>NZ_CP121355.1:0-2057500 GCF_029674625.1 Mesorhizobium sp. WSM4906
ATGGCGGCATCCAGCGACGCTGAACAGAAGTTCGAGCGGGTCAAGGCCCAATTGAAGGCGCGTCTGGGAGCCGAGGTCTATTCGAGCTGGTTTGGCCGCATGAAGGTTGCCGAGGCGTCACGCGGCATTGTCCGTATCTCCGTGCCCACGGCCTTCCTGCGGTCGTGGATCAACGGCCACTATCTCGACCTCATCGCCGAACTCTGGAGGCATGAGGATTCCGACGTTCTCAAGATCGAGATCGTCGTGCGGACCGCCACGCGGCAGGGCCGCAACAATGTCGAGCCGGAGATCGCGCCGGCGCGCAAGATGACCAAGCAGACGCAGACGGCGCTTGCCGCCGGCACCGCGAGCGCCGGCCGGGTGGAACGGGCGCCAGCGCCTCGCCAAGGCGTGCCGGCGGAGACCGAGTTCCGCCACAACGTGCTGGGGTCGCCGCTCGACCCGCGCTACACTTTCGCTTCCTTCATCGAAGGGCCCTCGAACCGGGTGGCGTTCGCGGCGGCCAAGGCGGTGGCGGAATCGCAGTCGAGCGCGGTGCGCTTCAACCCGCTCTTCCTTCATGCGACCGTCGGATTGGGCAAGACGCACCTGTTGCAGGCGATCGCGGCGGAATCGCTGCGCCACAACCCGAAATCGCGCGTGGTCTATCTGACGGCGGAATATTTCATGTGGCGCTTCGCCACCGCGATCCGCGACAACAATGCACTCACCCTCAAGGAGCAACTGCGCGATATCGATCTTCTGATCATCGACGACATGCAGTTCCTGCAGGGCAAGTCGATCCAGCATGAATTCTGCCATCTCATCAACATGCTGCTCGACAGCGCCAAGCAGGTGGTGGTCGCCGCCGACCGGCCGCCGTCGGAACTGGAATCGCTGGAGCCGCGCGTGCGGTCGCGCCTCAATGGCGGCGTGGCGCTCGAAATGTCGGCGCCGGATTTCGCCATGCGCCTCGGCATGCTGAAGCTGCGCCTTGCCACAGCCAAGATAGACGATGCCTCGCTCGACATCTCGGACGAGATTCTCGATCACGTCGCCCGTACGGTGACCGGCAGCGGACGCGAACTCGAAGGCGCCTTCAACCAACTTCTCTTCCGCCAGTCCTTCGAGCCGCAGATCACCCTCGACCGCATCGACGAGATCCTCGGCCACATCTACCGTTCGGGCGAGCCGAAGCGGGTGCGCATCGAGGACATCCAGCGCATCGTGGCGCGCCACTACAACGTGTCGAAGACGGAGCTGCTCTCCAACCGGCGCACGCGTACCATCGTCAAGCCGCGGCAGGTGGCGATGTACCTGTCGAAGGTGATGACGCCGCGCTCGCTGCCGGAGATCGGACGGCGTTTTGGCGGCCGCGACCACACGACGGTGCTGCATGCCGTGCGCAAGATCGAGGACCTTTCCGGTGCCGACAACACGCTGGCGCAGGAGCTCGAACTGCTCAGAAGGCTGATCAACGAGCAGGCCTGAGCGCTTCACCGGCTTTATCCCCAGAAAGCCCGCGCAACCGGCCGGAACCGGTGCCGCGGGCTTGCGTTTGCAGGGTTTTTACTGTCAGCTTACATAGATTCTGAGCTTTTCGGAGCTTTCGCGGGACGCCGCTCCCTGGTGACCCGCTCATTCATTGAAGCGAGCCTGTTTCGTCATGCGTGTTATCCTGGAACGGTCCAACCTCCTGAAGTCCCTCAATCACGTTCATCGCGTGGTGGAGCGGCGCAACACCATACCGATCCTGTCGAATGTGCTGCTCAGCGCCGAAGGCGCCAGCCTCGAAATGAAAGCGACCGACCTCGACCTCGAAGTGACGGAAGCCACGCCCGCCAAGGTCGAGCGCGGCGGCGCGACGACGGTCCCGGCGCACCTGCTCTACGACATCGTGCGCAAGCTCGCCGACGGCGCCGAGGTGATGCTGAAGACCGACGAGGACGGCAATGCCATGACGGTGACGTCGGGTCGGTCCAGCTTCCGCCTGCAGTGCCTGCCGCAGTCGGACTTCCCGGAGCTTTCGGCCGGTTCCTTCTCGCACATCTTCCGGCTCGATTCGGTGGCGCTCAAGGGCCTGATCGAGAAGACCCAGTTCGCCATTTCGACCGAAGAGACGCGCTACTATCTCAACGGCATCTTCCTGCACACGCATGAAGCGGGCGGCAAGCTGAAGCTGCGCTCGGTCGCGACCGACGGGCACCGCCTGGCGCGCGCCGAGATCGACGCGCCGGCAGGCTCCGAAGGCATGCCCGGCATCATCATCCCGCGCAAGACTGTGAGCGAGCTGCAAAAGCTGGTCGACGATCCGGATGTGGCGGTGACGACGGAGCTGTCGGATACCAAGATCCGCTTCACCATCGGTAGCGTCATCCTGACCTCGAAGCTGATCGACGGCACCTTCCCCGACTATCAGCGTGTCATCCCGACCGGCAACGACAAGAAGCTGATCATCGACCGTCAGAGCTTTGCCGCCGCCGTCGACCGCGTCTCGACCATTTCGTCCGAGCGCGGCCGGGCGGTGAAAATGTCGATCAACGACGGCCAGCTCACGCTTGCCGTCAACAATCCGGATTCGGGCAGCGCCACGGAGGAGCTGGCGGCCGACTATTCGTCGGACCCGATCGAGATCGGCTTCAACGCCAAGTACCTGCTCGATGTCGCGGCCCAGCTCACCGGCTCGGAAGCGAAGTTCATGCTGGCGGATGCCGGGTCCCCGACGCTGATCCACGACATGGCCGACGAGACCGCGCTCTATGTGCTGATGCCTATGCGGGTGTAGCCGCATCCGGTTTTTGCGCCGGCTGGCGATGGAGCGATGATTGCGGCGGCTTGCACGGGCGGTTAGCAGTTGCCGGAACAGAGCCACATAAGTAAGCTTACGCTTACCAATTTTCGCAACTACGCGGGACTTTCGCTCGAGCTCGGCCCCGGCGCCGTGGTGCTGTCGGGCGACAACGGTGCCGGCAAGACCAATCTGCTCGAAGCCATCTCGCTGCTGACGCCGGGACGCGGGCTCCGCCGTGCGCCCTATGCCGACGTGGCGCGCGAAGGTGGCGATGGCGGCTTTGCCTTGCATGCCCGGGTCGAGGGACCGGAAGGCCAGGTCGAAATCGGCACCGGCATTTCCGGCGGCGACGCCGCTGGAGAAGGCGGCAGACGCGTTCGCATCAACGGCGCGCCGGCAAAGTCGGCGGAGGATATGCTGGAATGGCTGAGGGTCATCTGGCTGACACCGGCGATGGACGGGTTGTTTCCAGGACCGGCCGCGGACCGTCGCCGCTTTCTCGACCGGCTTGTGCTGGCGATCGACCCCAGCCACGGCCAGCGGGCGCTGGATTATGAAAAGGCGATGCGCGGCCGTAACCGTTTGCTTACGGAAGGTTCCCGCGACAGCGGTTGGTTCGACGCGATCGAGACGCAGATGGCCGAAACCGGGGTGGCGATCGCGGCGGCGCGGGCGGAACTGGTGCGGCTGCTTGCCGCGATGATCGAAAAGCTGCCCGGCAGCGGCCCGTTTCCGCAGGCCGACATAAGCCTCTCCGGCGACTTGGAGACCGAAATCGCCGTCGCGCCGGCGGTCGACGTCGAGGAGCGGTTCCTGGCGATGCTCGCCAATGGCCGCGAGCGCGACCGCGCCGCCGGCCGTACGCTCGACGGACCGCATCGCTCGGACCTCGTGGTCCGGCACAGACCGAAGTCGATGCCGGCCGAATTGTGCTCGACCGGCGAGCAGAAGGCGCTGCTAGTCGGCATCGTGCTGTCACATGCAAGGCTGACCGGCGAGATGTCGGGACTGACGCCGATTCTGCTGCTCGACGAGATCGCCGCGCATCTCGACGGCGGGCGGCGCGCTGCGCTGTTTTCCATCCTCGAGGAGTTGAACTGTCAGGCCTTCATGACCGGCACCGACGCGGCGCTGTTTTCCAGCCTCGCCGGGCGGGCGCAATTCCTGACGGTCGATCACGGCAGCGTCGGGCCGACCGGACCTTGAAGAACCCAACGGGCGTCGGCGCCGGCCCTTCGGGACAAGGCTTCGCCTTGCCCGTATTTGCACCGCGGGACAAGGCTTCGCCTTGCCCGTATCTGCCCTTCGGGACAAGGCTTCGCCTTGCCCGTATATGCCCTGCAGGACAAGGCTTCGCCTTGCCCGTACATGACAAGGCTTTGCACCAGCTATAAGGTCCGGCCATGACCAATGCCGCCCTGACCGACGAAGAACTCGAACGCTACGCCCGCCACATCGTGCTGCCCGAAATCGGCGGCGCCGGCCAGCAGAAGCTGAAGCGGGCGCGAGTGCTGGTGATCGGCGCCGGCGGACTGGGGGCGCCAGTGCTCGAATATCTTGCCGCAGCCGGTGTCGGCACGCTTGGCATCGTCGACGACGACACGGTCTCGCTTTCCAACCTGCAGCGGCAGGTGATCCATGATACCGACACGATCGGCATGGCAAAGACCGACAGCGCCTCGGCCGCGATCATGCGCATCAACCCCAATGTCGCGGTGGAACCGCATCGCCTCAGGCTGACGGCTGAAAACGCCCCTGCCCTCGTCGCGCGCTACGATGTCGTCGTCGACGGTTCCGACAATTTCGAGACACGCTATGCGCTCGCCGATGCGTGCGCCCTGGAAAAGAAACCGCTGGTCACCGCCGCCGTCGGCCGCTTTGACGGCTCGGTGACGGTGCTGAAGCCGTACGAAACGGGCGCCGACGGCAAGCGCAATCCAAGTTACCGCGACCTTTTCCCGGAAGCGCCACCCGAAGGGCTGGTGCCATCCTGCGCCGTTGCCGGCATCGTCGGCGCGCTGACGGGCGTCGTCGGCACGCTGGAGGCGATGGAAGCGATAAAGCTGATCGCCGGGATCGGCGAACCATTGGTCGGCCGGCTGCTGCTTTACGACGGCCTCACCGCCCGCTTCGACACAGTCCGCTACAAAGCGGCCTGAACCGATGGACCAGCCCGCCGCTCTCCTCGTCACCGAGCTTCCGCCGGATTTTGCGTCGTGGGGCGAATTGCTGGCGCTGATCCTGCGCGCCTTCGCCTATATGGACGGCGTGATCGACCCGCCATCCTCGGCGCATCTGCTGACGCCGGAAGGCCTCAGGCGCAAGGCGGGGCAGGAGACGGCGTTCCTGGCCGTGGAGGACGGCCAGATCGTCGGGTGCGTGTTCGCGCTGGAGCGGGCGAAGGATTTCTATGTCGGCAAGCTTGCCGTCGAGCCCAGCCTTCAAGGGCGGGGCATAGGTGGACGGCTGATGCAGGCCGTGGAGGATCTTGCCCGCCGGCACGGCAAATACGTCATCGAGCTGCAGACCCGCATCGAGTTCATCGCAAACCACGCGGCATTCGCCCGGCTCGGCTTTCGCGAGACCGGGCGCACGGCGCATGCGGGATACGACAGGCCAACCTCGATCACCATGCGCAAGGTGCTGTCTTGAGCCTCGCTCTCAGCCCCGAGGAACAGGCAATAGCCGCCGGCAAGGACGGCGCGGGGACGGCGATGCGCATCGTCGCCGAGAGCGCGCGGCTGCTCGGGGCGCAGCGGCTGATCCCAATCGCTTCGGCGCATATCGACGGGGCGCTCTATCACGGCGATTCCGGCACGCTGTTCGCCGAGCGGCTGGTCGAAGGCGGCGCCAGGGTCGCGGTGCGCTCGACGCTCAATGTCGGAGTGCTCGACCTGATGGGCTGCTCGCGCATTCGCCTGGAGGAGCCGCAGCGCGGCATGGCGCGACGGATGATGGACGCCTATCGCAAGCTCGGCTGCGAGCAGAGCTGGACCTGCGCGCCCTATCAGGCCGGACACAGACCGGCGCAGGGCAGCGATGTCGCATGGGGCGAGTCCAATGCGGTGGCGTTTTGCAACTCGGTGCTGGGCGCCCGCACGAACCGCTACGGCGACTTCCTCGACATTGCCTGCGCCATCACCGGCCGGGCGCCGGACTATGGCCTGCACAGGCCGGAGAACCGCAGGGCGCGGCTGGTGTTCGACGTCTCCGGCCTTTCCCCTTCCTTCCTCGCTTCCGAGATCGCCTGGCCGGTGCTGGGCAGCCTCTACGGCCGCGAGGTCGGCAATGCAATCGGCGTCGTCGCCGGTATCGCCAATCACCCCGGCGAGGACGCGCTGAAAGCCTTCGGCGCCGCGGCCGCGTCATCCGGCGCGGTCGGGCTGTTCCACATTGCGGGCGTCACGCCCGAGGCGCCTGATGTCGGAGCCATTCTGGTCGAACCGAAGCCGGACGCGATTATCCGCGTCACGTCCGAGATGGTGGCGAAGGCGCGCGCCGGCCTGTCGACCGCCGCGGCAGCCAGGACGATCGACGCGGTCGCGATCGGCAGCCCGCACCTGTCGGATGCCGAGTTCGCCATGCTGGAGCGGCTGATCGCCGGAAGACGGCTCGCCGTGCCGATCTACGCCTGCACCGGCCGGCATGTTCTCGCCTCGCTGGAACAGGACGGGCGACGGAAGCGGCTCGAAGCAAGCGGGGTCGTCATCGTCGCCGACACTTGCGTGGTGGTGACGCCGATCATGCCGGAGCTGGCCGGCGGCGTGCTGATGACCAATTCGGGCAAGTTCGCGCACTACGCTCCGGGCAACACCGGCTATGCGGTGCTCTATGCCTCGCTCGCCGATTGCGTCGAAAGCGCGATCGCCGGCATGCCGCGCTTCACGGATATCGCCGCATGAGCGCCGCTGCCGAAATCCTGGTGCCGGGCAAGGCCGGCGAAGGCGAAGCGCTGGTGCTGACGGCGCCGATCAGCTTCTGGGGCGGTGTCGACCCGAAGACCGGCCGCATCGCCGATGTCCGCCACCCGCAGCATGGCGAGGTGATTTCCGGCCGCGTGCTGTTCCTACCGGGCACGATCGGCTCGTCATCCGCTTCGGCGGTGCTGATGGAACTGGTCCACAATGGCCGCGCGCCGGCGGCCCTGGTGCTGCACGAGCCGGACGCCATTCTTCTGCTCGGCCTGATCGTCGCGCGGGAAATGGGCTGGGCGACGCCGATGGCGGTGCGGCTCGGACGTGGTTTGTTCGACACCTATCGCGGAACCACGGTGAAAGTCGCCGGAGACGGCGCCGTTACCGTCGCCGCCTGATCAGCCGCGACGACTTAAAGCACACGTCGCGCTGAAATGGATTTCAGGCGACGCGCATTAAGCCTTTGTCTTCACGCATGTCGTTTTCCCAAAACCGCTGGACACTTTTGGGCAACATGCGTCAGGTCCTTAGCGGCAGCACGCGGTCCGGCGGGCGGTGGCCGTCGAAGAAGGCGCGGATGTTGATGATCACCTTCTCGCCCATGTCTATGCGGCCTTCGAGCGTGGCCGAGCCCATATGCGGCAGAAGAACGACCTTGCCCCTGGTTGCGAGTTTCAGGAGCTTGCTGTTCAGCGCCGGCTCATGCTCGTAGACGTCGAGGCCGGCGCCGGCGATCTTGCCGTCCTGGATCAGCTTGACCAGCGATTCCTCGTCGATGATGTCACCGCGCGCGGTGTTGACGATGTAGGCCGAGGGCTGCATCAGCGCCAGGCGCCGGGCGGACAAGAGATGGAAGGTCGCCGGCGTCGACGGGCAGTTGACCGAGATGATGTCCATGCGGGCGAGCATCTGGTCGAGGCTTTCCCAATAGGTCGCTTCCAGCTCTTCCTCGACCGCAGGCAGCACGCGGTGGCGATTGTGGTAGTGGATGGACAGGCCGAAGGCCTTGGCGCGCCTAGCAACCGCCGTGCCGATGCGGCCCATGCCGACAATGCCGAGGCGTTTGCCCCAGATGCGGCGGCCGAGCATCCAGGTCGGCGACCAGCCGGCCCATTTCTTCTCGCCGGTGAGCACATTGGCGCCTTCGGCCAGTCGCCGCGGCACGGCAAGCATCAGCGCCATGGTCATGTCGGCGGTGTCTTCGGTAAGCACATTCGGCGTGTTGGTGACGGTGATGCCTTTCTTGGCCGCCGCGGCGACATCGATCTTGTCGACGCCGTTGCCGAAATTGGCGATCAGCTTGAGGTTCTCGCCGGCCTGGGCGATCAACGCGGCATCGATATGGTCGGTGATGGTCGGGACCAGCACGTCGGCTTCCTTCACCGCCGCGACCAGTTCCGGCTGGGTCATCGGCCGGTCCTCGACATTGAGGCGCGCGTCGAACAGCTCGCGCATGCGGGTTTCGACCGGATCGGGCAGCTTGCGCGTGATGACGACGAGGGGCCGTTTTTTGCCTGCCATTGTATCCCCGAAGCTTCCTCGAAACCGATCTCGTTGAGACCTCTTTAACCAAGACCGGCGAAACTTGTAGCCGATCGCGGTATCAGCCCACTCCTGTAACAAGCGGTGCCGCCGAAGACAAAGAAAAAGGGGCGCTCATCCCGACGGACGGGCGCCGAAAGGAATGAAAGTGTCTGGTTTCGCGTCGCTTCGCCTGGCTTTCAGCGCAGCTGTTCTCGGCGCCCTGCTTGGTGCTCCGCAGGCATCCGCGCAGAGCGCGGCGGCACCGGCGCAAACGGTGACGCTCGGGCCAAGCGGCCTGCCGCTGCCGCGCTTCGTCAGCCTCAAGCCAGCGCGCGTCAACTCGCGCGTTGGCCCCGGCGCCAACTATTCCGTCAACTGGATGTACATGAAGGCCGGGCTGCCGATGGAAGTCATCCAGGAATTCGACACCTGGCGCCGCGTGCGCGATGCCGACGGCTCGGAGGGCTGGATCAACCAGTCGCTGCTGTCGGGCCGCCGCACGGCGATCGTCGCCCCCTGGCAGCGCGGCAAGGGCGGGCGAATCAATCTGCTCGACGATCCCAACAAGGACGCCAACGTCATCGCCATCATCGAGCCGGGGGTGATAGGCTCGATCAAGAAATGCGACGGTCAATGGTGCGAAATGACCTTTGACGGCCATACCGGCTGGATGGCCCAGTCGCAGGTCTGGGGCGCCTATCCGGGCGAGAAGTTCAAGAATTGACTATTTTGTCTCGACCATGATCTTGTCCGAACCGTAGGTCAGCGCAGCAAAAACCGGTTTCCACTTTTCGCTGATGCGGTCCTTCGGTTCGGGATCATGGTCTAGATCAGGATGACGTTTCGTTGAGTCGCCATCCTGATCTAACTCTTTGTTGGAGCATGGTCTTCTCCGAAAACCGGTTCCCACTTTTCGGGACCATGGTCTAGCGCCCGATGCGGCCGAGATGCGTGTCCTGAAAGCCGGTGGACAGTTTCAGGCCGTAGCCCAGGGCACGGTCGATGGCGATGTGGGCGATCCAGATGAGCGCTACCGCAGTTGCGATGGGACCGGCAAACAGCACGCCCGCAAGCACCAGCACGAGCGGAGCTATCAGGATGTGCAGGGCGTTATAGGCGACGGCGCCGACCCGCGGCCCGGCGAGATAGCCCAGCATCGACAGGTCCGGCGCCAGGATGAGCAGCGCAAACAGCCACCAGGACACGCCCGTCATTGCGTAGACGACGATTGCCGCCACTGCGGCCGCGACCCATTCCAGGCGGATCGCGAGATCGACGGGCCGCATCGCCAGGGATCAATCAACGCGCTTTGGGCGCAGCCTCACGACGATGTCGACATTGGCGATCTCCATGCCTTCCGGAGGCTCCGGCAGGTTGGATACGCTCACCGGGCCGCTGGCGATGTCGAAGATCCGGTTCTCGCCTTCGACATAGAAGTGATGGTGATCCGAGGTGTTGGTGTCGAAATAGGTTTTGGACCCCTCGACCGCGAGGATGCGCAACAGCCCGGCCTCGGTGAACTGGTGCAGCGCATTGTAGACGGTCGCCAGCGAAACCGGCACGCCGGCGGCGATCGCCTCTTCATGCAGTTCCTCGGCCGAGAGATGACGGTCGCCCTTGGCGAAAAGCAGATCGGCCAGCGCAATGCGCTGGCGCGTCGGCCTCAGGCCGGCTTCGCGAACCCGCTTGTCCACAGCGACACTTTCCTTCCGGCAGTCCGAATCCATCTATCCCGTCGAAGCTTGTGGCTCAGCCCCATAGACAGGTCCAGAATGGCAAAAAGACGTCATCGCCAAAAACTGGACACCTCCCGACATATATTCTGTCGTCCAAATGCGATCAATAGCGCGCATTGACCCAGGCAGGCGCACGGGTTAAGCGCAAACGCCGGTTTCCGGCCACAAACAGAGTGTGTTAGGAAACCAACGACCGAGGGCGCCCTGCCGCCCGGAACGAAAACGGGGACGGAAGTTTATGGCGGGTCAAAAGTCCAGCTACGATTACGAGGAACTGCTTGCCTGCGCCCGCGGCGAGCTGTTCGGACCGGGAAACGCCCAGCTGCCCTACCCGCCGATGCTGATGTTCGACCGGATCACCGAGATCAGCGAGACCGGCGGCGCCTTCGACAAGGGTTTCATCCGCGCCGAATTCGACATCAAGCCGGATCTTTGGTTTTTCGCCTGCCATTTCATCGGCAATCCGATCATGCCGGGCTGCCTCGGCCTCGACGCCATGTGGCAATTGACCGGCTTCTATCTCGGCTGGCTCGGCGAGCCCGGCAAGGGCATGGCGCTGTCGACCGGCGAGGTGAAGTTCAAGGGCATGGTGACGCCGTCGGTCAAGAAGGTCGAATATGGCGTCGACTTCAAGCGCGTGATGCGCGGCCGCCTCGTGCTCGGCATCGCCGATGGCTGGCTCAAGGCGGATGGCGAACCCATATACGCGGCAACGGATCTGAAGGTCGGCCTGTCCAAGCAGTCGGCCGCCTGATCGCCATCGCCACGGAGCCTCGCGCGTCCGCCGGATGCGCAAGGACACCGCGGCAGTTTATTTTGCGTATGATCAAAGGCGAAAACCAGCTAGGTTTTTCGCCAAAATACGCCGGAAGGAGTTGCGAATGAGACGTGTCGTAGTGACAGGCCTCGGCATTGTGTCGTCGATCGGCAACAATGCCAATGAGGTGCAGGCCTCGCTTTACGATGCCAAGTCCGGCATCAGCTTTTCCAATTCTTTCGCAGAGCATGGCTTCCGCTGCCAGGTGTGGGGCGCGCCGACGCTCGACCCGTCGGCAATGATCGACCGCCGCGCCATGCGTTTCCTGAGCCAAGGTGCAGCCTGGAACCATGTCGCCATGGATCAGGCGATCGCGGACGCCGGGCTCGGCGAAAGCGACATCACCAACGAGCGGACCGGCATCGTCATGGGCTCGGGCGGACCGTCGACCAGGACCATCGTGGAAGCCGCCGAAACCACGCTCAAGAACGGCAGCCCGAAGCGCATCGGCCCGTTCGCGGTGCCGAAGGCGATGTCGTCGACCGCTTCGGCCACTCTTGCCACCTGGTTCAAGATCCATGGCGTCAACTACTCGATCTCCTCGGCCTGCTCGACCTCGGCGCACTGCATTGGCAATGCGTATGAGCTGATCCAGTGGGGCAAGCAGGACATGATGTTCGCCGGCGGCCACGAGGATCTCGACTGGACGATGTCGGACCTGTTCGACGCCATGGGCGCCATGTCGTCGAAATTCAACGACAAGGCATCGACCGCTTCCCGCGCGTATGACGTCAACCGCGACGGCTTCGTCATCGCCGGCGGCGCGGGCGTGCTGGTGCTGGAAGAGCTGGAGCACGCCAAGGCGCGCGGCGCCAAGATCTATGCCGAGGTCGTCGGCTACGGCGCGACTTCCGACGGCTACGACATGGTTGCTCCTTCGGGAGAAGGCGCGGTGCGCTGCATGCGGCAGGCGCTTGCCACGATCACGACGCCGGTCGACTACATCAACACGCACGGCACCTCGACGCCGGTCGGCGATTCCAAGGAAATGGGCGCCATCCGCGAGGTGTTCGGCGACAAGATGCCTTACATCACCTCGACCAAGTCCCTCACCGGCCATTCGCTCGGTGCCGCCGGTGTCCAGGAATCGATCTACTCGATCCTGATGTTGCAGGGCGGCTTCATCGGCGAGAGCGCCCATATCGAGGAGCTCGATCCGGAATTCGAGGGCATGCCGATCGTGCGCAAGCGCATCGACAACGCCAAGATCGATACCGTTTTGTCCAATTCCTTCGGCTTCGGTGGCACCAACGCAACGCTGATTTTCCAGCGCTATTCCGCATAAGGATTGCCTGACATGGACGGGCTGATGAAGGGCAAGCGCGGGCTTGTCATGGGTGTCGCCAACGATCATTCGATCGCCTGGGGCATCGCCAGGAAATTGTCCGAGCACGGAGCGGAGCTTGCCTTCACCTACCAGGGCGATGCCTTCGGGCGGCGGGTCAAGCCGCTTGCCGAAAAGCTCGGCGCTCCGCTGGTCGTGCCTTGCGACGTCGAGGACAGCGCCTCCGTCACCGCCACCTTCAACACGCTTCGCGAGGCCTGGGGCGGGCTGGATTTCGTCGTCCACGCCATCGGCTTCTCCGACAAGAACGAACTCAAAGGCCTCTACGCCGACACCAGCCGCGACAACTTCGTCCGCACCATGGTGATCTCGTGCTATTCCTTCACCGAGATCGCCCGCAATGCCGCCGCGCTGATGGCGAACGGCGGCTCGATGATCACGCTGACCTATGCCGGGTCGGTGCGGGTCATGCCCAACTACAACGTCATGGGCGTCGCCAAGGCCGGCCTCGAGGCAAGCGTGCGCTATCTCGCCAACGACTACGGCCCGCGCGGCATCCGCGTGAACGGCATCTCGGCAGGACCGGTGCGGACGCTCGCCGGTTCCGGCGTGTCCGACGCGCGCCATATGTTCTCCTATCAGCAGCGCAATTCGCCGCTACGCCGCACGGTGACCATCGACGAGGTCGGCGGCTCGGCGCTCTACCTGCTGTCGGATCTGTCTTCGGGCGTCACCGGCGAAATCCACTATGTCGATTCCGGCTACCACATCGTGTCCATGCCGGCGCTCGCGGAACTGAAGCAGAACGACGGCGGCCGCGAATAATTCGCTAACGCAAAAACTTCCAGTAAAATTGGATGCATTGGCGGAAACCCATTTTAAGGAGGTATCCGCTAAAAGGCCCTGCAGTTCAGGGACCTTGCATGTCTACAGTCAGCAACCCGAAGCGAACACCGCTGTTCCGGCTTATCACCATCGCCAGCTCGGGCATGGGCAGTTTCATCCTCGGGCTCTGGGGACTGCGTTTCGGCTTCGGCGACGGCCTGGCCGGCATGACGGCGGAGACGATGGCGGGTATCATCGCCGCGCTGTGCGCCCTTTCCGCCGGTGGCGCCGCCCTGTCCTTCTTCGCGGGCGTCGATGAATCGGCCGACTACGTCTTCAAGGAAACGCATTTCGACAAGATGACCGGCCTGCTGTCGCGCCCGGCCATCGTCGGCAAGGTCGCCGCGGCCGCGTCGGAAACGATCGAGACCGGCGAACCGGTCTACCTGATCGATATCGACATCGACCGCTTCAAGCAGATCAACGATGCCATCGGCTACAGCCATGGCGACGAGCTGATCCGCGCCTTCACCAAAAGACTGAAGGAGAGCATGCCGGAGGATGCCGTAATCGGGCGGCTCGGCGCCGGCGAATTCGCCGTGCTCTTGCCAGACCGCGAAATCCGTGGATCTCTCGAACGGTTCCTCGAAAAGCTCATCAACCAGATGATGGAGCCCTACCAGCTCCAGACACACCTGCAGTCCGTCAGCATGTCCATCGGTATCGTGGCGATGCCGAAGGACGGTGTCGACCCGGTTCTCATCCTTCGCCGCTCGAACCTGGCGCTGCAGAATGCGCGCGCAAGCGGCGTCGGCAACTGGTCGGTCTTCCACGCCGATATGGGACGGGTGGCGGACCACCGGCAATGGATCGAATCCGAGCTGAAGACCGCCTTCGACCGCGGCGACTTCAGCCTCCACTATCAGCCGCAATTCGACATGCCGACCGGCCGCGTGGTCGGTTACGAGGCGCTGATCCGCTGGAAGCACCCGGAACGCGGCATGATCCCGCCGATGGAGTTCATTCCGATCGCCGAGGAGACCGGCATGATCAATCCGATCGGCGAATGGGTGCTGCGCAAGGCCTGCAGCGACGCTCAATATCTGCCGGAGGATTGCTTCGTCGCCGTCAACATCTCGCCGGTCCAGTTCATGACCAAGGACTTTGTCGGCATCGTGCGCGAGACCATGGCATCGACCGGCATCAAGCCGTCGCGGCTCGAGCTCGAAGTCACCGAGACGGCGATGATGCAGGACCGCGACCGTGCGGCCGTCATCCTGCAGCAGCTCGCCGACATGGGTATCTCGGTGGCCGTCGACGATTTCGGCACCGGTTATTCCAATCTGAGCTACCTGATCGACTTCTCGTTCGGCAAGCTCAAGATCGACCGCTCCTTCGTCAGCCGCATCGACACCGATTCCAGTTCGGGTGCAGTCGTGTCGACCATCGTCGGACTGTCGCGGGCGCTCGGCGTCGGCATCATCGCCGAAGGCGTCGAGACCGAGAACCAGGCAACGCTGCTGAGGGCCGCCGGCTGCGAGGTGGCACAGGGCTTTCTGTACGGCCGGCCGGCGCCGCTCAAGATCGAGCTCGGCCAGGCACGGCCCGTCTTTAGCACGCGCGAGCCGGCACGCATCGTCAGCCTGCAGTAGCGCGCGCATCGCGTTGGAGCCGTCCACCGTTTCACGGAAGCGCTGAACCGCTCCAACTATTTGTTTTTAAGCGATTCCGGACGGAAAACCGCTGCGCACTTTTCCTGGAATTGCTCTTACCGTCGCGCTGAAAACACCTTGAACATGCCATCGCTCGCGACCTCGGCGTGGCTGGAGAAGGTGGCCGCCAGCACCTGCTCGTAAGGAAGCTGGCGATTGGCGACCATGAACAGGCGGCCACCTGGTTTCAGCGCCTTCGACGCCGCACGGATCATGCCGGCGCCGATGCCCGGCTCCGCCGCCCGGCCGGTGTGGAAAGGCGGGTTCATGACGATCGCGTCGTAGCGTCGCTCGACCGTTTCGGTCAGCAGATCGGTCCAGAAGAAACGTGGCTCGACGGCACCGCGGACATTGATTCTTGCCGCTTCCAGGGCTTCGAAATCCGCTTCGTAGAGATCGAGAGCGGAGAGCCCCGTCGAGCGTTCCGCCACTTTCGCCGCCAGGTAGCCCCAGCCAGCGCAGAAATCGGCGGCGTTGCCCGCAAGACCCTGCGGCAGGCTATCCAGCAGAAGCTTCGACCCCGCGTCGACGCGATCGAAGGAGAACATGCCCGGCGCGGTGCGAAAGCGGCCTTCCACAACCAGATCGGGGTTGGAGACGCGAAGCGCCTCGGCCGCCTCCGCGCCGGCCCGGCGGAACCAGAAGGCGACGCCGTGATGTTTCGGCAGGTGCGCTTCGAGCGGGACCAGCCCATCGATGCGTTTGCGCAGGCTGTCGACGCCGTCCTCCTTGCCGCCCGCGACGACGATCAGCCCGCCCGGCGACACGCGCTCGATCGCCTCGGCGATGCGCAGCTCGTTCTGGCCGCGATGCCGGCCGCAGAGCACCAGGGCGGCGTCAAAGGCAGAACCTTCCGCCCGCGGCGTGACCGTGTAGCCTGACGCCTGCAGGGCGCGGAAATGCGGCCGGAAGCCTTGCACGAGATGCAGCGCCGCATCGAAGCCGTCGGGCAGCCGGAAGCCCGGCTCCGCGCCCAGGAACAGGACGCGGGCCTGTTTCTGCGGCAGAGGCAGCGCCTCGGCCTCGAAGGGATGAAACAGGGTCTTCAGCGGCTCGGCGGCCATCGCCTTCAAACTCTCAAACAAAAACGGGCGCGACCTCGCGGCGCGCCCGTCCTGATTGTCAGGTCCAGCCGATCAGGCGGCGTCTTCCTCGCCTTCCGGCTTCTTCTTCTCCTGAACGATTTCCTTGCCGGTCGCCTGGTCGACGACCTTCATCGACAGGCGGACCTTGCCGCGCTCGTCGAAGCCCATCAGCTTGACCCAAACCTTGTCGCCTTCCTTGACGACGTCGGAGGTCTTGGCAACGCGCTCATTGGCGAGCTGCGAGATGTGGACGAGGCCGTCGCGCGGGCCGAAGAAGTTGACGAAGGCGCCGAAGTCGGCCGTCTTGACGACCGTGCCTTCGTAGATCTCGCCGACTTCCGGCTCGGCAACGATGGTGTGGATCCACTTGCGCGCCGCCTCGATCTCCTTGGCGTTCGCCGAAGCGATCTTGACCGTGCCGTCGTCCTCGATGTTGATCTTGGCGCCGGTCTTCTCGACGATCTCGCGGATCACCTTGCCGCCCGAGCCGATGACGTCGCGGATCTTGTCGGTCGGGATGTGCATGACCTCGATGCGCGGCGCGAACTCGCCTAGCTCGGCGCGCGAAGAAGAGATCGCATGCGCCATCTCGCCGAGGATGTGCAGGCGGCCGTCCTTGGCCTGGCCGAGCGCGATGCCCATGATCTCCTCGGTGATGCCATCGATCTTGATGTCCATCTGCAGCGAGGTGACGCCATTGGCGGTGCCGGCGACCTTGAAGTCCATGTCGCCGAGGTGGTCCTCGTCGCCGAGGATGTCGGAGAGCACCGCGAAGCGCTCGCCTTCCTTGATCAGGCCCATGGCGATGCCGGCGACGGGCTTGGCGATCGGCACGCCGGCATCCATCAGCGCCAGCGAGGTGCCGCAGACGGTCGCCATCGAGGACGAGCCGTTGGACTCGGTGATCTCGGAGACGACGCGCAACGTGTAGGGGAACTGGTCGGCGGAGGGCAGCATCGGGCGGATGGCGCGCCACGCCAGCTTGCCGTGGCCGATCTCGCGACGGCCCGGCGAGCCCATGCGGCCCGTTTCACCGACCGAATAGGGCGGGAAGTTGTAGTGGAGGAGGAACTTCTCCTTGTACATGCCGGTGAGCGAGTCGACATACTGCTCGTCCTCGCCGGTGCCGAGCGTGGCCACGACCAGCGCCTGGGTCTCGCCGCGGGTGAACAGCGCCGAACCATGGGTACGCGGCAGGACGCCGACCTCGGAGACGATCTTGCGGACGGTCTTCAGGTCACGGCCGTCGATGCGCGAGCCGGTATCAAGGATGTTCCAGCGCACGACCTTGGCCTGGAGCTCCTTGAAGACGGTGCCGATCTGCTCGGAGGCGTACTTGGCCTCCTCGCCCTCAGCCGGAGCGAACGCCGCCTTGACCTTCGCCTTGACGGCGTCGACGGCGGCGTAACGCGACTGCTTGTCGGTGATCTTGTAAGCCTCGCGCAGCTCGTCGCCGACGATCTTCAGCATCTCGGCTTCGAGCTCGGAATAGTCCGGAGCGGTGAAGTCGCGCGGCTCCTTGGCGGCGACCTCGGCCAGCTTGATGATCGCGTCGATCACCGGCTGGAAGCTCCTGTGGCCGAACATGACGGCGCCGAGCATCAGGTCTTCCGAGAGCTCCTTGGCCTCGGATTCGACCATCAGCACGGCGTCGGCCGTGCCGGCGACGACGAGGTCGAGCTTCGATTCCTCCATCTCGTCGATATGCGGGTTGAGCACGTATTCGCCGTTGATATAGCCGACGCGTGCGCCGCCGATCGGGCCCATGAAGGGGACACCGGAGAGCGTGAGCGCGGCCGAGGTGGCGACGATCGACAGGATGTCCGGATCGTTCTCGAGGTCATGCTGGACGACGGTGACGACGATCTGGGTGTCGTTCTTGTAGCCGTCGGCGAAGAGCGGACGGATCGGGCGGTCGATCAGGCGGGAAACCAGCGTTTCCTTCTCGCTCGGACGGCCCTCGCGCTTGAAATAGCCGCCCGGGATCTTGCCGGCGGCATAGGTCTTTTCCTGGTAGTTGACGGTGAGCGGGAAGAAATCGAGGCCGGGCTTCGGCTCCTTCATCGAAACGACGGTGGCAAGCACCACGGTTTCGCCATAGGTGGCGAGCACCGCGCCGTCAGCCTGGCGGGCGATCTTGCCGGTTTCCAGGATGAGCGGACGGCCGCCCCACTCGATTTCCACTTTGTGCTGATTGAACATATCTTGTCCTTCATATGCGGAAAGGGCCGCGCCGTCTCGACGGTCGCATCCCTTCCCTGGCTTCCTTCGGGCAGCCACGGGCAAGACAACGGGAAGCTCGATAAGTCCGGCCACACGAGCCGAGCGAGCGTCCTGCAATCCTGCCCCATGACCGTCCACGGGCGGTTCCGAATGGCCCTCTGCACTTCCGGAACCGGTCAGGCCGACCGGTCGGCCAGCCTTGCGCGTGACGTCGAAAACCCCTGTTTCCGAGACGCGCCTCGCGCGAATTTCCCGGAGCGTATTCGCTCCATTTCAGCATCGAAACACCGGACCATCCGATGCGCCAATGCGCGACCGGCGGACCCTCCGGAGAGAGCCCGCCGGTCAATTCGTCAACGACGCAGACCGAGCTTGTCGATCAACGTCTGATAGCGCGCGTCGTCCTTGCGCTTGAGGTAGTCAAGCAGGCTGCGGCGCTGGGAAACGAGAGCAAGCAGGCCACGGCGGGAATGGTTATCCTTCTTGTGGTCCTTGAAGTGCTCCGTCAGGTTCTTGATGCGCTCGGAAAGGATGGCAACCTGGACTTCCGGAGATCCGGTATCGCCCTTCGCGGTCGCGAATTCAGTCATCAGTTCCTTCTTGCGCTCGGCAGTAATCGACATCGTGTTTTTCCTTATCTGTTCGAGGAAACGGGACGCCCACAGCCGGGATGTCGTCCAGCAGGGGCCGGTGCAAGCAACGCGTCAGGGCGCGAAGCTGCGGCGCATATAGTGCAATTCCGGGCAAAACACCAGCCCAATTGTCAAGCCGGCTTGTCGCAGGTTCTTGCCGAAAAAACATAGGGTTCAGCCGCTACAGCCACTTCTTCCACTTGAAGAAGACAACGAGCCCGACAGCGACGATCAACATGAACACCAGTGCTGCCGGGTAGCCGTAGTAAGCCTTCAGCTCCGGCATGTTCCAGGGCGAGCTTTCGGGCTCGAAGTTCATGCCCCAGACGCCAACGAGGAAAGTGAGCGGCATGAAGATGACCGACACGATCGTCAGATAGGAAATGACATCGTTGGTGCGCGCCTGGGTCAGCGACAGGTGCATCTCGATCAGGCCGGTCAGCATGTCGCGCTGGTTCTCGACCAGCTCGATCAGCCGCAGCGAATGGTCGAGCGTGTCGTTGAAGAAGATCTTGGTCTCGGCCTTCACGAAGGGCACGTCGTTGCGGATCAGCGTCGCCAGCGCATCGCGCATCGGCCACAGCACGCCCTTCAGCACGTTGGCGTCGCGCCGCAACTCATGCAACTGCCGCATCTGATGCTTGTGCGGCGTGTTCAGCATCTGATCCTCGATGCCGTCGACCAATTCGCTGGCCGTTTCGATCGGCGGGAAATAGCTGTCGACGATGGCATCGATCAGCGCATAGGCAAGGTAGTCGGCGCCGCGCGAGCGCAGGCGATTGGGCATGGCTGCCGCGACACGCTTGCGCACGGGGTCGAACGGATCGCCCTCACGTTCCTGGAAGGTGACGACGAAGTTCCTGCCGAAGAACACCGCGATCTGCTCGTAGCGATGGGCGGTGACATCGTCGATCATGCGCATGACGACGAAGGCGTGATCCTCGAAGAAATCCACCTTGGGCCGCTGGCCGGTGTTGACGACATCCTCCAGCGCCAGCGGGTGCAGATTGAAAATCCGCCCGATCTCCTCGATCAGCTGGATGTTGGCGAGGCCGGTGCAGTCCAGCCAGACGACCGGCCAGCGGTCGCAATGGGTATTGAGCTCGTCGATGCTGGCATTGTCGATGGTCTTGAATTTCTCGGGCGAGATCAGCGTCAGCCGAAGCTCTGCGCCGCGCCGCCGGATCGGCGATGAGCGTGCCCGGCGACGCCCCGACCGGCGGTCGGCGGATGTTCAGCGGCGCCCGTTTCCTGACGGTATCAGCCTTTGCCATGAGCTCCTCGGGCGCGAAATCGAAACCGAAACTACTCTACGCAATTCCAGGCCGAGAACCGTACGCACTTTTCCTGGAATTGATCCAGCCGAGCGCCGTCAACCGGCAAAGACCCGCTTGGGCTTGAACATGCCCTGCTCGATGGCGCCGATGGCGACGAGCTTGCCGCGCGCTGTGGCGCATGCCTCGTCGGCCTCGACCGGCGCATCGCGGCCGCGAATGACGACGGGATTGCCGAGGCGGATCTTGGTCGCCGCGTCGTCGCTGACGGCGACCTGCGGCAGGCAATCGAGCGCGACAGCGGTATCGACCAGCAACGCGTCGATGGCGCTGAAATCGATCGGCGCCCCGGCCTCGTCGTCCTGGCCTTCATCAGTTTTGCCGCCGAAGCGCGCCGCTTCGAGCTCGGCGACGGTGACGAAATCCTCCGCCGTGAACGGCTCGACCTCGACGCGGCGCAATTCGGCTATATGGCCGAAGCAGCCCAGATCGCGGCCCATGTCGCGCGCCAGCGAGCGTACGTAAGTGCCCTTGCCGCATTCGACCTCGAAGACGCTGCGGTCGCCACCATGCTCGACGAGATCGAGACGTCCGATCTCGATCTCGCGCGCAGGGATATCGACCGTCTCGCCGTCTCGGGCCAGGTCGTAGGCGCGTTCGCCGGCGATCTTGATGGCCGAGAATTGCGGCGGCGTCTGCATGATGACACCCGTGTATTTCGGCAGCAGCGCTCTCACCTCGGCCTCGTCCGGGCGCTGGCCGGAACTGTTCGTCACCGGGCCTTCGAGGTCGTCGGTCGAGCGTTCCTCGCCCCAGGCAACGGTGAAGCGGTAGACCTTGGCGCCGTCCTGAACGTAAGGCACGGTCTTCGTCGCTTCGCCGAGCGCGATCGGCAACATGCCGGAGGCCAGCGGATCGAGCGTGCCGGCATGGCCGGCCTTCTCCGCCTGGAACAGCCATTTGATCTTCGAGACCGCCTCGGTCGAGCCCATGCCGACCGGCTTATCCAGCACCACCCAGCCGGAAACCGGCCGGCCTCTCTTCTTGCCGCGACGCGCCACTTAGCCCTCGTCCTCGTCATTGTTCTCATTCTGGTCGTCGAGGTCGCGCGCGATTTCGGGCGACTTCAGCAACTCGTTGATCCTGGCGAAATTGTCGAAGGAAGTATCGAGCCGGAAGCGGATCTCCGGCATGTACTTCATCTGCCGCAGCGCGCCGGTGATGCGGCCGCGGATGAATTTCGCATGCTTGTTGAGGGCGCCCACCACGGAATCGGCGTCGCCGACGCCCAGCGGTGAAACGAAGGCAGTAGCGATTTTGAGGTCGGGCGACATGCGCACCTCGGAGACCGAGACGACGGTGTTCTCGATCACCGGATCGATGATCTCGCCGCGCTGCAAGGTCTCGGAGAGGGCATGGCGCACCTGCTCGCCGACGCGCAGCATGCGCTGGGAGGGGCCTGATGTTGTTGGACGGGACATTTTCTTCAATCCTGAAATCGTGAAGCGCGGGATGGGACCACGCCACATGTCTCAAATACGAATAAGGTCTGGGCGGCAGCCTTTCGGCCGCCGCCCGGGTCATTCCGGCTAGTATATCCGAATTTAGAGCGTCCTGCTCACCATCTCGACGCGGAAGCACTCGATGACGTCGCCGACACGCATGTCCTCGTAGTTCTGGAAGGCCATGCCGCATTCCTGGCCGACCGGCACTTCCGGAACCTCGTCCTTGAAGCGCTTAAGTGTCTTCAACGTGCCTTCGTGGACGACGACGTTGTCGCGGACCAGGCGGACGCCCGCGCCACGCTCGACCTTGCCTTCGGTGACGCGGCAGCCGGCGATCTTGCCGACCTTCGAGATGTCGAAGATCTCGAGGATCTCGGCATTGCCGATGAAGGTCTCGCGCCGCTCCGGCGAGAGCATGCCCGAGAGCGCCGCCTTCACATCGTCGACCAGGTTGTAGATGATCGAGTAGTAGCGGATCTCGATGCCCGCGGCGGTCGCCGCGGCACGCGCCTGCGCATTGGCTCGGACGTTGAAGCCGATGATCGCGGCACCCGAGGTTTCGGCCAGCGACACGTCGCTTTCGGTGATGCCGCCAGCGCCGGCGTGCACGATGCGCGCGCGCACCTCGTCGTTGCCGAGCTTTTCGAGCGCGGCATTGATCGCCTCGATCGAACCCTGCACGTCGCCCTTGATGACCAGCGGGAATTCCTTAAGCCCGCTCGTCTGCAACTGCGACATCATCTGCTCGAGCGAGCCGCGCTGGCCAGCGTGCTTGGCCACCGCCTTCTCGCGCGCCAGGCGCTGACGGTACTCGGTGATTTCACGCGCGCGCGCCTCGTTGTTGACAACGGCGAAGCGGTCGCCCGCCTGCGGCGTGCCCTGCAGGCCGAGCACCTCGACCGGCATCGCCGGCGGCGCCTCCGGTACATGCTCGCCGCGATCGTTGACGAGCGCGCGGACACGGCCCCATTCGTTGCCGGCGACGAGAATATCGCCCGGCATCAGCGTGCCGGTCTGCACCAGAACGGTGGCGACCGGACCACGGCCCTTGTCGAGCTTGGCCTCGATGACCGCGCCTTCTGCGGTGCGGTCGGGGTTGGCCTTGAGGTCGAGGATTTCGGCCTGCAGCAGGATCGCCTCGAGCAGCTTGTCGATGTTGGTGCCCTTGGTCGCCGACACTTCGACGTCCAGCACCTCGCCGCCCATCGATTCGACGAACACTTCATGGCGCAGGAGTTCGGCGCGCACCTTCTGCGGGTCGGCGTCGCGCTTGTCGATCTTGTTGATCGCAACGATGATCGGGACGCCGGCTGCCTTGGCGTGATTGATCGATTCGACCGTCTGCGGCATCACGCTGTCGTCGGCCGCCACCACCAGCACGGCGATGTCGGTGACCTGGGCGCCGCGGGCGCGCATGGCCGTGAAGGCAGCGTGGCCGGGCGTATCGATGAAGGTGATCTTCTGACCGTTCTTCTCGACCTGATAGGCGCCGATGTGCTGGGTGATGCCGCCGGCCTCGCCGGAGACGACATTGGCGTTGCGGATGGCGTCGAGCAACGAGGTTTTGCCGTGGTCGACATGGCCCATGATCGTCACGACGGGCGGACGCGACACCAGGTCTTCCGGACGGTCGGCGATATTGAACAGGCCTTCCTCGATGTCGGACTCGGCAACGCGGCGAACCGTGTGGCCGAATTCCGAAGCGACCAGCTCAGCCGTGTCGGCGTCGATGACGTCGCCCGGCTTCAAGATCTGGCCTTGCTTCATGAAGAACTTGACCACGTCCACAGCGCGCTCGGACATGCGCTGCGCCAGTTCCTGGATGGTGATGGTTTCGGGCAGGATCACTTCACGCATGACTTTCTCGCGCGGCTCGTTGTGCAGCGCGCGTTTGAACTTCTCCTGGCGGCGTCGCATCGACGACAGCGAACGGCCGCGCGCATCCTCGTCGGAAAGCGCCGAATTCAGCGTCAGCTTGCCGCGGCGGCGGTCTTCCTCGCCCTTGGTGGGCTTGGCCGGACGCGCCACCTCGGGCGTGGCGAGACGGCGAGCGGGTGCACCGGCGCCAGCACCGGCACCGGCACGCCTCGGTTTGACCTCCTCGTCGTCGTCGGCCGTGGCGACGTCCGCGGCCTGCGGCGCGCGGCGGCGGGCCTCTTCCTCGGCACGACGGCGGGACTCGGCCTCGGCCTGGAGACGCGCCTCTTCCTCGGCCTGACGGCGCGCGGATTCCTCGCGCTCGCGCTTGCGGCGTTCTTCTTCCTCGGCGCGGCGCTTGCTCTCTTCCTGAGCGCGCTGGCGGTCCTCGATCTCGCGGGCCTTGGAACCTTCGAGCGCCCTGCGGCGCGCTTCCATCTCGCCACGCGACAACTCGTTCAGCACCATGCCCGAGCGTTCCGGCTGCGGCGGCGTCTTCGGCGCTTCCTGCACGGCAGGCGTCGGCGCCGCTGCGGCTGTGGGCTTCGGCGTGAAGACGGACGGCGCCACCGGTTCCGGCTTGTCGCCAGGCAGCGAGAACTTGCGCTTCTTGGTCTCGACCACGACCGACTTGGTGCGGCCGTGCGAGAAATTCTGGCGCACAGTGCCCTGCTCGAGGCCGGGGCGCTTCAGCGTCAAGGTCTTCTTCGGCGTAACGCTCAACGTCTTGTCGTCGCCCGATTTCGTATCACTCATTCCATATCCTCTGCGGCATCATCTTCGTCAGCAACGGCCGCAAGCATTGCCAAATCGTCCGGGGTCCCGCCCCGATACCGGTCGAGCGCAACCATGCGCTTCTCGACCGCTTTTCCTGCGTCCTGCGCGAGGACGGCAGCATGTATCACATTTGTACCCCCCAATGCCAAGCTCAACTCGGCCTCGGGGAAAAGTTTGTAGGCAAGGATGGCGGGGCCGCCGAGATGGACGGTTGCCCGCCGTGCCTGACTGATCTTGCGGACGCCGTCGTCCGAGGCCTCGGCCGCGTGCAGCACCAAAAGCGCCTGCCCGTCGCGCACGGCAGCCTCTACCTTGGCGGCGCCGAGAACGACCGCTCCGGCCTTGCGAGCAAGACCCAGCATGCCCAGAGCGGATCGGGAAAGCAGTCCGTCGACCATTTCGCCGAGATCAGCGGGGACCGCTACCTGCGCCTTGAAGGCGCGGGCAAACAGGTTCTTCGCCGCTGCCTTGTCGATATGTAGGCGATCAGCGGTGACCCAGCAACCGCGGCCAGGCAGATTTCTCTTGATGTCCGGAACGACGGCCGAATCCGGGCCGACGACGAAGCGGATCAGTTCATCCGCTTCGGTCTGCCTGCGCGTGACGATGCAGGTGCGATCGTTCATCTCGTCCACGGGCTTTGCGACTGGTGGTCACCTCACGCACCGACGGTTTCGCCGGCCGATTCTTCCTCAGTGGCCAGTTCTTCCTCGGAAATCCAGCCGGCCTTCTTGCGGGCGGCCAGCACCATCTGCTCGGCATCGGCGCGCGAGATGCCATGATCGGCGAGCACGCCGGGATAGACCTTGGTCTCGCCGTCCTTGCGTTCCTTCCAGCCGATGAGATCATCGGCGGCATAGCCGGCGAAGTCCTCGATCGTCTTCACGCCGTCCTCGCCGAGCGTCACCATCATGGCCGTGGTGATGCCGGGGATCTCGCGCAGCTCGTCCTGGACGCCGAGCGCCTTGCGCTTCTCGTCGTGTTCGGCCTCGATCTTCTCCAGATATTCGCGGGCGCGCGACTGGATTTCCGACGCGGTGTCCTCGTCGAAGCCGTCGATCGAGGAGATCTCGCCTGAGTCGACATAGGCGACTTCCTCGACGCTGGTGAAGCCTTCGGAGGCGAGCACCTGGCCGACCATCTCGTCGACGTCGAGGGCTTCCATGAAGAGCGCCGAGCGCTCGACGAATTCCTTCTGGCGACGCTCGCTCTCTTCCTGCTCGGTCAGGATGTCGATGTCCCAGCCGGTGAGCTGCGAGGCGAGGCGCACGTTCTGACCGCGGCGGCCGATGGCCAGCGACAGCTGGTCGTCCGGCACCACCACCTCGATGCGCTCGGCATCCTCGTCGAGCACCACCTTGGCGACTTCCGCCGGCTGCAGGGCGTTGACGATGAAGGAAGCGGCCGAAGGCGACCACGGAATGATGTCGATCTTCTCGCCCTGCAATTCGCCGACCACCGCCTGGACGCGGCTGCCGCGCATGCCGACGCAGGCGCCGACCGGATCGATCGAGGAATCGCGCGAGATGACTGCGATCTTGGCGCGCGAGCCCGGATCGCGGGCGACCGACTTGATCTCGATGATGCCGTCGTAGATTTCCGGCACTTCCATGGTGAAGAGCTTGGCCATGAACTGCGGATGGGTGCGCGACAGGAAGATCTGCGGACCGCGCTGCTCGCGGCGCACGTCGTAGACATAGGCGCGGACGCGGTCGCCGTACTTGTAGTTCTCGCGCGGGATCAGCTCGTCGCGGCGGATGATCGCCTCGCCGCGGCCAAGGTCGACGATGACGTTGCCGTATTCGACGCGCTTGACGGTGCCGTTGACGATCTCGCCGATGCGGTCCTTGTACTCGTCATACTGACGATCGCGCTCGGCCTCGCGCACCTTCTGGACGATGACCTGCTTGGCCGACTGGGCGGCGATGCGGCCGAAATCCATCGGCGGCAGCTGCTCGGCGATGAAATCGCCGATCTGGGCATCGGGATTGCGCTCGCGCGCCGTGGAAAGGGCGATCTGCGTGGCGTAGTCCTCGACCTTCTCGACCACCTCCATCAGCCGCTGCAGCTTCATCTCGCCCGTATTGGGATTGATGTCGGCGCGGATGTTGGTTTCCTGGCCGTAACGCGAGCGCGCCGCCTTCTGGATCGCATCGGCCATGGCGGCGATGACGATCTGCTTGTCGATCGACTTTTCACGCGCGACCGCATCGGCGATCTGCAGCAGTTCGAGCCTGTTGGCGCTTACAACCATTGTCTTTCTCCCGACTTCGCACCGGGCACAAGGCCCGAAAGCTCAATCAACTTTCCTGTTCTGTTTCGTTTCCTTCACCGGCGGCGGCATCTTCCGCTTCACCCCGGCGTTTCTTTGCTTCCTTGCGGGCCCTGTTGTCCTTCGACAGGGCCTCGCGGATGAGGTCGTCGGTCAGCACGAGCCGCGCCTCGGCAATCGCATCATAGGGCACGCGCACCGTCGGCTCTTCGCCATAGGCCGCCTTATCGCGCTCCAGCAGGATGCCGTCGGCGTCCGCCTCGGCGATCTTGCCCTTGAAGCGCTTGCGGTCGCCAATGAGGACCGAGGTCTCCATCTTGACCAGATGGCCGGTCCAGGTGGCGAAATCCGACTTGCGCACCAGCGGCCGGTCGATGCCGGGCGACGACACTTCGAGATGATACGCCTTTTCGATCGGATCCTCGACATCAAGTGCGGGCGAAACCGCGCGGCTGACCTCTTCGCAATCCTCGACGGTCATGGTGCCGTCCTCGCGCTCGGCCATGATCTGCAGCGTCAGCCCGTTCTGTCCGGTCAGCTGCACCCGCACGAGGCGAAAGCCGATGGCTTTGAGCACCGGCTGCACGATCAGCGCAATGCGCGCATCGATGCCGCTTTCGCGGATGATACGGTCGTCGGCTTCGCTTGCCGCTGCGGTCATCGGATCCCTGTCGCTTTGTCGCTCCGGCCGGGAGGTAATAAAAAAGAGCGGGACCGGGTGGACCCACTCTTCGTCTTACCGACCAAGAATTTGAAGCCGATATAGACGATCCCGGCCGGCGTTTCAAGCCTGACTGTGACAGCAGACAAAGTTGACCGCAGGATCAGCACTGCCTCTGGAGCATGGCGGCCATGCGCCAGCGCCACTGTGATTTCCGTCTGCCAGCACCCATCTATGTTGCAGTGCAAAAAGAAAGGTCGCGCGCTGCGACGCGCGAAAGGTATTTGTCATGGACCGCGGATTGTTTTTCGTAATCGGTGATTTTCTAACCACGTTCGGCAGCGCCGCAGCCGCATCGCGCGCTGTCGAGGCCGGCCGCAAGCCGCGCCGCGGCGATCTGAAGAAGCTCGGCATCGACCCTACCGCCTTCGACAAAATCGGGCGCTTCTAAATTAGTCGGTAGATGACCGGGGTGCTTCGCCCTCTGAGATTTCCGAGGGCTACTTCCGGATAAAGGTCAAATAGGCAGGCCGCCTTCCCTCGCGGATGGCCTTGGCCTCGTAGCGCGTGCCGGGCCAGCCCTGATAGGGGGTGTGCCAGTCGGCGGCCTCGTTCGCCTGCCAGGCGAAGTTGCCATTGGCGCGGCAGGCGAGCAGCGTCCAGTTCACATAGCTGTCGATATCGGAGGCGAAGCGGAACCTGCCGCCCGCTTTCAGCACCCGGACGAACCGCTCGAGATTGGCCGCGCTGACGAAGCGCCGCTTCCAGTGCTTCTTTTTCGGCCAGGGATCGGGATAAAGCAAATCGATGCCGTCGAGCGAGGCCGACGGCAGCCAGTCGAGCAGGCGCGTGGCATCGTCGTCATAGACCCTCAGATTGGCCAGCGGCGTCTTGGCGAGCGCCGTCATCATCTTGGCCATGCCGTTGACGAAGGGCTCGACGCCGATGAAGCCGATCGCCGGCGCCTCCGTCGCGCGATGCAAGAGATGCTCGCCGCCGCCGAAGCCGATCTCGAGTTGAAGAGCCGAAACATCCGCCTTGAACAGCGTCCTGGGATCCGCCGGAGCCTCAGCCATCAGGTCGAGCCTGTAGGCGCGCAGGCCGCTTTCAAGCGCCGCGGCCTGCTGCGGGCGAATAGTCTTGCCGTGCCGGCGGCCGAAAAATCCTTCGGTCGCGCGGCTCGGCCTGTCGTTTGGCACCATGAACAGGCTTGGCGACGCCGTCAGGCGGCAATCGCATCGGCAACCGCGTCCTTGAGGGCCCTGGCGAGGTCCGTCTTCTCCCAGGAGAAGGAACCGTCGCGGCCGGCCTTGCGGCCGAAGTGGCCATAGGACGAGGTTTTCGCGTAGATCGGCTTGTTGAGGTCGAGATGACGGCGGATGCCGGAAGGCGACAGGTCCATCACCTTGCGCAGCGCCTCCTCCAGCCTGGCCTCGTCGACCCTGCCGGTGCCGTGCAGGTCCACATACACCGACAACGGCTGGGCGACGCCGATGGCGTAGGACAGCTGGATGGTGCAGCGGTCGGCGAGCTTGGCTGCCACCACGTTCTTGGCGAGATAGCGTGCCGCATAGGCGGCTGAACGGTCGACCTTGGTAGTGTCCTTGCCCGAGAAGGCGCCGCCGCCATGGGGTGCCGCGCCGCCATAGGTGTCGACGATGATCTTGCGGCCGGTGAGGCCGGCATCGCCGTCGGGACCGCCGATCACGAACTTGCCGGTCGGGTTGATGTACCAGTTGCAGTCGTCGGCGACCTTGAGATCGCCAAGCGCCTCGCGGATATAGGGCTCGACGACCTTGCGGACCTTCTTGGAATCCCAGCTCGAATCGAGATGCTGGGTGGAAAGCACTATCTGCGTCACTTCCGCCGCCTTGCCGTCGGCGTAGCGCACGGTGACCTGGCTCTTGGCGTCCGGGCCGAGCTTGCCGGCCTCGCCATTGCCTTCATGGCGCGCGGCGGCCAGGAGTTCGAGAATCTTGTGGCTGTAATAGATCGGCGCCGGCATCAGGTCCGGCGTCTCGCGGCAGGCATAGCCGAACATGATGCCTTGATCGCCGGCACCTTCCTCGCCCTGGCGGTCGGCGGCATTGTCGACGCCCTGGCCGATATCCGGCGACTGGCCGTGCAGCAGCACTTCGATCTTGGCCGTCTTCCAGTGGAAGCCTGCCTGCTCGTAGCCGATCTCGCGAATTGCCTTGCGGGCGACCGACTTGAACTTGGCCGGATTGACGACAGGGTGGCCCGACGCATCCTTGAGGACGTTGCCGGCCTTGTCCTTCTTCAGCAGGGTCTCGGGAACCCTGACCTCGCCGGCGATGACGACGCGGTTGGTGGTGGCCAGCGTCTCGCAGGCGACGCGCACCTTCCACGGGTCCATGCCCGTCTTCTTGGCTTCGCGATAGACGAGATCGACGATTTCGTCGGAGATACGGTCACAGACTTTGTCGGGATGGCCCTCGGAGACCGATTCCGAGGTGAAGAGATAGTTCTGCCGCGTCACGGGTGTCCCCTCTTGAAAAAAAGATCGGCAGGGCTGCCGATTTTTGGCGCGCCACGTGTTAGCGGTGCCGGGCGCCGCTCGTCAAGCGGCGCGACGGATCTGGCATGAATGTCGGCACAAGTGGCTTGTGCCACCGGCGGCAGGGCACCGCCGGTAGTAAGAGCCTGGAATTACTCGGCGTCATCCGGGGAAAGGGACTTCACAAGATCGATGATCCTGCGCCGCACCTTGACGTCGGGAATCTTGACGAAGGCGCGATTGAGCTGAAGTCCCTCCGGGCTGCCGCAGAATTCGATGGCGAACGCCATCGAAGCATCTTCGGCGAATCCTCGATTGCCGGCCCCGGCCTCCTGACCCGGGGCATCTTCGAAGAAGAACGCGACGGGCACGCTCAGGATCGAGGCGATCGCCTGCAGACGACTGGCCCCCACCCTATTCGTCCCCTTTTCGTACTTCTGGATCTGTTGAAACGTGATACCGAGATTTTCACCCAGCTTTTCCTGGCTCATTCCAAGCATATTGCGACGCAGCCGAATACGACTCCCGACATGGATGTCGATCGGATTCGGCTTCTTCTTGTTCTCTTCTGTCATTTTTTCCTCGCCGAATTTTTCCGGCTTTTTCTATTTTTGCCGCCCAAACGAAGCCGGAGCCACCTGCCCCAACAGACCCCTCCAGCCGACTTCGAGAAAATTTTAGGCGTTACAGTATGAGTTTCTAATGTGCCGACTGTCAATTCACCCGTAGCCGCTGCCTTACATTCAATGTGAAGGCGGCCAGGGCAAACAGCAACATGATCAGCAATCCGTTAATGCGCCGCTGATCGGCGGACAGCAGGGCGCGCCCGGAAATCGGTACGTGCGCATCGATGGCGCCGCGCGCGTCGACCGCCAAGGCATCGACGATGCGTCCCCGCGAATCGACAACGGCGGAGATGCCGTTGTTGGCCGCACGCAACAAAGGCAACCCGTTCTCCACCGTGCGAATCTGCGCCTGCCTGAAGTGCTGGTACGGGCCTGGCGTATCGCCAAACCAGGCATCGTTCGTGACGTTCACAATAAGTTCAGATGACGCTGCGTCAACCGCCACAAGGTCAGGAAAAATGACCTCGTAGCAGATGAAGGGAGCGGCGCTGAGGCCGTTCGGCACCGCGATCGGATGCCGCTCGTTGCCGGCGGCGAAATTCATCGGTCCGGCGACGAGCTGACCTATGCCGAAACGTTCGAACAGCTCGGCAAAAGGCAGATACTCGCCGAACGGCACCAGATGCACCTTGTCGACGGCATCGACGATCTCGCCCTTGTCGCTGATCGCCACCACGGAATTGTAATAGCGGCTGCCGGCGTTCCCTGCGCCGCCCTCCTCGCGCACGACGCCGGCGACCAACATCTGGCCGTCGCCCAGCATGTCGCCCAGCGCCGTCAGCGCGTCCGGATGCTCTGTGAACAGGAACGGCACGGACGTTTCCGGCCACAGGATCAACTGCGGCTTGGCGTGGCCCTGCTCCGGCGCCTTTGCCGATATCCCCATCAGCGTGGCGAAGATGCGGTCGCGCACCGAGGCATCCCATTTCTCGCTGAGGTCGACAGCGGGCTGGACGATGCGAACGTCGATCGAGCGGGTGGCCGGCTCGGTCGGGGCTGCGAGCCTGAAATAGCCGAAGCCGACATCGGCGGCGACAAGGATGACGAACAGGGCAAGGCCCAGCCTCAGATGCCGGCGCGCGGCGACAAGAGCGGGCAGTGAAAAGACGAAGACGGCAAGCGCGTTCATGCCGATCATGCCGGTCACCGACACGCTCTGCATCAGGAGCGGCACCGGCATCGCGGCATAGCCGACGGCGTTCCAGGGAAAGCCGGTGAAGAGGAAGTCGCGCAGCCATTCGGCGAGGCCGAAGCCGAAGGCGAGCGCCGCGATGCGGCCGATATCGCTGCTCCAGAAAAGCCGCGCCACAACCGCCGCAAAACCGTAGAAAAAGGCGAGCGCGAAGGGAATGCCGACTACGGCCAGGGGCAAAGCCCAGGCGAAGGTGTCGGCCTCGATGAGAAGCGCCTGGCCGATCCACCAGAGGCCAGCGAGGAAATAACCGAAACCGAACCACCAGCCGATGGCGAAAGCCGGACGAAGGCGACGCAACCAACCGTCGGAGGCCTCACCCGTCGAGCCGTCGAGCAGCCAGACCAGTACCGGAAACGAGACGAAGCAGACGGCGAAGAAATCGTAAGGCGCCTGGGCGAGGACCGCGAGGGCTCCGGCGGCAAACGCCACCAGCGCCCGCCGCCACCCCCAAAGCAGAATTATCCGGCCGGCAAAGCGCTGCATATAGCTTCCCAAGTCGCGCGAATCAGGGTGCCAGAGATTTAACAGGCCGCGCCGCCTGCTCCAAATGGCGGTGATTTGAGGGACGGCTTTCTAACGCGCGTAGCATCGAAACCGCCGCACACCTTGGGCGACATGCATCAGCGGTGCCAGCCCTCGATCCGCAGACCGCTCAGCCGCTCGGCCTCCTCTTTGGGCACCACCCGCATGGTTTGCGTGAAGCTCCATATATGCCCTTCGGGATCGCGTGCACGGTATTGCCGCTCGCCATAGAAATGGTCGGTGGGTTCTTCGAGAATTTCCGCCCCCGCCGCGCGCGCCTTCTCGCAATGGGCGTCGAGGTCTTCCTGCAAGCGGATGTAAACCGACTGGGTGTTCCTGCCGCCGACCGAAGCCGGGCTGGCAATATGCTCGGCCCATTCGGAATCGACGATGATGTAGCCATCGCCAAACCGCATTTCGGCATGGACGAGCCGTCCATCCGTATCGCTGACCAGCATGCTCGGCTCGAAGCCGAACGCCGCCTGAAGCCAGGCCAGAGCCGTACGTGGATTTTGATAGAAGACACCGGAACCGAGGACGGCGTGCTTGAACGGATCGTCGACCGGCATGACGCGACGAAATCAGGCCTGCTCGGCGCGTGCAGCGCGGCGGCGCTGCCGTTCGCCCTTCGGGCTCTGCACGATGCGCACACGCTTGACGCGACGCGGATCGGCGTCGAGCACGTGGAATTCGAAGCCCGGTATGGCCTGCACCACTTCGCCCCTGGCCGGGACGCGGCCGAGCGTATTGAAGATCATGCCGCCGATGGTGTCGACATATTCGCCATGCTCGCCGGCGGCGAAATCCTCGCCGATCATCTTGGCGACCTCGTCGATCTCGGCCTTGCCGTCGACCACGAAGACGCCGTCGCCGGCCTGGGTGATCATCGGCTCGTCGTCATCGTGCTCGTCCTCGATGTCGCCGACCACCATCTCGACGATGTCCTCCAGCGAGGCGAGGCCGTCGGTGCCGCCATATTCGTCGATGACGAGCGCCATCTGGGTGCGCGTCGTCTGCATGCGCCCCATCAGGTCGGAAGCAAGCATGGAGGGCGGCACGAACAGCACCGGTCGGATCAGGTCGAGATCGCCGATGGTGCGCGCAAGGTCGACCTGGGCGAGATCAAGAACAGTCGGCGCCTGGGTCTTCCTGTTGGCGCGGCCCTTCTTGACGCGGGCGACCTTGGTGATGTGGGCAAGAACGTCGCGGATGTGGACCATGCCGCGCGGATCGTCGAGCGTTTCGGAATAGACCGGCATGCGGGAATGGCCGGATTGCTCGAAGAGGCCGAGCAGATCGCCGAGCGAGGTGGTGATCTCGACCGCCTCGATGTCGGCGCGCGGCACCATCACATCCTCGACGCGCACCTCGCGCAGCCGCAGGATGTTGTTGAGCATGGCGCGTTCGCCGGGCGAGAAGGATTCGGCATCGCTGGCCGTCTCGGCCAGAGCGTCGGCGATCTCTTCGCGCAGATTGGTGCCGTTGCGGTGCCGGAACAGGCCGAGCACGCGATCGAAGAGCGAAGGACCGGCATGCGAAGGCTCAGCGGCCGCGCTGCCGGTCGGAATACTCGGACTGGAGCCTTCTTCCGACTTTTCGGAAGGCTTGGCCGCACTGCCGGCGTCCGGACGGGCGGCAGTCTCTGGTTTGTCGTTCATCGCCATCAAGGTCAATTGGTCTTTTTTGTTACGCGTAGGGATCGGGAATGGCAAGCCTCGCAAGCGCCGCGCGCTCGATCGCTTCCATCTCCTCGGCCTCGGCGTCGGTCTCGTGATCATAGCCCAGAAGATGCAGCAGGCCATGGATGACGAGATGGGTGATATGGTTCGCCAGCGGCTTGTCTTCCAGTGCGGCCTCGCGCGAGACCGTCTCGGAGGCCAGCACGATGTCGCCCAGCATCGGCGGCAGCGGACCGCCTTTCGGGAAGGAAAAAGCCGGGAAAGACAAGACGTTGGTCGGCTTGTCCTTGCCGCGCCACTCGGCGTTGAGGGTCTGGATATGGGCGTCGTCGGAAAAAACGATGCTGAGCTCGGAGGCGCCGCTTGCGCCGGTTTCGGTAAAGGCGGCCGCGACGGCGCGATCGACGAGGCGCGTCAGCTCGGCCTCCGCGGGCCAATCGCCGGCCTCGACGAAAATATCGATGTCGACCGGCGTCCCGCCGCTGGATTCCGGATTTTCAGCCATATGGCTTGATCAGTTCTCGGCGCCGAGGCCCCTGGCCAGCTTGCCGTCGCGGTCATAGGCCTTGACGATCTCGGCAACCAGCGGATGCCGCACGACATCGCCCTCGTTGAAGCGGACCGTGACGATGCCCGGCACGCCGTCGAGGATGCGCAGCGCCTCGACCAGGCCCGACTTGGTGTTGGGCGGCAGGTCGATCTGGGTCGGATCGCCGGTGACGATCATGCGCGAGTTCTCGCCGAGGCGCGTCAGGAACATCTTCATCTGCATCGGCGTGGTGTTCTGCGCTTCGTCGAGGATCACCGCGGCATGCGCCAGCGTGCGGCCGCGCATGAAGGCGAGCGGCGCGATCTCGATGACCTCGGCGGCGATCGCGCGCTCGACCTTGTCGGCCGGCATCATGTCGTAGAGCGCGTCATAGAGGGGCCGCAGATACGGATCGACCTTCTCCTTCATGTCGCCGGGCAGGAAGCCCAGCCGCTCGCCGGCCTCGACGGCCGGGCGCGACAGCACGATGCGCTCGACCATGCCGCGCTCCAGGAGCATAGCCGCATGAGCCACCGCCAGATAGGTCTTGCCGGTGCCGGCCGGGCCGATGCCGAAGACCATTTCGGAGCGCTCCAGCGCGCGCATATAGGCGTCCTGGTTGAGCGAGCGGGCATAGATCGTGCGCTTGCGCGTCGCGATCTGGGCGGCCGAGACCTTGCCCTTGCGCTCCATGGTCGGCAGCGTCAGCTGGTCGTCGGCGGCGATCGCCATGCGCACGGCGCCGTCGACGTCCGACTGGCCGATGTCGGCGCCCTTCTGCAGGATGCCATAGAGCGTATCCAGCGCGCGGCGCGCCTGCTCGGCCGCCGAAGCCGACCCCTTGATCGCAAGCTGGTTGCCGCGCGAGCGGATGTCGACGCCGAGCTTCTGCTCGAGCCGGGCCAGGTTCTCGTCGAACTGGCCGTAAAGGGCGCTGGCAAGCTTGTTGTTGTCGAAGGTCAGTACGATGTGCGCCATGTCGGAGGCCCCGGATGCTTGGTTCTGGGGCGGGTTCTTCAGTTCAGCAGCGCTCAACCGTCTCTCCTCATCTGCCGAGGCTCGTGGCTATGCATGTCGTTGTCCCAAACCGCGAGCACTTTGGGCGACATGCATCAGGCCAACTCGGCGAACAGGCTGTTTTGACCTGTCTTCGTGATTCGTGCGTCAATAATGTCACCGATTCCGCCGGCCTTGTCGTCAACAATAACCGGCTGCAGCCATGGCGATCGGCCAACTTTCTGGTGGGGACGGCGGCCCGGTTTCTCGATCAAGGTGCTGACCGTGCGGCCGACCATGCCGGCGATGAAATCCTTCTGCTGCTCGTTGACCAGCGCCTGCAGGCGCTGCAGCCGCTCGTCCTTCACGGCTTCCGAGACATGGCCGTCCATCTCGGCGCCCGGAGTGCCGGGACGCGGCGAATATTTGAACGTGAAGGCCGAAGCGTAATTCACCTGTCGCACCAGCTCGAGAGTCGCCTCGAAATCCTTGTCCGTCTCGCCGGGGAAGCCGACGATGAAATCGCCGGACATGGCGATATCGCCGCGCGCGGCGCGGATGCGCTCGATGAGGTTCAGATAGTCGCGTGCCGTGTGCCTGCGGTTCATCGCCTTCAGTATCCGGTCGGAGCCCGACTGCACTGGTAAATGCAGATAGGGCATCAATGCCGGCAGGTCACGGTGCGCGGCGATCAATTCATCGTCCATGTCGCGCGGATGGCTGGTGGTGTAGCGCAGCCGCGCCAGGCCGGGGATTTCAGCCAGGCGGAAAAGCAGGCGACCGAGACCCCATTCCTTGCCGCTCCCGCCCTCGCCGTGCCAGGCGTTGACGTTCTGCCCGAGCAGCGTCACCTCGCGCACGCCGGCCTCGGCCAGGCGCTCGGCCTCGGCGACGATCTGGGCAACCGGCCGCGAGACTTCCGAGCCGCGCGTATAGGGCACGACACAGAAGGTGCAGAACTTGTCGCAGCCTTCCTGGACGGTGAGGAAGGCGGTGACGCCGCGCCTGGCCACCTCGGCGCGCTTCGGCTGCGGCAAATGCTCGAACTTGTCCTCGATGGCGTAGTCGGTCTCGACGATCTTCTGCCCGCCCCGGACCCTGGCCAGCACGTCGGGCAGACGGTGATAGGTCTGCGGGCCGATGACGAGATCGACCGCCGGCGCGCGGCGGATGATCTCCGCGCCCTCGGCCTGCGCCACGCAGCCGGCGACGCCGATCAGCAGCTCGCGCCCGGCCTCGGCGCGCTCGGCCTTCATGTCGCGGATGCGGCCAAGCTCGGAATAGACCTTTTCCGCCGCCTTCTCGCGGATATGGCAGGTATTGAGCAGCACCAGATCGGCGTCGTCGACGACATCAGTCGCGACATAGCCGTCGGCGGCCAGCGCATCGGTCATGCGCTGGGAATCGTAGACATTCATCTGGCAGCCGTAAGTCTTGACGAAGACTTTTTTCGGCGCCGGGACAGTGCCGGCCGAGTGCTCGGGCGCCGTGCCGATGTCGTGGCTTTCAATCGTGTTCAATTCCATCGGGCGGCTTCTAACGCCTTTCCGTGACAAAAAACAGACGATTCTGGCGGGTTACGGCGCCGGGCATTCGGTCTTCAGGCTATGCGCTGACGACTGGGACGCGGATCGGCGAGCGCGGCCTGCATCATCTCGCGCACCTTGGCTTCCATCAATCTTGCCGTTTCCTTGCGGTTCGAGCCCTTGGCGAACGGCACCGGATCGCCGAAATGCACCTCGGCATCGACCGCGCCTTCGGCAAGCAGGACCTTCAGATGCGGCATCAGATCCTGGTCGCCGATCCACGAGGCCATCGGACGGTGGCGGCGGCCCATCGGCACGCCGTGCAGGCGCGTGTAGGCGATCGCCACCGGCTGGATGAACACCTGCTCCGCGGCCCCTTCGGAAATCGCCATCGATGCCGCGCCGAACAAAGTGCTCTTGAACGGCAGCACCTGATTGCCGTCACCGGTCGAGCCCTCGGCGAACAGCACCATGGCGTCGCCCTTGGCCATGCGCCTGGCGATCTCGCTCGCCTGGTCGCCGGAGGTGCGCTTGCGCTCGCGCTCGATGTAGACTGTGCGCTGCAGCTTGGACAGCATGCCGATCATCGGCCAGCCTTCCATATCGGCCCGGGCGATGAACTTCACATCGACAAAGGAGCCTAGCACCATGATGTCGGTCCAGGAGATGTGATTGGCCGCGATGAGCAGGGGGCGCTGCTTGGCCAGTGCGCCCTTTACGTGCACGCGCATGCCGAGCGCCTTGAGGATCATACCGTGCCAGATTTTCAGGACGACCGTCTCCGGCCAGAGCCCGGTCTTCATCGACAGGAGCTGCAGCGGCACCATCACCAGCGTGCCGGCGGCGACGAGGCCGAACGACATGAAAATCCGCAATCTCTTGATCATTCGCTCCGGCCCTATCATTACAGCGCCGCGCGCCCTCTCGGGCGCAAACGACGCTGTAACACCCCAATTTGGCGCATGATCCTTTCCGAACCTCCGGTTCGGGGTCATGTGCCGTGTCGCTAGCGAAGATCGCGGCGCATGACAAGCGCGCCCGTCGGGCCGTGCTCGGTCGACCGGTAGTAGTTCGGACGCTGGCCGACCTGGCGGAAGCCGAGCCTGCGGTAGAGCGCGATCGCCGGCTGATTGGTCTCGTCGACTTCGAGGAAAAGCGCCTCGGCGCGCTGCGCATGCAGTTCGCGCAGCACCGCATCCATCAATTGCCAGCCGAGCCCCTGGCGGCGATGCGCGCGGGCCACGGCAACCGTCAGGATCTCGCCCTCGCCCGCCGCCAGACGCGCCAGAACGAAACCGACCGGAGGCTTCGATCCCTGTCCTGTCTCGCGCGCTGCGTAACCGAACACGGTGTCCTGTTCGAGCAGCGCCGCGAATTCGCCGTCCGTCCAGGGCCGGACAAAATCCTCGCGATGCAACACCGAAACGGCGGCGCTGTCGGCAACCGTCAGCGGCTCCAGCGCATAGTCCCTGCGGCGCGGTTGAAGGAAAGGTATGCGCATCAGGACTGTTTTCCCCTCGGACCGCGATCTCTTCGGTCTTGTCTTGGCAATATGAACCCGGCCTGCGGCTTGGCGTCGGCGCCGCGCAGATAGAGCGGCTTCGGCTTTTCGCCTGGCCCCTTGGCGGCGGCCAGCCGGGCATAGGTCGCGATGTCCGCCGTTGCGGAAACCGGCCCGACGTCGAAGCTGCTTCCGGCGGCCGCGGCAATCTGTGGCGCGGCGGTGCCGGCTAGGATCGCGGACGTGTTGACCGCCATTGCGGTCGCTTCGGAAAGCGTGACCACCGCAGGACCGTAAGTCAAGACTAACGCTTTGTCGAAAAGAGCCGCGTGGATCTCCTCGCGGCCGGCGTCGAGCGCGGCAAGTACGGCGCGGCCTGGAAAGGCATTCTCTGCCTCCGCCGCCAGCGCTTCCAGGGTCGTCACGCCGATGGCCGGGATCTTCAAGGCCAAAGCCAGGCCGCGCGCGGTGGAGACGCCGACGCGCAGGCCGGTGAAGGAACCAGGGCCGATCGAGACGGCAACGGCGCCCAGCTCCTGATAGCCGATCCCGCCGGCCTTCAAGGCGGCCTCGACGACGGCCATCAGATGCTCGGCGTGCCCCTTGCCGAGGTCGAGCACCTTGCGGCCAAGCTCAGTGGCCGCACCCGCGTCGTAGACGCAGGCGGCACAGAGACTGGCGGCGCAGTCGATGGCAAGCAATTTCATGCGGGCAACTTCATACGGGCAGCTTCATGTGGCCGGTTGACGAACGCCTTCCCTCTGCCCGGCATGGCCCGCCGCCGCAAGTGCCAGGCCGCATAAATGTTAAGCGGCTTTGCTTCCGTGCGACACCAGGGACAAGGCCCGTCGGCAGTCAGGCAGCGCCCGTGATGCGCAGCATGTGGTTGTCCCAGACGTAGTGGGGCTCGGAGCGCGCGGCACCGGCGCCGCCGACGATCTCACCGGCGCCCGTCGTTGCCATGAAGCCGGCGCGATCGGGAGCCAGGCCGCAAACTTCGACAAGCGATCTGGTCGCGACAACGCGCCCGCTGGCGGCATCAATGATCGCCAGCGAGTTCCCTTCCGGCGAGGTGACGGCTACCGTGCCGGCGACGGGATTGGCGGCTACGGAACCGATATAGTTGCGGAGGCCGGAGAGCACATCCTGCGGCATCTCCAGCAATTCGAGTTCCTTGCCGCGCACGGCGCGCCCGACCAGAGCCGGACTGTCGGTAGCCGGTCCGCGATACTGGCAGCCGAACCAGACGGTGCCGGCCTGGTCGCGGTCCATGTGGCGGATCGAGAGCTGGTGCAGCGCCGGCGGCAGCTCATGCTTTTCGATCAGGTCGCCGGCGACGCGGTCGACCAGTGTGTAGGAAGGCTTCATCGTCGCGATGTTCAGCTCGGCGCGACCATAGTCCGGATGGGTTTCGATGCCGCCATTGGCGATGGCGAGTGTGCGGCCATCGCCAAGCAAAAGCAGTTCATGCGGCCCCATGCCGTAGGTCGGGAACTCGCCGATACGATCGAATTTTGCCCGCGCGTCATAAACGCCGACGACGCCCGCGGCGTTGTCAAAATCGTTCTCGGTCGCATAGAGCAGCGCGCCGTCGGGAGAGAACACGCCGTGGCCGAAGAAATGCCGACCGGCGATGCTGGCGATGGTCAATGGCTTCTCGCGACCGGCGTGGTCGAAGACGACGGCGAAGGTGCCGGGCTGGCGGGCAAAGACGACCGAACGCTTCGACACGGGATCGAAGGTGACGTCATGGCCGCGGTCGGGCAGATCGAGGGTGTGCAGGATCTTGCCGGCCTCGGAGAGCACGGCGGCGCCGAAGCCGCCGTCGCGCCTGACGAAGGCGGTGGCGAAGATCGCGTCCGCTGCCAGCGTGTCCGCCCAGGCGCGCGGCGCCATGGCGGCGGCGAAGCTCGCGCCGGCGGCCTTCAGGAAATCGCGGCGATCGATGAGCGAGGTTTTCAAGAGACGATTCTCCTGAGTATCGGCTCATTGCAGGACACGACAATTTCGACGGACCGGAGCTGACGCTTGGTACCTACCAATTGTTGGGATAGGTCATCGCAGACGTTGGAGATTGGCCGAAGCCTACCAACCTTCGTCATCCTTGGGCGAAGCAGGAGCGAAGCTCCGTCGCGAAGACCCAAGGATCCATGCCGTGACCTTGGCCGAAGGGTGCAGCGGAGCAGAATTCTGCACCGTGGCGGCGCCTCAAAGTCACGGCATGGATCCTCGGGTCTTCGCCGCGTCGCTTCGCTCCTTGCTTCGCCCGTGGATGACGACTGGAGAAGCGTCCCAACCAATCTCAAAATCATGCTTAATCCCCGTCAAGCGACGAAAAGCCGGCGGTCAGGCCGAACTCGGCGGTCATCCTGGTGCCGATCAGGGTCGAGAGGCTGGAGGTGATCAGGGCGAAGTGCTCGAGCTTGGCGCGCAATGCCGGATCGGCGAGCGCCTTGTCGATCGGGCCGGCGACGGACTTCGCCGTCGCCACGCCATTGGTGAGCTGGATATGGATGGACTCTGCCATCCACCGCGCATCGGCGGGCAGCGCATCGCCAAGTTCCGAGGCCTGGAACAACTGGTCGATGCCGGACAGGTTCCCGGCCAGTGAATTCGTCGTGTTCTGCGAGCGCCAATAGATCGCCTGCTTCGGCTTGTCGGCGTCCGGCTTCGCGCCGAGGAAGCCTTTGAGCCGCACGTCGCGGATCGTGTCCAGCTCGTTTATGAAGACGCCGACCAGTTCCGTCACCGCTTCGGTGCCGTCGCGATAGAGCGGGTTCTTCGGCCCCGGATTGGCCCAGAGCGAGGCAAAGCCGTCAGGCTTATCCCAGGCGTCGCGGACCTCGCCGGCGATCGCCTCGATGTTGCCGGCCACCGCCGACCCATACGCGCATCGATAGGGCTCGTCCTTGCCGGCAAGCGTTTCGGCGCCATCGCCGAACAGCACATATTCGAGCGCACCGAGCCCTTGCATGGCGACACTCTTATCGGCAAGCTGCGCCGGATCGGTGGCGGAGGGATCCTTGGCGGCGAGCGTCGCCTGCACCTGCCTCAAGCCGATGCTCTTGCGGTCCGGCCAGTAGAGCATGCGCTCCAGCCGGTTGTTCTCCTTGACCGGTCCGAAGGCAATGATCTCGGCCACCGACCAGGCTTCGACCGTGGCGGAAAAGTCCGCGCGCGCCGCATCCAGATTTTGCCGGGATGGAGCATCGCAAAGCTGGTGCATCGCCTTGGTCAGGCTCGCGGCATGATCGTCAAGCCTGGCATAGGCAGGGCGGACGAAGCCGTCGATCGCGCGCCCGATGACGTCGGAGGCCTTGACCGCGGCCGAGGCCGGCAAGGCAGCGGCAAGAAAGAGCGGAAGGACAAGCGCGGCGGCCAGGCGTTTCGACATCAGAGCGACTCCAGGAATTTGATCAACGCATCGCGATCGGCCGCGGCGGCGCCGGCAAAGCGGTCGCGCGCCTTCCGGCCCTCGCCACCATGCCAGAGGATCGCCTCTTCAAGCGTGCGGGCGCGCCCGTCATGCAGGTAGAAGCTGTTGCCGTTGACCGTCGCGGTCAGGCCAATGCCCCAGAGCGGCGGCGTGCGCCATTCGCTGCCGCTCGCCTCCCCGACATGCTGCCCGTCGGCAAGACCCTCGCCCATGTCGTGCAGCAGAAAGTCGGAATAGGGCCAGATCAATTGGAAGGCCTGCGCCTTGTTGGGCGTGCCGCGCATGGTGACGAATTTCGGCGTGTGGCAGGAAATGCAGTCCATCTCGTAGAATTGCCTCTTGCCGGCAAGGACCTCCGGCTTGTCGAGGTCGCGCCGCGCCGGCACGGCGAGGTTCTGCGAATAGAAGGTGACGAGGTCCATGACCGGGGGCGGCGCTTCCGCACTGCCCAGCCGCTGCTGCACGCCGTTCGGCAGGACTAGGCAATCCTTTTGCGCTTCGGTGCAGTCGCCCCAATGCTTCGGCACGTCGGGCGTGGAAATGCCGATGTCGCCGGCAAAGGCGTCGGCCGCCTGCTGGCGGATCGAGGCGGCCTGCGCCTTCCAGCCGAAACGACCGAGCGTCAGTTCGCCGCTCAGCTCGTCGCGAACGATGTTCGGCCTGCCGGATATGCCATCGCCATCGCGATCGTCCGGATCGGCATGGGCGAGAATGTCGGCCGGAGCGATCTGCTCGATCAGGCCGAGCCCGATCATCGGCGGCGTCAGGCGCGGCGACAAAGTCGTGCGCGGATCGAGCGGGCCATAGCTCAGATCCTCGACCGAGTAGCTGGGCTTGCGCAGCGAAACGACCGTGCCGTCGCCGAGTGTGACCTTCTGCTCGGAATAGTCGACGCGCACGCGGCCCTCGCCCTTGAGGCCTGGAACCGCCAGATCCTGCAGTTGCGAGCCATAGACCGGATCGGGCAAGTTCAGCAGCTTGTGGTCGGCGAGCGCCGCCTTCTCTTCCGCGCTGCTCGCGTCGCGCGCGAGCCGCAAGAACATCGACGTGGAGCCCGTGCCGCCTCCCGGGGGCCGCCCGCGACCGTCCTTCAAATGGCAGTTCTGGCAGGCGCGCTCGTTGAACAGCGGACCTAGCCCGTCGGAGGCCTGCGTGGATGAGGGCGACGACACCCAGTTCTTGCGGAAAAGCGCGTTGCCGAGCTTGAAGGTCGCCTCTTCCTCGAAGGTGATGTTGGCGGAGGATTGCGAGAAGGCATCCCGGTTGATGTCTTTCCTGGACGTTCCGGCGCCGCCCTGCATCAGCTCGAACGGCTCGGGTTTGGTAAAGTCGCCGGTTGGCTTGGTGACGACCAGAACCCGTGCCTGGTCTTTCGGGGTCAGGTCGGTGCGGCTCGTTGGCAGACCGGCCGGCTCGCCAGCCGAGACGGATGCAACGAGCGTGACCGCCAGCGAAAGCCAAGCCCCGCGACTGGTCCGGTACCGCGGGTTCTTCGGAAGCGGCAGGCCAACACCTTTGGCCCGCCACGAGCGGCGCGAAAAATCTATGGGGCGCCGCATTCCCGCATGTCCTTACTCCGCCTCGTTGGCCGAGTCGGCGTTGAGCTGGCCGTATTTTTCCTCGCCGATCGAGGCGAGCAGGTCGAGTTGCGTCTCCAGGAAGTCGATGTGGCTTTCCTCGTCGGCAAGCAGGTCCTCGAAGAGCTTCATCGACACGTAGTCGCCCTCATCCTGACAGATCTCGCGCGAGCGCTTGTAGGACGTGCGCGCGTCATATTCGCCGGCGAGATCGGATTCGAGCACTTCCTTCACGTTCTGGCCGATGCGCAGCGGCGCGACGGATTGCAGGTTCGGATGCCCTTCGAGGAAAATGATGCGGGCCACCAGCCGATCGGCATGATGCATTTCCTCGATCGATTCCGCCCGCTCCTTCTTTGCCAGCCTGGTGTAACCCCAGTCCTCGAGCAGACGATAATGGACCCAGTACTGATTGACAGCTCCGAGCTCCAGAAACAGGGCTTCGTTAAGCCGCTCGATGATCTGCGGTTCGCCTTTCATGGAATCTGCTCCCGTATTGGACGCGCAGGTTTCTCACGCGATCCAGGTGTGAAACGATGTCCGCGCCGCTCCCCTCTGAACGGGCGTGATAGGTCTCGGTGACCCGAATGATCGTTTCCACCACATTTGGGAAGCAGCCGCAACAGCGGCCGCGCTTGCCCATGGCATGATAGACCTTGGCCGGCACGATAAGCTGCCAGGGATCTTCATCCAGCAGACCGACGATCGTCTGCTCGATCTCCTTTTCAGTGATGATGTTACAATGGCAGATCAGCATTTACTTGCTCTGGCTGACGGCGCCGCTCCGGCGCCGTTTGGCTGTTACTGGCCCGACACTCTTACTTGAACACCTTGTCCGGCGCATCGAGGCTGTCGGAGCCTTCGAAGGCGATGGCGTTGAGCTTGAGCGAACCGACGGCGCGCTCGATCGACTTGGTTTGGTCGATCAGCGCGTCGATAGCCGCCTGCACCGTGGCATTGCCCTCCGCATTGCCCTCGGCGATCTGCTGGTCGTAGGCCTCGCCGGCCAGCGCCCGCGCCTTGATCGCCTCCATCTTGGCGACCGTGACGTCGAGCTTGCCGGACAATTCCTTGTCGATCGCCGGATCGGCGGCCTTCACCATATCCGACACCGACGGGCCGGAAACCACGGTGCCGTCGAGACGCGTGTAGCTGGCGTGATAGGCGGCGCGGATGCCGACGGCGTCGTAGAGATGCGAGTTGTAGGTATTGTCGGAGAAGCAGTCGTGCTCCTCCTCGGGGTCGTGCAGCAGGAGACCGAGCTTCATGCGCTCGCCGGCCAGTTCGCCGTAGGAGAGCGAGCCCATGCCGGTGAAGATGGTGGAGATGCCGGCATTCGGCTCGCCCTCGGCAAGGTTCTTGCGCGCCGCGCCGTCTTCCTTCCAGTTGTTGACCATCTCGTGAAGGTCGGACACCAGAAGGTCGCTCGCCGACTTCAGATATTCGGCACGCCGGTCGCAATTGCCGCCGGTGCAGTTCTTGAGATCGTAGTCGGTGTAAGGCCGCTCGCCGGCGCCGGGGCCGGTGCCATGCAGGTCCTGGCCCCAGAGCAGGAATTCGATGGCGTGATAGCCGGTCGCCACATTGGCCTCGACACCGCCGGCCTCCTGCAGCGTGCCGGAGAGGAATTCGGGCGTCAGCTTCGAGGCGTCGACCTTCTTGCCGTTGATCTCGATCTCCTTGTTGGCGATGACGTTCGCCGTATAGAGCGAATTCTCGTCCGACTCCGTGCCATAGCTCTTGGCGACATAGTCGATCAGGCCTTCGTCCAGCGGCCAGGAATTCACCCGGCCTTCCCAGTCGTCGACGATCTTGTTGCCGAAGCGATAGACCTCAGTCTGCTGGTAGGGGACGCGCGCCGCCTTCCAGGCCTCGCGAGCGGCATTGAGCGTCGCCGCCGAGGGTGCGGCGATGAGCGCGTCGACGGCCTTGTCGAGCGCCTGCGCGGTGGTGAGCGAGTCCTCGTACTTGGCCAGCGCGATGTCGGCATAGGTCTTGATCACAGCCTTCGCGTCGGTTTCGGCTTTCGCCGGCAGCACGAACACGGCGGCCGTCAGCGCCGCGGTGGCGCCTATCGCGGCCAGCCTGCTGCCCCAACGTGGCGTAACAACTCGCGCCGTGATTATCGCTTTCATCAATCCCATCTCCTCAGAAATTCAATGACATAGGTGTACGGCCGCAGGCGAGCGGCGCCAGCGCGAGCACGAATGACCGGAAAGGCAAAGTTGCCGCGCAATGGCGCGGCCAATCAGCAAAAGACACCGAAATGCCTCCAATCGAAAGGGTTCAAGGCCCAGACATCAAAGGAACGCGCCAGGAGCGCAGACTCTCCATAAAGCGGCGGAAAGGCCGGAAGTCAACTGGCGAGGCAGAGAAAATTCAATTGAAACAATAGTTTAGAATTATTCTAAACTACAATTATCAACTTTAAGCCGGCGACGCGCCGAACATCCGGATTGACAGGCGGCCATTCTGGGTGCGACCCGGACCAAGGCTCTTGCGGCGGCGGCAGGCAATCGCCACTTGCCGGAAGATACTAGATTTCAAAGAAAAAAGGGCTGCCATGAGGAACGGGGTGGTGATTGTCGGTGCGGGCCATGCCGGCGTGCAGGCGGCGGCGAGCCTGCGCGAGGAAGGCTATGACGGACCGGTCATCCTGATCGGCGACGAGAACGAGCTGCCCTACCACAAGCCGCCGCTGTCCAAGACCTTCATCAAGGATGCGGAAGCCAAACCGCAGCCTTTGCGCGGCGAAGCCTTCTATTCGGGCAACGCCATCGATTTCCGGCCGGGGGTCTGGATCGACAGGATCGATATCGGCGCGCGCAGGCTCGAGGTTTCCGGCGGCGGCGCAATTCGCTTCGACCGGCTGGTGCTTGCGACCGGATCGCGGCCGCGCCTCCTCAAGCTCGATGGCGCGGAGCTCGCCGGCGTGGTGTCGCTGCGCTCGCTGGCCGACGCGCGGCTGATCCGCGAGCTCAGCACGGAGAGCGAGGACGTCGTCATCCTCGGCGGCGGCTTCATCGGGCTGGAGATTGCGGCGACGCTGAAGGCAGCCGGGCGCAAGGTCACGGTCGTCGAGGCTCTCGACAGGCTGCTCGGCCGTGCCGTGGCGCCGGTGATAGCGGCTCATGTGCGACAGCGCCTCGATGCGATGGGCGTGCGCATCCTGACCGGCACCACGGTTGTCCGACTGGAAGGCGAAGGCGGCCGCGTCTCGGCCGCGATCACCTCGAGCGGCGAGCGCCTGGCGGCGCAGATGGTCATCATCGGCATCGGCGTGGTGCCCAGTGCCGAGCTGGCGGAAGCCGCCGGCATCGCCATCGGCAACGGCATCCGCGTCGACCAGCATATGCAAAGCTCGATCCCGGAAATCCTTGCGGTCGGCGATGCGGCTTCCTACCGGCACTGGTTCACCGGCGCCGACGTGCGGTTGGAATCGGTGCAGAACGCCACCGACCAGGCGCGGCTTGCCGCGCGCACCATCCTCGGCCATGCCGAACCCTTCTCCGCCGTGCCGTGGTTCTGGTCGGATATCGGCGACATGAAGCTGCAGATGGTCGGGCTGACGCAAGGCGGCGACAGCCATGTCGTGCTCGGCGAGCCGGCCGAGAACAAGTTCTCGATCTACCATTATGACGGCAACCGGCTGCTCGGCATCGAATCCGTCAATCGTCCGGCCGACCACATGCTCGGCCGCAAGATGCTCGGCGCCGGCTTCTCGCCCACGCCGAGCACGGTCGCGGCAGGGCCGGAGGCGCTGAAGGCGGCGCTCGCCGGTTTTCAAACCATGGAGCCGGCCAAGGCAGATGCGTAGAGTTGCCAATTTTTGCCATACCCCATAAAGTGCCATAATGAGCACGATGAACATTTCGCTGCCTGACAGCCTGAAGCATTATGTCGATCAGCAAGTTGCGAATCGCGGCTATGGCACGAGCAGCGAGTATGTGCGTGAATTGATCCGCCACGATCAGGATCGTCAACGTCTGCGCCGTTTGCTCCTCGAGGGCGCGTCGTCCGCGCCGGGCGCTCCGGTTGACGATGACTATTTCGCAGCGCTGCGAAAACGAGCGCAGGGCCGATAATTAGTGGCCACAAAGGCGATCATTCCTCGAAACCTTGCTTTGCGGGATATCGAGGACGCTATCGATTATTATGCGCGCGAAGTCGGTTCGCACATGGCGTTGGGCTATGTCGAGGATCTTCAAAATACCTACGAACTGATAGCGACCTATCCGGCATCGGGCTCTCCGAGGCACGGCTACGAAGTTGGATTACCCGGTCTGCGCAGCGTGCAATTCAAGCGCTATCCGTACCTGATTTTCTATCTTGAACAGGCTGACCATATCGATGTGTGGCGGGTTCTGCACGCCAAGATGGATATTCCAGCCTGGTTGCAGAACCCGGACTCCTGACGGCACGTTCGCCCGGCTTGGTGAAAGCCGTCAGGAGAAATGCGAGGCCGCCCTTCACGCCGCGCGCGCTTCGCGGATCGAACTCTCCAGGATATCCAGCGCCTCTGTCATCACGCCGTCCTGGATGGTGATCGGCGACAGGAAGCGGATGACGTTGCCGTAGACGCCGCAGGTGAGCAGGATGAGGCCCTTGTCGAGCGCCTTCAGCCGCACCGCATTGGCGAATTCTGCAGAGGGCAAGCCTTTGTTGACGTCGTTGAACTCGACGGCGTTCATGAAGCCCGGGCCGCGGATGTCGACGATCTCCGGCACATCCTCGCGGATCGAAACCAGGCGCTGCTTCAGCCTGGCGCCCAGCGCATTGGCGCGGTCGCAGAGTTTTTCCTCCTCGATGACGTCGAGCACCGCATGGGCGGCGGCGACGCCGATCGGGCTGCCGCCATAGGTGCCGCCAAGGCCGCCGGGACCAGGGGCGTCCATGATCTCGGCGCGGCCGGTGACGGCCGCCAGCGGAAAGCCGCCGGCGAGACTCTTGGCCATGGTGGTGAGATCGGGTGCGACGTCGTGGTGCTCCATGGCGAACATCTTGCCGGTGCGGGCAAAGCCGGTCTGCACCTCGTCGGCGACGAGCAAGATGCCGTGCTGGTCGCAGATCTTGCGCAGCGCCGTCATGAAGTCGCGCGGCGCCTCGTAGAAGCCGCCCTCGCCCTGCACCGGCTCGACGATGATGGCGGCGACCCTGGCCGGATCGACATCGGCCTTGAACAGCTTGTCGAGCGCCGCAAGCGAATCTGCGACCGAGACGCCGTGCAGCGCGACCGGGAACGGGGCATGGAAGACATCGGCCGGCATGGCGCCGAAGCCGACCTTGTAGGGCACGACCTTGCCGGTCAGCGCCATGCCCATGAAGGTGCGGCCGTGGAAGCCGCCGGAAAAGGCGATGACCGCCTGGCGGCCGGTGGCGTTGCGCGCGATCTTGATCGCGTTCTCGACTGCTTCGGCGCCGGTGGTGACGAAAATCGTCTTCTTGTCGAACTTGCCGGGCAGCATGACGTTGAGCCGCTCGGCGAGGCGCACATAGCTCTCATAGGGCACCACCTGATGGCAGGTGTGGGTGAAACGGTCGAGCTGGCCCTTGACCGCCTCGATCACCTTCGGATGGCGGTGACCGGTGTTGACCACGGCGATTCCGGAAGAGAAGTCGATGTAGCGGCGGCCCTCGACGTCCCAGATTTCCGAATTCTCGGCGCGATCGGCGTAGATCTGCGTGGTCATGCCGACGCCGCGCGAGATCGACTGGTTCTTGCGTTCGGAAATAGTTGAATTCTTCATGTCGTCCCTCACCGGGCCATCCCTCATCGAGGGGGGCCTGTCCGTTTGATGGAGCTCTTCTCGCCTTATTTCACGTTTTCCTCAAGTTGGCACCATGGCCCAGTCGATTGGGCCTGCCGCAGGGCCGAAATCATTTTAACCAGCCGGTCGATCACGGAGCAGAAACGGTTTCCTTTTCCTGTCGATCGATTATCCTCATTTCATCCGCGACGTAGCGCCGTCAGGAGCGGCTCCCGCGGCCGAGGGGAACCATGAGCAGGATCGCGACGTCCGCCTTGCCGTCTTCGCCGCCCCGTCTTTCGTCTCGTCCAAACGTCCTGCTGCTCTTCATCTGCGCCGCAGCCCTTTCAGTGGCCGGCTGCCAGAAGCAGCAGGCGGCGGAAAAGAGGCTGCCGGTGATGGTCACCACGCAGACGGTCGCGCTCGCCGACTACGCGCCAAGAACCTCGCTGACCGGCGTGATCGCCGCGCGCACGCTCAACAATCTGTCGTTCCGCGTCGGCGGCCGGGTCGCCGAGCGGCTGGTCGATGTGGGCCAGCATGTCGATCAGGGCGCGGTGCTTGCCCGCATCGATCCGCAGGAACAGGAATCGGACCTGCGCTCGGCGCAGGCCGATCTCGACGCCGCGCAGGCGCAGCTCACCCAGGCCGCAGCCACCTACCAACGGCAAAAGACGCTGCTTTCGCAGGGTTTTACGACCCGGCGCGACTTCGACAGCGCCGACCAGACGCTGAAAGTGGCGCAAGGCAGCGTCGAGGCCGCGCAAAGCGCCCTGGCCAACGCCAAGGAAAACCTGTCCTTCACCGAACTCAAGGCGGGTGCCGCAGGTGTGATCACCGCGCGCCAGGTCGAGGCTGGACAGGTGGTGCAAGCGGCGCAGACCGTCTTCACCATCGCCGAGGATGGCGACCGCGATGCGGTGTTCAACGTGCATGAGACGCTGGTTGCCCAGACGCCTTCGGCGCCGGCCGTGACGATCACGCTGCTCTCCGACCCGCAGGTCAAGGCGACGGGCAAGGTGCGAGAAATCTCGCCGGCAGTCGACACCGCGTCGGGATCGATCCGGGTCAAGGTCGGCATACCCGACACACCTACAGGTATGCCACTGGGTGCGGCCGTCATCGGCACCGTCAGCGCCAAGGCGGTGAAAGCCGTGCTGCTGCCCTGGCAGGCGCTGACGTCCACCGCCGGCAAACCGGCCGTCTGGATCGTCGACCCGTCGAGCAAGGCCGTGACGACGGCGCCGATCGAGGTGCTTGCCTTCGAGTCCGGCGTGGTCGTCGTCGACAAAGGGCTCGAGGCCGGCCAGAGCGTCGTCACCGCCGGCGGGCAATTGCTCAGCCCCGGCCAGACGATCGACATAGCGGGAGCCGGTCAATGAACCCACGGCTTGGCGTTTCCGCTCTTGTTCTGCTCGCGTCGCTCGCCGCCTGCTCGCGCTCGGAAGAGAAGCCGCCCGAGATCATCCGGCCGGTGCTGTCGATGGTCGTCGAACCGAAGTCCGTGGAAACTTTTGGCTTTGCCGGGACTGTCGAGCCGCAATACAGCGCCGACCTTGCTTTCCGTCTGCTCGGCCGCGTCGTCTCGCGCGACGTCAAGGTGGGCGACATCGTCACCAAGGGCACGACGATCGCCGCGCTCGATCCGACGGCGCTCGAGCTCGCCCTCCAGGCGTCGAAAGCGGATTTGTCGAACGCGCAGGCGCAGTTCGCCAATGCGGCGGCGAGCGAGGAGCGGCAGCGCGCCCTGCTTGCCTCCGCCAACACTCCGCAGTCCGTCTTCGACGCCGCGCAGCAGGCCCGGCAAGCGGCGGCGGCCAGCGTCGAGCGGGCCAACGCCGCTTTGGCCAAGTCGCAGGAGCAGCTCGGCTATGCGCGGCTGTTCTCCGACTTCGACGGCGTCGTCACGGCGACAGGCGCGGAAGTCGGCCAGACGGTATCGCCGGGCCAGACGGTCGTCACCGTGGCGCGCACCGATCCGCGCGAGGCGGTGGTCGACATCCCCGACCAGCTGACCGGCGATCTCGCCGTCGGTACCCCGTTCCACATCATCCTGCAGTCACTGCCCTCGATCACCACCGAGGCCAAGCTGCGCGAGATCGCACCACAGGCCGAAGGCTCGACCCGCACCCGCCGGGTGCGGCTGACGCTCACCGATCCGCCGCCAGCGTTCCGGCTGGGCTCGACCATCACCGCAACCCGCATGACGAAGGTGGCGCCCACGATAGAGCTGCCGATGTCGGCGCTGCTCCAGGAGAACGGCGCCGACAAGGTGTGGATCGTCGATCCGCAATCATCGAGCGTGAGCGCACGCGAGATCAAGGTCGCTTCGAAGAACGGCGCCGCCTTCACGGTGGCGCAAGGGCTGGAGGCCGGCATGCGCGTGGTCACCGCCGGCGTCCACAGCCTCGTCGAAGGCCAGAAGGTCAAGGTGCCGGAGGGAGGGGTCTGATGAAAGACTTCAACCTCTCCGACTGGGCCCTCAGCCACCGCTCGCTGGTCCGGTATTTCATGCTGGTCTTCGTCGTGGCCGGCATCTTCTCCTACCTTCACCTCGGCCGCGAGGAAGACCCGGCCTTCACCATCAAGACGATGCTGATCCAGGCGAACTGGCCGGGCGCTTCGGTCAACGAGACCGTGCGCCAGGTGACCGACCGCATCGAAAAGAAGCTCGAGGAGCTCGACAGCCTCGACTACACCAAATCGGTCACGACCGCCGGCAAGACCGTCATCTTCGTCAACCTGAAGCCGACCACCAAGGCGCGCGACGTCGTGCCGACCTGGCTGCAGGTGCGCAACATGGTCAACGACATCTGGGCGCAATTTCCGCAAGGCGTGCAGGGGCCATTCTTCAACGACCGCTTCGGCGACGTCTACGGCAACATCTACGCCTTCACCGCCGACGGACTGACGCCGCGCCAGCTGCGCGACTATGTCGAGGATGTGCGCACCAAGATCCTGACGGTGCCAAATGCCGGCAAGGTCGATCTCGTCGGCGCCCAGGACGAGGCGATCTATCTCGAATTCTCGAGCCGCCAGATCGCGGCGCTCGGCCTCAACCAGCAGCAGATCGTCGCCAGCCTGCAGGCACAGAACGCGATCACGCCGTCGGGCGTCATCCAATCCGGGCCGGAGCGCGTCAGCGTGCGCGTCGGCGGCCAGTTCACCTCTGAGGAAAGCCTTCGCGCCATCAACCTGCGTGTCAACGACCGCTTCTTCCGGCTGAGCGACGTGGCGACGATCACGCGCGGCTATGTCGACCCACCGACGGCCTTGTTCCGGTTCAACGGCCAGGATGCGATCGGGCTCGCCATCGGCATGAAGCCCAACGCCAACCTGCTCGAATTCGGCGAGGCGCTGCACAAGGAGATGGAAAAAGTGCTGGCCGACCTGCCGATCGGCGTCGGCGTGCACCTGGTGGCAGACCAGCCGGTCATCGTCGAGGAGGCGGTCTCCGGTTTCACCCGCGCGCTGTTCGAGGCGGTGGCGATCGTGCTTGCCGTGTCCTTCGTCAGCCTCGGCTTGCGTGCCGGCTTCGTCGTGGCGCTATCGATCCCGCTGGTGCTGGCCATCACCTTCACGGTCATGGCCTATCTCGGCATCTCGTTGCAGCGCATTTCGCTCGGCGCGCTGATCATCGCGCTCGGCCTTTTGGTCGACGACGCGATGATCGCGGTGGAGATGATGGTGGCGCGGCTGGAAGTGGGCGACAACCTGCGCAAGGCGGCGACCTATGTCTACATCTCGACCGCCTTCCCGATGCTGACCGGCACGCTGGTGACGGTCGCCGGCTTCATTCCGATCGGCCTCAACAACAGCGCCGCCGGCGAATACACCTTCACGCTGTTCGTCGTCATCGCCGTGTCGCTGCTCGTGTCATGGATCGTGGCGGTGCTGTTCGCCCCGCTGCTCGGCGTCACCATCCTGCCGGCCAAGATGAAGGCGAAACATCATGACCAGCCTGGACGCTTCACCTCGCTGTTCCGCCGCGTGCTCGTCTTTTCGGTGCGCCGCCATTGGCTGACCATCATCGCGACCGTGCTTTTGTTCGCGGCCTCCATCGCGGGCTTCGGTCTCGTCCAGCAGCAGTTCTTCCCGCCCTCGGATCGGCCGGAGCTGATCGTCGACTGGAACCTGCCGCAGAACTCATCGATCGCCGAGACGCGCGACCAGATGGAGCGCTTCGAGCAGCGCGCACTGGTCGGAAACCCCGACATCGACCATTTCTCATCCTATATAGGCCAGGGCGCGGTGCGTTTCCTGCTCGCTTTCGACGTGCAGCCGGCCAATCCGTATTTCGGCCAGACCGTCATCGTCACCAAGAGCATCGAGGCGCGCAACCGCGTCAAGCCGGCACTGGAAAAGCTGCTGCGCGAGGAATTCGTCGGCACCGATGCCTTCGTCAAGCCGCTCGAGCTCGGGCCACCGGTCGGACGCCCCGTGCAGTACCGCGTCGGCGGCCCGGATATCCAGACCGTGCGCGAACTGGCGCAGCAGTTTGCCGGCGTGATCTCGGCCAATCCGAAGCTCGCGGCACCCACCTTCGACTGGAACGAGCCGCAGCGTATGCTGAGGGTCGACGTGCTGCAGGACAAGGCGCGCCAGCTCGGCATCACCTCGTCCGACATCGCCAGCGCGTTGAACAGCACGGTAGGCGGCGCGACGATCACGCAGGTGCGCGACGCCACTTACCTGATCAATGTCGTGGCGCGCTCGCGCGAGGCGGACCGCAGCTCGATATCGACGCTGCAGAACATGCAACTGCCGACCGGCAATGGCGACGCGATCCCGCTCGCCGCGGTCGCCAACATCCGCTACGACCTGGAGCAGCCGACGGTGTGGCGGCGCAACCGCACGCCGACGATCACCGTGCGCGCCGGCATGGTCGGCGACGTTTTGCCGGCAACCGTCGTCAACGAGCTGAAGCCATCGGTCGACGCCTTCATCGCCAAGCTGCCGCCCGGCTATTCGGTGCAGACCGCCGGGTCGGTCGAGGAGAGCGCCAACAGCCAGGGGCCGATCGCGGCCGTCGTGCCGCTGATGCTGTTCATCATGGCGACCATCCTGATGGTGCAGCTGCAGAGCTTCCAGCGCCTGTTCCTGGTGGTGGCGGTGGCGCCGCTCGGCCTGATCGGCGTGGTGGCGGCGCTGGTGCCGAGCGGCGCGCCGCTCGGCTTCGTCGCCATACTCGGCGTGCTGGCGCTGATCGGCATCCTGATCCGCAACTCGGTCATCCTGATCGTGCAGATCGAGGATCTCGTCGCCGAAGGCAAGGAGCGCTGGGCGGCCGTGATCGAGGCGACCGAGCACCGCATGCGGCCGATCGCGCTGACCGCGGCCGCCGCCAGTCTCGCGCTGATCCCGATCGCGCGCGAAGTGTTCTGGGGGCCGATGGCCTATGCCATGATGGGCGGCATCATCGCGGGCACGGCGATCACGCTGCTCTTCCTGCCGGCGCTCTATGTGACATGGTTCCGGATCAAGGAGCCGCCAAAGCGGGGACCGGAGGACGAGACTGGGCACAACGAAGCGGTATCGGAGGGCGCGACAGCCTGAGGCGGTCGCCCTACACTCTCACAAACCCCTCGCTCGCCCTGAGCAGATTGCGCGTATAGTCCTCGCTGACGCGATGGCCGATAAGCTGGCTGGCGGTCAGCGTCTCGACCGCCTCGCCGTTCTGCATCACCATCAGCCGCTCGCACATATGGGTGATGATGGCGAGGTCGTGGCTGACCATCAGGAAGGTGAGCTTGCGCCGCCGCCGCACCTCTTCGAGCAGGTTCAGCACCTCGGCTTGCACGGAAGCGTCGAGCGCCGAGGTCGGCTCGTCGAGCAAAAGGATCGAGGGTTCGAGGATCAGTGCCCGGGCAATCGCCACGCGCTGGCGTTGGCCGCCGGAAAGCTGGTGCGCGTAGCGGAAGCGGAAGCCCTTGCCGAGGCCGACCTCGTCCAGCGCGCGCTCGATGCGCTTCTCGCCATCGGCAATGCCGTGGATGGCTAAAGGCTCCTGCAGCAGCCGGTCGACCGTCTGGCGCGGATGCAGCGAGCCGTACGGATCCTGGAAGACCATCTGCACATCGCGGTAGAAGGCCTTGTCGCGTGTCTTGCCGAGCGTTTTGCCGTTGACGGTGATAGTGCCGCCGGCGACAGGAGCAAGGCCGGTGATTGCTCTCAGCAGCGTCGACTTGCCGGAGCCGCTTTCGCCGACCAGACCGTAGGATTCGCCTTCCCGCACTTCGAGGTTGACGCCCTTCAGCGCACGAAAACGGTCGAAGACCACCTCCAGCCCTTCGACGGAAAGTGCTGCCGTCATGCCGCCCACTCCGGCTTGCGGTCGAGCACCGGCAGCGGGTGGCGCTCGAAGCCGATCCTCGGCATGCAGTTGAGCAGGCCGCGCGTGTAGGGATGCCGGGCATCGCGCAGCTCGGAGGCCTTGAGCTGCTCGACCACCTTGCCGGCATACATGACGACGACGCGGTCGCAGAATGACGAGACCAGGCGCAGATCGTGCGAGATGAAGATCAGCCCCATGCCGCGCTCGGCGACCAGCCTGTCGAGGATGTTGAGCACATCGAGCTGCACGGTGACGTCGAGCGCCGAGGTCGGCTCGTCGGCGATCATCAATTCCGGTCCGGCGATCAGCATCATGGCGATCATGGCGCGCTGGCCCATGCCGCCCGAGACCTCGTGCGGGTGGAGATCGAAGACACGCGCCGGATCGCGTATCTGCACCGCCCGCAACATCTCCAGGGCACGCTCGCGGGCTTCCGCCTTTCCGACCTTCTCATGCGTGCGCAGCGTCTCGACGATCTGGCGGCCGATGGTCATCACCGGATCGAGCGAATATTTGGGATCCTGCAGTATCATGGCGATGCGGTTTCCGCGCAGCGCCCGACGCTGGCTGGATGACACCGAGAGCAGATCGATGCCTTCGAAGCTGAGCTTCTTCGCCGACACCTCAGCCTGCGGTGGGGTCAACCCCATGATGGCGCGGCCGGTCTGCGACTTGCCGGAGCCGCTCTCGCCAACGATGCCCAGCCGCTCGCGGCCGAGCGAGAAGGAAACGCCGCGCACGGCCTGCACGATGCCGGTGCGGGTCGGGAAGGTGACGCGCAGGTCGTCGACTTCGAGAAGCGCGCCTTTTGCATTGCCGCTCATTGGTCGCCGCTCCGTGGGTCGAGCGCGTCGCGCAGGCCGTCGCCGAGCAGGTTGAAGCCGAGACTGACGATGAGGATGGCAGCACCCGGCGCGGCAGCTACCCACCACTGGTCGAGGATGAAGCGGCGACCCGACGCGATCATCGCGCCCCATTCGGGCAGCGGCGGCTGCGCGCCGAGCCCAAGGAAGCCGAGGCCGGCGGCGGTAAGGATGATGCCGGCCATGTCGAGGGTCACCCGGATGATCAGCGAGGAGATGCAGAGCGGCATGATGTGGCGGAGCACGATGCGGAAGGGCGAAGCGCCCATCAGCTGCACCGCCTTGATGAAATCGGAGTTGCGCACCGTCAGCGTCTCGGCGCGGGCTATGCGCGCATAAGGCGGCCATGACGTGATGGCGATCGCCAGCACCGCGTTCTCGATGCCGGGCCCGAGCGCCGCGACGAAAGCAAGCGCCAGAACCAGCTTCGGGAAGGCGAGGAAGATGTCGGTGATGCGCATCAGGATGGTGTCGGTCCAGCCGCCGGCATAGCCGGCGACAGTGCCGACCAGCAGGCCGATGGGGGCGGCGATGACGGCGACGAGGATGACGACGTAGAGCGTCCAGCGCGAACCGTAGACGATGCGCGAATAGATGTCGCGGCCAAGGTCGTCGGTGCCGAACCAGTGCGCCGCGCCGGGCGGAAGCAAACGGGCGTTCTTCAGATCGCCCACGGTCGGCGAATAGGGCGCCAGCACGCCGGCAAAGGCGGCGACCGCGACCAGCGCGAGGATGATCAGCAGACCGACGAGGGCCAACCGGTTGGCAGAAAAACGCCGCCACGCCACATAGGCGCGGCCGAGCCGCGCCTGCACGCGCGAGGCCGGCCGCTCCGACAGCAACCATTGGCGACGGGAGAGAGGGCCGGCGTCGGAGGCGGTCATGACGATGCCTCTTGAAGCTGTCGACCCCCACTCCGGTCTGCTTCGCAGACCACCTCTCCCCCATTCGACGGGGGAGAGGAAAGGCGCCGGCTTTTCCTTTCCCCCGGGTAGGGGGAGAGGTGGCCCGAAGGGCCGTAGTGAGGGTGATCGGCCGCGGCCACGCCCGAGAATGCGATACCTCTGATCATCCGGCCTTCGTCCTTGGGTCAAGAAGCCGATAGAGCAGGTCGGACAGAAGATTGATGGCGATGAAGACCGAGCCGATGATGATGGTGCCGCCGAGCACCGCGTTCATGTCGGCGTTCTGCAGCGAATTGGTGATGTAGAGTCCGATGCCCGGCCAGGAGAAAACGGTCTCGGTCAGCACCGAACCTTCAAGCAGGCTGGCATAGGAGAGCGCGATCACCGTCACCATCGGCACTGCTGCATTGCGCAGCGCATGGCCCCAGATGATGCGCGTTTCCGACAGGCCCTTGGCGCGCGCGGCGACGATGTATTCCTGCGCCATTTCGTTCAGCATGAAGGAGCGTGTCATGCGGCTGATATAGGCGAGCGCGAAATATCCGAGCAGCGAGGCCGGCAGGATGATGTGGCGGTAGGCGTCATAAAAGACATCCCACTGGCCCTGCATCGCCGCGTCGAGAAGGTAGAAGCCGGTGATCGGCGTGAAGGTGTATTCGTAGACGACGTCGAGCCGCGCCGGAAAGGCGACCCATTGCAACTTGGCGTAGAACAGCACGAGGCCGAGCAGTCCCAGCCAGAAGATCGGCACGGAATAGCCGATCAGGCCGATGATGCGCACGATCTGGTCGATGAGGCTGCCGCACCGCACCGCCGCCAGCACACCGAGCGGCACGCCGATGACGGCGCCGATGATGGTGCCCAGCGTGGCGAGCTCGATCGTCGCCGGGAAGACGCGGCGGATGTCGGACATAACCGGATTGGTGGTCAGTACAGAGGTGCCGAAATCGCCGCTCAGCGCGCTTTTGACATAGATGTAAAACTGCTCGATCAGCGGCAGGTCGAGGCCCATCTCGCGGCGCGTGCGCTCGACGACGGCCGTCGGCGCACGGTCGCCGAGCACGGCCAGCACCGGATCGATGGGGATGACGCGGCCGATGAAGAAGGTCACCGCGAGAAGACCGAGATAGGTCGTCACCGCGATGACCAGGAAGCGGCCAACCGATGATAAAATGGCGACGGCACGGGCGCTGCCGCGCCCTGCCGCCGCCTGGTTTTCAGCTACGCTCACGCGTCCGACGAGCCTACTTGGAAACCGTCCAGACGAAATTGGTATCGAAGCTCGGGCCGAGCTTGAAATCCTTGAGGTTCTTGCGCAGTCCCGCCACTTCCAGCTGCTGATGGATGATGACGAAGGGGCTGGTATCGAGGATCTTCTGCTGCAGGTCCTTGTACATGTCGCCGCGCTTGGCCGAATCCTTCTCCAGCAGCGCCGCCTCGGTTTCCTTGGTCAGGTCCGGAATGTCCCAAGCATTGCGCCAGGCCAGCGTCTTGATCTTGGCCGCGTCGGAATTGTCCGGGTTCGAGGCGAAGGTCTGGGCGTTGGAGTTCGGATCGAAATAGTCCTGCCCCCAGTTGCCGATATAGATGTCGTGGTTGCGCGCGCGGTACTTGGTCAGCGTCTGCTTGCCGTCGCCAGGGATGATCTCCAGCTTGATGCCGGCCTGGCCGAGCGTCTGCTGGATCGATTCCGCCATGCCGGTGGTCGGCTGGCCGGTGCGCACGTCCATGGTCACCTTGAAGCCATCGGCCAACCCGGCCTTGGCGAGCAGTTCCTTGGCCTTGGCGACGTCGAGCTTGAAGGGATTCTCGTCGACGGCGCCGAGGTCGCCCTTGGGCAGGAAGGACTGATGGATCTCGCCGATGCCCTTGAGGATGGTCGAGGCCATCGCGTCGTAGTCGACCAGATATTTGAACGCCTGGCGAACCTCCGGCTTGGCAAGGTTCGGATTCTTCTGGTTGAGGCTGATGTAGTAGACCGTGCCTTTCGGGGCGCTGGTGGTGGTGAGATCGGCGTTCTTGGCGACGGCGTCGAGGTCGTTCGGCTCGAGGTTGCGGGCAACGTCGATGTCGCCGGCTTCGAGCGCCAGACGCTGGGCGGAGCTTTCCTTCATGTTGCGGTAGATGACGCGGGCCAGCTTCGCCTTTTCGCCGTTGTAGTTGTCGTTGCGCTCCAAAACGACGGCTTCATTGGCGCGCCATTCACGCAGCTTGTAGGGGCCGGAGCCGGCATAGCCGGTCTTCAGCCAGGCATTGCCGAAGTCGTTGTCCCATTTGTAGTCGGCGCTGGGCGTTACGGCCGCGACATGTTCCTTGACCAGCTTGCTGTCGACGACGGAAGCGACGGTGGCCGACAGGCAGTTCAGCACGAAGCTCGGCGCGTAGGCCTTGTCGACGACGAATTGGAAAGTCGTGTCGTCGACCGCCTTGGCCTTCTCGGTGACGTTGTCGCCGCTGATGCCGAACTGATTGATGATGAAGGCTGGGCTCTTGTCGAGCTTGATGGCGCGCTCGAAGGAGTAGGCGACGTCGGCCGCGGTGATCGGATTGCCGGAAGCGAACTTCATGCCGGGCTTGAGCTTGAAGGTGTAGGTCAGGCCGTCGTCGGAAACGGTCCAGCTCTCGGCGAGGTCGCCCTTGACCTTGGAGGTGTCGCTGAGGTCGAGTCGTACCAGGAGATCATAGGTGTTGCCGGTGACTTCGGCGGTCGACAGCTCGAACGCCTCGCCCGGATCCATCGAGATGATGTCGTCGATGGCGAAGCCTTCGACCAGCGTGTCGGCAGGCGTGACCGCAAAAGCGGGCGCCGCAAGCAGCGCAGACATCGCCACACCCGCAAGCAAGCCACGGAGAGCAAACTTTTCCAGCATCATGATGATCGTTCCCTGTTTTGTTGACCTGAGGTTCCCGGCTCAGGGCTGCATTATTCTTTGCGAAGCCGACGGCGGCTTGGACCACTTACCGTCGTGGTTTTTGTCCAGTTGGTCAACACCCTATTCGGCAGCGTTCGTACCGGCAACGCGCATTTTGCGAAACAGCTTATTGGGCCAGAACGAGTGGTCACGAGTCGACCCGTGCGCCGGCTAATCGAAGCCTTCAATCAGGAAAAATCTGCTAGACTTTCGACCCTTGGAAGTCACCGTCATTTCAGTTGCGCAACCAGGGTCGCGTCGGGAAAGCAGGTCGCAGGCTTGCCGTTCTTCGCTTGCCAGACGCCGATCGAGCGGCGCGTCTTGAAGCCGGGCAGGCCGTCGGCGCTGCCGACGTCGTAGCCCTTCGCCTGCAGCGCCTGCTGGAGTGCCGCGATGTCGGACCGGTGGAGATCGCCCACCGGGCCCCAGGTGCCGGAGAAGGTGACGTCACCCTTGGCGATGCGGTCGGCGGCGTGGCCGATGAACAGCGCATAGAGGTCGCTGGTGTTGTATTCCTTCAGCACATAGAAGTTCGGCGTGACGATGAAGGCCGGGCCGCTGCGCCCGGCCGGCATCAGGAGGAAGCCTTCGGCCTTCAGCTCGCTGGCCTGGAACGCCTTGCCGTCGGCGCGCCTGATGCCCATCGCCACCCAGTCGGAAATCTTCTTGCCCTGGTCCGGTCCTTCAAGCGAGCAGGAGACGTTTGCCGGCGCGATCACCTCCGTCCCCCAGCCGCGTCCCCTTACCCAGCCATAATGGACGAGATAGTTGGCGATGGAAGCGAGCACGTCGGGCGTCGAGTTCCAGATGTCGGGCCGCCCGTCGCCATCGAAATCGACGGCGTGCTTCAGAAAGGACGTCGGCATGAATTGCGGCTGGCCGAGCGCGCCGGCCCAGGACGACTTCATCGCATCGACCGGGGCGAGCCTGCGCTCGACGATCTCGAGCGCGGCCAGCACCTCGATGCGAAAGAAATCCTTTTTCGTCGACGTGAACGCCTTGGTGCCCAGCACCTCGAAGGCGTCGTAAGGCATCTTGGCGGCGCCGAAGCCGGTCTCGCGGCCCCAGATCGCCAGCACGATGTCGCCGGGCACGCCGTAGCGCTTTTCGATCAGCCCGAGCACCCTCGCATTGGCACTCTCGCGCGCCCGTCCACCGGTGGTGACGGCGCGAATGATCTTCTCGGCGAAATAATTGGCGGGCGGACCGAACTCGGCCTGGTGCTGCTTTTCGGGCGTCGTCGGCTTCACGCCGGGCATGACGAGGTCCGGCAGCTTCAGGTTCGGCTTCACGCCGATGAAGGCGGCATCGAAGGTTTTCTTGGAGATGCCCTTGGCCTTGGCTTCGGGCCAGAGGTCGTTCTGCAGCCAGGCCTGGAATTGACCGTCGATGGGGGCGGCGCGGGTGGGGATGGAGAGGAACAGCCCGACAAGTGCTGCAAGGAAGGAAAGTACAGCCAATCTGAGAAGCCGGCGCCAGGCACCCCCCTCTGTCCTGCCGGACATCTCCCCCTCAAGGGGGTGTATGGACTGGGGACATCGCGAACAGGTGTGCGAAGACATCGCGAACAGTTTCCCATGCTAGCGCTGGAACTGGTTGAGGTCGATGGTTTGGATCTTCTGGTGTCGGAAGAAGACATCGAAGACGCCGTCGATTTCGGTCGGCCTGAAGGCGACGACCTTGCCGGCGACGGCGTTGCAGATCTTGAAGGCACGCCCGAACAGCGAGGTCGCTCCCTTCTGCTGGATTTTGCGCAGGAGGTCGCCGGCGGCGTAGTCGAAGGGCGCCACGGTCTCGCAGAAGTCGCGGCCGGAGGGCCGGTAGCGGTCGAGCGGCACAGCGCCGGCAAGGCCGTCGTGCGGGCGCTTGGTGTTGTAGAGATGGCGCCAGCTGTCGAAGGCGCTCTGGGCGTGCTGGAGGCTCTCGAAGGGCGGCCCCTGCAGCGCCTCGGCCTTGAGGGAGCGGTGGAAGCGCTCGTCCTTGCCCAGCGTCTGGGGATGGTAGGGCCGGGAATGACTGATGGCCACGCCCACCTCGATCAGCCAGACGCCGAGCACGGTGAGGTTGTTGCGGCCGCCGTCGCCCCAGGGCGGGCCGTTGTCGATGGCGATGCGCCACGGCAGGCCATAGCGCCGGAACGCCGTGATCAGCCGCGCCTTGACGGTCTCGGTCGTCTCGTCGGAGCAGGCCTCCAGGGCCAGCGAGAAGCGCGAATGGTCGTCGAGCACGGTGAGCGGATGCAGCCGTCCCTGGCGCAGTGGCACATGGCCCTTGAAGTCCATCTGCCACAGATCGTTGGGGGCTTCGTGCTCGAAGCGGATGAAGGGCTGAGCGCCGCCGCCCAACGCACCCAGCTCGACGCCGTTGCGCCGCAAGATGCCGCTCACCGTCGAAGGAGCAATGGCGCCGATGCCGTCGCGCTCGAGCACGCCAGCGATCTTGCGCCCACCCCAGGCCGGGCATTCCTTCCGCAGCGACACAACCGCTGCTTCCAGCGACGGCGGGCTGCGCCGCGGGCTCGACTTTGGCCGCCGCGAACGCTCCGCCAGCCCGGCTACGCCTTCCGCACCAAACCGCGCGATCAATTTGTGCCCGCAGGTTCGTCCGATCCCGAAGCGACGGCACAGCGCGCTCACATTCGCCCCTGGCGCCAGCGCCAGTCTTACAAACTCTTCCTTCTGGCTCATCACGCTCCTGGCCTCGAATGGCACCACGAACCTCCCCGCGCAAAACGCACGAAACTGTTCGCGATGTCTTCGCACACCTGTTCGCGATGTCCCCAGTCCATACAGGGGGGAGATTGGCAGTTTCGCCGGCAACATTTTCCTTTCAACGTTGGCGATTGGCGAAAGCCAGGGCGACATCCAATCTCCCCCCTTGAGGGGGAGATGTCCGGCAGGACAGAGGGGGGTGCTTAGCGCCAACTTCGAAGGATGCATTCCAGTCATAGCGCGCATCCTCCGTCTCGCTGCGCTCAAAACGCCGTCCTCGAGCGCAGCGCCGCGGCCAGCGTGCCTTCGTCGAGGTAATCGAGCTCGCCGCCGACCGGAACGCCGTGCGCGAGCCGTGTCACCTTGATTTCGAAGCCCGAGAGCTGGTCGGTCAAGTAATGCGCCGTCGTCTGGCCCTCGACGGTGGCGTTGACGGCGAGGATCACCTCCTTCACCTCGCCGCCGGCGACGCGGTCGATCAATGAGCGGATGTTGAGCTGGTCCGGGCCGATGCCGTCGAGCGGCGACAGCGTGCCGCCGAGCACGTGGTAGCGCACGTTCATGGCGGCGGCACGCTCCAGCGCCCAGAGGTCGGAGACGTCCTCCACGACGATCAGCGTGCCGGCATCGCGACGCGGGTCGGTGCAGATCATGCAGGGGTCGGAGGTGTCGACATTGCCGCAGGTCGAGCAGATGCGCACCTTGTCGACCGCCTCGCCCATGGCGGCGGCGAGTGGCTGCAGCAGTTGCTCCTTCTTCTTGATCAGATGGAGGGCCGCTCGCCTTGCCGAACGCGGACCGAGCCCCGGCACCTTGGCCAGGAGCTGGATCAGGCGTTCGATCTCTGGACCGGCGATTCGCTTCGACATCGCTCTGATCTAGGATTTTTCGGAGCGCTTTGGAACAGTCGCAACGATGCACGGCCCGCCTTGCCGCCAAGGCGGGCCGTGTGCCGAGGGTCGACTCAACAGGTTTAGAGCGGTCGGTTCTGGCTGACGATCAGCGCGCCAATGGCATCGGTGTTCTCAGGCGTCGATTGGAAACCCATCGCCGCTTCCTGGGGAGCGCTCGGAACGGAGGTGACATACCGGCCTTTCAGCGTGCCGCCGAAGCGGGACGCGTCCGGCTCCTCCATCGGCTCCTGCATCGCCACCACGGTCGGCTTCGCCGTGACGCGGCCGGACTTCTGCGAGGGCGCGGCGGAAGCCGTCATGACGGTCTGCTCGGCCGGAACGGCCGCTGGCTTGGCCGAAGGCACCGGCGCCGCTACCGCGGTCATTGCGGCCTGCTTGGCCGGATCGGCATGGACAATGGTCTTGACCACCGGCTCGGCGGAAGGGACGAGCACCGGAGCGGCGGGGTCGGTCTTCTGCGACTTGTCGGAGGCCATGGCGACCACGGGCTCGTCCGGCAGCGGCTGCCAATTGCGGCCGCGCTTCTCATAGAAGGCGTTGCCGCCGGCCACCATCGTGTAGTGCATGTTCTTGTAGGGGAAGCGCAGACCGGCGGTGTGGAAATACATCGTGTTCATGAGCTTGGCCTTGCGCTCGCCCTTGAGCACCGCCTGGGCGGCCTCCTCGACATCGGGCAGCGCCCGCGAGTTCATCGGCCGCGTCATCACGCCGGGGGCGAACTGGCCCCTCTCGCCGACGACCTCGCAGATGGTGCTGCCGTGCTGGCCCGAGCGCAGCCGGTTCATGACGACCGTGCCGACGGCGATCATGCCGTCACGGCTCGACCGGTTCGACTCGAAGAACATCGCCCTTTGCAGGCACTCCTTGTCCTTCATCGAGTATTTGTAGGAGCGCGAGCTAAGGAAGCTCGGCGTGACGGCGTCGGTCAGGCTCGCCACCGACATGCCATGTGACGTGGTCTGGCTGCAGCCGGCCAGGAACAAGGGGGAAGCGGCGATGCCGATGAGCAGCAGCGGCGTCTTCCATCGCGTCGCGATCAACAAAAAAGCCTCATTTCCAGATGCCAGCCCGCCCCGAGATGTGGCAAGAATGAGACTCTTTCAGGCAAAAAGATGGCTAGATGGTTAGCAATCCCTGGACTTGGGTAAAACTTTATGAATGCCTCGAAATGAGCCCGTGAGCAAAGCCGGCAAAATGGTTAATATTGCGGCCCGCGCTCGATTTTCATTCATAATCAATTAACTGGCGGCAGGCGCCTCAGAATGGCAATTTCATTCCGGGTGGAATCGGCAGGCCGGCAGTCAAGGCCTTGGTCTTTTCCTGCATGACCTGCTCGACCTTATTTTTGGCGTCATTGTGAGCGGCCAACAGCAGGTCTTCGAGGATCTCGACCTCGTCGTCCTTGAGCAATGACGGATCGATCTTCAGCGCCTTCATTTCGAACTTGCCTGTCAGCGTCACGCTGACCAGGCCGCCGCCCGCCTGCCCGGTGGCTTCGAGCGTCGCGATCTCGTCCTGCATGGCCTGGAACTTGGCCTGCATTTCCTTCGCCTTGCCCATCAGGCCGAGAAGATCCTTCATCGCAAATATCCTCTTTGTTTCTTTTGTCGGAGCATGATCTTGTCCGAACCGTAGGTCAGCGAAGCAAAAACCGGTTCCCACTTTTCACTGACGCGGTCCTTCGGTTCGGGATCATGCTCTAGATTTCGTCATCGTCCGCCGCCGGCTCGACAGGCAGATCGGCCTCGGTGCCTTCGACCTCCGGCACATCCGGAATGCGCACGTCGATGATCTTGGCGCCGGGAAAGCGGGCGAGGATGGCGGCGACGGTCGGATCGCTCCTGGCGTCCGAGAAGGCGTTCTCGCGCTTCGTCGTCTCCTTCTCGGCCAGCGTCTGGCCACCCTCTTCCTTCGACAGCGACACCAGCCAGTTGCGGCCGGTCCAGGCGCGCAGCTTGGCGGTGAGGTCGTTGAGCAGCATCTTCGGCGCATCGTCGGTCAGGCTGACGTCGATGCGGCCAGGCTCGATGCGCACCAGCCGCACGCAGCGCTTCAAGAGCACCTTGAAGGCGATGTCGCGATTGGCGTCGGCAAGGGCCGCAATGTCGGCCAGCGACTTCACCGGAACGGCAGGCGTCTCGACGACCGGCTCGGGCGCAGGAACGAAGGCGGCAGGCACCGGCTGCGCCTCGACCAGCCGCATCGTCTGCGCGCCGCTGGAGGTCGGCATGCGTGTTTGCGCCACCGCGCTGGCGCCGCCATTGCCGGGACTTGCCGGCGCTCCGTTGGCACGCGGCGCGCCGTTCGGCACCGGCGCCGCGCCTTCCAGCGATTTCAGCGCTTCGTCCAGGGTCGGCAGGTCGGCGGCGTGCGCCAGCCGGATCAGCACCATCTCGCCGGCGCTGACCGGGCGGTTGGAGGACTGCACCTCGGGGATGCCCTTGAGCAGCATCTGCCAGGCACGCGACAGCACGCGCACCGACAGGGTGCTCGCGAATTCCGCGCCGCGCCGCCGCTCGTCCTCGGAGAGCGAGGCGTCCTCGGCCGCCGCCGGCACGAAACGCAGCCGGGTGACGAGATGATTGAATTCGGCCAAATCGGTGAGCACGGCGGCAGGGTCGGCGCCGGTGTCGTACTGCGCCCGGAACTCGGCCAAAGCAGCCGCCACGTCGCCCTTCATGACATGCTCGAACAGGTCGATGATGCGGGCGCGGTCAGCGAGCCCCAGCATCGCGCGCACCGCCTCGGCGCTGACCGTGCCGCTGCCATGGGCGATCGCCTGGTCGAGAATCGAAAGCGAATCGCGCGCCGAGCCCTCGGCGGCGCGGGCGATCATCGCCAGGGCCTCGTCGTCGACGGAAATGCCTTCCTTGGCGGCGATAGAAGAAAGATGCGCGACGAGCGCGCCGGCATCGATGCGCCTCAGATCGAAGCGCTGGCAGCGCGACAGAACCGTGATCGGCACCTTGCGGATCTCGGTGGTGGCGAAGATGAATTTGACGTGCGGCGGCGGCTCTTCCAGCGTCTTCAGCAGGCCGTTGAAGGCCTGGGTGGAGAGCATATGCACTTCGTCGATGATGTAGACCTTGTAGCGGGCCGAGACCGGCGCATAGCGCACGCGGTCGATGATGTCCCTGATGTCGTCGATGCCGGTGTGGGAGGCGGCGTCCATCTCGATGACGTCGACATGGCGGCCTTCCATGATCGCCTGGCAATGCTCGCCGGGAATCGAGAGGTCGACGGAGGGCTGGTCGACGGTCGCCGTCTTGTAGTTCAGCGCCCGTGCCAGGATGCGCGCCGTCGTCGTCTTGCCGACGCCGCGCACGCCGGTCAGCATCCAGGCCTGGGCGATGCGGCCAGTGGCGAAGGCGTTGGTCAGGGTGCGGACCATCGGCTCCTGGCCGATCAGCTCGGAGAAATTGGAGGGCCGATATTTGCGTGCCAGCACGCGATAGGCGCCGGCCTTTCCTGTCTCCAGGCTTTCTGGCCCCAAATTTCCGGCTTCGCTCATTCGCCGTCAAAAGCTCCAAGGACCGCGACGGAAGGCGGCCGATTCCTGCGCATAGTCTCGCCCGCACGGCTTGGCGCCGTCAATGTCGCGGGAGAAAGGCGAAGAGGCGGGAGGCTGGAACAATGACCCGTTCCGGGCTCGTTAGGGCTGCTTCCTTCCGGACCTGACCCGGTTGGCGAGTGGATCGTCCACCACCAACCTCCCGCGCTCCATATCGGCAATTCGGCGCCGAAATGCAAGGGCGGAGGTGAATGGCCGGCCCGGCCAGGCGGGCAAGAAGCCTTCAAATCAACAATAGCGGCCAATGATTCGCTTGCAGCCATCTTGCCGCCGCTCTAGCGTTCCCCGGTTTGAAAAAAGTTACAAAAGCGAAGGAAACGCCCATGCTGCCTGGCCTCAAGGCCGGTTTCACACTAGACGCCCGGTTGGAGGCGGACAGTGAGCAGCTCATGTGGCTCGGCCTGTGCGAGCTCAGGGTGATGAACGATCGTCGCTGGCCGTGGCTTATCCTGGTTCCGCAGCGGCCCGGCATCGAGGAGTTGCACGACATGACGCCGCTCGACCAGGCGATGCTGACCTTCGAGACCAACATGGTGGCGCAGGCGCTGAAGCGGGTGACCGGCTGCACCAAGATCAACACCGGCGCGCTCGGCAACATCGTGCGCCAGCTGCATGTCCACGTCATCGCGCGCACCGAGGGCGACCCGGGCTGGCCCGGGCCGGTCTGGGGGCACGGTATGCGCGAGCCCTATCAACGCCCCGATATCCGCCGGTTTGCCGAAACCATCAAGGCAGCGCTATAAGCCGACCAGTGTCCATCCCCCGCTTTCCCGAGACCCCGAGTCCACATGAGCTTCCGTCTGTTTGACGCGCCATTGCGCGAGCCGAGCCAGTTCGTCGGTTTCGCCGGAAACCGGATCGACCGGCAGTCGGAAAACCGCGCCGACGACGCGGTCGAAAAGGCGCTCGCCGAGCGATCGGCGCGGCTGATGCTGATGCATGGCGGCCGGCTCTATCTGAAACTCGCCGACGGCAGGTTCGACCCCTGGTTCGAGACGGCGGAAAGCCGGGCCTTCGAGGTTTCGCTCGACCGCGGCGTGCTGCTCGGCTTTTCCGAGGACGGCCCGGTGCTTGCCGTGCCCGCCGGCATCGAGCCGGAAAAGTTGCCCGAGACGATCAAGGCGATCGACTATCGTTCGGTCTACATGCAGGGTTTGATCGACGAAGCGGCCGCCGGCGCGCTGGCGCAAGGCGCGGCGCTGCTTGCCTGGCATGCCAGCCACGCTTTCTGCAGCAAGTGCGGCAATGCTTCCGAAATGCGCGCCGGCGGCTACAGACGGCACTGTCCGGCCTGCGGCACCGACCATTTCCCGCGCACCGACCCGGTGGCGATCATGCTGACGGCGACGCGCGAGAAATGCCTGCTCGGGCGCGGCCGGCATTTCGCGCCGGGCATGTATTCGGCGCTGGCCGGCTTCATCGAACCGGGCGAGACGATCGAGGCGGCGGTGCGCCGCGAGACGCTGGAGGAGGCCGGCATCCGGCTCGGCCGTGTCGTCTATCATGCCAGCCAGCCGTGGCCGTTTCCCTATTCGCTGATGATCGGCTGCTTCGGCGAGCCGCTCAACGAGGATATCCAGGCCGACCTCAACGAGCTGGAGGACTGCCGCTGGTTTTTCCGCGACGAGGTGCGCTCGATGCTGGTCAGGGAGCATGCCGGCGGGTTGATCACACCGCCGAAAGGGGCGATCGCCCACCACCTCATCCGCGCCTGGGTCGACAGCGAATAGGAGCAGCCGAAAAATGATCCGTCATACCGTCGTGTTCACGCTGAAGCATCCGCCGCATTCGCTGGAGGCGAAACGTTTCCTCCACGACGCGAAGAAGATCCTCACCGAGATCAAAGGCGTCACGCATTTCGAGCAGCTGCGCCAGGTGAGCCCCAAGAACGACTATCAGTTCGGCTTCTCGATGGAGTTCGCCGACCAGGCCGCCTACACCAGGTATAACGAGCACCCCGACCATATCGCCTTCGTACGCGACCGCTGGGTTCCGGAGGTCGAGGCGTTCATGGAGATCGACTACGTGCCGTTGGGTTGGGGCTGATAAGCGGGTTGAGCGCAAACGTCGCAGATTGGCGAAGGCCTTCGTGCTTCGTCATCCACGGGCGAAGCAAGGAGCGCAGCGACGCGCGTAGACCCGAGGATCCATTCCGTGACGTCGAAGCGTTACAACGGTCCAGAATTCTGCTCCGCTGCGCCCCTTGACTGAGGTAACGGCATGGATCCTCGGGTCTGCGCTCCGCTTCGCGTCGCTCCGCCCGTGGATGACGACCTCGCGAAGGCTCCCGCCAATCCGAAGACCGTTCAGTCCGCGACCTTCCACTGCTCGCGCGACGCGCTCGCCGGATAGACGCCGAGGATGCGCATCTCGCGCGAGAAGAAGCGCAGTTCGTCGAGCGCCAGCTTGACCAGCGGATCGTCGGGGTGGCCCTCGATGTCGGCGTAGAACAGCGTCGCGGTGAAGGCGCCGAGCTGATAGCTCTCGAGCTTGGTCATGTTGATGCCGTTGGTGGCGAAGCCGCCCATGGCCTTGTAGAGCGCGGCCGGCACGTTGCGGACGCGGAAGATGAAGGTGGTCATCATCTTGGCGTCGGGCGATGGCCGCTCGGCCCACTGCTTGTTCTTGGTCAGCACGACGAAGCGGGTGACGTTCGAGTCGGTGTCCTCGACATTCTTCTCGATGATGTCGAGGCCGTAGAGCTCGGCGGCGAGCGCAGGCGCCAGCGAGGCCATGGTGCGATCCTTGACCTCGGAAACCATCTTGGCCGAACCCGCCGTGTCGCCGGCGACCACCGGCTTCCAGCCGTTCTTGCGGATGTATTTGCGGCACTGGCCAAGCGCGTGGATATGGCTGTGCACCGTCTTGATCTCTTCGCGCCTGACACCCGGCAGCACCATCAGCTGGAAATGGATCGGCAGGAAATACTCGCCGACGATGTGCAGGCGCGATTCCGGCAACAGATGATGGATGTCGGCGACGCGCCCTGCGATCGTGTTCTCGATCGGGATCATGGCGAGATCGGCCTTGCCGGTCTCCACGGCGTTGAAAGCGTCCTCGAAAGTCGGACAGGGCAACGGATCCATCGACGGGAACATGTTGCGGCAAGCGGTGTCGGAGTTGGCGCCGGGCTCGCCCTGGAAGGAGATTCTGTTGGTCTTTTCGGGCATTCGCCAATGTCTCGCTTACGGATGTCTCAATTTGAAAGGATTTGCCTGGCGCGTTCGAGATCGTCGGGCGTGTCGACGCCGAGCGGCAGCGACCGGACGATCTCGGCATCGATGCGCATGCCGGCTTCAAGCGCCCGCAGCTGCTCCAGCCGTTCACGGCGCTCCAGCGGCGACGGCTTCAACGCGACGAAGCGTTCGAGCGCCGCGCGCCGATAGGCGTAGAGGCCGACATGGTGATAGAGCGGGCCTTCCCCCCAAGGCGCCGTGGCGCGCGTGAAATAGAGCGCCCTGAGCCGCGTCGGGGACAGCGGCGAGCCGACGATCTTGACGACGTTCGGATTGGTCCTTTCCTCGTCGCGGACGATCTCGACGCCGAGCGTGGCGATGTCGACCGACGGGTCGTCGAAGGGCCGCAGCGATGCGCCGATGATTTCAGGGTCGATGGTCGGCAGATCGCCCTGCACATTGACGATGGTTCCGACCTCTTTCCTCGGGTCAATCGCGGCAAGGGCCTCGAAGATGCGGTCGGAGCCCGATTCGTGGTCGGCACGCGTCATCACCGCTTCGAAACCGTGCTCCCGGACCGCCGAGGCAACCGCTTCCGTGTCCGTCGCCACGACCACGCGGCCAAGCCCGGCCTCGGCGCCACGGCGGGCGACATGGACGATCATCGGCGCGCCGGCGATGTCGGCCAGCGGCTTGCCCGGCAGGCGCGTCGAGGCCATGCGGGCGGGGATCAGGATCAATGTCGACATGGGACTTCAGGGCGGCCGGGAAAGCGGATGGAAAGTGGCAAAACGTCTCACTGGAAGCGCCCTTATAGGTGTTGCAACGCCGAAGCAAAAGACCTAGTTTCCGCGCGATTTGACTGGCCCTCCCGGGCCTTTAGCGATACCGACGGACGGAGTGGACGGGACGGTCCGCCGGAAAAGGGAGCAAGGGGCGTATGGATTCCAACGAAGTCAACAAGCTGCTCGGCGGATTCCTCGGAACCTGCTTCGTCGTCTTTTCCGTGGGCATCGTTTCCGACGCGCTGTTTGCTTCCCCCGCGCCCGAGAAGCCCGGCTTCGCCATCGAGGCTCAAGAACCGGCCGAAGGCGGCGGTGCCGCAGCGCCCGCCGCCGAAGCCAAGCCGATCGCCGACCTGCTCGCCACCGCCAATGCCGAGGCGGGCGCCGCCATCTTCAAGAAGTGCCAGGCCTGCCATTCCGGCGAGAAGGGCGGCCCGAACAAAGTCGGTCCGGACCTCTGGGATGTCGTCGACCGGCCCGTCGCCGAGCATGAAGGCTTCGCTTATTCGGCCGGCATGAAGGACTTTTCCAAGGGCGGCGCCGAGAAGTGGACCTACGACAACCTCAACCACTTCATCACCTCGCCGAAGAAGTTCGTGAAGGGCACGGCGATGGGCTTTGCCGGCCTGCCGAAGGATGAAGACCGCGCCAACGTGATCGCCTATCTGCGCACGTTGTCGGACAATCCGAAGCCGCTGCCGCAGCCGGGTGCTTCGGCCGAGGCCAAGCCCGCCGAAGGCGCCAAGCCCGCGGAAGGTGCCGCACCCGCCAAGCCGGCCGAAGGCGCCGCTCCGGCCAAGCCGGCCGCACCCGCTCAATAAACAATTTGTCATGAAGACACCTTGGAAAAGCCGGGTTCGTCCCGGCTTTTCTGTTAGGAAAACCGCATATGCGGCGACAAAAGCCGGCGCTTGCGGTTTTCACCGGCGTCAAATGATCTAGATTGCCGGTGGGCAGAGCAATTCCAGGAAAAGTGGGAACCGGTTTTCCGTCCGGAATTGCGTCGAAACAAAGCGAAGGAGCGGTCGTCGTTTCCGTGAAACGATGAACGCTTCAGAGCTCGCGACGAGGAGAACGCATGACGGTTGGCCGCTCCCGAACGTTTTTCGCATCGATGCTGGCGGTTGCTTTCGCCGCGAGCCTGCAGGCCAGCTTCGCCGACGAATGGCACACGACTTCCTCGCTGATCGGCCCCTCCAAATACGGCGACAATTTCCAGCGCTACGACTACGTCAATCCGGATGCTCCAAAGGGCGGCACCTACAACTCCGTGGTTACCGGCACCTTCGACAGCTTCAATCCCTACATCGTGCAGGGATCGCCAGCCTCCGGCTTCGCGCAGTTCGGCGGCGGCCTGCTCTACGACACGCTGATGGACCAGGCGACCGATGAGGGCAGCGTCAGCCACCCGCTGGTCGCAGAGGCCTACAAATACCCGTCCGACTATTCGTCGGCTACTTACCGGCTCAACCCTCAAGCCAAGTGGCATGACGGCCAGCCGATCACCGTCGACGACGTGGTCTGGTCGTTCCAGGTGCTGAAGGCCAACAGCCCGATGTACAATCGCTATTTCGAGAACGTGACCGAAGCGGTCGCCATATCGGACCGCGAGGTCGAGTTCCATTTCAACCAGAAAGGCAATCGCGAACTGCCCAAGATCCTCGGCGACCTCGTCGTTTTGCCGAAGCACTGGTGGGAGGGCACCGATGCCAGCGGCAAGAAGCGCGACATCACAAGGCCGACGCTCGAACCGCCGCTCGGCTCCGGCGCCTACAGAATAGCCAGCTTCAAGCCGGGCTCGGAGATCGTCTGGCAGCGCGTGACCGACTATTGGGGCGCCAAGCTGCCGGTGAAGATCGGCCGCGAGAATTTCGATACCCAGCGCTTCACCTATATCCTGGACGACAATGCCGCCTGGCAAGCCTTCAGCAAGGGCGGGCTCGACGACATCAAGCCGGAAAACAGTTCGCGGCGTTGGGCGACGGCTTACAACTTTCCGGCGGTGAACGCCGGCGACGTGATCAAAAAGGAATTCAAAACCACCTCGCCCGAGCCGATGCAGGCTTTCGTGCTCAATCAGCGGCGGCCGCTGTTCCAGGACCGGCTGGTGCGCGCCGCGCTGACCTATCCGTTCGACTTCGAAACGATGAACCGCACGCTGTTCTACAATTCGAACACGCGCACCCACAGCTATTTCGAGGGCACGGAGCTGGCGTCGAGCGGGCTGCCGCAAGGCAAGGAACTCGAAATCCTGGAGAAGTATCGCGACAAGCTGCCGCCGGAGCTGTTCACGCAGGAATTCAAGCTGCCGGTCTACGATTCACCGCAAGCGGAGCGGAAGAATCTGAAGCAGGCGGTCGACCTTTTTGCAAAGGCAGGCTGGGTCATCAAGGGCGGCAAGATGGTGAATGCCAAGACCGGCCAGCCCTTCAAGTTCGAGATACTCGGCTCGAACGACACCGACCAGGTCATCGCCAGTCCGTGGATCGCAAACCTGCGCAAGATCGGCGTCGATGCCACGCTGCGCATCATCGACCAGACGCAATACATCAACCGCGTCAACAATTTCGACTACGACGTCGTCACCAGCATACTCCAGCAATCGGAATCGCCTGGCAACGAGCAGCGCGATTTCTGGAGCTCGAAGGCGGCGGACACGCCGGGATCGCGCAACTATTCCGGCATCAAGAACCCGGTGGTCGACGCGCTCGTCGACCGCATCATCTTCGCCACCGACCGCGACGATCTCGTCGCCACCACCCATGCGCTCGATCGGGTGCTGTTGTGGAACTACTATGTCGTGCCGCAATACTACCGCGCGGTGGTTTGGCTCGCCTATTGGAACAAGTTCGGCATGCCGGAAAAGCAGCCCAGCTACCGTGGCGCCGACATCGATTCCTGGTGGGTCGACACAGCGAAGGAGAAGGCGCTGGCCGCCAAGTACAAGGGGCTCAATTGATGAGGCGGCAGACAATGCTTCCTCGTCGCGACTTCCTGGCGCTCGGCGCTGCAACGGCGGCCAGGGCACTGCTTCCCGGCCGCGCCTTTGCCGCCATTCCGACGGGCGTGAAGGTGCATGGCCTGTCGGCTTTCGGCGATCTCAAATACAAGCCCGACTTCACGCATTTCGACTATGTCAATCCGGGCGCCCCAAAGGGCGGCCAGATGAATTTCGCACCACCGAACGCAACTCTGAATCAAAGCTTTCTAACCTTCAACACCCTGAATTCCCTGGTGTTGAAGGGAGATTCACCGCCGCGCACCGAACTCTGTTTCGACTCGCTGATGACAAGCGCGCTCGATGAGCCGGATGCCGTCTACGGTCTGCTTGCGGAGTCCGTTACCTTGTCGCAAGACCGCAACGGCTTCCGCTTCGCCCTAAGACCGCAAGCGAGATTCCACGATGGCACGCCTCTGACCGCCGACGACGTCGCCTTCGCTTTGAAGCTGTACAAGGACCAAGGCCATCCAAACCTGTCCAAGGCGCTGCGCTATATGACGGAGGCGGTTGCCATCGATGCCGTCACCCTCAACCTCACCTTCAACGGCGAACAATCCGCGCAGAACATTCTTTCGGTCGTGGTGATGCCGATCGTGTCCAAGGCCTTTTACACGGCCAATGAGTTCGATGCCTCGACGATGACGCCGCCGCTCGGTTCCGGACCATACAAGATAGGACGCGTCGTGGCAGGACAGACCGTCGAGTATGAGCGCGTCGCCGACTATTGGGGCCGCGATCTCCCCGTGAACCGTGGTGTTAACAATTTCGATCGCATTCGTATCGACTTCTATCTCGACCGCCAGGCCGCATTTGAGGCCTTCAAGAAGGGCGACACCCATTTCCGCGAGGAATTTACCTCGCGGGTGTGGGCAACCGGCTATGACTTTCCGGCGCTTAAGGAGAGCAAGGTCGTCAAACGGGAATTTCCCGGCGAGAAATCGCCGGATATGCAGGCCGTCGCGCTGAATCAGCGTCGCGCGCAATTCCGTGATGTGCGCGTAAGGCAAGCGATCGCCAACTGCTTCGATTTCGAATGGACCAAGCGCGTCCTGTTTTTTGGCTCTTACGAGCGTTCGCAATCGAATTTCGAACGCTCGGACTACAAGGCCGAAGGACTGCCATCTCCCCAGGAACTGGCCCTGCTGGAGCCTTTTCGGGCCGAATTGCCGCCAGAGACGTTCGGCGAGCCGGTGATGCAGCCCGTATCCGACGGTTCGGGTCGCGACCGCAAGCTGATGGGCAAGGCTTCAAGACTGCTTGCCGAAGCCGGCTGGAAGCGAACAGGCGATTTCGTCGTCAATGAAAAGGGGGAGCGGCTGCGCGTGGAAATGCTCGCCGAGGACGATGGCATCGTCCGTCTCTTCACCAAATGGTTTGAGAATATGAAGGCGATTGGGATCGACGCGTCCATCCGGCAAGTCGATTCGACGCAGTATGAACAGCGGCAGAGCGATTTCGACTTCGATTTCAACCTGCTCCATTGGTCGATAGGGGCAACGCCCACTGCCGACGGGCTGGAGATGCTCTACGACTCGCGAATGGCGAAAATCCCGGGGCAGCGCAACTATCCAGGCACCGAGAGCCGGGCCATCGACGCGCTGATCGTGGCAGTGGGCAAGGCCGGCAATCGGGCAGAGCTCGTTACGGTGCTCCGAGCGCTCGACCGGGTCTTGCGCGCGCGGCTAGACTGGATTCCAACATATTATCTCGCGAATCACCGCGTCGCCTATTGGGACATGTTCGGCTTTCCAGAGCAGAAACCCGATTTCGGCTTTCCGGTCGAGACGACGTGGTGGATCGACAAGGAGAAGGCGGCAAAGATTGGCAAAGGGTGACTTTCTTGCGGACGTCGGCGCCGCCCCTCACCTGCCTGCCGGCATCCTCTCCCCGTGTAGGGACGGGGAGAGGGGGGCTTTCGTCGGCGGTTTCGCCAATCACGAGCATCGCAATAAGAGCGCCGAGATTGCGGCCAGCCCATTTCTCCCCGTCACTATACGGGGAGAAATGTCCGGCAGGACAATGAGGGGCGGCGCCGGCGTCTACAATTGGTCTGAAGCGATTGCCTTGGGATCACCCACAGACACAGCGGTTCTCCCGAAGGAGGATAATTTCTGATGGGCGCCTATATCCTGCGCCGCATCCTTTTGATGATCCCGACGCTGTTCGGCATCATGGCGATCTCCTTCGCCGTCATCCAGTTCGCGCCGGGCGGCCCGGTCGAGCAGGTCATCGCCAAGCTCACCAACCAGGGCGGCGCCGATCGTCTCGGCGGCGGCGGTGGCGATGCCGGCGCCACCAATCTCGATGTCGCCGGCGATGTCAGCTCGAAATATCGCGGCGCGCAGGGGCTGGACCCCGAATTCATCAAGAAGCTCGAAAAGCAGTTCGGCTTCGACAAGCCGCCGCTCGAACGCTTCGGCATGATGCTGTGGAACTATGCCCGCTTCGATTTCGGCGACAGCTATTTCCGCGACATCTCGGTGCTCGACCTGATCCTGGAAAAGATGCCGGTGTCGATCTCGATCGGGCTGTGGATCACGCTTCTGTCCTACCTGATCTCGATCCCGCTCGGCATCCGCAAGGCGGTGCAGGACGGCTCGACCTTCGACGTCTGGACGAGCGGCGTGGTGATCGTCGGCTACGCCATCCCCGGCTTCCTGTTCGGCATTCTCCTGATGGTGCTTTTCGCCGGCGGCTCGTTCTGGGACTGGTTCCCGCTGCGCGGCATCGTTTCCGACAATTGGGACCAGTTGTCCTGGCCGGACAAGATCCTCGACTATTTCTGGCACATGACGCTGCCGCTGACGGCGCTGGTGCTGTCGGCCTTCGCCACGACGACGCTTCTGACCAAGAACTCCTTCCTCGAGGAGATCCGCAAGCAATATGTGGTGACGGCGCGGGCCAAGGGCCTGTCGGAGCGCAAGGTGCTCTACGGCCACGTCTTCCGCAACGCCATGCTGATCGTCATCGCCGGCTTTCCCGGCGCCTTCATCTCGGCCTTCTTCACCGGCTCGCTGCTGATCGAGAACATCTTCTCGCTCGACGGCCTCGGCCTGCTCGGCTTCAAGTCGGTGATCGACCGCGACTATCCGGTCGTCTTTGCCAATCTCTACATCTTCTCGCTGCTCGGCCTGTTCGTCGGCCTGCTGTCGGACCTGATCTACACCTGGGTCGATCCGCGCATCGATTTCGAGCGGAGAGACGTCTGATGGCGGCAGTCTCGGCCGAAACCAAGCCGGCTCGTGCCGCCCGGCCGTGGTTGTCGCCGCTCAACCAGCGGCGGTTGCAGAACTTCAAGGCGAACCGGCGCGGCTACTGGTCGCTGTGGATCTTCCTGTTGCTGTTCGTGCTGTCGCTGTTTTCCGAGCTGATCGCCAACGACAAGCCGATCATCGCCTCCTACAAGGGCGAGATCCTGTTCCCGGTGCTGGTCGCCTATCCGGAAGAGAAGTTCGGCGGCTTCTATGCCGTCACCGACTATCGCGATCCGGTCATCCAGGACGAGATCAATGCCAATGGCTGGATGATCTGGCCGCCGGTCCGCTATTCCTACCAGACGGTCAACAACGCCATCCCCGAGGCGGCGCCCGCCAAGCCGTCCTGGCTCTATGACAAGAAGGCGCGCTGCAGCCAGTATCCGCAAGGCGAGGCCGATCCCAACTGCGTCGTCGGCAACTGGAACTGGCTCGGCACCGACGACCAGGCGCGCGACGTGCTGGCGCGCGTGCTTTACGGCTTCCGCATCTCTGTGCTGTTCGGGCTCATCCTGACGCTCGGCTCATCACTGATCGGCGTCGCGGCGGGCGCGGTGCAGGGCTATTTCGGCGGCTGGACGGACCTTCTGTTCCAGCGCTTCATCGAGATCTGGTCGGCGATCCCGGTGCTCTATCTGCTGCTCATCGTCTCCGCGATCCTGCCGCCCGGTTTCTTCATCCTGCTCGGTCTGATGCTTTTGTTCTCCTGGGTGGCGCTGGTCGGCGTGGTGCGCGCCGAATTCCTGCGCGCGCGCAACTTCGAATATGTCAACGCGGCGCGCGCGCTCGGCGTACCCAACCTCACCATCATGTTCCGCCACCTCCTGCCCAACGCCATGGTGGCGACGCTGACCTTCCTGCCCTTCCTGCTCAGTGGCTCGATCTCGACGCTGACCTCGCTCGACTATCTCGGCTTCGGCCTGCCGCCCGGCTCCGCCTCGCTCGGCGAGCTGCTGAAACAGGCGCAGCGCAATCTCAACGCGCCATGGCTCGGCATCTCCGGCTTCATCGTGATCTCGCTGATGCTGTCGCTGCTGGTCTTCATCGGCGAGGCGACGCGCGACGCCTTCGATCCGCGCAAGACGTTCAAATGAGCGAAGCCCTGCTCTCCGTCCGCGATTTGAGCGTCGCCTTCGCGCAAGGCGGCAGCCAGTCGACGGCCGTCGACCGCATCTCCTTCGACATCGCCAGGGGCGAGACGCTGGCGCTGGTCGGCGAATCCGGCTCCGGCAAATCGGTCTCCGCGCTCTCGGTGCTGAAACTTCTGCCCTACCCCGCGGCCAGCCATCCCTCGGGGAAGATCCTGTTCCACGGCGCCGATCTGCTGAGCGCCAACGAAAGGACGCTGCGCGGCGTGCGCGGCAACAAGATCACCATGATCTTCCAGGAGCCGATGACCTCGCTCAATCCGCTGCACACGATCGAGCAGCAGATCGTCGAGGTGCTGTCGCTGCATCAGGGGCTGGGCGACCGGCAGGCCCGCGCGCGCACGCTGGAATTGCTGACCGAGGTCGGCATCCGCGATCCGCAGAAGCGGCTCGACGCCTATCCGCACCAGCTCTCCGGCGGCCAGCGCCAGCGCGTCATGATCGCCATGGCCCTGGCCAACGAGCCGGAACTCTTGATCGCCGACGAGCCGACGACGGCGCTCGACGTCACCGTGCAGGCGCAAATCCTCGAACTGCTCGCGGACCTGAAGAGCCGCAAGGGCATGTCGATGCTGTTCATCACCCACGACCTCGGCATCGTGAGAAAGATCGCCGATCGCGTCTGCGTGATGACCAAGGGCAGAATAGTCGAGACCGGGCCGACCAAGGAGATTTTCGCCAACCCGCAGCACGCCTACACGAAGCACCTCCTGGCCGCCGAGCCGAAGGGCAAGCCGCCGGCGGCGAATGCCAATGCCACGGCGGTGATGACCGGCAAGGACATCAAGGTCTGGTTCCCGATCAAGCGCGGCTTCTTCCGCCGCACCGTCGATCACGTGAAGGCGGTGGACGGCATCGACGTCACCGTGCGCGCCGGCCAGACGCTGGGCGTCGTCGGCGAATCCGGCTCCGGCAAGACCACGCTCGGCCTGGCGCTCGCCCGGATGATCTCCTCGACGGGCGCGATCAATTTCAACGGCCGCGACATCAACGAGCTTTCCTTCAGCGCCATGCGGCCGCTGCGGCGCGAGCTGCAGATCGTCTTCCAGGACCCGTTCGGATCGCTCAGCCCGCGCATGTCGGTCGCCGAGATCATCGAGGAAGGGCTGAAGATCCACGAGCCGAAACTCTCCCCCGACGAGCGCGACGACAAGGTGGTCGACGTGCTGAAGGAAGTCGGGCTCGATCCCGAAACCCGCCACCGCTATCCGCATGAATTCTCGGGCGGCCAGCGCCAGCGCGTCGCCATCGCGCGGGCCATGGTGCTCAATCCGCGCTTCGTCATGCTCGACGAGCCGACCTCGGCGCTCGACATGAGCGTGCAGGCGCAGGTGGTCGACCTTTTGCGCAACCTGCAGGCCAGGCACAACCTGGCCTATCTCTTCATCAGCCACGACCTGAAAGTCATCCGCGCCCTTGCCAATGACGTCATCGTCATGCGCAATGGCCAGATCGTCGAAGCCGGACCGTCCGAACAGATTTTCGGCAGCCCGCAAACCGACTATACCCGGGCGCTGATCTCGGCCGCGTTCCGGATCGAGACCGCGCCGACCGGCGTGGTCAGCGAATAGGCTGACCGACCCGAAATACAGGGAAGACACTCCGCGAATGGAAAAAGGCAAAGTCCTGCTTGCCCTCACCGGCTTTCACCCGCAGCGCTGGCGCGAACTGCTCGCGGCCGAGCGTGATGTGGTGCTGGAGCCCGACGGTCCCAGCGATCCCTCGATCGCCTATGCGGTGGTGTGGAAGCAGAAACCCAACCTCTTGTCGTCGCTGCCCAATCTGCGCGCCATCTTCTCGATCGGCGCCGGCGTCGATCACATCTTCGCCGATCCAGGCCTGCCCGACGTGCCGATCGTCAGGATCGTCGCCGACAATCTCACGCAATACATGACCGAATATGTCGTTTGGCGTGTGCTCGATCACCATCGCCAGGGCATGCTCTACCGCACGCAGCAGCAGAAGAAGATCTGGCACGAGCCGCCGCAGCGGCCGGCCGGCGACATCTCCGTCGGCATCATGGGGCTCGGCCATCTCGGCCGCGCCTCGGCCTCGGTGCTGCTCTCGCTCGGCTTCGCCGTCAACGGCTGGTCGCGCAGCGAGCGCCCGATGCAGGGCGTTTCGACCTATTCCGGCGAGGCGGGGCTGATCCCGTTCCTCAACGCCACCGACATCCTGGTGGTGCTGCTGCCGCTGACGCCGCGCACGCAAGGCATCGTCAACTACGGCGTACTGAAGGAATTGCGCAGGCGCAACGGCCTCGGCGGCGCGGTGCTGATCAACGCCGGGCGCGGGCGGCTGCAGAAGGATGCCGACATCCTGCGCGCGCTGGACGACGGGACGCTGAAGGAAGCGAGCCTCGACGTGTTCGAAGTCGAGCCGCTGCCGAAGACAAGCCCGCTGTGGAGCCATCCGAAGGTGTTCGTGACGCCGCATGCGGCGGCGACCTCGGATCCCGCCCATCTGGTGCCGATCATGCTTAGGCAGATGGCGGCCTTCGAGCGCGGCGAAAAGCTCGAGAACCTAGTCGACCGCGAAGCGGGCTACTGAGCCGGCGAAGTCGGCTTCGAGGCCGGCAGCGCGAACTTGTCCTTCTTCTTCGGCTTGCCGCAGTCGCGGCGGTCGATCGAGCGGCTCATGGCGTCGATCTCGCCGCTCGCCTTGTCGCTGTCGCGCTTCGCCTTGGAGCGCATGTCCGGCATGAACGGGCCGAAACCCATCGCCGGGTTGGAGAAGTTCGGCTTGGCAGTGATCGGCAGATTGTATTGCTGCGCCACCTGATTGCGCTGCGCCACCAATTGGTCGCAAGGCACATCGTCATATTGCAGCGAGGACTGCACGGCCTCGTCCTGGCGTTCGGCCATCGAGGTGCCCCCGACGCAGCCCGCCACCATCAGGCAAGACGCCAACGCAACCATGTTCCAGCGCATGGGTTCCCTCCGTGCAGTATCCGCCCGGTATCACCCCGACACGCGATTCGGGCTTTTTCGCGGGCAGCGATTCGGGCTTTCTTCGTAGCACAGGATCAATACGAAGGTCGGCGGGACAGCACCCCCCTCTGTCCTGCCGGACATCTCCCCCGCAAGGGCCCGCAAGGGGGAGATTGGCAGCTGCGGCCTGCTGCGCTGGAGATTGGCGAAAGCGGCCGCGACATCCGATCTCCCCCTTGCGGAGATGGCTGGCAGGCCAGAGGGGGTGGGAAGGACCGCAGCGTTGACGATCCTTTTACACCGCGTGGCCTTTCCCAGCTACCACAGCCAACCCTTCTACCGGCTCGCTCCGATCCTGGCGGATGACGGCTGGATCGAGCGACAGGATGGAAAACCCGCTGGCGGCGAGAACGCACCGCACATAAGCCTCGGAATGCGCGTAGCGCCGCGACGGCAGCAGCGCGAAGTCGCCCCCATCCGCAAGCGTCTCGACCGAGAACGCGAACAGGCCGCCATCGGCCAATGCGCCGGCAATCGCGCCGACGATGCGGTCGAGCGCGCCGACATAGATGAAGACGTCGGCCGCGACCACGAGATCGACTTTCGCGCCGTCATAGGAAAAATGCTGAAGGTCGGCCTTGGTCAGAAGATCGTAGATGCCCTTGGTCCTCGCCTTCCGCAACATGCTGGCCGAGATGTCGTAGCCTTCGAGCCGATCGACCATCGGACGCAGCCTTTCGCCCATCAGGCCGGTGCCGCAGCCGAGGTCGAGGGCCAGGTGAAAACGGCCCGGCCTTGCCGCGCTAATGGCCCGGTCGAGAAAGTCCGGCATCCGGTAGCCGAGTTTTCCGACCAGCGATTCCTCGAACCTGTCGGCATAGTGATCGAACAGGGTTTCGACGAAAGCGCTGGGCGGAGCCGCTGCCGCCGGCGCATGGCCGATCAACTGCAGCTTGAGAGAGGCGCCCAGCCGGTCCGTGGGATCGAGCTTCAGCGCCATCGTCCAGGCCTGGGCGGCTTGGCCGAGAAGACCCGCAGCCTCCTGCATTTCGCCGAGACGAAACCATCCCGCCGGCCATTGCGGCGCCAGTTCCAGCGCGCCGAGCAAAAGCTCCGCCGCCTGCGCGGGCTCGCCGGAAGCCAGCAGCATCTCGGCGAAGTCGGCGCGACGGTCGGCGTTCAGATCGCCGGACGAGGCCTGAAGCGGTTTCATGGTTGAGGGATCCAACCGGCAAAGCGGACCGGCGGCCGGCTGTAGGACGAGTCAGCAGCCTCTTGCAACAGGCTTCCCGCGGAGAATTTAGCCATTATCTTCAAGCCATGCGCGCCAGCGACCTGCTCAAGCCACGACCGGAAGGGCTCTACTGCCCGCCAGGCGATTTCTTCATCGATCCGGTGCGGCCGGTGGGCCGCGCGCTGATCACGCACGGCCATTCCGACCATGCGCGCTCCGGCCACCGCTCGGTGCTGGCGACGCAAGAGACGCTCGACATCATGGGGCTGCGCAATGGCGAGGATTTCGCCGGCACGACGCAGGCAGCGATCCTCGGCGAGACGATCGATATCAATGGCGTCTCCGTCACCTTCCATCCGGCCGGGCACGTGCTGGGCTCGGCGCAGATCTGCGTCGAGCACCAGGGCATGCGCATCGTCGCCTCCGGCGATTACAAGCGGCAGAAGGACGCCACCTGCCTGCCGTTCGAGCCGGTGCCGTGCGATGTCTTCATCACCGAGGCGACCTTCGGCCTGCCGGTGTTCCGCCATCCCCCGGACCATGAGGAGATCGCGCGCGTGCTGAAATCGGCGGCGCAGTTTCCCGAGCGCTCGCATCTGATCGGCGCCTATGCGCTCGGCAAGGCGCAGCGGGTGATGCGGCTTTTGCGCGACGCCGGCTACGACAGGCCGATCTATATCCATGGCGCGCTGGCCAAGCTCAGCGAATATTACCAGAGCCAGCACATCGATCTCGGCGAGATCGAGCCGGCAACGGTCGAGAGTGGCGGCAAGGCCGATTTCACCGGCGCCATCGTCGTCGGCCCGCCGGCGGCATTCGCCGACCGATGGGCGCGGCGCTTCCCCGACCCGATCTCCTGCTTCGCTTCAGGCTGGATGCGCATCCGTCAGCGCGCCAAGCAAGGCGGCGTCGAGCTGCCGCTGATCATTTCCGACCATGCCGACTGGAACGAGCTCATCGCCACGATCAAGGAAACGGGCGCCGAGGAGATCTGGGTGACGCACGGCCGCGAGGAAGCGCTGGTGCGCTGGTGCGAGCTGGAGGGAATCGCGGCAAGGCCGCTGCATCTGGTGGGGTACGAGGACGAGGGCGATTGATGCAACACGGTTCGGCAATCGTCACCGCCGAGTTCTACGACACCCCCCTCTGTCCTGCCGGACATCTCCCCCTCAAGGGGGGAGATTGGCAGCTTGAACGCCGGCCCCTCTCTACCGGCGCCGAAGATTGGCGAAAGCCGACGCGACGTCCAATCTCCCCCCTTGAGGGGGAGATGTCCGGCAGGACAGAGAGGGGGGCCTCGCGCCGGCCTTCGCCATTGGCGTGTCGCGCATGAACCGCTTCGCCGAGCTCCTCGACCGTCTCGTCCTGACGCCGTCGCGCAACGGCAAGCTGACGCTGCTCACCGATTACTTCCGCGGCGTTGAGGACCCCGACCGCGGGCTGGCGCTGGCGGCGATCACCGGGGACCTCTCGATCGCGGCGGTGAAGCCGGCGATGCTGCGCGCGCTGGTGGTCGAGCGCATGGATCCGGTGCTGTTCGGCTATTCCTACGACTATGTCGGCGATCTCGCCGAGACGGTGTCGCTGGTCTGGCCGCAGCCGGCCGGCCATCTCCCGAACCACGCGCCGACATTGGCCGAAGTGGTCGGCAAGCTGCAGGCGGCGAGCCGCTCCGACGGGCCGCAGGTGCTGGCGCGGCTGCTCGACAGCGCCGGCATCTCGGCGCGCTTCGCCATCATCAAGCTGGTGACCGGCGGCCTGCGCATCGGCGTGTCGGCGCGGCTCGCCAAGCAGGCGCTGGCCGATCTCGGCCAAGTCGATATCGTCGAGATCGAGGAGCTCTGGCACGGGCTGACGCCGCCCTACACCGAGCTTTTCGCGTGGCTGGAAGGACGGGCGGAAAAACCGAGGAGCGCGGCGCTCGCATTGTTCCGCCCGGTGATGCTCTCCAATGCGGTCGACGACGGAGATCTCGAAAAGCTCAACCACGCCGACTATGCGGCGGAGTGGAAGTGGGACGGCATCCGCGTCCAGGCGGTGTGCGAGGGCGGCATCCGACGGCTCTATTCGCGCACCGGCGACGATGTCTCCAGCGCCTTTCCCGACCTTGCCGCGGCGATGGATTTCGAGGCGGCGCTCGACGGCGAGCTCTTGGTCGGCGATCCGCGCGAGGCGACCGGAACCTTTTCCGACCTGCAGCAGCGGCTGAACCGCAAGAGCGTGTCGCCGAAAATCCAGCAGCAATATCCGGCCTTCATGCGCTGCTACGACGCGCTGCAGATCGACGGCGAGGATTTGCGCGGCCTCGCCTTCGCCGAGCGCCGAACCCGCCTCGAAGCCTTCGTCGGGACGCTCGACCCCAGCCGCTTCGACCTCTCGCCGCTGGTCGAGTTTCCGGATTGGGCGGCACTCGAGCGGCTGCGCCAAGCGCCGCCGCATCCGATCATCGAAGGGGTGATGCTGAAGCGCTGGGATTCGCCCTATCTCGCCGGCCGGCCGAAAGGTCCGTGGTTCAAGTGGAAGCGTGACCCGCACACGGTCGACGCGGTGCTGATGTATGCGCAGCGCGGCCACGGCAAGCGCTCGAGCTTCTATTCCGACTACACTTTCGGCGTCTGGGCCGGACCGGAAGGCGCGGAAGAGCTGGTGCCGGTCGGCAAGGCCTATTTCGGCTTCACCGACGAGGAACTGCGGCAGATCGACAAATATGTCCGCGACAACACGGTCGAGCGTTTCGGCCCGGTGCGCTCGGTGCGGGCCGACCGCAAGAACGGGCTGGTGCTGGAAGTGGCGTTCGAAGGCCTCAACCGCTCGACGCGGCACAAGTCGGGCGTCGCCATGCGGTTTCCCCGCATCTCTCGGCTGCGCTGGGACAAGCCGGCCGCCGAGGCCGACCGCATCGAGACGCTGCAGGCGCTGCTCGACCGCTAGCAAAATCCAACGCCGGTGCTTCACCCCACCCGGCGCTTCGCGCCGACCTCCCCATCAAGGGGAGGTAGGGGTTGGCGCTGACCCTCTACCTCCCCTTGATGGGGAGGTCGCGCCGAAGGCGCGGGTGGGGTGAAGCACTGGCGGCGGCAAGCTTGCCGCGCGCCGAAAGACCAATCTATTCCGCGATCGAAACGCGGATCTCGTAGATGTCGACGGACTTGCCCTGCTTGTCGAAGTCGGAATTGACCGCGATGGTACCTGCGGCCCCCGGCTGCTTGTTCGGGAACTGGACGTCGAACAGGTACTCGTTGCGTTCGTGGCCGACCGCGTAGCGCTTGCGGCCGCAATCGCCGAACTCGCCGAAATTGCAGTCGACCGAGATCTGCGTCTCCTTGCCTTCTTCCGAGCGGGCGATGATGTCGAACATCGCGTGCTTGCCGGCGAGCTTTTCCAGCACGCCCTGGCCGACGTCGAAGGCGATCGCCGAGCCGGACGCGCCGGAGCGGATGCGCAGGAACTGGCCGGTGTCGTCCTTCATCACGTCGGCGGCGGCATCCGATGGCGTGCTGACATGGGTCGGATCGCTGGGCGAGAAGACGTTGACCCAGTTCTTCGACTGATCCGCCTCGCCCGACTTTTGCGGCGAGCCGGGTTCGGTGGGTTGCGAAGACTCCTCCCCTTCCAGCGTCGGCTCCGGCTCCGGCGGACCGGTGTTGAGCTCGGCCGCAGTCTTGAAGACGCCGGTCTGCTGGGCGAAGTAGAGACCGATGCCGGCGGCCGCGATAAGCGTCGCCGCGACGAAGATGGCGGTGAGCGGCAGGCGCCGTCCGCGGATCCGCCGTTCGTCGCGATCCGGCGCCACTTCGGCCCCGTTGCCGACCGACGCTCCGGGAGAATCATCGAGGGTCGGCGCGTCGGGAAGCGTTTCGTCCGGCATGATGTCGGGCACGCGCGGCAGCACGCGCGAGCGCGGCGCGTCCGACGCGTCGGGCTGCACCGGACCATCGATGATGATCGACGGCGACGGCACCGCCTGGTCGGAACCCCGCGGCACATCCACCGACGGCGCGGAAGACCGGCTCGGCGTATCGACCGCGGGCGCCGGCGCGGCGTTGCCGGCGGACGTGCCGCTGTCCAGCGGAAGCGTCACATCCGGAACGGCCTGAACGGCCGGCAGGAATTCGGATTCGATCTCGGCGATCTTGGCCTGCACCGCCTTGCGGCGGTTGATGGCGGCCTCCACCGTCACATTCGGATTGGCCTGCAGGACGCGGTCCAGCGCGGCGAAGGCCGAGCGATAGACCTTCTCGCGAAACACCCGGTCCTCGGCATTGCCTTTCTCGAAGGCGTTGCGGATCGCTTTCTCGATGGCGTCCAAGCGAGCTCCCTCTGCGCGTTCGCTCACAGTTCATCGATCGTTAGCCGCAGGCGACCAATCAATCAACGGGCGAGCGGCTGCCTAGCCGACGCATCCAGTGCCCATTTCGGCGTTTTTGTTTGAAGAATCAACATTTTTTGTCGCCGTTGCCGGATCAGCCGGGGTGAACGAAATGCCAGCCCGCCGGTTTCCGCCAAGCCGCGCTGGCGCGAGCCTGACGCCGTCATGCGGCAGCAGCCGACGGGAATTGGCGCGCACGGGCGCAGGATTTCGCCGCCAGCCATCTTGAATTAGCTGACGGTTGAGTCTATCAACCGGCGCATCTTGGAAGCCCAGCGGCTTCCCGGGCCGCTTTAGCTCAGTTGGTAGAGCACATCATTCGTAATGATGGGGTCGCGTGTTCGAGTCACGCAAGCGGCACCAGTTTTCCAAAGGTTTCAGGGTCTACGCTTCAGCAAACCCCTTCACCGCCACCCTTTCAAGACACATTCCGGGACACAAACCGATGGCGAAGCGTCGGGAGCAGGACGTCAACTACCAGTTCGCAATGGACGCGAACCCTCATAGCTGGCTGCTCGCTGCCGATAGCCTACACCTTCAGGCGATCGCGCTTGCCAGCAAGGACCCAAAGGGCTTGCTCATCCAGCGCGATGGGCAAGGCCGGGTAATCGGTCAGTGGGACGAATCTAACAAAGCCCGGTTTTTGCTCGGAGGATTTGCGCTTGAGAACGCGATCAAGGCATTCCTGGTCTATGAGCATCCACATTGGATCTCGAACGGTAGGCTCGCAAAGAACCTTCGATCGCACTCGCTGACAGGGCTCCATGCGCAGTCGACTCTCATCCCATACAAGACGCGGCACCGAGGTGCGTTGGCGGCGTTCGAGCAAGGGCTGGAGTCCTGGGCCCGATATCCATGCGCGCTCTCGGTCGAGGAATCCGAGCCAGAGCCGGCGATGACGGCGGCAATCTGGACCGGCTACATCTTTCTGATGCGCGCATATGGGCGCCGCCTGCAACAGCTCCTCTCTGGAAAGCTCTGGGAAGGCCCCCACGGCTTCAAGGGTCGCTGGACTTTTAGCGGGGAATTCCTATCCGTCTAAGACGCTGGCTAAGCGAAAACATTCCACGTTGGAACAATTTGAACCGGGCGCTTGGAGCCCTTGATGATCTGGTCACAAAGCCGAAGCGCGAACTCGACACAGCGGCGGTTTGCCGCCGCTACAGGATCTCCGATACCACACTCGATCGACGACTCGACGATCGGTCGAGCAGGTTCCCGCAGCCGCATTGGCGCGGCCGGCGCCGGTTCTGGCTCGAGAGCGAACTGGACGCCTATGATGCAGCGCGTCGACTGGTGCTCGAGGCGCCGATGAAGCTTGAGCTGTTTTCCTGACAGCCTCGACGACCGTCGGACGCAGGTCGAGGCTGCGCGCCCTGCACCACAATGCCAAAGCAGCGATTTCGTCAGGTACCTGTCAGGAAAAAACTCAAGCGCCGCTCAAGCTCTCACTCGACGAGAAAGTATTCCATGCGGGAAGATTTTCAGGGCGAGCCGAGGCCAAATCCGTCTAAGGCCTGTCAAAAGTCGACCGGGCCTGAAACCTGAGGAATCGGCCAGCCCGCTGCTCCAGTCCCCTTTGACAGCCGCCGGGTGAAATCCGTGCTAGGCCGCACGGTTAACCTCTCCGGCGTCGATCACCAAAGCTTCTGGAGAGTCAGCTACCGCCTTCATCAGGCCAATGCCTGCGACCGCAACTGCAGCGCCTGGCACCACCTGAGAAGGAGTAGGCCCCATATTGGCCGCGGCCAGTCCGAAATTTAGCACCAACTGCCACTTACCTTCATGGAGGCCTGCTTGCTTAACCAGCGCCTCAAGGACTTCCTTATAGGTGAACTCGTACTGCTTGATGTCAGGCATCTGCAAAGCCCTTGGTTGGCATTTGAAGGTACGTCGCTCCGGAGGCGACTTTGAACGAACCCTGGTTGGACAAGAAATTCACAACGTTCGTAAAGTTCACCTCCAGCGACACCGTCGCGGCAGATTGTACCGGCAGGATTATTGGTCGAGCTCGGGAACCGACCTGTTCCGCGAGACACGTAACGATAAACTGATTGAGACTTACCCCATCGCGGTCTGCGTACAGCGCCGCCCGTTGATGGAGGCTCTTAGGCATGCGCAGCACCAACTTGCCACTATAGCCTGCAGCCTGCATCGGTTCGGGAATTTCTTGGCCTTGGGAAAGCGCCGCACCAATCCAGTCTACGGCCACTTCTTCTAGATTTTCCAACGCTTCCGCCGCCGTATCGCCCATAGCGATGCAGCCTGGAAATTCAACAATCTCGGCGGAAAAACCGCCCTCGGGATCGGGGATTACCATCCGCCCATAAGGCTTCTTAAGAATCTCCGTTACCATTGCACTCACCGTCACCTTGCGCCCCCGTTGCCCTTTCCTGTGCGTCTAAGAGATCTTCCCAAGCTGCGGCATCGGCTTCGAGGTGATCCAGAATGACCTTCTGGGCCTGGTATCCAACTTTCGCTCCACCCCCGTGCCGCGAAATTGGGAAGGGCCGATGCCCTTGAAAAGGAGACAGCCACATCACGTGATTGCTGCCTGAGTAGGTAGTGCGGCCCGCCAACGAAGCGAGTCCTTCGAGATCCCCGCTGTCCAGCAACGATCGTCTCGCGTTCGCGATCTCCTTCCATAGCTTGGCAAGCTTTTTCCTATTCATAGTACTACAGGCGGTATCACAATGGAAACGAAAAGTGGAGTCCCCCCAGAAAGAGATTCACATGGTTTCCAATTCCGCAATTTTGCGCACGGCCTATGTCGGGCGCTTTTTGCTCGCGTTCTTCCGAGCTTGCAGGGCGGCGAGAGCGCGTTTGTAGGCCTTGCTTGGCTTCGCTGGCGCCGTCGGATCATCCCTCTCCCGTGAGGATTTCCGCCAGAGGAAGAGCTCGTCGAGCTGCTTGGGCGAGATGAGCACCCTTTTGTCGACGTGGTAGCAAAGACCGGCTTTGAGAACCTTTTCGCGCAGCCATCTGGGGGACATGCGCAGGCCGCGCGCCGCGAAGCGCGCGGACCAATATTCTGGCGGTTGAGCAGCCATAATGACTTCTGGCTGCAGCGCGGCCGCGGCGACGCGCGCGGCGGCCTCTGGCCCGAGTCCCTCGAGCAAGAGAGCCACGCACGCCTCAGCCGTCCTGACCGCCTTTTCGGCAGCAGTGGTAGAGCACTCCCCTAGTACGGGAGTGCTCATGCGCTGGGGGCTTTCGAAGAACGCCAGCGCCGCCGCCAGGAGGCTTCTGACGATCGGTTCGCCATGGTTCTCCTCCAGCACCTCCCGGGCGAGGCGCAGCGCCGCCGTGGCGCCCTCGTGCGACGACGCCGGCGCGGTCCAAGCGACCAGGATGGCGTCCGGGTCGCTGCAGAGGCGCCGGAAGGCCTCAGCCTCGTCCTCCTGTCATTGGGACACAGATCGGGACACGTCGTCGCGCGATAGGTGCCAGTTGCCGCTGATATTATCGTTGTCTACCAAACTGCTGTAAAGGCGGCTGAAATCGCGGCGTCGGCCGCCACCTTCGATAGTCTGCGATTGCCCACAGGAAGGCCCGCCACAGAATTCGTAATGATGGGGTCGCGTGTTCGAGTCACGCAAGCGGCACCAGTTTTCCCTGTATTTCCAGCCCTGTACCATTTTGTCGACGCATCTCGGCCATTGTCGGGAACCGCTGTTGGTGGGAAACTCCCGATGTCAGCATGGGAGGTCAAAATGCCCAATGGTTTCAAGACTGGAGACGTCGTCAGGCTGAAATCCGGAGGCCCGGACATGACAGTGAGCGATGGCGCTGCCTCGGGCACTTTTCTTTGCCACTGGTTCAACCGCGAGGGCGACGTCTGGACCCCGCAGCATGCCGGCTTCAAGTCGGACCAGCTGGTGGTGGTCGACGAACGGAAATAGGTTTTCGGCCCCCGACGGGCTGCTTTCCGGCGCTGCCGGACCCGCCGGTTTCGTTTGGCGGAACGACCGACGGATTTTCCCTGTCAGCGCGTTCAACGGTTGAAGCGCGGCCGCCAATGGCCGCGCGCAACCGGAGACGAGAGCATGATCCGCCGTATTTTCCTAGTCGTTGTCCTTGGCCTGCAGGCCGCCGCCGCGGCCGCCCAGACAACGACGCCTGCCCCCGCCCAACCTGCGCCAAGCGCCCCAACTTCCGCCTCCGCCAAGCCCGGCACCACGCTGGAGAAGTTCGAGGCGCGCCGGGAAAAGGCGTTCATGGCTGCCGACACCGACGGCGACGGCAAGGTCAGCCTCGCCGAGTGGACGGCGTTCCAGGAAAAGCGCAAGGCCAAGGGCGATCCGGCCAAAGCCTTCGCGCGCATGGATACCAACAAGGACGGCTTCGTCGACAAGTCCGAGCTCGATGCCTTCCTCGCCAAACGCTTCGCCAGGCTCGACAAGAACGGCGACGGCGTGCTCGTCGCCGACGAGCGGCCGGGCCACAAAACCGCTCCCAATCAGGAGCAATGACCGAGAGGTCATGCAGCACAATGATCATCGGGAGCGCCCAGCTTGATGGGCGCCGATCCGGACGAGGAACTGGTACGGCGCATCGGTGCCGGCGACCAAGCCGCCGTGCAGGCGATGGTGGCGCGCAAGCTGCCGCGCGTGCTTTCGCTTGCCACCCGCATGCTCGGCGATGCGGCCGAGGCCGAGGACGTCGCCCAGGAGACCTTCGTGCGCATCTGGCGCCATGCCTCGGGCTGGCACCGGGGGCGCGCGCGTTTCGACACCTGGATTCACCGGGTGGCGCTCAACCTCTGTTACGACCGGCTGCGGCGACGCCGCGAATGGACGACGGACGAACTGCCGGAGGTGGCCGATGAGGCGCCGCTGCCCGATGCCCTTCCCGGAGACGAAGGCCGGCGCGTCCAGCAGGCCTTGCAGCGCATCGCGCCGCGCCAGCGCGAGGCGATCGTGCTGGTCTATTATCAGGAGATGTCCAATATCGAGGCCGCCGGCGCCATGCAGGTCAGCGTCGATGCGCTGGAAAGCCTGCTCGCGCGCGGCCGGCGTTCGCTGCAGGCCATGCTCGTCGGAGATGATGGCGATGACTGAGCACCTTGCAGTGGTTGGGACTGCGACTCGGGGGGCCACGTCAATACCGTGGAAGGGGAAACGAGATGGCTGAGAACCGGAAGAGCGGCGACCGGCAGATGGATGCCCGGCGCTTCGCCGCGCTGGCGGGCGCCTATGGCAGCGCCTTGCATCGCTGGCCGCGGGCCGAGCAGGCTGCCGCCATGCTGTTTGCCGAGAGCGAGGAGGGCCGCGCCATCCTCGAGCGCGCCGGCAGGCTCGACGCCATACTCGACCGGCATCGCACTGAAGCCCCTAGCCATTGGTTGCATGCTGCGATTGTTGCCAAGGCGGCTACCGAGGTCAGGCAGGGACGGCATCGCCGGTTCTGGTGGCTGGGCTTCGGGCTGGCCGGCGTCGGCCTCGCCGGCGCCGTGGCCGGGCTGGCGCTGGTCACCGTCGTCGCTCCGGACGCCCCGTCAGACCATTATGCGATGGATGCCAACGCAACGTCGTTCGGCGATGCCGGTCCCGACGCCGACACGGAGGACCTATGAACACTCGTCTTTTCGTGGCATCGCTGGTGCTTAACGTCTTTCTGATCGGTGCTGTCGCCAGCGGTGCAGGCTGGCTGATCGGCCGTTCGGGAGTGGGTTATTCGCTGGAATCGGCCGGCGGGCAGCTTCCCGCCAACGACCGCAAGGCGTTCCGCCAGGCATTGCGCGAGGTGCGCCGCGAGTCGAGGCAAATCATCCTCGACGGGCAGCAGGCACGACGCGAGGCGGCAAACCTCTTGCAACAGCCGACGCTCGACACCAACGCGCTGGCCGCCGCCCTGGAGCGGGCGCGCAACGCCGACGCCACCATCCGCAGCCGGCTCGAACAGCGTATCGTCGAATTCGCCGCGTCGAGCTCGCCGGAGGACCGCAAGCTGCTGGCCGACGCCTTGCTGCGGCATGTCGGCAGGCAGCGGCCGATCCCGGCAAAAAATACACCCTGACCAGCGACGGAAACCGCCGCCGCCTCCGTTCAAGGGAAAGAGGGACAGGCCTGCCCGCGAGAACGCGGGCAGGTTCTCTTCAACCTCGAGAACTTCGGGAGTATCCCATGAACGGTCTGACGAAATATTCGCTCGCTGCCGCGCTCGCCGTCGGCGGGACGGTTGCCGCAAGCGCCGCTTCGGCGACGCCGATCGCGCCGGTTGCGGCCCCGGCAATCGTCGAGCATGTCGCCTGGGGCTGCGGCCCCGGCTGGCACCCCAACCGGTGGGGACACTGCGTGCCCAATCGCCGCGTGATCTATCCGGGCTATTACTATTGGGGCGGACCGCGCGTCTATATCGGCCCGGCCTGGCATCCGTATCACCGCTGGCACCACTGGCGCCGCTGGTAGGCCGCTGCCAGCCTCATGATGCCAGTGCCGACATCATGAGGCGCTTCGACAATTAGGACATGCGGCCGGCGCGACCTGCGTCGGCCCGCGACGGAGGCTGCGTTGGCCCTATCCGCTTCAAGTCCCGCTCCGCCCGATCCGGCGCTTGTCGCGCTCAATCGCTTCGGGCTCGGCGCGAGACCCGACGACGATCTCGGCAAGATCGCGGCCGACCCGCGCGGCTATCTCAAGGCGGAGCTCAAGCAGCAGGACATCGCGCTCATCCCGGCCGACGCTTCGAAGAATGCCGGACTGTTGGACAGCACCGCCGCGATCCAGGCCAGCATGGCCGCCGCCGCGGAACGCAAGGCGGCGCGGGTTGCGAAAGCGGCGCCCGCCATGCAGCCTGCGACCGACACTGCGGACAACCCGACCGACGCAAAGGAGAAGCCGGTCGCGCCGCCGGTCGAGGCCGATATCTACAGGGATGAAGCCCAAGCCCGTTTCGACAGGGCGCTCGGTGCCGCACCCGGCTTCGTCGAACGGCTGGTCGGTTTCTGGTCGAACCATTTCTGCGTCTCGGTCGCCAAAGGCCAGATCGTGCGGGCCTGCGCCGGCGCTTTCGAGCGCGAGGCGATCCGGCCCTTCGTGCTCGGCCGCTTCGCCGACATGCTGCTGGCGGTCGAGCATCACCCGGCGATGCTGTTCTATCTCGACAACCAGCAGTCGATCGGGCCGGATTCCCGCGCCGGCAAAAGGCGCGGCCGCGGCCTCAACGAGAACCTCGCCCGCGAGATCCTGGAACTGCATACGCTCGGCGTCGGCAGCGGCTATTCCCAAGCCGACGTCACCAGTTTCGCCGGCATGCTGACCGGCTGGACGATCGCGGGACGGAAGGGGCGGCTCGGCGAACCCGGCACTTTCGTCTTCAACGCCAATGCGCATCAGCCTGGCGAGGCGGTGCTGCTCGGCAAGACCTATCCGGCCGGCGGCATGGGCCAGGCGGAGGCGGCGCTGAACGACATCGCCCGCCAGCCGGCGACCGCGCGGCACATCGCCACCAAGCTCGCGCGCCACTTCCTCGCCGACGATCCTTCCCCTCAGTCGGTCGCGCATCTCGCCGAAGTCTTCACCAAGACGGACGGCGACCTGCGCGCGCTGGCGCTCGCCCTGGTCGATCTGCCCGAAGCCTGGTCGATGCCGCTGACAAAACTGCGCTCGCCGTTCGACTATGTCGTGGCGGTCCGGCGTGCCATCGGCGCAAGCGCCGGCAACGAGCCGCAACGCACGCTTCGCTGGCTAAGGGCGCTGGGCGAGCCGCTCTGGCAGCCGCCCGGGCCGAACGGCTTTTCCGACCGGACGGACAACTGGGCTTCGGCCGAGGGCCTGAAGACGCGCCTCGACATCGCGTGGCAAGCCGCGCGACAGGCCGACAACGTCGGCAATCCCGACGCCATGCTTTCCACCCTGATCGGCGCCTCAGCTTCGGCCGAGACGCGAGAAGCGGTCGCGCGCGCCGAATCCAAGCAGCAGGGCCTGGCGCTGCTGCTGATCGCGCCCGAATTCCAAAGAAGATGATTTCAGCGCCGGTGAACAACAATGGAGAAGCGGCTATGAGCCTTCTATGTGAAACGCCGAATCCATCCCGCCGCGCCGTGCTGATGACCGGCGGCGCGCTGTTTGCCTGGGCCTATCTGCCGCGCTTCGCGCGCGCCGCCGACAATCGCGATCCGCGCCTGATCGTCATCGTGCTGCGCGGCGCGCTGGACGGCCTGTCGACGGTGGGCCCGGTCGGCGATCCCGACTATGCCGGCCTGCATGGCGACATCGCGCTCTCGCTCTCAGGCGCCAATCCGGCGCTGCCGCTGGACGGTTTTTTCGCGCTCAATCCGGCGATGCCTGTGTTCGCGCGGCTGTTCAAGGCGGGCCAGGCGGCGGTAGTGCATGCGGCTGCGACCGGCTATCGCGACCGCTCGCATTTCGACGGCCAGGACGTGCTGGAAAGCGGCCTGCCCGGTCCCGGCGACGCCACCACCGGCTGGCTCAACCGGGCGCTGGCCAACCTGCCGGCAGGCGATAGGATAGCGAAAGCCGGCGGGCTGGCGGTCGGGCCGTCGACGCCGCTGGTGATCCGAGGCTCCGCGCCCGTGCTCGGCTGGGCGCCGCAGGCGCTGCCGACGCCGGGCGACGCGCTGGCCGAGCGTGTGCTCGACCTCTATAACCACCGCGATCCGATGCTGGCGGCCGCGTTGCAGAAAGGCCTCGACGCCGACCGACTGGCGCTCGGCGACCAACTCGACGGCAAGGCGATGAAACCCAGAGGCGGTCTCGACAACGCCGCCGGCATGCGGCAGTCGGCGCAGGGCGCGGCGAAGCTGATGGCGAGCGACGACGGGCCGCGCATCGCAGCGCTCGCCTTCGACGGCTGGGACACGCATGTCAACGAAGGCGGTGCGACCGGGCGGCTCGCCAATCTGCTCGGCGGCCTCGACGGCGCCTTCGAGGAATTCGAGAAAGGGCTTGGCTCCAGCTGGAAGGACACGGCGGTCGTCGCCATCACCGAATTCGGCCGCACCGCCCGCATCAACGGCACCGTCGGCACCGATCACGGCACCGGCACGGTGGTGCTTCTTGCTGGCGGCGCGATCAAGGGCGGTCGCGTCATCGCCGACTGGCCCGGCCTGAAGCCGGCTCAGCTTTACGAAGGCCGCGACCTGGCGCCGACCAGCGACGTGCGCGCGGTGCTGAAGGGCGTTTTGGCCGACCAGTTTGGGCTGTCGACGGCGGTGCTCGGCGACAGGGTATTTCCGGACTCGGCGACGGTGAAGCCGATGCGGGATTTGGTGGTGTGAGTTCTGAGTATGCCCGTCAGCGATGAGCTTCGGCGCCCGTCAGTTCGTCATCCACGGGCGAAGCGGGAGCGAAGCGGACGCGGAGACCCGAGGATCCATTCCGTTACCTTAATCGAAGGGGCGCAGCGGAGCAGAATTCTGCATCGGGGCAACGCCTCAACGTCACGGAATGGATCCTCGGGTCTGCGCCGCGTCGCTTCGCTCCTTGCTTCGCCCGTGGATGACGAGGCTGAGGGGCTTCGGCCAATCACGATTGCTGGCGCGAAGGTCCGCCGAATGAACCCCTGCATGGGGGAACTCAGCAAAAAACGCCCGCGCCGTTTCCGGAGCGGGCGTCTGTCCCCAAAAAGCGATCATCAGCTCCAATAGCCGGGATGCCAACGGCCGTAATACCAGAAGCCGGGGTGCCAATGGCGCACGGGCCGGATGACCACGCGGCGGTTCGGCACACACCTGCCCCAGCGATTCACGTGCCAGCCGGGACCGCAGCGCCAGCCGACGGTTTCGACCAGCAGCGGCGCGGCGCCGGGCTTGGCCATCGGCATGGCCTGCGCGCCGGCGGCGGACAGCAAAGTGCCGACCGCCAAAGCGAGCGGTAGAAAATACTTGGTGAGCATAAAGTTCGTCTCCGTGATTCACCCCCATCACGGTTGAACGGGGCGCACGGCCGAATTCCGTCGGAGCGGGGCCGATCACGTCTTTGTTAAAGCGGGCAACCCGGTGGAGCGGCTTAGCGAGGCCCCAGCACGGTCCGATCAGGCTGCGCCCGCGGAGGATTTGATTCACGTCAACACGAGCAGCGGCCAAGAGGCGAAAATATGAGAAACAGGAAATCGTACCGATGATGGTCCGCACGCTCTCTACCTTGGAATGCACGAAGTTGCTGATAGCCAATCGCGTCGGCCATCTGGCATGCGCGAAGGATGGGCAACCTTACCTCGTGTGCTTCAACTACGCCTATGCCGACAATCACCTCTATGCATTCTCCCTGCCGGGCAAGAAGATCGACTGGATGCGGGCCAATCCTCTGGTGTGCGCCCAGGTCGACGAACACACCCAGGGGCGTGGCTGGAGAAGCGTGATTGTCGACGGCCGCTATGAGGAATTGCCGGACAAAATCGGCCACCGGGTCCAGCGCGACCATGCATGGGCGGTGCTGAGCAAGCACACGGACTGGTGGGAGCCTGGCGCACTCAAGCCTGTCATGCCTCCCGTCTCGGACAGCTTGCCGCACATCTTTTTCCGAATCCATGTCGAGCAGGTCTCGGGACGGGAAGCAAGTGAATAGGCTAGAGCAATTCCAGGAAAAGTGTGAGCGGTTTTCCGCCCGGAATTGCGTAAAAACAAAGAGTTAGAGCGGTTCGGCGTTTCCGTGAAACGGTGAACCGCTCTAGCGACTTTCGGATGCTTATGAAGCCGGGCTGTCGGCAAGCGTCGCCACGGTCTTCAGCGCGCCGTCGAGCATCTCACCCTTCTCGTCCTTCAGCGCCGCCTCGCGCAGGCGGCGGATCCAGTCGGCGGCGTCCTCGCGGCCCTCGAGCATGGGAAGCGCAGAGAGCACGCGGTCGAATTTCGACTGGGCCCGCGCATGGGTGTCGCTGTAGCCCTTGATCAGGCGGCGGCAGTTCAGGATTTCGGTGGCGAGCGCATAGTTTTCGCGCGCATGGGCGAGCGCGAGGTCGTACCAGCGTTCCAGATGCTCGACTTCGACCTTGTGGCGCAGCAGGCGGCGGCGCCAGCGGCGCAGGCCGCCGATGAGCCAGAGCATGACGAAGCCGGCAAGACTGTCGGTGCGGATATGGCGACCGCGATTGATGCGGCGGTCGAGGAAGGCAGCGAGCTTGGGGCGGTCCTCGATATAGCTGCCGAGCCCCACGGGAAGCGTGCCGCAGAATTCCTCGATGCGCGGATGGAAATATTCGGTGACCTGCAGGACCGAACCTTCCTTCACGCCGACCTCGTTGCGCACGCGGCGGTCGCGGGTCGAGCGCGTCTTCAAATCGGCGACGCGGATCATGTCGTCATAGCACATGGCATTGGCCAGATGTTTCGCCGCCGCAATCGACAGCGCATAGCCGCGCTCCGCTTTGTCCAGCGTGACGGCCTTGTCCAGCCGGTCGAGATATTCGCCGCCATAGGCGATGTCCTGGAAGTCGACGACCTTTCTCAGGCCGCGCCCGGCCATGTCGCGCACCGGCGCCGGCAGCGCCGCGACGCGGGCAGCAAGCTCCTGCCACCCTTTCAGCAAGGTTTCGGGACCACTGACCCTGGCCGTTGACTTGGCTTCACCAGCGGCTGGTGTTGCCGCTGCCTTGTCCCCGTCCGGCGCGGCCGCGATGCCGCGCGCGCGGTCATAGGCGGCGGCGAAGGCGGCAAGGCTCGCCTTGACGCCGCGGCCGCCGGCGCCGATCGCCTCTTCGTAGCTGGCGCGGGCAAACGGCAGCGCGTCGGAGCCAGCCAGGGCGCCGAGCAGGCTGGCCGAGATCATGGTGCCGTTCTCGGCGGCGATCTTTTCCATGTCGAAGGCGATGAAACGTTTCGCCGCGGTTTGCGCCGTTGCGTGCACCTTCTCCGACGAGGCGCGGCCATCGCCCGGCTCGATCTTTTCCGAGACGGCGGCGATGCGATGCGAGGAGGCGATCAGCGTCGTCCGCTCGGGCGTGACGAAGCCGCGGATGATCGCGCGGCCGGCTTCCATCAGCTCGGCGGCGATCAATATGTCGACGTCGCCCTGCGAGGGCGACAGCGCGAAGACCGGCAGCCGGCCGGTGTCGCGGGCCATTTCGATGTAATAGATCGTTGCTCCGGTGCGCTGGGCGACGCCGGCCACCGATGTCGACTGCGCGATGTAGCCGCTGCGCTCCGCGACGTCGGTGATCCAGTCGGCGAGCACGCCTCCTCCCTGGCCGCCGACCGCGAGCACGGCGAGTTTTATCACCCGCTCGTCATCAGGGGCGCCCGTCTTCGGGCGCAAGGGTGAAGCCTGCTCAAGCATCGGCGAACATCAGGCGGCGGCTCTCGCGGCGGCGCTGCAAAAGGCCGATCGCGGCGCGGCGCGCGCTTTCCAGGAAACGATCCCAGCGGTTGGGATTGTGCACGATATCGGCGCGGTAGAAGGACGGGCAGAGCACGGCGGCATCCGCCACCTCGCCGCAGTTGCCGCAGCCGACGCAGTTCTGGTCGATCGAAGCGACAGGATCGTCGCGCAGCGGATCGTCGAGCGTCTTCACCGACAGCGACGGACAGCCTGAGAGCCGCATGCAGGCGTGGTCGCCGGTGCAGACGTCCTCGTCGACGCCAAATCTCGGCTTGACTACCCTTGTCCCCCCCTTGATCGCCTTGTCGACCAGCGGCTTCTCGCGGCGCTGGCGGTTGAGCATGCATTCGGAGGAGGCGACGATGACCTTCGGTCCCTTCTCCTCGGTGGTCAGCGCCTCGCGCAGCGCGGCGCGCATCTTGCCGACATCATAGGTGCGATCGATGTGGCGTAGCCATTTGACGCCCATGCCTTTCACCGCTTCGGTAATCGGATGTTTCGTCGACTTCGTCCGGTTCGAGGCGCGCGAGGACAGGACGTCCTGGCCGCCGGTGGCGGCGGAGTAAAAATTGTCGACGATGACGATGACGCCGTCATTCTTGTTGAAGACCGCGTTGCCGATCGAGGACGTCAGCCCGTTGTGCCAGAAGCCGCCGTCGCCGACGAAAGAGATCGAGCGGCGTTTTGCTTCCGGCGAATTGAAGGCGGAAGCCGAGGCCGGCCCCAACCCGTAGCCCATGGTGGTGGCGCCGAGCTCGAAGGGGGGCATGATCGAGAACAGATGGCAGCCTATGTCGGACGCGATGTGATGCTTGCCGAGCTCCTGCTCGACCAGTTTTGTCGCGGCAAAGATCGGCCGCTCTGGGCAGCCGACGCAGAAGCCCGGCGGACGGCCAGGGACGACATTGATGAGATCGGCGGTATCGACGCCCTCGCCCAGCTTGTTCGGCGCGCGAACCTCGCCCGGCAGCAGATGCGGGGCATAGGCGCGCAGAAAAGAGCCGATGCCGTCGAGCATCACCTGTCCGGTATATTCGCCGGCCATCGGCAGATGCTCCTTGCCGACGAGCTTGGTGCCGCGGCCGGCCTTGTGCAGCATCGCCGCGAAAGCCTGCTCGATATAGTTGGGCTGGCCTTCCTCGACCACCAGCACCGCCTGCTTGCCCTCGCAGAAGGCGAGGAACTCGTCATCGATGAGCGGATAGACGGCGTTCAAGACATAAAGCGGCACGTCGGTGTCGCCATAGGTATCGGCAAGGCCGAGCCGCTGCAGCGCGCGGACGACGGAATTGTACATGCCGCCCTGCATGACGATGCCGACCGAGCCGTGGTCCGATCCGAAGATCTCGTTGATCTTGCACTCGCGAATGAAATCGACCGCCGCCGGCCAGCGTTTCGCGACCTTCTCCTTCTCGTGCAGGAACGAAGCTGGCGGCAGCACGATGCGGCCGGTGTCGCGGCGCGGCGCGGCAAGCGCATCGGCCACCGACATTGGCGGGCGCCTGTTGTCCTTGGCGATGAAGTGGCCGTGGACGTGGCAGCAGCGTATGCGCACCTGCAGCATGACCGGCGTGTTCGACGCCTCCGACAGCTCGAAGCCGTCCTCGACCGCCTTGACGATGGAAGGCAGGTTCGGGCGCGGATCGAGCAGCCAGACCTGGCTCTTCATGGCAAACGCATGGCTGCGCTCCTGCATGATCGAGGAGCCCTCGCCATAGTCCTCGCCGACGATGATCAGCGCGCCGCCGGTGACGCCGCCGGATGCCAAGTTGGCAAGCGCGTCGGAAGCGACGTTGGTGCCGACCGTCGACTTGAAGGTGGCCGCACCCCGGATCGGGTAATGCACGGAGGCGGCGAGCATGGCGGTGGCGGTCGCCTCCGAGGCGCTCGCCTCGAAATGCACGCCGAGCTCGCCGAGAATGTCCTGCGCGTCGGCGAGCACGTCCATCAGATGGCTGATCGGCGCGCCCTGGTAGCCGCCGACATAGCCGACGCCGCATTGCAGCAGCGCCTTGGTGATGGCGAGGATGCCTTCGCCGGCGAATTCCTGGCCGGCCCCTAACCTCAGCTTTTCGACTTCCTTGGCAAAAGACCGTTCGGCCATCTCTGCCTCCTTCCGTTGCCGCCTGCCCGTTGCCATTTGGCGGGCGGCGCGTATGTCAAACTCAGATGTCGTGCTTGCGGATGTTCTTCAGCATCTTCTGCAGAATCGCGATCAGCGCGGCATATTCGGCATCGTCGACACCGTCGAACATGGCCTCGAAGGCGTCGTGCATGGCCGGCCAGGCGCGGGTGAACAGCGCGCGGCCGTCATCGGTCAGGAACACATGGCGGAAGCGGCTGTCGGTGACGCCCTGCTCGCGCCGCACGAGGCCCTGGCCTTCCAGCGTGTCGAGCGTTCGGCTCAAGGTCGACTGCTCGATCACCGTATAGACCGAGAGGTCGTTGACGGTGACGCCGTCGGTCACCGAGAGCACGGCCAATGTGCGCACCTGCGGAATGGTCAGGCCCTGCTTACGGAAATCCTCGCGCAAAGTGGCGTTGTAGCGGCCCATGATGCGGTTCATCAGATAGGGCGCGAATTGCTGCAGGCCGATCTGGCCGAGAGTCGAGATGCGCTGACGCTTTTCGGGAAGCTTCTGTTCCATCAGAGCCTCTCCGCCAAGAGAAAGCCGGAGCCGCCGCCGAGGCCGGCGCCCGGATGGGTCGAGGCGCCGATATGGTAGAGGCCTCGGATGCCGGTCTCATGGTTGCGGCTTGCCTTGAACGGCCGCCACAGGAAGGACTGATCGATAGTCGACGAGCCGCCGTAAGGATCGCCGCCGACAAGGTTGATGTTCATCGCCTCCAGATCGGCCGGCGAATAGGCGCGGCGCGCGATCACACTTTCGTTGAAGCCATCGATGTGGCTGGCAAGGATCGCCTCGACCCTGTCGGCATAGGCTTCGCACAATGCGTCGCTCCATCGCCCGTCGGCCGGCGTTTCCAACCGGCCCGCCGCATCGCCCTTGATAACGCGCGGTGCCTCCGGCAGTTGCAGCCACAGGATCGCCTTGCCTTCCGGGCAGCGCGAGGGGTCGAGCGCGTGCGGCTGGCCGACGCAGATGGTCGGCACCTCCGGCAGCAGGCCGCGCACCGCTTCGTTGCAGGCTTTCGAAACGCCGTCGAGTCCCGGCGTCAGATGCAGCAGCGCCACCTTGTCGAGGCCTTCGCCGCGCCAGGCCGGCGGCTTGTCGAGCGCATAGTGAATTTGGAAATTGCCCTTGCCGTAGCGGTACTTCAGCGTCGCCTCAGTGGCCGCCGCAGGGGCGTCCCTGCCAAGCAGGCGGCTGTAGAGCTGTGTCGGCGTGACCGAGCAGATGACGCCCTTTGCCGCCGTCAGCGTCTCGCTGGAAGCAAGCCGCACGCCGCTGGCACGGCCGCCGCTCTGGACGATCGAGACGACATCGGCATTGACGCGGATTTCGCCGCCGCGCTCCTTGATCAGCGCCTCGAAGGCGGCGAGCAGGTTCTTCGCGCCACCCCTGACGATCGGCGCGCCGGCCGCCTCCAGCGCGAAAGCTATGACCTTGGCGATCTGGCCGGAAAAAGCGTCTTCCGGCCCGAGCCCGGCATGCAGCACCCAGGGCGCCCAGAGCGCGCGGACGGTTTCCGACTTGTAAGCGGTCTCCAGCCAGCCGCGCGCCGGCACCAGCGCCTCGCCCATGAAGGCGGCAAGCTCGCGCGGACCGCGCCGCCAGGCCTCGCCGGCCAAGAGCTTGGTCGTCGGATAAGACCAGAGCGCGCCCCCGAGCAGGCCGAACAGCAGCCCGGCATTGCGCTCGATATCGCCGACATCGCCGCCATGGCGGTCGCCGTCGCCGGAGGCAATTGCGTTCAGCGCCGCGATGTTGGCGGCGCGGTCGGTGGTGAGCACGGCATGGCTGCCGTCGGGCCTGAGCACGCCGGTGGGCGTCGCGGTGTGGCAGAACTCCAGCCCGTGCCGCGCGAGGTCCTTGCCAAGTGCTGCATAGGCCGGCGAGGTGATGAACAGCACGAAGGTCGTCGCCATCACGTCATGGACGAAGCCCGGCGCCGTGATCTCCTCGGTGCGCATGCAACCGCCGGTGCGGTCGTTGCGCTCGAGCACGAGCACCTTGGCGCCCTTGGCACCGAGCATCGCCGCGCAGACCAGGGCGTTGATGCCGCTGCCGACGATGATGTGATCGGCGGCGGTCATTGGATGCTCCCTAGTGACGGGAGGCCAATCGGGCTAAGCCGCGTTCCTTCGCGCCCCCCTCTGTCCTGCCGGACATCTCCCCCTCTTGGGGGGAGATCGGATGTCGCGACGACCTTCGCCAATCGCCCGCGTCGCGAAAATGAGCGGGGCGCTGGGACAGCTAATCTCCCCCCTTGTGGGGGAGATGTCCGGCAGGACAGAGGGGGGCGCCGTAGAGCGCTGACGCTCCAAGACGGCCACCTCGACCTCCTCATCACTCCATCGCCCGCAAGCATGATCTTCTCCCGAAGACCGCCGCCTCGCCCTATTTGCCCGGCACCAGCGCCAGCGCGCGGACCGGGCTGCCGGTGCCGTGCTCGATCTTGAGCGGAGCGGCGATCAGGATCGCGCCTTTCGGCGGAAGCTGGTCGAGATTGCAGAGGCTGGCCAGCCCGTAGCGGTTGGCCTTGTGCATCAGCGTGTGCGCCGGGAACGGCGGCTCCATGCCGCCGGCCTTGCCGGCATCGGTGCCGATCGTCTCCGAGCCCCAGCCCTTGATGTCCTTGCTGATCAGGAACTGGATGGCTTCGGCCGTCGGTCCCGGCGTGTGCGGGCCGGTCTCGTTGGCGTTGAGGAACTCGGCTTCCGAACCGTTGCGCTTGTACCAGTCGGTTCGCATCACCACCCATTCGCCGGGGTTGATGGCGCCGTGCTTGGCTTCCCAGGCCTCGATGTGGTCGACGGTGAGCAGGAAGTCGTGGTCGGCGGCTGCTTCCTTCGAGCAGTCGATGACGTTGACCGGGCCGACGAAATTCTGCGCCGGAATGGTGTCGGTGGCGCCGTCCGGATAGTCCTTGCCGGTGATCCAGTGCTGCGGCGCGTCGAAATGCGTGCCCGAATGCTCGCCAAGCTTCAGCCAGTTCCAGGCCCACCACGGCCCGTTCTTGTCATATTTGGAGATCGAGTGGATCTCGACCTTCGGCGTGTCGACGGCGAGTTCCGGCGGCAGCTTGATCAGCGGCGTGTCCGGTCCGAGCGGCGCCGACAGGTCGACCACCTTGATGGCGCCCGAAAGCAGCTGGCCGGCGACCTCGCCGAGGAGTTTTTGCGTGTCCATGGTTCTGTTCCCTCTTGTTCGTGACCTTCAAGGCTCGTTGCGGCCCTTAATATCCTACTAGACGAAAACATATGCATCTGCAATTATCTTTAAGCATAAAGCATTTTGGGGAGGGGCGTGAGCGAGTTCGACGCCATCTTTGTCGGGGCGGGCCACAACAGTCTGGCCTGCGCGGCGCATCTGTCGCTCAAAGGCTGGAAAACAGCGGTTTTCGAGCGCAGCCAGGCGATTGGCGGCGCCGTTCGGACCGCCGAATACACGCTTCCCGGTTTCCGTCACGATTTCGGCGCGATGAATCTGAGCCTGTTCGCCGGCTCGGCCTTCCACCGGAAATATGCAAATGAATTGAAAAGCCATGGGCTGGAATTCGCGCCCGTCGCCGATTGTTTCGCCAGCGCTTTCCCGGACGGGAAATGGTTCGGCGTCAGCAACGATCTCGAAAAGACCGTCTCGCGGCTCGCCGCCCTCTCCACCGCCGATGCCGCCAGCTGGCGCAGGCTGGTCGGCGCTTTTCCAGGCGAAGCGGAGCACCTCTTCCGCCTGCTGGGTTCGCCGATGAGCACGCGGGCCCTGGCCGGCACGGCTTGGCACCTGTGGCGCAAGAAGGGTTTTGCCGGCGCGCTCGACACGGGCCGGCTGCTTCTCGCCTCGCCGCGCGCGTGGCTGGAGGAAAATTTCGAGACGCCGCATGTCAGGACAACGCTCGCCGCCTGGGGCATGCATCTCGACTTCGCTCCGGATATCGCCGGCGGCGCCGTGTTCCCGTACCTGGAATCGATGGCCAACCAGAGTTTCGGCATGGTGCTCGGCAAGGGCGGCGCCGACACCATCATCCGCGCGCTCGCCGGCATGGTCAAAACGGCCGGTGGCAAGATCACGCCCGGCGCGGAAGTATCGGAGATAATGGTTGCCGGTGGCCGGGCGACCGGTGTGCGTCTGGCTTCCGGCGAAACCCATGTCGCGAGCAAGGCCGTCGTTGCCGGCGTCGCGCCAGGAGCGCTTCCGGGCAAGCTTCTGCCCAATAGCTCCGGCGACGCCATCTTCGATACGGCGATGAAAAACTTCCGCCATGCGCCGGGCACGATGATGATCCATCTGGCGCTGGACGACCTGCCGCACTGGAGCGCCGGCGCCGAGCTTCGCCGGTTCGCCTATGTGCATCTGGCGCCCTCGCTCGATGCGATGTCGCGCGTCTACCAGCAAGCAATCGCCGGCATGCTGCCCGACCAGCCCGTGCTCGTCGTCGGCCAGCCGACGGCCGTCGATCCGTCGCGGGCACCGTCAGGCAAGCATGTGCTGTGGGTGCAGGTGCGCATGCTGCCGGCTGAGATCCTTGGTGACGCGGCCGGCGAGATCGCGCCCGGTTCCTGGGACGCGGTCAAGGATGCCTATGCCGAGCGCGTGCTCGACATCATCGAGAGCTATGCGCCTGGTTTGAGGCAGAGGATCCTTGGCCGCGCCGTCTTCTCGCCGATCGATCTCGAGCGCGAGAACCCGAACCTCGTCGGCGGCGACCAGATTTGCGGCAGCCACCATCTGGCGCAGAATTTTCTCTTCCGTCCGGCGCGCGGCTTCGCGCGCTGGAACACGCCGGTCTCGAACCTCTACCTCACCGGCGCCGCGACCTGGCCCGGCGCCGGCACGGGTGCGGGCTCCGGCTACATGCTCGCCCAACAGCTCGGAGGAAACTAGCAGACGGGATTCCAGGATGGACAAGGCGCGGAAAACACCGCGCGGACAATGACAGTCAAAGATGGACAACCAACAAGGGGAACGACCATGACCATCAACAGACGCGATTTGCTTGGATACGGCGCGGCGGCGATCGGCGCCGCCACGCTTGGCCTGCCGAGGGCAGCGAAGGCGGCGGACGAGCTCACGATCGCTTACAACGTCAACCTACCCTCTTGGGACCCGACGACCGGACCTTCGGCGGTGAACCCGACCATCCAGGGGCTCTACCAGTCGGTGTTCGACCAGTTCATTCCGCAAAAGCCGGACCTCTCCTTCACGCCCGGCCTGCTCACCGAGTGGGGCTGGAACGACGACCGGAGCAAGGTGATGATGACGGTGCGCGAGGGTGTGAAGTGGCATGACGGCTCGCCCTTCACACCGGAAGACGTCGTGTGGTCGCTGCGGCGCGCGGGCGACGAGAAGACCGGCAATCCGATCCAGTTCGTCTGGAAGAACGTCAACAACTTCAAGATCGACGGCAACAAGATCACCGGCGACGTGGTGCAGTTCGACCCGGTCTATTTCAAATGGATGTCGTTCCTGACCGGCTACATCATGCCGAAGGCCTATTACGAGAAGGTCGGCGCCGAGGGCTTCGAGAAGGCGCCGATCGGCACCGGGCCCTATATGGTCGACAAGTTCGAGCGCAACGCCTTCCTGCGGCTCAAGGCCAATCCGAATTACTGGGGCAACAAGCCGGCCTTCGAGAATGTGACGATCAAGTTCGTCACCGACGCGGCGAGCCGGGTCGCGGAGGTCGAGTCCGGTTCCTCGCAGGTTACGCTCGAAATTCCTTACGAGGAATATGACCGGCTGATCGCCAAGGACGGGCTCGCCGGCTCGATCAAGAACGTCTCCGATATCGGCATGATCTTCTTCAACGACATCGAGGCGATGCTGGACAAGAACGTCCGCCAGGCGGCGGTGATGGCGGTGGACAAGGAGCTCTTGGTCAAGCGGCTGCTGCGCGGCTACGGCCAGCCGATCGCGACGCTGGAGACGCCGGAATACACGGCCTTCGATCCATCGATCAAGGTCGAGCACAATCCGGAAAAGGCCAAGGAGCTGCTCGCCGCTTCCGGCTATTCGCCGAAGAAGCCGGTGAAGTTCACGATACAGACGACCAAGGGCTTCAAGCCCAAGGACTACGAGATGATCCAGGCGATCGTCGGCATGTGGCGCAAGGTAGGCATCGAGGCCAAGATCGAGGTCTACGAGATCGCCAAGCATTACGAGTTGCGCGCCGCCGACAAGCTGGCGCCGGCCGCGTTCTACAATTGGGGCAACGCCATCGGCGATCCGACCACGTCGACCGGTTTCGCGATGTATGGCCCGAGCCCGCATTCGGTGTGGGACAGCCAGGACCTGATCGACAAGATCAACCCGCTTTGGGGGGAGAAGGACGAGGCCAAGCGTATCGCCGGCTGGAAGGCCGTCGACAAATACATCGCCGAGCAGGCCTATGTGCTGCCGCTGATGCAATATGCGCAGCCGATCGTGCATTCCAAGAAAGTCAATGTCGTGCAGCATGTCTCAGGCGCGCTGCTGCCGGCGCTGATGACCCCGGCTGCCTGATCGAGATGAGGAGGCGCGGTAGCGTGTCTCCTTCAACGACGCAGCCCCCTCATCCGGCCCTTCGGGGCACCTTCTCCCCGAGGGGAGAAGAGGTCGCCGACGGCTGAGCCAGCCTCTACTCCCCACCGGGGAGAAGGTGGCCGCGAAGCGGCCGGATGAGGGGGAGTTCGTTAGAGTGATTACACACGCATGCTGCTGCAGAGATTCCTCGTTCGTCTGCTGACGATGCTGGTCACGCTGTTCGGCGTCGCCGTCGTCGTCTTCGTCGTCATCCGCGTCGCGCCCGGCGATCCGATCGCCATGATGCTGCCGCCCGGCGCCAGCGACGACGACATCGCGCGGCTGCGCGCGCTCTATGGGCTGGACAAGAGCATCGTGCAGCAGTTCTTCATCTGGCTCGCGGGCGTGCTGCATGGCGATTTCGGCACCTCGATCTCGCTGCACCAGGACGTGCTGGGGCTGGTGTTCAACCGGCTGCCGGCGACGCTCGAACTTGCAACCGTCGCGCTGCTGATGGCGATTGCGATCGGCGTCAGCGCGGCGATCCTCGGCGCCCGCTCGCGCGGCACCGCGGTCGAGGCCGGCATCGATATCGCAAGCGGCGCGACGCTCTCCATCCCCGACTTCCTCTGGGGGCTGGTGCTGATCCTGCTGTTCGGAGTGCTCATCCCCGTGTTCGACATTTCCGGCCGCGTGTCGCCGCAGCTCGACCTGCCCTTCGTCACCCAGTTCTATCTTGCCGAAAGCATTCTCAGGCTCCGCTTCGATCTCACCTGGGATTTGCTGAAGCACATGCTGATGCCGGCAGTTGCGCTGGCTCTCCCGTTGGCGGCGATCATCGCGCAGCTCATGAAACAGTCGCTGAAGGAGGTGCTCGACCTCGACTATGTCGTGCTGGCGCGGGTGAAGGGTTTTTCCGAAACGCAGGTGATCCTGCGCGAGGCGCTGAAGAACGCGGCGCTGCCGACGCTGACGCTGGTCGGCGTGCAATTCACCTTCCTGATCGGCGGCACCGTCATCGTCGAGCGGCTGTTCTCCTATGAGGGGCTCGGCAACATGGCGATCGATGCCGTCATCAACCGCGACCTGCCACTGATCCAGGGCATCGTACTGGTCTTCGCGCTGCTCTTCGTGCTGATCAACTTGGCCGTCGACATGATGTATGCGCTGCTCAATCCGAGGCTGCGCCATGGATGAGGCGCGCATCTCGCGACGCGGGCTGAGTCCAAGGCTGTGGCTGGCCGGCGGCTGGCTGCTCCTTGCGCTGCTTGCGGCCATCTTCGCGCCGCTGATCGCGCCGCAGGACCCATTGGCGCAGGACCTGATGCTGGAGCGGCTGCCGCCCTTCTGGCTGGACGGCGCCGAACCCGGCTACTGGCTGGGCACCGACAGCCTCGGCCGGGATCTGTTGTCGCGGCTGATCTTCGGCGGCCGCATCGCCTTCATCGTCGCCTTTGCCGCGGCGTCCGCGGCCTGTATCGTTGGCTCGGCGCTCGGCCTGATCGCCGGCTATTTCGGCGGCTGGGCCGACCGCATCATCTCGCGCATCGTCGATGTCTGGATGGCGTTCCCGCCCGTGCTGTTCGCGATCCTTTTGGTTGCGGTGCTGGGCACCGGCTTGAGCTCCGTCATCATCGCGATTGCCGTCATCGACTGGACGCGCTTCTGCCGGGTGATCCGCGCCGAGGCGATGAGCCAGGCGCGCATGGACTATGTCGAAAGCGCGCGCATCGCCGGCTATGGCCGCAACGGCATCATGCTGCGCGAGGTGCTGCCCAACGTGGTGCCTTCCGTGGTCGCTCTGCTGTCGCTGGAGATGGGCATCGCCGTCATCGTCGAGGCGATCCTGTCCTTCGTTAATCTGTCGATCTCGACTGACGATCCGACCTGGGGCGGCATCATCGCCGAAGGACGGCTGTCGATCCACCAGGCCTGGTGGGTGCTGGTATTTCCGCTGGTCACGCTGATCCTCACCGTGCTTTCCTTCAGCCAGTTCGGCGAGGGATTGAAGGCGCGCTTCGATCCGGTGCTGCGATGAGCCCGTGCCTCGATATTCGTCGCTTGAGCGCCGTGCTGCCCAACGGCCAGCGCGTGCTGCGCTCGGTGTCGCTCGCCGTCCAGCCCGGCGAGGTTCGCGCGCTGGTCGGCGAGAGCGGCGCCGGCAAGACGATGATCGGCAAGGCGGTGCTCGGCGTCCTGCCGAAGAGCGTGCGCATCGTCGAAGGCGAGATGCTGATCGAGGGCGAGGATCTCGGCCGCCTCGATGCGAAAGCACGACGGACCCTGATCGGCGCGCGTACGGCGCTGATCCCGCAGGACCCGCTCACCGCGCTCAACCCGTCGCGCCGCATCGGCCCGCAGATGACCGACCGGTTGGTGCGCATCCTCGGCTGGAGCGGCGAGAGGGCGGACAAACGCATCCGCCAGCTGCTCGACGAGGTGCAGATCCGCGATCCCGAGCGCGTGCTGAAAAGCTATCCGCATGAATTGTCCGGCGGCATGCGCCAGCGCGTGCTGATCGCTGCCGCCTTTGCCGCTGAACCCAGGCTGATCGTCGCGGACGAGCCGACGACAGCGCTGGATGTGACCGTGCAGAAGCAGATCCTGCGGCTGATCGCACAGCTGCAGCGCGACCACGGCACCGCGATCCTGTTCGTGACCCATGATCTCGGCGTCGTCGCCAAGATCAGCCAGAAGGTGTCGGTGCTCTATGCCGGCAAGGTTGTGGAAGAAGCCGAGACTACGGCCCTCTTCGCGTCCCCGCAGCATCCCTACACGCGGGCGCTGATCGCGGCGACGCCGCGGTACACCGATCCGCATGCGTCGCTGAAGCCGGTGGACGAGACGGTGCTCGCCGGGCTCACGGCCGAGATCGCGGCGGCCGACAAAGCGTGGAGGCCCGGCCATGGCTGAGCCGCTGTTTTCCGTGCGCGGGCTGAAGGTGGCGCTGCCCGACATGACGCGCAAGCCGCTGATCGGCCGCGCGCCGCTGGCCGAGATCCTCAAGGGACTGGACTTCGACCTGCCCAAGGGATCGGTAACCGGCATCGTCGGCGAGTCCGGCTCGGGCAAGTCGACGCTCGGCCGCGCGCTGGTGCGGCTGATCGAGCCAAGCGCGGGAGCCATCAACTTCGAAGGACGCGACATCAGCCATCTTTCGGAAGCCGAGCTCCGGCCGCTTCGCCGCGATCTGCAGATGATCTTCCAGGATCCGATGTCGTCGCTCAATCCGCGACACACGATCTTCAACATCATTGCCGCGCCGCTCAGGCAGAACGGGCTTGGCGACAGGCTCAAGGAGCGCGTGGCGGAAGCCTTGCAGCGTGTCGGCCTGCCGCAGAATTTCGCCGGCCGCTACCGCCACGAGCTGTCCGGCGGCCAGCGCCAGCGCGTCGGCATCGCCAGGGCGCTGGCGCTGTCGCCGAAATTCGTGCTGGCTGACGAGATCGTCTCCGGCCTCGACGTCTCGACACAAGCGCAGATCCTGACGCTGCTGGAGAAACTAGCGGCCGAGATGGGACTGACGGTCGCCTTCATCAGCCACGACCTGTCGGTGATCCGGCGGCTCTGCCAGCAGGTCATCGTCATGCGCGAAGGCAGGATCGTCGAGGCCAGCGCCACCGACGCGCTGTTCGACGATCCGCAGGAGGCCTACACGCGCGACCTGCTCGCCGCCATTCCGCTGCCTGAGATCGACGCGGACTGGCTGCGGCCGCCTGCCAAGGCGCCTGTGTGAGGAGAGCTTGACTACCCGCACGCCGAATAGCGGGCCTCGGATGTGCGTCTTCAAGTCAGCCCGCGAACGGAGGGTGACATGAACTACGCAACCCGCGGCACGATGGTCGCCGCGATCCTGCTCGGCGCAATGGGAGCGGCCTCGGCCGACTCGATACCCGGCATGCGCGGCCACGACCACACCGGCATCACCGTGCCCGACATGAAACAGGCCGTCGGCTTCTTCACCGATGTCGTCGGCTGCAAGAAGGCGATGTCGTTCGGTCCGTTCGCCGACGACAAGGGCACCTTCATGCAGGACCTGCTCGGCGTCGATCCGAAGGCGGTGATCGAGGAGATCACCATGGTCCGCTGCGGCACGGGATCGAACATCGAGTTGTTCAAATATACGGCACCGGACCAGAAGAACCTGCAGCCGAAGAACAGCGACATAGGCGGCTTCCACATCGCCTTCTATGTCGACGACGTCGCCGCGGCGAAAACCTACCTCGACGCCAAAGGCGTGAAGACCAGGCTGGGGCCGCTGCCGGTCAAGGAAGGGCCGGCGGCCGGCCAAACCATCATCTATTTCCAGGCGCCCTGGGGATTGCAGCTCGAAGCAATCAGCTACCCGCAAGGCATGGCCTACGAGAAGGGCGCGGAGACTGTGCTGTGGAGCCCGAAGGATCCGACCAAGTGAGCGGATCCGCTAGAGCGTCGAGCAATCGTTCAATTATGAAACTTCAAGCTTGAAATAATTGATCGCTGGCGCAATACTGAACATTGGGATCGCCGGCCTCGCCGGCGACTCCTATGCGAAGAGGAGATCGCAAGACATGAAGGTTGCGGTTCTCGGCGGCGGACCGGCCGGACTCTACTTTGCCATCTCGCTGAAATTGCGCGATGCCGCGCATGAGGTGACGGTCTATGAACGCAACCGCCCGGACGACACGTTCGGCTGGGGTGTAGTGCTATCAGCCGAGACGCTGGAGAACCTGACCAGGAACGACCCGGTCAGCGCCGTCTGGATCAAGAAGCATTTCGCCTATTGGGACGACATCGCCGTCATCCATGACGGCGTGCGCACCGTCTCCACCGGCCACGGCTTCTGCGGCATCGGCCGCAAGCGGCTCCTGATCCTGCTGCAGCGGCGAGCGCGTGAGCTCGGCATCAAGATGATGTTCGAGACGGAGATTTCCGACCCGAGGCCGTTCATGGAAACGCATGACCTGGTGGTCGCGTCCGACGGGCTGAACTCGAGGTCACGCGCGGCTTTCGCCGATGTCTTCAAGCCGGACATCGACACCCGCAAGTGCAAGTTCGTGTGGCTCGGCACGACGCAGAAATTCGACGACGCCTTCACCTTCATCTTCGAGAAAACGGAGCATGGCTGGGTGTGGGCGCATGCCTACCAGTTCGACAGCGAGACCGCGACATTCATCGTCGAGTGCAGTCAGCAAACGTGGGAGCGCTTCGGCTTCGGCGCGATGACGCAGCAGGAGTCGATCGCGGTCTGCGAGCGCATCTTCGAAAAACATCTCGGCGGCCATCCGCTGATGACCAACGCCAACCACATTCGCGGTTCGGCCTGGATCAACTTCCCGCGCGTGCTGTGCGAGCGCTGGTCGCACAAGAACCTGGCGCTGATGGGCGATGCCGCGGCCAGCGCCCATTTCTCGATCGGCTCCGGCACCAAGCTCGCGCTCGAAAGCGCGGTGGCGCTCGCGGACTATGTCGAGTCCGAGCCCGACCTCGAGGCCGCCTTCCGCAAATACGAAGACGCGCGGCGCACCGAGGTGCTCAAGCTGCAATCGGCGGCGCGTAACTCACTCGAATGGTTTGAGGAGGTGGAACGCTATCTCGGATTAGATCCTGTTCAGTTCAACTATTCGCTGCTCACCCGCTCGCAGCGCATCAGCCACGAGAACCTTCGTCTGCGCGACGCCGAATGGCTGGCGGGCGCCGAAGAGTGGTTCCAGCGCAAGGCCGGCGCCGGCGGCAACAGCTTACGCCGCGCGCCGATGTTCGCGCCGTTCAGGCTGCGCGACATGGCGCTCAGCAACCGCATCGTCGTCTCGCCGATGGCGCAGTACAAGGCGGTCGACGGCTGCCCGACAGACTGGCATTTCGCTCACTATGCCGAGCGCGCCAAGGGAGGCGCCGGTCTGGTCTATATCGAGATGACCTGCGTCAGCCCGGAAGGACGCATCACGCCCGGATGCCCCGGCTTCTACAAGCCGGAACACGAGGTCGCCTGGAAGCGCCTGGTCGATTTCGTCCATGCCGAGACCGAGGCGAAAATCTGCGCCCAGATCGGCCATTCCGGCGCCAAGGGCTCGACCCGCCTCGGCTGGGAAGGAACCGACGAGCCGCTCGCCTCCGGCAACTGGCCGGTCATGGCGCCGTCGGCGGTGCCATGGTCGCCGCAGAACCAGGTGCCGAAGGCGATGGACCGCGCCGACATGGACGTCGTGCGCGACCAGTTCGTCGCTGCGGCTAAGATGGCCGGGCGCTGCGGTTTCGACATGCTGGAGATCCATGCCGCGCATGGCTATCTGCTCTCCGCTTTCATCACGCCGCTCACCAACAGGCGCACCGACGACTATGGCGGCTCGCTTGAAAACCGCATGCGCTATCCATTGGAGATCTTCCATGCGGTGCGCGCGGTGTGGCCGGCCGAGAAGCCGATCTCCATGCGCATCTCCGCCAATGACTGGGTGGGCATCGAGGGCGTCACGCCGGCCGACGCGGTCGAGATCGCAAAGTTGCTACATCACGCAGGCGTCGACCTCTGCGACGTCTCGGCCGGCCAGACCACGATCGCTGCCAAGCCTATCTATGGCCGCATGTTCCAGACGCCGTTCTCCGACCGCATCCGCAACGAGGTCGGCATGGCGACGATGGCGGTCGGCAACATCTATGAGCCCGACCACGCCAATTCGATCCTGATGGCCGGCCGCGCCGACCTGGTGGCACTGGCCAGGCCGCATCTCACCGATCCCTATTGGACGCTGCATGCGGCGGTGACCCTCGGCGACCGTGGCGTCAAATGGCCGGATCCCTATCTGCGCGGACGCGACCAGATCTATCGCCTGGCCGAACGCGAAGCAGCGGCGGGGCTGAAGGTATGAGCGCTTCCATGTTGTTAGGTCGGCGCCGCCCCTCATCCGCCTGCCGGCACCTTCTCCCCACAATAGCATGCAGGGCAGCTTGGCGCATGCATTGTCTTGCGCTGCGCTGGTCGACCCCCACTCCGTCTCGGCTTCGCCGATCCACCTCTCCCCCGATCGACGGGGGAGAGGAAGGGCGCGAGCCGATGAGGCTCCCTTCCTTTCCCTCCGGAGGGGGGAAAGGTGGCGCTGCGAAGCAGCGACGGATTGGGGGAACCACCTGGCAACCAAGCATCGGGCCAATCATTCACACCAGTCACAGAATATCTTTGCATGCCATGGCGTTGGTCTGGCGTGAGGGTGAGGAGCAGCGCGATGTTTCGAGGGTTGGCGCATGATCTCCGGCAGGCACGCCCTCGTCACCGGCGGCGGTTCCGGCGTTGGCCGCGCCATCGCGCTGGCGCTGGCGAAAGCGGGCGTTGACGTCACCATCTGCGGCCGGCGCGAAGAAGCGCTCGCCGAGGTCGCAAAGGAAAACGACCGCATCTTCGGCATCGCCGCCGATGTCACCGACGAAGCCGAAATGGCGACCCTCTACGAGAAGGCGGGGGCCGCGCGCGGACCGTTCGACATCGTGGTCGCCAATGCCGGCATGGCCGGCAGTGCGCCGGCGCATAAGGCCTCGCTGGCCGACTGGCAGCGCACGCTCGACGTCAACCTCACCGGTGCCTTCCTGACCGTTAAGCCGGCGCTTGCCGGCATGCTGGCACTGAAGACGGGCCGCATCGTCTTTGTCGCTTCGACGGCCGGCCTGAAAGGCTATGCCTATGTCGCGCCTTATGTCGCCGCCAAGCATGGCGTCGTAGGATTGATGCGGGCCTTGGCCACTGAGACCGCCAAGTCGGGCGTCACCGTGAATGCCGTCTGCCCCGGCTTCGTCGAGACGGACATGCTGGAAGAATCCATCCAGCGTATCGTCGAAAAGACCGGACGCCCCGCCGACGAGGCGCGCGCGAGTCTTGTCGCGACCAACCCGCAAGGGCGTTTCATCCAGCCCGAGGAAGTCGCCGAAGCCGTGCTGTGGCTGTGCAGTGACGCGGCGCGGTCGATCACCGGACAGGCGATCTCGGTCTCGGGGGGCGAGACATGGTAGCGGGACCGACGTCCACCGGGCCGGGCAAGGACAGGCTGCGCCTATGGATACGCCTGCTGCGCGCCTCGCGCACCATCGAGGCCGAGCTGCGCGAGCGGCTGAAGAAGGAGTTCGACACCACGCTGCCGCGCTTCGACGTGATGGCGGCGCTCTACCGGTCGCCGGAAGGCATGCTGATGAGCGACCTGTCGCGCTTCCTGCTGGTGTCGAACGGCAATGTGACGGGCATCGTCGACCGGCTGGTCTCGGAAGGGCTGGTGACACGGGCGCGGCGCAACGGCGATCGTCGCACCTCGATGGTGCGGCTGACCGAGGCAGGTTCGAAGTCTTTCGCGGCAATCGCCGCCGCGCATGAAAGCTGGGTCGGCGAGCTGCTCGGCACTGTCAGCGAGGACGAGGCGCGAAGCCTGACCGGCATGCTGAAATCGTTCCGCAGCAATTGGGAGGGACGCGAATGAGCGCCATGGCCAAGCTCAAGCCGAAGCACTTCCTCTGGGAGGTCGAAGGCCGGGTCGCAAGGATCCGGCTCGACCGCCCGGAGCGCAAGAACCCGCTGACCTTCGACAGCTACGCCGAGCTGCGCGACACGTTTCGCGAGCTCGTTTATGCCGAGGATGTCGACGCCGTGGTGTTCCTGCCCAATGGCGGCAATTTCTGCTCGGGCGGCGATGTCCACGACATCATCGGCCCGCTGGTCAAGATGGATATGAAGGCGCTGCTCGCCTTCACGCGCATGACCGGCGACTTCGTCAGGGCGATGCTCAACTGCGGCAAGCCGATCATCTCGGCAGTCGACGGCGTCGCGGTCGGCGCCGGCGCGATCATCGCCATGGCTTCCGATATCCGCGTCGCCACGCCTGAGGCAAAGACGGCTTTCCTGTTCACCCGCGTCGGGCTTGCCGGCTGCGACATGGGCGCCTGCGCGATCCTGCCGCGCATCATCGGCCAGGGCCGCGCCGCCGAGCTGCTCTACACCGGCCGCACCATGAGCGCTGCCGAAGGCGAGCGCTGGGGGTTCTACAATCGCCTGGTCGATGCGGCGACGCTCGAGGCGGACGCGCTCGATATGGCGGCGCGCATCGTCTCCGGGCCGACCTTTGCGCATGGCATCACCAAGACGCAGCTCAACCAGGAATGGTCGATGAGCCTCGACCAGGCGATCGAGGCGGAAGCGCAGGCGCAGGCGATCTGCATGCGGACCGGCGATTTCGAGCGGGCGTACAAGGCGTTCGTGGCGAAAGAGAAGCCGGTGTTCGAGGGGAATTGAGGATGGATTGTTTATTGGAGACGCTGGCGGGACAGCGCCCCCCTCTGGCCTGCCGGCCATCTCCCCCACAAGGGGGGAGATCAGATGTCACGTCGGCTTTCGCCAATTTCCAACGTCGAAGGAAGAGCGTCGCCGGCGAAGCTGCCGATCTCCCCCCTTGTGGGGGAGATGTCCGGCAGGACAGAGGGGGGCGCCGTAGAGCGGAGATCTTAGAGAGTAGCGGGGGCGCCAATGCCTGACCGCACCTTCCTCGACTGGCCTTTCTTCGAAGACCGCCACCGCCAACTCGCCGAGCGCCTCGACGCCTGGTGCGCGAAAAACCTGCCGGTCGATCATCACGACGTCGACGCCGCCTGCCGCGCGCTGGTGGCGATGCTTGGCCAGGACGGCTGGCTCAAGCCGACCGCGCTCGATCCGGACAATCCCGCACCGCTCGATGTACGCGCGCTCTGCATCACGCGCGAGACGCTGGCGCGCCATGACGGGCTGGCCGACTTCGCCTTCGCCATGCAGGGGCTGGGCACCGGCACGATCTCGCTGTTCGGCACGCCGGACCAGCAGCGCTGGCTGGAAAAGACGCGGGCCGGCGAGGCGATCTCCGCCTTTGCACTTTCGGAACCGCGCTCAGGCTCGGATGTCGCCAACATGGAGATGACGGCCGTCCGCGACGGCGGCGACTATGTGCTTTCCGGCGAAAAGACCTGGATCTCCAATGGCGGCATCGCCGACGTCTATACCGTCTTTGCACGGACCGGCGAGGCGCCGGGCGCCAAGGGGATTTCCGCCTTCGTCGTGCCCGCCAACGCGAAGGGCCTCGGCGTTGCCGAACGGCTGGAAGTGATTGCCCCGCATCCGCTGGCTAGGCTGTCTTTCGACAATGTGCGCGCTCCTGCGTCCGCCATGATCGGCAAGCCCGGCGATGGTTTCCGCATCGCCATGTCGGTGCTCGACGTCTTCCGCTCGACGGTCGGCGCCGCGGCTCTCGGCTTCGCCCGCCGGGCGCTGGACGAAAGCGTCAAGCGGGCCGCCGAACGAAAACTGTTCGGCGCGCCGATGGCAGAGCTGCAGATGGTGCAGGGCCACATCGCCGACATGGCGCTGGATGTCGACGCCGCCGCGTTGCTCATCTATCGCGCCGCCTGGACCAAGGACATGGGCGCCGCGCGCGTCACACGCGAGGCGGCGATGGCGAAGCTCTTCGCCACCGACAAGGCGCAGGAGGTGATCGACAAGGCGGTGCAGCTGCATGGCGGCGACGGCGTGCGCAAGGGTCACATCGTCGAGAGCCTCTATCGCGAGATCCGGGCGTTGCGCATCTATGAGGGAGCATCGGACGTGCAGAAGGTGGTGATCGCCAGGCAGGTGATGGGTGCGGCGTGAGCCGGAAAAATGAACTCAAGGGGCTAGATATGCACACCATCCTGCAGCCGAAAGGCTGGGCCAAGCCGATCGGCTACGCCAATGGCGTCGCGGCGCGCGGACGCCTCGTGTTCGTCGGCGGCCAGGTCGGCTGGAACGCCGAATGTCGTTTCGAAACCGACGACTTCGTCGGCCAGGTGCGCCAGACGCTCGCCAACATCGTCACGGTGCTGGCCGAAGCGGGCGGAGAGCCGCAGCACATCACGTCGATGACCTGGTATTTCACCGACAAGGCCGAATATCTCGCCAATCTCAAAGGAATCGGCGCGGCCTACCGCGCCGTCATCGGCCGGCATTTCCCGGCGATGGCCGCCATGCAGGTGATGGCGCTGGTTGAGGATCGGGCGAAGGTCGAGATACAGGCTACGGCGGTTATACCGGAGTGAGGTCTGGGCTTGGGTTTGATTGCTCGACAATAGGTCGCTGGCGCCCCCAGCCTGGACGGCCAATTTTCAACATCGGCGCTGCCCCTCATCTGGCTGCCGCCATCTTCTCCCCGTAAAACGGGGAGAAGGGGCTGTCATCGGCGGTTTCGCCAATCGCCAGAGTTGTTGAGCAAGCGCCAACGCTGCGATCAGCCCCCTTCTCCCCGTTCGCGGGGAGAAGGTGCCGGCAGGCAGATGAGGGGCGGCGCCAACGCCGGTAGTTAGAACCTCAGCCCAGGTTGTTGATCGCGATCCACACGCGTCGCTTGGCTCCCGCCACAATTTGTGATCAGATGATCATGCCTGCTTCGGTGGGCCGCTTATGTGTCTTCGCACATAGGCTTTATCGGAGGAAAGCAAAAGCGTGGCTCTGGGCTTCGAACCGGTATCGGGACGCATCACCGTCCAGGATGGCGTCTATCAGCAGCTTCGCCATGCCTTGATGGTCGGCAGCTTCGATCCCGGGCAGGTGCTGACCATCGCCTCGCTGGCCGAGGCTTTCGGCACGTCGAACATGCCGGTGCGCGAGGCCTTGCGGCGGCTGGCGGCGGAGAACGCGCTGGAAATTTCGCAAAACGGCTCGGCCTGCGTGCCGGTGGTGACGCGGGCGCGGCTCGACGACCTCTGCCGGGCCCGCCTCGCCGTCGAGGGGCTCGCCGCCGAGCTTGGCGCGCCGCGCCTGACCGCAGCCGAGATCGCCACCCTGCAGAGGGTCACCGACGAGCAGCAGGCGATCGGCCGCGACGGCAGCATCTACGAGCTGATCGCCAAGAACCAGCAGTTCCATTTCACCATCTATCGCGCCTCCGGCTCCGACGTTCTGTTCCAGCTGATCGAGACGCTGTGGCTGCGGTTCGGCCCCTACATGCGGCTTTTGTCCAACCATGTCGCGCCGCTGATGCGCGCCGGCGTCATGGAGCCCTCGGGCCGGCACGTCGCGATCATCGCGGCGCTGAAGGACAAGGATTTCGCGCGAGCCCGCAAGGAAGTGATGGCCGACATCACCGCGACGCAGGAGACCCTGCGCACGATCTGCCCGGATGTGCCCGAGCCCCGCGCGGTGGATTTCGCCGCCTTCGGCAAGGCTTCCTGATTCCCGACAGGTCGCTGACATCTCGGCGGCCAAGGTTTCACGGCTCGCTTTGCTCAATCATCGTGGCATTGGCTGAAGCCTCCACAACGTCGTCATCCTTGGGCGTAGCGACGCGAAGCGGAGCGAAGACCCGAGGATCCATGCCGTGACCTCGGCCAAGGGTGCAACGGCGCAGAATTCTGCACCGCTGGCGAAGTTTCTATGTAACGGCATGGATCCAATGGTCTGCGCAGCGTCGCTTCGCTCCTTGCTCCGCCATAGGATGACGAAACTGAGAGGCGCTTCGACCTATCCCCACAGTGTGCGATTTTGCAGCGGCTTCCTGGACCAAAACAATCGCGTGATTTTCAGCCATCAACCGGTCGTTTCTGACCGCCCGCGATTGATCCCTGTCCGGTTTTGTGATCACATGATCACAAGGGAGCGAGAGACAGCAAATGTCCGGCTATTTTCTCTACCATTCGATCGGCACTTTCCCCGGCAAGGCCGAGCGAATGGCCGCCGCGCTGACGGAATTTTCCAACATCTGGTCGGCGGAGGATGATGGCCAATGGCCGGCCGCGCTTGCCGCGCGGCAGCGCTTCATCGATGCCTGGACGCGGCTGATCGAGGCGCCGCGGGGCACGCTCACCACCGCCGAAAATGTCACCGCCGCGCTCTACAGCCTGATCGGCGGCCTGCCGGCCGCGCGCATGGTGGGAAAACGCCTGCTGGTTGCCGGCGACTGTTTTCCGAGCCTGCATTTCCTGCTCGCCGGCCTCGCCGAGCGTTTCGGCTTCACGCTCGACACGGTGCCGCTGCGGCCAGGCGAAAACTGGGTGCGCGACGAGGATTTCATCGCCCGCTGGCAGGAAGACGTCGGGCTGGCGCTGATCACCTTCGTCACCTCGACGGCCTCTCACCGCTGCGATGTCGGGCGGCTCGCCGCGCATGGCCGCGCCATGGGCAGCATCGTCGGCGTCGACGTCACGCAAGGCATCGGCGTCGCGCCGTTTTCCGTGGCAGCGACGCCGGTCGATTTCGTCGTCTCGACCTCGCTGAAATGGCTGTGCGGTTCCTCCGGCGCCGGCATCCTGCAAGTCGCCCCCGACCTGCTCACGACCTGTCGGCCGGAGCTGCGCGGCTGGTTCAGCCAGCCGAACCCGTTCTCCTGGGATCTCGACGCCTTCACCTATGCCGACGATGCGCGCCGCTTCGACCACGGCACGCCGGCGATCCTCGCAAGCGTGGCCTCGCTGCCCGGGCTGGACTGGGTGGAGAAGACCGGCATCGACGCCATCCGCGCGCGGAATGCAATGCTCGTCGAGCGCATCATCAACGCCGCTCTGGAGAATGGCTGGGCGGTCCGTTCGCCGCTCGATGCCAAGGAGCGCGGCGGCAGCGTCATGCTCGGCCTGCCGCAAGGCGCAGAGCCGGCAACGATCGTCGCTTCGCTGCGCAACGAGCGGCTTTACTGCGATGCGCGCGGCACGACGCTGAGGCTGTCGCCGGGCATGGTCACGACGGAGGCGGCGATCGAAGCGCTGATCGCTCGGCTCAAGGAGCATATCGGTTCGCGGCGGCGCCGCGCATCCTGAATTCAGGCACCGCCTCGCCTGCGGCGCCCGGGAGTTGGGCGCCGAAAGCGGCGGATGAGGAACCGAACCAGAGGGAAGCAAGATGTTGAAACGTCTAGGACTGATTGGGGTGATCATCGCCGCAGGCGTCGCCTTCGCGGCACCTGCCTTTGCCGACAAGATCATGGTTGGCGCCTACCCGGCCAATCCGCCATGGGAATACAAGACCGATTCCGGCGGCTTCGAAGGTTTCGAGATCGACGTCGCCAACGATGTCGCCAAGCGCATCGGCGCCGAGGTCGAATTCCAGGATCTCGGCTTCCAGGCGCTGTTTGCGGCAACCGCTTCGGGCCGCATCGACTTTGCCGTCTCCTCGATCTCGGTGACCAAGGAGCGGCTGCAGAACCAGGGCTTCACGCAAGCCTATTACGACAGCGACGGCACCATCGTCGGCAAGGCGGATTCCACCATCAAGTCGCTCGACGACCTCAAGGGCAAGACCATCGGCGTCATCGCCGGCTCCACCGGCGAGGCCTACATGAAGGAAAACGCCACCAAGCTCGGCGTCGCCGAGACCAAGAGCTACAACGCCCAGCAGGACCTTTTGCTCGACGTGCAGAACGGCCGCATCGACGGCGGCGCCGGCGAGCTCGCCGGCTTCCTGTTCGCCATCAAGCAGATGCCGGCGCTGAAAATCCTGGTCCGCATCCCGACCGGCGAGCGCTTCGCGATGATGACCAAGAAGGGCCATCCGTTGCTTGAGAAGGTCAACGACGCCATCAGCGAAATGAAGAAGGACGGCACGATGGCCGCGATCCACAAGAAGTGGTTCGGCGTCGATCCGGAGGCCGGCACCAGCACGGTGACGCCAGGCCCGATCCCTCAGTAAGCCGGCTAATCACAATATTCGACGAGGGCGGCGGCAAGGGCTGGCGCTCTCGCTTCGACAATTCGGGTCTTTGCCGAACATGGCGGGCCTTGTCTGACGGTGAGCGCCGATGGAACTGATCGATACCTTCTTCAACTGGGGCATCCTGGTCCGATCCTTTCCGATCCTCATTCGCGGGCTCGGCAACACCATCCTGCTCGGCTGCGCCGCGATCGTCTTCGGCACCATCGCCGGGCTGGCGATCTGCCTGGTGCGGCTCTACGCCCCGAAGCCGCTCAGGCGGCTGGCGACGCTCTATATCGACATGTTCCGCGCGCTGCCGATCCTGGTGGTGCTGATCCTGATCTACTACGCCCTGCCCTTCATCGGCATCCGGCTCTCGTCCTTCGTGTCGGCTGCGCTTGCGCTATCGCTGGTGCTCGCGGCCTTCACCGCGGAAGTCTGCCGCGCCGGCATCCAGAACATCCCGAAAGGCCAGTTCGAGGCGGCCGCGGCACTCGGCCTGCCCTTCTGGGTCGCCATGCGCAAGGTGATTCTGCCGCAGGCGATCCGCGTCGTCATTCCGCCGCTCACCAGCAACTGCGTCTCGGTGTTCAAGGACACCGCGCTCGCCTCGGTCGTTGCGATGCCGGATCTCCTGAAACAGGCGACCGACGCGCAGGCGCTGATGGCCAACCCGACGCCGCTGATCGGCGCCGCGATCATCTACCTCGCCTTCCTGTGGCCGCTGGTGCGGCTGGTCGGCTACCTCGAAGAGCGCGGCAAGGCCCAGTCCGGCGCGCACTAACCTCCCCTCGAATGACATTGATGACCTGAAGGAGACTCCCCGTGAACCAGCACCATGTTTCGAAAGCGCCGAATTCGAAAGCGCATGATGGGGCCGCTTCGTTCCCGGTCGAGAGGATCCGCGCCATGTTCCCTGCGCTGAAGCAGGCCGGCGACTTCGTCTTCATGGACAACGCCGCCGGCGCGCAGATCCCGCAAAGCGTGCTCGACGCCGTGACCAACCATCTGGTCGGGCACAACGTCCAGCGCGGCGGCCGCTACGGCCACAGCGTCACCGTCGACCAGTCGGTCGCCGACGCCCGCGAAAGCGTTGCGCTTTTGATCAACGCCTACAGCCCATCCGAAATCTGCTTCGGCATGAACGCCACCTCGTTCATCCGTCTGGTCAGCCTCGGCATCGGCCAGATGCTTGCCAAAGATGGAGATGGGGGACGCGACGAGATCGTCGTCACCGACATGGACCATGACGCCAACATCGCGACCTGGCTGGCGCTGGAGCAGGCCGGCGCCACGTTCAAATGGTGGCGCATGCGCGATGACGGCAATCTCCATGTCGACGACCTCAAGCCGCTGGTCTCGGACCGCACGCGGCTCGTCGCCTGTACGGTGACGGCGCATTCGATCGGCTCGATCGTAGACGTCGCTTCGGTCGCCAGGATCGCGCATGCGGCGGGCGCGGAAGTCTTCCTCGACTGCGTGCATTACGGGCCGCATGGGCTGATCGACGTGCAGGCCTGGGACTGCGATTACCTCGTCTGCTCCGGCTACAAGAATTTCTCGCCGCATATGGGCTTCCTCTGGGGCCGGTTCGAAACGCTGAAGCGGCTGCCGACCTTCCGCGAGGATTTCATTCCGGACGAGCCGCCCTACAAGGTCGAAGCTGGCACCTTCATCTACGAGAACGTGTCGGGCATGGATGCGGCGGTGCGCTATCTGGAATCGGTCGGCCGCAATTTCCTAGCCCAGAACAACCGGTCGCGCCGCGACAACATCGTCGCCGGCATGAACGCCATCCGCGACTACGAGCTGATGCTGGCGCGCGAGATGCTGAAGGTGCTGAGGGATTGCGGCGCGACCATCTACGGCGTCGCCGACGCGGCGCGCATCAACGAGCGCGTGCCGACCTTCTGCTTCAATATCGGCACGCTGTCGCCGCAAAGGATCGTCGAGGAGATGGCGGCCATGCAGATCGGCATCCGCGACGGCCACATGTATGCGCCACAGCTGATGAAGCGGCTCAACCTGTCGATGGACAGCGGCGCGATCCGCGCCTCGCTGGTGCACTACAACACGGTGGAGGAGGTGCACCGCTTCGGCGAGGCGCTGCGGGCGATCATTGCCAAGCTGTCGTGAAACAACCGAGCCTTCATGGGGGAAGTGGTGCGTAGCAAGTTCCGCTTCGTCATCCACGGGCGAAGCAAGGAGCGAAGCGACGCGGCGCAGACCCGAGGATCCATTCCGTTACATCGGAGCGGTGCCAACGGTGCAGAATTCTGCACCACTGCGTTCTTCGGCCGGCGTCACGGAATGGATCCTAGGGTCTGCGCGACGCTTCGCGTCGCTCCGCCCTAGGATGACGACCTCCTAGGCCTAAGCCGCTTTCTTCTTCGCCAATCTTGCCTTGATGCTCGCCACATCGGCACGCGGCGTCGCGGCGAACAGGGTCTTGGTGTAGCTGTGCTTGGGGTCCGAAAAGACCTCGTCGCGCGAGCCGTATTCGACCGCTTCGCCGAAATACATCACCATCACGTCGTCGGCGATGTAGCGCACCACCGACAGGTCGTGGCTGATGAAGACGTAGGTCAGCTTGAACTCGTCCTGCAGGTCGGCGAGGAGGTTGAGCACCTGCGCCTGCACCGAAAGGTCGAGCGCCGAGACCGGCTCGTCCAGCACCAGCAGGCTTGGGTTCAGCATCAGCGCGCGGGCGATGGCGATGCGCTGGCGCTGGCCGCCGGAGAACATGTGCGGATAGCGGTTGTAGTGCTCGGGGCCGAGACCGACCTTCTTCAGCATCTTCATCGCAAGATCGCGGCGTTCCTCGGCCGGCTTGTCGGTGTTGATCAAGAGCGGCTCGCCGAGCACGTCGCCGATCTTCTGGCGCGGGTTGAGCGAGCCGTAGGGGTTCTGGAAGACGATCTGCACCTTGCGGCGCATCTCCTTGGTCAGTCCGTCCCTGGCGATGTCGACCTTGTTGCCGTCAATCAAAAGCTCGCCGGCCGTCGCCGGATCGATCAAAGTGATGATGCGGGCGAGCGTGGACTTGCCGCAGCCGCTTTCGCCGACGATGGCAAGCGTCTTGCCCTTCTCGACGCTGAAGGAGACGCCCTTCACCGCATGCACGGTGCGCGCAGGGCGGAACAGGCCGCCGCCGACATGGTAGTCGCGCTTGATGTTCTTGCCTTCGACGACCTTGGTCATGCGGCGGCTCCAGTCATGTACCAACTCCCTGGGGCGCCGGCTCGAACAGCATGTCGGAGACGGTCGGCAGCCGGTCGCCGACGGCGTTTTCCGGCAGCGCCGACAGCAGCGCGCGCGTGTAGTTGCTCTTCGGCGATTCAAAGAGCGACAACACGTCGGCCTCTTCCATCTTGCGGCCCTTGTACTGGACGATGACGCGATCGGCGGTCTCGGCGACCACGCCCATATTGTGGGTGATCATGATCAGGCCCATGCCGTATTTGGCCTGCAGCGAGACCAAGAGATCGAGGATCTGCTTCTGGATGGTGACGTCGAGCGCGGTGGTCGGCTCGTCGGCGATCAGGAGCTTCGGATTGCAGGCGATCGCCATCGCGATCATGACGCGCTGGCACTGGCCGCCCGACATCTGGTGCGGGAAGGAATTGAGCCGCTCGGCCGGCTCGGGAATGCCGACCTGCTTGAAAAGCTCGATGGCACGCGCACGGCGCTGGGCCTTGTCCATGCCCATGTGAAAGCGCAGCACTTCCTCTATCTGGAAGCCGACGGTGAAGCAGGGATTGAGGCTGGCGATCGGTTCCTGGAAGATCATGGCAATGTCCTTGCCGATGATCTTGCGGCGCTCGGCCGGATTGATCTTGAGGAGATCGCGGCCGTTGAAGGTCATGCGGTCGGCGGTGACGGTGGCCGTCCACGGCAGAAGGCCCATCACCGCCAGCATCGACACCGACTTGCCTGAGCCGGATTCGCCGACGATGGCGAGCACCTCGCGCTCGTCGACACGGAGCGAAACGCCGTCGACGGCGCGGAACGGGCCCGAAGCGGTCTGGAATTCGACGACGAGATTATGGATGTCGAGCAATGCCATCACGACCTCCTGAGCTTCGGATCGAGCGCGTCGCGCAGGCCGTCGCCGATCAGGTTGATGGCGAGCACGGTGATGAGGATGGCAAGACCGGGGAAGGTCACCACCCACCAGGCGCGCAGGATGAACTCGCGCGCCGAGGCGAGCATCGTGCCCCATTCCGGCGTCGGCGGCTGCGCGCCGAGGCCGAGGAAGCCCAGCGCCGCCGCTTCGAGGATGGCGTTGGAGAAGGACAGCGTGCCTTGGACGATCAGCGGCGCCAGGCAATTGGGCAGGATGGTGCGAAGCATCAGCCTCAGATGGCCGGCGCCGGCGACCTTCGCCGCCACGACATATTCGCGGCTCTTCTCGGCCATGACGGCGGCACGAACCAGGCGGGCGAAATGCGGCTGGAGCACCAGTGAGATCGCCAGCATAGCATTGAACAGGCCGGGGCCGAGGATGGTCACCAGAACCAGCGCCAAGAGCAGCGACGGGAAAGCCAGGATAAGGTCCATGACGCGCATGATCGCGACGTCGACCCAGCCGCGGAAATAGCCGGCGAGCAGGCCAAGCGTGATGCCACCGGTGAGAGCCAGCGTGACCACGACCGCGCCAATCAGCAGCGAGAAGCGCGCGCCGTAGAGCAGGCGCGAAAGGATGTCGCGGCCAACCGGATCGGTGCCAAGCAGATATTGAGTGCTGCCACCCGTCTGCCAGGCCGGCGGCCTGAGGAACGCGGTCTTGTCCTGGATGTCGGGCGCATAGGGCGCGAGCAGCGGCGCGAAGAGTGCCGCCAGCACCAAAAGGATGAAGACGAAGAGGCCGATGACGGCGCCGCGGTTGACCGAGAAATAATGCCAGAAGGTCTTGAAGCCGGTCAGTCGGTCAGGGCTGCCGGCGGCCATGGGAGCGATTTCGGTCGACTGACTCATCACGCCGCCCTGATGCGCGGGTTGATGACGGCATAGAGCACGTCGACGATGAGGTTCACGGCCATGACGATGAGGGCGATCAAAAGCAGACCTGACTGCACGACGACATAGTCGCGCTTGAAGATGGAATCGACCATCCACTTGCCGATGCCCGGCCAGGCGAAGATGGTTTCGGTGAGAATGGCGCCGGCAAGCAGCGTGCCGACCTGCAGGCCGATGGTGGTGACGACCGGGATCAGCGCGTTGCGCAGCGCGTGCACGCCAATGACGCGGGCGGCGGAAAGCCCCTTGGCGCGGGCGGTGCGGACATAGTCTTCGCCCAGTACCTCGAGCATGGCGGAGCGAGTCTGGCGCGCGATCACCGCCAGCGGAATGGTGCCGAGCACGATCGCGGGCAGGACGAGATGGCTGAGCGCCGAGCGCAGCGCGTCCCATTTGCCATAGAGGATGCTGTCGATGGTCATGAAGCCGGTGATCGGCTTCAGGAAGAACTGCAGGCCCATGCGGCCCGACACCGGCGTCCAGCCGAGATAGCCGGAAAAGAAGATGATGAGCAGCAGGCCCCACCAGAAGATCGGCATGGAATAGCCGACGAGCGCGGTGCCCATCAGCGACTGGTCGAACCACGAGCCGCGCTTGACGGCAGCGAATATGCCGGCCGGGATGCCGATCACCATGGCGAAGATCATGGCGAAGAAGGACAGTTCCAGCGTCGCCGGGAAGAGCGTCTTGAACTCCTCGAGAACCGGGCGCTTGGATGAAATCGAGACGCCGAAGTCACCCGTGGCGACCTCGCCGACATAGCGCGCATACTGCTCCCAGATCGGCAGATTGTAGCCGAACTGTTCCTTGAGCTCTTCGTAGCGGGCGGGGGTGACGCCATGCTCGCCGGCCATGGCCAGGATCGGATCGCCGGGCAGCAGCCGGACGAAGGCGAAGGCGCAGATGGTGATGCCGACCAGGGTCGGGATCAGAAGTGCTATTTTGTTGAGAAGATATCGGAGCATCGTCGAATGGAATGGGGCGGCGCTAAAATCGCGCCGCCCCGTTCGCAATATTACTCGGCCTTGTCAACGCCGTCGAAGCGATGAATGCCGAGCGGGTCCATCTTGAAGCCGCTGACATTGTTGCGAACGACCGCATAAACCTGGCTGTGAGCCAGCAGGAAGGCGGGCGCCTGCTTGGCGAAGATTTCCTGCGCCTGCTCATAGAGCTTGGTGCGCTCGCCCTGGTCGCTGGTCTTCTTGGCCTTCTGGATCAGGTCCTCGAAGTCCTTGTCGCACCAGCTGGAGTAGTTCGAGACGCCGATGGCCGAGCAGGCGAAGAGGGTGGCGAAGAAGTTGTCCGGATCGCCATTGTCGCCGGTCCAGCCGATCTGGAAGGCGCCGGGACGGTCCTTCTTCTTGCCTTCCTCGCGATACTTCGTCCATTCGTAGTTGACGATGTTGGCCTTGACGCCGACCTTGGCCCAGTCGGCCTGGATCAGCTCAGCCGCGCGCTGGAAGTTCGGGTTGTACGGACGCACGCGGTCGGCGGCCCAGAGCTGGATTTCCTTCAGCCCGGCATCGGCCAGCACCTTCTTGGCCGCTTCAGGGTCGTAGGAATCGAACTTCACATCCTTGTTCCACGACCACATGGTCGGCGGGATCAGGTTCTGGGCCGGCGTGGCACCTGCATCCTGGAACAGCGACTTGATCAGGGCTTCCCGGTCGATCGCCTGGTTGAGCGCATGGCGAACCTCGGGCTTGTCGAGCGGCGGAATCGTCGTGTTGTAGCTCATGTAGCCGATGTTGAGGCCGGCCTGGTCCATCAGGGTCACGTCCTTGTTGGCCTTGATGGTGGCGATGTCGGCCGGGTTCGGATAGGGCGCGACGTCGCATTCGCCGGCCAGCACCTTCTGGATGCGGGCGGTCGCGTCAGGCGTGATGGCGAAGACGAGATCGTCGATCTTCTCCTTGCCCTTGAAGTAGTCGGGGTTCGCCGCATAGCGGATGACCGAATCCAGCTGATAGTCGACGAACTGGAACGGGCCGGTGCCGATCGGCTTGGTCGAGAAGTCGGCCATCTTGCCATCCTTCTCGAGCTGGTCGGCATATTCCTTCGAGACGATCGAAGCGAAGTCCATGCCGAGATTGGCCAGCATCGGCGCGTTCGGCTCGGTCAGCGTCAGCTTGACGGTCAGGTCGTCGACCTTTTCCCACTTGGCGACGTATTTCGGCATGTCCATGCCGGTGTAATAGTCCCAGGTCAGGTTCGGCAGATACTTCTCGCCGTTCCACGGATTCTGCTTGTTGAACTGACGGTCGAAGGAGAAGACGACGTCATCGGCATTGAGATCGCGGGTCGGCTTGAAATAGTCGGTGGTCTGGAACTTCACGCCCGGATGCAGGTGGAAAGTATAGACCAGGCCGTCGTCGGAGATTTCCCATTTGTCGGCGAGGCCGGGCTCGATCTCGGTGCCGCCATGCTTGAACTCGACGAGGCGCGAATAGACCGTGCGCGACGAAGCGTCGAAGTCGTTACCGCCCGTCGTCGTACCCGGGTCGAAATTGGCCGGCGACGCTTCCGAGCAATAAACAAGCGTCTTTGCATTGGCCATGCCACCCAGGACGCTTGCAGCCAGCAACGCGGCTGCAAAAGTCATTGTCTTTTTCATTGAGCACTCCCTGATGTTCTTCCAAGCCCCTCTATCAGGCTCGCGAAGCGCGCATATAAGCACCGTTTTTCGGGCTTTGGAACACCCCGTTTGCGTACCCCATGGTAAGCAGGAAAAGAATCCGTATTCTCCTCAAATAGCGGAAAAAATGAGCAGAATTTTTCACTCACGACATTGTTAACGACCGCATTTTTTTATTGATCGACCGTTTGCCGGAATCAGAACGAGTAGCCCCTGCTTGCAATCCCGGTCCTCGTCCGCATGCGCTTCGAGGAGCGGTCGGGCGAAGAGATTTCGACGGCAAATCTTTCCGCCGCTGCCGCTAGGGCAAGACTTGCACGGCCGCTGATAGAGGCAATACATAGGCGCTATGCCGGATTTGTTGGGAATCCGCGATCGGCGGCAGCGGAGAACGCTTCCGATATCGGAGGCGGACGCGCCGCGAGGCAGCAAGACAAGGCACACCAGGGAGGGATTTGGTGGCAAAAGCAGCAAAGACGACGCCCCCGGCGAAGGCAAAAGCCAAGGCCGCGACCACCAATGCCGGCGCACCCAAGGCTTCACCTGCAAAGACTTCATCGGCCAAGGCCTCACCGGCCAAGACTTCTTCACCGGCAAAGACGGCGTCAAAGCCCAAGGTCACCGCGAAGCCAGTTGCCGCTCAAGCGAAGACGAGCCCCAAGTCCATAACCAAGGCTGAGACCGCAAAAACCAGCAAGCCCGCCGCCACGAAGGCAGCGAGCACCGCAAAGCCGGCATCCGCTCCGGCCAAGCATCTGCCGAAGGCGATCACGGAACTCACCGCCGGGTTGCCGGACAAGCCGTGGCTCAAGAACTATCCGAAGAACATGCCTGCCGAGATCGGCCCGCTGCCATACAATTCGATCGGCGACTTCCTTGTCGGCGCCTGCAAGGAGTTTGCCGGCCGACCGGCCTTCGTCTGCATGGGCAAGTCGATCTCCTACGCCGAGCTCGAGCGGCTTTCGGCGGCCTTCGCCGCCTATCTGCAGTCGAAAGGACTGGAGAAGGGCGCGCGCGTGGCGCTGATGATGCCGAATGTGCTGCAATATCCGGTAGCGATGATGGCGGTGCTTCGCGCCGGCTTCACGGTGGTGAACGTCAACCCGCTCTACACGCCGCGCGAGCTGGAGCATCAGCTCAAGGATTCCGGCGCGCAGGCCATCGTCATCCTGGAAAACTTCGCCAACACGCTGCAGGCGGTGATCGCCCGGACGCCGGTCAAGCATGTGGTGGTCGCGGCGATGGGCGACATGCTGGGCGGCCTGAAGGGAGCGATCGTCAACCTCGTCGTGCGGCGGGTGAAGAAGATGGTTCCCGCCTGGTCGCTGCCCGGCCACGTCAAATTCAACGCCGCGCTGAAGGCCGGCGGGCACCTCGCCTTCAAGCCCGCGGCGGTGTCGGGTGACGATATCGCCTTCCTGCAATATACCGGCGGCACGACCGGCGTCTCGAAGGGTGCGACGCTGCTGCACCGGAACGTGTTGTCCAACGTGGCGCAGAATTCGCTGTGGGTGGAGGACGCCTACACGGTCAAGCCGAAGCCGGCGCATCTCAACTTCATCTGCGCGCTGCCACTTTACCACATCTTCGCGCTGACGGTGAACGCGCTGATGGGCATGCAGCAAGGCGCGCAGAACGTGCTCGTCCCGAACCCGCGCGACATTCCGGGCTTCGTCAAGGAACTGCAGAAATATCCGGCCCACATCTTCCCCGGCCTCAACACGCTGTTCAACGCGCTGCTCAACAACGAGGATTTCCGCAAGCTCGATTTCAAGCCGCTGATCCTGACGCTTGGCGGCGGCATGGCGGTGCAGAAGGGCGTGGCCGAGCGCTGGAAGGCGCTGACCGGCTGTCCGGTGAGCGAGGGCTACGGGCTTTCCGAAACCTCGCCGGTGGCCACCGCCAACAAGTTCAGCTCAAGCGACTTCACCGGCACGATCGGCCTGCCGCTGCCTTCGACCGAGATTGCCATCCGCGACGACGACGGCAACAACGTGCCGCTCGGTGAAGTCGGCGAGATCTGCATCCGCGGGCCGCAGGTGATGGCCGGCTACTGGAACCGTCCGGACGAGACCGCCAAGGTGATGACCAAGGACGGCTTCTTCAAGTCGGGCGACATGGGCTTCATGGACGAGCGCGGCTACACCAAGATCGTCGACCGCAAGAAGGACATGATCCTGGTCTCCGGCTTCAACGTCTATCCGAACGAGCTGGAAGAGGTCGTGGCGCACCACCCGGGCGTGCTGGAAGTGGCGGCGATCGGTGTGCCGGACGAGCATTCCGGCGAGGTGCCGAAGCTGTTCGTGGTCAAGAAGGACCCGGCGCTCACCGTCGAGGCGCTGACTGCCTATTGCCGCGAGAACCTGACCGGCTACAAGCGGCCGAGATACATCGAATTCCGCAGCGAGCTGCCGAAGACGCCGGTCGGCAAGATCCTGCGGCGCGCATTGCGGGAATAACTTGGCCGACAGTATCGCCGGTGTGACGCCAGACCGCCGCGCAGGCCTCGATCCGGCGGAATTCATCAAGGCGAACATGCGGCTTTTGCCGGTGCCGTCGCTGCCTGAAATCCGCCTCTATGCGGCCCATCCCGGCAGCGGGCTGAGGCGGCTCCTGGAGCCGGACGACGGCAAATACGACCGCTCAGCCGAGCCGCAGCCGCCCTACTGGGCCTATGCCTGGGCGGGCGGCGCGGTGCTGGCGCGCTACATCCTCGACCGGCCTTCGAGCGTCGCGGGCCGTCGCGTGCTCGACCTCGGGGCCGGCTCCGGCCTTGTCGCCATCGCTGCGGCAAAGGCCGGAGCAAGCGAGGTGATCGCGGCGGAAATCGACCGCAACGGCATTGTCGCGCTTGGCCTCAACGCTGCGGCGAACGGCGTCGCCATGACCATAATCGGCGAGGACATCACCAACGGTCCGCCGCCCGGCGTCGATCTGGTGCTGGCTGGCGATGTTTTTTACGGACGGGCGGTCGCGCGGCGGGTCATCCCATTCCTCGACCGGTGCCTTGGCGCCGGCATCGACGTGATGGTCGGCGACCCGGGCCGCGCCTGGCTGCCCAGGCGGCGGCTTCGCCTGCTTGGCGAATATCAGGTGCCAGATGTCGGCGGGAACGGCGGCGGCGAGCCGAAGCCGAGCGGAGTGTTTGCGTTTGTGCCGAAGGGCGCCGGTTAGAGCAGCTCATCTCTGGTGGAATCGCTGACCTGCTCTAACGGAAAGCCGTCGCACGCTTTTCCTGGAAGTGCTTCAGCCAGCCGCCACGCTCAACCGCGCGGCCAGAAAATCCGGCAGGTCGGCGACCGAATCCAGGATGACGTCGGCCATCGGCGACAGCGAGTCGCGCGTGCCGGTGCCGGAAAGAACGCCCACCGCCAGCCCGCAGCCGCCCGCACGCGCCATTTCGAGGTCGTGGCGGTTGTCGCCGACCATGGCGATCTCGCTGGGCTTCAGCCCGGTCAGGTCGCAGAACGCGACGACCGTGTCGGGCGCCGGCTTGGGGTTGGCCACGGCATCGTAACCGAAGGCGGCGTCGAAGAGCTGCGCGACGCCGAGCGTGGCGAGCGTCTTCTCGGCGCCGCTGGTGGAATCGTTGGTGGCGACGCCCATGCGGAAGGATTTCTTGTGCAGCGTCCTCAGCGAATCGATGATGCCGGGAAGCGCGACCGCCATCGATGAGCCCTGCACCGAGGTGATCTCGTTGAAGCGGGAGACGGCCAGCATCTGGTCCTCGTCGGACAGGCGCGGGAACCAGAGCTCGACGACATCCATGTTCGAGCCGGACGCGAAGATCGAATCGGGCTTGAAGCGCTTGCTGACGAAATCGAAGCCGGCGGCGGCGAGCAGCCTGTCGGCCTTCCAGCGGTCGCCCTCGGCGGCGTCCATGGCCATGAAGTCGGCAATGCCGAGCCAGGTTGCGTTGAAGTCGACAAGTGTGCCGTCCTTGTCGAACAGAATTCCCTTGATATCCGCCAAATCCTTTTACTCCGCGCCGCGCAATTGGTGGATATGAGCCACCAGTCCGGCAGTCGAGGCGTCGCGTTTTGCGGCAGTCTCCTTGCCTTCCACGACAGGCAGCAGGCCCGTCGCCAATTCCTTGCCAAGTTCGACACCCCACTGGTCGAACGAATTGATGTTGAACAGCGTGCCCTCGACGAAGACGCGATGCTCGTATAGCGCGATCAGCCGGCCGAGCGTGCGCGGATCGAGCTTGCGATAGAGGATGGTGAGCGAGGGCCGGTTGCCCGAAAACACACGGTGCGGCGCGATGCGGTCGACATCGGCGGGCTTCAAGCCCTTGGCCAGCATCTGCGCGCGCGCCTCTTCCAGCGTGCGGCCCTTCATGAAGGCCTCCGACTGGGCCAGGCAGTTGGCGAGCAGCAGGTCGTGATGGGTCTTCAGTTCCGGCTCGTGGCCGACGGCGGCAGCGAGGAACTCGACCGGGATGAAATCGGTGCCCTGATGCAAAAGCTGGAAGAAGGCATGCTGCCCGTTGGTGCCGGGCTCGCCCCAGACCAGCGGACCGGTCGGCGTCGCGACGGCGCCGCCATCCAGCGTCACACTCTTGCCGTTCGATTCCATATCGAGCTGCTGCAGGTAGGCCGGCAGGCGCGACAGGCGCTGGTCGTAGGGAATGACGGCGCGCGCCGGATATTTGCAGACGACGCGGTGCCACCAGCCGATCAGCCCGAGCAGAGCCGGCAGGTTCTTCCGCAGGGGTGCTGAGCGGAAATGCTCGTCCATCTCATGCGCGCCGTCGAGGAAGGCGCGGAAGTTGCGCGGACCGATGGCGATCATCACCGGCAGGCCGATGGCGCTCCAGACCGAGTAGCGGCCACCGACCCAATCCCAGAAGCCGAAGACGCGGTCCTTTTCGATGCCGAACTTCGCCACCAGGTCGAGCGCGGTCGAGACGGCGGCGAAATGCTTGCCGATCGCCTCCTTGCCCAGCGCCTTCTCCACCCATTTGCGCGCCGTCTCGGCGTTGGTCATCGTCTCGACCGTGGTGAAGGTCTTGGAGGCGACGATGAACAGCGTCGTTTCTGGAGACAAACCCTTCAGCGTGTCGTGGATATGGGCGCCGTCGACATTGGAGACGTAATGCGCGCGCGGGCCGTCGTGGTAGGGGGCGAGCGCCAGCGTGACCATCGCCGGCCCAAGGTCCGAGCCGCCGATGCCGATATTGACGATGTCGGTGATCTTCTTGCCGGTGGCGCCGGCGGCCTCGCCGGAGCGGATGGCATCGGCAAAGGCGCCCATGGCGTCGAGCACGGCAATCACATCGGCCTTGGTGTCTTGGCCATCGACCACGACGCCCTTGCCGGTCAAATTGCGCAACGCCGTGTGCAGCACGGCGCGGCCCTCGGTGACGTTGATCTTCTTGCCTTCGAACATCGCGGCGCGGCGGCCTTCGAGATCGGCGGCGCCGGCTAGCTTCTCCAGCATGGCCATCGTGTCGGCGTCGACCGCGCATTTCGACCAGTCGAGCAGAAGGTCGCCATCGCTGGCGGAGAATTTTTCGAAGCGCTTGGGATCGGCGGCGAAGGCTTCGCGCATGATGCCCTTGGCCGCAACGCGCTGGTCACGCAACGCGGCAAGCTGCTTGTCGAAGGCTGACTGGTCCACTGGCGGGCTCCTGGCGGGTTTTTACAATGATTTTAACAGGCTGGATGTTTCCGGCGCGTGTCGTCGCGACATTCTATTGAGCCGATTTCCCTTTTTTCGTTCAAGCGCGGCGGCGATGACCCAAGGTCACGCCTCGATGACCTAAGGGTCACGCCCCGACGACGCAAAGCGTCACGTCTCGATGACGCGAGGCGTCACGCTTCGATGACCTAAGGCATCACGCCTCGATGAGGCAAGGCGCCACGCCTTTATGCCGCACCGCATCACGCTTTTATGATGCGCCGCAGCACCTTTTCGTGGCCAATGGACGGACCACTTCGTGGCCAATGGATCACTGGCATAAATCCCAGCGATCAGAAAAATTGATTGGCGCAACCCCTTGTGCCACCCCTACACTCGACTGGTCCAGCCAAGTGAAAACAGCTGGCCATCCGAGGAAGATCTCCCATGCCACAGCGCAATGACACGGCCATATGGTCCGGCCTGTTCCGGATTTCGGCCGAATCCGGACAAACCCTCCAGGCGCAGATCCGCCAGGCGATCGTAGCAGCCATCCTCGACCGACAAATCGCCGCCTCGATGCCGCTGCCGTCCTGCCGGATTCTGGCGGAAAAACTTGGGGTTGCCCGCGGCACGGTGGTGCTTGCCTTCCAGCAGCTGGTCGACCAGGGCTTTTTGGTGGCGCGCGAGCGGCGCGGCCACTTCGTCAACCCCGACGTGCTGGCCACCCCCGCCAAGCCACACCAGAAGGCACCCGACCAGCAGAACGAGATCGACTGGAAGGCCCGCCGCCAGATCGCCGCCAGCGACATGCCGCCGCCGGCCAAGCATGACAACTGGATCAAGTCCTCCTATCCGTTCGTCTACGGCCAGTTCGATCCGGCGCTGTTCCCGACCGCCGAATGGCGCGAATGCAACCGCATGGCGCTCGCGGTGCTCGAGATCCGCAACTGGGCGTCCGACATGGTGGACCGCGACGATCCGCTGCTGATCGAGCAGATCCAGGCCCGGCTTTTGCCGCGCCGCGGCATCTTCGCCAATCCGGACGAGATCATCGTGACGCTGGGCGCGCAGAACGCACTCTATATGCTCGCCTCGCTGCTGATGACGAAGGGCTCGAAGGTGGCGATGGAAGACCCGGGCTATCCGGACGCCCGCTCGATCTTCCGGCTCGCCGGCGCCGACATCCAGCCAGTACCGGTCGACCAGTCGGGCATCGTGACCTCGGCGATCCCCAGCGATTCAGGCTTCGTCTTCGTCACCCCCAGCCATCATTGCCCGACCATGGTGCCACTGTCGGCGGAGCGGCGGCAGGACCTGTTGGCGCGGGCCAACCGCAACAACCAGATCATCATCGAGGACGGCTACGACAGCCAGCTCCTCGACGAGGCGCCGCAGCAGGCGCTGAAGAGCCTCGACCGCTCGGGCCGCGTCATCTATGTCGGCTCGATGTCGAAGACGCTGGCGCCAGGCCTGCGGCTCGGCTACATCGTCGCCTCGGCCGGGCTGATCGCCGAGCTTCGCGCGCTTCGCCGCTTCATGCTCAGGCACCCGCCGGCGAACAACCAGCGCGCGGTGGCGCTGTTCCTGTCGCTCGGCCACCACGAGGCGCTGGTGCGCCGGCTCTCCGCCGCCTTCGACGAGCGGCGCAAGCGTCTGGTCCATGCGATTTCCGCTTTCCTGCCAGAGTGGCGTTCGACCGACTCGGCGGGCGGAACGTCGCTCTGGCTGGAGGGGCCGCGCGGCACCGATTCACGTGGTCTCGCGGAGGCCGCCGCATCGCGCAGCGTCATCATCGAGCCCGGCGACCGCTTCTTCGAACGCAGCGAAAAGCCCTCGCGTTTCATGCGCTTGGGCATCTCCTCGATCTCGCTGCAGCACATCGAGCCGGGCATCCGGGAACTCGCCACGGCGGCCGGACGCAGGCCCGCTGCCGCCTGATCGCTACGAACTACCGAAAAGAGAGCCGGCGCTTCGCCGGCTCTTTTTATTTTGGCGCGTTTCATCGCTTTAGCATTCTGGCATATTCGACGGAGTTGGTTGGCCCATAGGCTGTGCCAATGCCGGCGGCATAGTCGGGGCCTATAGGGGACGAGGCAGGCCGATGGTGGACCAACCGCCACGCACCCTGCCCCTGAAAAACCAAAGGTGGAGTGCTTTCCATGTCAGTGGCTCTTGAGAAGCAGGAAGCGTCGTCGGACCAGCGTTCGCGGCGGTCCGGCGGGCGCGAAGCGCGCCGCGCGATGCGGGCAGCGCCGCTCGCAGACGATATCCGTCCGGTGCGGCCCGGCCTCGAAGGCGGCAGCTACGGCCCATTGAGCCAGAACGACTGCGAGCGCATCCACGAGGCGGTGCTGACGCTTCTGGAGACGGTCGGCTTCGCCAACGCCATTCCCTCCTGCATCGAAGCGCTGACCAGGGTCGGCGCAACCTATGGCGATGACGGGCGCGTCCGCCTGCCGCGCGCGCTGGTGCTCGATACGATCAAAAAGGCGGCGCGCCACTTCACGCTCCACGGCCAGGACCCCAAACACGACATGGTGATCCAGGGTAAGCGCGTCCACTACGGCACGGCCGGCGCGGCCGTGCATCTCGTCGACGTCGAGAAGCGCGAATACCGCGAATCGCAACTGCAGGACATCTACGACGCCGCCCGCCTCGTCGACGGGCTCGACAACATCCATTTCTTCCAGCGCACGATGGTGCCGCGAGACATCCCCGATCCGCTCGAGATGGATTTCAACACGCTCTATGCCTGCGTGATGGGGACATCGAAACATGTCGGCACCTCGTTCACGGTGCGCGAGAACGTCAAGCCGGCGCTGGAAATGCTCTATGCGATTGCCGGCGGCGAGGAGAATTTCCGGGCGCGGCCGTTCGTCTCCAACTCGAACTGCTTCGTCGTGCCGCCGATGAAATTCGCCGAGGACGCCTGCGGCGTGCTCGAAGCCTGCGTCGAGGGCGGCATCCCGATCCTGCTCCTGTCTGCCGGCCAGGCCGGCGCCACGGCTCCCGCCGCCATCGCCGGCGCGGTTGTCCAGGCGGTGGCGGAAGTGCTGATGGGCCTGGTCTATGTCAACGCGATAAAACCCGGCCATCCGGCGATCTTCGGCACCTGGCCGTTCGTCTCCGACCTCAGGACCGGCGCCATGTCCGGCGGCTCGGCCGAGCAGTCGGTGCTGACCGCGGCGTGCGCGCAGATGGCGCAATATTACGACCTGCCCGGCGGCTCGGCCGCCGGCATGACGGACTCGAAGCTGCCCGACATCCAATCCGGCTACGAAAAGGGCATCACCAATGTGATGGCGGGGCTGTCAGGCCTCAACCTCGTCTATGAATCGGCCGGCATGCATGCCTCGCTGCTCGGCTTCTGCCTCGAAAGCCTGATCATCGACAACGACATGCTCGGCCACTGCCTGCGCTGTGTGCGCGGCATCGAGGTAACCGACGACGCGCTGTCGATCGACACCATTACCGATGTCTGCCTGAAGGGACCTGGCCACTATCTCGGCAACGAGCAGACGCTGAAGCTGATGCAGACCGAGTATTTCTATCCCGCTGTCGGCGACCGGTTCTCGCCCAAGGAATGGAACGAGAAGGGTCGGCCCGACATCCTGCAACGGGCGATCGCCGAGAAGAAGCGGGTGCTTGCCGAGCGTTTTCCGCGGCATGTGTCGCGGCTCGTCGACGACAAGCTGCGCGCGCGCTTCGGCGAGATGATCAAACTGCCGCGCAACAAGATGGGCGGATAAGCTCTATCCCGCAGATCACTCGGCAGTCAGTCTGTAGCGCTCGACGACTTCTGCGCTGATAAGCTTCGCGTGCAGCGTCATCAGCACGATCTGCGCATCGAAACTGTCGCCGGCTTCGAGCGCGGCCTCGATGCGGTGCTCGGCCTCCAGCGTAAGTTCCTTGCCGTTGGCCTGCTCGAAGGTATCCCGTCCAGCAACACAATAGCTGCAAAGCTGCGCCACCGATTGATAGGCCCGCGGCGGCGGCTCTTCCGGCCAACGGTCGTTCATCAGATTGACGATGGTGAGTTTCACGCCCTCTGGCACCAAGGCGGGATGCAGGTCCGCCTGGCGCAGCGCATCATCGAGCTGGCGCAGGTCGCCCGAGCGACCGAACATGCCGAGGAAGCCGAGGGAAGAGCGCCGTTTCGCCATGATGATCTTGGTCCAGCCGGGATGACGCCTATCTGGATGTGCAAGGCGGCTGAAACAAGGGCGTAAGAAAAGGGGCGGCCCGCGCTTCGCGAGCCGCCCCTTCGATTCCCTAAGCAGGAAACCTCAGTGGTTGTCGCGCGGCACGCCGCTGGTATGCGCTACATCCTGGTATTTCACCGCCGGCTTCAGCACCATTCCGGCCGAGAACTGGTCGACCATTCCGCGCTGGATCTCCTGCCAGGGCGTCTGGTGCTTGGGATAGTGATAGCCGCCATTGCCCTGCAGCTCGGCCCGCCGCCTTGCGATCTCCTCGTCGCTGACGAGGATGTTGGCGGTGCCCTTCCTGAGATCGATACGGACGCGGTCGCCGGTCTTGAGCAGCGCGAGGCCGCCGCCGATGGCGGCTTCCGGCGAGGCATTGAGGATCGACGGCGAGCCGGACGTGCCGGACTGACGGCCGTCGCCGATGCAGGCCAGCGAATGGATGCCCTTCTTGATGAGATAGGCCGGCGGCTGCATGTTGACCACCTCGGCGCCGCCTGGATAGCCGACCGGACCGGCGCCGCGCATGAACAGGATCGTGTGCTCGTCGATCCCTTGCGCCGGATCGTCGATGCGGGCGTGGTAATCTTCCGGACCGTCGAAGACCATGGCGTTGCCTTCGAAGGCCTCCGGATCGTTCGGGTTGGAGAGATAGCGCTCGCGGAATTCGGGCGAGATGCCGCTGGTCTTCATGATCGCGGAATCGAACAGATTGCCCTTGAGGTTGATGAAGCCGGCATTGGCCTTGAGTGGCTTGGCGGCGCTGCTGATCACCTCCGGGTTCTCGTTGACGGCATCCCTGCAATTGTCGCCCATGGTCTTGCCGTTGGCGGTGATCGCATCGGGATGCGGCAGCAGGCCGCCCTTCATCAGCTCGGCCACCACCGCCGGCACACCGCCGGCACGGTGGTAGTCCTCGCCGAGATACTCGCCCGTCGGCTGCAGGTTGACGAGGAGCGGGATGTTGAGGCCAACCTTCTGCCAGTCGTCGTTGTCGAGCGCCACGCCGAGATGGCGGGCAATCGCGTTGAGGTGGATCGGCGCGTTGGTGGAGCCGCCGATGGCCGAGTTGACGACGATGGCGTTCTCGAACGCCTTGCGGGTCATGATGTCGGAAGGCTTCAGGTCCTCATGCACCATCTCGACGATGCGCCTGCCCGTCTCGTAGCCCATCTGGCCGCGCTCGCGATAGGGCGCGGGGATGGCGGCCGAGCCGGGTAGCTGCATGCCGAGCGCCTCGGCCAGCGAGTTCATCGTGGTGGCGGTGCCCATGGTGTTGCAATAGCCGGTCGACGGCGCCGAGGAGGCGACGATGTCCATAAATTCGTCATAGTCGATCTCGCCGGCCGACAGCCGCTGGCGCGATTCCCAGACGATGGTGCCGGAACCGGTGCGCTTGCCCTTGTGCCAGCCGTTGAGCATCGGACCGACCGAGAACGCGATAGCCGGAATATTGACGGTGGCGGCCGCCATCAGCAGCGCGGGCGTGGTCTTGTCGCAGCCGATGGTGAGCACCACGCCGTCGATCGGATAGCCGTAGAGCACCTCGACGAGGCCAAGATAGGCGAGGTTGCGGTCGAGCGCCGCGGTCGGGCGCTTGCCGGTTTCCTGGATCGGGTGGCACGGGAACTCGAAGGGGATGCCGCCCATCGACACGATGCCTTCGCGCACGCGCTTGGCGAGTTCGACATGGTGCCGATTGCAGGGCGAGAGATCGGAGCCCGTTTGCGCGATGCCGATCAGCGGCTTGCCCGACATCAGCTCGGCGCGTGTCAGTCCGTAATTGAGGTAGCGCTCGAGATAGAGCGCCGTCATGCCCGGATTGTCGGGATTATCGAACCACTCCTGCGAGCGAAATTTCTTCTTCTTGGTGGGGGCGCCTGCCATGGTGGTCTCCGTATTTGTATGACAAATCGATATGACAACGCGCTCACGCAAGCAAGAGGCACGAGCGCCGCAGACCCGCACTTTGGTGCGATAGACAGATTAAGGGCCACGCGCTACGACCAATCGGCATCAGCAATCCGGGAGGTCTTGATGGCTTTGGTGATCGAAGGCGAGGAACGGATCGCCGCACCCGTTGAGAAAGTCTGGAAGGCCCTCAATGACCCGGACATCCTCAAGGTGGCCATTCCCGGCTGCAAGAGCCTGGAAAAGAAATCGGACACCGAGATGGCCGCGACGGTTGTGCTGAAGATCGGGCCGATCAAGGCGACGTTCAACGGCGAGGTGACGTTGAAGAACCTCAAGCCGCCGCATTCCTACACCATCCAGGGCGAAGGCAAGGGCGGCGTCGCCGGCTTTGCCAAGGGCGGCGCCGACGTGACGCTGACCGCCGACGGCGCGGACACGACAGTGCTCACATATGCAGCCAAGGCCGATGTCGGCGGCAAGATCGCACAGCTCGGCAGCCGGCTGATCCAATCGACATCGAAAAAGCTGGCGGGGCAGTTCTTCTCGACGTTCGGTGAGAAAGTGGGGGGCTGACCCCTCCTCCTTCGAGGGAGGATATCCGCGCTACTCGAAAACTATCGACGGCACGGCGGCTTCCGACGCGCCGCGCTCCTCCTGGACCCTGTCCCAGACTTTTTTGGCGATGTCGCGATAGATCTTCGCCTCGGCGCCGTCCGGCTTCGCCACCACCACCGGCGAACCGGCGTCCGAGCTTTCACGGATACCCATTTCGAGCGGCACTTCGCCCAGGAAGGTGACGCCAAGACGCTCGGCCTCGCGGCGCGCGCCGCCATGGCCGAAAATATCGTAGCGTTTGCCGGTGTCGGGCGCGAGGAAATAGCTCATGTTCTCGACGATGCCGAGCACCGGCACGTCGACCTTCTTGAACATGTTGAGCCCTTTACGCGCATCAATCAACGCAAGGTCCTGCGGCGTCGAGACGATGACGGCGCCGGCGAGAGGTACCTGCTGGGCCATGGTGAGCTGGGCATCGCCGGTGCCGGGCGGCATGTCCACAACCAGCACGTCGAGCGGCCCCCACTCGACCTCGCGCAACATCTGGGTGAGCGCCGACATCACCATCGGGCCGCGCCAGATCATCGGCGTCTCCTCATCGACGAGGAAACCCATCGACATCACCTTGAGGCCATAATTCTGCATCGGCCTCAGGACCTTGCCATCGACGGTCTGGGGCCGGCCATGGATGTTGAGCAGCCTCGGCATCGACGGCCCGTATATATCGGCATCGAGCACGCCGACGTTCAGTCCATTGGCGGCAAGGCCGAGCGCCAGGTTGACGGCGGTGGTCGACTTGCCGACGCCGCCCTTGCCGGAGGCCACCGCAATGATCGCATCGATGCCGGGCACGCCGCGCTTGCCGTGGCTGTGCGAAGCGGGCGCTGGACGCTGCGGCGCTGCCTGGGGAGTTGGGTGCGGCGGCGCTGCCTGCGGAGCCGGACGCGGCCGAACCGGCGCTTCCATGCCGCCGCCCTTCTTTTCCGCCGTCAGCGCAACGACGGCGCTGGCGACGCCGGGGATGGCCTTCACCACGCGCTCGGCGGCGGCACGCAGCGGCTCCATCTCCTGCGCACGGGCGGCGGGAACGGTGATCGAGAAGAACACTTTGGAATCGGCGATGAAAATCTCCGAGACCAGGCCGAGGTCGACGATATTGCCGGTGAAATCCGGTCCGTTGACCGTCTTCAGGCGCTCGATAACGGTTTCCTTGCTGACGGACATGAGCTTTTTCCCAAGCGTTTGCCGGTTCAGATAATGCAGTTCCCGCAGAGAACCAAGCTCCGGAACGACATGTGCGGCGACATGCCTTCAAAAACTTGCGCTCGCTTGTCGGGTTTTGCGGGCGTCTTTCGTCTTCAAGAAAGATGCATCCCGATTGCGCAGGCCGCGGTCGCCGGAAGACAGTGCAACCCTATCTTCCAGGTTACTCCATCGTCCTGGTTTCGGGCGCGGCAGCCAACTGGGAGCGGCCAACGGAGAAAGGAGACAGTCATGCTCGAACACAGCAACGCGACAGCCAATCTCGCGGTGAAGGATCTGGAGAAGGCCAAGGCCTTCTACGCGGGAACGCTCGGCCTCAAGCAAGTCGACGACATGGACGGCGAGCTGATCGTCTACGAAAGCGGCGACACGGTCATCAATGTCTATCATTCGCAATTCGCCGGCACCAACAAGGCGACGGCGGTAACCTGGGCGGTGGGCGACCAGATCGAACCGATCGTCAAGTCGTTGCGCTCGAAGGGCGTCAGCTTCGAGCACTACGATATGCCCGGTCTGTCGCTCAAGGGCGACATCCACGTCGGCCACGGCATGAAAGTCGCATGGTTCAAGGATCCCGACGGGAACATCTTGAATCTCGTGGGAAAGTAGCTTCGCCCGCAGACGCAGGCGGGCCGCATCATCCGGCCAGCCTCGTGGCGAGGTAGGTGAGCGCTGAAATCGCCGCTGTCGCCGGCAGGGTGATGACCCATGCCACGACGATGTTGCCGGCTATGCCCCAGCGCACCGCCGAGACGCGGCGGGCGGCGCCGACGCCGATGATCGCCCCTGTAATGGTATGCGTGGTGGAGACGGGGACACCGAGCCACGTCGCGGCAAAAAGCGTTATGGCGCCGCCCGTCTCGGCGCAAAAACCCTGCATCGGGTTCAGCCGGGTGATCTTCGAGCCCATGGTGTGAACGATGCGCCAGCCGCCGAGCAGCGTGCCCAGCGCCAGCGCCGACTGGCAGGTGATGACCACCCAGAGCGGCACATAGAAGCTCTGGCCGAGCATGCCTTGCGAATAGAGCAGCACGGCGATGATGCCCATGGTCTTCTGCGCGTCATTGCCGCCATGTCCCAGCGAATAGAGCGAGGCGGAAAAGAACTGCAGGACACGAAACGAGCTGTCGACGGCGAACGGCGTCTGGCGCACGAACAGCCAGGAGACGATGAGAACGAGAACGAGCGCCAGGACGAATCCGGTAGCCGGCGAAAGCACGATCGCCGCGACCGTCTTGCCGAGCCCGGACCAGACGATGGCGCCGGTTCCGGCCTTGGCGACACCGGCGCCGACCAGCCCGCCGATCAGCGCATGCGAGCTGCTCGACGGAATGCCCACGATCCAGGTGACGATGTTCCAGACGATGGCGCCGACGAGCGCGGCGAAGATCACCGCCGGCGTCACGATGCTGGCGTCGACGATGCCTTTTCCAACCGTCTCGGCGACATGCAGGCCGAAGAACAGGAAGGCGATGAAATTGAAGAAAGCCGCCCAGAACACCGCATAGTGCGGCCTGAGCACGCGGGTGGAAACGATGGTCGCGATCGAATTGGCGGCATCGTGCAGGCCGTTGAGGAAATCGAAGAACAGCGCCACGGCGACGAGGCCGACCAGCAGGGGAAAGGCGATCGTGGCGTCCATCGCCTAAACGTTCTCGATGACGATGCCGCTGATCTCGTTGGCGACATCCTCGAAACGGTCGACCACCTTTTCCAGCTGACCGTAGATCTCCGAGCCAATCAGATAGGCCATCGGGTCGCTGCGGCCGTGTCGCTTGAACAGGTCCTTCAGGCCCTGCTCGTGCAGGTCGTCGGCGCGGCCTTCGACGCGCATGACCTCTTCGGCTATGGCATTCAGGCGCGCGGCGTTCGCGCCCACCTTGCCGAGCAGCGGGATGGCCTCCGCGACCAATCGGGCAGCCTGGACGATGACGCCGCCCATTTCCCGCATCAGGGGATCGAACTCTTTCATCTCGAACAATTTCACCGTCTTGACGGTCTTGTGCATCATGTCGATGGCGTCATCCATCGACTGGATCAGATCCTTGATGTCGCCGGTCGAAGGGCGTGATGAAGGAGCGCCTGACGGCAAGCAGGACCTCCGCGGTGATGCCGTCCGCCTCGTCCTCGAGGTCGATGATCGTCTGACACCAGCGGTCGATGTCCTTGCCCTGGAGAAGCCGCTCGAGCGCCTCGGCGCCGCCCACCACCGTGCGCGAATGCCGTTCGAACAGGTCGAAGAAGCGATCCTCGCGGGGCAACAGCTTGCGAAACCAACCCAGCATCTCGTCCTCCCTGCTTCCGCCCGTCCCACATAGCGCCATGCGCGGCGCGGGAAAACAGATAGCCGGCTCAAAAATGTGGATGAGATCCGATTGGCCGTGCGTCTTGCGCAGCAGGGCGATTTCCCCGACCTTGGGCAAACCGCGGATCGGATGACATGATCGACAAGCTGGAATTCTTCATTGCGCTCGCCAGGGAAGAGCATTTCGGCCGCGCGGCCGAGGTGTGCGGCGTCACCCAGCCGACGCTGTCGGCCGGCATCAAGCAACTCGAAGAGCAGCTCGGCGTCATGCTGGTGCTGCGCGGCTCGCGCTTCCAGGGCCTGACGCCGGAAGGCAAGCAGGTACTGGTATGGGCTCGACGCATCGTCGGAGATTCAAGGACCATGCGCGAGGAGATGCGGGCGGCGCGCCACGGCCTGTCCGGCCGCATCCGCATCGCCGCCGTCCCGACCGCGCTCGCCATGGTGGCGCGACTGACGACGCCGTTCCGCGAAAAGCATCCCGGCGTCACCTTCTCGGTGCTGTCGCGCACCTCGATCGAGGTGCTGACGCTGCTCGGCAATCTCGATATCGATGCCGGCATCACCTATCTCGACAACGAGCCGCTGGGGCGGGTGACCAGCGTGCCGCTCTATGACGAGCGCTACCAGCTGATCACGGCGGTCGGGAACCCCTATTCCGACCGCGACAAAGTGACGTGGGCCGAGATCAGCCAGCTGCCGCTCTGCCTGCTGACGCCGGACATGCAGAACCGCCGCATCATCGACCAGCATCTGGCCGAAGCCGGCGTACAGGTGCGGCCGACGCTGGAATCCAACTCGATGATCGTGCTGTTCTCACATATCCGGACCGGCAAATGGTCGTCGATCATGCCGCTCAACCTGGCGGAGACATTCGGTTTTTCCGAACCGATCCGGGCCATTCCGATCGTCGATCCCGATGCCAGCCACACGGTCGGGCTGGTGGCGGCGCCGCGCGAGCCGCATACGCCGCTGGTGCAGGCGCTGCTGGACGAGGCGATGGCGCTGGCAGACGATTTCCGCGCCCATCGCTAGGCTAGACAATGCGGACCGATCGTCCTTGATAGAAATTTTCTATCAAGCGACGGGAGAGCTTTATTGATCTCAGGGGTTTCCTCTGATTTCGTAAGGACTTAGCGATAATGCGCCCTTTGCATGTCGTTGCCCCGAAACCGCTCTATATTCTGGGGTGACATATGTTGGGCCGCCACGACCAGGGAGGGCGCTGCATGCCGATGCAGCCTGCAAGTACCGAGATCGCGTCGCGCACGGCGGCGATCGTCAACGAGTTCAAGGGCCTCGAAGGTCCGCTGCTGCCGATCCTCCACGGCATCCAGGAAGAATTCGGCCATGTGCCGCAGGCGGCCCTGCCGGTCATCGCAGACGGGCTGAACCTGTCCAGGGCCGAGGTGCACGGCGTCGTCACGTTCTATCACGATTTCCGCGCCCAGCCCGCCGGCCGACACGTGCTGAAGCTCTGCCAGGCGGAAGCCTGCCAGTCGATGGGCTCGGAGGCGGTCGCCGCCAAGGTCAAGCAACTGCTCGGCATCGATTTCCACGAGACCGCTCGTGACGGATCGGTTACATTGGAGCCGGTCTACTGCCTCGGGCTTTGCGCCTGCTCGCCGTCGGCGATGCTGGATGGCGAAGTGATCGGCCGGCTCGATGACGAGAAGATCGAAGAGATCGTCGCGGAGGTGCGTTCATGATCCCGCGCATCTACATCCCCGCAGATTCCGGCGCGCTGGCGCTCGGCGCCGAAAAGGTCGCCAAGGCGATCGAGAAGGAACTCACGGAGCGCGGCGTCGAGGCCAAGATCGTGCGCAACGGCTCGCGCGGCGCCTATTTCCTGGAGCCGATGGTGGAAGTGGCCACCGCCGAAGGCCGCATCGCCTACGGGCCGGTGAAGCCGTCGGACGTCAAGAGCCTGTTCGACAGCGGCTTCCTCAAGGGCGGCCATCACAAGCGCTGGCTCGGCGCGCCGGACAAGATTCCCTTCCTCGCCAAGCAGACGCGGCTGACCTTTGCCCGTTGCGGCGTCATCGATCCTTTGTCGCTCGACAGCTACAAGTCGCATGGCGGTCTCAACGGGCTGCAGAAAGCCGTCGCCATGGCGCCGGCCGACATCGTCAGCCAAGTCACGGAGTCCGGCTTGCGCGGCCGCGGCGGCGCCGGCTTCCCGACTGGCATCAAGTGGAAGACGGTTCTCGATACGACTTCCGACCAGAAATACATCGTCTGCAACGCCGATGAGGGCGACAGCGCCACCTTCGCCGACCGCATGATCATGGAGGGCGATCCCTTCGTGCTGATCGAAGGCATGGCGATTGCCGGCATCGCCACCGGCGCGACCAAGGGCTTCGTCTATATCCGCTCGGAATATCCGCATGCGGTGGCGACGATGAACAAGGCCGTCGCGATCGCCCGCAAGGCCGGCGTGCTCGGCGCCAACGTGCTGGGTTCGCCTCATGCCTTCGACATGGAGATCCGCGTCGGCGCAGGTGCCTATGTCTGCGGCGAAGAAACCTCGTTGCTCAACAGCCTCGAGGGCAAGCGCGGCGTGGTACGTGCCAAGCCGCCGCTGCCGGCGATCCAGGGCTTGTTCGGCAAGCCGACGGTGATCAACAACGTGATCAGCCTGGCCTCCGTGCCGATCATCATGGACAAGGGCGCCGCCTACTACAAGGATTTCGGCATGGGCCGCTCACGCGGCACGATCCCGATCCAGATCGCCGGCAACGTCAAGCATGGCGGGCTGTTCGAGACGGCCTTCGGCCTGACGCTCGGCGAGATCGTCGACGAGATCGGCGGCGGCACGGCTTCGGGCCGTCCGGTGAAAGCGGTGCAGGTCGGCGGCCCGCTCGGCGCCTATTTCCCGCGCGCGCTTTTCGACACGCCGTTCGACTACGAAGAATTCGCCAAGCGCGATGGACTGATCGGCCATGCCGGCATCACCGTGTTCGACGACAGCGCCGACATGATGAAGCAGGCGCGCTTCGCCATGGAGTTCTGCGCCATCGAGAGCTGCGGCAAGTGCACGCCCTGCCGCATCGGCTCAACGCGCGGCATGGAGGTTCTCGACAAGGTCGCCGCCGGCATCGAGGCGGAGAAGAACCTCGCTTTGGTCAGCGACCTCTGCAACACGATGAAGTTCGGATCGCTCTGCGCGCTGGGCGGCTTCACGCCCTACCCGGTGATGAGCTCGATCACGCATTTCCCCGAGGATTTCAAGCCCGCGCCGACGCGCGTGGCTGCTGAATAGGAGCTGGCAGATGAACATCAGGGCCGACTTCCCGACACTCATCGAAGAGATCGACTACGGCACGCCGGAGTCGAAAGCGACGAAGCAGGTCACGCTGACGGTCGACGGGCAGAGCATCACCGTGCCGGAAGGCACCTCGATCATGCGCGCGGCGATGGAAGGCGGGGTCGAGATCCCGAAGCTTTGCGCCACCGACATGCTGGATTCCTTCGGCTCCTGCCGCGTCTGCCTTGTCGAGATCGAAGGCCGCGGCGGCACGCCGGCCTCCTGCACCACGCCGGTCGGCGAAGGCATGGTGGTGCGCACGCAGTCGGAGCGGCTCGACGCCATCCGACGCGGCGTCATGGAGCTCTATGTCTCCGACCATCCGACCGGCTGGAACGAGAAGGCCGGAACCGGCGCCAGCGAGTTCGACGCGGTGGCAAAGTCGGTCGGTCTCACGGAGAACCGTTACGGCGTCGAAGGGCGCAACCACGTCAAGGAAGAAGGCGGCGTGGCGCCCGGCCATGGCTCTTTGGCCGTCGACTACATCGCCCGCGACGAATCCAACCCTTATTTCACCTACGATCCGGCGCAGTGCATCGTCTGCTCGCGCTGCGTACGCGCCTGCGAAGAAGTGCAGGGCACCTTCGCGCTGACCATCGAGGGCCGCGGCTTCGAGTCCCGCATGGTCGCCGGCATGCATGAGGATTTCATCGCTTCCGAATGCGTGTCCTGCGGCGCCTGCGTGCAGGCCTGCCCGACCGACGCGCTGCGCGAGAAGACGGTGCTCGAAAAGGGCATGCCGGAGCGCTCGGCCGTCACCACCTGCGCCTATTGCGGCGTCGGCTGCTCGTTCAAGGCCGAAGTGAAGGGTGACGAGGTCATCCGCATGATGCCCTACAAGGACGGCAAGGCGAACCACGGCCATTCCTGCGTGAAGGGCCGCTTCGCCTATGGCTACGCCACCCACAAGGACCGCATCCTTTCGCCGATGATCCGCGAGAAGATCACCGATCCGTGGCGCGAGGTGACCTGGGAAGAGGCGATCGCCCACACCGCGAAGGAATTCCGCCGCATCCAGTATCAGTATGGACGCGGCTCGATCGGCGGCATCACCTCCTCGCGCTGCACGAACGAAGAGACCTATCTGGTGCAGAAGCTGGTGCGGCAGGGCTTCCGCAACAACAATGTCGACACCTGCGCCCGCGTCTGCCACTCGCCGACCGGATACGGGCTCGGCCAGACCTACGGCACCTCGGCCGGCACGCAGGACTTCGATTCGGTCGAATTTACCGACGTCGCCGTCATCATCGGCGCCAACCCGGCTTCCGCCCATCCGGTGTTCGCCTCGCGACTGAAGAAGCGGCTGCGTCAGGGCGCCAAGCTGATCGTGCTCGATCCACGCCGCACCGAGATGGTGAAGTCGGTGCATGTCGAGGCGGACTACCACCTGCCGCTGAAGCCCGGCACCAATGTGGCGGTGCTGACGGCGCTGGCGCATGTCATCGTCACCGAGGGCCTGTTCGACGAAGCCTTCATCCGCGAGCGCTGCGACTGGGCCGAGTTCCAGGACTGGGCGTCCTTCGTCGCTCTGCCGGAAAACAGTCCGGAGACCGTCGGCAAGCTGGCCGGCGTCGATCCGGAGGCGATTCGGGGTGCCGCGCGCCTCTACGCCAAGGGCGGCAACGGCGCGATCTATTACGGCCTCGGCGTCACCGAGCACAGCCAGGGCTCGACGACGGTGATGGCGATCGCCAACCTTGCCATGGCCACCGGCAATATCGGACGTCCGGGCGTCGGCGTGAACCCGCTGCGCGGCCAGAACAACGTGCAGGGCTCCTGCGACATGGGCTCCTTCCCGCACGAGCTGCCGGGCTATCGCCACATCTCCGGCGAAGCCGTGCGCGACATCTATGAGAGCCTGTGGGGCGTTAAGCTGGACGAAGAGCCCGGCCTGCGCATCCCCAACATGCTGGATGCCGCCGTCGACGGCTCCTTCAAGGGCATCTACATCCAGGGCGAGGACATCCTGCAGTCCGATCCCGACACCAAGCATGTCGCCGCCGGCCTCGCCGCGATGGAATGCGTCGTCGTGCACGACCTCTTCCTCAACGAGACGGCGAATTACGCGCATGTCTTCCTGCCGGGCTCGACCTTCCTCGAGAAGGACGGCACCTTCACCAATGCCGAGCGCCGCATCAACATGGTGCGCAAGGTGCTGGAGCCGAAGGCGCGCTACGCCGACTGGGAGGCGACGCAGGTGCTTGCCCGCGCTATCGGCCTCGACTGGAACTATACGCATCCGTCGCAGATCATGGACGAGATCGCCAAGACGACGCCGAGCTTCGCCGGCGTCTCCTTCGAGCTGCTCGACCGCGTCGGCTCGGTGCAGTGGCCCTGCAACGAGAAGGCGCCGCTCGGCACCCCGATCATGCATGTTGACGGCTTCGTGCGCGGCAAGGGCAAGTTCATCCGCACCGAATATGTGGCGACGGACGAACGGACCGGACCGCGCTACCCGCTGCTGCTCACCACCGGGCGGATCCTGTCGCAGTACAATGTCGGTGCGCAGACCAGGCGCACCGAGAATGTCACATGGCATGCCGAGGACCGGCTGGAGATCCATCCGCACGACGCCGAGGATCGCGGCATCCGCGACGGCGACTGGGTGCGGCTGGCGAGCCGTTCCGGCGAAACCACGCTGCGCGCGCTGATCACCGACCGCGTCTCGCCCGGCGTCGTCTACACGACCTTCCACCATCCGGACACGCAGGCCAACGTGATCACGACCGACTTCTCGGACTGGGCGACCAACTGTCCGGAATACAAGGTCACCGCCGTGCAGGTGGCGCCGTCCAACGGCCCGACCGAGTGGCAGAGGGAGTATAACGAGCAGGCTCGCCAGAGCCGCCGCATCGCCCCGCTGGAAGCGGCGGAGTAGATGTGTCGAGGCAAGAGCTTCAATCTTGACGGCTGATCGACCCCCACTCCGTCAAGCTTCGCTTGACACCTCTCCCCCGATCGACGGGGGAGAGGAAAGGCGCGTGCGTCCAAAGCTGTCGCGGAGGACAGGCAGTACAGAGGGGTACGCCTCGTGACCCGCCCTCCTGTCACTCAAATCTCTCGTCTCGCGCGTCGCGCCGGCGGCACCGCGGCCGCGAACCGCATGGTGCCGGAGGAGACGCCGGTGGCGTTCTCCTATGCCGGCACCACCCATGCGGTGATGATGGCAAGCCCCTCCGATTTCGAGGACTTCGCGCTCGGCTTCTCGCTGACCGAGGGCATCATTGCCGACCCGGAAGAGATCGAAGCGATCGAGGTGGAGGATCTCGGCGCCGGCATCGACATCCAGATCAAGCTGAAGGACAAGGCCAATACGCGCTTCCAGGCGCGGCGGCGCCGGCTCGCCGGACCCGTCGGCTGCGGCCTGTGCGGCATCGAATCCATCGAGGAAGCGATGCGTTCGGTCGACGCTGTGGGTGCGTCGAAGCTTACGCTTGAGGCCGAGGATGTCATCCGTTCGGTCAAGCTTCTGTCGAAGCTGCAGCCGCTGCATACAAAAACCGGCGCGGTGCACGCCGCGGGCTTCTACGTTCCCGGCAAGGGCATCGTGATGGCGCGCGAGGATGTCGGCCGGCACAACGCGCTGGACAAGCTCGCGGGCGCGCTGGCGAAAGCCGGCATCGACGGCGCAAACGGCGCCGTCGTCGTCACCTCGCGCGTGTCGGTGGAGATGGTGCAAAAGACAGCTGCCATCGGCGCGCCGATCATCATGGCGGTCTCGGCGCCGACCGCACTTGCCATCCGCACAGCTGAGGCTGCCGGCATGACGCTGGTGGCGCTGGTGCGCGGCGACGATTTCGATATTTTCACCCACCCCGACCGGGTGGCTTCCGGAGTTGCCAAGCATGTCGCATGACGAAGACCACATCGCCAGCACCAAGGAAAAGCTGGTGCGCATGGCCAATCAGATCGCCACCTTCTTCCATTCGAAGCCGCGCGAGGAAGGCATTACCGGCGTTGCCGAGCACATCAACAAGTTCTGGGAGCCCAGGATGCGGCGACAGTTCTTCGAGTTGCTGGACGGCGATCCGGAGGATTTCGACGACCTGGTGATCGCCGCCTCGGCCAAGATCAAGCGCCCGCTGACTCCCGAACAGGCCGACAAGAGCCTCGGCTATGCCAGGCCCGCCGATGCCGAGGGCGCAGTTCCGCACAAATAGGGGCCGCACCCCTCGGCGCCAGAGGTCTTATATTTCCGCCCTCTAAAGTTTGGCTGCCGCAAGCGGCCCGTCTCTGCTATGCTCGGCGCAGGAATTCGTCTGGCCGGACGGGGGCAGTTGCGTGAGGCCGATCGAGACCAGATACGCCCGTAGCGGGGATATGCGGATCGCCTACCAAGTGGTCGGCCAGGGTTCGTTCGATCTCGTCCTCGTGCCGGGCTTCATCTCCAATCTCGACCTGCAGTGGGAAGACGAAGGCTACAGCCGCCTGCTGAAACGGCTCTCGGCCTTCTCGCGGCTGATCCTGTTCGACAAACGCGGCACCGGCCTTTCCGACCGCGTCGACACCCGTCACCTGCCGAGCCTCGAGACCCGCATGGACGACGTGCGCGCGGTGATGGATGCCGCCGGCAGCGGCCGCGCCGCGATCCTCGGCGCATCGGAAGGCGCGCCAATGGCGATGCTGTTCGGCGCCACCTATCCGGAGCGAACGCGGGCGCTGGTGCTTTACGGCGGCTATGCGCATTTCCACAAATGGGTGATGCCGCCGGAGCGGCTGGAAGCCTTCATCGAGACGGCGGAGACCTCCTGGGGCACCGGCGCGACCTTGCCCAATTTCGCGCCGGGCCGGGTGGACGACACGCATTTTTCCCGGTGGTGGGCGCGGTTCGAACGGCTGTCGGCCAGCCCGACCGCCGCCGCGGCCCTTGCCCGCATGAATGCCGGCATCGACGTGCGCGGCATACTGCCGGCGATCAGCGCGCCGACGCTGCTCGTCCATCGCCGCAACGACGCGCGCGTCGACCCGGAGGCCAGCCGCTTCCTCGCCAGGAAGATCCACGGTGCCCGGCTGGTCGAAATCCCCGGCCGCGACCATCCGATCTGGACCGGAGACGTCGACCGCGTGGCCGACCTGATCGAGGAGTTCCTGACCGGCCAGCCGGCGGTCGCCGACACCGAGCGCGTGCTCGCCGCGCTGCTGGTGACGCGCATCTACGACACGGCCAAGCTCGGCGACCGCATGTGGAGCGAACGCAGCCAGCGCTTCCAGGAGACATGGCGGCTCTTGGTCGGCCGCCATGGCGGGCGCGTCGCCGGCACGCATGGCGAATTGATGATCTCGCGCTTCGATGGGCCGGCGCGCGCCATACGCTGCGCGGCGGCGCTGCGCGACGCCGCGCAGCAGATCGGCGTGGCGAGCGCGCAAGGGGTGCATGTCGGCGAGATCGAAATGCGCGGCGCGCCGGTCGGCCTGACGGCGCGGGTGACGATACAGCTCGCCACCCATGCCGGGCGCGGGGACATCCTAGCCTCGCGGCTGGTCGCCGAACTCGCGGTAGGCTCCGGCCTGCATTTCGTCGACGCCGGCCGCATCACCCTCGACGAATTGGGCGAGCCGCTGCCGGTGGTACAGGCGACGTCGGAACAGCATCTGGAACCCGCCTGCCGCCCCAAACCCAAAGCAATGGAGCCGGTCGCCTTGACGGCCCGGGAAAGCGAGGTGGTGAGCCTGATCGCGGACGGCATGAGCAATGCGGCGATCGCCGCCGAGCTGAAACTCAGCGAGCATACGGTCAAGCGGCACGTCGCCAACATACTGCTCAAGCTCGACCTGCCGTCGCGGGCAGCGGCGGCGGCGTTCTCGGCAAGGCACGCTGGCCCGGACGGGCCATGAGAGCCATGGCGCTTTCGAGCGAAGCGGGCGAAGCGCCTTAAGGGTTACGAATTCTTCCCATGCAGGCCGGGCGATGTCGCCGAGACGGCACTGCGAATGGAGGATGAAATGCTGAAACTGAATCGCAAGATCGGATTGCTGGCATTTGCCGCAGGCGCATTGCTGGCCATCACCTCGGCTCGGGCCGAAGACGCTTCGGCCACCGCCGCCTACAAGGACATCCAGGCGACGCTCGGCTCGGTGCCAGATATGTTCAAGACATTGCCGGACGTCGCCGTGGCCGGCGCCTGGGCCGAGATCAAGGGCGTCCAGCTCAATCCGAACACCGCCCTCAACGGCAAGACCAAGGAACTGATGGGCCTCGCGGTCGCCTCGCAGATCCCGTGCCAGTACTGCATCTATTTCCACACGCTGGCGGCCAAGGCCAACGGCGCGAGCGACGAGGAGATCAAGGAGGCCGTGGCGATGGCGGCGATCGTGCGGCACTGGTCGACCATGCTCAACGGCAGCCAGGTCGACCTCGCCGCCTTCAAGAAGCAGACCGACGACCTGTTCACCGCCGTCAAGGCGAAGTCGCAGTGAGAACTCGCTGCCCGGCACGTGTGCCGGGCGGCGCCCCAATCGAATGCCCGGTCAGACGGGCCATGGAGATCAAAATGCTGACCAAGACACAAATTGTGGACGGCGCGGCGATCAAGAAGGCGATCGAGGGCCGTGACGGCAGGCTGCTTTCAAGCTTCTACACCGATGACGCGCTGGTGCGCGTGATCGACCGCAACAACCCGCCGAGCAAGCCGCGCGAAATCCGCGGCCGCGCGGCGATCACCACGTTCTGGGACGACATCTGCAGCCGGGCGATGACCCACAAGGTCGACACCACAATCGCCGAAGGCGACAGCCTCGCCTTCACGCAAGCCTGCGCCTATCCGGACGGCACGAAAGTGTTATGCGCGGCGATGCTGGAACTGAAGAACGGCCGCATTGCACGGCAGACGGTCGTGCAGGCCTGGGACGAGTAGACCAACCGCGGCTCAACCGCAAATCAGGGAGGAGAAGCAAATGTTCAGCGCCAGATGGCAGATCGATGCCAAATTCGGGCACAAGCAAACCGCACTGGAACTGATGCGGAAATGGGAGCGCGAGATCGGCTCGCAGGTCGGCCTCGCCGACCTTAAGTTCCGACTCATGACCGGTTCAGTCGGCGCGCGGGAAGCGACGATCGAGGCCCACCACGAGGTCGAGAGCCTGGCCCAGCTGGAGGAATTCTTCGCCAAGATCGCCAAGATCGAAGCGCACGCCAAATGGGGCAAGGAGCTGGAGCCCTATGTGGTGTCGGGCACCAGCGTCTGGCAGATCTTCCGGATCGTGGAGTAGTGGCCCGAGCGGCAGGGCAGATGAGGGGCGGAGCTGACTTCTCAGAACTTGGCGCTGCCCCTCATCCGGCCCTTCGGGCCACCTTCTCCCCGTAAAACGGGGAGAAGGAAAGACCGCCGCTCCCTACATCAGGCCGAGTTGCTTGTAGAAGCCGAGCGCATCGTAATAGTCGCTCTGGGTCGCGATCTTGCCGTCCTTGATGGAAAACGTCGAGGCACCGGTGAAGGAGAACTTCTTGCCGGTGGCGGCCGTGCCGTCGCCCCAGGCACCGGTGTTGGTGCCGGAGAACTCCCACTCGAACGAGACGCGGTCGCCATCGACAACCGGCTTGCCCTTCATTGTCCAAACGGCATCGGGAACGGCCTTCAGGAAGTTGTCGATGACGCCGGTCTTGGCGGCGTCCTTGCCGGCCACCGGCTTGCCGACGGAGGCATCGTAATAGGTCACGTCATCGGCGAAGTAGCCGGCGGCCTTGGCCGAGTCATGCGCATTCCAGGCCGCGACGTAGGCCTCGACCACCGACTGCGCGGTGTCTCCGGCAAAGGACGGCGTCACGGCGAAAAGCGTGGCGGCGACGGCTGCTGATGTCAGAAATTGGCGGCGCTGCATTGTTGTTTTCCTCCCCGGTTGAAATGCTTGCCTCCGTTTGCTCCTCTCCTGTAGGAGAAGGTGACGAAGCTCGGTCGGATGAGGGGCGCCGGCCTGGCGCCAAGCTTACCCCTCACTCGGATTGCCAACCGATTTGCGAAGAGCAAATCGGGGCAATCCGACCTCTCCCACAAGGGAAGAGGTAAAGCGCTAGCCGTGCGCCACCATGACGTGGCGAACGGCGGTGTAGTCTTCCAGCGCGTAAAGCGACATGTCCTTGCCGTAGCCGGACTGCTTGAGCCCGCCATGCGGCATCTCGTTGGTCAGCATGAAGTGGGTGTTGATCCAGGTGCAGCCATATTGCAGGCGGGCGGCCGTCGCCATGGCGCGCGAGATGTCCTTGGTCCACACGGACGAGGCGAGGCCGTAGTCGCTGTCGTTGGCCCAGTTCACCGCTTCGTCGACCTCCGAGAAGCGGGTGATCGAGACGACCGGGCCGAATACCTCGCGGCGCACGATCTCGTCCTCCTGCAGCGCGCCGGCGACAACCGTCGGCTGATAGTAGAAGCCCGAGCCCTCGCCCGGCTTACCGCCGGTGGTGATCTCGATGTGCTTCAGTTCCGAGGCGCGCTCGACGAAACTCGAGACGCGGTCGCGCTGGCGACGCGAGATCAGCGGCCCGATCTCGTTCTCGGTATCTTCGGGAAGGTTGTACCTGATGGTCGAGACCGCCGAGGAGAGGTCGGCAACGAGCTTGTCGTAAATCTTCTTGCCGGCATAGATGCGGCAGGCGGCAGTGCAGTCCTGGCCGGCATTGTAGTAGCCGAAGGCGCGCAGCCCGTTGACCACGGCGCCGAGGTCGGCATCGTCGAACACGATCACCGGCGCCTTGCCGCCGAGTTCGAGATGCGTGCGCTTGACCGATTTGGCGGCGGCCTGCAGCACCTTCTTGCCGGTGGCAACGTCACCGGTGATCGAGATCATGTTGACCTTGGCATGGTTGATCAGCGTGTTGCCGACGCTGTCGCCGCGGCCGAGCACGACATTGACGACGCCTTCCGGCAGAATCTCCGAGAGGATCTTCGCCAGCTTCAACGCCGTCAGCGGCGTCTGCTCCGACGGCTTGAAGACGGCCGTGTTGCCGCCGCCGATCGCCGGCGCCAGCTTCCAGGCCATCATCATCAGCGGATAGTTCCAAGGCGCGATGGAGGCGACGATGCCGATCGGATCGCGCCTGACCATCGAGGTGTGGCCCGGCAGATATTCGCCGGCGACCTGGCCGGGCATCGAACGGACCGCGCCGGCGAAGAAGCGGTAGCAGTCGACGATCGCCGGAATCTCGTCATTAAGCACCGCGTTGATCGGCTTGCCGCAATTCAACGCCTCGAGCTCCGCGAACTCCTTCGCCTCCGCCTCGATACGGTCCGCGATCTTCAAGAGATAGCCCGAGCGCTGCGCAGGCGTCGTGCGCGACCAACTGACGAACGCTTGTTCGGCGGCACTGACGGCGGCCTCGATCTGCGCCGGGCTCGCTTCGGCCAAGTTGAAGATGGTCGCCCCGGTTTTCGGATTGAGGATCGGCTCCTCGGTTTCGGTGCCCTTCTCGAATTTCGAGCCGATCAGCATCTGGGTGTCCATTGGGTGTCTCCCTTAAAAGGAGCGAATAGCGAGTAGCGAATAGCGAGTAGAGGGACGGCTATGATTTCCCTATTGGCTATTCGCTACTCCCTACGCGCTGTTTTTCATTTTCCACTGCCGGCGATCTGGTCGCCGTCGCGGGTCAGGTAATAGGCAAGCAAGATCGGCAGCAGCGTCACCAGCACGACCACCATGGCCACGACATTGGTGACCGGGCGCTGGCGCGGGCGGATCAGCTCCTCCAGCATCCAGATCGGCACGGTCTGCTGTTGGCCGGCAGTGAAGGTGGTGACGATGACCTCGTCGAAGGACAGCGCGAAGGCGAGCATGCCGCCGGCAAGGAGCGCGGTGGCAATATTGGGCAGCACGACATGCCTGAACGTCTGGAAGCCGTCGGCGCCGAGGTCCATCGAGGCCTCGATCATCGAGCCGGAGGCGCGGCGGAGGCGGGCGACGGCGTTGTTGTAGACGACGACCACGCAGAAGGTGGCGTGGCCGAGCACGATCGTCCAGAACGAGAACGGGATGTCGGCCAGAGCGAAGGCCGAGCGCAGCGCGATGCCGGTGATGATGCCTGGCAGCGCGATCGGCAATATGACCAGCAGCGAAATGGTCTCGCGGCCGAAGAAGCGCGTCTGCGAGACGGCAGCGGCGCAGAGCGTGCCCAGCACCAGGGCGATCGCCGTCGAGATGGCGGCGACGCGGATCGACAGCGACAGCGCCTCCCATACGTCCGGCCGGTTCCAGGTGACGGCGAACCATTGCGTGGTCAGCCCCGGCGGCGGCCAGACGAAGCTCTTTTCTTCCGTCGTGAAGGCGTAGACGAAGATCAGAAGGATCGGCAGGTGCAGGAACAGCAGGCCGCAGGCGGCTGCGATCTTCAGGCCGAGCGGAGCGGACTGGCCGCGATCAGAGCGCATCGAAAGCTCCCATGCGCTTGGCGCCCCAGAGGTAGAAGCCCATGATGACGATGGGCACCACGGTGAAGGCGGCGGCTAAAGGGATGTTGCCGGCGGTTCCCTGCTGCGAATAGACGGCCTGGCCGATGAAGAGCCGCGAGGTGCCGATGATCTGCGGGATGATGTAGTCGCCCAATGTCAGCGAGAAGGTGAAGATCGAGCCGGCGACGATGCCGGGCAGCGCCAGCGGAAACAGCACGTTGCGGAAGGTCTGGCCGGGTGAGGCGCCGAGATCGGACGAGGCCTCGACCAGATTGCCTGGCACGCGCTCGAGCGCCGCCTGAACGGGGAGGATCATGAAAGGCAGCCAGACATAGACGAAGGCGATGAAGGTGCCGGTGAAGGACACCGAGAGCGAGTTGCCGCCGACGATCGGCAGCGACAGCCAGCCGTCGAGCAGCCAAAGCAGGTTCAGCTTGGCGAACAGCCAGGTGAGGATGCCTTCCTTGGCGAGGATCAGCTTCCAGGCATAGATCTTGACCAGGTAGCTCGACCACAGCGGCAGCATGACGCCGAGATAGAACAGCGCCTTCCAGCGGCCGCGCGCATAGCGTGCAGCGTAGTATGCGATGGGGAAAGCCACGGCCGCGGAGGCGAGCGTGACAAGCGCCGCCATCGTCACCGTGCGCAGGATGATGTCGAGATTGGCGGCCTGGAACAGGTCGCCATAGGTCTTCAGCGTGAACTCGCGGTTGATGAGGCCGGAGAACTCGTCGATCGAGAAGAAGCTCTGCAAAAGCAGAGCGAAGAGCGAGCCGATATAGACGATGCCCAACCACAGAAGCGGCGGCAGCAGCATCAGAAGAAGCAGGAGTTTCGGCCGGCGCCAGAAGAGGTCGGAGAGCGCACCGCGCATGCCGCCGCTGCCCGGCAGGATGGCGGGGGCCGGATTGGAGTTGAGCGCGGCGATGGTCATGGGGCCGCCTCGCCTTTGGGGAGGACATGGGAAAGGCAGAGTTCCTTCGCGCCCCCCTCTGTCCTGCCGGACATCTCCCCCACGAGGGGGGAGATCAGCAGCTCAGCCGCCGGCCCTCTCCCTGAAACTTTGATGATTGGCGAAAGCGGTCGCGACGTCCAATCTCCCCCCTTGCGGGGGAGATGTCCGGCAGGACAGAGGGGGGCGCCGTAGAGCGCCTCGCCTGCCCGACAGGCTACTATCCCAAGTGCCGTCATACCGTCTCGTCCATCAGATGCAGGTGCTCGCGGTTGAAGGTGAGCATCACCGCCTCGCCCTCGGCGGGCAGCGCCATGCCCGCCGGCACCATGGCATGGAGCCTGAGCCCGTCGGCATCGAGCGCCAACCTCGTGGTGGCGCCGAGATAGTTGGTGCCGACCAGGCGAGCGGCGACGCCGTCGCCGCTCGTCGCGGGAGAGACGCGGATGGATTCAGGCCTGAGACTCCCCCAGCGGTGCTGGCCGGAATAGCGGTGGACGAAATCCGGCGGCAGCACGTTGGACGAGCCGACGAAATCGGCGACGAAGCGCGTCTTCGGCCGCTGGTAGATATCCTCCGGCGTGCCGACCTGCATGATCCTGCCGTCGTTGAAGACGGCGACGCGGTCGGCCATCGAGAGCGCTTCACCTTGGTCGTGGGTAACGAAGACGAAGGTGATGCCGAGCACTTTCTGCAGCGACTTCAATTCCTCCTGCATGTTCTCGCGCAGCTTGAGGTCGAGCGCGCCGAGCGGCTCGTCCAGCAGCAGCACCTTGGGCTGGTTGACCAGCGCGCGGGCAAGCGCGACGCGCTGGCGCTGGCCGCCGGAGAGTTGGCCGGGACGGCGGGCGCCGTAGCCCGGCAGCCGAACCAGCGACAGCGCCTCTTCCGCCGCCTTCAACCGTTCGGCCTTGCCGACGCCCTTGACCATCAACCCGTAGGCGACATTGTCGAGCACGTTCAAGTGTGGGAACAGCGCGTAGTCCTGGAAGACGGTGTTGACGTTGCGGCGATAGGGCGGAACGCCCTCGGCGCGCTCACCGAAGATGGAAATGGAGCCCGCCGTCGGCTGCTCGAAGCCGGCGATCAGCCTGAGGCAGGTCGTCTTGCCGGAACCGGACGGCCCGAGCATGGCGAAGAACTCGCCCGGCGCGATATCGAGATCGACCGCATCGACGGCGCGCACGCTGCCGAAATGGCGCGAGACTTGTTTGAAGGAAACGGCGGAGGTCATGGGCTGCCTTGAAGATCAGGCCTCAAATTCGGGCGTCTGCGCTGCCCCTCATCCGCCTGCCGGCACCTTCTCCCCGTGAAGGACGGGGAGAAGGGACAACCTCCAGCGCTGGCGACCCCTCTCCCGTTCTTCACGGGGAGAGGGTAAGGGTGAGGGGCAGCGCCAATTTCCAAAGGCTAGGCGAGCCTACCGCCCGCCGATGACGCCGATATAGTCCGACACCCAGCGGTAATAGGGCACGCACTGGTCGTTCTGGCTGGCGCATTTCGACACCGGCGTCTTCCAGAACTTGATCTTCTCGAAATTGTCGTAGCCGTTGGTCTTGCAGCCTTCCTCGCCGAGCAGCTCGTTACCCTTGCAGGCGGCCGGCACGACCGGCAGCGAGCCGAACCAGGCCGAAACGTCGCCCTGGACCTTGGGCGACAGCGAGTGCTCGAGCCACATATAGGCGCAGTTCGGATGGGCGGCGTCCGCCTCCATCATGGTGGTGTCGGCCCAGCCGGTGACGCCTTCTTCGGGAACGGTCGAGGCGATCGGCTTCTTGGCGGCGACCAGCGTGTTCACCTGATAGGGCCACGAGCCGGAGGCGACCACGCCTTCGTTCTGGAAGTCGTCGACCTGGATGGCGGCGTCATGCCAGTAGCGGCCGACCAGCGTGCGCTGCGTGCGCAGCAGGTCGAGCGCCGCCTTGTACTGGTCCTCGTTGAGCTCATAGGGGTCCTTGATGCCGAGTTCCGGCTTGTGGAACATCAGGTAGTTGGCGGCATCGGCGATGTGGATCGGGCCGTCATAGGCCTGGACGCGGCCCTTGTTCGACTTGCCGTCGGGCAGCTTCATTTCCTCGAAGACGACGTTCCAGCTCTTGGGCGCTTCCTTGAACACGTCGGTGTTGTACATCAGGACGTTCGGGCCCCACTGATAGGGAACGCCATAGTGCACCTTGTCGACCGTGAACCAGGGCGCGTCCTTCAGGCGATCGTCGACCGTCTTCCAGTTCTTGATGAGATCGGTGTTGATGGGCTGCACGCGCTTGCCGGCGACGAGGCGCAGCGAAGCGTCACCCGAAGCCGTCACGAGATCGAAGCCGCCCTCGTTCATCAGCGAGACCATTTCGTCCGAGGTGTTGGCGGTCTTGACGTTGACCTTGCAGCCGCTCTCCTTCTCGAAGGCGCTCACCCAGTCGTAGTTCTTGTCGGTCTCGCCGCGCTCGATATAGCCGGGCCAGGCGACGATATTGACCTCGCCCTCGCCCTTGCCGAGCTCCTTGACCTGGGCGATCGCCTGACCCGAGAAGGTCAGCGCAACCGTCAACGCCGTGCATGACTTCAGGAATGCACTCATCATCGATCTCCCATTTTGGCGCATGACCCCGAAACCGGTCCGGTTTTCGGAAAGGATCATGCGCAAACCTGAACGCCGGAGCTCTTAGCGCCCCGACCGCCGCGCTCCCGGGCGGCTCTGTTCCCTGGCAGGAAAATTGCTGTGAAAAATCCGGTTTCGCAAATTCATTTATCAGAAAGGCGATATCGGATTTTCCGATAGCTTTCAGAGCCGCTGACGGACCATGCGCTGTGACTGGGCGAGGCCGATGAAGTCGCGGGCGGCCTGCGGGAGGCTGGAACCACGGCGCCAGACCATGCCGACCTGGACCACCGGAAGCGAGCCGGAGATATCGCGGGATTCAATGCGGTCGCCCTCGAGCGACCATGGGCGGTAGACGAGGTCGGGCAGCAGTGCGACGCCGGCTCCGGTGGCGACGAGGCTGCGCACGGCTTCGACCGAGCGGGTGCGGAAGGCGACGTGGGGTCTCGCGCCGATCGCCGAGAGCAGCTTGCCGGTGTTCTCCTCGATCTCGTCGACGGTGAGCATGATCAGCGGTTCGGAGGCGATGTCGCCGATCGAGATGATATCGGCGCTGGCGAGCTTGTGACTGAGCGGCAGCCAGAGCCGATAGGCGGAAACCTCGAGGATTTCGGATTGCAGCGCGGTGCGGTCGCGCAAATTCGAGGTGACCATGACGGCGATGTCGAGCTTGCCGCCGACCAGCAGGTGCTCGAGATAGTCGCCATTGTCCTCGATGGCCGAGACTTCGACGCTTGGGTAGGCACGGCGGTAGCGCGCCAGCAAATCGGAAAGCACGTAGCCGGCAACCAGCGAGGTGACGCCGAGCTGCAGCCGCCCGCCGGCCGTCATCTGGTCGCCGAGAAAAGCGCGGCGCGCATCGGAGACATCGGCCAGGATCTTGGTCGCGTGGCGCAGGAACTGGTGACCCTTGTGCGTGATGTTCAAGCCGCGCGGATGACGCTCGAACAATTCGACGCCGAGGTCGCTCTCCAGTTCCTTGATCGCCTCGGTGACCGAGGATTGCGAAATGGAGAGGTTCTGCGCGGCGCCCGACACCGTGCCCTGCTCGGCGACGGCGACGAAGAACTGGAGCTGGCGGATGGTGAAGGCCATGGGCGGACTAAACACGGCCAATGCGGCTGTGGGAAGTGGGACAATTGAGCTTTGGCGGCCCGTCGGAGCTCACCAACCGCTCATCTCCGGCTGGATAAAATCTCCTGGAATTGCCTTAAGCCACCGCAATGCTGAGCCGCGCCCCGGCCTGGCTGAGCGCGGCGGCGATGTCGCGCGGCGGCGGCTGGTCGGTGGCAAGCTCGGAAAAGCCGTCGAAGCCGCAGACCTGGACCAGTCCCTGCCGGCCGAACTTGGTATGGTCGGTGATGACCAACGAACGTTGGCCGCGCGACAGCACCATGCGAGCGAATTCCGCCTCCTCCAGCTCATAGTCGGTGAGGCCGGCGACGGCATCGACCGCGCCGATCGAGATCACGGCGTGGCTGACCGAGAAGCGGCTGACGAAATCGATCGCGGTGACGCCGAAAGCCGCGCCCGAATCGCTGCGCAGCTCGCCGCCGGCCATGTAGACCTTGTTGCCGTTCACCGTCGCCAGCGTGCGGGCAATGTCGGACGAGTTGGTGACCACCGTCAGCCGGCGATGGCCGAGCAGCTCGCGCGCCAGAAAGGACGTGGTGGTGCCGGTGTCGAGCATGACCGACTCACCGTCGCGGATGGTGGCCGCGACCATGCGGGCGATCAGGCGCTTTGCCTCGGCATTCTCGCGCATGCGGCGCTCGAACGGCGCCTCGCCGGCCATTGACGGAAGGCCGACGGCGCCATGCATCTTCAGGATCGATCCCTCGTCGGTGAGCGGCCTGACGTCGCGCCGCACCGTCTCCAGCGACACGCCCAGCCGCTCGGCCAGGCTGGCGATGGTGATCGTGCCCTCCTCGTTGAGGAGCCGCAGGATTTCGCCATGCCGTTTCGAGTGGATCATGTGAATGTCCGGAATTTTGACCGATTCTAAGGCATTCCTAACGCTTTTAAAGGAATTGCTTATATTTTCGGGCAAAACACCCAAAAAAGGTCACAGCTTTTGATTGACAGTCGGATCGCGCTGGCGTGAGATCAACGCCGTGACAGGCTCGGAACTGCCACGAGAGGATGATGGCAGAGCCGCAATCGACCGACCAGATCTTCTGGAACGTGCCTGGCGAGAGCTTTTTTCGAATCCGCGGGGGCGGATGCCGGGATCCTAAACCTGGCCAAGGGGCTCGTCGGTGCGGTGAGGGATATCAATCCCGGCGTCCCGCACCGACGAGGCTTTTTTGTTCTTTTTCATCGCTTTTTCAGAAACCGGCGCTTTGTCGAAAGCCGGCTGAAGCAGGAACAAAGCCGTGAGTGGCCCCGCAGTTGTCGAAGATCGCATCCGTGCCCTGCCCTGCTGGACCGGCAGTATCGAGATCGAGCCGCTGCCAGGTGGCCTGAGCAACGCCAACTATGTCGTCACCGACGGCGCCGGACGGCATGTCGTGCGCTTCGGCCAGGACTTCCCGTTCCACCATGTTTTTCGCGAGCGCGAGGTGATGACGGCGCGGGCGGCGCATGCGGCCGGGTTCGCGCCGGCCGTGCATTATGCCGAGCCCGGAATCCTGGTGACGGAATTTCTAGGCGCCAGGACCTTTCTCGGGGAGGACGTGCGCGCCAATCTCGGCCGCGTGGCGGCGCTGCTGCGCGGCTTCCATCGCGAGATGCCGAACCACGTCTCGGGCGCCGGCTTCATGTTCTGGGTGTTCCACGTGATCCGCGACTATGCCCGCACGCTGGATGAAGGCGGCAGCCGCAAGAAGGACCAGCTGCCGCGTTATCTGACGCTGGCGGACGAGCTCGAACGGGCGCAGAAGCTTTTGCCGATCGTCTTCGGCCACAATGATCTGTTGCCGGCGAACATCCTCGACGACGGCAAGCGGCTGTGGTTGATCGATTTCGAGTATGCCGGCTTCAACACGGCCATGTTCGATCTCGCCGGGGCGGCCTCCAATGCCGGCATGAGCGACGAGGAGTCCTTCGCCTTCCTGACCGCCTACTTCATGAAGGAGCCGGACAGCGAGATCCGCCGGTCGCACGCGGCCATGCAATGCGCCTCCCTGCTGCGCGAGGCGATGTGGAGCATGGTCTCCGAGCTCTATCTCGATGCGCCCGGCATCGACTACGTCGCCTACACCGAGGAGAACCTGGTGCGGCTCGACGCGGCGCTGGAAAACTACCAGACAAAGTACGGAAAACTGCACCCATGAGCCTGCCCAGCCACGCCGGAATCGTCGTCATCGGCGGCGGCATCATCGGCTGCTCGACCGCCTATCACCTGGCGCGCGACCACAAGGCCGACGTGGTGCTGCTGGAACAGGGCAAGCTGACCTCGGGCTCGACCTGGCACGCGGCCGGCCTGGTCGGGCAGTTGCGCTCCTCGGCCTCGATCACGCGCGTGCTCAAATATTCGGTCGAGCTCTACAAGGGGCTTGAGGCCGAGACGGGGCTTGCCACCGGCTGGAAGATGACCGGCTGTTTGCGACTGGCGACCAACGCCGACCGCTGGACCGAGTTCAAGCGACTGGCGACGACGGCAAAGAGCTTCGGCATGGAGATGCAGCTCCTGTCGCCGGCCGAAGTGAAGCGCATGTGGCCGCTGATGGAAACAAGCGACCTCGTCGGTGCCTCCTGGCTGCCGACCGACGGCCAGGCGAGCCCTTCCGACATCACGCAGTCGCTTGCCAAGGGTGCCCGCATGCACGGCGCCAGGCTCTACGAGGACGTGCGCGTCACCGGCTTCGAGATGAAGGACGGCCGCATCACGGCCGTGAAGACCGAGAAGGGCGATATCGCCTGCGACAAAGTGGTGAACTGCGCCGGACAATGGGCACGCCAGGTCGGCGCGATGGCCGGCATCAACGTGCCGCTGCAGCCGGTGAAGCACCAGTACATCATCACAGAGAAGATCGAAGGGCTCGCCAACGACGCGCCGACGATCCGCGACCCCGACCGACGCACCTATTTCAAGGAAGAGGTCGGCGGGCTGGTGATGGGCGGTTACGAGCCGAACCCGCAGGCATGGACGACTGGTCTGCCGGGGGGCGACGTGCCCAACGACTGGGAGTTCCGCCTGTTCGACGACGATTACGACCACTTCGAGCAGCATATGGCTCAGGCGATCGCGCGCGTGCCGGCGCTCGCCAACGCCGGCGTCAAGCAGATGATCAACGGGCCGGAGAGCTTCACGCCGGACGGCAATTTCATCCTGGGCGCAGCACCCGAATGTTCCAACATGTTCGTCGGCGCCGGCTTCAATGCCTTCGGCATCGCGTCGGGCGGCGGCGCCGGCTGGGTGCTGGCGCAATGGGTGGTCGACGGCGAGGCGCCGCTCGACCTCTGGGTGGTCGACATCAGGCGTTTTTCCGACCTGCACCGCGACCGCGACTGGGTGCGCGACCGCACGCTCGAAGCCTATGGCAAGCACTACACGATCGGCTTCCCGCACGAGGAATATCTGTCCGGCCGACCCCGCATCGTCTCGCCGCTCTACGAGCGGCTGAAGACGCATCGCGCCGTGTTCGGCTCCAAGCTCGGCTGGGAGCGGCCGAACTGGTTCGCGCCCGATAGCGTCGAGCCCGAAGACGTTTACTCGATGGGTCGGCAAAACTGGTTCGGGCCGGTGGGCGAGGAACATCGCCATGTGCGCGAAAAAGTCGGCATCTTCGACCAATCCTCCTTCGCCAAATACGAGATGACCGGCGCCGATGCGCTGAAGGCGCTCGACTGGATCTGCGCCAACGACATCAACAAGTCCGTGGGACGGTTGACCTACACGCAGCTTCTCAACACGCGCGGCGGCATCGAGGCCGATCTCACCGTGGCGAGGCTCGGCGAAGACAGGTTCTACATCGTCACCGGCACCGGCTTCCGCACGCATGATCTCTCATGGATCGGCGACCATATCGGCCAAGGACTCGATGCGACGCTGAAAGACGTCACCGAGGATTTCGGCACGCTGTCGCTGATGGGGCCGCGTGCCCGCGACGTGCTGGCAGCTGTGACGGATGCGGATGTCTCCAACGCCGCCTTTCCCTTCGGCCATGCGCGTGAGATCAACATCGCCGGCCACAAGGTGCGGGCGCTGCGGGTGACCTATGTCGGCGAGCTCGGCTGGGAGCTGCATGTGCCGATCGCCGCCACGGGCGAGATCTTCGATGCGCTGATGGCGGCGGGAAAGAAGCATGACATCCGGCCGGTCGGCTACCGGGCGCTGGAATCGCTCCGGCTGGAAAAGGGCTACCGCGCCTGGGGTTCCGACATCACGCCGAACGACACCCCGCTGGAAGCGGGCCTCGGCTGGGCGGTGAAGCTTCGGAAGAACACCGACTTCGTCGGGCGGCGGACGCTGGAGACGACGGCCGGCAAGCCGCCGACCAAACGCCTTGCCGGCTTCACGGTCGACGATCCCGAAATCGTGCTGGTCGGGCGCGAGACGATCCTGCGCGATGGCGAGCCGGTCGGCTATCTCACCAGCGGCGGCTACGGCTACACGGTGGAGAAGAACATCGGCTATGGCTATGTGCGCAACGCCGACGGCGTCAGCGACGATTTCCTCGCCTCGGGGGACTACGAGCTGGTGGTGGCGATGGAGCGCACGCCGGCAAAGATCCATGTCGAGCCGATGTACGATCCGGCGGGAGAGAAGATCAGGAGTTAGGGCTGGCACGCATCCGCGCGCTCCTCGCGCCGCTCTCATACTGCTACTTTGGCGATTGGCGAAACCGCCGACACAGCGCCCCTCTCCCCGTCACTATACGGGGAGAGGATGCCGGCAGGCAGGTGAGGGGCGGCGCCAGCACTGGATAGGCAAAATCGGAGCAACGGGCCTCGACTTGAAGCTGGACGCGTTAATCGTCGAAGTCAGCGCTGCCCCTCATCGCCCTGCCGGGCACTTCTCCCCGTATAGTGACGGGGAGAAGTGGGCTGGCCGCAGTGCCGGCGCTTTTCTTGCAACGTCGAAACCGTCGATGGCAGCGCTCCTAAATGACGCGCAGCACCAGGCCTCTGCTCGGCACCGTGTCAGCCTCGCCGGGCATCGAGGCGTAAGGCCGTGTCTCCTCGACGCGGGTTATCGCGCCCTGCGCTTCCAGCCCGGCGATACGCTCCGCAAAGCCGGCCTGCCAGAGCGTGTTCTTGACCGTCAGCACGATGATGCCGCCTGGACGGCAGATGCGGATCAGTTCGTCCAGGCCTTCGATCCCGACATGGCCCGAGGTGAAGACGCCGGCCGAGACGATGCCGGCATAGGTGCCGTCGGCGAAAGGCAAGGCGCCACCCAACGCCAGGCGATGCAGGGCCGCGTAGACGCCCTTCGCCGCAGCCTTGTCCAGCATGCCTTGCGAGATGTCGAGCGCTTCGACCTGTGGGTAGCCGGTGATGGCCAGCCATTCGCCGATCAGGCCGGTGCCGGCGCCGGCGTCGAGCAAGGGTTCGGCGCCGCGCGGCAGATGGCGGGCAAGCAGCGCCAGGCAGATCGTCGGATGGCGATAGCCGGCGGCCGACATCTCCGCGTCATAGGTCTCGGACCAGCTGTCATAGATCGCCGCCACTTCCTCCGGCCGCGTCGCCGCGTAGGCGGCGCCCAGCGCCTTGTTGTGCTTGCCGTCCGCCATAGCCGCTCCCGCCGCCGATTCGCGTCTCCCATGGTAGCCAAGCGGCAAAAACTGTGGAACCGTTCCGCCGCAAAACATGGAGTGATGGTAAAGGGGGATGACGATGGACGAGGCGCGCGTGGCGCTGGCCGCCATTCCGATGCTGGCCGGCTATGACGGTCCGCTGGAGCGGCTAGGCGGCCTTACCAACCGTGTTTACAGGGCCGGCGAGGTCTGCCTGCGCATTCCCGGCAAGGGCACTCAGGAATACATCAACCGCGCCAACGAGGCGGTGGCGGCGCGCGAGGCGGCGAAGGCCGGCGTCAGCCCTCAGGTGCTCTATGCCGATCCTGCTTCGGGTGTGATGGCGACGCGCTTCGTCGCCGGCGCCGAGACGATGTCGCCCGAGAAGTTCAAGACAAGGCCGGGCAGCCCGGCGCGGGCCGGCGAAGCCTTCCGGAAACTTCATGCATCCGGCGCGGTCTTTCCCTTCCGCTTCGAGCTGTTCGCGATGATCGACGACTATCTGAAAGTGCTGTCGACCAAGGACGTCGCGCTGCCTGCCGGCTATCACGACGTGGTGCGCGAGGCCGAGGTGGTGCGCGCCGCACTTGCCGCCCATCCGATCCAGCTTGCCGCCTGCCACTGCGATCCGCTGTGCGAAAACTTCCTCGATACGGGCGAGCGGATGTGGATCGTGGACTGGGAATATTCCGGCATGAACGATCCGCTGTGGGACCTCGGCGACCTCTCCGTCGAAGGCAGGTTCGACGCCGCCCAGGACGAGGAGCTGATGCGCGCCTATTTCGGCGGCGAAGCGAGGCCTGCCGAGCGCGGACGTATCGTCATCCACAAGGCCATGTGCGACCTGCTCTGGACGCTGTGGGGGCTGATCCAGCTCGCCAACGCCAACCCGGTCGACGATTTCCGCGCCTATGCCGACGGCCGCTTTGCCCGCTGCAAGGCGCTGATGGAAACGGAGGAGTTTTCACGGCACCTGGCAGCGATACGAAAAGGCTAATTGACGCCCTTCGGCACATTCTCGGGCGGCACCGCGGTTTCCACCACCTTCTGACGGTGGAAGATGAAGATGCCGGCGAGCACGACGATCGCCGAGCCGGCCAGGATACGCGGGCTCGGCATATCGCCGAAGAAAACCAGGCCGAAGACGATCGCCCACAGAAGCAGGCTGTAATGCAGCGGCGCCAGCGTCGAGGCCGGCGCCAGCTTCAGCGCCCTGGTGATCATCAGATGGGCGGCGCAGGACACGACGCCGAGCAGAAGCATGGCACCGAAATCGAGCGCGGTCGGCGCGCGCCAGGTGCCGATGGTGAACGCCCCGCCGACAATCAGCGTGCCGATGGTCTGCCAGGTGACCAAAGTGGTGTCACTCGTTCCACGCAAACGCCGGCCGAGGATGATGGCGAAGCCGAAGGCGATGCTGCCGATCAGGGCATAGGTCGACGACAGCGAGAACGCCGACGACGAAGGCTTCAGGATGATCAGCACGCCGCAGAAGCCGACCAGGATCGCCAGCCAGCGCCGCCAGCCAACCTTCTCGCCAAGCAGGAGATGCGACAGCGCGGCGACATAGATCGGTCCGGCCATGTAGAAGCTCATCACGTCGGCGAGCGGCAGATAGACGACGGCGGCGTAGAACAGTCCGGTGTCGAGGGTGGTCGCCACGACGCGCAGCAGTTGCAGCAGCGGCCTTTCCATCTGGAACAGCTTGCCTGCGCCCTGGTTGGCGATCATCGGGCCGAGCACGAAGAAGGCGCCGATGGAGCGGATCAGCACGACCTGGCCGACGGAGAAGGAGGCGACCAGCCATTTGCCCATCGCGTCGTTGAGCGCGAACATGAAGTCGCCGGCCAGCATCGAAAGGATGCCGGCGAGCAGAACGTTGCGGATCGCGAAATTGCGGGCGATGGACTGGGCCATGCCGGCTCCCTACTCGCAAGCTGTCGCTTTGACGAGGGAAATCCGTAAGACCAGCGGCGGAAACGAGGTTGGCCGAAGCGCCGGAACTTCGTCATCCACGGGCGGAGCGGGAGCGAAGCGGACGCGCAGACCCGAGGATCCATACCGTGACCTCGCGCGACGAGTGAAGGCGGTGCAGAACAGAGGACGTTCTGAGCCGCCGCAACTCTCATAAGTAATGGCATGGATCCTATGGTCTGCGCCGCGTCGCTTCGCTCCTTGCTTCGCCATAGGATGACGAAGTGACGAGCATTCCGGCCAATCGCGAACCGTTCATGATGCTTTGGCCCAAACGAGGCAAATCGCTGGCTTTGGAGATTGGCGGAAGCGCGCTGTCCGTCCGCGCACGCGACCTACGCTGTCTTATGCCGCCGGTTCACCTGTGCCGGCCGGCCGGCGATCGACAGCCTGGTCTCCTGCTTCGTCCGTTCGGCGACCACCTTGCCCCTGGCGATCACGCACAGGCGCTCAGGGCGCAGGCGCACGGCCTCGATCGGGTTGCCGGCGTCGAGCACGACCAGGCTGGCCCGCTTGCCGACGGCGAGGCCGAGATGGTCGAGGCCCATGATGGCGGCGTTGACGTTGGTGACCATGTCGAAGCAGCGCGCCATGTCGGACGGGCTCGACATCTGGGCGACGTGAAGCCCCATGAAGGCGACGTCGAGCATGTCGGCGGTGCCCAGCGAGTACCACGGATCGAGCACGCAATCCTGGCCCCAGCCGACGCGGATGCCAAGCGCCAGCATTTCCTTCACCCGGGTCAGGCCGCGGCGCTTAGGGAAGGTGTCGTGGCGCCCCTGCAACATGATGTTGATCAGCGGATTGGGGATTGCCGAGACGCCGGCTTCGGCGATCAGCGGCAGGAGCTTCGAGACGTAGTAATTGTCCATGGAATGCATGGAGGTGAGATGCGAGCCGGCCACCCTGCCCTGCAGGCCGAGGCGCTGCGTTTCATAGGCAAGCTGTTCGATTTGGCGCGACAGCGGATCGTCGGTCTCGTCGCAATGCATGTCGACCATCAGGCCGCGTTTGGCGGCGATCTCGCAAAGCTCCGTCACCGAGCGCGTGCCCTCGGCCATGGTGCGCTCGAAATGCGGGATGCCGCCGACGATGTCGACGCCCATGTCCAGCGCTCGGATGGTGTTTTCGAGCGCCGTCGGCGAGCGGTAGAGACCATCCTGCGGAAAGGCGACCAGCTGCAGGTCGATATAGGGCGCGACCGTCTTCTTGACGTCGAGCAGCGCCTCGACGGCGAGCAGCCGGTCGTCGCACACGTCGACATGGCTGCGGATGGCGAGCAGGCCCATCGAGACGGCCCAGTCGCAATAGGCGAGCGCGCGGTCGCGCACGGCTTCATGCGTCAAAAGCGGCTTCAATTCGCCCCAGAGCGCGATGCCTTCGAGCAGCGTGCCCGAGGCATTGATGCGCGGCATGCCGTATGACAGCGTGGCGTCCATGTGGAAATGCGGATCGACGAAGGGCGGCGAGACGAGATTGCCGCGCGCGTCGACTTCGCTGCGGGCCGAGCCCGGCAGTTCCGCCTCGATCGCCCGAATAGTCTCGCCAGCGATGCCGATATCGGCAATCCTGCCGTCCGGCAGCGTGCCGCCGCGCACGATGAGGTCGAAATCCATCTTTCGTCATCCCTTTGTAGAATCAGTAGCTACCGTGGCTAAAAGGACGGCCTGCCGCAGCCTTTTCTTCCCCCGTCGGCGGAAGGTTTCCTCCGGCGGCAACTCGCTCTATAAGCCGCCTCTCGCCTTCGTGGCGAATCCGAAATTCACATGGGATAAGCCGTTTGTTTCGCTTCTTCCGCTCGACGGAGAACCAGCGCCTCGTCGCGAGGCTGGTGAGGGAATCCTTCCGGGAGCACAAATTCGGCTATGGCGCGGCCATAGTGTCGATGCTGGTGGTGGCCGCCATGACGGGCGCCAGCGCCTGGATCCTGCGCGAGATCACCAACGAATTCGTGATCTACAAGCGGATCGACCGCGTCAACCTGATCGCGGGCGGGGTCGCGGTCATCTTCCTGCTCAAGGGCGTGGCCAATTTCGTCCAGGCCTATTTCATGAGCAGGGTCGGCAACGCCATCATCGCCGACCGGCAGCGCAAGATCTATGACCGGATCCTGGCGCAGGGCATCGAGTTCTACCATTCGACCTCGTCGTCCGACCTGATCACCCGCATGACCAATAATGCCCAGGCGGCGCGCAGCGTGCTCGACCTCGTCGTCACATCTTATGTGCGCGACCTGGTGACGCTCATTGTCCTGGTGCTGGTCATGGTCTGGCAGCAGCCGGTCCTGTCGCTGATCTGCTTCATTGTCGGGCCGGTGGCGATCTACGGCATCAATCGCATCCTGAAGCGCGTCCGCAAGATCGCCCAGATGGAGTTCCGCTCGCTCGGCCAGATCGTTCATGTGATGCAGGAGACGGCGATCGGCGTGCGCGTCGTCAAATCCTTCAATCTCGAAGGCGCCATGCGCAAGCGCATGTACAAGGCCGTGTCGGACGTGCAGAACCGCGCCAACAACATCGCGACGCTCGAAGCGGCCACCAGCCCGGTGATGGAAACGCTTGCCGGCCTGGCGATCGCAGGCGCGGTTCTGGTCAGCGGCTTCCTGGTGCTGGAGGGCGGCCAGATGCCGGGCAACATCATGGCCTTCATCGCAGCGCTGCTGCTCGCCTATGAGCCGGCAAAACGTCTGGCGCGCGTGCGCATTTCGCTGGAGACCGGCATCGTCGGCGTGCGCATGATGTTCCAGCTCGCCGACCGGCCGCTGACGCTCGCCGAAAAGCCCGACGCCAAGCCGCTGCAGCCAGGCCCGGGCGAAATCCGCTTCGACAATGTCAGCTTCGCCTATCCCGAAAGCCCGCCGGTGTTCGACGGCTTCAACCTGACGCTGGCAGCCGGCAAGATGACGGCGCTGGTCGGGCCTTCGGGCAGCGGCAAGTCGACCATCCTCAACCTGATCATGCGCATGTACGACCCGCAGAGCGGCAAGGTGATGTTCGACGGGCAGGACATCTCCTACGCCACACTTGCCTCTCTCAGGGAGAAGATCGCCTATGTCAGCCAGGACACGTTCCTGTTCGCCGGCACGATCATGCACAACATCCGCCTCGGCCGTGAGAGCGCGACCGACGACGAGGTCATCGCCGCCGCCAGGGCCGCGAATGCGCACGACTTCATTAGCGCCATGGCCAAGGGCTACGAGACGGAAGTGGGCGAGAACGGCTCGCTGCTTTCGGGCGGCCAGCGCCAGCGCATCTCGATCGCGCGCGCGATGCTGCGCAACGCCGAGATCCTGCTTCTGGACGAGGCTACCAGCGCGCTCGACGCCGAGTCGGAAGCGCTGTTCCGCGACGCGCTGCAGCAGCTCACCGCCGGACGCACGACGATCGTCATCGCGCACCGCCTGTCGACGGTGCACCAGGCCGACACGATCGTGGTGCTGGAGAACGGCAAAGTGCGGGAGAGCGGTGAGCACAACACGCTGCTCAAGCAGGGCGGGCTTTACCAGAAGCTCTATGAATATCAGCTGATGCCGTAGGGGCGCCTCTCCCTTCTCCCCTTGTGGGAGAAGGGGAAGGCTGGGCCTTATTCCGGCACTTTCCTCACAGCGCCCTTGTCGGCGCTGGTGGCGAAGGCGGCGTAGGCGCGCAGCGCCGCCGTCACCTTGCGCTTGCGCTTTTCCGCCGGCTTCCAGGCATCGGCACCCTTCGCCGCCATCGCGGCGCGGCGCGCTTCAAGCTCGGCCTCGCTGACGGCGAGATGGATCTTGCGGTTCGGGATGTCTATCTCGATCGTGTCGCCTTCCTGGACCAGGCCGATCAGCCCGCCCTCGGCGGCTTCGGGCGAGACGTGGCCGATCGACAGACCCGACGTGCCGCCGGAGAAGCGGCCGTCGGTGATCAGCGCGCAGGCCTTGCCGAGGCCCTTCGATTTCAGGTAGCTGGTCGGGTAGAGCATCTCCTGCATGCCCGGACCGCCGCGCGGCCCCTCATAGCGGATGACGACGATGTCGCCCGCCTTGATCTCGTTGCCGAGGATCGCCTTGACGCTCGCGTCCTGGCTTTCGAAGACCCGCGCGGGGCCTGTGAATTTCAAGATCGACTCGTCGACGCCGGCCGTCTTCACGATGCAGCCATCGAGCGCCAGATTGCCCTTCAGCACCGCCAGGCCGCCATCCTTCGAGAACGGCGTCTTGGCCGAGCGGATAACGCCCGTCTCGCGGTTCGTGTCGAGCTCGTCCCAGCGCCGATCCTGGCTGAAGGCGACCTGCGTCGGGACGCCGCCGGGCGCGGCGCGGAAGAAGGCGCGCACATTCTCGGCCGAAGTGCGGGCGATGTCCCAATGATCGAGCGCCTCGCCGAGCGTGGCGGTGTGTACCGTCGGCAGATCGCGGTTGATCAGGCCGGCCTGGTCGAGCTCGCCGAGGATCGCCATGATGCCGCCGGCGCGGTGGACGTCCTCCATATGCACATCGGCCTTGGCCGGCGCCACCTTGCACAGCACCGGCACCTTTCGCGACAGCCTGTCGATGTCCTCCATGGTGAAGTCGACCTCGCCCTCGTGCGCGGCGGCGAGGATATGCAGCACCGTGTTGGTCGAGCCGCCCATGGCGATATCGAGCGCCATGGCGTTCTCGAAGGCGCCCTTGGAGGCGATGCTGCGCGGCAGCGCTGTTTCGTCGTCCTGCTCGTAATATCGCTGCGCGAGATCGACGATCAGATGGCCGGCCTCGACGAACAGGCGCTTGCGGTCGGCATGGGTGGCGAGGGTCGAGCCGTTGCCAGGCAGCGAGAGGCCCAGCGCTTCGGTCAGGCAGTTCATCGAGTTGGCCGTGAACATGCCCGAGCACGAGCCGCAGGTCGGACAGGCCGAGCGTTCGATGACCTTGACGTCCTCGTCGGAAACACGGTCGTCGGCGGCCGCCACCATGGCGTCGACCAGATCGAGCGCCTGCGCCTTGCCGGCCAGCACCACCTTGCCGGCCTCCATCGGGCCGCCGGACACGAAGACTGTCGGGATATTGAGGCGCAACGAGGCCATCAGCATGCCGGGCGTGATCTTGTCGCAATTGGAGATGCAGACCATGGCGTCGGCGCAATGCGCGTTGACCATGTACTCGACGGAGTCGGCGATCAGCTCGCGCGACGGCAGCGAATAGAGCATGCCGTCGTGGCCCATGGCGATGCCGTCGTCGACGGCGATGGTGTTGAACTCCTTGGCGACGCCGCCGGCCTTCTCGATCTCGCGGGCGACAAGCTGGCCGAGATCCTTCAGATGCACGTGACCCGGCACGAACTGGGTGAAGGAATTGACCACCGCGATGATCGGCTTGCCGAAATCCGAATCCTTCATGCCGGTGGCGCGCCACAGGCCGCGGGCGCCGGCCATGTTGCGGCCATGGGTGGTGGTGCGGGAACGATAGGCAGGCATCGGATTGTCCTTGCTGGCTGGCCGCGCCCAGCATGGCGCGACGGCACTGTATCTTAGTCGGCGCCGGTTATAGCGACCAAGGTCCGGCCTTGCCACAGTTTTGCGCTGCGCCACGATTCTTCAGGAAATTTGAAAATCGCTGTCGGATCGCACTTTCCCGATCCGTCCTTGCGGCAGACGGCACCAAATCGCCGCCCAACCTGAACAAGCCCGAGGAGCAAGACATGCAGAAGATCACCACCTTCCTGTGGTTCGACGGCCAGGCCGAGGAGGCCATGAACCATTACCTCTCCATCTTCGAGAATTCGAAGGTGCTGAGCGTCACGCGCTGGCCCAAGGGCCATCCCCAGGAGGGCCAGGTGCTGGTCGCCTCGTTCGAGCTCGACGGCGTGACCTTCCAGGCACTGAACGGCGGGCCGCAATACAAGTTCACCGAAGCGATCTCGCTGTCGATCGACTGCAAGACGCAGGACGAGGTCGATCATTTCTGGACGAGGCTCACCGAAGGCGGCGGCCAGCCCGGCCCCTGCGGCTGGCTGAAGGACAAGTTCGGCGTGTCCTGGCAGGTCGTGCCGGAGCAGCTGCCGCGCCTGCTTCAGGACCCCGACCAGGCGAAGGCCGGCCGCGTGATGTCGGCGATGATGCAGATGGGCAAGATCGAGATCGACAAGCTGGAGGCGGCGGCGAAGGGGTGAGCGCGACTTTCCCCTTCTCCCCTTGTGGGAGAAGGTGGATCGGCGCGCAGCGCCGAGACGGATGAGGGGTGTTCCAGCGGAGTGAGACGTTGGCTTTCCCTGGAACACCCCTCATCCGACCTCGCTTCGCGAGGCCACCTTCCCCCACAAGGGGGAAGGGAAAACAGCGCTACGCCGCCTTGTCGCGGACCTGATAATCCTTGACCGCGGTGAAGCGGATCGCTTTCCAGCGCTCAGCCTCGTAGTTCAGCGAGAAGGCGTGCTGGGCGAGGAACACCGGATCGTTGTCGAGGTCGCGGGCGATGTCGCCGCGATGCGCTTCGATGAAGCGCTGCACGTCCGCCTTGTCGTCGGCCGAGATCCAGCGGCAGACGGAAAAGCGCGACATCTCGAAATCGACGGGCAGCGTGTATTCGATGTTGAGCCGCTCCTTGAGCACGTCGAGCTGCAGCGCGCCGACGACGCCGACGATCGCGGGCGAGCCGTCCTCCGGCGAGAAAAGCTGCACGACGCCTTCCTCGGCCATCTGGTGCAGTGCTTCCTTCAGCTTCTTGGCCTTCATGGCGTCGCCGAGGCGCACCCTGCGCAGGATTTCCGGCGCGAAGTTCGGCACGCCGCGGAACAGGATCTCCTCGCCCTCGGTGAGGGTGTCGCCGATGCGCAGCGTGCCGTGATTGGGGATGCCGACGACGTCGCCGGCGAAGGCCTCGTCGGCGGTGACGCGGGTGCGGGCGAAGAAGAATTGCGGCGCCGACAGGCTCATCGGCTTGCCGGTGCGTACGAGCCTAGCCTTCATGCCGCGCTCGAGCTTGCCCGAGCAGACACGGACAAAGGCGATGCGGTCGCGGTGGTTGGGGTCCATGTTGGCCTGGATCTTGAAGACGAAGGAGGTCATCTTCTCCTCGGTCGCCTCGACCGTTCGTTCATCGGCTTCCTGCGCGCGCGGCGGCGGCCCGAAGGCGCCGAGCGCCTCGATGAGATCGCGCACGCCGAAATTGCGCAGCGCCGAGCCGAAATAGACCGGCGTCAGATGGCCTTCGCGGAATGCATCGACGTCGAGCGGTCGGCAAGCTTCCCGCGCGAGCTCCAGCTCCTCGATGAAGTCGTTGCGCTCGTTTTCGGGCAGCAGTCCGGCGACACGGTTGGAATCCGGACCGTGGACCGGCGTGCGCTCCTTCTCGTCATCGCTCCGGCGCACGGCGTTCTGCGCCAGGTGGTAGGTGCCGCAAAAGGTCTTGCCGCGGCCGATCGGCCAGGTGACGGGTGCGGTGTCCAGCGCCAGCTTCTGCTCGATCTCGTCGAGTATCTCGAACGGGTCGCGGCTCTCGCGATCCATCTTGTTGACGAAGGTGATGATCGGGATGTCGCGCAGCCGGCAGACCTCGAACAGCTTCAGCGTGCGCGGCTCGATGCCCTTGGCGGCGTCGATGACCATGACCGCCGAGTCCACCGCCGACAGCGTGCGGTAGGTGTCGTCGGCGAAATCCTCATGGCCGGGTGTGTCGAGCAGATTAAAGACGTTGTCGCCATACTCGAAGGTCATCACCGAGGTGACGACCGAGATGCCGCGCTCGCGCTCGATCTTCATCCAGTCGGACCGGGTCTGGATGCGGTCCTTCTTGGCCTTGACCTCGCCGGCAAGCTGGATGGCGCCGCCGAACAGCAGCAGCTTTTCGGTGAGCGTGGTCTTGCCGGCGTCGGGGTGGGCGATGATCGCGAAAGTGCGGCGGCGCGATACCGCCTGTTCGATGTCTTCTGCCAATCTGATGGAATCCTGTCTGTGGCGCGGGCTTCTAGCAGCGCTTTCCCGCCCTGTCGACGGTTTTGGGCAGATCGGCTCGACCCGAGCAGCGATCAGAAGGCCACAGCGGGAACCCCGCATCATTTCATATCCGCCCGCTACCGCCTTCCTTGCGGCCCAATCTGGTAACCGACCGTATCTCCGCCCGCTCGATGCCGATGTCGCGTAGCAGGTAGTCCGGCAATTCGTCGAGCCGCGCGCGATCCCTGCGGATGCGCAGGACAGGCGCGAGAACACGTCGGCCGGAATGACAGATTTCGACGATCGCGGCGAAGACGCGCCCAAATGCCGAGCGGTTAGCCGTGAGCTCCTGCCCAAGGATGGTCATGTCGTATCTCCTTCAGTTGAACGACGGAAGCTGGGAGGACCGGCGATGGCCCTCCCGAGGCCCGAGTCAGCAGATCAGGACCGCTCGTGTCCGCAGCTCACATACGGGTTCCAGTCGGCGAACATGCCGGCCGGATTGTGCCGCCAGTGCCAGACATGGAGCTCGTAGTACGGGTCCACCGGGTGGACACCCACCGTCGTCTTGCGCTGGAGGGTGCGGCCGAGGAATTCGGGAACGCCTTTTCCCTTCCAGTCCTTTTCGAAGACGATGTACTCCATCCCGACGAGCTGCATCGAGCCATCAGCCTGAGGCTCGTAGGTCAGCACGTCCGGCTCGCCGAGCATCAGCTTGCCGTCGCCGGCGCGACCGGGATGGATGAAGTGGACGCCCATCGTGCCGTGCTCGTCATGCGTCGTGCACTCGAAGAGCTGCTGATAGCCGTCCGCCTTGGCGACCTCGATGTTGAAGTACTTGGACGCCATCTCCCGTGACCGGTTGACCGCCGGGTCTGGTGCGTCATGGGCGACTGCGGAACCGCAGAAGAGCGCGGAGGCGCCCACAGCGAAGATAATTTCTGCAAAGCGCTTCACGATCCATTCCTCCCTGTCAGGCGGCATATGCCGTCGTTGGATCGAACATGCGCTTGATCTGCGTGATCTTGGTCGCCGGGAAGCCGCTCATCTTGGCGTGGCGCTGGATAATGGCCTCGTCCTTGGCGAGGTAGACGCAGAACGTCTTGTCGTCCGCCACGAAGGATTCGACCCACTGGATGTCCGGGCCAAGCTCGGCAAGAACGGCGTTCGAAGCCTTGGACGCGTCGCGAAGCTGCTCGCGCTCGAAGGTGCCTACCTTGGGAATTTCCCGTTCGATGATGTATTTCTGCATGTCGCAATCTCCTTGATCTGAGGTTCAAATGCCTCCCGACGCTCGACCAGGTCAGCGCCGGTGACATCGCCGGGGCGGCTGAGGTAAACTTTCACTTGGCTCGCCAGGCAGGTGGAGAATTACGGGAGAGGCGGCCAACAGTCCTTATGCCGCTCTTATCTTGTTCTGATCCTTTGCCTATTGCCGTTTACAGGGATTACAGCCGATGGGAATTTATTGCTTCGGCGACTTCGAGCTTAACGAGGACTCCCGCGCCCTTCGTCTCGCCGGGCGCGAGATCGAGGTACAGCCCCTGGTCTTCGATTTCCTTGCCGTTCTGCTACGGCACCAGGACCGGGCCATGAGCAAGGACGAGTTGCTTGAAACGCTGTGGCCGGGCGTGACGGTGACCGAGGCTTCGTTGCAGCGCGTGGCAAGCCTTGCGCGCGGCATCCTTCGGCAGGGCGGCATGGAGGCGGCGCTGCGCAACCTGCCCCGCTTCGGCTACCGCATTTGCCTCGATCAGCCGCCTGTTTCGGAAAATGGGCCGGCCGATACCGGCAGCAAGCCATCGCGTCCCGGCTCACCAATCCTGGCGGCACGCACGGCCGTCGCAGCCAGAAAATGGCAGGACGCCGCTGCTTCCTTCGCCAAGGCGGATGCTGCCGACGAGTTGCTGACGGCCGATCTCGAAGAGTGGGCATTGGCGCTGGAATGCATGGGGCGGCCGGCCGAAGCCATACCACTCCTGGCGCGGGCGGTGACGGAATACGGCGTCGCTGGCGAGCGGCTGCGTGCCGCGTCCCCGGCAATCAGCCTCGCCAAAATCCATCTGGAAAGAGGTGAACTCGCGGTCGCCAAGGGCTGGCACAAGCGCGCCGCACAGCTGATTAATACCTCGGCCGATAGCAGGGAGCACGGACTGTGGTGCTGGATGGGCGCGCGGATCATGGGTGCGGAAGCCGAGCCCGAGCAGGCGCTTGCACTCGCCGATCAGGCGTTCGAGGTCGGCAGACAGCTCGAGGACCCGGTCGTGGAGTCGCTCGGGCTGATCTATCGCGGCTTCTTCAAGCTCTGCCTCGGTGAAACCAAATCCGGCCAGGAAGATCAGGATCTTGCCGCCGCGCTCGGTCTTTCCAGCGACGTGGATCCGATCGTCGGTGGCATCCTCTACTGCAACATTCTGTGGGCCTGCCGGAATTTCGGCGACTGGTCGAGGGCCAACCAATGGACGCTTGGCTACGAAGGCTGGTGCAAGGGACACGGGCTGGAAGACCTGTCGGGCTCATGCCGGCTGCATCGCGCCGAGGTGCTCGGCGTCCACGGCACGTTGAAGGAGGCCGAGGCACTGGTACGCGCTGCGCTCGACCAGCTTGCGCTCGATGCGCCTTGGGCGACAGGTGACGCGCTGCGCGTCCTGGGTGACATTCATCTCGCGGCCGGCGATTTTGCCGAGGCGGAGATCGCCTATCGCGCGTCCCATGCCGCGGGCTGGGACCCGCAGCCCGGCCTTGCGCTGCTGCAGCTCGAGCAGGGGCACGCGGAGGCCGCCTTCAGCGCGCTGGAGCGGTCTCTGGTCGGGAACGGCTGGCCGACTCTGCAGCGACGCGGCCTCGTGCTCGCCACTCTGGCAAAAGTGGCAGCGCGGATCGGCCGACCGGAGCGCGCAAAGGAGGTCATAGCCGAGCTGGAGACCCAGCCGCAGCGCTGGCCGATGGCCTCCGTCCGGGCGCTGACCGCCGAGGCCAAGGCAGAGCTTTTCATACAGGAAGAACGCCTCGCCGAGGCCGTTCGGGAACTGCAGACCGCATGCTCGCGCTGGAGCGAAATCGGCTCGCCGATCAATGTCGCCGACGCCAGGCTTTCGCTCGCGGCGCTGCTCATTCAGCTTGGCGATCGCACCGGCGCCGAGCTGGAGCTCGGCACCGCGTTGGCGGTTGCGAGGAAGGTCGACTCCTCACGGCTCATGCGGCGCTGCGAAGAGCTCAAGGACCTGCTTTCCGGGGCGCAGAAGGTGGCCGCGGGCAGCGCGTAGGCGCTTCGCGCTTGAGGTCCGGCCAGCGTGGTGGCATGACGGGGAAAATCTCCCCCGAAGGTCCAGCATGAACAGCGCAAAACAAGTCATCGTCATCGGCGCCGGCATCATCGGCGCATCGGTTGCGTGGCATCTGACAAAGGCAGGAGCGCGAGTAACGGTCGTTTCGACAAGTGGCGCGGGCGGTGTGGCAACGCCGAATTCCTTCGCCTGGATCAATGCAAGCTGGGGCAACCCCGAGACCTATTTCCGCCTGCGCACCCGCGCCATGGCCGAGTGGACGCGGCTGGCGGGAGATGTGCCGGCTATTCCGCTCGCCTGGTGCGGCGGCCTGTGCTGGGACCTGCCGGTGGACAGGCTCGAAGCCTTTGCGGCCGAGCATTCGTCCTGGGGCTACGGCATCGAGCGGGTCGGCCGCGACCAGGCGGCGCGCATCGAGCCCAATCTGGCTGAGCTTCCCGATTTCGCCCTCTACGTTGCCGAGGAAGGCGTGGCCGAGCCGATGGCGGCCACAAAGGCACTACTGGCGGATACCGAGCGGCGCGGCGCCCGGATCGTCACGGGGACCGTCCAAACGCTGGCGCTGTCCGGCAGCAAAGTCACCGGCGTCGTCGTTTCGGGTGAAACCATCACCGCCGACGAAGTGGTGGTCGCCGCAGGCGCCGGCGCGCCGGCCATTGCAGCAACGGCCGGCATAAAGCTGCCGATCGAGACGCCGCCGGGCCTGATCGTCCATTCGCGCCCCTACAAGAAATTGCTCAACGGGCTGGTGCTGGCCGAGACGCTGCATATGCGCCAGACGGCCGAGGGACGCATCGTCGCCGGCTCGGATTTCGGCGGCGGCGATCCGGGTGAGGATCCGGAAGCCACCGCGCGCGAGCTTTTCGAAGCGACGAAAGCCATGCTGCGCAGCGCTGACGGGCTGGAGCTCGATTTCCACACTGTCGGCTACCGCCCCACCCCGGCCGACGGCTTTCCGATCGTCAGCCGCGCCGACGGCGTCGGCGGCATCTACATCGCCGTCACCCATTCCGGCATCACGCTGGCGCCGGCGGTCGGCCTGTTTGCAGCCCGCGAAATCCTCGACGGCGAGCGCGATGCGCTGCTCGCGCCCTATGCACTGTCGCGTTTCGCTCAGTAGCCCGGCGGCCGGCGAAACCCACCAGCCAACGGCGCGATCGCTGCGGCGACGCCGAGCAGCCGCGCTTCCGACCAGCGCTTGCCGAGGAGCTGCAGACCGATGGGCAAGCCATCGCCGTCCTGTCCGCAGGGGAATGCGAGCGCCGGGTGGCCTGAATAGTTGAAGACCGCGCCATAGGCCGGCAGCATCCAGTAGCTCTCGTCCTTGCCGTCGACCTCGAGCGGGCTGCCTGGCTTGCAGTGCGCAAAGGCCGTGGTCATCGCGGCCGGGCAGAGCAAGGCGTCGCAGCTTTCGAAAAAGCGTTCCCAGGCAAGGATCGACCGGCCGCGACGGGCAAGCGCCACGAACCAACTCGATACCGGGGTCGGCTCAGCCGGCGGTTCCGGCTGAGCGGCCTCCAGCATCATGCCGATCAGCTTGCCGCCCTCGGCGAGATCGTCGTGCAGTTCGAGCTTCGGCAGACTTGCTTCCTCGACGCGTGCACCGGCGGACGCCAGCGCGGCAGCCAGTCTTTCGACCGTGGCGCCGATCTCCGCCGCCACCGGAAGGCCGGGGAAGGTGCTGGCGAAGGCTATGCGCAGCGATTTCAGCTCGAGCCTCGGCACCGGATCAACCGGCACCGGCGCCAGATCGGTGTCGGCTCCGTCAGGTCCAGCAATGATCCGATAGATCAGCGCCAGGTCCTCAAGATTGCGAGCAATCGGCCCAGCACAGGACATCAAGCGGACGCTGCGCGAAACGCCGCCCGGATCGGGAAAGGCACCCTCCAGCGAAACGCGGTGCTCTGTCGGCTTCAGGCCATAGACGCCGCAAAAGGCGGCCGGTAGGCGGATGGAATCCTGCATGTCGGTGCCGATCTCGAAGGGCGTCATGCCCGCAGCGACGGCTGCAGCAGCACCGCCGCTGGAGCCGCCCGCCGTGCGCGACGGATCCCAAGGGTTGCTGGTGCGGCCGAAGAGCGGATTGTCCGATTGCCAGTCGCTCAGCATGGTGGCGACATTGGTTTTGGCCGTGAGCACGCCGCCGGCGGCTTTCAACCGGGCGACGACGGGACTGTCGCTCCCCGGCACATAATCGGCAAAGGGCGGGAAGCCGGCGGTGGTCCTCATGCCCGCCGTCTCGTGCGTGTCCTTCAAGGTGAACGGCACGCCATGCAGCGGGCCGTGCGTGTCGCCGTGCGCCAGTGCCGCATCGGCCTGCCTGGCGCGCTCACGGGCCTCGTCGCGGTCGAGGATGACGACGGCGTTGACTGCCTCGTTGTGCCGATCGACTTGAGCGAGGTGCGCATCGAGCGCCTCGACTGCCGAGATTTTGCGCTCGGCGATCATCGCCGCGAGTTCGGTGACGGGCGAGAAAGCGAGGTCCATGACCAGTGCTCCGGCTGCTGCGCGCCGCCATCAAACATGGCGGACTTCGATGTGGCTTCAAGCCGAGTTCAGCATCCAGAGGATCGAGACGCTTGATCGAAATTGCGCTCGCGCCAGTCGTTTCAGCCCGCCAGCGCGAACCGGGAAGCCGCAGGCGCAAAAGGCCTGATGCTGGTGCTGTCCCTGGTCATGGTGACAAAGGTCGATTGCGGGATCTCGTGCCAGGTACGGCCATCGCGGTCGAAAGGTTCGGACACGATGCAGCGGCCCGTACGCTTGGCGAAGGCAGCGGTGTAGAGCGTCGGGGCATGATCGTCGGTGGCGTAGCGGACGGCGTGAAGCGCCCTTCCGTTACTGAAGGCAGCGGTCAGTTTCAGCGACGGCTCGATGCCGGCGCGGCGCGAAGCCTCCAGCACATGAGCGGCAGCACGCGACACCGCGCCATAAGGATCGTTCGAGAGCCCCTCGCCCAGCATCAGCCGGAAGAACAATTCGGAATCGGTGGTCCCTTCGAGCTGGTCGAACAACGCATCGGAAAGCGAATGCTCCAAGGCACGGCGAATCTTCTCGAAGCCGCCGATCTGGCCGTTGTGCATGAACGACCAGGGGCCGGAGACGAAGGGATGGCAGTTCATGCGGCTGGTGGCGCCGCCGGTCGAGGCGCGCACGTGAGCCAGGAACAGCCCGGATTTTATCTGGCTGCCAAGGCTCTTCAGATTGGGATCCGACCAGGCCGGCAGGATGTCGCGGTAAAGGCCGGGCTCCGGCCGGTCGCCATACCAGGCCACGCCAAAGCCATCGGCATTGGTCGGCGATTTCGCTTCCCTCGCACCATGGCTCTGAACGATCAAAGAATGCGGCGGTGCGGCGATGACGTCTTCCAGGAAGATCGCGTCGCCAAGATAGGCGGCCCATCTGCACATTGTCCTGTCATCCTTCTGTTCACGCGCTTTTCGAGCGCGCGGATGAACCCATTCGCCGCTCGTCGGGCGCCACAGATGACAGGAGGACGGTTTGGCGTCCTTACACTGCGCTTATGTTTCGCTGATCATTTGCCTGAAGTCAGCCGGCCAGGGCCAATTGGGACGTGGCTGGCGCAAACGGCCGGATGCTGGTGCCGTCCGTTGTCATGGTGACGAAGCTTGACGGCGGGATCGCCTGCCACTCGCCGCCTTCGCGGTCGAACGGTTCCGAGACGATGCAGCGGCCGGCTCCTCTGGCGAAGGCGCCGGTATAGAGCGTCGGCGCGTGGCCGTCGGTGGCGTAGCGCACGGCGTGGAGCGCCTGCCCGTCGGAAAAAGCGGCGGTCAGTTTCAGGGACGGCTCGATGCCGGCGCGGCGCGAGGCGTCCAACACGCGGCTGGTGGCGCGCGACACCGCGCCTTGCGGGTCGTTGGACAGACCCTCGTCGATCATCAGGAGAAAAAAGAGTTCGGAATCGGTCGTCCCTTCGCGCTGGTCGAAGACTTCGTCGGAGAGCGAATTCTCCAGCGCGCGGCGGATCTTTTCAAAGCCGCCGATCTGGCCGTTATGCATGAATGACCAGCGCCCGGAGACGAAGGGATGGCAATTCATGCGGCTGGTGGCGCCGCCGGTCGATGCACGGACATGGGCGAGGAAGAGGCCGGACTTGATCTGCCGGCATAGGCTCTTCAGGTTGGGATCGGACCAGGCAGGCAGGATGTCGCGATAAATGCCGGGCTCAAGCCGGTCGCCATACCAGGCAAGGCCGAAGCCGTCGCCATTGGTCGGCGACTTCGCCTCCTGGGCGCAGTGGCTTTGGACAATCAGCGAGTGGCAGGGCGCGGTGATGATGTCTTCCAGGAAGACCGCTTCACCGAGATAGGCCGCCCACCGGCACATCGCATTCCACCATCTATCAGGCGCGGTCCATGAGAGTCCTCGCCGGCTCCTTCACCGCATGCGCGCCTCTGTTGTGCGTGCGCTCATAGAGCTCGCGAACGATTCGGCTCGCGGTAATTTCGAACAGAAATGGCAAGAAAGCGTGAACGAACGCGGCGCCTGCGGCCATCGACAGGCGGGAACAGAACCAGGCGGCAAAGGCCATGTGGCCGAAATAGGTCTCGCCCACCTTGGCCGGGTGTGACGTGAAGAGCGCTGTGAGCCGTGTCATCATGGTGATCCCTCCTGCCGGGATAAGCCCCGATGCCGAGCAGCCTGCCATGGGTCGCAGGTTCACAGGTCTCAAATTGTCCTTGTGTTAAAGCCATTTTTGGGACATTTATCCCAAGATGCCCTTTGAGCCCGATGCAATTGATCGAAGATTGCTGGCGGAGCTGCAGCGCGACGGCACGCTTTCCGTCGACCAGCTGTCGGAGCGCGTGGCGCTGTCGCGCAACGCCTGCTGGCGTCGCGTCAAGCGGCTGGAGGAGGACGGCATCATCACCGGGCGCGTGGCGCTCGTCGATGCCGACAAGCTTGGGCTCGGCCTTTCGGTGTTCATCCTGATCCGTACCTCCAACCACGACCCGGACTGGCTGCAGAAGTTCCGCGCGGCAGCGACCGGCTTTGCCGAGATCACCGGCGTCTACCGGATGTCCGGCGACCTCGACTATGTGCTGAGGGCCAGAGTTGCCGACGTCAAAGCCTATGACCGGCTCTACCAGCGGCTGATCGCCAAGGTGCCGCTGTCGGATGTGTCGGCTTCCTTCGTCATGGAGGAGATCAAGGAGACGACGGTGGTTCCGGTGGAGCTGCGCTGAAACCGGCGGAACCGCGTGCAAAGAAAGCCGTTGATAGGCTTGCCGCCGAGTTGACCGAATCGCCATTCGCGACGATAGGAATGGGCTCATGCGCACCGCTGTCTATCCTTCCTCCGTCATCGGCCCCACCGTCGGTTTCGTCAGGCTTCCGCACGGCGAAGGCCTGCCGTTGCCTGCCTATGAAAGCACGGGCGCGGCCGGCATGGACCTGCGCGCCGCGGTGCCTGAAGACCGGCCGCTGCTCATCCTGCCGGGAAAACGCGCGCTGGTGCCGACCGGGCTGATCCTGGAAATCCCTGAAGGCATGGAAGGCCAGGTGCGGCCTCGTTCCGGTCTCGCCTTCAAGCATGGCCTGACCGTCCTAAACACGCCCGGCACCATCGACAGCGACTATCGCGGCGAGGTGAAGGTGCTGCTGATCAACCTTGGCGACGAGGATTTCGCCGTGACGCGCGGCATGCGCATCGCCCAGATCGTGTTCGCCGCGGTGACGCAGGTCGCCAGCGAGGAGCGCGCGCTCGCCGGCGGCACGACGCGTGGAGCCGGCGGGTTCGGGTCGACCGGCACGGCCTGATGTTCAGGCCCCTTCCAGAGCTGGTCATCTTCGACTGCGACGGGGTTCTGGTCGACACCGAGAACCTTGCCAACAAACGTCTGGCGGAATGGCTTTCCGAGGCCGGCTTTCAAACCACATTCGAATATTGCCGCAAGCACTTTTCCGGCCGCAGCATGGTCTCGGTGCAGAAGGAGATCGAAGCGGCGACCGAGGTCAGGCTCGGCGTCGACTTCGTCGAGCGCTGGAATGCCGGCCTGCCGGACCTGTTCGCGCACGGCGTCGAGGCGATCCCTCACGTCCGCGACTTCATCGACAAGGTAAGCGCCGCCGGCATCGCTTATTGCGTGGCTTCATCGGCGCGGGTCTCGAAGATGCATATCACGCTCGGCCAGACCGGACTTTTGCCGCTGTTCGAGCACGCCATGTTCTCCTCCACCATGGTCGGACGCGGCAAGCCGTTCCCCGACCTGTTCCTTCATGCCGCCAAGACGATGGGCTTCGCGCCGGGCGACTGCATCGTCATCGAGGACAGCGTCGCCGGCACGCAGGCCGGCATTGCCGCCGGCATGCGCGTGTTCTCCTATCATGCGGATCCATTCTCCGACCCGGACGGCCTGGCCGCGGCCGGCGGCATCCTCTTCGACGACATGCGCGAACTGGCGGAACTGGTGCCAATTCCCTGATCGCGTTCCAGCTGCGCGCCGCGAAACTCCGTGCCAGAGCAGCTCATCGTTTCACGGAAACGCCGAGCTTGCTCCAGCTATTTCTTTTTACGCAATTCCGGACGGAAAACCGCTTCACACTTTTCCTGGAATTGCTTCTTTTTTACGCAATTCCGGACGGAAAACCGTTACACACTTTTCCTGGAATTGCTTCTTTTTACGCAATTCCGGACGGAAAACCGCTTCACACTTTTCCTGGAATTGCTCTAGCGTGAGCGCCTTCGAGGGGCGCTTTCCATGACTTCCGTATTATCCCGTCTCGTGCTTGCGTGCATGCTGCTGCCGTGCCTGTGGATGGCGGCGGACGCGCAAGCCGTCAGCTTTCCGGAGCTGAACAGCGCCATTCCCGGCCATCAGGACGTCACCTATCTCGACCTTGCCAGGATGATCGTCCCCGATCTCGCCGCCGGCGATGACGGTTTCTTCAAGGGAAGCGCGCCGATCGAGATGCGCCATATCCTCGGCGGCGACGAGGGCGGCTCGCCGCCCGAGACCATCAACCTGCCGAACGCCGCCGTTCTTTCCATCAAGGCCGGCGGCAGGGAGCGGCTGACCATGCTTTTCGACCTCGGGCAGGCGCAAGACAGCGCCGAAGGATTTGCGGTGCTGGCGCTCTACGATCTTTCAGGCAAGCCGAGGCTGCTCGACGCAGTCAATGTCGGAACCGACCAGAGCAGCTATTTTCGCGATCCCGGCAAGCTCGCGCTCGGCCCCGGCGACGACGCGCTCATCACCATGAGCACGCATTTCAATTCGAACCAGGGTTATGTCAGCACGATCCTGATCCGGATCCGTGACGACCGTTTCGAGCCGATCGATCAGATCGACACGTTCGACGAGAATGTCTGTGCCTACAGGCGCACGCAGGACCTGTCCTTCCAGACGCCCGGTGATGAAAAGCCCTACGCGGCGATCAAGGCGACGGTGACCGATGCCACCGTGCCGAGCGGCGAAAACTGCGAGGAGCCACCGCCCGAAGCCGCCTCGCGCGCCATCTCGGTCACCTATCGTTGGGACAAGGCCAAGTCGCGTTATGCGAAGGATTCAGACGCCTTCGAGAAATTGGCAGCAGAGAACGCCGAACGCTTCTGAACCGACCGCATTCGTTTGCCCGGGCCGGCGGGCCGCGATAAATTCCCCCTACAACCCCCTCTCATGATTGAGGAGCCGCCATGGACAAGGGCAAGATTTTTCGCGATCTGCATGCCTCCACTTTCGTCATGCCCAACCCCTGGGATGTCGGCACGACGAAGCTTCTGACCTCTTTCGGCTTCAAGGCGCTGGCCACGACCAGCGCCGGTTTCGCCTTCTCGCGCGGCCTGCCTGACGGCGCCGTGACGTTCGAGGCCATGATCCACCATTGCCGCGAGGTGACGGCGGCGACCGAGCTGCCGGTTTCGGCCGACCTCGAACGCGGCAAGGGCGACAGCCCCGAGCAGGCGGCCGAAACCATCTTCGCGGCCGAGGCAGCCGGCCTTGCCGGCTGCTCCATCGAGGACCATACCGGCGACCCCGACAACCCGATCTATGAGTTCTCGCATGCCGTCGAACGCGTCGCCGCGGCCGTCGAGGCCGCCCGGGCGCTCAAGCACGATTTCGTCTTCACCGCGCGGGCCGAGAACTTCCTGTGGGGCAAGACCGATCTCGACGACACGATCAAGCGGCTGCAGGCCTTCGAGAAGGCGGGCGCGGACGTGCTCTATGCGCCGGGCCTGGGCGACGTCGACACGGTGCGGACAGTGTGTTCGGCGGTGACCAAGCCGGTCAACATCATGGCGCGGCCCGGCTTCACCGTCGCCGACCTTGCCATGGCCGGCGTCAAACGTATCTCGCTTGGACCGTGGCTGACGAACTTCGCCTATGGCATGCTGGAAACGGCGGCGCGCGAAATCCAGCAGGAGGGCACTTTCGATTTTACCCGCGCGGCCATGCCGTTCGGCAAGCTGCAGACACTGTTTCGCGAGGGTGGTGCCGAATAGGTCAGACCGGCTAGAGCAGTTCATCGTTTCACGGAAACGCTGAACTGCTCTAACTTTTTGTTTTTTACGCAATTCCGGACGGAAAACCGTTACACACTTTTCCTGGAATTGCGCTAGCGCGCGGACACAGCCTTGTGCAGATGCACCATCATGGCGGCGGCAAAGAGCGGCGTCAAAAGGTTGAGCAGCGGCACGGCAAGGAAGACGGCGACCACCAGTCCAGCCAGGAACACCGTGCCGGCATATTTGCGGCGCAGCACCTTGGCCTCGGCCTCGGGGCGGAAGCGCATGGCGGCGAATTCGAAGAACTCGCGCCCGAGCAGATAGCCGTTGACGATAAAGAAGGCGGCGATGTTGATGCCCGGCACCAGGAGCAGCAGCAGGGCGACGACGTTGCCGATGATGACGACGCCGAAGAATTTGACTGCCAGCACCAGCGCGTGCAGCGCCGGGACGGGGCGGCCGGGCGGATCGCTCGGGTAATCGGTGCGCTCGACCACCTCGGCGACATCGTCGAGGAACAGGCCGGCAATGATTGCCGTCACCGGCGCGATGAGCAGCGCCATCCCGGCCGCCAGGACGATGCCGGCGATGATGGCGCCGAGCCAGCCGGCCCAGGCCGGCAGCCCGGGCACAAATGTCTGCAGCCACGGCCAGGCCAGCCACTCGAGCAGGCTCTCGATGCCGAACCACAGCGCCACCAGGGCCAGCAAGGTCAATCCGAGCGTCTTCAGGAAGACGGAGCGGAATTCGGGCGAGAAGAGCCGGCTGGCGGCGGCGCGGGCAGCGTCTAGGATCACGGCAGGTCCAGGCCCTTATCGAGGAACGACGTTGCCGAGATAGGCGGGGTTGTCGCCCAGCGCAACTACCGCGCAAGCCTGATCTGACGAGCCGGAATGGTCATGGCGGCGACGCCGACGACAACAAAGGCCATGCCAAGCCAGGCCGTTGGCCCGAGGCTTTCGCCGAGAAAGACGGCGCCGATGCCGACGCCGATCGGCACGCGCAGATAGGCCTGCGAGGTGGTGCCGACCGAGCCCAGCGTGTGGATGAGCCGGAAGAAGATCGAGAAGGCGAGCGCGGTCGAGAAGATCGAAAGCCCGAAGAGCGCCAGGATCGACGCCGTCGATGGCGTCAATGCCCAGGGCCGGTCGAAGACGAGGCTCAAGGGAATCAGGATCGCGGCGCCGCAGATCATCGAGCCGGCGGCCGGCAGCATCGGGTCGAGCCCCCTGAAATTGCGCCCGAAAATGGCGGCGCCCGCATAGCTGACGGTAGCCGCGATGACGGCGAGCTGCGCCCAGAGTTGATGGCCGAGACCGCCAAGCGCCTCGGTGCCGACGATGAGGCAAATACCGGCGATGCCGGCACCGACGCCGACCAGCTTGCGCAGGGTCACCGGCTCGTGACGCGTGATCAGCGCGGTCAACAGAAAGGTGAAGATCGGCGACGTGGCGTTGAGGATGGTGGCAAGGCCGGCGTCGATCGAGCGTTCGGCAGCGGCGATCAGCGTGAAAGGAATGACGCTGTTGAGGCAGGCCTGGAACATGAAGCGGCGCCAGTTCACCGCGTCCCGCGGCATGGCGAGGCCGCGCCAGCGGATGAGGCCAAGCAGAATGGCGCCCGCGATCAACGTGCGGCCGGCGATGAAGGTCACCGGCGGGATCGTCTCGACGCCGATCTTGATGAATGTGTAGGAGGCACCCCACAATACCGCCAGCACGGCCAGCAGCGCCAGTTCGGTGGTCATCCCGGTCTTTCGGACATTTTGTGGTTCGCGCCTTCAGCCTGTTGCCGGAAACCATCCGCTTCTAGCTTACGGCGCGGCGGAACCGTTTCGATGACGGTGAAACCATAGCTGCGAGCCACGCAACTGTTATGAGCCAGTTCGACGCGAACGCTGCCGCAGCCGGCGAACAATCGCGGCCAAGATCGGCACGATGCAAAGCGACGCCGATTTTCGGGGTAGGCAAAGTGTCTGCAAGCCGCTAGACCCGCGCCCGGCCGGCATGCCAGAAAGCCGGTGGGGCAGAAAGCCGGTGGGTCGTTGGCGGAGACATTGATGCCGAAATATGACGTGCTTTGCATCGGCAATGCCATTGTCGACATCATCGCGCAGTGCGACGAGGCCTTTCTCGAAACCAACGGCATCATCAAGGGCGCGATGAACCTCATCGACACCAGGCGCGCCGAGCTGCTCTATGCCCGCATGGGACCGGCGATCGAGGCTTCGGGCGGCAGCGCCGGCAACACGGCGGCGGGGGTGGCGAGCTTCGGCGGCCGCGCCGCCTTTTTCGGCAAGGTGTCGAACGATGCGCTCGGCGACATCTACACCCACGATATCCACGCCCAAGGCGTGGCCTTCGACACCAAGCCGCTCAAGGGCGAGCCGCCGACGGCGCGCTCGATGATCTTCGTCACGCCTGACGGCGAGCGCTCGATGAACACCTATCTCGGCGCCTGCGTCGAGCTCGGACCGGAAGACGTCGAGGCCGACAAGGCTGCGGGCGCCAAGGTCACCTATTTCGAGGGTTATCTGTGGGATCCGCCGCGCGCCAAGGAGGCGATCCGGCAGACCGCGAGGCTGGCGCATGCGGCCGGGCGCGAAGTGTCGATGACGCTGTCGGATTCCTTCTGCGTCGACCGCTACCGCGACGAGTTCCTCGAACTGATGCGGTCGGGCACGGTCGATATCGTTTTCGCCAACAGCCACGAGATCAAGTCGCTCTACCAGACCTCTTCGTTCGAGGACGCGCTGGCGGCGATACGCAAGGACTGCAAGATCGCCGCCGTCACCCGCTCGGAAAAGGGTTCGGTGATCGTGCGCGGCGACGAGACCGTGACCATCGAGGCGACGAAGATCAAGGAACTGGTCGACACGACCGGCGCTGGCGACCTCTATGCCGCCGGCTTCCTCTACGGCTACACGACCGGGCGCAGTCTCCAGGATTGCGGCGATCTCGGCTCGCTGGCGGCCGGGCTGGTGATCCAGCAGATCGGCCCGCGGCCACGCCAGAATCTGCGCCGCGAGGCGGAACAGGCCGGGCTGCTGTAGCGACAGCGACGCTCCCGCGTCTGTCGCGCTGCTGTCACAGAGCGCTTCTACTGGCAATCTGGGCGTTGCCGCGACTGACATTTCGGGACGCCCGCAGCGTTGGGGTGTCAAAATGCAAGACAGCAACCTTTACGGTCGCTGCATCTGTTGCCGTTGCGATTGCCGCTTTCCGTTGTAGCCGTTCAAAAACCAGCCGCGGCTAGGGGGAGAGCGCGGCGCGCAAGACAGATGCATGACCAGATTTCAGAATCCGCCTGAAGGAATTTCGCAAGAAGCCTTGGCAGGCCTCGTGGCCGAGGCCGTGCAGCAGGCATTGATGCAGCGTGGGGTCCTGCTGGATGCCGAAGCCCTGGTTTCCGCCAGCGCGATGGCTGGCGCGGTTGCCGCCGCCCTTCCCTTCCTGCCGCACGCGCAACGGCTTGCGATCGCCTCCTCGAAAGGCGGCTGGACCGAGCTGATGTCCGAGTTTTTCCGCGCGACGGCGGAAAAGATCGCGCGCGCCGACCAGGCAGGCGCCGAAAGTGTGGACGAAAGCCCGACGGCAGGGCCCGGCAAACCTGCTTCCCGACCTTTGGCCGAGCGAGCCTCCGAGATACAGTCGATGCTCATCGAAGATTGGGCCGGCGAGGTTGCCGGGTCGACCTATCTGGAAGAGAGATTGCGCATACCCCGTTCGACGCTGCATCGCTGGCAAAGGCGCGGCGAGGTCGTCGCGCTCCGCAAGGGCGGCCGCAAACATGTCTTCCCGCTCGCCCAATTCGTCGACGGCAGGCCGGCTCCGGGCATAGGCGAGGTATTGGCGGCGATCACCAATCCGAGGCTGGCCTGGTTCTGGCTCACTCGCCCGTCCGCCGAGCTGGGCGGCCGCATCCCCATCGAAATGCTGCGCGAGGACATGATCGAGGATGTGGTTCGCATCGCGCGCGGCTTGTCCTGATCCGCGATTTCCAACGTGGCCCCTATGTTTTTGACGCGCCGCTTTCAGAAACATTAGCGGGTTATCTTTCTGTCATAAAAATGTAACAAACGGCACATCTGGCACGTTTACCAGCTTAGATTTTCGTGCCTTACGTATATCTTGTGCAAGATGTGCCATTCTTACAAATATGTGACGTGATATTTGCGCAACAAGACTTTTCCAAGAGCCGAAACAGCCGTTTTCCAGCCACAATCTCTGTTGTATGCGACCGCCAATTAGGTCATGTCGAGGACGAAGAAGCGGCGCCGGTGCGCGGCTTTTTCAACGATGGGGACGGGGGTGGCAAAAGCTGGATGGCTTGTCAGGCCTGTCTTGAACCTTTGACTGGAGATTCAAGAAAATGAACATCAAGAGCCTTCTACTCGGCTCCGCTGCGGCACTGATCGCAGTTTCGGGCGCCCGCGCCGCCGACGCGGTCACCGTCGCCGAGCCGGAACCGGCCGAATACGTCAAGATCTGCGACGTCTATGGCGCGGGTTACTTCTACATCCCCGGCACCGAGACCTGCCTGCGCATCGGCGGCTACGTCCGCTATGACGCTGGCGTTGGCGATGTCGGCTCCTTCGACGGCCGCACGGCTACCGACCATGAGGACGGTGACGCCCAGGACTCTTGGAAGAAGAACGCCCGCTTCACGCTGAAGACCTGGACCGGCCAGGAGACCGAGCTCGGCACGTTGAAGACCTATACCGAGACAAAATTCGACTTCTCGAATGGCGGCCCCACGTCTACTCCTAAGCTGAGCTTCGCCTGGATCCAGCTCGGCGGCCTGCGCGTCGGTAAGGACGAAACGCCTTACGATCAGTTCATCGGCTACGCCGGCAACGTCATCCAGGACACGATCATCCCGTACGGCATCAAAGATACCAATGTCGTCAGCTACTACTTCGACGCCGGCAGCGGCTTCTCGGGCGTGATCTCGCTCGAAGAGGGCTCGGACGGTTCAGGCATATCCGGCACGATCGACAGCTATGTTCCGCATGTCGTCGGCGGCTTGAAGTACAAAGGCGACTGGGGCGCGGTCACCGGCGTCGTGGCCTATGACAGCAACTACGAGGAAGTGGCCGGCAAGGTTCGCTTGGACGTCAATGTCACCAAGGAGCTGTCGCTGTTCATCATGGGCGGCTACGGCACGGACGACAACCTCACCGACGACGCCGGCAACGTCATCGACGCTCATGGCCGCGGCTTCTACAAGCCGTGGGGCGGCAACTGGGCCGTCTGGGGCGGCGGCACCTACAAGTTCAACGACAAGACCTCGTTCAACCTGCAGGCCTCGGCTGACGACGACAAGAACTACGCGCTCGCAGCCAACATCGCTTACACCATCGTTCCGGGCTTCACGATCACGACCGAAGTCGACTGGGATCACTACGGTCACTTCGGCGACGGCACCTCGGCCGTCAACTGGACCAAGGCCGACAAGAAGAACAGCGTCGGCGGCATCGTCCGCTTCCAGCGCTCGTTCTGATCGAACCTGCTATCTCGACAAGGAAGGCCCGCGGCATCGCCGTGGGCCTTTTTGTTGTCTGGGCTGAAGGTTCAATTCCCCGCCGTATAGGCCGCGATCGCCGCCATGTTGACGATGTCACTATCCTTGGCGTTGAGCGAGACGATCTGCACCGGCTTGTTCAGGCCGACCAGCAGCGGGCCGATGACGGTCGAGCCGCCGAGCTCCTGCAGCATCTTGGTCGAGATCGAGGCCGAGTGGAATGCCGGCATCACCAGCACATTGGCCGGACCGGTGAGCCTGATGAATGGATACTGCGCCATGGCGCGAGGGTTCAGCGCCACGTCGGCGGCCATCTCGCCGTCATATTCGAAATCGACGCGGCGCTTGTCGAGGATGCGCACCGCCTCCTGTATCCGCTCCGAGCGCTCGCCCTGCGGGTGGCCGAAGGTGGAATAGGCGAGCATGGCGAGCCTGGGCTCATAGCCCATGCGGCGGGCAAAGCCCGCGGCCTCCTCGGCGATGTCGGCGATCTGCTCGGCATTCGGCATGTCGTGCACGGCGGTGTCGGCGATCATCACGGTGCGGCCGCGCGCGAGCACGATCGAGGCGCCGATGACGCGATGGCCGGGTTTGGCGTCGATGACGCGGCGCACGTCGTCGAGCGCGGTGGAATAGTTGCGCGTCACGCCGGTGACGATGCCGTCGGCGTCGCCCAGCGCCACCATGCAGGCGGCGAAATGGTTGCGGTCGTTGTTGATCAGGCGCTGACAGTCGCGGAACAGGAAGCCTTTCCGCTGCATGCGCTCGTAGAGATAGTCGGTGTAGATGCCGTTGCGGCGCGACAGCCTGGCATTGATGATCTCGAGGCCCTGCTTGTTGAGGTCGATGCCGGCGTTGCGCGCGTTCTCCTTGATGACGTCGTCGCGGCCGAGCAGGATCGCGGTGCCGAGCTTCTGGTTCGCATAGGAGACGGCGGCGCGCATCACCTGCTCTTCCTCGCCCTCGGCGAAGACGATGCGCTTGGGCTGGCGGCGGACGCGGTCGTAGATGCGCTGGAGCGTCGAGGCGATCGGATCGCGGCGGGCGGACAGCTCCTGCGCATAGCGGTCGAGGTCGAGGATCGGCTTGCGGGCAACGCCCGAGTCCATCGCGGCCTTGGCCACCGCCAGCGGGATCGCCGAGATCAAGCGCGGATCGAACGGCACGGGAATGATGTAGTTGGGACCGAATTTCGGCCGGTTGCCTTGATAGGCCGCCGCCACGTCGTCCGGCACATCCTGGCGCGCAAGCTCGGCCAGCGCGCGCGCGGCGGCGATCTTCATCTCGTCGTTGATGGTGGTGGCCCGGACATCGAGCGCGCCGCGGAAGATATAGGGGAAGCCCAAGACATTGTTGACCTGGTTCGGGTAATCCGATCGGCCGGTCGCCATGATGGCATCGGTGCGGATCTCGCCCACTTCCTCGGGCGTGATCTCCGGATCGGGATTGGCCATGGCGAAGATGATCGGGTTCTTGGCCATGGATTGCACCATGGCGGGTGTCAGCGTGCCCTTGGCGGAGAGGCCGAGGAAAACGTCGGCGCCGTCCAGCGCCTCGGCCAGGCTGCGCGCCTCGGTCTTGACCGCATGCGCCGACTTCCACTGGTTCATGCCTTCGGTGCGGCCCTGGAAGACCACGCCCTTGGTGTCGCACAGGATGATGTTTTCCGGCGAAAAGCCCATCGCCTTCATCAATTCGATGCAGGCGATGCCGGCGGCGCCGGCGCCGTTGCAGACCATCTTCGTGGTCTTCATGTCGCGGCCGGTGATCTCCAGCGCGTTGATCAGCCCGGCGGAAGAGATGATGGCGGTGCCGTGCTGGTCGTCATGGAAGACCGGGATGTCCATCAGCTCGCGCAGGCGCTGCTCTATGATGAAGCATTCCGGCGCCTTGATGTCCTCGAGATTGATGCCGCCGAAGGAGGGCCCGAGGAAGCGCACGCAGTTGATGAACTCCTCGGCATCCTCGGTCGCCACTTCGAGGTCGATGGAATCGACATCGGCGAAGCGCTTGAACAGCACCGCCTTGCCTTCCATCACCGGCTTCGAGGCCAGCGCGCCGAGATTGCCGAGGCCGAGAATGGCAGTGCCGTTGGAGATGACGGCGACCATGTTGCCGCGCGCGGTATAATCGAAGGCGCGGCTCGGATCCTCGGCGATGGCGCGCACGGGAACGGCGACGCCCGGCGAATAGGCGAGGCTGAGATCGCGCTGGGTGGCCATCGGCTTGGTGGCGACGATCTCCAGCTTGCCTGGCCGCCCCATGGCGTGGAATTCGAGCGCCTCCTGCGCGCTGACGGAGGGCCCGCTGTTTTCGGTTTTCCTGGCCATGATGCTCTTGATTTCCTCGCCTGTGCGGCACCGCTTGGGACGGGTGCTTTCTTATGGATTCCCGAATTAAGGCTACACGCGGCCACTGTAAACCGACAAGCCCGGCGAAGCTGCTTCAAGGCGCACGGGCCCAGGGATTGCCGAGGCTCAATTGGCAGCAGGCTCGCGGTTTCCCCTGCTTTTCGAGCGCCCGGCATTAAACCGCGTTGTCACATCTGCTAGCGTTCCGGCATGAACATGCACATGCCGACCGACCCCGACGCGCAGGAAACGACGACGCCGGCGCCCGCCATGGGCACCGTCACGCCGATGATGGAGCAGTATATCGAGATCAAGGCGGCGAACCCGGATTCGCTGCTCTTCTACCGCATGGGCGATTTCTACGAGCTGTTCTTCGACGACGCCGAGAAGGCTAGCCAGGCGCTCGGCATCGTTTTGACCCGGCGCGGCAAGCACCAGGGCCACGACATTCCAATGTGCGGCGTGCCGGTGCATGCGGCGGACGACTATCTGCAGAAGCTGATCGCGCAAGGCTTTCGCGTTGCGGTGTGCGAACAGATCGAGGATCCGGCCGAAGCCAAGAAACGCGGCTCGAAATCGGTGGTGCGCCGCGACGTGGTGCGGCTGGTCACGCCCGGCACCATCACCGAGGACAAGCTGCTCGCGCCCTCGGAATCGAGCTTTCTGATGGCGCTGGGGCGGGTGAGAGGCGGCAATGCGGCCAGCCAGGGCAGTTTCGCGCTGGCCTGGATCGACATCTCGACCGGCGCTTTCCGCGTCGCCGAGACGACGGCGGAGCGGCTGCTTGCCGACATCTTCCGCGTCGATCCGCGCGAGCTGATCGTCGCCGAGCCGGTGTTCCACGACCCGGAGCTGCGGCCGGTCTTCGACGTGCTCGGACGGGTCGCCAACCCGCAGCCGCCGTCGCTGTTCGATTCAGCGTCGGCCACGGGCCGCATCGCCCGCTTCTTCGATGTGGCGACGCCGGACAGTTTCGGCACCTTCTCGCGCGCCGAGCTGTCGGCGATCTCGGGCGCCATCGCCTATGTCGAGAAGACGCAGAAGGCCGAGCGGCCGCCGCTGTCGCGCCCCGAGCGCGAGGAGAGCGGCTCGACGCTGTTCATCGATCCGGCGACACGCGCCAATCTGGAACTCCTGCGCACGCTGTCCGGCAGCCGCGACGGCTCGCTGTTCAAGGCGATCGACCGCACGGTGACCGGCGGCGGCGCAAGGCTGCTTGCCGACCGGCTGATGGCGCCGCTGACCGATCCGGCGGCGATCACGGCAAGACTGGATTCGGTCTCGTTCTTCCGGGCCGAGACGCAGCTTTGCCAAGGCTTGCGTGCGAACCTGAAAAGCGTCGCCGACATGCCGCGAGCGCTATCCCGGCTGGCGCTCAACCGCGGTGGCCCCCGCGACCTCGGCGGGCTGCGCGCCGGCTTCGAGGCGGCGGCGGCGATTGCCGGGCTGTTCGCGGCGACGGACCTGCCCGCAGAGCTCGCCGCGGCGCTCGCGGCGATCAAGGCCTTGCCCGAGGCGCTGGCCCGCCATCTCAGCGAAGCACTCGACGACGAGCTGCCGCTCATCAAGCGCGACGGCGGCTTCGTGCGCTCCGGTTATCATGCCGAACTGGACGAGATGCGGGCGCTGCGCGACGAGTCGCGAAAAGTGATCGCCGGGCTGGAGCGCTCGCTGATCGAGGAGACCGGCATCCGCTCGTTGAAGATCCGGCACAACAACGTGCTCGGCTACTATATCGAGGTGACGGCCAACCATCACTCGATCATGACCGGCAGCGATGCGGCCAAGGCGCGCTTCATCCATCGCCAGACCATGGCCAACGCCATGCGCTTCACGACGACGGAACTGGCCGAGCTGGAATCGAAGATCGCCAATGCCGCCGACCGGGCGCTCGGCATCGAGCTTGCCGCGTTCGACCGACTGACGGCGGAGGTGGTCGGCGAGGCGGACAGCATCCGCGCCGGCGCCGAGGCGCTCGCCGTGCTCGACGTGTCGTCGGCGCTGGCACTGCTTTCCGAGAGCGAAGGCTGGTGCCGACCGGCGGTCGATGCCAGCCTCGCCTTCGAGATTTCCGGCGGGCGGCATCCGGTCGTGGAACAGGCGCTCAGGCGTTCCGGCGAGGGGCCATTCGTCGCCAATGACTGCGACCTCTCGCCGGAAGGCGGCGCGAAGGCGGGCGCCATCTGGCTGCTCACCGGTCCGAACATGGGCGGCAAGTCGACGTTCCTCAGGCAAAACGCGCTGATCGCCATCCTTGCCCAGACCGGCTCCTTCGTGCCGGCCGAGAGCGCCCATATCGGCGTCGTCGACCGGCTGTTCTCGCGCGTCGGCGCTTCGGACGATCTGGCGCGCGGCCGCTCGACCTTCATGGTCGAGATGGTCGAGACGGCGGCGATCCTCAACCAGGCGGGCGAGCGGGCGCTCGTCATCCTCGACGAGATCGGCCGCGGCACCGCTACCTTCGACGGCCTGTCGATCGCCTGGGCGGCGGTCGAATATCTGCACGAGAAGAACCGCTGCCGGGCGATCTTCGCCACCCATTTCCACGAGATGACGGCGCTGGCCGGCAAGTTGTCGCGGCTCTCCAACGTCACCATGCGGGTCAAGGAATGGGAAGGCGACGTCGTCTTCCTGCACGAGGTCGGCAAGGGCGCAGCCGACCGCTCCTATGGCGTGCAGGTGGCACGACTCGCCGGCCTGCCGGAAGCGGTGGTGGCACGCGCCAGGCAAGTGCTGCACCAGTTGGAGGAAGGCGAGGTCTCGGGCAAGGCCAACCGGCTGGTCGACGACCTGCCGCTGTTTTCCGTGGCGGTGAAACGCGAAGCGCCTAAGCCGGCTAAGAACGACGCGCTGGGCGAAGCGCTCGGAGCGATCAATCCGGACGAAATGACGCCGCGCGAGGCGCTGGAGGCACTGTATCGGCTAAAGGGACTGGCGACAAAGCAATAACACCTGCCCCTTCGTTGACTAATTGTACCGTTCGGTACAATATCGGACCGACCGAACGAGGCCAGAAGATCAAGATGAGCCGTCCGCCATTGCCGCCCTTCACGGCCGAAACGGCCGCGCAAAAGGCGCGGCTCGCGGAAGATGCCTGGAACAGCCGCGACCCGGAGCGGGTTTCGCTCGCCTACACCGAGGACAGCGTCTGGCGGAACCGGGCGGAATTCATCTCAGGCCGCGGCGAGATCGTCGGCTTCCTCAAGCGCAAATGGGCGCGCGAGCTGGACTATCGCCTGATCAAGGAAGTGTGGACCTGGAACGAAAACCGCATCGCCGTGCGCTTCGCCTATGAATGGCGCGACGACAGCGGCCAGTGGTTCCGCTCCTACGGCAACGAGAACTGGGAATTCGACGAGGCCGGGCTGATGCGTCGCCGCGTGGCAAGCATCAACGACCTGCCGATCACGGAGCGTGAGCGGAAATATCATTGGCCGCTCGGCCGTCGGCCGGACGACCATCCCGGTCTTTCGGAACTCGGGCTTTAGAGCATGATCCCAAAAAGTGTGTAGCGGTTTTTGGAAAAGATCATGCTCAAACAAGAACGCTAAGCATGCGACGCATCGCTCCAGATCGCGACCAGTTGCTGGGGATCGTGGCCGAGGTTTTCCGTGAGCATGGCTATGAGGGCGCCAGCCTGGCCTTGATCGGCGAGGCGACGAGGCTGGGCAAGGGAAGCCTCTATCACTTCTTTCCCGGCGGCAAGGAGGAGATGGCGAGGGCCGTCATTGCCCATATCAATGGCTGGTTCGAGGACAATGTCTTTGCGCCGTTGCGCGACAGCGCCGATCCGCGGGCCGGGATCGGGCACATGCTCGAAGCGACGGACAGCTATTTCCGCTCGGGACGGCGCGTTTGCCTTATCGGCGCCTTCGCGCTGGATGAATCGCGCGACCTCTTCACCGGCCAAATAAGGGATTATTTCGGCCGCTGGGTCGCGCGTCTCGCCGAAGCGCTCGCGCGATCCGGACTCCGACCGGGCGAGGCCAGCGAGCTTGCCGAGGAAGCCGTCGCCGCCATCCAGGGCGCACTTACGCTTGCCCGGGCCGCCAATGACCTCGATGTATTCTCAAGGGCCTTGCGGCGGCTGCGGGTGCGGCTCGGGCTGCCGGCCGAGGTCTAGCCAAGCACCCTACAAGGGTTCGAAACGGAAACCTGTTTCGGTTCGGGAAACCTTGCCGACGCCCGGTGAATCGAGATGTGCTCCTGCGACGCACCAGGCGCTGTCCGCCGCAAGATCCAGGATGCGCAGCCGGGTTGTCCGCGCCCGGTCCTGGTTGGCGTCGAACTCCCATGCTACCTCCGGCCGATCGAACTGAAGCGACGGCACATGCACGAGGTCGCCCCAGACCAACAATGTTTCGCCGCCGCTCGTGACGCGAAAGCAGGTATGGCCGATTTCATGGCCGGGAGCGGCGATCGCCTCGATGTTCGCGCTCAGGCGCTGGCCAGGGTCCAAAGGCTCTGCCCGATCATGGAAGCGGCTCAACCTCGCTACCGACCGGAACATGTCGAGTTCAGGCCGAGGGACAAGCAAGCGGGCGAGCTGCGGGAAGCCGTCCCGGCCATCCGGACGGATGAGCCCGTGGATATGGTCGAGATGCGTGTGTGTAAAGGCAACCGTGCGTATCCGGTCGACGGCGATCTTCGCCTCGCTCAGCGCCCGCGGCAGAAAGCCCATCGTCGGACGCCAAGCATTCGAGGATCCCGTATCGATGAGCGTGATTTCTTCGCCGTCGTCAATGGCAAAGGCATTGACCGACAATCTCAAGGCGCCGTCGAAGAGCGGCACCTGCGAGGGAAGATCGTCGCCGAAGGGCTTGTCTCCCGGCTGGCGCAGTCGCCGGACCGGCATGTCGACATGGCCGTCGCGCAGCGACGTGACCGTCATGTCGCCGATTTTATAGGCTGTGTGACGAGGTCCGGCTGAAATTCGTTCCAACGCGTGCTCTCGGTTCAGTCGCAAAATCCGAAGTGCGGTTTCGTTAGATCATCTCCAGGCCGCGCTTGCGCGTCGGCGGCGGGAAGGCGCGGTCGAGCTCGGCAAGGTCTTCCGCCGTCAGAGCGATATCGAGCGCGGCGGCGTTCTGGCGGACATGCTCCTGGCGGCTGGCCTTCGGGATGGCGATGACGCCCTTCTGGGCCATCACCCAGGCGAGCGCGACCTGCGCGGCCGTGGCGTTGTGGCGGCCGGCCACCGCGTCGAGCCTGGCGTTGCGCGCCAGGGCGCCCTGCTCGACCGGCGAATAGGCTATCAGCGGGATGCCGCGCTTGAGACTCCAGGGCGCCAAGTCGAATTCCGGGCCGCGGCGCGAGAGGTTGTAGAGGATCTGGTTGGTCTGGACGTTGGCGCCCGAGGGCAGGCCGACCAGTTCCTCCATCTCGTCGGTGTCGAAATTGCTGACGCCCCAATGGCGGATCTTGCCGGCCGCCTTCAAGGCCTCGAAGGCCTCGATCGTTTCCGACAGCGGCACGCTGCCCGGCCAATGCAGCAGATAGAGATCGATGCGGTCGGTCGCCAGTCGCCTCAGACTGTTCTCGCAGGCCCGCTTCACGCCGGCGCGCGAGGCATTGGTCGGCAGCACCTTGGACACCAGAAAAGTCTCGTCGCGACGCCCGGCGATGGCCTCCGCCACCACCTCCTCGGCACCGCCGCCGGCATACATCTCCGCCGTATCGACGAGCGTGACGCCGAGGTCCAGCCCGAGCTTCAGCGCCGCGACCTCATCGGCGCGGCGGCGCCGATCCTCACCCATCTTCCATGTGCCTTGACCGAGCACCGGAACGGCTTCGCCGGACGGTAGGGTGGTGGTTCTGATTTCAGAAGACATGGACTTGGAAGAGATTGGCTTGGAAGACATGGGCTTGGAAGACATGGGGGGCTTGCTCCGCGTGAAGCCGGATCGCAGCACAACCATGCCTGCAAATCCAGACCGAAGTCCTCGCTTCGTCCGGATACCGGAGCGGAACGATCACTTCACGGGATGCTTGGCAAGCCAGTCCTGCATCTCTTTGATCTCGGCTTCCTGCGCCTTGACGACACCCTCGGCGAGCTTGCGGATCTCCGGGTCCTTGCCGTTGGCGATCACCACCTTGGCCATGTCGATCGCACCCTGATGGTGCGGGATCATGCCGCGCACGAAGTCGACATCGGCATTGCCGGTGTACTCGATCATCATGTCGCCGTGCATCTTGTCCATCGCCGCCTTGTAGCCAGCGGTGGCGGGGCTATCCGCGCCCATCGCCATGCCCGACATGTCGTGCTTCATCTCCTCGGTCCGCGCCGGAACGCTTTCGAGGAACACCGCGAGCAGCATTCCCGCCGCCATCAGCAGCAGCACGATCTTCTTGGCCAGGGTCATTCAGGTCTCCTTTGCGATTGGATTTTCGTATCTGGGAGCTTCGCTCAGAGTTTCAATGTTCTCAGCCGCAAGGCGTTGGAAATGACGGAGACGGACGACAGGCTCATCGCCGCCGCCGCGATCATCGGCGAGAGCAGCGTGCCGGTGAGCGGATAGAGCACGCCGGCGGCGACCGGCACGCCGAGCACGTTGTAAAGGAAGGCGAAGAACAGGTTCTGGCGGATGTTGCGGATCGTCGCCTGGGCCAGCGTGCGAGCCCTGACGATGCCGTTGAGGTCGCCCTTGACCAGCGTGATGCCGGCGCTTTCGACCGCGACGTCGGCGCCGGTGCCCATGGCGATGCCGACATCGGCGCCGGCCAACGCCGGGGCGTCATTGACGCCGTCGCCGGCCATGGCGACGCCGGCGCCGTGAGCGCGCAGCTCGTCGACCAGCGCGCCCTTTTCGTCCGGCAGCAGGCCGGCACGCACCTCGTCGATGCCGAGCCGGCCGGCGATCGCTTTTGCCGTGCGCTCGTTGTCGCCGGTCGCCATGATGATCCTCAGGCCCTTGTCGTGCAGCGCCTTGATCGCTTCGGCCGTGGTGGCCTTGACCGGATCGGCGACGGCGACGAGGCCGGCGAGCTTGCCGTCGGCGGCAACGAACATCGCCGTCTTGCCTTCGGCCTGCAGCGTTTCCGCCTTGGCGGATACCGGAGCGGTGTCGATGGCAAGGTCGGCCATCATCGCCGCATTGCCGAGCGCGACCTTTTTGCCGGATACCGTGCCGGCAACGCCCTTGCCGGTGATTGCCTCGAAGTTTTCGGCATCGGCAAGCTTGACGCCGCGTTCGGCGGCACCCTCGACGATCGCCTCGGCGAGCGGGTGTTCAGAGCCTTTTTCGAGGGTGGCGGCAAGCGACAGCAGATCATCCTCATCGATGCCCGCGGCCGCGACCACGTCCGTCAGACGCGGCCTGCCCTCGGTCAAGGTGCCGGTCTTGTCGACGATCAGCGTGTCGACCGAAGCGAAACGCTCCAGCGCCGCAGCTTCCTTGATCAGCACCCCGGCATGCGCGCCACGCCCGGTCGCTGTCATGATGGACATCGGCGTGGCAAGCCCCAGCGCGCAGGGGCAGGCGATGATCAGCACCGACACCGCCGAGACGATGGCGAAGATCAGGCTGGGCTCGGGCCCATAGACCGCCCAGGCGATGAAGGCAACGACGGCCACCAGCACCACGGCCGGGACGAAATAGAAGGACACGCGGTCGGCCAGCCCCTGGATCGGCGCGCGCGAACGCTGCGCCTTGGCGACCATCTCGACGATGCGCGACAGCGTGGTCTCGGCGCCGACCTTCTCGGCGCGCATGACCAGCGAGCCGTTCTTGTTGAGCGTGCCGCCGGTCAGAGGATCGCCTTCGGTCTTTTCCACCGGAAGCGGCTCGCCGGTGATCATCGATTCGTCGATCGACGAGCGTCCTTCCAGCACGATGCCGTCGACCGGGACGGCGTCACCAGGGCGGATGCGGAGCTTGTCGCCGGTGTTGACGCTGTCCAGCGGCACATCCTTTTCGGACCCGTCGGCGCCGATCAGGCGCGCCGTCTTCGGAGCGAGGTCAAGCAGGGCGCGGATGGCCGATCCCGTGCGCTCGCGGGCGCGCAATTCCAGCACCTGGCCGAGGAACACCAGCGCGACGATGACGGCGGCGGCTTCGAAATAGACCGGCACGGTGCCATCATGGCCGCGGAACTGATGCGGGAAGATGTCGGGGAACAGCACGGCGACCACGCTGTAGAGATAGGCGGCGCCGACGCCGAGCGAGATCAGCGTCCACATATTGGGGCTGCGGTTCAGGATCGAGTCCCAGCCGCGATGGAAGAACGGAAACGCCGCCCAAAGCACCACCGGGCTTGCCAGCGCCAGTTCCGCCCATGTCTTCGCCCGGCCATCGATGAAGCTTTCGAAACTGGCACCCAGCATCGGCGCCATGGCGAAGACAAGCAAAGGCACGGACAACACCGCGCTTATCCAAAAGCGCCGCGTGAAATCCACCAGCTCCGGGTTCGGACCCTCATCGCCGGTCGGCACGCCCATCGGCTCCAGCGCCATGCCGCAGATCGGGCAGGAGCCGGGCTTGTCGCGGATGATCTCGGGATGCATCGGGCAGGTGTATTGCGTGCCCTTCGGCATCGGCTGCGGTTCCGGCCGGCCGGCGAGGTATTTTGCCGGCTCGGCTTCGAACTTGCCCTTGCAGCTGCTCGAGCAGAAATAGAAGCCCTGCCCCTCGTGGCGGACGAAATGCCTCGCGCTCGCGCGGTCGACACTCATGCCGCAGACGGGATCGGTTGCCGTCAGATATGTTTCCGGATCGGCCTGGAACTTCGTGCGGCAGCGCTCGCTGCAGAAATGAAATGTCCGTCCGCCATGCTCGGCCGTCGGCTTTGCGGCGGCCGGATCGACCGTCATGCCGCAGACCGGATCGCGAATCACCGCTTCGGCGGCAGGCGCGGTATCCTTTGCGGAACAGCAGGATGCACCGTGCGCATGATGGTGGTGATGGTCGGAATGGGTCATGAGCAAATACCTCGGAAGTCTCGAAATTGAGGCGGAGGTAGTCCTTCCAGTTACTGGAAGGTCAAGGGTCGGTTTCGATTTTTCGAAATTCCGGTCGCCCGGCCTTGCGCTGCATCAAATGTAAGCCTTTGGAAACACGGCCGCCGCCCCCATACACAGCGTTGAGAAAACGCGCTATAGACGCCGCCGAATGGCAAAGATTTCCCTGAAACTCGACGAAATCATCGACGGCGACGCCTTGCGGCGCGACCTGACCGCGCTGACGGCGGCGAGCGCCGGCGACGGCTCAAGCAAGACCACGCGCACAGCCGTCCTGCAGCTGCTCAAGGGCAGGCTTGGCGAGGGACGAAAGATCGCCGAGGCGATGCTGAAAGAGGATGGCGGCGGCAATGCCTGCGCCGAGCGGCTGTCGCATCTGATGGATGAGCTGATCCGGGCGCTCTACGACTTCGCCGCCACGCATGTCTACCGGGTCAAGAACCGCTCCGCGGCCGAGCGCATGGCGGTCGTGGCAGTCGGTGGCTACGGGCGCGGCACGCTGGCGCCGGGCTCCGACATCGACCTGTTGTTCCTGCTTCCCTACAAGCAGACGCCGTGGGGCGAGCAGATCGTCGAATACATGCTCTACATGCTGTGGGACATGGGGCTGAAGGTGGGCCACGCCACCCGCAACATCGAGGAATGCCTGAGGCTGTCGCGCACCGACATCACCATCCGCACCTCGATCCTGGAAGCGCGCTTCCTGTGGGGCGAGCACAAACTGTACGAGGAATTGCTCACCCGCTTCGACCATGAGGTGGTGCGCACTACCGGGCCGGAATATGTGCAGGCCAAGCTCGCCGAACGCGACGAGCGCCACGCCAAGGCGGGCGAGAGCCGCTATCTGGTCGAACCCAACGTCAAGGACGGCAAGGGCGGCCTGCGCGACCTGCAGACATTGTTCTGGATCGGCAAATATTTCTACCGCGTGCGCACCGGCGAGGAGCTGGTCGAGAAAGGCGTCTTCACCGAGGCCGAATATCGCGAATTCCAGAAGGCCGAGGATTTTCTCTGGGCGGTGCGCTGCCACATGCACTTCCTCACCGGCAAGGCGGAAGAGCGGCTGCATTTCGATATCCAGCGCGAGATCGCCGAGCGGCTCGGCTACACGACCCATCCCGGCCTGTCGGCGGTGGAGCGCTTCATGAAGCACTACTTCCTGGTGGCCAAGGATGTCGGCGACCTTACCCGTATCTTCTGCGCCGCGCTCGAGGAAGAGCAGGCCAAGCACGTCCCCGGCTTCAACCGCATCTTTCTCACCTTCTCGCGGCGCAAGCGCAAGCTCGCCGGCACGTCCGACTTCATTGTCGACAACCACCGCATCAACATCGCCGACGACATGGTGTTCGAGCGCGATCCGGTCAACCTGCTCCGCCTGTTCTGGTTCGCCGACAAGCATGGGCTGGAGTTCCATCCCGACGCGCTGAAGCTGCTCACCCGCTCGCTCGGCCTGGTCAACAAGTCGCTCAGGCGCGACGAGGAGGCCAACCGGCTGTTCCTCGATATCCTGACCTCGGACCGCAATGCAGAGCTCAACGTCAGGCGCATGAACGAGGCGGGACTGCTCGGCAAGCTGATCCCCGACTTCGGCAAGATCGTCGCCATGATGCAGTTCTCGATGTACCACCATTATACGGTGGACGAGCATCTCATCCGCTGCATCGGCGTGCTGGCAGAAATCGAGCGCGGCGACGGCGCCAAGGTGCATCCGCTGGCCCACTCGCTGATGCCGGGACTGAAGAAGAGCCGCGAGGCGCTCTATGTCGCGGTGCTGCTGCACGACATCGCCAAAGGCCGGCCGGAGGATCATTCGGAAGCCGGCGCCAGGATCGCGCGGCGCATCTGCCCGCATATGGGACTGTCGGCCGCCGACACCGAGACCGTCGCCTGGCTGGTCGAGAACCATCTCGTGATGTCGATGACGGCGCAGACGCGCGACCTCAACGACCGCAAGACGATCGAGGACTTTGCTTCGATCGTGCAGTCTGTCGAGCGGCTGAAGCTGCTCCTGGTCCTCACCGTCTGCGACATCAGAGGCGTCGGACCGGGCGTGTGGAACGGCTGGAAGGGGCAGTTGCTGCGCACGCTCTATTTCGAGACCGAGCTGCTTTTGACCGGCGGCTTTTCCGAGGTATCGCGGGCCGAGCGCACCGCGGCGGCGCGCGAGCGGCTGGCCGAGGCGCTGGCCGCCTGGCCGGCGAAAGAGCGCAAGCGCTATGTCGCGCTGCATTACGAAAATTATCTGCTCACCGTCGACCTGCCCGACCAGTTGCGGCACGCCGAATTCGTCCGCGAGGCGGATGCGGCCGGCAAGAAGCTCGCCACCATGGTGAAGACGCATGAGTTCGAGGCGGTGACCGAGGTGACGGTTCTGGCGCCCGACCATCCGCGCCTGCTTTCGGTGATTGCCGGCGCGTGTGCCGCTGCCGGCGGCAACATCGTCGACGCGCAGATCTTCACCACCTCCGATGGGCGCGCGCTGGATACCATCTTGATCAGCCGGGAATTCGACCGCGACGAGGATGAGCGCCGGCGTGCCGAGCGCGTCGGCAAGCTGATCGAGGACGTGCTGTCAGGCAAGAGCTGGCTGCCGGAGATGATCGAGAAGCGCACCAAGCCGAAGCGCGGCGCCAAGGCCTTCCGCATTCCGCCGCGCGCCGAGATCCGCAACACGCTGTCGAACCGCTTTTCCGTGATCGAGGTCGAGGGACTGGACCGGCCTGGCCTGCTGTCAGAAATCACCGGGACGCTCTCCGACCTGTCGCTCGACATTGCCTCCGCGCACATCACCACCTTCGGCGAGAAGGTCATCGACACCTTCTATGTCACCGACCTCACCGGCCAGAAGATCGACAGCCCGACGCGCACGGCCACCATCCACAAGCGGCTGATCGATACGCTCGAAGGCAACGCGCCCGAACGCAACGGCAAGACCAAGGCGGCGGCCGAGTGACATGCATTTGACGCAATTCCGCAGGCAGTCATCCTCCGCATGAGCCTTGTCAAGAAATTCGCCACCGTCGCTTCCGGCACGCTGATGAGCCGGGCGCTTGGTTTCGGCCGCGAGATGCTGATGGCGGCGGCGCTGGGCACCGGGCCGGTCGCCGACGCCTTCAACGCCGCCTTCCAGTTCCCCAACACCTTCCGCCGGCTGTTCGCCGAGGGCGCCTTCAACGCCGCCTTCGTGCCGCTCTTCGCCAAGGAGATCGAGACGCACGGCACCGACGGCGCCAAGCGCTTTTCGGAGGAAGTGTTCGGCGTGCTGTTCTCGGCGCTGCTCGCGCTCACCATCGCCATGGAACTGGCGATGCCGCTGATCGTGCGCTACCTGGTGGCGCCGGGCTTCGCCGACATTCCGGGCAAGTTCGAGACGACCGTCCGGCTTGCGACGATCATGTTCCCGTATCTCATCTGCATGTCGCTGGGCGCCATGATGGCGGGCATGCTGAATTCGCTGCGCCGCTATTTCGCGGCGGCAATCGCGCCCGCTTTCCTCAACATCATCCTGATCGGCGTGCTCGGCTATGCCTGGTATCATGGGGCGGACGCGCATGACGTCGGCTTCGGGCTTTCCTGGGGCGTGCTGGCGGCGGGTATCGTGCAGCTCGCAATCGTCTGGGTGGCGGTGCGCCATGCCGGCATCTCGATCGGCTTCCGCCGGCCGAAGATGACGCCGAACGTCAAGCGGCTCCTGATCCTGGCGCTGCCGGCGGCGATCACCGGCGGCATCACCCAGATCAACCAGCTCATCGGCACTGCGATCGCCTCGGGGCAGAACAGCGCCGTGTCGTCGCTCGCCTATGCCGACCGTATCTACCAGCTGCCGCTCGGTGTCGTCGGCGTCGCGGTGGCGATCGTGCTTCTGCCGGAACTGTCGCGAGCGCTGAAATCGGGCAATCTGATCGAGGCCGCCAACCTGCAGAACCGCTCGGTCGAGTTCACGCTGTTCATGACGCTGCCTGCCGCGGCGGCGCTCTGGGTGATGTCGGAACCGATCGTTCGGCTGGTCTATGAGCGCGGCGCCTTCGCCGCCAACCACTCGACACCGATCGTCGCCTCGATCCTGGCGATCTTCGGCCTCGGCCTGCCGGCCTTCGTTCTGATCAAGGCCTTCACGCCCGGCTATTTCGCGCGCGAGGACACGCGCACGCCGATGATCTTCGCCGCCATCTCGGTCGGCGTGAACGTCGCCACCGCGCTGACACTTTTCCCGTTCATGGGCGCGCCGGGAATCGCGGTCGCTTCGGCGATAGCCGGCTGGGTCAACGCGCTGATGCTGCTCGGCATGCTAATCCGGCGCGGCCATTGGGGCCGCGACATACCGCTGTTGAAGCGCATTCCGCGGCTGGTGCTTTCGGCGGTGGTGATGGCTGCGGCGCTCTACTTCGCCGAGCACTATTTCGCGGCAAAGCTCGGACCGGGCTCACCGCTGGTGGTCAAGGCGACGACGCTGTTCGCGCTCGTCGGCGGCGGGGCGGCACTCTACTTCATCACCGCCTTCGGCACCGGCGGGGCCGATTTCGGCATGATCCGCCGCAACGTCAGGCGCGGCGAGGCGAAGGCGGTGCCGCCGGTCACGGAACAGTCTCCAGATCCGTGAGCCTGAATTCGTCGGCCGTAGAGAGCATCGGAACGGCGTAGTAGCGCGCGCAAGCGTAGTGGAAGCAGTCGGCCATATTCAGACGGATGGCGTTGTTGCGATACCGCGACGCGGCCTCGACGGACAGCGATGCTGCCTCGGGCGCGGGCGGAAGCTCGCGCAAGGCAATGGCCCGTTCTTCAAGGAAGCGGCTCACGATCTCCGCGCTCCTCGCAACAGGTATGGCCAGCTTTTCCGGCCGCGCGAGCGCCATCGCGGCCTCCCACACGGCGATCGCCGAAGTGAACGGGGTCGACGTATCAACAACCGCCCGCGCACAGCGCTCGGCCTCGGCTTCGTTGCTCAGCATCGCGACGATGGCGGCGGCGTCGACGAACATCAGTTCTCGCCGGAAAGCTCGTCATAGACCGAGCGCGGCAGCGGGTTGCGCGCCCGCTCGCTGAGCTTGATCCCGAATTCGGCGCGCAGCCTTGCCGCCGTTTCCAGCGGCGTCTCGCGATTGCGGCGCCGCTCCAGGGCTTCGCGCATGGCGATCACGATAGCCTCGGTAATGCCGACACCTTCGACCCTGGCGAAAGCGCGCGTCAGACTATCCGCTTCTTTGTTACTGATGTTGATGGTCATCGCGAGCGCCCACATCGATTGTGTAGCTTACTTAATGTAGCAGGCAACAAAAAGAAATCAACATGCGGCGGGCCGGTTCAGCCTGGACCTTACCCGCGCTCCAGCGCCAGCTTTGCGCCGAACAGGATGAGCAGGCCGCCGGCAAAGCGATCGATGGCGCGGCGCAGCCGCCGATAGCCGTTCGAAACGACTTCGGCCGCGAACAGCCAGACTACGCAGGCATACCAGCCGACCGAGATCGCCACCATCAGCGCGACCGACGCGACGCCGAGCGTCAGCGAGGGCTGTGCCGGCAAGGCGACGGCGAAGATGCTGGCCACCGAAAGCGCCGAACGCGGATTGGCAAGGCTGGTGGCAAGACCGATCCAGAAGGCGCGCCCGGTCGAGAATTTCTTGCCGTCGACAGCCAGCGCGACATCCGCCGTGCTGCGCTTTTCGGCAAGCACGATCAGCCTCATGCCCGAATAGATGAGGTAGCCGGCGCCGGCGAGCTTCAACGCTGCAAAGGCCCAAGGTGCTGCCAGGAAAAGCGCCTTGATGCCGGCAAGCCCGCAGACGCCCCAGATGGCGGTGGCGATGCCGATGCCGCAGACGGCGGCAAAGCCCGCGCCGCGCGAGCGCGCCACCGCGATCCGCGCCGTCATCAAGAAGTTCGGCCCGGGCGAAACCGCCGCGACCAGCCAGACGGACGCCACGGCAAGCAGATGCGAAAGCATGATGAGAACCCCAAACGACACGACAATGCTAGGCCACTTCAATTCCGGCTGGCTGGAGCCAACCGAAGTCATGGATCGGGCCTCTTGATCCCGCATGAACCTTCGTCCATAAGCGCGCCGTCGCAAGACTTTCGCCGCGCGCGAAACGGCCCTCCACAAGCCATGAGGACATCATGACCGCCTTCAAGCCACTCGTCTTTTCGGGCGTCCAGCCGACCGGCAACCTGCATCTCGGCAATTACCTCGGCGCCATCAAGAAATTCGTCGCCCTCCAGGAACAGTCCGACTGCATCTATTGCGTCGTCGACCTGCATTCGCTGACGGCGCAGCTCGTCCATCAAGACCTCGGCGATCAGACGCGTTCGATCACGGCGGCGTTCCTCGCCTCCGGCATCGATCCCAAGAAGCACATCGTCTTCAACCAGTCGCGGGTCATCCAGCATGCCGAGCTTGCCTGGATCTTCAACTGCGTGGCGCGCATCGGCTGGATGTACCGCATGACGCAGTTCAAGGACAAAGCCGGCAAGGACCGCGAGAACGCCTCGCTCGGCCTGCTCGCCTATCCGAGCCTGATGGCGGCCGACATCCTGCTCTACCGGGCCACGCATGTGCCGGTGGGCGAGGACCAGAAGCAGCATCTGGAACTGACCCGCGACATCGCGCAAAAATTCAACAACGACTTCTCCGAGCGCATCGCGACTCTCGGCGTCGGTGTCGAAATGCAGGTCGGCGAGGAGACGGTGAACGGCTATTTCCCGATCACCGAGCCGGTGATTGGCGGCCCGGCAGCGCGCATCATGAGCCTCCGCGACGGCTCGAAGAAGATGTCGAAATCCGATCCGTCGGACCTGTCGCGCATCAACCTGACGGACGATGCCGACACCATTTCGAAGAAGATCCGCAAGGCCAAGACCGATCCGGAGCCCTTGCCGAGCGAGCTCGAAGGGCTGGAAAGCCGGCCGGAAGCGGAAAACCTGGTCGGCATCTATGCCGGCCTCGCCGAAATCTCCAAGGCCGACGTGCTGAAGGAATATGGCGGCCAGCAGTTTTCCGTGTTCAAGCCGGCGCTGGCCGACCTTGCGGTGGAAAAGCTGGCGCCGATCGCCTCCGAGATGCGCCGCATCGAGGGCGACCGCGCCTATGTCGACGCCGTGCTCAAGGATGGCGGCGAGCGCGCCCGCGCGATCGCCGAAGGCACGATGAAGACGGTGCGCGACATCATTGGCCTGCTGCAGGACTGATCGCGCTCCTGCCCCGTGACTTCCATCGCCATGCCGGCCGGCGGCTTGCCGCCGGTCCGTGGCGGTGGCAGATTGCGGCCGAATTGATACCGAGCAGATAGACATGGTCTCCAAACGCCTCAGCCGTGAAGCCGGGCATCGCCGCAAGTTCCTGGCGATCATCGATGACACACCGGAATGCGAGCGCGCCGTCGCCTACGCCTCGAAGCGGGCGCAAAGCACCAGCGGCGTGCTGGTGCTGCTCTATGTGATCGAGCCGGACGATTTCCAGCATTGGCTGGGGGTCGAAAAGATCATGCGCGAGGAGGCGAACGCGACCGCTCGCGCGGCGCTCGACAGCTACGCCAACAAGGTGCGCCAGAAGGTCGGTATCGAACCCGAGCTGGTGGTGCGCGAGGGCAAGCCGACCGAAGAGATCCACAAGCTGATCGAGGAAGACCAGGACATCGCCATCCTGGTGCTGGCGGCCGGCGCCGGCAAGGAAGGTCCGGGCCCGCTGGTGAGCGCCGTGGCCGGCCGGGGCGCCGCCTTCCCCATTCCGGTCACGGTGGTGCCGCAGAACCTCTCCGACGAGGAAATCGAGAGCCTGGCCTGATTTGCGAAGGCCTTCCTGTCCGATTTGAGGCCCGCGGGGTCGCAAATACACATCGAGTTATCAACCAGTCCGTAGCCGACACCGACCCTTGGCCTGTGCCGGCAGCGCGCCATTTGGAATCGTCAGAGCAGCGACAATTCCAATGGAGCGCTGATGGACGAATCAAGCCGGAAGACGAGCCGGAGCGGTACATCGAAACCGCAGGAGACTGCCGCCAAATCGGTGGCTCGGTCCAGCTTGCAGCCTGCGCGGACCCAGCAAGAAGCCCGTCAGGTGCCTCATGCGCGGCAAGGGCGCAGGCGTCGTGTGCTCGCCAAGCGCCATCCGGCGATGGTCGACAGCATCGCCGGCGCGGTAACCGTCAAGAGCCTCGATCTCTACTATGTCGTCGCTTCCGACGCGCAGATCCCCCTGAAAGGCGAACACGGCTTCGGACTCTATTTCCACGACTGCCGCTTCCTCGGCGGCTATCGGATGGCGTTGGCCGGCCTGGAGCCGATCGTGCTGGCCTCGACCGCGCAAAAGGGCTACGCCGCGCTTTTTGAGCTGACCAATCCAGACCTCGAGGTGGAGCAGGGACAATCGATCCCCAAGGATGAGCTCGGCATCCGCTGGGAGCGCGTTCTCGATGCGCGGCAAACATGCGTGCGGGAGGTCCTGACCGTCCAGAATTTCGGTCGTCAAACGCATGGCTTTCCGCTGGCCTTGCACTTCCGCGCCGGGTTCGAGGACATCTTCAACGTGCGCGGGCTGGTGCGGCTGGACCTCGGCAAGCCCCAGCGGGCCTCCTGGCGGGAGGGCAGGTTGCATTTTGTCCATCACGGCGCCGACCGGCTGCGCAGGGCGGCGACGATCGCCTTCTCGCCTCAACCCGATGCCACGCATGAAACAACGGCCGAGTTCCGGATCGATGTGCCGGCAGGCGAAACGCGGACCATCGCCGTCACCATAGAGCTGAACGAATGCTCGGAAGAGGCCGAAGCCAATCACTTGAACCAGCAGCCGACGGTCGCGCTCGACAATCTTGCGGGAAACCTTCAGGCCGGTTCCGAGGAATGGCTGGAGCGGCACACGAAGTTCTACAGCGACAGCCTGCTGCTCAACGGCATCGTGGAGCGCTCGCTGCGCGACCTGGCGATGCTCAGATCCGATCTCGGCAAAAGGGAGTATTTTGCCGCCGGCGTGCCGTGGTTCGTCGCCCTTTTCGGGCGCGACAGCCTGATCGTCGCGCTCGAGATGCTCGCCTTTCAGCCGGAGATCGCCGCCCAGACGCTGCGTCTTCTCGCCAGCTATCAGGGACGTCGAACGGATCGATGGCGGGAGGAGCAGCCCGGCAAGATCCTGCATGAGCTGCGCGTCGGCGAGCTCGCCGGGGCGGGCAATGTCCCGCATGCCAGGTTCTACGGCACGGTGGACGCGACCCCGCTCTTCCTGCTGCTCCTCGGCCGCTATGCAGACTGGACGGGCGATCTAGGGCTGTTTCGCGAGCTGCAGGAGCCCGTGGAAAGAGCCCTGGGCTGGATCGCCAGGGCCGGAGACGACCATGGCGAAGGCTATCTCAAGTACCGGAGCGCCTCGGAGAGCGGCCTGATCAATCAGGGATGGAAGGACTCGGCCGATGCGATCGTCAGAACCGACGGCGCTATCGCCAAGCCGCCGATCGCGCTTGTCGAGGTGCAGGGCTACGTCTTTGCCGCCAGACACGCGATCGCCGACCTTTACGAGCGTATCGGGAGACGCGATCGCGCCAAGGAGCTTCGCGGCGAGGCCGAAAGGCTTCGGACACGGTTCAACCGCGACTTCTGGTGCGAGGACCAGGGTATCTTTGCCCTGGCGCTCGAAGCGCGGAGGCGTCGGCTCGGGGTCGTTTCCTCAAATCCGGGGCATGCGCTGTGGACCGGCATTGCGGATCGGGGGAAGGGCCGCCGAACCGTGCGTCGGCTGATGCAGGACGACATGTTCGGCGGCTGGGGCGTGCGCACGCTTTCGACCGCGGAGCGGCGCTACAATCCCGTAGGCTACCATCTCGGAACCGTCTGGCCGCACGACAACGCGCTGCTGGCAGCCGGCTGCCGACGATATGGCGAGGACGAAGCCGCGCTGCGGATCTTTACCGCCATCACCGAGGCGGCGATGCACTTCCGCCACCACCGGCTGCCCGAGGCGATGGCGGGCTTTCCGCGCAAGGATTTTCAGGTGCCGGTGCACTATCCGGTGGCCTGCCATCCGCAAGCCTGGGCGGCGGCAGCGGTGCCGTTCCTGGTGACCACCTGCCTCGGCCTGGAACCCGATGCCTTTGCAAGCAAGCTTCGGATCGTGCGGCCGCGGTTGCCCGATTTCGTCAATCGCATCGCGCTTCGCGGGTTGCGCGTCGGGGAGGCAAGCGCCGACCTCGAATTCTGGCGGACGGCCGACGGAGCCGAGGTGAACATCCAGAGGACGAGTGGACAACTCAGCGTGGAAGTCGGAGGATAAGACCTGCTTGGCCGAAGCGCTCCGTCCGGGCAAAAACATTCCGCCAGCCAGCCATACGGGCGACGCGTTTCGCTTGAATGTCCAGCCGATAGAGCCTATTTAGAACTGTTCCAAACTATCGGCCCGGGAAGGGCCTGGAGATACCCATGTTCATCCAGACCGAATCGACGCCGAACCCGGCGACGCTGAAGTTCCTGCCTGGCAAGGAAGTGCTGCGCGAAGGCACCGCCGATTTCCGCAACGCCGATGCCGCCGCGGAGGCCTCGCCGCTGGCCGGCCGGCTGTTCGAGATTCCCGGCGTCACCGGCGTCTTCTTCGGCTACGACTTCATCACCGTGACCAAGGACGGCCCGGACTGGCAGCACCTGAAGCCGGCGATCCTCGGCGCCATCATGGAGCATTTCATGTCCGGCGCCCCGGTCATGGCCTCGGCCGCTCCGGCCAACGAAGCCGGCCAGACCGGAGAGTTCTACGACAAGGCCGATGAGGAGCTGGTGCTGACCATCAAGGAACTGCTCGACACCAGGGTGCGCCCGGCGGTGGCGCAGGACGGCGGCGACATCACCTTCCGCGGCTTCGAGAACGGCACCGTGTTCCTGCACATGAAGGGCGCCTGCGCCGGCTGCCCGTCCTCGACGGCGACGCTGAAGCACGGCATCCAGAACCTTTTGCGGCACTTCGTCCCCGAGGTGCAGCACGTCGAACAGGTCGCCTGATCATTTTCGCAGCGTCTGCTGCGTATAAATCGCCAAAAACAAAAAACCGGGCCCCAACAGCCCGGTTTTCTGTCTGTGGACGTCTTGTTGTTGCCTAGACGGTCCGCGCACGAAAGCTTTTGTCCGCGGTCATCGCGATCACATCACGATGACTTTGGCGCCGACCGATGTGCGGTCGTAGAGATCGATAATGTCCTGGTTCATCAGGCGGATGCAGCCCGACGACATCGCCTTGCCGATGGAGAACCATTCCGGGCTGCCATGCAGGCGGTAACCCATGTCGCCGCCCTTGTTGAAAAGATACATGGCGCGCGCGCCGAGCGGGTTCATCAGGCCGGGGTCCATGCCGCCGGCAAATTTGGCGAGCTCGGGCTGGCGCTTGATCATCGGCGCCGGCGGCGTCCAGGTCGGCCATTCGCGCTTCAGCGCGATATGAGCGGTGCCGTGCCATTCGAAGCCTTCACGGCCGACGCCAATGCCGTAGCGTATCGCCATGCCTTCACCCTCGACGAAGTAGAGGAACTTGTTCTGGGTGTCGACGATGATGGTGCCCGGCTTTTCCGAAGTGTCGTAGCGCACTTCCTGGCGGTGGTAGCGGGCCGGAACCTTCTCGATCGGGATGCGCGGCAGATGGTAGCCGGCATCGGTCATCGCGCCATAGTTGTTGGTGAACAATTGCCCGCCGATGGTGCTGCAGCCGCTGATCGCGGTCGACAGCGCAAGGGCGGCGACGATTGCAAACGACTTCAAGCGCATGAATAGGTCCGACGCCCTGCCTTTATATCAGCGGCGCGAGTCGGCCGCCTTGTCGCCATCATTCATGCTGGCATTTCTTTTGCTTGCCAAGCGCGCACTGCCTATATGCAAGGGCTGACGCGCCGGTAAGTGCCGAACTGCGGCATTTCGGCAACAGGGTTCACAGGATTATGAAGCAAAATCAATGGGGCGGCCGGAAGGGCTGCCTGAGACCAAGGAGAGCGCCATGAATGTCGGTGATGCCGCCGAACGTTCCGGCCTGCCGGCCAAGACCATCCGCTACTATGAGGAGATCGGCCTGATCCGGCCGGCGCGGGCCGAGAACGGCTACCGCGATTACTCGCGCGACGACGTCCACCGGCTTGCCTTTCTGCGCCGCGCGCGCAATCTCGGCTTTTCAATCGACGATTGCAGGCAGCTGATGGCGCTCTATCAGGACCGCGGCCGCGCCAGCCACGACGTCCGGGAAATCGCCAGCGCCCATGTCAGGGCGATCGAGGTAAAGGTGCGCGAGCTGCAGTCGATGCGCGCGACGCTGCAGAGGCTGATCCACGCCTGCCACGGCGACGACCGGCCGGAGTGTCCGATACTGGATGACATGGCGGGGGTGGTCGATAAGGTGTCCGCCTGACAGGATCGGCGGCCCACCCTATCCGCCGCGATATTGCGTGGGCGATGCTCCGAAACGAGCCCGGAATCGCCGATTGAAATAGGACACGTCGTTGAAGCCGGCTGCGAGCGCGATGTCGCTTACCTTCATCGCGTCGTTGCGGATGTCGGACAGCATGGCGCACGCCTTTTGCAGCCTCAGTTCCAGGACGCGCTCGGCGAAGGTGCGGCCGCTTTCCAGAAGAAGCGTGTTCAGGTAGCGGCGCGACAGGCCGACCGCGCGTGCCACCATGTCCGTCGACAGGGCCGGATCGGCGAACCGAGCCTCAATGACCACTATGGCCTCGCGCAGGCGCGCGGCGCGCAATCCGCGCGAGGCCGCGATTTCCGCAACCTCGCCATTGCCTCCAAGCGCCAGCACGATCAAATCGGCGAGCGCCGTTCCGGCTTGCCGCGAGAGCGCCTGCTCCTCGTCCACCTCGTCGGCGTGGATCAGGAAGTCGATCGTGCGTTCCAGATGCCGCACGGCGGGATTTGCCGGGTCGAGCCGCGTCGCCGGGCGATCGTCGGCATGCGGCACCTGCCGGAGCAGCCATGTTCTGGGAACGGAGGCCAAAACCCAGGAGGTGACACCGTCGGTAAAGCTGCTGCAGGGTTGCGCTATGTTGTAGGCGATCGCGTTGCCCCGCTGCAGCGAAAGATCGCAATCGGCGACGGACCACAGCTGCGGCTTGGGGCTGCGATAAAACCCCACGAAGATTTCGTCGCGGTCATTGGCGACGTGCTTGCGCGTGCGCACGTAATATTCGGTCGTCGTCTCGAACAGACCGACGCGCAGATCGCCAAGAAAGCGCATCTTCGTGGCCGTGGCGAACGGCTTGTCCTCGGCATGCCTGATCTCGGCCGCGCCCAACTGCTCCATCCACATGTCGCGCCATAGGCGAAAGCGATCCCTGTCGCTCAGATGGGCTGGCAGGCTGTCCGACGAAAAAACGATCTTCTGCATTGGCAAAAATCAGTTGACCGATCCCACACTATCACGGCCATCGCACACGGGAACCGGCCAAAAAGCCCCACCGTCCAACCTCAGAGCCACCCGGTCCAATCCGCATTCATCTGTGCGGCCGCTTGTTGCAGCGGCGCCACATCCCGAGCCGATTTCCCGCGGAGCCCGTTAGTCCAAAACCGGGGCCTGTGCATCCAAGACGACGACCGCGAAATCAGCAATGGCTGCATGCGACCGATAAACTCGAGGATTTTGCATGAGACTTTTGTTTGTGGGCGGCATCGCGATCGCGAGCCTGGTGCCGCTGACCGCATTGGCGGCAGACCTGGGCGCGGCTGCGCCGGCGTCCGCTCCCGGCTGGAGCGGATTCTACCTGTCGGCCGGCGGCGGGGCTGGATGGTGGAGCGCCGACCAACACACGGATTTTGGCGGCATTCCCTCCGAGCCGTCCGCGCACACCACCGGCAGCGGAGGGTTCGGTACCTTGGGTGGTGGCTTCGACTGGCAGTTCGCTCCCTCTTGGGTGGCCGGCGCCTTCGCCGACGTCCAGTTCGGCGACATCAGGGGCACGATCCGAGCGCCCTTCGAGGAGTATTCGGGCACCACGAATAACCGGCTAAACTACGCCGCCGGCCTCCGTCTCGGCGTGCTCGCGGCGCCGAACGCACTGATCTATGTCAACGGTGGCTATACCCATGCCGACTTCAGCGGGTCAGGCCTGGATCCGACGCCGCTGGTCCCGCTCTCCGTTGCCGAACATCGTCACGACGGCTGGTTCGTCGGCGGCGGTATCGAAAACTCACTCGACTTCATCGGCGTCGCTTCCCCGGGCTGGTTCATGAAGACCGAATACCGTTTTGCCGATTACGGCCGCGAAACCGCGCGGATGTATGTCGCCGCCACCGGCGCCCCGGACAACGCCATCTCCTTCAAGCCCACGGTCCAGACCCTCTCGGTCTCGCTCGTCTATCGCTTCAATGCGGACCGGGCTGGAGGCGTTGACTTGCACTAGCCCCATCGGCGTTTCCCGGAACAGGCGGGTTCAAACCGTGAACAAAATCTGGCATGGTGTCTCCCATGCCTATCGTTTCCCCGATTCCCATCAACCCGCTGATCGACGGCCGTCAGTCCGAGCGAGCCATGCTGGTGCGGCGCGGCGTGCAGCGGCTGCTCTCCGAAATGGGCGCGCATGTGCTGCCTGAGCTGTCCCTGGCCACCGGCCGGCGCGCCGATCTCGTCGCGCTGACCCGCCAGGGCGACATCTGGATCATCGAGATCAAATCGTCAATCGAGGACTTTCGCGTCGACCGCAAATGGCCGGACTACCGGCTACACTCCGACCGCTTCTTCTTCGCCACGCATCCCGGCGTGCCGCAGGAGATTTTTCCCGAGGAATGCGGCTTCATCCTCTCCGACGGCTATGGCGCCGAGATCCTGCGCGAGGCGCCGGAGCACCGCATGGCGGCTGCGACGCGCAAAGCGCTGATGCTGAGGATCGCGCGGGCCGGCGCTGCGCGGCTCTTGGCCGCGGAGCTCGCCGGCGTGGCGGTGCCGGCGCTTGACGGCGAGAGCGAGTAGCAGCCCCTCACCCGCCCTCCGCTACGCTCGGGCGACCTCTCCCCGAGGGGAGAGGAGACGGTCGGCGACGGCGCCCGGATGAGGGGGCGAAGCAGCCTATCCCACGTCCTCTTCGGCCGCCGCCGGAGCGGTGAGCAGCACCGCCGTGCCAAGCAGCGCGGCCACCAGCGAGCCGGCAAGGATGCCGACCTTCACCGCGTCCTGGAGTGCTGCGTCGTTGGCGAAGGCGAGCAGGCCGATGAACAGGCTCATGGTGAAGCCGATGCCGCACAGAAGCGAAATGCCGAACATGTGCAGCCAGCCGGCATTGACCGGAAGGTCGGCGAGGCCGAGCCGGATGGCGATTGCCGAGGAGCCGAACACGCCGACCAGCTTGCCGAGCACCAAGCCCGCCGCGACACCCAATGTCAGCGGTTCGATCAAGGCGGAGACGCTCAGGCCGCCGAGCGAGACGCCGGCATTGGCGAAGCCGAAGATCGGGATGACGATGAACGGCACGAGCTTGTGCAGGCCGTGCTCCAGCCGGTGCAGCGGCGAATGCTCGACATCGTGGCCTATGCCGGGCGAGCGCTCGAGCGGAATGGTGAGCGCCAGCGCCACGCCGGCAAGCGTTGCATGCACGCCCGATTTCAGCACCAGCACCCACAGCACCGCGCCTATCACGAGATAGGGCAAGAGGTTCATCACCCGCATGCGGTTGAGCGCGATCAGCACGGCGATGGCCGCGAAGGCCGCCGCCAGATAGGCGAGCGACAGGCCGCTGGTATAGAACAGCGCGATGATGATGACCGCGCCGAGATCGTCGATGATGGCCAAGGCGGTGAGGAACACTTTCAGCGAGGCCGGCACGCGGCTGCCGAGCAGCGACAAGACGCCGAGCGCGAAGGCGATGTCGGTGGCGGTGGGGATCGCCCAGCCGGACAGGGCCGCCTGGTTGTCGCGGTTGACGGCGACATAGACGAGCGCCGGGACCAGCATGCCGCCGGCGGCGGCGATGCCCGGCAGCACGCGGTGCGGCCAGGTCGAGAGCTGGCCGTCCAGCATCTCGCGCTTGATCTCCAGGCCGACCAGCAGGAAGAACACCGCCATCAGCCCGTCATTGATCCAGTGCGAGACGCTGAGCGGCCCGAGATAGGCGTGGAGGACTGCGAAATAAGTCTCGGCCAAAGGCGAATTGGCGACGATGAGCGCCAGCGCGGCGGCGGCCATCAGAATGATGCCGCCGGCCGCCTCGCCGTCGAGGAATTCGCGCAGGATCGATTTCGGCCGCTCGTCGCGCATGGGATCTCCCTAACTCAGCCTGTTGGCCGGAAACCTGTAGTCCAATGATGCGCAGCGTCAGTGGCGATGCAAGGCTTACGATTTACACGGCAGCGCAGGCTTCGAAAATTAGCTGAAATGCCCACCCCTTCGTCATCCACGGGCGAAGCAAGGAGCGAAGCGACGCGGCGCAGACCCGAGGATCCATTCCGTTACATCGGAGCGGTGCCAACGGTGCAGAATTCTGCACCGCTGCATTCTTCGGCCGGCGTCACGGAATGGATCCTAGGGTCTTCGCGACGGAGCTTCGCTCCTGCTTCGCCCTAGGATGACGACGTTGGTTCACCGAGGCGCGCGTTTGGCTAGTATGCGCTGCAAGGTGCGGCGGTGCATGTTGAGCCGGCGCGCGGTCTCGGAGACGTTGCGGTCGCACATTTCGTAGACGCGCTGGATATGCTCCCAGCGCACGCGGTCGGCCGACATCGGGTTTTCGGGCGGCGCGGCACGCTCGCCGGCGGTGCGCGTGAGCGCGGCGAAAACGTCGTCGGCATCGGCGGGCTTGGACAGATAGTCGATGGCGCCGAGCTTCACCGCCGTCACCGCTGTGGCGATATTGCCATAGCCGGTCAGGATGATGGTGCGGGCATCGTCGCGCTTCTCGCGGATGGCGGCGACCACGTCGAGGCCGTTGCCGTCGCCCAGCCGCATGTCGACCACCGCATAGGCTGGCGGATGGGCGCGAGCCTTGGCGACGGCCTCTTCCACGCTCTCCGCCGTCTCGACCAGGAAGCCCCTGGTTTCCATGGCGCGGGCAAGCCGGGTGAGGAACGGCTTGTCGTCGTCGACGATCAGCAGCGAGGTGTCCTCGCCCTCAACCATTGCGCCAGTGGTTTCGTCCGCGCTCATTTCATCAGCATCCTACTGCCTTACTTTTACGCAGATACAATTCCGCAACAGCAATGTCCAATTTTTACAGCCGGCAACAGACCTGCCATGCAGCAGGCGCAAGGCTCAGGCATTGTCGAAGATGGAGGCGGACACCTGCTCCTGATTGAGGAAGACGCTTCTGGGCCAGGTGATCTGCACCACCGCACCTTCGCCGAGCCCGCTCGAATTGCGGAAATCGATCGTGGCGCCCGAGCGCTCCAGCAGGGTCTTGGCGATGAAAAGCCCGAGGCCGAGGCCGCCGCCGGCCTCCGTGCCCTGGCGCGTCGACATATATGGCTCGCCGATGCGGTCGATGATTTCCGGCGGGAAGCCCGGTCCGTCGTCGATGATGGAGAAGGAGACCTCCTCGTTGTCCCAGTTCCAGCTGACGGTAACCGTCTTCTTGGCAAAGTCGACGGCGTTCTCTACGAGGTTGCCGAGCCCGTAGATCACGCCGGGACTGCGCTGCCCGACCGGCTCCGGGCCGATACGCTCGCCGGGACGCAGCTGGATCGTGATGCCGAAATCGCGATGCGGGGCCGTCACCTCCTCGACCAGGGAAGTCAGCGGCAGGCGCGAAAGATGTGCTTCGCCCTCCGAAGACAGACTGGTCAGCCGCTTCAGGATCTCGCGGCAACGCTCGCTCTGCGAACGCAGCAGCTTCACGTCCTCGGCGAATTTCGCGTCCTGGCCGAGCGCCTTTTCCATTTCCTTGGCGACGACGGTGATGGTGGCCAAAGGCGTGCCGAGCTCATGCGCGGCTGCCGCCGCGAGGCCGTCGAGCGCGGAGAGATGCTGCTCGCGCTGCAGGACCAGCTCGGTGGCGGCGAGCGCGTTGGCGAGGAGCCGCGCCTCCGCCGCGACGCGGAAGGCATAGATCGCGGTGAAGGCAATCGAGGCGAACACCGCCATCCACATGCCGGCGACATAGATGAAGGGCATCGGCAGCGGCGCACCCCCGTACCAGGGCAGCGGCAGGTGGAAGAACACAAGCAGCGTGGCCGCCGCGATGACCAGCGCGCCGAGCACCGCGGTGAGGCGCAGCGGCAGCGAAGCGGCGGATATGACGACGGGCACCGAGAGCAGGACCGAGAACGGGTTGGTGAGCCCCCCGGTCATGTAGAGCAGGCCGGCGAGCTGCAGGCTGTCGATGGTGAGAATGGCAAAGGCGGAGAGCGGGGTCAGCCGATGTGCCGCCGGATAGCGGAAGGTCAGCCAGAGGTTCATCCAGGCCGAGCAGGCGATGAGCGCGAAGCACATCGAGACCGGCAGAGGGAATTCCAGCCCGTAGGCAACCACGAGAACGGTGAGGCTCTGGCCGACGATGGCCAGCCAGCGCAGACGGATCAGCGTGTTGAGCCGCAGCCGCTGGCTCTGTTGGGAATCGGGTGCGCGCAGAATATTGATCATCGACTTACGATTATAGCCGCAGGAGGGTAAGCGCTAGTAGCGCTGTAAAGGCGCCTTGACTGGCTGGCAGCCGGTGTTTCGGTTCACCATCATGAGCGCTTGGTGATTGGCCGGGGCCTCTCGCGATTCGTCATCCACGGGCGGAGCGACGCGAAGCGGAGCGCAGACCCGAGGATCCATTCCGTGACTTTGACCGCAGAATGCAGCGGAACAGAATTCTGCACCGCGGCAACGCTCCGAGGTCGCGGCATGGATCCTCGGGTCTACGCGCGTCGCTTCGCTCCTTGCTCCGCCCGTGGATGACGAAGTGATAGGCGTTTGCGCCAATCGCCAACGCGCGTTGCCCACTAACGCGAATGGCCCGCCGAAAGCGGCACGAACCTACGTCCCGCGCGGCTTGGCGCGGCTGGTGGCGGCGGCAAGCAGCGGGTTTTCCGGCCAGACATGCTTGGGATAGCGACCGCGCATGTCGGCGCGCACGTCCGCCCAGGAGCCGCGCCAGAAGCCGGGCAGATCGCGTGTCGTCTGGATCGGGCGGTGCGCCGGCGACAACAGCTCGAGCGTCAGCGGCACCGTGCCGCCGGCGATCGCCGGATGCTTGTCGAGGCCGAACAACTCCTGCACGCGGATCTCCAGAACCGGCCATTCGCCGTCATATCGGATCGGCACATGGCTGCCCGAAGGCGCGCCGAAATGGGTCGGCGCCAACGCATCGACCTTGCGCTGCAGCTCGTGCGGGACCAGCGACATCAAGCCGGCCGCGAGCGTGGCCGGCTCGATCGCCGCGAAAGAGGCCTCGCCGGCAAGGAACGGCAGCAGCCAGTCGTCGAGCCGATCGATAAGCACCTGGTCCGAGACGTCCGGCCAGGGCGCGCCGAGGCCGCGATGGAGCCAGCCGAGCCGCTGGCGCAGCGTCTCCGCCTCCTTGCCCCAGTCGAGCAGCGCCAGGCCATGCTCGCGCAAGGCATCGAGGATGGCGCGGTCGGCATCGGCGCCCGACGGCGCCGGCAGCATGCGCTCGGAAAGCGTGATGGCGCCGAGGCGTGCAGTCTCGCGCACACGCACGGCGCGTCGCTCGCGGTCGAAGTTGGCTTCCCGTTTCGTCTCGATGCGGTTGGCGAGCGCCCCGCGGATATCGGCCTCGTCGACGGGCGCGGCGGCGGTGATGCGGGCGTTCTGCGCCTTGCCCTGAAGGTCGGCGACGACCAGCCAGGTCTCGCCAGCGAGCGGATCGGCGGCGTCGACCATCGCGCCGGAACCGTTGGCGAGCACGAAGCGGCCGCGTTCGCCGCGCGCCCTCGCGACGCGGTCCGGCCAGGCATGGATCAGCAACGCACCGGCCGCGGCCGGCGTGTCGGCCTTTCGGCCGCCAGCCTGCCTGGCCAGGCGCTCGGCAAGCTGCCGGGCGGCATTGGCGCGCGACGATTTTTCGGTGCGAAAGCGCATCAATCGGCGTTCGAGGTCGGCGCTGTCGCCGCCAAGCCCGCGCTCGGTGAGCAGCACGGCAAGCGTCGCCGCTTCCAGCGCCTGGCCCGTCTTTGCCGCTTCCGCCACCATATGCGCGAGCCGCACCGGCAGCGCCAGCTTGCGCATCGCCGCGCCCGCCTCCGTCAAGCGACCGGCAGTGTCGATGGCGTGCAGCGCCTCGAGCAGCACCCGCGCCTCGTTGAGCGCGGGCACCGGCGGCGGATCGAGGAATGAGAGGCTCGTCGGATCCGCTACGCCGAAAGCGGCGCAGTCGAGCAGCAGGCCGGAAAGGTCGGCCTCGAGGATTTCCGGCGGCGTGAAGACCGGGAGTGCTGCCGTCTGCTCGGCGCGCCACAGCCGGATGGCGACGCCTGGCTGCGTTCGCCCGGCGCGGCCGGCGCGCTGGTCGGCGGAAGCTCTGCTGACGCGCACGGTCTCCAGTCTCGTCAGGCCGCTCGCCGGCTCATAGCGCGGCAGGCGCGACAGGCCGGAATCGATGACGACGCGCACGCCGTCGATGGTGATGGAGGTCTCGGCGATCGACGTCGCCAGCACCACCTTGCGGCGGCCGGGCGGGGCCGGCTTGATTGCCGCGTCCTGCATCCTGTTGTCCAATTGGCCGTAGAGCGGGACGATATCGGTGTCAGCCGCGACGTTGCCTTCGAGCCGCTCGGCCGTGCGCTCGATCTCGCGCTTTCCCGGCAGAAAAGCGAGCACGCTGCCCTGCTCCGTGCCAAGAGCGAAACGGACCGCCTTGGCCATGGCGTCCTCGACGGCCATGCCGGCCGGCCGCTCGTCATAGCGGATGTCGACCGGGAAGGCTCGGCCCTCGCTCTCGATCACCGGCGCTCCGGAAAGAAGCCTCGCGACGCGCGCGCCGTCGAGCGTCGCCGACATGACCAGCAGGCGCAGATCCGGCCGCAACGCCCCCTGCACGTCGAGCGCCAGCGCCAGCCCAAAATCGCCGTCGAGAGAGCGCTCGTGGAATTCGTCGAAGATCACCGCCGAAACGCCGGGCAGTTCCGGATCGTCGAGGATCATGCGGGACAGCACGCCTTCGGTGACGACGAGGATTTTTGTCCGCGCCGAGGTGCGGTTCTCCATGCGCATCGCATAGCCGACCGTGCCGCCGGGCTCCTCGCCGAGCAGCTCGGCCATGCGGCGCGCGGCGGCGCGGGCGGCGAGCCGGCGCGGCTCGAGCAGCACGATCCGGCCCGCGCCGAGCCAGGGCGCGTCGAGCAGCGCCAGCGGCACCAGCGTCGTCTTGCCGGCGCCGGGCGGCGCCACAAGCACGGCGCTGTTGCGCCCGGCAAGTGTTTGCCCGAGCGCCGGCAGCACGGCTGTGACCGGAAGTTCCGGCAAGGGTTTCATCCTCATCGCGCCCGCATATCAGCCGTCGCAGTCGCCGCGCAACGTGTGAGACAGGCGACCGGTCAAAGCCTTGTTCGCGAAAACGGGTTCCAGCGCACGGTGCCGAGCCGCACTTCCTCCCGCACCATCGTCAGCAGGCCGGAGCCGCCGACCACCGCCAGACCAACCAATGACAGCCAGTCTGGGTATTCCTTGAAGAACAGCGCGCCGAGGACGACCGCCCAGACGATCTGCGAATAATGCGTCGGCGCGATCCGGTTGGCGGGAGCGTATTTGACGGCGAGCAGCTGCAGCAATTGTCCGCCTGCGGTGAAGACGCCGGCCAGGATCAGCCAGACCAGTTGGCCCAGATTGGGAAGCGAGAACGACGTCGCGGCCGTGCCGACCCCGTTGAACAGCAGGCCATAGCCGACCAGCGCGCCGAGGATCGTGGTACGCCTTTCCTGCTGGGCAAGCGAACGCATCAGGATGACGCTGGTGGCGGCGAGGAAGGCATTCGCGAAGGCGGCGAGATGGCCGAGATGGAGTTCGCGAAAGCCCGGCCGCACCACCAGCATGACGCCGGCGAAACCGGCGGCGACGGCAAGCCACCGCCAGGGGCCGACGCGCTCTTTCAGGATGACGGTCGAGAGGATGGTGACCAGCAATGGCGCCAGGAAGATCAGCGCATAGACTTCGGCCAGCGGGATGGTGGTGAAGGCATAGACGCTGAGCACACCCGAGGCGATGCCGGCCCAGGCGCGAGCCTGCACGGCCCATGGGCGTTTGGTGCGCCAGAAGTCGCGCCATCGCTCATCGGCCGGACGGGTGAAGAACAGGAAACAGCCGGCAAACAAGGTTACGAAGAAGCCTATCTCGAAGACCGTCAACTGCCCGCCCAGGCTCTTGATGACGGCATCGCTGTACGAATAGCTTGCATAGGCGATCAGGGCGAGCAGGATTCCGTTCGGCACGTTTCGATTTCCGGGAGAGAAGCAAGTGAAGGTACTGGCACTGGGGGCCCATCCCGACGATATCGAGATATTCATGTTCGGTACGCTGGCCGCCTATGCGGCGCTAGGCGCAGAGTTCACTTTTGCGATAGCCACGGACGGCGCCAAGGGCGGCAAGGGCGATCCGGTGACGCTCGTTCGCGCGCGCCGCGAAGAGGCGACCATGGCGGCCGGCCTGCTCGGCGTCACGCCGCGGTTCCTCAACTTCCCCGATGGCGCACTGGTTGCCGATGCCGCGCTCATTGCGGCGCTGAAGGCGCTGATCGCCGAGGTGAAGCCCGACCTTGCCATCACCCATGCACCCAACGACTATCATGGCGACCATCGCGCGCTGTCCGACGGCGTGCGCATCGCGGCGTCCTTCGCGGTGCCGGTATTGCATGCCGACACGCTCGGCGGCACCGGCTTCTCGCCGACGCATTACGTCGACATCTCCGCCCATTGGGACATCAAGGCGCAAGCGATCCGCGCGCATCGCTCGCAGGATCCCGAGCGTTTCGTCGCCGGCGCACGCACGCAGAACGAATTCCGCGCCGGCCAGTGCAACGGCGCGCCGGGCGCGCTGGCCGAGGCCTTCCGCTTCGAGCCGGTCTTCCCCTTTGCCGACATCCGCGAACTGTTGCCGCCGGCGCCGCCGATCCGGCCGGTGACGGTCAGCACGAAGAGCGCCAACTAGCCGGCTGACGAACGACCGGCCGGAGCGACCGGCGGTTATTTCCCAACGATTTCAAGCATCGCTTTCGCCATGCTGCGACGCAGCAACGAATTCACTTGCGTTGTTTAGTAAAAAGAGCATCACTAAACAAATTACTAAACATCGGCGACGCATCGCGCGTCATGTTTGGGCCCTCGGAGGAGCGAGGGTCGAGGGCTTTTGAAACCGTCATCCGGACGCGTTTCGCAAATGGGAGGTAAGGCATGAAATCGACCTGGAAACTGGCGTTGGGACTGGCCTCGGCGATCACCGCGTCGACCGCCATCTCGAACGTCGCGCATGCGGAAGACCTGACGCTTTGCTGGGCGGCCTGGGATCCGGCCAACGCGCTCGTGGAACTGTCCAAGGACTTCACCAAGGAAACCGGCATCGGCATGAAATTCGAATTCGTGCCGTGGACCAACTATGCCGACCGCTTCCTCAACGAGCTCAACTCGCACGGCAAGCTCTGCGACCTGATCATCGGCGACAGCCAGTGGATCGGCGGCGCGGCCGAGAACGGCCACTACGTCAAGCTGAACGACTTCTTCGACAAGGAGAAGATCAGCATGGACGATTTCGTGCCGGCGACGGTGGTCGGCTATTCGGAATGGCCGAAGAACACGCCGAACTACTGGGCGCTGCCGGCCATGGGCGACGTCGTCGGCTGGACCTATCGCAAGGACTGGTTCTCGCGGCCCGAGCTGCAGAAGGAGTTCAAGGAGAAATATGGCTGGGACCTCGCCCCGCCGACCACCTTCGACCAGCTGAAGCAGATCGCCGAATTCTTCCAGAAGCGGCAGATCGACGGCAAGACGGTCTACGGCGCCTCGATCTATACCGAGCGCGGCTCGGAAGGCATCACCATGGGCGCCATGGACGTGCTCTACAGCTTCGGTTTCCAGTACGAGAACCCAAAGAAGCCCTACGAGATGGAAGGTTTCGTCAACTCCGAGAAATCGGTGAAGGGACTGGAATTCTACAAGGCGCTCTATGACTGCTGCACGCCTCCTGGTTCCTCCAATGCCTACATGGGCGAAGGCGTCGACGCCTTCAAATCCGGACAGGTGGCGATGCATATGAACTTCGCCTTCACCTGGCCGGGCCTGCAGAAGGACGAGAATGTCGGCGGCGACAAGATCGGTTACTTCGTCAACCCGAAAGGTCCCGACGGCGACCAGTTCGCCCAGCTCGGCGGTCAAGGCATCTCGGTGGTTTCCTATTCCGACAAGCAGGAATCGGCGCTGAAATACATCAAGTGGTTCGCCAACAAGGACGTGCAGGCGAAATGGTGGTCGCTCGGCGGCTATTCCTGCCTGAACGCCGTCGTCAAGGACCCGAAGTTCCCGTCCAGCCAGCCCTATGCGCAGGCCTTCCTCGACTCGATGGCCATCGTGAAGGACTTCTGGGCCGAACCGAGCTACGCGCCGCTCTTACAGGCCTCGCAGAAGCGCTTCCACGACTATGTCGTCGCCGGCCAGGGCTCGGCCAAGGACGCGCTCGACGGCCTGGTCAAGGACTGGACGCAGATCTTCCAGGACGACGGCAAGATGTAAGGCTCCTCCCGAGCTTGATCGAGGCGTCCCGTGCCGCCCTTGGCACGGGACGCAGTTCAGATAAATTCCATCGCCGAGACTGACCCGTGACCGAAGCAGGACTAACCATGCTCAATCGGACTGCGGACAACGTTGCCCGGGCGACACCGGAGCCGTTGGCCAGGAGGATCCGGGGCATCAGCGACAAGGGCCTCGCCTGGCTGTTCATCTCGCCGACGATCCTGTTGCTTTTGGCCATCAACATCTTCCCGCTGTTCTGGGCGATCTATCTGTCTTTCACCAACTACCGCGCCAACCGGCCGAACGAGGTGGTGAAGAATCTGGGGCTTGCCAATTACCGGCGCATCTTGGGCGATCAGGACATCTGGATCGCCATGCAGACGACGGCGCATTTCGTGTTCTGGACGATCCTCCTGCAGACGGTGATCGGCTTCACGCTGGCCTGGCTGATCGACCGCAAGTTTCGCGGCCATGCCTTCTGGACGACGATCATCCTGGTGCCGATGATGCTGTCGCCGGCGGTGGTCGGCAATTTCTGGCGCTTCCTCTACGAGCCGCAGATCGGGCTGTTCGCCTATGCCGTCTCCTTCGTCACAGGCATTCCGCCGACGAATGTGCAGATGCTGTCCAATGTCGAGCTCGCGCCGTGGGCGATCATTATCGTCGACACCTGGATGTGGACGCCTTACGTGATGCTGATCTGCCTCGCCGGCCTGCGCTCCATCCCCGAATACATCTATGAGGCGGCCGAAGTCGACCGCGCCTCCAACTGGCGGCAGTTCTGGTCGATCACGCTGCCGATGGCGCTGCCCTTCATCATGCTGGCGGTGCTGTTCCGCGGCATCGAGAACTTCAAGATGTTCGACATGGTCAATCTCTTGACCGGCGGCGGGCCGGGCTCGACCACCGAGGTCGCCTCGATCACGCTGAAGCGGCAGGCCTTCGAGAGCTGGCGCACCGGCTATTCCTCGGCCTTCGCCATCGTCCTGTTCGTCGCGGTGTTCGGGCTGGCCAACATCTACGTCAAGGCGCTCAACAAGGTGAAGCAGAGATGAGCCTGACCACCGCCCATTCCGTCGTCGCGCCTTCGGCGAATTCGAAGCGGATCGCCGGCGCGATCGTCGTCGGCTACGCGCTGGTCTCGATCGTGCCGCTGCTTTGGATCTTCGCCACCAGCTTCAAGACGCCGCCGGATTCGATCGCCTATCCGCCGAAAATCGTCTTCCAGCCCAGCATCGAGGGCTATTGCAACCTGTTTACCACCCGCACAAGGCAGACGCCGGAATATATCAACTCGCTCGGACCGGCGACCGGCTTCTGCGACGAGACGGTACGCAAGCGCAACATGGTGATCGCCGGGCCGTCGAACTTCCTGCCGCGCTTCATCAATTCGCTGATCATCGCCTTCGGCTCGACCTTCTGCGCGGTGTTCCTCGGCACGCTCTCGGCCTATGGCTTCTCGCGCTTCAAGGTGCCTCTCGCCGACGACCTTCTGTTCTTCATCCTGTCGACGCGCATGATGCCGCCGATCGCGGTGGCGATCCCGATCTATCTGATGTACCGCGAGCTCGGCCTCTCCGACACCGCGCTCGGCATGATCCTGCTCTACACCGCCGTCAACGTCTCGCTCGCGGTCTGGCTGCTCAAGGGCTTCATCGACGAGATCCCGCGCGAGTATGAAGAAGCGGCGATGATCGACGGCTATACGAGGCTGCAGGCCTTCTGGCGCACCGTGCTGCCGCAGGCCACGACCGGTATCGCCGCCACCGCCATCTTCTGCCTTATCTTCGCCTGGAACGAATATGCGTTCGCCGCACTTCTGACCTCCGGCACGGCGCAGACCGCGCCGCCCTTCATCCCGACCATCATCGGCGAAGGCGGCCAGGACTGGCCGGCGGTGGCCGCGGGCACGACGATCTTCCTGGTGCCGATCCTCGTCTTCACCATCCTGCTCCGCAAGCAATTGCTGCGCGGCATCACCTTCGGCGCGGTGCGCAAATGATTGATGTGGGAATAACTCGACCCCCACTCCGTCGAGCTTCGCTCGACACCTCTCCGCCGATCGACGGGGGAGAGGAAGGGCTCGAACTTCATTCAGCCAGGCTCCTTTCCTCTCCCTTCGGAGGGGGGAGAGGTGGCACTGCGAAGCAGCGACGAAGTGGGGGAACCACCTGGCAACCATCTTTCCCCCTAAACGGGGAGAAGGACGGGAGGAACGCATGAGCCGCACTGTTGTCTCAAAGCGTTCATCTTGGCCTCGCTGGGCTAGGCGCGGCCTGATGGAGAACATCGCCACGGCGATCATCGCCATCGGTTTCCTGATGCTGTTCCAGTCCTTCGCGCTGGCGCTCTACAGCTATTCCTTCGTCACCATGCTCGCCGGCACGGCAATGTTCATCATCGTCTCGAAATTCCCGGAATAGCCATGGCCGAGATCCGCGTTCAGAACCTAAGGAAGGCCTTCGGCGAGTTCGTCGCCGTGCAGGATTCCAATTTCGTCGTCGAGGACGGCGAGTTCTTCGTCATGCTTGGACCATCGGGTTGCGGCAAGACGACGACGCTGAGGATGATCGCCGGGCTGGAACTACCATCCGGCGGCAAGATCCTGCTCGGCGGTGAAGACGTCACCATGCGCCGGGCGCGCGAGCGCGACATCGCCTTCGTTTTCCAGCTCTTCGCGCTCTATCCGCACATGAATGTGCGCAAGAACATCGGCTTTCCGCTTTTGGCGCAGGGCATGGCCTCGGCCGAAATCCGGCAGCGGGTGGAGGAAACGGCGAAGCTGCTCCGCATCGATCACCTGCTCGACAAGTCCGTCTCCGGCCTGGCCGGCGGCGACCGCCAGCGCGTCGCGCTCGGGCGCGCAATCGTGCGGCGACCGAAATGTTTCCTCATGGACGAGCCGCTCGGGACCCTCGACACCGAATTCCGCGATCTGATGGTGCATGAGCTGCGCGAGCTGCACAACCGCATCCACGCCACCACCGTCTATGTCACGCATGACCAGATGGAAGCGATGTCGATGGCCGATAAGATCGCAGTGATGAACCACGGCGTCATCGAGCAGTTCGGCAGCCCGCGCGAGATCTACGACCGGCCGGCGACGATGTTCGTCGCCGACTTCATCGGCTCGCCGCCGATGAACTTTTTGCGCTTCGGCGGCGGGCTTGCCAAAGGCGCGAAGGAGATCGTCGTGCAAGGCGCCAAGGTGGCCGTGCCGGAAGTGCGCGAGGATATCGCGCCCGCCGACATGGCGCTTGGCATCCGGCCCGAGCACATCCGCTTCGACGACGCCTCGAAGCTGCGCGGCGCGATCTACGGCACCGAATATCTCGGCACCACGCAGATCGTAGCGGTGGAGACGGCGGACGGCATCATCAAGGCGCGGGTGCCGGCCGGCATTCATCTGAATCCGGGCGAACGGGTTGGGCTGACGCTGAGCAGCGCCAGGCTTTCGCTGTTCGATAAAGGCACTGGACGCGCGGTCAGGACCGCCATGCATGATCAGGCAGCGGAGGCGCGCCATGGCTGACGTTCATGTTCATGGGGTGACCAAGAGCTTTGGCGAGACCGTCGCCGTCAGCGATCTCGACCTGCAGATCAAGGACGGCGAATTCGTCGTATTGCTTGGCCCGACCGGCGCCGGCAAGACGACGACGCTCAGGCTGATCGCCGGGCTGGAGCGGCCGGACAGCGGCACGATCCGCATCGGCGGGCACGACGCGACGACACTGTCGCCGGCCGAGCGCGACACCGCCTTCGTCTTCCAGCAATATTCGCTCTACCCGCATCTGTCGGTCTACGACAACCTCGCCTTCCCGCTGCGCTCGCCGGCACGGCGTTTTCCCGAGGAAGCGATCCGCCGCCGTGTCGAGGAAGTGGCGCGGATGGTGCGCATCGACCATAAGCTCGAAAATCGCTCGACCAGATTGTCGGGCGGCGAGATGCAGCGCGTCGCCATCGGCCGCGCGCTGGTGCGGAAGCCCGCGATCTACCTGATGGACGAGCCGCTGTCGTCGCTCGACGCCAAGTTGCGCGCCGATCTCAGGCTCGAGCTGAAACGCATCCAGTCGGAGCTCGGCGCCACCATGCTCTATGTCACGCATGACCAGATCGAGGCGATGACCATGGCCGACCGTATCGGCATCCTCTCGGAAGGTGTTCTCGTGCAGATCGGCACGCCGCGCGCGATCTATTCGGAGCCGGCAAACCTTCATGTCGCGGCCCGGCTCGGCCAGCCGGCGATCAACCTGTTGCCGGCCGGGCTGCTGCCCGACGGCGGCGCGCCGACCGGCACGACGACGATCGGCGCGCGCACCGAGCATCTGGCGATCGAGAAGGCGGCCAACGGCCATGCCGATGGCGTCGTCGACTGGGTCGAGCATCTCGGCGACCAGAACCATCTGCATGTGACGGTCGGGGCGAAGAAGCTGGTGACGCTGACCGACCCCGACACGCCGCTCGAAAAGGGAGACAGAGTGACGATCCGCTACCGCTCGCCGCTTTATTTCGGCTCGAACGGGCAAAGGCTGATGTAGCCGGCCCGCGCACGCATTGCACTGATTGACGATACGCAGATACGGATTGGACGAAATCCATGAAGCACTTTTTCAACCGCAAAGAGACGATCGTCACCGAGGCGCTGGACGGTTTTCTTGCGACCGCGGGCTCTGGCACGCTGGCGCGCCTCGACGGCTATCCCGAAATCAAGGTCGTGCTGCGCGCCGACTGGGACAAAACGAAGGTCAGCATCGTTTCCGGCGGTGGCGCCGGGCATGAACCCTCGCATGCCGGCTTCGTCGGCGCCGGCATGCTGACGGCGGCCGTCTCCGGGGAGATCTTTGCTTCGCCGAGCGTCGAGGCGGTGCTGGCGGCGATCCGCGCGACGACCGGGCCGGCCGGCTGCCTTTTGATCGTCAAGAACTACACCGGCGACCGGCTCAATTTCGGTCTCGCCGCCGAAAAGGCGCGCGCGGAGGGTTTTGCGGTCGAAATGGCGATCGTCGCCGACGACATCGCGCTGCCCGACATCGCCCAGCCCCGCGGCGTCGCCGGCACGCTGTTCGTTCATAAGATCGCTGGGCATCTGTCGGAAAGCGGCCATGACCTGGCTACGATCACAGCCGCAGCGCGCGCGGCGGCGAAAGACATCGTTTCGCTGGGCATCTCGCTCTCCTCCTGCTCGATCCCTGGCCAGGCGCATGAGGACCGCTTCGGCGCGGATGATGGCGAGCTCGGCCTCGGCATCCATGGCGAGCCGGGTGTCGAGCGCATCGCCTTGCAGAGCGCCGGCAGGCTGGTCGCCATCATGGCCGAGCGCCTCGCCGCACGGCTCGACGTCGGCAGCCATTATGCGCTGCTGATCAACAATCTGGGGTCGGTGCCGCCGCTGGAAATGTCCCTCATCGCCAATGCCGTGCTGTCCTCGCCGCTGGCAAAGGCGGTGACGCTGACCGTCGGCCCTGGGCACCTGATGACCGCGCTCAACATGAACGGGTTTTCGCTGTCGCTGATCAAGCTCGACGCGGAACGCGAAGCCGCGCTGCTGGCGCCGGTCGGCCCAAACGCGTGGCTGCCGGCGAAACCTGTTCGCCGGCCGGTCGTTGTAGCAGCGGCCAAGCCCGCCATTCGTGGCGCCGCCAAAGCGGCCAGCCGCGACGCCGGCGCGGAGCGGCTGATCACCGCGGTCTGCGAAAAGCTGATCTCGCTCGAAGAGGCATTGAACGGCCTCGACGCCAAGGCCGGTGACGGCGACACCGGATCGACGGTGGCGACCGGCGCGCGCGGCGTGCTCGACCGCCTCAACACGCTGCCGCTTGCCGACCGGGCGGCAACGCTTGCCGCAATCGGCGACACGCTGGGCACCTCGATGGGCGGTTCCAGCGGCGTGCTTCTGTCGATCTTCTTCACCGCCGCGGCGCAGGCGTTCGATGGCGGCGTGTCGCTCAGCAAGGCGCTGCTCGCCGGCCTCGACCGGATGACCTTCTACGGCGGCGCCAAGGTCGGCGACCGCACCATGGTCGACGCGCTGGAGCCGGCGCTGAAAGCGCTCGACGCGAGCGGGTTGGAAGCTGCGGCCCAGGCCGCCCGGCACGGCGCGGAGACGACTACGGCCATGCAGAAGGCGAAGGCCGGCCGCTCCGCCTATATCGGCCGGCAGCTTGACACAGCGGATCCGGGCGCCTTTGCGGTGGCCGAGGTGTTCGCGGCCGTGGCGGCCATGTTCGCCCCGGCATGAAGGACAGAGAATGCCCGCATCCGAATTCTCTCGATTGATCGCGGCGGCGGCGGATACGATCGCGGCGCATGCCGACGAGTTGACCGCGCTCGACCAGGCGATCGGCGACGGCGACCATGGGCTGAACATGAAGCGCGGCTTCGAAGCCGTGCGCGCCGAGGCCGAAGCAATCACGGCGAAACCGCTGCCGGACGCGCTGAAGGCGGTCGGCACCAAGCTGGTGATGACGGTCGGCGGCGCCTCCGGGCCCCTGTTCGGCACGCTGTTCATGGCGCTCGGCAAGGAGTTGCCGCCGACGCCAGACCGCGCCGCGCTGACGGCGGCGCTCGGCAAGGCGATCGAGGCGGTTTCGGCGCGCGGCAAATCGCAGCCCGGGCAAAAAACCATGCTCGACGTGCTGCAACCGGTGTATGAGGCGCTGCGGCAGGGCAAGACGGCCAGCGAAATCGCCGAAGCCGCCGACCGGGCGGCCGAGGCCACCGTGCCGATGAAGGCCCTGCGCGGGCGCGCCTCCTTCCTGGGAGAGCGCTCGATCGGGCATATGGATGCCGGCGCGCGATCGACCGCGCTGCTGGTGCGCGCAGTCGCTGAAGCGATCGAGGATAATTGATGAGCAATGTCGGCATCGTCATCGTATCGCATTCGCCGCTGGTCGCCGAGGGCACGGCCGACATGGTGCGCCAGATGGTGGGCGACGAAGTGCCGCTTGCATGGTGCGGCGGAAACGGCCATGGCGGGCTCGGCACCAGCGTCGAGGCGATCATGGGCGCGATCGACAAGGCCTGGTCGGAAGCCGGCGTCGCCATCCTGGTCGATCTCGGCGGGGCCGAGACCAACAGCGAGATGGCGGTCGAGATGATCGGCGAGCCACGCTCGCACAAGATAGTCGTCTGCAACGCGCCGATCGTCGAGGGCGCGGTGATGGCGGCGACGGAATCCTCCGGCGGCGCCTCGCTCAAGGAAGTGGTGGCGACGGCGCATGAATTGTCGCCGTCGTGAGTGAACGGGAACCGACTGAATGTCCGCATTCGCCGAAGCCACGGTTCTGATCACCCACGAGGTGGGGCTGCACGCGCGTCCTTCGGTGAAGTTCACCAAGCTCGCAAAGTCGTTCGCCGCCGAGGTGGAAGTAGCGGTGGCCGCCAACGGCCCATGGTTCGACGCCAAGAGCATCGTCAAGGTGATGGCGGCCAAGGCGCCGAAGGGAACCGTGCTGCACATACGGGCCAGAGGTGACGGCGCCCAGGAAGCGGTCGGCGCGCTGGTCGAGCTGGTGCAGCGCGATTTCGACGAGGATGCGGATCATGCCCGCTCCGCTTGACGCAAGCCAACCCAGTTCCCCGGCCGCAAGGAACGAGGGTCATGCGGCTTGAGGGCATTCCAGCCTCTGCCGGCTATGCCGAAGGGCCGCTGTTCGACCTCGACCGGCCGCCCGCCGGCTACAAATCCAAGGCGAGTGCCGCGGAAGAGAAGGCAGCGCTGAAGGAGGCGATCGGCAAGGCGGTGAGCCGGCTGACCTCGCTAGTCGAAACCGCCGATGGCGATGCCGCCGGCATTCTCGAATTCCACATCGCAATGCTGGAGGACGACGCGCTGAGCGGTCCGGCTTTCGCGGCGATCGGCTCCGGAGAACCGGCCGATCTTGCCTGGCGGCAGGCGCTGGACGCCGAGATCGCCGGCTACGAGGCGTCCGACCAGGACTATTTCCGCGCACGTGCCGCCGATTTGCGCGACATCCGCGACCAGGTGCTGCGGGCGCTGAGCGAGGATTGGGAAGCCGCCGCACCGCGAGGGGCGATTCTTTTTGGCGCCGATATCGCGCCGACGCGCTTCCTGGAAACGGATTGGAGTCGCGGTGGCGGCATTGCGCTGAAGGCCGGCAGCTCGGCCAGCCATGTCGCCATGCTGGCGCGTTCGCGCGGCGTGCCGATGGTGGTAGGGCTTGGCGCCTTGGCGGATAAACCTGCAGGGGTCGCGCTGCTCGACGCCGAGCATGGCGACATCGTGCTTTCGCCGTCGCCGGCGGAGATCGAAGCCTTTCGGCAGTCGGCGTCCTCCTTCGCCGCGCGCCAGGGCAAGGCGCAGAGTTTTCTCGCGCAGCCGGCGGCGACCAAAGCCGGCACGCCCGTGCGGGTGCAGGTGAACATCGCCTATCCTTCCGATGTCGACGGCATCGGTATCGAGACATGCGACGGTGTCGGCCTGATGCGGACGGAATTCCTGTTCGGCAAGTCGCTGCCGGACGAGGAGACGCAATACCATGCCTACCGCAAGGTGTTGGAATGGGCGGGCGAAAAACCGGTGACCATCCGCACGGTCGACGCCGGCGGCGACAAGCCGATCCCAGGCTTCACCGTCGAGGAGACCAACCCGTTTCTGGGTTTGCGCGGCATCAGGCTGTCGCTGGCGCGGCGCGACATCTTCCGGGTGCAAATCCGGGCATTGCTGCGCGCCGCCATACACGGCAATCTGAAGGTCATGTTCCCGATGATCGCCACCGCCGAAGAATATGCCCAAGCCGCGGCGCTGTTCGCTGAAGAGCAGGCGGCGCTTGCCGCGCGCAATGTTGCGCATAAGATGCCGCCGCTCGGCATCATGGTCGAGGTGCCGTCGGTCGCGATAGCGCCGGAGGCGTTCGCCGATGTCGCCTTCTTCTCGATCGGCTCCAATGATCTCACGCAATATGTGATGGCGGCGGCGCGCGACAATGCCGCCGTCGCGCATCTGAATTCGGTCCGCCATCCGGCGGTGCTGCGGCTGATCGAGTCGGTGGCCAATTTCGGACGGGAGAAAGGCATTCCGGTCAGCCTCTGCGGCGACGCCGGCGGCGATCCCGCCGCCATCCCGACGCTGCTCAAGGCCGGCCTGCGCGATCTTTCGGTGGCCCCGGCGCAACTCGCGATGGCCAAGGCGGCGATCGCGGAGGTTTCGGTGTAAGCGCGGCATGGCCAAGGCAGCCAAGATACAGGAAGCCGGCTCGGAAGACGCGATCCGCGCCTACAAGACGATCCTGTCGCAGGTCATCGACCAGCGGCCTTCCGGCATGCGCCAGCGGCTTGCCGATGCGCTCGGCAAGCACCGCAGCTTCGTTACGCAGATCTCGAGCCCGGCTTATTCGATCCCCATTCCGTCGAAGCATTTGCCGGCTATCTTCACCGTCTGCCATTTCAGCCCGGCCGAGCGCGACCAGTTTCTGGTCGCCTATCACCAGGCGCATCCCGGCAAGATGCCGGCAGCCTCGGGCCCGCGCAAGACACGCCACGTCTCGCTCATCGTGCCGGATTTCGGCGACGACAGGCAGAATGCCGCGCTCGACAGGGCGATCAACGAATTCATCCAGAAGATCACCAGCATCGCCGGCAAGGGCAGCGGCTGACAAAGCAATCTCAGGAAGAGTGCGTGGCGGTTTTCCTGGAATTGCGCATATCGGATCCAAGGCTATTCGGGAGGACGGCCATGAAGAAGTTTCTCAATTCGGTGGACACGGTGCTCACCGAAAGCCTGGACGGCTTCGTCGCCGCGCATTCGGACATTCTCGTGCTCGGCGACGAGCACAAATTCGTCCGCCGCAGAGAACTGAAACCGGGCAAGGTGGCGCTGATCTCCGGCGGCGGCTCCGGCCATGAGCCGCTGCATGGCGGGCTGGTCGGCCACGGCATGCTGGACGCCGCCTGCCCCGGCCAGGTCTTCACCTCGCCGACGCCGGACCAGATGCTAGCGGCCGTGCAGGCGGTCGACACCGGCGCCGGCTGCCTGTTCATCGTCAAGAACTACGAAGGCGACGTTATGAACTTCGACATGGCCGCCGAAATGTCGGAAGGCGTGCTGCAGGTAGTGACCAATGACGACGTCGCGGTCGAGAATTCGTCCTACACTACCGGACGGCGCGGCGTCGCCGGCACGCTGGTGGTGGAGAAGATCGTCGGCGCCGCGGCCGAGCAAGGCATGGCGCTGCCAGCGCTCAAGGCACTGGGCGATCGCGTCAATGGCGCGACGCGCTCGATGGGCGTGGCGCTCACCAGTTGCACGGTGCCTGCGGCGGGCAAGCCGACCTTCGAGATCGGCGACAACGAAATGGAATTCGGCGTCGGCATCCATGGCGAGCCCGGCAGGCGGCGCGATGCGCTGAAGAGCGCCGACGCCATCGCCGAGGAGGTTTGCGCGGCGATCGTCGGCGACCTGGGCGACCGCGCCAAGCGACCGGCGCTGCTGTTCGTCAACGGCTTCGGCGCCACACCGTCGATGGAGCTTTACCTGATGTACAACAGCGCGCGCAAAATCTTCGAGAAGAGCGGCGTGACGGTGGTCCGCTCGCTGGTCGGCTCCTATGTCACCTCGCTCGACATGGCTGGATGCTCGATCACGGCGACGATGCTCGACCAGGAAATGACGGCGCTGTGGGACGCGCCGGTGCGCACGGCGGCGCTGCGCTGGGGGATGTAGCCTCACTGGCTTGCCCCACGCTTTTCTGCGACCATGTTCGGGTAATTTGCACGCCATTCGCGAACATTGCCCGGTTGATGCTGCCACCGCTTTCGCCTGCCGAGGAAAAACTGCTGCTCGACTTTGCCGACCCCGAAGCGCTGGCCGACGGGGACCGGATCGTCTCGGCAACCGGCCTCATGGCGCTGCTCGCCAATGCCGAATTCCACGGCATCCTGCCGATCATGCTGCGCAAGCTTCGGGAAATCGGCGACGCCAAGCTACCGGCAGATACGGCCTTGCGGCAGAAGCTCTCCGAATTGCGCGACCAGGCGACGCTTGCGACCGGGCAGTCGATGCTGCTGCAATATCACGGCGACCGGATCATGAAGGCCTTGGCGGCGAAAGGCATTCCGGCCCGCATCGTCAAAGGTCCGGTCTTCGCGCGCAAGCTCTACCGCCATGCCGCCGACCGGCCGTTCACTGACATAGACATCCTCGTCGACCCCGCCAGCATCGCAGAAGCCAATAGTGTGATCGCCGGCTGCGGCTTCGAGCTTGCCAGCGGCGAGGCCGAGTCGCACGAGCTGCAGGAGTTCAAGTGGCTGGAGAAGGAGAACTCCAGCCTGCTGATCGAGCTGCACGGCAACCTGGTGCATAACACCGGCATGCGGCGGCGGCTGTCTCTCGGCTTTCGTGAGCTGCAGGTCATCGATGGAAGCGAGGCCGACACGCCGGCGGCGCTGCTCACCATCGCCATCGTTCACGCCGCCGGTGGCCACAAATTCCATCGGCTGCAGCTTTGCATCGACGTGCTGCAGGGCGTGCGCGCGCTGCAATCGCTGGACGCGGAAGCGCGGCTGCTCGACGCCGCGCGCATGACCGGCATCGAGCTCGAGCTGGCGACGGTGCTGAACGTGACCGGGCGCCTGTTCGACGAGCCACGCGCGATCGCGCTTGCCAACCGCATCAAGCCCGATCTCGCGATACGGCTCGCCAAATGGCTGATCACTGGCAACATGCTGCTCAGGGTCAATTCGCGGGACAAGATGCGCTCGCGCCTCAGCCGCGATGCCTTCCGCTGGATCCAGCGGCTGGCCCGAGCGAGACGCTACGCTGCGTGAGCGCCCGTGGAAAACTCTACTCCTCCAGCGTCGCGCGGATCAGCGCAGCTGCATCCGCCGGCCTCGCGCCGACTTCCAGGGTGAAGGTCGGGACTGCCTTGACCAGTGCCGAGATCGACGCCATGCGCCGTTTCTGCATCGGCAAGAGGCCGGTCAAGCCGGTCCTGACATTGTCGGTGGCAAGCGCAACCATCGCGTCGGTCCTGGCCAAGGGCATAAGCCGGGTCTGGCCATCGGCCGAGCGCGCCAGATGCAGGAGCGCCGCGACAGGCCTGGCGCGAACATCCTCGATGCGGATGATTTCGCCCAGCCGCTCCAGCGAGACGGCCTGCTCGCCCTCGGCGTCCCATGTCTCGCCCAGGCAGGCCGAGAGAAACGGCAGCATCGCCGCGGTGTTGCGGTGTATTTTCACCTTGCGCGGCATGCCCCAGGCCGTGGTGCCGCCTGGCGCCGCGCTGAGGATCATCACATCGTCCGAGCAAAGGCCGAAGCCCCGCGATGCCAGCGCCATTGATGTCGTCGACTTGCCGATGCCGCTCGGCGCATGGATCAGCACCAGCGCCTCGCGGCCGGGCAGGGTCAGGCCGGCGGTGTGGAGCATGTGCTGGCCGCCGGCGTCGAGAGCGGCATCCAGCACCATCATCAGCAGCGTCCATTTGACCTTGCTGTCGGGATGGACGCGGATATCGGCCCAGCCCTCATCGGCATGGATCGAGGCTGTCTGGAGGCCGGGAAAGACCAGATAAACGACGTCGCCGGCGTCGATGATCCGGCAATGGCCGTCCGGCGGCGCTTCGCCGTCGAAGGCGAGCTTTCCTTCCGGGTTTTCGGGCAGTGCCGACGTTTCGACGATGTTGATGCGAAAGCCGGGTTCGACCGTTTCGTTGACGCGCAAGCTGCCGAGCATCAGGTCGAAGCTCGGCCAGAGATCGGCGCGCTCCGCCGATATGCCGATGACCTGGCCGTTGAGGTCATAACAGACTGTGGTCGCGGCACCGGTCAAGCGGCACGCACCTTCACGCCGCCGGGATGGCGATAGATCTCGACCATGTCGGGAAGGCTGTCGCTGACCACCGGCTTGCCGTCGAGGCATACCCAGCAATGCGCCGACAGGCGCGGCGCATGCATAGACTTAGAATCGACGCCGAAGCGCAGCTCGGGATCGAAACCGGCCATGCGCAGGAAACGGAAGCCGAGCAGCCCTTCTCGCAGGCATCTGCGGTCGCGCATCAGCCAGGGATGCCGGACCGCGCGGTTGACGCGGGTGACGATATAGGCGGAAGGCAGGCCGCGATAGGGCGTGGGCGCGTCGAGCGGCGCCCATTTCAACACCGCCTCGAAGTCGCGCCGGCCGACCAGCACCGGTATCAGCCGGGCGCTGAGCCACAGATGGACCTGGAACAGCGCACGCAGGATTGGTCCGTCAGCCATCACGCGCCCGTAGCGGCCAGGATGCCTTCCGCCACCAGCTCGGCGGCGAGTGCCGCCATGTCCTGGTCGAGCATCACCTTGTCGACTTCGAATTCGTCCGACAAGAGATCGACGATCTGGTCGAGGCTGCGCACGCCGTCGACCTTGTCGAGAAAGGCCTCGGTGGTGCCGTTGCAGGTGTAGAGCTGGCCGCTGCGTGCCAGAAGCACGACCGCGCCGTCGCCGACATGCTGCACGGAAGCGTCGTCCGCCATCCGCAGGACCGTTTCAGAGGCGATTTCGACCATGCGCCTATCCAGACAATTGCCGGAGAAGGATTTACCGCCGCCTCCCGGCGCTGTCCATCGCCTGACGACGACTGCTGCGCAGGGCGCGCCGGCCATCTTCAGGCAATGACCGATACATCGAGCCGCCCTCGCAGTGCCCGCTGCCCCGTCGGTCGATACCCGCCAGGGTTGCCAACTTTCCCTTAAGTAAGCTAAGAGTCCGCTGGGGCTCTCGGGGAGTGGACAGTATGCGTTACAACTGGGATCGAGCTCCGACGGCATTCGAGCGCCATCGGAAGGCATTGGCGGCCGCGATATTGATCGCCGGCGGCGTGGGACTGATGCTTGCGGCCTTGCCGCTTTAAGCCGAATTCACTCCCTGACAGGCATACGCGCTCCGACCAGAGCGCCGCCGGATCCGTTTGCCGGCAACGTCGACCAAGATGCAGGAAGACATGGCCGGCAAAAGCGGCCTAAGGCGCATCGCGATCTTTCAGATCGCTTAGCGCGCTTTAGGTTTTGATTTTACGCATGTCTTTTGTCCCGAAACCCGTTCCCACTTTCGCGAGACATGCTTTAGGCTACTGCCGGACGACGAATGTCCTGGGAGGAAAAGTCGATGGCGTCACGCTACCACGAGGTCTATGAGGGCTGGAAACGCGACCCCGTAGGGTTCTGGGCCGAGGCGGCCAAGGCGATCGACTGGTATTCGCCGGCAAAGAGCGTCTTCGATCCGACGGCCGGCGTCTATGGCCACTGGTTCGTCGGCGCCACCTGCAACACCTGCTTCAATGCCATCGACCGCCATGTGGCGGGCGGGCGTGCCGACCAGCTGGCGCTGATCCACGACAGCGCGATTACGGGCACGATCCGGAAATTCACCTATGCGGAACTGAAGCGCGAAGTGGTCGCGCTTGCGTCGGTGCTCAAGAACCGCGGCATCGGCAAGGGTGATCGCATCATCATCTACATGCCGATGGTCGCGGAGGCGGCCATTGCCATGCTCGCCTGTTCCCGCATCGGCGCCGTGCATTCAGTGGTGTTCGGCGGCTTCGCCTCGCATGAGCTCGCCACCCGCATCGACGACGCCAAGCCGAAGCTGATCATCTCCGCATCCTGCGGCCTGGAGCCCGGACGGGTCGTCGCCTACAAGCCGCTGCTCGACAAGGCGATCGAGATGTCGAAGCACAAGCCCGACGCCTGCCTGATCCTGCAACGCGAACAATTGCGCTGCGAGATGAAGGAAAATTATGACTTCGACTATGCCGACGCGGTTGCCCGCGAGCGGGCGGCCGGCGCCAATGTCGACTGTGTGCCCGTGCTCGCAACCGACCCGCTTTACATCATCTACACCTCCGGCACGACCGGCCAGCCGAAAGGCATCGTGCGCGACAATGGCGGCCACATGGTCGCCCTGAAATGGACCATGGACAACGAATTCGGCGTCAAACCGGGCGAAGTGTTCTGGGCGGCCTCCGACGTCGGCTGGGTGGTCGGCCATTCCTACATCGTCTACGGGCCGCTTCTGCACGGCTGCACCAGCGTGCTGTTCGAGGGCAAGCCGATCGGCACGCCGGACGCCGGCACCTATTGGCGGGTAATCTCGGAGCACGGCGTGGTGGCGCTCTTCACCGCGCCGACGGCCTTCCGCGCCATCAAGGGTCAGGATCCCCAAGGGGAGTTCGTGCCGAAATACGACCTGTCGAAGTTCCGCACCCTGTTCCTCGCCGGCGAGCGCGCCGACCCCGAGACCATCAAATGGGCGGAGCAGAAGCTCGACCGTCCGGTGATCGACCATTGGTGGCAGACCGAGACCGGCTCGCCGATGACCATCAACCCGGCCGGTTTGGGGCTTTTGCCGGTGAAATACGGCTCGCCCGGCGTGCCTATGCCCGGCTACGACATCCGCGTGCTCGACGATGCCGGCCATGAGGTGCCGCGCGGCACGCTCGGCAATGTCGTGGTCAAGCTGCCGCTGCCGGCCGGATGCCTGCCGACGCTCTGGAATGCCGATGCCCGCTTCCGTCAGGCCTATCTCGAGGAGTTCCCGGGCTTCTACAAGACGGCCGATGCGGGCATGGTCGACGAGGACGGCTATCTCTATGTCATGGCGCGCACCGACGACATCATCAATGTCGCCGGCCACCGTCTCTCGACGGGAGCCATGGAGGAGGTGCTGGCCGCGCATCCCGATGTCGCCGAATGCGCCGTCATCGGCATCGCCGACGCGATGAAGGGCCAGGTGCCGCTCGGCTTCGTCGTGCTCAATGCCGGGGTGTCGCGCGACACCGGCGCGATCGAGAGCGAGGTGGTGGGACTGGTGCGCGAGCGGATCGGTCCGGTCGCCGCCTTCAAGACGGTGGTGACGATCAAGCGGCTGCCGAAGACGCGCTCCGGCAAGATCCTGCGCGGCACGATGCAGAAGATCGCCGACAAGGAGGAATGGACGATGCCGGCGACCATCGACGATCCCGCCATCCTCGACGAGATCACCGTGGCGCTCAAGGGACGCGGCATCGGTATCTAGCGCCGTCGCGGTGTTGGGGAGCGGATCGCAGCATCAGGCGCTTCCACGAATTCGTCCCGCACTGCAATCGCCTGTTGTGCAATGCAGCAACAGACCCTAAAGTTCATTTGGGGGGCCATTCCCAAGGCAAGGCATGGCTCAGCACAAGACGACTTTCGGCGGCGTCGACATATTGCGTTTCCTGGCCGCCGTCATGGTGATGTTCTATCACTACGGCTTCTGGGTATGGGCGTTTCCCGGCGGCGTGTCGGCACGCTCGACCGGTGGCATCCCGCCCCATCCCGAGATGGCCTTTGTCGGCTCCGGCTGGGTCGGCATTCAGGTGTTCTTCGTCATCAGCGGCTTCGTGATCGCCTTCAGCGCCGAGAACTCGACGCCGCTCAAGTTCTTCGAAGCGCGCGTCAGACGGTTGGCGCCGGCGGTCTGGGTCTGTGCGCCGATCTCGGCCATCGTGCTGCTCATGGTCGGCCTTTCCTGGCCGACGGACGCCGTGGTGCGGCTTGCCCGCACGGCGCTTTTCGTGCCTTTCGAGCCATGGGTGGACAGCGTCTACTGGACGCTCGGGATCGAGATCGCCTTCTACGCCATCGTCTGGATACTGCTGCGGCTTGGCCGCTTCGACCTCATGGAAGCCGTCGCCGTCGTCATTGGCGTCGTCAGCACGCTGTTCTGGTGCCTCTATTTCGCCTTCGGCTGGACCGACCTGGCGGAGACGCGCTGGCTGCAGCTCACCCTGGTGCACCACGGCGCGTTCTTCGCCGTCGGCGTGCTCATCTGGCTGATGCGCTTCAAGGCGGTGACGGTGCCGCGGCTCTGCTTCTCAGCCTTGTTCCTGGCTGGCGGCGTGCTGCAGATCATCAGCTCGGTCGACGTGCACAGCATCAAGGTGGAAGCCACGATGCCTTACGCGCCGCCGGTCATCGTCTTCCTCGCAGCGGTTGCGCTGATGGCATGGTCGCTGAGGCTCGATTTGTCCTGGCGCGGCTGGCGCCGCATCGGGCTGATGACCTATCCGCTCTATCTCATCCACGATGTCGTCGGCGCGGCGATGCTAGGCGTCCTGGTCCGAGTCGGCGTGCCCTACCTAGTCTCGATCCCGATCGTCGGCGCTGCCATGATCGCCGCAAGCTGGCTGGTGGCGGCCGAGGCCGAGCCGCGCATCCGCCTGCTGCTCGACCACACGCTCTTCCGCTATCGGCTGAAAGCCGCCTAATGCATGTCGCCCAAAAGTGCGCAGCGGTTTTGGGAAACGACATGCATCAAAACAAGAACTTAAAGCGCGTCGCCTGAGTCCGTCTCAACGCGACGCGCTTTAAGCAAAGCACGGTTGCGGTGTGGAATTGTTTGCATCCGACATGATATCGAGGCTTGGTCCACGCTCTGTGGCATGACCCTTAATTTGAGTACCGAGCCGCAATCCGTGAGCCTGTTCCAGCGATCTAGACGACCCCGACCCTTACCGCGCGAGCGGCTGGTGATGGATATGCGCGACACGGTGGTCTACGCGATCGGCGACGTGCATGGCTGCCACGACGAGCTGCGCGCGCTGGAGCAGAAGATTCTGCTCGACGCGCTGCAATTCCGCGGCCGCAAGATCATCATCATGCTCGGCGACTACATCGACCGCGGACCGCAGTCGCGACGCGTGATCGAGCACCTCATGGCGCCGCCGCCAAAAGGCTTCCTGCGCGTGTGCCTCGCTGGAAACCACGAGGTGGCGATGCTCAACTATCTCGACGGCTACCTGTCGCGGGACCCATGGCTCGCGGTCGGGGGGCGGGAGACCCTCTATTCCTACGGTATCGACCCGGCCCATCTCGCCAATCTCTACGCCTCAGGCGAAGAGGTCGACGAACGCATCCGCGAGACGATTCCCGCCAGTCATGTCGCCTTCCTGCGCACGCTGCCGGTGATGGTCTGCTCGGAGCAGTTCGTGTTCGTGCATGCCGGCATCCGGCCCGGGATCGCGCTCGAGGAGCAGGACGAGGCCGACCTGCTCAACATTCGATCCGACTTCCTCGCGGCGGCGCATCACCTCGACCGCTGGGTCGTGCACGGACATACGATCGTGGACGTTCCAACGCTCGAGGGTCGCCGGCTCGGCATCGACACCGGCGCTTTCCAGAGCGGCCGGCTGACCGCCCTCAGGATCGTCGGCAAATATGGACGGCTGCTGTCGTCCAGGGATTGAGAGTTGTTCCGACCGCTCTGAGCATTAACTCCGGAAGGAGAAACGCTCGACGCCGCCTTCATGACGCAAGCACAGTTCGCTCTCAGGTCGGCGCAAGCTCGGCATCTGCGGCGTCGCCAAAGGACAGCAGGTCGCCTTGCCACTTGCTGCGCCTGAGGAACTGTTCCCAAGTCACGGCATCCGGATCGATTCTCCGACTCCAGGTCAGATCGCGCTCAGGGGCGTAGTAGCCATATTCGACGGCGTATTCGACCATGCCCACCAACTCGCGCACGAGATGCTCATTACCGGCGAAGCTCGGAAAATGGCGCAACAAGTCTTCACGCGAAAAGGCAGAGGCATAGCGGGCGCGTTTTCCGGTGACCCGCACAAACGTGTCCACCATTTGCTGCGCCGAGATAAACTCGCCGATCACAGGCAGGACTTCGCCAGCGTATCGCGCCGGGTGGTCAAAGATCTCGCGCACCGCCGGGCCGGCCGCAGTGAGCGGATCACAGAACGGCATGGGGATGTCCGGCGGCAGGTATATGGCGAACGTTATGCCGTCCTCTCCACCCTGCGGCACGTAGTATTCCAAAAAATTGGTGTAGTAAAACGCCAGATACACAAACGAGCTGCGGACGGGCAAGCCGCGAATGTAATCCTCTACCTTTGCCTTGTCAGTGAAATGCGGCGCCCACTTGGTGCCGCCGGTGATGGCTTCGACATTTTCGAGTCCGCTGAACACCACCTGCTCGACGCCGGCGGCCACCGCCGCGTCGGCCAACGCCTTGCCGAGGTCGAGTTCGGGTTCCGCCGGCGGCACCTTGACGATGGGCGGCGTCATCAAGAACGCCCCAGCCGAGCCTTTCATCGCTTCGGCGAGCTCGGCCCGCCTGCCGAGTTCAAGAGGCGCCACCACGACTTCGGCACCCTTCTTCGCCAGGGCCTGCGCGGGCTGGCTGTCGAGGCGTCGCGTCAAGGCACGTACTCTATAGCGCCCGCTGTCGAGCAAGGAATTGGCGACGCTACGGCCCTGCTTGCTCGAGGCGCCAACAACGGTGATCAGAGGTTTGGAAGTATCGGCTTGGCTCATGCTGGTTATCCTGGTTGAGAGGCGGAACCGCTTCGTCCCCGTCCTTCTTCCTCGGGCGTGCCGCGTGTCGGCCTTGTCGCGGAGTCTCGGCTGGCGCGAGCTATATTGGAAATCATGAAAATGTTCGGCTACTATCCATGCCGTGGATACCAAGCGCCTTGACCTCAATTTGTTGGTTACCTTGGAGACGCTGCTGGTCGAGCGGAACGTCACGAAGGCGGCTGCCCGGCTGCACCTGAGCCAGCCAGCGGTGAGCGCCCAGCTAAACCGCCTCCGGCGTGAGTTCGATGACCCGCTGCTGATTCCTGCCCAGCGAGGCATGACGCCGACGGTCAAAGCGATGGAGTTGCTCGATCCGTTGCGCCAAGCCCTTGATCAAGTTCGCGCAACGGTCGCCTCGCATAGGAACTTCGATCCGGCGAAGGCCAACCTGACCTTCGCAATCGCTTGCACGGACTATCTGCAAGCGGCCGTGGTCAAGCCGCTCGTTGTGGAACTCAGGACGCGGGCGCCCGGTGTTCGCGTCGCGATCCGCAATCTGGACGTGCCGCAGCTGGAGGCGCAGATGGCGCGCGGCGATGTGGATCTGGCGCTGATGACGCCGCAGGCGGCCCCGCCAAGCCTTCGCACCCGCCATTTGTTCGATGAGCGCTATGTGCTCATCGGCCGCCGGAAGCATCCGCGGCTGCGGAAAGGAATCACGGTCGCTGAATTTGCCATGCTGGAGCAAGTGATCGTATCTCTGGAGGGGGGCAGCTTCGTGACACCGTTGGACAGCGCCCTGGCCGCTCTCGGACACAAGCGCAACGTGGTGCTTTCCGCGGCTTCGTTCCTGTTTGTCCCCGAGATCGTGTCGCACTCGGACTTCGTGGCACTGGTCCCGGAACGGCTGGTGCGCGATTCCGCGGACCAGCTTGAAGTGATGGACTGTCCGTTCCCCGTTGAAGGCTTTGCAGTGGGAATGGTGTGGCATGAGCGCAATCACGGACACAGCGGCCAGCGCTGGATCCGTGAAACTGTCGTCTCCCTTGTCGCGCGACAATCATCGTCCCAAGCGCGCGATAGTCACAGCTAGGTCGGTTCAGCGTTTCACGGAATCGCCGAACCGCTCTAACCATTTGTTTTTACGCATTCCGGACGGAAAACCGTTACACACTTTTCCTGGAATTGCTCTAAATCAGGCGGCCTGCTTGGAGCGAGACTCCGACTTCTCCAGATAGTAGCTCGAATAGCGGTCGAAGAACTTTTCCGAAGCGCCGAGCGAGCCGTATTTCGCAAGCTTCTTCAGCTCGACCTTGTTGAGCACCGCGCCGACGATCTTGTCGGCGATATAAGGCTCCTGCTCCAGCATCGAGCGTATCATGGCGCGTGGCGTGCGGCCCCATTCGGTGACGAGCACGAAACCGTCGACCAGCGGCGCGAAGGCCTTGGCGTCGACCACCGGCCCAAGCGGCGGCAGGTCGACGATGATGTATTCGAATGTCTCCTTGGCGTTCTCGATGAAGCGCCGCATCCCGGCCGAGCCCAGAAGCTCGCTGGTGTGCGAGAACTGGCCGCGCAGCACCGCGGGTATGATCGCCAGCTTGGTCTGGCGGTCGACCTTGCCGACCGACTGCCAGGTCTGCCCGTTGACCACCGCTTCCATCAGCCCGTGCTCGGTCTCCATGCCGAGGCTGCGGCTGAGGCCGGGATTGCGCAGGTCGCCGTCGATCAGCAACGTCTTGGCGCCGTTGGCGGCGAGCAGGCCTGCAAGGTTTGCCGCGACCGTCGACTTGCCTTCGCCGGGCAGGACCGAGATGACGCCGATCACCCGGCTGTCCTTGTCTTCCATCACCACATCGAACGCGATCTTGGCGTTGCGGAGCGTCTCGGCGAACATCGAGGCCGGTGCGTCGAGGCTCACCCGCATGCGCGCCCTTTTCTCCGCCGCCGACAGGCTGGTGACCTTGCCGTCGGCCGGCAAGTCGTCCGGCTTCGCCTCCTTGGCCCTGCCGCCGCCGATCGTCGGCAGATAGCCGAGGAACTTAAGACCGACGCGGTCGCGAACGTCCTCGCCGGTGCGGAAGAAGCGCTCGTTGAATTCGTTCAGGCCTCCGAAGCCGGCGCCGAGCATGAGGCCAAGCACCAGCGAAAGCGCCAGCACCCTGATGGTGCGCGGGCTGGACGCTGCCAGCGGCATGTTCGCGTCCGAGATGATGCGCACCTTGCCGACCGGGAAGGATTGCTGCTGCGAGGCTTCCTGGTAGCGGCTGAGGAAGGTCTGGTAGAGTGTGGAGAGCGCCTGCGCCTGCTGGTCGAGTTCCCTCAGCCTCACCTGCGACTCGTTGTCGGCCGAGCTCTGGCCGGCAGCGGTGGTGATCTTCTGCCTAAGCTCGGCCTCGCGCGCCTGCGCGACTTGGAAGTCGTTGCGGTAGCTTTCGGTGATCTGCTTCAACTGCCCGAAGATCTGCGCCGACACATCGGCCTTTTCCCTGGCGAGCGCCACCGCCTGCGGGTGGTCCTTGCCGAAGTTCGCCTCGACATCCTGCAGCCGCTTGGAGACGGCGAGATAGCGGGTCTTGAGGCCGATGATGACCGAGCTGCTCGGCTGATCGGATGCAATCGCGGAATCGTTGAAGGCATTCTCGGAACCGCTTTCGACGATCGCCTTGTACTGCTGGTAGCGGGCGCTGGCCCGCGCCGTATCGGCCTGTGCGATGATGAGCTGGGCGTTGAGATCGGACAGCTGCTTGCCGCTGATCAACTGGCCGTCGCTGTTTGCGGACAGCCCGTGCTCGGCCCTGAATTTCTCCACCTCCATGGCGGCCTGCTGCGAGCTTTGGCGAAGCTCGGTCAGCCTGCCCTGCAGCCAGACCGCCGCGCGCTCGGTGGCGTCGAAGCTGGCGTTGAGCTGATCGGCGAGATAGGCCTCGGCATAAGCCTTGGTGATGGCCGTGGCGAGAGCCGGATTGGTCGACTGATAGCCCAGGGTAATGACGTTGCTGCGGCCGACGCGATCGGCCATCAACTCGGTCTGCAGCTTGAGGACCGCATAGTCGTGACGCGCGGCGGTGATCATTGCCTGGCGTGTCGCTTCGTCGACGTTCTGGATTCCTGGAATGTCATCCGTGCCGGAGCCGCCGCGAAAATAGGCAACCGCGCCGCGCAGGAAACCGATGCCCCGCGCAAGGGCCGATTGCGGCGGATACATGAACTCGTCGTTCTGGTCGAGCTTCAGCTTGTCGACAACCACCGATGCCAGCCGCGCCGAGTTGAGAATTTCTATCTGGCTGAGGATGGTCGCGTCCGTCTGCTGCGTGACGTTGGCCGCAGAAATGTCGTCCACGACCTTGTTCAGGCCCTCGTCGATCAAAACGCTCGAGACCGACGTGTATTGCTTGGGCGTGGTCTGCAGGTAGATCACACCCAGGAACAGGCCGATGACGGCGCAGACCGCCACCACCTTGGCCTGCCGGGCCGCCATGCCAAGCAGACGCTCGACGTCGATGAAGTCTTCACCCTTTTCCGCTTCGGTACTGGGCAATGGCATCCTCTTGTCGAGAGGAAAGTTGGCATAATTCATCTTCGGTCCAATTCCAGGTTGCAGGCGCTACTGGCCTTCGAAGAGTGGCGTCGTTACCAGAAAAGACCACGCAACATCCGTGCCACGGGGCGCCTGGCCAGGAAAGCCAGGCGCTTGCGCGGCTGTCGCGCCATCGCGATTGCGCATATGCACCCAAAATTTGGGCATTATGCGGCTACTTCCCGGCGCTCGTGCGACCGGACGAATTGCTGCAGCATTTCGAAGACCGGTCCTTTCATGTCGTCGCGCGCCAGGGCAAAGGCGATGGTGGCCTCGATGAAACCTTCCTTGGAGCCGCAGTCGAACATGCGGCCGTTGAAGGGCTGGGCATAGAAGGGCTGGCTCTCCGCCAGGCGGACCATGGCGTCGGTGAGCTGGATCTCGTTGCCGGCGCCGCGCTGCTGGGTGCCGAGCAAGGCGAAGATCTCCGGCTGCAGGATATAGCGGCCGTTGATGTAGAAGTTCGACGGCGCGTTGGCGGGAGCCGGCTTCTCGACCATGGCGGTCACCTCGAAGCCGGAGGCTACCTCGGCGCCGCGGCCGACGATGCCGTATTTGCCGGTTTCCGAAGGATCGCAGCGCTCCACCGCGATGACGTTGCCGCCGGTCCGCTGATAGAGGTCGACGGTTTCGGCGAGGCAACCCGGCGCGCCGAAGGACACCATGTCGGGAAGCAGCAGGGCGAAGGGCTCGTTGCCGATCACGTCGCGCGCGCACCATACGGCATGGCCAAGGCCATGCGGCGACTGCTGGCGGATGAAGGAGGTGGCGCCGGCCACCGGCAGCAGGCTTTCCAGCGACTGGAGCTGCGCCTTCTTGCCGGTCTGCTCGAGGGTTCCGATCAGTTCAGGATGCAGGTCGAAATAGTCTTCGATGACCGCCTTGTTGCGGCCGGTGACGAAGACGATGTGCTCGATACCGGCCTCGAACGCCTCGTCCACGGCATATTGCACGACAGGCTTGTCGACGACGGGCAGCATTTCCTTCGGCATCGACTTGGTCGCCGGCAGGAACCGCGTTCCGAGCCCCGCCACCGGTATCACTGCCTTCCTGACTTTCTGCATCGCTTATTCCTTCTGAGGAGATCGATTTCAACCTATCGCTGGCTATGAAAATGCATTCCATCCGCCCGCATGCTTCACCTCCCCGTCCCCACGGCAAACTGTGCCGCAACCTTTCTGAGCCGGACCGCGATCGGCATCGACATATGCCTGACCGCGGCCGGATCGCTGAGCGCCGTGCGTATCGCCTTGAGCGGCGCACGCGCCTTGATGTGCTGAACCAGTGACAGGAACGAGGCCGCCTTGCGCAGGCTGCGGCCGCGCCTCGCGAAGGCCGTTCTGGCGGGCTCGTCCATGAAATGTGCGGCGGCGAAGGCGGCATCTGCCTCGGCCATCGCCTCGACATGATGCAATTCGAGCACCCGCGAGATCGAACCGGTGCGGATGTGATAGACATAGCCCGTGGTCGGCTCGACCACGCAGCGGCCGCCCTTGGCCAGCGCGCTCGCCAAAAGAATGTAGTCTTCGCCGATGCGCAGCTTCTCGTCGTAGCGAAGCTGGTTTTCGTCCAGGAATCGACGCTGGAAGATCGGCTTCAGATAACCGAGGTTGAAGCGCGATTCGAAGACCACGTTGCCGGCGATGTAACCGGCCAGCGAGATTTCACCGAGCTCTTCGAGATACCCGGTCGGGAACATGATGTCGTCGGGCGTGCCGTCCTCGCGCACGACCTGGACATTGTCGACCACGATCTCGGCGCCTGCCTTTTCCGCCCGCGCGATCATCGCCGCCAGCCGGCCGGGCAGAACGGCATCGTCGGAATCGAGCACGGCCACCCAGCGTCCGCGGGCGAGATCGAGCCCGGCATTCCTGGCGCCGCCGGGACCCCGGTTGGCGGGAAGCGCGACCACCTTGACGATGTCTTCGGGATAGGCGCGCGCGACATCGAGCGTGCGGTCGCTCGACCGGTCGTCGACGACGATGATTTCGATCGCGACGTCGCGCTGCGCGATCGCGCTGGCGATTGCCCGATCGAGGGTCGCCTCGGCGTTGTAGGCGGCGATGACGAAGCTGACGTCAGGCTGCACGCTTGTCCCCTTCCTGCGGGTTCAGGCCGTACTGGCGGATTTCGCGGACGCCGACCAAACCGCTGACGACGCCGACATGCATAATGCCGCGCAGCATGCTGCGGTTCCGTCGCACCGGGCTGACCGCGGTCAAAAGCGCCACGCCGAAGCAGTAGGCCGCCTTGGCCGAAGCGAGACCGACCTGACCGACGCGGCGCACGCCGCCGGTGTCGCGTCCGATGAGGTGGCCATGCGTTTGTCCGAAGCGGAAGCGGCGGCGGCGCAGCCAGTCGAAAGCCGCCCTCGAGCGCGGCACCACCTCGTCGACAAAGGCCCGCGGGGCAAAGGCGATGCGTCCACCGGACTTGACCATATGATCGAAGAATTCGGTGTCCTCGCCCCCGGTCTGGCCGCGCGCCAGGCTGAAGCGCCGGTTGCGCAGGCTCTCCTCAGTCACCCTGAGCAGGACGTTGCAGGTATAGCCGGTGCGGATCTCGCCGCGCACCCAGACGGGCAACGTCGAGTGGAAGTCGCCCTTGCGCATCCAGTCCGGCGCATCCAAGCGATATGTCGCGCGAACCGGACCGAGCACGGCCGTCGCGCCGGTCGCCTCCGCGGTCGCGACAAGCTCGACGAGCCAGTCCGGCGAAGCCGTCTCGTCGTCGTCGATGAAGGCGACGAGATCCGATACGCTGGCATCGAGGCAGGCATTGCGGGCGATCGAGATGTTGCGGGCCGGCGCGTGGCGATAGCGGATCGGCAGCTTCAGCTCCTGCGCCAAGGCCTTCACCTGCGGCCGCGCCGTCGGCTCGTCGTCATTGTCGGCCACGACTATGCCGATCTCGAAGCCGGCAGGCTTCTCCAGCGCGGCGATGGAGCGCAGCGTGTCGGCAAGCTCCGGCCGGCGGAAGGTGCAGATGCAGATGTCGATCGAGCGGCCGGCCATCATGCCGCCTCGCGCTGCGATCGGGGCGTGAGAAGCTGCAGCCAGAAGCCGACGGACCAGCCGAAATGCATGACCATCGCCGAAACGCCGGCCAGCGCCATGCCCGGGTTGCGCTGGCGAATGGTCGTCACCGCGCCGTAGCCGAGGCACACGATCGCCCAAAGCAGGAAAGGCACGGCCGCAAGCCAGGAGACGAAGGAGAAAAGCGCCAAAAGAACGACCGGCGCGACCAGCAGCGGGATCATCTGCCGCAGCTTCGGCACCATGCGATGCTTCAGCACGTTCTTCGCGCGGCCGCGGCCATAGCCGAGATATTGGAAATAGAGGCTCTTCAGCGTGGCGCGCGGGTAATAGATCATATGCGTCTCGCCGCTCATCCAGATGCGGTAGCCGGCCTGGCGCAGCCGATAGTCGAGCTCGGCGTCCTCGTTGTGGCTGAAACTCTCGTCATAGCCGCCGACCGCCCTGAAGGCGCTGATGCGCATCAGCGCATGGTGGCCGTGGTCGACCCATTCGCCGGCCGACATGTGGCGGTGCTTCGAACCGCCGGTGCCGAGCTTGGAATTCTGCGCCGCGGCGACGGCCTTCTGCACCGCGCCGGTACCGCTGGTCAGCATCGAGACGACGACCGAATCGGCGCCGGTAGCAAGCGCCTCCTCGATCAGCCTGTCGCAATAGTCGGCGGGATAGCCGCCATGCGCATCGATGCGGATGACGTAGCCGGCGTCGTCGCCGAACGTCGCCACAGCCAGGTTGACGGCCGCGCTCTGGATGCGCTTCGGATTGGCGAGCAGCACGACCCGCGGATCCTCGGCGGTGATCTTTTCGACGATGGCCTGCGTGCCGTCGGTGCTGCCGCCATCGGCGACGACGATGCGCGCGCCGAGTCTTGCCGCAGCCTGACGCAACTGCCCGAGCAGCACGCCGATATGGGCGGCCTCGTTGAGGCACGGAATGACGATGAGGCTCGATGCCGTTGTCCGCATCATCGGCTTTTTTCCATTCTCAGCCATCCTATGCCAGCACCTCGGTCGCGAAGCTCCCGCGAACGGCGGTCAGGCCACGCAGCTTGTCGACGAAAGCCAGGCAATCGCTGCGGTCGTAGCTCCAGGTCCGCGGATTGCGGGCGAGCACCCGCGACTTCAGCTTGCCGAAGCGCTCCCAGCTCATCCGGCCGAGCGCGGTGTCGAGCCCTTCGGGCGTGGCTTCCGCCAGAAGCACGCCGATGTCCTGCCCTTTGAGGAACCGGCCGGTTTCGGTGCCCGCCATCGAAATCGGCACGGCGCCGAAACGGCAGCCTTCGTAGAGCCGGTTGGGAAGCAGCCATTCGGAATTCTGGCCCTGCTCGAAGAAATCGATCGCCCAGGAGAAGTGCACCTCCCGGTAGATCGCCGCCATGTCCTCCGGATTGCGATAGGGACCGCGAAAGGAAAGCCAGGGCTCGGCTTCGACGAAGGCGTGAAAATCCGGGAATTCGGACAACGCCGGACGGCCTCTCAGCACCACTTCGAAGCGTCCGTTCTGCCGGCGGGTGAACTCGGCCAGGATATCCAGGGAGCGGCGACAGCGAAGCGCGCCGAACCAGCCGATGCGCCAGGGCGGCGCCGCCGAGCCGTCCTTCCCAAGCACATCGTCCACTGGCGGATCGTCGGCCGGCGCCGGCATGGTGTCGAAATATTTGTTCTCGATCAGCTCGACCGGTGCGGCGATTTGCCCGAACGGCTGGAAATAGTTGGCGATGAAGGCGGGAGAGCTGGTCACCAAAAGCTTCACATCGCGGGCGAGATGGCGTTCGACCCCGCGCAGCGTCTTGCCGACAAGGTCGTTGCGCAACACCAGCCGATGGATGTCCAGGCATTCGTAGACGATCGGCACAGCGGCGCCGAAAACCCGGTTGGCGCGGCGGGCAAGCGCCAGCATTTCGAGGTTGCGCGCGATGATCAGGTCGGGTCGCGCCACGGCGCCAAGCTTGGCGCCAATCGACACGGCAGCCTTGGCCACCGCGCCGATGCGCTGCGCGAATCGGCCATCGCGCGTCGGGCCGAGGTCGACCGGCTCGATACCTTCGATCTCGACGATCGGACTGGGGGTTCGGCGGAAACCCGCCAGGGTTATCCTGGCACCACCTGCCCTGAGCATTTTGACCCTCCGGCGCACCGCCGGATCGGATACGTCATGCACAAGGTACAAGACATGCAGCATGAAACTCGACCGCAGTTGGGCCCGCCACCCAAGAGGATGCTAGTACAGCTTTTGCTGCATCGCAACATTTTTGGTGCAGCGTAGCAAAAAGGCGCAGCTCTTTTCGCGTCGCACAAATTTCCGGCAGATCAGCCCGCACCGTCGCAAAGCGGCACGACGCACGCGCGTCAGCGAGCGGCTCAAGGCGCAACTGGCGACCAGATTCTCGAACCCGAAACGATGCATGTTCAGGATATGCTAAATTATATGTTGCACTGCAATACAAAATGGTTTTTAAATTGTAACCGTAAGTAGGGCTTCAGAACTTGGCTTGGGGATTGCCGCCTGCATTTGATTTGCAGTGCGGAAGCGTAGAGTTGGGCTGACTCTGCGTTGCTGAAGCACTTTGCGAAGACTCCCCCAGCCGCCGGTTTGCACGGGTGGGGTTGTGGGATGAGTGAGTCTCTTCGCATTGCCGTTTACGACGACAAATATCCGACAAGCTTCGTTACACCGCGTTCTTCGAGACATACGATCTTGCGCAAGCGGTTCCTGCCGCTGAACTTCGTGTCGTCGAAACTGGAAGGCGTCACGCTGATCGAGCCCGATCGGTCCGTCGCCCTCGTACATGCGTTCAACCGGATACCGCTCAATTCCTCCAGATTTATCATCTCCTTCGAATCGCACCTGCCGCGCCAGTTCGCCCTGCGCAAGAAGGGTGCAATGGCGAAATATATGCGGTCGCGGATCGCCAGCCCCAGTTGCCGCCGGATCATCGCCCTGTCGCATTTTGCCCGCAGATGTTTTCTGGACCAACACGCCGACAACCCACATGTCGGCGTGCTGACGGACAAGCTTATGGTGCGCCATCCCAACGTCATCGTTCCCGCCGTCGAGGATGCGATGGCGGACAACGACGCGGAAGAACTCGTGCTGACGTTCGTCGGCGCCCATTTCGGCCGCAAGGGCGGATGCGTGGCGGTCAAGATCGCCGAAAAGGCGATCGAGCGAAACCTTCCCATCCGGGTGAACGTCATCTCGAGCCTACAGGTCGGCGGTCCCATTTGGACCGACCCGACAAGTCCGGGATTCTTCGACCGCTATATCAGGCTGCTCGCTCTGAAAAATGTCCACCACCATGGCGTGCTGCCCAATCATGCAGTGCGGCAATTGCTGCGCAATTCGCATTTCGGCATTCTTGCCACCTTCGGCGACACGTTCGGCTATTCGGCGCTGGAATCGATGTCAGAACACACGCCGGTCCTTGGAACGAGAGTTTGTGCCCTGCCGGAATTCCTCGAGGACGGCGTCAATGGGATTTCATTGCCGGTGAAGCTGAACGATGTCGGCGATTGGTGGAATCCGGGATATGATTCTCGCGGCGACGCGGCTTACGCACGGTATTTCGGCGACGAGGTAGAACGCCTTGCAACCGAAGCCGTCGAGCGGCTGATGCCATATATCGGGCAGCCGAAGCTGATGGCGCCGCTCCGCCGCCAGGCCCGCGGAACGGCCGAGGTCATGTTCGGTTCGAAGCCGGCGGGCGAATTTCTCGATGGGCTTTATGGCCGCGTGGCGCTGGAGCGAACCACGGATCCGGCACGGCTTGATCCAGCGCTCGACATTTCCTCGCCTCAATCCCTGCCGACTGATTTCGGCCTCCAGGACACGGACCCAAACCGGACCGCTTCGGCAGCTTGAATTTCAACAGGCGTCCAAAAGCAGATCGCGCGTAAAGCCGCACCACGGCGCAATCGTCCTTGCCGAAGGCTCACGGTGTCAGATGTCTGCCGCCGGTCGGGCGAATTGGCTAAAATTTGCTGCATTGCAACAATTTTGATGCGGCGTCGCAAAAATTGCCATATCTTTGCTGCACTGCTTGACGCTGGGGTGGGGCATTTCGGTGCTCGGCGACGGTCAGGTTCACGGACCCGAACTGCACAAAAGTCAGGAATCCTCGATTTGGAAGGCAATGCATTCGATCCGCCACAGGGCTCTCTTCGCAAATCGGTCGGACGCGGCGCCGTCGTAACTGCCGTGGCGCAAGGCGTGCGCGTGGCGACGCAGATAGTTTCCGTCATCGTGCTGTCCCGCCTGCTGTCGCCGCAGGATTTCGGCGTCATCGCCATGTCAGCGCCAGTACTGGCCTTCATCGCGCTGTTCCAGGACTTTGGCCTCACCCAGGCGACGATCCAGAAGACCGGTATCCGGCATGAGGAGGTCAACTACCTCTTCTGGATCAACACCGCGGTGAGCGCGATCCTGGCCTGCGTGCTTGCGGCAGCGGCGCCGCTCGTCGCGGCCTTCTACGGTGAGCCTCGCGTCAGCGGCCTCGTCGCGGCGTTCGGCCTGCAGATCATGGCCTACGGGCTGGGCGCCCAGCACCTGGCGCTGCTGACGCGCCGCATGCAGTTCACGCGGCTGGCCGTCATCGATGTCATCAGCGCGGTCATTGGCCTTGTCGTGTCGATCGCCTGGACCTTCATCGACCGCTCCTACTGGGCGCTTTTCGCCGGCACGCTGACCGGCGCCATGCTGCCGACGCTTTGCTACTGGGGCTCCTCGCGCTGGCGTCCCGGGTTGCCGCGCAAGGTCGAGGGGATCGGCCAGTTGATCCATTTCGGCGCCGGCGTCACCGGGTTCAACTTCGCCAATTTCTTCGCCCGCAACCTCGACAATGTGCTGATCGGCAAATACTGGGGCGAGGCGCAGCTTGGCCTCTACGATCGCGCCTACAAGCTTTTGCTCTTCCCGCTCAGCCAGATCACCAATCCGCTGTCGAAGGTGATGGTGCCGGCGCTCTCGCGGCTGAAGGACGAGCCGGACCGCTACCGAAGCGCCTATCTGCGTGTGATGCCGCTGATCCTGCTTGTGGCGCTGCCCGGGGTCGCCTTTGCCACCGCGATGTCCGACACGCTCATTCCCTTCGTGCTCGGCGAGCAGTGGCGACAAAGTGCTTCGATCTTCCTGGCGTTGGGCTTCGCCGGGCTGCTGCAGCCGCTCAACAATCCCGCGGGTTGGCTGTTCGTCAGCCAGGGCCGCTCCGGCGATTTCATGCGCTGGGGCGTCGTCACGGCCGTGACCTCGGTGATGGCCTTCGCCGTAGGCCTGCCCTACGGCGCGCTCGGCGTCGCCATCGCCTATGCGATCAGCGAATATCTGAGAACGCCCTTCCTGTGGCTCTACATTGGCAAGACCGGACCGCTGCGCGCCAGCCATGTGCTTCACGCGGCAGCGCCTTTCGTGATCGGCGGGCATGTGGCGCTGGCCCTGGTCTGGCTCGTCAAGCCGATGTTGCCGATCCAACCCATTGTCGCGCTGGTATGCGGGACGGCGCTTTCCTATGCCGTCACTATCCTCATCGCGCTCGCTTTCGGTGCCGGCCGCGAAGCGCTCCGCGAGGCCTTGAAGTTGGTCCCCGCCCGAGGTTTTTCCCCGGCGCCCAGCGAGGCGAAATGACCTTGTTCGGCGACAGCGCCGACCACGATTCTGTCGTCGGCTGAAAGCCGGCAAACTGCTGATTGAGGGTAAGGCTACGATGAATTACCGATCGATTTCGGACATGAACGACGCGATCCTGCGCAACCTGCACCGGCTGCCGCGCGACATCGACTTGGTGGTCGGCGTGCCGAGAAGCGGCATACTCGCCGCGACGCTGGTCAGCCTGACGGCGAACATCCCGATGACCGATCTCGACAGCTTCCTCTCCGGCAAGGTCTACACGTCGGGTGTCACCAAACGCCGTGCAGCGCTCGACCGGCAGCATTCCGAGATGCGCAAGATCCTGGTGATCGACGACAGCGTCAGCGGCGGCAACGCCATGCGCGACGCGCGCGGCAAGATCGCGGCCGCCGGCATCCAGGGCGATTTCGTCTTCGCCGCCGTGTTCGGCCTGCTGCCGCAGCACAAGGAAACCGACATCGTCTTCGAGGTCGTGCCGCATCCCCGGATGTTCCAGTGGAACTTCATGCACCACATTTTCCTCGAGCAGTGCTGCGTCGACATAGACGGCGTGCTCTGCCTCGATCCGACCGAGGAAGAAAACGACGATGGACCCGCTTACGAGAAATTCCTCACCGAGGCGCGGCCGCTGCTCGGGCCGACGCGCAAGATCGGCTGGCTGGTCACGAGCCGCCTGGAAAAATACCGCAAGCTGACCGAGGCGTGGCTTGCCAGGCATGAGATCAAATACGATCACCTGATCATGCTCGACCTGCCGAGCAAAGCCGAGCGACAGCGCCTCGGCGCGCATGGCAGCTTCAAGGCCGAGTTCTACCGCAAGTCGGAGGCCATCCTGTTCATCGAAAGCGAGCACGAACAGGCGCTCAAGATCGCCAAACTGTCGGGCAAGCCGGTGCTGTGCGTCGAAACCAACATAGTAAGCTTTCCCGACGCCCTCTCGCTGCCGGCGCTGGAGCAGGCCGCCCGCAACCTCCCAGCACGTCTCAGGCAGGTCAATTCGCATGGGGGGCGCAAGGCAGCCGCCAAGAAAATGGCACAGTTGCTGCTTGGCAAACGCGGTTATGAGACGCTCAAGAGCCGGATCAAGCGACCAGCATGAACCACAGAAGCACACCCTGCATCCATTTGAAGATCAAAAGCTCAGTCCAATCGAAATGAACGACCCTCGATGAGCTACCGAATATCGGAGCTGTTGCCGGAGATCAGCCTATGGACCTCACACGCAGAGAATTGCTGACATCCCTTCTCGCTCCTGCGGCAATGCCGCTGGTTGCCGGACGCGCCATGGCGCAAACCGCCGATCAAGGCGCAAAGCCTACCCTCGCCCCGCTTCCGGATTGGTCGAAAGTCAAGCTCCAGCTCTGGAAATACGACAATCCGTTCGTTCCCTCGCAATGGAGCGAGCCCAAGCTCGGCGGCTATGACTGGAAGGCCGCAAACGTCAAGATCGTTGACGGGGCGCTTCAGCTGACCGTCAGCGAAAAGGCCTCCGCGCAAGTTATCGCGGGCGGCAAATCGGAGTCGGCGTCGGCGCGTTGGGAAGTGGATGTGACGCTGCCGACAATGAGGCCCGGGCTTGTCGCGGCTCCGCTGTGGACATTCAACGACAAGGCTCACGAAGAAATCGATTTCGAAATCGTCGGCACGAAAGGACTGCAACTCACCGTCTGGGCGAACGTCAACAATCAGCACAAGAGCGTGTGGGTCAAATGGGTCCAGCTTGGCGATCTCTCGGGCAAGCGGTACCGGCTCGGCATAGAATATGAAGCCGGCAAACGGGTGTCCTTCCTCATCGATGGAGACGAGGCCGCCGTCGTGACGCCTGCCGATACGGCTGGCGGTGCGTTTCCGGACAAGCCGATGCGGCCTTATTTCGATCTGTGGGTCGCTGCCGGCGACGTGATGGACCCGCGCTGGGCCGGCAAATGGGAACCGATGGCGCCCGCCGACAAGCTGGTCATGACCATGCACGGCTACAGGCGCACCGACCTCGGTGCGTGAAGGCCGGCGGCCGCAAGCCGGGGGTTTGATCGGCGTACTGCCGTTGACGGATGCGACAGCTTGGCTATGCCGCGCGGCGGGAACGTTGCTGCGCCGCCTTGTCGAGTAGTGAGAAGAAGATAGCGAACTGACGTTCCGGGTCGAGTTCCGCTCGCTCGGAGAAGGTGCGAGCCGCGGTCGAAAGCCGTTCATACTCCTGTTTGTCGTTCCACAGCCGCCTCACAGCCTCGACCCAGTCCGTGAGCGGCGCATCATAATCCAGTACCACGCCGCCGGAACCGATCGCCTCCGGCAGGCCGCCGCGCCGCGAGCCGACGACCGGGATGCCGCTGCAATGGGCTTCCGAAGCGACGCGGCCCCAGGCCTCTTCCCATTTGCTCGGCGCAAGCAGGATCCTGGTTCGGCCGTAAACCGTCTTCATGTCGTTCGTGCGGCTCTCCAGCTTGATGTTGGAATAGGGCGCGATAGCCTGTTCGACACGGGCGCGATGGTCTTCGTCTAGCTTCCAACTCTCAACGAACAGGAACGGGATTTCCGGAGAGGCAGCCGCAATCTTCACCGCAAGATCGAAGCCTTTCTCTTCATAGGGGTTGATGAAGGTGACGAACTCGCCGGTCGTCGGCGTGCTGTAGAGGGCGGGACTGATCGTCGGCGGCAGGACCGCCGAATCGATGCCGAACTCCCGCTTGTAGGTGCGCGCCGTGAATTCGGAATTGGCAATGTAGTGCGCGGAATTCAGCTCACGAAGGTCGCCGCCCAATTCGTGGAACTCCACATTCCTCAGATAGACGACCAGCGGCACACCCTCGGCCTGCAGCGCCTTGCCGAGCGGAACCGACTTGTGGCACTGCACCACCGCGACGTCCGGCTTCATCTTCTCAACGGCAAACCGGGCGGCTTCCCAGGGAAACCAGGCACGCACCACCGGGTAGCCGGGAAAGTTGTCGATGACGGCTGGCTGCCGCAGCAGTTTCATCTTGGCGCGCGCCCTGAAGCCGAAGAAGCCGTCTCCGAACAAGGCCGCGAGCACCGATGCCTCATGTCCGTGCTCGATCAACTGCTCTGCCAGGTGATGCGTGCTCGACTGGACGCCGCCGCTGAATTCGGGCGTGTATCCGTTGCCGCCTGCGAAAATCACTTTCATGGGCTCGGCTCCTTGTCACGTTTGTTTGGCCCGACGGCGTGTTGCCCGCCCCGCGACTTCAGGCACTTTGCTGCTCGAGATTGGCGAAGGGATTGGTGCATGGATGCCAACCGGTGAAGCGGATCGGGTCGGCGGGCGAGCTGCGCCAGGCATAGTCGGTCAGCATGTGGAACTCGGCGATGACCCAGCGTTCGAAATTCCTGACATCCTGCTGCTTCTGCCCGGGCAGGAATTCGCGCGCCTTGTCGAGCCTCACCGTCTCCAAAAGCGTCACCGCATCCGCCAGCTTGTCGCTCGGGAACACCCACGGATTGCGGTTGCGGAATTCGAGCACGAACTGCTGCAGATGCTCGATGCGCATGTTGAGCGACCCGAAGTATCTTTCGAGCGTGACGCGGACCAGATCCTCATCCGAGAAGGACGATACCGCGGCAGCGGCGATGCCCGTTGAGGCGATGCCGCCGGCAACAACGGCCAGCGCGGTGCGTCGCGTGATCTTCATCGGCCCCTCCTTCATGCCAGCCGGGTCGCCGCCCGCAGCGAAAGGGCGGCGGCGGTCAGGCTTGGGTTGGCGCAGGAGCAGCTCGGATAGGTGCTGGTGCCGACAACGACCAGGTTCCGGAGCTGGTGGTGGATCATGCCGCGGTCGACCACCGAGTCGGCCGGGCCGGTGCCCATCCGCAAGGTGCCCTGCACATGCGATTCGGTCGGCCGTATGCCACGGTCGAAGATCTGTTCGACCGGCAGCGGCTTGAGCAGCGCCGGCAGCCGCTCGAGCGCCTTGGCCATGCCTTTGGTTGCGTAGTCCGACGCGCCCTTGAAGCTGACGAAGGCATTCTCGTCCTTGTCGAGTATCACCCGGTTTTCCGGATCGAGCAGGTTCTCGGTGACGATGACCAGCGGCAGCACTTGCCGCAGCCGACCCTTCTCGGCACGCATGCCATGCTGCCAGCGGTTCTCGAAATAAACCAGCGCCGCCGCGTGCTCGGCGCGATGCGGGCCGTCATAGAGACCGAAATTCAGGCCGGTGGTGATGGTGCTGCCGTCGAAATTGTCGACGCCGTCGAGATAGACCTCGTAGTTCCAGCCGTAGGATTCGTGCAGGCCGAGCCCGACGAACTCGCCGCCGAGCCCGGAGCGCAGCATGATCGCCGGGCTCTGGATGGCATTGGCGCCGAGGATGACCAGGTCGCCGCTGACCGAATATTCCTTGCCGTTGCGCAGGAAAACGACCGAACGGACCGAACCGCCCGAATGGTCGAGCCGGCGCACCTCGGCGCCCAGGCACACCGACACGTCCGCGTGCTGGAAGACGTGCATCAAACCGTTGTTGACGGTGAACTTGGCGTCGACCGGACACAGCCAGCACCTGAGGTTGGCACAGCATGAGGTGCGCTGCGCCGTCGCCACGCGGGCGCGGGCGGTCGGCATGACGAAATGCTGCTCAGGCTGAGCCGCCTTCATCATCCGGTCCGGCGTCGACATGCGGTGCGGCGGCTGCGGGAACGGTCGCGAGCGCGGCAGCATCCGCGCCATGTCGGGATCGCCGGAGATCGACATGACCTCCTCGGCGTCGCAATAGAACGGCTCGAGGTCGTCATAGCTGATCGGCCAGTCGTTGCCGACGCCGTAGGTGCTCTTCAGCCTGAAGTCGTTGGGGTGGAAGCGCGGCGTCTGCGCGAACCAGCAGTTGGTGCCGCCGCCGAGGCCGATCGTGTAGTTCCATGGCTTGTCGGCATTGTCGGTCTTGTAGGTGCTCTCGTCGTCTATGTCGGTGTTGGCGTTCTGGTTGAGCTGCCATTCGTGCGTGTTGTGGCGGCCCCATTCGAGCACCAGGGCGCGGACTTTGCGCCGCTTCAAGAACTCATGCAGGAAGAAGGCTGAACCGAAACCGGAACCGATGACGACGAGATCGAAATGCTCGTTGGCGATTTGTTCGGGCTGAACATCCATCACCATCAGATCGAACCCTTTGCCGAAACGCGCACGATCATGGTCGGCCTCCCCGTCATTGTCGGCCCCATTGTCGTTCGCCGGAGCCGTTCGGCGGGAGGCTCACCGCAGCCGCCGTCATGCCGCCATCCTGCCGATCGAATGGTATTCGATGCCGTAGCGCGCGATGACCTTCGGATCGTAGAGGTTGCGGCCATCGAAGATGACCGGCGTGGTCAGCGCGTCCTTGAGCGCGTCGAAGGAGGGAGCCCTGAAGCTCTTCCACTCGGTGCAGATCAGAAGCGCGTCGGCGCCGCGCAGCGCCGCTTCCTTAGTGCCGCAAAGCAGGAGATCCTCGCGCAGGCCGTAGATGGCCTGGCATTCCTGCATCGCCTCCGGATCATAGGCTTGCACCTTGGCGCCGGCCGCCCACAGCGCCTCCATCAGCGTGCGCGACGGGGCCTCGCGCATATCGTCGGTATTCGGCTTGAAGGCTAGCCCCCAGACGGCGAAGGTCTTGCCCCTGAGGTTGCCCTGGAAATAGCGGTCGACCTTCTCGAACAGCACCGATTTCTGCGCGTTGTTGCGCTCCTCGACGGCGCGCAGCAGCTTGGCGTCGAACTTCACGCCCTCGGCGGTCTTGATCAGCGCGCGCACATCCTTGGGGAAGCAGGAGCCGCCATAGCCGAGGCCGGGATAGATGAAGTGGTAGCCGATGCGCGGATCGCTGCCGATGCCCTTGCGCACCTCTTCGATGTCAGCGCCCAACTGTTCGGCCAGATTGGCCATCTCGTTCATGAAGCTGATCTTGGTCGCCAGCATGCAGTTGGCCGCATATTTGGTGAACTCGGCGCTGCGCACGTCCATTACGATCATCTTTTCGTGGTTGCGGTTGAACGGCGCGTAAAGCTCGCGCATCACCGCCTCGGTGTCTTCGCTCGACGTGCCGACGATGATGCGATCGGGCTTCATGCAATCGGCGACGGCAGAACCCTCCTTGAGGAATTCAGGGTTCGAGGCGACATCGAAGCTCAGATCCTCGCGCCCGCGTGTCTTCAGGGTCTCGGCGATCCTTGCCTTGATCTTCTCGCAGGTGCCGACCGGCACGGTCGATTTGCCGACGACGATCTTGGGCGCGTCCATCTCGCGGCCGATGGCCTCGGCGACGGCGAGCACATATTTCAGATCGGCCGAGCCGTCCTCGCCGGGCGGCGTGCCGACCGCGATCATCTGGATCTGGCCGTGTTTGACCGCCGCGGCCGCATCGGTGGTGAAGCGGATGCGGCCGGCGGCGTGGTTTTCCCTGACGAGGCTTTCCAGCCCGGGTTCGAAAATCGGGATGAAGCCCTGATTGAGCCGCTCCACCTTCGCTGCATCGATGTCGACGCACACCACCTCGTGCCCGACCTCCGCGAGCACCGCGGCCTGGACGAGACCGACATAGCCAATTCCAAACACCGTCAAGTTCATTCGGTTCTGTTCCTGTTTAAGGCCGGGCCGCAGAACGACCCGGCCAGTTCAGATGTGCCCAGGCCCTTTTGGGCCTGGATGTTGCGCATGATCTTATCCCAAAACCGGTCCGCCGTTTTTGGGGATCATGCCTAGTTGCTGTTACTTATGCTGCACGCCAGCGATTCCGGGAACTGGCACGGCTGGCCCAAGGCGGTGAAGGCGACGCGCTTGACCTCCATGGTCACCTTGCGGCCGGGATCGGCGAAGGCACCCATCCAGTTGGTCAGCTTGTCGCTGCCCCACAGGCTGAAGAAGATCTTCTGCGGATTGGTCGGCAGTTCGTCCGGATTGGTCACTTCGTTGACCAGCTTGCCGTTGACGTACCAGCGCAGCCGGTCCTTCTCCCAGACGAAGCCATAGTCGTTGAAGCCCTTGTCGGCACCGCCCCCGACATCGACCAGCTTGCCGTTCTTCGGCTTGCCCTGGATATAGCTGTTCACCTGGACTTTCGAGGGATCCTTGGTGAGCACCTCGAAGTCGATCTCGTCCCAGGGCTTTTTGTCCTGCGGCCCGATATAGGTGAAGAACGCGGCGTTGAGGCCCGAGCCGCTATCGGTCTTCATCCGCGCCTCGTAGACGCCATAGCCATAGCGCTGCTTGGTCTGGATCTCGGCGCAGGCGAACTCGCGATCCTTCAGCTTGCGTTTTTCGAAGCTCAGCGAAAGCACGCCGTCGGAAAGCCGAACCAGGTCCTTCGACCAGGTGCAGTTCTGGTGATTGCCGTTGTTCCAGCCGTCGGAGACGAACCAGCGCGAACGGTCGAAGTTCGAGAAATTGTCGACGAAGGAGGGCGCGCTCTGCATGTCCTCGGCATGCGCCGGATGCGGGACGGCCGAGACTGCGGCTGCAACGGCGAGCAGCGCTCCTGCCAGGCTTGGCCAAGGACTGCGTGACCCATTCGAGCGCGGACGCGGCGTGCCGCAAGCCGCCGCGATGGACGTGTTGTTCGAATCTGCGTTCATGACAAACTCACCTTGTGTTGTCCGCCCCAACCCAAAGTCATTTCCGGCCCGCCTCAGCGAGCCGCTTCCGATCTTCCGCCCTTTGAACTCCTTTATGGTCTCGTATCGATGATAGTGTCCGTGGATGCCTTCAGCCTCGTCCCGCGGCCTTCGCCAATCCGGTCGGCGCTTTGGCCTGCTGCGTGCCGTCGACAATCGCGTCGAGCGAATGACGCAGTTCCTTCATCAAGCCTTTCTGGCGCGTGAGCTCGGCGATGCGCCGCTCGTAGTTCAGGATCGCGCCGGTCATCGCGCTGACGTCCGACGACTTATCCGTCGACGCGGAGCCGTTCTCCATCGCCTCGACCAGGAAGGCCGCGTTGGTCGCCGTCGACCGATAGCGATTCTCCAGCCCGGTTTTCTCGGCCTCGATCTCGGCGCCGATCTGGTCGAACAACTTCGCCAGACGGTCGAAACGCTGGAGATCGGTCTGCCGGTCGCGGGCCGGGTCCCTGGATCTGAAGCCAAAAATCGAAGCCATTCGATTGGCCTTTCGCAATTGCTGCACCGCAACATAGACTGCCATTCTCGGGGCAAGTAGGCAACCTCGTAGTTTCGGAAAGCGGATTTTTTTGGAAACGGCCCGAGGCCGTTGCCGTCGTCCGATCATTCCTTCGCGGCACTTGTCGCCGACATCAGGAAGCGCATCGGCGGCACTTGCTGCTTTGCAGCAATGCCGGTGCGGCGGAACAACGCGTCCAGCTTGTCGGCGGCCACGCCGCGCACGATCGGGATCAGATTGGACTGGCTGGCGAAAGCGTAAGCGGCGGCCGATGCCAGGCCGCGCTCCGCCTTCACGTCGAGGAAATTGCGCAGCCGGTATTTGTCACGCACATGGCGCTCGTGGCGCCGCAAGGCGGCTTTCGAGGCTTCCGGCAAGTTGCCGAGCGCCAGCAGCGCCAGATCGGCATCGGCAAGCCGCTTCAGATCCTGCGTCCTGTGGCGGCCGCTCAGCGAATCGGCGCGAACGATGGCGCCATAGCCGCAAGATTTGATGATCTTGAAACGCGCTCCGCGCGCGACGGCGCGCGCATAGAGCTCGTAATCCTCGCCGAGCCGCAGGTTCTCGTCATAGCTCAACCCGTGCCCGTCGAGGAACGCCCTGCTGATCACCGGTTTGAGGAAGCCCAGCTCGCCGCGCAGCACGCGGCGGCGAGAAATGTTGCCTTCGACGAAGCGCTCGAAGTCGAGGAATTGCGGTTCGGGCGCAAAGGAAGGAGCCGCGACCTTGGTGGGATCTGCTGCCGCATCGTCCCTGATCAGCATGATATTGTCGGCCGCGAAATCCCAGTCGGCGCTGGCGAACAGCCGGCGAAAGCGGCCCTCGAGGAAGAAATCGTCGGCGTCGAGGATGCTGATGAAAGGCGAGGCGGAGGCCTTTATCGCGGCGTTGCGAGCGAAGGAGGGACCGCGGTTGACGTCGAGACGCATGATCGAGAGCCGGCCGCTGCCGTCATCGGCGGCGCGCGCCACATTCTGGGTGTCGTCGGTAGAGGCATCGTCGACCACGACGACTTCCGCCACCTCCGGCTCGCGCAGAGCCGAAGCGATGGCGACCGGTATGGTGCGCGCCGCGTTGCGGGCGGCGATGATGACGCAGACCCTGGGGGTCGTCACGGGCATGTTTCACCTTTCAATTGCGTGAGTGACAGCCCGCCCATGGCCCTGAATATGAAATCGGTCTTCATCCGTTGCTCCGCACCGGCGCGGCTACGGCCGGCCGCTCGAAGATGCGCCGGCTGAGATCGGCGGAGGCCGCCCAGCCGGCTTCGGCCAGATAGCGCACCGGCTCGCGGCCGCAGAGCTCCCATAGCACCGTCCGCCGCTGCGGCCAGCGCAACGACGACAGCCAGGGCGCGATCACCATGTGGAACAGGTCGGCATTGTCGATGCGCGCCAGGATCCGTGTGGCGCGATCCGAAAGCAGCGTGGCGGTGCCGCCAAGCAGGACATCGGCAGCGCGCAAACCAAGCAGCAGCGTATCGGCCAGACCTTGCTCGGCGGCATGGTCGAGCACCATCTGCTGCTCGGTTTCGCTCAACCGACTGGAAGCTGCCCTGACGTCGCAGACATAGCCGGCGCAAGGCTCGCGGTTGAAGAAGGCCTTGGCGACGCTGATGCAGGACAAGAGCAGCATGTCGGGCGCCGAAATCAAAGGCATGGCGGTTCCGGCAATCTCGATCTCGCGCTTGCGGCGCAGGAAGCCGTCTATGTCGCGCGGACTGGGCGAGCCAGGCTGCTGCAGCCGGTGGTGGAGATCGACCGTGGCGGCCCGAACCCCGTCGTCGCGGACCATGTGCTGCTCGCCGAGGAAGCGCACCCACCAGACCGAGCGCGACTTGCCCGCGACCTCGTAGCCGGCCGAGCGGAGGGCCTCGCGGGCGGCGAAGAAACCGGACGGCGAAACCAGTATGTCGACGTCGCCGGACGGCTTCATGAAATGATCACCATAGAGTAATTGCTGCTGCAGCGGCCCCTTCAGGAAGACGAAGTCGACCTGCCTGTCACGCAGCACCCGATGGATGGCGATCGAATCGCCGATGCAGGCGGCGTTCATCGACATGGTGCGCCGGCGATAGCCATCGAGCCATGCGAGCAATTCGGCAGGCGTCGCGGCGATCGCCCCGTGCGAGAGGGCCTTGAGCAAAAAGACCGCGACCTTGTTCAACCTCGCAATGTCGGCAACGTCGGCCACGGAGATTGCCGGAGCCGGCATGCCGCCATGGTCGGCGGCTCCCGCAGCCGGGTTGAAGAACAGCCGCAGACAGGCCTGCACATAGGCGACTTCGTCGGCGCAGCCGGACGCACGCAGCCTGTCGTAGGAAGCATCCTGCACGGCCATGCCCGATGTCGTTCTCCACAAAACCGCCCGCGGCGTTTATACCGCACCTGCGAAGAAAAGCATCGGCAAAAATCAGAACGGTTATCCAGCGAGTTCCGAGGCGATCTCGCTTCTGCAACCTTCGCGTTCAGATTCGCCGTGTCGCCGATCACTTTTGAAGACAGGCCCGATGGGCCGCGACGTGACCCGGCAACCGGTATTTTCCGCGCTATCTTCTTCGCAGCTGCGAGAGCGCCATTTGAGTTCGGAAACTTATTCGAACCAAATCAAATGTTTACTTAAACGGCAAAAAAGCAGCGTTGAGCGCCCGGACGATATCCGCCCAAAATGCAAAGGCCGGGGACGTCATCATCGACGACTGCCACCGCAACCGAGAATTGATTAATGCCTAGTAAATCAGGCTTGACTCATAAATGTTGCCGTGCAGCAATTGCAACGCAGCATAGAAATGTGCTGGCGGCATTCTGAAGCCGCTTCCAGTCCTCAGTTGGAGAGTAAAATGGAACAGAATGTTGAGAAGCAACAGTACGAGACCCCCAGCCTGACGGTTCACGGTTCGATCGAAACGATCACGCAGGGCGGCGCTGGTACGACAGCGTTGGACGCGGCATTTCCCGCGCACACGCCGTTCGACCAGCTCACCTTCTCCTGAGGTTGCACGCGTTCGGAGTTGTCGGATTTTGGGGCTCCGAGCGTTTCTTTTAAACAGGTGAGCCGGGGGGCTCATGCCTCCCGGCTTCCTGGCCGGGCGATCGCAGGCAACCGATCCCGGTCCAGGTCGGAAGACGCGTGGCGTTCAAGAACGAGGTTTTAGGATGCACTGGAACCCATCGGACCATGACCGGGTGGTCGCGACCGGCGACGCGGTGGCTTGCGAATTCGGCAACGGACTGGCGCTGCTCCATCTCAAATCCAACATCTACTACAGCCTGAACGGGGTCGGCGCCTACATCTGGGAGCTGATCCAGGAGCCACGACCGATCCTCGACATAAGAAGCGCCGTGATCGCGCGCTACGATGTCGATGCCGAACGCTGCAAGGCCGATGTCGAAGGCTTGCTCAAGGGGCTGATCGAAGCCGGGCTTGCGAGGCTCCACCATGAGGAACTGGCCTAGGGCCCTCTCCCTTAGCGGCCCGGAGATGCTGTTTCTGGCGCGCTGTCTGGCGGTGGTCGGCCTCGTGCGGCTGGGGCTGACGCTTTCCTCCTATAACCGCATGCGCGCTCTGGTGACCCGGCTGGAGGCGAGGAATGTCGCCGGTATCGCCGATCTGCGGCGTGTCGCATGGGGCGTGGCCGCCGCGGCGCGTTTCGTGCCCGGCGCCAGTTGCCTCACCCAGGCTCTCGCCGGACAATATCTGCTTGCCCGCCAGGGCAATGCCTCCAAGATCCGCATCGGCATCGAGCGCGGGACCAGCGCGGAGCTCAAGGCGCATGCCTGGCTGGTCAGCGGCGACCACATCGTGCTTGGCGGCTCGGTCAACGGCTTCACCCATCTCGTCGATCACGGGCAATAAGCCATGAGCGGCATCGCCGGAATTCTGCTGAGGCAAGACGGCGGACCTGCCCAGGCGACCGACATCCAGCAGATGCTGGCGCACATGCCCCACCGGGCCCGCGACGGCAGCTCGTGGTGGACGGCGGGAAGCGTGGCGCTTGGCCATGCCTGGCTCGACACGACCGGCGAGAACGGCCCAGGCCCGCTGATCATGGCCGGCGGCAAGCTCGCCATCACGGCCGATTGCCGGCTGGACAACCGCGACGAGCTTCTGGCGCGGCTCGGCGCAGGCGACCGGCCGGTCACCGACGCGATGCTCCTGATGCAGGCCTATCTCACATGGGGCGATGCCTGTCCGACCTATCTGCAAGGCGATTTCGCCTTCGCGATCTGGGACGCCGAGCGCCGGGCACTGTTTTGCGCCCGCGACCATTTCGGCATCAAACCTTTCCATTATCACTCGACCGCCAGGCGCTTCGCTTTTGCCTCGGAGATCGGCCCTCTCCTCGCTCTAGATGGCGTCGGCACGCGCATCAGCGAGCATCAGATTTCCGGCTTCCTTGCCGGATTGCCCGACGATCCGCAGTCGACCCAGTATGCCGAAATCTTCCGATTGCCGGCCCGCCATATCCTGACGGTGACGGACAGCCAGGTGACGCTTCGTCCCTACTGGCAGGTCGAGCCTTCGCCCAGGCCGCTGCGCCCGGATGTCACTGAGGAATTCAGGCATCTCTTCTCACAGTCGGTGCGGAACCGGACGCGCGGCACGCCCGCCATAGGCGCGATGCTGAGCGGCGGCCTCGATTCGTCCTCGATCGCAGGCGTCGCCGGCCTGCAAGCGGCCGCCGAGCACAGACCGCGGCTGAAGACCTTCTCGCTGGTCTTCGATAAGGGCTCGCCGATGGACGAGAAGCCGTTCATCGACGCGGTGCTCGACCGGCACAGGCTCGACGGCACGATGATTTCCGTTGGCAACTACGCGCCCTTCGCCGAGTTCGAACGCATCCTGGAGGAGCAGGAGGGGACGTTCCTCGCCCCCGGCCTGTCGTTGACCCGCAGCATCTACCGGACGGCGAGTGCCAAGGGGGTGAAGGTGCTGCTCGACGGTCATGGCGGCGACGAGGTCGTTTCACACGGGCACGGACTGCTGCATGAGCTCGCCAATGCCGGCCGATGGCTTGCGCTCTGGCGCGAGCTTCACGGCGCCTCCGGCACCTATGGCGAAGGCATGCTCGCCATGTATTTCCGATTCCTGACCGTCTATGGACCGGCATGGCGAATCGCCAGGTGGCGAAACCGGATGAACCGGCTTCTGTCCAGACTGCGGCTAAAGACCGCCGCACAGGCGCGCGTCCCCGCCTGGGGCGCCCTGGTCAATGCCGAGCTTGCCAGGCGAACCGACCTCGTCGACCGCTTCCAGCGGGCCGGCTACATGCCGCCCAGCGTGAGCGCCAGCGAGGCGCTCACCCATCGCTGGGTACTCTCGACCGGACTGGTGCCGCACGCCTTCGAAGTGCTGGACAAGGCCGCCGCCAATTTCGGCGTCGAGCCGCGCTATCCGTTCTGGGACAAGCCGCTGGTCGAGTTCTGCCTGGCGCTGCCCGGCGAGGAAAAGCTCCACAACGGCTTCGGCCGCCATGTGCTGCGCCAGGCGATGGAAGGCGTGCTGCCGCCGGCGGTGCAGTGGCGGCGGGACAAGATCGATTTCACCGCCAACCTGGTCAGCGGCATGCTCCGCAACCATCGCGACCTTCTGGACACCTTACTGGTGTCCGAGGGCGACCGCATCGCGCCCTATGTCAATCTGAGCGAAGTCAACGCCGCCTATGCGCGGCTGCTGCAAAAACCAGACGAAGCCGCGCCGCTCGATGTGCAATATGTCTGGCGCTCGATCTCGCTGTCGCTCTGGCTGCGGCGGATCCAGCCGATGGGGAGCCTCGCATGAACGGTTCAGCCGCTCCCCTCGCGACCGGGCCGGATCCCGACATCGGGCCCGAAGATCTGAGCGGGCGCGTTCGCCGCTTCTACAGAGCCTATGGCCTGACGATCAGCTCCGAGGTGGCGCTGCCGGAGTTGCAGCCGACGGTGCCGGCGCCGCCCGATATCGCGATCGCAGTCGGCCCGGTCGACTTTCCCAGGCCTGCAATGGAAGGCGAAACCGCCTTTCGCTTCGAGCCGACGCGCCAGTATCTGTCTTGGCAAGCCGTCGGCACCTTCCTGATCAGCGATGCTTCCAGGATCGATGTCGATCCGGCGCCGGGCATCGACGATCCGTTGCTCGCCTTCCCGCTTTTGGGTCCGGTGCTGGCGCTCACCCTGCATCAGCGCCGCCTGCTCGTCCTGCACGCCAGCGCGATCGCCGTTGGCGGCCAAAGCGTGGTCTTCATGGGCGACAAGGGCGCCGGCAAGTCGACCACGGCGGGAGCGATGATCCGCGCCGGTCACCTTCTGCTTACCGACGACGTCGTGGCGCTGGACCTGTCCAACCCTTCCCGGCCGATGATCCTGCCTGGTTTTCCGCAGCTCAAGCTCGCAACCGACGCCGCCGACGCCATCAGGATCGGCCAGGCGGAGGTGCGGCCGCAGGTGCATCCGCAGATCGAGAAGGCGCAGCACCGTCTCCACAACGGATTTTCAGATGAAGCAGCGCCCCTTGCGCGAATCTATATGCTGAAGCGCGGCGAGCGGGCGGCGATCACGCCGCTGCCAGGCGCCGGCGCCCTGCCGGCGATCATCAAGTTCTCCTACGTCACCCGGTTCGGCCGGCAGGCGCTGGTCGGCGATTTCGCTTCCGCGCATCTCGGCCAGTGCGCGCAGCTAGCCGCCAAGGTCGGGGTCGGCCATCTCGAAGTGCCGGCAGGGCTCGAGCGGATCGACGAGGCCGTCGCCCTGATCGAGCGCGATCTGGCCGCCGGCACGCAGGCAAGGTGAGCGGACGCATGGCCTGGTCCTCGAAACTTCGCCTGTCGCTCTTGCGGGATGTCGCCGGCTTCGGCGGCGTGATGGCGCAGATCGGCGGGCGGCGCACGCTGACGGCGCTGGCCTTCCTGATCCTGGGAAGCCTGACCGAGGGCCTCTCGATCCTGCTTGTGATCCCGCTCCTGCACCTGATCGGCAATGCCGACCAGGATTTTGCCGTGCGGGTGCCCGGCGCTCTGCGCTGGCTTCTACCTGGCGGAACGCTGTCGCTTGCGACGGTGCTCTGTCTGCTCGTCGGACTGGTGGCGCTGCAGGCGATGTTCAACCGCTTCAAGTCGCTCTACATGGCGCGGCTGCTCTACGACTTCATCAACCGCGTGCGCATGAACCTGTTCGAGAGCGTCGGCAAGGCGCGCTGGGGCGTCTTCACCCGCATGCGCGGCTCCGATCTCGACCACGCGCTGACCGGCGACATCGACAGGGTGCAGGCGGCGGCCTTCTCGCTGCTGATGCTCGCCCAGACGACGCTGCTGCTTGCCGGCTACCTTGTGGTCTCGCTGTTCATCTCGCCGGTGATGACATCCTTCGCCATTCTCATCGGCGTGATCCTGTTCGTTGCAATGCAGCCCTTCCGTGCGCGTGCCACCGCCTATGGCCGTGTGCTGACGAGCAGCCGCCAGGACCAGTACCGCACGGTCTCGGAATTCCTTGGCGGCATCAAGGTGGCCAAGAGCCTGAATGTGGAAGCGGGCTATTTCGCGCAGCTCCGAGCGACACTCGAGAAGATGAAGGCGGACAACGTCGCCTATGTCCGCAACAGCACCATCGGCACCGCGCTGTTCCAGGTGGCGAGCGTCATCGGGCTCAGCCTGTTCATCTACATCGCGCTGGTGCGCTTCCATCTGTCGCTTGCGGAAATCGTCGTGCTGCTCTTGGTCTTCATGCGGGTCGCGCCGCGCTTCATGGATATGCAGACGCAGGCGCAGCAGGTTCTGATCAACCTGCCGGCATACACCGCCATGCAGGCCTTGCAGGCGCGCTTCGACGCCGAGCGCGAGACGGAGCCCGGCGATGCCGGGCAGGACGCAAGGCTTTCGCTCGACACCGGCCTCAACGTCCGCGGCGTCTCGTTCGCCTATGGCGACGGAAAGCCGGTGGTCGGCGGCATCACCTTCGGCCTTCCCGCCGGCAAGGTGACGGCGCTGATCGGTCCGTCCGGCTCGGGCAAGAGCACGATCGCCGACATACTGCTTGGGCTGCTCGAGCCGACCGAGGGCAGTATCCTGGCCGATGGCGTCGAGATCACCGCCAAAAGCCGCAGGGCTTGGCGCGATCAGGTGGCCTATGTGCCGCAGGACGTTTTCCTGCTGCATGACACCATCGCCGCCAATCTGCGCCTGGCGGCGCCGCGGGCCGAAGACGAGGAACTCTGGGCGGCGCTGCGCAAGGCGCATGCGGCCGACTTCGTCGAGCGGCTCGACCGGCGGCTGGAAACGGTGGTGGGCGATCGCGGCGTCAGGCTCTCAGGCGGCGAACGCCAGCGCATCGCGCTGGCGCGAGCGCTGTTGCGCAAGCCTTCGCTGCTCATCCTCGACGAGGCGACGAGCGCGCTCGACTGGCAGAATCAGTCGCTGATCGCCCAGTCGATCGACGGGCTGCGCGGCCAGATGACCATCCTCACCATCGCGCACCGGCCATCGATGATCGCCTTCGCCGACTGGGTCGTAGCCATCGAGAACGGGCGTATCGTCGAGGTCGGGCAATATCAGCAGCTGAAGGCAAAGTCCGGCAGCCGGCTGGCCAGGATGCTCTCCGGCGAACGGGCCGAACGGGACGCCGAGACGTCGGCCGACAAGACATTGGCGGACAGGGCGCCGCTTCCTACGCCCGCTGAGCGGTCAGCGGAGACTGCCGCGCCTGGCGGTTAGCTTTTCGCCCTCGGCCACCTTGATGCCGAGGTCGGCCTCCCGGGCCTTTTCGGCGGACATCGGCCTGCTCCTGGCGATCATCGCATAGACCAGAAGGAAATAGCCCGCCTGAATGATGACGGCGCAAATGACGGCACGCATGATGATGGTGCCAAGCGATGCTCCGTCGAAGTAGGACCAACCGACCACGATCGCGAGCGCGAATAACATTCCGACGATGAATTTTGGCAAAGACATGCTCGTCGGCCCGTCAACCGGCACAAGCATGCAAAAGCAGTGACTTACCCACCCGCGTAACTCCCCGTTGCGCCAAAGAGCTATTTCTGGCTGCCCAATTCGGCCGGTTGCTTCCGACCTTCCTGACCCATCCAAACTATGACAGAAACAGTTTGCGACTCTATTAAGGCGAGATCTCTGCAACAAGGCCAAATGCAGGTGATTTCCAACGGTTTCGCGGCATCGACTCCGCCATGCTGCGACGCACACTCCGGCATCGCCGCCTATTCACCACAACGAAACCCTCGATAGTAGAACCCAAAACATTAATTAGTATTTTACGCTAAGAACTTACCGGCGCGAGTGATTCTTACGCCCTGCAACCGCTGCTCGTCTGCAGCAAAGAATGCACTGCCCAAAAACAGCCCAAAAGCGGTACTACATTTCGCAAAAATTCTCTCACCTTGTCATAAACATGCCACAAAGGCCAAAATTTGGGCACGGCAGGTTTATTATTTAGTCAATTCATGACGCGAACATTTCACGCGGATGGGAAATTGTGTGTTGCGCTGCAGCATTTTTTTGGTATCGTGCCGTAAACCATCCGTTCAACGTATGGAGCTTCTGCATGAGGGACGTCGCTAAGTCGGCTAATGCGGCTTTTTCGCAGGCTGGCATTGATTTTCCACCCCCCATCGGCGGTCTGCTCAAACGCAGTTTCGATATCGTCGGTTCCCTGGCGGGCCTGGTTCTGCTCAGCCCGCTCTTCCTGATGGTCGCGCTGCTGGTCAAGCTTTCCGACGGCGGGGCGATCTTCTATGGCCACAAGCGAATCGGTCGCGGCGGAAGGATCTTCGCCTGCCTCAAATTCCGCACCATGGTGCAGGACGGCGAGCGGGTGCTGGCCGCGCACCTCGCCGCCAACCCCGACGCCGCCGCCGAATGGGCGGCGACGCGCAAGCTGAAGAACGACCCGCGCGTGACGCGTGTCGGCGCGGTGTTGCGGAAGCTCAGCCTCGACGAGCTGCCGCAAATCATCAACATCCTGCAGGGCGACATGAGCCTGGTCGGGCCACGCCCCGTCGTGCGCGACGAGCTCGAAATCTACGGCAGTGCAGCCGTCTATTATCTGAAGTCGCGTCCCGGCCTCACCGGGCTGTGGCAGGTGAGCGGGCGTAACGACGTGTCCTACGACACGCGCGTCGCCTTCGATCGCCACTATGTCGAGAACTGGTCGATGGTCGAGGACATCCGCATCATCGTGAAGACCGTGCCTGCCGTGTGGATGTCGCGCGGCAGTTATTGACCGACGGGCCTGCCCCGCCGAACTCGGGGCAGGCATCCGGCAGTGATCTCATCGGGCGGATGGGGCCAACGCGGATCGGAAACGTTCATTGAAAACATACACCTTCGGACTCCTTTCCAAGGCGCCCAGCCGGTTCGCGGCCGTGGCGCTCGTAATGTGTCTTGCGACGCCACAGACGGCGACGGCCGAGGACTATCGGCTCGGCCCGCAAGACAAGCTCAACATCCGCGTCGCCGAATGGCAGACGGTCGACGGCACGTTCCGCGACTGGTCGGCCATCAACGGCGACTATTCGGTCGGTCCCGCCGGGACGCTCTCGGTGCCTTTCGTCGGAGAGATGCAGGCGGCCGGCAAGACGACGTCGGAGATCGCGACGGCGATCGGGGTTGCGCTGCAGCGCAAGCTGGCGCTGCCCGACAAGCCTGAAGCCTCGGTCGAAATGGCGCAGTTCCGGCCATTCTACATTTCGGGCGAGGTGCAGAATCCCGGCCAGTTTCCTTTTGTGCCCGACCTTACGGTGCTGAAGGCGGTGAGCATCGCCGGCGGTATCCGTCGAAGCGCCGACTACGGCCCCCAGCTCGGCAAGGACCTCGTCACCGCCAAGGGCAGTTTCGACATCTATGACGACCAGCGGCTGCGGCTGCTTGTCAAGCGCGCCCGTATCGATGCGGACCTGGCCGGCAAGACGAGCTTCGAGGTTCCGAAGGAGGTCGAGGGCGATCCGCGCGTGCAGGCGATCGCTGCCGATGAAATGCAGATTCTCACGGCCGACCAGAAGGCGCTGAAACTGAAGCTGGACGCGCTCGACGACCTGAAAGGGGTTCTGCAGGGCGAAATCGAATCGCTGCAGAAGAAGATCGGCAACCAGCAGCAGCAGGTGGATCTGGCGCAGCAGCAGCTCACCAGCATCGGCCCGCTGGCACAGAAAGGCCTGGTCGCCAATGCGCGGCTGCTCGATTCGAAACAGTCGGTGGCCGACCTGCAGGGCAAGATCCTGGACTATGAAACGGCCATCCTCACCGCCAAGCAGTCGATCAGCAAGGCTGAGCAGGACGCCATCGATGCCCGCAACACGCTCAACTCCAACCTGGCCGCTAGCCGGCAGCAGGCCGAAGCCGACCTGAACGAGGCGACGCTGAGGGTGGCCATGCAGAAGGGTCTGATCGCCCAGGCGTCGGATCCCGCGACGATGGCTTCCATCACCGGCAGCGAGCAACCGACCCTGCTCTACTCGCTGGTGCGCGTTGCCGACGGCAAGACCAGCGAAGTCGACGCCAAGGAAGACACGCCGGTGCTGCCGGGCGACGTGATCAAGGTCAAGCTGGCGCCGACGGCCAGCCAATAGCGTAACCGGCTCGGGCCTTTCAGCACGGCCCGAACGATGGAGGCGGGAGGAACATGTCAGGCTCGTCCGCGCCGAGGTGCGGGCGAGCGATCTGTTTGCACCGCTTGAAGGCATCGAATGCAGCCCGCCGCTCCGCGTCACGTCTACCTCAACCTCGACGCCATTCGCGGCGTGGCCGCGATCAGCGTGATGCTCTATCACTTCTCGCCGTTTTTGGCCGACGGCAAGGTGCTGCCGTCGAGCTATCTCGCGGTCGACCTGTTCTTCCTGCTCAGCGGCTTCGTCATCGCCCACGCTTACGATCGCAAGATCGAGAACGGCATGGGCTTCGGCACGTTCCTGGCCATCCGCCTGATACGCCTCTATCCGCTCTATCTCGCCGGCACGCTGCTCGGCTGCCTCTATCTGCTGATCAAGAACAGGCTGATCCCAACGGAATACATACCCTTGTCCGAAATCGGCACTCAGCTCACGACAGGCATGCTGTTCATTCCGCTGATCGGCGAGGCCTACCATACGATCTTTCCGCTCAATCCCGCCTCGTGGTCGCTGTTCTTCGAGCTGATCGTCAACATCGCCTATGCCGCCGTCTTCTTTCTGTTGTCGAGGCGTGTGCTGACGGTGCTGGTCGCTGCCAGCCTGGTGCTGCTGATCGTCGCCTCGGTGATCGCCGGCACGCTCGATTTCGGCATGACCGGCAAGACCATTATCAGCGGGCTGCCGCGCGTGTCGTTCTCCTTCTTCCTGGGCGTGCTCTTGTGCCGTTCGATGGCGCGCTACCAGGACAGCCTCGGCTTCCTGCGGCGCGGCTGGTGGGTCGAGGCCGCGATCCTGCTCACGCTGATCGTCTTCGCGATTGCACCCGCTGGCAGCGCGCGCGTCGCCTACGATCTCGCCTGCATCGCCGTCGTCTTCCCGATCATGGTGGTGACCGGCGCCGTGGCGTCGACGGCGCCGCGCCTGGCAGGCATCTACGGCTGGCTGGGGCGGATTTCCTACCCGATCTACATCATCCACACGCCGATGCTGATGATCATCGCCGGCGCCGGCAAGGCGATATCAGTGGACCCGTTCGCGCACCATCCCTGGTTCGGCATCGCGATGGCCGTCGCGGTCATCGTCATCGCCGACGTCGCCACCCGTATCTACGACGAGCCGGTGCGCCGCTTCCTGCAGCGGCAGATGCAGCGCTCGCGGGCCGTGGCCTAAGGTCTGTCGATATTCAGGTGAGGCCGGCCTGCGAACGGCGACTTCCTCCGCTTCCGGCCTTCGCCGACCGAAGGCATTCACGAATGGCGCGGCAGCTAAATTAAGGCGGCGCAGGCCGGTTCTCGGAAGCCACCTTTCTCGGCTCGGCCTGACCCGAATCTCGACTGACCTTGCAGCGGCTCAGCTCTTTCCGAACGGAAGACTGGCCCACACTTTTCGCTGGAATTTGCTGCAGCCGGTCAGACCGGAGCCGGCATGTGGCCGGCTGCCGGCTTTTCGTCATGGACCGGGATGGCGACACGCCGACGCCGGGCGACCGGCAGCGGGTTCAGCTTGAACAGGCCGTAATAGACGATGAAGGAGGCCATGAAGTAAGGGCCGAGGATCTCGACCTCGAAGAAGGAGCGGATCAGCATCAGCCCGACAACACCGGCGAGCACCACCGAATCGGCGCTCCAGGCGCCGAACACCACCTTCGATACATGACCGTAGAAGGCGCGCAGAATGATCAGCGCCAGCATGGTGACACCGACGAAGCCGATCTCGACCAGGGTTTCGACATAGGTGTTGTGGAAGTGGAAGCCAGTGCGGGTCGTGATGTAGAATTCCGCCCACAACCTTTCCGGATCCGCGAAGCCTTGCACCCAGTAGGCCGCATAGCCGTAGCCCAGCAGCGGATGCAGCTGCGCCGCCTCCCAGCCCTGCTGCCAGAGATAGGTGCGGCCGGTCAGCGTCGAATCCTTGCCGAAGATGCCGAGCACGACATCCAGCAGGCCAAGGTTCAGCGCGGCCACCACGCCGGCCACCAGCGCGCCGCCGCCGACCACAAACAGCACGCGGCGGTAGCGCCGCGACAGGACCCTGCTCATGGTCAGCAGGATGACGATGCCGAGCACCGCCGGCAGCGAGGCGACGGATGTCGCAGAATGGGCGATCGCCAGCATGTATGCCGACATCAGGATGATCGGCGCGGTCCAGAGGAAGCTCAGCCAGTTGCGCCGGTAGAACATCAGGAAGACGAGGGACAAAAAGATGCCGAGCGACGAGAAGAAACCGACCAGGTTCTTGGAGGTGAAAGCGCCGACGAAATTGAAAGTGCCGTCGATCGTGTCGAGTGCGTAAGCGTTGACTTTCAGTGAATAGAGCAGGACGAAGAAGATGCCGATCAACGAGCCCAGCACCAGCGTGCGGACGCTGATGGTGCGGGCCGCGATATAGGCACAGACGACGTGCGAGGAATACTGCACCGCCGCACGCGCGCTGATGCCGGCGGCCTGCGACCAGAAGACCGACAGGCAGACATAGGCGGCGAAGAGTATCGGCAGCCAGGCGTAGGAGAGCTTCCAGGTGAAGCGCCTGTAGTCGACGAAGAGCAGCGGCAGCCAGACCGCGTAGTAGGCAAGGATCAGGATCTGGCCGAAATTGCTGGAATAGGCAAAGGCAAAGACGGAGACCACCACGGCAAAGGTGCCGTAGGCCTTGTTTGCCTCCGGATCGAGCAGAATGGATTTCGGTATCTTCATGCCGGATTTTTTGTCCGTTCAGCCTTAAGAGCGGTTCAGCAACTGCCAGCCGGCGCAAGCCAATGTTCAGCCCAGCCGGGTCTCATTGTGCACTGCAGCATAATCTATCGCCCTATCGCCGGGGGCTCAACCGGAAATGTTGTCACGGGCAAAATGGGCGGTCATCCAAGCCATGTTGCATAGCGAAAAGGCCGGAATGGGGCGGGCCTCAAGCCAGCGCCGATCGAGCGACGGCCGCCTGGATAAGCCGGTCGGCCAGGATCGCGAGAAAGGCGATAGACAGGCCGGCGATCAAACCCATGCCGGCATCGGCCTTGCCGAGCGCGACATAGACCGCCTGCCCGAGATCGCGGGTGCCGACGAGGGCGGCGATCGCCAGCATCGAGAGCGCCGCCATGATGGTCTGGTTGAGGCCGAGCATGACGACCGGCAGCGCCAGCGGCAGCTTGGCTTGCAGCAGCGTCTGCATCGGCGTCGCGCCCATCTGCTCGACCGCCTCGACGACATCCGCGCGCACATGCCTCAGTCCGTGCTCGACATAGCGGATCGGCGGCACGATGGCGTAGAGCATGATGGCGATCAGCGCGGTGAACTCGCCGACCTTGAAGAACATCAGCGCCGGAATGAGGAAGACGAATTGCGGCATGGTCTGCAGCGCGTCGCAGACCGGCTTCAGGATGCGCGAGACGCGGTCGCTATGCGCCGCCCACGTCCCCAGCGTGCCGCCGACAAGCAGGCAGAGCAGCACCGCCAGCGTGCAGAGATAGAGTGACTGGACGAGTTGCGGCCATAGCCCGTTGACGAGGATCAGCGCGAAGCCGACGAGCGCGAAAAGACCGAGCCGCAGCCCTGCGACCTGTCCGGCAAGGAGTGCTATGGCGAGGATGAAGACCGGCCAGGGCAGACCGAGGAAACCGGTGTAGAGCATGAGGCCCGCAGCCAGCACTGCCAGTGCCGCCCGCCAGCCGAAACTGCGCATCGACAATGCGGCCAACGCCAGAGCCAGGGCGAAATAGGCGACAATCGCCGCCGGCGGCAGCGCAAAGCCCCAGATGGCCGGCGTGGCGGACCCCGAAATGCCGACCCGCATCGGCAGCAGAAGGCAATAGAGGACCGCGTTGCGCACGCCGTCGAAGAACCAGGCATAGTCGCGCACGATCCCAAGCAGCCACTGGTTGACGGCGCCCATTTCCATGCGTAGCCCAGTTTCCGGCAGAAGCGTTGCGCCCGGCGCGGCGAGATGGATGACAATCGCACCGGCAAGCGCGATCGCCAACGACAGCACCAGGCGGCGCGACGTCATCCATTGCATGGCGCCTGTCGGCCCGGCCTCGGGCTCCCTGGCGAAGCCGATGGTGAGCCGGTCGATGAGGATGGCAAGCAGCGCGATCACCAGGCCTGAAAGAATGCTCTGGCCGAACTCGGCCTTGCGCATCGAGGACAGCACCTCCCAGCCGATATCCTCGAAGCCGCCAATGATGGCGGCGACGATGACCATCGACAGCGCCGCCATCGTCGTCTGGTTGAAGCCGACGAGGAGCTGCGGCAGGGTCGTCGGCACCTCGACCTGCCAGAATTGCTGGCGGCGCGTGCAGCCGCTCATCAGCCCGGCCTCGCTGATGGCGGCCGGCACGCGGTCAAGCCCGAGCATGGTGTTGCGCACCATCGGCGGCGTCGCATAGATCGCGGAGGCAATCAGTCCGACAACCGGCCCGAAGCCGAACAGAAGCAATAGCGGGATGAGATAAGCGAAGGCCGGCACGGTCTGCATCAGGTCGAGCGCGCCGAGCAGAACCGGGCGCAGCCGCGGCCGCGCATAACCAAGGACGCCAAGCACAAAGCCGAGCACGGTCGAGATCGGCACCGCCAGCAGCACGAGCGCCAGCGTGTTCATGCTCTGCGGCCAGTAGCCGGCGAAGAGGATATAGGCGAGCGCGAGCAGGGCGAAGATGGCGAGCCGGCCGCCGCTCGACTTCATGGCAAGAGCCGCCACGCAAAGCATCACCGCCGGCCAGGGCAGCCAGGCGAGCGCCAGGCGCGCGCCGCGCATCGGCGCATCGAGGAAGGCCGACAGCGCCCGGAACGCCGGCTGGACAACGGCGACGACGGCGTCGGTCACCGCGTCGACATAGGCGGCCAGCGGCAGCGTCCATTCCTTGGGAAAATTGACCAGCCAGGGGAAGTTCGCCTTCAACAGCAGGCAAAGCGCCGTCAGCACGGCGAGAGCGCACCAGGGAAGGAGGGCCGGATCGACTGCGAACCTCGACGAGGAGCGTAATGTCGCGGCCGGCGCCGTCATGAGTGCGTGCGCCTTGCCTGTTCGCGCTCGAGCACGGCAAGCACCGCGCCAGCGTCGAGCACCGCCGGCGGGCCGTCGCCTGCGCCAGGCACAGTGAAGGCCGCCACACCGGAGGCGAGCTGCGGGATCAGCGCTTCGAGGCTGGTGTCGGCGGCGACGCTCCGTTCGGGCAGCGCCGTTCCGTTGGCGGGCTTGGCGACATCGCCCGCCGTGATGACGCGCAGCAGCGGCATGTCCTCGGTGAACTGAGCGACATAGTCGTCGGCGGGATTGAGCACGATGTCGGCCGGGCGGCCGATCTGGACGATCTTGCCGGCCCGCATGATCGCCAGCCGGTCGGCAAGGCGGAAAGCCTCGGCGATGTCATGGGTGATGAAGATGATGGTCTTCTTCAGCATCTTCTGCAGGCGCAGGAACTCGTCCTGCATCTGGCGGCGGATCAGCGGGTCGAGCGCCGAGAACGGCTCGTCGAGGAACCAGAGTTCCGGCCCGACGGCGAGCGAGCGGGCGATGCCGACGCGCTGCTGCTGGCCGCCGGAAAGCTGATGCGGGAACGAGGCTTCGCGGCCTTCGAGCCCGACCAGCGCGACCATCTCGCGGGCTCGGGCTTCGCGGTCTTTTGCCGGCTTGCCCTGGATCTTCAGCGGGAAGGCGACATTGTCGAGCACGCTCAGATGCGGCAGCAGGCCGAAATTCTGGAACACCATGCCCATGGCATGACGGCGCAGCTCGATCAGTTCCTTGCCGCTGGCCTGGAGCAGGTTCTTGCCGTCGAGCAGGATCTCGCCGGCGCTCGGCTCGACCAGGCGCGACAGGCAGCGGACCAGCGTCGACTTGCCGGAACCGGAGAGACCCATGATGACGAAGATCTCACCGGTCGCCACCTCGAAGCTGGCATCGACCACTGCCGGCAGATGCGCCTCCGCGCGCAGCCGCTCGGCCAGCGCATCGGGATCGATCACATAACCGCGCGAGTCGAAATAGTAGCCGGGGCGCCGGCCGTAGACCTTCCAGACGTTGCGGCAGGCAAGCTTTATCGGGCGCGCGGCGGCGTTCATCGGCAACTGCCCTCGCCTTGCCCGGTCCCGCTTATCGCGGGAGCCAGGCGTTGATTGCCTTCGGCCCTTGCCAGGCACATCGGCGGATTATCCCTTGGCGGCGTCGAGCCAAGGCTTCCACACAGTCTCGTTCTTGTCGATCCATTCCTTGACGACGGCGTCGAGGTCCTTGCCCTGCTTGTCGACGGCCAGCATCATCTTCTCCTGCTCGCCGGCGTCCATCTTGAAAGCCTTGAGGAAGGCATAGGCCGCCGGCCATTTCGCACCGAAGCCCGACCAGACGATCTTGTCGACATCGGGTGGGGTGATGCAGTGCTCGTTGGTCTGCTCCTTGCAGGGCGGCATGGTGACCCAGCCGACGTCGTTTTCGGCGAGCGCATAATGCGGGCCCCAGAACATCATCACCAGCGGCTTCTTGGCGGCCTCCGCCGCCTCGAGCTCGGCCACCAGCGCGCCTTCCGAACCGGCGGGCACGGCGGTGTATTGCATGGAATTGTCGGCAATGATGGTCGCCGCGCGCGAGCCCCAGTCGGCGGGGTAGTCGAGGAAGCGCGCGTTGGGCGCGGTTTCCGGCGTCGACAGCGCCTGGATGCATTCCGGCTTGTTGAGCGCCGTCCAATCCGGCAGGCCGGGGCAGACCTTCTCCATGTATTTCGGATAGATCCAGCCTTCGCGCGTCTTCAGATCGAGCTTGCCGATATCCTCGATCTGCTTGGCGGCAAGCGTCTTGGGGTAGATGTCGCCGACATTGTTCATCCACACTTCCACAGAGGCGCTGAGCGAGCCGTCGGCCAGGCCTGAGAATTGCGGGAAATTGCCGGCGGTGACGTATTCGACCTTGTAGCCGAGCTTTTGCAGAAGCTGCCCGGCGATATGCGTGGAGACGTGCGCGCCCGTCCATTCAAGCATGGCGAGCTTGATCGGCTCGTCCTTGGCGCCGAGATCGGCGGTTTGCCCGGCCGTCGTTGCGGCGAGCACCAGCGCCAGGCCAATTCCGACATTTCTCAGTCTGTTCATTGCGTTCGGCATGATGGTTTCCCCTGTTCTGTTTTGGTTTGAGCTGAATTCCATCGTTGATGGCGAGGCCTCCGCAAACCTCTCGCTGCGCGCCCGGCCGCAGGACACTGTCGATCAGTCGGTGAAGCTTATGACGAACCTGCCTTTCGACTGGCCTCTTTCAAGCGCGGCGAGCGCGTCCGAGACTCCGTCCAGCCTGATGGTCTCGACTAGGGTTTCGAGAGGTTTCTCCGCGTGTATGGCGACCAGCTCGCGCATCTCCTGCCTGGTGCCGACGCTGGTGCCGGTGATGACGACGCCGGTGGCCGTCAGCCATTCCTGGATCAGAGGCACCGGCTGGAAGACCATGGCGGCAGCGATGACCCTGCCGCGAGGGCGGATGCCCGCGAGCATGGCGTCCCAGGTCGCCGTGGTCGGCGCGAAGTTGATGCAGGCGTGATATTTTTCAGCCTTGGCGGCAAGGCGCGAAGAGAGGCCGGAGTCGGCGATTTCGGTTTCCGCCGCACCGTGGCGGCGGGCGATCTCCAGCTTCGCCGGATCACGATCGACCGCGAGCACCCTGACGCCGAGCCGACTGGCGATCTGCACCGCATAGAGGCCGAGGCCGCCGCAGCCGAAGATGACGGCGGTCTCGCCTGCCCTCAGCCCGGCCCGCTTCATCGCGCCGTAAGCGGTGATGCCGGCGCACATCACCGGCGCGGTGGTCACCGGGTCGACGGTCTCGGGCAACGCTACCGCGAACCTGGCGTCGCAAACGACATATTCGGCAAAGGCGCCGGGCACGTTCAGACCATGCGCCCGATGGTGCTGGCAGAAGGACTCGTAGCCATCCAGGCATTCGTCGCAACGGCAGCAGGTGTCGTGGATCCAGGGGACGCCGGCACGATCGCCCAACGCCCAGCCGCTGACGCCGTCGCCGATCGCCTCGACGCGGCCGATGCCCTCGTGGCCCATGACGAAGGGGGAAGGCGCATGCGGCGGGACGCTCTCGCCTCGCCAGATGTGCACGTCGGTGTGGCAGACGCCGCAGGCCTGCAGCCGCACCAGGATCTGACCGGGGCCGGCGACGGGACGAGGCACGCTGGTAACGTCGAGCGGCTCGCCGTACCTGCCCAGGACCGCGGCCCGCATCGTTTGTTGGTGCGACGTCATCGATAGTCCGTAAGGCATCTGCTTGCCTTGGCAGCCTAGGCCTGCCAAAATTATATGACAATAGAAAAATTTGTTAGAGCGTACAAAAATTTCGTCGGATATACGAAACTCATGGCGACCAGGACAAAGAAACAAAGGACCCGCATCGAGGACATCAGGCGGGTCGAGCTGATCGAGGCGGCGCACCGGATCTTCCTGCGCGACGGCCTGAAGGGCCTGACGACCACCCGCATCTGCCACGAGGCCGGCATGTCGCAGGGCATCCTGACCTATTATTTCAAGGACAAGGACCAGGTGCTGTTCGAGATGGTGCGGTACGCCAATCGTGTCCTGATGGACGCGGTGGTGGTCAATCTGCGTCAGGCCGAGACCCGTTGGGATCGCCTGACGGCCATCGTCGACGGCAATTTTCCGGAGGAGAAGTTCGAGCGCAGCACGGCCAATGCCTGGATTTCGTTCTACGCGGAAGCGGCGCACAATCCGCGCTATGCCCGGCTGCAGGAGCTGTTCTACAAGCGGCTGCGGTCGAATATCGGCTCGGCGCTTTCGCCGCTGTGGTCGAGAGAGGAGATCGACCATTTCGTACGCGGCTTTGCCGCGATGCTCGACGGGTTCTGGCTGCGGCGCGGCCATTCCGACGACGCCATCTCGCATCTGGAGGCGAGAGCGCTGCTCGTCGAATATTCGGAAAAGATGCTTGGCGCGGGCATGGTGTCGAAGCTGAAAAGGCTTCAGCTGCGGGCGGCCTGACGTTTTGGAATGCGTCGCCGTCTGCGACCGGTTACACGCTCTTTCTATCGGCGCGGGTTTCACCATAGGGCTCCGCCGGTGATCTGGATATTTTCCATGGTGATCCCCTTGGCGAGATCCGAGCAGAGGAAGACGGCCAGCGCCGCGATCTCGTCGGGCTGCAGCATGCGCCCCTGGGGGTTGGCCTTCCGGAACTCGTCCATCGCGTCCTCGACGCTGCGGCCCTTGCCTTCGCGCTCGACGACCTGCGCCACGTTGCGGCGCATAAGCTCGGTCTCGACCCAGGTCGGGCTGATCATCACGCAGGTGACGCCATGCGGGGCCCCTTCCAAAGCCACGCAGCGGGTCAGCCCAAGCAGGCCGGCCTTGGAGGCGCAATAGGCGGGATTATCCTTCCAGCCGACGGAAGCCGCCGTCGAGCCGATGTTGATGATCCGGCCCCAGCCGCGCTCGATCATGCCGGGCAGCACGGCTCGCGTGGTGCGGAAGGCGCCGGTGAGATTGGTGTCGACGATCTTGTCCCACAACTCGTCGGAATGGCCGCAGACCGGCTGCTCGGCCGTCGTGCCGGCGGCGTTGACGAGGATGCCAGCGGAACCGACGGCCGCCTCGGCCTCGGCAAAGAAGAGGTTGGTGAGCGCGCTGTCGCGGACGTCGAGATGCGCTGCGTGAACCTTGGTGCCGTGCGCCCCGAGTGCCGCGCGGACGCGCTCGATCTCGTCCGCGCCGGGATAATAGGCCGCGTCCGCCCTGCCTGCCTGTGGCGGCGCGACATAGGAGCCGACCGCGACATTGGCGCCTGCCTTGGCGAGCGCCGTCGCGATAGCGAAGCCCATGCCGGAAAAGCCACCGGTGACGATGGCGCTGCGGCCGGTGAGATTGGTCATCGCGGACGGTCTCCATATTCACACTGCAAGATAGCCTCCATCGACGACCATTTCGGAGCCGGTGACGAATTTGGATTCGTCGGAGGCGAGATAAAGGACCATGTAAGCGATATCGGTCGGCTCGCCGAGGAAGCCGATCGGATGGCGCGACAGCGCCTTGGCCTTCTGCTGCTCGAGCGTGCCGAGGTCGCGCAGATAGTTTTCCGTCTGCGGCGTCCAGATATAGCCGGGATGGATGGAGTTGCAGCGGATGCCGTAGCGCTGCTCGGCGCAATGCACGGCTACCGCCTTGGTCAGCGTGCGCACACCGCCCTTGGAGGCGCAATAGGCGGCAAGCTCGGCCTCGCCGATGATGCCGTCGATCGAGGAAAGATTGATGATCGATCCGCCGCCGGACTTCTTCATCAGCCCGATGCCTGCTTGGCAGCCGAGAAAGACGCCGTCGAGATTGACCGCCATGGTGCGCCGCCATTCTTCAAGCGACGTGTCCTCGACGTTTTTGGCGATGGCGATGCCGGCATTGTTGATCAGCACGTCGAGCCGTCCGAACCGCTGCTCGATCGCGGTCATGACGGCGGACCAGTCTTCCGGCTTCGACACGTCATGGCGCAGCGCCAACGCCTCGCCACCCGCCTCGACGATCTCGGCCGCCGTGTTGCCGGCGAGCCCCTCGTCGATGTCGCTGACGAGCAGCTTGGCGCCTTCCGATGCGAGAAGGAGCGACGACGCCCGCCCGAGGCCGAGCCCGGCCCCGGTGACCAAAGCGATCTTGCCCGCGACGCGGCCCATTACGGCATCAGCCTCCCTTGTCAGCTGGCTCCAGCGGCTTGCCCAGCCAGTCGCGATAAAAACCTTCGAGATCGGGTTCGAAATCATGCACGATCGGATAGCCGGGGGCGGCCGCCTCGACCTCGTGAAGCGTGCCGCATTCCGGGCAGATGAACTCGCGGATCTCCATCCATTCCGGATCCGGCAGGTCGCTGTTGGGGTAGATCTCTCGCAACGATTCCTCGCTGTCGCGCACGATGATCGCCGCCTTGAGCTTCCAGTTCTTGCGGTAGTCGCCGAAGGAATGACCGCATTCGCATTTCGTCACCCGCTCGTCGCCGCTCTGGCAGATGAAGAGGTGATCGCCGACGGGAAGCAGGATCGGGTCGCTCCAGCCGACGCGGTCCTGCAGCACCGCGACATATTTGAAGAAGCGGTCGTCGTCCTTGTAGGCGCTCATGATACGGCGCGTCTGCGGCCAGGGCAGCGTGCCGGCAACCAGATCGGCGATGACTTCCTTGCTGTATGAGGTCATGTCCTTACTCCACCCCGAAGGTCGATTTGGCGTCGACGTCCCAGAAGGCCGAAAAGTCTTTTGTGAAGCGCGGCGAAAGCTTGATTGCGCTTGCGTACATCTTCTGCACCTCGGGCGCGAAATCGGCCGCCTTCACCCGTTCGCGCTCCTTGGCGATCCATTCCGAAACCGGCCTGGCGCGCGCCAGGCGTTTTGCCCGCATCTCGGCGCGATGGCGTTTAGTGGCTTCGAGATTGGCGACCGGGAAGCCCTCTTCGTCCTCGTCGAGCACGATGCCGAAGATTCCTTCAGCCGCTTCCTTGGTGAGAAAGCCGTTCTCGACGTCCCAGGCGGTCTTTACGGGATCGCGCTCCAGCACGTCGCCGTAACCGCCGCCGCCATTGTAGGAGTGGGTGAAGACGTCGCCGGTCTTGTGCGGCGCGGTGATGTAGGGCCCTTCCAGCGTCACATGCTCGCCTTCCAGCCGGACCTCGAGTTCGGAGCGGTACGGGTTGGTGCCGGTGTGGTGCGCCAGCGGCGCGCGGTTTTCGGCAAGCTCGAAGATATTGCTGTCGCGGACAGCGCGGTGCTTCTGGCAAGTCGGCGCTGGATAGCCGCCGCACAGGCCGCCATTGTCGAAGACCCGGGAGGAATGCTCGGAGGTCACCAGCCGCAGATGGTCGGTCTTCGAGACCAGCCAGGTCGACAGGAAGGAACAGCCGCCGCGATATTTGCCGGCGCCGCCGGAATTGGGAACGATCGAGCGGCCGATATAGAGCATCGGCATGTTCTGTTCCCATATCTCGATATTGCCCATGTCGGATTCCGGATTCCAGCCGACATAGGCGGTGTCGAGCCCGTCCTTGATGGCCAAGGCGCCGGAGCCGGCGGCGGCGCATTCGAAATGCGCCATGCCGAAGGGCGTGCCGTATTGGCTCTCTCCGCCCATCTCGATCATCGGGCTGTTGACCTGGCCGACAAAGGCCTCCTCGACGAAGCCGCGGGCGATGAAGGAGCGCGACAACAGCCGCTGGAAGACGCCATAGGCAGGGAGCAGCAGCGCCCAGGAGGTGGCGGTCGCCACCATCTCGTTGTCCGGATTGGTCCAGGTGCCCTTGGGCAGCTTCAGCTCCGTCGCCATCCAGGCGCCGTCATTGACCAGGCCCTCGAAGTTCATGTGCTGGGTCAGCGTCACGAACATGCCGCCATCCATGCCGGCCGGCGTGCAGTTCATCGAATGGTAGCCCCAGGGCTGCGTGCCCTCGAAGTCCATGACGATCTTGCCGTCCGAGGTGATCTCCATCTCGATCGGGATGTTGTAGAGCCAGTCGGGATCGCCGAGCGGCTGGTAGCCGGGCTTGCCGGCGGTGACGTGGCCGTAGAATGTGTGGCCGCGATATATGCCCGGAACGGTGAGCTGGCGGGTGCGGGAGAGCTGGGCGCGGCGGCCCTCCTCGATGAACTCCTTCGACACCTGCATCCAGTAGTCGAGGCCGATCTCGTCGATCAGCGCCTTGACGCTTTCGCGCATGTCGATGCAGGAGGCGACCTTGGCCTTCTCGTCCAGCACCCAGTAGATCGGCATGCGGAGATTGCGCTCGCAGCGGATGACGTAATCGCGCCTGAGCTCGTCGTTCTCGCCGACCTTCTCGGCGCAGACGAAGAGGCCCTCGGTGAAACGTTCCTGCGCCAGCGCCACGTCGCCGCCCGGCGTGATGCCGCCGGCCTCCAGTTCGTGACAGACGGCGCCGGCCCAGCCGACCAGCTTGCCCGAGTGGAAGATCGGCACGACGTCCATCACGTCCGGCACCTGCACGGTGCCGATGAAGGCGTCGTTGTTGGCGAAGATGTCGCCATCGCGGATCTGCGGGTTCTCCTCGTAGCCGTTGCGGATCATCCATTTGATGAAGCGGCTCATCGTATGCACGTGCACCATGATGCCGTTGGAGAGCGCGATAGCGTCGCCTTCGGGCGTGTAGATGGCGACGACCATCTCGCCGACCTCACGCACGCCGGGCGAGGCGGAGATGCGGCGGGCCATCTCGCGAGCCGACACGCAGTAGGCGCGCAGCTTGGTGTGCAGCGTCTCGAACTTCAGCGGATCCTGTTTGCGCAGCTCGAGCTCGGTGATGCCGTCATAGCAGCCGGTCTCGTCCATCAGCCGTTCGGATTCGATCAGCCGTTCGCGGATGCGGAGCGCGGAAGCGGGTTTGTCCAGCATGGCGTTCGCCTTCTCAAGCATGGGAGTAGTGGAGCAGCGTCCATTCGTCGACGAAAACGCGGTCCTGCGGATGGACGACGAGCGTCGTCGCCGGATGTTCGATGATGGCCGGGCCGATGACCTCATGGCCGGGCTGAAGCAGGTCCATCTCGTAGAGATTGGCCTTGTGCCAGCGGCCCCCGATATAGGCCTCGCGCATACCCTTGTGAGCCGACGCGGGGTCGGACTTGCCGAGCGGACGCCTGACCAGCATCGGCTTCACCTTGTCGGCGGTGGCGATCAGCCCGAGCTCGGTGATCGAGAAGCCGACCTCGCCATAGCGCGAGACGCGGTGGTTGACCTTGGCATAGACTGCCTCAAACTCGGCGACGACCTTGCGCATGTCCTCGGCCGAATTGATCGCCGACAGGGGCGCCATCACCTCGACGTCCTCGAGCTGGCCGGTGTAGCGCATCATCAGGAACGGCACGGTCTTGATCTTATCAAGCGCATGCCCGTCCGCGACCATCTCGTCGATCGCGGCCCTGGTCAGGTCGTTCCAGACGGCGGTGACCCTGGCACCGAAGGCCTGCAGCTCATCGTCGCTTGCGCGGGCGCCGATGTCGATCTGCGTCGACACCGAATGGCGGCGCATGAAATCGGCGGTGGTGCAGCCGAAGGCCGAGAAGGCGGCGGCGAACTGGAAGGTGATGATATCCTTGAAGCCGATGCCCCTGGAGCAGCCGGCGAGATGCAGCGGGCCGGAGCCGCCATAGGACAGAAGCGTGAATTCGGACGGATGGATTCCTTGTCCGGAGATGACCCGGCGCAGCGCGTTGTTGGCGTCGGCCTCCAGCATGTCGATCATGCCTTCGGCGGCTTCCTCGACGCCGACGCCGAGCACGCGGGCGCATTTCTCCTCGAAGGCTTTTCGCGCTTTCTCGACCTGCAGCACGACCTTGCCGCCGAGGAAATAGTGCGGGTTCAAACGGCCCAGGATGGCGTCGCAGTCGGCGATGGTGGGCTCGGTGCCGCCCTTGGCGAAGCAGATCGGGCCGGGATCGGAGCCGGCGCTCTCCGGCCCGAGCGAGACTTTTCTCGTCAGCGGATCGACCTTCAGGATCATGCCGGCGCCGGCGCCGATGGTGTCGAGATGCAGCGTCGGGACGTTGAGCTTGAAGCGGTCCATCAGCGGCTCGTTCTCGATCCGCGTCTGGCCGCGCGTGATCACGCCCATGTCGAAGGACGTGCCGCCCATATCCGAGCAGATCAGCGAGTCGTTGCCGATCAGCTTGCCGACATAGGCCGCGCCGAGGATACCGCCGATCGGGCCGGAGATCATCGTCTCGTGCAAGCGCGGATGGTTGATCGAGGTCAGGCCACCGAAGGAGAGCAGCGTCTGCACGCCATATTTGAAGCCGTATTTCTTCGAAACGTCCTCGATGCCCTTGAGCTGCCTGCGGCCGCGCGAGGTGGCGTAGGCCTCGATCAGTACCGAGTTCAGTCGCGACTGCTCGCGGATGACCGGACGCACCTCATGGCTGGTGTAGACTAGGATATCGGCGCCGGCGGAGGCGATCTCCTCGCGGCAGATCTCGGCGATGCGCTTCTCATGCGCCGGATTGACGTGAGAGAAGACGGTCATGATGCAGATCGCCTCGACCTTGTCGGCGATCAGCGTCTTGGCGGCGGCATGCACCTCGTGCTCGTAGAGCGGCAGGATGACGTCGCCGAACTGATCGATGCGCTCGGTGACGCCGTGGGTGCGGCGGCGCGGCACCAGCGGATCGGGATGATGGTGGGTGACCGCGTGCAGGCGATCGGCATAGGAATAATCCGCCCAGGCCTGCAGGCCGCGACCCATAAGGATCATGTCCTCGAGGCCCTTGGTGGTGATCAGCCCAAGCTTGCGGCCGGTGCGCGACAAAAGCGTGTTGAGCATGCCGGTGCCGGAATAGAGCACCACGTTGACGCCCGAGAACAGGTCCTGCAGCGAGATGCCCCAGGCGTCCGCCGCGTCCTCGGCCGAGGCGAGAAAACCCTCGGCCTCATTCTTCGGCGTGGTCGCCGACTTGCCGATCTTGAAGTGGCCGTCCTGATCGACAAGGATCGTGTCGGTCATGGTGCCGCCGGCGTCGATGCCGATGACGATGGGGTTGGTGGTGATCTGGTCCACGGGTCGCCTTCCCTTGCCGAGAGTGACCGCAGGCTAGATTCCCAGAACCGGATCGCGCCATATGCCTAAAGACACAATGACCGCGCGGCTGGGTTCGCCGAGAAAAGGGCATGCGTATGGGCAATATCTGGGCGCCGCTGACCAAGGCGATCGCCGCCACCGGCACCGACCGGCATGTCGACTGCCTGATCGACCTGATCGGCACCGACATCGCGCATGATCTGGTGACGGTGACGCGCTATTCGGCGACCAAGACGCCGGAATTCGTCAAGCACCGGCGCTTCTCCGACGAGATGGTGCGGCGCTATCTCGACAATTATTACGTCTTCGATCCCTTCTACGCCTCGTGGCGGCGCGAGCGGCGGCTCGGCATCATGCCGCTCAAGGGCCTTGCCGACGAGGAAGCCAAGCGCGGCCAGTACATAGCCGGCTTCCTGGCGCAGTCGGAGATCTGCGACGAGGTGGGCATCATGCTGGCCGATGGCGGCGACTGGTGCCTCGGCATCTTCCTCGATCGCTCGACCGTGTCGTTCAAGGACAGCGAGATCGCGCTGCTCACCGAACGGCTGCCGGTGTTCGAAGCCCTGCATGCGCTGGACATCAAGGCGCGCGGCAGCGACTTTTCCCGGACCTCGGAGCCGACCGGTCCCGGCGCATCACCGCAGCAGAAACCCAGAATACCGGAAAGCCTGTGGCCCGAGCTTTCATCGCGCGAGCGCGAGCTGGTGCAGCTCATCCTGGCCGGACACCCGACCGCCAACATCGCCGGGCGGCTCGGCATCACCGTCGGCACGGTGAAGAACCACCGTCGCCGCATCTATGAAAAGCTCGACATCACCACCGAGCGAGAGCTGTTCCTGCAATTCTTCCAGCACCGCATGGATGCCTAGACCGCGGGCGCGGAGTGGCGAGGATCGCGCAAGGCCAAGCATCGCGGGCCAAGCATCGCGGGTTGACGGAAATGTCCGGCTAAGGCAGATCGCTGAGAATTGGGCAGGGAACAAGGGCGGATGCAGGCCCGGAGTCGTTTCGACAATGCCGTCCGACGGCTGGAGCGGGGTTAGACTGGCTTGCGACGAACGCTGATTGTCTGCCACGACCCGCCCTTTCCGCCAACGTCCGGCAGCGACCTCAGGAATTTCGGCAATGCCATGGCCGCCGCCGCGTTCGGCCCGGCTTGCCTGGCATCGCTCGTGCCGCGGACCAGCGAGGCACAACCTGACGGTCTGGACATCCGTCTGGTTGAGCTAGGCAACAACTCCGACAAGCGCGCGCCCTCGCTTGGCTGGCGAAGGGTCCGAGGCGAGAGCCGGATATCGCTTCCGATGCTGGCGCGCCTCAAGGCGCTCGTGCAGGACTTTCGCCCGGACACGATCGTCGTCGAAGGCGTTGCGCTGTTCAAGCTTCTCGCACCTCTGCGGCCGATGGCCCGGCAACTCATCCTCGACATGCACAATGTCGAATCGGATCTCGCCGACCAGCTGCCGCGCAAGAAGAGCTGGCGGCCATTTTCCTCCGGTGTCAGGCCGCTCGAGAAAAAGGCTGCCTCCATCGTCGACCGGATCTGGGTCTGCTCGAAGCTGGACGGAGAGCGGCTGGAAGCGGTCGTCCACCCCCGAATTCCCGTCCATGTCGTGCCGAACGGCATCCCGCGCCCCGGCGCGATGCCGAAGTCGCTGCCGCCACAGCCTGCCGTCTCCGACGGCTTTCCGCTTATCCTCTATGTTGGCCATCTGGGCTACGAGCCGAACATCGGCGCGGCCGAACGGTTGGCCCACGCCATCCTCCCGCGCATCCGCGAGAGGCTGCCCATGGCGAAACTCGTTCTCGCCGGCCGTTCGCCCAAGCCGTCCGCTCGTGTCCTGGCAGGGCTGGACGGAGTCAGCCTGATCGAGGACCCCGGCGATGTCAGACCGCTATTGTCCGCCGCTCATCTCACCATCGTCCCGCTCGCCATGGGCGGCGGGACGCGCATCAAGATACTCGAAGCCATGGCCTGGGGGGTCCCGGTCATCGCGACGCCGCTGGCGGTGGAGGGCCTCGGCCTGATCGAGGGCGAAGAGGTGCTGCTGTCCGAGAGTGACGAAGACCTTGCCCGCCTGGCGATCGAGCTCTGCCAGGACCGCGCCCGTATCGTCAGCCTGCGCGCCCGGGCCCATGACGGCGCATGGTCCCGTTTCGGGCCGGAAGCGATCCGCGATGCGGTGCGCCATGGGCTGGGACTGGACGGCGCGGTCCGATGACGAAAGGAAAGCCGACTTTTCGCCTGCTCAGTCGTGCAATTCCCTGGAAATCGGCGGACCAGCCACAAAGTCGGAAAAGCTGGCCTCGAAGCCTTCGCGCTGCGGCGAGCAGCACATCACGCCGATATCGACGCTACGCGAGGACGGGAAATAGGCCAACCGTACCGGTTTCCAATGGCCGTCCGCGACGTCACGATACTGGATGCGGATCGCCTCGGCGTGACGGGTCAGGCGGATCCGGAGACCATCCGGGTCCGCGGGAATGGCGACCAGCGACCAGTCGGACCTGTCATTGGTGACGACGACGGAAAAATAGGCGAGGCCGTCCGTGTATTCGATGCCGGCCTTGATCCAGTGCGTTTCGCTCAGCCGCATCATCAGCCCGGCCTGGTCGTAAAGCACCTTGTAGTCGCCCTTTACGGTGACCTCGGCGCTGAAGTCGCCCGCGACCGGCCGGTAGAGGAAATGGCCGTTGTCGCGCCGGAAGCCGTAGAAGGTCTCGCGCCAGAAATCGGTCTCCCTGCCGGTGCGAACATGGAGCGTCCCGTCACTCAGCGCATGGTGTGGCGGCGGGTTGAGCCAAGTCATTCCGGCAAGATCCGACATCATCGAGCTCGCACGTCAGCCGGCGAACGTGTAGGCCGTCTTCACGGTGGTGTAGAATTCCATGGCGTAACGGCCCTGCTCGCGCGGACCATAGCTCGAGCCCTTGCGGCCGCCGAACGGCACATGGAAGTCGACGCCCGCCGTCGGCAGGTTGACCATCACCATGCCGGCCTCGGAATTGCGCTTGAAATGCGTCGCGTGCTTCAGGCTGGTCGTGCAGATGCCGGAGGTCAAGCCGAACGGCGTGTCGTTGGCGACTGCCAGCGCCTCGTCATAGTCCTTGACGCGGATGACGTTGGCCACCGGACCAAAGATTTCCTCCCGCGAGATGCGCATCGCATTGCTGGAGCCGACAAACAGCGCCGGCTGCAGATAGAAGCCTGGCGTGCCGCGCTCCAGACGCTCACCGCCGAAGGCGAGCTCGGCGCCCTCCTGGCGGCCGATGGCGATATAGTCCTCGTCCTGCTTGAGCTGAGTCTGGTCGACGACCGGACCGATCTGCGTCTTGGCATCCAGCGCGTCGCCGATCACCAGCTTGTCCAGGCGCTCCTTCACGGCGTCGACGAAGCGGTCATGGATGCCTTCGGTGACGATGAGGCGCGAGGACGCCGTGCAGCGCTGTCCGGTCGAGAAATAGGCGCCGTTGACCGCGCAATCGACGGCCACGGCCAGGTCCGCATCGTCGAGCACGACGAGCGGATTCTTGCCGCCCATCTCGAGCTGGAACTTGCGCATGTGCTCGACGCTTGCCGCGGCGACGCGTTTGCCCGTGCCGACCGAGCCGGTGAACGAGACGGCGTTGACGTCGGGGCTGTCGAGCATCGCCTGGCCGACCACCGAGCCCTTGCCCATGACCAGGTTGAGCACGCCCTTGGGCAGGCCGGCGCGATGCAGGATGTCGACGATGGTCCAGGCGCTTTCGGGGACCAGTTCGGCAGGCTTGAAGACGATCGTATTGCCGTAGGCGAGCGCAGGCGCGATCTTCCAGGCGGGAATGGCGATCGGGAAATTCCACGGCGTGATGATGCCGACGACGCCGACTCCCTCGCGCGTCATCTCGACGCCGACGCCGGGCCGCACACTCGGCACCATCTCGCCTGAAAGGCGCAGCGTCTCGCCGGCGAAGAAATCGAAGATCTGCGCCGCACGGATGGTTTCGCCGACGCCTTCGGCGAGCGTCTTGCCTTCCTCGCGGGCGAGAGACCGGCCGATCTCATCCTTGCGTGCCATGATCTCGTCGGAGGTCTTCTTCAGCACGGCGTGGCGGGCCAGCGGCCCGGAGCGCGACCAGGCCGGGAAGGCCGCCTTGGCGGCCGCGATAGCCTGTCTTGCTTCCTCCGGCCGGGCCGAGGCGTATTCGCCGACCACGTCGTTGGTGTTCGACGGGTTGATGTTGCGCGAGCCGGCCTCGCCCAGCCACTCGCCGTCGATCAGGTTCTTGCGGAGCACGGTCATCTTCATTCCTTCGAGATTGGCTTGTTCTTCGAGATCGGCTGGGGCGGCAAGGCGCCGGTCATTTGTCAGACAAATGATATACGCATTGTCCGCTGAAAGGTCTACCCGAGACCTTCGATAAACCTAGGAGCGCGGCGGTGGAAGTCCATCGACCGCGTCCGCGACTACCTGTCACGACGCGGAGCCTGAGGGCGTCAGACGGAAAACGACCAGAACAGGCAGGCCAGCGTCGCCGCGGCGAAGACGACGAAGAACAGGCTTCTGAGCAGGATGTTGCGGCGAAGCTCGTTCATGGTGAGATGCGCTGCGACGATCGCCACGACGAACAGGAAGCGCCAGTTGAGAAGCGCCCAGAGCACGTCATGCTGGCCGAACGCCCAGCGGGCGAGAAGCGAGCCGACGATGGTGGCGAACAGCATGATCGTTGCCCAGAAGATCGCATCGGCGGCGTGGGTGAGCACGACGCCGGCGGCGCGGATGGGCAGGACCATCATCAGCAGCGCGCAGAAGAAATAGATGGCGGCTATGGCGAGGAAGGACGCCGCATCGGCAATGCCGTCGAGGCGCTTCATGCCGAAGGCGCCATACGGATAGCCGTGTCTGGCGACCGCCAGCGAAAGCGCCATCAGCAAGGCGCTCAGAACCGTGACCAATGCGAATGTGCCGAGAGCCTTGCTCATGCCGTTCCCTGTCGAGACGAATCAACGGGAACGATTTTAGCTTACGAGGAAGCCTCGCATCGACCCGGCAGCTAGCCGATCCGGTCGCCGCTCTTCGGGTCGAACAGATGCAGCGCCGCCGGATCGGCGGCGAGCCGGATCGTGTCGCCCGGCTTCACGTCGCTGCGGCCCATGACGAAGACGCAGACCTGCTGGCTGGCCAGCCTGACATAGAACTGCGTCGACAGGCCAAGCGGCTCGACCACCTCGACCTCGGCCTTCAGCGCGCCGTCATCCACCAGCCGGATATGCTCGGGCCGCAGGCCGACGGTGAGCGCGTCGCCGTCCTTCAGCGGCAGGCCGTCCGGCAATCTGAGCTTTTGGCCGTCGGCGAGCATGGCATCGACCTTACCGCCCTTGACGACCTTCGCCGGCAAGAAATTCATGCCCGGCGAGCCGATGAAGCCGGCGACGAAGGTGTTGGCCGGGCGATCGTAGAGCTCCAGCGGATGACCGACCTGCTGCACGTAACCATCATGCATGACGACGATACGGTCGGCCATGGTCATCGCCTCGACCTGGTCGTGCGTGACATAGACCGAAGTGGTCTTGAGCTGCTGGTGCAATGCCTTGATCTCGGCGCGCATATGGACGCGCAGCTTGGCGTCGAGGTTCGACAGCGGCTCGTCGAACAGGAAGACTTTCGGATCGCGCACGATGGCGCGGCCCATGGCGACGCGCTGGCGCTGGCCGCCGGAGAGCTGGCGCGGCAAGCGGCCGAGGAAGCTTTCAAGGCCGAGCCGCTTGGCGGCGGCGCCGACCCTGCCGTCGATCGTCGTCTTCTCGGCCTTCTTCAGCATCAGGCTGAAGCCCATGTTCGAGGAGACGTCCATGTGCGGATAGAGGGCGTAGGACTGGAACACCATGGCGATGTCGCGATCCTTGGGTGCGACATCGTTCACCAGGCGCTCACCGATGCGAATCTCGCCGCCTGTAACCTCCTCAAGTCCGGCGATCATGCGCAAGAGCGTGGACTTGCCGCAGCCGGACGGGCCGACCAGCACGACGAATTCGCCGTCGGCGATCTCGAGATCGACGCCGTGCAGGATGCGCAGCGCGCCATAGTCCTTCTCGACATGTTGCAGCGTGACGGAAGCCATCTTTCTTTTATCCTTTGACCGCGCCGGCGGTGAGGCCGGTGACGAGATAGCGTTGCAGGAAGGCGAAGAAGACGCAGACCGGGATCAGCGCCAGGATGGAGGCGGCCATCATCTGCCCCCAGTCGACGGCGAACTTGCCGATGAAGGTGAGCAGGCCGACGGCGAAGGTCTTCTGCTCGTCGCTGGAGATCAGCATCAGCGCGAACAGCAACTCGCTCCACGCGGCGGTGAAGACGAAGCCGAGCGTCGCGCCCATGCCGGGCAGAGTGAGCGGCACGATGACCCTGCGCATCGCCTGGGCCCGCGTGCAGCCATCGATCATCGCCGCCTCCTCCAGGTCCTTCGGGATGCCGTCGAAGAAGGACTGCATGAGGAAGGTGGCGAAGGCGGTGTTGAAGGCGGTGTAGATGATGATCAGGCCGGTCAGGCTGTTGGTGAGGCCAAGATCGCCCATGATGCGGTAGATCGGCGGGATGACCATGACCAGCGGGAAGGTCTGGGTCAGCAGAAGCAGGATGGCCAAAGTCGCCTTGCCACGGAAGGTGAAGCGCGACATGGCGTAGCCGGCCAGCGTGGCAATGACCGTCACCAGGGCCGCCGTCGACACCGAGACGATGACGCTGTTCAGGAAATAGCGCGGGAAATCGGAGGCTTCGAGCACGGTGGCGAAGTTCTGAAAAGTCATCTCCGACGGCCAGAAGGTGATGCCTTCCGAATAGAGCAGGCGCTCTGGCGTCACCGAGATCTTCAGCGTCCAGAAGATCGGGAACAGCGCGAAGGTCACATAGGCGGCGATCGCGGCGTAAAGGCCGGCGCCGCCGGCGATGCGCGAGGAGGTGGAGCGACCGGCGATCATCAGACATGCCTCACAAGCGTGCGGCGGATGGCGATCAGGCCAATGGCGTAGGCGATCAGCAGGACAAGCAGCAGCACCGCGACGGCGGACGCGTAACCTTTGTCCAGCGACTTGAAGGCGCTGACATAGATGTAGACCGGCACGGTGCTGGTCGAGCCCGCCGGCCCGCCTTCGGTCATGACGAAGATCAGGTCGGCGAAGGTAGCGATCCAGATGGTGCGCAGCATGACGGTGATGACGATGGTCGGCGCCAGGAACGGCAGCGTCACCTTGGTGAAGCGCTGCCAGGGAGAGGCGCCATCGATGGCCGCCGCCTCGTGCAGTTCGGCGGGGATCGACTTCAGCGCCGCGAGCAGCGTGATGGCGAAGAAGGGGACGCCGAACCAGATGTTGGCGACGATCGGTCCCCACATGGCGGTGGCGGGGTCGGACAACACGTTGGTGGGCTCCGCCTTCAGCCCGAGCGCGAAGAGCCAGTGCGGCAGCGGCCCGATGATCGGGTTGAACAGCCAGGCCCAGGTGAGTCCCGACAGAAAGGACGGCACCGCCCAGGGCAGGAACACCACCGCCTGCACTATCCTGCGGCCATAGAAGGGCTTGTCGAGCAGCAGCGCCAGGCCGAGCCCGAGGAAGAACTGGAAGAACAGGCTGGCGACGGTCCACCACAGCGTGTTGATCAGCGCCTGGCCGAGCACGGCGTCGGAGAGCATCGCCTGATACTGGCCGAGCCCGACATATTCCGATTTGAAGGCGGAGAATTTGCGAAAGGAATAGCTGATGCCGATGATCAGCGGCACCAACAGCACCACGACCAGCAGGACGATAGCCGGCGAAAGATAGAGCCAAGGCTCGATCGCCGCCTTGCTCAGCCGCTTCTTGCGCGGCCGGGCGGCAGATCGGATTTCGGACACTGCGTAGGTCATAAGTTTGGCTCTACGGGTGATGGGTGATGCGGCGTAAGCGACAGCCCCTTCGCTCCGTTCAACGGGGAGAAGATGCCGGTTCACCCTCCGTAGCTGCAGCGCAGCTGCCGCGTAGGAGGGCAGGCAGATGAGGGGCGGCGCGAACTTACGAAGGTATGGCGCTGCCCCTCATCGGGCCACCTTCCCCCCGTAAACGGGAGAAGGTAAGGCCGCGCTTACTTCTTGTTCTTGGCCAGCCAGGCCTGCTGCTCCTTAGTCAGGAACGCGGCCCATTCGTCGGCCACCTGCTTGGCCGGCTTCTGGCCGAGCAGCACTTCCTGGAAGTTCTTGATCGCCACCTGGTCGACGAAGTTGCCGAGGTTTTCCAGATGCGTCGGCGGCGTCACCATTTCATATTTGGAGCTGTCGCTGAGCTCGGTGAACCAGCCCTTGAACTGCTCAGTCTTGAAATGGGCGTCCTGGTCGGCGCCGTTGTGGATCGGGATGACGCCGACTTCCTTGGCCCATTCCAGATTGTCCTTGGGCGAGAGCAGCGTCGCCATCAGCTTCCAGGTTTCGTCCTTGTGCTGGGAATTGGCGAACATCGCCCAGCCGGCATAGCCCAGGGTCGGGTAGGATTTGCCGCTCGGGCCCACGGGGAGCGGCGCGACGGCGAAGTCGTCGGCGCTCATCTTGTCGGCGATGCCGAGCAGCGCGTCCGGGTCCTGGTTGAGCATGGCGCAGGTGCCGGAATAGAAGCCGGTCACCGTCTCGTTGAAGCCCCAGCTCACGGCGTCCTTCGGCGCCAGGCCGTTCTTGTACATGTCGGCCAGCATCTGCAGGCCCTTGACCGAGCCCTCGTCGTTGATGGTCGAGGTGCCGTCGTCGCTGAAATAGCCGCCCTTGCCGTCGGCGATGTTCATGAACATGTGCATGCCGTTGAAGGCGCCGGGGCCGCCGCGCAGGCAGTAGCCGTATTTGCCGGGAATGGCCGAAATCTTCTTCGAGAACTCGACGAACTCGTCGAGGGTTGCCGGCGGACGGTCGAGGCCCGCTTCCTTGAACAGCTTCTTGTTCCAGAACAGCGCGTTCACATAGTAGCCGTAAGGGATCATGAACTGGGTATTGTTGACGGTCGAGCCGAACTGCTTGGCGCGGTCGCCCAGCGTCTTGGCGTCGTCCCACTTAGCCATGTAGGGGCCAAGATCCTCGAGCTGGCCGTTATTGGCGTAAAGTCCCATCCAGCGCTCCGGCATCTCGACGACGTCGGGTGTATCGCCTGCCTGCACCATAGTCAGGAATTTTTCGAAGGCCTGGCCCCAGGGCAGCGAGACGAGCTCGACCTTGATGCCGGGATTGGCCTGCTCGAACTCGGCAATCTGCTTCTTCAGGAATTCGGTGCGCGGCGGGCTGGTGATGACCTCGACCATCTTGACGGTGGTGTCGGCGAGCGCGCTGCTGGCAGAGATCGCCAAGCCGGCGACGGCGGCAAGCATGAACGTCAGTCTTTTCATGTTCGGAACTCCCATTTTGAACACCTTATTTTTTTGACTTCTCGAAGGCCTGGGCGATGTCCGCCCAGAGGTCCTCGACATTTTCCAATCCGACATTGAAGCGGATGGTTCGGGGGCTGACGCCGAAGCGCGCCATCGAATTGAGACCCGGCGTCTGCTCGAGCGAGGCCTTTGCCGGCACGACCAGGCTTTCATGGCCGCCCCAGCTGACGCCGATGCGGAAGAGCTTCAGCGCATCGACGAAAGCCGGAATGTCGACATCCTCCGTGACTTCGAAGGAGAACAGCCCGGCATAGCCGGCGAGCGTCTTCTTGCCGGGATGGTTGGAGTAGGCGGGGTGATTGACCCGCTCGACCTGGCCATGCGCCTTGAGCCGCTCGGCAAGGGTCAGACCGCTCTTCATGTGATGCGGCAGTCTCAGCGGCAGCGTGCGCAGGCCGCGCAGCAAAAGCCAGCCTTCGAAGGGCGAGAGCTTGCCGCCGAGCGAGGAGTAGGTCTGCTCGTTGATGTGCCTGATATGTGCGGCGGAGCCCGCCACGACGCCGGCGACGGTGTCGCTGTGGCCGCCGAGATATTTCGAGGCCGAATGCAGCACCAGATCGACACCGTGCGCGATCGGCTTCTGGAACACCGGCGTGGCCCAGGAATTGTCGATGGAAGTGACGATGCCCTGTTCCTTCGCCAGCCGCGTCAAATGCTCAATGTCCTGCAGCTCGAACATCATCGAGGTCGGGCTTTCGAGATAGAGCAGCTTGGCGCCTGGAAGTGCGGCGGCAACCGCGTCCGGATCGGAACCGTCGACATAGTCGACCTTGATGTTGAGACGCGGAAACAGGCGCTCGAACAGACGGTAGGCGTCGCCATAGCAGTTGCGCACGGCAACGATACGCTCGCCGGCGCCGACGAAGGCGAGCACGGTGGCGCTGATCGCCGCCATGCCGCTGGAAAAGCCTCTAGCTGCCTCGGCGCCTTCGAGCGCCGCGACGCGCGCCTCGAATTCCATCACCGTCGGATTGTCGCCGCGGGAATAGATCGGCTGGCGACGGCGGCCGGCGAAGGTGTCGGCCATGTCGGCATAATTGTCGAAGGTGAACAGCGAGGTCTGGTAGATCGGCGGCACCACCGCGCCGCCGGGGAAGGGATCGTCATGCGCCAGAAGCGTCGCCGCCTCGCCGAGATAGTCGCTGGCCAGGGAAGCCGGGTCGAAGCTTGTGGGCTGCTCGTTCATTTGCGGTCCGAAAGTTTGAGGTTGGCAGCACCGCGCTTCAGGTCGTCCTCGACGGTGGCGATGAGCTTCAGTGCCTCGGCGCGGGCTCCCTCCGGGTCGTGCGCGGCGATGCGGTCGAAAATGGTGCGGTGGTAGGGAAAGCTGGCGTGGCCGAAATCGCGCACGCCGAGCGGATGTTCCCAGAAGCGATGGAACAGCTCATACATGGCGGCGATGATCTGTTCGAACAGCGGATTGCCGGAGGCGCGGAAGATCGCCTGGTGGAATTCCCAGTCCTCCTCCGAGGACATGCCGTCGCGGGTGCGGAAGGCCTCTTCCATGATATCGAGCTTGCGCTCGATCTCGACGAGCTCGGCCTTACCGGCGCGAATGGCGCAGAGCGCGGCGGCCTCCGCCTCCAGCGCGCGGCGAATCTCCAGCGTGGACATCAGGCCGGCGAAATCGTTGCCGCGGGCAAGCGTCAGCGGCATGTGCAGCATGTCGGGCGAGACGGCGGCCTTGAGATAGGTGCCGCTGCCCTGCCGCCGCTCGACGAGACCCAGCCCTTCCCAGCGCGTCAGCGCCTCGCGCACCGTGTTGCGGCTGACCTTGAGACGCTCGGCCAGGATACGCTCGGTCGGCAGTTTTTCGCCGGGCCCGAGCGCCTCCTGCCTGACAAAGCCGGCCAACGCCTTCAGCACCGCGTCATCGCGGGCGGTCGTCTGGATGGGCGGGAGGCTGTCTGTCACACCGGCGGGACCTAAAGTGGTTCAATGGTCCAACCAATTTCTGCACAGGCCGAATTGAGAGTCAACAACCGAAATCGGGACAGAACCGAACGGCGCGGAGATGCGCCATTCGGTCCGATCGGCTCAGAGTGGTTCACCGTTCACGGAAACCACTCTATCTCGTCGTTTTGACGCAATTCCGAACGGAGGCTGCGGCGAAGTCGCCGAGCCTGAGCGTTTCATACTTTCCTGGAATTGCTCTAGCCGCGGCTGCGCGCCGGCGTGGCGGCCGTGCGGGCGCCGCGCCAGCGGGCGAACATTTCCTCGCGAGCCCGCCGCGAGGCCGAAAGCCGGTCCTTTGCCTGCGCCAGGACAGCCGGCGGAGCCTCGGCAGGCGTGCCCGACCGGAAAGGAGGAGTCGGGGCATATTCGAGCGAGAGCTGCACCGTTTCGGCTTCGGCCTGGCCGAGGAGCCTCGCAACCAGCGCCAGGCCGAAATCGATCCCCGAGGTGACACCGCCGGCGGTGATCAGCCCGCCGTCCTCCACGATTCGCGCATCGACGGGCACCGCCCCGAACTCTTCAAGGAAGTCATGCGCATACCAATGTGTCGTCGCCCGCTTGCCCTTGAGCAGCCCAGCCGCGCCGAGCACCAGGGCACCGCTACACACCGAAGTGACATAGCGCGCCTGCGCCGCGCGCTCCCGCACGAAATCGAGGACCGCCTGGTCCTCCAACAGCGCGTTGACGCCTCCTCCGCCCGGAACGCACAGCACGTCCAGAGGCGGACAATCGTCGAAGGTCACGGTCGGGTTGATGGCCAGTCGCGTCGACGACATCACCGGATTGCGGTCCTTCCAGATCAAATCCACCTCGGCGCCCTTTGCCGATGCCAGGACTTCGTAAGGGCCGGTGAGGTCGAGCTGTTGGACATTGGGGAACACGAGGATGCCGAAACGAAGGGTCATGGAAATCTCCTTGAGGTTGACTCCAAGCAATCTACGGCATCATGCTTTGGCGCGATCGCCAATCATCCCTCGTTTCAGGCCAAATCAATGCGCCGCATCGAAGTTCTTGCCTACCCCGACGTCCAGCTCCTCGACGTCAGTGGGCCACTTCAGGTCTTCGCCAGCGCCAACGACTTCATGCTGCAGGCCGGTGAGCCAGCGGCGTACGAGGTCGTGGTCGTCGCCGCTTCACCGCGGGTGAGAACGTCGGCGGGTCTCGTGCTCGAGACTGCGGCACTCTCGCCGCCCGATGCCGAGATCGACACGCTGATCGTGCCAGGCGGGTGGGGCGTCAACGCGGCCTGCGAGGATCCTCAACTGGTCCAGTGGATCATCGGCCGCTCGCGCGGCGCCAGGCGAACGGCTTCCGTCTGCAGCGGCGCCATGCTGCTGGCGACGACCGGTCTCCTCGATGGCCGTCGCGCGGTCACCCATTGGGGGCGCTGCGCGGAATTCGCCCGGCGATTTCCTGCGGTCCGCCTCGAACCCGATCCGATCTTCATTCGCGACGGCAATGTCTGGACATCCGCCGGCGTGACGGCGGGAATAGATCTGGCCCTTTCCTTCGTCGAGGCCGACCTTGGTCGGCGCGTGGCGCTTGCGGTGGCGCGCGAGTTGGTCGTCTTCCTGAAACGCCCAGGCGGCCAGGCGCAGTTCAGCCAGACACTCAAGCTGCAGGATGGCGATGGGCGCTTCGACAAGCTGCATGGCTGGATTCTGGAAAACCTGGGCAGCGACCTTTCGCTGCCGAAACTGGCCGAACGCGCCAATATGAGCCCGCGCAGCTTCTCGCGGCACTATCGGGAGGCAACCGGTCGGACACCCGCCCGCGCGGTCGAAGAGATCCGCATCGAGGCCGCACGACGGATGCTGGAACAGGGACTGGCCGTGAACCAGACGGTCCGGCGCTGCGGCTTCGGCTCGGAAGAGACGATGCGACGCGGCTTTCTACGCACCCTCGGCACCAACCCGCGTGATTACCGCGAGCGGTTCTGACCGTGCCTTCTCGCGCCAGCCGGCAGGGCTGGCCGCCGTCACACGCCGGAACTCACGGTTGAAATTCGATTTGGTCTGGAAGCCGGATTCCAACATCACCGCTGTCACCGACATATCGGTATCACGCAGTAGCCGGCAGGCTTCGGCAATGCGGAAATCATTGATGTATCGCGAAACGTTCTTGCCGGCCAGCCGGTTGACCGCGCCGGAAATCTGGCGGGCAGGCACACCGGCGCGGCGTGCCAGCCGCGACAATGTCAGGTTCTCGTCGCGGGAGAGTTTCTGCTCGACCAAAAGCTTGTGGATCCGGTCGAGGACCTGGCGGTCCTGCGCCGTCGCATATGTAGCTGCAGCCTCCACGGCGGCAACGGGCTCGGCCCGCGCGCGAGCGGCGACTATAGCCGTCAGGCCGATGAGGAGCAGGCCGAGAAAATTTGCATTGCTGACCAGGAAGGCTGCGTTCTTGCCCCTGCTCCATTCGAAATCCATGAAGACCGCGAAATCGAAGAAGGCCGATAGACAGAGCGACAAGGCGGCGATGACGAGCGCCCGATGCGCGGCGACCGCACCGTCGAAGCGCGCCTCGTCCAGCGCATCGGGTCCGGCGCGGCCGAGATCGAGCACGGCCAATGCATAGCCGACAAAAATCACGATGAGCGCAGCATCGATCAGCCGCGGGGCCAACGGCAGCAATGCCAGAACGAGAGCAGGCGGAGCCGCATGCAGCCAGCGGAAGCCGTTTGCGTCCCCGGTGCCGCGATGAATCAGGCTGCGAAAACTTGTCAGCACCAAAGGCGGCAGGCAACTTGCCACCACAGGCAGCACATAGCGCAGCGCCGTTATGTCGTAGCCCCAGCGCAGGCCGATGAAGACCGATTGCAGGGCGCACAGGCCAACCAGGGCGAGGAATGGCCGACTTGGCCGCTCGGCGCGCAGCATACGGCCAAGCAGGATCAGCAGCAGCAGGGCAACGACGAAAGGCAGCGGAACGAAAATCACGGCAGTCTCGAGAGCAATCGACTGCCGGGATAATGGCCCAGATCGCGATCAAGAACGACCTCGATCGCGATCCAGGACGCGCAAGAAAGGCGTCATCGGCAAATCATCGCCCGGCCTTTTCGACCAAGCGAGGTTTCCCATGACGCTTTCCCGTATCCTCTCCGCCGCCGCGCTTGTGGTGGCGACCGTCGCACCGGTGCATGCCGCCGAAGTCGGCCTGCGCGAGATTTCGATCGCCGCGCCGGAACGCGGCCGCGATCTCCAGGTGTTCGTCTGGTATCCGGCCGAGGCCGGCGGCGAAGCCATCGTGCTTGGCGACAACAAGGCTTTCAAGGGCGTGCCGGTCTTCAAGAATGCGCCACCGCTCAAGGGGCGCTTTCCCTTGGTCGTGCTGTCGCACGGGTCAGGCGGGCGCGTGCAGGGCATGGCCTGGCTGGCGACGGAACTGGCCAGAGCGGGCTTCATCGTGGCCGGCCCCAATCATCCCGGCACGACCAGCGGCGACTCGACCCCGGCCGACACGCCGAAATTGTGGGAGCGCACCCAGGATCTTTCGGCCGTGATCGACGCGATGACGGCCGACCCGACATGGGGCAGCGTCGTCGACGGCGACAGTATCGGCGTGCTCGGCTTTTCGCTCGGCGGCGCCGCGGCGATGGAAATCGCCGGCGCCCGCGCCAGCCTCGACGCCTATGCCCACTATTGTGACGAATACAAGAAATGGGACTGCGCCTGGTATGCGGGCGGCATCGGCTATCGCAACGACGCGGTCGTGCATGTCGACAAGCTCGACCTGCGGACGATCGACAAGGCACGCTTCGACCAATCAAACCTTGACCCCCGTGTCAAAGCGGCCGTGCTGGTCGATCCCGGCCTTGCGCCGGCCTACGACGCCGCGAGCCTTAAGGCGATCACGATCCCGATGGATTTCATCAATCTCGGCAGTGTCGATACGATCCCCGAGGGGGTGATTGCCGACAAGCTGGCGGCGCTGACGCCGCGAGGAACATATGCCTCCGTCAACGGCGCCATCCATTTCAGCTTCCTGCAGGAATGCAAGCCAGGCGGCGCCGAGCTGCTGAAGGACGCGGGTGAAATCGACCCTATCTGCGCCGACGGCGGCAGCCGGTCACGCGCCGAGCTTCACGCCGAGCTGGTCGGCCTGATACGGAGCGACCTGCAGCGGACCCTCAAGGACCCCATGTGATTGCACGGCGGCCTGGCCGAGCTCGGTCAGCGCGTAGATGCCGCGCTCCGCCCTGGCGAACCAGCCATAGTAGTTGTGCAGCAGGATGCTGGCCGCGCGCGGCGAAAGAGCCTTGAGGTCGCGCGGCCGCTTCGGGCCGTCGGCCATGGCGGCGGCGCAGGCGATGGCCTCCTGCCGGTAGGCGGTCATGATGGGCTTTCGCCGCGTGCTGCCGCCGATGGACGGGTCGCCCTTGCGGCGGTGATGTTCCTCGACCAGGCGCGAGCGGCGCCTCGGGTCGCGCCGGGGCGGCACGGCGGCCGGGCTGAGCAGCAGCTCGACCTTGCCCTTTCCGTCGACCGCCAGCAGGCCGAAGCCAAGCCGCCGGCAGAGCGCGCGAAAACGGCGGTCGTGCTCGCGACCCTTGCCGCGCGCCGACATCCGGGCGGCGAGCCAGACCTCGTCGCAGGCCGCCGCGCGATCGACGCCCTGCAGCACGAGTTCGAGATTGAACTGCAGCTTCAGCTCGCAGATGACGACCACGGGCGGCTCGCCTTCGCGCAGCCCGACGATGTCGCAACCGCCGACTTCTCCCTTGACGGTGAAGTCCAGGCTCTCGAGGAACCGCTTCACCGGGGCATAGAGGGATGTTTCCTGCATGGCAGAGGCATAGCCGATTCGCGGCTGACCGACCCAGTACAGGGAGGTGAGGTTTCCGCCGCTGTTCGGCGGATCCGCTTGCGGACCGACGCCTGACAGACCAAAGCGCGTCGCGATCTTTCAGGTTCGCTCCCTGCGCTTTAGGTTTACGCATGTCTTTGCCCCGAAACCGGTTCCCACTTTCGGGAGACATGCTTTAGCGACGACCAGCTGTTGGAAGAGACGGCATTGGATCGATCCGAGGGGAAGTTCCTGTCGATTGCCGAGCAGGCTCCGTGGATTATTGCCTGGCGAACGAGCCTGAATAGGTCTGGCCGGCAAGCGCATAGGTGGCGGCCAGCGTTCCGTCGGGCTGCATCGTAAAGGTGGCGTCCGCGCCATTCGGCAGGCGCCCAAGCTTCAATGTGTTTCCGACAATCCTGCCGGCGCCGTCGGCAACCCCCGGCTTGTAGTCGGCTACATCACCCCAGGCATAGCTGACCGTCACCTGACCGCCGGAAGAAACCGTCAGCACGGCCAGCTTGCCTTCATACATGCCATCCAGCCGTCCGGCCCATATGCCTGAAAATGCGGCATATCTGGCCGGAACGCCCTTGCCGGGGGGAACGATCGCCACGGTTTTGTCCAAGACAGCCAAATCGGGGGACGCAGGCGCCGCGACGACAGCCGGAGCAGGTTGCGGCGGAGGAGGAGGCGTCGCCTCGGGAGCCGACTGGCAGGCGGCGAGCGCGAATGCCGCGAAGCCGAGCATGAGATAAGGACTGTTTGGTGGAGCCAATCGGAATCGAACCGACGACCTCTTGAATGCCATTCAAGCGCTCTCCCAACTGAGCTATGGCCCCACTCCCGGCAGTCAGCCGGCGCCGTTTCCGGCGAAGAGATCAGGCGCGGCTGGGAACCGCGCCGTCGTTTAGTGCTGGCGGCTTCTAGCGCCGCCTTCGGTCAAGATCAAGCCTTGAAAGGCCGCTTTTTCGTCACAGGCCAAAATGGCCGGCAAACGATCTAAATCAGACCTCGTCCTCGTCGTCGCCGACGCCGATCATGTCGGATACGTCGTCGTCCTCTTCCTCCTCGTCGGCAAGGAAGGTGTCATCGTCATCGTCGCCGAGATCGACATCATCCTCGTCATCGTCGAGATCGGGCAGATCGTCGCCGCCGCCCTTGGTCTCCTCGTCCGCGTCCTCCAGCGAGACGATTTCGGCGCCTTCCTCCTCCTCGGCGTCGATTTCCTTTTCGGCGACGTCCTCATCCTCCTCGATGGCGGAGATCTTGCCCTCATCGAAATAGGAGCGCGGATAGCTCTTGCCGGTATAGGGCGAGACGATCGGGTCCTTGTTCAGGTCGTAGAATTTCCGCCCCGTTTCGGGGTCGACACGCTTTGTGCCAAGTTCAGGTTTTGCCACGGCAAGCCTCGTCAAAAAAAGAATGGTCCCCTTAACCGCAGTTTTCCGTGCTGTCAAAGCCAAAAGACATGTCCCGAAAACCCGCTTTTCAAAGGCCCGCACGAGGGGATGACCATTGCCGCGCGCCGTGATACGAGACCGCCGCAAACATGACGAATTGAGCCGGCCAGCCGGCATTTTCATTTGGAAGACACGAATGTCTCACGCTGCCGCCCCGAAGCCGGCCACGGCCCGCAAATCTCCTGCCCTTGCCGGCACAGCGCGAGTGCCGGGCGACAAGTCGATCTCGCACCGCTCCTTCATGTTCGGCGGCCTCGCCTCCGGCGAGACGCGCATCACCGGCCTGCTCGAGGGCGAAGACGTGATGCGCACGGGTGCTGCCATGAAGGCGATGGGCGCGCATATAGAAAAGACGGGCGCCGAATGGGTGATCCGCGGTACCGGCAACGGCGCGCTGCTTCAACCCGAAGGCCAGCTCGACTTCGGCAATGCCGGCACCGGCTCGCGGCTGACCATGGGCCTGGTCGGCACCTATGACATGGAGACGACCTTCATCGGCGACGCCTCGCTTTCCGGCCGGCCGATGGGCCGCGTGCTGGAGCCGCTGCGCCAGATGGGCGTCCAAGTGCTGAAGGCGGCGCCGGGCGACCGCATGCCGATCACGCTGCGCGGCCCCAAGCGCGCCGCGCCCATCACCTATCGCGTGCCGATGGCCTCCGCACAGGTGAAATCGGCGGTGCTGCTTGCCGGCCTGAACACGCCGGGCATCACCACGGTGATCGAGCCGGTGATGACGCGCGACCACACCGAAAAGATGCTCAAGGGCTTTGGCGCCAATCTTACCGTCGAGACCGACGAGCGCGGCGTGCGCCACATCTTCATCGAGGGCCAGGGCAAGCTCACCGGACAGACGATCGCCGTGCCCGGCGATCCGTCCTCGGCCGGCTTCCCGCTGGTGGCCGCCCTCATCGTGCCGGGTTCGGATATCGTCATCGAGAACGTGCTGATGAACCCGACCCGCACCGGCCTGCTGCTGACCTTGCAGGAAATGGGCGGCCGCATCGACGTGCTCAACCCGCGCAATGCCGGCGGCGAGGACGTGGCGGATCTGCGCGTGCGGTATTCCGACTTGAAGGGTGTTGCCGTACCGCCGGAACGCGCGCCGTCGATGATCGACGAATATCCGGTGCTGGCTGTCGCCGCGAGCTTCGCGGAAGGCGAGACGCTGATGCAGGGTCTGGAGGAGTTGCGGGTCAAGGAATCCGACCGGCTTTCGGCGGTTGCCAACGGGCTCAAGCTCAACGGCGTCGACTGCACAGAGGGCGAAGCTTCGCTCGCCGTGCAGGGCAAGCCAGGCGGCAAGGGGCTGGGAGGGCATCCGAACGGTCAGGACACGACCGTGAAGACGCATCTCGACCATCGCATCGCCATGAGTTTTCTGGTGATGGGGCTGGCGACGGAAAAGCCGGTGACCATCGACGACGCCAACATGATCGCGACGAGCTTTCCGGAATTCATGGGATTGATGAAGGCACTGGGCGCGGAGATCGAGTGAGGGTGATGGCAATCGCAAACTTGGGAGATTGGCACCCAACATCCTTCCCGTCGTCATCCTGGGGCGGAGCAAGGAGCGAAGCGACGTGGCGCAGACCCCAGGATCCATGCCGTGACGCCAACGCGCTGCAACGGTGCAGAATTCTGGCTCGCAGCATTCTTTGGCTAATGTCACGGCATGGATCCCAGGGTCTCCGCTTCGCTCCGCCCTGGGATGACGAAAGGGTGAGGCTTTGTCGCCACGCCAACGAAGCGATGGCCCACCCATGACCCACACCTTCACCATTGCCATCGACGGCCCTGCGGGCGCTGGCAAGGGCACGCTGGCCCGCCGGCTGGCCGACCACTATCGGCTGAACCTGCTCGACACTGGCCTCACCTATCGCGCGGTGGCGCATAAGCTGCTGGAGCTCGGCCTGCCGCTCGACAATGTCTCGGCGGCGGAAACCGCGGCGCGGCAGGTCGACCTCTCGAATCTCGACCGCACGGTGCTTTCGGCGCATTCGGTGGGCGAGGCGGCCTCGAAGGTCGCGGTCATCCCCACCGTTCGGCGCATCCTGGTCGAAAAGCAGCGCGAATTCGCCAAGGCGCCGCCGGGCGCGGTGCTCGACGGTCGCGACATCGGCACCGTCGTGTGCCCGGACGCCGACATCAAGCTCTATGTGACGGCGAGCGCCGAGGTGCGGGCGCAGCGCCGGCTGGCCGAGATCGAGAGCATGGGCGGCAGCGCCGATTTCGCCACGATCCTCGCCGACATCGAGCGCCGCGACGAGCGCGACATGGGCAGAGCCGACTCGCCGCTCAAGCCCGCCGCCGACGCGCACTTGCTTGATACCAGCGAAATGGCTATAGAGGCCGCGTTTCTGGCGGCGATGGCGATCGTTGACGACGTCCTGGCCAAGAGAAACGGGACCTGATCCGGGTTTTTCCTCGTGCTTCCGTTGCCGGAGCCGACGAAAATACCCATATCGGGCACGAACCAGCCTGCCAGCATTCTTCATGCGCCGGACTTGCCGCTAAAAGCGGCCAAGGGCTCTTCAGCCCGGAACGCCGGCAGGCTCTCGCAACGCTAACCCACGGCGCCCGCTTCGCTCGTCATGCGGAGCACTCCAGGAGAAACAATGTCAGCTGCAAATCCCACTCGCGATGATTTCGCGAGCATGCTCGAAGAATCATTCACCGCCGGCCATTCCGGCGAGGGCCAGGTTGTCCGGGGCACGATCACCGCGATCGAAAAGGACATGGCCATCATCGATGTCGGCCTCAAGGTCGAAGGCCGCGTGCCGCTCAAGGAATTCGGCGCCAAGGGCAAGGACTCCTCGCTCAAGATCGGCGACACCGTCGAAGTCTATGTCGAGCGCATCGAGAACGCGCTTGGTGAAGCCATGCTGTCGCGCGAGAAGGCTCGCCGCGAGGAGAGCTGGGTGCGCCTCGAAGAGAAGTTCACCAAGGGCGAGCGCGTCGAAGGCGTCATCTTCAACCAGGTCAAGGGCGGCTTCACCGTCGACCTCGACGGCGCCGTGGCGTTCCTGCCGCGCAGCCAGGTCGACATCCGTCCGATCCGCGACGTCTCGCCGCTGATGCACAACCCGCAGCCCTTCGAGATCCTCAAGATGGATCGCCGCCGCGGCAACATCGTGGTGTCGCGCCGCACCGTGCTCGAGGAGAGCCGCGCCGAACAGCGTTCGGAGATCGTGCAGAACCTCGAGGAAGGCCAGGTGGTCGAAGGCGTGGTCAAGAACATCACCGACTACGGCGCGTTCGTCGACCTCGGCGGCATCGACGGCCTGCTGCATGTCACGGACATGGCATGGCGCCGCGTCAATCATCCGACCGAGATCCTCAACATCGGCCAGACGGTCAAGGTGCAGATCATCCGCATCAACCAGGAAACCCACCGCATCTCGCTCGGCATGAAGCAGCTCGAGTCGGATCCGTGGTCGGATATCGGCACCAAGTTCCCGATCGGCAAGAAGATCAAGGGCACCGTCACCAACATCACCGACTACGGCGCGTTCGTCGAGCTGGAGCCGGGCATCGAGGGCCTCATCCACGTTTCGGAAATGTCGTGGACGAAGAAGAACGTGCACCCCGGCAAGATCCTGTCGACGACGCAGGAAGTCGACGTCGTGGTGCTCGAGGTCGATCCGGCCAAGCGCCGCATCTCGCTCGGTCTCAAGCAGACGCTGGAGAACCCGTGGGAAGCCTTCGCGCGCAACCATCCGGTCGGCAGCCAGGTCGAGGGCGAGGTCAAGAACAAGACCGAGTTCGGCCTGTTCATCGGCCTGGAAGGCGACGTGGACGGCATGGTGCACCTCTCCGACCTCGACTGGACCCGTCCGGGCGAGCAGGTCATCGAAGAGTACAATCGCGGCGACATGGTCAAGGCGCAGGTGCTCGACGTCGACATCGAGAAGGAGCGCATCTCGCTCGGCATCAAGCAGCTGGCCCGCGACACGGTCGGCGAGGCGGCGAGCAGCGGTGAGCTGCGCAAGAACGCCGTCGTCACCTGCGAGGTCATCGCGGTGAAGGATGGCGGTCTGGAAGTGCGGCTGGTCGACAGCGGCCTCGAGACCTTCATCAAGCGCTCCGACCTTTCGCGCGACCGCGACGAGCAGCGCCCAGAGCGCTTCACCGTCGGCCAGAAGGTCGACGCCCGCGTCATCGCCTTCGACAAGAAGACCCGCAAGCTGCAGGTCTCGATCAAGGCGCTGGAAATCGCCGAGGAGAAGGAAGCGGTCGCCCAGTACGGCTCGACCGACTCCGGCGCCTCGCTCGGCGACATCCTGGGCGCGGCGCTGAAGAAGCAGGGCAACTAAGCCGCTTCGTCGACACTGAAAACGAAACCCCGCCGGAGCGATCCGGCGGGGTTTTTCATTGCACGTTGATCCGTGAGGTCAGGCCCGGCCGTAGAGCGGCACCAGCGTGCCGCTCATCGCCTGGTTGGCGGGCGAGGCGAGATAAGCGATCGCTTCGGCGGCTGCCTCCAGGCTGACCCATTTGGTGAAATCGGCATCGGGCATGTCGGCGCGGTTGGCCGGCGTGTCGAGCGTCGAGGGCGCCACGGCGTTGACGAGGATGCCCTTGTGCTTCAGTTCCTCGGCCATGGCCTGCGTCATCGCGGCGACCGCCGCCTTGCTGGCGGCATAGGCGACCATGCCGGCTCCACGCCTGGGATCGAGCCCGGCCCGCGCGGTGACGTTGACGATGCGCCCCGCGGTGCCCGACGTCAGCATCGAGCGTACCGCGGCGCGGCCGCAAAGGAAGGCGGTGCGGGCGTTGGTGTCCATCATCTCGGCGAAAGACGCCGATTCGATCTTTTCCACCGGCGCCATGGTGAAACCGCCGGCGAGGTGGATCGAAGCCCAAAGCTCCGGAACCTGGTGGTAGAAGGCCTCGACCTTGGCGGAGTCCGAGAGATCGACATTATGCGCCAGGTGGACGCTGGCATGGGCCGCGTAGGGAAAATGCGGCGGAGCCGAGGCATGGGCATTGGGCACATGGCAAATCGCTCCCTGCTCAAGCAACCTGCCGACAACCGCGCCGCCGAGCGCCCCAGTGCCGCCCGTCACCACGACATGCCTGCCGTTAAGCGTTTCCGTCATATTTCGACTGCTCCTGTCGTATTCTTATGGTTATGCCGCCCCACCATCGAACGTCGCGCCTTTCACGCTGTCACTCAATTGAAATATCGACATGGCTGCGTCCCTTCTTTGCATGCGTCGGGCCGCCGCGTGTGACGTCACGCCGCTGCGTTCCGATGGATGGAAGGCTGCCGGCAAGTCTTCAGTCGATGGTGATTTCGATGACGCGCGGCTTGCGCGCCGCTCGCGCGCGCTTCAGCGCCTCGGCGAGGCCGCCGACCCCGGTCAGCCGCTCGGCTTCCATGCCATAGGCCCCGGCGAGCTTGCAGAAATCCGGCGGCGCCGGCGACACGCCGACCGGCTCGACGCCGACATCGAGCATCGAAGTCTCGATCTCGCGATAGCCGCGATTGTTCCAGACGACGAAGATCACGGCCGCCCCGGCGTCGAGCGCCGCGCCCAGCTCCGGCAAGGTGAACTGGAAGCCGCCGTCGCCGGTGAGACACACGACCGGCGCCTCGGGCACGGCAAGGGCGGCGCCGATCGCCGCTGGGGGGCCGTAGCCCAACGCGCCGAACCCCGTCGCCGCATTGAACCAGCCGGACGGACGGTCGTGGTCGTAATAGAGGTTGGCGGCGTAGATCGGCTGGGTCGAGTCGCCGACGATGATCGCGCCGGGCAGCGCGTCGCGGATCGCCTCCACCGCTCGTACCTGCGCCACATAGTCGGGCTTCAGCTCGGCGAGCGCCGCCGCTCTCGCCGCTGCGGCGCGGGCCTCGCCGTCCTTCGCGGCGACATGGGCCGGCCCAAGTTCGGTCAGCAGCGCGCCAAGCGCCTCGGCGCAATCGGCCTGGATTCCAACCGTCACCGGGCGGCGGGCGACCTGGTCGGCGCCGATGTCGATGCGGATGAGGTTCGGCGGCAGCACGAAGCCGCCGTCGCCATAGCCGTCATAGTCGGTCGGGCCGAATTCGGTGCCGGCGGCAATCACCAGATCGGCGTCGGCCATCAACGCGCGCACTGCCCTCAGGCTCGGGCTTGCCGGCACGCAGAGCGGGTGGCGATGCAGCAGGCCGCGCGCATTGGCGGTCTCGATGACCGGAGCGCCCAACGCTTCGGCGAAGCGCCTTAGCGCCGCATCGGCCTTCTTGGCGCCACCCCCGGCGAGAATGAGCGGCCGGCGGGATGCCTGGATCAATTTCGCAGCCTCGACGATCGCCGCCGCTGCCGGAGCGGGCGGCGCAGTGTTGCTGAGCACCGGCGCGAGCCCTTCGGCGGGCTTCACCATGACGTCGGTCGGGATCTCGATATGGACCGGACCCGGACGCGAGGAGGAGAAAACGGCGAAGGCACACGCCAGCGCGCCGGGCAGTTCCTCGGCCTCGGTGATGCGTTGAGAGAACAGCGCCACCTTCTCCATCATGCCGCGCTGGTCGGGCAGTTCGTGCAGGAAGCCCAATCCCTTGCCGAGCGTGTCGGTGGCATTGACGCCGGAGATCACCAGCATCGGCACCGAATCGGCGCGCGCCTGGCCCATGGCGGTGATGGTGTTGGTGAGGCCAGGCCCGGTGATGACGAAGGCCACGCCCGGCCGGCCGCTGGCGCGCGCGTAGCCGTCGGCCATGAAGCCGGCGCCCTGCTCGTGGCGCGGCGTGACGTGGCGGATCCTCGAGCGCGCCAGCCCGCGATAGAGCTCGACCGTATGCACGCCGGGAATACCGAAAACGGTGTCGACGCCATGCGCCTCGAGCAAGGTGATCAGCGCTTCGCCGACGGTTGTCATTGCTCTTCTCCCTTTAGGCGGATTACCGTTTAGCAGAAACGGTGATCAGCTCTATCTCTTCGTTTCTTGCGCAATTCCGGACGGAAAAACCGCTTCTCAGTTTTCCTGGAATTGCTCTAGCGGCGCGAGGCCGAGTTCCGCCTCGACGGCCTTGATGCCGATCGCCGCCAATTCGCCGGGCGAGAACATCTCGCCGGCCAGGCAGCCTTCGATCCAGAGCCCGTCGATGATCGCATTGATCGCGATCGCATGGCGGCGCAGCTGGCTTGCATCCGGCTTGCGCCGTTCGGCGGCGAGCACTTCGGCCACGACCGCTTCCACCTCGTTGCGAAAGCCGAGATAGCCTTCGCGGTGGGCGCGGGCGAGCGTCGGATCCGCGCCGGCACGGCCGATGAAGGTCGCCCAGAGCGAAAACACCCGCTGGTCGATGATCGGCGCGTTGAGATTGGCCGTGACGAAGGCCGCAAGACGCTGGCGCGGCGAGGCGTCTTCCATGATCAATGCCGCTTTCGCCTGCTCGGTCATGCGGCCCATCAGTGCGGCATAGGCTTCCTGCAGCAATTCTTCCTTGCCGGGGAAATAATGGCGGATCAGCCCGGCAGTGACGCCGGCGCGCAAGGCGATGGTGCGCAAGGTGGCGCCCTGCAGGCCATATTCCGCCACGCAGTCCAGAGTCGCTTCGATCAGATCCTGCCGCCGCCGCTCCTCGCCCTCGCGACGGAACTTACGGCGCGCATTCATTGGCGCAGGATCGGCCGCGTCAGGCATGTAGGCCCGCCCTCGCAGGCGATGCAGAGCGCATCCGCATCGAATACCTCAACCGTGCAGCCGGCGGCTTCCATCGCGGCTTTGGTCTTGGGAAAGCCTGCAACGGCAATGACCTTGCGAGGGCTGGTCGGCAGCACGTTCAAGCTGAGGCCGTTGGAAGCGGCGAACTCTTCGGCGTCGCCTTCGACCAGCCGGATGCCTCGCGCCTTCAGCATCTGGTAGAACGGGGCCGGCAAAAGCGGCGAATAGACCAGCGCGAGGTCGTCGGCCAGCGGGCTGATCACCGACATCAGATGCAGGCACGCCTCTTCGCCCTGCCACAGCGGCAGATCGAAGCCGTAGACGGAAATGCCCAGCGGCGTCAGCAGGTTGGAAACCTGCTGAATGCCGTGCTGGTTGGAACGGACACCGCGGCCGATCGCCAGCGTGCGGGCATCCACCCATACACAATCACCGCCTTCGACCTGGCCAGGAGCCTCGACGCGGCCGAGGATCGGAATGCCCAGTCTTCTGTAGGTTTCCTCATGCAGGGAAGGCTCCCTGGCGCGCAATGGCTTGCCCATGGACAGGATCAGCGCGCCGCGGTCGGTCATCAGCGACGGGTCGTGCGTGAATACCGAATCCGAAAGGCCATCGGCTTCGTCCTCGATCCATTCGATCTCGGCGCCGGAAGCCGCCACCAGTTCGGCAAGGACGGCATGCTGCAATGCTGCCTTCGCCGGGCTGAACCCGGGGCCATAGTGCCAGGCGGCTCGGTCGGCGTCGCGCATGGCGTTGGCCGCCGACCGCATCAGCACACGCCGCAGCGGCGCCGCCATGGACTGGGATCCGAAAGCGCTCATCGATGCCCTTTTTTGGCTGAAAAAAATCGAAAAAATTTCATGAAAGGCTATTTATACACTTGCGCAACAAGGCCGCAAGTGCCGTAATGAGTGGGATTGACGGGCTCGCGCTGTCGAGTCCATGCTGAAGTCTGGAGCAGGCAGTGCAGCGTATGTTGATTAGCCGGATAGAGGTTCGACGAACTGCCTTCGACCAGATAGAGGTCGCCCGGTGATTGCGGCGGGAGCCGCCGCGGTTCTGTCCGGCGAGGCGCAAAGAGGCGCCGCCGAAGCCATCCATGTCGAGAACCTGCACAAGAAGTTCGGCCAGCTGCATGTGCTGAAGGGCGTCTCGCTGTCGGCGCGCGACGGCGAGGTGATCGCCATCATCGGCGGCTCGGGTTCGGGCAAGTCGACGCTGCTGCGCTGCATCAACTGCCTGGAAAACCCGACCAGCGGCATCATTCGCGTCAACGGCGAGGAGATCAAGCTGAAGGCCGACAGCCACGGCCACACGGTTCCGGCCGACCGTAAGCAGATCGAGCGCATCCGCTCCCGGCTCGGCATGGTGTTCCAGAACTTCAACCTGTGGAGCCACATGACGCTGATCGAGAACGTCATCGAGGTTCCGGTGCACGTGCTCGGCATCAAGCGCGACGAGGCGATCGCCCAGGCCGAGAAGCTGCTTGCCCGCGTCGGGCTGGCGGAAAAACGCGACGTCTATCCGGCGTTCCTGTCGGGCGGCCAGCAGCAGCGCGCGGCGATAGCCCGGGCGCTGGCGATCAATCCGCGCGTCATGCTGTTCGACGAGCCGACCTCGGCGCTCGATCCGGAGCTGGTCGGCGAAGTGCTGAAGGTGATCGGCGACCTGGCGCGCGAGGGGCGCACCATGGTGCTGGTGACGCATGAAATGAAGTTTGCCCGCGAGGTCGCGACGCATGTCGTCTACCTCTACAACGGGCTGGTCGAGGAGGAAGGTCCGCCGGAACAGCTGTTCGGCGCGCCCAAATCCGAAAGGCTCAAACAATTCCTCCGCAACGTCGGCTAAGGCCGGCGTCAAGCGGAGCGAAAAACCGGGAACAACAACAAACTGGGAGTACTGAAATGAAGACTGTTCTCAAGACCTTCGCAGCGGCGCTGCTCTTCGGCGTCGCCGCGATGGGCGCGGCCAAGGCCGATCAGGTCAAGATCGGCGTCGCCGCCGAGCCCTATCCGCCCTTCACCTCGCCGGACGCGACGGGCAAGTGGGTCGGCTGGGAAATCGACTTCATCGACGCCGTCTGCGCCGAGGAGAAGCTCGACTGCGTCATCACGCCCGTAGCCTGGGACGGCATCATTCCGGCGCTGACCACCAAGAAGATCGACCTCATCGTCTCCTCGATGTCGATCACCGACGAACGCAAGAAGACGATCGACTTCTCGGACAAGTATTACAACACGCCGACGGCGATCATCGGACCGAAGGACCAGAAATTCGGCGCCACGCCGGACGACCTCAAGGGCAAGACCATCGGCGTCCAGGTGTCGACGGTGCACGCCGTCTACGCCAAGAAGCACTTCACCGGCGCGCAGGAGATCAAGGAATACCAGACGCAGGACGAGGCCAACAACGATCTGGCGGCCGGCCGCCTCGACGCGGTGCAGGCCGATTCCATCGCGCTCGGCGAATTCCTCAAGACCGATCAGGGCAAGGCCTGCTGCGACCTGAAGGGCATGGTCGCTCCGGACGACGAGGTGCTCGGACCGGGCGTCGGCGCCGGCGTGCGCAAGGAAGACACCGCGCTCAAGGAAAAGATCAACGCCGGCATCAAGGCGATCCGCGCCAACGGCAAGTATGACGAGATCTCGAAGAAATATTTCGACTTCGACATCTACGGCGGCGCCACGCAGTCGAACTAATCTCGCCGAATGAGCTCCGGGCATGGCCGGCGCCATGCCCCTAGCCCAAACCTTGCCACGCGTGCCTGCCGCTGAACGCTGCCGTCGGCGGTTGCCACTAATTCGGGGGCGAAACTGATCGACGCCTTTCTTCCGGCCTCGGCGGCCGGCATCATCGAACTCCTGTCGCCCGTGCCGCCCGGCTGGGGCGGCACCCTGCTGGTCGGATTGCTGCATTCGATCGAGATCGCCATCGGCGCCACCTGCCTTGGCCTTTTGATCGGCACCGGCGGCGCCTGGGGCAAGCTCTATGGCGGTCCGGTGGCCCGCGACCTGCTGGCCGTCTACACCACGGTTGTGCGCGCGGTGCCGGAACTGGTGCTGATCCTTTTGCTCTATTATGCCGGCACCGACCTCATCAATCAGGTGCTCACGGCGATGGGCTACCAGCGCGTCGACATCAGCGGCCTGGCGGCCGGCATCTTCGTACTCGGCGTCGTCCAGGGCGCCTATTCGACGGAAGTCATCCGCGGCGCCATCCTGTCCATCCCGCAAGGCCAGATCGAAGCCGCCCGCGCCTATGGCATGCCGCCCGGCCTGATGCTGCGGCGCATAACGCTGCCGGCAATGCTGCCCTTCGCCATTCCGGGCCTCGCCAATCTCTGGCTGATCGCCACCAAGGACACCGCGTTGCTTGCCGTCGTCGGCTTCTTCGAACTGACGCTCGCGACGCGGCAGGCGGCAGGTGTCACCAAGGCCTATCTGATCTTCTACCTCGCCGCCGGCGCGCTCTATCTGGCGCTGACGCTGTTCTCCAACCTGATCATCGGCCGCGTCGAGGCCTGGTCGCGGCGCGGCATGCCTTCCGTCAAGGAGGCACGCTGATGTCGGCCGAAGCGACCGCGATCAACATGGCGGCGCGTGCCTCGCTCTGGCTCAAGCCGCACCGCATCGTACTGATCCTCATCGCGCTGGCATTGGTCCTCTGCGCGGCCTTCTTCATGCGCTGGGACTGGCTGCCGCAATATTGGCAGATGGGGCTGTTCGGCATCTGGCGATCGCTGTGGATCCTCGTCGTCACCTGCGCGCTGGGCTTCCTGCTGGCGGTGCCGCTCGGCCTGGCGCAGGCCGGCGGCCCGTCCTGGTTCGCGGTACCGGCGAAGGTGTTCTGCACGATCATCCGCGGAACGCCGCTGCTCCTGCAGCTGTGGCTGCTCTATTACGGGCTCGGATCGCTGTTTCCGCAATATCCATGGATCCGCGAGTCCTGGATGTGGCCCTATCTGAGGCAAGCCTGGCCCTATGGCGTGGTGGCGCTGACCTTGTCCTTCGCCGGCTATGAGGGCGAGGTGATGCGCGGCGCCTTCGCCGGCGTTCCGAAAGGACAGTTGGAGGCAGCCCGCGCCTTCGGCATGAGCCGCTTCAAGATCTTCCGCCGCATCTGGCTGCCGCAGGCCTTCTTCCGCGCGCTGCCGACGCTGACCGGCGAAACGGTGCTGCAGCTGAAGTCGACGCCACTGGTGGCGACGATCAGCGTCATCGACATCTTCGCCGTCTCCTCCAAGGTGCGGCAGGACACCTATCTCACCTACGAGCCCTTGCTGCTGCTGGCTTTGATCTACATGACGATCACCGGCATTCTCGTCCTGATCTTCAGCAGGGTCGAGGCGCGGATTCCGGTCAAAATCGGGTAGTAGGGAAGTAGGGGAGTAGGGGAGTAGGGGAGTAGGGGAGTAGGGGAGTAGGGGAGTAGGGGAGTGTTCAGCCACGATCCGCATTCACATTTCCATCCCCATTCGATATTCGCTCCATAATTTCCCCCTACTCCCTTATTCCCCTACTCCCTTGGGACAGCCACAATGCAACTCACTCTCGATCAGGCAACAGGATTGTGCCGCATGGCGGCGCTCGGCGCTGGCGCCAACGAAGAGGCGGCGCAGTCGCTGACCGCTTCCATCATCGCCGCCGAAGCCGAGGGGCTGTCGACGGTCGGGCTCTCGCATTTCATCGACTATCTGGAGGCGCTCGAAGCCGGCCGCATCGATGGCAATGCCGACCCGGTCGTCACCAGGCCGGCGCTCGCCGTCTATCTCTCCGACGCGCGCGGCGGCCTTGCCCATACCGGCTTCGACCGCACGATCGACGATCTCGCCAAGGCAGCAAGGCTGTTCGGCGTCGCCATCTTCTCGCAGAGGAATGCCTATACCTGCGGCGCGCTCGGCTATTTCACCGGGCGGCTCGCTCAGCTCGGCCTGGTCTCCTTCGCCGCCACCAACGGGCCGGCGGTGCTGGCCGGTTCCGGTTCGGTCAAGCCGGTCTATTGCACCAACCCGATGTCCTTTGCGGCGCCCGCCGCGGACGGGCCGCCGCTGATCATCGACCAGTCGTCGAGCGCCACCGCCTTCGTCAACATCCGCAAGGCGGCCGAGGACGGCGAGAAGATTCCGGAAGGCTGGGCGCTGGACGCCAGCGGCAATCCGACTACCGATCCGGCGGCGGCGATGAAGGGCGCGATGCTCGCCTTCGGCGGCCAGCGCGGCGCCAACATCGCCCTGATGGTCGAGGTGCTGGCGGCAGGCATTTCCGGCGCCAACTGGTCGCTCGACGCGCCATGGTTCTCCGGCGGACCGGACAGCCCCGGAACCGGGCTCTTCGTTTTAGCCATCGAGCCCAAGCTGCTCGACCAGGACTTCGAGCAGCGCATGAAGGGCCAGCTCGACCGGCTGCGGCGGCGCTACGGCGTGCACATTCCCGGCCGTGCCCGCGCCGAGGCCGCGGAAAAGGCGACGGCGCGCGGCTTCGACGTTCCCAAGGCGGTCGTCCAGCGCATTTCCGAATTCGCCCAGCGCTATTCGCCAGCCTGACCCAGGCATCGCCCGCAACGAAGCGCGGAATTTCCTGCGCGCCGTTGAACCTTTTCCCGCCCGGCAAACACCCATCGGCGGCACCCCACATCGCAGGCCGCAGAGGGTGGCTTGGGGCAGCGGCTTGCGGTTGGCGGCGCCGCGCCGGGCGTCCAGGGCCGGGGCGGGCGTGAGTGCTTCACGCCGCCTTGATACCGTCTCAGGTCAGGCCGCCTCGTTGGACCCTGTTTCGGCGCGAGCACTGCCCGGAAAACCCCGCTTCGGCGGGGTTTTCTGCGTTCTCTGCTCCGTGCACCGGCCCTGCTCCTCCTCGCCTCCTTGGCGGCAGCTGTCATTCGGCCGATGCATATCGGCAGGGCGTTCCGGCAGCGCTCAAAATTGGAGGCCGACGACACCCGGTCGCCCTTTGCCTTTGGCGCGAAACCGACTATGAACGCCTCTAGCCAAGCCCCATGTCCTCGGGAAAGCGCGCCGGAGCCAGCCATGACCGAAATCCTGCAAACCCCCAAGCTCGTCGTCGTCTTCGGCGGGTCCGGCTTTGTCGGCCGTCATGTCGTGCGGGCGCTCGCCAAGCGCGGCTACCGTATCCGTGTCGCTTGCCGGCGGCCCGATCTTGCCGGCCATGTGCAGCCGCTCGGCAATGTCGGCCAGATCCAGCCGGTGCAGGCCAATGTGCGCGTGCGCTGGTCCATCGACCGCGCCGTGCAGGGCGCCGACCATGTCGTCAACCTGGTCGCCATCCTGCATGAGACTGGCCGGCAGAAATTCGGGTCCTTGCACGAGTTCGGCGCGCGCGCCGTCGCCGAGGCCGCCCGCTCGGTCAGCGCCGGCCTCACCCATGTCTCGGCGCTCGGCGCCGATTTGAACTCACCGTCAGGTTATGCGCGCACCAAGGCGCTCGGCGAGAAAGCGGTGTTCGAGACGATACCCGATGCCGTCATCTTCCGTCCGTCTATCAATTTCGGGCCGGAGGACAGCTTCTTCAACCGGTTCGCCGGCATGGCGCGCTACTCCCCCGTTCTGCCGCTGATTGGCGGCGGGCAGACAAAATTCCAGCCGGTCTATGTCGGCGACGTCGCCGAGGCGATCGCGCGTTCGGTCGACGGCAACGTCAAGGGCGGCCAGATCTATGAGCTCGGCGGCCCGCAGGTGCTGACCTTCAAGGAATGCATGGAGGAGATGCTTGCTGTGATCGACCGCAGGCGGCTCCTGGTGCCGGTGCCGTGGTGGGTGGCGAACCTGCAGGCCTCGATCCTTCAGCTGCTGCCCAATCCGCTGCTGACCAAAGATCAGGTCCTGCAGCTGCGCGAGCACAACGTCGTCTCCGAAACCGCCGCCAAGGCGAACCGGACGCTCGGCGGCCTCGGCATCCAGCCGCAGGCGATCGCGACGATCCTGCCGAGCTATCTCTGGCGCTTCCGGGCGGCCGGTCAATTCCAGCAGCGCCGGCCGATCGCCGATCGATAGCAAACGCGCTACCGTTTGTTTTGCGCAATTCCGGACGGAAAACCGCTACACACTTTTCCTGGAATTGCTCTAGCCGCGTCGGGAAACCTGCATCGGCAGCCCGCCCTGCGGCTGCGTGGTCAGCTTCTGGACCGGCCAGGGCCGGGTTTCGGCCGTCACGTCGAAGCGGAAGCGCGACAACAGGATCGCCAAAGCGATGATCGCCTCCTGCATGGCGAAGCTGGCGCCGATGCAGACGCGCGGCCCGGCGCCGAACGGCAGATATTGGAAGCGGTCGATCCTGTCGCGGTTTTCCGGATGGAAACGCTCCGGCATGAAGGCGTTCGGCCTGTCCCACAGCTTGCGGTGGCGGTGCACGACCCAAGGCATGACCAGCACGGCGGCGTATTTCGGGATATAGAGGCCGTTCCAGGTCTCCGGCTCGATCGGCTCGCGGTTGATCGAAGGCGCCGGCGGATAGAGCCTCAGCGCCTCCTCGAAGGCGGCGCGGGCGAGCGGCATGGCATCCAACCACTTTGTCGGATCTGGCTCCCTTGCCAGCACCGCGTCGATCTCCTGCTCGATCCTGTCGCGCTCCCAGGGCGCCTCTGCGAGGCAATAGATCGTCCAGCCCAGCGCCCGCGCCGTCGTCTCGTGGCCGGCGCCGATGAAGGTGATGATGTTGTCCTCGACTTCCGAGCGAGTCAGGCCCTCCGGCCCCTCGGCTCTCAACAGAAGCGTCAGGAAATCCTGCGGCACGCCGTCGGGATCGCGCTTCAGCCGCTCCTCGCGCATCCTCACCGTGCCGGCGACGATGTTGCGAAAATAGGCCATGGTCTTGCGGCCGCGAATGCGGGTGAAGCGCGGCAGCCATTCCGGCGCGCGCAGCAGGTCGAGCGGATCGACACGGCCCATGGTCTCGAACAGGCGGTCGATCTCCTTGGCGAAGCTGCCGGGCTCGCCCGCGATCTCGCCGGAAAACAGCGTCTCAGCCAGGATGTCATAGGTGAGCAGCGTCATGTCATAGGCAATGTCCGACGTGCCGCCGGCCTCGTAGCGAGTGGCGAATTCCAGCGTGCGCTTCAGCATCGGCTCGGCGAAACCGAAGATGTGGCGCGGCGTGAACACCGGCGCCATGGCCTTGCGCGAGCGCCTCCACACCTCGCCCTCGGCGGTGAGCAGCCCGTCGCGCAGGATCGGGCGCAGGATCAGCTGGCGCACCGTCGCCATCTTGTAGTTTTTGGCATTGTCGATCAGCACATGGCGGATCAGGCCTGGATCGTTGGCGATAACCAGCGGCCCACCGATGCCGGTCACCGATATCCAGGGCTCGTTGTAGGTATGCTCGCCCCAGAGCTCGAGCGGGTTGCGGTAGACGATGCGCATCATCTCCAGCGTCGAAGGCGGCTCAGTGCGCGGCTTGGGTGCGGGCGGCACGAAGGGGGCGGGCTTGGTGTCCATGGGCATGCTCCGCTGGCAGCCAAATGTAATGCGCGGCAAAGCGGGCGTCCATGTGACCGAACGGCAGCCCTTTTGCGCAGACTTTTGCCAGCATCCGCGCGTTTTTATGGCTTCTCCGTCGAACGCGCCGCAAGGCCGGCGAAAGCAATCTCGATCCTGCTTGCCGCCAAGCCGGCAAAATGCCCGTAAACCTTGGAAAAACGGCCATTTGCGCCTATATCTAGGACATCAAAACGGCGCGATTCGGGGCCATTTTCCCGCGCCGGATCAGCAGCATCAATCAAACAGGTTTTCATGAGCGACCAGACCGAAAGCGCCATTGGCGCGGAAGCCGAGTACGGCGCCGATTCCATCAAGGTTTTGAAGGGGTTGGATGCTGTCCGCAAGCGGCCGGGCATGTATATCGGCGACACCGATGACGGCTCGGGCCTGCATCACATGGTCTATGAGGTGGTGGACAACGCCATCGACGAGGCCTTGGCTGGACACGCCGACCTCGTCTCGGTGACGCTCAACCCCGACGGCTCGGTGACGGTGATCGACAATGGCCGCGGGATTCCGACCGACATCCACCCCAGCGAGGGTGTTTCGGCGGCCGAAGTCATCATGACGCAGCTGCATGCCGGCGGCAAATTCGACCAGAACTCCTACAAGGTGTCCGGCGGCCTGCACGGCGTCGGCGTCTCGGTCGTCAATGCGCTGTCAGCATGGCTGAGGCTCAAGATCCGCCGCAATGGTGAGATCTTCGAGATGAGCTTCACGCACGGCAATGCCGACGCCCCGCTGAAGGTGACCGGCAGCTACGAGCAGGAGAAGCGACCGGGCACCTATGAGGGCCGCAGCGGCAGCGAGATCACCTTCTTCCCGTCGGCCGAGACCTTCACCATGGTCGAGTTCGACTACAACACGCTGGAGCACCGGCTGCGCGAGCTCGCCTTCCTCAATTCGGGCGTGCGCATCGTGCTGACCGACGCCCGCCACGCCGACCTCGTGCGCCATGAGCTGCACTATGACGGCGGCCTCGAGGAGTTCGTGAAATATCTCGACCGGGTCAAGAAGCCGCTGATCGAAAAGCCGATCGCGATCCGCGCCGAGCGCGACGGCATCACCGTCGAGGTGGCGATGTGGTGGAACGACAGCTACCACGAGAATGTGCTGGCCTTCACCAACAACATCCCGCAGCGCGACGGCGGCACGCATCTGGCCGGCTTCCGCGCCGCGCTGACCCGGCAGATCACCGGTTATGGCGAGTCTTCCGGCCAGACCAAGAAGGAAAAGGTGTCGCTCACCGGCGACGACTGCCGCGAAGGCCTGACCGCCGTTCTGTCGGTCAAGGTCCCGGACCCGAAATTCTCCTCGCAGACCAAGGACAAGCTGGTCTCATCGGAAGTCCGGCCGGTGGTGGAGAGCCTGGTCAACGAGGCGCTCGGCACCTGGCTGGAAGAGCATCCGACCGAAGGCAAGGTGGTGGTCGAGAAGGTGATCCAGGCGGCCGCTGCGCGCGAAGCCGCGCGCAAGGCGCGCGACATCACCCGCAAGAGCACGCTCGGCGTCACCTCGCTGCCGGGCAAGCTCGCCGACTGCCAGGAACGCGATCCGGCCAAGTCGGAAATCTTCATCGTCGAGGGCGACTCGGCCGGCGGCTCGGCGAAGGGCGGGCGCTCGCGCCAGAACCAGGCCATCCTGCCGCTGCGCGGCAAGATCCTGAACGTCGAGCGCGCGCGCTTCGACCGCATGCTCAGCTCCGACATGATCGGTACGCTGATCACCGCGCTCGGCACCTCGATCGGCAAGGACGAGTTCAATGCCGACAAGCTGCGCTACCACAAGATCATCCTGATGACGGACGCGGACGTCGACGGCGCCCATATCCGCACGCTGCTGCTCACCTTCTTCTTCCGGCAAATGCCGGAGCTGATCGAGCGCGGCCATCTCTACATCGCCCAGCCGCCGCTCTACAAAGTGACACGGGGCAAGAGCTCGCAATACCTCAAGGACGAAGGCGCCTATGAGGAATATCTGATCGATTCCGGGCTGGAAGAGACGTCGCTGACGCTCGGCTCCGGCGAGGTGCGCACCGGGCAGGACCTGCGCAGCGCCGTCGACGACGCGCTGGCGGTGCGGCACCTCATCAACGGGCTGCACACGCGCTACAACCGCGACGTCGTCGAGCAGGCGGCGATCGCCGGCGCGCTCAACGCCGACGTGCTTGCCGATCTCGGCCGCGCCACCGCGATGGCCGAACGCGTCGCCAAGCGGCTCGACATGATCGCCGAGGAGACCGAGCGCGGCTGGACCGGGCGGCTTTCGACCTCCAATGACGGCTCGGGCGGCTATGTGTTCGAGCGCACCGTGCGCGGCGTCAAGGACGCGGTCCAGCTCGATGCCGGGTTGATCAATTCGGCCGATGCGCGCCAGCTCGACCGCTACGCGCCGCGGCTGGCGGAGGTCTATGGCGAGCAGCCGACGTTGCGCCGCAAGGACGCCGCCGAGACCATTTCGGGCCCCCTGACGCTGCTCAACGCTGTGTTCGCCGCCGGCCGCAAGGGGCTCACCATGCAGCGCTACAAGGGCCTTGGCGAGATGAATGCCGAGCAGCTCTGGGAAACCACGCTCGACCCGAACGTGCGCTCGCTGCTGCAGGTCAAGGTGGCGGACGCGACGGACGCCGACAGCTTGTTCTCGCGACTGATGGGCGACGAAGTGGAGCCGCGGCGCGAATTCATCCAGGACAACGCGCTTTCGGTGGCCAATCTCGACATCTGAGCAGGCTGTGATTTGACTCATAAGTCTCGCTATTGACCCATAAGATGAGTCAGACCCGGGCGGCGATCGCCTCGGCGGCTGCATGAAGAAGGACCTGGCAGCGGAGTTCTCTTGCCTGAGAGCAAGCTTGCGATGCTGGAGTACTCAGGCCGCGCCTGGCCACTTCTGCCGGATCGCGTTAACCATCGCTCCGTATATCGCTTCGGGTCCATGGCAGACGACGGTCATGCGGCCGTCGTCCTTGAATTCGTAGAACGCCACCCCCACGAGACATCTGTCGCGGACGCTGTGAAGGTCAGCTCCGAGGTACATCCGCCACAGTCCGCCGCCGCTCGTGCCCTGGTAGCTCCCTGGCCGCTTCTCGGGCGGCAGGGAGTCCCGGAAGTGAAGAACGTCCAGTCCATGTGCCAGGAGCGTAGCGACGACCTTGCCCGAAGTAATGAGCGAGCTCGTTTCGACCACCGGGTCTTGTTCGCTTCCGGCCAGCTTGCGAGTCCTCTCGGCGATGACCCCAATCAGGGCATCGTTATATGGTTCGGCATCCGGAGACGCGAGCATCCTGGTCCGCCGCATCTCGAGGTTGAGAAACCCGTTCATCGCGTCTAGCCAACCTGCGAGGTCTTCGGGGAGCCTGAGGAAACTCAGGTCGGGACCGAGCGCTCCGAAGGGATGCCGCCCAAACGTCAGCCTCTCCGTCTGGTCCATCTCCATCTTCACCTTCTGGGGTTGGTCCGGCCTGTCCGTGATCCTCATCAGTCCGACCTGTCCGCTTTTCGCCAGTTGGTCCAGCACGTGGGATGCGGTCAGTATCCCAGCGACCTTCCCGACGCGGACAAGCGTGCCCGTCCCGGACGGGTCGGCGTCTTCCACGGCCTCGCCTTGCCGTCGGAGCTTCATGAACCCGACGGTCATGCTGCGGGCGGCCGTCTTGAATTCTTCGACGAGCCGATGCTGCGATTCGTCGCTTGGGAACGTGGTCATGGATCGCCTACGGTTTGATAAGCGTGATGTAGTGGGTTCGTACCCGCAAGGCGCACGTTTTCCGGACAAAGGAACTTAACTTGGGCGAGCCTTTCGGAACCCGCCCACAACACAACCTACCAGTTGTCCGAGCGCGAGCATGAACGGAACCTTTCACCTCGATGGCGAACGGGATCGCGCCCCGGTGCACGTGTCTACGCCGATCTCGGCGTAGATGTTCTGGACATGATTGCCGACCGTCTTGGGCGCGAGCCCGAGCGCGGCATCGCGCAGCTCGACGCTGTCACACCCCTTCTTCGAATACAAGTTCGGCTACAAGGAACACCTAGAAATTGCTAAATCACTGATCGACAAGCCCGACGCTTAGGGCGCCGAAGAGATTCGAAGAATGCTGATTTTTTCGAGGCGTACGATACAGAAGCTGATCGACACAGCCGGATCGCGTGTGGCCAGGACACATCTTGAGAGGCTGGCCACGAACGTTGACAGGCACAAAAGAAGCGGCATTCCGGACGTCTGGGAAATCTATTTGCTAGTCGGCCATATCTTGGCCCATGGGGCCGAACACGAGCGACCGCTTAGAGATGGGAAGAAGCCCGACATCCATTTGCCGCGGCATCAGGTGTACACCGACGTCAAAACGATCTCCGACGACAACGCGCATAATGTTTATCCGGTCAACTTCTTCGTGGATACGTTCATGGACCAAGTTGCACGTCGCCTTCCTGTCCTTGGCGATTTCCACATAGATTTCGGATCGAAACTGGAAATGATGGATGGCCAGTCGACCTATGTTCCAGCGCTGCCGGACAAGAGCGAAATTTCGCGCGTCACTAAGGATATCGTGATCGAGTTGCGCCGCCTTGGCGGCGACTTCTCGGCCCCATTTGCGCACGAAGTTCAGTTCGGTGGGGTGACAACCAGAGTATCGTTCAAGCCATCCCGGCCAGGCTTCCCGCTGATCGGGTCGAACTACACTTCCTTCACAACACTTAGGAGCGGCGAGCGCTCGGTCGCCACGCGAGCCCTTGATGAAGGCAGCGACCAGTTGGCGTCAGCGCCCGAGGAATCGCTAAAGGGGGTTTACCTGTGCGACGGAGGCACCGACCTGTGGACCAAGGGAACGTCCTATAGAACCTCCCCCATCCATGGCATCGCCCGAGATTATCTGTCGAAGAGCAGCAAGCTGGATTTCATCGCTCTCTTCACTGTGCAAGAAAGCTATGAAGCCCCCGAGCGTTCGGGCTCGCAGTTCGTTCTGCTCCCTCCGTCGCTGCTGGCCGGGCAGAAGAGGAGGTACATCGTCAGCTACGATGTGATTGCAAAGACCACTTCAACCCGCGATCAGATTGAAGGTCTTGTTCGAGAGGCGCTATCACTTCTCGATCCACCAGTGCAAAACATAGGATCGGCATATGCCAATCGGATGAGAGTGGGCAGTAGCATCGGATTTCGTAACGGTATGGCAACCTATGGCGAAAACATGATTCGGATACCAGCCCGATCGCTGGGCGAAATTCTTGCAGGGGGATCTGCGGCAGAGGTTTTGGATGGAGCGGTAAACTCTCCCCTTCGGGTTTTGGACATGTTCGCGAGGTTCCATAGGGAAGGCAGGACCATCAAAAAAATCGAACTTGTGGATGGGCACCCGCAAGACGATGACTGGATCGACATCACTTTCGGACCGAGAGACCCGGCGGTTTCGCCGCTGAGGGTCGGCACCGACAAAGATGATGCCGCCGACGGAGGGCGATAGATGGCGTGATCTTCGGCGACGAGAACAGCCAGGCCAAAGGTGTCCGTCTGCGAAAGGCGCGCTAGCATGTTGCCGGAAGATGCTTTTCTAAGAAAACTACCCAACACAATTGACGAGGCTCAAGCCATTAAGCTTGAGGGCATGGTTTTTTCCGCCGACGCTGTGGAATTCAGCTTCAACGAGATCAAGAAAATCGCTCTCATCTTTGGCGAGAAGATTCCCGATGCGCCGAGCAGCGTCCGGACGCGAGTTTTCATCCACGCATGGAACATAGTCGACAATCTCCATGTCATCCGACAGGTGATCAAGTCGATGAATGTGGCCGGGGAGCGGACAGATGAATTCCTTGCAAAGTATGAGACGGCAACGCTCATGCGGAACAAAATGGATCACCTCGCCGCAAACGCGTTCAACATCTCAAAGGCCTCCAAACGAAACCCTCTCCACGGCAGCCTCAGCTACGTTTACGTTCCAGAGAGCGAAATAAAGGAAGTCGACGGCAAACACACCATAGGCGGAGCAGGGATAGTCGTTTTCTCGTCCGGTCGATTAGTTCCGAAATCAAGCATAGCTGTCGTCAACCCGGCAGGAATGCTCATTTCTGGCCGCGCTGGGTTGTTCCAACTGGAAGCGTTTGGCTTGATATTAGAGCTTGAAAGCGCAGTCACGGATATGTTGGCCTATATGGCAAAAATTAATGACAGCTTCGAAGAGAATTTTCTCGAAATGGCCACCAACGTTGCCGCTGAAAAAGGCCTTAGTTTCGATGATTTGAAGCACAATACCGCAGCAGGCCTTACCGTCTATCTCACGGTAGGATTCAGCTCGCCTGCCATTGCGGACGAGCCTGATCCATCAGGCGTCTAGACGCCGCCACAGCGCGTGCCGACAGTGTATACTCGCCAATTAGCACAGGCAGGGCTCCTTGGCATCGCGTCAGGTCATGCCCATAAAACAGAAAAGCCCGGCGCGAAGCCGGGCTTTTCTGTATCCTGAGGAGCTAGGCCCAATCAGTGATCAAACGCCTTGACGATTTCCTCGGTCATCTTCTTGGCGTCGCCGAGCAGCATCATGGTGCCGTCCTTGTAGAACAGCGTGTTGTCGATGCCGGCATAGCCGGAGCCGAGCGAGCGCTTGACGAACAGGCAGGTGCGGGCCTTGTCGACGTCGAGGATCGGCATGCCGTAGATCGGCGAGGACTTGTCGTCGCGCGCGGACGGGTTGGTGACGTCGTTGGCGCCGATGACATAGGCGACGTCGGCCTGCGCGAATTCGGAGTTGATGTCCTCGAGCTCGAACACCTCGTCATAGGGCACGTTGGCCTCGGCGAGCAGCACGTTCATGTGGCCGGGCATGCGCCCGGCGACCGGGTGGATGGCGTATTTCACCTCGACGCCGTTGGCCTTGAGCTTGTCGGCCATCTCGCGCAGCGCGTGCTGCGCCTGGGCGACCGCCATGCCGTAGCCCGGCACGATGATGACCTTCTGCGCGTTCATCATCAGGTAAGCCGCGTCGTCGGCCGAGCCCTGCTTGACCGTGCGCTCGATGCCGTCGCTGGCCGCCGCGGCGGTCTCGCCGCCGAAGCCGCCGAGGATCACGGAGATGAAGGAGCGGTTCATGCCCTTGCACATGATGTAGGACAGGATCGCGCCGGACGAGCCGACCAGCGCGCCGGTGATGATCAGCGCCAGGTTGCCGAGGGTGAAGCCCAGCGCGGCAGCCGCCCAGCCGGAATAGGAATTCAGCATCGACACCACGACCGGCATGTCGGCGCCGCCGATCGGGATGATCAGGAGCACGCCGAGCACCAGCGAGGCGGCGACGATGAGCCAGAAGACAAGCTTGGATTCGGTGGTCACGAGCAGCACGATCAGCGCCACCAGGGCAACACCCAGCGCGATGTTGATCATGTGGCGGCCGCCGATCATGATCGGCTTGCCGGACATGCGGCCGTCGAGCTTGAGGAAGGCGATGACCGAGCCGGTGAAGGTGATGGCGCCGATGGCCACACCTAGGCTCATTTCGATCAGCGCCTGGGCGTGGATGTCGCCTGCCGTGCCGATGCCGAAGCTTTCCGGCGCGTAGATGGCGGCTGCCGCCACCATGACGGCGGCAAAGCCGACGAGCGAGTGGAAGGCGGCGACCAGCTGCGGCATCGAGGTCATGGCGATGCGCCGCGCCACATAGGCGCCGACGCCGCCGCCGATGGCTAGCCCCAGCACGATCAGGCCGAAGCGGCCCGCCGAGGGCAGCGCCAGCGCCAGCGTGGTGCAAAGAGCAATGCCCATGCCGATCATGCCGTAGAGATTGCCCTGCCGGCTGGTGGTCGGGTGCGAGAGACCGCGCAGCGCCAGGATGAAGAGGATGCCGGAGACCAGATAGAGGAAGGAAGCGAGATTGACGGTCACGTCACTTTTCCTTCTTCTTGTACATGGCGAGCATGCGCTGGGTGACGAGGAAGCCGCCGAAAATGTTGACCGAGACCAGGACCAGGGCGATGAAGCCGAAGCCCGCGGCAAGGCCGGAGGCCGCGATGCCGACGGCGAGCAGCGCGCCGACGACGATGACCGAGGAGATGGCGTTGGTGACGGCCATCAGCGGCGTGTGCAGCGCCGGCGTCACCGACCAGACGACATAGTAGCCGACGAAGATCGCCAGCACGAAGATGGCGAAGCGGAAGACGAAGGGATCGATGGCGCCGCCAGAGAGCGCATGTGCGGCGTTGCCGGCAGCCTCGGCACCGGCGGGCGCGTTGGCGAGGTCCTGCACGGCAAGGCGAACGGCGGCGGTCGCCTGATCGAGCTGGTCGAGGGCTTTCTGCAGCTGTTCCATCACGCGCTCCCCTTCGGATTGGCCGCGGCCTTCCTGTTGTTGGTTTTCCGGGGTGCCGGTTTGGTGTCGCCAGCGCCGGCAACCATGATCGTGGCCGGGATCGCAGCCGGCTCGGTGCGCGGCGCATCGGCGGCCTTGGCGAAATTGGGATGCACGACCTGGCCAGCGTCGGTCAGCATCGTCGCCTTGACCAGCTCGTCGTCGCGCTTGATGGCAAGCTGCTTCGCCGCCTTGTCGACCATCGTCTCGAGGAAGGCGTAGAGGTTCTTGGCGTAGAGCAGCGAAGCCGATGCCGCGACGCGACCCGGGACGTTGAGATGGCCGACGATCTTGACGCCGTTTTCGGTCGTGACGACCTTGCCGGGCACCGCGCCCTCGACATTGCCGCCGCGCTCGACCGCAAGGTCGACGATCACCGAGCCCGGCTTCATCGAGGCGACCATGGCGGCCGAGACCAGCTTCGGCGCCGGACGGCCGGGGATCAGCGCCGTGGTGATGACGATGTCCTGCTTGGCGATGTGCTCGGCCGTGAGCGCCGCCTGCTTGGCCTGGTATTCCTTCGACATTTCCTTGGCGTAGCCGCCGGCCGTCTCTGCGGCCTTGAACTCCTCGTCCTCGACGGCGAGGAATTTCGCGCCGAGCGACTGCACCTGCTCCTTCACCGCCGGACGCACGTCGGTGGCGGTGACGACGGCGCCAAGCCGGCGCGCGGTGGCGATCGCCTGCAGGCCGGCGACGCCGACGCCCATGATGAAGGCTTTCGCCGCCGGCACGGTGCCCGCCGCCGTCATCATCATCGGCAGCGCGCGGTCATATTCGGCGGCCGCATCGATCACCGCCTGGTAGCCGGCGAGATTGGCCTGCGAGGAAAGCACGTCCATCACCTGCGCGCGGGTGATGCGCGGCATGAACTCCATCGAGAAGGAGGTGATGCCGGCCTTGGCCATCGCCGCCACCGCCGCATCGTTGCCGTAGGGATCCATGATGGCGATGACAGCCGCGCCCGACTTGTAGCCCTTCAGCTCCGCGTCCGTCGGCCGGCGCACTTTCAGCACCACATCGGCCTTCGACGCGTCGGCAGCCTTGCCGATCGCGGCACCCGCCGCGGCAAACTCCTGATCGGTGATGCGCGAGCCGAGGCCCGCGCCCTTCTCCACGATCACCTCGAAGCCCAAGCCCACCAGCCGTTTCACCGTCTCAGGCGAGGCCGCGACACGCGGCTCGTTCGCATCAAGCTCACGAGGGATGAATACCGTCTGCCCCACCGCATGATCCTTTCGGCTGGAACCTCGATGCGCAAGGCCTCGGCCGGTATCTCCAGCGAGACGTCGAACGCAATCGCTTGGAAAGACTAACGCAGAATGAAATAGCCGACGGCCATGATCAGGATGAACAGGATGGTCGCCGAGAAGAAGCCACCCGCGAAGAAGCCAAAGGCCATGGCCAGCAGCAGGGCGGCGCAGATGAGCGAACCGTATTTGGCGAGCGCGAGGAATGCCTTGTAGGTGCGATCATGCTCGGCATAGTCCATCTGCGCACCCAGTTCGACAGGACCGGTCGGCGTGTGATCAGCCATTAGGAATACCCCTTCGAAAATGCCTTCGAGGCACATAGCGAAAAGCCAGGGCAAGAGCAATGGCGCTATTGACGCACGGCCGGCGACAACAGCCTCAAATGAAAGTTGAAATTGGAACGGGGCGCTCTCACCGCGACGGAGAGCGTTACCGACCTTCAGCCGGCGAGGTGCGGAAACAGCCCGAGCAAGCCGACGACGATCAGATAGAGCGCGACGATGTAGTTGAGCAGGCGCGGCATCACCAGGATCAATATGCCGGCGATCAGCGAGATCAGGGGCGTGAGCGCAAGCGAGTGGATGGTCACGATCGTACTCCTTCCCATGAACAACCCGACATGAGCCCGGGCGAAACGCCAGTTGGGCGGGACCGCAGCGACACTCGATCGCGACGCCGCTATTGATAACGGCGAAGCGGTTGGAAAGGTCCACTGGACGTGGAAGAGCGGCCCTTCAGGCGGCGTCGCGATAGTATTTCGCCGTCGGGACGATGGACAGCGGGGTCAGCCGGTTGATGGCCGGATTGGCAAACATCAGCCGCTGTTCCACCGGCGTCGACTTGAAGAACGGGAAGCGTTCGAGCGTCTGGCGCAGATTTTCGCCGCAGGGGATTTCGAACAAGGCGATCGGCGCGAGGACACCCGGGAACACCTTGCCCTCGGTCCTCTGGATGGCATGGAAGATGCGGGCGTAGTAAGCGGAATGCTCGACCTTGACCGGCGTGAGCACCGCGGTCTGGCCAAAGTAGCAGGAGGCCACCATGCCGAGCCTGAGCGTCAGGAAGGGCAGGACTCCGGGCGCGGGCGCGCTGTCCGGATCGGTTGCGAAGCGGGTTCCGTCAATGAAACTCTCTCCGCGGGCAAGCCGCTCGGCCAATATTTCCGGATAGGCGTCGACCGAGGGCGAATAGGGGTGCTCGCGGGAAATGTAGTGGAGCCGCAGCGTGCTGACCAAGTGGCCGTCGAAGTAGACGCCGAACCGATAGGAATTCGGCAGGTTGTCCCAGCGATCCTCGAACATTCCGCTGGCGATCGGACCGCACATGCCTGAGCGCAGGTAGGATTGATAGCGAAGGCGGTAGATCGCCTCCAGATCCTCGCCCCCCGTGATGAGACGATAATCGACATGCTCCAGCAACTGCATGATCGAACGATTCAGCGCCGACCCAGCATTTGCGCCGGCGCCAACCTGCGCATCGTTTCCCGAAGCGTCCATTCTCAAGTCCTCGTATCCGCCTGTGAACAGGCTATTCGAGTTGGAATGAGACACAAGCCGAAAATTCGATCCTGCTGATTTACCCTTCGTTAACCTTAACAATCTCGGGAACTGCCGCTGGCAGAGTTGCGCCGAAAAAGCGGTTGGACGCTCCTGATCTAAGCTAACCTTCGCTGTTAACGACGCCGCCAGTTCGGCAACGAGAAGCACATGATCGGATTCGTCTTCCAGTTCAACAGCAGACTCTCTGAAGATATACGGTTTCATTTGGTTTCGATCAGAATAATTTCCGATCGATTTGCCCATAATTATTTCAAAAAATGAATTCTAACTTGCATCAAGGCTTCAATCCCGTGCAAATAGCCGAACAGTACAACCAACGTGCATTATCAATATCGATCGTCGAAAGTTTGCGATTACAGCTATCTGGCTGTCCGCTTGGCGGCGAGACGCAGGTCCGCGGCGAACGGCCAGGTGACGTTCGACATCGTCTCGATGCCGGAGGCGCTGAGCGCGGCGCCGAAGAGGAAACCCTGCACGAGGTCCGGTTTGACCGAACGCACCAGTATCTTCAGCTGCTCGAAGGTCTCGACCCCTTCGATGGTGACGACCAGGCCCAGCGTCCGGGTCAAGCCGACGATACCCTTCAGGAGGTCGAGCGACTGGGGGCTCTGGGTTACGTCGATCAGGAAGGAACGGTCGATCTTGATCTTGTCGAGCGGCAGCTTGTGCAGATAGCTGAGGCTCGAATAGCCGGTGCCGAAGTCGTCGAGCGCGATGCGGACGCCCAGGGTCTTCAGCTCTTCGATCAATTCGCGCGTCAGCGATTTGTCGTCGAGCAAGGCGGTCTCCGTGACCTCGATTTCGAGCCGGTGCGGCGCGAGGCCCGATGCCGCCAGGGCATCGCGCACCTTCTGCACGACGTCGCGGTTACGGAAATCCTTGGCCGAGAGGTTGATCGAAACGCTGGTCTGCGCCGGCCATTTGGCGCATTCGGCGCAGGCTGCCTGCAGCACGAAGGTGCTGATGTCGGAGATGATGCCCATCTCCTCGGCCAGCGGAATGAAGATGCTCGGCGAGATCGGACCGAGATCGGGATGATCCCAGCGGCAGAGCGCCTCGCAGCTGGCGATGCGCATGGTGCTCATCGAAACGATCGGCTGATAGACGACGCGCAGCTCCTTGGCCTGCACGGCACTGCGCAGATCGGCCTTCATCAGCTGGCGGTTGCGGAAGGCGGCATCCATCGATGCCTCGAACAGCCGCCAGCTGTTCTTGCCGAGTTCCTTGGCCTTGTAGAGGGCGAGGTCCGCTTTGACGATCATGGTATCGACGTCGGTGTCCTTGACGACAGACAACACCGCGCCGCCGCTGGCCTGGATGCGCAGGCCGTGTCCGGCAACGTCGACTTCGCCCTGCAAGTCGGCGAAGATCTCGTCGAGCAAGCCGCCGAGATGGCTCTCATCCTCGATGCGGTCGAAATAGATCATGAACTCGTCGCCACCGAAGCGGCTGACATTGATGCCGGGCCCGGCAACCGCCGCCAGCCGCTCGGCCACGGCATAGATCAGCCCGTCGCCGACCGGATGGCCGAGCGTGTCGTTGACGCTCTTGAAATCATCGAGATCGAGCACCGCAAGGCCGCAGAGCCGGTCACGGTCGCCGGACGCCATGGCCTCGCCGGCCAGTTCGTGGAAATAGGCACGATTCGGCAGGCCGGTGAGGTTGTCGTAGCGCGCCATGAAACGGATCTTCTCCTCCGCCTCGACGCGGGCCGTGACGTCCTCGAAGGTGACGACGCCGAGTTCCTGGCTGCCTTCGCGCGCGGAGAATTCGTAGTGCTGGCCATTGGCGAGCGAAACCAGCACCTTGCGGTCGCGGCCCTCGCGCAGGGCGCGCGTCAGCTGCGCCTCGATATAGCGGCAGTCCTTCGGCGCCAGCATGCCGCCGGCGACGCCGCGCATCAGAAGGCCGTGGATCGAGCGCCCGAGCAGCGCGTCGGCCGATTTCAGCGACATCAGATGGGCGGCCTCGGCATTGGCGACCGCGACGCGCCCGTCCGGGCCGAGCATGACGAGGCCGTGCGACATGGTGTTGAGCGCGCGGTCGAACCTGCGCGTCAGGTTCCTCGCCTGCTTGTGGCCGATAACCGCCGAGAACAGCACGTTGCGGACATGGTCGGCGCCGGTGATGGTGATGAACGTCATCGGGATGATCATCAGGCCGAGGACGACGGAAGGCGCATCCATGCGCAGCAGGAGCGCAAGCGCCGCCGGGCCGATGAAGGTCACCGAGAAAATCCGCACCATGCGCGGCGAGCCGTAGTTGCGGGCGACAACCGTGACCAGGGTCGCCAGGGTCAGCGACATCGCCGCCAGCTCGGCGAAGGGATCGGGATACACGTAGATCGATACGAAGCACAGCGCGCCCAGGCCGAGGCCCTGCAGGCAGCCCTTGAGGATGTAGCTGCGCTCCAGCCGCTGCGCGTGCTCGACGTCGGCAATCACGCCGCCTGTCTTCAGGAAGCTGCGAATGCCGAAGTAACGGATGAGGCTGACGGAAAGCAGAGCAAAAGAAAACGCCAGGAACAAGGGATTGTGCGTGCGCAGATAAATCATGAATCCGAGGATCCAGTAGCACGCACCACCGATCAACAACATGTGCGCGTTGTCGAACAACGACCGCACAAATTGGATATAAACATCCGCGGGGATGCTTTCGGTCTTTGTTCTGCCCATAGGGTCGGCCCAACGCTAAGCCTTGTCATGACACAACCGCCTTAAGAAAGGCTTAGAACAGGGATGGCTTAAGCAGCGGCTTCGCCCCGGCCGCCAAGGCAAGAGGCCCTAAAGGCGCGTCGCGACGAAACAGATTCGGGCGACGCGCAGATCGGCGAGCCCTTCGGGCAAGCCGTCAGCACAATCACTCAGCGGCGCTGAGAACCGGCGCCGGCTTGGTTTGGGTCAGCCGCTGGAGCAGTCTGGAGCGTTCCTCCCCCGCCTTTGCGGCACTGGCCTGCCGGACATGGCCATAGCCGCGGACGAGCGCCGGCACGGAGGCGAGAGCTGCGGCGGCATCTATCCTGCCCGGCGCCAGTGCCGCGGCGATCAGATCGAGATCCGCCTCGTATTGCGCAAGCAAGCCTCGCTCGGCGCGCCGTTCGGCGGTATGGCCGAACGGATCGAATGGCGTGCCGCGCAGGCCTTTCATGGCCGATAAAAGGCGAAATGCCTTCATCATCCACGGGCCGAAGCTCGATTTCCTCGGCTTGCCGTCGTAGCCGCGCCGGCCGAGAATTGGCGGCGCAAGGTGGAATTCGAGCTTTTCGTAGCTCTGGAACTGCCTTGCGAGGTCGGCGGCGAAGGCGCCGTCGGTGTAGAGCCGCGCCACCTCATACTCGTCCTTGATCGCCATCAGCTTGAACAGGTTTTTCGCGGCGGCCTCCGTCACAGCCGCCGAGCCGGGAACCGCCCGTGCCTCGGCGGCACGCAGCGCGGCGATCCTGTCGGCATAACGCTTGCCATAGGCGGCGTTCTGATAAGCGGTGAGGAAGGCAACGCGGCGGGCGATGATGTCGTCGAGCGTTTCGGCGGGCGCGGACGCCGGCTTGCCGGTACGGCCGACCAGGCCGCGCACGAAATCCGGCTGGTGCGCGGCGCGACGGCCCCAGCGGAAGGCAGCGATGTTCATCGCCACCGCTTCACCGTTCAATTCTATAGCCTTTTCAACAGCTTCTGCCGACAGCGGCAGCCCTCCATGCTGGAAGGCGAAGCCTAGCATGAACATGTTGGCGCCGAGCGAATTGCCGAACAGCGCGGTCGCCGTGCGGGTGGCGTCGAAGAAGTGGGCCTTGTCGTCGCCGGCGGCGGCGCGGATCGCCTTCTTCAGCCGCTCGACCGGCAGCGAAAAATCGGCCGAACGCGTGAATTCGCCAGGCATGATCTCGGCGGTATTGGCCAGGAACGTGGTGTGTCCCTCGCGCACCGCGGCGAGCACTTTCTTGGCGCCGGAAACGACGAGGTCGCAGCCGAGCACGAGATCGGCCTTGCCGGCCGAAACGCGGATGGCGTGGATGTCCTCGGGCGTCGCGGCAATGCGGACATGGGTGAAGACCGAGCCGCCCTTCTGGGCGAGGCCCGCCATGTCGATCATGCCGCAGCCCTTGCCCTCGATATGGGCGGCCATGCCGAGCACCGCGCCGATGGTCACGACGCCGGTGCCGCCGACGCCGTCGATGATCGCCGCCCAGCCCTGGTCGCCAAGCGGGAATTCGGCGGGCGACGGCACGCCGTCCAGCGGATCGCTCTTGCCGGCAATGCCGTCGGCCTTCCTGATCTTGCCGCCATGCACCGTCACGAAGGAGGGGCAGAAGCCGTTGAGGCAGGAAAAATCCTTGTTGCAGCTCGACTGGTCGATGCGGCGCTTGCGGCCGAATTCGGTTTCGACCGGCTGGATCGAGACGCAGTTCGACTGCACGCCGCAATCGCCGCAGCCTTCGCAGACCAGCTCGTTGATGAAGACGCGCTTGTCGGGGTCGGGGAAGGTGCCGCGCTTGCGGCGGCGGCGCTTCTCGGCGGCGCAGGTCTGGTCGTAAAGCAGAACGGAGACGCCCTTGACCCCGCGCAACTCGCGCTGGACGAGGTCGAGATCGTCGCGGTGATGGATGGTGGCGCCGGCCGGGAAATCGGCCTTGCCGGCATATTTGTCCGGCTCGTCGGTGACGACGGCGATGCGGTCGACGCCTTCGGCGCGCACCTGCCTGGCGATCATGCCGACCGTCAGGCCGCCTTCATGCGGCTGGCCGCCGGTCATGGCGACCGCGTCGTTGTAGAGGATCTTGTAGGTGATGTTGGCGCCGGAGGACAGCGCGAAGCGGATCGCCAACGCGCCGGAATGGTTGTAGGTGCCGTCGCCGAGATTCTGGAAGATGTGGCCGCGCTTGGAGAACGGCGCCTGGCCGACCCATTGCGCGCCCTCGCCGCCCATGGCGGTGAAGCCGACGGTGTTCCTGTCCATCCATAGCGCCATGAAGTGGCAGCCGATGCCGGCGGCGGCGAGCGAGCCCTCCGGCACCTTGGTCGAGGAATTGTGCGGGCAGCCCGAACAGAAGAAGGGCGTGCGCGAGCCGATGTCGACGGTGTCGGCGAGCATGGCCTGGAACTGGCGCAGCTTCGCCACCCGGGCCGCGATCTCTTCCGAGGGGCCGACGGTGCGCAGGATCCGCTCGCCGAGCGCGATCGCGATCTCGTTGGGGTCGAGCGCGCCCTTGGCCGGAAACAGCCAGTCGCCGCGCTCGTCCTTCTTGCCGACGATGGCCGGCTGGATGGCGGAGCCGTAGAGGTTCTCGCGCAGTTGCACCTCGATCAACGAGCGCTTTTCCTCGACGACGACGATGGTGTCGAGGCCGCGGGCGAAGTCGGCGATATGCTGATAATCGAGCGGCCACGGACAGCCGACCTTGAACAGCCGGATGCCGATGCGGTTGGCGGCCCGCTCATCGATGCCGATGTCCTCCAGCGCCTGACGGACGTCGAGATAGCTCTTGCCGATGGTGATGACGCCGAGCTTGGGATTGCGGCCGCCGGAATAGACGATACGGTTCAGTCCGTTGGCCTGTATGAAGGCTGAAGCCGCGGCGCGCTTGTGTTCATGCAGCCGCTCCTCCTGCCCGAGCATGTCGATCTCGTGGCGGATGTTGAGGCCGCCGGGCGGCATGTCGAAGTCGGGAATGACGATGTTCAGCCGATCGATCGAGGCATCGACCGAGGCCGTCGATTCGATGTTGTCCTTGACGCATTTGATCGCCGCCCAGGTGCCGGCGAAGCGCGACATGGCAAAGCCGTAGAGGCCGTAGTCGATGATCTCCTGGACCCCGGCCGGGTTGAGGATCGGCACCATGGTGTCGACGAACAGGAATTCGGTGGCATGCGCGTTGGTCGAGGATTCGGCCATGTGGTCGTCGCCCATCAGGGCGAGAACCCCGCCATGCCTCGACGAACCGGCGAGGTTGGCGTGGCGGAACACGTCGCCGGAGCGGTCGACGCCCGGACCTTTTCCGTACCAGACCGCGAAGACGCCGTCATGCGTGCCCTCGCCGAGCAGCTCGGTCTGCTGCGAGCCCCAGCAAGCGGTGGCGGCCAGTTCCTCGTTGAGGCCCGGCTGGAAGACGATATCGGCTTGCGCAAGCTGCCGCTTCGCCCTCCAGAGTTGCATGTCGAGGCCGCCGAGCGGCGAGCCGCGGTAGCCGGAAACGAAGCCGGCGGTGTTGAGGCCGGCGCGGCGGTCGCGCTCGCGCTGCATAAGAAGCATGCGCACGACGGCCTGCGCCCCTGAAAGGAAAACGCGCTCCTTGCCAAGGTCGAACTTGTCGTCGAGCGCGACGTCATGCAGCGTCATCAGGCATTTCCTCTGCGGAGGCACGCCTTGGATCGGCGGCCAACGTCGGAGTGGGAGGCCGCAGTCTTTCTTCCCTTGCCGGAGAGGTCAAACAAAATCGCAGAGGCCAGGGCGGACGCAACAAATGGTCCGGGTGAAACTGCCCAGCGCATTTAAGAAGAAGCTAAGGGCCTCACAAAGCACGAAAATTTCGAGCGGCTCTCGCCTCCAGCTTGAGCACGATCATTTCCGTATCGAAGGCCGGCGAAGCAGAAATCGCTGCGCACCTTTCGAGATCATGCTTAAGCCCCTCGACACGGGGATTTTGAAAGGTTGCTGGCAGGTCAGCAGGCGAGATTTTCACCGTTCGTCTCGGTGGAATCAGCGCAGGCGCTGGAGATTAGCTGAAGCCGCCCCAACCTCGTCATCCCAGGGCGAAGCAGGAGCGTAAGCTCCGTTGCGGAGACCCTGGGATCCTGCCGTTACCTTGATCGAAGGGTGCAGCGGAGCAGAATTCTGCACCGCTGCAACGCTCGTATTTCACGGAATGGATCCTCGGGTCTGCGCCGCGTCGCTACGCTCCTTGCTCCGCCCGAGGATGACGATCGCGATGGGCGTTTCGGCCAATCGCAAAAGCATGCGACCTGCCGATGGAAACATAGCCGACCGGTCAAAAATTTCGTGCCAGGGGCTCAGGCCGCCTTCGAGCAATCCGGCTTCGGCTCGTCGGGCAGCTTGCCGTCGGGATGGCCGGCGAGGTCCGGGTTGAGCTCGTATTTCGGCCCGATAACCAGCGGCCGATCCGGCAGCATCGTCTGATCCTCCGTCGAGGTCATGGTCGTCTCGAGGCTCTGCAGCAGCGTGCCGCTCGAATCCTCGATGCGGATCGAGACGGAATAGGGCTTGTCCTTGACCACGCAGGTGAGCGGCGGGCTGGTGAGCGTGATGTGGGGAAGCTTCGGCCAGATCTTCTGGTTGACGATGAGCGGATCGCCGCCGGCCGGATTCTGGAAATTCACCACGGCAACCTGTCCCTCGGCCATGGGCCGCAGCGGCCTCAGCGTGACGACATAGGTGGCGATGCCGAGCCGGTAATTGAACTCGAACAGCTTGCCGGAGATGGCGAAGAGCTGCTCCTTGCCGGTGTCGCGGCAGGCGCCGAGCGCCGTTGCGGCAATCAGGGCCGCACCGAGAGCGATCGAACGGAATTTTCTAGAGCGTTTCACCGTTTCACGGAAATGGCGAACCGCTCTATCTCTTTGTTCTGACGCAGTTCCGAACGGAAAACCGTTACGCACTTTTCCTGGAATTGCTCTAAGCATTGGTGACCTCCCTGGCCGCCGTGCGGCGGCGATAATAGCGGTTCGCTTTCTGGCGGTTGCCGCAGACGGCCATGTCGCACCAGAGACGGCTGGCGTTGCGGCTGCGATCGACGAAGAGCCAGCTGCAGTTCGGACAGATCCTGAGCCTCGCGACGGTGTCGTCTCGCAACAGCGAAAGCGCCGAGACGGCCAAGGCCGCCTCGAAGGCGATCGGCGTCGCCGGATCGCCGAACGGCTGGCCCGGCGCGCCGATCTCGGTGGCGCTGCCGGAAAGGCCGCTGGCGCAGGCCGTCAGGAAATCCGGCAGATGGCCGGCGGCGATCGCGCCTTTCGTTATGGCATGGCGGAACAGGCGGTCAGTCGCCTCGCGGATCGACAGCACGACCGGGGCGATGTCGCCCGGTTCCGGCGCCTGCAGCCGCCGGCCGCCGAGCTCGGCGGCGCGGAAGCCGCTTGCCGCTTCGGCGAAGCGGGCGATCTCGGCGGGATCGTCGAAACGATCAAAAGTCTTTTCCGGATCGTTGCGCAGCACGACCGTGTTCGCCGTGTCGAGCGCAAGGATGCCGCCGGTAAAGCGGTGCGGGGTCCAGGATACCGTCATGGGAGAAATCTAACCGATAAAACGTATTTGACAAGTTAGATTCCTGATGCAAGGCTCGCCGCTAAATCAAAGTGCTCCAGCGTCCTTTGCGCGTCCCAAAGGACGTAGCGCCGCAGGGATGCTCGATGCTCTATTTCTACCAGCAGGTGCTCAACGGGCTGCATTCGGGCGCGCTCTATGCCTTGCTCGCCTTCGGCTATGTGTTGACCAATGGCATCCTGCATCGCACCAACCTCGCCTATGGCGCGCTGTTTGCCTTTTGCGGCCACACGATGATCCTGACCGCTGCCTTCGGCTACCAGGCGCTGTGGCTGACGCTGTTCGCCTCGGTCGCGCTCGGCATCGTTGCCGCCCTGCTCTATGCCGTGCTGATCAGCCAGGTGCTGTCGCGCAGCGTCTTCGAAAGGCTGGCCGACAGGTCGCCCAACGCCATCGTGGTGACGACGCTCGGCATCTTGCTGTTCCTGTCGGAAGCGAGCCGCATTGCTGCCGACACCCATGATCTCTGGCTGCCGCCGATGCTCGCCCAACCCATCATCTTCGCCCAGGATGCCGGCTTCAAGGTGACGCTCACCGTCATTCAGCTTTTGGACTGCGCGGCGGTGATAGCGGTGGTGGCGCTGGCGGCCTGGACGTTTTCGCATTCGCGCTTCGGCCGCGCCTGGCGGGCAGTGTCGGACGATCCGAAGGCGGCCGCGATGTGCGGCATCGACGTGCGCGCCGTGTTTCGCCGCGCGGTGCTCTATAGCGGCTTCTGCGCGGCTTTTGCCGGTGTTCTCGCCGGCCTCTATTACGGCAACATCAGCTTCGGCACCGGCCTCGTCTATGGCCTCAAGATCCTGTTCGTGACGGCGGTCGGCGGTTATCTGTCGCCGCTCAAGGCGGCTCTCGGCGCCGCGGCCTTCGGCATGGCCGAATCGCTGTGGGCCGGCTATTTCCCGATCGAATGGCGCGAAGGCTGGATATACCTCTTCCTCGTCGCCATGCTGGTGCTGATCGGCGCCAGCCGCGACCAGGCCAAGGTCGCCTGAAACCATCAGACTTTGGTTGCATGACGTTCCGTGAGGCGTCGGTACTCGCCGCCCGGCACGGTGCATCGGCGCACAGCCGGTGCTTTGTCATGTTGACCTGCCGGACCACGCACTGCATACCGTTGGGCCAGGCGACGCGCCACCGGAGGGGAATCGGGCGCGGCGGGCACTTTTTTAGTCTACGCATCGTGCCTTCCGAAAGTCGGCGACGATCTTCGGGCCGATGCGCGAGGGAGGAAAATGCATGGCAGGGCTGCTCGCTCTATCCAGGACGATCGACCGCATCAACGAGTTCATCGGCCGCTGGGTCTCGTGGCTGATCCTGCTTGCGATCCTGGTGAGCGCCGGCAACGCCGTCATCCGCAAGGTGTTGGACACCTCCTCCAACGCCTGGCTCGAACTGCAATGGTACCTGTTCGGCGCGGCCTTCATGCTGGCGGCCGCCTACACGCTGAAGCAGAACGACCATATCCGCATCGACGTCGTCTACGGCATGTTTTCCCGCCGCGTGCAGCACCGGATCGACCTCTTCGGCCACCTCTTCTTCCTGATGCCGTTCGTGGTCCTGATGGTGATCTATTTCGTGCCTTACGTGTCGCTGTCCTTCCACAGCGGCGAGATGTCGACCAATGCCGGCGGCCTGATCGTCTGGCCGGCCAAGGCCATCCTGCTCGTCGGCTTCTTCCTGCTGGCGTTGCAGGGCGTTTCCGAGATCATCAAGAAGATCGCCATCATGCGCGGCGACATGGACGATCCCAATCCCTTCATATCGGCGCACGAGCAGGCCGAGCTCGAGGCGAAGGCGCTCGCGGAAGAAGCCAAGGCGCTGTCCGGCGAGGTGCGCTCATGATCGAGTTCATCGCGCAGAACATGGCGCCGATCATGTTCGCATCGCTGATCATCTTCCTCTTGATCGGCTACCCCGTCGCCTTCTCGCTTGCCGCGAACGGCCTGTTGTTCTTCTTCATCGGCGTGCTGCTCTCGCCATATTCCGGCGGTTCGATCAACCTCGCCTGGCCGCTGCTGCACGCGCTGCCCGACAATTTCTACGGCACCAGGGTGATGTCGAACGACACGCTGCTGGCCATTCCGTTCTTCACCTTCATGGGCATCGTGCTCGAACGATCCGGCATGGCCGAGGATCTGCTCGACACGGTCGGCCAGCTGTTCGGCCCTATCCGGGGCGGGCTTGCCTATGCGGTGATCTTCGTCGGCGCGCTGCTTGCCGCGACCACCGGCGTGGTGGCGGCTTCGGTGATCGCCATGGGACTGATCTCGCTGCCGATCATGCTGCGCTACGGCTATGACCGTCGGCTCGCCTCAGGCGTTATCGCGGCGTCCGGGACGCTTGCCCAGATCATCCCGCCCTCGCTGGTGCTGATCGTGCTGGCCGACCAGCTCGGACGCTCGGTCGGCGACATGTATGCCGGCGCGCTGATCCCTGGCCTGGTGCTGACGGGTATCTACATGGCCTACATCCTGATCATGTCGATCATCCGGCCGAACTCGATGCCGGCGCTGCCCATCGAGGCGCGCACGCTCGGCCACGGCGTGATCTCGCTGATCGTGGCCCTGCTGGTCGCGGTCGCGGTCTCCTATGCGGCCTATCGCTACCTGGTGCCCGCCCATGGCGACAATGCCGACATACTGGGCGCCACCGTCGGCGTCATCGTGATCTACGTCGTGGCGGTTGCCGACCAGCAGCTCGGAATCAACATGATGTCGAAGCTGGCGCAGCAGGTGGTGATCGTGCTGATCCCGCCGCTCGCGCTGATCTTCCTGGTGCTCGGCACCATCTTTCTCGGCATCGCGACGCCGACCGAGGGCGGCGCCATGGGCGCCGTCGGCGCGCTCATCATGGCGGGGCTGAAAGGGCGACTGACGCTCGACGTCATCAAGCAGGCGCTGGCCTCGACGACGCGGCTCTCCTCCTTCGTGCTGTTCATCCTGATCGGCGCGCGCGTCTTCTCGCTCACCTTCTACGGGGTCAACGGGCATATCTGGGTCGAGCATCTGCTGACCTCGCTGCCGGGCGGCGAGACCGGCTTCCTGATCGGCGTCAACATCCTCGTCTTCGTGCTCGCCTTCTTCCTCGATTTCTTCGAGCTCGCCTTCATCATCGTGCCCTTGCTGGCACCGGCGGCCGACAAGCTCGGCATCGACCTGATCTGGTTCGGCGTGCTGCTCGGCGTCAACATGCAAACCAGCTTCATGCATCCGCCCTTCGGCTTCGCGTTGTTCTACCTGCGCTCGGTGGCGGCGCGCGTGCCCTATCTCGACCGCATCACCGGCAAGCAGATCGCGCCGGTCACCACTGGCCAGATCTATTGGGGCGCGGTGCCCTTCGTCTGCATCCAGGTGATCATGATCGGGCTCACCATCGCCTTCCCGCAAATGGTGATGCGCTACAAGGGCGCCGCGGTCGAACCCAGCACGATAGACCTGAAGCTGCCGGAGATGCCGGGACTGGCGCCGCTCGGCACGCCGCCGGCGGACAATGGCGCGGCGCCGGCCAATGGCGGTTCGGCGCCCGCGGCGCCTGGCACGCCCGACCTGTCACAGCCGCCGAATTTCGGCGACACGGCACCCACCAAGCCGGCGGCGCCGGCGCCCGACCTTTCGAAGCCGCCGAGTTTCAATTGAGGTGACCAAGTCATGAAAGCCGTACGGCTGGAAGCAATCGGCAGCACCGCGCTTCGCGAGGTCGACAAACCCGCGCCGGGGCCGGAGGATGTTCTTGTGCGGATCGAAGCCTGCGGCGTCTGCGGCACCGACCGCCACCTTTTCCATGGCGAGTTCCCGTCAAGGCCGCCGGTGACGCTCGGCCACGAATTCTGCGGCATCGTCGAGGCTGTCGGAGACGCCGTTGCCGATATCGCCGTCGGCGACCGGGTCACCGGCGACCCCAACATTTCCTGCGGGCGCTGCAGCCATTGCCGCGCCGGCCGCGTCAATCTGTGCAGCAATCTCAGGGCCATCGGCATCCACCGCGACGGCGGCTTTGCCGACTATGTCGTGATGCCGCAGAGCCAAGCCTTCCTTCTGCCCGCCGATCTCAAGCCGACGCATGGCGCCTTCTGCGAGCCACTGGCCTGCTGCCTGCATGGCGTCGACCTCGCCGCCATCAGACCCGGTGCCTCGGTGGTGGTGCTCGGCGGCGGCGTCATCGGCCTGCTCACGGTGCAATTGGCGAAGCTAGCCGGCGCTGCGACCATCATTCTGTCGACCAGACAGGCCTCGCGCCGGGCGCTTGCCGAGGAGCTCGGCGCAACGGCAACGGTCGACCCAAGCTCGGTCGATCCCATCGAGGCCATCGCCGGGAAGACCGGCCTGGTGCCCGGCGGTGTCGACGTGGTGCTCGAATGCGCGGGCGTCCCCGATACCGTCCAGCAATCCATGCGGCTGGCCAAGGCCGGCGGCACGGTGGTGATCGTCGGCGTTATGCCGCAAGGCGAGAAGGTGGCCTTCGAGCCCTTCGACATCCTGTTCCGCGAGTTGAAGGTCCTCGGCTCCTTCATCAACCCCTTCACGCATCGGCGCGCCGCGGACCTTGTGGCGTCGGGAGCGATAGAGGTCGACAAGCTGATTTCGAGGCAAGTGTCTCTCGAGGAGGCACCGCAGGTGATCTCGAACCCCGCGGCCCCGGGTGAGGTCAAGGTGCTGGTGGTGCCAGGCCGGGGCTGAGGGGCCGGCCTTTGCGCTCAGTTCTTCCCTTCTCCCCTTGTGGGAGAAGGTGTCGCCGAAGGCGACGGATGAGGGGTGCTCCAGCTTGGCGCCGACGGCACTCCGGCCAACACCCCTCATCCGTCTCGGCGCTGCGCGCCGATCCACCTTCTCCCACAAGGGGAGAAGGAGGGCCTCGCTTACAGCTTGCCGTTGCGCTGCTGCACCATCATGAAGGTGTCGTAGTTGTATTCGGCGACCTGGGCCCAGAGATAGTGCTCCTTGCGGAAGCCCTTGATCGATTCCCAGATCTTCTTGAACGGCGCGTTGTTGGCTTCCATTTCGGCGTAGACTTCGTTGGCCTTTTCGAAGCAAGCCGCCATGATCTCCTGGCTGAAAGGCGCCAGCTTGGCGCCGCCCGCGACCAGCCGCTTCACCGCGGCCGGATTGAGGTAGTCGTATTTCTGCAGCATGTTGGCGTCGGCAGCTTGCGCGGCCGTGTGCACCAGCGACTTGTAGGCCGGCGACAATTCCTCGTATTTGGCCTTGTTGAACATCAGATGCACGGTCGGACCGCCTTCCCACCAGCCGGGATAATAGTAATAAGGCGCGACCTTGTAGAAGCCGAGCTTCTCGTCGTCATAAGGGCCGACCCATTCGGCGGCGTCGATCGTGCCCTTTTCCAGCGCCGGATAGATGTCGCCGCCGGCGATCTGCTGCGGCACGACGCCGAGCTTCTGCACCACCTTGCCGGCGAAGCCGCCGATGCGCATCTTGAGGCCGGAAAGATCGGCGACCGTGTTGATCTGCTTGCGGAACCAGCCGCCCATCTGCACGCCGGTGTTGCCGCCCGGCAGGCCGAACAACCCTTGCGTGGCCAGGAATTCGTTGAACAGGTCGATGCCGCCGCCATGATAATGCCAGGCATTCATGCCGCGCGCGTTGAGCGAGAACGGCACCGCGGCGCCCAGCGCCCAGGTCGGGTCCTTGCCCCAGTAATAATATGCCACCGTGTGGCAGGCCTCGACGGTGCCGGCCGTGGTGGCGTCGGCGGCCTGCAGGCCGGGCACCAGCTCGCCCGAGGCGAAGACCTGGACCTGGAAATTGCCGTCGGTCGCTTCCGACAGCATCTTGGAAAAGACTTCGGCGCCGCCATAGATCGTGTCGAGCGATTTCGGGAAGGACGATGCCAGCCGCCACGTCACTTTCGGATTGGATTGGGCGATCGCCGGCGCGGCAAGCGCCGCGGCCGCCGCCGCGGCGCCGACACCGGACGCACCGGCCTTGCGGATGAATGAACGACGATCCATGCAGTTTCCTCCCGTTTTGGATCAACAGACCGACATTCGGACATCGTCGCTGCCCGGGTCGGCTGCGCGAAACAATACACGGGCAAGATGTCGAGTCCAGCATCGTGGGCAACGTGCAACTATAGTCTAACGCCAAGCGCCTTGGCCCATCCGGAGAGACGAAACTTGCCATGGCAAAATGCCGTCGGATCGCCTATTTTGTAGGCAGAATAATTCGTTAGCCCTCGATGGAACCCGTATCAAAAATGCAGCAGCCGCTCGTTGCCGTCTCGACCGATGTCCGCCAGTTCGACAACTACACCTGGCATGCCGCGCCGCAGCAATATCTCGAGGCGGCGGTCACCGGCGCCGCTGTGTTCCCGGTGCTGGTGCCGTCCTTCGGCGACCGGCTCGATCTCGACGAGCTGCTGTCCTCGGTCGACGGCGTCATGGTGACGGGATCGAAGTCCAACGTGCATCCCTCGCTCTATGGCGGTGATCCCAGCGAGGCCAACGGCCCCTACGATCCGGCGCGCGACGCCACGACCCTGCCGCTGATCCGCAAGGCGATCGAGCGCGGCGTACCGCTGCTTGCCATCTGCCGCGGCATCCAGGAACTGAACGTGGCGCTGGGCGGCACTTTGGCCACGGAGATCCAGGAGCGCGAGGGATCCCTCGACCATCGCGCGCCGGTGAGCGACAATCAGGACGAGCGTTTCATCATCCACCAGAAAATCTCGATCAAGCCCGGAAGCTGCCTCGCCGGAGTGTTCGGCGCCGGCGACATCAAGGTCAATTCGCTGCATCGTCAGGCGATCGACCGGCTCGGCACCAGGCTGCAAGTCGAGGCGCTCGCTGCCGACGGCACGATCGAGGCCGTCTCGGTCAAGGATGCCCGCGCCTTCGCGGTCGGCGTTCAGTGGCACCCCGAATATTGGGTGAAGTCGGACAGCAACTCGGCGAAGATCTTCCGTGCTTTCGGCGATGCCGTGCGCCTGCATGCGGCTGCGAAAGCCGGGGCGCGCGCGGCGGCGGAGTAAGCCCGCCTCTGGAATCCTGCCCGTTATTCGTCGTTGTCCAGCGCCAGCAGCGGCGCGGCCGGCGCGTAAGATTCGTAGCCGTCGCCATCGGCGACGCTGAACGTGACGACCGGATCGATGCCGTTCTCGCTGAAGGCGACCGTGCCGTCCGCCTGCTCGCGCCAGAATTTCACCCGCTCGATGCCGGGCATCAGCGCGCGGCAGTCCGGAGCAACGCTTAGCTGGGACAGGCCGTCCGACACCTCGGCGCCGCGTTGGACGGCGCATGCCGCTTCATCGCCATTGGCCGTCAATCTGTAGGTGCTTGATGCGGCCGGCTCGATGGCCGCGCTTTGGCCATCATCACCATGCAGGAGCTGCACGCCCCCGAACAACGCAACCGACGCAACCAATCCGGCCAACAGCTTCACTCTGCCTCTCCGCACCAAAGCGCGCCGCGCTTGCCTCTGGTCGATGTATGTCGCCGCCCTCGACCTCGCGCGACATGCATAACTGAGTATGCACAATGATTCCAAAGGGTTAAGCAGGCGTTAATAAATGTGGCCGATCAGGCGCGCGGCTTGACGTTGACCGTCTCCGGCACCGGGGTCAGCGGCCGGCGCTCGCCGAACCATGAGACCAGATTGTCGACGCAGAGATCGGCCATGGCCCGGCGGGTATGGTCCGACGCTGAGCCGACATGCGGCAGAAGCGAGGCGTTTGGCGCATCGAGCAGCGCCTTCGGCACATTCGGTTCGTCGGCAAAGACATCGAGCCCGGCGGCTGCGATGGCGCCACTCTCGAGAGCGGCGGCAAGAGCCGCCTCGTCCACCGTGCTGCCGCGGCCGATATTGACGAAGACGCCGTTCGGACCCAGCGCCGACAGGATTTCGGCATTGATGGCCTTTTCCGTGGCCGCACCGCCCGGCGCCACGCAGATCAGCGTATCGACCGCCTCGGCTAGACCCTTCAGCGTCGCATGGTATTCGTAGGACAGGCCCTCGACCTTGCGTCGGTTGTGGTAGGCGATCGGCATGCCGAAGGCTTCCAGGCGATGAGCAACGGCAAGGCCGATGCGGCCCATGCCGAAGATGCCGACGCGGCGGCCGCGCAAGGTGAGCCGGCTCAAGCGATAATTGCCCTTCCTCACCCAGTCGCCGTCGCGCAGCCATTTCTCGGCGGCGTACAGTTCGCGCACGGTGTTGATCAACAGACCGACCGTGGTGTCGGCGACCTCCTCGGTCAGCACGTCCGGCGTGTTGGTGACCATGACGCCGCGCCTGGCCGCGTGATCGGCATCGACCGAATCATAGCCGACGCCGAAATTGGCGATGATTTCGAGATTTGGCAGCGCGTCGATCATAGCCGCGCTGATGCCGCCGAAGGAGGCGATGCCACGCACGGCCTCACGCATCTCGCCGGTGACGAGTGCCGGATCGGCACGCTCGATCCGCACGCGCCGAAACGCCTTGTCGATGCGGCCTATCGCATGATCGTTGAAATGGCCCGGCACCAGAATGGCGACCGGAAACTCCGCTTCCGTCTTTGTCATTGACGCTCCACCGGCTTGCCGGTGGACTGGCGCACGTGCAGCTCCGGCTTGATCAGTTCCTGGGACGGCCGAACGGCTTGCCCGTTCAGCTTGTCGAGCAGCGCGCTGGCGGCGCGGCGGCCGACCTCGCGCTGGCCATTCCAGACCGTTGTCAATGCCGGAGTTGCGATTGCCGCCTCCTCGAGATCGTCATAGCCGGTGACCGAGATGTCGACGCCCGGCACGAGCCCAGCCCGCGCAATACCGTTCATCAGTCCGATGGCGACGAGATCATTCCAGCAGCAGGCGGCGGTCGGCTTGTCTTTCAGCGCCAAAAATTGTCCTGCGGCCTCGAATCCGGCCTGCTTGGTGCGCGGCCCGGGAATGCGCCAAGACGGCCTCACCTCCAGCCCGGCCGCTTCCATGGCGTTGAGATAGCCCTGATAGCGGTCGCGGCCGGTCGAGGTCTGGTCGGTGCCGCCGATCATGGCGATGCGCTTGTGGCCCAGCGAGATCAGGTGGTTGGTGGCGAGCGCCGTGCCATAGGCATCGTCGCCGCGGAAGACCGGCACATCGGCTCCGGCGACGGTGCGCGCGATCAGCACCGCAGGCAGGCCGTTCTCCTCGGCCATGATGATGTCCTCGGCCGGCGTGCCGATGGCCGGCGACATGATGACGCCGTCGGCGCCCAACTGCAGCAGCGTGTCGATGAAGGTGCGCTGCTTTTCGAGCTGATCGTAATGGTTGGACAGGATGAAGGTCTGGCGGCTGCGGTCGAGCTCGCTCTCGATCGAGCGCAGGATCTCGGCGAAGAACGGGTTCATGATGTCATGCACGACGACGCCGACAATGCCGGAGCGCGAGGTGCGCAGCGACGCGGCGCGGCGATTGTAGATATAGCCGATGGCGCGGGCATGCTCCTTGATGCGCTCGCGTGTGGAGCCTGCGACCAGCGGGCTGTCGCGCAGCGCCAGCGATACCGTTGCCGTGGACACGCCAAGCGCATCCGCGATCGTCGAAAGCTTGATCTTCTGTGCCAGTGCCCTTCGCTCCCCAGGGTCTTTAAATTGTTTAAATTCGGCCTTATGCCATCGTTCGAGGGCAATTCAAAGTTTTTTCGCCAAGGTCTCGGCCTCGGTGTCCAGCAAGGCGGAATTGCGCAGCCGCAGCCTGTGCTCGCGGTGGATGATGTAGAGACCGCTGGCGACGATGATGGCGGCCCCGAGCAGCGTCCAGCGGTCGGGAAACTGGTGGAAGATCAGCCAGCCGGAAATGATCATCCACACCATCTGCGAATAAGGGTATGGCGCCAGTGCCGTGGTCGTCGCCAGGCGATAGGCCTGGACCAGCAGCCAATGCCCGCCGGCGCCGAAGACACCCAGCATCAGCAGAATCACCCAGTGCCAGCCGTCCTGCGGCAGCGACGGTGAGAAGGGCAGCATGGGCAGGAGCAGCACCGCCGGTGCCAGCGCCGAGAACAGGATCAGGCTTTCGGACGTCTCCGTCGACGACATGCGCCGGGTCATGATGACGTAGAAGGAGTTCGACAGCATCGAGCCGAGCGCGAAGAGATGACCGATGCCGAACACGCCGACGCCGGGCCGGGTGATGATCAAAACGCCGACGAAGCCGGTGAGGATCGCCAGCCAGCGCCGCCAGCCCGCCCATTCGCCGAGCAGCGGCCCGGCCAAGGCGGTGATCACCATCGGGCCGAAGAAATAGATAGAGGTGGTTTCGGCGAGCTGCAGGGTCCTGAGCGCCAGGATGTTGAACATGGTCGAGCCGAAAAGCAGGCATCCGCGCAGAATGTGCGCGGGCAGGTTGTTGGCGCGGAAGCGCCAGGGCTCGCGCCAGCCGCGCAAAAAGACGCCGACAAGCAGGACATGGACGGTGAAGCGCATCCAGGCGACGATCAGCGCCGAGACGCCGGCGAGCACCAGATATTTGCTCGAGGTGTCGAGAAAGGTGAAGCAGACATAGACGCAAAGCATCAACAGCATCGCCGCGGGCGGCGTTGCGCTGTCGTCGTTGTTTTTGGGAACGTTCAAAGTCGGGCCGGGGGAAAGTAGACGCCACCCTTTTGCGGCAATCGCCGCTGGCCAGCAAGCCAAAAGCGACTGGCCCAACAAGCGCTTTGGACAGGCTCAGAGCACTTTGCCGTTGGGTGATTGGCTTGAACGCTCCTCGCAGTCGTCATCCACGGGCGAAGCAAGGAGCGAAGCGACGCGCCGCAGACCCCGTCCATGCCGTTACATTGACGCTCTGCCAACAGTGCAGAATTCTGCTCCGTTGCACACTTGGGCGAAGGTCACGGCATGGATCCCTTGGGTCTTCGCTCCGCTTCGCGTCGCTACGCCCAAGGATGACGAAGTTGGCGAGGTTGCTGCCAATCTCGAACGTTCGAGATGGCATAAAATCAAGCATGCATGCGGGCGCCCTTGGTAATCTTGTCGACCAGCTTCTTTTCGGCACGCAGCGCGATGCCGACCATCTTGGCGTCGTCGGGCGCGAATTCGGCGAAGGCGGCACGGTTGGCCACGTCATGGCCGGTCGAGAACATCTCCTCGACATAGGCAGATGTCGTCACGCCGCGCTCCAAGGCCCGGCGATGGATCGCGGCGAGCGTCGGCCCGTCCGCCGACAGCACGATGACGGGCTGGATCGAGAGCGGATTGAAGAGATTGCCGGCGCGGTCGCGGTAAGGCTCGCCGATGATCTCAGGGAATTGCGCGACGATGCCGCTGGTGAGGAACGCGGTGACGTTGAGCTTCTGCCAGACGGCGAGGTCTTCCTTGAGTACGATTGCAAATTTCGTGTCGAACAGCAAAATGTCTCTCCGAAAGAAGGCCCCTGACGGGCGTTGATGAAGGCGATGGCGCACGGTCTAGGCGGTGAGGCGCTGGAAGGTCTTGAACGTTCGTGCGCGGCGGACGACCGGATCGTTTCGGCGCCGGGCGCCGCCGGCCTCGAGCGCATCGAGGCGCGCTTCCACGGCAATGCCTTCGAACTGCACCGCCACGATACCTATGCCATCGGCGTGACGCTCGACGGCGTGCAGCGCTTCCACTATCGCGGCGCCGTGCGGCACAGCCTGCCCGGCCAGGTGATCGTGCTGCACCCCGACGAATTGCACGACGGCGGCGCCGGCACCGAGGACGGCTTGCGCTACCGGATCCTCTATCTGGAGCCGTCGCTGCTGCTCGATTGCCTGGGTGGCGCGCCGCTGCCTTTCGTACGGGATGCCGTGGTGAGCGATCCTCGGCTGCGCGGCACGCTGCTGTCGGCTCTGGCGCCGCTCACTGAGGAACTCGACGACCTGTTCGTGGCGGACTTCGTCGCGCAGCTGGCGCAGCAATTGAAACGTCATGCCGGACAGCCGGCAAAACCGATGGGAAAGACGGCATGGCGCGCCGCCACGCTGGCCCGCGACTATCTCGAGGAGAACATGGAGCGACCGGTGCGCTCAGACGAGCTGGAGGCGATCACCGGCCTCGACCGCTACGCCCTGTCACGCCATTTCCGTGCGACCTACTCGACCAGCCCGCATCGTTTCCTTTTGATGCGCCGGCTGCAGCGGGCACGGCGCATGATCGAGGCGGGGGAACCACTGGCCGAAATCGCGGCCGGCGCCGGTTTCAGCGACCAGAGCCATTTCAACCGGCATTTCAAGAAGGCATTCGGGCTGACGCCCGGGCGCTGGGCGGCACTGGTAAGCGCGACGCGTTAGCGTCGTCGCTCAGGCGCGAGACGTCCGGTGATAGCTGAGGCGCGACGCGCAGCGTCGTCGCCCTTTCCGCTAAGCCGCCGATGGGTGGTGTGTGGAGCGACGACGCTGCGCCTCACGCCTGCCGGGCAACATTGGCGCGGTGCCTGAAGCGACGACGCTGACGCGTCGCGCCTGCGCGTCGCGCTTAATCATCCAGTTCGGCGTCGTCGTCGATGAGGACCAGATCTTCGTTCGACAGGTTGGCCTCGATGCGGGCGAGCAGCTTGAACAGCGCCTTCTGATCCTTCTTGTCCAGGCCCTTCAGCGCCTGCTTCTCGGTCTTCTTGACCGACTTCTCGATGGCGCGGATGGTTTCGCGGCCGCTATCGGTCAGGAAGATGTGCGCCTGGCGGGCATCGGCGTTGGAGGCGCGCTTTTCGAGAAAACCCTGCGCCTGCAGCCTATTGATGGTCTTGGTGATGGTCGGCGGACGCACGCCCAGCCTGCCGGCGAGATTGCCCGGGGTCTGGCCATCCTCACGGTCGAGCGCCAGCATGATCTGGTCCTGGCCGGCGTAGAAGCCATGCGCCAGAAGCCGTGCCGCGAGCGCTGTTCGCGCCAGCCGCGCCGCCGAATGCAGCCGGCTCATTGTCGCTGTTTTGTCCGCCTTGGCCATGGTCATTCCCTCTTCGGCCGAACCGGTGCGGTCAGCATAAAGGCTGTCCGGCGGCCGGCAAATGACGATTTCAAGAGTCCGGCTTGCAGAACGCTTTGCCGGCAAGCATTGCGGTGCCCGCGCAGGTGATGCCAGATGTTTATTTCAGTTAGATGACAAACGACTTTCGAACCGGCGAGATTCAGGGTGGAAAGCCCGCGGGGTCGAGGTGACGCCCGTGCGGCTGCCCCATTTGGCCAACTTGATCGCCGCCATTCCGTCCGCGGCGCCGGCTTCGATCGACGGATCGGCTGGCCCATTGGTTTGGCGCGTGCAAAAGCGTGGTTCACACCCTATATGAGGCCGACAAATTCTCCAGGACACAGATTTTCGAGGCAAGCCATGAGCGATGCACAGACGCAGATCCCCGTAACCGTTCTCACCGGCTATCTCGGCGCGGGCAAGACGACGCTGCTCAACCGCATCCTGTCGGAGAACCACGGCAGGCGTTACGCCGTCATCGTCAACGAGTTCGGCGAGATCGGCATCGACAACGACCTGATCGTCGAATCCGACGAGGAAATCTATGAGATGAACAATGGCTGCGTGTGCTGCACGGTGCGCGGCGACCTGATCCGCGTCGTCGAGGGCCTGATGCGCCGGCCCGGCCGCTTCGACGCCATCGTGGTCGAGACCACGGGCCTCGCCGATCCGGTGCCGGTGGCGCAGACCTTCTTCATGGATGACGACGTACGCTCCAAGACCAAGCTCGACGCGGTGGTGGCGCTGGTCGACGCCAAGCACCTGCCGCTGCGGCTGAAGGACTCCAAGGAGGCCGAGGACCAGATCGCCTTCGCAGACGTGGTGGTGCTGAACAAGACCGATCTCGTCACGCCCGAAGAGCTGGAAAAAGTCGAGGCGACGATCCGCGCCATCAATCCGGCAGCCAGGATCCATCGCACGGAGCGCGCCGGGGTGGCGCTGGGCGAAGTGCTCGATCGCGGCGCCTTCGACCTGTCCCGCGCGCTGGAGAACGATCCGCATTTCCTCGAGGCGCACGATCATGATCATGACCACGACCACCATCACCACGATCATGACGGGCACGATCATCACCATCACGACCATGCTTCGGATATCCACGACGTGACGGTCAAGTCGGTGTCGCTGCGCGGCGGCGAGATGGACCCGAAGAAGTTCTTCCCCTGGATCGAGAAGGTGACGCAGATGGAAGGGCCGAACATCCTCAGGCTAAAGGGCATCATCGCGCTCAAGGGCGACGACGACCGCTATGTGCTGCAAGGCGTGCACATGATCCTCGAAGGCGACCATCAGCGCGCCTGGAAGGACGGCGAGAAGCACGAGAGCCGGCTGGTGTTCATCGGCCGCGATCTCGACGCCGAGCGGCTCAGGAAGAGCTTTGAGGCCTGCCAGGCGGCTTGATTTCTTAACTTTGCAACGTTAGCGCTGCCCCTCATCCGCCTGCCGGCACCTTCTCCCCGTAAAGAACGGGGAGAAGGGACGCGCTGCAACGCAGGCGATCCCCTCTCCCCGTCCTTACGGGGAGAGGGTAAGGGTGAGGGGCAGCGCCAACTTGGATAATGTCTCCCATGCCCACAGTCGCCCCGCTTGATCTCGAAAGCCATTGCGTCGCCGCCGTCTTCCTCAACGACGTGCCGCATTTCGCGCTTGCCGACGGGACGATCCACCGGTTGGACAATGGGCACAAGACGACGCAGGCCAATGACGGGCTGCTCGCAGCGTTCCACGACGCGGCCAACGACCGGCTGATCACCGGTGGCGAGGACGGCAAGGTGTTTGCCGTCAAGGCAGGCGGCGAGGCGAGCGAGCTCGCCAGCGCCGGCAAAAAGTGGATCACCAGCGTCGCCGCCGGTCCACAGGGCGCGATCGCCTTTGCCTCCGGCAAGAGCGCGTTCGCGCGCTTTGCCGACGGCAAGGTCAAGGAATTCGCCCATCCGCGCTCGGTAGAAGGCCTGGCCTTCTCGCCGAAAGGCATGCGCTTCGGCGTCGCCCGCTACAATGGCGCGACGCTGCATTTCCCGGCCGCCGAGGGCAAGCCGGTGGAGCTCGAATGGGCCGGCGCCCATACCGGCATCAGCTTTTCGCCGGACGGCGCCTTCGTCATCACCACCATGCAGGAGAACGCGCTGCATGGCTGGAAGCTTGCCGACGGCAAGCACATGCGCATGAGCGGCTATCCCGGCAAGGTGAAGAGCCTGTCCTGGAGCGTGAAGGGCAAATGGCTGGCGAGCTCGGGCGCGCCGGCGGCGATCGTGTGGCCATTCGCGAGCAAGGACGGCCCGATGGGCAAGGCGCCGCTGGAGCTCGGCACGCGCGGCAACACCATGGTGACCTGCGTTGCCTGCCATCCGAGCCAAGAGGTCACGGCCATCGGCTATGAGGACGGCATGGTGATAGCGGCGCGCTTTGCCGACGCCAAGGAGGTGCTGCTGCGCCGCCCCGGCAAAGGCGCCATCACCTCGATGATGTGGGATAAGGAGGAGCGCCGCATCGTGTTCGGAAGCGCTGCAGGCGATTGCGGCGTCATCGATATCACTGCGTAAGGGAGTAGGGGAGTAAGGCAGTAAGGGAGTAGGGAAAAGACTGCAGTTGAACGCCTCCCCTACTCCCCTACTCCCCTACTCCCCTACTCCCCTACTCCCCTACTCCCCTACTCCCCTACTCCCCTACTCCCCTACTCCCCTACTCCCCTACCTGAGCCAACGCCCGGCCCCTGCGCGGCCAATTGCGGTTTTGCCGACCGGTTGGCAGAGTGCCGCGCGAGAAAGTGGGGCCTTCATGCATTCAATCGACCGGACTTCCATCGGCGGCATCGCTGTCGCCCGCATCGCCGAATTGCGCGAGGCGGAAGCGGCCGCCTTCCGCAAGGCGCGGCCGAAATCGGAAGCCAAGGTGGGCAACGGTATCGCCGGCTTCCTCGGCGGCGTGCCGATGCACTGGATGACCGATTGGCCGACGCCGTTCCCGATCCTGGTCGACGGCGCGAAAGGCGCCACGATCACCGACGTCGACAGCAACAAGCTCGACGATTTCTGCCTTGGCGACACCGGCTCGATGCTCGGCCATTCGCCGCCGCCGGTCGCCCGCGCCATCCGCCGGCAGGCCGGGCGCGGACTCACCTACATGCTGCCCAGCGAGGATGCGCTGGCTATCGGTCCGCTCCTGCAACAGCGCTTCGGCCTGCCTTACTGGCAGATCGCAACCACCGCCACCGACGCCAACCGCTTCGCGCTGCGCGTCGCCCGCGCGGTGACAGGACGCGAAAAGATCCTGGTCTTCAACGGCTGCTATCACGGCTCGGTCGACGAGACGATGGTGCGGCTGATCGACGGCAAGCCGGTCAATCGGCCCGGGCTGGCCGGCGAGTTCCGCGACCTGACCCGGGCAACGAAGATCGTCGAGTTCAACGATGTCGCGGCGCTGGAAGGGGCGCTGGCAGATCGGGACGTCGCCTGCGTGATCACCGAACCGGTGCTGACCAATTCCTGCATGGTGCTGCCGGAGCCCGGCTTCCACGACGCCCTGCGGCGCCTGACCCGCGCCGCCGGCACGCTGCTTCTGATCGACGAGACGCACACCATTTCCACCGGCCCCGGCGGCTTTACGAAGAAGCACGGGCTGGAGCCGGACCTGTTCGTGCTCGGCAAGCCGGTGGCCGGCGGCGTTCCGGCCAGCATCTGGGGCATGAGCGAGGAGGTCGCCACCCGCTACGGCGCCTATAACAGGGCGAAGGAGCCCGGCTATTCCGGCATGGGCACGACGCTGTCGGCCAACCCGCTGCAATTCGCGGCGATGCGGGCGACGCTGGAAGAGGTGATGACCGAGGAGGCTTATGCCCATATGGACCGGCTGGCGCGCCGGCTCGACGCCGGGCTCACCGCCGTCATCGACCGCTGTCATTTGCCCTGGCATGTCGCGCGGGTCGGCGCCCGCGTCGAGTTCATCTGCGCGCCCGGCCCGCTCAGGAATGGCGGCGCAGCGGAGAAAGCGCATGCGCCGGAGCTCGAGGCCGCCATCCATGTCGCGCTGGTCAATCGCGGCGTGCTGATCGCGCCGTTCCACAACATGATGCTGATCTCGCCGGCGACGACGTCCGCGCAGGTGAGCCGGCTGATCGCCGCCTTCGCCGCGGTTGCGGCAAGGCTCACGGCGTGAGACAAGCAGTTGGAAGATTGGCGGCCATGGACAATCCGAACACAGTAGCGACCTCGCCTTCCGGCTCGACGCCCGCCGAGGCGAAAGCCTTTCTCGATGCCCATCCCGACATCGAGGCCTTCGACATCGTGCTCACCGATGCCAACGGCATCGGCCGCGGCAAGATCGTGCGGCGGCACGAGCTGATGAGCATTTTCGAGGGCGGCCGGCACATGCCGATCTCGATCCTCGGCCTGGACATCACCGGCGAGGACGTCCACGACACCGGGCTGATCTGGGACACAGGCGACGGCGACCTCAGGGCATGGCCGATTCCCGGCACGCTGGTGCCGCTCTACGGCACCAAGCCGCCGCGGGGCCAGGTGCTGATGGCGATGTACCACCTCGATGGCCAGCCGATGTCGTCCGACCCGCGCCTGGTGCTGGCAAGACAGGTAGAACTGCTGGCGGCGCGCGGCCTGCATCCGGCGGGCGCCTTCGAGCTGGAATTTTTCCTTCTGGCCAACGAGCGCGACGCGGACGGCAAGGTGCAGGCGGCGCGCGCGGTGCTCGACGGCCGCCGCTCGGCCAAGACCGAGGTCTACTCGGTCGACCATCTGCACGGCATGGAGCCGCTGTTTTCCGACATCTACGCCGCTGCCAGAGAGCAAGGCATTCCGGCCGAGACGGTGATTTCCGAATATGCGCCCGGCCAGTACGAACTGACGCTCAACTACCGCAAGGACGTTATGCGGGCGGCGGACGACCTGGTCATGCTGAAACGGCTGGTGAGGGCGCAGGCGCGCCGGCACGGCGTCACCGCCTGTTTCATGGCGAAACCTATCGAGACTTATGCCGGCTCGGGCATGCATTTCCACGTCTCGCTGCAGGACGACGCCGGCAAAAACGTCTTCACCGAATCTGCCGGCGAGAAATGGTCGCCAAAGCTGCTCAACGCGCTTGGCGGGCTTATCCACACCATGGCGGAATCGATGCTGGTGTTTGCGCCGCATGCCAATTCGTGGCGGCGCTTCGTCTCGCAATCCTATGCGCCGGTGGCGCCGAGCTGGGGCGTCAACAACCGGTCCGTGGCGCTGCGCGTGCCGGCGGGCGACGCCAAGAACCGCCGCATCGAACATCGTCCGTCCGGCGTCGACGCCAACCCCTATCTGGTGGCGGCGACGGTGCTGGCCGGCATCGTCAAGGGCCTCGACGAGGGCCTGGACCCCGGCCCGGAGACGACCGGCAACGGTTATGAGCAGGCAACGGATGCGTCGATCATGCCGGCGGACTGGCGCGCCGCGATCGAGGCTGCACGGGCATCCAGCTTCCTGAAATCGGCGCTCGGCCCCGACCTGCATCGGACCTTCGTGGCGATCAAGCAGGCGGAATATCTGCGCGTGGCTCGCACCGTCAGCGAGCTGGATTACCACCTCTACCTGCACGAGGTGTGAGGATCGGGAACCATCGCCGGGCTCGCCCATTTCAAGTTTGAAAGCGGGCGAGACAGAACCATGGCGACAACACCGTCAACAACGGCCTTGCAGCGCGAAGCGAGGCGCACGGCCAGGCGCATCCATGCGTCCGAGGCAGAGCCGGCACTCGGGGAAAATGCCGCCTCCATCGGCGAGGCGCGCGAAGCGGCAAAAGCCTGCCGTCGCTGCCCGCTTTGGCATGACGCTACGCAGACCGTGTTCGGCGAAGGACCGGAAACCGCGGATGTGATCTTCGTCGGCGAACAGCCCGGCGATCAGGAGGATCTGGCCGGCAAGCCGTTCGTCGGCCCGGCCGGCAGGATATTCGACAGCATCCTGGACGATGCCGAAGTCGACCGCCGCAAGGTCTATGTGACCAACGCCGTGAAACACTTCAAGTTCGAGCCGCGCGGCAAGCGGCGCATCCATTCGAAACCCAATGCCGGCGAGATCCAGGCCTGCCGCTGGTGGCTGGACAAGGAGCTCGATTTCATCAAGCCGAACCTTGCGGTGGCGCTTGGCGCGACAGCGGCGCAGTCGCTGCTCGGCAAGGCGGTGCCGGTGTTGAAGAGGCGCGGCGACGTGATCGAACGCAGTGACGGGCTGCGCGTCTTCATCACCATCCACCCTTCGCTTATCCTGCGCATTCGCGAACCGGAGGACAAGGCTGCCGAGCGCGATCGGTTTTTGAAGGATATGCGGAAGGTGAAGCAGCTGATGGCGGCTTGAGGTTCTACGCGCCCTAACGGGACCCCCAAGCAGACATACCATGAATGCTGTTGCACAGGGTTAGCGCGGCCTTGGAGATTGGCCGAAACGCCCGTCGCTTCGTCATCCACGGGCGGAGCAAGGAGCGAAGCGACGCGCGCAGACCCGAGGATCCATTCCGTGACTTCGACGCCGCCGCAACGGTGCAGAATTCTGCGCCGTTTGCATCCTTCGGCCAGGGTAACGGAATGGATTCTAGGGTCTGCGCGCGTCGCTTCGCTCCTTGCTCCGCCCTAGAATGACGACCTCTGTGGGGCTCCGCGCTACCTAACCAGTATCGCCCTTAGATCATTCACATTCGTGCCCGTCGGACCCGGCACGAACAAATCCTCGACAGCATTGAATGCCGTCCAGGCATTATTGCCGGCAAGCATCGCCTTGGCGTCGACGCCCGCGGCGCGCATGCGCGCAACCGTCGAGCCGTCGGCGAAGGCGCCGGCATTGTTCTCCGACCCGTCGATGCCGTCCGTGTCGGCGGCCAAAGCATGGATGCCGTCCACGCCATCGATGCCGATGGCGAAGGCGAGCAGGAATTCGGAATTGCGGCCGCCCTTGCCCTTTATGCCGTCAATGGGGGCCCGCAAAGTGACCGTGGTCTCGCCGCCGGAGAGGATCAGCACCGGCTTGGCGAAAGGCCGGTTGCGGGTCGCCACCTCGCGCGCAATCGCGGCATGGACACCGCCGACCTCGCGCGCCTCGCCCTCGATCGAATCCGAAAGGATGACGGCCTCGATGCCTTGACGCCTCGCTTCGGCGGCCGCCGCTTCCAGCGAGACTCCTGCCGAGGCGATCAGATGCACTTCATTGCCGGCAAAGCGCGGATCGTCTGGACGAGGTGCGTCGGCGGCAGGCGACTGGATGTGCGCCATCACCGAAGCCGGCAGCTTCATGCTGTAGGCCGCAATCGACGCAAGTGCATCCTCGCGGCTGCCGGTATCGGGAACGGTCGGCCCCGAGGCGACCAGCGCCGGATTGTCGCCGGGGATGTCGGAGACGACCAGCGACACCACCCTGGCCGGATGAGCGGCGGCGGCCAAGCGGCCGCCCTTGATGGTCGAAACGTGCTTGCGGATGGTGTTCATCGCCGCGATCGGCGCGCCGGAGGCGAGCAGCGCCTCGTTGACGGCGATCTCGTCGGCCAAGGTCAGGCCAGGGGCGGGCGACGGCAGCAGCGCCGAGCCGCCTCCCGAAATCAGCGCCACGACCAGATCGTCGCGCGTCAGGCCGCGCACCTTCTCCAGCAGCCGGCGCGAGGCCTCGAGACCGGCCGCATCAGGGACAGGATGCGCCGCCTCGATGATCTCGGTGCGCTCGCATTTTGCGCCATAGCCGTAGCGGGTGACGACCAGCCCGTCGATCGGACCATCCCAGACCTTCTCGAAGGCCGCCGCCATCTGCGCGGAGCCTTTGCCGGCGCCGATGACGATCGTGCGGCCCTTCGGCTTTGCCGGCAAATGGTTGCGGATCGTCCTTTCCGGGTCGGCGGCAGAGACGGCCGCGTTGAAGATCGCGGTAAGGAAGGTTTTTGGGTCGAGCACGGTCATCCTTGGCTGCCATCGGCATTGCGCAGATTTTTCCGACGCCGGCGCCGCCCCTCACCCTTACCCTCTCCCCGTGAAGAACGGGGAGAGGGGGTCGCCAGCGTTGCGGCAATCTCCCTTCTCCCCGTCACTATACGGGGAGAAGGTGCCGGCCCACCTTCCGCAGCTGCAGCGCAGCTGCTGCGGAGGATGGGCAGGCGGATGAGGGGCGGCGCCGGCGTCACGATTTCTCTTCCGGCGGCAGCGCCAGTTGCTTCCGATCGACGCCAAGATGCGCGCAGAGCGCATCGACCACGACGCCATGGTCCTCGCGCTCCGGCAGACCGGAGACGGCAATGACGCCGATGACGCCGGCGCCCTTGACCGTGACGGGAAAGCCGCCGCCGGCGAGCACATAGTCGGCAATGTCCAGCGCCTCGCCAACCTTGAAGGTGCGGTCCGGCCGCTGCTGCTCCAGTACCATGCGGTAGGTGCTTCTCAGATAACGCTTCACGACATTGATCTTGCGCCGTGCCCAGTCGGGATTGGAGGCGTTGGAGCCCGGCATCGCGGCATAGAACAGCGGCCGGTCAAAGGTCCTGATGTCGACGATGATCGGCAGGTTTTCCTTGAGCGCCTGGGCCCTGATCGCCGAGCCGATCTCGAAGGCCACGGCCTCGTCGAAGGCCGGAAAGACCAGCGTGGCTTCCTGTTTCTTGATCAGAGCGATGTCGGCGGCGGCAGCCATGGCGTTTCCCCTGTCAATGTCGTCGCACGCTTTGGCCGATGGCTGACGTGGGGTCAAGCGACGAGCGCATTTAATCTATGCGACAATCGCGCTCTTCGCTGGCCGTCCCGCCACATAGACCTCACGCACGGCGCGATCGTCGCCCAGCGTCTGCAGCAGGAAAAGTTCTTCCGCCAGCGTCTCCACCGTCTCCATCCTGAGCCGCATCGCCGGCGTGGCATGGGCGTCGAGCACGACGATGTCGGCGTCCGTGCCTTCTTCCAGCGTGCCGACCTTGTCGGCGACAGACAGCGCCTCGGCATTGCCGCGCGTCAATTGCCAGTAGGACTGGAACGGGTTCAGCTTCTCGCCGTTCAGCGCAATGACCTTGTAGCCCTCGTCCATGGTGCGCAGCATGGAATAGTTGGTGCCGCCGCCGACATCGGTGGCTGCCGCGATCCTGAGCGGCTTCTCGCGCCGGCTATAGCGCTGGTAGTCGAACAGGCCGGAGCCGAGGAATAGGTTGGAGGTCGGGCAGAACACCGCCACCGAGCCCGACTGCGACATCGCATCCGCCTCGCGTTCCGACAGGTGGATGCAGTGGCCGAACAGACTCTTTTTCCCCAGCAGGCCGTAGTGCTCATAGATATCGGTGTAATCGCGCGACCAGGGATAAAGCTCCTGGGTGAAGGCGATCTCGGCGTGGTTCTCCGACAGATGCGTCTGCATGTGGAGATCGGGATGTTCGCGGCAGAGCGCGCCGGCCATCTCCATCTGCTCGGGCGACGAGGTGATGGCGAAGCGCGGCGTGATCGCATAGAGCTGGCGACCCTTGCCGTGCCATTCGACAATCAGCGCCTTGGTGTCGTCGTAGCCGGACTGTGGGGTATCGAGCACGCCGTCCGGCGCGTTGCGGTCCATCATCACCTTGCCGGCAATGTTGAGCATATTGCGGTCATGCGACTCCGTGAAGAAGGCTTCGGCGGAAGATTTGTGCACCGAGCAATACGCAGCAACCGTCGTCGTGCCATGGCGCAGCATCTCGTCAAGGAACAGCCGAGCGATGCGGCGGCCGTGCTGCGCGTTGCGGAACTTCGTCTCCTCCGGAAAGGTGTATTTGTTCAGCCAGTCGAGCAGCTCGGCGCCGTAGGACGCGATGACCTGCATCTGCGGAAAATGCACATGGGCGTCGATGAAGCCCGGCAGGACGAGATGCGGACGATGATCGATCGTCTCAACGCCGGCTCCCGCACGCTTCGCGACCTCGGCATAGGGACCGGCGGTAACGATCCTGCCGCTGTCGATCAGCAGCCCGCCATCCTCCTCGTAGCGCCAGGCGGAATGGTCGTCGATCGCTTCGGGCCAGCGCAGGAAAGAGAGCGTGCGGCCGCGCAGGAGTTTCGATGTCATGCTTACTTTCCGGCGCCTTCGAACCAGGCCACCAAAAGGGCACGTTCCTGGTCGGTTATCTGGGTGACGTTGGCGGGCGGCATGGCATGCGCCCGGCCGGCCTGCAAATAGATCTCGTGGGCATGCTCGGCAATGCGCGTGTCGGTGTCGAGCATCACGCCCTTGGGCGCATGATAGATGCCCTCGTAGACGGGCTCCTCGGCATGGCACATCGAGCAGCGGCCGAGCACGGTGTCGCGCACGGCAGGGAAGTGCGCCGAGGCCATATAGATCCGCGCCGCAGAGGATGCGGCGGATGTCTTCGGCTCGCCGGTGAGTACCTTCGGCACGGTCGACAGCCAGATGATGATCATGAACAGGACGGCGGCGCCGAGCCAGGTCCAGGTCGGGTTGCCCTTCCGCGCATGCACGGTGTTGAAATAGTGCCGGATCAGCACGCCGATGATGAAGACCAGCGAGGCGATGACCCAGTTGAACTCAGTGCCGAAGGCCAGCGGATAGTGGTTCGACAGCATCAGGAACAGGACCGGCAAGGTCAGGTAGTTGTTGTGCAGCGAGCGCTGCTTGGCGATCTTGCCGTATTTCGGGTCCGGCTTGCGGCCGGCGATCAGGTCGGCGACGACGATCTTCTGGTTGGGGATGATGACCATGAAGACGTTGGCCGACATGATCGTGGCGGTGATGGCGCCGAGATGCAGGAAGGCTGCGCGGCCGGTGAAGAGGTGCGTCAGCCCCCAGGCGATGAATACCAGCACGCCGTAGAGCACCAGCATCAGGCCGGTATCGCTTCTGCCGAGCGGCGAGCGGCACAGAAGATCGTAGACGATCCAGCCGACGCCGATGGTGGCGAGCGACAGCAGGATGCCGACCGGCACCGAGACGTCGAGCACGTTGGGGTCGATCAGGAACAGGTCGGCGCCGGCGTAATAGACCACGCACAGCATGGCGAAGCCCGACAGCCAGGTGGCGTAGGATTCCCATTTGAACCAGGTCAGGTGCTCCGGCATCTCGGCCGGCGCCACCAGATATTTCTGAATGTGGTAGAAGCCGCCGCCATGCACCTGCCACTCTTCGCCGAAGGCGCCGGCGGGCAGGCCGGGACGCTGGCGCAGCCCGAGATCGAGCGCGACGAAATAGAAGGACGAACCGATCCAGGCGATGCCGGTGATGACATGCAGCCAGCGGACCGCAAAACTCAGCCAGTCCCAGAAAATCGCAAAATCCGTCATCCGTGTCGCCCCTGGGAAATCGTCCCTGCCGATCAGGTGACTTTACGGTCTGAGGCGCAAACGAAAAGAGGCGAGGCCCGCGATGACTTTCAAAAAAAAATGGAAAATACTAGTTTCACTGCACATAGACGTTTGAGAGCCACGAAAGCCGCATGGCCTATCTCGACAACATCGCCGTCTTCGTCCGTGTCGTCGAACTCGGCAATCTGTCGGCGGCCGGGCGCGACATGCGCATCTCGCCGGCAGTGGCCTCCAACCGCATCAAGGAGCTGGAGAAGCATCTGGGCGTGCGGCTGTTCAACCGCACGACGAGGCAGTTGATGCCGACCGAACATGGCACGGTGTTCTACACCGGCGCCAAGCATGTGCTGGACGCCATCACCGAGGCGGAAGCGGCGGTTGCAGCGCTTTCCGGCCAGCCGCGCGGCACGATCAAGGTGACGGCGCCGCTCGGCCTCGGCCGGCGGCTGATCGCCTCCGGCATTCCGGACTTTCACGACAAATACCCCGATATCGAGGTGCGGCTCAGGCTCTCCGACCACAATGTCGACATCATGAAGGAAGGCATCGACGTCGCCTTCCGCCTCGGCATCATCGAGGATTCGAGTCTCAGGATGCGCGGCATCATGGACTGCGAGCGCGTGCTGGTCGCAGCGCCTAAATATCTCGAGGCGCGCGGCGAGCCGGTCGAGCCGCAGGAATTGATCGGCAAGAAGCACGACTGCCTGATGCTGCGCTATGCCGGCACGCGCGAATATGTCTGGACGCTGCAGACGCCGAACGGCGTGCAGAAATTCGAGGTGCATGGACCTTACGACACCGACGACGGCGACGTTTTGACCGGCTGGGCGCTGTCGGGGCGCGGCATCATCAACAAGCCGCGTTTCGAGGTCGAGCCGTTCATCCGCGACCAGCGGCTGAAGGTGATCCTGGCCAAGACCCCGCCGACACCGGTGCAGCTTGCCGCCGTCTATCCGCACAAGAAGCTGCAGGACCCGAAGGTGCGGCTGCTGCTCGACTTCATGGCCGACCGCTGCCAGCGGCTGATCAAGGACATTTTGGCTGGGAAGTAGGTATCAGTAGCGTTTCACAGCTTCGGGATTGGCCGAAGCCTCCCCGACGTCGTCATCCACGGGCGGAGCGACGCGAAGCGGCGCGCAGACCCGAGGATCCATTCCGCGACCTTCGCCGAAGAGCGCAGCGGAGCAGAATTCTGAACCGTCGCAACGCTTTGACGTCACGGCATGGATCCTATGGTCTGCGCTGCGTCGCTTCGCTCCTTGCTCCGCCATAGGATGACGACGGGATAGGCGCCTCAGCCAACCACCGAGGTATGCGCCACGCAACATTGGTTCGGCAGGACTTCTACCTCGCCGCTAATACGGTGACTGGTCGGCAAGTGGGTTGTGTGCGTCAAGTTCTGCAAAAAGGGGCGGCCATGAGGCTGGTCATGCGGCTTGGCGCAGAGCGAGCTTCTTGTGCTCGCGCAGGTCGTCCATGTTGATGTAGCGGTTGGCCTCCATCCAGTTTTCGTTGGTTTCGACGGCCAGCGCCCTGACCAGGCGCAGGCAGCTTTCGGCGTTGGGAAAGATGCGCACGACATAGGTGCGGCGCCTGATCTCTTCGTTGAGGCGTTCCAGCATGTTGGTCGACTTCAGGTGCTTGTGGTGCTGGCGCGGCAGGCGAAAGAAGGTCAGCGTGCGCTCGATGGTCTCCTCCACCCACGTCGTCAGCCGCGGATAGCGGCCCGACCATTTGGCCAGCCACGCGGCGAGATCGGCCTTGGCCTCGGCGAGATCGCGCCGGTCGTAGAGCCATCTGAGCTCCTGCAGGCAGTCGTCGCCGTGCTTGCGCGGCAGGTGATCGAGCGCGTTCCTGAGGAAGTGCACGTAGCAGCGTTGCCAGGCCGCTTCCGGAATCACCTCGCCGATCGCCGCGACCAGACCGGCATGGTCGTCGGACACGACCAGTTCGACGCCCCTGAGACCGCGCGCCTTGAGCGCCACGAGGAAGTCCTTCCAGGCCGAGCGGCTCTCGCGATTGGCCATCTCCACGGCCAGGATCTGGCGCCGCCCGTCCCAGTCGATGCCGACCGCGATCAGCACCGCCTGGCTCATGACGATGCCGGCCTCGCGCACCTTCTCGTAGCGGGCATCGAGCACGAGGTAAGCAAAGGGCTCTTGAAGCGGGCGCTCGGCAAAGGCCTTCAGGCTCTCGTCCAGGCGCTTGTTGATGGCCGAGATCGACGAGGCCGAGAAGGCATGCCCGCACAGCTCCTCGGTGATCGCCTTGACCTTGCGGGTCGACACGCCTTGCACGTACATCTCGGCAAGCGTCGCCACCAAGGCCCGCTCGGAGCGCTGGTAGCGCTCGAACAGCTCGGTGGAGAAGCGCCCCTGCCGGTCCTGCGGAACCCGCAGCTCCAGCTTGCCGACACGGGTGACAAGCGTGCGGCCGTAATACCCAGAGCGATAGCCGAGCCGCTCCGGTGTCCGTTCGCTCTTCGAAGCGCCCAGCGCCTCGTCCATCTCGGCCTCGAGGACCTCCTGCATCACTGCGCGGATCACTTCGTGCAGCCCATCCGGGTTCGAAAGCAGAATGTCTTTGACGGCAGCTATGGCGGATTTATCTTCGATCTTGGTCATGGTGGCGTTCCTTCGCGGGAATCAGGTGACGTGAACAATCACCAGCCTGCCATGACCGCCCTCTCTCAGCGAATTTGCAGAACTCTCAGCACACTACCGGCAAGTGACAGCTTGGTGACCCACTCGCCTCCCGTTGCCTTGCACAAAAGCGAGCCTAGGTTGGTAGCGACATCGCTGGCAGCCAATGAGCACACAATGCATCTCGCCGTTTCGCTCAACATCGCTTCCGCTACCGGGCAGGCCGGCCTGACATTTGCAGAGATCGCCGGCTTCGCGCGGAAGGCGGAGGCGGCCGGGATCGATATGGTCGTCATCTGCGATACGACGGAGGAGCGATCGAGCAGCCCTTTCGAGGCGACCACGCTTCTGGCGGCACTCGCCACCGTGACCGAAAGGATCGGGCTGGTCGCCGGCGCCTCGACGCTCGCGCACCAGCCTTACAATCTGGCACGCCGGTTCGCGTCGCTCGACATCATCAGCCATGGCCGCATCGGCTGGAACGCAACGTTGAGACAGAATTCGCGCGAAGCGGCGAATTTCAGCCGGCCGGAAGGTTTCTCGGACGACGACTTTCGCCGCCGCGCCAAGGAATTCATCGGCATCGTGCAAGATCTGTGGCGAGGCTGGGATGCGGACGCTTTGCTGTTCGACAAAGCCGGCGGCCGGTTCCACGATCCCGACAAGATGCATTTCCTCGACCACAAGGGCGTGTTCTTCTCCGTGCGGGGGCCGCTCAACGTCGCCCGCTCGCCGCAGGACACGCCGGTGCTGGTCATGTCGGGCCTGGGGGAGGCCGATCTCGATTTCGGCGCCAAAGTCGCCGATGTCGTGCTGATCGAGGCGGAGGGCGCCAAGGCAGCCTATGACGATCTCAAGCGCCGCGCGGTTGCCGCCGGACGCGAGCCGGAAACCATGAAGGTGTTGATGACGGTTGGCGTGGACGAGCATGCGGCTGGCGGGATGGAGGCTTGGCTCGACGGCAAAAGCTGCGATGGTTTCAATTTCGCTTTGCAGGCCGATCTTTCGACGCTCGATGACTTCACCGACCGCATCCTGCCGGAGCTTCGCCATCGCGGCATGGCCCGATCGGCTGATGCCGGGGCAACACTGCGCGGACATCTCAGGCTTGGCGCGGGAGGCGCAAAATGAGCGCGCGTTAGATGAAGCTCGGCTTGTTCCTGTGGGCGACAGGCCACCATATCGCCGCCTGGCGCCATCCGGATTCGCATGTGACGGCCGGCATCGACATCGATCATTACATCGAGCTGGCGCGGACTGCGGAAGCGGCGAAATTCGACATGGTCTTCTGTGAGGACGCCGCCGGCCTGCGCGAAGCCAATATCAACATCGCCAGCCAGACCTCGCGCTCGATCGGCTTCGAGCCGATCAGCCTGCTTTCAGCCCTTGCCGTGCAGACCGAGCGCATCGGCCTCGTGTCGACGGCCTCGACCAGCTACAACGAGCCTTACGGGCTGGCGAGGGCCTTCGCCTCGCTCGACAATCTGAGCGGCGGCCGCGCGGGCTGGAACCTCGTCACCTCCGCCAACCCCATCGAGGCGGCGAATTTCGGCGCGACAGGTCTCAGGCCGCATGCCGACCGCTACGAACGCGCCCGTGAATTCGCCACCGTCGTCACCGGCCTGTGGCGCCGCAAGGCGGCCGGCCATGACGGCCAGAGCTTTTCGGTGCGCGACCCGCTCGACATCCCGCCCTCGCCGCAGGCCGCGCCGGTGATGGTGCAGGCCGGCGCTTCCGACGACGGCAAGGATCTTGCCGCGCGGACCGCCGATGTCGTGTTCAGCGCGGCGCAGACCCTAGAGGAGGCCAAGGCCTTTTACGACGACCTCAAGGGACGGCTGGCCGCCTATGGCCGCCAGCCGGACGACGTGAAGATCATGCCCGGCGTGGCGCCGATCGTCGCGGCAACCAAAGTCGAGGCTCAGGCCAAATACGATGCGCTGCAGGAACTGATCCCCGACGATGTCGGCGTCGCTCTGCTTTCCAGCTATCTCAGCATCTCCGACCTCTGGCGCTATCCGATCGACGGGCCGTTGCCGGAACTGCCGGAGAGCCAAGGCATGAAAAGCCGGCAGGCGCTGGTCATCGAGCAGGCGCGGCGCGACGGTCTTTCAATCCGCGAATTGGCGCGCTATTTCGCCGGCGCGCGCGGGCATTGGCGCGTCGTCGGCACGGCGGCGCAGATCGCCGATGCGCTGCAAGAGCGGTTCGAAGGCGGAGCGGCCGACGGCTTCAACGTCATGCCGTCCTGGTTTCCGGGCGAATTGGACGCCTTCGCGACAATGGTCGTTCCGGAGCTGCAGCGGCGCGGCCTGTTCCGCAAGGACTATGAGGGCCGCACACTGCGTGAGCACCTTGGCCTCAAGCGGCCGATGCAAGGCGATTAGTCCATCTGGCGAGCCGTCCAGCATAGCCATGGGGCGCGACTGGCCAAGGACCACCTCAACCGGCCATCGCCTTTTCGGGCGCGGCCGATGCCTCGGCGGAGTGCGACGCCAGCGCCGTCATGATCTCGGCCGCGGCGAGCGCGGCGATCACCGGCGGGCGCTTGTCTTTCACGGCATTGCCGCCGATCGGCGAAATGAGGCGGTCGAACTCTGCCTCACTGCCCTCGGCCGACTTCAGGAACCAGTTCTTGAAGGTCGCCTTCTTGGTCTTCGAGCCGATCATGCCGACATAGGCGGTGTCGTCGCGCTTCAGCGCCTCGGCAACGATCAGGAAATCGAGCGCATGGTCGTGTGTGAGTATGGCGAAGGCCGATCCCGCCGGCGCCTCACGCACGACGCTTTCGGGCATCGGCGTCAGCCGCGTCTCGACCGTTTCCGGCATGCCCTCCAGCGCATCCGCCCGCGTCTCGACGACGACAGCATGGACGGGCAGGAGCGCGAGCGACGCGGCCAGCGCCTGGCCGACATGGCCGCCGCCGAACACATAGACATGCGGCAGATGCGCATCCTCGGCCTCGGCCTTGCTGATGAGCTGTTGTTCGAGCGCTGCATCGACCGGCCGGATCAGCACCTCGACTCGCCCGCCGCAGCATTGGCCGATCTCAGGACCTAACGGCACATCGAGTGTAGCGACAACTTTGTCAGCGTCGCGCTGCCCCTCACCCTTACCCTCTCCCCGTAAGAACGGGGAGAGGGGGTCGCCAGCGTTGCGACTAGCCCCCTTCTCCCCGTCACTATACGGGGAGAAGGTGCCGGCAGGCGGATGAGGGGCTGCGCTGACGTCTGCAATTTCCAGGGAACTGCACTTTGATGAGGCAAGTCGACACAACATCTGCCGCGCCTTGTCGATCGCCATGAACTCGAGCTGGCCGCCGCCGATGGTGCCAAAAATCGCCGATGCCGAGACGAGCATGAAGGCGCCGGCCTCGCGCGGCGTCGAGCCTTTCGTCGCCGCGACCTCGACGAGAGCGACCCGGCCGGCACGGCCGAGAAAGTCCTTGAGGCTTTGCGCTTTCGAGTTCATCGACTGCATGTCCTGCACGGGAATGTAGGCCTTTCCGGCCGGATTTGCACCTTTTGGCTCGTTCAGGCCGGTTTTGCGGCCTTTAGCCGCTCGATCGCCATCAGCACGCGCTCTGGCGTCGCCGGCGCGTCGAGACGCGGGCAGACCTTGTGGTCCGCGACACTCGCCACGGCATCGGAAAGCGCATGCAGCACCGACATGCCGAGCGGGAACGGCGGCTCTCCGACCGCCTTGGAGCGATGCACGGTAGGCTCGTTCGCCTCGGACCAGTCGGCGAGCGTCACGTTGAAGATCTTCGGCCGGTCGGAGGCGAGCGGAATCTTGTAGGTCGACGGCGCATGCGTGCGCAGCCGGCCCTTGTCGTCCCACCAGAGTTCCTCGGTGGTGAGCCAGCCCATGCCTTGGATGAAGCCGCCCTCGATCTGGCCGAGATCGATGGCGCAGTTCAGCGAGCGGCCAGTCTCGTGCACTATGTCGGTGCGCTCGACCACATATTCGCCGGTCAGCATGTCGACCGACACCTCGGAGCAGGAGGCGCCATAGGCGAAGTAGTAGAAGGGTCGGCCCTCGCCTTTGTCGCGGTTCCAGTGAATCTTCGGCGTCTTGTAGAAGCCCGCCGCCGAAAGCTGGATACGGGCCATGTAGGCCTGCTTGACGAGGTCGGCGAAGGGGATCTCCTGATTTCCGATGCGCACCCGGTTGGGCAGGAACAGCACCTGGTCGCGCGGCACCTGGTATTTCTCGCAAGCGAAATTGATCAGCCGGTCCTTGATCTGGCGGGCGCCGTTCTGCGCCGCCATGCCGTTGAGATCGGAGCCGGACGATGCCGCGGTCGCCGAGGTGTTCGGCACCTTGCCGGTCGTGGTGGCGGTGATCTTCACCTGGTCGAGATCGATCTGGAACTCCTCGGCCACCACTTGCGCCACCTTGAGGTAGAGGCCCTGCCCCATCTCGGTGCCGCCATGGTTCAGATGCACCGAGCCGTCGGTATAGACATGCACCAGCGCGCCAGCCTGGTTGTAATGGGTGGCGGTGAACGAGATGCCGAACTTGACCGGCGTCAGCGCCAGGCCGCGCTTGACGAAGCGGCTGTTGTTGTTGAAGGCGCTGATCTCGCGCCGGCGCCGCTCATAGTTCGAGCTCGCCTCCAACTCGGCGACGATGCGTTGGATGATGTTGTCCTCGACCGTCTGGTGGTAGGGCGTGATGTTCCTGTCGGACGTGCCGTAGAAATTCTTCTTGCGGATCTCGAGCGGATCCTTGCCAACGGCGAATGCGACCTCGTCGATGACGCGCTCGGCGCCGACCATGCCTTGCGGTCCGCCGAAACCGCGGAAGGCGGTGTTCGACACGGTGTTGGTGTAGAGCGGCGCCGACTGCGCGTGCACGGTCGGCCAGAAATAGGTGTTGTCGCAATGGAACAGCGCGCGATCGGTGACCGGACCGGAGAGGTCCGAGGAAAAGCCGCAGCGCGCCGCGAACAAGAAGTCGACGCCGAGGATATTGCCGTCGTCGTCGAAACCGACCTCGTAGTCGATGAGGAAGTCGTGGCGCTTGCCGGTGGCGGTCATGTCGTCGTCCCGGTCGGGCCGAATCTTGACGGCGCGGTGGTGCCGCTTGGCGGCAATCGCCGCGAGCGCGGCGAACTGGTTGCCCTGCGTTTCCTTGCCGCCGAAGCCGCCGCCCATGCGGCGGATTTCCACCGTGACGGAATGGCTGGGCACGCCGAGCGCATGGCTCACCATATGTTGGACTTCGCTCGGATGCTGGGTCGAGGAATAGATGGCGACATCTTCATCCTCGCCGGGAATGGCCATGGCAATATGGCCTTCCAGGTAAAAATGCTCCTGGCCGCCGACCCGCATCTTTCCCTTGAGCCTGCGGGGTGCCGCCTTGATCGCCGCCGCCGCATCGCCGCGCCTTAGCGTCAGCGGCGGGGTGACGAGCTTATCCTTCCTCGGGTCGAGTTCGCCGATGTCGGTGACGAAAGGCAGTTGCTCGTATTCGACCTTGGCCAGCCTGGTGGCGCGCCGCGCCTCCTCGCGCGTCCCGGCGATGACGCAGAAGATCGGCTGCCCATAGAACTCAACCTTGCCGTCCGCCAGCACCGGCTCGTCGTGTCGGCCGGTCGGCGAAATGTCGTTCTCGCCGGGAATATCCTTTGCCGTCAGCACGTCCACGACGCCCGGCGCAGCGCGCACCGCCGACAGGTCCATCTTGGTGATGGTGGCATGCGTTGCCGTGGACAGGCCGAGGCAGCCATGCAGCGTACCCGCCGGTTCCGGCATGTCGTCGATATAGATCGCCGTGCCGCTGACATGCTTGTGCGCGGAATCGTGGCGCTGGTCGCTGGCAACGCCGCCCTTGATCTTCTGTGCCTTGAGGTTGGGGACGTGCTTGGTCATCAGGCGGCCTCGTACCGAGAGACCTGGAACGGCGCCCTGGTTCCGGTGGTCTCGACAAAGAAGCGCAGGAGAAGGTTCTTCGCCGCCAGCGCCCGATATTCGGCGGTCGCGCGCATGTCGGTGATCGGCGCGAAGTCGCCGGCATATTCGGCCATCGCGGCCTCCACCGACGCTTCCGTCCAGGCTTTTCCGATCAGCGCCTTTTCGACCGCAGCCGCGCGCTTCGGCGTCGGCGCCATGCCGCCATAGGCGATGCGGATATCCGCCACCGTGCCGTCCTTGGCGAGCGTCAGATAGAAAGCGCCGAGCGTCGCGGTGATGTCCTCGTCGCGGCGCTTGGTGACCTTGTAGACGGCAAATCTCGTTCCCTTTGCCGGCACGGGCACATGCACGGCCTCGACGAATTCGCCGGGCTGGCGGTCCTGCTTGCCGTAGGCGACGAAGAATGTTTCGAGCGGGATCGTGCGGCGCGCTCCACCCTTGCGCAGCGTCAGTTGCGCGCCGAGCGCGATCAGCGGCGGCGGCGTGTCGCCGATCGGCGAGCCGTTGGCGATGTTACCGCCGATGGTGCCCATGTTGCGCACCTGCTCGCCGCCGACGCGGTCGACCAGCGGCCCCAATGCCGGGATGCGCTTCGACAGCGTCTCGAAGGCCTCGGTGTAGGTCACGCCGGCGCCGATGGTGATGACCCCATCAGCCTCCGAGATCGTGCGCAGGCCGTCGAGACCGCCGATGAAGATCGCCGGCGAGATGTCGCGCATATGCTTGGTGACCCACAGGCCGACATCGGTCGAGCCGGCAACGATGGTGGCGCCCGGCTCCTTCTCGAGCACGGCGGCGAAATCGTCGACGTTGGCCGGCACGATCAGACGCTGCTTACCTGAACCGACCTCGACCCTGGCGCCGTCGCGCAACGCTTCCAGCCGCGCGGCAATATCCTCGCGCTCCAGCGCCAGCGGGTCCTTCGCCGCCTTGCCGTAGCTCGATATGGCGCGAGCGGCGCGCATGATCGCCTCGTAGCCGGTGCAGCGGCAGAGATTGCCCTGCAGCGCCTTTTCGATCGCCGCATCGGAGGGGTTGGGCGTCTTCATCCAGAGCGCATAGAGCGACATGATGAAACCCGGCGTGCAGAAGCCGCATTGCGAGCCGTGGAAATCGACCATCGCCTGCTGAACCGGGTGCAGCTTCTCGCCGTTGCCGCGCAGATGCTCGATGCTGACGACATGGGTGCCGTCGAGCGATCCCATGAAGCGGATGCAGGCATTGACGCTTTCATAGACGAGACCTTCGGCGGAAAGCTTGCCGACCAGCACCGTGCAGGCGCCGCAGTCACCCTCGGCGCAGCCTTCCTTGGTGCCGCGCAGCGACCGGTTGAGCCGCAGCCAGTCGAGCAGCGTCATGTCGGGCGCGATGTCGGCGAGCGCGACGTCGGCACCGTTCAGGATGAAGCGTATCTCGTTGCGGGTCTTGATCTCTGCCATGGCTCAACTCCCGCGATAGGTCGAGTAGCCGTAAGGCGAAATCAAGAGGGGGACATGATAATGCCGCTCCTCCGCCAGGCCGAAGCGGATCGGCACGATGTCGAGGAAGGCGGGCTCTGGCAGGCTGATGCCCTGCCTACGCAGATAGTCGCCGGCGGCGAAAACCAGCTCATATTCGCCGGTGCGGAAATCGGCGCCGGCAAGCAGCGGCGCATCGCAGCGGCCGTCATCGTTGGTGGTGACGGTTTTCAGATGCGTGCGGCCCTGCCGCTCGATGCGGAAAAGCTCGATCGAAAGGCCCTTTGCCGGCCTGCCGGTCGCGGTGTCGAGCACATGGGTCGTCAGACGCCCGCCATCGGCTTTCGTTTCTGCCACTGGCCGCCTCCCATTTCCAGTACGGCCGATTGGCCGGTACAGTCGAACGTTTTCAGGTCAATTGTGCGCCAATTAAAGGCGATGCATAAGTCCCGGTCGAGCGGAGTGCGGCAAAAAGCACTTTCAAAAATTTTCGGGGGAATGCTGAAGCACTCCTTTCGATATCTTCATCTCATCCATCGGGCAGGAGCGACCATGCGTTACGAACGGGACATGCGCGGTTACGGGGCCAATCCACCGGACCCGAAATGGCCCGGCGGCGCCTATGTCGCGGTGCAATTCGTCGTCAACTACGAGGAAGGCGGCGAGAATTGCGTGCTGCACGGCGACAAGGCGTCCGAGGCGTTCCTGTCAGAGATAGTCGGCGCTGCCCCCTGGGTCGGCCAGCGCCACTGGAACATGGAATCGATCTACGAATATGGGGCCAGGGCCGGCTTCTGGCGGCTCCACCGGCTGTTCACCGAAGCTGAGGTGCCGGTGACCTGCTACGGCGTCGCCACCGCGCTCGCCCGCTCGCCCGACCAGGTCGTGGCGATGCAGGAGGCGGGCTGGGAGATTGCCTCGCATGGGCTGAAATGGATCGACTATCGCGACCACAGCGCGGAGGACGAGCGGCGCGACCTCGAAGAGACGATCAGGCTGCATCACGAGGTGACCGGCGCGCGGCCGACCGGCTGGTACACCGGCCGCACCTCGGTCAACACCGTGCGGCTCGTCGCCGAGGAAGGCGGCTTCGACTATGTCTCCGACACCTATGACGACGAACTGCCTTACTGGTTCGATCGCGGCGGGCTGGAGAAGCCACAGCTCGTCATCCCCTACACGCTCGACGCCAACGACATGCGTTTCGCGACGCCTCAAGGGTTCAACTCGGGCGATCAGTTCTTCGCCTATCTGAAGGACAGCTTCGACACGCTCTATGCCGAGGGCAAGGCGGGGCGGCCGCGCATGATGAATATCGGCCTGCATTGCCGGCTGGTCGGCCGTCCGGGCCGCGTGGCGGCGCTGAAGCGCTTCGTAGACTATGTGAAGTCGCACGACAAGGTGTGGCTGACACGGCGCATTGATATCGCAAAACACTGGCGCGAGACGCATCCCTACCAGGCGCCGGCTTTGCGCCCATCGCGGATGGAGTTCGAGGAATTCGTCTACGCCTTCGGCGGCGTCTTCGAGCATTCGCCCTGGATAGCCGAGCGCGCCTACGAGCTGGAGCTTGGACCCGCGCATGACAGCGCCGGCGGCCTGCACAACGCGCTCTGCCGCGTCTTCCGCGCGGCGACCGAGGCCGAACGGCTCTCCGTGCTCAACGCCCACCCCGACCTCGCCGGCAAGCTGGCGGCGGCCAGGCGGCTGACCCCGGAATCGGCCAAGGAACAGGCCTCCGCCGGGCTCGACGCGCTGACCGACAAGGAGCGCGAGCTGTTCTCGAAGCTCAACGCCGCCTACGTCACCACCTTCGGCTTCCCCTTCATCATCGCGGTCAAGGGCAAGACCAAGGACGAGATCCTGGCGGAGTTCGAGGCGCGCATCGGCAACGGCCGCAGCAATGAGTTCGATACCGCCTGCAAACAAGTCGAGCGCATCGCCCTGCTTCGGCTGAAAGACATGCTCCCGTTATAGGCTTCAAGACATGGATATGATGAAAATGGCCGAGCGAACCTATTACGCGCCGCAAGGCGGCCATCCCGGCCAGCACGAGCTGCTGACCGGCCGCGCGGTCTTCACCGAGGCCTATGCGGTCATTCCCAAGGGTGTGATGCAGGACATCGTCACCAGCCCGCTGCCGTTCTGGGACAAGACGAGGGCATGGATCATCGCAAGGCCGCTCTCGGGCTTCGCCGAGACGTTTTCGCAATACATCGTCGAGGTCCTGCCCGGCGGCGGCAGCGATCGGCCGGAGCTCGACGCCGAGGCCGAGGGCGTGCTGTTCGTGGTGGAGGGCGAGCTCACCGTCTCGCTTGCCGGCAAGAAGAATGTGCTTGCCCCCGGCGGTTTCGCCTTCCTGCCGCCGGCGAGCGCCTGGACGGTGCGCAACGAGAGCGGCGATGCCGTCCGCTTCCACTGGATCCGCAAGGCCTATGAGGCGGTCGACGGCCTCGACGCGCCGGAAGCCTTCTTCACCAACGAGCAGCAGATCGAGCCGAGCCCGATGCCCGGCACCGAGGGACGCTGGGCGACGACGCGCTTCGTCGATCCGGCCGACATGCGCCACGACATGCATGTCACCATCGTCACGCTCAAACCCGGCGCGGTCATCCCCTTTGCCGAGACGCATGTCATGGAGCACGGGCTCTACGTTCTCGAAGGCAAGGCCGTCTACCGCCTCAATCAGGACTGGGTCGAGGTCGAGGCCGGCGACTTCATGTGGCTGCGCGCCTTCTGCCCGCAGGCCTGTTATGCCGGTGGCCCGGGCAACTTCCGCTACCTGCTCTACAAGGACGTCAACCGGCATGCCAAGCTCGGCGGCGCTGGTATCGGGGGTCGTGCGCGGTGACCCGCATCGTCGCCCAGAAGCTAACCCGCGATAACTTCGCTCCGTTCGGCGATGTCATCGACATGAGCGGCGACAACCGCTACCCGATCAATGGCGGCAAGGCGATGCGCTACCACGACCTCGCCACGGCGGAAGCCGCCGGGCCGAATGCGCGCGTGCTGATCTCGATGGTGCGCGGCACGCCCTACGAGATGCCGTTGAAGCTGACCATGGTCGAGCGCCATCCGCTCGGCAGCCAGGCTTTCATCCCGCTGTCGCCGCGCCCGTTCCTGGTGGTCGTCTGCCATGACACCAAGGACGGCCCCGGCGAGCCGCATGCCTTCATGACCGCGCCCGGGCAGGGCATCAACTATCGCCGCAACCTCTGGCACGGCGTGCTGACGCCGATCGGCGAGGAACAGGATTTTCTCATCGTCGACCGCGGCGGCGACGGCTCCAACCTCGAAGAGTGCCATTTCTCGCACCCTTACGAGATCCATCTTCCCTGAACACTGCCGATTTTTTTCCGATGACAGAGATTTCGCTGATCGACCGCCTGCTCGACGTGATCGAGCAAGACATCGTGCCGAAGACCGCCGAGGGCGTTGCCCACGGCAACAAGCTGTTCGGCGCCGCGATCCTAAGGAAGGACGACCGCACGCTGGTTCTCGCCGAGACCAACAACGAGATCGAGAATCCGCTCTGGCACGGCGAGGTGCATTGCCTGAAGCGCTTCTACGAGATGCCCAAGGCCGAGCGTGTCGACACCAAGGACGCGCTGTTCCTGGCCACGCACGAGCCATGCTCGCTCTGCCTGTCGGCGATCACCTGGACCGGCTTCGACAATTTCTACTACCTCTTCAGCCATGAGGACTCGCGCGACAGCTTCGCGATCCCGCATGACCTCAAGATCCTGAAGGAGGTCTTCACCCTCGATCCCGGCGGCTATAACGCCGAGAACGCCTATTGGAAGAGCTTTTCCATCCGAAAGCTGGTGCGCGCCTTGCCGGAAGCCGAGCGCAAGCGGCTGGAGGCAAGAATCGGAAAAATCTCCGCGCGCTACGATGAGCTGTCCAACGCTTACCAGGCCAGCAAGGCTGAGAATGACATTCCGCTGAACTGACGCGGCTTTTGCCTAGCCTACCTTCGCCTTCTTCAGAACCTCATTTATCCTGGCCTGCCAGCCCTTGCCCGTCGCCTTGAACTTGCTGATGACATCCTGATCAAGGCGGATGGACACGATCTGCTTGGGTTTCTCCGCGGCTGGCCGGCCACGAGCGCGCCTTATGCTCTCGAAAAGCTCCGGAACCGCTTTCGCGAAAGGCGCGGCTTGCGCCAGTTGTTCATCGGTTGCCTCCGCATCGTCAGGGTCAGCAGCAATCTGTTTTTGAATTTCCGCCTCGTCCTCGTCGGTAAGCGGTCGAATGCGTCGTTTATGGGTGCTCATACGCTGACCTTTCCTTTCGGCTGGCACGACGCATCGAGATTACCGAAATCGCTTCGGAACCAAGCGGCTTGAAGATAACGGCGAGAATGGTCTGCCTGAACTCGCCAATCGCCATTAACCGGCCAGCCTTGGCTGGTAGAACGATTGAAGTCGCAAAAAAAATCGAGATCGAGATCGGCGAAGTCTAGACGCCGGTTTTCGAGGTTCGTCACACGCTTCGGCTCATCCCAAACGATTTTCAGGCGAGATCATCCAGTGCGTCTGCGTCGGGCCAAAGTGAATAAACGTAATACATAAATTAGTGCAGCAGCGCAAGTTCAGAGTTAAATGATCGGGGCCGGTCTCAGCATCGTGACAGGTCGCATATTTCGCTGCGCCAGTCGCGAATAGCGTTGAAAGTCGTCGCCAGGCAAGGCGTTATGCGGCCCATGAAAACCGTCACCGATTTCCCCCGCAAGGTCGTCGAATTTCCCGATATGGGTATCGTCATGCCGGACGGCTGCCGGCTGTCGGCGCGCATCTGGATGCCTGAGGATGCGGCCGACAATCCCGTGCCGGCGATCCTCGAGCACCTGCCCTACCGCAAGCGCGACGGAACCATCTTCCGCGATGAGCTGACGCATCCCTATTTCGCCGGCCATGGCTACGCCTCGATCCGCGTCGACATGCGCGGCAACGGCGATTCCGAAGGGCTGATGGACGACGAATATTCCGAGCAGGAATTGCAGGACGCCTGCGACGTCATCGCCTGGGCGGCCGCGCAGCCGTGGTGCAACGGCAATGTCGGCATGATGGGCATCTCCTGGGGCGGCTTCAACTGCCTGCAGGTGGCGGCCAAACAGCCGCCGGCGCTGAAGGCGGTGATCAGCCTGTGCTCGACCGTCGACCGCTATGCCGACGACATCCACTACAAGGGTGGCTGCCTGCTGCTCGAAAATTTCGGCTGGGCCTCGACGATGCTCTCCTACTCGTCGCGGCCGCCGGATCCGGAAATCGCCGGCGGCAACCGCTGGCGCGACCTTTGGCTCAGCCGGCTGGAGAACCAGCCCTTCCTTCTGCCGCTCTGGCTCAGCCACCAGCATCGCGACGGCTACTGGAAACGCGGCTCGATCTGCGAGGATTTTTCGGCCGTTCATGCGGCGGTGCTGTCGATCGGCGGCTGGCATGACGGGTACCGCAACACGATCTCCAACCTCGTCACCAACATCCAGTCGCCGGTCAAAGGCATCGTCGGTCCCTGGATCCACAAATACCCGCATTACGCGGGACCCAATCCGGCCATCGGCTTCCTGCAGGAGGCATTGCGCTGGTGGGATCGCTGGCTGAAGGGTGCGGCGACCGGCGTCGAGGCGGACCCGGACTACCGCGCCTATGTGATGGACAGCGTGCGGCCGGCCCGCTGGCACCCGGAGCGGCCGGGCCGCTGGATTGCGGAACAGGAATGGCCGTCGTCCAACATCAAGGTGCAGGCGATCGGGCTCATTGCCGACGGCGCCAAGCCGGCAATCGTCGCCACGCCACAAAACTGCGGACTGGCCGGCGGCGAGTATTTTCCCTTCACCTTCGGTCCCGAGCTGCCGGGCGACCAGCGCCCCGACGACGCGCTTTCGGTGTGTTTCGACGAGCCGGAACTCGCCGAGGCGATCGACATCGTCGGCGCGCCGGAGCTTGACGTCAGGGTTGCCGCGGACCGCCGTCAGGCCAACATCGCGGTGCGGCTCTGCGACGTGCATCCCGACGGCGCCTCGGAACTGATTTCCTATGGCGTGCTCAATCTCACCCATCGCAACTCGCATGAATTCCCGGAAGCGCTGGTGCCGGGCGAGGCGGTCTCGGCGCGCGTCGTGCTCGACCAGTGCGCCTACCGGGTGCCGGCGGGCCACAAACTGCGCATTGCCGTCTCAAATGCCTACTGGCCGATGATCTGGCCGTCGCCTGAGCCGGTGAGGCTCGAATTGGCGGCGGCAACGCTCAAGCTGCCGTTGCGCCCGCTGGCGAAAGGCGACGAGGTTTCCTTCGCCGAACCGGAAGGCGCGACACCCTGGGCGACCGAGACGATCAGGCCCGCCAATTCGGAACGGCACATCGACCGCAACGAGAAGACCGGGGTCGTCACGCTTTCCATAACCGACGATTTCGGCGAGGTGCGCGACCTTGCGCATGGGCTCGTCCATGGCAGCATCGTCCGGGAGATTTGGGCGATCCATCCCGACGATCCGGAATCCGCCACCGGCAGCACGCACTGGACGCAGACCTTCTCGCGAAATGAGTGGTCGGTGCGCACCGAAACTTTTGCCGACATGCGCTGCGACGCGCAAAACTTCGTTCTCAGCGCCAGGATCGAGGCCTATGAGGGCAACAAACTGGTGTTCGAGCGCGATTTCGAGCAGGCGATTCCACGCGCCCTCGTCTGACCGCTGACAAGATTGGGCCAATTGCGACGCGCCATTTACGCCACGGCATGTCGCATTCGGTCTTGCCTGCTGCTTTCCGTTGCGGTCATTATCTCCTCCAACAAGTAGAAACGACCATAAGGTCGGACCATCAGAGTGAGGAACCCATAATGACAAACGAACTCGACTATCTCAGCCGTCGCGTCGCCGCCGGCAAGCTCAGCCGTCGCGACTTCCTTGGCCGTGCCGCCGCGCTCGGCGTCGCGGCACCCTTCGCCAATTCGCTGCTTTCGAGCGCGGCCCGCGCCGCCGGCCCGGTCAAGGGCGGCACGCTGAAGGCCGGCCTGGTCGGCGGTGAATCCACCAACAGCCTCGATCCGGCGCTGATGATGACGCAGGTGCCCTTCGCCTTCGGCAAGTGCTGGGGCGAAATGATCGTCGAGCTTTCCCCCGACGGCAAGCTCGAGAACCGCATCGCCGAGGAGATCGGCTCTTCGGACGACGCCAAAGTCTGGACGCTGAAGATCCGCGACGGCGTCGAATTCCACAACGGCAAGACCGTGACTGCCGAGGACGTCGCCGCGACGCTCGAACGTCATTCGGACGAGAAGTCGAAGTCCGGCGCGCTGGGCTACATGAAAGGCATCGAGACCATCAAGGCCAGCGGCAAGGAAGTGGTGCTGACGCTCAAGGAGCCGAATGCCGACCTTCCGTATCTGCTCAGCGACTATCACCTGATCGTCCAGCCGAATGGCGGCAAGGACAAGCCCGATGCCGGCATCGGAGCCGGTCCCTACAAGGTCAAGGTCAACGAGCCCGGCGTGCGCCATGTCGGCGAGCGGTTCGCCAATTACTGGCAGGGCGACAAGATGGGCCATGCCGACCAGGTCGAAGTCGTCGTCATCAACGACGCAACGGCGCGCACGGCGGCCCTGCAGGGCGGCCAGGTTAACATGATCAACCGCGTCGAGCCGAAGATCGTCGACCTGATCAAGCGCGTGCCGGGCGTCACTATCCGCAACCACTCCGGTCCCGGCCACTACGTGTTCATCATGCACTGCAACACGGCGCCGTTCGACAACAACGACCTCAGGATGGCGCTGAAACTGGCGATCGACCGCGAGGAGATGCTGAACAAGGTGCTGCGCGGCTACGGCTCGGTCGGCAACGACTTCCCGATCAATGCATCCTATCCGTTGTTCACCGAGATCGAGCAGCGCAAATACGATCCGGACAAGGCCAAGTTCCACTACAAGAAGTCGGGCCATGACGGCTCCATCCTGCTCCGGACCTCGGACGTGGCGTTCCCGGGCGCCGTCGACGCGGCACAGCTTTACCAGCAGAGCGCGGCCAAGGCCGGCATCAAGCTCGAGATCAAGCGCGAGCCGGGCGACGGCTACTGGAACGAGGTCTGGAACAAGCAGCCCTTCTGCGCCTCCTATTGGGGCGGCCGCTCGACCCAGGACCAGATGTACTCGACAGCCTACCTGTCGTCGGCCGACTGGAACGACACGCGTTTCAAGCGTCCGGACTTCGACAAGATGGTGCTTGCGGCGCGCGCAGAGCTCGATGAGGCCAAGCGCAAGCAGATGTACCACGACATGGCCGTCATGGTGCGCGACGAGGGCGGCCTGATCCTGCCGATGTTCAATCAGTTCATCGACGCCACGGGGCCGAAAGTCGCGGGCTGGGTGGAGGATCCGCATCAGGAGCTTTGCAACGGCTACGCTTTGGCGAAGTGCTGGCTCGAAGCCTGAGCACGGCCTTGCGGAGATGTCCTCACCCATCGTGAAACTGGTGGCCCAGCGCATTGCGCTGGGCATCCTCCTTCTGCTGGCCGTTTCGGTCCTGATCTTCGCCGGTACGCAGATCCTGCCCGGCGATGTCGCGCAAGCTATTCTCGGACAATCGGCGACGCCGGAGTCGCTGGCCAACCTGCGCGAGCAGCTCGGGCTCAACCAGCCCGCCTATATCCGCTACTTCCACTGGCTGGGCGGGGTGCTCACCGGCGACCTCGGCACGGCCATGTCGAGCGGGCAGGACATCGCGACATCGATCAAGGAACGGCTGTGGAACACGCTGTTCCTGGCCTTCTGGGCGGCGATCGTCGCCATTCCGCTGGCGATCACGCTGGGCCTTATCGCGGTTCGCTATCGCAATGGCTGGGTCGATAAGCTGATCTCAGGCGTGGCGCTCGCCTCGACCTCCTTCCCGGAGTTCTTCATCGGCTATCTGCTGGTCTTCTATTTCGCGGTCCAGCACCAGTGGTTCCCCGCGATCTCCACCGTCTACGACGGAATGTCTCTCGGCGAACGCCTGCAGGCGATCGCGCTGCCGGCGGCGGCTCTGACGCTTGTGGTGCTCGCCCACATGATGCGCATGACGCGCGCGGCGATCCTCAACGTCATGCAGTCGGCCTATGTCGAGACGGCGGAGCTCAAGGGGCTCTCGGCCTTCGCGGTCATCCGCAAGCACGCGTTCCCGAATGCGATCGCGCCGATCATCAACGTCGTGATGCTGAACCTCGCCTATCTGGTGGTCGGCGTCGTCGTGGTCGAGGTGATTTTCGTATATCCGGGCATGGGCCAGTATCTCGTCGACCACGTCACCAAACGCGACGTTCCCGTCGTGCAGGCGGTCGGCCTGATTTTCGCGGCCGTCTATATCAGCCTCAACATCATCGCGGACATCGCGGCGATCGTCGCCAATCCGCGGCTCAGGCATCCGAAGTAAAGGGAGGCGGCGGATATGCTCGACATCAGACGCATTCCCCTGCCTTCGCTGATCGGCCTGGTGCTGACGGCGCTGTTCGTGCTGGCGGCAATCTTCGCGCCGCTGATCGCGCCGCACGGCAACGGCGAGATCGTCGGCGATGTCTGGGAGACGATGTCGTCGGCGCATTGGCTGGGCACCGACAATCTCGGCCGCGATCTCTTGTCCCGCATGATCTATGGCGCACGCATCACGCTGTTCATCGCGGTGCTGGCGACGGCGCTGTCCTTTTCGCTCGGCGCCATCCTCGGCTTTTCGGCGGCGGTGTTCGGCGGCTGGTACGACACCGTCCTGTCGCGTCTCGTCGACCTCTTGATGTCGATCCCGACCCTGATCATGGGCCTCGTCGTGCTGTCGGTGCTGCCGTCCAACCTGGTGACGCTGATCCTGGTCATGGGCATCCTCGACTCGACCCGCGTCTATCGCCTGTCGCGCGCGGTGGCGGTCGACATCAACGTCATGGACTATGTCGAAGCCGCCAAGCTGCGCGGCGAAGGCAGCGGCTGGATCATCTTCCGCGAGATCCTGCCCAATGCGCTATCGCCGCTGGTCTCGGAACTCGGCCTGCGCTTCATCTATGCCGTGCTTTTCCTGTCGACGCTCTCCTTCCTCGGCCTCGGCGTGCAGCCGCCGGACGCCGACTGGGGCGGCATGGTGAAGGAAAACAAAGACGGCATCGTTTTCGGCATTCCGGCGGCGCTCATCCCGGCGGCAGCGATCGCGGCGCTGGCGATCTCCGTCAACCTCGTCGCCGACTGGGTGCTCAACCGCACGACCAGCCTGAAGGGAGGGCGCGGGTAATGGCTGACAGCAAAGCGAATTCCGGCCGGCTCCTCGACATCCGCAATCTGCGCATCGAGGCGACCGTCTATCCGCCCGGCGAGGCGCCGAAGACGATCACCCTGGTCCACGACGTCTCGCTGACGCTGGAGAAGGGCAAGGTGCTCGGCCTGATCGGCGAGTCCGGCGCCGGCAAGTCGACCATCGGCCTGTCGTCGATGGGCTACGGCCGTGGCGGCGTACGCATCACCGGCGGCGAGGTCATCCTCAACGGCCGCGATATCCTGAAGGGCGGCAAGGACGGCTTGCGCAAGCTTCGCGGCCGCGAAGTGTGCTATGTCGCGCAGTCGGCGGCGGCGGCCTTCAATCCGGCCCACCGGCTGATGGATCAGGTGGTGGAGGCCGCGCTCCTGCACGGTACGGCGACCCGGGCGGAGGCCGAGAAACGCGCCGTCGCGCTGTTCAACAAGCTCAGCCTGCCCAACCCCGAAACCATTGGCGAGCGCTTCCCGCATCAGGTCTCCGGCGGCCAGTTGCAGCGCGTGATGACGGCGATGGCGCTCTGCTCCGAGCCTGACCTGATCGTCTTCGACGAGCCGACCACGGCGCTCGACGTGACGACGCAGATCGACGTGCTGGCGGCGATCAAGGACGCCATCCGCGACACTCATGTCGCGGCTCTATACATCACCCACGACCTCGCCGTCGTCGCGCAGGTGTCGGACGAGATCATGGTGCTGCGCCATGGCCGGCTGGTCGAGTGGGGCGGCACGCGACAGATCATCAAGGAGCCGCGCCAGGAATACACCAACGCGCTCGTCTCCGTGCATGAGATCGAGCACCAGGAGCAACAGCCCGGCACAGCGCCGGTGCTGTCGGTGAAGAACGTGACGGCCGCCTATGGCGGCGGCCACGTCAAGGTGCTGAAGAACGTCTCGGTCGATATCCATCCGGGCCAGACGCTGGCCGTCGTCGGCGAGAGCGGTTCCGGCAAATCGACGCTGGCGCGCGCCATTACCGGACTGCTGCCGCCGGAGCAAGGCAGCGTCGTCTTCGACGGCCGCACGCTCGCCAACCGGCTGGCCGACCGGCCGAAGGAAGACCTGCGCCAATTGCAGATGATCTACCAGATGGCCGACGTGGCGATGAACCCGCGCCAGACCGTGGGCACCATCATCGGCCGGCCGCTGGAGTTCTATTTCGGCATGAAAGGCCGCGAACGCGACAAGCGCGTCGCCGAGCTGCTCGACGAGATCGAGATGGGCAAGGGCTTCGTCGACCGCTATCCGGCCGAGCTTTCCGGTGGTCAGAAGCAGCGCGTCTGCATCGCCCGCTCGCTCGCCGCCAAGCCGAAGCTGATCATCTGCGACGAGGTGACGTCGGCGCTCGACCCGCTGGTCGCGCACGGCATCCTCAAGCTGCTCCTCAATTTGCAGCAGATCGAGAAGGTGGCCTATCTCTTCATCACCCATGATCTCGCGACGGTGAAGTCGATCGCCGACTCCATCGCGGTGATGTATCGCGGCGAGGTAGTGCGCTACGGTTCCAAGAGCAAGGTGCTGACGCCGCCCTTCGACGCCTATACCGACCTTCTGTTGTCCTCCGTCCCCGAAATGGAGATCGGCTGGCTGGAAAAGGCGATCGCGGGCCGGCGCATGGAGAGCGCGGGCAACTAAGCTGGCTCCTCTTATGCGCGCTTCTGAGCCTTGGTCGGATCGGCCAAGGCTCCGATGCTGATCTCTCCCGCAAGACCGCATGGAATTGCCTGTGGCGCTCACATCCAAACTGCTGCTCATCATCCTCGACGGCGTGCCGTACCGGAACTGGCGCCGGCTGATGGGCAATCTCGAAGGCTGGGTGCAGTCCGGCGAGGCGCAGGTGTGGAAGATGCGCTCCGTGCTGCCGTCAACCTCGGCCTGCTGCTACGCCTCGATCCATACCGGGGTCACGCCGCAGGTGCATGGCATCCTGTCCAACGAGAACCGGTTCCGCGTCAAGCAGCCGGACATCTTCTCTGAGGTCAGCAAGGCCGGCGGCAAGACGGGCGCGGTAACGCATTCCTACTGGTCGGAATTCTTCCGCTCCCATCCGTTCGACCTCGTCGAGGACATGGAATTCGACGAGCCCGGCGGGCCGATCACGCATGGCCGCTTCCACAGCATGACCGGCTACAATCTCAAGAACCAGATGACGCCGAGCGATGTCGACCTGTTCGCGACGCTGACGATGCTGACCCGCCGCCACGGCATCGACTACGGCATCCTGCACAGCTGCACGCTGGACTCGATGGGCCATCGCTTCGGCCATGATTGCCACGAGATGGACCATGCCTGCTACGCGATGGACGGCATGCTCGCCGCCTTCCTGCCCGGCTGGCGCGAAGCCGGCTACGAAGTGATCGTCACCGCCGACCACGGCCAGACGGACCGCGGCCATCACGGCGGCCACGACGACGAGATGCAGGATTTCGCGCTCTATTATTTCGGCCCGGCGAAAGGCCCCGAGGCCGGCATGCTGCTCGACCAACTGCAGCTCGCGCCGACGGTGCTGAGCCGGCTCGGTGTCGACATACCGGCGACGATGAAGGGGAAGGTGTTTTTGGTTTAGCTCCCCCTTTTCCGCCCGCAAGGGCGAAGATTGGCAGCTTCGATGTCGGCGTTCTTGCAACATTGGAGATTGGCGAAGGCCAAGCAACTTCGTCATCCACGGGCGGAGCGGGAGCGAAGCGGACGCGCAGACCCGAGGATCCATTCCGTGACCTCGCGCGAAGGGTGCAACGGAGAAAGATTCTGCAACGAGATCAACGCCTTGACGTCACGGAATGGATCCTAGGGTCTGCGCCGCGTCGCTTCGCTCCTTGCTTCGCCCTAGGATGACGACGCGATAGGCGTCTCGGCTTGTCCCCTCACAAGGGGAGAAGGAAAGGCGCCCCACTGGCAACACTCCCTTTCTTCGGTTAGCCTCCGAAAAATCCTTGGCGGAGGGTGAACCTTTTTGGACCGAGCAGCGACAGAGCCACGAGGAGCCAGGCGGCTCGACCGGCCATGAACGCGGCGACCGAAACCGATCGCGTGCTTGTCGACCGGGTCGCGAAGGGCGACCGGGCCGCCGTGCGGCTCCTGTTCATGCGTCACCACGCGCGGATCTACCGCTTCGTGGCGCGCCAGACGGGATCGGAAATGATGGCCGACGATATTACCAACGAGGTCTTTCTCGAGCTGTGGCGCCAGGCGCCGGGCTTCGAAGGCCGCTCCGAAGTCTCGACCTGGCTGCTCGGCATCGCGCGTTTCAAGGCACTGTCGTCGCTGCGCAAGAAGAAGGAAGACTGGATCGACGACGATGACGCGGCGCAGGTCCCCGACAGCGCCGACACGCCGGAAGTCGTCACCATGAAGGAGGACAAGGCCGCCGCCTTGCGCCGCTTCGTCGATGCCTTGCCGGAAGAACACCGCACGGTGATCGATCTCGCCTATTACCATGGCCAGTCGGTGACCGAGATCGGCGAAGTGCTCGACATCCCGGTCGCGACCGTCAAGACCAGGATGTTCTACGCCCGCAAGAAACTCGGCGAGGCGCTCAAGGCCGCCGGTTACGACAGGGGGTGGCCATGAGCGCCGCTGAAAAGATGTCGCGCCGCGACGAGATGGAGACGCTGCTGCCGTTCTACCTGAACGGCTCGCTGGAAGGCGCCGAGTTGGAAGCCGTCGAGGAATGGCTGGCCTCCGATCCGGCGGCGATGGCAGCCCTTGGCGAGGCGGAGGCCGAATTCTCCGGCACCGCCGCCGCCAACGAGGCGATCCGGCCGCCCGCCGATGCGCTCTCCCGCTTTGCCAAGGCGCTCGACGCCGAGGCCGGCCCGGTGCGCGCGCCCGCCGGCCAATCGTGGCTCGCCTGGGTTTTCGGCAAGGTCACGGCGATACCCGCCGGCGTCGCCTGGGCGGCGGCCGCGGCGCTGCTTGCGCTGGTCGTGGTGCAGTCCTTCGAGCAGCCGGGCGGCAAGGGCAATGACTTCGAGGTGGCCGGCGCCCAGGACGACCTCGCGAAGCTGCCCTTCGCCCTGGTGAAGTTCAAGCCGGACGCCAGGATGTCGGACATCGCCGTCTTCCTCGGCCAGAACGGGCTGAAGATCGCCGGCGGGCCGACTGCCGACGGCGTGTTCCGCGTGACAATTCCGGCCAGCACCGCAGCCGACTACGACAAGCTCGTCGGCCTCATTGCCGCCCAGCCTTTCGCGGAGGCTGTGGTGCAGGGAAGGAAACCGGCCGATGGCGGCTAAGGCGGTCGTTCTTCATGCGGCGCTCCTGGCGGCGGCATTTGTCGCCGCGCCTGCCGTTGCACAGACCAACGACCCGAATCTTTCGCAGAAGCAGATCGACTGCCTCAATGGCAAGACTGCGGCCGGCGCCGATTGCGACAAGGACGGCGGCGGCAGAGACGATGGCGGCAAGCCCGGCGCGGGCACGACGACCGGTGCCGTATTCTTGCCGGCGCTGATCGTCGACCTGTTCCCGAATCCGCCGGCCGGTCCGGCAACGCCCAATCCCCCGAATGGGACGTCGCCGTCGGCCGGTCCCGCCAACACGCCGACACCGGCTCCCGCGCCGAGCGGACCTGTCACGCCGCCCACCGGGCTCAATGTCGCCGCGCCGCCGCGTGCGGTCAGCGGCGAATTCGTGCCCGACGAGGTGCTGGTGACGGTCGCCGGCGATGCCGGCGCGGTGCAGCAGATCGCCACCGCCTTCGGCCTGCAGGTGCGCTCTCAGCGCCAGTCGCGGCTGCTGGGCGGCACGCTGGTACGCTTCGGCATTCCCGACGGGCGCCCGGTCGGCGTGGTGCTGGCGCAGCTTGCCGCCGACGGCCGCACGCAGCGGCGCGAGCCCAACCACATCTATTCGCTGCAGCAGGCTGCCGGGATCGTGAACTACGCCTTTGAGCGCATCGCGCTCGATTCAAAACAGGCGAGCGGCGAGAATGTGCGCATCGCCGTCATCGACACCGGCATAGACGACAGCAACCCGGCGCTGAAGGGCGTGATCGCCGACCAGTTCGACGCCATGCCGAACGTGCCGATCGAGAAGCGCGACCACGGCACCTCGGTCGACGGGCTGATCGCCGGCGTCGGCGCGCTGGAAGGCATGGCGCCGGGCGCCAGGATCTACCACGCGCGCGCCTTCGAGGGCGGCAAGTCGACCATGGACGTCATCCTGTCGGCGCTCGACTGGGCGGCGAGCCAGGACGTGCGCATCATCAATATGAGCTTCGTCGGCCCGAAGAACGACCTGCTCGGCACCGCCTGCCGCAATGCGCGGGCGCTCGGCATGGTGCTGGTCGCGGCGGCCGGCAACAACGGGCCGAAGGCGCCCTACGGCTATCCGGCGGCCTTCGACGGCGTCATCGCCGTGACCGCCACCGACGCCAAGGACGGGCTGATGCCGCAGGCCAATCGCGGTGCCTACGTCTTCATCTCGGCGCCGGGCGTGGAAATGGTGGCGCCGAGCGGCGCCGGCTCCGACGTGGTGACCGGCACCTCCTTCGCCGCCGCGATCGTGTCCGGCGCCATCGCCAATCTCATTCATGCCGCGCCCGGCCGCTCGGCCGACGAAATCGAGAGGGCGCTTGCCGCCACCGCGAAGGATCTCGGCCCGAAGGGGCGGGACAATGACTTCGGCTATGGGCTGCTGGATATCAAGGCGGCTGGCGCAGCGAAGGAATAAGGGCCAACGGCGCTGCGCTGTCGCGGGTGGCCGCAGGCAGCTTCCGTGTCAGATCATGCTGTTGCCATGTAGATCGCTTTCAGCAATCGGCTGCCGGACCTCCCAATGCTCGACGAGCTTGTCGGCAGCCAGGCGGAAGATGTCCACGATGGCAAGGCCCGCCTCCTTCGCATCCCTCTTGGCCAGCATGTGGACGACAACATAGTCTCCCTCCGCGACGATCCGCTTCACCTCGCCGCGGACGTCAGGGAACGTCTGGCGAAGCTGCCGGACATAGCTGCAGAAACCGTCGACCCCGTCGGCGATATTCGGATTGTGCTGGATGTAGGCATCGCCGAAATGTGCGGAGGCGGCATCGATATTTCCTCGATTGACTGCCTGCTCGATGAAGTCGAGTACGATAGCCTTGTTGCGGGCGAGGATGCTGCCGGTGGAACTGTGTGAAGGTGTCTTTTCCTGATCGTTCATGGTTCGAGCGTCCTTTGGGCTTCCTGTATCCGGCCGGAGCTGAAATGTGGCGCCGTGCCGTCGCTGGATGAACCTAGGTGCGTCGCATGAGACATTCGATGGTCTATACTTGCAATTCCCTATCCGCACGTCTCACATGTCCCCTGGGTGGGAAACGAAAATAAGAGTATGGACGCTTTATCGGAGATTCTGTCCTCGGTCCGGCTCGGTAGCGCAGTGATCGGTTACGCGCGCCTTGCGCCGCCTTGGGGTATCGCGGTGGATCCGGCTCGCGGCGCGGCTATCCATCTCGTGCAGAACGGCGATTGCTGGCTGCGCCTGCCCGACGCGGAAGCGCCGATCAATGTGTCCGAGGGCGACATCATCCTCGTTGCCAGCGGTGTAGCGCATGCCCTTAGCAACCCGGTCGATGCGCCCCTCGCTCCGATCGCCGCCATGCTGTCGAAGGCGGCCGCCGGCACGGGCAACTCTCACGATAGCGAAGCGACGACGCTCCTCTGCGCGAAGTTCTCGCTGGACGAGGGGACACCGCATCCGATGATCTCGCTGCTGCCACCACTGATTCATCTGACCCGCGCGCAGATCGAGGCAAATCCATCCTTGCATCTGGTGGTCGAGCTTTTGCGCCTGGAGGCCGTCAGCGACATGACGGGGCATGACATCGCGGCGCCACGGCTCCTCGATAGCGCGCTTGTCTTCCTCCTGCGCGCCTGGGTTGACAGCCGGCCCCTGGGGGGAGGTGGATGGTTTGATGCCTTGCGTGACAAGGGTATCGCACGGGCGCTCCGCCTCATCCATGAAGCCCCGACGGAGCCCTGGACCGTCAACGAGTTAGCCAAGCGTGCGTTGCAGTCCCGGGCGACCTTCGCCCGGCGGTTCACCCGTCTCATGGGAGTGCCGCCGCTGACCTATGTTGCGCGATGGCGAATGAACCTCGCCGCCCGGGCATTGCGGGAGACGAACCAGACGGTTGAGAAGATCGCCCACACCGTCGGCTATGATTCAGCACCGTCATTTTCGCAGGCCTTCAACCGGATTGTCGGTCAGGCGCCGGGCGCATACAGAAATAGCTTCAGAATGGTGGAAAGGGACGCGACGCGACCACGTCGATCTGATCTTGCTCCTTATCGTTGACTTCAACGCGATAGGAACCTTTCTCGAATTGAAAGGTAATCGAGCGCTGTCCGAACCCGGCCAACTCATGGTCCCAAATCGTCGTCCATTCTTCCATCCCTAATCGCCACCAAGTCTACTAACGCGGCAGCATGCATCGAACTCGATCACTTAAAGTATTGAGTCAACTTCTACCCCGGCGCCCCCGCGACCGATCCCCTTATCACCAGATCGACCGGCCAGACTTCGCCTCGCTTCCCCTCTTCCAGCCCGGAGATGCGCGCCGCGAGGCGCTCGGCGACGCGGGCGCCGGCGAGGCGGATCGAGGAGCGCGTGGTCGACAGCGGCACCGGGAAATTTTCGGGCCGCAGCCAGGGGAAGACGTCGTCGTGAGCGACCAGCGACAGATCCCCCGGAATGGCGAGGCCGAGATCGCGCACGGCGCGCACGACGCCCAGCGCCATGATCAGGCTGGAGCAGACGATCGCCGTCGGCGGCTCGCTTTGCTCGAGCAGGCGGCGGGCGGCGTGATAGCCGTTTTCTTCGGTCATAGTCAGCGAGCAGATGTGGCGTTCGCCAAGTGTAAGCCCGCTCGCGGCAAGCGCCCGGCGCACGCCGCGCTCGCGATGGATGGCGAAAGTCTCGCGGTCGTCGCCATTGATCAGCGCCAGCCGCTTGTGACCGAGCTGGACGAGAAGCCTCGCCGCCTCGTGGAAGGCGCCCTCATTGTCGATGTCGAGATACGGGTAGTCGAAATCGAAACCCTCGCTGCGACCGTGGACGATGAAGGGGATGCCCAGCGTGTTGACCAGCGCCAGCCGCCGGTCGGCGGGGCGCGGCGAGGAGATGTAGACGGCATCGACCTGACGGTTGGCGACGATACGCCGGTAGGTGGTCTCCTGGTCGTCGGCATCGGCGGGCGAGAGCACGAGGTCGAGTTCGTGCGAGCGGGCATAGTCGCCGAGGCCGGAGAGGAACTCGACGAAATGCGGATCGATGTCGACGGTGTTGCCGGTCGGCAGCACATAGCCGATCATTCCCGATTTGCCGGTGGCCAGCCGCCGCGCGCTGGGGTTCGGCCGGTAGCCATGGCGCTTGGCGGCATCCATCACGCGGCGCCGCGTCTCCTCGTTGACCTCCGGGTAGCCGTTCAGCGCGCGGCTTACCGTGGTCTGCGAAAGCGACAGCATGTGCGAGAGTTGCTTGAGGTTCATCGGAGGCCTCCAGCCTCAAAGCGCTTTAAATTTGAATCGATCCGATGACGACTGGCGATGCCGCCAGACGGAATGACCTTAGTGTCGGGAAAAGGCAGTTTGAAGCAAAAATTGCTGCTGCAGCGCCAAAAAAGCATGCTGCAATGCACTTTCTCGCCAGTCGCGAAGAAATTTAAATCGATTAGTGCCGCAACCCTCTTGACTTCCGGCCAATTCAATGGCGAGATCGACAAAGCCAAAGCGCTTTGGAAGACTCTCCGAAAGGTTGCGGTTGCCTTCTCGCTGAGTCACAGTTCCGCGGGCGTCGGCGGACGAGATGGAGGTTTCGTCCGAACTGTTTGACCACTGGGAGGAATTGCGATGAAGAAAATGCTTCTCTTGGGCGCCGCGTTCGCCGCGCTCGCTTTCAGCCTGCCGGCGCAAGCCGAACTGAAGTTCAAGCCGGGCGAGGACCCGCGTTTCCACTGGGCGAACTACGACGAGCTCAAGAAAGTCGATCTCAAGGGCGAGACGCTGACCATCTTCGGGCCGTGGCGCGGCGAGGACGAGGGCCTGGTGCGCACCGTTCTGGAATATTTCCAGGAAGCCACCGGCGCCGAGATCAAATACTCCTCGTCGGAGAATTACGAACAGCAGATCGTCATCGACACCCAGGCCGGCAGCCCGCCCAACATCGCCGTGCTGCCGCAGCCAGGCCTCATCCAGGACCTCGCTTCCAAGGGCCTGCTCACTCCGCTCGGCGACGACACCGCCAAATGGGTGAAGGACAATTACGGCGCCGGCCAGTCATGGGTCGACCTCGGCACCTTCAAGGACAAGGACGGCAAGCCAGGCTTCTTCGCCTTCCCCTACAAGGCCGACGTGAAGTCGCTGGTCTGGTACTCGCCGGACAATTTCGAGGAAGCCGGCTACAAGGTGCCGAAGACGCAGGAAGAACTCGCCGACCTCGAGAAGAAGATCATCGCCGACGGCGGCAAGCCCTGGTGCATCGGCCTCGGCTCCGGCGGCGCCACCGGCTGGCCGGCGACCGACTGGGTCGAAGACATCATGCTGCGCACGCAGACCCCCGACGTCTACGACAAGTGGGTGAAGAACGAGATCCCGTTCAACGACCCGGCCGTGGTCAACGCCATCGACGTCTTCGGCAAGATCGCCACCGACGACAAGATGGTCGACGGCGGCGCCAAGGCGGTCGCGGCGACCGACTTCCGCGACAGCCCGAAGGGGCTCTTCTCGGTGCCGCCGAAATGCTACATGCACAAGCAGGCCTCGTTTATTCCGACCTTCTTCCCGCAGGGCACCAAGATCGGCCAGGACGCCGACTTCTTCTACTATCCGCCCTATGCCTCCAAGCCCGATCTCGGCACGCCCGTGCTCGGCGCCGGCACGCTGGTCATGATCACCAAGGACTCCAAGGGCGCGCGTGCCTTCATCGACTTCCTGAAGATGCCGCTGGCGCATGAGATCTGGATGGCGCAGGGCGGCTTCGTGACGCCGTACAAGGCGGTGAACAAGGAAGCCTATGCCAGCGAGGCGCTGAAGAAACAGGGCGACATCCTGGCCAACGCCTCGACGTTCCGCTTCGACGGCTCGGACCTGATGCCCGGCAAGATCGGCGCGGGCTCCTTCTGGACCGGCATGATCGACCTGGTCGGCGGCAAGTCCGCCCAGGACGTCGCCACCGACATCCAGAAGAGCTGGGATGCCATCAAGTAAGCCGCCGGACGCGGCTGAACTCAGACCTTACTGATCCTCCTACTGGATCCGGGCCACGGCCCGGATCCGACCGGCGGTCCACGCCGGAAGCCTTCGCGTTCGATTGTTCCGGATAGTGCATGTCGCCCAAAAGTGCGCAGCGGTTTTGGGGAGACGACATGCATCAAAACAGCGACTTAAAGCGCATGGAGCGAACTTGAAAGATCGCGGCGCGCTTTAAGTACAATCGGTGCACCCAATCGCCAGGACTTGCCTGGCCGGTCATGCGCAGGGAGAGGGACCTATGGCGGCTCAGATTTTCTCGGCCATATTCGTCATCATCATCGGCGTCGGCGGCTGTGTCGCCTATTTCTGGGGCGCCAACAAACTGCTCGACGTCGTCTTCCCGTCGCGCGGCGTCTCCGGCACTGCCGCCGTCGACAATCTGCGCCGGCAGGGGCTGGTCCGGCCGTGGCTTTTCGTCGGGCCGGCGATGATCATCCTCACCATCTACCTGATCTATCCGGTCGTCGAGACGCTGAGGCTATCCTTCCTCGACCGCGGCGGTGCGAGCTTCGTCGGCCTCGCCAACTACGAATGGGCGTTCGGCGATCGCGAGTTTCGCAACTCGATCCTCAACAACATCATCTGGCTCGCCGTGGTGCCTGCCGCATGCACCTTCCTCGGGCTTATCATCGCCGTGCTCACCGACAAGATCTGGTGGGGCACGATCGCCAAGAGCCTGATCTTCCTGCCGCTGGCGATCTCCTTCGTCGGCGCCAGCGTGATCTGGAAATTCATCTATGAGTATCGCGGTGAAGGCCAGGTCCAGATCGGCCTGCTCAATTCCATCATCCAGTATTTCGGCGGCCAGCCGCAGGTATGGATATCGCTGCCATTCTGGAACAACTTCTTCCTGATGGTCATCCTGATCTGGATCCAGACCGGCTTCGCCATGGTGATCCTATCCTCGGCGCTGCGCGGCATTCCTGAGGAGACGATCGAAGCCGCGGTCATCGACGGCGCCAACCCGTTCCAGATCTTCTGGAAGATCATGGTGCCGCAGATCTGGGGCACGATCGCCGTTGTCTGGACCACCATCACCATCCTGGTGCTGAAGGTGTTCGACATCGTGCTGACGATGACCAACGGCCAGTGGAACAGCCAGGTGCTCGCCAACCTGATGTTCGACTGGATGTTCCGCGGCGGCGGCGACTTCGGCCGCGGCGCGACCATCGCCATCATCATCATGATCGCGGTCATTCCGATCATGGTCTGGAACATCCGTCAGGCCAACAAAGAGACGGGAGGGCACTGAGATGACCGCCAAGACCGGAAAGTCCTTTGCCAGCCGCTTCGGCGTCCACATCGCGGTGCTCGTCTTCGTGGCGATCTGGACCGTGCCGACGCTCGGCATCCTCGTCTCGTCGCTGCGCGACAAGGACCAGATCATCGCCTCAGGCTGGTGGAATTCCTTCGCCAGCTCCAGCCAGACCGAAGCCGGACGGCTGCCGGCCGCTTCGGCGCAGGCGCAGAAGGACGGCAAATATGTCATCGAGGGCAATATCTTCGGCGACGGCGCCAAGCGCAACATCAGCGCCTTCGGCGTCAAGTCGTCGGCGCCGACACAATACGCGGCCGGAACGGCCGCCGATCTCGGCGACGGCGTCACCTTGCAGATGAATGCCGACGGCAGCTTCGTTCTTTCCTCGCCTAAGGCCTTCGAGGGCGAGCGCGGCCAGCGCGTCTATTTCGCCTCGTCGGCACCGCCGAAGTTCACCACCGACAATTACAAAACCGTGCTGTTCTCGGAAGGCATCGGCCGCTCCTTCATGAACTCGCTGACGGTGACCATTCCCTCGACGGTCATCCCGATCCTGATCGCCGCATTCGCGGCCTATGCGCTGGCCTGGATGCGCTTTCCCGGCCGGGCGCTCTTGATCGCCGTCATCATCGGTCTGCTGGTGGTGCCGCTGCAGATGTCGCTGATCCCGCTGTTGAAACTCTACAATGGCGTCGGCAGCTTCTTCGGCGTGCCGTCGAAGACCTATCTCGGCATCTGGCTGGCGCATACCGGCTTCGGCCTTCCCTTCGCCATCTATCTGCTCAGGAGCTACATCGCCGGCCTGCCGCGCGAGATCATGGAATCGGCGCGCATCGACGGCGCCAGCGACTTCGAGATCTTCGTCAAGATCGTGCTGCCGCTGTCCTTCCCGGTGCTCGCCTCTTTCGCCATCTTCCAATTCCTGTGGGTATGGAACGATCTTCTGGTGGCGATGGTTTTCCTCGGCACCGAGGCCGATCAGATCGTGCTGACGGCCAAGCTCAACGCGCTGCTCGGCTCGCGCGGCGGCGACTGGGAGATCCTGACGACGTCGGCCTTCGTGACCATCATCGTGCCGCTGATCGTCTTCTTCTCGCTGCAGCGCTATTTCGTCCGCGGGCTGCTTGCCGGCTCGGTGAAAGGAGGTTGAGACAATGCAATCGGCTTTGAAGGCGACTTCGAGACCAGACCCCGCCGTCGACCGCGACTGGTGGCGGGGCGCGGTGATCTACCAGATCTATCCGCGCTCCTATCAGGACTCGAATGGCGACGGCATCGGCGACCTGCAAGGCATTGTGCGGCGGCTGCCCTACATCGCCTCGCTGGGCGTCGACGCCATCTGGATCTCGCCCTTCTTCAAATCGCCGATGAAGGATTTCGGCTACGACGTGTCGGACTATTGCGACGTCGATCCGATGTTCGGCACGCTGGCCGATTTCGACGCGCTTGTCGCGGAAGCCCATCGCCTGGGTCTCAAGGTGATGATCGACGAGGTCCTGTCGCACACCGCCGACATCCACCCCTGGTTCAAGGAAAGCCGCTCCAGCCGGACCAATCCGAAAGCGGACTGGTACGTGTGGGCGGACGCGAAGCCGGACGGCACGCCGCCCAACAACTGGCTGTCGATCTTCGGCGGCTCGGCCTGGCAGTGGGACACCAGCCGCCAGCAATACTACATGCACAATTTCCTGGCCGAGCAGCCCGACCTCAACTTCCACAACCGGCAAGTGCAGGACGCGCTGCTCGATGTTACCCGCTTCTGGCTGGAACGCGGCGTCGACGGTTTTCGGCTCGACACCATCAATTTCTACTTCCACAGCCAGGGCCTGGAGGACAACCCGCCGCTGCCGCCGGAAGAACGCAACGACCAGACGGCGCCGGCGGTGAACCCCTACAACTACCAGGACCATATCTACGACAAGAGCCGGCCGGAAAACCTCGGTTTCCTCGAGCGTTTCCGGGCCTTGCTCGACGAATATCCGGCGCAGGCCGCCGTCGGCGAGGTCGGCGATTCGCAGCGCGGGCTGGAAGTGGTGGCCGCCTACACCGCCGACGGCAAGCGCGTTCACATGTGCTATTCCTTCGACTTCCTGGCGCCGGAAAAGATCAGTGCCGCCAAGGTGCGCGCGGTGCTGGAGGCCTTCGGCCAGGTCGCCAGCGACGGCTGGTCCTGCTGGGCCTTCTCCAATCATGACGTGATGCGCGTGGCCTCGCGCTGGGCCGCCAACGAGGCGGATCCGACCGCCTATCTCAAAGTGATCTCGGCGCTCTTGATGTCGCTGCGCGGCTCGGTCTGCATCTACCAGGGCGAGGAGCTCGGCCTCGGCGAGGCCGAACTCAAGTTCGAGGACCTGCAGGACCCCTACGGCATCCGTTTCTGGCCGGAATTCAAGGGCCGCGACGGCTGCCGCACACCGATGGTGTGGGAGGCGGCGGCCAAGAATGGCGGCTTCTCGACCGCAAGACCCTGGCTGCCGGTGCCGGGCAAGCATCTTTCGCAGGCGGTCAACGTGCAGCAGGGCGATGCGAGCTCGCTGCTCGAGCACTATCGGCGCTTCCTCGCCTTCCGGCGCCAGCACCCCGCGCTGGGCAAGGGCGATATCGATTTCATCGAAAGCGATGGCGATACCGTCGCCTTCACGCGACGCGAAGGCAACGAGCGCATCGCCTGCGTCTTCAACCTCGGCAGCAAGCCGGCCGAGATCGATTTCGGCAATGGCTCGCTGCAGCCCTTGCCGGGACATGGCTTTTCGGGACAAGCTGGCACCGGGACCATCCGCCTCGGCGGCTATGGCGCCTGGTTCGGGCGGATCGACTGAGTTTGGCGACAGACAATCACTGGGAGGAAGAAAACATGGCCGATGTCACCCTGAACCAGGTGAAGAAATCATACGGCAATCTCAACATTCTCCACGGCATCGACCTCGACATCAAATCGGGCGAGTTCATCGTCTTCGTCGGACCGTCGGGCTGCGGCAAGTCGACCTTGCTGAGGTCGATAGCCGGCCTGGAGGAGATCACGTCCGGCGTACTCCAGATCGACGGCGAGGTGGTGAACGACGTGCCGCCGTCGAAGCGGGGCATAGCCATGGTGTTCCAGTCCTATGCGCTCTATCCGCATATGACCGTCTACGACAACATGGCCTTCTCGATGAAGATCGGCAAGGAAAGCAAGGCCGAGATCGACAAGCGCGTGCGCCAGGCGGCGGAAATCCTGCAGCTCACCAAATATCTCGACCGCCTGCCCAAGGCGATGTCGGGCGGCCAGCGCCAGCGCGTCGCCATCGGCCGCGCCATCGTGCGCAATCCGAAAGTGTTCCTGTTCGACGAGCCGCTGTCGAACCTCGACGCGGCGCTGCGCGTCGCCACCCGCATCGAGATCGCCAAGCTGAAGGAGCAGATGCCGAACACGACGATGATCTACGTCACCCACGACCAGGTCGAGGCGATGACGCTGGCGGACCGCATCGTGGTGCTGAAGGAAGGCGTTGTCGAGCAGGTCGGCACGCCGATGGAGCTCTACAAGCGGCCGGGCAACCTGTTCGTCGCCCAATTCATCGGCTCGCCCGCCATGAACATCCTGCCGGCGAAGATCGAGAAGGCCGGCAACCCGACCGTGGTCAGCCATGTCGGCGACCGCAAGGCGACCGTGCCGATCGCGACGCCCGCCTCGGCCAACGGCGCCGCGGTGAGCTTCGGCGTGCGGCCGGAGGATCTCGCGATCGCCACCGGCACGGATTACCTGTTCGAAGGCAAGGTGGACTATATCGAACAGCTCGGCGAGGTTCAGCTCGTCTATGTCGATATCGGCCGCGCCGACCTGCCGCTGGTGGCCAAGCTGCCCGGCAATGTCGAGGTCAAGCGCGGCGAAACCTTGCGGCTGAACGCCAGCGCCGGCGACCTGCACATCTTCGACGCCGACGGCCACTCCTTCACGCTGCATCGCGACGAGGCGAAGGCGGCCTGAAACCGGCTAAAGCAATTCCAGGAAAGATGTAAGCGGCTTTCCGTTCGGAATTGCGTAAAAACAAAGAGATAGAGCGGTTCGCCGTTTCCGTGAAACGGTGAAACGCTCTGGAGTGGAATTGCTTCAAGCAGCACCTGCCAAGAAAGAGCGGCGGGCATGGCCCGCCGCTCTTTTCTTACTTGGAATGCCGGCTTGGAATGCCGGAGGCTTAGCGGCCGAACAGGTTTCGGTCGCTGCCCTGCGGGGCCGACTTCTGCGCGTCATTCGACGAGTTCAGCAGCTTGCGGACCGGCGAGTCGGAGCCGACCGACGAGGTGCGGGTGGTGTCGACTGCAGCAGCCGGCTGGTTGGCGCCGTTGGAGCCGTAGTTGTCGCTGGCCGCAAAGGCAGCGCTGGACAGGGCCAGAACGGCCGCGGTGGCAAGAACAATCTTCTTCATTTTCAGTACTCCTGAATTCTTGGAGGCGGCGGGTGAACCCCGCCGTCTATCTCCTGTCGGCCGTGGCCCCTCATTTTCGGATCACGGCCGCGCTTCGGCAGTTAGTTGTTGCCGAAGAGGTTGCGGTCAGCACCCTGAGTGACCGGCTGCTGAGCGGCCGGGGCCGACTTGTGGGTCGAAGCCGTGTAGGACGTGTCGACCGCGGCAGCCGGCTGGTTGGCGCCGTTGGAACCATAGTTGTCGCTCGCGGCGAAGGCGCTGCCGGAAATGGCCAGAAGGGCGGCGGCAGTGAGAACAATCTTTTTCATTTTTGGTACTCCAGTATCTTTTTTCCGTCCGTCTAGCGGCGTGTCTTGGGAATGAAATCGCGTCGTTCGGACAGCCCCGATGTGGGTGAGCCGGCTGCCGGATTCCAATCACGAAGTTGTTCCGGCTGGACCATGAGTCCACATCTTGAAATTATGATGAGCATGCCTATCATCTATTTTTTTGCTTTTAAATCAGTGTGTTACCTGATCATGGCACTTGACTCACCAAGTGCATCGGAGTGCCAATGTTCACCCCTCCTGCACGCACCGTCAACAGAAACGAACCGTTCGGTTCGATTTTAGAATCTCCTAATAGTCACTTTTCGATACTGTTGACCCTTTCGAGGCTGATCAGGGACGCGATTCGGAGGCGGTGCCGGCCACAGGTCCGTGCCGCTTCAAACCCCGTAACGCTCCGTACGGATGAGCCCTGCCGGAACGCCGGCGTCGATGATGGCTGCAGCGGCGGCCGACACGAACGCATTCGAGCCGCAAACATAGGCGAGCCTGGGCGCCTTCGGCAGCCGTTCCATGGCCTGCGCCATCATATGGGCGTCGACACGCCGGGAATAGTCGGAGGGCCGCCGGGCTTGCTCGCGCGTCAGCGTCAGCACCAGATCGAAGCCGTCGCGGCGGTTGTCGAGGCCGATCAATTCATCGCGGAAGATCACTTCGTCCCAGGTCCGCGCCGAAAACACCAGCGCGACCGGCGCAGCCGATCTTTGCAGGGTGCGGTGGCGCACCATCGCCATCAGCGGCACCACGCCGGAACCGCCGCCGACCAGAAGGATCGGCCCGCCGTCGCTCACCTCCCAGATGAAGTGGCCGCCGAGCGGTCCACGCAATTCGATCTCGTCGCCGACCTCCGCCACGTCGTGGAAGAAAGGCGAAACCTCGCCATCGTCGAGCCGCTCGATCGCAAGCTCGATGGCGGCGCCTGCTTCAGGCGCCGAGGCGATGGAATAGGAACGGCGCGCCTGATAGCCGTCCGGCGCCGTCAGCCTGACATCGACATGCTGCCCCGCCAGATGGGTGAACGGACGCGACGGCTGGAACCAGAAGCTGGTGACGCGCGGCGTGCGCTTTTCGACGCGGCTGATCGTGGCCGTCTGCCACGGCGACTGCGGCTGCGGTTCGGCGCTCATGGGTCCCCCTTCACGGGGTCGCCCCTCACGGGGTCGCCCCTCATGGATCGCCCCTCATGGATCGCTTGAATAGCGCTGCTCGCGCCAGGGGTCGCCATACATGTGATAGCCGCGCAGCTCCCAAAAACCGGGCTCGTCGCGTTCGGTGAACTGCAGACCGTTCACCCATTTGGCCGACTTCCAGAAATAGAGGTGCGGCACCAGGAGCCGCGCGGGTCCGCCGTGGTCGGGAGCGATCGGCTTGCCCTCGTAAAACAGCGCCACCATCGCCTTGCCGGTAACGAGGTCCTTGGTCGGCACGTTGGTGGAATAGCCGTCGAAGGAATGCGCCAGCGTGAAGCCAGTCGGCGGCTCGATGCCAGCATCGGCGAGGATGTCGTCGATCAACACGCCCTGCCAGGGCGTGTTGAACTTGGTCCAGGCGGTCACGCAATGGATGTCGCGTGTCATCTTGTTTTGCGGCAGGGCGTTGAATTCGGCCCAGTTCCATTTCTTGATCGGCTTTGGCCCATGCTTGAGCGTGAAGGACCAGTCCTCGGTGCGCAAGCGCGGCGTCGGCCCTGCCGAGAGAACCGGAAAACCCTGTTCCAGATATTGCCCCCGCGGGATGCGCGCATCGGTGTCCGATGGAGGACGCCGTCCGGAAAAGAAGCCGCGGGTGACCATCGAGACGCCTCCTTCGATTGGGCAGGTTGTGCCGCAGTCTTCTCGAAGACGCCCCGACGGGCAACCGGTTTCTTGAAAGAGGACCTGCCGACTGGATATTTGTTTGACGCAATTTCGGACGGAAAACCGCGACGCACTTTTCCTGAAATTGCTCCCCGCCGGCAGGTCTTTATGGGTACTACCCAGCGGCGAAGGGCACGGCAACGAATATCTGCGCGTCGGCGCGGTCGACCAGAAGCAGCACCGACTTCTTGCCGGATTTGGCGGCCTCGGCGAGCGCCTGGTTCGCCTGCCTGGCACTCCTCACCGGCGTCTGGTCGACGGCGACGATGACGTCGCCGGGCTGCAGGCCGGCGACAGAGGCTGCCTTGTCCGGATTGACGCGCTCGATGACGGCGCCGCGCTGGTTGTCGGCGAGGTTGAGCTGCTGGCGGATGTCAGGCGTGAGATCGGTCAGGCCGAGGCCGAGCGACGGCACGCCCAGGCCCTGTTTGGCCGACGGCTTGCCCTCCTCGCCATTGGAAGCGGTCTGCGTATCCTCGGTGTTGCGACCGACATCGGCCGAGATCTGGAGCGCCTTGCCCTTGCGCCAGACGTTGAGCGTCTCCTTGGCGCCGGGCGCGACATCGGCGACGGCGCGCGACAGGTCCTTCGGATCCTTGATCTCCTGGCCGCCGAAACCGGTGATCACGTCGCCGGTCTCGATACCGGCCTTGGCCGCTGGCGACCCGTCGGTGACCTGGGCGACCAGCGCGCCGCCAGGATGATCGAGGCCGATGGCGCCGGCGACATCCGGCGTGACAGGCTGGATCTGCACGCCGAGATAGCCGTATTCGATATCGCCGCCCTTCATCAGCTTGGCGACGACCTTTTGCGCCTGATTCGATGGGATGGCGAAGCCGACGCCGACGCTGCCGCCGTTGGGCGAATAGATCGCGGTGTCGATGCCCACGACATTGCCGCTGACGTCGACCAGCGGACCGCCGGAATTGCCGTGATTGATCGGCGCGTCGATCTGGATGAAATCGTCGAACGGCCCGCTGTGCAGGTCGCGGCCGCGCGCCGAGACGATGCCGGCGGTGACCGTGGTGCCGATGCCGAAGGGGTTGCCGATCGCCAGCACCTGATCGCCGGTCATCAGCTTGTTGGAATCACCCCATTTGACGGTCGGCAGCGGCTTGCTCGCCTTGATCTTGAGCACCGCCAGATCGTTCTTGGCATCGTGGCCGACGAGCTTGGCGGGTAGCTCGGTGCCGTCGTCGAGCGTCACCTTGATCGAGGTCGCGCCGTCGACGACATGGTTGTTGGTGACGATGGTGCCGTCCGCGCCGACGATGAAGCCGGAGCCCAAAGCCTCCTGCCGCGGCGACTGCTGCGGCGGCGTCTTCGGCATCGGGATGCCCTGGTCGCCGAAGAACTGCTGGAAATACTGATCGAAGGGCGAATTGCCGTCGAAGGGCGAGCCATCGCCCATCGCTCCGGGCTGCGCCTTCATCATGGTCGTCACGGTCACGACAGCCGGCTTGGCGATGGCGACGACCGGCGCGAACGAGCCGTTGGGCGCTGTTATGCCGGCGACGGGGGTCTGGGTCGTCGCGGCCACATTGCTCAAGCCGCTGTTGCCCTCATTTTGCGCAAAGGAGACGACAACGGGGGTAATGATCAGCGCAGCGCCCAGCAGGGCCGCGACGCGATGTCTGCGAAGAATGCTGATGGGTGACATGGTCGTTTCTGTCCGGGCGAGAGTTGATCCGGCGCCGCGGGTGGTTCTCAGGGACGCGCCCGTCGGTGTGTCGGCGACCGGGATTGCCTGTCTCGCCATGCATGGCAGCCGGCCGGATCGACAGCCTTGCATCTAGGGCGTGGAATGGCCCGAATTAGGGTTTTGGCGCGACCTTACGAAGATTTAATTCAGAGAACGCTCACGAACCGCTCTCTCCGGCGCAGATAGGCGGATGCGATCTCGCGCATGCGCTGGCCGTTGAAACTCGGGCCATGACCGCCATGGCCGACGCGTATCGGCAGGTCGAGCAGCCGCTGCATGGTGCGGCAATAGGCAGCACGATCCGAATCCGGCAGATCGTCGATCAGCATGCCGTCATAGATCGCGTCGCCGGCGAAGAACAGGCCGTCGGCTTCGTCGAACAGCCCGATCGAATCCGGCGAATGTCCCGGCAGGTGCAGCACGCGGAATTTCCGGTCGCCGAGATCGACGATATCGCCTTCGTCGAGCGCTCGTGTGAGCGGCGCCGACGGGATTCGATAGTCGGCCGCCTTCCAGGCGGGCGCCGGCAGCTTTGATACCGCGCCGTCGAGATTGTGGAACATGTAAGCATAGGTGACGGCATCATCCATGTCGTCGAACTGCGCCGCGCTGACTTTTGGCCCCATACGCAGCGGGAATTCGTGCAGCGAGCCGACATGGTCGAGATGTATGTGGGTGGCGACGACGATCAGCGGTTTGCCAGCCGGCGTTTCGATCTCGGGCGCCAGCGGCCAGATGCCCATGCCGGTGTCGACCAGCAGGTCGGCATCACGGCCCTCGAGATGCCAGATGTTGGCGCGCACGAAATCATGCACGAACGGCTCGGTCAGCATCGTCGTCCCGGCATCGACAATCGCCTTGCCGAACCAGTCGCCCACAACGAGGTCGCCCATCAGACGAACGGCTTCCCGACCTTGTATTTTTCCGGCACCAGCCGCTTGAGATAGGCCATGCCGGCCTCGGACAACTGGTTGACGTCCGGCTTCATAAAGTTGTCCGGCATGTGGCGCGTCTTGCCGGCAACCGCCTTCAGCGGCACCTTCTTCAGCACGGTCTTTTTGCCATCATATTGCAGCGCCACCGAGCCGCCGCCCTCCTCGGCGACGGCAACCGCGAATGCGCCGGCATCGAAGGCCTCCTTGGCGTCGACGGGGCTGATCGCGCCGACATAGCCGCGCGGCATGTAGCCCAACGCGTCGACGCGGGCCCGCTTGCCCGGCAGGCCCTCGGCCAGCGCGCGCTCGAGCGCCGCCGGCAGGTCGCTGCCCGACAGTTTGACGTTGCCGTGCTGGTCGCGCTCGAGCTTTTCCGGCGGCACCAGGCTTTCGACCAGCGCCTTGCCGTCAGCGGTGCTGACGCCCTCCGAAACGGCGACGATGCAGCGCTTGTGGCGGTCGAGCGTCTTGCGCACATCGTCGATGAAACGCTCGGCGGAGAAGGCGCGCTCCGGCACATAGACGAGATGCGGACCGCTGTCCGGATCGAGCTGCCACGCGGCAGCAGCGGCGGTCAGGAAGCCGGCATGCCGGCCCATGACGATGCCGACATAGATGCCGGGCAGCGCGCGGAAATCGAGATCGACGGAGAGGAAGGCGCCGGCGACGAATTCGGCAGCCGAAATGAAGCCAGGCGTGTGATCGTTCTCCTCGAGATCGTTGTCGATGGTTTTCGGAGCATGCACGAAGGCCATCGTGCCGCCGGCGGCATCGGTCAGGATCTGCTGGGTGCCCGAGGTGTCGTTGCCGCCGATATAGATGAAGGCATCGGCGCCGGCCTTCTTCAGGCCGTTGAGGATGACCTCGCAATAGGCAGCATCGGGCTTGTCGCGGGTCGAGCCGAGGGCGGCGCTCGGCGTGCCGGCAATCAGCCGCAGCCGGTCCTCCGGAATGGCGGAAAGGTCGACATAGTTGCCGTCGCGGATGCCGCGCACGCCATGGATCGAGCCCAGCACCTTGGCGCCGGGATGCCGTTTGCGGATCTCCAGCGTGGCGCCGACGACCGTCTGGTTGATGACGGCGGTGGGGCCGCCGCCCTGCGCGATGACGAAAGTTCCGGCCATGATCTTCTTCTCCCGAGACGAAGGTTTTCAGGGCACCTTCGCCTGTCTTGCGGCATCGCGCAACGGAAGAAAACTCACTGATGGCGGATCAGACGACGACGACCGGGTTCCTCTTGGACACGCGGTTGTAGAGGTCGATGATGTCCTGGTTGATCAGCCGCACGCAGCCCGACGACATCGCCTGGCCGATGCTCCACCATTCCGGCGAGCCGTGGATGCGGTAGCCGGTGTCCTTGCCGTTCTGGTAGATGTAGAGCGCGCGGGCGCCGAGCGGATTGGTGAGGCCGCCGGGCTGGCCGCCCTGCCACTTCACCAGCTCCGGCTTGCGCTGGATCATCTCCGGCGGCGGCGTCCAGACCGGCCACTCCTTGCCGTACTGGATGTTGGCGCGGCCCGACCAGCGGAAGCCGTCCTTGCCGATGCCGACGCCGTAGCGGATGGCGTCGCCGCCCGGCTGGACCAGATAGAGCATGCGCTCCTGCAGGTGGACGACGATGGTGCCGGGCGCCTCGCCGGTCTTGTCGACGACGATCTGGCGGCGGAATTCCGGCTTGACCTTCTGCCATGGCACGGCGGGCACCTGGAAGCCGCCATCGGTGAGCGAAGCATACATCACGTCCGGGCCGGTGATGTTCTTGTCGACGCTGATCGCCGGTCGCATCGGATGCACCGAGCCGGTGGTCGTGTCGTCGAGCTGCAATTGCGGCAGATCGAGCGTCTCGGTGGTGCTGCAGCCGGCGATGCCGAGCAGCGCCACGGCGCCCATGCCGGAAAGCATGGCGCGGCGGGAAAGCGGAATTTCGGTTTCGACGGTTTCGCCGTTCGAAGGCGGCGTCAGACTTTGCGGCAACTCGCGCATACACCAAACCCTACGCTGTCGGCGGGAAGCACGGTCCGGCCGAATGGCTGGCATTTTCATCATTCATGGTTGAGAAAGCGTGAAAGGCGCGAGGCCGGGCTTAACCCTAATGGCCCGTCACATCGCCGGAGGAGCCAGGCAAGCCAGTACCGAAGATTTTGTCCATGACCTCTTTACAATCGCGAAGACCCCAGGATTTATCCTGTTCTTTGCGCTCAAGGAGTGAGGAAATGTCCTTCGAAAACTGGGCTGCGTTCGCCGCCGCCTCCACCATCCTTCTCGTCATCCCGGGCCCGACGATCCTCTTGGTCGTCTCCTATGCGCTGGGCCAGGGCTGGCGCACAGCGCTGCCGATGGCGGTCGGCGTCGCGCTCGGCGACTTCACCGCCATGACGCTGTCGATGCTGGGTATCGGCGCGCTGCTTGCGGCATCGGCAACCGTGTTCACCGTGCTCAAAATTATCGGCGCGGGCTATCTGGTCTATCTCGGCATCAAGCTCTTCCGCGCCGGCGGCGCGCTGAAGGCCGAGCCGCGCACCGACGCGGTGTCGGCGGCAAGGATGATGGCGCATGCCTGGCTGGTGACGGCGCTCAACCCGAAGAGCATCACCTTCTTCGTCGCCTTCCTGCCGCAGTTCCTCGACCGGCATGCCGATTTCTGGACGCAGATGCTGATCTTCGAAACGACCTTCCTGGCGCTCGCCTTCACCAACGCCCTGGGCTACGCCCTGGTCGCCTCGCGGGCACGCGCCATCGTGCGCAATCCGAAGGCGATCCGCATCTTCAACCGCACCGGCGGAACGTTGCTGGTTGGCGCCGGCATCGCCACGGTGGCGATGCGCTCGGGGAATTGAGGGCAGGCCCGGCGGCGCCTCTCGATGGGATGCTGCCGTCTTGGTTGGCGGACCAGCTTTTGATGCTCTAGGATCGGATACCGATCAGCAGAGCACCGAAGGACAACTCAATGGCGCTGAAGGACGCATTCGGCCTGGCTTATTCAGGCGCGACCGAAGCGGGGTTTTCGTCCTACGCCAGAGCCGTCCATGAACTGCAATGCTTCATCGGCGACCCGGTCGGCACGATCGACCGCGCCATCGCCGACGATCCTGGTTTCATGATGGCGCATGTGTTCAAGGGCTACCTGTTCGGGCTGGCCACCGAGCGGGAGGCCATGGCAGTCGCGCGATCCTGCCATGCGGCGGCGCTGCCGCTTGCCGGCACCACGCACGAGCAGGCGCATGTCGCGGCGCTTGGCCGTCTCGCGGAGGGCCGCTGGCACGACGCCGCCCGCGTCCTGGAGGATGTCGCGATCGACAATCCGCTCGACGCGCTGGCGCTGCAGGTGGGACATCAGATCGACTTCTTCACCGGCAATGCGCGCATGCTGCGCGACCGGATCGGCCGGGCGCTGCCGGCCTGGCAGAAGGGCATGCCGGGCTACCATGCCATCCTCGGCATGCAGGCCTTCGGACTGGAGGAAATGGGCGACTATGCCCGCGCCGAAAGTTTTGGCCGGCAGGCGATCGAGATCGAGCCGCGCGACGGCTGGGCGCAGCACGCGGTCGCGCATGTCATGGAAATGCAGAGCCGGCAAAGGGACGGCATCGCCTGGATGCGCGCCAACCCCGATGCTTGGTCGAAGGACAGCTTTCTGAAAATCCACAATTGGTGGCACCTGGCGCTGTTCCACTATGACCTCGGCGAGACGGACGCGGTTCTGACGCTTTATGACGGGCCGATCTATGGCGACCGCTCGACGCTGGCGCTCAACATGGTCGATGCCTCCGCGATCCTGTGGCGCCTCCATCTAGGCGGCGTCGACGTCGGCGACCGCTGGGCCGCACTTGCCGCCAACTGGGCGCCGAAGGCCGCCGCCGGCAATTATGCCTTCAACGACGCGCATGCGATGATGGCCTTTGTCGGGGCCGGATTGGACGCGCCGGCGCAGACCTTGCTGGAAGCGCAGCGCGAGGCGATGCGCGAAAATGACGACAACGCCGCCTTCACGCGCGACGTCGGCCACCCGCTGACGCTTGCCATCAAGGTGTTCGGCGAGGGCAACTATGGCGAAGCCGCGCGCCTGATCCGGCCGATCCGGTCGATTGCCCACCGCTTCGGCGGCAGTCACGCGCAGCGCGACGTGATCGACCTGACCCTGATCGAGGCCGCACTTCGGGCCGGTGACGGTGCGTTGGCGCGGGCATTGACCGCCGAGCGCCGGCTGGCGCGGCCGGACAGCCCACTGTCGGCGCTGTTCTCGCGCCGCGCGGCCGATTTGTCAGAGAATTGACCCGAGGCGGATCTTGGCATAAGAACTGGCCAAGCCAGATTTTTTCGAGATCCGAAAAAATTAATGGCAATGGGAGGACATCATGTATCTCGGCCTCGACCTGGGCACATCGGGCGTCAAGGCGCTGCTGATCGATGATCGCCAGAAGGCCATCGGCTCGGGCCATGGCTCGCTCGAGGTCTCGCGGCCGCATCCCGGTTGGTCGGAGCAGGACCCGGCGCACTGGATCGAGGCCTGCGAGGCGGCGATCGCCGAGCTCAAGGCTTCCCATCCAACCGAGCTTGCCGCGGTCAAGGGCATCGGCCTCTCCGGCCAGATGCATGGCGCAACCCTTCTCGACGCCTCGGACAAGGTGCTTCGCCCCTGCATCCTGTGGAACGACACGCGCAGCCATGTCGAGGCTGCCGCGCTCGATGCCGACCCGCGCTTCCGCAAGCTAACCGGCAACATCGTCTTTCCGGGCTTCACCGCGCCGAAGCTCGCCTGGGTGAAGAACAACGAACCGGCTGTCTTTGCCAAGGTTGCCAGGGTGCTCCTGCCCAAGGATTTCTTGAGGCTCTGGCTTACCGGCGAGCACATTTCCGAAATGTCGGATTCGGCCGGTACCTCCTGGCTCGATGTCGGCAAGCGCCGCTGGTCGTCCGAATTGCTCGCTGCGACGTCGCTCGACGAGAAACATATGCCGTCGCTTGTCGAAGGCACGGCGAAGGCCGGCGCCTTGCGCGGCGACCTCGCCTCGAAATGGGGCATTGCTTCAGGCATTCCGGTTGCCGGCGGCGCCGGCGACAATGCGGCCTCGGCCTGCGGCATGGGCACGGTCGGCGCCGGTAACGCTTTCGTCTCGCTCGGCACGTCGGGCGTGCTGTTCGCGGCGAACGCCTCCTACCTGCCCAATCCGGAAAGCGCGGTGCACACATTCTGCCATGCGCTGCCAAACACCTGGCACCAGATGGGCGTCATCCTGTCGGCCACCGATTCGCTCAACTGGCTGTCGGAGATCACCGGAAAGAGCGCCGGCGACCTGACCGGCGAGCTCGGCGACAAGCTCAAGGCGCCGACGGGCGTTTCCTTCCTGCCCTATCTCTCCGGCGAGCGGACGCCGCACAATGATTCCGTTATCCGCGGATCATTTACGGGCCTCGCGCATCAATCGAGCCGGGCCGCGCTGACGCAGGCCGTGCTCGAAGGCGTGGCGTTTGCCTTCCGCGACAGTCTCGAAGCGCTGAAGACGGCCGGCACGACCCTGACCCGGGTGACCGCGATCGGCGGCGGCTCGCGCTCGCGCTACTGGCTGAAGGCGATCGCCACGGCCCTACAGGTGCCGGTCGACATCCCGGCCGATGGCGATTTCGGCGCCGCTTTCGGCGCGGCGCGGCTCGGCCTGATCGCCGCGACGGACGCTGATCCGCTTGTCGTCTGCACCGCGCCGGCTACCGATGCCACGATCGAACCGGATGCCAGCCTCGACGGTGCCTTCGCGGACGCCTATCAGCGTTATCGCGCGCTCTACCCGGCGATCCGGGGCGTAACCGCGTGAGCGGGCGCTTACCCCCCTCTGCCCTACCGGGCATCTCCCCCGCAAGCGGGGAGATTGGCATCTCGGGCGCCTCGCTCACTATTGCAGCGTTGGAGATTGGCGAAATCCTAGATGACAGCCAATCTCCCCCCTTGAGGGGGAGATGGCCGGCAGGCCAGAGGGGGGTGCTTCGCGCCTCCCCTCCCCGGTTGGCCTCACTGGGCCGGCACCTTGTCGAGGAAGCCGGTGACGCTCTTCAGGCGGCCGTTCTCGATGACGCCGATATCGGTGCCTTCGATGACGGACTCAGCGCCCTCCGGCCCGAGGTTCCACGAGAAGCGGATGCGGTCGGCGAAACCGTCCGGCTCACCTTTCAGCGAGAAACGAAAGCCGGCAAAGCGCTGCTGGACGCCATCGATCAGCGCGGCGATGCCATCACGGCCATCGCCCTGCATGACCGGGTCGCGGTAGCTGACGTCGCTGGTGAAGGCAGCCTCCAGCAAAGCCTTGCGGCGCGTCGCGTCGCTCTCGTTCCAGGCGGTGATGTAGTTGCGGGCGATCGTGTTGAGGTCGGTCATCGTCTTCATCCTTCGTTGGATCGTTTCGACATGACCCTTTTCGCCCGACGAAAGAGCGAAACCAATTACGCCTGAGGTAATCGGGCGAAGCATTCGGAGAGGAAGGAAACCATGAGCAGCGGATTTTTCGGCGACATCAAGAAGATCAAGTATGAGGGGCCGGATTCGACCAATCCGCTGGCCTACCGGTACTACAACCCGGACGAGGTCGTGGCCGGCAAGCGGCTGGAGGACCATCTGCGCTTCGCCGTCGCTTATTGGCATTCCTTCGCCTGGCAGGGCGGCGACCCGTTCGGCGGCCAGACCTTCGACCGGCCGTGGTTCGCCAAGCCCGGCGGCGTCGACACGATGGAGCTGGCGAAGCTGAAGGCCGACGTCGCCTTCGAAATGTTGTCGCTGCTCGGCGCGCCCTATTTCTGCTTCCACGACGCCGACGTGCGCCCGGAAGGCAAGGATTTCTCCGAAAGCGCTGCGCGCCTCGACGAGATCGCCGATTACTTTGCCGACAAGATGAAAAAGACCGGCGTCAAGCTGCTCTGGGGCACGGCGAACCTCTTCTCGCACCGCCGCTTCATGTCAGGTGCGGCCACCAATCCCGACCCGGACGTGTTCGCCTATGCGGCGGCGACGGTGAAGAAGTGCATCGACGTCACCAAGAAGCTCAAGGGCGAGAACTACGTGCTGTGGGGCGGGCGCGAGGGCTATGAGACGCTGCTCAACACCGACCTCGCCCGCGAGCAGGAACAGGCCGGCCGCTTCCTCAACCTCGTCGTCGACTACAAGCACAGAATAGGCTTCAAGGGCACGATCCTGATCGAGCCGAAGCCGCAGGAGCCGACAAAGCATCAGTACGATTACGATGTCGCGACCGTCTATGGCTTCCTCAAGCGCTTCGGGCTGGAGAAGGAGGTCAAGCTCAACATCGAGCAGGGCCACGCCATCCTCGCCGGCCATTCCTTCGAGCATGAGCTGGCTTTGGCCAACGCGCTCGGCATCTTCGGCTCCATCGACATGAACCGCAACGACTACCAGTCGGGCTGGGATACCGATCAGTTCCCCAACAATGTGCCGGAAATGGCTTTGGCCTATTACCAGATCCTGCAGGGCGGCGGCTTCAAGAGCGGCGGCACCAATTTCGACGCCAAGCTCAGGCGCCAGTCGCTCGACCCGGAGGATCTTTTGATCGGCCATATCGGCGGCATGGATTCTTGCGCGCGCGGCCTCAAGGCTGCAGCCAAAATGATCGAGGACAAGGCGCTGTCCGCACCGCTCGCCGAGCGCTATGCCGGCTGGAACACCGCCGAAGGCAAGGCGATGCTGTCCGGCAAGCGCACGCTGGAAGAGATCGCCGAGCGGGTGGTGAAGAAGAAGATCGAGCCGCAGCCGCGCTCCGGCCGGCAGGAGCTGCTGGAAAACATCGTCAACAGATACGTGTGATATCGGCGGGAGCGCTTTTGCATTTGGCCAAGAGCTCAGGGCAGCGCCTTGAGCGCGGCAGCGATTGCCGCCAGATTGGCGTCGGTCTCGGCTATGTCGGCGCCGGCGCCTTTCCTTGCGTTGACTGAATCCTCGCAAAGTTGCCTGGCCTCCAGGAGGAGAGAGCGGTCCTTGCTTCGATCGCCTATGTCCAGCAGCGCGCGGCATAGGCTGTCGGACGTGAACGCGACACTCATAGTTGCTTGCAGCTTCTGTTGAACTGCGAGTGCCTGACGTAGGACCGGGACCGCTTCTGCGAATCGGGCACCATCGTTTTCCCATTCGCCAATAATAACCAACCCGTACCCGATCGAATTTTGCGTATTCGCCCACCGCTCCGGTTGATGCTCGCGGGTGAACACCAATTGACTATTTCGCCAAGCCTCGAGTGCCGCTTTTCCGCGCTCGAGACTTTCTGGTCCCTTCGTCCGCTTTGCATACATCCAAAGTGCATCGCCAAGAGCCGCCTGTGCTAGCGCCCATTCGAACGGCGCCCGTTCGCGGGTTGCTTCCTCCGACGCCGATTGGTATGCGGCGATCGCCTCCTGCAGCAGGGCTGTACCATTTCCGTGCGCATCGAAAATGGCGAGCGCTCCGCCGAGACCAGTTTGGGCCCGAGCCCAGTCGAGCGGTACGCGTTCTCGCGTCCACTCCTCCAGAACCTCGCGGAATATCGGGATCGCCTCCTCAACATGCGCCATGTCTTGTTGGCGTCGGCCCAAAGCCACCAGCGCGTTTGCGATGTTGAACCGAGCCATTGCCCATCGCAGGGGTTCCCGCTCCCGGGTCCACTCTTCCAGCGATGCGTTAAAGGCGGTGATAGCCTCATCGAGTCGAGATGTGCCGGCTTCGTGATTGCTGAGTGACAAAAGCGCGCTGCCAAGGTTGTTCTGTGTGGTCGCCCAGTCGAACGGCGCTCGTTCTCGGGTCAACTCCTGCAGCGCCGCCCGGTAGGCACTGACCGCCGCCTCGAGGCTTGCTGCGTTGTCGTCCACCTGACCTAGCGCTCGAAGCGCATTGCCGAGGCTACTCTGCGCGGCACCCCAGCGGATGGGAACGCGTTCAGGTGTCCATTCCCCTAACACTTCATTGAACGCCGAGATCGCTTCTTTAAGACGAACCGCATCGTTCTCGCGTTCACCGAGCACCCAATACGTCAATGCGAGATTGTCCTCGGCCCTCGCCCAGTCCAGAGGCGTCCGCTCGCGGGTCCATTCCTGCAGCGCCGCGCGGGAGGCAGCAACTGCCTGTTCCAAGTTCGCCGTACCGCTTTCGCGCGCACCAAGGCTTCGAAGCACAACGCTGAGATTGTTTTGTGTCTGCGCCCAGGCAAATGGCGCCCGCTCCCGCGTTTGCACCTCCAGCGCTGCCCGGAATGCAACAACCGCTTCCTCTAGACGGTCTGTCCCGCCGCTGTGCTCGCCGATCGCCCAGGATGCGATCCCGAGATTGCTCTGCGTCTGTGCCCAGTCAAACGGAACGCGTTCGCGGGTCCTTTCTTCCAGCGCCGCCCGGTAGGCAACCACGGCCTCCTCCAGGTGTGCGGTATCACCCTCCCGTTCGGCAAGGGCGAATAGCGACGCCCCAAGATCGTTCTGCGTTGTTGCCCAGTCGAGCGGCAATTCCGATCTTGGAGTGATGTCTAGTAGACGCCTTTCTCGTGCAACAGCCGTCTCAGCCGCCGAGTTGTCTCCATACTCGTCGCCCTGGTGATACCACGCCGAAGCTTCTTGCCGAAGATATTCACGCCGGAGTTCTGAATAAGCTTCTCCCTTTGGAACTGTGTTCGCCGCATTCGCGAAGTGCTTCGCCGCATCGGGGTAGCGCAGACGACCAAGTGCCAGGTCGCCTCGGTTGGCAAGCGTGGCTGCTCGGTTTGTAGCAAGCTTGTCTTGAGCCAAAGCTTGCTTGTTGTCGATCTCGGCAAGCAGGGCGTCTGCTTTGTCGAGTTCGCCTGCCTTGGTCGCAGCCTCGGCCCGCCCCTTAAGCGAGATGATTTCAGCAGTGTCGCCCGGCTGCGCTGCCGCTATCGATTGGAGGTCTTTGAACTTTGTTGCGATCTCGACCAATTTGCCCGCCAGCTGCTCGGAAGGGACGTTCGTCTCCCCCAGGATTTCGAAAGCGGCCCGTATCTGGCCGTTCGTCAGATCGAGCGCTTGCCGGACATTGTCGACAGTCTGCCTGCGCTCGTCGGCCAGTTCCTGAAGCGTCTTGTTCGTATCCTGATAGGCCTTCCTGGCTTCCGAGAACTCGTTGACGATCGCCGCCAAGACTTCCGGCGGGACACCGCAGACATTGGAAATCTGGCTGGTGTTGACCGAACCGGCAATCGCGACTGCGCAGTTCTGAGCCTCCGTGTCGCCGAGCGCCTCAGCCGAGGTCGGCATCCACCCCTCGACTGAGAATGCCAGGGCGACAGTAATGGCTGTGACGGTGATCCGCATGGCGATGCCCTACTTTGTCGTGTCGCCGCTACCCTTATTTTCAACCGTGGATCCAGATACATCACCGCCTATGGCAACGCTGCCGTGATCAGCAGACGCTGCTTTTGCCAATCCTTGGCTGGAGTAGACCCAAGCAGCGACGCCCACAACAGCCACCGACCACACCGCGATAACGATCAGCCTCAGAAGCCTATAGGCTTCGGCAGGTGGGAGCTTGGGGAAGATTTTCTTACGGATAATCTCGCGGAAAAGGATAAGGAATACCCCCAAAGCGAGACCGCCGATTCCGGCTACTTGCCCAACAGCCTTCAGCACTGCGGCATCCATAGTCCGCTCCTATGTCAACCCCAATAGGCTCCGCTATGCGAAGAATACACTGGGGGTCTGTGAAGCACATTACAAAATATCAGAAATTTCGGCGATCAAGCCGGGTTGTCGCGGCGCGAAGTATTGCACACGATCTTGCTGCACATGGCTGAAGATTGCCGCCTCTGCCTTCCACTGGTCTGTCCAGCCTAAGCATACAGGTGACAACAGAGGGCAGAATCACCATGAGCGCCGCACCGCTGTCCAGTTAAGAAGCGACTAGTGGCACCGTCAGCTTTGACACAGTCGGTGCACGAAGCGCCTTTCCACGCGGGGCAAGCCTAGACGACAAGGTCTTGCCCCGCACTGCCTCTCAATCGCCCCGCTCTTGCCTTCAAACAGCCGTCACGGACTTCCTATATTGTGGGGACGTGGCGGGAAGGAAAGAAGGAGGCGAAACGTATGCAGCACGAACGCGAAATCGACGCCCTGCTCTCTCCCAGCGAGGCTGGCTCGATCATCGATCGGCTGATGGCGCTGCCGCATTCGAAGGACGGCGCCCGCAAGACAAATGAATGGGATCGCGCGGTCGCCGCGCGGCTCGAAACGGCGCTGGCCAAGAGCATGCGCTCGCGCATTGTCCGCGAAGGCCGCGACGCAGCCTGATTCTTCGGTGACTGATTCTTCAGTGACCTCATTCTTCCGCAATTTGACGAACGGAGACGGTTTCTCCATCCTGCATCGATGATACGCGCGGTGCTGCTCGATCTTCTGGGTGTCGTCTATGATGGCGACACCCCGATTACGGGCGCTGTCGCGGCCATCGGGCGTCTGCGCGACGCTCAATTGCCGCTCCGCTTCGTCAGCAACACGACACGCTCGCCCCGCAGCGCAATCATCGCGCAGCTTGCAGCCATGGGCATCGAGGTAGCCGACGAAGAATTGCTGACGCCGGCGCGCGCGGCGGTCGAATGGCTGCGCGAGCATGGCCGCCAGCCGCACCTGCTCGTCCATCCCGACCTCGAGGTCGAGTTTTCCCGGCTGAAGGCCGGGAGCGGACGCGCTGTCGTCATCGGCGATGCCGGCGAGGCCTTCGACCATGCCAGCCTCAACCGGGCTTTCCGCGAGCTGGTCGCCGGCGCCGATTTTCTTGCGCTTGCCATCAACCGCACCTTCAAGGATGCCGACGGCCTGCTCAGCCTCGATACCGGCGCCTTCGTCGCGGCGCTGGAATTCGCCAGCGGCCGAAGCCCCGTCGTGCTCGGCAAGCCGTCAGCGGATTTCTTCCACTCGGCGCTCGCCGGTCTGAACTGTCCGGCTGCCGATGCGGTGATGGTCGGCGACGATGCCGAAAGCGATGTCGCCGGCGCGCTCAGCGCGGGGCTTGGCGCGGCGCTGCTCGTGCGGACGGGCAAGTTCCGCCCAGGCGATGAAACGCGCTTCGATCCAGCACCGACGGCGCTGGTAGACGATCTCACCGCTGCAACCGAATGGATACTTAAAGGCGCGCCGGGCTGAAACGGATCCGCTCGGCGCGCTTTGAGTTTCGTCTGATGGGTGCTGTGGCCTGATGGACCGGCGGTTGATTCCCGTTCAGGGTTCCTCAGCGGGCTCGCGGGGAGCGAACCTGCGCAATCGGCTTTCCTTTTTCCGTTATGTCCGGCGAGCGCGCCCTCCGCGCTCGCATCGGCGGCGGCATGGGAACCGCCACAATAGTCGAAAGGAAGTGAGATCATGCCGAAGATCAACGTCAACGCTCTGCCGTTCGTCGCGCGCGGCAGTTACCCGCCGCCGTACGACAAGCTGGTCGCAGGTCGTTCGCGCAAGCGTCTCGGCGATGAAGCCGGCCTGACCCAGTTCGGCGTCAACCTGGCGAAGCTCGCACCCGGCGCCTACTCATCGCTGCGCCATTGGCACGAGAATCAGGACGAGTTCGTCTTTGTCATGGAAGGGGAACTGACGCTGGTGGAGGACGAAGGCGAGACCGTGCTGCGGCCGGGCGACGCGGGCGGCTTCAAGGCGGGCGTCGCCAACGGCCACCATTTGGTCAACCGCTCCGGCAACGACGCTATCTATCTTGAAGTGGGGACGCGCACACAGCGGGAACGCGCGCACTTTTCCGACGTCGATCTTGTCGCCGTTGCCGACGAGACCGGCGTCCACTACAGCCGTAAGGACGGAGCGCGCTTGTGAATGCTTTCACGCTGGAATTGCCCTAGAGCGGTTCACCGTTTCACGGAAACGGCGAACCACTCTATCTCTTTGTTTTCACGCAATTCCGGACGGAAAACCGCTTCACACTTTTCCTGGAATTGCTCTAGCCGCGCCGCAGCCTGACCGGCGCCTCGCCGAATGCCTTGGAAAATGCCCTGGAAAATGCCGCGGCGGAAGAGAAGCCGGTACGCCCGGCAATGTCGGCCATCGCGATGCGGGTGTCGACGACCAGCCGGCGGGCTGCGCTGAGGCGCAGCCGCAGATAGTAGGCGCCGGGCGTCTCGCCGATCGACTTGCGAAAGATGCTTTCCAGCGTCCGCGCCGTTACGCCGGCGCGCTTCGCCACCGCGTCGATGGTCAGCGGCTGGTCGACATGCGCTTCCATCAGGCGGATCGCCTGCGCCAGGCGCGGATCGTAGCCGTCGAGCCGGCCGAGCGAGACCAGCGGCTGCGCGTCGGTCGCGGCGCGCGCCTGGTCGTAGATGAAGACGCTTGCCACATCGAGCGCGGCGGCCATGCCGAGCCGGGTGCGGACGAGATGCAGCATCAGGTCGAAGGTCGGCGAGGCGCCGCCCGAGGTGAAGACCGGACCGTCGATGACATAGCGGTCCGGCCGCACGTCGACGCCGGGAAAGGCGGCGGAGAAATCCTCCATGTCTTCCCAATGGGTGGTGGCGCTGCGGCCTTCGAGCAGCCCGGCGCGCGCCACCAGCCAGGTGCCGGCCTCGACGCCGCCGCAGGCGCGGGCCGCACGCGCTGCCCTGCGCAAACCGGCAAGCAGCGCCGACGTCGCGTAGTTCTGCGTGCCGAAGCCGGCGACGACGACCAGCATGTCGGTCGGCTCGGCCGCGTCGAAGCGGCCGCTGACGGCGACCGGCAGGCCGCAGGTGGTCACCGGGGCCTCGCCGGTGACCGAGACCAGCTTGAAGTCGAACAATGTCTCGCCGGAAATGCGGTTGGCGGCGCGCAGCGGGTCGACCGCCGAGGCCACGCACATGATGGACGATCCCGAGAACACCAGGAACGTCACCTTCAGCGTTTCGCGTTCGGAGCGAAAGATGCTCGGCTTTTCGCTTTTGATCATGAGAGCTTCGTAAAACGCAAAACAGTTTCCGGCAAGTCGGTCATTCTTGGCGAGCTTCGGCCATGTCGTCACAGCAAAGCCGGTTTCCGACTTTTTGCTCGGCATGGATGGCTGATCGAATTTGGGAGGAAAGACGATGCCACTCGCGATGAACCGTGAGGTCTTCATTACCTGTGCCGTGACCGGTTCCGGCGGCACGCAGGATCGCAGCCCGAATGTGCCGCGCTCGCCCAAGCAGATCGCCGATTCGGCCATCGAAGCCGCCAAGGCGGGCGCCGCCATCGTCCACTGCCATGTCCGCGACCCGGAGACCGGCAAGCCCAGGCGCGACGTGCATCTCTATCGCGAAGTGACGGAGCGCATCCGCGAGGCGAATGTCGACGTCGTGCTGAACCTCACCGCCGGCATGGGCGGCGATATGGTGTTCGGCTCGCCCGAGGCGCCGCTGCCGCTCAACGAGAAAGGCACCGACATGGGCGGCGCCACCAACCGCATGGAACATGTGCGTCAGTGCCTGCCGGAGATCTGCACGCTGGATTGCGGCACGATGAACTTCGCCGAGGCCGACTATGTCATGACCAACACGCCCGGCATGCTGCGCGCCATGGGCGGCATGATGACGGCGCTGGGCGTCAAGCCGGAGATCGAGGCCTTCGACACCGGCCATCTGTGGTTCGCCAAACAGCTTGTCGAGGAGCAGGTGCTGAAGCCCGACGCGCTGGTGCAGCTCTGCATGGGCGTGCCGTGGGGCGCGCCGGACGACCTCAACACCTTCATGGCGATGGTCAACAATGTGCCGTCGACCTGGAACTGGTCCGCCTTCTCGATCGGCCGCAACCAGATGGCCTATGTGGCAGCCGCGGTGCTTGCCGGCGGCAATGTCCGCGTCGGGCTGGAAGACAATCTCTGGCTGGACAAGGGCGTGCTCGCGACCAACGCGCAGCTGGTCGAGCGCGCCGTGAGCATCGTCTCCAATCTCGGCGCGCGCGTGCTCGGGCCGGAGGAAGTGCGCAAGAAGCTCAACCTCACCAAGCGGGCGCCGATCGCCGCGTGATTTGAGGGGCTCTGAAATGGCTACCGTCAAATTCACCGCGATGAAGGACGGCGACAAGGAAGATTATGAATTCCTGACCGCGCACGAGATCGACTATGCCGCCAAGACCGGCGACCGGCTGCTCGATGCGCTCGTGCAGCTCGACGAGGGCCTGTCCGGCTACAAGATCACCCGGCTCGGCCATTCGCTGCAGGCGGCGACGCGCGCCTGGCGCGACGGCGCCGACATAGACTGGATCGTCGCCGCACTTCTGCATGACATCGGCGACATCTATGCGCCCTACAATCACGACGAATATGCCGCGACGATCCTGAAGCCGTTCGTGCGCGAGCAATGCACCTGGGTGGTGGAAAAGCACGGCGATTTCCAGCGCCTCTATTACGCGCATCATCTCGGCGGCAACCGGCATGCGCGCGACCGCTTTGCCGGCCACCTCTATTTCGACGACTGCGACCAGTTCTGCGAGCGCTGGGACCAGTCGAGCTTCGATCCCGACTACGACACGCTGCCGATCAGTTTCTTCCGGCCCTTCGTGCTCGAAGTCTTCGCGCGCAAGGCCTACGACCCGGTGGTGATCCGCGCCGGCGAGCGCGTGCCGCTTACCGATCCCGAAACAGCCAAGACGAGAACCGGAGCCTGAGCATGAGCATCATCAACAAGGCGGCAGCCATCGGCGGCGGCGTCATCGGCGCCGGATGGGTGGCGCGGCTGCTCTTGAACGGCATCGACGTCGCGATCTTCGACCCCGATCCCGAGGCTTCGCGCAAAGTGAGCGAGGTGATGAAAGGCGCGCGCCGCGCCTACAAGCAGATGCTGCCCGGCGGCCTGCCCAAGGAAGGCAAGCTCACCTTCGCCAAGACGATCGCCGAGGCGGTCGCCGACGCCGACTTCATCCAGGAAAGCGTGCCGGAGCGGCTCGACCTCAAGCACAAGGTGCTGGCCGAGATCGACCAGCATGCGCCGGCCAACGCCATCGTTGGTTCCTCGACGTCCGGCATCAAGCCGACCGACATGCAGGTGGCGATGAAGAAGCATCCGGAGCGGCTGGTCGTCGGCCATCCGTTCAATCCGGTCTATCTGCTGCCGCTGGTCGAGATCGTCGGCGGCCAGCAGACTTTCCCGGAGGCGATCGAGGTCGCCAAGGAGCTCTACGCCTCGATCGGCATGAAGCCGGTGGTGGTGCGCAAGGAGATCGAGGCCTTCGTCGGCGACCGCCTGCTCGAGGCCGCCTGGCGCGAGGCGTTGTGGCTGGTCAAGGACGGCATCTGCACCGTCGAGGAACTCGACGACATCATGCGCTATTCCTTCGGCCTGCGCTGGGCGCAGATGGGCATGTTCCAGGTTTACCGCGTCGCCGGCGGCGAGGCCGGCATGCGCCACTTCATGGCGCAGTTCGGGCCCTGCCTGAAATGGCCGTGGACCAAGCTGATGGACGTGCCGGAATTCAACGACGAATTGGTCGATCTCATCGCCACGCAGTCGGACGAGCAGGCCAACGGCCTGTCGATCCGCGAGCTGGAGAAGATCCGCGACGACAATCTGGTCGCGATCATGGAAGCGCTGTCGAAGCAGAACAAGGGCAAGGGCTGGGGTGCCGGCGCGCTGCACAAGGACTATACCAGGCAGCTCGCCAAGCTGGCGGCGAAGCCGGTTGCCAAGGCCGCCGACAAGGCAAAGACCGCCAAGCCGGCGAAGAAGGCGGCGAAGCCGGCAAAGGCTGAAAAGCCGGCCAAGGCCGAAAAGCCTAAGAAGAAGAGCAAGAAGAAGGGCTGAGGCGATGCATTTCGGTCTTTCGGAAGAACAGAAGCTCATCGTCGAAACGACGCGCGCCTTCGTCGAGAACGAGCTTTACCCGCATGAGCGCGAGGTGGAGCGCACCGGCGTGCTGCGCCGCGAACTCATCGACGAGCTGAAGGCCAAGGCGATCGCGGCCGGGCTCTACGCCGCCAACATGCCGGCCGATGTCGGCGGCGCCGGCCTCGATACGGTGAGCTGGCTGCTCTACGAAAAGGAGCTCGGCCGCGCCAATTACGCGCTGCACTGGACCTGCGTGGCGCGGCCGTCCAACATCCTGCTCGCCGGCACGCCGGAGCAGCGCGAGAAATATCTCTTCCCCTGCATCCGCGGCGAGAAGTGGGACTGCCTGGCGATGACCGAGCCCGGCGCCGGCTCCGACCTGCGCGGCATGAAGGCGACCGCGGTGCAGGACGGCTCGGACTGGGTGCTCAACGGCACCAAGCACTTCATCAGCCATGCCGACATCGCCGACTTCGCGATTTGTTTCATGGCCTCGGGCGAGGAGGATTCGCCGCGCGGCAAGCGCAAGAAGATCACCGCCTTCTTCGTCGACAAGGGCACCAAGGGTTTCACGGTGCGCGACGGCTACCGCAACGTCTCGCATCGTGGCTACACCAACTCGATCCTCGAATTCGACGATTGCCGGCTGCCGGCGAGCCAGATTCTCGGCGAGGTGCACAAGGGCTTCGAGGTGGCGAACTCCTGGCTCGGAGCCACGCGGCTCCAGGTCGGAGCCACCTGCCTCGGCCGCGCCGAGCGCGCGCTTTCGCACGCCATCGAATATGCCGCGCAGCGCCAGCAGTTCGGCCAGCAGATCGGCAAGTTCCAGGGCGTCTCGTTCAAGCTCGCCGACATGGCGACGGAACTGAAGGCCGCCGATCTGATGGTGTTCGAAGCCGGCTGGAAGTACGATCAGGGCACCGTCACCGATCAGGACATGGCGATGGCCAAGCTGAAGGCCACCGAGATGCTGGCTTTCGTTGCCGACGAGGCGATCCAGATCCATGGCGGCATGGGGCTGATGGACGACCTGCCGCTCGAGCGCATCTGGCGCGACGCCCGCGTCGAGCGCATCTGGGAAGGCACGTCGGAGATTCAGCGACATATTATTTCGCGGGCGTTGCTGCGTCCGTTCGGTGCTTAGAGCATGATCGCCCCAAGCCGGAACCCGGTTTGGGAAAGATCGCGCTCAAACGAAAAGATGACCATGCATAAACTCGAACGTCTCCTGCGCCCGAAATCGATCGCCGTGTTCGGCGGGGCGCAGGCCGCCGCCGTCGTGGCGCAGTCGATCAAGATGGGCTTTGCCGGCGAGATCTGGCCTGTGCATCCGACCAAGGACGAGGTCGCCGGCCGCAAGGCCTACCGCTCCGTCGCCGACCTGCCCGGCGCGCCGGACGCCGCCTTTGTCGGCGTCAACCGCCATCTCACCATCGAGGTCGTCAAGGCGCTGGCCGAGCGCGGCGCAGGCGGCGCTGTATGCTTCGCGGCGGGCTTCCTCGAGACCGAAGCCTATGACGAGGACGGCGAGCGGCTGCAGGCGGAGCTCGTTGCCGCCGCAGGCCAGATGCCGATCATCGGCCCGAACTGCTACGGCCTGATCAACTATGCCGACGGCGCGCTTTTGTGGCCCGACCAGCATGGCGGCATCAGGCTGCCTAAGGGCGGCAGGGGTGTCGCCATCATCACGCAGTCGTCCAACATCGCCATCAACATGACGATGCAGAAACGCGGCCTGCCGATCGCCTTCCTGATGACGGCCGGCAACCAGGCGCAGACCGGCCTCTCCGAAATGGCGCTCGGCCTGATCGAGGACGAGCGCGTCACCTCGCTTGGCCTGCATATCGAGGCTTTCGACTCGGTCGCCGGCTTCGAGCGGCTGGCGGCGAGAGCCCGCGAGCTGAAAAAGCCGATCATCGCCATGAAGGTCGGCCGTTCCGAACAGGCCAGGCAGGCGACGGTGTCGCACACCGCCTCGCTCGCCGGTTCCGACGCCGCCTCCGGCGCCTTCCTGAAGCGTCTGGGCATCGCGCGCGTCGATTCCATTCCGGCCTTCATCGAGGCGCTGAAGCTCTTGCACATCACCGGACCTTTGCCCGGTTACAGACTGTCGTCGATGAGCTGCTCGGGCGGCGAGGCATCGGTGATGGCCGACAGCGCGGAAGGGCGCTGGGTGCATTTCCCGGCGATGACGGCCGAGCACCGCGCCCATGTCAAATCGACGCTCGGGCCGCTGGTCGCGGTCGCCAACCCGCTCGACTACCACACCTTCATCTGGAACAACGAGCCGGCGATGACGGCCACCTTCACCGCCATGGTGTCGGGCGGCTTCGACCTCAACATGCTGGTGCTCGACTTCCCGCGCCCCGACCGCTGCTCCGACACCGACTGGTGGGCGACGCTGCGCGCCTTCGAGGCGGCGCTGAAGACCAACAGGGCGCAAGGCGCGATAGTCTCCTCATTGCCGGAGAACCTGCCGGAGGAATATACCGCCGGGCTGATGGCGCGCGGCATGGTGCCCTTGTTCGGCATTTCCGAGGCGATGGATGCCGCGCAGGCGGCAGCCTTCATCGGCTGGGCGTGGCGTGAGCCACAGGCGCAGCCGGTCGACACCACGGCGGCCGGCGCGACCGATGGCAAGCATATCGCCCCCGACGAGGCCGAAGCCAAGGCACGCCTGATCGAGGCCGGCCTGCCGGTGCCTAGGGGCGAGCGCGCTTCCAACGCGGTCGAGGCCGTGATCTCGTCGATGGCGCTCGGCTTCCCGGTGGCGCTGAAGGCGCTGGGCGTGACCCACAAATCGGAACTCGGCGCGGTGCGGCTCAACCTCAAGGACGCGGAATCCGTCAGCAATGCGGCGCATGACCTCCTGCCGCTCGGCACGGGGCTCTATGCCGAACGCATGGTGCGCGACGGCGTCGCCGAGCTGATTGTCGGCTTCACCCGCGACCCGATGTTCGGTGCGGTGATGACGCTGGGCACCGGCGGCGTGCTGGTCGAGCTGTTGCGCGACAGCGTGACCCTGATGCTGCCGGCGACGCGCGACGACATCGAGGCGGCATTGCGGGGGCTCAAGCTCTATCCCCTGCTCGAAGGCTATCGCGGTCGACCCAAGGCCGATGTCCAGGCCGCCATCGACGCCATCGCCGGCATTGCCGACTTCGTGCAGAAGAATGAAGGCGAGATCGAAGAGCTCGACATCAATCCGCTGATCGTCTGCGCCGAAGGCAAGGGCGCCTGGATCGCCGATGCGCTATTGGTGCTTGGAGAAAAGAAGAATGGCTGACGTCATCACCACTCGCCGCGAAGGCACCATCCTCGAAGTGACGCTCGACCGGCCGAAGGCCAATGCCATCGACCTCAAGACGTCGCGGCTGATGGGCGAGACGTTCAAGGCGTTCCGCGACGATGCCAGCTTGCGCGTCGCCATCGTCAAGACTGCCGGCGACAAGTTCTTCAGCGCCGGCTGGGACCTGAAGGCGGCCGCCGCCGGCGACGCGGTCGACGGCGACTACGGCGTCGGCGGCTTTGCCGGGCTGCAGGAACTGCGCGACCTGAACAAGCCGGTCATCGCCTGCGTCAACGGCATGGCGGTGGGCGGCGGCTTCGAGCTGGCGCTGTCCTGCGACCTGATCTATGCCTCGGACCACTCTTCCTTCGCGCTGCCCGAGATCCGCGCCGGCACGCTGGCCGACGCAGCCACCATCAAGCTGCCGAAGCGCATCCCCTACCATATCGCCATGGACCTTTTGTTCACCGGCCGCTGGATGGATGTGGCGGAAGCGCATCGCTGGGGCCTGGTCAACGAGGTGCTGCCCAAGGAGAAGCTCGAGGACCGCGTCTGGGAGATCGCCAGGCTGCTCGCCAGCGGTCCGCCGCTGGTCTTCGCCGCGATCAAGGAGACGGCGCGCGTGGCCGAGGCGCTGACCTTCCAGGATGCGATGAACAAGGTGACGCGCAGGCAGTTGCCGACGGTCGATACCCTCTATGGTTCGGAAGACAACATGGAGGGTTTCCGGGCGTTCGCGGAGAAGCGCGACCCGGTGTGGAAGGGACGATAACGGCGGAGATGACGGCGCGAGGCACCCCCCTCTGCCCTGCCGGGCATCTCCCCCTCAAGGGGGGAGATTGGCAGCTTCGCCCGCATCGCCCTTTCTGCAATGTTGGAGATTGGCGAAAGCCTTCGCGACATCCAATCTCCCCCCTTGCGGGGGAGATGGCCGGCAGGCCAGAGGGGGGTGCCCGGGCTCGACCTCTCCAATCGATGCGGCCGGCATGACCGATTACAGAAAACTCATCGACGCCGAGACCTGGGCCTTCATCGAGAAGACCAATTCCTATTACCCCCCGGACACGATCGACTACACGATCGCCGAACAGCGGGCGATCTACGACCGGATGTGCCGGGAGTTTTTCGCCGGCTACCCGCATGGCGTGACGACGGAAACGACCGCCATCCCCACGCCGACCAACAGCATCCCGATCCGCATCTATCGCAACGCGGAACCGGACAAGGCCGCGATGGTGCTCTATGCCCATGGCGGCGGCTTCATTCTCGGCGGATTGGACAGCCATGACGATGTCTGCGCCGAACTCTGCGCCCGCACCGGCTACGAGGTGGTCTCGGTCGATTACCGTCTGGCGCCGGAACATCTCCACCCCGCCGCCTTCGACGACGTGCTTAGCGCCTTCGAATGGGCTGCCAGGACCTATGACTGCCCGGTCCTGCTCTGCGGCGACAGCGCCGGCGGCAATCTCTGCGCCGCCATTGCCCACGCGACGCGCGGTCATGTGAAGAAGCCGGCGGCCCAGCTGCTGATCTATCCCAGCCTCGGCGGCGACCACTCCAAGGGGTCCTACGTCACGCATGCCGAGGCGCCGATGCTGACCGCACGCGATATCGAATTCTACAAGCATATTCGCACCGGCGGCGTCGACCGGACCGGCGACATCACGCTGTATCCGCTCGCCGACGCCAATTTTGCCTACCTGCCTCCGACCGTGCTGATCACCGCACAATGCGACCCGCTGTCGTCCGACGGCGAGGCTTATCGCGACCGCGTCGTCGCGGCGGGCGGCCATGCCTACTGGTTCGAGGAGCCGCGGCTGGTGCACGGCTATCTCCGGGCCCGCCATACGGTCGGCCGGGCACGCGCCAGCTTCACGCGTATCGTCGAGGCGGTCTCCACGCTCGGCAAAGGCGAATGGATCTGGTGACTTTCCCGAGCGGCGAGGACAGACCTTCCGCCTCGCCCTATTCCTCGCATTGAACCTTTCCGTCTCGGGCCGCGACTGACGGCCAGGCACACCGCAACCGTGCGGACTGGAAAGGAACCCCAATGACCAGAAGCCCAGAGACTCGGCGGTCTCCGGGAACAACAGGAGCCCATCGCGACCATCGCTTTGGGGAGCGGGTCGATACGCTCGGCTTCCGGCTGCTTCCGTTGACCCTGCCGGGGAGCCGGCGTATCGTGACCAAGCGGAAAACAGACAATTCTATCAGGGACGAACGAGCCGGAACGCTGCGACTTGCTTTGACTTGCGCGGCGAAAATCGGGGGTTCTTCCGACGACTTCGGGGGGAGCTCAATGTCTTGCGACCGCGGCTCGTTCGTGGCTTCTCGCGCCAGCGGTTTGCGCCGCGCCATAGTGACGGCCAGCGGAATCCTGGCGCTGGCGCTGTCCGCCAGCCTCTGGCTAAGCAGCGCAGCGAAAGCCCAGGAAACGCAGATCATCTATCCCGGCTCGATGGCGGTGACCGGCTTTCCCGGCACCGTCATTCCAGATTTCGACTCCTCCGATTCGGGAAAAGGGGGCCTGTCGCCCGGCGTCGACCCGGTCGACGAAACCTTCATCGACACTTCGCAAGCCTCGTTGCGGATTTTCAATGTCTCGCGTCTCGGTGGCGCGGCCTCCGGCCAACTCGTCTACACGCCGCCGCCTTTCGAGGTGACGGCAGGCCAGGTCGGCGAGGTGTTTGGCCTCACCTATGACGACGGCGTGCGCGATGGCGTGCCATCGGGCATCCCCGATCTCTATGCCGCGGCGACCTCGCTGCACGGCATCGAGATCGTCACGCCGGACGCCGACGACGACGGCCGCCCCGAGCGGCAGCGCCGCGGCACCGCGGGCGCAGTCTTCATGGACGGCCAGTTCGGCACCGAAGACGGCGGCGGACCGGGCACGATCTGGAAGATCGACGGCATTTCGGGCGCAGTATCGAAATTCGCCGACATCGACACCAATAGCGGGCCTGGCATCGGCAACCTTGCCTTCGACCCGACCCATCGCGAGTTCTTCGCTTCGGATCTCGACACCGGCCTGATCCATCGCATCGACGTCGACGGCAATCTGATTGACACGTTCGACCATGGCGTTGCCGGGCGTCCGGCGCATGGGCTGGCCCCGGTCGCCGACGACGGCGCCGTGATGGACATCCAGGCCGCCGCCTTCGACAGCGAAGACCCCGAGACCTGGGGTTATACGCAGGATGCGCGCCGCGTCTGGGCTATCGCCTATCATGGCGGCCGACTTTACTATTCCGTCGGCGAGAAAGCCGAAATCTGGTCGGTCGGCATTGCGAGCGACGGAAGTTTTGCCGTCGATCCGCGCTGGGAGCTGACGGTCAAGGCCGACCAGGACTACGCCGTCACCGACATCGCCTTCGACAACAAGGGCTTCATGTACCTCGCCCAGCGCGGCCCGGCGGAAAACCGCTACGACTACGGCCGCTTCGCCGATTCCGGCAAAGGCGAGGTCATCCGCTACCAGCGCGAGGATCCGGACGATCCGGCGACGGAATCGGTCTGGGTGGAAGTGCCGCAGGAATATGCGATCGGCTTCCCGCAAGGCAATCGCCAGTCGGCCGGGGGCGTCGACCTGCAATACCGCTACGATGCCGAAGGCAATCTCGACACCTCGGTTTGCACCGACACGGTCGTCAACACCGGCGACAAACTGCGCGACAATCCCGAACTTGCCGAGCGGCTCGCCGCCGGCGGGCCGCTTGCCGTGCATGGCGTGCAACTGACGCCGAGCGCGCTGGTCAAGCCGGCTAACGTGCCGCCTTTCGGCTCATGGTTCGTCGACTTCGACGGCTATTTCGAAGACCCCGACGTCCAGGGTCATGTCGGCGACGTCAGGGTCTGGCGCCCCTGCGAAGGCCGCGCCGGCTACTACGAGGAAATCCCGGGCGGCTATCTGCCCCCGTTCTATCCGCCGGACTTCCTACCGCCCGGCAACCTGCCGCCATGTCTCGATGTTGCGGACGTGCAGTATTTCTGCACACCACGCGGCCTCCAGGCGGATCTCTATCTCCATGACCATGCCGGCTTAGGCGGCGATTCGATCAAGGCTTTGTCCAAAACGCCCGGCGTCGCGGTGACCTCACCCATCTCGCACGCTCCGGGCAAGCCCTACACGATCGACATCACAGGCCATAATCCGGGCGAGACCGTCAATGTCGGGCTCTGCTTCTACCGGAAGTCCGACCAGGACAAGGGCGGCTACTATCCTTGCTGCAAGATGACGCTGCCGCTCAGAACGCCGGACGTCAGTTGCGAAGGGAGGGAAAGATGAACAGTCCCGTCCTTTCCCGCCTTGCTTGGCGCAGAACCCTCATGGAGACGATCACGAAACCCCTGTCATACGCCAGGCGCGGCGCGCGCTGGCTGATGGCGGCCGGTGTCGCCGTCGCCATGATGCCGGCATTGCCGGCGCTCGCCCAAGACAAGGCTCCTGCCGCCAATCCAGAACCCGCCCTTGCACAGCACGGCATCAATCCGGAGCTCGCACGAATCGTGCCGTTCTTCACCAAGAGAGGCGGCCAGAGAGGCTGTGATTCCGTCGAATATGTCCTGAGCTTCGGCATCCACGGTGATCCGCAGGACTTCGACCGACCAAGCGTGGCGGCGCTGCTGAAAGCGACGCGGCTCGACTTCAAGGACCAGCTTCCGCACGGCTTGCAGATCGTCAGCGTCGATGTCGCCGGCGACGGCACCAGCGCCTCCGGCGGGCCGCTGCCCGCTGCTGCGATCAGCACATCGGCCGACCCGAACGATACGGCGAGCGTCACCAACTTCCGGATCAGCGCTTCCAACCTCGACGGCGCCGGCGCCGCAAATGAACGCGTCATCACCTTCCGGATCACGGCCAAGATAGACCATGCCGCCTTTCCCGCGCCGGCGACGGCCGACAACCAGGGCCTGATCGAAGCGGCCTTCAGGGGCGGCCCGGCAACCACGATCCCGTCGCAGGATCCGGACAAGCCCGACGACGGCGATTTCCTCACCGGCGTCAAGACCTCGATCAAGATCGACCTGACCAAGTGCAACCCGCCGCCTCCGGCCAAGGAATGCTTCAAGGTCGAGCGCGGCACGGTCGACTGCGTGCCCGGCGGCGGCGCCTTCATCTACCACATGCCGGTCGGGCCGGAGATGGGCGGCAAATGGGTGCAGGCGTCGACGACGACACCAGGCATCACCATCGTGCCCGACACGCAGCAGGTGCCTGCCGGCGGCGGCGTGCTGAACTGGAAGATCATCGGCGCTTCGCCGGGCGAGGCCATCCATCTCGTCGTCACCGGCATCGACAGCCATGCCGGGCCGAAGGAAGGCTGGGGACTTTGCTGCACGCAGGAGATCGACATCGTCATTCCGCGCGATCTCAAGTGCCCGCCTGAAAAGCGGCCCGATCTCAAGGTGGAGAAGTGGGCAGGGGTGCCGCGCTGCACGATGGCCGGCGGCTGCGACTTCACCATCACGGTCACCAATGTCGGCGATGGGCCCTACAACGGCAAGATCGTGCTCGACGAGGTGACGTTGCCGGCCGGTTCGATGCTGTCCTCGGGGCCGAACCCGCCCTGGGTCTGCGTGCCCGGAACGACGCCGATGACCTGCACACATCCGGTCACGACACTCAATCCCGGCGCCTCCGTCGTCCTCAAGCTCGGCTTCAAGCCGGCCGGCGGCTGGCAAGGCAGCGTGCTGCGCAACTGCGCCGCCTATGACTACCAGGCCAGCGGCAAGCCGCTGTTCGGCAGCCAGCAGAACGACCGCGGCTGCGCCTCGATCCCGATCTGCCGCCGCGGCGATCGCGACCCGCAGTGCCAGCCTCCGGTCGAGAAGAAGGTTGACCTGATCCTGAAGAAGCGCGCCCGCATCCCGGTCTGCACGTCGGACGAGATCTGCACTTTCGTGATCGACATCATCAACAACGGCACCGGCACCTATCACGGGCCGCTGACGGTGATCGACACCTATCCAGGCGGCGCGCCGACCTCATCGACCTTCGGGCCGAGCCCGCCTTGGACCTGCGGGCCGAACGGCCCCGGCCAGTTCCGCTGCGACAATGCCGGCATCTCCCTACCTCCCGGCGCCTCGACGCCGATCGTGGTCAAGGCGGTGATACCGGCAAACTACCGGCCGGACATGGTCGAGAACTGCGCCGAGGTGAAGGCCATTCCCGGCGAAGCCGACCTCGCCAACAACAAGGCCTGCGCGACCGAGCGCATCCGCCATCCGAATGGCGGCCAGCCCGGCCTGCGCATCACCAAGACGTGCGGCGCCTCGCTTGCCGGCGCGGCTTCGGTTTCCTGCCGCATCACCGTCAGCAACGCCGGCACGGCTGCTCCCACCGGCTTGGTGCGGGTCGATGATACCGCAACGCTGGCATCAGGCGGCGCGCCGGTCGCTATCCAGACCATCACCGCGGACGGCGCGGAATGGGCCTGCGGGCCGGTGCCCGCCAACACGCTGTCGTGCCAGTTTCCCGGCGCCGTCATGACGCCCGGAACCAGCCGGCACTTCGACGTGACGGTGAGCGGCAATGGCGAATTCGAGAACTGCGCGCGCGGCTCCTATGGGCCGGCGCCGGGTGACGACATCGTCTATCCGATCGGCCAGGCCTGCGCCAAGGGCGGCGGTACCTCGACGCTGCGTGTCGAGAAGACCGGCGACAGCGAATGCCAGCCGGGCCAACACTGCTCGTTCGAGATCACCATCACGAATGACGGGCCGAACGCCTTCTCCGGCCCGGTTCGCATTGGCGATGCGATCGGCCTGGACGGCATCGGCCGCCTGGAAGGTCTCCAGATTACCTCTGTCGACCCGCCCTTCGGCTGCTCGCCGGAGCCGGTGACGCTGCCGGCATCCTGCATCGCCAACCTGACGCTCAGCGCCGGCGAAAGCCACACGCACCATGTCATCGTGGTGCTTCCCGACGATGCGCGGCTTGCCAATCTGCAGGGCACGGTCAGCGGACAGAACTGCGTCGGCGTGCTGTCGCCGAACACGCCGGTGCAAAGCGGCGGCGACGTGCTGTCGCCTGCCCCAACCAACGGGCAGGTCGGCCGCGGCAAGGCCTATGCCTGCCACCCCTTCACCATCAAGCGTGAGGTGAAGAACCAGTGCTCGAACGGCATGGTGCTGAACGCGGCTGGCCGCTGCGCCTGCCCGGACGGCACGACCTTCCGCAACGGCCAGTGCAGTTCCGGCGGCGGCAAGCTGCAGCCGCTGCCGGTGCCGCCGCGCTGCGTCCTGCTCAAGGGCCAGATCCGCACCGAGGACGGGCGCTGCGTCTGCCCGCGCGGCACGGAGCTGGAAAACGGCAAGTGCGTGCAAAGCGAGCAGCCGCAGGAGCCGCAATGCACGCTGCGTCCCGGCCAATACCGCGACCAGGACGGCAATTGCGTGTGCCGGCGCGGCGAGCTGGTGAACGGCGTCTGCCAGGTCACGCCGCCGAAATGCACGATCCGCGGTGCGGTGCCGACGGCGAACGGCTGCGTCTGCCCCGACGGCACGCATCTCGACCGGGCGGCCAAGGCCTGTATGCCCGACCGGCAGCCGCCCAGCCAGTGCCGCATCCGCGGCCAGGTGCGCAATGCCGACGGCGACTGCGTCTGCCCGAAGGGGACGGAGGTGCGGGGCAAGGTCTGTGCGCCGGTCAGGAAGCCGCAGGCATGCTCCATCCGCGGCCAGGTCCTCAACAAACGCGGCGCCTGTGTATGCCCGCGTGGCACCGAGGTGATAGAAGGCAGGTGCGGCACGTTCGAAGACGCTGAATGCGCACCGGGCTCGCAGATGATCGACGGCATTTGCCAGCCGATCATCAGGCGGCGCTGCCCGGTCGGGACGACCGGACGGTATCCGGACTGCTTCCCGATCCGCAGGCGGCCGGGCGTGGAGATCGGTCCGGACCTGCTGCTCAATCCGAACATCCTGCAGCAGCTGGTTCCGCAGCGCCAGCCGAGGCGGGTGCTGCAGGACCCGGCAGGCGCAAACATCCAGAATTTCAAGCCGTAGCTTCCGATGGCTGAAGACAAAGACCCGCCGGAGCAATCCGGCGGGTCCTTCTTTCCCGCGCCGGAGCTGCGTTCCCGTACGCCCGCCGACCGATGCGGAAAACATGCTTCCCCTTGACCAGACGATGGTCTAGGCAGACGCGCAAGGAAGGCGCGCAACCCAGCGCGCCGACGTGGATGCCGGGAGAGGCCTTTCATGAGCAAGAAGACCCTGATCGCGCCATCGGTGCTGGCGTCGGATTTCTCCAAGCTCGGCGATGAGGTCGAGGCGGTCGCGGCGGCCGGGGCCGACTGGATCCATCTCGATGTCATGGACGGTCACTTCGTGCCCAACATCACCTTCGGCCCGCCGGTGATCAAGGCGATCCGCAATCGCACGAAGGCCTTTTTCGACTGCCATCTGATGATTGCGCCGGCCGATCCCTACCTGGCCGCCTTCGCCGAGGCCGGCTGCGACGGCCTGACCGTGCACGCCGAGGCCGGCCCGCATCTCGATCGCTCGCTGCAGACGATAAAAGGCCTCGGCAAGAAGGCCGGCGTCTCGCTCAACCCGGCGACCCCGGAAACGGCGATCGAATATGTGCTCGACCGGCTCGACCTCATCCTGATCATGACCGTCAATCCAGGCTTCGGCGGACAGGCGTTCATCCCGGCGATCGTCGACAAGGTGAGACGGGTGAAGGCGTTGATCGGCAACCGCCCGATCCGCGTCGAGATCGACGGCGGCGTCTCGCCGGAGACAGCACCGCTGGTGACGGCCGCCGGCGCCGACGTGCTGGTGGCGGGGGCGGCGATCTTCAAGGGCGGCACGGTCGAAGCCTATCGGGCAAATATCGAGGCAATCCGTTCAGCAGCTGACAAAGCCGCCAATTGAAGACATCGACAGCTTATTTCCAGCAAAAGCCGCAGCGCTGCTGAACGCCTGTTCAATATACCGAGTTATATCAAGCCGCCCAACAACGTCAGCTTTTTCCGGCTGATTTTTATTTCTTAAAGTCGAATATCGCCACCTTCCGCTTTTAGGCGGCAGTGCCCGGCTGTATGATACATGTACGGAGATTGCTTCGCCGATGGGCCCTGACAAAACAGGGGCAAGCAATGGGAGTTCGATTGACATACGGAAACGCCGATACGGGCGAAGGCAAGGGTGCCAAGAGCACGCTGGCCAGCTCGGTGTATCATCAACTCCGCGAGGACCTGCTGCGCGGAGCCCTGGAGGCCGAGGGCAAGCTGCGCGTCGAATGGGTCGTTTCCCGCTATGGTGCCGGCGCGTCGCCGGTGCGCGAGGCGCTCAACCGCCTTGCCGCCGAAGGCTTGCTTGGCCGCCATGACCAGCGCGGCTTCTTCCTGATGCCGGTGAGCGCGGCCGAGCTGGAGGAGCTCACCCGCACCCGCTGCTGGCTGGAAGAACGCGCCTTGCGCGAATCCATCGCCCATCGCACGGCCGAATGGGAAGAGCAGCTGGTATTGGCCCTGCACCGCCTGGCGCGCGCCGAGCGCCGCCAGCCCGACGATCCGGCAACCAACAATCCAGAATGGGAGACGCTGCACCGCGCCTTCCATCGCGCGCTGATTTCGGCATGCCGGTCGCATTGGCTGATCGGCTTTTGCGATCAGCTTTCCGACCAGGCCTCCCGCTACCGGCTGATCTCGCAGCGCGGCCCCGGCTCCGAACGCGACGACCTTGGCGAACACCGCACGATTGCCGAGCGGACGCTGGACGGCGATGCCGACGGCGCGGTCGAGGCCCTGCTCAATCACTACCGGCTGACGGCCGAGATGTGCATGGCGCGCCTCAACCGGGGCTACGATCAGAGAGCCGGTTCAGCCAAGGCCTCACGCGGCCGCAGATAGCTGCCCGTGCGGGCGGCCGTTACGCACTCTTCCTGGAATTGCTCTGGCCGGCAAATCTGATATTCGCTCCGGCGAGCATTCGACGCCAGAGGACGACATGGCCAACCATCTGTTCGACGCCTTTCGGGCCAGCATGCCGGCACCCGGTCGCCTGCTGATGGAGACGGACGACGGGCGTTCGATCTCTTATGGCGACATGCTGGCACGGTCCGCGCAATTGGCGCACGCGCTGGTGCAGGCGGGCGTCCAGCCTGGCGATCGGGTCGCCGTGCAGGTGGAGAAGACGCCGGAAGCCTTGCTCCTCTATCTCGCGTCCTTACGCACCGGCGCCGTCTTCCTGCCGCTCAACACCGCCTACACGCTGCCGGAGCTCGACTATTTCTTCCGCGACGCGGAACCGCGGCTGGTCGTCTGCGATCCCGAAAAAGCGTCGGATATCGAGGCGCTTGCCGCGGCGGCGGGAGCCGCAACGCTGACGCTTGGCCGCGACGGGCGGGGCACGCTCGCGGATCGCGCCGCGCGGCAGCCGACGGATTTCGCGGATGTGGCGCGCGGTCCGGACGATCTTGCCGCCATCCTTTACACCTCCGGCACGACCGGCCGCTCCAAGGGCGCCATGCTCAGCCACGAGAACCTCGCGTCCAACGCGCGCGTGCTGGTGGAGCACTGGCGCTTCGGCGCCGACGACGTGCTGATCCACGCGCTGCCGATCTTCCACACGCATGGCCTGTTCGTTGCCACCAACGTCATCCTTATGGCGGGCGCCAGGATGCTGTTCGAACGGAGGTTCGATCCGGGGCGTGTCATTTCGCTTTTGCCTCGCGCCACCGCGCTGATGGGCGTGCCGACTTTCTATGTGCGTCTCCTGCAGCAGGACGGGCTGACGAGAGATGCGGCGAGCCATATGCGGCTGTTCATCTCCGGCTCGGCGCCGCTGCTTGCCGAAACGCACAACGCCTGGCGAGAGCACACCGGGCACGCCATCCTCGAACGCTACGGCATGACCGAGACCAACATGAACACGTCCAACCCCTATGACGGCGAGCGGCGCGCCGGCACGGTCGGTTTTCCCTTGCCCGGCGTATCCTTGCGCATCACCGATCCCGAGACGGCCGAGCCGCTGGCCCAGGGCGCGATCGGAATGATCGAGGTGAAGGGGCCGAACGTCTTTGCCGGCTATTGGCGGATGCCGGAGAAGACCAAGGCCGAGTTCCGCAGCGACGGTTTCTTCATCACCGGCGATCTCGGGCTGATCGATGCCGACGGCTATGTCCACATCGTCGGCCGCGGCAAGGACCTGATCATCTCGGGCGGCTACAACGTCTACCCGAAGGAGATCGAGAGCGAGATCGACGCGCTTGCCGGCGTCAGCGAAAGCGCCGTGATCGGCGTCGCCCATCCGGATTTCGGCGAAGGAGTCACGGCAGTGGTGGTACGCAAGCCGGGATCGGCGATCAGCGCCGCCGATATCGCCGCCGCTATCGCCGGGCGGCTGGCGAAATACAAGCATCCGAAGCAGGTGATCTTCGTCGACGAATTGCCCCGCAACACGATGGGCAAGGTGCAGAAGAATGTTTTGCGCGAGGCCTATAAGGATATCTATGCCAAAGCCGGCTAATAATACTGCGTCGTCATCCTAGGGCGAAGCAAGGAGCGAAGCGACGCGCGCAGACCCTAGGATCCATGCCGTTACGCTAAGGCGTTGTAGCGGTTGCAGAATTCTGCACCGTTGCGCTCTACGGCAGAGGTTGCGGCATGGATCCTCGGGTCAAGCCCGAGGATGACGAAGGAATAGGCCTATGCTGCGAAAACCTTCTCGCCGCCGATCCAGACATTCCTGACATCCAGCTCCGCCGACAGACCAACAATGTCTGCCGCCGTGCCGTTGGCGAAGCGGCCGAGGCGGTGCGCTTGGCCGATCGCTTCGGCGGGATAGAGCGAGGCCATGCGCAGGGCCTCGTCGAGATCGAGCCCGACGACGCGATGGACGAAGCGCACGGCCGAAATCATGTCGAGGTCGGCGCCGGCCAGCGTGCCGTCGGCGAGCCTGAGACTCCCGTCCTTGCGGTAGATGGTGCGACCGTTGAGGGTGAAGGAGGTCATGTCGGTGCCGATCGTCGCCATGGCGTCGGTGACCAAAAGGATCTTACCCGGCCCCTTTTTGGCATTGAGCGCTAGCATCATCGTGCCCGGATGGACATGGATGCCGTCGGCGATGATGCCGGCGTAGAGACCGCCTGTGTCGATGGCCGCTCCGGCCAGTCCGGGCTCGCGATTGCCGATCTGGCTCATGGCGTTGAAGAGATGGGTGACGACCGAGGCACCCGCTTCGGCGAAGGCCGTTGCCGTGGCGTAGTCGGTGTCGGAATGGCCGAGGCTGACGATGATGCCGGCCCCGGCGAGCGCCGTGACGCGGGCCGGCTCGACCGATTCCGGCGCAATCGTGGTGAGCAGCACCGGCAGATCCCGGCGCGCGGCGATCAGCGCCGCCTGGTCGGCATCCGTCATCGGCCGGATGAGGGCCGGATCATGCGCGCCCTTGCGCGCTATGGACAGATGCGGGCCTTCGAGGTGCAGGCCGAGGAAGCCCTGAACTTTCTTTCGCGCAGCCTCGGCGCCAGCGGCGACGGCCGCGGCGGTGATCGCCGGCGTGTCGGTGATCAGCGTCGGCAGCAGCGCCGTGGTGCCGAACGGCGCATGCGCCCGGCAGATGGTCTCGATCGAGGCGACATCGGGATGATCGTTGAGCATGACGCCGCCGCCGCCATTGACCTGGATGTCGACGAAGCCGGGAGCCAGCAGGCCGCCGCCAGTCTCGACCAAGGATACGCCGGACGGAATGGCGCCAGTGGGCAGAATGGCCTCGACCAAGCCGTCCTTGACGACGAGCGCCGCATCGTCATGCCAGTCGGCGCCATCAAAGATGCGGGCGCCAGTGAGGGCGAAACGGTCGCTCATACGGTTTCCGTCACCTTGCGCAGGTTACGCGGCATGTCCGGGTCGAGGCCGCGATGGCGCGCGAAGGCCTCGACGAAGCCGTAGAAAGACACGATCAGCGGCAGCGGGTCGGTCAGCGGGTGGCCTGTCGCCACATGCGGCAGCAGCCTGGCGCTCTTTGCCTTGTCGGAAGTCACGAAAGCAGCGGCGCCCTTGGCCGCCACGCTGTCGGCGGCCTCGGCCACCGAAGGCTCCGAGGCGTCACGGGCGGCGAGCGCCAGGACCGGGAAACCCGGTCCGACCAGCGCCAGCGGCCCATGCATGACCTCGGCTGCGCTGTAGGCCTCGGCGTGCATGGCGCAGGTCTCCTTGAACTTCAGCGCCGCCTCGCTGGCGATTGCGAGGGACGGGCCACGGCCGAGGATGAACAGCGACTGCGGGGCCTCGAGTGCCGAGGCGAGCGCCATCCAGTCGCAAGCTATGGCCTTTTCGAAATGTTCGGGCAGGCGGGCAAGCGCTGAAAGCAGCGCCTGATCGCCAGTGCTGTGCGCCATCAGCGCCAGGGCGGCCACGGCCGAATTGACGAAGGTCTTGGTGGCCGCGACACTGCGCTCCGGCCCGGCGAGAATGTCGATGGCGTAGTCCGAGGCGCGCGCCAGCGGCGAGTCGGCCGTGTTGGTGATGGCGACGGTCAGCGCACCGCCGGCCCTCGCCGTTTCGGCCATGGCGACGATGTCCGGGCTTTTGCCCGACTGCGAGATCGCCAGGCAAGCCGAGCCGCGGAGTCTGAGCTTCGCGCCGTAGATGGAAGCGATCGACGGGCCGACCGAGGCGACTGCGAGGCCGGCCGTCAGTTCCACGGCATATTTCGTGAACGTGGCCGCGTGGTCGGACGAGCCGCGCGCCACGGTGACGACGAAATTCGGATCGCGCTCGCGAAGGCCGCGGCCGGCCTCGGCCAGCGCCTTGGCCGAGCCATCCAGCAGGCGGGCGGTGGCCGCCGGGATCTCCTCGATCTCGCGCCGCATGTGAGTGGTGGCTGCGCTCATGGCCGGATCTCCTCTCCCGGCCCGGTCAGCCGGAGTTCCGCGACAAAGTCATAGGCGTCGCCCCGATAGATCGAGCGGGTGAACTCGATCACCTTGCCGCTCGCCAGATAGGAAATACGTTCGATGTGCAGGCCGGCAACCCCCGGCGGCACTTCGAGCAGGCGCGCGTCGGCGTCGCCGAGATTGGCGGCCGAGATGCGCTGCACCGCCCGCACCGGGCGGTTGCCGGTCAGTTCCAGCGCCGCGTAGAGCGAGGAGCCTATCGCCTCGGGATCGGGAAGGACGCTGGCCGAGAGCGCGGCGCGCTCGATCGCCAGCGGCGTGTCGTTGGCGATGCGCAGGCGCGCCACACGCGCCACCAGCTCGTTCGACGACAGACCGAGCACCATCATCTCGTCCGGAGAAGGCGCATAGAGGCCGCGGTCGAGCCAGGCCGAGCGCACGACCATGCCGCGGCGCGCCATGTCCTCGGTGAAGGAGGTGAGCCTCGACAGCGACTGCTCGACACGCTCCATGCGCGGCGCGACGAAGGTGCCGGAGCCATGGCGCTGGACGAGGATGCCGCCCTTGACCAGATCCTGCACCGCCTTGCGCACGGTGACGCGCGAGATGTCGGCCTTGCTGGCGATGTCGCGCTCGGAGGGCAGCGCGTCGCCAGGGCCGATCAGTCCGCGATTGACCGCTTCCTCGATGCTCTTTCTGAGCTGCAAATAGAGCGGCGCGCCGCTCTGCGAGGATTCCTTCAGCATGGCGAAGATCTGGTCAGCGGCGCTCATCGGCCGTCCCCCGATTTGCCGGCGAAGATGCGTATGGCCATCTGCACCGCGCCGCCGAGCGCGTCGTCGAGCGGGGCCTTCAGCAGCGCCTGATAGCGCGCCGACAGGCGCGGCGCATAAAGCGGCGCCAGGCCGCCGAGCAGGCACAGCGGCGCGTCATCGGCGAGATCGAGCGCGCCGAGCGAGGCTTCGACATCGGCAACCGCCTTGTCGAGGATAAAGTTGGCGACGAGGTCGCCCTTGGCGGCATGCTCGAAGACCTTGGGCGCGAAACCGCCGAAGTCGCCGGGCTTGGCATTGGTGGTGAACTCGACCACGTCCTCGGGATTGTTGCGGAACACGGCGAGCATGGCGTCTGTCAAAGGTGAGCCGGGGCGAATGCCGTCATAGGCAAGCAGCGTCTGCTCGAGCAGATCGCGGCCGATGCGCGCGCCGCTGCCCTGGTCGCCGACCTGGAAGCCCCAGCCGCCGATGGCGCGCGACTTGCCGTTCTTGCGCGCCATATAGGCGGTGCCGGTGCCGAGGATCGCCATGGCGCCGTCACCGGACCCGACAGCGCCTTCGAGCGCGATCTCGGCATCGGTCTCGACGCGGCTCTTGCTGAAGGGCAGGATCGCTTCCAGCTGCTGCCTGTAGGTGCCGACGTTGGCGCCGGCGAGGCCGAGAATGGCAGGCGTCTCGGGGATCAGCTCCGGATCCTGGCCGGCGGCGAGAAAAGCCTGCCTTGCCGCCTCGACGATGTTGGCGCGCGCGCCGGTGAGGTCGGTGCGGATGTTGGCCGCACCGCTTTTTGCGCGCCCGACGACGTTGCCGTCGACGGTCGCAAGGGCCGCCCTGCAGCTGGTGCCGCCGCCATCGATGCCAAGCACGAATTTCACACGATTTCTCCTCGCGCCGAATAATACCAATAAAATACCAATAGCCAAGCGTTAATTTCGGTTCAAAAAAGATTATGGCGTATTAAATTGAAAAATCACAGAAATTTGCCAGCTAGGCAGTTCCGATGCACGAAATCCGTTAATGGATGTGGACAAGTGGTATTTTTTTGGTATTGTTCGCTCAGTTGGAGGAAAGCGGATGGCCGAGACGCGCACGGAAGCGCTTCATCAGAACGCCGAGGGGCTGGATGTCCAGGCCCCGGAAGCCATCCTGGCGTTCCTTGCCAACGCCCAGATCGAGGCCGCGAAGGCCGTTCACGGCGCCATTCCGGCGATCGCCGAGGCCGCCGAATTGATCGCAAGACAACTGAAGGCCGGCGGCAGGCTCGCCTATGCCGCGGCCGGCAGCTCCGGCCTGATGGCCGTTGCCGACGCGCTCGAGCTGCCCGGCACGTTCGGCATCGCGCGTGACCGCATCGCCATCCTGATCGCCGGCGGCGACGAGGCGTTCCATACGCTTGCCGGCGGGCCGGAAGATGATACCGAGGAAGCCGCCGCAGCGGTCGCGAACGCCAAAATCGGCAAGGGCGATTGTCTGATCGCCGTCTCCGCCAGCGGTTCGACGCCTTATGCCGTCCAGACTATCGGCGATGCCAAGCGGCGCGGCGCGGCAACGATCGCCATCGCCAACAACAAGGGCGCGCCGCTGTTCGGCGAGGCGGACGTCGCCATCCTGCTCGAAACGCCGCCGGAGCTGATCGCCGGCTCCACCCGCATGGGCGCCGGCACGGCGCAAAAGATCGCGCTCAACATGCTGTCGACGCTCGCGGCCATCCATCTCGGCCATGTGCATGACGGCTACATGGTCAACCTCACCGCCGACAACATCAAGCTGCGCGAGCGTGCCATCCGGATGGTCGCCGCCATCAGCGGGCGCAGCCGCGACGACGCGGCGCGCCTGCTCGAAGAGAGCGGCGGCGGCGTCAAGACTGCCATTCTGCTCGCCGCAGGCGCTGCCAACGCCGACGCGGCCGAGAAGATACTGGAAGGAGCCGGCCAGAAGCTAAGGCCGGCGCTTTCCGCGATCGAGGGGAGCAAGGGGCGCTAGCCGCTGTTCTCATCAGAACCGAACCTGAAAAAGGTCAACAGGGAGACTGAACATGACGACCAAACTACTGACGGCACTGCTGCTCGGCACGAGCATTCTCGGCACCACCGGGATGGCGCTCGCCGAGGATGTCACACTCAACATCGAGAGCTGGCGCGGCGACGACCTGACCATCTGGAAGGACAAGCTGATCCCGGCCTTCGAGGCCAAGAACCCCGGCATCAAGGTGGTGTTCGCGCCGTCGGCGCCGACCGAGTATGACGCCGCGCTCGGCGCCAAGCTCACCGCCGGCTCGGCTGGCGACCTGATCACCTGCCGGCCGTTCGACAAGTCGCTCGAGCTGTTCAAGAAGGGCAACCTCGCCGACCTCACTTCGCTGCCCGGCATGGAGAACTTCTCGCCGGTCGCCAAGGCGGCCTGGCAGACCGACGACGGCAAGTCGAGCTTCTGCGTGCCGATGGCCTCGGTCATCCACGGCTTCATCTACAACAAGGACGCCTTCGACAAGCTCGGCCTCAAGGTGCCGACCACGAATGAAGAGTTCTACGCCGTGCTCGACAAGATCAAGGCGGACGGCACCTACATCCCGATGGCGATGGGCACCAAGGACCTCTGGGAAGCCGCGACCATGGGCTACCAGAACATCGGCCCGAACTACTGGAAGGGCGAGGAAGGCCGCCAAGCGCTGATCAAGGGCGAGCAGAAGCTGACGGATCCGCAGTGGGTCGAGCCTTACAAGGAACTGGCCAAGTGGAAGCCCTATCTCGGTGACGGCTTCGAGGCGCAGACCTATCCGGACAGCCAGAACCTGTTCACGCTCGGCCGCGCCGCCATCTATCCGGCCGGCTCGTGGGAGATCGGCCTGTTCAACACACAGGCGCAGTTCAAGATGGGCGCCTTCCCGCCGCCGGTGCAGAAGGCCGGCGACACCTGCTACATCTCCGACCACACCGACATCGGCATGGGCCTGAACGCGGCCTCGAAGCATCCGGAAGAGGCCAAGAAGTTCCTGGCCTGGGTCGCCTCGCCGGACTTCGCCACCATCTACGCCAACGCGCTGCCGGGCTTCTTCAGCCTGAACAGCACGCCGGTGAAGATGGAAGACCCGTTGGCGCAGGAATTCGTCTCCTGGCGCGGCAAGTGCAAGTCGACGATCCGCTCGACCTATCAGATCCTGTCGCGCGGCACGCCGAACCTCGAGAACGAGACCTGGGTTGAATCGGCCAACGTGATCAACGGCACCGACACGCCGGAAGCCGCGGCCAAGAAGCTGCAGGACGGCCTCGACAGCTGGTACAAGCCGGCGAAGTAATCTTCGCTATCGAACCGGCCGGGCGCATGCCCGGCCGGCATTCGGACAGTTCCTAGATAGCGATTGTCGGCGCCGCCTCTCGGTCTTACCCTCACCCTTGCGGGAAGACGAAGCCGCACTGTCGCTGGCCTTGTCCTTCGCATTATGAGGACAGTCAGGCCGTGCATCGAGGCATCAGCTAAGCATTCATCGACCTGGAACCGAGAGACGGCGGGGACCGAACTCATGGCCGCACAAACACGACCCAAGAAACCGATCCGCTGGCATATCGGCGTCTTCCTGGCGCCGGCGGTGCTCGTCTACACGGCGATCATGATCCTGCCGCTGTTCGGCACCCTCCAACTCTCATTGTTCCGCAACATCGAGCAGTCCCAGGTGTTCGTCGGGCTCGGCAATTTCCGCACGCTGTTCGGCGACCCCAACTGGTCGGTGAATTTCTGGAACGCACTCAGGAACAACGTCTGGTTCTTCATCATCCACATGCTGGTGCAGAACCCGATCGGCGTGCTCCTCGCGGCACTTCTGTCCAGCCCGAGGCTCAGGTTTGCCGCCTTCTACCGCACGGCGATCTTCGTGCCGACGATCCTGTCCTTCGTCATCGTCGGCTTCGCCTGGAAGCTGATCCTGTCGCCGATCTGGGGCGTGGCACCGCACCTGCTCGACTTCGTCGGGCTGAAGAGCCTGTTCACGCCGTGGCTCGGCAAGGAGCAATATGCGCTGACCGCGCTCAGCCTGGTCTCGGTCTGGCAGTTCGTCGGCATCCCGATGATGCTGATCTATGCCGCACTGCTGTCGATCCCGGACGAGGTGATCGAGGCCGCCGAATGCGACGGCGTCACCGGCATGGCGCAATTCTGGAAAATCAAGCTGCCGCTGATCCTGCCGTCGATCGGCATCATCTCGATCCTGACCTTCGTCGGCAATTTCAACGCCTTCGACCTGATCTACACGGCGCAAGGCGCGCTCGCCGGACCGAACTATTCGACCGACATCCTCGGCACCTTCCTCTACCGCGCCTTCTTCGGCTTCCAGCTGCAGGTCGGCGACCCGAACATGGGCGCGGCGATCGCCACGATGATGTTCCTGATCATCCTTGCCGGCGTCTGCGTCTACCTGTTCCTCGTCCAGACGCGCCTGCGTCGCTACCAGTTCTGAGGGCGCCATGAGCACAGCCACCCGTTCCTTGCCCCGCACCATCGGCGCCCATGCCGTGCTTTTGACCTACACGGTGATCGCGCTGTTCCCGGTGATCCTGGTGGTGGTGAATTCGTTCAAATCCCGCGCCGGCATCTTCGGCGCGCCGCTGACGCCGCCGACGCCGAAGACCTTCGACCTGATCGGCTACACGACGGTGTTCGGCCAGGGTGATTTTTTCCACTATTTCCAGAACAGCCTCGTCGTCACCGTCGCCTCGCTGTTCTTCGTGCTTTTGTTCGGCGCGATGGCCGGCTTCGCGCTGTCGGAGTACCGCTTCCGCGGCAATACCATGATGGGACTCTATCTCGCGCTCGGCATTATGATCCCGATCCGCCTCGGCACCGTTGCCATCCTGCAGCTGATGGTGGCGACCGGGCTGGTCAACACGCTGACGGCGCTGATCCTGGTCTACACGGCGCAGGGCCTGCCTTTAGCCATCTTCATCTTGTCGGAATTCATGAAACAGGTCTCCGACGACTTGAAGAACGCGGGGCGCATCGACGGGCTGTCGGAATACACGATCTTCTTCCGCCTGGTGCTGCCGCTGGTCAGGCCGTCGATGGCGACGGTCGCCGTCTTCACCATGATCCCGATCTGGAACGATCTGTGGTTCCCGCTGATTCTGGCGCCATCGGAACAGACCAAGACGGTGACGCTCGGCGCGCAGCTCTTCCTCGGCCAGTTCGTCACCAACTGGAACGCGATCTTGGCGGCGCTGTCGCTGGCGATCCTGCCGGTGCTGATCCTCTACGTCATCTTCTCGCGGCAGCTGATCCGCGGCATTACTTCCGGAGCCGTCAAGTGAGCGAGGGGCGCCAATTCTCCGTAGGGCTCAGCTTCACCCTCTCAAGAAAAACTGGAGTAGTCAGGTGAGCGATAAACCCCTTCGCGTCGTCGTCGCAGGCCTCGGCAATATGGGCCGCAGTCACGCGCTCGCCTATCACACCAATCCGGGCTTCGAGATCGCGGCGCTCGTCAATCGCTCCGACGTGCCACTGCCGGACGGACTCGCCGGTTACGGCATCAGGCGCTCCTTCGAGGATGCGTTGCGCGACGAGAAGCCCGACGTTGCCGCGATCGCCACCTATTCCGACAGCCATGCCGACTATGCGGTGAGGGCATTCGAGGCGGGCTGCCATGTCTTCGTCGAGAAGCCGCTGGCGACCACAGTGGCTGACGCCAAGCGCGTCGTCGACGCGGCCAAGGCCAACGGCAAGAAGCTGGTGATCGGCTATATCCTGCGCCACCATCCGTCCTGGATGAGGCTGATCGCCGAGGCGCGCAAGCTCGGCGGTCCCTACGTGTTCCGCATGAACCTCAACCAGCAGTCCTCCGGCCACACCTGGGAGACACACAAGCAGCTGATGCAGACGACCTCGCCGATCGTCGACTGCGGCGTGCACTATCTTGACGTGATGCTGCAGATCACCGACGCCAGGCCGGTCGAGGTGCGCGGCATGGGGGTGCGGCTGACCGAGGAGGTGGCGCCCTCCATGTACAATTACGGCCATCTGCAGGTGCTGTTCGAGGACGGCTCGGTCGGCTGGTACGAGGCCGGCTGGGGTCCGATGATCTCGGAGACCGCCTTCTTTGTGAAAGACGTGATGTCGCCCAAGGGCTGCGTGTCGATCGTGATGAAGGAGGGCGTGAAGTCCGACGACATCGATACCCACACCAAGACCTCGACCATCCGCCTGCATAGTGCTGCGACCGGTCCGGACGGCAAGTTCGCCAAGCAAGACGAGCTGCTGTCGATGGAAGGCGAGCCTGGGCACCAGGAGCTCTGCGACCGCGAACAGGCCTTCCTGCTCAAGGCCATCCGCGAGGACATCGACCTCACCCGCCACATGGACGACGCGGTGAAGTCGCTCGCCGTCTGCCTTGCCGCCGACGAGAGCGTGCGCAGCGGCGCCCCAGTCAAACTCTAGAACACCTGAAACTATAAGAACGGGGACGAAGCCATGGGCTCGCTGAACATCGAGAATGTGAAGAAGGCTTTCGGGCCGGTCGAGGTGCTGAAGGGCATCGACCTCGAGGTCAATGACGGCGAGTTCGTCGTCTTCGTCGGACCTTCCGGCTGCGGGAAGTCGACGCTGCTGCGCGTGATCGCCGGGCTGGAGGATTCGACCTCCGGCCGGGTGCTGATCGACGGCGACGACGTCTCGGTCACGCCACCGGCCAAACGCGGCATCGCCATGGTGTTCCAGACCTACGCGCTCTACCCGCATCTGACGGTCAAGAACAATATGGGCCTCGGCCTGAAGCAGGCCGGCACACCCTCGGCCGAGATCGAGCGCCGCATCAAGATCGCTTCGGCCATGCTGTCGCTCGAGCCCTATCTTGAGCGCCGCCCGGCGGAACTCTCGGGCGGTCAGCGCCAGCGCGTCGCCATCGGCCGCGCCGTGGTGCGCGAGCCGAAGCTCTTTCTCTTCGACGAGCCGCTGTCGAACCTCGATGCCGCGCTGCGCGTCAACACAAGGCTGGAGATCGCGCAGTTGCACCGGCGGCTGAAGGCGACGATGATCTACGTCACCCACGACCAGGTCGAGGCGATGACGCTGGCCGACAAGATCGTCGTGCTCAACGCCGGCCGGATCGAGCAGATCGGCAGCCCGATGGAGCTCTACAATTCGCCGGCCAACGAATTCGTCGCCGGCTTCATCGGCTCGCCGAAGATGAACTTCATCGACGGCGCCAAGCTGGGCGAGACGGCGAAGACCGTCGGGGTCAGGCCAGAGCATCTGACCGTCGATGCGAAATCCGGCGCCTGGAAAGGCACGGTGGTGCATGCCGAGCATCTCGGCGCCGACACCAACCTCTATCTCGACTGCGAGAAGGCCGGCCTGCTCACCGTGCGCATCTTCGGCGTCTACAACGCCGAGCCGGGCGCTACGCTCTACGCGACGCCGGACCCGGCGAAGACATATCGGTTTGGAGCGGATGGAAGAGTGTTGAAGTAGGATCGTGACGCAGGTCGGCGCTGCCCCTCACCCTTACCCTCTCCCCGTGAAGGACGGGGAGAGGGAGGTCGCCAGCGCCGGAGCTTGTCCCTTCTCCCCGTCCTTCACGGGCAGAAGGTGCCGGCAGGCGGATGAGGGGCGGCGCAGCCCTGCGATTTGATCCGCCTATTCGTCCGCCTTGAACGTCTGCTTCTGCTGGCCCATGCCTTCGATGCCAAGCTCGACGACGTCGCCTGCTTTGAGGAATACCGGCGGCTTCATGCCGAGGCCGACGCCGGGCGGCGTGCCGGTGGAGATGATGTCGCCGGGATGCAGCGACATGAACTGGCTGAGATAGGAGACCAGATACTTCACGCCGTAGACCATGGTCTTGGTCGAGCCGTTCTGCATGGTCTTGCCGTTGACGGTCAGCCACATCTTGAGGTTCTGCGGATCGGCGATCTCGTCCGTGGTCACCAGCCACGGGCCGATCGGCCCAAACGTGTCGCAGGACTTGCCCTTGGTCCACTGGCCCTGGCGCTCGGCCTGGAAGGCGCGCTCGGACACGTCGTGCGCGACGCAATAGCCGGCAACATAATCGAGCGCGTCTTCCTCACTGACATACTTCGCCGTCTTGCCGATGACGACGCCGAGCTCGACTTCCCAGTCGGTCTTGACGGAGCCGCGCGGGATGAGCACGTCGTCATCCGGCCCGACGATGGCGGAGCTTGCCTTCATGAAGATGATCGGCTCCGGCGGCACGGTGGCGCCGGTCTCGGCGGCGTGGTCGGAATAGTTGAGGCCGATGCAGATGAATTTGCCGGTGCCGGCAACGCAGGCGCCCATGCGCGGCTTGCCGGAGACCGCCGGCAGCGATTTCGGATCGAGCTTCGACAGCATCTCCAGCGAAGCCGGATGAAGCGCGGTGCCGGCGATGTCGGCGACATAGGCCGAAAGGTCGCGGATCGTGCCATCCTGATCGAGCAGGCCGGGACGTTCGCTCCCCACCTCGCCATAGCGCAGCAACTTCATCTTCGTTCTCCTACTTGCGGCCGAAGGCCGTTTTGCAAAACTCTTCGCTCAGGCGACCGCTTCACTGCGGAAACCGGCGGACCGTATCCATCGAGCCGATCTCCGACAAGCGTGCACGGCGACCAGGGCAGCCGGCGGGAAGGATTTTTCAGACTTTCCGATCCTCTGCCGATAAACGCGGCGTTGGGCGCGATCTTCCTGTTCGTCAACGATGTTTTCCCGGCGGCGGTCAGATCGACCAGCCGCCGTCGATATTGTAGGCCTGACCCGACGTGTAGTTCGCTCCCGCCAGATAGACGGCGAGATCGGCGATCTCCTCGGGCGTGCCCAGCCTGCCCATGGGCTGACGGGCGATGAAGGCCGCGCGCGCCGCCTCATAGTCGCCCTGCGCATGCATGCGGTCTTGCAGCGACGGGCTTTCGACCGTGCCGGGACAGATGGCGTTGCAGCGGATTCCTCTTGCGACATAGTCGGCGGCGACCGCCTTGGTGAGGCCGATGACGGCCGCCTTGGTCAAACCATAGACGAAACGGTTCGGCACGCCCTTCTGCGAGCTCGCCAGCGACGCCATGTTGATGATCGAGCCGTCGCCGCGCTCCAGCATGCCTGGCAGCACGGCGCGGATGGTGCGGATCATCGAGCGGACATTGAGGTTGAGCGCGAAGTCGAGGTCCTCATCCTTCATCTCGAGGATGGAGCCCGAATGGACGAAGCCGGCGCAGTTGAACAGCACATCGACCGGGCCGATCTCGGCGAAGGCAGCCGCGACGGCCGCATCGTTCAGAACGTCGAGCTTGCGCGTCTTGATGCCGGAAGTCTTGGCGAGCTCGGCAAGGAGCGGCTCGTTGATGTCGGTGGCATGAACTATGGCGCCGGCTCTGGCAAAGGCCAGCGCGCTCGCGCGTCCGATGCCTTGCGCCGCCGCGGTGACCACAACCACCTTGCCTGCCAGATCCGCCATTCTTCTCTCCGGGTGCCGCAAGCTTTCTACCGGCAGCCAAACTAGGCGCAATGCGCCAGGCGAGCTTGGCGCCTGACCTGCCATCTGCCGAGGACCAATTGTTTTTTCTGGTTAAAGAACACGTGACGAGGCGTCAAGCCTGGAACAGGCATCGTTTCGGGTTTCGGATCTGTCTTGTCGCCCCCTTTTGAGCTCCGGCGCTGCCCCTCACCTGCCTGCCGGCATCCTCTCCCCGTATAGTGACGGGGAGAGGGGCGCTCTCATCGCCGGTTTCGCCAACCACCAACGTCGCAAAGGGGAAGCGAACATCACTTCCGTCGCAGGATTCAGTCGCCGTAAGGCACCCAGACATTCTTGACCTCGATGGCGCGGCGCAGGAAGGCCTCGCCGGCGGCTTCGCTCGAGGCCCAGTCGAGGCTGCGGCCGTTGCCGGTCCAGACGCGCTTCAGGTTGCCGATGGAGTCGGCCTCCGCCCTGGCGCAGGTTTCGGCATCGGCGAACAGCCAGAGCCCGTCGACATCGTCATGCTTGGCCAGCACGCCCGCAAGCTCGGCGCTGCGGCCGGTGACGATGTTGACGGCGCCGGCAGGCAAGTCGGAATATTCGATCACCTGGTAGAGGTCGGTGGCCAAAAGCGGGTGGCGTTCGGACGGGACGGCGACCACGGTGTTGCCCATGGCAAGCGCCGGCGCCACCAGCGAGACGAAGCCGAGCAGCGGCTGGTTGTCGGGCGCGACGATGCCGACGACACCGACCGGCTCATGCAGCGCCAATGTCACGACACGGGCCGGCGGCTGGTGGACGCGGCCCTCGAACTTGTCGGTGAGGCCGGCATAGAGGAACAGCCGCTCGATCGACTGCTCGACCTCCTCCCGCGCCGCCTTGGGAGCGACGCCGGTGAGCTGGACGAGGCGCGCGGCGAATTCGTCCGCGCGGCCGGAAAGGTTCTCGGCGAAGTAGTAAAGCACCTGGCTGCGGTTGAAGGCAGTCGCATCGGGCCAAGCCTTGCAGGCGCGCGCCGCGGCGACCGCGTCGCGGATGTCCTTGCGGTTGCCGAGGCCGACCTCGCCGGCAAGCTTGCCCTTGGCGGTGGCGATGCCAAGCGAATAATTGCCGTCGGGGCGCACCTGCTTGCCGCCGATGAACAGCTTTGCAGTGCGGTCGATCGCCGTGCCGTCGGCCTGTTCGGCTGGCTGAGCGGAGCCGGCGGTGGCCGGCTTGATAGCCGGACCGACAGGCAGCTTGGCGCTAAGATATTCGAACATGCCCTCGCGGCCGCCCTCGCGGCCGAAGCCGCTTTCGCGATAGCCGCCGAAGCCGCAGGCGGCATCGAACATGTTGGTGCCGTTGACCCAGACCACGCCGGCCTTCAATTGCGGGGCGACATGCAAGGCGAGGTTGATGTTCTCGCTCCACACGGAAGCGGCAAGGCCGTAGCGCGTGTTGTTGGCAAGCTCGATCGCTTCCTCGGTGTTTCGGAAGCTCATCGTCGCCAACACCGGTCCGAACACCTCCTCCTGCGCCAATATATTAGCCGGCGAAACCGAGGTCGCGAGCGTCGGCAGGTGATAGTAGCCCGTCGTCGGCAAGGCGGCGTCGGGCTGCCAGCAGACCGCGCCTTGCCTGGCGCCCTCGGCGATCAGGCCCTTGACGCGGTCGAGCTGGGTGCGGTCGACCAAAGGACCGATATCGGTGTTCTTGTCGAGCGGGCTGCCGACGCGCAGCCGGCTCATCCTGACCTTGACCTTGGCGATGAAGGCCTCGGCAACGCCTTCCTGCACAAGCAGGCGCGAGCCGGCGCAGCAGACCTGGCCCTGATTGAACCAGATGCCGTCGACCAGACCCTCGACGGCGCTGTCGAGATCGGCATCCTCGAAGACGACGAAGGCCGACTTGCCGCCGAGTTCCAGCGAAAGCTTCTTGCCCGACCCGGCGGTCGCCTTGCGGATGATCTTGCCGACCTCGGAAGAGCCGGTGAAGGCGATCTTCTGGACACCGGGATGATTGACGATCGCCGCACCCGCTTCCGGTCCGCCCTGGACGATGTTGACGACGCCTTTCGGCACGCCTGCCCGCTCGCAGATTTCAGCGAACAGGATCGCGGTAAGCGGCGTGAATTCGGCCGGCTTCAACACCACCGTACAGCCCGCGGCGAGTGCGGGCGCGATCTTCCAGGCCAGCATCAACAGCGGAAAGTTCCATGGGATGACCTGGCCGACGACGCCGACCGCCTTGTGGTCGGGAAAATCCTTCTCGAGCGTCTGCGCCCAGCCGGCATGATGGATGAAGTGACGGATCGCCAGCGGCACGTCGATGTCGCGGCTTTCGCGGATCGGCTTGCCGTTGTCGATCGATTCCAGCACGGCGAACAGGCGTTGATGGCGCTGCATGGCGCGGCCGATGGCATAGAGTACCTTGGCTCTGGCGTAGCCGGAACTCGCGCTCCACTTCGGCAGCGCCTTGGCGGCCGCGGCAACCGCCGCGTCGATGTCGGCGGCGCCCGCATCCGAGACCTTGGCGAGCAGCTTACCGGAGGACGGCTCGCTGGTGTCGAAAGTCTTGCCGCTCGCCGCCGCCTTCCAGGCGCCGTCGACGAACAGGGACTTGGAAAAATCGCGCGAGGCCAACCAGGCATCGGCCTCGTTGCAGGCCTCCGGCGCCGGGCCGTATTCCATGGCGTGGTAGCGTTCGAGGATATTCATGGGGCGCCTCCTTTGCCCTCCCCCTTGTGGGGAGGGTCGATCGGCAGAGCCGATCGGGGTGGGGGTAGATGGCTAGCGGATTGGTGCATTTGACAGGTTGATTTGTTTTTTCGACCCCCACCCCGCCGCTTCGCGGCGACCCTCCCCACAAGGGGGAGGGTGGGTGCTACGCCATCGCGTGGCGATGGTTGGCTGAATAGTGCCCGGTCAAATGATGCTCGAGCTGGCGTTCGATGTCGGTGAGCAGACTGGAGGCGCCGAAGCGGAACAGCTCCGGCTCGAGCCAGGGCCGGCCAAGTTCCTCCTTCATCAGCACCAGCCAGTCGAGCGATGCCTTGGCGGTGGAAATGCCGCCGGCCGGCTTGAAGCCGATGAGATAGCCCGTCTCCTCGAAATAGGCGCGGATGGCGCGCACCATGGCGAGGCCGACGGGAAGCGTGGCGTTGACGCTTTCCTTGCCGGTCGAGGTCTTGATGAAGTCGGCGCCCGCCATCATCGCCACCATCGAGGCCAGCATGACATTGCGCAGCGTGGCGAGATCGCCGGTGCCGAGGATGACTTTCAAGTGCACGTCGCCGCAGGCGGCGCGCATGGCGACGATCTCGTTGAACAGCTCGCGCCACTTGGCGCCGTAGACCAGGCCGCGCGGGATTACGACATCGATCTCGTCGGCGCCGTCGCGCACCGAGGCCTCGATCTCCTGCAGCCGGGTCGAGAGCGGCGCCAGGCCGTGCGGGAAGGCCGTTGAAACGGCGGCGACATGAATGCCGGTACCGCGCAGCGCCTCGACAGCGGTGGCGACGAAGGGGTGGTAGACGCAAACCGCCGCCGGACGGATGGTTTCACCGGCGATGCCGAGACCCTCGACGATATCCTTGCGCAGCGGATTGATCGCCTTGGCGCAAAGCCTGCGCACGCGCTCGTCGGTGTCGTTGGAGTTCAGCGTGGTGAGATCCATGCAGGCAATCGCCCGTAGCAGCCAGGCGGCCTGGTTGTCGGCCTTGATCGAGCGCCGTTTGGTGAGCGTGGCGACACGACGTTCCAGCGCCGAGCGATTGACGCTGCGCACCGATTCCAGGAAACCGAGGTCGAGCTTCATGCCTGGATTGCGGGCAATGCCGTGCTCCAGCGGCATCGGCGTGTTGGCGGCGGCACGCGCTGGCAGCGGCATGACCTTGGACGCGCCTGCGCCGGCCTCGCGGATGGTGCTGCTCATCTCCTGCCCTTTCATTCAGCTGCTTGCGCCGAAGGATAGCCCGTGCAGCGACGCTTCACGAGTCTTTCAAGGGGTCATACCGGAAAAAGGCCGGCAAGGCAGCAGGTTTTTGACCGCATGGTCAAAACATCATCCTGAGTAGGCGCTCCCGGCGTTGGAGATTGGCCGAAACGCCCATCCCTTCGTCATACTCGGGCTTGACCCGAGTATCCATGCCGTGACCTCTGCCGTAGAGTGCAACGGTGCAGAATTCTGTAACCGCCGCAAGGCCTTAGCGTAACGGCATGGATTCTAGGGTCTCCGCTACGCTTTGCGTCGCTCCGCCCTAGAATGATGGGTGGACGGCCCCTTGCGGCATCGAATGTGCCAAACTGGTCGTGTTGGAACCCAGCGGAGGAGACCGTCCGTCATGCAAGCTATCAGATTTGGAATCGATTTGGCCAAGAACGTGTTTCAGGTGCACGGCGTGGATGCAGCCGGGCAGGTGGTGGTGCAGCGCCAGCTGCGGCGCGCGCAGGTGGAGAAGTTCTTCGCCGCGCAGCCGCCGGCGCTGATCGGCATGGAGGCGTGCGGCTCGGCCCATCATTGGGCCCGCACGCTGAGCGCGCTCGGCCACGAGGTCAAGCTGATGCCGCCGGCCTATGTGAAGCCCTATGTTGCGCGCAACAAGAACGATGCCCGCGATGCGCAAGGCTGTTGCGAGGCGGTGAGCCGGCCCGACATGCGCTTCGTGCCGATCAAGACGGTCGAACAGCAATGGGCCCGAGCGCTGCATCGCACACGTGACCTTCTGGTGCGCCAGCGCACGCAACTGGCCAACGCCATGCGTGGGCAGCTCTATGAGATGGGTCTGATAGGTGCCAAGGGGGCCGCAGGCATCGAGGCCCTGCTGCAGCGCATCGAGGCAGCCGATGAAGCCATTCCCGCGGCGCTGTTGATCTGTCTGGCGCCTCTGGCCGGGCAATGGCGGGCGCTGGATGGCGAGATCGGCAAGCTGGACAAGCAGATCCTGGCTCAGGTCAGGCAGCAGCGAGCGGCCTTGCGGCTGACGACGATCCCGAGCGTCGGCCCGATCATCGCGCATGCAGCCGTCGCCACCATCGGCGATGGCCGCCAGTTCGCTTCGGCCAGGGACTTCGCCGCCTGGCTGGGCCTGACCCGCAAGAGCCATGACACCGGCGGCAAGCACAGCTTGACGGGCCATATCAGCCGCGCCGGCGACAGGGACCTGCGAAGGCTGCTCATTCTGGGCGCCAGTTCCTGGTTGCGCCAGGTCAGGGCCAAACCCGACAAGGGCTCACCCTGGGTTCGCGGCCTGCTGGCCAGGCGGCCGGTCAAGGTCGCCGTCGTCGCCCAGGCGGCCAAGACCGCCCGCATCATCTGGGCAATGCTGCAATCGGGACAGGAATACAGGGCGCCGACTGCGGCATAAACGCAAATCGAGGCCCTCAACAAGCGTAAGGAGCAAAAAGCAGCACGGCAAAATGGTCAGGACCTGGGTCGAGACACTCCGCCTTCGTCATCGCGATACAAAGCGCGCTAGAATGATTGGAACTCGATCCGCGTAACCCTTGCGGGCCAGCGGTCTTCGAAATCGACCGCACTAAAGGCCGAATACATGACCGCTCCAGACCTGCGCCGTCGTTGCCATTTTTCCTCTTGCCCAAAAGGGGCCGTCCATACATGACGAAGCACGAATGTCGTCGGTAAATCTCAGTGGCTTCCGACAGAGCTGGCGGGTGCGATACGCTCAGCCGACGAAGGCGCGCTCCACGACGAAGCTTGCCGGATGGCTGAGCGAGCCTTCCTGGAAGCCGAGGCTTTCGGCGAGTTCCTTGACGTCCTTCAACATGTGCATCGAACCGCAGATCATGATGCGGTCGGTCTCGGGATTGAGCTTGTCGATGCCGAGGTCGGAATAGAACTTGCCCGAGCCGATCAGCGCGGTGATGCGGCCCATGCGCGCCGATTCCTCGCGGGTCGTCGAATTGTAGAGCGTGACACGGCCGCCGGTCAGCTCGCCGATCAGCGGATCGTTTTCCAGAGCCGCCACCAGCTCCTGGCCGTAGACAAGCTCGGCTTTGTCGCGACAGGTGTGGGTCAGGAAGACGTGGTCGAACTTTTCATAAGTCTCGGGATCGCGCAGCAAGCTGGCGAAGGGCGCGATGCCGGTGCCGGTCGAGATCATGAACAGGCGTTTTGCGGGCGTAAGGGCGTCGAGCACCAGCGTCCCGGTCGCCTTCTGGCGCATGATGACGGTGTCGCCGACCTTTATCTTCTGCAGCTCGGAGGTCAATGGACCGTCCGGCACCTTGATCGAGAAGAATTCAAGCTCGTCGTCCCAAGCGGGGCTGGCGACGGAATAGGCACGGAAGATCGGCTTCTCGGCATTGGGCAGGCCGATCATGACGAACTCGCCGGAGCGGAAGCGCAGCGACTGCGGGCGGGTGATGCGGAAGGAGAACAGCCGATCGGTGTAATGCTTCACCGATACCACCGTCTCGGCATAGACATTGGCCGGGATCGGGAACTGGACCGGCCTGGCGCCGGCGATGTTGACCGCGGATGTCGTGTTCATCAAACCCAACTTTCCGGCCCAGACGCGAGGTTCTGGCGCCAAACTTTTCCGTGCACGTCCGGACGGTCGGGTTCCGACGTGCTTCTCACACACTGCCAGCAGTAAGCCCTTGTGTTGGAAACTTATTAGTATACAAACGATCTTGGGGTCAAGATCGAGGCATAAAACACCTTTCCAAACTGGGACATGTCCGTAGTTTTAGCATTTCGGGTTTCGACAATGGATGAGAAATTTTCGGCGTCGGCGGGAAATGTTGTCGCAGGCATCGATGTCGGCGGAACCTTCACCGACCTGCTGCTGATCGACGGCAAGGCAGGCGGAAAGGTGCATATCGCCAAGACGCCGACCACGGTGGAGAACCAGGCATTCGGCGTGGTCGCCGCACTTGCCGCCACCGGCTTTCCGGTCGACGGTATCGACCTCATCGTCCATGGCACGACGACGACCACCAACGCCGTGCTGGAACGCCGGCTGGCCAGGACCGGCATGATCACCACGCGCGGCTTTCGCGACGTGATCGAGCTTGGCCGGCGCACCCGGCCGCAAGCCTATGGCATGACGGGCACCTTCGTGCCGGTCATTCCGCGCGATCTGCGACTCGAGGTCTCGGAGCGCGTCGAGGCGTCCGGCGCCGTTCGCGTCCCGCTCGACGAGGCGGAGATGCGCGATGCGGTGAAGCGGCTGCTCGCCGCCGGCTGCGAGTCGCTCGTCATCCATTTCCTGCATTCCTACGCCAACCCGGCGCATGAACGCCGCGCGGCGGAGATCGCGGCGGAACTCTGGCCGAACGGCCATATCACCACCGGCCATGCGCTGCTTTCGGAAGCGCGCGAGTTCGAGCGCGGCGTGACGGCGGCGGTCAACGCCTCGGTGCAGCCGATCCTGGAGCGCTATGTCGAGCGGCTGCGCAAGGAGCTGGCGGCGAAAGGCTATGCGCGCGACTTCCTGATCATGAACGGCAATGGCGGCATGATCTCGGCCCGCTTCGTCACGCAGGAATCGGCCAAGACCGTGATGTCGGGCCCAGCATCGGGCGTGATCGCGGCAGCCTATACCGGAAAACGCGCCGGCTTCGGCAATGTCGTCACCTACGACATGGGCGGCACCTCGACCGACGTGGCGCTTATCCGCAACGCCGAGCCCGCCGTCTCGAACGAGATCGAGATCGAGTATGCAATGCCGATCCATGTGCCGATGGTGGCGGTGCACACCGTCGGCGCCGGCGGCGGCTCGATCGCGCGCGTCGACGCGGCCGGCCTGATCCAGATCGGCCCGGAAAGCGCCGGCGCCAATCCCGGCCCGATCTGCTACGGGCGCGGCGGCACCGAACCGACCATCACCGACGCCAATCTGGTGCTGGGCCGGTTGGCGCCGAAGAAGCTGCTCGCCGTCGACAATCCGGTCACCGTCGAGCGCGTGACCGCGATCTTCGAGGACAAGATCGGCAAGCGCACCGGCCTTTCCGGCGTCGAAGCGGCGGGCGCGATCCTGAGGCTCGGCAACATGAAGATGGCGGGCGCCATCCGCATGGTGTCTGTGTCGCGCGGCCACGATCCGCGCGATTTCGCGCTGTTCGCCTTCGGCGGCGCCGGGCCATTGCACGCGACAGCACTCGCCCGCGAGCTCGGCCTGCCACGTGTGCTGGTGCCGGCGCGCCCCGGCATCACCAATGCGCTCGGCTGCGTCGTCGCCGATCTCAGGCACGATTTCGTCAACACGATCAACCAGCCGGTGGCGAGCCTCGACGAAGCGAAGCTTCGCGAGGTATTGGAACGGCACCGGAACGAAGGCGAGGCGCTGATCGCCAAGGAAGCGGTGAAGCCGGACGCGATCCGCGTCACTCATTCCGCCGACATGCAGTTCGTTGGCCAGACGCACATCATCAACGTGCCGCTGCCGTCCTCATCGGTGACGCGCGCGACGCTGCAGCAACTCTTCGAAAAGGCCTATTTCGCGCGCTTCAAGGTCGAGCTGCCCGAGATCCGCGCCAATCTCGTCAACCTCAATACCTCGGTCACCGGCGTGCGGCCGCAAATCGATCTGTCGAAGCTGATCGACCCGGCGGGGCGCGCGGCGACGCTCGAGGAGGCGCTGCGCGAAATCCGGCCGGTCTGGTACAGTGGGCACTGGCACGACACTCCGGTCTATGACCGCGAAAAACTGCCGCTCGATGCAACAATCGAAGGGCCGGCGATCCTGGAGCAGATGGACGCAACCACGGTGCTGGAACCCGGCGACCATGCGCGTTCCGACGCCGACGGCAACATCATCATCGACATCGGCGAGGCCTGACAATGCCAGTGCAAGGGGCAAAGCTCGACACGATCACGCTTTCGGTGCTGCAGGCGGCGCTGCAGCAGGTCTGCGACGAGATGGATCTGACGTTTTCCCGCGCGGCCTTCTCGCCGGTCATCGCCGAGGCCAACGATCGCTCGGATGGCATCTATTCGGCGGCCGACGGCTCGCTGATCGCGCAAGGCAGCCAGGGCCTGCCGGTGTTCGTCGGCGTCATGCAATATTCGACCAAGACGGTGATCGAGATGATCGCCGACGGCCGTTGCCTGGCGCCGGAGCCCGGCGACATCTATATCGTCAACGACCCCTATCTCGGCGGCACGCATCTGATGGATGTGCGTTTCGTCATGCCGGTCTATCGAAACGGCAAGATTTTCTGCTGGCTTTCCAACACGGGTCATTGGCCTGATATCGGCGGCTCTGTGCCGGGCGGCTTCTCGGCGTCGGCCACCGCAGTCGAGCAGGAAGGCTTGCGCCTGCCGCCGGTAAAACTGTTCAAGAAGGGCGTGCTCGACCCGGAAATCTACGCCATCATCTGCTCGAACATCCGCGTCGCCGACCAGCGCATCGGCGATATTCGCGCGCAGGCTGCCGCGTTGCTGATCGGCCAGGACAGGCTAAACGAAATACTGGATCGTTACGGAGACGAAACCGTCATCGAAGCGATCGCCGAATTGCGCCGACGCGCCGCCGACCAGATGCGCGCCTCGATCGCGGTGATACCGGACGGCGTCTATCGCTCGCAGGCCTTCGTCGATTCCGACGGCGTGGTGAACGAGCCGCTGACCATAAATCTGGCCATCGAGAAGAAGGGCGACACGCTGACCTTCGATTTCGCCGGTTCGTCAAAGCCCTGCGCCGGACCGATGAACAGCGTGCTGGCGACGACCCTGTCGTCGGTCTATCTCGCCATGCGCCATATCTTTCCCGAGGTGCCGATCAGCGCCGGCGCCTTCGAGCCGCTGAACGTCGAGCGGCCGGAAGGCACCTTCCTCGACGCGAAATATCCGCGCCCCGTATCGGGCTGCGCGGCGGAGGTCTCGCAGCGCATCGCGGAAGCGGTGTTCGCGGCGATGGTGCAGGCGCTGCCGGAGAAGGTGACGGCGGCACCCGCCGGCTCCAGCGGCAATTTCGCGCTCGGCGGCAACGATCCGGCGCGCGGGCGCGACTACGTGATGTACCAGATCTCGGGTGGCGGCTATGGCGGCAATGCCGGCCATGACGGCCTGAGCAACGGCTGCTCTACCATCGGCATTTCGAAATCGCCGCCGGTCGAGATCATGGAGCAGGCTTTTCCGGTTCTCTACCGGCACTACGCGCTGCGCGAGGGCTCGGGCGGCGCCGGCAAGCATCGCGGCGGCTTCGGCCTTGCCTATGAGGTGGAGATATTGCGGGGCGAAGCCCGCGCCTCCTTCGTCATGGATCACGGCCGCTTCGGGCCGCAGGGCGCGCTCGGTGGCAAGGACGGCGCGCCGAACAGCGTGACCGTATTTCGGGGCGGCGAAGCGCATGTGCCACCACATCTTTCCAAGGAGCAGGACATCGCGCTTAGGGCCGGCGACCGCGTACGCGTCGGCACGCCGGGCGGCGGCGGCTATGGCGATCCGCGCCAACGCGACCCGAGGCTGATCGCCGAGGATGTCCGGCTCGGCTATTATACGCCCGAACAGGCGCAGGAGATGTTCGGCGTGGATTGACGAACCGTCGGCCGGCTTGCAGGTATCGCGCCATTATATTCGATTTTATCTAAATCACATATTTCTAAAATACGAAGATTGGGCGGCGACTTTTAGAAAAGTCATGCTCAAGGAACAAGATAAAGCGTGATGGCAGTTCGAAGAAAGGTCATCTTGCCCCTCAAACCGACCCAACTGGATAAGAATATATTAAGCCCGCAACTATAAATAGAACCCCGGCGGAGCAGGGGCGTTCATGGGCTTGTCCGACGGGGTGCTTGAGGATGCGAGTTTGCAGAGCCTGCCGCGATCGCGGTCTGGCCAGCCGGCGGATGTCGCAAAACTAGACGGTGTTTCGCGTAAACTGCTCGCGCTCTGCCTCTTCTATATCCTCGGAGCGGCCCTGATCTGGCCGTCGATGTACTCGGACGTTGCGCAAATCTATCTGTCGGAACTCGTTGTCGGGGGTCCGATCTGTTTCTTCGCCGTGATGATCCCGGCGGCAATAATCATTTCGCCAAAAGCGCCGATCGGATTCATCGCGACTCTGGTTCGAGCGAACGGGATGCGAGCCGCACTCGTCGTGGCGGTCTTCATCCTGCTGCTTGCCGCATACACGACCTGCAAGGTGAACATCCCGGACATCGTGCCTTTCTATAGCGACAAAGCCTTGGCCGACCTCGACGAGCTCCTGCATGGTCAGGCGCCGTGGCAAATCGCGCATGCATTCGATTCCGACACTTTGGCGCTGCTCATAGGAACGGCCTATTCCAAGATCTGGTTTCTCGAATGGTTCGGCATGGTGTTCTTTGCGGCGCTGTGCTCCAATCAGCTGGTGCACCTGCGCTATCTCACCGCCCTTGCGCTCGTCACAATGGTGGTCGGAACGCTTCTGGCAACGCTGTTCTCCTCCGTCGGGCCTATCTTTTACGACGAATTCTTGGGCGGCGACCGCTATGCGGAGCTTCTGAAGGTGGTGAGGCAGCACAACGAGCTTGCGCTGCAATATTCCCACTACCTTCTTGCCAGCTACAAGGCCGATATGCCCGCGCTTGGCTCTGGGATTTCGGCCATGCCCAGCATGCACGTGGCGATCGCCACGCTGAACGCTTTCTACCTCGCACGACTCAACCGCTGGCTCGGCGCGGCAGGCTGGGCGTTCGCGATCTTCATCCTGTTCGGTTCCTTCTATACCGGCTGGCACTATGCCGTTGACGGTTACATCGCGATGCTGGTCGTCGCCGTGATCTGGCGACGCACCGCCGGCATCGCCGAAATCAAAATCGGCGCCTCCGGTACGACCGTGGATGCATCGGGCAGGCAGCCTTAAAGCTGCGTCGCGTCGAAACGGATTCGAGCGACGACGCTTTAAGCCAGCTTCGCCAGCAGCCGCAGGAAGGTCGCGGCCTCCTTGGCTGTCAGCGGCGCAAGGGTCTCCTCGGTGATCGTGCGGGCGAGCGGGATCAGCCGCTCGATCGCCTCGCGGCCTTCCGGCGTCAGATTGACCAGCAGCCGCCGCTTGTCGACCTCGTGCTTGGAAAGCTCGACCAGCCCGCGCGCCTTCAGCCGGTCGATGACGCCCTTCACGGTGGCGGCGTCCATGGCGATCAAGGCACCCAGCTGGTTCTGCGAGGTCTCACCGATATCGTAAAGCTTGGCCAAGGCAGCGAATTGCGGCGGCGTCAGATCGGCGATGTGCGAGGCGAAGATCGCGACATGACGCTGATGCGCCTTGCGCAGGATGAAGCCGACCTGGTCCTGCAGATGGTAGTTGTTTTCGTCCGGTTCTTCGCCTTCGACCAGGCGCAGCAGATTGTCCTCACCGCTCATCTCAGGCCGTCCCATGCCTTGATGTCCTCTGCCGCGAGGCCGCCCATGCGGTTATGAACGCGCGGACCGCAAGTCATGGCGAGGCAGAACAGGATCTCGTCGGGGCGCGGCCCGTCGCTGACGCCGACCTCCATGGCATCGAAATGGCTGCGCACATAGGCGGCGTTGATGTGGCCGAGCGGCACGTCGAGCCGCGCGCCGAAGGCGCCGACCTTCTTGGCCGAGGGCACGATGGCCTTGGCGTCGCCGAGGCGCTCGCGCATGGCATAGCCGCCCGGCACATGCCACAGCGCGCCGTGCTCGAGCTCGCCGGCCGTGCCGACGATGGCGCCCTTGCCGTAGCCGTCGATCTTTTTCACGTCGCCGCCAAGTGCCGCGATCAGCTTGTCGGAAAGCAGGAGCCCAAGCGGCTTCAGGTCCTCCATCGCGCCTTGCAGGTCCTCGACATAGCGGCCGGCGAACGGGTTCTTGACCACTGCGAGAGCGGCAGCGCGGCGGCGCGGCTCTTTGGCCACAGGGCCGCCGTCATGAAAAATCTCTTCGGTCAGAACCGCGACCTTACGGATCGGAAAGTCAGGCATGGGCAGTTTCCTTCGCATTATGCTTGTTGGGCGCGGCCAGCGCCACGGAACCACTGATACGGGACTGGCCCGCCAGGAACAGCGCCGCTGCGGCAATCAGGCCGCGCCGGCGAAAATCCTCGGCGACGGCAAGGCCATTGTCCAGCGCCTGCGCCACCTCGCCAGGTGCAAGCGCACCAACGCCTTGCGTCACCAGCCGATCGCCGAGATCGCTGTCGGGCGCGAGATCGCGCGCGGACACACGATGGATTGCCGGATGGAAAGGCAGGTCGACGGCGTTGGCAATCAGCGTCGCCGCAGCGTCCGCCTCGGCACCGCTCCGCGCGAGCACGGTGACGGCATCGGCGATGCCCAGCGAAAAGGAGCGGCCGCGCCAGCCGCTGGTGGCGACGCCGCGCACGCCGTCTTCGGCGCGGATGGTGATGCGGTCGGCCATGCCATGGCCGGTGCCGGCGATCGCCAGCACCATCGACTGGCCCCTGCCAAGATAGATGGCGCTGTCGCCGCCATTGTTGACATAAGCGCGATCGAGCCGGCGTCCGGCAAGCAACGAGCCGAGAACTTCGTCGGCTACGGAACCGGCAACGGCGGCCATCGGCGTGATGAAGCTTTCCGCCAACAGCGAAACAGCCACCTCCATACGCTGCGCCGTCGGGCCGGCGAAAGTACGCGGCCGCAGGGACGCCGGACGGCGCAACTCGGGAAGTTCTTCCACCAGCTCGTTCAAGATCGTCTGGAAGCGTTCGACAGCCTGGGAATAGGCGGCGCGGCGTTCACCCGCCTCGCCGAAGGCTTCGACGATCAGGTCTATCGGCCCATGATTGAGATGGAGCCGCCGGCCGTCGGCGAGCCAATGCGCCTGCGGGCCGTTCATCCCTCGGCTCCGTTGGCCCGGCCGCGGCGCAACTGCGCCAGCGGCGGCCAGGGATTGCCGGCAGGCGCGCCGGCGCCACGGCGCGGATTGAGGTATTCGCCGCCCTTGGCGAGGACGTCCTCGACGCTGCGGATCTCGCTTTCATAGCCGCCGAGCCGGACATAGTCGTCGCGGCGCATGGTGAACTCGATGGGGGCGACCAGCGCCGGCGTCGGTACATAGCCGAAGGCGCCTTCCGGCACACGGGTGACGTCGACCATCAGTGTGATGCCGCCGCCCGGCCAGACATAGACCGGCGCGCCGCCCACCGTCACATAGGTTTTCAGGCCCTGCACCGAGCGGGTGAGGTTGACCGGGTTCTCGGTGACGCCGGCGCGCAACGAGCCGCCGGCGCCGCCGATGAAGAGCACGGTGCATAGCGCCGGCTCGCAATTGTCCTCGATCAGGCCGACGGATTTCTGCAGCCGTTCCGGGAACGGCTTTTCGACCGGCCTCAGCTGCTCGTCGAGCTCGTAATAGGCGAACTGCTCGCCGGTGGTCGACACCATCATGAGCGACAGGCCGGGACGGGCACCTTTTTTGGCGTTCCAGTCGCCAAGGATCGACAGCGGATCGGAGATCGTGGTGCCGCCCCAGCCGAGACCTGGCTCCGACACCTTGAAATAGCGGCCGGGGGTCGAGCGGCGACCGATGATTTTTATCCCCGTATCTTCCCAGCCGAGCACCTTGCCGGCCTGGTGCTCGGAGACGACGCCGGTGATGTGGTCGTCGACCACCACCACCTCGTCGACCAGCCCGCGCCATTGCGTGGCGAACATGCCGATGGTGGCCGAGCCGCAGCCGACGCGCATGCGATGCTCGACCTTGCCGTCGATGACCGGCGCCTTGCCGGCCTCGACGATGACGGTGGCGCCGCCATCGATGGTGAGCTCGACGGGCTTCCTGTTGCAGAGATTGAGCAGCGCATCGCAGGTGGCGCGGCCCTCCGCCTTCGAGCCGCCGGTCAGATGATGGACGCCACCGAGCGACAGCATCTGCGAGCCGTACTCGCCCGTCGTCACATGGCCGATCGCCTCGCCTTCCGAACGCACGGTCGCCGTCTCGTCGCCGATGTGGCGATCGGTGTCGATCTTCACCTTGACGCCGCAGTAGGAGAAGATGCCTTCGGTGACGACGGTGACGAGATCGACGCCCTCGACCTCCTGGCTGACGATGAAGGGCGCCGGCTTGTAGTCGGGATAGGTGGTGCCGGCGCCGATCGCGGTGACGAAGCGGCGCCCGGTGTTGACCAGTTCGCCGTCCCACTCCTCGCCCTCGGCGATGAATGGCACGACCGCGCCGCCGGCCTCGGCCGCGTGGTCGAGGATGGTCAGCGGGTCCATGCGCACGATGCGACCGCCGACATTGCCGTAGCGATCGCAGGCGCCGGTGCGGCCGTCGGCGATGTAGCACATGACCGGGCAGGCATCGCAGCGGATTTTTTCCGCCACCTGCTTCTCGCCGGGATCATGGGTTTCGAAACGTTCGGCAAGCTCGCTCATAGGCGCGCCTCCTTTTCAAGGATCGCCGCCAGGATGCGGCTCGGCGTCGCCGGCACCTTGGTGATCAAGACGCCTGTGGCATGGCGGATGGCGTTGAGGATCGCCGGCGCCGTCGGGATCAGCACATGCTCGCCCAGACCCTTGGCGCCGAAAGGTCCTTCCGGATCCGGAATCTCGACCAGAATGTGCTCGATCGGCGGCACGTCGCCGATGGTGGGGATCAGATAGTCATGCAGGTTCTCGGTGCGGCCGGGGATGTATTCCTCCATCAGCGCCATGCCGATGCCCTGCGCGATGCCGCCCTCGATCTGGCCCTCGACCAGCATCGGGTTGATCGCCTTGCCGACGTCATGCGCGGCCGTGATCTTGATCAGCTTGACGGTGCCCAGCCTGAGATCGACCTCGAGCTCGGCGATCTGCGCGCCATAGCCATAGACGGCATAAGGCTTGCCCTGCCCTCTAGCGTCGAGCGGCAGCGTCGGCGGGTCATAGGTTTCTTCTGCTACGAACACCAAGCCGTCGGCATCGGCCTTCAGCGCCGACAGATCGACCCGCCGCGCCGCGTCGCCTTCGTGGATGGAGATATTCGCGCCATCGAGCGCGATCGTCGCCTGATCGGACACATTGGCAAAGCGCAGGATCTTTTCGCGCAGCGCGCGGCCTGCCTTTTCGGCGGCCTTGCCGGTCACAAAAGTCTGGCGCGAGGCAGATGTTTTGCCGGCGTCGGGCGTGATGGCGGTGTCGGCGCTCTTCAGCCGGAATTTCTCCAGCGGCAGGCCGAGCGCGTCGGCGCAGATCTGGGTGATGACCGTGTTGGAGCCCTGGCCGATGTCGACCGCGCCCTGGTGCAGGATGACCTCACCGGAGCCCGAGATGCCGACCTTGATGGTCGATGGATTGGGCAGCGAGGTGTTGCCGCAGCCATACCAGCAGGAGGCGACGCCGACGCCGCGTTTGCTTGCCGTGTTGGTCGCATTGAAGGCTTCCGCTTCGGCAAGCGCGCGCGACCAGTGCGGTTGGAGCGCTTCCAGGCATTCGCCAATGCCGACGCCCGACTCCAATCGCTGACCGGTGACCGTTTCGGAGCCGTTCCGAAGACAGTTCTTCAAGCGAAAATCAAGTCGGTCCATGCCCAGCTTGCCGGCGAGCTCGTCATAGAGCGTCTCCTGCATGATCGTCGCCTGCGGCACGCCGAAGCCGCGGAAGGCGCCGGCGATCGGGCCGTTGGTGTGGATCGCGTAACCCGTCGCCCGGTAGTTCGGCGTCAGATAGGGGCCGGAGGCGTGCACCGGCACGCGGTTGGCGACCGTCGGGCCCCAGCTGGCGTAAGCGCCGGTATTGAAATCGCCGGAGAACACCATGCCGGTGACGCGGCCTTCGGCATCGGCGCCGATGGTCGCCTGCATCTCGGCGGGATGGCGCTTGGTGGTCGACATCATCGATTCGTTGCGCGTGTAGGCGAGCGCCGCCGGCCGGCCAGTCTTCATCGCCACAAGGCCGATGAGGGGCTGCAGCGAGACGTCGAGTTTCGAGCCGAAGCCACCACCCGTGGCGGTCGGCACGATGCGCACCTTGTCGACTGGCAGGCCGAGCACCTTGGCCGTGTCATCGCGGTCCATATAGGGAGCCTGGGTACAGGCGACGACAACGAGCGTGTCACCGTCCATGTAAGCATAGCCGGCTTCGGGCTCGATATAAGCGTGCTCGACGAAGGAGGTTTCAATGGTGCCGGACGCGGTCACGGCGGCGCCGGCGAGCGCGCCGTCTGGATCGCCGCGTTCGACATAGCCGGAGGTGAGCAGGTTTGCCGGGCGGTGCTTGTGGATCAGCGCAGCGCCGTCGGCCCTCGCCTCGCGTGGATGCAGCAGATGCGGCAGCTCCGTCCAGGCGATGGGGAAATCCGTCAGGTCGAGATCGAGGATCGCCTCGCGCTCGCCCGCCACCAGCGCCACCGCCTCGCCACGGAAGCGCGCGAAGCCCTCGGCAAGCGCCGGCTGGTCGGCAAAGGGCCCGATGACGCCGAAGCAGTTCTTGCCCGGAACATCGGCGGCGGTGAAGACACCGGCGATGCCGGGATGCGCGTCCGCCCATGCCCACAGGTCACCGAAGCTGAAGCGGGCATGATAGTGCGGCGAGCGAACCACAAGCACGGCAAGCGCATCGGCCGGGAAGCTGTCGCCGCCAAATCTTTCGCCGCCGGTGACCTTCGGCACGCCGTCGAGGCGGATCGGCGAGGCGCCGACAGCGTGGCCGACGTCGGGCGAGCGATAATCAAGATCTCGGTCCAGCCGGCAAGGTTGGCGCTGCCCCTCACCCTTACCCTCTCCCCGTGAAGGACGGGGAGAGGGGAGCGTCAGCGCTGGAGCGCTTCCCTTCTCCCCGTCACTATACGGGGAGAAGGTGCCGGCAGGCGGATGAGGGGCGGCGCTGACCTTCGGCGGTTCGCCATCGAAGCTCGCAGCATCCATCACCGCGGCGATGATCTTTCTGTACCCGGTGCAGCGGCAGAGCACGCCGCCCAGCGCATCCTGCGTCTCGGCCTCGCTCGGCGTCGGGTTGCGCTCCAGAAGCGCAGTGGCCGCCACCAGCAGGCCCGGCGTGCAGATACCGCACTGCGCGGCGCCGTGCTCCAGGAACGAGGCCTGCAGGGCGGACAGCCTGCCGTTGGCGAGGCCCTCGACCGTGGTGACGGACGCTCCGGAGACGGAGGCCGCCGGCACCAAACAGGCGCAGACGGGATCGCCGTCGAGCAGCACCGTGCAGGCGCCGCAATCGCCGGCATCGCAGCCGACCTTGGTGCCCGTCAGCCGCAATTCGTCGCGCAGAACCTGCGACAGCCGCCGCACCGGCGGCACCGAGACGCTGACGGCGGCGCCGTTGACTTCGAAGGCGATGTCGGCGCGCTGCATAGCAGGCTGGACCATGCCGGGCTGGGCCATGCTCATGCCGCCACCTTGCTTTCGCCGAGGCCGACGGCGGCGCGCACGGCACGCGCAACGATCTCGCGCCCCGCACCCTGCCGATATTCGGCGCTGCCGCGCACGTCACCGATTGGCGACAGTTCGTCGATCGGCGCGGACAGCACTGCATCGGCAAGCGCGGCTGTCGCGGGTTGGCCGCGAAGGACCGTCTCGACGCCGGCAAGACGGCGGGCAACGGCCGAGCAGGCGCCGACGGCGATCGCCGCATCGGCGACCGCGCCGTCCGCGATCACGAGGCGAGCTGCCGCCATGGCGATCGAGATGACGAGATAGCGCCGCGCGCCGAGCTTGACGAAGGCCGACGCGCCGGCGGCGGAAGGCTTCGGGACACGGATGGCGGTGACCATCTCGCCGGGCCGCAGCGCCGTGCGGCGATTGCCAAGGATGAATTCGCCGAGCGGCAGATGGCGGGTCGCCTTCGCCGAGCGCAATTCGACTTCCGCCTCGAGCACCAGCAGCGCCGGCACGCCATCGGCGGCGGGCGAGGCATTGCAGAGATTGCCGGCGACGGACGCGACATTCTGGATCTGAACGGAGCCGACTTCGCGCGCGGCCGCCTTCAGCGCATCGAACGCCGCCGGCAGCGGGTGGCGCACGATGTCGGTCCAGGTAGTGCGGGCGCCGATCCGCCAATGATCGTCCGTCTCGACGATGCCGCGCAGCGCGGCCAGGCTATTGATATCGAGGACATTGTCGCGCAAAGGTTTGGCGCCCTGCGCCGGATAGAAATCCGTGCCGCCGGCAAGAATGCGCCAGCGGTCCTCGCCAAGAAGAGCGAGCGCCTCGTCGACCGTGGTGGGTTTCGCGTAACGGATCACGCCTTGCCTTCCCGAAAAGGGGCCTTTCCGAGGGAACCTGCCGGCGCCGAGCGTGGGCAAATTCATTCGTATGCAAATGATATCAACTTCGCCGCAATTGTCAAAGCGGAGGCTCTCGCCACGGCTTTGTTATGCCTGTAGAGGTTGACGCAGCCAGCCATCTGGTCGAGGGTCTGCCTCCGGTCGCGTCAGCGGCATCTGATTGGAGCCCGAGCCGAACCGAAGGGGAGCCCATGGCCGACGAAGCGCTCATCGTCATCGATCTGCAGAACGATTTTTGCCCCGGCGGCGCGCTGGCGGTTTCCGGCGGCGACGAGATCGTGCCGCTGGTCAACGACCTGATCCGGCGGACCGAGCATGTCGTGCTGACGCAGGACTGGCATCCCGCCGGCCATTCGAGCTTCGCTTCCAGCCATCCCGGCAAGCAGCCCTTCGAATCGATCGAGATGCCCTACGGGCCGCAGACGCTTTGGCCGGATCACTGCATCCAGGGCAGCCTCGGTTCCGATTTCCATTCGGGCCTAGCATGGACCAAGGCGGAACTGGTAATCCGCAAGGGTTTCCGCACGGCCATCGACTCCTATTCGGCCTTCTTCGAGAACGATCATACGACGCCGACCGGCCTCGCCGGCTATCTCAAGGAACGCGGCATCGATGCCGTCACGCTGGTTGGGCTCGCCACCGATTACTGCGTCGCCTATTCGGCGCTCGACGCAGTAAAGCAGGGCTTCAGGACGACCGTGCGGCTCGACGCGTGCCGCGGCATCGACCTCAACGGCTCGCTCGACACGATGATCGCGCTCATGCGCGAGGCCGGCGTGACGCTCGAAGACCATTTGGCGGACTGATCCGCCGGTGGGGCAGGCGAGGATACCTTCCGCGTGGGGCGAGGATGTCGCCAGTTTGCTGCGCCGGGATGCGGGCTCCCCCTTCTCCCCTTGTGGGAGAAGGTGTCGCCGAAGGCGACGGATGAGGGGTGTTCCAGGGAACGCCAGCGTCTCACTCCGCTGGGGCACCCCTCATCCGTCTCGGCGCTGCGTGCCGATCCATCTTCTCCCACAAGGGGAGAAGGGAAAGGCGCGCGACGGCCGGATGAGGGGGTTTTTCGCATTCGTTTCGCTTGCCATGGCGCTGCTGCTTCCAGCGCAGGCACTGGCCGCCGAAATCCACGAATTGCCCGGCGCCGCGATGTCGCTCTGGTGGGCGCTGCCTTTTACGGGCCTGCTTTTGTCGATCGCGACCGGGCCGCTGCTTTTCCCGCATGTGTGGGAGCACCACTATGGCAAGATCACCGCCGCCTGGGCGACTTTTGTCGTGGTTCCGCTGGCGGTCGCCTTCGGCATTCCGGCGGCTGGTGAAGCGGTGCTGCACACGCTGCTCACCGAGTATCTCTCCTTTATCATCTTGTTGTTCGCGCTGTTCACCATTTCCGGCGGCATCCTCGTTGCCGGCAACATACACGGCACGCCGCTGGTCAATGCCGGCCTGCTGCTCATCGGCGCGATCCTTGCCTCGATCATCGGAACCACCGGCGCCTCGATGATCCTGATCCGGCCGATCCTGCGCGCCAACGACAACCGGCCGTTCAACGCCCATGTGGTGATCTTCTTCATCTTCCTGGTGTCCAATATCGGCGGCTCGCTGACGCCGCTCGGCGACCCGCCGCTGTTTGTCGGCTTCCTGCGCGGCGTCGATTTTTTCTGGACGACGATACACATCCTGCCCGACACGCTGTTCGTCGGGGGACTGGTGCTGCTCATCTTCCTCATGCTCGACATCGTCCTGCATCGCCGCGAGGCCGGCATGCCGAAAATCAAGGACCCGACGCCGGACACGAAGGTGCGCCTGCGCGGGCTGGCCAACCTGCCGCTGCTTGCCGGCGTGATCGGCGCGATTCTGCTTTCGGCGAGCTGGAAGCCCGGCGTGAGCCTTTCCGTCTTCGGCGTCGGCCTGGAACTGCAGAACCTGGTGCGCGACGCCATCATCCTGGCGCTGGCCTTTTTGTCGCTCAAAGTCTCGTACAAGAGCCACCGCGAAGCGAACGGGTTCAGTTGGGGCCCCATCGCCGAAGTGGCGAAACTCTTTGCCGGCATCTTCATCTGCATCGTGCCGGTCGTCGCCATGCTGAGGGCCGGGCACGACGGCGCGATGGCGCCGCTGGTCGCGCTGGTCACCTCGGCCGACGGCCAGCCCAACGACCTCGCCTATTTCTGGCTGACCGGCGCGCTGTCGTCCTTCCTCGACAACGCGCCGACCTATCTGGTGTTCTTCGAGCTTGCCGGCGGCGATGCGAAGCACCTGATGACGGAGGCCGCCTCGACGCTCGCCGCGATCTCGGCGGGCGCCGTGTTCATGGGCGCCAATACCTATATCGGCAACGCGCCGAACTTCATGGTCTTTGCCATCGCCAGGCATCGCGGCTTCAAGATGCCGGGCTTCTTCGGCTACATGGCATGGTCGGGCCTGGTGCTGATCCCGACTTTTTTGATCGCGGGATTTTTGTTCTTCGGGTGAAGCGAAGCACTATCCGCGTCGGCGCTGCCCCTCATCCGCCTGCCGGCACCTTCTCCCCGTGAAGGACGGGGAGAAGGGACAAGCTCCAGCGCCAGCGCCCTCCTCTCCCCGTCCTTCACGGGAGAGGGTAAGGGTGAGGGGCAGCGCCAACGTCCGGCTGGTGAACCCGACCTTCCTCTCGTCACCCAACCCCCACATATCGCCGCACCGCTGACGGGTCGGCGCGCAATTCCTCGACATCGACCGTCTCGCGGTTGCGGCCATTCTCGATGAATGAGACGCGGTCGGCGACCGAAAGGACGGCGTCGACGCGCTGCTCGACCAGGATGGTTGAAACGCCGAGGTCGCGCAGCTTCGCCACCGTCTCGCGGATCCTGGCGATCATCGACGGCATCAACCCTTCGGTCGGCTCGTCGAGCAACAGCACCTGCGGCTCGAGGCAGAGCGCGCGCGCCATCGCCAGCATCTGCTGCTCGCCGCCCGAAAGCGTGCCTGAGCGCTGCTTCAGCCGCTCTCGCAGCAGCGGGAAGAGGTCGAGGACGTTCTCGCGCGTCTGCTTGTCCCTGCCCCGCGCCATCAAGCCGATCTCGATGTTTTCCGCCACCGTCATGTCGGCAAACAATCGCCTGCCCTGCGGCACATAGGCGACGCCGGCCTTCGGCACGTCATGCGCGGCGAGGCCGGTCAATTCCTTGCCATCCAGCGCGATCGAGCCGGCCGCCGCCGGCACCAGCCCCATGATCGCCTTCAGCGTCGTCGTCTTGCCGGCGCCGTTGCGGCCGAACAGGCAAAGCACCTCGCCCTTGTTCAGCACGAGGTCGAGCCCGTAGAGCACCTGCACCTCGCCATAAAAGCAGTCGAGGCCGGAAATGGCGAGCAGGCTTCGATCGACCACGAGCGGATCAGCCATGGGTCGCTCCGAGATAGGCGTCTTGCACCTCGGCGTTGGCGCGGATCTGTTCCGGCGTGCCTTCGGCGAGGATCTTTCCCGAATTGAAGACGGTGATGCGGTCGGCAAGCTGCATGACCACCGGCATGTTGTGCTCGATAAGCAGCACCGTAGCGTCCTTGGCGATCTCGCGTACCAGCGCGGTGAAATTGTCGATCTCGCTGTCGGCCAGGCCTTGCGTCGGCTCGTCGAGGATCAGCAGGCGCGGCTTCAGCGCCAAGCCCATGGCCACTTCGAGCAGACGCTGATGGCCGTAGGAAAGGTGCGCGGCCAGCGTGCCTGCCCGGTCGGCGAGGCCGGTGCGCCCCAGCGCCGCCATGACGCCGGCCCTCACCTGTCCCCTCGAGCGGCCGTCGGTCAGCGTGCGCTGCACCGGCAGCGCGACATTGTCGAATGCCGTGAGATTGGCGAAGACGCTGGTGATCTGGAAGGTGTAGGCGACGCCGAGGCGAACCCTTTTGTAAGCCGGCATGGTCGTGATATCGGCGCCATCGAAGACGATCATGCCGGCCGACGGCCGGATGCGGCCGCTGAGCAGGCTGACGAAGGTAGTCTTGCCGGCGCCGTTGGGGCCGATGATGGCGCGGATCTCGCCCGGGATCAGCGCGAAATCGACGCCGTCGACGGCGCGCAGGCCGCCGAAATGACGCGACAGGCCCTTGGTGGTGAGCAGCGGCGTCATGGCAGCCACCCCAGCCAATGCTGGCGGATGCTGCCCAGAATCCCCTTTGGGAAGAACAGCACCAGCAGGATGAGCGCCACGCCGACGATCAGCAGATAGGCGGAGGTGAAGCCGCTGGTGATGTCGGTGACATAATACATGAACAGCGTGCCGACGAGCGGCCCGAGCGTGGTCGCGGCGCCGCCGAGCAGCACCCAGAGCAGCGGCAGGATCGAATACTGCACCGATGCGAAGCTCGATCCGACATAGCCGAACAGCAGCGCATAGGCGGCACCAGATGCGGCGCAAATGGCGCCGGAGGCAACGACGGCGGCGAGCTTGTTGGCGACCGTGTCGTAGCCCAGCATCCTGGTGCGTTCCTCATTCTCGCGAATGGCGACCAGCACGCGGCCGAAGCGGGAGCGGACGACGGCAAGCGTGATGAACAGCACGACCGAGAACAGCGCCAGAGCGCTCATGTAGCGCACGGTCGGATTGGTCAAGTCGAGCGACGCGCCGCCGAGGTTGAGCGTGCGCGACGCCTGCTGAACGACCAGGCCCTGGTCGCCGCCGGTCCAGGCGGCGAAATAGAGGATGAGCAGATAGAAAACCTGCGCGAACATCATGGTGACGATCATGAAGGCCACACCTGAAGTGCGCAGCGCCAGCAGGCCGATGACCAGGGCGAGCAGGGCGCCGCAGACGATGCCGACAAGGAAAGCTTCCGGCACACCCCAGCCGAGATGATAGACGGTGAGCCCGGCGCCATAGAGGCCGGCCGAAAAGAACATCGCATGGCCGAGGCTGAGCAGGCCGACATAGCCAAAGAGCAGATTGTAGCCCATGGCGAAGACGGCCAACGCCATGATGCGGGCGAAAAGCCCCTGATGGTAGTCGGGCAGGATGAAGTTCAGCACGAACAGAAGCGCGATGACGCCGATATGCAGCGCGTAGGTCTTTGCCGGGGAAGCATCCCTCATCGCTGGGTGGTCCCGAACAGGCCCTGCGGCCGGAACACCAGCACCATGGCGACCACCAGCGTGGCGATGATCTTGGCCAAAGTCGGCGAGAAGAACATCGAGACGATGCCGTCGGAGAGGCCGATCAGGATGGCGGCGACGACGGTGCCGCGCAGCGATCCCAGCCCGCCGATGATGACGACGATGAAGGACAACAGGAGCGGGTCCTGCCCCATCAGGTAATGCGCCTGGCTGATCGGCACGATCAGCACGGCGGCGATCGCCGCCAGCATGGCGCCGACGGCGAAGACGCCGGCATAGACGCGCTCGACCGGGATGCCGAAGGCCTGGGCCGTCTCGCGGTCATATTGCGTGGCGCGCATGATCAGGCCGATCTTGGTCCGTGTCAGCACCAGCCAGGTGATCACCAGCAGAGCGGCGGAGGCCGCGACCACCGAGAGCTTGTAGCCGGAATAGCCGAACCACGGCAAAAGAATGCGGTAGCTGAAGGGCGGTTCCACGGGGCGCGCTTCCGGTCCGTAGAAGGTCAGCGCAAGCTGCTGGATGATGTAAAGCATGCCGATGGTGGCGACGATGGTGCTTTCGGGATTGTAGTTCAGCCGACGCAACACCAGCCATTCAGAAAGAAACGCGACCAGTCCGACCAGCAAGGGCGCGATCACCAGCGCTGCGACGAAGCCGATCGCCGGATGGCCGGAGATCGCGGTCGAGATCGCCCAGGCAAGGACCGCGCCCAACATGAAGAACTCGCCATGGGCGACGTTGACGATGCGCATGACGCCGAACACCAGTGACAGGCCAAGCGCAGTCAGCGCCAATACGGCCGAGGTGACGAGGCCTTCGAGGGCGGCGAGCAGGAGATGGGGTCCGAAGTGCATTACACGCGTACGGATGCGCGAGGCACCCCCCTCTGCCCTGCCGGGCATCTCCCCCTCAAGTGGGGAGATTGGCAGTTCCTGCGAAGGCGACCATCTGCCGTCGTTGGTGGTTGGCGAAACCCGCGGCGAAATCCGATCTCCCCCCTTGAGGGGGAGATGTCCGGTAGGACAAAGGGGGGTGGCTTGGCGGCCACGCTCGTCAGGATGGCCAAGCCTAAAGCGCCTGCGTCGTGTAGTCCCCTTCCGGCTCGTAGAGGCCGTCCTCGATCTTGGTCTTGTGGACGACATTCAACCTGCCGCCTTCGACCTTGGAGATGTTCTGGATGCCAAAGCACTGGTGGATCTTGCCGTTGAACGTCTTGGGGCCTTGCGGATGTTCCGGGCCTTCGGCAAATTCCTTCAGCGCCTCGGTCGCCTCGACCAGCTTGGCGCGGTCTTCCGGTCCCTTGTAGCCGGCATCCTCCATCGCCTTCTTGACGACGTAGAGCGTCTCCCAGCAGCCGAACATGTGGGCGGCGGTGGAGACGTCCTTGGGGTCGCCGACAGCGGCGCCGTTATCGTCGATGCCGACGGCGGCGCGATAGGCTTTCTGGGCGGCTGAATCGTCAGGCTGCGCATAGCGCGGCGAGCCTTCCCAGAAATGGCTGCCGTCGAGGAATTCGAGGCCGGGACTGTTGATGTCGACGGCTTCGAGCGAGTCGATGAAGCCGAAAAGCTGTGGCCTTTGCGAGCCATAGAACTCACCGAGCTCCTTGACGAAAGTAAGCACGGCCGGGCCGACCATGACATGGTAGATGACTTCCGTCTCGGCCGGGATCTGGGGGAAGTATTTGGTGAAGGACGACTCCGTCGGCGGAATGGCGATCTGCGCGATCACGTCGGCGCCTTGCGCCTTCAGCGCCGGCGGCAGGTAGTCGCGATGGTCGTAGCCGAAGGCGAAATCGGGGAAGATCTGCGTCACCTTCTTGCCGGCGTTGGCCGCGATCCACGGCGCCATCGCCTGGATCTGGCTCTTCACGTCGGTGATGCCGGGCTGGAAGACGTAGCGGTTGAGCTTGGTCGAAGCGACGTGGTGGCCTTCGCTGACGACGAAATAGGGGATCTTGTTCTCGCCGGCGGCCGGCGCCGAGCCGATCACGACGTGCGAGAACAGCGTGCCGAAGACGATGTCGGTCTTATGCTGCTTGGCGAACTTGCCGACCACCTCGGCGCCGCGGGCAGGATCGGTGCCGTCGTCCTCGATGACCAACTCGACCTTGCGGCCGCCGATGCCGCCGGCGTCGTTGATCGCCTTGACGGCGGCGGCGCTCGTCTTCTCGTACCAGCGGCCATAGGCGGCGCCGATGCCGGTGCGGTGCGACTGGAAGCCGATCTTGATCGGCGCCGAGCTCTGCGCCTGGCTGTAGCGGACGAAGCCGGGCGCCAGTGCCAGGCCGGCGCCGGCGGCCATGCCCTTCAGCGCGGCGCGGCGCGAAAGCGTGGTCTTGGAGAGGTCGAAAAATCCGTTCTTGTCAGCCATGTCCGTTCCCCTGTTTTTTCAGTTTTGACCAGCGATAAGGCGGCTCGATCCTCCTCGCTCGGAGGACGCGAAAATTGCATGTGTACAAACTAAATCACCAAAGCCATGACGTGGCAAGCGAGCTTCCCCGACGGCAAGCAATTCCAGGAAAAGTGTGTAGCGGCTTCCGTCCGGAGTTGCGTAGCAAGAGGCGCCCTTGTCTCATCCCGCCGTCGGCGTGGCAAGCAGCCATAGACCGAATATCGTGTAGGCGATCATCAGAAGCGTCAGCGGGAACTGGCTCAGCGCGGCTCGCGACGGTTGCGGGTGAAGACGCCAGGCAAGGCCATGTGCAACCAGGACAGCGAGCACATGGCCGGCGATGATGACGCCGGCCTGCAGGTTCCACAGCCACCAGGCCGACTCGGCGCCGGCGACGACGCCCGCCTCGACCATCCTATCGGCGGTGCCGAACAGGTTCCAGCCGAGCGCGAAGGGATCGGACGAGGCGACCAGCGCGTACTGGCCGTCGACGAGCAGCACCGTCAGGTAATGCGCGATGTGGTAGGCGAGCGCGATCGGCACGATCGACCACACCAGCAGGCCGGCAGTTTCCCGGAATGAATGTTCGTCGCCGGCAAGACGCTGGCCGAGAAAGATGACAAGGGCGAACACGGCCGCAAGCAGGACGAAGGAGAGCACGAGGCCGAGGCTGCCGATGCCGATCAGTGCGGTGCGGCCCGGAAATTCCAGCGGATTGATGCCGAACAGGCCCAGCCAGAAGAAGGTCTTCGACAGGCCGTCGAAGGATACGGAGGACAGCGCAAGCAAGAGGAAGACCGTTCCGCTTGGCGGCAACGGCTCGGCAGAGAGCAGTTTCGCTCCGGGCCAGCAGAGCCTCAGCCGGCCTTCGCTACGCTCGAAAAGTGCGAAACGGGCGACCATCGAGAAGAAGACGCTCAGGAATTCGCCGCGCCGGTTCCAGTCGCCGTAGCCGAAAAGGAGCATGGCGAGGAAGCTGATCAGCCAGTAGAGGCCGGCGGCCGCAGCCAATCGCGCGGGATCGTCGGGCGCCGGGTCAATCAGCTCGAACCAGGCGAAGGCGAAGAACAGCACGAAGGCCGGCCAGAAGCCGAGCCATCGCGGCAGGCGCGAGGGCCAGGTTTCGCTCCCGCGTTTGCCGGCAAGCCGGCTCACGACGCGCCAAGGTCCGTACCACGGATTGAGCCAAGACCAGAGATCGCCGAAGATTCCGTGCAGCAGCGTGAAGCCGGCCCAGAGCAGCGTCCAGACGACGAGCGGCAGCGGGTTGGACAGTGGGTCGCGGCTGCCGAACAGGCCGGCGGCGATCAGCAGGGCGAAGCCGGCAAAGGAAAATAGGCTGACGATGGTGCGCGGACCGTCGCCGAAGGCGAACAGGGATAGGCGCTTGCGCCAGAAGCGGTCGAGGGCAGCGGGCGGCAGCAGCGCCAGCGCTAGGAAGCTGACGGCCACGGCAAGAGCGCCGCCGGCGATATAGTAGCCCGTCGGAAGAAGCAGCACGTGGCCGCGGTCGGAGGCATGGGCGAAGGCGGCGGTGGGGTGGAGGGCGAGGATGGTGGCTGCTAAGGCTAACCCCCAAGGTAGGCGCTCTACGGCGCCCCCCTCTGTCCTGCCGGACATCTCCCCCACTTGGGGGGAGATTGGCGGTTTCGGCGCCGGCGCTTTTCTTGCAACGTTGGAGATTGGCGAAAGCGATGAAGAGGGCTCAATCTCCCCCCTTGTGGGGGAGATGTCCGGCAGGACAGAGGGGGGCGCGAAGGAACTCGACTTATCCAGGCTCGCCGTCATGCAGAACGAAGCCGGATCAGCAGAAGCCACCGTTTTTTCTCACACCTTCACCAACTGCTCCACCCGCCCCTTCTCGCCGAAGATGCGCAAATAGCGTTTGATCTCCTTCTCGTCCCCCGTGGCCTTGGCCGGGTTGTCGGAGAGCTTCACAGCCGGGCGGCCATTGGCCTCGCTGACCTTGCAGACCAGCGAGATGGCGTCGAGGCTCTTGGTCTCGGTCGGCGCGCAGCCTTCGAAATCGTTGGTGAGGTTGGTGCCCCAGCCGAAGGACATGCGCACCTTGCCCCTGAAGTGACGATAGGCCTCCTCGATGGTCTCGACCTCGAGCCCGTCGGAGAAGATGAGCAGCTTCTGCTTCGGGTCCTTGCCCTTCTCGCGCCACCAGGAGAGGATCTTCTCGCCGCCTTCGATCGGCGGCGCGCTGTCGGGGCGAAAGCCGGTCCAGTCGGCGATCCAGTCCGGCGCATCGCGCAGGAACGCAGCGGTGCCGAAGGTGTCGGGCAGCACGATCAAGAGATTGCCGCCATAGTAGCGCTGCCAGTCCTGCAGCACCTTGTAAGGCGCCTGCCGCAGCTCTTCCTCGGAATTGGCGAGTGCCGCGAACACCATCGGCAGTTCATGCGCGTTGGTGCCGAGCGCCTCGAGGTCGTTGTCCATGGCCAGAAGCACGTTGGAGGTGCCGGTGAAGGCGTCGCCGATGCCTTCCTTCAGCGCCTCGACGCACCAGCGCTGCCACAGGAAAGAGTGGCGGCGGCGCGTACCGAAATCGGAAATGCGGATGCCGGGCAGCGCTTTCAGCCGCTCGGTCTTGTCCCACATCTTGGCCTTGGCGCGGGCGTAGAGCACGTCGAGCGCGAACGGGCCGAAGGAGCGCAGCGCGGCGCGCGAGCGCAACTCGTTGATGATGGCTAAAGCCGGGATCTCCCAGAGCGTGGTGTACATCCAGGGACCGGGGAAGGACAGTTCGTACTGGCCGTCGCGCTTGGTGAGCTCGTAGTCGGGCAGCCGGAAATCCTCCAGCCATGCCAGGAATTCCGGCTCGAAGATCTGCTTGCGGCCATAAAAGGTGTTGCCGCCCAGCCAGATCATTTCCTTCTTGGTGAAACGCAAGGTGCGGGCGTGGTCGAGCTGCTCGCGCAATTCGCCTTCGTCGATCTCGTCGGCCAGGCGCACCGAAGAGGTGCGGTTGATCAGCGTGAAAGTGGCGTCGACCTTGGGGTACATGCCCCAGATCATCTGCAGCATCAGAAGCTTGTAGAAATCGGTGTCCAGCAGGCTGCGGACGATCGGGTCGAGCTTCCAGGTGTGGTTGTAGACGCGCCGCGCTATATCGGTCTTTGCCATACTTGCTGCCGCCTTCGCTGCTTGCTCCGAAAGGGTCGCGCCGAAACCGCTTCAGGCGACATTCTTCCGGCCTTCGTTTTAAGCCGACTGCCTCATAGCATTGAATTTTTGCAAGCGCTGCCCGCTTTGCAAGCTGGCCCGACAAAAAGAAGCGGCCTGCGGCAAGTGTCGCGATCCGAACGCGATTGATTTTTCGGATAGGCTACCGGACACTTCCGCCAGACAAGAGACAGGAGTATCCGGACATGGGCTACGATCGCGGCAAGCTTGAAGCGTTGCGCCGCAAATATGGCGAGAGCCATGGCGGCGAGATGTTCGACCCGAAATTCCGCAAGGTCGCCGACAAGATCTTTTCGAAGAGCGGCACGCGCCTCGCCCCTTATTCCGGCATCCCGACCTTCCTTGCGGCGCCCTACCGGCAGGTGGCCGCCGACAATCCGGATTTCGGCGACCTGCAGGTGGCGATGATCGGCGTGCCGATGGATCTCGGCGTCACCAACCGTCCCGGCGCGCGCTTCGGGCCACGAGCGCTGCGCGCCATCGAGCGCATCGGCCCCTACAATCACGTGCTGGAATGCGCGCCGACGCACGAGCTGCGCGTCGCCGACATCGGCGACACGCCGTTCCGCAGCCGCTACCGGCTGGAAATCAGCCACGAGGACATCGAGCGCCGCACCAACCAGATCGTCGACGCCGGCGTGCTGCCGCTTTCGGTCGGCGGCGACCACTCGATCAGCCATCCGATCCTGAAGGCCGTCGGCAAAAAGGCGCCGGTAGGCATGATCCATATCGACGCCCATTGCGACACAAGCGGGCTGTTCGACATGACCAAGTTCCACCACGGCGGACCGTTCCGCAACGCGGTGCTGGACGGCGTGCTCGATCCCACCCGCACCATCCAGATCGGCATTCGCGGTTCGGCCGAATATCTGTGGGAGTTCACCTACGAATCCGGCATGACGGTGGTCCATGCCGAGGAGGTGACCGGCCTCGGCATCCCAGCCATCATCGAGAAGGCGCGGAAAATCGTCGGCGACGGCCCGACCTACATCTCCTTCGACGTCGACAGCATCGATCCGGCCTTCGCGCCGGGCACCGGCACGCCGGAAGTCGGCGGACTGACGACGCGCGAGGTGCTCGAGCTGCTGCGCGGCCTGAAAGGCCTCAACATCGTCGGCGGCGACGTCGTCGAGGTGGCGCCGCAATATGACGCGACCACCAACACCGCCCATGTCGGGGCGCAGGTCCTGTTCGAGATTCTGAGCCTGATGGTGTTCAGTCCGGCGATCAAGAAGGGCTGAGGCAGGCATACAACGCGGCCGCCGGCTAGACCGGTTCACCGTTTCACGGAAACGGCGAACCGCTCTATCTTTTTGTTTTCACGCAATTCCGGGAGGAAAACCGCTTCACACTTTTCCTGGAATTGCTCTAACCGGCGGCCTTTTGCTCAATGACTGAACGACAGCGCCGGCGCGATGCGGTCGCGCCGCACCCAGCGCGCGAGCAGAAGCGCCGCCACCACGGCCAGCCCGGACGCCAGGCCGATCCAAATGCCGACGCCGTTGAAGCCGAAATGGAAGGCAAGCAGCACGCCGAGCGGCAGACCGACGCCCCAATAGCCGATGGCAGCGTAGATCATCGGCACCTTGGTGTCGTGCAGGCCGCGCAGCATGCCGGCGGCGACCGCCTGCGCGCCGTCGAAAATCTGGAACAGCGCGGCGAACACCAGGAACGACACGGCAAGCGTGATCACCCTGGCGTTGCCCGGATCGGCAAGATCGATGAAGGCGCTGATCAGAAGATGCGGCCAGAGGATCATCACCAGCCCCATCAGCGCCATGAAGGAGACGCCGATGACAAAGGCGGTCCAGCCGGCGCGCGAGACGCCTTCCGGATTGCCGGCGCCATGCGCAAGGCCGACACGCACCGTGACCGCCTGGTTGAGGCCGAGCGGCACCATGAAGGAGATCGAGGCAATCTGGATGGCAATCGCATGAGCAGCCAGCGAATCCGCGTCGATAAGGCCCATCAGCAGCGCCGCCGCGTTGAAGATCGTCACCTCGAAGGCGAGGATGCCGGCGATCGGCAGGCCGAGCCTGAGCAGGCCGCGAAAGCGCGGCCAGTCGGAGCGCCAGAAGCGGCCGAACAGGCGATAGCGACGGAACTTCTTCTCCAGCAGCACCACGGCCGCCAAGCCGGCAAACATAAGAGTACTGGAAAGCGACGTGGCGAGGCCCGATCCGGCGATGCCCATGGCCGACACGCCGAGATTGCCGAACATGAACACCCAGTTGAAGAAGGCGTTGCAGGCCACGGCCACGAACACGATGATCAGCGCCCAGCCCGGCCGCTCCAGCGCCGAGATGAAGGAACGCAGTACGATATAGCCATAGAAGGGCAGCACCGCCCATTGCAGCCAGTGCAGGTAAATGCCGGCCTGATGCGCGAGGTCCGGCTTCTGGCCCATGGCCAAAAGCACTTCCTCGCCGTGCCAGAGGAACAGCCAGATCGGGATCGAGACGAGGACCGCAAGCCATAGGCCCTGGCGCACGGTGCGACGCAGGTCGCGCACGGAATGGCGGCGACGGCCGAGCTCGGTCGCCATCATCGGCGAGGTCGCCAGCATCAGGCCGAGACCGAAGATCAGCGGCATGAAATAGAGGTTGGAACCGAGCGCACCGGCGGCCAGCGTGTCGGGCCCCAAACGGCCCATCATCATGACGTCGGTCGCGGTCATGGCGGTCTGGCCGAGATTGGTGAGCACCATCGGCCAGGCGAGCGCCAGCGTCGCCCTGATTTCCTGACGCCAAAGATTTTCCGGCGCGCGAGCGCCGGCTTCGATCGCAGACATTTTCCGCTCTTTCAGATCGCGGCGCGTCGGGACCAATCCCGGAAGCCGCACGCAACGGCGCAAAATGGCGCCGTTTGCGCCGTCTTGTGAACGAAATGCGACATATTGGCAAGGGAGGAGGCGCGGCCAGTCATTGATCCAGCAGGCCGGACCGGCGGCACGTTCACTTGCCGGCCGGGGGCTGCTACGGATGTCCGAAGACACACAGCCGGCGAGAGATGCCGGGAGGAATGGGATGCCGTTCAGGCGCAGAAAGAACACGGCCGCGATCCCGCGAACTGTGCCCGCCTTCGAGCACATCGTCACCGAGGCGAGCGAGAGCTTCCTGTGGCGGCTGGACGACTATCCGTGGGAACGCAACGTCTGGAATTTTCACCCCGAATACGAGATCCATCTGCTCAGGAAATCGTCAGGCGTGGTGCTGGTCGGCGACCATATCGGCGAGTTCGGGCCAGGCTATCTGACAATCGTCGGCGGCGGGCTGCCGCATGACTGGGTGACGGCGGTGCAGCCAGGCGAGTTGATCGAGGGCCGCGATATCGTGCTGCAGTTCGACCCGGAGCGGCTGCGCGGCTCGGCGGAGCTGCTGCCGGAGTTGCGCGAGCTGGAGCCGTTCCTGGAGCGCTCGCTGCGCGGCATGGCCTTCCATGGCCGCACCGCGATCGACGGCGCCGCGCTGATGGAGCGGATGGGCACCGTGCACGGGCTCACCCGCTTCCGGTTGTTCCTCGAACTGGTGGATTTGCTGGCCAAGACCGATGAATACGAGCTTTTGTCGTCACCGGATTTCTCGCCGGTGCTCGACGCCGCCTCGCTGGACATCATCCAGCGTACGCTGACCTATCTTTTCCAGCACTTCGCCGAAGATTTGAAGCTGCCGGAAGTGGCAGCACTTGCAGGGATGAGCGAAAGCACGTTTTCGCGCTTCTTCCAGAAAAACACCGGTAACAGCTTCAGCGACCACGTTGCCAAGCTGAGACTTTGGCAAGCCTGCAAGCTGCTCGCCGATACCGACATCCCGATCACCGACATCTGTTTCCAGGTCGGTTACATGAACATCTCCAACTTCAACCGCGCCTTCCTGCGCAAGCACAAGATGACGCCGTCATCCTACCGCAAGCTGTCGCGGCAGCGGCTGACACTGCGGGCCTGACCAGCTTGAAACCAGCTACTCCCAACGACTGATACTCATGTGACAGACAGACTCTGCTTGTGCCATTTTTTGCGCCGCACAATGCATAAAAGTACAGGTTTGCCGCAACAAGGCTTCTAGCCTCGTCCCGTCCAACTCCTCATTTTGGCGACGGGTGGCAGGTCGCCCGGGCGACGGTGAAGATCGCCTGGCCCGAGGACCTCCGCTTCCCGCGAATGTTCCTGGAGGAGAAAAATCAATGAAATCAAATCGGCTCGCTGCCAGCCTCGGCGCAGCGTTCGTGCTTACCGCTTCCGTATCCACCGCGGCACTCGCGCAGGCGCCGGTCTGCTCGGCACCGGTCAAGGTGCTGGCGCAGCCGCGCGACGGGCTTACGCTTCTGGAGGACTCCAAGGACGAGTTCAAGAAGCTCTCCGGCGCCGGCTTCCAGATCGATTACCTCAACGAGAATGACCGCCGCGCCAAGTCGCGCGCCGACGCCTCCACGGTCGGCAACTACAACGTCTACTATGTCGACGAGGCCAATGTCGCGCTGTTCGCCTCGTCCGGCTGGATCGCGCCGCTGGCCGATTATTATCCGGCCGAGTACGACTTCGCCGACTTCGACCCGGGCCGCCAGAAGGTGGCAACCTATGACGGCAAGGTCTGGTTCGCGCCGCTGACCGGCGGCGGCGACCTGATGGTCTACCGCAAGGACGTGCTGGAGGCCGCCGGCATCCAGCCGCCGAAGACGCTCGATGAACTCATCGCCGACGTGGCGAAGCTGAACGATCCGGACAAGGGCATGTACGGCATCGCGCTGCGCGGCGCGCGCGGCTCGGGCGCCAATGTCTGGCGCTGGATGCCTTTCTTCAAAGCCTATGGCGGCAAATGGTTCGACGGCGACAAGCCGGCTTTCAATTCGGACGCGGCTGTGAAGGCGACCGAGACTTATCTCAAGCTGTTCAAGGACTCGGCTCCCGGCACGCAGACCGGCAGCTGGGATGAATCGACCGGCGCCTTCCTCTCCGGCCAGGTCGCCATCCTCGTCGAATCGACGCCGCTGTCGGGCATGGCGGTCGATCCGAAGACCTCGCAGGTGGTCGGCAAGGTCGGCTTCCTGCCGCCGCCTTCGCCGCTGCCTGGCGGTGGCTACGGTCACGGCCTCGCCATCGGCACCAAGGCCAATCCGGACGACGCTTCGAAGAAGTGCGCCGGCCTGTTCATCGCCTGGGCGACGTCGAAAGAGAACGAGAAGCGCAGGCTCGACGCGCACCAGTTCGGCGAGCTCAACCGCACCAGCATCCTCTCCAGCAAGGAATTCGCCGACATCTACGGCGCCGATCTCGGCCAGGCGCTGGCCGACACCGGCAAGGTCACGGCGGTGAACTTCTGGCAGGATCCGCGCTGGCCCGATCTCGGCGACCGCTGGGGCATCATCCTCGAGGAGCTGGTCACCGGCACCCGCACCGACATCAAGGGCGGTCTCGACGAGCTCGAGGCCTATGCCGACGAGCTGGTGAAGAAGAAGTAATCCTCCCGCCCGTGGCGCGCGGTCACCGGCATTCGTCGGAATGCCGGGACCCCGTGCGCCACGGGTTCACGCCAGCGATTCCTGATGCATCCGCGATACCCGAGGATAGGCAATGCGCCGACGCTCTTCCCTGCCCGTCACCTTTCTCGTTCCCACATTCGTCATCCTGCTCGTGCTGTCGATGGTGCCGACGCTCTACGCCATCGTGATTGCCCTGCAGAACCGCGAATTGAGCGCGCCTGGCTATTCCTGGGTCTGGTTCTCGAACTTCGCCGACCTCTTTCTCGACCGCCGCTTCCTCAACGCCGTGTGGGTTTCGGTGAAGTGGGAGATCGTCACCGTCGCGGCGACGATGGTGGTGGCGATCGGGCTCGGCGTGCTGATGTTCGAAGTTGCCTCGCCACGCCTGCGCAACGTCTACTGCCTGCTGTTCATCATTCCGGTGCTGTTGCCGCGTGTCTCGGCGGCTTTCGTGTGGAAGTTCGCCTATCACCCGCTTTACGGCATCGCCACCTATCCCTACCGGCTGATCACCGGCGGGCTGATCTTCGACCCGCTCTCCAAGGCCTCGACGGCGCTGTTCGCCGTCGCCTCGGTCGACGTCTGGCAATGGGGCCTGTTCTTCGCCGTCATCGTGCTGAAGCTGCTGGAGACCTTGCCGCCACAGCCGATCGAGGCGGCGCGGCTCGACCATGCGAAGCGCTGGCAGATCCATGCCTACGTGACCTTGCCGATGCTCAAGGCGCCGCTGATCAGCCTGATGTTCGTCAAGATGATCGAATCGCTGCGCTCCTTCGACCTCATCTATGTGATGACGCGCGGCGGACCGGGCGTCGCGACGGAGACACTCGACATGTACGCCTTCTCGCAGGGCTTCATCGAGTCCGGCAAGGTCTCCTATGCCTCGGCCATGGCGGTGCTGATGATGATTGCGACCGTCATCACCTTCACCTTCCTGTGGAAGCGGGTGCAGGCATGAGGCCATATCCGATACGACCGGGCCGCCTGATCGCCAAGGCCATCCTGGCGCTGGCAGGATTCCTGGCAGTGTTCCCGCTTGTCTGGACGGCGCTCAACGCGCTGAAGAACAATGTCGACATCATCACGCGGGTTCCGCGCCTGGTGTTCACGCCGACGCTTGCCAACATCGGTTACATCCTCGGCCGCGACAGCGTGCTGACCGGGCTCTACAACTCCGTCGTCGCCTGCGGCTCGGCCGTGCTGATCGGCGTCGCGCTCGGCCTACCGGCGGCCTATGCGGTGGCGCGCTATCCCAACCGCTTCGCCGGCGACATCCAGTTCTTCGTGCTGTCGCTGCGCTTCCTGCCGCCGGTGGCGGTGGCCATCCCATTGATGGTGATCTGGCTTCAGGTCGGTCTCTACGACACTTTGCCGGCGCTCATCGTCACCTATTCGCTGCTCACCATCTCGGTGATCATGTGGCTGGCGATCCCCGCCTTCCAGGGTGTGCCCAAGGAGATCGAGGAAGCGGCCTTCGTGGATGGCTATGGCGCCTACTCGGTGTTCTGGCGGATTGCGCTTCCCGTCGCGGCGCGCTCGCTCGCCGGCGCCATCGCGTTCAGCTTCGTGCTGGTGTGGAACGAGTTCCTGATCGCGCTGATGCTGTCGAGTTCCAACGCCAAGACCCTGCCGATCGTCGCCTCGGAGCTGTCGCAGCAAGGCATGAACGTGCCGTGGGGCATCCTCAACGCTTCGGTCGTGCTTCTGTCGCTGCCGCCGTTGCTGTTCCTCGGCGTGCTGAGCGGCTTCCTGAATTCTGTTTTCCGGCAAAAGAAAAGTTGATGCGAGGATTACCTGATGCGGGCACTGGTGCTTGAGAAAAAAGGCGAACTGTCGCTGCGCGAGATCGCGCTGCCGCTGGAGGTCGGGCCGGGCGACGTCAGGATCGCCATCCACACCGTCGGCGTCTGCGGCAGCGATGTGCATTACTACACTCATGGCGCGATCGGCAGCTATATCGTGCGCGAGCCGATGGTGCTCGGCCACGAGGCGTCGGGAACGATCGTCGAGATCGGCGCCAATGTCACTAGCCTGAAGGTCGGCGACCGCGTCTGCATGGAGCCCGGCGTGCCGAACCTGTCGTCACGCGCGACGAAGCTCGGCATCTACAATGTCGACCCTGACGTGCGCTTCTGGGCGACGCCGCCGGTGCATGGGGTGCTTGCCCCTTATGCCGTGCATCCGGCGGCCTTCACCTACAAGCTGCCGGACAATGTGTCCTTCGCCGAGGGTGCGATGGTCGAGCCTTTCGCCATCGGCATGCAGGCGGCCGCACGGGCACGCATCGTTCCAGGCGATGTCGCCGTCGTCGTCGGCTGCGGCCCTATCGGCATCATGATCGCGCTGGCTGCCTTGGCGGGCGGCTGCTCGAAAGTGCTGATCTCCGACTTCTCCGCGCCCAAGCTCAAGATCGCCGCCCAGTATCCGGGCATCGTGCCGGTCAATATCGGCGAGCAGTCGCTGGTCGATGCGGTGCGGGCAGCGACCGATGGTTGGGGCGCCGATATCGTGTTCGAGGCGAGCGGCAGTCCCAAGGCCTTCGCCAATCTGTTCGACGTCGTGCGGCCAGGCGGCGCCGTGGTGCTGGTCGGACTGCCGGTCGAGCCGGTCAGCCTCGACGTGCCGGCGGCGATCTCGAGGGAAGTGCGCATCGAGACGGTGTTCCGCTACGCCAACATCTTCGATCGCGCCCTGCAGCTCATTGCTTCCGGCAAGGTCGACCTCAAGCCGCTGATCACCGGCACTTATGATTTTCCAGACAGCATCAAGGCATTCGAGCGGGCGGCGCAGGGCAACCCGCAGGACGTCAAGCTGCAGATCCTGCTCACCGGCGAGAAGGGCTGACCCATGTCCGCGATTACCTGCTCCCATGTCGACAAGGCCTATGGCGCCACGACCGTCATCCGCGACCTCAACCTTGCGATCGAGGAGCACGAATTCGTCGTGTTCCTGGGGCCTTCCGGCTGCGGCAAGTCCACTCTGCTGCGGATGCTGGCCGGCCTGGAAGACATCAGCGGCGGCGAAGTGTCGATCGGCGGCAAGGTGGTGAACGACCTCGAGCCCGGCGACCGCGGTATCGCCATGGTGTTCCAGAACTATGCGCTCTATCCGCATATGACGATCTTCGACAACATCGCCTTCGGCTTGCGACGGCAGAAGGTGCCGGCGGCCGATATCCAGAAGCGGGTCGAGGCAGTGTCCAAAACGCTCGGGCTGGAACCCTATCTTGGCCGCAGGCCCACCGAACTCTCCGGCGGCCAGCAGCAGCGGGTGGCGATCGCGCGCGCCATGATCAAGACGCCGAAGGTGTTCCTGTTCGACGAGCCGCTGTCCAACCTCGACGCCAAGCTGCGCAATCATATGCGCGTCGAGATCGCCCGCCTGCACCAATCGCTGAAGACGACGACCGTCTATGTCACGCATGACCAGCTCGAAGCGATGACGCTTGCCGACCGCATCGTGCTGCTCAAGGACGGCGTAATCGAGCAGATCGGATCGCCGGCGGAAATCTATCGCTGCCCCGGCAACATGTTCGTGGCCGGTTTCATCGGCACGCCGACCATGAATTTCATCGAGGTGACGGTCGAACGCAGCCGAACCGGCTGGGTGCTGACCGGCGCCGGAACGGTGCTTGGAGTGGACGGTTCGGGTTTCCATCTGAACCATGGCGATCGCGCCGTGCTCGGCATCCGGCCGCCCGACCTGAAGACGGCGGGTGCCGGCGCCGGCAATGCATTGCAAGGCACGGCCGACCTCATCGAATTCCACGGCAATGACGCGCTGGTGACGTTCGGCTCCGGCGGCAAGGAGATCAGCGCGCTGGTTCCGGCCCGCGAATGCCCGGATCTGCGCGCGCCTGTCCGCTATACGTTCGAGGAGGAGAGCATCCACCTCTTCAACGCATCGACAGGCGCGTCGCTGCGCACGCAATAGCTCGAAGGTCTATCGTATCGCGTCGAGCGCCTGGCGCTGGCGGTGCATTTCGAGGAAGATCCGGTAGTCGCGGTCGAAGCGGGCGCCGGCGGCGGGGTTCGAGGGACGCGTCCTGCCGCCCTGCTGCATGGCCACGCAGGCGGCGTTGAGGTCGGGGTAAAGCCCGGCGGCGGTCGCCGCCACCATGCCGGTGCCAAGCAGCACCGCCTCGTCGGCCAGCGGCTCGATAACCGTGCAGCCGGTGGCGTCGGCATAGAGCTCCATCAAGAGCGGATTCTTGGTGTGGCCGCCGGTGACGTGCAGCGTGTCAATCAGATAGCCATTCTCGTTCAGCGCCTCCAGCACATGGCGCACGCCGAGCGCGATGCCGACGGCGGTGCGCCAGTAGAGCTTGCACAGACTGTCGAAGGAGGAATCGAGCGTCAGCCCGCTGACGACGCCGACCGCGTGCGGGTCGGCGAGCGGCGAGCGGTTGCCGTGGAAATCCGGCAGGACATGCAGCCGCGCCGCCAGCGCGTCGCCCTCGGCGGCGCGCAGCTCGGCGACGCGCCTGGCGATCCTGGCATGCATGGCCGCATCCGGCTCGCCGCCGGCGCCATGCCAGCGGATGATGTGGTCGAGCAGCGCGCCGGTGGCCGACTGGCCGCCTTCCGACAGCCATAGCTTCGGCAACGCCGCGCCATAATAGGGGCCCCAGACGCCGGCAAAGGGTTGCGGATCCCGCGACATCGCCATGACACAGGACGAGGTGCCGGCAATCAGCGCGAGGTGCCGGCTGATGTCCGTCTCGTCGCCGGCAAAGCCGCCGAGAACGCCGAGCGCGCCCGCATAGGCGTCGATGACGCCGGCGCCGACGCGGCATTTTTCGGTCAGGCCGAGATCGGCAGCCGCTTGCGCCGTCAGCGGGCCGATATCGGCGCCGACCGGGCTTGCCTTTTCCGGAAGATTGCCGTGCTCGAAGAGATCGCCGAGGCCGACGAGCTTGAAGAAATCGCGCCGCCAGCTTGTCTCCTCATGCGCCAGATAGGTCCATTTGGCCGTCAGCGTGCATTGCGAGCGGGCGAGCGAGCCGGTCGCCTTCCAGGTCAGGAAATCGGCGAGATCGAACAGATAGCCGGCTTCGTTCCACGTTCCAGGCAGATAGCGCTTCAGCCACATCAGCTTCGGCGTTTCCATTTCCGGCGACATCACACCGCCGATATAGTCGAGCACGGCATGGCCGCTTCTGGTGCATTCGTCGGCCTCGGCGATGGCGCGATGATCGAGCCAGACGATGGTGTCCCAGCGCTTCTCGCCGGTGACCGAGACGCTGAGCTGGCCGCCTTGCCTGTCGCGCACGACAAGCGAGCAGGTGGCGTCGAAGGAAATGCCGACGATATCCGCCTCGGCGACGCCTGCCTTTTCACGCGCGGCGCGCACGGCGGCGCAGACGGCCGACCAGATGTTTTCCGAATCATGCTCGGCGTGATCGGGCCTGGGCTGGTGCATGGCGATCGGCCGCTCGGCGCGGCCGAGCAGATTGCCATCGGAGTCGAGAATGCCCGCGCGAGCGCTCCCGGTGCCGACATCGACCGCGCAAACGAAACTCGTCGTCAAGATGCTTCTACTCTCGCTCCCAGGCCTGCAATCAGATCGGGCAATTGCAGCATGTCAGCGAATATAAAGTCCGGTTCGGTTGACGCAAGCCGCGCCTTCAGCGCGGGGTTGTCCGCGTGCGATCCGCCGGTGAAGGCAAAGACGCGCATGCCCGCCGCCCGCGCCGCGGCGACGCCGGCCGGGCTGTCCTCGATGACCAGGCATTTGCGCGGATGGGCCCGCATGCTGGCGGCGGCGTGGAGGAACAGGTCCGGCGCCGGCTTGCCGCGCGTGACCATGGCGGCGCTGAAGAGATGCGGCTCCAGCAGAGCCAGAAGGCCGGTGACGTCGAGCGCGTAGCGGATGCGCTCCAGCGTGCCGGAAGAGGCGACGCAATAAGGCAATCCCAGCCTCGGCAGGATCTCCTTGATGCCGGGGATCGGCTTCAGCTCTTCGCGGAACTTGCGCATCAGGTCGACGCGCATGGCGGTGAGATGCTGGTCGCTGATCTCCAGGCGGAACTCGCGGCCGAGGATCTCGCGCACGCTCTTCATGCTCTTGCCGAGGAAATGCTCATAGGCGGCGTCCTCGCTGACGGTGCCGCCGGCAAGCTCGATCATGCCGAGAAGCGCCGAGACCGAGAGCGCCTCGCTGTCGACCAGGACGCCGTCACAGTCGAAGATGACCAGCTCGGGCGTCATGCCAGCTGCTTCCAGTGGCCTCAGAGCTTGCCGGCGAGGTAGCGCGTCAAGGTTTCGCGCGCACCGTTCGCCCACAGCACGTTGAGCGCATGGGCAAAGGCTTGCGCGAAAACGGGCGAGCGGCCGACATCGCCATAGATGTCGTCCATGGCAAGCCAGGCGCCGGGCGTGTCCTTCGCGGCCTTCGCGGTCGCCTGCATCCGGTCCCAGTTCGGATCGTTCGGCTCGATGACGGCGCCGCTGTCGGTGGTGCCGAAGCAGTAGCGGCACCAGAGCGCGGATTCCAGCGCGAGACCCGCCACGCCTTTGCCCGCCTTCAGCCGGTCGGCGATGGTCGGGATGATGAATTTCGGCTGCCGGTTGGAGCCATCGAGGCAGAGCCGGCGGATGGTGTCGCCGATCTTGGGGTTGGAGAAGCGGCGCTCGATGAGCTGGTAGTAATCCTCCAGCACCGTGTCCGGCACCGGCGGCACGGTCGGGATGATCTCGTCGCGCTCCAGCTTGGCGAGGAAGCCGCGCACCAGCGGCTCCTGCATCGCCTCGTGCACGAAATGGATGTCCATCAGGCCTGCCGGATAGGCGATGGTGGCGTGGCCGCCGTTGAGGATGCGGATCTTCATCAGCTCGTAAGGCGAGACATCCTTGACGAACTGCACGCCGGCCTTTTCGAGCGGCGGCCGGCCAGCGGTGAAATGATCCTCCAGCACCCATTGCTTGAACGGCTCGCAGAAGACCGGCCAGTTGTCTTCCAGCCCGAAATCATTGGCCAGGATACCGCGCTCGCGGTCGGTGGTGGCCGGCGTGATGCGGTCGACCATGCCGTTCGGGAAGGCGACGTTGTCCCTCACCCAACCGGCCAGATTCTCATCGATCAGCCGGGCCAGGCCGATGACGCCGTCGGAGGTGACGTGGCCATTGTGGGGGATGTTGTCGCAGGACATGACGGTGAACGGCACGATGCCGTCGGCGCGCCGGCGCACCAGACCGGCAAGGATGATGCCGAAGACCGTTTTCGGCGCCGCGCCCGGCTGAGCGTCGGCGACGATATCGGGATGCGCCGGGTTGAACTTGCCCGAGGCCGGGTCGATGAAATAGCCGCCTTCGGTGATGGTCAACGACACGATCTTGATCGCCGGGTCGGCGAGCTGCTCGATGATCGCGGCAGCATCGCCCGGCATCAGGAAATCGACCATCGCGCCGGTGACGCGGGCGCTCATATGGCCCTGGTCTTGCTCGACCACGGTGGTCAGCCAATCCTGCTCCTGAAGCCTGGCGCGGCCGGCCTTCTCGCCCTCGAACACGCCGGCACCGATCAGCGCCCAGTCATGGCCGAGCCCGGAATTGAACAGGTCGTCGAGATAGACGGCCTGGTGCGAGCGGTGGAAGTTGCCGACGCCGAAATGCACGATGCCGGCTTTCAGGGAGGAGCGGTCGTATTTCGGGCCGGAAACCTTCGAGGGAAGCGTTGCGAGGTTCGAGGAAGAGAGTTTCACGGTCATCTTACTTACCCTTCGGCCGATATGCAGCCCAACAATTCCGCCTCGTTCGGGAGAGCGGTGAGGGGCAGCGCTTGTTTTTGCGGTCCCGCCCCTCACCTGCCCCTCGGCGCGTCCTCCCCGGAGGACGGGAGGCGCGCCTTCCCCCTCAACTCATCCCCATCAACTCATCCATTGACCGCCGTCGACGTTGTAGGTCTGGGCGACAATGTATTCGGCCTCGTCGCTGGCAAGGAAAACCGCCATGCCGGTCAGGTCTTCCGCTCGGCCCATGCGGCCATAGGGCACGCTTTCGCCAACGAGCCGCTTCTTCTCGCCTTTCGGCCGGTTCTCGTATTTGGCGAACAGCGAATCGACGTGATCCCAGTGCTCGCCGTCGACGACGCCGGGCGCGATGGCGTTGACGTTGATGCGGTGCTTGATCAGGTCGAGCCCGGCCGACTGGGTCAGCGAAATGACGGCAGCCTTGGTGGCGCAATAGACCGCGACCAGCGGCTCGCCGCGACGCCCGGCCTGACTCGCCATGTTGATGATCCTGCCGCCTTTGCCACGCGCGATCATCGAGCGGGCGGCCGCCTGCAGCATGAACAGCGTGCCGGCGACGTTGACAGAGAACAGTCTGTCGTAGCTCGCGCGGCTGATCTCGACGATAGGCGCCAGGTCGAACAGCGCGGCATTGTTGATCAGGATGTCGAGACCGCCGGCCTTGGCCTCGACCGCCTTCACGGCGGCCTCGATCGAGAACGGGTCGGTGACGTCAAGCCGGATCGCGTAAGCGGCAGAGCCGATATGCTTCGCGGTCGCTTCGGCCGCTTCGAGGTTGATGTCGGCGATCGCTACCGTGGCGCCTTCGCGCGCATAGGCTTCGGCGAAGGCCCGGCCGATGCCGCGCGCCGATCCGGTGATCAGCGCCGATTTGCCCTTCAGCCTCACTGCGCCAGCGCCCTGCCGTCGGCGCCGAAGCGATGCAGCTTGGTCTTGTCTGGCGTCAGATAGACGGTGTCGCCATGCTTGACCGCGACCTCGCCGTCGGCGCGGACATTGATCGTGCCGATGCCGTCCGTCTGGACATGCAGGAAGGTGTCGGAGCCGAGATGCTCGGCAACGCCCACCGTCGCCTTCCAGTCGCCGGCCGTGGTCGAGATGTTGATGTGCTCGGGCCGGATGCCGATGGTCTTGGCGCCGTATTTGTCGGCCGGCGCGCCTTCGATGAGGTTCATCTTGGGCGAGCCGATGAAGCCGGCGACGAAGAGGTTCTTCGGCGTGCGGTAGAGCTCCATGGGCGAGCCGACCTGCTCGATATTGCCGGCGTTGAGCACGACGATCTTGTCGGCCATGGTCATGGCCTCGACCTGGTCGTGGGTGACGTAGATCATCGTCGTCTTGAGCTGATGGTGCAGCTCGCTGATCTCCAGCCGCATGGTGCCGCGCAGCGCCGCGTCGAGGTTGGACAGCGGCTCGTCGAACAGGAAGGCCGAAGGCTGGCGCACGATGGCGCGGCCGATGGCGACGCGCTGGCGCTGGCCGCCGGAGAGCTGGCCCGGACGACGCTCGAGATAGTTGGTGAGGTTCAGCACACGCGCTGCGTCCTTCACCTTCTTGTCGATGGTCGCCTGGTCCTCGCCCGCCATCTTCAGCGGGAAGGCGATGTTCTTGGCGACCGTCATATGCGGGTAGAGCGCATAGGACTGGAAGACCATGGCAAGCTTGCGCTTGGCCGGCGCCTCCTGGGTCACGTCGCGGCCGTCGATGCTGATGGTGCCGCCGCTGGTGTCCTCCAGCCCGGCGATCAGCCTGAGCAGCGTGGACTTGCCGCAACCCGACGGGCCGACGAACACGACGAACTCGCCGTCCTCGATATTGAGGTCGATGTTCGGAATGATCGTCGTCGACCCGAACGACTTGGAGACGTTCTTGAGCGTGATGTTTCCCATGGTTTCCTCCCGGGGATTTCGTCGTCCGCCGCTTGCGGCTCTTACTTCACGGCGCCAAAAGTCAGGCCGCGCACCAGCTGCTTCTGGCTGAACCAGCCCATGATCAGGATCGGGGCGATCGCCAGTGTCGAGGCCGCCGAGAGCTTGGCCCAGAACAGGCCTTGCGGGCTTGAGAAAGAGCTGATGAAGGCGGTAAGCGGCGCGGCGTCGGTGGTGGTCAAACGGATCGTCCAGAACGCCTCGTTCCAGGCCAGGATGATGTTCAACAGCATGGTCGAGGCGATACCCGGCACCGCCATCGGCGTCAGCACGTAGATGATCTCGTTCCACAGCGAGGCGCCGTCCATGCGCGCCGCTTCGAGGATCTCGCCCGGAATCTCGCGGAAGTAGGTGTAGAGCATCCAGATCACGATCGGCAGGTTGATCAGCATCAGCATGACGGTCAGGCCGATGCGGCTGTCGAGCAGCCCGCTGTCGCGGAAGATCAGGTAGATCGGGAACAGCACCGCGACGGCCGGCATCATCTTGGTGGAGAGCATCCACATCAGGATGTCCTTGGTGCGCTTGGTCGGCGAGAAGGCCATCGACCATGCCGCCGGGATGGCGATGATGAGCGCAAGGACGGTCGAGCCGACCGACAGGATCACTGAATTCAGGAAGAACTTGAAGTAGCCGCTCTGCGCCTGCACTTCCGAATAGCTTTCCGTGGTGCCGGACGGGATCAGGGCGAAGCCCTGGATCGCCTCCTGCTCCGACTTGAAGGAGGTGATGATCGTGTAAAGGATCGGAAAGAAGATCAACAAGGCGACGATCCAGGCCGCGGCGGTGGCGATCGTCTTGTGCTGGGTGGTGACTGCGCGTGCCATGGTCAGGTCCTCCCGTATCGGCGATGTTGGCGGCAGGGTCGACCCCCACTCCGGTTTGCTGCGCAAACCACCTCTCCCCCGATCGACGGGCTAGAGGAAGGGCGAGGCTTCGATGCAGGCGTTTCCTCTCCCCCGGGCAGGGGAGAGGTGTCCCGCGCAGCGGGACGGAGTGGGGGTGGTTCAGCGCACTTGGCATCGTCTCCCCCTTACTTGTCCAGGTTCTTGCCGACGGCGCGCATGACGAAGAAGGCGACGATGTTGGCGAGAATGACCGCGATGACGCCACCCGCGGAGGCCTGACCGATTTTGAACTCCAGCAGCGCCTTCTGATAGACGAGGAAGGGCAGGTTGGTGGAGGCGTAGCCCGGGCCGCCATTGGTGGTGACCAGGATCTCGGCATAGATCGAAAGCAGGAAGATCGTCTGGATCAGGATGACGACGGTGATGGCGCGCGACATGTGCGGCAGCGTCAGATACCAGAAGCGGCTGAGGAAGCCGGCGCCGTCCATCTCGGCCGCCTCCTTCTGCTCGCCGTCGAGCGACTGCAGGGAGGTGAGCAGGATCAGCGTCGCGAAGGGCAGCCACTGCCAGGCGACGATGAGGATGACCGCCGTCAGCGGGTGCTGGCCGAACCAGTCGATGGGGTTGGCGCCGAAGAAACGGGCAATATCGGCGAAGACGCCGTATTGCGGGTGCATGATCATGTTCTTCCAGACAAGGGCTGCGACCGGCGGCATGACGAAGAAGGGCGAGATCACGAGGATGCGCACGATCCCCTGACCCCAGATCGGCTGGTCGAGGAGCATGGCCAAAAGGATGCCGCCCACCACGGTGATGACCAGCACGCTGACCACGATGGTGAGCGTGTTGAGAATCGACTGCAGGAAGGCCGGGTTGGAGTAGAAGAGCTTGTAATTGGAGAACCAGACGAACCCGTCACGGATCGGGTTCAGCGGGTTGTACTGGAGGAACGAGAACCAGATCGTGAAGACCAGCGGCACGATCATCCAGATGAACAGCAGGATGACCGATGGCGCCATCATGAAACGGGCAAGCGAACGGGTTTGCTGAGTAGCCATGACGGTCACCCTCCAAATGTCAGCCGGATCTTATAGTCGTGCCACAATTTTCCTGATTGTGAAGGTGGCCGCCCGAACTGGGTTTCGGGCGGCCATTGCCGGTCATGATGCGCTACCGGCGCTCGGCACCGGGAGGAGCCTTACTTGATGTAGCCGCCTTCGGTCATCGCCGCGGTCGCCGCGTCCTGGGCCTGCTTCAGCGCGTCGTCGACGCTCGACTGGCCGGCAAGAGCGGCGGAGAAGAGCTGGCCGACCGTGGTGCCGAGACCCTGGAATTCAGGGATGGCGACGAACTGCACGCCGACATAGGGCACCGGCTTGACGGTCGGATGCGTCGGATCGGCGGCGTTGATGGAGTCCAGCGTCATCTTGGCGAAGGGCGCCGCCTTCTGGTACTCCGGATTGGCGTAGAGCGAGGAGCGCGTGCCCGGAGGAACGTTGGCCCAGCCCTCCTTCGAGGCGACCAGCTCCGCATAGTGCTTGCTGGTAGCCCACGACACGAACTTCTCGGCGGCGTCGGCCTTTTGCGTGCCGGCGGGGATCGCCAGCGACCAGGCCCACAGCCAGTTGCCGCGCTTGCCGAGGCCGTTATCGGGCGCCAGCGCATAGCCGACCTTGTCGGCGACCTGCGAGGCCTTCGGATCGGAGACGAAGGAAGCGGCGACGGTGGCGTCGATCCACATGCCGCACTTGCCCTGCTGGAACAGCGCCAGGTTCTCGTTGAAGCCGTTGGAGGAAGCACCTTCCGGGCCGTCGGCCTTCATCAGGTCGACATAGAACTGCAGCGTGTTCTTCCATTCCGGCTGGTCGAATTGCGGCTTCCAGTTCTCGTCGAACCAGCGGGCGCCGAAGGAGTTCGACATGGCGGTGAGGAAGGCCATGTTCTCGCCCCAGCCGGCCTTGCCGCGCAGGCACACGCCGTTCACGCCGTTGGCGCGGTCGGTCATCTTGTCGGCCGCCTGCTTGATGAAGTCCCAGGTCGGCGCGTCGGGCATCTTGAGCCCGGCCTTCTCCATCAGGTCCTTGCGGTACATGACGAAGGAACTCTCGCCGTAGAATGGCGCTGCATAGAGCTTGCCGTCGACCGAAAGGCCGCCGGCGATGGCCGGGATGATGTCCTTGACGTCGTAGTCGTCGCCGAGCTTGTCAAGCGGCAAGAGCCAGCTCTGCTTCGCCCAGATCGGGACCTCGTAGGTGCCGATGGTCATGACGTCGTACTGGCCGCCCTTGGTGGCGATATCGGTGGTGACGCGCTCGCGCAGCACGTTCTCCTCAAGCGTGACCCAGTTGAGCTTGATGTCGGGGTTGGCCTTCGTGAAGTCGTCCGTCAGCTTCTGCATGCGGACCATGTCGCCGTTGTTAACAGTGGCGATGGTGATGGATTCGGCATGCGCGGCGAAAGCGAGAGCGCTGGCCGACAACAGGCCCAGGGTGAGCGTGCGAAGTTTCATCAATTCCTCCCATAAACCAAGATGAGCATTTGCCTTGGCTGTGGGCAATTACTCACCAAGCGTGAATTATGTCAAGCCGGAATCGATGCTGCAACGCAGCACAAATCGAAGCCGCCACCTGTCGGGGCAGCGGCGAAGGTCCGGCTTGGAGGCTGTTGTCGTGTCCGGCTACTGGCAGGCGATCTCGGCGAGGATCCAGTCGCGGAAGGCGCGGATTTTCGGCACGTTGCGCCGGGCGGTGGGATAGACCAGCCAATAGGCATGGCCGTCGTCGCCGACCAGGTCGAAGGGCTGGACCAGCCGGCCATCGGCGAGTTCGTTCTTGAACAGCGCCCTGGTCAGGATCGCCACGCCGTGGCCGGCCATGGCGGCATTCGCCTCGTAGGCCTGCGCGCCCATGCTGGAGCCCGGCCGCTTGGCGAGGTCGTGTCCAGCGACACCGGCGGCCTCGAACCATTGCGTCCACCAGACATCGCCGGGATCGAGGATCGGCAGCCGCAAAAGGTCCGCCGGCTCCTTGACGCCGCCGATGCTCGCCGCAAGCTTCGGGCTCAGCATCGGCGTGAAATCGGCGTCGAGCAGTTTGTGCGCCTCCAGGCCCGGCCATTTGCCGCCGCCCGAGCGGATGGCGATATCGACATCCTCGCGTGCGAAATCGGTCAGGCGGCTCGACGTATCGAGCCGCACGGCAATTGCTGGATGGGCAAGCTGGAACGAGCCCAGATGCTGCGCCAGCCAGTTCGAGGCAAAAGTCAGCACGGTGGTTACGCACAGCAAGCCGTCGGCGCCGCCACGCGCGGCGGCGTAGGCCTGACCCAGAATGGCAAAGGCCTCGCTGACGGCAGGCGCCAGGCGCCGGCCTGGCTCGGTGAGTTCGATCTGCTTGGGACGGCGCAGGAACAACGGCGCGCCGATGCGCTCCTCGAGCAGCTTGATCTGGTAGCTCGCGGCGGCCTGAGTCATGCCGAGTTCCTGCGCTGCCCTGGTGAAGGAGAGATGCCGGGCCACCGCTTCGAACACCCGAATCGCCTGCAGCGGCGGTAGCGGCGCGAGCTGTGGGGAGCTCAGATCGGGCATAAAACCTCCTTATGGGTCATGATCGAGGTTTAATTGGAAGCGCGAAGCCGCCAACCCGATATTTGGGGTCGACGATCAATCCAGTTCAAGCATGGCGAAGGCTGACGATCATGACCACGATGCAGGAAAAAATCGTTTCGACCCCGGCTCGCAGTTGGATTTCGCTGCTGGCGCGGGAATTTTCATGGTTCGCCAGCCGCAGGCGCGGTTATGTCGATATCCGGGAATTGTCGCCGCATCTGCAGCGGGACATGGGGTTTCTCGACGGCAACGATCCGCGCGAACGCTACGAATAGCCGGGGCTCCCTTTTATCGGCGAGCGGCGCTGATCATGATGATGCATGGGCCTTCCGGGCCTCCGGCTCCGGTCACGCGCCGCCGAGAAGCGCGGCGGCCGTCCGTTCATCGGTGATGAGGCCGTTGACCAGCCGCCGGTTCACGGCGGCGAGGATGCCCGGCAGCTTGCGCTCGCCCATGGCCAACGCGATGACCAGCGATCTCTCGCGCGACGGCAAGGCGGCGGACGACACCCGATCGTTGGTGATGCCTTCGATCATGCGGCCTTCGCGGTCGAACACCCAGCCGACGATCTCGGCGACGCCGCCCGCCTTCTGCAGCGCCTTGAGTTCCCCTTCCGAAATGAAGCCGTCCTCGTAAAGCGGCGCCTTCGGGCCGAGATCGCCGATGCCGACGAAAGTGACGTCGGCTTCCGCGGCGAGCGCCAGCGTCGGCTGGATCATCGGCTGGCTGAGCAGCATGTCGCGCTCTTCCGGCGAGGAGGCGATGACCGGCAGCGGCATCGGGAAGGAGCGCGCCTTGACCCGGTCGGCCATGGTGAAGATGACGTTGTAGAAGGCGGCCGAGCCGTCGGGCGAGATGTTGCCGGTCAAGGACACGACCTTGTGCTGCGGGCACTCCATCGGCGGAAGCTGCTCGATCGCCGCCTTTAGCGTGCGCCCGGTGCCGATCGCCATGACGATCGGCGCGGCCGAACGCAGCCGCCGCTCGATCTCGGCCGCCGCCGCCTCGGCGACGCCGATCGTCGTCGAGGACGAGGTCGGATCGCTCGGCACCACTTCGACCAGATCGAGCGCGAAGCGCGATTTCAGCCGCGCGGCAAGGTCGAGGCAATTGGCGATCGGATGATCGACGCGCACCTTGATCAGGCCTTCCGACATCGCCAGCGACACCAGCCGCTGCGCCGTCTGCCTGGAAATGCCGAGCTTGGCGGCGATCTGATCCTGCGTGTTGCCGGCGACGTAGTAGAGCCAGCCGGCGCGCGCAGCGTCGTCCAATCTGGTGTTGCCGGTTTCCTGTCGCGAGTTCACATCCTGCCTCCCCAGCCCGCACGTGGGCGGGCGCTATAGATTACAGCGAAAGCGGTCATGCGCAATTGTCAATTGAAAGAGCAATTGCTTACCGCGAGCAACTGTCGCGGACGAATCAATTCGCCTTGCTTCAACCATTTGCCGGCCGGACGGTTTATCTCGATGGGGAAAGGCATTATGGGATCGGCAAAAGGAGCCTCGCATGACGCCGAAAGCGGTTTTCTGGGACATGGACGGCACGCTGGTCGACAGCGAGCCGCTGCACGAGGCCGCCCTCGTGGCCGCGCTGCGCAGCGTCGGCATCGCACCGCCGACCGATCTGCACGAACGGGTGCTCGGTATCGCGGCATGGCCGGTCTACGAAATGCTGCGCGACCAGTTCGGCCTCGACCTGCCCTTCGACGACTGGATCGTGCGCAAATACGACCACTATCTGCCGATGGCCGAAACGCTGAAGCCGCGCCCCGGCGCGATCGAAGTGTTCAACGAACTGCGCGCGTTGGGCGTCGAGCAGGCCGTGGTGTCCAATTCCGACCGGCTGATCGTCGACGCCAATCTCGGCGCGGTCGGTCTCGTCTATCCCGGCATGCACACGGTGAGCCGCAATGACGTGCGCCTGGGCAAGCCGCATGCGGAACCGTTCCTGCGCGCCGCCTATCTTGCGGGCGTCGACCCGGCGGACGCCGTCGCGGTCGACGACAGCCGGACCGGCGCCATGGCCGGACTGGCGGCCGGCATGAAGACGATCTTCTGGCCGGAGGCGCCGTTGGAAGGACCGCCCGGCGCTGTCGTCATCAACAGCGCGGATGAATTGCGGGCGCAATTGGGGCTCTGAGCAAACTTCCGAGCGTCAGCGCTGGCTCTCATCCGCCTGCCGGCTGGTCTTTGGCGATAGCGTGCATGGCGGCTTGGCGCACGCATTGTCTAATGTAGCGCTGGTCGACCCCCACTCCGTTCGGCTTCGCCGAGCCACCTCTCCCCCGATCGACGGGGTAGAGGAAAGGCGCCAGGCTTTTTGCCGTCAACGCTCGTCCAGCAAGGCTTCCTTCCTTTCCCTCCGGAGGGGGGAAAGGTGGCGCTGCGAAGCAGCGACGGATTGGGGGAAGCACGTGGCAATCAAGCCGCGGCCTTACCAGTCACGCCGGTCACGGAAGATGTGTGCATTGCGTGGCGTAACCGGGGAGCAGGACAAAAGCTTCAGTTCCGGTAAACAGGCTCTTCCTCGTCGAGGATCGCTTTCAGCTCCGAAAGATGGCGCTCGGCCTGGCCGGGATAGTCGTCCACCTCGCGCGCCGTCTTTTCCGCGATCTCGTCGGAGAGCGTGCGCAGCGGACGGCCGGTCCACAGCGCCTTGATGTAGGTCTCGGCGGCGCGCTCGAAATAGAACATGCGGTTGAAGGTGTCGGCGACAGTGTCGCCGATGACCATCACGCCGTGATTGCCCATGACCATGACCTTGACCTTGGGGTCGGTCAGAAGCTTGGAGCAGCGCTCGCCCTCCTCCTCGAAGGCCAGCCCGCCATAGTGGGCGTCGACCACATGGCGGTTGAAGAACATGGCCGAGTTCTGGTCGATCGGCGGCAGCGTCGAGTCGGCCAGCGAAGCGAGCACGGTAGCGTGGATCGAATGCACATGCATGGCGCAGCGCGCATGCGGCACGTTGCGATGGATGGCGCCGTGCAGGCCCCAGGCGGTCGGATCGGGCGCATTCGGGCCTGACAGCGTGTCGGGATCGTTGGCGTCGATCAGAAGCAGGTCGCTCGCCTTGATGCGCGAGAAATGCACCTGGTTGGGATTCATCAGGAATTTCGTGCCGTCCTCGTTGACCGACAGCGAAAAGTGGTTGGCGACCGCCTCATGCATGTTGAGCCGCGCCGTCCAGCGGAAAGCGGCGGCGAGATCGACGCGCTCCTCGTAATAGGGCAGGTTGCTCAGCGGTTCCTTGTGCAAACGGGCAAGGCTCATCGAAAATCCTCCGGTTCTGGCGGTTCTGCTTTTACGCAATTCCGGACGGAAAACCGCTACGCACTTTTCCTGGAATTGCTGGAGAATGCCGCGCCCAACCGCATCCAGCAACCGCAAACTGGTGGGTCAGGCCGTGGATCAGGCCGCCGGCCGCGCCGATTGCAGCCCGCCATGCTCGACGATGAAGTCGATCACCTCCTGCAACCCCTTGCCGCGCGACAGATCAGTGAAGCCGAAGGGCCGCTTGCCACGTATGCGGGTGGCGTCGCCTTCCATGACGTCGAGGTTGACGTTCACATAGGGCGCCAGATCGCTCTTGTTGATGACGAGGAAATCCGAGCGCGTGATGGCTGGACCGCCTTTGCGAGGAATGTCCTCGCCCTGGCAGACCGAGATGACATAGAGGGTCAAATCGGCAAGATCCGGCGAGAAGGTGGCGGCAAGGTTGTCGCCGCCGGATTCGATGAAGATGACGTCGAGGTCGGGGAATTTTTTGTTCAGCTCGGCGATCGCCCGCAGGTTGATCGAGGCGTCTTCGCGGATGGCGGTGTGCGGGCAGCCGCCGGTCTCGACGCCGACGATGCGCTCCTCCGGCAGCGCCTGCAGGCGAGCCAGCATCATGGCGTCTTCCTTGGTGTAGATGTCGTTGGTGACGACGGCGATGGAGAACCGGTCTCGCAGCGCCTTGCAGAGTTTTTCGGTGAGCGTCGTCTTGCCGGAACCGACGGGACCGCCGATGCCGATGCGAAGGGGGCCATTGGCTTGTGTCATGCCGGAAACTCCGTGATGGCGAGGATGGCGAAGCCCAGCCCGATCAGCAGGCAGAGCGGCGAATAGAGGCGCTGGTCGAGCCGCGCGAAAGGCTGCTCCGGCGCCAGTTGGCGCCACCAAGGCGTGAAACCGGCGATGCCGCGGCCAAGGAAAACGAGACCGATCAGCAGCGCGGTGGCGGCAAGCCCCTGCTTCGGAAACGGCGAGGCAAAGACGCTTTCGAGCGCCAGAGGCCAGAGCGTGGCGAGCGCGAGGCAAGCAGCGACAGCGAAGCTCGCCAATGACGACGGCATTTCGTCGACGTCGCGAAAGCCGACGACGGCGCGGGCGCAGGATTTTGCGTCCGTTCCCGGCCAGACGCCGCCGATGCCCCAATAGACATGCAGCGTGGTGATTAGGAGCAGGACGACAGAAAGGGCGAAGGCGAGAATGGTCATGAGCGGAACAGACGAGAGTGTTGGGTTTCGTGCTTCATCGCCACGATGTCGGAGATGAAGGCGGAGCCACCGAGATCGTCGAGCGAAGAATTGGCGGCACGAGCGGCCGCCGACAATGCCAAGGATTCAAAGCCGGCTAATAAAGCGACGGCATCGACCTGCCCTGCAACGCCGAGCCGGATGGCGGCCTGCACGAGGTTGGAGAAAAAGGCCTGCAGGAAAGCCGACAACGCCTCCGCCAAGCCGATGCCGTGGCTCCCGGCAACCGCGCCGACGGCGACGCAATAGGGGCAATCGGCGGGCAAGCGCTCCAATGCGGGACACAGCCAGGCCGAGGCCGCCTTGAGGAAAGCCGCGCCCTGCAGCATGGTTTCCAGGTGCCGCTCCCGCGAGCCGGTGAGCGCCTCGGCAAGCGCGGCCACTTCCGTCAGATCGCCGCCGTCACGCGCGCGCCGCCAGCTTTCGGCGAAGAGCACGGCATCGTTCCAGCCCGAGCCCATCTCGACCAGTGTTTCCAGCCAGGCGGCAAGATCTTTGCTGTCGGCGATCAGCCCGTCATGCACGGCACGTTCGAGGCCATGGCTGTAGGAAAAACCGCCGACCGGAAAGGACGGCGACAGCCATGCCATCAGCCGCAGCAGCGCGGCGCCGGTAGGCCGCTCAGTCATGGTGATGGTGATGGCCATGGTCATGATGTTCATGCGAGTGATCATGATCGTGATGGCCGTGATCGTGATGGCCGTGACCATGATGATCATGGTCGTGGCCATGGCCGGAGTAGGCGCCGCGCACCGGATTGAACGGTTCCAGCACGTCGTTGACGGTGGCGCCGAGCCCCTCCAGCATCGCCTTGATGACATGGTCGCGCAGGATGAGGATGCGATCCGCATCGATGCTTGCTGCGAGATGACGATTGCCGATGTGCCAGGCAAGCTCGGTGAGATGCACGGCATCGCGAGCGCGGATGTCGTAGACCTCTTCCGGCGCGGCGACGATCTCCAGCTGACGACCGTCCTCCAGCACCAGCCGGTCGCCATTGTTCAGAGCCACCGGCTCCGGCAGGTCGACCAGAACCTTGCCGCCGCCCGCCGTCTCGATGGCGCGGCGGCGCAGATGCCGCTCGTCATGGGCAAGCACCGCCTTGTCATAGACCACGGCCGCGCCCGCCTCGCGGGCCGGAACCACCGAGACGGCACGCGGAAACTTGGTGAAATCGGTGCGGATATCGAGCTTCATTTGAAGGCTCCTCCATTGGCTTGCGCGCGAGCGCGGGCCGGGCGCTGCAGAACACGATCGAAATAGGCATTAACCCGATCGGAGTCGATCGGGAACCGGCCGGCGCGGGCCCAACCGCCGATGTCGCCGAGCAGCACGTCGACCGCCGAAAAGCGGTCACCGAGCGCGAAGGGCCTGTCGCCGAGCCGGCGGGCAAGCGCCTTCACTTCGGATGCAAAGTCATGCGCGGTTGCAGGGCCGACATCGACGCGCACGTCCTTGGGCAGCAGGAAACGATGGCGCAGCTTGTTCCACAGCGGCGCTTCCAGCTCGCTCTGGGCGAAATGCATCCAGGAATCGATCTCCGCGCGGCCGGCGAGGCCCGGATTGGCGCCCATGCCCTTATCCGTATGCTTGTCCGCCAGATAGACGCAGATCGCCGCCGAGTCCGTGATCTTCAGGTCGCCGTCGATCAGGATCGGCACCTTGCCGGAGGGGTTCAGCGCATAAGCCTCGGGCGAGCGCAGCTTGACCTCGACGAATTCGTAGGGCTGCCCGAGCTCCTCGAGCATCCAGAGCACGCGGCTGACGCGGGAACCTCGCGATCCGACGGCCTTGTACATGGTTGAGCCCTGCCTTTTCCTCGACCCTAAACTATCCCACCCGTTGACCCAATGCCGCTCAGACGATGGTGTCGAAGAGCCGCAGGATGAAGGATATCTGGTAGATCAGGGCCGCCGCGACGAAGGCGATGTGGAAGCGGCGGTCGCGCACCAGGATCGCGACAAGGCAAAACGCCACGAACACCGGCGTGCGGATCAGATATTCATTGCCGAAGCGGGCGAAATGCTCCGGGCCCTTGAGCAGCGTGTCGATGATATCGAGCAGATAAGTTGCGCCGAGCACGCCGAAGAACCAGGCGCGCCGCGAATAAAAATAGTCCTCGTAGCTGGTGTAGTCGAGCATCGAATCCGGAAACAGCAGCGCGCAAAGCAGGAAGAGCGTGATGGCGTAGAAGATGATGAAAAGGTACTTGCCGAAGGTCCATGACTGGATGGCGTAGAGCCCGAACTCCCACCACCAGAAATGCACCAGCATCAAGAGAACCGAGCCGACCCAGGCGAGATGCACGGCATAGAGCCGGTACTGGCCGGGATGCTGGACGATGCGGGCGACCCCCGACAGCAATCTGGTAACGCCGAGGCCGATCACCATGCCCATGACGATACGGATATGCGGAAAAATGTCGTGGGGAGAGGCGATTTCGGTGGGCATGGTTGTCCGCTATGCAGTTGCTCAACCGCATAGTGCAGGGTCCACACTCCAGCCGCAACGGAATTTGCCCGCTCACCGGAAAGCGCAATCGGCCTAAAACAGAAAATATCGCTGCGCCATCGGCAGCACCGTCGCGGGCTCGCAGGTCAGGAGCTCGCCATCGGCGCGCACCTCATAGGTCTCCGGATCGACCTCGACATGCGGCGTGGCGTCGTTGAGCACCATGGAGTGCTTGCCGATGCCGCCGCGCGTGTTTTCCACCGCGACCATCGCCTTGTCGACACCGAGTTTCTCCTGCAAGCCGGCCTCGAAGGCGGCCTTGGAGACGAAGGTCACCGACGAGTTGGTCAGCGCCTTGCCATAGGCGCCGAACATCGGCCGGTAATGCATCGGCTGCGGCGTCGGGATCGAAGCGTTGGGATCGCCCATCGGGGCGGCGGCGATGGTGCCGCCGACCAGCACCATTTCCGGCTTGACGCCGAAGAAGGCCGGATTCCACAGCACCAGATCGGCGCGCTTTCCCACCGTCACCGAGCCGATCTCTTTCGACAAGCCATGCGCGATCGCCGGGTTGATCGTGTATTTGGCAATGTAGCGGCGGACGCGGAAATTGTCGTTGTCGCCGGTCTCCTGCGGCAATGATCCGCGCTGTCGCTTCATCTTGTCGGCGGTCTGCCAGCAGCGGATCGCGACCTCGCCGACGCGGCCCATGGCCTGGCTGTCGGAGGAGATGATGGAGAAGGCGCCGATATCGTGCAGTATGTCCTCGGCCGCGATCGTCTCCTTGCGGATGCGGCTTTCGGCAAAGGCGATGTCCTCGGGGATCGACGGCGACAGATGGTGGCAGACCATCAGCATGTCGAGATGCTCGGCCAGCGTGTTGACGGTGTAGGGCCTTGTCGGATTGGTCGAGGACGGGATGACGTTGGGCAGGCCGCAGACCTTGATGATGTCGGGCGCGTGGCCGCCGCCGGCGCCCTCGGTGTGAAAGGCGTGGATGGTGCGGCCCTTGATCGCCGCTACCGTGTTCTCGACAAAGCCCGATTCGTTCAGCGTGTCGGTGTGGATCATCACCTGCACGTCGTAAGCGTCGGCGACCGACAGGCAACAGTCGATCGCGGCCGGCGTCGTGCCCCAGTCCTCGTGCAGCTTCAGCGAGCAGGCGCCGGCGAGCACCATCTCTTCCAGCGCGGCGGGCTGCGACGCATTGCCCTTGCCGGACAGGCCGATATTCATCGGGAAAGCGTCGAAGGACTGGATCATGCGCGCCATGTGCCAAGGCCCCGGCGTGCAGGTGGTGGCCAAGGTGCCATGCGCCGGACCGGTGCCGCCGCCCAGCATCGTGGTGATGCCGCTCATCAGCGCTTCCTCGATCTGCTGCGGGCAAATGAAATGGATATGCGCGTCGAAGCCGCCGGCCGTCAGGATCTTGCCTTCGCCGGCGATGATCTCGGTCCCCGGGCCGATGATGATGGTGACGCCGTCTTGCGTATCCGGGTTGCCGGCCTTGCCGACCGCAGCGATGCGGCCGTCCTTCAGGCCGATATCGGCCTTGACGATTCCGGTCAGCGCATCGACGACCAGCGCGTTGGTGATGACGGTGTCGACGGCGCCGCCGGCTCTTGGCACCTGGCTCTGGCCCATGCCGTCGCGAATCACCTTGCCGCCGCCGAACTTCACCTCCTCGCCATGGACGGTGAAATCCTTCTCGACCTCGATGAAGAGCTCGGTGTCGGCCAGCCGCACCTTGTCGCCGACCGTCGGGCCATACATCTGCGCATAGGCGGCACGGGTGATTTTGGCCATCAGCGATTGCTCCCGAAAGTGAGGTTGCCGAAAAGGTTGATCGGGCCTGGTGCGCACATTGTCGCCATCCAATGGTCACGCAATGACCCGCTCAGCGACACTTTGCGTTCCCATTTGGGCGTTCCCATCTGGCGGCCGAGGTGGGCGGGATCACTCCGAAGCCGTTTGCCAAACCGATGGAAGGAATATCCATGCGCAAGACGATCGTTTTCGCCGCTGCCGCCACCTTGATGCTGGCGGATGCGGCCAGTGCTCAGCAGCAGCCCGCGCCGCAGCCGAGCCCGGCGCCGACCGCGCCTGCACCCGCCAAGCCACCGACGATCGAGAGCGTCAGCATCGTCGACATCACCGAACTGCCCAAGGACACGCAAACACAGGTCAACCAGATCGTGGCGCAACGCGGCGACGCCGGCCTGCAGACGTTGCGCAAATCGATCGACGCGACGCCGAAGGTGAAATCCGCGCTCGAAGCCAAGGGCATGAGCTCGGCGCAGGTGATTGCCGCCAGCCTGCAGCCCAATGGCGCGCTGACCCTGATCACCAAGAAGGCAAGCTGACCGAGAGCGATTCCAGGAAAAGTGTGTAGCGATCTTCCGTCCGGAATCGCGTAAAAGCAGGGCCCTGGAAAAGTCGCCTGGCAAGCGCTGGCGGGCCGGTTTCAGGCTTGCCGGCGCAAGGTCCAAGGGAACCTGTGGCCCATAAGAGTCGTTTCGCTCTTTTCGCCCCACCGGAAATTCAGTCAGGAGCGAGCGATGAAGGGCCGCGTCCAAATAGCGTTTCCAGCTATGGCGGCGGCCATGTTTCTGACAGCCGCCGTGCCGCGCGCCGCTTTCCCGGCGCAGCCGCTGGACAACACCAAGCCGGGTGCGGCGATTGTCGACTCCGACATCCGGCAGGAAGAGACGCTGTCGAAGACGGAAGCCGGCAAGGTCATCACCGCCATTGACCGCACACGCGAGAACATCGGCACGGTACGCAAGACGACCAAGCTCGACACCGTCGATATCGTCTTCCTGACGGATGCGGCACGCAGCGAGGGCGGACCGCCGCCGGCGATCGAGAACAAGGTGAAGCAGCATCAGGACGACGTCACGGAACTGCGCCAGGAAATCGAAGCGAACGCGCTGCTCTTCAATGCGATCGATTCGCGGCGCGTGCTCGCCGACGACGTGCTCGCCGTGGAATTCGACAATCCCGGCAAGATCGTCATCTACGCGGCCGCCAAGCCTCCGCCGAAGTGATTTGAGCGCGCCGCCATACCTCACAGCTTGCCCATCACCTTCTGCTGAAATCCATAGACCTCGCGCTTGCCGCCGAACGGCACCAGCGTGACGTCGCGCTCCTGTCCGGGCTCGAAGCGCATAGCGGTGCCGGCGGCGATGTCCAGACGCATGCCGCGAGCGCGTTCGCGGTCGAATTTCAACCCCTCATTGGTCTCGAAGAAATGGTAGTGGCTGCCGACCTGGATCGGCCGGTCGCCGCTGTTGGCGACCTTGAGCGTCACCGTCGGCAGACCTTTGTTCAACTCGATCTCGCCCTTTGCCGTGATCACTTCGCCCGGATTCATCGCGCCCTCACAGCATTCCGAAGGCAAGGCCAATGCCGACCGCCGCACAGGCAGCGCCGGCGGCACGCGCCAGGCCGCGGAAGCGCAGCCCAAGGCCGAGCGCGGCCGCGATCCCTGCGGCATGAAGAAGCGCCGTCGCGGCGGCAAAGCCAGCCATATATTCGAGGCCGCCGGCATTCCGCGGCACCTCGGTGCCATGCGCATGGCCGTGGAACAGCGCGAACAGGCCGATGACGGCGATGCCGGCCGAGACAGGCAGGTCGACCGCCAGCGCGACCAGCAGGCCAAGCGCCACGACCGAAGCGAGGATACCCGGCTCGACGAGGGGCACCGGCACATGCAGCATGCCGAGCGCGCCGCCCGCGAGCATCACGCCGACGAAAGCAAGCGGCCATGCCCAGATAGCCCTGCCGCCCTTCATCACCGCCCACAGGCCGACGGCGATCATCGCCGTCATATGGTCGAGGCCGGACAATGGGTGCGTGAAGCCGGCCGCGAAGGACGAGGTCGTGCCGATGCCGACATGGGCGTAAGCCGGCATTGCTGCTGCCAAGAGCAGGAGCGCGGCGAGCGAGATGCGTTTCGTCGAAGCGGAGATCATGGGCGGCTTTCCTTTCGATGTTGCCGGATCAGGCGGCCTTGCGCGGGCCGCAGCCCTCGGCCTTGAGCACACGCCTGGTCGATGCCGGATACTTCTTCAGCATTGCCGCCGGCCGGATCGGCCGCGGTGCAAAATTGCCGCCGCAGTTCGGGCAGACACCGCCGAGCACATCTTCCGCGCAGTCGGCGCAGAAGGTGCATTCGAAGGTGCAGATCCGCGCATCGATAGCCTCCGGCGGCAGGTCCTTGTCGCAGCATTCGCAATTGGGCCTCAGTTCCAGCATCGGTTCCTCCTCACCGGATCGGCCCTCACCTGATCGGCTCGTGCACGGTCACCAGCTTGGTGCCGTCGGGAAATGTCGCCTCGACCTGGACGTCGTGGATCATCTCGGCAATGCCGTCCATGACCTGGGCGCGGGTGACGACATGCGCGCCGGCCTCCATCAGCTCGGCCACCGAGCGGCCGTCGCGGGCGCCCTCGACGACGAAGTCGGTGATCAGCGCGATCGCCTCGGGGTGGTTGAGCTTGACGCCGCGCTCCAGCCGCTTGCGCGCTACCATCGCCGCCATGGCGATCAGCAGCTTGTCCTTTTCACGCGGCGTGAGATTCATGCGTCTTCCCAGTATTCGAGATCAAACTCAGAGTGACCATAATTTGGGCAGGCCCGCCCGTCCGTTGAGCAATTCGACGAGCGGAACCAGCCGCTGGCGGAGCTGGTAGCCGTCGCCGGCGGTGAGCCTCGCAAGAAGCTTGCCAGATTGCCCGACGCTCCAGAAGCTGGCGCCGCTCCAGCCACCGACGTGGGGATCCCCGATGATCTCGCGCGCCGGCTCCAGCAGGGTTTCCGCACGCGGGGCCACGAGAAGCACCGTTGCAATCGCGCGCGCGCCGCCGGCCACCGCCTGATGCTGGAGCCTGGCCGCGATATCCGGGCCGATGCGAAAATCCTCGGCATGGATGAGCCGGCCGTTCTGATGGACGCGCCAGCGGTCGTGGAAATTGCCCAGAAGCGTCCGTTCGCCCATCGCCAGCCGGCCGAACAGCGTCGCCTCCAAAAGCAGCGCTTCGGCATCCGCCGCAAGCTTCACATCGAGCGTCCTTGCAAAGGCCGCCTGGTCGAAAACGATCGTTTCCTGCGGCAGCCAGGCGATTTGGCCGCCGGCGCCGACATCGAGGGTGACTGTCGTCTCGGCGCGATCCGATGCGGCGCGATAGATCTTCTCGCAGGCCTGTGTGGTGATGGAGGCCGCGGCGCCGTCGCCGACCTCGATAGACCAGCCAAGCCGATCGCCGCCGGTCAGTCCGCCGGCCGTATTGATCAGCACGGCCTCGAGCGGGTCGCCTTGCACCGCCGGCATGCGAATCTTGGCCGATCCGTCCTGGTAGAGGCGTCGAAGGCGGGTCCGGCCGCCGCTCTTGCCGCAGAAAAGCCTGCCTCGCCCGGCAACACGTTGCACGGCGGGCGGGGAAACCAGGATATCGTCGATCGTGTCCACGGCCCCAACGTTAAGCACTCCGGTGGCTTTGTCGATATATAGCTTGTTGCTTGACATCGTTTCGGTTTCTATAGAGGGAGCCACCTTGGAGCGGTCACGCGATGCCTGGCGAGGTAGGGGCGACGGCGTTTGTGAATCCGGGGACGAAGGGGCGCTGATCAGTTGGCGTCAGAAAACGACAGGGGAAGGAACCGAATGGCTGACCAACTGACGAGCGAAATCATCGAAAAGATCAAGGCGCATGCCGAGACTGGCGGTGAGGAAATCACCACCAGCACCGATCTCAACACGCTTGGTATCCACTCGCTGGAGCTGACCGAGATCATCTTCGACCTCGAGGAGAAGTACGGCATCGAGATCGAGATGAACACGGTCGACGCCTGGAGCAACCTCAAGAACGTCGGCGACATGGTCGAGGCGGTTCGCGAATTGATCGCGAAAAAAGCCTGATTGCATGCTGAAGCGCGTCGTCATCACCGGCATTGGCGGAATATGCGGGCTCGGCAACGATGTGCCGGCGATCTGGGACGCCATGCGCGCCGGCCGCTCGGCAATCGGCCCGATCGAGAACCCGTCCCTGCATGACCTGAAGGTCAAGGTCGGCTGCGAAATCAAGGAGTTGCCCGATCACGGCATCGACCGCAAGCAAGTGGTGTCGATGGACCGCTTCAGCCTGCTGGCGGTGATCGCGGCGCGGGAGGCGATGCGGCAGTCCGGGCTCACCGCGCATGCCGACAACACCTACCGGATGGGCGCAACCATAGGCATCGGCGTCTGCGGCTTCGAAACGATCGAGGAAAATTACCGCGCCATCCTTCTCGAAGGGCGCAACCGCGCCGCCATCTTCACCGTGCCGAAAGTGATGCCGGGCGCCGCAGCCGGCCAGGTCAGCATGAATCTCGGCCTGCGCGGCCCGGTGTTCGGCGTCACCTCCGCCTGCTCTTCGGCCAACCACGCGATCGCCTCGGCCGTCGACCACATCCGGCTCGGGCGCGCCGACGTCATGGTCGCCGGCGGCACCGAAGCGCCGCTGGTCTGGGGCGTGCTCAAGGGCTGGGAGGCGCTGAGGGTGCTTTCGCCCGACACCTGCCGGCCGTTCTCGGCCGACCGCCAGGGCCTGTCGCTCGGCGAAGGCGCCGGCATGGCGGTGCTGGAAAGCTACGACCATGCCATGGCGCGGGGCGCCACCATCCTCGCCGAGATCGCCGGCGCGGGCCTCTCGGCCGACGCCTCCGACATCGTCGCGCCCACGGTCGAGGGACCGGAAGCAGCGATGCGCTTCTGCCTGGTCGATGCCGGGCTCAACCCCGAGGATGTCGACTATCTCAACGCGCATGGCACCGGCACCAAGGCCAACGACCAGATCGAGACCGCGGCGATCAAGCGCGTCTTCGGCGAGCATGCGCGGTCGCTCTCGGTCTCCTCGACCAAGTCGATGCATGCGCATTGCCTCGGCGCGTCGGGCGGGCTGGAGATGATCGCCTGCGTCATGGCGATCCGCGACGGCATCGTGCCGCCGACAGCGAATTTCCGCGAGCCCGACCCCGAATGCGATCTCGACGTGACGCCGAACGTGGCGCGGGAGCGCAAGGTGCGCACGGCGCTGAGCAACAGTTTCGCCTTCGGCGGCACCAATGCGGTGCTGGCGTTCAAGGCGATCTGATACGGGCAATCCGACACGCCCGCCATCCGCCGGAACGCGTTTCTGGCCTGACGGGAATGCTTTGATGCTCCCGTGCACGGCGAGTCGATTGCCGACATATTGATCCCGAGGGGTCAGGGTCCTAATTCTTGCCGACCTGCCAAGCACCCATTCGGCGCCAATCCGCACCCGGAGCCACGATGACCGACCTGACCGCCTTTCCGATCGCCCAGCGCTGGCCGGCCAGGCACCCCGACCGCCTGCAGCTCTATTCCTCTCCGACGCCCAACGGCGTGAAGATCTCGATCGCGCTGGAGGAGATCGGCCTTCCCTACGAGCCGCACTATGTCGACATCGGCAAGAACGAGAGCTGGACGCCGGAATTCCTGTCGCTCAACCCCAACGGCAAGATACCGGCGATCATCGACCCGAACGGGCCGGGCGGAAAGCCGATCGGGCTGTTCGAATCCGGCGCCATCCTGGTTTACCTCAGCGACAAGACCGGCAAGCTCATCCCGGCCGATCCCATCCGGCGTTACGAGACGATCCAGTGGGTGTTCTTCCAGATGGCGGCGATCGGCCCGATCTTCGGGCAGGTCGGCTTCTTCAACAAATTCGCCGGGCGCGAGATCGCCGACAAGCGGCCGTTGGAACGCTATCGCGACGAGTCGCGGCGCCTCATCGGCGTTCTGGAAACGCGGCTGAAGGGCCGGCAATGGATCATGGGCGACGAATACACCATCGCCGACGTCTCGATGCTCGGCTGGGTGCGCAACCTGATCGGCTTCTACGAAGCGCGCGAGCTTGTCGGCTTCGACGATTTTCCAACCGTGGCGGCGTGGCTGGAGCGGGGCCTTGCCCGACCGGCCGTGCAGAGGGGCCTCACCATCCCGGCGAGGGGCTGAGCGCGCTCTATTTGGTCTTGGCTTTGGCGCCGCGACGGCCGAGCACGGAAGCGGCAAGCCGCGCGGTGGCCACCACCGCGCCGGTCGCGACGCTTGCGACCGTGCGGATCGGACCCGACTTCGCCGCCGGCTTATGCGACTTCGCGGCCTTTGCGGCGGTCTTGTGCGCCGCGCCGGGCACGACTTGCTTGGGCGCCGCCTTGCCGAATGTCGGCTTGGCGTCCTTGGAGCGCTCAGCCGTTGCCGGAGCAGTGCCGGCTCTGGATTGACTAGCCCTGCTTCTGGCAGGCGCGGGTTTTCTGGTCTTGGTTGCCATGGCACGGTTCCCTGTTATTCGCGCAAGTCCGGCCGGAAAACCGTTACACACTTTTCCTGGAATTGCCTCGGCGCCGGACAATTGGGAGTACGGCCATAACGACTTGTAAGTCTTAAGGTTCCCGCCAAAAAATAGTGAAAATTGAGCAGGTTAACCAATAACCAGATCGGCCTCCCGGCGCCTGGCCAGCACGCGCTCGATGTTCGGCATGTCGTTGGAGACGATCCAGGCGCGCGCGTCCTCGTCGGACTTGCCATGGCCGCGCCAGCGCTCCATCAGGCGGCGCTCGAGCTCGCCTCGCGGCACATCGACGAAGATGGTGAAGTCGAACAAGGGCGCCAGTCGCGACCACGGCTCCTCATCAAGGAGGAGATAATTGCCCTCGACCAGGATGAACTTGGTGTCCGCGGAAATGATCTCGGCCGCCGCGCGCGACAATTCCATGCTGCGGTCGAAGACCGGAATGGCAATGTCCGGCTCGCCGGAGCGGATACGCTTCAAAAGCGTCTCGAAGCCGGCAAAATCGAAGGTTTCCGGCGCGCCCTTGCGCGAACGCAAACCGCGGCGGTTCAGCACGATGTCGTCATAGTGGAAGCCGTCCATCGGCACGACTTCGGACGTGCCCTCGGGCAGCAGCTCGTGCAGCCGGCCCGATATGGTCGACTTGCCGGCTCCGGGCGGACCGGCAATGGCAACGACGAAACGCTTTGCCTTGCCGGCGCGCTTGAAGATGGCGGCAGTGATATGGGCCAGGTCAGACATCGGCGCCTCTTCGCTAGCTACTCCGGCCGCATCTTGGCGGCTGTCGGCGGAAATTTCAAACGTGGTTCCTTGATGCCGAAGTTTCGACTGATTGTTTGGCAGTCTCCCGCCCTCGAGATCAGCCGAGACGCCTATCCCTTCGTCATCCACGGGCGGAGCAAGGAGCGTAGCGACGCAGCGCAGACCCGAGGATCCATTCCGCGACGCCCGAGCGCTGCCGCGGTTCAGAATTCTGCGCCGTTGGGCTCTTCGGCCAATGTCACGGCATGGATTCCAGGGTCTCCGCGACGGAGCTTCGCTCCTGCTTCGCCCTGGAATGACGAACTTACTGGCCTAGGCCGGAACCGAACGCCCGATGCACAGGAATTCGCCGTCGAACGGCACCTCCTTCGCCGGGCCATTCGGGGCAAGGATGCGCAGTCGATCGGTCGCCTGTTCCAGACCCCTCGGTGGTTCAGCCTCGGCGAACGGAAGCGCGCCTATGACGTGGCGGAAGGAGACGCTCCGCCCTCCGGTCAATGCAAAGGCCGTCGCCACGCCTTCGCGCTTCAGCCAGTTGTCGCCGAGCGAGGCGGCGTGGCCGACCGCGGCGCGGCCGTCCTCGATGCCGAGCACGCCGACATGGCGGCCGCTCCAGGGCGCGTAGTCGCGCCCGCCATTGCTGAACCACAGCATGGTGACCGGCAGTTCGACCGGGTTCTTCAGCACCAGCACCAGATCCTGCTCGGCGCGGCGGGCCAGCGCCGTCCAGCCCGGCCCGCCGTGATCGGCCTCGACCAGGGTGATGAAATCCTCGCGCCGGTCATCCATGCGGTAGTCGGCGAGATCGGCGGTGCCGCCAGCGGCCAGAGGAAAATGCGCGAGATCGGTGGCACGGGCGGGATAGGCCAGGCGAAACCGGCCGCGCGCCGGATCGGGCTCCAGCGGGGTCGCCGGCGTGACCGCCAGACGCTTCGGCGAGAAGGCGAGCCGCCCGCCGTCCCGCATCGCCGTCATCGGATGATGGGCGATGGAAATCGCGCCGGAGCCGCCGGAAAAGACGTGCTCCTGGTAAAGGAAGGGATGGCCGTCGCGCAGCGTGAAGATCTTGTCGACGGCGGCGCCCATCACCTTGCGGCGCAGCCGGAAGACGGCTCGCCGGCCACCGGCAATGGCGCCGTTCTCGACGACGTCCCATTCGCTGTTGGCCGTCCAGCCATGCAGGGGCGCTTCCTCGACATCGCTGCTGGAAAACGGCGCGCAGAGGAAATCGCCCGACAGACGAGCCGTGCCTTCGGGGAGATTCTGCGGCAGGCTCTCGCGCGGCGAGCCGACCCAAGGCGCGCGGTGGAGCGGCATCAGGCGGCGCCCTTCCGCCTCGATCTCCATGGCGGCGATATGGCCGACGGCGAGATCGAGCGAGACGGAAATGCCCTTTGCGGTGATGGTGACCATATCCATTGATCCTGCCTCCCCCGAATCTTCGAGGCGGCAGCAAAGCCTGTCCGGTGCCGTTCGCGCAAGCGGGGCCATAGGCAATTTGCATCAGCCCCCACCCCTTATGGGGAGGGTCGGCGAGCGATCGAAGCAAAGCGAAGATCGCTTGATGGGGTGGGGTCCAACTAAATAAAAAGAGTCCTTTCGACCCCCACCCCGATCCGCTGCGCGGATCGACCCTCCCCACAAGGGGGAGGGTGGGAGGAGCCCCTACTGCCTCTTATACTCCCTGACCGGCGACTTCGTGCCGTCGGTATACGTCACCTGCACCGCCATCGACTTCACGTCGTCCTTCACCCTGAAATAGGGCTGGTAGTCCGAGGGGATGGCGTAAGGATCCTTGGCGTCGCAGGGCGGCATCTTGATCTGATTGTCGAGCGCGGTGCCGTTCAGGCTGTAGCGCACCTCCTTGATGGCGCAGCGGAAGGACAGCATCTGGGTGAAATAGACCAGCCCATGGTTGCCGCCGGCGTCGAAGGCGATCCATGACGTCCAGAACTGATCGAGAATCTGCTTGTTGCCCTGCTGGAGTGCCGAATCCGGATCGAAGCGGATATCGAACGGGCCGGTCTCACGGCCCCTGATGTCGAGATATTTTATGCCGATATTGGTGGCGGCGGTGCTGTCGGGCAACTCGAAGCTCGGATTGGGCATCGGCTTGCCGGTGCGCTGGTCGTTGATCGCCATCAGGCCGGTGTCGGTGAACGGGCCGCTGTCGCCGAGCCGCCAGGAGATCGCGGTCGCCGGTTCGGGCAGCGAGATCGTCATAGACCAGCCGGCGTTGGAGCGCGTCGGCGTCAGCGTCGGCACGAAGCGCGCCGGGTCGAGCACGTCGCCGAGCGCCACCAGCCGGCTGCGGCTGCGGTCGAGCCAGTCGGCGAGCTCCCTTTGGTCGACGAAATATTTGAGCAGCCCGCCATCCTTCTCGTAGGAGACGAACTTGGTCAGCGCCTGAGCCTCGCTGCGCTTGTCGGCCAGAGTCTGGCTGCCGAGCCGATCCTCCGAAAACTCCTGCGCCAGGAGGAAGTAAGCCGGCGCATAGTCGGGATTGGCCGTGATGAAGGCATCGAGCTTGTCGCGCCGCTGGGCGTCGTCGAACTGCAGGAGATGGACGAGCGTGATCGCAGGCGCCTTGGCCTTTTCGGCAAGCTGGCCGAACACTTCGCGGGCGCCGGCCTTGCCGTCCTGGACTCTCAGCAGCGTGGCGAAGCGCGTATAGGGATCGATGGCGTCGACATCGAAGCCGGCAAAGGCGAGATAGGAACGCCTGGCGTTGAGCATGTCGCCCGCCAGCTCATAGACGCGGGCGTTGTGGTAGAACTCGTCGGGACGCTTGGGATCGGCAATCGCGCCGCCTTGCGCGGCCAATTGGGCAAAGCCCTTGGCGATCGTGTCGATGGAGGCGGCGATCTGCTCAGTCGTCGCCTGCAGCTTTTCGGCCTGAACCTGCTGCTGTTGCTGGCCGGCGGCAAGCGTATCCGTGGTCTGCTTCACCGCTTCCACGGTCTTCTGCGTCTCGGCGCCCTGCGCGGTCTGCTGCTTCTCAGCCTGCGCGATCTGGTCGGTCTTCCGCGCCACCGTGTCGGTGGATTTCTTGACCTGTTCGACGGTCTTCTGCGTTTCGGTGACCGTCTGCTCGATCCTCGCCACCTTCTCGGAGACGATGCCGAGCGACTGCTGGAGCTCGGCCACCGCCGGCACCAGGGTGGCGATGACGCCGTTCTGGGAATTGGTCTCCTGCTGGATACCGTAGACGCCGCCGGCGATCGCAGCGGCGCTTGTTGCGAAGATCAGCGCCGGCATGGCCTTGGCCGCCAGCACCAGACGCAGCACCATGGCGATGGCGATAATCGCCGCCGCGACCGCCGCGATCAGCGCGATATAGGCGGCGAAGGGCCCGAGCGGATTGAGCACGTCCGACACCGCGCCGCTGACGAAGGCGACGCTGCCCGCCCATTTGCCGGTGCGGCTGAGCGAGGCCCTCAGCAGCGAGGTCGTGCCCGTGGCGATTTCCGACATGCCGATCCCCCCAAATCCAAGCCGGCGCATCATAGCGGCAAGGCGGTGGGGATGGCAAAGCGGGGTCGCAAGTGTCGCCCGAGGGCAGAACCTCACCGCAACTGCCAATGGCCAAGGTTGGGCGCTGCCCCTCACCTGCCTGCCGGCATCCTCTCCCCGTATAGTGACGGGGAGAGGGACGCTGTCGCCGCCGATTTCGCCAATCGCCAGCTTGCAGGAAAAGCGCCAAGGTAGCGGGCCAACTCCCTTCTCCCCGTCACTATACGGGGAGAAGGTGCCGGCAGGCGGATGAGGGGCAGCGCCGTCATCGGTGGCAAGGCAACCCGGTTCAACCCTACAAAACCTGGGCAAATGCCTTAATGCCGCCGTTAACCAAATGGACGCGGTGGACGCGGTACGGTAGCTTCGCCGCATCTCAGCAACAGCTTAAGAACAATTTTGTCCAGTCCGCGTCCCCTTCTCCTCCTCCAGAAACTGATCGCCGCGCTTGTCTTTCTGGTGCTGGTCGCCGGCTGCACCACCGCGGCGCCGCCGGAAAGCGTGCTCACCGTCCCGGCGCAGCCGCAGAAATACGCGGCGATCGTGGTCGACGCCTCGACCGGCAAGACCTTGTTCGAAGTGAATTCGACGGCGCAGCGCTACCCCGCCTCGCTCACCAAGATGATGACGCTCTACATGCTGTTCGAGGCGCTGGAGAGCGGCCGGGTGAGCAAGGAAACGCAGATCCCGGTCTCCGACCACGCCGCCTCGCAGCCGCCGACGAAGCTGCGCTTCAGGCGCGGCGAAACGATCGACGTCGATTCCGCCATCCGCGCCATGGTGGTGAAGTCGGCGAACGACGTGGCGGTGGCGGTGGGCGAATATCTCGGCGGCGGCAGCGAGGACCAGTTCGCCGCCATGATGACCGCCAAGGCGCGCCAGCTCGGCATGACCAGCACCAATTTCCGCAACGCCTGCGGCCTGCCCGACGACGGCCAGGTGACGAGCGCGCGCGACATGGCGGTGCTGGGGATAGCGCTCGAGCACCGCTTCCCGCAGCATTTCCACTATTTCTTCGAAAGCGACTTCATGTTCCGCGGCCGGCTGGTGCGCGGCCACAACGACATGCTGGGACGGGTGCGCGGCGTCGACGGCATCAAGACCGGTTATATCCGCGCCTCCGGCTACAACATCGTCACTTCCTACAATGCCGACGGCCGGCATCTGATCGTGGTGGTGATGGGCGCCCAAAGCGCGCGCCAGCGCAACGACCATGTCGAAGCGCTGATCCAGCGGAGTTTGGGGCCGACCGTCGCCGATGCGAAACCGCAGCTGATGTATGCCGGGCAGCAGCCGGCCGCTGCGGCGCTTCCCGGTCTGCCGCAGCCAGACTCGGCGTTGCCTGGCCTGTCGCCGCCGGCCGCGCCTGCGTCGCCGCTGCCGGGCCAGCCGGCGTCCGATTTGCCATCGCCGGATTTGGCGTCGCCCACTTCGCCGCTTCTGCCGGCGCAATAGAACGTCGCGGCGGACGTCCAGCGCCTCGTCATCCTAGGGCGAAGCAAGGAGCGGAGCGACGCAGCGCAGACCCTAGGATCCATTCCGTGACCGAGGAGCGTCGAGGCGGTTCAGACAGTGACGCCGAGACGCCAGCGTGGGCGTCCTCTGTTCTGCATCGCGGCGCTTTTCGGCAGGCGTAACGGAATGGATTCTAGGGTCTGCGCGACGTTTCGCGTCGCTCCGCCCTAGAATGACGAACTGAAAGTGGCGCGCCGTCCTATCCGTAGACCTTACCTAACCACCAGCACCGGGATCTCCGTCAGCGACACCACCTCCGCGGTCTGGCTGCCAAGCACCAGCCGGCCGATGCCGCGGCGGCCGTGCGAGGCCATGACGATGAGGTCGGATGCTTGCGCGCGGGCCGTGTCGAGGATCGCCTCGGCGGGCGCCTTGTTCTCGATATGCAGGACCTTCGCGCGCACGCCGGCCGCATCGGCATCGGCCTTGCACTTGTCCAGCACCGCGCGGGCATATTTGCGCGCGCTTTCCTCGTAATTGGTGAGCTCGTCGGCGGCGACATATCCGGCCATGGCGCCGCCCCAGGCTAGGGCCGGGAACGGCTCGGAGACGGTGACGAAGGTAACGGCGGCGCCGAGGCCCTTGGCGAGCTCCAGGCCGTGGGCGACGCCCTTGCCGGCGAGCTCGGAGCCGTCGGTGGCGATCAGAATGTGTTTGTACATGGTGGCGGTCCCTCTTCTGCGGGGCGACGCGCCCCTGGTGGCGGGAGCCTGATTGGGGGCAGGCTTAGGCTTGATGTAGTTTGTCGCGCCGGCCGGCCACAGGGGCGGGATGGTGCCAGGCGGCGTAGATCGTGGCGCCAGCGGGCGCGGATAATCGCAAAAGGCGCTCCCCCACTCCGTCTCGGGCTTCGCCCGAGCCACCTCTCCCCCACCAAAAAGGTGGGGGAGAGGAAATAAGGTCGCGCCCGTTCCTCTCCCTCGCGAAGCGGGGGAGAGGTGGCTCGGCGAAGCCGAGACGGAGGGGGGCGGGGCCGGCATACGCGATGACACTCCGGGGCTGGGAAGCTTCCCGCCCCCACCAATCACAAGAACTTGTTCGGTCACACGGCCTTCACAGTCGCGATGGATATGCCGCGCCGGCTTGGCGTATCGTATCGCAAAGCCTCGCGAACAGGAGCACTGACCATGGCCAGCGACCCGAAGGCATCCGCGCAAAAGCAAGCGGACAACGAGAACGAAAGCGGCGGCGAGTATCTCGAGGCGGCCACCGTGCCGGAGGACGCGCAAGACGCGGCCGACGAGATCCTCGAAGCGCCGGAGGTGCCGGATTCGGAGCCCACGCCGCCCGGCGCGGCGCGGGTCAAGCCCAAGAAGAAGCCGTCGGCGATCAGCGGCAGAAAGTTCCGCAAGCGCGACCTGGTGCGCATCGACGATCTCAGGCCCAGCCTTTCCGACCGCATCCGCGCTGATCATCCCGACCTGCCGCGCGGCGCCCGCATCAGCCGCCAGGAGCTTTCCCGCTACCGCATGCGCTACATGGAGGAACTGCTGCAGCAGGAGCATGGCGAATTCTCCGAGCTCGACCGCCAGGTGGTGGAATCGATCGCCAGGCAAGACACGATCTCGGAAAACTCGGAAGAGGAGTTCGAGGAGCACCGCTCCTTCGCCGACCGCGTCTCCGACACCATGGCCGAGTTCGGCGGCAGCTGGTGGTTCCTGATCTCGTTCGCGGCCGTGCTTCTGATCTGGATCGGCCTCAACCTGCTTCAGGGCGAGGCCAGGGCGTTCGACCCCTACCCGTTCATCCTGCTCAACCTGATGCTCTCCTGCATCGCCGCCATCCAGGCGCCGGTGATCATGATGAGCCAGAAGCGGCAGGAAGCGAAGGACCGGCTGCGCTCCTTCAACGACTACCGGGTGAACCTCAAGGCCGAGCTGGAAGTGCGGCACCTGCACGAAAAGCTCGACTACCTGATCTCGCGCCAATGGCAGCGGTTGGCCGAAATGCAGCAGATGCAGCTCGACGCCATGCATGAGCTGGCCGCGAAGAAGCAGAAGCGGGCGACAAGGGGCGTGAGGCGGCGGGCGGCGAAGAGCGAGGCAAAGGGCGCTGTGGCCGAGTGAGGGCCGCGCCGCCGTACGTGCCTGCGGCAATCGGTGGCTGCCTGCCTTACGTCCTGTGGGCGCACGACCACAGCTTTGCCTTCAAGTTTCTCGCCGCCCCAATTGCCCGTTGAAGCCGGGGGCGGCTTCCGCTAAGAAGCCGTGGCTGGCCGGCTCACCGGCCGGTTCATTTTCCGGTTTCCCGGGAAGCACCCGTAGCTCAGCTGGATAGAGCGCTGCCCTCCGAAGGCAGAGGTCACAAGTTCGAATCTTGTCGGGTGCGCCATCGATCTCGGTATCGAGGAAGGGCGGGCGGTGCCCGCCAGCAACAACTTCATTCGGGGCGCTTGGCGAACTCCTCGCCGGCAATCCGCACCGCCTGTTGCACGACGGGATAGCCGCTGTAAGGGACGAGGTTGAGGAGGGTTTCGAGCACCTCCTTGCGGCTCGCGCCGGCATTGAGCGCTGCATTGATGTGGACGCGCAGCGGGGCTTCGGCGGTCTTGGTCGCGACCGCGGCCAAGGCCGCGCAGGCCGTCAGTTCGCGCGTCTTGGGATCGATGCCTGGTCTTGAGAAAACATCGCCATACGAGTGCTCGACGATCATCCGGCCGATATCCGGTGCAATGTCGTCGAAGCTGCGGATGACGGCCTCGCCGGATGCTGCGGAGGTCTGTGCAAGCGTTGCGAGCCCGCGCGCGCGGCGCACCTCCCGGCTCTCGGACGCCGCAGCGGACGGCGCCGTGATCGCCGTGGCGTCGCGATCTGCCGCGAAGGCCTGTCGAGCGAGGCCGAAGGCGTTGAGTGCGGCGGGAAATCCGGCATAGACGCTAAGCTGCATCAGCGCTTCGGCAATCTCTGCGGGCGACAGGCCCTGCTTGAGGGCGGCTTTGAGATGGAAATCGAGAGCTTCGTTGCGGTTGCCGGTCGCCGCGAGCATCGAGATGATGGCTAGGTGCCTGGCCTTTGGTTCCAGACCCTCGCGCGACAAAGCCTCGCCGAAGGCGAAACCAATCGACCAGCGTGCAAGCTCCGGCGAGATCGTCTCAAGAGGCCGCAGATGGTCTTCGCCGTCGACTGCCGAGAGGACTTCCAGGCCGCGCCGGTATCGCTGTGTTCCGTCGTCGCTTGCCGGCGGCGGGGCTTCGAAAGCGATACGTCGTTCCTGGAAGATCTCGCGCACCAGGGCGATCGAATCGACGGCGCAAGGGAAGCCGAGGACCGCCACGGATACGAACAGCAACTCCACCAGATCCTGCGGCCTGCCTCCGGCGTTGAGGAAGCCTGTCATATGAAACTTGAGCTGCGGCTGGACGCTGCCCAGCGCCATCAAACAAGAGACCGTGCATATCTGCCGCAGCGGCAAATCCAGTCCCGGGCGGGAGAGAATATCGCCATAAGGGTATTCGACCATAAAACGCGCCAGGTCCGGCGACGCTTCCGCAAGCCGTTTGATCGGCAAGTCAAAGCCCTCGCCGCCGATTCGCCGAAGAACTTCCATGCCGCGTTCGAAACGCGTGCCGTTCGCTTCTTGAGCCATGGTCTGTCGGCACTCCCTTATCAAGCGCTTCATGTGGAGGTCTCGGGCATTTCGGCCATGCGGCAAGCCGTCGAGCCATCGGACATAGGTCCGCCAGCGACGCATATCGAGAGGCCCACACCGACGTCGATGTAGTGCGCCTCGTCATCGGGTCCTCCCGAGTCGCCGCCCACTTGACTCCATCATCAGTCTACACTTATCATAAGTCATGACTGTTGATAGCGCTCAGCTCGCCGCCCTTGGCGACACCACCCGCAGACAGATCTTCGAGCTGATCGCGGAGCGGCCGCGGTCGGTGGCGGAGATCACGCGGCAGGTCGCCGTGTCGCAGTCGGCGGTGTCGCAGCATCTCAAGGTGCTCAAGGATTCGCGGCTGGTGCGCGCGGAACCGAAGGGCGCCAGCAACGTCTACCACATCGATCCGCACGGGCTGGGCCAGATGCGCGCCTGGCTCGACCGGTTCTGGAGCCAGACGCTCGCGGCCTACAAGGAGGCCGTCGAGACCCCACCAGAGGAGCGATCATGAACACGAGAGTCCCCATCGCGTCGGTGAAGCAGTCCGTCGTGGTCGAGGCGCCGATCGAGCGCGCCTTCAAGGTTTTCACCGAAGGCTTCGGCAGCTTCAAGCCGGCCGAGCACAATCTGCTTGCCGTGCAGATCGCCGAGACGGTGTTCGAGCCCAGGGTCGGCGGCCACGTCTACGACCGCGGCGTCGACGGCAGCGAGTGCCGCTGGGCGCGGGTGCTGGCCTATGAGCCGCCCAACCGGGTGCTTCTGAGCTGGGACATCAGCCCGCAATGGCGGATCGAGACCGACTTGGACAAGACCAGCGAATGGGAAGTGCGGTTTATCGCCGAAACGGCAGAGCGCACCCGCGTCGAGCTCGAACACCGGAACCTGGAGCGCCACGGCCAGGGCTGGGAAAGCGTGCGCGACGGCGTCGGCGGTGATCAGGGCTGGCCGCTTTATCTGGCGCGCTATGCGGAGGTGGTGCGGCAGGGCTGACGGTAGCCCGGATTTGCACGATCGAGTCCCTTCGCACCCCCGTCTGTCCTGCCGGACATCTCCCCCACAAGGGTTACGGCATGCACACATTTCCAAGCGGCCGGTCTTTGGCGATAGCGTGCATGTCTAATGTAGCGCTGGTCGACCCCCACTCCGTCTCGGCTTCGCCGAGCCACCTCTCCCCCGATCGACGGGGTAGAGGAAGGGCGCCAAGCCTTTTGCCGTCAGCGCTCGTCCAGCAAGGCTCCCTTCCTTTCCCTCCGGAGGGGGGAAAGGTGGCGCTGCGAAGCAGCGACGGATTGGGGGAACCACGTGGCAATCAAGCCCTGGCTTGATCAGTCACGCCAGTCACAGAAGATGTGTGCCTAGCCACAAGGGGGGAGATTGGCAGCTTCGGCGCCCCGCTCATCTTTGAGACGTTGGAGATTGGGAGACGTTGGAGATTGGCGAAAGCTGGCGCGACATCCGATCTCCCCCCGTGTGGGGGAGATGCCCGGCAGGGCAGAGGGGGGCGCTGTCCCGCCGACGTTCGATGCTTAGTCTCTCTGCCCTAACAGGTAGCCAAGTGACCGCGCAGTGGGCTGACGATTGGCCTTCTGAGGCGCCATTTCCTCACCCCAGCGTCTCGCGGATCGCCGCCGCCAGCCGCTCCACCCCTTCCCGCATCTGCGCCGCATCGCACGCCGCGTAGCCCAGCACCAGCCCCTGCGTCGGCGCTGTGTTCTGAAAGTATTTCGACAGCGGCGAAACGTTGATCGCCCTCCTTGCCGCGGCCCGGCTGACCTCGATGTCGTCGATGCCTTCCTTCAGATAGCCCACCACCTGGATGCCGGCCTCGGCGGGCGACAGCGTGATCTCGTCGCGCAGGCGCTCCAAAACGATCTCGCGGAAAAGCTGGCGGCGCTGGGCGTAGATGCGGCGCATGCGTTTAAGGTGCCGGCTCATATGGCCTTCGGTGATGAAGTCGGCGAGTGCGGCCTGCAAGAGCAGCGGGGCGAACTGGCCGGTGGTGGAGATCGCGTTGACGATGCGGCCGGCGAGCTCGACCGGCAGCACCATGAAACCGATGCGCAGCGCCGGGAACAAGAGCTTGGCGAAGGTACCGACATAGATGACGCGGCCGGAGCGATCCATGCTCTGGATCGCCGGCACGGGCCTGCCCTGAAAGCGGTATTCGCCGTCGAAATCGTCCTCGATCACCCAGGCATTCGCGGTCTCGGCGATGTCGAGCAGGCGCAGCCGCTCCTCCATGCGCATGGTGATGCCGAGCGGATGCTGGCAGGCCGGCGTCACATAGACGAGGCGGGGCGAAAAGTCCGGCGCGTCTGACACTTTGTTGGAGCATGATCGTTCTCCGAAAACCGGTTCCCACTTTTCGGCATCATGCTCAAGACGCCAGCCGCGCTCCTGGTCGACCGGGATGGGCAGGATTTTTGCGCCGGCCACGGTGAAGGCGGCCTTGGCGCCGTAATAGCCAGGCTCCTCCATCCACACCGTGTCGCCGGGGTCGAGCAAAAGGCGGGCGAGCAGATCGAAGGCTGCCTGCGCGCCGGTGGTGACGACGATCTGTCCGGGGCGGCAGCGCACGCCGCGCGCGGAATAGAGATAGCCGGCGATCGCCTCCTTCAGCGCCGGGTGGCCGGTGACGTCATAGGTGCCGAACAAGGTCTCGCCGCCATGGCTGGCGCGGCGCGCCACCAGCCGGCCCCAGACGCCGAAAGGAAAGCTCGTCGCGTCCGGCATGCCGGGATGGAAGGCGACATGCCCCGGCCTGCCGTGGTGGCAGGGCTGGCTGAGCAGCTCCTCGCCGCGCCGCGAGGGCCGGCGCAGCGGCACCGGCGGCGCTTCGGCGAAAGCCTCGCGCGGGCCTTCCGGCAGGTCGACGATGACCGGGCGCGCGCCCCGGCGGTTGGCCAGATAGCCTTCGGTGACGAGCTGGTCATAGGCCGAGACGATGGTGTTGCGGCCAAGGCCGAGCTCGGCGGCCAAAGCGCGCGTCGAAGGCAGTTCCGAGCCCGGCGGCAGCGTGCGGTTGCGGATGATGGCGACGAGGCCGTGATAGAGCTGGCGCGACAGATGCTCGGTGCTCGAGCGGTTGACGGCCAGCATGTCGAGCGGGAAGGCCTGGGGCTTGGGATGGAGGGGGCGCATGGCTGTTAGTCTCTGTGGCCTGCTGGCAACGGAAGCGTCCAAGGAGCTCGCTTTGCAGCGTCGAGTTCCCGCCCACCCCCCTCTGGCCTGCCGGCCATCTCCCCCGCAAGGGGGGAGATCAGATGTCGCCCCGGCTTTCGCCAATCTCCAACGTTGCAAGGATGGCACCGCCAGCGGAGCTGCCAATCTCCCCCCTTGCGGGGGAGATGGCCGGCAGGCCAGAGGGGGGTGCCTCGCGCCAACGATGGACGCCTAGGTAGCTCTTCCATATGCCACACCGCTCCCTGATTCCTCCCCATCCTGCCACAGCCGCCGGCGCGCACAACTGGTTCCTTCATTTTCCGGAAAACTGGACCTCGCGATGGAGACAGAGCGGCGTAGACTCCAATTGCTGACGTTGGGGTAAGACGTCGACGAGAGGACTGGTTCGGGCAAGGCAACTGGGAGGGCGTCTGGCCAAACGAACGAGGCAGGGCTTTGCTCCTGCCGCCCGCAGCCATTTCCCTCCCGAAACTCACACCGCGCGGCTTTCCGGCCGTGGGTGGAAAGCGAGCAATGACCACAGTTCGACTTGGCATCAATCCGATCACCTGGACCAATGACGACGTGCCGGAATTGGGCGGCGACACGCCGCTCGAGACCTGCCTCGGCGAAACCGCGCAAGCGGGTTATGCGGGAACGGAGCTCGGCGGCAAGTTCCCGCGCGACAGCCGCATGCTCGGTCCCATCCTCGACCGTTACGGGCTGGCGCTGGTTTCCGGCTGGTATGACGGCCGCATCTGCGAGAAAGAGGTCGAGGACGAGTTCGAGGCGATCCGGCCGCATCTGACGCTGCTCAGGGACCTCGGCGCCAAACATGTCGTCTATGCCGACACCTCGCGCGGCCGCCATGGCGCGATCCACGATCCGATCTCGCAGCGGCCAAGGCTTTCGGCCGAAGAGTGGAAGCCCTACGGCGAAAAGATCACGCGGCTGGCCGAACGTTTTGCTGATTTCGGCGTCGGCATGGCCTTTCATCATCACATGGGCACGATCGTCGAGACCGACGAAGAGATCGACATGCTGATGAAGGTCACCGGCGAGGCCGTCGGGCTGCTCTACGACACCGGCCATTGCGCCTTCTCCGGCGGCGACCCGGAACAGCTTTTACGCCGGCATGTCGGCCGCGTCGTCCATGTCCATTGCAAGGACGTGCGCCCGGCGGTGCTGAAGAAGGCGCGCGCCACCGACATGAGCTTCATGGGCGCGGTGATGGAAGGCATCTTCACCGTGCCCGGCGATGGCGCGATCGATTATACGAGCCTGCTGAGAATCCTGGCCGACAAGGGCTATTGCGGCTGGCTGGTGGTCGAGGCCGAGCAGGATCCGGCGAAGGCGCATCCCTTGACCTATGCGACGATGGGCTACCGCAACCTGCGCGACCTCGCCCGCAAGGCCGGGTTCACCGTCGACGAGCGGAAGGGCTGAGGAACAAGCGGGGCGATGAGTTCGGTCCTGTTCAGAAACGTGGTCAAGAATTTCGGCGCGCTCAACGTGCTGCGATCGCTCGACCTCGCCGTGCCGGACCACAAATTCCTCGCGCTGCTCGGCCCATCGGGCTGCGGCAAGACGACGGCGCTGCGCATCCTGGCGGGGCTCGACATGCCGACCGCCGGCAAGGTCTTCATCGGCGAGCGCGACGTCACCCGGCTGCAGCCGCGCGACCGCGACATCGCCATGGTGTTCCAGAGTTATGCGCTCTATCCGCAGATGACGGTCGCCGAAAACATCGGCTATCCGCTGTGGATCCGCGGCACGCCGGACGCGGAGCGAAAGGCCAAGATCGGCGAGGTCGCCTCGATCCTCGAAATCGGCCATCTGCTCGACCGCCGGCCGCGCCAGCTCTCCGGCGGCCAGCGCCAGCGCGTCGCGCTGGCCCGCGCCATCGTGCGCGACCCGGCGGCCTTCCTGATGGACGAGCCGCTCTCCAATCTCGACGCGCGGCTGCGGCTCACCATGCGCGGCGAGATCAAGCGGCTCTGCCAGCGCCTCAGCGCCACCACCATCTACGTCACCCACGACCAGGTCGAGGCCTTGACGATGGCCGACCTGGTCGCCGTCATGCATGGCGGCGAGCTGCAGCAGATGGCGCCGCCCATCGAGGTCTACGACCGTCCGGCAAACCGCTTCGTCGCCACCTTCGTCGGCAACCCGCCGATGAACATCCTGCCGGCGGCACTCGCCGAGCAAGGCGTGAAGGTCGGCGCCAGGATCGTGCCGTTGGAGCAAACGCGGCTCACCCAATGCCGCCAGGCCGAGATCGTCGAGATCGGGCTGCGCCCGGAAGACTGCAGCGTCGCCCAGCCAGGCGAACCGTGCGCGCTGCCCGGCGAAATCTACGTCGTCGAGCCGATGGGCAACGAGACGCTGGTCAATGTCCGCCTCGAAGGCGGCAACGTCTCGGTACGGGCCGGCCGCGATTTCAGGGGCGCGGTCGGCGAAAGCATCGGCGTCGCCTTCGACCCGGCGAACGCCTGTTTCTTCAATTCGGCCGGCCTCACCGCCGTCCACAGGGTCAACAGCAATGGGAGAGTGAAATGATGCATTCCAGCAGACTTACTCGCCGCTCCGTCATCAAGGGCGGGCTTGGCCTGGCTTTAGCCACCACGGCCCTCACCACGCTCGGTCTGCCCATGCCCGCCAGGGCAGCCGGCAAGAAGGTCATCATCGGCGCCTTCGCCGATGGCGGGCTGACGCCCTTCAAGCAGAAGATCATCCCGCTGGCGAAGGAGCAGGGCTTCGACATCGAATTCCTCGAGGATGAATATGGCGTGACGCTGGAGAAGTGGTTCGCCGACGCCCAGAGCGGCGCCGGCCAGTACGACCTCTATCTGCTCGACGATCCATGGGTGCCGCAGTTCGGCGCCGCCAACGTGCTCGAGGATCTCGGCGCCGGCGGCATCGACGGCTCCGACAAGGACTGGATCGGCTCGATGATCGACATGGGCTACTGGCCGCCGCAGCAAGGGCCGCGCGTCAAGGGCTTCGAGAACGCCAAGCCGACGCTGATCTGCGTGCCCTTCGTCGGCGACCTGCAGACGCTCACCTACCGCAACGACGTCTTCACCGGCGGCGCGCCCAAGACCTGGGACGAGGTGATCGCAAAGGGCAAGGAAGGCGTCGCCGCCGGCAAGATCAAATACCCGGTCGTCTTCCGCGGCGTTTCGGGCAACCCGATCGTCACCAGCTGGTATCCGGTCTTCCTGTCGTTCGGCGGCTCCTTCTTCGACGACAAGTGGAACCCGATCTTCAACTCGGCCGAAGGCAAGGCCTCCGCCGACTTCTTCGTCGGCACGATGAAGCAGAACGCGCCGAGTGGGGTGGTCGAGTTCGACTCCGACCAGGAAGGGGCGGCGATCCTCGGCGGCGAGGCCGGCGCCATCATCCAGTATTCGGGCAATGCGCTGAAGGCCGACGATCCCGCTCAGACCAAGGTGGCGGGCAAGCTCGATTTCGGCGTCGTGCCTAGCCAGGCAAAGGCGATCGCGCAGATGGGCATCTTCATCGCCGGCGTGCCGAAATCGGCGCCCAACAAGGCGAACGCGATCGAGTTCCTGAAGTGGTATGTCAGGGCCGAGACCCAGGCCAAGCTGTCGGAAGCGGGCTCGATCCCGGTCAAGCGCAGCGCTTTCGGCATCGCCAAGCCGGGCAACCGGCTGATCCCGGTCGCCCTCAGGCAGCTCGACGCCGGCGCGCTGCCGAGGCCGCGCACGCCCGACTGGGCGAAGGTCGAGGAACTGCTCGGCATCGAGCTCAACAAGGCACTGCAGGCCGGTTCCGGCGGCGGCGCCGCGCTCGACACGGCCGCCAAGCAGGTCAAGGACTATCTGACCACGGCCGGGTACTACTGATGCAAGGCGCAGCGCAGGCGCGCAAATATCGCCTGCAGGGGGCGGGGCTCGACCTCGCCCTCCCATATCTCATGCTGGCGCCGGGGCTGATGATCGTGCTCGGCGTGCTCGTCTATCCGCTCTGGGACGGCCTCAGGGCCAGCACCAGGGCCTACCGCTACGGCTCGCCGATCTCCGATGTCGGCCTGCAGAATTATGTGCATTTGTGGAGCGACACGCAGTTCCTCAACGCGCTCTGGATCACGGTGAAGTTCGTCACGCTGTCGGTGTCGTTCGAGGCGGTGCTGGGCTTTGCGCTAGCGCTGTTTTGCCTGCGCGAATTTCGCGGCATCCGCCTGCTCAGGACGGTGCTGATCATCCCGATGGTGATCACGCCGGTCGTCGTCGCCATCGTCTTCCGCCTGATCTACGCCAGCGACGCCGGCATGCTGACGGCGCTGTCGGAAGCCATCGGCGGCGGCGAAGCGCAGATCCTCGGCAACCCGCTCAACGCCTTCATCGGCCTTGTCGTGCTCGACGTCTGGGAGTGGACGCCGCTGATGTTCCTGATCCTGCTCGCCGGGCTGCAATCGCTGCCGCACGAACCGTTCGAGGCCGCGCGGGTCGACGGCGCCGGCGCCTGGCGCGTCTTTGCCGATCTGACGTTCCCGATGATGCGGCCGGTACTGGCGGTCGCCATTGTGCTCAGGACCATCGATGCCTTCGGCACCTTCGACCAGGTCTTCGTGCTGACCCGTGGCGGGCCGGGCGAGGCGACGAGGCTGATCTCGATCTACGGCTACGACACCGCGTTCAAGTTCCAGCAGACCGGCTACGCGGCGGCGCTGTTCGTGACGATCGGCCTCGTCGTGCTCGCGCTCGCCTTCAGCGCCATCCGGCTTCTGCGCAGGATCGACGCGTCATGAGTACCCGTCTGGCGCGCATCGTCACGACCCTCTTCGTCCTGGCCGTCGTGCTTTTGCCAATCTACTGGCTGGTCTCCACCTCGCTCAAGTCCAACCGCGAGATCACGCAGGAAGGCACGCTCTATCCGCACGTGCCGACGCTCGACAACTATGTCCGGCTGTTCACCGAAAAGCAGTTCGGTTCCTACCTGACGAACTCGCTGGTGGTGACCTTCTTCTCCGTCGCCATCGCGCTGGTCGTCGGCGCGATGGGCGCCTATGCGATCGTCAGGTTCCGCCTGCCTTTCGCCATGGAGGGCAAGGTCGGGCTGTTTCTTTTGACGCTGCGCATCATCCCCCCGGTTGTCATCCTGATCCCGGTCTATCTCTTGATGCTGAGCCTCGGCCTGCTCGATACCTGGCTCGGCCTGATCGCCACCTACACCGCCTTCAACGTCACCTTCTGCGTCTGGATGATGGAAAGCTTCTTCCGCGAGATCCCCGTCGATCTCGAGGAAGCCGCGATGGTCGACGGCGATTCGCGCTTCGGCGCCTTCCGCCGCATCACCCTGCCGCTGGCGGCCCCCGGGCTAGCGGCGACCGCGATCTTCGCCGTGCTGGTCACCTTCAACGAGTTCCTGTTCGCGCTGGCGCTGACGGCGACGCCGCGCGCGATGACCATGCCGCGCGGCACGGCGACGCTGATCGGCCGCATCGACACCGACTGGGCTTCGATGGCGGCGGCCGGCGTCATCGGCGCGCTGCCCATCGTCTTCTTCGCGCTCCTGGTGCAACGCCATCTGGTGCGCGGGCTCACCATGGGCGCGGTGAAATGAGCGCCGGCGAAACATGAACCTGGCTGTCGCGCGACAGGGCGGCCCGACAGGAAAGTCGAAGCGCATGATAGATGTTTGTCTTTTCGGAGTGGGGCTGATCGGCCGTGTGCACGCCGGCAATCTGGCGCGCCATCCAAGGGTGCGGCTGCGCTACATCGTCGATCCCAATCGCGAAGCGGCCGCCAAGGTCGCCGCCGCCACCGGCGCCGGGATAGCCGACACCGACACCGTGATGAACGACCCGTCGGTGAAGATGGTGTTCATCGCTTCCGCGACGCGCACGCATGCCGAGCTCGCCATGGCAGCGGCGGCAAAAGGCAAGGCGATCTTCTGCGAGAAGCCGATCGATCTCGATCTCGAGCGCACGGACGAGTGCCTGGCCGCGGTCGAGAAAGCCGGCGTGCCGTTCCAGATCGGCTTCAACCGCCGCTTCGATCCGAGCTTCCGGGCGCTGAAGGAGCGCCTTGCCGCCGGCGAGATCGGCGCCGTCGAGCAGGTCATCATCACCAGCCGCGACCCCGAACCCGAAACCGAGGAAGCGCTGGCCGGGGGCGGAGGCGTCTTCCGCGAGATGACCATCCACGACTTCGATATGGCGCGAAACCTGCTTGGCGAGGAGCCGGCCGAGCTTTTTGCAACCGGCTCCTCGCTGGTGGCGCCGCAATACAGGAAGCTCGGCGACTACGACACCGCGATGTTCATCCTGCGCACCGCGTCCGGCCGGCAGTGCCACATCAACAACAGCGTCAGGGCTGCCTACGGCTACGACCAGCGCATCGAGGTGCATGGCGCCGAGGGCATGCTGCAGGCCGGCAACCGGCTGCCGACCTCGGTCGAGATGTACGGCGGCAAAGGCATATCGCGCGACAAGCCCTACTACTTCTTCGTCGAACGCTACGCCGAGTCCTACGCCGCCGAGATCGATCATTTCATCACCTGCGTCGAAACCGGCAGGAAGCCCGCCGTCACCGCCGGCGACGGCCGCAAGGCCATGATCCTTTGCGAGGCGGCGCTTGCCTCCGCCAGATCCGGCAGGTTCGAGCCTGTGAAGCTCTGAGCGGATGGTCTCAACTCGGGAGTCCTGAAAATGAAGATCGGCATGATCACCGACAGCCTGGGCAACCTTTCCTTCGACGAGATGCTCAACGCCTCGGCCGAACTTGGCCTGGAGACGCTGGAATTCGCCTGCGGCAACTGGTCGTCGGCGCCGCACATCGATCTCGCGGCCATGCTGGACAGCGCTTTGACCCGCGCCGAATTCGTCGCCAAGGTCCGCGACCACGGGCTGACAATCGCTGCCCTCAACTGCTCGGGCAACCCGCTGCATCCGGGACCGCAGGGCAAGAAGCACCGTCAGATGACCGAGGACACGATCCGGCTGGCGAGCCTGATGGGGATCGATCGCGTGGTGATGATGTCCGGCTTGCCCGGCGGCCCGGGCGATGCCAACCCCAACTGGATCATCACCGACTGGCCGCCCGAATGCGCCGAAATCCAGCGCTACCAGTGGGACGAGTGCATCATTCCCTACTGGCGCGATCTCGTCAGCTTCGCGAACAATCTCGGCATAGGCAAATTGTGCCTGGAGCTGCATGGTCATCAGGCCGTCTACAACGTCCAGACGCTGTTTAGGCTTCGAGATGCCGTCGGCGAAACCGTCGGCGCGAACTACGATCCGAGCCACCCGCTCTGGATGGGCGCCGATCCAATCGCCGCCGTGCGCAAGCTCGGCTCGGCGATCTACTATGTGCATGCCAAGGATACGCGCATCGAACCGATACCGGCAGCCGTCGACGGCGTGCTCGATGCGCGTCCGCCGAACCACTATGCCGATCGGGCCTGGAACTACATCACGCTGGGCTATGGTCACGGCGAGACCTGGTGGCGGCAGTTCTGTGTCGCGCTGAAGCAGGTCGGCTACGATGACGTGCTCTCCATCGAGCACGAGGACATGATGCTGTCGCCGATGGAAGGCATGCGCAAATCCGTGGCGTTGCTGCGCAACGTCGCCATCAATCTGGCTTGATGCAGGCGGATCGCCTCGCAAGGCCGATGCCGCCGCCGAGCCTGGTCGCGGCGCTGGCGTGCGAGCCCAAGCTCGTCGCCAAGCATCCGGCGCTCGGCGATTTCCTGCGCAGCCGATGGGCCGACGCCGCCTTCATGACGGCGGCCGGCATGGCCGAGGCCCCGGCTTCCAACCACCACGCTGATCAGGCTGCTGACGCTTCTCGGCTATTCGAACTTCCGCAGTTTCCGGGACGCCGTGCGCGCGCAGCTCAGATCGGGCTGAAGGTCAGGGCACGATCCCCCTGCAGGCCCACGCAACGTTGGCGAAGGATCTCGGCCCATCCGGCCGTCCGGCCTCATAGGCATCGCGGACGGCGGCTTCGACGCGCGTCCGCTCCGCCGCATCCAGCGTGGTCATGAACTTGCCGAGCGGGCCTTCGCCGGCGCCGATCGGCGCCCAGTAGTCATCGAAGTTCTGGTAGTCCATACGGATCGTCAGCTCGGTTTCGCTGACGTCTGCCAGCCCTGTTCGACAAAGGTCCGCTGCATCTCGCCGGGCTGCATCATCGGCTGGAAGCAATAGCGATTGCGCATCTGGCGCCCGGCCTCGCTGAGCGCCGCCACCGTGTCGATCATCATGCGCATGCCCGTCATGCCGCCGAGATGGTCCCAGACCACGGCAGCGACCACGCCGCCCGGCCGCACCACGCGGCGCATCTCGGCCACCGCATTGCCGGCTTCCGGAACGAAGTGCAGCACGAGCAGGGCAAGGGCGCGGTCAAATGTGTTGTCCGCGAAGGGCAGCGCAGTGGCGTCGGCTTGACTGATGGTGACGCGTGGATCGGTGTTCCTCTCCTTCGCCGCCGCGACGAAGACCGGCGAGAAGTCGATTGCTCGGATCTCGGCGAGATCGGCGGATTTCGTCAGTTCGAAGGTCAGGCTGCCGGTGCCGCAGCCGACGTCGAGGATCTTTTCGCCTTTGGCCAGGCCGGCGAAGTCGATGAACTTGGGGGCCAGCCTGCGGCTCCAGCGCCCCATGAGCTGCTCATAGCCGGACGCCGCGTGAACGGTGAAGCTCGATGTCATCAAGGCCCTCCCTGGTTATGCGTCCAAGCTAAGTCTCGACGGCATTGCTGCCAAGCGCAGAGCAATCGACGGTATCGAACGCAGAATAGCGCAATGCGTGCCGGCGCCTGTGTGGGCAATTTCACGGTGGCCAATCTATGCATCAGCCTCAAGCTTTCGAAAGCAGCGCCTGCACCGTCTCTATCGGCATCAGCATCACCCGCTCGCCAAGCGGAGACCCAATGAAGCCGTGCCGTTGATAAAAACCCATCGCTTCATCGTCGATCGCATGCGTCACCACGGCACGAACCCCGGCAATGTCCGAGACCGCTAGACAGCGCCGCAGCGCATCCGAAAGCAGGTCGCTGCCTAAGCCTACTCCCTGGAACGCCTGATCGACGGCCAGACGGCCGATCAGCAGCAAAGGGATTTGCTCGGGCATGCCGTGCCGCAGCCGTGCGCTTGGCAGCGCAACCCGCTCCTCCATCGCCGTCGAGATCGCGTAATAGCCGACGACGCGATCGTTCGCGTCCGCGTCACAGACGACATAGGTTCGGGCTGACAGGCCCTCGCCGGCCAAGGCGCGATTGCGCAGCCAGTCGTCGAGGGATGGATGCTTGCCGTTGCGAAATTCGGAAACGTCGTGGCCGACGGTCAGCCGTTCCGGAGGGCGGACTTGCAGTTGCCCAGCGGGCATCAGCGCTCCCAGGCCGGCTTGCGCGTCATCCGCGCGCGAAGTTCCTCGGACGGTTTGCTGGGCGTGTCGAGCAGATCGAGAAATTTCTCATGCGCATCGGCGTCGAGAAAGAAGGCGCGCTGATCGAGGATGGTCTCCTCCGCCTGTTTGCGGGCGCTGTCGAGCATGAACTCCGACAGTTTCTGCCCGCGCAAGCTCGCGGCGCGGCTAAGAACAGCCTTCATCCCCGCTGAAGCGCGGATCTGAATCACATCATCCTTGCGCGCTGCGTCGCGACTGGACTGCGCCATCGAAAATCCTCCTGTTCAGGATCGGATATCTAGCTATTGTCACGACAATGTCAATACAACGCAGAGCGGCCAGCAGGCTGGGATCGCTCATCCTGTCTTCACGGTCGCCACGCTCTCCCGCTCCACCAGCGGGCATTCCAGCTTGGTGATCGGGTAGCGGCCGTGGCCGGGCGTCGGCGGGGTCTCCAGCTGCTCGATCGCCCATTGGCCCATCGCCAGATGCGGCAGGATCGACGTCGTCAGCGGCGGGAAAAGGTGGCGGGCAATCTCCTCGTCGTCGTAGCCGACCACCGAAATGTCCTGCGGGATATGCAGGCCGGCTTCCTTCAGCGCTTCGTAGCAACCGATCGCCGTGCGATCGTTCTGGCAGAAGATGGCGGTCGGGCGGTCCTCGAGCGCAAGCAGCTTCACCGTCGCGGCATAGCCGGCGCTGGCCGACCAGTCGCCCTCGACCACCAGCTCCGGATCGAAAGGGATGTCGGCGGTGGCTAAAGCGCGGCGATAGCCTTTCAGCCTATCCTGCGCCGCCTGCATCCAGGGCTCGCCGGTGATGGTGGCGATGCGCCGGTGGCCGTGGCTGATCAGGTGCCGGGTAGAGCTCTGGCCGCCGGCGATTTCGGAAGGCACCACGGCCGGGAAGGCATAGTCGGCGGTGTAGCAGTTGAGCAGGATGACCGGGATGTCGAGACTGTAAAGAAACTCGGGCGCCGTGATCTCGCGGGTGAAGATGGTCATGTAGATCAGCGCCGAGATGCCTCGCCGGGTGAGCGCTGAAATGGCGCGCGGCTCCATCACGGCATCGCCCATGGTCTGCGCTACCAGGAGCACATTGCCGGCATTCCACGAAGCCTGGCGCGCGCCCTCGATGGCGACCACTGCCTCGGGGCTGGTGGCGAGCTGGTCGACTGCGAAGCCGATGACGCCGTCCAGCCCCTCGAAGGGCGCGACGGGCGGGCGGAGCGCCGAAAAGACCGGCGGCGAGTAGCCAAGCGCTCTCGCCGCCTCGATCACCCGGTCGCGCGTCTGCTGCGACAGCCTGATACCCGGCGAATTGTTGAGCACGAAGGAGACCGTCGCCTGCGAGCAGCCGGCGGCCCTTGCTATGTCGGTCATGGTGACGCGACCCTTGGGCTTGGCGGTGCGTCGCCTGGACGTCTCCGGAGGATCACGCAGTTCCGTCGGTTCGCTCATGGTCGTTTCCCAAAACCCTGCCGGCTGTCGAAGCGATAGCGGCAAGATGATCGAGGTCAGCGCATTTATCGGAAACGCGCGTGATTTATAACTATTATCGATACGCCATCTTCCTCGCCAGCCGCGCCGCCTGTCAACGAAAAATAGGCGTTCGACATCGGATGGCCCGGCTATTTTCCGCGCATACCCGCATTGGAGCGTTTCCCCGTCTCACGGAAACGGCGAACCGCTCTATCTCTTTGTTTTGACGCAATTCCGGACGGAAAACCGTTACACACTTTCCTTGAATTGCTTTAGCGACGGAGTGTTTCCGCCGCCGCTCTCCTCTCTTCGCCTGAGCGCCCCAGCCGACGATCTCCTCCGCGGCCGGTGCCTCTTGATGCATACTAATAGTCTTTACTAATAGCCGTAAGCGTTTTACTGTCAACTCGCCGCGATCGGACCGGAAGGCTCCCGGCCGGCAGCGGCAAAGTGGGAGGAGCGCGTGTCGGATGATCGGCTGACCGCCGGAAGAGGGCTGCCTTGCTCTCACGAAAATGTCAGACAAATCGGACTATTTACGAACGCGAAATCTGTGTCTAGTGTCTTGGTCGCGGCTGAAGAGGCGCCGTTCTAAAGTTGCCAGACCTTGGGCAAGCCCCTTGAGGAGGAGGGCGTCCAGGCCGCAGCCGAGACATCAGCGATGAGTTTCAAAAGGGAGGTTGAACCATGAAATCCATGATACGTAACGCATCCGTAGCCGCGGCAGCCTTGGCTATCGGCCTGACGGCGAGCGCAGCCGTGCGCGCCGACGACAAGCCGACGCTGGCCTTCGTCGTCAACGGCGCGTCAGACTTCTGGAAGGCGGCGGAAGCCGGCGTGAAGAAGGCGCAGGGCGAATTGCCCGACTACAATCTCGAGCTCAAATATCCGGAGCAGTCGTCTGTCGCCATCCAGCAGCGCCTGATGGACGATCTGGTGACGGCCGGCGTCAAGGGCATCATGGTGTCGGCGGTCGACCCCAAGACCTCGACCGACGGGCTGAACAAGATCGCGTCCGAGACGGCGCTGTTCACCACCGACAGCGACGCCCCGCAGACCAAGCGCGTCGCCTATATCGGCTCGTCCAATGTCGATGCCGGCAAGCAGGCGGCCGAGATCGCCAAGAAGGCGATGCCGGACGGCGGCAAGTGCCTGGGCTTCGTCGGCCTGCTCGGCGCCGACAACGCCAAGGAGCGCATCCAGGGCATGAAGGACGGGCTCGCCGGCAGCAAGATCGAGCTGGTCGACGTCCGCGGCGACGACATCGACCAGGCGCGCGCCAAGAAGAATGTCGAGGACGCGCTGGTCGCCAGCCCCGACATCACCTGCATGGTCGGCTTCTACTCCTACAACACGCCGCGCATCTATGAAGCGCTGCGCGACGCCGGCAAGCTCGGCCAGATCACCGTCGTCGGCTTCGACGACGATCCGATCACGCTGGGCGGCGTCAAGGAAGGCACCGTCGCCGCGACCGTGGTGCAGCAGCCCTTCGAATGGGCCTATCAGGGCATGAAGCTGATGGCTTCCTATCTCAAGGGCGACAAGTCGGGCATTCCGGCCAATGGCCTGATCATCGTGCCGACGAAGATCATCGGCAAGGACGATGTCGATGCCTATGCCGCCAACCTGAAGGCGATGGCCGGCAAGTAATCGATGCACAGTTGCGCCGGCTCGAGTTCGTCTTGAGCCGGCGTCCGTATTGACGGGCCTGCCAAGGCCCGTCAGTCTGTAGCCCATCGGGTGCTGCCAAGTGCCATGAATTGTGGCGTGATGAATTACTCCGAGACATCCTTCGCTCAATCGACAACAGCTCCGTTCCTGAGCCTCGAGGCCGTGCGCAAGACCTATCCGGGCGTCGTGGCGCTGGACGGGTTCTCCATGGAAGTCAGGCCGGGCGAGGTGATCGGCCTGGTCGGCGAGAACGGCGCCGGCAAATCCACGTTGATGAAGATCCTCGGCGGCGTGACGCGGCCTGACAGCGGCACCGTCACCGTCGACGGCGTCGCGCATGACGGCTTGACCGTCGAAGCCAGCATTGGCTCCGGCATCGCCTTCGTGCATCAGGAGCTCAACCTCTTCGAAAACCTCGACGTCGCCGCCAACATCTTCTTCGGCCGCGAGCCGCTGAAGGCCGGGCCGCTGAGGCTGGTCGACCGCGCCAGGCTGCGCGAGATGGTGGCGCCGCTGTTGAAGCGCGTCGGCGCCAATTTCTCGGCCGATGCGCCGGTCGCCTCGCTGTCGCTGGCCCAGCAGCAGATGGTCGAGATCGCCAAGGCGCTGTCGATCAAGGCGCGGCTGGTGATCCTCGACGAGCCGACCTCCAGCCTGCCGATCGCCGAGACCGAAAAGCTGCTCGACGTCATCAAGGGGCTGCGGACGGAAGGCATCAGCGTCATCTTCATCTCGCACCGCCTGCACGAGGTCGAGCGCGTCGCCGACCGCGTCGTGGTGCTGCGCGACGGCATGTTGGCCGGCACGCTGCCCAAGAGCGAGATCAACCACGACCAGATGGTCAAGCTGATGATCGGGCGCATGCTGAAGGAGCGCGAGAGGGCCGCCGAAGCGGGGCGCGCTCCGGGCGGCGTCGCGCTTGCGGCAAGCGCGGTGCGCACCAGCGCCTATCCGGACCACCCGGTCAGCCTGGAGCTGAGGCGCGGCGAAATCCTCGGCCTTGCGGGGCTGGTCGGTTCCGGCCGAACGGAGCTGGCGCGCGTTCTGTTCGGCATCGACGAGCGGCTCGGCGGCAGCGTCGCGCTGGACGGCAAGGCGCTCAATGTCGGATCGGCCGCCGACGCAGTGGCGAGCGGCATCTTCCTCGTGCCGGAGGACCGCAAGCTGACCGGCATCCTGCTCGACCTCTCGATCGCGCAGAACATTTCGCTGCCCAATCTGCCGGCGCATGCGAAGCGCTCGCTGGTCTCGGCCAGCGCCGAGCTCGCCACCGCCGAGAAGCAGAAGAAGGATCTCGGCATCAAGGCGCCGTCTGTCCTGACCCGCACCGGCACGCTTTCGGGCGGCAACCAGCAGAAGGTGGTTTTGGCCAAATGGCTGGCGATGAACCCGAAGGTGATGATCCTCGACGAGCCGACGCGCGGCATCGACATCGGCGCCAAGGCCGAGATCTACGGGCTGATGCGGTCGCTCGCGGACGCCGGCGTCGCGGTGCTGATGATCTCCAGCGACATGGAAGAGGTGATCGGCGTCTCGGACCGCATCGCGGTCATGCATGAGGGGCAGATCTCCGGCATTCTCGACCGGGACGATTTCAGCCAGGAGAACGTGCTTTTGCTGGCTGTCGGCAAGAAGCCAAGGCTGGCGCATGCCGCTGGAGGAGCGCAATGAGCAAGAAAGATCTCGGGCTGCTGGTGCTGATCCTGGTGGTCGGCGCGGTGGTGACCGCCATCAACCCGCGCTTCCTGTCGACGATCAATCTCGCCAACACCTCGAACCTGGTCGCGCTGTTCGGCATCCTTTCGATCGGCCAGGCCTTTGTCATCATCACCGGCGGCATCGAGCTTTCAGTCGGTTCGCTGATCGCCCTGCTCGGCACGCTGTTCATCGACTTCATCGCCGTGCGCGAGATGGACTGGCCGCTGGCCTTCGTGCTGATCATCCTGCTCGGCGCCGTCATCGGCTTCGTGCATGGCTGGCTGATCACGCGGCTCAAGATGCAGCCTTTCGTGGTGACGCTTTGCGGCCTGCTGATCTACCGCGGGGTCGCCCGCTTCTATACCGCCGACGGCACGGCCGGCTTCGCCTTCGGCCAGAATTTCCCGGATCTGGAATTCCTCACCGCCGGCCGTTCCGGCGGGCTGCCGAACTCCTTCATCGCGCTGATCGTGATCGCCGTCGTCATGTGGGTGGTGCTGCACCGCTCGGTGTTCGGGCGCTATCTCTACGCCATCGGCAAGAACGAGGAAGCGGCGAAATATTCGGGCATCCGCACCGGCCGCGTCGTGATCGCGGCCTATGTCATCTGCGGCGTGCTGACGGCGCTGTCGGCGATCTATTTCGCCATGTATACGCGCTCGATCTCGCCGGCGAGCCATGGCCAGTTCTACGAGCTCTACGCCATTGCCGCCGCGGTGCTCGGCGGCTTCTCGCTGCGCGGCGGCGAGGGCTCGCTGGTGGGCGTCATCCTCGGCACCGTGCTGCTGCAGGAATTGCAGAACCTGGTCAACCTGCTCGGCATCCCTTCCTCGCTCAACTTCGCGGTGATGGGCGGCGTGATCCTGATCGGCGTGCTGGTCGACCAGCAATGGGGCGTGTTCCGCGCACGGCGCCGGATGATGGAGGCGACGCGCCGGAACGTCGCCGGCGCGCCGGCGGAGTAGCGCTACCCCTCCTTCTCCCCTTGTGGGAGAAGGTGGATCGGCGCGCAGCGCCGAGACGGTTGAGGGGTGTTGGAAGGATCACCGTCCTTGCCAAGCTGGAGCACCCCTCATCCGACCTCGCTTCGCGAGGCCACCTTCTCCCACAAGGGGAGAATGAAAGGCGCTAGATCTGGTCCGAAAGGTCCGAGAACGCCATCGCCTTGCGCAACACCTCGGCGAAGCGCTCGCCGGCGATCTCTTTCGCCCCGCTATTGTCGATCGAGGTGACGTCCGGGCCGGACAGCGTCACGCTCGTGCTGCGCGCCAGGCGGGCGAGCACCTCGCCGCGCGATTCGCGGCCGCGCGCCGCCAGCCGTTCGGCGAGGATTTCCGGCGAGGCGGTAATCTCGACCACGGCCAGATTGGCATAGCGCTCGCGCAGCGCCGGGATGACGGCGCGAGAGACATTCGCCACGGCCACATGACCATTGGCGACCGCCCAGTCGACGTCGGCCGGCAGGCCATAGCGCAGGCCATGCGCGTCCCAGCAGATGGCGAAGGCGCCGTCGGCCTCCGCCTCGGCGAAGGCGGCATCGGCCAGCGTGTCGTGGTCCTCGCTCGCGGAATCGCTCGGCCGGGTGATGACGCGGCGCACGAATTCCAGCCGCGTCTCGTCGGCGAAGCGCGTCTTGGCGTAGCCGATTACCGTATCCTTGCCGGCACCGCTCGGGCCGACGACCGCGACGAAAACGCCGTTGCGGATGGGAAGCGTTTCGGTGAGCTCGCGCTCGATCGACGCAGAAACCATCATGCGACACGCCTGCCCTGGCGCCACACGGTGCGCACCACCGGCACATGCTCGTCGACGCGCACGCGCACCAGGTCGGCGCGGCGGCCGGGCTCGATGACGCCACGATCGGCGAGGCCAACCGCGTCGGCCGGGTTCTTCGAAACCATGGCGACCGCCTGCGGCAGCGAGATGCCCTCGACGACATCGCCGAGGAAGAAGGCCGACTGGATCAGGCTGAAGGGGATGTAGTCGGACGACAGGATGTCGAGCAAACCGTCGCCGGCAAGCGTGCGCGCCGACACATTGCCGGAATGCGAGGAGCCGCGCATGACATTGGGGGCACCCATCAGCACGCCGAGGCCGGCCGCCTTCGAGGCTCTTGCCGCCTCCTCGGTGGTCGGGAACTCGGCAACGCGCACGCCCTGCGCAATCGCCTCGTCGACATGGCCGGCCGTCGCATCGTCATGGCTGGCGAGGACGATGCCGCGCTCGTGGCAGGCGGCGGAGATGAAGACGCGGTTGGGACCGGAATTCCTGGCCGATTCCGCCATCCGCTTCTCGCAGAATTTCTGGAAGTCGCGATCGGTCAGCTTCAGCTTGCGCTGGTAGTAATAGGCATAGGTCTCGAGATTGACGAACTGGCGCTGGCCCGGCGCATGGTCCATCAGCGAGGCGAGCTTGACCCTGTCGTCGGTCTCGAAATTGGCGAAGGCCTCGAGGCAGTCCGGCGCCGAAACCTCGCAGCGCAGATGGATGAAATGGTCGGCCCTGAGCCGATCCTGCCTGACGCTGTCCTCGATCGCGTCGGCGAGGCTGCGGACGTCGTCGGACTTCAGGTCGGCGTCCTCGTCCATGCCGACGCGCAGAGCATCGAGCACGGTGGTGATGCCGGCGGTCGCCACCTGCGCGTCATGGGCGAGCACGGCGGCGATCGGGTTCCAGCGCACTTTCGGGCGCGGCGCGTAGTGGCCTTCGAGATGGTCGGTGTGCAGCTCGACGAGACCCGGGATGATGTAGTCGCCGCCCATGTCCTCGCCGGCGCGGGCGGCGGCGCCCGGCTCGATCGCGGCGATCTGGCCATCGCGCAGCAGCAGCGAGCCCTCGACGATCTCGTCGGGCAGCACGATGCGGGCATTGGTGAGGAAGGTTTCGGCGGTCATTTCAGGCGATCCTTAGTCTCGGTATCAGGCGGTTTTTCTGGCCGGGCGGCGGCCAAGCGCATGGTGGGAGAGCACCATGAAAGGGGCGCCCGGTTCGGTCTCGACGAAAAGCGTCAGCGCGTCCACCGGCACCGGGTGCTGCAGCACGTCCGCGAACAGACTGTCGATTGCTGCACGAAGACGTGGGCTTTCCTGTGGCCCGACGCGGCCGGACAGCGTCATGTGGAAGCGGAACGTCTCGAAAACGTAAGGATAGCCCCACTGGCAGAGGTTGCGGAACTCGTCCGGCTTCAGCGAGTCGGGGCTGCGGCGCTCGATCTCGGCTTCGGTCAGCGGCGCGCGGAAACGGTCGAAAGCGCGCACAACCTCGCCGGCGAAGCTGTTGAGAGGATCGAACGGCGCTTCCGGCACCAGGGCGAAAAAGCCGTCGATCTGACCGACGACGAGACGCGGAATGACGACCGGCGGCGTCGCCTCGGCGAAATCGTCGAGCGCCGCGCGCAGCGAGGTTTCGGTCTCGTTCGGCGCCAGCCGAAACGGCGCCTTCAGCGTCGCATGGAAGCCGTAGCGCCTGGCCGAAGCCGTGTGGAAGGCAACTTCCGCCGCCGACAGGTCGGCCACGGCCTCGACCGGCCGCGTCGCCGCGCCGAAGGGGTCGCGTCCAAGCCAATTGGCGGCGATACGCGCCAGCGGCTCGTCCTGCCGTGGGGTGAAATAGATGGCGTAGCGCATGAAAGAACCTCGTCAGACCCCGCCATAGGTGATTTCCATGACGGATTGACGAAGCTTTCATGGGTTTTCGAAGGCAGACAGCCCCCGACAGTCCTTAGCCGACGATTTTCTCGAACTGGACCAACAGGTTGAGCTCGATGAAAAATCTCAGGCCTTCATCAGCCACTCGTGCTCGGCCGCGTTGTGGAATTTCCACGTCCGCTTCGGGCCGGCCATGACGTTGAGATAATAGAGATCATAGCCGTGGCAGGCCGCGCAGGGGTGGTAGCCCCTGGGCACCAGCACGACATCGCCGTCCTCGATCGCCATCGCCTCGTCCAGGTCGCGCACGCCGTTCCTGTCGGCATCGGTGTAGACGCGCTGGAAGGCGAAGCCCTGCGGCGGGTTGAGGCGGTGATAATAGGTCTCCTCCAGATAGGATTCCGCTGGGAGATTGTCCCGGTCGTGCTTGTGCGGCGGATAGCTGGAGGTATGGCCGCCGGGTGTGATGACCTCGACCACCAGCAGCGAGTCGGCCGGCTTGCCCTCGGGCAGGATGTTGGTGACGTAGCGCGTGTTGGTGCCCTTGCCGCGCACCTCCTGGCCGAGATCGTCGGGCGAGATGACACGGGCCGGCAGGCCGCCGCCGAGGCCCGGCGCCGAGCAGACGGCGAGCTCCAGGTCGGTGTCGGCGATCACCGACCAGTCGGAGCCTTGCGGCACATAGACCGACCAGGGCTTGCCTTCGAACGGCGACATGCGCTCGCCGAGCAGGCCGAGCTCCTTGCCGCCGGCCGAGACCTTGCCCTTGCCGGTGACGAAAACCAGGCAGACTTCGCGCTCGCCCGTCTTGCCGGACGCGGTCTCGCCTGGCCGCAGCCGATGCAGATCGAAACCGACATAAGTCCAGCCGGCGCTTTGCGGGGTGACGTGAGCGACGTGGCCGTGGCCCTTGTCGGCCTTGACGAGCAGTTTCGACATTTTTGTCTCTCCTATGCCTGTTGGCTCTGGTGGTTTGGCGCACCAGAGATTTCACCAGCTGAGGAATCCGCCCCAAACCTTCGGGATTGGCCGTAGCCTCCAAACTTCGTCATCCTAGGGCGAAGCAGGAGCGAAGCTCCGTCGCGGAGACCCTAGGATCCATGCCGTTACCTTAGTCGAAGGGCGCACCGGAGCAGAATTCTGCACCGTTACAACTACCTTCAAAGTCACGGCATGGATCCTGGGTCTGCGCTGCGTCGCTACGCTCCTTGCTCCGCCCTAGGATGACGAAGCGAGGGGCGTTCCGGCCAATCGCCAACGCAAACGAACCGTCACCCACGCAACATCCAATACAAAAGAACCTCCAGTCCATCGACCGCTTCAATCCTTCGGCTCGGCGGGGGGCTTGTCCTCCTCGACCGGCTTGTAGAGGTAGAAGAACTGCCACACCGCGTAGCCGGCGAAGCCGAGCGCGATGACGCCCCAGAACGGCGTACCGGAGGCGAACTCGATCACCGACCAGACCAGACAGACGGCGACGACGGCGATGCGTCGCCATAGCGGCCGGAAGAAGGGGTGCTCATAGTCTTTCATAGCGCCAATCCAGGATTTGCCCAAAGCGCAACGGATAAACCGCGCGCCGTGGCAAATCCACCGTCTAGGCCGGGAAGCCTTGCGTCTCCACCGTATAGCCGGCGGCCGTCATCACCCGCATCAGCTCCTTGTGGCCGACCTGAGCCATCTTCAGCGGCGGGTTCTTCTTCGGATCCTGCTCGGCCTCGACCACGAACCAGCCTTCGTAGCCGTAGTCGGCGAACTTCTGCACGATGGCGCCGAAATCGAGCGAGCCGTCGCCGGGCACGGTAAAGGCGCCAAGCGCCACGGCATCGAGGAAGGACTGCTTGGTGCGGTCGAGCCCGTCGATCACGCCCATGCGCACATCCTTCACATGCACGTGGTTGATGCGCTTGTGGTGGTTGTCGATGGCGCGCAGCACATCGCCGCCGGCAAAGGCAAGATGGCCGGCATCGAGCAAAAGCGGAATGCCTTCGCCGGAATTGCGCATGAAGGCGTCGAGCTCCGGCTCGGTCTCGACCACCGCCGCCATGTGGTGGTGGTAGGAGAGCGGCATGCCCTGGTCGGCGCACCATTCGCCGAATTCGGTGACGCGGCGGCCATAGGCCTTCATCTCGTCGTCGGAAAGCTTCGGCTTGGTGGCCAAAGGCTTGGAGCGGTCGCCCTGGATGGAGCGGCCGACCTCGCCATAGACGATGCAGGGCGCGCTCACCGCCTTGAACAGGTCGATCATCGGCTGGATGCGATCCTTGTTCCTGGCCAGATCCTCATTGACCAGCGTGCCGGAAAACCAGCCGCCGCAGAGCGTGACGTCGGCCTCCTTCAGGATCGGCAGCATCACTTTCGGATCGTTGGGGAAACGGCGGCCCATCTCCATCCCGGTGAAGCCGGCCGAGCGCGACTGGCGCAGGCACTCCTCCAGCGACACGTCATCGCTCAATTCCACGAGATCGTCGTTCCACCACGCGATGGGGGACATGCCCAGTTTGGCTTTCAAGTCGTCACTCCAAGTTCGGATCGTTCCATTTTCGCTCGTCGGCGCTGCCCCTCATCCGCCTGCCGGCACCTTCTCCCCGTGAAGCACGGGGAGAAGGGACAAGCTCCAGCGCCGGCGTCCCCCTCTCCCCGTGAAGCACGGGGAGAGGGAAGGGTGAGGGGCGGCGCCAGCGTCAATCACCTGCACTCTGCATCTGCTTTTTGTCCTCATACGCCTTGCGCGCGGCGTTGACCTGGGGCCGCGACGAGACCTCCGGCACGGCGACATCCCACCAGTGGCCGCCGGCTTCGGTCGACACCAGCGGATCGGTGTCGATGACCAGCACGGTGGTCTTGTCGTTGCCCTTCGCCTTGGCCAGCGCCGTCTCCAGCTCGGCGATCGACGCCACCTTCTCGGCGACGGCGCCGAGGCTTGCGGCATGAGCCGCGAAGTCGACATCGGGCATCACCTCGTGGCGGGCGTCCTTGAGCAGATTGTTGAAGTTGGCGCCGCCGGTCGCCATCTGCAGCCGGTTGATGCAGCCATAGCCGCGGTTGTCGAGCAGCACGATGGTGAGCTTCAAGCCGAGCATCACCGAGGTGGCGATCTCGGAGTTGAGCATCAGATAGGAGCCGTCGCCGACCATGACGACGACTTCCTGATCGGGCTTCGCCATCTTGACGCCGAGGCCGCCGGCGATCTCGTAGCCCATGGTCGAGAAGCCGTATTCGGCATGATAGGAGCCCGGCGTTCCCGCCTGCCAAAGCTTGTGCAGTTCGCCCGGCAACCCGCCTGCGGCGTGCAGCAAGGTGACGCCCGAGCCCATCGCGCGCTGCACGGCGCCGATCACCTGCGCATCGGAAGGATAGGCTGCATTGGTCGAAGCCGTCACCTTGGCGGCCGCTGCCTGCCATTCCTTTTTGCCCTTCAGCGCGTCGTCGGTCCAGGCGGTCGGCGCCTTCCAGCCCTTCAGCGCGGCGCTGAGCTCGGCCAACCCTTCGGCCGCGTCTGCGACCAGCGGCAGCGCCCAATGCTTGCCGGCGTCGAAACCTTGCGTGTTCAAGCCGATGATGGTGCGGCCGGCATTCTTGAACAGCGCCCAGGACCCGGTGGTGAAATCCTGCAGCCTGGTGCCGACGGCGAGAACGACATCCGCCTCTTCCGCCAGCCGGTTGGCGGCGGAGGTGCCGGTGACGCCGACGGCGGCCATGTTGAGCGGATGATCATCGGGGAGCGAGGACTTGCCGCCTTGCGTCTCGCAGACCGGAATGCCGGCGCCCTGCACCAGCTTGGCCAGTTCGCTGGAGGCCTGCGAATAGAGAACGCCGCCGCCGGCGATCACCAGCGGCTTCTTGGCGCCTTTCAGCGCCGCCACGGCGGCGGCCAGCTCGTTGCGGTCGGGGCGAACCCTGCGCGGCGTCCAGACGCGCTCGGCAAACAGGCTTTCCGGATAATCATAGGCTTCGGCCTGCACGTCCTGGCAGAGCGAAAGCGTGACCGGGCCGCATTCGGCCGGATCGGTCAGCACCTGCATGGCGCGGTTCAGCGCCGGGATGATCTGCTCCGGCCGCGTGATGCGGTCGAAATAGCGCGAGACGGGGCGGAAGCAGTCGTTGACGCTCGCCGTACCATCGGAGAAATCCTCGGCCTGCTGCAACACCGGGTCGGGCAAGCGATTGGCGAAGACATCGCCGGGCAGCAAAAGCACCGGCAGCCGGTTGACGTGGGCGAGCGCGGCAGCCGTCACCATGTTCAGCGCGCCCGGGCCGATCGAGGTGGTCGCGGCCATGAAGCGGCGGCGGAAATTCGCTTTGCCATAGGCGATCGCCGCGTGCGCCATCGCCTGTTCGTTATGGGCGCGGAAGGTCGGCAGCTCGTCGCGCACTTGATAGAGCGCCTCGCCGATGCCGGCGACGTTGCCATGGCCGAAGATCGCCCAGACGCCGCCAAAGATCGGCACCTTTTTGCCGTCGATCTCGGTCATCTGGCGGCTGAGAAAGCGGGTCAGCGCCTGCGCCATGGTCAGGCGAACGGTCTCGGTCATTGTCGTTTCCTCCGGCTTTCCTTGTGCCGTCTTGTTATGCGGCCCGTCTTCTTATGCTGCTTTACGGCCGCGCGCGACAAGCCATGCCTCGGTCAGCTGCTCGAAGCGCAAGGCCATGTCGGCGACAGCCTCGTCATTCGACATCCTGCCGGCCAGCCATTGTTCGGCGGCTTTGATGAAGATGGTGCGACCGACGGCAAATCCCTTGACGATCGGCGCATTGGCGGTGGCGGCAAAGGCCGCGACCAGCTCGTCCTGCGGCGCCTCGAGACCCAGCAGCACGACGCCGCGACACCACGGATCGTTCTTGACGATCACCTGCTCGATCTTCGCCCAGGCGTTGGCCGAAGCCTGCGGCTCGAGCTTCCACCAATCCGGCTTGATGCCCAGCGCGTAAAGCTCCTCCAGTGCGCGCGGGATGGTGGTGTCGTCCAGCTTGCCGTGCTTGCCGGCAATGATCTCGACCAGCAATTCGCGACCGACCTTGCGCGCGGCTTCGAACAAGGCCCGCAGCTTCTGCTGTTGCTCAACTTTCAGCGCCTCCGGATCGTCCGGGTGATAGAAGCACAGGCATTTGATGCAGTGGTCGACCGGCCATTCGGTGAGCTGCGAGCCGATGTCCTGCGAGAACTCGAAGCGCAGCGGCCGTGATCCCGGCAGCTCGACCGGACGGCCGAGCCAGGCGAAGGGATGGCGGGCGAATTCGAACATGGCGTCGCGGCCATATTTCTCGTCGATCAGCATGCCGTAGCCGTCGCGCCCGGCGGCGACCTTGGCGGCCGCCTTGACGGTCAGCACCTTGAAATCCGGGATGCGCGAGGCGTCGGCGCCGACTTTTGCCGCGACGTCCTCCAGCTGGACGCGATGATCGCAGGCAAGCGCCATCAGCGAAGGGATGTCGCGCCGGCGCGTGGTGGCCCAATGGATGTGGTTGATCGCCTCGTCCTTGCGCAGCGCCAGATGCTGGCTGCCGCGCTTCAAGAAGAACTGCAATTCCTCGAAGGTCGGATATTCCGGCGCGCAAAGCAGGCGCGACACGGCAAAGGCGCCGCAGGCATTGGCCCAGGTCGCCGCCGTGGCAAAGCTTTCGCCGCCGAGCCAGCCGCGCAGGAAGCCCGACATGAAGGCGTCGCCGGCGCCGAGCACGTTGTAGATTTCGATCGGAAAGCCCTTGCCGACGATGCCGTCCTCGAGATCGTCGCTGATCGGCCCATCATAGACGATGCAGCCCTTGGCGCCGCGCTTCAAGACGATGGTGGCGGGCGACAGAGAGCGGATCGTCTTCAGCGCGCTCAGACAATCGTCGGCGCCGGAGGCGATCATGATCTCCTCCTCGGTGCCGACGATGAGATCGCAATCGGGCAGCACCGTCTTCAGCTGCGCCGAGACGCGGTCGGACTTGACGTAGCGCTCGAAACCCTCGGCATGGCCGGCGAGCCCCCAGAGGTTCGGGCGATAGTCGATGTCGAAGACAACCTTGCCGCCCTTGGCCTTCATGAGGCGGATCGCCTTGCGCTGGGCGGCATCGGTATTGGGACGGGAGAAATGCGTGCCGGTGACGACGACGGCCCGGGCCGACGCGATGAAAGCCTCGTCTATGTCTTCTTCCGCGAGCGCCATGTCGGCGCAATCGGAACGATAGAAGATCATCGGCGAGACGCCTTCGTCCTCGACGGACAGCAGCACCAGCGCGGTCAGCCGTTCCCTGTCGGTTTTCAAACCGTCGACCGAGACGCCCTCACGCCTGAGCTGCTCGCGGATGAAGCGGCCCATCTGTTCGTCGCCGACGCGAGTGAGCAGCGCGGAGCGCAGGCCGAGCCGTGCCGTGCCGACGGAAATATTGGCAGGGCAACCGCCGACCGACTTGGCGAAAGAGGTGATGTCCTCCAGCCGCGAGCCGATCTGCTGGCCATAGAGATCGACCGACGCGCGGCCGATCGTGATGACGTCGAGCGGCGGATATTTCGCTTCCACGGCTTCGCCCATTCGAACCTCCCATCGGCCTTGTTGTGCAGAGCAGCGTCGTTTTGGGCAGCACGCGCGAACGGCATCGTGGCGCCGTCAATATGAAATAATAATTCCAATCCATAGTCAATATGGAATGAGCATTCCCGGACGGAAAAACGCCTAGGGCGGGGCCGTTCAGCCCTTGCGCTTGCGGCCGGAGTCGCGACGCTTCTCGCCGACGGCAACTGTCAGCGCCATCGCCAATGCCATCGTCGCCGAGATCGAGCGGAAACCGCCGAAATCGGCCTCGGCAACTTCGAACCAGACCTTGGCGAACTGGGCGAGCGGCGAGAACGAGCTGTCGGTGATGGCGACGATCGGCACGCCCTGCTCGGCGATCGCGCGCGTCTCTTCGATGGTCGCGGGCGCGTAAGGCGAGAAGCTGATGGCGATGACGGCGTCGCGCGGCGTGGCGAAGCCGATCATCTCGGCGTTCAGGCCCGCGGCCGATTCCACCAGCTGATTGCGGATCTTGAGCTTGCCCAGCGCATAGGCGATGTAGGAGGCGACCGGATAGGAGCGGCGCTTGGCCAACACGTAGATGGTTTCGGCTTTCGCCAGGAGCGCGATCGCCTCTTCGAAATGCGCATCGTTCAACGTGCGCGAAATGTCGCTGAGCGACGTGCTGGCGGCGGCGACGAAGCCGTCGAAGATCGCCCGGTGCCCGGCGCCTTCCTCGGCCTTGGCGCGCAGCGCCGCCAGTCGCTCGTCATAGGAGGAATTGCGCTCGCGCAGGCGCTCGCGAAAAACCTGCTGCAGGCTGGTGAAGCCGTCGAAGCCGAGCTGCTGGGCGAAACGGATCAGCGTCGAGGGCTGGACGCCGGCCGAGGCGGCGATGCTCGCCGCCGTGCCGAAGGCGATGTCGTCGGGATTGTCGAGCGCATAGGCGGCGATCTGCGCGATACGCTTGGGCAGGTTCGCGCGCCGCTCCAGGATCGTTGCACGCAACGTCTCGAAATCGCGAGGCACCCGTTCGTCCATCGTCGCTCCGCCCACGGCCATATTGAAAGTTCCCTCTCCTGCCTCATCATAACGAGTTCGCGCAAGAACACCATAAAAAATGATTTGGACGTTCCATTCTCACGTGAAATGGATTAATTCATCCATACGGAATCCCCCCTTCAGTGGAGACAGTCTAAATGGTTGGAGTGGGCCTCATCGGCACGGGCTTCATGGGCAAGTGCCACGCCATCGCCTGGAACGCGGTCGGCACCGTCTTTCCCGATGTCGAGAAGCCGAAGCTGGTGCATCTGGGCGAGGTCAATGACGAGCTTGCAAAGCGCAAGGCCGGCGAGTTCGGCTTTGCCAAGGGATCCGGCGATTGGCGCGCCGTGGTCAACGACCCGGAGGTCGATGTCGTCTCGCTGACAACGCCTAACCAGTTCCATCCGGAAATGGCGATCGCCATCCTCGAAGCCGGCAAGCACCTGTGGTGCGAGAAGCCTATGGCGCCGAGCTTCGCCGAGGCCGAGGCCATGGCGAAGGCGGCAACGAAATCCGGCAAGGTCGCAGTACTCGGCTACAACTACATCCAGAACCCGGCAATCCGTCACATCGGCGCGCTGCTCGACGAACAGATCATCGGCGACGTCAATCTCGTGCGCATCGAGATGGACGAGGATTTCATGGCCGATCCCGAAGCGCTGTTCTTCTGGAAGCACGAGGCGGCTTCCGGCTATGGCGCGCTGGACGATTTCGCCGTCCATCCGCTGTCGCTGATCAAGGTGTTGTTCGGCCGCGTTGCCCGCGTCATGTGCGACATGGCCAAACCCTATGCCGACCGGAAACTCGCTTCCGGCGGCCGTCGGGCGGTCGAAACCTACGATATCGCCAGCGTGCTGATGCATCTCGAAAACGGCGTCGCCGGCACGCTGCTGGTCAACCGCTCGGCCTGGGGTCGCAAGGGCCGCATCGCCATCCAGATTTTCGGCTCGAAGGGCTCGATCCTCTACGACCAGGAGCGGATGAACGAGTTCCAGCTCTACCTGACCGCCGACCGGCCGACCGAGCAGGGCTACCGCACCATCCTGGTGGCGCCGCACCACAAGCCATATGATTCCTTCCTGCCGGCGCCCGGCCACGGCCTCGGCTTCAACGACCTCAAGATGATCGAATGCCGAGAACTGCTGATGCGGATCGCCGGCAAGCCGGCGCGCGTCATCGATTTCGACGAAGGGCTGGAGATCGAGCGCACCGTGCACGCCATGGCGCGCTCCTTCCAGGAACAGCGTTGGATGGATGTGAGGTAATTTCACGTCGTTCGCCGACGCGAAGAAAGGCTGCCGGCTTTCCCGCGAACAGTCGCAAACGTCTGCGATTGGACGCAGCTTTCCGACTTCGTCATCCTTGGGCGTAGCGACGCGAAGCGGAGTGAAGACCCAAGGATCCATGCCGTTACCTCGGCCGAAGGATGCAGCGGCGCAGAATTCCGCACCGTCGCAACGCTTCAATGTCACGGCATGGATCCTATGGTCTGCGCTGCGTCGCTTCGCTCCTTGCTCCGCCATAGGATGACGACCTGATGGGCGTTTCGGTCAATCTCCGAGGGCTCCGATATGCCAACGCAATCACTACGAGACAGGTCGGAATTTCCGCGCCAAGTATTTTGAGATCTCTCAGGCGCTCTCCGCAGAGCCATTGATCTCCCAGCCGTCGACCCACACCTGCCGCAGGCGGTCGCCCTCGCCCTTGAACCACAGGCCAGTCAGCCGGCAGTCCTCGATGCGGTCGCTGCGGAAATTGCGGATCGCCTGGCGCAACTCGCACCAGGCGACGATGTTGGCGGTCTCTGCATAGTAGATGAGCGCGATCGGGCGGATGATGCGCTCAGTGTCGCGGCCGGCTTCGTCGCGATAGGCAAGGTCGAGCTTCTCTTCGTCGCGGATGGCGCGGCGCACCAGGGCAAGATCGACCGTCGGGGCCGAAGGCGCGGCGAACCCCCAGGCATGCAGGGCGTTGGCGTCGAGCGTCTGGCGCAAGGGTGGCGGCACTGCGCCGGCGATCTTGGCGCTAACCCGCTTGGCCGCCTGCTTGAGCTCGTCGTCGCCGGTGCGCTCGAGCAGAGCCAGCGACAGCACGATCGCCTCCATCTCCTCGATCGAAAACATCAGCGGCGGCAGGTCGAAGCCGGGACGCAGGATGTAACCGATGCCGCGCCCGCCGTCGATCGGCACGCGCATCGCCTGAAGCGCCGCTATGTCGCGATAGACCGAGCGCACCGTCACTTCCAGCTGCTCGGCGATCATCGCCGCCGTCACCGGCTTTCGGGCCAGCCGCAGGATCTGGATGATCTCGAACAGGCGCGATGCCTTGCGCATTTCCTCACCGGCCGAAACGCAACTGACACACCCCCGTCAGTTGGGATGATCTATAGGGCTGCCTACCCGCTTGAAAATCAAGAGAATCCTTTCGCGCCTTGTTGGCGCGGCGACCGGCAACTGACATGAGTTATAGCGAAAACCTCTGGCTTTTCTTCATCCTGCTGTTCGGCATCATCGCAGTGCCGGGCATGGATATGCTGTTCGTGCTGGCCAACGCGCTGACCGGCGGCGGCAATCGGGGCCTTGCCGCGACCGCCGGCATCATGCTGGGCGGCGCGGTGCACACGCTGAACGGCGCGGTCGGCGTCGGCCTGCTCATGCATTTCGTGCCGATCCTGTTCAAGCCGCTGCTGATCGCCGGCGCCGCCTATATGGCCTATATCGGCATTTCGCTGATGCGCAGCTCGATCACTGTCGACGATGACGGGCCGGCCGGCAGCCGCTCCGCCTGGAAGGCTTTTCGGCAGGGGTTGGTCACCTGCCTGATCAACCCGAAGGCCTACCTGTTCATCATTGCCGTCTATCCACAGTTCCTCAAGCCCGCTTACGGTCCGATCTGGATGCAGGCGACCGTCATGGGGCTGCTGACGGTCGCCACCCAGGCAGGAATCTATGGCGGGCTCGCCGTCACCGCCGGCCGCAGCCGGACGCTGCTGATTGACAATCCGCGAGCGACCGCTTTTGCCGGGCGCGCGGCCGGGCTGCTTTTGTTTGCGGTCTCGGTATTCACCGCATGGGAGGGGCTGAGGGCGGCGTGATCGCCAAGGAGCCACGCCGCGCCCTTCGAACACCCCTCATCCGTCTCGGCGCTACGCGCCGATCCACCTTCTCCCACAAGGGGAGAAGGAAGGGGCGTCAAGCCGCGCCCTGCCGGGTTGCGAGCAATTCGCGCTTCACCGACCGGCGCCATTCGACGGCGCCGGCAAGGCCGTGCAGCACCGTCTCGGTGGCCGCCCAGTCGATGCAGCCATCGGTGATGCTCTGCCCGTAGGCGAGCGGCTTGCCGGGCACGACGTCCTGACGGCCGGCGACGAGGTTGCTCTCGATCATGACGCCGATGATGCGCTCGTCGCCCGCCGCGACCTGGCCCGCCACGTCATGCGCGACTTTCGGCTGGTTCTCCGGCCGCTTGCCGCTGTTGGCGTGGCTGACGTCGATCATCAGCCGCGGCGCGACGCCGATGCGGCCGAGTTCCGCGGCGGCCGCATCGACGCTTGCCGCGTCGTAGTTGGGCACCACACCGCCGCGCAGGATGACATGGCAGTCCTCATTGCCGGTCGTCGCCGCGATCGCGCTGCGGCCACCCTTGGTCACCGCCATGAAATGATGCGGCTGGGCGGCCGACTTCACCGCTTCGCCAGCGATTCTCAAATTGCCGTCGGTGCCGTTCTTGAAGCCAACCGGGCAGGAGAGGCCCGAGGCCAGCTCGCGATGGATCTGGCTTTCGGTGGTGCGCGCGCCGATGGCGCCCCATGCGACGAGGTCGGCGATATATTGCGGCGTCGTCATGTCGAGGAACTCGGTCGCCGCCGGCAGGCCGAGATTGTTGACGGCCGACAGCACGTTGCGCGCCATGCGCAATCCCTTGTCGATGTTGAAGCTGCCGTCGAGATCGGGATCGTTGATCAGGCCCTTCCAGCCGACCGTGGTGCGCGGCTTCTCAAAATAGACGCGCATGACGATCTCGAGCCGGTCCGCCAGGGCCTCGCGCAGCGCCGCCAGACGGCTGGCATAGTCCACGGCGGCGACCGGATCGTGGATGGAACAAGGGCCGACGATGACTACCAGTCGATCGTCGGCCCCGGTCAGGATGGAATGGATGGCGTTGCGCGAAGCGGCAACGGTGCGCGTCGCCGTCAGTGAGCGCGGTATCTCGCGCATCACCTCGTCCGGCGTGCTCAGGACTTTGAGTTCCTTGACCCGAAGGTCGTCTGTGGTGGTCAACACGGCTTCTGCTCCTGGTTAGGAGACCTGCCGGCTGAAACGAAAAAGCCGCCAGGTCTGGCGGCTTTTCGGATTTAGATGCTGCAATCTTCAGATCGAGCGCAATCCTCCCGCCGCCAGCGAGCTGTCGTAGTAAAAGTACCAAAACGAGGCGGTCAGGTGGATCATGCGGCTCATATAGTCGATGCGAAGGCGGTTGTCACGTGTCTGATGGTGCTGCTCTCCGGGAATGACCACTTGAAACAGCGATAGCCGCGTTGGCAATGCCAATTGTCGATGTCGGCGCCGCCCCTCATCGCCCTGCCGGGCACTTCTCCCCGTATAGTGACGGGGAGAAGGGGGCCGGCCGCACCCTCGGCCCTAGCCTTGCTATGTCGGCAATTTGGCGAAACCGCCGGCGACAGCGCCCCTCTCCCCGTCACTATACGGGGAGAGGATGCCGGCAGGCAGGTGAGGGGCAGCGCCGAGGCCCGAGGAACAAGGCGAGGCGGTGGCATCGGTCTTCAAACTGAGCTTGGACCCGATAACTGTCAAAAGTCGATGCTGCCCCTCGTTGCCCGGTGCACCGGCGGCCCTTACTCGCCGATGACCCCGGCTATGTTCTGATCGTAGTCGACCAGCGAGCCGGTCATGACGCCGGCCTGGGGACTGAGCATATAGGTGATCAGCCGGGCAAGCTGCGCCGGCTTGACCAACTGGCCCATCGGCTGGGCGGCCTCGGCCTTTGCCAACCAGTCGTCCGGCGCGTCGTGCCATTTCTTCTGCACGATCGCCTCGCCTTCGGTGTCCATCCAGCCGGGCAGCACCGCGTTGCAGCGGATGCGGTTCCGCCGATAGGAGCTCGCGACATTCTTGGTCAGCGTCATCAGCGCACCCTTGCTGGTGGAATAGGGCGTCAGGAAGGACTGGCCGGCATGCGCCGACATCGACAAGACATTGACGATCGAGCCTGGCGCCTTGCGCTCCAAAAGATGCGCGACCAGGCCCTGCATCAGGAAGAAGGGCCCGCGCACATTGGTGTCGAAGATCTGGTCGAACAGCTCTTCCGATGTCTCGACCAGCGAGCCGCGCGCCGAGGTAGCGGCGGCGTTGACCAGCGCGTTTAGCGTGCCGAAATGAGCAATCGCCGTTGCGACGGCGCGCTTGCAGTCGGCGACCTTGGCGACGTCGGCGCTGATGAAGATGGCGTCGACGCCGCTCTTCTTGAGCGCGGCCACCGCTTTGTCGCCCTTCTCCTGCGAGCGGCCGATGAGCGCCAGCGCGCGGCAGCCTTCGTCGGCGAGCGCCTCCGCGACAGCGAAGCCGATGCCCTGCGCGCCACCGGTGACGATGGCGCGCGTTCCTGAATTGCGACCGGCCAAACCGTTCATCGCTCTGCTCCTGTGTTTTGAATTACCAATGGATTTTCGAGATTCATTGACGTTCCGATCGGCTTCCCGGTGTCTTGTCGCAACGTTGATAACTTGGTTGAAGAGCCCTCGACTTCGTCATCCTAGGGCGAAGCAGGAGCGGAGCTCCGTCGCGGAGACCCTAGGATCCATGCCGTGACCCGGGCGAAGAGCGCAGCGGAGCAGAATTCTGACCGTTAGCATCACTCAGACGTAACGGCATGGATCCTCGGGTCTGCGCCGCGTCGCTTCGCTCCTTGCTCCGCCCGTGGATGACGAGGTGACATGCGTTCCGGCTAATCGCCAAGCGATGGAGACAGGCAATCCGACCGCCATCGAAATACCTGCCTCATCGAATCAATCGACGCGAACGGTCTTGCCCGTCTTCGCAGACTCCAGGGCTGCATCGGCCAACTTCAGGGCGACCAGTCCATCCTTGCCGCTGGGCGCGGCCTTCTTGCCGGCGGTTGCAGCGGCGATGAAAGCCGCGATCTCGTTGGCATAGGCGTCGATGTAGCGGGTCATGAAGAAGTCGTGCAGCGGCGGACGCGTGTAGCCCTTGTCGTTGGCGAGCTCGATCGACACCGGCCGCTGGTTCTCGGCCGCGACCATGCCCTTGGAGCCATGCACCTCGATACGCTGGTCGTAGCCATAGGTGGCGCGGCGCGAGTTGGAGATGACGGCCTGCCTGCCCGAGGCGGTTTCCAGGATGACGCTGACCGAGTCGAAATCGCCTGCATCGCCGATCTTCTTGTCGACCAGCACCGACGCGTGGGCGCTGACGGCCACCGGCTCCTCGCCGAGCAGGAAGCGCGCCATGTCGAAGTCGTGGATGGTCATATCGCGAAAAATGCCGCCGGAACGGGCGATGTAGTCGAGCGGCGGCGCGCCCGGATCGCGGGACGTGATGGTGACCATCTCGACATCGCCGATGGCGCCTTCGTCGATCGCCTTGCGAACCGCGGCGAAATGCGGGTCGAAGCGGCGGTTGAAGCCGACCATCAGCGTGGCGCCGGCCTTCTCGACCACGGCCAGGCACTGTTCGACGCGCTTGACGTCGAGGTCGATCGGCTTCTCGCAGAAGATCGCCTTGCCGGCCCTGGCGAAGCGCTCGATGAGATCGGCATGGGTGTCGGTTGGGGTGCAGATGATGACGGCGTCGATGTCCTTGGCCTTTTCGATCGCGTCGATCGTGCGCACCTCGGCGCCGTAGGCGGAGGCCAGATCCGTCGCCGCTTTCTCGAAGGCATCGGCCACGGCGACGAGCTTGGCCTGCGGATTGGAACCAACGGCGCGGGCATGCACCTTGCCGATACGGCCGGCGCCGAGAAGAGCGAAGCGGAGAGTCATGGAATGTCCTTTAAGGTGGTTCAGAAAGCTGTCCGAGCCTTGCCGGCGCGGATGATTGATATCCCGTCGTGACGCCTCGTCACGCGGCCTGCAACTCGGCCTGTCCGGTCTTGGCGCCGGTGATGTAGGCGACGATGTCGTTGCCGTCGGTGTCCTGCTTGCGCAGGTTGGCGACGATCTTGCCGCGCCGGAAGACGACGATGCGGTCGACCAGGTCGAACACCTGGCGCATGTTGTGGCTGATCAGGATCAGCGGCTCGCCATTTTCCTTCAGCGTACGGATGATGTTTTCGACCTGCGCGGTCTCCTGCACGCCGAGCGCCGCGGTGGGCTCGTCCATGATGATGAGCTTCGAGGCGAAGGTCGCGGTACGGGCGATCGCCACGCATTGGCGCTGGCCGCCCGACATGTGGCGGATGGTGCTGGAGAGGTTCGGGATCTTCACCGCCGTGCGGATCAGCGCCGCCTCGGTCGCCTTGCGCATGGCCTTGCGGTCGAGGATCGAGAAGGGGCCGAGGTTGAACAGAACCTTCTCGCGGCCGAGGAAGAGGTTTGACGGCACGTCGAGGTCGTCGGCCAGGGCAAGGTTCTGGAACACGGTCTCGATGCCCGCCTCGCGCGCCTCGATCGGCCCGGCGAAGTTCACTTCCTTGCCGTCGAACCAGATCTTGCCGTCGGTGCGCTGCTCGACGCCGGTAATCTGGCGCACGAAGGTCGACTTGCCGGCGCCGTTGTCGCCCATGATGGCGACATGCTCGCCCTTGCGCAGCTCGAAATTCGCCTCCTGCAGCGCATGCACGCCGCCATAATGCTTGGTGAGGTTTTCGGTCTTCAGAACGATGTCGGACATGGTCAAGCTCCTATCGCCCGGCGGCGCTGGCGCCATTGATCGAGAACGACTGCGCCGACGATGATCACGCCCTTGACCATCTCCTGGTAATAGGCGTCGAGGCGCAGGAAGGTGAAGCCGGAGATGATGACGCCGAAGATCAGCGATCCGATCACCGTGCCGATGATAGACCCGCGTCCGCCCGAGAGCGAGACGCCGCCGATGACCGCCATGGCGATGGCGTCGAGCTCGTACATCACGCCCATGCCGGCCTGGGCGGTGAGGTTCTTGGAGGAGAGCACCACCGCGGCGATCGAGGCGAGGATGCCGGCAATGACATAGACCAGCACCTTGTGGTTGGCGATCTTGATGCCGGACATGCGCGCGGCGTCCTCGTTGGAGCCGATGGCGTAGCAGTGCTTGCCGTATCTGGTGTAGCTCAGGATAAGCTGGAACAGGATCGCCAGCGAAATGAAGATTATGACCGGCATCAGTCCCTTGCCTATTGCCGCGAAGCTGTCGGTCGGGAACGAGATCGGCTGGCCCTTCGACCACCATTTGGCGATGCCACGCGCCGTGACCATCATGCCGAGCGTGGCGATGAAGGGCGGAATGCGGGTGAAGGCGATCAATGATCCGTTGATGAGACCGGCCAAAAGCCCGCAGCCGACGGCGACCAATAGCGGCACGATGACGGGCAGGTCGGTCCAGCCATAGGCGATGAACATCGCCTTGGGGTTGGGATTGCCGTTGACGGTCGCCACTTGCGCGAAGCTCATGGCAATCATGGCGGTGGCGCCGACGATCGAGCCCGAGGACAGGTCGATGCCGCCACAGATGATGACCTGGGTGACGCCGATGGCGATGATGCCGACGATCGACACCTGCAGGATGATGATTTGCAGGCGCTGCTCGTTGAAGATGCCGGCGACATTCTCGCGGGTGTTGAACAGGAAGCTGTCGCCGAGGAAGACGCGGCCGATCAGCTCGAACGCGCCGACCAGGATGACGAGCGCCAGGAACACGTTGAACTCGGCAGGCCAGGGGCGCTTCTTGGCGTCGTAACTCAAGCCGCCAATGCCATGCGATGTCTGTGACACGTCTTCTTCCTCCGAATGACCGCGCCCGTCCTCCCGCCCGGTGGGGCGGGAGAAGGAAGGGAGCGGCGCAGTCTTGCGCCGCTCCGTATGGAGGCGCCTATCTCAGTTCTTCTTCAGGAACTTGTCGATGTTGGCCGGCGTGACGAGCTGGAAGGGGATGTAGACCTTGTGCTCCACCTTCTCGCCCTTGGAGAGCTTCAGCGCCGCATCGAGCGCGCCGGCGCCCTGGCCGGCCGCGTCCTGGAAGACCGTCACGTCGAGATCGCCCGCCTGCATCGCGGCCAGCGCGTCCTGGGTGGCGTCGACGCCGCCGACCACGACCGACTTCATGTCGATGTTGGCGGCCTTCATCGCCTGGATGGCGCCGATGGCGCTTTCGTCGTTGTTGGCGATGACGCCGTCGAACGCCTTGCCGGACGACAGCCAGTTGGTCATCAGATTCTGCGCTTCGTCGCGCTTCCAGTTCGAGGTCTGCTTGTCGATGATCTTGATGAAGCTGCAGTCAGGCGTGGCGATAACTTCCTCGATGTCCTTGGTGCGCTGCACGGCGGCCTGGTTGGATAGCTCACCCATGATCACATAGACATTGGCCTCCTTCTTGCCGGCTTCCTTGAGCAAGCGGCAGGCTTCCTTGGTCTCGAGCGTGCCGGACTCGGCCTCGTTCGAAGCGACGAAGGCCTGGTTGTCGGGCAGCTTGTCGACATTGACCGGCTCACGGTTGACATAGACCAGCGGGATCTTGGCGGCGGCAGCCGCGTCCGACATCGCCTGGGTGGCCGAGGTGTCGACGGGATTGACGATGATGGCGTCGACGCCCGAAGCGGCGAAGTTCTTGATCTGGTCGAGCTGCTTGGCGACATCGTTCTGCGCGTCCTCGACCTGCAGCTCGACGCCGCTCATGCCCTTGGCCTGCGCGATCATGCCGTTGCGCAGCACGGTCAGGAAGTTGTCGTCGAAAAGAGCCATCGAAACGCCGATCTTGGCGGCGAAGGCGGATGAACACATCAGCGCCGAAAGCGCGACGCCCAAAAGCAGTTTCTTCATTTTATTTCTCCTCCACTTGGTGTCCGGCTGCACCGATTGAACCGGAATCCCCGACCTCTCCGGGGAATCTCTCCCTATGGCCCTTCCGGCGGCGTTTTCCTCACACAATGGAACGCCTGGTCCTCTGTTTGAAACAGATGTTCCGGAACGAAAGAACCAAAATGCCTAGCTGGTGAAATATTTATTCCATTTCGCCTGGAGCCGTCAAGGGAAATTCGGAACGGACATGCCGGATTTTCGATCCCGATCACCGCGGCAAAGACAACGAGCATCGAAAACCTGGGTCCAAATCGGAGCAAACCGTCGTGAAAGAATCCATCAACCTGATGGATTCTTTCATATCGATTCCATCGCTCCTGGGTCAGTTCCCCGACACAGGGATTTTTGAAAGGTTGCCATTTGTCTTGGTGCAAGATTTTCCGTTCATTTCCGTGAAATCAGCGCAAGCTCCGGGGATTGGTTGAAGCCGCCCCAACGTCGTCATTCTATGGCGGAGCAAGGAGCGAAGCGACGCGGCGCAGACCATAGAATCCATGCCGTGACTTGGAAGCGCCGCCACGGTGCAGAATTTTCTTCGCGACGGAGCTTCGCTCCTGCTCCGCCCTAGAATGACGACGCGGGGTGGGCGCTTCGGCCAATCTCCAATGCACATCACCTGCCAATGCAAAACAGAGCCTACCGATCAAAATCCCTGTGCTGGAGGTCTAGATGTTCTCCGGCAGATAGATGTCGAAGGGCAGGAAGGTCTGGCCGGGCGCGTTGGCGGCGCCGCTCTCGATGGCATGCGCCATGAGCGCCACAAGCTCGCGGCACAGCGCGGCCAGCGGCGTCGAGATCACCATGGTGAGGATGTTGTCGGCAAGCGCCGCGCGCGAGAAGGCGTTGATCTCGTTGCAGATGACCACCGGCATGTTTGCCGGCTTTGCCGCCCGCAGCGCCGCCACCGCGCCTTCCATGCCGCCGCCGGCGACATAGCAGCCGGCAAGGTCCGGCTGCCGGGCCAAAAGATCGAGCATCGCATCATGCGTCACCTGGTTGGCTTCCAGATTGACCAGCGTCTCCATCACCGTGAAGTCCGGCGCATGTTCGCGAAAGTAGGAGCGGAAGCCGATCTCGCGCAATTCATGGCCATGGAAGCGGTGGCTGCCGACGAAAAGCGCGACCTTGCCGGGTTTCTTCGCCGCCTTGGCGATCATCCAGGCCGCGGTGCGGCCGACCTTGCGGTTGTCGAGCCCGACATAGCCCTCGCGGATGCCGGCGGCGAAGTCGGACAGCAGCGAGAAGACCGGCTGTCCCCTCGCCTTCAGCGCCTCCACCACCGCCGTCAGCGTCGGATGGTCCGGGCCGACGACGGCGATGGCTCTCGATTTCGCCGCCAGCTTGCGCATCTGGGCGGCTATCTCGTCGGGCGCCAGCGATGCTGCGAAGTCGATCGTCGCGGTACCGCGAAAGCGTTGCGACTGCGAAACCGCCGTTTCCAGTTCCCGCGCGAAATCGCCGTAGAAGACATCGTTGCCCCGCAGTAGCAGGAAGCCGAGACGGTATTCCGGCAATTCCTGGCGCATGCGCTGCTTGATCAGGCCGGCGGCGTGATAGCCGATATCGGTCGCTGCCTCGTAGACCCGGCGCGCCGTTTCCTCGCGCACCGGCAGGCGGTTGTTCAGCACCCTGTCGACGGTGGCGACGCTGAAGCCGGAAACGCGCGCGAGATCGGTGATTGTCGGCCGCCTTGCCATGAATGCTCCATCGCCAGTTCGACTCAAGATAGCTCATCCTGATAGGAAATGATAGAATCTATCTTTGTGACGTTGAGACTATCATGGCTTGGCGCTATGGTGAAGTCGAAGCCAGCCATGGGCGAGCCGCGGCACCGCCGAGGGCCATTCGCCAAGTGCTGATGGAGGAACCCGCAATGACGGCAATCACGTCTCCGGCAGCGTCCGGACGCGACTACAGCCTGACCGGCCGCGACGCCAGGCTGGCGGTCGAGAACGGGCTTTCGGCGGCCGAATGGTACCACACCGAGATCCCGCGCAAGCAGATGAAGGAGCTGATGCAGCGCTCCGACCAGCCGGCGATCCGCGACACCGTCATCTGGCTCGGCGCGCTGACCCTAAGCGGCGCCGGCGGCGCCTTGTTCTGGGGTAGCTGGTGGTGCGTGCCGTTCTTCTTCGTCTATGGCACGCTCTACGGTTCCTCGACCGATTCCCGCTGGCACGAATGCGGCCACGGCACGGCCTTCCGCACGCAGTGGATGAACGATGCCGTCTACCAGCTCGCCTGCTTCATGATCATGCGCAATCCGGTGACCTGGCGCTGGAGCCATACGCGCCACCATACCGACACCATCATCGTCGGCCGCGACCCCGAGATCGCCGTCATGCGGCCGCCGGACCTTCTGCGCCTTGTCCTGAACTTCTTCGGCATCCTCGACGCCTGGCACGCGATGACCGACATGGTGCGCAACGCCGCCGGCGTCATCAGCGCCGCGGAAGAGACCTTCATTCCGGAACAGGAGCAGCCGAGGGCCATCCGCGCCGCCCGCATCTGGCTCGCCATCTACATCGCGACCATCGCGCTGGCGCTCTATCTGCATTCATGGCTGCCGCTGATGCTCGTCGGCCTGCCCCGCCTTTATGGCGCCTGGCACCATGTAATGACCGGGCTGCTGCAGCATGGCGGCCTTGCCGAGAATGTCGTCGACCACCGCCTGAACAGCCGCACCGTCTACATGAACCCGATCAGCCGGTTCATCTACTGGAACATGAACTACCATGTGGAGCACCACATGTTCCCGATGGTGCCCTACCATGCGCTGCCCAAGCTGCACGAGCTGATCAAGCACGATTTGCCGGCGCCGACGCCGTCGATCCTCGCCGGCTATCGCGAGATGATCCCCGCCTTCCTGCGCCAGCTGCGCAACGAAGATTATTTCATCAAGCGCGAGCTGCCGGCGACGGCAAAGCCCTATCGGGAAGAGCTGCACAACGACAATCCGGCAACGGCCGCGGCCGGGTGATCGGTCCCGACGCAAGCCGGCTATCAAATCTTTGCTGGAGGACGACATGAGCGACTGGGTCGAGGCCTGCACGGCCGGAGACATCGACGAAGAAGACGTGATGCGGTTCGATCACGCCGGCCGCACCTACGCCATCTATCGCAGCCCGGACGACGAATATTTCGCGACCGACGGCCTGTGCTCGCATGAGAAGGTGCATCTGGCCGACGGGCTGGTGATGGACGACATCATCGAATGCCCCAAGCACAATGGCCGCTTCAACTACAAGACCGGCGATGCCCGCGGCGCACCGGTCTGCGTCAACCTCAAGACCTATCCGGTCAAGGTCGACGCCGGCAAAGTCCTCATTCAGGTCGGGTGACGGCGATGGCGGGAGGAATGGTCATCATCGGCGCCGGCGAGTGCGGCGGGCGCGCCGCGCTTACCCTGCGCGATCTCGGTTACGAAGGGCCGGTGACCCTGGTGGGCGACGAGCCGCATCTGCCCTACGAACGGCCGCCGCTGTCGAAGGAAGCGATGACCAGCGAGGCGCCGCTGATCAAGGCGATCGCCAGCGACGAGCTTCTGGCCGACCGCGCGATCCGCCACATCCATTCCGTCCGGGCCGTGGCAATCGACCGCGACGCGCATGTCGTGCGCCTTTCAGACGGCTCCTCGCTTGTCTATGACAAGCTGCTGCTCGCGACCGGATCCGTGCCGCGCAAGCTGTCGATGCCGGGCCTTGGGCGGCGCTGCGTCTATCTCAGAACCTTCAACGACGCGCTCGCTATCCGCGCCCATCTCAGCGCAGGAAACCGCGTCGCCATCATCGGCGGCGGCTTCATCGGCCTCGAGCTTGCCGCTTCGGCGCGCAAGCTCGGCGCGACCGTCACGGTGCTGGAGGCGCAGCCGCGCATCCTGATGCGCGGCGTGCCGGCCGAGATCGCCGAAATCATCCACAAGGCGCATGAGGCCGAAGGCGTGAAGGTGCTAACCGGACAAGGCATCACGGCGATCGCCGATGACGGCGCCGAGGTTCGCATCATGCTTGCCGATGGTCAGGAAGTCGTCGCCGATCTCGCCGTCATCGGCATCGGCGCCGTGCCGGTGACGGCGCTCGCCGCCGAGGCGGGGCTGGCGACCGACAACGGCATCGCGGTCGATGCAACGTTGCGCACCGAGGATCCCGATATCTTTGCCGCCGGCGACTGCTGCTCGTTCCCGCTGGCCGTCTATGGCGGGCGGCGCGTGCGGCTGGAAGCCTGGCGCAACGCGCAGGAGCAGGGCGCTCTGGCCGCCAAGAACATGCTCGGCGCCAACGAGACGCATGCCGACGTGCCGTGGTTCTGGTCTGATCAGTACGGACTCACCCTGCAGATCGCCGGGCTTTCCGACGAAGGCCGATCGATCGTGCGGCGCGACCTCGACGATGGCGCCTTCATTCTCTTCCACCTTGCCGAGGATGGACGGCTGGTCGCCGCGAGCGGCATCGGCCCCGGCAACGCGGTGGCGCGCGACATCCGCCTGGCGGAGATGCTGATCGCCAGGCGAGCGACACCGGCGCCTGAGGCCCTGGGCTCGCAAGCGGTCAAGCTGAAATCGCTGCTGGCGGCATAGTCCGGTCAAATTGCAGGGAGCAAGGATCAACGACATGGCACGCAGCAGACCGACCGTCGCCGACTTGCAGTCGTTGAAGGGCAGGCGGCAGCTTTCGAAGCTGCGCGTCTTTTCGCTGGAGGAGGCCGAGGCAGCGGAGCGGGCCGGCATCGACCTCATCTCGGTCCCCTATGACCTCATGTTCGATCCGCGTTTTCGCGACGCGGCGCCCACCTGCTTCACCATTCCTGGCGACGAACGCATCAAGCTGGGCGCCACCACGAACGAGATCCTGCGCATGGCGGTCAAGCTGCGCGCCGCGAGCGCCGACGCCATGTACTGCTCGGCCAGCCTGCAGACCATCCGCCGGCTGCGCGACGAGCACATTCCGGTCTGCGGTCACGTCGGCCTGATCCCCGCGCACGCGACCTGGACGGGCGGCTTCAAGGCGGTCGGCAAGACGGCTGAAAGCGCCGCCTTCGTCTGGAAGCAGGTCAAGGACCTCGAAGCGGCCGGCGCCTTCGCCGCGGAGATCGAGGTGGTGCCGGCGGGCGTCGCCGCCGCCATCTCGCGGCGCACCTCGCTGATCATGATTTCCATGGGCGCAGGCGCCGGCTGCGACGCGCAATATCTGTTCTCGGAAGACGTGCTCGGCAGCAATCGCGGCCACTATCCGCGCCACGCCAAACGCTACCGCGACTTCGCGGCGGAGTTCGAGCGCCTCCAGGGCGAGCGCATCGCCGCCTTCCGCGAGTACGCCGACGATATCCAGTCCGGCGCCTATCCGGGGCCGCGCCATATCGTGGAGGCGGATCCCGAGGAAATGCGCAAATTCGAGGCCTATCTCGCCTCGGAGGGTTACTGAGCGCCCTGGCTCAAGCCGCCGCTAGAACAGCACCTTCAGCTCGTCCAGCTTGTCGTTGACCAGCCAGCCGTAATAGTTCTCCTCGGGCAGCTTTTCAGGCTCGCCGGCAGCGCGGCGCTTCTCGTTCTCCTCCTTCAGCGCATAGGCGCGCTGCTCGGGATTGCCGACATTGTAGAGCGTGGCGGTGAGGCCCGGATTGTGCGAGATGTCGAAGCCGGCGATGCCTTTATAGGCGTCGATCGACTTCCTGATCGTCGCGGCGACGTAAGGCAAGGTCAGATCCGGATCCATGATGGTCTTGTAGACCGAGTTGGGATCCTCGACATCGAGCTTGGGCAAGCCGGAAACCTTGTGCACGAGGTCGCTCATCTGCAGCGCCGTCAGCGGGTTGAGCTGGCCGAGGCCGAAGGTCTGGCCGGCATAGTAAGGCTGGAAGAAGGTGGCGCCGAAGCGGTCGTTGGGGAAGCTTTCACCGCCGACGCTCTTGCCGCGGAAGGAATGGTTCCACACCTGCTCGCGGCATTCCCAAAGATCGTAGCTGTCGTCCATGCCGGCGCATTTCTTGAATTCCGGCCGCTGGACGAAATCGGCGACGTCCTCGCCGTCATAGGCAAAGGTGAGCTTGCTCGACAGATATGACATCGCCTTGACGTAATAGGTCTGCAGCCGGTCGTAGGCGTCGACATTGTAGGTGTGCTCGCCGACGATGGCGCCGACAATGTGCATCGGATCGATGCCATAGGCGGCCGCCGCTTTCTTGATCTTGCCACGCAGCTCGGCGTCCTTCTGCAACAGCGCGTAGACCTTGCGGTACTTGGCCTGGAAGGTGGTGTTGGTGGCCTGGGTACGCCGGCTGGAAGCGCCGGGGATGTCGGGCTGCACGCTGTTGCGATTGCCCGGCGGCACCATGGTCGCAGCGTTGGCCGTTGCCACCGCCGCCGCCAACGCCAGACCGAGGAAGAGAAGTATGCGTTTCTTCATGCGCCGCCGCCCTGGAGCGGGCCCAGCTGCCACCGGCCCACTCCAACTATTTGTTTTTATGCAATTTCGGATGGAAAACCGCTGCGCACTTTTCCTGAAATTGCTTTCGGAATCGGCGGCAACCTAGGTAAAGCGGCCGGGAGAGTCGAGACGAGGCAAGCTTCCGCCGGAACGAAAGGTGGCCAGATGGTACCATCTGGCCACACATCGCCAAGCTTGGCAGTTGGAGCAATTCCAGGAAAAGTGTGAGCGGTTTTCCGCCCGGAATTGCGTAAAAACAAAGAGTTAGAGCGGTTCGACGTTTCCGTGAAACGGTGAACCGCTCTAGAGAATGAACCGCGACAGATCGGTGTTCCGCGACAGGTCGCCGACATGCTTCTGCACATAGTCTGCATCGATGGTGACCGCCGTGCCGTGGCGATCCGGCGCGTCGTAGGAAATCTCGTCCAGCACCCGCTCCATCACCGTCTGCAGGCGTCTGGCGCCGATGTTCTCGACATTGGCGTTGAGCTCGACGGCAATGCCGGCGAGCGAATCGATGGCGTCGTCGGTGAACGTCAACTCGACGCCTTCGGTCTTCATCAGCGCGATATACTGCTTGATGAGGCTGGCTTCCGTCTCGGTGAGGATGCGGACGAAGTCCTCCTTCTCCAGCGCACGCAATTCGACGCGGATCGGCAAGCGGCCCTGCAGCTCCGGCAAAAGGTCCGAGGGCTTGGAGACATGGAAGGCGCCCGAGGCGATGAACAGGATATGGTCCGTCTTGATCGGCCCGTATTTGGTCGCGACGGTGGTGCCTTCAACCAGCGGCAGCAGGTCGCGCTGGACGCCTTCGCGCGAGGGGCCGCCCGAAATGTCGCTCCGGGCCGCGATCTTGTCGATCTCGTCCAGGAACACGATGCCGTCGTTCTCGGCCGATTCCAGCGCCCGGCGCACCACCTCGTCCTGGTCGAGCAGCTTGTCGGACTCGTCGTTGATCAGAAGCGCGTAGGATTCCTTCACCGTCGTCTTGCGGGTCTTGGTCCTGCGGCCGCCCATCGCCTTCGACAGCATGTCGTTGATGTTGAGCACGCCGATATTGGCACCGGGCATGCCGGGGATCTCGAAGCCCGGCATGCCGCCCGTGCCTGTGTCGGCCACCTCGATCTCGATCTCCTTGTCGTCGAGCTCGCCATCGCGCAGCCTCTTGCGGAAGCTGTCGCGCGTGGCCGGGCTCGCGGTCTTGCCGACCAGCGCTTCGAGCACCCGCTCTTCGGCGTTGATGTGGGCGCGCGCCTTGACGTCCTCGCGCATCTTCTCGCGCGTCAGGCCGATGGCGACCTCGACGAGATCGCGCACGATCTGCTCGACGTCGCGGCCGACATAGCCGACCTCGGTGAACTTGGTGGCCTCGACCTTGACGAAAGGTGCGCTGGCGAGCCGCGCCAGGCGGCGCGAGATTTCGGTCTTGCCGACGCCGGTCGGGCCGATCATCAGGATGTTCTTCGGCATCACCTCTTCGCGCATCTGGCCTTCCAGCTGCTGGCGGCGCCAGCGGTTGCGCAAGGCGATCGCCACGGCGCGCTTAGCGTCCTTCTGGCCGATGATGAAGCGGTCGAGTTCCGAAACGATTTCACGAGGAGAGAAGGTGCTCATAATACTCAAATTCCACTTTGCCACTGCTTGATGGACTCGAACGGATGCAGCAGCATGATCACGTTGAGCGTCAGATTGTCCCGGATGATGTAGCCCGTGCCGAACTCGAAAACGAGCGCCAGAACCACGATCACCCATATAGGGAGCTTTCGCGCCATCACAAATCCCAGCGCCATGAACAGCGTATCGGACACCGAGTTGATTATTGAGTCGCCGTAATAGTTGAGAGAGATAGTGCCGGCGCGATAGCGGTCGATGATGAAGGGGCTGTTTTCCAGGAGTTCCCATCCGCCCTCGACGAGGACGGCGAAAGCCAGCCTCAGTCCGACCGGCGAGCGCGGAAACAGCGCCCATGCCAGCGCATAGAACAGGAAGCCGTGGATGACGTGCGAGAAGGTGTACCAGTCGGCGATGTGCTGGGAATTCTCCGAACTGTTCACCACGCCATGCCAGAGCTTGACGTAGCCGCAGGTGCAGATCGGCGGGTGGCCCATGCCGTAGAGGACGCCGGCCTGGAAGATGACCAAGGCGAGCACGAGCAGCAGCCCCATGCGCCAGCTGTCTTCATAGGCCGACAGCGTTTTGTCCTCTCCGGATGCGGTCATCTGGTCAGTCCCCCTCTTCAGTGTCGGCTTCGGCCGCGTCGACGGCCATCAGCACGACGTCCCCATATTCCGAATGCCTGCGGCCGATCGGCCTGAAGCCGGCCTTCTCATAGGCGCGGATGGCGCGGCCATTGTCCGGATGCGGATCGATGACGACGCGCGGCGCGCCTTCCTCGAACAGTTTCTCGACGAACTGGCGGACAATCGCCGAGCCATGGCCGATGCCGACCAGTTCCGCCGGGCCGATCGACAGATCGATGCCCAGCGTGCCGAATGGCTGGTCGGCATAAGGATGGTCGTCCTCGAGATGCGGATCGTAGCTCTGCAGGTAGGCGATCGGCTTGCCGTCCAGCTCGACGATCAGCGGCTCCACCGAAACCGAATCGATATGTTCGCGGATTTCGGCGATCTCAATCTCCGGATCACCCCACCATTCGGCGAGATGCGGCTTGGCCAGCCAGTCGGCGATCATCGGCAGGTCCTTTTCGGTGACCGGACGAAAATCGTAGCTATCTTCTCGTTCGACCATGATCTTTTCCAAAAACCGGTTCCCACTTTTTGGGATCATGGCCGGCCGCTTCAAGCGGCATCGAGCGTTTCGACGACGAAGTTGCTGTTGGTGTAGACGCAGATGTCGGCCGCGATCTGCATCGCCCTGCGGGCGATCTCCTCGGCGTCCTTGTCGGTGTCCATCAGCGCGCGGGCCGCGGCCAGCGCGTAGTTGCCGCCGGAGCCGATGGCCATGACGCCGTGTTCGGGCTCGAGCACGTCGCCGGTGCCGGTCAGCGCCAGCGAGACCGACTTGTCGGCAACCAGCATCATCGCCTCCAGCCGGCGCAGATAGCGGTCGGTGCGCCAGTCCTTGGCTAGCTCGACGCAGGCGCGCGTCAGCTGGTCCGGATATTGTTCGAGCTTGGCTTCGAGACGTTCCAGCAGGGTGAAGGCGTCGGCGGTGGCGCCGGCAAAACCGGCAATGACGCTGCCGCCCTTGCCGATGCGGCGCACCTTGCGGGCGTTGCCCTTCATGATGGTCTGGCCAAGGCTGACCTGGCCGTCGCCAGCGATCACAACCTTGTTGCCCTTGCGCACGCTGATGATGGTCGTGGCGTGCATGGTCAATTCATTCGACATTTCCGGCTCCGATTCGCGCTATCCCTTTGAAAGGCGATTGGCGCGGTACGAGTGACTTTTGATTGCCATATGTATGCATGGGGCGAGTGATTGCAAACCGCCCTCGGCAAGGCCGATAACGCCTGGAATGGCAACTGGCAATCGCCTGATCATGCTGATAGAAGGCTCTCGTTTTCAAGCCCCGTGCTCCTCAACAGGACAGACTGATGCCGCCCCGTTCCGCAGAAATCAGCCGCAAGACCAAGGAAACCGAGATTTCGGTGTCGGTCCATGTCGACGGCAAGGGCAAATCCGACATTTCGACGGGCGTCGGCTTCTTCGACCATATGCTCGACCAGCTGTCGCGCCATTCGCTGATCGACATGACGGTCAAGGCCAAGGGCGACCTGCACATCGACGACCACCACACGGTCGAGGACACCGGCATCGCGATCGGCCAGGCGCTGAGCAAGGCGCTGGGCGAGCGGCGCGGCATCATGCGCTACGCCTCGATCGACCTGGCCATGGACGAGACGCTGACCCGAGCGGCGATCGACGTGTCCGGCCGGCCGTTCCTGGTCTGGAACGTCGCTTTCTCGTCGCCCAAGATCGGCACGTTCGACACCGAGCTGGTGCGCGAGTTCTTCCAGGCGCTGGCGCAGAATGCCGGCATCACGCTGCATGTGACCAATCATTACGGCGCCAACAACCACCATATCGCCGAAACCTGCTTCAAGGCGGCGGCCAGGGCGCTGCGCGCGGCGCTGGAGCCCGACCCGCGCCAGCCGGACGCGGTGCCGTCCACCAAGGGATCCCTGAAAGGATAGCCCTATGGCCAGCTATGTCGTGATGGAACCGCCGTCGGGCAGTGGAGCGGCTGACACGACTTTCGTGCGCGACGGCTTCACCTGGCTCGGTTTCCTGTTCTCGCCGGTCTGGCTCGCCTGGCACCGGCTGTGGATGGAGGCCCTGCTCACCTTCGCCGTCATGGTGATGCTGTCGCTGCTCGGCGAAAGACTGGGGCTGGAAGGGGCCGGATCGGCCCTTTCGCTGCTGGTTTCGCTTTATGTCGGGCTCGAAGGCCAGGGCCTGCGTGTCTCGGCGCTGCGCCGCCGCGGCTGGCGCGAATGGGGCGTGGTCGAGGCCGGCAGCCTCGGTGACGCCGAGATCCGTCAAGCTCTGGAAACCGGTGCAGGCGGCGACGAGCCGGAGCCCATGCCGCGCATCGTTCCCGATACGAGCCTGGCGCGCCCCGCGCAGACGGGCATGGCGCTGGGACTGACCCACACCCCGGGAAGGCCCTGACATGCGGGTAGCGATCATCGACTATGGCTCGGGCAATCTGCGCTCGGCCACCAAAGCCTTCGAGCGCGCCGCGCACGAGGCGGGCATCGCCGCCACAATCGACCTGACGGCTGACGCCGAACGGGTCCGCACGGCCGACCGCATCGTTTTGCCGGGCGTCGGCGCCTATGCCGACTGCGCCGCCGGCCTGCATGCCGTCGCCGGCATGTGGGAAGCGGTGGAAGAGGCGGCCCTTCGCAAAGGACGCCCGTTCCTCGGCATCTGCGTCGGCATGCAGTTGATGTCGGAACGCGGTCTCGAGAAGACGATCACCAGGGGCTTCGGCTGGATTTCCGGCGACGTCAAGGAAATCACGCCGAAGGATCCGGCGCTGAAGATCCCGCAGATCGGCTGGAACACGATCGAGCTTCAACGCAAGCATCCGCTGTTTTCAGGCATCGAGACCGGCCCGAAAGGGCTGCATGCCTATTTCGTCCATTCCTACCATCTTGATGCGAAGAAGCCCGGCGAGGTGCTGGCGACCGCCGACTATGGCGGCCCGGTGACGGCGGCCGTTGCCCGCGACAATCTGGCCGGCACGCAGTTCCATCCCGAAAAGAGCCAGGCGCTCGGCCTGGCGCTCATCGCCAATTTCCTGAGGTGGAGACCGTAGCATGAGCAAGAAGGGCTATTGGATCGCCATGATCGACGTCCGCGACCCGGGCGCCTACAAGAACTACATCGAGGCCAACGCGAAAGCCTTCGCCAAATACGGCGCCAAGTTCCCGGTCCGGGCCGGACGTTACACGAATCCGGAGGGACCGACAGGGAACCGCCATGTGGTCGTGGAGTTTTCGTCCTACGAAACGGCGCTCGCCTGCTATGAGTCGCCGGAGTACCGGGAAGCCTTGAAATTCCGGCTGGCGGCGTCGACCGGCCATTTCGTCATCGTCGAGGGCGCCTGACCGTGATCCTGTTTCCGGCAATAGACCTCAAGGACGGCAAATGCGTGCGCCTGAAGCACGGCGACATGGCGACCGCCACGATCTACAACGATGATCCGGCGGCCCAGGCCAAGGCTTTCGAGGACCAGGGCTTCGAGTGGCTGCACGTCGTCGACCTCAACGGCGCCTTCAAGGGCCAGAGCGTCAATTCCGCGGCGGTCGGCGCCATCCTCAAGGCGACGAAGAACCCGGTGCAGCTTGGCGGCGGCATCCGCACGCTGGCGCAGATCGAGGACTGGCTGGATCGCGGACTGGCGCGGATCATACTGGGCACCGTGGCTGTGCGCGAGCCCCAACTGGTGAAGGAGGCGTGCAAGGCCTTTCCCGGCAAGATAGCGGTCGGCATCGACGCCAAGGGCGGCAAGGTGGCCGTCGAGGGCTGGGCCGAAGCCTCGGAGCTCGGCGTCGTCGAGCTGGCGAAGAAATTCGAGGGCGCGGGTGTCGCCGCCGTCATCTACACAGACATCGACCGTGACGGCGTGCTCTGCGGCATCAACTGGGACGCCACCATCGACCTCGCCGAAGCGGTTTCGATCCCGGTGATCGCCTCCGGCGGATTGGCCTCGATCGCCGACATCGTGCGCATGACCATGCCCGATGCGAAGAGGCTCGAAGGCGCGATCTCGGGCCGGGCGCTCTATGACGGGCGCATCGACCCGGCGGAGGCACTGGCGATCCTGCGTGGCGAAGGGGCGGAGGCAGAATAGTGAACATCTCGATCATCCTGGCATCCTACGACAGCGGCCACTTTCACGGCGGCTGCGGCCAGGGTCCCGACACGCTGATCGCCGGGGGGCTGGCCGAGGCGCTGAAGCTCGCCGGCCACGATGTCGCCGTGCACGACATCGGCAAGGTGAGCGAGGACGAGCAGGAGCGTGAGATCGCAACGGGATTTGCCGTCTGCAACGCCGTTTCGGGCGAGGTTCGCATCGCGCTGGACAAAGGGCGGTTCCCGATCGTTCTGGCCGGCAATTGCCTGACCAGCGCGGGCGCGGTGGCCGGCGAAGGCGCGGACGCCATCATCTGGGCCGACCAGCATGGCGACCTCAACACGCCCGAAACCTCGACCTCCGGCTTTCTCGACGGCATGGCGCTGGCGACGGTGCTTGGCCTGTGCTGGCGGCCGATGGCAGCGCAAATCCCCGGCTTCAAGGCGATCGATCCATCCCGCTGCGTGCTGGTCAACGCGCGCGACCTCGACCCGGCGGAGAAGGAACTGCTGGAAAGGCTGCCCATCATCCGCACCGAGTGCCCGGACTGGGCGACCGCGGCGCAAAGGCTGAAAGCCGATGGCGCAAACCAGGTCCACATGCATATCGACCTCGACGTTCATGACCCCGAGAAGCTGCAGGCCAATCGCTACGCCACGCCCGGCGGCCCGGCGCCGGAGCAGGTACGCATGGCGATGTGCGGCCTCGCCGGCCCGCTGACCATCGCCGGGCTCACCATCTCGGCTTACGATCCGGCCTTCGACGCCAAGGGCGAGGTGCCGCCGCTGGTCGGCGAGCTGGTGGTCGACCTGCTGTCGACAATGGAGGGGGCGTGATGCTGAAGGCCCGTGTCATCCCCTGCCTCGACGTCAAGAACGGCCGTGTCGTCAAAGGCGTCAATTTCGTCGACCTGATCGATGCCGGCGATCCGGTCGAGGCCGCCAAGGCCTATGACGCGGCGGGCGCCGACGAGCTCTGCTTTCTCGACATCACCGCGTCGTCCGACAATCGCGAGACGATCTTCGACGTTGTCGCCCGCACGGCCGAGCAGTGTTTCATGCCGCTCACCGTCGGCGGCGGCGTACGCCAGGTGGCCGACATCCGAAAGCTGCTGCTGGCCGGCGCAGACAAGGTGTCGATCAACACGGCGGCGGTGAAGAACCCGGACTTCGTCGCGGAAGCCGCCGATAAGTTCGGCAACCAGTGCATCGTGGTGGCTATCGACGCCAAGAAAGTGTCGGCGGCCGGCGAGGCCGACCGCTGGGAGATCTTCACCCATGGCGGGCGCGAGAAGACCGGCATCGACGCCGTCGAATTCGCCAGGAAGATGGTCGATCGCGGCGCCGGCGAAATCCTGCTCACCTCGATGGATCGCGACGGCACCAAGGCCGGCTACGACATCGCGCTCACCCGCGCCATCGCCGACGCGGTGCGCGTGCCGGTCATCGCTTCGGGCGGCGTCGGCACCCTCGACCATATGGTCGAAGGCATCCGCGACGGCCATGCCGGCGCCGTGCTTGCCGCCTCGATCTTCCATTTCGGCACCTACACCATCGCCGAAGCCAAGGCGCATATGGCCAAGGCCGGCCTGCCGATGCGGCTGGACTCGGCCGTCCATCGGACTTAAAGCATGATCCCGAGAAGTGGGAACCGGTTTTCGGAAAAGATCACGCTTAAACAAACAGATAGATGACTGCCATGGCTCAATTTTCGCTCGCCGAGCTGGAAACGATCATCGATCAGCGGGCCCATTCCGGCGATCCGGATTCGTGGACGGCGAAGCTGTTTGCCAAGGGCATGGACAAGGCGGCGCAGAAGCTCGGCGAGGAAGCGATCGAAGCCGTGATCGCCGCCATTCGCGGCGACCGGCAGGCCCTCGTTTCGGAAAGCGCCGATCTTGTATATCATTGGCTTGTCGTCCTCGGCATCGCCGGCATTCGTTTGGACGACGTGCTGAAGGAGCTCGAGGGCCGCACCGGCCGCTCGGGCGTTGCCGAAAAGGCGTCCCGGCCCCGGGACTGATCGAAAGAGACAGATAGAGCATGATGTCGCCCGAAAACCGCTTCGCACTTTTCGGCATCGTGCTCTAGAGCAATTCCAGGAAAAGTGTGTAACGGTTTTCCGTCCGGAATTGCGTAAAAACAAAGAGATAGAGCGGTTTGGCGTTTCCGTGAAACGGTGAAACGCTCTAGGAGGGCAGGAGACTCGATGGACCAGCTTGCTCCTACCGAGAAATATTCCCCCTATCGCTTCTTCTCGGCCGAGCAATGGTCGCAATTCCGCGCCGACACGCCGCTCACGCTCACCGAGGACGAAATCTCCCGGCTGCGTTCGCTCAACGACCCGGTCGACCTGGAAGAGGTCAAGCGCATCTACCTGTCGCTTTCCCGCCTGCTTTCGGCGCATGTCGAGGCGAGCCAGCTTCTGTTCAGGCAGCGCCAGGCCTTCTTCAAAGCGCAGGATGTCGTCAAGACGCCCTTCATCATCGGCATCGCGGGTTCGGTCGCCGTCGGCAAATCGACCACGGCCCGCGTCTTGAAGGAACTGCTGGCGCGCTGGCCATCGAGCCCGAAGGTCGATCTCATCACCACCGACGGCTTCCTTTTGCCAAACGAGATCCTGCGTCATAACAATCTGATGGAGCGCAAGGGCTTCCCCGAGAGCTATGACGTCGGCGCGCTCCTGAGATTCCTCTCCGGCATCAAGTCGGCGCAAAGCAGCGTCCGCGCGCCGGTCTATTCGCATCTGACCTACGACGTCATTCCCGGCGAGTTCGTCACCATCGACAGGCCGGACATATTGATCTTCGAAGGCATCAACGTCTTGCAGCCGGGCAAGCTGCCGAAGGACGGCAAGATCGTGCCGTTCCTGTCCGACTTCTTCGACTTCGCCATCTATATCGATGCCGACGAGAAGCTGATCCACCAGTGGTACATCCAGCGTTTCATGCGCCTGCGCGAGACTGCCTTCCGCAACCCGGACTCCTTCTTCCACCGCTATTCGCAGCTTTCCGAGGATGCCGCGCGCGCCATCGCCGAGGGCCTGTGGAGCAACATCAACCTGAAGAACCTGCGCGAGAACATCCTGCCGACGCGGGCACGGGCCGACCTCATCCTGCGCAAGGGCGCCAACCACCTGGTCGAGGAAGTGGCGCTGCGGAAGCTCTGACCATCATGCCGAGGCGCTGATCGTTCAATTCCAGGAAGATTGCCGCCTTGGGCTCACGAAATCGCGAGAACCGCCTCGGGACGAGCGGCGGTCTGCGTGCGCATCGCCAGCGACCGGCTATCCGCCGGGACCAGCTTGCGAGCCACGGCATAGATCAGGAACGTCACGGAGGCGGCAACATAGCCGTCGATCGCATAGTGCCAAGCCAGATAGACAGAACTGGCCGCGACAAAGGCCACATAGAGGAAAGCCAGCGCGCCGAGGGAGCGATTGTACTCGCGCAGGAACAGCGCGTTAAGCGTTACCAGGCCGACATGGACGCTCGGAAACGCCGAAATGCCCGAACCAAAACCCGTCCGCCCGGCTTCGTTCAACGACCACAGGTAATTTTGATAGGAGACAGCGGAGTAGAACGATCCGAGTCCCTTGGTCAGGAAGGCCAGTTGTTCGCCAAACCGCGCGGTGTCTCCCGTGACGAGGCCGTAAAATGCCGGACCGGCCGATAGGAACAGCGCGGCCAGCACGCTTCCGACAATGATCCAGACAGCCATGAAGCAGACCACGTAGCGCGTCCGAATTGATGCCACCTTGGGCGATGTAGCGACAAAGAACAGGGCGCTGAAATTGAGCAGAAACCACAAGACGTTGTAGTTCCACTCCACCACCGCGCGCACCCAATCATTTTTGGCCACCGCATAGAGCCAGCGCCACGGATCAATCCCGAAATGCAGAAAGGCATCGATGTTGGCTTGCACGACATCGAAGCGAAAACCGCCCTGCCAGACAGGCATGGCATTCTTTACCGACGTGAACGTGCCCTGGAAGATCATCAGCGCCATGAGAAGGCATAGCCCGGACAGGAAATATGCCAACCGGCCGTTGGAAAACGTCGTCTTCACGACAAGAAGCCGCCGGGAGCTGAAACGGTGCAAGATGAGGATCGCGTCAAAAATGACGACGAATATGGGAAACGTCAAACAGTTGAGCTTTGTCCAGTCTGCAAAATAGATCGAGTACGCGCTGCGGTCGTCCGCGCCGACGGCGTGAAGAAAGACCAGGCCGGCCAAGGTGTAGGCGGCTATTATGAGGTAAAGGCCCGAATCCTTGCGGACGATCTGCGCCGCCGCCTCGATGATCGCCCATGGGCGATTGAAAACTGATCGCCTTATGATCATTGCCCAAGCCCTGATACCGGAATGCATCAAGCGATTTCGCCCTGGCTGGGAATGGCTTTTCGACACCCCAGTCCTTCAATTCCAGGCGAGCCGCCGCCGCGCGGCTGCCCTGACATGGCTTGGTTCTTATGGGAGAAATCTGTAGATTCGGTTAGCTGCGGGGAAGGCGGACGCGGCCGCATCAATCGGTGGAACGCCCTGTCACCGCCGGCAACCGGGCGGATAGGTTCGAGTTGGGTCGCTCCCTTCGCGATCGCCCACAGGCCGCGGACGACCGAATAGCTTTCCGTCATTGCCGAAGCCCCAAGCTGCAACAGCAGAGCGTCTTTAAGAGAGAGTAAACTATAGATTTGGTTAGCTTGCGGGCACCGTCACCCGCCGCAGCGTCAGATTGATACGGCCGCCATTTTTCAACAGCGCCGAGGTCGCCGGATAGATGCGGTCGACGCCGTGGAAGCACAGCCGCCCCTCGGCGCCGAGCACGACGACATCGCCGCTCTTCAGCCTGAACGACTTCGTGACGCCTTCGCGCGTGGTCTGGCCGACCCGAAACAGGCAGTCGTCGCCGAGCGACACCGAGACGACGGGCGCGGCGAAATCCTGCTCGTCGCGGTCCTGGTGCAGGCCCATCCTGGCGTCCGCCGAGTAGAAGTTGACGAGGCAGGCTTCCGGCGGATGCGGATAGGCCGACACCTCGCGCCACAATCGCAGCAAGGCTTCGGGGATCGGCGGCCACGGCTCCCCCGTCACCGGATGCGTCGGCTGGTAGCGGTAGCCGCGGTCGCGGTCCGTCACCCAGCCGAGCGTGCCGCAATTGGTCATGCGCACACTCATCTCCTTGCCGGTGCGCGGCATGGCCGGCACGTAGAGCGGCGCCGCCTGCACGACGCGCCTGATCTCCTCGACCAGCGTTTCCTGCGCCGCGCGTGGCAGGTAGCCCGGCATATGGCGAACGCCCTTGGGCAGAACGAGCATGGGATTCGGTCCGATCAATTTCACCCGAGCATGCCATCGATGGAACAGCTCCGCGACCCGAAAGCGGACGCCGATCGGGTCGCGGACTTCGGGCCTCAGTCGTTCTCCACGCGGCCGCGCAGTTTCTTCACCGTCGAGCGCCCGGCCTTGGTCTTGAGGCGCCGCTCGACGGCGCCCTTCGAGGGCTTCGTCTTCTTGCGCGGCGGCGGCGGCGGTTCGGCCGCCTTGGCGACCAGCGCCGTCAGCCTGGCCCGCGCGTCCGCCCGGTTCTGCTCCTGGGTGCGGAAACGCCCCGCCTCGATGACGATGACCCCATCCTTGGTGGCACGCTGGCCGGCAAGCTTGATGGCGCGTTCCCGCACACGCTCGGACAGGCCGGAAGCGTTTGCCGCGTCGAAGCGCAGCTGCACGGCGGTCGCCACCTTGTTGACGTTCTGGCCGCCCGGGCCGGAAGAGCGGATGAAATCCTCATGCAGGTCACCCGGATGGATGACCGCGTCATTGGCGATGATGATCCTGTCGTCGGCACTCATGCGCGCAGTCATGACGCGGCGGCGGCAAAAAGAAAAGGCCCGGCGCAAGCCGGGCCCTGGAGGAAAGATGTCTGGAGCGGCAGCTATTCCGCCGCCTCCTGCAGACGCGGAGCCGCGCCGAGGATGGCCGCATCGACATGCGTTTCGAATTTCTCGAAGTTGGTGGCGAACATGTTGACCAGCTTCGCTGCCTGCCGGTCGTAGGCCGCCTTGTCGGCCCAGGTCGAGCGCGGATCGAGGATGGCTCCGTCGATACCCGGGACCGCCACCGGCACATCGAAGCCGAAATTGGCGTCGGTGCGGAATTCGGCGGCATTGAGCGAGCCGTCGAGCGCGGCGCCGAGCAGGGCGCGCGTCACCTTGATCGGCATGCGGCGGCCGGTGCCGTAGGCGCCGCTGGTCCAGCCGGTGTTGACCAGCCAGCAATCGACGCCGTGGCCCGCGATCAGCTCGCGCAGCAGCTTGCCGTATTCGGACGGATGGCGCGGCATGAAGGGCGCGCCGAAGCAGGTCGAGAACGTCGCTTCGGGCTCGGTGACACCCCTCTCCGTCCCCGCGACCTTCGCGGTGTAGCCGGAGAGGAAGTGGTACATCGCCTGCGCCGGCGTCAGCCTGGCGATCGGCGGCATGACACCGAAGGCGTCGGCGGTCAGCATGATGATGTTCTTCGGATGACCGGCGCGGCCGGTCCTCGAGGCATTGGGAATGTAATCCAGCGGATAGGCGCAGCGGGTGTTTTCGGTGAGGCTGCCGTCGTCGAAATCCGGCACGCGGGCAGCGTCGAGCACCACATTCTCCAGCACCGTGCCGAAACGCTGCGTCGTGGCGAAGATCTCCGGCTCCGCCTCGGCCGACAGCCTGATAGTCTTGGCGTAGCAGCCGCCTTCGAAGTTGAAGATGCCGTGCGGACCCCAGCCGTGCTCGTCGTCACCGATCAGCGTGCGCGCCGGGTCGGCGGAAAGCGTCGTCTTGCCGGTGCCGGACAGGCCGAAGAAGACGGCCGCATCGCCGGCGGGTCCCTCATTGGCCGAGCAATGCATCGGCATCACGCCCTTTTGCGGCAGCAGGTAGTTCAGCACGGTGAACACCGACTTCTTCATCTCGCCGGCATAGGACGTGCCGCCGATAAGCACGATCTTGCGGGTCAGATCGACCGCGATCACCGTCTCGGTGCGGGTGCCGTGGCGGGCCGGGTCGGCGCGGAATGACGGCAGGTCGATGATGGTCATCTGAGGCAGGAAGCGGTCGAGTTCCGAAGCTTCCGGGCGGATCAGGAGATTACGGATGAACAGCGAATGCCAGGCGAGCTCGGTGACGACCCGGACCGGCAACCGGAACTCCGCGTCGGCGCCGCCGACGAGGTCCTGCACATAGAGATCCCTGCCCGCAGCGTGGGCGCGGAAATCGGCATGGAGCGCCTCGAACTGCGCCGGCGAGATCGCCTTGTTGTTATCCCACCAGACATGCGGGCCGGCGTTGTCGTCGCGCACCACGAACTTGTCCTTCGGCGAGCGACCGGTGTGCTGGCCGGTCTCGGCAACCAGCGCACCCTGCGCCGTCAATTTCGCCTCGCCGCGGCGGATCGCTTCCTCATAAAGCTCGGCGGCGCCGAAATTGTAATGCACCATGCCCGTGGTCTTCAGGCCGATGGCGCCAATGGCGCAGTCGGGATTGCGTTTGCCGGCTTCCGACATCAAATTTCCTCTCTGGATTTGGCCGCATTCGACCGGTGGGTTTTCGGAGGCCGCAGATGGCCTGATAAGGTTCAGAACCAGAAAAGCCAAATGATATCAAATCATTAATCGATTTAAAAAATTTGAAAGTTGTTTAAATCGTTTAGATGTGCAAAAACTCACTGAGGTTGCCCAAAGGATTGGCAGGCTTTGTTCGTCCAATCCCGTGTCGGGTGCGATCGTATGTAGCGGCAGGCCGCCCGTGACTTCGGAGAGGGGCCATGCCACATTTTGTACCCAATTTGTCCACAAAAGCCCCTTCTCGACGACAGAAGGGACAGCTCATGAGGGAGCCGCTTGAAATGGCAACTATCGCGCTTGTCGATGACGACCGCAACATTCTGACTTCGGTCTCGATCGCCCTCGAATCCGAGGGTTACCGCGTCGAAACCTACACGGATGGTGCGTCGGCGCTGGAAGGCCTGGCGGCTCGCCCGCCGAACCTTGCCATCCTCGACATCAAGATGCCGCGCATGGACGGCATGGAGCTGTTGCGCCGGATGCGTCAGAAATCCGACCTGCCGGTGATCTTCCTGACCTCTAAGGACGACGAGATCGACGAATTGTTCGGCCTCAAGATGGGCGCCGACGACTTCATCCGCAAACCGTTCTCGCAGCGCCTTTTGGTCGAGCGTGTGCGCGCGGTGCTGCGCCGCACCAGCGCCCGTGAGGCCGCCGCCAAGGCGCCCAGCCAGCAGGCACGCTCGCTCGAACGCGGCCAGTTGGTGATGGACCAGGAGCGGCACACCTGCACCTGGAAGGGCGAACCGGTGACGCTGACGGTGACCGAGTTCCTCATCCTGCATTCGCTGGCGCAGCGCCCCGGCGTGGTAAAAAGCCGTGATGCGCTGATGGATTCGGCCTATGATGAACAGGTCTATGTCGACGACCGGACCATTGACAGCCACATCAAGCGGCTGCGCAAGAAGTTCAAGGCCGTCGACGACGACTTCGAGATGATCGAAACCCTGTACGGAGTCGGATACCGGTTTCGGGAAGCTTGAGATAGTGAATGGTCAATGGTGAATAGTGGATGGTGCGAGCGGCCCACTGGCTCTATCTTAAGCGCCCCATTTTTCCATTCCCCATTCACCATTCACCAAACAGGGACTGCTAGTTGATGGCAGTGGAAGTAGAGCGAGGCAGGCGGACGGGCGCGGCGAAGCGCCCCTCGCGGATCGTGCCCGCATTCGTGTCGAGGATCACGGTGCCGATGCGCCGGTTTCTCGGCCACCACATCTTCTCCAGCCTGACGCGGCGCATCCTGTTCCTCAACCTGGCCGGCCTCGCAGTGCTGGTCACCGGCATACTCTACCTCAACACCTTCCGCGACGGGCTGATCGACGCCCGCGTCGAAAGCCTGATGACGCAAGGCGAGATCATCGCCGGCGCCATCGCGGCCTCGGCGACGGTCGAGACCGACTCGATCAGCATCGATCCGGAAAAGCTGCTCGAGCTGCAGGCCGGCGAAAGCCTGGGGCCGGGTTCCGACCAGCTCGACAACCTCGACTTCCCGATCAATCCCGAGCGCGTGGCGCCGGTGCTGAGACGGCTGATCTCGCCGACCCGCACGCGCGCCCGCATCTATGACCGCGACGCCAACCTCCTGCTCGATTCGCGCCATCTCTATTCGCGCGGCCAGATCCTGCGTTACGACCTGCCGCCCGTCGACGACGAGCAGCCGGATCTTTTGGAGCGCGTCGAGAAATTCGTCTTCGACTTCTTCCGCAACAAGGACCTGCCCGTCTATCACGAACAGCCCGGCGGCAACGGCGCGGCCTTCCCCGAGGTGGTCAAGGCGCTGACCGGCGGCCCCTCGACCATCGTGCGGGTGAGCGAGCAGGGCGAGCAGATCGTCTCGGTGGCGGTACCCATCCAGCGCTTCCGCGCCGTGCTCGGCGTGTTGATGCTGTCCACCGAAGGCGGCGACATCGACAAGATCGTCGCGGCCGAACGCAAGGCGATCCTGCGCGTATTCGGCATCGCGGCCCTCGTCACCGCCATCCTGTCGATGCTGTTGGCCTCGACCATCGCCAATCCGCTGCGGCGGCTCTCCGCCGCCGCCGTCCGGGTGCGGCGCGGCGTCAAGAGCCGTGAGGAAATCCCGGACTTCTCCGACCGGCAGGACGAGATCGGCAACCTATCGATCGCCGTACGCGACATGACCAACGCGCTCTATGCGCGCATCGAGGCGATCGAAAGCTTCGCCGCCGACGTCTCGCACGAGCTCAAGAACCCGCTGACCTCGCTGCGCAGCGCCGTCGAAACGCTGCCGCTGGCCAAGAACGAGAATTCGCGCGGGCGGTTGATGGAGATCATCCAGCACGACGTGAAGCGGCTCGACCGGCTGATCACCGACATTTCCGATGCCTCGCGCCTCGACGCCGAACTGGCGCGCGAGGATGCCTCCACAGTCGATCTGAAGAAGTTCATCACCGATCTCATCGCGGTCTCGCGCGAGACGACGCGCAACAAGAAGGCGGTCGAGATCGAGCTCAAGGTCGCCAAGCTGCCGCAGGGCATCAAAGGCTATGTCGTGACCGGCCACGATCTCAGGATCGGCCAGGTCATAACCAACCTGATCGAGAACGCCCGTTCCTTCGTTCCCGAGGAACACGGCCACATCGCCATCTCGCTGGCGCGCGCCGGCAAGTTCAACATCGTCACTGTCGACGACAACGGCCCGGGCATCAGGGCCGAAAAGATCGACCGCATCTTCGAGCGCTTCTATACCGACCGGCCCGCCGGCGAGGCTTTTGGCCAGAATTCCGGCCTTGGGTTGTCGATCAGCCGCCAGATCGTCGAGGCGCATGGCGGCACGCTGACGGCGGAAAACATCCCCGGCACCAAGCCGGGCGAGATCAAGGGTGCGCGCTTCGTGGTGACGCTGCCGGCCGAAGGCTGATCTCCGGTCCCCAGTCTTCACGATACCAAGGGACGATACCAGGACACGATTATGCCCGACCCTGCGGCGAAGCCTGAAAACATCCACGGGACGGCGATCCTGATCGGCGAGCGCGGCGTCCTCATCACCGGGCCGTCCGGCGCCGGCAAGACGACGCTGGCGCTGACGCTCATCGACCATTGCCGAATCCGCGGCCTGTTTTCGCGGCTGATCGGCGACGACAGGCTGCTTGCCGCCCCGCATCACGGGCGGCTGGTCTGCCGGGCGCCGGCGACCATCGCAGGCCTCGCCGAAGTGCCAGGCTTCATTCCAAGTCCGCTGCCGTTCGAACCGGGCGGCGTGATCGACCTCCATATCCGGCTGGTGCCGAAAGGGGAAATGGCCCGTTTCCAGGAAGAGATCAGCGAGCCTGTCGCCGGCTGCGCGGTGCCGCGCATCGACCTTGCCGAACGCAATGCCGCCACGGCCGTGCCGGCCGTGATGGCGCGGCTCTCGATACAGCCTTTTTCATGATGCGGTCCGGATTTTTTGCTGCAATGCGTCAAAATGGCCCGGGCCGTCGCAATTTTGGGCTTGTCAACCGGCCGTGCGTCGACAAGATAGCGCTCCCGCCGCCTGGAATGGTTGGCGAACATAAAATACGCCTGTGAAGCGGCGATGACGGGAGCCACCAAAGAATGATCGGACTCGTGCTCGTGACGCACGGTCAACTCGCCACCGAGTTCCGGCATGCCGTAGAACATGTGGTGGGGCCACAGGACAATTTCGAAACCGTGGCGATTGGCGCCGACGACGACATGGAGAAGCGCCGGGCCGACATCGTCGACGCGGTGGCGCGCGTCGACAGCGGCGCCGGCGTCATCGTGCTCACCGACATGTTCGGCGGCACGCCCTCCAACCTCGCCATCTCGGTGATGGAATCGGGCCGCACCGAAGTGATCGCCGGCATGAACCTGCCGATGCTGATCAAGCTCTCTTCGGTCCGCAAGGGCGACAACATGGCCGCCGCGCTCGACGAGGCGCAGGCGGCAGGCCGCAAATACATCAACGTCGCCAGCCAGCTTCTGAGCAGCAAATGAACGCCCAGGCACCGCAGAGGGACGAGGTGGTGCGGGAGTTTCCGATCGTCAACCAGCGCGGCCTGCATGCCCGCGCCTCGGCCAAATTCGTCCAGGTCGCCAGCGGCTTCGATGCCACCATCCATGTCGAGAAGGACGGCGTTAAGGTCGGCGGCACGTCGATCATGGGCCTGATGATGCTGGCGGCAAGCCCTGGTTATTCGATCCGCGTCACCGCCACCGGTCCGGAAGCCGGTCCGGCCATGGATGCGCTGGAGCAGCTGGTCGCCTCGCGCTTCGGCGAGGAAATCTGAATTTTAGTTTCATGCATGTCGTTGCCCCAAACCGCTGCGCACTTTTGGGCGACATGCTGTTTTGTCTGTGCATGTCGTTGCCCCAAAACCGCTGCGCACTTTTGAGCGACATGCATTGATGAAAAGACATGCACGAATAAAGATTTCTTTATATCCCATTGTCGTTTGACGGCCGATCTGCTAGTCAGGCCGGCAATCCGCGCCCCTTCATGCGCCGTCCCGGCGCCGGCGCGCTTTTGAGACAATCACACCGGAGCACTGCCATGACGGGTAGCAAGGACTATGTGGTCGCCGATATCTCGCTTGCCGGCTGGGGCCGCAAGGAGATCGAGATCGCCGAAACCGAAATGCCGGGCCTGATGGCCTGCCGCGCGGAATTCGGCGACAAGAAGCCGCTCAAGGGCGCGCGCATCACCGGCTCGCTGCACATGACGATCCAGACGGCGGTGCTGATCGAGACGCTGAAGGCGCTGGGCGCCGATATCCGCTGGGCTTCCTGCAACATCTTCTCGACCCAGGATCATGCCGCCGCGGCCATCGCCGAGGCCGGCGTTCCCGTGTTCGCCATCAAGGGCGAGTCGCTGGAGGATTATTGGAACTACACCGACCGGATCTTCCAGTGGGCCGACGGCGGCACCTCCAACATGATCCTCGACGACGGCGGCGACGCCACCATGTACATCCTGCTCGGCGCCCGCGCCGAGGCCGGCGAGGACGTGCTGTCCAATCCCGGCAGCGAAGAGGAAGAGATCCTGTTCGCCCAGATCAAGAAGCGCATGAAGGCTTCGCCGGGCTTCTTCACCAAACAGAAGGAAGCTATCCGCGGCGTCACCGAGGAGACCACCACCGGCGTCAACCGGCTCTATCAGCTGCAGAAGAAGGGCCTGCTGCCCTTCCCGGCGATCAACGTCAACGACTCCGTCACCAAGTCGAAGTTCGACAACAAATACGGCTGCAAGGAATCGCTGGTCGACGGCATCCGCCGCGGCACCGACACCATGATGGCCGGCAAGGTCGCCGTGGTCTGCGGCTATGGCGACGTCGGCAAGGGCTCGTCGGCTTCGCTGCGCGGCGCTGGCGCCCGCGTCAAGGTGACCGAGGTCGACCCGATCTGCGCGCTGCAGGCGGCGATGGACGGCTATGAGGTCGTCACGCTGGAAGACGCGGCCCCCACCGCCGACATCGTCATCACCACCACCGGCAACAAGGACGTCGTCACGCTCGACCACATGCGGGCGATGAAGGACATGGTGATCGTCGGCAACATCGGCCACTTCGACAACGAGATCCAGGTGGCGTCGCTGCGCAACCTGAAATGGACCAACGTCAAGCCGCAGGTGGACATGATCACCTTCCCGGACGGCAAGCGGATGATCCTTCTGTCCGAAGGCCGGCTGCTCAACCTCGGCAACGCCACCGGTCATCCGAGCTTCGTCATGTCGGCCTCGTTCACCAACCAGGTGCTGGCGCAGATCGAGCTCTTCACCAAGCACGGCCAGTACCAGAACCAGGTCTATGTGCTGCCCAAGCACCTCGACGAGAAGGTGGCGCGGCTGCATCTCGACAAGCTCGGCGCGCGCCTGACGGAGCTGTCTTCCGAGCAGGCGGCCTATATCGGCGTGACGCCGCAGGGTCCGTACAAGCCGGAACACTACCGCTATTAACCAAAGCGAAAATATCTACAATATATTGAAGCCGGGTGTTGACATTCCGCCCGGCTTCACTTTTTGCGCCTATGATTCTTCACGCCGATTCCGGCAGGCGCTATTGTTGTGATTCGCGGTCCGGGGACATGAAGGGCCGGGGACGCATTCAGGGCGGTCCTGCATTCAAGCGGCGAAGAGGACCAAGACATGCCGGGGGATAACCCGCTACGCGCGGGAACGGCCGTTTCCGGCGGCCACGAGGATTCGATCGCGACCGGCTCCGCCGCGACGGGCGGCGGTTTCCCATGGCGTGCGGGCGCGCGCCTGGGCGCGTTTCTTGCCGCCGCCACGCTTGCCAGCCCATTGCTCGGCCTTGCGGCGCGTGCCGATACCGTCATGGCGCAAAAGGCAGCTCCGCCGCTCAGCACGGTCGAAGTGATGCAGCTGGCGATGTTCGCCGGTGTCATGGGGGCGGCACTTGTCTCGGCCATCTTCCTGATCCGCGAGCGGGCGCGGACGGCATCGCAAAATGTCCAGCTCAGGGCGCGCATCGCCGACGTGAATGCGGCCCTGCAGCGCTCGGAGGCCCTGCTCAATTTGCGCGACCAGCGCGTCGTCGTGTGGTCCTCCGAGAGCAAAAAGCCGGAGCTGATCGGCAGCCTGCCGCTGGAAAGCGGCGCGCCGGACGAGAGGTCCGCCTTCCTCGCCTTCGGCCGCTGGCTGATGCCGCGCTCGGCCGCGGCGCTCGAGAACGCCATAGCTGGGCTCCGCGACAAGGCGAAGGCCTTCGACCTCGTCATCGAAACGCAGGCGGGCATGCCGCTGGAAGTGCATGGCCGCAAGAGCGCCGCGCATGTGCTGGTCCGCTTCATCTCGCTGTCGGAAACGCTGCGCAGCCAGGCGCGGCTGACGATCGAAAACCAACGGCTCAGCGCCGACTACGACACCATGCTCGGCCTGCTCGACGCGCTCAAGATGCCGACATGGCTGCGCTCGGCCGACGGGCGGCTGACTTGGGTCAACCGTGCCTATGCCGAGGCGGTGGAAGCGGAAAGCCCGGGCGCCGCCGTGCGCGAAGCGAAGGAGTTCCTCGGCGGACAGGCGCGCGAGCAGATCGCCGAGCAGCACAAGTCGCGTCCTGTCTTCGAGCAGAATCTGTCGACGGTGATCGACGGCGATCGCCGGATGTTTTCGGTCACCGATTTCGCCAGCGCCGACGGCTCGGCGGGACTGGCCTGCGACATCAGCGCCATCGAGACGATCCGCGCCGAATACGAGCGGACGGTGCGCAGCCATGCCGACACGCTCGACCAGCTCAACACGGCTGTGGCGATCTTCGATACCGACGAGAAGCTGCGCTTCTTCAACCAGGCATTCCAGAAGCTGTGGGGTCTCGACAGCAGCTTCCTGCACAGCGCCCCGTCCAACGCGCTGCTGCTCGACCGGCTGCGCAGCGACGGCAAGCTCGCCGAGCAGCCGGAATGGCGGCGCTGGAAGGAGAATTTGCTCGGCGCCTATCGCGCCGTCGAATCGCAGGAGCATTGGTGGCACCTGCCGGACGGCAAGACGATCCGCGTGCTGGCCAATCCGCAGCCCAAGGGCGGCGTCACCTGGGTGTTCGAGAACCTGACCGAGAAGATCGATCTCGAAAGCCGCTACCAGACCGCCGTGCGCGTGCAGGGCGAGACGCTGGACAATCTGGCGGAAGGCGTGGCGGTGTTCGGACCGGACGGTCGGCTTCGCCTGTCCAACCCCGCCTTCGTCGCGCTGTGGGGATTGTCGCCGGACGCGATCAAGCCGAACGTGCACGTCTCGGCAATCCGCGACCTTTGCGACCAGCGCGCTTCCGACAGCCCGTGGGGCGGCTTCGTCGCCGCCATCACCGGCTTCGACGACGAGCGCCGCGACCGCCACGGCCAGACCGAACTCGTCAACGGCACGGTGTTGAGCTATGCCGTGATCCACCTGCCCAACGGACAAGTGATGATGACCTTCGTCGACGTCACCGACACCGTCAATGTCGAGCGGGCGCTGAAGGACAGAAACGAGGCGCTGGAGAAGTCCGACCAGTTGAAGAACGAGTTCGTGCAGCACGTCTCCTATGAACTGCGCTCGCCGCTGACCAACATCATCGGCTTCACCGAGCTTTTGTCGCTGCCCGCGACCGGGCCGCTGACGCCGAAGCAGCGCGAATATGTCGAGCATGTCGGCTCGTCGTCCTCGGTGCTGCTCACCATCGTCAACGACATACTGGACCTCGCCACGGTCGATGCCGGCATTATGCAGCTCGACATTTCCGAGATGAGCATCGACAGGACCATCGCGGCGGCCGCCGAGCTGGTCGCCGACCGGCTGGAGGAGCACCAGATCAAACTCGAGGTCGACGCGGCGGCGGCGCCGAAGAGCTTCCATGGCGACGAGATCCGCGTCCGCCAGATCCTCTACAATCTCCTGAGCAATGCCGCGAACTACGCGCCGGAGGCGAGCACGATCACGCTCACCTGCCGTCGGCTGACGGAAGGGGTCGAGTTCTCCGTCCACGACGACGGACCCGGCATGCCGCCGGACGTGCTGGAATCGGTCTTCCGCCGCTTCGAGCCGCGCGCCAATGGCGGCCGCCGGCGCGGCGCCGGGCTGGGGCTCTCGATCGTCAAGAGCTTCGTCGAGTTGCATGGCGGAACGGTGCGCATCGAGACCGGCATCGACAAGGGCACGACGGTCATCTGCACTTTCCCAGACACGCCCTTGGGCGGCATCCGCGAAGCGGCCGAGTAACGCGCTTTGGCAAAGACGATATTGGAACGTTTTCTCGCCGACGAGGCGGCGACGGCAAGGCTTGGCGAAGACCTTGCCATGGCGCTGCGGGCAGGCGACGCGATCGCGCTCAAAGGTGATCTCGGCGCCGGCAAGTCGACGCTGGCGCGAGCCCTGATCCGGGCGCTCGCCGACGATGCCAGCCTCGAAGTGCCGAGCCCGACCTTCACGCTGGTGCAAAGCTACGAGACGCGGATACCGGTCCATCATTTCGACCTCTACCGCCTCTCCTCGCCGGACGAGCTCGACGAACTCGGCCTCGACGACGCGCTTTCGCAAGGCGCGGCGCTGATCGAATGGCCGGAGCGGGCCGGAGACCAGCTGCCGGCGAAGGCGCTCGAGGTCGAGCTTGCCGAACAGGGCGCCAGCCGGTCGGCAAGGATCTCCGGGCAGGGACCCAGCTTCGAGCGCGTGGCGCGCTCGCTCGCCATGCGCGACTTTCTGACCTCGGCCGGATGGGGCGAGGGGAGCCGTCGTCATTTCGTCGGCGATGCGTCCGCCCGTTCCTACGAGATCGTCTCGCTTCCGGGCCAGACGCCGCGCGTGCTGATGAACTCGCCGCGCCTCGTGCTCGGTCCACCGGTGCGCGACGGCAAGCCCTATGCGGTGATCGCCCACACGGCACAATCGGTCACCGCCTTCGTCGCCATCGACCGCGCGCTGCTTGCCGCCGGCGTTAGCGTGCCGGCGATCCATGCCCAGGATCTCGACCAGGGTTTTCTGCTGCTCGAAGATCTCGGCTCGGAAGGTTTCTTGGGCAGCGACGGCCAGCCGATCGCCGAACGCTACGAAGCGGCGGCGCAACTGCTCGCCATGATGCACGGCAAGTCCTGGCCGAGCCGCATGGAGGCCGCGCCGGGCGTGTTCCACGACGTGCCACCCTTCGATCGCGAGGCCATGCTGATCGAGGCAGACCTTCTGGTCGACTGGTATGTGCCGATGGTCACCGGCAAACCGGCAAGCGATCAATTGCGAGCCGGCTACCACAAGGAATGGAATGCGGCGCTCGATCGCCTCGCAGGCAGCGAGTACACATTGATGCTGCGCGACTTTCATTCGCCCAACATAATCTGGCGTGAAGAGCGTTCGGGCCTCGATCGGCTCGGCATCGTCGATGTCCAGGACGCGCTGATCGGGCCAGCCGCCTATGACGTCGCCTCTTTAGCCATGGACGCGCGCGTCACGGTCTCACCGGCAATCGAGCGGCGGACGGTCACGGCCTATGTCGCGGCGCGGCGCGCGGCAGGTCCATTCGACGAGGCAGGCTTCGCCGAGGCCTATGCGATCATGACGGCGCAGCGCAATTCGAAGATACTCGGCATTTTCGTGCGGCTCGAAAAGCGCGACGGCAAGCCTTACTATCTAAAACACCTGCCGCGCATCCGTGACTATCTGAGGCGGGCGCTGGCGCATCCGGCGCTTGCCAGCCTGAAGGAGTTTTACGTGGTCCACGGCCTGCTGGAGGAACGCTCGCCATGAAGCCGAAGACGGCGATGGTGCTTGCCGCGGGCCTCGGCAAGCGCATGCGGCCGATCACCGACACGATGCCGAAGCCGCTGGTGAAAATCGCCGGCAAGACTCTGCTCGACTGGGGGCTGGACAGCCTGGAAGCTGCCGGCGTGACCAGGGCCATCGTCAATGTCCACTATCTGCCTGAGCAGATCATCGCCCATGTCGCCGGCCGCCGGGCGCCGAAGATCGTCATTTCCGACGAGCGCGAAGCCTTGCTGGAGTCGGCGGGCGGCATCGTCAAGGCGCTGCCGCTCTTGGGCAGCGAGCCCTTCTATATCATCAATGCCGACACCTTCTGGATCGACAGCGGCGAGCCCAGCCTCGATCGCCTTGCCCTTGCATGGGACGCCGCCAGAATGGATATTCTGCTGATGCTCACCGATCTCGACTCAGCGACAGGACACTGTGTCGGCACCGACTTCCTGGTGGCGCCGGATGGCGCGCTCCGGCGCTCGAAGGGCGATCCGGCCGGCCTGATCTATGCCGGCGCCGCAATCATTCATCCGCGCATCTTCAAGGACGCGCCGACGGGCTCGCACTCGCTCAACGTCTATTTCGACAAGGCGATCGCCGACGGCCGCCTGTTCGGGATGGCGATGCAAGGCCGCTGGATCACCGTCGGCACGCCGGATGCCATTCCAGCGGCCGAAGCGGCGGTTACCGGCGCCCTAGCGAAAGCGGTATGAGCGGCTCGCGCCGCGTCTTCTCCATCCCGCCCGGAGCGCCGTTCCTGCCGACGCTGGCAGAGGCGTTGCTCGATGGCCGCCTCATTCCCGGCTTCCGCTTCGACGGTGACCCGCTGGCGCTGGCCGACGCGACCATCTATGTGCCGACACGGCGCGCGGCGCGCGCATTGCGCGGCGTCTTCGTCGAGGTGCTTTCCGAATTGGAACGGGGGCGTCGTTCGGCCATCCTGCCGACGGTGCGCCCGCTCGGCGAGTTCGACGAGGACGAGGCGGCCTTCGACGCCGAGGCGGCACCGGCAATAGACCTTGCGCCGCCCATCGCCGCGCAGGAGCGACTGCTGTTGCTGGCACCTTTGGTGCGCGCCTGGAAGGAGAGCCTGCCGGCGCATGTCAGGGCCCGCTTCAACGAGGAATTCGTCGTCCCGACCTCTGCCGCCGACGCCATCTGGCTGGCGCGCGACCTCGCGCGGCTGATGGACGAGATCGAGACCGAGGGGACGGATTGGGCCAAGCTTGCGACGCTGGTCACCGGCAATCTCGCCGGCTGGTGGCAGGTGACGCTCGATTTCCTCGGCATCGTCACCGACAACTGGCCGGAGCTGCTGAAGGAGCGTAGCCGCTCCAATCCGGCCGCGCACCGCAGCGCGCTGATCCGGCTGGAAGCGGCGCGGCTGAAGCGCAATCCGCCGGCCGGACCGGTGATCGCCGCCGGCTCGACCGGCTCCATTCCCGCCACCGCCGAATTGCTTGCCGTGATCGCCGGCCTGCCCAATGGCGCCGTCGTGCTGCCCGGGCTCGACAGCGAGCTGGACGACGCGTCCTTCGCCGCGATAACGGCGACCGGCGCGCGGCCGGCCACGCTCGGCCATCCGCAATACGGCCTGGCCAAGCTCATCGGCAGCATCGAGGTTGAGCGTCGCGACATCGAAGGGATTGGCGCGGTGGCGAGGCCGCTCGCGCTGCGCGCGGCCCTTGTCGGCGAGGCGCTGCGGCCGGCCGAGACCACGGAGCGCTGGACCGAGACGCGGCCGCGGTTCTCGGCGTTTGATGTCGAACAAGCATTGGCCGGCGTGACGCTGGTGGAGGCGGCCAATGAGCGCGACGAGGCGGCGGCGATCGCCATTGCGCTGAAACGTGCGGTGGACGTGCCGGGCAAGCGCGCGGCGCTCGTCACAGGCGACCGCTCCCTGGCGCGGCGTGTCTCGGCCGAGCTGCTGCGCTTCGGCGTCATCGCCGACGATTCCGGCGGCACGCCGCTGGCCAACACGCCGGCAGCCAGCCTACTCAGGCTCGCGCTGAGCGCGGCGTTCCGGCCAGGCGATCCGGTGGGCCTGCTGTCGCTGCTCAAGCATCCGCTGCTTGGTCTCGGCCTCGAACGCCAGAGCGTGCGCAAGGCGGCCGAACTGATCGAGCTGGTTGCCCTGCGCGGCGGCACCGGCCGGCCGGATGTCGCTTCCCTCGGCGAGCTTTTCGAGACGCGGCTTTTGGAGCTTAGCGGCGCCAGGCGCCAACCATTCTGGTTCCCCCGTCTCACCGTGCGCGGCATCGAGCAGGCACGGGATGTGCTTAGCCGCCTTACCGATGCGCTCTCCTTGCTCGTGGCGATGCGCGGCGAGAAGGACGCGGACATCGCGACGCTGACGCGGGCAAGCGTCGTGGCGCTGGAAGGTCTTGGCCGCGCGGCCGACGGCAGCGTGACCGAGCTCTATGCCGGCGACGCCGGCGAGAAGCTCGCCGAGACGCTGCGCGGGCTGGTCGCCGTGTCATCGCCCTTCACTTTCGCGGCAAACGAGTGGCCCGACGTGATGGAGGCGCTGATCGCGCCGGAGACGGTCAAGCCGGGGCAAGGCACCGACCGCAACATCGCCATCTGGGGCGCGCTGGAGGCCCGCCTGCAGAGCGTCGACACGCTCGTCATCGGCGGGCTCAACGAAGGCGTGTGGCCGCGCAAGCCGGAGAGCGACCGCTTCATGTCGCGGCTGATGAAGACCGGCATCGACCTCGAGCCGCCGGAGCGGCGCATCGGCCTTGCCGCGCATGACTTCCAGATGGCGATGGGCACTGAAACGGTGGTGCTGACGCGCTCGGCACGGTCAGGCGACGCGCCGGCGGTGCCGTCGCGCTGGCTGCAGCGCATCCTCACCTTCATCGGCAAGGACCAGGCGACGGCACTTAGCCGGCGCGGCGATGCGCTGCTCGCCTGGGCGCGCGCGCTCGACGCCGGCGAAAGACAAGAGTTCGCGGCCCGTCCGCAGCCGAAGCCGCCGCTGCACCTCAGACCACAGCATTTCTCGGTCACCGAGATCGAGACGCTGCGCCGCGACCCTTATGCGGTCTATGCCCGGCGGATCCTCGGCCTGATGCCGCTCGACCCGGTGATCCGCGATCCGGGTGCCGCCGAACGCGGGACCCTATTCCACGCCATCCTGCATCTGTTCTCGCGGCGGGTCGAAGATCCAAGGGCGCCGGGCGCGCTGGCAGGCCTCATCGAGGCCGGGCGAGTTTGTTTTGCTGACGCAGCGCTGCCGCCCGATATCGAGGCGGTGTGGTGGCCGCGCTTCGAAAAGCTCGCCGAAAACATCGTCGAATGGGAGCATACCCGCGCCGACGCCGTCGCCAGGCGCCATGCCGAGGAACGCGCCGAGAAGACCATCGTCGGCCGCACCGGCGTCACGCTCTCCGGCTATGCCGACAGGGTCGACCTGCTCGCCGGCGGCATGGCCGACATCCTCGACTACAAGACGGGCTCCTCGCCCTCGAAGGCACAGGCGCACACACTTCTGTCGCCGCAGCTTGCGCTCGAAGGCGCGCTTCTGCGGCGCGGCGCCTTCAGGGAACTCGGCATTTGCGAGCCCTCCCAGCTCGCGTTCGTACGGCTGAAGCCGAATGGCGAGGTGTTCGAGGAATCGATCCTCGAATACAACCGCAAGCCGAAAACCGCCAACGAGCTCGCCGAGGAGGCCTGGGCGCGGCTGGAGCGGCTGCTCTTCCATTACGCGGATCCTGCGACCGGCTATCTGTCGCGCGCGCTCCCGTTCCGCGAGGGCGAGGCCGATGGCGACTACGACCATCTCGCCCGCGTGCTCGAATGGTCGGCCGGCGGCGCAAGCGAGGACGAGGCGGAAGGATGAGATATCCGATCCCCTCCGATACCGCCGCCAGCCAGGCGCGCGCCTCCGACCCGCAAAATTCGGCCTGGGTGTCGGCCAATGCCGGATCGGGCAAGACGCATGTGCTGGCGCAACGTGTCATCCGGCTTCTGCTCAACGGCACCGATCCGTCGAAGATCCTGTGCCTGACCTATACGCGCGCCGCCGCCGCCAACATGTCGAACCGCGTGTTCTCGACCCTGTCGGAATGGACGGCGCTGCCCGATGCCGAACTCGCGGTGAGGATCGCCGCGCTCGACGGGCGCGGCGCCGACCGCGACACCATGCGCCGCGCGCGCCGATTGTTCGCCGAGGCGCTTGAGACGCCGGGCGGGTTGAAGATCCAGACCATCCACGCCTTCTGCGAATCGGTGCTGCATCAGTTTCCGCTCGAGGCCAACATCCCCGCGCATTTCGAGATGCTCGATCCGCAGATGGAGGCCTCGCTGTTTGCGGATGCGCGCCGCGACATGATCTCAGGGGCGGGCGCCGGCGTCGAAGGCCTGGCGGAAGCCTTTGCCATGGTGCTGGAGCGCGGCGGCGAATTCGGGCTCGACACGCTGCTCGCCGAGATCGTCGGCAAGCGCGACGAGTTGCGCGGCTTCATCGCCAAGATCTCCAAGGACCGGGATTTCCGGCCGCTCTTTGTCGAATTCGGCTTCAGGCCGGGGCAGACTGGCGAGGACATCGCTGCTTCGGCATGGCCGCTGCCGGGCTTCGCGCCAGGCCAATTCGCCGAGTTCGCGCGCGCCGCGGAAGCCGCCGACGCGCGGCAGGTGCTGAACAACGTGCTGCCTTACGCGCAGAGCGCCTTTGCCGAGGCCGATCCGATCCGGCGGCTGCGGCTTCTCGCCAAGGCGTTCCTGCGCTCCGACGGCGACCCTTACGATCCGCCGAAGATCTTCAAGAAAGCGCTGGTCGACAGGCTGCCCGACCTGCCCGAGCGCTACCTCGCGGCGGCCAAGGCGATCCTCGACGTGTCGGACCGGCTGGCGCTCTTCCGCATGCTCGAAGGGACAGCGGCGGCGCTCACCGTCGCCGGCTGGCTGATCGCGCGCTATGAGCAGTTGAAGCGCAGCCGCGGCTTCCTCGACTTCAACGATCTGATCACCCGCACGGTCAGTCTTTTGTCTCGGCCCGATGCCGGCCCCTGGGTGCAGTACAAGCTCGACCAAGGCATCGATCACATCCTGCTCGACGAGGCGCAGGACACGAGCCCCGACCAGTGGGAAGTGGTGAAGAAACTGACGGAGGAGTTCTTTGCCGGGCTCGGCCAGCGCGAGGCGGTGCGGCGCACGGTGTTTGCCGTCGGCGACGAGAAGCAGTCGATCTACTCCTTCCAAGGTGCTGCGCCCGATTCCTTTGCCGAGAGCCGGCTTTTGTTTGCCGGGCGCGTGCGCGACGCCGAAGCCTCCTTCGCCGACTTGAAACTCACCTGGTCGTTCCGCTCCAGCGACGATGTGCTTGCCGCCGTCGACCGCGTCTTCGCCGAGCCGGGCGTACGGCGCGGCATCAGCCACGATCCTGATCCGCTCAGCCACAAGGCGATCCGCACCGACGCGCCGGGCTATGTCGAGCTGTGGCCCTCGATCGGCGCCGAGATGGTCGAGGAGCCGGACGACTGGACCTTGCCGGTCAACCACGCCAGCGCGCCGGCCGTGCGCGTGGCCGAGCATGTGGCCACGACCATCCAGACCTGGCTGCGCAACGGCGAAATCATCGAGGGCAAGGGCCGGAAGCTGACGGCCGGCGACATCCTCGTCCTGGTGCGCAAGCGCGACCGCTTCGTGCATGCGCTGTCGCGAAGCCTCAAGAACCGGCAGATCCCGGTCGCCGGCGCAGATCGGCTCAGCCTGCCCGGCCATATCGCCGTGCAGGATCTGATCGCGCTCGGCCATTTCTTGATCCAGCCGGAAGACGATCTGTCTTTGGCCGCCGTGCTGCGCAGCCCGATCTTCGAGATTTCCGAGGAGGCTTTGCTGGCGCTCGCCGGCGAGCGGCCAAAGGGGCAGTCGCTGATCGCCTCGTTGAGGCAGCATGCGGCGGGCGACGAGGCCTTGGCCGCTGTCGTCAGCCGGCTCGATGCCTGGGCGAACGAGGTGGCCTTCAAGCCGGTCTTCGAATTCTACGCCGCCACGCTGGCGCGCGACGGCCTGCGGCGCAAGATGACGGCGCGGCTCGGGCCGGAAGCCGGCGACATCCTCGACGAATTCCTGAGCTTCTGCCTGGCCGAGGAGCGCACCGGCCTGCCGGGGCTGGAATCCTTCCTCTCGACGCTCGAAAACAGTGGTCCCGAGATCAAGCGCGAGATGGACCAGACGCGCGACGAGGTGCGCGTCATGACCGTGCATGCCGCGAAAGGCCTGGAAGCGCCGGTGCTTTTCCTGGTCGATGGCGGCTCGGCGCCGTTCAGCGATCAACATCTGCCGCGATTGATGGCCTTCGAAAGCTCGGGCGCCGAGTGGAAGGGCAAGGGCTATCTCTGGCGCTCGGCCAGCGACGTCGCCAATGGCGTTTCGCGGGCGGCCTCGGCGCGGGCGCGCGAGCTGGCCGATGACGAATACCGGCGGCTGCTCTATGTCGGCATGACGCGCGCCGAGGACCGGCTGATCGTCTGCGGCTATCACGGCAAGCGGGCGCCGAGCACCGGGACCTGGCATTCGATCGTCAGCCGGGCGCTGCTCGGAGCCCCTGAAAGCGTGGAGCGCCGACACCCGGCGGCGGCCGAGGTGGCGGTGCATCGCTTCCACATGACCAAGCTGCCGCCGGTGACTCTCACCGGAACGGATGAGGCAGCACCTTTCGAGCACGCCGCGCCTTTGCCGGACGGCCTGTTCCGCCCGTTGCCGCCTTATGAGGAATTGCCGCGGCCATTGTCGCCTTCCGGTGCTTCGGCGCTGATCGACGAGACGACCGAAGCTCTGCCCGACACGCGCTCGCCGGTGCTCGACGCCGAATCCGAGCCGGGTTTTGCGGTGGTGCGCGGACTGGTCCTGCACAAATTGCTGCAGATGCTGCCCGGCATCGCCGAGGATGAAAGGCGAGACGCGGCAGAGCGCTATCTGGCGCGCGCCGGCGCCAAATGGCCTGCGGGCGAGCGGGACAAGGCGCTGGACGCGGTGCTCTCGATCTTGTCCGACGGCCGCTTCGGGGCGCTGTTCTCGCCATCCTCGCGCGCCGAAGTCGCCGTCATGGGCAGCCTGGAGGTGAAGGGCAGATTGCGCTCCATCTCCGGCAAGATCGACAGGCTGGCCGTTACCCAAGAAGAGGTATCGATCGTCGACTACAAGACCAACCGGCCGGCGCCGGCCAGCCTGGCCGAAGTGCCACCGGCCTATCTGCTGCAGCTTGCGCTCTACCGCGCGCTGCTTAAGCCGCTCTATCCGGGCCGCGAGGTGACGGCCGCACTGCTCTTCACCGAAGCGCCGCGCCTGATCGAGCTGCCTGCAACGGCCATGGACGATGCCCTTGCCCGACTCACGGGAGCGTGACACAAGAACTGCTTGAACATCACCGCCATAACCACCACATTTGGTGCAACCCGAGTTTTCGAAAGGATTTCAGCATGGCCACCGTCAAGGTCGACAAGGGCAATTTCCAGGCCGATGTGCTCAACGCCAAGGAACCGGTTGTAGTGGATTTCTGGGCGGAATGGTGCGGTCCCTGCAAGATGATCGCGCCGGCGTTGGAAGACATCGCCAAGGAACTCGGCTCGAAGATCAAGGTCGCCAAGCTCAACATCGACGAGAATCCCGAATTGGCCGCGCAGTACGGCGTGCGCTCGATCCCGACGCTGATGATCTTCAAGGGCGGCGAAGTGGCCGACATGAAGGTGGGTGCCGCGCCGAAGACCGCGCTGTCGCACTGGATCAACGGCAGCCTCGCCTGAGCCAATCCGAATATTTGAAGGAACGAGCCCGGCCACCGCGCCGGGCTTTTCTTTGGCGCCATCGCTGGCGGCGCTCTGGCCCTCGCACCCGGGCACGTCATGCCCTCTGCTTCGGAAAAAGGAGAGCGCCATGACCGGAACAGCCAAGGCCACAGTTCACGTCGACAACGAGCGGGTGATCGTCACCGAATACCGCTTCGCGCCCGGCGCCAACACCGGCTGGCACCGCCACGGCCACGACTATGTCGTGGTGCCGCTGATGGACGGCAAGGTGAAGCTGGTGACCAAGGACGGCGTCACCTTCGCCGAGATGAAGCAAGGCGCGCCCTATTTTCGCAGGGAAGGCGTCGAGCACGACGTCATCAATGCCAATGACGGGGAATACGCCTTCATCGAGATCGAGCTGAGGTAGGCGTGCTGTGATCTCGGCAGCCAGCTTGCGACGACCCACCACGGCGTCGAACGCCACGACATGGGTCTAGGTTCACTCGCCGCCTTTGCCGGTTTCGCGGCGATTGCAGCCTATGTCCAGACACTGACAGGTTTTGCCTTCGGTCTGATCATGATGGGCGCGATCGCCCTCGTCGGCTTGCTGCCGCTACCGGACGCCGCTGCGATGGTCGGCATGCTTACACTGGTCAACGCGGCGCAAATGCTGATCCAGGGCGGCTGGCGCGAAGTCGCACGCCGCGAGTTGCGAATGATCCTGGTCGCAAGCCTGCCTTCGCTGTTCGTAGGTTACGTCCTATTGGAATGGCTGGCGGACACACGAGCCGACTTGCTGAAAATCGGACTTGGCCTGGTCATCATGCTGTCCAGCCTGCAGCTGGCGGTCAGGCCCGCCGGTTTGGCAAAACCATCGTCAAACGCGAGTTTCGTCGGCTTTGGCGTCATCTCGGGTCTGATGAGCGGCCTGTTTGCGACCAGTGGTCCGCCGCTCGTATATCTTCTCTTTCGCCAGCCGCTGCCCCATGTGCGCATTCGCGAAACACTGGTTACCGCGTTCGGCGCCGCGCAAGCGGTCCGGCTTGGCACGGTCGTGGCGAGTGGCAACCTGCCTGCCATGTCGCCCATGGCGCTCGTCCTTGCCGTACCGGCGGTGATGCTGGCGACCTATGCGGCGCGCCGCTGGCCGCCGTCGTTGTCGCAGCGGACGATGCGCAGGAGCGTCTTTGTCCTGCTTTTCCTGTCCGGCCTGTCGTTGGCACTGCCGGCCATCATGCACCTTGCCGTTTAGCTGGAGATGCGGGCTCGTGGAATTTCCAACCGGACCACTACCTAGTCACCAGTCGGCGACGCGGTCGCCGCCGGCAAATTGCGCGCTTTTGCCGGTATATTCGAACAGCTCGATCCTCACGCCGTTGGGATCTGTGATCCAGGCCTGAAAAGTGTCGTCGCAGGCGAGCTTCTTCGGCGTCACCTCGACGCCTTTCGACCGGATGTGGGCGATAGCGGCATCGATGTCTTCCACCTCGAGGCAGAAGTGGTTGATCTGATTGCGCTCGCTGTAGCTGGTCTCGCTCTTCTCGAACACCTCGACATGGCTGCGGCCGCCGCAATCGAGGTAGAAACCGAAGACCTTGCCGTCGCGGAGGAAATTGAACCGCGTGTCCATGCCGAGCACGTCGTGGTAGAAGCCGCGCGTCGCCTCGAGGTCATGCGCGAAGATGCAGACATGGGCGAGCTGCTTCACCTTGATCATGACAGGCTCCTTGCGGCTCAGCGAACCTTCGCTCAGGTCGGCGGCGTGCCGTTCTCGTCCAATACAGCGCCGGCGAAATAGAGCGAGCCGCCGATGAGTATGCGCGGCGCCGGACCGTCCCAGCTGTCGCGCAACAGCATCAGCGCATTGGCGACGGAGCTCACCGGCTCGGCCGACAGGCCGGCTTCGGTGGCACGCAACGCCAGCTCGTCATTCGGCACGCCGGCGTCGCTCTTGCTGACCGGCACCGTGTAGACATGCCGGGCCAGCCCCTTGAAGGCGCTGAAATAACCGGTCTGATCCTTGGTGTTGATCATGCCGGAGATGAGGATCAGCGGCCGTGGGTTCTTTTCCTCCTGCTCGGCGAGCGCTTCGGCGATGACGACCCCGGCACCCGGATTGTGGCCGCCGTCGAGCCAGATCTCGGCGCCCTTGGGCGCCAGATCGACCAGCTTGCCTTGCGACAATTTCTGCATCCGGGCGGGCCATGCGACTTGTGCCATCGCCTTTTCAGCAGCGCGGTGACCGATCTCGAAGCCGGCGGCCTTGACCGCGGCGATCGCCGCGGCGGCATTGGCGAACTGGTGCCGTCCCGGCAGGCGCGGCAGCGGCAGGTCCATCAGGCCGTCCTCGTCCTGATAGACCATGCGGCCGTTCTCCTCGAAGGCGAGGAAATCCTGGCCGTAGACGACGGTCGGGCAATCGAGCCGCTCGGCGGTCTCGATCATCACTTCGAGCGCGGTCTCGCTTTCCTGCGCGCCGATCACCACCGGGCAGCCGCGTTTCATGATGCCGGCCTTCTCGGCGGCGATCACCTCGACCCGGTCGCCGAGATAGGCTTCGTGGTCCAGTGACACCGGCATGATCACGGACACCGCCGGCCGCGCGATGACGTTGGTGGCGTCGAAGCGGCCGCCGAGGCCGACCTCGATGATCGCGGCTTCGGCCGGATGCTCGGCAAACAAAATGAAGGTGACGGCGGTCAGGATCTCGAAGACGGTGATCTTCTGGCCCTGGTTGGCCTCGGCGACGCGCGCGATGGCTTCGGCGAAGATCTTGTCATCGACAAGCTTGCCGCCGCCCTCGGCGGCCAGCCGGTAGCGCTCGTGCCAGTTCACCAGATGCGGCGAGGTGTGCACGTGGACGAGGTGCCCCGCCGCTTCGAGCAGCGCCCGCGCAAAGGCGGCACAGGAGCCCTTGCCGTTGGTGCCAGCGACATGGATGACCGGCGGCAGCCGCTCCTGCGGGTTGCCGAGGCGGTCGAGCAGGCGGGTGATGCGGTCCAGCGAAAGGTCGAAGCCTTTCGGATGGAGCGTCATCAGATGTTCGATTGCGCGGTCGGCGGCGAGCGTTGTCATCGTGGAATCCCAGAGCGGTTCATCATTTCATGGAAATGCAGAACCGCTCTATCTTTTGTTGGCGCAATTCCGGACGGAAAACCCGTTCACGCTTTTCCTGGAATTGCTTTAGCGCACGACCCCGAAACCGGGAATCGGTTTCGGAAAGGGTCATGCGCAAATCAAATAGCTACTGCGCGGCACGGCTAGCGCGCAATCGCGGTTCGCGGCGGACGATGTCGCGTCAGACCTGCGGCCGCGCTTCCAGTTGTGTCAGGGCCGGCGGCAGGATCTCCGGCTCGACCGGCTCCTCAGCCGCTGGAACCTTGAGCAGCATCTTCAAGAGCCTGGCGATGGTCTGGCGCATCTCCAGCCGCGAGACCACCATGTCGACCATTCCGTGCTCCATCAGATATTCGGCGCGCTGGAAGCCGTCGGGCAGCTTCTCGCGGATGGTCTGCTCGATGACACGCGGGCCGGCGAAGCCGATCAACGCGCCGGGTTCGGCAATGTGGACATCGCCGAGCATGGCGTAGGACGCGGTGACGCCGCCCGTCGTCGGATTGGTGAGCACGACGACGTAGGGCAGGCCGGCTTCCTTCAGGCGGTCGACGCCGACCGTGGTGCGCGGCAATTGCATCAGCGAGAGGATGCCTTCCTGCATGCGGGCGCCGCCCGAGGCGGCGAACAGGATTAGCGGCCGCCTGCGCTGCAGGGCGACTTCGAAGGCGTAGACGATGGCTTCGCCGGCGGCCATGCCGAGCGAGCCGCCCATGAAAGCGAAATCCTGCACGGTGACGATGACCGGAAGCCCGTCGATGGTGCCGGCGGCATTGAGGATAGCGTCTTCCAGGCTGGTCTTGGCCTTCGCCTCCTTCAGGCGATCGGTGTAGCGCTTCTCGTCGCGGAACTTCAGCGGGTCCTGGACGACCTTGGGGTTTTCCAGCGTCTCGTATTTGCCGTCGTCGAAGAAATATTTCAGCCGTTCCTTGGCCGAAATCTTCATGTGGTGGCCGGAAGCCGGGATGACGAACTGGTTGGATTCGAGGTCCTTGTGGAAGATCATCTCGCCGGTCTCGGGATCCTTGATCCAGAGGTTTTCCGGCATATCGGTGCGCCGGCCGAGCATCGAATTGATCTTCGGACGGACGTAGTTGGTGATCCAGTTCATGGCTTCGGCTCCTGTCCTGGAAGATAGACTTAGGAAGACTATTCGGCGGCAGCAAGGCGGGCCGAACGCACGCCCTGGGCAAGGCCGCTGACCAAAGTCGCGACGGCCTCGGCCGGATCGGCGGTCTTCTCGCCCTTGGGTCCGAGCACATTGGCGACCGCGTTGACGATCGCGGTGCCGACAACGACGCCGTCGGCCGAGGCGCCGATCACCCGGGCCTGCTCGGCGGTCTTGACGCCGAAGCCGACGCAGACCGGCAGCGCGGTATGACCCTTGATGCGCTTGACCGCCGCCGCGACCTTGGCGGTGTCGGCAAGGGCCGAGCCGGTGATGCCGGTCATCGATACGTAATAGACGAAGCCGGAGGTGTTTTCCAAAACCTTGGGCAGGCGCTTGTCGTCGGTGGTCGGCGTCGCCAGCCGGATGAAGTTGACGCCGGCCTTCAGCGCCGGGATGCAGAGCTCCTCGTCCATTTCCGGCGGCAGGTCGACGACGATCAGTCCGTCGATGCCGCTGGCCTTGGCATCGGCGAGGAAGCGATCGACGCCGTAGATGTAGATCGGGTTGTAGTAGCCCATCAGCACGATCGGCGTCTCGTTGTCACCGGCGCGGAATTCGGCCGCCATCTTCAGCGTCTTGACCAGCGTCTGGCCGCCTTTCAGCGCCCTGAGGCCCGCCGCCTGGATGGCCGGACCGTCGGCCATCGGATCGGAGAAGGGCATGCCGAGCTCGATGACGTCGGCGCCGGCGCCCGGCAGCGCCTTCATGATGGCCAAGGAGGTGCCGTAGTCTGGGTCGCCGCCCATGATGTAGGTGACCAAAGCCGGACGGCCCTCGGACTTGAGCTTCGCCATGCGGCGGTCGATGCGGGTCGTCATCGTCAGATCTCCATGCCCAGCATGTTGGCCACCGTATGCACGTCCTTGTCGCCGCGGCCGGACAGGTTGACGATGACGATCTGGTCCTTGTCCATTTCCGGCACGATCTTCATGGCGTGGGCGATGGCGTGCGCCGATTCCAGGGCCGGGATGATGCCTTCGACGCGGGTCGTGAGCTGGAAGGCTTCCAGCGCCTCGTCATCGAGGATCGGCACATATTGGACGCGGCCCGAATCGCGCAGCCAGGAATGCTCGGGCCCGACGCCCGGATAATCGAGGCCGGCCGAGATCGAATGGCCGTCGAGGATCTGGCCGTCCGCATTCTGCAAGAGATAAGTGCGGTTGCCGTGCAGCACGCCCGGCGAGCCGGCGCTCATCGAGGCGCAGTGCTCGACGCCGTTCAGGCCACGCCCGCCGGCCTCGACGCCGATGATGCGAACCTCCTTGTCATCGAGGAAGGGATGGAAGAGGCCGATGGCGTTGGAGCCGCCGCCGACCGCGGCGATGATGACATCCGGCAGCCGGCCTTCCTGCTCCAGCACCTGGGCACGCGCTTCCGTGCCGATAACCGACTGGAAGTCGCGCACCAGCTCCGGATAGGGATGCGGGCCGGCGGCGGTGCCGATCAGGTAATAGGTGTCCTCGACATTGGTGACCCAATCACGAAGGGCTTCGTTCATGGCGTCCTTCAGCGTGCCGTGGCCGGCGGTGACCGGCCGCACCTCGGCGCCGAGCAGCTTCATGCGGAAGACGTTGGGGCTCTGGCGGGCGACGTCGGTGGCGCCCATGTAGACGACGCAAGGGTAGCCGAAGCGCGCCGCGACGGTTGCCGAGGCGACGCCGTGCTGGCCGGCACCGGTCTCGGCGATGATGCGCCGCTTGCCCATGCGCTTGGCGAGCAGGATCTGGCCGAGGCAATTGTTGATCTTGTGCGAGCCGGTATGGTTCAGGTCCTCGCGCTTGAAATAGACCTTGGCGCCGCCCCCGAGGCCCCTCGCCGAGGAAACCTCACGAAGATGCTTGGTCAGGCCTTCGGCGAAGTAGAGCTTCGACGGCCGCCCGGCATAGTGGGTCGACAGGTTCTGCAGCTCGGCCTTGAACTCCGGATCGTTCTTGGCCTTATTCCACTGCTCTTCGAGATCGAGGATCAGCGGCATCAGCGTCTCGGCGACGAAGCGCCCGCCAAAAATGCCGAACATGCCCTGCTCGTCGGGCCCGGTGCGGAAGGAATTGGGCATAGCCGGCTTGTTCATCGCCGATCTCCTGGCATCTTATGTTTGAGCATGTCCTTATCGGAAAACCGGATTCCACTTTTCCGGGACATGCTCGGTTAGGTTCCTCAGGCGGCGCGGTCGTCGCGCGCGGCCCTGACGGCCCGGAAAAACTGCTCGATCAGCGCCGGATCCTTGACGCCGGGAGCGCTTTCCACGCCCGACGAGATGTCTATTGCGGGCGGATTGGCCAGTCTCAGGGCATCGCCGACATTGGCGGCGTTGAGCCCCCCGGAAAGCATGTAATCGAGCCCGGCGTCAAGGCCGGCAAGGAGGCGCCAGTCGAAAGCGACGCCGTTGCCGCCCGGCAATTGCGATCCCATGGGCGGCTTGGCGTCGAACATGAACTGGTCGGCAATGCCGATGTAGGGCTTTATCCGGTCGAGGTCCGCCGCTTCGCTGACCGACAGCACCTTCATCACCGGCAGGCCGTAGCGAGCCTTGAGCTCCGCCACCCGCGCCCGCGTTTCGGACCCATGCAGCTGCAGCATATCCGGCTGCATCCTGGAGACGATCTCGTCCAGGAATTCATCATCGGCGTCGACGGTGACGGCGACCGCCTTGGCCTTGCCGCGCGCGGCTTCGCGCAGGCGCCCTGCCTCTGCCGGTTCTACGTAACGCGGGCTTTTGGCAAAGAAGATGAAGCCGACATGGCTGGCGCCGCCGGCGAGCGCGGCAGCCATCGCGGCGTCGGTCTTCAATCCGCAGATCTTGATGTCGAGCGTCATGGCGCGGAATTGGCACGAAAAGCCGCAAGAGTCGAGAAAAAGCATGCTGTTGCCGGATGGTCAGAAAGCGCTAACTTGAATTCAAGGCAATGCAGGCGGGAGCAAACCAATGGCCGACCGGACCGTCGCCGAACTCAGGCAAAAGATCGCGCAGGCGCGCGAGGTGATCGCGCATCTGATGGAGAAGTCCGACTTCAACGGCGCCGAAGCGCACCGGGCGCTGGAATATTTCGGCAGCGACGCCTTCGACCGGAATTTCTTGCCCTGGCCGCATCAGGGGGATGAGGGGCTGAAGCCGGAGGAGTTGAACGCCGCGAATGACGATTGAGCGGGTTTGCGGCGAGGCAACCGCGCCTTCGTCCCAGGGCGGAGCGACGCGAAAGCGGAGCGCAGACCCTGGGATCCATTCCGTTACGTCGGCCGAAGAGTGCCGCGATCGAAAAGGCCGTTCTGGGACGCCTCTCGTCAAGGCAAAACAACTTCTGAACCGCCGCAGCGCTCACGCATCGCGGCATGGATCCTAGGGTCTACGCGCGTCGCTTCGCTCCTTGCTTCGCCCTAGGATTGTTTGAGAAGGATCGGGTAGTTTGGCGGCCGGGACTGCGGCCCATCACAGCCAGCAGTCCCGGCGGCAGGCGACCGTCCCTGGGACCGGGTAGCACCCGACGTCATCAAGGTCCCTGCCGTCTTTGTCCGCCATCGCTTGGAGAGTTGATTGGCCGCTGGCTCACGCCACGCCCGCAAACAATCCGAAGCCCTTTAAGGATACCACCAGCATGGCCTTCCTGCATCAACAACCGCAATTGTGCCTCGGCTTCGACATCGCCAAGGACACCATCACCGTCTGTGACGGCGCCACCACCCGCACTATCGCCAATCAGCGGCGCACGATCCGTGCCTTGCTCAAGAGCTACAAACACATCGACCTTGTCGTGTGCGAGCCGACCGGCGGCCATGAAAGCCTGCTGCTCGAGGAGTGCCTGCGCTCGGGCATCGCCTGCCATCGTGCCGACACGCTCAAGGTCAAGAGCTTCATCCGCTCCTACGGCACGCACGGCAAGAGCGACGCCATCGATGCCGGCATGCTTTGGGCCTATGGCCGTGAGCGCTGGGATAAGCTGTGCCTGTGGCAGGCTCCAGACGCTGAGGAGATCCGCCTGCGCGCCTTGGTCCGCCGCCGCCAGGAGCTCATAGCCCTCAGGGGCGCCGAGAAGAACCGCCTCAAGGCTCCCGGCGGCCGCGAGCTCGCCGCCTCCTTCAAGGCGCTGATCAAAGCCATCGACAATCAGATCAAGGCCATCGAGGCCGACATCCGCGAGCTCGTCGCCAACAGCACCACCCTCAAGCACCGGGCAGCCATCTGCACGGCCATGGACAGTCTCGGCCCGATCGTGGCGGCCAAGCTCTTGGCCACCTTGCCCGAACTGGGGTCCATGACACGCCGCAAGGCTGCAGCCCTTGCAGGGCTCGCGCCTCATCCAAACGACAGTGGCCAAAAACACGGCTACCGCAAAATCCGTGGCGGACGACCAGAGGTCAGGAGCATGCTCTACATGCCCGCCTTGCACGCCGCTGCCGGAAGGGGCGAGTTCGCACCATTCTACAAACGCCTTCGCGCCAACGGCAAGAAGCCAATGGTGGCCATCGCCGCCGTCATGCGAAAGATCATCGTCACCCTAAACGCTAGGCTTAGAGACGCCTCGATCCTTCAGAGTTGATGACGACGCTGAGGGCTCGGCCAAATCTCCAACGTCCCGCAGCCAGCGGTGGACGACAATGGCGCCTCGCAGACGACTTACTCGAACACGATCGCCTGCAGCGCGCCGCCGTTGCGCTTCAGCCAGTCCTTGCAGCGGTCGGTGTCGGGGCAGAGCTTTTCGCACAATTTCCAGAATTTCGGGCCGTGGTTCATCTCTTTCAGATGCGCCACCTCATGCGCCACCAGGTAATTGATGACCGGCGGCGGCGCCATCATGATGCGCCACGAGAAGGAGAGATTGCCCTCCGAGGTGCATGACCCCCAGCGGCTGGAGGTATCCTTGTAACGGATCGCCTTGGCGCGCTTGCCGATCGCTTCGGTGTGTTTGACCACCAATTTCTCGATCTCGCGCTTGGCCTCGCGTTTCAGATAATCGGCGATACGGCGCGGCAGGTGGATGCGCTCGCCATGCACGATCAGCAGCGGGCCGCGATCGTCGCGAGCGATGGTGACGGTGCCGCGCTTTACCGGCTCATGGACGATGCGGTGCGGCACGCCCCGGATCGGGATCTTGATGCCTGGCCGCACCTGCGGACGCATCGGCACCTTGGCCAGGCGCTGCTCCAGCCAGTCCTGATGACGGTCGAGGAATTTCTCGACCTCGCCGCGCCGCAGGCCGGGCGGCACGGTGATGCGCAGGCCCTGGCCGCCGGAATCGATGCGCAGCGTCAGCCGCCGGGCCCTGGCGCTCTCGACGATCTTGAGCGGCAGCGTGCGGCCGGCGACGCAATGCTCGCGCTCTACGACGGGCGCGGGCTTGGGCTTGGTCAGATTGCGAAAGAAGCCGAGGGACATGGCTGGACGATACGCGATTCGAGGAAAACGGCCAGTGGAGTGAAGCTACATGGAGAACAAAAAAGAAACGGCGCCGCTCGCGCGACGCCGTATTATCACGCCGAAACCTGTCGCGCGGCCTCAGTCGTCGAGCAGATTCGTGCCTTCGCCGCGCTTCGGCCCTGTCGCTCCGGTCGAGCCGCCAGTGGCGGTCGGCGCGGTCGGCTTGTTGCGCTGAGCCATGAAGCGGTCGAACTCTTCCTGGTCCTTGGCGCGGCGCAGCTCGCGGGCATACTCGTCGAACTCGGTCAGCATTTCGTCGAGCTTGCGGCGCTCCTCGGCGAGGCGCTCGAGCTCCTTCTCGCGCCAGTCGTCGAAGGCGACGTTGCCGGTGCGGGACGAGCCGTGGCCCCAGCGGGCGGCCTTGTCGGAGCCGCGGCGGCAGCCGGCGAAGATACCGTCGGTGGCGCGGTTGACGTCACGCTTGAAGCCATCGAGCCGGTCGCCCCAGATGATGTAGGCAAGCATGGCGAAGCCGAGCGGCCAGAACATCATGAAGCCGATCACCATCAGCGCGATGGTCGCCGGCGTCCAGGCCGGACGGATCAATGCGGTTGTGTTCATTCTCCCAATCCTTCCGTTGGAGACAGCCAAACCGGCTGCGTGGAATCGAAATGGGAAGGCGAAATCGGCGATTCAAGGCAAGTCCGTCCAAAACCGGCGAAGCGGTTGAAATGATTATCGCTTTTTGAGTTTTTCGAGGAAAAGCACCACCATTCCGGCAACCAGGCCCCAAAACGCCGCGCCGACACCGAACAGCGTCAACCCCGAGGCGGTCACCGCGAAGGTGACGGTGGCCGGCATGCGCTCGCCCGTGTCATGGAGAGCGATCGACAGCGCGTTGGCCAAAGGCGCCATCAGCGCCAGACCGGCGACCAGCACGATCAGGCTCTGCGGCAGGACGGCGAAGATCGCTACCAGCGAAGCGCCGAAGATGGCGAAGACCAGATAGGCGAGCGCGTAGAACGGCCCGGTCTTCCAACGCTCGGCAGGGTCCGGATGGACGTCCGGGCCGGTGCAGATCGCGGCCGAGATGGCCGCCAGATTGGTGGTCGAGGCGCCGAACGGCGCCGAGAGCAGCGAAAACAGGCCGGTGACGCCGATCAGCGGGCCGGGCTCCGGGTGGTAGCCGGCGGCTTTCAGGACGGCGAGGCCGGACAGGTTTTGCGAGGCCATGGTGACGAGGTAGAGCGGCAAGGCCAGCCCAACGATCGCCGAGGCGGTGAACTGCGGCGCAACCAGTGTCAGCGTCGACAGTTCGGGCGCCGGCAGGCCGCCGACGCGGCCGGTGAGGAAGGCGGCGAGGCCGCCGCCGATCAGCACCACCAGCACAGACAATGCCGGATTGAACAGCCGGATGACGAAGAAGGCGGCGATCAGCGGCAAGATCAGCCACGGATCGGCGGGGATGGCCTTCACCGCATTGACGGCGAAGCCGACCAGGATGCCGGCGAGCATGCCGGAAGCCACCGAGGCCGGAATCATCGCGATCAGCCGGGTCAGCGGCTTGAACAGGCCGGTGGCAATCAGAAGGATGCCGGTGACGATGAAGGCACCGACGGCTTCCGGCATGGTGAAGCCGCTGGAGGCGGCAATCAGCGCCAGTCCCGGCGTCGACCAGGCGGTGATGACCGGCATCTTGGTGCGCCAGGACAGCCACAGGCATTCGATCGCCATGGCCAGGCAGATCGCCGTCACGCCGCTCGCGGTCTCGATCTGCGTGGTGCCGACCGCCTTGGCCGCGGCGATGACGATGGCTAAAGTGCCGCCAAAGCCGACGATCGCCGCGACGAAGGCGGATATGGGGATGGAAATGCGCATGGTTCAAGCGACCCGCTTGACCATGTCGCCGACGGCGCGGAGCAGCATGTCGAGATCCTCGGGGCGGGATAGACGATGATCGCCGTCGGGAATCAGCGACAGCGTGACGTCGTCGGCCGGCAAAAGCGCGGCGAGCTTCAGCGCATGGCCGGACGGCACGTCGGGATCGGCCAGGCCCTGCAGGATGTGTACCGGGCAGTGGGTGTCGATCGGCCCGGCCATCACCCGGTTCGCCCGGCCGTCCTCGATCAGCGCGCGCGTGTAGATATAGGGCTCGTCCGAATAGTCGGACGGTTCGGCGAAAAATCCCTTTTTCGAAAGATCGCGCTTCTGCGCCTTGGTCAGCACCGGTTCGATCAGCTCGATCGTGAAGTCCGGCGCCGGCGCAAGCAGCACGAGGCCGGCCACGCGATCCTCGCCCGCCTTGCGCAGTTCCTGAACCATGCGCAACGCTATCCACGCCCCCATCGAGGAGCCGACCAGGATCTGCTTGCCCTTGCTGAAGCGGCGGAAGACGGAAAGGCTCTCGGCCAGCCATTTCGAGATCGTGCCGTCGGCGAAATCGCCGCCGGATTCGCCGTGGCCGGAATAGTCGTGGCGCAGATAGGCGCGGCCTTCGCGGGCCGTCCAGGCCGACAGCGCTTCGGCCTTGGTGCCCAGCATGTCGGACTTGTAGCCGCCCAGCCAGACGATGCCCGGCGCCGAGCCCGGCACCTGCCTGACGGCGATCTCTGCCCCGTCCACGTCGATGAAAACTGGTGCGCTGGCGTTCATGACATTATCCTTCCCGGGCGGTCTTTTGGCACAACCGGCGGTTCATGGAAAAGTGCTCGTGACGTTTCTTTGCTTGGTGCAGACGATGGCGGCTTCCCGGGGCAAGCTTTGAGGTGATTTCCTGGTGAGGCTGTGCTATTGACTCCGGCCGCGCGCTCACCACATAGGCGCGTCCAAGGACTTGAATCTAAACAACCCCCGAACGAAACGGCCGAGGAGACCACGACCATTCGCAGACCTTTCAAAGCAGCGGCCCCCACCAAGGACGGTCCGCGCTCCAACCGAGACATCCGGGTTCCCCGGGTCCAGCTCATCGACGCCGAAGGCCAGAACCGTGGCGAAGTTTCCATCAACGACGCATTGCTGCTCGCCGAAGAGGCTGGGCTCGATCTCGTCGAGATATCGCCCAACGCGCAGCCGCCCGTCGTAAAAATCCTCGATCTCGGCAAGCTGAAATACGCCAACCAGAAGAAGGCGGCCGAAGCGCGCAAGAACCAGAAGGTCATCGAGATCAAAGAGATCAAGATGCGCCCGAACATCGACAGCCATGACTACGAGACCAAGATGAAGGCCGTGCGGCGCTTCTTCGAGGAAGGCGACAAGGTCAAGCTGACGTTGCGCTTCCGCGGCCGCGAGATGGCGCATATGGAGCTCGGCATGCAGCTCCTGAACAAGGTGCGCGAGGAAGTGGCGCCGATCGCCAAGGTCGAGGCCGAGCCGAAGCTCGAAGGCCGCCAGATGATGATGGTGCTGGCGCCCCGCTGACAGGGCGCCTTCCTTTTCGTCCAGGAACCATTCCGGCGCGACCGCTGCAATCCGTCGCGCCGATCACGGTTTCGGGAAAGAGAGTTGACCGCCCGGCGCGGCTTCGTGCCCTAAAATCCGCCCGAATTGCCGCGCACGGCGACCCGACGATCGGCGGGGCGCCTGTTTTCTATCCGATCGCCGGCAAAGAAAGCGACGATCGGATTGGCCATGGTCGATGAAACGAAGGTCCCGCCCGACAACCAGATAGAGGGGTTGGGCGGCTATCAATATATGCGCCGCGTCGTGCTGGCCGTGCTCATCGTGGTGCTGTTTGCGGCACTCTTGTTCGGCCAGTCGACGTTCCCTCCCGACACGCCGATGCACGAGTCGATCGAGATGTTCGGCGTGCTGCTGATCTTCCTCGGCGTCGTCGGGCGCTTGTGGTCCACGCTCTATATCGGCGGCCGCAAATCCTCCGAGGTGGTCACCGGCGGGCCCTATTCGATCACCCGCAACCCGCTTTACTTGTTTTCGACCGTGGCGGCCGCCGGCGTGGGCGCGCAGATCGGCTCGTTCTCCGGCATCATCCTCTTCGCGCTCCTGTGCGCCGGCGCCTTCCACATCGTCATCCTGCGCGAGGAGCGCTATCTCAAGGAAGTGCTCGGCGCCCCCTACAAAGCCTATCTGGCGAAGGTGCCGCGCTTCTTTCCCAACCTTTCGCTCTACCAGGAGGGCGATACCGGCAGCTTCAAGCCGCGCCTGCTGTTGAACACGCTGCTCGACGGATTGGTGTTCCTGGTGGCGCTGCCGGCCTTCGAACTGATCGACGGCGCGCAGCAATCAGGTGTGCTGCCGGTGTGGTTCACGCTGCCTTAAGGTGGCTCGCGTCGCGCGCCTTCGGCTAGCGGGATCGCGACAGAGCCCGAATTTGAGAACTCATTTTCGAGGTCGGCGCTACCCCTCATTGCCCTGCCGGGCATTTCTCCCCGTATAGTGACGGGGAGAAAGGGCTGGCCGCAACGACGACGACCTTCTTGCAACGCTTGCGATTGGCGAAGCCGGCGACGACAGCGCCCCTCTCCCCGTCACTATACGGGGAGAGGATGCCGGCAGGCAGGTGAGGGGCGGCGCCGACGCCGGGAGAATTCACCTGAAGCGTTTGCCGCAAGGGCGTCGCCTCTGCTGTGTCGCTTCAGCTGTTGCGCGCGCGCCGTCTTTGATCTATAGCACCGCCGTTCAAGAAAACCGCCCGGCAGGGCATGCCGTGGCGGTTTCATTTGCTTTTCGGGCTTTGGTCGGCCCGAAGCGAACGAGAAGCGCGATGGTGCGCCACCAATACGGAGTAGCAAAATGCCCAAGATGAAGACCAAATCGGCCGCCAAGAAGCGGTTCAAGATTACTGCCACCGGCAAGGTGCTGTCGGCCGCCGCCGGCAAGCGCCACGGCATGATCAAGCGTTCCAACAAGTTCATTCGCGATGCCCGCGGCACGATGGTTCTGGCTGAACCGGACGGCAAGAAGGTCATCAAGAATTTTCTCCCGAACGGGCTCTAATCCCTCGGCCTGGAACAGCTTTTTGTTTTTACGCAATTCAGAACGGAAAACCGCCAGACACTTTTCCTGGAATTGCTTTTAAGGAGATCATGACATGGCACGCGTAAAGAGAGGCGTCACCGCCCACGCCAAGCACAAGAAGGTCCTGAAAGCCGCCAAGGGCTTCTACGGCCGCCGCAAGAACACCATCCGCATCGCCAAGCAGGCGGTGGAGAAGTCGCTGCAGTATGCCTATCGCGACCGCAAGAACCGCAAGCGCTCGTTCCGCGCGCTGTGGATCCAGCGCATCAACGCGGCGGTGCACGAGCATGGCCTGACCTATGGCCGCTTCATCGACGGCCTCAACAAGGCCGGCATCGAGATCGACCGCAAGATCCTTTCGGACATGGCCATCCACGAGCCGCAGGCTTTCGCAGCCCTGGTCGCCAAGGCCAAGGTCGCGCTCGAATATCTGAAGAACACCACGCCGAATGCTTTTGAGAGCGCTGTCGCCTAAGCCAGCGCTTCCCAAGCATACGCAAATCTGATTTTGGGGAACCCGCGCTGGCACGGCTGGCGCGGGTTTTTCTTATGCCTGATGCAACCAAATTTGTTCCTGATGTAACCAAGATGGCACCGCGTAGCGCGATGCCGGTTACCCATCGAGAGAGTTTCGCCGTGAACGCCACCGCTGGAAATCTTGAAACCCTTGAAGCTTCCCTGCTTGCCGACATCGCGGCCGCGGCCGACGAGCAGGCGATCGAGGCGGTGCGCGTCTCGGCGCTGGGCAAGAAAGGCTCGGTCTCCGAAATGCTGAAGACGCTCGGCGCCATGAGTGCCGAGGAACGGCAGGTGAAAGGCCCGGCGATCAACGGGCTGAAGAACCGCGTCACCGAGGCGCTGACGGCGCGCAAAGCCGAGCTGAAGGACGTGGCGATCGCCGCACGGCTCGCCGCCGAGACGGTCGACGTGACGCTGCCTGTGCGGCAATCGCCGGCCGAGCGCGGCCGCATCCATCCGATCAGCCAGGTGATCGACGAGATCGCGGCGATCTTCGGCGACCTCGGCTTCTCGATCGCCGAAGGTCCGGACATCGAGACCGACTATTACAACTTCACCGCGCTCAACTTCCCGCACGGCCATCCGGCGCGCGAGATGCACGACACCTTCTTCTTCCAGCCGGACGAGAAGGGCGAGCGCAAGCTGTTGCGCACGCACACCTCGCCGGTGCAGATCCGCACCATGGAGGGGCAGAAGCCGCCGATCCGCATCGTCATCCCCGGCAAGACCTACCGGCAGGATTCGGACGCCACGCACTCGCCGATGTTCCATCAGGTCGAGGGGCTGGTGATCGACAGATCAGCCAACATCGCCAACATGAAGTGGGTGCTGGAGGAGTTCTGCAAGGCCTTCTTCGAGGTGCCGAGCGTCAAGATGCGCTTCCGGCCGTCCTTCTTTCCGTTCACGGAACCCAGCCTCGAGGTCGACATCCAGTGCGACCGCTCGCGTCCGGGCGAAGTGCGCTTCGGCGAAGGTTCCGACTGGATGGAGATCCTGGGCTGCGGCATGGTGCATCCCAACGTGCTGCGCTACGGCGGGCTCGATCCGGACGAATACCAGGGCTTCGCCTGGGGCATGGGCATCGACCGCATCGCCATGCTGAAATACGGCATGCCGGACCTGCGCGCCTTCTTCGACGCCGACGTGCGCTGGCTCACGCATTACGGCTTCCGTCCGCTCGACCTGCCGACGCTGTTCGGGGGGCTCTCGACATGACCGCCCCGCACACCGGCGGCTGCCGCTGCGGCGCGGTGCGGTTCGAGGCGTCAGCCGAGCCGCACCACATCAGCTATTGCCATTGCGGCGATTGCCGGCGTGCCAGCGGCGCGCCGGTGTCGGCCTTCGTCGGCTTCATGGCCGACCAGGTCGCGCTCGATGGCAAGTCGCTGAAGGCCTACCGGAACGGCCCGGTCGAGCGCTCCTTCTGCGGCATCTGCGGCTCGCCCATCGCCTATAGCGACGAGCGTCTCAACGGCCACATCTACTTCATGCTCGGCGCCATGGACATGCCGGCCTATTTCAAGCCGACCCTGCATGCCTATGTGCGCGAGCAACTGCCCTTCCTGCATATGCCTGACGACCTGCCGCGGCATCTCAAGACCAGCGTGCCCAGGCCATCATCGTCTAACCCAGACGGAACACAGTCATGAAATTCACCCTCTCCTGGCTCAAGGACCATCTCGAGACCGACGCTTCGCTTGCCGAGATCGTCGAAAGGCTGACAGCGATCGGCCTCGAAGTCGAACATGTCGACGACAAGGCGAGCCTGAAGCCCTTCGTCATCGCCAAGGTGCTGACGGCAGTCCAACACCCGGACGCCGATCGCCTGCGCGTGCTCACCGTCGACACCGGCGACGGCAAGCCGCCGGTGCAGGTGGTGTGCGGGGCGCCGAACGCGCGGGCCGGCCTGATCGGCGCTTTCGCCGCGCCCGGCACTTATATCCCTGGCATCGACGTGACGCTCTCGGTCGGCAAGATCCGCGGCGTCGAGAGCCACGGCATGATGTGCTCGGAGCGCGAGCTGCAGCTGTCCGACGAGCACACCGGCATCATCGATTTGCCCGAGGACGCTCCAATCGGCACCAGCTTCGCGGCTTACGCGCATCTCGACGACCCGGTGATCGAGATCAATCTGACGCCGAACCGGCCGGATGCGACCAGCGTCTACGGTATCGCGCGCGACCTCGCGGCGAGCGGGCTCGGCCGCCTCACCGGCGGCGCGATCATGCCGCATGCCGGCAACGGCATGTGCCCGGTCAAGGTCAAGATCGAGGCGCCGGAACTCTGCCCCGGCTTCGCGCTGACGCTGGTGAAGGGCGTGAAGAACGGCCCGTCGCCGAAATGGCTGCAACAGCGGCTGATCGCGATCGGGCTGCGCCCGATCAGCGCGCTGGTCGACATCACCAACTACGTCACCTTCGACCGCGGCCGGCCGCTGCATGTCTTCGACGCCAACAAGGTCGCCGGCAACCTCGTCGTGCGCCGCGCCAGGGACGGCGAGAAGGTGCTGGCGCTCGACGGGCGCGAATACGCGCTGACGCCGGAAATGTGCGTGATAGCCGACGACAACGGCGTCGAATCGATCGCCGGCATCATGGGCGGCGAGCATTCGGGCTGCGACGAGAACACCACCGACGTGCTGATCGAATCGGCGCTCTGGGACCCGATCACGACGGCCCGCACCGGCCGCACGCTCGGCATCATCAGCGATGCCCGCTACCGCTTCGAGCGCGGCGTCGATCCCGAATTCATGGTGCCGGGCGTCGAGCTCGCGACCAAGCTGGTGATCGATTTCTGCGGCGGCACGCCGACGGAAATCGAAGTGGCTGGCTATGCCGGCCACAAGCCGAAGATCATCTTCTTCCCGCTCTCGGAGGTGAAGCGGCTGACCGGCATCGAGGTGCCAAGGGAAGAAGCGCTCGCTATCCTGACCCGCCTCGGCTTCGAGCCGCGCAGCTCGGGCGACGCCGCCGAGGTGAAGGTGCCGTCCTGGCGGCCGGATGTCGACGGCAAGGCCGACCTCGTCGAGGAAGTGATGCGCATCCACGGCGTCGACAACATCTTGGCCCAGCCGCTGACCTCGCACGACGCGGTCAGCGGCAAGATCCTGACCACGCTGCAAGTGCGCACCCGCGCGGCGAAGCGCGCGCTTGCGGTGCGCGGCATGATGGAGGCGGTCACCTGGTCGTTCATCCCGGCGAAGCACGCCGAACTGTTCGGCGGCGGCCAGAATGCGTTGAAGCTCGCCAACCCGATCGCCGCCGACATGTCCGACATGCGGCCCTCGCTGCTGCCGGGGCTGATCAGCGCCGCGCAGCGCAACGCCGATCGCGGCATCGGCGACGTGGCGCTGTTCGAGGTCTCCGGCACCTATGAAGGCGACATGGCCGACCAGCAGCGGCGCGTTGCCGCCGGTGTCAGGCGCGGCACGGCCAAGCTCGACGGCTCCGGCCGCAGCTGGGCCGGCAATGCCGGACCGGTCGGCGTGTTCGACGCCAAGGCGGACGCGATCGCGGCGCTCGAAGCCTGCGGCGCGCCGGTCGACCGGCTGCAGATCGAGCCCGGCGGCCCGGCCTGGTATCATCCCGGACGCTCCGGCACGATCAAGCTCGGGCCGAAGACCGTGCTCGGCACCTTCGGCGAATTCCATCCGAAGACGCTCGAAGTGCTCGACGTTGCCGGACCGCTGTGCGGCTTCGAGGTCTATGTCGATGCCGTGCCGGAACCGAAGGCCAAGCCGACGCGTACCAAGCCGAAGCTCGAGCTTTCTCCGTTCCAGGCGGTGAAGCGCGACTTCGCCTTCGTCGTCGACAGGTCGGTCGAAGCCGGCACGCTGGTGCGGGCGGCTTTAGCCGCCGACAAGAAGCTGGTCACCGGCGTTTCGGTGTTCGACGTCTTCGAAGGCGCTGCGCTGGGCGCGGCCAAGAAGTCGATCGCCATCGAAGTCTCGATCCAGCCGGTCGAAAAGACGCTGACCGACGAGGATTTCGAGGCGCTCGCAAAACGCATCGTCGAGAACGTCAACAAGCAGACGGGCGGAGTCCTGCGTACGTAGAGCATTGCGGAGCGATGGCGAATCGCCCTCCAAAGGGCGATGAACCATCTCCGCTATTCCGGCCTTGCCTTCGAAGAGCAGCGCGCGACCTTCCTCGCCATCGTCGCGGCCGACCCGCTGCTCAATGAAACGCTGGCGCGCGTGCGCGCGATGGCGCTGCCGGATTGGCTGGTGGTCTCGGGCGCGCTCTACAACAGCGTCTGGAACCACCTGACCGGCAAACCGCCGGGCTACGGCATCAAGGATGTCGACCTGTTCTATTTCGACGACGCCGACCTCTCCTACGAGGCCGAGGATGCGGTGATCCGCCGAGCGGCGCAGCATTTCGAGGGGCTGGCGCTGCCGGTCGAGGTGCGCAACCAGGCGCGCGTGCATCTGTGGTATCCGGTGAAGTTCGGGCAGGAATGCCCGCGCTACACGAGCGCGAGTGAACCCATCAGCTTTTTTGCCTCGAAGACGCATGCGGTCGGGGTGCGCTTCGGCAGCGACGGAGAGCTGGAGCTCGTTGCGCCGTTCGGGCTCGACGACATTTTCTCGTTCCGCATCGTGCCGAACAGGGTGCTGGACAATCGGCGGACCCATGAGGCGAAGGGGAGAAGGGCGCAGGAATACTGGCCGGAGATTGAGGTGGTGCCTTGGTAGGGATGTCGGCGCGAGGCACCCCCCTCTGCCCTGCCGGGCATCTCCCCCTCAAGGGGGGAGATCAGCAGCTTCGGCGCCGTGCCTCTTCCTTTAACCTCGGTGATTGGCGAAAGCGGCGGCGACAGCCAATCTCCCCCCTTGAGGGGGAGATGTCCGGCAGGACAGAGAGGGGTGCCTCGCGCCTACCTCTCGAAAGAAGGGACGCCTAGGCGCCCCTTCCTCTATCACAGCTCACCCATTCACCAGCGCCAGCAATTCCTCGGTATAGCGCTTGCCGACCACCTTGTCGGGCGACAGCGCGTCGCCGATCGCCGCAGCCTCGACGGCGCTCAGCTCGATCCCGGCCGCCGCCGTGTTCTGCTCCAGGTGGCGGATCTTTCGCGCGCCGGGGATCGGCACGATGAAATCGCCCTGGTGCAGCACCCAGGCGAGCGCCAGCTGCGCCGGCGTCACGCCCTTCTCGGCCGCCATCTTCTCCAGCACCGCGATGACGGCGTTGTTGGCTTCCATAGCTTCGGCCTGGAAGCGCGGCAGGCCGAGCCGCCAGTCGCCGGCGCCGAGCGCATCCGGCTTGGCGATGGTGCCGGTGAGCAGGCCGCGGCCGAGCGGGCTGTAGGGGACGAAGCCGATGCCAAGCTCGCGGCAGACAGCGAAGACCTCGTCCTCCGGGTCGCGGCTCCACAGCGAATATTCGCTCTGCACGGCGGCGATGGGATGCACGGCATGCGCACGACGCAGCGTCGCTCCGCTCACTTCCGACAGGCCCAGCGCCCGCACCTTGCCTTCGCGCACCAACTCGGCCATGGCGCCAACTGTGTCCTCGATCGGGACGTTCGGATCGACGCGATGCTGGTAGTAGAGGTCGATCACGTCGGTATCGAGGCGCTTCAGCGAGGCTTCCGCCACCGCCTTGACGTGCTCGGGGCGGCTGTCGACACCGATCATACGGTCGGTGCCCGAACCGTGCTCGGAAATCTTGAAGCCGAATTTGGTGGCGATGGTGATCTTGTCACGCACCGGCTTCAGCGCCTTGCCGAGCAGGATCTCGTTCTCGAAAGGCCCGTAGACCTCGGCGGTGTCGAAGAAGTTGACGCCGATCTCGACGGCGCGGCGCAGCGTGGCGATCGCCTCGGCCTCGGGCTGGCCGCCGTAGCCGAAGCTCATGCCCATACAGCCGAGGCCGACGGGGAAGACTTCGAGTTCAGTTCCTAGTTTGCGGGTTTGCATGGCGCATCTCCTTGTTGCGATGAGGAAGAGATAGCGCCTCGCAGAGCGTTCGATAATTCTGTCTCTTTTGTACGGCTTGCTCTATAAAATAGATCAATGAACCGCGCCAACCTGTCCCAACTCGCCGTGCTCGCTACTGTCGCACAATGCGCCAGTTTTCGCGGTGCCGCGCGCGAGCTTGGCATTGCGCCGTCGGCGGTCAGCCACGCGGTGTCGAGCCTGGAAGCAAGGCTCGGCGTGCGTCTTCTGGCACGCAGCACGCGCAGCGTAGCGCCGACCGAAGAAGGCGCGCAGTTGCTCGAACGGCTGCGGCCGGCGCTGTCCGAGATCGACCTGGCGCTGGAGACGGCGGTCGAGGCGCGCGACCGGCCTGCCGGCAACCTGCGGCTGACCGTGCCGCGCACCGCCGCGCATCTGGTGCTGACGCCGCGACTCGCCGCCTTTGCCGCCGCCTATCCCGACATCGTGCTGGAGATCGTCATAGAAGACCGTTTCACCGATGTGGTCGAAGGCGGCTTCGACGCCGGTGTGCGGCTCGGCGAGAGCCTGCAGCGCGACATGATCGCGGTGCGCATCGGTCCAGACATTCGCGGCGCGGTGGTCGGCGCGCCGTCCTATTTCGCCGCCATGCCGAAACCGCGCCATCCGCGCGACCTGGCCCACCATCGCTGCCTGCGCTTTCGCTTCTCCAGCGGCATTCTTTACCGCTGGGAATTCGAAAAGGACGGCGAGGAGATCGAAATCGCGGCGCAGGGGCCGCTGATCCTCGACGAGGACCATCTGATCGCGCAAGCGGCGGTCGACGGCGCCGGGCTTGCCTTCGTCTTCGAGCCCTATGTCCGGGCGGCACTTGCCGACGGAAAGCTGATCCGCGTGCTGGAAGACTGGTGTCCGTCCTTCGACGGCTTCTTCGTCTATTATCCCAGCCGCCGCCAGATGCGGCCGGCGCTTCGGGCTTTCGTCGATTTCTTCAGGGTGAGCGGATAGTGGGGCGATCGCGAAACAAAGCGGTCACTTCGGTTTGCATTCAACGTTACCGACGTTGGTGCTGCCCCTCACCTGCCTGCCGGCATCCTCTCCCCGTATAGTGACGGGGAGAGGGGCGCTCTCTTCGATGATTTCGCCAATTTCGAACGTTGCAAGAAAGGCGCCGAGGCTGCGGTCCATCCCTTCTCCCCGTTCTTCACGGGGAGAAGGTGCCGGCAGGCGGATGAGGGGCAGCGCCTACATCGACAATAGCTCCTCTGGGATGCAGGTTGGACGAAAGCGATCATCACTGGCGTTCTTCGACCATGCAGTCCATCATCAACACCACCACCCGCTACGGCTGGGCGATGATCATCCTCCACTGGCTGATCGGCATCATCTTCATCGGCCAGTTCGTGCTCGGCTTCGTGATGATGCGGATCGAAAGCCAGCGCACCTCCTTCGAGCTGATCCAGCTGCACAAATCCTTCGGCTTCCTGCTGCTTGGCTTGATCATCCTGCGCATCGCCTGGCGGCTCGGCAATGCGGTGCCGGCACTCCCGCCTTCGGTCGGAACATTGGAGCGCAAGGCGGCGCCGCTCGCGCATTTCGCGCTCTATGCCTTCCAGGTCGCCCTGCCGCTCTCCGGCTGGGCGCTGATTTCGGTCTCGACGCTGGAAATCCCGACAATGCCGTTCAACCAGTTCGTCATGCCCAACCTGCCGCTCACCGAATCCGACGCCGCCGAAAGCTTCTGGTCGGCGACGCATTGGTATCTCGCCTATGCCGGCATCGCGCTGGTGGCGCTGCATATAGCGGCGGCGCTTCGCCACCATTTCCTGCTGCGCGACAGCGTGCTCACGCGTATGATCACACCTTCGTCAGCCCGGGAATAGAGCGGGCCGCCCGTTCGTTGGTGGCGGGAAGACAGCAATGCGCTGGCTCAGGATAGGATACATCTCCATGCATACGCGCATCCTCGGATTGGCGGCTGTCGCCGCTTGCCTTGCCATGCCCGTCTACGCGGCAGTGGCGCTCAGCGAGGCCGCCGGCAGCTACACGATCAGCCCGTCGGCCTCCTCGATCCGCTTCACCATCGGCAAGGCCGGCGGCGGCGGCTTCGACGGCGCTTTCGGCCGCTTCAAGGGCACGATCCGCATCGACAACAGCGATGTCAGCCGCTCGAAGGTCGACCTCACCATCTATCCCGAAAGCGTCGGCACCGGCCAGGGCCGCATCGACGCCTTCCTGCGCTCCGACGCGGTCTTCGACGCGGCCAACAGCCCGGAGATCCAGTTCCGCTCCACAAACGTGACACGTACCGGCGACACGACGGCCCTGGTCACCGGCCGTCTGACAGCCCGCGGCAAGACGTTTTCGGAAAAGTTCACCGCCGAGCTGGGTGGATTGAAGTCAGGGACCATCAAGTTCCACGTTACCGGCAAGGTGCTGCGCTCACGCTACGGCATGGATGTCGGCACGCCGCTCTATTCCAACGTCGTCGACTTCGACATGACGCTGACCGGCAGAAGGGGCTAGTTCTAAGCCTCGCCTCCTCGGGTTCGTCATCCTAGGGCGAAGCAAGGAGCGAAGCGACGCGGATCCATTCCGTGACGCTAAGGTGGGTCAAGCCCGAGGATTGACGAAGGCGCTTTGTGACCCGGCTCACGCATTGGCTTTTCTCCAGAATTGGGGCACACCTCCATCGACGTAACCGACATGGAGAAGCGCAATGTTCCGATGGGGTGTTCTGTCGACGGCCAAGATCGGCCGCGAGCAGCTTTTGCCGGCGATCATGGACTCGGAAAACGGCGTGCTCTCGGCGATCGCCAGCCGCGATCTGTCGAAGGCCCGCGCGCTTGCCGACCGCTTCGGCGCTCGCCATGCTTGCGGCTCCTATGAGGAATTGCTCGCTTCCAAGGAGGTCGACGGCGTCTATATCCCACTGCCCACCTCGCAGCATGTCGAGTGGACGGCGAAGGCGATCCAAGCGGGAAAACATGTGCTGGTCGAAAAGCCCCTGGCGCTCGACGCCAAGGACATTCCGCCGCTGATCAAGCTGCGCGATGAGAAGAAGGTGCTGGTCTGCGAGGCCTTCATGGTCACCTACCATCCGCAATGGATCAAGGTGCGCGACCTCATCGCCGGCGGCGCCATCGGCCGGCTGCGCCATGTGCAGGGCGCGTTTTCCTACTACAATGTCGACCCGAAGAACATGCGCAACCAGCTCGATCTCGGCGGCGGCGCACTGCCCGATATCGGCGTCTATCCGACGGTGTCGACGCGGTTTTCGACCGGCAAGGAGCCGATCCGCGTTCAGGCCAATATCGAGCGCGACAAGACTTTCGGCACCGACATCTATTCCTCGATCCGCGCCGATTTCGGCGACTTCGAACTGTCCTTCTACCTCTCGACGCAGATGGCGGCGCGCCAGGTGATGGTGTTCCACGGCGAAAAGGGTTTCATCGAGGTCTTTGCCCCGTTCAATGCCGGGCTCTACGACCACCACCGCATCGAATTGCACAACCAGAACCACACCGAGGCGCAGGTGTTCCGCTTCCCCGGCACGCAGCAATACCGGCTCGAGTGCGAAGCCTTCGTGCGCGCCGCCCAAGGCGGCAAGGACCGCGTCTTCACGCTGGAGGAATCGGTGCTCAACCAGAAGGTCATCGACGCCATCTTCCGCGCCGGCAACAAGGACGGCTGGGAGCCGGTCTGAGAGCTCGCCAAGGGACGGCTGGGGGGAGAAAATATGGCTGACGACGCGGACGTCATCATCGTCGGCGCGGGGCTCGCCGGCCTCGTCGCCGCAGCCGAGCTGGCCGAGGCCGGCAGGAAGATCATAATCGTCGACCAGGAGCCGGAGCAGTCGCTGGGTGGCCAGGCTTTCTGGTCGTTCGGCGGGCTTTTCCTGGTCGATTCGCCCGAGCAGCGGCGCATGCGCATCCGCGATTCCCACGACCTCGCGCTCGAGGACTGGATGGGCACCGCCGCCTTCGACCGGCCGGAGGATTTCTGGCCGCGCAAATGGGCGGAAGCCTATGTCGGCTTCGCCGCCGGAGAAAAACGCTCCTGGCTGATCGAGCGGGGCTTAAAATTCTTCCCCGTGGTCGGCTGGGCCGAGCGCGGCGGCGGCAATGCCGTCGGCCACGGCAATTCGGTGCCGCGCTTCCACGTCACCTGGGGCACCGGACCCGGCGTGATCGAACCTTTCGTCCTGCGCGTGCGCGAAGCGGAAAAGCGCGGGCTGGTCCGGTTCAAGTTCCGCCACCGGGTCAACGAGATCGTCCGCTCCGGCAACACCGTCACCGGCGTGCGCGGCGACGTGCTCGAGCCAAGCAATGTCGACCGCGGCCGCAAGAGCTCGCGCGACGTCGTCGGCGATTTCGAGCTCCACGCACAAGCGGTGATCGTCGCTTCCGGCGGCATCGGCGGCAATCACGAGCTGGTGCGCAGCAACTGGCCGCAGCGCCTGGGCGCGCCGCCGAAGCGCATGATCACCGGCGTGCCGGACCATGTCGACGGCCGCATGCTGGCGATCGCGGAAGCGGCGGGTGGTTCGATCATCAACCGCGACCGCATGTGGCACTATGTCGAAGGCATCAAGAACTGGGCGCCGATCTGGACCGAGCACGCGATCCGCATCCTGCCAGGCCCGTCCTCGCTCTGGCTCGACGCGCGTGGAAAACGGCTGCCGGTACCGCTCTATCCCGGCTTCGATACGCTGGCCACGCTCAGCCACATCATAGGCACCGGCTTCGACTATTCCTGGTTCATCCTGACCAAGAAGATCATCCAGAAGGAGTTCGCGCTGTCGGGCTCCGAGCAGAACCCCGACCTCACGGGAAAAAGCTGGCGCCAAGTGCTGGGCCGCGCCACTAGCGGCATTCCGGGACCGGTGAAAGCCTTCATGGAGAAGGGCGAGGATTTCATCGTCGAGGCCGAGCTGCCTAAACTGGTGGCGCGGATGAACGCGCTTGCCGGCGGCGAACCGCTGCTCGATGTGGCGCAGGTCGAACGCGAGATCCGCGCCCGCGACATGCAGCTCGACAACCCGTTCTCCAAGGATGCGCAAATCACCGCGCTGCGCGGCGCCCGGGCCTATCTCGGCGACAGGCTGATCCGCACCGCCAAGCCGCACAAGATGCTCGATCCGGCGAATGGTCCGCTGATCGCAGTCCGCCTCAACGTGCTCACCCGCAAGACGCTGGGCGGTCTGCAGACCGATCTCGACAGCCGCGTGCTCGATGCCGCCGGACAGCCGGTGCCGGGGCTCTATGCCGTCGGCGAGGTCGCCGGTTTCGGCGGCGGCGGCGTGCATGGCTACGCGGCGCTGGAAGGCACTTTTCTGGGCGGCTGCATCTTTTCCGGCCGCAGCGCCGGAAGGGCCGCGGCGAAGGCGGTCGTGTAAGCGATAATCTCACCCCCTTGAGGGGGAGATGGCCGGCAGGCCAGAGGGGGTCGCCTCACATAGATCGCCAACGTTATCTCGTCGTGAAAGCGTCGGCGCTCCACGCGCGGCGACCCCCTCTGTCGCCTCTGGCGACATCTCCCCCTCAAGGGGGGAGATTTGGCGGTGCGATGGTTACCCCGGCTCGAGCCTTCAAAAGATCTTTCGTGCCTGCGAGAATGGTTGTGTGCGTCAAGTTCTGCAAAAAGGGGCGGCCATGAGGCTGGTCATGCGGCTTGGCGCAGAGCGAGCTTCTTGTGCTCGCGCAGGTCGTCCATGTTGATGTAGCGGTTGGCCTCCATCCAGTTTTCGTTGGTTTCGACGGCCAGCGCCCTGACCAGGCGCAGGCAGCTTTCGGCGTTGGGAAAGATGCGCACGACATAGGTGCGGCGCCTGATCTCTTCGTTGAGGCGTTCCAGCATGTTGGTCGACTTCAGGTGCTTGTGGTGCTGGCGCGGCAGGCGGAAGAAGGTCAGCGTGCGCTCGATGCTCTCCTCCACCCACGTCGTCAGCCGCGGATAGCGGCCCGACCATTTGGCCAGCCACGCGGCGAGATCGGCCTTGGCCTCGGCGAGATCGCGCCGGTCGTAGAGCCATCTGAGCTCCTGCAGGCAGTCGTCGCCGTGCTTGCGCGGCAGGTGATCGAGCGCGTTCCTGAGGAAGTGCACGTAGCAGCGTTGCCAGGCCGCTTCCGGAATCACCTCGCCGATCGCCGCGACCAGGCCGGCATGGTCGTCGGACACGACCAGTTCGACGCCCCTAAGACCGCGCGCCTTGAGCGCCACGAGGAAGTCCTTCCAGGCCGAGCGGCTCTCGCGATTGGCCATCTCCACGGCCAGGATCTGGCGCCGCCCGTCCCAGTCGATGCCGACCGCGATCAGCACCGCCTGGCTCATGACGATGCCGGCCTCGCGCACCTTCTCGTAGCGGGCATCGAGCACGAGGTAAGCAAAGGGCTCTTGAAGCGGGCGCTCGGCAAAGGCCTTCAGGCTTTCGTCCAGCCGTTTGTTGATGGCCGAGATCGACGAGGCCGAGAAGGCATGCCCGCACAGCTCCTCGGTGATCGCCTTGACCTTGCGGGTCGACACGCCTTGCACGTACATCTCGGCAAGCGTCGCCACCAAGGCCCGCTCGGAGCGCTGGTAGCGCTCGAACAGCTCGGTGGAGAAGCGCCCCTGCCGGTCCTGCGGAACCCGCAGCTCCAGCTTGCCGACACGGGTGACAAGCGTGCGGCCGTAATACCCAGAGCGATAGCCGAGCCGCTCCGGTGTCCGTTCGCTCTTCGAAGCGCCCAGCGCCTCGTCCATCTCGGCCTCGAGGACCTCCTGCATCACTGCGCGGATCACTTCGTGCAGCCCATCCGGGTTCGAAAGCAGAATGTCTTTGACGGCAGCTATGGCGGATTTATCTTCGATCTTGGTCATGGTGGCGTTCCTTCGCGGGAATCAGGTGACGTGAACAATCACCAGCCTGCCATGACCGCCCTCTCTCAGCGAATTTGCAGAACTCTCAGCACACTACCGCGAGAATCCTTTCGTCCATGTCGATCGTCTTCCTCCTACAACCCGCGAACAGGAGACGACAAATGAACTACAACCTCATCCGCTACGGTGTGAAGGACGCCAGTGTCGCCGAGAACCGGACGCTGGTGGCAAAGGTGTTCGAGGCGCTGGATGAAACCGAGCCTCAGTCAGTGCGCTACCTGGTGCTCGAACTGGAGAATGGCGAGTTCGTCCATATCGTCGGCTATGAAGAAGACAGTTCGACGCTGACCGGGCTCGACGCTTTCAAGGCCTTCGGCGCGGATCACGCCGCGCGGCGCTCGACACCGCTTGTCAGGTCGGTCGCGAAGATCGTCGGCAATTATCATATGCTGGCCAACGCCGACGAGGCGGTCCCGACCTGACAAGGGCGCGACGCGGCCGGACAGGACAGGCCGGCGATGCGAGAGTGAGGCGAATGAGCACAGCGAAATTCGACCGCGCGGCGCTTGAAGCCATGCTTGTCGACCTGCGGCCGAAATTGCACCGCTATGCCGCACGCATGGCCGGCTCGACGGTCGAGGGCGAGGACATCGTGCAGGAGGCGGTGGTGAAGGCACTTGGTGCTCACGATGGCGGCGCCACGGTCGAGCGTCCAGAGCAGTGGCTGTTCCGCATCGCCCATAATGCGGCGCAGGATCATCTGCGCCGCCGCCAGCGGGAGCGCTCGCGCATGACGGAAGCCGACATGACCGAGATAGAAGACCTCTCGGCCAGCGCGGAGACGCGGCTCGCGGCGGCGGCGAGCCTGCGCAGCTTCATGCAGCTTACGCTGGCGCAGCGCAGCGCGGTGATCCTGGTCGATGTGCTCGGCCTCAGCCTGTATGAGACCTGCGAGGTGACGGGCGCGACGCTCGCCGCCACCAAGGCGGCACTGCATCGCGGCCGGGCGGAGCTGAAGACGCTGGCAGCGGCACCGGATGACGTGCCTTTGCCGAAGCTCGATCCGGATGAAGAGCGGCGGCTGCGCCGCTACATCGACCTGTTCAACGCGCGCGACTTCGACGCCGTCAGGGCGCTGATCGACGAAGACATCGAGCTCGAGGTCGTGAACCGCACCCGGCTCAGCGGCAAGAAACAGGCCTCGATCTATTTCGGCAACTACGACCGCGTCAGCGACTGGGCGCTGTCGCTCGGCTTCGTCGACGGCCAGCCGGCGATCCTGATCCGCAACCCGCAGGCGGACGATGCGGTGCGCGGCTTCGTGCTGATCGACTGGCGCGGCGATGAGGCCGTCCGCATCCGCGATTTCCGCTACGCGTCGTACTGTGTTGCCGACGCGGATATCCGTGCGATCGACGGCTAATCACCTTCGCGCGAACAGTAAAGCGTTCGTCCCGCGAATGCGTTGCCTCTGCCGGCATAGGCGGCATGAAGAACGCTAAGGAGGCGGCCCTGGCCTCATAAGACGCGAGCGGGTGGATTACCATCAACATAGATGTCTGAAGCATCAATCATTGACGCTGAAACCCTTTTATGTATGCTGCAGCACCGAGATCTCATATTTCAAACAAGAAGAGGGTCGCCGGTGATAACCGCACCGCAATTGCGCGCCGCCAGATCGCTGCTCGGCATCGATCAGCGCCGGCTTGCCGAATTGTCCGGCCTGTCGGTGCCGACGATCCAGCGCATGGAAGCCAGCGGCTCGATCATCCGGGGCAACGTCGATTCGCTGATGAAGCTGATCGCGGCGCTCGAGGTGGCCGGCATCGAACTGATCGGCGAAGGCGCGGTCAGCCAGGGCGGCGGACGCGGCGTGCGGCTGAAGGCCGGGGGCGACCCGGCCAGGGCGCCAGACGCCGACGCGATCGATCTCGGCGGGAGCCTGCCGTGATTTCGACCGTCGCGCTTCTGTTGTGCGGCCCCGCCGCGCTTCTGGCGACGGCCGTCCTGGCCGGAGCCGCCAGCCGGCGCGCTTCGGCGACGCGTCTGGTCTATGGCGCTGCGCTCGCCATCTCGGCCGCGTTGCTGGCAATCGTCGCCGGCCATCTCGCGGGCAGCCCCGGCGAGGCGTCCGCCATAACCTTGCCGCTCGGCCTGCCGTGGACCGGCGCCCGATTCCGCCTCGACGGCCTGTCGGCCTTCTTTCTCGTCGTCGTCAACCTGGGCGGCGGCATCACCAGCCTCTACGGTCTCGGCTACGGCCAGCACGAATCCCAGCCGCATCGCGTGCTGCCGTTCTATCCGGCCTTCCTTGCCGGCATGAACCTCGTCGTGCTCGCCAACGACGCCTTCAGCTTCCTGTTGTCTTGGGAATTCATGTCGCTCGCCTCCTGGGCGCTGGTCATGGCGCACCATCGCGACGATGCCAACCGGCGGGCCGGCTACATCTATCTGGTCATGGCAAGCTTCGGCACGCTGGCGCTGCTGCTTGCCTTCGGCCTGCTCGCCGGACCGGCGGGAACGTATGCGTTCGACGCGATGCGGACGGCGCAGCCCGGCCGGTTCGCCGCCGGCGCGGTGCTCGCACTCATGCTGCTAGGCGCCGGCTCCAAGGCCGGCCTCGTGCCGCTGCACGCCTGGCTGCCGCTTGCCCATCCGGCGGCACCGAGCCACGTCTCGGCGCTGATGAGCGGCATCATGACCAAGGTCGCCATCTACGGTTTCATCCGCGTGGTGTTCGATCTGCTCGGCGCACCGGCATGGTGGTCCGGCGTCGTCGTGCTCCTGCTTGGCGGCACGACGGCGGTCCTGGGCATCCTCTACGCGCTGATGGAAAAGGACCTCAAGCGGCTGCTCGCCTATTCGACGATCGAGAATATCGGCGTCATCTTCGCCAGCCTCGGCCTTGCGCTTGCCTTCAAGGCGAACGCCATGCCGTCGGCCGCGGCGCTGGCCTTCACCGCGGCGCTGTTCCACGTGCTGAACCATTCCTTCTTCAAGAGCCTGCTTTTCTTCGGCGCCGGCGCCGTGCTGTCGGCGAGCGGCGAGCGCGACATGGAGAAGCTCGGCGGCCTCATCCATCGCATGCCGGTGACCAGCTTCGTCTTCCTCGTCGGCTGCGTCTCGATCTCGGCGCTGCCGCCCTTCAACGGCTTCGCATCCGAATGGCTGGCCTTCCAGGCCATATTGCAGAGCCCCGAGCTGCCGCAATGGGGGCTGAAGGTCATCGTGCCCGCCGTCGGCGGCATGCTGGCGCTGGCGGCCGCACTTGCCGCGGCCTGCTTCGTCAAGGCATTCGGCATCACCTTCCTTGGCAGGGCGCGATCGGCAGCGGTGGAACGAGCGCATGAGGTCGACCGCTGGTCGCTGGCGGCGATGGTCGTGCTCGCGGCCTTGTGCCTGCTCGCCGGCATCCTGCCCGGTTTCGTCATCGACAGCCTGTCGCCGGTTGCGCTTTCGCTCATCGGCGACCGCATGCCGGTTCAGACGGCGCAGCCCTGGCTGTCGATCGTGCCGATCGCCGAGAGCCGCAGCTCCTACAACGGCCTGCTGGTGTTCGTCTTCATCACCATCTCGGCCTCGCTCGCGGCCTTCTTCATTCACCGCTTCGCCTCGCACGCGCTGCGCAGAGGCCCGGCATGGGGATGCGGCTTCGCGGAAGCGACGCCTGCCGCGCAATATACCGCCGTCAGCTTCGCGCAGCCCATTCGCCGGGTCTTCGGCAGCTTCGCGTTCCGCGCCCGGGAGACGGTGGACATGCCGGCGCCGGGTTCCCTCGAACCGGCGCGCCTCAAGGTGGATTTCCACGATGTGGCCTGGGAGACGTTCTACCAGCCGATCGCCGGCGCGATCGATTTCGCCACCGAGCGGCTGAACTACCTGCAGTTCCTGACGATCCGCCGCTATCTGACGCTGGTCTTCCTCTACCTCGTCATCCTGCTCCTGGTGCTTGCGCTATGGCCATGATCTTCCAGCTGGCCGTCCAGGGCGCGCAAATGCTTCTGGTGCTTTTGCTGGCGCCGCTGCTGATCGGTTTCGTGCGCAAGGTGAAGGCAAGGCTGCTGAGGCGGCAGGGACCGTCCCTGATCCAGCCCTATCGCGACCTGGTCAGGCTGATGCGCAAGGAGGTCGTGCTGGCCGACAACGCGTCCTGGCTGTTCCGCGTCACGCCCTATCTGATCTTTGCCGCCACCTGGGTCGCGGCGGCGCTGGTTCCGACATTCGCCGCCGGCCTCCAGTTCAGCTGGACCGCCGACCTCATCGTCATCGTGGCGCTGCTCGGCAGCGCGCGCTTCTTCCAGGCGCTTGCCGGCATGGACGTCGGCACAAGCTTCGGCGGCATCGGCGCCAGCCGCGAGGTGATGATCGCCTCGCTGGCCGAGCCCGCCATGCTGCTCATCGTGTTCAGCCTGGCGCTGGTCGCCGGCGCCACGCAGCTTTCGACGGTCGCAGCCTTCATGAGCTCGCCCGAGGTCGGGTTGCGGGTGTCGCTCGGCATGTCGGCGATCGCCCTGGTGATGGTGGCGATCGCCGAGAACGCGCGCATCCCGGTCGACAATCCGGCCACGCATCTGGAGCTCACCATGGTGCACGAGGCGATGATCCTGGAATATTCCGGCCGCCATCTGGCGATGATCGAACTCGCCACCTTCCTCAAGCTCGTGCTCTACGTGTCGCTGATCTCCTGCGTCTTCCTGCCGTGGGGGCTGGCGAGCGCCGGGGCGGGGCCGAAAGCACTGGCCATCGGCGCCGCCACCTATCTCGCCAAGCTTGCGGCGCTCGCCATCCTGCTGGCCGTGTTCGAGACCGCGGTCGCCAAGATGCGCGTCTTCCGCGTGCCGGACTTCCTCGGCGCGGCGCTGATGCTGGCGCTGCTCGGCACGCTCTTGCTGTTCGTCTCGCGGAGCCTGTGATGAACGGTCTCACCTTCGACATCGCCCATCTGCTCGCCGGCAGCCTGGTGCTGGTCTCCTTCATGATGCTCTACCAGGACCGCCTGTTCGCCCTGATCAACGTCTTTGCCCTGCACGCGGTCGTGCTTGCTCTGTCGGTGGCCTGGCAGGCCTACATCCAGGAGGCGCATCATCTCTACATCACCGCGGCAATAGCGCTGGTCTTCAAGGCGATCGTCATCCCCGTCGGGCTGCATCGCATCATCCAGCGGCTCGGCATCCATCGCGACATCGAGACCGCAGTCGGCATCGGCCCGACCATGCTCGCGGGCATCGGGCTGGTGACGCTCTCCATGGTGCTGATGCTGAGGGTGACGCCCGAAGCCGACCCGCTTGCCCGAGAGGACCTCGCCTTCGCGCTGTCGATCATATTGCTGGGGCTCCTGGTGATGGTCACCCGGCGCAACGCAGTCAGCCAGGTCGTCGGCTTCATGTCGCTGGAGAACGGCCTGGTACTGGCCGCCACCGGCGCCAAGGGCATGCCGCTGGTCGTCGAGATCAGCGTCGCCTTCTCGATCCTGATCGCCTTCATCGTCATCGGCGTCTTCCTGTTCCGCATCCGCGAGCGGTTCGATTCGGTCGATGTCGGCGCGCTCGACGACTACCGGGGAGAGCGCCAGTGACGGCCCTCTCCTTCGATGCCGTGGCCGCGATCCTTTTCGTCCCCGCAGCTGCCGCGGCCATTCTGGCAGCATTGCCGAACTACAAGATGACGGCGGTCGTGAACGTCATCGCCAGCCTGCTGACCTTGCTCGCCGCGCTGTCGCTGTTCGTCACCGACCGGCCGGCGCCGGGACAATATCTGCTGGTCGACGACCTCAACATCGTCTTCATCGTCCTCAACACGTTCGTCGGCTTCACCACCAGCGTGTTCAGCGCCTCCTATATCGCGCATGAGCTGGAGACCGGGCGGCTGACCGCGCCGAACCTCCGGTTCTACCACGCGATGTACCAGATCATGATGTTCGGCATGAACCTGGCCTTCGTGTCGAACAATATCGGCCTGATGTGGGTCGCGGTGGAGCTCGCCACGCTGACCACCGTGCTGATGGTCGGCATCTACCGCACGCATGAGGCGCTGGAGGCGGCCTGGAAGTACTTCATCCTCGGCAGCGTCGGCATCGCGCTCGCACTCTTCGGCACCATCCTCGTCTACATGGCCGCCCAGCCGGTTGTCGGCGCGGGCACCAACGCCATGGTCTGGTCGGTGCTGATCGACAAGGCGGCGCATTTCGACCCGGCCCTGCTCAGCGTCGCCTTCATCTTCCTGCTGCTCGGCTACGGCACCAAGGTCGGGCTCGCGCCCCTGCATGCCTGGCTGCCCGACGCGCATGCCGAAGGCCCGACGCCGATCTCGGCGGTGCTGTCGGGGCTGCTGCTCAACGTCGCGCTCTACGCGGTGCTGCGCTTCAAGCTCCTGCTCGCCGCCAGCCCGGAGGCGATCGGCCCGGGACCGCTGATGGCCACGATGGGACTGACCTCGCTGATCTTCGCGGCCTTCATGCTCTACCGCCGCCGCGACATCAAACGCCTGTTCGCCTATTCCTCGATCGAGCATATGGGCATCATCGTCTTCGCCTTCGGCATGGGCGGCCCGCTCGCCAACTTCGCCGGCCTGCTGCACATGGTCATGCACAGCCTGACCAAGTCGGCGATCTTCTTCGCCGTCGGCCATATCGCGCAGGTCAAGGGCACGCAGAAGATCTCCGAGATAAGGGGGTTGACGGAAAGCCATCCCGGGCTTGGCTGGGCGCTGGTCATTGGCGTCGTGGCAATAGCCGGCCTGCCGCCGCTCGGCATCTTCATGAGTGAATTCCTGGTCGTCAGCTCGACTTTCGCCAGGTATCCGTGGCTGGCGATCCCGCTGGTGTTCGGGCTGCTCATCGCCTTCGGCGCGTTGCTTTTACGGCTGACCGGAGTCGCCTTCGGCGAGCCGCGCGGCGGCACGGCGCCGGTCGAGGCATCCTACGTGCCGATGTATTCGCACCTTGCTTTGGTGTTTGCCGCCGGCATCTATCTGCCGGCGCCGCTGGTCGCATGGTTCCAGCATGTCGCCGGTATCCTGGGGTGATGCCATGAGCAGGAAAAACATGCCCGCGCTCAGTGATCTCGTCGAGACCGGCCGCCCGGTCGAGCGTCACGCCCCTTGGCGCCGTGCCAAGGTGGCCCCGAAGGTCTGGAACCTTGCCGTCGAACAGCTCGCCGCAGGCCGCTGGAGCCTGCTCGGCCTGTGGGGGGAGCCGGAAAGAGTGCACATGGCGCTTCTCGAGGAAGAGCGGAACGTCGGCGTGATCAGCCTGGATTGCCGCGGCGGCCGCTACCCGTCGGTCGGCCAGTACCACCCGCCGGCGCTACGGCTGGAGCGCGCCGCGGCGGATCTCTTCGGGCTGGCGCCGCAGGGCCTCCCCGACACCCGCCGCTGGCTCGACCATGGCCAGTGGGGCATCAGCCATCCGCTCGCGGCACAGCCCGGCGAACGGTCTGCCGCGTCCTCCTACCGGTTCCTCACGGCGGAGGGCGAGAGTCTTCACCAGATCGCGGTCGGGCCGGTGCATGCCGGCATCATCGAACCCGGACATTTCCGCTTCACGGCAAGCGGCGAAACGGTGGTGCGGCTGGAGGAGCGGCTGGGCTATGTGCACAAGGGCATCGAAGGCCTGATGGCGGGCGCGCCGATCGATCGCGCGGCAAAACTCGCGGGTCGGACGTCGGGCGACAGCACGGTCGCCTACTCGCTTGCCTTTGCCCGCGCCGTGGAAGCGGCGCTCGGCGTCGCCGTGCCGCCCCGCGCAGTCTGGCTGCGCGCTCTGATGGCCGAGCTGGAGCGCCTTGCCAATCACCTCGGTGACATCGGCGCCATCTGCAATGACGCCGCCTTCGCGCTGATGCACGCGCATTGCGGCGTGCTGCGTGAACGCGTGCTGCGCGCCGCCGACGCGGCCTTCGGCCACCGCCTGATGCGCGACCGCATCGTGCCCGGCGGCGTGACAGGCGATCTCAACGAGGCCGGGACGAGCGCCATCCGGTCGCTGGTCGCGGAGATCAGGCAGCGCTTTCCGCATCTGGTCGAGCTCTACGACAACACCGCCTCGCTGCAGGACCGCACGGTGACGACCGGCCGGCTCAAGGTCGAGCTTGCCCGGCAATATGCGGCCGGCGGCTATGTCGGGCGGGCGTCGGGCCGCGATTTCGATGCGCGACGCAATCTAGCCTACGCGCCCTACGACCAGCTCGCCTTCGACGTGCCGGTGCTGCAGGAGGGCGACGTCAACGCCCGCGTCTGGATCCGCGTGCGGGAGGTCGAGCAGAGCCTGTCGCTCGTCGAGCAGATTCTGGGGCGGTTGCCAGCCGGCCCGACCCGCGCCGAGGTCGCCGCGGCGGACGATGCCGCGGGCGGCCCGCGCGAGGGCATGGCGCTGGTCGAGGGTTTTCGCGGCGACATCCTGGCCTGGCTGCGCATTGGCGAGGACAACACCATCGAGCGCTGCCACCTGCGCGATCCCTCATGGTTCCAGTGGCCGCTTTTGGAAGCAGCGATCGAAGGCAACATCGTCGCCGACTTCCCGATCTGCAACAAATCGTTCAACTGCTCCTATTCCGGCCATGATCTCTGAAGGCCTGCCGTCATGCGCAAGCTCCTGTTCGAAAGCCTGATCCGCCCGCCATTGACGGAACGCTCGCCACAGGTGAGCGACGCGGCGGTCGACGAGCTGGCGCGCGCCCTCGACGGTGCTGCCCGCAAGCGGCTGGGCCGGAGCCTGTCCATCCGCGCCGTCGATGCCGGCTCCTGCAACGGCTGCGAGCTCGAGATACACGCGCTCAACAATGCCTTTTACGACATCGAGCGCTTCGGCTTCCGCTTCGTCGCATCGCCCCGCCATGCCGATGTGCTTCTGGTCACCGGGCCGGTCACCAAAAACATGCGCGAGGCATTGAAGCGGACCTGGGACGCGACGCCCAACCCGAAATGGGTGGTCGCGCTCGGCGACTGCGCAAAAGACGGCGGCTGCTTCGCCGGCAGCTATGCGGTCGTCGGCGGCGTGTCGGACGTGGTGCCGGTCGACCTGCACATTCCAGGCTGCCCGCCGCGGCCGATCGAGATCCTCAAGGGATTGATCGCGCTGCTCGACGGCGCGAACGGGAAGGGTGGTTCTTCCCCAGGCTGAGCCCAGCGCCGCCGTTTCTCCCGCCGCCGTGGCCCGCGATCAGGCGCTGCGCTCTACCATCGACCCGTCCGCCAAAACGAAGCAGGCCCGCGTTGCTCCGAGCTCTTCGAGGGCGGACACGGCACGCTCCACAGGCATGACGGTAAAGGCAGTCGAAAGCGCGTCGGCGCAGGTCGCGGTCGGCGCAACGACCGAGACGCTGAGATAGCGGCCCGCGCACAGACCCGTCGCGGGATCGAAGATGTGATTGAATCTCCCCGCCGGACCAAATTCCGTGCCGTAGCCGCCCGAAGTGGAGACAGCCTGGTTGTCGAGAGCAAGCGTCGCAAGCAGGCGGTCCTCGACACGCGGATCCTTTATCCCGACCGACCAGGGCCGGCCCGTCGGATGAACGTCGAGCGCACGCGTCTCTCCCATATCGACCAAAGTGTGCGTGACCCCGCGAGCGCGCAGGAGTTCGGCGACGCGATCGGTGATGTAGCCTTGCGCGATGCCGTTCAGGGTGAGCGCCATGCCGGGTTGCGCGAACGCCACTTTTCCGATGTCGACGATCACGCGCTGGTAGCCGCATTTGGCCACGATGGCGCCGATGTCTGCCGGCGACGGACCATTCGGATCGGCGCCAGCCGTGCTGAAATGCTTCGCATAAAGCGTCCAGAGCGGCTGCACCGTCGGGTCGAAGGCGCCGCCGGTTGCGCGGGCATAGCGCTCGCTCGTCGCCAAAAGCTCGACGAGTTCCTGTGGCGGATCGGCCAGCTCACCGTCGCGGTTCAACCGGGAAAGCGCGGAGCTATCGTCGTAGAGGCTGAACACGCGCTCCAGTCGATGCACCTCGGCGAGCGCATCCGCGATCATGCGCTGGGCCTCGGCGGCATCGGGGTGGTATATCCGCAGCGAGGCATCGGCGCCGAGCGCGACACCGCGCCATTCATGGAACAGTGGTGACGCCCGACCCGGCCGCGGGAAGCCCCACCCAAGCGCCGCAAGGCTGAGGCCTGTCACAGCGCCGCTGATACGGATGAAGCGGCGTCGGGTCATCGGGCCAGCCGGCTCGCCGGCCGATTTCATTCCGTCGCGCGGGATCGTCGAAAGCTCCGTCATTGCTTCACCACGGCGTTGGGCAGTTTGGCCTCGCTGTCCGAAATTTCGGCGGCGGCATCGCTTTCATCGCTTTCCAGGATGTATTTCTCCGGGATCTCGTTGAAGCGCACGACGGTTCCGCCATGCGCGGCCGTGAACGACCGGGCGGCCTTTTCGTCGGAGAAAGGCACGGCGTCCTTGCCGCCCATGCCGGCGTTGTAGTCGCTGCCGATAGCATACCAGGCGTCGTGCGCCTCGACCCAGGCTCCTGCCTCGGGGCGATCCCAATTCCTGGCCTTCGCCATGTCGTTGACGTAGATGGCGACGACGTCCTTCGGCTCTCCCGGCAGCATCGAGAAGGCGACGGCGTCGCGAACGGACGAGAACCAGACCGGCTCGGATTTGCCGGCACGGAAGGCCTGCCCCTTCGGGCCGCCATGTTCGAGCAGGCCCATCGAACAGAAATAGGCGACCGAAGTGGCCGTCGGCTCCTGCGGCGGCGGCTTGGACTGGCCGGCAATCTCCTGGTTGCAGCCGGCAAGCAGGACCGAGAAGACAGCGGCGGCCAGTGCGCCGAGAATCGTTGCGCGCATCATGGCTCCTTCCTTGAAAAGACGAAGGCGGCAAGCGCCAGGGGAACCGCCACCCATGCCGCCAGCGCCGTAAGCAGCACGGCGCGGCCGAACTGCATCTGCTCGGCAAGGCCGGCCATCCCGGCGAACAGGCTGGTCTTCGACAACCCGGCAAGGTTGAGGAGCCGGAAGATGTCCGCGGGATCGAAGAGGAGCAGCCAGTTGAAAGCGGCGGCGCTGATCGTCCTGCCCTGATCCGCAACCAGCAGGCCGAGCAGCGCCATGTCGTAGAGAAGAACCAGAACCAGCCAGATGCCGATGGCAAGGCCTGCCGCGGTCGCACGCTCGCGCACGGTCGCGCTGATCAAGTATCCGAGCGCGACGAAGACCACGCCGAGCAGAACGGACGAGCCGATCATCCGCGCGAAACTGCCGAGGCTGTCGGCATCGAATTCGCCGGCCGCAAACGCGAGCGCCGCTCCGGCTGCACCGTAGCCGAGCACGGTCGCCACCGTCAGGATCGAGAGATGCCCGAGGAACTTGCCGAAGAGGATCTGCCAGCGCGAGAGCGGATAGGAGAGCAGAAGAAGCAGCGTGCCGCGATCGCGTTCTCCGACGATTGCGTCGTGGGACAGGAGGAGCGCGATCAGCGGGACCAGGAAAATCGTCAGGCTCGACAGGCTGACGACCGTGACTTCGAGCGGACTTGCGCCGACCACGCCCGTCGGGGCGCTGCCGAGAAACGCAAGCGTCAACGCCAGGCCGGCCATCAGCAGGACGGCGCCAAGGGCCCAGCGGTTGCGCAGGCCGTCGCGTATCTCGCGGCCGGCAATCGTTGCTATGGCGTTCATTCCGCGGCCTCCCGTGTAAGCTCGTCGCATAGATCGACCAATGTCGGCGGCATCACTTCGATGTCGGAGACGCCTTGCAGCAGCGAGACGCCGCGGATCGCCTCGATCTTGCCGTCGTCGGCGCAGGTGAGCTCGAAGCGCAGATCGTCGAGCCACTGCACGCTGTGCCGGGCGGTGAATTCCCGCGCCGCCTTCCCGTCGACGACGTGCACCCGTATCCGAAGCGGCAGGTCCGCCAGGCGGCGGAGGTCGGGAAGCGCGCCGCATGCGACCATGCGGCCGGCCTTCATGATGGCGATGCGGTCGGCCTGCTCGATGTCGCTGAGCGCATGCGAGGAAAGCAGCAGCGTCGCGCCGGCGTCGCGCAACTGCGCCATGACGTCGTAGAACATCTGGCGCGATTCGATGTCGAGGCCGGTTGTCGGCTCGTCGAGGAAGAGGACGCGCGGCTCGCCCAGCAGCGCCTGCGCCAATCCGAGGCGCTGACGCATGCCCTTCGAATAGGTGCCGACGCGGCGGCGCGCGGCGGCAGCGAGCCCGACGCGTTCCAGGAGCTGGTCGGTGACGCCGAGCGGCACTTGCTTGAGACGCGCGTAGAAACGCAGCACTTCGCGGCCGGTCATGGCTGGGGAGAAGGCTACGTTCTCGGGCAGGAAGCCGATCCTGCGCCGGAATGCCATGGCCTGGCGCCCCGCCGGGTTCTCGCCGAGCAGCGCGATGCGTCCCGCGGTCGGCGCAAGCAGGCCGAGCGCCATCTTCACCAGCGTGCTCTTGCCGGCTCCGTTGTGACCGACGATGGCAACGCACTCGCCGGGCGCAACCGACAGGTCCACGTCGCGCACGACGTAACTATCCCCGTATCGCTTCGACACGTCTTGCATGAAGATCGTAGGCGACATGGTCATGGCTTCACCTCCAGCGCGGGCGGGATGGGCGCCATCAGCGGCGCGCTGTCGATGACGCCGCCGGGATGGAGCGCGGGGAATTCCGCTTGAGCCCAGCGTATGACCTGCACGGCCGGGCTGTTGATGAGGAGCTTGGCCGTCGGATAAGTCCACATGACCTTGTCGAAGATGTCGTTCGGGCGGTAGGCGGTGTCGGCGATGCCGTCGCCGTTCAGGTCGAACGCCGGATTGTCGCTCCAGTAATTGCCGCGCCCGTCCGCCGACCAGTCGAGCGACCGCGTGCCCACGTAAACGACCTGCGAGCGGTTATGGACGAAGGCGTTGCCGGTCATCCGGTTGCGCTCGGAGCCCGCGGTGAAATGGATGCCGACGGCGCAATCCTCGAACCAGTTGTCGGCGAACAGGTTCTTGTTGGCGTTGTAGATGAAGACGCACTGGTCGCTCCGCCGCACGACGTTGTTTTGGATGTCCGAATCGTTGGCGTAGTTGAGCAGAAGGCCATGATCGCCATCGTCTTCCGACAGGTTGCGGCGGATCACCAGGCGGCTCGAATACATGATGACGTAGCCGTCATGGTTGCCGCGCGAGACGTTGTCGGCGATTTCGCTGTCGTTGGTGTACATGTAGTGGATGGCGAAGCGGACGTTCTCGATACGGTTGCCGCGGAAGACGTTGTTGCGGCTGGCATTGGTGAAGATGCCGTCACGTCCGCCCGTGATGTGGTTGCCGATCACCTGCGCGCCCGGCGCGTTCCAGACATAGACGCCGTTGCCGCGCTCGTTGGTCCTGAGATCGGTCCGTCCGACGATGCGGTTGTTCCGCACGATCGCGTTGGTGGCGCCGTGAACATAGACGCCGACCAGGCTGTTCTCGATCCGGCTGTCCTCAACGATTGCGCCCGCCGCACTGTCTTCGAGGAAGACCGCCGCGTCCATGGGATCGTCGATGCCCGAATTGCGTATCGTAAGGCCGCGCATGACGACGTTCGGGGCGACCACCTCGACGGTGCGGCCCTGGCCCTGCCCGTCGAGCACGGCGCCGGGCTCGGCCTCGATGGTGAGAGCGTGGTCGATCCGGATCGGGCCCTGGTGCACGCCGGCGCCGAGCCTCAGCGTATCGCCGGAATGCGAGGCGGCGACCGCCTGCCGAAGGCCGTCACCCCCGCGGGGACGGCGAGGGTTTCCGCCCGCCCCGTCCCCGGGAGGAGGAAGGCGCAGGCGGCGACGAGGGCCGCCGCAACTGCGCTCCCGCTATGCCGTTTCCGGATCATGCCGGCTGCGGCTCCACGATCATGCGCCCGGCCATTTCCATGTGCAGGGCATGGCAGAACCACTGGCAATAGTACCAGTGGACGCCGGGACGGTCGGCGACGAAGGTCACGGACGAGGTCGCCTGCGGCCCGATCTCCATCACCACGCCGTGGCGCACCATGGTGAAGCCGTGGGTCAGATCCTCGACGTCGTCCATGTTGGTCACGGTGACGGTGACCTCGTCACCCTGCTTCACCGTGAACTTGTCGAGGCTGAAGGCCGGCGCGACCGAGTGCATGTAGACGCGCACCTTGTTGCCGTCGCGGATGACGTTGGCGGCTTCCTCGAGCTTGACGCCGTCCTTTGCCGCCTGCTGCCGCGCTTCCTCCCACATCGGATCGTCGCGCTTCCACACGATCGCCGGCCTGACCTTCGAGCGGTGCACCAGGCAGATGTCGTGCGGCTCCGCGAAGCTCGGCCCGTCATGGACCAGGCGCATCTCGTCGCCCGAGATGTCGATCAGCTGGTCGTTCTCCGGATGCAGCGGCCCGACAGGCAGGAAGCGGTCCTTGGAGAACTTGTTGAGCGACATCAGCCACTTGCCGTCCGCCTCCTTGGTCTCGCCCATGGAGGTGTGGTTGTGGCCCGGCTGATAGTGAACGTCGAGCTTCTGGATGATCGGATCGACCTTGGCGCCGCCATAAGCCTGGATCGCCTTGTCGATGTTCCACTTGACGACCTGGCTGTCGAGGAACAGCGTGGTGTAGGCGTTGCCCTTGCCGTCGAATGCCGTGTGGAGCGGTCCGAGACCCAGCTCAGGCTCGGCGACGACGACGTCGCGCGGCTTGATCTTGTCGTCGAACAGGTCGTCGAAGCGGCGAACGTCGAGAAGCGTGACGGTCGGCGAGAGCTTGCCGGCGATCGCGAGATGGATGCCGTCGGGCGCCGTGTTGCAGCCGTGGGGATTGTTGCCGGCCGGAACGTAGCGCGTGTAGCGCGAACCGTGCCGTCCGTCGACCACCGGCACGCCGTTGATCTCCTTGTAGTCGCCTTTCTTGACCGCATCCTCGATGCGCTTGAGGTTGAAGATCACCACCCAGTCGCGGTCCGCGGACGTCATGTCGGCGAGCGTCACGCCCCGCTCAGAGTTGTAGCAGGTCGAGAACGCGTACTTGCCCTGGTAGTCGGCGTCGGTGTTGTCGAGATTGCCGTCGACCAGCACCTGCCAGGCGATCTTCATGGTGTCGCCGTCGATCGCCGTGAAGACCGACCAGTACTGCTTGGGATCGTCGAGGACCTTGCCGTCATTCGGGATCGGGATGATGTGCTCGCTGTTGGCGAACACGTAACCGGTCCGCGGATACTTCTGCAGGCGCAGCCCGTGAATGTCCGATGCGTTCGGAATCTCGATGATCTTGTCGCACTTCATCACGTCGCAACGGATGCGGGCGACGCGGCAATTGGCCTTGTCGTTGACGAACAGATAGCGCCCGTCATAGGTGCCGTCCGTGAAGGACATATGCGGGTGATGCAGGTCGCCGTTGGGGTAGACGCCGCCGCGCTTGGCAAGGAACGCCTGCGTGGCCGGCATCAGGCCTTCCGTCATGATCTTGCGGCTCTCGTTGGTGATCCCCCAGCCGGTGGCGCTGCAGCGGTTGAAGACTGGAATGCGCGTGATCTCACGCATGGAAGGCAGTCCGATGACACGCACCTCGCCCGACTGGCCGCTCGAACTGAAGCCGTAATATTCGTCGAGATCGCCGGGCCGTATCTCGCTGGTCGCCTCCTTGGCACGAGCGGGCCTGGTGAACCCGGCAACGCCAACGGCTCCGCCGCCGGCTGCGCTGGCGAGGCCCGCGAGAATGGCTGCCTTGCCGCTTCCGGTCAGAAGCTTGCGGCGGCTTACTCCGGTTTCAGTTTCCGCCGACCTATCATCGTCTTTCATTGGTCGTCTCCTTCTAGTGACGCGGCCTGGCCGGCCGCAGGCTTCCGTTCCACGGATGGTTCGCGACCGTTGACGGTCACCAGGACCCTCGGCTTGCGCTTGGGCTCGGGCACCATCGACGGCGACTGCAGGGCCAGGAACTTCTCACGCTTGATGCGCTTCTGGATCACCACCGGACAGCGCTGGTCGTCGTGGTAGAGCACCTGGCAGTTGAGGCATTGGATGCATTCGTTGGGATTGATCATCCCTTCCGGATGGATCGCCTGGACGGGACAATCATTGGAGCAGCGCTGGCAGGGCGAGCCGCATTCCTTGTAACGCTTCAGCCAGTCGAACATCCGCATACGGGCAGGGACGGCCAGCGCGCCGCCGAGCGGGCAAAGGTAGCGGCAGTAGAAGCGCTCGATGAAAAGGCCGGGCGCCAGGCAGCCGACGGCGAACAGCACGAACCACCACTCGCGCGCGAAATGCAGGATGATCGCGGTCTTGAAGGGCTCCACCTCGGCCACTTCCTCGGCAAGGCCGAGCGAGCCGAAGGAAAGGCCGAAAAGCGCGAGGAAGATGATGTATTTGAACGGCCATAGGCGCTGGTTGAGCCAGAACGGCACGCGGACCTGCGGAATGTGCGCCCAGCGCGCCAGCTGGTTCGTCCACTCCTGCAATGCGCCGAACGGGCAGAGCCAGCCGCAATAGGCGCCACGCCCCCAGAACAGCAGAGCGGCCGCGACCGCCGACCACAGGATGAAGATCAGCGGGTCGCGCAGGAAATAGTCCCACCGGAAGTCGCCGCGCAGCGAGTTGAAGAATGTGAGGATATTCACGACCGACAGCTGCGCGTGCTCGTACCAGCCCAGCCACAGAAGCGTGAAGGCGAGATAGCCGAGCCGGATGCGCTCATAGGCGCGCGGCCATTTCACGAGGAAATCCTGGAAGAAGAAGATGCCGGTGAGCACGCCGATTGCGACGAGCATGATGGCGATGTCGAACATCCGCGCCTGCCACATCCGCTGCCAGAGCGGCGGCTCGTGGTCCGCTGCCGCCACCGGCTGCACGGCGGCCGACGCCGGCGCGACCGCCGCCAGCGGCGCAACAGGTGCGGACGCAATAGGCGCGGTTAGGAACTTGTCGGGGGTCGAGTAGTCGAGCCCCGTCGTGACGAATGCCTTGTCGAGCGCACCGGTGGCCCGCTGCACGAGGAGCTGGAACCGCCATGGCGCGCCAGGATCGAGATTCGAGCCGTCGGGCGTGACGAAGACGCCGATCTCGGGAAAGTCCGGCGCGCCCTCGGCGGCCACCGCGCCGAGCCGGCTATAGTTGCGATCGCGGAAGCGTATGCTGCCCTCGCTCTGGATCAGCTCGATGCGATCGAAGATGCCGCCGCGCACATAGCCGGAGCCGCGAAAGGAATACGGCCCGTCGCCGGCGACGAGGATCGCCTGCTGGCCGGGCTTCAGATCCTGGCGAAGGCGATCATATTCGGCATCGCCGAGCAGCGATCGGCCAACCGTCGGCACGCTCGCCAGCGCAACGTAGAGGTCGACGAAGGAAGCGTCAGGGTCGCCTTGCTGCGGGCGGGCGATCGCCGCGGCATTGCCCGTCCGCTGAAACAGCTCATCGAGCTCCTTGTTGGTGATCGCAAGCCTGCGGACCGATCCGTCGCCGAGCAGGGCTTGCCAGGTTTCGACGGCGCTTCTGGTCTGATCGATGGTGCGGTGGGCCGGCTGAGACGCGACATTCACGGCACCCGTGCCCAGACCGCGCGACCGCGCGATCCTGACCGCCGACTGCGTCATGCCGTCGGCGATGACCATCATCGTGACCGTCGCGCCGCTGACGATGTCGACCGGCATGCGGCTCTCCTCGCCCGCCTCGAGCACGCGCCGGCCGACGAAGCCGTCGATATAATGCTCGATCTTGGCTTGAGGGATGCCGACCAGGACGATCGGTTCGTGGTGCTCGACGAGCTTTGCGCCGGTGATCTTGCCGTCGAAGTCGATGCCGACAACGATGTTGATCGGCTTGCCGGAATAGCCGGTCGAATCGACGACGTCGTTCGTGAGGAAGGCGTAGCCGACGGGCTGACCGCCCTTGAGCAGCCTCGCGGCCGGCGGATTGCCCTCGACCTCGCCGAAGCTGTCGGCCGCGGGATCGATGTCGGATGCCTTGATCCCACTCAGGAATTCGCCGAGCCGCCCTGACGCATTGGCTTCAGCCTGCGGCAACAGGAGGACGAGCAGGAGAAAGAAAGAAGCCAGGAAACCCAGACCCGCCGATCTCCATCCGAATTCGAAATCTGGTTTCATTTCCTCGGCCGGCTGTCTGCACCAAAGCCCGATCGCCTGTTGATCGAACGCGCGTTACCCTTAGACGATCGCGCCAGCCGCTCTTTGATTTTGGACAAACTCAAATGGCATCGGTCGATGTCATATTGGTGCGCATTCCTCCAGGAGGCGCTGCCATGAAGCGGCTGAGTGAAGAACCCAATGTGCAGTTGCGCGATGTTCCGCAGCTTCTCGGCCTGGCGACGGCCATGGAGGAAAGCGCGGCACAACGCTACCAACGGCTCGCTGCCCGCATGGAAAAGCTGAACGAGCGTGAGGTTGCCGGAACGTTCAGCGCGCTTGTCGAGGAGCAGCGCGACCATGTCGAAGAAATCGCCCGCCGCTCCGGTCAGTCGACGGGCGCGCCGTCGCCGGCAATGGCCGATCCGCGCGGGCTGCCTTCCGAAATCTCTCGATCATGGGACGAAGCGGAGGTCAGCGCGCTGCTCTCCCCTTACCGGGCCCTCGGCATTGCGGTGGACAATGAAATGCTGGCTTTCGCCTTCTACTCCTATGTCGCCGCGCAAAGCGGCGATGCGACGGTCCGGGCGACGGCCGAGTGGCTCGCCGGAAAGGCGCTCGATCACGCGGCGTTGCTGCGCGAGGAACGGCGTCGCGCCTATCGGCGGGAAGGCGCCAGGCGTGCCCGCGACGGGAGGCCAATGCTGGATGCCTCGTCACTGCCGGAGTTCGTGCGACAGAGCCGACGTCTGGAGTCGCGTGCCGCGGTCTTCCACCGAAGGGTGGCTTCGCGGCTTGCCGCGCTGGGCGAGGCTGCTGCCTCGAAAACGATCATCGAGGTTGCCGAGCGGGAGCGGGCGGCCGGGCTTGAAGCCGCTGACGGAACTGTCGAAGCAGCCAGGGCGGAGCTTGCGCAAGCTGCCAAGCCCTTGCCGCTTCTGCGCGCCGCGCTGGCCGAGGCCGAACGGCTGCACCAGGCCTATCTCGATCTCGCCGACCGCACGCGCGACGAACAGGTGCTGGCCGCTGCCCAGCGGGCGGCGGATCGAACCCTGCAGAGCCTCGCGGCCGTCGCAGCGCTGCTGCAGGCGTTCGGCTGATGCGGCGGGCGTCGGCCCGGGCGCGGGCGCCTATTGGCCAATCTGTTTGAACAGCTCCTCGAAAGCCTTCTTGGCCTTGCCGGGCTGATTGACCGCTTCGGCGGCCTTCAGGTTGCTGCCCGGATCGCCGACCACGACGAGGGCGACCATGCCCATGCCGTAGTGGGGATTGCATTTGATGCCATAGACACCGGGCTTGGTGAACGTGACTGTCAGATCCTTGTTCATCTCCCCTTTGAACGGCTGCGCACCGTCCGGCAGCATGCCGGCGATCGACTCGACGTCGTGACCCTTGTCCTTGGCAACAAAATGAACTGTGTCGCCGGGCGCTATCTTGAGGAACGATGGTTCGAGCTGAAACATGCCGTGCTTGCCCATGTTCAACATGGAAACCTCCGATCGGCGGCGCCTGCGGCGCCGGCCCACGTCAGAACGGCGGCAGTGACGAGCAGCACAAGTCTGGTCGAGCGCATTTCTTCCAATTCCCTGCTTGGTGTGAATGACGGATCTTGCGTGTGGCCGGCTGTCTACCGGCTGCATCCGTCCCGAACTTTGCGCCAGATCAAATACGTTCCAGAAAGATGCGCTTGACGGCATCGACGGCGAACTGCAGGTCAAGCCAGGTTGCGGTCGCGCCGGCGTCCCGCCACCCCAAGAGCCTTAAAGCGCCGCATCCGCGATTTCCGCTACGCAGCCTGTTGCCTCAACTAGGCTGATCTCCGCGTCATCGGCGATTGATCGCCGCACAGGACACGACCTCATCAAATGATCGTGAAGCCGCATGATCGTCACGGATCGGCCATCAGAGCAGCAGCATAGGCCTGCGAAGTCGTCCCAGCTTCCGGTCCGATACGCTGCGCTGAGCAGCTCATATCGGCCGTAAGAGGGGCAACTGGCCCGACATCACCAGCCTATTGTTTTCTCCATTAGTGCGAGCGAACGCGCTCGCGGGGTTCCAATGTCTCTTCATGAAGCAATAAAGCCTGCCAAGAAAAGCTCTCCCCATGCCAAAGTAATGGCCCGATCGCCCACGCGCGATCAGATCCTTATCGGCCCCGATTTCATCCAGAAAGACGAACCGCATGAGCGGCTCGACCGCTTCTTCGGCGACCTGGCGAGCCGCTTCGACGCGGCGCCGGCGGTCATTTCCGGCGGCCGACCCTGGTCATACCGCGAGCTGAACAGCCGCGCCAACCAGTTCGCGCATCTCTTGATCGAGCGTGGCGTGAAGCCGGGCGACAGGGTCGGCCTTTTGCTGGACCGCTCCGCCGAAACCTATATCGCCATACTTGCCGTGATGAAGGCCGGGGCGGCCTTCGTCCCTTTAGCCACCGCCTTCCCCGAAGATCGCATGGTGATGATCATCGAGGACGCCAACGTCACGATGGTGATCAGCGTCTCCGGTTATGCCGCGCGCGTGGCACGCCTGCCGGTTCCGCATATCTCGATCGACTCGGCGGAGTCCGAGATCGCTCTCAAGCCCGAGACAGCGCCGCTGCCGGAGGGCAGCCAGGACCAGACCTGCTACATCCTCTACACCTCCGGCACCACGGGCAAGCCGAAGGGCGTGGTCATCACGCATCAGAGCTTCTGCAACTTCATCCGGGTCGCCGCTGCGTCCTACGGCTACCAGCCCGGCGACCGCGTCTACCAGGGCATGACCATCGCCTTCGACTTCTCCTCGGAGGAGATCTGGGTGCCCTTCGCCGCGGGCGCGACGGTCGTGCCGGCGCCCGGCCAGCAACCCCTCGTGGGAGAGGAACTGGCCGGTTTCCTGCGCGAGCATAACATCACCTGCATGGCCTGCAGCCCGACGCTCTTGTCGTCGATCGAGAGCGACGCGCCGAGCCTGCGCGCGATCCTTGTCGGCGGCGAGGCCTGCTCGCACAAGCTTGTCGAGCGCTGGGCGAAGCGCGGACGTCAGATCCTGAACACCTATGGCCCGACCGAGGCGACGGTCACCGCCACCATGGCCTTGCTGACCCCGGACGAGCCGGTGACGATCGGCAAGCCGCTGCCCACCTATTCGATAGCCATTCTCGACCCGGAAAAGCCGCAGGTGCTGATCGGCGACCAGCTGGGCGAGATCTGCATCGGCGGCATGGGCGTGGCGGTCGGCTATCTCAACCGAGCTGAACTCACCGAACAGCGATTCATCAAGGATTTCATCGGCCTGCCGAATAATCCCGGCGGCCGCATCTACCGGACGGGCGATCTCGGCCGCATCAACGACAAGGGCGAGATCGAATATCACGGCCGCATCGACACGCAGGTGAAGATCCGCGGCTACCGCATCGAGCTGGGCGAGATCGAGGCCGTGCTCCTGGAACAGCCCGGCATCGCGCAGGCGGCGGTCACGACCTGGGAGATCGAGCCCGAGCGCACGGAACTGGTTGGCTACTATGCCCCCAAGAGCGGCGGCGGTGTGGATCGCACCCTGCTCGTGCAGGAGCTCAAGCGGCGGCTGCCCGACTACATGGTTCCGGCCTATCTGGAGCAGTTGCCCGCGATCCCGATGACCGTTTCCAACAAGGTCGACCTGAGGAAATTGCCCAAGCCGACCAGCGCGCGCGTCGCGGCCGGCCACGCGATGATCGACCCGCGCAACGAGGACGAGAAGTTCCTCGTCGACACGCTGCAGGACGTGCTGAAATTCGACGACGTCTCCATCGAGGACCACTTCTTCGACGACCTCGGCGCGAACTCGCTGCTGATGGCCAGGTTCTGCGCACGCATCCGCTCCCGCAAGGCCTGGTCGACGACCTCGATGCGCGACATCTACCTGCACCCCACGGTCGCGAAGCTGGCCGAGCACCTGCGCGCGCCGCAGACGGCCGCCGTTGCCGCGAGCGAGCCGATGCTGACGCATCGGGCTTCCAGCCTCGCCTATTGGAGCACGGGCTTCGGGCAGCTGCTGTTCTACGCGCTCTACAGCTATGTCTCGCTCGGGGCGATCAATGACGGGCTCAACTGGGTCTATGACGCGCTGGACGATCCGCTGCAGCTCTACCTGCGCTGCGTGCTTCTGTCCGCCAGCGTGTTTTTCGGGCTGAGCGGCTTTGCCATCATCGCCAAATGGCTGCTGGTCGGCCGCTGGAAGGCGGAGACCTTCCCGATCTGGGGGTGGCGCTATTATCGCTTCTGGGTCGTCAAGACGCTGGTCCGCAGCGCTCCGGTGGTGCTGTTCCGCGGCAGCCCGCTCTACAGCCTCTACCTGCGCCTGCTCGGCGCGCGGCTCGGCAACCGCACGGTCATCGAATGCCGCTCCGTTCCCGTCTGCACCGACTTGATCAGGATCGGCGACAACTCGATCCTGCGCAAGGATTCGATGATCCTGGGCTTCCGCGCCCAGGCAGGCTACATCCATACCGGCCCGCTCGACATCGGCCACAACGCTTTCGTCGGCGTCGGCTCGACCCTGGACATCGACACCCGCATCGGCGACGGCGCCCAGCTCGGCCACGCTTCCTCGCTGCATCGCGGTCAGGCGATCCCCGCCGGCGAGCGCTGGCACGGATCGCCGGCCATCCCGACCGAGGCGGACTATTGCACGGTTCCCAACGTGCCGCTGTCGAGGCTGCGCAGGATAATCTACGAGACGATCCAGCTCTTCATCCTCTTCGCCATCGTCACGCCGTTCCCGCTGCTGTTCCACACCTACTGGGAAAATCTCGGCGACGATTATCAGGAGACCATCGGCGTCGTGGCGATCGGCACCACGGTGACGGTGGCGGGCTTCGTCATCGGCGGGGTGCTGTTGGCGGCGATCGTGCCGCGGCTGTTCAATCTCGTGCTGAAGCCCGGCAGAGACTATTCGCTCTATGGCTTCCACTACTGGCTGCAATCGATGCTGGAGCTGGTCAGCAATGTGCGCCTGCTGAACGTCCTGTTCGGCGACAGCTCGGCCATCGTCTACTATCTGCGCGCCATCGGCTGGCGGCTGAACAAGGTGGACCAGACCGGCTCGAATTTCGGCACCAACCAGCGGCACGAGAATCCGCAGCTCAGCGAAATCGGCTCGGAGACGATGGTGTCCGACGGCCTGTTCATGGTCAACATGCAGAAGTCGGCCAACTCCTTCCGCCTCGAGCACACGCGGGTCGGCGAGCGCAACTTCTTCGGCAACAACATCATCTATTCACCGAATTCCCGCACCGGCGACAATTGCCTGCTCGGAACCAAGGTGCACGTCCCGGTGGACGGTCCTGTGCGCGAGAATGTCGGGCTGCTGGGATCGCCGCCCTTTGAGATCCCGCGCATGGTCAATCGCGACAAGGAGCTTCTCGAATTGATCTCCGACGAGGAGCGCCGCCGCCGCCTGCCGCTGAAGAACCTGCACAATCTGGTCACCGCGCTGCTGTTCTTGGCCGCGCAATGGCTGATCCTGTTCCTGACGCTCGCCATCTGGGACCGCGCGCTCAACTACTACACCGAATGGGAGCAGACGGCGCTGTTCGTGGCGGTGGTGCTGACGACGGCGATCGGTGTCCCGTTCTACATCTTCCTCGAACGCGTCAGCCTCGGCTTCCGCCGGCTGAAGCCCAGGATGGCCACGATCTACGACCCCGTCTTCTGGCGGCACGAACGTCATTGGAAACTCTCCGATTCGCCGATCATGGGCCTGTTCACCGGCACCCCGTTCAGGCCGCTCATCCTGCGCATGCTGGGCGTGAAGGTCGGGCGCCGCGTCTATGACGGGGGAAGCATCATCACCGAGCGGTCGCTGGTGGAGATCGGCGACGACGCGACGCTCAACGAGGGCTGCGTCATCCAGGCGCATTCGCTCGAGGAAGGCGCGTTCAAGTCCGACTACATCCGCATCGGCAACGGCTGCACGCTCGCCCCGTCCGCCTTCATCCACTACGCGGTGGTGATGGGCGAGGGTTCCGTGGCGGATCTCGACTGCTTCGTCATGAAGGGCGAAGTGATAGAGCCGAACACCGTGTGGCGCGGCAACCCGGCGAAGCTCTACGGCGTGGTGACGCCGATCGATGCGCGCGCGATCAAGATCGGGCAGGAACAGTGACTGGTTCCGCTGAAGCGCCGACGCGCGACCGCCCGGTTGTCCTGCAGCCTGTCGGCGAGGATAATCGACCGGCGATCCTGGCGCTCGAGCTGACGCCGGAGCGGCAAGGCTTCGTCGCCTCCAACGCCGACTCGCTGGAAGAGGCCCGGGAGGATGACGAGGCCATAGCCCGCGCTGTCGTCACGGCTGGGCGCGTCGTCGGGTTCCTGATGTACAGCGCCCCAGACGAGGATGACGAGGCGGTCATCTACCGTCTCATGATCGACCGCCGCGAACAGGGCAAGGGCCTTGGCCGGGCCGCGGTTGCCGCAGCGCTGGAGGAGATCGCGCATCCCGGCCACATACGCCGCGTTTCGATCTGCTATGAGCCGAGAAACGAAGCGGCGCGCCGCCTTTATGCAAGCTTCGGCTTCGTCGAGCAGGGGCTGGACGAGGACGACGAGATGATCGCCATGCTCGAATTGAGGCCATAGCGGGTTGGACGTCGCGTCGCAGAATGCACCTTGCAGGCCGGAGAGCGCCGTCGCCGAGGCGCTCAACGGCCTTGCCCCGCCCGGGCTGCTCGCCGGCTGCCGCCGCATTCGCGACGGCGACGCACGGTTTCTTCTGCCGGCGGAGAGCGCTTCCATCGCCAAACGCGAACACAAGGCGCGCGCCGCCAGTGGGGCGGGCCGTCGAGTCGCGCATGAATTGTTGCAGCGTCTGGGGTGTGCGGATCTCGCCGTAACGAGAGGCCGCATGGGAGATCCGGTTTGGCCACCGGATATCGTCGGTTCAATCGCGCATGACGACGAATTTGCCGTGGCGGTCGTCGCGCGTACGGATGCGGTGAGAAGCGTCGGCGTGGACATCGAGCCCGCCTTGCCATTGCCGCCCGACCTCCTGCCCATCGTGATCACGCCGCAAGACCGCTTGGGCGACCTCGATCCGCTGCCAGAGCGTTTCACCGTTTCACGGAAACGGCAAACCGCCCTGCCTCTTTGTCTTGGCGCGATTCCGGACGCAAGGCTACGGCGAAGTCGCCGAGCCCGACGGTTTCACACCGTTCCTGGTATTGCTCTGGCCGGCCGCATTCTGTTTGCAGCCAAGGAGGCGATCTACAAGGCATCGTTTCCGCTCGACGGTCGGGTACTGGGTTTCGAGGACATCGCCGTCGATCTCGAAACCGGCGAAGCAGCCACGCCATCGGGCCGCAGGTTCATGGTGGGCTTCACCGTCACCCCGAAAATCCTGGCGCTGGCTCATACGGTGTAAGAGGGGTCACCGGCCTGGTGCACCACCGCGCGACGACCAGGCGGCGCCGGCCCGCTCTTCCGGCCTGTCCGATCCTATTGTGGGGGTTCGAACGCCGGCTGCTCCTGCCGGAGCGGACGGTACCGCAGGTGAATTGAGGACCCGCCGGCTGTCCCAAGAATCCTGGCGCTGGCTTACAAGGCATAGGCATGCAGGGAACTCTGCCTGGGCCGATCTCTCACGCTGATGCACACGCCGCGCACCGCCGCGGCGGACAGCGATGTCCGGATCTGGGAAAGGTTGCAAAGACAGGCGGCGTCCAACGACGGAGCAGGATACCGCCTTCGCTGCCTACATACTCAGCCCCAGTGCCTTTCGGAGCTCCATTTTCGCCGGCTCGAATTCCTTCTGGAAATCCGGATTCTGCATCAACGCCTGAGCCATGAGTGCACCGGCTGCGTGACCGGCGCCGAGGTCGCTGCGATAGTGCACGCCGACGATCAGCCGGCTCAGGGCGTAGTCGTTCGCACGCTGCATCAATTCTTCCTTCCTCTCCGGAAGCATCTTGGACAGAACGATGGCGATCGCAGTGCTGTTCGTCGAATGGCCGGAGGGATACGCCCCCGACTTCGACAACTTGATCAGAGGCTTGATCTCCTCATCGACCAAGGGCGGGCGCGGGCGGGCAAAGCCTTTCTTGGCACTTTCCGTGACGACTTCCTCGGTATCGAGAATGCGCTGCACGAGCGCTGTCGTCAGCGGAACCGTAGCTGTGTCGACCTTGATGCTCGTGCCGGCCAGGAACGGCTGCAATCCCTCTTCATTGTCGGCGATTGCCTGCTGCTTCCGGCTCTCGCTCGTGGAAGCCATGAGTTGCTTGACCTCGACCAGCTCGGCCTTGGTCTCGGCCGAATCCTTGGCGGGTGGCGGCACAAGCAGGTCGAGCAGATTTACCGTCTCAGGCCCGAAATAGGGGTGCCCCTCTTCTGCGAATGTCGGCTGCGAAAGGGCAAGCGCTGCGAACGCAACTGCCCCCATGAGCGTCCTGCGAGTGATGGCGGTCATTTTGCCCCTCAAATCTTGTGGAGAGCATAAGGGATAAAGAGGCCGCATGAATCTAATGTGACGCTGCGACACATGCCGAACCCGTCGGCAGCCCCAAGTAAGTGGGAGGAGATACATAGGAGCGATCCAATGACCCAAGCCGGACTTTCACCGCTGCGCGGCCTCGCCAAGCTGCGCGATGCCAGCACGCGACGCTTCTCCAGCTACGACCGCACCGGCGGCAACGACGACCGCCTGCACATCGAGCCGGGCGAAACCGTGACAATCGCCGAACATGAAGGCGCCGGCATCGTCACCCACATCTGGGCGACGCTGGCGTGCAACAGCGAAAGCTTCCTGCGCAAGGCCGTGCTGCGCGCCTACTGGGACGGCGAGGAAGAGCCCAGCGTCGAGACGCCCATCGGCGACTTCTTCGGCATCGGCCACGCCCGGACGAAGAACTTCGCCAGCCTTCCCGTGCAGGCAAGCCCCGAGGACGGCAAGGGCTTCAACTGCTATTTCCCGATGCCCTTCGCGACCGGCATGAAGATGACGGTCAGCAACGAGGCCGAGGACGAACTGGTGCTCTACTACTATGTCGACCTCGAACTGCATGACAGGCTGGAGGACGATCTCGGCCGCTTCCACGCGCAGTACCGCCAGGCGCGGCCAAAGGGCATGGCGGAGACCGGCCTCACCAACGAGCAGTTCCTCTTCGGCGGCGAGAACACGGACGGCAAGGACAACTATACGATCCTCGAGGCCGAGGGCCGCGGCCACTATGTCGGCGTGCTGTTCAGCGTCAGCTCGCGCCGGCGCGCCGCGCAGTGGGACTGGTATGGCGAGGGCGACGACATGATCTTCATCGACGGCGAGCCCGGCATCTCGGTGCCCGCCCGCAAGCCCCTCGGCCAGCAGGTGGCGCTGATCGAGCCGCGCGGCGAGAGCGCGCCGGGCGCCAACGACGCCTGGCCGCCGACCCTGCACGGCACCGGCACGGAGGATTATTTCAACACCGCATGGTGCCCCACCCAGGATTATTCTGCGCCCTATCACGGCGTCATCGCGGCGGGAGGGCCGAACTGGAGCGAGCCGGTGACGCTCTATCGTTGGCACATCGAGGACCCGGTGATCTTCCGCCAGCGCATCCGCGTCAGCATCGAGCACGGCCACGCCAACCGGCGCTCGGACGACATCTCGTCGGTCGCCTTCTGGTACCAGGCCGAGCCGCACAGGCCGTTCGCGCCGCTGCCGGCGGTCGCCGCGCGCATCCCCGGTTTCGGCCGCGACGCGGAGGCTTAGAGCGTTTCACCGTTTCACGGAAACGCCGAACCGCTCTAACTCTTTGTTTTTACGCAATTCCGGGCGGAAAACCGCTCACACTTTTCCTGGAATTGCTCTAGGACGCAACCATCGTGCCCCATGCGCGAGCCGGGCGGAGTTCGTGGCATCGAAGAAGGGCCGGCCCTTCCACGCTGCACTCGCCGGTGTGCGGTTGATAGCATCCTGACATGAATGCGCGAACCTTCGTGCTACGGTGCGGGTGGTTTCTGGCACACCCAGTCTTGCCTGCCATGAAGTGAAGAGGAGAGTTCACCACGTCCAGGATCAGCCGCCGCGCCTTGCTCCTTCATTCCAGCAGCGCTGTTGTCACTTCCACTGTTGCGGCAGCGGCTCTCGCCACGGAGCCACCGCGCCAAGACCGAGAAACGTCCCGCGAACTGCGTGCGCTGATCGAGGCGCACACGACGGCATATGCGATGTTTGGCAAGGCCGTCCATGAAACGGGTGGAAGCAGCCGCAACTGCGACAGAGCCAGCCGAGCAGAGGAAAAGGCTCTGCTGGCCGTCTGCGCCTACCCGGCGGTCAGGGAAGGCGATCGCTTGGCCAAGGCCCGATATCTGTTGGAGGTCGAGGCGCGCGGCGAACTCGACCTGCCGGAGCACATGCAGGCTATTCTTCGCTCGACAATGTGGAAGGCGTGAGACTGACTGCCATGCAACCGGTCGGCCTCCATAAGATCACCCGAAGCTCGCCGGCTGACATCTTTCCGAAAGGTTTGTCCAGCAGCAGTTCGTAACCGATCTTCCGGCGCTCACCAGTCAGATCGCACATGTCGACTGACGACCCCATGTCGACCATTTAGTTTAGTAACACTGAACTCCGTTAACGGACGTTCGATATCTGCCCCCAGAGCGTGGTGGATGGTCTGTTCGCAATATGGCCAAGCTCGGCCAAGAATTTTGGTCTGGCAAATGGCTGGCGCATCGCGCGTTCCGCGACGAACAGCGGGGCCATTCGTCGCGAGCGAGTTTGCTGTGAACCGAAGCGTCTTGTTGGCTCAAGCAGGGGAAGCTGTGTTGAGCCGGAAATTCTCCCGAGCCCATGATGCAAAAGTCGTCGGCGTCTTACCAGCCACCTTGTTTGCAAGCGCAATTTCTTCGTCGAACGAACGCGGGCCAAGGTAGGTATAGGTTTCGTAATAGGCCAACGTCTCGCCTAGCGCAGCCGCCCCCGGGAAGAACCGTGCATAGACCTCCATCGGGACCCGGGTGAACGAGAGCTGATGGCCCTGCTGATTCAACACGCCGACGAGGTCGTTGAAACTCAGGAAATCGCCGACCAACGGCAGATATACGCCGTTGCCGGTTTCATCCGGGTGCCCAAAAGCGCCGGCCACGATGTTGCCGAGTTCGCTGATGTCCCCCATGTGAAAACAACGCACTGCTGGATCGATGGGCAGCACCCAACCAAAGCTTCTGTCCGGCTGCTTCTGCGGACCGAATGGTCCCGAGAAGTTCTGGTAGTAGGCAGGCGGCACGACAAAAGTGTGGTGCGAAAATCCGGCTTCCCGGACGATCGGATCTACCTTTGCCTTGCCGGTGAATTGGGGAAGATTGAACTTGCCGTCGCTGATCCTCTCGACGTTTGGAAGGGTCGACCAGACAAAATGGTTGACCCCCGCAGCTTTCGCGGCCTGGATTGCCGCTGTCGCCTGCTTGATCTCGTCGGTGCCTTCCTGCCAGAAATTGGTGACGAGAAAGACCCCGTGTGCGCCTCCGAGGGCGGCTGCAAGCGTCTCAGGCCGTTCCAGGTCCGCTGCGGCAACTTCGTCAGCGAGGCCTTCATATTTGCGGGGGTCACGCGTGAGCGCGCGCACTTTGAATTGGTCGTTGGCCTTGAGGGCGCGCACCACGCCGGCGCCCTGATTTCCGGTGGCGCCGAACACGGCGATCAGTTTCTTGTCGTTGGATATCATTTGCAGCTCTTTCCGTGTTGGCTTCAGCGCCCGCGCGTACGCGAGAGCGCTCCTGCCGGTTAGCTTCGGCTACAGCTTGCGCCGGATCGAAATTCGCAACAATGCTTCAACAATTGACATCATTTGACAGGATTCGATCCATATGAGCGATCCCGTGGAAACCGCGGAACTCGTCGCCTTCACCAAGACGGTCGACGCCAAGTCCCTCTCGCGTGCCGCCGCCGAGCTGCGCGTCCCGCGCGCGACGGTGAGCCGCCGCCTCGCGCGGCTCGAGGAGCGTCTCGGCGCGCGCCTCCTCCGCCGCACGACGCGAAGCCTCGTGCTCACCGATATTGGTGAGGTGTTCTATCGGCAGGCCTGCATCGCGCTAGAGGCCGTGCGCCTCGCCGAGCAGAGCGTGCGGATGACCGACGACGTCGTGCGCGGCGATTTGCGCGTCTCGGTGCCGCCGGTGATGAGCGTTAGTTTCCATGCAATGCTCTGTGAGTTCGCAACGCGCTACCCCGAGCTGCGCGTCCATGTCCACACGTCGAACCAGCTCGTTGACATCCTCCGCGACGGCTACGACGTCGCGCTCCGCGCCAGTAGCCAGATCCAGCCCGGCCTCATCGCGCGCACGCTCTTCCGCGACCCGATGATCGCCGTCGCGTCTCCCGCCTACCTCGCTGATCGCGGTGAGCCTCAGACGCACCGCGATCTCCGGAACCACCGCTGTCTCCTTGGCTTCGCGCGTGGCGATCTGCCGGAGACCCATTGGCCCATGGTCTCCGGAAGCAAGCTCCACGTTGACGGCGCGTTCTTCGCAAACGACATCGCCCTGTTGTGCGATGCCGTCTTGCAGGGCCTCGGCATCGCGCTCCTCCCACGCGGCCTCGTGTCGTCGCACCTGGAGAGCGGCGCGCTCGTGCAGGTGCTCGCTGACATCATAGGCGCCGAAATGCAGATCGCGCTCGTCTATCCCGAGCGCACGTTCCTGCCGCCGCAGGTGCGAGCTTTCATCGATGCGGTCGCTGCCTGGGTGAAGCGCGAGCTTGCCGAAAGCTATCAGCCGTCGCTCTAGTTGGACATCTGGCCGTCAAGGTCGGCCCTTGTCATTGCGTGCCGTGACTGGCAGCCCAGGCAGCGCGGCTACGATTGGCGCCCCTTCTCCACGCCAGATAGCACAAACAACACCAATGATGTTTGCGCCAGCCTCGCTGACCAACCGCGCCGCGTATGGTAGTCGGCATGCGGCCCGATGCCGCCATCCAAATCTCTTCGCTTCGAACCGTCGGTCTTTCGGGCTCAGGACCTATTTCTATGGAACCGCGCGTCACCGTCCTGCTTCCTTGATCCCTTGCCTTCCCTTACAATTCCTTCCGGACACAGAGGAGTTCTGCGATGAGCGAAGACGCCTTCAACATGTCGATCCGCAAGTTCCTGAAGGAAGTCGGCGTCACCTCCCAGCGCAAGATCGAGGAGACCGTGCGCGAAGGGCAAATCGGTGGCAAGAAGAAGTTGAAGGTCCGCATGACGCTGACGGCGGAAGGCACCGGCCTCAACCACGTGCTGGACGGTGAGATCGAACTTCCATAAGCCGGGCGAAGCAACCTAGCGCAATCTGGGCGCATTCAGTCTCCCGGCGCGACGGCAGTGCCGCGCCATTTGGCCGGTCGACCAGCGCACCGTTGTTGACCGGGTGAGATCTGCCGCTCATCGCGAAGACGGAAGCGGGGCACGCCTCTATCTCTGTGCGACGGGACGGACGGTGATCTCGTTGACGCCGACCTCCCGCGGCTGCTCGATGGCATAGAGTACCGCCCGCCCGATCGCCTCCGGTTCGATGGCGTTGCGGCGGTACTCCACCATCGCCCGGGCGGCTGCTTCGTCGGTGATCGTGTCTGCGAGCTCGGAGCGCGTCACGCCGGGATAGATGCAGGTGGCGCGGATCGTCTCGTTCTCCTTGCGCAAGCCGTCGGTGATGGCCCGTACCGCGAACTTGGTGGCGCTGTAGACGGCCGAGGTCGGCACCACCTCGAAGCTGCCGACCGAGCCGATATTGACGACATGGCCGCTCCCTTGCGCCTGCATCACCGGCAGGACGGCCGCGATGCCGTGAAGGACGCCGCGGATGTTGACGTCGATCATCCGATCCCATTCCTCGAGCTTCAGCGCGGCGAGAGGCGACAGTGGCATCACCCCGGCATTGTTGACGAGGACGTCGATCCGGCCGAACCGCTGCCGCGCCTCGGCGACGAGGGCTTCCATGCTGGCGCGCTCGGTGACGTCGAGGGCGCGGGCGGCGGCTTGGCCGCCCTTCGCCTCGATCTCCTCGACGAGCGCGGCGAGCCGATCGGTGCGCCGCGCTCCCAGCATAAGGGTGGCGCCGGCGTCGGCGAGGACACGCGCGGTGGCCTCCCCGATGCCGCTGGAAGCGCCGGTGATGAGAACGACCCGGTCGATGGTCATGGCAATCTCCTGTATCGGTGTTGGCTGCGACGGCCGGGCGCTCACTGTGCCGTGTAGCCGCCGTCGACGAAGAGCTGCGCCCCGGTGATGAAGCTCGAGGCGGGGGACGCGAGGAAGGCGATCGCCTCGGCCACCTCCTCCGGGCGGCCGATGCGCCCGATCGGGTGGGCGTCGCCGAAGCTGCGCAACATCTCCCGTCCGTTCTCGACCACGCCTTCCATGATGTCGGTGTCGATGACGCCGGGCAGGACCACGTTGCAGCGGATGCCGAGGCGGCCGTACTCGACCGCGACGATGCGGGCGAGCTGCGCCGAGGCCGCCTTGGAAGAGGCATAGGCCGCCTGCGTCGGGAACGCCGTCGTCGCCGAGAGCGAGGCGTTGATGACGACGGCGCCGCCCTCCTCCATCAGCGGCACCGCCGCCCGGATCGTGACGAAGGCGCCGCGGGCGTTGATCTGGAAGATGCGGTCGTATTCCTCGACCGAGGTTTCGGTCAGCGGCTTGTTGAGGGTTCGTCCGGCATTGGCGACGACGATGTCTAGCCGGCCGAAGCGCTCGCGGGCGAGCTCGACCGAACGCCGGGCAAGGCCCTCGTCCGAGACGTCGCCCACCAGCGTGGCGACGTCGCCGGCTTCGAGCGCCTGGACCTCGTCGGAGAGGTCGGAGGCGACGATCCGGGCGCCGCGGGCGCGCAGCAGGTCGAGCGTGGCGCGTCCGATGCCGCGACGCGCGCCGGTCACGAGCGCCACCTTGCCGGTCAGGTCGTAGGTATTGGGCAGATTGGTCATTGCTGTCTCCGTGGTGCTGGCGGAGCGCACCCCGTGCGCCCGCAATCGATGCCTGGGAGATAGCAATCGCTCGCTGTCGATTTAACTTGCCGCGAACTGGACCTTATGGTTAGGAACGCTAACCAATGCAGATCGATCTCAACCTCCTCACGCTGTTCGCCGCGGTGGCGGAGACGGGCAATTTCCGCGCGGCGGCCGACCGGCTTGGGGTGACGCGCTCGGCGATAAGCCAAGGCGTGCGGCGCTTGGAGACCGCGCTCGGCCAGGCGCTGTTCCTGCGCACCACCCGCAGCGTGCGCCTGACCGAGGCCGGCGAGCGCTTCCTGGCCCAGGTCTCGCCGCCACTGGCCGAGATCGCGAACGCCCTCGAAGCAGCGTCCGGCTCTGCGGAGGAGCCCCGCGGCCTGCTGCGGATCGCTGCCACCTCGATCGCCGAGAGGTTCCTGTCGGGACCTCTGATCGCCTCCTTCAGCGAGGCGCATCCCGGCGTCACCCTCGACGTGACGGTGACCGATCTGGAATTCGACATCATCGCTGCCGGCTTCGACGCCGGCGTACGGCTAGGCGAGGTCATCGAGCGCGACATGATCGCGGTGCCGCTTACGGGCGACCAGCGCCAGGTCGCGGTGGCAACGCCGGACTATCTCGCGCGCCACGGCACGCCCGAGCATCCGCGCGACCTCGTCCGCCACCGCTGTATCGGCTGGCGGCCGCAGACGCATAGCGCACCCTATCGCTGGGAATTCGAGAAGGACGGCCGCGCCTTCGACGTCTCGGTCGAACCGCAGATCACCACCAACGACATGCTCCTGATGATCCGCACCGCGCTCGCCGGCGGGGGCATTACCTTTGGCATGGAAGAAACCTTCCGGCCTCATCTCGAGCGCGGCGAGCTCGTATCGATCCTCTCCGACTGGTTGCCGCCCTTCGCCGGCTTCTTCCTCTACTTCCCCAGCCGCCACACCGTGACGCCGAAGCTGAGGGCGCTCATCGACCATGTGCGACACTATCGCGAACGATCTTAAAGCGCGTCACGATCTTTCAGATTCGCTCCCTGCGCTTTAATGCGCCGACGTCGGCAGGCTGACCTCAGGCGACCACTGCCAGGCCCGGCGAAGCGCGCAAGCGGGCTATGTCGCGCGCCGGCGGTTCGCCAAAATGGCGGCGATATTCGCGGCTGAACTGCGACGGGCTTTCGTAACCCACGCGGAAGGCGGCGGTCGTGGTGTCGATGTCCTGGACCAGCATCAGGCTGCGCGCGTCCTGGAGCCTGAGCTGCTTCTGGAATTGCAGCGGCGTCATCGCCGTCACGGCACGAAAATGCTCGTGCAGGCTCGACGGACTCATGCCCACTTCCGCGGCAAGCCGCTCGATGCTGAACCGTTCCCGGAAGTTCTGCCCGATCCAGGCGATGGCGCGGCCGACCTGGGCCACCCGACCCTGGCTGGAGGTGATGTGGCGCATCCTGGCGCCGTCCGGGCCGGCGAGCAGGCGGTAGAGAATTTCCTGCTCGGCAAGCGGCCCGAGCACGGGCAGCGCCGCCGGATCGTCGAGCAGGCGCACGAGGCGCAGGACCGCGTCGAGCAGACCGGCGCCGGCGTCGGACACCGTCTTGCCTATGGGCAGAGAGGGCGCTCCCGGCGGCGGCGGCACGCGCAACGCCAAGTCCCCCAGCATCACCGGATCGAAATCGAGGTACAGGCAGAGATAGGGCTTGTCGGGCGTCGCCTCGACCACATGGCCTATAGCCGGCAGATCGTAGGTCACAACCCCATAGCGCCCCGGTGCGTATCTGAACACGCGGTCGCCCAGCGTGACCTCCTTTTGCCCCTGCGCGACGAGGCACAGTTGCGGCCGGTAGACATTCGGCATCGGCATCGTCACCGTGGAGGATCGAACAAGCGTCACGCGTTCGATGGGAGTAGCCTGGAAGCCATCCTTCGAGACGTGCCGGGCAATCACGGCCGCGATTTCGGTCAGTGTTTCCATGATTCGGACCATCGCACGGGCACGGAGGGGCGACAATGCGAACCCCGCCATTTCTGGAGGATCGGGCAGGAATCCCGGCGCATCGGGCTAACGGTTCGACGTCGCGCGCATCATAGTTTCCGCAGCCTCTGGTGAGGCAGGTAAGCAAGTATGGAGAGCAAACATGACAATCGATAATCTGAAGATCCCCACGGTCGCACTCGGCACCTGGGCCTGGGGCGACAGCGGCGAGACTGGCGACGGCTATTTCGGCAGCTCGCTAACTCGGGCTGGCCTGGAAGAGGTCGCGGACAAGGCGCATGCGGCCGGCTTCACCCTGTGGGACACCGCCGTGGTCTACGGCATGGGCCGTTCGGAGACCGTACTCGGGGAGGTCCTGAAGCGCTACGCCCGCAGCGACTACCAGCTCTCCACGAAGTTCACCCCGCAGGCCGCGGGAAGCGGTGACGACCCGATGGCGGACATGCTGGAGCAGAGCCTCGCACGCCTCGGCACCGACTACATCGACATCTACTGGATTCACAATCCAGCGGATGTGGCGCGGTGGACTCCGCGCCTGATCCCGTTTCTGAAGAGCGGGAAGATCAAGCATGTCGGCGTCTCGAATCACAATTTGGGCGAAATCGAGCTCGCCAACCAGATCCTTGGAGACGCCGGGTTCCGGGTCGAGGCCGTCCAGAACCACTATAGCCTCCTCTACCGCAGCTCCGAGGATGCCGGCATCCTGGACTACTGCCGCAACCAGGGCATCCCGTTCTTCGCCTATATGGTGCTCGAGCAGGGCGCCTTGACCGGCAAGTACAGCCCGGAAAACCCGCTGCCGGAAGGCACCAACCGGGCGAAGGCTTACAATGGCATGCTGCCTCAGTTGAAGGCGTTGACGGACAAGCTCGCCGCGATCGGCCAGAAACACGGTGCAGCAGCTCCCGATGTCGCGACGGCCTGGGCTATCGCCAAGGGCGCGACGCCGATCATCGGCGTCACCAAGCCCAACTACATCGATGGTCTGGTCCGAGCCACCAGCATAACGCTCTCCAGCGACGACATCGCGGAGCTGGAAGCCCTCGCCGACGCCGCCAACGTGAACACCCGCGGCTGGTGGGAAAAAGCGATGCAGGTTTAAAGCTCCGCTAGGACCTCGGACCGTCGCTCCGAGCAATACGGCAGGCGATCATCTCGTTCCGCGGGATGATCGCCTGGCCTAACCGCCCACGCCTTCCCGGCGTTGCCGCGCCGGCTCCACCATAAGCGCCGAAGAGCGCGAAACCTCTGGAAAGGCCGCACTATGCCTTTTTTCAACCCGCCGCAAAACGGGTCTTCACCTTTCAAATCGATGCGCGGCGACCACGCCGGCCTCCGCGTCGCTGACCTCGACGCCGCACTGAGATGGTACCAGGACGCCCTCGATTTCCGGCACACGCGCAGCATCGAGGCGATGGGACTCACCTTCGCCTTCATCGCACCGCCGAACGACAACAGTTTCGAGATAGAGATCGTCGCTGGCCTCAGCGCTGTCGACCGGCCTAAGCCTGAGGACCTGCACGCGACCCTCGGCCTCCATGGCTGGCACCATCTGTGCTTCCACGTTGACAGCGTCGACGATGCGGTCGCTGAACTGCGGCGCCGCGGAGTCGACGTCATCGCTGGCTCGATGGACTTCAGCGCGATCCAGCGCCGAGGCGCGTTCTTCCTGGATCCATGGGGCAATCTCTTCGAGTTGAACCATAGCTTGTCCGCCTGAACCACGTGCTCGGTGTATCAGGCATTGCAGCGGCCGCCCGATGTCGCGACGGCCTGAGCCATCGCCAACGGCATGACGCCGGTCATCGGCGTCACCAAATGGCGCACCCGCCGCGACTCGAACGCGGATGCAGCGGGGCGAGCGAATTTCCGCAGACTAATTCGTAGCCTTAGTCTGCGGCGTCCATCTAGGTCATTGAAAGATTGGCGCCCGAATAGATTCGAACTCCTGCCCCTCAGATTCGTAGTTGGTCATCTCAAATTCTTGAAATCAACGATTTACTAAAATGGCATTTGGATTGCGGAAACTAGACGATCCGGAATGCCATCTCTAGCGCAGCGTCGCTAGCAGGCGGGCGGCAGCCTTCAGATCAGCCGTATCCAAGCCCTCCGCGAAACGCTCGAACAGCGGTTGGAGTAAAGCTCGGGCGCTTTCGTGTTGGGTGCGAGCAGCCAGAAGAGCAGCCAAATCGATCGTGGCGCGCAACTCCCACCCCCGCGAGCCGTGACCACGGCTCATTTCGAGCGAGCGCCTGAAATACATTTCCACCTCGTCATCAGCACCGGGCTTGGTTACGCGAACAAGGCTTCCCTTCACGCGCAGCAACTCCGGCATGTAGCAAAGATCCCCATTTGCCTCGACCGATCGGATTGTCTCGTTGACTAGTGCGAGGGCTTCCGCGAACTGGCCCGTCGCGGCGAAACCTTGAACGAGCGCGATGCTGAGCGGCGTTGTGAGCAGTTCGTATGGGGCTGCGTGAAGGTCCTGAAGAACGCGTTGCAGGCTCCGAACCCCGCTTTCTGCATCGCCTCGACGAATGGCAAGTTCTCCTTGGAAGCCCCGCCCGACTGTGAGGTAGGGCCTGAGAGAGTGCAGCTCGGCGCAGGAGAAAAGACGATCTATATGCTCCTCCGCCCGGTCGAAATCACCGACCCAGACCAACACGGAAACTGCCCAGACCAGAGCGATGGAGAGCGTTAGCGGATGGTCTAAAGTTTCCGCATCCTTGACTGTCAGCAGCGCACGCTCCACCGCGCGATGCGGATAGCCTTGCAGCCAGTGTGTCCTGGCCAGGATCGCGCCGGCGAGAATTCTGCCGTCAAAGCCGAGATAGTTCGTCGTGGTCAGGTCAGAACGAGGGCCGTATCGCAGCGCCTCTTCGAGCGCAGTCCGCGCACGGTCATGCTCTCCGTTCAGATGGAGCGAAATTCCCATCAAAGAATGCGCCAATGTCGTGGAGACGGAGTCCTCGAGAGTGCCAGCGATGACGGAGCAGCGCTCCGCATAGCTGAGCGCCGTCCTGAACCCTCCCGTGCGCAGGTGGAACATCTGCAATGGACCCAAAACCTGGAGCTGATCGAGCCCATTGCCTCGCTCCTCGGCAATGGCGAAGCTTCTGTTCAATGCCGCACGCGCAGCGTCCTGTCCTCCGCGCGTGAACATCACGGATACGCCCGAGGCCGCCTGAAGACGCATCTCGTCGGGCCCTCCATGCGTGCTGTTGTCCAGAGCGAGAATTGCCTGGGCAGCCCAGCGGTGGCATTCGGTGAGCAAGGACATCGACAGGAAGACTGGAGCTGCGGCAGTGGCGAGCCGGATACCGAGTTGAGTGTTTCCGTTAGGCCCGAAGCACCACTCCAAGGCCGCTCGCACATTCGCAATGCCGGCGAGGTGAAGAGCGCGCTGCGCCGCGCTCGACAAGGTCGGCCATTCGGTTCCAGTCTCCTCCAGCCATCGCAGATAGTAGGTGACGTGGCGGGCGGCCAGCTCCGTGAGTTCGGCATCGTGGACGTCGAGATGGAGGGCATAGGCCCGCGTCGTATCGAGCAGCCGATAACGCATTGTTGCGCCGGCGGGTCTTGCCGCGACCATCGACTTGGCTACGAGGCTGTCGATGGCACCAAACACCAGAGTCTCGTCAGCGGTGCGGCTCGTCACGATCGCCAGGGCGGCCTCAATCGAAAAGTGGCCAACAAACACGGCGAGCCGGCGAAGCACTAGACGCTCGAACTCGGACAGAAGCCCGAAGCTCCAGTCCAAAGTGGCCTGGAGGGTCTTCTGGCGCGGCGGGGCGGTGCGCTGCCCCGGCCACAGCAGAGTCAGTCGTTCGTCGAGAAGGGCCGCGGTCTTGTGAAGGCCGTAGCTCGCAACCCGTCCGGCCGCCAGCTCAATCGCGAGCGGCATGCCGTCAAGCTTCCGGCATATGTTGGCCACGACCTTGGCATCTGCATCGTCGAGATCGAGGCGAGCGCCGCTCGCCGCGGCGCGTTCTACGAAAAGCTGGGATGCGGGGAAGCCCTGCGCAACTGACACCGTGAGCTCCGGATCGTCCGGCGGGTATGCCAGCGGCGCCAGCTTGTAAACGTTCTCCCCTTCGACTTGAAGCGGCTCGCGGCTCGTCGCGAGGATGTGAGTCTGCGGCGTGTTGGCGAAGATACGGGTTGCCAGGTCTGCAGCCGCATCGATGACATGCTCGCAGGTATCGAGGATCAGGAGGGTCCGCCGCCCCACCAGACAGGCGATCAGCTCGGGGATGGCGTCGTCGGACTGTGGTGACAGCCCGAGCGTCGAGGCCACTGTGGTCGCGACCAGGCTGGAATCGCTGAGCGCGCCTAGATCGACGAAATGCACGGCGCCAGCGAACATCTCGATCAGATCATGTCCCACCGACACCGCAACAGTGGTCTTGCCGACCCCACCGGTGCCAACGATTGTGACGAAGCGCGTGGCAATGAGCTGGGTTGAAAGCGCGATAGCATCATCGGCCCGCCCCACCATCCGAATGAGCCGGCTTGGTAGATCGGCGTGATAGCTGGCGGCGACCTCCCTCTGCACGTCGTTCCGACTGCCCGATCGCGAGATTGGCGCCACAAAGCAGTAGCCTCGTCCGGCCAAGGTCGCGATGTAGCGCGCGCCGTCCTTGCCGTCCCCCAGGGCTTTTCGCAGGTTGGCCATGTGAAATCGCAGGCTGCCCTCCTCCACGGTGACATCGGGCCAGACATGGGCCAGCAGGTCCTTCTTACTGACGACCTCGTTTGGGCGGGCAGCCAAGGTCGCCAGGATGTCGAAGGCGCGTGCACCGAGATCAACCGGCACGCCCTGGCGCAGAAGGAGTCGTTCGTTCGCAACCAGGGTGAAGGGACCAAATGAAATCATGTCGCTTGTCGCGGCTCCGACAGTATCATGGGGTCATCCTTCGCCTGATTGAGGAAGATCCTGGCTCGCAGAAGGCCTTCCCTCAGGACAGATCCGCCACGCCGGGTGACGATCTGCGGCGGGACTTGCTGCTGCTGGCGAGCACTAACAGCTCCTCATAACGCATAACGGGCAAGCAGGGCGACCTCTCTCTATGTATCGAAGCAGCACAGCCTTCCATTGACCAACGGAGAGTGATCATGCCCGCACAAACAAACAAACTCTATACCGGAAAAGTCCGCACCGCCGGTGGCCGGAACGGAGCATCTCGCAGCTCCGACGGGAGGCTGGACATCCGGCTCTCGCCACCCGGAGGCCCGGGCAGCGGCACCAATCCCGAGCAGCTGTTTGCCGCGGGCTGGTCGGCCTGCTTCGAGGGCGCGATGGCGATCGCCGCCCGCAAGATGAACGTCGCGCTGCCCGCCGGAACGGCAATCGACGCAGAGGTGGACCTCAACGTCGACGAAGGCGCCTACTTCCTCGGCGCGCGTCTCAGCGTGAGTCTGCCAGGTCTCGATCGCAACGTCGCACGAGCGGTCGTCGATGCAGCCCATCAGACCTGTCCCTACTCGAAGGCCACGCGCGGCAACATCGATGTCGAAATCAACCTGGTCTAGCCTCATGCCGACCGTCGGGTCGGAGTTGGCCAAAACCTCACAGCAAGGCGGTTTACCAATGAACGCAATCAGAACTCCAGAAGAGATCGACCATTCCCGCCGACGCCTGTTCGGCATCGCCGCAGCGACCTTCGCGGCTGCGCAACTCGGCGCGATCAGCGGCGCGAGAGCGCAAGGTGGCCAGACAGACGCCGCCGCTTCCGCCTCCATACAGCCCAGGACCTCTTTTGCTTCCCTGAAGCAAATCGACGCCGGCCTGCTGAACATCGGATATGCCGAGGACGGCCCTGCAGGCGGCCCCCCGGTCATCCTCCTGCACGGCTGGCCCTATGACATCTATAGCTATGTCGATGTCGCGCCGCTGCTTGCGGCCGCAGGATACCGCGTGATCATGCCCTATCTCCGTGGCTACGGCACGACGCGCTTCCTGTCGGACGCCACCGTCCGAAACGGCCAGCAGGCGGCGCTCGCCGTCGACATCATCGCCTTGATGGATGCCCTCGCCATCCAGAGGGCGGTCGTCGCAGGCTACGACTGGGGGGCGCGGACTGCCAACATCGTCGCCGCGCTGTGGCCGGAGCGCTGCAAGGCCATGGTGTCCGTCAGCGGATATCTGATCGGCAGCCAGGCGGCCAACATGGCGCCGCTGCCACCGCAGGCCGAGCTGCAATGGTGGTATCAGTTCTATTTCGCCACCGAGCGCGGCCGCGCAGGCTACGCGAAAAACACGGACGACTTCGCCAAGCTGATCTGGCGGCTCGCGTCGCCGCAATGGAAGTTCGACGACGCCACCTTCGCGCGAAGCGCGGCAGCCTTCGCCAATCCGGACCATGTCGACATCGTCATCCACAATTACCGGTGGCGTCTCGGCTTGGCCGCAGGCGAACCCAGATACGACGACCTGGAAAGAAAGCTCGCCACGGTTCCGACGATCGGTGTGCCGACGATCACGATGGAGGGCGATGCCAATGGCGCGCCGCATCCAGCCCCTGGTGCCTACGCCAAAAGATTTTCCGGCAAATACGAACACCGGCTGATCACGGGCGGCATCGGGCACAACCTGCCGCAGGAGGCACCACAGGCCTTCGCCCAGGCAGTCATCGACGTCGACCGGTTCTAGCCCCCGCGCGCTCAGGGTCACGATTACGTCTTCACGCGGCTTGCGCCAAAGTCCAACCAATCAACCGTCAAAGGACATCGAGATGAAAACACTGCTTGCAGCCTTGGCAATCGCCAGCGCCTTGTTCGGCAACGCATATGCGCAGGCCAACAAACCCACCGTCGTTTTGGTTCACGGCGCGTTCGCGGATTCGTCGAGCTGGAACGGCGTCGTCAAAATCCTGGAGAAGGATGGCTATCCTGTCGTAGCCGTCGCCAATCCGCTGCGTGGGGTCAAAAGTGACGCTGGCTACGTCGCCGACATCCTTGGCTCCATCAAATCGCCTGTCGTCCTCGTTGGCCATTCCTACGGCGGCTCGGTCATCAGCGAATCGGCCGAAGGCCATGCGAACGTCAAGGCACTGGTTTATGTCGCGGCCTTCGCGCCGGATGCGGGCGAGACCGCCGCGCAACTCGCCGGCAAATTTCCCGGCAGCTCGCTCGGTCCGACCCTCGCGCCGCCGGTCACCCTGTCAAGCGGTGGGAAGGACCTCTACATTCAGCAGGATAAGTTCCACGATCAGTTCGCCGCCGACGTCTCCGAAGCCGAAGCCAGGCTGATGGCCGCGGGGCAGAGGCCTATTGCAGAAGCTGCGCTGAGCGAAATCCAAACTGAAGCAGCGTGGAAAAAGCTTCCAACCTGGTTCGTCTACGGGGACGGCGACAAGAACATACCGGCGCAAGCCTTGGCCTTCATGGCTGCACGGGCCCACTCTCGGGATACCGTGGTCATCAAGGGCGCCTCGCATGTAGTGATGGTATCGCACCCTGAACCGGTGGCGCGGCTGATCGAGAAGGCCGCTACAGAGACATCACGATGAAAGCGGTGGTGATGACCGCCCAAGGCGGACCGGAAGTGATTGAACTTGTCTAGTTGTCCGAGCCGGAGTCCGGCCCGGCCGAGGTCGCATGGCAAACGAAGGTCTTGAACTTTCCCGGCGCAGGTTGCTGGGATTGATGGGAGCAACGACAGCGGTCGCCGTAATTTGGTGCCGGCACGGCGATTGCCGCGCCCGCAGTCGGGCAGGAGCGGCGCACCGCTCGGCTATTCTTCACCGACGTGGGGTGCGGCCCCGACGTCATGCTGCGGCGTGGGTGGACCTGCGATTCGCACGACTGGAGCTGGCAGATGCCGGCGTTCGAGAGCAAGTATCGCGTGATCGACGTGTTGTAGGCCATGGGGGCTTGGACCCGGCCGCGACACTCGGCGCGGTGCCGGCAGATTGGTGCGCTGTTCTGCGTAGCGACTTCGACAACCTTCGTGAGGCCTGTATGGAAAGCCGTCCTTTCGCGATCCACGTAACCGACGAAGCCATAGAAGACCTGCACCGTCGCCTGTGGAACAGTCATTGGCCCGGTTCGATCGATGCAGATAGCTGGGAGGACGGCACCAGCCTTTCGTTCCTCAAGCGTCTGCGAGATCACTGGCTGCACCAGTTCGACTGGAGGACGCAGGAGAGTCGGCTGAACAGGCTGCCGCAGTATGTTTCGACGATCCGAGGCCTCGGCATCCACTTCGTTCACCAGCCCGGGGTGGGACCTGCGCCCATGCCACTCGTCCTGACACATGGCTGGCCGGGTTCATTCGCGGAGATGGAGCGCATCATTCCACTTTTGGCCGATCCGGGTGCCAATGGCGGCGATCCCGGCGATGCGTTCCACGTCGTCGTGCCATCGCTGCCCGGCTACGGCTTCTCCCAAGCGCCTGCCGCTCCGGGCGTCAGTGCTCGGGAGATTGCCGCCATATGGCGAGAACTCATGGCCGGACTTGGCTATGACCGCTTCGCAGCCCAAGGCGGCGACATCGGTGCGGGTGTCTCGTGCTGGCTGGCGCGCAGTTTTCCGGAAAGCCTCGTCGGCGTCCACCTCAACTATGTCCCCGGCAGCTTCCGTCCGGGGCGGGATAAAAGCACCGCGCCATTATCCGCCGAAGAGATGGCCTTCCTCGACAAGGCGGCGGCCTTCGCGGCAGCTGAGGGCGCCTATGCGGCGCTCCAGGCCACCAAGCCGCTAACCCTGGCCTTCGCGCTCTCCGACAGTCCCATCGGTCTTGCTGCCTGGATTGCCGAGAAATTTCGCGCCTGGAGCGATTGCGGCGGCGAACTCGAGCGAGCGATACTCATCGACACGCTGCTCACCGACATTTCGATCTACTGGTTCTCAGGCAACATCTCTGTATCGTTGCGACTTTACAAGGAACTGCGCTCTCAGCCGCTGGCCTTCGAGGTAGGCGAGCGGGTTGGCGTGCCGTTCGGAGTGTCCGTCTTTCCGCGCGAGCTGCCCATGCCCCCGCGTTCTTGGGTCGAGCGTGCGCTCAACGTTGTGCGCTGGACCTGCATGCCCGCGGGCGGTCATTTCGCTGCACTCGAGCAACCCGAGGCGCTGGCCGAGGAAATCCGAGCGTTCTTTAGGCCGCTTCGTTCAAGGGACAATGTCTAGGACCGCCGGCCACGTGGAAGTTCCGTGCTTCCGCAACTGCCAGAAACACTGAAATGCCTTCAAAGTCCGGCCAATATCTGGAATTTGTTGGCGCGCCCGAAGAGATTCGAACTCCTGACCCCCAGATTCGTAGTCTGGTGCTCTATCCAGCTGAGCTACGGGCGCGCAACAGGCCGTGTAAGACACAACCCCGCGGTCCGGTCGAGACGGCCGGCCGCGATGTGGAGTGTTCCCTAACGACTGAATTTCGGAAAAGCAAGCCGATCCGGCAAAAGTTTTGTCGCAGGCATTGCGGCTGAGCCTCCGACGGCGTCGTTCAGGACGGAACGGGCGCCGTTGTTGGGATGGTTGCGGTCAAGCGGGGCGGCGCAGGCCGTTACGCGCCTGGTCGAGCCGCACCGGCTGGTCGGGGATGGTGACGGCGAAGACCGTGCGGCCGCCGATCGATTCGACGAGCTCCACCGATCCGCCGTGGGCACGGATCAGCTCATGGGCGATCGCCAGGCCAAGGCCGGTGCCGCCGCTGCGCGCCGAACCGCGGAAGGCGGCGAACAGGTTCTCGCGCGCTTTCGGTGGCAGGCCGGGGCCGGTGTCGGTGACGGTGATGCGGCTGACGCTGCCCGAGCGCTCGGCCGAGACAGCCAGCCGGCGCACCACCGCGCTCTCGGTATCGGCGGCCATCGCCTGCACCGCGTTGCGGCAGAGATTGCTGAGCACCCGGAACAGCTGGTCGGAATCGGCATCGACCTCGAAGGTCAGATCGACGGCGTTGATGAACTCGATGCCTTCCTCGATGTCGAGCAGGCCGTGCACGTCGTCGACCAGCTGGCGCAGCCGCAAGCGGCGGCGCGACGGCGCCGGCTCCTGCGTGCGGCCATAGGCGAGCACGCCCTCCGAATAGGCGACGGCGCGGTCGAGCGCGCGGAGCAGCTTCGGCGCGAAGGACTGCACGGTCGGATCCTTCACCTGGCGCAGGCGGTCCGACATCAGCTGCGCGGAAGCGAGGATGTTGCGCATGTCGTGGTTGATCTTCGACACCGCGAGACCGAGGTCGGCGAGGTGCTTCTGCTCGGAGAGCATTTTTTGCAGCCGATCCTGCATCTGCGCCAGCTCGCGCTCGGCGACGCCGATCTCGTCGGCGCGCTCGGTCGGGCAGATGATGCGACCGGGATCGTCGGGCGCTTCGGAGAAGGACAGGATCGAGCGCGTCATGGTGCGGATCGGGCCGATCATGATGAGGTCGATCGCCGCATAGACGAGCATGGCGGTGAACAGCGAGATAAGCAGCGAGACGACGGCGACGTTGCGCGAATAGCGCAGCATCGCGTTGCGCAGGCTGTAGTCCGGCATGATCAGCTCGAATTCCTTGTCGCTGTCGCCGACCGGACCGAAGACGCGCAGCATGCGGTTGCCGCCGGCGAACAGCGTTTCCAGCGCGCCTGTCATGCCGTTGACCAGGCCGACATTGGCGATGTCGACATGCTCGTCGACCTTCGGCGGCATGTCGGCCACGACCAGCAGCCGCGAGACGCCGCCGTCGCGCACCGCGATCGCCTTGGCGCCGATCGCCATCAGCACGTCGTTCTGGGCGGTGTGCGACAGCGAGTTGGGCTCGCCCTGCAGCAACACGATCGAGACGGCCGCGGCGGTGCTCAGCCGTTCCTTCAGCCAGTTCACCCGGTAGCTGGCGATCCAGGGCAGGAAGATCAGGATTTCGGCGAGCAGCACGAAGACGATGGTGAGAAAAAGAAGCTTGGTCGACAGGCCGCGCGACAGCGGCACCCGGCGCGGCGAGCTCTCAGCCGCCGGGCGTGCCTTTTCATCCGTGGACTGGATTTCACTCGTCATGACGCGGTCTTCACGAAGGCTTGATGGGGCAAGATTATGCGATTTGCGGCTTTTTTGCCAATTTCGCCCCCGACGTCGCAAAAAAATCGCCCGCGGCAGGCTGGATTGACTTCCAAAAACCTTCTTTCTATAAGCCCGCTCACGCTCGGGCCATTCGTCCCGGCGCGGTTTCGATCGCGCCTAAAACCGGCTGGGCGAAAGCTCCTGTTACAAAGTGACAGAATCAAGAAGGGCCGCACGCCGCGGTATTAAAACAAATGAAGCGTACCTACCAACCGTCCAAACTCGTCCGCAAGCGCCGGCACGGTTTCCGTGCCCGCATGGCCACCAAGGGTGGCCGCGGTGTCGTCGCAGCCCGCCGCAACCGCGGCCGCAAGCGGCTCAGCGCCTGAACGAAAGACGAGATCGTTGCCCGCAACCGGCAAGCCAAAGGGACAGACTCCCGGGCGGCTTCTGAAACGCGCGGATTTCCTGGCTGCGCGCGGCGGCGAGAAGCGCCGCGGGCGGCTTTTTCTCGTCGAGGTTCTCGACCGTGGCGACGACCTTTCGCCGCGTGTCGGCTACACCGTCACCAAGAAGGTCGGCAACGCCGTGATGCGCAACCGCGTCCGGCGGCGGCTGAGAGAAGCCGTGCGCATGCATGCCGCCGATGACATGGCGCCCGGTAATGACTATGTCATCGTCGGGCGCGAAGACGTGCTTGCCGTTCCGTTCGGCCAGTTGAAGGCCGAGCTTTCCCGCCGGCTGCGCGGAACACGATAGGCCAAGGGCTTTCGATGGAAAACAACCGCAATTTCTTCATCACCATCGCGCTGTCGGTGCTGATCCTGACGCTGTGGCAGGTGTTCTACATGAACCCGCGCATGGAACAGCAGCGCGAGCAGGCCCGCATCGAGCAGCAGCGCGCCGAAGCGCAGAAGAAGGAAGCGGGCGGCGCCAATCCGACCGGCGCTGCCACATCGGCAACGCCGCAAGGCATTCCCAATACTCCAGGCGCCGACGGCTCGGCACCGGCAAATCTGCAGCAGGCGCTCGCCGCAACCACGCGCGTCAAGATCGATACGCCCAGCCTGTCGGGCTCGATCAACCTTACCGGCGCCCGCCTCGACGATCTCAAGCTCAAGCACTACACCGAGACTGTCGACAAGAATTCACCCCAGATCCAGTTGCTCAACCCGGAGCCGTTGTCGAACGGCTATTTCGCCGAGATCGGTTTCGTCGGCGACAGCAATGTCGGCGCGCTGCCCGGGCCGAAGACGGTGTGGAGTGTTGACGGCAATGCGACGCTGAGCCCCTCGACGCCGGTGACGCTCACTTTCACCAACGACAAGGGATTGGTCTTCAAGCGCACCTTCTCGGTCGACAACGACTATATGTTCACGGTTTCCGACACCGTTCAGAATACCGGCAGCGCCGCCGTCTCGCTGTTCAATTACGGCCGCGTCGCCCGTTTCGACAAGCCGGCCGTCGCCAGCACCTATGTGCTGCACGAGGGTCTCATTGGCGTCACCGGCAGCGAAGGCCTGCAGGAGCACAAATACGCGGCGATTGAGAAGGACAAGCAGGTTAAGCCCGGAAAGTCGACCGACGGCTGGCTCGGTATCACCGACAAATACTGGGCCGTGACGCTGATCCCTTCGGAGAAGCAGCCGTTCCAGCCCAGCTACTCCTATGTCGACATCAACAACGGGCTTCGTCACAGCTATCAGTCCGATTTCATGACCGATGCAATCGCGGTCGGGCCTGGGCAATCGACAACAGTCGAGACGGAGATCTTTGCCGGAGCCAAGGAAGTCAACAAGGTCAACGCATACGCTCAGGACCGGAACATCCGGCTGTTCGATCGCCTGATCGACTGGGGTTGGTTCATCTGGATAACCAAGCCGATGTTCTACCTCATCGACACGCTGTACAAATTCTTCGGTAATTTCGGGCTGGCGATCCTCGCCACCACCGTCATCGTCAAGGCCATCTTCTTTCCCTTAGCCAACCGGTCCTACGCGTCGATGGCGAACATGAAGAAGGTGCAGCCGAAGATGCTGGAGATCCGCGAGAAATACGCGGACGACAAGATGAAGCAGCAGCAGGCGATGATGGAGCTCTACAAGACCGAGAAGATCAATCCGCTGGCCGGCTGCTGGCCGGTGGCGCTGCAGATCCCGGTGTTCTTCTCGCTCTACAAGGTGCTCTACATCACCATCGAGATGCGGCACGCGCCGTTCTTCGGCTGGATCCACGACCTTGCCGCGCCCGATCCGACCTCGGTGTTCAACCTGTTCGGCCTGCTGCCCTTCGCGCCGCCGGCCTTCCTGCCGCATCTTGGCGCCTGGGCGGTGGTGATGGGCATCACCATGTTCCTGCAGATGCGCATGAACCCGGCGCCGCCGGATCCGACGCAGGCCGCGGTCTTCACCTGGATGCCGGTGATCTTCACCTTCATGATGGGCAGCTTCCCGGCCGGCCTCGTCATCTACTGGGCCTGGAACAACCTGCTCTCGATCCTGCAGCAGGGCGTGATCATGAAGCGCCAGGGCGCCAAGATCGAATTGTGGGACAATCTGGCGGCGATGTTCCGCAAGAAACCATCGCCGGCGGAATAGAAGCCGCATGATCTTCCAAAGCGAACCTTGGCCATTGGCCGGGGTTTTCGTTGGAGATACCGATGGGACAGCGCCAACCTACGTGATTGGCCGTGTCCCTCTTCCCGGTCGTCATTCTAGGGCGGAGCAAGGAGCGAAGCGACGCGCGCAGACCCTAGAATCCATGCCGTTACGCTAACGCGTTGCAACGGTTACAGAATTCTGCACTGCCACACTCTGCGGCAGAGGTCACGGAATGGATCTTCGGGTCAAGCCCGAGGATGACGACGTCACGGGGCCGGTTCGGCCGATCTCCAACGTCGGCGCCATTCGGACAAGGCGATCGCGTATGGCTTTCTGAGCTCAGATAACCGGCATGTCCTGATCGGCGTCATCCTCGGGCTTGACCCAGGACAAGATCGAGGATGACGGCGTTGCGTTGGCCTTCGCCGATAAACCCATACGTCATTGCCCTCGATGCCACGGGGCGGGAATAATTTTCGGCAAATATCAGGAGTTCCTGAAACTCCGAGCAGCCCCGCCTCGTATGATTCCCGGTCCTCCCCAATAAGGCCGCGACGGCTTCCGGCGCGACGACGCCGGTGTTTGGGAGGCCGTCCGGCAGACCGGGGTCCCCGCGGGCGGGACCCCGGTCTTTCCTGTCACTCCACGACGGCGCTGTGATCGACCTTGGCCGGCGTGCCGGGCTTGCGCAGCAGCAGCACCAGCGGGATGGCGGCCAGGGACAGGATCATCATCAGCTTGAAGTCGTCGACATAGCTGATGATCGTCGCCTGCAGCGTGACCAGGCCGTCGAGGGCCGCGCGGCCGGCGGCGGTGTAAGGGCTGAGCGCCTGTGCGATCGTCGGGTCGGCGAAGGCCTGATTGTAGGGCGTCACATAGTCGGCGATGTCGGCGTGGTTGATCTGCTGGTTCTGCGTCAGAAGCGCGGTGACGACCGAGATGCCGACGCTGGAGCCGATGTTGCGCGACAGATTGTAGAGGCCCGTGCCTTCCGCGCGCCTTTCCGGCGCCAGCGTGGCGAAGGTGATGGTGGTGAGCGGGACAAACAGAAAGCCCAGCCCGGCGCCCTGGATGAAGCCGGTGCTGACGATCGTCCATTGCGAGACGTCGGGCGTCCAGCCGGTCATGTCGTACATCGCCCAGGCGGTGATCGTGAGACCGATGAAGAGCAGCCAGCGCGTGTCGACCTTGCCGACCAGCCGGCCGACGAGGAACATACAGGCCATGGTGCCGAGGGCGCGCGGTCCCATGACGATGCCGGCGGTCACCACCGGATAGCCCATCAGCGTCTGCAGGTAGGGCGTCATCAGCGCCAGCGAGGCGAGATAGGTGATGCCGATGATGAAGATGAACACCATGCCGACGGCGAAATTCCGGTCGAGAAAGAGCCTTGGATTCACGAAGGTGTCGCGAGCGGTGAAGGTGTGGACGATGAAGATGTAGAAGGCCGACACGCAAACCAGCGCCTCGACGATGATCTCGGACGAGGAGAACCAGTTGAGCTGCTCGCCGCGGTCGAGGAACATCTGCAGCGAGGCGATGGCGACGCTGAGCATGCCGAAGCCCAGCCAGTCGAGCCTGGCCTTCAGGTCGAGCTTGGTTTCCTGGACGAACATCGAGACGCCGGCGAAAGCCAGCGCGCCGATCGGCACGTTGATGTAGAAGACCCAGCGCCAGGAAACGTTTTCCGTCAGCCAGCCGCCGATGACCGGGCCAAGCACCGGGCCGACCATCACCGAGACGCCGAACAGCGCCATGGCCGAGCCGCGCTCCTCGACGCTGTAGATGTCGAGCAGGATGCTCTGCGAGAGCGGAACAAGGGCCGCGCCGAACAGGCCCTGCAGCAGGCGGAAGCCGACGATCTGCGTCAGCGACTGGGCAAAGCCGCACAGCACCGAGGCGACGACGAAGCCGGTGATGGCGACCAGCAGGATGCGCTTGCGGCCGAAGCGGTTGGCAAGATAGCCGGAGGGCGGCGTCATCACGGCCGCGGCGACGATGTAGGAGGTGAGCACCCAGTTGATCTGGTCGGCGCTCGCCGAAACGCTGCCCTGGATATAGGGCAGCGCCACATTGGCGATGGTGGTGTCCAGCGCCTGCATGATGACCGCCAGGATGACGCAGGCGGTGATGGCGCCGCGATTGGCGACCGCAGGCGCGCCTGTCGCGGAAGCTGTGCTCATGACTTCTGCCCGAAACGCTTGACGAGGTCGGTGACGAAATCGGGCAGGCCGCGGGCATGGCCGGTGTCGATGCTGACCACGGCGCTCATGCCGCCCCTCAGCGGTGGCTTGCCTTCGGCATCGTCGATCGTCACCCGCATCGGGATGCGCTGCACGACCTTGACCCAGTTGCCGCTGGTGTTCTGCGCCGGAAGCAGCGAGAAACTCGAGGACGAGGCCGGGCTGATTGAGCCGACCTCGCCATGCCAGACTTCGCCCGGATAGCCGTCGATGCTGATCGTCGCCTTCTGCCCGGGCCGGACATAGGTGAGCTCCGTTTCCTTCGGCTCGGCCGCGATCCAGATGTCGGTTGACGAGACCAGGCTGAAGGCCGGCTGCGAGGCCGGCAGGTATTTGCCGACCTGCAACGCGTCGACATTGGTGACGATGCCGTCGAACGGCGCCTTGACCACCGAGTCGTTGAGGTTGCGCTGAGCGTCGTCCACGGCCGACTGCGCCTGAAGATAGAAAGGGTTCCTCTCGACCGGCTGGCTGGCGTCGCCGCCAAGCTGGGCGAGCGTCGCCTGCGCCTGCGCCTTGGCGACCGTCACTTTCTGGCGGGCGGCGACGAGATCGTGCTGGGCCTGGTCGAAAGTCGCCTTCGAGGCGGTGGAGGTCTTGAGCAGATCCTGCTGACGCTGGAAGGCGGACTCGTAATAGGGGATGTCGGCCTCGGACTGCTCGATCTGCGCCAGCGACTGCTGGTAGCTCGCCTGCAAGGTCAGCACCTGGTTGCGCACGGTGCCGAGCTGCGCCTGAGCACCGGCGAGCGCGGTCTCGAACGAGGCCGGCCGCAACCGGAAGAGCACCTGGCCCTTCTTCACCGCCTCATTGTCATGCACGTCGATCTCCTGCACGGTGCCGGAGACGTCGGTTGAGACGCCGAGCGACTGCGCCTGGATATAGGCGTTGTCGGTGGTCATGACCTGGCCGCCGACAACGTAGGAGTAGCCGCCGACGGCCAGCGCGACCGGGAGCAACGCAAACAGGACCGGCCGGGTCAGGCTGCGCCGCGGCTTCGCTGGGGCTGGCGGGGCGATCGTCACGGCGGCCGGCTTCGGCTGTGCCGAAGGGGCCTCCAGCGTGGCGGGTTCCGGGGTGACGGGCGCTTCCAACTCGCCGTTCTCTGCGACGGGGTTGCCACCCCGCCTTTGCTCGCGCTGGCTGTCCAGACGGATGACGTGGTCGCTCTTTCTTTCGCCGGCGTTGTCGCCTTCGGCGGGCTTTCTCGGTGAAGTTGGTTCAGACATGGACTTTCTCCCGGTCGGCGGCCGGCTGGGCGCAGGCCTCGAGCAGATTGGATTTGATCAGGCAAAGGGTTTGCAGCAGCTGTTGCTGCGCATCCGCGGAAAGGCCGGCGAAGGCCTCCTCGCGCGTCTTCAGGCCGTTGCTGCGCATCACTTCGATCAGCGGATGCACCCGCGGGGTCAGGTAGAGGAGCCACGCCCGGCGATCGGCAGGATCGGGCCGGCGCTCGATGAAGCCGCGCGCCTCCATCTTGTCGAGCAGCCTCGCCAGCGTGATCGGCATGATCTCGATGAGGTCGGCGACCTTGTTCTGGTGAATGCCTTCATGCCGCGACAGGTAGGCCAGCACCTGCCATTGCGCGCGGGTCAGGCCCGAGCTGCCCGAACGCTGCTCGAAACGCTTCCTGAGCAGGCACGCGACATCGTGCAGCACGAAGCTGATATTGGGCGAAGAGGGCATGGGAGGAGACCGGAGTCGGCGGACAAACTTTCGTGAGCATGCTTATTATCATCATGCACATAATCCTGCTGGACGCCGCGCGCAAGACCGGTTAAGCCGCCTGGAGCAAATGTCGCATCGGTGTGGCGCAACGAAAGGAGCCGACACGGGCGGGCGAAAAGATGAAGATGAACCGGCTCAGAATCGCGATCGTGGCTGCCCTGTTTGGGTGCGCGTTTCCCGCGGCCGCCAAGGAGGCGGTGAGCTGCGGCGGCGCGGCGATGCTGGGCGGCGCGCAGCTCAACTGCAGCCATGTGCAACCCAAGGCGCCGCCGCAGTTCTGCACCTTCAGCTGGGCACTGCACACGATGGGCGGCGACCAGAAAATCGTCGAGGGCAGCTTCTCCTTGCCGCCCGGCGCAGCCAATGTCCAGGTCTACCAGGGCAGCGGTTTCGACAGCGCGCTCTCGAACCCGATCGTGATCTGTCGCGGCAGCCATTGAGCATGGTTGGTGCCGTGACCGGATCACGTTAGTTTGATCGGCGCAACAGCTTAACCGTGCCCGCCAAATCGTGGACCGACCCGATGACCGGACCTAATCCCCACATCAAGCATCCGATTGCGATGCATCCGCGCGTCGGCTTCCTGAAGCCGCTGGTCAACGCGCCGAACATCGAGATCGGCGACTTCACCTATTACGACGACCCGGAGGGGCCCGATAAATTCGCCGAGAAATGCGTGCTGCACCACTATCCCTTCATCGGCGACAGGCTGATCATCGGCAGGTTCTGCGCGATCGCCGAGGGCGCGCGCTTCATCATGAACGGCGCCAACCACGCGATGTCCGGCTTCTCGACCTATCCGTTCAACATCTTCGGTCATGGCTGGGAGGAAGGCTTCGACCAGGAGACCTGGTCGAAGGAGATCCGTGGCGACACGATCGTCGGCAACGACGTCTGGATCGGCATGGATGCGATAATCATGCCGGGTGTCGAGATCGGCCACGGCGCCATCGTCGCGGCGAAATCGGTTGTCACGCGCGACGTGCCGCCCTATGCGATCGTCGCCGGCAATGCGGCCAAGGTGGTGAAGATGCGCTTCGACGAATTCACGGTGCGGCGGCTTTTGAAAGCGGCCTGGTGGGACTGGCCGGTCGACAAGATCAGCCGCAACCTCAACGCCATCCGTGGCGCCGACATTTCCAAGCTGGAGGCCGCCGTTTGAACGCGCCGGATAGAACCACGAACGAAACGGCGATCAGTCCGGAACTGTTCACCCGCGCGTGGATCTTCATCCGCGGCGTGCCTTCGATGAAATTCCTGCCGCCGGAGGGGCCGCCGGAGATCGCCTTCGCCGGCCGCTCCAATGTCGGCAAATCCTCGCTGATCAACGCGCTGGTCGGCCAGAAGGGCCTGGCGCGCACCTCCAACACGCCGGGGCGGACGCAGGAGCTCAATTATTTCGTGCCGGACGGCTTTTCCGGCGAGGGCGCCGACCTGCCGCCGATGGCGCTGGTCGACATGCCGGGCTATGGCTACGCCAGCGCGCCGAAGGACAAGGTCGACGCCTGGACGAAGCTGATCTACGAATATCTGCAGGGCCGCGTGACGCTGAAGCGCGTCTATGTGCTGATCGATGCCCGCCATGGCATCAAGGCCAAGGATGAGGAAGTGCTGTCGCTGCTCGACAAGGCGGCGGTGTCCTACCAGATCGTGCTGACCAAGACCGACAAGATCAAGGCGGCCGGCGTGCCAAGGCTGATCGAGGAGACGCTGGCCAAGATCAAGAAGCGGCCGGCAGCGTTTCCAGCGGTGCTCGCGACCTCGTCGGAAAAGGCTGCAGGCCTCGACGAGCTGCGCGCGGCGATCGCGCTGGTGGCGAACGGCGGCTGAAGACGCGCCGCGAATGCGCGTCTGATTGAATAAGGCGGGCAGGATCAAAGCCGTATCTGCTCAGCTTGGCCCACCCGACCCCTGCTCAATCCGTCTCGTCGCGCTCCGGCGCGTGGTCGCGCCGGCCGGTCAGGATTTCGCGCTTGCCGACGTGGTTGGGAGCGCCGACCAGGCCTTCCTTCTCCATGCGCTCGACCAGCGAGGCGGCGCGGTTGTAGCCGATGCCGAGGCGGCGCTGGATGTAGGAGGTCGAGCATTTCTTGTCGCGCTTGACCACCTTGACGGCTTCCTCGTAGAGGGCGTCGCCATCCTCGGCGTCGATCGAGCCCTTGTCGAAGACCGGACCGGTGTCGGCCGCCTCTTCCTCCGCCTCCTCGTCGGCGGTGACCGTATCGAGATATTCCGGACGGCCTTGCGCCTTCAGATGCGCCACGACGTGCTCGACCTCCAGGTCGGAGACGAAGGGGCCATGCACGCGCGCGATGCGCCCGCCGCCGGCCATGTGCAGCATGTCGCCCTGGCCGAGCAACTGCTCGGCGCCCTGCTCGCCAAGGATGGTGCGGCTGTCGATCTTCGACGTCACCTGGAAGGAGATGCGGGTCGGGAAATTGGCCTTGATGGTGCCGGTGATGACGTCGACCGACGGACGCTGCGTGGCCATAATCAGGTGGATGCCGGCGGCGCGCGCCATCTGCGCCAGCCGCTGGATGGCGCCTTCGATCTCCTTGCCGGCGACCATCATCAGGTCGGCCATCTCGTCGACGATGATGACGATGTAGGGCATCGGCGCGAGGTAGATTTCCCGTTCCTCGAACAGCGGCTCGCCCGTGCCTTTCTCGAAGCCGACCTGCGTTTGCATGACCACGACCTCGCCGCTGTCGCGGGCGGCGGCGGCGCGCTGGTTGTAGCCGTCGATGTTGCGCACGCCGAGGCGCGCCATCTTGCGGTAGCGCTCCTCCATCTCGCGCACCGCCCATTTGAGCGCCGTGACCGCTTTCTTGGAATCGGTGACGACGGGCGTGAGCAGATGCGGGATGCCGTCATAGACGGACAGTTCCAGCATCTTCGGGTCGACCATGATGAGGCGGCATTCCTCCGGCTTCATCCGGTAGAGCAGCGACAGGATCATGGTGTTGATGGCGACCGACTTGCCGGAGCCGGTGGTGCCGGCGACCAGCAGATGCGGCATCTTGGCCAGATCGGCGATGACCGGCTCGCCGCCGATCGTCTTGCCGAGGCCCAGCGCCAGCCTGCAGGACGTGTTGCGGAAGCCGGCCGATTCGATCAGCTCGCGGAAATAGACCGTCTCGCGGGTTTCATTGGGCAGCTCGACGCCGATGACGTTGCGGCCCGGCACGACGGCGACGCGCGCCGAGATGGCCGACATGGAGCGGGCGATGTCGTCGGCCAGCCCGATGACGCGGCTCGACTTCACTCCCGGCGCCGGCTCGAACTCGTAAAGCGTCACGACCGGACCCGGCCGGACATGGATGATCTCGCCCTTGACGCCGAAATCCTCGAGCACGCTTTCGAGCAGGTCGGCGTTCTGCTCCATCCGCTCCTGCGACATGTAGAAGCCCTGGCCCTCAGGCGGCATCTGCAGCAGATCCTCGGATGGAAGCTCGTAACCGGCCGGGACGGCCGAAGGCGCGACCTTGCCGGCGACCGGCAGGGAGGGCGCGGACCTCGCGGTCCGGGCGCTCCTTGCAACGGCAACCGGCGCGGCGTCCGCCGCTTCGGGCGCGCGCGGTTCGGTCTCCAACGGAGCGGGCCGGGCGGCGGGCGCGACGGCCGGCGCCGTCACCGAGGCAGGGCTTGCGGTCGGCCCATTCGAGCGCCACTCGATGACGCGGTAGAACGAAATTGCCTCGCCTACCGAGGCGGAGCGAGATGGGCTCGGCTGCGCCGGCGCAGGCCTCGCCGGCGCGGGAGCGATGGGCGGCTGCGCCGGATCGTGCAGGCGTGCCCGCGCCAGGCGTTCGGCGAGCAAAGGCATGCTGAATTCGAAGAACGCATCGTCGGAAAGGTAGGACCAGCGGAATTTCGGCTGCGGCTTTTGCGCCGGAGCGGCGACCGCCTGGGGCGACGTGGTGATGGCCTGCTGCGGCCCGACTGCGGAGGCAGCGGCGGGAACTGCCCGGGTCGGATTTGCCGTTTGAGCCGCCGGCGGCGCAGGACGGGTGGAATCGCCGGCGGGAGCCGCCGTTTTGGCCGACGCTTCGTCGTCAGGCTGCACTGCTGGCCGCTTGTCGGAATCCGGGGTGCGGGTGAAACGCACATTGGGCGCGAGGAAGAAATATTGCTGCCAGGGCTGACGGGCGAACTCGCCGCCGCCAGCCGAATCGAACGAGGCTGTGTCCGATTCGCCTCCGATCGGGTCCCGCAGCGTGACAACCTGCCCCGTTTGGCCCTGCCGCGGCGAGTCCGCGCCTTGCCCGCCCGCCTCGGCCGCACGACGGTGATCGTCGTTGTCGTAGGCGGAAACACCGGAAAGATTGGCACGGGAGAAACGCATGGATGTCATACTCGAGACTCGTCGAACGGAGGTATCCCGAGACATAGAAAGCGATGGTTAACAAGACCTTCCAACGGGCTCGCGAAGGAGCAAGGGGCGGGAGCCTAGGATGGTGTAGCGCCGCGTTCCTTCACACCCCCGTCTGTCCTGCCGGACATCTCCCACACAAGGGTTACGGCATGCACACATTTCCAAGCGACTGGTCTTTGGCGATAGCGTGCATGGCAGCTTGGCGCATGCATTGTCTAATGTAGCGCTGGTCGACCCCCACTCCGTCTCGGCTTCGCCGAGCCACCTCTCCCCCGATCGACGGGGTAGAGGAAAGGCGCCAAGCCTCTTGCCGCCAGCGCTCGTCCAGCAAGGCTCCCTTCCTTTCCCGCCGGAGGGGGGAAAGGTGGCGCTGCGAAGCAGCGACGGATTGGGGGAACCACGTGGCAATCAACCCTCAGGTCGATCAGTCAATCACGGAAGATGTGTGCATCCCCTAGCCCCACGAGGGGGGAGATTGGCAGCGCCGCGCCGTCCACTGCGACGAACCCGACAGGCAGCTCGGTCAGGCCGGTTCCGACGCCTGCTCCTCGGCGGTAAGCGTCGCGGTGCCGTAGGCCTTCAGGAAGACGTTCACGCCGGAGCGCACGACATGGTCGATCTCGGCCTGGGTCGGCGCCTTGGTACGGTAAGAGAAGATGCACTGGCGAAACAGCCCGGCGAGGCAAAGGTCGGTAAGCTGATAGGCGGCGAGGTCAACATCCTCGATCTTCAACAGGCCGCGCTCGACAGCGGCGTTGAGGAAGGCGGCGACCTTGTCGTGGCCGCGCTTGGGGCCGCGCTCGTAAAAGCGCGCGCCAAGCTCGGGAATCCGGTCGGACGCGCCGATCACGGTGCGCTGCGCCTGTATGACCTTGGCCGAGGTGATCTTCATGACCAGCACCTTGCCAAACTTCACCAGCGTCTCGCGCAGGTCGTCGGCGTGGTCCAGGACGTCATACATATTCTTGAAGATGGTGCCGCGCTCTTCCTCGATGAGGGCCTCGAACAGTTCTTCCTTGTTGGCGAAATAAACGTAGATCGTGCCCTTGGAGACGCCGGCCTCGCGCGTGATGTCGTTCATGGATGCGGCCTCGAAGCCCTTGTCGATGAAGACGCGGCGCGCGCCCTCGATGATCTGGGCCCGCTTGACCGGATCCTGGCCGGCTGCCGGACGGCCTTTGCGCAGGTCGAGCAGATCGCTATCTGCTGTCGTTTCGACCATTGAAGTCATACCTCACGAAATATTTCGAACCAGGCGGTTCGATTTGCTCTTGATATGGGCCTCTTTACGCGCTATGTCAATCATCAATTCGAACCGAACGGTTCAGTCTGACTGACTTACCCAGAGAGATTATCATGTCCTCGAACGCGCCCGCCACTGCCGAAGTCCGTAATTTTCCCAACGCCAAGGTCCAGCCGTCGACCGAAGCGCCGGAAGTTCCTTTGCAGCCCACTCCCGTCGCTCCCGTCGAAGCGCCCGCCAAGAAGAAGCGTTCGGTCCGCTCGTTCCTGCTGCCGATCATCGGGCTTGCCCTCCTCGGCGCCGGCTCCTGGTACGGCTACAACTACTGGGCCGACGGCCGGTTCATGATCTCCACCGACGACGCCTATGTCCAGGCCGACATGTCGTTCGTGTCGCCGAAAATCTCCGGCTATGTGGATAAGGTGCTGGTGAGCGAGAACCAGAGGGTCAAGGCCGGCGATCCGCTGTTCGTCATCGACGACGGCGACTACAAGATAGCCGTTGCCCAGGCCGAGGCGCAGATCGCGACCTTGGCGAAGACGCTCGACCGCATCGACGCGCAGACCAAGGCGGCACAGGCCTCGTTGGCGCAGGCGCAGGCGCAGAAGATCGCCGACCAGGCGGCGGCCGACAACGCAGCGCGCGCCCAGGACCGCGCGGCGCAGCTGCTCAAGACCCATGTCGGCACGCAGGCGCAGTTGGACGACGCCCAGACCGCGCTCGACCAGGCCAAGGCGGCCCTTGCCGGCGCCGACGCGCAGATCACCGCGGCCCAGGCCAATATCGGCGTGCTCGAAGCCCAGCGCGCGGAGCAGGCAAGCACGCTCGCCTCGCTGCAGTTGACCCGCGACAAGGCCCAGCGCGACCTTTCCTTCACCGTGCTCAAGGCGCCTTATGACGGCGTCGTCGGCAACCGCTCGGTCGAGCAGGGCGACCTCGTCAGCCCCGGCCAGAAGCTCGCCGTCGTCGTGCCGATGGACAAGCTCTACATCGTCGGCAACTTCAAGGAGACGCAGCTTGGCCGGCTGGTGCCCGGCGAGAAGGTCCGCATCACGGTCGACGCCATCGACGGCCAGACCTTCGAGGGCACGGTCTCGTCGCTGGCGCCGGCCTCGGGTGCGGTGTTCTCGCTGCTGCCGCCGGAAAACGCCACCGGCAACTTCACCAAGGTCGTGCAGCGCGTGCCCGTGCGCATCGACGTGCCGGCCGACGTGCTGAAGACCGGCAAGCTGCGCGCCGGCCTGAGCGTCATCGTCGCCGCCGACAGCCGCACCGCGCCGGCCGCGACGACCAACTGAGCAGTTTGGGGGGGCGGTTCGGCGGCCGATCGAGCGCCGGGCCGCCCAGCCTGCCAGCTATTTGTTTCGATGCAATTCCGGACGGAAACCACTTTGCCGGAATTTGCTCCAGGGAGGCCATGACATGGCAACCGCGACCATCACAGCAGGATCAGTGCCGGCACGGCCGGCAGCCGCCGCGCCCGCCGACCACATGCCGGTGCGCCGCGTCATCGCCTTCCTGGCGATGGTCTTCGGCATGTTCATGGCGATCCTCGACATCCAGATCGTCTCGGCATCGCTGGCCGAGATCCAGGCGGGCCTCAGCGCGAGCTCCGACGAGATCCCGTGGGTGCAGACCGCCTATCTGATCGCCGAGGTGGTGATGATCCCGCTGTCGGGCTTCCTCAGCCGCATGCTGTCGACCAGGGTGCTGTTCACCATCGCCGCCGCCGGCTTCACCGCGGCCAGCGCGCTCGCCGCGACCGCGACCAACATCGACCAGATGATCGTCTACCGCGCCATCCAGGGTTTCATCGGCGGCGGCATGATCCCGAGCGTCTTCGCGGCCGCCTTCACCATCTTCCCGCCGTCGCGCCGCGCCGTCGTCTCGCCGATGATCGGCCTGGTGGCGACGCTGGCGCCGACCATCGGCCCGACGGTGGGCGGCTATATCAGCCACGCCATGTCCTGGCACTGGCTGTTCCTGATCAATGTCGTGCCGGGCATTTTGGTGGCGACGGCGGCCTGGTCGCTGATCGATTTCGACAAGCCCAACCTCAAGCTGTTCTCGAAGTTCGACTGGTGGGGCCTGATCGGCATGGCCGCCTTCCTTGGCTGCATGGAATATGTACTGGAAGAAGGCCCGAACCATGACTGGCTGCAGGAGCAGGCCGTCTTCGTCTGCGCCGTGATCATGACCGTCGGCGGCGTCATTTTCTTCTGGCGCGTCTTCACCGCTGAGGAACCGATCGTCGACCTCAGGGCCTTCAGCAACGTCAACTTCGCCTTCGGCTCGCTGTTCTCCTTCGTCGTCGGCATCGGCCTTTACGGGCTCACCTATCTCTATCCGGTGTTCCTGGGGCGCATCCGCGGCTACGATTCGATGATGATCGGCGAAGCGCTGTTCGTCAGCGGCCTGGCCATGTTCTTCACCGCACCCGTTGCCGGCATCCTGTCGAACAAGATCGATCTCAGGCTGATGATGATGATCGGCTTCTTCGGCTTCGCCACCGGCACCTGGTGGATGACGCATCTCACCGCCGACTGGGATTTCTACGAGCTGCTCGTCCCGCAGATCCTGCGCGGCTGCTCGATGATGCTGTGCATGGTGCCGATCAACAACATCGCGCTCGGCACTTTGCCGCCGGAGCGCTTGAAGAACGCGTCGGGCCTGTTCAACCTGACCCGCAATCTCGGCGGCGCGGTCGGCTTGGCGATCATCAACACGGTGCTGATCGACCGCAACGCCTTCCACTACGCAAGGCTCTCCGAGCATGTCGAGTGGGGCAGCCAGGCGGCGCAGACCAAGCTGCAGAACATGACGCTGAACTTCGAGCAGACCGCCGGTCTCGACGCCACCAGCGCCGCGATCTCGAAACTGTCCGGCATGGCGCATCAGCAGGCGGCGCTGCTGTCCTTCATGGACGTCTTCTTCATGCTGACGGCGCTGTTCGCCACGCTCGGACTGCTCGTGCTGTTCATCAACAAGCCGGCCGACCAGCGCGGCGGTGGCGGCGGAGGCCATTGAGGAAGCCGGAACCCCCGCCTGGCATCCTCACGCGCGACCCCGGAAATCGTTGCCGATTTCCGGGGTCGTTTCTTTTTGGATAAAGGGAAGCGCTGCCTCAGGCGGCTGCCGGCTTGAAGCTCAGCGCCACGCCGTTGATGCAGTGGCGCAGCCCGGTGGGCGGCGGGCCGTCGTCGAAGACATGGCCGAGATGGCCGCCGCAACGCCGGCAATGCACCTCTGTGCGCGTCATGCCGAGCGAACGGTCCTCGGTCTTGCCGATGGCGTTGGGAATCTCCTGCCAGAAGCTCGGCCAGCCGGTGCCGGAATCGAACTTCGTTTCCGACGGATAGACCGGGAGGTCGCAGCCGGCGCAGGCGAAGATGCCCTTGCGGTGCTCGTTGAGCAGCGGGCTGGTGCCCGGATATTCGGTGCCCTCTCTGCGCAGCACGTCGAAGGCAGCGTCCGAAAGGATGGCGTGCCATTCGGCATCGGTCTTAGTGACCTCGAAGGTCTCGGCGGCCAGAGCAGGCTTGGCGCCGCCCATGCGCAGCGCCGCTCCGGTTCCGACGGCGAGGGCGGTGGCGGCGGCACCGCTCCAGAGAAAGTCGCGACGGTTCATGGCCGTTCCTCCTGACATGATCTTACAAACTAGGACGCCGCCGGAAAGTCAAAAGCCGGTGACGGCCCGCCTGCGCCACCCCGCATCGACCCAAGCCCTGGCGATGCGGAGCGGCGCTTGACGGCAGCGCGGATCGTGGGAGAGAGAACCGTGCGGCCGGCGGGGACACACCTCACTTCGCCGGCCGCACGCGCTTTGTTACATCTTCGGCAGAAGAACCTTGTCGACGACGTGGATGACGCCGTTCGACTGGCGCACGTCGGCGATGGTGACATGGGCGACGTTGCCGTTCTCGTCGGTCACCGTGACCTTGCCCTTTTCCGACTTCAGCGTCAGCGCGCAGCCGCCGACCGTCTTGACCTCATGCGCGCCGCCATCGGCCTTGGCCATCTTGGCGACGTCGGCGGCCATCGCCTTGGCGGCGATGACGTGGCAGGTGAGGATCTTGGTCAGCTTGTCCTTGTTCTCGGGCTTCAGCAGCGTCTCGACCGTGCCGGCAGGCAGCGCGGCGAACGCCTCGTTGGTCGGGGCGAAGACGGTGAAGGGACCGGGGGTTTGCAGCGTGTCGACCAGGCCGGCGGCCTTGACGGCGGCGACCAGCGTGGTGTGGTCCTTCGAATTGACGGCATTCTCGATGATGTTCTTCTTGGCATACATCGGCGCGCCGCCGACCATCGGATTGGCGGCATAGGCAACGGCGCCGAGCGCGGAAAGGCCGATCGCCGATGCAAGCAAAAGGGTGGCGAGTTTACGCATGATATCAGTCTCCTCGGGTTGTTTTTCCCATCCTTGGGAACGCGAGGAGATACGAGGCGTCAAAAACTTAGTTTCGCGAGCCTCGATATTTTTCATTCGCCGATCTGAATTCGGATGCGCCGTACTTAAGCACACGGAATCGCTTCCGCCCAACGGCGATAGGCAGATAGACTTCGGTTAACCTTGAAAATTTCCGGCGATCAGATGCCCTTCAGATCGCCGGCGGCGACGACGGGGCCTGTCGGCTGGCCGGTCGGCGAACCGCCGGCCGGCTCGAGGCTGACGGCGAGCACGGCGCCCTGCGCCAGCTTCCGCTGGACGGCGGGCGTGACCGCCATGCGCGCGGTCTGGCCAGCCGGGATGACGCCCATCGAGACCGGCGCGTTCTTGCCCTCGATCATCCACAGCTCGAAGTCCTTGCCGGCGCTTCGCTCGCCGGAAACCAGCGAGAGGCCGACCTCCTGGCGCGCCGCGTCATAGACGGCGAGGTATTTGACGTTGCTGTTGTCGGCGGCGAGCGAGGCGACCAGCCTGGTCTCGGGGGGCGGCAATGACGGATTGACGAAGGGCAGGGCGACAAAGACGGCCAAAGCGGCAAGCGCGGCGGCGGCAAGCCCGCGCCAGAAGGCGAGGCTCCCCAGCAGGCCGGTGCCGGGAGCGGATGCGGCGGCCGAAGAGGCAAAGAGCCGGCGGTCGATCGCCGCCTTGACCGAGGCCGGAGGCTCGACCGCGGCATAGGCGGCCGCCATCGGCGCGAAGTGGACCTCCCAGGCATCGACCAGGCGGGCAAACGCCGTCTCGGTGTCGATGCGGCGCGAAGCGATCTGGCGTTCGTCGGCCGACAGAACGCCAAGAACGTATTCGGCGGCGAGCAGGTCGTCGCCTCCGCGTTCCGGTCCGTTGTCTTCCGCCAGCGTCATCTTTCCAGACATTCTCTCAGTTTGAGCAGGCTTCGCCGCAGCCAAGTCCGCATGGTGTTCAGCGGAACCTTGTAGCGCTCCGCCAGCTCGGCATAGCTCTCGCCGTTGAGATAGGCGCCCCGGACCGCCGCAGCCCGGTCCTTCTCCAATTCGTCGAGGCAATGGTGGATGCGTTCGGTCTCGCCGCCCGCGACAGCCATGGCCTCAGGCCCCGGCGCCGGATCGGCGACATCGAGCGCCGCATCGATGTCGGCAGAAGGACCGCGCCGCGCCCTGATGCGATCGATCGAATGGTTGCGCGCAATGGCCACCAGCCAGGAAATCGGGCTCAGATCGGAAACCGCGAATCGGTCCGCCTTCGTCCAGATCTTGACGAAGACCTCCTGCAGCGCTTCTTCCGCCTCTGCCCTGTCCCTCAATACACGAAGACAGATGCCGAAAAGTTTCCCGCTGGTCTGCTTGTAGAGCAGATCGAACGCAGCCCGGTCCTTCATCGAAGTCCGGACGATCAGCTTGCTGATGTCCTGAGGCCCCATGCGGGCAAATTAGAAGATTGCGATTTATTTGCAACGGGGCGCCAAGGCCTTTGTCCGCAAAGATTTATCATGCCGTCGGTCTGTCGAATCCCGATTCCGATTTGCCGCTTCATGCGATAGCCTTGCACAAAAGAGGGGGCGGCAATGTCGATCGAACGCGTGCTTTGGGAACAGGATGCGACCGGACTTGCCGAGCTCGTGCACAGAGGAGAAATTTCGCCGCAGGAGCTGGTCGACGCCGCGATCGCGCGCGCCGAGGCGACAAGACCCGACATCAACGCCATAGCCACGCCGCTCTACGACACCGCCAGGGCGAGGGCGAAAGCGGTCGACCGCAAGCTGCCGCTCGCCGGCGTGCCCTTCGCGCTGAAGGATCTCGGCATCGGCATCAAGGGCGTGCCGATCCATGGCGGCAGCCGCATCCCGGCCTTCACGGCGGACTACAACTCGGTGATGGTCGAGCGATATCTGTCCGCCGGCTTGATCCCGATCGCCACCAGCACCTCGCCCGAGCACGGGCTGCGGCTGATGACGGAATCCGCCCGCTTCGGCATCACCCGCAATCCCTGGAACACCGGCCACACCACCGGCGGCTCATCGGGCGGTTCGGCGGCGCTTGTGGCGGCGGGGGTGGTGCCGGCGGCGCACGCTTCCGACGGCGGCGGCTCGATCCGCGTGCCTTCGGCCTGCAGCGGGCTGGTCGGATTGAAGACCTCGCGCGGCCGAGTGCCCCTGACGCCGCTCACCAGCGAAAGCTGGTACGGCATGGTCGTCGACCACGCCGTCAGCCGCTCGGTGCGCGACACGGCGCTGCTGCTCGACCTGACGCATGGCGCCGATCCGCTATCGCCCTATGCGGCGCCGGCGCCGAAGGGCTCGTTTGCCGCAGCAGCGGCGCGCGATCCCGGCAAGCTCAGCCTCGCCGTCTACCGCAAGTCGCCGCTCGGCCTGCCGATCTCGGCCGAGACGATTGCCGCGCTGGACGCGGCGGTGGCGCTGGCGCGCGAGGGCGGGCACGCGGTGGAAGAGATCGACCTGCCCTATATCGGCCGCGACTTCATGGCCGATTTCTGCAAGAGTGTCGCCTCGGCGGTCGCAGGCATGATGCGGGCCGAGGCGCTGCGCGTCGGCCGGCCCGTCGCCGGCGAGGTCGAGCGCGCGACGCGCGTGCTCGGCCGCCTCGGCGAGATGCTGTCCGCCGGCGAAGTCTATGACGCGGTGCAGCGGTTGAACGCCACCGCGCGGCGGATGATCGAGGAGACCGCGCGCTTCGACGCCGTGCTGATGCCGATCATCGCCCACCCGCCGCTCGCCTGCGGCGCGATGGACGCGAAGGGCGCCGACGAGCTCATCGAAAACACGCTCGACAAGCTGCACCTCACCGGGCTGCTTAGGATCAAGTCAATCTTCGGCCAGCTGATGGACAAGAGCCTGTGGTTCACCCACTGGCCGGCGATCCACAATGTCAGCGGCCAGCCATCGATCGCGCTGCCGGTGCATGTCACGGCCGCCGGCCTGCCGCTCGGCATCCAGGCCGCGGGACGGCCGGGCGACGAGGAGACGCTTTTGTCGCTGGCCGCGCAGATGGAGAAGTTGTCGGGGTGGCTCAAGCGGCGGGCGCCGCTCAAGGCGCCCGGCTGATTTCGCAATTGTGACTGCAAAGCCGTTTGCGGCCTGCGGCAATTACCGCTAAGACGCCGCCGTCCTTTCCTAGAAGCCGGGAACATATCGATGACGGACATCGCCGCCACTGCCGAAATGCAGGCCGCGCTGCTTTCCAGGGCGCTGCCCTATATGCAGCGCTACGAGAACAAGACCGTGGTGGTGAAGTATGGCGGCCATGCCATGGGCGACAACGAGCTCGGCAAGGCCTTCGCCCGCGACATCGCGCTGCTCAAGCAGTCCGGCGTCAACCCGATCGTCGTGCATGGCGGCGGGCCGCAGATCGGCGCCATGCTCAACAAGATGGGCATCGAATCCAAGTTCGAGGGCGGCCTGCGCGTCACCGACCAGAAGACGGTCGAGATCGTCGAGATGGTACTGGCCGGCTCGATCAACAAGGAGATCGTGGCGCTGATCAACGCCGAAGGCGAATGGGCGATCGGCCTCTGCGGCAAGGACGGCAACATGGTGTTCGCCGAAAAGGCGCGCAAGACCATGATCGATCCCGATTCCAACATCGAGCGAGTGCTGGATCTCGGCTTCGTCGGCGAGCCGGTCGAGGTCGACCGCACGCTGCTCGATCTTCTGGCGCGTTCCGAGATGATCCCGGTGCTGGCACCGGTGGCGCCCGGCCGCGACGGCCATACCTACAACATCAACGCCGACACGTTTGCCGGCGCGATCGCCGGCGCCTGCCGCGCCTCGCGCCTCTTGTTCCTCACCGACGTGCCCGGCGTGCTCGACAAGAACAAGAAGCTGATCGACGAACTGACGGTGGCCGAGGCCAAGGCGCTGATCAAGGACGGCACGATCTCGGGCGGCATGATCCCGAAGGTCGAGACCTGCATCGAGGCGATCGAGCGCGGCGTCGAGGGCGTCGTCATTCTCAACGGCAAGACGCCGCATTCGGTGCTGCTCGAGCTGTTCACCGAGCACGGCGCCGGCACGCTGATCGTGCCTTAGCATACCGTCAGCCGGCTAATCTTCTCCACTCGGCTGCTGAGCGCCCTTCGATGGCAGAGACAGTCGGCTGGCGCACCGGGCGCCGGACGATCATCGATTCCTCGTCGGCGTCCTGCGGCGCGCCCCAGAATTCGGCGAGCGTCGGTCCGTCCTGGACGCGGCGGTAGCGGACGAGAAAGCCCCAGACCTCGCGGAACCAGACGCGGCGGCCCATCCTCGTGTACCAGCGCATCGAATGCCGCTGCTCGGGATCGGGGTGGAACAGGATGCGCGCCAGCGCCTTCGGCCGCGATTGCACGGCAAGCTCGATCAGCTTGACGGCGAAGAACAGCATCCAGGGTTTCAACCGCGTCATATGCAGGACCTGGTGCTTGTAATCCCAGAGGCGGACGTCCTTCTGGATCACCTTGCGATCCTTGGCGATGCGGAAGAACGGCGTCCAGCGGTGCGGCGTGACATAGAGCGCCTGGATCTGGTCGGGATCATAGGCGATGAGCTGGCGAAAGCCGCGCCAGAGATCGCGCAAGCCTTCGTCCTCGAAGCCGGCGACCCAGGTCGCCATCGACAGGATGCCGTGCTGCCTGAGCAGCCGGATCGCCTCGCGATCGGACTTGGTGCTGCTACCCTTGCGGATCAGCGACAGCGTCGCCTCGTCGGTGTTCTCCATGCCGAGCAGCCAGCGGATGACGCCGGCCTTGCGGTAGAGATCGAGGATATCGGCGTCGCGCACGATATCGTCGGCGCGCGTCGAGCCGACGATCAGCACCGGCACGTTCTCCGCGATCATGGCTTCGAGAAAGGCGCGCCAGGCCTTCTTCGATGAAGTCGGGTTCTCGTCGGCCAGGTTGATCAGCTCGACACCATGCTCGCGGTGCAGCCAGGCGATTTCCTTGGCGAATCTGACCGGATCGCGATGGCGCCAGCGGGTCCAGAAACCGCGCTGGCCGCAATAGTTGCACAGATGCGGGCAGCCGCGCGAGAACTGCATGACCACGGCCCGCTTGCCGCCCCAATAGCTGTAGCGGCGATGGTCGATCAGTTCCCAGCCGACGCGACAGGTGTCGAGGTCGGCGATCGTCGCTGCCGGCGGCGTGGCGAAAGGGCGGCCGAGATCGTCGCGATAGGCGATGCCGGCGACGCTTCCGACCGGCAGGCGCAGTTCCAGCGCCTCGACCAGCGCCACCGCCGTCGCCTCGCCCTCGCCGCGCACGATGAAGTCGAAGACGGCCGTTGCAGCCAGCACGTCGCGCCAGTGATAGGTCGGGAAGACGCCGCCATAGACGATGATGACCCCCGGAGTGCGGGCCTTGATCATCGCGGCGATCCGCAGCGCTGTCGGATGCGCCGAGGTCGAGCCGGAATGGCCGATTAGGATCAGATCCGGATCACCGCTCAAAGCGTCATCGACGAGCGCGGGAAGCGGCATCGGCCCGAATTCGGCGTCGACCAGGCGCACCGGGTGGCCGGCGTCGAGCAGCGGACCGCCGATGGCCAGCAACCCGAGTGGCGGCAGATGATCGTCGGGCACGCGGCTGCCGATGGCCGTATGCGGCGGGTTGATCAACACGATGTTCATGGCGGACCTCCTTGTCGGTCCGCCGTTGCTAGACACCGATGTCGAAGCCGCCTTGGCGCGGTTCAGCAGTTTCGATGCAGCTTTCCAACAGATTTGACGGGCGTGCCCTCAAAGCGCCCAAAGCGCAGCCGGCGTCGAGGTGGTGGCACGCATTCCGCACGTTGATCGCGCCGCGGCTTTCGGCGGCTCAAACCTTCGGAGACAAGTACATTAGCATTACCTAATACAGTTTATCCTAAACTTTTATTAAACCTCTATGCATCTTTATATGCATCTATAAATTGTCGGTGGGGGACCACAAGGAATGCCCATATGGCGTTGAATCCTGATTTGAAAATTGATGAAGCAAGCCTCATCACATCGACGTTGATCAAGAAGCACAAGGCCGCGTCCGCGGAGACGGTCGACGCCGTCGAGCTCAAGGCGCGGGCGGCCCAGCTTGCCCTTGTGCTGGACCTCGCCCACCAGGCCTTCGCGCGCCAGGAGCCGGCGGGGCAAATCGTCGAACGCCTGGCCGGTCGATTGCATGAATTGCGCCGCGATGTCGCCCCCGCTCTGTGGCAGGAACTGATCCCGCTCGCTCAGCAGCACCGTGTGGCGGACTATCTGAAGCAGGATCCGTTCACGCGCTGGTCCTTCGAAAAACCGCGCGGCTATTCGGGCGACGCGACACTGCTGGACATCTACTACAAGCATCCGAGCGCCAACGAGATCGTCGCTTCGTCGAGCCAGCTCGGCCGCGAGATCTTTGCCTATACGAGCGAGGCGGCGAGTTCTGTGGCAGGGCGCGAGCGTCGCGAGATACTGGCTAGAACGGTCGATGAAACGGCCGCGCGGGCGGAAAATGCCGAGGTGCTGGCAATCGCCTGCGGCCATTTGCGGGAGGCCGAACTCTCAAAGGCGCTGGCGGAAAAGAGATTGAAGCGCTGGATCGGTCTCGACCAGGACCCGGTCAGCGTCGGCACGGTCAACCGAGACCTCGCCGGCACCGCCGTGGAGGCCATGGACGGATCCGTGCGCGGTCTTTTGCGGCGTGCCTACCCGCTTGGCACGTTCGATCTCGTCTATGCGTCCGGCCTGTACGACTACCTGCCGCTCCCCGTCGGCGCCCGTCTGCTTCAGAGAGCCATGGAACTGGTCAAGCCGGACGGGGAATTCCTCTTCGCCAATTTCAGCGACGAGATCACGACCGACGGCTACATGGAGACCTTCATGGACTGGCCGCTCATCCTGCGTTCGGCGGGCGACATGTGGGACATCATCAATGCCGCGGTGGACAAGAACCATGTCGATGCCGAGGTCTACTACGGATCCAACAGGAACATCGTTTACGGCAGGATCCGCAAGCGCGGGGGCACCCGGGCGCCGGCATAGGCGGCAGCGGAGCTGCCTTCAAGGATCCATTTCGATTTCCAGTCGGGCCGCAAAGCGGCCCGACTTTTTCATGGACTGCTGGCGCGCGCCCAATCCTGTTTGCCGAGGGATGGCGCCCAGAGCATTTCATGCGCTTTGGGTTTTGATTTTTACGCATGTCTTTGCCCCGAGACCGGTTTCCGGCCTTTCGGGGAGACATGCTTCAGGCGACGAGCTCCCGCCTGGCCTGCTTGATCTCTTCGATCGGAACCGGGCGGCCGGTAAGGAAGCCCTGAACCGACTGAATGCCCATGTGCTGCAGCAAACTCTGCTGCTCCTTCGTCTCGACGCCCTCGACAAGCACCGTGTGGCCCAGATTGCGCAGAAGCCTGACCATGTCCTGCAACAGGCTCAGGCCTCGAATCGTCTGGCAGTCATGCAAGAAGCTGCGGTCGATCTTGACGACGTCGAACTTGAACCGACGTAGCCAGGCCAGACCGGCAAAACCGGTTCCAAAATCGTCCAGCCAGATTTGAACCCCCAGGTTCCGCAACTGCTCGATATTTCTGGCGGCCTGCGCCTCAAGGAAAATATCGCTGCCTTCGGTCACTTCGAGCGCCAGCTTCTGGGGCGCCATGCCGTGCCGGCCAAGGATCTCGGTGATGTGCAGCGGAAAATTCGGAGCCTTGAGCTGGACGACCGACACGTTCGCGGACACGACCGATCCCAATCCGTGCTCGACCATGTCGCCGCAGGCCCGATCGATCAGCCACATTCCGAGTTCCTCGATCCCGCCGGTCTGCTCGGCGACGGGTATGAAGACGGATGGGCTGATCATGCTGCCGTCGAAGTCGCGCAGCCGCATCAACGACTCATGGCCAAGCACCTGGCCGGTCGTCGCATCGCAGATCGGCTGGTAAACGACGGAGACCAGTCGTTCCGAAACGGCGTGCTTGAGCAGCTCCGAGAGATTCTGGCTGGCGCGCTTCTGGTCGGTGGCCTGCGCGTCATAGATCGTGAGGGTCGCGCGGCCTGAGAATTTCGACGCATAGAGCGCGCGGTCGGCCTCTTGCAGCAGTATCCGAAGCTCTATGCTGTGATCCGCGCGCGTCAACGAGGCGCCTGCGCTGATGGTAACGATGTTGAGCTTGTCGTCCCGATCGGGATGCGAAATCTTCAGATCCTCGACAGCCCGGCAGAATTGGTGCGTCACGTCGCGAAGATGATCCCGTCCGGCGACCTTGCAGAGCACGACGAATTCCTCCCCGCCATAACGTCCCGCGATGGCGTGGTTGGCCGCCGCCGTTTCGTCGAAGGCGCGGGCAAGTTCGATAAGGCAGTCGTCGCCGGCTTGATGGCCGAGCCGGTCATTGAACCGCTTGAAGTAGTCCACATCCATGAGAATGACGCCTATTTCGTCATTGTCCGTGGCCCATTCCTTGCACAGTTCCGCGAATTCCCGCGTGATCGCCCTGCGGTTCTTGAGCCCGGTAAGCGGGTCCGTGTCGGCGATCTCGATGAGCTTCTGACCGTTCTCGATGGCGACCTGCTCCTGGATCTGCGCCTGAAGCGCATGCAGGAAGGTCTGGTACCGCTCCATGGCGAGACGCCATGAAAGATAAAGCGACAAAACGAGGCAATTCGCGAAATAGGTCGAAAGCACCAGGCGTGTGGCAAAGCCGGCATGAAGGTAGAACAGCGTGGCGCCGACGAAGGCGACCGTCACCGTCGCGGACGACAGCGCCGAGAGCCATAACCGGAAATTGAAGAACAGGTTGGCGCCGAGAATGAACACCGTGCCGAAGATGATGAAGTGGGACAGCGCCTCCTGATATGCGGTGCCTAGCGCCGACAGCAGCCATCCGATGGCGCCGGTCACGATCGCCAGGGCAGCAACGTAGTGCAGGGTGGTGATGGCCCGACTGTGTCGGGCGACGAGTTCGACAAGCACCAGGAAGGTCAATCCCAACGACAGGCGCGTCAGGATCAAACGGTCGGCGACGTCCGGGAACAGAAACAAGTCGAAGGCGCCGTAGGAGATATAGCTCAACACCGCCGCCGCTATGCCCCAGCGCACGACCTTGCGATTCTGATCCGCGTTCTTCTGCAGGAGCATCGCAAAAAGTATCGGGTCGGCCGATTTCCACGAGGGGCGTGAAATCGCTTCGGTGACCCTCTGTGCCACATCCTCCGTCAGTTGCATTCAGTGCTCCTTGGCGATCATCCTGCGCGCGAGCGTCAAGTCCTCGCGCGAGGACGAAGGCAAGCCTGACCTATTATGAAACACTAATGTTGCTAACCGGCGGTAAACGCATCGCGCGATCGCTCCGACACGACGACCCGGCAAGGATTCCACACGGCAGCCTGGCGTTACGAGCCAGTTCACAATCATGCTTTCCTCCCATCTGCAAAGGCAGTATCTCGCAACAATAGGGCTGCCGCCAATCTCCGAACATGTCTTTACCTTAACGCTTGTCCGGCCCCATTCCATTTGCCGTCGAATTGAGCGCCCCGATACAGGGACAGTCACCGTCGCAGATGGCTGAGCGGCACGTGGCCGGGGCCTTTGATGTTCTGCAGCACGAGCTGGGTGTGAACGTCGCGCACGCCGGGGAGCCGCATCAGCCGGTGCATGACGAAGGCGTTGAGATCGTCCACCGACGGCACCATGACATGCAGCAGGAAATCGTGGTCGCCGGTCATCGTCCAGCAGGACGAGACCTCGTCCATGCGCTGCACCGCGGCGATGAAGCTCTCCGGCGAACCGTCGCTGTGGCTCACCAGCCGCACCTGGATGAACACCTCGACCATCAAGCCGACGGCGCGGCGGCTGAGCACGGCGGCAAAACCCTTGATGATGCCGGCGCCTTGCAGCGCTTCGAAGCGGCGCGCGCAAGGCGTGGTCGACAGGCCGATCTCCTGCGCCAGCTCGGACACCGGCTTGCGCCCATCACGCTGCAGGATGTCGAGCATCTTTATCTCGAACTCATCCAACTGAGGCATTTTCACTCCCATCTGCTCGTTTCAAAGCCAAGTTTACCTCAAAACCGCTCGTCAGGATACAAACGAGGCTGAATTGCCTCATCGGCCTTGGCTACCATTGCTCGACCATCCGCGGATCATGATTTTGAGGAGGAAGACATGACGATCAGCGTTGCCGACTATGCCCGCGACTGCGCAGCGCAGGGCCTGCGCGGCGACTATTCGGTCTGCCGCGCCGATTTCACCGTTGCGCAGGATTACAATTATTCGGCCGAGGAGCAGGCGGTGTGGCGCACGCTCTGCGACCGCCAGACGAAGCTGACGCAGAGGCTTGCGCACCATTCCTATCTCGACGGCGTCGCGGCGCTTGGCCTGCTCGACAAAATTCCGGATTTCGACGCCGTCAGCGAGACGCTGCGCAAGCTGACCGGCTGGGAGATCGTGGCGGTGCCGGGCCTGATCCCCGCCGGCCCGTTTTTCGATCACCTGGCCAACCGGCGCTTCCCGGTCACCAACTGGCTGCGGACCCGCAAGGAACTGGACTACATCGTCGAGCCGGACATGTTCCACGACTTCTTCGGCCATGTGCCGATCCTGACCCAGCCGGTGTTCGCCGACTTCATGCAGATGTATGGCGAGAAGGCCGAGGATCTGATTGCGCTCGGCGGCGACGAGATGATCACCCGGCTCTACTGGTACAGCGCCGAATACGGCCTCATCCAGGAACCGGGACAGCCGCTGAAGGCATTCGGCGCCGGGCTGATGTCGTCCTTCACCGAGCTGCAGTTCGCGGTCGAAAGCAAGGATGCCCACCACGTGCCGTTCGACCTCGAGACGGTGATGCGCACCGGCTACGAGATCGACAAGTTCCAGCGCGCCTATTTCGTGCTGCCGTCCTTCGATGCGCTGCGCGACGCCTTCGCCAGCGATGCGCTCGCCGGTATCGTGACGCGCTTCAAGGGCCAGCCGGCGCTCGACCCGGCGACGGTTTAGGCATCGAAACAAAGGCGCGGCGCCTGAAACCGCTCGGCGCGCTTCAAGATCCGGCTTTCGCCCAGCCGGCCGTCAGAGCGGTTCGGCCGCCGGCAAGGCGGCTGAACCGCTCTGGGTTTATTCGGAAGGCGCTTCCTCAGTCGCTGCTTTCTCAGCCGGCAGCGACCGGCTCAGCCTTGAGCCTCGCCAGTTGCTCGCTCTGCAGGTCGAGCGCGGCGTTGATGAAGCGCAGCACGGCAGCCAGCTCGGCGTCGCTGAAGCTCGCCACCACCTTTTCGCCCTCCCGCGCTATGGCGCCATAATAGCGCTCCGACAGCTCTCTGGTCAGCTCGGTCGCCTCGATCACCACCTTGCGCCTGTCCTCCAGGCTGCGGGTTCGAGTGACAAGCCCGCGCGCCTCCAGCCGATCGATCAATGCGGTGACGGCCGCCGGCGTGAGTCCCGTTGCCGCGGCTACGGCGCCCGCCGACTGCGGGCCGCCATAGAGCAGGCCCAGGCAATGCCGCTCGGCCGCGATCAGCCCGAGCCGCGCGCCTACCGCCTCGTCATAGGCCTGCGTCGCGTCCTGCCAGCGCATGACGGCGAGGCTGACGGCCTTTGTCATTTCCGCGCGATTCGTGCTTGACGGGTTTGTTTCGACCATCTAACTATTAATCTGTCTAACATTAAGACCATCGTATCAATATGCGACGTCACCCTTTGCAAGGCAAGGGCAAAGTCGCCAACAAGGAGTGAACAATGATTCAACAGCGCACCCCTCTCTCGAACGAGGAGGAATACAGATACGCCAAGCTGGCGATGGAATGGTACGGCTGGGGCTCGCCCATCGGGCTTGGCATCCTGCTGGTAGCACTTGCCGCCGCGGCCGTGCTGGTGCGCGTCGCCGTATACGGGCTATAGCGAGCTCACAATCTCCCCGCCATGGCGGCGCCGGCCGCCGTTCGATGTCCCGGCGCCGCCCCTGATCACCTTGCCAAGGTGGTCGCCCAGCCGGCAGGCGAGCGCGGTGATGGTGGTCGTCGGGTTGCACTGTCCGGAGGTGCAGAACACCGAGGAGCCGCCGACATAGAGGTTGTCCATGCCATGGACCTTGCAGTTGGCGTCGACGACACTCTTCGAGACATCGGTGCCCATCCGGGTGCCGCCCATATGATGGTTCCCCGCCGTCTCCTCATCCGTCGGGTAGTCGCCGCCATTGCCGATCCAGTCAGCGATGCGCACGCGGCCGAGATTCTTCTGCGCCAAGGTCGCGCCGAAAAGCCTCAGGCCTTCGAGCAGCGTGCGGCGCTCAAGCGGCGACTTCTTCCAGCGCAGTTCGATGCGCGGCACGCCGGCGTAGTCGACATCGGTCTTCGACAGCTCGATCCGGTTCGAGGCGAGCGGCGCCTGTTCCCAGGCAACGTAGAGCTGGGCGGCACAGCGCAGGCGCTGGCCGAGTTGGTCGGACATCCACTCCGCCATATTGGGCGCGGTGCAGGCGAGGTCGGCGATCAGCCGCTTGACGTGGGGATAAGGCGACTCGATCAGGCGGATGCCGAAATTCAGGATCTGCAGCCGCTCCATCGCGGCAAGCGTCGGCGAAAAGAAAGCTTCGTTCGAGGCGTCGACCTCGAACTCGTCGTAGTTGGCGAGGATGGCGTTGCCGCCCTGGAAGGTCGGATGCTCCATCCAATAGCGGCCGAGCGCGGCGGCGTTCGGCACGACGCCGCCATTCGAGCGCTGATTCGACCACAAAAGTAGCCTGGAGTTCTCCAGCCCGCCGGTGCAGATGATGAAGTAGTCCGCCGCGAAGGCGCCGGCGTCCTGGCCGTCCGAGCACAATCTGGCGCCGGTGACGCGCTTGCCGTCGCCGGCGAGCTCGGTCGCGTAGGTATTGAGCACGACGGCGATGTTCTTGCTCCGGTCGAGCTCGTCGGCGAATTTCTCGCCGAAGCGCACTGCCGGGCTCTTGATCAGCTGCACCCAGCGGATGTCGTCCGAAATCGGCACATCCGGCCGGAAATCGGGCAGTTCGAGAATGTCCTGGACTTCCCGCAGATAGGGCTCGATATCGGCGCGGCCGATCGGCCAGCCGGTGTCCGGCGCCCAGGCCTTGGGCTCGAAATCCTGTTTGTCGAGCACACGGCACCAGCCCGCCCAATGGTTGGAAGAGCCGCCCATGAAGCGCAGACGGGTGATGTCGAGATCGAAATAGTAGTCGCCGACCGTGGTGCCGCGATAGAAATCCTGGGATTCATCGCCGAACTCGCGCGAGCCGGCCTCCAGGACGACCACCGGAATGCCGGCGGCGCCCAGTTTCCTGGCGATCGTGGTGCCGGCGGGGCCGGAGCCGAGGATGCAGGCCATGGGCCTGAAGCCCGCCTGCTTATAGGCCTCGTAGCTGTCGAAGATCATGCGAGGTCGCTCCGCCTCAGGATCCAGCCATTGATCTCTATGATTTCGTCGCGGACGATCTCGTCAGGGCCGACGGCAGGCTGGTTGCGGAACAGCGACAGCGCGGGCAACGCGATCAGCGCCTGCACGATCGCGCGGCGCGACATCTTTCTCATGAAATGGCTCATGACACGTCTTTCGATGGGGCTCGATACACGCACGCCGTCCTCGGACGGCACACATGCCGCCGCAGAGGCTAATTTCGTGCCAGGTCCAGGTGAAAACCCGGTTACACCCACGTGATCGCGGCGGTTGAATCTGGAAAGGGTTAGGACTTCGCTAACGCCTCGTTGCTCCGCTCGGCGCGCGCGGAACGGCTTCATGCGGCTTCCGAAATGTCGCGATCGAGAATGGACAGGTTGCGGCCGCGATGCTTGGCCTCGTAGAGCCTGCGGTCGGCGGCGCGCATCAGCTCCGACACGGTGGCGCTCTCGCCGCAGGTGATGCCGCCGATCGAGACGGTCAACGGCACGGTCCGCTCATCGACGGGACGGAAGCGGATCAGCTCGACCTCGCGGCGGATGCGCTCGGCCACGCGCCTCGCTTCCGGCTCGGTGGCGCCGACAAGGAAGGCGGCGAATTCCTCGCCGCCGATGCGGCCGAGCACATCGCCGCCGCGCACGCCACGCTCGATGGCGCTGGCAATCAAAAGCAGCGCGTCGTCGCCGGTCAGGTGACCGTAATTGTCGTTGATGGTCTTGAAGTGATCGGCGTCGATGATCAGCAGCGCGCCGCGATCGGCCTTGCGGCGGGAACCGTCGAGCGCGGCGAAGAAGGTCTCGCGGTTGAGCATGCCGGTCATGTCGTCGCGACTTGCCTTCTCGGACAGGCGCCTGTGGGCGGCGGCGAGCTGCGCATGCGCGCGGGCAAGCTCGCGATGCGCGTTCTTCAGACGGTCGCTTTGCCAGAAGGTGCCGGCGCTGGCGATCCAGGCGAGCATCAAAGGGCAGACCGTGGCCGTCAGCCAGACGGTGCGGCTGACCGGAAAGCCCATGGCCGGGACCACAACCAGCGTCAGCAAGAGCGAAACGGCGACCGAGGCGAAGGCGACGACTGCGGACTTCAAAATTATACGACTCATCGCTGACTCCCCACGGAATGCCTCTGTGCCAGCAAGCGCTGAAGGCGACCTTTCCGGGACGGTTAAAATTTGAAGCGAGCCGCCATTTTCACGACGCAAGACGCGCGGAAGTTGTGGATAAAGTCCGCGCCAGCATGCCATAAGGAAGGCATGACAACGACACCCGACCCCTCGCGATTTGCCCATGTCACGGATTGGGTGTTCGACCTCGACAACACGCTCTACCCGCATCATTCGAATCTGTTCGCGCAGATCGACGTGAAGATGACCGCTTATGTCGGCGAGCTGCTGACGCTGTCGCGCGAGGACGCGCGCAAGCTGCAGAAAGAGCTCTACCAGGAGTATGGCACGACGCTGAACGGGCTGATGGCGCGCCACGGCATCGACCCGGACGACTTCCTCGAGAAGGTGCACGACATCGACTATTCCTGGCTGGTGCCCGATCCGGTGCTGGGCGCCGCGATTCGCCAGCTTCCAGGCCGCAAATTCATCTTAACCAATGGCGACCGCCGGCATGCCGAGCGCGCCGCGCGCCAGCTCGGCGTATTGGACCATTTCGACGACATTTTCGACATCGTCGCGGCCGGCCTCAACCCCAAGCCGGCGCGCCAGACGTACGAACGGTTCGCGGCGCTGCATTCCGTCACCGGCCACAACGCGGTGATGTTCGAGGATCTGGCGCGCAACCTCTCGGTGCCGAAATCGCTCGGCATGACGACGGTGCTGGTCGTGCCGCGCAATTTCGAGCCGACCTTCTCGGAGATCTGGGAGCGCGATCCGGCAAATGAGGACGACGTGGATTTCGTCACCGACGACCTCGCCGGCTTCCTGACGGCGATCGTCGACGTCACCGCCTGAACCAACCCCAGATTGCTGACGTATCGCATGCCTTGGAGATTGGCCTAAACGCCGACCGCTTCGTCATCCTGGGGCGGAGCAAGGAGCGAACCGACGCGGCGCAGACCCCAGGATCCCATGCCGTGACGTCAAGACGTTGCGACGGTGCAGAATTCTGCTTCGCTGCACCCTTCGCACGGGGTAGCGGCATGGATCCCAGGGTCTCCGCGACGGAGCTTCGCGCCTGCTTCGCCCTGGGATGACGACGTTGGGAGGCTTCAGCCAATTCCAAACGTCTGCCATGGCTCGAAGCGAACGATGAAACCTTACCCGCCGACAAGCCCTTCACGTTTCAAAATCCCTGCATCGAGGGCCTAGTCGAAGTCGGGGACCGTACCGGGCGGCAGCCCTGGTTGGCCGTTCAGGTTTTTCAGGAACCGGCACCAGTCGGGTACGGCCTGGCGCTTGCCGTTGCCGTTGCCGTCGGACGAGAACCCGTTGCCGAAGCCGCTGCCGCAATTGGCGTTGCCGTTGAAGCTGCCTGCGTTGCCATTGCCGTTGTAACTGCCGGCATTTCCGTTGCCGTTGAAATTGCCGGTATTGCCATTGCCGTTGAAGCTGCCGCGATTGCCGTTGCCGTTGAAGTTTCCGGTGTTCCAGTTGCCGTTTGAGCCATCGGCGTTACCCAGGCCGGCAATCGCAACATCGCGGCGGCCGATGGGAAGATCGGCGATCCTGACCACCGTCGAGGCGTCGGCAACCACGATCGCGGCAAGCAGCGTGCAAACCGCGATGCCGTTCCCATCGAACAGCCTCGCGGTCGCCTGGCGAGTGCCGCGCCGGACCGAAGCGAGTGGCCCGAGCCTGGCCATCAGCGGTTTCCCCGGCCGTTGAAATTGCCGTTGAAGGCGCCGACGTTGCTGTTTCCGTTGAAGGAGCCGCCGTTGAAGTTGCCGTTGAAGGCGCCGACATTGGCGTTGCCGTCGTATTCGCCGGTGTTGCCGTTGCCGTTGAAGGCTCCGATATTGTGGTTTCCGCTGGTCGAGGAGGTGTTGTTGTTGCCGTTGAACGCGCCGACATTGCCGGTCCCGCTGTTGAAGGCGCCGATATTGCCGCTGCCGGTGTTGTTGTAGCCGGCATTGCCGCCCAGGCTGCCGAGCGGGTCCATGCTCCTGACATCTGAGCCGATGTAGTGGCCATACTGACCGGCGGTTTGCGCGATCCGGGATGTGCTGAAGGCCTGGCTGCCGGTGTCGGCGGCCTTCGCGGCGGTCGCGCTCAGAAGGCCAAGGCACAGTGCTGATATGACGCTCGGTTTCATGAGCGAATTCCTTCCATGGCTCTGCTTTTGAAAAAGGCTTCCTGCTTGAGAAAGGACTGGGACCGCCGGCGATAGCCTGGCGTGGGGGACGGGCGCGAGGCTCGGCGGTCCCAGAAGCGTCAGCGTCTTTCGATGCCGACGGTTTGCGACGCTACTGGTTGGCGTTGCCGTTGCCGTTGCCGTTGCCCATGCCCCAGTTGCCGTTACCGTTGGCATTGCCGTTGCCGAAGCCGAAGTTGCCGTTGCCGTTCAGGTTGCCGTTGCCGAGGCCGAAGTTACCGTTGCCGTTCCCGTTGCCGTTGGCGACGCCGGCATTGAGGTTTCCGTTGAAGTTGCCGTTGAAGGCGCCGAGGTTGGCATTGCCGTTTCCGTTGCCGTTGCCGATGCCGAAATTGCCGTTGCCGTTGAAGTTGCCGTTGAAGGCGCCGGTGTTGGCATTGCCGTTTCCGTTGCCGTTGCCGACCCCGACGTTGCCGTTGCCGTTGCCGTTGCCGCTACCGATCGACAGTGCGGATGCCGAAACTGTCAGAGCCGACAGGATAGCCGCGGCCAGGATGATGCTTTTCATGACGTTCTCCTTGGTTGTGGTGTTGAAGATCTCGGCCGGCACGAAGATGACCGAGACGACACAACAAGGATGCCGGCAGAAATGACGCCGAAACATTGGGGCTGATCGGCATGGGCTGTCGGTTTTTCAGCCGATGCCCTTGTCGGGAAAAGTCGAAGTCATCGGGAAAAAACTGACAAGCATAAAGGCATATGGCGGGTGTATATTGCTCGGATACTCATGCCTTTTCTCGCCGACCCGTGGACGGCTTGCGACCCACACGACGGCAAAGAGAAGAGAAGGTTGATGCGGGCGGGTATCGCTACAGGCAAGGACGACAAGGCTCGGGACGACAAGGCCCGGCGCCGGAAATTGGCGCGGCACCTGGTTGCCGTGCAGGAGGAACAGCGCCTGCGCCTGTCGCGCGAGCTGCACGACGATCTCGGCCAGATGCTGGCAAGCGTGGCGCTGGAACTGCACAACATACGCGCGGACTCCGCGGAACTCGATGCCCGCCTCGCGCGCGCGGCCCAGCTAATCGACCAGCTGAGCGCCAGGGTGCACGATGCCGCCTGGAGCCTGCGGCCCGCTGATCTCGAACGCCTGGGGCTTCGCACCTCGATCGAGGATCTGGCCGGCATGCTGTGCGCTCAGCTCGGCATCCCATGCGACGTCGATCTGGAAGCCCTGTCGAGGCCGCTCGAGCCCGAAATCGGCCTGACGCTCTATCGCATCGCGCAGGAGGCCCTCACCAACATCGGCAAGCACGCCAAGCCGAGCCGGGTCAGCGTGACGGCCCACATTCGGGGCAACAGGCTGCGGCTGGCCGTCGAGGACAATGGCCATGGTTTCGACGCCGATGTCGCACCCGGCTCTCAGCATTTGGGACTTGCCGGGATGAAAGAGCGCCTTGCCTTGATCGGGGGCGAGCTGACGGTCGAAACCGCCAAGGGCAAGGGGACCGCAATCTATGCCGATGTGCTTTTGACCGGCTGACCCGGATGAACGGCTTAACGCCGGCACCCTCCTCCCCGCGACATCATCGGACAAGAATGCCGGTTCCGGCTCGGCGACCGGCTGACCGGTTCGGCGTTTGGACAGAAACCGGCCATCCGCTCTAACTATTTGTTTTTCGTGCCGTTCAGGACACCTCTTTCCGGTAATTGCTCTAAGTGAAGCGTTCCACATCCGAAAGTGTCGGCCGAGGCTTACAATCCGACTCATGGGGTTAGGCGGGGGATGGCTTTGCCCGTTGCGGCCGTTCAGGCCTGCTGAGACAGACGGGCGTCCCGCGCCAGGCGGGGCAGTTGCCTAGACCATCAAGGACAAAGAGGACCCCTCCACGCGGCGGGGCCTTTGACAGACTGATGGAGGTTAAAGGTGTGCTGCAGGCGCATATTCGTGGTCGATGACCATCCGATCATCCTGTCCGGTGTCGGCGCGATGATCAACAGCCAGGACGATCTGACGATCGTCGGACTGGCGGCGAATGCCGACGAGGCCCTCGAAGGCATCGGCAGAGCTCTTCCCGACGTCGCCGTGGTCGATATCTCGCTTCCCGGCGTCAACGGGGTCACGCTGATCGAGCGGCTCGTCGAGCGGTTTCCCGAGATTGGCTGCATAGCGCTGACCGCGCATGAGGACCCCGGCTGCCTGCGCCAGGTGCTGGCGGCCGGGGCGCGCGGTTTCGTAGTCAAACGTTCGACCGCGACGGATCTGCTGCAGGCCATCCGATGCGTGCTGGCCGGCGACAATTATGTCGATCCGGCACTTGCCGCGCGCATCCTGAGCCCCCGCCATGGCACGCAATGCGACCCCGGCAATCTCAGCGAGCGGGAGCGATCGGTGATCCAGCTGGTTGCCCTCGGCTACAGCAACAAGGAAATATCCTCGCGGCTCAACCTCAGCATCAAGACGATCGAAACCTACCGGACCCGGGCAACCGACAAGCTGGAACTCCACTCCCGCGCCGCCATCGTGCGCTTCGCGCATTCGAACGGCTGGCTGGCCGAGCTGCAATAGAGAGCAGCATCTTCAAAGACTGTAGAAGCGGCGGACGATGTCCCAGGCTTCGTCGGCGGTGTCGACGAAATCGATGATGTCCTGGTCGCCGGGCGAGATGGTGCCCTGCTCGGCAAGGAAATCGAGGTCGATCGCCCGTTGCCAGAACGCCTTGCCGAACAGGATCACCGGCACGCGCTCCATGCGCCCGGTCTGGATCAGCGTCAGCGTCTCGAAGAATTCGTCCATCGTGCCGAAGCCGCCCGGGAACACGGCGACCGCTTTGGCGCGCATGACGAAATGCATCTTGCGGATGGCGAAATAGTGGAAGTTGAAGCAGAGCTCCGGCGTCACATAGGCGTTCGGCGCCTGCTCGTGCGGCAGCACGATGTTGAGGCCGATCGACGGCGCGCCGACATCGTCGGCGCCGCGGTTTCCGGCTTCCATGACGCCAGGTCCGCCGCCGGTGACGACGACGAATTCGCGATAGTAGGACGTGGCCGACTGCTGCGAGCACAGCCGGGCGAACTTGCGCGCCTCTTCGTAATATTTGCTGTTCAGCTCGAGGTTCTTCTTCTGCGTCTCGTTCTTCGCCGCCCAGGCGACGCCGCCCGGCTCCGGCAGCCTCGCCCCGCCGAACAGGATGACCGTAGAACGGATGCCGCGCTCGGCAAGGATCATCTCGGGCTTCAGCAGCTCGAGCTGCAGGCGCACCGGGCGCAATTCGCGCCGCGTCATGAAGTCGGGATCGTTCCAGGCCAGACGATAGGTTTCGGCCCGCGTCTGCGGCGTGTCCGGCACGCTCTTCGACCGCTCCAGATCCTCGTCCGAATGCGGCAGCGGCGTCCAGCCCGCCTTTTCCATGGGTGTCATTGAGTCCACCGTTCCAAATCCTTTACTTGCGCCGTCCCGTGACGCAGCCGCGATTGACCCTCATCCAGGCTTCACATAGGGTCCGCGCGATTTCAAAACAGGTTAAGGCGCAGCCCTTAACAGCTTTGTAATGGAGCAAATTCATGTCGAAGCCCGATCTGGCGAGCCTCGAAAAGACCATCGAAAAGGCCTTCGAGGAGCGCGACACGATTTCGACCGCGACACGCGGCGAAACACGCGACGCCATCCAGTCGGCGCTCGACCTGCTCGACCGCGGCGTGGCCCGTGTCGCCGAGCGGCAGGACGACGGCAAGTGGCTCGTCAACCAGTGGCTGAAGAAGGCGGTGCTGCTCTCCTTCCGGCTGAACCCGATGGAGATCATCAAGGGCGGCCCGGGCCAGGCGGTGTGGTGGGACAAGGTGCCGTCCAAGTTCGACGGCTGGAGCGCCGTAGACTTCGAGAAGGCCGGCTTCCGCGCCGTGCCCTCCTCGGTCGTGCGCCGCTCGGCCTATGTCGCGCCGGGCGCGGTGCTGATGCCGTCCTTCGTCAATGTCGGCGCCTATGTCGATTCGGGCACGATGGTCGACACATGGGCCTCGGTCGGCTCCTGCGCCCAGATCGGCAAGAACGTGCATCTTTCCGGCGGCGTCGGCATCGGCGGTGTGCTGGAGCCGATGCAGGCCGGCCCGACCATCATAGAGGACAATTGCTTCATCGGCGCGCGCTCCGAGGTGGTCGAGGGCTGCATCGTGCGCGAAGGCTCGGTGCTCGGCATGGGCGTGTTCATCGGCCAGTCGACCAAGATCGTCGACCGCGCCACCGGCGAGGTCTTCTACGGCGAGGTGCCGGCAAATTCGGTGGTAGTCGCGGGATCGCTGCCGGGCAAGCCGCTGCCCAGCGGCGAGCCGGGACCTGGCCTCTACTGCGCCGTCATCGTCAAGCGCGTCGACGCCAAGACCCGTTCCAAGACCTCGATCAACGAATTGCTGCGCGATTGATCTTTTGCGGAAACGGACGCACCTTCCGCCGGCGCGACATTCCGTCGCGCTGGTTCAACACGGAGGGGCGTCATGGACTGGAAATATCTGCTGACGAGTTTCGACGGTCGCATCAACCGCGCCAAGTTCTGGGCCGGCATCGGCATATTCATCGTTCTTGCCATCGTCGCGTTCATTCTCGACTCGATCCTCGGCACACGTTTCACCGCGGCCAGCGGCGATCAGATCGGCGTCGTCGGCATCCTCGTCATGCTGGCATCGATCTATTTCGCGATTGCCCTCTATGCCAAACGCTGGCACGACCGTAACAAGTCGGGCTGGTGGACGCTGATCGGCCTCATACCCATCATCGGCGGCATCTGGTTGCTGGTCGAGCTCGGCATCCTGGAAGGCACCAGAGGCGCCAATCAATACGGACCGGACCCGCTTGCCTGAAAAAGCAGACTTCATCTGGCTCTTCTTCGAAACCTCGGGCCGCGTCAGCCGCGCGGCCTATTTTCTCGGCGGATTGCTGGTCGCCCTGATCCAGGCTTTTCCGCTCTACCGCTTCACGCTGGTGCCGGAAGGCTCGGCCGAGAGCAATCTGTGGTCGTTCGTCTTCTTCCTGGCCTTCCTCGGCTCGCTGTGGTCGAACATCGTGCTGGCGGTGAAGCGGCTGCACGACCTCGACAAGCCCGGCATCGCGGCACTGGTGCTGTTCGTCCCTGTCGTGTCGATCGTCGCATTCCTGGTGCTCTGCCTGTTCCCGGGACAAGCCGGATCCAATCGCTACGGCAGCCGTACCAACTCACCCGCCGACCGCTGAACAGCCGCCATGCGCTACCGCACGCTCGACCCGACGCTGATCATCGAGACCGCTGAAAGGCTGGAGGAGCGCGTGGCCGAGCGCTTTCCGGACGCAGGCCTGCGTGGCGTCGCCGCCGAACTGGTGTCGCTGTCGCGCGACCTGGCGAAAGCCGCCAAGGAGCTGGAGGCGCCGATCTGGTGGCTGCGCGGCGTCATCATCGCGGCCTTCATTGCCGGGGTGGCGATGTTCCTGTTCGTCGGTACCGTCCTGCCGCTCGACCGCATTTCGGGAACCGACGATGCCGTGCAGTCGGTGCAGGGCATCGAGGCGACGATCAACACCGCCATCCTCGCCGTGCTCGGCTTCCTCGCCCTGATCCGCAGCGAAGAACGGATCAAGCGCAAGCAGGTCTTCCGCCAGCTTCACGGATTGCGCTCGCTGATCCATGTCATCGACATGCACCAATTGACCAAGGACCCGGCGGCGCTGTCGGCCGGTTTCACGCCGACGGCGCATTCGCCGGCCCGCATCACCAATGCCGCCGACCTCGCGCGCTATCTCGACTATTGCTCGGAGATGCTGTCGATTACCGGCAAGATCGCCGCGCTGTTTGCCCAGTCGGTCAATGACGCCGTGGTTGTCGACGGCGTCAACGACATCGAGAACCTGGCCTCCAACCTGTCGAGAAAAATCTGGCAGAAGATCACGCTGATCGAGGACCGCCACTGACGGCATCAGGCGACAGTCCCGGCGGGCCGCGCTTTTCCGCTTCCGCCTGACGGACCAGCGCCGCGACGCGCTCGATCGTAGGCGCCGGCGTGCCGGCCTGCCTGGCCAGGCCGAGCACCGCGCCCTGTAACTCGTCGATCTCGGTCGGGCGGCCCCGCTCGAGGTCGTCCCACATCGAGGCGCGCGCTTCGGGATCGATCGCCAGCATGCGGCGCGCCAGAAGTCCGAACAGCCAGTCCGGAAGCCGCAGCACTTTCGGCAGCAGCCATGGCGGCGGCCCGGCGATGCGCGCCGGCTCGATGCCTGAGGCTTTCATCGCCGCCCGTGCCTCGTCGATCTGGTCCGCCAGGATGACGCGCCAGCGGCGATCGGCGAGTTCCCTCGTCAGCGGCAGGTTGGACAGCGCCACCAGCGCGTTGTTGAGGTTCATCAGCAGCTTGCTCCACTGCACCGCCTTCATGTCGGCATGGGTCCGAACCGCGAGCCCTTCGACGTCAAGCAAGGTGGCGAGGCCGGGTACGGTATCCTCGATCAGCACCTTGCCGTCGCTGGCGCGCCGGACCCGGAACGGCGTCTCGCCGTCCGGCGATTGCACGACGTTGAACGCAACCATACCGGCCAGCACGCGACGCGCTGGAAGCCCGACGCGCAGTTTGTCCGCGTTGTCGACGCCATTCTGCAGGCTGACCACGATGGCATCGGGCCGGGCATGGGCTGCGACGAGCGCCGCCATCTCCTCGGTCGCGCCGCTCTTGACCGTGACAAGAACGATATCCGCATTGCGCAGCGCCAACGCCGGATCGTCGGTGACCGCGAGCGCCTCAGGGTCGATGCGCCGATCGCGACCGTCGAGATCGCTGACCCGAAGCCCGTCCTCGCGCATGGTCTCGACGATGCGGCCACGGCCCAGGAAATTCACCTTTCGCCCGGCAAGCGCCAGGCAGCCGCCGACATAGCAGCCGATGCTGCCGGCGCCGGCAACCGCAATCGTTCTTCCGTCATTGGCCATGCGATCATCCCGTGCTGGCTCGCGCGACTATACGACATGACAACCATATTGTCGGCGGCATGATCGGCGATCATCTGCCACCGTGACAGAGTTACTGCTTTCGACTATCGCTTTGCCTATGAAATTGCCGACCGACCCCGCCCAGAATCTTGCCGCTCTGATCCGCTGTCCTTCCGTGACGCCCGCCGAAGGCGGCGCGCTGCGGACGCTGGAGGACATGCTGAAGCCGCTCGGCTTCTCGGTCGAGCGGCCGCTGTTCTCGGAAAGCGGCACGCCGGACATCGAAAACCTCTATGCGCGCCGCTCCGGCAATGGCCCGCATCTGATGTTTGCCGGCCATACCGACGTCGTGCCGGTCGGCGACGAGGCGGCCTGGACGCATCCGCCCTTTGCCGCCGAGATCGCCAATGGCGAGATGTATGGCCGCGGCGCCGTCGACATGAAGGGCGGCATCGCCTGCTTCATCGCCGCCGTGGCGCGCCACATCGAAAGAAATGGCGGACCGAAAGGCTCTGTTTCGCTGCTGATCACGGGCGACGAAGAAGGGCCTGCCATCAACGGCACGACGAAGCTGCTCGACTGGGCGGCCGCCAAGGGCGAGAAATGGGACGCCTCGATCGTCGGCGAGCCGACCAATCCGGATGCGCTCGGCGACATGATCAAGATCGGCCGCCGCGGTTCGCTGTCCGGCAGCGTCATCGTCAACGGCCGCCAGGGCCACGCCGCCTATCCGCAGCTTGCCGACAACCCGGTGCGCGGTCTCATCAGCCTGGTCGACGCGCTGCTGCATCCGGTGTTCGACAAGGGAACCAAGGATTTCCAGCCCACCAATCTCGAGGTGACGTCGATCGACGTCGGCAACCCGGCGACCAATGTCATCCCGGCCAAGGCGACCGCCACGTTCAACATCCGCTTCAACGACACTTGGGACGCCGAAACAATCCAGGCCGAGATCCACAACCGGCTCGACCAGGCGGCCGGGCGCAAGAAATACCGGCCGGGCAAGAAGACGCCAGTCGACTACGAGCTTGTCTGGCGCGACCGGCCGAGCCATGTCTTCCTCACCCGCGACGACAAGCTGATCGACACACTGAGCGCGTCGGTTGCCGCCGTGGTCGGCAGGACACCGGCGCTCTCCACCTCCGGCGGCACGTCGGATGCACGCTTCATCAAGGATTATTGCCCGGTGGTCGAGTTCGGGCTGGTCGGCAAGACGATGCACATGGTGGACGAGCGCGTGGCGGTCGCCGACCTGGAGACGCTGACGCAAATCTACGAACGTTTCATCCAAGACTGGTTCGGACAGGGCCTCGCGTGACCATGCTCTCGGCAGACGAAACCTATGCTTCGCTGGCCGGCGCCTGGCGGCTGATGCTCGGCAAGGCCGACGGCCTGCGCATGCTCGACCTCACGGCGGACGGTTTCTGGAATTCCTTCTTCGCCATCGTCGTGGCGGCGCCGGCGTTGATCGTCGGCTGGGTCGGCATCGCCAACGAGATCGGCGATCCGAACGCTTTTGCCGGTCGCCTCGGCATGCTGCTCAAGCTGGCGACGGTCGACATCGGCTCCTGGGTGCTGCCGCTGGTGGCGCTTGCGCTGGTCGCGCCGCGCGCCGGCATCGGCGGCCGCTTCGTCCACTACGTCGTCGCCTCCAACTGGGCCTCCGCGATCATCGCCTGGCTGATGCTGCCGTCGGCGCTGCTGAGGCTGTTCCTGCCCTCGACCGACGAGATCAGCGGGTTGGTCTCGCTGCTTCTGTTCGCGCTGTCGATGGTGCTGACCTGGCGCATGACCAACGCGACGATCGGCAAGGGCGCGGCCATCGGCACGGCGGTGTTTGCCGGCATGTTCGTGGCCTCCCTGCTCGTCCTGTTCGGCCTGCAGGCGCTGCTCGGCATCGACATGCCGAACGGCGCAAGGGGCTGATCCTCCGGATTGAAGGCGGTCTTCCAATTTACGGTCGGTTTGGTATGATAATTTCATACCGACTCTCTCGGAGAGAGCACATGTCCGCCACGGAAAAACGCACTTTCAGCCTGCCGTCGGAGCAAGCCGCCTTTATCGACCAGCTTGTTCAGTCGGGCGCCTACGCCACCAGCAGCGAGGTCATCCGCGCCGGGCTTCGCGCGCTGCAGGAGCGCGATGCCGCAGTGGAGCGCTGGCTGCGCGAGGAGGTCGCTCCGACCTATGACGCCTGGAAAGCCAATCCCGGCAAAGGCATATCGCCGGAGGAAATGGCCGAACGGGCGCGCAAGCGCCATGCGACGCATTCTCAGAAGAAGCCGTGAAGCGTCGGGCTGTCATCTATACGCCTGACGCAGGCGATGACCTCGATCGTATCTATAATGTCATTGCGCAAGCCAGAAGCGCTGCGACGGCCGACCGTTACGACAGCCGTCTACGCGCCTTCTGCGAGCGCCTCGAATATGGCTCTGAACGCGGCACGCGCCGCCATGACGTGCGGCCAGACCTCCGGATCATCGGATTTGAGCGCCGCATAACCGTTGCCTTCGTTGTGGAACCCGAGCGCGTGGTGATTTTGCGCTTGTTCTACGGCGGCGCCAATTGGTCAGACGATCTGGCAGAAGGCGGCACCGACTGATCGGTTTGCTCCGCGGGGTAATCCACCCCGACCAGAAACAGCCCGTCCGGCGGCGCCACCTGGCCGCAGGCGGCGCGGTCGCGCGCTTCGAGCGCCGCCTTGAGGTCGGCAGCGCTCCACGAGCCGTCGCCGACCCGCCGCAAGGAGCCGACCATCGAGCGCACCTGGTTGTGCAGGAACGAGCGCGCCGAGGTCCGCACCTCGATGAGATCGCCCATACGGCTGACGTCGAGTTGGGCAAGCGTGCGGACGGGGCTTTCGGCCTGGCATTGGGTAGAGCGGAAGGTGGTGAAATCGTGCCGCCCGAGCAGCACCTTCGCCGCCTCGTGCATGGCCTCGGCATCAAGCCGTTTCGGCACCCACCAGACCTTGCCCTTTTCCAGCGCCGACGGCGCGCGGCGGTTGAGGATGCGGTAGAGATAATGGCGGCCGGTGGCGGAGAAGCGGGCGTCAAAATCTTCGGCGACGATGCCGGCCGTCAGGATGGCGACACGCGCGCCGGCCGCCTGCAGATGGGCGTTGACGGCATCGCGCACCTTGTCGCCCGTCCAGGCCTTGGCGAGATCGACATGCGCCACCTGCGCAGTGGCGTGCACGCCGGCATCGGTGCGGCCGGCGGCACGTATTCTCACCTGTTCGCCGCAGAACTTTTCGATCGCCTGCTCGATCGCCTGCTGCACCGAAAGCTGGTCCGCCTGATGCTGCCAACCGGCGAATTGGCTGCCGTCATATTCGATATCGAGCCGAAAACGCGGCATGTTCTGAGGCTTGCGCCCGCCTAAGCGGCGAGCGCGGTGAAGGCCGAAGCGTAGACCAGCTTGCCGGCCTCGGGCGCTTCGCCCCAGGCCAGCGCCTGCAGCGCCTCGCCCTGGTATTGGCTCTCGAACTTCTCGGCGCGGGCATGGCTGTAGCCGAAGCGGCCGTAATAGGCCGGGTCACCCAGCACCACGGCAAGCCGCTCGCCGGCTTCCTTGAGGCGGACATGCGCCTCGCGGATCAGCGCGCCGCCGATGCCGGTGCCGTGGAAGGACGGCTCGACCGCCAGCGGCGCCAGCGCCACGGCCGCGAAGCGCTTGCCGCCCGTCTGCACCAAGAGCCTGGAAAACAGGATGTGGCCGACGACCTGGCCATCCTCTTCCGCCACCAGCTCGACGACGGCATCGCCGCCGGTCACCAGCGCGTCGACCAGGCCGGCCTCGGTCCGCTGGCCGAACGCATGCTCTTCGACGAGGCGGATCGCCTCGCGATCCCGCGGCGTCGCCGCGCGTATCGACATCATGCTCATTTGAGTTTCGTTCCTTTTTCGATCTTGGCTCCGCGCAAGAACTCCTGCGCGGCGGCGGGCCTTCCGCCCGCCCGTTGAACTTCGACCAGCCGGACCGCGCCTGACCGGCAGGCGACCGTCAGCCGGTCATCGAGAATACCTCCCGACTCGCCGACGCCATCGGAAAGCGTCGAGCGAAGCAGTTTCAGCCGCTCCACGCGGCCACCAATTTCGACCTCGCACCACGCGCCCGGAAAGGGCGAGAGGCCGCGAATGTGATTGTGGACTTCGCCGGCAGGCCGCGTCCAGTCTACGCGTGTCTCCGATTTATCGATCTTTCGGGCGTAGGTCACTCCTTCCGTCGGCTGCGGGGTAAATGTCAGACAATTTATCCCCAGCCGCGTCAGTGCTTCCACCATCAGCGAAGCGCCTTGAGCCATCAGGCGGTCATGCAATTCGCCGGCGGTCATATCGGGTCCGATGGCGCATTTTTCAACCAACGCCACCGGACCGGTGTCCAGACCCTCTTCCATGCGCATCACCATCATGCCGGTTTCGGCATCGCCGGCCATGATGGCGCGCTGGATGGGCGCGGCACCGCGCCAGCGCGGCAAAAGCGAGGCATGGCCGTTGAGGCAGCCGAGCCTGGTCGCCTCCAGCACGGGTTTCGGCAGAAGCAGGCCGTAGGCGACGACCACGGCGACGTCGGCCCGCAACTCGGCAAAGGCTCGCTGCTCGGCCTCGCCCTTGAGCGATGTCGGCGTCCGCACCTGGAGGCCAAGCCGCTCCGCCTCGCGCTGCACAGGCGACGGCGTAAGCTCCAGTCCGCGCCGGCCCGCCGCGCGCGGCGGTTGCGTATAGACGGCCGCGATGTCATGGCCGGCCTCGGCAATGGCGCTGAGCGTCGGCACGGAAAAATCCGGCGTGCCCATGAAGATGACGCGAAGGGGCATGACCCCTAGCCCACCATCTTGCCCGGCGCCTTGTCCTTGGCGAGCTTCTTGAATTTCCTGACCACCATGTCGCGCTTCAGCTTCGAGATGTGGTCGATGAACAGCACGCCGTTGAGATGGTCGATCTCATGCTGCAGGCAGGTCGCCATCAGGCCTTCGGCCTGCATCTCCTGCAGCTTGCCGTCGCGATCGAGATACTTCACCCGAACCGCTGCGGGACGCTCGACCTCGGCATAGTAGTCGGGGATCGACAGGCAGCCTTCCTCATAGACCGAGCGCTCGTCGGAGCTTTCGAGGATTTCCGGATTGATGAAGACATGCGGCGCAGGCGGCTCGCCCTCCTTGGCGAGGTCGATGACCAGCAAGCGCCGCGGCTCGCCGACCTGGATTGCCGCCAGCCCGATGCCCGGCGCGTCGTACATGGTTTCCAGCATATCGTCGGCGAGCTTGCGCAAATCGCCGTCGACGCGCTCGACCGGTTTGGAAACCTGGCGCAGGATCGGATCGGGAAGGATGATGAGCGGCTTGATCGACATGGCGTCTCACCTAAGACGTCGTTGGAAAAGCGTCAACGGGGGCGGCTGCGACCTGTTCACGTTTTGATCTGTTTCGGCGGGCCGAATCGGCTATGCTGCCCGCATGAACGACATGTCCTTGATCCTTTCTCAACCGGTCGCGCGGCTCGGCGCCACCACGATCACGCTCGGCGGGGTGCTCGGCTTCGGCGCGCTGCTGCTGCTGGCATTGGTCCTGGCGCTCGTCATCGCCTTGTGGCGCGCGGGCAAGGCGCGCGCGATCGCCGCAGCCGAAGCGGCCGATCATGCCCGTGACACCGAGGCGCGGATGGCGGACATCCTGCAGGCGCAGGCCGAGATGCAGGGGCGCATGGGCGCGATCGCCGAAGTGTTCGGCGCCAGGCAGGCCGAGCTGACCCAATCGCTCGGCCAGCGGCTCGACGCCATGACCGGCCGCCTCGGCCAGACCATGGCGGAGCAGACGAAGTCGACGCATGAGAGCCTGGCCAAGCTGCAGGAGCGGCTGGCAGTGATCGACACGGCGCAGGGCAACATCCAGTCTCTCGCCGGCCAGGTCGTGCAGCTGCAGGCGATCCTTTCCAACAAGCAGACGCGCGGCGCCTTCGGCCAGTCGCGCATGGAAGCGATCATCGCCGACGGTCTGCCGCACGGCGCCTACGAGTTCCAGGCGAGCCTCTCCAACGGCAGCCGGCCGGACTGCCTGGTGCGGATGCCAAATGGCGCGCCGATGCTTGCCATCGACGCGAAGTTCCCGCTGGAAGCGTGGAACGCCATCCGCGCCGCGGAGGGCGCCGAGCTGCAGAAGGTGGCGGCGCAGGCGTTCAGGCGGGACATCGAGGTGCATGTCCGCGATATCGCCGAAAAATACCTGATCCAGGGCGAGACGCAGGACACCGCCTTTATGTTCGTGCCGTCGGAATCGGTGTTCGCCGAGATCCATGAGAATTTCGAGGCAGTGGTGCAGAAGGCGCACCGCGCCCGCGTCGTTATCGTCTCGCCGTCGTTGCTGATGCTGTCGATCCAGGTCATCCAGGCGATCCTCAAGGACGCGCGCATGCGCGAGCAGGCGCATCTGATCCAGGGCGAGGTCATCCGCCTGATGGAGGACGTGGCGCGCGTCGACGAGCGCGTGCGCCGGCTGCAGACGCATTTCGGCCAGGCGGCCAAGGATATCGACGACATCCTCGTCTCGACGTCGAAAGTCACCAAGCGCGGCCAGAAGATCGAGGCGCTGGAATTCGGCGAGACGGAAGCCGAGCCGCCGCGTCCGGCGAAGGCCGAGGCAGGCGCGCGCGTGGCGGACTCGAAGACAGGCCAGCTCAGGTTGCGCGTCGTCGAAGACGGGGAGTAGATGGGTTGTTACGCCGTTGGCGATTAGCCGAGCCGCTCTTTCCCATCGTCATCCTAGGGCGGAGCAAGGAGCGAAGCGACGCGGCGCAGACCCTAGGATCCATGCCGTGACGCTAAAGCTTTGCAACGGTTACAGAATTCTGCGCCGTTGCGCTCTACGGCAAGGGTCACGGCATGGATACTCGGGTCAAGCCCCATAGGCGCTAACTTAGGCTTGACGGTGATCGTGGTGAGTGATTCACCGTGGTTATGAGCGATTCGCTGCAGTGGCGTCGATGTCGGACGTGGCGATGCTGAAGCGTCTGAAGGCCAGTGCTGATTGGGTGGGCGGCCTGGTTTCGGAATTGCTTGCCGAGCGCTGCCCCGAAGCCTTCGCCGGCTTGTACGGAGGCCTGCGGATGATGGCGGTGGACGCCACGGTAGTTGCGCCGCCTGGTCCCAAGCGGGTCTATTGGATGGTGCACACGGTGTTTGATCTTGCAACGCTGAAGCTCTGTTCGGTGGAGGTCACGGATCGCCATGAAGCCGAGCGGCTGTCGCGCGGCGCCAGGGCCGGAGAGCTTCGGATCGCCGACCGTGCCCACGCCAAGGCCGACGATCTGGCTCGGGTAATCGAGGCAGGGGCTGATTTTCTGGTTCGTGCCCCTTCAAACTATCCACGCCTGCTGGATGGCCAAGGCCGGCTATTGGATCGCTTGGCGCTGTGCCGTGAAGCGGGCAAGAAGGGCGTGCTCGATCTTTCGGTGGGCGTCCAGGACGGCAAGTCCAGGGTCGCGATACCCGCTCGGGTGGTGATCCTGCCCATGCCGCCCGAGGCGGCTGAGAAGGCCAGACGAGCGGCGCGCCGTTTGGCGGCCAAGGCGAGATACAAACCCAGCCAGGCCGGCATCGAGATGGCCGGCTATCTGGTGCTGTTGACATCGCTGCCGCCGGATGACTGGCCGCCTGAGCGGCTCGCCTCGACCTATCGTCTGCGATGGCAGATCGAGCTGGCGTTCAAACGCATGAAGTCGCTGGTGGGTCTGGAAGATCTCCGCGCAAAGGATCCCGACCTGGCTCGCCTGTGGATCAACACCGCTCTGCTGGCCGCCCTGCTGGCCGAAGATGACCTGCCGGCCCTCGATCCCGAGGCGCCGGACTCTCTCCCCCTGGCCGCCTGAACCGATCCGCCCTGCCGATCTGGCGTCTCGTGGCCTTGGCAATCTCCAACATCTCGATGGCTGTATTACTGGGGCCTACCAGGTTGATCTCCCTCGACCTGCTGCTCCACCGCTTGCGCGAACCACCCCGACGACGACGCGCCATCGCACATCGATTGCTAAGTTAGCGCCTATGGGGTCAAGCCCGAGGATGACGAAGTTCAGGAGGTCTGAGACAGCCCACTAAAGCCCCTTACTCCTCCTCGACGACCCTGGTGCCCTCGAATTCCGGCAGCCAGTGCAGCGCCGAGCGATGCCAGTATTGCGTCCTCGGCACCAACTGGTCGCGCTGGCGCGCCGTACCCGTCCTGATGCCATAAACCTTCGGCCCGTCGCCGACGGAGGTGGCGTAAAGATGCGAGCCGCACTCGCCGCAAAAGCCCTGCGCCCGCTTGGCGCCGCTCGACCCGGTCTTGATGTAGACCTTGGGCTCGCCCTTGGTGATGCGGTAGTCCTCCTCCGGCACCCGCACGGTGACGCGGAACGCCGTGCCGGTGAGCTGCTGGCAATCCGTGCAGTGGCAGATCGAGGTCTTTTCGGGATCGACCTCCGCCTCGTAGGTGATGGCGCCGCAATGGCACCCGCCGTCGATCTTCATCAGCTTTCCTCCTTAAGGGTTCACCCAATCTAGTGCTCGTCGGAGGCCTCGGCGATAGTCTTGCGTCGCATCTCCCATGTGCCAGTCGCCTGCGGCTTGACGAACAGCCTGGCGATCTCGGGCATCTCCTCGTTCAGCCGCGCCTCCAGGCGCTCGATGCACGCCTCGATCTCGGGCGCTGTGAGATGATCCTCGAACTCGATGCTCAAGCCGGCGACGATCTCTTCAGGGCCGATATGGACGCTCAATATGCCGTTCGCCCGCTGCACGGCCGGGTCCTGCCCGGCGATCGCCAGAACCTTGCGTTGCACTTCGGGCGAAGCTGGCTCGCCGAGCAGCAGGCCCTTGCTCTCGCGCGCCAGGAAGATCGCGGTCGCGCCTAGGATGATCGCGATGCCGATCGAGCCGGCGCCATCGAGTTCAGGAATCTCTAGCAGTTCGGACGCAAGGATGCACGCGAACGCGACGATCAGGCCAAGCAGCGCGACGCTGTCCTCGAAGAGCACGGTGTAGACGCTGGGATCCTTGCTCAGCCGCACCGCCTCGAACCAGCCCAGCATCCCCTTCTGCTTCCGGAATTCCTTCAACGCCACCAGCCAGGAACTGCCTTCGAACAGGAAGGAGAGGCCGAGCACGATGTAGTTGACCTTGGCGTTGACGAGCGGCTCGGGCGCCATGATGTGGATGACGCCTTCATAGAAGGAAACGCCGGCGCCCAGGGCGAAAACCAGCAGCGCGACGATAAAGCTCCAGAAATAGAGTTCGCGTCCATGACCGAGCGGATGCGTACGGTCGGCCGGGCGGGCGGCGCGATGCATGCCGTAGAGCAGGAGCGCGCCATTGCCGGTGTCGACCAGCGAGTGGACGCCTTCCGACAGCATGGCGGAAGAACCGGTGAAGAATGCCGCGGCGAATTTGGTCAACGCGATCGCCAGATTGCCGGCGAGCGCGGCGTAGATCACCCTTTTCGAACCGCTATGCCCTGCCATCCGTTTCCGATCCTGCCCCCAGGCACCGAGCTTAGCGGCCCGCCGGCCGAAGCTCTACAGACAATGCGCCAGCCGATCCGAGGTTCAAGACGCCGACGAACCATCCTGCAGCCGCCGCCCGAAATCCGGTCGACGCCGAGGGAAAACGGTTGACATCCAGGTGCCGGCTTTCGAAGCGTCAAGCAGCCTCTTGCGGTCGGGCGCTTCTCTTGTTTCACTTGGGCTGCCCACAATCGGAGGAGCGAATCATGGCTAAGGGTGCGATGAAGGCGGGCAAGGAACCCCGCAAGCCGAAGAAGGACGCGAAGAAACCAGCCGCGGCCCCGGCTCCGAAGGCACCGCCGGTCAAGGCGATGCGCATCAAGGAGAAGTAAGCCGCCAGAGCGGCTGATCCGTCTCGATGCGGAATTGAACCGGCGGCATGCCGAGTGCTGCCGGTGTTTCGTTGATTGGGGAGCAGGACCTTCCTATATCGACGCGGCGAGGACGACCTCGCTTCCCCGAAAGAAATCGGCCGGGACGACCCGCCACCTCAAGCATCGGATGACCGGTGCCGGAATGACGGAGTCTTTGCGATGTCCTGGATTTTTCTCTTCTTCGCCGGCCTGTTCGAGATCGGCTGGGCCATCGGCCTCAAATATACCGACGGTTTTTCGAAGCCGCTGCCGACCCTTCTCACCATCGTCGCTATGATGGTCAGCCTTGGTCTGCTCGGCCTGGCGCTGAAGATGCTGCCCGTGGGCACCGCCTATGCGGTGTGGACCGGCATCGGCACCGTGGGCACGGCATTGCTCGGCATCTGGCTGCTCGGCGAGCCGGCGACCGCGGTGCGGCTTGCCTGCATCGGCCTGATCGTCTGCGGCATCGCCGGGCTGAAGCTCGTCGCCTGACGTCAGAACAAACGCCTTCAGGGCCGCTACTGGCGACCCTGAAGCATCTTCGAACGAAACTATATCAGCGGGCGTCGAGGCCTTAGCGGGCGGAGAAGCCCGGAGGCGTGCGGCCGACACGCGCCTTGCGGGCGGCGTAGCGTGCGTCGCGCTTGGCCTTGCGCTCGGCCTCTTCGGCAAGCAGGCGGGCGATGCGCTCGGTCTCTTCGGCCTCGCGGATCTTGGCCTCGGCCGCCGCCGCCTGTTCGGCAGCAATACGAGCAGCCTCTGCCGCTGCCTCGCGCTCGGCCTTCTCGGCCGCTTCGCGCGCCAGCTTTTCCTGCTTCAGCCTGGCCTTCTCGGCCTCGCGGATCGCGCGGGCCTCGAGGATCGCCTTACGTTCCGCCTGGCGCGCCAAAACCGCTGGATCATCCGCCGCCGGCTTTGCCTTGAAGCGCTCGAGGAGCGCCTTCTTTGCCTCGTTCGCGGCGTTGCGCCGCTCGAATATGTCTTTTTCCCTGTAGATAGCCAAGTCCACTTCCCTGCAGTCAATTCGCGACGCTTACATACGCGCGAAAGCGATGAGTTCAAGCGCCAAAACGGTATGCCAGCCATGAAAATCTGCGCTGTTGCCGCCGGGATACGTCAAGGCCGCGCGATGCACTGTTCACAAATCGCGCCACTGGCGAACAGCAAGGCCGACCGCTACCTCTAGCGCCGACAATCAACGCTCAAACCGCGCATCGGGATGCAATCGAAATGGAACTCGGCCTCTACACTTTCGCGGATGTCAGCCCGGAACCGGGGCCCGGCGCCATCGGCCCGCATGAACGGCTGCGCAACCTGATCGAGGAGATCGAGCTGGCCGACCAGGTCGGTCTCGACGTGTTCGGCCTGGGCGAGCATCATCGTCCCGACTATGCGGCGTCGGCGCCGGTCGTTGCCCTTGCGGCGGCAGCGGAGCGGGCGAAGCGCATCAAGCTCACCAGCGCGGTCACCGTGCTTTCCTCCGACGATCCGGTACGGGTCTTCCAGCAGTTCGCGACGCTCGACCTTCTGTCCGGCGGCCGCGCAGAGATCATGGCCGGGCGCGGCTCCTTCATCGAATCCTTCCCGCTGTTCGGCTACAATCTGGAGGATTATGACGAGCTCTTCGCCGAGAAGCTGGACCTGCTTTTAGCCATCCGCGACCAGGTGAAGGTGACGTGGCAAGGACGCTTGCGCGCGCCGATCAACGGCCGCGGCGTCTATCCACGGCCTTTCCAGGACAAGCTGCCGATCTGGATCGCCATCGGCGGAACGCCGCAGTCCGCCGCTCGCGCCGGCGCGCTCGGCCTGCCGCTCGCGCTTGCCATCATCGGCGGTGAGCCGGCCCGCTTCGCGCCGCTGTTCGAGATCTATCGCGAGGCGGCAAGGCGCGGCGGCAACGATCCCGCCACGCTTGCCACCAGCCTCAACGTGCATGGCTTCATCGCCGAGACGACCGAGAAGGCAGCGGACGATTTCTACGGCCCGCAGGCCGAGGTGATGAACCGCATCGGCCGCGAGCGCGGCTGGGGGCCAACGTCGCGGGCGCATTTCGATCACGCGCGAGGTCCGGGTGGTGCCTTGTTCGTCGGCAATCCCGAAGAGGTGGCGCAAAAGATCGTCGCCCAGCACAAGAACTTCGGCAACGATCGCTTCCTGCTGCAGATGGCTATCGGCACCATGCCGCACGCCAAGATCATGAAGGCGATCGAGCTTTACGGCACCAGGGTGGCGCCGATCGTGCGCAAGGAAACGGCGAAGACCGCGCCGGCGCCGGCCGCCTAAAGCGCTTCGCGCTGAAACGGATTGAGGCGGCGCGCTTTAGACCTTTGTTCTTATGCATGTCGTTTTCGCAAAACCGCCGCACACTTTCGCGCGACATGCACCAACGGAGCCAGCCGCCAGCTAACGGAACCTTGGCGCGGCGCGCACGTTTCCTTCGACGATCGCGAGGGGAACCTATGAAGGCCGAAACGACCGCTTCGGGCGCGAGCGTTGCCGAAAGCCCGGATTCGCGCGCCGGCGCCCGCGCCGAATTGCGGCTGATGCGATCGCTGCTGATCGGCATCTTCGTTCTGCTGACGGTATTCGCGCTCTATTTCGCCCGCGCTTTCTTCATGCCGGTGATCCTCGCCTTCCTGCTGGCGCTGACGCTGACGCCGATCGTGCGTTTCCTGCGCAAGCACGGTATTCCCGACGTGCTCTCCGCGACCCTCCTGGTGTTGCTCTCGGTCTTTTTCGTCGCCAGCGCCGGGTATCTGCTCAGCGGCCCGGTCATCGACCTCATCAACAACACCTCGTCGATCGGCCAGCAACTCACCGAGCGGCTGGCGCCGTTCAAGCGCCCGCTCGAAAGGATGATGGATATCTCACGCCAGCTGGAGGCGCTCACAGAGACAGCGCAGGAAGCGGGCGTGCAGAAGGTCGCGGTGGCGTCGTCCGGCATCCTGCCCACGGCAGCCGGCAACATTCTGGGGGCCGGCACCAGCATCACGATCGTCTTCGTGCTGTCGCTGTTCCTGCTCGCCTCAGGCACCTTGTTCTACGAGAAGATCGTCCAATCCTTCGCCAGCCTCAGCCAGAAGAAGCGTGCGCTGCGCGTCGTCTATGACGTCGAGCGCGAGATCTCGCATTACCTGCTCACCGTCGCGGTCATCAATGCCGGCCTCGGCACGGTGATCGGGCTTGGCCTGTGGGGGCTCGGCATGCCGAACCCGCTGGTCTGGGGCGCGGCCGCGGCGCTCCTCAATTTCCTGCCCTATGTCGGCGCGCTGATCACCATCCTCCTGGTGACGGTCATCGCGCTGATCAGCTTCGACACGATCTCCTACGCGCTGCTGGCGCCCGCCTTCGTGCTGTTGTGCGACGTCGTCGAAGGCCAGTTCGTGACGCCGACGGTGGTCGGCCGGCGGCTCGAGCTCAACGCCGTGGCGATCTTCATCGCCATCGCCTTCTGGTCATGGCTGTGGGGTTTCGTCGGCGCGCTGATGGCGGTGCCGCTCCTGGTGGTCGTCAAGGTGTTCTGCGACCATTTCGACGGGCTCAGCCATGTCGGCAACTTCCTGGCAGCACAGCAGACCATCCTCATCGACGACGAACCGGGCGAGAACAACCACAAGTCCGGGGCGTGATGCCCTGGCCCAATGTCGAGACCTGCCCATCGTTTGCGGCAGCGGCGGGGAGTGCCTATATCGGGCCGATCAAGCCGGACCCCGTGTTGATGAGCGACTTCGATCTCGACGCCTATTTCGCCCGCATCGGCTATAGCGGGCCGACCGACAGCTCGCTCGCCACGCTGCGGTCGCTGCATTTGGCCCATCCGCGAGCGATCCCCTTCGAGAATATCGATGCGCTGATGGGCGTTTCTGTCGGGCTCGATCCGGCCTCGCTGCAGGACAAGGTTTTCAGCCAGGGCCGCGGCGGCTACTGCTTCGAACACAATCTGATCTTCATGCATGCGCTCGGAGAGCTGGGCTTCACCGTCAGCGGGCTTGCCGCCCGCGTGCTGTGGGGCCAGCCGGACGACGCCGTCACGGCGCGCAGCCATATGCTGCTGCGGATCGAGCTCGATGGAAGAACCCATATCGCCGATGTCGGCTTCGGCGGCCTGACGCTGACGGCGCCGCTGCTGCTCGAGCCGGACCTGGAACAGCAGACGCCGCACGAGGCGTTCCGCATCGCTGAAACCGGCGATCATTTTCGCCTGCAGGCCAATATCGGCGGCAATTGGCGCACCCTCTACCGCTTCGACATGCAGCGGGCCTACGAGGTCGATTACCAGGTGAGCAGCCATTTCCTGTCGACGCATCCGAGCTCGCATTTCCTTTCCACATTGGTTGCTGCGCGCGCCCTGCCGGACAGGCGCTATGCGCTACGCGATAACCGGCTGTCGACCCATCATCTCGGCGGCCGCACCGAGCAACGGGAGATCGCGAGCGCCGCCGAGCTCGCCGACGTGCTGGAGGGCGAGCTCGCCGTCGTCATTCCCGACCGCGCCGCCTTCGAGGCGAGGCTGCGGCAGAAGAACATCATGGAGACCTGATCAATGACGGCCCTTTCGGTTCTCGACCTGTCGCCGGTCACCCAAGGCAGCGATGCCTCGCAGTCGCTCGCCAATTCGCTCGACCTCGCACGCCACGCCGAGCGGCTGGGCTACAAGCGCTATTGGCTCGCCGAACACCACAACATGCCGGGCATCGCCAGTGCGGCGACCTCCGTCGTCATCGCGCATGTGGCGGGCGGCACGAAGACCATTCGCGTCGGCGCCGGCGGCATCATGCTGCCCAACCATGCGCCGCTGGTGATTGCCGAGCAGTTCGGCACGCTGGCGGCGCTTTTCCCCGGCCGCATCGATCTCGGCCTCGGCCGCGCGCCGGGCACCGACATGATGACGGCGCGGGCGCTGCGCCGCAATCTGGAAGCCAGCGACAACTTCCCCCAGGACGTGGTCGAGCTGATGGGCTATTTCCAGCCGGCCGAGGAAGGGCAGCGCATCCGCGCGGTGCCGGGAGAAGGCCAGGACGTGCCGGTCTGGATCCTGGGCTCCAGCCTCTACGGCGCGCAGCTCGCGGCACTGCTTGGCCTGCCCTATGCCTTCGCCTCGCATTTCGCGCCGGCCGAACTCGACCACGCGCTGGAGGTCTACCGCACGCGCTTCCAGCCGTCGGGCCAGCTCGACAAGCCCTATGTCATGCTCGGCCTCAATGTCTTTGCGGCGCCCACGGACGCCGAGGCGAAGCTCTTGTTCACCTCTCTACAGCAGGCTTTCGTCAATCTGCGCAGCGGCCGGCCAGGTCAGCTGCCGCCGCCGGTCGAGAACTATGACCGCGACCTCGATCCGGTCGCCAGGACCATGCTTGCCGAGGCGCTGTCCTGCGCCGTCGTCGGCTCGCCGGAAACGGTTCGCCAGGGTATCGACGCCTTCGTGCGCCGCACCGGCGCCGACGAATTGATGGTGACGGCGCAGATGTTCGACCATGCGGCGCGGGTGCGTTCCTTCGACATTCTTGCCGACGTCTACAAGTCGACGTCGCAAGCGGCCTGACCACCCGATGGCTTTTGCCTGACATACTCGTCTGCTAAGGGCAGACCCTTCCTCAAGCGCGAGCCTTCCCGTGACCGACGACCTCGACCAGCGCATGCAGTTCGCCATCGACCTCGCGCGGCGCGCCGGCGAGCTTGGGCTGAAATATTTTCGCGACCTCGAAAACCTGACGATCGAGAGCAAGGGCCATCAGGATCTTGTCTCGGACGCCGACCGCGAGGTGGAACTTTTCGTCCGCGCGGCGATCGCCGAAGCCTATCCGGGCGACGGCATCGTCGGCGAGGAGCACGCGCCGGCGGCCGGCAAGACCGGCTATGTCTGGGTGATCGACCCTATCGACGGCACCGCCAATTTCGTGCGCGGCATTCCCGCCTGGTGCGTGGTGATCGCCTGCGCCAGGGACGGCGAGACCGTCGTCGGCGTCATCCACGAAGCCTCGACCGGCGAGACCTTCCACGGTCGCCTTGGCGGCGGCGCTTTCGTCAACGGGCGGCTGATCAAGGCGAGCGGCGCCACGGCGCTTTCCGAAGGCTCGGTCGGAACCGGGCTTTCAAACCGGGCCGCCACCGAACATGTCGCGGTGCTGATCAGCCTGATCATGGCCGAAGGCGGCGTGTTCTTCAGGAATGCTTCCGGCGCGCTGATGCTGGCCTATGCCGCGGCCGGACGGCTGCTCGGCTATGTCGAGGAGCACATGAATGCCTGGGACTGCCTGGCCGGCATGCTTCTGGTCGAAGAGGCGGGCGGAACGATCCTCAAGCCGGATCCGAAGACCGTCATCAGCCAGGGAACGCAAGTGATAGCCGGAGGACGGCACATCTTTCCGAAGCTGCGCACGCTTTGCACGGAAGCGTTCCAAAACTGATCCTTTGGCACGGGAAGACCGCAAACAGGTGTGCGAAGGCATCGCGGACAATCCTGTAAAACAGCATCGCGGTTGCCAACCAAGGCCACGACGGGCAGAGACCTGGCGTCTACAAGACGATCACCTTGGTGCCGATTGGGGCGCGGTCGTAGAGATCGATGATGTCCTGATTCATCAGGCGGATGCAGCCCGCCGAAACGGCTTTGCCAATGGACCACCATTCTGGGCTGCCGTGCAGGCGATATCCGGTGTCGCCCTTCTCGTTGAAGAGATAGAGCGCCCGTGCGCCGAGCGGATTCATGAGTCCGCCTTCCATATGGGCCGGTATGACGTGGCCTCGATTGCGTTCGCGAACGATCATCGCCGACGGCGCGCTCCAATCCGGCCATTCGCGCTTCCTCGCGACGTGAGCGGTACCATGCCACTCGAAGCCCGCCTTGCCGACGCCGATCCCGTAGCGCATCGCCTGACCGTCGCCCAGCACGTAGTAGAGGAATTTCGCCCCTGTATCGACAATGATGGTGCCGGGCGCCTCATCGGTCGGATAAGCCACCGTCTGCCGGTGGAATTTCTGGTCGACCTTGTAGATGGGAACCGGTGGAATGCGGAAGCTGGCGTCGGTGAGGCCGCCATAGGCCGCAGGAGACGTCTGCAATGCGCCGCCGGTGGTGCAGCCGGAGAACGCGACCATTCCGGCAAGTATCCCGATCAGGATCGATTTGGCGCGCATGATCCAAGCCGGCGCTCGTGCCGGCGATCTGCCGCATCTTGCCTATTCGTAGTCCCGCACGCCTCGATTGCCAAGCGGCCATGTTCTCCGCTGGCGGATTGCCGGCGTACGACGGCAAAGACGTTTTTCAGACTTATTCGCGACGCAAAGTCACGCCCCACAGGGCAAAGCTTCCCCCCGGCCGATATGCAACCGGGCATCGATGAGATCGTCCCGTCCGAAAAAATCCTCTCCGGACAATTAGATAGAGCAAATCCGGATCGACCCCGGCATATGGCGGGCTGGTCCGTTTTCCAGGCTCACGCGGGGCAGCAGACACCTTGCGCAGGATGCTTGCGCCCCGTGCCGCCTGTTCTTATATACGCGCCAGCCGTCCGGCCTTGAAAAACCGGGGACCGTGGCGGAATTTCTTGTGAACAGGGGCTTTCGTCGGAACGCCTTATCAGGGTCCTGAGAGCCTGCTTAGCGGAGAGACTAGAACAATGGCAAAAGTTATCGGTATCGACCTCGGAACCACGAACTCCTGCATCGCCATCATGGACGGCAAGGAGCCCAAGGTTATCGAGAATGCGGAAGGCGCGCGCACGACCCCTTCCATCGTCGCCATCAACAGCGACGGAGAACGCCTCGTCGGCCAGCCGGCCAAGCGCCAGGCGGTCACCAATCCTGAAAACACCATCTTCGCGGTCAAGCGCCTGATCGGCCGCCGCTATGACGATCCGGTGACGGAGAAGGACAAGAAGCTTGTCCCCTACAAGATCGTCAAGGGCGACAATGGCGACGCCTGGGTCGAGGCCGGCGGCAAGAAGCTGTCGCCCAGCCAGATCTCGGCCATGATCCTGCAGAAGATGAAGGAAACGGCGGAAGCCTATCTCGGCGAGAAGGTCGAGAAGGCGGTCATCACCGTTCCGGCCTATTTCAACGACGCCCAGCGCCAGGCGACCAAGGACGCCGGCAAGATCGCCGGGCTCGAAGTGCTGCGCATCATCAACGAGCCGACGGCAGCCGCGCTCGCCTACGGTCTCGAGAAGAAGGACGGCAAGACCATCGCCGTCTATGACCTTGGCGGCGGCACGTTCGACATTTCGGTGCTCGAGATCGGCGACGGCGTCTTCGAGGTGAAGTCGACCAATGGCGACACCTTCCTCGGCGGCGAGGACTTCGACATGCGCCTGGTCGAGTACCTGGCGGCGGAGTTCAAGAAGGAGCAGGGCATCGACCTCAAGGCCGACAAGCTCGCGCTGCAGCGCCTGAAGGAAGCCGCCGAAAAGGCCAAGATCGAGCTGTCGTCGACGACGCAGACCGAGATCAACCTGCCCTTCATCACCGCCGACGCCACCGGGCCGAAGCACCTGACGATGAAGCTCACCCGGGCGAAGTTCGAGAGCCTGGTCGAGGATCTCGTGCAGCGCACCATCGACCCCTGCAAGGCGGCGCTCAAGGATGCCGGCCTCAAGGCGGGCGAGATCGACGAGGTGGTCCTGGTCGGCGGCATGACCCGCATGCCCAAGATCCAGGAGATCGTGAAGCAGTTCTTCGGCAAGGACCCGCACAAGGGCGTCAACCCGGATGAGGTGGTCGCGCTCGGCGCCGCCATCCAGGCCGGCGTGCTGCAGGGCGACGTCAAGGACGTGCTGCTCCTCGACGTGACGCCGCTGTCGCTCGGCATCGAAACGCTGGGCGGCGTGTTCACCCGGCTGATCGAGCGCAACACCACGATCCCGACCAAGAAGAGCCAGGTGTTCTCGACGGCCGAGGATTCGCAGTCGGCGGTGACGATCCGCGTCTTCCAGGGCGAGCGCGAGATGGCGGCCGACAACAAGCTGCTCGGCCAGTTCGACCTTGTCGGCATCCCGCCGGCTCCGCGCGGCGTGCCGCAGATCGAGGTCACCTTCGACATCGACGCCAACGGCATCGTCAACGTCTCGGCCAAGGACAAGGGCACCGGCAAGGAGCACCAGATCCGCATCCAGGCCTCGGGTGGTCTGTCCGACGCCGACATCGAGAAGATGGTGAAGGACGCCGAGGCCAATGCCGAGGCCGACAAGAAGCGCCGCGCCCTCGTCGAGGCCCGCAACCAGGCCGAATCCCTGGTGCATTCGTCCGAGAAGTCGCTGAAGGACTATGGCGACAAGGTCTCGGAGGCCGACCGCACCGCGATCGCCGACGCCATCAGCGCGCTGAAGGCTGCCGCCGAGGGCGACAACGTGGCCGACATCGAGGCCAAGTCGCAGTCGCTCGCCGAAGCTTCGATGAAGCTTGGCCAGGCCATGTACGAGGCCTCGCAGAAGGAAGCGGCCGAAGCCGACGCCAAGGCGGACGCCGCCAAGGATTCGGACGTGGTCGACGCCGACTTCGAGGAAATCGACGAAGACGACGACAAGAAGAAGTCGGCCTGAGCCGGCCGACGGCGAATAATGCGAAAAGCCCGGCGCGAAGCCGGGCTTTTTTGCAACCTTCGCTGAAAAAGTGCAGGTCCGGCCTAAAAAGTGACGGAAAAACATGGCGTGAGCCCGGCTCGGCTCTGGCATCCGGGCAGCATCGCTCCTAAATCGAACAACGTGCCGGCAAACGACGCAACAATGCTTGAAGACATTGAGCATCCGGACCGCGGGAAAAAATGAAAGCTGATTTCTACGAAACGCTGGGCGTGCAAAAAGGCGCCGACGACAAGGAGCTCAAGAGCGCTTTCCGCAAGCTCGCCATGCAGTTCCATCCCGACCGCAACCCCGGCGATCATGCCTGCGAGCACAAGTTCAAGGAAATCAACGAAGCTTACGAGACGCTGAAGGACCCGCAGAAGCGCGCGGCCTACGATCGTTTCGGCCACGCCGCCTTCGAACAGGGCGGCATGAATGGCGCGGCGCACGGCTTCGGCGCCGGCGGTTTCGCCGACATCTTCGAGGACATTTTCGGTGACATGATGGGCGGCCGCCAGCGCCGCTCGTCGGGCGGCCGCGAGCGCGGGGCGGACCTGCGCTACAACATGGAGATCTCGCTCGAGGAGGCATTCTCCGGCAAGACGGCGCAGATCCGCGTGCCGGCCTCGATTTCCTGCTCGGAATGCTCCGGCAGCGGCGCCAAGCCCGGCACGCAGCCGGTAACCTGCGCCATGTGCCATGGCCACGGCAAGGTGCGGGCAACACAGGGTTTCTTCTCGATCGAGCGCACCTGCCCGCAATGCCAGGGCCGAGGCCAGACGATCAAGGACCCCTGCCCGAAATGCGCCGGCCAGGGCCGCGTCACCGAGGAGCGTTCACTGTCGGTCAACATCCCGGCCGGCATCGAGGACGGAACCCGCATCCGGCTTGCCAATGAGGGCGAAGCCGGCCTGCGCGGCGGCCCTTCGGGCGATCTCTACATCTTCCTCGCGGTCAAGCCGCACGAATTCTTCCAGCGCGACGGCGCCGACCTCTACTGCAAGGTGCCGATCTCGATGACGACCGCCGCGCTTGGCGGCTCGTTCGAGGTCACCACGCTCGACGGCACGCAGACCAAGGTGAAGGTGCCGGAAGGCACCCAGAACGGCCGCCAGTTCCGGCTGAAGGGCAAGGGCATGCCGGTGCTGCGGCAGCCCAATGTCGGCGACCTCTACATCCAGACGGCGGTCGAGACGCCGCAGAACCTGTCGCGCCGCCAGCGCGAGCTTTTGGAAGAGTTCGAGCAGCTCTCCTCGAAGGACAACTCGCCCCAGTCGAGCGGCTTCTTCGCCCGCATGAAGGACTTTTTCGAGTCCTTCGGCGACCGCTGACGTTTTTTTGACGCAAGTCGTCATCGCAAAACCGCTTCACACTTTTGGGGCGACTTGCGTTGGCGACATTCCCAAGGGTCATCAACACCTTATGCCACGTTGACGCCTTGCCTTGTTCCACCTAGCTGATAAGTAGCGGTCGGGGAGCGTTGAGGAGAGCTCGCATGGCACGTGGTCCCGGGTTGCGCAAAGCGCTGGCGGAAAAATTCGACGACGAGCTGAAGTTCTTCAAAGGCTGGATCGACAAGCCGAAAGCGGTCGGCTCCATCGTTCCCACCAGTTCCGTCACCGCTCGCAAGATGGCCTCGATCGTCAACCCGAAATCGGGCCTGCCGGTGCTGGAGGTCGGACCCGGCACGGGCGTCATCACCCGCGCCATCCTGGCCCAGGGCGTGAAGCCGGAAAACCTCTACGCGATCGAATATTCGACCGACTTCGTGCGCCATCTGCGCCGGCTCTATCCGCGCGTCAACATCATCGAGGGCGACGCCTTCAATCTCGACGCCACGCTCGGCGACAAGCGCGACATGGTTTTCGATTCCGTCGTCTCCGGCGTGCCGCTGCTCAATTTCCCCGTCGCCCAGCGCATCGCCTACATCGAAAGCCTGCTCGACCGCATCCCCGCAGGCCGGCCGATCGTGCAGCTGACCTACGGCCCGATGTCGCCGATCCCGCCCGGCCGCGGCGACTACACGGTCAAGCATTTCGACTTCATCATCCGCAACATTCCGCCGACGCAGCTGTGGATCTACAGGCGCAAGGCGCATTAGATTCTGCCTGCGAAAGTGTTCGCTTATCGCCGGTGGCGGCAGCGTCCTGGCGGTTGGCCGAAACGCCAGTCACTTCGTCATCCACGGGCGGAGCAAGGAGCGAAGCGACGCGGCGCAGACCCGAGGATCCATTCCGTGACTTCGAAGCGTTGTGGCGATCCAGAACTCTGCTCCGCTGCGCTCTACGATTGAGGTAACGGAATGGATCCTCGGGTCTTCGCGACGCCGCTTCGCGGCTGCTCCGCCCGTGGATGACGAAGTTCGCAGGTCGCGACCAATCCTCCAACGTTTTCTGATCTCATTGCGTTGATTTGAGCGACCCTTGGCTGTACCTGTCCGAGAACAAGGGTGGCCAATGGCAGTGATCCCAAGAATCCTCGTCTTCGCCGGCTCGGTCCGCACCGGCGCATTCAGCGGCCGGACGGCCGACGTGGCGCAGAAGGAGCTCGCCATGCAGGGCGCCGAGGTGACGCGCATCTCGCTTGGCGACTATCCGCTGCCGATCATGGACGAGGACCTCGAGCAGGAAAAAGGCATTCCCGAAAACGCCGTGAAGCTCGCCCGGCAAATCGCCGATCATGACGGGCTTCTGATCGCGACGCCCGAATATAACGGCTCGATCCCGCCGCTCTTGAAGAATTCGATCGACTGGGTGAGCCGGCTCCGGCGCGACGGCAGCCGCTCGTTCAGGCCGCTTTACGGCAAGCCTGTCGGCCTTTGCTCCTCCTCGGAGGGCAAGTTTGCCGGCATACGCTGCATCAACCATCTGCGCGCGGTTCTGGTGCGCTGCCAGATGGAAGTGATCACGCCGGAATGCTCGGTTTCCAGCGCCAATGAGGCCTTCGCCGAGGACGGACAATTCCGCGACGCCAGACTGCAGCAATCGATGGAGCGCCTATGCCATACACTGATCGAAACCTCGCGCATGCTGTCGGTGCGGATCGAGGCCTGATGCATCCGGTCGAGACCTTGCACGCCAAGTCCATGCAAGAGAGGCTGATCGTCGGCCTCGACGTGCCGACGCTGCAGGAAGCCGAGAAGGCGGTGCGCGAGCTCGAAGGCGTCGTCTCCTTCTACAAGATCGGCTATCAGCTCGCCTTTGCCGGCGGGCTCGATTTCGCACGCGAGCTGGTGAGCGGCGGCACCAAGGTCTTCCTCGACATGAAGCTGCTCGACATCGACAACACCGTGGCCAAGGGGGTCGAGAACATCGTCAGGATGGGGGTCTCGATGCTGACGCTGCATGCCTATCCCAAGGCCATGAGGGCGGCGGTCGAGGCGGCCAAAGGCAGCGATCTCTGCCTGCTCGCGGTGACCGTGCTGACGTCGATGGACGAGCAGGACATGATCGATGCCGGCTACGAATATGATCCGCACACGCTGGTTCTGCGGCGCTCCGAACAGGCGCTGCATGCCGGCATGGGCGGCATCGTCTGCTCGGCCGAGGAGGCTTCCGCCGTGCGGCGGATCGTCGGGCCCGACATGGCGGTGGTGACGCCAGGCATAAGGCCGGCGGGCAGCGACCACGGCGACCAGAAGCGCGTCGTGACGCCGGCGCAGGCGATCCGCAACGGCTCCAGCCACCTCGTCGTCGGCCGGCCGATCGTCGCGGCGCCGGACCGGCGCACGGCGGCCGAGGATATCCTGGCCGAAATGTGCTCGGCATAGGCTGGTCCGCGCGCGAAACAAACAGGGAGAAAAGAATGCCAAAGGGATATTGGATCGCCCGCGTCGATGTGCGCGATCCGGAGGGCTACAAGGACTATGTCGCCGCCGCCAAGCTCGCCTTCGATCGTTTCGGCGTGAAATTCCTGGCGCGCGGCGGCGAGCATGAGAAGGCCGAGGGGCCAGGCCGGGCGCGCAACGTGATCATCGAGTTCGAATCGCTCGCGGCAGCGCATGAGTGCTACCACTCGCCGGAATATCAGCGTGCCGTCACCATCCGCCAGAAGGTAGCCGACGGCGAGATCGTGCTGGTCGAGGGGGTTTAGTTCGCCGGCGCAGGGTTGGCACCCTGGAAATTGGCCGAAACGCCCATCTTGTCGTCATCCACGGGCGGAGCAAGGAGCGAAGCGACGCGCGCAGACCCGAGGATCCTGTGACTTCAACGCGCCGCTACGGTCCAGAATTCTGCTCCGCTGCACTCCACGGCCGAGGTAACGGCATGGATTCCAGGGTCTGCGCCGCGTCGCTTCGCTCCTTGCTCCGCCCTGGAATGACGAAGCTTGTCAGGTCTCAGCCAATCATGAGTGTCACGCCCTCAACCGGTTCGCCGCCGTCTCAGCCATCGCGTCCGCAAGGCCCATCCCCCATTGCCTGCGGCAATAGTCGCGAAAATCGAAGCAGGGCAGACCGGGGCAGACTTCGAACTCGATGAGATGGATGGTGTCGTCCGCCTCGACCCTGAGATCGATCGAGAAGACATCCCTCAGGCCAAGCCCAGCGATCAGCTTTTGCGCCATGGCGCGGATCGCCTGGTCGGCCGCCGGCTGGCTGGCGGCGACCGGCTCGAGTTCCGGCTCGGCATAGATGCCGGCCTCCCTGGCGGCCTGGCCGGTGTCGCCATAGAGCGCCATCGAGTCGGCCATGGTCTGGAAGTCGGCGCCGGACTCGACGAAGGCGATGCCGAGCGCCTCCATGCCGGTTTCCTGCTTCAGCCCCAGGAAGCTCGCGCGCACGTTGCGGCCGGCGACATAGGGTTGGACGACGACATCGTCGCGGTAGTGGGCAAAGACGCGCCGGCTAAGCTCCAGCGCATGGCCGGGATCGGTGATGCGCGAATCCGGCCAGATGCCGATCTTGGCGCCGAGCCGGTTGGGCTTGACGAACCAGCCGGCGGGCGAGGCCGGCGGCTCGACCAGCCACGTGCCGTTGCGCGCCAGGCCGGCCGGCGGCACCGGCAGGCCGAGCGCCGCGAGCACGGCGCCGGAGCGGAACTTGTCCTGGCAGAGCGCGAACAGCGAATCGTCGGCGCCGATGGTGCGCAGCCCGTTCAGCCGCGCCATGGCGGGCGCTGCGCCGCCGCGGAAATAGGCGACGCCGTCGGTCAGCGTCCAGACCAGCGTCGCCTGCGGATTGGCCTTCGCCAGCACCGCAGTCGCATCGTCCAGCTCGACGGCCATGAAAGCGAGGCCGCGCCTTTCGCAGGCGGCGGCGAGCTGACCGAATTCCGGCGCGAGATCGGTCGACTGCGCCAGATAGGACGAGATCTCGGTGGCGCGTTCAGCTGGATAGCCGTCGGCGACGAGCCGGTCGAAACAAGCTTTCTCCGACTCATGGACGAGAATCAGCGTCGGCTGGCTGTGCGGCATGGAATGGACGGCTCCGGCAAATCAGGTGCTACCATCGCATGGCTGGCGCGGCTGGCTTGCGGGAAACCGACCGGGCCGGGCGATAATCCGCCAGCCGCTCAGGCGATCAGCACGCGCGGCTCGAAGCGACCTTTGACCGGAATATCGAGCAGGAAGGTCATGCCAGCCTGCGGGTCGAGAGCGCGCTGCTTGTCGTCCTTGCCCTTCCAGGCCGACGTCACGGCGATGCGGTCGGCTTTCTGGCCGACAAAGGCGGGGCAGGAAGGCTGCGTCACCGGCATCGCGATCTCGCGCAGCAGCGTGCCGTCGGGCGAATAGGCCTTCACCGCCTTGCCGCCCCAGACCGCGTTCCACAGCACGCCGTCGCTGTCGACGACCGACCCGTCGACATAGCCTTTCTGCGAGCGATGATCGACGAAGACTTTCGGCTCGCCTGTCGGCAAGCCTGTCGCCGGATCGCAGGCGACACGCATCAGAAGTCCGGTTGCCGTATCAGTGTAATAGGCAATCGCTCCGTCCTCGGAAAAGCAGATCGAATTGGAGACGGTGATGTCCGAGAACAGCCGGCGCAATTCGCCCTTGAAGAACCAGTAGATCGAGCCGGCGCCCTTGCCCTCGGCCTTGCCCATCGTACCGGTCCAGAAGGCGCCGCATGGGTGGACGCGGGAATCATTGGAGCGGGTAAGCGGATTGTCGGCTTCGATCGGCGTGTGCAGCGTCAGCTTGCCGGTCTTGACGTCCCTGACCTGCAGGCCGACTTCCGTGGCGATCAGCTGGCGGGCATCGTCGATGACGGCGATGGCGCTGGCCATGACGCCAAGATCATGGATTTTCAGCGCGCCGGCGAGCGGCTTTTCCAGAAGCTTGCCGTTGACGATGTCGAACCAGAACAGCGTGTCGGTGGCGGGATCGTAGCTCGGGCCTTCGCCAAGCTCGCAAATGTGGTCGCTGAGAACCGAAACGCTGTCCATCATTGCCCTCCGAAGGCTTCGTCCCAGGCGGCGACCGCGGCGCGGGCGCGCTGCGCCACGTCCTCGACGCCGGCGCCCGGCTTGTAGAGGCTCGATCCCAGGCCGAACACGCTGACGCCGACCGCCTTGTAGCCGACAAAATCCTTGTCGGAGACGCCGCCGACGGCGCCGATCAAGGTCGTTGCCGGCAGCACCGCGCGGACCGCCGCTATGCCGCCGGCGCCGAGCACGCTCGCCGGAAAGAATTTGAGCGCCGAGGCGCCGAGCCGGATCGCCTGGAAAGCTTCTGTGGGCGTGAACACGCCCGGCATCGTCACCATGCCGTGATGCATCGCGCGACCCATCACCTCGGCATCGATGTTGGGGCTGACCAGCAGCCGGCCGCCGGCCTTGTGCAAGGCATCGACATGGGCGGCCGTCAGCACCGTGCCGGCGCCGACCAGCGCGGTCTTGGGCAACGCCTCAACGATGCTGGCGATGGAGACGAACGGTTCCGGCGAGTTCAGCGGCACCTCGATCGCCTCGATGCCGGCATCATGGACCGACTTGCCGATCGCTACCGCTTCGCCCGGCTTCAGCCCGCGCAGGATGGCGACGAGACCGCGTTTCAATTTCGGAAAAGGCGCAGTCTGCGTCACGCGACACCTCCAATCATGCCATTTTCGCGCGCGGCCTCGACGAGGCCGGCGCGCACCGCTTCATCCGCATCGACGATCCGGAAGGCAAGGCCGGCGAGCCCGAGAGCGACAGCGTAGAGCGCGGCCAGCGCGCCGGAGGCGATCAACACCACCGGCGCCTCGCTGGCGCCATAGCGGCGCTTGGCCGAAGCGATCTCGCCGCCGATCAAGAGACCGGACAGGCAGGCCGCCGCCTCGTCCGACTTCAAATCCTGCAGCAGCCCGGCGGCGCGGATCGCGAACAGTTTCGAGGTGACGTCGCCGCCCTCGCCCAGCGCTTGGCCGCACCACTGGCGGAAAAACGGGCTGTCCGACGCGACAGGCGCCGGATGCTCGCCCAGCGAATGCTTCAGGATCGAGTGCGCGGCAAGCACCGAAAACAGCTCGCCCGTCGGCCAGGTTCCGAAACCGGCGACCGCGCCGTCCTCGACCGCGACCCATTTCGAATGGGTGCCCGGCATGCAGACGAGATGGCGACCCTTTGCCGGCAAACCGGCGCCGGCAAGCTGCGTTTCCTCGCCGCGCATGACATCCGGCGCGTCGGCCAGGCGCTGGGCGAGGCCCGGAACGATGCGGATGTCGCGGCTCGAGCCTTCGATGCGGGCAGCGCCTGCAAGGATGGCGCCGATCGGCGCCGGCACGGCGACATAGGGCGCCTCGATCCAGCCCTGGCGGGAACCCGCCATGCCGCAGATGATGACGGGCAAGGCCTCCGGCGCGCCCATGGCGGCGAGATGGCCTTCAAGCACCTTGGCAAAGCCTTGTTCGCGCGCGGTGATCAGCCCGTCGTCGCCGCGCCGCTCCGCGAGCACATGGCCCGCGGCATCGAGCAGCCAAGCCCTGAGCCTCGTCGTGCCCCAGTCGAGGGCGGCGACCGCCGGCGCGCCGCTCACAGCACGCCTCCGTCGACGATCAGCATCTGCGCCGTCAGCATGCGCGAGGCATCCGAGGCCAGGAACAGCACCGTGCCGACGATGTCGTCCGGCTGCATGACTTGCTTGATGCATTGCTTGGCGACATGGGCGGCAAGCGCCTCCTCGGTGACCCAAAGTTCGCGCTGGCGCTCGGTGATCACCCAGCCTGGCGCAACCGCGTTGACGCGGATGCCGTCGGCGCCGAGCTTGCCGGCAAGGCCCTTGGTGAGGCCGAGTATGCCCGCCTTGGCGGCGGTGTAGGCCGGCAGGTCGGGGTGGTTGATGAGATAGGACGTGGAGCTGAAGTTGATGATCGAGCCGCCGCCGGCCCGCTTCATGCCCGGCGCCACCGCCTGGGCGGTGAAGAAATGCGGCCGCAGGTTTATGGCAAGATTGTTGTCCCAGAACTCGACCGTGACGTCCTTCACCTCATGGCGGTCGTCGAGCGCAGCATTGTTGACGAGCGCCGTGACATCGCCATGCGCCTTTGCCGCCTTGGCCACCGCGGCGCGCAGCGCCTCGACGTCGCGCAGGTCGGTCTTGAGATAGAGCGGCCGCCGGCCGAGCTGCTTTTCGACGCGGTCGGCGAGCGCCGTGCTGGACTTGTCGGCGATGTCGATGAAGGCGACCTTGGCGCCCTGCCGCATGAAGCCCTCGGTCAGCGCCGCGCCGATGCCGGAACCGCCGCCGGTGATCAGCACCGAAGCGCCGTCGAGGTCGGCGAAACGCGCCGATGGCATCATGATTTCTTTCTCCCTTTGGCCGGCGCGCATCCTAGCCATGCCGGCCCCCGGGGCAAGGGAGAAAAGGCGAATTCAGTAGCTTATGTCCGACAAATGATATCTGCACCTCCTCCCCGGAAGCAGCTCAAGGTTCGTTGAGATTCAGGTCAGGCCGAGTCGAAAATGGTGGCATCCGAGAACCGGCCTACGCCGGCCGTAGCCTTCATAGAGCGGAGACCCTTAAGAGGGCTTCGGCCGGCGAAGGCCGGAGCGGAACGTACTTAAAGTACGTGAGCACCGGCCTATGCCGGCTGCAGCCTTAATTTAGCTGCCAAACCATTCGTGAATGCTTCGGCCGGCGAAGGCCGGAAGCGCAGGAGGCCGCCATTTGCAGACCGGCCTCACCTGAATATCAACAGACCTTGTCAGATCGCCTTGGCATGCAGCGCGCCGCGGTAGGAATCGCGAAGATAGCCGAGCGTGGCGTCGGCATCGACCGGCTTGCCGAACAGGTAGCCCTGGCCACCGGCGCAGCCGAACTGGACGAGGCGGTCGGCCTGCGCTTCCTCCTCGATGCCTTCGGCCACCACGTCCATGCCGAGCCCTTCGCACATGGCGAGGATGGCGCGGATGATGTGTTCGGAGGGCCGGTCGTCGAGGATGGAGGAGACGAAGGCGCGATCGATCTTGAGCTTGTCGAAATGGAATTCGCGCAGCCGTCCGAGCGAGGACTGGCCGGTGCCGAAATCGTCGAGCGAGACGCGGATGCCGACCCGGCGCAGATCCTCGACGATCTTCTCGGCCGAAGCCGGATCGGTCATCAGGCCGGTTTCGGTGATCTCGATCTCCAGCCGGCGCGGATCGAAACCGGTGCGGTCGAGGATGGCGAGGATATGCAGGCCGGTGTTCTGGTCGACCAGCTGCGAGGGCGACAGGTTGAAGGACAAGAACAAGTCCTTCGGCCAGCTGCGGGCCGATTCGGTCGCCTTGCGCAGCACCAGTTGCGACAGCGGGCCGATGATGCCGCGCTCCTCGGCGATAGGAATGAAGACGTTCGGCGGCACCATGCCGAGATCGCGGTCGGTCCAGCGGGCCAGGGTCTCGAAGCCGATGGTGCGGCGACTGTTGAGATCGACGATGGGCTGGAAATGCGGCTCGACCTCGCCGGCCGAGACGGCACGGCGCAGCGCCTGCTCGATGCGGGTGACGCGTTTTGCGGCCTCCTCCATCTCGCGGGTGTAGACGACGACGCGGCCACGGCCCGAGCGCTTGGCGTGGTACAGCGCTGTCTCGGCCTTGTTGATCAGGATCTCGGTGGTCTCGTCGCCGGAATAGAACAGCGAGCAGCCGACCGAGGCCGACAATCTCGCGGTGCGCTCGCCGACGTCATAGGGCGCCGACAGGATCTCGATCAGCATGCGCGACTTCTCGGCCGCCTGCTCCTCGCTGAACACCATCGGGTAGAGGAAGGCGAACTCGTCGGCGCCGATGCGGCAGACGGTGGAATAGCCGTCCATCGAGGCGCGCAGGCGCATCGCCACCTGGATCAGGATGTCGTCGCCGGCCTTGTGGCCGAACAGGTCGTTGATCGGCTTGAAACCGTCGAGATCGAGGATGCCGACCGTGAAGGGCGCGGGATCGTCGGCGCGGTCGCTGATCAGGCGATCGACCTTGTCGAAGAAGCGACGATGGTTGCCAAGTCCGGTCAGCGGATCGGTGAAGGCCAGATCCGTGTTTTCCCTGCCTGGCTGCCCGGTGCCAAACGTCGTTTGCATCATGTCCCTGTTGTGATGGCGGTATTTATCCTCAGACTGGCAGCAAAGCGTTTAGGAAAAGTATCGGAAAATCGATTTTTCGAGCGCTCGCCGGAGTCTGCGCGACGCTTAACCGGCTCGCCTGACGCGATAGACTTCGATCGGGCTGCCTTTGGTCTCGGCGACCGGCTCGAGCCAGTCCGGAACGCTGCCTTGAAGCAGGTCGGAAAGGAGGCCGAGCGGTGCCTTTTTGACCAGCATCACGCTTTCGAAGCTGCCGCGGCAGATCGCCACGAGGCCGACGCGATGCGCCTCCACGATCTTGCGCGCCTCGTCCGGCGTGCCGAGAAACGCGTCCAGCACCAGAAGATTGCCGGCGACATTGCGATGATAGGGGCCGGCGAAGACGCGATGCCCGGAGAAGGCCAGGATCGGCGACCCGATGTCGGAGGGGGCGAGCACGGCGGTTTCGGGCATGCGGCCAAGCGCCGCGAAGCTGGCGTCCTTCCCGCAATCCCTGTCGATGTCGCCGGCGTCCGCGACGGGCGCGTTTTTTTCCAATGCCGTCGAGGTCGCCGCGGCGGCGCCCATCCAGACCGGATTGATCGACACAAGCCAGACCGCGGCGAGACGCATGGCGACGGCGAGCGAGGAATTGTTCTGCGCCCGCGCCCGCCATGTCGCGATCCAGGCGGACAGCGGGATCACGGCAAGGGCGATCGAGAATGTCGAGCCGCGCACCTGCCAGGCGGCAACGCCGAAGGCGACGAGAAGCAGCGCGGCAACGAGACTGTCCTGACGGCGCCAACCGCCGCGACCGAAACGCCGCGCCATCAGGACGATCGCCACCAGCGGCGTCGCGTAGCGCGCCGCCACCAGCGCCGGCGTATCGACAATCAGCGCGAACAGCGACTGGGCTTCGCTGATGTGGTCCAGCCATAACTCCTTGAGGCGCGGATCGAGGTCGGCATAAGGCGAGGCCAGGCATTGCGGGAACAGCGCGAGCGTGACCAGGCCGACGGCCACGGCCAGCATGGCGAGCGACAACAGACGGTGCCACCGGCTTCGCGCGGTGAATTCGACCGAAGCGATGGCCGAAAGCCCGACGCCGGCGATGGCGGCGACAACGAACTGCACGGTCGAGAAGGCGTCGCATTGCGCCTCGCCCCATGCCGAGGCCGGGATGGTGGCGAGGAAGACAAGACTCGATACGCCGGCGAAGCCTAAACCGAAATCCCTGGCGATCCCGCGCTCGCCGCTCGCGTCGGCGACGAAAAGCAGCGATACGCAGACGCCGATGGTGGCGACATAGGGAACGGTTTCCATGCCGACGGCGAGCGTCAGCGCCGCGCAGAGGCCGGAAAACAGCGCTGCCGCCCGGTGGACCGGGGCCTCGAGCAGCAAAGCGAGGCTCGCCATGGTCAGCATCAGCTGGACATTATGGTGGTCGAGCGCGCCCGGCGAATAGATGCCGAGGAACTGATAGCCGGCAGCGCCGACGATGACGGAAGGCAAGACAGCGCTGCGGCCGGCGAATGCGCGCGCCGCGCGGATGGTGAAGAACAGCGCCGAGCAGAACAGCAGCGTCGGCCAGAGCACCTGCGCGATCTCCTCCGCGAGAGGCCTGCTGCCGGTCAGCGCGGAGGCGGCCAGAATGATGGCGGCGATCGGTGTGTCGACCAGCCTGGACCAGTGCATGACGAAGCCGCCCTCGAGGCCCATCCTGTACTGGTGCAGGTCGAACCAGCCCTGGCCGTTGAGCAGATCGCGAACCTCGACCAGCCGCATCAGATTGTCGTTGTCGACATCGGCCAGCGCGCTGAAGCCCATCCATGCGTTGAACGCGAAGGCAGCCAGCGTTGCCAGTAACGCCAGCATGAAATCGAACTTCCAGGTGGCGGCGCCGTCCTTGGCTGCGCTCATGGTCGAGGCCTTTGGAGCTAGAGGCTTAAACCTAGCCTTAACGGCTTCAATAAATAGTAAAGCGGCCTGAGATGCCGGCATTGGCGCGGCCGGAGGGCTCAAGCCGGGCACCGGAGACAGACATGCCGCACGAAGTCCGCAACGAACCGGCGATCGCCGTGCTGCTGCCTTGCTACAATGAGGAGCTGACGATCGGCGAGGTCGTGCGGCGTTTCCGCGAGACCCTGCCGTCAGCGTCGATCTATGTCTACGACAACAATTCCAAGGACCTGACCGCGCTCAAGGCCCGCGCCGCCGGCGCGATCGTCGTGCGCGAACCGCGGCAGGGCAAGGGCAATGTCGTGCGCCGCATGTTCGCCGACATCGAGGCCGACATCTATGTGATGGCCGACGGCGACGGCACCTATGCGCCGGAGGATGCGCCGCAGCTGATCAACGTCCTGCAGACCGAGCGCTCCGACATGGTGGTGGGCACCAGGCGCGGCGTGACCGACGACGCCGGCCGCTCCGGCCACGCCTTCGGCAACCGCATCTTCAACCGGCTCTACAAGGGCCTGTTCGGCGCCGATTTCACCGACATCTTTTCCGGCTACCGGGTCTTTTCGCGGCGCTTCGTCAAGAGCTTCCCGGCGGTTTCCGGCGGCTTCGAGATCGAGACCGAAATGTCGGTCCATGCCTCGCAGCTCAAGCTGCCGGTGAGCGAGATGGCGCTCGACTACGGCCGCCGCCCGGAAGGTTCTTCGTCGAAGCTGTCGACCTTCCACGACGGCGCCAGGATTCTGTGGATGTTCGCCATGCTGATGAAGGAGACGCAGCCGCTGCGCTTCTTCGGCACATTCGCCCTGTTCTTCCTGGCGGCCAGCATCGGCCTGATGATACCGGTGCTGATCGAGTTCGCCGAGACGGGGCTGGTGCCGCGCATGCCGACCTGGGTGCTGTCGGTCGGCATGCTGCTCTTGTCCATGCTGTCGATGGTGACCGGGCTGATCCTCGATTCCGTGTCGCGCGGCCGGGCCGAGCAGAAGCGCATCTTCTATCTTTCGATCCCTTCCGGCCGCGGCGAGCGCCGCGCAGGCGCCAACGGGCAGGCACCGCTGAAGGGTGAGGCAGGCAAGGCCTCGCGGGCGGCCTGATGGGCCGGCTTACCCGCTTCGTCCTTGCCGGCGGCATCGGCTTCGTCGCCGACGCGGTCGCGCTCTGGCTGCTGCTTGCCGTCACGCCGCTCGGGCCGCTGGCGGCGCGCGTGCTTTCGATCGGCTTTGCGCTCACCGTCACCTGGCAGTTCAACCGGCACCTGACCTTCGCGCCGTCGAGCCGGGGCATCGCGCAGGAGGGCGCGCGCTATGGCGGCGTCGGTGTCGCCACCAGCATCGTCAACTATCTCGTCTATTGCGCCTTCCTGTTCGCGCTGCCGGCCCTGCCGCCGCTGGCGGCGCTGGCGGTCGCCTCGATCGTCGCCATGGCGCTGTCCTTCCTCGGCTATTCCCGGCTGGTCTTCGACCGCTGAGCTTCTGCACCAAGCGAGCACGATTGGCAGACGCCGCCGATTTCCTTATATCGGCGGCAGAGCTCACCGGAGACTGCAGATGCCGCTGAAGATCGCCGTCCAGATGGACCATGTCTCCACCGTGTCGATCGTCGGCGACACGAGCTTCGCGCTGTCGCTGGAAGCGCAGCGGCGCGGCCACAAGCTCTTCCACTACACGCCCGATCGACTGTCGATGCTGGGCGGCAAGGTGTTCGCGCGCGTCGAGGAGATGCAGGTGCGCGACGAGAAGGGCAACCACTATTCGCTGGGCGAGCCGGTGCGCACGGATCTGTCGGAGATGGACGTGGTGCTGCTCAGGCAGGATCCGCCCTTCGACATGAACTACATCACCACCACGCATATCCTGGAACGCATCCATCCGAAGACGCTGGTGGTCAACGACCCGGCCTGGGTGCGCAACAGCCCGGAAAAGATCTTCGTCACCGAGTTTCCGGAGCTGATGCCGGAGACGCTGATCACCAAGGATCCCCGGGAAGTGACCGCCTTCCGCAAGGAGTTCGGCGACATCATCGTCAAGCCGCTCTACGGCAATGGCGGCGCCGGTATCTTCCATCTGCAGGAGGCCGACCGCAACCTTGCCTCGCTGCTCGAAATGTTCGGCCAGTTGTTCCGCGAGCCCTATATCGTGCAGCGCTACCTCAAGGACGTGCGCAAGGGCGACAAGCGCATCATCCTGATCGACGGCGAGCCTGTGGGCGCCATCAACCGCGTGCCGGCCGAGCACGACTCGCGCTCCAACATGCATGTCGGCGGCCGCGCCGAGAAGACCGAGCTGACGGAGCGCGAGCGCGAGATCTGCGCCCGCATCGGCCCAGCGCTCAGGGAACGCGGCTTCATCCTCGTCGGCATCGACGTGATCGGCGACTGGATGACCGAAATCAACGTGACCTCACCGACCGGCATTCGCGAAGTGCAGCGTTTCGGCGGAGCCGACATCGCCAGCCTGTTCTGGGACTGCGTGGAAGACAAAAGGCGATAGCAGCGCCTCCGGTTCACGAAAACGGTGAACCGCGCTATCTGACGGAGACCTGCTTCGCGCTGAAGTTGCTCTCAGCCGGCCTGACGTGCTGCTCGGCGCTCACCCCGATACAGACGAAGCGCTCGTTGCCTTGCACCCAGGCGTCGTGGCCTGGGCGATATCGTGCAGGGCGCGCCCTGCGTGGACGCCTCGCGGGTTCCGTGATCCGTCTTGAGGACCGGCTTCATACATTCGGGTCGCAGCGACCGTAAGCACCTTTGCGCTTGCCTTGAAGGCATCTATTTTGGAGGGTAGTCGCCGGTCGTGGGCACAGAATGTCGGTACTGTCTTCCTCAAGACTCTACATGCCGCTCAACGCGGTGCTGGCCGCGCCCGGGCTTCTGGCGGTGGCTGCGCTCACGATACCGGACATGTCCGGATCTGGCAGACTGGGTCTGGCTGCCGTGCTCGCGGTCATTTGGGGCGCCTATCTTCTGCAGATGGCAGCGACGCTGCTCAAGCGCCGGGCGGGAGACGTTCGGACGCCGACAATCGCCATCGATGTGCTCGCGGTCTTGGTTCCACTCGCCGCGTTTCTGTTCATCGGCGGGCCCGACTGGAGCCTCTATTGTGCCGTGTGGCTGCTGAAGCCGCTGCGCGACTCGACTTTCTTCCCGCTGCTGGGCAGGGTCCTGACCAACGAAGCGCGAAACCTGATCGGCGTCACCACCGTCTTCGGCGTCGTTTTGTTCGGTGTCGCGCTCGCGGCCTATGTCATCGAGCGCGACATCCAACCGGAAAAGTTCGGCAGCATTCCCCAGGCGATGTGGTGGGCTGTGGTCACGCTGTCCACCACCGGCTATGGCGACGCCATTCCGCAAAGCTTCGCCGGACGCGTCCTTGCCGGGCTGGTCATGATGAGCGGCATCGGCATCTTCGCGCTCTGGGCTGGCATTCTTGCCACCGGCTTCGCTCAAGAAGTCCGTCGCGGGGATTTCGTCCGCAATTGGCAATTGGTCGCCGCCGTGCCGTTGTTTCAAAGGCTCGGCCCGGCCGCGCTGGTCGAGATCGTGCGCGCGCTACGACCTCGCATCGTGCCGGCGGGCGCCGTGATCTGCCGCAGTGGCGAGCCCGGTGATCGGATGTTCTTCGTCGTGGAGGGGCGCGTCAGCGTCGCGACACCGAACCCGGTGGAGCTTGGCCCTGGCGCCTTTTTCGGCGAGATGGCGCTGATCACCGGCGAACCGCGCATGGCGACCGTCAGCGCCACAACGGCGGTCTCGCTGCTGTCGCTGCACTCGGCGGATTTCCAGATGCTGTGCAGCAGCAGCCCGGAGATCGCGGAAGTCATCCGCAAGACCGCGCACGAGCGGCGCGGCGCGGCGCCGACGGCTTGACCGTACCAGCTGCGCAGCGCCGGATTGCGTATCACCTCGGCCCCAGGATCGTCGCTGGACGGCGCCCGCCCTTTGTGTTCCCGTAATGTTCTTGCGCGCTGCGCAAATCTGTGGTTGTCTAACCCGACTTCGCTCGCGGCTTGATCGCAAAGCCGCGCGCGAGTCTGTATCGGGGGCTCGGTAAAGATGGTGGCGCGGGTTCGCACGGTGGCTTTCCAGGGCATCGAGGCCGTGCCGGTCGATGTCCAGGTGATGGTAGCACCTGGCAAGGTCGGCATGCAGATCGTCGGCCTGCCGGACAAGGCGGTGGCCGAAAGCCGCGAGCGTGTGCAGGCCGCGCTTCATGCTTCTGGGCTGTCGATGCCGTCGAAGAAGGTGACGGTGAACCTTGCGCCGGCGGATCTGCCCAAGGAAGGCAGCCATTACGACCTGCCGATCGCGCTTGGATTGATGGCAGCACTTGGCGCCATTCCCGGCGACATGCTGGCCGGCTATGTCGTGCTCGGCGAGCTGTCGCTCGACGGCACCATCACGGCGGTGGCCGGCGCGCTGCCGGCGGCGATCGGCGCCAATGCCGAAAGCAAGGGCCTGATCTGCCCCTTCGCCTGCGGGCCGGAGGCGGCCTGGGCCGGCAAGGATTTCGACATACTGGCGCCGCGCAGCCTGATCGCCGTCGCCAATCATTTTCGCGGCACGCAGGTGCTGTCGCGGCCAGAGGCCGGCATCCAGGTCGCGGCGCGCGACCTGCCGGACCTCGCCGACATCAAGGGCCAGGAAAGCGCCAAGCGGGCGCTGGAGGTGGCGGCCGCCGGCGGTCACAACCTCCTTATGGTCGGCCCTCCAGGCTCCGGCAAGTCGATGCTGGCGCAGCGCCTGCCCTCGATCCTGCCGCCGCTGGCGCCGAAGGAATTGCTCGAAGTCTCGATGATCGCTTCCGTCGCCGGCGAGCTCGGCGAAGGTAAGCTGACGGATCGGCGGCCGTTCCGCGCCCCGCATCATTCGGCGTCGATGGCGGCGATGGTGGGCGGCGGCTTGCGGGCGCGGCCGGGCGAGGTGTCGCTCGCCCATCACGGCGTGCTTTTCCTCGACGAGTTCCCGGAATTCACGCCGCAGACGCTGGACGCGCTGCGCCAGCCGCTGGAGACCGGCGACTGCGTGATCGCGCGCGCCAACCACCGCGTCACCTACCCGGCGCGCATCCAGCTGGTGGCGGCGATGAACCCATGCCGCTGCGGCATGTCGGGCGAACCCGGCTATCGCTGCCTGCGCGGCGAGCGCTGCCGCACCGAATACCAGGCGCGCATTTCCGGCCCGCTGCTCGACCGCATCGATCTTCGGATCGAAGTGCCGGCGGTCTCGGCGAGCGACCTGATCCGGCCGGACCGCGCCGAGACGAGCGCGGCGGTGGCGCAGCGCGTGGCCCGCGCCCGGACCCTGCAGCGCGAGCGGCTCGAGAGCCTGGGCGCGTCCGTGACCACCAACGCGCATTGCCCGCCTGCGATCATCGAGGAAATCGCCAAGCCCGACGCGGCCGGGCTGACGCTGCTCAAGGACGCCAGCGACAAGCTCGCCTTTTCGGCGCGGGCCTATCATCGCGTGCTCAAAGTGGCGCGCACGCTGGCCGACCTCGACGCCAGCGAAACCGTGGGCCGCATCCATCTCGCCGAGGCGATTTCCTACCGCATGAGCGCGGAGCGGATGGCGCAGGCAGCGTAATCAAGGAATCTGCAAGGAGGCCCGGTCCGTTTCTCCGCCCCGAGTTCCTCTTCAACCGGCCTCGGGGATCAGCTTCTGCAACGTCGGCGCCATGATCGTGGCGAAAGCCGCTGTATCGCCATAGGCTCGCGCGGAAAGCATCGCCCCGTGAACGGTCGCCATGAAGGCCTCCGCCTCGACGCGCGGCACGGCGGAAATTGCCAGTGTGCCTTGCGCGGCGCCGCGCTCGATGACGCCGGTCAGCCAACCCGAGAGAAACTGAAAATACGCCCGGACTTCCGCGGCGACCTCTGGCGGAAGGGCCGGAAGCTCGCTGGCGAGCAAGGCGCAGACACAGAACGGCCTGCTCGCGTCCTCAATGCACTGGGCCCAGAAGCCGGCGTAGGTCCGAAGCAATTCAGGCGGCTCAGGCACATTGCGCTCAAGCTCCGCCATGCCTGTGACGGCATCCTCCAGGTAGCGCCTGACCAGGGTTTGCACCAGATCGACCTTGCTGGGGAAATGATGGTGGATGCTGGCCTTGCGGATACCGATCACCTCGGCGATATCGGCGTAGCTGAACCCGTTATAGCCGCCGGCGACGATGAAGCTTCGCGCGGCGGCCAGGATGTCATCGGCAGTGTTCGAGGGCTTGTTCATAGACATGCCAAGAGCAATTCCAGGAAAAGTGTATAGCGGTTGTCCGTCCGAAATTGCGTAAAAACAAATAGGTGGAGCAGTTCAGCGTTTCCGTGAAACGATGAACTGCTCTAACGTCCGGCGGAGAAAACCTCAACTCACGGCCCGCGGCGACTTGCGAAGGGCGCCGCCGACCGACAGCCACATGGCGGACACGAGGAAGTAGAAGGCGCCGAAAGCGGCATAGGGCGCAACATTGGCGATGCCAATGGCCTCCATGCCCGACGCCATCTTTACGAAGAACAAGCCCGCCAGCGCCGATTGGGCGCCGCTCAGGATCATCGCCCATTGGGCGCCGTTGATTTTCCAGCGGCGCACCGCGGTCAGCAGCTGAAGCGCGCCGGAGACGACGGCCCAGACACCATAGACCGCAAGCACCGCGCTCATGCTGCGGCCAAGCGCGACGGCAACGGCAATCGCGGTGATGATGCTGACGACCAAGTTGAGCAGCTGCGACCTGTTGCGGCCGAGCCCGCCGCTGCGCTGCGCGTCGAGATAATTCGCAAGCGCGTCCCATGCAGGGTAGGCCACCAGCATGACGGCAGCGAGCGGTGAGCCGGTCTTCGCGACGGTGAGGGCCGCCGCGACCCAGGCAGCCGATACGGCAAACCGCAGATAATAATAGTTTTTGAGCCATGCGTTTGAAGACAGGGCACGGCTTTGATCATTCATTTGTGCAGACATGATGAGATCTCTCGTTTGAACTATCTACCAACTAGTAGGTAGATAACGGATCGTCAATGCGCCGCCGATCACCTCGACATCTCATCTATGTGATCGATCGTTTCGCGCGCATTTCCGGCCGATGCACCGGCCAATAGCGTGCATGGCAGCTTGGCGCATGCATTGTCTTATGCTGCGCTGGTCGACCCCCACTCCGTCTCGGCTTCGCCGAGCCACCTCTCCCCCGATCGACGGGGTAGAGGAAAGGCGCCAGGCTTTTTGCCGTCAGCGCTCGTCCAGCAGGGCTCCCTTCCTTTCGGTAGTGTGCTGAGAGTTCTGCAAATTCGCTGAGAGAGGGCGGTCATGGCAGGCTGGTGATTGTTCACGTCACCTGATTCCCGCGAAGGAACGCCACCATGACCAAGATCGAAGATAAATCCGCCATAGCTGCCGTCAAAGACATTCTGCTTTCGAACCCGGATGGGCTGCACGAAGTGATCCGCGCAGTGATGCAGGAGGTCCTCGAGGCCGAGATGGACGAGGCGCTGGGCGCTTCGAAGAGCGAACGGACACCGGAGCGGCTCGGCTATCGCTCTGGGTATTACGGCCGCACGCTTGTCACCCGTGTCGGCAAGCTGGAGCTGCGGGTTCCGCAGGACCGGCAGGGGCGCTTCTCCACCGAGCTGTTCGAGCGCTACCAGCGCTCCGAGCGGGCCTTGGTGGCGACGCTTGCCGAGATGTACGTGCAAGGCGTGTCGACCCGCAAGGTCAAGGCGATCACCGAGGAGCTGTGCGGGCATGCCTTCTCGGCCTCGTCGATCTCGGCCATCAACAAACGGCTGGACGAAAGCCTGAAGGCCTTTGCCGAGCGCCCGCTTCAAGAGCCCTTTGCTTACCTCGTGCTCGATGCCCGCTACGAGAAGGTGCGCGAGGCCGGCATCGTCATGAGCCAGGCGGTGCTGATCGCGGTCGGCATCGACTGGGACGGGCGGCGCCAGATCCTGGCCGTGGAGATGGCCAATCGCGAGAGCCGCTCGGCCTGGAAGGACTTCCTCGTGGCGCTCAAGGCGCGCGGTCTTAGGGGCGTCGAACTGGTCGTGTCCGACGACCATGCCGGCCTGGTCGCGGCGATCGGCGAGGTGATTCCGGAAGCGGCCTGGCAACGCTGCTACGTGCACTTCCTCAGGAACGCGCTCGATCACCTGCCGCGCAAGCACGGCGACGACTGCCTGCAGGAGCTCAGATGGCTCTACGACCGGCGCGATCTCGCCGAGGCCAAGGCCGATCTCGCCGCGTGGCTGGCCAAATGGTCGGGCCGCTATCCGCGGCTGACGACGTGGGTGGAGGAGACCATCGAGCGCACGCTGACCTTCTTTCGCCTGCCGCGCCAGCACCACAAGCACCTGAAGTCGACCAACATGCTGGAACGCCTCAACGAAGAGATCAGGCGCCGCACCTATGTCGTGCGCATCTTTCCCAACGCCGAAAGCTGCCTGCGCCTGGTCAGGGCGCTGGCCGTCGAAACCAACGAAAACTGGATGGAGGCCAACCGCTACATCAACATGGACGACCTGCGCGAGCATAAGAAGCTCGCTCTGCGCCAAGCCGCATGACCAGCCTCATGGCCGCCCCTTTTTGCAGAACTTGACGCACACAACCTTCCTTTCCCTCCGGAGGGGGGAAAGGTGGCGCTGCGAAGCAGCGACGGATTGGGGGAACCACGTGGCAATCAAGCCTCAGCCTGATCAGTCACGCCAGTCACAGAAGATGTGTGCATGGCGTAGACGAATGTGGGGGGAGCGCCATATGCGATTGCCCTGCCCTCAAGGGGAGGGCGCCGGCGCTACCGGCCTCAGGCCTGCTCCCTCGCCTTCAGCTCCAGCCGCCGGGCATGCAGCACCGGCTCGGTGTAGCCGTTGGGCTGAACCGTCCCCTTGAACACCAGGTCGCAGGCGGCCTGGAAGGCGATCGAACTGTCGAAGTCCGGCGCCATCGGGCGGTAGAGCGGGTCGCCGACATTCTGGCGGTCGACGATCGCCGCCATGCGCTGCAGCGAATCCCGGACCTGGATTTCCGAGCACACCTTGTGGCGCAGCCAGTTGGCGATGTGCTGCGAGGAGATGCGCAGCGTGGCGCGGTCCTCCATCAGGCCGACATCGTTGATGTCGGGCACCTTCGAGCAGCCGACGCCCTGGTCGATCCAGCGCACGACGTAGCCCAGAATGCCTTGCGCGTTGTTGTCGAGCTCGCGCTGGATCTCGTCCGGCGTCCAGTTCGGCCGCACCGCCACGGGTACCGACAGAATGTCGTCGAGCTTGGCCTTCGGCCGGTTCTTCAGCGCCGCCTGGACGGCGTGCACGTCGACCTTGTGGTAATGCGTGGCGTGCAAAGTCGCCGCCGTCGGCGACGGCACCCAGGCGGTGTTGGCGCCGGCCTTGGGATGGGCGATCTTCTCAACCAGCATTGCCGCCATCAAATCGGGCATCGCCCACATGCCCTTGCCGATCTGGGCGTGGCCGGCGAGCCCGCATTCGAGCCCGATGTCGACATTCCAGGCCTCATAGGCGGAGATCCAGGCGGCCTGCTTCATGTCGCCCTTGCGGATCATCGGGCCGGCTTCCATCGAGGTGTGGATCTCGTCGCCGGTGCGGTCGAGGAAGCCGGTGTTGATGAACACGACGCGCTCTCTTGCGGCGCGGATCGCTTCCTTAAGGTTGACGGTGGTGCGCCGCTCCTCGTCCATGATGCCCATCTTGATGGTGTTCTTCGCCATGCCGAGCAGCACTTCCACGCGGTCGAAGATCTCGACGGCGAAGGCGACCTCCTCCGGCCCGTGCATCTTGGGTTTTACGACGTACATCGAGCCGGCGCGGGAATTCGCCCGCCGCCCGTTCGAGCCGACATCGTGCAGCGCGATCAGCGCGGTGAGCGCCGCGTCCATGATGCCTTCCGGCACCTCGTTGCCGTCGCGGTCGAGGATCGCCGGATTGGTCATCAGGTGGCCGACATTGCGCACCAGCATCAGCGAGCGTCCGGGCAGCAGCAGCTGGCCGCCATTCGGCGCCGTGTAACGGCGATCCGGGTTGAGCTTGCGGGTAAAAGTCCTGCCACCCTTGGTGATCTCTTCCGCCAGATCGCCTTTCATCAGGCCGAGCCAGTTGCGATAGACGACGACCTTGTCCTCGGCGTCGACCGCGGCGACCGAATCCTCGCAGTCCTGGATCGTCGTCAGCGCAGCTTCGAGGATGACGTCGGCAATGCCGGCCGGATCGGTCTTGCCGATCTCACTGGCGTGGTCGATGACGATCTCGATATGCAGGCCGTTCTTCACCAGAAGCACGGCCTCCGGCGTGGCGGCATCGCCGCGGAAGCCCGCGAACTGTTTCGGGTCGGCGAGCGTGGTGGCGCCGGCGCCTTCGCCGACCTTCAACGCGCCGTTCGCCACCGAGAGCCCGTTGACGCCGGCCCATTTGCCGGTGGTCAGCGGCACGGACTGGTCGAGGAAATCCTTCGCCCAGGCGATGACTTTCGCGCCGCGCGTGGGATTGAAAGCCTTGCCCCTCTCGGCGCCGCCGGTCTCGGGAATGGCGTCGGTGCCGTAGAGAGCGTCGTAGAGCGAGCCCCAGCGCGCATTGGCGGCGTTGAGCGCATAGCGCGCGTTCATCACCGGCACCACGAGCTGCGGCCCGGCGACGACCGCGATCTCCGGATCGACATGTTCGGTCGAGACGCCGAAGGCCGGCCCTTCCGGCACCAGATAGCCGATCTCCTTCAGGAAGTTCTTGTAGGCCGCCATGTCGACCGGCGCCCCGTTCTCGCGATACCAGCCGTCCAGCTTTTCCTGCATGGCGTCGCGCTTTGCCAGCAGGGCGCGGTTCTTCGGCGCGAGATCATGGACGATGGCGGAAAAGCCTTCCCAGAATTTTTCCGGGTCGATGCCGGTGCCGGGTGCGGCCTCTTCGGCCACGAAGTCATGGAGCTCCCGGGCGATTTGCAACCCGGCGATCTCGATGCGGTCGGTCATCAGCACGTCTCCAGATGGTGGCTTGCCGGGGCTTTGGCATGTTGAGGGGCAGGGGTCAATTCGGCTTAGGATGTAGGCTCCCTTCTCCCCGTTCTACGGGGAGAAGGTGGCGGCAGCCGGATGAGGGGCGGCGCGACGTTCACAATTAGCATGCGTTGATCTGTCGATTGAGAGGTCGATGAGAACCGCAACATACGCAGGCGCCGCCCCTCATCCGCCCTTCGGGCACCTCTCCCCGTAGAACGGGGAGAAGGAAAGGCGCCTCACACCGCAATCCTTGGCCGCCCTGACGCCACCGCCACCACATGCGCTTCGATGAACATGCGCTGTCCCTCGATGGTCGAGACCTTGAACTCGGTGGCGACGTCGAGCTCGGCGCTGTCGGTGCCGGCCTCCTTCGCGCGCTCGGCCGCGATCGCCCGCACGTCGGCCTCGGCCGCGGCGATCGCTTTCGCTTCGTCGGTGAAGTCTTGCACCGTTTGCCCTGATGCGAGCCGAAACAGCCCTTCCTTGGGCTGGCTGACGCGGGCCTCGGCCGAGACGCGGACTTGGCCGACCACAGCGCCGAGCGCATTGGCGACGTCGGTGTCCTCCGGCACGATGCAGCCATTGCCGATCAGCGGCGGCAGCCCGGCATAATGCAGCGGCGCCGAGGCGCCGAGGCCGATGACCGGACGGTCGAGCGCGACGGTGAAGCGGGCGATGCCGGGATGGGCGTCGACGGCGCGCTGCACCAGCGCATGCGCGACAGTTGCCGCGCCATCCAGCCCGTCCTCGGCGAAAGCGGTCTCGAGAATATATTCGGCCGACCAGCGGGTCAGCGTGGTGAGCACGCGCTCGGCGAGCGCCTCCGGCGTCGCCGCGATCGGCTGGCCGCGGCCGTCGCGCCTGCGGGCGAAAAGCTCGGCGCCAAGGCGGGCGGCGGCGGGATTCCAGTTCGACTGCTTGCCGAGCACATGGGCGGCATCCGACGGCGTGAAGCCGCAGATGTGCACCAGCCCGCGCGCCACCAGCCGGTTGAGCGTAGCGTTCTGCGCATTCGAGCTGAGCAGCCGGTCGAGCGCCAGCGGGGTGGCACTGATCGCCTCGTAGAGCTTTGCTTCCGGCGCGGTGAGGCCGGCGGCGAGCCGGTCCGGCACGCCGGTGCGCACGGCAAAGCGACCGTCCATGCGGCCGGAGTTCGGCGCGCGCAGCTGCCGCTCCAGCTCCGACGTGACAGCCTCGCCATGCACCATGCCGGCCAGCGCCAGCGGCACCAGGCGACGCGGTCCGAGCAGGATCTTCGGGTCGAGCGCGCCGTCTTCCAGCGCCACTTCGGAATCGCCGCCGAGGCCGAAGGTGCGCATGGCGACGGCTTCGACCATGGTGCGAAAGCCGCCAACGGTGGCGCCTTCCGGATCGAGGCGCGGGCGGCCGCCGTCGAGCACGGCGACGTCGGTCGTGGTGCCGCCGATGTCGGAGACCATGGCGTCGTCGAGGCCGGTCATGTGGCGGGCGCCGACCAGGCTGGCGGCCGGGCCGGACAGGATCGTCTCGATCGGCCGCTGGCGGGCAAAGGCCGCCGACACCAGCGCGCCGTCGCCGCGCACCACCATCAGGGGTGCCGCGATGCCGCGCTGGGCCAGAAAACCTTCCGTCGCCGCCACCAGCCGGTCGATCATCGAGATCAGCCTTGCGTTGAGCAAAGTGGTGAGCGCGCGGCGCGGGCCGCCGAGCTTGGCCGACAATTCGTGGCTGGCGGTGACCGGCTGGCCGGTCTTGTCGCGGATCAGGTCTCTGGCCGCGAGCTCGTGCGCCGGGTTGCGGGTGGCGAAATAGGCGCAGACGGCAAAGCCCGACACCGAACGCCCGAGCTCCGGAAGTGCGGCCTCGAGGCCGGAGAGGTCGAGCTTCGCCGCATTGCCGTGCACGTCATGGCCGCCGGGACAGAACACCACCGGATCGGTGCCCAGCGCCGTCTTCAGCCCGTCGCGGGCAAGGTCGGCCTCGGAAAAGCCGATCATGATGAGCGCCACGCGCCCGCCCTGGCCCTCGACCAGCGCGTTGGTGGCGAGCGTGGTCGACATCGACACCAGCTTGATCGCCGCCGGATCGGTGCCGGCCTTCTCCAGCACAGCATCGACCGCGCCGGAAATGCCGACGGCGAGGTCGTGACGCGTGGTAAGCGCCTTGGCCTTGGCCAGCACCTTGCCTTTATTCGGGGTATCGAGGGGGCCGCCCTCCTCCGACCACAGCACGGCATCGGTATAGGTGCCGCCGGTGTCGATGCCGAGGAAGAGGGGGGAGTGCTTGGCGGTCATTTTTGAAGATGGTCCGGGTCGGGGCTTTGTCGCGAAGCCCTTAGCCGATACGGGCTGGCGGATAAAGGCGGGAGAGGTGGGCCAGGGGGGTTAGAGCAAGTTCCTCCCCGCAAGCGCTACGCTATGCACACATCTTCTGTGACTACTGATCGACCTGAGGCTTGATTGCCAGGTGGTTCCCCCAATCCGTCGCTGCTTCGCAGCGCCACCTTTCCCCCCTCCGGAGGGAAAGGAAGGGAGCGCTGCTGGACAAGCATTGACGGCAAAAGGCTTGGCGCCTTTCCTCTACCCCGTCGATCGGGGGAGAGGTGGCTCGGCGAAGCCGAGACGGAGTGGGGGTCGACCAGCGCTACATTGGACAATGCACGCGCCAAGCTGCCATGCACGCTACCCCTCGAACCCCACCCTCTTGTGGCTCCCGTCGCAGAACGGCTTGTTGGCCGAGTGCCCGCAGCGGCACAGGAACACTTTCATGGTTCGGGCGACGGTGTGACCGGTGCCGGTGACGATCTCGGCATTGCCTTCGAGCTTGAGCGGGCCGTTGGTGGTCGGCGTCACGTTGAGCGGGCCATCCCGCGCGTCCAGCACCTGCGCTTCCTTCAGCGGCGGCTCGCCGGTGGCGGTGAAGCCGGCCTTGATGTGGCTGTTGTCGCAGAACGGCTTGTTCTGCGAGGCGCCGCAGCGGCAGAGCGTGGCGCGATGGAAAGTCTCGCCGCCCAGCACGATCTCGGCATGGACCGCCAGCGGGCCGTTCTCGCGCAGGCGCACCGTGTTGACCACCGGCGGCTTCTCCTGCGGCCCGCCATCCTTGCGCCGGTAAGTGATCGCGCCCGACGGGCAGTTCTCGGCCAGCGCCACCACATTCTCGACGCTTGCCGCATCGGGATGGATCCACTCGCCCGGCGCATTGGGCACGAAGACATGCGGATTGCCGAGCACGCAATTGCGCGAATGGATGCAGCGCCTGCCGCTGAAGGAAACGTCGACCTTCTCGCCTTCGACCGTGCCTGCCATCTGGGTGGGTCTCCTGTTTTGGGGGATGGAAGACGAGGCTAGGGCGAGGGTGGGAAAGGCGTCAAGGATGAACTCCCCCTTCTCCCCCTTGTGGGAGAAGGTGGATCGGCGCGCAGCGCCCGAGACGGATGAGGGGTGTTCCAGCTTGGCAAAGGCGCCCGGCATCATCGCCAGGGCTGCAGATTGTCATCGCGCACATAAGCGATGATGGTGTCGCAGACAGCACCGAGGTCCTTCAGAACGTCGTCGTTCCAGAACCTCAGCACACGAAATCCCCTCGCCTTCAATTCGGCGTCGCGCTCCTGGTCGCGATGCGAATCCGCGTGCTGGCTGCCATCGATTTCGACGATAAGCCCGGCTTCCGCACAGACGAAATCGGCTATGAACTTGCCGACCGGCAGCTGCCGCCGAAACCTGATGTTGTCCAGACGCCGGCTACGCAATTCCTGCCACAGGCGACCTTCTGCCTCTGTTGGTTCGCGACGCATCGAACGTGCGAAATTGCGTTTGGCTGGAGCTACGGGTTGGTGCGGCATGGCGGAAGACTAACCAACCTCCACGCTTCGTCCAATCCCAGCGTCTCACTCCGTCCAGCACCCCTCATCCGTCTCGGCGCTGCGCGCCGAGCCACCTTATCCCACAAGGGGAGAAGGGGGAGATTTGGCGCTCACTCCGCCAGGTCCACCGTCTCGGTGGAATGCTCCACGCAGATGAAGCAGCAGGTGTCGCAGGGCTGGTCGTTGTCGGGGCCGACGCCGGCGGTGACGGAATCGTTGCCGACCACCCAGGCGCCCCAGCAGATATGCTCGCCATTGTCGCAGGAGATCGGCACGGATTTCTTCGCCCCCGGACGGATGAGGAAGACCTTGTCGTTGCCCGGCCAGACTTTTTTGCTGTCGCGGCTGAACAGCTCCACCGCCACGCCGTCGGACCGCTGGTTGCGCACGAACACCGACATGTCGGCGGCGACGGCCGGCGTGGCGAGGAGGATGGCGGCTAGAGAGAGGCGAATCATGATGAGGTCCCCGAGGGCAGTAGAGCACGGGTGGCGCAGGTAATCTCCCCCCTCGAGGGGGAGATGGCCGCAAAGCGGCCAGAGGGGGTCCTCGCGCGTGGAGTGCCGGCGTCGTCTGCTGCAGCGGTAGAAGTCGGCGCTCCACGCGCAGCGACCCCCTCTGTCGCCTGCGGCGACATCTCCCCCTCAAGGGGGGAGGTCGCGTTACCTCACCACCACATGCGGCGCGAATTTTCTCACCGCCTCCACCATCGCCTCGCCGCGCATGTCGAGCGAGGAGATTTCCATGTGCACGGTGGTCTTGCCGAAGGGCATTATCCCGAACGCGTTGGCGGCCGAATATTTGATGGCGTCGGGCGGCTCCTCGGTGAGCTCGAAATTGAGCATCGCCGCGCCCTTGCCGCCGGAGGCGAGGCGCACGCTCCTGACCTTCGCCCACGGCACCAGCACGTCGCCGGCGCGAGCATCGCGGAAGCCCTGGCTGTCCAAGGTCACCTTGACCGAGGTGTCGAAGGCGCCGCGGGCGATGAAAAAGCCGAGCGCCAGGCAAGCGACCGAGAGCAGCGCGATCCACAGCACATGCCCGCCACTCGCTCCGGCAGCCAGGCCCTGCAGCGCGCCGAAGCCGAAGACGCCGCCGATCAGGAACGGCCCGAAGGCCGGAAAGATCTTGCCGGTGGGGCTGTTGCGGATTTCGAGCGGCGCGGCCATGTCCGCCCGCTCAGCGTTCCGATTTCAGCAGCGTCCAGATCCAGCCGATGAAGGTGAGGACCAGGAACGGGTAGCCGAGCGCCGGCAGCGGCGACGAGGTGGGCAGCAGCGGCGCGCCCCAGAGGATTATCAGGACCGAGACGACGAAGAGCGCGGCCGACACCAAAGCGGTGAGCCGCATCCACAGCGCGAAGGTGTCTTTCGCGCTGACCATGACGAGCCCAGCCGCCCAAAGCGCAATGCCGCCGGCATAGGACGGCACGCTCGCCTGCAGCCCCGCCGCATTGCCGGCCAGCAGCAGGCTTTCGCCGGCAAGGAAAGTCAAGAAGCCGGCCGCGACGAGATCATTGCCGAGCCGCTGGTATTTCATGGTGATCAGCGCCGTGGCGACGACGAGCGCCACGCCGTCGATGGTCCAGACCGTCTCGCGCAGCGCATCGCTGGCGACGAAGGTGCCCGCCAAGCCGAACGCGCCTCCGATGGCGAGGCCGATTGCGGCGACGGTGTCTAAGGTGGAGCGCATGTGGTGGGTCCCGAGCTCGAGGGGGAGGATACGCTGATGGGGTGGGATGGTGAAGGGCGCGCTGAGAGTTCGAGGTCGTGGGAGCTAACTGGCCCTTGAAGACTGCGTCAGCAATGCAGACCTATTTCGCAGTGCAATAGAATCAGTTTTGATCCGAATATTTGCTTTTTGGCCGAACAGAAGTATTGTCTAACAAAGCGGTGGTGGCTTCGCGCTGAGTTATCCCGCTGGGAGGAATTGTGTAAGCGTTTGAATTTATTGGAAAAATTTTGAAACCGTTGACTGGCGTTAACGGTTTATTAGCATGTCTTGACTCCCGGCATTGCTTAACCTCATCTAGCATCCGTCCAGAATCAAGAAACCGCCGCAAAGCTGGGGATCTGCGGCGGTTTCGAGAGTTCTAACCCGCACAAGATTTGGACGTCAGGCGCGGGATATGGCGTATTTGGTACACTGATCTTGAATCAGAATAATCCGCCATGGTCAAGCCTGACGTTCGCTTACGCCAACTTAAGGAGCTACTCCAATGGCGCAGCGTACCTATCCTTCGTACTGGTTGTACAAGGACAATCGTGGTGAATGGCGTTGGACGTACGAGGCTGCGAATGGCGAAACTATCGCCGTAAGCAGTGAAGGCTACAAGCGTCGTGTCGATGCCGAGCGTGGCATCGACATCATGAAAGCCTCTACCAATAGCCCGGTCTGGTACCCGGCGAATCTCGAAAACGCCGCATGACACATAGAAAGGCCCGCCAGCAGGCGGGCCTTTCTACATGTCCTGTATCTGGGAAGGACACGTCGATGCCGTCATTTGGAATTTCTGCCATACTGAGAATCATTCATATGAACGATCGGCCGCAGCGGACAGAGTTGCGCCGAAGATTTACTCCAAGAGACGGCGGCTATGATTTTCACGCTAGCCTCCGCCGATTTTGCCAGCGCTTAATGGCCGGGGAGCCGCTCGACACCTTGCTGGCAGCTACTTCAACGATTTCACAGGGGCCCGAGCGGCGATCCGCCCAACTCGGCTTGCAGCAGTTGGCGGTCTGGAGAGACCAAAATCCAGGTGCAGAGCTGGAGTTTCCCGCAACAACGGTGCGAAGCACTGGAGGAACGTTCTCGGTTACCTTCACACCAAACTTCGGTCTCCGAAGAGAGGGCCAGTCCGTCGCAATCCATGTTTGGAATACGGCAACACCACGGCTGGAGCCCAGGTTGGTTCGGGCAGTCCTCTCTTCTATCCAGCCCGCCTACCAAGCGGCGAGCAATCGTCCTGACGACATCGCTGTCCTCTGCTTGCGTACCATGCGCCTTATTCGTCTTGGTGACGCATCGGACGTCGCAGAATTAGGGCATCTGATCTTCGCGGGCATAGACGGTATCTTTCAGGAGATGGCTGAGGCCTCGCGAGAACCGCCGCCCGCGCCCGGAGATCACCCGGCGCCACCGCCCGGGGAATAACCTCCACCGCGCAGCTTCAACGCCGCGCTGGCGGGGAGCCCGCTGCCTGCCGGCAGCTCCCCCGCTTTCGAAGCCTGCCATCGATTCACTGGATCGATGGCTTGGCGCTTTGCGCGCCAACCGGCTTCTCAATCCCCCATCTTCAGCGCCTGGATAAATGCCTCCTGGGGAATATCCACCTTGCCGAACTGGCGCATCCGCTTCTTGCCCTCTTTCTGCTTGTCGAGCAGCTTGCGCTTGCGGGTCACGTCGCCGCCGTAGCATTTGGCGGTGACGTCCTTCCTGAGCGCCGAGACCGTCTCGCGGGCGATGATGCGGCCGCCGATCGCCGCCTGGATCGGGATCTTGAACAGGTGCTGCGGGATCAGCTCCTTCAGCTTCTCGCACATGGCGCGGCCGCGCTTTTCGGCGGCAGAGCGGTGCACCAGCATGGAGAGAGCGTCGACCGGCTCGTCATTGACCAGGATCGACATCTTCACCAGGTCGCCCTCGCGGTAGTTGGTCAGGTGATAGTCGAAGGAGGCGTAGCCCTTGGAGATCGACTTCAGCCGGTCGTAGAAATCGAACACGACCTCGTTGAGCGGCAGGTCGTAGGTGAGCATGGCGCGTTTTCCGACATAGGAGAGATCGGCCTGGATGCCGCGCCTGTCCTGGCAGAGTTTCAGGATGCCGCCAAGATAGTCGTCCGGCGTCAGGATGGTGGCGCGGATCCACGGCTCCTCGATCGAGGCGATCTTGACCACGTCGGGCATGTCGGCCGGGTTGTGCAGTTCCTTCGTCGTGCCGTCGATGAGGTTCATGCGGTAGACGACCGAGGGCGCGGTGGCGATGAGGTCGAGGTTGAACTCGCGCTCCAGCCGCTCCTGGATGATCTCCAGATGCAACAGCCCGAGGAAGCCGCAGCGGAAGCCGAAGCCGAGAGCGGCCGAGGTCTCCATTTCAAAGGAGAAGCTGGCGTCGTTGAGGCGCAGCTTGCCGACGGCGGCGCGCAAATCCTCGAAATCGGCGGCGTCGACCGGGAACAGGCCGCAGAACACCACCGGCTGCGCCGGCTTGAAGCCGGGAAGCGCCTTGGCCGTCGGGCGGCGGTCCTCGGTGATGGTGTCGCCGACGCGGGTATCGGCCACTTCCTTGATCGAGCCGGTGAAGAAGCCGAACTCGCCTGGGCCGAGCTCGTCGACATTGACGCGGGCCGGCTTGAAGACGCCGGTGCGCTCGACGAGATATTTCGCGCCGGTGCCCATCATGCGGATGGTCTGGCCCTTCTTCATCACGCCGTCGATGATGCGCACCAGAACGATGACGCCGAGATAGGCGTCGTACCAGCTGTCGACCAGCATCGCCTTGAGCGGAGCGGCGATGTCGCCCTCGCGCGGCGGCGGCAGCTGGTGGACGATCGCCTCCAGCACGTCCGGCACACCCAGCCCGGTCTTGGCCGAGATCAGCACGGCGTTGGAGGCGTCGAGGCCGATCACCTCCTCCACCTGCTCGCGGATGCGCTCCGGCTCGGCCGCCGGCAGGTCGACCTTGTTCAGCACCACGACGATCTCGTGGTTGTTGTCGATGGCCTGGTAGACGTTGGCCAGCGTCTGCGCCTCGACGCCTTGGGAGGCGTCGACCACCAGCAGCGAGCCCTCGCAGGCGGCCAAGGAGCGCGACACCTCATAGGCGAAGTCGACATGGCCGGGGGTGTCGATGAGGTTCAGCACATAGTCCTCGCCGTTCTTGGCGCGGTAGTTGAGCCGGACGGTCTGGGCCTTGATGGTGATGCCGCGCTCGCGCTCGATGTCCATCGAGTCCAGCACCTGCTCCTTCATGTCGCGCTCCTCCAGCGCGCCGGTGAGCTGGATCAGCCGGTCGGCAAGCGTGGATTTGCCATGGTCGATATGGGCGACGATGGAGAAATTGCGGATGTGGTCGAGGGGCGTCGTCATGCGGCGCGCTTTAGCAGGGGCGGGTTTAAGGGGCAAGCGGCGGGGGCGGGGTGCGATCGGAGCAGAGCAGACAAACATGCTGGTCGACGTCCGGGCACAACCAATTGTCGGCGTCGGCGCTGCCCCTCATCGCCCTGCCGGGCACTTCTCCCCGTATAGTGACGGGGAGAAGGGGGCTGGCCTTAACGGCGGCGCCCTTCTTGCAACGCTGGCAATTGGCGAAACCATCAATGAGAGCGCCCCTCTCCCCGTCACTATACGGGGAGAGGATGCCGGCAGGCAGGTGAGGGGCAGCACAGGCTTTGGAAGACAGGACATCCGCCCAGGAACATTCAAATCCGCTTAAACTTTCATCCATCCCTTTAAGGCATCATTCGACCCGTTGGGGATGGCGGGCTTTGCCGCCGATGGCTTTGGGGTCAGAAATGTTTTCGTCGCCAAGAGATTTCGTCCGCTCGGAAAGCGGCTCGATGATGCCGGTCATGATGATGATCACGATCCCGCTCCTGCTCGCGGTCGGGTTTTCCGTCGACTACACCTCGGCGGTGACCACCAGAAGCGCCATGCAGAACGCGCTGGACGCGGCGGTGCTGTCGATCACCACCCTGCCGACCACGACGTCGAATGCCGACCGCCAGACGGCGCTGCAGCAGGCCTATGCGGCCAATAGCGGGCAGGGCACGGCGACGCTCACCGGCGTCAACGTCGCCGCCGACGGCACGGCGACCTTCAGCGCCAAGGCGAGCTATCCGATGCCGACCGATTTCATGCAGATCGCCAGGATCAAGACGGTGACCGTCGGCGTCGGCTCCTCGGTGCGCAAGACGCCGGCGCTGACGCAGGCCGACTTCAAGGTGACGAAAGTGTCGGGCTATTGGGCGAAGACCATGACGCTCTACGGCACCAAGTTCGGCGAAACCACAGCCAAGCCGTTGATGACGATCAGCTATACCTATAACGGCTATGGCGATCCGAAAGGCTACGGCACGACGACGGTGAGCACGATCAACGGATCGACGACGACGGTGGTCCAAAAACAGGTGTGCACGACCAGCACGGTGAAGAGCTTCACCAATCTGCCGACCGGAGCGATCACGCAGACCAGCGGCAGCAAGAAATATGTGACGACCTGCGCCAACACGTTCTATCCCGCCAACAGCACCGGCGCGGTGATCGACGTCAGCCAGATGGACAAGCTTTATCTGGAGATGAAGGTGCCTTCGGGCAATCCGACGACGCTGCGGTCGGACGATGCCGCCACCTCGAACCGGCTCTATATCGGTACCAGCGCCACCAACATGCCCGAGGTTGCGACCGGCCAGACGGTCGACATCTTCACCGCCGTGCCCTGCGGTGAGACCGGCTACCAAGCCTGGGAGGACGGCGGCAACCCGGTGCCGGCCGATGTCAGCAATGCCGACTTCTTCTACACGACCACCGGCAAATGCGATTTCAACCGCCGGCCGTCGGAGACGATGCTGACGCAGTAGGGGCGCTTTTCGCTTCCCCCGTTGTGGGAGGAAGGGCGCGGCGCCGCCGCTGCTGATCTCCCCCACGAGGGTAACGGTATGCACACATTTCCAAGCGGCTGGTCTTTGGCGATAGCGTGCATGGCAGCTTGGCGCATGCATTGTCTAATGTAGCGCTGGGTCGACCCCCACTCCGTCTCGGCTTCGCCGAGCCACCTCTCCCCCGATCGACGGGGTAGAGGAAAGGCGCCAGGCTTTTTGCCGTCAGCGCTCGTCCAGCAGGGCTCCCTTCCTTTCCCTCCGGAGGGGGGAAAGGTGGCGCTGCGAAGCAGCGACGGATTGGGGGAACCACGTGGCAATCAAGCCTCGGCCTGATCAGTCACGCCAATCACGGAAGATGTGTGCATCCCCTAGCCCCAAGAGGGGGGGAGATCGGACGTCGCGCCGGCCTTCGCCAATCTCCCAATCACAAACCGGTGAAGCTGTAACGAAGCTTCCTGCCACGGCGAAATGGGAGCATCGCCGCAACGGAGACTGCTTCTCATGACCGGACCAAAGACAACGCTCGGCAGGCTCGCCGGCGCGGCATTTGCCGCGCTTGCCGCCACGGCCGGGGCTGCTTCCGCACAGCCGCTCACCGTGGTGGAGCTGTTCACCAGCCAGGGCTGCTCGTCCTGCCCGCCGGCCAATGCCAATCTGATCAAGGTCAAGGACCAGCCGGGCGTGCTGGCGCTGTCCTTCAACGTCACCTATTGGGACTATCTCGGCTGGAAGGACACGTTCGGCCGGCAGGAATTCACCCAGCGCCAGGTCAATTACGAGCCGCTGCTCGGCCATGACGGGCCGTTCACGCCGCAGGTGGTGGTGAACGGCAGCGCCGATGCGGTCGGCGCCAAGCCCGGCGAGATCCAGAATTTGATCGCCCAGAGTCTGATCAATAAGGGCGGCCGCACAAAGGGTCCGGACGTCGCGCTTGCCGGCGGCAAGGTCAGCATCGGCGCCGGCAAGGCGCCCGGCGGCGCGGCCGACGTCTGGCTGGTGCGCTACAGGCGTGGAGTCGTCGAGGTGCCGGTGGCGCGCGGCGAGAATACCGGACGCACGCTGCCGCATGCCAATGTCGTGCATTCGCTGCAGCGGCTCGGCCGCTGGAACGGCCAGGCGACGACGCTGCCGCTGCCTGCGGCAGGCGGGGGCTTGAGCACCGCGGTGCTGGTGCAGACCCCAGGCGGCGGGCCGATCCTGGCGGCGGCCGCCAACTGATCATCCTTTTCGCGCGGCGCCGCAGGTCGCGGCAACGCATTCAACGGGCTCGCATGCGCGCGCCACAACCCAAGGAGACTATCCATGACCAAATTCCTGACGGCGCTCGCGCTTGCGCTCGCAACCTTCGCCGCCGGCGCCCGCGCCGACGACGCGACCAACGCCATGAAGCCAGCCAACGCGATGGCCACCGACGCGATGAAGCCGGCGACGGATGCGATGAAGCCCACAACGGACGCGATGAAACCGGCCGATGCCATGAAGCCCGATGCGATGAGCACCGAGGCGATGAAGCCGACCACCGATGCGATGAAGCCTGCGGATGCGATGAAGCCTGCGGACGCCATGAAGCCGGTTACGGATGCGATGAAGCCGGCGGACGCTATGGCTCCGGCGCAGTAAGGTCGCCCTATGGCTTGCGACGCCCCCTTACCCAGCCTCCGCTTCGCTCGGCTGACCTCTCCCCGGTGGGGAGAGGAGATCGCCGGCGCCAGCCTCTTCTCCCCTCGGGGAGAAGGTGGCCCGAAGGGCCGGATGAGGGGGAGCGCCGCGGCTCGCCGCACGGCAAAGTGAGACCCTCTCGGCGGCTTGTGTCGTGTATATTGGAACAACAACAAGGAGATCCGACATGAACGGCATCGACAAAAAGACGGCGCGGCGATCGCTGGCTCCGCTTGCGGCGCTGGTGCTGACGGCGGCGGCCGCCGCATTCTGGCAGACGCCGGCCCGCTCGGCCGAGGACGCGGTGGTGATCCCGCCGCCGGCCGTGGACGAGAAGGCGGCGAGCGGCACCGAGAAGGCCATCTTCGCGGGCGGCTGCTTCTGGGGCGTGCAGGGCGTGTTCCAGCACGTCAAGGGCGTCAGCAAAGCCGTTTCCGGTTACACCGGCGGCAGCGCCGAGAACGCCGTCTACGAAGTGGTCGGCACCGGCCGCACCGGCCATGCGGAATCGGTCGAGATCACCTACGACCCGTCCAAGGTGACCTATGGCCAGCTCCTGCAGGTCTATTTCTCGGTCGCGCACAATCCGACGCAACTCAACTACCAGGGGCCGGACCAAGGCACACAGTATCGTTCGACGATCTTCGCCGAGAACGACGAGCAGAAGAAGGTGGCCGAAAGCTACATCGCCCAGCTCGACAAGGCCAAGGTGTTTTCGAAGCCGATCGTGACGACGCTGGAGACCGGCAAGACCTTCTATCCAGCCGAGGACTACCATCAGGACTTCCTGACGCTGAACCCGACCTATCCGTATATCGTCTACAACGACCTGCCGAAGATCGAGAATTTGAAGGCGCTGTTCCCGCAGCTCTACAGCGAAAAGCCGGTGTTGGTGCTGGCATCGAGCAAGAGCTGAGTACCTAATCTCCCCCCTCGAGGGGGAGATGTCGCCGAAGGCGACAGAGGGGGTCGCCGCGCGTGGAGTGCCGGCCTTCAGCATGACGTCGGCGATCTATGTGAGACGACCCCCTCTGGCCTGCCGGCCATCTCCCCCTCAAGGGGGGAGATCACATTCAATCATACGTCAGATCCGTCGCCTTCCCGCCGAACACGCGATAGGCGTAGAACGAATAGAAGATGATGATCGGCAGCACGACGACGACGCCGGCCAGGATGACCGCCAGGCTTTCCGGCGCTGAAGCCGCCTGCCAGATCGTCAGCCTTTCGGGCACGACATAGGGATAGAACGACCAGGCGAGCCCGGCGAAGCCGAGCGTGAAGATGGCGGCCAGGGTGAGGAACGGGCGGAGCGCGTGCCGGTCGTTCGGCTTCGGCAGATGGAAGGTCTGCCGCCACAGCCCGAGGAACAGCAGCGCCGACGCGATCGGCAGCGGCGAGAGATAGAGGAGCTCCGGCCAGAGGAACCATTTGTCGAAGATGCGCGGGCTGGCGAAGGGGGTGGCCAAGGACACCGCCACCATGCCGAGCGCCGTCAGCACCAGCGTGGTGCGCAGCCAGCGCACGGCCTTCACCTGCAATTCACCCTCGGTCTTGTAGATCAGCCAGGCCGAGCCCATGGCAGCGTAAGCCGCCGACAGGCAGAGCGCCACCAGCGCGCCGAAGGCCATGCCGCCAAAGCCGACATCCAACCCGAGCACATAGACGCCCAGCATGTAGCCCTGCGCCAGCGAGGCGGTCGCCGAGCCCAGAAAGAAGATGCGGTTCCAGCGCTGCTTCTTGCCGGCCGGCACCTTGGCGCGGAAATCGAAGGCGACGCCGCGCAGGATCAACCCGACCAGCAGCACGAAGACCGGCAAATAGAGCGCGGTCAGGATGGTGCCGTGCGCCATCGGGAAGGCGACCAGCAAGAGCCCCACCGCCAGCACCAGCCAGGTCTCGTTGGCGTCCCAGAACGGACCGATGGCCGCGATCATCGTGTCCTGCTCGGCATCCTCGGCGGCGGCGAACAGGATGCCGATGCCGAGATCGAAACCGTCGAGCACGACATAGATAAGGATGGCGAGGCCCATCAGGCCGGCGAAGATCAGCGGCAGCGCGGTCGGCCAGTCGAAGGTCATTTTCTTATCCTCATGCGCCAGTCTTGATTTCCGAGGTCGCCGCTGCCCCTCATCCCCCTGCCGGGACCTTCTCCCCGTATAGTGACGGGGAGAAGGGGGCCGGCCGCGGCCCCGGCGCTTTTCCTGCAACGCTGACGATTGGCGAAATCGGCGACGAGGGCGCCCCTCTCCCCGTCACTATGCGGGGAGAGGATGCCGGCAGGCAGGTGAGGGGCGGCGCCAGCATCCGGCGTTAAGTCGCGATATCTTCGCAAATCGACCACTGCTCTGACCCTCGGTTGCGAATTCACTCCCCGGCAGCCGGCTGCGACAGCGCCGCGTTCATGACGCCCGGCAGCGGCGAGGTGTCGCCGTCCTTGGCCGCCTTCAGCGCCAGATGCACCAGCACGCCGAGATAGGCGATCAGGAGCAGCACATAGAGGATCAGATAGACGGCCAGGGTCAGCGCGACATGGCTGCCGGCGACGGGGCCGACGGCGTCGGCCGTCTTCAGCACGCCGGTGACCAGCCAGGGCTGGCGGCCGATCTCGGTCGTGTACCAGCCGGCGAGCGTCGCCACCCAGCCCGACAGCGCCATCGGCACCATGATGAGCGCCAGCGGCTTCGGCAGGCTGTGGCGGCGCTTGAGGAACCAGGCGGCCGACCAGGAGACGATGAGCATCAGTATGCCGGTGCCGACCATGATGCGGAAACCCCAGAACACCGGGAAGACCGGCGGATGGTTGCCCGGATAGTCGTTGAGGCCGGGCACGACGCCGCTCGTGGAGTGGCGCAGCACCAGGCTGGCGCCGTCGGGAACGGCGAGCTCGAACCTGTTTTCCTTGGCCGCCTCGTCGGGCAGGGCGAACAGCACCAGCGGCACGTTGGGACCGGTGTTCCAGTTCGCCTCCATGGCGGCGATCTTCTGCGGCTGGTGCGCGAGCGTGTTCAAGCCGTGCTGGTCGCCGGCAAAGATCTGGATCGGGATCAGGATGGCGGCGGTGAAGACGCCGGTGCGCAGCGCCTTCCACATCGATTCGGAACGGTCGCCGTAAAGATAGCGCAGCGCCGACAGGCCAGCGATCAGGAAGGAGACCGTCAGGCCGGAGGCAAGCAGCATGTGGACCAGCCGGTAAGGCATGGACGGGTTGAAGACGATCGCCCACCAGTCAACGGCATGCGCCTTGCCGTCGATCATCTCGAAGCCGGCCGGCGTCTGCATCCAGGAGTTCAGCGCGATGATCCAGAAGGCCGACACCGTCGTGCCGCCCGCCACCAGCACGGTCGCCAGCGTGTGGATGCGGTTGGAGACGCGGCGGAAGCCGAACAGCATGATGCCGAGGAAGGCCGCCTCGAGGAAGAAGGCGGTGAGCACCTCATAGGCAAGCAGCGGGCCGGCGATGTTGCCGACTGTCTCCATATAGCCCGGCCAGTTGGTGCCGAACTGGAAGCTCATGGTGACGCCCGAAACCACGCCCATGGCGAAAGAGAGCGCGAAAACCTTCACCCAGGTGAAATAAGCGCGCATCCAGGCGGAGTCGCCTGATGCGTTGTAGCGGAGCTTGAAGAAGAGAAGCACCCAGCCAAGTGCAATGGTGATCGCCGGAAACAGGATATGGAACGAAATATTCGCGCCAAACTGGATACGCGACAGAATGAGCGGGTCCATGCTCGGCTCCGGCTGCAATTTATGCTTGAAGGATAGGCTTCGAACACGCGCCGGTCAAAGCGGCGCGGCGTCACGCGAGGCGCGTTGTCGCAGCGCCAGGCGCGACGCCGCGCCGGCATGAATAATCCTGCCGGGTGACAGCTTGCCGACGCCGCGGGCGCGGCGCGACGGCCGTTGAGCCGCCGGGCGGCGAGCGCAACTGTCCAGAGCTGTCAGGAGGGCTGCAAATTGCCGGTTTGAATAAACCGGCATCCGACCTATATGAGGTCACGTTTTCCAGCCGGCCACATTTCAGCATGTCATCCATCATCTCGATTTCCGGTGTCACGAAAACCTATGCCACCGGCTTCAAGGCGTTGAAGGAAATCAATCTCGACATCGAGCGCGGCGAGATCTTCGCGCTGCTCGGGCCGAACGGCGCCGGCAAGACGACGCTGATCTCGATCGTCTGCGGCATCGTCAACCGTTCCGCCGGCACCGTCACCGTCGACGGCCACGACATCGGCAGGGACTACCGCGCCGCGCGCAGCCTGATCGGGCTGGTGCCGCAGGAGCTGACCATCGACGCTTTCGAGACGGTGTGGGCGACGGTCAATTACAGCCGCGGCCTGTTCGGCAAGGCGCCGAACAAGGATTTCGTCGAGAAGGTGCTTAGAGACCTCTCGCTGTGGGAGAAGAAGGACGCCAAGGCGATCACGCTGTCGGGCGGCATGAAGCGCCGGCTGATGATCGCCAAGGCGTTGTCGCACGAGCCACGGGTGCTGTTCCTCGACGAGCCGACGGCGGGCGTCGACGTCGAGCTGCGCCAGGATATGTGGGCGATGGTGCGGCGGCTGCGCGAGGACGGCGTCACCATCATCCTGACCACGCATTACATCGAAGAGGCCGAGGCGATGGCCGACCGCGTCGGCGTCATCAATCGCGGCGAGATCATCCTGGTCGAGGGCAAGGCCGAGCTGATGCGCAAGCTCGGCCGCAAGCAGATGACACTCGAGCTGCGCGCGCCGCTCAAGGCCATCCCCGTGGGTCTGTCGCGCTATGCGCTGGAGCTGTCCGCGGACGGCAACGAGATCACCTATACCTATGACAACCAGAGCGACCGGCCGGGCGTCGCCTCGCTGATCCGCGACTTCGAGGCCGCCGGCCTGCAGTTCCGCGACCTCGATACCAAGAACAGCTCGCTGGAAGAGATCTTCGTCAATCTTCTGAGGCAAGAGCCATGAACAGGCACGCGGCCATGAACCTTCGTGCGGTGTGGGCGATCTACCGGGTGGAGATGGCGCGTGCGTTCCGCACGGTGCTGCAGAGCATCATCTCGCCGGTGATCTCGACGTCGCTTTATTTCGTCGTCTTCGGCTCGGCGATCGGCTCGCGCATCAACGAGATCGACGGCATCAGCTACGGCGCCTTCATCGTGCCGGGCCTGATGATGCTGTCGCTTCTGACGCAGTCGATCTCGAACGCGTCCTTCGCCATCTATTTCCCGAAATTCGTCGGCTCGATCTACGAACTGTTGTCGGCGCCGGTGTCCTATCTCGAGATCATCCTCGCCTATGTCGGGGGCGCCGCGACCAAGTCGATCATGCTCGGCCTGATCATCCTGGGCACCGCGGCGCTGTTCGTGCCACTCAGGATCGAGCATCCGTTCTGGATGATCGCCTTCCTGGTGCTGACGGCGGTGACCTTCAGCCTGTTCGGCTTCATCATCGGCATCTGGGCTAAGACCTTCGAGCAGCTGCAGCTGGTGCCGCTCCTGATCGTCACGCCGCTCACCTTCCTCGGCGGCAGCTTCTATTCGATCCACATGCTGCCCGGCATCTGGAAGACGATCACGCTGTTCAATCCGGTCGTCTACCTGATCAGCGGGTTCCGCTGGAGCTTTTACGGCAAGGCCGACGTCTCGGTCGGCGTCAGCCTCGGCATGACGCTGGTGTTCCTGGCGGTCTGCATCGCGATCGTGGCCTGGATCTTCAGGACGGGGTACCGGTTGAGGAATTGAGGGAAATTGGCTTCCGCGCTGGAGCGGGCGCAACCCTTCGTGATTAGCCGTAACGCTTATCCCGTCGTCATCTTCGGGCTTGACCCGAGGATCCATGCCGTGACTTGGAAGTGCTGCCTCCGGCGCAGAATTTTGCTCCGCCGGATTCCTCGGCTTATGTAACGGCATGGATCCCAGGGTCTCCGCGACGCCGCTCCGCGGCTGCTTCGCCTTGGGATGACGAAGCTGCGAGGTTTCGTCAAATCGCTAAGGTTGGTAATGTTTTCTAAATCGCCTTGATCAGCCGCAATAGCCCAAGCATCTCCATCAGCGTGCCCTTGCGGAAGGCGATGTAGGTCGGCTCCTCCTGCCCGTGGAAGCGGCGCTTGAAGGCGGCCTGGCCCTGCAGGTTGAAGCGCGAGCGGTTGACCCAGGGCGACTCGTAGGCGCGCTGGAAGGCGCCGCGCCAGAATCTCGATTCGGCAAAGCCGCTCGGCTCGACGTCGAGCAGCGGCGACAGGCCGAGCGTGACGACCGAGATGCCCTCCTCGCGAAAGCGGTCGACGGCGAATTTGGTCAGGCCGATCTCGGCATGCGGCGTGGCGTCGACATGCTTGCGCTTGAAGGCGGTGGTGTAGCCGATGACCTTGCCGTCGCTGAACAGCGGATCGAAGTCGAGGATGGCGACCAGCTCGCCCTCCGGATCGTGGAGAACGAAGCGGCGCATGTCGGCGCCGAGATGGTCGGCGAAGGGGCGGTTGAGGAAGCCCATCTCCCAGCGTTTGACGATGCGCTCGCCGCGCCAGTTCTCGGAAAGCCGCGACACCTCGTCGAGGAGCATGTTTTTCCTGTCCTCGGCGAAGGTGAAGCCCTTCTTCGCCAGCCAGCGCTCGGAATAGCGCACGGTCTCGTTGCGCTTGCCGGAGAAATCATGCGCCGGCAGCTGCAGCCTGGTGTCGACGCCCAGCCGATTGACCTGATAACCGAGCCCGGCCAGCACCCTTGCGGTCGCGGCGCTTATCTGCACGAACCAGGGGCCGCCGGCGGCCTCGACGAAGCGCTTGATGTAGCCGGGCCGTTCCGCCGGGTCGACCACCGGATCGCCAAGCGCGAAATGGTGCTTCATCTTGGTGCCGAAGGCGATATAGCCGTCGCCGTCGCTGAAATAGGACAGTTTCTGCTGCACGGCGGTGGAATAGGCGAGCGAGAAGTCGCCATGCCGCCGCACCAGCGCCAGCCGCTCGAGATGCGTCAGCTCCCGCTTCGGCACCTTGGGCGCCGCGCCTTCAAGAAACCTGTCGATATGGATGCGCAGGGAGGGCATGAGCTTCCGCGTGCCGATGAACAGAGACCCGCAGCCCATGGGCCTCGAATCAGTCGCCTTGGCGCGACCGACTGTCGGTCATGTCGCGCCAGCGCCATATAGGATGCTATGGGCGGCGAATGAAGAGGAAATGTCCGAAGGCTTCACGGTGCCGTGCAGCTTGACTTTCCATGTATTGTTATATAACTAGTTATCGTTATTTCGATGAGCTCGGCCATGGAAGACATATTGCGATCCCTCGGCTTTCTGTGCCTGGGCAGCAGGCTGAAGCGCATCGGCGAGCAATTGCAGGCCGATACGCAGCGCGTGCTGGATCAACTGGATGTGCGGATCCAGTCGAGCCAGTACCCCCTGCTCGCGGCGCTCGACAGGCTGGGGCCGCTGCCGGTCGGAGAGCTGGCGCAATCGCTCGGCGTCGCGCAGCCGGGTGTCACGCGGGCCGCGTCGCTGCTCACCGAGCTGGGCGTGGTCGAGGTCACGCAATCGAACGACGACCAGAGGCGCAGGATCGTCTCCTTGTCGGCAAGCGGCCGGCGGCTGGTCGATGCTGCGAAGCGCGACGTCTGGCCGCGCATCGAGGACGCCGTCGCGGAATTGTGCGCGGACCTCTCCGGGCCGCTGCTTGGCCAGCTCGCCGCCATCGAGGATCGGCTGGCCGCGACCTCGCTCGACCGCCGCGCTGAGAAAGCCAGGGCCGTTGCGCCCAAGGTCGTCGCGCCATGAAACACGTTCTCGACCGCCCCATCTGGAGCGCGCTTGCGACGCGCCACCAGGCCTTCGCGGAAGGCGACAGCCTCGCCCGGCGGTATCGGCCGTCGATCGTTCCTTTCGCCGCCACCGCGATGGACGACGAAGAAAGCCTGCGAGCTCTGGGCAAGCTGCTGCCGCCGCTTCAAAGCTCGATCGTGGTCCAGACCGATCCGATCGTCCTGCCCGCGGAAGTTTCCGCGGTCTCGACAGCGACCTTGGTGCAGATGACAGCCGAGCGGCCGATGCAGGCCGTGTCCGACGAACGGGTGCAACCACTGACACCCGACGATGCGGCCGAGATGCTTGCCCTGGCCTCGCTCACCAAGCCCGGCCCGTTCACGCTGGAAGCCTTGAGCCTCGGCGAGTTCTGGGGCGTGAAGATCGGCGGAAGGCTCGCGGCAATGGCCGGCGAGCGCATGAAGCAGCCCGGCTACTCGGAGCTCAGCGGCGTGTGCACGCATCCCGATTTCCGCGGCGGCGGCCTTGCCAGACTGCTGTCGCTGTTCGTGGCAAACCGGATCATGGCGCGGGGCGAGGTTCCCTATCTCCACGCCTATGACAGCAACGCACCGGCCATCGGGCTCTACGAGTCCATCGGCTTCCGCTTGAGAACCACCCTGAACATGGTCGTGGTTCACCGCGCTGGGTAGCTGGGGTTGCGGATGCCCATCGCTTCGTCATCAAATGGCGAGGTGGCTGGAACTGTGACCCGTCGATCCCTAAAGGCGGCCTATCACATTTTCGTGACATCGGCGTGATTAAGCAGGGCCGATTTGCCGGCTTGGTTCGGCTACGACCGTGCAGTCATCGGGTGCCAATCGCTGGCGGCAACTTCGCGACGCGAGTCAACCGCAGCCTCGCGGCACCGGCGCGCCGACCGGGGCCGGGCGCATTTTTGCGACATCCGACTTCGATCCCTTGGCAGCGCGCCTTCGCCCTATCCTCCAGCTTGACGGCTCCACGTACTTCGGAAACAAGAACGGCGACGGCCGCGGCAAAGGCCGCTTCGAGAGGGGAGGAAACCGTGAGTTTCTGGGGATTGGCGCAGCTCGGCATCTCGACCGTGATCTTCCTGCTGGCGGCAACCGCGGCCAAGCAATGGGGGTTGGCGCCGAGCCTGGCCAAGATCCTTTTGACGCTCGCCCTCTATTCGGCCGGCAATCTGATCATGCTGCGGCTGATCCGCGAATTCGGCATGTCGGTGTCGTTCAGCCTGTCGGCGGTGATCCAGCTGGTGTCGGTGAACGTCGTGGCGCTGGTCTTCTTCGGCGAACGATTGAATGCATTGCAGGCCACGGGCGTCGTGCTGGCGATCGCGGCCGTCGCTCTGATCACGCTCGGGCCCTATATGCAGCGGCTGTAGCCGGACCCGGAGCGTTTCACCGTTTCACGGAAACGGCGAACCGCTCTATCTCTTTGTTTTGACGCAATTCCGGACGGAAAACCGTTACACACTTTTCCTGGAATTGCTCTAAGGCCCCCAATGAAATCGACCGCCAACGCGCTGCTCAACAGGATAGAATTCCCGGTGCTTTTGGCCGGGCTGGTGATCGCCGCCGGGCTATGGGGCCTGGTGGAACTCATGGAGGCGGCGCGCGCCACCAGCCCGCACGCATTCGACACGGAAATCCTGCTCGCCTTCCGCCATGCCGGCCAACCGGACAGTCCGATCGGCCCGCCATGGCTGCAAGGCGCGATGCGAGACATCACCGCGCTCGGCAGCACCGCGGTGCTGGTGCTGATCACGACCGCGGCGATCGTCTACTTCCTGCTCATCCGCCGACCGGGGACGGCACTGTTCGTGTTCGTTTCGGTGGCCGGCGGGCAGGTGGTATCCAGCCTGCTCAAGCATGAGGTCGACCGGCCGCGGCCCGATCTCGTCTCGCATCTGGTCTACGAAACCTCGCTGTCCTTTCCCAGCGGCCACGCGATGCTGTCGGCGGTGACCTATCTCACGCTGGGCTCACTCGCCGCGCGGTTCCTGCCGAACCGCAGGACGAAGATCTTCGTGCTCGGCTTCGCCGTGCTCACCACGGTGCTGGTCGGCACCAGCCGCGTCTATCTCGGCGCGCATTGGCCGTCAGACGTGCTTGCCGGCTGGTGCGCCGGCTTCGCCTGGGCCATGCTGTGCTGGCTTGCAGCGCGCCTGCTGCAGCGGCGCAATGTGGTGGCGGACGGCGAGTGATCCCCGCCAATCCTTTTGAATGATGCCTTGGACATTGTAATGTTTATCCTGTACATCGATATTGCACGTTTTGACATGGATACAGGTCGATGATGACTGCCGCACAGATGCGCGCTGCGAGGGCATTGGCCGGTATCGACCAGCGAACGCTCGCCGAGCGCGCCGGGGTTTCGCTTCCGACAATACAGCGCATGGAAGCGAGCGAGGGCGTCGTCAGGGGCGTCGTCGATTCGCTGATGAAGGTCATCCAGGCACTCGATCTGATCGGGGTGGAGCTGATCGGCGAGAACCAGGCCAGCGAGCGCGGCGGCCGGGGCGTTCGCCTCAAATCGACCGCGGCGCAGACCCAGCAGGGCTGAGCCGCGGTCACTATCAAGCCAACCAAGTTTCGGGTTTGCGCGCGCGGCGATCAGGCAGCCGGCGACGATCAGGCATGCTCCCGTCAGCGTGGTCCAGGCCACTTCCTCGCCGAAGGATCGTGCCGGCGATCATCAATGGCGGGCCAGGACTGGTGGTGACGGTCGCCGGCGCTGTCGTCCAGACGTTCAGCTTTCGCAGTCGACGCGGAGGGCAGTATCGCAGCGGTCTATACCGTCCGAAATTCCGACAAGCTGGCGAGGATCGGCAGGCCGAAGTGATGCGCAGGGCGAGGGGTAACCTCAGAGTGCCGCTGCAATGCCAGAATCCGAAACGCTGGCGGGACAGCGCCCCCCTCTGGCCTACCGGCCATCTCCCCAACAAGAGGGGAGATCGGATGTCTCGCAGGCCTTCGCCAATCGCCAACGCTGCAGGACGAGCGGCACCGAAGCCGCCAATCTCCCCCCACATGTGGGGAGATGCCCGGCAGGACAGAAGGGGCGAAGGAACGCGGCGCTACAGTACCTTCTTGATCGTCCCACCCAAGGTCTCTGCTCATGCTTGGCCCTGGCAGTAGCGCGACTGGCTCAATCCAGCGACAGCGCCGCAACCGCGCCTTCGTTCATCAGCGGGACATAGATGGTCGAGTTGCCGTCCGTGCCGATATCGGCGCTGCCCGGCTTGAAGGTGGCGATCGCTTCCGGCGCGCCGCCGGCCTTGTAGCTGTAGAGCCTGCCGGTCATGTAGGCGGTGGCGTAGATGGTGTCCCAGATGGCGACGACTCCGTCGAGGTCGGCGAAATTCTGGGCGCCGAACAGCGGCGTAACCTTCTTCGTGGCGAGGTCGACCGCCAGCAGGCCGCCGGGCTCACCGGTGCTGAAGTCGGGCTTGATGCCCTTGCCCCAGGACGCGACGATCAATCTCCCGCCATCGGCGAAGACGCCGTTGGGCGAGGCGAGCAGCGCATCCTTGACGAACAGCTCCGGCTTGTCGCCGTCGATGCGGTAGATCGTGTCGGCCAGCATGTCCGTGACATAGACCTTGCCCGAGGCATCGGCCGTCATGTCGTTGAGGAAGACGGCCCCCGGCACATCGATGCTGGAGACCAGCTTGCCGCTGGCGAGATCGACGACGCGGACCTTGGTGATGTCGGCGGCGTAGAGCTTGCCGCCCGAGATCGCCATGCCCTTGGGCGCGTCCATGCCATCCACCCAGTGCCCGGCGATGACCTTGCCGTCCATGGACAGCAGCGACAGATAGCCGTTGCCGTCCGCTTTGCCTGGATTGCCGACGATGTTGGACACGACGATCCGCATGTTGGCGGCATCGACCAGCGCCGATTCCGGCTGCTCGAAGCCGCCGGCGCGCCAGACCTCGCCGGCCTGGGCGGCGGGAGCCGTTACGATGCCGGCGACGGCAAGAAGGATCGAAGCGATGAGGGTCTTCATGATTGCTCTCCCGTTGTGATGAGGAAGAGCTAGTTTTTTCGAACTTTTCCGGAAGGCGGTTCGCGCCTAGTATCGAAGATCGATACGAATTCACGCAAACGAGGTGCATTCCATGAACGGTCCGATCTTCGAGGCGCTGAAACGGACGCTCAAGGCCAAGGGCCTGACCTACCGGACGCTGGCCGAGCGCATGGGTGTTTCCGAGCCGACGGTGAAGCGCATCTTCCATGAGCGCAACTGCAAGCTCGACCGGCTGATGGACATCTGTGCCGCCGCGGAAGTGGAACTGGAGAACGTGCTGGGTTCGATGAGCCGGGGGCCGGGGCCGGCCAACCACGTCGCGCCGGAGATCGAGCGCAGGCTTGCCGCGCGGCCGGCGCTGCTCTTCGTCTTCATCATGCTGTCGGAAAAATTCACACCCGAAGGCATCATGCGCTCGCAAGGCCTGAGCGAGGCCTCGATGTTCCTCTATCTGCGCGATCTGGAAGAGCTTGGCCTGGTGGCGCTCGGACGCGGCCTTTCGGCCAGGCTGCTGGTCGAGACACCCATCCAGTGGGATTTCGAGGGGCCGCTAAAGCCGCATTTCGAGACGACCAACAAGAACTTCATCGGCTGGGCGATCGGCCATATGGACGGCCAAGCGACCTTCGTCAGTTTCTCGCGGCGCATGCGACCGGAAACGGCCGAGATGGTGCGGCGGGAGGCTGAGGATCTCGCCGAGCGCGCAAGGCTGCTTGCCCACCATGACCAGCACACCACGCCGGAAGACCAGCTCGTCGGCTACAAATGGACTTTTGCCTTCGGCGCCACGCCGTTTCCGGCGATCATGCCGATCGGGCCGCATCCGCGCGATGCGGGGGCAAAGGCGGCGAAGGAGAAACGGGCGCTGCCGGCATAGCTCCCCCTTCTCCCCTTGTGGGAGAAGGTGGATCGGCGCGCAGCGCCGAGACGGATGAGGGGTGTTCCAGCTTGTCCGAAGCGCTCGTCCAAAGCCGCAATCGCCAACGCCTCATTCCCTGGAACACCCCTCATCCGTCGCCTTCGGCGACACCTTCTCCCACAAGGGGAGAAGGACAGGCGCCGCGCCTAAGCCGCTTTCGCCTCCTCATGCGGCGGCGCGAGATCGTCACGCGCCTTGCGCGCGAGCTTCTTGGCCGAGCGCTTGGGGCTGTCGCCGAACAGATCGGCGGCATCGGCAAGGCAGGCCTTGCCGAGGCTCCTTTCCGAACGTTTCAGGAGCTTGCGCAGAAGCTTGGTGTCTTCTGCCGGGCCGAGCGGCTCGCCGTCGGCGGCAAGCAGCGCGCGCATGACGAAGACGTCATGCAGTTCGCCAAGCAATTCGCCGAGCTTGTCGACCGCCTTGCGGCGCGCCTTGATCGGCGTCGGCCACAGGCGCCCCAGCAGCGACAGATGCATCGAGTGCGTCTTGGCGGCCTTGCGCAGATCGTGAAAATCATCGGCCTCGCCGCGCGAGCCGGCCTTGTCCAGCGCCTTTTTCGCGCGCCGCAAGGTGGCGCGGGCGCCCTCGGCCAGTATGTCGGCCGCCTGCTCGGGCTGGTCCGGCAGGGACAGCCTGTCGATGCGCTCCAGCCCTTCGCGGCAAGCAGCGATCGCCGCGTTTATGGCGGCGTCGAGACCAGGGCCGGCATGGAGCTCATGCTGGCGCAACACCAGCCGCTCGCGGACGGCGTCGAGGCCGCCGCCGGCGGTCTGCTCCGGAAAGGCGGAGGCCAGGCGGTCGATCGTCTCGATCAGGGCGGTCGCCTCGCGCGGACCGGCAAGCAGCGCCGATACCTGCTTATAACATTCGTTTTCGGTCTGGCAGAACGATTCGTCTCCGGAACGAACCAGGCGCAACAAGGCCCGCAGGCTCTTCAGCCGCTTGCGGCATTTGTGCAGCCCCTGCTCCGGCTTGTCGCGCGCCGTCTCGAGATGGCCGAGCGCCTTGCCGATCTCGTCGGCCAATATGCGCCTGACCTCGCCAGTCAGCGGCAAGCGCGGATCGATGCGAAAGCTCATGCGGCGATCTCCGGAATCCCCCCGAGGGCCAGCGACGCGTTGTAGAACCTCGACTCGCCGGTGACCTCGCGGCCGAGCCAGTCGGGGAGCATTTCGTCAGGTACGTCCTCCGGCGTCTCCAGCTCCGCGACCACGAGCCCCGAAAGCACTCCGCCGAACACATCGACTTCATAGAGATAGCCGCGGTGTCTAACATGGTGGCGTGTCTTCTCGATGACACGCCCAATGGCGAACGCCATCATCTCCTCGGCCTCGTGGAGAGGGATCGCATATTCGAACTCGTCGCGCTCGCGCGCCCTGTCGCCGAACTTCAGCGTCAGCTTGGCGGAGCGTTCGTCGCTGATGCGGATTCGCACCGTGCGGCCGGGCTGCGCGGCGACGTAGAATTGGCGAATGCGGATAGCCGCCTCGACCAGGCTGCGCCAGGCGGGATCAGAGACCAGGAACTTGCGCTCGACTTCCTTGCCCATGGCCGCGCACTAAAGCGTGTGCAAACCGACATGGCAAGCCGGGCCGAGAATCAATTTGACTTTAATCAATCGATTGATTAAACGAACAGTATGAGCAAGCAAACGAACGCCAACCGGCCGCCACGCGAAGCCTCTCCCGCCGATCAAACGCGCGCGGCGTTGGTGCAGGCGGCACTCAAGCTGTTCGGGCGGCACGGCTTCGACGGCACCTCGACACGCGAGATAGCGGCCGAGGCGAAGGCCAATATCGGCTCCATCGCCTATCATTTCGGCGGCAAGGAGGGCCTGCGCGCCGCCGCCGCCGACTTCATCGTCGAAACCATCCAGGGGATCGCCGGCCAGGCGCTCGGGGCCCAGGCGGCCGCCCCCATGAACCCGGAGGCGGCGCGGGCGCAGCTCTTCGCCGCGCTGGAGCGGATGGTCGGCTTCATCGTGGCAAGCCCCCAGGCCGGCGAGATCGTACAATTCGTACTGCGCGAGCTGTCGCATCCGACGGCGGCGCTGGACCGTATCTATGCCGGCGTGTTCGAACCGACGCACCGCCGGCTTTGCCGGATCTGGGAGCAGGCGACCGGCGAGCCGGCCGAGAGCGAGGCCACGAAGCTCACCGTGTTCACCATGATCGGGCAAGTCATCTATTTCCGCATCGGCCGCGAGGCGGTGCTGCGTAGGATGGGTTGGCGCGAGATCGGCAACAAGGAGGCCGCCAAAGTGGTGGCGGTCGCGACCGACAACCTCAGGGCAATGCTGGCGGCACGCGACGCGGCCGCCGGCAAGAAGGGCAAATCATGAGTTTTCTCTGTTCGCTGCCGCTTGCGGCCCAGCTGTTCGGCGCCTGCGCACCGGCCGCACCGCTCGCCGTCGGCTATGTCGAAGGCGAATATGTGTTGATGGCACCGATCGAGGTGGCCCAGGTGGCGACGGTCGGCGTCAAGCGCGGCGACCGCGTCACGCCGGGCATGCCGGTGGCGACGCTGGAAGATGCCGACGCCAAGATCGCCGTCGCCCAGGCCGAGGCCGCGCTGGCGCAGGCCGAGGCGCAGCTCGCCGACCTGCAGGTTGGCAAGCGGCCGGACGAGATCGCCGTGCTCAAGGCGCAGGTCGACATGGCGAAGGCGCAGGCCGCCGACGCCAAGCGCAAATACGACCGCGCCAGCGACCTCTACAAACGCGGCACCGGCACCCAGGCCGACTACGACACCGCTTCGGCTTCGCTGGAGACCGCTAATGCGCAGGTCGGCCAGGCCGAAGCCAACCTCGCCGTCGGCGGCCTGCCGGGGCGCGCCGAGACGATCAAGGCGGCCGAGAACCAGGTCAAGCAGGCGCAGTCGGAACTGGGGCAGGCCAAGTGGCGCCTGTCCAAGCGCGTGCTGGCGGCGCCGTCGCCGGGCCGCATCGACGACGTGATCCGCAATCCCGGCGACACCGCCGGACCGACCGCGCCGGTGCTCTCGATGCTGCCCGACGGCGCCGTAAAACTCAGCGTCTTTGTGCCGGAGACTGCCTTCTCCTCGGTGAAGGTCGGCACGCTGCTTAGCGTGCGCTGCGATGGCTGCGGGCCGGACCTCAAGGCGCGCGTCAGCTATGTCTCGCCCGATCCGGAATTCACCCCGCCGGTGATCTACTCGCTGGAGAACCGGCAGAAGCTGGTCTATCTCGTCGAGGCACGGCCGGAGGGCGATGCCGGTCCGCTGCAGCCCGGCCAGATCGTCGATGTCGACCTAGCGGATTTGGGCAAATGAACGTCATCGACGTCCGCGGACTGGTCAAGCGGTTCGGCAACAAGACCGTCGTCGACCATGTGACGATGACGGTGGCCGAGGGCGAGATCGTCGGCTTCCTCGGGCCGAACGGCTCCGGCAAGACGACGACCATCCGCATCATGTGCGGGCTTTTGACGCCGGATGAGGGCGAGGGCACGGTGCTGGGCTTCGACATCCTCGCCGACTCGCTCAAGATCAAGCGCGAAGTCGGCTATATGACGCAGAAATTCTCGTACTACGAGGATCTGACGATCGGCGAAAATCTGGAATTCGTGGCGCGGCTCTACCAGCTGAAGCCGGTCGAGGACTATGTATCGCGGACGCTGCAGGAGCTTGGCCTGAGCACGCGCCGCAATCAGCTGGCCGGAACGCTTTCCGGCGGCTGGAAGCAGCGGCTGGCTCTGGCCGCCTGCATCATGCACAAGCCGAAGCTGCTTCTGCTCGACGAGCCGACGGCGGGCGTCGACCCGAAAGCGCGGCGCGAGTTCTGGGACGAGATCCACAGGCTGGCCGGCGGCGGGCTGACGGTGCTGGTCTCCACCCACTACATGGACGAAGCCGAACGCTGCCACCGCATCAGCTACATCTCCTACGGCAAGCTGCTGGCCACCGGCACGGTGGACGAGGTGGTGAGGAATGCCGGGCTGACCACCTTCGTCGTGCAGGGGCCGCGCCTCGACCGGGTGGCCGAAGCGCTCGATGGCCGCCCGGGCGTCGACCAGGTGGCGCCGTTCGGCGCCACGCTGCACGTCGTCGGCTCCGACAAGGCGGCGCTCGAAAAGGCGCTTGCCGACGTCGAGAAGGAATACAAGGGCGTGACGGTGGCGCCGGGCGAGACCAGCCTGGAAGACGTGTTCATCCAGTTCATGGCCGGCTCGAAGGACAATATGGCATGAAAGATGGCTTGAGAGCGGTCTTTTCCTTCGCGAGGCTCGGGGCGCTCTTGATCAAGGAGTTCATCCAGATGCGGCGCGACCGCATCACCTTCGCCATGATGCTGGGCGTGCCTTTGCTGCAGCTCGTGCTGTTCGGCTTCGCCATCAACAATGATCCAAAGAGCCTGCCGACGGCGCTGGTGGCGATGAGCAATGATCAGTACACGCGCGCCATGGTTTCCGCCCTGCAGATGACCCGCTACTACCGTTTCGACCATGTAACCGAGAGCGCGGCCGAGGCCGAGATGCTGATAGCCAAGGGCGCCGTCTCCTTTGTCGTCACCATCCCGGCCGACTTTGCCAGGCGCGTCGAGCGCGGCGACAGTCCGCAGATCCTGATCGAGGCCGACGCGACGGATCCGGCGGCGGCTAGCGGGGCCATTTCGACGCTGGGCACGGTGGCGAGCCAGGCGCTGCTGCGCGCCCAGGGTATGCAGGCAGCGGCCGCCGAGTCGGCCAAGCAGCAGCTGCAGGTAGTGGTGCACCGGCGCTACAACCCTGAAGGTATCTCGCAATACAACATCGTTCCGGGCCTGCTCGGCGTTATCCTGCAGATGACGATGGTAATGATGACGGCGATGGCGCTGACCCGGGAGACCGAGCGCGGCACCATGGAGAACCTGCTGGCCATGCCGTCCAGCCCGACCGAGATCATGCTGGGCAAGGTGCTGCCTTTCCTCGTCGTCGGCGCCGTGCAGATGACGGTTGTGCTGGTGGCGGCGAAGCTTCTGTTCGGCGTCCCGTTCGTCGGCAGCCTGACGCTGCTGCTCTCCTCGGTGCTTGTCTTCGTGCTTTCGCTGGTGCTGCTCGGCTACACCATCTCGACCATGGCGCGTTCGCAGATGCAGGCGATGCAGCTCACCTTCTTCTTTTTCCTGCCGTCGCTGCTGCTCTCCGGCTTCATGTTCCCCTATCGCGGCATGCCGGGCTGGGCCCAGATTTTGGGCGAGATCTTCCCACTGACGCATTTCCTGCGCATCACCCGCGCCGTCATGCTGAAGGGCGCCGACTTCACCGCGGTAGCCGCCGAGATCGGCTGGCTGGCGGTGTTCGTGGCGGTGTTCGCAGGCGTAGCATTGGCGCGGTTCAGGAGGACGCTGGATTAGGCGTTTTGCAGCGCACGCCCTTTTTATGCTGGCGGGACAGCGGCGCTTCCGGCCTGCGCGCGGCAGAACCTACACCGCCGCTATAATCTCCGCATAGGTGGCGAAATCGACATTGCCGCCGGAAAGCACCACGACGACGCATTTGCCGGCGAGGTCGATTTCGCCGGATGAGAGCGCGGCGAGCGCGACGCAACCGCCAGGCTCGACCACCAGCTTCAGGTAGGCCATGGCATCGCGCATCGCCTGCGCGGCGGCCTTGTCGGAGACGGCGATGGCGCCGGCGAGGTTCCGGCGGTTGATCTCGAAGGTGATGGCCCCGGGCTCTGCGGTGAGGAGCGCATCGCAGATCGAGGTATGGCCGGGTTGGTTCGAGACCCTTTCGCCTTTGGCCAGCGAACGGCGCGTGTCGTCGAAATGCTCGGGCTCGACCGCCCAGACGGCGGTGCGCGGCGAGGCGTCCTTGACGGCGACGGAGATGCCGCTCGACAGCCCGCCGCCGCCGCAGGGGATGACCACCGCGTCGAGGCTGACGCCGAGCGTCTTCGCCTGCTTCATCAACTCCAGCCCGATCGTGCCCTGGCCGGCAATGATGGCCGGATCGTCGAACGGCGGCACCAGCACCATGCCCTTCTCGACATAGGGGCGGACGATGGTCATGCGGTCGTCCTTGTAGCGGTCGAACGGCACCACCTCGGCGCCCATCTTGCGCACATTGCCCACTTTCAGCGCCGGAGCGTCGGCCGGCATGGCGATGACCGCCTTGACGCCGAACATCGCGGCGGACGCCGCGACCCCTTGCGCGTGGTTGCCCGACGAGAAAGCGACGACACCGCGACCGCGTTCCTCCTCGGTGAGCGACGACAATTTGTTATAGGCGCCGCGGATCTTGAAGGAGCCGGTGCGCTGCAGCGTCTCCGGCTTGAACAGGATGCGCCCGCCATAGCGCTCGTTGAGCTCGGGCGATTCGATGAGCGGTGTTTCCACGGCCAGGCCGGAAAGCCGCGCGGCGGCGGCCTGGATGTCGGAAATGCCGGGTAGGGTGGTCATCGTGTGAGGTCTCGCGGAGGATCGGACCACCCATGCTGCACGCAAACCGTGCCGACGCGCCAACGAAAAAATGTGATGGAGACAATGTTGATTGGCAGTTTGGGAAGCTGGCGTTCCTTCGCGCCCCCCTCTGTCCTGCCGGACATCTCCCCCACAAGGGGGGAGATCAGACGTCACGCCGGCTTTCGCCAATCTCTGAGGTTGCAAGAATGGGCGGGGGCACCGAAACCGCTAATCTCCCCCCTCGTGGGGGAGATGGCCGGCAGGCCAGAGGGGGGCGCTGTCCCGCCGACATTGCGCCCTTGTCAGGGCCCCTCACCCCAACAACGTCGGCGTCCGCTTCTTGCCGCCCAGCTTGCGCCAGCTGTTGAAGCGGTGGGTGGCGGCGGCAAACGAGATCTTCATCTGCTGGGCGACCGTATAGCGGGACTTGCCCTCGTCGAACATGCGGTAGCAGCACTCGACGCCCTCGTCGGTGAGCTTGCCGTCCGGCGTCTTGTTGTGCGGATTGGCCGGGTCGAATTTTTCGGCCTGCTGCTCGACCAGACCCTTGAGGCGCTGCAGGTCGGCCTCGATGCTGGCGATGAGATCGAGAACAGGCTTCGGGTCGAATGCGTGCGGGGGCTTCTTGTCCGTCATCCCTTGTTTCCTTCGATTTTGGCTTATGCACCATATAGGTGAACATTCGGCAATAATGAAGTGGGAACGCCGGATCGGCGAATTCTGTCTGCCTTGCGTCGTCCGTGATTGACCCTCGGCCCGCGAAACCCTAGTTTAGAACCGTTCTAAACTAGGGTGATTTTCTCATGCTTTCCCGTGTTTTCGGCTTCGGCCGCCGCTCCTTCGATTCGCTGTCGGAGCAGGAGATCCTGGCGCTGGCGATATCGTCGGAGGAGGACGACGGGCGCATCTACCGCGCCTATGCCGACGGGCTGGCGGAAGACTTCCCGCAATCGGCCAAGGTGTTCGAGGCAATGGCGGAGGAAGAGGACGGCCACCGCGATTCCCTGATCGAGCTTCACCGCAAGCGCTTCGGCGAGCGCATTCCGCTGATTCGCCGCGAACATGTCAGAGGCTATTACGAGCGCAAGCCGGACTGGCTGGTGCGGCCGCTCGGCATCGAGCACGTGCGCCGCCAGGCCGAGGACATGGAGCGGCAGGCCTACCGCTTCTATGTCGAGGCGGCCAAGCGCACCACCGACGCCTCGACGCGCAAACTGCTCGACGATCTGGCCGCGGCCGAGCTCGGCCATGAGAATTCCGCGCATGAGCTGGAGCAGACGCATGTCCCGGGCGAGGTGAAGGAGGAGGAGGCAAGCGCCGAGCAGCGGCAGTTCATCCTCACCTATGTGCAGCCGGGGCTCGCCGGGCTGATGGACGGGTCGGTGTCGACGCTGGCGCCTATTTTCGCCGCCGCCTTTGCCACGCACGCCACGTTCCAGACTTTTCTCGTCGGTCTTGCCGCTTCGATCGGCGCCGGCATCTCGATGGGCTTCACCGAGGTGGCCTCCGACGACGGCAAGCTTTCGGGGCGCGGCTCGCCGCTGAAGCGCGGGCTGACGGTCGGCCTGATGACGACGCTGGGCGGGCTCGGCCACGCGCTGCCCTACCTCATCCCCTATTTCTGGACGGCAACCATCGTCGCCGCGATCGTGGTGTTCTTCGAGCTCTGGGCGATCGCCTTCATCCAGAACCGCTACATGCAGACGCCATTCTGGCGCGCCGCCTTCCAGGTGGTGCTGGGCGGCGCGCTGGTGTTCGGGGCAGGCGTGCTGATCGGGAATGCTTGAGCCGTCTCCTTCTCCCCTTGTGGGAGAAGGTGTCGCCGAAGACGACGGATGAGGGGTGTTCCAGGGAACGCCAGCGTCTCACTCCGCTGGAGCACCCCCTCATCCGTCTCGGCGCTGCGCGCCGATCCACCTTCTCCCACAAGGGGAGAAGGGGAGCCTTATCCGTTCACCGCTCGGCTGTCCTCAGGCGCCTCGGCCCTCTCATGCAGCCCGTAGTCGCGCACGACATGGGCGATGCGGAGACGATAGCCGGCAAAGATTCCACCGCGGCCGGCCTTCTGCGCCTGGCGGTGCTCCTCGGTGTTGCGCCAGGCCTTCACCGCATCCTCGTCGCGCCAGAAGGACAGCGAGAGCACGCGTTTCGGATCGGTCAGGCACTGGAAGCGCTCGACCGAGATGAAGCCGTCGATGCTTTCGAGCAGGGGCTTAAGCTCGGCGGCGATGCCGAAATAGGCATCGCGCTTTCCCTCCGCCGGCTCGACCTCGAAAATGACAGCGATCATGCCTCTATCCCTTCCCTGACCGTTACGCCGGTATCGAAAGCCTTCATCGGCCCATGCGGGCCCGACACCAGTTTCAGGAAGATACGGTCTTCCTTCAGGATGAATTTCTCGCGCCGCGCGAACTCGTAGTTTGCCTTGCCGACGGGGTCGGCGGCAAGGCGGGCGCGATAGGCTTCGTAGGCCGCGAGGTTCTCGATGCTGTAGGCCGCATAGGCCGTGGTGGCCGAACCCTCATGCGGCGCAAAGTAGCCGATCAGGTCGGCGCCGCAGCGCGGGATGGCCTGGCCCCAGGCGCGCGCATATTGCTCGAAGGCGGCCTTGCCGAACGGATCGATCTCGTAGCGGATGAAGCAGGTGATGGTCATGTCGGTCTCTCCTTCGGCGGTTGGCTGTTTGGCGACGACGGTTCGATCATGGTCGAAACATCGCTTCACTCGGTGTGCTAGGCATTCTTGTGTCAGGAGCGTTTGCCTCGCTCCTTGAGCCGACATGAGAATAGTGCTTCCCTGGCGGGAATGCTTCGATAAGGATCGAACCATGCGTGAAGGACCCGATATCGCCCGCATCGCCAGCCTGGTCGGCGACTCGGCCCGCGCCAACATGCTCAACGCGCTGATGGGCGGCACGGCGCTGACCGCGTCGGAACTGGCGCTGGAGGCCGGCGTGTCGCTGCCTACCGCGTCCTCGCATCTGTCCAAGCTTATGGACGGCGGGCTGCTGACGCTGGCGAGCCAGGGACGCCATCGCTATTACGGCCTCGCCGGCCCGCAGGTGGCGGGCATGATCGAAGCGATCATCGGCGTGGCCGAAGCCGTCGGCCCGAAGCGGGTGCGGCCCGGCCCGCGCGACGCGGCCATGCGCGTGGCGCGTGTGTGCTACGACCATCTCGCCGGCGAGCAGGCGGTGGCGATGCTCGATCGCCTGGTCGACAGGAAAGTTCTGCTGCGCGACGACAACGAGATCAGGCTGTCGCCGTCAGCCGTTTCGCATTTCGCCGCGCTCGGCATCGAGATCCATACCAAGGCCCGGCGGCCGGTCTGCCGCGCCTGCCTCGACTGGAGCGTGCGGCGCACGCATCTGGCCGGCGCGCTCGGCGCCGCCATCCTCGACAAGGTCATCGCCGAGAAATGGGCGCGGCGCGAGAAGGACAGCCGCGCCGTGGTGTTCTCGCCGGCGGGCAGGCAGGCGTTCGAGAGGTTGTTTCTCTCCTAGGCGGCCAATTTCGCGATGCTGGCCGGACAGCATGGCAGCTTCGCGCATGATCGTCCAACGCAGCGCTGGTCGACCCCCACTCCGTCTCGGCTTCGCCGAGCCACCTCTCCCCCGATCGACGGGGTAGAGGAAGGCGCCAGGCTTTTTACCGCCAGCGCTCGTCCAGCAAGGCTCCCTTCCTTTCCCTCCGGAGGGGGGAAAGGTGGCGCTGCGAAGGGTAGTGTGCTGAGAGTTCTGCAAATTCGCTGAGAGAGGGCGGTCATGGCAGGCTGGTGATTGTTCACGTCACCTGATTCCCGCGAAGGAACGCCACCATGACCAAGATCGAAGATAAATCCGCCGTAGCTGCCGTCAAAGACATTCTGCTTTCGAACCCGGATGGGCTGCACGAAGTGATCCGCGCAGTGATGCAGGAGGTCCTCGAGGCCGAGATGGACGAGGCGCTGGGCGCTTCGAAGAGCGAACGGACACCGGAGCGGCTCGGCTATCGCTCTGGGTATTACGGCCGCACGCTTGTCACCCGTGTCGGCAAGCTGGAGCTGCGGGTTCCGCAGGACCGGCAGGGGCGCTTCTCCACCGAGCTGTTCGAGCGCTACCAGCGCTCCGAGCGGGCCTTGGTGGCGACGCTTGCCGAGATGTACGTGCAAGGCGTGTCGACCCGCAAGGTCAAGGCGATCACCGAGGAGCTGTGCGGGCATGCCTTCTCGGCCTCGTCGATCTCGGCCATCAACAAACGGCTGGACGAAAGCCTGAAGGCCTTTGCCGAGCGCCCGCTTCAAGAGCCCTTTGCTTACCTCGTGCTCGATGCCCGCTACGAGAAGGTGCGCGAGGCCGGCATCGTCATGAGCCAGGCGGTGCTGATCGCGGTCGGCATCGACTGGGACGGGCGGCGCCAGATCCTGGCCGTGGAGATGGCCAATCGCGAGAGCCGCTCGGCCTGGAAGGACTTCCTCGTGGCGCTCAAGGCGCGCGGTCTTAGGGGCGTCGAACTGGTCGTGTCCGACGACCATGCCGGTCTGGTCGCGGCGATCGGCGAGGTGATTCCGGAAGCGGCCTGGCAACGCTGCTACGTGCACTTCCTCAGGAACGCGCTCGATCACCTGCCGCGCAAGCACGGCGACGACTGCCTGCAGGAGCTCAGATGGCTCTACGACCGGCGCGATCTCGCCGAGGCCAAGGCCGATCTCGCCGCGTGGCTGGCCAAATGGTCGGGCCGCTATCCGCGGCTGACGACGTGGGTGGAGGAGACCATCGAGCGCACGCTGACCTTCTTTCGCCTGCCGCGCCAGCACCACAAGCACCTGAAGTCGACCAACATGCTGGAACGCCTCAACGAAGAGATCAGGCGCCGCACCTATGTCGTGCGCATCTTTCCCAACGCCGAAAGCTGCCTGCGCCTGGTCAGGGCGCTGGCCGTCGAAACTAACGAAAACTGGATGGAGGCCAACCGCTACATCAACATGGACGACCTGCGCGAGCACAAGAAGCTCGCTCTGCGCCAAGCCGCATGACCAGCCTCATGGCCGCCCCTTTTTGCAGAACTTGACGCACACAACCCTGCGAAGCAGCGACGGATTGGGGGAACCACGTGGCAATCAAGCCTCGGCCCGATCATTCACGCCTGTCACATAGGATGTGTGCAATAGCGTAGACAAAAGTGGGGAGATGGCCGGCAGGCCAGAGGGGGGGTACTGTCCCTCGGCGCTGAAAATTACCCCCGCTTCAACACCTTGCCCAGCTTGAAGAAATCCTTCCACGGATCGGCCTTTTTCAGCTCGCTCAGCGTCGTCTCGTCGCCGAGCGGGAAGGCGTTGGGCGGCAGGCCCTTTTCGAGTTCCGGCCAGGTCACCGGCATCGATATCGTGGCGAACTTCTTGGCGCGCGAGGAGTAGGGCGCGACCGTGGTCGCGCCGCGGCTGTTGCGCAGATAGTCGACGAAGATCTTGTCGGTGCGCGCCTTCTTCGACAGCGTTGCCGTGTAGCGGTCGGGCGATGCCTGTTCCAGCGCCCGGGCAAAATCATGGGCGAAGTCCTTGACCTCGTCCCAGTCCGCCGACGCCTTCAGCGGCACCAGCACGTGATAACCCTTGCCGCCGGAGGTCTTGACCAGGTTGGGCAACGACAGCTCGTCGAGCTGCTTGTGGATGTCGAGCGCCGCTTCGCGCACGCGGCTGACGTCGACACCTTCGTCGGGATCGAGGTCGAAGATGATCTGGTCGGGCTTTTCCAGCTCATCGATGGTCGAGCCCCAGATATGGACCTCGACCACGCCATACTGAACCAGCGCCGCAAGCCCGTCGAAATCCTTGATGAACAGGATCTCCTCGCCGTCGGTCGGATCCTTCATCCTGGCGATCTTGTCGCTCATGCCCGGCGAGGCATGTTTCTGGAAGAAGCGCTGGCCGTGGATGCCGTCGGGCGCCCGCACCAGGCTCAGCGGCCGGTTGACGACGAATTGCTGCATGCGCGGCCAGACCAGCGCGTAGTGGTCGAGCAGATCCTGCTTGGAGACCTTTTCGTCGGGCCACAGCAGCTTGTCGGGATGCGAAAGTTTTATCGAGGTCGTCGCCGTTCCGGCCGCGGTTTTCGGCGCGGTCCTGCCGCCGCCCGATTTTGCCTCGGCCTTACCGCCGGCTTGCTTCGGCTTTTCCTGCACGACTTCCTCCGCCGGCTTGTCCTCACGCAATCCCTGGAACGAGGCGTGGCGGATTATACGGTCGGATGTCCAGCTGCGAAACTCCACCTCGCCGACGAGCTCGGGCTTGACCCAGGTGAGGCCCTTGCCCTTCGGCACGGCCGTGGAGAAAGGCGACTGCTTCGCCTCGATGCCGTCGAGCTTCTTCTTGAGACCGGCCATCACCTTGCCGGAAAAGCCTGTGCCGACGCGACCGGCATAATGCAGCTTGCCGCCTTCGAAATAGCCGACGAGCAGCGACCGCAGCCCGCGTCCGGTCTTGTCCGAGGGCAGGTAGCCGCCGATGACGAATTCCTGGCGCAGCGTGCATTTCGACTTCACCCAGGTGAGGCCACGCCCGCTGCGGTAAGGCGCGTCGGCGCGTTTCGAGACCACGCCTTCGAGACCCATGCGGCAGACATGCTCCAGCATGACCTTGCCGGGTTCGTGAAAATGATCGCTGAAGCGCAGCGCCGAGTCCTGCGGCTGCTCGCCGAGCAGTTCGGCCAGGACCTGCTTGCGCTCGACCAGCGGCTCACGGCGCAAATCCTTGCCATCGAGCCGCATCAGGTCGAAGACATAGTAGATGAAGCGATCGGCGCGGCCGGCCGAAAGTGCCGCCTGCAGCAGCGGAAAGGACGACACGCCGTTGTCGGCCAGCACGACGATCTCGCCGTCGATCACCGCGTCGCGGCATTTCAGCCCGGCAAGCGCCGCGGTGACGGGGCCTTCGAATTTCTTCGTCCAATCGAGGCCGGCGCGCGTCATCAGCCTGACATCGCTGCCGGCGATCTGCGCCTGGATGCGGTAGCCGTCGAATTTCACCTCGTGCAGCCATTCATCGCCGGAAGGCGCATTCTTTTCCAGCGTGGCGAGCTGCGGCTCGATGAACTCCAGGCGCTTGGCGCGTCCGGCCTTTGCCTTGGCGGCGGCCGGTCTGTCGGAGTGCCAGACCTTTGGCTTCGCGCCCCTGGCCGCCTCGCCTTCGCCGACCTCCTCGATGGTGAGGCCGGATTTCACCGATTGCGGCTCGTCCGCCAGGATATCCTCGCCGGGACGGGCGGCGGCATCGTCGGCCTTGATCAACAGCCAGTTGTCGCGCTTTTCGCCGCGGCGGGGTTTCAGGCGGACCAAATGCCAGCGTCCATGCAGCTTGTAGCCCTGGAGCTCGAAGCCGATATGGCCTTTCTTCATGCCTTCGGCGGGATCGCCTTCCGGGACCCAGCGACCGTCGTCCCAGACGATGACCGAGCCGCCGCCATACTCGCCCTTCGGAATTGTGCCCTCGAACGAGGCATAGTCGATCGGATGGTCCTCGACATGCACGGCCAGCCGCTTCTCATGCGGATCGAGGCTCGGGCCGCGCGTCACCGCCCAGCTCCACAGCACGCCGTCATGCTCGAGCCGGAAATCATAGTGGAGGCGGGTGGCGGCGTGTTTCTGGATGACGTAGATGCCGCCGGCCTCGCCTTTCTTGTGCCGAGGCAGCTTGCCGGAAGGCTCGGTGGTTTTGCGGAAATCGCGCTTGGCATGATATTGCTCGAGGCTGGCCATGACGTCATGCTCCTATGCGGATTTGCGGCTTCCATGCCGATTGTGACCGGCAGCGGAAGCCTTGGCCTTGGCCCGCGCCGGCCGCGCTTTCGATGAAGATTTGCCGGCTTTCCTGCCGCCTTCCGCGTTCAGGCTCTTCTTCAGCGCGTCGAACAGATTGACCACATTGGACGGCTTCGCCGGCGCCCTGGCCTTGGGCGCCTTCTTGCCGGCCTTCTTGGCGCGGATCAGCTCGAGCAGCGCGTCCTCGTAGCGGTCGTCGAACTTTGAAGGGTCGAACTTCGTCTTTTTCTGGTCGATGATGTGCTCTGCAAGATCGATCATCTCGTCATCGGTCCTGATTGCCTCGATGTCGTCGAAGACCGTTTCGGGCTGGCGCACCGTGTCGTCGTAGCGCAGGGTCGTCAGCACCATGCCCTTGCCGAGCGGCTCGATCGCCACCGGGCGTTCGCGCTGATAGAGCACGACGCGCGCGAGACCGGCCATCTTCTTCGCCGCCATCGCGTCGCGGATGACGGCGAAAGCCTCTTGCGACACCTCGTCCGCCGGCGAAACATAGTAGGGCGTGTCGAGATAGATCTGCTCGATCGAGGATTTCTCGACGAAGCCGTCGAGGTTCATCGTGTGCGAGGACTCGATCTCAACGGCCTCGATCTCGTCTTCCTCGATATGGACGAACTCGCCGTCGCTCACCTCGTAGCCCTTGATCTCCTCGCCTTCGTCCAATGGCTTGCCCGTTTCGGCGTCGACATAGATGCGTCTGACGGTGTTGCCGGTCTTGCGGTTGAGGATGCGGAACGAAACCTTCCCGGCATGGGTGACGACGTTGGTCAGCTCGATGGCGCAAGTGACCAGCGACAGTTTCAGATAGCCCTTCCAGGCGGGGCGCGGTGCCATTGCCAGCTCCTACTGCGAACGCCTGCGCGATGCGGTCCCAACGGCAACGGGCAGGGCGCGCTTGGGTTCCGGGCAAGCCGGCGCGCGCCGTCGCGGCATAGCCCGTCAGGCCGCAAGCAGGTTGATCCTGTTTTCCGCCATTTCGCTGAGCTTGCGGTCGGTCGCTTGCTCTTCCTTGAGGTTCTTGGCCAGCACGTTGGCGCAGTCGCTGCGGCCGAGCTGCTTGGCCCAGGCGATCAGCGTGCCGTAGCGCGTCATCTCGTAGTGCTCGACCGCCTGCGCGGACGCGATCAGCGCGGCGTCGAGAACCTCCCGGTCGTCGATATCGGCACTCACCTCATCGGCTTCCTCGAGGATGCCGTCGATGGCTGGGCAGCTGACGGCCTTGGCCTTGACGCCGTGCAGCTCGAACACCTGCTCGACGCGATCGATATGGCCCTTGGTCTGCTCGAGGTGTTTTTCGAAGCCGGCCTTCAGCTGCGGATCGGTCGCCAAGCCGATCATCTTCGGCAGCGTCCGCTTTATCTTTTTCTCGGCATAATAGATGTCGCGCAGCATATGGATGAAGAGGTCGTCCAGCGTCTTGATGTCTTTCGAAAAGAAACCCATGGCTGTTGCCTTCCATTGCTTGTTCCGGGTTGGGGATTCAATCGGCGGCGCGGCCGCCTTCGTCGGAGCCGCGCGGGCTTGAAGGAATCAACGTGTCCCTTCCGGGCCGGTTCCTGACCTTTTGCGTAACGCGCAATGAAATTTCCGGATCGAACGTGAAACAGAAGCGCGTCCAAGCGACATCGAGACGAAACCTATGTGATGCAAAAGCCACACGAGCCGGAAACGCGACAAAAGGCACCGAAAGACCGCGAATCAGCCGCATTCCAGCCACGAAGCAACGAGTTTCGGACCACAAATTAACATCGCGTTCACCGACTATTCACGCCTCGACGCTATGCTCCCGGGCAATTCGGAAGGGACATCCGAAAGCGGGACAGGGACAGGTAAAATGAACTTCTGGAACCACATCGCCGGCTATGCCGCCGCCATTCGCGAATTCGTCGCGCCGACCTATCGGCCCGAGCGCTATTACATGCGCGGCCCGGGTCCGGCCTGCGCCCGCCGCGGCAACTCGCTCGGCATCGGCACGCACTGACCGTCATGCCCGACAGCCGCCACAACAGCCGGATCTGCAAGCCGGCCGCCGACAACCGCGCCACGACCTATCGTGACGAGCGCCCCGCCGTCGCCGACGGCAGGCGTGCGACAACGCCGCGACTTTGACGCCGCCGGCTGGCTCAGTGCTTCAAGGCACAAGCAGCCGGGGCCGACATGACCGACCTGCCCCAACCGAAACGTCCCTTTGTCCAGCCGCGAATTTGCGCTGCTCCTGATCCCGCATTATGGCGCCGGCTTGCCCGAGCCCTCGCAAGGTTCGAGCATAATCGCATCCGTTGCCGCCTTGCCCAGCTCCCTGCAATCTTCGGCCGTGCACAGCGTCCAGCCTTCCCCGGTCGCGCCGGAAGCCGCAAGCACAAGGCGCGGCTGAGCGCCGATCCGCGGCGCATAGACCCACCAGCCGTCCCGCAGCACTGAGCCCTCGGGCGGCTCCATGCCGGCGCCGGAGCCTTTGACGCGCGCTTCGACGATCAGTAGACCCGAAGACGTCACATTCCAGTCCTCCTGCCAACGCGTCCGCTCCACCGAATGTGTCCAGGACAGCGTGAAGGCGGCCGTGGCCAGAACCATCGTTTTCCCGCCAGCAAGGATACAGAGGCTCACGCAGCGTCCCTTACCGAAGCCTGGTTGGCGCGCCAGCAATGCCAGCCGGTCCATACCAACGCCAGCGCCCAGCCGGTCTCGTCGGTAAGCGGCAGCGCCGCCACCAGAAGCACGCCGGCGGCGAACGCGACCAAGCGCTCCCACCAGGCCATGCGGCGGGCGAGGAAGCCGACGGCGGCGGCGCCCCAGAGCACGATACCCATGCAGGCCTTGACGACGATGTAGGCGACCTCGACGGGATAACCGAACGAAGCCGCGATCGGGCCGGCATCCTGCAGCATCAGCGCCGGCGTGTAGACCGCCATGAACGGCACGACGAAGCCGGCGATGGCGAGCTTGGTCGCTTGGATGCCGATCTTGAGGCCGCTTTCCCTGGCCATGGGAGCGGCGGCGAAGGCGGCAAGCGCCACCGGCGGGGTGAGGTCGGCCATGATGCCGAAATAGAAAACGAACATGTGGCTGACGATGAGCGGCACGCCGAGCGACAGCAGCGCCGGACCGGCCAGGGAGGAGGTGATGATGTAGTTGGGGATGGTCGGGATGCCCATGCCGAGCACCAGGCAGGTAAGCATGGTCAGCACCAGCGACAGGAACAGATTGTTCTCGCCGATGGAGATGATCCAGCCAATGAAGGTCGAGGCGATGCCGGTCAGCGTCAGCGTGCCGATGACGATGCCGACGATGGCGCAGGCGATGCCGACCGGCAGCGCGTTCTTCGCCCCTTCGGCCAGCGAGTCGACACAGATGCGCAGCGTCTCGCGCCCACCCCTGAACGTGAAGCAGGCGATGATGAGCGCCGCGATGACGAGGCCGAGGCTATCGACGCCGAACCGCATGAAGGAGGCGGCGGCAAGACCAAGCGCCAGCCAGAAGACGACGCGGAAGGCGAACGGTCCGATCAAGGCCGCCAGCGGCGTGCCGAGGATCAGCACGATGGTCAGCGCCAGACCCATCGTACCGGCGAAGATCGGCGTGTAGCCGGCAAACAGAAGATAGACGAGCACGGCGAGCGGCAGCGCCAGCGGCCAGTGCTTTCGCACCGCTTCCCAGGGGTTGGGCAGGTCACCCTTGGCCATGCCGCGCAGGCCCGCCTTGCCGGCCTCCAGATGCACCTGCCAGAAACAGGCGCCGAAATAGAGCAGCGCCGGAATGATCGCCGCCTTTACAACCTCGGCATAGGCGATGTTCAGCGTCTCGGCCATGATGAAGGCGACCGCGCCCATCACCGGCGGCATGATTTGGCCGCCCATCGAGGAGGTCGCCTCGACGGCCCCGGCAAAGGCCGAGCGGAAGCCGAAGCGCTTCATCAGCGGGATGGTGAACTGGCCGCTAGCCACCACATTGGCGACGCCCGAACCGGAGATGGTGCCCATCAGCGCCGAGGAGAGTACGCAGACCTGGGCCGGGCCGCCGCGCCAGGAGCCGACCAGGCCGAGCGCGAAATCGTTGAACAGCGCGATCATGCCGGCGCGCTCGAGGAAGGCCGCGAAGACCACGAAGATGAAGATGTACGCCGCCGAAACATAGACCGGCGTGCCGTATATGCCCTCGGTGCCATAGGCGAAGGTGTCGACCAGTTGGGCGAAATCGTAGCCGCGATGGACGAAGGGCGGCGGCAGATGGTTGCCGACGAAGCAATAGGCGATGAAGATGAAGGCGATGACTGCGAGCGGCAGCCCCATCAGCCGCCGCGCCGCCTCGAAGACCAGCACCACCAGAGCCGAGCCGACGATCAGGTCCGGCGCGGTGAGGAAGCCGGAGCGGCGGATGAGATCGGTATAGAACACCCAATTGTAGAGGCCGGTGGCGAAGCCCAGCCCACCGAGCGTCCAAAAAGCGGTTTTCGCCGCCATGCCGGTGGCGCGCAGATTGGCGATCAGGCCGAAGCCAAGCAGCAGCAGGAAGCCGACATGCATGGCTCGCACCACCTGGCTGGGCAGGCTGCCATAGGCGGCGATGTAGATCTGGAAAACGGAAAAGGCGACGGCAATCAGGAAGGCCGCCTTCCCGGCGATACCTTCGCCGAAGCCCGGCGGCAGGCCCTCGACCTGCTCCTCGACGACAGGGAGATGAAAAGTGGCCGAGGTGCCGCCGGTCGTTGCTCCAGATGTTGCTTCGCTCATCCGACGCGTTCCCAAACAAGCGAGATGTAGTGCTCGCTACTTGATGAGCCCTTTTTCCTTGTAATATTTCTCCGCGCCGGGATGCAGCGGCACCGGCATGCCTTCCAGCGCCTTGGCCGGATCTATCGCCTTGGCGGCGGCATGGGCGGCGGCGAGCTGATCGAGATGGTCGAACATCAGCCTGGTCATCTGGTAGGCGGTCTCGTCGGAAACGTCTGCCCTGGTGACGAGGAAATTACCCACAGCGGCGGTCGCGACATCTTCCGTCTGACCCTCATAGGTTCCCTTGGGAATGACCACCGAAAGATAGGGCGAGCCGATCTTGGCGACGTCCTCGGCCGGCACGGCGACGACGTTGATCGGCACCGAGGTGGCGAGGTCGCGGATCGAGGCGACGCCGAGGCCCGCGGATTGCAGCGTGGCGTCGAGCTGGCGGTTCTTGATCAGCTCCACCGATTCGGCGAAGGGCAGATATTCGACCCGTCCGAGATCCTCATATTTCAGCCCCGCGGCAGCGAAAATGGCGCGGGCGTTGAGTTCGGTGCCGGAGGCAGGCGCACCAACCGACAGGCTCTTGCCCTTGAGGTCGGCGAGCGTCTTGATGCCGGACTCCTTGCTGGCGACGATCTGGATGTAGTTGGGATAGATGGCGGCAATGCCGCGCAACTTGTCGAGCTTGCCGGGGAAGCCGGCCTCGGTGTTGCCTTCGGCGGCGAGCTTCACCGAATCGCCGAGCGCGAAGGCTATCTCGCCCTTGCCCTGCTGCAACAGGTTGAGGTTCTCGACCGAGGCCTTCGTTGCCTGCACCTGGGTGCGGGCGCCTTCGATGCCCTTGCCGTAGACCTCGGACAGCGCGACGCCGAGCGGATAATAGACGCCCGACGTGCCGCCGGTCAGCACGTTGATGAATTCCTGCGCCCCGGCCGACATGGCGCCGAGGCCGAGCGACAGCGCCAGCGTCCCGGCGGCAACAAATTTTGTCCTGAAATCGAGCATAGGGTTTCCTCCTCCTGAAACGATCGCGCCGCGCCGCCTCCCCCGGCACGAATTCGGGGGAGTTTAGACAGCGAGCGACAAATGCCAACCCGCAATTGCAGCCATTAGACGAACGGTTGAGTGGTGGCGAAAAGCTCCGGCTTGCGCTCGACTGCTTTGGGGACGAAAGATTTTTCGGACGCCTGTCGAAATCGGCCGACGCCGCACGACATAGGTCGGCACGCGACGATGCGGCCTTCAGAAAACGGGAGAAGACCATGCGATACATGCTCTTGATCTATAATGACGAAGCCGCGATGGCGAACGCTCCGAAAGAGCAAACCCAACAGACCCTCGCGGCCTACCGCGCCTATACCGAGGCGCTCAAGAAATCCGGCGCTTATATCGCCGGCGAGCGGCTGCGTCCGACCCAGGCGGCCACCTCGGTGCGGCTGGCCAGCGGCAAGACCAATGTGCTCGATGGCCCCTATGCCGACACCAAGGAGCAATTGGCGGGCTTCTACATGATCGAGGCGGCCGACATCGACACGGCCATCGAATGGGGTGCGCGCTGCCCCGCGTCCTCCACCGGCACGGTCGAGGTGCGGCCGATCTGGGAAATGGCGGAGTACGTCGCCGCCGCGGAGTGACCCGCGATGGATGATCGCTCGGGGATCGCGCGGGCGGCGGCGGAAGCGGCCGCCCGGCGCAGCTACGGCAAGCTGGTCGCGTGGCTCGCGGCGCGTACGCGCGACGTCGCCGGCGCCGAGGACGCGCTGGCCGACGCCTTCGCCGCCGCGCTCGAACGCTGGCCCCGAGCCGGCGTGCCGGAGCAACCGGAAGCCTGGCTGCTGTCGGTGGCGCGCCGGCGCAACGTGGACGCAGTGCGGCGGCGGCTGACCGGCGAGGCGGCGCGCGATCACCTGAAGCTGATCGCCGAAGAGATGGAGGCGCGCATGAACGGCGAGGAGCTGCCGGACGACAGGTTGCGGCTGATGTTCGCCTGCGCCCACCCGGCGATCGACACCAGCGTGCGCGCGCCATTGATCCTGCAGACGATCCTCGGTTTCGACGCCGCGACGATCGCCTCGGCCTTCCTGGTCTCGCCGGCGACGACGGGCCAGCGGCTGGTGCGGGCCAAGGCGCGCATCCGCGAGACCGGGATTCCGTTCCGCGTGCCGGAGCAGGCGGAACTCGGCGATCGGCTGGGCGCGGTGCTGGAGGCGATCTACGCCACCTTCGCCGAAGGCTGGTCGGACCCGACCGGCACCGACAGCCGGCGGCGCAATCTCGCCACCGAAGGCATCTGGCTTGGACGGCTGGTCGCCTCGCTGATGCCGGACGAGCCGGAAGTGCTCGGGCTGCTGGCGCTGATGCTGTTTGCCGAGGCGCGACGCTCGGCGAGGCGCGGCGCGCAAGGGGATTTCGTGCCCTTGGCCGAGCAGGATATCGCGCTCTGGGACGGCGGCCTGATCGACGAGGCGGAAGCCTTGTTGGTGCGCGCCGCGCAAAGAGGCATCATCGGCCGCTACCAGCTGGAGGCCGCCGTGCAGTCCGCGCATACGGCGCGCCGGCGGGGCTGCGGCACGGATTGGGCGGCGATCCGCCAGCTTTACGACGCGCTGCAGGCCGTGGCCGAATCGCCGGTGGTGGCGATCAACCGTGCGGTGGCGATCGCCGAAACCGAGGGGGCTCCGGCCGGCCTGGCGGCGCTTTATGTGCTGGGCGAGGACAGAAGGCTGCGGGACTACCAGCCCTATTGGGCCGCCCGCGCCGGGCTGTTGGCCAGGCTCGGCAACTCGAAGCAGGCGGCCCAGTCCTACGACCGGGCGATCGGCCTCGAGCGCGACCCGGCGCTGCGGCGTTTCCTGCAGGGCGAGAAGGCGAAGCTTGTTAGGGGTTAGGGCAGGAAGCCCCCAACCTCGTCATTCCAGGGCGGAGCAGCCGCGAAGCGGCGTCGCGGAGACCCTGGAATCCATTCCGTTACCTTGGCCGACGGATGCAAGCGGAGCAGAATTCTGCACCGTTGCTACGCCTTGAGGTCACGGAATGGATCCTCGGGTCTGCGCGCGTCGCTTCGCTCCTCGCTCCGCCCGTGGATGACGAGGTTCGGAGGCTTCGGCCTAAGCCCCCAGCCCGTCGAACAGGATCGTCGAGAGGTAGCGCTCGGCGAAGGAGGGGATGACGACGACGAGGTTCTTGCCCTTGTTCTCCGGCCGCGAGCCGACGACGATCGCCGCCTGGAGCGCGGCGCCCGACGAGATGCCGACCGGGACGCCTTCGAGGCGGGCGACGAGGCGCGCATTGGCGACCGAATCCTCGTTCGAGACCCTGACGATCTCGTCATAGATCGAGGTGTCGAGAATCTTGGGCGCGAAGCCGGCGCCGATGCCTTGAATCTTGTGCGGGCCGGGCTGGCCGCCGGAGAGCACCGGCGAGGCCTCCGGCTCGACCGCCACGACATGCAGCGAGGGCTTGCGCTTCTTCAGCACCTGGCCGACGCCGGTGATGGTGCCCCCCGTGCCGATGCCGGCGACGAAGATGTCGACCTCGCCATTGGTGTCGTTCCAGATCTCCTCCGCCGTGGTGCGGCGGTGGATCTCCGGGTTGGCCGGGTTCTCGAACTGCTGCGGGATGATGGCGTTGGGCAGCGTCGCGGCAAGCTCGTCGGCCTTGGCGATGGCGCCCTTCATGCCTTTCGGCCCTTCGGTGAGCACCAGCTCGGCGCCAAGCAGCGCCAGCATCTTGCGGCGCTCGACCGACATCGTCTCCGGCATGGTGAGGATCAGCTTGTAGCCCTTGGCTGCCGCTGCGAAGGCCAGCGCGATGCCGGTGTTGCCGGAGGTCGGCTCGATCAGCGTGGTCTTGCCGGGCGCGATCTTGCCGGCCTCCTCCAGCGCCTCGATCATGGCGACGCCGATACGGTCCTTGACCGAAGCGATCGGGTTGAAGAATTCGAGCTTGGCGAGGACATTGGCGACGATGCCCTTCTCCTTGGCGAATTTATCCAGCCGAACCAGCGGCGTGTCTCCAATCGTCTCGGTGATCGAGTTGAAGATGCGGCCGCGGCCGGGGACACGCGCGGAGGTGACGGGCTTGTTCATTGGTTTCGCTCCCAAGGCAAAGGCATAGGCAAACAGAATAAGGCTTTCAGCCGCGCAAGATAGGCCGGCCGCCGAAAATATCCGAGTGGGGCGGTTGCTGAAAACCACCCCGCGCCGGAAAATAGGATTCCTTTCACGCCACTTATCGGAGGTTCGATATAGCCGAAGCTCCCCAGCTTCGTCATCCTGGGGCGAAGCAAGGAGCGAAGCGACGCGGCGCAGACCCCAGGATCCATGCCGTGACATCAGAGAGCCGCAGCGGTGCAGGCTTTGGTCCGGACATCCGATGTCGGTGATCCGGGAGCCTGGTTCTGAACCGCTGCACTTTTCGTGTGGCGCTACGGCATGGATCCCAGGGTCTACGCTTCGCTTCGCCCTGGGATGACGAAAGAGCTATTGACGAGCGGCGATGGCCGCCGCCGCACCCATCATGAAGCCGGCGGCAGTGCGGTTCAGCGCCTTGAGGGCGCGCGGCGACTTCAGGAACCAGCGCGCCTTCGCGGCCAACGCCAAATAGGGTACCAGCACGACGAAGAGCACGACTACGGTGAGCGCCACCAGGATGCCGTAGTCGGCCAGCGTGATGGTCTTCAGGTCGACGATGGTCGGCGTGATGGCGAGATAGAAGATCATCGTCTTCGGATTGCCGAGCGTCACCGTCAGCCCGGCAAGGAAGCTTGCCACGAAGCCGCCCTTGCCCTTGCGCGCCTCGACGGTCTCGGGCGAGATGCCGCTGGTCCAGAAGCGCCAGGCGAGGAAAGCGAGATAGGCGACACCCGTCCATTTGATGGCGAGGAAGACCATACCGAAGGTCTGCGCGACGAAGGCGAGGCCGAGCACGACGGCGGTGAGATAGGTGATGTCGCCGAGCATCAGGCCGAACGACATCGCCAGCGAGGAGCGGAAGCCGGAGCCGAGCGCGCGGGCGACAAGCGCCGTGACGCCGGGGCCCGGAATGGCGGCGGCGACGCCGAGGGCGGCGCTGTAAGCGAGGAATCCGGTGAGTGTCATGGTTGGAACCTGGCCGTAGGGACCGATGCAGAACCGGGCTTCTATCATTATAACGGGTCGGTGGTAATTCCCTCACGGCGGGATTCGTTGCGCCAGTTCGACGGAGTGCTCATCCCCTTGTTGGCAGTCCGTACACGTTGGAGATTGGCCGAAACGGCCCGGCCTCGTCATCCACGGGCGGAGCAAGGAGCGAAGCGACGCGCGTAGACCCGAGGATCCATTCCGTGACCTCGAAGCGTAGCAACGGTGCAGAATTCTGCTCTGCTGCGTTCTACGATTAGGGTCACGGAATGGATTCCAGGGTCTCCGCGACGCCGCTGCGCGGCTGCTACGCCCTGGAATGACGAGGTTGGAGGGGCTTCCCCCAATCGCCAGCGTTTGCACTGATTTCGTGGGAATGGGCGGCCTGTCTCGTCTTCGGCAACGGCAACTTCAACCCCCCTCTGTCGAACAGCTAGCCACCATACGTAATACGCCAGATGGTGCCGTTGCCGTCTTCGGTGAGAATCAGCGCGCCGTCCTTCGCCACCGCCACGCCCACCGGCCGACCCCAGACCTCGTCATCCGAAATGACGAAGCCGGTGGCGAAGTCCTCATACTCGCCGGTCGGCTTGCCGTCCTTGAATTTCAGCCGCACCACCTTGTAGCCGCTGCGGACGTTGCGGTTCCACGAGCCGTGCAGGGCGACGAAGGCGTCGCCCTTGTAGTCGGCCGGGAAATTGCCGCCTTCGTAGAAGGCGATGTTGAGGGGTGCAGAATGCGCCTGCATCAGCACATCGGGCACCGTGACCTTGCCGGCGAGGTCGGGGCGCGCGCCCTTGTGGCGCGGATCCTCGTTGGCGCCGATATAGTACCAGGGCCAGCCGTAGAAGGCGCCGTCCTTGACGGCCGTTGCGTATTCGAACGGCACGTTGTCGCCGAGCTCGTCGCGCTCGTTGACGACGCACCAGGGCGCCCCCGTCGCCGGCTGTATGGTCATGCCCGAGCAGTTGCGCAGGCCGGTGGCGACCATCCTGCGGTTCTTGCCGTCGGGGTCGAAGGCGAGCACGTCGGCGCGACCCGCCTCCGAGCCCCAGGCGGCACCGAGCGGTTGCGATCTCGCCCATTCCTCGAGACCGCCTTTCGGCCGGGCGCCCATATCCTCGCCGACGTTCGAGCCCGAGCCGACCGAGAGATAGAGCGTCTTGCCGTCGGGCGAGAAGGCGATGTCGCGGGTCCAGTGATGACTGGCCGGAATCTTCTCGACGATGGTTTCCGGCTCGCCGGAAGCCTCGAGGTCGCCGTCGCGATAGGCAAAGCGAACCACGCTGTCGCTGTTGGCGACATAGACCCATTGCGGCTTGTCGCCCGGCGGGTAGAAGGCGATGCCGTAGGGCTGGCTGAGGCCTTCGGCGAAGATGGATTTTTCCGCCGGTTTCGCGCTGCCCGCAGCCAGGCGGTAGACGCGGATCTGGTTGGCTTCGCTGTCGGCGACGAAGAGGTCGCCGTTCGGCGCGACGCGCACGACACGCGGATTGTCTATGCCGGAGGCAACCAGTTCCGCGGAAAAACCGGGCGGCACTATCGGCTTCGCGCCTTCGGGGCGGTCGGCCAGGCCGGGGGCATTCGATGCCAGCCTGCCGGTGCGGGGAGACGGCAGGTCGCGCGGCCTGATCAGGCGGCGCACGCCGGGCCGGTCGGCTTTCCAGTCGCCGAAAGCCTTTTCGCCTGTGAGCAACGGTCGGTCGGCCTGCTGCGCGAAGGCTCCGGAAGCCAGGAGCCAGACAATGCCTGCAAGGCCGGCGATCCGTATCATGCTGCTCTCCATGGTTTGCGCCGCCGTGTCGCAATCGGCTGAGGCCGCCTCGACGTCGTCATTCCAGGGCGAAGCAGGAGCGAAGCTCCGTCGCGGAGACCCTGGAATCCATTCCGTGACCTTAACCGTAGAGCGCTGCGGAGCAGAATTCTGCACCGTCGCAACACCTCCAAGTCACGGCATGGATCCTGGGGTCTGCGCTGCGTCGCTTCGCTCCTTGCTCCGCCCCAGGATGACGAAGCTAAAGGCGCCTCAGCCAATCTCCAAGGCAACCTGACAACGCAAGCACCAGCCGACCGATCAAATTTCCGTGCCAGGAAACTAGGATCGACAGGCGTTCCGAAAAGAGGGATGGCCCGATTTCTTGGCGGTTCCGGGCAGGTCAGCTCTCTTCGACATCCAGATCCTCGTCGAGCCGCTTTTCCAGCGCGACCAGATCGGCCGGCAGCGGCAGGCCCATGGCGCGCATTTCCCTGAGCTTCTCGCGCAGCTGTTCCTGCACCTCGTGCTCGTCCTGCGGCTGGTTCACCATTTGCTCGAGCAACAGGCTGATCTGGGCCTTGAACGATTCCAGCGCCATTTCCACCCTCCTTGCGGCGATCCCGCTCGCCTACCTCAGCATGCGCGAAATCAATTGGGCAGTGTAGTCGACCATAGGCACGATGCGGGCGTAGTTGAGCCGGGTCGGGCCGATGACGCCGAGCGCGCCGACGACGCGTGCGTCCTTGTCGCGATAGGGCGCGACCACGAGCGACGAGCCGGACAGCGAAAAGAGCTTGTTCTCCGAGCCGATGAAGATGCGCACGCCCGGACCTTCCTCGGCAAGGTCGAGGAGCTGCAGCAGGCCGTCCTGCGTTTCCAAATCCTCGAACAGATGGCGCAGCAATTCGAGGTCGGCCTGGGCGGTGACGTTCTCCAGAAGATTGGCGCGGCCGCGCACGATGAGGCGCGCCGGCAGGCCGCTTTCGGCGCCGGCCCAGACCGCGAGGCCCTTCTCGACCAGGTCCTGCGACAGCGTGTCGAGGGCCGCCCTCGTCTCGTCCTTGATGCGGGCGATCTCGACGCGCGCCTCGGCCAGCGTGCGGCCGCGAATATGGGCGTTGAGGAAGTTCGAGGCCTCGTGCAGCTGCGAGACGGTGATGCCGGCGGGCAGGTCGACGACGCGGTTCTCGACGTCGCCGCTCTGCGACACCATGACGGCAAGCGCCTTGGTGGGTTCGAGCTGGATGAACTCGATGTGCTTGAGCGCCACCTCGTTCTTGGCGGCGAGCACCAGGCCGGCGCCGCGCGACATGCCCGACAGCATCTGGCTGGCCTCGGTCAGCATATGCTCCAGCGTCGCGCCCGAGCCCGAGGCACGCACCTGCGCCTCGATGACGCGGCGCTCATCGTCGGACAGATCGCCGAGCTCCATGAAGGCGTCGACGAAGAAACGCAGGCCGGTCTGGGTCGGCAGCCGGCCGGCCGAGACGTGCGGAGCGTAGATAAGACCGAGATGCTCGAGGTCGCTCATCACGTTGCGGATGGTGGCCGGCGACAGCGACGAGGGCAGGATGCGCGACAGGCTGCGCGAGCCGACGGGCTCACCGTCGCGCAGATAGGAATCGACAATCCGCCTGAAGATGTCGCGCGAACGCATGTCGAGCGATTGAAGTACGGGCGATTGAAGCACCGGCGACTGCGACGCGGGATCGACTGCCTTGTTCATTCCAGTCAAAACCTCCTGTTAGAAGATATAGACTCCCGCCCCAATGGCAACCCGGCCCCCGTTTTCCTTTGCGCCCCGTTTTCCTTTGCGCGTAAGGCCGCATGCGTCTACAAGCCGCCGACGAATCCAAGAGAAGAGCAGAAAGAGCCTCTATGCGCCCCTCCAAACGCCAAGCCGATGAAATGCGCGCCATATCCTTCGAGCGCGGCGTCTCCAAGCATGCCGAAGGCTCGTGCCTGGTGAAGTTCGGCGACACGCATGTGCTGTGCACGGCGAGCCTTGAGGAAAAAGTGCCGGCCTGGATGCGCAATTCCGGCAAGGGCTGGGTGACGGCCGAATACGGCATGCTGCCGCGTTCGACCGGCGAGCGCATGCGGCGCGAGGCCTCCGCCGGCAAGCAGGGCGGCCGCACGCTGGAGATCCAGCGACTGATCGGCCGGAGCCTGCGGGCGGTGGTAGACCTGCAGGCGCTGGGCGAACAGCAGATCACCGTCGACTGCGACGTCATCCAGGCCGACGGCGGCACCCGCACGGCCTCGATCACCGGCGGCTGGGTAGCGCTCTACGATTGCCTGCGCTGGATGGAGGCGCGCCAGATGGTGAGCGTCTCCAAGGTTTTGAAGGACCATGTCGCCGCGATCTCCTGCGGCATCCATGATGGCCAGCCGGTCATCGATCTCGACTATCTCGAGGATTCCTCGGCCGGCACCGACGCCAATTTCGTCATGACCGGCAAGGGCGGCATCGTCGAGATCCAGGGCACCGCCGAAGGCGAGCCCTTCTCCGAGGAGCAGTTTGCCGCGCTGATGGCGCTGGCGAAGAAGGGTATTTCGCGGCTGGTGAGTTTGCAGCAGATGGCGGTGGTGTAGGGCGCCGCAGAGAAGAACGAATGAGGTTGGCGATCCGTCACACCCCCCTCTGGCCTGCCGGCCATCTCCCCCTCAAGGGGGGAGATTGGCTGTCGCGACGACTTTCGCCAATCGCCAATGTTGCAGGAGAGGTGCCGGCGCAGCCGCAGCTAATCTCCCCCCTTGAGGGGGAGATGCCCGGCAGGGCAGAGAGGGGGGCCTCGTGACTCCCTCCGCGATTTTGGAATCCGCGCTCTACGTTACTGATCTCAATGCCGCCGAGGCCTTCTACCGCGACATCCTCGGCCTCGAGCCAGTGGGCAAGGTCGAAGGCCGCCATGCCTTCTTCCGTTGCGGCAACGGTGTGCTGCTCCTCTTCAACGCCGCGGCGACGAAAGTTCCGCCGGCGCCCGATGCCAGGCTGAAGGTGCCGCCGCACGGCACGGTCGGCGAAGGCCATCTCTGCTTCACCGCGAGCGCCGCCGAGATCACTGAATGGCGCAAGCATCTGGCGGCGAAGAACATCGCCATCGAAAGCGATTTCGAATGGCCGCAGGGCGGACACTCGATCTATATCCGCGACCCTTCGGGCAATTCGATCGAGTTTGCCGAGCCAAGGATCTGGGGCCTGTGATGCATTCATTAAACGGACAAAAGATCGTCGTCGCCAGCCACAACGAAGGCAAGCTGCGCGAATTCGCCGACCTGATGGCGCCGTTCGGCTTCGAGGCGAAATCGGCCAAGGAATACGGCCTGCCGGAACCGGACGAGACCGGGACGACCTTCGAGGAGAACGCCTATATCAAGGCATACGCCGCGGCCAAGGCGACCGGCCTGCCGGCGCTGTCGGACGATTCAGGGCTCTGCGTCGACGCGCTCGACGGCGCGCCCGGCGTCTACACCGCCAACTGGGCCGAGACTGCCGACGGCAGCAGGGATTTCGGCATGGCCATGCGCAAGACCGAAACGGCTTTGCAGGAAGCCGGCGCGACCGAGCCGGCGCAGCGCACCGGCCGCTTCGTCGCCGTCATCTGCCTCGCCTTCCCGGACGGCGATGCCGAATATTACCGCGGCGAGGCCGAAGGCACGCTGGTGTGGCCGCCGCGCGGCACGCTCGGCTTCGGCTATGATCCGGTGTTCCTGCCCAACGGCTTCGACAAGACGTTCGGCGAGATGAGCGCCGAGCAAAAGCATGGCTGGAAGCCGGGCCAGGCGACGGCGCTGTCGCATCGCGCCCGCGCCTTCCAGAAATTCGCGCAAGCTCGCTTGGATTTGGCGCGCTTGGATTTGGCAAGGCAAGGTTCGGAATGATCGGGACCGGCCAGAGCATGCCGCTCGACCGCAGCCCCGGCTTCGGCGTCTATATCCATTGGCCGTTTTGCGCGGCCAAGTGCCCTTACTGCGATTTCAACAGCCATGTCCGCCACCAGCCGGCCGACCAGGAGCGGTTTGCCCGCGCCTTCGAGACGGAGTTGGCGACGATGCGCGACCGCACCGGCGCGCGCGAGGTGACCAGCATCTTTCTCGGCGGCGGCACGCCATCGCTGATGCAGCCGGAAACCGTCGCGGCGGTGCTGGAGGCGGTGGCGAAGAACTGGACGGTGCCCGCCGGCATCGAGGTGACGCTGGAGGCCAACCCTTCCTCGGTCGAGGCCGAGCGTTTCCGCGGCTATCGCGCGGCCGGCGTCAACCGCGTGTCGCTCGGCGTGCAGGCGCTGAACGACAAGGACCTGCGCTTCCTCGGCCGACTGCACAATGTCGAGGAGGCGCTGCACGCGATCGGACTCGCCCGGGAAATCTTTCCGCGGCTTTCCTTCGATTTGATCTACGCACGGCCGGGCCAGACGCCGGAGGCTTGGGCTTCGGAGCTCGAGGAAGCGATCGGCCACGCCGCCGACCACCTCTCGCTCTACCAGCTCACCATCGAGGAAGGAACGCCCTTCCATGCGCTGCATGCGGCACGCAAGTTCGTCCTGCCCGACAACGACCATGCCGCCGACCTTTATGCGCTGACGCAGGAAGTAACCGCAGCGCGTGGGCTGCCGGCCTATGAGATCTCGAACCACGCGCGATCGGGGGCTGAAAGCCGGCACAACCTGACCTACTGGCGCTACGGCGAATATGTCGGCGTCGGGCCGGGCGCGCATGGCCGCTTCGTCGAGAACGGCCGCCGCACCGTGACGGTCGCGGAAAAAATGCCGGAGACCTGGCTCAACCTGGTCGAGGCCAGGGGCCACGGCGTCACCGATGGTGAAGTTCTCACCCGCGCGGAAGAGGCCGACGAATTCCTGCTGATGGGATTGCGGCTTGCCGAAGGCATCGATCTTCAGCGCTACGAAACGCTCTCGGGGCGCGGCCTGTCGAGCGCAAGGCTTTCGGTACTGCAGGAAGAAGGGCTGGTGGCGCCGGTCGGCAACGCGCGCCTCCGCGCCACGACCGCCGGCATGATCGTGCTCGATGCGGTGGTGGCGGATTTGGCGCGGTAGCTTATTACGCCTGTGTTGCAAGTTTTCTTCGGAAGCGAACTCCGATATCATCCCCAGTTGGGGGTGAAGAATGACAAGGGATGAGTGGCGACGAAAATCCAGGACATTTGCGCAAAGTGCGCGGCTGCTTTTGAATGGCGCTGAGTATGACACAGCTTACTACCTTTCAGGCGTGGCTGTTGAATGCGCCCTGAAGGCAAAAATCGCTTCTGCATTCCGAGCTAATGACCTTCCCGATAAGAACTTTGTGCACCAGATTTATAGCAACGGTCACAAGCTCAGCGAATTGGTAAAATTGGGCCAACTGGCAACTGCCTTGACGGCAGAGGAGCAGGCAAGCGCAGCTTTTAGGGCCTATTGGAATACCGTGAAGGCCTGGGATGTTGATTCGCGGTATAAGACTTGGACTCCGGCAGAAGCGGCGAGCATGGTGACGGCCGTCACTAATCGCGGAACGGGTGTATTGGCATGGATAAGACGACACTGGTAGAATCCGATGTCAGAGCCGGGTTGACGGCGGTCAAAGCGCTGGAAGCTGCAGGGCTACCTATCGCCGCTGCGATGTGGCTGCGGCTTCAGGATTCATCAAAGTGGCAGCTCTATATAACGTCTCCCGATGTGGAGACATACGGACCTACAACTGTAAATCGGTTTATCGATCGTATTTTGCTGGCAATAAAATCGCCGGTTTCCCTTGACGAAGTGACCGCAGCCAATACGACAAATCACTTTGTGAATAAGATATCTCCGCTGTCAATTCTGAAAGCGGGAAGATCAAATTCCTTGACGCTTGAGAACAATATTTTTCGATTCGGAAACGGCGCATTTGATGGCGTGGATGTAGCCGAAGGTGTTGTTTACAAGATTGCCCCTGGAGTGAAAGCTTCAAAGGAAGCTCCCAAGCCGGATGTAGCAGCTTTAAAAAAGGCGCGAGCACTCGCTGCTTGAGATCGACCTAGCCGTGGCCCGACGCCAATGGCGCTGGGATCAACAAGATCAAGCGTCGTGCTTCTGGCGGTGCTTGCCGCGGTGCTTTTCGCCATGCGCCTCGCCGTTGCGGACCTGTTTCTGGTCGGCCTTGTCGCGGCGGCCGCCTGGCTGGGCGGCGATCGGATGTGGGGGGATGCCCTCGCGGGCGGTTTTGCTTTCAAGTCGGCTGATGAAAATGTCGAAGCGATTGGGCATCGTCCGGTCCTGCCTCCTCCCGGGAATCAGGGATTAAATCGACCGCTGCCGGTTTCGTTCCTCACTGTGGCGAAGGCATGGCGATTTCCTTACCTCGACTTCACGTTTTGCAACCGCGCGTGAGCCGTGCCAAACAGACTCGTTCTTGCGCAATTCCGGGCGAAAACCGCTACCCAGCTTTTCCGGAAAACGCTCGGATGGAGGGCGATCCTTGACCGGTGACAAACGCAGCTACCTGATCGGGCAGACCGAGATGCCGGCGCGGCCGCTGGCGCCGGCGCTCTATCTGGTGGCGACGCCGATCGGCAATTTGGCCGACATCACGCTGCGCGCCCTGGAGACGCTGGCCGCCGCCGATATCGTCGCCTGCGAGGACACGCGCGTCTCGCGCGTGCTGCTCGAGCGCTACGGCATCCGCCGCCGCACCACCGCCTATCACGAGCACAATGCCGCCGAGGCCGGGCCGAAGCTGATCGAGGCGCTGGCCGCCGGGCAGAGCGTGGCGCTGATCTCGGATGCCGGCACACCTTTGGTCTCCGATCCCGGCTACCGGCTGGTCGGCGAGGCGCTGGAGCGGGACATCCGCGTCGTGCCCGTGCCCGGGCCGTCCGCGGCGCTTGCCGCGCTGACCGCTTCAGGCCTCCCGTCCGACGCTTTCCTGTTCGCCGGTTTCCTGCCTGCCAAGGCCGGCCAGCGGCTGACCAAGCTCGAAAGCTTCAGGCAGGTGCCGGCAACGTTGATCTTCTACGAATCGCCCCGCCGGCTGGCGGAGACGCTTGGCGCGATGGTAGAGGCGCTCGGCGGCACGCGGCGAGGCGCGATCGGCCGCGAGCTGACCAAGGCGTTCGAGGAAATGCGGACGGGCACGCTCGGCGAGCTTGCCGGTCACTATGCGGCGGCCGACACGCCGAAGGGCGAGATCGTCATCTGCGTCGGCCCGCCGGAGGCGGGGGAAGATCAGCCGGCCGATATCGACCGGCTGCTGTTGTCGCTGGTTGCCGAAATGCCGGCCTCCAAGGCGGCGGCGGAAGCGGCGAAGATGACCGGCGGGCAGAAGCAGGCGCTTTACCGGCGGCTGCTCGAGCTGAAGGACAGACCATGATCCCAAAAAGTGGAAGCCGGTTTTTGGATAAGATCATGGTCAAGCAAAAAGATGGCTGAGCGCACTGTCGGTCATCGGCGAAAGGCCTATCGGCGCGGGCATCGCGGCGAATGGCTGGCGGCGATGGCGCTGATGCTGAAAGGCTACCGCATTCTCGCCCGCCGCCACCGCACCAAACTCGGCGAGATCGACCTGATCGCCAGGCGCGGCGACCTGGTGCTGTTCGTCGAGGTCAAGGCGCGGCGGACGCTGATGGAGGCGATGGATGCGATCGCCCATGCGTCGGAGCGGCGCATCGAGGGTGCCGCCGATCTCTGGCTGTCGCGCCAGCCGGACTACGGCCGGCTTTCGGTGCGCTTCGACATGGTGGCGGTGCTGCCCTGGCGCTGGCCGGTGCATGTCGAGAATGCGTTTTATGGGAGGAATTGAGCCCCTCCCTTCGTCATCCTAGGGTGTAGCAGTCGCGAAGCGACGTCGCGGAAACCCAAGGATCCATGCCGTGACCTTTCCGCGCTTCTGCGGTGCAGAATCTGCATCAAGAGCGTTGCGCCTAGCGAGGGTTATTCGCGACCGTTGCATTCTACGATCAGCGTCACGGCATGGATCCTCGGGTCTGCGCTGCGTCGCTTCGCTCCTTGCTCCGCCCGTGGATGACGAAAGCGCGGAGGCTGCCGCTCACCCCCAGATCATCAGCGCCACCAGGCCGAGCCCGCCCACCGCCAGGCGCCACCAACCGAACAGCGCGTAGCCTTTGCGCGAGACGTAATCGAGCAGGAAGCGGACCACGATCAGGGCGCTGACGAAGGCGGCGACGAAGCCGATGGCGATGATCGGCAGGTCGGCCGAGGTCAGCACGTTGCGGTTCTTGAACAGGTCGAAGGCGAAGGCGCCGACCATGGTCGGCATGGCGAGGAAGAAGGAGAATTCCGCCGCCGCGCGCTTGTCGACGCCGAGTAGCAGCGCGCCGACGATCGTCGAGCCGGAGCGCGAGGTGCCGGGGATCAGCGACAGGCACTGGAACAGGCCGATCTTGAGATAAAGGCTCAACGGGAAACGCTCGACGTCGTGATGGACAGGCTTCAGGTTCATGCGGTCGACGGCAAGCAGCACCACGCCGCCGATGATCAGCAAGATGCAGATCAGCCGCGGCGATTCGAACAGGAAGGTCTTGATGAAGTCGTGCGCCAGCGCGCCGATGACCGCGGCCGGCAGGAAGGCGATCAGGATGCCGATGACGAAATGCCGGGTCAGCCGGTCACGCGGCAGGTCGAGCAGCATCTTCCAGAGGCGGTGGAAGTAGACGCTGAGGATCGCCAGAATCGCGCCGAGCTGGATCAGGATCTCGAAGGCCTTGCCGGTCGAATGGAAGCCGAGGAAATGGCCGGCGAGCAGGATGTGGCCGGTCGAGGACACCGGGATGAACTCGGTCAGGCCCTCCAGCAGCCCAAGCAGCAGCGCTTCGACGATGGTCTGGCTTTCCATGGCAACCTCAGGATTTCGGGGATAGCTGAAGACAACGGCTTGCTTGTCACGGCGCGGAAGTCCCCCTATAGGTCGCAACACCGTGACGGCCGCATGACGGGCCGCCAAGACTTACCGGCGCAGGGGGCGATTCGCCAGTGCGCCCTATCATCGCGGAACCATGCTGACGCTTTTCCACCATCCGATGTTCGCCACCTGCCGGTTCGTGCGCCTCGCTTTCGGCGAGTATGGCGAGGAGCTGGCGCTGATCGAGGAGAAGCCCTGGACGCGGCGCAAGGAGTTTCTGGCGCTGAACCCGGCCGGCACGCTGCCGATCCTGCTTGCCGAAGGCGACGTGCCGATCGTCGGCGCCATGGTGATCGCCGAATATCTCGACGAAACGCGCGGGGTGCTGAAGCGCGACAAGCGGCTGTTCGCCGAAGACCCGATGCAGCGCGCCGAAATCCGCCGGCTGACCGACTGGTATCTCAGCAAGGCCGAAGGCGAGGTCACCCGGCATCTGGTGCGCGAGCGCGTGCTGAAGCCGGTGATGCCGGAAACGGCGGGCGGCGGCTCGCCCGATTCGGCGGCGATCCGCGCCGCGCGCGCCAACATCCGCCAGCATATGAAATACACCAACTGGCTGGCCGGCACGCGCCATTGGCTCGCCGGCAACAAGGTGACCTATGCCGACCTCGCCGCGGCGGCGACGCTTTCGGTGCTCGACTATCTCGGCGAGATCGACTGGCGCGAGCACTCGGCGGCGCGCGAATGGTATACACGCGTGAAATCACGGCCGTCGTTCCGGCCGCTGCTCACCGACCGGGTGCGCGGCCTGTCGCCGGTATCGCATTATGCGGACCTCGACTTCTGACAAGAAGAAGCTGCGCGCCCTGATCGACGCGGAGGCGCGCCGCGCCGGCTTCGAGGCGATCGCGGTGACCAGACCGGACGCGATCCCGCTGGCGCCGGCGCGGCTGGCCGAATTCGTCGCCGACGGTTTTCACGGCTCGATGGACTGGATCGCAGAAACGGTTCTGCGGCGGGCCGAGCCCTCGACGCTGTGGCCGGAGGTGCGCTCGATCATCGTTCTGGCGATGAACTACGGTCCGGACCGCGACCCCCGCGATATTCTCCAAAAACGCAATCGCGGCGCGATCTCGGTCTACGCGCAAAACCGCGACTATCACGACGTGATGAAGGGCCGGCTGAAGGAGATCGCCGGCAAGATCGTGGCGCGGGCGGCTGGCGATGTCAAAGTCTTCGTCGATACGGCCCCGGTGATGGAAAAGCCGCTGGCGGAAGCCGCCGGCCTCGGCTGGCAGGGCAAGCACACCAATCTGGTGAGCCGCGCGCATGGCTCGTGGCTGTTCCTCGGCACCATCTTCACGACGGCCGAGCTCGAGCCGGACACGGCGGAAATCGACCATTGCGGCTCCTGCCGCGCCTGTCTCGACGTCTGCCCGACCGATGCCTTCCCGGCGCCCTACCGGCTCGACGCACGGCGCTGCATCTCCTACCTCACCATCGAGAACAAGGGGCCGATCCCGCGCGAATTCCGCGAGAAGATCGGCAACCGCATCTATGGCTGCGACGATTGCCTGGCCGCCTGTCCGTGGAACAAATTCGCCAGCGTCGCCTCGGAGGCCAAGCTTGCCGCGCGCGAGGACCTGCGCGAACCGAAGCTTTCGGAACTGCTCGCGCTCGACGATGCGGCGTTCCGCTCCTTGTTCTCGGGCTCGCCGATCAAGCGCATCGGCCGCGACCGTTTCATCCGCAACGTGCTGATCGCAGCCGGGAATTCGGCTGATATATCGCTGATCGACACGGTGCTTGGCCTGCTCGATGATGATTCGCCGCTGGTGCGGGGTGCGGCAGTTTGGGCGCTATCGCGCCTGGCGCCGCGGCGCGATTTTGCGAAGCTCGCCGCGCCGGCCCTAGAGACCGAAGACGACAAAGTGGTGCGCGACGAATGGCTTTCGGCGCTGCCGGATCATGCAGAGGATTCCTGATGGGCGAAAAACGGTTCTTCATCTTCGGCGCCGGCTATTCCGGCAAGGCCTTCGCCCGGGCCAACAGCCAGGGTGCGCCCATCCTTGGCACGACCCGTTCGTCGGGAAAATTCGAGGCGTTGAAGCAAGCAGGCATCGAGCCGCTTCATTTCGACGGATCGCTGACCCCCGAGATCGGCGATGCCCTTCGGCAAATGACGCATCTCATCGTCTCGGTCGCCCCGGACGAAGCGGGCGATGCTGTGCTCAACGCCGCCAGGGAGGCGATCCGCGCAAAAATGCCGGCGCTCGAATGGATCGGCTATCTTTCCACCGTCGGCGTCTATGGCGACCATGGCGGGGCCTGGGTGGATGAGGGCGCCGACTGCAAACCGGTGTCGAAGCGCTCGACGGTGCGGGTGGCGGCCGAACAGGACTGGCTGACGCTCGGTCGGGAGATCGAAAAACCGGTGGCGACCCTGCGGCTGTCCGGCATTTACGGTCCGGGCCGCAACGCGCTGGTCAATCTCGAGGACGGCACCGCAAGGCGGCTGGTCAAGCCCGGCCAGGTGTTCAACCGCATCCATTGCGACGACATCGCCGGCGCGCTCTGGCATCTGGCGCAACGCAATCTTGGCGGCATCTTCAACGTCACCGACGACGAGCCGGCGCCGCCGCAGGACGTCGTCGCCTACGCGGCCGGGCTGATGGGCATCGAGCCGCCGCCGGAAATTCCTTTCGAGACCGCCCAACTTTCGCCCATGGCGCGTTCCTTTTATGGCGAGAACAAGCGCGTCGCCAACAAGGCGATCAAGGCGGCCGGCTACAGCTTCCGCTTCCCGAACTACCGGGTGGCGCTGGAGCGGATGTGGGCCGACGGCAACTGGCGGGACGGAGAGCCGCGCAGCCCGATGAACCGCTCGTGATCGAAGCGCCGCGCATGGCATGATATGCTTCGCGCCCAAAGCGCCCGAGATTGCGTCGCGCCACTGGAGAGGGGACCCGACCTGATGACGTTGCGATCGCTGCCCGACAGGAGGCCGTTCCTGACCGCCGCGCTTGCGCTGATGACCTTGGCCGCGCTGGCGGCGGCCGCGATTTCGGCCGAACCACGTGCAAAAGACCTGTTCGGCGCCAAGAAGCTGCCGGCGGTAGCGCCCGCGCAATCCTTCGGCTTCTACTCCAAAGGCTGCTTTACCGGCGGCGTCGCCCTGCCGATGGACGGACCGAGCTGGGAAGTGATGCGCCCGTCGCGCAATCGTCGCTGGGGCCATCCGGCGATGATTGCGCTGATCGAGAAGCTCGCGCGCGACGCCCAGACGGACGGCTGGCCGGGGCTTCTGATCGGCGACGTCTCTCAGCCGCGCGGCGGGCCGATGATGACCGGCCACGCCTCGCACCAGATCGGCCTCGACGCCGACATCTGGCTGACGCCGATGCCGAGGCGCCCGCTGACGTTTGCCGAGCGCGAGAATATGAGCGCCACGCTGATGGTCGACGAGAAGACGCATCTGGTGAAGGACGCGCTGTGGACGCCGGCGCATACGCGGCTGCTCAAGCGCGCGGCGAGCTACCCGGAAGTCGAGCGCATCCTGGTCAATCCGGGCATCAAGAAGAAACTTTGCGATACGGTCACCGGGGACCGCTCGTGGCTGCGCAAGATCCGCCCGTTCTGGGGCCATGACTATCATTTCCACATGCGCATCGGCTGCCAGCCTGGCTCGCCCGGCTGCAAGGCGCAGGAGGCGACGCCCGACGACGACGGCTGCGGCAAGCCGCTGGCCTGGTGGTTCGCCGAGGAGCCCTGGCGCCCGAACAAGAACCCGGATGCGCCGAAGGCCCGCGACCTGATGACCATGGCCAATTTGCCGAAAGAGTGCCAGGCGGTGCTTGCCGCTCCGGATGCACCGTCGCTGGCGGCCGTCACCTATCAGGGCGGCGGCGCGGCAGCGGTCGCGGCGGCCAAGCCGGAACCGACCGTACCAGCCGAGACGATCTCCAGCGACAACTCCGCGATGCCTGCGGCGGCAAGCGCCTTCGCACCGACACCGAAGATCGGCATTCCGTTGCCAAGGCCAAGGCCGGGGAACTGACGCCGGGGCATTTCGCCCTGACGGGCCAATTGTCGAACCAGGCGCTGCCCCTCATCGCCCTGCCGGGCACTTCTCCCCGTATAGTGACGGGGAGAAGGGGCTGGCCGCAACCTCGGCGCTCTTCCTGCGACGTTGGTGATTGGCGAAATCGGTGGCGACAGGGCCCCCTCTCCCCGTCACTATACGGGGAGAGGATGCCGGCAGGCAGGTGAGGGGCAGTGCCAACGCCGGAAAAATGGGACGAGTACGGAATTCGAACCTGAAACGATTGCTCCGGAACTGGCGCCAACCGGCTTTCCCTTTGCCGGCCCATGCGCTAGTTCAACCCAACAGACGGCCGGAACGGGGCGAACAAAGAGCATGGTTGGCGAAGACGATACAGCGTTGCGGTTTCCGGTCCTGATCGGCGACATCGGCGGCACCAATGCGCGCTTCTCGATCGTGCTGGACGCCAATTCGGAAGCGACCGAGCCGCAGATCGTCCAGACGGCCAATTTCAAGACCATCGACGAGGCGATCCAGGCGGCGGTGCTAGACCGCTCGTCGATCCAGCCGAATTCGGCGGTGCTGGCGGTGGCCGGCCCGGTCGACGGCGACGAGATCCGGCTCACCAACTGTCCCTGGGTGGTCAAGCCGCACCAGATGTTTGCCAATCTGGGCTTGAGCGAGATCTTGGTGCTCAACGATTTCGAGGCACAGGCGCTGGCCGTGGTGGCGCTCGGCGAAGAGCATATGGAGAAGATCGGCGGCGGCACGCCCGAGCCCAGTGCCGGCCGGGTCGTGCTCGGCCCCGGAACCGGGCTCGGCGTCGCCGGGCTGATCTACGCGCTTCGCCACTGGATACCGGTGCCGGGCGAGGGCGGGCATATGGACATCGGCCCGCGCACGCCGCGCGACTTCGAGGTGTTCCCGCATATCGAAAAGCTCGAGGGCCGCATCTCCGGCGAGCAGATCCTGTGCGGTCGCGGGCTGGTCAATCTCTATCGCGCGGTGGCCAAGGCCGACGCAAAGCCGGCGCCTTTCACCACGCCGGCGGAAGTCACCGCGGCAGCGCTCGCCAAATCCGATCCGGTGGCGGAAGAGGCGCTGTCGCTGTTCGTCACCTGTCTCGGCCGCACCGCGGGTGATCTGGCGCTGGTGTTCATGAGCCGCGGCGGCGTTTTTCTCACCGGCGGCATCGCGCAAAAAATCGTGCCGGCGCTGAAAGCCGGCAATTTCCGCGCCGCTTTCGAGGACAAGGCACCGCACAGCGCGCTGATGCGCGCAATGCCGGTCTATGTCATCACCCACCCGCTGGCGGCGCTGCTTGGTCTCGCCGCCTATGCCAGGACGCCGTCGCTGTTCGGCGTCCAGACGGCGGGGCGGCACTGGCGGACGTGAGGCTGGCGCGGTCAGGCCCAGATGTCTGAAAGGCCTGTGCCAAGTACCCCCCTCTGTCCTGCCGGACATCTCCCCCTCAAGGGGGGAGATCGGACGTCACTGCGGCTTTCGCCAATCGCCAACATTGCAGGATCGAGCGAAGCGCTAAAGCTGCCAATCTCCCCCCTTGAGGGGGAGATGGCCGGCAGGCCAGAGGGGGGTGCCTGGCGCCGGCCTCCAAAATAAAATCATCCTTCGCCGCCTCCGCGACGCCGCGACGAAGTTTCGCCATAGGCAAGCCGTGGCCGGGGCGCTAAGAGGGGGACCGAAAAAGCCGCCCCGTCCTGTCAGAACCACGAAGCGCTCCCGATTTGACACTTGAAACCCCAAGCAAGCAAAAGGCCCGGCCCGGCGAGGTCAATGCGGTGCTGCGCCGTATTCTCGCCGAGAACGGTCGTGACCATCGCTGGTCCTATGTCGTCGTCATCGCCTGCTCGCTGCTGGTCTCGGGCACGACGGCGTTCTCGGCCTGGGTCATGGCGCCGATGGTCAACCAGATATTCTACGAGCGGCGTGGCGACGCGATCGTGTGGATTTGCGCAGGCTTCATGGGAGCTTTCGTGCTGCGCGGCTTCGCCGGCTACGGCCAGGCCGTGGCGCTGGCCAAGATCGGCAACAATCTGGTGGCGCGCTACCAGAAGCGCATCTTCGACCACCTGATGAAGCTCGGCGTCGGCTTCTTCAACGACACGCGTTCGGGCCGACTGGCGGCGCAGGTCAACGAGAATGTCGGCGGCATTCGCGACCTGCTGTCCCTGACCCTGACGTCGATCACCCGCGACGCGGTCACGCTGGTCGGCCTCGTCGGACTCATGATCTACCAGGACCCGGTATTGTCGCTGAGCTCGCTGCTGATCGGACCGCCGCTGATCTGGGCCGTGGTCTACATCACCCGTCGCGTGCGGCAAATCAACCGGGAATCCGTGCTGATCAATTCCCGGCTGATCGGCGCCATCCAGGAGGCCACGCAAGGCATCGCCATCGTCAAGGCCTTCACCATGGAGGGAGAGCTGGCGCGGCGCATCGACCACATGGCGGACACGGCGGAGCAACGCAGCAACAAGATCGCCCGCGTCTCGGAGCGGCTGTCGCCCATCTCCGACATGCTGGCCGGTCTCGCCGTCACCGCCGTCATCGCCTATTCCGGTTATCGCGCGCTGGTTCTCGGGCAGCCGCCAGGCGCGGTCTTCTCCTTCATCACCGCGCTGATCCTCGCCTACGATCCGGCGAGGCGACTGGCGCGCATGCAGGTCGGCATGGAGCGGGCCCTGGTCAACGCTCGCATGATCTACGAGCTGCTCGACCTCGAACCGCAACAGGAGGACGCGCCCGACGCCGTCGAGGCGAAAATCACCAGCGGCGAGGTACGCTTCGACAACGTCTCGTTCGGCTATTCCGCCGACATGCCGGTGCTCAGGAACCTGAGCTTCACCGCCGGCGCCGGCAAGGTCACGGCGATCGTCGGCGCGTCGGGCGCCGGCAAGTCGACACTGGTGGCGCTCCTGCAGCGCTTCTACGACGTCGACCAAGGCAGCATCGTGGTCGACGGCCAGGACATCGCCAAGGTGACCAAGCAGTCGCTGCGCGGCTCGATCGCCTATGTCTCGCAGGCGCCCTATCTCTTCGAAGGCACGATCCGCGACAACATCCGCTACGGCCGGCTGTCGGCCAGCGACGCCGAGATCGAGCTGGCGGCGCAACAGGCGGCCGCCGACGAGTTCATCCGCCAGCAGCCTCAGGGCTACGACACGCCGGTCGGCGAGAACGGCGTGACGCTGTCGGGCGGCCAGCGCCAGCGCGTCTCGATCGCCCGCGCCATAGTGCGCCAGGCGCCGATCCTGCTGCTCGACGAGGCGACGTCGGCGCTCGACAACGAAGCGGAAGCGCGCGTCCAGGAAGCGCTGACTCATGTCATGGAAGGGCGCACCACCATCGTCATCGCGCACCGGCTGTCGACGGTGGTCAATGCCGACCACATCATCGTGCTGGAGGAAGGCCGGCTGGTCGAGGAAGGCACGCATGCCTCGCTGATGGCCGACCCGCACAGCGTCTACGCCCGCTTCCACCGGGTCCAGGGCAACAAGGGGCTGGGGCTTGTCGATGACGCCAAGGCAAGCCAGACTTCGGGCCAAACTCCGTTGCCGCGCAGCCGCGCGAAGAAGGTCGTCGGGAGAAACGCATGAGCGAAGCAGGCGATATGGGCCTGGTGGTGGTGGGCGCCGCCGGCCGGATGGGCCAGACGCTGATCCGCGCCATCCACTCCATGCCCGGCGCGCGCGTCGCCGCAGCGGTGGAACGGCCGGGCTCGCCCTATCTCGGCAAGGATGCCGGCGAGCTCGCCGGCATCGGCATCATCAACGTGCCGATCGTCGACGACCCGCTGCCGGCCTTCGCCAAGGCCGACGGCGTTCTGGACTTCACGGCGCCTGGCGCAAGCGTCGAATTCGCCGGCTACGCCGCGCAGGCGCGCATCGTCCATGTCATCGGCACGACCGGCTGCTCGGCCGACGACGATGCGAAGATCGCGGCTGCCGCGCGCCACGCGACGATCGTCAAATCCGGCAATATGAGCCTCGGCGTCAATCTTCTGGCAGTGCTGGTGGAGCAGGCCGCGCGCGCGCTCGAGCCGCAAGATTTCGACATCGAGATCCTGGAGATGCACCACAAGCACAAGGTCGACGCGCCGTCCGGCACGGCGCTGCTGCTCGGCGAGGCGGCGGCGAAGGGCAGGGGGATCGCGCTCGAGGACAACAGCGTGCGGGCGCGCGACGGCCATACCGGCGTGCGCAAGGCCGGCACGATCGGCTTCGCCACCTTGCGCGGCGGTTCGGTGGTCGGCGAGCACAGCGTGATCATTGCCGGCACCGGCGAGCGCATCACGCTCTCCCACCAGGCCGAGGACCGGGCGATCTTCGCCCGCGGCGCCGTAAAAGCGGCGCTTTGGGCCCGCGCGAAGAAGCCCGGGCTCTATTCCATGCGGGACGTGCTCGGCCTGAGCTGAGGCATCCTGTCGTATTTCGTTCTCGCGCAATTCCGGACGGCTGCACAGTTTTCGCGGAATTGCGCAAACCCTAGAGGAGCAAACATGTCGGGAACTCTCGTGCTCGTGCGCCACGGCCAGAGCGAATGGAACCTGCAGAACCTGTTCACCGGCTGGCGCGACGTGGGTCTGACCGAGCAGGGCAACGCGGAAGCGCTCGCCGCGGGCGAGAAGCTGAAGGCGCGCGGCCTGAAGTTCGACATCGCCTACACCTCGGCGCTGAAGCGGGCGCAGAAGACCTGCCAGATCATCCTCGACGTGGTCGGCCAGGGCGATCTGAAGACCATCCGCGACCAGGCGCTCAACGAACGCGACTATGGCGACCTTTCCGGCCTCAACAAGGACGACGCGCGCAAGAAATGGGGCGAGGAGCAGGTGCATATCTGGCGCCGCTCCTATGACGTCGCGCCGCCCGGCGGCGAAAGCCTGAAGGACACCGGCGCGCGCGTATGGCCCTATTACCTGCACGACGTGCAGCCGCATGTGCTGCGCGGCGAAACGGTGCTGGTCGCAGCCCACGGCAATTCGCTGCGCGCGCTGATCATGGCGCTGGACGGCAAGAGCGGCGAGGAAATCGTCAAGCTCGAGCTCGGCACCGGCGTGCCGGTGATCTACAAGCTCAACGCCGATTCGACAGTGGCGAAGAAGGAAGTGCTGGAGGGGTGAGGCTCTGGCCTCCTTGTGGCGGTCAGAGGGCAGGCGGGCGATCTCCGAGGGCATTCCCAGCACGTTTGTTTCCGTCCCGCCCTCACCTTTTCGGCGTTGGCGCTGCCCCTCACCTGCCTGCCGGCATCCTCTCCCCGTATAGTGACGGGGAGAGGGGCGCTCTCTTCGCCGGTTTCGCCAATCTTCAGCGTTGCAAGACGAGAGCCAGCGTTGCGGCCAGCCCCTTCTCCCCGTCACTATACGGGGAGAAGGTGCCGGCAGGCGGATGAGGGGCGGCGCCGACGCCCCGAAACTAAGCCGGCAGGCTGCGGACGTTTCTTAATCGAGCATGATCTTTTCCGAAACTGGGTTCCCACTTTGGGGATCATGCTCTGAAAAAAGCGCGTTGACACGTATCGCTTGCCCGCTTACATGAGCGCCCACCAGCCCAGATGGCGGAATTGGTAGACGCGCACGGTTCAGGTCCGTGTTCCGCAAGGAGTGGAGGTTCGAGTCCTCTTCTGGGCACCATCCTTCGCTCTTCGAGCTTCGGATGGCAGGCCATCCCGGAGTTCCAAGAGCGATGGGGGTCACCGGCGCCGTCGGCAGCCAACAACCTCCTCTTCCGGCCGAACAAACCGCTTCAAACCCGGCGGCCATAACGCTACGGTCCGCCCCATGGCCCTCTCCGTCAGTCCGACCATTGCCGCCCGCCGCGACCAGATGTTTCCCGTGCTCGCCGACGCGGATATCGAGCGCATGCGTCGTTTCGGCGAAGCGCGCAGCTATGCCGCCGGCGAGCATATCGTCACCGCCGGCACGGTCTCGCCCGGGCTGATCCTCATCCTGTCGGGCAAGGTCGACATTACGCAGGCCGGCGGGCTCGGCCCGCGCGAGGCGATCATCACCTACGGCGCCGGCAACTTCATCGGCGAGCTGGCGCAGCTTTCGAGCCGACCGTCGCTGGTCAGTGCGGAGGCGGCCGGGCCGGTCGAGGCGATCGTCATCCCCTCGCAGCGGCTGCGCGACCTGATGGTGCAGGAGGCGAATCTCGGCGAGCGCGTCATGCGGGCGCTGATCCTGCGCCGCGTCGGCCTGCTCGAGAGCGGTATCAGCGGGCCGATCGTCATCGGCCCTCCGGGCAATGGCGACGTGCTGCGGCTTGAGGGATTTCTGCGCCGCAGCGGCCTGCCGCACCGCGCTCTCGATTCCGACACCGACCCCTGCGCCAAAACGTTGATCGAGCGTTTTCATGTCGATCCCCACCATCTGCCGATCGTGCTCTGCCCGAACGGCAAGCTGCTGCACAATCCGGGCGAGGGCGACCTTGCCCGCTGTGTCGGCCTGCTGCGGCCGGTCGACGCCGACAAGGTCTACGACGTGGCCATCGTCGGCGCGGGGCCGGCGGGGTTGGCGGCCGCGGTCTATGCCGCCTCCGAAGGGCTGTCGACGATCGTGTTCGACTGCCGTGCCTTCGGTGGCCAGGCAGGTGCTTCCTCACGAATAGAGAACTATCTCGGCTTCCCGACCGGCATCACGGGGATGGCGCTGATGGCGCGCGCCTACAACCAGGCGCAAAAATTCGGCGTCGAGATGGTGATCCCCGATGAAGCCAAATTGCTCGGCGCCGCCGACGACATGACCGGCTACCGGCTCGATGTCGGCGACGGCGAGGCCGTGCGCGCCCGCACTGTGGTGATCGCCAGCGGCGCACGCTACCGCCGCCTCGACATCGCCAACCTGGCGCAGTTCGAGGGGACGTCCGTGCATTATTGGGCCTCGCCGATCGAGGCACGGCTTTGCCGGGACCAGGAGGTGGCGCTGGTCGGCGCCGGCAATTCGGCCGGCCAGGCGGCGGTCTATCTGGCGAGCCAGGTGCGCAAGGTGACGCTGCTGGCGCGTCGCGACAGCCTCGACGCCACCATGTCGCGCTATCTGGTCGAGCGCATCGAGGCGCAGCCGAACATCGAAGTGCTGCCCGAGACCGAGATCGAGGCGCTGGACGGCCACGAAGGCAATCTGGAGGAAGTGCGGTGGCGCAGCCGGGCGACCGGCGTGGCGACGACGCGCCCCATCCGCCATGTCTTCCTGTTCATCGGCGCCGACCCGAATACCGACTGGCTGACGCGTTGCGACGTGGCGCTGGACGCCAAGGGTTTTGTCCGCACCGGAGCGGACGTGGCGCCGGGACACGGCCCGATGGAGACCAGCCGCAGCGGCGTGTTCGCCATCGGTGACGTGCGCTGCGGCTCGACCAAGCGCGTCGCCGCCGCCGTCGGCGAAGGCGCCCAGGTGGTTGCGGCGCTGCATGCCTATCTGGCGCAAAATGGCGGCCGCGCCAGTCATCCCGAATTGACGAGGAGATCGTGATGGACGAATGCAGGCATACGGACGACATCCAGGACGTGACGCCGAGCGCGCTCGGCTGCGAGGAATGCCTGAAGAGCGGCTCCTGGTGGGTGCATCTGAGGCTCTGCCGCACCTGCGGCCATGTCGGATGCTGCGACGACTCGCCCAACCGCCACGCCACCAAGCATTTTCATGCCACCCAGCATCCCATCATCGAAGGTTACGACCCGCCGGAAGGCTGGGGCTGGTGCTATGTCGACGAGGTGTTCATCGACCTCGGCGAGCGAACGACGGCGCAGAACGGCCGAATCCCGCGCTTTGTCTAGATTGCGCGGAACACCGGCGGGTGTCGGTCGTCAGGCCGCCTATTTCACCGAACTTGTCACGGTCCGGTCGATGGCGGCGGGATCGTGGTCATTGCCGGCGAGTGCGCCGATGATCAGCAGGCTGACGATGATCGGGACAAACAGAATGGCGACACGCGCCTGCACGTAGAAAATGGTGCGCCATTCATTGCGCTTTTCGGGGCTGTCGTTCATCGCGCTCACTCTGTCCTGCCTCCCGGAGCGGGACATAGTAGCGAAGCGTTAAACATCTCCTTCCGATTCCGTTAACGGAGGGCGATCTCATGTAACCGCGTAGGCAGAGCCGGCCCCTCTCGTCCGCTTCGCGGCCACCTCTCCCCATTTTGTCTAGGGCATGCACACATCTTCTATGACTGGCGTGACTGATCGGGCCGAGGCTTGATTGCCACGTGGTTCCCCCAATCCGTCGCTGCTTCGCAGCGCCACCTTTCCCCCCTCCGGAGGGAAAGGAAGGGAGCGTTGCTGGACGAGCGTTGAGGCCAAAAAGCTTGGCGCCTTTCCTCTACCCCGTCGATCGGGGGAGAGGTGGCTCGGCGAAGCCGAGACGGAGTGGGGGTCGACCAGCGCTACATTGGACAATGTATGACGGTCCCCTGAAAAGTTCGCCGCGCTGATTACAGTGCCGGCAGCGCAAACAATCTGCCACCTGCCGGCACGACGTCGTCGATGCCGGCGAGCCGCAGGCAGTGCCAGGCCATGGCGTGGTTCGAGGAAGTGACGGGGATGCTGATCTTCCGTTCGAGCTCCGCCACCGCCTCGGCAACGCGCAGGCTGGTGCAGGAGATGAAGATCGCGTCCACTCCCGGCGCCGCCGCCATGCGCTCGGCCGCCGCCTCGATCGAGGCAAGCGAGATACGAGCCGCCTCGCGGTCGTCGCGCCGGTTGAAGGTGGCGACGGCGGCGATGTCGAGGCCGCGGCCGGTGAAATAACGGACCAGGCCCTGGTTGATCTCGGGGGCGTAGGGCGTGAGCAGCCCGATGCCCTTGGCGCCGAGCGCCTTGAAGGCGGCGAGCGCGCCGGTGACCGGCGTGGTGCAGGCGACGCCCGGCCGCGCCTTCCTGATCTCGGCGAACACGGCCTCCTCGCCGAGCGTCATGGTGGCCGAGGTGCAGCCGAAGCCGACGACGTCGAGCGGAATGCTGGGCAGGATGAGGTCGACGGTCGGCGCGATGCGCGGGCCGATGGCGCGCAGCGTGTCGGGCGTGATGTCGTTGTCGTTGAAGAGCCGGGCTTCGTAGAAGGCGACGCCCGGAATGCGCACCAGCGCGCGGAACTCGTGCTCCAGCGTCTGGTCGGTGGCGAGGATCGCAAGGCCGATCGCCGCGCGCGAGGCAAGGCCGCCGTCGAGCTCCGACGGCAAGATGCCGAGGTCGACCGGCTTGGGATCGACCGGTGCCGAAGATTCAAGGCGGGCTGCGCTGACAGACATGGCATTCCCCTTCTCGTCGATCTCGGTTCGGTTCCCGTTTGGAATCCGACCGTTCAGTTCAAAAGTCCATCCATCGAAATGGCCGGCTTGCGGCCGGCGATCAGATCGGCGGTGATGCGGGCCGAGCCGTGCGACATGGTCCAGCCGATATGGCCGTGCCCGGTGTTGAGATAGAGGTTGCCGAGGCGCCGCCGTCCGAACTCGGGCAGATTGTTCGGCGTCATCGGCCTCAGGCCCGCCCACATCTCGGCGCGGTCATAGTCGGCGCCCTCGGGATAAAGCTCCTGCGTAACGCCCTTCATGAAACCGAAATCGGCCGGCTTGTGGCTGGTGTCGTAGCCGGCGAATTCGGCCGTTGCGGTGACGCGTATGCGGTCGCCGAAGCGCGAGACGGCGACCAGATTGTGCTCGTCGACCGAAGCGATGGTCGGCGGATGCGGCCGGTTGCCGACGGGAATGGTCAGCGAATAGCCCTTGATCGGATAGATCGGCAGGCTGATGCCGATCGTTTTTGCGATCAGCGGGCTGTAGGAGCCGAGCGCCAGGACATAGGCGTCGCCCCTGAAGTTGCCCTTGTCGGTGAGCACCCGGGTGACGCCGTCGCCCGAAGTCTCGATGCCGGTGATCGTCGTTCCCGTGTGGATCACGCCGCCGCGCTCCAAGACCTTGGCGGCAAGCGCCCGGGTGAATTTTGCAGGATCGCCGGTCTCGTCGGTCGGGCAATGGATGCCGCCGGCGATTTTTTCCTTCGCCGAGCCAAGCGACGGGTCGAGCGCGACGACGCCGGCGCGGTCGAGCACCCTGATCTCCTGCCCGTCGGATTCCAGCAGCTTCATATGCTCGACGCCCTTGTCGAGCGCCTGCTGGCTGCGGTGGAAATAGAGGATGCCGCGATCGTTGCGGTCATAGTCTATCTGCTCGTCGGCGATTACCTCGTGCAGGACCGATTGCGAATAGGCGGCAAGGCGATGCTTGAGCAGCGTGTTGCGCCGGGCCTTCTCGGCCGTGCATTCCATCAGGAACAGCCACGACCAGCTATAGAGCCTGGGATCGGCCGAGAGCTTGAAGCGCAGCGCCTGATCCTTCAGCACCAGCGATTTCAAAAGGATCATCGGCGCCTTGGGCGACGACCAGACGAAGGAATGGCCGGGAGCGATCATGCCGGCATTGCCCCAGCTGGTCTCGGCGGCGACTTCGGCGCGGCGCTCGAGGATGACGACCTCGTGCCCGTCCTTCTGCAACTGGTAGGCGGTGGTGACGCCGACAACGCCGCCACCCAACACGATCACGCGCATCACGCCTCCGGAGATCGCAAGCTGGCTCACTGTAAGGTGTAAGCTGCAGTCTGCAATGGCACACATACGGAGTGTCGGCGGGACAGCGCCCGGTGGGGTGAGCGCTTCTGGCGACGACGTTGGAGATTGGCTGATGGCCCTCGTGACGTCGTCATACTCGGGCTTGACCCGAGTATCCATGCCGTGACCTCCGCCGTAGGGTGCAACGGAGCAGAATTCTGAGGTGCAGCAACGCCTTAGCGTCGCGGCATGGATTCTAGGGTCTGCGCGCGTCGCTTCGCTCCTTGCTCCGCCCTAGAATGATCGAAGGACAGGTCGCCAGGACAGAGAGGGGCGCGAAGGATCGCGACGAAGGCTGTTTATCCCCCCAACGCTTGCTCCAAATCCGCAATCAAATCATCCCCATCCTCAATTCCACAGGACAACCGCACCAGCGAATCGGAGATGCCGATCGCGCCGCGCTTTTCGGCCGGAATCGAGCCGTGCGTCATCAGCGCCGGATGCTCGATCAGGCTTTCGACGCCGCCGAGGCTCTCGGCCAGCGTGAAGAGCTGCGTGCGTTCGAGGAAGCGTTTGGTGCCGGCAAGGTCGCGGTCGAGATCGACCGAGATCATGCCGCCGAAGGCGTGCATCTGGCGCTTGGCGATCTCGTGCTGCGGGTGGCTGGCAAGCCCGGGATAGATGACGCGGCGCACGTCCTTCCGGCCTTCCAGCCATTGCGCGATCTTCAGGCCGTTCGCCGAATGGCGCTCCATCCTCAGCGCCAGCGTCTTGATGCCGCGCAGCGCCAGAAAACTGTCGAACGGGCCGGAAATGGCGCCGATGGCGTTCTGCAGGAATTTCAGCCGGTCGGCCAGATCCTTGTCGTCGCCGACGACCGCCACGCCGCCGACCATGTCGGAATGGCCGTTCAGGTATTTCGTCGTCGAATGGACGACGATGTCGATGCCGAGCTCCAGCGGCCGCTGGATGTAGGGGCTGGCGAAGGTGTTGTCGGCGACGGTAAGCAGACCCTTACGCTTTGCAAGCGCCGCAAGGCCTTCGAGATCGACGATGCGCAGCAGCGGATTGGTCGGCGTCTCGACCCAGAGCAGCTTTGTCTCGGGCCGGATCGCGGCTTCGACCGCCGCCAGATCGGTGAAGTCGGCGAAACTCACTTGAAGCCCGGCCGAGCGCTTGCGCACCCGCTCCATCAGTCGGAACGAGCCGCCATAGATATCGTCGGTGGCAACGATATGAGCGCCGGCATCGAGCAGCTCCAGCAGCGTTCCGATCGCCGCCAGACCGGAGGCGAAGGCGAAGGCTTTCGTGCCGCTTTCGAGATCGGCCACCGCGCGCTCGAAGGCGAAGCGCGTCGGGTTCTGGCTGCGGGCATATTCAAAGCCCTTGTGCACGCCGGGCGACTGCTGGCCGTAGGTGGAGGTGGCGTAGATCGGCACCATCACCGCGCCGGTGGTCGGGTCGTGGCTCTGGCCGCCATGAATGGTGCGGGTGGAAAAGGCCAGGCGGTTCCTGCCAGATGTCGTCATTTTGCGCGGCGCCTCAGATGGTTGATCAGGTCGATACGGGTTATCAGGCCGATGAACTCCTCGCCATCGAAGACGATGGCGACCTCGTTGCGGTCGAAGACGGGTAAGAGCGCATCGAGCGTCTGGCTGGCCTGCAGCGTGTGCAGGCTCGACGTCATGGCCGTGCGCACCGGCGCGTTGAAACGGTCCCAGCGGCCATCATAGGGGCCGTCGACCTTGGCCAGGATGTCACTCTCGTCGACGATGCCAACCAGCTTGCCGTCGTCGAGCACCGGCAATTGCGAGACATCGGAGCGGCGCATGCGGCCATAGGCGTTGAGCAGGGTTTCCTCGGGACCGACGGTCACGATGTCACCGGTGCGCGGCGAGCGCATGACGAGGTCGCGCAGGTCGCCATGCTGCTCCTGGTCGGCCAGGCCCTGCTCGGCCAGCCAGATGTCGTCGAACACTTTCGACAGATATTTGTTGCCGCTGTCGCACACCAGCGTGACGACACGCTTCGGCGTCGTCTGCTCGCGGCAATAGCGAAGCGCTGCCGACAGAAGCGTGCCGGAGGACGAGCCGGCCAGGATGCCCTCGCGGGACAGGAGATCGCGCACCGCCAGCATGCTCTGCTTGTCGGTGATGGAATAGGCCTTCTTGACCAGCGAGAGGTCGGCATTGGGCGGCACGAAATCCTCGCCTATGCCTTCGACGGTCCAGCTTCCGGCCTCTTCCATCTTGCCGGTCTTGATCAGCGGCGCCAACACCGAGCCGACCGGATCGGCCAGCACCATCTCGGTTTTCGGAGAATGTTTTGCGAAATAGCGGCCGAGCCCGGTGAGCGTGCCGCCGGAGCCGACGCCGACCACCACCGCATCGACGTCGCCGTCGAGCTGGGTAAAAATTTCCGGGCCGGTGGTGGTCTCGTGCGCCAGCGGGTTTGCCGGGTTGGCGAACTGGTTGGCATAGAAGGCGCCGGGCAGCTCGGTGGCGATCTTCTCGGCCATGTCCTGGTAATATTCGGGATGGCCCTTGCCGACGTCGGAACGGGTCATGCGCACTTCGGCGCCTAAAGCGCGCAGATGCTGGATCTTCTCGCGCGACATCTTGTCGGGCACGACGAGGATTATGCGGTAGCCTTTGGGGATGCCGACCTGGGCGAGGCCGAGGCCGGTGTTGCCGGCGGTCGCCTCGACGATGGTGCCGCCGGGCTTCAGCCGGCCCGCCTTCTCGGCCGCCGCGATCATCGACAACGCGATGCGGTCCTTGATCGAGCCGCCGGGATTCTGGCTTTCCAGCTTGATGAACAGCCGGCACTTGCCGGTGTCGAATTTGGTGAGCTCGACAACCGGCGTCTGGCCGATCAGGTCGAGCACCGAGGCGTAGGGCGGACGCAGCCGCGCCAAATTGCCTTCCGCGCCGTCCGGCGCCGCTTTCCTGTGCACGCTCATCTCGGACCCTCCATGGAAGCAAGTTCGACGCGGGTTACAATCTCGCGCATGATGCCGGCCGGACTCCATTCCGGCTTCACGCATCACACAGGAGCGTCTTTTCCAGCCCTTTTGGCTTGGAAAGAAGATAGATCGTGCCAATCCGGCGGCGAGTGGGGGAATGGAATTTCGCGAGGTGCGTAATCTGCCCCCTCGCGGGGGAGATGTCGCCGAAGGCGACAGAGGGGGTCACCGCGCGTGAAGCGCTAACCTCCCTCTGCAGCAGGTAGGTCGAGCCCGGTCGAAACGACCCCTCTGCCTGCCGGCCATCTCCCCCTCAACGGGGGAGATTACGCTTCAATTGCCGCCTAGCCCCTCGATCCCAATCAGGAATCCGGATTACCGAGGCCGGCGAGATGGCGGCATCTTGCCGACCGATCACCACAGCGGCCAACCACCGCGATGCTTCAACGAACCATGTGGTTCGTTGCCGCTGCCTTTTCCACCATGCTAGCCGAATTCCGCGCGGGGCCAACGCAAGGAGCAGCCGATGAAGATTCTTGCCTATGACAATTTCAAGCCCGGCGTCACGCTCGACGATCTGCGGCCCTATCTGCGCGACGAGGTCTCGAATGTCTGGCGGCTTTGGAAGGCAGGCATCGTGCGCGAGAATTATGCGCGCGCCGATGTCGGCGGCGTCATTATCGTCTTCGAGCTCGACAGCATCGAGGAAGCCAGGCGCTACACCGACGATTTCCCGCTGTCCAAGGCCGGGTTGCTGGAATGGCACTTCATCGCCTTCGACGCGCCGCTGCCGCTCGAATTCCTGTTCGACCCGACCGTCGACATCGCCAAGCCCTGGGATCGGACGGCGGCATGATCTGGTCAAGCGAAGGCATCGAGATCCCGACCAGCATGGCCGAATGGTGCGATCCGCGCCGCATGGCGCTGGTCGTCTACGACATGCAGGTCGGCATCTGCCGCCAGGTCGCAGGCGCGGCGACGATCATCGAACGCACCGGCACGGCACTGGAAGCGGCGCGCTCGGCCGGCATGCGGGTGGCGTTCACGCGCCATCTGTCGCTGCCGAAGAAATGGATGGGCGCCACGCAGTTGCGCACCGCCATGGCCTGGCAGCGGCAGGGCGATCCCGCTGCGGTAGAGCCATGGTTTCTGCGCGACGCCGAAGCGACGCGGATCGTACCCGAACTGGAGCCGCGCCCCGACGAGGCGGTGTTCGACAAGCTAACCATGTCGGCCTTCGATTCCACCGCCTTCGGCTTTGCCTTGCGTGACTGCGGCGTGCGCGCCGTGGCGCTCGCCGGCATCGCCATGGAGATCGGCATCGAGCCGACGGTGCGCCAAGCGACCGACAATGGCTTCGTGGCCGTTCTGATCGATGACGCCTGCGGCTTCGGCAACCGGGAAGCGCGCGACCGCTCGCTGGCCACGCTTCGTTTCCTCGGCGAAGCGGTTGTCACCGATGCCGCGGGCTTTTGCGGCGCGCTTGCCAGCACGGTCTGAGGAAGTGGGCTTGTCAATGCATGTCGCGCAAAAAGTGCGCAGCGGTTTTGCGATAACGGACATGCATAAAAACAAAGACTTAAAGCGCGTCGCCTGAATCCGCTTCGGCGCGACGCGCTTTAGGCGGCGGCTTCGACATCGGTGCGGAAGCGCACGCCCTCGGCGCGGCCATGCACGCTGCCCCAGTCGTAGAGCGCCTGCAGCGCAGCGGCAAGGTCGTGGCCGCGCTCGGTCAAAGTATAGCGCCCCTTGCCGTCGGGCGATGCCTCGAGCCTGACGAAACCGATCTCGACGAGATCGCCCAGGCGCTGGGTCAGCATCTTGTCGGAAAGCGACGGGATCGTCCGGCGCAATTCGGAATAGCGCAGCGGCCGCTCCTTGATCCGGGCCAGGATCACCGTCTTCCACTTGCCGCCGAGTGCATCGAGCGCGAACTCGACCGGGCAGCCATAGAGTCTACCGCGTTGGGTCATGTGCAGATGGTAGGCAAGGCGGGGCCGCGACGAAAGCGGAAATTGCCCGGCCATGTGGCCAGATTGCCTTGTCCGACTTCGCAGGCAACACTTTCAGAAAGGAGTGCGACAATGAGCGTGCGGGATCCAAATCCGGTCAATGGGCGAAAACCCAAACGCGTGGCGATCATCATCGCCAATCCGGCCGTCTCGACCACGACCGGGTGGCCGGTCGGCTTCTGGTGGAGCGAACTCACGCATCCCTAGTTCGCCTTCACCGAACGCGGCTATCAAGTCGAGATCTTCTCGCCCGACGGCGGCAAGTGCGAGGCCGATGCGCTGAGCGACCCGCGCGATCCATCGGGCTATTCGGAGACCGACCTCATCTCGCTCGGCTTCATTTCGAGCCCGAAACTTTCTGCCCTGGTCGACAACACGCGACCGGTGGCCGAGATCGATGTCGAGCGCTTCGACGCAATCGTCGTCGCCGGCGGCCAGGCGCCGATGTTCACCTACGAGCGCGCTACCGATTTGCAGCGGATATTCGTCGCCTTCCATGAAGCCGGCAAGGTGGCCGCCGCGCTCTGCCATGGCACCGCCATCCTTCGCTACGCGAGGCACACCGACGGAACGCTGCTCGCCGCCGGCAAGACCGTCACCGGCTTTGCCAATGCCGAGGAGGACTTTGCCGACAAAGCCACCTGGGAGATGGGCGCGCTCGAACGCGGCAAGCATCTGATGCCGTGGCGAATCGAGGACGAACTCAAGGCGATCGGCGCCAACTATGTCCAGGCCGGCTTGTGGCGCGGCTTTGCCGTGCGCGACGGCAATCTCATCACCGGCCAGCAGAATTTTTCCGGCGCCGAGACCGCGCGGGTCGTCTGCGAGGCGCTTGGCGGCTGAAGGTCAAACCGGAACCTGGAGTATTTGTTTTTACGCAATTCCGGACGGAAAACCGGTACGCTTTTCCTGGAATTGCTCAGCCCAGCAATTGCTTGCTGAGCTTGGCGCATTGGACGCGGATGTCGGGAATGGCGTCGATCTCGAAGAAGGTGCCGCGCGTCAGCGGGCCGACGGCGAGGAGCTTCGACGACACCGTGCCGTCGGCCGCGATCAGCTCGCATCTGGCGGTGACGTCGAGGCCGAGGCGCAGCGGATCGGGACGGGCCAGGCCGCGCTCGACCAGCGAACGCACGAGCCCGTTCGACGTCTTCGAGATGTCGCGGGCAATGCCCATGCAGTCATAGATGCGCGCGACCTCGAGCCTTTCCTGCGCCTGCGTGCCGCGCTGCTGGATCGTGACGGTGAAGCCGTCGTTCGGTTCGATGTCCGCGACGCGTCCGGCAACGAGGCGGATGCGACCCGAGCCGACCGCTTCGGTGACACGCTCGTAAACCTCCGGCGCCATGCGGTGGCGATGGATGTCCCACCAGGCTTTGGTGTGCTCGACGAAGCGGCGTTTGGCCGAGGGCGGCCAGTTCTGCCAGATCTTCTGGTTGAAGGGCCTCAAGCCGTCGACGACGTCGCGCCAGTCGCCGCCGGCCTTCTGGTTCTCGCGGATCAGGTTGCGGAACCAGCCGACGAAATAGGAGAGCTGGGTGCCGAGCGGGATGTCGGCGACATCGAGCTTGATCGGGTTGCCCTTGCGATGCGGCGAGGGCAGCAGACCGCGCCGCGACACGGCGACGATCTCGCCGCGATGGCCGCGCTGCTCCAGCGAAAGAAAGGCGTCGACCATGCTGAGGCCCGTGCCGAGCACCAGCACGGGAGCCTGCGGGTCGAGCGCCGTGTCGGCCTCCGATCCCATCCGGATGGCGCGGCCCTGGAAGGCACCCGGCTGCTCGTCATGGCCGGTGGCCAAGACGGCAAGGTGGCCGACGACGCTGGTGCCGTTGGCCAGGGCCACCTCGACGCCCGACGGGGTCGGCGAGACCGACAGGCTCTCCTCGCGGATCAGCCGCAAACGGCCGCGCTCGCGCTCGCGGTCTTCGAGATCGTCGAGCAGCTCCTTCAGATAGCGGGCATAGAGGCTGCGCGGCGCATAGAACGGCCCCTGGTCCGGCAGGGCGAGGCCGCGCTCCAGCACCCAGCGCGCGAAATTGTCCGGATCGTCGGCATAGGCGCTCATGCCCGAGGCCTTGACGTTGAGCACATGCGCGGAAAGCAGCGTCGAATAGGCCATGCCCTGGCCGAAATGCGGACGCTTCTCGATCAGCGTGACGCGCAGATCGGGGTTCGGCGATTTGAGCAGATGCGCAGCCAGCACGACGCCGCTGGCGCCGCCGCCGACAATGATGATGGAATTGCCGCGTCCAACCATGGCTGAAATTCAGGAGGCTCGAGGGGCCGCGATCGGGCCTAGACAGCCGGGGCCGACTGCCATGAGGCAGCCGATGCCGCGGCCGGCCGGCCGGCGCCACGAACGAATAGCGGTATGCGATTCAGTTGGTCGCGCATCGTTCTCTCTCCCTAATGTCGATAAGATTACTATACTAACCCGTTCGCACACGAAAGCCGGTTTCAATTCCGCCGCTATCTGGGGCATGGATTTACCTGGAAAAGGTGACAGCGGGATTTTTGTTCGCAGCCTGACCAAGCGTATTGGTCGGCTTCGTCATCCTAGGGCGAAGCGACGCGAAGCGGAGCGCAGACCCTAGGATCCATTCCGTTACATTCATGATAGGTGCCACGATGCAGAACAAAGACCCGGCGCAACACCGGACAGTTCTGTACCGTAGCATCACCTCTATTTTACGGCATGGATTCTAGGGACGCGTCGCTTCGCTCCTTGCTCCGCCCTAGAATGACGACAGAAGGGACGGCTCGCCAATCTCCGAGAGGCTCCGGTCACCAAGCACCCGCGACCAACCTTTTGCGCCTCCGCCGCTGGTACCTAGCGACACTTTTCCAACAAAGCCCGTTTGGTTGGAAGGATTTAACTCTACAAACCCGATAGAATTAACAGACGATAGAAAGGCAATCCGGTTTTCTCCTTTGAATGGAGCCTTTCATGTCGACCATTTCCAGACGCATTCTTGTCCTGTCGTCGGCAGCGCTGGCAAGCGCCGCCCTGCTCGGCCCAGTCATGGCCGAGGATTTGAAAATCACCATCGGCTACCAGACGGTGGTCGAGCCCTCGAAGGTGCCGCAGGCAGATGGCGCCTATGAGAAGGCGACCAAGGCCGCGATCGACTGGCGCAAATTCGATTCCGGCGCCGACGTCATCGCGGCGATCGCTTCTGGTTCGGTCGACATAGGCTATGTCGGCTCGAGTCCGCTGGCTGCGGCCGCCAGCCGCGAGCTGCCGATTGAGACCATCTTCGTGGTCGGACTGATCGGGCCGTCGGAAGCGCTCGTCGCCCGCAACGGCGCCGGCATCGAGAAAGTCGCCGACCTCGCCGGCAAGAAGGTGGCGGTGCCGTTCGTTTCAACCACGCATTACAGCCTGCTCGCGGCGCTGAAGCACGAGGGCGTCGATGCCAAGGCGGTCGAGATCCTCAATCTCAGGCCGCCGGAAATCGCCGCCGCCTTCGCGCGCGGCGACATCGACGCGGCCTATGTCTGGGACCCGGCGCTCGGCCAGATCAAGACCTCCGGCAAGGTGGTGCTCGATTCCTCGCAAGTGGCGGCCTGGGGCGCGCCGACCTTCGACGCCTGGATCGTGCGCGCCGACTTCGCCGACAAGCATCCGGAAGCGGTGCGCGACTTCGTCAAGGTGACGGGCGAGGCTTATGCCCAATACCTGGCCAAGCCAGAGGCCTGGTCGGTCTCTTCGCCTGAGGCCGGCAAGATCGCCAAGATCACCGGCGCCAAGCTGGAAGAGGTGCCGGAACTGCTCAAGGGCTATGTCTTCCCGACGCTGGACGAGCAGGCCTCCGACAAGTTCCTCGGCGGCGGCACGGTCAAGGCGATCGCGGCGGCATCGGCCTTCCTCAAGGAGCAGGGCAAGATCGACGCGGTGCTGCCCGACTATTCGAAATACGTCACGACCAAATATGCCAGCGAGGCGCTCGCCTCGAACTGAGCTTTTCTCCAGGCAGTTCCGGAAGGAAGACCGCCCTTCCTGGAATTGCTCGACAAGCGCGGCCCTTCTTCCCTGGCCTTGCGCTTGCCTGTCCCGGAGCCGCTCACGAGGCGCGGCTTCGGGGCAGGCCCCTGACCCAGCGCTTGATCCAGCGGAGGTTTGAGCCCAATGCCGCATCTGACGCTCGACAAGGTCACCGTCCACTATGACGGCCAACCGGCGCCGGCGGTCGAACGCGTTTCGCTCGACATAGGCAAGGGCGACTTCGTCGTGCTGGTCGGCCGCTCGGGTTGCGGCAAGACCTCACTGCTCAACGTCGCTGCCGGCTTGGTGAAGCCGGCGCGCGGCCGGGCCATGATCGCCGGCCAGCCGATCACCGCGCCCGGACCCGACCGCGCCGTGGTGTTCCAGAATGACGCGCTGTTTCCCTGGCTGACCGCGCGGGAAAACGTCGCCTTCGCGCTTCGATTGCGCGGCGTGAGCGCCGACAGCCGGGCACGGCGCGCCGACGAATTGCTGTCGCTGGTCAAACTCGACGGCGCCGGCGACAGGCGCATCTGGGAACTCTCCGGCGGCATGCGCCAGCGCGTCGGCCTGGCGCGCGCGCTGGCCGCCGAACCCGAATTCCTGCTGCTCGACGAGCCGCTCGGGGCGCTCGACGCGCTGACGCGCGAACGCATGCAGACGACGCTGCTCGACCTCTGGTCGGCTGCCCAGGTCGGCGTGCTGATGGTCACGCACGGCATCGAGGAGGCGCTGGTGCTTGCCACCAGGGTCGTCGTGCTGGCGCCGGGACCCGGCCATGTGGTGCGCAGCTTCGAAACCCATTTCGGCCGGCGCTATGCCGCCGGCGAGCCGATTCGCGCGATCAAGGCGGATCCGGCCTTTGCCGCGGCCCGCTCGGAGCTGACCGACGCGATCTTCGAGGGAGAGGCGGCATGAGCGTCGGCACCTACAGCGAACGACGGGAAGCCAAAGCCGGCGAGCGCGATGGATTCTCGGTGCCATGGTCGCGGCCGCGACGCGACCGGACGGGCATTTCGGCACGGCTGGTCAGCGCCATAACCATCCTCGTCCTGTTGGCCGCTTGGACGGTGTCGGCCCGGCTGCAACTGGTCTCGCCGGTCTTCCTGCCATCGCCCGCCGCCGTCTGGGCAAAGTTCGTCGTCGTCGCCCGCGACGGTTTCGTCGACGCGACGCTGATCCAGCACGTCGCCGCCAGCCTCTGGCGCGTGTTCGCCGCGCTGATCGCGGCGATCGTCGTCGGCATTCCGATGGGGCTCGCCATCGGCATCAGCAGGGTCGGACGCGGCGTGTTCGATCCGCTGCTCGAGTTCCTGCGGCCTATCCCGCCGCTCGCCTATCTGCCGCTGATCGTCATCTGGTTCGGCATCGGCGAACCGTCGAAGATCCTGGTGATCGCCATCGCCATGCTGGCGCCGGTGGCGCTGTCGACCGCCGCCGGCGTGCGCGGCGTGTCGCGCGAGCGCATCGACGCGGCGCGTTCGCTCGGCGCGACCCGGAGCCAGCTTGTCCGCCATGTCGTGCTGCCCAGCGCGCTGCCCTCGATCCTCACCGGCCTGCGCATCGCGCTCGGCGCCGGCTGGTCGACGCTGGTGGCGGCCGAGCTGGTGGCGGCGACGCGCGGGCTGGGCTTCATGATCCAGTCGGCCGCGCAGTTCCTGGTCACCGATGTCGTGGTGATGGGCATCCTGGTGATCGCGACGATCGCCTTCGCGCTGGAATTCGTCATCCGCAGGATCGAGCGCGCGCTGGTGTCCTGGGCGGGGCGGGAATGATCCGAGCCAAGGAGAATGACGATGGCCCATTCCACCGCAGTGCTTTTCGCGCATCTCGGCCGCTCGCTCGGGCACTGGCTTCTGCACCTTCCCGACGAGGACAAGCCGTCACGGGACGACGCGCCCCGATCGCCGGCGCCGGTCCGGCTCGACGCGGAGCGCGGCCGCCTGCCGCCACACGACGAGAGTTTCTACTGGGCCTGGCAATACTGGTCGCAGTGACCGGCCCTTTCCCTTCCCCAACCAGCAAAGAGGAGATCCCCATGAGCAACCTAGCCGCCGTCGACCAGGTCATTCCGCCAACCGACATCTTTCCGCTGACCGCCCGCGTGGGCGCGGAAATCAGGGGCATCCAGCTTGGCGGAAGCCTGTCGGGCGCCACCATCGCGGCGATCAACCAGCTGCTTTTGAAGCACAAGGTCGTCTTCTTCCGTGGCCAGGAGCATCTCGACGATTCCGAGCATGAGCTGTTCGCGCGGCGCCTGGGCGATCTCGTGCCGCATCCCACGCAAGGGCCGGTGTCGGGCACCGCCTCGATCCTCAATCTGGATTCGAGCCGCGGCGGCGGCCGCGCGGACCAATGGCACACGGACGTCACCTTCGTGGACGCCTATCCGAAATTCTCCGTGCTTCGCGGCGTCGTCATTCCCGCGGCCGGGGGCGATACCATCTGGTCCAACACGCACGCCGCCTATGAAAGCCTGCCGGCGCCGCTCAAGCTGCTGGCCGACAATCTCTGGGCCATCCACAGCAATGCCTACGACTATGCCGCCGTGCGGCCTCGCGCCACCGCCGAGGAAAGGAAGCATTTCGAGGAGGTCTTCACCTCGACCGTCTACGAAACCGAGCACCCCGTCGTGCGCGTGCATCCGGAAACCGGCGAGCGCTCGCTGTTGCTCGGCAATTTCGTCCAGCGCTTCGTCGGCCTGTCGAAGAGCGACTCCGCCAAGCTCTATGAATTGTTCCAGAGCTATGTGACGACGCCCGAAAACACCGTGCGCTGGCGCTGGCAGGCCGGTGACGTCGCGATCTGGGACAATCGGGCCACCCAGCATTACGCGGTGAACGACTATGGCGACCAGCACCGGATCGTGCGCCGCGCCACCGTCGACGGCGATGTGCCGGTGAGCGTCGACGGACGCCGCAGCGTCACTCACGTCAAGACGGCCAAGCCGGCGGCAAAGGCCGCGTGAAGGCAGGCGCGGCACCACCCCTTCTCCCCTTGTGGGAGAAGGTGGATCGGCGCGTAGCGCCGAGACGGATGAGGGTGCTCCAGCGGAGTGAGACGCCGGCTTTCCCTGGAACACCCCTCATCCGTCGCCTTCGGCGACACCTTCTCCCACAAGGGGAGAAGGGGGCCTTTTCCCTCAAACGCGCGGGCGGTTCGCCCAGCCGAGGCCGAGCAGGCCGACCAGCGCGGTGACGAGGCCGATGTAGAGCCATTGTCTCTGGCCGGTCATGAAGCTGCCCTGGACCAGCCCGAGCCCCTGCAGCGACCACAGCACACCGATCGCCAGCACGAGCAGCGCCAGCAAATTCCCGATCAATCGCATCAGCGAGATCCCCCTGGAAAGTCGATCCTCCACCGGAATGCGCGCGCAATAAAGGAGGGAAAGGAAGCCAGGCAATCGCTTCCGCTTCTACTTGCGGATTGACGGCCGATCCTACTCGAGACTTCCCGCAATCCGGCTCGGTCTTCACAAAGAATACGCCTGCGTGCTCCGGAAATTTCATGACAAACTGTTTCGCGGCGACTCCAAACGTGTGCCTTTGCCATGGAACCGCCAGATCAATGCCGCATTTCCCGCCTCATTCGGCACTTACGGCGGGTTGTCTATAAACGGAGCCCACCCCTAAAAGATGAAGAAAACCAACCGCACCGCGCTTGTCGCGGTAACGATCGCGGCTGGCCTGACGGCTGGCGCGTCGAGCGCCTCCTCGGCCGCCGCGCAATGCGGACGCGCCTCTTGGTATGCGCTGCATTCGAGAACCGCTTCCGGCGAGCGCATGAACCCCGCCGCACTGACCGCAGCGCACCGCAGCTTGCCGTTCGGCACCAAGCTCAGGGTCACCAACAAGAACAACGGCCGCAGCGTCGTCGTGCGCATCAACGATCGCGGACCGTTCGTCAGGGGCCGCATGCTCGACCTTTCCCGCGGCGCCGCCAGCCAGCTCGGTTTTATCGGCTCGGGCCACACCGCGGTGTGCATGGCGCGCGTCTGATATGTCTGATATGTCCGGTAAGAGGGGCCGGACATATTTCCTACATATTTCGGCGGTGCACATTGAGCCGGCTGTGCCCTTCGAGCCGGTTTTCCAACGCTTTCGACGAAAGACCTATTCGTCACGCCACGTGACGTATTGCATCCCAACAGTATCTTGTTAACCTCGCTGCGAGACATTCGAGGCTCGGCGCTGCTCGTCGGCCCTTTGGTCGTCAGGTAGCAGCGAGGTTCCCGATGTTCTACCAGCTCTACGAAATGAACCATGCGGCGCTGCAGCCCGCCCGCCTCTACGCCGACGCGGTGCGGCTTTTCTATTCCAACCCGCTCAATCCCGTCTCGCACACGCCGCTCGGCCGTTCGGTCGCGGCAGCCGCCGAACTGTTCGAGCGCACCACGCGCCGCTACGGCAAGCCGCAATTCGGCCTGACCGAGACGGTGATCGACTGGAAGACCGTCGACGTCACCGAAAAGAACGTCTGGTCGAAGCCTTTCTGCAACCTCACCCGCTTCGAGCGTTCGCTTCCGGCGGGCCGCAAGCCGGACCCGAAGCTTCTGATCGTGGCGCCGATGTCCGGCCACTATGCGACGCTGCTGCGCGGCACGGTCGAGGCGATGCTGCCTCACGCCGACGTGCACATCACCGACTGGGTCGACGCCCGCATGGTACCGCTGTCGAAGGGGAGCTTCGATCTCGACGACTATATCGACTATGTCATCGACATGTTCCATGCGCTGGGTCCGGACACCCATGTGATGGCGGTCTGCCAGCCATCGGTGCCGGTGCTGGCGGCGGTAGCGCTGATGGAAAAGCGCGGCGATCCCTTCGTGCCGTCGACCATGACGCTGATGGGCGGTCCGATCGACACCCGCCGCAACCCGACCGCGGTCAATCTGCTGGCCGAGGAAAAGGGCATCGGCTGGTTCCGCGACAACGTCATCATGCAGGCGCCCTGGCCGGTGCCCGGATTCGGCCGCGAGGTCTATCCCGGCTTCCTGCAGCTCTCGGGCTTCATGAGCATGAATCTCGACCGCCATATCATCGCCCACAAGGACTTCTTCATGCACCTTGTGAAGAACGATGGCGACAACGCCGAGAAGCACCGCGACTTCTATGACGAATATCTGGCGGTGATGGATCTGACCGCCGAGTTCTACCTGCAGACCGTCGACACGGTGTTCGTGCGCCACGCCTTGCCGAAGGGCGAAATGACCCATCGCGGCGAGGCCGTCGATCCGAGCCTCATCCGCAACGTCGCCCTGTTCACCGTCGAGGGTGAGAACGACGATATTTCCGGCCTCGGCCAGACCCAGGCCGCGCACGACCTTTGCGCGAACATCCCGGCCGACAGGCAAGCCCATTACATGCAGCCGGCCGTCGGCCATTATGGCGTCTTCAACGGTTCACGGTTCCGGTCCGAGATCGTGCCGCGCATCGTCGACTTCATCGCCAGCTATGGCCGCCAGACCCGGGTGGCGGCGAAGCCCAAGCTGGTCCGCTCCGCCAAGAGCTGAGCACGGCGCCGAAACGCTTGCCCGGCGGCTATGCTTGCGCTGGCAGGTCGCGTGCCTTGGTGATCGGCCGAGACACCCGCTGCCTCGTCATCCTAGGGCGAAGCAAGGAGCGAAGCGACGCAGCGCAGACCCTAGGATCCATGCCGTTGCATACGAATGGTGCAGCGGTGCAGAACAACCTCCGTCTTGCGCCGCCTTTGCTCTTCGCGCAACCTCACGGCATGGATTCCAGGGTCTCCGCGACGGAGCTTCGCTCCTGCTTCGCCCTGGAATGACGAGGAGGCGTCTGCGCCGAAGGGAAGCTAACGGCGGGCGGTTTCGGGCGGGCGCCGACGGCGCTGTTGCGAAAGTGCCGCTGTCAGGATCGCGCGGGTAACCATGCCGTCAAACTAGCCGTTGTCTCTAATTGACACGGACTGTAAATCGCCTTTAACGTTTCGTTAATAAAAGAACAGGGCGGACCGGGGGACAATGACTTCCTCACCGATGACGCGGATGCTGCGCTTGTGCGCAGTCGCAGGGTTGGCGATCTCGGCTCACTGGGCGGTGCCGGCATGGGCGGCAGGCGCCATGGTCACCGGCGGCCTGACCTCGCAGCCGATCGGACACTACGATTTCTGCAAGGCGCATCCGAGTGAATGCAACATCCGCCCGGCCAATCTCGCGCCGGCCACGATGACCGACGGCCTGTGGCGCAGGCTGATCAGCGTGACCGCCAAGGTCAACGCCGCCGTCAAGCCGATGAGCGATCTCGACAATTACGCCAAGGACGAGGTCTGGACCTATCCGGACAACGGCTTCGGCGACTGCGAGGACTATGTGCTGGAGAAGCGGCGCGAGCTCTATCGCATGGGCATGTCGCTCGCCGATCTCTTGATCACCGTCGTGCGCAAGCCCGACGGCGAAGGCCATTCCGTGCTGACGGTGCGCACCGACAAGGGTGACTACATCCTCGACAATCTGACCGACAAGGTCAAAGCCTGGGACGCGACCGGCTACCGCTATCTCAAGCGCCAGGCGATCGACAACACCGGCCGCTGGGTCTCGATCCGCGACGGCCAGCCGGTGCTTGTGGGATCGGTGCAATAGGCAAAGCTGGCGGCGCCAATTTCGTCATTCCAGGGCGAAGCAAGGAGCGCAGCGACGCGGCGTAGTACACTGAAGCTTCGGCCCTCGCGCCGTCGTCATCCTATGGCGGAGCAAGGAGCGAAGCGACGCAGCGCAGACCATAGGATCCATTCCGTTACCTATAAGCGTCACCGCGGTGCATAACGACCTCTGTTCTGCGCCGCCTACCCTTCGCGCGAAGTCACGGAATGGATCCTCGGGTCTGCGCGTCCGCTTCGCTCCCGCTCCGCCCGTGGATGACGAAGTTCGGGCGCTTCGGCTAAACCCCACCCGCTAAACCCCACCCCTTGTCATCCGGGGTAACTATCCCCTCAGCGCCGCCCGAACCGATGCGGTGATCTTCCGCAGCTCCGCCTCGTCCAGTTTCTCGATGCTCTCGGCCAGGAGATTGGCCAGCTCGGTCGCGGCGGGCGACAGGCCGGAGGTATCGATCCTGACCCTGGGATGCGAGGTCTCGGCGAGGCGGGCGAGATCCTCCGCGTCGTCCCAGATGATGTTGAAATAGCCGATGATCTTCTGGATCAGCGTCCAGGTCGGCGCGCCGCGCCGGCCATGCTCCAGCGCCGACAGATAGGCGGCGCTGACGCCGATGGCCTGAGCCATCGCCTTCTGGCTGACGCCGCGCTCGGCACGCAATGCCCTGAGCTTCTCGCCGAACGGGGTCACCGTCGTGTCCTCAAGGCCGGCATCCTCATGACCGCGTCCGCCGCAAGCGGATATAGAGCGCGCCCGAGCCGCCATGATTGCGGGCGGCATGATCATGACTCGAAACAAGGTGCCGGAAGGCCGGTGTCGACAACCAGTGCGGCACCGAGCGCCGCAAGATCCCGTCGCCGCCCGAGGACGAGCCCTTGCCGGTGATGACCAGCACGTAGCGGATGCCGCCGGCATGCGCGCGGTGCAGGAAGCCGAGCAGCAGCGAATAAGCCTCGTCCTGCGTCATGCCATGCAGATCGACGCGGCCCTCGATCGGCAGCCGGCCTTTCTTCAGCTTGTCGAGCGTCTGGTCGTCGAGCGCATGCGAGACATGCTGCGGCTTCCGCTTCGCGGCAACGACCGAAACGCCGTTGGCCGGCGCGGACGCCGGCGCCGGCTTGGGCTCGACGATGTCTGGAATCTCGACCGCGGCCTTGCCTTTCAGCGGCCGCGTCGTCCGCGCCACCAGGTTCCATAGGATACGATCGTCCTCGCTGAGCTTGTCGTCGCGGCGGGTCACGCGCCCCTCCTGTCGACCAGCCCGCGCGGGACCAGCGCGTAGAAGTCGGCGGCGTCGCGCACAACGCCGGCGATTTCGCCGGCGGCATCGCCTGAGCCCGCGAAGAGATCGCCCCGCGCCGGACCGGTGATGGCCGAGCCGGTGTCCTGCGCGATCATCAGCCGCCGGAACGGTTTCCGGTCGAAGGCCGTGAGCGTCGGCGCATCGATGTAGAAGGGCGTGCCGAAGGTGTGCAGCAGCCGGTCGACGGCGACCGAGCGGCCGGGCGTCAGCGGCACCTTGGCGGCGGCGATCGGGCCGAGCGCCGTATCCTCGACCGGCGCTTCGCGGAAGAAAATGTAGGAGCGGTTCCGCCAGAGGATCTCGTCGACGCGGTTGGGATGCGCCTTGAACCAGGCGCGGATCGACTGCATCGTCACCTTCGCAAGCGGGATTTCGCCGAGCTCGCTCAGGATCTTGCCCGGACCGGTGAAGCGCTGGCCGGATTTGGCGGCGTAGGTGACGCGGGAGAGCCTGCCATCGGTCATCTTTAGTCGCGCCGCGCCCTGGACGTGGATGAAGAAGGCGTCGACCTTGTCGGCGAGCCAGGCAATCTCGAGCTTCCGGTCGGAAAGCGCGCCGCGCTCGATCTCGCCGCGGTCGAAATATTCGACCGGACCGGCAGGCGTATCGCGCGCGAAGGCGAGATAGGGGTCCATGCCGCCACGGCGGTTTTTGTCATCGATGTCGATCAAATCGGCGGGGCGCGAGAGCAGCGGCACGGTGAACCGCTCCGTCCTCGCCGGCGAGGCCTCGGCCTCCGGCTCGTAGAAGCCGGTGACGAGGCCGGCGCCGCCGTTGTCCGCCGTCACCAGTGCGGGAACGAAATGGCGCTCGAAGAACGATCGCGCCTCGGACCGATTCGTCGGTGAAACGGTCCGCGCTTCGGCGTAGGCCTCGGCAAAGCCGTCGAACGCGACGCCGAGCGAACCGGTGCGGTAGGGCTTGGTCGGCGCGTGGAAAGCGGAGCGTCTAAACGCCGCGAAAGCGGCGAGATGGTCGTCCGCGTCCCAGCCCTGCAGGTCGCCGAAGGATTTTTGGATGAATGTGGGAGAGAGCGGCACGACCTGGCCCCGCCGCTTGGTCTCAGTCTTCTTCTTCCGTGGCGACGAGCTTCCAGTTCGGATCCCGCGAGCGGGTATCGCGGAAGAAGGTCCAGACGTCCTTGACCTCGGCGACCTTCTCGGGATCGCCGTCGATGACGGCGCCGACCTTGTCGCGGGTCGCCGAAATCAGCTCGCTGACGATGCGCAGCGTGATATGCGCCTCCGAGCCCTTCATCTCGGCGGCGACGATATCGACCTTGTCGATGCCGACAAAGGAAGACTGGATCTTTTCCGCCTTCGCCTCGCGCTCGCCGATCGCGGCAACGAAGCTGTCATAGACTTCGCGCGACAACAGGTTCTTCAGCGTTTTGCGGTCGCCGTCGGCAAAGGCCATGACGATCATCTCATAGGCCATCTTGGCGCCGTCGATGAAGGTCTTCGGATCGAAGGTCGGATCGTTGTCCTTGATCGTGCGCAGACCCTTGTTGAGATCGGTATCCGGTTTGGCGAAGGCGTCGATCGCGGCATAGGTCTCGGCCGTCGCCTCCCCCGGCATGCGCTTGCGCGGCAGCGACACCACATTCTCGGATTTCTGCGCCGCGTCCTGGTCGCGCGTGCGGCTTGCCGAATAAGGGTCGAAAGGCGGGCGCTCGTTTCCGGTGCGACGGCCCAGCACGTTGCGGAGCTGGAAGAAGATCACCACCGCCGCAATCAAGAAGAAAATCGTGCCGAAGTCGAAGAAACCCATATCTTCCGCCAATTCGATCCCTGTCCTGGCCGGACCACCAGAGCCCCTAGGATGGCGGCGGTCGCATAGCGTTCATTACCCAAAGCATATAGAACGGCGGGCGCAATCATTCAAATCAAAGGCAGCCATACCTATCTAATGGCCCCAGTGCCAGCGGCGATTGCCCGCGAGGCCGCAAAAGAAGAAAGCGATCGATAGAGATTTGCGACTTTCAATCTTCCCGCTGTTCCTGATCCTGCTGCCGCTTCTGGAGATAGCAGGCTTCGTCGTCGTCGGCCGCGAAATTGGCGCGCTGGCGACGGTCGGGCTCGTCATCCTTTCCAGCATCGCAGGCAGCCTGCTGCTTCGCCACCAGGGTTTCGGGGTGATGGCGCGGGTGCGGGCGGAAATGGATGCCGGACGCGATCCCAGCCGCCAGCTCGCGCATGGCGCGATGATCGTGCTGGCGGCGGTCCTGCTCATCATTCCAGGCTTCATCACCGACATCATCGCCATCCTGCTGCTCCTGCCGCCGGTGCGGGATCTCGCCTGGCGCCTGCTCAAGAACCGCATCGTGATGGCGACCAGCTTCAGCAGCGGCTTTTCAGCCCGCCGGCGCGACAGGGTCATCGATCTCGACGACAGCGATTACACGCGTGAGGACGACTTCAAACGCGGGCCGGACCACAATTCCCCCTGGCGGCGACTGAAGGATGACTAGGTCTTTCGACCAAAGGATTGAGCAGTCGTAGCATTGGCAAGTAGGACGCCTATCGCTTCGTCATCCTATGGCGGAGCAAGGAGCGAAGCGACGCGGCGCAGACCATAGGATCCAGCCGTGACCTGGGAGCACCGTCCGCGGCGAAGAATTCTGCTCCGCAGCATTCTTCGGCCGAGGTCACGGCATGGATTCCAGGGTCTTCGCGACGCCGCTTCGCGGCTGCTCCGCCCTGGAATGACGAGGTTGGAGCGCTTTGGCCAATCCCCAGCGTTTGCGCTTCCCGTTCCGTCTGCCGATAAAGGCAGCAAAACTTGTTTTGTCCTGCCGAGCATGGTAGCGAACCCGCGATTTCAATCCGGTCAGCAATGCTGCCCAGGCAAAAGGACAAAGGCTCATGGCCAGCAACGATGACGCCGCCGCCAATGGCAACGGCAACCAGGCACAGCCCTCGCTCAACGTGCTTGCGCAATATGTGAAGGACCTGTCCTTCGAAAGCCCTGGAGCGCCGAACTCGCTGCGCGGCCGCGACAAGGCGCCCGGCATCGCCATCAATGTCAACGTCAACGCCAATCCGCTTTCGGACAAGCAGTTCGACGTCAATCTGACGTTGAACGCCAAGGCCTCCTTCGATCAGGAAGTGCTGTTCAACGTCGAGCTGGTCTATGGCGGCGTCTTCGCCATCAGCGGCTTCCCGCAGGAGCACATGCTGCCGATCCTGTTCATCGAGTGCCCGCGGCTTCTGTTCCCCTTCGCCCGTCAGATCATCGCGGACGCCACCCGCAATGGCGGCTTCCCGCCGCTGATGCTCGACCCGATCGATTTCGCGCAGATGTTCCAGCAGCGCATCGCCGAGGACCAGGCCGCGAGCAAGGTCCAGGTGAGCTGAGACAGGCTTGGCCGGTTGGTCGAGAAGCCCGGCCTAGCGCCGGGCTTTTATTTTCTTCGACCTTCGCGAATTGCCGCTACGACATCTCGCTCGTCATCAACTCTGAAGGATCGAGGCGTCTCTAAGCCTAGCGTTTAGGGTGACGATGATCTTTCGCATGACGGCGGCGATGGCCACCATTGGCTTCTTGCCGTTGGCGCGAAGGCGTTTGTAGAATGGTGCGAACTCGCCCCTTCCGGCAGCGGCGTGCAAGGCGGGCATGTAGAGCATGCTCCTGACCTCTGGTCGTCCGCCACGGATTTTGCGGTAGCCGTGTTTTTGGCCACTGTCGTTTGGATGAGGCGCGAGCCCTGCAAGGGCTGCAGCCTTGCGGCGTGTCATGGACCCCAGTTCGGGCAAGGTGGCCAAGAGCTTGGCCGCCACGATCGGGCCGAGACTGTCCATGGCCGTGCAGATGGCTGCCCGGTGCTTGAGGGTGGTGCTGTTGGCGACGAGCTCGCGGATGTCGGCCTCGATGGCCTTGATCTGATTGTCGATGGCTTTGATCAGCGCCTTGAAGGAGGCGGCGAGCTCGCGGCCGCCGGGAGCCTTGAGGCGGTTCTTCTCGGCGCCCCTGAGGGCTATGAGCTCCTGGCGGCGGCGGACCAAGGCGCGCAGGCGGATCTCCTCAGCGTCTGGAGCCTGCCACAGGCACAGCTTATCCCAGCGCTCACGGCCATAGGCCCAAAGCATGCCGGCATCGATGGCGTCGCTCTTGCCGTGCGTGCCGTAGGAGCGGATGAAGCTCTTGACCTTGAGCGTGTCGGCACGATGGCAGGCGATACCGGCGCGCAGGCACTCCTCGAGCAGCAGGCTTTCATGGCCGCCGGTCGGCTCGCACACGACAAGGTCGATGTGTTTGTAGCTCTTGAGCAAGGCACGGATCGTGCGCCGCTGATTGGCGATAGTGCGGGTGGTGGCGCCGTCACAGACGGTGATGGTGTCCTTGGCGATGTCGAAGCCGAGGCACAATTGCGGTTGTGATGCAGGAAGGCCATGCTGGTGGTATCCTTAAAGGGCTTCGGATTGTTTGCGGGCGTGGCGTGAGCCGGCGGCCAATCAACTCTCCAAGCGATGGCGGACAAAGACGGCAGGGACCTTGATGACGTCGGGTGCTACCCGGTCCCAGGGACGGTCGCCTGCCGCCGGGACTGCTGGCTGTGATGGGCCGCAGTCCCGGCCGCCAAACTACCCGATCCTTCTCAAACAATCCTAGGGCGGAGCAGGAGCGAAGCGACGCAGCGCAGACCCTAGGATCCATGCCGTTACGCTAAAGCATTGCAACGGTTACAGAATTTTGCACCGTTGCACTCTGCGGCGACGGTCACGGCATGGATACTCGGGTCAAGCCCGAGTATGACGAAAGAATGGGCGATACAGCTAACCGCGTGGGTTGGCGCCAACGAGCAAGTGCTCAACCTACAGCCGCTTATTGTTGGCTCGGCTGGCTCCGACCTTCGCGATTTGCCATGACGAATCGTCCGGCCGTCATCCTAGGGCGGAGCAAGGAGCGAAGCGACGCGCGCAGACCCTAGGATCCATGCCGTTACGCTAAGGCGTTGCGACGGTTACAGAATTCTGCACCGTTGCACTCTACGGCAAGGGTCATGGCATGGATACTCGGGTCAAGCCCGAGTATGACGAATTCATGAGGGTTTCCGCTAGCTAATCTCCGAGGTAGGCACCAGAAGCGGCCGCTCAACCGGCAGCCACCTTCAGCCACAACGCCTTTTCGCCGAGCGTGCCGACGAGGCCGGCATGGGCAGCGCGATCCGCCTCTGTGAGGCGCGGCGGCAGGGCGATCGGCCGAGCGCCGATCGAGATGTCGATATCGACCACCTCGCCGGCGCCGTTCATCTGCACGGCCACGGTCTCGAGGACCAGCGCCGCCTGCTTGCCGCCGATGAGCTCAATGTAGACCTCGGCCAGCAATTCGGAGTCGAGCAGCGCGCCGTGCTTGGTGCGGCGGGTGTTGTCGATGCCGTAGCGCCGGCAAAGCGCATCCAGCGAATTCGGGCCCATCGGATGCTTGCGGCGCGCCAGCGCCAGCGTGTCGACGATGCGGCCGGGATCGATGGCCGGATGGTCGAGCCGGCTGAATTCGAGGTTGAGGAAACCGATGTCGAACGTGGCGTTGTGGGCGATCAGCTTGGCGCCGTCGGTGAAGGCCAGCCATTCGTCGGCGATTTCGGCGAAGGTCGGCTTGCCGACCAGATCGGCGGCGCTGATGCCGTGCACGGCCTGCGCCTCGGCATGAATGGCGCGCCCCTGCGGATTGATGAATTTGTGGAAGGTGCGGCCGGTCGGGAAGCGGTTGACCAGCTCGACGCCGCCGAGCTCGATGATGCGGTCGTCGCGCAAATCGAGGCCGGTGGTTTCGGTATCGAAGATGATCTCACGCATTTCGAATCAGCTTGCTCCAGGAGGGCAGAATCATACACCGGAACAAAATGGCAATGGGGGCTGCTGACAACAGGCGTCAGGAAGCGTTTTTGCCGGACTTATCCCCGGTCAATTCTTGGCCATCGTCAAATCGCCGACGATGGCGGTGACCGCCGCCCGCGCGGCGTCAAAACCATGGCCGGTGTCGACGATGAAATCGGCCTGACGGCGCTTCTCGGCGTCCGGCACCTGCTTGGCAAGGATGGAGGCGAATTTCTCCTCGCTCATGCCGGGCCTTTCGAGCACACGGGAGCGCTGCACCTCGGCAGGCGCGGTGACGACCACGACCTTGTCGACGCGGTTGCGGCCGCCTGTTTCGAACAGCAGCGGGATGTCGAGCACGGCGAGCGGCGCGCCGGCGGCACGGTGCCTGGCCAGGAACGCATCGGCATCGGCGCGCACCAGCGGATGGATGATCGCCTCGAGCTTCTTCAGCGCCGCGGGATCGCCCAGCACCTTCTCGGCCAGCCGGGCGCGATCGACCACGCCCGCCTTCGTCGTGCCGGGAAAGGCCGCTTCGACCAGAGGCGCCGCCTTGCCGGCATAGAGCCGATGCACGGTCTCGTCCGAATCATGCACCGGCACGCCGGCCTCGGCGAACATTTTTGCGGTGGTCGACTTGCCCATGCCGATCGATCCGGTGAGGCCGAGCACGATCATGGCTTTGCCCGCCATCTCAATGCGTTTCGATATCGGCGACGATCATGCGCCGCAATTCGGGCGTGACTTCCGGCCGCTTGCCGAACCAGCGCTCGAAACCGGGCACCGCCTGATGCAGCAGCATGCCGAGGCCATCGACCGTCTTCAGGCCGCGCGCTCTGGCCGCGGCCAGAAGCGGCGTCTCCAGCGGCACATAGACGATGTCGGTGACGATGGCATGGCCGGGCAGACCCGCCGGATCTGCGGCGAGGGTTTCGTTGCCGTGCATGCCGAGCGCGGTGGTGTTGATGAGCAGGCCGGCATCGGCAAGCAGTTCGCCGGCCGCACCGGCTGCATGCGCGGAAACGCCGGCACCGAACCGGTCGGCGAGTTCCTCAGCCCTTGCCAACGTGCGGTTGACGATGCGGATGTCGCTCACGCCGCGCTGCTTCAGCGCGTGGATGACCGCGCGGGACGCGCCGCCCGCGCCCAGCACCACGGCCGGCCCGTTCGCCGCCCAGCCAGGGGCGTGTTCGTCGAGATTGCCGGCAAAGCCGAGACCGTCGGTGTTGCCGCCCCACAAGACACCGTCTTCCAGCCACAGCGTGTTGACCGCGCCGATTGCTTCGGCCGCCTCGTCGCGGCGCTCGACCAGGACAAAGGCCGCTTCCTTGTGCGGTATGGTGACGTTGCCGCCGCGATAGCCGTTCTCGCCCAGCGATTTCAGGAACGCGGCGAAGTCGTCCGGCGCGATGTCGATCGCGTGGTAGCTGCCGTCGATGCCGTATTTCGCCAGCCAGTAGCCGTGAATCTTCGGCGAGCGCGAATGCGCGATCGGATGGCCGGTGACGAAAGCCTTTCGCTCAGCCATCGATCGCTCCCAGCGCGCGCAGCTCTTTCAGCACCGGCAGGAGCGGCAGGCCGACGATCGTGAAATAGTCGCCTTCGATCTTTTCGAAGAGCTGGATGCCCTCGCCCTCGATCTGGTAGGCGCCGACACTTGCCAAAGCCTTGGCGCCGACGCGCGCCAGGTGCCGGCCGATGAAGGCGGGATCGAGCTTGCGCATGGTCAGGCCGGCGACGCCGACATGGCGCCACAGCACTTCGCCGTTGCGGCAGAGCACGGCGGCGCTGTTCAGCTGATGCGTCTTGCCCGACAAAGCCAGGAGATGCCTCCTCGCGCCTTCCATGTCGGCCGGCTTGTGGAATATCTCGTCGCCGAGCGACAGCGTCTGATCGCAGCCGAGCACCAGCGCGCCCGGTCTGCGCTCGCTGACATCGGTCGCCTTGGCTTCGGCCAGGATCGCAGCGACATCTTCGGGAGACACGCCGCTGTCCTGCAAAGGCGCCTCGAGCGCCCGCTCGTCGACGTCGGCCGGCACCGCCTCAATGTCGAGCCCGGCATTGACGAGCATCGCCTTGCGGAACGGGCTGCCCGAAGCGAGGATGATTTTCTCGGCCATGGTTTTCGCCAACTAGCTCCCTTTGTTGGTTCCGGCCGGTTGGGCGCTTTGCCGGCGACCGAGATTCCATTGCTGGTCCGTTGCGCCAGCACAAACCGTGGAGATTAGCCGGAGCCATCTCCAACGTCGTCATCCTAGGGCGAAGCAGGAGCGAAGCTCCGTCGCGGAGACCGTAGGATTCCATGCCGTTCACTCGATCGAAGAGCGCAACGGAGCAGAATTCTGCATCGTCGCAACGCTTCGGCGTCACGGCATGGATCCTGGGGTCTGCGCCGCGTCGCTTCGCTCCTTGCTGCGCCTCAGGATGACGAAGCGATGGGCGTTTCGGCCAATCTCCAAGGCATGCGATCCGTCGTGACTTTTCGATCTACCCGGCGACAGTGGCAGGTCCACCCTCACCCGGCTCGATCTCCGTTATCTCGTCTTTCCGCGCAGGGCAACGATGGCCGCGGCCGTTTCCTCGATCGAGCGCCGGCTGACGTCGATCATCGGCCAGCCATGTTTCGTGCATAGCTGGCGTGCATAGGCGAGCTCTTCGTTGATCGCGGCGCGATCGACATAGTCGGTCGAAACATAGGGTGCGGTGTTGCCGAGGATGCGGTTCTGGCGGACATGCGAGATGCGCTCGGCGGTGGCGACCAGGCCGACGATCAGCGGCGTCTTGGCGGCGATCAGGCTTTCCGGCAACGGCACGCCGAGCACGATCGGAATGTTGGCGGTCTTGATGCCGCGATTGGCGAGGTAGATGCTGGTCGGCGTCTTCGAGGTGCGCGAGATGCCGATCAGCACGATATCGGCATCGTCCATGTTCGCCGGAAGCTGGCCGTCGTCATGCTCCATGGTGAAGTTCAGCGCATCGATGCGGCGGAAATATTCGGCGTCGAGCACATGCTGGGCGCCGACGCGCCGCCCGGCAGGCGTGCCGAGATAGGACTGGAAGACGCTGAGCACGGGTTCCAGCACCGAGACGCAAGGCAGGCCCATGGCGGCGCAGCGTTCGTCGATGCTGCGCGCCAGCTTCTGGTCGACGACCGTATAGAGAATGATGCCGGGCTCTTCCTCGATATCCTCGAACACCTTGGCGACCTGCTTTTCGGTGCGGATCAGCGGATAGATGTGCTCGATGGCGCGCGCATCCTTGTATTGGGCGGACGCGGCGCGGCCGGCCGCCAGCAGGGTCTCGCCGGTGGCGTCGGAAATCAGATGCAGGTGGAAGAAGCTTTGCGGTTTGTTCACAGGGGGTGGTTCCAGACTGTGGGCAATTGTGGACAAGGCTGGATGAGGAAGCCTGGTCGCTGGGGGCGACTGTATCAGATGGCACCTTGTCCACAATTCGCCCCGCTGTAGGCTTTGTCGCGGCGCTGGGGACAAAACTGGGGATCAACTTTTCTTGGGCGATATCGTCCACAGCGCAAGACCTGGAAGCGGGAATGCCAAACTGCTGACTCGAAAGCCGGAATCCGATTCTTCCCCAGATCCCTCCAATTTGCGAATGAGGCTGCGCGACAATATGCTGACTGGCCTTTTCGAGCGGCAGACGGGACAGGTCGCAACCACCACAACCAACAGACTCTTAGAATCAGAAGACTCTTTTAAAATAGATATTTGATTTAAGAGGGCGCGGCGCATGACCCCGAACCAAAGGTTCGGAAAGCATCAAGCGCCAGACAAAAAGTGCTACAGCGTCCTTTGCGCGTCTTAGGACGCGAGGCGCTGGAGAGGGACGAACGCTGAATGCCTGGGAAACGGATCATGCTGGACGTCCTCAAGGGCGAGACGGTTTCACCGCCGCCGCTCTGGATGATGCGTCAGGCAGGCCGCTATCTCCCTGAGTATCGCGAGACCCGGAAACGAGCCGGATCCTTCCTCGACCTCTGCTACGATCCCGATCTTGCCGTCGAAGTGACGCTGCAGCCGATCGAACGCTTCGGCTTCGATGCCTCGATCCTGTTCTCAGACATCCTCGTCGTTCCCAATGCGCTCGGACGGGAAGTCCGCTTCGAAGAGGGACATGGGCCGATCCTGAAGCCGATTGCCGCGGCTGAGATTCCAGCTCTGAACGGCGAAACGTTTCACGTGAATCTCGAACCGGTCTACGAAACGGTCCGCCGGCTGCGCGCGAAGCTGCCGGACCAAACGACGCTGATCGGCTTCTGCGGCGCGCCCTGGACGGTGGCGACCTATATGATTGCCGGCCACGGCACGCTGGACCAGGGGCCGGCGCGGCTTTTCGCCTATCGCGAGCCGGAGGCTTTCGGGCGGCTTCTGAAGATACTGGCCGACTATTCGGCCGCGTATCTCATCCGTCAGATCGAGGCAGGCGCCGATGTGGTGCAGATTTTCGATTCCTGGTCGGGCGTGCTCGACGAGGCTTCCTTCGAGGCGTTCTGCGTCGAGCCGGTGGCGGAGATCGTGCGTCAGGTGATGGCGGCATATCCCGATGTGCCGGTGATCGGCTTTCCAAAAGGCGCCGGCGAGCGCTATCGCGAGTACAGGAAGAAGACGGGCATCGCCGGTCTCGGCCTCGACTGGACAGTGCCGTTGTCGATGGCGAAGGAGCTGCAAGGTGAAGGCGCGGTGCAGGGCAATCTCGACCCGTTGCGGCTGGTCGCCGGCGGCAAGGCGCTGGCCGACGGCGTCGACGCCATTCTTCGCACGCTGGGCGGCGGGCCGCTGATCTTCAATCTCGGCCATGGCATCACGCCGGAAACGCCGGTGGCGCATGTCGAGGCCATGGTGAAAATGGTGAGGAGCCGAGGATGACCGGCAAGAACGATGATAACAGCACCGGCCAGGCGATGAAGCGCATGACGATCGGCATTGTCGTTCTCGTCGTGCTGACCGCCCTGCTCTACCTCACAGCACCCGACAGCTTCTATCCCTGGGCGAAGGCGATCCATGTCATTGCCGTCATCTCCTGGATGGCCGGCATGCTCTATCTGCCGCGGCTTTTCGTCTATCACGTCGAAGCCGAGAAGGGTTCCGTGCAGTCAGAGACCTTCAAGGTGATGGAGCGCCGGCTGCTGAGGGCGATCATCAATCCGGCGATGACCCTGACTTGGGTCTTCGGCCTCTGGCTCGCCTGGAAAGGCTTTGGATTCCAGGGCGGCTGGCTGCACGCCAAGATCCTCGCGGTGCTGTTGCTTTCAGGCCTGCATGGCTATCTCGCCGGGGCGGTGAGAAAATTTGCCGAGGACCGAAACGAAAAGCCGGCGAGGCACTGGCGGATCGTCAATGAAATCCCCACATTGCTGATGATCGTCATCGTCATCCTGGTCGTCGTGAAGCCGTTCTGAGGCTTCTCCACACCCGGCAAAAGGCGGCTTGCTCTTTCAGACGACGGACGATAAAAGACGGGTCTTCCTTCCCGTCACGCGCCGCCCTTTTTTCGCTTCGGCCGCGCTCGGCATTTGTCGCATACCAGCCGATATTTTCTCCCCAAAAGCCTACCCAGAGTCCATCTAATGCAAGAAATGAAACTCGCAGAGTTCAAGAACAAGAAGCCGCCGGAGCTGATCGCCTACGCCGAATCGCTCGAGGTGGAGAACGCCAGCGTCATGCGCAAGCAGGAGCTGATGTTCGCGATCCTGAAGAAGCTCGCCACCCAGGACATCGAGATCATCGGCGACGGCGTGGTCGAGGTGCTGCAGGACGGTTTCGGTTTCCTGCGCTCGGCCAATGCAAACTACCTGCCAGGTCCCGACGACATCTATATCTCGCCCTCGCAAATAAGGCGCTTTTCGCTGAAGACCGGCGATACCGTCGAAGGACCGATCCGCAGCCCGAAAGAGGGCGAGCGCTATTTCGCGCTGCTCAAGGTCAACTCGATCAATTTCGACGACCCGGAAAAGATCCGGCACAAGATCCATTTCGACAATCTGACGCCGCTCTACCCGACCTCGCGGCTGAAGATGGAGGTCGACAATCCCACCAGCAAGGACATCTCGCCACGCGTGATCGACCTGGTCGCGCCGATCGGCAAGGGGCAGCGCGCGTTGATCAATGCGCAGCCGCGAACCGGCAAGACGGTGCTGTTGCAGAACATCGCGCATTCGATCACCGCCAACCATCCGGAATGCTACCTGATCGTGCTTCTGATCGACGAGCGTCCGGAGGAAGTCACCGACATGCAGCGCTCGGTGAAGGGCGAGGTGATCTCCTCGACCTTCGACGAGCCGGCTGCGCGCCACGTCCAGGTCGCCGAGATGGTGATCGAGAAGGCCAAGCGCCTGGTCGAACACGGCCGCGACGTCGTCATCCTGCTCGATTCGATCACGCGTCTCGGCCGCGCCTACAACACCGTCGTGCCGTCATCCGGCAAGGTGCTGACCGGCGGTGTCGACGCCAACGCGCTGCAGCGGCCGAAGCGCTTCTTCGGCGCCGCCCGCAACATCGAGGAGGGCGGCTCGCTCACCATCATCGCCACGGCGCTGATCGATACCGGCAGCCGCATGGACGAAGTGATCTTCGAAGAGTTCAAGGGCACCGGCAACTGCGAAATCCAGCTCGACCGCAAGGTGGCCGACAAGCGCATCTATCCGGCGATCGACATCCTCAAATCCGGCACCCGCAAGGAAGACCTGCTGGTTCCGCGGCAGGACCTGCAGAAGATCTTCGTGCTGCGCCGGATTCTCGCGCCGATGGGAACGACCGACGCGATCGAGTTCCTCATCGACAAGCTCAAGCAGACCAAGACCAACGCCGACTTCTTCGATTCGATGAATACGTGATTGGGTGAGGCGGGGAGCATCCCGTTTCGCCGGAAGAAGATGGCTCCTCGGTTGGAGTGAATGGCGATTGTTGGCGCTGCCCCTCATTGCCCTGCCGGGCATTTCTCCCCGTGAACGGGGAGAAAGAGGCAGCTTGTACGCAGCGCTCCTTCTTGCAACGCTGGGGATTGGCGAAATCGGCGGCGATAGCGCCCTTCTCCCCGTTCACGGGGAGAAGATGGCGGCAGCCAGATGAGGGGCGGCGCCGACGCTCGAAAACAGGGCATATGAGGGATTCCGGCTTACGTGCCGTTGGAGTCTGGCCTTCGCCGCAACAACCCTTCCAACTCGCCCGCATCAGTCACCGCCGGCAGGCACACCTGTCCGCTGCAGAACCAGGCGCCAAGCTTGTCCGTCGGCGGCAGCACGCCGCCGGGCAAAAGCGGTCGATTCGTTTCCGTACCAATCGTCACGACGATATCGACCCGACGCGGATCGGGATTTCGATTCATGACCGGAACGAGGCTTGGAGATTCCGGCTTGTCTATGATGACGAGCTTCAGCGGTTCGAGCGCCAGCGCGCAGGCGTTGACGATGCCGGCTTGGCCATAGGCCTGTTGCGCGGCGCGGCCCATGGCGAGCTCGGCGGTCGTCCAGGCTTTCTCCCAAAGGTCGAGATCGCCGGTGAGCGAGGAGAGCCGCACCAGCGCTTCGACGATCTGGCCGGTGGCCGACGGGATCGCTTCGTCGGCATCGCCGCGGATGCGGATCGGAACGTCGCCGCTGTCCGACGCCGTCAGGTAGTAGCCGGTGTTTTCGCCGTCCTGATGCCAGCGGTCGAGTTCCGTGACGAACCGTCGGGCGTGATCGGAGTACGCCTCATCGCCGGTCGCCTCGAACAGGGCGATCGCCGCGTTGGTCATGGCGGCATAGTCGCTCGACAGCGCCGGAAAGAGTTTCTTGTCGGCCAGCATCGAATGCGGCAAACGGCCATCCCGGCCGGCTTCGACGATATGGGCAAAGGCCTTGGCCGCGGCGTCGATCCATTCGCGCCGACCGAGGGAACGGCCGGCTTCCGCAAGCGCCGCGATCGTCAGGCCGTTCCAGTCGGTAAGCGCCTTGCCGTCGCGGCCCGGCCTGACCCGCTTTTCCCGGATGGCCAGCAGCTTCGCCTTCAGCGGCGCGAGCCGGGCGTAATCGGCGATACCCTGGCGTTGCTGGGCTTCGCTCTGGCGGATGATCGGCTTGCCTTCCCAGCCATGCGGGGCAGCCAGCTCGAAATATTGGAAGAATGGACCTGAATCGCCGCCGAGCGCGGTTTCGACCTCTTCCCTGCTCCAGGTGTAGAAAAGCCCCTCCTCGCCGTCGCTGTCGGCATCGAGGCTGGCGGCGAAGGCGCCGCCATCGGCGCGCATCTCGCGAAGCAGCCAGGCGACGGTTTCTTCGATTCGTATGCGGAACAAGTCGTTGCCGGTGGCCGCGAAGGCCCAGTTGCACATGCGGATGAGCTGGGCGTTGTCGTAGAGCATCTTTTCGAAATGCGGCACCAGCCATTGGTCGTCGGTCGAATAGCGGCTGAGACCGCCGCCGACATGATCGTAGATGCCGCCGGCGAGCATTTTTTCCAGGCTGGCGAGCACGGCGTCGCGATGCGCGGTCTGGCCGTCGCGTAGCCAGGACAGCCACAGGCTGTGCATGAAGGGCGCATTGGGGAATTTGGGAGCGCCGCGCAAGCCGCCGAGATCGCGGTCGATCATGCCGTCGATGCGGCCCGCAAGATCGGCAAGGGCCTCGCGGTCGAGCACCGCCTTGCCTTTCGCGCCGGCCAGCCGCTGTTCGACATGGGCGGTCAGCCCGTCGGCGCTTTCGGCGAGGCTTTGCTGCTTTTCGCGCCAGGCCTTGTCGACCGCTTCCAGCACCTGGACGAAGCCCGGCCGGCCGTAGCGGGCCTCGCGCGGAAAATAGGTGCCGCCCCAGAAAGGCTTGCCGTCGGGCGTGAGAAACATCGTCAGCGGCCAGCCGCCCTGCTCGCCCATGGCATGGAGCGCCGCCATATAGATCTGGTCGATGTCCGGCCGCTCCTCACGATCGACCTTGATATTGACGAAGAGCCGGTTCATGACGGCGGCGACGGCGTCGTTCTCGAAGCTTTCATGCGCCATGACATGACACCAGTGGCAGGCGGCATAGCCGATGGAGAGTAGGATCGGCCGTCCGAGATCCTTGGCTTCGGCAAGCGCTGCCGGCGACCACGCCCGCCAATGCACCGGATTGCCGCTGTGCTGCTGCAGATAGGGGCTGGCTTCTTCGGCAAGCAGGTTTCGCGCGGGTAAGGTCACGATGGGCGGCTCGGCTTGGTTGATGAGCGAAGCAATTCCGGGAAAGCCGCGCAGCGGCTTCCGTGCGGAACGGTGCGTGAAGGAAGATACCTAGGGTGGTTCGGCAGGTCGGGCAAATGGTAACTTCGAAGGATTCGATCGTGGCGCTGTCGAGCGGCCGCCTGCCCGCCGGCATTGCCGTGATCCGCATCTCCGGCCCCAACACTCGATTCGTAGTCGAAACAATCGCCGGCGGCGGCGTTAAGGATCGATTTACCACGCTGCGCAAGCTGAAGGCGTCCGACGGTTCGATCATCGATCACGGACTTGTCCTGTTCTTCCCCGGCCCCGGCAGCTTCACCGGCGAGGACGTTGCCGAGTTCCATGTCCACGGCAGCCGCGCCGTTGCCGCCAAGATGCTGGAAACGATCGTCGGTTTCGAGGGCGTCAGACATGCCGAGCCCGGCGAATTCACCCGGCGCGCCTTTCTTAACGGGAAGCTCGATCTGGTCGAGACCGAGGCGCTGGCCGATCTGGTCAACGCCGAGACGGAGGCCCAGCGCCGCTTCGCCCTGCGCAATGCCGAAGGAGCGCAGAGCGAACTTTATGCGAGCTGGCGCCGCCGGCTGATCCATGCGCGGGCGATGATCGAAGCGGAGATCGACTTCGCCGACGAAGAGGACGTGCCGGGCTCCGTGTCCGATGCGGTTTGGGCCGAGGTGGCGGCGATGATCGACGAAATCGAGCGTCACATCCAAGGTTTCAAGGCGGCCGAAATCATCCGCGACGGCTTCGAGGTCGTCATCCTCGGTGCGCCGAACGCCGGCAAGTCCAGCCTGTTCAACGCGCTGGCCAAACGCGAGGCGGCGATCGTCACCGACGAGCCGGGCACCACGCGAGACCTGCTCGAAGTGGTGCTGGACCTCAACGGGATGCGGGTGCGGATCGTCGATACGGCGGGGCTGCGCGAGACCACCGGGAAGGTGGAGACGATCGGCATCGAACGGGCGCGCGCCAAGGCCGGCGGCGCGGACCTGGTCCTCCTGCTGGAAGACATGGTCGATCCGCAGTCGGTGGGCGAGGTTCCGACAGGCGTTCCGTTGCTGAAGATCGGAACGAAGGCCGATCTCAAGGGTACGCTCAACGGTGACTATGACCTGGTCATCTCCTCCAAGGACGGCTCAGGACTTTCAGGACTGCTGGATGAGATCGCGCGGCGCGCGGCCGCGGCGATCGGCAACGCGAGTGATGTCCTGCCGTCCAGGCTGCGCCATGTCGAGCTGCTGAGGCAGGCGAAGGACTTTCTCGTCGCGGCGGTATCGGGGCAGAGCCAGGAGTTGCGCGCGGAGGAACTGCGGCTGGCAACCGACCGGCTCGGACGGATCGTCGGCGCGGTGGATGTCGAGGACATGTTGGATGTCATCTTCTCGCAGTTCTGCATCGGCAAGTGATTCACGTGAAACGAGACACCGCATGATTCACGTGAAACAGCGCGGCGGCGCTACGGAGTGGGCGGGGAGCTGCGTCAATTCAATTAGGCCAGGACGAGAGCCGCTGCATTCCTTCGCGCCCCCCTCTGCCCTGCCGGGCATCTCCCGCACTTGGGCTACGGCATGCACACATTTCTAGGCGGCTGGTTGGTGATGGCGTGCATGGCAGCTTGGCGCATGCATTGTCTTATGTAGCGCTGGTCGACCCCCACTCCGTCTCGGCTTCGCCGAGCCACCTCTCCCCCGATCGACGGGGTTGAGGAAAGGCGCCAAGCCTCTTGCCGTCAACGCTCGTCCAGCAAGGCTCCCTTCCTTTCCCTCCGGAGGGGGAAAGGTGGCGCTGCGAAGCAGCGACGGATTGGGGGAACCACGTGGCAATCAAGCCTCAGGTCGATCAGTCACGCCAGTCACAGAAGATGTGTGTATGCCGCAAGCACTTGGGGGGAGACTGGCAGTTCTGCCGAAGGCGCCATCCCTGCAACGTTGGCGATTGGCGAAAGCGAGGGTGACGTCTGATCTCCCCCCTTGTGGGGAGATGGCCGGCAGGCCAGAGGGGGGCGCTGTCCCGCCGACTTCCCAACGGATGACCCGCCCGGCTATTCATTGTTTCACGTGAAACGAATCCTCCCCTTCGCCTTGACAGCGCCGAGCCGCGGGGACATGTGTCGGTAATCTTGAAGCCGGATTCTTGAAATGACCAATCACTATGACGTGGTGGTGGTGGGCGGCGGCCATGCCGGATGCGAGGCGGCAAGCGCTGCAGCGCGTGCCGGCGCCAGGACCGCGCTGGTGACGCTGCGTTTCGACACGATCGGCGTCATGTCCTGCAACCCGGCCATCGGCGGCCTGGGCAAGGGACATCTCGTGCGCGAGATCGATGCCATGGACGGGTTGATGGGGCGCATTGCCGATGCCGCCGGTATCCAGTTCCGCCTGCTCAATCGCCGCAAGGGCCCCGCCGTGCGCGGGCCGCGCACCCAGGCCGACCGCAAGCTCTATCGGCTGGCCATGCAGGCCGCGATCAGCGAGCAGGCCAATCTCGACGTGGTCGAAGGCGAAGTTCTGGATCTCGAGATCGAAGACGGGCAGGTCGCGGCCGTGCTGGTCTCGGGCGATCGGCGCCTCGCCTGCGGCGCCGTGGTGCTGACCACCGGCACCTTCCTGCACGGGCTGATCCATATCGGCGAAAGGAAGATCGTCGCCGGCAGGATGAACGAGCAGGCAAGCCACGGGCTTTCGGCCACGATGGCCCGCACCGGCTTCAAGCTCGGGCGGCTCAAGACCGGGACGCCCCCTCGCCTCGACGGTCGCACCATCGACTGGGCGTCGCTGGACGCCCAAGCGGCGGACGATGATCCGGTGCCGTTTTCGCTGATGACCGACCGCATCGCGAATCCGCAGATCCGTTGCGGGATCACGCGCACGATGCCGGCCACCCATGAGCTGATCCGCGCCAATCTCGGCCGCTCGGCCATGTATTCCGGCTCGATCGAAGGTGTCGGGCCGCGTTACTGCCCATCGATCGAGGACAAGATCGTCAAGTTCGGCGACCGCGAAGGCCACCAGATTTTCCTGGAGCCGGAAGGCCTCGACGACGACACGGTCTATCCGAACGGCATCTCGACCTCGCTGCCGGAAGATGTGCAGCTCGACATTTTGAAGACCATACCCGGGCTGGAGAAGGCGACGATGCTGCAGCCGGGTTATGCGATCGAATACGATCATGTCGATCCGCGCGAGTTGTCAACGACTTTGGAGACGAAGCGTGTCGCCGGCCTGTTCCTGGCCGGGCAGATCAACGGCACGACCGGCTATGAGGAAGCCGGCGCGCAAGGCCTGCTTGCCGGCATCAACGCAGCGCGCAAGGCGTCGGCGAGCGAGCCGGTCGTGCTCAGCCGCACGGAGGCCTATATCGGCGTGATGGTCGACGACCTCACCAGCCGCGGCATCGCCGAGCCCTATCGCATGTTCACCTCGCGGGCCGAGTTCCGGCTTTCGCTGCGGGCCGACAATGCCGACGAGCGACTGACGCCCCTGGCCGATCGGCTCGGGATAGCCTCATCGGAGCGCATGCGCCGGTTCGACGAGATGGCGGGCAAGCTCGACGATGCTCGCGCGCTGGCAAAGTCGGTCACCCTCACGCCGAACGAAGCGGCGCGGCATGGGCTTGAGATCAACAAGGACGGCGTGCGCCGCTCGGCCTATGAGCTGCTTGCACATCCGGGCGTCGACATGGCTTGGCTGAAACGCGTCGAGCCCCGCTTCGCCGAGCTCGATGCGAAGACGACCGAGCGGCTCGAGACGGAAGCAAAATATTCCGTCTATCTCGAGCGCCAGCAGGCCGACGTTGCGCAGATTAGGCATGAAGAGTCGCGGTTGATCCCGGAGAGCATCGACTTTTCCGATGTGCCGGGCCTCTCCAACGAGTTGAAGCAGAAGATGAAGCTGCGCCAGCCGCGTTCGATCGCCGATGCGCAGCGCATGGAAGGCATGACGCCGGCGGCGCTTGCGATCATCGTCGCTCACGTCCGCAATGCCGAGCTCGTCGCGAGAAGGTCTGTGGCGTGAGCGCCGATGACCTGGGCGCCAGTGCTTGGGCGGACCTGCAGGGGGCGGCGGGTCCGGTTTCACGTGAAACATTCGAGCGGCTGCAGGCGTTCGAGCAGCTCTTCCTGAAATGGAACCGCAGCATCAATCTGGCGGCGCCGTCGACGCTGGACGACGTCTGGCGCCGCCACATCCTGGACAGCGCGCAACTGGCGCGAATCGCTCCTGCAGCTACGCGGTGGGTCGACCTCGGTTCGGGCGGCGGCTTTCCCGGATTGGTGCTCGGTTTCCTGCTGGCTGAGCGGCCGGGCGCCTCGATCGATCTGGTCGAGAGCAACCGCAAGAAGGCGTCGTTCCTGCAATCGGTGATCGGCCAGTTCGGCCTGCCGGCGCGGGTGCTCGCGCGACGCATAGATGATAGCTATGCCTTTGTTACCGAACCGGAAATCGTCACGGCGCGAGCGCTGGCCGCGCTTCCGGACCTGCTCGATCTCGCCGCGCCCTGGCTGACTAAAGGAGCACGAGCGCTTTTCCACAAAGGCCGGGATTACCGGGCCGAAGTGGAAGAAAGCGCTCACCGCTGGGCCTTCGATCTGGTAGAACATCCAAGCATGACCGACCCTCACGGCATCATCCTGGAAATCACCGATCTGCGCTCGGCGACCCCGCAATGAATTACTGGCATCGACCCATGAAAACTGGACCGCGTATCATCACTGTCGCCAACCAGAAGGGCGGCGTCGGCAAGACGACGACGGCTATCAATCTGGCCACGGCGCTGGCCGCGATCGGCGAGCGCGTGCTGATCGTCGACCTCGATCCGCAGGGCAATGCCAGCACCGGCCTCGGCATCGACCGCAAGGATCGCACGGTCTCGTCCTATGACGTGCTGACCGGCGAGCTCGATCTGGAGGCAGCCGCGATGCCGACGGCAGTACCCGGCCTGTCCATCATACCGTCGACGCTCGACCTGCTCGGCATCGAGATGGAGATCGCCTCGGCGCCCGACCGCGTGCTCAGGCTGCGCAATGCGCTGCGCGCCGCCGCCGAGCGGGCGGCGCCGTTCGGCTACGTGCTGATCGACTGCCCGCCCTCGCTCAATCTTTTGACCTTGAATTCAATGGCGGCAGCCGATTCCGTTCTGGTGCCGCTGCAATGCGAGTTCTTCGCGCTCGAAGGCCTCAGCCAATTGCTCGAGACGGTCGAGCAGGTTCGCGGAACGATCAATCCGGATCTCACCATCCAGGGCATCGTGCTCACCATGTATGACGGGCGCAACAACCTCGCCAATCAGGTGGTGCAGGATGTGCGCACCCATATGGGCGACAAGGTCTACGAGACGATCATCCCGCGCAACGTGCGTGTTTCGGAAGCGCCGTCCTATGGCAAACCGGCGATCCTCTACGATCTCAAATGCTCGGGCAGCCAGGCTTATCTGCAGCTCGCCTCCGAGGTGATCCGCCGCGAGCGCAAGCTGCGCGCCGCTTGAACCGCAAGCGATCCAGCAGGTTTGGTTAATTAGCCGATTCGATTCCGAAACGATCTGGACATTATAATGAGCGAAGACCAATCAAGAAAAAGACTGGGCCGTGGCCTCGCGGCACTGATCGGGGAGATCGACCGTCCAGCGGCGCCGGAAAAGCCGAGCACGTCAGTCGCGGCGGACGGCAAGGTGCCGATCGAGTTCGTCAGCCCGAACCCGAAGAACCCGCGCCGGCATTTCGGCGATGCCGATCTGACCGATCTCGCGCAGTCGATCCGCGAGCATGGCGTCGTACAGCCCGTGGTGGCGCGGCGCTCGCCCTCGCAGCCCGGCCGCTACGAGATCATCGCCGGCGAGCGTCGCTGGCGGGCGGCGCAGCGTGCCGGCCTGACCGAGATCCCGCTCATCGTGCGCGACGTCAACGACCGCACCGCGCTGGAATTGGCGATCATCGAGAACGTGCAGCGCGCCGACCTCAATCCGGTCGAAGAGGCGCAAGGCTACCAGCAGCTCATCGACGAGCATGGCTACACCCAGGCCGATCTCGGCCAGGTCATCGGCAAGAGCCGCAGCCATGTCGCCAACACGCTGAGACTCCTGAAGCTGCCCAATGTCATCCAGAGCATGCTGGTCGACGGCGATCTGTCGGCCGGCCATGCCCGCACGCTGGTTACAGCCGAGGACCCGGCCGGGCTTGCCAAGCGCATCGTCAAGGAGGGGCTTTCGGTTCGCCAGGCCGAGGCGCTGGCGCAGATGCCCGCCGGTCCGACGCCGGCCAAAGCGAAGCCCGCGGCGAGCGCGCTGGAGAAGGATCCCGACACGCTGGCGCTGGAAAAGCTGATGACCGACACGATCGGCATGATCGTGAGCATCGAGCACAAGGGCAAAGGCGGCACGCTGCGCGTCAATTATCGCACGCTGGAGCAGCTCGACGAGCTGTGCCGGCGGTTGAAGGACGAGCGGTAAGTTTCTGATACCCAACGAGCTGGCCGGCTAATGAAGTTCTGGCTTAAGGCTGGATATGGCTGATATATCGGTGATAAACATCAAGGGGCTGGGCGTTATGCCGGCCTTTTTGTTGGCGATTGACGAAAAGCAGCGGCCATCTGCGTCGTCATTCTAGGGCGGAGCAAGGAGCGAAGCGACGCGCGTAGACCTAGAATCCATGCCGTGACGCTAAGGCGTTGCAATGGTTACGGAATTCTGCGCCGTTGCATTCTATGGCGAGGGTCACGGGCATGGATCCTCGGGTCAAGCCCGAGGATGACGAAGCGCAGGGGTTCGGCCCATCCTAGCGGACGGGACAGCGCCCCCCTCTGTCCTGCCGGACATCTCCCCCACAAGGGGGGAGATCAGCCGGCACCTCGGCTTTCGCCAATCGCGGACGTTGTTTCTATCTTTGCCCCTAATATCGCGCTTTCGATCACAAAGCCGAGCAGTGCCGCTTGGCTTGACTGCGCCGGGCATCGGCGTACGCTTAAATTAGCAAGTCGAAATTATATGCCCTGGCGTGCCGGACAGTCGCGGCGTGGGGCTATTGCCGCAATCGAGGTGAAGCGGCACCACCCAAAGCGACCCTGCCGATGCGCCTGAGACAATGGGAGGTGTAAATGGCAGTCAGCTGGCAATTGTCTGGAAGTTATTTCGAAAATTGTAGCTGCGATGTCGTGTGTCCTTGCTTGCTGTCCACCAACGCGCAGCTGACATCGAAGCCGACGAGAGGCGTTTGCGACGTCGGCCTGGTTTTTCACATCGACAAGGGCAATTTCGGCGACGTTCGCTTGGACGGTCTCAGCGTCGCGATGGTTGCCCACACGCCCGGTCCGATGGCGGACGGCAATTGGACAGCCGCCGCCTATATCGACGAAAGGGCCGACGACAGGCAGACGGAGGCGCTGGGCGCGATCTTCACCGGCGCCGCGGGCGGTCCAATGGCATTGCTGGCACCCATGATCGGCACCAACCTCGGAGCCAAGAAGGTTCCGATAAGCTACCAGATAGACGGGAAGAAGCGGTCGGCAGAGATTGCAGGCGTCATGAAAATGGCGGTCGAACCGCTGCCGACCATGCGCGAGGACGGGCAGATGTGGGCAGCCACCGGGCATCCGATCAATCCCGACTGGCTGGCCCTGGCGATGGGGGCGGAAGGCAGCACGTTCAGCGACCATGGCATGAGCTGGGACAATTCGCGCCGCAACGGACATTACGCCCCGATCAATTGGTCCGGCCAGCAATAGCACTTGGCAGCATGCTCGGACCGCCCATGGCGTTGACGTTGCAGCGAAACATCATTCTCGCGCTGCTGATCGCTATCGCGGCGTCGGCGTGGGCCTTGCTCATCTGGCAGCAGATGGGCATGGATGCGGACATGCGCATGGGAATCTACTCACCCACCATGGGCATGAAGGCGCCGCTGTTCCTTGCCGTCTGGATGATCATGATGGTTGCGATGATGTTTCCAACGGCCGCGCCGATGATCCTGACGTTTCACCAAGTGCAGGCCGGCAAACGGGGGCGCGGCGAAACCTTTGTCTCGACCTGGGTGTTCGCGGCCGGGTACATGCTGATATGGGGCGCGATGGGCGTTCTCGCCTTTGCCGGCGCGGCGGGCTCGGAGGTGCTTGCCGCGTATGTCGGCTTGTCCACGGCGACGGCCGCGCGCATCGGCGGGGCGCTGCTGATGGCAGGGGGCGCCTACCAGCTCTCCCCGCTGAAATATCTGTGCCTCGCCAAATGCCGCACCCCGGTCGGCTTCATCCTGACATCGTGGCGCGACGGTCAGTGGGGCGCGGTGCGCATGGGCGTGCAGCATGGGCTCTTTTGCCTGGGCTGCTGCTGGCTTTTGTTTCTCGCTCTTTTTCCCATTGGGATCATGAACCTCGCCGCGATGGCCGTGGTCACCCTATTAATCTTTGCGGAAAAGACCCTCCCGTCGGGAGAGCGGATAGCAAAGGTGTCTGGTGTCGCCCTGCTCCTCTACGGCGCGACGGTACTGGTCTTTCCACAGGCGCTGCCAACCTTCCAGCCGGCGGACGCCATGACAATGAACTGATCAGCTTTTACCCGGCTAAGGAACTCTTGGCTTAGGACTAGGAAAGGGCTAACACGCTGGCTCTTATTACTTTGTGGCGCTGGTAATTGGCGAAATCGGCGAAGCGACTAATCTCCCCCCTTGAGGGGGAGATGGCCGGCAGGCCAGAAGGGGTCGTTCGACGTAAATCGCCGACGTCATCTTTCGACGCGAAGGGCGCTGGCGACCCCCTCTGTCGCCTTCGGCGACATCTCCCCCTCAGGGGGGAGATCAGCTGCGCTGCCCCAGCCTGGCGCTTTCCACCGCGATGCCCAGCAATGCCTGGCGCGCCAACGCTTCCGACAGATCCGGCCGCTTGCGGGTCTGCAGCACCGCGGCCTGCAGGCGGTTCAGCGCGCGGCCGAGCGCTTCGCTGTTCCAGCGCTCGAGCGTCTTTTCCACCAGCTTGCGGCGCGAGAAGAAAACCGGTGGACGGGCGCCTGCCACGACCGAGGCGGCGTTTCGGCCGCCCGATTCCATCTGGCCGCGCATCACCTGGATCGCCTGCAACTGCCGCATCGCGGAGGACAGCACCAGAAAAGGGTGGCCGCCAGACTGGCAGTGGCGGGTGAAGGCGGTGTCGAAATCGCCGACCTTGCCGTCCAGCACGGCGTCGACCGCGTCGTCGAAGGAAGCGCCGGAGACGTCGCCGGACAGCGCGTTGACGTCGTCGAGGTCGATCTCCTTCTTGCCGTGGGCGTAGAGCACAAGCTTCTCGATCTCGCCGCGCGAGGCCAGACGGTCGCCGCCGAGATTGCGTCGCAACGCCTGCCGGGCGTCGAGCGTCATCGACATGCCGGCCTTGCGCAGCTCGTCGTCGATCACCGAATCGAGATCACGGGCTTCGTCGGCATAGCAGGGCAAGGCAATGGCGTTGCCGGCCGCCTCGACGATGGCGCGCAGGCCCGTGCCCTTCTTCAGGTCGCCGGCCTCGATGAGAATGATCGCATCCGGCGCCGGCTCGGCCGTCAGCGCCTTGATGTCGTCGGCCAGCGCCTTCTGGCCGCTGGCGTTGCGCACCCAGAGCAGCCGCCGGTCGGAAAACATCGGCACGGTGCGCGCCTCATCGAGCAGCCGGCCTTCGTCGCGGTCGACTTCCGCGCCGTCCAGCTTGACCACCGAGAACGGATCGTCGAGCGGCAGGCCGGTCTTGACCGCGAAGGTCTTCGCCCGCTCGGCGACCAGGCCGCGGTCGGGGCCGTAAAGCAGGACGATGGCCATGGCCGGGTCCGGCCGCGCCAGCCACGAATCGACCTCGTATCCTTTCTTCTGTGCCATGCGGGGTGAGTTAGCACGATGGGAATGCTCGGTGAACTGTGCGTTGTTGCATTGATCCCACCCTATCAGGCGTCGGCGCCGCCCCTCATCCCCCTGCCGGGACCTTCTCCCCGTATAGTGACGGGGAGAAGGGGACCGGCCGCAACCTCGGCGCTCGTTCTGCAACGCTGGTGGATTGGCGAAACCCTTGATGACGGCGCCCCTCTCCCCGTCACTATACGGGGAGAGGATGCCGGCAGGCAGGTGAGGGGCAGCGCTGCCGTCGACAACTAACCCGAAGCCAACGTGGTCGAAGCATTGCAGCCTCTTGCGCCTAAAGCCATGCGAGCATTCGCCAAATTGCGCGCGGCCTGAAAACATCGACAGGAAATTTCGGCGCCATATCTGCATCTTGTCGGCCATGTGCCGCATCGGCTCCGCGAGGCCGATGGCCGGGAGGACGGTCGCCATCTCGACCGATGAAATGGCGGCGCGGATGTGCAAATATCGCACCGGCAACATTGGAGGACGTGAGCTCATGGCCGATGCTGGAATGTTGCGCTTTCATGTGCCCGAGCCCGAGGTTCGGCCCGGCGGCACGCCCGACTTCTCGAATGTGACCATTCCCAAGGCGGGATCGGTGCCGCGCCCGGAGATCGACGTCGATCCGCGCACCATCCGCGACATGGCCTTCTCCATCATCAGGGTGCTCAACCGCGCCGGCGAAGCGGTGGGGCCTTGGGCGGGCCTGCTCACCGACGAGGAGCTTCTGGAAGGCCTGCGCCACATGATGACGCTCAGGACCTTCGACGCGCGCATGCAGATGGCGCAGCGCCAGGGCAAGACCTCCTTCTACATGCAGCATCTCGGCGAGGAGGCGGTGAGCTGCGCCTTCCGCAAGGCGCTCAAGCCGGGCGACATGAATTTCCCGACCTATCGGCAAGCCGGTCTGCTGATCGCCGACGGCTATCCGATGGTCACGATGATGAACCAGATCTATTCCAACGAGGCCGATCCGCTGAAGGGCCGGCAGCTGCCGATCATGTACTCGTCGAAGGAGCACGGCTTCTTCTCGATCTCCGGGAACCTGGCGACGCAATACATCCAGGCGGTCGGCTGGGCGATGGCCTCGGCGATCTCGAAGGATTCGCGCATCGCCGCAGCCTGGATCGGCGACGGCTCGACGGCGGAATCCGATTTCCATGCGGCGCTGGTCTTCGCCTCGACCTACAAGGCGCCGGTCGTGCTCAACGTGGTCAACAACCAGTGGGCGATCTCGACATTCCAGGGCATAGCGCGCGGCGGCTCCGGCACCTTCGCGGCGCGCGGCCTCGGCTTCGGCATTCCGTCGCTGCGCGTCGACGGCAATGATTATCTCGCCGTGCATGCCGTCGCCAAATGGGCGATCGAGCGGGCGCGGCGCAATCTCGGGCCGACGCTGGTCGAATATGTCACCTATCGCGTCGGCGCGCATTCGAGCTCGGACGATCCGTCCGCCTACCGGCCGAAGGCCGAATCCGATGCCTGGCCGCTCGGCGATCCGGTCGTCAGGTTGAAGAACCATCTCATCCACAGGAAAGTCTGGTCGGAGGATCGCCACACCCAGGCGGAGGCCGAGATCCTGGAGACGGTGATCACGGCGCAGAAGGAAGCCGAAAGCCACGGCACGCTGCATGCCGGCGGCAAGCCGTCGACGCGCGACATGTTCGAAGGCGTCTATGCCGAGATGCCGCCGCATCTCAGGCGCCAGCGGCAGCAGGCGGGGGTCTGACCATGCCGAGAAAAACCATGATCGAGGCAATTCGCGACGCCATGGACGTCTCGATGGCGCGTGACGAGCGCGTCATCGTCTATGGCGAGGATGTCGGCTTCTTCGGCGGCGTCTTCCGCTGCACGCAAGGCCTGCAGGCCAAATACGGCAAGAACCGGTGCTTCGACGCGCCGATCAGCGAATCGGGCATCGTCGGCTCGGCCATCGGCATGGCGGCCTATGGACTGAAACCCTGCGTCGAGGTGCAGTTTGCCGACTATGTTTATCCGGCCTACGACCAGATCGTCTCGGAGGCCGCGCGGCTGCGCTACCGTTCCAACAATGATTTCACCTGCCCGATCGTGGTGCGCATGCCGACCGGCGGCGGCATCTTCGGCGGCCAGACGCACAGCCAGAGCCCGGAGGCCTTGTTCACGCATGTCTCGGGCCTGAAGACCGTGGTGCCGTCCAACCCGCACGACGCCAAGGGGCTGTTGATCGCGGCGATCGAGGATCCGGATCCGGTGATCTTCCTTGAGCCGAAGCGGCTCTATAACGGTCCCTTCGACGGCCATCACGACAAGCCGGTGACGCCGTGGTCGAAGCATGAGCTCGGCGAGGTGGCGGACGGCCACTACACGATCCCGCTCGGCAAGGCGGCGATCCGGCGGCCGGGCTCGGCGGTCACCGTGCTCGCCTATGGCACCATGGTCTATGTCGCCGAGGCCGCGGCCGCGGAAACCGGCATCGATGCAGAGATCATCGATCTCAGGACGCTTCTGCCGCTCGACCTCGACACGATCGTCGCTTCGGTGAAGAAGACGGGGCGCTGCGTCGTCGTGCATGAGGCGACGCTGACCTCCGGCTTCGGCGCCGAGCTGGTCGCGCTGGTGCAGGAAAACTGCTTCTACCATCTGGAAGCCCCGGTGGCACGGGTCGCCGGCTGGGACACGCCCTATCCGCATGCGCAGGAGTGGGAGTATTTCCCCGGCCCGGCCAGGGTCGGGCGCGCGCTCGTCGAGACGATTGAAGCTTGAAGAAGGGGGAAGCCTGAGGATGGGCGAATATGTGATCAAGCTTCCCGATGTCGGCGAAGGCGTCGCCGAGGCCGAGCTCGTCGAATGGCACGTCAAGATCGGCGACCTGGTGCGCGAGGACGCTGTGCTGGCGGCCGTCATGACCGACAAGGCGACCGTCGAGATCCCCTCGCCGGTCGACGGCGAGATCCTTTGGCTCGGCGCTGAGATCGGCGACACGGTGGCGATCGGCTCGCCGATCGTGCGGCTGAAGGTAGCCGGCGAAGGGAATGTGAAAGCCGACGGCGACGCCAAGGCCGCGCCGAAGGCAGAAACGCCGGCCGAGCCCGCAGCGGCAAAGTCCGACCCAGCAGCGCCAAAACCGCCGCAAGTCTCGGCGCAGCCTTCCGTCGCCGCGCCCAAGGGCACGCGCCCGGCGTCCGTCACCGGCGCGCCGCGTCCGGAAGGCGAAAAGCCGCTGGCTTCGCCCGCCGTCCGGCTGCGCGCCAAGGAAGCCGGCATCGATCTTCGCCAGGTTCCGGGCAGCGGCCCGGCCGGGCGCATCAGCCATGAGGACCTGGATGCCTTCCTGGCGCGCGGGCCGCAGCTTGCCCGTCCCACCGGGCTTGCCCCAAAGGACGGCGTCGAGGACATCAAGGTCATCGGCCTGCGGCGCAAGATCGCCGAGAAGATGGCGCTCGCCAAATCGCGCATCCCGCATATCACCTATGTCGAGGAGATCGACGTCACGGCGCTGGAGGAGCTGCGCGCCACGCTCAACAAGGAAAAGCGCGCCGATCGCCCCAAGCTGACGCTGCTGCCCTTCCTGATGCGGGCGATGGTCAAGGCGATCGCCGACCAGCCGAACCTCAACGCCCTGTTCGACGACGAGGCCGGCATCATCCACCAGCATGAAGGCATCCATATCGGCATCGCCGCGCAGACGCCCACCGGGCTCGTCGTGCCGGTGGTCAAGCATGCCGAGGCGCGCGACCTGTGGGATTGCGCCGCGGAGGTGAACCGGCTGGCCGAGGCGGCCAAGTCCGGCACGGCGAGCCGCGACGAGCTCTCGGGCTCGACCATCACCATCACCTCGCTCGGTGCGATGGGCGGCGTGGCGACGACGCCGGTCATCAACTATCCGGAAGTGGCGATCGTCGGCGTCAACAAGATGATGGTGCGGCCGGTGTGGGATGGCACCCAGTTCATCCCGCGCAAGATGATGAACCTGTCGTCCAGCTTCGACCATCGCGTCATCGACGGTTGGGACGCCGCGGTGTTCGTGCAGCGCATCAAGGCGCTCATGGAGACGCCGGCGATGATCTTCGTGGATTGAGGGGGATGAGGTTTATCGCAAACGTAGGTAAGGCAGGGAAAGGCGCGGCGCCGGGATGTCGGCTCCCCCTTCTCCCCTTGTGGGAGAAGGTGTCGCCGAAGGCGACGGATGAGGGGTGCTCCAGGGAACGCCGGCGTCTCACTCCGCTGGAACACCCCTCATCCGTCTCGGCGCTGACGCGCCGATCCACCTTCCCCCACAAGGGGGGAAGGAAAGGCGCGCACCGGCCATCGCCGAGAGGACAGCCGTCATGAAAGAAATCTCCTGCAAGCTGCTGGTCATCGGCGCCGGGCCGGGCGGCTATGTCTGCGCCATCCGCGCCGGCCAGCTCGGCGTCGACACCGTCATCGTCGAGTTCGGCAAGCCGGGCGGCACCTGCCTCAATGTCGGCTGCATCCCGTCCAAGGCGCTCATCCATGCCGCGGAGGAGTTCGACAAGGTTGCGCATATGGCCGGCGGCAAGGATCCGCTCGGCATCAAGGTCGCCGCGCCGACGCTCGATCTGGCCACGACGATCACCTGGAAGGACGGTATCGTTAGCCGGCTGAACAGCGGCGTCGCCGGGCTGCTGAAGAAGGCCAAGGTCAAGACCGTGCAAGGCTGGGCGACGTTCCGAGACGGCAAGACCGTCGAGGTCGAGACCGAGACCGGAACGCAGGTGATCCGCGCCGAGACGGTCGTGATCGCCACCGGTTCGGCGCCGGTCGAGCTGCCGTTCCTGCCTTTCGGCGGCCCGGTCATCTCATCGACCGAAGCGCTGGCGCTGAGCGAAGTGCCGAAGAAGCTCGCCGTCGTCGGCGGCGGTTATATCGGGCTCGAGCTCGGCATGGCCTTCGCCAAGCTGGGCGCCAAGGTCATCTTGGTCGAAGCCCTGCCGCGCGTGCTCGCGCAGTACGATGCCGAGCTGACGAGGCCGGTGCTGAAGCGGCTCGGCGAGCTCGGCGTCGAGGTGATGAGCGGCGCCAAGGCTAAGGGACTGTCGACCAGGGGCGATGCGCTGCTGGTGGAAACCGCCGACGGCAAGAACGCCAAGATCGCGGCCGACAAGGTCCTGGTGACGGTCGGGCGCAAGCCGCTGACCGAAGGTTGGGGGTTGGACCAGATCGACCTCGACAGGGCGGGAAGATTCATCCGCATCGACGACCAGTGCCGGACCTCGATGCGCGGCATCTACGCCATCGGCGACGTGACCGGCGAGCCGATGCTGGCGCATCGCGCCATGGCGCAGGGCGAGATGGTGGCCGAGATCGTCGCCGGCCACAAAAGGAGCTGGGACAAGCGCGCTATTCCCGCGATCTGCTTCACCGATCCGGAGCTGGTCACAGCCGGCCTGTCGCCGGAAGAGGCCAAGGCGTTCGCCGGCGAGATCAAGATCGGACAGTTTCCCTTCGCCGCCAATGGCCGCGCCATGACCAGGCAAGGCGAGGACGGCTTTGTGCGGGTCGTGGCTCGCGCGGACAATCATCTGGTGCTGGGCATCCAGGCGGTCGGGCAGGGTGTTTCGGAACTGTCGACGGCCTTCGGCCTGGCGCTCGAGATGGGCGCGCGGCTGGAAGACATAGCCGGCACCATCCACGCCCATCCGACCCAGGGCGAAGGTTTTCAGGAAGCGGCGCTGAAGGCGCTCGGGCACGCGCTGCATATTTGAGTCCGGCGCCGGGTCGACCCCCACTCCGTCGAGCTTCGCTCGACACCTCTCCCCGATCGACGGGGGAGAGGAAGTCGCGAACCTCCTCAGCTCGCCAGCCGTCTGCTCCAGCTATCAACGCTCCCGCGTGGATCGCATGGCGTTTCATGCTCATTGTTGCTATGGCCTCCTTCCAAGACTTATCGCCGGCATATCAGCATGGATCTGAAGAAATATATTACGATTCGCTACAATACCGCCGCCAGCTTCACGCCCAGCCAATGGAGCGGCAAAGGACGGGTGAATCTCGACCCTGTCTGGCTGGTCGAACGGCTGGCTCTGTTTGACAATTACTGCGCTGCCTCGCTCGAAACACAGTCTCTGAAGGACTTTACGGTCCTCATCGCGCTGGATGCCGATACGCACGAAAATTATGTCCGGGCCGTCTGCAACTGCGTGGATGGTGTCGAGGTGAGGCCGATCCTGGTCGAGGCCGGTGAGGACCACGGCGCCCGGTTCAATGCTTTCGTCCAGGCAGACACCGATGCCCGGTTCGTGTCGCTCACGCGGCTCGACAGCGACGACGCGCTTGCGCCGAGCTTCATGGCACGGATCGACCATTTGGCGCGAAGGGAGATCGAAAAGGGCACGGTGGACGAGCAACCTCTCTACATTGCCTTTCCGCACGGCCAGAATTTTGACACGGCAACCGGCCGCTACACCGACCATGAGTACGCCCTGTCGGCTTTCGGAACTTTGGTCGAGAAGAGATCGCCGGCGATGAATGGCGTCTACAGCGACCATCACCAGAAGATGGCGACCCGCTACAACACGATCATCGCGCCATCGAAGGATGCCCAATGGTGTATCGTCGTCCATGACAACAACGTCGCCAACGTTCTCAGGGGCAAGCCGACCGAGACGCCTTCCTTCAGAGTGGGGCGGCCAGGCGCGAAGCCACGCGAGCTTGTCCGGCAGGAGAAGGCGCCACAAGCCGCTCGGAGCACCGGAATCGCCTCGCGGACCACAGGCAATCTTGTCCGGTTTCTATCAGGGCGTCCCTTGAATTTGCGCAAATAGCGGACGCGCCGCAGGTCGGAGTTCTCCCTTCTCCCCTTGTGGGAGAAGGTGGCCGCGAAACGGCCGGATGAGGGGTGTTCCAGGGAATGCCAGCGTCTCACTCCGCTGGAGCACCCCTCATCCGTCTCGGCGCTTCGCGCCGATCCACCTTCTCCCACAAGGGGAGAAGGAGAGGGCGTTGCTCAGCTCGCCAGCCGGCTCACCATCTCGTGCTGCGCGTAGGCGCGGCCGAAGCGGTTGGCCAGGAAAGCGTCGAGCGCGATGTCTTCCTGGCGGACAAATCCCTTTGCCGGCAGGGTGCCGTCGGCCAGCATGTCGAGCACGGCGCAGATGCCGGAGGCGGTGGTGATCTGGATGGCGCTGCGCACGACATTGCCGACGCGGTGCGAGTAGATCTTGTTGGCGTAGGTCTCCTGCAGCAGGCGACCGTTCCTGCGCCCCGAAACGGTGACGAAGACGATGACCACATCCTGCAGCGTGGCCGGCAGGGCGCTTTCGAAGATGTCCTTCAGCACGTCGCGGCGGTGGCGCAGCCCGAGGTCGTTGAGCAGCGCCTTCATGATCGCGGCGTGGCCGGGATAGCGGATGGTGCGGTAGTTCAGCGTGCGCACCTTGCCCTTCAGCGTCTCGGCCAAAGTGCCGAGACCGCCCGAGGTGTTGAAGGCTTCGTAGGTGACGCCGTCGAGCGAGAACTCCTCGCGCTCCTCCAGCGGCGGCACCTCGATCAGCTCGCCTTCGACGATCGCCTCGCAGGGCTCGCAATACTCGTTGATGACGCCGTCAGTGCTCCAGGTCAGGTTATAGTTCAGCGCGTTCGACGGATATTGCGGCAGCGCGCCGACGCGCATGCGCACGCTCTCCAGCGTGTCGAAGCGGCCGGCGAGATCGTTGGCGACGATCGAGATGAAGCCCGGCGCCAGGCCGCATTGCGGAATGAAGGCGCTCTTGGCGTCGCGCGCCAGCTCCTTCACGCGGCGGGTCGAGACGACGTCTTCGGTGAGGTCGAGATAATGCACGCCGGTCGCTGCCGCGGCCTCGGCGATGCGCGTGGTGAGGTGGAAAGGCGCAGCGCTCAGCACGGCGAACTTGCCGGCCAGAATCTTCTCAAGCGCGCCGGGCGCTGCGATGTCGAGCTCCTGTGTTTCGACGCCGGCCGGCAATTCGGCCGCAGCGAGCTGGGCGGCGGAGCGGTCGACGAGCGTGACGCGATAGTCACCCGTGGCGGCGAGCATCTCGGCGATGGTCGAGCCGATCTTGCCGGCGCCGACGACAACGATGTTCTTCATGGTCAATTCCCCTGCCAAATTCGAATTGGCTGAATCATTGCAGCTTGCCTGTCGAAAGGAAGCGTGAAATCTGGCAGAGTGAAGCGCAACTTTAAGCGATTTGCCGAAAGGTTTCGTCGAAATGCTCACGGAAGCTGAACAGGCCCTGCTTTCCTTGCTGCGCGCCAACGCCCGCGCCTCGACCGCGGAGCTCGCGCGTAAGCTCGGCGTGTCGCGCACCACGGTGCAGAGCCGGATCGAGCGGCTGGAACAGCGCGGCATCATTACCGGCTACGGCGTCAGACTTTCACCCGACTATGAACAGGGGCTGGTCAAGGCGCATGTGCTGCTCACCGTCACGCCCAAGTTCGCCGACAAGGTGGTGCGCAGTCTCGAGGCGATGCCGCCGGTCAGGACGGTGCATTCGGTGAGCGGCAATTTCGACATGATCGTCATCGTCGACGCTCCGTCGATCAGGGATCTCGATGCTCTGCTCGATCAGATCGGCGCGATGGACGGGGTGGAGCGGACGTCGTCGTCGATCATTTTGTCGACGAGGGTGGATCGGTGAAACTGGTGAAATGTCGGCGGGACAGCACCCCCCTCTGGCCTGCCGGCCATCTCCCCCTCAAGGGGGAGATCGGACACTTCGGCGTCGCGCCCTGCCTTGCGACGTTCGAGATCGGCGAAAGTCGAGGTGACGGCCAATCTCCCCCCTTGAGGGGGAGATGCCCGGCAGGGCAGAGGGGGGCGCGAAGGAACGCGACGTCTGCCATTTCGCTCCTGAATAAACTCGCTACGCCCTCCTTCTCTCCGGCCCCTCGTCCAGCCACCCCAAATCCTCCGGCGAAAGCTCAATATCCAGCGCCTTGAGGCTGTCCTCCAGCTCGTCAAGCGTGCGCGGGCCGATCAGCGGCACCGACGGGAAGGGCTGTGCGAGCACATAGGCCAGCGCGACATGGATCCGGCTCTTGCCGAGTTTTCCGGCCAATTCGATCGCGCGGTCGCGGCGGCCGAAATTCTTCTCCGAATACCAGACCCGCACCAGCTCCTCATTGTCGGTCCGGTCTCGGCCGGCGCGGTCGGTGAAGAAGCCGCGGCCCTGGCTCGACCAGGCGAAGTTCGGCATCTGGCGTGCCGTCAGCCAGGCCTTCCACGCATCGGTCGAGGAGGTGATGCAGCCCGCCCAGATCGGTTCCAGCATCTCGGCCAGCGAGAAGTTGTTGGAGAGCGCGCCGGGCTTCTGCTTGCCGTTCTTTTCGGCATAGCGAATAGCCTCGTCCATGCGCTCCATCGTCCAGTTGGAGCCGCCGAACAGGCCGCGGATGCGGCCGGCCTTGGCCTCGCGGTCCATGGCATCGACGAATTCGCCGACCGGCACGTCCGGATTGTCGCGGTGCATGAAATAGATGTCGACGTGGTCGGTCTGCAGCCGGTCGAGCGACTGGGCGAGCTGCCTGCCGATCACATCGGGATAGCAGAGCGGCGAATGCGCGCCCTTGGCGATGATGACCGACTGCTCGCGCACGCCGCGATTCATCAGCCATTGCCCGAGCAGCGTCTCGGTGTAGCCGGCGCCATAGACAAAGCCGGTGTCGAACAGATTGCCGCCGGCCTCGAAGAAAGCGTCGAGCAGGATCGAGCCGGAGGAGAAGGTGCGGAAATCCTCGAAGCCGAGCGCCAGCCGCGACGCTGCGCGCGGCAGGCCCGGGATGGCGCGCTTGCCGATGGCGGTACCGCCGGTGCGGAGCGGCCGGCCGGAGATGGTGTTGACGCGCTTAGCCGGCTTTTCGATCTCGTATTCCAGCCCGACGGCCGCGCGCCATTTGTCGAGCACACGCAGCGTGCCGAGGCTGTCGGCCCAGGCCATGCCCGGCCAGGCGAACTCCCGGCGGCCGGCCCGGATCGCCTCGCCGGCGGCGTCGACCTCGAAGGAATAGAGGTGGCGGGTCTCGTTGACGCTGAGGGTTTCACGCGTGCCGCCGGACCGGATCACGTCGATCCGGCCCGGTCCGACATCGCGGTTGCCACCGGCGAACCAGAAGTCGGGCACCTCGATCTGGCCCTTGGTGCCGAAGATGCGCAGCACATTGTCCTGGTTGAGCGAAATGCTGCAGGAGACCTCGGCGACGATGCCGCCAGGGAAATGGAGCAGCGCCGAGGCCCATTCGTCGACGCCGGACTGGCCGAGATGGGCGGCGCCCACCACCTTGTCCGGCTCGACAAAAGCTTGTCCTGTCGCGGCGCCGGCTATCAGCCGCGCCATCGACACCGGATAGCCGCCGACATCGAGGATGCCGCCGCCGGCCAGCTCGTTGGCGTAAAGCCGATGCTCGGGCATGAAGCCCGGCATGGCGAAGCCGAAGCTCGACTTGATCATGCGCACCTCGCCGATGACGCCCGATTTGATCAGCTCGACCAGCTGCAGCGTCTGTGGGTGCAGCCGGTACATGAAGGCTTCGCCGAGAAAGGTGCCGGCCTTGCGCGCCGCATGCATCATGGCGTCGGCCTCGAAGGCGGTCAGCGCCAGCGGCTTCTCGCACAGCACATGCTTGCCGGCTCCGGCTGCCTTGATCGCCCATTCGGCATGACCGGGATGCGGCGTCGAGATGTAGACGGCGTCTACACCATCGTCGGCCAGCAGCGCGTCATAGCCGTCGAGGATGCGGGCGCCCGGAAAGGCTTGCGCCAGTCCCGGCTTGCCGGGGTTGCGGGCGCCGAGCGCAACCAATTCGCCGGTGCGCGACTGCGCCACGCCGCCGGCAAAGGATCTTGCGATGCTGCCGGGCCCGAGGATGCCCCAGCGTATTTTTTGAGATGTCATGTCGAATTCTCCATGGGTCGCCGCCACGCCTGGCATGCCGGCAAGAAAAAATCGGGTTCAGCGAATCCTCGCGCCTGTCTTGTCGAAGAGCAGCGCGCGCTCGGCCTTAATCGAGACAGTGAAATGGTCGCCGCTGGCGCGCTGGCGCGCCGCCTCGCGTTCGACGATCAGCTCCTCGGCTCCGGCATTGGCGTAGACGTAGCTCACCGAGCCCAGATGCTCGGCGACGTCTGCCTTGACCGGAATATCGCAGCCGCCCTCGCCGGCCTCGAAGAAATGCTCCGGTCGAACGCCGAGCACGACCTCGGCGCCGACGGCCGGCAAAGCTTCGCAGAGCGGCTTCTTCAGCCTGGCGCCGCCATGATTGACGAGCTCGACGATCGCTGCGCTGTTCGACGTCTCGACGACTTTCGCCGCCAGGAAATTCATCTTCGGCGAGCCGATGAAGCCGGCGACGAAACGGTTGGCGGGGTCGTCGTAAAGGTCGAGCGGCGCGCCGATCTGCTCGACATTGCCACCTTTAAGCACCACGATGCGGTCGGCCAGCGTCATCGCCTCGGTCTGATCGTGCGTCACATAGATCATGGTGACGCCGAGCTCCTTATGCAGGCGCGAGATCTCGACCCGCATCTGGACCCTCAGCTCGGCGTCGAGATTCGAGAGCGGCTCATCGAAGAGAAAAACCTGCGGCTCGCGCACGATGGCGCGGCCGATGGCGACACGCTGGCGCTGGCCGCCGGACAATTGCTTCGGCCGCCGCTGCATCAGCTCGTCGATGCACAGGATCTCGGCGGCGCGCTTGACCCGTCGTTCGGTGTCGGCCTTGGGGTTGCCGTTCATGCGCAGCCCGAAGGAGAGGTTCTGCTCCACCGTCATGTGCGGATAGAGGGCGTAGGACTGGAACACCATGGCGATGCCGCGGTCGGCCGGCTCGACATCGTTCATCACCTTGCCGCCGATGGCGATCCTGCCGTCGCTGATGTCCTCCAGGCCGGCGATCATGCGCAAAAGTGTGGACTTGCCGCAGCCGGACGGGCCGACGAAGACGACGAACTCGCCGTCGGCGATATCGATGTTGGCACCATGGACAACCTCGAAGGTGCCGAAGCGCTTGACGACATTGGTGAGGGTGACCGCGGCCATCTCGCTCCTAACCTATTTGACCGCGCCGGCGGCGATGCCGGCGATGAAATGACGCTGCAAAAGCACGAAGACGACGAGCATCGGAACCGTCAGCATCACGGCGCCGGCCATGATGCCGCCCCAGGAGACCTTGGTGAGGCCGATCAGCGTGCCGAGCGCCACCGGCGCCGTCATCGCGCCGGGCTGGCTGTTGATCAGCAGCGGCCAGAGATAATTGTTCCATGAGGCGAGGAAGAGGATGATGGCCAGGGCCGCCAGCATCGGCCGCGCCAAGGGCAGCGCGACGAAGAGGAAGATGCGCCACTCCTTCACGCCCTCGACCCGCGCGGCGTCGAACAGCTCGGCCGGCATCATCGAAAAGGCCTGGCGCATGAAGAGCACGCCCAGCGAATTGAACAGCGGCGGCACGATGAGCGCGATCCAGGTGTTGGCCAAGGCGAAGTCGCGCGCCACCATGATGAATTGCGGGATCAGCACCACCGCATAGGGAAGCGTGATGGTGCCGAAAATGATCGCCACCACCAGCCCCTTGCCGAGGAACTCGTAGCGCGCCAGCGCCCAGCCGGCCATCGAGGTGAGCAGCACCGACAGGAAGGTGTAGGTCACCGCCACCGAGACGGAGATGCCGATGGCGCCGACGAAATTGGTGTCGCGCTGCAGATTGTTGAAATTGTCGAGGAAGCCGTCATGCGGCAGAAGCTCGATGCCGGGGCTGAAGATGCCGTTGTCGGGCATGGTGGAGAACACCACCATCATCCACAGCGGGAACAGCCAGACCAATGCCAGCGGCGTCAGGAAAAGATGCAGCGCGATCGTGCGGCCGAGCCGTCTTTGAGAGCGCGAGGTCATTTCGGCTCCCCCGTCATTTTGGTTCTCTCGTCAGCCAGAGCTGCACCAGCGTGATGGCGATGGCGAGCCCCGCCATCGTGTAGGCGATCGCCGAGGCATAGCCGAAATTGAGCGAGCGGAAGCCCTGGCGGTAGAGCAGGAGACCCAGCGTCTCGGTGCCGCCGCCCGGCCCGCCACGCTCGGTGATCAGAAACGGCTCGGTGAAGAGCTGCATGGTGCCGATGATCGACAGCACGGCGCAGAAGACGATGACCGGCTTCAAGAGCGGCAGAGTGATGTGGAAGAACTGTCTCACCTTGCTGACGCGGTCGAGCGTCGCCGCCTCGTAGACGTCCTCCGGAATCGACTGCAGGCCGGCCAGGATGATGATGGCGTTGTAGCCCGCCCAGCGCCAGGTCACCGCGATCATGATCAGCGCCATGGCCGGCGTGACGTTGGAGAACCAGTCGATCTTGGGCAGGCCGACGCTGTCGAGCAGCTTGTTGACGATGCCGAAATCGAGGCTGAACATCAGCCGGAACACCGCCGAATAGGCCACCTCGCCGACCACGACCGGGGCGAAGAAGGCGAAGCGGTAGAGGCTGCGCGCCTTCAGCAGCGGCGAATTCAAAAGCACCGCCATCACGATCGCCAGCGAGATCATCACCGGCACCTGGATGACGAGGATCAAGAGCGTGTTCTTCAAAGCGTTGAAGAAGGCGGGGTCGCCGATCAGGCGGCCCCAGTTGAAGGCCGGCGCGAAGCGCCACGGCACGGTGCGGGTCGCCTGGAAGGAGATCAGGAACGAACTGATGATCGGCCAGATCCAGAAGATGGCGAAGATCAGCAGGTAGGGCGTGAGGAAGCGATACGCGGTGGCGTTCCGGTAGCGCATCGTCTTCCTCCTTTCTGGTTGTTTGTTTCACGCCTGTGGTGGCGGGCGGTGTTGATACCGATGCGGCCGGTGGTAGGCCGCCATCATTTGACGAGGTCGGCGCTGCCCCTCATCCGCCTGCCGGCACCTTCTCCCCGTATAGTGACGGGGAGAAGGGAGCTGACCGCGGCCTTGGCGCTCTTCCGCGCAACGCTGGTGATTGGCGAAACCGCCGACGACAGCGTCCCTCTCCCCGTCACTATACGGGGAGAGGATGCCGGCAGGCAGGTGAGGGGCAGCGCCAGCAGTCCGGCAAGTTGCTCCTGTATCCGACCTTGCGGCATCGACGTCATGCTCACTTGACCGGCAGGCCGGTCGCCGAGGCGATCTGGCTGGCAGCGTCGTCGAGCGCGGCCTTGGCATCGGCGTAGCCGCCGGCCAGATATTTGGTCTGCACGGCGCGGACGATGATCTCGGCGTCGCTCTGGAACTGGGTGCCGCGGCTCGGAACAACCTTCGGCAGCGTGGCGAGGATGTCCTTCCACACCGCCTGGTCGCCCCAGTAGGGCTGCCCCTGCGCGACGTAGGGATCGTCGAGCGCCGAGATCAGCGACGGCACCAGGCCGAAATCCTTCAGCATGGTGATCTGGCCCTCATTCGTCTCCAGCGTGTATTTCAGATAGGCGTAGGCGGCTTCCTTGTTCTTGCTGGCCGAAGTGATGGCCAGGGAGGAGCCGCCGAGATTGGCGGCGCGCGGGCCGTCGGCAGTCAGGCTCGGCATCAGATAGACGCCCCATTTGCCGCTTTCCTTCGGCGATTCGGTGCGGATGGTGCCCTCATACCAGCCGCCATAGACCTGGGTGGCGACGGTGCCGGCCGTGTTGTTGGTGATCTTGGTCGACCAGTCGGCCGAGGAGACGATGCCGGCGTCCTTCATCTCCTTCACCTTGGTCATGGCGTCGACGCATTTCGGCTGGTTGACCGTGATCGACTGGCCGTCCTCGGCGAAATAGGCGCAGCCCTGCTCGTTGGAGATCATGCGGAAGAATTCGGTGTCGCCGTTGAAGTCGGCATTGGTCATGGAGACGCCGGGATTGGCGGCCTGGATCTTCTTGCCGGCGGCGATGAAATCGTCCCAGGTCTTGATCGAGGCGGGATCGACGCCGGCCTTCTCGTAGAAGTCGCGGCGATAGAAGACGGCGACCGGGCCGGAATCCCAGGGCATCGCATAGGCCTTGTCGCCGACCTCGAGCTCGGTGCGCTTGAAGTCGGGGAATTTCTTCTGATCCTCGGCGGTGTAGCCCAGCGTGTGCAGGTCGACGAAGCAGTCGGGGAACTGGCTCCAGTAGTTCTCGGCCTCGCCGTTCTCGATCGAGACGATGTCGGGCAGGCCGACGCCGCCGGCGGCGCAGCCGGCGATCGACTTGTCGTAGGTCGGCTGGTTGCCGAGGTCCTGAACCGTGACCTTGATGTCGGGGTATTTCTTGTTGAAGCCCTCGACGGTCGACTTCAGCGACGAAGCGGCGATGTTCCAGCTCCAGATCGTGAGTTCGCCGGATTGCGCGAGGGCCGGGCCGGAGCCCAGGGCAAGCAAAAGCGCGGCGCAGGTCAGTGTGGTGCGCATTGAAATCCTCCCATTTCGTTTGCTCTCTCACCGTGAGCATGGGTAGATTATGCGGCGCGGAAGGCTTGTCCCCGACAAAGGGAATAAGAAGTTGGCGGAAAGTAAGATGCCCGGGCGTCCGTTCTACCAGCCAGGCGCGAGCAGCGTCGAAGGCCTGCCGCTGGCTTTGCAGATGTTCCACAACCATCCGTTGATGATGCTGAAGCCGCACTGGCACGCCCAGGTCGAGGTGAATTTCATCGTGCGCGGCAGCGTGCATTACCGCATGGCCGAGCATGAGATCGCGCTGTCGGCCGGCGAGATGTGCCTGTTCTGGGGCGGGCTGCCGCACCAGATGGACGACCTGACCGACGACGCCATCTATGCCGGCGCGCATCTGCCGCTGGTGCATTTCTTCCGGCTGCATCTGCCGGCCGATGTCCGGCATCGGCTGATGACCGGCGCGACGCTGGTGACGAATGCCACCGACCAGTCCGACAACGACAATTTCAAGCGCTGGAACGATTATGCGCGCTCGGGCGATGCGGCCAAGGCCGAACATGCCGTCAACGAGCTGCTGCTTCGGCTCGAGCGGGTGCGCTTCGAGCCCTACCGGCTGGTGCCGGAGACCGCGTCGGGGCACGGGGCGGGCAGCCCCTTCGACCAGCAATCCTCGCGCAATGTCGGGCGCATGTGCGATTTCATCGCCGAGAATTTCCTCTACGACATCGACTGCGTGAACATAGCGGCGGCGGCCGACATCCATCCCAAATACGCCATGAGCCTGTTCAAGAAATCGACGGGCATGACGCTCAACGAATATGTCAATCTGCTGCGGCTGAGCTATGCGCAGGCGCTTTTGATGCATGAGGGCGCCAACGTGCTGAAGGTCGCAATGGACTCGGGCTTCGGCTCGCTCAGCGCCTTCAACAAGTCGTTCCGCAAGCTTGCCGGCATGTCGCCTTCCGACTTTCGCAAGGCGGGCGTCGCGCGGTAAAACTGATCAACGGTCGCCCACCCGTCGTCATTCTAGGGCGGAGCGGGAAGCGAAGCGTACCGCGTAGACCCTAGAATCCATGCCATGACTTCCGCCAGGGAGCGCAACCGTGCAGAATATTCTGTAACCGCTGCAACGCCTTAACGTCACGGCATGGATTCTAGGGTCTGCGCGCGTCGCTCCGCTCCTTGCTCCGCCCTAGAATGACGATGTTGGGGCGCCTGCAACCTTTCAAAATTCCTGTGTCGGGGAACTGTCTCAGGCTTCTGGGTCTCGCACAGCCGGAAAGCTGACGGTCACGCCGAGACCCGGATTGCGGTCCTCGAGCGTTATCGCGGCGCCATGCAGGTCGGCGACGGCCTTGACGAGGCTGAGGCCAAGGCCGCTGCCCGGCGTCGTACGGCTGGTATCCAGACGGTAGAGCCGCTGGAAGACCTTTTCGCGCTCCCCGGCCGGAATGCCGGGGCCGTTGTCGCTCACGTGGACGAGGATGCGGTCGTCCTGCCGCGTCACCGACAGCTCGATCGCCGTGCCCGCAGGGCAATGCCTAAGTGCGTTCTCGACAAGATTGGCCAGCATCTGCATCAGCAGGTCGCGGTCGCCGTGGATATACCATTTCGTATCCGGAACAAGCTTCGTCGACAGCGACTTTCCGTCGTCCTCGGCAACGTCGGCATAGACGTCGCCGATGGTGTCGACGACAGTGCCGACATCGAGATCGACGAAGCGCGCCTTGCGCGCGCCGGCCTCGATCTGGGCGATGCGCAGAAGCGCGTCGAAGGTCTCGTTGATCTGCGAGCTTTCGGCGCGCGCGTCGGCGAGCTCGTCGGTCACATCCTCGCCCGAAACGGTCTTGTCGGCGGCCTGCTCGAGGATCATCTGCAGGCGGTTGAGCGGCGTCTTCAGGTCATGCGCGATGTTGGCGCTAACCTCCCGCATGCCGTCGACCAGCGCCGACAGGCGGTCGAGCGCGGCGTTCACCTGGGTGGATACGGCATCGATGTCGTCGCCGTTGCCGGTCAGCGCGATACGCGTGTCGAGCCGTCCGTGCGAGACGTCGACCATGGTGGCGGCGATGCCGTCGAGCCGCCGCTGGACGCGCGAGGCAAGCAGGGCGCCGCCGGCGATCGCGAGGCCGGTGATGAACAGCGTCCCCCAGCCGAAGCTCATCAGCACGATGGTCTCCAGCTCGTCGGTCTCGGCGAGCGAGGCGGCGACCGTCAGGCTGTTGCCGCCAACCTCGCCGGTATAGGCGCGATACATCGTGTCGGGCGGCACGCCCGGCAGTCTGGCGGCGAACATCGAGAAACCGTCGGGCAGGCCTGAAGCGGTGAAGTTTCCCGCCAGATGGTTGCCGTCGGGATCGGTCAGCGAGAAAAGTTGATCCTTGTCGGGGCTGAGGTCGGCGTTGTTGTTGACCGAGGCGATGAGATCTTCCTTCTCGTTTCCCGCATAGGTCAGAGCCACGACCGTATAGGTCTCCTTGATGGATTGATCGAGCCGTCTCGCCAGGTCGGCGCTCATCAGCTGGTAGACGACCGCCCCGGACAGGATGAAGGCAAGCACGAACAGGAAGGCAAAGGCCAGCGCCAGCCGGAACGGCGTGCTGCGCAGCAGGCTAGGGGGCTTGTCCTTCATCGCACCAATTCCCTAGCACAGAAATTTTGGCCGGTCGGATGTGTTTGCCTTGGCAGGTCGCATCCCTTGGAGATCGACCACTGACGCCCCTCGCTTCGTCATCCTCGGGCGGAGCAAGGAGCGAAGCGACGCAGCGCAGACCCGAGGATCCATTCCGTTACATATGAGCGCTGCGGCGGTGCAGAATTCTGCTCCGCTGCACCCTACGATCAAAGTCACGGAATGGATCCCCAGGGTCTCCGCGACGGAGCTTCGCTCCTGCTTCGCCATGGGATTGACGAGGTTGGAGGGCCTCCGCCACTTGCAAACGCTTATGATGGTTCGGCGAGACGAACAATAAGGCTACCTGCCGACAAGCCTGCAACCTTTCAAAGTCCTTGTGTCGGGAGCTAGACGGACTTCGGCCATAACAGCCACAGCAGCGCCAGCGCCGCCGCTATCCAGACCGCGATCATGAAGATCAGGCCGGTCCGGCTGACCGGCCTGGTGCTGCGCGTGGCAGTGTCGCGGAATTCCTGCATGAGGCCGGGCGGAACCAGTTTGACCGCAAGCAGGATGCCGAGCGGAACGATAACAAGGTCGTCCAGATAGCCGACGATCGGAATGAAATCCGGAATGAGGTCGACGGGGCTGAGCGCATAGGCTGCAACCGCGCCGGCCATGACCTTCGCGTACCAGGGAACGCGTGGATCGCGGGCAGCGAGCCACAGGGCCACAACGTCGCGCTTCATGCGACGCGCCCATTGCCTTGCGGAGTCCAGCATCGACATGTCGCTCATATACGGACAGCCGGCCGGAGACGCGAGATGCGGTTGGGCATGGATCGTCAACCCGGCACGTGCAGGCTGTAGCCGGTGTTGCGCACCGTGTGGATGAGCGCCACGTCGAACGGCCTGTCGACCTTGGCCCGCAGCCGGCTGATATGGGTCTCGACGACGCTGGTCTTGGGATCGAAATGGAAATCCCAGACGCGTTCCAGAAGCATGGTGCGGGTAATCACCCGGCCCTCGCCGCGCATCAGCACCTCGAGCAGGCTGAATTCCCGGGGCTGCAGGTCGATCGCCTGTCCCTGCCTGGTCACACGGCGCATGATCAGGTCCATCTCGAGGTCGGCGACGCGCAGACTGGTTTTCTGTTCCTGCGCCGCCGGCCGGCGGCCGAGCGCGTTGATGCGGGCCAGCAGCTCGGAGAAGGCGAAGGGCTTGACCAGATAATCGTCGCCGCCGGCCTCCAGTCCTTCGACCCGGTCGTCGACGCCGCCGATCGAGGTCAGGAATATGGCCGGGGTCTTGATCCCCGCGGCGCGCACCGCCTTGATCATCGACAGGCCGTCGAGGCCCGGAACCATGCGGTCGGCCACGATGACGTCATAGGCATCGCGGGTCGCCGCAACGAGCGCGTCATGGCCGTTGCGCAGCAGGTCGCAGGCGTGCCCGGCCTCGCTCAGCCCCCTGACGATGTAGTCGGCGGTCCTTGGATCATCTTCAACCAGCAGAAGTCGCATTTTCGCGTTTTGTCCGGGCTCCATTGCGAACGCCATGCTAACATCGGCGGTGCACCATTCCCACAAGCCGGGGCTTACCCAGGCCTGTCCCGGTCCTTACAAATTCGTAAGAATGACCGAAAATACTCTTCAGGCCTCGCAATCCCACAGGAGAGAGGCTAGAGCGTGGCGTCCCTGACTGGGCCGGAGTGACTGAACCCGAATGGCTTACACATCGCTCAAATCAGCGCCGAAAGCGTTCGACCAGCACAAGCGCCTGATCGTCGTCCAGGTCGCCGCGGTGGTGGCCATCGTCCTGCTCTTGTTTTCCAAGCCGTTTCTCGGCGAAGGCTCGAGCGGGCACGAGCTGGTGGAGACGGCCGGCTTCGGCTTCGTGCTCGTCTGCTTCCTTGGCCGGCTGTGGAGCATCCTCTATGTCGGCGGCAAGAAGAACGACGAGCTGATCGTTTCGGGTCCGTTCTCGATGACCCGCAACCCGCTCTATTTCTTCTCGACCATCGGCGCGGTCGGCATCGGGCTGATGTTCGGATCGGCGCTGGCGGCCGCGATACTGGGTCTGGCAAGCTTCCTCGTCTTCCGGTTCACGGCCAATCGAGAGGCCGAGTACCTGTTCGGCAAGTTCGGCGCCGTCTACACGGCCTATGCCGGGCGGACGCCGCGTTTCTGGCCGAACCCGATGCTCTACCGCGACCAGGACCAGCTGGTCTTTTCCACCAGCGCGCTGAAAAGCACGTTCCGGGACGGGCTCTATTTCCTGGCGCTGTTTCCACTCATCGAGACGGTGGAGTATTTCCGCGCGGCCGGCGTGCTGCCGACCTTGTTCACCGTCTACTGATCAGTTCCTGGAACCACCGCCCATGCGCGGCGCGGCGCGTGCTTTCCAGAAAGATCGCCAGGCAGCCGTCTGGATCCGGATCGATTGACGGTCTGTATCCGGTCGCGTTCCGTTGAATAGCCGCGCGGCCTTGACTATTTGCCTTGCGCAATTCCGAAGCGGAAAGCCGTCGTATGCTCTTCCCGGCATTGCGTCGGAGCAACACAAGAGTTCGAGCGGCTCAGCGGGCCGCTCCGAACCGGAACGGAGCACATGAAAAAGATCGGGTTTCTGTCGTTCGGGCATTGGTCGCCCTCGCCGCAATCGGGCACGCGCTCGAGCGCCGACGCGCTCTTGCAGTCGATCGACCTCGCGGTCGCGGCCGAGGAGCTCGGCGCCGACGGCGCCTATTTCCGCGTCCACCATTTCGCCCGCCAGCTCGGCTCGCCCTTCCCGCTGCTTGCGGCGGCCGGAGCCAAAACCAAGCGCATCGAGCTCGGCACTGCCGTCATCGACATGCGTTACGAGAACCCGCTCTACATGGCCGAGGATGCCGGCGCCGCCGACCTCATCGCCGGCGGGCGGCTGCAGCTCGGCATCAGCCGCGGTTCGCCCGAGCAGGTGATCGACGGCTGGCGCTATTTCGGCTACGTGCCGGAAGAGGGCAAGACCGACGCCGACATGGCGCGCCGCCACGCCGAGATATTCCTCGATCTCTTGCGCGGCGAAGGGTTCGCCCAGCCCAATCCGCGGCCGATGTTTCCCAACCCGCCCGGCCTGCTCAGGCTGGAACCCTTCTCTGCCGGCTTGCGTGAGCGGATCTGGTGGGGCGCCGCTACTGACGGCACCGCGGTGTGGGCGGCCAAGCTCGGCATGAACCTGCAGAGCTCGACGCTCAAATTCGACGAGAGCGGCGAGCCGCTCCACGTCCAGCAGGCCAAGCAGATAAGAGCCTTCCGCGCCGCCTGGAAGGAAGCCGGCCACGCCCGGGAGCCGCGCGTCTCGGTCAGCCGCAGCATCTTCGCCCTGGTCAACGACATGGACCGAGCCTATTTCGGCGGCAGCGAGGGCGAGGATCACTTCGGCTATATCGAGCCGGAAAAGCGCGCCGTGTTCGGCCGCACCTATTCCGCCGAGCCGGACGTGCTAATCGAGCAGCTCAAGGAGGATCAGGCGATCGCCGAGGCCGACACGCTGCTGCTCACCGTGCCCAACCAGCTCGGCGTCGACTACAACACCCATGTCATCGAGGCGATCCTGAAGCACGTCGCGCCGGCGCTGGGGTGGAGGTGAGGTCGCGGCGGGGAATCATGCCGATGTGACCCGCTCCGAGCAATTTGATGTGGCCTGCCGTCGCCAATAGCCGAATGCTGGCGCCGCCCCTCATCCGCCTGCCGGCACCTTCTCCTCGTATAGTGACGGCGAGAAGGAGGCTGGCCGCAGCCTCGGCGCTCGTCCGCAACGCTGGCGATTGGCGAAATCGCCGATGACAGCGTTTTTCTCCCCGTCACTATACGGGGAGAAATGCCCGGCAGGGCAATGAGGGGCGGCGCTGCCCTCTCAAGCAGAAGCCGCAGGCAGCATCTCAAATGATGCACCCCCGGCAGCTCGCTTACGATATTGACAGCTGATAAAATGTCGTGCGTAATCGGTTACGTAACCGATTACGACCGGTTAGGAAAGCATCGGTTGCTGTTCAGCGGCGGCGACAATTTCAATCCGTTCATGATTGGTCTTGTCATCATGCTCGCCGTCATCATAGACGCCTATCGGGAGAGGCTGTTGCGGAGGATTCGCTAGAGCAATTCCAGCAAAGCGAGTAAGCGTTTCCATCCGAAATTGTGCAGGAGCGTGTAGAAAACCAGCGGGGGCCAAGGAGCCATGACGACGATTGCCGATGTCGCGCGCTTTGCGGGGGTATCCGTCGCAACGGTCTCGCATGTGATGAACCGCACGCGCCATGTCGAGCCGGAAACGGCCGAGCGCGTGCGCGCGGCGATCGCCGCGCTGCGCTACAGCCCGAACTCGCTGGCGCGGAGCCTGCGGCGCGGCGAGACCAAGACCATCGGCCTGCTGCTGCCCGACAATTCCAATCCGTTCTTCGCCAGCGTGGCGCGCCAGATCGAGGATGCCGGCTTCGTCGCCGGCTATACGGTGATCCTGTGCAATTCCGACGGCAATGCCGAGAAGGAAGAGCGCTATCTGTCGGTGCTGTTGGCAAAGCAGATCGACGGGCTGATCTTCGCCGGCTCGTCCGACCATGCGCGGGTGTTCTCGCGCCTTTCCGCCGCCGTGCCGGCGGTGCTGCTCGACCGCGAGATTCACTCCGTCAATGTCGATTCCGTGCTGGTCGACCACGATCACGGCGGCTATCTCGCCGGGCGCCACCTGGTCGGGCTCGGCCATTACAAGATCGGCGTCATCGGCGGCCCGCGCGATTCGAGCTCCAGCCCCGCCCGCCTGCGCGGCTTTGTCCGGGCGCTCGAGGAGATGGGCCTCGAGCTGCCCGCATCGTCGGTGGTCGATTCCGACTATCATTTCGCCGGCGGCCGCCTGGCGATGGAGCGGCTGATGGAGCAGGCGCCGGACATCACGGCGGTGTTCGCCTGCAACGACCTGATGGCCATGGGCGCCATCACCGCGCTGCGTTCGCGCGGCTTGCGCGTCCCCGACGACATGTCGCTGGTCGGCTTCGACGACATTCCTTATGCCGTCACCACATGGCCGCCGCTGACGACGATCGCCCAGCCGGTCGAAAAGATCGGAACGCGGGCGGTGAACCTGCTGCTCGAGCGCCTCGGCGAGCCGGCAGCGCCCTCGCGCCGCGAGGTGCTGGCGCCGGTGCTGGTCGAGCGGGAAAGCTGCGCGCGTCTGCGTGGGTAGTGTTGGCAATTGTCGACGTCGGCGCTGCCCCTCATCTGTCTGCCCGTCCTCCGCAGCAGCTGCGCTGCAGCTGCGGAGGGTGGACCGGCATCTTCTCCCCGTGAAACGGGCTACGGTATGCACACATTTCCAAGCTGCTGGTCTTTGGCGATAGCGTGCATGGCAGCTTGGCGCATGCATTGTCTTATGTAGCGCTGGTCGACCCCCACTCCGTCTCGGCTTCGCCGAGCCACCTCTCCCCCGATCGACGGGGTAGAGGAAAGGCGCCAAGCCTTTTGCCGTCAACGCTCGTCCAGCAAGGCTCCCTTCCTTTCCCTCCGGAGGGGGGAAAGGTGGCGCTGCGAAGCAGCGACGGATTGGGGGACCCACTTGGCAATCAAGCCCAGGTCGATCAGTCACGCCAGTCACGGAAGATGTGTGCATCCCCTAGCGCGAAGCGGGGAGAAGGGGTGATTGGCGAAAGCGGCGATGACAGTGTCTTTCTCCCCGTCACTACACGGGGAGAAATGCCCGGCAGGGCAATGAGGGGCAGCGCTGACTTAGCAAGCAGAGTGATACTCTGAGAAGCTCCGATAGACTGGGCTATCTCAACGAAGTTCCCTCAAGCGGCCGGCTGCATGGCGGCCCTGAGCAGCATGCCGAACAGGTCGCGCGGCTCGTCGGGGTCGGCGAGCAGGTCGAGCTCCTCGTAGAGGCCGGTGGCCTTGAGCTGGTCGCGGACATAGCGCAGCGCGGAGAAATCCTCGGTGGCGAAACCGACGGAATCGAACAGCGTGATCTGCTTGGCCGACTTGCGGCCTTCGGCCTGGCCGGTCATCACCTGCCACAGCTCGGTCACCGGATGGTCGGGGTCGAGCTGCTGGATCTCGCCCTCGATGCGCGTCTGCGGCGGGAACTCGACGAAGATGTCGGAGCGCAGCAGGATGTCGCGATGCAGCTCGGTCTTGCCTGGACAGTCGCCGCCGACCGCATTGATGTGGACGCCCGAGCCCACCATGTTGTCGGTGAGGATCGTGGCGTACTGCTTGTCGGCCGTCACCGTGGTGATGATGTCGACGCCTTCCACCGCGTCCTGGCCGGTCGAACAGATGGTGATGTCGAAACCCTTGCCGGCGAGGTTGCGGGCGCATTTTTCCGAGGCCTGGCGGTCGATGTCGTAGAGCCGCAGCCGGTCGATGCCGATGAGCGCCTTGAAGGCGATGGCCTGGAACTCGGACTGGGCGCCGTTGCCGATGATGGCCATGGCGCGCGATCCCTTCGGCGCCAGATATTTGGCCGCGACGGCGGAGGTGGCCGCCGTGCGCAGCGCCGTCAGGATGGTCATCTCGGTGAGCAGCATCGGATAGCCGGAGCCGACATCGGCGAGCACGCCGAAAGCGGTGACCGTCTGGCGGCCCTCGCGCATGTTCTTCGGATGGCCGTTGACATATTTGAAGCCGTAGAGGCGCCCGTCGCTGGTCGGCATCAGCTCGATGACGCCGTCATGGCTGTGCGAGGCGATGCGCGGCGTCTTGTCGAACAGCTCCCAGCGGCGGAAATCGTCCTCGATGTAGCCGGCAAGCTCGGTGAGAAACCGCTCGACGCCGATGGCGAGCACCAGCTTCATCATGCGGTCGACGCTGACGAAGGGGACGATGGCAAGGCGGGAAGGCTGGGTCATGATCAGAGGCTTCCGGAATGGCTGCGGGTCGGCCGGTCCATGATGCGGCGGCCCATCAGGCTAGCGGCGAGGTCGACCATCAGGGTCGCGGTGCGGCCGCGCTCGTCGAGGAACGGGTTGAGCTCGACCAGGTCGAGGCTGGAGACAAGGCCGCTGTCGGACAGCATCTCCATCACCAGATGCGCCTCGCGGAAGGTGGCGCCGCCGGGCACGGTGGTGCCGACGGCCGGCGCGATCGACGGGTCGAGGAAGTCGACGTCGAGGCTGACATGCAGCAGCCCGTTTTCCGCTTCGACGCGACCCAAGAAGACGCGCAGCAGCGGGGCGATGCCATGCTCGTCGATCGAGCGCATGTCATGCACGGTCACGCCCGCCTCCTTCAGCGCCCGGCGCTCGGCCGGATCGACGCTGCGCAGGCCCATGGTGCAGATGCGGGCCGGCTCGACCGCGGCCGGCAGATCCGGGAAATAACCGCTGAAGCCGGGGCGGCCGCTGGCATAGGCGAGCGGCACGCCGTGCAGATTGCCGCTGGTGGTGGTGTCGAGCGTGTGGAAATCCGGATGCGCGTCGAGCCAGAGCACGAAAAGCGGCCGGCCGCGTTCGGCGGCGCGGCGCGCCACGCCGGATACGGTGCCGGCGGAAATCGAGTGGTCGCCGCCGAGGAAGATCGGCATGGCGTCCTTCGAGGCCGTGTAGGCGGCCTCGGCGATCGCCGATGTCCAGGCGGAAATCTCCGGCAGCGCCTTGAGCGCGAGATTGCCATGGACGACGGCGCGCGCCTGAGCCGGCTGCACCGCGCCCCAGTCCTCGAGCTCGTGGCCGAGTTCCGACAGCACCGAGATGAGCCCCGCGGTGCGCAGCGCGCTCGGCCCCATCTCGCATCCCATCCTGCCCGCGCCGTCCTGCACCGGCGCGCCAACGATCCTGCAGCGCATGATTCTTTTTTGGCCCTTGCGATTGACTGCTTGGAGTGAACCACCGCCGCCTGGCGGTTTGAACAGGGAAAATTGGCATTTCGAAAAGGTTGATCTATCATATTGCACATATCGCCTGATCGAAATGGACAACCATGGACGCGCTCGACGAAAGACTGGTGACGCTGCTCAGGCACGACGCGCGGCGCAGCGTCTCCGATCTCGCGCTCGACCTCGGCGTCTCGCGCGCCACGGTCAGGGCGCGCATGGAGCGGCTGGAAAAATCCGGCGAGATCATCGGCTACACGGTGGTGCTGCGCGCCGACGCGGTCGATCAGAAGATACGCGGCGTCATGCTGATCGAGATCGAGGGCCATGCCGCCGACCGCGTGATCAGGGCGCTCGGCGGTTTTCCCGAAGTGTCGACTATCCACACCACCAACGGCCGCTGGGACCTGGTGGTCGAGCTCGGGACCGCCTCGCTGACCGATTTCGACGCCGTGCTGCGGCGGATCCGGCTGATCCCGGGGATTACCGGGAGCGAGACCAGCCTGCTATTGGCGACGCCAAGGACGACGCGGGCGAGGCTGGGGTAGGAGGCGGAGCGATCACTGAATGGCAAAAGCGTAACCGAACATGGCGCCAAGCCCTTCTCGGTGATCTACCGCGTTCTGGGCGAGGGCGGTGACCGAAAGCGGAGGACCGCTCGCCGGCAAGCAGCACCGCATCACGCTGGGAAAGTGGCCGGTAGTCGGCCGGGCAGAAGCGAGAGAGCGGGCGCGGGCAATTCTTGCTGCCGCTTGGAGGCCGCGCGAAACGGTAGAGCCGCTCGCTCGCTTTGCCTCTACCCTGTGGGAACGCCGGCGCAAGGGCCGGACACGCACTGAGATCGCTTCCATACTACGTGGCGGCTCTGCGGCTGGCGGCCGATCAGGGCCGCCGCGGCCGGCAGGAGTTGTTGCGCTGACGTGCGACAGCTCGCGCATGTGTACGGCTAAAACTCTTTCAGTCCTGCCAGCCGCAAGCCCTCGAAGACTGCTGCCATGCGAGATGGATCGTATTCCGGCAGTCCCGCCCTGATGCTCGCGATCGTGACGTCCGGCGCGAGCGCCTGGAACTTTGCCAGATATCGTCGCGCCTCGTCCATTCGGCCGAGCTGCGCATTTGCCGCAATCAATGTCCAGTAACTCGGATCGAGCTCTGCATTGACCGCCATTGACCGCTCCGCGAACTTCAGCGCCTCGGCATAGTTGCCGAGCGCCATGTGTACGAGTGCGATGTTGGTTATGGCCCATGGCGCCGTCGGATCACCCGGGCTCATCACGATCGCGCGCTGACTATGGGCGAGCGCGTCCTGCAGATTCCCGCAATGGATTTCGGCGATACCGGCGGTCATTAGCACAAACTGGCTGTTAGGGTTCGCCTCGAGGGCATTGGCGACGATCTGCATGCCCCGATCGTACTCCCGCAGGGTCACCAGCGTCAGGCCGCATTGCGCCAGCACGGTCGCATCGCCTTGCGGATCGGCAAGTGCGCGGCGCACTAGATCGCGACAGGCTGCCCGATCGTCGTCGGTGAGCGCCGGCCAGCCCATGGCAACGCGGAATTCAAGGGCCAAACAAGCGCCGGTCAGAAACGGCGCGTAGTGCGGCTCGAGTGCGACTGCTTCCATCATGAGAGCAAAGGCCTGAGCATTGTCCTCGGGCCGCGAACTGTGAGTCTTCGACAGCGCCCTCAGGTAGAGATCGTAGGCATCGAGGCTTCCCGGGCGCTTTCTACGAGAACGTTCGATTTCAGCCCGTCGGATCTGTGGTTCAATTACTCCGATGACGCTTTCGGTTATCCGATCCTGAACGTCGAACACGTCTGCCACAGCACCGTCGAATCTGTCTGCCCAAAGATGGGCCCCGCCTGTCGTCTCGATGAGCTGTGCGGTGATGCGCAGCCGCTCGCCCGAGCGTCGCACGCTGCCTTCGAGTACGTAGCGGACTCCGAGCTCCCTGGCGACCTGTCGAACGTCGATTGCCTTGCCCTTGTAGACGAAGCTCGAGTTGCGGGCGATCACCGCAAACGACCTGAAGCGACTGAGGGCGGTGATTATGTCCTCAACTATGCCGTCGGCAAAATAGTCCTGCTCCGGGTCGCCACTCATATTCTGAAATGGCAGCACCGCAAGCGCCGGCCTGTCCGGCAAGCGCTCCGTCGCACCCGACGGGCCTAACTGCTCGGCTCCGCCCGGGCGCAGTCGATAAGCTCGGATCGGCCGAACGATGTTCTTCAGCACCTGTTCGCCGATGTCCTCGAAGCGAAGGTCTATCTTTCCCGCTGCATCCTCCTGAACTCGTGCGGACACACAGATCCCGCCCGGCTCAGCGATGCTCTCCAGACGCGAGGCGATGTTAACCCCGTCGCCGAACACGTCGCCGTCCTGCTCGATAATATCGCCGACATTGATGCCGATCCGGAATTCGAGCCGGTCATCGTTGCTCGTCGCGGCATTGCGTTCGGCCATGCCGGCCTGCACCTCGACCGCACAGCGCACTGCATCGACGACACTGACGAATTCCGCCAATAGCCCGTCGCCCGTCGTCTTGACGATCCTGCCTCGATGCCTGGCGATGCATGGATCGAGGTGCTCGCGGCGATGGCCGTTCAAGCGGGCGAGAGTTCCTTCCTCGTCGGCGCCCATGAGTCGACTGTATCCGGCGACATCGGCCGCAAGGATCGCCGCGAGCTTGCGCTCTATACCGCCTGCTTCCATTCGAGTTCCTCCGAGGCCTTTGGATCATATTGGGTTAGGTTGATTGGTCCAACAGCCTCTGCGTAAGCGGCCGGCAGTTCCCGGCCGGGCGCGTGACACGCAGGCCCATTTTGCGTTCGCGAATTCCGACCTAGGCCCATCGTCGACCGACGGGACCGGGTTTCGGCTGACTGGGCTTAAACAGAACCAATCGGAGGTCTGGGCGGGATGCCCGGCAGCAGGTCTGAGGGAAATAAGCGCGAAAAAGCCGCGGCGAACCGCGGCTTTTCGTTGCTTGATCCCTGGAGGGAAACTGGAGCGGGTGAGGCGATTCGAACGCCCGACCCCAACCTTGGCAAGGTTGTGCTCTACCCCTGAGCTACACCCGCTCGCGCGGCCTTGGGCCGCAAGCCGCGCCTATATGGCCGAAGAGCGCGGCGATTGCAACAGGGAAATGACGGTCTTTTTGGCCGCAGCCCGCCAGCGCCGACGAGATCGCCCGAAGCGGCGATTTCTTCGCCGCCCTCCGCCACCCTTGCCCCGAAGGCATCATTGGCCGTAAACGGCATGACCGCGCCTGCCGGACGATGCGAGGACCGATGCCGAAGACCGAAGCCGAGCTTTACGCCTTTCTTGCCGATCTCGGCATTTCCGTCTCGACGGTGCGCCATCCGCCCCTGTTCACGGTCGCCGATTCGCAGGCGCTGCGCGGCGAGATCCCGGGCGGGCACACCAAGAACCTCTTCCTCAAGGACAAGAAGGACAATTATTTCCTCGTCACCGTCGGCGAGGAAGCGGTAGTCGATCTCAAGCAGATCCACCATCTGATCGGCGCCGCCGGCCGCGTCTCCTTCGGCAAGCCGGAAATGCTGATGGAACTGCTCGGCGTCATCCCCGGCGCGGTCACCGTCTTCGGCCTGATCAACGATACGGGTGGCCGAGTGAAGGTGGTTCTCGACCAGGAGTTGATGAGCCACGAGGTCATCAACGGCCATCCACTGACCAATGAGGCGACGACGACCATCGCGGCCGCCGATCTCATCAGATTCGTCGAGGCAACCGGCCACGATCCTGTTATCTTGAAAGTCTCATTATCTTGAAAGTCGGGGCTTGATCGCCACATGGAGGGCGAACCGAAATCCGACAATGACGCGCCGCGCCTTCATGCCGGCGGCGGCGCGACCGAAAGGGCGACGACATGAGTGACAACAATCCGTTCAGCGGCTCATTTGGCGGCAATGCCGGCCAGTACGCCCAATCGGTCCAGTATGGCGGGGCCGACCGCGCCAAGGTGGCGCTTGCCGAGGCGCCGGCCGCCGCGGATCTCATCAAGGACACCACGACCGCGACATTCGCGGCCGACGTCATCCAGGAATCGCGCCGCCAGCCGGTGCTGGTCGACTTCTGGGCACCGTGGTGCGGTCCTTGCAAGCAGCTGACGCCGCAGCTCGAAAAGGCGGTCAAGGCCGCCGGCGGCAAGGTCAAGCTGGTCAAGATGAACATCGACGACCATCCCTCGGTCGCCGGCCAGCTCGGCATCCAGTCGATCCCCGCGGTCATCGCCTTCAAGGACGGCCAGCCGGTCGACGGCTTCATGGGCGCCATTCCCGAAAGCCAGATCACGCAGTTCATCCAGAAGGTCGGCGGCAAGGGCGGCGGCGCGGCGTCGCAGATCGCGGATGCGTTGGCGGCGGCCAGCGAGGCGCGCGAGGCCGGCGACGTCCAGACCGCGGCTGACATCTATGACGCGATCCTCGGCCAGGCGCCCGAAACCATCGAGGCGATTGCCGGGCTTGGCGAGATCCTGTTCGAGGCAGGAGACAGCCAAGCGGCCGAGGCGGTGCTTGCGAAGGCGCCGGAGGACAAGAAGGACGCAGCGGCGCTCGCGGCGCTGCGCGCCAAGATGACGCTGGCGGCGGAAGCGGCCACGCTCGGCAATCCGGCGGAGTTCGAGCGTCGGCTCGCCGCCAATCCGAACGATCATCAGGCGCGGTTCGACCTGGCGATGATCCAGAATGCGCATGGCGAGCGGACGCAGGCCGCCGACAATCTCCTGGCGATCGTCAAGGCCGACCGGACATGGAACGACGACGGCGCGCGGGCGCAGCTGTTGAAGTTCTTCGAGGCATGGGGAATGACCGACGAGGCGACGCTGGCGGCACGGCGCAAACTGTCGTCGCTGCTGTTCTCGTGAGCGCTTTGCCGGCTTTGTTGCCGTTTGCCAGGTAAGGGGCTTGCGCAGGGCGGCAGCTGCGCCAGATAGGGGGCAGTGGCTCGCCCTGCCGATAAACGGGTGAACAAGCCGGGCTGCGTCGATCGCAGATTTGACCGCTGCCGGGCGACGTGTGCGGAGGGTTGAAGTGCAGGTCGGAAACGCCCGCTATCGGCTCGCGAGGGATCTGCCGTCGACGATCCCGGTGTTCCCGCTCGCCGGAGCGCTGCTGCTGCCGGGCGGCCGCATGCCGCTCAACATTTTCGAGCCGCGCTATCTGCAGATGATCGACGAGGCGATGGCCGGATCGCGGCTGATCGGCATGATCCAGCCCAGTCTCGACGGCGCGCTGCGCAACGACGGCGAGCCCGAGCTTTGCAGCGTCGGCTGCGCCGGGCGCATCATCTCGCTCGCCGAGACCGGTGACGGCCGCTACCTGATCTCGCTGCAAGGTGTCTGCCGCTTCCGCGTCACGCAGGAACTGGCGGTGAAGACGCCGTTCCGGCAATGCCGGATCGCACCCTTCCTCGCCGATCTCGAGGAGGACCAGGCCGCCGCCGAGGTCGACCGGCCGGCGCTGCTCAAGGCGTTCCGCGCCTATCTGCAAGCCAATGACCTCGAAGCCGACTGGGAAAGCGTCAGCCGCGCCGAGAACGGAATGCTGGTCAATGCGCTGTCGATGATGGCACCCTACGGGCCGGCCGAGAAGCAGGCGCTGCTCGAAGCGGCGGACTTGAAGACGCGTGCAGAGACGCTGATCGCCATCACCGAAATAACGCTCGCGCGCGAGGATGAGGATTTTGGCTCGAGCCTCCAGTAAAGTGTATTGATATTCAGGTGAGGCCGGCCTGCAAATGGCGGGTTACTGCGCTTCCGGTGCTCACGTACTTCAAGTACGCTCCGCTCCGGTTCTCGAAACCCACCACTTTCGGCTCGGCCTGACCTGAATCTCAATACACTTTGGCCCGTGGCAGTTGGACAATGGAAGAGTGAGATGGCGGCGGACAGACGTGACGGACGGAAGGCCACGGTCGACCCGAAGCTGCTAGAACTGCTCGCCTGCCCGCTGACCAAGGGGCCGTTGACCTGGGATCCCGAGCGCAGCGAGCTGATCTCGCGCGTGGCCAAGCTCGCCTACCCGGTGCGCGACGGCATCCCGATCATGCTGCCCTCGGAAGCGCGCACGATCTCGGCCGATGACGTGTTGCCGCCGCAGCCGCGGTTGAGCGGGCCGTCGTGAACGCGCTTGCGCCGCCACGCGGCCTTCGAAGTTGGCGGGACGTTCCTTATGTCGTCATCCCAGGGCGGAGCAGCCGCGAAGCGGCGTCGCGGAGACCCTGGGATCCATGCCGTGACGTTGGTCGCGAAGCGCAACGGGGTAGAATTCTGCCCGTAGCGGCGCTCGCAGGTAACGGCATGGATCCTCGGGTCTGCGCTGCGTCGCTTCGCTCCTTGCTTCGCCCGTGGATGACGAAGGCGTTTTTCGCTCCCGCTGCGTTCCTTATTGTGCTGGAAATCGCCGCTACTGAAAATTCCGCCCTTTCGGCATGACCTGTTGCGCGGTACTCGACAGGGCTTCGGCGTCCTGGCGGACCGGCAGACCGCGGTTCGCCGGAGCAGACCGGTTCGCATCCGGCCGATGCTCGATGGCGGGCGGCCGCAAGAGCACGCCCAGCCAGGATGTCAGGTCCTCGATCCTGTCGGCGACGATGTGGATGACACTCGATTCATGCTGCAGCTTGCCGGTGACGCGGATGAAGCGCGCGCCCATCACGATAGGGCGGAAGCGGTCGAAGACACGCGGCCAGATGATGACATTGGCGATCGCCTTCTCGTCCTCGAGGGTAAGGAAGATGGCATTGCCCTTGCCGGGACGCTGGCGCACCAGCACCAGGCCGGCGACGGAGACGCGGCGGCCGTCGCGCACCGACGGCAGGTGCGCATTGGGCGTGATGCCGGCGCGGGTGAGCCGCTCGCGCAGGAAGGCGACGGGGTGCTCCTTCAGCGACAGGCCGAGCGAACGGTAGTCATGAACGACATGCTCGCCGAGCGGCATTTTCGGCAGCTTCGTTTCGGGTTCGAGCTCACGCAGGCGGAGCATGGGCTGGTCGAACAGCGGCAGCTTTTCGGCGGCGCTCCTGCCGTCGAGCGCGCGCACTTCCCAGAGCGCTGAGCGGCGGTCGAGGCCGAGCGAGCGGAAGGCGTCGGCCTCGGCCAGCCTTTCGATCTCGCCGACATCGAGGCCCGAACGCAGCCAGAGATCCCTGACCGATCGGTAGCCATTGCCGCGCCGGGCGACGGCGGCTTCCATCCGCTCTGCGGAAAGTCCCTTGATCTGGCGGAAGCCGAGCCTGACGGCATGCGCCGTCTCGATGACGCCGCGCATCGAGGCATGGCGTTCGAGGATGCGCGAAGGATCGAAGTCGGTGGCCTCCAGCGTGCAGTCCCAGACGGAATGGTTGATGTCGACCTCGCGAATCTCCACGCCGTGGTCGCGCGCATCGCGAACGAGCTGGGCCGGCTGGTAAAATCCCATTGGCTGGGAATTCAGGATCGCGGCGCAGAAGACGTCGGGATAGAAGGTCTTGAACCAGCAGGAGGCATAGACCAGCAGCGCGAAGGAGGCGGCATGGCTTTCCGGGAAGCCATATTCGCCGAAACCCTCGATCTGCTTGAAGCAGCGCTCGGCGAAGTCCCTCTCGTAGCCCTTGGCTACCATGCCGTCGATCATGCGTTGGCGGTAGTTGCCGATCGTGCCGGTGCGCTTGAAGGTCGCCATGGCGCGGCGCAACTCGTCGGCCTCGCCCGGCCTGAAGCCGCCGGCGACGATGGCGATCTTCATCGCCTGCTCCTGGAACAGGGGCACGCCCAGCGTCTTGCCGAGAATCTCTTCCAACTCGGGCTTCGGGTATTCGGGCTTCTCCTTGCCTTGCCTGCGGCGCAGATAGGGATGCACCATGTCGCCCTGGATCGGGCCGGGCCGCACGATCGCAACCTCGATGACGAGGTCATAGAAATTTTCCGGCTTGAGGCGCGGTAGCATCGACATCTGCGCGCGCGACTCGATCTGGAAGACGCCGAGCGTGTCGGCCCGCTCGATCATGGCATAGACGCGCCTGTCCTCTTCCGGGAGGGTGGCGAGCACATAGGGTTGTCCAAACGGATCCCGCGCTCGTGGATAATGATCGGTTAGCAAGGTGAAGGCGCGCTTTAGGCAGGTCAGCATGCCGAGCGCCAGCACGTCCACCTTGAGGATCTTCACCGCATCGAGGTCGTCCTTGTCCCACTCGACCATCTTGCGCTCTTCCATCGCCGTCTTGACGATGGGCACGACCTCGTCGAGCCGGTCGCGGGTGATGACGAAACCGCCGACATGCTGGGAGAGGTGGCGGGGAAAGCCCATGATCTCGTTGGCGCGCTCCAGCACCTGCCGAGACAACGGGTCGGTGCGGTCGAGGCCGCCGGCATTGGCCTCCTTTTCGCCGAGCTCCGAGGTCGACCAGCCCCAGATGGTGCTCGACAGGGCGCTGCGGACATCCTCCGACAGGCCCATCGCCTTGGCCACCTCGCGCAGGGCAGAACGGCCGCGATAGCTGATGACGGCGGCGGCCAGAGCGGTGCGCTTGGCGCTGTACTTCTCATAGATGTAGGCGATGACCTCGTCGCGCCGCTCGTGCTCGAAGTCGACGTCGATGTCGGGCGGCTCGTTGCGCTCCTCGGAGATGAAGCGCTCGAAGAGCGTATCGATCCGCTCGGGGCCGACTTCGGTGATGCCGATGCAGAAGCAGATGATCGAATTGGCGGCCGAGCCGCGGCCCTGGCAAAGGATTCCCTTGCTGCGGGCGAATTTGACGATGTCGTAGACGGTCAGGAAATAGCGTGCATAGTTCAAGCGCTCGATCAAAGCGAGCTCGCTGTCGATGCGCTGCAGCACATTTTCGGGGACGCCGGCCGGATAGCGCACGGTCGCCCCTTCGCGCGCCAAACGCTCGAGCTCGGCTTGCGGCCCCAGGCCGGATTCGGTCGGCTCGTCCGGATAGTTGTATTCGAGGTCGCTGAGCGAGAAGGTCAATTCGTCGGCGAAGCGCAGCGTCTCCGCCAGCGCCTGGGGATGCCGGCGGAACAGACGCGCCATCTCCAGCGGCGGCTTCAGATGGCGCTCGGCATTGGCGGTCAGCTCCAGCCCGACCTCGGAAACCGGCGTGTTGAGGCGGATCGCGGTCAGCACGTCCTGCAGCGGCCGGCGATCGGCGGCGTGGTAGAGCACGTCGTTGGTCGCCATCAGCGGGACGCCGGCATGGTCGGACATCGCCGCCGCCTGCTCGATGCGGAAGCGGTCGTTGCCGCCATAGTCCGGCGCCACGGCCAGCCGGAGTGCGGCGCCGAAACGATCCTTGAGCCGGCTAATGAGCGCCAGATTGTCTTTCGCGCCTTCGGACAGATCGGGCAGGATCGCCAGCGACATCAGATCGCCCCATTCGAGCAGGTCGCTCAATTCAAGCAGCGTCGCGCCCTTCTCGTTCTCGTCGCGCAGATTGGCTTGCGTCAGCATGCGGCAGAGATGGCCCCAACCCTTGCGGTCGCGGGGATAGGCGAGAATGTCCGGCGTGCCGTCGCGGAAAACCAGGCGGCAGCCGGGGTGATAGGCCAGCTTCTCGACCTTGGCCTGCTGCCAGGCGCGCACGACGCCGGCGACGGTGTTCCTGTCGGCAAGGCCGATCGATGAAAAACCATAGAATTTCGCCGTCACCACCAGCTCCTCGGGCTTGGAGGCGCCGCGCAGGAAGGAAAAGTTCGACTGGATGCCGAACTCGGCATAGGGGGTGACGGTCAGCGCGTTCATGCGAAGACCCCATGCATGAACCAGCGCGGCGCGGCTTGCGGGGCGCTGCCGTAGAGGCCCTGGCGGTAGAGCCAGTAACGACGCCCCTCGCTGTCCTCGATGCGGTAATAGTCGCGGGTCGGCGCCTCTTCCTCGCCGGGCAGCTGCCGCCACCATTCGGCGGCAATGCGCTCCGGCCCTTCGGCGCGGGCGACGCGGTAAAGCGCGCGCCGCCAGCGGAAGTTCATCGGCGGCCCTTCCGGGATTTCGGTCGCCGGCACCTCGATCGGCTCGGGCGATCGGAACAGCCGCACCGGCCGTTCCGGCGGGTAGATGGTCATCGGCGGCGCGACGCGGTCGGATTGTTTCGGCGGCATGCGCCTTCGCGGCGCTTCCGCGAAGGGAACGACCGCGACGGCGCGCTCCGGCAGATGGCTTTCGACGACGACCGGCTTCAGCACGGCGGCCTCGCCGAGGCGGGCGCGGATGCGGTCGGCGAACAAAGCGATGTCGGCGTCGTCGTCGCTCGCCTCGCCGGCAAGGTCGCCCTGCAGCATGTCGAAGGCTGCGACCGAAAGCACCGACAGCCGCACGAGGTCGAAGCCGAAGCCGGCGTCGATGTTATGTTCCAGCGCGGTCAGCCGTTCGTGGAACAGTTTGCGGATCAGCTGCGGCTCGCGCATCGGGCGCGAGGTGCCGACCGCGATGCGGCTGACGGCACCGTCGACGCGGAAGAGAAGAAGGGCGAGCGCCCTCGCGCCCTCGCCGCGGCGTTCGAGGTCGGCCTTCAGAGCGACGGCAAGCCGGCTCACCAGCCGCTCGATGTCGTCGGTGAGCATGATCGGCTCGGCAAGGTGGCGCTCGACCGAGAGCGGCGCCACCGGAAGGCGCGGCGACACGGCCTCGTCGAGGCGGCCGAGCGCCTGGTCGAGACGCAAAAGCAGCGTCGCGCCGAAGCGGCGGGCGAGCGGCGCGCGGGGTGCTGCCATCACCGCGCCCGCCGTGCGCAGGCCGACGCTTTCCAGGCTGATGCGGGTTTCCGGCGCGATGCGCAGCGCCGAAAGCGGCAAGGGTGCCAGAAGCGCCTCCTCCTCGCCGAAGGCCACGATGCGGTCGCCATGGAAGCGCGCCGCCGCCCAGGCGGCGCCCGGCGTCGAGGCGAGGCCAGTGCGGACATCGAAACCCTGCTCGAAGAAACGGGTGAGGATCTCGTCCTGCATGGCGCGCTCGCCGCCGAACAGATGCGTGCAGCCGGTGACGTCGAGGAACAGCCCGTCCTCGCCGTCGATCGCCACCAGCGGCGTGTAGCGGTCGCACCAGTCGGCGAGGCCTTCGAGCAGGCGGCGGTCGGCTTCCGGGTCGGCCTCCACCACATCGATCGAAGGGTGCATGGCGCGCGCATCGGCAATGCCCATGCCGCGCTTCAATTTGAGCGCCTCAGCCCGTTCGTCGAGGGCTGCGATGCGCTGGGCGTTGCTGTCGCGATGGCTGATCACCAGCGGTGGATGAGATGGCGGCAGGTGATGCGACGGGCGGGAACGCCAGGATCGCCCCAGACGCTGGCGCAGGATCCGCTCCGCGGCCAGATAAGGAAACCACAGCGACAGAATTCTCTGTTCTTTCGGCAAAAGCGTGCTCATCGGGGTTCCACTCCAGTGTGAATTGTCCGGGCAGGGCCGTGCGGCTCTTGCCGATATCGACGGTGAAGGCGGGCCGGCCGATCGAGCCGGCGAGCGGGCCGGCGAGCGTCTCGCGGCTCGCCGCCGGCGCCGCCGAAACGATGAGGCGCACCGGTGCCGCCGTGGGTTCGGCCTCGCCGGCCTGGCGCAGCAGCAGCACCGGCCGGCCGGCGGCTTGGGCGCGGGCATGCAGGCGGCGCGTGGCGGTAAGGTCGAGAAGCCGCGGGCTGCCGCGGATCTCCAGGATGACGGCGGCGAAGGCCGTCATGCGGGCGGCTTCCTCGGCGATCCACAGCGCGTCGAGAAGCTTCGGCGCTTCGGAAAACAGCAATTGTTCCGGCTCGATGCCGAAGAGGGCGTGAAGCCCCCTGGCATAGGGAAAGCCGGCCTCGCGGAAAATCTCCGCCGTGCCGATCCAGAGGACCGGCAGGCCCTGTTTCCGCTTGAGGATCAGGCTGGCGAGCGAGAGCGCGAAGCCGGCAACAGTGCCGGCATCGCGGGTTTCCAACCCATGGATTTCACTGAGCGCCGCCTTGGGCAGGCCGCCGCCGAGGGTGGTATCGAGGCGTTCGATGCCGCTGTACAGAAAGGCATCCGGCGAGGCCACGGCAAGGCCGCGCCGGACGATGGTGACGTCCGGGCCTGTGGGTTCCGCAATTCCGGACGGAAAACCGCTTCGCACTTTTCCTGGAATTGCTCGTCCTGAAATTGTTCGGGGCGCGCCAGTCACCGGCGCCTCCAGGCGCTCGGGCAGCGTTCCCTCGATCTTCGCGATCTGGCGGCGCAGGGCAAAAACAGTGTCCCGCGCCACGGCGCTCATCGCCATGACGTTCACTTCCGGCAGCAATTGTTCCTGTTATGTTCCTATAGATTCCAGAGGGCTTAGGAAGAGTCAAGCGGAGTCGCAAGGAATTTATTCCTTAACCCTTTGCCCTGGGAATGACCCGCCGGCCGGCTCATTTGCCTCCATCGGCGCGAAAGCCTATATGCCGGGATCAAAGGAAACTTCATGGCCCGTATCTACAAGACCCGCACCTGGCACGACCAGCTCTCGCCATCGATGGACGAAATGGAGCTTCTGGCGCTGGAAGCCTATGCCCATCTGCCGGAAGAGTTCCGCCAGCTCACCGGCGAGATCGTCATCCAGATCGCCGACTTCCCGACCGACGAGATCATGGACGACCTGTCACTGGAGACGCCCTTCGACCTGCTCGGCCTGTTCGAGGGGCGCGGCATCGCCGAGCGCTGGAACCCGCAGACCGGCGAGGGTCCGAACCGCGTCACGCTCTATCGCCGCGCCATCCTCGACTACTGGGCCGAGAACGAGGAGACGCTGGGCGACATCGTCACCCATGTGCTGATCCACGAGATCGGCCACCATTTCGGCCTCTCGGACGACGACATGGAGCGGATCGAGGAAGCGGCCGAGCAAGCGGCGGCGGGGTGAGAACCACATCGCCATCCCAGGCAACTCGTCATCCTAGGGCGGAGCAAGGAGCGAAGCGACGCGCGTAGACCCTAGGATCCATGCCGTGACATGCGAGCGTTGCAGCGGTTCAGAAGCCGCGCTGCCTTTCAGCGAGAGGACACAAGTTCTGCAGAGTCGCACTTTTCGGCTCAGGTAACGGCATGGATCCTAGGGTCTGCGCTCCGCTTCGCGTCGCTCCGCCCTAGGATTGACGAAGCCCTAGGGCGCCGCCCTTTCTACCCTACCAATCGCTGAGCTTGGTGTCGGGTCCGTATTCCTGGCCCTCGACATCCTTCACCACCGCCTGGCCGCAGCGCATCGTCTTGCTTTCCTGGTCAAAGCCATAGGTCGGCGAGCCAAACAGGTGCCAGCCCTTGTTCAGGGCCGCCGTCACCTTGTGGCAGAAAGTGGAATCGTCCGGACCGGACAGAAAGCGGTAGAGCTTCATTTTTCGACCCTGTCGTGAATATCCGCGCATCATGCGCCGATGATTGCGGCCTTCGCCAGAAGTTTCTCGGCCTCGGCCAGATGCAGCCGCTCGACCATGCGGCCGTCCAGCGCGATGACGCCCTTGCCGGCATTTTCAGGCCGCGCGAACGCGTCCCTGATCGCGTGCGCCCTGGCCAGCGTCTCCGGCGCCGGCGAAAAGGCGCGGTTCGCCGGCTCGATCTGCGCGGGGTGGATCAACGACTTGCCGTCGAAGCCCATGGCGGCCGCCTCGGCGCATTCGTGGGCAAAACCGTCGAGGTCGCGAAAATCATTGGCGACGCCGTCGATCACGTCGAGGCCGCCGGCACGAGCAGCAAGCACCAGCTGCAGCAGCCACGGCATGAGGTAACGCCGGTCGGGCGTGGCGAGAATGCCGGTCGCCTTCACCAGATCGTTCGTTCCGGCAACGAAACAAGAAAGCCGCGAGGCAGGGTCGCGGCCAAGCTCGGCGATGGCGCCGATGTTGAGCAGCGCCTTCGGCGTCTCGATCATCGCCCACAGCTTCAGGGTGTCCGGCGCGAAATCGTCGTCCAGCCGATCGCCGGCCTCGAGAATGTCGCGCGGTGTGCCGATCTTGGGCAGAAGGATGCCGTCGGGTTCTGCCTTGGCGACGGCCAGCAGGTCGTCGATGCCCCAGTCGCTGCCGAGCGGATTGATGCGCACCACCATCTCGCAGCGCCGCTGTGGCCGGGCGGCGAGGATGCCTGCAAGTTTGTCGCGTGCGGAAACCTTGTCGGCGGGCGCCACGCCATCCTCAAGGTCGATGATGACGGCATCGCAGGCCAAGGACGGGATCTTGGCCAGCGCCTTGTCGTTCGAGGCAGGCATGTAAAGCACCGAGCGGCGCGGGCGGTAGGTCTCAACGGTCATTAGCGATCTATGCAGGCTGGAGGCGAGCGAGGCAAGGCGCGGAGCAATCTCCCCCCTTGAGGGGGAGATGTCGCCGAAGGCGACAGAGGGGTCGCCGCGCGTGGAGCGCCAGCCTCGTCGGCAATGGAGATGGCGTTGGCGCTTTATGTGAGACGACCCCCTCTGACCGCTTCGCGGCCATCTCCCCCTCAAGGGCCCTCAAGGGAGGAGAAGACGCTGGCGCCAGCCTGAAGCGATTTACCCTGCACGAAATCTGCAAATCATTGCTGAAATTCTTGGCCAATCCGCCCCGAGCTTTTCGCGTCCGCCGGCGAAACAGGCGGCATGAGAACACGCGAAAACCTCCGCTGGTCCTTGCCGCGCCGGCTGCGCGACGACGGCTGGTGGCTCGTCGAGCCGCAAAGGCTGCGCCCGATGCCGATCGTCCTGCCCTTCGTCGCGAGATCGCAATTCCGGCCAGAAAACCGTCTCACACTTTTCCCGGAATTGCTCTAATCCTGCCGTTTCATCGAACCCCACACGCTTGGCCGCCGATCAATGCCGCACAACATCCTCGTTGCCGACGACGATCCGCATATCCGCGAGATCATCTGCTTCGCCTTGGAAAAGGCCGGCATGAAGACGCATGCCGTCGCCGACGGCGCCGCGGCGCTGCGGGCGGTCGAGCACCGCGCGCCGGACCTCATCGTGCTCGACATCGGCATGCCGGAGATGGACGGGCTGGAGGTCTGCCGCAGGCTCAGGCAGAAATCCGACGTACCGGTGCTGTTCCTGTCGGCGCGCGATGAAGAAATCGACCGCATCCTCGGGCTGGAGATGGGCGGCGACGACTATGTGACGAAACCGTTCAGCCCGCGCGAGCTGGTCGCCCGCGTCAACGTCATCCTGCGGCGCGCCCGTCCGGCGGTGGCGGAGGAGGAGGCGGACGACCGGCAGTTCACGCATGGCAAGCTGATGCTCGTTCCGGCCAGCCACGCCGCGAGTTTCGAAGGCAAGCCGCTCACCTTGACGGCGATCGAGTTCGCGATCCTGAAAGGCTTTCTCGCCCGCCCGCAGCATGTGCTTGGCCGCGACGCGGTGATGGCCAACGCCTATCAATCGAACATCCATGTCTCGGAGCGCACGGTCGACAGCCATATCCGCAACATCCGCGCCAAGCTGGCGGCGGTCGGCTGCTCGGATGCGATCGCGACCGTGCATGGCGTCGGCTTCCGGCTCGGCCGATGCGGTGGTTGAGCAAGGAGAAATGGCGGCCGCGGCTCGCCACCGTCGTGGTCGCCATCCTGATCGTGGTGATGGCGCTGCCGCTGGTCGGGCTGTTCTTCTTCCGGCTTTATGAAAACCAGCTGATCCGCCAGACCGAGGGCGAGCTGATCGCGCAGGGCGCGGTCGTCGCCGCCGTCTATGCCGACGCGGTGCGCGCGGCCGGCATCGCTCCGGAGCGGTTGGGGGCGCCGATCTCGGCTGACCCCGCAAGGGACAATAACTATCCCTATCAGCCGATCGAGCCGCAGCTCGATCTTGCCGCCGACGATGTCATGCCGTCGCGACCGGCGGCCGTTCCCGCCACCGCCGATCCTGCCTTCGCCGCCGTCGGGGCGCGGCTCGACGGCATTCTGGACGAGACGCAGAAGACGACGCTCGCCGGCTTCCGGCTGCTCGATCCGCACGGCGTGGTGATTGCCGGCGGCGGCGAGGTCGGACAGTCGCTCGGCCAGGCCGAGGAGGTGCGGCGGGCGCTTGCCGGCGCCTATGCAAGCGAGCTGAGACTCAGGATCCCGGACCAGCCGCCGCCGCCGCTCTATTCGGTGAGCCGAGGCACCAAGGTGCGCGTCTTCGTCGCCCTGCCGGTCGAGGTCGCAGGCCGGGTCGCCGGCGTGGTCTACCTGTCGCGAACGCCGAACAACATCGTCAAGCACCTCTATGGCGAACGCGGCAAGGTCACGCTCGCCGCCATCGCCATCGTCGGCGGCACGCTGCTGATCGCGCTGGTGTTCATCCGTACCGTAAGCCGGCCGATCTACGCGCTGATCGAGCGTACCAAGCGGATCGCGGCGGGCGATCGCGAGGCGATGCGGCCGCTCGCCCATCACGGCACGCGCGAGATGGCGGCGCTGTCGGCCGCTTTCCTCGACATGGCGCAAAAACTGCAGTCACGCTCCGACAGCATCCAGACCTTCGCCACCCATGTCTCGCACGAGCTGAAATCGCCGCTGACGGCGATCCAGGGGGCGGCGGAATTGCTGAGGGATTCCGACGGGACGATGGACGAGGCCGAACGGCGGCGTTTTTCCAACAACATCGTCACCGATGCCGGACGGCTCAATCTCTTGGTGCGCCGGCTGCTCGAGCTGGCGCGCGCCGAAAACCTGGCGCCGAGCGGTGAAAGCACGACGCTCCATGCGGCGCTGGCACTGCTGCCGGTCGACACCAGGCTGGAGGCGCGCATCGGATCGGGTGGCGATATCGGCCTCGGCATCTCAGGCGAGAATCTCGCGATCGTGCTCGCCAACCTCATCGACAATTCCGCCAGGCATAGCGCGAAGCAGGTGACGATTGATGCCGCGGCTGCCGGAGACAGAGTAACGGTGCATGTCGGTGACGACGGCGACGGCATTTCGGCCAGCAACCGGACAAAAGTATTCGAGCCGTTCTTCACCACGAGGCGCGAGGCCGGCGGCACCGGCATGGGCCTCGGCATCGTGCTGGCCCTCCTGAAAGCGCATGATGGCACGATCAGGCTGGTTGACTCCGAACGCGGCACGCGCTTCGAGATCGATCTGCCGGTAGCTTGAGTCTGAGCATGATCTTGTCCGAAAACCGGCTCCCACTTTTCGGGATCATGTCCTAAGCCGGAGAGCTGAAAGAAGTGCGCTACGACATCGTCATCATCGGCGGGGCCATCGTCGGGTCCTCGGTCGCCTATTACCTGCGCGAAGAGGGCTTTACCGGCTCGATCGCGCTGATCGAGCGCGATCCGCAATTTTCCCATGCGGCGACGACGCTGTCGCTGGCCTCGATCCGCCAGCAATTCTCCATCCCGGAAAACATCCGCCTGTCGCAATTCACGCTGAAACTGTTCCGGCGGCTGAAGGAAACGTTCGGCGCCGACGCCGATATCGGCTTCCGCGAGGGCGGCTATCTCATCCTTGCCGGCGAGGCCGGACTGCCGATTCTGAAGGCCAATCACGAGACGCAGATCGCCGAAGGCGCCGACATCGTGCTGGAAGATGCCGATCAGCTGACGCGCCGTTTCCCGTGGCTGTCGGCCGAAGGTATTTCCGCCGGGGCCTATGGCCGCAGCGGCGAAGGCTGGTTCGACGCGCATGCGCTGCTGATGCTGTTCCGCAAGGCGCTGCGCGACAAGAAGATCGATTTCATCGCCGCCTCGGTCACCGGCATTGCGCGCGAGGGCAACCGCGTCACCGGCGTCAGCCTCGACAATGGCGAGCGGCTCGAAGCCGGCATCGTCGTCAACGCCGCCGGACCGAACGCCGGCAAGGTCGCGGCTTTTGCCGGGCTCGCGCTGCCGGTCGAGCCGCGCAAGCGCAACGTCTTCGTCTTCGAGGCGCGCGAGAAATATGCCGGCATGCCGCTGCTGGTCGATCCCTCCGGCATCTATGTGCGGCCCGAAGGCTCGGTCTACCTCACCGGCGGCGCCGAGCCGGAGGAAGGCGATCATGCTCCCGATCCCGGGGATTTCGAGGTCGAGTGGCCGCTGTTCGAAGAGGTGATCTGGCCGACCTTGGCCACCCGCATCCCCGCCTTCGAGGCGATCAAGCCGACGCGCGCTTGGGTCGGGCACTACGACTATAACACGCTCGACCAGAACGCGGTGATCGGGCCGCACCCGGAGGTCGGGAACTTCCTCTTCGCCAACGGCTTCTCCGGCCACGGCCTGCAGCAGGCGCCGGCGGTCGGCAAGGCGCTTTCGGAGCTGATCGTGCATGGCGGGTATCGCACGATCGACTGCTCGGCGTTCGGGTATGGGAGGGTGGCCGAGGGGCGGGCGTTCCGGGAGCTGAACGTGATCTAGGCCAGCGCCCCCTTCCCCCCTTGTGGGGGAAGGTGTCGCCGAAGGCGATGGATGAGGGGTGTTCCAGGGAATGCCAGCGTCTCACTCCGCTGGAACACCCCTCATCCGTCTCGGCGCTGCGCGCCGATCCACCTTCTCCCACAAGGGGAGAAGGGGAGGTGCTAAGCCGCCCGCCGTCCTTCGCCAAAATATCCCTGCAGCCACCCAAGCACCCGCGCCCAGCCCTCGGCATGCTCGGCCGCTGCATCGGCAAACCCTGCAAACCCGCCGTGACAGATGGTGAGCCGGGTGCCGGCGGCGGTCGGCTCCAGCAGATAGGCGACCGTGGTCTCGTGGCGGCCGAGCGTCGGGTGATTCCAGTCATAGCGCCTCGTCTGCACGATGCGGCGCGGCATCTCTATCTCGAGGAACGTCCCGCCGGCGGGCAGGCGCCTGCCGTCGGGAGTCCGTACCGTGACGGTCCAGGCTCCGCCGACGCGAAGATCGGCGGTCCAGCCGGTCATCCGGTAGGTCTCCGGTGAACCCCACCAGCGCTCGACGTCAGTGGTGACCAGCGCCGCAAGGACCTGCTCCGGCGACGCGAGGATTTCGGCCGCGGCCATGACCGTCTCGGCGTTCGCCATGGCTCGCGGCCAGTTATGCGGCAGCATCATTGCAACCTCCTCAGCGGTTGTTCGATATCGAACGAGGCTCAGCCCTTTGACGGCGGGCGCTCGAAACCCTTGCCGGTCTCGAGCAGGCTCTTCAGGCTCGCCAGCACCAGCGGCCAGCCCTTGGCGACATTCGCGATCAGCCGGTGCGGGCCGTCGGCCTCATGGGTGACGGCAAGCTTCATCAGCTCGCCATCCTGCTCGATGGTGAAGGTGCAGCGGGTGTAGCCGTCCTCCTTCACCTCAGGCATCCATTCGTTGCGCCATTTGATGACCAGACGTCTGGGCGGGTCGATCTCGAGGATCTCGCCCGAGTCGGCGACGCGGCCGTCGGGGAAGACCAGCTTCCAGCTCGAGCCCACCTTCCAGTCGCTCTCCTGGTAGGAGCAGAGGAAGAACTGCCGGTTGAACTCAGGGTCGGTCAGCGCCGTCCAGAGCTTTTCGGGCGTGGTGCGGATATAGGTGACGTAGACGAAGGTGTTGTCGCTCACGGCTCTTCCCTTTCAAGTCGTTTCTTCAGGTCGCTCAATGCATCCAGCCGATGGCGCTCGAACTTGCCGATCCAGCGCTCGGCGATCTCGTTGATCGGAACGGGGTTGAGGTAGTGCTCCTTTTCGCGCCCGTTGCGGACGGTGGTGACGAGGTTTGCTTCTTCCAGGATCGCCAGGTGCTTGGTCACCGCCTGGCGGGTCATGTCCATCCGTTCGCAGAGCGCGTTCAGCGTCTGCCCGTTCCGGGCATAGAGGCTGTCCAGCAATTGCCGGCGGGTCGGGTCGGCCAAAGCGCGAAAGACGGCATCCATGCTCATGGCTTTAATATGCAACCATTTGGTTGCATGTCAAGCGTCGTGACAAACCAAGCAATCACTTGCCGGTGAATGGAGTCAGTGCTTGCGGGAGAACCAGAAAGCGTCGGTCATGCGTTGCATGCCGATGCGCTCGTAAAAACCGACGGCGTCGGGCACCGAGATCAGGCCGATGCCGACCGCAGGGCCGAGCTGGCGGCGCGCCTCGTCCATCAGGCCCTTGCCGATGCCGAGCCCTTGCGCCGAGGCGGACACGGCGAGCTCGGAAATATAGCAGACCCAGGAGAAGTCGGTGACGCCGCGGGCGACGCCGACAAGCGGCTTGCCTTCGACATCGAGACGCGCCGTCAGAACCAGGCTGGCGTTGCCCAGCATCGTCTTCAGGCGGGCCTCGTCATCGATCGGCCGCGTTTCGCCAAGGCGGGATTCCACCAGCACGCGGCGGAATTCGGCCACATCGAGCGTGGGCTCGCTTGCGTAGAGGATCTTGGGAGTCGGTGCCATGCCGCCACGGTGCCAGATCGATCGGCGTTTTGAAAGCAGGCGCTGCCGGTCTTGCGTCCAATGGCCCAAACTCAACTGCCAACAGCTGCCTTTCATTTGCCAGCCGCTTTGTGTAAACCGTGCGCCAGCAATTCCCGCAGAACCGAGACGGGCAAGGACCATGGACAAATTCACCAAGCTCACCGGCGTCGCCGCGCCCATGCCGATCGTCAACATCGACACCGACATGATCATCCCGAAGGACTACCTGAAGACGATCAAGCGCACCGGCCTTGGCACCGGCCTCTTCGCCGAGATGCGCTACAAGGAAGACGGTTCGGAGAATCCAGATTTCGTGCTCAACAAGCCCGCCTACCGCAAGGCGCAGATCCTGGTCGCCGGCGACAATTTCGGCTGCGGCTCGAGCCGCGAGCATGCGCCCTGGGCGCTGCTCGATTTCGGCATTCGCTGCGTGATCTCGACCTCGTTCGCCGACATTTTCTACAACAACTGCTTCAAGAACGGCATCCTGCCGATCACCGTCAGCCCGGAAGACCTGGACAAGCTGATGGACGACGCCTCGCGCGGCTCGAACGCGACGCTGTCGGTCGATCTCGAGGCCAAGGAAATCCGCGGGCCGGATGGCGGCGTGGTCAAGTTCGACCTCGACGACTTCAAGCGCCACTGCCTGCTCAACGGCCTCGACGACATCGGGCTGACCATGGAGAAGGCCGGCGCCATCGCTTCGTTCGAGAAGAAGAACGCCGAGCTGCGCCCCTGGGCCTGAGCGGCACAGAGCGTTTCACCGTTTCGCGGAAACGGCGAACCGCTCTATCTCTTTGTTTTGACGCAATTCCAGGCGGAAAACCGCTTCACACTTTTCCTGGAATTGCTCTAGTCGATAGACCCGGCCATTTGATCTTACGCATGTCTCCCGAAACCGGTTCCCACTTTCGGGAGACATGCTTCGCCGGCCGGGTTCGTGGCGGCTGAATGGGAGGGACAGTCATGACACGCTCGCTTCTGGCCGGCGCCTGCGTCTCGGCGGCAATCCTTCTGGCCCTGGCCGGCGCCAATGCGCAGACGCAGGCGCCGGCCACCCAGCAGGCGCCCGCGGCGTTCGACCAGTCCACCGCCGGCCAGGGTGCCGCCGATCAGGGATCGGCTGACGACCAGGCCGCGTCGGATGAGGAAAAGCAGGCGCCAATCCCGTTCGAGGACGGGCAATTCACCATCACCCAGCAGGAACAGTATGGCGAGAAGGTGCTGGCCTATGACGGCAAAGAGCTCGCCAGCAATTACGACGTCTTCTTCGAGAAGATCGTCGAGGTCGGCGGCATCAAGGTGGCGCTGTTCGATGTCGGCGATGGCGGCAATCAATGCGGCCCGGCGAGCGTCATCGCCTGGAAGACGGAGGGCGGCGAGATCCAGACCGTCACCGTCGAGCAGGACGAGTGCGGCGCGCCGCCGCTCGCGGTCTCCGACAGCGCCATCTACTACGTGCCCTATCTGCTGCCGGGAGAGACGAGGCCGGCGCTGCAATGGTCGCCCACCGGCGGGCTGACGACGTCCGGCAACCTCACCTACACGCCGGAACCCGGCACCGACTGGAAAGATGTCGATCCGTCGAAATACGACAACATCATCGACGCCTTCCACAACGAGGCCGTCTACAAGGCGGCCGAAGCGCTGCTCGGCAAGGACATGCCCGACGTGGCGACCAGCCTGCTGGTGGGCGGCGGCACCGAAAAGACGGCGTCGGGCGCCTTCTACGCCAGCGGCTGCGTGCCGCATGATTGCGGCGGCAACGACGGCTTCATGGCGGTCGACCCGGCAAAGCACCAGGTCTATTTCGCCCGCCGCGGCGACAATGGCGAGCCGCAAGCCTGGCCCGACGTCAAGAGCTGGCCGGCGGATATCAAGAAGGCGCTGGACGAGGCGCAGGGGTCGGGGAATTAGGTTCGCGGCAGTGGTGCCGGCCATCGCGGCTTCGTCATCCACGGGCGGAGCGACGCGCAGCGGAGCGCAGACCCGAGGATCCATTCCGTGACCGCTGCCGAGGAATGCATCCGCGGAGAATTCTGCACCGCTGGGCGGCGCCTTGGCGTAACGGCATGGATTCCAGGGTCTGCGCGCGTCGCTTCGCTCCTTGCTCCGCCCTGGAATGACGACCGGAGGGATGGTTCGGCGAATCTCTGAGGCTCGCGTTTGCCTTCGTGACAACAGTCCGCCCGGCTTGGCCCACGACCGCTCCGCGCTTCTCCTGCTAAATGCGTGCCAACCAACCTGTGAGGCTCCCCATGCGCAAGCTCATCTCCACCGGCTCCCCTTTCGAGAAGACCGCCGGCTATTCGCGCGCGGTGGTGCAGGGCGACTGGTGTTTCGTGTCCGGAACGACCGGCTATGACTATGCCACCATGACGATGCCTCAGACGGTCGAGGCCCAGACGCGCAATTGCCTCGCCACCATCGCCAAGGCGCTTGCCGACGGCGGCTTCGACATGGCCGATGTGGTGCGGGCGCACTATTATATCACCGACCAAGCCTATGTTGACGTCGTCTTCCCGATCCTCGACGAGACCTTCGGCGACATCCGTCCCGCGGCGACGATGATCGTCTGCCAGCTCAACAAGCCTGAGATGAAGATCGAGATCGAGGTGACGGCGCTCAGGCGCACGGCTTGATGCCGGACGCGCCAAGGCGCGAACTGCCGGGACGACATGGATAAATCAAGGATCGGCGCATGGTGAAGGTCAGGCGCATTGTCGCCAACATCGAAACGCCAGACGTCGCGGCGGCGAAACGCTTCTATCAGGACGTTCTCGGCCTCGACGTGCTGATGGATCAAGGCTGGATCGTAACCTACGGTTCCGGGGAAACGATGCAGGTGCAGATGAGCTTCATGGCCCAAGGCGGCTCTGGCACGCCGGTGCCGGATCTGTCCATCGAGGTCGACGATGTCGACGACGCGCTCGACCGCATGCGCAAGGCGGCCTTTATCATCGAATATGGTCCGGCCGACGAGCCCTGGGCGTGCGGCGGTTCTATGTGCGCGACCCGTTCGGCCGGCTGGTCAATATTCTCTCGCACCGGTAGGCGCACACATTTCCAAGCGGCTGGCGCACGCATTGTCCAACGCAGCGCTGGTCGACCCCCACTCCGTCTCGGCTTCGCCGAGCCACCTCTCCCCCGATCGACGGGGTAGAGGAAAGGCGCCAGGCTTCTTGCCGTCAACGCTCGTCCAGCAAGGCTCCCTTCCTTTCCCTCCGGAGGGGGAAAGGTGGCGCTGCGAAGCAGCGACGGATTGGGGGAACCACGTTGGCAATCAAGCCTCGGCCTGATCAGTCACGCTGACGAGTCTCGCAATGCCCAGTCATCCTCTTGCGCCCAGCCCGCTTGGCGTTTAGCAAGGCCGCGGTTTCTCTAAATACTATTGGGACGGTTCTCCATGGCTTCGAAAAATCTCTTCCTGCTCGCCGGCGACGGCATCGGCCCCGAGGCCATGGCCGAGGTGAAGAAGCTGATTGGCGCCATGAATAAGAAGCTCGGCAGCGGCTTTGCCACCGACGAAGGGCTGGTCGGCGGCTGCGCCTACGACGCGCACGGCGCGGCGATCTCCGACGCCGACATGGAAAAGGCGATGGCCGCGGACGCGGTGCTGTTCGGCGCCGTCGGCGGGCCGAAATGGGACAAGGTGCCTTACGAGGTACGCCCCGAGGCCGGGCTTTTGCGCCTGCGCAAGGACATGGAGCTGTTCGCCAATCTGCGTCCGGCGATCTGCTATCCGGCGCTCGCGGCATCCTCGTCGCTCAAGCAGGAGGTGGTCGAAGGCCTCGACATCCTGATCGTGCGCGAGCTCACCGGCGGCGTCTATTTCGGCGAGCCGAAGCAGATCATCGATCTCGGCAACGGCCAGAAGCGCGGCATCGACACCCAGGTCTACGACACGTTCGAGATCGAGCGCATCTCCGGCGTCGCCTTCGAGCTGGCGCGGACGCGTAAGAACCACGTCACCTCGATGGAAAAGCGCAACGTCATGAAATCGGGCGTGCTGTGGAACGAGGTGGTCACCCAGACCCACAAGGCCAAATACAGCGACGTCAAGCTCGACCACATGCTGGCCGACGCCGGCGGCATGCAGCTGGTGCGCTGGCCGAAGCAGTTCGACGTCATCGTCACCGACAATCTGTTCGGCGACATGCTTTCCGACATCGCCGCCATGCTCACCGGCTCGATCGGCATGCTGCCTTCGGCCTCGCTCGGCGCGCCGGATGCCAAGACCAAGAAGCGCAAGGCGCTCTACGAGCCGGTGCACGGCTCTGCGCCCGACATCGCCGGCAAGGGCATCGCCAATCCGATCGCGATGATCGCATCCTTCGCCATGTGCCTGCGCTATTCCTTCGGCATGGTGGCGGAAGCCGACAAGCTCGAGGCGGCGATCGCCGCCGTGCTCGACGACGGGCTGCGCACCAAGGACATCATGTCCGAAGGCATGACCGAGGTTGGCACGGTCGAGATGGGTGACGCCATCATCGCCAAGTTCCTGGGGTGACTCAAATGGCGGTCGACGTCCACTGGGCGACGACCGAAGACGCCGAGGCGCTCGCCACCGTGCTTTGCGAGATGGCGACGCACTATCGGCAGGCGCCGCTCGATCACGGCCGGGCGGTGGCCTCGGCAAGGCAGTGGCTCGGCGACGAAAGCCCGGCCTATCCGCATTTCGCGCTGGCCTTCGCGGGTGGCGAGGTGGCCGGCCTTGCTTCGGTCGCGATCGCGCATCCCGGCATCGATCTCGGACGGCTGATGTTTTTGAAGGACCTGTTCGTGCGTGAGAGCGCCCGCAATAGGGGCGTCGGCCAGGCGCTGGTCAGCTTTCTTGCGGGCCATTGCCTGGACAAGGGCATCGGCCGCATCGACCTCACCACCGAGGACTGGAACGAGGGTGCGCTGCGCTTCTACGACCGGCTCGGCGCCGAGCGCCACGGGCAAAAGATCTTCCTCAGGCTGTCGGGCGAGGCGCTGAGGACGGCTGCTAAACTGTGACTCCGGCCGGCATCGGTCCCCAACGGTTCTCTCTGAATTGAGAGGGAAGAAGGCCGAAGACGAGAAAGGCCACGGCCCCCAAAGCCGGAATGTAGCAAAGCAAGACAAGCCAGCCGGTCAGACCGATGTCATGCAGACGCCGCACGACGACTGCGATCGACGGCAGGATCGCTACCAGCACGAAAAGCAGGACTGGAATGTAGCCGATCGAGGTTCTCGGACCGTCATCGAAACCGCTGATCGCCAGGTTGAGCAGAATGCCGAAGCCGAACAGCGCGACGAGCACGACGTTGAACCAGAGATAGAACGCCCAAAACTCCTTGCGGCGGGCGCGACCGGTGAAATTGCGGTAGTCGTCGATGAGTGCGCGCAAGAAATAGCCCCACAGTCCCATCGACCTGGCGGAGCGGTTTTCGGCGGTGCGGCCGCGCTGCTGAAGATTGCCGTCCAAGGATGGCGCGGCAGGCCCCGCGGCGATGATATCATGCGCCGTTCCGTCATCCGGGGTGAACTCGACCAGCATGCCTCTGGCAATGTTCATATCCTGGGTCAGGTCGCCACGGCTGAAGATGTAACGCTTGCCGTCAACGCCGTTGATGTAGCCGTAGTGTTTTCCTCGTCGTAGTGAAATACTGAACCGCGCACTGCCTTCCCCCTCGTTGCGGGCCACTATACAAACCTATCTATGGTTGCAGAAAATTGCAATGCGCACGCTTAACGTTAGAATTTCACCCCGGCCGGCACCGGTCCCCACTTGTTGTCGCCTGCCTGGGTGGGGATCAGCGCGAAGACGAGCGTGGCCAGCCCGCCGACATAGGGCACGAAGCAGAGGATCGCGAGCCAGCCGGTCAGGCCGAGATCGTGCAGGCGGCGCACGATAAGCGCGACCCACGGCAGGAACGTCAGCAGCACGTAAAGACCGAAGAGGCCGAGCATGACGATCGGCGCGTCGCCGCCGCCCTCGACATCGCCTCGCGACAGGTCCACGGACAGCCCGACGCCGATGGCGACGACGAGGCCGATCGTCCAGAACAGGCAAAAGCCCCAGAACTCCTTGCGCCGGGCCCGGCCGGAGAAGTTGACGTAATTCGTCGTGAGACCGCGCCAGAAATAGCTCCACATACTGGTGGATTCCGCCGATCCGCTCTCGGCGTTGCGGCCAAAATGCGCAGGCACCGCCGGTGCGCTGCCCGGCAGCTGAACCGCTGCCGCCGTGGCAGGAGCTGTGCTCTCCGCCGGGCCGGTCATGCGGGCACGGACGGAAAAGATGTTGCTCGCCCGGTCGCCGTCCGGCTGGAATTCGACCTCGGCGCCCCTTGCCAGCGCCATGTCGCGGCGCAGGTCCTCGCGCGCGAAGCTGTAGCGCCTGCCGTCGGCACCGGCGATGAAACCGAAGCCCTGCTGCTCGTCATAGTGAAGAACTTCGCCGCGCATTGCCTGTCCCCCAAAGTTGCGCCTTGCTCAGACTGTTTAAAGTCGGCGCGGATCGCAAGAGGGTTGCGATGAAGCGTTCGAACTTCGTCATCCACGGGCGGAGCGGGAGCGAAGCGGACGCGTAGACCCGAGGATCCATGCCGTGACCTCGCGCGAAGGGAAAGGCGGTGCAGAACGAAGGCCTTTCCTGCACCGCTGCAACGCTTGTAGGTAACGGAATGGATCCTATGGTCTGCGCTGCGTCGCTCCGCTCCTTGCTCCGCCATAGGATGACGAATGCGTGGTGGCTCCCGGTCGTGCTTCGGCTAATCTTGAATGTTGCGATTTGCGACCGAAGAAAGATGCAGGCCTTCGCCGGGTCGCCTTCCAGCTCGATCGCGAATCTCAGCCAGGCCGCTTCGCCTTCTTGTGCTTTGCCGGCTTGTCGAACTTCGCCTTGCTGGGCTTCTTCGCCCAGGGCTTTGACTCCGCCGTGCCGACGGGCCGATGCTCGCCCGGCGCGCGCTTCTCGAACTTGGGCGCGTTCTGATCGAAAGCACGCTTGCCGCGATGCGGCTTCTTCTCCGGCTTCGGCGGCTGGTAGCCGGCTCTCGAAAGGTCCGGCGTGCCGTCCAGCCGCTTCACCGCGATGCTGCCCTGCAGTTTGCGGTCGGGGCCGATCGCCGCGAGGAACCGGTCGGCCCAGTCGGCCGCGACCTGCACGAAGGTTTCCTCCGGCTGCATCTTGATGGCGCCGATCTCGCGCTTGGAGATGTTGCCGGTGCGGCACAGCATCGGGATCAGCCAGCGCGGTTCGGCATTCTGCCGGCGTCCCACCGACAGCGAGAACCAGACGCTGTCGCCGAAATCGTCGCGGCGGCCGGGTGCTTCGTCCCTGCGCGCGAACTTTTCTTTCGACGGCGCGAACGGCGCGACGTCGAGCAGGTCCTCGGGCGCCGAGCGGCTGCCGCGGCAGAGCCGCACGAAGGCGGCGGCCACCAGTTCGGCGCCATGCCGCTCGAGAAGCGCCGTGGCGAAGTCACGCTCCTTGTCCTTCACCGGCTCGTCGAAAGCCGGGTCGGCCAGGATGCGTTCGTCGTCGCGCCTCAGCACCTCGTCGGCCGAGGGCGGGCTCGCCCAGGTCGCGGTCAGGCCGGCATTGGCAAGCAGCCGCTCGGTGCGACGGCGGGCGTTGCCCGGCACGATCAGCGCGCTGACACCTTTTCGTCCGGCGCGCCCGGTGCGGCCGCTGCGATGCAGCAGCGTCTCCGGATTGGTCGGCAGGTCGGCGTGGATGACCAGGTCGAGATTGGGCAGGTCGATGCCGCGCGCTGCCACGTCGGTGGCGATGCAGACCCTGGCGCGGCCGTCGCGCATCGCCTGCAGCGCGTGGCTGCGCTCGTTCTGGCTGAGCTCGCCGGAAAGCGCCACGACGGAGAAATTGCGGTTGTTGAAGCGCGCGGTGAGATGGTTGACGGCGGCGCGGGTGTTGCAGAACACCATCGCGTTGGTGGCCTCATAGTAGCGCAGCACGTTGATGATGGCGTTCTCGCGATCGGCCGGCGCGACGGAGAGCGCCCGGTATTCGATGTCGAGATGCTGCTTTTCCGCACTGCCGGCGGAGATGCGAACGGCGTCGCGCTGGTAGCTCTTCGCCAGCGTGGCGATGGAGCGCGGCACGGTGGCGGAAAACATCAGCGTGCGCCGCTCGGCGGGCGCGGCGTCGAGGATGAATTCGAGGTCCTCGCGGAAGCCGAGGTCGAGCATCTCGTCGGCCTCGTCCAGCACCACGGCCTTCAGCGCCGACATGTCGAGCGCGCCGCGACTGATATGGTCGCGCAGCCGGCCGGGCGTGCCGACGACGATGTGGGCGCCACGCTCCAGCGCGCGCCGCTCGCCGCGCATGTCCATGCCGCCGACGCACGACGCTACGGTCGCGCCGGTCAGCGCGTAGAGCCATTCCAGCTCGCGCCGCACCTGCAGCGCCAATTCCCGGGTCGGCGCCACGACCAGCCCCAGCGGCGCGCCGGCGGCGGCGAAGCGTTCTGCGCCGCCGAGCAGGCTCGGCGCCAGGGCAAGGCCGAAGGCAACCGTCTTGCCGGAGCCGGTCTGGGCCGAAACCAGCGCGTCGGCCGCGCCCAGCCCTGGCGCCAGCACCGCCTTCTGGACGGCGGTCAGCTCGACATAGCCGCGATTTTGCAGCGCCTCCGCCAGCGCAGGCACGATCGTTTCGAAACTGGACATCTTGTTCTTTCGGAATTCGGGGTTCTGCGCTCGTCGTGGAGCACAAGGCCGGCACTACGCCAGCCGAACGAATTTGGGCGTTCGTACTTCCTGCAGCCGCCGTTGTACAGAGCAAGCGGCGCCGCTTCTCCCTTCTCCCCTTGTGGGAGAAGGTGGCCGCGAAGCGGCCGGATGAGGGGTGTTCCAGGGAAAGCCGGCGTCTCACTTCGCTGGAACACCCCTCATCCGTCTCGGCGCTGCGCGCCGATCCACCTTCTCCCACAAGGGGAGAAGGAGAGGCGCTACGCCGATTGACTCTTTTACCAAAGCGCGTAAAAGCCGGCACCGAACGGGATCGTCTTCGATGCGCGGCCTTTTGATGGCTCTTCTTGCATTCGATACCCCCAGCCACGATGCGCGGCATCGGGCCGGGCGCTTCGGCGCGTCCCTCCGTTCCAGCAAGATTCTGGGTTCCAGCAAAACTACGGCCAAAACCACCACCAAAACGGTGTGATTCCCTTGGCCTAACCACCCTCTCCCGGGTTCGGCCCGGGGGACGGAACCCGCATGAGGCCGGCGGGTTTTCTCCAACAACCAAGCGGAGAGGGACAGGAGATATCGATGAGTTTCAAGGTTGCGGTAGTCGGCGCCACGGGCAATGTGGGCCGCGAAATGCTCAACATTCTGGACGAGCGCGGCTTCCCGGCGAGCGAAGTGGTGGCGCTGGCCTCGCGGCGCAGCCAGGGCACCGAAGTATCCTTCGGCGACCGCACGCTGAAGGTCAAGGCGCTCGACACTTATGACTTTTCCGACACCGACATCTGCGTCATGTCGGCCGGCGGCAACGTCTCCAAGGAGTGGTCGCCCAAGATCGGCAAGCAGGGCTGCGTCGTCATCGACAATTCTTCGGCCTTCCGCTACGACCCGGACGTGCCGCTGATCGTGCCTGAAGTGAACCCGGACGCGGTCGAGCTGTTCTCGCGCAAGAACATCATCGCCAACCCGAACTGCTCGACGGCGCAACTGGTCGTCGCGCTGAAGCCGCTGCATGACGTCGCCACCATCAAGCGCGTCGTCGTCGCCACCTACCAGTCGGTTTCCGGCGCCGGCAAGGAAGGCATGGACGAGCTGTTCACACAGACCCGCGCTGTCTTCGTCGCCGACCAGGTCGACATCAAGAAATTCACCAAGCGCATCGCCTTCAACGTCATCCCGCATATCGACGTCTTCCTCGACGACGGCTTCACCAAGGAAGAGTGGAAGATGGTCGCCGAGACCAAGAAGATGCTCGACCCCAAGATCAAGCTGACGGCGACCTGCGTGCGCGTGCCGGTGTTCATCGGCCACTCGGAAGCGGTCAACATCGAGTTCGAGAAGCCGATCACCGCCGACGAAGCGCGCGAGATCCTGCGCGAGGCGCCGGGCTGCCAGGTGTTGGACAAGCGCGAGAACGGCGGCTACATCACGCCGCTCGAATCGGCCGGCGAGGACGCTACCTTCATCTCGCGCATCCGCGAGGATTCGACCGTCGACAACGGCCTGTCGATGTGGGTCGTCTCCGACAATCTGCGCAAGGGCGCGGCCCTGAACGCCGTGCAGATCGCCGAGCTCCTGGTCGAGCGCGGCCTGATCCAGCCGAAGAAGAAGGCGGCCTGACGGTAGTTTTGTTATCGCTCACGGGCCATACCGCCGCTGCCGCGGCGGGCCCTCCGCGGGGGCGCCGGACGACCGGCGGCCCGCAGTCGCGGGCTCGGCCTTCGGCCGTTGGGTTTTCGCTCACGGGCCGCACCGCCGCTTCGCGGCTGGCCCTCCGCGGGGCGCCGGACGACCGGCGGCCCGCAGTCGCGGGCTTCGGCCTTCGGCCGTTGGGTTATCGCTCACGGGCCGCACCGCCGCTTCGCGGCTGGCCCTCCGCGAGGGCGCCGGACGACCGGCGGCCCGCAGTCGCGGGCTTGTAGCACCTCCACCTTCTCCCACAAGGGGAGAAGGGAAGGCGACCTGCTTTAAACCTTTGATTTCAAGATTGTCTTTGTCCCGAAACCGGTCCCGCTTTCGGGATACATGCTTAGCCGCCACTTTCCGCAGCCAGCTTTGCCAGTATCGCCAGCGCCTCCTGCGCCCGCTCCGCCGGCACGAACAGATGGTCGTGATAGAAGGCCGAGACCGGATTTCGCCCATGCCGGCCGCGGCAAGACGGGCCGTGATGGCAGCAAGGAAGCCGACAGCCTCCAGCGAGGAATGGATATTCAGCGTGATCATCCGGCAGCGGAACGTGCCGGCGAGGCCGGCTGATTTCGCCGCGTCCTCCGTCACGATCAAGGTCAGGCCTTCCCGCTCGCGAAAGCTCATCACCGGATCGAGTCCGTCCGGCATAGCTACGCCCGGCGCCAGCGTCGCGAAGACATGGACGTCGGGCAGCAGTTGCGGCGTCATCGACGCCAACAGTCTTTGCAGGTCGGTCTCGCCGATCATGGTGTCTCCTTCCCGTCCATACCTCCATTGAACCACGCGTTTGGGAAAAGTGCATCGACCCTTGTAGGATAGCCCCGCTCTCCCCCGTCCTTGGCTCGAAGCTGGCAAACGGCCAGGGGCTCGAACCAACCGGAGGGAACGCCAATGAGCATTTCAGCAGCCGCGCCCGTCTCGAACGGCGCCTTGTGGACCGGGCGCGTGCTCAGCGCCATCGTGGTCCTGTTCATGATCTTCGACGGCGTCATCAAGCTGCCGCCGTTCTCAGTCGTCACCGAGACGATGGGGCAGCTCGGCTGGCCGGCCGATCCAAACATTGCGCGGCTGCTCGGCATCATCGGGCTGGTCTCGACGGCGCTTTATGCCTTGCCGCGCACGTCCGTGCTCGGCGCCATCCTGCTCACCGCCTATATGGGCGGCGCCATTTCCACGCATGTGCGCATCGGCAATCCGCTGTTCTCGCATACGCTGTTCGGCGTCTATCTCGGTGTTATGCTGTGGGGCGGGCTCTATCTGCGCGATGCAAGAGTGCGCGCGCTGATCCCGTTCAGCCGGTAAGTGAGAGGGAAACGATGCTTGCCACCATCCTCGTCATCCTGGTCGTGATCGTCGCCGCTGTGCTCGTCCTTGCCGCGACGCGGCCGAACGATTTTGTCGTCAGCCGCTCCGCCGTCATCAAGGCGCCTGCGGAGGCGATCTTCCCGCTGATCAACGACTTCAAGCACTGGCCAGCCTGGTCGCCCTTCGAAAAGCTCGATCCGAACATGCAGCGCACGCTTTCCGGCGCCGACAGCGGCAACGGCGCGGTGTATGCCTGGGAAGGTAACAGCAAGGCCGGCAAGGGACGCATGGAGATCACCAACTCGGTGCCGTCGTCGCTGGTCTCGCTGAAGCTCGACTTCGAAAAGCCGTTCCGGGCCAACAACACGGTCGACTTCACTTTGTCGCCGTCGGGCGACGGCACCAACGTCACCTGGTCGATGCGCGGCGCCCGTCCCTTCATCGCCAAGCTGATGGGCCTGTTCATGAATTTCGATGCGCTGATCGGCAAGGACTTCGAGGCCGGACTCGACAATCTGAAGCGCGCCACCGAACGGTAAAAAGTCAGCAGGTTCAACAATATAGCTGACAGCCGGCGCAGGTTGCGCCGGCAATCCTCATTGCCCTCGGGATCAAATTAGCCGTCTGCGAGTTAAAGACATGGCGGCGAGGACGGCGATCCGCGTGAGAGAGGAACCGCAATGAAGAAAGCGATGGTCATTCTGGTGTTGGCGACGGCGCTGGGCGCTTGCTCGCAAACGGAAAAGGGTGCTGCGATCGGCGGGTTGGGCGGTGCGGCTGTAGGCGCTGCCGTGGCCAACAACCCGACCCAAGGGGCCATTGTCGGAGGCGCCGTCGGCGCGGTCGCCGGCGCATTGATCGGCCATGCCAGCGAAAGCGGCCAGTGTCGCTACCGCGACCGGTACGGACGCGTCTATATCGCGCGTTGCCCGTCAGGTTACTGACGAATCACGGCCGAATCCAAAGACGGAACGGCGGGCCTTCACCCGCCGTTCGTTTAAGTGAGATAAGCCGCGAATTACTCGGCGGTGGCGGCTTCCGCCTCGGCGGGTGCCGCGGATGCGGCGGCAACGGCGGCGGCGGCGTCTTCCTGGGCCTTCTTCAGCAGGGCGGCGCGTTCCTGCGCCTTCTTGCCGGGCAGGGCCTTGGTCGGGTTCGAGCGGGCCGGACGCTTGGCGATGCCGGCTTCGTCGAGGAAGCGCAGCACGCGGTCGGTCGGCTGGGCGCCGTGCGACAGCCAGTGCTTGACGCGATCGGCGTCGACCTTGACGCGTTCGCCGTCCTTCGGCAGCAGCGGGTTCCACGAGCCGAGCGCCTCGATGAAACGGCCGTCGCGCGGCGAACGGGCGTCGGCGACGACGACGTGGTAGTAGGGACGCTTCTTCGAGCCCGCGCGGGCCAGTCTGATCTTCAGTGCCATTCTTTATCTCCTAAAAGCTCTGATTTCGTTGATCGGGTTTGTGGCTTTTGTCTTGTGCAAGTCGTTGTCCCAAAACCGCTGCGCACTTTCGGGCGACATGCACTTGATTAGCCGGCTTTCGTCACGCCGTTGTTCGCGGCGATCTGTTCGTGGTGGCGGATCACTTCGCGGATGACGAAGTTCAAGAACTTCTCCGCGAAATCCGGGTCGAGATGCGCATCCTTCGCCAGTTGGCGAAGGCGGGCGATCTGCTGCTGCTCGCGCGCCGGATCGGCGGGCGGCAGGCCATGCTCGGCTTTCAGCACGCCGACCGCCTTGGTGCAGCGGAAGCGCTCGGCCAGCATATGGATGAGGGCGGCGTCGATGTTGTCGATCGAAGCGCGGTAGCCCGCCAGAACGGCGCGTGCGTCGGCCATGTCCTTCTCCTCGTTCATCGCCCCCTCACTTCTTTTTCCCAAGACCGGGCAGCCTGCCGCCGCCGAGGCCGGGAAGACCCGGCAGCTTCATGCCGCCGGGCAGGCCCGGCAGGCCACTGCCGCCAAGTCCGCCGGGCAGCCCGCCCGGCAGGCCCTTGCCGAGACCGGCTGCCTGGGCCTGTTTCTGCAGGGCTTCGAGCTGCTTCGGATCCATCTTGGAAAGATCCGGCATGCCACCGCCAGGCATCATGCCGCCGAGGCCCATCTTCGAGGCGAGGCCGCCCATCATGCCGCGCATCATGCCGCCGCCTTTGCCCTTGCCGCCCATCGCCTTCATCATGTCGGCCATGCCGCGGTGCATCTTGAGCAACTTGTTGATCTCGGCCGCGTCGGTGCCGGAGCCGGCGGCGATGCGCTTCTTGCGCGAGTGCTTCAGGATATCGGGGTTCGCCCGCTCGGCCTTGGTCATCGAGGAGATGATGGCGAGCTGGCGGCGGAACATCTTGTCGTCGAAGCCGGCCGCGGCAAGCTGGTCCTTCATCTTGCCCATGCCGGGCATCATGCCCATGATGCCGCCCATGCCGCCCATTTTCGACATCTGCTGAAGCTGCTGGGCGAGATCGTTCAGGTCGAACTTGCCCGACTGCATCTTCTTGGCCATCGCCGCCGCCTGCTCGGCGTCGATGGTCTCGGCGGCCTTCTCGACGAGCGAGACGATGTCGCCCATGCCGAGGATACGGTCGGCGATGCGCTTGGGGTGGAATTCCTCCAGCCCGTCCATTTTTTCGCCGGTACCGATCAGCTTGATCGGCTTGCCGGTGACGGCGCGCATCGAAAGCGCGGCGCCGCCGCGGCCGTCGCCGTCCATGCGGGTGAGCACCAGGCCGGTGATGCCGACGCGCTCGTCGAAGCTTTTCGCCAGGTTCACAGCGTCCTGGCCGGTCAGCGAGTCGGCGACCAGCAGGATCTCGTGCGGCGACGACACCTTCTTGATGTCGGCCATCTCGACCATCAGCGGCTCGTCGATATGGGTGCGGCCGGCGGTGTCGAGGATGACGACGTCATGGCCGCCGAGCTTCGCCGCCTGAACGGCGCGCCTGGCGATGTCGACCGGGCTCTGGCCGGCGATGATCGGCAAGGTCGCCACCTTGGTCTGCTCGCCGAGCTGGCGCAACTGCTCCTGCGCGGCGGGGCGCCGCGTGTCGAGCGAGGCCATCAGGACCTTCTTGTTCTGACGCTCGGTCAGCCGCTTGGCGATCTTGGCCGAAGTGGTCGTCTTGCCGGAGCCCTGCAGGCCGACCATCATGACGACGACGGGCGCCGGCGCGTTGAGGTCGATGGCGACGCCCTCGGCGCCGAGCATCTCGACCAGCTCGTCATGGACGATCTTGACGACCATCTGCCCGGGCTTGATCGACTTCAGCACCGCGGCGCCGACCGCCTTCTCGCGCACCTTGTCGGTGAAGGAACGCACCACCTCCAGCGCGACGTCGGCCTCGAGCAGCGCGCGGCGCACCTCGCGCAGCGCCGCCGAGACATCCGCCTCTGACAGCGCGCCGCGGCCGGTCAGGCCGTTCAGGATGGAGCCAAGGCGCTCTTGCAGAGACTCAAACATTGATCAAACCGCCCTCTATGAGCGCCTTGGATTCATGTTGATCCCTGTCGGGCCGTTGGCCCTCCACGCCTCTTGTGCGTTCCTGCAGTGATTCAAACATTCTTCTTCCTTTTCTCTGGCACCCGTGGATGCCCGAGAGGTAGTGCGTTCGCGTCGGGTCGCCAAGCAAAAGCGCAAAGCCAAAAAACACCCGGGGGCGCATTGCGCTGCCGGGTGTTGGCCTCCAGGATCGGTTTACAGCTCCTGCCTCGAAGAGGCGTCGGCGTCCTGGTCGGCTTTCGCGAAGGTGTACTCGTCGCGGAATTCGTGCGCGTCTAGACAGGAAATCGGCGGCAGAGTCAAGCTTGGGCCGAGCGCGCTCCTCCTTCTCCCCTTGTTGTCTACGGCATGCACACATTTCCAAGCGGCTGGTCTTTGGCGATAGCGTGCATGGCAGCTTGACGCATGCATTGTCTAAGTAGCGCTGGTCGACCCCCACTCCGTCTCGGCTTCGCCGAGCCACCTCTCCCCCGATCGACGGGGTAGAGGAAAGGCGCCAGGCGTTTTGCCGTCAACGCTCGTCCAGCAAGGCTCCCTTCCTTTCCCTCCGGAGGGGGGAAAGGTGGCGCTGCGAAGCAGCGACGGATTGGGGGAACCACGTGGCAATCAAGCCTCGGCCCGATCATTCACGCCTGTCACATAGGATGTGTGCATCCCCGAGCCCTTGTTGTGGGAGAAGCTCGGTCGGACGAGGGGTGCTGGACGGATCGCTGCCTCAAAGACGTAAGCACCTAAAATGGTTGCCTATTTAAGCGCCGCGTTTCTTCCAGCACCCTCATCCGTCTCGGCGCTGCGCGCCGAGCCGCCTTCTTCCATAAAGGGGAGAAGGAAGGGTCACCGCAAGCTTTCGCCGTCCAGGATGCGCCTGTAGAGGTCTAGATATCCTTGTGCCGTCCGGGCGATGGGAAACCGGTCGGCGGCGGATTCCCGGCACCGCTTTGGCGAAAGCGCGGCGATGTCGGCGAAGGCTTCAGCGAACTCGGCATCGGTATCGAACAGGCGTCCGGTCGCATCGTCGACGATTTCAGGCAGCGCGCCGCGCGGCGTCGTCAACACCGGCGTGCCGCAAAGCATCGCCTCGACCGGCGCCATGCCGAACGGCTCTTCCCAGGCGATCGGGTTGAGGAAGGCCTTGGCCTCTCCCAGCAGGCGCAGCTTTTCGTCGCCGTCGACAGTGCCGTGGTAGCGAAAGCGAGGCCCCAGGCTCTTGAAGAAGACGCCTTGGCGCCGGACCTTCGAGCGCAGCAAAAGCTGCCAGCGCGAGCCGCCGGCAATGTCGAGCCGGAAATCGAAGGTCTTGGCGAGATCGACCGCCCGGTTGAGATTCTTGCCGACGCGGGCAATGCCGGCCAGGAAAAGCAGCCGGTCCGTCTTGGCAGCGGACAAGCGATAGGCGTCGACCGGAAATCCGTTATAGACGAAAGCTTCCCGCCCGTGATTGCGCGCGTGGCTGGCGCTGACGAAGCTCCAGTTCTGGTCCCGGCGCGGGAAGTCCGGGGCAAAGCCGTGCATTGTGTAGAGCGCCGGGCGCGGAGTCTCGATATACCAGCCGTTGAAATGCACGATGTCGGCGTCGGCCGGGATCGCGGCGCGGCATTCGGCTGCCGAGGACACCTGCCGCACCTCGCAAAGCGGATGGCTCGAGCCGCGACCGGCGATGAGGACGACCTTGTGGCCGAGGCGGGAAAACTCCTTAGCCAGCCAGTCGACCTGCCGCTCGGTGCCGCCATAGCCTTTGCAGGGAATGGCGCGTTCCGCCACCAGCGTGATGCGCATCAGAAGAGCCCGCCGGATCGCGGATCGGCCGGCCCGACCTTCAGGGGCGAGCGGCGATGCAAAAGCAGAAGCATCGTCAGCAGCGTGCTCGCGATGCCGATCGCGGCGATGAGAGCGGCGTCCCAATTCGTCCAGCCGGGGCCTTCGAGCGGCTTGGCGTTGAACAGAGCGAAGGAATTGTAACTCTGCTGGTGCGAGATCAGCAGGAAGCCGGTCAGGTTGTTGCCGAGATGGGCGCCGAACGCGGCGCCCAGATTGCCGGTCACATAGACCAGCAGCGTCAGCAGCAGCGCGAAGGCGGTGATCGAGACCAGCACGCAGGCATTGATGGCCAGCGTCGAGGCCGGGCTCCAATGCAGCGCGGTGAACAGAAGCCCCGGCAGCACGGCCCAGATCAGCGGGCTGCCAAACCGGCTGGCGAGGCCGCGCAGCAGGTAGCCGCGGAACAGAGCCTCTTCCGAGGAGGTCTGCAGAAAGGCGAGCGGCACGATCGCCACGAGGGAGAGCAGCCAGGACGAGAACGCCATCGATCCGCGGGCGATTTCCGGCTGCAGAAAATAGAGCAGGACCTCGGAGAACAACGAGGTGATCAGAACCGCGACCAGGCCCTTGAGAAAACCGCCGCGCGAGATGCGGCGATCGGCGCCGATCAGCGCCGACAGCGGCTCGCCATGCACGAAGCGCATCGCCGCCCAAAGACCGATCCAGATGCCGGCAAACGACGCCAGCGCGGTGAGGATGCCGACAGGCGAGGCCAGGAAATCCTGGACCGGCTGTCCGGTCGCCGGGCCGGGAAGACGCAAGACGATGAAGGCGTAGGTGCCGGCGACGAGCACGACAAGTGTCGCGGCGAGCCAGAAGACAACGACGATCCCCGTTCCCATGAGGAGCCGGAGCAAGGTGGTTTTCCGGTTGGGCGAGCGCCGGTAGCGCTCGAAGGCGGTACTGTCGATGATCACGCGGGTCCCCCTGCCGGACGCTTTCGGGTCGCATGATCTAGGAGATCGGCGGTTTTGGCGCAATCGCTATGGGCGGCAATCACCCAGTTTGCGGTGTAAGACAACGCGACTACCGTATTCCATATTCGATTCGACTGGTCATTATCGTGATCCGGGACATAGAGAACCGAAAGGACGTGTACCGATGGAAGGCCAACAGGCGAAGCCCGTTGACGCCCGAAATGAGCCGACTAAGGCGATCATTGCCGACAAGGACTTGGGACGGTATTGGCAACAACATGATTCGCTGTTGGCCTTTCATAAGCTGTTCAACGAGCGGGAAACGGTAGACGAGCGCGCTGTCGCAATAGTAGGTGCGACGTTTCTCGATAACATCTTAGAACATATGCTCGTCAATTTTATGGTGGAGGACGATGAGAAAGAAGCGAAGAGGCTGGTTGGTGTCGATTGTCCGTTGGGCACTTTTTCAAGCCGCGTAACGGCATGTTACTGTCTCGGACTAATCTGCAAGACGGTGCGAGACGATCTCCGCGCCGTCGGTAAAATTCGCAACAAGTTTGCACACCAACTTGAAGCAGCGTTTGACATAGAGCCAATTCGCAGTTGGTGCCTTTCGCTCAGATGGCACGAATTTTCTATGATGATGAAAGCTCCCGCTGACGCCACGCCGAGAGATGTTTTTAAGGTGGGCGTCAACCAACTAATCACTCACCTATACGGCATCTTGAGCGTAGCCCGCTTGGAGCGCCGTAGGATGCGTGACGAAGACAATGGCGGGCCAACATTGCTGAGATAATCCGCGTCAATCCATAATCACGAGATTATTGGAGTTGTGCGGCGGAACCGTATCGCGCAAGCTCTACAGTTTATGGACTAACCAGAAACACGTAATCGTCATCCTATGGCGAAGCAAGGAGCGAAGCGACGCGGCGCAGACCATAGGATCCATGCCGTTACGTCAGAGCGATGCCAGCGGTGCAGATTCTGCTCCGCTGCTTTCTTAGGCCGGGGTCACGGAATGGATCCTCGGGTCTACGCGTCCGCTTCGCTTCCGCTCCGCCCGTGGATGACGAAGTCCAGACGCTTCGGCCAATCCCAAATGTATGCGGCGCCGCATTGAACGGATGCAAGCCGGCTGAGCCACCAACGAGCAAGCAAAACGGCCGCCATCGCTGGCGGCCGCTCTTCTCATGGCAATCAAGCCTGGTCAGCGCATCACATAGACGATGCGCCGCGTGCCGGGATCCACCAGCGCCGGCTGGTTGTTCACATAGACATAACGATAGTTGTAGTCCGGGATCTCGCGCAATTCGACCGTGTCGGGCAGGACCGCGCCGGTCACCACTTCGCCCTCGAGATAGACCGGGTCGACCCGATGCGTGGTGACGTAGGTGCCTACTTCGGCCGGCGGCCTGGCGATCGGATCAACCGGATCGCTCGCAACGATGGCGCCGGTGTAGTCGTCCTGCGAATAGACATCGTCAGCCGGCGGCGACACGACGGCGATGTCGGCATCGGCCGGCCGGCGCGTGAGCACCACGCGGCTGCCGCCGAAGTCGCCCGTCACATAGTCGGAATAGACCCAGCCGTTGCCGCCGGCCTCGGCGATGGTGCACCATTTGCTGTTTGCGATGCAGCCCCTGAGCGTAGCCGACTGGCCGGCCGCCAGCACGCCGATCACAGGATATTGCGGGCCTGGGCCGGCGCGGACGTTCAGATCCGTCAACGCCGAGACCGGCGTGTCGGCAAGGGCCGCACCCGACATGGCGAGCAGCGCACCGGCAAGCGCCGGAAACAATACGCTTTTCATGGCTTTTCTCCGTTTTCAACGCTCCCTCGGGCTCGAAAACGAAACCAGGCCTTATGCGTTCCGGCTAAAGCGCTTGCCGCCCGCTCACGAATTGTTCCATGTCCTGCAGCATCTTGGGCGCGGATAAGCCAATCTCGCCATAATAAATGCTTGATCGTGGGCAAATTCCCCGGCATTCGCCAGCGTCGAGCGCCGCGCAGCCCCGCGTGGGCGGTGACAATCGGGCGTTTCGCTGGCAGATTTGCAACCGGGACGTGATTCAGGCAACCAGGAGAACGACATGGCATTTTTTGCCAAGGGAAGGATTTTCATGGCCGCTGTTGTGGCGGCACTTGGGCTGGCGACGGGCGCGCAGGCGGCGGCCAGCTGCGGCAAGAATGGCGCCGGCTTCGATGCCTGGAAGCAGCAGTTTGCGGCGGAAGCACAGGCCGAGGGCGTGGGGCAGAGGGGTCTGTCCGCGCTGGCCGGCGCCACTTACGCAACAAGGACGATCGCCGCCGATCGCGCCATCCACAAGGCTTTCAGCGGCTCGGTGGAGGCGTTCATGAAGCGCCGAGGCGGGGCTGCGATCATTTCCAGGGGCCGTGCGCTGAAGAAGCAGAACGCGGCGATGTTCGACAGGATCGAACAGACCTACGGCGTGCCGCCGGGCGTGCTGCTCGCCATCTGGGGCATGGAGACCGGCTTCGGTGCGTCCATGGGCAACCAGAACACGGTCTCGGCCATTCTGACGCTGGCCTATGATTGCCGCCGCCCGGACTATTTTACCCCGCACGCCATCGCGGCGCTGAAGCTGGTCGATCGCGGCGCGCTGAGCGCCTCGTCGGTGGGCGCCATGCATGGCGAGATCGGCCACACCCAGTTCCTGCCCGGAAACGTCTTGAAGTACGGCGTCGGCAGCGGAAATCTGCGCGACCGGAACACCGCGCTCGCCTCCACCGCCAACTTCCTCAAGGGTCATGGCTGGCAGGCCGGCGCGAGCTATGAGGCGAACATGGGCGCGATCGCCGGCTGGAACTCGGCGAGCGTCTATCAGCAGGCCATCGCCCGCATCGCCGAGGCGATCGACGCCGACTGACCGAATATGCCCATTCCAACGAAAAGCCCGGCCACGCGCCGGGCTTTTCCTTGTTGGGCTTGAGATCGGCGAAAGCCGGGAAGCAGGAATCTCCCTCTCGGGTGCCCCGGCGGAGATGTCGCCAGAAGCGACGGAGAGGATCCTTGCGCGTGAAGGCTGCAACGTATCCTTCGTCATTCTAGGGCGAAGCAAGGAGCGAAGCGACGCGCGCAGACCCTAGAATCCATTCCGTTACCTCAGCCAAGAAATGCAACGGTCGAGAATAGCCGCCGATGACTGCGCCAACTAAGATCGCGGCATGACAGGCTATGTTTACATGACCGCAAGCCAGAAAGGCGGCACGATCTACATCGGCGTCACCAATGATCTCGGCCGTCGAATGCCCGAGCACAAGACCGGCCAAAGCTCCAGCTTCACCAGCCGCTACGGTGTGCAGCGTCTCGTCTGGTACGAGGAGTATTTCGACATCGCCGACGCGATCCAGCGTGAGACGTCATTGAAGCGCTGGCCACGCCGATGGAAGGTGGAATTGATCGAGAAGAGCAATCCGGAATGGTTCGAGTTGTTTCGCGGAACTGGCTGGTGAACGTTCTGCACCGTGGCGGCTCTCAACCGTCACGGCATGGATTCTAGGGTCTGCGCGCGTCGCTTTCGCTCCTTGCTCCGCCCTAGAATGACGAAGGATGGGCTGCCGGGACAGCACTCCCCTTGCGGGGGAGATCAGCAGCGTCAACCCTTGCGGTTCCTCGCCGCCAGTGTCCGCAGCCTCAATCCATTCAGCCGGATAAAGCCTTCGGCGTCCTTCTGGTCGTAGGCGCCGCGATCGTCCTCGAAGGTGACCAGCGCGTCGGAATAGAGCGTCTTCTTCGACTTGCGGCCGGTGACGATGACATTGCCCTTGTAGAGCTTCAGCCGCACCGTGCCTTCGACGTCTTCCTGGCTCTTGTCGATCATCGCCTGCAGCATGACGCGCTCGGGCGAGAACCAGAAGCCGTTGTAGATGAGCTCGGCGTAGCGCGGCATGAACTCGTCCTTGAGGTGGGCGGCGCCACGGTCGAGCGTGATCGATTCGATCGCCCGGTGGGCGGCGATGAGGATGGTGCCGCCGGGGGTCTCGTAGACGCCGCGCGACTTCATGCCCACAAAACGGTTCTCGACCAGGTCGAGGCGGCCGATGCCGTTGTCGCGGCCGAGGTCGTTGAGCGCCGCCAGCATGGTGGCCGGCGACAGCTTCTTGCCGTTGAGCGCGATCGGATCGCCCTTCAGGAACTCGATCTCGATCTCGGTGACGACATCGGGCGCGTCCATCGGCGAGACGGTGCGCTGGTGGACGAATTCCGGCGGCTCGCTCCACGGATCCTCCAGCACCTTGCCCTCGGAGGAGGAGTGCAGAAGGTTGGCGTCGACCGAGAAAGGCGCGTCGCCGCGCTTGTCCTTCGGCACGGGGATCTGGTGCTGCTCGGCGAAGTTGATCAGGTCGGTGCGCGACTTGAACGACCAGTCGCGCCACGGCGCGATGACCTTGATGTCGGGGTTGAGCGCGTAAGCCGACAGCTCGAAACGCACTTGGTCGTTGCCCTTGCCGGTGGCGCCGTGGGCGATCGCGTCGGCCCCGGTTTCCTTGGCGATCTCGACCAGATGCTTGGAGATCAGCGGGCGGGCGATCGAGGTGCCGAGCAGATAGGTGCCTTCATAGACCGCGTTTGCGCGGAACATCGGAAAGACGAAGTCGGAAACGAATTCCTCGCGCACGTCGACGATGCGGATGTCCTTGATGCCCATCATCTCGGCCTTGCGGCGCGCCGGCTCCAGCTCGCCGCCCTGGCCGAGGTCGGCGGTGAAGGTGACGACCTCGGCGCCGAGCTCGGTCTGCAGCCATTTCAGGATGATGGAGGTGTCGAGGCCGCCGGAATAGGCGAGCACGACTTTCTTCACGTCTTTGAACTTGGACATTGTTGCGGTTCCGCGGGTAAAAGGTTTGGGGGCGAGTATCACGGGGTTTCCGGCTCATGCAAGAGACGAAGGCAGATCCAGCGCCATCACTTCAGGTTTGACTTTGCCCCCACTCATTACGGGCGTCGGCGCCGCCCCTCACCTGCCTGCCGGCATCCTCTCCCCGTATAGTGACGGGGGGAGGGGCGCTCTCATCGATGATTTCGCCAATCCCCAGCGTTGCAAGGTAAGGGCCAACGGCGCAGCCAGCCCTTTCTCCCCGTCACTATACGGGGAGAAATGCCCGGCAGGGCAATGAGGGGCGGCGCCGACCTCGACGATTGCCTGAAGCGGTTGCGCCGGACCGCTTGTCTGTTGCGATGCTGGACCAGAGGCCACGTCAGCCAGTTGCTAGCGTGCCCTGGCTGGCCGCGCTATAGGGTCTTCGATCCATCCCGCAGGGGCGAGCAATGTCCTTCATTCCCGACACCACGACGCTGATCCAGTTCGCCATCGCCACGATAATCCTGGCGATCACGCCGGGGCCGGACATGACGCTGTTCGTGTCGCGCACGCTGAGCCAGGGCCGCGCCACCGGCTTCGCCTCGATGGCCGGGGCGCTGTGCGGCACGCTGATCCACACCACGTTGGTGGTGGTCGGCGTCTCGGCGCTGATCGTGGCTTCGCCGATGGCCTTTTTCGCGCTGAAGATCTTCGGCGCCGGCTATCTCATGTTCCTGGCCTGGCAGGCGGTGACGAAGGGCTCGGCCTTCTCGCCTGAGAAGAAGGAAGGGCCTCGGATCTCGCTGCTCCGCAGTTGGGCGGCCGGGCTTGGCGTCAACCTGCTCAATCCGAAGATCATCCTGTTCTTCATGACGTTCCTGCCGCAATTCGTCTCGGCGCATGATCCCAACGCGCCCGGAAAGCTGTTTTTCCTCGGCGTCATGTTCATCGTGCTGTCGATCCCGGTGACGGCGCCGATGGTGCTGGCGGCGGAGAAGTTCTCGGCGGCGATGAAGGCGAGCCCCCGCGTGACGCGCGTGGTCGACTATCTGTTCGGCGGCGTATTTTCGGCGTTTGCGCTCAAGATCCTGACGGCGCAGGCGAAGTAGGCGGCACCTCGCGGAGTCAGGATTCCGGATCGGTCAGCGGCTCGCGGCGCCAGCTGCCGGCCCGGCGGCCGGCCGAGAGCCAGTAGAAGATGCCGCCGACCATGCCGCTGCCGATCAACGCGAGCCTGACATTGTTGTCGGCGACATCGAAATCGCCGTCGCCGAGATTATGCGCGAAGCCGAGGAAGACGATGGCGATGACGGCGCCGCCCAGCGCGTAAAACAGCCAGTCGCGCCGTCCCAGCACTTCGGCGATCAGGATGACGACCGCCGCCGGCATGAAGCCGAAATAGGCGACGAACAGCGCCAGGAAAGGCACCGAAAAATAGAGCGCGGGCGCGATCGTCGGGTGTCCTGGCTCCGGCACGTAGCCGAAATAGCCGAGGAAAAGCACGTTGAGGAAGGCGCTCGCCGCCAGCGAGGCGACGAAATAGCCGATGAGGATGGCGGCGAAGCGGACGAGATAGGCGACGATACGCCTCACGCCTCGCCGTGCCCCGCGATCATCATGGCTTCCAGCGCCAGGCGGTCCACCTTGCGCATCCGCTCCGATTCCGACTTCAGCTGGCCGCAGGCAGCCAGGATGTCGCGGCCGCGCGGCGTGCGGATCGGCGAGGCATAGCCGGCGTTGTTGATGTAATCGGCGAACTTCTCGATCGTCTCCCAGTCCGAGCACTGGTAGTTGGTGCCGGGCCAGGGATTGAACGGGATGAGATTGATCTTGGCCGGAATGCCCTTCAAGAGCTTCACCAGCGCCTTGGCGTCGTCGAGGGAATCGTTGACGTCCTTCAGCATCACATATTCGAAGGTGATGCGGCGGGCGTTCGACAGGCCGGGATAGGCGCGGCAGGCGGCGATCAGCTCCTTCAGCGGGAACTTCTTGTTGATCGGCACCAGAAGGTCGCGCAGGTCGTCATTGGTGGCGTGCAGCGAGATCGCCAGCATGACGCCGATCTCCTCGCCGGTGCGGGCGATCTCCGGCACCACGCCGGAGGTCGACAGCGTGATGCGGCGCTTCGACAGGGACAGGCCGTCGCCGTCGGAAGCGATCAGCAGCGCCTTCTTCACCGCCTCGAAATTATAGAGCGGCTCGCCCATGCCCATCATGACGATGTTGGAGACTTTTCTGCCCTCGGCCGGCACGATGGCGCCGTCCGGCGTGTCGCGGTCGGGGAAGTCGCCGAGACGGTCGCGCGCGGTGAGCAGCTGCGCCAGGATTTCCTCCGTCGTGAGGTTGCGCACCAGCTTCTGCGTGCCGGTGTGGCAGAAGGAGCAAGTCAGCGTGCAGCCGACCTGCGAGGAGATGCAGAGCGTGCCGCGACCCTCCTCCGGGATATAGACGGTCTCGATCTCGACCGGCCGGCCGGCGCCGCGCGGCGGGAAGCGGAACAGCCATTTGCGCGTGCCGTCGGAAGAGATCTGCTCCTCGACGATTTCGGGCCGGGCGACGGTGAAATGCTTGTCGAGCTCGGCGCGCAGTTCCTTGGAGATGTTGAACATGTGGGCGAAGTCGGAGACGCCGCGCACATACATCCAGTGCCAGAGCTGCTGGGCGCGCATCTTGGCCTGGCGCTCAGGCACGATGCCGGCCTCGACGAGGGCGGCGCCAAGCTCGGCGCGGGTCAGGCCGATCAGCGACGGCTTCCCCGTCGCTGCAGCACGAGCGCGCAAGGCATCGCGCGCGCCTTCGGCGGTCAGATCGAATGAAAGGGTCATGGTTGCGCCAATATAAGCGGTTTGCGGCCGATTTCAGCATCGTGCCTGAAATGAAGCGCGGCGCATAGCACAGGTTGCAAGCGGAGTCATGGGGCGGGGCTTCCCTTCTCCCACAAGGGGAGAAGGGAGAGGCGCCGATCGGCAACGACCTTACTCTTGAGTATCCGGTCTTCGGCGGTGACCGCTGACGTGCGCGCCATCTTCGGTCCGATCACATAGTCGTGTTTGGCGTAACGCTTCGCCGCCCGGCGGCGAAATCTGAAAGGGGCAATTGTGCCCCGCGCAAAACGGGAGTGAGCAGAATGCATTCGATCAAGCTTGTCGCGATTGCCGGCCTTGTCGGCCTGTCCGTCTCGCCGGCGCTTGCCGAGGACACGATGGGAACCATGACGATGATGAAGGCAGGGCAGGTGACGGCGATCATGCCCGACGGCCACATGGGCACCATGATGCCGGACGCAAAAATGAGCAGCGAAATGATGAAGTCGGCCAAGCCGATCAAGCACTGCATGATGATGATGACCGATGCCAAGGGCAAAGCCTACATGATCGACACGTCGACCAAGAAGGCACAGGCCGAATGTGAAAAAATGGCCATGTGAGCCAGCCCGGATCCCGCCAGCGCGATGCAGGCGGGATCCGGCGAGCCGATCGAGCGCTCTTGAGAAATTGCCGATGAGGGCTTGGCCGCGAGCGCGACCAGCCTGACCCACGGGCTTGATCGGCTGCATAAGTGTGCTAGGCCGGGTCATCATCAAGAGGGCGCAGATGGCCGGCATATCGCGAAGACACCCCATGCTGCGGCGCTCGCAGGCAATATGGGGGTCGCGGCGTGTCTGGCAGCCGCGACTGGTGTTCTGGGCCGGCGCCGTCTCGATCGGATTGATCAGCGTGCTGTTCGCCATGCTGGCCGACCAGGCACAGGCGCTGTTCCACGTCGTCACAGCCGGCGACGGCGGCTGGCGCTTCTACCTGCCGCTTGTCTTGACTCCGGCGGGCTTCGTGCTTTGCGCCTGGCTTGCCCATTCCTTCTTCCCGGGATCGCAAGGCAGCGGCATTCCGCAGGCGATCGCCGCCCGCCACCTGCGCGACGACGAGGACCGTGGGCACCTCCTTTCGCTTCGCCTGGCGGCAGGCAAGATCGCGCTCACCGTGATGGGCCTGTTCTGCGGCGCTTCGATCGGCCGCGAGGGGCCGACGGTGCAGGTCGGCGCCTCGCTGATGTTGCAGGCCGCGCGCTGGGGCGGCATGGCGCAGGCGCGCGGCCTGATCCTGGCCGGCTCCGCCGCCGGCGTCGCCGCCGCCTTCAACACGCCGCTGGCCGGCATCGTGTTCGCCATCGAGGAGATGGGCCGCGCTTACGAGTCGCGCACCAACGGGCTGGTTCTGACGGCGGTGATCCTGGCCGGGCTTGCCTCGCTCGGCCTGCTCGGCAACTACACCTATTTCGGCGTCGCCAAGGATACGGTGGCCTTTGCCGCCGACTGGCCGCTGGTGGTCGCCTGCGGGGTCATCGGCGGCGGCTTCGGGGCGCTTTTCTCGCTGTTGGCGTTGAAGATCACGCGGCGTATCCGGCGCTGGAACGCGCTGCAGCCATTGTGGCGCGCGCTGCTCGTGGCAGGAATCTGCGGGCTGGCGGTTGCCGCGATCGGCCTTGTCTCGGGCGGCCTCACCTTCGGCACCGGCTACGCGCAGGCCCGTGGCGCCATCGAAGGCGCGCCGCTGCCGGCATTCTTCTTCCTGGAAAAATTCGCGGCCGGGGTGCTTTCGATGGTGTCGGGCATTCCGGGCGGCATCTTCGCGCCGTCGCTGGCGGTGGGCGCCGGTCTCGGCAGCACGCTCGGCCTGGTCTTCGGCGCTAGCACCGGTCTCGCCGCGCTGCTCGGCATGGCCGGCTATTTCGCCGGCGTCGTGCAGGCGCCGATGACGGCCTTCGTCATCATCCTCGAAATGACCGGCAACCACGACAATGTAATCGCGCTGATGTGCGCGGCGGTGCTGGGCTACGGCACGGCGCGGCTGATCTCCAACGAGCCGCTCTATCACGCGCTGTCGCGCGTCTTCATCGCCGAGGCGATCCGGCGGCGGCGGGCCGCCGAGCATCCAGGCTGAAAAAGCCGGACTTGCGGTCCGGCTTTGCCTCAAGGCGGGGTTTTGCTTTCGCCTACTTGCACTTGGCGATCGAGGCCAGCGCGGCCGAGATACCCTTCAGCGAAAAGACGTAGGATGTCGGATTGCCTCGGCCCGACTTGGCCGACACTTTCATGTCGGTGCCGGTCTTCATGGCGGCGATCAGCACCGGCTCCTCGGCGGCGTTCTCGACCCAGGCCGACTTGCCGCGGGTGAACATCGAGAAGGTCTTCTTGTCGATGGTGACGGTGGCCTTGGAGCCTTCCTGGAAGTTATAGCCGGCGATGAACTGCGGCTCGTAGGAGACCTGCTGCCCCGGACGCTGGCTGACGAAGAAGAACATGTCGCCATGGTCGAGCGACGGCGGCTGCTTGTCGGTCGGCACGGTCAGCACATAACAGACCTTGCCGCCCGTCGATTGATAGCTGTAGGTGCCCCAGGCATTGTGCTGGCCGATCTTGGTCGCCTGCTGTGCCAGCGCCGGCGCCGCGAAGGCGGCCGCCAGGACCAGGCTGGAAACTGTAGCAATCAATCCGCGCATCGTTCTTCCCGTATTCCCAAATGGTGCGGAGGCGGGCCGCCTGGCGTCCTGCCGTCGCTTCATTTTGATTTAATCAGGGTTACCAAACGGTGAATTTTCCTCAAGAAAAGGAGCCTCACCCCAGGAAACCGCCACCATTCACGCCGCCGCTTCGGAGCGGCGGTCGCGATGTCCCGGCGCGAACTTGGAGGGCACGAAAGCGGCAAGAGTTTGTCTTCTCGCGCGGGCGGTTTCGCGGTCTCGTTGCAACGGCGCGGAGCCGGTCCTCGCTCCGGGGCTGAAGCGCGTCGCGATCCTTCGGATTCGTTCCGCACGCTTCAGGCTTTTGATTTTGCGCATGTCTTTGTCCCGAAACCGGTCCCCACTTCGGGAGACATGCTTTAGTTAGCCCTTGTCGGCCAGGGCGTCCCTGGCGGCCTGCCGGTGCGCGGGCGTGATGTGGGCGCTGACGGCGGTGATCGCAGCGGTCAGGACGGCAAGGTCGTCGGTGAAGCCGACACCGAGGACGAAGTCGGGAATGAAGTCCACCGGCAGCACGAAATAGCCGAGCGCGGCCAGCAGGATGCCCTTGGCGCGCAGCGGCGTGTCCCTGTCCATGGCGCAATAATAGGCGGCGACCACCTCGTCCATGAACGGGATCTGCCGGGCGGCCTTCTTGGCGGTGCGCCAGAATTTCTCGCGCACCTCGCCCTCGCCGGCGAGCTTGTCGCCAAAGCCGAAGAAATCAAAACCGGAGTCCTGCGCCATCAATGTCTCCTTGGCCGCGCGACGTTGCGTGCCGGCCCGCCGCGGGAGATGTGGTGAAAGCGGGGGGCTGCTACAAGAGTTGGGCGTTGTGCTGGCCCCAGAATCGAACTCGGCAGCATTGGCCGTGGGTAAGCCGAGTTGGCAATCGCTACGTTGGAGATTGGCCGGAATATCCCTCCCATCGTTATTCTATGGCGAAGCAAGGAGCGGAGCGACGCGGCGTAGACCATAGAATCCTGTGTGTTGGTTCCGGTGTATGGTTGAAGTGGGAAGGAGGCCGAGTGGATCCTGGTCGTCCTTTCGGACAGGCCGCGGCATGGCCCGGTCCCTTCCCACCGGTGAACCATCAACCTGAACAGTTGCACGGGGCTGTTCCAAGCAGACCCCGCACCACAGGAAGAGGCGTGGACATGATAGTGCAGAACTATGTCGGCTGCGACATCTCCAAGCAGTGGCTAGACTTTTTTGACGAGGCAAGCGGCCGTTTTCGGCGCATCGACAACCAGGCTGAGGCGATCGCTGCCTATGTGGCAGGCCTTCGTCCCGGCCAAGACTTCGTCGTCATGGAGGCGACAGGCGTGCATGACCGGCTGCTGCGCCACGCGCTGGCCAAGGCCGGCGTGCCGTTCTCGCGGCACAATCCGGCCCATACCCACCACTATGCCAAGTCGACGAGACGGCGCGCCAAGACCGATCGTCTCGACGCCAGGATGCTGAGCGACTATGGCCGTCGCTATCAGCCGGCGGCCGAGCCGGCGCCGTGTGAACAAAACGAGCAGCTTCAATCGCTTGCCCGCTACCGCGACCATCTGGTCGAGATGCGGGCAACGCTGAAGAAGCACCTCGCTGAGGCCTTCGACGAGATTGTCATTGCCGACCTTGAAGAAACGATTGCCGCCTTCGACACACGCATCCATGCGCTCGAGAGCCGGATCGCCAACGTTATTCGTCAAACCGAGGACACCGCCCGCGATTACACGCTGATGATCTCCGTGCCGGGTGTCTCCAAGGTCGGCGCGCTCTCGCTCCTGGCGCACCTGCCCGAGCTCGGCCAGCGTTCACCCAAGGCGATCGCCGCACTCGCCGGCCTTGCCCCGTTCGACAACAAGAGTGGCAAGCTCAACCGCAGGAGCCAGATCCAGGGCGGGCGATCACGCGTGCGCCGCGCCCTCTATATGGCAGCCCTCACGGCCATCCGAACCTGCGACCGGTTCAAGTCCTTCTACAGCGCACTTGCCGCCCGATCAGGCTCCAAGAAACTCGCCATCATCGCCGTCGCAAGGAAGCTCTTGGTCGTCCTCAACGCTATCATGCGCGACAAAACCACATTCGCATGAACACAGTTGCCATGCCATTACTTTCGAGAGCCGCGACGGTGCGGAATTCTGCCCCGCTGCATACTACGGCAGATGTCATGGCATGGATCCCAGGGTCTCCGCGACGCCGCTGCGCGGCTGCTTCGCCCTGGGATGACGACGTCGAGGCCGTGTCCTCGCCCTACCCGAAATACCGGTTCATCCGCTTGGCCAGCTCGACGTCGAGCGCCGTGACGCCGCCTGCATCATGGGTATTCAGCGTCACGTCGACGGTCTTGTAGACGTTCGACCAGTCGGGATGGTGGTCCATCTTCTCGGCGGCCAGCGCCACGCGGGTCATGAAGGCGAAGGCTTCTGAGAAGTTCTTGAAGCCGAAGCTGCGTTTGATGGAGGCGCCGTCGGCGGCCAGCGACCAGCCTTCGAGTTCGGTAAGCGCGGTGGCGATCGCCTCCTTGCTGAGCTTTTCCCTGGTCATGTCGGGTTCCCGTGCTATTCGAAAATTGAAACAACCATAGCGCCGGATCGATGAGCGCAAAGCCCTTAAAATCCATTCTGTTCGTTTGCCTCGGCAACATCTGCCGCTCGCCACTGGCCGAGGGTGTCTTCCGAGCCGTGTGGGCCGAGCGCGGGATGACCCGCGATATCGTGCTCGATTCGGCCGCCACCAGCGGCTGGGAGGTCGGCTCCGCTCCCGATCCGCGCGCGATCGCGGTCGCCGCAAGCCACGGCATCGACATTTCCGGACAAAGGGCGCGCAGAATAGCGCCGGAGGATTTTTCGCGCTTCGACCTGATCCTCGGCATGGACCGCTCGAATGTGCGCGATCTCAAGGCGCTGGCGCCTCGGGCCGGGCGCGACCGTATCCATCTCTATCTGAAATTTGCGACCGGAACGGAACGGGACGTGCCGGATCCCTATTACGAGGATCAGGAGGCCTTCGCCGCCGTCTACCGCATGATCCGCGAAGCGTCGGAGGCGCTGGCGAAGCGGCTGGAGGCGCGCGCGTCGGCGCCGGTCAAGGGCCACGCTTCCTCGACGATGTAAGGGCCGCCGCCGACCGAATCGCGCGACGACATCAGGACGAAGCGGCCGACGCGGAAAGGCAACGCTGAAAAGTTGCCGCGCGCCGAAAGATATTGCGCGACGTCCGCCGGGCTCGAATTGCGCAGGCGGGCGAGCGTCACGTGCGGCGAGAACTTGCGCGGATCGGCCGGCAGGCCGAGCCGCTGGCAGATGCGGTCGATCTCGCCCTGCAGCGCCGTAAGGTCCGGCGAGACGGCGACGCCGGCCCACACCGCATGCGGCTTCTTGCCGCCAAAGGCGCCGACCCCGGAGAGCGCCAGCTGGAAAGAAGGGCGGTGGATGCGATCCAGCGCGTTGGCGATCTCGTCGGCGACATGGCCTTCGACATCGCCGATGAAGCGCAGCGTCAGATGGTAGTTTTCGACATCGATCCAGCGGGCTCCGGGAAGGCCGCCCCGGAGCAGGGACAGCGAAAGAGCGGCATCACGCGGAATTTCGAGGGCGGTGAAAAGACGTGGCATGGGAAGCCTCCTGTCCTCGAATCGAAACTCTCATCCCTAGCGAATCATCGATGTCCGCGCGGGGCAAGCAGTTTGTTGTCCACAAAGTTTCCCCAAGGGAAACCGTGGTATTCCAGCCTCACCAAAGCGCATCGCGATCTTTCAGGTTCGCTCAGCGCGCTTGATTCTGCGCATGTCCTTGTCCGAAATCGGTTCCCACTTTCGGGAGACATGCTTTATGCGCCGCCATCGGCGGCAATTGCCTTCTCGACAGTGGGCAGGATGCGCTCGACGATCACTTCGACGCCCTTGGAGTTGGGGTGCAGGCCGTCCTCGAGCTGCAGGTCGGGATGGCTGGCTACGCCGTCGAGAAAGAACGGATAGAGCGGAACATCGTATTTCGCGGCGAGCCCCGGATAGATCGCATCGAAGGCCTGCTGGTAGCCGGTGCCGAGGTTGGGCGCCGCGCGCATGCCGGCAAGAAGCACGGCGATCTTGCGCTGTTTCAGCTTCGCCAGCATAGCGTCGAGGTTCTTTTCGGCGATGTCGGGCGAGACGCCGCGCAGCATGTCGTTGGCGCCGAGCTCGAGGATCACGAGCCGGGTGCCGTCCGGCACCGACCAGTCGAGCCGCGCCAGCCCGCCGCTCGTGGTGTCGCCGGACACGCCGGCATTGGCGACGGCGACGTCATGGCCTTTCGCCTTCAGCGCCGCCTGAAGCCTGTCGGTAAACCCCTGACCCGGACCGAGACCGAAGCCTGCCGTCAGGCTGTCACCGAAACCGACGATCTTGAACGTCTCGGCGCGCGCCGACGAAATGGCGCCGCAAACCGCAAGGAAAAGGATGAGGGCTGCGGCAAGAGTATGTTTGAAAGCCATGCAGCGAGCCCCATATGACCGAAACAATCCCCGGGAGGAGGCGTTCTCGTCTCCTTTTTCCACCATATAGGACGCTTTCACCGTGACAGAAGCCGTCATCGCATTGAGGGATGTCTCGCTGACGCTCGGCGAGGGAGCTTCCTCGGTCCATGTGCTGAAAGGCGTCAGTCTCGATGTGGCCGCCGGCGAAGCCACCGGCATCGTCGGCCCGTCGGGCTCCGGCAAGTCCACCTTGCTGATGGTTCTGGCCGGGCTGGAAAGGGTCGATGCGGGAACAGTGCGAATCGCCGGCGAATTGCTCAACGGCAAAAGCGAGGATCGGATTGCATCGTTCCGGGGGCGAAACATCGGCATCGTCTTCCAGTCCTTCCACCTCATCCCCAATATGACGGCACTTGAAAATGTCGCGGTGCCGCTGGAGCTCGCCGGCCATGCCGACGCGTTCGGCGTGGCGGCGCGGGAACTCGCGGCGGTCGGCCTGAGCGACCGTGTGACGCACTACCCCGGAGAGCTCTCGGGCGGCGAGCAGCAGCGCGTGGCGATCGCCAGGGCGCTGGCGCCTTCGCCGCGCATCCTGATTGCCGACGAGCCGACCGGCAATCTCGACCAGGCGACGGGAAAGCAGATCGCCGACCTCTTGTTCGCCAAGGCGGCCGAGCGCGGCATGACGCTGGTGCTGGTCACGCATGATCCGGCGCTTGCGGCCCGCTGCTCGCGTCAGGTGTCGATGCGCTCGGGGCGGATCGAGGATGCGCCGCTGCTTAAAGTGACCGCGTAACGCCATGGCGAACGGAGCCCCCTCATCCGGCCCTTCGGGCCACCTTCTCCCCGAGGGGAGAAGAGATCGCCAGCGTCGGCGCAAACCTCTTCTTCTCCCCGCCGGGGAGAAGGTGGCCGCGAAGCGGCCGGATGAGGGGGCCGCCTGGCTTCGCACGCTGAAGCTCGCCATCCGCTTCTCGCTGCGCGAGATGCGCGGCGGCCTGTCCGGCTTCATGATCTTCCTTGCCTGCATCGCGCTCGGCGTCGCGGCGATCGGCGGCGTCAATTCGGTGGCGCAGGCGATCACCGCCGGCGTCGCCAACCAGGGCCAGACGCTGCTCGGCGGCGATCTGCGCTTCCAGATCAACCAGCGCAGCGCTACGCCTGCCGAACTCGGCTTCCTCGGCAGCCTGGGCACGGTGTCGCTGAATTCGGGTATGCGCTCGATGGCGCGGCTCGAGGACGGCTCCGACCAGGCGCTGGTCGAAGCCAAGGCGGTCGACGACGCCTATCCGCTCTACGGCACGCTGGAAACCGATCCGCCGCTGCCGAAGAAGGAACTGTTCGGCGAGAGAGCGGGCATTTTCGGCGCCGCCGCGCCCGATCTTTTGTTCGATCGGCTCAATCTGCATATCGGCGACCGGCTGAAGCTTGGCGGCGCCACTTTCGAGCTGAGAGCCAGGCTGATCAGCGAGCCGGACGCGATATCCGACGGTTTTGGATTCGCGCCGCGGCTGATGATCTCGAACGACGGACTTGCCGCATCCGGACTGGTGCAGCCCGGCAGTCTGGTCGAGAACGCCTATAAGCTGCGGCTGCCCGCCGGCGCCAGCGAGGCGCGGATCAAGGAAATCCAGGCCGTGGCGGCGAAGGAATTTCCACAGTCCGGCTGGTCGATCCGCACGCGCAGCAACGCGGCGCCGGCGCTCTCCTCCAACATCCAGCGCTTCTCGCAATTCCTGACGCTGGTCGGGCTGACGGCGCTGGTGGTCGGCGGTGTCGGCGTGGCGAACGCGGTGCGCGCCTATCTCGACGGCAAGCGCGGGGTCATCGCCACCTTCAAGAGCCTCGGCGCCTCCGGCGGCTTCGTCTTCACAGTCTATCTCGTGCAGATCCTTTTGATTGCCGGCCTCGGCATCGTGCTCGGCCTGGTCCTGGGTGCCGCCATGCCGTTCGCGGCGAGCGCGCTTCTGCAGTCGGTGATCCCGGTGCCGGCGGAGGGCGGCTTCTACGCGAGCGCACTCGCCATGGCCGCGCTCTTCGGCCTCCTGGTGACGCTGGCCTTCGCGCTCTTGCCGCTCGGGCGCGCCCGCGACGTGCCGGCGACGGCGCTGTTTCGCGAGATGGGTTTTGAGAGCCGCGGCCTGCCGCGCCTGCCCTATGCCGGCGCTGCTCTCGCGATCGTGCTCGGGCTGGCGGCTTTGGCCATATTTTCCGCCGACGACCGGCGCATCGCCTCGATCTTCGTCGGCGCCACGGTCTTTGCCTTCCTGGTGCTGCGGCTGGTGGCGGCGCTGGTGCAATGGATGGCCCGGCGAAGCCCGCGCGTGCGTTTCGTGTCGCTTCGGCTGGCGCTCGGCAACATCCATCGTCCCGGCGCGCTGACGCCATCGGTGGTGCTGTCGCTCGGGCTCGGTCTGACGCTCCTGGTGACGCTGGCGCTGATCGACGGCAATCTCAGGCGGCAGATTTCCGGCAGCCTGCCGGAGCGGGCGCCGAACTTCTTCTTCGTCGACATCCAGAGCAGCGATGTCGACGCTTTCGCCGGCCTGGTCGAAAAGGAGGCGCCGCGGGGAACGCTGGTCAAGGTGCCGATGCTGCGCGGCCGCATCATGGCGCTCAACGGCGTCGACGTCGACAAGGTGAAGATCCCCGCCGACGGCGCCTGGGTGCTGCGCGGCGATCGCGGCCTGACCTATGACGCCAAGCAGCCGGAGAACGCCACGCTGACCGAAGGCGCGTGGTGGCCGCAGAATTATTCCGGCGAGCCCCTGGTGTCGTTCTCGGCCGAGGAGGGCAAGGCGATCGGGCTGAAGCTCGGCGACACCGTCACCGTCAACGTCCTCGGCCGCAACGTGACGGCGAAAATCGCCAATTTCCGTCAGGTCGAATGGGAAACCATGGGCATCAATTTCGTCATGGTGTTCTCGCCCAACGCCTTTGCCGGTGCGCCGCATGGCTGGCTGGCGACGCTGACCGACAAGGGCGCCACCACGGCAGACGACGCGCGGCTGCTCAACGCCGTCACGCGCGCATTTCCGGCGGTGACGACGGTCCGCGTCAAGGACGCGCTCGACATCGTCAACCGGCTGGTCGCGCAATTGGGCACGGCGATCCGCGCCGCCGCCGGCGTGGCGCTGATCGCCTCGGTGCTGGTGCTCTCCGGCGCTCTGGCCGCCGGCAACCGGGCGCGCATCCATGACGCGGTGGTGCTGAAGACGCTCGGCGCGACGCGCAGGACACTGATTGCGGCCTTCTCGCTGGAATATGTGCTGATCGGCCTTGCGACGGCGCTGTTCGCACTTGCCGCGGGCGGCGTCGCGGCATGGTTCGTCGTCGCGCACATCATGACGCTGCCATCGCACTTCATGCCGCAGGTCGCGGTCGCGACGATCCTCGTCTCGCTCGGCGTCACCGTCGGCATCGGCCTCGCCGGTACCTGGCGGGTTCTCGGCCACAAGGCGGCGCCGGTGCTGCGCAACCTCTGACCCGGCGAGCGCTGGAGCAGGTTCGACCTGGTTAAATCTTTGTAAGAATGCCGAGCCGAAACGGCCAAAACCCGGCCTTTTGCCTTCTCACGAAGCGTTACGCCTCGTTACCGTCTTGTCCTTGACGTCAAGAACCATCATATTTCTGCGCAGGCATGCTGGAGCCCCGCCAGCGGCGCCTGGTCCGAAGGGCACCCCAAGCGGTCGTCCGGGGCGACCTGTCACCGGACGGGGCAGAAGCAACAGAGGATTTCCAATGGCTGATCCCATTCGCAACTACCAGACGTCCGCCGCCCCCGGCGCGCGCGTCGATATCGATCAGGGCCTGCGGGCCTACATGATCAAAGTCTACAACCTGATGGGGCTTGGCCTGCTCATCACCGGCCTTGCCGCCTGGGGCGCGTTTCAACTCGCCGTCACCGGCGACGGTCAGCTCACGGCCTTCGGCCAGCTCATCTATGCAAGCGCGTTCCGCTGGGTCGTCATCCTGGCGCCGCTGGCTGCGGTGATGTTCCTGTCATTCAGGATCCAGTCGATGAGCGTGGCGGCGGCGCAGACCACGTTCTGGGTGTATGCCGGCCTTGTCGGCCTGTCGCTGTCGACGATCTTCCTCGTCTATACCGGCACCAGCATCACCCAGACGTTCTTCGCCACGGCCGCGGCCTTCGGCGCGCTGTCGCTCTATGGCTACACGACCCGGCGTGACCTGACGGCCTTCGGATCGTTCCTGATCATGGGCGTGATCGGCCTGCTGATCGCGATGATCATCAACATCTTCCTGGCGTCGTCGGCGCTGGCCTTCGCCATCTCCGCAATCGGCGTGCTGGTGTTCGCGGGCCTGACCGCCTATGACACGCAGCGGATCAAGGAGATGTATTTCGAGGGCGACGTCTCGGACGTGGCCGGCCGCAAGGCCATCATGGGCGCGCTGCAGCTCTATCTCGACTTCATCAACCTGTTCATGTTCCTGCTGCAGTTCATGGGCGACCGCCGCTAAAGGCAGTTACCCGGTCTCACTGGACCATAGACTTCGAAAGGGCGGCCCAACGGCCGCCCTTTCTTTTTGTGCAGCCCTCTGCTGTTATCAAGGCAGGAAAACGAAATGCACAAATTATGAGCAATACAGCGATCAGAGCCGCGACGGCGGCCGACCTTGACCGAATCACGGAAATCTACGCCGACGCGGTCACGCACGGCACTGCGAGCTACGAGCTGGAGCCGCCCAACCGCGCCGAAATGGGCAAACGCTTCGAGAGCTTAGCGGCAGGCGGCTTTCCCTATCTCGTGGCGGAGAAGGACGGCACCGTGCTCGGCTATGCCTATGCCGGACCGTTTCGGCCGCGCCCCGCCTATCGGTTCGTCGTCGAGGATTCGGTCTATGTCGCGCCCGAGGCCAAGGGCCAGGGCGTGGGCTTCCTGCTGATGAAGGCGCTGATCGAGGCGGCGCGTGCGGCAGGCTTCCGCCAGGTCATCGCGGTGATCGGCGACGGCCACGCGGACAGCGTCTCGGTGCGGCTGCACGAGAAGCTCGGGTTCTACCATTCCGGACGCCTGGAAGGGTCGGGCTACAAGCACGGGCGCTGGCTGGACACGGTGTTCATGCAGCTGCCGCTCAACGGTGGCGCAGAGCTGCCGCCGGATCCGGAATCGCTGCCGGAGCGGAGATTCAGGCTCGGAGGGAAATGAGGTAACGGGAATGAAGAATCGAGAAAAACAATTCATATCAGGCGTTTAGCGCCTCTTTTCCTCAATTCTTCAGTTCTTCAATTCCCCTGTTCCTCTTCCCGGCTCAGGCCTCGACCAGCTTCAGCTTGGAATCGAAGACGCCGAGCACGCGGCCGAGTTCCTGGCCGCGCTTCAGGATGCGTCCGCCCGCGGCTATGACGGCGAAAGCGCCTTGGCGACGCGCCAGTTTCGGGTCCTTGACGATCTGGAACAGCGGCACTTCGCTGGCGCGGCGGAAGACCGAAAAGACGGCGCGATCGGAGAGATGGTCGATCGCATAGTCGCGCCATTCATTGGCCGCCACCATGCGCCCGTAAAGCCTCAGGATCTGGTCGAGCTCGCGCCGGTCGAAGCGCACCGGCTGGTCGAGGCGTGCGCTGCGCGCCTCATGCAACGGGATCAATATTCCGGATGCTTCCCCATCCTCCGTCCCGCTGCTGTGATCGGTCATGCCTCGATCCTTCGATTGATCTTGCGCAGCCAAGGTTCGCGCTTTCGCAGCCGAATTGCAAGGGCCGGCGACGCAGGCAGGCGTCGCGCGGTTTCCGCAAGGTCCAGTCACGTTTGCGAAACGTGTGTTGTCATTGGTGATGCTTCGCCACATTCTCGCCACAAATTATCCGCGCTCATGCCCCAATCTCCGACGAGTTTACCCGCGTTGCCTGAGACGGTTCGGTCCGGCACCGGCTCGTAAACCCCAAGCCCCCCGCCCACGGGTCAGCGTCGGATCGAACCAACCTCGGTTTTTCCTTGGAAAAATCAGGTGCGACGATCCCAAAACCTGAATGACCGGCGTCAGAAGCAAGCTGACGCCGGTTTTTTATTGGCTCCCCCCTTCTCCCCTTGTGGGAGAAGGTGTCGCCGAAGGCGACGGATGAGGGGTGCTCCAGGGAACGCCAACGTCTCACTCCGCTGGAACACCCCTCATCCGTCTCGGCGCTGCGCGCCGATCCACCTTCTCCCACAAGGGGGAGAAGGGGTTATGGCTTGCGAATGAATGCGGCGCCCAGGATCGGACCGGGCATGCCGTCCTTGCCGACGGACTGCAGCAGCACCGCGCAGCCGCCCTTCTTGGAGATCTCGGTCATCGGCAATTCGTAGCGCTGCGCCTTGCCGTGCCACATGCCGGCGGTCTGGATGTCGGAGACGGCGTTCCAGTAGGTCAGGCTGCGGCCGCTGTTCTCGCCCTGGCCGATCTTCACCATCTGCGGCGGATCGAAATAGACGATCACCACATGGGCGTCGGCCGGGCCATTGCCGGCGTCGCCCGCGTCAATCGTGACGCGGTCGCTGGTGCGGCTCACCTTGATGCCGACCCGCATGCCCTCGCCGGTCCTGTCCATCCGGGCCAGCGCGCCGTCGACGTCCTTGCGACTGGCGCCGTTGACATGGCTGCGGCCGTTGATGACGGCCTGCGGCGTATAGACCGAGCGGCTGCCGAAGGAGCGCATGTAGTCGTACTGCCGGTCGGTGTTCTTCTTGTTGCTCAGCGTGTCCTGCCAGCCCAGATAGTCCCAGTAATTGACGTGGTAGGCGAGCGCGACGATGTTTTCCTTGGCGGCCAGCTCGGCGAAGAATTCATCGGCCGGCGGGCAGGAACTGCAGCCCTGGCTGGTGAAGAGCTCGACCACGCCCAAGGGCTTCTCGGGCTCGCTTGCCAGCGCGGCACCGGCAAACGTTGAAAGGGCCAGCGCAAATGCCGCAAGCCGCAATGGTCCTCGAGATGCCATGACTGTTCCGATTCCCGCCGGTGACGCCGGCCTTGTTCTGATTGCTAAAATATGTGGCAGAACGGACAGTCAACGGGAAGTCACGTTGCGGTGAAATTTAGGCATCGCAACCGCAGATAAGGCGGCACCAGGAGCGCGGCTGCATTTTTCGATGCGGTTCGATTTCGGAGCCGCATCATCGCCATGTGGTAAAGTTTACCAATGCCGCCCGATCTCTATTGCGTGCGAACCGGATCAGGACTTCGAGCCGGGCCGGCGAATGCTTGGCTGGCGGCGGTTTAATTAATTAGGGAATGGGCAGTAGGGCAGTAGGGCAGTAGGGCAGTAGGGGTACCTTTTCCCTACTCCCTTACTGCCCTATTCCCTTGCTGCTTTAGGCAGCAAGATCGCGCAGTACGTATTGCAGGATGCCGCCGTTCTTGAAGTAGTCGAGCTCGTCCAGCGTATCAATGCGGCAGACGATCGGCACGTTCTTCACCGTGCCGTCGCCATAGGTGACCTTGGCGACCATCTTCTGGCGCGGCTTGATCGCGTCCAGCCCGTCGATCTCGACCAGCTCGTCGCCCTTGAGGTTGAGGGAAGCCCATGAGGTGCCGTCCTCGAAGACGAAGGGGATGACGCCCATGCCGACCAAGTTCGAGCGGTGGATGCGCTCGAAGGACTGGGCGATGACCGCGCGGACACCAAGCAGATTCGTTCCCTTGGCCGCCCAGTCGCGCGAGGAGCCGTTGCCGTATTCGACGCCGGCGAAGATCACCAGCGGCACGCCTTCCTTCCTGTATTCCATCGCGGCGTCGTAGATCGACATCTCCTCCTTCGAGGGGTAGTGGATCGTGTAGCCGCCCTCGCGGCCGTTCTCGCCCAGCATGTGGTTGCGGATGCGGATGTTGGCGAAGGTGCCGCGCATCATCACCTCATGGTTGCCGCGCCGCGTGCCGTACTGGTTGAAGTCGGCGACGCCGACGCCATGCTCGGTGAGATACTTGCCGGCCGGCGACGCCGCCTTGATCGAACCCGCCGGCGAGATGTGGTCGGTGGTGATCTTGTCGCCGAAGAGACCGAGCACCCGCGCGCCCTTGATGTCGCCGACCTTGCCGAAGGCGCGGCCCATGCCGGCGAAATAGGGCGGGTTCTGCACATAGGTCGAATGGTCGTCCCAGGCATAGGTCTGGCCTTCCGGCGCCTTGACCTTCTGCCAGTACGCGTCGCCTTTGAAGACGTCGGCATATTTGCGGGCGAAGAGCTCGCGCGTGACGTTCTTCTCGATGAACTCCTGGATCTCGGCCGAGGTCGGCCAGATGTCCTTGAGATAGACCGGCTTGCCGTCGCTGCCTTCGCCGAGCGGCTCGGTGGTGAGGTCCTTGGTGACGGTTCCGGCCAGCGCATGCGCCACCACCAGCGGCGGCGAGGCGAGGTAGTTGGCCTGCACGTCCGGCGAGACGCGGCCTTCGAAGTTGCGGTTGCCGGACAAGACCGCGGCAGCGATCAGGCCCTTGTCATTGATGGTTTTCGAGATCGGCCCCGGCAGCGGGCCGGAATTGCCGATGCAGGTTGTGCAGCCGAAGCCGACCAGGTTGAAGCCGATCTGGTCGAGTTCCTTCTGCAGTCCGGACTTCTCCAAATATTCGGCCACCACCTGGCTGCCGGGGGCGAGCGAGGTTTTCACCCACGGCTTCTGCTTGAGACCGCGCCGGTTGGCATTGCGAGCCAAAAGCCCGGCGCCGATCAGCACGCTCGGATTCGAGGTGTTGGTGCAGGAGGTGATGGCGGCGATGACGACGTCTCCATGGCCGAGATCGTAGGAGGCGCCTTCCACCGCGTAGCGCTTCGAAATCTCGGCGGCCTTCTTGTACTCGGTCTCCATCGCCTTGGCGAAGCCGGCGGGAATGTCCTGCAGCGCGACGCGACCCTCGGGGCGCTTCGGGCCGGCCATCGACGGCACGACGTCGCCGAGGTCGAGCTCGAGCAGGTCGGTGAAGACTGGATCGGGCGAGCCGGCGTCGCGCCACATGCCTTGCGCCTTCGAATAGGCCTCGACCAGCGCGATGCGGTTCTCGTCGCGGCCGGACATCGTCAGATAGCGGACAGTCTCGCTGTCGACCGGGAAGAAGCCGCAGGTGGCGCCATATTCCGGCGCCATGTTGCCGATGGTCGCGCGGTCGGCCAGCGTCATGTTGGAGAGGCCGGGACCGAAGAATTCGACGAACTTGCCGACGACGCCCTTCTTGCGCAGCATCTGGGTGACGGTGAGCACGAGGTCGGTGGCGGTGACGCCTTCCTTCAGCTTGCCGGTGAGGCGGAAGCCGATGACTTCCGGCAGCAGCATGGAGACCGGCTGGCCGAGCATCGCGGCCTCGGCCTCGATGCCGCCGACGCCCCAGCCGAGCACGCCGAGGCCGTTGATCATGGTGGTGTGCGAATCGGTGCCGACGCAGGTGTCGGGATAGGCGGTGGTCTCGCCGTCCTCGCTATTGGTCCACACCACCTGTCCCAGATATTCGAGGTTGACCTGGTGGCAGATGCCGGTGCCGGGCGGCACGACGCGGAAGTTGCGGAAGGCCTGCTGGCCCCATTTCAGGAATTTGTAGCGCTCTTCGTTGCGCTCATATTCCAGCTCGACGTTACGGGCGAAGGCCATCGGCGTGCCGAACTCGTCGACGATGACGGAATGGTCGATGACGAGGTCGACCGGCACCAGCGGGTTGATCTTCTCCGGATCGCCGCCGAGCGCCTTGATGCCGTCGCGCATGGCCGCGAGGTCGACCACGGCCGGAACGCCGGTGAAATCCTGCATCAGCACGCGGGCCGGGCGGTACGCGATCTCGACACCGGCGGTGCCCTTGTCGCTCAGCCACGCGGCGACCGCCTGAATGCTTTCCTTGGTGACGGAACGGCCGTCTTCGTTACGCAAGAGGTTCTCCAGCAGCACCTTCATCGAATAGGGCAGCTGGGCGATACCGTTAAGGCCGTTCTTCTCGGCCTCGGCGAGGTCGAAATAGACATAGTCCGCGCCACCCACGGTCAGGGTGCGGCGGCATTTGAAACTGTCGAGGGATTTTGACACGTGCGATCCGTCCTTGTCTGTTCAGCCTGAAAGGGAACGGACGCCGATGGCATGCAATCACGCGCAAAGGTGCGGGTACGGCCATTTCCGCTGTCCGCTCCCAAGCAACCCGAGCCGTTCAAGGCGGCGCGTGCGCTGGTTCGGCGCTAATTCTTCTCCCGCGCCGACCGCTGGCACGGATGAACCGCATATAGAGAATTTCCTGGAATAGTTCTAGACAGTCGAAAGGCAAATTTGTGCGATGCGGCGGCGGCCGCGAAACGGTGCTTTCGGGACAGGCAAGAATGCGGCTGATCGCCGAAAATCTGGGCGGCGAGCGCGGCGGCGAGATGGTCTTTTCCGGCATCGGATTCGCGCTCGAAAAGGGCGAGGCGCTCATCGTCACCGGGCCGAACGGCGCCGGCAAGTCGACGCTTCTGAGGGTCGTCGCCGGTCTGCTGCCGACAGCCGAAGGCAAGGTGAAGATCGAGGGCGGCGGCGAGGATTTTCCCTCGGTCGCTTCGGCCTCGCACTATCTCGGCCATCTCAATGCGATGAAGACGGCGCTCACGGTGGAAGAGAATCTGGGCTTCTGGCGCGCTTTCCAGGGTGAGCCGGGGTTGGATGTGGAGGAGGCGTTGGAGACGGTCGGGCTGGGAGGAATTGGCCACCTGCCGTTCGGCTATCTTTCGACCGGGCAAAGGCGGCGGGCTTCGATCGCGAAGCTTCTGGTCAGCCGCCGGCCGATATGGCTTCTCGACGAGCCGACGGCCGGACTGGACAAGGCGTCGGAGGAAAGGTTTGCAGGGTTGATGAGGGAGCATCTGCGGGATGGAGGAATCGTGGTGGCAGCGACGCATCTGCCGCTGGGGCTCGAAGGGGCGAAGGCGTTGAGGATGGGTGACTGATGTTGGCGCGAGGTACCCCCCTCTGGCCTGCCGGCCATCTCCCCCTCAAGGGGGGAGATCGACAGTTCGGGCGCCGCGCTAGCCTTGCTACGTTGGAGATTGGCGAAGGCCGGGGTGACATCCAATCTCCCCCCTTGAGGGGGAGATGGCCGGCAGGCCAGAGGGGGGTGCCCGGGCGGAGACATCTCAAATCATGCTAGCCCTCTTCCTGCGCGATATCCGCCTTTCCATCCGCGCTGGCGGCGGGGCGCTGATCGGCGTCATCTTCTTCCTGGCGGTGATCGCCACCATCCCGTTCGGCGTCGGGCCCGACCTCAACCTTCTGTCCCGCATCGGCCCGGCGATCCTGTGGATCGCGGCCTTGCTCGCCTGCCTGCTCGGCCTCGATCGCCTGTTCCAGGCCGACCGCGAGGATGGCTCGCTCGATCTGCTCGTGCTCAACAGCGACCGCCACATGCTGGCGCTGACGGTGCTGACCAAGTGCCTGGCGCACTGGATGGGCAGCGTACTGCCGCTGGTGATCGCGGCGCCCTTGCTCGGCCTCTTCATGAACATGGAGCCGCTTGGGATCGGCGCCACGGCGCTGACGCTGCTCGTCGGCACGCCGGCCATCACCTTCATCGGCGCCGCGGGCGCCGCGGTCGCAGTGGCGCTGCCGCGCGGCGGGCTCTTGATCTCCGTGCTGGTGCTGCCGCTCACCATCCCGGTGCTGATCTTCGGCGTCTCGGCGAGCTACGGCGCTGTGGCCGATCCGGCGCCGTTCCTGCAGCCCTTCCTCATTGTTGCCGCGCTGACGCTGTTTCTTGCCGTGGTTGGGCCGCTGGCGGCCGCGCTGGCACTGCGTCACGGGACGGATTGAGGCCGGAAGGACGTTTTCAACTGCGGCGCGGCGGCTGATTGCGCGGCCTGCGCTGCAGGGTTAAGGGAAGGCATGATCGAACGGATTGGCGTCGCAGGCGCGGAAGGCACGCACACGGGTACGCGGACATGAGCGCGCACGCCCTCTATGTCACCGCGGCCTATGCCATCACGGCGATCGTGCTGGTCGGGCTGATCGGCTGGATCCTGCTCGACCAGCGAGCGCGCAAGCGCGAACTCGCCGCGCTCGAGGCCGCGGGCGTACGGCGCCGTTCGGACAAGGCCGGGACGACGAAGCCGTGAGCACCGAAACCCAAACACCGGCCCCTCGTCGCCGCCTGTTCGTGATTTTGCCGCTGCTGGTTTTCCTTGGGCTGGCCGGGCTGTTCCTGTCGCAGCTCCTGTCCGGCCGTGACGAGTCGGAAATCCCCTCGGCCCTGATCGGCCTGCCGGCCCCGCAGACGAACCTGCCGCCGCTCGAAGGGTCGAACCTGCCGGGTCTCGATTCAAAAGCCTTCGCCGGCAAGGTGACGCTGGTCAACGTCTTCGCGTCATGGTGCGCGCCGTGCCGGGAAGAACATCCGGTGCTCTTGGCATTGTCGCAGGACAAGCGCTTCACGCTTGCGGCGCTGAACTATAAGGACCAGCCGGAGAATGCCCGCCGCTTCCTCGGCGATCTCGGCAACCCGTACCAGGCGATCGGCGTCGATCCGGCCGGGCGCGCGGCGATCGACTGGGGCGTCTACGGTGTGCCGGAGACCTTCGTCATCGGCAAGAACGGCAAAATCGCCTACAAGCATGTCGGGCCGCTGACGCCCGACTCTGCAAAGACGCTGTTGTTGCCGCAGATCGAGAAGGCGCTGGCTGCGCCGGGCTGAGGCGACCCCCCTTACGTCGTCATTCTAGGGCGAAGCAAGGAGCGAAGCGACGCAGCGCAGACCCTAGAATCCATGCCGTGGCGTTGATCGAGGAATGCGACCGCCCAGAATAAAAGCTTGGCTAGTACGCGAAATCACGGACTACGGCAAATAGGCTTTCTGCACCGCTGCGACGCTCGAAAGTCACGGCATGGATCCTTGGGTCTTCGCTCCGCTTCGCGTCGCTACGCCCAAGGATGACGAACGTCACAGACCGCACCCGGCCGCCTAAAACTCAGCCGTAGATCTGCTTGCGGATCTGGTAGAGCATCTCGGAGCGGTCGGCGCGCAGATCGGCGAGATCACGGCTCGACAGGTTCTCGATTTCGGCGACGAGACGGTTGTACTGGCGGCGCTTGGCGATGTTGGTGCGGGCGCGGGCGACGATGTTGTCGAAGATCATGACGAGGTTCCTTTGCTGCCGCATTCACGCGGCGGGTTTGTTCCTCCCTGATCGATTGCGAGCATGACATAGGAATGGTGCGTTGCAAAAGAAAGATGTTGCAATGCACCATTGCAGCCAGCGCATAGCCGGTTAACCCGATCCTAATGCCGTGCGCGGCGTTCATGATGTGGTGAAGGCAATCATCGATCTTGCCTTTGCGTCCTCCTGCTGTCTTGATCTCCCTACAGCGTCGAGCGTCCTTCCGGACGCGCAAAGAACGCTGTAGCACTTTGACTTTGAGCATGGTCCCTTTCCGAAAATCGATTCCGACTTTCGGGGCCATGCGCACGTGAATGCCGGGAGGAAAGCATGGCGGCCGCCGACTATTACGAAATTCTCGATCCACGCTTCGCGCGGCTGTTCAATGGCGGCGCGCAGGTTGAGAAGCTGTTCACCGGGTGCCGGTGGGCGGAAGGCCCGGCCTGGTTCGCGGCCGGCCGCTATGTCGTCTGGTCCGACATCCCCAACAACCGCATGCTGCGCTATGACGAGACCGACGGCAGCGTCAGCGTCTTTCGCCAGCCCTCGGGCAATTCCAACGGCAACACCGTCGACCGGGAAGGGCGGCTGGTGACCTGCGAGCATTCGGGCCGCCGCGTCAGCCGCACCGAGCATGATGGCTCGGTCACCACCGTAGCCGACACATGGAACGGCAAGCGGCTGAACTCGCCCAACGACGTGGTGGTGAAGTCCGACGGCTCGATCTGGTTCACCGACCCGACCTACGGCATAGACACCGATTATGAAGGCGACAAGGCCGAGAGCGAGATCGGCGCCTGCTATGTCTACCGCGTCGATCCCGGCACGGGCGAGGTCGAGGCCGTCATCACCGACATGGTCAGGCCGAACGGGCTCGCCTTCTCGCTCGATGAAAGCCTGCTCTATGTCGCCGACACCGGCCGCACGCATGGGGCCGAGAACCCTGCGCATATGCGGGTATTCAATGTCGGCGAGGGCGGAAAGAAGGTCTCGGGCGGCAAGGTGTTCGCCGACTGCACGGCCGGCCTGTTCGACGGTTTCAGGCTCGACGATGCCGGACGCATCTGGACGAGCGCGGCCGACGGCATCCACTGCTACGATCCGGACGGCACGCTGATCGGCAAGGTCAAGGTGCCGGAGGTGACCGCCAATTGCGTGTTCGGCGGCGCCAAGCGCAACTGCCTCTACATCGCCGGCACCACCTCGCTCTACATGGTCCGGCTGATGGTGAACGGAGCGAAGACGTATTGAGGCTGCTGCAGTTGCGTCCTTTCGTTCGTCATCCTCGGGCTTGACCCGAGGATCCATGCCGTGACCTTCGACGTCGGATGCAGCGGTGCAGAATTCTGTAACCATTGCAATGCCTTAGCGTAACGGCATGGATCCTAGGGTCTACGCTGCGTCGCTTCGCTCCTTGCTCCGCCCTAGGATGACGATCTCATGTTTGACCGCGTATAAACGCCGCGAAACTCTGGATCGCATTTCGCATCGCCAGCCGGTTCTCGGCCTCCGCCAGGATCGCCTCCACCTCCGGCGGCTTCTTGCCGAGCAGCGCGATCTCCATTGCCTCCTCCTCATACATCGCGAACGACATGGTGCGCATGATCTCGGCAAGCGCGGCGCGGGCATAGAGCGAGCGCGGCGAGGCGTGCACCAGCATCGCCGGCTTGCCGACCGCCGCATCGCGCGACACCAGCCAGTCGAGAGCGTTCTTCAGGCCGCCCGGCACGCCATGCGCATATTCGGGGCAGGAGACGATGAGGCCGTCGGCGCGGGTGACGGCGTCGATCAGACGTGCGGCTTCGCGCGGCGTGCGCTCGCCCTCGTCGTCCGGATTGAAGATCGGCAGCCGGCCAAGTCCGCCATAGACGACGACGCGGCGATCCGCGGGCGCGTTGGCGGCTAAAGCCGCGATCAGCGCCGAATTGGTCGAAGCGGCGCGCAGGCTGCCGGAGATGGCGAGGATCTCGATCAAGGGGATGAGCCGGGGTGAGTCGTCCCCGAATGCTACCACATGGTCTGCCTGTAATCGTCGTCCAGCTCGCGGTCGATCTCGCCGGCGCTCTCGGCCAGCGCCAGCTGGTCGCGGATGATCTGGCCGAGCGTCGGCAAGCCCGCGCGGTCGTACCAGGTCTCCGGCTTCCACAGTTCGGAGCGCATGAAGGCCTTGGCGCAATGCATGTATGCGGCCTTGACCGTCACCACGATGACGCTCTGCGGCTCCTTGCCGTCGACGGCCAGGCGCTCGCGCAGGCCGGCATCGACGGTGATGCGGGCGTCGCCATTGACGCGCAGCGTCTCGTTCATGCCGGGAATGAGGAAAAGCAGCCCGACCGAAGGATTGCGGATGATATTCTCCAGCGTGTCCAGCCGGTTGTTGCCCGGGCGGTCGGGAATGGCGATGGTGCTGTTGTCGAGGATGGCGGTGAAGCCGGGCTTGTCGCCTTTCGGCGTCACATCGGCATTGCCGTCGCCGTCGGAGGAACCGACCAGCACGAAAGGGCTCTTGCCGATGAAGGAGCGGCAGTGGCCGTCGAGCGCCTTGAGTTCCTTGCGGATCGAGCCGTCGGTCGGTCGAGGCGTCTTGTAGATCGTCCTCAGCTCGTCGCGCGTGGTGAGGAATTCCATCCCCGTCCCCCTGTATTCACGCAATTCCGTACGGAAGGCTACGGCGAGTCGCCGAGCCCAACCGTTACACACTTTTCCTGGAATTGCTTTCCTTGTCCTCGTCCTTGGCTTTTTCCTCCAGCGAATGGCGCATGATCAGCGGCATCTGGCTGAAGGTGAAGAGCAAGGTTATGGGGATCGTGCCCCAGACCTTGAAATACAGCCAGGTGGCCTCGGAGAAATTCCGCCACACCACCTCGTTCAGCACGGCCAGGAACAGGAAGAAGAGCCCCCACCGGAAGGTCAGCTTGCGCCAGCCTTCCGCGTCGAGCTGGAAGGCGGAATCGAAGACATAGCCAAGCAGCGATCGGCCGAAGACCAGGCCGCCGAGCAGCGCGACGCCGAACAGGGAGTTGATGATCGTCGGCTTCATGAAGGCGAAGGTCTTGTCCTGCAGGTACAGGGCAAGCGCGCCGAACACGAAGACGACGATCGCCGAGACCAGCGGCATCAGCGGCAGGCTGCGCGTCAGCGCCCAGGACGCGCTGAGCGAGAGGGCCGTCGCGACCATGAAGAATGCGGTGGCGATCAGGATCGGTTCGCCGAGATGGGTAAGGATCGGGAACTTTTGCGCAAGCCATTCGCCGCGGATGGTGGTGAAGAAGAACACCAGGCCCGGTCCCAGCTCGAGCAGGAACTTCAAGCCGGGATTGAGCGGCTTGCGGCGCGGGTCGGACGGGTCGCGTTCGAGGATATTCATAAGGTCCTTCTTGCGCATGATCTGGCCGAAAAGCAGGCAGATCACGCCATGTTCAAGCCACGCCGGCGATCGCCCTGGCGAATTCGCTTGCGGAAAACGGTTCGAGGTCGTCGACCTGCTCGCCGACGCCGATGAAATAGACCGGCAATCTGTGCTTGGCGGCGATCGCCACCAGAATACCGCCACGCGCCGTGCCGTCCAGCTTGGTCATCACCAGGCCGTTGACGCCGGCGACATTGCGGAAGATCTCGACCTGGCTCAGCGCATTCTGGCCGGTGGTGGCGTCGACCGTCTGCAGCACGGTGTGCGGCGCTTCCGGATCGAGCTTGCCGAGCACGCGAACGATCTTTTCCAGTTCCGCCATCAGCTCGGTCTTGTTCTGCAGGCGGCCGGCGGTGTCGATGATCAGCACGTCGGAGCCGGCCTCCTTCGCCTTTTCGAAGGCGTCGTAGGCGAGGCCGGCGGCATCGGCGCCGAGCTTGGTGGCGACGACCGGAGACTTGGTGCGCTCGCCCCAGATCTTGAGCTGCTCGATCGCGGCGGCGCGGAAGGTGTCGCCGGCCGCCAGCATCACCGAAAGGCCGCCCTCGGTCAGCTTGGCCGCCAGCTTGCCGATGGTCGTGGTCTTGCCGGTGCCGTTGACGCCGACGACCAGGATGACATGCGGCTTGTGGCTGAGGTCGAGCTCGAGCGGCTTGGCGACCGGCGTCAGGACCTTTTCCACCTCGGCAGCCATGACGGCGCGGACTTCCGAGTCGGACACGTCCTTGCCATAGCGGCTGGAAGCAAGTGAATCGGTGACGCGCAGCGCCGTCTCGACGCCGAGGTCGGCGCGGATCAGCACGTCCTCCAGATCCTGCAGCGTGTCTTCGTCCAGCTTGCGCTTGGTGAAGACGCCGGCGATGTTGCCGGTGAGCTCGCGCGAGGAACGGGCAAGCCCGTCCCGCATGCGCTGGAACCAGGAGCGCCGCGGCGCCGGCTCCGGCGCCTTTTGCGGCTCGGCCTTCTGCTCGACCTTCTTCGCGACCGTCACCTTGCCGGCGGAGGGGGCGGGCTTTGGGGCGCCCCTACCTCCCCCTCGAGGGGGAGGTCCCGAGCGCAGCTCGGGGGTGGGGGTGATCGGCGCCGGCGCTGTCACCCCGCCCCGCCGCTTCGCGTCGACCCTCCCCATCGAGGGGAGGGTGGGGCGTTGGCGCGGCTTCGGGCTCAGGCGCGATCTCGGCGCGCACCGGCTGCGGCTCGATCGGCGCCGGCTGGCGAAGAGGCTGCAGAATTTCCTTCGACGTCTCGGGGGTCGGTGCCGAATCCTCTATAGGTTGGCGCTGCCCCTCACCCTTACCCTCTCCCCGTGAAGGACGGGGAGAGGGGGGCGCGGGCGTTGGCGCCTCATCCTTCTCCCCGTCTCTATACGGGGAGAAGGTGCCGGCAGGCGGATGAGGGGCGGCGCTGACCTCGGAGGTTGGCTGCGCCGGGGATGGAGTCGACGGCGGGATTTCAGGAGGCACCGGCGTCTCTGTCGGAACCTCACTTGGCGGCGTCGGCACTTCGACCGGCGCCGGTTCGGGCTGCCGCTCCGGCCGTGACGGCACGATGTCCGGCTCGCTCGGCGCGGGGGGCGGGATTTCCTGCGGCTTCGGCTCGGGCGCCGGGCCTGGTGTGGGCTCGGGCCGGGCCGGCGGCACCGGCACTTCTTCCGGCGCCGGCGGTTCGGGTGTCCCCGGCGCCGGCTGCGGTTCTTCTTCCGGCTTGGGCTCGGGCAGCGGTTCCGGCTCGGAGGGAACAACCGGCTCCGGCGCCGGCGGGATGCCCGGGGTAGGCTCGGGCTTCGGCTCTTCGGGCGCCGGCTGGGGCGCAGGCTCCTGCTCGGCTCCCGGCTTCAGCGCCTCCAGCGCGTCCCATTTGATCGGCGGCAGCGGCGCTGTCTCGTCGACGCGCTCCTCGACGACCTCTTTCCTGCCGAACGAAAATATCTTCTTGAAGAAACCAGCCATGCGTCTCGCAGTCTCAGGCGGCTTGGGCGGCAATGGGAGCCGCGATCAGGCGGGCGCCGTCATGGCCGGTGACAACCGCCTCGACGATCTCGCCCGGCGCGCCAATGGTTATCGCGGCAAGGGTAAAACCTTCGGTGCGGCCGAGGCCGTCGCGCTCGACCAGGATCGACTGGCGGGTGCCGGCAAGGGACGCTAGATGGCGGCGATAGGCGGCTTCGCCGGCGGCGCGCAGCCTGGCGGCGCGCTGCTTGATCACCTCGCGGCGCAGCTGCGGCATGCGCGCGGCCGGCGTGCCTTCGCGCGCGGAAAACGGGAAGACGTGCAGATGCGTGAGGCCGCATTCCTCGACTATTCTTTCCGAATTTTCGAACATCGCCTCGGTCTCTGTCGGGAAGCCGGCGATGATGTCGGCGCCGAAGACGATGCCTGGACGGAGCTTGCGCACGTCCTCGCAGAAGCGGATCGACTGATCGCGCAGATGGCGGCGCTTCATGCGCTTCAGGATCATGTCGTCGCCCGACTGCAGCGACAGATGCAGATGCGGCATCAGCCTGGGCTCGGTGGCGATCGCATCCAGCAGGTCGTCGTCGGCTTCGATCGAATCGATCGAGGAGAGCCTCAGTCGTTTCACATCGGGCACCTGGCGCAGGATCGTCTTCACCAGTTTTCCCAGTTTCGGACTGCCCGGCAGGTCAGCGCCAAAATTGGTCATGTCGACGCCGGAGAGCACGATCTCGGCATAGCCGTTGCCGGCCAGCCGCTTGACCTGCTCGACCACGGCGCCCATCGGCACCGAGCGCGAATTGCCGCGGCCGTAGGGGATGATGCAGAAGGTGCAGCGATGGTCGCAGCCATTCTGCACCTGCACGAAGGCACGCGCCCGGCCCTCGATGGCGTCGACCATATGGCTTGCCGTCTCGCGCACCGAGAAGATGTCGTTGACGCGCGCCTTCTCGGTGTCGTTGACGCCGAAATCGGGCAGCGCACGGTAGGAGTTCGCCTTCAGCTTCTCCTCGTTGCCGAGGACGAGGTCGACCTCGTCCATGGCGGCGAAGTTCTGCGGCTCGGTCTGCGCCGCGCAGCCGGTGACGATGATGCGCGCCTCAGGGTTCTCGCGGCGGGCCTTGCGGATCGCCTGCTTGGCCTGACGCACCGCCTCGGCGGTGACGGCGCAGGTGTTGAAGATGACAGCGCCGCCTTGGAGCGCGCCCAGGCCTGCGCTTTCGGCCTCGCGCCGCATCACCTCGGATTCATAGGTGTTGAGGCGGCAGCCGAGCGTGACGACGTCGACACCTTTGGCGAGAGCGGACATCAGGCGGCGCTTTCGGTGTCGCGTGCCCAGGCGCCGGTCGAGGGGTCGAAGCTGCCGGAAAACTCCCACTCGGCGGCGCCGGTCAGGATGACGTGGTCGTCGTCGCGCCACTCGACATGCAGTTCGCCGCCGCCCGGCGTGATCAGCGTCACGCTGCGGCCGGTGCGCTTGGTGCGGGCGGCGGCCACCACGGCGGCGCAGGCGGCGGAACCGCAGGCCCTGGTGAGACCCGCGCCGCGCTCGCAGGTGCGGACGATCATGGTTTGCGGCGAGGTGACCTGAGCGATGGTGATGTTGGCGCGCTCGGGAAAGATCGGATGGTTCTCGAGCAGCGGGCCGAAGCGGTCGAGCTCGTAGGACCAGACGTCGCGGTCGACCCAGAAGATGGCGTGCGGATTGCCCATCGAGACGACAGAGGGCGAGTGCAGCACCGGCGCGTCGATCGGGCCGATCTGCAATTCGATCATGCGGGTGTCGCGGAATTCCTCGGCGAGCGGGATCTCCTGCCAGCCGAAGCGCGGCTTGCCCATGTCGACCGAGATCGAGCCGTCGGCATGTTCCTCGGCGTTGAGGATGCCGGCGCGGGTCTCGAAGGTGAATGTCTTCAGGCCGGTCTCGGCGGCCAAAGCCTGTACCACACAGCGCGTGCCGTTGCCGCAGGCCTGCGCGCTGGTGCCGTCGGAATTCAGGATGTCGATGTAGTAGGCGGTGCCCGGCGTCCGCGCATCGTGGATCGCCATGATCTGGTCGAACTTGGTCGCGGCGTCGGCGTTGAGCGCGATCGCGGCCGACGCCGTCACGTGGTCGGCACGGCCGCGCATATCGGCAACGATGATCTCGTTGCCGATGCCGTTCATCTTGGCGAAGGGGGCGGTGCCTGCCATCGATCCCGTCATTTCCGTGTCCGTTTCGCGCTATATGGCGGAAACGGGCGGGAATTACCAGTCCGGCGCGGTCACGGAGACGCCGCGCCCGGCGACGACCAAGAGGTCGCGCCTAGGTTACAGCGAAGACACCGAGCACGAGCAGCAGGAAGAGGATCAGCACGATGCCGATCAGGATCCGCGCGCCCAAGGCGGCGGCGCCGGCAAGCGCCGGCATGCCGAGCAGGCTCGCCGCGGCGGCGACAATTAGAAGAATGATGATCCACTTGATCATGAGACCGGCTCCCTGCCGAAATTGTGTCAAGGAAGCAACGCAAGCCATGCGTTTCGGGTTCCGCTACCCGAGCGGGCTACGCGGGCGGCACATCCCACACTTCGCCCGGGCGCATGGCGCGAAAACGCTCCGGCGAAATGCCCTCGGCGGCCAATGCCTCGGCCAGCCTTTGCGCCGGCTCCTCGATCGGCTCGTCGGTGAGCTGGAAGGTGCCCCAGTGGCAGCCGGCGGCATGGGCGGCGTTGCACAGCCTCATGCCCTGGACGGCTTCCTCCGGGTTCTGGTGCTGCGGCGCCATGAACCAGCGCGGCTCGTAGGCGCCGATCGGCAGGATGGCCAACCGGAAGCCGCCGTGTCTTTCCGCCATCCGGCGGTAGTTTGTCCCGCCGTGGAAACCGGTGTCGCCGGCGAAATAGACCTTGCCTCCCGCCGTTTCGATCACGAAGCCCGCCCATAGCGCCATACGGCGGTCGCGCGCGCCGCGCGCCGACCAGTGATGCACCGGCTCGATGTGAATGACGGCGCCGTTGCCGAATTCGACCCGTTCGCTCCAGTCATGCGTCGAAAGCCGCATGTCGGGAACGGCAGCGCCGACGATCGCGTCATTGCCGAGTGGCATGACCGCCAGCGGATTGTGGCTCTGCTTCAACCGTCGCAACGTGGCGAGGTCGAGATGGTCATAGTGGTTGTGGCTGACCAGCACGAGATCGATCGGCGGCAGATCGGAAAAGGCGACGCCTGGCGCGTTGACTCGCTTCGGCCCGGCGAGGGCGAAGGGCGAGGCGCGCTCCGACCAGACCGGGTCGGTCAGGATGTTCAATCCGGCGGTCTGGATAAGCAGCGAGGCGTGGCCGACCATGGTGAGCCGAAGTGCCGCGCCCTCGATCCTTTTGTCTGGCTTCGCCTGGCGGTAGGGGCTTGGGAAAGCCGCCGGCCATTTCGAGCGTGCCCCGCTCAACTGCCATCTCAGCAAATCGCTGAAGCGCGCGGGCGGCCTGCCGTCGGGATTGAAAAAGAGCGCGCCGTCGAAATGATCGCTGGGCGGGCCGCTATAGTAGCGGTTGGCTGCTTTCTTTCCCGCGGCCATCGGTTCTCCGTCCGCTCTGTTGCTTTTTCCTGAAATAAGGATGCCGCCGCCTGGCGCAAGCATTTTGCTGACGAATGCCAAGGGCCGGAACATTGCTTGGTCTACGATCGGGACCGGAGGACGAGCGCCATGGCGATGAAGCGGACCAAGACACCATGGATGAAGGCCGGGGATTTCGGCCGCTCGCTGCCGCGCGGGCTGGGCGTCAACCTTCTGGTCACCGACATGGCGGCGATGGAAGCCTTCTTCCGCGATGTGCTCGGCGCTGAAATCATCTATGCCGACGAGGATTTCGCCGCGATCGCGCTGCTGGGCTCGATCCTCATGCTGCATGCCGATCATTCTTATCTCGACAATCCGATGACCGGCGTGACTGCCGGTGCCGAAACGCGCGGCGCCGGCATCGAATTGCGCCTCTATGGCGCCGATCCGGATGCGGTGGAGGAAAAGGCGGCGGCGCTCGGCCATGTCGTGCTGGCAGGCTCGATCGACAAGCCGCATGGCCTGCGCGAATGCTATGTCGTCGGCCCCGACGGCTATGTCTTCGTGCCTAGCGCACGGCTGCAAGCCTGAAATTTCAATAAGTTACGGCCGAGACGCCCGGCGTGTCTCCGGCAGCAGACACCCTTGAGATAAATTTGCAACACGAGCTCCGAAAACCCTATTTTAACCATATCGGGTTGAAATTCTGCCACCTTCGCCATCTTGGTGAAGCGAGTGTTTACGCGGACGGCGCCCCCCACCGGATCCGACGGAGGTTGGAATGACTTTTTCGAAGACCCGCACTTTTTCGAGAACGGGCCTTTTGGCCGTATCGCTGGCCGCGCTCGTCGCGAGCGGCTGCTCGACCTCGCGCTTCTCGTCGATGGATGACCAGCAGCCGGCGCCGCTCACGCCGGCGCCGTCCGGCACGGTGACGCAGAACCAACTGCCGCCGCCGGCCGCTCCGGGCACCACCGACCCGTCGCAATTCCCGACCGCGCCGAAGAACACGCAGGTCGCCTCGCTGCCGCCGGACGGCGCCGCGCCCGCGGGCGCCACGGACCTGACCGCGGCCAGCGTCGCCGGCGTCTGGAACGTCAGCGTCGGAGGCCAGGGCTGCAAGGTGGCGACGCCTCAGACCAAGTTCGGCGCCGGCTATCGCGCCGGGCCGCTGCACTGCCCGGCCCCGATCGACGGGATCAAGTCGTGGAACGTCGCCGGCAAGCAGCTCACGCTCTATGACGAAAACGGCGGCGCGCTGGCCAGGCTCTATTCTTCCGGCGGCGAAAAGTTCGACGGCCAGACTTCCAACGGGCAGCCGATCTCGCTTACAAGGTAAAGCCATAGGGTGTGCTGATATTCAGGTGATGCCGGCCTGCGAACGGCGGGCTCCTGCGCTTCCGGTGCTCACGTACTTCAAGTACGCTCCGCTCCGGTTCTCGCAAGCCGCCATTCTCGGCTCGGCCTGACCTGAATCTCAGCACACCCTTGGCACCTTGGCACCCCTAGAGCATTCCGCTCAGAGCAAACGACGTGACCTATGCATCTGCGTGACGGCCTCCAGACCCATGTGACCGTCAGGCAGCGCTATGACCACCTGGTAGAAACCGGCGCGGTCGGACGCGACCCGGCGCAGGAGCGTGTCGTCGCCGCGCTCGACCGGCTGACCAACGAGATCTCGGCAAAAAGGCTGGCGCAGAAATCCAGCGCGCTGGGCTGGCTGTTCGCGCGCAAAAGGCAGCCGCGGGAGCCAGTCAAGGGCCTTTACATCCATGGCGGCGTCGGGCGCGGCAAGACCATGCTGATGGACATGTTCTTCGAGCTGCTGCCGGTCAGGCGCAAGCGCCGCGTCCATTTCAACGACTTCATGGCCGACGTGCAGGACCGCATCCAAAAACACCGGGCGGCGCGCAAGAACGGCGACGTGAAGGAGGACGACCCGATCCCGCCGGTGGCGCGGGCGCTGGCCGACGAGGCCTGGGTATTGTGTTTCGACGAGTTTTCCGTCACCGACATCGCCGACGCGATGATCCTGTCGCGCCTGTTCTCGGCCCTGTTCGCCAACGGCGTCGTGCTGGTCGCCACCTCCAACGTCGCGCCGCAGGACCTTTATCGGGATGGCCTCAACCGGCAGCTCTTCCTGCCATTCATCGGCCTGCTCGAACGCAATGCCGAAGTGCTGACGCTGAATGCCGAAAAGGACTACCGGCAGGAAAAGCTCAATCGCCTGCCGGTCTATGTCACGCCTGCCGACGAGGCGGCCGACCGCGCGCTCGACGAGGCCTGGACGGCGATGACGCAAGGCAGGCCGACGGCGGAGACGACGATCGCGCTAAAAGGGCGTCATATCGCCGTGCCGCGCGCCGCCGGCGACGCCGCGCGCTTTTCCTTCGCCGAGCTTTGCGAAAAGCCGCACGGGGCGCGCGACTATCTGGCGATCGCCAACCGCTTCTCGACGATCTTCATCGACCATGTGCCGGTGCTCGGCGAAGGCAAGCGCAACGAGGCCAAGCGCTTCATCCTGCTGATCGACACGCTTTACGATCACCGCATGCGGCTGGTGATGAGCGCCGACGCGCCGCCCGAAGGGCTCTACACCGCCAAGCGCGGCACGGAAGTGTTCGAATTCGAGCGCACCGCCTCGCGACTGATCGAAATGCAGAGCCGAGATTGGCTGGAAGGCTGGGCGGAGCGACGGCAGGTTGAGGCGCCGGCAGAGGCAAGGCAGGCGCAGGGGTAGATAGGGGTTAGCTTCGTCATTCTAGGGCGGAGCGACGCAAAGCGTCGCGGAGACCCTAGAATCCATTCGGTGACCTAGGACGTGGAACGCAGCGGTTCAGAATAGGACTCTTGTCGACACTTCTCTTCATATCGTTCTGCCTCGTGACATCGCTTCTATGTCACGGCATGGATTCTAGGGTCTATGCGCGTCGCTTCGCTCCTTGCTCCGCCCTAGAATGACGAGGCGGAGGGTCTTCGGCTAATCTCGAAGCCTGTACACGTACATGACGAAATCCTCCGCCTTGCCATGCTGCTCATTCCGCGCTTCATAAAGCGCCCGCGCCGGCTCGTTATCGGGCTCGGTGCCGACCCAGGCCTCTTCGCAGCCGTGCTCGCGGCCGATCTCGAACACAGCATCGAGCATCTTGCTCGCAATGCCTTGCCGCTGGAAAGGCGGCGCCACGCCGACTTCGTCGATGTAGAGTTCGCTCACCTTGTCGGGATGGCGGTGGATGACCGCGGCACACTGGCCGACCACCATTCCGTCGACAACCGCCACGATCATGAAATGCCAGGCGAGGCGAGATAGGCGGCGAGGCGGTCGGGTCGGACCGGCTCGTCGAACACATCGTTCGCCATTCGCATCACAAGGGCGTCATTGCCGGGATGGAGCCTTCTGATTTCGACGTTCATTGTGTAAATTCTCCTCAGTCGGCTCACGAACTTTGACGTTTACGTAATTCCCAAACCATCTAACCGATTGAAAACACTAAGCTCGAAATAATCGTTTGAATTTCTTCCGCACCGGAGCTATTGGGTGCGGCGAAATCTCGCGGGTTCCCGCATCCTTCCGGCCTTCCCGGCCCCGTCGTCAATTCTGCCAAGATTTGGGCATCGTCACAGACAAGGGAAAACATCCTGACATGGCACGCAACAAGATAGCGCTCATCGGCTCTGGCATGATCGGCGGCACGCTCGCCCATATGATCGGCCTCAAGGATCTCGGCGACGTGGTGCTGTTCGATATCGCCGAAGGCATTCCGCAGGGCAAGGGCCTGGACATCGCGCAGTCCTCGCCGGTCGACGGGTTCGACGCCAGGCTGACCGGCGTCAACGACTATGCCGGCATCGAGGGCGCGGATGTGTGCATCGTCACCGCCGGCGTGCCGCGCAAGCCCGGCATGAGCCGCGACGACCTGCTCGGCATCAACCTCAAGGTCATGGAACAGGTCGGCGCCGGCCTGAAGAAATACGCGCCGAAGGCCTTCGTCGTCTGCATCACCAACCCGCTCGACGCCATGGTCTGGGCCTTGCAGAAGTTCTCCGGCCTGCCAACCAGCCATGTCGTCGGCATGGCCGGCGTGCTGGACAGCGCCCGCTTCCGCTACTTCCTGGCCGAAGAGTTCAAGGTCTCGGTCGAGGACGTCACCGCCTTCGTGCTCGGCGGCCACGGCGACTCGATGGTGCCGATGATCCGCTATTCGACGGTGTCGGGCATCCCGCTGCCCGACCTCGTCAAGATGGGCTGGACCTCGAAAGAGAAGCTCGACCAGATCGTGCAGCGCACCCGTGACGGTGGCGCCGAGATCGTCGGCCTCTTGAAGACCGGCTCGGCCTATTACGCGCCGGCCGCCTCTGCGATCGCCATGGCCGAATCCTACCTGAAGGACAAGAAGCGCGTGCTGCCCTGCGCGGCGCATCTGTCGGGCCAATATGGCGTCAAGAACACCTATGTCGGCGTTCCGGTGGTGATCGGCGCCGGCGGCGTCGAGCGCGTCATCGAGATCGACCTGTCCAAGGCCGAGCAGAAGATGTTCGACAATTCGGTGGCCGCCGTTCAGGGCCTGACCGAGGCCTGCACCAAGATCGCCCCGCATCTCGCTAGCAAGTAATCGCCCCTCCCCGGAGACCAAGCGCATGAACATCCATGAGTATCAGGCCAAGGCGCTGCTGAAGGGCTTTGGCGCTCCGGTCGCCGAAGGCGCGCCGGTGTTCAACGCCAGCGAGGCGGAAGCCGCCGCCAGGGCGCTGCCCGGCCCGCTCTATGTGGTGAAGAGCCAGATCCACGCCGGCGGCCGCGGCAAGGGCAAGTTCAAGGAACTCGGCCCCGACGCCAAGGGCGGCGTTCGGCTGGCGAAGTCCGCCGCCGAGGTGGCCGCCAACGCCAAGGAAATGCTCGGCCATACGCTGGTCACCAAGCAGACCGGACCTTCCGGCAAGCAGGTCAACCGCCTCTATATCGAGGACGGCGCCGACATTGCCCGCGAGCTCTATCTGTCGATCCTCGTCGACCGCTCGGTCGGCCGCGTCGCCTTCGTCGTCTCGACCGAGGGCGGCATGGACATCGAGGCGGTCGCGCATGACACGCCGGAAAAGATCCTTACCATCGCCATCGACCCGGAAAAGGGCGTGACGGCGGAAGACGTGAAGACGCTCAACGCTGCGCTGAAGCTCGACGGCGATGCGGCCAAGGACGGCGCCGCGCTGTTCCCGACGCTCTACAAGGCCTTCGTCGAGAAGGACATGAGCCTGCTCGAGGTCAATCCGCTGATCGTCATGAAGGACGGGCATCTGCGCGTGCTCGACGCAAAGGTGTCGTTCGACAACAACGCGCTGTTCCGCCATCCGGACGTGATGGAGCTGCGCGACACCACCGAAGAGGACGAGAAGGAGATCGAGGCGTCGAAATACGACCTCGCCTATGTCGCGCTCGACGGCAATATCGGCTGCATGGTCAACGGCGCGGGCCTCGCCATGGCGACGATGGACATCATCAAGCTCTACGGCGCCGAGCCCGCCAACTTCCTCGACGTCGGCGGCGGCGCTTCGAAGGAGAAAGTGACGGCGGCGTTCAAGATCATCACCAAGGATCCGGCGGTCGAAGGCATACTGATCAACATCTTCGGTGGCATCATGAAATGTGATGTCATCGCCGAGGGCGTGATCGCGGCGGTCAAGGAAGTCGGGCTGAAGGTGCCGCTGGTCGTGCGGCTGGAAGGCACCAATGCCGAGCTCGGCAAGAAGATCATCAACGACAGCGGCTTGAACGTCGTCTCGGCCGACGACCTCGACGACGCGGCCAAGAAGATCGTCAAGGCGGTGAAGGGCTGAGCGGATGCCTCCGCGCAAGATCAATCTGGTCGAGGCGGCGGACGCGAAGATCGCCAAGGTCTTCGATCCGCACATCGCCGGCGACGTCAACGACGCCCAGGCGAAGGTAGCCAAGTTCGGCGAGGTCTTCGACTGGCACGCGCATGACAATGAGGACGAGGCCTTCCTGGTGCTGCGCGGCCGGATCGCCATCGATTTCCGCGACGGGGCGGTCGAGCTCGGCGAAGGCGACTTCATCGTCGTGCCGCGCGGCGTCGAGCACCGGCCGCGTTCGCTGGCCAAGGAGCCGGTGGTGCTGATGTTCGAGCCAGCGACGACTTTGAACACCGGCAACGCCAAGAGCGACCTCACCGTCACCGATTTGAAGCGGCTCTGACCATGAACGCCTTCTCTTCCCTCTCGGCCGATCACCAGCGCCTGCAGGCGCTGGTCGGCGCGTGGCGCGGCGAGGAAGAGGTGGCGGCGACGCAATGGACCGATGCGGGCACGGCGACCGCGGAAGTGCTGGCGCAGCCTGAGTTCGGCGGCCTGTTCGTGGTGCAGCGCTATCGCCAGCGTCGCGACGGCACCGTCTCGTTCGGCGCGCATAATGTGTTCGGCTTCGACCAGCCGAACGGTCTCGTCACCATGCATCAGTTCGACTCGATGGGGTTCGTGCCGGCCTCGCCCGCAACTGGCGTGTGGGACGGCAGCCAGCTCACTCTGGAGCGCTCGTCGCCGCGCGGCGCCGCCCGCGTGACCTACGATTTCGACGGCGGCGACACCTATCGCATGCGGCTGCAATTCCAGCCGGTTGGCGGTGATGGCTGGCTAGACATGGTGCGCGGCGTCTATCGGCGCGTTTCGCCTTCCGAGATGAAGGAAGGCTGAGCGATGGAAGCGGCGGTCAGGGCGGTTGAAGGATTACACATAATCACACATATTATGGCTGTGTATTTATGTGGAGACGGACAATGAAAAACGTCACCCTGGCCATGGACGAGACCCTGCTTGAGCAGGCGCGAGGCCTTGCCGCGCGCCGCAAGACGACGCTCAACGCCCTCATTCGTTCACTGCTTGCGCATGAAGTCGAGCAGGAAGACAGGATTGCCTGGGCGCGGGAAGGGATGCGCAGGCTGATGGCCGAAAAACCTCTCGACCTGGGCCCTGCATACAAATGGAACCGGGACGAGATCTATGCCGAACGAGAAGATAGAATGCTTTCTCGACTCGAACGTCCTCCTTTACGCGGCTTCGGAGAGGACAAGTGATCCCCGCCGACATGATATCGCGCAAAGCCTTGTGCTCGAGACTGTGTTCGGCGTCTCGGGCCAGACCTTGGCCGAATTCGCGAATGTCGCGAGACGGAAGTCGGTCTTCGCCGATGCTGTGGTCGACGAGTGGCTGGTCTTTCTCGGCACGCTTCCGTTTGTCCCGGTCGACCAGGCCTATGTCATCGCGGGGCTCCGTCTCGCGCGCCGCTATCAACTCAAATATTACGACGCGGCATTGCTCGCGGCGGCGGAGCGGCTCGGCGCGCCGGTTTTCTACACCGAAGATCTCAACCATAACCAGGTCTATGGCTCGGTCCGGGCCGTCAATCCTTTCTTGTAATCGCTGAATTCAGAGGCGTTCTCTCCCATGTCCATTCTCGTCGACAAGAACACCAAGGTTCTCGTGCAGGGCCTGACCGGCAAGACCGGCACGTTCCATACCGAGCAGGCGCTGGCCTATCACGGCACCAAGATGGTGGGCGGCATCCACCCGAAGAAGGGCGGCGAGACCTGGACCGGCTCGAAGGGCGAGACCCTGCCGATCTTCGCTTCCGTCGCCGAGGGCAAGGAAAAGACCGGCGCCAACGCCTCCGTCGTCTATGTGCCGCCGGCGGGTGCGGCCGAGGCCATCATCGAGGCGATCGAGGCCGAGATCCCGCTCATCGTCTGCATCACCGAAGGCATCCCGGTGATGGACATGGTCAAGGTCAAGGCACGGCTCGATCGCTCGAAGTCGCGGCTGATCGGCCCGAACTGCCCGGGCGTGCTGACGCCCGACGAATGCAAGATCGGCATCATGCCCGGCAACATCTTCCGCAAGGGCTCGGTCGGCGTTGTTTCCCGCTCGGGAACGCTTACCTATGAAGCAGTCTTCCAGACCACCAATGTCGGCCTCGGCCAGACCACCGCGGTCGGCATCGGCGGCGACCCGGTCAAGGGCACCGAGTTCATCGACGTGCTCGAAATGTTCCTCGCCGACGACGAGACCAAGTCGATCATCATGATCGGCGAGATCGGCGGCTCGGCCGAGGAAGACGCCGCGCAGTTCCTCAAGGACGAGGCCAAGCGCGGCCGCAAGAAGCCGATGGCGGGCTTCATTGCCGGGCGCACGGCGCCGGCCGGCCGCACCATGGGCCACGCGGGCGCGGTGATCTCCGGCGGCAAGGGCGGCGCGGAAGACAAGATCGCGGCGATGGAATCGGCCGGCATCAAGGTTTCGCCGTCGCCGGCGAGGCTCGGCACGACGCTGGTCGAGGCGATCAAGGGTTAAGGGAGTAGGGGAGTAAGGCAGTAGGGGAGTAGGGAAAGATGGCGGCAGCACGTGCCCTACTCCCTTACTCCCCTATTCCCCTACTCCCCTCCAACTAAGGAGACGGAGCCAGGCTCCGCAGACGAAAATGGCAAGACAAGATCAGGCCAACGACCAATTCTCGCTCACCTCGTTCCTCTATGGCGGCAACGCCGACTACATTGACGCGCTCTACGCCGCCTATGAGGACAATCCGGCCTCCGTCGATCCGGAGTGGCAGGATTTCTTCGCGGCGCTGAAGGACGACGCTGGCGACGTTCGCAAAAACGCCACCGGCGCTTCCTGGGCGAAGCCCTCCTGGCCGCTGCAGGCCAATGGCGAGCTGGTCTCGGCACTCGACGGCAATTGGGGCCTCATCGAGAAGCACATCGAAAAGAAGGTGAAGGAAAAGGCGGTCGTCAACGGCGCGGCCCTTTCCGACGCCGACGTGCACCAGGCGACGCGCGATTCCGTGCGCGCCATCATGATGATCCGCGCCTACCGCATGCGCGGCCATCTGCACGCCAAACTCGATCCGCTGGGCATCGCCAATCCGCTCGAGGACTATAACGAGCTGTCGCCGGAAAATTACGGCTTCACAACAGCCGACTACGACCGGCCGATCTTCCTCGACAATGTGCTGGGCCTCGAGTTCGGCACCATCCGGCAGATGCTGGATATCCTCACCCGCACCTATTGCTCGACGCTCGGCGTCGAATTCATGCACATCTCCGATCCCGAGGAGAAGGCCTGGATCCAGGCGCGCATCGAGGGCGCCGACAAGGAGATCACCTTCACCGCCACCGGCAAGAAGGCGATCCTGTCGAAGCTGATCGAGGCCGAAGGCTTCGAGCAGTTTATCGACGTCAAGTACAAGGGCACCAAGCGCTTCGGCCTCGACGGCGGCGAATCGCTGATCCCGGCGCTGGAGCAGATCATCAAGCGCGGCGGCCAGCTAGGCCTGAAGGAAGTCGTGCTCGGCATGGCGCATCGCGGCCGCCTCAACGTGCTTTCCCAGGTCATGGCCAAGCCGCACCGCGCCATCTTCCACGAGTTCAAGGGCGGCTCGGCCGCGCCCGACGACGTCGAGGGCTCTGGCGACGTGAAGTACCATCTCGGCGCCTCGTCGGACCGCGAGTTCGACGGCAACAAGGTGCACCTGTCGCTGACCGCCAATCCCTCGCATCTGGAGATCGTCGACCCCGTCGTGATGGGCAAGGCGCGTGCCAAGCAGGACCAGCTCGCCGGCCGCGAGCGCGGTGAGATCGTGCCGCTGTCGGAGCGCGCCAAGGTGATGCCGCTGCTGCTGCATGGCGATGCCGCCTTTGCCGGCCAGGGCGTCATCGCCGAGATGTTCGGGCTCTCCGGCCTGCGCGGTCATCGCGTCGCCGGCACGCTGCATTTCATCATCAACAACCAGATCGGCTTCACCACCAATCCGCGCTTCTCGCGCTCGTCGCCCTATCCGTCGGATGTGGCCAAGATGATCGAGGCGCCGATCTTCCACGTCAACGGCGACGATCCGGAAGCGGTGGTGCACGCCGCGAAGGTGGCGACCGAATTCCGCATGAAGTTCCACAAGCCGGTGGTGGTGGACATGTTCTGCTACCGCCGCTTCGGCCACAACGAAGGCGACGAGCCGTCCTTCACGCAGCCGATCATGTACCGCAACATCCGCAGCCATAAGACGACGGTGCAGGTCTATGCCGACCGGCTGATCGCCGAAGGCCATATCACCCAGGCCGAGGTCGACAAGATGCGGGCCGACTGGCGCGCGCATCTCGAGTCTGAGTTTGAAGTCGGCCAATCCTACAAGCCGAACAAGGCCGACTGGCTGGACGGCGCATGGTCGGGCCTGCGCACGGCCGACAACCAGGACGAACAGCGCCGCGGCAAGACCGCGGTGCCGGTCCGCACGCTCAAGGAAATCGGCAAGAAGCTGACCGAGGTGCCGAAGGATTTCGAGGCGCACAAGACGATCCTACGCTTCCTCGAGAACCGCCGCCAGGCGATCGAATCCGGCGAAGGCATCGACTGGTCGACGGCCGAGGCGCTGGCCTTCGGCGCCATCCTGCTCGACGGCAACCCGATCCGCCTCTCCGGCCAGGATTCGGAGCGCGGCACCTTCTCGCAGCGCCATTCCGTGCTCTACGACCAGCGCGACGAGACCCGCTACATCCCGCTCAACAACCTGTCGGCGGCGCAGGCCGGCTACGAGGTCATCAACTCGATGCTCTCGGAAGAGGCCGTGCTCGGCTTCGAATATGGCTACAGCCTGGCCGAGCCGAAGGCGCTGACGCTCTGGGAAGCGCAGTTCGGCGATTTCGCCAACGGCGCCCAGGTGGTGTTCGACCAGTTCATCTCGTCCGGCGAGCGGAAGTGGCTGAGAATGTCGGGCCTGGTCTGCCTGCTGCCACACGGCTACGAGGGCCAGGGGCCGGAGCATTCGTCGGCACGCCTCGAGCGCTTCCTGCAGCTCTGCGCCGAGGACAACATGCAGGTCGCCAACGTCACGACGCCGGCTAACTATTTCCACATCCTGCGCCGGCAATTGAAGCGCGACTTCCGCAAGCCGCTGATCCTGATGACGCCGAAGTCGCTGCTGCGCCACAAGCGGGCGGTGTCGACGCTGTCGGAGATGGCGGGCGAAAGCTCGTTCCACCGGCTGTTGTGGGACGACGCGCAGCTGTTGGCCGACCAGCCGATCAAGCTGGTCAAGGACTCCAAGATACGCCGCGTCGTGCTGTGCTCGGGCAAGGTCTATTACGACCTCTACGAGGAGCGCGAGAAGCGCGGCATCAACGACATCTACCTGCTGCGCGTCGAACAGCTCTATCCGTTCCCGGCCAAGGCGCTGATCACCGAGCTGTCGCGCTTCCGAAATGCCGAGATGGTGTGGTGCCAGGAAGAGCCAAAGAACATGGGCGCCTGGTCGTTCATCGACCCCTATCTCGAATGGGTGCTGGCGCATATCGACGCCAAGCATCAGCGGGTGCGCTATACCGGCCGGCCGGCCTCGGCCTCGCCGGCGACCGGACTGATGTCGAAGCATCTCAGCCAGCTCGCTGCCTTGCTCGACGACGCGCTTGGTGAATAGGCAGGCCTTGGGCGAATAAGCAGACCCGAACGAAACAGATCTCAAGAAGAGAAGAGAACGGACAGGCACAATGGCTACCGAAATCCGCGTCCCCACTCTCGGCGAATCCGTCACCGAGGCGACCGTCGGCAAGTGGTTCAAGAAGGTCGGCGACGTGATCGCCGCCGATGAGCCGCTGGTCGAGCTCGAAACCGACAAGGTGACGGTGGAGGTGCCTGCCGCGGGCGCCGGGACGCTCTCCGAGATCACCGTCAAGGAAGGCGAGACGGTCAATGTCGGCGCGCTGCTCGGCTCCATTTCCGCCGGTGGCGAAGCGGCTGCTCCCGCCGCCGCCAAGCCGCACGCGGTGGCGCAGGCCTCGAGCCCAGACGCCGCCTCCACGACCAAGCAGGCCGCGGCCGAAACCGCCAAGGTTGCCGGCGGCGGTGGTCCGATCGAACAGCGCACCATGCCGCCGGCGCCGGCCGCGGCGAAGCTGATCGCCGAGCACAATCTCGCTGTCGACCACCTGCCGGGTTCGGGCAAGCGCGGCCAGGTGCTGAAGGGCGACGTGCTCGATGCGATCGCCAAGGGCGCGCCCTCGCAGCCGGCCGAGACGCCGAAAGCGGCACCTGCTCCCGTCGCGGCCCGCGCGCCGTCGACGACCGACGACGCCGCGCGCGAGGAGCGCGTGCGCATGACGAAGCTGCGCCAGACGATCGCGCGGCGGCTGAAGGAGGCGCAGTCGACCGCCGCCATGCTCACCACCTTCAACGAGGTGGACATGAGCGCGGTAATGGCGCTGAGGGCGAAGTACAAGGACGTGTTCGAGAAGAAGCACGGCGTGAAGCTCGGCTTCATGGGCTTCTTCACCAAGGCGGTGACACACGCGCTGAAGGAGATCCCGGCCGTCAATGCCGAGATCGACGGCACCGACATCATCTACAAGAACTTCGCCCATGTCGGCGTCGCCGTCGGCACGGACAAGGGCCTGGTGGTGCCGGTGGTGCGCGACGCCGACCAGATGTCGATCGCCGAGATCGAGAAGGAGATCGGCCGGCTCGGCCTCGCCGCGCGCGACGGCAAGCTGTCGGTCGCGGACATGCAGGGCGGTACGTTCACGATTTCCAATGGCGGCGTTTACGGGTCGCTGATGTCGACGCCGATCCTCAACGCGCCGCAGTCCGGCATCCTCGGCATGCACAAGATCCAGGAGCGGCCGATGGTGGTCGGCGGCCAGATCGTGATCAGGCCGATGATGTATCTGGCGCTCAGCTACGACCACCGCATCGTCGACGGCAAGGAAGCGGTGACCTTCCTGGTGCGCGTCAAGGAAAGCCTGGAGGATCCCGAGCGGCTGGTGCTCGATCTGTGATCGGAGCTGGTCCGCAATGAGCGGCTGGTCAGATGCCTTACGCCGATTCCTTCGGCGTGGACGCGTCTGGCTTTTCTCCGACTTGCCCGTGGTCGCTTCGCCCGCCGATTGGGGCGCCTCCGAGATCAGCAGCAATCTCGGTGTCTTCGCTCTCAGCGATGGGGAAATGGCACAGCGACAGATCGGTGCTATCACGATCGGTGAGCTTGAGTTGCCAACCGGCGAAATCGTCGCCTGCGATCCGTTGATCACTGGATTGGGACGGCCTCCGTTCAGCCGTAAGGTAAAGCCGGGACGCTATCCGGTCATACTGCTTCAAGTGCGGGGCACCGTTGCCGTGGCGGCGTTGCGATTCGGCTCTGGCTTGCCGGTGCGGTGGGAATTGGCCACTTTCGCCCGCGATCGCCCGTCGGCCTATGAGTTTGAGTTTATCGTTGATGACGCGGTTGCGTCGTTTATCGACAAGTCGGTCCTGACGCTAATGTCTGACCAAGAGGAACTTGACGATTATCTAGCTGACGTCGCGTGCACTATCGACAGGTTTTGTATCGCTAGTCCGCTTGAAGGCAACCCGATCAATGTAGCCATGTTCGACACTGGCTATGGCGACGGCGCGTATCGGTCTTTCTGGGGGTTGGACGCATCCGGCGAACCACTGCTCCTGATGACCGACTTCGAAGTGCTCGAAAACGCCGATGGCCGTAACGAGGCCGATCGATGAGGATACTTGCCTCACTCATAATCCGGTGGATGGCTAGATCGGCGGTTTTGTTGTCGGCTTCCGCCGCACAGGCCGCCTGCCCGATCCAGCTCGCCGTCTGTGGCGAGGCGAAAAGCGGGGCCGAGATCGACTTCACCCCAGCCGGCACCTCGGCGACGATCACCAACAGCTTCCGCATGATCCTCGACAACAATGTCGTGCTCGACGGCATCGCGATGTGGACCGAGGGCTCCGCCTCGCGCCCGCACGGCTCGCTGATGTACAAATGCCCGACCGGCGACGTCACCGGCGAGGAGCTTGCCGCCTGCACGGTCTGGGAAGGCGTGATCTACAGCGCCGATGACAAGGGCACCCTCGGGCTGCTGCCGGCCGAGGGCACCGACGCGCCGAAAAGCCTGATCTTTCCCGATCTCGGGCCGTCGCTCGAAATGTCGGCCGCTTACGGTCCCGCCGGCTTCTCCAAGGTGCCGTGGGACGTCTTTGCGCTGAAAGGCTGCCAGGAATGAGCACCGACAACAAGACGCTGCTGGTCACCGGCGGCAGCCGCGGCATCGGCGCCGCCATCTGCCGGCAGGCAAACCAGGCCGGCTATCGCGTTGCGGTCAACTATGTCTCCAACCAGGCTGCGGCCGAGGCGCTCGTCGCCGAGCTCCAAGCCGCGGGCGGCGAGGCCTTCGCGGTCAAGGGCGATGTCGGCAGCGAGGCCGATGTCGTGGCGATGTTCGAGGCGGTGGACCGCGCCTTCGGCCGGCTCGACGCCTTCGTCAACAATGCCGGCATCGTCGACGCCAAGGCGCGTGTCGACGCGATGAGCGTCGAGCGTGTCGAGCGCATGATGCGCATCAACGTCGTCGGCTCCTTCCTCTGCGCGCGCGAGGCGGTGAAGCGCATGTCGACCCGCCACGGAGGCCAGGGCGGCGCCATCGTCAACATCTCGTCCGCCGCTGCCAGGCTGGGCTCGCCCGGCGAATATGTCGACTACGCCGCCTCCAAGGGCGCGATCGACACGCTGACGATCGGGCTCGCGCGTGAAGTCGCGCTCGAAGGCATTCGCGTGAACGCGGTCAGCCCCGGCATCACCGAGACCGAGATCCATGCCTCGGGCGGACAGCCCGATCGCGTGGCGCGGATGCAGGACATGCTGCCGATGAAGCGCGCCGGCACGGCCGATGAGGTCGCGAGCGCGGTTCTCTATCTTCTGTCGGACGCGGCCTCCTATATAACGGGCGCGATCCTCAATGTGAGCGGCGGCCGCTGAAGGCCAGACCAGAAGGACACCATCATGGCTTATGACGTCGTAATCATCGGATCGGGGCCGGGCGGCTATGTTTGCGCCATCAAGGCGGCGCAGCTTGGCCTGAAGACGGCGGTGGTCGAGAAGAACGCCACCTTCGGCGGCACCTGCCTCAACATCGGCTGCATCCCGTCGAAGGCGCTGCTCCACGCCTCCGAGATGTTCGCCGAAGCTGCGCATGCCTTCGACACGCTGGGCGTCGAGGTCGGCGCGCCGAAGCTCAACCTCAAGAAGATGCTGGCGCACAAGGATGCGACCGTGGCCTCGAACGTCAGCGGCGTCGCCTTCCTGTTCAAGAAGAACAAGATCGACAGTTTCCGCGGCACCGGCAAGGTGATCGGCGCCGGCAAGGTGTCGGTGACGGGCGACGACGGCAAGGTCGAGGAGATCGAGACCAAGAACATCGTGATTGCCACCGGCTCCGACGTCGCCGGCATTCCGGGCGTCAAGGTCGACTTCGACGAGAAGGTGGTCGTGTCCTCGACCGGCGCGCTGTCGCTGGCCAAGGTGCCCGCCAGCCTCGTGGTGGTCGGCGGCGGCGTCATCGGGCTGGAGCTCGGCTCGGTGTGGGCCAGGCTCGGCGCCAAGGTCACGGTCGTCGAGTTCCTCGACACCATCCTCGGCGGCATGGACGGCGAGGTCTCGAAGCAGTTCCAGCGGCTGCTGTCCAAGCAGGGTTTCGAGTTCAAGTTAGGGGCCAAGGTCACCGGCGTCGCCAAGTCCAAGAAGGGCGCCAGCGTGACCTTCGAGCCGGTCAAGGGCGGCGCGGCGGAAACCATCGAGGCCGATGTCGTGCTGGTCGCGGCCGGGCGCCGCCCCTACGCCGACAGCCTGGGACTGAAGGAAGCGGGCGTCGAAACGGACGAGCGCGGCCGGGTCAAGACCGACGGGCATCTCAGGACCAGCGTGCCCGGCATCTATGCCATCGGCGACGTCATCGCCGGACCGATGCTGGCGCATAAGGCCGAGGACGAGGGCGTGGCGGTGGCCGAGATGATCGCCGGCCAGGCCGGCCACGTGAACTATGACGTCATCCCGAGCGTCGTTTATACCAGCCCGGAAATCGCCTCCGTCGGCAAGACCGAGGAAGAGCTGAAGAAGGCCGGCATCGACTACAAGGTCGGCAAATTCCCGTTCAGCGCCAATGGCCGCGCGCGCGCCATGCTGCACACCGACGGCTTCGTGAAGATCCTTGCCGACAAGGCAAGCGACCGCGTGCTCGGCGTCCATATCGTCGGCTTCGGCGCCGGCGAGATGATCCACGAAGCGGCAGTGCTGATGGAATTCGGCGGCTCCTCGGAGGACCTCGCCCGCACCTGCCATGCGCACCCGACCATGTCGGAAGCGGTGAAGGAAGCGGCGCTGGCGACGTTCTTCAAGCCTATCCATATTTAGCTGCGCTTGGCGCCGAACCTCCACTGCTTTCGTCATCCTAGGGCGAAGCAAGGAGCGAAGCGACGCGCGTAGACCCTAGGATCCATGCCGTGACGCTAAGGCGTTGCAACGGTTGCGTAATTTTGCGCTGTTGCGCTCTGCGGCAACGGTTTCGGCATGGATCCTCGGGTCAAGCCCCATAGGCGCTAACTTAGCAATCGATGTGCGATGGCGCGTCGTCGTCGGGGTGGTTCGCGCAAGCGGTGGAGCAGCAGGTCGAGGGAGATCAACCTGGTAGGCCCCAGTAATACAGCCATCGAGATGTTGGAGATTGCCAAGGCCACGAGACGCCAGATCGGCAGGGCGGATCGGTTCAGGCGGCCAGGGGGAGAGAGTCCGGCGCCTCGGGATCGAGGGCCGGCAGGTCATCTTCGGCCAGCAGGGCGGCCAGCAGAGCGGTGTTGATCCACAGGCGAGCCAGGTCGGGATCCTTTGCGCGGAGATCTTCCAGACCCACCAGCGACTTCATGCGTTTGAACGCCAGCTCGATCTGCCATCGCAGACGATAGGTCGAGGCGAGCCGCTCAGGCGGCCAGTCATCCGGCGGCAGCGATGTCAACAGCACCAGATAGCCGGCCATCTCGATGCCGGCCTGGCTGGGTTTGTATCTCGCCTTGGCCGCCAAACGGCGCGCCGCTCGTCTGGCCTTCTCAGCCGCCTCGGGCGGCATGGGCAGGATCACCACCCGAGCGGGTATCGCGACCCTGGACTTGCCGTCCTGGACGCCCACCGAAAGATCGAGCACGCCCTTCTTGCCCGCTTCACGGCACAGCGCCAAGCGATCCAATAGCCGGCCTTGGCCATCCAGCAGGCGTGGATAGTTTGAAGGGGCACGAACCAGAAAATCAGCCCCTGCCTCGATTACCCGAGCCAGATCGTCGGCCTTGGCGTGGGCACGGTCGGCGATCCGAAGCTCTCCGGCCCTGGCGCCGCGCGACAGCCGCTCGGCTTCATGGCGATCCGTGACCTCCACCGAACAGAGCTTCAGCGTTGCAAGATCAAACACCGTGTGCACCATCCAATAGACCCGCTTGGGACCAGGCGGCGCAACTACCGTGGCGTCCACCGCCATCATCCGCAGGCCTCCGTACAAGCCGGCGAAGGCTTCGGGGCAGCGCTCGGCAAGCAATTCCGAAACCAGGCCGCCCACCCAATCAGCACTGGCCTTCAGACGCTTCAGCATCGCCACGTCCGACATCGACGCCACTCCCCGCTGCTCGGCCCAACCAGCCAGCATCCGAAGCGAGAAGCGACCCAGCACATAGGCAAAACACAGCCGCAGCAGGTCAGCAGCGCTAGCCACCTGCCGTTTGCGCAGCAGCGCCCCAGCCTCCCGCGCGCTGGTCTCCAACTCTTCCGCCGAGCCCAATCGTCCGACCAGCTCGTCCCAATCCAAGGCTTGCAGCGAATCGCTCATGACCACGGTGAATCACTCACCACGATCACCGTCAAGCCTAAGTTAGCGCCTATGGGGCGAAGCCCGAGGATGACGAAGGCGCGGTTACCCGAAACAAAACGGCCCGCCTTTTGGCGGGCCGTTTGTCGTTGAGCTGTAGCTTGTTATTGAGCCGGCGCAGGTGCTGGAGCAGGCGCAGGTGCCGGAGCCGGAGCCGGGGCTGGCGCGGGCGCCGGAGCAGGTGTTGCGGGCGCCGGTTCAGGGGCCGGGGCCGGCGTGGTGGCGGCCGGCGGCTCGGCGGGCGCCGGGGCCTTTTCGCCGCCGCTTCTGCCAAAAACATAATACGCAACGATGGCCAGGATAATGACAACAAGGGCGATCAGCCACCCGCTGCCGCCGCCACCCGACGAGGGAGGGGTGCTCGGAGGGGTGAAGGGGTCGTTAGGGTTCGCCATGAAACGTGTCCTCCTTGGAAAGAAAGGCTTCAATCAACAGCCATCAAACGCGCAACCCTGAATTGGGTTTCACGCGGGCGGGCGGAAAGCGCTGAAAAACCGGCGTTTTCAGTCCGCCAGCCGCCAGACGACTCAGTTGACGGCGGTAACAGTATACCCCGCCTTGCGGAAATCTTCGACCAGTCCGTCAGGACCGGGCAGATGCAGCGCGCCGACCGCCATGAAGGCATTGCCCTTGGCCAGAATCGGCATGGCGTGGTCGACCATCACCTTATTGCGGCTGGTGATCATGGTCTGCTCGAAAGCGGCATAGTCGGCCTGGTCGTTCCCGGCATCAGGCAGCACGGCGCGGAACAGCGGCCAGAACATGCCGACCTCGCCGCGCTGGTAGAGCACGATCATCGTCTCGTTGACGTCGTTCACCTTGTCGCCGAGCTTCAGCGTCTCGACCAGCCCCTTCATGTGGTACGAAAGCGGCAGCGAGGCCATGGCGCGCAATTGGTCGGCGGCGGTTTCCAGTCCCTCGACGTCCTTTCCCGACGCCTTGGCGTCGGAGGCCAGCTTGACGTCCAGCACCGGCGCGCCGGCTGCCTGGCGTGCCACCTCGCAAGCCGGCAATGCCACCATGGCCGACAGGATCCATGGCTTCATCTTGGCGACGGTCAGGGGCGGGATGCCGCGTGCGTCGAGCCCCTTGTTCAGCACGGCCGCGTCTTCCGGCGACAGCAGCGAGGACAGCGTCGTGTTGTCGGTGAACATCATCAGGCCGGGCTCGGCGGCCATGGCGGCCATCATCTTGGCCTTGTCGAGGGCGTCGGTGGTTTCGATGATGATGGTGCCGGCGCCGTCATAGGCCTTCCGCGCGGCGGCCGGCAGCGTGGTGACGCGCGCGTCGGTCATATGCATGGTGCCGAAGAGATAGGACGGCGTTTCGCCCGGTTTCTCCAGCTTCCACAACAGGCTCTTGCCGTTCGGAACGGCGGCCGCCTCGGCCTCGACCTTCTCGAAGGCGGCGGGATCGCTCTTTGCAAGACCTGCCAGCAGATCGGTGCCGGCGCAGGCGGGAGCTTCGGCATGCGCCCTGCCGGCCAGCAGCAGGACGACGAGGAATGACAGGAAAAACAGCACGTTGAGTGCTGCAAGCAGCTTCAACGAGACGAGAGCCGCGCGGTCGGCGATGGCGATGACGCGTTTCATGAGGAGCTTCTTAACCGCCAAAAGCGGCAAAACCGTTAATCGGCGGAATGAAATTGTTCCCGGCGTGGTGAGCTGTCGGATGGAATACCCCTTATGGTAAGCGGAAACGCCCATCGGGGTCGTCATCCACGGGCGGAGCAAGGAGCGAAGCGACGCCGCGCAGACCCGAGGATCCATTCCGAGACGTGAGCCGTGGAATGCGACGATGCAGAATCCTACACCGTTGCGAAGCGTCGAGGTCATGGCATGGATACCAGGGTCTCCGCGACGGAGCTCCGCTCCTGCTTCGCCCTGATATGACGAAGTCTGGGTTCATGCCCTTGGATGAGCGGATTCGTAGATATCCAGCAGCCTTGCAGTGTCGACGCCCGTATAGACCTGCGTGGTCGACAGGCTGGCATGGCCGAGCAGTTCCTGGATGGTGCGCAGGTCGCCGCCGCGGCCAAGCAGATGCGTGGCGAAGGAATGGCGCAAGGCATGCGGCGTGGCGGTGTCCGGCAGGTTCAGCGCCGAGCGCAGCTTCGCCATCTCGCGCTGCAGGATCGCCGGGTTGAGCGGTCCGCCGCGGGCGCCGCGGAACAGCAGCTCCTTCGGATCGATATGGAAGGGACAGAGCCGCCGGTATTCGGCGACCGCACGTGACGCCACCGGCAGCACCGGCACCAGCCTTGTCTTGCCGCCCTTGCCGGTGATGCGCAGCACGGTTTCGGTTTCCGTGGCGAGATCGGCGCCGGTCAGGCCGAGCGCTTCCGAGATGCGCAGGCCGGAACCATAGAGCAGCGTCAGCACGGCGGCGTTGCGGGCGGCGATCCATGGCTCTTCCGCCAACTGGCCTTCCACGGCCACGACCTGTTTCGCATCGCTCGCGGTCAGCGGCTTGGGCAGCGATTTCGGCTGACGCGGCGCGCGCAGCGCTGCCGCACCTGCCGCGTTGGCGAGACCGCGCTTTTCGAGAAAGCGCAGCAGCGAACGGATGCCCGCCAGGCCGCGGCCGAGCGTGCGGGCGCCGGCGCCGTCGTTGCGGCGCGCGGCGAGGAAGCCGCGCAGATCGGCAGGCCGCAGGTCGGCGATGTCGGCGATGCCGGGCGGGCCGCCGCAATGTGCCGTCAAAAAATGCAGGAACTGGCGCGTGTCGCGCCCATAGGCTTCGACCGTCTCCGGCGAGAGCCGGCGCTCGCGCGCCAGCGTCTTCAGCCAGGTTTCGCGCGCCGCCTGAAGGTCGGGCTTTGCCGGGATGAGGAATTCCTGCATGGCCGCATTTTCCGCCCGGCAGGTTAGGAAGCGGTGAAGAGGCGATCATTGAAATGGCGACTTGAGGGCGTTAGAGCAGTTCAGCGATTGGTAAAATCGCTGAACTGCTCCAGCTATTGTTTTTTCGCAATTCCGACCGGAAAACCGTTACACACTTTTCCTGGAATTGCTCTAGAGCAAGGCAAAGGATCCGCCGATGTCCAAGCTCCAGAACCCCGTACAGATGGCTGTGATCGGTGCCGCGCACGGCATCAAGGGCGAATTGCGGGTGAAGACCTTCACCGGCGATCCGCTGGCGCTGGCCGATTACGGGCCGCTCTACGCCAAGGATGGCCGCGCCTTCCAGATCCTCGATATCAGGCCGGCCGGCACGGTGGTCGTGGTGCGCCTCAAGGGGGTCAACGACCGCAACGCCGCGGAGGCGCTTGCCGGCACCGAACTGTTCGTCGACCGTTCGGTGCTGCCGGACGATGGCGAGGAGGACGAGTTCTACCATGCCGACCTCATCGGCCTGGAGGTCAGGGACGAAACCGGGGCCATCGGCAGGGTTGTCGCCGTTCACAATTTTGGCGGCGGCGACATACTCGACGTCACGCTCGCCGGCCGCAAGGGCGTCCTGATCCCGTTCACGCAAGCCGCCGTGCCGCATGTGTCGATCGCCGACGGTTTCGTCCAGGTCGATCCGCTGGCGGCGGGGCTGGTCGACGACGAGGAGAGCGAGGCGCCGGGCCATTCCGACTTCGATCCGAAGGGCAGGCCGCGCGGACCGAAGGATGCCGGGGGCAACCGGTGAGCTTTGCCGCCTCGGTGCTGACGCTCTATCCCGAAATGTTTCCGGGCGCGCTCGGCCTGTCGCTCGCCGGCCGCGCGCTGGAAACCGGCACCTGGTCGCTGGAGGCGATACAGATCCGCGACTTCGCCACCGACAGGCACCGTACCGTCGACGACACGCCGGCCGGCGGCGGCGCCGGCATGGTGATGCGCGCCGACGTGCTGGCCAAGGCCATCGACTACGCCTCGCCGCCGGGCGATCCGCGTCCGCGTCTTTTGATGAGCCCGCGCGGCAGGCCGCTCACGCAGTCCCGGGTGCGGGACCTGGCCGCCGGGCCGGGCGCCGTCATCCTTTGCGGCCGCTTCGAGGGCGTCGACCAGCGGCTGATCGAAGCGCGCAGCCTGGAAGAAGTCTCGATCGGCGATTTCATCCTGTCGGGCGGCGAGCCGGCGGCGCTGGTGCTGCTCGACGCCGTGGTTCGGCTCTTGCCCGGCGTCATGGGCAACGCCGTCTCCGGCGAGGAGGAAAGTTTCGAGAACGGCCTGCTCGAGCATCCGCACTACACACGGCCGCAGGAATTCGAGGGCAGGCCGATCCCGGACGTGCTGATTTCCGGAAATCACAAGAGGATCGCGGAATGGCGGCGCGCCGCGGCCGAGAAGCTGACCAGGGAACGGCGGCCGGATCTGCTGGCGCCAGGTCAACCCTTGGTAAAATAGTAGAAGGCCAAAAGCAGGCCGACGGCGACGACGAAGCCGCGCACGACGCCTTGCGGCACGCGCTTGGCCATCCACACCCCGGCATAGCCGCCAAGCGCCACGCCCGGGATCATGACGATCGCCTGCGGCCAGGCGACGACGCCTCCGGAAACGAAAACCAGGATGGCGACAATCGCGATCACGATGGACAGCATGTTCTTCAACGCGTTCAGGCGGTGATAGTCGCCGGCCTGGGTGATGCCGAGGGTGGCCAGCATCATCACGCCCATGCCGGCGCCGAAGAAGCCGCCATAGACCGCGGTTGCGAACTGAGCGAGCGAACCGGCAAGCGAGCCGACCGAGGCCTGATGCTCCGGCCCGGCCGCCGGCTTCAGCCATGGCCCGGCGGCAAACAGGGCGGTGGCGGCGATGAGCAGCCACGGCACCAGGGCCCGGAACGATGGATTGTCGAGCGCCAGAAGGATGAGCGAACCGGCCAGCGCACCGCCAGCCGAGATCAGGCAAAGCAGCAGGGCGCCGCGCCAGAAATGCCGGATATCGGTCCAATAGGCGAGCGTCGAGGTGATGTAACCCGGCAGCTGCGTCACCGAGGAGGTGGCGTTGGCGACGATCGGCGGCAGGCCGACCAGCGTCATGGCGCCGAAGGTGAGGAAGGTGCCGCCGCCGGCGACCGCGTTGGCGGCGCCCGAGGCAAAACCCGCGAGGAAGAGCAGGACGGCATCGAAGAACGTCATTGAGGGGAGGCCCAGAAAGATCACTTTTCCGGCTTAGAAAGCTCGCTGGCTTCGCGCAACCCGGCAGGGCGGCAATAAGATGGTGCCATGGCCGCAAAAAATACGCCTCAAAGGCGTGACAAAGCGGCGAAATAGCTGTATGTCGCCGTCCGAACCGGAAGAACGATCTTCTGGACCCGTCAACAATGGCGGTGTAGCCGTCCCTGCCCAATGCCTGCGGCAAAGGGCATAGCCGAGCGGTCATTGGAACTGCAAGGCGAGCCGAGGACGCTCTGACTGTCGGAAGAACAAGAAGTGGATATTTGAGATGGATCTCATCCGTCAGCTCGAGGCCGAGCAGGCCGCCAAGATCGAAGCCAAGCGCAAGCTTCCCGAATTCCAGCCCGGCGACACCGTGCGCGTCCAGGTGCGCGTCACCGAGGGCAGCCGCACCCGCGTCCAGGCTTATGAGGGCGTCGTCATCGCCCGCTCCGGCTCCGGCTTCCAGGAGAATTTCACCGTCCGCAAGATTTCCTACGGCGAAGGCGTCGAGCGCGTTTTCCCCGTCTACTCGCCGATGGTCGAGGGCGTCGAGATCGTGCGCCGCGGCAAGGTGCGCCGCGCCAAGCTCTATTACCTGCGCGACCGTCGCGGCAAGTCGGCCCGTATTTCGGAAAACACCGGCGTGCGCGCCCGCAAGCTGAACGATGAAGAGCGCGACGCGCTGAACGCCGAACGCGCCCGCATCGAGGCCGAGAAGGTCGCCGCCGCCGAGGCGCTGGCCGTCGAGAAGGCCGCGCAGGACGCCGCCGAGAAGAAGGCCGCCGAGTCCGCGTCGGCCGAGTAAGGTTCTTCAACAGACATGTTTTGGAAAGGCGGCTTCGGCCGCCTTTTCATTGTGCGGTACCCAACGTCGTCATTCCAGGGCGAAGCAGCAGCGAAGCTCCGTCGCGGAGACCCTGGAATCCATTCCGTGACCATGATCGTAGAGTGCAGCGGAGCAGAATTCTGCACCGTTGCGGCGTTTCGAAGTCACGGCATGGATCCTCGGGTCTGCGCTGCGTCGCTTCGCTCCTTGCTCCGCCCGTGGATGACGAAGACAGGTTGACAGCCGTTTAGCTTGTACACTAAATAATCGCGTACAAGATATATGGAGATCGATATGTCCGCACTCTACACTACCCAGGCTCGCGTCGTCGGTGGCCGCGCGGGCCATGCCGAGACCAGCGACGGTCTACTCAAACTCGATCTGGCGATGCCGAAGGAGCTCGGCGGGCAGGGTGGCGCCACCAATCCCGAGCAGCTTTTCGCCGTCGGCTATGCCGCTTGCTTCGAAAGCGCCATCCGCTTCGTGGCGCGCAAGAAGAAGCTGCCGCTCGAGGACGCGGCGGTGACGGCCACCGTCAGCCTCCATCCGAACGACCAGGGCGGCTTCAGGCTGGGTGTCGCGCTGGCGGCGGAGACGAAAGGCCTTGATCAGGCGAGCGCGGAGGCGCTTGTATCGGAAGCGCACCAGGTCTGCCCCTATTCCAACGCCATCCGGGGCAACATCGACGTGGCGCTTTCCACGGTGGCGCTTGCGGCAAAGGCGGCATGACGACGAAGATCGAAACCAGACCCGGGGATGTCCCGGCGGATACCGCCGGGACGATTGCCGTTCCGCGTCTCGACCAGCAGCTCTGCTTCGCGCTCTATTCGGCAAGCGGGCTGATGACCAGGCTCTACCGGCCGCTGCTCGATCCGCTCGGCCTCACCTATCCGCAATATCTGGCGATGCTGGCGCTGTGGCAGCGCTCACCCATGACCGTCGGCGAGCTCGGCGAGGCGCTGGGTCTCGATTCGGCGACGCTGACGCCGCTGATCAAGCGGATGGAGGCGGGCGGCCTCGTCACCCGCCGGCGCGATGCCGCCGACGAGCGCCGGGTGCTGGTCGAACCGACCGCCAGGGGCCAGGCGCTGCGCGCCAGCATGAAGGATGTCCAGGCGGCGCTTGCCTGCAGCATGCCGCTGGAACGCACCGAGCTCAAAGCGCTGCACGGCACGCTTACCCGGCTGGTCGCGGGATTGCGCGAGGCCGCCGCCGATCAGGACTGATCCCGGCAACGTCCGTTCTCGAATTCACCTCTCGGAAGCACTGGGATCCACATCGACGCGGGAATGCGCAGCGGACCGGCTTGCAAGGCGCTTGCGGCAAGCTAAAGTCGGCGCCGGTTTTTCTCTTGGCGCACCGGGATCGTGCGGCCAATCACGTTCGGGGAGTTTGTCATGATCAAGTCGAAACTGCTTCTGGCCGGCCTGCTGGCCTGCCTTCTCGCGCCTGTCGCCGCGCTCGCCGATACGCTGCCCGATCTCGGCGGCAAGAAGGTCGTGGTGGTGACGGAGAACGCCTATCCGCCGCTGCAGTTCATCGATAAGAAGACCGGCAAGCAGATCGGCTGGGAATATGACGCCATGGACGAGATCGCCAAGCGGCTGAACTTCAAGGTCGAGTACCAGAACACCTCCTGGGACGCGATGATCCAGGCGGTTTCCGACAACCAGTACAACATCGGCATGACCGGCATCACCATCAAGGATGACCGCAAGCAGAAGGTGGACTTTTCCGACCCCTATATGCGCTCGGAACAGTTCATGCTGGTGCGCGGCGATGAAAATCGCTTCACCGACGCCAAGACTTTCGGCGCCTTCAAGGACGGGCTGATCGGCGCCCAGCCGGGCACCACGCCCTTCTACACCGCGGTCTACAGCGTTCTCGACGGCAACGAGCAGAATCCGCGCATCAAGCTGTTCGAGACCTTTGGCGCGACCGTACAGGCGCTGAAGTCCGGCGACGTCGACGTGGTGCTCACCGACGGCACCGCCGGCAAGGGTTATGTCGACGCCTCCGAAGGCAAGCTCAAGCTGATCGGCGGGCCGCTCGGCACCGAGGATTTCGGCTTCATCTTCCCGAAGGGCTCCGACCTGGTGAAGCCGGTCAACGCCGCGATCGCCGCGCTCAAGGCCGACGGCACGCTGGACGCGCTGAACAAGAAGTGGTTCCTTGACTACAAGATGGGGCAGTAGGCGCTTTTGCTGGCGGCAGTGGTTGTGCAGGAAATCGCGCCGGCTTGGCGCTTGAGCACCCCCCTCTGCCCTGCCGGGCATCTCCCCCTCAAGGGGGGAGATCGGACGTCGCGCCGGCTTTCGCCAATCTCCAACGCTGCAGAATGGGCAGTGAGGCCGAAGCTGCCAATCTCCCCCCTTGAGGGGGAGATGTCCGGCAGGACAGAGGGGGGTCTCATAGAGCGCTGCCGCCGCAAAAACGGCCGCGATTGCATCGCCTGATGCCAGCGCCCGCATCCACCGCCAAACCCGAATTCCCCTGGTGGCTGGCGGTCGCGGCCGTCCTCGCCTTGGCCGCGGCGCTGGCGATCGCCGCGAGCAACCTCTATGCCGAGGTGTTCGCCACCGTCGCCAAGGGCATCGGCATCACCGTCTTCGTCACGGTGGTTGCTTTCGCGCTGGCCTCGGCGCTCGGGCTGGGCATCGCGCTGATGGCGTTGTCCGGCTCGCAGTGGCTGCGGCAGATCGCCCGCTTCTATGTCGAGATCATCCGCGGCGTGCCGATCCTGGTGCTCCTGTTCTGGATCGCCTTTGCCGGCGCGCCGGCCTTCGTCGCGGCGTGGAACGCGTTGACGGCGCCGCTGCAAAGCGCGGGCTTCCTCGGCGAGCTTCTGGTGCGCGACATCTCGCTTCTGTGGCGCGCCATCATGGCGCTGACCATCGGCTATTCGGCCTTTATCTCGGAGGTGTTCAGGGCCGGCATCCAGTCTGTCGAGAAGGGTCAGATCGAAGCGGCCAAGGCGCTCGGGCTGACGCGCGTCCAGCGTTTCCGGCTGATCGTCTTTCCGCAGGCGATCCGCACCATCCTGCCGCCGCTCGGCAACGACTTCGTCGCCATGGTCAAGGATTCATCGCTGGTCTCGGTGCTGGGCGTCGCCGACATCACCCAGCTCGGCAAGATCTATGCCGCCGGCTCCTTCCGCTTCTTCGAGACCTACTCGATCGTCGCCTATATCTATCTCATCCTGACCGTCGGCCTGTCGCTGGCGCTCAGGGCGCTGGAGCAGCGGCTGCGCCGGCAGCATGAGGAATAGCCGTCGGGCAAAGACCGCGCTACTTTTGGTATGGCATGCATGCGGCGGGGAGGAGCCGACCCATGAATTTGGACAAGGCCAATGCGGCGCTCGATTCCGTCTACACGGCCGAGACGCCGGAAGCGCTCGCCAAGGCCTATGCCGAATGGGCGGCGACCTATGACAGCGAGACCGCCTCGCTCGGCTATCTCCTGCCTTTCCTCATCACCGCCTGGGTGGCGCGCCACGTGCCTTCGGACGAAGGCCCGTTGCTCGACGCCGGCTGCGGCACCGGCCTGTCAGGGCCGTCGCTCAAGGCGCTTGGCTATGGCGCCATCGCCGGCCTCGACCTTTCCGACGACATGCTGAAGCTCGCCGGCAGCCGCCAGGCATATGACGAGCTGAAGAAGGCGATGCTCGGCGGCCCGCTGCCCTGGCCCGACGGGCATTTCCGTGCCTTCTTCTCGACCGGCGTCTTCACCATCGGCCACGCGCCGGCCGCCGGCCTGCACGAGCTGGTGCGCATCACGAAGAGCGGCGGCCACGCCATCTTCACCGTGCGCGACCAGGTTTTCGAGAGCGGCGGGTTTCAAGCGGTGTTCGACGAGTTGGAGCGTGCAGGGAAATGGCGTCTCGTCGAGCAAAGCCCGTGGTTCCGCTGCTACGCGATCGGCGACCCGGAAGCGCTGGTGAAGACGTTTGTGTTCGAGGTGATGTGAGCGGTGGCCTTTCCTTCCCCCCTTGTGGGGGAAGGTGGATCGGCGCGATAGCGCCGAGACGGATGAGGGGTGTTCCAGCGGAGTGAGACGTTGGCATTCCCTGGAGCACTCCTCATCCGTCGCCTTCGGCGACACCTTCTCCCACAAGGGGAGAAGGAGGGCGCGCTGCGCTAATTGCCGAAAAGCCAAAACATTGCTATCTACCCCGCCATGGAAGAGCTTTTCGGCGATCCGGCCTATAAGGGTTTCGTGCTGCAGGACAGGAAGCGCCTGCCGTCGCGATTTGCCGCGCGCGTCTGCGGCGCGCTCACCAGCCGACTTAGCTGAGGCCGACTGATCAAGTCGCTTCGCCAGCTTTCAGCCCCGGCGCCAGCTTTTCCCATTCTCGTATCGACGGATTTACGCACATGAGCGCACCGCGCACCCTCTACGACAAGATCTTCGACGACCATGTCGTCGACCGCCAGGACGACGGCACCTGCCTGCTCTATATCGACCGCCATCTCGTCCACGAGGTCACCAGCCCGCAGGCCTTCGAAGGCCTGCGCATGAGCGGCAGAAAAGTCCGGCATCCGGAAAAGACGCTCGCCGTGGTCGACCATAACGTGCCGACCTCGCCCGAGCGCAAGTTCGGCATCAAGAACGAGGAAAGCCGCATCCAGGTCGAGGCGCTGGCCAGGAACGCCAAGGATTTCGGCATCGACTATTATTCCGAGAACGACGTCCGCCAGGGCATCGTCCATATCATCGGGCCGGAGCAGGGTTTTACGCTCCCGGGCATGACCATCGTCTGCGGCGACAGCCATACTTCCACCCATGGCGCGTTCGGAGCGCTGGCGCATGGCATCGGCACGTCGGAGGTCGAACATGTGCTGGCGACGCAGACGCTGATCCAGCGCAAGGCCAAGAACATGCTGGTGCGCGTCGACGGCCAGCTTCCGGAAGGCGTCACCGCCAAGGACATCATCCTCGCCATCATCGGCGAGATCGGCACCGCCGGCGGCACCGGCTATGTCATCGAATATGCCGGCGAGGCGATCCGCTCGCTGTCGATGGAAGGCCGCATGACGATCTGCAACATGTCGATCGAGGGCGGGGCGCGGGCCGGCCTGATCGCGCCGGACGAGACCACCTTCGCCTATGTGAAGGACAAGCCGCGCGCGCCGAAGGGCGCTGCCTGGGATGCGGCGATGGCTTATTGGAAGACACTGCATTCCGACGAAGGCGCGCATTTCGACAAGGTGGTCGTGCTCGATGCGCAGAAGCTGCCGCCGATCGTCTCCTGGGGCTCTTCGCCCGAGGATGTCGTCTCGGTGCAGGGCGTGGTGCCCAATCCGGAAGAGATCGCCGACGAGAACAAGCGTTCCTCGAAGCTGCGCGCGCTCGACTATATGGGGCTGACGCCGGGAACCAGGATCACCGACATCGCGCTCGACCGCGTCTTCATCGGCTCCTGCACCAATGGCCGCATCGAGGACCTGCGCGCCGCCGCAAAGGTGGTCGAGGGCAAGAAGGTCAATCCGCGCGTCAATGCGATGATCGTGCCGGGCTCCGGCCTGGTGAAGGAACAGGCCGAGGCCGAGGGTCTCGACAAGATCTTCGTCGCCGCCGGCTTCGACTGGCGCGAGCCTGGCTGCTCGATGTGCCTGGCCATGAACGACGACCGGCTGAAGCCGCACGAGCGCTGTGCCTCGACCTCGAACCGCAATTTCGAGGGCCGGCAAGGTTTCAAGGGCCGCACCCATCTGGTGTCGCCGGCCATGGCGGCAGCCGCCGCGATCGCCGGCCACTTCGTCGACATCCGCGACTGGAAGTAACGGCCAGCCTGGAATACAGGAAATCAGCGCAGGCGCTGGAGAATAGCTGAAGCCGCCCCAACCTCGTCATCCCAGGGCGAAGCAGGAGCGTAAGCTCCGTCGCGGAGACCCTGGGATCCATGCCGTAACCTTGATCGAAGGGTGCAGCGGAGCAGAATTCTGCACCGTTGCATCGCTCGTATTTCACGGAATGGATCCTCGGGTCTGCGCCGCATCGCTTCGCTCCTTGCTTCGCCCGAGGATGACGATCGCGATGGCCGTTCCGGCTAATCACCAAGGCGTGCGACCTGCCAACGCAAACATACCCCGACCTGTCGAAATTTCTCGCCAGGGAACTTATCTCTCTCCCCTTCGGATGATCTGATGGAACTCCTCGCGTCGGCCGGGCTCGTCCGTGGCGACCACCAGCGCCAGTTTCTGCTCGTCGAAAATCCTGAACCATTCGTCCCATTCGACCAATTCGTAGCCGCCGGCGTTGAACGGCCGCTCCGGACGATCGTTGTCTTCATAGGCGGTCTGGCCAAAAACCAGGCGCAGCATGGGTTGCGTTCCGGCCTCGGGCGACACGTCGACGACGGCCGGAAATCCGGCGCGCGCGGCCGCCCAGGAACGGATCGCATCGTGATCGGTCAGGGTGATCGTACCGGCCATCGGCGTTCTCCTTTTCGTTGAAAACGCCGGCCTTGCGGAGCCGTTCCGTAGCCTGGCTTAACGGCTTGTTTGCGCTTGCGTACTAGCATCTCCCCCTGGGTAAAGTTGGGGAAAGTCGCAGTCGTTTGGACACCGGTCTGCTCATAGCGCTGCTCAATCCCACGATAGCGCTGGCGCTCGGCGCTGCGTTCCTCGTGCTGTGGTTTCATCAGCGCCACCGCCCGTATCTGGCGGCGCTGGCGGCGAGCTATTGCCTGTCGGCCGTGGGCTTCCTGCTGCAATATTTCACGCTTCCGGTCGGCGTCGTGGCGACCAAGCTGATCTCCAACATATGCTTCACGATCGCCGCCTGCTGTCTTTCCAGCGCGATCGTCGTCCGCTACGGCCGGCGTGTGCCCTATATCGGCATCGGCATCATGACCGGCGGCGGGCTCGCCGCCTTCGCATGGTTCATGTTCGTCCAGCCGGATCTCACCTGGCGCGTGCTCAGCATGAATTTCGGCTTCGGCGGCTTGAGCCTGCTCGTCGCGGCCGAGCTCAGGCCGGTGCGCAACAATGGGCCGACCGAAAAGATCCTGTTCGTGCTGTCGTTGCTTTCGGCGCTGAACTTCACCGCCCGGACCCTGATCGTCGTCATCGCGCATGGGCCGTTCCCGAGCTATGTCGGTTTCTACGGTTCGTCCTACTGGACGACGGCGCTGCTGTCGCACGCGCTTTTGTCGCTCCTGATCGCGCTCTGTCTGTTCACGGCGGCGGCGCTCGACGTGATGAAGGCGCTGAAGGCCGAGACCCAGACCGACCCGCTGTCGGGGCTCCTCAATCGCCGCGGCTTCGAGGATCGGGCAGCATTTCTGCTCGATCGATGCGCCAAGGCGGGATCTCCCGTTGCGCTCGTGCTTGCCGACCTCGATCATTTCAAGGCGCTGAACGACCGGCACGGGCATGAGGCGGGCGACAGGGTGATTGCCGATTTCGCCGCCAAGCTGCGTTTCGCCACGGGCACGCGGGGCGCTGCCGGCCGCATCGGCGGCGAGGAGTTCGCCGTCCTTCTGCCGCTCAGCGATCTCGCCTCGGCGCGCCTGTTTGCCGAAGCGATCCGCAGCTACTATTCGGCTGGCGCGATCGACGGGCTTCCTTCCGGCGTCAGGGTGACCGCGAGCTTCGGCGTCGCCGCCCGCACCGGGAATGAAGGCCTGGCGCCGCTGATGCGGCGCGCCGACGAGGCGCTCTACAAGGCCAAGAGGAACGGTCGCGACAGCGTCCGCCTCTCCTACGAGCGCCCCGAAACCGTCTTCGTGGCTGAAGCGGTCAGCGTCGGCTGAGGCGGGCTGACCCCCCGCGACTTCGTCGTCCTCGGGCTTGACCCAGGGCTTGACCCGAGGATCCATGCCGTGTCGACTGCCTTAGAATGCAGCCCATCAGATTCTGCACCGTTGCGGCGCTCCAAAGTAACGGAATGGATTCTAGGGTCTGCGCGCGTCGCTCCGCTCCTTGCTCCGCCCTAGAATGACGACCGAACGGGCCTTGCAGCTAATCGCCAAGGCCTGCGGTTCCGCACCATAGCCCGCGTTAACGTGTTTTTCGCTCGTCGATGGTTTTCTGTCCGGGGGACTCAAGGAACATGGGCAGCGCTGATTTCATCCTGGTGATCAATCTGTTCGTCGCCGGGCTTCTGGCGGCGGCCTTCATGGCGATCGCCATCTATGACGTCGGGCGTGTGCCGGCGCGCTGGCTGGCCTTCGGCTATGTGCTTGGCATGGCCTATTTCGCCATCGAATTCAGTATCCCCGCCTTTGCCGATGCCCGGCTGCCGGTTGTCGTAGCCTTCGCCGTCTTCCTCGGCGCAACCATCGCCTTCAATGGCGGGCTTGCCCACAAATACGGCGTGACGCCGCCTTGGGCGCCGATGCTGTTCTTCCTGGCTGTGTCCTCGGTCGCCGTCTATTTGGTGCAAGACCTGCCGCGCCAGTCGCTCACCCGCATGATGGCCTATCAGCTTCCCTATGCCGCCATGCAGTTCACCGCTCTCGGCATCGTGCTGTCCTCCAGGCAGAGGCTCGGGCGGCTCGACCACATATTGATGCTCGTGCTCGCGGCGAGCGCCGCGCAGTTCGCCTCGAAACCTTTCATCGCCGGCGCTTTGGGCGGCTGGGGTGCCAATCCGCAATCCTATGTCGGGACGAGCTATGCGCTGGTGTCACAGTCGCTCGGCACCGTGTTCGGCTTGGCGGTGGCGCTGCTTGCGCTCGCCATACTGGTGCGCGACGTGCTCGCCGAAGCCACGTCGAAGTCGGAAACGGACGCGCTGTCGCGGCTCTTCAACCGTCGCGGCTTCGAGCGGCATGCCGCACTTGCGATGCGCGACGCCGTGCGCCAAGGCGTTCCGGTGGCGCTGCTCATTGCCGACCTCGACTACTTCAAGAGCATCAACGACAGCTACGGTCATGCCTGCGGCGATCGCGTCATCGAGACCTTTGCGGGCTTCCTGCGCGAGGCAGCGGCCGAGCACCATGTCGCCGGCCGCATCGGCGGCGAGGAATTCGCCATCATCCTGCCCGGCACCAATCTTGCCGCGGCGCGGCTGTTCGCCGAGGGTGCGCGCAGCGCGTTCAGCGCTCTGCCGATCGACGGCCTGCCCGTCGATCATCGCTGCAGCGCAAGCTTCGGTGTTGCCGAGCTTGCCGCGGATGAGAGTTTTTCAGATCTTCTTCGTCGCGCCGACGATGCGCTCTACGCAGCCAAAAATGCCGGTCGCGACTGCGTCCGGGTCTCGACCGGGCGAGGCCGGCGGCAAGGTCCGGTGCTGTTCAACGGCAGGGGCTGAGATTGGGCATCTCGCCGTCGGAAAGCCCGTACATATAGGAGCGGCCCTTGACGAAAACCGGCGGCTGATAGCAGCCGGGCGCGCCGGCATCGTCCGAATCGTAGATCACGTCGGGCTGCCCGGCGCCGGTGTAGTCGGAAAGCTGCTTGGCGAGCCTGCCCTGGCCGACGATGATGCGCTTGTAGCCGGCGGCGCTGTCGATAACGAGATTGCCGAAGGAATCGGCATAGACGCGGTCGTGATGGCGCAGACCTGCCTCGGCCGGCGTGGCGATCGCGATGGCAAGAGCCGCCAGAGTCACGGCGGCGAAGCTTGCCCGCGCTGATTTCGAACGCATGTCGCTCTCCCTTATGCGCGCGACCCCTGGATCGCGCCCCAAACGTGGTTCGAATCAGAAATTAACCCTTTCTTAACCTTTGTTAAGGGGCTGACGCCCTGCAGGGCCGGAACTTAATGAACATGGTTAATTTCGGCGGCTGTTCTGCGCATCGCCCCCCCCAGGCCAATCCAATCGTCTCCAGGCGAGCTTGATCTTGGCGCATCGCGTGGCTGGAGCGGTTCACCGTTTTCCGGAAACGGTAACCCGCTCTATCTCTTTGTTTTCACGCAATTCCGGACGGAAAACCGTTTCCACTTTTCCTGGAATTGCTCTAGCGTGCCGCGCACGAAAGGGGCAGCGCATGAGGTTTGACCGCGCGGTTCGGGTGTCGCTCGTTATTCCGGTGCTTTTAGCGGTCGCTGCCTGCGTGCCGCAGGACGGCGCGCCGAACGCGGCGAACACGGTATCGCCGGCAGTCTCGCCTGGTCCAACGCAGCAACCCGCCGCGCCAGCCGCAGGAACTGCTGCAACGCCCAAGACACCCACGACCAAGATCATCACCGACTTGACCGCGCCGCGATCCGGCGTCGGAACGGCCACCTACAAATGCGGCAATGGCGGCATGATCACCATCCAGAATCTCGGCACGTCGCTGCGTGTGGTTGGGGCGGATGGCGGGACCGAGGAGTTCGCGGCGTCGCCCGCCAACCAGAGCAGCCGCTACCAAGCGGCGACGCATGACGCGATCGTGATCGACGGACGCGAAGCGCTGGTGATGAAGAAGGGGTCGACGCCGCAGACCTGCGCAAGATAACCTCAGCCTATCGCACTGCAGCGACGTTGCGCCGGCTTCGCGCCGCCCGCTAATCGATTGAAGCGAAATTTCCCCTTTTTGTCAGACTAAATGACGTTTCCAAAACGATTTTCCGGCTTTGACGCGGTGCAAAAAGCGCATTAGAAACCGCCTATCCGAAGCCATATATGGAGACGGCAAATGCCGCACCTGTCGCAGCTCCGGAACGCCGAACTGGGGGAGCCATGAGCAAATCACCAGCCACCCGCGCAATTGCCAGACATGAGCGGCCGCTTTCGCCGCATCTGACGATCTACCGGCCGCCGATCACGATGACGATGTCGATCATCCATCGCATCACCGGCGGCGCGCTCTATTTCGGCACGCTTCTGGTGGCGGCATGGCTGATCGCTGCGGCAAGCTCGCAGGCCGCGTTCGACTGGGTCGACTGGGCTTTCGGCTCCTGGCTCGGCCGGCTGGTCCTGTTCGGCTACACCTGGGCGCTCATGCACCACATGCTGGGAGGAGTGCGCCATCTCGTCTGGGACACGGGGGTGGGCCTCGAAAAAGGCACCGCCTCGAAGATCGCCTGGGCGACGCTCGCCGGCTCGATCGTGCTCACGCTCTTGATCTGGATCGCCGGCTACATGGCGCGGGGAGCTTTCTGATGAGCGCGAAGAACACCGACATGCGCACGCCGCTGGCCAAGGTCCGCGGCCTGGGCTCGGCCCGCGAGGGCACGCAGCATTTCTGGCGGCAGCGGCTGACGGCGATCGCCAACATCCCGCTCATCCTGTTCTTCGTCGGCTTCCTGATAGCGGTCAACGGCCACGGCTATGCCGACGTGCGGGCTTCGCTCGCCAATCCCTTCGTGGCGCTGGTGCTGGCGCTGGTGCTCATTTCCGGGCTCTACCACATGCGGCTCGGCATGCAGGTGATCATCGAGGACTATGTGCATGGCGAGGGCATGAGGCTGGCGCTGATCGCGCTCAACACATTCTTCACAGTGGCTGTCGGCGTCGCCTCGCTCTTCGCCCTGCTCAAACTGGCATTCGGAGGCTGAAGTCTTGGCCAAGGACGCATCGACCGCCAAAGCGGCTTCCGCCTATACCTTTATCGATCACAAATTCGATGTGGTGATCGTCGGCGCCGGCGGCGCCGGCCTGCGCGCCACGCTCGGCATGGCCGAGCAGGGACTGCGCACCGCCTGCATCACCAAGGTGTTCCCGACGCGCTCGCATACCGTCGCGGCCCAGGGCGGCATCGCCGCCTCGCTCGCCAATATGGGGCCGGACAATTGGCAGTGGCATCTCTTCGACACCGTCAAGGGATCGGACTGGCTGGGCGACATCGACGCGCAGGAATACATGGTGCGCGAGGCGCCTGCGGCGGTCTACGAGCTGGAGCATTACGGCGTGCCGTTCTCGCGCACGGAAGAGGGCAAGATCTACCAGCGGCCGTTCGGCGGCATGATGATGAATTTCGGCGAAGGTCCGCCGGTGCAACGCACCTGCGCGGCCGCCGACCGTACCGGCCATGCCATGCTGCACACGCTCTATGGCCAGTCGCTGAAGAACAACGCGCAGTTCTTCATCGAGTATTTCGCGCTCGACCTGATCATGGAGCCTGACGGCACCTGCACCGGCGTCGTTGCCTGGAACCTCGACGACGGCACCATCCATCGCTTCTCGGCCAAGATGGTGGTGCTGGCGACCGGCGGCTATGGGCGCGCCTATTTCTCGGCCACCTCGGCGCATACCTGCACCGGCGACGGCGGCGGCATGGCCGCACGTGCCGGGCTTGCGCTGCAGGACATGGAGTTCGTGCAGTTCCACCCGACCGGCATCTATGGCGCCGGCTGCCTGATCACCGAAGGCGCGCGCGGCGAGGGCGGCTATCTCGTCAATTCCGAAGGCGAGCGCTTCATGGAGCGCTATGCGCCGTCGGCCAAGGATCTTGCCTCGCGCGACGTGGTCTCGCGCTGCATGACGCTGGAGATCCGCGAAGGCCGCGGCGTCGGGCCGAAGAAGGACCACATCTTCCTGCATCTCGACCATCTCGACCCGGCCGTCCTGCACGAAAGGCTTCCGGGCATTTCGGAATCGGCAAAAATCTTCGCCGGCGTCGACCTGACCAAGGAGCCGATCCCGGTGCTGCCGACGGTGCACTACAATATGGGCGGCGTGCCGACCAACTACTGGGGCGAAGTGCTCAATCCGACGGCAAGGAGCCCGGATCGCGTATCGCCCGGGCTGATGGCGGTGGGCGAGGCCGCCTGCGCTTCGGTGCACGGCGCCAACCGGCTGGGCTCGAACTCGCTGATCGATCTGGTCGTTTTCGGCCGCGCCGCGGCGATCAGGGCCGGCGAGGTGATCGACCGCAATTCGCCGATCCCTTCGCCCAACGCGGCTTCGGTCGAGAAGATCATGGATCGCTTCGACCGGCTGCGCCATGCTAACGGCTCGACGCCGACGGCCGTACTGCGAGAAAAGATGCAGAAGGCGATGCAGGAGGACGCGGCGGTGTTCCGCACCCAGGAATCGCTCGACAATGGCTGCAAGCGCGTTTCCGCGATCTGGGGCGAGCTCAAGGATCTCAAGGTGTTCGACCGCTCGTTGATCTGGAACTCCGATCTCGTCGAGACGCTGGAGCTGGAGAATTTGATGGCGAACGCCATCACCACGGTCCACGGCGCCGCGGCGCGCAAGGAGAGCCGGGGCGCGCACGCGCGGGAAGATTTCGCCGGCCGCGACGACGCCAACTGGCGCAAGCATACGCTGGCCCGCGTCAGCGAGGATGGCAAGGTGACGCTCACCTACCGGCCGGTGCATACCGACACGCTGCTGCCGGAAAAAGACGGCGGCATCAGCCCGGCCAAGATCGCGCCGAAGGCCAGGGTGTACTGACCATGGCGTCGGCGGCGGCAGGATATTCCGGCACGCCCCTTCCGGCCAAGCTCGGCCTGAAGGACGGCATGATCGCCGCCTTCATCGCCCTGCCGCCGGAGCTCGACGAGCTTGCCAGGGCCATGGCCTTCGCCAAGGTCGATCGATTGCCCGAATGGGCGGCAATCTCCGGCACCGGGAAATACGATGCCGTGCACGCCTTCACTCGCCAGCGCGCCGAGATCGAGGATCGTCTTGGCGATATCGAGACCGCGATCAAGCGCGACGGCATGGTCTGGGTCTCCTGGCCAAAGAAGGCATCGAAAGTGGCGACGGACGTCACCGAAGACGTCGTCCGCGCCGAGGCGCTAAAGCGCGACCTCGTCGACGTCAAGGTCGCCGCTGTGAACGAAATCTGGTCCGGGCTGAAGCTCGTCATCCGAAAGGACCGCAGGTAATGGTCGAACTTACGCTTCCGAAGAACTCGCAGATCAAGCAGGGCAAGACCTGGCCGAAGCCGGAGGGCGCGACGAACCTGCGCGAATACCGGATCTACCGCTGGTCGCCGGACGACGGCGAGAACCCGCGCATGGACACCTATTTCGTCGACATGGACGATTGCGGGCCGATGGTGCTCGACGCCCTGCTCTGGATCAAGAACAAGATCGACCCGACGCTGACGCTGCGCCGCTCCTGCCGCGAGGGAATTTGCGGTTCCTGCGCCATGAACATCGACGGTTCCAACACGCTGGCCTGCACCAAGGGCTGCGACGACATTTCAGGCGCGATCAAGGTCTATCCGCTGCCGCACATGCCGGTGGTCAAGGATCTGGTGCCCGACCTCACCAATTTCTACGCCCAGCATGCCTCGATCGAGCCGTGGCTGAAGACGGTCTCGCCCGAGCCGGCCAAGGAATGGCTGCAAAGCCATGAGGACCGCGAGAAGCTCGACGGGCTCTATGAATGCATCCTGTGCGCCTGCTGCTCGACCTCCTGCCCGAGCTACTGGTGGAACGGCGAGCGCTATCTCGGCCCGGCGACGCTGCTGCAGGCCTATCGCTGGCTGATCGATAGCCGCGACGAGGCGACCGGCGAACGGCTCGACAATCTCGAAGACCCGTTCCGGCTCTACCGCTGCCACACCATCATGAATTGCGCGCAGACCTGCCCGAAGGGACTCAATCCCGCGAAGGCGATCGCGGAGATCAAGAAGATGATGGTGGAGAGAAGGGTCTGAGGCCTGGCGGCTCAGCTTCGTAAGCAGCGATCCTTCGCGCCCCCCTCTGTCCTGCCGGACATCTCCCCCACAAGGGGGGAGATTGGCTGTTTCGCTGGCGGCGCTCGTCCTTCAACATTGGAGATTGGCGAAAGCCGACGTGACGTCCGATCTCCCCCCAAGTGGGGGAGATGTCCGGCAGGACAGAGGGGGGCGCTGTCCCGCCGACTTTTCGAAGGTTCTGCCTTGTAGCACTGCTTCGATGTCTGCCAAAATCGCCGTTCAGAGAACCGACAGAAATAGCCCAACCCAATGACCGATCTCCCCGTCCTCTCCCCCGCCGAAGCCCGCGTGCTCGGCTGCCTGATCGAGAAGAAGGAGCTGACGCCGGACGTCTATCCGCTGACGCTCAACGGCGCGCACGCCGCCGCCAACCAGAAGACGGCGCGCGAGCCGGTGATGGCGCTGGAGCTGACGGAGGTTCGGCGGGCGCTGAGCTCGCTCGAGCAGAAGGGCCTGGTGCGGCAGGCGTTTGCCTCGCGCGTCGAACGCTACGAGCACCTGATGGCGCAGCGCTTCTCGCTGACCACGCCGCAGATCGCGATCGTCGGCCTGCTGCTCCTGCGCGGCGCGCAGACCGCGCATGAGCTGCTCGCGCGCTCGGAACGCATGGCGCGCTTTGGGTCGATCGAGGAGCTTCGCGACAATCTCGACCTGATGATCGGCCGCCGGCCGCCGCTGGTGCAATTGCTCGAACGCGCCCCCGGACAGCGCGAGGAGCGTTATGTGCATCTGCTGAGCGGCCCGGTGGAAATGACGGCGGTCGCGGCACCGTGGCAGCCGCCGGCGACATCTTCGGATTCCGGACTTGAGGCCCGCGTTAAAGCACTGGAGGAAGAGGTTGCGGCGCTGCGGGCGAAGATCGAGGCGCTGGCTGGGCTATAGCGTTTCAGCACGGTCGGGATAATTGCCAAAGCCGGCGCTGCCCCTCATTGCCCTGCCGGGCATTTCTCCCCGTATAGTGACGGGGAGAAAGAGCTGGCCGCAACGCTGGCGCCATTTCTGCCACGCAGATGGTTGGCGAAACCGACGATGAGAGCGCCCCTCTCCCCGTCACTATACGGGGAGAGGATGCCGGCAGGCAGGTGAGGGGCGGCGCCGACGCCAGATCAGGATGCCAATCACCCAAGCTTCGCGTCGAGCGACACCTTGATCGCGCCGAGCGCCTTCGAGACCGGGCATTCGGCCTTGGCTTTCTCGGCCAGCTCCTTGAATTTCGCCGCATCGATGCCCGGCACCTTGCCGATGAGCGTGATGGCGCTGCCGGTGATGCCGGTGCCGGGCACCAGCGTCACGACCGCCTTGGCGTCGAGCTCGGCGGCCGGCGTGCCGTTCTCGGCCAGGAAATGCGAGAGCTGCATGGCGTAGCAGCCGGCATGGGCGGCGGCGATCAGCTCTTCCGGATTGGTGCCGGATTTGCCGCTCTCGTCCTCGAAGCGCGCCTTGAAGGAATAGGGCGTGCCCTTCAAGGTGCCGCTCTGCGTGTCCAGCGTGCCTTGGCCCTCTTTCAGATTGCCTTTCCAGACGGAGTTTGCGGTGCGGTCCATGAAGTCCTCCTGGCTTGTCGGGGTTCGCCGGCGGGGCGCCGGCGTTCTTCTGAACTATAGCGCGGGCGCGCGGGAAGACCATGGCGCGATGTTATCCGCCCAGGCGGCGCCTGCGAAAAAATTCCCGAAAAAAATGCGCGTGCAAAAATGTCGACTTCCAGAGGGCCTGACCGTCCTGCGGGCGGCCACGGAATTTGCGGCCGATGGAGGTTCAGGATGGACAATCTGTTTTTCGCACTTTGGAGGCGCCCCGGCCACAGGGCGCAGCAGCTGGAAGAGTTCTGGCTGGAACCGCCGCCACTCGGCGTCGGCCGGCTGGTGGCGGCGGTGGCCATCATCGACGTGGCGGCATGCCTGCTCGACCATGCGGCGGCCGTCAGAGGCAAGGCTGACAGCGTCGCTGTCGCCCCCTATGGTTCATCACAGGAAGGGAACTGACAATGAGATATGTCCTGCTGGTCTATGGCGAGGAGAAAGACCTTCTCGCGCTCACGCCAGAGAGATCGGCCAAGCTCGACGCCGACTCGCTCGCTTACGACAGATTGCTCGACCAACAGGGCAAGCTGATCATCGCGCAGGCGCTGCAGACGGTGAAGAAGTCGAAGTCGCTTAGGCGGCGCAAGGGCAAGCGGCTGGTCACCGACGGCCCGTTCGCCGAGACGAAAGAGCAGCTTCTCGGCTTCGTCATGGTGGAGGCTGCGGATCTCGACGAGGCGCTGGCGATCGCGGACGGCATTCCGCTGGCCGAGCTCGGCACCGTCGAGGTCAGGGCGATCTACGACATACCGGGGTCATGATGCCGTCGTATGGCGATCAGGCACATTAGGGGTTTCTTCATCGCCGCAATTGTCGCGTGTTGAAGCGATGCTGCACTTCTCCTATCGTTGCCGGGATTCGGGGGAATTCGGCATGCCTTTCTTGATCGCTGTCCTTGGCGTGCTGGGCGCCGCGGCCATCTGGTGGTACCGGATGAAAGCCATGAACGAGGCCGCGCGCGAGGTCGCCGATGTCGTCGGGCGCGTGCAAGGCAATATCCGCCGCAAGAAGCTGCGCAAGCAGGCAGCGCTCTCGCCGCTGACGGCGATCGACGAACCCGTGGTGGCGGCGGCGACGCTGATCACCGCGATCGTTTCGGAACATGGCCCGATCCTGCCGCGGCGCGAGGCCGTCATCCGCGAGGTGATCGCGCAGATTGCCGAAAGCCAGAAAAAGACCGACGAGGCCGTCGTCTACGCCAAATGGGCGGCGTCGCAGATCGACGACACGACGATCGTCATCGACAAGCTGGCGCCGTTCCTGCGCGAACGCCTCGACCCGCACGAGCGCGACGATCTGCTCAGGATGCTGAGCCGCGTCGCGCAGGGCGGCGAGCAACGGCTGCGGATCGCCGACCAGCGGATGGTGAGGCTGAGGCAGAAGCTGGGCTTCGAGGTGAACTAAAGCGCGTCGCGTTGAGATGGACTCAGGCGACGCGCTTTAAGTTCTTGTTTTGATGCATGTCGTTTTCCCAAAACCGCTACGCACTTTTGGGCGACATGCATTAAGCTGAAGCTGTGGCAGCCGGATCGCCTGCCTTCGTGATCAGCCGAAACGCCCCTCACGTCGTCATTCTATGGCGGAGCAAGGAGCGAAGCGACGCGGCGCAGACCATAGAATCCATTCCGTTACCTGTAAGCGTTGCGGCGGTGCAGAAATTTTGCTCCGCAGCACCCTACGATTGACGCTACGGAATGGATCCTCGGGTCTTCGCGTCCGCTTCGCTCCCGCTCCGCCCGTGGATGACGACGTCATGCAGGCCTCGGCCAATCGCCAAGCGCTAGATCGCCTCGCCCTTCAATAGCCGTGGCGTGTCGCCGGACAGGCCCGACGCCTGGCGGATGAAGAAATCCTTCAGTTTCGGCATGCGCTCGACAAGGCCGAGGCCGATATCGCGCACGGCGCGCAGCGGGCCGATGTCGTTCGAAAACAGCCGGTTCAGCACGTCGGTGGTGACGCCCATCTGCAGCGTGTCGAAGCGGCGCCACTGCTGGTAGCGCTCGAGCACGTCGAGCGCGCCGATGTCCTGGCCGAGCCGATCGGCCTCGACCACCACTTCGGCAAGCGCCGCCACATCCTTGAAGCCGAGATTGAGGCCTTGGCCGGCGATCGGGTGGATGCCGTGCGCGGCATCGCCGGCGAGCGCGATGCGCGGCGCCACGAAGGCGCGGGCAAGGGTCAGACCGAGCGGCCAGGCGCGCGGCTTGTCGGCGACACGGATCTCGCCGAGCTTCAAGCTGAAGCGCTGCTCCAGCTCGTGCTCGAAGACGAACTCGTCGCCATCGACGAGTTTTTGCGCGTCTTGCGAGCGCTCGACCCAGACGATCGAGGAGCGGTTGGTCCCGTCCTTGTCGGGTTTCAGCGGCAGCGTGGCGAAGGGCCCGGCCGGCAAGAAATGCTCCTCTGCGCGGCCGTTGTGCGGGCGCTCGTGGGCCACGGTGCAGACGATGCCGGACTGGCCGTATTCCCATTTCACGGTCTTGATGCCGGCCATGTCGCGCAGCTTCGAATTGACGCCGTCGGCGGCGATCAGCAGTCGGGCCTTGAGCGCGGCACCGTCCGCCAGATGAACGGTGATACCGGCGCCGTTCGTGTCGAAGGCGCTGACAGCCATGCCTTCGATGATGTCGATGCCGAGCTTTGCGGCGCGGCGGCGCAGCGCCCCGTTCAGCTCCCGGTTGGCGACCATATGGGCGAAGGGCTCGCCGGGAGCCACCTCACCGTCAAAAGTGAGGAACACCGGGCGCACCGGATCGGCGGTGTGCGAGTCGGTGATGACCATCTCGGTGATCGCCTGCGCCTCCGGCGCGATCTCGTCCCAGACGCCGAGCTGCTCCAGCATGCGGCAGGCCGCGGCGGCGATCGCCGAGGCACGGCCGTCCTTGTGCCAGACGCCGGCGGGCGCGGCATCGACGATGGCGACGCCGAGGCTGGGGCGTGCCTGCTTCAGCGAGACGGCGGCGGCAAGGCCGACATAGCCGGCGCCCGCCACCAGCACATCCACGGAGGCTTTGTCTGGCCCATTCACCCTGCGGTCGACCATCGCACTTTCCTTTCGCGGCTTCCGGACGCGGCGGCGGCCGTTGCAGCTTGACTGCCCGCCCGTCCTGTCCGAAACCCGCCATGACACATCTTCGAGGGACGTGGAACATGACGGCGGCCATGGACGAGCTTCTCGACATTCTCGACCTCGAGCAGCTCGAACACAATCTGTATCGTGGTCGCAGCCCTAAGCTCGACTGGCAGCGGGTTTTTGGCGGCCAGACCATCGCCCAGGCGCTGGTCGCGGCCCAGCGCACCGTCGAGCCCGAGCGCCATGTTCACTCGCTGCACGGCTATTTCATGCGGCCCGGCGACACCAAGGTGCCGATCGTCTACGAGGTCGACCGCATCCGCGACGGCGGTTCCTTCACCACGCGCCGGGTGGTGGCGATCCAGCACGGGCAGGCGATCTTCTCGCTGGAAGCCTCGTTCCAGCAGGACGAGGTGGGGCTGGAGCATCAGCTGCCGATGCCGCGCGACGTGCCGGCGCCCGACACGCTGCTTTCGCAGCGCGAGCTGCTCGGCAAGTTCGGCGAGGCGGTGCCGGAAGGCATCCGGCGCTACTGGGAGCGCGACCGGCCGATCGAAATGAAGCCGGTGATGCTCAAGCACTATACCAGCCGCGAGAAGCTGGAGCCGGAGCAGAACATCTGGATCCGCACCACCGGTCCGGTGCCGGAAGACCGCGCGACCCAGGCGGCCGTGCTCGCCTACCTCTCCGACATGACGCTGCTCGACACCTCGACCTTCGCGCATGGCCGCGCCATTTTCGACCGCGACATCCAGGCGGCCAGTCTCGACCACGCGATGTGGTTCCATCGCAGCCATTCGCTGGACGACTGGATCCTCTACACACAGGACAGTCCCTCCACGCAAGGCTCGCGGGGCTTCACCCGCGGGTCGCTGTTCGCGCGCGACGGAACCTTGATCGCCTCGGTTGCCCAGGAAGGCCTGATCCGGCTGCGGCGCTGAGCAGGCCAGCTCTTTTCCAGCGTGGGCGCCTTCGTCGCGCAAAAGAAATCGGCCCCGACCCGATTTTGCGCGGAATTTCTTGCGTCAACCCACTGCCGCTGCCCACAGTTGCGCCACAAGCCTGCGAAATAGGCATTTTTGAAAAATTGCCTATTTTTTAAGCAGGCACCCAACCGCCGCTTTGGGCAGACACGGGTTCCAGCAGCGTCGCTCCCTTTGTTTACAATAGGTTAACGCCCTGCCTCGGCAATTGGCACGAAGCTTGAATCCTGTCGGGCACTCTCCGGCTCCCACGGGATCGGCGAAGTCGTGCAATCGCGGGGGACCGCAACAGCAAAGGGTGAAACCTTATGAAAATCGTGATGGCAATCATCAAGCCGTTCAAGCTCGACGAGGTGCGCGAAGCGCTCACCGCCGTCGGCATCCAGGGCCTGACCGTCACCGAAGTCAAAGGCTACGGGCGTCAGAAGGGACATACGGAAATCTATCGCGGCGCGGAATACGCGGTCAGCTTCCTGCCCAAGATCAAGATCGAAGTCGCAGTCGGCGCCGACATGGTCGACAAGGCCGTCGAAGCCATCACCGCGGCCGCCAAGACCGGCCAGATCGGCGACGGCAAGATCTTCGTCTTCGGCATCGACCAGGCGGTGCGCATCCGCACCGGCGAAACAGACACCGACGCGCTCTAAGCGGCGACCAGCCATTCCAACGGAGAGTTCTATGAATATACCTTCTACCTTGAAGACGACGGGACGCGCGGCCGCTTCGCTCGCTCTCGTAGCGCTGAGCACCGCCGCCGCCTTCGCGCAGGAGGCCGCTCCAGCGGCAGCGCCGGCCGCACCCGCCGCGCCGACCCCGGTGCTTGATACCGGCAACACCGCCTGGATGCTGACCTCGACGGCGCTGGTGCTGATGATGACCATTCCCGGCCTGGCGCTGTTCTACGGCGGCATGGTGCGCAAGAAGAACGTGCTCGCCACCATCATGCAGAGCTTCGCCATCACCTGCCTGGTGACAGTGCTGTGGTTCATGTTCGGCTATTCGCTCGCCTTCTCCGACGGCGGCGGCACGAACGCCTACATCGGCGGCTTCTCGAAATTCTTCCACCACGGCATCACCACCGCGACGCTGTGGCTGCCGGGCGTGGCGAACATCCCTGAACTCGTCTTCTCGATGTTCCAGCTGACCTTCGCCATCATCACGCCGGCGCTGATCGCCGGCGCCTTCGCCGAGCGCATGAAGTTCTCGGCGCTGCTGATCTTCATGGGCCTGTGGCTGGTCTTCGTCTATGCGCCGATCGCACACTGGGTGTGGGGCGGCGGCTTCCTCGGCTCGGCCGGCGTTCTCGACTTCGCCGGCGGCACGGTCGTCCACATCAACGCCGGTGTCGCGGGCCTGGTCTGCGCGCTCGTCCTCGGCAAGCGCGAGGGCTACGGCACCACCAACATGGCGCCGCATAACCTCGTCTATTCGGTGATCGGCGCCTCGCTGCTGTGGGTCGGCTGGTTCGGCTTCAACGCGGGTTCCGAGCTCGCCGCCGACGGCCTCGCGGGTGCGGCGATGATGAACACGCAGGTCGCCACCGCCGCCGCGGCGCTGGCCTGGATGTTCGCCGAATGGATCATCGCCAAGAAGCCCTCGGTGCTCGGCATCATCTCGGGCGCCGTTGCCGGCCTGGTCGCGGTGACGCCGGCTTCCGGCTTCGTCAACCCGACCGGCGCCTTCATCGTCGGCATCGTCGCCGGCGTCGTCTGCTACATCTCGGCCGTCAAGGTGAAGCACATGTTCGGCTATGACGACTCGCTCGACGCCTTCGGCGTGCACGGCGTCGGCGGCGTCATCGGTGCGCTGCTCACCGGCGCGCTCGCCGATCCGGAGATCAACGCGCTCGGCAAGGGCGCGTCGGTCGGCACGCAGATCTACGGCATCGTCTTCACCATCCTGTGGACGGCGATCGCCACCTTCGTGATCCTCTTCATCGTCAAGGCGCTGGTCGGCCTGCGCCCGAGCGCTCAGGAAGAGGTCGAAGGCCTCGACGTCACCCAGCACGGCGAGGTGGTGCCGTAAGGCCGGCTCAGCCTATCTCCTTGTCGGCGCAATTCCGGACTTTTCCCGGAATTGCCCCAGGGGCCGGCGGATCCTCCTCCCGCCGGCCCCGGATTACCCAAAGCCGCTAAGCGGTTTGCGTGGATTTTACTCCCAAGATCCCGTCGTGACGCTCTCGAAAGGGGCTCACGCCTTGAGGCCCGGAACGACCTTCCGGGCCTCTTTTTTGTCGGCGGATGAGCACGCGGCGTTTCGATCACATTCACTTGATCGCGCACGCGTGAAACACCGGTCTTTCCGGTTCCGTACTGGGACTGCGACCGCCTCGTGGCGTTCGCCAAATAACAGGGAAGGAACCAACCGATGAACTTCAAGAATATCTTCCTGGGAGCAATGGCTCTGTCGATGGTCAGCGGCGTTGCACTCGCCGGTGCTCTCGACGAGCCTGACAATATGGCTCCGTTCTTCACCGATTCCAGCATGAAGACCATGAAGTCCGAGGCCGATTTCAAGGCGGCCTGGGCCTCGACGGCGAAGGACAAGCAGGACGCGATGATGAAGGAGTGCCAGGATGCGGCGATGAGCAAGCCTCATGCCGAATTCTGCGCCAGCCTGATGATGTACGCCGGTCACAAGTGATCGCAGAAGGTCGGGCCCCGAACGGGCCTGATCGTTTTGTCTTTTGAAAAGAAGGATGGCGGGCGCGACGGCCCGCCATTTCCTCTCCGAGGTGCATCTCGGTGAAAGGCCATGGTTAATGCGGCCTTAACCTTCCCACAGATAGTCTGGCAGCCGAATCTGCCGGGGTGCGCCGTGCGCCCGGGCCAGGCAACGACTTACGGGGAAGAGCATGCGTTCAGGCGCTTCAGCACCGCTCGCGCTGACCGATACCGGGCACGGCATCCACGCATTCGCGAGGCGGCAGGTCGGGCGGCTGGTCGGCGCCGGCCTGTTCGTGTTCACCGCCTTCGGCGTCGCCAGCCTCGCCACCTGGAACGTCGCCGATCCGAGCTTCTCGCACGCCACCAACAATATCGTCACCAACGCCATGGGCTATACAGGCGCGGTTTTCTCCGACCTCGCCATGCAGTTCTTCGGCCTTGCCGCCGTCGCCGGCTTGGTGCCGACGGTGATCTGGGGTTTCCTGCTCTTCTCCGCGCGCGGCGTCGACAGCTTGGCGAAGCGCGAACTGGCCTGGTTCGGCTTCGCGCTGCTTGCGGCCGCGATCGCCGGCTGCGTCACGCCGCCCAACACCTGGCCGCTGCCGACCGGCCTCGGCGGCGTATTCGGCGACATGGTGCTGAAGATCCCTGGCATAGCCGTCGGCGGCTATCCGAAGGGTCTTTTCGCCAGCATCATCGCAGTTGTGCTTGCCGCGCCGGCCTTGTGGCTGTTTGCCTATGGCTCGGCGCTGATTGCGCGCAAGAACGGCTTTGCCGTCATGGAGCGTGCCGCCGAGCCTGACCCGCGCGAGCAGGACGAGCTGCTGTTCGACGAAGATGAGGACGAAGGCGACGAAGGCATTCTGGCGCTCGGCGCCGTCACCCATTGGTGGTTGTCGTTCCGCGCCTTCCTGCATCGTCGCGCCGCGCGCCGCAGGCAGGAGCGCGACGAGTTCGAGCCTCCGATGGAGCCGCGGGCGAGCGCCTGGCGGCGCGCCGCCGAACGGGTCGAATCGGCCGAGTTCGCCGAGTCCAGGATGAGCCCCGGCGGCCGCGCCCGCGTCGAGCCGGAATTTTTCGCCGCCATGGTCAACGACCGCAGCGCCTCGGTCGATCCGGTCGACGACGATGACTTCGCAGACGAAGAGGACGAAGACATCGATTTCGACGACGAGCAGCCTGTGCCGCGCCGCGCCAATGTGCGCAACTTCCGCTCCGACGCGGCGACCCGAGTCGAGGCCCCGGGACCTCGCCCGGCCCCGGGATCGCGCGCCCAGCGCGAGGCGCAGACCTCGCTGATCGGCTCGGACAAATTCGAGATGCCGTCGCTGCATTTCCTGTCCGAGCCGAAGAACGTCGCGCGTGACCCGAGCCTGTCGAAAGACGCGCTGGAACAGAACGCGCGGCTTCTGGAAGGCGTGCTCGAGGACTTCGGCGTCAAGGGCGAGATCATCCATGTCCGCCCGGGTCCGGTCGTAACGCTCTATGAGCTCGAGCCCGCGCCCGGCATCAAGTCCTCGCGCGTCATCGGCCTCTCCGACGACATCGCCCGTTCGATGAGCGCGATCGCCTGCCGCGTCGCCGTCGTGCCCGGCCGCAACGCCATCGGCATCGAATTGCCGAACGCCAAGCGCGAGACGGTGTATCTGCGGGAAATCATGGCGAGCCGCGACTTCGAGACGACCAAGGCGAAGCTGGCGCTGGCGCTCGGCAAGACCATCAACGGCGAGGCGGTCATCGTCGACATCGCCAAGATGCCGCACGTGCTGGTCGCCGGCACCACCGGCTCGGGCAAGTCGGTCGCCATCAACACCATGATCCTGTCGCTGCTCTACCGGCTGACGCCGCAGGAATGCCGGCTGATCATGATCGACCCGAAGATGCTCGAACTCTCGGTCTATGACGGCATCCCGCATCTTTTGACGCCGGTCGTCACCGATCCGAAGAAGGCGGTGGTGGCGCTGAAATGGACCGTGCGCGAAATGGAAGACCGCTACCGCAAGATGTCCAAGGTCGGCGTGCGCAACATCGACGGCTTCAACGCACGCGTCAGCCAAGCCGAGAAGAAGGGCGAAAAAATCTCGCGCACCGTGCAGACCGGCTTCGACCGCCAGACCGGCGAGGCGATCTACGAGACCGAGGATCTCGATCTCGAGCCGATGCCCTACATCGTGGTCATCATCGACGAGATGGCCGACCTGATGATGGTGGCCGGCAAGGACATCGAAGGGGCGGTGCAGCGCCTGGCGCAGATGGCGCGCGCCGCCGGCATCCATGTCATCATGGCGACGCAGCGCCCGTCGGTCGACGTCATCACCGGCACGATCAAAGCCAATTTCCCGACCCGCATTTCCTTCCAGGTGACGTCGAAGATCGACAGCCGCACGATCCTTGGCGAGCAGGGCGCCGAGCAGCTGCTCGGCATGGGCGACATGCTCTACATGGCCGGCGGCGGCCGGATCCAGCGCGTCCACGGCCCCTTCGTGTCGGACGACGAGGTCGAGAGGATCGTCGGCCATCTCAAGCTGCAAGGCGTGCCGGAATATCTCGACGCCATCACCGAGGACGATGACGAAGACGACGAGGACGGCTCCTCGAGCAGGGGCGGTTCCGGCGGCGGTGGCGGCGGCAATTTCGAGGATTCCGACGATCCCTACGACCAGGCGGTGGCCGTGGTGCTGCGCGACGGCAAGGCCTCGACCAGCTATATCCAGCGCCGGCTCGGCATCGGCTACAACCGCGCCGCCTCGATCATCGAGAAGATGGAGAAGGAAGGCATCGTCGGCCCGGCCAACCATGCCGGCAAACGCGAAATCCTGGTGCCGACGGAAGACGACAAATTCTAGCCGGCGGTGTCCGCCGGCGCCGGCCGGCTTTGAACCTTCCGGCGCGGTCATGCAACCAAGCGCCGTGCGATCCGCCAAACTTAGGCCCAACTGGGGGTCCAGATACAGCCACGACACGAATCACAGGAAGCGACCGGCATGAAGACCCAGACAGATTTCGCCCCGACCCGCCGGCAGGTGCTCGGCCTTGGCCTGGTGCTCGCGGGCGCGGCAGCCATCAACGTCGTGCCGGGCTTCCAGCTTCTGGCCCGGGCGCAAGCCGCGATTCCACCGGCGGCGCAAAAGATCGCCGACCATTTCTCCTCGGTCAAATCGATGAGCGGCGAATTCGTGCAGTTCGGGCCGAAGGGCGAACAGACCGGCGGCAAGTTCTTCCTCGAACGCCCGGGCAAGATCCGCTTCAACTATGACGGATCGTCAAATTTCCGGGTGATCTCGGACGGCAAGTCGGTGGTGATCCTCAACAAGAAGCTGAACACTTCCGACCTCTATCCGCTGTCGAAGACGCCGCTGAAGCTTCTCCTCGACGACCGGATCGATCTCTCCGGCGGGCGCGTGAAGGCGGTCAAGGAAGAGGACGACCTCACCACCATCCAGCTCTCGGACAAGTCGGTGTTCGGCAATGCCCGGATCACCATGATGTTCGATCCGAAGAGCTACGAGCTGCGCCAGTGGACGATCACCGACGCGCAGGGCAAGGACACGACGGTGATGATCTTCAACGTCAAGGAAGGTGTCTCCATTCCGCCCGACACTTTCGATATCGACTACACGGCGAACAGAGAGCTGAATACGAAGACGCGGTAGATCCAGCTGTTGCGAAGGTTTCCCGGCGTCGGCGCTGCCCCTCATCCGCCTGCCGGCACCTTCTCCCCGTAACGACGGGGAGAAGGGACAAGCTCAAGCGCTGGCGTCCCCCTCTCCCCGTTCTTCACGGGGAGAGGGTAAGGGTGAGGGGCAGCGCCGACGCCGACGATCGTCGCCCGACTTGTGTTTGCGGCGCGCGGCTGGCAGTAGTTCGGCGATCTTTGCCGGACCTGCCTGAATGCCCTTCACCATCGCCACCTGGAACATCAATTCGGTTCGCCTGCGCATGCCGATCGTCGAGCGGCTGCTCGCGGAGCACGCGCCGGACGTGCTCTGCCTGCAGGAAACCAAGGTTCCGGACGAGCTCTTTCCCGAAAAGGCCTTCCGCAAGGCGGGCTACGAGCACATCCTCTTCCATGGCCAGAAGGGCTATCACGGCGTGGCGACCGTGGCGCGCCAGCCGATCGAGCTGGTCGAGAAGCGCCGCTTCTGCGAGATCGACGACAGCCGGCACCTTTCGGTCAAAGTGCAGGCCGGCGGCAGGTCGATCCTGCTGCATAATTTCTACGTTCCGGCCGGCGGCGACGAGCCCGATCCGGAGATCAACCGGAAATTCCGCCACAAGCTCGATTTTATCTATGAGATGAACGGCGTGCCGGCGAGCCAGGATGAGGCGTCCGCCTCGATCCTGGTCGGCGATCTCAACATCGCGCCGCAGGAGCATGACGTCTGGTCGCACAAGCAATTGCTCAACGTCGTCAGCCACACGCCGGTCGAGACGGAAAGCTTCGAGGCGATGCGGCAAGCCGGCGGCTGGGTCGACCTGATGCGGCTCGACGTGCCCGCCGAACGGAAGCTCTATACTTGGTGGAGCTATCGCGCGAAGGATTGGGAGGCTTCGGACCGCGGCCGCCGGCTCGACCATGTCTGGTCGTCGGCCAATCTGGTGCCGAGCTTCAAAGGCTACGAGATCCTGAAGGCGGCGCGCGGCTGGGAGAAGCCGTCCGACCATGTGCCGGTGATTGCGCGGTTCGATCTGGAGTAGGGTTCGACGATGGCGGTTAACGCGCGCAAATCTTGCGTTCGTCCTAGGGCGGAGCGTCGCGAAGCGGCGCGCAGACCCTAGGATCCATGCCGTTACCTGTGCCAAAGGATGCAACGACGCAGAACTGAGGAGAAAGCCCGGGGGCGGGTCGGTTGGGTCAGAACCCTCATTTCTGCAACGCGGCGAAGCGTCGACGTCACGGCATGGATTCTAGGGTCTGCGCGCGTCGCTTCGCTCCTTGCTCCGCCCTAGAATGACGACGCTCATCGAGCCGCCCCTTGTGCCTCACCCCATGAACCGCGGCGCGAGCTCCTCGATGCGGGCGATCATCTGCTGGAATTCTTCCAGGATGCGGTCGTGCAACTGCGCCGCCAGCTCGGGATATTCCTCGAGGATGCGGCGGAACATCTTGCGGCTCAAGCGGATCACTTCCGAATCGACGGCGGCGGAGGCGCTGGTCAGCCGGTTGGTGTCGGCGATCAGCGCCAGTTCGCTCAGCATGGCGCCAGGGCCTGCCGTGCCGATCGGGATGCGCTCGCCGCCTTGTTCACGATAGAGCACGATGCGCCCGCTGACCACGACATATGCCGAGTCAGCCACGTCATCTTCGCGGTAGAGCTTATGGTCGGCCTGCAGGAAGGTGTTCTCCGCGCCGAAGGCGAGCAGGCGCAACTGTTCCTGCGTAAAGCCCTGAAAGAGCTTCACGGCGGACAGGATGCGGATGTCGTCATCCAGCGCCATCCTAGCTGTGTCCCCGAGCGGTCAGTCCAGTCCCTCCTTTGGAGCCGCGTCCTCCCGGACGCACAAGCGAATGCTCCAACCTTCCAATCGCGCATCGTGCGATGCGTCCAGCGAGCCGATCCATCACCCTCCAGCACCAGGATCGTACCCGAAGCAGTCCCGCCCGACCGCTCTCTTTCTAGATCATGAAATGTTTAAGGAACCAGCTTGTAGCCGCCGCTTTCTGTCACAAGAATTTCGGCATTGGAAGGATCGCGCTCAATCTTCTGGCGTAGCCGGTAGACATGGGTCTCCAGCGTGTGCGTGGTGACGCCGGAATTGTAGCCCCACACCTCTTCCAGGAGCACGTCGCGTGTCACCACTTTCTGGTCGGCCCGGTAGAGATATTTGATGATCGAGGCCTCCTTTTCGGTCAGCCGCACCTTGGCGCCGCGCGGATCGATCAGAAGCTTCTGGCTGGGCTTGAACGTGTAGGGACCGACCGAGAAGGTGGCGTCCTCGCTCTGCTCGTGCTGGCGCAATTGCGCACGAATGCGCGCCAGGAGCACGGCGAAGCGGAAGGGCTTGGTCACATAGTCGTTGGCGCCGGCCTCGAGGCCCAGGATCGTGTCGGAATCGGTATCGTGGCCGGTCAGCATGATGATCGGCGCCTTGTAGCCGCCCTTGCGCAGGATCTTCACCGCCTCGCGGCCGTCCATGTCGGGCAGGCCGACATCCATGATGAGCAGATCGACGAGACCGCCGCGCGCCGCGGCGACGCCTTTCGCGGCGGTGGATTCCTGCTGGACGTCGAATTCTTCGTAAAGCGCCAGTTGCTCGACGAGCGTGGCTCGCAGGTCGTCGTCGTCGTCAACGATCAGAATGGTGCGTGATGTCATGGATCAATCCGTTGTTTTAAAAAGAATATTCAGTTGACCTCCCCCCATTTATGCGGAAGCTCACCGGCGCAACAGCCGATCACAGTGATTTGTTCCGTGAGACAATCATACAAGAAAAAACGCGCGCGCAATGAGGCGGGTGCATTTTTGCCGAAAGGCCTGCGTGTCGTGGTTGTGCGGGCAAGACCCGGCAACCGGGCACAGGGGTTCCTGCAAGCCGGTAAAACCGTGTTCCCCTGCGCGCTGGGACGCGGCGGCATCTCCGCCAACAAACGTGAGGGCGACGGCGCGACGCCTCTGGCCGCGATGCGGATATTGTCGGGGTATTTTCGCAACGACCAGTTTGCCGGCGGGCGCAGGACGAGGCTGGCAATGGCGCCGATCGGCCCGGATCTCGGCTGGTGCGAAGTGCCGGACGACCGCAACTACAATCGGCCGGTGAAGATCCCCTATGGCGCGAGCCATGAGCGGATGCGGCGCGCCGACAATCTCTACGACGTGTGCCTGGTGCTCGACTGGAACATCGCGCCGCGCCGGCGCGGGCGCGGCAGCGCGATCTTCTTCCACCTCGCCCGCCCAGGCTTCACGCCGACACAAGGCTGCGTGGCGGTGACCGTGCGCACCATGGCGAGGCTCTTGCCACTGCTGTCGGATAGGACGGTGGTGAAGGTGGTGAGGTAGGGGAGTAGGGGAGTAGGGGAGAATATCTACTGCCTACTGCCTACTGCCTATTGCCCAATCCCTACCATTTCGGTTTCTGCCACCCGGCGTCGAGCAGCCCGATCCGGCCAAGCTCCCGGTCCATCGCCTTCGCGATGTCGCGGCGCTTGGCGCCGATGTCGCGCAGCTGGCTGTCGGAGAGGTCTTCGACGGACTCATGCGGAATCCGGGCGGCGATCCGCGCCTGACGCAGCCAGTCGATCGCGGTGCGCAGCCAAAGCGTGATGCCGGAGCGGGATTTCGGGGCGGCGTGGGGCTTCAGGGCGATCTCGGTCATGGCTCTATCCGTGTTCTCCGGACATCAAATCCGGTTTGATGTTGTTTCGATGAGGCCATCTTGCCGGATTGAAAAATAAACGGGAAACGAGTAGTTCTTGTCTGATCATCAAGTTTTATTTGGAGATCGGATGGCCCGCCTGCTGCCCGGAACGCGCGCGTTGAGGACGTTCGAGGCGGCGGCCAGGCATCTCAATTTCACCCGCGCCGCGGACGAGCTCGGCCTGACGCCGGCGGCGGTCAGCCATCAGATCAAGGAAATCGAGGATCAGCTCGACCTGGTGCTGTTCACGCGCACCAGCCGCACCATCCGGCTCACCGAAGCGGGCAACGTTCTGTTCGAAGCCTCGGTCGATGCGCTCGACCTGCTTGGCCGCGCCGTCAGCCGCGCGCGCAAGATGAACAGAGGCACGGCCTTGCTGAAAGTGACGATCGACGCGCAGTTCGCGACGAAGTGGCTGATGCGGCGCGTGGACGGCTTCCGCCGGCAGAAGCCGGGCATAGAGTTGCGCTTCGATATCACCTATGAGGTCAGGGACTTCGAACGGGACGATGTCGATATCGGCATCCGTTTCGGCGCCGGCAAATATCCGGGGCTCTGCGCCCACCGGCTGTTCGAAAACATCATCATCCCGGTCTGCAGCCCGGCGCTGCTTGCCTCGGGCCCGCCGCTGAAGGAGCCGCGCGACCTCTTCCACCACACGCTGGCTCACATCGAATGGTCGCGACAGGGCGTGACATGGCCGAACTGGAGGATGTGGATGCAGGCGGCCGGCGTCGACGATTTCGACGACAGCCGCACGCTCGTCTTCGGCTCGGCGACCGATGCCACGCAAGCAGCGCTCGACGGCCATGCCGTGGCGCTGGCCGACTTCGCCATGGTGGCCAACGACCTTTCGCAAGGGCGGTTGATCAGGCCCTTCGAGCTTGGCATCAAAGTCGCGCCGGAATTCGCCTATTTCGTCGTCTATCCGGAAGCCACGAAGGATGACGCGCGCATCGTCGCTTTCCGCGATTGGCTCCTCGAGGAGGTCGCGAAAGACGCAGACGCTGGTTAGTTTGGCACGCTTTCTGGGAATTAGCCTGCTGATGCAGCCGGCGCGCCGAACCAGCCGATGATCGCACCCATGATGAGCAGCACGCCCAGCCAGTGGCCGGCGTCGATCAGGGTGAGGTCCCAGCCGAAGCCTTCATAGCGGTGGTTGACCGAAAGCGTGGTGGCGACGAAGCCCAGCCAGAGCACGAAACCGAACAGCAATCCTGCGACCGGGCTCGGCTCGCCGCCGGTTATCGCGCCGACCACCAATGTCAGGATCAGGGCCATCACCAGCTCGGCGATGAAGCTGACGACGAACGGGACGGGCGAGCGCTTCATCGTCGCCGGGTCGAGTTTCGCCGCTTTCAGCCACGGCTTGCTCAAGCCCATGTACCAGACGGCGCCGAAGAGCCACGCCATGACCGCGGCGACGATCACCGCGACCCAGTTCACGACCGAAAAATCCATGAAATCCCTCCCCAAATGCATGCCGCCCAGGCGCAGAGCGATCCCGGGACAACGGCATGCCTTTCGCCGGGCGATGGAATCCCTGTTCGCCGGCCGCGTCAAGCCGGAGCCGCGGTAGCCCACCGCCAGACAGTGGTGCGCTTCACCTCCGCATCCTCCAGCACACGCGTCACCGGCACTTGGTAGACGGCGAGCGATTGCAGCCCCTTCTTCGGCAGATAGGCGCGGCCGGGATCGCCGACGAGGATGTCGGCGCCGCGCGCCGTGAGCGCCGTGAACCACGGCGTCAGCCTGTCCGCCAACGGCTTGTCGTAGAAGACGTCGCCGGCGAGCACGACATCCCAGCCGTCATCCGTTCCGATGCAGTCCGCATCGAGGAATTCGGCCTTCACGCCATTGGCCTCCAGGTTGAGCGTGATCACCGCCTCGCAAAACGGGTCGATATCGGCGGCAATCACTTGGCTCGCGCCGGCCTTCAGGGCAGCGATGGCGACCATGCCGGAGCCGGAAGCGAAATCGAGCACGCTTTTTCCCCGCACCGTCGCGGGATGGTCGAGCACATAGCGGGCAAGGCCCTGGCCGCCGGCCCAGGCGAAGGCCCAGAAGGGCGGCGGCAGACCGATCTCGGCCAGCTCCTCCTCGGTGCGCAGCCACAGGTCGTGCGCTTCATCGGCCAGATGCAGCAGCACTTCCGGCACATGCGGCGGCGCCATCAGCGCCGTATTGTCGAGGATGAATGTCTTGGCGCTTTTCGGCGTGAGCCTGGTCACGGCGCCGGGTTGAGATCGGCCATGCGGCAGACCTCTTTCCACTCTGCCGGCGTCACCGGCTGCACGGAAAGCCGGCCAAGCCGAACCAATGCCATCTCGGCCAGCTTCGGATTGGCCTTGACCTGTTCCAGCGTCACCGGCTTCGGCACGTCCTTCCAGGCGCGGATGTCGACGCATTCCCAGCGCGGGTCGTCGGTCGTGGTGTCGGGATGGGCGAGCGCGCAGACCTCGGCGATGCCGACGATGTCGAGGCCTTCGTTGGAATGATAGAAGAAGCCGAGATCGCCGATCCGCATGGCCTTCATGTTGTTGCGGGCGGCGTAGTTGCGCACGCCGTCCCACTGCGTGCCGGCCTTGCCTTTGGCCTTCAGCGCCTCGAAGGAAAAGACCGAGGGTTCGGATTTGAACAGCCAGTAGTTCATCTCAGTTGTCCCATTGCCATTGTCGGTGAGCCATTATCCAGCGCTGGCGCTGCCCCTCACCCTACCCTCTCCCCGTAAGGACGGGGAGAGGGGTCGCCAGCGTTGGAGCTTCTATCTTCTCCCCGTTCTTACGGGGAGAAGATGCCGGTCCACCCTGCGCAGCTGCTGCGGAGGACGGGCAGGCGGATCAGGGGCAGCGCAAACGAACCTCATTCGGTCGCGGGCTTCTGGAAGACCCAGTTCCATGCACGGATCTCGACGTTTTCGAACAGGCCTGCCTTGGCATAGGGATCGGCGGCAGCCAGGGCTTGCGCGCCGGCCATGTCAGGCGCTTCGATCATCACCAGGCTGCCTTCGGGCTTGCCGTCGGCGTCGAGGAAGGGGCCGGCAAAGGCAAGTTTGCCTTCGCCGATCAGGCCTTCGAGGAACGCCGCATGCGCCGGCCGCGTGTCGGCGCGCAGCTGCAGGCTGCCGGGCTTATCCTTGCAAATCAACGCAAACAGCATCTCTTCAAGCTCCGATGTTCAGATGTCGGTTTCGGTTTTGAGCGGCCGCGTCATCAGCGCCGTCACGGCCTGGCCGATGGTCACCTTGCCGTCGAGGATGGCGGCGACGGCGGAGATGATCGGCGCATCGATGCCGCGCTCGGCGGCGATGCGGGCGGCGATGCCCGCCGTCGGCACGCCTTCGGCGAGCGGCAGGCCGGCAAGCGGCTTGCCCTGGCCGAGCGCCAGGCCGTAGGCGAAATTGCGCGATTGCGCCGAGGAACAGGTGAGCAGCAGGTCGCCGAGGCCGGAAAGCCCCATCAATGTCTCCGGCTTGGCGCCGAAAGCGGCGCCGATGCGGCGCAGCTCGACGAAGCCGCGCGTCACCATGGCCGCCTGGGCGCTGGCGCCGAGCCCGGCACCGGTAACGGCGCCGGCGGCGATAGCGAAAACGTTCTTCAGCGCGCCGCCGATCTCGACGCCGATCAGGTCCCCGCTGGAATAGCAGCGCAGGTTCTCGGCCGAGAAGCGGGCGGCAAGGTCGGCCGCCAGTTCTCCGTTGCGGGCTGCTACCACCACCGCCGTCGGCAGGCCGCGCGCGACGTCGGTGGCGAAGCTCGGACCGGAAAGCGCCGCGACCGGATTGTTCGGCAGGCTTTCCTCGACGATCGCCGACAGCAACGCGCCGGTGTCGCGCTCGATGCCCTTGGCGCAGAGGACCAGCGGCACGCCGGCCGGCACATGGCCGGCGGCGGTGGCCAGCACCGCGCGCAGCGACTGCGCAGGCGTCACCGCCAGCACGCAGTCGGCGCCGCTGAGCGCGGCGCCGATGTCGCTCGTGGCGACGATGCCGGGCTCGATCGCGATGCCGGGCAGGTAGCGCGGATTCTCGCCGTGGTCGATCGCGGCCACGGTCGCGTTGTCGCGCGCGTAAAGCCGCACGAAATGGCCGGCACGCAGCATCGCCAGCGCCAGCGCCGTGCCCCAGGCGCCGCCGCCCAGCACCGCGACGCGCCAACCGGTGGCAGGCGCCTTGCCGGTCGTGGCTTTCTTGGCCGTGTCTTTCTTCGTCATGCCTTTTTTGATCATGCCTTGGCACCGCGCCGGCCAGAGCCGACCAAGGGGGCGGAAACGCTGTCCAGCGGCCAGCGCGAGCGCGGCGCGAAATCGGCGGCGTTCTCGCCGGCCATGCCGGCGCGCAGCCGCTCGATGCCGGCCCAGGCGATCATCGCCGCATTATCGGTGCAAAGCTTCTGCGGGGGCGCCACGAATGCAAAGCCGGCTTCAGAACAGAGCGCCTCGAGCGTGGCCTTGATCGTCCGGTTGGCGGCCACCCCGCCGGCGACGACCAGCGCCGGCTTTGCCTTGCCGGGAAATTCCTTGCGGAAACGGGCGAGCGCACGCGCGACACGATCGCCCAGCGCATCGGCCACCGCCGCCTGGAAAGAGGCGCAGATGTCGGCGACGTCCTGGTCGCTGAGCGGCGCGATCGCGCTCGCCGCCTGGCGCACCGCCGTCTTCAGCCCGGAGAAGGAGAAATCCGGCTGCGCCGAGCCCTTCATCGGACGCGGGAAGGCAAAGCGGCCCGCGTCGCCGCTTGCCGCCGCCTTCTCGACATTCGGCCCGCCCGGATAGGGCAGGCCGAGCATCTTGGCCGTCTTGTCGAAGGCCTCGCCCAGCGCGTCGTCGATGGTCGTCGCCCAGCGCTGGTAGTCGCCGACGCCGCGCACCGCGACGATCTGGGTGTGGCCGCCGGACACGAGCAGCAGCAGATAGGGGAAATCGAGGCCGTCGGTCAGCCTTGCCGTCAGCGCATGGCCTTCGAGGTGGTTGACGGCGATCAGCGGCTTGTTGGCGGCGGCGGCGATCGCCTTGGCGGTCATCAGTCCGACGATCAGCCCGCCGACCAGACCCGGCCCGGCCGTTGCGGCTATCGCATCGACCTGGTCGAGCGAAACATCCGAATCGGCAAGCGCTGCCTCGATGATCCCGTCCAGCGCCTCGACATGAGCGCGCGCGGCGATCTCCGGCACGACGCCGCCAAAGGCGGCGTGCTCCTCGATCTGACTGAGCACGACATTGGAGAGGATTTCAGGCGCGGAGCCGCCGTCCAGCGCCACAACGCTGGCCGCCGTCTCGTCGCAGCTCGTCTCAATGCCCAGAACGCGGATCAATTCGTCGCTGTCCATGAAGATTGTGTCATCGGTCATTCCCAATTAGGAAAAGGCCCGACAGACCTCGTATGCCGGGGGTTATCACGGACCGCGCGCCATGCAAACAACCTTGAAGATCGGAACCCGCGGCAGCCCGCTGGCGCTCGCCCAGGCACATGAGACACGGGCGCGGCTCATGCAGGCGCACGGCCTTCCCGAACAGACGTTCGAAGTGGTGCCGATCTCGACCAGCGGCGACCGCATCCAGGACCGGCCGCTGTCGGAGGCGGGCGGCAAGGGCCTGTTCACCAAGGAGATCGAGGAAGCGCTGCTCGACGGCCGCATCGACATCGCCGTGCATTCCTCGAAGGACATGCCGACGGTGCTGCCCGCCGGGCTGGAGCTCTCCACCTTCCTGCCGCGCGAGGACGCGCGCGACGCCTTCATCGGCAAGACGGCGAAGCGGATCGCCGACCTGCCGCACGGCGCTACGGTCGGCTCGTCGTCGCTCCGGCGCCAGGCGCTGATCCGCCGGATGCGGCCGGACCTCGATGTGGTGATCTTTCGCGGCAATGTGCAGACGAGACTGCGCAAGCTGGACGAGGGCGTCGCCGAAGGCACCATCCTCGCCTATGCCGGGCTGAAGCGGCTCGGGCTCGAAGGCGTCATCACCGACCTGATGCCGCTGGATGTCTTCCCGCCGGCGCCGGGGCAGGGCGCGATCGGCATCGAAAGCCGCATCGGCGACGGCACGGTAGAAAAATTGCTTGCGGCCATCCGCGATGTGGCGACCGGCCAGGCATTGGCCTGCGAGCGCGCGTTCCTCGCTGCGCTCGACGGCTCCTGCCGCACGCCGATCGCCGGCCATGCGACGATATCGGGTGAAAAACTGTCTTTCGCCGGGCTGATCATCTCGCCCGACGGCACCGAGTCGCATGAGGTCAGATTGGACGGCCCGGCCCAGGACGCGGCGGCGATAGGCGCGGAAGCCGCGCGGACGGTGCGCGCCAAGGCCGGCGCAACATTCTTCGACGGCTGGGCCTGACATGCTCCGCGTCCTGGTGACGAGGCCGGAACCGGGCGCCTCGCGCACGGCCCGGCGGCTCGAAGCCCAGGGATTTCAGCCCGTTCTGCTGCCGCTGACCGAAACGGCGGCGCTGCCGGTCGAGGCAAGTGTCTTGCCCGCGGCTGCCGCCGTCGCCGTCACCAGCGCCAATGCGGTCCGTCATGCGCCCAGGGAACTGGTCGCGGCGCTTGCCGCATTGCCTTGCCATGCGGTCGGGGAAAGGACGGCCGAAGCCTGCCGCGCGGCCGGATTTGCGTCCGTCTCAGAAGGTCCGGGCGACGCCGAGGCGCTGGCTGCCGCCATAGCCGGCGAGCTCGCAGACAAGGAGATGGTCTACCTTTGCGGGCGCGTGCGCTTTCCAGTGTTCGAGGAACGGCTGACGGCAGCCGGAGTGCGTGTGTGGCCCGTCGAGACCTACGACACGGTCGAGCTGGACTATGGCGATGACGACGTCATTGCCCGGTTGTCGGGCACGGCTGTCGAGGCGGTGCTGCTCTATTCGGCCAAGGCGGCCGCGGCGATGATTGGCCTCGCCAGCCGCCCAGCGCTGCGGCATCTCTTTAAAAGGACGGAGTTTCTCACCCTTTCAGGCCGTGTCGCCAAGGCCTTGGACGGAATCGGCGGGCAGAACGTCCGTATCGCCTCGCAACCCGACGAGGACGCGCTGCTGGCGCTTTTGTCGCTGCCGGGCTGAGCCGCGTCATCACACCGCCCCTTTTCACCGCTTGGTGATGTGCTAGAGCATCCCCTAGACCCTTTGAACCATCCTCAAGCCAATTCGCGGAGCCCAAGCATGGTCAAGACGCCTAAGGTGCGGCATTCGAAGAGCCGCCGCGAGCCGGTGACGATCGAGCTCGAGCCAGGCGCCGTCTCGCGAATCGCCGACGAGGATGCCGCCAAGGCCGAGACCAGTACCGGGCAGACCGACGAGGCGAAGGCGGAGGAAGCCGCCGCCGCTTCTCAGCCGGAGGCTCCGGAAGAGCCGATCCATGCCGAGCAGGCCGATATCGAGCCCTGGGAGCACGCCGATTCGGCGCAGGCCGGGACTGGCGGGTCCGAAGCGAAGAGCAAGGACGAGGCGGAAGCGCCCTATCCGGGCGGTGAAGAGGCTCCGAAAAGCGAGCCAAAGGGCTTCGGCTACGATTTCGAGGATGCGTCCGGCGCCAGCGCTGCCGCAGCGGCGCCAAGGCCGAGCGCGGCAAGCAGCAACGATCGTGTTGCGGCGCCATCCGGGCGTGCCGGAGTGCGCACCATCGCCGCCGGTGTCATCGGCGGCGTGATCGCTCTTGCCGGCGCCGGTCTCCTGCAGGCGGTCGGCTTGCTTGGCTCCCCGGCCTCCAGTGGACCATCGCTCGATGGCGTCAACGGCGAGATCGCATCGCTCAAGGGTGAAATCGCGGCGCTGAAGCAAGCGGGCGACACCGGCGCTTCGGCCAAGGTGGACGGCCTGTCCTCGGCGCTCGACCAGGTGAAGTCCGATATAGCGGCACTGAAATCCTCGGCCGGACAGAGCGGCGATGGCACCACGATCAAGGCGCTCAACGACAAGGTCGGCCAGATCGAGACGGCCGTCGCGGACCTGCAGAAGGCGAGTGGCGCCGCGCCTGTGGACCTTGGACCGCTCAACGAGAAACTCGCCGGGCTCGACGCGCTGGTCAAATCGGCCGGCGACGCGGCCAAGGCCGAGGACGGCCGGATCGCGGCGCTGGAACAGTCGGTGCAGCAGCTCTCCGGCAAGGTCGAGGCACAGGCCTCGCAGCCGAAGATCGCGCTGGCGATTGCCGCTTCGGCGCTGAAGGCGGCCCTCGATCGCGGCGCACCGTTCGCGACCGAGCTCGATACTTTCGCAGCGATCGCGCCGGACGCGCCGGAGATCGCGGTGCTGCGTTCCTATGCCGAAAAGGGCGTGCCGACCCGCGCCACGATCGCCTCGGAGGTCGAGGCCGCCGCCAACGCCATGGTCGAGGCCGCGACGCCGGTCGACCAGAATGCCGGCTTCTTCCAGAGCCTGGTGTCGAGCGCCGAATCGCTGGTCAAGGTGCGGCCGGTTGGCACCGTCGAGGGCAAGGGCGCGCCGGAGACCGTGGCGCGCCTGGAGGTCGCGGTCAACCAGGGCGACTACGCCAAGGCGCTCGGCGAATATGACACGCTGCCCGACGCGGCGAAGTCGGCGGGCGCCGATTTTGCCGGCAAACTGAAGGCGCGGCTGGAGGTCGAGAAGCAGATCGACGCGCTGATTGCCGGCGCGACGAAGGCGTGAGGACCGTCCGATGATCCGCATCCTCATCTTCCTCGCCGTCGTCTTCGCGCTCGGGCTGGGCTTCGCCTGGCTGGCCGACCGCCCCGGCGAGATGCTCGTCACCTTCAACGGCTACCAGTACCAGGTCACGCTGATGGTGGCGGCGGTGGCGATCGTCGCCGTGGTCGCCGCGGTGATGATCCTGTGGTGGCTGGTCAAGTCGCTGTGGAACAGCCCCTATACGATCTCGCGCTATTTCCGGGTGCGCCGCCGCGACCGCGGCTATCAGGCGCTGTCGACGGGCATGATCGCGGCCGGCGCCGGTGACGGCGCGCTGGCGCGCAAGAAGACCAAGGAAGCGGCCAAGCTGATCAGCTCCGACCAGGAGCCGCTGATCAACCTGCTCGACGCGCAGGCCTCGCTGCTGGAAGGCGACCATGAGGGCGCGCGGGAGAAGTTCGAGCGCATGCTCGACGATCCGGAGATGCGGCTGCTCGGCCTGCGCGGGCTCTATCTCGAAGCCGAGCGGCTGGGCGACCGCAATGCCGCGCGCCACTATGCCGGCCGCGCGGCGGCGGTGGCGCCGCAGCTTGCCTGGGCGGCGGAATCGACGCTGGAAGAACTGACCGAGCGCGGCGACTGGGACGGCGCGCTGAAGCTGGTCGAGGCGCAGAAATCGACGAGACAGATAGAGCGCGATGCCGCCAACCGCCGCCGCGCCGTGCTGCTCACGGCCAAGGCGCAGGCGCTGGCCGACAGCGACCCGAACGCCGCCAGGACCGCGGCGCTCGAAGCCAACAAGCTGGCGCCCGATTTCGCGCCGGCGGCGGTCATCGCCGCCAATATGCTTTTCCGGCAGAACGACGTTCGCAAGGGCTCCAAGGTTCTCGAAATCGCGTGGCGGGCGGAACCGCATCCGGACATCGCCGAGCTCTACACCCATGCGAGGCCGGGCGATGCCGTGCTCGACCGCCTCAACCGGGCGAAGAAGCTCCAGGAGATGAAGAAGAACCACGCCGAATCGTCGATGGCCGTGGCGCGCGCCGCGCTCGATGCGCAAGATTTCGCCACCGCGCGGCGCGAGGCGGAGGCCGCGATCCGCATGGATCGCCGCGAGGGCGCCTATCTGCTTCTGGCCGACATCGAGGAGGCCGAAACCGGCGACCAGGGCAAGGTTCGGCAGTTGCTGTCGAAAGCCGTGCGTGCACCGCGCGATCCGGCTTGGGTCGCCGACGGCGTCGTCTCCGAACGCTGGGCGCCGGTGTCGCCGATCACCGGCAAGCTCGATGCCTTCGCCTGGCGCGCGCCGATGGAGCGGCTTGGCCAGCTGATCGACAGCGACGCGGACGTCGCGGCAGTGCCGGCAATTCCTGCGGCACCGTCCGCCGTACCGAGCGAGAAAGCGATCGAAATCGTCCCCGATCGCCCGACCGACAAGCCGGCGGTCTCGAACGGTGGCGAGAAGGACGCTGCCGAGGCCGCGACCGATGCAGAAACCATCGGGCAGGCCAAGGATCTGCCGCGCCTGCCGGACGATCCGGGCGTCGCGCCGGAAGACGAGGCGGAAAAATCGCCGCGCCGGTTTCGTTTGTTTTGAGGCTGGTCTTGGCGGACAGGGAAAAAGTGTCGATGTTCGAACGCGTATTGTCCTTCCTGAGGGATTTGCCGGCCGGCGAGGTCAAGCCGAGCGCCGACGATCCGCGCGTCGCGGCCTCGGCCCTGCTTTACCATGTGATGAACGCCGACGGCGTGCGCCAGGATGTCGAGTGGGAGCGCTTCAAGGAGATTCTCTCCGAAACCTATTCGATCAGCGGCGACGAGCTCGACGCGCTGGCGGCGGCCGGCGAGCGCGCCGACAACGAGGCGATCGACCTCTACGCCTTCACCAGCGTGCTCAAGCGCCATCTCGACGCCGAGGCGCGCAAGGCCTTCATCGGCCTGATGTGGGAGATCGTCTACGCCGATGGCGAGCTGCACGAGCTCGAGGACAACACCGTCTGGCGCGTCGCCGAACTGATCGGCGTCGAGCGGCATGACCGCATCGAGGCGCGCCGCAAGGCGGCGGCCGAGGCGCCCGGCGCGCGCGGAACGTCGAGCGACGAATAGAGGAAACTTCTCCTTCCATGCCACCCAGACCGAGGCCGAGACCCAAGATTCTGATAGTGCTGCATCAGGAGACTTCGAGCCCCGGCCGCGTCGGCCATATGCTTCTGGAGGAAGGTTTCGATCTCGACATCCGCCGGCCGCCGCTCGGCGACGAATTGCCCTCAACGCTGGACGGCCATGCCGGCGCGGTGATCTTCGGCGGACCGATGAGCGCCAATGACGAGGACGAATTCGTCCGCCGCGAGACCGACTGGCTGGAGATACCGCTCAAGGAAAACCGGCCCTTTCTCGGCATCTGCCTGGGCGCGCAGATGCTTGCCAATCATCTCGGCGGTAGGGTCGACGGCCATGACGAAGGACTGGTCGAGATCGGCTGGTATCCGCTCAAGGCAACCGAAGCCGGCAAGAAGCTGCTGCACTGGCCGGAGATGGTCTATCAGTTCCACCGCGAGGGCTTTTCGCTGCCGAAGGAGGCGACGCTGCTCGCGACCGCCGAAACCTATCCCAACCAGGCTTTCCGTTATGGCGAGAACGCCTGGGGCATCCAGTTCCATGGCGAGCTGACCAGGGTGATGATGCAGCGCTGGGTGGTGCGCGGCGCGCATCGCTTCGAATTGCCCGGCGCCCAGCCTGGCCGCGATCATCTCGGCGGCCGGCTGATCTGGGACATGCATTTGAAGCGCTGGCTTGGCGAATTTTTGGGCCTGATTTTTGGCAGGCCGGTGGTGGGGTAGGGCAAAAGCCAATTGCCCTGAGTGGCTGAGCTTGACCGGAGACGACTTGCGCCTGCCGAGGTGTGGACGACGGCTCTGCGCCTCATGTCGGTCGTTCAGGTGAACTTTGCCGCCCCCTCAGAGCGGACGTCGTGACACGCGCCCGCATTATAGGCTTGGGACGCGAAGGACCGCTTACAGTAGCTGAACGGCAGCTTGTCGAAGGCTCCGACCGATACCGGACCGTCGGTTGCCGGCCTCATCTCGTCCGTAGAGATCAGCCGCGTCCTGAAAGCAGACATCGCAAGCGAGGACTCCGGAGGTCGCGGTTGCGCTACTCGGCAGCCGTCTCCGATGGCGCCTCTGCCGGCCCCGAAGGCCCGGCCTCGGCATGCGGCTTGCGCCGTGAAAACAGCGACCTGAGCGTGACGTAGAACACCGGCGTCAGGAACAGGCCGACGAAGGTGACGCCGAGCATGCCGGAGAACACCGCGGTGCCGAGCGACTGGCGCATTTCTGCGCCCGGGCCTGTTGCGATCATCAGCGGCACGACGCCGAGGATGAACGAGAAGGCGGTCATCAGGATCGGCCGCAGCCTGAGGCGGCAGGCTTCGACTGCAGCCTCGGCGGCCGACAGGCCGCGTTCCTGCGCCTGCCGCGCGAATTCGACGATCAGGATCGCGTTCTTGGCGGCAAGCCCGATCAGCACGATGAGGCCGATCTGCACGAGGATGTTGTTGTCCAGCCCTCGGAAAGTCACGCCGAGCAACGCCGCGAGCACGCCGAGCGGCACCACCAGCACGATGGCGAACGGCAGCACCCAACTTTCATATTGCGCCGCCAGCGCCAGGAACACGAACAGCACCGACAGTCCGAAGATATAGACAGCGGCATTGCCGGTGTTGCGCTCCTGATAGGCGAGCTCGGTCCATTCATAGGAGGTACCGGCCGGCAGCGTCTTTGCCGTGATCCCCTCCATCAATGCCAGCGCGTCGCCCGTGGAAACGCCGGGCGCGGCGTTGCCCTGCAACGGCACCGAGACGTACATGTTGTAGCGCTGGACCAGCGCCGGACCGGTGACATCGCGGATCTCGATCAACGTGCCGAGCGGAACCAGCGCGCCGGTCGCCGAGCGCACCTTCAGTTTCAAGATATCGGCGCGATCGAGGCGGAACGCCTGATCGGCCTGCGCCCGCACCTGGTAGACGCGCCCGAAAGCGTTGAAGTCGTTGACATAGGCGGTGCCCAAATTGATCGACAGCGTCTCGAAGATGTTGGGGATCGGCACGTTCAGGATGCGCGCCTTGTCGCGATCGATCGCCAGGAAGAATTGCGGGCTCGAGGCGGAGAACGTGGTGAACACGCCCGTCAGCCCCGGCGTCTTGTTGGCTTTGCCGGCGATTTCGTAGGCAAGCGCCAAGATCTGCCGCATGTCGGCGCTGTTGCGCTCCTGGATTTGCAGCTTGAAACCGCCGGCATTGCCGACGCCGCGGACTGGCGGCGGTGGCAGTGCGATAATGAAGGCTTCCTTGATGCTTTGCAGGCTGCCGAACAGATTGCCGATGACCTTGGTCGCCGACTGGCCGGCCTTCAGCCGCTCGTCAAACGGCTTGAACCTGGCGAAGATCACGCCCGCGTTGCTGGCATTGGTGAAGGTCGCGCCGGAGAAGCCGGCGAAGGCGACTGCGTAGTCGACGCCAGGCGTTTTCTGGATGATCTGCGACGCCTGCTGGATGACCGCATCGGTTCTCGACAGCGAGGCGCCGTCCGGCAACTGGACGACGACGATCGCATATCCCTGGTCGAGCGACGGAATGAAACCGCGCGGCACCGTCTGCACCATGTAGACGGTGGCGTAGATGAGGGCCGCGAAAACGGCTAGCATGGCGCCGATCGCTATCCGCGAGCCGACCAGCACGCGGATGATGCTCGAATACCAATGCGCGACCCTGTCGAAGCCGCGATTGAAGCCGTCGGCGAGCGCCCGTCCGAACCGCGCCAGGAAAAAGCGCGGCGGCGCCGCCGCAGCGTGGTGCGGCTTGAACAGCAGTGCGGCCAGCGCCGGCGAAAGCGTCAGCGAATTGAATGCCGAGATCGCCGTTGACACAGCGATGGTGATCGCAAACTGCAGGTAGAACTGCCCAGAAATGCCGGGGATGAAGGCTGTCGGTACGAACACGGCTATCAGCACCAGCGAGATCGCGATGACCGCCGTTCCGACTTCGTCCATGGTTAGGTGCGACGCCGGATTGGGCGCCAGCCCACTAGCGATATTGCGCTCGACGTTCTCGACCACGACGATCGCATCGTCGACGACGATGCCGATCGCCAAAACGAGGCCGAACAGCGTCAGCATGTTGAGTGAGAAGCCGGCGGCGTAAAGCACCGCCAGCGCGCCGATCAGCGACACGGGGATCGCCACGATCGGCACGATTGCCATGCGCCACGATTGCAGGAAGACGATGATGACGATGATGACCAGCAGCATCGCCTCGAGGATCGTCTTGTAGACCTCGTGAATCGACTCGGCGACGAACTCGGTCGGATTGTAGACGATGTCGTAGCTCAACCCCTTCGGGAAGTCGCGGGAAAGCTCCTTCATCTTGTCCTGGATCTCCGCGGCTGCGGCGAGCGCATTGGTGCCCGGCCGCTGGAAGATGGCGAGCGCCACCGCCGGCTTGCCGTTGAGATAGGAGTTGGTGACGTAATCCTTGGCGCCGAGCTCGATGCGCGCCACGTCCTGCAGCGAGATCAGGCGGCCGTCGTCGGTCGATTTGACGATCACGTATCTGAAGTCGCGTGCGTCGTTGAAGCGGCCTTGCGTGGTGACCGTATACTGGAACGCAGTGCCGGTGCCGGTCGGCGGCGCGCCGATCGACCCGCCCGACACTTGGACGTTCTGGTCGCGCAGCGCCTGCACCACATCGCCCGAGGTCATCCCCAGGGCGGACAGTTTTTCCGGATCGAGCCAGATGCGCAGCGAATATTCGCGTTCGCCGAAGATGATGAGGTCGCCGACGCCGTCCAGTCTGAGCAGTATGTCGCGCACCCGCGAGCGGGCGTAGTTCGAGACGTAGAGCTGGTCGTAGGTATTGTCGGGCGACAGCATGTGCACGACCATCATCAGGTCGGGCGAGCTCTTGGTGGTGGTGATGCCGAGGCGGCGGACTTCTTCGGGCAGGCGCGGCTCGGCGACCGACACGCGGTTCTGCACCAGCACCTGCGCCTGGTCGAGATCGGTGCCCAGCTTGAAAGTGATGGTCAGCGCCATCGCCCCGTCGCCCGACGAATAGGACGACATGTAGAGCATGCCCTCGACGCCATTTATCTCCTGCTCGATCGGCGTTGCCACCGTCGCCGCGACCGTCTCGGCGTCGGCGCCCGGATACTGCGCGCGAACGACGATGGTCGGCGGCGCGATCTCGGGATATTGCGCGACCGGCAGCTGGGTATAAGCAATCCCGCCGAGGATCAGCAGGACGATCGAAACGACCGATGCGAAGATTGGGCGGTCGACGAAGAAATGTGCGAACCTCATTGCTGCAACCCGGCGGTCTCGGTCTTGGGCGGCAACGTCACCATCTCCACCTTCACCTTGGTGCCAGGCCTGGCGTGCATCAGCCCGTTGACGATGATTGTCTCGGCGCCGGTCAGGCCCGAGCGGATCACCCGATAGCCATCGAGAAGCGGTCCGGTGCGCACGGGCTTCGCCGACACCATTCCGGTCTCGTCCACCAGCAACACGATGCGCCGATCCTGATCGGCGCCGATCGCCTCGTCAGGCACCAGCACGCCGCTATGCGGCAGCGACCCCGGCACGTTGATGCGCCCGAACATGCCTGGCTGGAGAATGCCGTCGGGGTTGGCAAACCTCGCACGCACCCGCATGGTGCCGGTCGCGTTGTCGATCCGGTTCTCGGCAAAATCGAGCTTGCCCTTGAATACCGCCTGCTCGCGGTCGGCGACATGAACCTCCACATCGAGCCCGCCGCCGCCTTCCTGCATGCTGCCGCCACGCGCCTTCGCGTCGCGGGCGTAGCTGAAATACAGGCGCTCATCGACGTCGAAATAGAAGTCGATCGGATCGCGCGTGACGATGGTCGTCAGCAAGGTGGAATCCGGCTGCACGAGGTTGCCGACCGACACCAGCCGGCGGTCAATGCGTCCCGACAAGGGCGCCTTGATCTCGGTGAATTCCATGTTCAGGCTGGCCGTCGTCAGCGCAGCCGTCGCGCCCTGCATCTGCGCCTGCGCCGAAAGGTATTCCCGCCGGCGGTCGTCGACCGTGGCGGGCGAGATGTTGCCGGTCCTGGCAAGTTCGTTGGCGCGATCCAGCTGCATCTTGGAGAATTCGAGCAGGCTCTTGGCGACGTCCACTTGCGATTTGGCGGCATCATAAGCCGCCTGGTACGGACGCTGGTCGATGGTGAAGAGCAGGTCGCCCTTGTTGACCAGTGCGCCGTCCTGGAAGCTGACCTTGTCCAGATAGCCGCTGACGCGCGAACGGATGGCGACCTGGTCGACGGCTTCGAAGCGCCCGACGAACTCGTCGTCTTCGACGATTTCACGCACCACCGGCTTGGCCGCTGTCACCACGGGTAGCTGCTGGTCCTGCGCAAACGCAATGCTGCTGAAAGCCGTGCCGAGCAGGAATGCCGCCGACACGGCGGCGCGGGCAAGCCAACCGGGCGATCGACGGGGTCGCCCGGCCGCGTCGCGATGCAATTGCCCATTCCCTGGGGTGTCCATTTGCGTCCCCACTCGCTGGACCCGGAGGTCGGTTGATCCGCTTCTACGCTAAGGCTTGTCGTCGAGATCAGAGCACTGCAGTGTTGTGCATGGCAACATGATCATTTTCCATGTGGGCTGAAATGTCCACCCTGTGGCTGCCCCGCCACCCGTCGTCGTTGCCGCCAAGATGGGGCGCCAGCGGAATGGCACCTTTCTGGCCAGTTCGTCCCAGAACCGGACCGCCCGCTTCCGGCCTCATATCAGCGTCGAATCCTGCGGCTTGGATCGGGCGCCCAATCAATTCCGGCTGTTCAGATGCCTCACCTGCCGCAGCGCCGGGAACAGGTAAGCCCACAGCCCGGCAACCGCGACGGCGCCGATGCCGCCGATCACCACCGCCGGCACGGTGCCGATCAGCGCCGCCATGGTGCCGGCGCGGAACTCGCCGACCTCGTTTGAGGCGCCGACGAAGACCTGGTTGACGGCATTGACGCGGCCGCGCACCTCGTCCGGCGTCCAGAGCTGGATCAGCGTCTCGCGGATATAGACGCTGAACATGTCGGTGGCGCCGAGCAGGGCGAGCGCCGCGATCGACAGCCAGGTGATGGTCGAAACGCCGAACAGCACCGTGAAGGCGCCGAACAGGCCGACAAAGCCCAGCATGATCTTGCCGGCATGGTCGCGGATCGGATGGCCGGCGAGCCAGACCGCCACGGCGATGGCGCCAATGCCGGGCGCCGAGCGTAAGAGGCCGAGGCCCCAAGGGCCAAGCTCCAGTATGTCGCGCGCATAGACCGGCAGCAGCGCCGAGGCGCCCGACAGAAGCACGGCGAAAAGGTCGAGCGAGATGGCGCCGAGCACGATTTTCTCGCTCCAGATATAGCCGAATCCGGCAAACAGCGTCTGCATCGTCGGCTTGTCGGTGGCGGTCTGCTGGGCGGGCTTGGGAATGGTGAAGACGAGCAGCGCGGCGACGAGCATCAGGATCGCGGCGGTGGCGTAAGCGATCTCCGCCGAAAGGCCGTAGAGCAGGCCGCCGGCGACCGGGCCGACGATGGTCGCCGTCTGCCAGGCGGACGAGTTCCAGGCGATCGCATTGGCGAAATGCTCAGGCGGCACAAGATTGGCGACCAGCGAGGACGATGCCGGCCCGTAGAAGGCGCGGGCGATGCCGAACAGGGCGAGCACGATGAAGATTGGCAGCGGGCCGCCAAGGCCGCGCAGCGTCAGCAACAGCAGCGTGAGCGCGCAGCCGGCCTCGACGAGCGACGACAATGTCATGATCAGGCGGCGGCCGAAGCGGTCCGCGACGACGCCGGTGACGAGCACCAGCAGCAGCGACGGCAGGAACTGGACGATGCCGACGATGCCGAGGTCGAAGGGATTGCGCGTCAGATCGTAGATCTGCCAGCCGACAGCCACAGAGACGATCTGGGTGGCGAAAGTCGTGAGGAAGCGCGCCGTCCAGTAACTGAGGTACGGTCGGTGCCGGAAGGCGGCGTATCGCTGTTCGGGTGAAGTTGCTTCGATGGTCATGATTCAAGGGCCCCGTTGCGGCATTGGCCGGCGGGGCACTTCCACGGCGGGCGCTGGTCCGGCGGAAAACCCTTTAGCCCAGTTCGTCCTGCCGCGCGCGCAAAAAATCCGCGCCGGATGAAGGAAAATCCGGAATTTTCGTTCGCGACGGAAAGGGCTCAGCCTCTCAACGCGACCGAGATGGCCTCCAGTCCGCCGCGCAGCTCCGCCTCCTTCGGCCAGCCGAAGCCGACGCGGAAGAAGCGCTTCGGCATTTCGAACCAGTGGCCGGGGCCGACATAGGTACCGTGATCTTCGAGGAGCCTGGCGTAGAAGCGGTCGAGGTCGAAGCCGGCGTCGACGTTCAGCCGCGGAAAGCCGACGACACCGCCCTGCGGCCGCACCCAGTCGACCAGCGGCTCGCCGTCGATCCAGGCCTGGACGATGTCGCGGCGTTTCGCCATGTCCGGCAGCAGCGACTTGAGGAACGCGTCGCGGCGTTCCAGCACGGCGCGGGCGATCGCCTCGTCGATGACGCTGCCGCAGATGCCGATCTGCTCCTTGGCGGCGAGGAAAGTCTCCTGCAGCGCCTTGTCCCTGGTGACCAGCCAGCCGATGCGGATGCCCGGGATGCCGAAGGCCTTGGACAGGGAGGAGACGCCGATGGCGGCGGGACTGAGCGATGCCGCCGAGGGCAGCCGCTCGCCATAGGACAGATCGCGATAGGTCTCGTCGACCAGCAGGCGGCATTTGCAGCCCTCGGCAAGCGCGACCAGCGCGTCGAGATCGGCGCGGCTCATCATCGTGCCGGTCGGGTTGTGCGGGCAGGTGACGCTGATCAGCCTGGTGTTCGGCCGCACGGCTGCCGCGACGCGTTCGACGTCGATCGCGAAGCCGCTGTCGAAATCGAGATCGACATAGCCGATGGCGCAGCCGATTGCCTTGGGCGTCTCGATGTTGGTGGCGTAATTCGGCCGCACGACGACGAGATGGTCGTCGGCCGAAAGCAGCGAGGTGGCGATGATGAACAGCGCGCCGGCGGCGCCCGCGGTCACCAGCACGTCGTCAGGGGACAGCCCTTCGTCCTGGCCGGCGATCAGCGCGCGCAGTTCCTTGTCGCCGCGATGCTCGCCGTAGAACAGGGTGAGATCGGGCAGCGACAGCCCGATGTCGGAGAACTTCCGGTCGGCGATCGAGCTTTCGGAGAGATTGTAGCGGATCCGGTCGTAGCCGTATTCCTCCGGCGCTTCCTTCTCGATCACCATCCTTGCGTAGTTCATGGCCTGCTCCCCAATTGTTCGGCCTATCCAAGCCATAAAAGTGAGAAGCCTGCCAAGGCGCATTCGCCGGCAGGCTTCTCAACCATCGTTTCAGGCAATCCCTGGGCGGAAGGCTGCGGCGAAGGCGCCGAGCCCAACCGTTACGCACTTTTCCTGGAATTGCGCCGACGCAGCGGCGGAGGCAGGTTCTGCTTCAGGCGGTGGCTTTCGCCCTTCTTCCCCTGGCAGGCCTGGCGGGCGCTGCTTCCGCCTTGCGGCCGAGGCCGATCGACTTGGCGAGCTCCGAGCGCGAGGCCGCATAGTTGGGGGCGACCATCGGGTAGTCTGCCGGCAACCCCCATTTGGTGCGGTAGGCTTCCGGCGTCAGCCCGAAATGAACGCCGATGTGGCGTTTCAGCGATTTGAACTTCTTCCCGTCCTCGAGGCAGATGATGTAGTCGGGTGTCACCGAGCGGCGGGGATTGACCGCGGGGGTGGGCGGTGGCGCGGCCGGTGCCTGCGGCTGAGCAAGTCCGCCGATCGAGGCGGCGACGCTGGCAATGAGCTCGCTCAGACCTGCTACGGGCAGGCTGTTCTTCGCGACATAGGCCGATACAATATGAGCGGTCAGCTCGAGCAGGTCGGCCGCCTTCGGTGTGTTGGTGTCCTCGTCCACGTCATTCCTCCGTCTATGCCGCATGGTTCCGAAAATCAGGATATATATCGAGGCGTTGCCGCATCCCTTTTCTGCGTCCAGGCGACGCAACATGCGGCAGGCCGGCGAATTCCTAGTCGGCAAATCTGACCAGCGCAACGATCAGTCGCGCGGTTACACGTTATTTTGAACAACTATACTGGAATGAAATAATATCAGACGATCAGCGCCTTGTCGCGCCATAGTCGAAATCCGCCTTCGAAGGCGCGGGTGTTGTCGCCACGCCTGGATTTTTCCGGCAATTCATCGAGTTTTTCGACGTTGCCGCCGCCGATAACCACATAGTCGGGCTGCAAGGCGGCACGAAGCCTGTTTACGACGTCGAAAACGTATTTGCGCCATTTTTTCTTGCCGTGCTTCACCAGTCCGCGTTCGCCGACATAGTCCTCGAAGCTGCAACCTTTCTTGTAGGGAAGATGGGCAAGCTCCATCGGCTGGCCGACATGGTCGAGGATCATTGCCGCGCCCAGGCCCGTTCCCAGGCCGAGGAACAGCATGCGGCCGCCCTCGTAGCTGCCGATCGCCTGCAGCAGCGCGTCATTGACGACCTTGACCGGCTTGCCGAAAGCGGCGGCGAAATCGTAGCCGTTCCAGCCCTTGCCGAGATTGAAGGGATCGAGCGAAGGCTTGTTGTCCTTGACCGGGCCGGGATAGCCCATCGAAATGACGTCGTAGTCCAGCCCCTCGGCCAATTTCTTCACCGACGCGACGACCTGCTCGGGCGTCAGGCCCGGCCCTGACTCGGTGCGGCGCACCTCGCCGCCGGCGCTGGTGAGGATCTTCACGCGAGAGCCGCCGACGTCGATGGTGAGCACGATCTGCTCGTTTGCTGCCGCGGCCGGTTTTGTTGCTTTCGCCATCCGTTGCCTCCGAATTATTTCGTCGGGTTGATCCAGCCGTTGGGCGGGCCGAAGCCGTTCATGGCGTCAGCCGGTCCCCAGCTCTTCGGCTCGTAGATTTGCGGCGGCGTGGTGTCGCCAAGCACGGGGCCGACGATGCGCCAGGCGAGCTCGGCCGCGTCCTGGCGCGTGAAGAGCTGGCCGTTGCCGTTCATCGCGTCGCCGATCAGCCGCTCGTAGGGAGGCATGTCGCCCTTGGTGTCGTCGAGCGCGGTGAGCTCGACCTGCTCGCCGACCATGTCGTCGCCGGCGATCTTGCGCTGCGCGCCGATCGAGATCGCCACCTGCGGGTCAATGCGGAAACGGACATAGTTGGCATCGCCCGGCTTGATCGGGTCGAAGACGTCGAGGGGCGGCCGCTTCATCCGCACGATCACTTCGGTGGCGTGCACCGGCATGTTCTTTCCGGCGCGAATGAAGAAGGGAACGTCCCGCCAGCGCCAGGTGTCGACGAAGAAACGCACGGCGGCGAAGGTCTCGACCGGGGAGTTCGGCCGCACGCCGGGCTCCGCCAGATAGCCGTCGAACTGGCCGCGCACGACATCGTCCTTGGTCAACGTGCGGATGGCGCGGAGCACCTGCACCTTCTCGTCGATCAGGTCGTCGGCCGAGCGGCCGACTGGCGGCTCCATGGCTAAAAGCAAAAGGATGTTGAGCAGATGGTTCTCGATGACGTCACGGATGCAGCCGACATCGTCATAGAATTTGCCGCGCCCTTCGATGCCGAAATCCTCGGCCATGGTGATCTGCACGCTCTCGACGAAATTGCGATTCCAGATCGGCTCGAGGAAGGAATTGGCGAAGCGGAAATAGAGCAGGTTCTGGATCGCTTCCTTGCCGAGATAATGGTCGATGCGGAAGATCGACTGCTCGTCGAACACCAGATGCAGCACGCGGTTCAGCCAGCGCGCCGACTGCAGGTCGTGGCCGAACGGCTTTTCGATCATCAGCCGCGCGCCGCGCGCGGTGCCGGACTGCTCCAGCCCCTGGACGACGGTCTCGAACATGGTCGGAGGGACGGCCATGTAGTGCAGCGGATGCTGCGCAGGGCCGAGCGCGGTCTTCAATCTCTCGAAGGTGGCCGGGTCTCGATAGTCGCCGCTGACATAGCGCAGCAGCGAGGCGAGCTTGGCGAACACCTTGTCGTCGACGGCGCCCAGCGTATTGACGATGCCGTCGCGGGCACGGTCCACCAGCTTGCCAACGTCCCAGGGGTCGAAGGCGACGCCGATCACCGGCTCGGACAACGTCCCCTTGGCGACCATATGGTACAGCGCCGGAAATATCTTCTTGTGCGCAAGGTCGCCGGTCGCCCCGAAAAGCACCAGCGTGTCGGACCTCTCCTGGCTCATGCCGCCTCTCCCCTCACGCGCCGGTCTTCGGCTTCTCGACATGGCCGCCGAAGGCATAGCGCATGGCGGACAAAAGCTTGTCGGCAAAAGCGGATTCACCCTGCGAGGAGAAGCGGTCGAACAGCGCCGAGGAGAGCACCGGCGCCGGAACGCCGGTGTCGATCGCCGCCTTGAGCGTCCAGCGGCCCTCGCCGGAATCGGAGACGCGACCGCCGAACTGGGCGAGCGTCGGATCATTCTTCAGCGCGCCGGCGGTGAGATCGAGCAGCCAGGAGCCGATGACGCTGCCATGCCGCCAGACCTCGGCCACGGCGGGCAGATCGATGTCGAACTGGTAATATTGCGGATTTTCGAGCGGGCTGGTTTCCGCGTCCGCCGTCCGGTCGCGTTTGCCGGCGTTGGCCGATTTCAGGATGTTGATGCCCTCGGCATAGGCGGCCATGACGCCGTATTCGATGCCGTTGTGAACCATCTTGACGAAATGGCCGGCGCCGCTCGGACCGCAATGCAGATAGCCGAACGCCGCGGTTCCGGCGTCCTTCGGCGGGTTGGAGCCCGAGTCGGCGCCAGGCGCCAGCGTGGCGAAGACCGTATCGAGGTGTTTCACCGCTTCATCAGGCCCGCCGATCATCAGGCAGTAGCCGCGTTCCAGCCCCCAGACGCCGCCGCTGGTGCCGACATCGACAAAGCTGATGCCTTTGGTGGCAAGCTTCGCGGCCTGGTCGACGGCGTCATGGTAATAGGAATTGCCGCCATCGATGATGATGTCGCCAGGCTCCATGAGCGCCGCCACCTGGTCGACGATCCTGCCGGTGATCGCGGCCGGCAGCATCAGCCAGGCGCAGCGCGGCTTGGCAAGCTTGGCGACGAACTCCTCCAGCGAGGCGGCGCCGATGGCGCCGTCCTTGACCATGCCGGCGACGCTTGCCGAATTGATGTCGTAGACGACGCATTCGTGGCCGTCGCGCATCAGGCGCCGCACCATGTTGGCGCCCATCCTGCCCAGTCCCATCATTCCGATCTGCATGGTGTCATCCTAATAGCTTGAGGAAAGAATCTTACTGGCTGTCCGAAAGATCGATGCCGACGGTGAAGTCGACATTCTCCCAGCGGCTGGCTTCGGGCCAGAAAAAAGTGAAGACGATCGTCGATCCCGCCTGTAAACCGGCGACGGCCAGGTCGACCAGATGGACGCCGAAGGCGTTTTCGGCCGTCTTGTCGTCATGCACCGTCAGCCATTTGTCGCTGCTCCAGCGGACCACGCCGCGGGCGGCGAGCTCGACGCGCAGCACCTTGCCGGCGGGGATGGAGCGGATCTTGTTGTTGAAGCGCCAGATCCTGAAGGGCGACACTGTCTTGCCCTTGATGTAGCGCTCGACGCCTTGCGGCGGCAGGTCGAAGACCGCGCCGTCACGCAGCGAGCGCAACAGCTTGACGTGCTCGGCATGCGCCCAGACCAGCGGCATGGCGCTGCCGGAAGGCGCGCCGAGCCGCAATTCGCGCTCCGCTATGTCGGGTTTGTCCCAGACCTGCTCCGGCAGAAGTCCGCCCACACCCGCCGAGCGCTCGAAGGTATCGAGCAGTTCGGCCGCCTTGTCGGCCCGCCCCGCGGCCAGCTCGTAATGGGCGCGTTCGCCCGTGAGCAGCGGCCATGGCCGGCCTTGGCCGGTGCCGTCGAAAGGCCAGCCGTCCTCGTGCTCGCCATAGCCGTCGCCGGTGTAGCGGTACCAGAGCGGACCTTGCGGCAGAGCGCAGCGCAGCGTGGCGTCGATTGCCTTGACGGTGCTCAGGATGCGCGGATCGTCGGCGGCTCTCAGGCCGAAGCGGACCAGCGCCAGGGCGTCGGGGCTTATGATGGCCTCGGCCGGCCTGTCGCCCTCGCCGGGCGGCCGGTTCTTGATCGGCACGAAGCCGTCCTTGGGCGAAGCGGCGCCGGCAGCGTCGGGCGGCGCGATGCGGACATAGTAGCCATCGATGCGTTCCCTGGCGCAGAGCTCGGTGCCTGTGACATAGGTCCAGCGCTCGATCTCCCCGTTCCAGCAGTCGGCGGTCTCGCGGAGATAGTTTGCCGGCTCATTTTTCTCGCAAGCGTCGAGCATGTCGGCTGCGGCGAGCAGCGCCGCGATCTCCACGGCCAGCGTGAACGGGCTGTAGCCGGCGTCCTCCTCCCACCGGTCCTCGCCGGTGACCGGGCCGTTGCGCGCGACATAGGAGGCAGCGCTTTCGATCATGGACAGGAACTCGCCGAGCTTCGCGCGCGGCAGATGGCCAGCGCGGCGAAGGGCATCGGCGAGCAGCAGCGGAAATGCGCATTCATCCATCTGGATGCCTGGCCAATAGGGCGTTCCGCTCGACCAGCAATTTTGCGGCCAATGACCGTCCGGCTGCTGGATCGAGCGGAGATAGGTCAGGATCTCGAGCGCCTGCCTGGCGTCACCGGCGGCGAGGAAGCCGCCCGCCGTCTCGACAAGGTCGCGCGGCCAGACCAGATGATAGCCGCCGAGATCGTCGTCGCCCTTGTTGAACCCCCAGGGGATCGAAAGACTGGCGACGGCCGCTCCGGGCCTGGCGATCGACAGATGCGAGGCGAGCACCGCGGTGCCGACACGGTAGCTGTTGATGCCAGAGGCGGCCTGCCGGTCGAGCTTTTCCAGGCCGGCCTGGAATTTCCGCCAGTTGGCGACATAGGTTTCCGCGGCAGCCTCGAAGCCGTCCTCCAAACTTGCCAGCGCGATCTCCGCCGCCTCTTCCGGCCAGGCGCCGAAGCCAAGCGCCAGCAAGGCCGTGCCGGTGCCTGCCGAGAAGCCGATCTCGCCGGTCAGCGCCACATTGCCGTCCCCCGCCCGCTGGCAGGCCGGGTCGAGCGCGCCGCCGTTGCGGAGCTGCTGCCAGCCGTCGGAGACGCCGACATAGCCGGCCGAGCAGGCGCCCCAGGGCAGCGAGGCGGCAAGCGCGACCGAAACGCCGCGACCTGACGCAAAGAGAATGCGCTCTCCCTTATGCTCGCCGACCCAGGCCATGTTGCCCATGCCGGCATTGACGAGGTGCGGCGCGAGCAGCGCGTAGACGCGGTAGTCCGAAGCCGAGCCTTTGAGCGCCGCGAAGGTGATTTCCTGCAGCAGGACGGGGCGTTTCGTATCCGTAACGATGCGCTTTTCCAGCCGGTAGGAACCATCGACCGCCGTGTTGGCCAGGCGGTAGGCCGGCACGCCGCTCTCGAAGGGCTCGATCACGTGCAGCGTATCGCGCTTCTCTTCCGAGAAGGAGCCGCCAGGGCCGGTGACCATCAGCCCCATGTCGCGCGTGCAGGCGCTGTCGAGGCGCGGATAATAGATCTCGTTCAATATGCCGTGGCTGATGGTGAACCAGAGCGGGCTCCTCGCCGAAAGCGCTGTGCCGACGCCGCTCTTGGCGCTCGACGTCCAGCGCGCGGGTATTCCTGGGGCGCCCTGAGCAACGGTCGGCGTCACTGCCATCAACTGGCCTCCTGCCATCGTTCCTAGACCAGGAGCCGGCGGCTTTTCAATCGTCGCACCTGAAGTTGATCTCGTCACCGTCGCGTCAGCCGTCGTTGACAGGGGCACCGTCAAGCGCTCACTATTTTGCAAGCAGGGAGGAATGCGGGAAACAAGGCTTACAGCCGTGCCGTATGGGCATGGCGTGCCTTTCCGCGGCATTCATCCGGCGGCAAGGGAGGAGACATGTCGGAGGTATCTCCCCAGCTGATCGACCGGCTGCTCGCGATCTCGCGGGCTTTGGCCGGGCATATCGATCCGGGCTCGGCATTCCGGGCGACGGCGATCGAAATCGGCACGCTCATCCCGCACGACCATATCGATCTGGCGGTGCTGTCGCTCGATGGGCGCATGCATGCCTGCTACGAGGCCGGTTTCCATACCAGCTGGAGCGATCTGGCGCAGCATCCGGTCGAGGGCAGCCCGATCCGTCGCGTGCTGCGGGGCGAGACGCCTTATCTGTTGTCCGACAATGCGCTTGTCGACGACCGCTTCCACTTCGAGGGCGCGTTCGACGGGCCGATCTTCGCCGCCAAGCTGCGCAGCCGCATCATCGTGCCGCTCAGGGCGCGCGGCAGCGTGGTCGGCGCGCTCAATATCAGCCGGCACGAGGCCGGCTGCTACACGCAGGCGGACGTCGACGTCGCCCAGCAATGCGCCGATCTCATCGCACCCTATATCTTCGCGCTGATCCAAACCGAGGAAGCGCGCCGCGCCATGCTCGCCGAAAGCGAGGCGCGCAACCGGGCGGAGCTGCTCAGGGTCGGTGCCTCGCAGCTGACCGCCGGCATGGAGCGCGAACGCCGCCGCATGGCGATGGACCTGCACGACCAGACGCTCGCCGACCTCGCCCGCATCGCGCGCCAGGTCTCGGCCTTCCGCAGCCGGGGCGTGGCGCGGACGGCCCAGCTTGCCGATCTCGAGCAGGAGGTCGCGGGCTGCCTGGCGGAGCTGCGCCATATAGTCGACGACATGCGGCCGAGCGTGCTCGAACTGTTCGGCCTGCGCGATGCGGTCGAGGCGCATCTCAACCGCAGCGTCGCCAGGGCCAAGCCGCCGATCGCGGTGCGCATCGCCGACACCAGCGACGGCAGCGCCGACAGCCTGTCGGAAACGCTGCGGACGGCGCTCTACCGGATCGTGCAGGAAGCCATCAACAACGCGGTGCGCCATGCCGAACCGAGCCGCATCGAGGTGCAGCTGGCTTCGACAGCAACCACGTTCAGCGTGACCGTCACCGATGACGGGCATGGCTGCGGCGCGGTCGATCCTGCCGCCCAAGGCGGCATCGGCCACATGCATACGCGGGCGGCACTTGTCGGGGCGCGGCTGCGTTTCGAGCCGGCCAGCCGCAAGGGCGGCACGCGGGTCGTCATCGAGATCGACCGCGAGCCCGCGGCGAGCGAGGTTTCGGCGCGCGGCGCCGCGGCGAACGAGGATAAGCCGGTGGCGGAGGCGTTCTGATGTTGGTGATGATCGCGGAAAACGACGGCCTGCACCGCACCTTCGCGCGGCGCACCGTCGAGCAATTGTGGCCGGGCGACGTCGAGGTGATCGAAGCCGGCGACGGCGAAGACGCCATCAACCTGGCGGCCGAGCGGCAGCCGCCGCATGTCGTGCTCGACCTGCAGCTGCCCAAGGCGACCGGCATCGAGGTGGCTCGTGCCATCTGGAGCCGGCGCGCCGGCACGCATATCCTGTTCTGGTCGAATTTCGCCGACGAGGCCTATGTGCGGGGCGTGGCGCGCATCGTGCCGCCGGGATCGGTCTATGGCTATGTGCTGAAATCGGCCACCGAAGAAGGCATGCGCTCGGCGCTGCGCGGCGTCTTCCGCGAGGGGCATTGCATCATCGACCGCGAGATCCGCGGCATCCAGCACCGCGTCCAGGACCGGTTCGAAGGCATCACCGACGGCGAGTATGAAAGCCTGATCGACATCGCGCTCGGCCTCACCGACCGGGCGATCGCGGCCCGGCGCGGGCTGTCGATCCGCGGCGCGCAGAGCCGCATCAAGCATGTCTACGACAAGCTCGGCATCGTGCCGCCGGAGGAGGGCGCGGGCGAAGCGTCGGTCTTCAATTCGCGCACCCGCGCGATCTATCTCGCCATGGCGCGCGGCCTGATCAACATCGACGCGCTGCGGCGCGAACAGGAGCAGCTCGACGCCTGGCTCGCGCAGGCGACGCCGCTGCAGGATCACTGATCGCGCCGAGTCCGGAAAGCGCCCGAAGCGACCGACTGTGCAAAACCACAGTCGGCGATGCGCTTAGACCGCTATCGCCTCGCTCATGTCCCGACTAGGCTTTTGTCTGACAAGAAGAAAATATCGGGCAAACAAAATCCCGGGGAAGCGCCATGCCGTTCGTCAGCATACGGATACTCGAGGGTCATTCGCAAAAGCGCAAGAACGAGATCTCGCGCCGCGTCACCGAGGCGATCAGCGAGATCGCCGAGCTGCCCAAGGAAGCGATCTGGGTGGTGATCGAAGACGTGCCGGGCAGCGACTGGTTCGTCGCCGGCAAGCCGGTGCGGGAACCCAAGAGTCCGTGATGTCGATCCAGGCGCGCGCCCGCCATTCCGGCTTTGACGACGTCGTCGGCAACGCGGCGATGGAGCGGCTCGCCACCGGTTACGGCTTCATCGAGGGGCCGGTATGGCATCCTTACGAGAAATGGCTGGTCTTTTCCGACATTCCGCAAAGCCGCATGTATCGGCTCGGCACGTCGGGTGAGATCGAGCTGTTCCGCAATCCGAGCCACATGGCCAACGGCAACACGCTCGACCGGCAGGGGCGGCTGGTGACCTGCGAGCACGCGACCAGCCGTGTCACCCGCGCCGAACCGAACGGCGCGACGACGGTACTCGCCACCCATTACCGGGACAAGCAGCTCAACAGCCCGAACGACATTGTGGTGGCCACCGGGGGCTCGATCTATTTCACCGATCCGACTTACGGCCGGGCGAAGTTCTATGGAGTGCCGAGACCGCAGGATTTGGCCCACCAGGGCGTCTACCGCATCGACGGCGACGGCGCGCGCCTGACGCTGCTGGCCGACGATTTCGCGCAGCCCAACGGCCTCTGCTTCTCGCTCGATGAATCGCGGCTCTTCGTCAACGATACCGAGCGCGGCCACATCAGGGTGTTCGGCGTGGAAGCCAATGGCGACCTCAATGGCGGCGCGGTGTGGGCGGTGACGGAAGGCGACGGGCCGGGCGCGCCGGACGGGATGAAGATCGACAGCCGGGGCAATCTCTATTGCACCGGCCCCGGCGGCATCCATGTCTTCGATGCGTCCGGCGATCTTCTCGGCGTCATTCCAACGCCTGAAGACTGTGCGAACTTCACCTTCGGCGACGACGACCTGAGGAGCCTCTACATCACCGCTTCGACGTCGCTCTACCGGCTGAGGGTGCGCGTGCCGGGACTGAGGCTGTTTTGAGCCGGGGGCGCCGGATCGAATCGGGCGCGGATCGTATTGGAGTGAAGCCGGCTCGGAGGAGCCGATGGACATGCAGCAGTCAACATCTGGGAGGAAATGACATGAAGAAATTACTGGTCTTGAGCGCCCTTGCAGCCATGCTCGCCTCGGGCACGGCGCTTGCCGACACGAGCGGCAAGAAGATCGCCTTCTCCAACAATTACGCCGGCAATTCGTGGCGCCAGGCGATGCTCGACAGCTACGGCATCGTCACCAAGAAGGCGGTCGACGACAAGGTGGTGGCGGCGGCGGACGTCTTCACCACCGCCGACAAGGAGGTGCCGACCCAGGCGGCTCAGGTGCAGAACCTGATCCTGCAGGGCTATGACGCCATCGTCATCAACGCCGCCTCGCCGGACGCTCTCAACGGCGCCATCAAGCAGGCCTGCGATGCCGGCATCGTCGTCGTCTCCTTCGACGGCATCGTCACCGAGCCCTGCGCCTATCGCGTCGTCGTCGACTTCAAGGACATGGGCAAGCAGGAAGTCGAGCAGATGGCAAAGTTCCAGCCCAAGGGCGGCAATCTGCTGGAGATCCGCGGCCTTGCCGGCACCTCGATCGACGATGCCATCCATGCCGGCATCCTCGAGGGCGTCGCCGCCCATCCCGAGTTCAAGATCGTCGGCTCGGTCACCGGAGACTGGGACCAGACCACGGCGCAGAAGGCGGTGGCGACCATCCTGCCGTCGCTCCCCGACGTCGTCGGCATCGTCGACCAGGGCGGCGACGGTTACGGCGCGGCGCAAGCCTTCGCCGCCGCCAACAAGCCGCGCCCGACCATCATCATGGGCAACCGCCAGGACGAGCTGAAGTGGTGGAAGGAGCAGAAGGAGAAGGACGGCTACAAGACCTGGTCGGCCTCTATCGCGCCCGGCGTGTCGACGCTCGCCTTCTGGGTGGCGCAGCAGGTGCTCGACGGACGCAAGGACATTCCGCACGATCTCCTGGTGCCCTATCTTGCCTTCACCCAGGACGATTTCGAGGCCGCGCTGCCGAAGATCAAGGAAGGCGGCGTCGCCACCCACGAATACACGCAGGAAGAGTCCATCGCGGCCATCAAGGCCAATATCAAGCAATAGCGGCGGAAACGTTGCCAGCCGCATCGCCAACCGGATATCGTTGAGGATGCTTCAGGCTATTGCAGATATTGTCAGGCTGGACGGCGCCGAGAAACATTTCGGCGCCGTCCGGGCGCTCAACGGCGTCGACTTCCATGTCGGCGCCGGCGAATGCGTCGGGCTGGTCGGTCACAACGGCGCCGGCAAGTCGACGCTGATGCATATGGTGGCGGGCACGCTGCGGCCGGACGGCGGGCAGATCGCCGTTCGCGGCAATCAGGAAACGAGCTATTCCGTGGCGCGCGCGCTCGAGCTCGGCATTCGCTGCGTCTTCCAGGAACTGTCGCTCTGCCCCAATCTCAGCGTCGCCGAGAACACCCGCATCAACCATCCCTCGCTCGCCGGCCTCGGCTGGCTGCGCAAGGCCGCCGCTCTCATCCAGGCCAAGCTCGACGAGATCTTTCCCGGCCACGGCATCTCGGCGGACGACATTGCCGGTGACCTCTCGATCGGGCGGCGGCAGATGGTCGAGGTGGCGCGCGCCTTCACGCTGACCCGCGAGCCGCTGCACCTGGTCATCCTCGACGAGCCGACCTCGTCGCTCGATGCGCACACCGCTGGGCAGCTGCTATCCTTCGTGCGCCGCTTCGTCGCCGCGGGCGGCAGCTGCATCCTGATCTCGCATGTGCTGGGCGAAGTGCTGCAGAACGCCGACCGCATCGTCGTGATGCGCGACGGCAAGGTCGTCGCCGCCGATGCCGCAAGCGCTTTCGACCGCGACAAGCTGGTCGCCGCCATGGGCGGCGCCGAGGGACATCAGAAGGCCGCCGCCGAGACCCGCAAGACCGAGGCCGGCGCGCTCAGGGTGCGGGCGCGTCCGGCGCGGCAGCAGGACGGCAAGGAACTTGTCGCCCGCGCGGGCGAGATCATCGGCCTTGCCGGTCTAGCCGGTCATGGTCAGACCGACCTGCTGCTCGCAATCTTCGCGGCGGCTTCACGCGCCAGGGCCGGCATCGAGGTGACCGCGCCGGTGGCGCTGGTCGCCGGCGACCGCCAGTCGGACGGTATCTTCGCGCAATGGTCGATCGCGCAGAACATCGGCATCCGTTCGCTTCAGCGCCTGCGCAACGGCCTGCTGATCTCGCCGCAGCGCGAGGCCGAGCTTGCCGAGTTCTGGAAGAGGAAGATCGGCATCCGCACGCCGGACATGAACAACAACATCTATTCGCTGTCGGGCGGCAATCAGCAGAAGGCGCTGTTTGCCCGCGCGCTCGGTTCCGACGCCGAGATCGTGCTGATGGACGATCCGATGCGCGGCGTCGATATCGGCACCAAGCTCGAAGTCTACGACCTGGTGCGCGAGGAAGCCGCCAAGGGCCGCACCTTCCTCTGGTACACGACCGAAACCGAAGAGCTCGACAATTGCGACCACGTCTATGTCTTCAAGAACGGGCGGATCGTGGCCAATCTCGGCCGCGACGAGCTGACGGAGGAAAAGATCATCCAGTCCTCGTTCGGCGACGCGGCCTGAGATGACGGCGATCGCTCCCGGCACGCTCCCGAAAGCCTCACCACGCGGCAGCGCCGCGCGGGCGCGCCTGCTGCGCGGCCTGTTGCCGGCGCTGTCGCTGGCGCTGGTGCTGATCGCGATCGCCTGGCTCAACCCGCGCGCCATCAGCTATTTCGGCTTCAACCTGATGCTCAACCTGGCGATCCCGATCGCGCTGGCGACGATCGCGCAGATGTTCGTCATCGCCGGCAACGAGCTCGACCTGTCGATCGGCACCTTCGTCGGCTTCGTCGGCTGCGTCACCGCAACCTGGCTCAGGGACGCACCACTCATCGGCGTCGTTGTGCTTCTTGGCTCGATCGCCGTCTATGCGCTGCTCGGCGCGCTGATCCATCTGCGCAACCTGCCCTCGATCGTGGTGACGCTCGGCATGAGCTTCGTCTGGCAGGGGCTCGCCATCCTCATCCTGCCCAAGCCCGGCGGCAAGGCGCCCGACTGGCTGCTGGCGGTCATGTCCTTCAAGCCGCCCTACATCCCCTTCCCGATCCTGGCGGCGCTGATCATCGCCGCGGTCGTGCATTTCGGCCTGATGCGCACCTCCTATGGCGTCATCCTGCGCGGCTCCGGCGGCAACGCCGCGGCGCTGAGGCGCGCCGGCTGGTCGCTGCTCAGAACCAAGATCGTGCTCTTCGCGCTGACCGGCCTGTTCGGCGCGCTGTCGGGGATGGCGCTGATCGGCATCACTACCTCGGCCGACGCCAACATCGGCAACGGCTACACGCTGCTGTCGATCGCCGGCGTCATTCTGGGAGGCGGCGAGTTCGTCGGCGGGCGCGTGTCGCCGATCGGCGCGGTCATCGGCGCGCTGACGCTGGCGCTGGCCGCCTCGCCGCTGCTGACCTTCATGCATATCCCGCCCGACTGGCAGGTCGCCGCCAACGGCGCGATCCTGATCATCGTGCTGGCGGCGCGGGTGCTGATCAGCCGCAGGGAGAGGTAAGCCATGGCATCGCTGCGCATGCTGCTCGAAAAACCCTGGCTCTGGTCCTTTGTCGGCGCTGTCGTGGTGTGGGTGGCGACCGTTACCTTCACCGGCGGCTACGGCGCCGGCGGCATGGTCACGGCGGCGCTTTCGCTGGCCGTCTTCACCGTCATCGTCGGCGTCGGCCAGATGTTCGTCATCACGCTGGGGCCCGGCAATGTCGACCTGTCGCTGCCGGCCAATATCGGATTGGCGAGCGCGGTCGCGATGAAGGTGATGGGCGGCAGCGATTCCATGATCGTCGTCGGGTTGCTCGCCGCGCTCGCCTGCGGCGCGGCCATCGGCGCCATCAACTATCTGCTGATCTGGGCGCTGCGCATCCCGCCGATCATCGCGACGCTGTCGGCGAGCTTCATCATCCAGTCGGTCGACATCAGCTATGGTCGCGGCCTGCAGATCAAGCCGCCGCCGGGCTTCGCCGATTTCACCAACTGGCAAGTCCTCGGCATTCCGGTGCTGGCGATGCTGACGGTGCTGTTTACCGTCGGCGCGGCACTCGCGCTGCAGCGCATGATCTATGGCCGCTCGGTGCTGGCTATCGGCCAGAACATCCGCGCCGCCTGGCTGGCCGGCGTCGATGTCGGCCGCATCCGCTTCCTCACCTACACGCTATGCGGGGCGCTGGGCGGCATCGACGGCGCGCTGCTCGCCGGCTATTTCCGCGGCGCCAACGTCGATATCGGCAACGAATATCTGCTCGCCTCGATCGCCGTCGTCGTCATCGGCGGCACGTCGGTCGCCGGCGGCAAGGCCAATGTGCCGGGCGTCTGGGGCGCCGGCCTGTTCCTTGTGCTGCTCTTGACCATGCTCAACACCTTCGGCGTCAGCGCCGGCGTGCGGCTGGTGCTGACCGGGCTGATCATCGTCGGCGTGATCACGGCGGCGGGTGGCGAAAGGGCCGTGCGTTAAGCACACCCACCTTCGCCATCAGCCATCTCCGGCCTCCAGATGCCTGTTCAGCATCAGCCGCAGTTCGTCCAGCACGCCGTCGCGCAGGCGTTTCTCGCCGATCAGCGCCAGCGGGATGCGCATCAGCTGCGGCACGATCACCGCCAGCCGCTCGGCCTGTCCCGCCGGCAAAGGCGGATAAGCCTGCGCAAACAAGGCGGCGATCTGGCCGCGGCGACGAGCGCGCATCGCACGCCGCCATCGATCGTCGCCCGGCAGGTCGAGCAGTGCCGAATAGACCGGATGCGTGGCCATGAAGGTGCCTAGCAGCGCGAAGAGCTGGTCCGCAATCGTTGCCGCGTGCATCCCCTCGGTTTGTTCGCGCAGCGCATAGAGCTGTCCCGAAAGCTCTTCCGCCTGCGCCATCAGAACCGCCTGCGCAACCGCCTCCTTGGTCGGAAAGAACAGATAGAGCGTGCCGATGGCAGCCCCCGCTCTGACGGCGATCTCGGTCATCGTCGTGGCGTCGAAGCCCTTCTCGACGAACAGCTCCGCCGCGCTCGCCATCAGGGCGGCAACACGATCATGGCCTCTTCTTTGCTGCGGCGCGCGCGGCTGCGGCACAGTCGCAACTGCCATTCTCGAAGCTGTCCTCATGTTTTGAACCTGAGGCTGTCTTCATATTGGACCGGAGACTATCCTCATATATCCTGCTGTTGCATGCTGTGCCAGCAGACATTGCGATTTAGGCATAGCGATTTAGGTCGCGCGCCAGCGCTAGTTTCCGAACTGCTGGGCGAAGGGCGGTTCGTGTACCCATTCATGGTGCGGCCGAGTAAACCTTGCGTGTCGCAGCCGTCTGGGGAGGTTCCGTTTGTCCAATTTCGTCAGCGTTGCAAACGAGAACGGCGTCGCCGTGGTGACGATCGATAATCCGCCGGTCAATGCGCTGAGTTTTAACGTCCGCAAGCCGCTTCACGAGGCGCTCATGGCGCTGCGCGACGACCCCGCCACCAAGGCCATCGTCATCGCCTGCGCCGGACGCACCTTTGTCGCCGGGGCCGACATCACCGAATTCGGCAAGCCGGTCGAGCAGCCGGAGCTGCGCGCCATCATCGCTTTGCTGGAGACGATCGCCAAGCCGACCATAGCCGCCATCCACGGCACGGCGCTGGGCGGCGGGCTGGAACTGGCGCTCGGCTGCCATTTCCGCATCGCCGACCGAGGCGCCAGGCTCGGCCTGCCGGAAGTGAAGCTCGGCCTGCTGCCGGGTGGCGGCGGCACCGTGCGCTTGCCGCGCCTGGTAGGCGCGGCAAAAGCGCTCGACATGATCGTTTCGGGTACGCCGATTCCAGCCGGCGAAGCAGAGGCGGCGGGTCTCGTCGACGCCGTTTTCGACGATGATCTGCTGGCGCGGACAGTTCGTTTCGCTGGCGAAATGGCTGATCGAAGTGGACCGCTGGTGCCGGTTCGCGACCGCAATGGCCGCCTTGCCGAAACCGATCCTGCTTTCTTCGACGCGCAGGCGGCGGGCCTCGCCAAAAAGGCGCGCGGGCTGGACGCGCCGCTTGCCTGCGCCGAGGCGGTGCGCAACGCGATCACCTTGCCTTTCGACGAAGCGCTGGCCGCGGAGCGGCAGCTCTTTGCAAAACTCGTTTCGGGCGACCAGTCGCGGGCGCAGCGGCATCTGTTCTTCGCCGAGCGCGAGGCGGCAAAGGTGCCCGGCAAGGATCTGCAAAAGCGCGGGATTGCCCGCGTCGGCATCGTCGGCGCCGGCACGATGGGCGGCGGCATCGCCATGGCCCTCGCCAATGGCGGTTTTCCGGTGACCTTGCTGGAGACGAGCGCCGAGGCGCTGCGGCGCGGGCTGGCGACGATCGAGAAGAACTACGCCGTCTCGGTCGGCCGCGGTTCACTGAGCGAAGAGGCGAAACAGCAGCGGCTCGACCTGTTCAGGGGCAGCACCGATTACGCCGACCTTGGCGACTGCGATCTGATCATCGAGGCCGTGTTCGAGGACATGGCGGTGAAGAAGGAGGTGTTCGGCAGGCTCGACACGGTCGCCAAGCCCGGCGCCATCCTTGCAACCAACACCTCCTACCTCGACGTCAATGCAATCGCCGCCTCGACCTCGCGGCCGCAAGACGTGCTCGGCATGCATTTCTTCTCGCCGGCCAATGTCATGAAGCTGCTGGAGATCGTGCGGGCCGAAAAGACGGCGCCCGACGCACTGGCAACCGTTGCCGATCTGGCGCGACGCATCGGCAAGGTGGCGGTGGTCGTCGGCGTCTGCCACGGTTTCGTCGGCAATCGCATGCTGGCCGCGCGCGGCGCCGAGAACGAGTTCCTGCTGCTCGAAGGCGCGACACCCGGCCAGGTCGACAAGGCCTTCACCGATTTCGGCTGGCCGATGGGACCGTTCCAGATGGGCGACCTTGCCGGCCTCGACATCGGCTGGCGCAACCGCAAGGCGCGCGGCCAGACGGCGGCGATCGCCGATACGCTGTGCGAGCAGGGCCGCTTCGGCCAAAAGACCGGGCGCGGCTGGTATCGCTACGAAAGTGGCTCGCGCGAGCCGATTGCGGATCCGGACGTCGAGGCGCTGATCCGCGCCAAGGCGGCCGACCGCGGTATCGCGCCGCGCGCCATCGGCGCGGAGGAGATCATCGAGCGCACGCTCTATCCGCTGGTCAACGAGGGGGCGAAGATCCTCGAGGAAGGCATCGCCGCGCGGGCATCCGACATCGATGTCGTCTGGGTCAATGGCTATGGCTTCCCGGTCGGCAAGGGCGGGCCGATGTTCTGGGCCGGGCTCGAAGGGGCGGCAAAGATCGTCGAGCGGCTGGAGCATCGGCATGCAAAGACAGGCCGGGCGATTTTCGAGCCGGCGCCGCTGTTGAGGCGGTTTGCCGAGACGGGGCGCTGGGAAGTGGGCGATGCTCGATAATTTCGTCATTCCAGGGCGAAGCGAAGCGTAGACCCTGGAATCCATGCCGTTCCATCCAACTAAGAATGCCACGGTCCAGAACAAGCGATGGCACAGCCGCCGATCGTTCTGCGCCGCCGTGGCTCTCGGGCCTCACGGCATGGATTCTATGGTCTGCGCGCGTCGCTTCGCTCCTTGCTCCGCCATAGAATGATGGGTGGACGGCCCCTTGCGGCATCGAATGTGCCAAACTGGTCGTGTTGGAACCCAGCGGAGGAGACCGTCCGTCATGCAAGCTATCAGATTTGGAATCGATTTGGCCAAGAACGTGTTTCAGGTGCACGGCGTGGATGCAGCCGGGCAGGTGGTGGTGCAGCGCCAGCTGCGGCGCGCGCAGGTGGAGAAGTTCTTCGCCGCGCAGCCGCCGGCGCTGATCGGCATGGAGGCGTGCGGCTCGGCCCATCATTGGGCCCGCACGCTGAGCGCGCTCGGCCACGAGGTCAAGCTGATGCCGCCGGCCTATGTGAAGCCCTATGTTGCGCGCAACAAGAACGATGCCCGCGATGCGCAAGGCTGTTGCGAAGCGGTGAGCCGGCCCGACATGCGCTTCGTGCCGATCAAGACGGTCGAACAGCAATGGGCCCGAGCGCTGCATCGCACACGTGACCTTCTGGTGCGCCAGCGCACGCAACTGGCCAACGCCATGCGTGGGCAGCTCTATGAGATGGGTCTGATAGGTGCCAAGGGGGCCGCAGGCATCGAGGCCCTGCTGCAGCGCATCGAGGCAGCCGATGAAGCCATTCCCGCGGCGCTGTTGATCTGTCTGGCGCCTCTGGCCGGGCAATGGCGGGCGCTGGATGGCGAGATCGGCAAGCTGGACAAGCAGATCCTGGCTCAGGTCAGGCAGCAGCGAGCGGCCTTGCGGCTGACGACGATCCCGAGCGTCGGCCCGATCATCGCGCATGCAGCCGTCGCCACCATCGGCGATGGCCGCCAGTTCGCTTCGGCCAGGGACTTCGCCGCCTGGCTGGGCCTGACCCGCAAGAGCCATGACACCGGCGGCAAGCACAGCTTGACGGGCCATATCAGCCGCGCCGGCGACAGGGACCTGCGAAGGCTGCTCATTCTGGGCGCCAGTTCCTGGTTGCGCCAGGTCAGGGCCAAACCCGACAAGGGCTCACCCTGGGTTCGCGGCCTGCTGGCCAGGCGGCCGGTCAAGGTCGCCGTCGTCGCCCAGGCGGCCAAGACCGCCCGCATCATCTGGGCAATGCTGCAATCGGGACAGGAATACAGGGCGCCGACTGCGGCATAAACGCAAATCGAGGCCCTCAACAAGCGTAAGGAGCAAAAAGCAGCACGGCAAAATGGTCAGGACCTGGGTCGAGACACTCCGCCTTCGTCATCGCGATACAAAGCGCGCTAGAATGATTGGAACTCGATCCGCGTAACCCTTGCGGGCCAGCGGTCTTCGAAATCGACCGCACTAAAGGCCGAATACATGACCGCTCCAGACCTGCGCCGTCGTTGCCATTTTGCCTCTTGCCCAAAAGGGGCCGTCCATACATGAGGATCGCCCTTTATCGCCGCCAGCCAAATTTGACCATGTGGACAAAACTCGGGCGCCGTTCCATAGTCCTGGCGTCTGATTTTTTGAACGGCCGGCTCGACACGGCCGTCGAGCAGAGGGGAACTTCAATGAAAAACGATCTTGATAAAATGCAGCGCGCCGGCCTGTCGCGGCGCAACGTGCTGGAACTTGGCGCGCTTGGCCTCGCGGCGACCGTCCTGCCAACTATTGCCTTCGCCAAGGACAAGAAGCTGAAGGTGGCGGCGATTTTCGCCACGCCGATCGAGGAGCCGTGGGACAACCAGATCCATGTCGCCCTGCAGAAGGCCGAAAAGGAACTGGGCATCGAATACAAATGGTCGGAAAAGGTGCAGACCGCCGACTTCAGCCGCGTGATGCGCGAATATGCTCAAGGCGGCTATCAGCTGGTGCTGGGCGATGCCTTCGCCGCCGAGCGCGAATCGCGCCGCACCGCCAAACAGTTCCCGAAGACCGCCTGGCTGTTCGGCTCCGGCGCCGGCCCGGCCGAACCCAATTTCGGCGTTTTCGACAACTGGATCCACGAGCCCGCCTATCTCTCCGGCATGATCGCCGGCAAGATGTCGAAGTCGGGCACGGTGGGCGCCGTCGCCGCGATGGGCATTCCGGAAGTCAACCGGCTGGTCAACGCTTTCTTTGCCGGCGCCAAGGAGGTCAACCCGAACGTCAAGAAGAAGGTCGCCTTCATCGGCTCCTTCTTCGATCCGCCGAAGGCCAAGGAAGCGGCGGTGGCGCAGATCGATGCCGGCGTCGACGTCATCTACGCCGAGCGCTTCGGCGTCATCGAGGCGGCGGTGGAGAAGAAGATCTACGCCATATCCAACATGTCCGACCAGTCGAGCCTCGGTCCCGACACGGTCATTACCGGCCCGGTCTGGGACATGTATCCGACGGTCGAGCAGGCTATCAAGCTGGTCAAGGCCGGCGTCTTCACCGCGCAGGACTATGGCGACTTCTCGCGCATGGCCAAGGGCGGCTCCTATCTCGCGCCCTACCACAAGTTCGACAACACGCTGCCGGCGGAGGTCAAGGCGCTGGTCGAAAAGAAGAAGGCCGAGATCCTGGAAGGCAATTTCCGCGTCGACGTCGACGAGAACACGCCGGTTTCGGATTGAGGCTTGCCGCAGGGGTTGGCGCCAAGCCACCCCCCTCTGCTGCCCTGCCGGGCATCTCCCCCTCAAGGGGGGAGATTAATAGCTTTCGCCTTTGGCGCTTTTCCTGCGACGTAGAAGATTGGCGAAAGCCGGCGTGACAGCTGATCTCCCCCCTTGAGGGGGAGATGGCCGGCAGGCCAGAGGGGGGTGCGACGGGCACGCCCTAGAAGATCAATGCCAAGTCCGTTCAGGAGCACCCTTGTCCGCCCCACTGATCGAAATGCGCGGCATCACCAAGAGCTTCGGCGCCGTCAAGGCGAACGAGGCGGTCGATCTCAGCGTTGCGCCCGGCGAGATCCTCGGCCTGCTCGGCGAGAACGGCGCCGGCAAGACGACGCTGATGAACGTGCTGTTCGGCGCCTATGCGCCGGATGCCGGCGATATCCTGGTCGAGGGCAGGCCTGTCGCCATCCACAGTTCGGCCGATGCGCTAGCCGCCGGCATCGGCATGGTGCACCAGCATTTCCATCTGGCGCCGCGGCTGACGGTGTTGGAAAACCTTCTGATCGGCATTCCCGGCAAATCCGGCCGCATCGATCGCGCCGGCGGGTTGGCGCGGCTGAAGGAGATTGGCCGCCGGCATGGTTTGAGCCTCGATCCCGACCTGCCGGTCTCGGCGCTCTCGGTCGGCGAGCAGCAGCGGCTGGAGATCATCAAGGCGCTGTTTCGCGGCGCCAAGCTCCTGATCCTCGACGAGCCGACGGCGGTACTGGCGCCGAGCGAAGTCGACGGCCTGTTCGCCGCCTTGCGCTCCATGGCGGCGCAAGGGCTGGGCATCATCTTCATCTCGCACAAGCTCAACGAGGTCCGGTCGCTCACCCATCGCTGTGTCGTTCTTCGCCACGGCAAGGTCGCCGGCCGTGTCGACCATCCGGCAGAAACGACCTCGGCCGAAATGGCGAAGCTGATGTGCGGCCACGAGATCGTGCCGCCGACCAAAGAGGCTTCGACGCTCGGCGCCTCCGTGCTGACACTGGACGGCATCTCCACCTCCGGCCATCCCGGCACGCCGCTGCGCGATGTCTCGCTTTCCGTCCGCGCCGGGGAGATCCTGGGCGTTGCCGGCGTCTCCGGAAACGGCCAGCGGGCGCTCGCAGACGTTGTTTCCGGCATGCTGCAGCCCAGCGCCGGAACGATGACGATAGCCGGCAAAGCGGTTGTGGAATTTTCGCCGCGCGAGCTGCAGGCGCTCGGCATCGGCCGCATCCCCGAGGACCGAATGACGACGGGGCTGGTCACCAACCTGCCGCTTGCCGATTCCATGGTGCTGCCGCGCATCGGCACCGAGGCGTTCAGCAGCAAGGGGCTGCTCAATCCCGCCGCGATCCGCGCCTTCGCCGAGGAACAGATCAAGGCCTATGACATACGCTGTCCCGGGCCGATGGCGCGCGCCGGGGCGCTTTCGGGCGGCAATCTGCAGAAGGCGCTGCTGGCGCGCGAGCTCGCTTTCGACCCGAAAGTGCTGATCGTCTCGCAGCCGACGCGCGGCCTCGACATCGGCGCTGCCCGCTTCATCCACGAGAAGTTCCTGGCCATGCGCGGCAAGGGCTGCGGCATCATCGTCATCGGCGAGGATCTCGAGGAGTTGCTGATGCTCTCGGACCGCATCGCGGTGATGTATGAGGGCCGCATCGCCGGCACGCTTTCTGGCAGTGAGGCCACGGTGGCGAGGCTCGGGTTGCTGATGACCGGCGCGGAGGGGAAAGGCGTAGAGTGATGAGGTTGCCTCTAATGGCGGACGTCGGCGCTGCCCCTCACCTGCCTGCCGGCACCCTCTCCCCGTATAGGGACGGGGAGAGGGGCGCTCTCATCGATGATTTCGCCAATCGCCAGCGTTGCAAGAACGGTGTGACGGCTGCGGCCAGCCCCCTTCTCCCCGTCCCTATACGGGGAGAAGGTGCCGGCAGGCGGATGAGGGGCGGCGCCGACATCCGGCGAGCGGAGGGGCACGCCTGATGTTTCGTCTCGAAGCCCGCACGTCGACGCCGGCCTGGTTCAATCTCGCGCTGCCGCTTATCGCGATCGTCGTAGCCCTGGTGCTGTGCAGCGGCCTCATCGCGGTCGCCGGCGCCGGCGTGATCGAAGCCTATGGCGTGATGCTGTCGGCCTCGCTGGGCGACAGCTACGCCATCACCGAGACGCTGGTGCGCGCAGCACCCATGATCTTCACCGGACTTGCGGTGGCGATCGCCTTCCGGGCCAAGTTCTGGAACATCGGCGCCGAGGGGCAGCTGCTGGCAGGCGCGGTGGCGAGCTGCGCCGTCGGCGCGATCCCGATGCCGGGCTACCTCGCCATGCTTTTGATGGCGCTAGTTGGTGCTGCGGCCGGCGCCCTGGTCGCGCTGGTGCCGGCGACATTGCGGGTCAAATTCAAGGTCGACGACGTGGTGAGCTCGCTGCTGCTCAATTCGGTGATCTATTACGCGCTGATGGCGCTGATCGAGGGGCCATGGAAGGATACGTTCAGCGGCTATCCGATCTCGCCGCCGATCGAGGATTCGGCCAATTTCCCGGTGCTGCTCGAAGGCACAAGGCTGCATGTCGGCGTCGTCGTGGCGCTGATCGCAGCACCGCTTTGCTGGTTCCTGATAGCGCGCACCACGCTCGGCTTCCGCATCCGCGTCACCGGCGAGAATCCGGAAGCGGCACGCTATGGCGGCATCAGCGTCCAGCGCGTCCTGCTCTCCACCGCGCTGCTCTCCGGCGCGCTGGCGGGGCTCGCCGGCGTCGGCGAGGTCGGCGGCGTGCATTTCCAGGTGATGAGCGACATCTCGCCGGGCTACGGCTATTCCGGCATCGTCGTGGCGATGCTTGCCCGGCTCAATCCGCTCGGCGTGGTGCCGGCGGCGATCTTCCTGGCCGCGGTCATGACCGGCGCCGAGGCGATGTCGCGCGCGACCGGCGTGCCGGCTTTCCTCAGCGACGTCATCCAGGGCACGGCGCTGCTCGCCATGCTGGCGGCGCTGCTCTTCACCGCCTATCGCATCCGCCGCGTCGGAGCGTCAGCATGAGCGCGATGTTCGAGCAGATTTTCCAGGTCGGCTTCCTCGCCGCCATCATCCGCATCGCCACGCCGCTGGCTTTCGCCACGATCGGCGAGATGTTTTCCGAGCGCGCCGGCGTGCTCAATCTCGGCATCGAAGGCATCATGCTCCTGTCGGCCATGGCCGGTTTCACCGCGGCCAGCCTCAGCGGCAGCCTTTGGCTGGGCGTACTGGTCGCCGTGCTCGTCGGCGCTCTGATGGGCGCGCTGCATGCGCTGTTCACGGTCGCGCTGGGCCTCAGCCAGCATGTCTGCGGCATCGGTGTGACGCTGTTCTCGTCCGGCTTGGCTTATTTCCTCTACCGGCTGATCTTCGGCCAGCAATCGGTGCCGCCGAGCATCGACGGCTTCAAGCCGGTGCCGATCCCTCTGCTGTCGGACCTCCCGATCCTGGGGCCTGCGGTGTTCAACCAGTTCACGCTGGTCTACCTCGCGATCCTCGCCATCCCGCTCGCCGCCTTCGTGCTCTACCGCACGCCCTGGGGGTTGTCGGTGCGGATGGTGGGCGAGAACCCGCGCGCCGCGGATTCCGCCGGCGTCAGCGTGATCGCCACGCGCTTCCAGGCGGTGATCCTCGGCGGCGCGCTGATGGGACTCGCCGGCGCCTTCCTTACCATGGCGCAATTCAACGCCTTCACCTTCGGCGTGGTGTCGGGGCGCGGCTGGGTGGCGATCGCGCTGGTCGTGTTCGGTCGCTGGGATCCGTGGCGCTCGGCGGGCGCTGCGCTGCTTTTCGCCTTCGTCGACGCGCTGCAGCTCAGGATGCAGGCCAGCGGACTTGGCCACATCCCCTACGAAGCGTTCCTGATGCTGCCCTTCATCTTCACCATCATCGCCATGGCCTTCATGTCGCGCAACGCCGTGGCGCCCTCGGCGCTGCTGAAGCCGTTCCGAAGGGAGGAGCGGTAGAGAACTCGGCGTTCTTTCCTCTCCCTCCGGAGGGGGGAGAGGTGGCGCTGCGAAGCAGCGACGGAGTGGGGGAACCACCTGGCAACCGCCGCCGACGGATGTTGAAAACCAGGGCGCAAGAATCTTCCAGCGCCGCGCCGAGGGTCGACCCCCACTCCGTCGAGCTGCGCTCGACACCTCTCCCCCGATCGACGGGGGAGAGGAAGGGCGCCAAGCCTCAGATCGCCGTGAAAGCGTTATCCACGAAGAGATGCGCGCCGTTGACGAAGCTGGATTCGTCGCTGGCCAGGAACAGCGCGGCTTTCGCCACCTCCTCCGGCTCGCCGATGCGACCCTGCTGCGCGGCCATGGCGGCATCTGAAACGTCGACGCCGAGCTTGCCGAGATCTGCGACCTCGCGCAGGCCGTGCGGCGTGCGGATGAAGCCGGGACAGACGGCGTTGCAGCGGATGTTGCGGTCGCGGAATTCCACCGCGATGGCGCGGGCGAACATGTGGCAGGCGCCTTTGGTGGTGTCGTAGAGCACTTCGTTGGGCGTCGCCGCCACCGCCGAGATCGACGAGGTGCAGACGATCGAGCCGCCGCCGGCGGCGATCATGCCGGGCAGCACCGCGCGGGTCATCAGAAACATCGAGCGCACGTTGACGGCGTGCAGCCAGTCCCATTCCTGCAAGGTCGTCTCCAGGAAAGGCTTTATCACGATCGTGCCGGCGTGGTTGAACAGCACGGTGACCGGACCGAGTTTGGCTGTTGCCGCCTTGACCGCGGCTTCGACCTGCGTTTCGTCCGAGACATCGGCCACGAAATGTTCGGCGACATGGCCACGGGCACGGATCGCCGCGGCGGTCTTGCCGGCCGCCTCGCCATTACGGTCGATGATCGCCACCTTGGCGCCTTCGGCCGCGAACAACTCGGAAGCCGCTCCGCCCATGCCCGTCGCGCCGCCGGAAATGATAGCGACCTTGCCCGCCAGCCTTCCACCCATGTCGTCTCTCCATCGTGTTCCGAGGGTTTTCGCTTGTTCGGTGCCGATGCTATCCCCGGCATCCGGGATGACCAAGCTTTGTCGAACAAAGGGCTTTTTGGCCTCGGAGGGTCGCTCCGATCGACCGACTCCAGGTCGGGCCAGAGGCTGGCGCTACACGCACCGAGGGGTGGCCCTTTTTTCGAGGGCAAGAAAAACCACCTTAGGCCGGAATCTGAGAACGCTGTTTCAAAAACTTCCCAAAAATAGCAATCGACAAAGTCTACTAACTTTATAGATTAATGGCCGAGACGGAGGCTCGACCATGACCTACATGCAGAACGCTCAGCGCAAGGGCCAGAGGCTGACCGCCGGTGAGAGCTGGAGGCCCGCCTATGGCGGCACCTTCGCCTATCTCGTCTTCGCGCTGGCATTCGTGTTCACCGGCGCGGTGGTGCTGGGTCTCATTCCCTGAGCGAAAGCGGGCTGAAGCTCGCCGTCAAGACAATCTGAGTTTGAGTAGTCGGAGCAAGAACTGGCCAAGCGCCGGAGCGTTTTCGCACGCCTGCGTCTTGGATGGAGCGGGGCAACCCAACGTGATGGAGGCGATGGCAATGCCGATCGAGTTCACGCATGTTCCCGGTAAGCCTGCCAATGGCAGCTTCTTCTATGATTTCGCCGAGACGGCGACCAAGCTGTCGCTGATCGAGGACGCCGGCTTTCGCAAGCTGGTGGTCGACGATCCGGCCGGCCTGCTCACCAATATGGACATCGCCGCGCAGACGCTCGAGCGCACGGCGTCGCTGGAAGTCGTGCTGACGCATTGGGCCGGCGTGATCGAACCGACCGTGGCGGCAAGGCAACTGGCGGCGCTCGACGCGAAGAGCGGCGGCCGCCTGTCGCTCAGGATGCTGAGCGAGCCGCTCGAAGACAGCGACGCCGAGGCGCGTCCTGTCGGCCACAGCGTGGTCTGGCAGCGCATCGACGAATATCTGGTGCTGTTGAAGCGCCTGTGGTCGAACGACAAGCCTTTCGACCATGAGGGCGCATTCTACAGCGTCAAAGGCGGTTACGTGCCGCGCAAGGGTCCGCATGGCGCTGACCTGATCATCCGTCTCGGCGGCCAGTCCGGCACCGCGCTGAAGGTCGCCGGCCGGCACGCCGATGTCTTCGAACTGGCCGCCGGCTCGCCGGACGAGGTTGCGCAGCTGATGCAGCGCGTGCGCAGCGCCGCCGCCGAGCATGGCCGCTCGGGAAAACTGCGTTTCGCCCTGCCCGTCCGTATCCGCTCCGAGGGGTGGTCGGAAGCAACCGATCACAAGGCGATCGAGGTCGTGGGGCCGCCGGCGCGGCTGGCGCTTTCGCTGCTGCCCTACGCAGCGCTTGGCATCGAGGAATTCATGATCGGCGGCATCGACCGTCCGAGCGAGATTGCCCGGATCGGGCGCGAGACGGTCACGCTGATTTCGAATTCGCTGGCGCGGCGCGAAGCCGACACACCGCCGCCAGGAACCTTTGCGTCGCGCTCCTTCACCGAGACGCATGTCCGCTGAGATTGCGATCGCTGGTGAGGGTGCCCACGCCGCCGGTCTCACCAGAGCGGCTCACCGTTTCACACTTTTCCTGGAATTGCTCTAAGGATCGACGGACGACGGTGGTTGCGGAACGCAGTCGACGCCATCCATGACATAGTCCGCAAAGAGGAAATCGCGGATGCCGGCGATCCGGCCATTCTCCCAATCGATGAGGATGAAATAGCGCGGCGGCCCGTCCGGGCGGTCCGGGCTGGTGACCAGGATGGCCGGCCGGCCTTCGACGAGGCCGGTGGTGAAATGCCAATGCGTCTCTTCGGAATAGCGGCCAAAGTAATTGCCGACATAGTCCTTGCCTTCGGCGCGCAGCCGGTTGACCAGTTCCAGCTTGACGTCGTCGGCGAGCAGGCCGCGCAAGGTGTCGAAATCCCGGGCGTTGAAGGCCGCGACATAGTCGCCGAGGCGCCGCATGTCCTGCCGGTCGAGCGCCGGGCGCGGCGATGCCGGCCGTGGCGCGGCCGCCAGCTTGCGCAGGCTCTCGCGACCACGCTGCAGCGCGCCCTTGATCGCGGTCTCGGTGGTCTCGAGGATCTCGCCGATCTCCTCGAGGCTGTGGCCGAGCACGTCCTTCAGCACGACGGTGCATCTTTGCGCCGGCGGCAATTGCATCAGTTCGGCGAGACTGGCCTCGGCGGCGATGCGCGCATCGATGGGCGAGTCTTCGTCAGCGATCGTGTCGAGCTCGACCTCGCTCTCCCTCATCCGCGAGCGGGCCCGTTTGCGGAGGAAATCAAGCGCTGAATTGTGCGCGATGCGAAACAACCAAGGTTCGGTCTTTTCGGGCATGTCGCCATTCCTGATCGCCACGAAGCCTTTGGCCAAAGCCTCCTGGACGATGTCCTCTCCGTCGATGACCGATCCCACCATCCGCGAGCAGTAGCGATGCAGCTTGGCTCGCAGGCCGGCGGCTTCGCGCTCGAAAGCGCGAAGCCTGGCTTCGGTCGCCGCAGCGGGATGGTCATGCGAGCCGGTCACGCGTCCCCCTAATGTTCGATCCCGCCAGTGTGGGAATAGGTTGTGTGGCCCATCACGCTCTCGCCGGTTCCATGCTCCATGATCGTCTTCATGTACTCTGCGAAGCGAGGATCGCTGCGGAAGGCGGCGACATCCTCGGCCGAGCGCCATTGCGAGATGTTGACCACCTTGCTGCCGTCGCCGCCGACGACCACGGACGAGGACAGCGAGCCCGGCTGCTTGCTGAAGAAGTTGCGCGTCCCTTCGGCAAGCACCTTAGCGAGGTCCTGCTGCTTGCCGGGCCTGGCGGTAAAGACATTGATCAAGGTCACTGCGGTCGACATGGCTTGGCTCCGTCTGTCCTGGTGGCGGAGGCCGTCGCGGCTTCCGCTATCGTCACAACCGTCAAGACGAAGACGATGCCGGGAACGGAACGGTGCACGCAAAAAAATTCTGACCGTCGTCAAATGACGGTCAAAGGGCCAGCCACACAAGTGCCATCGATCGGCAATGCACGAGAAAAATTCCTGCCCGCCGTTCCGAAAGGCATTCGTCCTTCGTCTTGGCGGGTGCCGATGCTTCCAACGCCGGCATCAACCAAGGGAGAAGCAAATGTCGATCCTGTCATCCATCGGTCGCCTGGCGACCGAATACGCGGCTGTCCATGCGCGCTATCGGGCGGCGCGGACACTCTATTTGCTGCCGATGGACATCCGCAAGGATATCGGCTGGCCGGAATTCGGCGATCCCGGCGATGCGGAGCGCTTCAGCCCGCCCCGTTTGCGAGCCGCGACAGCGCGGTGACGACGGTTTCCGAATCCGCCAGCGCGCCGAAGACGCCGTCCTCGACCGTCACCATGTGGAGCGCGGCCTCGTGCGCCTTTTGGTCGCCGCTGGCGCAGGCATCTGCGATCGTCAGGCACTGGAAATTGCGGTCGCAGGCCTCGCGCAAGGTGGTGTGCACGCAGACGTCGGTCGTGCAACCGGCGAACAGGAGATGTGTGATGCCCCGCGCCCTCAGGATCAGTTCCAGATCCGTATAGGTGAAGGCGCCGTTGCAGGTCTTGTCGACGACGATGTCTTGCGGTTTGATCTCAATGTCGGCGACGATCTGGAAGCCGGGGCTGGAACGCAGCAGGATGTCGGTGCCGTCCAGTCCCGCCCGCTTGCGGCGCCATTTCTCGTAAGGCGTCATGTCGGCCATGTCGGCGCGGTAGCCTTGCCTGGTGTGGACGACGGTCAGGCCAGCGGCGCGGGCGGCCGCAATCAGCCGGTTCACCGCCGGCAGGATTGCCCTCAGCGGCGACGGATCATAGCCTTTCCTGGCGAAGTAACCTGTCGGCGATAGGAAATCCTCCTGCAAGTCGATCACCAGCAAGGCGGTGTTTTGCGGCACCAACCGGCCGTCATACGGGAAGTCGAATGGTGTTGCCTCGATCATCGCCCGATGCCCTTGCTTGCCGTCCGCATCGTGGCTCAGCGACGGCGGGGCCGTCCAGACCTCACAATGCTCAACTCATCACGCCAGGGCAATGGCGCGATTTGTTGATAAATAAAATCACCTTTATAGTTGACTAGGTAACTCATGTTTCCTAGTCAACCGACGTTGGCCGCCCGGCGACAGCCAGGCAACGGCGGCTTGGAGACGGATGTTGACCGGAACTGGTGCCCAAACAGCCTTTCATGTCGACGCGGTACGCTTTGCCGTCGGCGAGCGCACGCTGCTTGGGCCGGTCTCGTTCCAATTGCAGCGCGGGCGCGTTTACGGGCTGATCGGCCATAACGGCTCCGGCAAGTCGACGCTGATCAAGCTTCTGGCACGGCAGCAGCCGGCAAGCTCCGGCGACATCCGCTTCGCCGAACGTCCGCTCGCCGGCTGGGGCGCGCGCGAGCTGGCGCGGGCGCTGGCCTATCTGCCGCAGACGACGCCGGCGGCAACCGGCCTTACTGTGCGCGAGCTGGCGGCGCTCGGGCGTTATCCCTGGCATGGCGCGCTCGGCCGGTTCGGACCGGAAGACAAAGCCCATGTCGAGGAGGCGCTGGCGCTGACCGACATGAGCGCTTTCGCCGACCAGCTTGTGGACGAGCTTTCCGGCGGCGAGCGGCAGCGTGCGTGGCTCGCCATGCTGGTGGCGCAGAATGCCGGCGTCATGCTGCTCGACGAACCGATTTCGGCGCTCGATATCGCGCATCAAGTCGAGGTGCTGGCGCTGGTCAAGGACCTCAGCCGCAGGCGCGACCTTTGCGTCGTCGTGGTGCTGCACGACCCCAACATGGCGGCGCGCTATTGCGACGAGCTGATCGCGCTGAAGGAAGGCCGGCTCTTAAGGCGCGGCACGCCGGGCGAGATCATGCGGGGCGACGTGCTCAAGGACATTTTCGGCGTCGAGATGGGCGTGCTCGAGCATCCCGTCACCGGCCTGCCCATCGGTTACGTGCAATGATGAAGCGAGGACGAGCCTTGTCCCGGAACATTTTTCTCGCGGCGTTGGCCGCATCGGTCATTCTTTCGACAGGCGCGGCCACGGCGCAGCAACCGCCGGCGACGCCGGCGCCGGCCGCGCAGGTACCGGCGATGCAACCGCCGGCGGCCGCCTCGAGCGCCGCACCACAGCCGGCGGGGCCGGGCACGCAGCCCGGCCGGAGCGCGGCGGTCGGCGGGGAGGCGCCTTCCGCCATTTCGCTCACGCTGCCGCATGATCTGTCGCCCTGGGGCATGTTCATGGCGGCCGACATCGTCGTCAAAGCCGTCATGGTCGGGCTTGCCTTTGCTTCGCTGGTCACCTGGACCATCTGGCTCGCCAAATCGCTCGAGATTCTCGTCGGCAAGCTCAGCGCTCGCCGCGCGGCCGTTGCCATCGGCAATGCCGCGACGCTGATGCAGGCGGGCCGCGCGCTTGGCCACGGCAACGGTCCTGGAGCGCTGCTGGTGCGCGCGGCCGAGGAAGAGCGCGCGCTGTCGGCCGGCGCGCTGGACCATGCCTCGGGCGACGGCCTGAAGGAGCGCGTCACCTCCAGGCTGTCGCGCATCGAGGCGGCAGCCTCGCGGCGCATGTCGCGCGGCACAGGCCTGCTCGCGACCATCGGTTCGACGGCGCCCTTCGTCGGCCTGTTCGGCACCGTCTGGGGCATCATGAACGCCTTCATCGGCATCTCGCAGGCGCAGACCACGAATCTGGCGGTGGTCGCGCCGGGCATCGCCGAAGCGCTGCTCGCCACGGCGATGGGCCTGGTGGCCGCAATCCCGGCAGTGGTGATCTACAATGTCTTCGCGCGATCGATAGCCGGCTACAGGCAGATCCTCGCCGACGCCTCGGCTGGGGTCGAGCGACTGGTCAGCCGCGACCTGGATTTTCGCACCGTGCCGCCGGCAACGGCGATGGCGGCGGAGTGAACGGCTATGGCGGCGCGGATCCGTGAAGCGGCCGGCGACGATCTCGAGGAGAGCCACGAGATCAACGTCACGCCGTTCATCGACGTCATCCTGGTGCTCTTGATCATCTTCATGGTGGCGGCACCGCTGGCGACCGTCGACATCAATGTCGACCTGCCGGGCTCGACAGCAACGCCGGCACCCAGACCCGAGACACCGCTGTTCCTGACGCTGAAGAGCGACCTGACTTTAGCCATCGGCAATGACAGCGTGCCGCGTCCCGCCTTTGCCGAGGTGCTCGACAGCCGCGCCAAGGGCGACAAGCAGACGCGCATCTTCCTGCGCGCCGACAGAAATGTCGGCTATGGCGAGCTGATGGACGTCATGAACCTGCTGCGCGCCGCCGGCTATCTCAAGGTCGCGCTGGTCGGCCTCGAGACGACATCGGGCGCTGACGGCACGGCTCCGGCCGCGGGCGGAAGCCCTGCGCCAGCGGCAAGCGGGAGCCCGGTCCCATGACCCAAGCGATCGCCGCCTTGTCCTCCAAGCCGCGGCTCGGCATAAGCGAAGCCGGTCTGTGGACAAGCGCGGCCGCGATCATTCTCGCCGCGCATGTCGCGGTCGCCTATGCGGTGCAGAACCTCAGCCTCGCCGAGGCGCCGGATGGCGGCTCGCCACCGGCGCTGGCGGTCGAAATGGCGCCGCTCCCGACCACGCCGGCCGTGCCGGAAGAAGTGGCGGCGCTGGATAAGGTCACGCCGGACCAGCCCGACGCGGCGGCGGAGACGGAAACGCCCGCTGAAGTAAAACCGGCGACCGATCCGGTGCCGGCGCCGGTCGCGGAAGAAGCCAAGCCGGTCACGGATCAACCGGTGGAAGCCGACAAGGCGGAAGAGGTCGAACCGGCGGAGCAAACGATAGCGACGCTCAGCGAGCAGCAGCCGTTGGAAGAGGTCGTTCCCGATCCTGTCGAAGCGATCGCGCCCGAGGTGACCGTTCCGCCGCCGCAGCCCAACCCGGTCGAGACGGAAATCAAGGCGAACAAGCCGGTCGAAGCCAAGAAGAAGGCGGAAAGGAAACCGGTCGAAAGACCGAAGCGGCGGTCACGGAAGGAAAAGGCCGAGCCGCCCAAGGCAGTGACGACGGCCAGCATCGACGCCAAGGCCGGCGCGAAGGCCGCGGCGCCGCAATCCTCCGACGCGGCGCCGCGGTCAAGCGTCGGCCCGTCGCGGTGGAATGCCAGCCTACAGGCATGGATCAGGCGTCACACGCGCTATCCGAGCGCGGCGAGGTCCAGGCGAGCCGAAGGCACGCCCAACGTGACCTTCACCGTGGATGCATCGGGCCGGGTGGTTTCCGCCAGGCTGGCAAGGTCATCGGGCGACGCGGATCTCGATCGTGCGGCGCTGGGAGCCCTGCAGGGCGCGTCGGTGCCGGCGCCGCCGGCGGAGCTCGGCCAGCGCGTCACCCGCACGGCGCCGTTCGTCTTCAGTTTGCGGGACTAAACAGAATTGCTCTAGGCCTGCAAGGTGGATGGTGATAGGCGGCCATTAGGTTCGGCTTTATCCAGGAATTGTTCCGAGAACCCTGCCCCAATGGAAGCCAGATGACGATACTCACCCGCCGCAACCTTCTTAAAAGTGCTGCGGCCGCCGGCGCGGCCGGTATCGGCCTCGCGGCCGCTGGCAGGTTTGTCGGCTGGGCGGCGGCGAAGCCCGAGCCGCTGATCCTGAAGACCGCAAGCATCGAGGCGAAGCTGACGGACGGCGCGCCGACGAAGAATGTCCTGACTTATGGCGAGGCAGGCCCGCCGCCGGTCGTCAGGATGAAGAAGGGTGAGCCGTTCGCCGCGCGGCTCGTCAACGGCATCGACGACCCGACCACGATCCACTGGCACGGCGTCCGCGTTCCGAACAAGATGGACGGAGTGCCGTTCCTGATCCAGCCCTATGTCTATCGGGGCGACCATTTCGACTACGCCTTCACGCCGCCGGACGCCGGCACTTTCTGGTACCACCCGCACTGCGACACGCTGATACAGACGGGTCACGGGCTGACCGGCGTGATCGTGGTGGAGAACCCGAACGATCCGAAGTTCGATTCCGAGGTGGTGATCAATCTGCGCGACTGGCGCCTCGGCGACGACGGCCAGTTCATCGAACAGTTCCGGCCGCGCGACGCGGCAAGAAGCGGCACCTTCGGCACGGTTCGCACCGCCAACTGGCTCGACCAGCCGCAATATGACGCGCCCGCCGGCGGCCTGGTGCGGCTGAGGGCCGCCATCACCGACGTCACCCGCATCTATGCCTTCCGCGTCGAAGGAGCCGAGGCGGCGGTGATCGCGCTCGACGGCAACCCTGTGCCGCAACGCTTTGCACCCGACGCCCTGCAGCTTGGTCCCGGCCAGCGGCTGGAACTCGCCATCCGAATGCCGGACGAGGAGGGGGCGATCGTCAGCCTGCGCGACGTCAGGGGGACCAAACCGAAGATCCTGGCGACGTTGCGCGCGGTTGGAAACTCCCTCAAGCGCGACGTCCGCGATCTTGAGCTCCTGGAGGTCAATCCAGTTGCCGAGGTGGATGTCGCCGACGCCAAGCATATTTCGTTGGCGCTCAGCGCCACGGCGGAGAACCTGCCCAGCGACGGCATCTGCGGCTCGCTCGGCTACAGCTTCTGGGCGATCAACAAGGTGCCGTGGTCGGGCGACACGCCCGATCCGACGGCGCCCCTGGCGGAACTGAAGCTCGGCAAGAGCTATGTCATCGACATGGAGAATCTCACGCCGCACTCGCACCCCATCCATCTGCACGGCATGAGCTTCAAGGTGCTGTCGTCCTCGACGCGGCAAGTCCAGCCGCTCGTCTCCGACACCTATCTCATCCAGCCGAACGAGAAGGTTCAGTTGGGCCTCGTCGCCGACAACCCCGGCGACTGGCTGCTCCACTGCCACATCATCGAGCACCAGAAGACCGGGATGACGAGCTACTTTCGGGTGGTGTGAAGATGGCAATGAGTCTTGCCGCGCTCTGAAGTTTTCGTGAGCGCCGTCCGCTTGACTCGATTCTCCGATTACCTAGCTGTGCAGGAGGCGTCAGGGGCGCCACGAAATCCGACAGCAGGCATGACATCTTTCCGTGTTCGAAAGCTCGCCCTTCTTCTGCCCGCGGGCATCTCAATCCTGTCTTCCTGCGTCATTCCCGACGATACGTCGCGGGTCGCGCAGGAGGACGCCACCGCCGCCGCCGCCCGCAGGGAGATGGTCGGCCTCAGCGAGGCCGACATTCGCATGTGCGCCGGCTTTCCGACCGCGACGGCCGACGTGGGGCCTTCCGGCCAGATCTGGACCTATCAGCGCACCGTGCAGCGCGGCAATCTCAGCATCGCGGTGCCGACCATGGCCGTGGGCGCGATTCCCGCGGTTGGCGGTTCCGTCAACGTCGCGCCCGGCGGCTATTGCAACACGCAGATCCGCATGCTCAACGGCCACGTCGCCGAAGTCGCCTATGCCGGCGACAACAACCTGCCGAACAGTCGCGATGCGCTCTGCGTCAGCACGGTGGATGCCTGCGTGGCCTATGCGCGCCAACGCAACCTGGGGGCGACGGCCATATCGAGGTGAGCCAGGTGGGTCTCAACGCCCGCCGGGATGGGTGGCACCGGACTTGTTCTCGGTGGCATGCGGCGAAGTCTGCCGGCGCGCGTCATTCCTGACGTCGGACGCCGACGCGTCCATCAGATTCCTGACCTTGGCGTTGTTGTGCGCGTGGATAACCGCGCGGCTGAAATGGAGCAGGATTCCGAGCACTGACATTGGCAGTTCCTCCATTGAAACGGCTGACAAGTCGGTGGCGGGACGCCCGACAATTGCACCCGGTCTGTTTCGTGGGAATGGCACGGAGAAGGGCCTACCGTTTCCAATTCGTGAGTTTGGAAACACCCGTGCGCGAAGTGGCTCCAAGCGTGTGGCCCTCGGCGGAAAGCCGACCGGACCCGCGGGAGCAGCCCAAACCTATTTGTCGGGCGACGTTGAGCCGTCTTCTGCCAGGGAAACCGGCCGATCCCTGCGCGACTTCAGAAATGACAAGCTGGGCTTTCAGGTTGCCGGTGGAAATATGATCTAACGCTCATATGTGCGGCGGAAAATCAAAAGTGATCATCGGCCGCCCCAAATCGTCCCGAATCCATAGGTCTTTCGGCCCAATTCGAGACGAAGGAGAGGTCGAATGAAATTGTCCATTTTTGCTCTCGCCGGCGCCATGCTGGCACCGATGGCCGCGGTGCAGGCGGCGCCAATGCTCGCGGCGCCGGACAGAGACAGCCTGGTTCAAGAGGCGCATGTGACATGCGCCTACCTGACCGAGGACGGTTACTGCGTGCGGCCGCACAAGAAGCACACATACTGGAAGCCCAGGCACCACTACCGGCAGATCTACCGCACCTATGAGCCGCAACCCGACGAATATTACTGGCGCTATCAGCGGCCGCAGCCGATCATCCGGGTCATACCCAATTATCCGCGGCAGGATGAAGATGACTGGGACGATTGGGACAATTGAGGCTCTCTGAGGCCGAAAAGCTGTCCTGCGTTTTGCAGGACGCTCGCAGGCCTCGCGGGCTGTAACCGATCGGCGGATGCATGGCCGGACAGTCGTCCATGCGTCCGCAACCCGCGTTTCTCGCCTACCAGCCGAAGAGCAGGGCAGCGCCGCTCTGCCCGTCGCCGGCCTGCGCGACGTTGGCGTCGGTGTTTCTGCCGAACTGGAAAATGCCGTAGGAATTGTCGTTGCCGTCCTGCCGCAGGACAGTGGAATGTCCGCTGCCCTCCTGTCGAATTACGCCGAGGTTGCCGGCCCCGTCCTGACCGATGCCGGCAAGGTTGTTCCGCCCGAGCTGTCTGATATGGGCGCCGCTCCGCAGCCCGTTGTAGGCCGAATAGGCGCGCAGACCGAGATCCAGCGCCCGCGCATCGCGGGCCGTCCGTGGCGAGTAGTAGAACCCGATCGAACCTCCCGTCTCTGCCGGAGCGGCAACCAGAGGCAGACCGATGACCGCGGCGAGGGCGGCGGCGTGGACGAGCTTTGTGATCCGGCGGTTCATGATGCCTCTCCTTGTGGCTTCGATCATTTGATGAGCCACAGTCGCACAGCGAAGCTGAACCGTGACGGAAGGGGTCGTTCAGCAGCCGTTCAAGACTGGGGCGGTTCAACCTTCCCGGTGGAAATGGCGAAGGGCTCCGGTCGCCCGGAGCCCTCCTTTCGATCTGCGAAGAAAGCGACGCTCAAGTTGCGCCGGGCACCTGCTTGACGCAGCTGACGCTCATGCCGCCCGCGGTCACTTTCAGCTTGACCTCGTAGGCGGCGCCACTCGCCCCGACGCTTATCCGGCCGAGCGATGCGGGACTGCCCGGGCGGGCTTCGAAGGCTCCGCCCTGCCGGATGTTGGCGGAGCCGGACGTGCCGCCGCCGGAGACGCTGACCGTGTACGTGCCGCTGATGCTCCTGTCGGCATAAGCCAGGGGTTCCAGGAGGATGGCGTCGCCTTGGAGCGTATCTCGTATCTCGCATCGCAGCGGCCCGGAATTCGCACCATCCTTGCCGGCCGTCGCGCCGGCTGCGCCGGCGGCGATCGCGGCTAGAAGCGTGGCCGATGCCACTGCCTTTCGCTTGTCCAATCTGGTCATGGATGATCTCCTCGCCATGTCAGGACGATGGCCGGTAATGGCATTGCCGGCCATCATGGCTCAGGGGCAGTCCTGGACGAAGGCGGCGACGTTGCCGCTGCCACCCTGGCTGACGTCGGCGTTGCACCCGTGGCCGACCTGGACGCCGGCGGCGATGTTGCCGTTGCCGTCCTGGGTCAGGATCGCGGTGTGGTTCGAGCCGAACTGGGCAATGCCCGCGGCGTTCCGGCTGCCGTACTGATAGGTCGCGCCGTAGTTGTTGACGCCCTGCTGCCCGATCACCGACCGGTTGCGATGACCATATTGCTGGCCGATGGCGGTGTTGAAGCGGCCATCCTGGTAGACGTGTATGCGGTTGCGGTAGCCGTGCTGGGCGCCGCCGGCGGAATTGCGCCAGCCATATTGTTCGATGTTGACGTCGTTGGCCATGGCGGGCGCAACAGCGGTGAACCCGACGACGGCGGCAAAGGCTGCTGCGATGATCGATATGCGGGTCATGGGACTTCTCCTTCGATGCGGCAGGGGACCGCGGGTTGAACGGCCCCTTTGTAGGAGGTTGGCCCGGAACGGAGGCTGAAGGCTCCGTTCAGCGAAAATTCATGACGGTTCGTTCGGACGCTTCAGAGTCCCAGCAGCCTTCGCCATCCGATCCGGCGAGATCACAATTCAGGACTCAGGACGTTTCGCTGCCGAGGCGTTTGACCGAAAATCAGCGCTGGAGAGATGGCGCCGCCGGCGCACCGAACCTCATGCGGCGGAAACAAAAGTGGTTTCCGGGCCGATCTAAATTTCGGAGGTTGCTGGCTCTGGGGTTTGCGGTGCAGGGCCGGCACCGCGGCTCGCAGGATTCGGCTGGTGGAGCTGAGGGGGATCGAACCCCTGACCTCATCATTGCGAACGATGCGCTCTCCCAGCTGAGCTACAGCCCCGTTCCAGCGGATCGGCTTGTATCGGTCGCGGCGGTTTGATGTCAAGGCGAAACGGTTGCCCCGACGCGATGCGCCGTGGTTGGCGGGCCTTGCCGGTTCGCCGAGCAATGGCTACATGTCGGCGACAATTTGGAGACCGGCATGATCGCCCTCATTCAAACCATCGTCGTGGCGCTCGACCTCTATTGGTGGGTCATCATCGCCTCGGCGATCTTTTCCTGGCTCTATGCCTTCAATGTCGTCAACTCGCGCAATCAGTTCGTCGACACCATCGCCAACATGCTCTACCGGCTGACCGAGCCGGCGCTCAGGCCAATTCGCCGCTTCATGCCCGATCTCGGCGGCATCGACATCTCGCCGATCATCCTTCTTCTGATCATCTTCTTCATCCGGCAGTTCCTGCTCACGACCGTGCTGTCGCTGGTCGTCTGAGGACCGGTCGGTCGATGAGCGCGCCGTTTCGCCCGCGCGGGGATGGCATCGACCTTCATGTGCGGCTGACGCCGAAGGCGGCGCTCGACCGGATCGAGGGCGTCGAGACGGCCGCGGACGGACGCAGCCATCTCAAGGCTCGCGTGCGCGCCGTGCCGGAGAACGGGGCCGCCAATGCGGCGTTGGAAAGGATGGTGGCCAAGGCGCTCGGCGTGCCGGGGTCGTCGGTTTCGGTGGTCGCGGGCGGCACGTCGCGGCTGAAGACGGTACGGGTCCTGGGCGATGCGGGCGCGCTGGCTAAGAATGTAGAGGCATTCGTCCGCCGTTGAAATAGATCGACGAAATTTCCAAAGTTGGTGCTGCCCCTCATTGCCCTGCCGGGCATTTCTCCCCGTATAGTGACCGATAGCGTGCATGGCGGCTTGGCGCATGCATTGTCTGATATAGCGCTGGTCGACCCCCACTCCGTCTCGGCTTCGCCGAGCCACCTCTCCCCCGATCGACGGGGTAGAGGAAAGGCGCCAAGCCTTTTGCCGTCAACGCTCGTCCAGCAAGGCTCCCTTCCTTTCCCTCCGGAGGGGGGAAAGGTGGCGCTGCGAAGCAGCGACGGATTGGGGGAACCACGTGGCAATCAAGCCTCAGGTCGATCAGTAGTCACAGAAGATGTGTGCATAGCGTAGCGTAAACGGGGAGAAGGTGCCGGCAGGCGGATGAGGGGCAGCGCGGCGGTTGGAGATTGAGCAGCTTTTGCCTGCCGCAGACAAAAGTTAATGCTCAATCCCCCAGCGGCAGCTTCGGGTCGTCGACCTTCAGCGTGTTCACGCTCTGCTTGATGCGGCGCAGGTTCTCCAGCACCTTCGGCCCGCGCGATTCCGCTACCGTGGTGGCGATCATGTCGACTATGGCGAGCAGCGCGTAGCGCGACGAGGTCGGCTTGTAGATGTTGCCGTCCTCGAAAGGCTGCAGGAAGATCACCGTGTCGGCGACCTTGGCCAAGGCGGAGTCCGGCGCGGTGACGGCGACGGTGGCGGCGCCATATTGCTGCGCGACCTCGACCGCCTCGATCACCGAGCGCGCATAGCCCGAGACCGAGAAGGCGACCAGCGTCGTCTCCGGCGTCGCGACCGCGGCATACATGCGCTGCAGCTGGCCGTCGATCTGCGCGAGCGCCGACAGCCCCAGCCGGAACAGACGGTTCTGCATCTCCGTCGCCATCATCGAGGAAATACCGCCGGAGCCGATGCAAAGCACGTTGCCGGAGCCGGCGATGCGGGCGGCCACGGCCATCAGCGTCGTCATGTCGAGGTTCTCGCCGGCGCGCTGGATCGCGGCGATCGCCGCTTCGGTGATCGCGGAAGCGATGCGCTGTTCGCGCGCGTCGCGGCTCAGCGGCTCCGGCGACAGATACTGGCCGCCGATGGCGATCGCCTGCGCCAGATAGAATTTGAAGTCGCGCAGGCCTTCGCAGCCGAGATTGCGGCAGAAGCGGGTCACTGTCGGCTCGCTGACACTGACCCTCGCGGCAATCTCCGAGATCGCCGCCTTGGAGGCGAAATCGAGATCGGAAAGCACGAGACCGGCTAGCCGGCGGTCCGACTTTGTGCCGTCCTGTGACATCAATTGCAGACGGGTGATGATGTCGGCCGGCGTCTTCATGTCTTGATCATCACAGGGGCAGGCCCGTCGCCTTGTCGAAGAGGTGGATGTTGCGCGGGTCGACGCTCACCGGCAGCCTGTCGCCGGGCTTCACCTGCAGCCGGTCGCGGAACACGGCGCGCACCGTATCGTCGCCGACCGACCCATAGACATGGGTTTCCGAGCCGGTCGGCTCGACGACGTCGACGTCGATCGCGATGGCGTCTTCGGCGGCGCCGATGACGAAATGCTCGGGGCGGATGCCGGCTTCGACCGTGTCACTGCCGGATGCTGCCTTGCCGGCGAGCGCCAGCCGGCCGCCGCCTTTGGTCTCGAACCAGGACTTGCTGTCGGCGGTCTTCAGCGCGCCGGACACAAAGCTCATCGACGGCGAGCCGATGAAGCCGGCGACGAACTTGTTGGCCGGACGGTCATAGAGCTCGAGCGGCTGCCCGACCTGCTGGATGCGGCCGCGGTCCATCACCACGATGCGGTCGGCCATGGTCATGGCCTCGATCTGATCGTGGGTGACATAGACGATGGTCGATTTCAGCCGCTGATGCAGCGCCTTGATCTCGGTGCGCATCTGCACGCGCAGCTGCGCGTCGAGGTTGGAGAGCGGCTCGTCGAAGAGAAAGACCGAAGGCTCGCGCACGATGGCGCGGCCCATGGCGACGCGCTGGCGCTGGCCGCCCGACAACTGCCTCGGATAGCGGTCGAGATAGGAAAAGAGGTTCAGCACGCCTGAAGCCTTCTTGACCTTGTCGTCGATCGCCGCGCGGCTTTCACCCCGGATTTTAGGCCCGAAACCGATATTGTCGGCCGCCTTCAGATGCGGGAACAACGCGTAGGACTGGAACACCATGGCGATGTTGCGCTTCTGCGGCGGCAGGTCGTTGGCGCGCGTGCCGCCGATCACGAGATCACCGGAGGTAATCGTCTCCAGTCCGGCCAGCATGCGCAGCAGGGTGGATTTGCCGCAGCCGGACGGGCCGACCAGCACGACGAACTCGCCGCTCTTGATCTCCAGGTCGATGTCCTCGAGGATTTTGTGCTGGCCGAAGGATTTCGACAGGTTGCGAAACAGGACGTCGGTCATGGTCACGCTCCCAAAATATCGTCGATGAAAGGCAGGTAGCCGGCTGTCAGTCCGGCGTCCACCGGCACCACCGCGCCAGTTATGCCGGATGCGCGGTCTGAGGCAAGGAAAGCCACGGCCTCCGCCACCTCCGACGCGTTGACGATGCGGCCGAGCGGATAGAGCCGCTTCAGCCGGCCGAGGATCTCGGGGTCCTTGGCCAGGCGATGGTCCCAGGCGGCGGTGCGGATCGAGCCCGGGCAGACGACATTGGCGCGAACGCCGCTGCGGCCAAGCTCGACGGCGATCGATTTGGCGTAGGCGTTGATGCCGGCCTTGGCCGCGGCATAGGCGGGGTTGCCGAAATGCGAAATCGCGTTGACCGAAGAGATGAAGACGACGCTGCCCGAACCGCGCCCGGCCATTGCCTTGATCAGCGGATCGGCGAAGGTCATGACGCCGGTGAGATTGAGGTCGAGCTCCTGCTCTATTTTCTCAGTCGTCAGCGCCCTCAAGGTTTCGGCGCGCGTCCAGCCGGCATTGTTGATCAGGATGTCCGGCACGCCGTCGCTGTCGAGCAGCGCCGGGATCGCCAGCTCGATCGAGGCGCGGTCGAGCAGGTCGAAGACGTGGCGCGAGGCGATTTGCGGGCTGGCGAGCGCTTCGGCCGACTGGTCGCAGCCGACGATGCGGGCGCCACGTTCGGCCATCAGCGCTACGATCGCCGAGCCGAGGCCGCCGCCGGCGCCGGTGACGACAACGGTCTTGCCCTCGAAATCGGCCTTCGACATCACGATACGCGCTCCTCCGCCACGTCAAACAGCGCTGGAACGCTATCCAACGAAATGTAATTAAGCAACATGATAAACCGCTTGCATCGGCGAGAACGGCAGATAATGTAGGAAAGTCACATAAATCCTGAGCCCATCAGGGCCAGGCGCGAATGCGCATCAATGGGAGAAATCAGATGAGCCTTGCGAAATGGACTGTCGGCCTGTTGGCCGGAATGAGCATGCTGGCGTTTGCCGCGCCGGCCGATGCGGGCGAGGTGCGCGTCACCGTCGCCGAATACAGCGCCAAGACCGGTCCTTATTTCGAAGCGGTAAAGAAGGAATTCGAGGCGGCCAATCCGGGCATCACCATCAAGTATGAAGTGGTGCCGTGGGATGTGCTCCTGCAGAAGCTCACCACCGATATCACTGCCGGCACCAATGCCGATCTGTCGATCATCGGCACGCGCTGGCTGATCGACTTCGTGCAGCAGGATGTGGCCGAGCCGCTCGACGGCTACATCAAGCCCGAGTTCAAGGATCGCTTCATCGACACCTTCCTGCAGCCCTCGATCATGAACGGCCACACCTACGGCCTGCCGATCGCCGCTTCGGCGCGCGCCATGTATTACAACAAGGAGCTGTTCGAGAAGGCCGGCATCGCCAAGCCGCCGGCGACCTGGACCGAGCTGCAGGAGGACGCCCGCAAGATCAAGGGCGTCGGCGCCTTCGGTTTCGGCCTGCAGGGCAAGGAGATCGAGACCGACGTCTATTACTATTACGCGATGTGGTCGCAAGGCACCGAGATCCTGAACAAGGACGGCACGTCCGGTTTGAGCACGCCGGGCGCGCTCGAGGCCGCCAAGCTCTACAAGTCGATGATCGACGAGGGCCTGACCGAGCCGGGCGTGACCTCCAACAACCGCGAGGACGTGCAGAACCTGTTCAAGCAGGGCAAGGTCGGCATGATGATCACCGCGCCCTTCCTGTCCAACCAGATCAAGGAGGAAGCGCCGAGCCTGAAATATGGCGTCGCCGCCATTCCCGCCGGTCCGACGGGCGCGCGCGGCACCTATGGCGTCACCGACTCCATCATCATGTTCAAGAACTCCAAGAACAAGGACGAAGCCTGGAAGCTGCTCGACTTCCTGTTCACCAAGGAGCAGCGCGCCAAGTTCACGCAGGGCGAAGGCTTCCTGCCGGTGAACAAGGAAGAGGCGAAGATGGACTATTACGTCAACAACGCCGATCTCGCCGCCTTCACCGCGCTGCTGCCCGACGCGCGCTTCGCGCCGGTCATTCCGGGCTGGGAGGAGATCGCGCAGATCACCTCGGACGCCATGCAGAAGATCTATCTCGGCAGCGCCGAGCCGGAGGCTGCCCTGAAGGAAGCGGCGGCCAAGGCCAATGGCGTGCTGAAGAAATAGGGCGTATCTCCCTGCGCCCGTGGCGCGCCCCGCCCCGTCGGGGCGCGCCACACTTTTAGAAGAAGCAGTAGCGGCCCTCCGCATACAAATGGTGAAGACCCAGGGCATCGCTTCGGACAAAGGACAAATCGTCGATGTCGGCGCTGCCCCTCATTGCCCTGCCGGGCATTTCTCCCCGTATAGTGACGGGGAGAAAGAGGCCGGCAGCAACGCTGGCGCATTTCCTGCCACGTTGGCGATTGGCGAAACCGGTGGTGAAAGCGTCCCTCTCCCCGTCACTATACGGGGAGAGGATGCCGGCAGGCAGGTGAGGGGCAGCGCAAACGCCGGCGAGGAATGCAAATCCTGAAGCAATCGCCTGGGAAGAACGAGAGCCAAGCTGGCATGCCAGCGAAATTCAAATGGGGGGACGTGCCTTGAGCACCAATACCGCTGCCACTGCAGTCTACCCCCAAAGCAGTACAAACCAGCCGATGCAAAGCCGTATCCTGCCCTATTTGTTGACTTTGCCCAGCCTTTTGCTGGCGGCGGTGGTGATCTTCTGGCCGGTCTGGGATCTGGTGCAGATCTCGACGCATGACGTGAATCGCTTCGGCCAGCTGCGCGACTTCAGCGGCCTGGCCAATTTCTGGGCGCTCGCCGCCGATCCCGACTTTGTCGCAGCACTCTGGCGCACAGGCTTATGGACCGTGCTGGTGGTCGGCGGCGCGCTGCTTCTGTCGATCCCGGTGGCAATCATCCTCAACAGCGATTTCTATGGCCGCGGGCTGGCGCGCGTCATCATCATGCTGCCCTGGGCGGTGTCGCTCACCATGACGGCCGTGGTCTGGCGCTGGGCGCTCAACGGCGAAAGCGGCATGCTGAATTCGGCGCTGATGAAGCTCGGCCTGATCAGCCAGAACATCCAGTGGCTGGCGAGCGCCGAGACGGCTTTCCCGATGCAGGTGCTGATCGGCATCCTGGTGACGGTGCCGTTCACCACCACGATCTTCCTCGGCGGCCTGTCGTCCATCCCCGACGATCTCTATGAGGCGGCGGCGCTCGAAGGCGCAACACCCTTTCAGCAGTTTCGCGAGATCACCTTTCCGCTGCTAAAGCCGTTCATCAACATCGCGATCGTGCTCAACACGATCTACGTGTTCAACTCCTTCCCGATCATCTGGGTAATGACGCAGGGCGGGCCGGCGAACTCGACCGACATATTGGTCACGCATCTCTACAAGCTCGCCTTCCGCATCGGCAAACTGGGCGAGGCCTCGGCGGTGTCGCTGGTGATGTTCGTGATCCTGCTCATCTTCACCATGATCTATGTACGCCTCGCCATGCGGGAGCAGCGCGCATGAGGAACGGCAAGCTGAGACGCACGATCATCGCCTGGCTGCTGCTTGCGCCCCTGATCGTGGTGACGATCTTTCCCTTCGCGGTGATGTTCCTCACCGCGATCAAGCCGCGGCCGGAGGTGCTCTCGCCGACCTGGTGGCCGAGCGAGTTCCGCTGGTCGAATTTTGCCGACATGTGGGTGGCGACCGGCTTCGGCCAGGCGCTCGTCAACTCGCTCTACGTCTCGGCGCTGGCGACGATCGGCGCCATACTGATCTCGGTGCCGGCGGCCTACGCCATGTCGCGTTTCCGCTTTGCCGGCTACGGCGCCTTCCGCCAGTTCCTGCTGATCTCGCAGATGATCTCGCCGATCGTGCTGGTGCTCGGCCTGTTCCGGCTGATGGCCGCCTGGGGGCTGGTCGAAAGCACGACGGCGCTCGGCTTCATCTACATGGCCTTCAACGTCGCCTTCACGGTGTGGATGCTGCAGAGCTATTTCGACACCATCCCGCGCGATCTCGAGGAGGCGGCCTGGATGGAGGGCGCCGGGCGATGGCTGACGCTGCGAAAAGTGTTCCTGCCGCTCTGCCTGCCGGCGATCGCGGTGACGGCGATCTTCACCTTCATCAATGCCTGGAACGAGTTCGTCGTGGCGCTCACCATGCTTCGCAGCCAGGAAAGCTACACGCTGCCGATCCAGGTTTTCTCGCTGGTGGCCGGCCGCTACACGATCGAATGGCACCATGTCATGGCGGCCACGCTGCTCGCGACCTTGCCGGTGGCGATCCTGTTCATCTGGCTGCAGCGCTACCTCGTCCGGGGCCTCGCGCTCGGAGCGGTCAAATAGCAATCCCAGCAATTCCAGGAAAAGCGTGCAGCGGTTTCCGCCCGGAATTGCGACAAACGAAGAGTCCTTACGGAGTTTTGATGCGCATCTTCACCGCCTCGCTGGCGACGGAAACCAACACCTTCTCGCCGGTGCCGACCGACCGGGCCTCGTTCGAAATGGCCTTCTATGCCGGTCCCGGAAAGCATCCGGAGACGCCGACGCTCTGCTCCTCGCCGATCGTGGCGCTGCGCAAGCGCGCGGCCAAGGAGGGGCTGACCGTCATCGAAGGCACCGCCACCTGGGCGGAGCCGGGCGGCCTGGTGCAGCGGCAGACCTATGAGGCGCTGCGCGACGAAATCCTCGATCAGCTCAAATCCGCCCTGCCGGTCGATGCGGTGATCCTCGGCCTGCATGGCGCCATGGTCGCGCAAGGCTATGACGACTGCGAAGGCGATCTGCTGGAGCGCGTGCGCGCCATCGTCGGGCCGAAGGTGGTGATCGCCTCGGAATTCGATCCGCACAGCCATCTGACGCCGAAGCGCGTCGCGGCTTGCGATGTCATGGCCTATTTCCTCGAATTCCCGCACACCGATTTCTACGAACGCGGCGAGCATGTCGTCGAGCTCGGCCTGGCGGCGGCGCGCGGCGAGATCAAGCCGGTGATCTCCACCTTCGACTGCCGCATGATCCAGGTGCTGCCGACGAGCCGCGAGCCGATGCGTTCGTTTGTCGACAAAATCAAAGCGCTGCACGGCAAGGACGGCGTGCTGTCGGTTTCGGTGGTCCACGGTTTCATGGCCGCCGACGTACCGGAGATGGGCACGCGCATCCTGGTCATCACCGATAACGACAAGGCAAAGGGCGATCGGCTCGCCGAGACGCTGGGGCGCGAGCTCTATGCGCTGCGCGAGAAGACGGCGATGACGATGCTTTCCGCGTCCGCCGGCATCGAGCGGGCGCTTGCCGTGCGCGCGGAGCGCCAGGACAAGCCGGCGGTGATCGCCGACATCTGGGACAATCCGGGCGGCGGCGTGCCGGGCGACGGCACCATCGTGCTGCGCGAGCTGTTGGCGCGCGGCGTCGGCAAGGTCGGCGTAGCAACCATCTGGGATCCGATCGCGGTGACGTTCTGCCAGGCAGCGGGTGAGGGCGCCGTCATCGACCTGCGCTTCGGCGGCAAGGCCGGCCCCCAGGCCGGCGAGCCGATCGACGCGCGCGTCACGGTGCTGAAAGCGATCAGCGAAGGCTGGCAGAGTTTCGGGCCGAGCCGGGTGACTTTGGGGCCGGCTGCCGTGGTACGCATCGAAGGCACCGAGGTCGACGTCATCCTCAACACCAACCGTACCCAGACCTTCGAGCCGGACATTTTTTCCAACATCGGCATCGATCCGATGTCGAAGCAGATCCTGCTGATCAAGTCGACCAACCATTTCTACGCAGGCTTCGCGCCGATCGCCGCCGAGATCATCTACGTCGCGGCGCCGAGTTCTTATCCGAGCAACCCGGCGGTGACGGACTATAAGAAGCTGAAGCGGCCGATATGGCCGAGGGTGGCTGATCCGTGGAGCGCCTCTCCTTCTCCCCTTGTGGGAGAAGGTGGATCGGCGCGATAGCGCCGAGACGGATGAGGGGTGTTCCAGCGGAGCGAGACGTCGGCATTCCCTGGAGCACCCCTCATCCGTCGCCTTCGGCGACACCTTCTCCCACAAGGGGAGAAGGCGAGGTCGCGCTACACCAACCCCCTCTTCACCATCATCGCCTCCGGCGACGGCATCTTGCCGCGGAAGGCGGTGTAGAGCTCTTCCGGATCCTTGGAGCCGCCGGCGGCGTAGATGTTCTTCTTCAGCCGTTCGGCCAGCTCCGGATTGAAGGGATCACCTGTTTCCTCGAAAGCCGAGAAGGCGTCGGCATCGAGCACCTCCGACCACATGTAGGAATAGTAGCCGGCTGAGTATCCGTCGCCGGCGAAGACATGGCCAAAATGCGGAGTGCGGTGGCGCATCGCGATGGTGTCGGGCATATGCAGCCTCTCGAGCGTTTCGGCTTCGAAACGAAGCGGCTCGCCCGGCGCGTCCGGCCGCGCATGGTAGGCCATGTCGATCAGCGCCGAGGCGGTGAACTCGACGGTGGCGAAGCCGGCGCCGAAGGTGCGGGCGGCGAGCATCTTGTCGAGCAGGTCCTTCGACATCGGCTTGCCGGTCTTGACGTGCAGCGCGTGCTTTTCCAGCACCGCCGGCACCGTCAGCCAGTGCTCATAGAGCTGCGAAGGCAATTCGACGAAGTCGCGGCTGACGGATGTGCCCGAGACCGACGGCCAGGTGACGTCGGTCAGCATGCCATGCAGCGCATGGCCGAATTCGTGGAACAGCGTCTTGGCCTCATCGACCGACAGGAGTGCGGCCTCGCCGGTCGGCGGCTTGGCGAAATTCATGATGTTGTAGATGACGGGCTTGGCGCCCGACCCAAGCTTGTAGCCGGACTTCAGCGCGCTCATCCAGGCGCCGGAGCGTTTTGACGGCCGTGCGAAATAGTCGGCGAGGAAGAGGCCGCGCTCGCTGCCGTCGGCATTCTTGACCACGAAAACGCGTGCATCGGGATGCCAGGCGGCGATGCCCTTCTTTTCCTCGAAGCTGATGCCGAACAGCTTTGTGGCGACGTCGAAGCAGGCGTCGATGACACGATCGAGCTGCAGGTACGGCTTCAGCTCCGCCTCGTCGAAGGCAAATTTCTCGGCGCGCAGTTTTTCCTGGTAGAAGCGCCAATCCCAGGCGGCGAATTTCTCGTTGCTGCCGGCTTCGGCCGCCAGGCGCTCCAGCTCCTTGCGGTCGCTTGCTGCCTTTTCCAGCGCCTTTTCCCAAACGGGATCGAGCAGATCGTGCACGGCCTTCGGAGTCTTCGCCATGGTGTCGTCGAGCTTCAGCGCGGCGTAGGATTCATAGCCAAGCAGCTTCGCCTTCTCGGCGCGCAGCTTCAGCATGTCGCGCACCACATCCGAGTTGTCGCTGGCGCCGCCGTTCTGGCCGCGCATGATGAAGGCGCGGTAGGCTGCCTCGCGCAGGTCGCGACGCTCGGAGAAGGTCGAGAACGGCTCGTAGATCGAGCGCGACAGCGTCACCGCATAGCGGCCCTTCTGCCCACGCATCTCGGCCGCCTCGGCCATGGCGCTCTTCAGGAAATCAGGCAGGCCGGCAAGGTCGGCCTCGTCGAGGAACAGCGCCCAGTCACGCTCGTCGGCAAGCACGTTCTGGCCGAATTTGGTGCCGAGCGAGGAGAGTTCCTCGTTGATCGCCGCGAGCCGCTTCTTGCCATCGGCGTCGAGCTTGGCGCCCGACCGGACAAAGCCTTTCCAGGTCTTTTCCAGCACGCGCAGCGTCTCGGGGTCGAGGCCCAGACTATCGCGGCGCTGGTAGAGGTCGTCGATGCGGGCGAACAATTTTTCGTTCATCGAGATCGCCGAGAAATGGCGCGACATCTTTGGCGAGATGTCGCGTTCCATCGCCTGGATGGTGTCGTTGGTGTGGGCGCCGGCGCGGCACCAGAAGATCGACGAGACATGGTCGAGCGGCTCGCCGGCGAGCTCGAGCGCTGCCAGCGTGTTTTCTATCGTCGGCGTCTCGCTGCTGCCGGCGATGGCGTCGATCTGAGCCTGATGCGCCTGCAGCGCCGCGTCGAAGACCGGGCCGAAATCGTTGTCGCCGATGCGGGAGAAATCCGGCAGGCCGAGCGGGCCTTGCCAAAAGGTCAGCGGATGGGCGGCGAGGTCGACGGCTTTTGCAGATGACATGATCGTTCCGGTGGGCTGGGATGGAGGCGGGGTTGCTTCCCGATGTAGGGCGACGCCGCGCACCGCGCAACTCGGGTAGCCCCGGGATTCGCCTAAGGACATTCAAGGGGTAAGGCGATTCACCGTTTCACGGAAACGGCGAAACGCGCTGGTTCATCGCAAACGCTGGAGATCGGCTGAAGCCTCTCAACCTCGTCATCCACGGGCGGAGCGGGAGCGAAGCGGACGCGGAGACCCGAGGATCCATTCCGTGACTTTAGCCGAGGAATGCAGCGCCAGCAGAATTCTGCACCGTGGCAACGCCTCGACGTCACGGCATGGATCCTATGGTCTGCGCGCGTCGCTTCGCTCCTTGCTCCGCCATAGGATGACGATCGCGATGAGCGTTTCGGCCAATCGCCAAGGCATCTGCCAACGCAAACATTAGTAAGCGCTGCAGTCCTGCGCGACCGCCGTTTGGGTGCTGGCGGTGATGCGGCCGCCGACGACGGTGAAGGTTTCGCGCATCAGCGTGTCGTTCTCGGGGAAGTCGTAGCAGGCAAGCACCGTCGTCTCGCCGTTCTCGCTCTTCTCGATGCGGTGGCGGATCGCGGCGCCCGCGACCGCGTCCTGCCATTGGCCGATCGAGTCGATGAATTCCTGCTTGCCCTGGACGACGCCAAGGTCCTCGAGCGTCATGCGCGCGTCGTCGGCAAGCAGGGCCGACAATTCGGTGCGGTCGGCCGCCAGCAGCGCCGAATACCAGCGATCGATGATCGCGCTGTCGTCGGCGCGAGCGGCAAGGAACGAGAACAGCAGCGCGACGGCGGCAAGGACGGCGTGGCGAAAATGACGATGCATCCTCCGCCTCATTCCATTTCCAGCCGTTCGAAATCGCCGGTCTGCCTGTTCATCACCCAGAGCTCGCCGGTCGAGATGTCGAACCAGGCGCCGTGCAGGGTGAGCCTGCCCTTGCCCTCGAGGATCGAGACGCAGGGAAAGGTCCTGAGATTGGCGATGGAATAGCGGATCGAGATGCGCTCCAGCGCCGTCTGCCGCTCCGTCGCGGTCATCAGCGTGCTTGCGGCCACGGTTTCGGCGGCCGGCGCGATCAGGCTCATCCATTTGCCGATGAAATCGCCGGGCGAGAGCGGCGCCGAGCTGGTGTCGAGCGCGGCGCGGATGCCGCCGCAGCGGCCATGCCCCATCACCACGATGTTCTTCACCTTCAGGCTCTGCACGGCGAATTCGAGCGCGGCCGAGGTCGAATGGTACTCGCCGTCCGGCTCATAGGGCGGCACCAGATTGCCGACATTGCGCAGCACGAAGAGTTCGCCAGGCCCGGCATCGAAGATCGCTTCCGGCGCCGAGCGCGAATCGCAGCAGGCGACGATCATCGTCTCGGGCGCCTGGCCGTCGCGGGCCAGCGAGCGATAGCGCCCGCTTTCGGCGGGATAGCGGCCGCTCATGAAGTTGCGGTAGCCGGTCAGCAGATGCTCGGGGAGGTGAGGCATGGGCGGCTAGAGCCTTTCCGGGGGTTGGAGGCGGCAGCGCGTTGCGATCGAAAAAGGCTCTAGAGCGTTTCACCGTTTCATGGAAACGGCGAACCGCTCTATCTCTCTGTTTTGACGCAATTCCGGACGGAAAACCGTTACACACTTTTCCTGGAATTGCTCTAACGGCAAAAGCCGGTCGCGAGCAATGCCGAATTGCGGATGGCAGCGTCGCAATCGCATGCCGCCAAAAGCCGGGCGGCCGATTTTGTTCAAGCCCAGATGGCGACGGGTATCCCGAAGCGGTCGGTCAGCGGCGGGTCGGGGGAAGGCCGCGCCTCGCCGCCGGCGATCCGTCCGGCGATCAGCATCATGGCCGCCGCGTCGAGGAAGTCATCGCTGGCGGCGCCTCGCGGCGGCGGCTGGTCGAGGAAGCTCTTTTCATAGCCATGTCGGCAAAGCAGCGCCTTGCGCTCCTCCATGCCGGCCGGATTGACGGCGCCCTTTATCTTCTTGGGCAGCGTCATCGCCGCGCCGCCGTTCAGCCGGCAGAAGGCCACTTCGGGATGCGATTCGAAGATGCGGCTGCGCAAATCCGGCCGCGCAATCAGCAAGGCATCGATCTCGCGGATTTTGGCAAAGATGCCAAAGGCCTGGATGGAGACGCCGCGCGGCGGATCGGAGGTCGCCATCGCCACCTCGCTCGCCCGCCGGTGCGCGGCATACCAGGCCTCGACGGTGGTGAAGTCGGCAGTGTCGGCATAGAGCGCCGCGCGCGAGGGGATGGCAAAGACGCTCGACTGCCGGGCACCCAGCAGCGGCCGTACCAGCGCTTCCGGTCCGCGACCGCCGCGGCTGGAAAAGTCCGGCAGGCCGATCGGCATGTCGACGGCGATCGCTGCATCGGGCAAGGCGTCGAGCAGCAGCTGGAACGTCGGGAATACCGAGACCGATGGCGAAGCACCTTGCTCGCGATGGACGGCGATCCAGCCGGCCTTGCAGCCGTCGACCCCGGCCAGAGCGCCTGGCATCATGCCCGCTTGTCCCGTCCGGGATGGAGGAGATGGCGAAGCTGCACCATGGCCATCGGATGCGACAGGCTCTGCGCGTCGGTCTCGAGCTGAAGCTCGTCGCCGCCGCGTTTGGCCGTGCGCGCCAGGATCTCGTAGACGGCGGCCGTGGTCGACTGCAGCGCCTTGACCGGCGGCTGGCCGGAAAGGATGCGGGCGAGATAGACGGCGGCCGTCAGGTCGCCCAGACCGTTCGGCGGCTTCTCGATCACGCGGTGCTCGGCAAGCAGGGCCTGGCTGCCGTCGAGCAGGAAATTGCCGGTGCCGCCCGCCATCATCGAGGGTGCCGAGGTGACCAGCATGGTGGAAGGGCCGGCGTGAAGGGCAGCCGCCATCACCGACTTGATGTCGGGCAGCGGCGCGCCGGCCATCCATTCGAGCTCATAGCGGTTGGGCGTGGCTATGTCGGCGATCGGCATCAGTTTGTCACGCAGCGCCACGGCCGTCGGCTCCGGTACGTAGAGCCCACCGGAATCGCCCATGACAGGATCGCAGACATAAAGGGCGCCGGGGGTTTTGGCCTTGATGGCGGCGACCAGCGAGGCGACAGCCTCGGCCTGGCCGGCCTCGCCGAGATAGCCTGACAGCACCGCTCTCACCTCGCCCAGCCATGGCGCGCGCTCGAGATCGGCCATCAGCGCCTTGAACTGGTCGAGCGGCGGCACGATGCGCGTGGCGCGGCTGTGGCCAGGGTGCCAGGGCAGGATGACGGTCGGCACCGCCCAGACCGGAAAGCCCAGCGTCTCCAATGCAAAGACCGCGGCGCGGTTGCCGACCGAGCCGCGGGCGACATGGCTGGAGATGACGATGACCGCGCGCGGCGCGTCGGTTTTTTCAGCATTCATGGAGTTTGATTCCTAGCCACCCCGCGTGGCGACATACACCAGCCAGGCCAGCAGCCCAATGGCGATGATGAGGCCGAGCGTTCGGCCAATGCGGGTGCCCCAGACTTCGATCGGATCGGAACGGTCGGCGTCCGCCGCGGTCACGTGGTCGCGCGCGCCCTTCGCGGTGCGGGCGACGAACGACGCGCCGCCCGGCGTCGTCTCGCGCGCAACACGCTCGAGGATGCGGCGCGATTCGTTCTCGTCGTCCCGGCGCTCGGCCATGGCAAATGTCCTTTCCGGCCGGGAGCTTAGCCTGTTCGGGCCCGTATTCACAGGGGCCGCGGCCGAACCAGGCGACAGCATGACCCAAGTCATTTTCTTGCGTGCAGATTGTGGTAATGCTTCGCATGCAACTTTGATCCGAGGGGACCAATCATGTTCGCCGAGCGCCTTTCCCTGCCCTCCGCTTTCCGCAATTTGCCGGCCTTGCTGATGATGGCTTTCGTGCTGCCGCTGCTTGCCGGCTGCGGCTACAACACCATCCCGACGGCCGAGGAAAACGCCAAGGCAGCCTGGAGCGAGGTGCTGAACCAGTACCAGCGCCGCGCCGACCTGATCCCGAACCTGGTCGAGACGGTGAAGGGCTATGCCTCGCATGAGAAGGAAACGCTCGACGCGGTCGTGGAGGCGCGCGCCAAGGCAACGCAGATTACGGTGACGCCGGACACGCTGAAGGATCCCGAAACCCTCAAGAAGTTCCAGGATGCGCAAGCCGGGCTGACCGGCGCGCTGTCGCGGCTGATCGCGGTGTCGGAGAACTATCCCGACCTCAAGGCCAACCAGAATTTCCTGGCGCTGCAGGCGCAGCTCGAAGGCACCGAGAACCGCATCGCGGTCGCCCGCCGCGACTATATCCAGGCGGTCAGGGACTACAATCTGACGCTGAGGACCTTCCCCTCGGTGCTGTGGGCGACCTTCTGGTTCCGCGGCAACGAGCCTTTCGCGAACTTCACCGTCGAGGAAGACAAGATGCAGGTGCCGAAGGTGGATTTCGGCACGAGCACGAAGCAGGGCGGGTGAGCGCCACGACGGTCTTCGAAACACAAAACCCGCGAGAAGACGGACCGCTGGCGTGTTGATACCCCCCTCTGTCCTGCCGGACATTTCCCCCTCAAGGGGGGAGATTGGCGGTTGGTTCGCCGGCGCCTCCTTTGCAACGTCGAAAATTGGCGAAAGCCGAAAAGACATCCAATCTCCCCCCTTGAGGGGGAGATGTCCGGCAGGACAGAGGGGGGCGCGAAGGAACGCCATCCTCAACTTCCTTGGCCTTCTTCTCTGCCTTCTCCTCCTCCCCCTCGCCGCTCTCGCCGCCGAGCTCCCGCCACTCACCGGGCGCGTGGTCGACAATGCCGGCATCATCGATGCCGGCACACGCGCGGCGCTGACGCAAAAGCTCGCCGATTTCGAGAAGAAGGGTTCCGATCAGATCGTCGTCGCCACGATCCCCAGCCTCGGCGGCGAGGAGATCGAGCCTTACGCCAACCGGCTGTTCCGCTTCTGGAAGCTCGGCCAGGCCAAGGAGAACAACGGCGTCCTGCTGCTGGTGGCGCCGAACGACCGCAAGATGCGCATCGAGGTCGGCTATGGGCTCGAAGGCACGCTGACCGACCTGCACACCAAGCTGATCATCGAAAACGACATGTTGCCGGCCTTCCGCGCCGGCGATTTCTCCGGCGGTATCACCAAGGCCGTCGACGACATGATCATGGTGCTCGAGGGCAATCCGGAGGAGCTGGAAGCGCGCGGCAAGCGCAACGAGCAGGCGCCGTTCAACTCCGACGACCTGTTCTTCGCCGTCTTCATCACCATCTGGGTGCTGATCTTCTTCGGCAGCATCGCGCTGACGGTGCTGCCGCCGATCTTCGGCCAGAAGATCGGCCCGGGCCGCTATCGCTGGCTCGGCATGACCTTTGAGCCGGGACGGCGATCGTCCTCCGGCGGCGGCGGTTGGTCGTCGGGCGGCGGAGGCTGGTCCTCCGGTGGGGGCGGTGGCGGCGGGTTTTCCGGCGGCGGTGGCTCGTCGGGCGGTGGCGGTTCGTCGGGAAGCTGGTGAGGGACCATGGCAACGCGACCGATCGACCCGCAGGACCATGACCGCATCGCCAATGCGATCCGCGCCGCCGAGGCAAAGACCGACGGTGAAATCTACTGCGTCGTCGCCCAGGCCAGCGACGGCTATTTCTTCGCGGCCGCTTTCCTGGCGACGATCGGCATGCTCGTCGCCAGCCTTGCCGTCGCTTACGGGCTGGAGGCGTGGTGGCTGACCATGCGGCTGCCGCATTTCGTTTTCGCCCAGCTGCTGGCGCTGGCGTCCGTGCTTGCCCTGTTGTGGCTTTGGCCAGGCCTGCGCATCCATTTCGTGCCAAGACGGCTGCGCTACCGGGCGGCGCATGCCAATGCGCTGAGGCAGTTTCTCGCCCGCAACGTCCACCGCACCCAGGCGCGGACGGGGGTGCTGATCTTCGTCTCCATCGCCGAGCGCTACGCCGAGGTGGTCGCCGACAGCGGCATCAATGCAAAGGTCGGCCAGCATGTCTGGGACGGTGTGGTGCGGGACCTGACGCGGCACGCCGGCGACGATCGTCTCGCGGACGGGTTCGTCAAGGCGATCGAATCAGTCGGCGCGGTGCTCGCCGAGCATTTCCCGGTTACCGAAGGCGACGTCAACGAGCTCGACGACCACCTCGTCGAGATCTGAGGGCCGGCCTGCAAACGCACTCTGCCTGACGCGATTCCGCGCTTCCGATGCCGGCAAGTTCGCCTGTGCGAAAAGCGCGGGCGCGACAGAGCGGACTCTTTGCAATCGACCGAAGCGGGTCTATGGTTAACAAATCATGAACACGCTGACGATCGACATCCGGAAAGCCGACCCTCGCGACGCCATCGCCATCGCGGAGGTGCATCAGGAGGCATGGCGCGGCGCCTATTGCGGCATCATCCCGCACCGGACGCTGACGGCCATGATCAACCGCCGCGGCCCCGACTGGTGGGCGAACGCGATTCGCCGCGCGGCCACCGTGCTGGTGGTCGAGATCGGCGGCACGATCGCCGGCTATGCCACGATCGGCAAGAACCGCGCCAAGGAACTGAGGCAGCAGGGCGAGATCTACGAGCTCTACCTGCGCCCGGAATATCAGGGCATCGGGCTCGGCAGCCGGCTGTTCAAGGCGGCGCGCACGCGCCTTGCCGACCACGGCCTCAGGGGCCTGGTGGTGTGGGCGCTGGAAGACAATTACAACGCTTTAGCCTTCTATGCCGGCAATGGCGGCCGCGATATCGCCGAAGGCGTGGAAGTCTTCGAGCAGAAGGCGCTGAAGAAGGTCGCGTTCGTCTGGGAATGACGGGCACCGCCTGAAGCGCCGAGCCCGAAACGGATTCAGGCGACGCGCCCCACGTCTCTGTCGGATGCATGCCAAAGCCGCCGCGCGCCTCTGGGCGACATGCATCGGGTTACAATCCATTACAAAGTGTGCGCTTCCATCAGCGTTCAGCACCATTCGCCGCATTGCACCATGACGCGCGCCCCGCTATCGGTCTCACAAGATTTGAGAGGGATTGAGCCATGCGTATCGCAGCGATTGCCACCGGAAAGAACCCGCCCGAGGACGTCAACGTCATCATCGAGGTGCCGATCGGCGGCGAGCCGATCAAGTACGAGATGGACAAGGAGGCCGGCACGCTGTTCGTCGACCGCTTCCTGCACACCTCCATGCGCTATCCCGGCAATTACGGCTTCGTGCCGCACACGCTGTCGGGCGACGGCGACCCGATCGACGTCCTGGTCTGCAACACGCGCGCGCTGGTGCCGGGCTGCGTCATCAATGTGCGGCCGATCGGCGTGCTGATCATGGAGGACAATGCCGGCCAGGACGAGAAGGTGATCGCGGTTCCCTCGCCGAAGCTGACGCTGCGCTACGAGAACGTCACCGAATACACGCACCTGCCGGAAATCACCCGCCATCAGGTGCAGCACTTCTTCGAGCACTACAAGGATCTCGAACCCGGCAAATGGGTCAAGATCGAGGGCTGGCACGATTCCAAATATGCCAAGAAGATGATCGTCGACGCGATCGAACGGGCGAAAGCGGCGAAGTAGGGCGAGGCGGCAGCCAACGCCCGCGATGGGGCTTGGGCAAAGCCCCCAACGTCCCAGGGCGAAGCAGGAGCGCAGCTCCGTCGCGAGGACCCTGGGATCCGTGCCGTTACCTCGATCGTAGAGTGCAGCGGTGTAGAATTCTGGACCGCCGCAACGCTTCAAAGTCACGGCATGGATCCTTGGGTCTACGCCGCGTCGCTTCGCTCCTTGCTTCGCCCAAGGATGACGAATGCGCGAGCCTTCGCCGTCTCACACTTCATCGGGCGCAGTTCAGCTAATTGTCCACCCGGCCGAAGTCCGGCACCTTGCCGATCACCTCGCGCTTGTCCTTGCCGCAGGCAAAACCCTTCGCCTTCTCGTCGGCGAGCTTGCGCGCCTGGTCGTTGGCTTGAGGGTTGCCGGTGGCGAGCACCAGGCCGACGGTGCAGCCTTCATGCGCCTCCGGCTGTGCTACTTTCGCGACGACCAGCACCTCGGTCGGCTTGTTCTCGTTCTCGGGATTGCTGATCTCGCGACGGTGGATGACCGCGAAGGGCACGGCCTTGTCGCCATTGGTTTCGATCCGCCACTCGACCTTCGGGCCAGCGGTGTTGAGCCCGGAAAAACTCTCCCAGACGGCGGTCATGTCGTCGGAGGGAAAGCCGTAATAGACGGACTCGCGAGCGTCGTCGTAGCCGATCAGCACCGGATAGCCGCGATAGCCGGCGCAGGCGAGGCTCGCCCAGTCGCCGTCGCCTTCTTCCGACTGCGCATAGGTCACGCAGTCCTTCTTCCAGTCGAGACCGGTATAGGCGCTGGAGATGTCGCCGGCATGGGCCGCCTGGCAGAAGCCGGCGAGGGCAAGCGGGATGAGAAGCGCACGCATCGCTGACAACTCCGGGAAAGGGTGTTTGAGCGTAGCGTCAAAACTGGCGCAGGCCTAGGGCGCGGGGGTTGCCAAACGTCAGTTGTCGGCGTCTGCGCCGCCCCTCATCCGCCTGCCGGCACCTTCTCCCCGTATAGTGACGGGGAGAAGGGAGTTAGCGCGGCCAGCGGCACCCTTCTTGCAACGTTGGTGATTGGCGAAATTGGTTATGAGAGAATTCCTCTCCCCGTCACTATACGGGGAGAGGATGCCGGCAGGCAGGTGAGGGGCAGCGCCAGCGTTCGAAAACTTCATTTCTTCAAGCTGGCTTCGATCAGGAGATCGGCGTTGCGGGCGACCGATGCCGCCGGTCCGCCGAGGCCGAACAATTGGCCGCTGATATAGGCGCCCTCGATCAGAAGCAGCAGCCCGTCGCCGAGCGTGTCCGAGTCAGCAGCGCCCATCGTCGCGGCCATGGCGCGCAGGCGCCGGCGCAGTTCCTGCTTGTTGTTCTCGCTGACGACGCGCGCCGGATGACCATGCTCGGGATATTCGACCGCCGCATTGGTCATCCCGCAGCCGCGATAGTCGGGCTTTTGCGTGCGCTTGCCGACGCGGGTGAGGAAGGCGATGATCTGGGCGCGTGGATTGCCCGGATGCGCATCGACCGCTTCGTCGAAACGCTGCCAGAATTCGAGGTCGTATTGGCGCAGATAGGAAGCGGCAAGCTCGTCCTTGGACGGGAAGCTGCGGTAGAGGCTGGGCTTGGTGACGCCGGCGCGCCTGACGATCTCGTCGACGCCGATCGCCCGGATGCCTTCGCGGTAGAACAGGTCGCGCGCCACGTCGAGGATCTTGTCGGCGGCCTTCGGCGCCGGCGCTGCGGGCGCGTCGTTCATCGACGCTTCAATTTTATTGTCCGATGGCATTCAACAAACTCGCTTGACAATGTTACTGACCGGTACGTATGTATGGCGCCACCTAATTGCAACGTACCGGTCAGTAACATGATAGCCCAATCCCGTCCGTTTGGCCAGCGCTACGCCTTCGTCGTCGTTGCGGTCATTTTTCTCTGCCTGCTGATCGCCGCCGGGCTTCGCTCCGCGCCCTCCGTCATGATGCTCCCGCTGGAGGCGAGCTTCGGCTGGCGTCGCGACGTGATCTCGATGGCTGCCGGCGTCGGCATCCTGCTCTACGGGCTGACCGGGCCGTTCGCCGCGGCGCTGACGGAGCGCATCGGGCTGCGCCGCACGCTGCTTGCTGCGCTGCTGATCATGTCGGGCTCGACCGCGCTCAGCCTGCTGATGACCGAGCCCTGGCATCTCTTCATCACCTGGGGCGTGTTTTCCGGCATCGGCTCGGGCGCGGTGGCGAGCGTGCTCGGCGCCACGATCGTCAACCGCTGGTTCAAGACCAATCGCGGCCTGATGATGGGCCTGATGTCGGCGTCCAGCGCCACCGGCATGCTGGTGTTCCTGCCGCTGATCGCCTCGCTGGCCCAGGCCGGCGGCTGGAAGCCGGTGGCGATTGCCGTTGCCATTGCTACTGCTGCCCTGGTGCCGATCGTGTTCCTGCTGGTCCCGGAGCGCCCGGCCTCGATCGGCCAGGTCCGCTACGGCGCCGACGCGGACGACGTGCCGCCGGTGTCGCCGGCATCTCAGGGCAATTTCCTGACGCATACGCTCTCCACGCTGCGCCGAGCAGCGGGTACGAGAGTGTTCTGGTATCTCTTCGCCACCTTCGTCGTCTGCGGCTTCACCACCAATGGCCTGGTCGGCACGCATCTCATCGCCTTCTGCGGCGACATGGGCATCGGCGAGGTGCAGGCGGCCGGGCTGCTGTCGATGATGGGCATATTCGACCTGATCGGCACGACCCTGTCCGGCTGGCTCACCGACCGCTTCGACCCACGCAAGCTGCTCGGCGTCTACTACGCCGTGCGCGGCCTGTCGCTGATCTACCTGCCTTATTCCGGCTTTTCGGCGGTCAGCCTGATCATCTTCGCCGTGCTCTACGGGCTCGACTGGATCGCCACCGTGCCGCCGACGCTGAGGCTCGCCAACGAAGCCTTCGGCGACCGCAGCGGACCGATCGTCTTCGGCTGGATCGTCGCCGGTCACCAGGTGGGCGCGGCGGCAGCGGCTGCCTTCGGCGGCACCATGCGCGAACTGCAGGGCAATTACGAGCTCGCCTTCATGATCGCCGGCATGACGGGCATCGCCGCGGCTTGCATCTCGCTGCTGATCAATACGAGCAAGCCGGCTTTCGAGCCGGAGCCGCAGGCGGCTTGAGGTGCTTCTTTTCCTTCTCCCCTTGTGGGAGAAGGTGGCCGAGCGAAGCTCGGCCGGATGAGGGGTGTTGGAAGGATCGCTGCGCCGCAGAACTGAGCGCTTGAAACACTTGTTTTTCTGCGCCTCGTTCCTTCGCGCACCCCTCATCCGTCTCGGCGCTGTCGCGCCGATTCACCTTCTCCCACAAGGGGAGAAGGAAGATGTCGACTGTTATCAAAACTTCATGGTTTCGATATGCGCCTGAAACATTGAGGCGAGAGTTTGGCGGTCCCGTTCAACGCCATCCGGAGACAGCCATGAACAAGCTCTCGTTGACCCGCCGCGCTTTCGTCACCTCAGCCAGCGCCTTTGGCCTCGTCGGCGCCTCCGGCCTCGCGCTGCCTTACTATTCCCGCGCCAATCAGCGGCCGGCTTTCACTCATGGCGTCCAGTCCGGCGATGTCGACGCCACCTCCGGCATGGTCTGGACCCGCACCGACCGCCCGGCGCGCGTGATGTATGAAGTGTCGACGACGGAGAGCTTCGCCGACGCAGTCAGGCTCGCGCCGCTCGATACCTCGCCCGCCAGCGACTACACGGTGAAGCGGCTGCTCACCGACCTCGCCGCCGACCAGGACATCTTCTACCGCATGACTGCGGCCGACCTTTCCGACGTCAACGCCGTCTCCGAGCCGATCGTCGGCCGCTTCCGCACCGCGCCGGCCTCGAAGCGCGACGTGCGCTTCGTCTGGTCGGGCGACACCGCCGGCCAGGGCTGGGGCATCGACGAGACCGGCATGAAGACCTATTCGACCATCGCCAAGCACACGCCGGACTTCTTCCTGCATTCGGGCGACACGATCTATGCCGACGGCGCCATGAAGGACGAGGTCGACCTGCCCGGCGGCGGCAAGTGGAAGAACGTCGTCATGATCGACGGCAAGCGCAAGGTCGCCGAGACGCTCGACGAGTACCGCGACCAGTGGAAATACAACATGATGGACAAGCACGTGCTTGGCCTCTCCGCCATCTGCCCGACCTTCTACCAGTGGGACGACCACGAGGTGCTGAACAACTGGTCGGATTCGAAGAACCTGACCGCTGACGACCGTTACAAGGAAAAGTCGATCCACGTGCTGGCCGCACGCGCGGCGCGCGCCTTCCACGAGATGACGACGATCCGCTACGAGCCGTCGGAGCCCGGCCGCGTCTACCGCAAGATCGCTTACGGCCCGCTGCTCGATGTCTTCTTCCTCGACATGCGTTCCTATCGCGGCCCGAACGGCCCGGACCTGGAAGAGACGCTGACGCCGAAGTCGCGCATGCTCGGCGAGCAGCAGACCAAATGGCTGAAGCGCGAGCTGGCGAACTCCAAGGCGACTTGGAAGATCATCGCCGCCGACATGCCGCTCAGCCTCGTCGTCTGGGACGACGCGGCAAAGAAGGTCGGCTTCGAAGCCGTCAGCAATCACGACAATGGCGCCCCGAAGGGCCGCGAGCTCGAATTCGCCGATCTGCTGCGCTACATCAAGAATGCCGGCATCACCAACACGGTGTGGCTCACCGCCGACGTCCATTACACGGCGGCGCACTACTACAACCCGGACAAGGCGCAGTTCCAGGATTTCAGCCCGTTCTGGGAGTTCGTCTCCGGCCCGATCCACGCCGGCACCTTCGGTCCCAACGAGCTCGACATGACCTTCGGTCCGGAGCTGAAGTTCATCAAGGCGCCGACCGCCGAGCAGGGCCAGAACCTGCCGCCTTCGGCCGGGCTGCAGTTCTTCGGGCTGGTCGATATTTCCGGCGCCACAGAGCAGCTCACCGTGCGGCTGATGGATCGCGACGACAACGAACTCTACAAGGTCACGCTCGATCCGGTACGCTCGGCTTAGGCTGCGTTGATATTCAGGTGATGCCGGCCTGCGAACGATGGTTTCCTGCGCTTCCGGTGCTCACGTACTTAAAGTACGCTCCGCTCCGGTTCTCGGAAGCCACCGTTCTCGGCTCGGCCTGACCTGAATCTCAACGCACCCCAAGCTCAACAGCCGCGTGACGCGAAAGCGTTGCGGCGACCCCGGAACTTCGGCAAGGCGATGAAGGGCGTCAATCCGGATAGCAGGTCGCGGGAACGTTCGGCCATACCGCCGCGTCGCAGTTCGCTGCCTTCTGCCGCTGCTTGAAGGCGGCGCTGACCGGGCCGGTGACGATCGGGTCGACGCCGTCGGGGGCGTCGGCGAACATCTGCTCGGCCGTCCGCGTGTCGGACGAGCGCGCCGGGTTGGCTTGCTTGAGGGCTGCCGCCGACTGCGCGGCGCCGGCCGCAACCAGCACGCCGAGCGCCGCCCAAGCGAAAACCGGACGCAATCTGGACATCTGATCGGTCATGAACATCGAACTGCCCGGCCCCTCAAAGGTTCCGCCTTGGTTAACAGAATCATTTCACACCAAGACGTTTAAGAATCAGTGACCATGTATTTGGGGCGGGGCCTCCCCTTTCGCAATTGCGAAAAACCTTGTATGAGCCGCGCAACCGAAAAAGGCGGCGCTTCTTAAGCCTGCTGCCTGCAACGCTCCCGAGACCAGACAAATGAACCTCCGCAATATCGCGATCATCGCGCATGTCGACCATGGGAAAACCACCCTCGTCGACCAGCTCCTGAAACAGTCCGGCGCCTTCCGCGACAACCAGCGCGTCGCCGAGCGCGCCATGGATTCCAACGACCTCGAAAAGGAACGCGGCATCACCATCCTTGCCAAGGCGACCTCGGTCGACTGGAAGGGCACCCGCATCAACATCGTCGACACGCCCGGACACGCCGATTTCGGCGGCGAGGTCGAGCGCATCCTGTCGATGGTGGATTCGGCGATCGTGCTGGTCGATGCCGCCGAAGGCCCGATGCCGCAGACCAAGTTCGTCGTCGGCAAGGCGCTCAAGGTGGGCCTGCGCCCGATCGTCGTCATCAACAAGATCGACCGCCCGGACGCCCGCCACATCGAGGTGGTCAACGAGGTGTTCGACCTCTTCGCCGCGCTCGACGCCACCGACGAGCAGCTCGATTTCCCAATCCTCTACGGTTCCGGCCGCGACGGCTGGGTTTCTGAAAACCCGGAAGGTCCGAAGGACCAGGGTCTGGCGCCGCTCTTCGACCTCGTCGTCAAGCACGTGCCGGCGCCGACGGTGCATCCCGGCCCGTTCCGCATGATCGGCACCATTCTGGAAGCCAACCCGTTCCTCGGCCGCATCATCACCGGCCGCATCGAGTCCGGCTCGCTGAAGCCCAACCAGGCGGTCAAGGTGCTGCACCATGACGGCACCCAGATCGAGACCGGACGTATCTCGAAGATACTCGCCTTCCGCGGCCTCGAGCGCCAGCCGATCGAGGAAGCGCAGGCGGGCGACATCGTGGCGATCGCCGGCCTGTCGAAGGGCACCGTCGCCGACACTTTCTGCGACCCGAGCGTGACCGAGCCGCTGCACGCGCAGCCGATCGATCCGCCGACAGTGACCATGTCCTTCCTCGTCAACGACAGCCCGCTTGCCGGCACCGAGGGTGACAAGGTGACCAGCCGCGTCATCCGCGACCGCCTGCTGCGCGAGGCCGAAGGCAATGTCGCGCTGAAGATCGAGGAATCGGCGGAGAAGGATTCCTTCTTCGTTTCCGGCCGCGGCGAATTGCAGCTTGCGGTGCTGATCGAGACGATGCGCCGCGAAGGGTTCGAGATCGCCGTGTCGCGGCCGCGCGTCGTCATGCAGAAGGGTGACGACGGCCAGTTGCTCGAGCCGGTCGAGGAAGTCGTCATCGACGTCGACGAGGAGCATGCCGGCGTCGTCGTGCAAAAAATGTCGGAGCGCAAGGCAGAGATGGTCGAGCTCCGTCCGTCCGGCGGCAACCGTCAGCGCCTGGTCTTCCATGCGCCCACCCGCGGCCTGATCGGCTACCAGTCGGAGCTGTTGACCGACACGCGCGGCACCGCCGTGATGAACCGGCTGTTCTACGCCTACGAGCCCTATAAGGGCGAATTGCCCGGCCGCACCAACGGCGTGCTGATCTCCAACGAGCAGGGCGAGTCGGTCGCGTATGCGATGTGGAACCTGGAGGACCGCGGCCCGATGATCATCGATCCGGGCGTCAAGGTCTATCAGGGCATGATCATCGGCATCCATAGCCGCGACAACGACCTTGAAGTGAACGTGCTGAAGGGCAAGAAGCTCACCAACATCCGCGCCGCCGGCAAGGACGAGGCGGTGAAGCTGACGCCGCCGGTCCGCATGACGCTGGAGCGCGCACTGGCCTGGATCCAGGACGACGAGCTGGTCGAGGTGACACCGAAGACCATCCGCCTGCGCAAGCTCTATCTCGACCCGAACGAGCGCAAGCGCTTCGAGAAGGCGACCAAGGTGATGGGCGCGGCGTAAGCCTTTTTCGCAGGCAGTCATTGGGGAGGGAGCAGCTGCTCCCTCCCGTTTCGTTTCATCAGTACGCAGCCGACAGGATGGCGTCACGATCGGCTTCGCCGGCAAGGTCTATGCGGACGGCGGTGCCGTCGCGCGCCGGCCTGCGCAGGGCTTTGGCGCCATCCGGCTCAACGGAGAGCTTCTGCCGCTCTTCCCAGGCTTGCAGCCTCGATCGCGACATGCCGAGCTCGCCAGCAAGCAGCCGGTCGAGCCGCAGGGGCGTCACGGCTTCGAGCCGAAGCTCGAGCCAAAGCGCGGTGGTGCATTCCGGCCTGCCGTCCAGCAGCTCTTTTCGGACCGTGACCTCTGGAAATTCCTCGATCCGTCCGACCCGGCTCCGCAGCGCCATGGCATCGAACGCATGACGTTGCGCGAGCGATGGATCGTTGCTTTCGAGCGCCGCAAGCAGCGCCGGTTCGACGTCACGGCGATTGCAGCGCTCAAAAATGGTGCGGTTCCAGGAATTGTCGCAGTCCGCGCAGCGGTAGATCAGCCAGGCGTCGATGCGCTTGCCGTTGGCGTTGACGCGGAATTTGCCGCTGCACTGGTAGGGTTTCACCTTGCGGCAGCGGTTGCAATTGATGAGAGGTCGAGGCGCGATTTTCGGCGCGATCGCCCAGCGGATACGCAACAGTCCAGACATGCCGGCAGGCCCTTCCCGTCGGGAAGTCCGTCAGGCCGGCGATGTCCGAGATGCCCTCTCTGCTCGAGCATGATCTTTTCCGGGATCATGCCCATGCAGGCACGGCGTGGCGAAAGACTGCGATATTGGAAATCAGGCGTCGGCGCGGATGCGCGACGGGCTCAGCAACGCCAAACCGGTCTCGAAACCGCCGCCTGAAGAACACATGAAAATGATGCAGGTGCTGCCAAAGCTGCGCCTGCGGTGCTTTCGGGGAGTTGACGAGACCGGCGGTTACTGAGGCAAAGTCTGGCTCGAAATCTGTAAAGGGTCGGCTCTTCTAGCCGTGCGGCGGCGGGGGAGCAAGGGATCTTCTTCGGCCGGCGGAACGGTGGCGCGGCTCAACTTGGAACGTCGGCGCTGCCCCTCATCCGCCTGCCGGCACCTTCTCCCCGTATAGTGACGGGGAGAAGGGGAGACCGCGACCTTGGCGCCTTCTCCTGCAACGCTGACGTTTGGCGAAAACATGGATGAGAGCGTCCCTCTCCCCGTCACTATACGGGGAGAGGATGCCGGCAGGCAGGTGAGGGGCGGCGCCGGCGCTAGTCCGATGAGAATCGCCGATCGCGCCTGCGTCATGACAATGGCAGGTACTACCGCAATGATCTCAGCATGCCGCTTGTATCACATCATCTCGATGATTGGCGCGATCTCGACGCTGAAGGCCGGGTCCAGCAGGATCGGGCAATCCCTGGCCTTGGCGACGGCATCGTCGATGTCCTTCGCCTCGACGATCGTATAGCCGGCGGTCGGATTGCTGCCGCCATTGTTCTCGACCTTGCCGCCGGGCAGCACCGTTCTCGACATGCCGACCGGGTTGCCGCCGTCGACGACGGCGGTGCCCAGCTTGTCATACCAGCCGGTCCAGGCGTCCATCGCCGCTTTTCGTTCGGCCTCGTCAGTCGGCATCTTGCCGGAGCCGTGATAGACATAGAGATATTTCGCCATGTTCTTCCTCCCTTGTCGGCGGCGTCGAACCGGCATGCGGCTACGCCGCAATCGGATATGCGGCTACGCCGCAATCCCTAATCATCGGACCAAACGGCGGGGCGGGCAATGAAAAATTCGGACCCGCTAATGTAAAGGGCGTCACCGCGCCATGGCGTGGTATTCGGGGTTCGGCCGCATGTCGACGGCGGCCGCCACGCGGTTCGACATGTTGAAGAAGGCGGCGGTCGATGCGATGTCCCAGATGTCGCGGTCGGTGAAACCGGCTTCACGCAAGGCGGCGCGGTCGGCCTCGACGATCTTGGCCGGCTCTTCCGTCAGCTTGACCGCGAATTCCAGCATCGCGCGCTGGCGAGGGGGAAGTTCTGCGGCGCGGAAATTCATCACCATCATCTCGCCCAGCGCGGGCTCGCCCGACAGCTGGCGCACCGCCGCGCCATGCGCGGTCAGGCAGTAGAAGCAATGGTTGATCGAGGACACGACCACCGCGATCATCTCGCGCTCCAGCTTCGACAGGCCGGACTCGCCCAGCATCAAATCGTTGTACATGTCGGTGAAGGCGCGCAGCTTCTTCTCGTCGAAGGCGTAGGCCAGAAGCACGTTGGGAACGAGGCCGAGCTTCTCCTCGCATTTGGCGAAATAGGCTTTCGTCGCCTCGCTGAGCTCCGCCTGAACCAGGTCGAGCGCCGTAATTCTGTCGGTCATGGTCGTTCTCCTTGCAGGGCTATGGCGTCGGTTCGAATTTTTTAAAGCGTCGTCAAACCTTTGTCGCCAAACAGCGCTCATCTGCTACCATAGTCGCAAAAGCATGCCACGGGAGGGCGTCATGGCCAGCGTAAAATCCAAGCCGAAAAAGAAAGCTGCGGCCACCGCGAAGATGGAAGACAAGCCGGCAAGGCTTGCCGACTACCTGCTTGCCCGCGCACCGGCGGAGGATGTCGCGGCCTATGACGTGGCCGACCTGGAACGCGCGGGCGAACTCGCTGCCCGAGCGGTCGCCGGCCACAAGAAGGGCGAGAGCGTCGTCGCGGTCGAGGCCGATTCGGGCGTTGCCTGCGGCGGCAGGCCGGTCACGGTCATCACCGTCGTCAACGACAACATGCCGTTCCTGTTCGATTCCGTCCTCGGCGAGATCGCCGAGTCCTCCGGCGAACCGACCCTGGTCACCCATCCCATCGTCACAGTCCGGCACGACAAGGCGGGCGTCGCGCAGGTCCTGGGCGACGCCGGCAAGGAAGATGACGACCGGCTGAGCGTCGTCCACGTCCATATCCCGCGGCTGACCGCGGAACAGGCGGCCGCTCTCACCGAGCGTCTGCGCAAGATACTCAATCAGGTCCGCGCCGCCGTCACCGACTGGAAGCGGATGCTCGCCCGCCTCGACCAGGCCATTTCCGAATTCCGTTATTCGGCCGTGCCGCTCGACAAGAAGAGCGTCGCCGAGGCGATCGCCTTTCTCGAATGGCTGCGTGACGACAATTTCACCTTTCTCGGCATGCGCGAATTCAAATATGTCGGCGGCGAGGAAAGCGGCACGCTGGAGCGCGCCGACAAGCCCGGCCTCGGCATCCTGACCGATCCCGACGTGCTGGTGCTGAGGCGAGGTACCGAGGCGGTGACGACGACGCCGGAAATCCGCGCCTTCCTGCACGGCCCTGAACCGCTGATCGTCACCAAGGCGAATGCCAAGTCCTCCGTGCATCGCCGCATCTACCTCGATTACATCGGCGTCAAGACCTATACGGCCAAGGGGGCGCTTGCCGGCGAGCTGCGCATCGTCGGCATGTTCACCTCGACCGCGTACACGCGCTCGGTGATGAAAATCCCCTATCTGCGCTCGAAGGCCGAAACGATCATCGCCAAGTCCGGCTTCAATCCGAACGACCATTCCGGCAAGGCGCTGATCAATGTGCTGGAGAGCTATCCGCGCGATGAGTTCTTCCAGGTGCCGGTGCCGATCCTCAGAAAGCATGCCAACGCCATTCTCGGGCTGATCGAGCGGCCGCGGATCAGGGCGCTGGTGCGCGTCGACCAGTTCGATCGTTTCGTTTCGATCCTCGTCTTCGTGCCGCGCGACCGCTATGACAGCGTCGTGCGCGAGAAGATCGGCACTTACCTCAAGACAGTGTTCGAGGGCCGGCTCTCCGCCTATTATCCAGCCTTCCCGGAAGGCGGGCTGGCGCGCGTTCACTTCATCATCGGCCGCTCCGGCGGCAAGACGCCGAAGATCGAGCAGGTGACCATCGAGGCGGCGATCCGCGATATCGTGCGCACCTGGGAGGACGCGCTTTCCGAAGCCGCGGAAGCGGCCGGCAGCGACCCGACACTGAAGAGCATCGCCGCTCGCTTCCCGGAAAGCTATCGCGACTCGTTCTCGGCAGCGGTGGCGCTGGCCGATGCCGGTCGTATCGCCAGGATCGGCCCCGACAATCCGATCGCCATCGACTATTACCGCCATGCCGACCAGAAGCCGCATCAGGCGGCGCTGAAAATCCATCACTATGGCAGCCCTGTCGCGCTGTCGCGTCGCGTTCCGGTGCTGGAAAACATCGGCTTCCGCGTCATCAGCGAGCGCACCTTCGAGGTCGCCGACACGGGCTCCGGCAAGGTCTTCATCCACGACATGGAGCTGGAGAACAGTTACGGCGCGCGAATAGATCTTGCCGATGGCGGCGCGCTGTTCGAGGACGCCTTCCTGTCGGTGTGGCGTGGCGATGTCGACAATGACGGCTATAACGGCCTGGCCCAGACCGCGGGTCTGTGGTCGGGCGAGATCACCATTCTGCGCGCCTATGGCCGCTACTTGCAGCAGGCCGGCATTCCGCAGAGCCAGGATTTCATCGCCGCCGCGCTCAACCGCTATCCCGACATCGCACGCGGTCTGCATCAATTGTTCGTCGCCCGCCTCGGACCGACCGCCGAAACCGAGGGCGTGGTCGTTGCCAAGCACCTCAAGGCCAAGATCAAGGACGCGCTGGAAGAGGTGCCCAACATCGATGACGACACCATCATCCGCCGCTACCTCAACCTGATCGAAGCCTCGCTGCGCACCAATCATTTCGTAGCCGATACGAAGGAGAAGGGGCAATCGCTGGCGATCAAGCTGGACTCGCAGGCGGTCGACGGCCTGCCGGCGCCGCGGCCGTGGCGCGAGATCTTCGTCTATGGCTCGGAGGTCGAGGGCGTGCATCTGCGCTTCGGCCCGGTGGCGCGCGGCGGCCTGCGCTGGTCCGACCGCGCCCAGGACTACCGCACCGAGGTGCTGGGGCTGGTCAAGGCGCAGCAGGTGAAGAACGCGGTCATCGTGCCGGTCGGCGCCAAGGGCGGCTTCTATCCGAAGAAGCTGCCGATGAGCGCCGGCCGCGACGCGATCTTCGAGGCCGGCACCTCGGCCTACAAGAATTTCGTCTCCAGCCTGCTTTCGATCACCGACAATATCGGCATAGGCGGCGTCATCCCGCCGGCCGGCGTGGTGCGGCGCGATCCTGACGATCCGTATTTCGTCGTCGCCGCCGACAAGGGCACGGCGACCTTCTCCGACACCGCCAACGCCATTTCCGAGAAGCACGACTTCTGGCTCGACGACGCCTTCGCCAGCGGCGGCTCGGCCGGCTACGACCACAAGAAGATGGGCATCACCGCCAAGGGCGCCTGGGAGGCGGTGAAGCGGCATTTCCGCGAGATGAACCGCGACATCCAGACCACGCCCTTCACCGTCGTCGGCGTCGGCGACATGTCGGGCGACGTGTTCGGCAACGGCATGCTCCTGTCACCGGCCACCAAGTTGATCGCCGCCTTCGACCATCGCGACATCTTCATCGATCCCGATCCCGACATGGCGGCCTCGATGGCCGAGCGGCAGCGCATGTTCGCGCTGCCGCGCTCGTCCTGGCAGGACTACGACAAGTCGAAACTGTCGGAAGGCGGCGTCATCGTCTCGCGCAGCCAGAAGTCGATCACCCTGCCGCAGGCGGCCGCCACGGCGATCGGGCTGGGGAAGACCACGGCCACGCCGGTCGAGATCATGAACGCCATCCTCAAAGCCCCTGTCGACCTTCTGTGGTTCGGCGGCATCGGCACCTATGTGAGGGCTTCCGGCGAGACCAATGCCGATGTCGGCGACCGCGCCAACGACGCCATCCGCGTCACCGCGCTCGACGTCCGCGCCAAGGTCATCGGCGAGGGCGCCAATCTCGGCGTCACGCAACGGGCGCGCATCGAATTCGGCATGAGCGGCGGCCGCTGCAACTCCGACGCCATCGACAATTCGGGCGGCGTCAACTGCTCCGACGTCGAGGTCAACATCAAGATCGCGCTGGCGTCGGCCATGCGCAAGGGTTCGCTGGGCCGTCCGGCGCGCAACAAGCTCCTCGCCGAGATGACCGACGAGGTCGGCGCGCTGGTGCTGTCCAACAACTATCAGCAGACGCTGGCGCTCTCGCTGGCGCGCAAGCGCGGGCTGGCCGACATCGCGCATCAGGCGCGCTTCATGACGGCACTGGAAGCGCGGGGCCTGCTCGACCGCGCCGTCGAGACGCTGCCCTCGCCGGCCGCCCTTGCCGAGCGCGAGGTACGCGGCGAACCGCTGACCAGGGCCGAGCTCGGCGTGCTGCTCGCCTATGCCAAGATAGTGCTCTTCTCCGACATCGTCGCCAGCGGCGTACCGGACGATCCGCATTTCGACCGCGACCTGATGGGCTATTTCCCGGAGCGCATGGCAAAGAAATTCGCCGGCGAGATCCGCGACCACCGGCTGCGGCGCGAGATCATCGCGCGCGTCGTCGCCAACGACCTCGTCAACCGAGGTGGGCCGTCCTTCGTCAACCGGCTGCAGGAGGCGACGGGCCGCACCGCAGCCGCTGTCGTGCGCACATTCGCCGTGGTGCGCGACGGCTTTTCGCTGCCTTCGCTCTACAAGGAGATCGACGGGCTCGACAACCAGATCGACGGCCAGACCCAGCTCGATCACTATCAGTCGGTCAGCCGGCTCATTTTCGTGACCAGCGGCTGGTACCTGAAGCACGATGCGGGTTCCGCGCCGCTCAGCCAGCGCATCGCCGAACTGCAGGAGGCACGCAAGGCGCTCGAGCCGAAGCTGGTGTCGCTGTTGCCCGGCTTCTCGCGCGAGCGAATCGAGGAGCGGCGTCACGGCCTGTTCAAGGGCGGCGCTCCGGAGAAACTGGCCGAGAAGCTGGCGCTCGCCGAGGTGGGCGAGCTGATCCCGGACATCGCGCTCACCGCGCGCACGGGCAACGCCGACATCGTCAGCGCGGCCAAGGCCTTCTTCGCCGTAAGCGACGCCTTCCGCATCCCGCGCGTCGAGGAGGCCGCGCGCTCGATCATGCCGCCGGACTACTACGATCAGCTGGCGCTGTCGCGCGCGACCGATACGATCGGCATGGCCAGGCGCGGCATCGCGGTGGCAGCACTCACCAGCCACGGCAAGGCACCGGATCCGGTGGCGGCCTGGCTGGAAGCCGGCGGCGAGCGCGTGGCGCGCATCCGCGAGCGGCTGCAGGCGCTGACCGAAGGCGGCGACATCACCGTGTCGCGGCTGTCGGTGGCCTCGGGCCTGATGAGCGACCTGACTGGGATGTAGGCATCGTTGGCAAAAGCCGGCGCCGCCCCTCATCCGGCTGCCGCCACCTTCTCCCCGTATAGGGATGGGGAGAAGGGAGCATGCCGCCACGCCGCGCCCTTTCTGCGACGTCTGCGATTGGCGAAAGCATCGATGAGAGCGTCTTTCTCCCCGTCACTATACGGGGAGAAATGCCCGGCAGGGCAATGAGGGGCGGCACTGACGTTGTTCGTTTGCAAGGAAACGGGAAACGTGCAGACATGGCGCCCGCGATAAGACCGATGATGCTGGAGGGGACATGGCCGAAGTAGCGGTGCAGCGGGCGACGGGGCGCGGCATCTGGGGCTGGATGTTCTTCGACTGGGCGGCGCAGCCGTTCTTCACCGTCGTCACCACCTTCATCTTCGGGCCTTATTTCGTCTCGCGCATGGCGAGCGACCCGACCACCGGGCAGGCGGCCTGGGGCTACGGCATCGCCGCCGCTGGACTGGTCATCGCCGTGCTTTCGCCCGTGCTCGGTTCGATCGCCGACCAGACCGGGCCGCGCAAGCCGTGGATCGCCTTCTTCGCGGCGATCAAGATCACCAGCCTCACGCTTTTGTGGTTCGCCGCGCCCGGCTCCAGCCTGTTCCTGATCGTGCTGCTCTTCTCGCTCGCCTCGGTGGCGGCGGAATTCTCGACCGTCTTCAACGATTCGATGATGCCTCGCCTGGTGCCGAAGGCAGAGATCGGCAAGATCTCCAACATCGCCTGGGGGCTCGGCTATCTCGGCGGCATGGTGGCGCTGATCTTCGTCGTGCTGTTCCTGGCCGGCAATCTGGAAACCGGCAAGACGATCATCGGCCTCGATCCGCTGTTCGGGCTCGATCCGAAGCTGGGAGAAGACGCGCGCTTCACCGGACCGATGTCGGCCGGCTGGTATTTCCTGTTCATCCTGCCGATGTTCTTTTTCACGCCGGACGCCACCAAAGGACTTTCGATCGGCCCCGCGGTGCGCGAGGGCCTGTCGGAATTGAAGTCCACGCTTTTCGAAGTGCGCAAGCGCGCCGGCATTTTCCGCTTCCTCGTCGCGCGCATGATCTATCAGGACGGCGTCAACGCGCTGCTGGCGCTCGGCGGCACCTTTGCTGCCGGCATGTTCAACTGGTCGATCACCGAGATCGGCATGTTCGGCATCATCCTCAACATCGTCGCCATCTTCGGCTGCTGGATCGCCGCGCGCCTCGACACCGCGCTCGGCTCCAAGGCGGTGGTGATCATCGCGCTGGTCCTGCTTCTGCTCGCGACGGTCGGCGTCGTCTCGACCGGGCCGGGTTTCACGCTGCTCGGCCTGATACAATTGCCCGCCACCGATTCCGGCGGCCTGTTCGGCACCGCGGCCGAGAAGGCCTACATCCTCTATGGGCTGCTGATCGGCCTCGCCTTCGGGCCGGTTCAGGCTTCGTCGCGCTCCTACATGGCGCGCAGTGTCACGGCGGCCGAGTCCGGCCGCTATTTCGGCATCTACGCACTTGCCGGGCGGGCAACCAGCTTCCTGGCGCCGTTCCTGGTCTCGACGATCACGCTCGCCAGCGGCTCGGCGCGGCTCGGCATGGCGGTGATCGCGCTGTTCCTCGGCCTCGGCATGGCGATCCTGGTCAGGACGCCGTACCCGGCGGACAAGCCGGTGGAGTAGCGCCTTTCCCTTCTCCCCTTGTGGGAGAAGGTGGATCGGCGCGCAGCGCCGAGACGGATGAGGGGTGTTCCAGCTTGGCAATGTGCATGAAATTGCCGCCGCCTCACTCCGTCCAACACCCCTCATCCGGCCGCTTCGCGGCCACCTTCTCCCACAAGGGGAGAAGGAGAAGTGCTCAATGCCTGAAATGCCTGACTCCGGTGAACACCATGGCGATGCCGTGCTCGTCGGCGGCGGCGATCACGTCGTCGTCGCGCATCGAGCCGCCGGGCTGGATCACGGCCGTGGCGCCGGCTTCTATCGCCGACAGCAGGCCGTCGGCGAAGGGGAAGAAGGCATCGGAAGCCACCACCGAGCCCTTGGTCAGCGGCTCGGCCATGCCAGCCGCCTGCGCCGCGTCGAGCGCCTTGCGGGCAGCGATGCGCGAGGAATCGACGCGGCTCATCTGGCCGGCGCCGATGCCGACGGTGGCGCCGTCCTTCGCATAGACGATGGCGTTCGACTTGACGTGCTTGGCGACGCGGAATGCGAATTTGAGGTCGGCCAGCTCGGCCGGCGTCGGGGCGCGTTTCGTCACCACCTTCAGCTCGAGGTCGTCGACCACCGCATTGTCGCGGCTCTGCACCAGGAGACCGCCGGCGACGGATTTCACCGTGGTGCCGACGGCACGTGGATCGGGGAGCCCACCGGTGACCAGAAGGCGCAAATTCTTCTTCGCCGCGACGATTGCGGCCGCCTCGTCGGTCGCGTTGGGGGCGATGATCACCTCGGTGAAGGTTTTGACAATCTCCTCGGCCGCCTCGGCGTCGAGGATGCGGTTCATGGCGACGATGCCGCCGAAGGCCGAGACCGGGTCGCAGGCCAGTGCCTTAGCGTAGGCAGCCTTCAGGGTTTCACCTTCGGCGACGCCGCAGGGATTGGCATGCTTGATGATGGCGATCGCCGCCGAGCGGACCGGATCGAATTCGCCGACCAGCTCGAAGGCGGCGTCGGTGTCGTTGATGTTGTTGTAAGAGAGCTGCTTGCCCTGCAACTGCCTGGCCGTCGCCACGCCCGGCCGCTTGTCGCCCGAGAGGTAGAAGCCGGCGCTCTGATGCGGGTTCTCGCCATAGCGCATCACCTGGTCGAGACGGCCGCCGAAGGCGCGCCAGGTCGGATGCTCGATCTCGAGCGCTTCGGCGAACCAGCCGGAGATCGCCGCGTCATAGGTCGCGGTGCGGGCAAAAGCCTTGGCCGCCAGCTTCTTGCGGAAATCGAGCGACAGCGAGCCGAGGTTCATCTCCAGCGCGTTGAGCACCGCCGCGTAGTCCTCCGGGTCGGTGACGATGGCGACATAGGCATGGTTCTTGGCCGAGGCGCGGATCATCGCCGGGCCGCCGATGTCGATGTTCTCGACGATCGAGGCGTAGCCGGCGCCGGAACGGCGGACTTCCTCGAACGGGTAGAGGTTGGAGACGACGAGGTCGATCGGCTGGATGTGGTGATCGTGCATTGCCTTCGCGTGCGCGGGATCGTCGCGGACGCCGAGCAGCGCGCCATGCACCGACGGATGCAAAGTCTTGACGCGACCATCCATGATCTCGGGAAAGCCGGTCAGCTCCGAAACGTCGCGGACGGCGAGGCCGGCCCCTGCGATCTCCTTCGCCGTGCCGCCGGTGGAGACCAGCTCGACGCCGGCTGCGGCCAACGCCTTGGCAAAGTCGACCAGACCCGTCTTGTCGAAGACGGAAAGCAGCGCGCGGCGAACCGGGACGAGGTCGGGTGCCGGAATGTTCTTGGCGGGGACGGCCATGGGCTTGCGGCCTTTCGAGGCTGGTTGAAGAGCGTTCGCGGGCCGTAGCATATGAGGCCCGGAAATCAAGCTTGCAGCCTGATTTGTCCGGAGACGCTCAGTTGTTCTCGGGATAGCCGGCGATGACGGTGCGCGTCAGCTGCCAGTGCACTTCGGCGATCTCCGAGGCCTTGAAGGCAAGCACGATCTGGCGGGTACGGCGCGGTCCGCTAAGTCCGGCGAAATAGATCGATTCCTCGATCTCGGGCACCACTTCCGCGCAGGTGAAGACCCAGGTGTCGCCCTGGGAGGCCGCCAGGGTCAGGCGGTCCTGCTCGTCCTGCAGCAGGTTGATGTCGGGATGGATGTGGAAGCGCACGGTCACGAAGTCGCGGCCATTGTTGCGGATCGCCGAGCCGCCTGGGCGCAGGAAGCGGTCACGGCCGGTGAGCACATTGCCGTTCTCCGCCAGCTTCAGCTCACGCTCGTGCAGGAAGCCGAAGCGCGCGGCATAGCCGTCGTGGCGGGCGACGAAGCCGTGCACGCCCTTCTGGTCGATGCGCTTGCAGGGCACGTGCTGCGGGCCGCCGATCAGCGGCGAGCCGAGCAGGTCGCTGACGCGCAGCGAATGGCTGAAGCGCGCCGAGGACGTATCGTTGACGGTGGCGGTCGAATGCGCGGCGGTGGCGCGGGCGAGCGGCCGGAATTCGGCGGCGCCGTAAGTGTCGATGCCGGCGTTGACGATGAAGTGCTGGCGTCCGGAAGAAAGCTCGAAGGCGAGGCAGCCGGCATGGGCGGCGTTGGAGACGTCGATCGGCGGCGGCAGGCCGGTATCGGCGATCACCGTCACGCCGCCCATCGACAGGCGCTCGTAGCCGGAATGCGGCGCGTGCAGCAGCGGCGCGCCGACCGTGTCGTCGTGGCGCAGGATGGTGGCGATACGGTCGTGGATCGTGGCGCCCATGCCGTTGAAGCGGGCGAGGCTGCCGTCCTGATGGCGGAAGAAGCGCAGCGCCGGCAGCATGCGGTCGATGGCGTTGATCAAGGCGGATGGCGGCGCCTCGGCCTGGTTGGCATAGGTCTGGCGCAGCGGCAAAAGGTCGGCGAGCAATTCCAGCACCGTCATCGGATTGCGCGAGATATGGCCGCCGTCAGGCAGGATCTGACGGTCGAGCTCCTCGGCGAGATTGCGCGTGGCGCTGCGCAGCGCCGATGCCGGCGCGGGCAGCGACAGGGCGGCGAAGGCAAGCGCGATGCGGGCGCGCAGCCTGTCCTTGCCGTCCGGCATCTCGCGCGCCATCGATCGCAGATAGCGGATCTGCATGGCGAGCGACTTGAGGAAGGCGCGGTAAAAAGGGAATTCGGCCCCCTGCAGCACGACCGAGGAATGCTGCAGCCAGGCGATCACCCGCTTGGCCGTCGTGCCCGGTTCCCAGGCAACGCCGTATATCTGGTTGCCGTGCAGGGCGATCCAGTCCGAAACCAGGGCGCGAGCGTTGGCGGCGGCGAGCTCGGTACCGGCGGCGCGCATGTGGCGCAGCCAGCGGAAGCCGTGCAGCGACTTTTGCCAGCCGCGGTTGGGCACGTTGATCTGGAAGGGCGATTTGCCGCCGCTCTCGACCATGTGGCCGGACAGCGGATAGCGGCCATAGTAGATTTCGAGCGCGATCTGCGGATCGGCGAGCCTCAGATCCGGCGGCGCGATGAGGACGCGCTCGGGCGTGCGGCCGGAATAGCGCCAGCGATAGATGGGACCGGCGCGCAGGCGCCGGCGCGTCTTGCGCCAGAACTCCCTCGCGACAAGCGTCCACAGACGCGTCGTGCTGCCGGCAGCAAGTGCCAAAACCCCTCCTGATTGTCCGCTACCCCAAGCACAAGCTTATATGATTCAAGAACTTATGCGAAGGCGGATTTCACCGGAGTGAAGCACTTCACGCGATGTCGCCAGGGTCGTCGCTAAAAAAGTCGGCAAGTTTTATATAATAACGTCCTAAATCGTCCGTCTCATCCGGGCGGCAAAGAAGCCGTCCAGGCCGGAAACGCCCGGTGAATTCAGCACCAGGTCGGCCGGCGTCGTGCGCAGCGTGCCGTCGGGCGTCAGGAACGGGTCGAGGCCGGCGAATTCGCCCGGTTGGATCGGATCGGCGGCCACGCCGGAAGTCTCGGCAAGGAAGGCGCGGTACAGCTCCTCACCCTCGATCGGGTCGAGCGAGCAGTTGGAAAAGACGATCCGTCCGCCGGGTTTGACGAAACTGACGGCGTGAGCGAGGAGCTTCTTTTGGAGCGCGGCGAGTTTCTCGACATCGGCCATGGTCTTCGTCCACGGCACGTCGGGGTGACGGCGCACGGTTCCCGTCGACGAGCAGGGGGCGTCGAGCAGCACGGCGTCGAACAGCTCCGCCGGCCGGTAGTCGAGCAGATCGGTCTGCAGCAGCTCCGCCGACAGGCCGAGGCGCTCGAGATTCTGCTTGAGCCGCGCCAGCCGGTTCCTCGAGGTGTCGACGGCGGTGACGCTCGCGCCGGCAAGGATGAGCTGCGCCGTCTTGCCGCCGGGCGCGGCGCAAAGATCGGCAACGCGCTGCCCTTCGATGTCGCCGAACAGGCGCGCGGGCAGGGCTGCCGCCGCATCCTGTACCCACCAGGCGCCCTCGGCGAAGCCGGGCAGTTCGGTCACGCCGGCCTGCAGCTTATCGAGCCGCACCGTGCCGGTCGGCAGCACGATACCGCCCAGCTTCTCTGCCCAGGCCGCCGGGTCTGACTTGACCGTGAAGTCGACCGGCGCCTCATGGCGATGCGCGGCAAGGATAGCGCGCGCCTTGTCCGCGCCGTAGGCGGAGGTCAGCCGGTCCGCGAACCACTGCGGCGCCTCGCCCGTCGCGGCAAGCGCCGTCGCAAGCTCGGCATCCTTGGCGCGCGCGAGCGACCGCAGCACGCCGTTGACGAGGCCGGAGAAACGCACCGTGCGCGGATCGGACTTGGCATGTGTCACGGCAAGGTCGACGGCGGCGCTGTCGGGAATGTCGAGGAACAGGATCTGCGCGGCGGCGACGTGCAGGATGTGCGAGAGCGCGGTTGCGTTGGCAGGCAGCGGCCTCTCCAGACGCTTGGCCAGCAGCCCGGCAATGGTCATGCGGTGGCGCAGCGCCGTGACCAGGATGGCGCGCACCAATGCGCGGTCGCGTTGGTCGAGCGCCCTGTATTGCGGGTGTCCGTGCTCGTTGTCGGTCAGGCCGTCGAGCGGCGTACGGGCATCGATGACGGCGGCAAGCAGGCGCGCGGCGGCCTTGCGCGCGGCAAGGCCGGTAATCGCCTCGCCCGCATTGCCGTCACGTCTGCCCGGGATTTGCGGTCGGCGTTTTGCTCCGCTCACGACCACGGACCTTTGGGTCCGGCGCCGCGGGGGCCGGTCGGGTTGCGGCCCCACGGATTGGGCTTCGGCCGCTCCGGCTCAGCCGGCGGCGCGGACTCAGCCGGCCGCCTGCCCCATGGGCCTGTCCGCGGCTCGTCTGGCTGGGGTGGCGCCGGCGCCTCGCGCCGGGCGGCCCGCGCGCCGCCGTCCATCTCACTGGCCATCTGCTGCAGGGCGGCGATGCGGTTCTCGGTGTTCGGATGGGTCGAAAACAGATTGTCCATGCGCTCGCCGTGAAGCGGATTGATGATGAAGAGATGCGCCATGGCCGGATTGCGCTCGGCGTCCGGGTTGGGAATGCGCTCGGCGCCGCGCGCGATCTTGTCGAGCGCGGAGGCTAGCCACAGCGGGTGGCCGCAGATCTCGGCGCCGCGTCGGTCGGCCTCGTATTCGCGGGTGCGGCTCACCGCCATCTGCACGATCATGGCGGCAAAGGGTGCCACGAGCATCGCCACCAGCACCCCGACGAAGCCGAACGGGTTGTTGTTGTCGCGGCTGCCGCCGAAGAAGAAGGCGAAATTGCCGAGCATCGAAATCGCGCCGGCGAGCGTCGCGACGATCGTCATGGTCAATGTGTCGCGGTGCTGCACATGGGCAAGCTCATGCGCCATCACCGCCGCGACCTCTTCGTGGCTGAGGCGCTCCAGCAGGCCGGTCGACGCGGCCACCGCGGCGTTCTGAGGGTTACGGCCGGTGGCGAAAGCGTTGGGCTGCGGGCTGTCGATCAGATAAGTCTTCGGCATCGGCAGGCCGGCCTGCTTGGCCAGCGCCTGGACGATCGCATAATATTCGGGGGCGTTCTTCTCGTCGACCTCGACGGCGCGGTTCATCGACAGCACCATCTTGTCGGCATTCCAATAGCTGAACAGGTTCATGCCGGCGGCGATCAAGAGCGCGATCATCATGCCGCCCGTGCCGCCGATCAGAAAGCCGACGCCCATGAACAGCGCGGTCATCGCGGCAAGAAGCATGGCGGTGCGAAGCGTGTTCATCGTCTCTTCCGTTTGGCGTGGTGGCGTTTGGCGTGGTGGCGAATAGGGGTCGATCCCACGGTTGTCATGGCTATATGATGGGAAAGGCCGGCCTCCGTTTCAATCGACCCTCTGCTTTAATCGGCCCCGTGTTTTAATTGGCAAGGCATATCGCATGACCGAACGCCCCAGCAAAACCGAAACCGCTCCCGAAGGCGACAAGCCGCAAAGGACGCTGACGCCGGCGGCCGAGCGCGCGCTGGCAGAGGCCGAGGCCAGGCGACAGGCATACCGCGAGGCGGAAGCCCAACTGCCGAAGGAAATCGGCGGCCGCGGCGGCAAGGAACCCGGGCGCTACGGCGACTGGGAAGTGAAAGGCCTGACCAGCGATTTTTAGGCGGATATGCCTGATCTGAATCTCAGCGCATCCTAAGCCGCGTCGCGCTGCGGCTCGACGACCATCCAGCCGCTGTCGTCCACGGCAACGCCGAGCGCGTCGTAGGTGGCGATGCTGGCGTGCTGCGTCTGCATCGCATGGACGTGCGTGGCGCTGATCACCATCACCGAGGCGCCGGCAGCTTCGCCGGCCGCGATGCCGGCCGGCGCATCCTCGAAGACCAGGCAATCGCGCGCCTCGACGCCGAGACGTTCTGCCGCCAGCAGGAAGCAGTCAGGCGCCGGCTTGCCGCGGGTGACGTCCTCGGCCGACACCATCATGGCCGGAACCGGAATGCCGGCCGCCGCCATGCGCAGCAGCGCCAGCTCGCGCGGCGCCGAAGTGACGATCGCCCAGCGCTCGGGCGGCAGCGAATTGAGAAAGGCGACGGAGCCGGGAATCGGGACGATGCCTTCGAGATCGTCCGCCTCGGCCTTGAGCAGAGCATTGGCTTCCGCCACGGCATCTATGCCTGGAAGCTCCAGCGCAGCGATCGTCTCGATCGCGCGCTTGCCATGGATCGTCGGCAGGAAGCTCGCGACGTCGAGGCCATGGCGATTTGCCCACTCAGTCCACACACGTTCCGCCGCCGCGATCGAGTTGAGCACCGTGCCGTCCATGTCGAAAAGGAAGGCGGCGAACTTTCTGCCTGCGAACATCGGATTTCCTGGAGATTCGTTTTCGGGGAGGGCGAAACGCGGTCACAGTCTAGACCGACCAACGCCGCGTGGGAAGCCGCGGGGCCGCGCCTCGTCATCGCATCGGCGGCAGGACAGGCGCGCAATTCGGCAGACCGGACGGCTGTCTCACCATGGCTTCAACACCACTGCTGGCCCACTTCGGGACACATCCTGCTGTGCCGAAGCGGGAAGGGCCGCAATCGCTCAGCAGAACATGGTAAGCGCTTCCTGAACGGCATTCACGCCACCGCATCGTCGTTTACCCGCCATTCACCTTGCCGTCTGCGAAAAGCAAGCAAAAACAATAAGTTAACTGATCGGCGGGCGCTTTTCGAGGCCCGGCGTCCTTACCTGGCCGAAATCCTGCAGCGCCTGCGTCGAGCGGCTCGACGCCGCAGTCAGCGGGGGCGGAAGGATGCGGCAGTTCAAAGGTCTCGTTCACGGGGGTCTCGTTCGTGGGGTGGACGGCTTTGCCCGGGATCGCGGAGGCAATTTCGCGGTTCTGTTCGGGATTGCCGCATCGGTCCTGGCGCTGGGGGTGGGATTCGCGGTCAATATCTCGCAGCTCTACAACGCGAAATCGAGCTTGCAGGGCGTCGTCGACGCCGCCGTCACCTCGACGGCACGCGATCTCACCCTCGGCGTCATCAAGGAAGCCGATGCCAACCGATCGGTGCAGGCATTTCTCGACGCCAACAGCACCGCCGGTGTGCTGCAGGCCAACCAGATCGTGCTCGACAAGCTAACCGTCGACAGAACGGCGAAAACCGTGCAGGCGGATGTGCATGCCGATATCGGCCTCTATTTTCCGATCTTCAGCGTGGGCGACATGCAGCGCGTGACCACGTCGACCACCGCGCTCTATTCGGACAAGAAGGTCGAGGTGGCGATGATGCTCGACATCACCGGCTCGATGGCGGGGCAGAAGATCAAGGATTTGAAGACGGCAGCCGGCAATGCGGTCGACTCGTTCCTCACCGGCCAGGACTCGGCCAATCCTCGTGTGCGGGTGGCGATCGTTCCCTACGCCAACTCTGTCAATGTCGGTCCACTTGCCGCAAGCACCGTCTTCGTCGAAACCAAGCTAAGCGAGCGCAAGCAGGCGCCGGGCAATGGCGACCCGCAAATGGTGTCGGCGCCGGCGCGGCCCGATACCTGCGCGACCGAGCGCAAGGGCACCTATCAATATTCGGACGCCGGGCCGGACGTCGGCATGGTCAACCGCGACTATTTCCTGTCCCCGTTCGCCCAACAGACCGGCACGTCCGCTTGTCCGGCCGCGGCGGTGAAGCCGCTGACAGCGGACGCCACGGCACTGAAGAATGTCATCAAGGGCTTCGTCGCCTCCGGCGGCACCGCCGGCCATATCGGCGTGCAGTGGGCCTGGTACATGCTGTCCGAGAACTGGGGCGGCGTGATGAAGGTTTCGGAGCGGCCGGCCAAGATGGATCCGAAGAAGGTCGCCAAATACGCGATCCTGATGACCGACGGCGAGTTCAACCTTTCCTATTTTGATGCCACCAGCGTGGGCCAGGTTTATAACGCCGCCGGCAAGGAGCAGACACGCACCGCCGCGACGACGCTGTGCTCCGCGATGCGCGACCAGGGTATCGAAATCTTCACGATCGGCTTCGACCTCACCGAAAAGAACGCCAAGTCGACGTTGCAGGCTTGCGCCAGCCCGGACACGGCGAGCATCACGCATTTCTATCAGGCCGCCAACGGCACGGAGCTCGACCAGGCTTTCCAGTCGATCGTGCGCAACATCGACAACCTCACAGTGACCAAGTAGCGGCGCCGGTTCCGCGGCACATTTCCTGGATTGCCTTAGGCGAGCGCAGATCAGCTACCAAAGGAAAAGGCCGCCGCTTCTTGACGAAGCCGGCGGCCTTCCGTGTTTCCGTCCATGACGCGGCTCATGGCGACGACCCCATCGGGTCACCTGCCGCGCGTCTCGCGCCTTAACGGGAAGACTGCTTCCCGGAAGTGCAATCCGCTGAGCTCACGTTATGGAAAACGAAATCACTCGACATCGGATCACCTCCTTTCGATTGGTTGAACACGGCCCAGAGAATGGGGTGCGTCGCGGCAAATGACAAGGTGCCGTTACGGAATGGCCAGATGGGAAATGCTCGCAGTAGTGCATTTGCGCAACAGATCGGGATTGCGGTGCCAAGGCCAATTGGACAACAGTGCCTCCAGGCTAGCGAATGTATTCGACGCATCGGGAGGTGGGAATGAATGCCGCCGACAGGGCAGCGCGGATCGTGCGAACGGTGGTCGAGACGCTGAAGCCGGGCTTTGCGGTCAGGCTGTGGACCGGCGAGCGGATCGGCCCCGCCGACGGTCCGGTGCTCGCCATCAACGATCAGGACATCGTCTGGCAGCTGGTTCGCCGGCCGACCTTCTCGACGCTGGTCGAGATGTGGATCTCTAAGACCGTGGATATCGAAGGGGGCACGCTGTTCGATTTCTACGCCCTGCCCTCGCAGGGCAAGCTCAAGACGAAGCTCAGATCATTGCCCAAGCTCGCGATCCTGCGCGACCTGCCAAGCGTGCTGTTTTCGCGCAAGCAGATGACGGCGCGCGGCGATCTTTCCGGGCGCAACCCCTATGTCAGCGGGTCGAACAAGGAGGCGATCCAGCATCACTACGACATCTCGAATGCCTTCTACCGGCTCTTCCTCGACGAGCGCATGGTCTACAGCTGCGGCTATTTTACAGATTTCGCCAACGGCATCGACCAGGCGCAGGTCGACAAGCTCGACCATATCTGCCGCAAGCTCAGGCTGAAGCCTGGCGAAAAACTGCTCGACATCGGCTGCGGCTGGGGCGCGATGCTCATCCATGCGGTGAAGAATTACGGCGTCGTCGGCCACGGTGTCTCGCTGTCGCAAGCCCAGACAGACCTTGCCCGCGAGCGCATTCGCGCCGAGGGGCTGGAGGATCGCATCACCATCGAGATAAAGTCTTATGCCGAGCTCTCCGGCACTTTCGACAAGATATCGTCGATCGGCATGTTCGAGCATCTGGGACTTGCCAACCACGCGGCCTACTTCTCGGCGGTCCACCGCTTGCTGAAGCCCGGCGGCGTCTACCTGCATCATGCCATCACCAGGCGCAGCAAGGGCGACATCAGGAAGACGCTGCGCAAGGGGCCGGAATACAAGGCGCTGATCAAATACATCTTTCCTGGCGGCGAGCTCGACACGATCGGCATGACGCTCGGCAATCTCGAGGCGCATGGCTTCCTCGTCCATGATGTCGAGAACCTGCGCGAGCATTATCAGCGCACCTGCCGCCTGTGGGCGGAGCGTCTCCATGCGCGCTTCGACAAGGCGATCGCCGAGGTCGGCGAGGCGAAGGCGCGGCTCTGGCTGCTCTATCTCACCGGCTGCTCGATCGCCTTCGAGCGCGCCTCGGCGCAGGTTTTCCAGACCGTCGCCACAAAGCGGGCGCGTGGCCCGAGCGGGCTGCCGCCGACGCGGGCGGATCTCTATCGGTAGGACGAGGGCGACCGATCAGACGAAGCGCATCGGCGCGCCGATCTCGACGCGCGCCGGCCGGTCGACGGTGCAATAGACGCCGATATTGTGGGCGTTGTAGCGGACCAGGTTGCGCAGGATGCCGGGATCGTTGTCGAAGCCGTCCTGGGCGATGATGGTGAAGCCGCAACGGCGGCAAGGCTCCGAAACAGTGAGCATGAGATCGCCGACAGCGAGTTTGCGCCCGATCCATTCGGTCTCCGGGAAGGAGCCTTCGACAGGGTCCATGTCGACGACGATGTTGGGGCGGAAACGGCGCGGATCGGCCACGCCTTCCGGATGCAGCGCCTTCAGCCGAGCCAGCGAGGCGGTGGTCAGCAGGTGGATCGGCGCCCTAGTGTAACGCTCGACGGTAAGCGGGCCGGAATAGCTGGGGGCCGCATTCTCGCGGAAATAAGGCCGGATCGAGGCTTCGAAGCCGAGGAAAGCGGAAACGACGCGGTCGCTTTCAGGGTCCGGCGCCGGCAGCCAGTCGCCGCCGGGCACGGCCACCTCAAGCTCGCGATCTTCGGTCAGCCGGGTGCGGATCAGCGGCACCTTGTGCCATTTCGGCCCGCGGTCCGGCCGGGCGATTTCATTGTCGGAAGCATCGACCAGGCCGAACAGCCGATCGCCGTCGACGCTCGATGTGCCGACGGAGATCGCGTCCAGCCGCTCGCCGGCGAGCGAGCTCGCGGGATAGCGCCAGAGCTGGCTGACCGTGCCGAGTGCCGCCTGAGCGTTCATCAGGCCCTTTTGTTCTGCCGGTTGGCGACGAGATCGTCGACGACGGCCGGGTCGGCCAATGTCGAGGTGTCGCCGAGCGCGCCGTAATCGTCCTCGGCGATCTTGCGCAGGATGCGGCGCATGATCTTGCCCGAGCGGGTCTTGGGCAGGCCCGGCGCGAACTGGATCTTGTCCGGCGTGGCGATGGCGCCGATCTCCTTGCGGACGTGGGCGACAAGCTCCTTGCGCAGATCCTCGCTCGATGTGCTGCCGGCCATCAGCGTGACGTAGCAGTAGATACCTTGCCCCTTGATGTCGTGCGGATAGCCGACGACCGCGGCTTCCGAGACCAGGTCGTGGCTGACCAGCGCGGACTCCACTTCCGCCGTGCCCATGCGATGGCCGGAGACGTTGATGACGTCGTCGACGCGGCCGGTGATCCAGTAATAGCCGTCTTCGTCGCGGCGGCAGCCGTCGCCGGTGAAGTACTTGCCCTTGTAGGTCGAAAAGTAAGTCTGCACGAAGCGGTCGTGATCGCCATAGACCGTGCGCATCATGCCGGGCCATGCATCGATGATGCAGAGATTGCCGTCGGCCGCCCCTTCGAGCACCTTGCCGTCGCCGTCGACCAGCTGCGGCCTGACGCCGAAGAACGGCCGCGTCGCCGACCCGGCCTTGAGGTCGGTGGCGCCCGGCAGCGGCGTGATCAGGATGCCGCCGGTCTCGGTCTGCCACCAGGTGTCGACGATCGGCAATTTGGCGTTGCCGATGACGTTGTAGTACCACTCCCAGGCTTCCGGATTGATCGGCTCGCCGACGGTACCAAGCACGCGCAGCGACTTGCGCGAGGTCTTCTTCACATAGCCGTCCCCGGCGCCCATCAGCGCGCGCAGCGCCGTCGGCGCGGTGTAGAAGATGTTGACCTGGTGCTTGTCGACGACTTCCCAGAAGCGCGACTGCGACGGGTAGTTCGGCACGCCCTCGAACATCAGCGTCGTGGCGCCGTTGGCCAAAGGCCCATAGACGATGTAGCTGTGGCCGGTGACCCAGCCGACATCGGCGGTGCACCAGTAGATGTCGCCGTCATGGTAATCGAAGACATATTGGTGGGTCATCGAGACGTAGACGAGATAGCCGGCGGTGGTGTGCAGCACGCCCTTCGGCTTGCCGGTCGAGCCAGAGGTGTAGAGGATGAATAGCGGATCCTCCGCCTTCATCTTCTCCGGCTTGCAGTCGGCCTTAACGGTCGCTGCCTCCTCGTGGTACCAGACGTCGCGACCCGGCACCCAGCCGGTCTTGCCGCCGGTGCGGCGCACGACCACCACCTTCTCGACCTTGGTGCCGGCCTTGGCCGCGATGTCTATCGCCTTGTCGGTGTTGTCCTTCAGCGGGATCGGCTTGCCGCCGCGCAGGCCCTCGTCCGCAGTGACGACGACGGTCGACTTGCAGTCGTCGATGCGCCCGGCGAGAGCGTCGGGCGAGAAGCCGCCGAAGACGACCGAATGGATGGCGCCGATACGCGTGCAGGCAAGCATCGCATAGGCCGTTTCCGGGATCATCGGCATGTAGATGGTGACGCGGTCGCCCTTCTTGACGCCGTGCTTCTTCAGCACGTTGGCAAAGCGGCAGACATGCGCATAAAGCTCGTTATAGGTGATCTTGCGGTCATCGTAAGGGTTGTCGCCCTCCCAGATGATGGCGGTCTGGTTGCCGCGCTTCTTGAGATGCCGGTCGATGCAGTTATAGGAAACATTGGTCTGGCCGTCCTCGAACCACTTGATCGAGACCTTGCCATCGAAGGAAGTGTTCTTGACCTTGGTGAAGGGCTTGAACCAGTCGATGCGCTTGCCGTGCTTGCCCCAGAACTTGTCCGGGTTCTTCACGCTGTCGGCGTACCATTTGAGATAGGTGTCGTTGTCGATCAGCGCGTTCTTCTTCCACGCCGGCTGGACGCGGTGGACATGGACATCGGACATTTTTCAGCTTTCCTCCAGAACCGTTCCGCCGGCTTGAAGTGCCGGCGGTATCGCGGCGAAGCGGCCGCGAATTCGCCGGCATTATTAACAGTTCCGCCGTGACGGCAATATTAGACGTTGGATTCGCGCGGCGGGATGACGCAGGGGCAAGTCCAGACGCCTGTTAGCACTCTCGCTCCAGGGCTGCTAACCGCTTGTTTTTCCGATGGAAAACTTGGGTCAGATGTGCGAAAATCAATAGACAGTTAAGCAACCGAGCGCAGAATCGGAGATCGGGAGGAAAGGAGATCGAGCCTTAAGGGGGCTGCCATGCATGACCATTCCGAAATGGATCTGATGCTCAGGGGCTATGGGCTGACCACGGCCAAGATCCTCTACCATTTTCCCGATCACCCGCATTTGCTGCAAAGCTTCATCTGGCAGGACTACGACATCGCGCCGCAATTTCCGGTGCTGATCCGCTTCATCGAATTCTGGAAGACCAAGCTCGACGGCCCGCTGCATTCGGTGACCTACACGCACCAGAAGCTGATCGCGCCGAACGAGTGGCGGAAGGTGGACGGGGAGTTCGTGCTGCATTGAGGCGTCGCCGAGGTTCTCTGGACGTCGAGCGATTGGCGGAAACGCCCATCACTTCGTCATCCACGGGCGGAGCAAGGAGCGAAGCGACGCGGCGCAGACCCGAGGATGCATGCCGTGACTTGGGGGCGTTGCGACGATCCAGAATTCTGCTCCGCCGCGCCCTACGATCGAGGTAACGGAATGGATCCTCGGGTCTTCGCGACGCCGCTTCGCGGCTGCTCCGCCCGTGGATGACGAAGTTCGGAGGCTGCGGCTAATCCGGTATGTTCACGATCGGCCCGATAGGATGTTCGCGACTCAATCACACCGCCGGCGGGTTCAGCCGGGCGAAGCCCTCTTGGCGGCGATAGGGAAAGTAAGGATAGGGTGCGGTCACAGCGCTCGCTTCATCGAGCGCCTTCATCTGTTCCGGCGACAACGTCCAGCCGACGGCGCCGAGATTTTGCCGCAACTGCTCCTCGTTGCGCGCGCCGATGATCACGGACGACACGGTCGGCCGCTGTAGCAGCCAGTTGATCGCGACCTGCGGCACGGTCTTGCCGGTTTCGGCGGCGACGGTTTCGAGCGCGTCGACCACCCGATAGAGATGCCCGTCCTCGACGGGCGGGCCGAAGCTTGCCGTGTCGTGCAGCCGGCTCGTTTTCGGCAGCGGTTGGCCGCGACGGATCTTGCCGGTCAGCCGGCCCCAGCCGAGCGGACTCCACACAAGGGCGCCGACGCCCTGGTCGAGGCCGAGCGGCATCAGTTCCCATTCATAGTCGCGACCGACCAGCGAGTAGTAGACCTGATGCGCGACATAGCGCGGATAGCCGTGCTTTTCCGCCAGGCCGAGCGATTTCATCACCTGCCAGCCGGAGAAGTTGGAGACGCCGACATAGCGCAGCTTGCCCGCGCGAACGAGGTCGCCCAGCGTCGCCAGCACCTCCTCGATCGGCGTCGCGGCGTCGAAGGCATGGAGCTGAAGCAAGTCGATATAATCGGTGCCGAGGCGCCTCAGCGCCGCGTCGACGGAGCGGATCAGCCGTGAGCGCGACGAGCCCCAATCGGCCGGGCCGTCGCCCATCGGCAGCGCGGTCTTGGTCGAGATCAGCACCGCGTCGCGGCGGCCCTTGATCGCTTCGCCCAGCACCTCCTCCGAGGCGCCATTCGAATAGACGTCGGCCGTGTCGAAGAGGGTGACGCCTGCTTCCAGGCAGATGTCGACCAGCCGGCGCGCCTCCTTAGCGTCGCTGTTACCCCAATGGCCGAACAGCGGCCCGGAGCCGCCGAAGGTTCCGGCGCCGAAGGAAAGCGCCGGCACTTTCAGGCCGGATGCGCCGAGACGTCGATAGTCCATGGTTTTGCTCCTTGTCCAAAATTGTAATGTCGAGGGCGGATTTGGGCTGGTCAGCACTGGGCCAGCGCCGGCGAACCGATCGCGCGGCGCTCGAGGCGAAGGGCCAGGAACACGACGGCAACCGCCGCGAGCGGCACCAGGCCCGCGACAAGGGTGACGGCGCCGAGGCCGGGGCCGTGGTCGATGACGAAGCCGCCGAGCCAGGCGCCGATCGCATTGCCGAGGTTGAAGGCGGCGATGTTGAAGGACGAGGCGAGGCCCTGGCCGGCGCCCCTGGCCTTGTCCAGCACCCACATCTGCAGCGGGGCGACGGTGGCGAAGGCGGCCGCGCCCAGCAGGCCGACGGCGACGATTGCCGCGAGCGGCTGATGGATCGCGGCGGTCATGACGAACAGCACGGCCGAGAGCGCGACCAGCGTGCCGATGACGGTCGGCACGAGACGCCGGTCGGCGAGGCGCCCGCCAAGCAGGTTGCCGGCGACCAGCCCGCCGCCGAAGACGAGCAGGATCGGCGACACGGCGGCTTCGGAAAAGCCGCTGATCCGGGTTAGGATCGGCGCCAGATAGGTGAAGGCGGCAAAGACGCCGACCCAGCTCAGCACCGTGGTCAGCAGGCCGAGCAGCACGGGCCGGCGGCCAAGCACGGCAAGCGCGCCTTCGGAACCTTCCTCCGGGTCGGCCGCGGCTGGCTGGTCATGCGGCACCAGCAGCGCGATCACGGCAAAGGCGATGACGCCGACCAGTGTGACGGCGAGGAAGGCCGAGCGCCAGCCATAGGCTTGGCCGAGCCAGGTGCCGAACGGCACGCCGAGGATGTTGGCGACGGTAAGGCCGGTGAACATCAGCGCGATGGCCGAAGCCTTCCGGTTGGGCGCGACGAGGCTGGTGGCGACGACCGAGCCGACGCCAAAGAAGGAGGCATGGGCGAAAGCGGTGAGCACACGCGCCGCCATCAGCGTCCAGTAATCGGGCGCCAGCGCGCAGGCGAGGTTGCCGACGGTAAAGACCACCATCAGGGCAAGCAGCAGCGTCTTCTTCGACAGGTGGCCGGTAAGCGCGCCAAGCAACGGCGCGCCGACGACGACGCCCAGCGCATAGCCGGAGATCAGCATGCCCGCGGCCGAGATCGAGACGCCGAGATCGGCGCTGACGTCGAGCAGCAGGCCCATGATGACGAATTCGGTGACACCGATGCCGAAGGCACCGGCGGTGAGGGCATAGAGAGCAAGAGGCATGGCGATGGTCCGATTGGTCGGAAAGAGGACGCTCAATCCCGCGCCCCGACCGGGAACATCGTGATCCTCGGAGCTGTGAACCAGCCTTGCATCAGGCATATTTTCTGTGAAATAGATTCACGAATGGCGAGGCCCGAAATCAACCGTTCCGGCGAGATCGAGGTGTTCGTCCGCGTCGTCGAGGCGGGCAGCTTCTCGGCCGCGGCGCGCGCGCTGCGCATGACGCCATCAGCGGTGAGCAAGCTGATCGCGCGGCTGGAGGCGCGGCTTGGCGCGCGACTTCTCAGCCGCTCGACGCGGCGGCTGCAGCTGACCCCGGAAGGGGTGGCCTTCCACGACAGCGGCGTGCGGATCCTCGCCGATATGGATGCGGCGGAACGCGAAGCGGCGGCGGGTGCGGCGCCGCGCGGCAGGCTGAGGGTCAATTCCTATGTGCCGTTCGGCCAGCACCGGCTGATGGCGCTGCTGCCGCGTTTCCTGGAAAAGTACCCCGAGATTTTCGTCGAAGCCGTGCTGACCGACAGTGTCATCGACCTTCTGGAAGAGCGTGCCGACGTCGCCATCCGCGCCGGGCCGCTGCGCGAGTCACGCCTGGTGGCGCGCAAGCTCGGCCAGAGCCGGATGGTGCTGGTCGCGTCGCCTGCCTATCTCGAAGCGCGCGGCACGCCACGCGCATTGTCCGACCTCGCCCGCCACAACATGCTGGCCTTCGGCTTTGCCAGGCACATCGAAGGTTGGCCCTTTGTCGATGCGACAGGCAGATCGATCATCATGCCGATCGTCGGAAACATGTCGCTGACCGACGGCGAAGCGATGCGGCGAACGACGTTGGCAGGAGCCGGTATAGCGCGGCTGGCGCGATGGCATGTCGAATCCGACATCGCCGCCGGGTTGCTCGTGCCGTTGCTGGAGGAGTTCAATCCCGGCGACGAGGAGCCGACGCACGCAGTCTATGTCGGCCAGGGCAAGCATCTGCCGGCCAGGGTGCGGGCTTTTCTTGATTTTCTTGCCGAGGCCGTGCGTCTCTGAAAACATCAAAGAGCCGCGCGCCACAGGGCACGCGGCGCTTCAAAGCTGGTTACGCCTTCGGCACGAAGGGCGCCGGACGCCGGCCGGCGCCCTGCCGTTCCAGCATCCAGCCGGGATATTCGGAAGGCAGCGCGCTGACCTCGTCGAGCCTAGCCAGATCTTCGGCATCGAGCATCAACCCGGTGGCGGCGAGGTTCTGTTCGAGCTGGTCCATGCGGCTGGCGCCGATGAGGACGCTCATCACGAAGGGCTTGGCCAGCACGTAGCCCAGCGCCACCGTGGCGACGCTGACATCGTGCTTCCTGGCGATCTCGCGCATGACGGCGACCGCCGCCCAGGCGCGGTCCTCGTTGACCGGCGGGAAGTTGAAACTGGCGCGGCGGCCTTCGCCATTGCCCGGCGCGCCTGGGCCATATTTGCCCGAGAGCAGCCCGCCGGCCATCGGCGACCAGACCATGAGGCCGAGCTTCTCTTCGTTGAGCAACGGCACGATCTCGCGCTCGAGATCGCGGCCGGCGATCGAATAATAGGACTGCACCGTCTCGAAGCGGGCATAGTCCTTGCGCTCGGCGATGCCGAGAGCCTTGGCGATGCGCCAGGCCTGCCAGTTGGAGACGCCGACGTAACGCACCTTGCCGCTGGCGACGAGGTCGTCGAGCGCGCGCAGCGTCTCGTCGATCGGCGTCACAGTATCGGTGCCGTGCAGCTGGTAGAGGTCGATATGGTCGGTCTGCAGCCGCTCCAGGCTGCCGTCGATCGAATCCATGATGTGGCCCCGCGAGGAGCCGCGCTGGTTGGGTCCTTCGCCCATGACGCCGTGCACCTTGGTGGCGATGATGACGTCCGAGCGCTTGACGCCGAGATCCTTGAGTGACTGGCCGAGCAGCCGCTCCGACTGGCCGAAAGAGTAGACGTCCGCGGTGTCGAAGAAATTGATGCCTGCGGCGATCGAGCGGCCGACGATCTCGTTGACGCCTTTCTGGTCGAGGCTGGCGATCAAGCCCCATTGAGCATTCTCGCCGGCGGCGCCGAAGGTCATCGTGCCGAGGCAGAGTTCGGAGACGAACAGGCCGGTGTTGCCGAGCTGGTTGTAGCGCATGGTGAGATTTCCCCGAAAGAAGGATTGGGTGATGTCTGACTGACAGGTTTGTCTGAATGACACGAGGGAAATAGGAACGGCCCGTTTCGTTTCAAGCGCCGGGGCCACGAAATCGCCCCGCTGACGGGCTCGGTAACGAGATCGTGACGAATAGAGTGGATCAACTCTCCACGAGAGCAAGGATCGCGAACAGCGTCATGCCGAATGCGACGGCGGCAAGCGGCAGGAGAATTTCAATCGTCGCGGTGCTGGCTTTCACCGGATGATCGCTCGTATCGAACTCGCCTGCGATCCAGTCGGGGAAAGTCTTGACCTTGCCGGGACGGCTGAGCCGGTGATGGCGCCAGACGCGGGCGGCGATTGCCGGCAGCGCGACCGACATCACGATGAAACCGGTGACGACGAAAAGCAGATATTCGTCATAGCCGCCGGCGAAGCCGATCCACGCCGACAGCGCATAGCACGCCGCAAGCCCCATCATGGCATAATACACCCATCGGTGCAGTCCGCGGGAGGCCTGCCGGTCCTGTGTGATTTCCTGGTCGTGGCGTGTGACAGTCATCGGAGCCTCCTTTGACTTGAGGAGCCACGCGCTCGGTCCTTTATCCGCACCTAGTGAGGTGACATGGCGCGACAATGCGGTGGTATGACGCGCCTGCTACAACCCGTTGTTGCTCAACGGAATTTCGGGTGGAAACCGCCATACATTCCCAGCGCTGGAAGGCCGAACCGCCAGTCCGAGAGATGCTCAGGGCCGGCCGCCGAAGATCGCCGTGCCGACCCTGACGCTGGTCGCGCCGAAGGCGATCGCGGTCTCGTAATCGCCGGACATGCCCATCGAGAGTTTTGCGACGCCGGCTTCTCGGGCGATCTTTTCCAAAAGCGCGAAATGCGGGCCGGGATTCTCGTCCGCCGGCGGAATGCACATCAACCCTTCGATGGCGAGGCCGTGCACGTCGCAGCAACGCTTGACGAAGGCGACGGCCTCGCGTGGCTCGATGCCGGCCTTTTGCGGTTCGGAGCCGGTGTTGACCTGGACGTAGAGTTTTGGCGTGCGACCTTGCCTGGCAATCTCCTTGGCAAGCTCGGCGGCGATCTTCTCGCGGTCGACCGTCTCGATGACATCGAAAAACGCCACCGCTTCCTTGGCCTTGTTGGACTGCAGCGGTCCGATCAGGTGCAGCTCGATATCGGGAAACGCTTCTCTCAGCTCCGGCCATTTGGCTTGGGCTTCCTGCACGCGGTTCTCGCCGAAGACCCGCTGGCCCGCCTCGATCACGGGGCGAATATCTTCGGCCGCAAAGGTCTTCGACACCGCCACCAGCGTGACGGCGCCAGGCTCGCGCCCGGCCTCGCGCTCGGCATTCACGATCCTCGCCTTGACGGCGAGAAGCTGTTCGACGGCACTCGTCATGCCCATATCCTGCCTATAGTTTAGCGCCAACGCCGGATCGCCACAGTTGACGGGTCCGGCAATCCATGGTGAACACCGCGACGACATTGTCTAGGCTGCCGGCCTTGTCCGGCGCCGCACAGCCGCTTTTAAGTGAAAAACATCCGATGGCAACCGAACGATACAATCCGCGCACGTCAGAGCCCAAATGGCAGAAGGCCTGGGCCGAAAAGAAGCTGTTCGAGGCCAGGAACGACGACCCGAAGCCAAAATACTACGTGCTCGAGATGTTCCCCTATCCGTCGGGGAAGATCCATATCGGCCACACCCGCAACTACACGATGGGCGACGTCGTGGCGCGCTACAAGCGGGCCAAGGGCTTCAACGTGCTGCACCCGATGGGCTGGGATGCCTTCGGCATGCCGGCCGAGAACGCGGCGATGCAGAACAAGGTCCATCCGAAGGACTGGACCTACGAGAACATCGCCGTCATGCGCGAGCAACTCAAGGTCATGGGCCTGTCGCTCGACTGGGCGCGCGAGTTCGCCACCTGCGACGTCGACTACTACCACCGCCAGCAGATGCTGTTCCTCGACTTCGTCGAGAAAGGGCTGGTGACGCGCAAATCCTCCAAGGTCAACTGGGACCCTGAGGACATGACGGTGCTCGCCAACGAGCAGGTCATCGACGGCCGCGGCTGGCGCTCGGGCGCGCTGGTCGAGCAGCGCGAGCTGACGCAATGGTTCTTCAAGATCACCGATTTCGCGCAGGACCTGCTGGAGTCGCTCGACCGCCTCGACGAATGGCCGGAAAAGGTCAAGCTGATGCAGCACAACTGGATCGGCCGCTCGGAAGGACTGCTGATCCGCTGGCCGCTGGCCGCTCCAAGTTCTAGCAAGATTGGCGGCGACATGCACGAGCTGGAAGTCTACACGACCAGGCCGGACACGATCTTCGGCGCCTCCTTCATGGCGGTCGCCGCCGACCATCCGCTGGCCAAAAAAGCCGCCGAGAACAATCCGGCGCTCGCCAAGTTCATCGACGAGGTCCGCCACATGGGCACCTCGGTGGCGGCGCTCGAGACGGCCGAGAAGAAAGGCTTCGACACCGGCATCCGCGTCGTCCATCCCTTCGACGACAGCTGGACGCTGCCCGTCTATGTCGCCAATTTCGTGCTGATGGAATACGGCACCGGCGCCATCTTCGGCTGTCCGTCGGGCGATCAGCGCGACCTCGACTTCGCCAACAAATACGGCCTGCCGGTGATCCCGGTGGTGATGCCGGAAGGCGAAAATCAGGGAAGCTTCCAGGTCATCGAGGAGGCCTATGACGGCGACGGCGTGATGATCAATTCGCGCTTCCTCGACGGCATGAAGCCGGAGCGGGCCTTCGACGAGGTGGCCAAGCTGCTCGAGCAGAAGACGATCGGCGGCCGGCCGATGGCGGAGCGCAAGGTGAATTTCCGCCTGCGCGACTGGGGCATCTCGCGCCAGCGCTACTGGGGCTGCCCGATTCCGATGATCCATTGCGAAGCCTGCGGCGTGGTGCCGGTGCCGAAGGCCGACCTGCCGGTCCGGCTGCCCGACGACATCGAGTTCGACCGTCCGGGCAATCCGCTCGACCGCCATCCGACATGGCGGCATGTGAAGTGCCCGCAATGCGGCCGGGACGCGCGGCGCGAGACCGACACGATGGACACCTTCGTCGACTCGTCGTGGTATTTCGTCCGCTTCACCGCGCCGTGGGCCAACGAGCCGACCGAGCCGAAGGCGGCCGACGGATGGCTGGCGGTCGACCAGTATATCGGCGGCATCGAGCACGCGATCCTGCACCTGCTCTATTCGCGCTTCTTCACCCGCGCCATGCGCGAGACCGGGCATCTCAACCTCGCCGAGCCGTTCAAGGGCCTGTTCACCCAAGGGATGGTGGTGCACGAGACCTATCGTGTCGGCGGCTCGTCGACCAATGGGCGCTGGCTGTCGCCGGGCGAGGTCAGGATCGAGGATGTGGGCGGCAAGCGCCGCGCCGTCGAGATCGCGACCGGCGAGGAGGCGACGATCGGCGCGCTCGAGAAAATGTCGAAGTCGAAGAAGAACACGGTGAGCCCGGAAGAGATCACCGACGGCTACGGCGCCGACACAGCGCGCTGGTTCATGCTGTCGGACTCGCCGCCGGAGCGCGACGTCGAATGGACGGACGAGGGTGCGGCCGGCGCGCATCGCTTCGTGCAGCGCGTCTGGCGCCTGGTGCAGATCGCGGCCGAGCAGCTCGCCGGCGTCAAGCCGGCCGCGGCGAAGGACGGCGAAGCGGGCGCCGTCTCCAAGGCCGCGCACAAGATCCTGAAGGCGATCGGCGAGGACATCGAGAAGCTCGGCTTCAACCGGGCGATCGCGCGCATCTACGAGCTTGCGAACGCGCTGACCACGCCGCTCAATGACGTCTCCGAGGGCAAGGCGGACGCGGCGCTGAAAGCCGCCTGCCGCGAGGCCGTCGAGATCCTGGTGCACGTGATCGCGCCGGTGATGCCGCATCTGGCCGAGGAATGCTGGGAGGCGCTGGGCGGCACCGACATGGTCGCCGAGCGGCCGTGGCCGGTCTACGATCCGGCTCTGGTCGTCGACAACGAGATCGTGCTGCCGGTGCAGGTCAACGGCAAGAAGCGCGGGGATTTGACAATTGCCCGCGACGCGGATCAAGGTGCCGTCGAACAAGCGGTGCTGGCTCTCGACTTCGTGCAAAAGGCGCTCGATGGCAAGGCCCCGCGCAAGGTGATCATCGTCCCGCAGAGGATCGTCAATGTCGTTGCCTGATCCAGAAAAGTCACAGGCGGCGCGTTTGCTGCGCCGCGCGGCTATCGGCGGCCTGGTCGCCTCGCTGGCGTTGGTCTCGGCCTGCACGGTGCGGCCGCTCTATTCCAGCGCGCCGCTCACCGTCGGCTCGCAGGCCGGCGCCGCCGCCGAGCTGGCATCGATCTCGATCAAGCCTGTCGGCACGCGTTACGGCCAGCAGGTGCGCAACAATCTGATCTTCGCCTTCGGCCAGGGCTCGGGCGAGCCGGCATCGCCAGCCTACACGCTGGACCTCGGCGTCAGCGAGCTGGTTGAATCGGCGGCCATCGTCCAGGTGCAGACCGAAGAGGACGAGCCGACGGCAGGCACCGTGACGCTCACCGCCAATTATGTCCTGCGTGATTCCGCGACCGGCACGGTGGTCGCGGTCGGCAAGCGCTCGATCCCGTCATCCTTCGATCGGCCGCGCCAGGAATTCGCGGCCTACCGGGCGCAGATCGACGCCGAGAACCGCGCCGCCCGCGAGCTCGCCGATCTGCTGCGCCTGGCGATCGCCCAGGACCTGGCCAAGCACGGCAAGGCCTAGTTCCTCGAGGACACAGGGATTTTGAAAGATTGCAGGCTTGTCGACGGGCTTTCACCGTTCGTCTCGGTGGAATCAGCGCAAGCGCTGGAGATTAGCTGAAGCCGCCCCAACCTCGTCATCAACTCTGAAGGATCGAGGCGTCTCTAAGCCTAGCGTTTAGGGTGACGATGATCTTTCGCATGACGGCGGCGATGGCCACCATTGGCTTCTTGCCGTTGGCGCGAAGGCGTTTGTAGAATGGTGCGAACTCGCCCCTTCCGGCAGCGGCGTGCAAGGCGGGCATGTAGAGCATGCTCCTGACCTCTGGTCGTCCGCCACGGATTTTGCGGTAGCCGTGTTTTTGGCCACTGTCGTTTGGATGAGGCGCGAGCCCTGCAAGGGCTGCAGCCTTGCGGCGTGTCATGGACCCCAGTTCGGGCAAGGTGGCCAAGAGCTTGGCCGCCACGATCGGGCCGAGACTGTCCATGGCCGTGCAGATGGCTGCCCGGTGCTTGAGGGTGGTGCTGTTGGCGACGAGCTCGCGGATGTCGGCCTCGATGGCCTTGATCTGATTGTCGATGGCTTTGATCAGCGCCTTGAAGGAGGCGGCGAGCTCGCGGCCGCCGGGAGCCTTGAGGCGGTTCTTCTCGGCGCCCCTGAGGGCTATGAGCTCCTGGCGGCGGCGGACCAAGGCGCGCAGGCGGATCTCCTCAGCGTCTGGAGCCTGCCACAGGCACAGCTTATCCCAGCGCTCACGGCCATAGGCCCAAAGCATGCCGGCATCGATGGCGTCGCTCTTGCCGTGCGTGCCGTAGGAGCGGATGAAGCTCTTGACCTTGAGCGTGTCGGCACGATGGCAGGCGATGCCCGAGCGCAGGCACTCCTCGAGCAGCAGGCTTTCATGGCCGCCGGTCGGCTCGCACACGACAAGGTCGATGTGTTTGTAGCTCTTGAGCAAGGCACGGATCGTGCGCCGCTGATTGGCGATAGTGCGGGTGGTGGCGCCGTCACAGACGGTGATGGTGTCCTTGGCGATGTCGAAGCCGAGGCACAATTGCGGTTGTTGATGCAGGAAGGCCATGCTGGTGGTATCCTTAAAGGGCTTCGGATTGTTTGCGGGCGTGGCGTGAGCCAGCGGCCAATCAACTCTCCAAGCGATGGCGGACAAAGACGGCAGGGACCTTGATGACGTCGGGTGCTACCCGGTCCCAGGGACGGTCGCCTGCCGCCGGGACTGCTGGCTGTGATGGGCCGCAGTCCCGGCCGCCAAACTACCCGATCCTTCTCAAACAATCCCAGGGCGAAGCAGGAGCGTAAGCTCCGTCGCGGAGACCCTGGGATCCATGCCGTTACCTTGATCGAAGGTGCAGCGGAGCAGAATTCTACACCGCTGCAACGCTCGTATTTCACGGAATGGATCCTCGGGTCTGCGCCGCGTCGCTTCGCTCCTTGCTTCGCCCGAGGATGACGATCGCGATGGGCGTTCCGGCCAATCACCAAGGCATGCGACCTGCCAAGGCATAGGCGCTTTGCTACGAAAAAAGGCCGGTTGCCCGGCCTTTTTTGCTGTTCGGTGTCCAGCCTCAGTTGATCTTCTGGCCGGTCTTGGCCCAGTCGGCGAGGAAGGCGGCAAGGCCCTTGTCGGTGAGCGGGTGGTTGACCAGCGCCCTCAGCGTCGCCGGCGGCGCGGTCACCACGTCGGAACCGATGAGCGCGGCCTGCTTGACGTGGTTCACCGAGCGCACGGAAGCGGTCAGGATCTCGGTCTTGAAATCGTAATTGTCGTAGATGGTACGGATTTCCGAGATCAGCTCCATGCCATCCGAGCCGGTGTCATCGATGCGGCCGACGAAAGGCGAGATGAAGGAGGCGCCGGCCTTGGCGGCAAGCAGCGCCTGGTTGGCCGAGAAGCAGAGCGTGACGTTGACCATGCGGTTCAGCTCGGTGCGGATCGTCTTGCAGGCCTTCAGACCATCCAGCGTCAGCGGCACCTTGATGCAGACATTGGGCGCGATCTTGGCCAGCACCTCGGCCTCGCCCATCATGTCCCTGAATTCGGTGGCCACGACCTCGGCCGAGACCGGGCCTTCGACGATGTCGCAGATCTGCTTCGTCACCTCGGAGATCTTGCCGCCAGATTTCAGGATCAGCGAGGGGTTGGTGGTGACCCCATCGAGAAGCCCCAGATCGTTCAGCTCCTTGATCTCCTTGATGTCGGCGGTGTCGACAAAAAACTTCATGGCGGTCTCCTTGGGGATTTCATGGTGCCGGTCAGGCACGTTCGAGAGTCACCCTTTGATCTAGAGCAAAGTCGGGGCAAGGTCACGCCTCATGATGGAAGATTCGCCCTTTGTCGCGGCCGCACCGGTGCTGGTGCCGATGCCGGCCGAACGGCCCTACACCTATGCCGTGCCGCCCGGCATGCGCGTGGTGCCGGGCTCGATCGTGCGCGTGCCGCTGGGACCGCGACAGGTCGCCGGCATCGTCTGGGACGGCGTCGGCGAAGCGGTCGATCCGAAAAAACTGCGGCCGATCGAGGAGGTCTTCGACTGCCCGCCGATCGACAAGGCCATGCGCCGCTTCGTCGACTGGATCGCGCAATACACGCTGTCGGCCCCCGGCATGGTGGCGCGCATGCTGCTCAGGGCACCCGAAGCCTTCGACCCGGAACCGTGGATCGAAGGGCTGCAGCGCACCCTCGCGGAACCCGACCGATTGACCGACGCCCGGCGCCGCGTGCTGGAGACGGCCGAGGGCGGCCTTGCCTGGACACGTTCGGGGCTCGCGCATGCGGCGGGCGTCTCCTCCACCGTCATCGACGGCTTGAGGGCGCAAGGCGTGTTCGAGACGGTGATGATCCCGCCGCGGCCCGTGGTCGCCGCGCCCGATCCGCGGCACGCCGTGCCAGAACTGATGCCGGACCAGGAGACTGCGGCCGACAAGCTGCGCGCGGCAATCGCCGCCGATGCCTTCAACGTCACTCTTCTCGACGGCGTCACGGGATCGGGCAAGACGGAAGTCTATTTCGAGGCGGTGGCGGCGGCGCTCGACAAGGGCAGGCAGGTGCTGATCCTGCTGCCGGAGATCGCGCTGACCCATGCCTTCCTCGAACGCTTCCAGGACCGGTTCGGAGCCAAGCCGGCGGAGTGGCATTCGGACCTGCCGCCCAAGATGCGCGAGCGCGTCTGGCGGCAGGTGGCGGAAGGCGGTGTGCGCGTCGTCGCCGGCGCGCGCTCGGCGCTGTTCCTGCCGTTCAGGGAGCTCAAGCTGATCGTCGTCGACGAAGAGCACGACCCTGCCTACAAGCAGGAGGACCGCGTCTTCTACAATGCGCGCGACATGGCGGTGGTGCGCGGCCATATCGGCGCCTTCCCGGTCGTGCTCGCCTCGGCGACGCCGTCGGTGGAAAGCCGGGTCAATGCAAGCCAGGGCCGCTACACCAGAGCGGTGCTGTCGTCGCGCTTCGCCGAGGCGGCACTTCCCGACCTGAAATCGATCGACATGCGGCGCGCGCCGCCGGCGCGCGGCGGCTTCCTGTCGCCTGTCCTTCTTGAACAGATGCAGCGCACGCTGGAGAAAAAAGAGCAGTCGCTGCTTTTCCTCAACCGGCGCGGCTATGCGCCGCTGACTCTCTGCCGCGTCTGCGGCCATCGCTTCGGCTGCCCGGTCTGCTCGGCCTGGCTGGTCGAGCACCGCTTTCGCGGCCAGCTCGTCTGCCATCATTGCGGCCACAACGAGCGCCGGCCCGAAGCCTGCCCGGAATGCGGCACGCTCGATCACCTCGTCGCCTGCGGACCGGGCGTCGAGCGCATCGCCGAGGAGGTGGTGGCGCATTTCCGGGAGGCGCGCACGATCGTGCTCTCGTCCGATCTCTTGGGCGGCGTGCGCCGGCTGCGGCTCGAGCTCGAGGCCGTCGCCAATGGCGAGGCCGACATCGTCATCGGCACGCAGCTCGTCGCCAAGGGCCACAATTTTCCCGGCATGACGCTGGTCGGCGTGGTCGACGCCGATCTCGGCCTCGCCAATGGCGATCCGCGCGCCGCCGAGCGCACCTTCCAGCTGCTCAGCCAGGTGACGGGGCGTGCCGGCCGCACCGGCAAGAAGAGCCTCGGCCTGTTGCAGACCTACCAGCCGGACCATCCGGTGATGCGGGCGATCGTCTCCGGTGATTCGGAAGCCTTTTATGAGCGCGAGATCGCCGAGCGCGAGCGGGCGGCCCTGCCACCGTTCGGTCGGCTCGCTGGCATCATCGTAAGCGCCGCGACGCGAGGCGAGGCGGAAGGCCATGCACGGGGCTTGCGGCGCGCCGCGCCCAATGCGTCCGATCTCTTCGTGCTCGGCCCGGCCGAGGCGCCGCTGTCGCTGATCGGCGGCCGCCACCGTTTCCGGCTCCTGGTGCAGGGCGAACGGCGCGCCGACATGCAGGGTTTTATTCGCGCCATGCTGGCGGACGGGCCGAAGCTGCGCGGCTCGGTGCGCGTGCAGGTCGACATCGACCCGCAGAGTTTTCTGTAAAGGTGCGCTCGATTGCGGGCGAGGCGCGTCTAGCGCGGCTTAAAGCGCGTCGCGCTGAAACGGATTCAGGCGACGCGCTTTAAGTCTTTGTTTTGATGCATGTCGTTTCTCCCAAAACCGCTGCGCACTTTTGGGCGACATGCATTAAAATTCGATATCTCGCGACGGCGCTTCATTTCGCTCAAATTCGATACCGCCCGGAAACTCAAGCAGAAGGTCCGCGAAGTTTTTCTGGCTGCCTTGCGGATAAAGCTTTCGCCCTTCATCAACCGGGACAACCCTGGCAGTCGGCTTGCCGTGTCTTGTGATGATGGTTGGCTCGCCGTTTTCTGCGGCCTCGACGATCGCCGAGAGTCCTGCCTTGGCCAGCCCAAGCTGAATGGTTCTCACGACGACCTCCTTGTGGTCTCATGTGCTCATAGTATCGGGAATCACCCAGGAAAGGGAACAACCGGTCATGAAAACCCTCGGCCTGATCGGCGGCATGAGCTGGGAATCGACTGCGATCTACTACCGCCTGCTCAACGAGATCGTGCGCGAGCGGCTGGGCGGGCTGCATTCGGCGAAGCTCTTGCTGTGGTCGTTCGATTTCGCCGAGATCGCGGAGCGACAACACGCGGGCGACTGGCACGGCGCCGGCGCTCTTCTCGCTGAAGCGGCGCGCGGATTGGAGGCGGCCGGCGCGCATGGGTTGGTGATCTGCACCAACACCATGCACAAGCTCGCCGACGACGTGCAGGCGGCGGTGTCGATCCCGCTCATCCACATCGCCGATGCCACGGCGCACGCCGTCGTCGAGGCGGGCGTGAAGCGTCCGGCGCTGCTCGCGACGCGCTTCACCATGGAGCAGGATTTCTACAAAGGGCGGCTTGCCGACAAATACGGGCTGCAGCCCGTGGTGCCCAATCAGGCCGGCCGCGACATGGTGCACCGGGTGATCTATGACGAACTCTGCCGGGGCGTCGTCGAGGACAGCTCGAAGGCCGCCTATATCGCCGAGGTCGGCCGCATGCGGCGCGACGAGAAGGTGGACAGCGTCATCATGGGCTGCACCGAGATCACCATGCTGATCGGGCAGGGCGATTTCGATATCCCGGTGTTCGACACCACGCGCATCCATGCCGAGGCCGCGATCGAGTTCGCGCTGTCCTGATCAGGCGCTCTTCCGACGTGTCTTTCTTGCGCCTGTTCTAATGTGCCGGCGGCCATCTGGCGCGCGGCTTTTCCTCCGCTAGAATGCCGGCAATTTCAGAACAAGACTTTGCGAGGGATCAGATGGAATTCGCATTTCCGTGGCCGGCGAGCCAGGGCGAGTGGCTGGCTTGGTCGAGCGCCGTCGTCACGCTGCTCGTCGGCCTGCTTCTATTCCTGGCGCCGAACCTCGCCTTCCGCATCCTGCGCCTGCAGGCCAAGCCGGAGAAGGCCGCGGCGATCGCCGAGGGGCGCGGCCGCATGTCGGGCTTCTATCTCGGCGTCAGCCTGTGCTGCATCCTCTTGGCGCAGCCGCTTCTCTACATGGCCCTCGGCTTCTCCTGGCTGTTCACCGCTTTCGGCCGGCTTTTGTCGATGATGTCGGACGGCGCCAACACCCCTTTCAACTGGGCCTCCATCGTGGTTGAATTGGCGCTGGCGGCGCTGCCGCTGGCCTTCGCCTTCGGCTTCGTGCCGTGAATTCGCGACTAAAGCGCGTCGCGCTGAAACGGATTCAAGCGACGCGCTTCAGGTCCTTGTTCTGATGCATGTCGTTCTCCCAAAACCGCCGCACAGTTTTGGGCGACATGCAGTAATCCGGCGCTTAAGGTGGCCTCCGCCGCCTGATGCGACAAAAGTGCCTGAAAACCATGCCGGACGATGCATTGCGGTCTTAAAAGGCCTGTGCTAGACGGCAATCGACTTTCGGCCGGGGATAGCGGAAGCCATCCCTCCGTGCTTGGAAAAATCGCAGTAAGGTCAAAGATTTAGCCAGAGTTTTTGCTCGCGCCAACAATCTGCGGCCTGTCAGACAAGAGAAAAGACGGTCCGTGGCCCAATCGTCATCGCCAATCTCAGCTGTCGCAGAACGCTATGCAAGCTCGCTGTTCGAGCTCGCGCTGCAGGAAAATTCGGTCGCCAAGGTCGAAGCCGACCTCAACGACTTCGAGGCGATGCTGAACGGCAGCGCCGACTTTGCCCGGCTGATCAATAGCCCGGTGTTCTCCAGCGACGATCAGGCCAAGGCCATCGGCGCGATCATCGGCAAGGCCAAGATCACCGGCCTCGTGGGCAACTTCCTGCGCGTCGTCGCCCGCAACCGCCGCCTGTTCGCCGTACCCGGCATGATCAAGGCGTTCCGCCAGATCGCCGCCGACCATCGTGGCGAGGCTTCCGCCGAGGTCACCTCGGCGCATGCGCTGACGGCCGCGCAGCAGACCGAACTCAAGGCGACGCTGAAGAGCATCGCCGGCAAGGACGTGGCCATCGCCATGACGGTCGATCCGTCGCTGCTCGGCGGGCTGATCGTGAAGATGGGCTCGCGCCAGATCGATACGTCGCTCAAAACCAAACTCAATTCGCTCAAGCTTGCACTGAAAGAGGTCGGCTGATGGACATCCGCGCCGCGGAAATTTCCGCAATTCTGAAAGACCAGATCAAGAATTTCGGCAAGGAGGCCGAGGTCTCCGAAGTCGGGCAGGTTCTGTCCGTCGGTGACGGCATCGCCCGCGTCTACGGCCTCGACAACGTCCAGGCCGGCGAGATGGTCGAATTCCCGGGCGGCATACGCGGCATGGCGCTGAACCTCGAAGCCGACAATGTCGGCGTCGTCATCTTCGGCAACGACCGCGACATCAAGGAAGGCGACACCGTCAAGCGCACCGGCGCCATCGTCGACGTTCCGGTCGGCCCCGGCCTGCTCGGCCGCGTCGTCGACGCGCTCGGCAACCCGATCGACGGCAAGGGCCCGATCAAGGCGACCGAACGCCGCCGCGTCGACGTCAAGGCGCCCGGCATCATTCCGCGCAAGTCGGTGCACGAGCCGATGTCGACCGGTTTGAAGGCCATCGACGCGCTGATCCCGGTCGGCCGCGGTCAGCGCGAGCTGGTCATCGGCGACCGCCAGACCGGCAAGACCGCCATCATCCTCGACACGATGCTGAACCAGAAGTCGGTGCACGATAACGGCCCCGAGAAGGAGAAGCTCTACTGCGTGTACGTCGCCGTCGGCCAGAAGCGCTCGACCGTCGCGCAGTTCGTGAAGGTGCTGGAGGAGCGCGGCGCGCTCGACTACTCCATCATCATCGCCGCCACCGCGTCCGACCCGGCGCCGATGCAGTTCCTGGCGCCGTTCGCCGGCTGCACGATGGGCGAGTATTTCCGCGACAACGGCATGCATGCCCTCATCAGCTATGACGACCTGTCGAAGCAGGCCGTCGCCTACCGCCAGATGTCGCTGCTGCTGCGCCGCCCGCCGGGCCGCGAAGCCTATCCGGGCGACGTGTTCTACCTGCACTCGCGCCTGCTGGAGCGTGCCGCGAAGCTCAACGACGACAACGGCAACGGTTCGCTGACCGCGCTGCCGATCATCGAGACGCAGGCCAATGACGTGTCGGCCTACATCCCGACCAACGTGATCTCGATCACCGACGGCCAGATCTTCCTCGAAACCAACCTGTTCTTCCAGGGCATCCGCCCAGCGGTGAACGTCGGTCTGTCGGTGTCGCGCGTCGGCTCTTCGGCGCAGATCAAAGCGATGAAGCAGGTCGCCGGCTCGATCAAGGGCGAGCTCGCGCAGTACCGCGAAATGGCGGCCTTCGCGCAGTTCGGCTCCGACCTCGACGCCGCCACGCAGCGCCTCTTGAACCGCGGTTCGCGCCTGACGGAGCTCTTGAAGCAGCCGCAGTTCTCGCCGCTCAAGACCGAGGAGCAGGTCGCGGTGATCTTTGCCGGCGTCAACGGCTATCTCGACAAGCTGTCGCTCAACCAGGTCGGCAAGTTCGAGCATGGCCTGCTCAGCCACATGCGCTCGGCCGGCAAGGACGTGCTCGACGGCATCCGCAAGGAGAAGGCGCTGTCGGACGACCTGCGCGCCAAGCTGAAGGCGGAAATCGACGCCTTCGCCAAGACCTTTGCTTGAACGAAGCCGGACGGGATCGGGTTTGAAGCATGGCTTCGTTAAAAGACCTTCGTAACCGTATCGCCTCGGTCAAGGCGACGCAGAAGATCACCAAGGCGATGCAGATGGTCGCCGCGGCGAAGCTGCGTCGCGCGCAGGAAGCGGCGGAAGCCGCCAGACCCTATTCCGAGCGGATGGGCGCGGTGCTGGCCAACATCACCCAGGCGATCGGCGGCGGCGGCGACGCTCCGGCGCTGATGACCGGCACCGGCAGGGACGACGTGCAACTGCTCATCGTCTGCACCGCCGAGCGGGGCCTATGCGGTGGCTTCAACTCGCAGATCGCGCGTCTTGCCCGCGATCATATCCGCAGGCTTCTCGCCGACGGCAAGCAGGTCAAGATCATCTGCGTCGGCAAGAAGGGCTACGACATCCTGCGCCGCGAATACGGCTCGCTGATCCTCGATCGTGTCGACCTGCGCGAGGTCAAGACGCTCGGCTTCGTCAATGCCGATGCGATCGCGCGCAAGGTCATCAACCTGTTCAACCAGGGCGGCTTCGACGTCTGCACGCTGTTCTATTCGCAGTTCAAGTCGGTGATCAGCCAGATCCCGACGGCGCAGCAGATTATTCCGGCAGCCCAGGCTTCCGCCGCAGCCGAGACGAGCAACGGCGCCACCGCCGTCTACGAATACGAGCCGGAGCCGGGCGAGATCCTTTCTGACCTCATCCCGCGCAACATCGCGGTGCAGATCTTCCGCGCGCTGCTCGAGAACGCGGCGGGCGAGATGGGCGCCAAGATGAGCGCGATGGACAATGCGACGCGCAACGCCGGCGACATGATCAACAGGCTGTCGATCACCTACAACCGCCAGCGGCAGGCGCAGATCACCAAGGAACTGATCGAAATCATTTCGGGCGCCGAGGCGCTCTAGGCGCGCCGCGCGAGGTCATCGATCTCGCGGCGATGGCGTGAACAACAGATAGACGAAAAGGGCAAAGACGATGGCGAAAGCAGCTACCCCGAAGACCGCCAAGGCGGCATCGGCCCCCAAGGAAGCGGCAAAGGCTCCGGCAGCAGCGAAGGCCGCTCCGGCCAAGAAGGCGGCCGCTCCGGCCAAGGCAGCAGCACCCGCCAAGGCGGCAGCGGCGAAGACGGCCAACGTCGCGGCAAAGAGGGTCGGCGCCGCCGGCAAGGTGCGCCAGGTCATCGGCGCCGTCGTCGACGTGCAGTTCGAAGACCATCTGCCGGCCATTCTGAACGCGCTCGAAACCGACAATGTCGGCAACCGCCTGGTGCTCGAGGTCGCCCAGCATCTCGGCGAGAACACCGTGCGCTGCATCGCCATGGACTCGACCGAGGGTCTCGTGCGCGGCCAGGACGTCTTCGACACCGGCGGGCCGATCTCGGTTCCGGTCGGCCCGGGCATGCTCGGCCGCATCATAAACGTCATCGGCGAGCCGGTCGATGAAGCAGGCCCGGTCGACGCCGTCGAAATGCGCGCCATCCACCAGCCGGCTCCGGCCTATGTCGACCAGTCGACGGAAGCGCAGATCCTGGTCACCGGCATCAAGGTTCTCGACCTGCTGGCGCCTTACGCCCGCGGCGGCAAGATCGGCCTGTTCGGCGGCGCCGGCGTCGGCAAGACCGTGCTGATCCAGGAGCTGATCAACAACGTCGCCAAGGCGCATGGCGGCTTCTCGGTGTTCGCCGGCGTCGGCGAGCGCACCCGCGAAGGCAACGACCTCTATCACGAGTTCATCGAATCCGGCGTCAACAAGAAGGGCGGCGGCCAGGGCTCCAAGGCCGCGCTCGTCTATGGCCAGATGAACGAGCCGCCGGGCGCCCGCGCCCGCGTCGGCCTGACCGGCCTCACCGTCGCCGAGTATTTCCGCGACCAGGGCCAGGACGTGCTGTTCTTCGTCGACAACATCTTCCGCTTCACGCAGGCGGGCTCGGAAGTGTCGGCGCTGCTCGGCCGCATCCCGTCGGCTGTGGGCTACCAGCCGACTCTCGCCACCGACATGGGCGCGCTGCAGGAGCGCATCACGACGACGACCAAGGGCTCGATCACCTCGGTGCAGGCCATCTACGTTCCGGCCGACGACTTGACCGACCCAGCGCCGGCGACCTCGTTCGCCCACCTCGACGCCACCACCGTGCTCAACCGCGCGATCTCGGAAAAGGGCATCTACCCGGCCGTCGATCCGCTGGATTCCACCTCGCGCATGCTCGACCCGATGGTCGTCGGCGAGGAGCACTACCAGGTCGCCCGCCAGGTGCAGTCGATCCTGCAGCGCTACAAGTCGCTGCAGGACATCATCGCCATCCTGGGCATGGACGAGCTGTCGGAAGAGGACAAGCAGACCGTTGCGCGCGCCCGCAAGATCGAGCGCTTCCTGTCGCAGCCGTTCTTCGTCGCCGAAGTGTTCACGGGATCGCCGGGCAAGCTTGTCGACCTCGCCGACACCATCAAGGGCTTCAAGGGCCTTTGCGCCGGCGACTACGACCACCTGCCGGAAGCCGCCTTCTACATGGTCGGCGGCATCGAGGAAGCAGTCGAGAAGGCGCAGCGCCTGGCGGCTGAAGCAGCGTAAAGAAGCGAATAGCGAATAGGGAGTAGCGAATAGGGATCGGTGGGCCGGCGGAGTTCTTCACTACTCGCTACTCACTACTCCCTACTCGCTAGACAAGCATGGCTGAAGCTTTCAAGTTCGAACTGGTCTCGCCGGAGCGGCTGCTCGTTTCCGAGCAGGTCGAGTCCGTCGTCATCCCGGGCGCCGAAGGCGAGATGACCGTGATGGCGCAGCACGCTCCAGTCATGACCACGATCAAGCCCGGCGTCGTCACGGTGAAGACCGCGGCCGGCAAGGAAGAGCGCTACGTGGTGTTCGGCGGCTTCGCCGACATCCTGCCTTCCGGGTGCACGCTGCTCGCCGAATCAGCGACTCATGTGAACGACATCGACCGCGCCGACATCACCCGCCGCATCCAGGAGGCGAGGGAAGACGCCGCCGACGCCAAGGACGACGAGAGCCGTGCCAAGGCCGAGCAGTTCCTCAGCCAGCTCACCACGCTGGAAGGCGCGCTTATTCCAGCCTGACGACGGCTCCTTACAGATGATTGAAAAAGCGGGGCTTGCCCCGCTTTTTCGTTTGATGGACAGTCCGCCTGCTTGTCGGAGCGTCTGCCGTTTCACGGAAACGGCGAGCCGCCCCATCTCCTTGTCTTGACGCAATCCCTGACGGAAAACCGCTTCGCACTTTTCCTGGAATTGCTCTGAGGGCGCCGGATGTCCAGCGAATCAGCCTCACGATCCAGATGGTCGACGGCGCTCGTGTCGGTATTCGGCGGACCGTTCGGCGGCTTCCTGTGGATCGGCGCCGGCAGGTTGGCCGTCGCCTGCCTGATCCTCCTCGGCCTTGCTGCCTTGGCCGTCTGCTACATCGGATTTCCGGTTTTTCCGGGCATTGATCTCGCTTGGGCCGCCGATCTTTCAGGGCTCGGCATGGCGGTTCTGTCGGCGGCGATCGTCGTCCCTTTCGCGCCGCGCTTCAGGCCGGACAAGTGGTACGCGCACGGGCTTTGGGTCCTCGTCCTGGTCCTTCTCGCCTCGCACGGCGCTGCGCTCGCGATCCGCACCTTCCTGTTCCAGCCGTTTTCCATGCCGTCCGGCAGCATGGAGCCGACGCTTCAAGTCGGCGACTACTTCTTCGCCTCCAAATCCGCCTATGGCTATGGCCGCTACAGCGTCCCCTTCGGCTTGCTGCCGTTCGACGGCCGGTTCCTCGGCAGCCCGCCGAAGCGGGGAGACGTGGTTGTGTTCAGGCCGCGCAGCGATCCCGACACCGACTACGTCAAGCGCATCGTCGGCTTGCCGGGCGACCGGATCCAGATGGTCGACGGCCGGCTCCACATCAACGGCGCTCCCGTCAAGCTCGAGGACCTCGGCGAATATTCCACCCAGGACATACGCTCGGCCCGGCTGCAGCGGGAAACGCTGCCGGAAGGCGTCTCCTATCCGGTGATCGACTATGATGTGAGCTCGGTCGGCGACGACACGTCCGAAATCACGGTGCCGACGGACGAGTATTTCATGCTCGGCGACAACCGAGACAACTCGGCCGACAGCCGCTTCGCCATGGGCACGGTCCCCTACGCGAATCTCGTCGGCAAGGCGGTGCGCCTGTTCTGGAATTCGAATGGGGCGGACTATTCCTCGCGCCAGGTCGTGAACGGGTCAGCGGGCGATTAAAGCGCGTCGCAGAAACGCATTCTAGGCGCGAGCGTTATCGGCTATCTATGCCGAGCGCGGCGAACGCCAGTACCGGTCCCTCCCGCCGCAAGTGGACGAGGTGCACGGCCACGAGTTCGATCAACGTCTGGCGTTCGGCGTGGCCCTTGGCGAAGCCGGCCAGCTCGAACACCTCCGTCACCGTTTCATTCGCCGGCAGTTGCCGGGCCAAAAGTGAGGTCAACGCAGCATCGAGAGGATCGGTGAAATGGCCCTCCGGCAGGGTGTTTCCCCGTGCCGCGCAGGCGGCGATCCAGCCGGCCACCACCAGTGTCAGATGGACCAGCTCAGTGCCGGCCTCCAGGCACTCCAAGGCCGACGCAATGATGCGCTGCGGCAGCTTCTGGCTGCCGTCATTGGCGATCTGCGCCGTGCGATGGGCAAGCGCCGTGTTGGAAAAGCGCGCGGCGAGCTCGGCGGTGTAGGCGGTCGTGTCGAGCCCGGCACCCTCCGGCAGGGTCGGGATGGCTTCGGCCCACAACGCATCGACGAATTGCCGGATCGCCGGATCGGCAAAGGCGCGATCGACGGTGGCATGGCCACTCAGCAGCCCCAGATAGGCTATGCCCGAATGGGCGCCGTTGAGCAGCCTGAGCTTCATGTCCTCGAAGGGACCGACGTCCTCGACCATGGTGACGCCGAATCTTTCCCAGGCCGGCCGTCCGGCCGGGAAACGATCCTCGATCACCCATTGACGGAACGGTTCGGTCATCACCGGCCAGGCATCATCGAGGCCGAGTTCGCCAGCGATGCGGGCGCGGTCGGCATCGGTGGTCGCCGGCACGATGCGGTCGACCATGCTCGACGGAAAGGCCACTTCGTCGGCGATATAGCCGGCTAACGGAAGATCGCCTGCGCCGGAACGGGCGTCGCGCAGCTTTGCAAACTCGACCAGCAGCCGGTGCAGCGTGGCGCCGTTGGCCGGAAGATTGTCACAGCAGAGCACGGTGAAAGGCGGCGCGCCGGCGGCGCGGCGGCGCAGAAGCGCCTCGGTCAGAAAACCATGCGCGGTCTTCGGCGATCCGGGGGTTGCCAGGTCGTGGACGATGTCGGGATGGTTCTCATCGAGGCTGCCGTTGGCCGCCCTCAGATAGGCTTTTTCGGTGATGGTCAGCGTGACGATGCGGGTGCGCGGGTCGATGAGCGCGGCGAGCACCGCGTCGGGATCTTCCGGCGCCACCAGCAGCGACAGGATCGAGCCGATCACCTGCAGCTGCTCGCCGGCGCTGTCCCTTACCGCCAGCGTGTAGAGCCCGTCCTGCGGCGCCAGCGCATCGCGCGTGTCGGGGCTGCGCAGCGAGACGCCGACGATGCCCCAATCCGCTTCGCCATCCGCCAGGCAGGCGTCGACATAAGCCGCCTGGTGAGCGCGGTGGAAAGCGCCGACGCCGAGATGGACGATGCCGGGCGTCACGGCGCCGCGATCGTAGCGCGGTATGGCAATCGCGCCTGGCAGCTTGGCGACTGTGGCGTTGGAAAGGCGGCTGTTCATTGGCGTCTGAGGTCTCCGATCGGCGCGTCGAGCCGCTCGTTGGGCAGCAACGGGGCGGCTGCGGCGTAGCATCCGTCGCCGCCCCGTACAATGGCAGCTGCTTATGCAAAAGTCATCATACAACCTGATGATTTTTGTATGTTGACATTATCTCCACCCGATCTACCAATAGGGCCAGCCTGGGAGGAGCCACGTGGCAGCACTGACCGATCCGGACCTGCTGTTCGCGCCGGAAACGCGAACGTTGGCTCGTGCCCTTTATGCCGGGGTAAAGGACCTGCCGATCGTCAGCCCGCATGGTCACACCGACCCGCGCTGGTATGCGCTCAACGAGCCGTTTCCCGATCCGGCGCAATTGCTGATCGTGCCGGACCACTACATCTTCCGCATGCTGTTCAGCCAGGGCGTGCGGCTCGAAGAGCTCGGCGTGCCAACGCTCGATTCCCCGACGCTCGGTGGGGCTCCGGTCGAGACCGACGGCAGGGTGATCTGGCGGCGCTTCGCGGAGCATTACTATCTGTTCCGCGGCACGCCGACCCGACTCTGGCTCGACCATGTGTTCGAACATCTGTTCGGCATCGACGAGCCGCTCGATGCGAGCACGGCCGACCGCCACTACGACACGATCGCGGCGCTGCTTCAGCGCGAGGACTATCGCCCGCGGGCGCTGTTCGAGCGCTTCAACATCGAGGTCATCGCGACGACCGAAGGCGCGCTCGACGACCTCAAATGGCACCGGATGATCCGCGACAGCGGCTGGAAGGGCCGCGTCGTCACCGCCTACCGGCCGGACGCCGTGGTCGATCCCGATTTCGAAGGTTTTTCGACCAATCTCGACCGCCTGGGCGAGATCACCGGCTGCGATACCGGCAGTTGGGCCGGCTATCTCGAGGCGCACCGGCAGCGCCGCGCCTATTTCAAGGAATTCGGCGCGACCTCGTCCGATCACGGCCATCCAACCGCCGAGACCGCCAATCTTTCCGACGCCGCGGCCGGGGAACTGTTCGACCGCATCCGCCGCGGCACGGAGGACGAGCGCGAGCGGCGGCTGTTCCGCGCCCAGATGCTGACCGAAATGACCAAGATGAGCCGTGACGACGGCCTGGTGCTGCAGATCCATCCGGGGTCATGGCGCAATCATTCGCCGGCTATTTTTCAAAAGTTCGGCCGCGACAAGGGCTTCGATATCCCGACCCGGACCGACTATGTGACGGCGCTGAAGCCATTGCTCGACTGCGTCGGGCTGGAGCGCGACCTCACGATCATCCTATTCACGCTGGACGAGACGAGCTACGCGCGCGAGCTGGCGCCGCTTGCCGGCGTCTATCCCGCGCTCAGGCTCGGGCCGGCCTGGTGGTTCCACGACAGCCCGGAAGGCATGCGCCGCTTCCGCGAGATGACCACCGAGACCGCCGGCTTCTACAACACCGTCGGCTTCAACGACGATACACGCGCCTTTCCGTCGATACCGGCGCGCCACGATGTCGCCCGCCGCGTCGACTGCGCATTCCTGGCGCGGCTCGTCGCCGAGCACCGGCTGCGCGAGGAGGAAGCGCATGAGCTGGCGCGCGAGCTTGCCTATACGCTTGCCAAGAAGGCGTACCGGCTCTGAGCGGTACGTCAGGGTTTCAAAGGGAGGAAGTCATGTTGCATTTTTCGAAATTGACGGCGGTCACATTGACCTTCGGCTCGCTGCTCATCGGCATTGCCAATGCCGAGACCGTGCTGCGCTCGTCGGACACGCATCCCGACGGCTACCCGACCGTCGAGGCGGTCAAATATATGGGCGAGCTGATCAAGCAGCGGACGAATGGCCGCTATTCGATCGAGGTTTATCATTCGGCGCAGCTCGGCGAGGAGAAGGACACGATCGAGCAGACGCAATCGGGCGTGATCGACCTGGATCGTGTGTCGATGGGACCGTTCAACGGCATCGTGCCGGAAACCGCCGTGCCGTCGCTACCTTATATCTTCCGCTCGGTCGAGCATATGCGCCACGTCATGGACGGGCCGATCGGCGACCAGATCCTGAAGGCTTTCGAGGCGCATGACCTCGTCGGCCTCGCCTTCTACGATTCCGGCGCGCGTTCCTTCTACAACACCAAGAAGGACATCACCTCGATCGCCGATCTCAAGGGCATGAAGTTCCGCGTCATCCAGTCGGACGTGTTCGTCGACATGGTCAACGCGCTCGGCGCCAACGCCACGCCGATGGCCTATGGCGAGGTCTATTCCGCCCTGCAGACAGGCGTCATCGACGGCGCGGAGAACAATTGGCCAAGCTTCGAATCCGCCAAGCACTACGAGGTCGCCAAGCATTACACGCTGGATCAGCACCAGATCGTGCCGGAAGTGCTGGTGATGTCGAAGGCCAGCTGGGACAAGCTGTCGCCGGAAGACCAGGCGATCGTCAGGCAGGCGGCCAAGGACAGCGTCGTCAAGATGCGCGAGCTGTGGGACGCGCAGGAGAAGAAGTCGCGCGACATCGTCGAGAAGGCCGGCGTCAAGGTCAGCGAGGTCGACAAGCAGCCGCTGATCGACGCCATGAAGCCGGTCTATGACAAGTATCTCGCGACGCCCGAGCTCAAGGATCTCGCCGCCCGCATCCAGGCGGCGAAATGACGAGCACCGACGATAGGCCCGGCGGCGCTTCAGCGCCGCCAGCGCGGCAGGGCGGCGGCGCGGCGTTCTGGCTGCGCGCCGAGCGGCTGTTGTCAGGTTTGGCGACGCTGGCGCTGTGGGTCAGCGGCGCCGGGCTGACCTTGATGACGATCATCATCACCTGGCAGGTCTTCTCGCGCTATGTGCTCAACCGCTCGCCGAGCTGGACAGAGGCCTCCTCGGTGCTGCTGATGGGCTGGTTCATCTTCCTTGGGGCTGCGGTCGGCGTGCGCGAGCGCACGCATCTCGGCTTCGACGTGCTGCTCTATTTCCTGCCGGCGCCGGCAAAGGCGGTGATGCGCACGATCTCCGACATCGTCGTGCTGGCGTTCGGCGCCGGCATGATCATCTACGGCGTCCAACTGGCCAGGCTGACCTGGAATACGGTGATGCCGTCCCTCGCCCTGCCCGGCGGCGTGAGCTTCCTGCCGGTCATTTTCGGAGGCGCGCTCGTCTGTCTTTTCTCGTTGGAGCGGCTGGCCGGGCGCTTCGCCGGGCTTCCCGTCGACGTCGACATCCACGCCACCGGGGAGGAGATGTAAGCCATGGCCTTGACCGTGCTTTTCGGCACTTTCGTCTTCCTGCTGATCATCGGCACGCCGATTGCGTTCTGCCTCGGGGTGGCAAGCTTCGCGACGATCATCGTGCTCGGCCTGCCGCCGGTTGTGGTGTTCCAGCGGCTGAACTCGGGCGTCAGCGTCTTCTCGTTGATGGCGATACCGTTCTTCATCTTCGCCGGCGACCTGATGGTGCGCGGCGGCATCGCCGCCCGCCTCGTGGCGCTGGCCGGCTCCGTCGTCGGGCATCTGCGCGGCGGCTTGGGCCAAGTCAACATCGCTGCGTCGACCATGTTCGGCGGCATCTCCGGTTCGGCGGTGGCCGATGCATCGGCCGTCGGCGGGCTGATGATCCCGCAGATGAAGGCGCGCGGCTACGGAATCGACTATGCCGTCAACATCACCTCGGTCGGCGCCATCATCGCCCTTCTGATCCCGCCGTCGCACAACATGATCATCTATTCGATCTCGGCCGGCGGCCGCATCTCGATCGCCGACCTGTTCACGGCGGGTGTCATCCCGGGCCTGCTTCTGGCGCTCGCGCTGATGATCACGGCCTATCTGGTCGCAAGCCGGCGCGGCTATCCGACCGAGCCTTTCGCCGGTTTCGGCCGGGCGCTCCAGTTGCTCTTCGGCGCCATTCCGGGTCTCATCCTGATCGGCATCATCTTCGGCGGCGTCCGATCGGGCATCTTCACGGCGACCGAAAGCTCCTGCATCGCCATCGTCTATGCCTTCCTGGTCACGCTCATCATCTACCGCTCGATGAGCTGGAGCGACTTCGTCGCCGCCACCACCGCGGCGGTGCGCACGACGGCGATGGTCCTGATGATCATAGGCTGCGCCGCCGCTTTCGGCTGGCTGCTCGCCTATCTGCGTGTGCCGGCGGCGCTCGTCGCCTTCCTGCAGGAGATATCCGGCGACAAGCTGGTCATCCTGCTCTTGATCAATGTCGTCCTGCTGGTCCTCGGCACGTTCATGGACATGTCGCCGCTGATCATCATCACCACGCCGATCTTCCTGCCGGTGGTCATGGCCTACGGCGTCGATCCGGTGCATTTCGGGGTCATCCTCATCCTCAATCTCGGCATCGGCCTCTGCACGCCGCCGGTCGGGGCCGTGCTCTTCGTCAGCTGCGCCATAGGCCGCATTCCGATCTGGACGGCGATGCGGTCGATCTGGCCCTTCTACGGCGCGGCTTTCGCGGTGTTGATGCTTGTCACCTATGTGCCGGCGATATCATTGTGGCTGCCGAACCTTTTCCATTAGGAGCGATCGAGTTGGCCGATAGCACAACCGACCTCAGGGTCGAACGGAAGCCGAAACTGTCGGAAACGGTGGTCGCGGCGATCCGCAAGCAGCTCCTGGCGGGCGAGATTCCGCCCGGACACAAGCTGCCGACCGAGGGCCAGTTGACGGAAACCTTCGGCGTCAGCCGCACCGTTATCCGCGAGGCGCTGGCCAAGCTCGCCGCCGACGGCCTCGTCGAGGCACGCCAAGGCGCCGGCGTCTTCGTCACCGAGCATATCTCCACCACGCTCGGGGTGCTGGCCGCCGACATGGCGAGCAAGGACTCGATCGCGCTCAACGTGCTCGAGGTGCGGCTGGCGATCGAGATCGAATCGGCCGGCCTTGCCGCCATTCGCCGCAACGCCGCGCAGGAGGCGGCGATCCAGGAAGCCTTCTTCGAGTTCGAGCGGCTCCTGCTCGGCAGCCAGCCGACCGGCCCGGCCGACCTCGCCTTCCACCGCGCGATCGCCAGCGCCACCAACAATCCGTTCTATGTCGAGATGCTCGACGTGCTCGGCCGCCGCGCCATTCCTTGCGACGTGACCTCGCCCTGGTCGACGGAGCTCGTCCAGTCCGACGACTACCAGCGCGGCCTGCAGCGCGAGCACCTGGTGATCCTCAACGCGATCTCGGCGGGCGACGCCAATGCCGCGCGCGAGGCGATGCGGGCACATCTCACCGCCAGCCAGCAGCGCTATCGCGAGCGCCTGCAGGCGCGGCAGGCCTATTACGCGAAGTCGGTGGCGGCGGCATCGACCGGATGATCATTCGAGCAAGATGATGGATCAGAAACACACCGAATTCTCCTCGCGCTTCGCCATCGACCCGACCGCGGCCGCGGCAATGGGAACCGACGAGCTGCGCCACAATTTCCACGTCGAAGGGCTGTTCCAGCCCGGCCGTATCAACCTGACCTACACGCATTACGACCGCATGATCGTCGGCGGCGCCATGCCGGTGGATTCGGTGCTGGCGCTGGAAGCCATCAAGCCGACCGGCACCCAGGCATTCCTCGACCGCCGCGAAATGATCGCCGTCAATATCGGCGGCGCCGGTACGGTGACGGCCGATGGCCTGCCCCATGAGATGGCGGCGCGCGACATGGTCTATCTCGGCATGGCCACGCAGCAGGTCTCGTTCGCTTCGGCCGAGCCGGACAAGCCGGCCAAGTTCTATCTGCTGAGCGCCCCGGCGCATCAGTCGTATCCCAGCCAGTTGATCCGCGTCGGCGACGCGAAGCGGCTCGACCTCGGCAGCCAGGCGACCAGCAACGAGCGCTCGATCTTCCAGTTCATCCATGCCGACGGGGTAAAGACCTGCCAACTCGTCGTCGGCATGACCCAGCTCGCGCCGGGCTCGGTCTGGAACACCATGCCTTGCCATGTGCATGACAGGCGCATGGAGGCCTATCTCTATTTCGACTTGGCCGAGGATGCGCGCGTCTTCCACTTCATGGGCGAGCCGGAAGAGACGCGCCATATCGTCATGCGCAACGAGGAGGCAGTGCTGTCGCCGGGCTGGTCGATCCATTCGGGCGCCGGCACATCGAACTATGCCTTCATCTGGGCCATGGCCGGCGACAATGTCGACTATACCGATGTCGACCAGGTGGCGATGGATCGGCTCAGGTGAGCGATCTCTCCGCCTTCAGCCTTGCCGGCAGGCGCATCCTCGTCACCGGCGCCAACACCGGCATCGGCCAGGGCATCGCCGTGGCGGTGGCACGCGCCGGCGGCATCGTCGTCGGCGTCGGCCGCTCGGCGATGCATGAGACGGTGGAGAAGGTCGCGGCCGTGGGGGGACGGTTCGAGGCGGTGGCCGCCGATCTCGGCGATCCCGCCAAGGCCGCCGCCATGCTCGACCGGGTCTGGGACGAGAGCGGGCCGCTGGACGGCTTGGTCAACAATGCCGGCATCATAAGACGGGCCGATGCGGTCGACCTGACCGAGGCCGATTGGGACGAGGTGATGGACATCAATCTGAAGACGGTCTTTCGGCTCTGCCAGAGCTTTGCCAGGCGCGTGCTGGCGGAGCCCGGCCGACGCGGCAAGATCGTCAACATCGCCTCGGTGTTGAGTTTTCAGGGCGGCATTCGCGTTGCCTCCTACACCGCCTCGAAACATGGCGTGCTCGGCCTCACGCGGTTGCTCGCCTGCGAATGGGCGCCGAAAGACATCAACGTCAACGGCATCGCGCCGGGTTATATCGAGACCAACAACACCGAGGCCCTGCGTGCCGATCCCGACCGCAGCGCCGCCATCCTCGGGCGCATTCCGGCAGGACGCTGGGGCCGACCCGGCGACATCGGCGATGCGGCCGTCTTCCTGCTCGCGCCGGCGTCGGACTACATGCACGGCGCGGTGATGCCGGTGGACGGCGGCTGGCTGGCGCGGTGACATTTCAATTTCTGAACGGAAGCTCGTGATGACCGATTTCTTTTCCCATCCAGGCGAAAAGGCCTGGGAGCCGACGCCGGACGGCAACAGGCGGCGCGTGCTGGTGCACACGCACGAACTGATGATGGTCGAGTTCGCCTTCGAAAAGGGCGGCGTCGGCGCGCTGCATTCGCATCCGCATGTGCAGGCAAGCTATGTCGCCGAGGGTCGCTTCGAAGTCACCATCGACGGCAAGTCGGACATCCTGGAAGCGGGAAGCAGCTTCATCGTGCCGTCCAACCTGGTGCATGGCGTCAAGGCGCTGGAAGCGGGACGGCTGGTCGACAGTTTTGCGCCTTACCGGGCCGACTTCCTCGCCTGAGAACCCATTTTCCAAAGGAAAACCCGCGCCGTGAAGCGCGGGTTTGTTGCCTGGGCGCTCGTGGCGCCGCCGCGGTACTCAAAACATCGCCGCAGGACGATGACGGTGCCGCAACATGGTGAAGATAGGTTTAACGGCGCCGCTGCAGGTGATGTTGACAGGGGCAGCTCTAGAGCGCGTCGCGATCTTTCAGATTCGCTCCATGCGCTTCAGGTTTTTGATTTTACGCATGTCTTTATCCCAAACCGGTTTCCACTTCGGGAGACATGCTTTAGCGCTGCTGCAGCGCGAGCCGCACGCCGAGGGCGCAGTATATGCCACCGACGACCTTGCCCTGCCATTTCAGCACGGCCGGGTTGCGGCGCAGGAAGGAGCCGAGACCTCCGGCGGAGACGGCGAAGACCACCGTGCTGAAGAGGCCGAGAAGGACGAAGACGGCGCCGAGGACCGTCAGCTGAAGCACGACCGATCCATGTTCCGGGCGTACGAACTGGGGCAGGAAGGCGAGGAAGAACAGCCCGGTCTTCGGGTTCAGTACTTCCGTCAATATGGCCTGCCGGAACGCTTTGTCGGCCGGTATCGGCAAAGCGCCGCTGGCGAGATCGGCCGGCGCCTTCTCGATGATGGCGCGGATACCAAGATAAACGAGATAGGCCGCGCCGATATATTTGATGATGGAAAACAACATCGCCGAGGTGGCGATGATGGCCGAGATGCCGAAGATCGCCATGACGGTATGGACGACATCGCCCGCAGCGACTCCGGCGCCGGTGGCGATGCCGACCCTGGTTCCCGAACTGGTCGCCCGCGCCACTGTAAGCAGCGTCGCAGGCCCTGGAATGAAGACGAAGCCAAGCACGATCGCGACATAGGTCGCCAATGTGGCCAAGTCGATCATCGCCGGGTTCCTCCGCTGCGGCCGGGACAGGAAGCCATTCTTTGCGCAGAAAGGCAATGCAACGGCGAGGCCCGTTTGCGGATCATACCATGGGGTGGTACTATCACTCACGAGGGGTGAAGGATGATCCTTGGCTTTCGGGACGAGTGGTTGCGAGCCTTCTTCGTTGACGACGCGCATTCCAGGAATATCCCGTCCGATCTCGAACTGCGGCTGTTCCGCAAACTTCAGATGATCGATGATGCGATGACCGATCCGGACCTGCGCGTGCCGCCCAGCAATCATTTCGAGAAGTTGCGCGGCAACCTCGAAGGGTTCCATTCGATCCGTGTCAACAAGCAGTGGCGGCTAGTATTCCGGTGGGACGGTCGCCGCGGTGAAGCGTCGGACGTCTATCTTGACGACCATAGCTACAGATAGGTGAAGTATGCTGGCGACCAAGCGCAGGCCGGTGACGATCGGCGAGATACTGGTGGAGGAATTCATGCGGCCGATGGGCCTCACCCAAGCCGCTCTAGCGGAGGCGATGGGTGTGCAACGCAAGCATGTCAACGAGCTCTGCAACAATCGTCGCAACGTCACGGCGCCGACCGCGCTTATCCTTGCACGCGTGTTCGGCAACAGTCCCGAGTTCTGGCTCAATGTGCAACGGCGCAGCGACCTGTGGGAAGCGATGCACGATCCGAAGGAGCGCGAGAGGATCAAACGGGCGCGCCCGTTGCCCAATGCCGCCTGATCTGCGGCTTGGTCGGGATGCCCGAGGGCTGCGCATCGGCGCCTTGATCTGTCGGCCCTGGTAGCCTTCCTGCAATCCGCGCTTTAAGAACGTTGCCTCAGCCGAATCCGGGAATCACTCTCAATGCAAGCATCGATGGCGGGGCGAACATCGACGGCGGCTCTCTTTACCGAGGGACACGATCCAAAGCGGCGCGTGCTGAAGGACGTGTTCGGCTTCGACGATTTTCGCCCCGGCCAGGCCGACGTTATGGAGACGCTGCTCTCCGGTCGTCACGTGCTGGCCGTCATGCCGACGGGCGCCGGCAAGTCGCTCTGCTACCAGGTTCCGGCGCTGGTGCTCGGCGGGCTCACCATCGTCGTCTCGCCGCTGGTGGCGCTGATGCAGGACCAGGTCGCGGCGCTGCGGCTCGCCGGCGTCGCCGCCGACACGATCAATTCCTCGCTCGACCGCGACGCCAATGTCGCGGCGTGGCGCCGGGTCGCGTCGGGCCAGACGCGCCTGCTCTACCTCGCGCCGGAGCGGCTGATGACCGAACGGATGCTCGACGCGCTCGCCAGGCTCGACATCCGGCTGATCGCCATCGACGAGGCGCATTGCATCTCGCAATGGGGGCCGGCCTTCCGGCGCGAATATGAGGACCTTGCGCGGCTGCGCGACATTTTTCCGAAGGTGCCGATCATCGCGCTGACGGCGACCGCGGACGAGGCGACGCGCACCGACATCTCGGCGCGGCTGTTTGCCGACCGCGTCGACACGCTGGTGCTGGGCTTCGACCGGCCGAACATCAGGCTCGCCATCGAGCCGAAGCAGGACAGCAAGCGCCAGCTGCTGCGCTTCGTCGAGCGCCATGCGGGGCAGAGCGGCATCGTCTATTGCCTGTCGCGCCGCAAGACCGAGGAGATGGCGGCGTTCCTCGAAAAAAACGGGGTCACCGCGCTCGCCTACCATGCCGGCATGAGCAAGGACGCGCGCGAGGCCAATCAGAACGCCTTCATGACGCTCTCGGGCGTCGTCATGGTGGCGACGATCGCCTTCGGCATGGGCATCGACAAGCCGGACGTGGCCTATGTCTTCCACACCGACCTGCCGGCGAGCCTGGAGGCCTATTACCAGGAGATCGGCCGCGCCGGCCGCGACGGGCGGTCGGCCGAAGCGCATATGCTCTACGGCCTCGGCGACATCCGCACGCGCCGCCTGTTCATTGACGACGAGGATGCCTCGCCCGAGCACAAACGGCGTTCGCACGGCCGGCTGGACACGCTGATCGGCTATTGCGAGACGGCGCAGTGCCGCCGCCAGGTCCTGCTCGGCTATTTCGGCGAGACGGCGCAGCCTTGCGGCAATTGTGACAACTGCCTCAACCAGGCGCCGCGCGCGGACGGCAGCGCCGAGGCGCGCATCATCCTTTCGGCCATCGCGCAAACCGGCGAGCGGTTCGGCGCCTCGCATATCGTCGACATCCTGCTCGGCCACGAGACCGAGAAAGTGCTGGCCAGGGGCCATCAAAGGCTTGCCAGCTTCGGCACCGGCGCGGCGCACAAGCGGCCCGCATGGCTGTCGCTGATCCGCCAGCTCGTGGCGGGCGGGTTCCTGATGCCGGACCCGGACGGCTATGGCGGCCTTGCCATTTCCGAAAGCGGCCGCGCGCTCGGCCGCGGCGAGACCGCGTTCGAATACCGCGTCGAGACACGGCACCGCTCCTTGCGCAACAAGGCGCGCTCGGCCCAGGCTGCCGCCGCAGCCGGCACCGACGATCTGGACTCCGCGCTGCTCGCCACGCTGAAGGCGCTGCGGCTGCGTCTGGCGAAGGAACGCCAGGTGCCGGCCTATGTCGTCTTTTCCGACCGCACGCTGATCGACATGGCCGAGCGCCGCCCGCGCGACCTCGATGCCTTCGCCGAGGTGAACGGCGTCGGCGAGGCAAAGCTCCGGGAGTTCGGCGAGATCTTCTTGAGCGCGATAGCGGCGCATAATTCTGGAGGCTGAATCTTCGGCGACTCAGCCGCCAGGCGCCCTACGATCCTCAGTTGGTGAGGCAGCATTTCTTGAATTTCTTGCCGCTTCCACAGGGACAGGGATCGTTGCGCCCAACGTCACGCCAGGGGTTCGTAACCGGCGTAGCGTTCGCCCAGTCTAGCCCCGAGGGCTGCCAGTCGTCGTCCTCGCCAAGCTCGAAGTCGTCATCCTCAAGCTCGAAGTCGTCGTAGTCGCCAAGGCCACGAGTCCAATCCAGCGCCACGAGAACATCCTCGATGTAACTCAGACTGGCGCGGTCGAACCGGCCGATGTCTTCGGGCTGCTGTGCGGCGTCCCGCAGGTCGCTTTCGAAATCGCTGCGTTCAAGCACGTCTTCCGGTATACGGCCCTCGTCCCAGGCGCTGTAGGCAAGCGGAACGAGGTCTCGCAGGGCAAGCATCGAAATCGCCTGCAGCCAGCCGACCCAGGCGTAATCCCAGTCGTCGGCCAGCCTCTCCTGGTAGAACCGCTCCACGAAATGCCGTGTCCGATCGCGCTCGATACGACCTTCCCAGGTCAAGAAGGTCACCGCGCCAAACACCGCGTCGCGGATGAATTCGTCGACGGAGCGGTCGGCGATGATGCCGAACAGCGCGTCGGCGTCGCCGTCGAACACGCCCGCGACGATGCGCGACAAGGTCTCGGTTATGGTATCGCCAAGCAGCCGGTTGGTTTCCTCCGTGGGACGGCGCAACAGGCGCAGCAAGGGCTGGCATGAATGGCTGTCGCGGGCGCCGCCGAGGATGTACAGGCCTCTGAAGACCAGCATCTCTTCGTCGTCCGACAGCGCCTCTCCTTTGGCAGCGCGCTCGAGAACGGCGCGCAGCAGGGGAGCGGATTCCTCGATCCTCATCGTGCAAAGCCCGATCGCGACATCCGGCACCTCGCGCTCGGTCGCCACCGCATGAAGGTAGTCTTCTATCGGGCCAAGGTCGAAGTCCTCCCTGCCGTCGCCGAAGAGCCTTTCGACTTCTTCCTTCCTCATGTCATCCTCGCGCGCTGGTTCCCGCCAAACCTAAGGCGGATTAGTCGCCTTGCAAACACTCATCCGAGGCGGATGCGCTTCGGACCACAATTTTGATGGCGTGCCGTGTTTCTGAAGATATGCAGACTACGGAAGGCGGCGTTCTGGATGCGACAGACGGGAAGGGTGGTGGCTTGGCATGGATGTAGACCTTGCAGAAGCCCTGCGAATCCTTGAAACCGACGGCTTCCTGCATCTGGTTTAACGACGATGAGCGAATATCAGTATTACGAATTCCAGGCGATCGATCGACCACTCGGCGACGAGGATCGCCGGGCGCTTCGCGACCTGTCGTCACGGGCGCGCATCACGGCCACCAGCTTCACCAATTCCTACGAGTGGGGCGACTTCAAGGGCGATCCGGACCAGCTCATGGAGCACTGGTTCGATCTTCACCTCTACCTGGCGAATTGGGGCTCGCGCCGCTTGATGATGAAGCTGCCGACCCGGCTGGTCGACCGGGATCGCCTCGGCGCGTTTCTCGGAAATAACGACTATTGCATGCTCAGGGTCGCCGGTGAGAACGTCGTCTTGAGCATCTGGCGCGACGAACTGGAGCCCGGCGACTGGGATGATGGCGAGGGTTGGCTAGCGAACCTGTCGCCGCTCCGGGCCGACGTGCTCGCCGGCGACCTCAGGTTGTTTTATCTGATTTGGCTCATGGATGTCGAAGCCGAAGCGGTCGAGCCGGACGAACCGGAGCCGATGCCCGGAATAGGACCGCTGACCGGCGCGCTCGCGGGCTTCGCCGAATTCTTCTGCATCGACCAGGACCTTGTCCGGGCAGCCGCGGAACAGAACTCGGCAGCTGCTCCGGGCAGGTTGCCGCCGGAGACGGCCGGGCGAATAGTCGCGGCGATGAGCGACGCGGAGAAAACCAGCCTGCTCACACGGATTTTCAATGGCGAGCCGCATGTGACAGCAGAGTTGCGAGCCTTGGTGCGGGCGCGCTCAGAACTCCAGACGGCAATCTCGCCCGACGCTCCGCGCACAGCCGCGGACTTGTTGAACCGCGCCCGTGAGATCCGCCTTGCCCGCGAGCGCGCCGAGGCGGACCTGGCGGAAGCGCAGCGGCGACTGGAGGCGGAGGCGGCCGAGAAGGCGCGTGAGGTGCGGCTCGAGGCCATTCGCGGCCGGGGCGAAAGCATCTGGAGCGACGTCGAGGATGAAATCGGGCGACGCAATCCCGCCGGATATGACAAGGCAGCAGCCCTTCTTTCCGATCTGCTGGCGCTCGCCGAAAGACAGGACGGTGTCGAGGAATTCCGCCTCCGGCTTCAATCGATCCGGGAGCGCCATGCCGGCAAAGGCCGTTTCATCGAACGTCTGGCGACGCTGGGATAGGTCCGCGGGGCCGCCATCCATTCAATAATGCGCGTAGCCGCTCAACGGGCATCTCTGTGATGCGGGAACCTCGAAGGTGCCGTCGATGCCGCTGCAGGTGCGGTATCCGGACTTTCGCTGCGCCGGCTTGAATTTCAGCGCCGGTCTTGGATTGGCGGCTTCGCGTTGCTGTTCGCGTCTCGGCTTCGCGCGGACGACCGGTTGCGGCTTCTGCGCCTTTTGCGACGTGGCGCCTTCCTGCTTCTTCGCTTCGGCCTCCGACGCTTTTTGGGCGCGGTAGCTCTTCAGGGCATCGTCCGTGTCGAGCTTCAGCCGGGCATATTGCTTTTGCGTAAGGTAGGTGGTCGCCGGCAAGCGGTTTTCTTCCTGCCATCGGCCGATGGCTTGGCGGGTCTTGCTGCCGAAATCGCCGTCGGCCTCGTCCAGGTCGTAACCGATCGCCAGCAGCCTCTCCTGCAGATCGATCCTATCCTGACGACCAAGCCCGATCGCGCTTTCCGTCAGTTCGGTCCCGACGTCGGGCTCCGAATTGCCGGCCGCAGCCGGAGGTTGCGCCGCGGCGGCCGATCGCGCCGCGTCGCCCTCTGTCTTGGCTTCGGCAGCCGGCGTATTTCCGACAGTGATCGGCGGCTTCTTCAACTGATTGATGTTGAGGCGGGCGAGGTCGGCGAACGCTCCGTTGGGGAATTGCTGAAGATAGGCCTCGTAGTGCGCCAGCGTGTTGCGCTTGGAGGCTTCGTCCCACACGCGCTGCTCGATTTCCCATCCGCGGGCGTCCGAATTTGGCGGCTCGGCCGGAGTCTCGGTTGCGGACGGCTGCGGAGCAGCGGCGGCCGGTGGCGGCGCCTGCGGGCCGATAAAGACCTCGCGGCCGAGCGAGGCATTGTGCCATGGCCGCTGACGCCCATCCGTTTCCGCCGTCACTTCGCCGCGAACGCGGGTCAGCGCGCTCTGGATCTCCACGCCCGGCTCGGCAAGATGCCGGGCAAGCGACATCGTGTAGGGGCTGTTGGCGCCATTGCCGTCGTAGGATACGGCTCCGGGATCGGTCGCAAAGGCGATCAGCACGCCGCCGGAGCCAACTTCCGACCCGCTGACGTCGATGGGCGCCAGGCCCGGTGCGGTGGTTGAGCGGCTCTTCGGCAAGGACGCCGCCAGGGTCCTCGCCAGCGGATTGTCGCGACAGGCATCGAGAATGACGATGCCCACGGCCGGGTCGGGCGGGAGGGCGGCGAGCAACTCGTCCATCTGGATGGTTCTGGTCTTGAGATGCGCCGGGGCTGTGAGCTCGGCGTCGATCGGGATCAGGTAATTCTTGCCGTTCACCTGCATGCCGTGGCCGGCGTAGTAGATCAGCGCGGTATCGGCGTCGTAGGAGGCCTCGGTGAACTTGTTCAGCCGGTCACGCATTCCGGCATAGTCGAGATCGACGCCTTCGATGACGTTGAACCCCGCTTTGCGCAGCACATCGGCCATCAGCCGCGCATCGCCGGCAGGATTGGGAAGGGTCGGCGCGTAGACATATTTGCTGTTGCCGATGACCAGGGCGACCCGATTGCTGCCGGCGGCAAGGGCGCCCGCCTGCAGCAGATCGGCCGCGGCCAGGAAGAACAAACCAACAATGGCGGCCCAGAACCTCATCGCGCGCACTCTCAATCAAGTTGCGGCTTTACCTGCTCGTTCCAGTCGCATTTCATGCGCGGGGAGCCCCTTCCATGAAATATATAACACATCAGCGGGGCTGAATGTGCATCCTGCTTCCCACCGAGGATGCGGCGGCGGCCGGGTTTGTTGCTGCCACCGGCCGGTGCTGGCGCGTCTCGATGCCGAACGTCCGGTGTGATGCCCGATACAAAGGCGCCGCCACGGTGGCGTCAACCGGTTACACAGAGCAGGAAATATCCCCGGCCTTCCGGGAGTGGCGCGTCAGCGTTCCTGAGGCCGCGTGGGCGTGTCGTCGGTTGGGCGTTAGCGCCGCGACCGGAACGCTCCACGCCTCGCAAGCGGGATAGCGAAATCTAGTGAAGGCAAGGTCAGGCTGCGTTCTCCGTTCTGTATCGGCGACGGGCGGAGACTGGGAGAGATGGATAACATGCGCGTGGCGCGTCTGGAGGTTGGCGGGACATGGACGCGGGGCGGGCCGCGTGCAGGCGCTTGGCCGGGCGACGCAATGACCGCGCAGCGCCGCCTCGCAGCGATCCTGGCTTGCGACGTGGTCGGCTATTCGCGGCTGACGGAGCGCGACGAGCGCGGCACGCTCGAACGGCTGAAGATCTACCGCAAGGACCTCCTCGAACCGCTGGTCCGCGAGCACCAGGGTCGGATCGTCAAGCTCACCGGCGACGGCATGCTGTGCGAGTTCGCGAGCGTCGTCAACGCCGTGACCACCGCGATGGCGATCCAGCAGGCCTTGGCGGAACATGAGGCGGAGACGCCCGAGGAAGAGCGGATTCGCTTCCGCATCGGCGTCAATCTCGGCGACGTGGTCTGCGAGGAGGACGGCGACATCTACGGCGACGGGGTCAACATCGCCGCCCGCCTCGAACGCGTCGCCGATCCCGGCAGCGTGGTCGTCTCGGGCACCGCCTACGACCACCTTCAGGGCAAGCTCGACTGCGGCTTCACGCCGCTTGGCGACCTGCGCCTCAAGAATATCGAGCGGCCTGTGCGCGCCTACCGCGTCGAGACCGACGCCGGCGCTGCGCCGCCTCCCCTGCCCGAGAAACCCTCGATCGCGGTGCTGCCTTTCACCAACATGAGCGGCGACCCCGACCAGGAATACTTCGCCGACGGGCTGGTGGAGGACATCATCACCGGATTGAGCCGGGTGAACTCCTTCTTCGTGATCGCCCGCAACTCGTCCTTCACCTACAAGGGCCGGGCGGTCGATCTGCGCCAGGTCGGGCGCGAGCTGGGCGTCCGCTACGTGCTCGAAGGCAGCATCCGCAGAGCCGGATCGCGGGTGCGCATCAGCGGGCAGTTGGTGGACGCGATCAGCGGACACCATGTCTGGGCCGACCGCTTCGAAGGCGACGTAAGCGACATCTTCGACCTGCAGGACAAGGTGACCGAGAGCGTCGTCGGCGCTGTCGAGCCGAGCATCCGACTGGAGGAGATCAAGCAGGCGCGCATGAAGCCGACCGACTACATAAGCGCCTACGACCTCTACCTTCGCGCCCTGCCGCGCTTCTACAGCATGACGCGCGAAGGCTTTGCCGACGTGCGCCGGCTCACCAACGAGGCGCTCAGCATCGACCCCGGCTTCAACCTGGCGAAGGCACTCGGCGCCTATATCCGCAGCCTGTCCGTAAGTCAGTGCTGGCACGAGCCCGACGATACCAGAGTCGCCGCGCGCATGGCGCGCGAGGTGTTGGCGGAAGCGCGTGACGACCCCACGAGCCTACGCTTCGCCGCGCAGGTGATCGCCTACAGCGCGAAGGACTACGAGATGGCGCTGCGCACCATCGAACGATCTTTGCTGCTCAACCCCAATTCGGCGCAGGGCCATACGGGCAGTGGCTGGGTGAACGCGCATTCCGGCCGCCCGCTCGTCGCGATCGAGCACTTTCACAGAGCGATGCGGCTGAGCCCGATCGACCCCGAGAAGGGCATCGCGCTCTCCGGCATCGGGATGAGCTACCTGATGCTCGAGCGCTACGAGGAAGCGCTGGCATGGGGAGAACGCGCGCTGCACGAGATGCCGAACTATGGTTCTTCGCACCGGGTGGTAATCATGGCGCTGGTCAAACTCAACCGGCTGGACGAAGCGCGGGCGGCGGCGCGGCGGCTGATGGAGGCGTTCCCGACCTACACGCTCACCCTGCAGCGGCAGATCAACCCGTGGCAGGACAAGGCGTTCGCCGAGCGCTACCTCGAGGCGCTAGGCATCTCCGGCGTGCCGGAATGATCGCCGCGGTAGCAAAGGTGCCCTCTCCTGAGCGTCAGGTCCGGCAGGCGGCGTCGATTGAACATCGGCCATGAAGGCAGCGTAGCCATACGAAGCATGAGCCCGCATCGACCGGGAGGAAGACCGTCCGATGGATCAACGGGCGGCGACCAGCCTACCCACCAATCGATCTCACTGAGCTCGACCCTGCGATCGCCTTTGGGCCCGCTAGTGCCAAAGGCACACGCGGACGTCCTTCCCAACATAGCACGCGCCTTCACGGCGAAGTTCTCCCCAATCTCCTACCTCGCCGTGAGTGTCGCGAATGTCCGCGTTCCCATAGCCTTCCCAAAGATCGCCGTCTTTGTGTACGACTGCCCAGTAATCTTTGGACATTTCACCTGCCCCACTATTGGTGTCAGGATAGTCGATGCCCGCAAAAACCTGCCGAGGACCCTGGATATTGAAATCGCCGCCCTTCTCGATTTGATAGGAGCATCTTCCGGATATGCGAGTCTGACCGTGAACAACAAGCAGGCAGCGGCCCCATTTATAACCGCTCGGTAGACGATGCTGTGATTGCGCATGCGCAGGCAAAAAGGAAAAAACAATTGCAAGGGCAGCCGCCATAGTTCGCCCGATCATCTTGTCATCCGATGTCAAACAGCCAATCCGGACACCGCTGGATTCCGCCCAGAGCGCATGTCGAACGGTCCTCCGCAGGATGATTCCCCTGAGATGCTATTGTTATCGCCCATGGTCGGATCTTTGTCACGCGACATGCGGGCTGCTGCACCCCTCCTTCGCCAAGGCTTCGGGCGGTATCCTGCTTCGCGCTGAGGGGGATTCGGGACCTGTCCTGCGAAGCGCGCAGCGCGAAGAGGATGGCGGAGAGAGAGGGATTCGAACCCCCGATACCCTTGCGAGTATGCCGCATTTCAGGTGTGGTGCATTCGACCACTCTGCCACCTCTCCGCATCGTGGTTGGCGGCATCTGCCGCGCGGGCGCCAGATAACGGCTGCAAGGTGCCACGCAATTTCGGCAGCCCTGTGCGGCTTCAGTGTGCCGTTTCTACATAGCCAACAGAACGCGCTCCACGCCAGTTCCCTTTCGCACTGCCCAACGGAGGCCGTTGATCCTTCGCCGTGCATCGAGCAGAATGCTCGGCAACGGGCAAGTGGCGGGGGATACAATATGGAGCATATTGAAGTTCGGACAGCAAACCTGAAAAGCATTACGATAGGGAAGTTACAGGCCAAATTCAGCGTGGATGGCACTCGCATCCTCCGCTACTTCATCGATTTTTGGCATAACGATCTGGACCTACATAAGGAATTGAGCGCCCCTGAAATCTACCTTTTGCAAGGGAAGGTGGATGCCTTAGTGGCAGCTTGGGACAAGAAGCTAGCCGAACATCGAAAACGTTCCGCTATCACGGAAGGAAAAGACGCTGCCGATCAGATGACGATTGAAGCAGCGGCGCGGCTTGAGGCCCTGTCCGGCATTCTCGCCCATACACTCAAGGTGGATGATCGCGTCGACTGGGAGGCGCTCAAGGACCACGGTGCATATACCGTCGATCCTCGTTTTCTTGAGCCCAAGCCGCAACGGAAGACAACGGCCGAGCCCTGCTACCAAGAACCGGACATTAGTTTTTGGGACGTGCTGTTCGGTCGCAAAGGCCGCAAGCTAGCGGAGGCTAAAGAGCGGCATGAGACCAGTCGCAGGAGGTGGCAGAACGAGCAAGAGCGCAACGCCGCCGCTTTCTCGAAAGAGATGAGCGAATGGGAGGCCCGGAGGGTTGCATTCGAGGCTGAATACGCGGCACGAAAGCAGCGGTTCCTTGAGGAGCAAGCGGAGAGAAATGCCAAAGTTGATACCCTTGATCGTGGCGTTTCTACTGGCGATCAGCAGTCGATCATTGAGCACGCGACACTGGTGCTTGATAAATCGAACTACGGCGACCTTTTTGAGAAATCATTCGTTATTGATTATGTGCCGGACGAGAAGACCCTCTTGATCGAATACGACCTCCCGTCACCCGACAACATGCCGACACTCAAGGGAGCGCGCTTCATTCCGGCGACCGGTGAAATTCGCGAAACGCACATCTCGGAACGTGAGCAGAAAGCGAACTTTGATGCGTCCTGTTATCAGATTTGCTTAAGGACCATCCACGAGGTCTTGGAAGCGGACGAACATGGAAACATCGACAAGGTGCTGTTCAACGGTTTCACCACCTACGTAGATCGGACGACCGGGCGGGATACCACATCGTGCATCATGTCGGTATTGGTGAACCGCAGCGATTTCGAGGCGATTGATCTAAGGCGGGTTGATCCGAAGGCTTGCTTCAAGAGCCTCAAGGGCGTGTCTGCGTCGTCTCTTTCGGCGCTGGCACCGATCCCGCCGGTGATGGAACTTAACAAGGAGGATCGCCGCTTCATCGAAGCGCGCAGCGCCACTGGCTGGCTTAGCGAAGCGACCAATCTGGCGGCGATAGATTGGGAAGATTTCGAGCATCTTGTTCGAGAGCTATTCGAGAAGGAGTTCGATACGCGTGGGGGTGAGGTGAAGATCACTCAAGCAAGCTCCGATGGTGGCGTTGATGCTGTAGCGTTCGACCCCGATCCAATCACCGGCGGCAAGATCGTTATTCAGGCGAAGCGATACACACGGACGGTAGGGGTATCGGCAGTCCGCGACCTGTTTGGCACTATGCAGCACGAAAGTGCATCGCGCGGTATTCTTATCACTACCGCCGATTACGGACCGGACGCCTATCAGTTTGCCTCCGGAAAACCTATTACACTATTCACCGGAGCCAACCTTTTGCACTTGCTAGAGAAGCACGGCTACAAGGCCAAAATCGACCTTCGCGAGGCGCGAAAGGAGTTGAACCTGCGGGATTACAGATAACCGCGGTGACGCACCTGCGCTTGCCAGCGCCCTCTCAGCTTCCTGATCGTTGCCCCGGCAAGAGCCCAAGGCGTGTTGATAGTCTTGCGCAGGACGCCCCCTGATGGGCGCCAAGGATTATCCCGGCACTAGGATGGCCAAGTGTCTCCGATGGTTTGATAGGGAGTCTGCAGCGATTGCAGAGCTTGGGCCGCTTGTAGAAATGACCTACGTACGCTATCAGAAAGGCTGGGTGATGGTGTAAGGGGAAGCACACTCTTCGGAGAGGATTTGTAGGATTCGAATTCCTACCACCAAAAGACATGTGCAGATGTTTTTTGGTGGTAGGAATTTGCCATACAAACCCAGCGAGCTTTACAAGGCTCATGTGGCCAATCTCAGGGAACTTGATATCGCAATAACGGTTGTGCGGCGCCAAGCCCGAGCCGCAATAGCACACAAAGATCCTGAAAGATCGCTGAATTCGCTGGTGCGATTGTTGGCTTTTCTCACAGGTGCGTGGGCTGAAACGCGACTCAATAAGCTGCTCCATGAAGAGTTCGGCTTTTCGCCTGCTGAGCGGGATAAAATACTCGAAGAAGACACCCAGATCGAGCGATGGAAGAAGGCCGTCGACGTTGCTTTTCGAAAGAACATCGGTAAACCCAAAGCGAAGCTGGGTCGTTCCACCCTTGGCGTCGCAGGATCAGCGCGACGCGATGTAATTCATGAGATAATCGAATCTGATCTGCGGATCATTATCGAGATAAGGAACAAGCTAGCTCATGGTCAATGGCATTTTCCGCTCAGCAATGATGGAGCGAAAATCGAGAGTAAAAAATACACGCTGATCAACAAAGAGAATTTGATGTCTCTGCAATTCAAGCAGGATATGATAAGGCACCTATCTAGTTTGATACACGATCTGATTGTGAGTCCAGCTGCTTTTGAGCGAGACTTCGAAAGCCATTACATCAAACTGGAGAACGCCAAACGATCTTTGCTCAATGAAAGCTATTCCAGATACGAGGCCAGGCTTCAAAGAAGCCGGGAGAGATTCAGGTCGAAGCTAACACAAATCCCTGAGTGTGAACCGCCGCCACCACTCGATCGAGCTTAGCCAGCAATTTATTTGGCTACAGATGCGCCGAGGGTGTGGCCCTAGCCAAACTTGGCACAGGTATCTGAGATTGAGAAGAGATGTAAGCAGATCGCGGGAGCCTTACGGCCCAAGGTCCAGTCATGGCGGAGAGGGAGGGATTCCCTTTCACCTCTATGATACTGAAAATACTAGTCTTTTCGCGCTTTTTGTTACACAGTTTGTTACACAGCTACAACTACGATTTATAACCGCTCTAAGCTCGCAGCTTTTGGGCTCGCCTGCCCAATCCATCCGATCTGTCGAAACCGATGGCTTGTAGGACACTCCCGCGTGTGTACGTTGGGGCTTGGGTCAGAAGGTGACCCACAGCAAAGACGGGAGCGCCGCAGCGCAAAAGATCTCATCGGTCAAGGAACAGATAGTGAAGTAGCCTGTGACAATCGGCGCCAGCATCACCTCCAAAGCCGACCAGGAAAAACCCGCAAAAAACGTCGCCCTCAGATACCCCGTCGGCAATGAATATGGGACCGAAGTTGCGCGGCAGATCGGGCGTTAGATGCCTTCATGACATCTGAACCTGAGCAGGCTCCTACGCCGCGAGCCGGCACATTTCCGAACGGAGTTTCGTCCGGCTGCGCAAAAAGGTGCCCTGTCGAGACTTACTTGTTGGCCAAATGGCTTAGCAGGGACGAACTCGTGAAGAGATTGATAATGCAACACTATCAGTCGTTGTGCTGATCCGACAGGCTGTGCGTTTTGGCACGAAAATCATGGCGAAAAGCGCACCGGCACTTTACTCTCCAAATTATGATTCGCCTCGATCCCGCGACCGCCAGCTCCTCTGCGCCGCCCTCCGTTCCCGCGTGGGCGATCACAAGCGCCGGCGCGCCGAGTGACGGCGACGCCGCCTTCCGGGCCGGCGCCGCCCTGGGTGCCCTCGACACGCTCGCCCGCGCGCAGGCAGCCTGGGCCGGCGCTTGGCGGCAGCGGCTGGCGGTTCGCTGCGCCGCCTCCAGCATGCGGCTCGCCGGCCGCGCCGAGGATGCGGCCGCCTTGCGCGATGCCTGGCATTTGCGTCCCCTACGTGCTGACCCCGGTCCCGCAGGCGCCGTCTTTGGCGCCTGGCGGCAGTTGGCCAGGCAGCCGCCCGCCGCTACGCCCGGCCGGCTCGGGAAGATACTCGACCAGCTTGGCCTCCATTGGGACGGCGCCGCGCTCGCCGACCTTTGCACGCAGATCGAAAAACTCGGGGTATCCCAGCGGTCGGCGCCATTCGACGCCGCGGCGATCGCCGCTGAGGTCGTCGCCATGCGTCCCGATGCCGAAGTCTTTGGCTGGTGGCTCGCCGACCTGGTACTGGCGCAACGCCTGGGCTGGCCGCAGCCCCTGCCGCTCCTAATGGCGCAGGGTTTTGGACCATCTTTCCGCACCGAGGCCGGCGGTGGCCGGCGCATCCGGCCCGGGGACAAGAATTTTGAGCGGGCGGTTTGCATCGCGCTCGTCGCGGCCGCCGCGGACGCTTGTCGGTTGGCCGCCGAGCTGTCGCGCCGGGCCGAAAAACTCCTGGCGGTGGCGCCGAAACTGCGCGCCAAAGGCGCCGGCGACGTAATCTTTCTGCTGCTCAGTGAAGACGCCGTGTCCGGATCGCTGACGACGGACAATCTGTCGCGCTTTGCATCGCGACGGCTGTTCGAACGGCTGCAGCAACTGGAGGTCGTGCGCGAGCTCTCCGGCCGCCCCACATTCCGGCTGTTCGGGCTGTAGCGATGAGCGAAGCGTCCGCCCGCCGCAAGCCAAACGATCAGCCGGCGCTGCTCGACACCGAACTGGAACATCTGCCGCCGGAGCTGCGCTGGTGCGAATGGATGGCCCGCGTCGAAGCGGTGATCTTTGCGGCAAATGAACCGGTGACACGTAGTGTCCTCGCGCGGGTGGTGGGAAAAAACTGCAATATCGAGCTGATCATCGACGACATTCGCGCCGAACTCGCCGGCCGCCCTTACGAGCTGGTCGCGGTCGCCGGCGGCTGGCAGCACCGGACCAAAAAGGTTTTTGGCGACGCCATTCACGCAGCCTTCGGCACGGCAGCGGGCGAGGGAGCAAAAGAACTGTCGCAGGCGGAGGCGCTTGTCTTGATGTGCATTGCCTATTTCCAGCCGATCACCCGTGGCGAGCTGTCGAGCTTTTTCGGCAAGGAGGTGTCACGTGACCTGATCGGCGTGCTGCGCGCTGAGCAGCTGGTCGCCTCGGGGCCGCGCAGCCCGCAGCCGGGCGCGCCCTACACCTATGTGACGACCAAAACTTTTCTGTCGCAGTTCGGGCTCGACACGCTGCGCCAGCTGCCGGATTTCGAGGCGCTCGAGGACGCCGGGCTGCTGTCGAAGGAGAAGCTGCTGGATCATCCCAGGGTTTGCAGATATCGACGATGATGGCGCCAGCGCCGCGCTCGACGAATAGATGATCCCATCACGGCGGGACACACGCGATCTCGCCGCTCGTCACATAGAAGATTGCGCCACGCACGCCGTCTGGTCTCGCCGGCTGGGTCCTTCGCGTGACGGAAGGGAGGTGGCGGCACGCGTCCGCTTGTCGATGAAGGATAAGCGAACAGGCAATTGATCGAGCCTGGTCGCACATGTCGATCACCATTGAGAGCTCTCGAAGGGAGAAAGTTCAATTGAACCACGTCTACCTTGAGCTTCTCGCGACGATTGAGGCGTTAAGATCCAGCCCATCGGGGCGACCATTCAGACGCTGATGGACAAGGTTCGCGACCTTTCACAGACGATCAAAGCCCTGAAAGACGATCTCCACCAGACAGCCGGCTATGGCCTGCTAAGAACCTAGCCAGCCGGCGAGTGCCCATCCCGGCCATTGTCAGCGAGGCGGCCATCCCAACAAGATCGCCTTGCCGCCACCGCCAATGGCGGATGCTGACAGCAGCGCCATAAGAACGCCAACGTAGATGGGGAAGATCATCCTCGGGCTATTCGTCCTTCCAAATGACAGTCTTCCCCCGAAAATCCCAATGAAATTTGAGGTTGGCTTTCAGTACCTCGGTGGGGATCCTCGGCTCGATCGCTGTGTGGAGAGCGTTATACGTTTCTCGGCAGAAGCTCGGCGGCGGGACATTCAGCTTGTACCCCGACGGGTACCTAAAATCTTGCTGAGAATTCATCAGGTCAAGGTTGTTGGCAATCATCTTCACGTTCCCAATCGGCGGCATTCCTAGGGCCACTGCGGCTTCGTAAATGTCCTCGATCTTGTGACCGAAGCCGAGCCGGAGACCGCGTTTCGACACGCCCTTTGAAGCTAGATACGCTTTCAAGAGGAGTTCTAGGTGTGAGCTTTCGAGAGGTTGTCCATTCGGACCGGACCGAGGAGACTGGAGTTACCACGCTTCAGCATCCATCGGAGGGTCCGAATGAACATCCACAAGAATGCCCGTCTCACACCGCTGCGTCGAGAGGAGATGGCGTTATCGGTGATAGAAGGCGCTTTTTCCAAAGCCCATGCGGCGCGCGTCTATGGCGTGTCGGCCAAGATCGTGGCGCGCTGGGTCGAGCGCTATAAGACCAAAGGGCGGGCCGGCATGGTCGACCGCTCGTCGCGGCCCACCGTCATGCCGAGCCTGACCGAACAGTCCGTGGCCGAGCGCATCGCAGCCTTGCGTCGCCAGCGGCTGACCGGCAAGCACATCGCCCATGAGGTCGGCGTCTCGCCCGCCACCGTCAGCCGGGTTCTCAAGCGTGCCGGGCTGTCGCGGCTCAGGGATATCGAGCCGGCCGAACCGGTCCGGCGCTACGAGCGGGAGCATCCCGGCGAGATGATCCATATCGACATCAAGAAGCTCGGCCGCTTCAGCCAAGTCGGCCATCGTATCACCGGCGATCCGCAAAAGGGCAAGTCGCGCGGCGCCGGCTGGGAGTTCGTCCATGTCTGCATCGACGACGCGTCCCGCATCGCCTTCTCGCAAATCCTGCCCGACGAGAAAAAGGAGTGCGCCATCGCCTTCCTCAAGGCCGCGGTCGCCTATTACGCCAGCCTCGGCGTCACGATAGCCCGCGTCATGACCGACAACGGCTCCTGCTACAGATCAAAGGCCTTCGCCAAGGCCTGCCGCGATCTCGGCCTCAAGCACGTCACGACAAGACCCTATACGCCCAAGACCAATGGCAAGGCCGAGCGCTTCATCCAGACAGCACTGCGCGAATGGGCCTACGCCATTGCCTATCCGACATCCGATCATCGTGCCGCCGAACTGCCTGTCTGGCTGCACAGATACAATTGGCATCGTCCACATGGCAGCCTAAAGTCAAAAACGCCTATCAGTCGCCTCGCCCTGATCGAGGACAACCTGTTGAAGCTCCACATCTAGGGCATGCGAAAATAGAAAATAACGGGCAAAAAGATGCGCCTTTTCCGACTCCGAGCCTAGATGGTTGAAAGCCTCGAAGTACTCCTTCGTCCGCTCGAGGAGATCTCCCGCATAAAGCGCCAACGGCTGTGACACGGTGACCCTCGGGCGCGCCTTGACCTTCGGCGTCTCAGGTCCACTCTTGGCCATCTCAGATTATCGGCTTAATTCCGGTGCCGGTATGCGACAAAGCCGAACAGAGTAGCCGCTGCGACGTTGAAGATTGCCCACAGCTCGCGCGGCAAATGAACCGGCATGAACGGGTTGAAGATCGCTGCCGCTCCAAACAGCGCCCAAGCCAGGGTGCGATTTTCAGGGCCTGATCGCCACACCATGGCTCCGCAGTAGATCCCGGCGAAAAAGACCACCACGCGGAGGAATTGGTAATAGCCGTACGGCCATGGCGCTACCGCCAGCAGCGAGGCAATAGCTACACAGATGCAGACCAACCGGACCGTTCCGGCCGGCGTCGAAAAGCATTATTTTCAGCAAACTTGATCCTCAAACGCCCAGCACGGTTGTTAGTGGAGTTTCGGCGCCCGCCATATATTTGAAAAGCCAGATTGCCCAAGTGATCGGCCAAATGAACGCCAACATCGCATCCAGGCTCAAGTTAATCAGGATTTTTACGACCACTGATGCATGGCCCTGCCATGTGTCGACGACATTCATCACGTAGGTGATCGGCCCGCCCAGCATGAAGAGGAGGCCCAGCGGAGCTGACATGATGTTCTTCAGCATGTTTGTGTCCCTCAGAAAGGCGTGACCTTCAGTGACAGTGATACGCGCCGGTCTTATGGTTGGTATGGCAACCGTTGGCATCAGTGCCGCCACTGTGTGCAAACGCGCCGGTCGCGCAAGCGATTATTGCAGCGGCCATAGCCGCGAGAAATGTTGTTTTCATTTTATTGCCCTCCCAAAGTATTTCAGACAGAGCACTATTGCCGGTCGGGCACAAGCTGCTCGTGGCACTGTGAACACAAATAGGATAGATGCTCCTCTGTGCAGGCCAAGATCGGGCGAGGAGAATACTTTGGATGGATTGCGATTGATGCACGTCCCGTTGGCGATCCTGCTGACATGGCCAAGGGTGGCGACGGCAAATGAATGCCTCTCGAAGTACACCAAGACCGACGTCTGCGCCTACGCAAAAAAAATGCAAACCGAAATGGCTCCAGCATTGCCCATGCTGATCAGTTCGAACATCTCCGTTCGGAGCATCATCGCAATCGGGCCAAGGATCGTTTTCAACGCCACCTGGGCTCAGACCGATGCGGAAGTAGACGCCAAATTGTTGGCTGCTGGCGTCTCGCGGCCGGTCTATGTCCAGAAGATCGATGAAATGACCAAAAACTATGTCTGTCGTGCGGAGGAACTATCTGCCTTCGTTCGCCTGGGCGGTGAGATCCAGTACACGTATACGACTGTGGATAATTTCCCAGTCGCGAACCCGCTCGTAGCACTCTGTCCTTAGAGCATCGCAGCACGGCTCATGACATGACTAGTCGCGGCCGATCAACCAGTTGATCAGCAGCCATGATCATTTGTTGGAACTCAATTGAGCCTGATCCGCACTAGCAAGTGGATAGAAGTGAATGTGCGGTTGCCCTTTAGCTCTACTATGCATAGAAACCACTCTGCCGGGGGGCGTAAAGTTGGGGTTGTGAGTGCGTGGGCTCTAAATTCGAAAAACTAAATAAGTTGCGTGACTCACTGCGAGAATCCAACCACGATTTTCGGGCGAGCACTCAGCTATTCAACAGCCTGGACCCTGCCAAGATCGACGGCGACCTGGATGTCATTAACCGCGGAAAGCAGCGCGGCGAGGTGAACCAACCCCCGAAAACGGCAAAGAATCTCGACGATGTCGAACATGCCATCGTGGAACGCGTTGAGGATGAGAAGAAGGCTGCGCATCACACTCTTGAGGACAACCTGCAACTCCTTGGAGGTCGTCTTGCCGGCCTCGATTTCGAGGAACAATTCGGTCTAATCCGTCAGACGAATGCCGCTAGCGTTTCGGACTTCAAAGCCTCGGTCGCCGTGGGCCTCGATGAACTTCACGGCCTGAGAAGGGCCCTGAACGACGCCGAAAAAGAGCATGCATGGTTTAAGGAGAAGCACGGTCTCGTTCGTGCCGCGCGTGTGCAGCACGGTGCCGCTCACATTTTCCGGCTATCGCTTCTGCTATTTCTGTTTCTGGTCGAGACAGCGATGAACGGCAACTTCCTGGCCAAGGGCAATGAGCAGGGATTTTTTGGTGGCATCCTTGAGGCTGCGGCATTCTCTTTCATCAACATCGGGGCGGCTTTGCTCCTGGCGGTTTTCTGCGCTCGTCTCGTCACCCATCGGTCGTTTTTCGTAAAATTCGTTGGGATCATTTCAATCCTTTTCTATATCGGCTTGGCGATTTCGATAAACTTGGCGCTAGCGCACTACCGTGAGGTCAGCGGCTCGCTCGCTGACGGCGCCGGCGCTGAGGTCATCCGTAATATGCTCGCCAATCCAGCGGGTCTCACGGACATCAAGTCCTGGTTGCTGTTTGCGATCGGCCTGATGTTTTCGCTTTTCGCTTTTATCGACGGCTGGTTCGTGCTCGACCCTTACCCAGGCTACACTGGCGTTGAAAATCGGCTCGTTCGACGGCGCGATGACTACATCGATCGAAAGAAGGAACTGATCGAAGAGCTGCAGGATGTCCGCGACGACCACAACGAAAAAGTGGAGGAAATCGTCAAGCAGCTTGGTAGTCGCCGGCGCGAGCACCGCGCGATTGTCGATCATCGATCGAGGCTTCTGGCTCTTTTTGCGCAGCATCAAGACCAATTGGAGCGAGCCTGCAATCAGCTTTTGTCGATGTATCGGGAAGCCAACATCCAGGCGAGGACCGAGCCGGCGCCCAAGCATTTCGGAACGCCCTACAAACTTGATCGCATCAAGCCATACGTCACCGGCGAGCGGGAGTGGAATGAGGGAGATGTTGGCGCATCAATTCGCCAGGCGCAGGAGGAACTCAACGAGCAGGTTCGTCTGATTGGTCAGGAATGCGAACGGGGAATTGAGCAGTACCGAGATCTTGATAAGCTTCACCCGGACAGCGTGAATGTCTAGGCGAACCCGCAGACGCAAGAAAGGCAATGCGGGTACCATTGCCGCGGCCATTGCCCTTGGTGTGCTATCCGTTGCGATGTTGGCCGGCTTCGGCTGGATGTGGACCAGGTCTGGCAATGGCCATATCGACGCCAACACGAATTGCCCATTGGACGGACCCTCCAGCCTGACCGCCGTCCTCATCGACGCCACTGATCCAATTTCGGCAACGACGATGGCTGATCTCAAGAACGAGTTCCGAAAGACCATTGGGCAGGTCGAGCCGGGTGGGTATGTGAGGATTTATACCCTGAGCTCGGCGCCTGGTGAGCTGACGGTGATGTTCGATGGATGCAATCCCGGTGATGGGTCGACCGTCGATAGTTGGACCAACAATCCTGCGCGGCGTCAAAAGAAGTGGGAAAACGCCTTCGGCGATCCTTTGAACAAACTTCCCGATGAAATCCCGAATGCGGCTTCCGCGAGCCAATCTCCGATCATGGCTGGAATTCAGAAAATCAAGCTGTCGCTCTTCGATAGCAGCTTGGCCAAACAGGGCAGTCCCAAGCGATTGGTGGTCGCCTCTGACATGATCGAGCATACGACGATTTACTCGCAGTACCGATCGGGACTGGATTACCAAAAATACCTCAACAGCGCCGCCGACCGCACATATGGGACGTCGCTGGATGGGGTGGGCATCACAATTCTTTATATCGATCGGGCAAAGAAGCCATTTCAGACCCTGGATCACGCGGAGTTCTGGACACATTGGGTCCAGAACCATCACGGCGAGTTCGAAAAGCTGGTTGGCTTGGATGGGTTAAACTGATGGCGAGAGCGCACGACAAACCTTTGCTGGATCATCCACGTCTGCCGGTCGTGGTTTTCGCGGCATTGACACTCGGCGGGTGTGTATTCATCGCCATTGCAAAACTCTCAGGCGTAAATCCGATCGTCGCGGCGGTAGCACCGGCCTGCCTGATGTTTTTCTATCTCGGGGTTTCGATCTTTGCTGGAAAGCTACAACTGCACGACGAGCAGACCGGCGATAACCTCTACTATATGGGCTTCCTGTTCACCCTGACGAGCCTTGGGGTCTCGCTGTTTCAGTTTGGAACGGAAGGCTCAACCGACACGATCGTCCAAAATTTTGGCATCGCGATCACGTCGACGATCACCGGTATTGCTCTGAGGGTTTTCTACAATCAGATGCGGCGCGATCCCGCGGACATTGAGCGAACGGCGAGGCACGAACTTGCCGACATGACACGGCGTGTAAGAGCCGAGATGGAAAGCGTAACCAGGGAGTTCGCCGACTTTCGTCGTGTCAGCCATCAAATGCTCGAAGAGGGCTTTGCAGAGATTGCCGAGCAAGCGGCACGCAATGGGGAGCACATTCGATCTGCCCTGGACAATATTGCCATGGAATCGATCAAGCCTGTCCAAGAGGCGTCTGCCAAGCTCAGTGACGCGTTGCAGCACAATTTCGGGCAAGTCGAAACCCAGTTTGCTTCGATAGCGAACCGCGTTGGAGCTGCAGCGGATTTGCTGGATAAAGCCAACAGCTCGATGTCCAACTCTGTTGGAAAGCTCGGTAATCAAGCCGACAATATGGCTGCCAAGCTGGAAAAGGTGGTTGTTCCTGATGAGGTGCTGAAGAACGATCTGGCGCCGATGGTCAAGCTCCTGGGTAATGCTGTCGCACAATATGCGATAAAAACCGAAACAGCCTCGCAAGAGCAGCAAACGCGGATGACCGGTCTTGCCGACGCAGTGATCAAGGTGGCGACTGGAGTGGAGAGAGCGGCAGCGGCCGCAGAAAAGACCGCAGAAACTGTCCAAGCGCAGCAGCGTTTGACTGAGGAGTTCATGGCTGTGATGCAGAAACACAGCAATGAAACACGCGGCCTCGTCGCAACCCTTACACAACATAGCCTCCCGGCCGTGCGCACTCCCCAGCCTCTGAGCAATGCGATAGCGAACGATGTCGAGCGAGTGGCGGCACCTTCCACTGTTGCCTCCCCTGTGGAGACGCCAATCAAGGTTTCGGATGACACGGAGGGCGACACCTTCCGATCGTTAAGCAGTCCGGCGGAGGTGGAGAAGGGTGAACCGCCAAAGAGAGCAAGTTGGTGGGGCAGGTGAGTGAGGTTAGCGGAACAGCCATTACGTTTGAGCGCAAGGGCTATGGCCGCGGCCTGATACTCGGCCTGACGATGGCTGAGACGATGCTGCTTCTCGTTTTCTGCCTTTTGCTTGCTGCAGGCGCGCTCATCGCCAAGACAAAGAAAGAGGCTGCGGCAGCGCAGAAGATTGCGCAGTCCCTCAATGAGAACGCTCGCAAGCTTGACGAGGAAAACAAGCGGTTGCTGGCTCAGCTGAATGCCATGGTCAAGCCTGCAAGTCGACGCAATGTACCAGATCAAGAATGGCGTGAATTGGTCCGGGCCAAAGAGGCCGCAGAGGCAATCAAAAAAGTGGGACTGACCCTTGAGGAAGCGGTGAAAAGCGCGCCGGCCGCCAAAGTCCTCTCTGACAACGACGTCGACGTTGATCAGGCCAAAGCCATGATCGAGAAGATGAAGGTTCTGCGCGAGCTCGGCTACGTTGGCACGGGCAAGACGTCCAAGGATCTTGCTGACGCACTGAAGAAGGCAAGGAACGAGGCCTCTGCTGACAAGCCACACGATTGGCCACCGATCATCAGTCTTAGCGAGCTCGATGGCTATAATTTCGATACTGGAAGTGCGGAGCTTTCCGGTGGCTTCAAAACGAAGTTGCGGCAGATGTCGAAGACCATTGCTGGAATTGCAACTTCCTATGGTGTGGACGTCATTGAGGTGATTGGCCACACGGACGAGCAGGCGATGTCCGGTGACTCATCGAATATGGACAGAGGCCTTCAGCCCGTACTGGCGCGCAAGATGGACATTGGCACACTCCATCCTGCCGACAATGCCGGGCTTGGATTAGCGCGAGCGATCTCCGTCACAGGCATCCTGCGCGATATGCCGGAACTGAAAGGCTTCACCATCCTGCCAATGTCCGGCGGCCAGTTGATATTGCCTGGCGACCGGCTCACCGACGGCGCACAGGCCGGCGACGTCAAGGCGAGGAGGCGAATTGAGATCAGGGTCAGGCAACGTTCGCGAGAGACAGATATTGGACTGGTTCCGGTACCAAAGTTGTGAGGCGAACTGCCCTTGGGTTTCGCTCACAGGGCTTGGGGGGGATTGCGGGGATGGGGTTTTACGTTCGAAAATCGATTAGTGCGGGACCTTTCCGCTTTAACTTCTCGTCTGGCGGGGTTGGCGCGTCCGTTGGCGTGCAAGGTCTTCGTATCGGGACTGGCCCACGAGGGCATTATATTCATGCAGGCGTCGGCGGTCTCTACTACCGAGGCACTTTGGGAAAGCGCAGCGCCAAGCAGACGCTGCAACTGTCTGAATTCCCATCTGGGCCAAAGCCCCATCCAACATCCTCACCCGTGGAATATGTCAGCGGTGGCGTCGTGATGAGAGAAATCGAGTCCGCCGATGTGATCGAGATGCGTGATGAGACATTTGCCAATGTGCTTGATGAAATCAATGCGAGGCAATCGCAGACGCGAATGTCGCTCATCCTGGCCGTGCTGTTTGGGATCGCCGGATTGATCGCAGGCGCAATGCTGGGAGGTGGGGTGGCGCTGATCGGTATTGCTGCCTTTTTGCCGGGCATGCTTATTGGCAACTGGTTGGACAGCTACCGCCGGGTGAGCGTGCTCTACTATGATTTGGAGCAGGACGCGGAGGCGGCCTACGGGCGACTTGTCGCCGCCTTTGACACGCTCACACGCTGCGCGGCGAGTTGGCATGTCGCGGCTGGTGGCAAGATAGAGGATCTGACGACTTGGAAGCGCAATGCGGGAGCCACGATGTTGGTCGATAAAAAGTCGACGACGCTCCAAGCTTCCTTGCCGACGGTTGTTCGCAGCAATGTCACACCACCGTCGATACACGTCGGCCGGCAAATCCTTTATTTCATGCCAGACATGATTTTGGTGAAGGACGGAAACCAGTACGGTGCCGTTGGGTATGGAGACCTCAGGACGCAATTTGCCCCCAGCAATTTTATTGAGACCGGCAAAGTTCCATCTGATGCTGAGATCGTGAGCTATACCTGGGCTCATCCCAATAAGAATGGCGGACCCGACAAACGCTTCAGAGATAATCGGCAGATCCCTGTCTGTCGCTACGAAGCCTTGCGGTTTTCTAGCCCATCCGGGCTCAACGAGCTGGTGGAATTTTCCAAGACAAACGTCAGCCAGCCCTTTTGCCAGGCTCTATTGGCACTCGCGCAAATGCACCGAAACGCTGGTGGCCAGTCCGGCTTGCTGAAAGCGCGCTAAGGAATTGGCTTGGTCAGCAAATGCCTTCGCACGGAATTCCGTCGCCGTCCCGGTCCAATTTGGGTCCCCAGCTACAGTTATTGAGATACCAGCGCGCCTCATCGCATGAGGAGATTTGCTTACAATAGCGACGCGGTTGACACGAATAGCTCTGAGCTATTTGGCGACGGCCTGTAAGGCCGTAGGATGTGTCATTACCGGGTTTATTGTTGGCTGCATGTGTTGCTCGCCAATCCCAAGGGGCTGTGAAAGTGCCAACCCAGATGCCAATCTTGGCCCTTTGGGCATCTGCCTGTTGTGACGCGTAACTACCATGGCTGTATCGAGGCCAATCCAGGGCATAACCCTGTTCGACCATCCAAGACGCAATGCTAGCACCGTCCGCCCGCTGACAATCACCAACGAAGCGGTTGTAACGATCCCACGAAACAAAGTTGCACTGGATGGGTCGGGATTGACTGAGGAAGATGTCCAGTGCTTCTGCGGATTTGCGGCCGCATGGGTATTCTTGCCCGCTTGCGTCGCTGCAGTTTTGGCTGCTTTCAGGTGCGTCGATGCCATTGAAACGAATACGCTGTCCGTGGATCTCGATCGTGTCCCCGTCAACGATGGACGCTACGCCGACGATAGGCTTCGGTTTTGACCCGAGTGCGCTTGCTGTATTGGGTCCCGCGATCTGGTTGCCCCACCCTGTAAAGTAGGAGGTGACATAAGCGCCCACTGCTAGCGTGATCACCAGGATCGCGGCTAATGATTTATGTGAAAAGAAACGCTTGCGCATAATTGAAACCCGGCCGCGTCTTGGCCGCGAGCTGCGGCGATGGGAATAGCGATCGCGATTCAATTTTCGATCCTTTGCGAAGCTGCCAAATGTTTTGCTAGCGCGTCTTTGACTTCTTGGCTGCTGCTTTCTTGGGCGCGGCTGCTGTGCGACCGAGGCCAATCGATTTTGCCAATCTGGAGCGATTGGCTGAATAGTTAGGCGCGACCATGGGGTAATCGTTGGAGAGGCCCCATTTTTGGCGATAGGCGTCGGGCGTCAGTCCAAAATGCGTGTTCAAGTGTCTCTTGAGGGACTTGAACTTTTTGCCGTCTTCGAGGCAGACGATGTAGTCTGGAGTGACTGAGCGCTTGGGGTTGACCGCGGGAACTTGGTCGGGTTTTTCCGGTTCGGACGGCTGGCCGATACGCGCTAATGACGAATTGATGCTGGCAATAAGGTCCGGCAATGAGGAGACCGGCACTGAATTCTTGCTCACATAAGCCGCAACGATATCGGCGGTAAGCTCCATCAGCGCGGTGGCCGTATTTTGGATTTCGTCAGTCACTTCATGGCTCCGGACTTCTGCAGTGAAATCCCGATCTATTACTTATCGGCTAAAAAAACCAGTAGAGGGAGGATACTAAATGCCAGGCGCTAATAGTGATGAATGTTAAAGCGCCAATCAGAATGCGGAACCACGAGAGACGGTGGATTGATTGGGCGCGGCGTTTTCTTTGTATGACCAGGAAAGCGGCTTGAGGCTCACAGGCGGATGCATTTAGATTTGGACGAGTAGGACCTACGCATGACATTTTCGAAAGACCCGCCGCCGGAGGTTAAGCCCCAGAAGGATAAGGCAAAGACTGGATCTGAATTGGACCGCGTTCCAAGTGCGGGAGCCATTCGGGTCCGCAACGGACTCTCTGTGTCAGAAAAAGACATTGTGGAGGCGGCTAAATACGGGGGCAGGGAGCGAGAATCCTCGTCGGATAGCGACTAGGCAAAGGGGGCCAAGAATGCAGGCTCTGACCCATATCACACGTCGCAATATTGGACGGTGTCCAGAAGTGATCGCAGTCGTTTCTAATTGAACACGGCTGTTTTTTCTTGCGCGAACGCTCTACGCGGGCTCTAGCTGGTTCTCCTTTCAAAGGGGATGTAAGTCTTGGACGTAAAACAGTCAGTCTTCCAAAGCGATCTCCCTCTAAAGGAGAAACTCGAGCGCGCCAGGATGGAGTTGCTCGATCTTTCCGCCCGCAATCGACTTTTGAATGTGCCGCGGTTTTCCAAGAGCGCGAAGACGATCGATATCGTCGATGAGAAGTCGTCCGAAATTTATCGATTGCTGGTGACCGAAGGAAAGGCTTTTACCTTCCTGGCCGGCAAGCCCGATAGGCCGAAAGCGGGCCAGGATGAAAGCAGCCCTCCAGACGAAGAGATCGACTATTCCCCCGTCGCTCTCGCCCAACCAGAGGACGATGGAGTCGATAACAGAGGGATATCCGCGCGGCACTCGGACACCAAGCTGCAGACGCGTATGACCCCAACTGGGCTGCAGCGGCGGCTCCTTGATCTCTACCATGATGCCCGCACACTCGAGGAAGAGCAGGGCGTCAATATCCTCTTTCTGGCCCTTGGAATGCTGAAGTGGATTGACCCGAACAACAAAGAGAACATCCGTCAGGCCCCCCTCATTTTGGTGCCGGTTCGGCTTGAGCGAGGGGCCGCTGGAGAAAAATTCCGCCTACGAGCCCGGCCGGAAGATCTTACCGCAAACCTCTCCTTGGAACTCTATCTCGACCGCATTCACAAGCTCGCTCTGCCGCGTTTTGAGGTGGGAGATGACTTCGACGTCTCGGCCTATCTCGATGCCGTTGCCGAAGCAATTTCGACCAAAGAGGGTTGGGAGGTGCTTCGCGACGATATGGTGCTCGGCTTCTTCTCGTTTGCGAAGTTCTTGATGTACCGTGATCTGGATCCGGATCTCTGGCCCGATGGCGCAAAGATTATCGAACAACCGAAGATCCGCTCGCTTCTTTCAGATGGTTTCGAAACACGCGAGCCGCTTATGTCGGACGACATAGCGATTGATCCGCACATTGCGCCCGCCGAAATGTTGCATATCGTCGACAGTGACAGTTCTCAGACACTGGCGATCCATGACGTCAGAAAAGGTCGCGACCTCGTTATCCAAGGTCCGCCTGGGACAGGAAAATCGCAGACGATCGCAAACATTATTGGGTCGGCCGTTGCCGACGGAAAGACCGTGCTGTTCGTGGCCGAAAAGATGGCAGCGCTGGAGGTCGTCAAGCGACGGCTTGACACTGCTGGGGTGGGGGACGCCTGCCTTGAGCTGCATAGTAACAAGGCGAACAAGCGCATGATGCTAGAGGAGCTGCGGCGAACCTGGCAACTCGGATCGCCCAGGGGCCAGCTTCCTTCTTCCCTAACTGATCGCTTGCTGGAGGCTCGCGATAAACTCAACGCACATGCTGCACGAATGCACGTTGCGTTCGGAGCGTCCGAACTCACTCCTTATCAGGTTCTCGGCCAGCTAACCCGACTAAGGCAGGTCGGTCAGAAACCAGTGGACATCGAACTTACGGATGCCACAAGCTGGACAACTGACGGCGTTTCGCAACGTCGCAAATTGCTCGATGAGGTCTCTCAGCGGATCAACGAGATCGGCTTGCCGATCCACCACCCGTGGCGGGGAGTTGGCCTGGATGTCGTTCTTCCAACGACCATTGAGAGGCTCGTCCCACGCATCGCGGCGTTGCTGGACCAAGCCAAGGCACTGCACGCCAAACTGGTCGGTATCGCTGAGCGGATCAAGGCCGAGCCTCCGAAAATTCTCAGCGACAGCGGCGAGATAGAAGATCGCGCTGAGCTTCTCGCGTCCGCGCCTGGACTTCCTGCCGAGGCGCTCGTCTCGCCGGTATGGGATGAGCGTCCGAAAGACATTTCATCGCTTCTCTGGTCAGGAACGGATTTCGCCCGCAAGTCCGAGGAACTTTCGGAGCAGTTGGCGGCAACGGCTATCGACACGCCAATTGAAGGTCTCGAGACAGAGCTTGCAAAGCTTCCCTCGGAATTTCCGAAAGATGGTTTCCATCGTGCGCGACAGCTCACCATTCTGCTCCCACGCTTGAGGGAAGAAGCTGAGCGCCTGAATCAGGAACTCGGATCGGCGATATTGCCAGACACGTTGGCAGGCTTGCTCAGGCTGGCCGTGACCGGCGAGCGAGTAGCGGCAGCACCTGACGCAAGTCCGGAGGCCTTCGCAGCCACCGTTTGGGACTCCGGACTTGAGCAGGCAGGCGACCTTGCCGACAGCGTAGCGACGCTTGAGGCTGCCAGAGCCGACCTTCAGGGCAAGGTTGTTGACGCGGCGTGGAGCACCGAGGTGGCCGCGGCGCGGCAGGCGCTCGCCACACACACGGGAATATTGAAAGCATTGAACGGCGACTACCGTCGCGCCACAGCACTTGCGCGGACTATTGTGGTCGACCCTAGCGCGCCTGCGACGCAGATAGTTGGTCTCCTCGACCTTTTGATGAAGGGTCAGGCTGCCGCAGCAAGAGTCCGCGAAGGCGACGCTTTTGGCCGTTCCGCCTTCGGGGCAGATTGGCGTGGGGAGCGATCGGCTTCCGCGCCACTGCTCGCGCTAGTGGAGTGGATGCGGACTCTACGAGGGCTAGGCCCCGAACCTCGGATTATCGCCGGCCGGATGGCGGAACGCTCCGAGGCCGGTGCGCGTGCAGCGCGCGTTCGCAAGGTTATCGAAATCGGTCGGCCAATTATCGAAGGTTTCTGGAACGATCTCGGGCACCTCGCGTCATCCATGCTAGGCGACGTGGCTTCCGCCGAGCGGGCCTCGCTGCAACTGATGGAAGCGAAGGCGAGCACTGTAGCTCAAGCCGATGATGCGTCACGACAGGTTCTGACTGACGTTCCGGATCTAATCACTGAGCGGGTGGAGCTACTGCGCCGACTAGGCAGACTACAAGCACTTGCTCAAGGGATCGATGCGGGAGAGAGCCTTGGCAAGTTCGTATTCGGCTCGTCGTGGCACGGTCGAGGATCCGATTGGGCCGCTCTCACGCAAGCCGAGCTTTGGCTGAAAGAAAATGGCTCGATCCGACATCTGGCTGCGCGGTTGCCTGAAAGAATCGAGATCGCAAACTCGGCACGTTCAGCACGTGAAGCGGCCCAAGCGGCAGCGCGGGAATTGAAGGCGCTTACAGGGGATTTGAAAGCCGATGCTCCCTCCTTGTTTGGAGTAGTCGATTTTCCGGACGTCGCGATAGGCGAGGTCGTTTCTCGGCTGCAGGGTTGGCTCGATCATCAGGAGCAGCTCTCGAAATGGGTTGCCTATGAAGAGCGATCCGAAACGGCCCGAAAGGCTGGACTGGGACAGTTGATAGACGGCCTAGCCAACGGCCAGATTACAACAGGATCGGCTCGATCAGTTTTTGATATGGCCTACTACGAACGAATGTTTCTGGCGATGGCGACCGATGAGCCGGAGCTGGCAAGGTTCGACGGGGAACTGCATTCCAGGGCTGTACGTGACTTCGCAGATCTGGACCGCCAGCGCATCAAGGCCGGCGCCATCGAAGTTGTAACGGCTCATCACCGGAAAATTCCTTCAAGAGACGGCGGAGCTGGACCTGTCGGACTGCTTCGTTCTGAGATGGCGCGCAGACGAGGCCACATGCCCATCCGGCAATTGATGCAGAAGGCAGGCCCTGCCATCCAGGCGCTGAAGCCAGTGTTCATGATGAGCCCGCTTTCGGTGGCGCAATTCCTGTCGCCCGGCCGGATGTCCTTCGATCTGCTCGTGATGGACGAGGCGTCTCAGATCCAGCCCGTGGACGCACTTGGCTCGGTCGCCAGGGCCAGTCAGGTGGTCGTCGTTGGCGACGAACGCCAACTGCCACCCACGACATTCTTCGCGAAGATGACAGGCTCGCAGTCTGAAGATGACGAGGGTGAGGGCGCGCAGGTCGCCGACATTGAAAGCATCCTCGGCCTGTTCACGGCCCGCGGCTTGCCGCAGCGTATGCTGCGCTGGCACTACCGTAGCCGTCACCAATCTCTAATCGCAGTATCGAACAGCCAGTTCTACGAGAACCGGCTTTTCATCGTGCCAAGCCCTTATACCCAAGAGGCAGGTATGGGGTTGCGGTTTCATCATGTGCCGGAGGGGGTCTTCGATTCCGGCGGCACAGGAACCAATCCGGTAGAGGCGAGAGCAGTAGCGGAGGCGATCATCCGTCATGCGAAGGTGAACCCGCAAGAGACTCTAGGCGTTGCAACATTTTCGGTTAGCCAACGCCGCGCGATCCAGGATGAACTCGAAGCGCTGCGGCGACTAAATCCCGACACCGAGGAATTCTTTCACGCTCATCCAAGCGAGCCATTCTTCGTCAAGAACCTCGAAAATGTTCAAGGCGATGAGCGCGACGTGATCATGATCTCGGTGGGGTATGCCAAGAATGCCCAGGGATACATGGCCATGCGTTTCGGCCCTCTTGGCGCGGAAGGCGGCGAGCGTCGGCTCAACGTCCTCATAAGCCGCGCCAAGCGCAGCTGCGAAGTATTCGCGTCCATCACAGACGAGGACATCGACCTGGAGCGTGGCAAAGGGAAAGGCATCTTCGCCTTCAAGCTCTTCTTGCACTACGCGAGAACAGGGCGAATTTCGCTTGCCCAAGTCACGGTTCGCGAAATGGATTCAATCTTTGTAGAACAGGTAGCCAACGCGCTGATCGAAATGGGTTATCAGGTTCATGCTCAAGTGGGCATTGCCGGCTTCTTCATCGACCTCGCAGTTGCGGATCCAGAGAGGCCAGGCCGCTATATTCTTGGCATCGAATGCGATGGCGCAGAATATCACTCATCTCGCTCGGCCAGAGATCGAGACCGGCTTCGGCAGTCGGTTCTGGAAGACCATGGTTGGATCATCCATCGCATCTGGAGCGCTGACTGGTTCCAACGGCCTCGTGAGCAGCTGGAGCGAACCATACTAGCGATTGAGGCCGCCAGAAAAGAACTCGATGAGCGGGCCGAATTGGGGGTCCAGAGAAATCGAGCTGTAGCCGTGCAGGTTGTTACGGTCGACCGAGGCAACGTGACGGAAATCGGTCTCGAAAGCACAAACGGATCCGAGACACCCAATCGAGCCTACGAAGAGGCCGAACTAAAGCGACCGGGATCGTTCGAACTCCACGAGACGCCCAGCGGAATCATGGCCGGACTGGTCGAGCAGGTCGTGGCTACAGAAACGCCAATCCATGTCGACGAAATAGTTTCGCGTATTCGGGACGCCTGGGGTCTGCAGCGGGCCGGTGGCAGGATTCAGGATGCAATCGAGCGGGGGGTAAGCATAGCACAGAGAGGTGGTTCAGTAGCCCGTCGAGGCAACTTCTGCTTCAAGCCAGGTGTTCCTGTTCGTCTCAGGGATCGCAGTGGGGTCGTGTCCGCTGGATTGCGCAAGCCCGAAATGATTGCGCAGGACGAGGTCGCCCAAGGCGCTATGGAAGTCGTGAAATCCAACCTCGGTGCGACAGAGGAAGAAATCGCCACAGGCGTTGCCAGGATGCTGGGCTTCAAAGCCACAAGCGCACAATTAAGGCAGCTGATTTCAGCTGGGGTCGCCGATTTGGTTGCCAAAGGAGTGTTACGGTCCCAAGACGGCTTGTTGGTGGCCGGCGAATCCGCGAGCGAGAAATTAGCTGAAGTGTAACGGGGCGCTGCAGCGCCCTCGTTGCAATTTCTGTCGAAGCTCGGAACACCTCTTTTGCTGGCGGAGGCCGAATGGCATTTCGATTCGTACACACGGCCGATATTCATCTCGACTCGCCGCTTCGTTCGCTGGCGATGCGAAATCCCGATCTTGCCGGGCTGGTGGGCGACGCCAGCCGCCAGGCATTCGTTTCGATAGTGGATCTCTGCCTTGAGGAACGTGTGGCCGCGTTGGTCATTGCTGGCGACCTATACGATGGCGACCAGACTTCAATGAAGACAGCGCGGTTCTTGGGCGCGCAGATGACACGCCTGCACCAGGCCGGCATCATGGTTTTCAAGATCCGCGGTAATCATGACGCCCTGTCGCGGATTTCCAAACAGCTGGTATTTCCCGACACCGTTACCATCTTTGGTGGTCGTGCTCAGTCGGTATTGCAGACAGCCGGCGGTCTGGACGTCGTATTCCATGGTTTGAGCTTTGCGAACCCTAAGGCGCCGGACAGCCTGTTAACCAAATATCCGGCGGCTCGTGAAGGGGCCGTCAACATAGGCATCATGCATACCAGTCTGGCTGGATCGCCAGGTCACGACGTTTACGCGCCCTGCAGCATCGCTGACTTGCACGCCCACGGTTTCGACTATTGGGCCCTCGGCCACATCCATGCTCGCCAAGTCCATCCTGGCGCCAGTGCCGTGGTGATGCCGGGAATACCGCAGGGGAGGGATATCAACGAGGCCGGTGAGAAATCAGTCACCCTGGTGACGGTGCGCCACGACCGTTCGGTGGAGATCGAGGAACGGCTGACCAGCGTTGCGCAGTTCGAACGGGTGAGCGTCGACCTTACCGGAGCGGTGGAGTGGCCCGAGGCCGTCGCGCGTGTTCGCTTCGCACTCGAAGAGATGCGGGCAACCGTCCGATCGCGTCATGCTGTGGCTCGCATTGGCCTGACAGGAACGTCACCACTGATGTGGGCGCTGATCCGCGACAGGGACCTCCTTCTTGCCGAAGCCGAACAGGCTGCGGAACAGCTAGGCCATACGTGGGTGGAGAAGCTCGAGCTTGACCTCGCGCCGCCTCGGACGGAGACCGCCGAGGATATTGCTGATCCGATTTTCGAACTCGAGCAATCAATGCGTGCCGATGCCACCTCGGAGGCCTTCCGCGCTGAGGCGAGGGCGTTCGTCCAAAAGATGGTCGCCGACCTTCCGGCCGACGGGCGGGATTTTGCTGGGACGGACGAAGCCGGGCTGGAACAGTTCCTCGATCAGGTGCTTTCCAAGGGCGCGGACTTGGTGACTGCCCGCCTTAAGGCCGGTGGATCGTCATGAGGTTGCGGCGCCTTGACCTCATTCGTTATGGAAAGTTCACCGATCGTTCGATCGACTTCGGACCCAAACCGGAATCCGGACCTGATCTGCATATCGTGTTTGGCCTGAATGAGGCCGGCAAATCGACTGCGCTTTCGGCCTATCTAGACTTGCTGTTCGGCATCGAGGAACGGAGCCGCTACAACTTCCTGCACGAGTACAGTGCCATGCGCATCGGCGGGGTGCTGGAACTGGCCGGCTCCGAACACACGTTCACGCGTACGAAACAGCGCAGTAATTCGCTATTGAATGCGACGGGCCAACCGGTAAGCGAGGTGGCGATCACGGCGCATCTCGCCGGTCTGTCGCGCGACGCCTACACGACGATGTTCTCACTCGATGACGAGACGTTGGAAGCCGGCGGAAAATCTATCCTGGAGTCGCGGGGCGACCTCGGCAAGCTTCTGTTCACGGCCAGCGCCGGTCTTGGGAACGCAAGTGATACGTTGAACGCCCTCGAGGCCGAAGCAGACGCTCTGTATCGGAAGCAGGCGCATGGAACCGAACTGGCGCTGTTGAAGAAGCGCCTTGTTGACGTAAAGTCGCGCAGGGATGCGATCGACACCCTTGCATCAACCTACGAGGGCCTGGAGGCCGAACGTCTCGATGCAGCGCAGCAGTACGGCCGAACCATCAGCGATCGGGCGGTGCTGGTGGCCAGGCTGGATACCTTTGCTCGTTACGTGCGTGCTGCGCCGATGCTGGCGGATATCCGGCGCAAGATTGCCCGGCTGGATCAGCTGCCGGACATCGCCTCCCCAGCCCGGACATCGACGGGAAGTGTCACCGAACTGATCGATGACGATGCCAGCCTCAGAACGCGGCTGTCCGCAAACATCGACGAGACCGAGCGCCTGGCGGAAAAAGTCACTGCGGTCGACGAGGACGAACCGATCCTGTCGATTTCCGAACGCATTCGCGGGCTGGCGGAGAGCAAGGTGCGCCATACCGCGGCTGGCTTTGACTTGCCCACTCGCAGGATGGAGCTGCAAATCCTCAACAACAGCGTGGCGAGCTGCCTTGCCGCCTTGGGCCGATCTTCCGAGGCGGATCCTGGCGCGCTGCTTCTGCCTGCCGTCACCGTTGGCGTCGTTCGCGCCATGGTCGAGCAGAGGTCCGGGATTGCTACCGGGATGCGTGCCGCTCGCGACGAAGCCGCGGCGGCACTCGATGCGCTGCAGGTGGCAAGGCAGCGGGTCGGCGAGGAAAGGGCGGTGCCCGAACCTGCCAGGGCAAGGCTGGGCTCGGCTTTGTCGAAAGCGCGAGCAAGCGGACACCAGGCAGAGATTAGGACGGCTCGCGAGGCGGAAGATGCGGGAACAATCCGATGGAAGGCGGCGCTCGCGCGCTTGCGTCCATGGAACGGAGATGCCCTCGCTCTCGCCAACGTCGCGGTTCCGAGCGCCGGGCAGATTGCCGCCTGGAAGACGGTAGCGTCAGAACTGGCAAGGAACACCGCCGTACTTGCCGAACGCCTTGCTGAATACGAGGGCAACCATGCCATGCTCGCCGCACGATTGGATGCCCTTCGTGCCTCGGGCGACATTGTCGACGATGAAGCGGCTACCGCCATCCGCCGAGTTCGCGATGATGCGTGGGCAACGCACCGCGCAGCGCTGACCGGTGACACCGCTGACGACTTCGCCGTGGCATTGGCGCGCGATGACATTGCCAGCGCAGGCCGGCTGGCCGGCGCGGCGGATCTGGCTGAGATCCGGGCAACTACGCGCGAGCTGGCCGAGGCCGCGGCCAACCTGTCACGCAACGGCATCCAACGCACACAGCTCGGCAAGGATGTGGATACCCAATTGTTGGAAATCCGCGCGGCCGCCAGGGACCTGCTCGGAGACGCCGTGGAACCTTCGTCTGAGCGCCTGATCGAAAGGATCGAGGATCAGATCGAGGCGCGCAGCGATGCGCTCGCTGCCTGGGAGCAGATCGAACTTGCTCGCTTGAAGGCCGAGCGAGCCGCTGACGCCGGCGAGCAGATACGCTTGGAAATGAGAGCAGTGCTGGGAAGCGTCGGCATTGTATCAGAGTCCAACGACACCCTCGAAGCAATCATGGCCATCGCGGAGCCGTTTCTGGATCGGCAGCGCAAGGTGGACGCCGAGTATGCCGAGGCGCTCAGAATGGTGAGCTCCAAAGAAGAGGATCTAGCGGCACGACGGGTTGCAGTAGGTGTGGCGGAGCGTCGCGAGGAGGAATGGCTGGCCGGCATTACCGAAGCACTCAAGGGAACTTGGCTCGAAAGCGGGCTCTCCGCATCCGGCGTCGGCACTGTGCTCGATCAATTGGCCGAACTTTCAAGAAGCCTGCAGGAACGGGACGACCTGCAGCTGCGTATCGACAAGATGGAGGCCGACAGGGCCAATTTTCTGGTCGAGGTCATCGCCGTTGCGGTTGAAGCCGACGAGCCGACGAAGGATACCGACCCGGAGCAGTTGGCCATCCGCCTTGCCGAGCGCCTAGAGCGTGCCGAGCGGACACGTGAAACGAAGGCAAGCCTCGGCAACGACCTGAAGCGCCTCAAGGAGGCGCGCGACATCCTCGACACTGAGATTTTGGCACACGAACGCCGCAAGAACGAGGTGCTGGGCGTCTTTGGTGTCGCCACTCTGCCCGAGGTAGTCGAACGCGATGAGCTGTTGCGTGAGCGCGATGGCTTGCGCACCACCGTCGCCGAACTTGAGGAACGGATAGTGGCGGAGCTCGCGGTCGACGGATTCGAGCAGGCCCGCTCGATCCTGGACGCGATCGATTTCGACGGCCTCGCGGTCGAGAAGGCTGAGGGTGAGCAGCGGCTTCGCCTGTTCGATGAAACCATCCAGCAACAGCTGATCCGGCAGACGCGCGCGGCCGACAAGCTGGACGCCATCGGCGGTGATAGTGCGGTTGCACGCCTGGATGCTGAACGGCGCACAACCCTGCTGGAAATCGAGGAGAAGGCCGTTCGCTACATAGAGCTGAAGCTTGGCATCATGTCGGCTGGCAATGCTTTGCGGATCTACCGTGAGAGCCATCGCTCCGGCATGATGGCGCGCGCATCAGACGCGTTCAAGCTAATGACGCGTGGCCAGTATTCGGGGCTGACAACCCAGCCTGTAAGAGGTGGTGAGGTTCTCATTGCTGTGCAGGGTGACGGGCAATCCAAGGTCACCGAAGCGCTTTCAAAGGGTGCACGATTTCAGCTGTACCTTGCCCTAAGACTCGCCGGTTATTACGAGTTCGCGCAATTTCGGCCCTCGGTCCCATTCGTCGCCGACGACATCATGGAGACGTTCGACCATATTCGCTCGGAGGAGGTTTTCAGGCTGTTCGGAGCGATGGCAAACACAGGTCAGGTCATCTACCTGACGCACCATAAGCATCTATGTGAAATAGCTGAGGCTGTCGTACCGGGAACGAGGATCCATCAACTCGCACAGTAATTTTCTCCGGAATACGTGAACGAACCAGTGAAGGACGCCGAATTTGACGGCAAGTATGCGCCCAAAGTCAGACGTTCCGGCAAACTTCGCGTTCGTCCAAAAGCGGACATATCGCCCGAGCCATAGACGGCCCCGATGTGCCCATAATGGACGTCCTGCAAATTCATTGTCCTGCCGAATCTGGACTTCGAGAGCTGGCCCTAAACAGCAATTGTATCGCGCCTAGCCGTCCTATCGCCGGGGCGCCAATTGTAAACAACGGCGAACTATACCAATATCGTTACTGGCTTCTTCCGGTGCGACTCGGGAGAACGGGATGGGCAATGAACGCGAAGACGCAAACGGGAAAACACAGCGCCGCTGGCCAATACCTCGGCTATGCGCTTCAACCTGTACGCCTTTGCTTTCACCTGCTCAACGCGCCTAGCGGCGCCTTGGTCTCTCTTGAACATTTAGACGATGTGGCGGTTCACCTGGTCGGCGGCGAAGTCGTTCTTGAGCAAAGCAAGAGCGCACTGAAGCAAAATCCGATATCCGACTGGGCTGCGGACCTGTGGAAGTCTCTGGCCAACTGGCTCAGCTTCATGGCGGCGGGAGAGATCGACCCGGCGACCAGCCATTTCCGGCTATATGTCACACCGGTGAAGGCGGGTGCCTTCGCGATCGCGCTGAACGACGCGAAAACAGATGCCGACGTGGAGGCGCTGGTCGCTAACCTCGCCAAAGCCCACAGCAAGCTGAAAGCTGCACCGGCATGCGACGCCGACGTCCAAGCTTTCCTGAACGCTGATGCGGCTCATTGCGCCGCCTTGGTCAAGAATCTCGCCGTTATCAGCGTCGATGCAGATCCCGTCGATCCGATACGCGCGATCTTCAAGCCGACGGTCTCTCCGCTCATCATCGACCTAGTGTGCGAACGCGCGATCGGCGCTGCGAAGGAGGCGGCGGACAGGCTGATTAGAGCTGGCAAGCCCGCCATCTTGGACGTGGACGCGTTTCAGGCCGAGCAAAGAGCATTTGTTCAGAAGAACAACCTTCCAGGGCTGCTGTCGTCTTTCACCAAGCAACCGCCTGTCGAGGCCATCGAACAATTGATCGCCGACCGTCCCGCCTTCGTCCGCCAACTCGAGCTGATCGAGGTGGGAGACGAAGCGTGCGTCCGGGCTGTTAGCGATTACCTTAGGACGCTCGCCGACATCTCGATCTGGGGCGAAAGCGGGCTAATCTTTGAGAAGAACCTAAGTGACTGGGACGATGATCTTGTCGGTCGCTATGAGCACGTCAGTGCAGAGGTGCACGACATACAGGCCGGACACCCCGCAACGGTTCGTGGTAGAATAGTTTACAGGCGCTGCGCGCAGTTGCAGCCTCCACTCGATGGTCGAGTCGTCCCCGGTCATTTCGTCCACGGATCATTCAACGCCCTTGCCCACGGCCTGCGCCTCGGCTGGCATCCCGACTACCAGACTCTTTTGGAGCCAGCGACTTGATTGAGGCTGGCCGATCGCACCTACCGCTCAGCGACCTCGCCCTTGTCCAGAATCCAGGACTTGGGGCTTTCGCATTGTGGCAATTTGGCCAAGGTTTCCAGGCTGAGGACGAACGTCCAGCGCCGTTCGCCTTGGCGTTTCTCGTGCTGCCAATCGTCCTGCATCGCGCAACGCTCGAAATCGTGACTTCGACAAACCGACCCTCTGGACTGGCGCTCTTCGCGGCCAAGCTCGGGAAGGAACGGGAACAACTCCTCGCCGTCCACGAGCGAGCGCTGCTGCTGCGTACTCTGACATTGCAATCGGCCGCTGTCGGTGTGAGCGGGCGGCTGCTGTCCGTGGATTACAAGGATGCTACTTTAAGAGCAAACGTACCAGAACCGAAACCGAGGAGGCTCGTCCTTCCAGAGCGCGTCAAGCACCTCGGACCTGCCTCGGAGAAATTGGGTTTCTGGTTTTCGAACCTGGGGACCGCGCAGGTGGCCAACCTGTTACGGGTGGAGTTCTAGATGTATTTCCAGCTTCGAAAACTGATCCTTTGGCCCCGCAATGGTGCAGCGCCGCGGGTCGTCAAGTTCGAGCCCGGTGTCGTCAACGTCATCAGCGGCGCGTCGAAGACCGGGAAGTCCGCCGTTATCCCTATTGTTGATTACTGTCTGGGCTCGGAGAAATGCGCGATTCCGGTGGGCGTAATCCGCGAGAACTGCAGCTGGTTCGGCATTCTGATCGAGACGCTGGAGGGCGAAAAGCTCTTGGCGCGACGCGAACCGGGGGACCAACAGAGCACAGGCGACATGGTGCTGCTGGAGGGCGCACAGGTCGAAATTCCGGAGACGATCACCGACAAGACCACCAATGTCGACACGGTCAAGCGCGCGATGAACCGCCTGGCAGGACTGACTGACCTCGACTTCGAACCAGGTACAGAGAATGGATTCAAGCAAAGGCCAAGCTTCCGCGACCTCATGGCCTTCACGTTCCAACCTCAGAACGTGATCGCCAATCCCGACGTGATGTTTTTCAAGGCCGATACGACGGAACACCGGGAGAAGCTAAAGACCATCTTCCCGTACGTTCTGGGCGCGGTCACGGCAAAGATTCTCCAGGCGCGGTTTGAGATCGATCGGCTCCAGCGCAACCTCCGCCGGAAGGAGGCTGAGCTACGCGCGATCGTGTCGGCAACTGGCGCTTGGCGGGCGGAGGCGGAGGCGTGGCTGCGTCAGGCAGTCGAACTTGGCCTAGTCGATTCCTCCACTGAAGTGCCGAAGGACTGGAGTGACGTTGTTGACCTGCTTCGGCGCGTGTCGAACAGCAACTCAAGTCTTGCTCGACCAAGCCTGGCCGGCATCGATGTGGTGCTGACGCGTCTGGAAACCCTTCGTGCGTCGGAAACTGAAATCGCCGCGCGACTTACCGAGCATCGTCAGCGCCTGAACGAACTGCGCCGTCTGGTGGAGAGCAGCGAGGCGTACGGCGACGCCATGCGCATCCAACGTGACCGCTTGGACCTTTCCACGTGGCTGAGGGACTTGGCCGACGAGTTCGCCGATCCGTTGGTCGCACTCGGGGACGGCGGCCGCGAGAAGGTCTTGGCCCTTTGCGACAACCTCGGCGGTCTGGAGATCCGACTGCGGACCCACCCTGCGATGTCTAACACGCTTGACAAGGAAATCCTGCGCCAGCGCGGCGCCGCTGAAGCGGTCCTATCTGAGTTGAACGATGTCCGTAGCGAGATAGCGGTGCTGGAACGGGACTCTGACGTCGCCCGAGACGAGGCCAATCGCTTCGATAGGCTTGAGCGCTTCCTCGGTCGATTGGAGCAGGCGTTGCACGTCTACGACCGCGCCGACCAGTCGTCGGATTTGCGGCAGGAACTCACCTCGCTGCAGGCCGATATTGCAACGCTGCAAAAGACGATCTCCGAGGCCGACATCCAGCGCAAGCTATTCAACGCGTTGCACCAAGTCTCCCATCATGCCAATCGGCTGATTCCGCAGCTTGACGCGGAGTGGCCCGAGGCCCCGATTAGGCTGTTGATTGAAGACCTGACCGTCAAGGTGACTAGGGGAACGCGTGAGGACTACCTGTGGGAGATTGGCAGCGGCGCCAATTGGCTCGCGTATCACGTCGCACTAATGCTTGCGCTGCAGCACTACTTCCTGGCCGAACCTCATCACCCAGTCCCTGGTCAGCTGATCTTCGACCAACCTAGCCAAGTCTATTTTCCTAAGCGGGCGGCGGGCGACGAGGGCCCCGACCTCATCGCGTGGAGGGATCAGGACGTGGTCGCCGTCAGGAAGGTCTTTGCGCTCCTAGGCGCTGAGGTCATGGCCGCGAAAGGTCGCCTCCAGATCATCGTGCTGGATCATGCAGATGAGGACGTCTGGGGCAAGCTTCCCGGAGTCAAGTTGATTGAGGAATGGCGTGGACAGGCCCTCGTGCCTCAGGCTTGGATTGCCGCCGCATCTTCCAACGGTGGATAATAATCTGCTGCCAGAGGAGAAGGCATGGCGAACGTGGACGAGATCAACCGTCTGACGGCCCTTGGCTTGAACGTCATCACAGCCATGGATGTCGCGGAAGGAAAACTAGACGAAGCCTTCGAGGTCGCCCGCGCTCAGGAGAAACGCAAGGTCGACATCTGGTGCAAAGGAAGAAAGAACATTCCGGTTGCACTGACTGCGATATGGGACTGCGATCCTGCAAACTTCTATCTCGCGTTCGACGGCGATGATCCCAGCGACCACGCTTCGACGGATTTCATTCTTATCGACGCTGATGTCACTGACGTTGGCGGCAGGCTTACCTACGCCGCCAGCAGGGACAAGGGTCCTTGGCATCAACGTTACAAGAGCAAGAGCTGTGGGATCGCCTACCGATGGCTGCATGGCCGCGGTGTCACACCGCCTTTGCTCGGCGAGTACCAAGGCCAAGTTCACATCGTAGGAGGCATGCACCGCTTCCATCTTGCCAAGCACTATGGGACGACGCGCATGCCATTCCTCGTCCGGAGGGCCGAACTAGCCGCAGTAATGGCGTTGATCCCCTCGGCGACCGACACCGCCAACTCGTAATGGCGGGGACTGCAGAAAAGAAGCGAATGAGTTGCGAACTTACCGGGATCACTCCCCGAAAGCTGACCGACGGCTTCCGGCCCCGTTGCGGCCATTCTTACTCCCGCACTTTGGCTTTTCCAGCGCTAAACCGGCCTTGGGCGATGAATGGAAACGGTCAGATGTTCCCGGTCTGTGCTCGAAAAGTCGCATAAAAGGGCAGACTGGTGTGACGTCCGGAATTATTGGGCCTTTCACGGGTTTACCGGTCCCGAATTATCGGTTGCTGGCGGGCGGGCTATGCGATTGAAAACAGGAGAGTTTTCTGGCTAAGGGTGGGGTTTCAGACTGAGTTTACCAATGCCCTTAATGACGATTAATTCTGGATTGGCATCAGGTGATTGGGTTTGCGCAGAATATAGCCGCCCTTATTGGTAAACCCGCTCACGGTCGACAACGGATTGGTCAACCTAGGACGACAGGATTGGTAAACCGGAGCCGCCCTATCGACGAAGGTCTAGCTTGGCGCATTCACTGTCGCCGGTAGGCAGATATTCGGGCGACAATCGGGACCAGCGTGCGACGCCGCCAAGCGTGAGACACGTCGGCTACGCCGCAAATCGACACGGTTTGACCGGGCGCAATACCGCACCGATCTTCTAATCTCGGCTTAATTCCGGAGAGAGGCAGATAATTCCGGACGCCACACTGATTGGTAACCTAAGGCCACCCACCACGCGGATTGGTAGCCCACAGGAATAGGTTTGGTAACCCTTATCGAGTGAGGGCCGCTCGTACCTTTCGGCGGGTTCGTTTCAGTTCTAAGCCCGGCTTAATTCTGGACAACGACAGATAATTCTGGACGGCACAGTGGAACTCAACGCGTTGTAAGGATGGCATAGAGAAGCAGTAGCCCTCCAGTCTCGCTACTGGAAAAATTCTGGAAAATGGGTCTGCTTGGCTGGACGCAGAACGTTGTGATTATTCAGCCGGCATTTCTGAAGCTTCTCGAACACAAACAGCTTGCCTTCGCGCACGCTATCTTCGAGCGACTTCGCCTTCGCCAGATGCGCCGCAATCGCGCTGGCCAGCATGCAACCTGTTCCGCGCATCGATATAGCAAGGCGCGGCGTGTCGAAGTGGATGGGTTCATGATCGGAGCGTAACAGAATATCGGCCGATCGGGGACCCGACGCGTGCCCACCCTTGATCAGCAGGGCCTGAGGGCCGACGGCCTGCAGTCTTTGTCCTTGTTGGAGCGCACCGTCCTCATCCGAAGCCGGTTCGGAACCAGTAAGGAGCGCCAGTTCAGGAAGGTTGGGCGTGACAATGCAGCAAAGCGGCATCAAATCGCGCTTCATGGCAGCGATAGCGCCTGCTTCCAGAAGTGCGCGGCCTGAGGTGGAGGCCAGCACAGGGTCGAGTACTGCCGGCACTTGCGGAAATTTGCGCAGCACTGCGGCAACGGCAACAATGATCTTGGCAGTCGCCAGCATGCCGATCTTGATTGTGGCTACGTCGTTGGCCTGTAGCGCGGCACACATCTGATTGGCCACCATGCTGGGTGGCGAATGATGGATTTCGATCACGGCGTCGTGCGTTTGCACCGTTAGCGCTGTGACGGCGAGACAGGTGCGCACGCCAACGGCAGAGATCGTCTCGATGTCGCGTGCTATTCCAGCACCCCCGCTGGAATCTGATCCGCCAACGACAAGCACATGCGGTTCTCGTCTCATCGCCATCGGTCCGTCTTTTCGATCCATTCTCGCGTGCGCGCTTCGGGGTCGAAGCTCAACGTGATGTCCGTGACCACTGCGGCGCTGTTGGCGCCGGCCTCAAAGACGCCGTCGAGGCGGTCGGGGTTGAGGCCGCCGATGGCGACCAATGGGATCGGCGCCACCCGCCGCTTCCACTCGCTGATCCGCTCTAGCCCTTGCGGTGCCCACTTCATTTTCTTCAAAGTGGTGGGATAGATCGGACCGAGCGCGACATAGTCGGGCTCGGCAAACATGGCCGTTTCCAGCTCGACATGATCATGCGTGCTCAATCCGAGCCTGACGCCCGCTGCCCGTATCCTCGAGAGGTCGGCCGTTTGCAAATCCTCCTGGCCCAGATGCACGAAATCGCAGCCTTCCTCGATTGCCAGGCGCCAATAATCATTGATGATGAGCTGGCTTTTGTGTTGGACACACCAGGCCTTCGACTTGCGGATCTCCGCGCGCAGCCCGGTTTCATCCATGGTTTTGATGCGAAGCTGAATCAGCTTGACGCCGAGCGGCGCCAACCTTTCGATCCAGGCGGCGCTGTCGACGATCAGGTAGAAGGGATCGAGCTTCATGAAAAAACGGCCCTGCCGACCATCGGTGTCGATGGCACGGCGACGTCGCGCGGTTCGAGCATTCCCGAACTGAACGCCTCACGACCGGCGTCGACCGCCTTACCGAAAGCACGCGCCATGCCGACCGGATCTGCCGCCTTGGCGACCGCTGTGTTCAGGAGCACGGCGTCAAAGCCGAGTTCCATGACGGTGGCCGCGTGCGACGGCCGTCCGAGCCCCGCATCCACAATCAGCGGGACGCCAGGGAAATATCCGCGCATCGAGCGCAGCGCCGTCATGTTGACCGGTCCCAAGGCGGAACCGATCGGTGCGCACCACGGCATCAGGACCTTGCAGCCCGCTTCCAGCAGCCGCTCGGCGACAACGAGATCGTCGGTGGTATAGGGGAATACCGCAAAGCCGTCCTCGCACAGGATGCGGGCGGCTTCAACCAGACCGAACACATCCGGCTGTAGCGTGTCGTGATTGCCGATCACTTCGAGCTTGATCCAGTTGGTGCCGAAGACCTCGCGCGCCATTTTCGCGGTGGTGACGGCTTCCTTGACGGAGAGGCAGCCGGCGGTATTGGGCAGGGTTCTGGCGCCCAGCGAGCGGATCAACGACCAGAATTGTTCGCCGGCCCTACCGCCCGCCATCTCACGCCGCAACGAGACGGTCACCACCGACGTGCCCGATGCCTTGACTGCATCGGCAAGGATGGCCGGCGAAGGATACTGAGCCGTGCCGAGAAGCAGGCGCGACGAAAGCTCGGTTCCATAAAGCTCCAACATGCTAGCCGCCCTGCATGGGCGAGAGGATTTCGATCCGGTCGCCGTCGCTCAACTGGAACTCCGCGCGGTTGGCTTTGTGCACGAGGTCGCTGTTGACGGCGGTGGCGAGCCAATCGCCCTCATAGTCGAGCGCGGCAAGCAACTCGGCCAGCGTGGTGGCGGCAATCTCACGCGCCTCGCCGTTGACCATCAGTTTCATGAGCATGCTCCTTGGTTCTGTCTTGACTGAAAACCAGGTCGGCAGCCTGGCGCGCCATGGCGGGGGCGAGGAGAAAACCGTGACGATAAAGACCGTTGATCGCGATGATCTCACCGTCTGTTTCGACGCGTGGCAAATTGTCGGGAAATGCCGGACGGACACCCACACCGGTTTCAACGATCTCGGCCTCACCAAAGGCCGGATGGAGGGCATGGGCGGCGCCCAGCAGCTCCATCATGGAACGCGCCGTCACCGGTCCGGCGCTCTGGCTTTCAATCATCGTCGCTCCGATCATGAAACGGTGATCGGTGCGCGGCACGGCATAAAGCGGAAAGCGTGGATGAAGCAAACGGACCGGCCGCGACAGCGAGACATCAGGCGTGCGAAGGATCAGCATTTCGCCGCGAACACCGCGCAGCCTGTCATCGGCCGCTGCCATTCCCATGCAGTCTATCTGACGGGCGAATCCCGAAACAGGCCGGGCGTCGCAGCCGAAGTGGAATTTGACACCCATGGTCGCAAGCTTGTCATGAAGTGCCGCCATCGCCGGGCGTGGGTCGAGGTGAGCCTCGTCGGGGAAGAGCAATCCACGCCGGAAGCGGCCGGCGAGGTCGGGTTCCAGGAGCGCAATTTCGTTTTCATCGACGCGCCGATGCCCTGACGTGCGACTGGCGAACCGGTCAAGCTCACCGGCATCACGCGGCGCGGCCACGACCAATGTCCCGGCCCGTGTCACCTGACCCGACAGCACCGCATCCCACCAGTCGGCAGCATCGCGTCCGAGATCCAGCACCGGCTGCTCCGCGCTTTCGCGCTCGCACCATGGCGCCAGCATGCCGCCGGCGAACCACGACGCGTTGCCACCAAGGCCATGCCGCATCTCGGCGACGGTGACCGTCGCGCCGCGGGCGGCGAGTTCGAAAGCGACGGTGAGGCCGGCAACGCCGGCCCCTTTGACGAGCACCCTCATGATGGTTTGGGAGCCTCTGGCACGACCGGTACGCCAGTCTCGTCCGCCTGCATGTAGAGATCGCCGCCCTCCCGGTATTTTGCCGCCATTGCCGCCATGCCTTCCTTCTGGGCCTCGGCACGGATGTCGTGGGAAATGCGCATGGAGCAGAATTTCGGCCCGCACATCGAACAAAAATGTGCCAGCTTGTGCGCCTCCTTGGGCAAGGTCTGGTCGTGGAAGGACCGTGCGGTTTCGGGGTCGAGCGACAGGTTGAACTGGTCCTCCCAGCGGAACTCGAAGCGCGCGCGCGAAAGGGCATCATCCCTGGTTTTCGCTGCCGGATGGCCCTTCGCCAGATCGGCTGCATGGGCGGCTATCTTGTAGGTGATCACGCCAATCTTGACGTCGTTGCGGTCGGGAAGGCCGAGATGCTCTTTCGGCGTGACGTAGCAAAGCATTGCGGTGCCGAACCAGCCTATCATGGCGGCACCTATCCCTGAGGTGATGTGGTCATAGCCCGGCGCGATGTCGGTCGTCAGCGGCCCCAACGTGTAGAACGGCGCCTCACCGCACACTGCGAGCTGCTTGTCCATGTTCTGCTTGATCTTGTGCATGGGGACATGGCCCGGGCCTTCGATCATCACCTGGCAGTCCTTTGCCCAGGCAATCTTGGTGAGTTCTCCAAGTGTTTCCAGTTCGGCGAATTGCGCCGCGTCGTTCGCATCGGCGATTGAACCGGGACGAAGGCCGTCGCCGAGCGAGAAGGAGACGTCATAGGCTCTGGCGATGTCGCAGATCTCCTCGAAATGCTCGTAGAGGAAGCTCTCCCGGTGATGGTGCAGGCACCATTTGGCCATGATCGAGCCGCCGCGCGAGACGATGCCCGTGACCCGGTCGACGGTCAGCGGGATGTAGTGCAGCCGCACGCCGGCGTGGATGGTGAAATAGTCGACGCCTTGCTCGGCCTGCTCGATCAGCGTGTCGCGGTAGACCTCCCAGTTCAGATCCTCGGCGATGCCGTTGACCTTTTCCAGCGCCTGATAGAGCGGCACCGTACCGATCGGCACCGGCGCATTGCGCACGATCCAGTCGCGGATGTTGTGGATGTTGCGGCCGGTCGACAGGTCCATCACCGTGTCCGCGCCCCAGCGGATAGCCCAGACCATTTTTTCGACCTCTTCGGCCATCGACGATGTGACAGCCGAGTTACCGATGTTGGCGTTGATCTTGACCAGAAAATTGCGACCGATGATCATCGGCTCGCTCTCGGGATGATTGATGTTGGCGGGAATGATTGCGCGCCCGCGCGCCACCTCGTCGCGCACGAATTCGGGTGTGACGAAATCTGGGATCGCCGCGCCGAAGGCTTCGCCGTCGCGTTGCAGCTTGCCGCGCATCACCTCGCGGCCGAGATTCTCGCGGATGGCTACGAACTCCATTTCTGGCGTGATGATGCCGGCGCGCGCATAGGCAAGTTGGGTCACCGCCTTGCCCTGCTTGGCCTTGAGCGGCCGATTGCGTATCGGAAATTCCGGTGTCAGGCGCTCGCCGGTGGCGAATCCATTGTCTTCCGGCCGGACGTGGCGGCCGTCATAGGCTTCGACATCGCCACGCGCCGTGACCCATTCGTGGCGAAGCCGGGCAAGGCCTTTTTCGATGCTGGTTTCGACTGATGGATCGGTGTAGGGGCCGGACGGATCGTAGACGGTGACGGGCGGTTCGCCGGCCGTCGGATGGACGGAAATCTCGCGCATCGGCACCCTGATCTGCGGGTAGAGGACGCCGGGCTTGTGGATTTTCCGCGAGGCGGGCAGTGGTCCCGTCGATACGGCGGGGGTGAGGGCATTCATCGTGAGGCTCCTTTGCTCATGCATTGGAGACCCAGTTCTGTGCCGGAAGGATGAAAAGACGCTTCTGTAGACCTGCTGCAACAGGACCTCGGGCGTAAACTCCCGCAAAGCGCTTGCACCGTCCCTACGCCAGTATGAACTGGATCAGGTTCAACGGGTCACTGCGCCGCGAAAGCCAGCAGTATCTCAGCCCCTTGCCGGGACTCCCCTGGTGAATGCCTTAGGTTGAACGGGCTGACGCTATCTTGTCAAGCGCATTCGGGCGCCTTCGGCCGGTGGCGACGACCGGCGGCCAGCCGGGCGGAGAGCTCGCGCATGCATCGGGGACAAGTCACGCCCCGTAGACCGGGGCTGAATGGCCAAAGCCTCATTCGCTTCGTGAAGGATGGAGAAACTGTATTGGCCATGTGCGCGTATCGACCAAGTAGCTCAGGCGGTCACGGATGTGGTTATTCTGGTCGAAGGTGACGAACGGCCTTGGGGGTCACCTCCTTTAGGATTCAGAGGTTGGAAGACGGCTTCTCGCGATCACGGCCATCAGGAAATACCTGTCTTCGGCTCAACCTCGACATGGCGTCCGATCGACCGCAGATATACAGCTATCTCGTTCATGAGATGATCGCGTTCGCCGTAGATTTCAGCAATCCTACGCAGCTGTGGCTCGACGGCCCTCCGTTGCGCTGGCGTGAAATCAGCATCGCCAAAGACGTATCCCAAGTTGCCAATCGCGCAAATTTTGCAGCCGGCGTCCACAACTGCTTGTACGAATGCCGGAATGTCTTTTTCTTGCATGGTCTTCATGTCGAACCTCTCGTGAATGGCGTGCTTGCGCCCCAATCTGCCTTTTCAGCGTGTCCTCTGGGCGGCGCAAGCCCTGAGCGTGACTGTGCACGGGCAACCTCGACTATCCCATCTGCCACGCTCTTTAGAATCGGTGGGGTCTGGTGATCGCAGGCTGGGCCACTCAAAAGCCTGCAAGAAGAAAGTCATGGCGACCATTGCTCAAGATCGCAAGGGTGCGTGCAAGACCTTCCGTTGGCAGTCATGCACGCTCGCTCAGAGATAGTCCGGCCGCGGAAATTCTCCCTTATTCGTAAGAAAGCTCATTGAGCAACTGGGCATTGAGCAACTGGGTCTCACGTCACGGGTCTCGTGTGCTTCACAGCCGAAAAATAGCCGCCGTGGCAATTCTCGAAAAGTGCAGGCTACCTCGTTAAGGACACTGCGGATGATCGTTCGCGCTTGGCAAAAGCGAACGGATTAGTCTATGGCTCTCGGCAGGGGGGCGAGTTATGCGGCGGGTGCGAATCCTTCAAGTAGGCGATATTCACTATCCGGACTGGCATCCTTCCTCTAGCAACATCGATGCCAAGGATAGCAAGTTCGCTCCGAAAATAACGCAGAAGCTACGCGCGTCTTCGCTGCGTGCCGTCTTGACGAAACTTCGGCGGCTGACGACTTCGAAGCCCTTGGATTCGATCGCCTTCATGGGGGATTTCACGAGCCGTGGCGACAAGACCTTCATTGCTTCGGCATTCCAGCATTTCACGTTGCTCTGCCGCGCACAGGGACGCAGTTCAAAGGCGCTTCCGTTGATATTCGTACCGGGAAATCACGATGTGAACCGTGATGACGCGCGCGAACTTGGACCGACTGAGAAATTCAGCGAAATGGCGAGTTTAGCCGCCCGCTTGGGTTGGCAGACCGTTCCCGTGGACCAACCCGTGCACTTCAGACTTCCGACAGGATCCGCAGGCGCAAACTTCATCCTCGTCAACACAGCGATAGGCAGTTGGGAGCTTCAAAACCTTCCCGCGTTCCTTCGTGATCGTCTCGAGGCACTCAGTCCTTCTACAGAGCCTCTAGATCTCGGCTCGCCGGACATCTCGGGACATTCGCCCGCGACACCTCCCAGCGATCCAGACAAGGAGGCGTCCGACGACGAGTATTACGGTCAGATGGACACGCCATACATCTCGCGTGAGATGCTTGCAGGCCTACAGGAATTGCTCCAGCAGCCCGACATGCGTTACGGCATCATAATCGGCCATCACAATCTGCTGCCACAAAAGACTCCGCGCATTACGCCATACGCGGAGATGCTCAACAGCGGATTTGTCAGAACTCAGCTGCTGCAGGGCAACAAGCCTATCGTCTACCTGCATGGACACATACATGCTGATCCGGTCGAGATCGTCAACGATCCAAGGTTTCCGGACGGCAAATTGATCTGCATCTCAGCACCAGAGATACAGTCAGGTTTCAATGAGCTCGTCTTCTTCACGACCGATCAGGGAGAGCTCGTCGGCATCCGACTTATACCCTACCGCACCAATGTCGCCGACGGGACGGTCATGGAAGGCGAACATTGCTTTATTTCGACCATGTCCAACGGCAAGGCCTTTCTGAACAACGACACGTTTGACCTGCTGCGCCGACTGCGCGACCATGCCACCAGGCGCGGGAATGGGTTACTCTTCTGGGACGAGATCACTGAGATTGCTGCCTCCGCCGAGCTCGGGCTAGATCTGGAAGACTCTCTTCTGATGCTCCAAGCGGCGCGCTTCATCGAGATAGACGGCCTCACCAAGGCAAACTCGGCTTGGCGCATTAAGGTAAGGGACGAATAGCGATGGAGAATCCGTTCGGCCCCAACAGGATCGAGTACGAAAGCCGCCCGATACTGTGGTTCAGTCAGAAGTCGGCGTTGATTTCTGCCGCCGCCAAGCCGGTCTTCGTCGCAGGGACGAGAGGCAGCGGCAAGACCAGCATTCTTCGCTCGCTTTCCACAGTCCATATTCTTGAAGACAAAAGTCTCTCGGACCAAGTCGGCAAGCTCGCTTGGTATGGCGTCTTCTTCCAGCTCAATGAGACATTCTCGCCCCTAATCGACAACGCCGTTCTGAACCTCATTCCGGAGCGGATACGCTTCGACACGGCCGCCGTGATCCCGCGGCAATTCGTAATCTTCTCTCACTATCTGGAGCTGAAGATAGTCGAACGCCTGCTCGAGAGCATCGGCCAGCTCAGACGCGACGGCCACTTGAAATACCGGGCCTCCGAAGATAGGGACGTCGCCCTGGCACTGCATCGCGAAGTGCTGCACTTCATACCCCAACCTGCCCGTCTCGACTTCTTCAGCATCGATGAGCTGCGGGGTGGGATAACCCGGTACGTCGACGAATGCTTCAACGCGTTCTTCTTTGCCGCCGATGCCGGAGCGACCGGCTTCAGAGCAACAGACCCTGGCGCGATCATTAACAAGGTCGCGACCGCGATCACTCCACTTTTAAATGGCCCATCTTTCGCCGGTGACAGGGCGCCCTTCTTCAAGATACTGATTGACGACTGTGAAGCACTGACACCGCTCCAACAGCAGTTCCTGAACACCTTGGTGAGAAAGACGCGCGGCAACGTGAAATGGGTCCTCGCCTACATCGGCGGCCTCTACGACACGATCCGGACGATCATACCCGGCCAGTCGCTCTCGAATGCTGACCGGGACGTCGAGAATCTTGATTCAGTCGATCCGAGGGAGTTCGCCACGCTGTGCGAGAACGTGTCGTCGCTTCGGCTGTACTATGCGCTTCCTGACCATCTGCGGAGTGATCTCGAGCGCAACGATGCGCTCAGCGCGTTTTCGCTCAAAAACCGGCTGGGGCGGCTTTCCGTCAATGACATCATCGAGCGGGTTATCATATCGGGTCATTCCGAGGGCAGAGAAGAGCTTGTGGCACTTGCTGATGCAGCACGTGAATTCCTCTCCGTGAATTTGAGGACGGCGGATCAGCAGCAATTCCTTCTTGATCGAAAAGCGCGCCCTTATGCCGAAGGGCTGGCGCTCGCGCTCATGAACCCGGAAATTAAGCGCCGGCCCATGAGCAAGGCGGATGCTTCAAATCTGAAGAGGTCGATCGCCCGGAAACAGGGATGGGCTTTTCTGAAAGCGTGCCAGATGCTGCGTCTGCATGACTACCCGTACGTAGGGCACCAGATCATCACATCATTGAGCGACGTCTGTATACGCGATTTCCTTGATATAATGGGAGAGATCTTCCGCCGCAGTGTTCCGAGTTCCAGTGATCCACGAAAACTGGTGGAATTCATCAACTCGGATTTACAGATTCATCTCGAACAGCAGAGACAGGCTGTGAACGCCGCCTCTCAACGGAAGCTTGATGGACTTCAGGCGCTTTCACATCCGTACGAAGAAGAGAGCGTGCGCATGGTGCGGGCGTTGGGTTACCTGACCGCTCGCCTCCAGACAGAGTTTGCCGAAGAAAATGCTCTAGGAACGACAGAGAGAGGCATTTTCAGGGTTGATCTAAAGGAAATGCGCTCGCTGGTGAACCGACTGGAGCAACCCAGCGGAAAACTGGACGAGGTCCTGCGTCGGGCGGAAAGGGATGGGTTTATCCGGGAGGTCTCCGCCGCCGGCAACTTTGAGGTGGACCGCGCCGACCCCGCATCGAAGGAGATGATGATCAGATTGCATCGGCGATTTGCACCTTACTTCGGGTTCTCCTATCGCGGCCCGTACGAAATCAACACAATCCCTGCGGCGCGGATGGTCGACCTGCTTTTTACCAGGCATCGGCTCCCAGAAGACTGGGCCGACTCGGTGTTTAAGGAGCTCGTCGCGCGGCCCGCACTCAAGACCGAATTCCAGCACTCGCTTTTCGAGAGCGATCTCGAATGACCGCTTCAACTGTCGAGTATCGAGTCTTCGGCCATCTGGCCGTCACCGAGAAGGCGAGAGATGCAGGTACCTGCGAAACGATGGAGGCAGATATCGCGATCGTCGCGCTTGGATGGGAAACGCGTTTCGCCGCGTTCGAAAACCATCTTGACCTGAAGGTCGGCAAGATCGTGGTTCTGGACTTTGCTCTGAAGGAAGCGAACGTCCCAGCCGTCGAAGAAAACCGGCGAAAGCTCATCGCTATGGGTACCCGATGGGGCGTCGAAGTGACTGTGATCACCCTCGAGCCTTCCATCGAGTATCAGAAGAACATCAATCTCCTCGATCACCTGCTCACTCAGATGGCCGCTTCATGTGGCTCATACGAAGGAAGCCTGCGGAAGGTTTTCGTCGAGTGCTCGACGATGCCGCGAATCTACATCCAATGGCTGATTGCGGTGGCATTCAAGAAAATGTCGATTCAGTCTCTCGAATTCGGGTACGCCGAAGGTATCTACGGGAACGCGATCGGCAAAGAGGATTTTTCCAGCGGCTTGGACCGATACGTCACCGTCCCTCATCTTCAAGGCAGCGGAGGAATGGGCGAAGAGAAAGTCCTGCTCGTGGGGATCGGAGGAGATGCCGACGTATTCTACGGATTGATCGATATCGTCAGTCCGGAACGGATCTCGCTCCTCGTCCCAAGAAGCGACAAGAATGCGCATATCGATGCTTTGCTCGATCAACAGGTGGCCAAGGTACGTGAAACCCACCGGCTCGAAGATGGCGAAGTTCGCGACATCCAGGCTTTCGGGCTGATGGCCCACCTCGATGCTTTCGAGACGTATCTCGACGGGTTCGGCTCGCGTGCGGTGGTGAACGTTTTTGTCAGCGGCCCGAAGGTTCAGGCCATCGCTGCTGCCGTGCTCGCCTGCTCCGACAGCCGCGTCCATCTCAAGGCAAGAATTCCCACCTCCTATGCCCATCGTGAAGTCTCAGCGAATGGGCGGTATCATATCTATAGGCTGATTGACCTGACATCCCCTGCCTGCAGCCTTCCCGGGACGTTCTGACACTATCTTGCATTCGAGTAGCATCATGGTCCCAGTAGCCGTTCCGCCAAGCCTTCAGCGCATGTTCGTGTCGCCCGATCCGGTCGATGGGGGGCTAATTCCCACTTGGAAGCTGCTCTACATCAGATCAGGGGGGAATGCAGACTGGCAGAATTCCGTCTAATTAGCGACTAGCTAAAACATATACTCAGGCGAGACTGTTCAGCATAGAAATAGTGAGTCGGCCGTGAACTATCCGCAAGCCATTGATCTGGCCTGTTGATTGAGGCGGATAGCGGCTTTGGAATTGCAGGATTAGCGGTATTTGGACGCTGTTTTCCTGCAATTCGGTTTTGCGATTCCCTTGTGGCGCGGAGCGTGATTCACTCGGTTCGGCGGCGGCGAATCGAGGGGACAGCGAATGTCCAGGCCACGCGAGAAGCGCGAGACGGGAGAGCAGGACCTGTTCCGCTCCCGGCTCGACCAAATCATCAACATGAAGCACGAGCTGGTGCGGCTGGCGCAGGCGATCGACTGGCCGGTGCTGGAGGAGCGTTTCGGCGCCGTCTATTCGGACGGCCCCGGCATGCCGCCGCTGCCGACCCGGCTGATGGCGGGGCTGGCGATCCTCAAGCACACCTTCAACCTGTCGGATGAGGTGCTGTGCGAGCGCTGGGTGGAGAACCCTTATTTCCAGTATCTCACCGGCGAGACGTTCTTTTGCCATACGCTGCCGTTCGACCGCTCCTCGATGACGCGTTGGCGCAGCCGTATGGGCGAGGAGCGGATTATGGTGCTGTTGCAGGAGAGCCTCAGCCTCGCGGTCAAGACCGGGGCGATGAAACCGGCCGACACGCGCCAGGTGATCGTCGACACCACCGTGCAGCCGAAGAACGTCATGTTCCCGACCGACGCCAAGCTCATCCATCGGGCACGCGAACGGCTGGTGCGGCTGGCCAAGAGGACGGGTCTCCATTTGCGCCAGAGTTATGTGCGGGTCGGCAAGCTGGCGCTGATCAGCCACCAGCGCTATGCCCACGCCAAGCAGTTCAAGCGGGCCAACAAGGCGCTACGCAAGCTCAAGACCTATCTCGGCCGGACCATTCGCGACATTGGTCGCCAGATCGCCGGCGATCAGGGGCTGGACGCTGTTCAAATGGCCGCTCTACCAGGCCGCCACCGTTCTCGAGCAACGCCAGCGCCAGCGCGGCCGCAAGATCTACAGCCTGCACGCACACGAGGTGGAATGCATCGGCAAGGGCAAGGCGCATGCGCCCTACGAGTTCGGGGTGAAGGTGTCGGTGGCCACCACGCTGAAGCGCTCCAGGGGCGGCCAGTTCGCCCTGCATGCAAAAGCACTGCCCGGCAATCCCTATGACGGCCACACGCTGGCAAGCGTCATCCCCGACATGGAAAAGACCATCGGCAACGAGATCGGCCGCATCCTCGCCGACGCCGGCTATCGCGGCCACAACGCACCGCAGAGCCACAAGCTCAGGGTCTTCACCGCGGGCCAGAAACGCCGCGTCACCCCAGCCATCAAGCGCCAGATGCGACGGCGGTCGGCGGTCGAGCCCGTCATCGGCCACATCAAGAGCGAACACAGAATGGGCCGCAACTACCTCGCCGGCCAGCAGGGCGACACCCTCAACGCCATCCTGGCCGCCGCCGGCTACAACTTCTCCCTCCTGCTCAGGTGGCTGAAGGGGTTTTTGTCGCTCTTGATTGCCCTGCTTCAAATCCGGCCGAAGCCGGTCGCCGCTTAGGGCTCGGATTGTTCACGGTCGACTAGTGAGCACTCTCCAATATGTTAGGCTCTGTCGCAGTAGCGCAACAAGCTCAGTCTTTGGATGGGTGGTATGAGGATGAGACGACTGAATGTGTACAGGCTCAGTCTTTTTATCGAGGCTCTCGTTTTTGTCGTAAGCGCGTTCGGTGCGACGTGGCTTACCAGCTTTGTGAACGCGCCATGGTGGACATATGTGATTATAGCGGCCATCGCTATGGGCATGTTCGTCGCCGTGCGTGGGGTCCTTTCTGAGCCGCAACGTATGGGACTCTTGGCACACAACTCGGCAGCGACCTCTGCGTGAACCCAGACGCCTTGAAAATGTGCCCGATGCGTCCGGATTTTTGGCGGTGATCTTCATCAAATGCGATGAGCTGCAATTTCTGGCGACGGCCACGCTAAGGGCGGGCCTCCAGCACCATGTTGAACGGTGTCTCCGCGGCGCGACGCAATCGCTTGAAGCCGCCGCCGGTCACAACCTTGCGCAGCCTCGCCTCACCGGCCTGGGCTCCAAGCGCGAGCCCGACTTCCTGCGACACGGATGCGGGCGTGCACACGAAAGTGGAAGCGGCATAGTAAACGCGGCCGACGGGATTGAGGTTCGCCGCCAGATGATCATGCGCGAACGGCTCGACGATCATCCACGTGCCGTCCGGCTTGAGCGATCCGTGGACATGGGTGGCGGCGCCCGTCGGGTCGCCCATGTCGTGAAGGCAATCGAAGAATGTGACGAGGTCATAGGTTCCGGGATAGCTCTTGGCGGCCGCCACGTCGAACCGCGTGTTAACGCCGACGCCGGCTACCTCGGCCGCCTTGCGGGCGCGCTCAATCGAAGGGGCATGATAGTCGAAGCCGACGAAGCGCGAATTGGGGAAGGCCTGTGCCATGAGCACGGTCGATGCACCATGACCGCATCCAACATCCGCGACGTCCACGCCGCGTTCGAGCTTCTCGACGACGCCCTCCAAGGCCGGCAGCCAGGAGTCGATCAGATTGGCATTGTAGCCTGGACGGAAGAACCGTTCCGTACCGCGAAACAGACACGCGCTATGATCGTGCCACCCGACGCCCTTGCCGGACTGGAATGCCTGCCTCACCTTTTCTTCATCGAGCCACAGCGCGGACAGGAACTCGAATGCGCCTGCCATGAAGGCCGGGCTGTCTTCATCAGCGAACACCAGCTCTTGCTCGGCGTTGAGATAGAATTTGTCGCTCGCTTCATCGTAGTCGACGTAACCCGCCGCCGCCTGCCCGGAAAGCCATTCCCTTACGAGGCGTTCCTGGGTGCCGGTGCGTGTCGAAAGTTCGGCGGCCGTCATCTTGCCGCCTTCGCGCAATGCCTTGAACAGGCCGAGTCTGTCCCCCAGCAGGACTCCCGCGCCCGTTGCGATCGCACCGAGATCGCCGACCATTTTCCCCAAGAATGCGTCCAACTTTTCCTGATTCGCTTCAGACATCTGAATCTCCCTTTGGGTTCAATCTCTCCAGGCGACGGAGCCGTGCTCGTCATGAGGCGCCTTGAGCATCAGATGCTCGAAGACATGCAGATATCCCCGGCGGCTCATTCCGCGCTGCCGATCCTGCACCAGACCATATGGGTGACGACCGGCGCGGTGGTCGGGAATGACAGCCACCTCCATGCCGTTGAAAAGCAGGAAATCCGTCACTTTGCCCTCGTCGGTAACCGGCGGAGCCGGAGTGGTCGTCACCAGGGCAAGCCCTGTTGCAGCAGGTATCCTTGGGCAGCCTGTCAGAACATCGATGACTCCGGTTGTGGTGCCGGGGTGGGCGATCAGGGGCCAAGTGATTGTTCCGCGGCGGCTGTATGTTGTGGTAAGGTGATCATGCGAACTCTTGTTGGTCGGTCACGTGTTTTGCGGATGACCCGCATGTACTGTGCCAAATGAGAAAACCATTCAAACGCAATCCAGTAGATCTGACTGTATCCGACATTGTCGGAATTTGGACATCGCCGAACGCGAAGCGCTCGGGGCTTGTGACGATACTTGAGCGTGCTGCTTCGGAGGAGGGATGAGCCTCGAACCGGCCGCGAGGCCTTTTTCTGGCAACGGATATTCCGGCCGGGTTAGGCCGCGAGGAAAGCGACGGTGAATAAGAGGTAGAGGACCAACCGTTTTGAGCGGGTAGTTGCCGTGTTGCGCCCCCAGGCAAAGGCCAGCACCACGGAGCAGTATTTCTGGTGGCGATACTACAACGCCTTTTAGTGCCGGTTACCCGTTTTTACCCAGTTGGCCTGGTGCATTCAGAGCGAGCTCGTTGGAAACCGCTTATTGTGGCTATGAGCGAACTCGGGATGGAGGAGTGGACCCAAAAATTGGCAAAATGCCCCAGGGAGGATTACATGGGTCGCTCATTCCCCGTACTCGTTACAGGTGCGCGTCGCTTCGCAAACAGCTTGCTTTTGACTTGGCGTTTTTTGCCGTCTCGGCATCGCTCACTAATTCGGCCGCTGCCGACACCGTGAACTGGCGTCAATTCGAAGGGACCAGCATAACTTGGGCCTACGACATCCACCCCTATGCGGATGCTCTCGCTGCGCAATTTCCGGAGTTCGAGAAGCTGACCCGGCATCAAGGTCACGCCGGAACTCTACCCAGACGATTCTTACTGGAACAAGATGACGATCCAACTGACGACGAAGTCGCCAGCATGGGATGTGTTCGGCACTGGCATTCAGCCCGCGTAGGACCTCGCTCCGAGTGGCGCCCTGGAGCCGCTGGACAAATACCTGAGCGATTGGAAGCTTACCGATGCTGGATACGACTACATTACGTGGACATGATCAAGAAGTGCGCGGCTCCTTCCTTCGCGTCCGGCCGCAGCGCGATGACGATCGACTCAAATATGTTCGGCTTCTGGAACGATGTTGCGGGGAAGCCGGCATCCGGCAAGATCGCCTTCGCTCCGCCGCTGCACGCACCGAGCGCCACGAGCTTGGAGTCTGACATCTGGATCTGGGCTCTCGCCATGAACGCGGCTTCCGAAAAGAAGGGCACGGCCTGGCTGTTCATCCCGTGGGCCACCTCCAAGCAGGTGGCGCTCAAGGGTGCCCTTGCTGGCCAGCTCGTCAATCCGCCGCGCACGTCGACCTGGCAGACGACACCTGGACTAAGTACGCTTCGCAGCCCGAGTTCAACAACTTCGTTGACAGCTTCAAAAAGATACAGGACCAAGCCGCGCTGGCTTTCACACCGCGTGTCGGCTTCGGCGAAGCCATGAACGCATGGGCCGTGGCGATGCAGAAGATGGTAAACGGCGATGACGTCGAGACGACGTTGAGGGCGCTTGCCGAAGAAATCCGCACTGGCCTCTGATCAAAAGGAACAGGGCAGTACTATTGCACTGCCCTGTTCCCGCCAACGGCGGAGATCACGCCGTGTCACCCCAAGCACTTAAACCCAGCGTGCCGATGGCAGCCGAAGGACCTGGCGCGCGCGCCTCGTCCGGTTCGGCTTCGCTGGAGGGGCGTTCCATCGACTGTTTCAGCCTTGCAATCATCCAGGCGCTGGCCAAAAGCCAGATGGAGCGCCGGCTCAGGAACCGGCGCAAAAACTCGAGCCTGCCGGCGCTGATCGAGCTGGTGCTGGCGCGGCCGCTGGTGTCGGCAGGTCTGGTCGCGGCCGAGCTGAAAATTAGCCAGCGCGCTGCGCTCGGGCTGGTGCCGAACTCGGCATCCGTGAGGTGACCGGCAGGGGGCGCTACCGGGCGTGGGACCCCGTTTAGCTGCGGCGGGCTTTGGCGAAAGCGACAGCACTGATGATTTTTGCTGTACGCTCATTCTCCCTCATCTGCGCGTTGACAGAAAACCAGCAGGCGAGGGTCACAGCACGCTGTGCTCCCCGCGATTTCCGGAAAACCAATGAAAAACGACTTTGATCGATCGCGCGGGACGTATCATTCAACCATGTCGAGAACGGGCGTGACGGCACGTACACTATGGACCGAGAGAACTTTGTCTGGCGACTTTGCGCACGCTTGCAAAACTCTTCGGAAAACTTCCTTCTGTTGATCCAATGATCGTAATGAGCTGGAGTGGCATCGCCGCTCTCCTCGGTTCTTGCTCTCTCAGTTGAACTTGATGCTAGCCTGCACGAAAACGCCGTAGCGCTTTGCCTTCCAATCGTCGGCCTGCGGGGAACCACGACCGCCCATTGCCTCTTCGAAATGAGCGGTGCCGTTATTCGCCACGGCCGCAACACCGCCTCGAGCTGGACGCCATGCCCATCGCCGTCTTCGGGAATTAGCTTGATCTTGGGCGCATGTGGTGCTGCTCTTTGCCGTCGAGCCGCGTGAAGAGGAACGCCACGTCACCAGAAAGGCTGAGTCGCTCGGTGAGTTGCGTCTGCCCGGCCAAGCCGAGTCGCAGCGAATGCCAATCGTTGTCCTGGCTGAGAGGTTGACGTAGGTGGGACGGTTGGCACACAGGTTCCCCAGTTGGTCGCCTGCTGCGTGCAACCGAAAGCATCGTAGCTCTCGTGCCAGAAATTGTTGCCAACAAAAGCACCGATGCGGTAGCGCGGTGAGTTCAAGAAATTATATCCAAGATCGGCGGTGAAATAGCTGACGCCGCCCCCGCGCTGATCACTGAATGTGTTTGAGTAGCCCCCCATTTCCGTAAGAAGTCCTCGTCATGAGAAAATCCTCCCTGATGCCGCCCGCACCGAGGAGGCCTTTACGAAAATGCCAGTCGGATTGTGGACTCGAATGCGCGTCTAGATCGTCATAGGTGAGCCGCGAGACCAGTGACGTACCTTTATGATTGTAAAGTTCCTTCGATGCGTTGCCGGTACTGGCCAGTAACGTAGTCCACCCTCGAAGGAAAAGACTGAGGCCGCCGACCCGGCTACCGACGCCGACTCGCAATCACCGGCACTCGACGGCGGTTCGGAACTTCTCGGTGCCGCAGCGCCGGCCAAGCCGGACGGGCCCGGTGAAAAATTCGTCGTCGAGGGCAAGGCGCCCGCTGCTGCGCCCGGCCGCGCCGACGATTTTTCTTGGCCGCCAAGGCGGCAGCCTGCGGCCGGGGCCACAACCGAAACGACCACGGCGATCAGTCCGTAAGCTGCCCGGGGCAGCGGAAGGGCGGAAAGCGCCTTCAGGTGGCCGCACAAGTAGGGTCTCGAGACGGACTCAGCGCGGCAGCACGCTCGATCCCATCAGCGCCTCATCGATGGCGCGCGCCGCCTGGCGGCCCTCGCGGATCGCCCAGACGACCAGCGACTGGCCGCGCCGCACGTCGCCCGCCGCATAGAGCTTTTCGACGCTGGTCCTGTAGTCCCGGTCATTGGCCTCGACATTCTTCGAGCGGCGGCTGTCAATGGCGATCTTCATCTGGCCGGCCAGTTCCGACACCGGCCCGCGAGCGGCTGGCCCGGCAAAGCCGATGGCGATGAACGCGAGATCGGCGCGGATGACGAATTCGGTGCCGGCGATCGGCTTGCGCTTTTCGTCGACTTCGCAGCATTTGACCCCGGTCAGCTGGCCGTTTTCGCCGATGAATTCAAGCGTCGCCACCTGGAATTCGCGCTCGGCGCCTTCGGCCTGCGAGGATGACGTGCGCATCTTGGTCGCCCAGTATGGCCAGACCGACAGCTTGTCTTCCTTTTCCGGCGGCTGCGGCCGGATGTCGAGCTGGGTGACGCGCACCGCGCCCTGGCGGAAGGCGGTGCCGACGCAGTCGGAGGCAGTGTCGCCGCCGCCGACGACGACGACATGCTGGCCGCCGGCGAGGATCGGATGCGACGGCCACGCCACCGACTGGATCGGTTCGCCGCCGACACGCCTGTTCTGCTGCACCAGATAGGGCATCGCGTCATGCACGCCGCCGAGATCGTCGCCGGGAATGCCGGCCGCGCGCGGCGTTTCGGAACCGCCGCAATAAAGCACGGCGTCATGTTCGGCGAGCAGCTCGGCAACCGGCTTGTCGACGCCGACATTGACGCCGCAATGGAAGGTGACGCCCTCGCCCTGCATCTGCTCGATGCGCCGGTCGATATAGTGCTTCTCGATCTTGAAGTCGGGAATGCCGTAACGCATCAACCCGCCGGGCCGGCTCTCGCGCTCATAGACATGGACGTCGTGGCCGGCGCGGCCGAGCTGCTGGGCAGCCGACATGCCGGCCGGGCCGGAGCCGATGACGGCGACGCGCTTGCCGGTCTTCTTCTCCGGCGGATAGGGCCTGATATGGCCGGTCTCGTAAGCCTTGTCGGCGATCGCCTGCTCGACCGTCTTGATGGCGACGGGGATGTCCTCGAGGTTCAGCGTGCAGGCTTCCTCGCAAGGTGCGGGGCAGATGCGGCCGGTGAACTCCGGGAAATTGTTGGTCGAATGCAGGTTGCGGATCGCATTGTCCCAGTCGCCATTGTAGACGAGGTCGTTCCAGTCCGGGATCTGGTTGTGGATCGGGCAGCCCGTCGGCCCATGGCAGAACGGAATGCCGCAATCCATGCAGCGCGCGGCCTGTTTCTCGACCTCTTTGTCGGACATCGGCAGCGTGAATTCGCGGAAATGCCGGATGCGGTCGGAGGCCGGCTGGTACTTGTGCACCTGCCGGTCGATTTCGAGAAAGCCTGTTACCTTGCCCATAGTCCAGTTCCTGCTGTCCAGATGGTGCGCCTGGCGACGCCCTGCAGCTGGATCAGATGGGGCATCCCGTCCACACATGGGCCGCACCAAGTTGCCCAAAATTCGACTATGTACACTTGCCGGGCTCAAAGCTCGTGAGGGGCTCGCCATGCAGCCAGTTCTCGACTCTAATCGAAGGAGCCGGGGACTCCATCTGCAATACCACGTTGCGGTCCAAAGCTATTTCCAAAGGTTTCTGCACGAGCTGGTTTCCTCTCAGAGACGGCACACGGGTTCAGGGAGGAGCGCATCGCTCGTCTTGCCCCATTGAGTGCAGTCACAGTCACTCAGTCTCAAAAGCCATGCCAACGCGCTCAGCGCGCAGTTAGCGCCCATTGCTTCGAAAAACCTCGTCAGTGCCCAGATGTTGGTTGTAATGAACCTGACATTTGTCTGACGCTGTCAGCTTTTGGACACGCGATCACGCGCTTCGTGCCGCCAGATGGCCAGGCCGAGCCCTGTGTTGCCAGCGGTCGCTTCGATGATTGTACCGCCCCGCGCGTGCCACGCTGTTCGGCATTAACGATCATCGACAACGCAATGCGATCCTTGATCGATCCGCCGGGATTCTGGCTTTCGATCTTGACGAAGCGACGACACCTGCCGGTATCGAATCTCTTCAGTTCGACGACCGGCGTCTCCCCAATCAGATCGAGCACTGACAAATGGCGGACGCAGGCGAGAGGACGCCTTTGTCGACGGTCGGCGGAACATCTCGAGGCTCATGCGGCTGCGGTCTCCAGAATGTCGGCATAGTGCCGTTGCGCAATATCGGGATGCGAGCGCAGTCGGCTCTTCAGCAGTTGCGGAACAGGGGATTGTCGGGGTCGCTGGCGGGGCACCCGCTTCGGCAGCCAGTTCAGGCGGCAGGTCAAGAAACCGTATGTCGGCATCAAGCCGCGCGCCGAAGAAGAAGGGAATAGAAACAGTGCCCTTCGAAAGACCCAGGGCGACGGAAATCATTGCATCGGGCGAGTTCATGCGCCTGAAGCAGCGCTGGCTGCAACTGCTTCATAGCGACAGGCGGGCGGAGACTCTAGCGGGGCTTTCGCCGCTTGGTTGATTGAGGCTCTCGACGAAGCCACTAAGATTCGGCGGCCGATAATAGCTTGCTGCTCATTGGGACGCCGACCAACGCCGGGATTGAGAAAGGCAACCCTGCCCCACAAGGCGGGTGTCACACGTGCGGTGCGTCCGCTCGTCGCGCCGGATGGTCTTTGAGACCTGGGTTCACGGCTATTCAGATGCACCCCTGTCGGCTTTTCGGTGCAGGCCGCCAGGCGGCGTGTTGCAGCAGCGGTAATTAGTTTGAGAGCGTGCGAGCACGGGCTGCATAGTGAGATCATTTGCCGGCGTGGGGACCAAGGTGTGGCGCAGCCTTAGAGAACTCAACACCGAGACCGGAGCAACGGAGACGGCTCTTTCGTCGAGACAGTTTAATTGGAAGGCCGAGAAGCACCGGCTGGGTAGCGTCACGCCGCATCATTCTTTGCGGAGCTGGAGCGCGCGGGATCGCTGGAGCGGCTGGTGAAAGCGGTTGCCGGGGCGCACGCCAACAACAACACGTGAGCTGGCGCCTCGTGTGGCAAAAGGAGGGGGCGAGAGCCCATGGCCTGCAATGAAGCGATCAAGCATTGCGATCGTGGAACCAAGCTGCCTAGTCGACCATCCGGACCGCGGCCTTCAAGCCAGCTCGCCTTGGAATCGGCCTTCCAGGAATCACCGTCAAGGCCGACTCACGACCTTTTCGCCATGAGCCGCGAAGAGGGCATTCCGCCGGAAGCCGATGGCTGCCTTCTCTCGTTCATCGACGGCTATGTGGTGAGCGGCCATGTGCCGGTCGGCACGGTCAACAAGCTCTTGACCGAGCGGCCCGACATCAAAGGGCATGACGCTGCCCGGCATGCCGATGGGCTCCCCCGGCATGAGTGGCACGAAGGAAGCGCCCTTCGAGATTCTCGAAATCCGAAAGTCTGACGCGACCGGCGGCATCTACGCCACGGAATAGGAGGCTTCGATGATGGAATGCATGAGCGGCATGATGATGTTCGGCACGGGCCTGGTGTGGCTGCTTGTCGTCGTCGTGCTCGTCCTCGGGACGGCCGCGCTGATCAAATACCTGTTCTCCAGCGGCGGCAAAGGAGAAGGGCGTCGGTCCTCTTATCGATGCGTGGCCGCGGCAGGCCTCGGATTGGTCTGGACATTGCCTTGGCTCGCCAACCGGATGGCCGCGCCCCGGCCGCGGCGATAGCGCTAGGCAAGACGGTTTTAGCCAGGCGAAGGTCAGCGCGATTGGAAAGCCCGCTGCCTTCGGGACGCATGCCGGCGCCGGGACCGGCCGCGGTCGTCGGCGGCGGCTACCAGAGCGACATGCCGGGCTTCGGGAATGTCCTCACCGACGAGGAGATCCGGGCCGTTCTGGCCTTCATCAAAAGCACATGGCCCGAGCGGGAACGCGCCTATCAGGCAGATGAGCCGCCGGGAGCGGGAGCAGACACAGTGAGACCAATCCTAGCCGCGGAGCCCTCGAACGCCCCCAACCGGAATGCATTGTCCATGAAAGCGAAACCGTCGCTTGCGATTCAATTTCTGGCGCTGATCCTCGGGACCTCCGCGCTGGCCCACCATCCGGGCGCCGATCTCGACAAGATGAGGGACAGCGCGGAGAGGTTCTTCCAGGCGATCGACGAGCAGGCCGCGCCGCCTTTCGAACTGGCCGACGCGGACGGAAGGGCCGTCCGCCTTCCGATCTCTCCGACAAGATCGTGGTGCTCTACTTCATGACGAGGTAACCTTGGAAGAAGAAGGCGACGGCCACTGGCGGCAGGATGGCAAGCACGCTGGCCGCAAAAAGCGGCCCATACTCATAGAAGCGGGCCGGTTCTGTCGCAAATCGTGCTTTTGGCCACAACTGGACGCTTTCGCGCGCTTATGGACCAGCTCACATGACAGGGCTCGACGTGCCCCGGGGTGGCGCCCTACTTCCACGCTCGCACTGTCACACTCCCGCCGAAAGGCGGGTTTAGTGAGTTATGGCAGTGACTGTGCCACCAGTCCAAACGTCGAGTTTCGCGGCAACTTCGACGCTTTCCTTAGCTGACTTGCCCAAAACCAGCGCGGCCAAAGCATACTGCTTGCCGCTCCCGATGGCATAATATTCACCTTTCACGGGATCACTTGGCAGCCAATTGCCGTCCAACAATACGGCTTCCCCATTTTTGCGCACTATCAGCGCCTCAAATTCAAAATTGTCGTCGTTGCGCGGCACAGGAATATCAGAAACATCCATGCCCTTCTCAACCCAGTCTCGAACGGCCTTTGGAATACCCAAGGACGAAGAGGAAACGCCGATGAGTGTGCCGTCGCATAAGCGAAACACCTTCGTTTTCTCACCGACGGATACTGAGTCAAAACCCAAGGCTCGGCCGTCGCCAGCCATGGTTCCGTTCCTGTAAGCTATTGTTGTCATTGGCACCCTTCTATCGCTGCATCAAACTTCAGGACCTTGCGCATGTCCCCTGTGTCAAGGTCACTGACCGACGGCCTATTTGCCTGATACACGATACAGGCTGCGCTCCTTGAGTTCGCGCACGGGTGGCCGTCATCTTGCCGCCTTCGCGCAATGCCTTGAACAGGCCGAGTCTGTCCCCCAGCGGGAATGACAACCACCTCCATGTCGTTGAAACGCAGGAAATCCGTCACTTTGCCTCGTCGGTAACGGGCGGAGCCGGAGCGGTCGTCACCGGGCAAGCGCGGTCGCAGTAGGTATCCTGGGCAGCCCGTCAGACATGGATGGCTTCGGTTGTGTCATGCGACTTCTTGTTGGTCGGTCACGTGTTTCCGGATAACCAGCATGCGCTGTGCCAAATGAGAAAACCATTTAAAGTCAATCCAGCAGATCTGACTGTATTCCGACATTGTCGGAAATTGGACATCGCCGAACGCGGGCGCTCGGGGCTTGTGATGATACTTGGGCGTGCTGCTTCGGAGGAGGGATGCGCCTCGTACCGGCCGCGAAGCCTTCCTGCATTTAAGGCGCCAGATCAATTGAACGCGATGCCGGGCAGCGTCGCAGCGGCTAAGCCAGCCACTCGCATTGCTCCCTGACAGGATGGTGCCGATCCTGCTGAGATCGCATGCTGGCGCGACGTTGCTTTGCGGCCACCGTCGCGCCTGCCCGTGAACTGTTCGCGCCTGTGCTCATGCTCGCCTTGACACCCTCGATGGGTCCATCCGGGATGGTCAACCATCCGGAACATAGCGGGCAGGCGGGCATCTTCACCAGCAGTCTCTGTGTCGCTCTCGTGGCGGCAAACAAGATCGAGGCTGGCGGGGTGATGATCAACGGTCCTCGAACCATCGATTTTGATCGCGGTGGCCGTTCAGTGCGTTCAAGCACGAGGCGCCGTTAGACGGCACCGCAGCATCATAGCGAAGTGCCATGCAGGACGACTCCCTGCAGCATCGTCTCGCGCAGCCAAACACTTGCCGGATCACTGTTGTGAACGGCCGGGCGTTTGACGGCCTGTGACGCGAAAAGGCAACGGAAGATCTAGCATTTATGGGGGAAATGTTTTTTCGGAGTGCTTGACCCGCAGGAAGGGCAGGGCATGACTGCCTATCGCCCGACCCGGCAAGGCCGCACTCATGACCGGCTGGGCTCGGTTAATCCTGCATGCCGCGCCCATGAGGTTACTTGTCCGGAGTGCGTCGAGCACAACGAGGAGATGTAGTTCACGATCTTTGAAAAGCGTGGTCAACCATCCAAAGTGTGGATGCCTTTCATCGAAACAAACGATTTCATCAATGTTCTGGAATCCTGCATGGGCAGAAGCACCTGATGGACACCGATGCCCCCACTGCCTCATGGCGTGGCGAGCGTCTTAAGAAACCGCCCGAAAGGAGATTTTTCATGCGCTCTACCGGGCAGTGGAGTGCTGGGAAAGGGAGTTGCAACTGACCGGCCATGTCAAACTGTCCGACTTCTTCCGAGCCTATGGACAGACCGGGAGACGCGCACGTGTAGCGGCTCACATCGTCATACTGCACCTACGCCACACACCGGCCGGACCTGATCCGGCTTTATGAGCATTGGGTTTTGTCAGTTGCCCAAGCGTGATGGCTTTCGCGACGCGGCGCGCCTCAGGAACTGAGCCGCGTCCAGGTCGAAACGCGGGAAAGAAAGACAGGAAACAGAATGGCCGATCAATTCGCAACGGACGTCATTGCCCTGATCAAGAAACGCGCCGAGTCGGAGAGCGGTGAGGGAATGCCTGCGTCATTCGTCGGCGAGATAACAATCGCCACGGAACTGGACGCGCTCGGGTTCGATTCGCTGGGTTTGGCGGACGTCCTCTGGGATGTGGAGCAGGCCTACGGCATCAAGATCGACATGAACACGGCCGATGCCTGGTCCAATCTCAAGAATGTCGGCGACGTCGTGGAAGCCGTCCGCGGCTTGCTTGCGAAGGAGGCTTGAATGGACAGGCGCGTCGTTATCACCGGAGTGGGCGGCCTGTGCGGACTGGGCACCGAGGCCGCCTCTATGTGGAAAGAGATGCGCGAAGGCCGCTCCGCCATCGGCCCGATCGCCAATTCCGAGCTTCATGACCTGGAGGGCATGACCGGCGCTGAGATCAAGGCGCTGCCCCAGCACGACATCAACCGGGGGCATCTCATCTCCATGGACCGCTTCAGCTTGCTCGCCGTGCTTGCAGCGCGCGAAGCCATGCGGCAGGCCGGACTTTCCTGCGACGAGGGGAATGCCCATCGCTTCGGCGCGACAGTGGGCGTCGGATTTACCGGTTCGTACGCAACAGAACAAACTTACCGCTCACTGCTTTTGGGTAGCGCAATCCGTGCTGAACTCTTCACTGGAGTAAAGGTGATGCCCAGCGCCGCTTCCGTCCATCTTAGCTTGAGCCTCGGCTTGCGCGGGCCGGTCTTCGGGGTGACCTCCGCATGTGCCTCGGCCAACCATGCGATCGCCTCGGCGGTGGACCAGATCAAGCTGGGCCGGGCCGACGTAATGGTTTCCGGGGGCAGCGACGCACCCTTCGCATGGGGCGTGCTGAAAGCATGGGAAGCAATGCGCGTGCTTTCACCCGATACCTGCCGGCCCTTCTCCGCCGATAGGAAGGGCCTGGTGCTGGGCGAGGGTGCGGGCATGGCCGTGCTGGAAAGCTACGAGCATGCCACGAGGCGTGGTGCCACAATTCTTGCCGAGATCGCCGGCGTCGGCCTTTCCGCCGATGCCTTCCACATTGCCGCGCCATCTGTCGAGGGGCCAGCGTCGGCGATGCGCGCCTGCCTTGCCGATGCCGGGCTGAATGCCGAGGACGTCGACTACCTCAACGCGCACGGCACCGGTACCAAGAGCAATGATCAGACTGAAACGGCGGCGATCAAGCGTGTGTTTGGAAACCACGCTTATTCGATGTCCATCTCTTCCACCAAGTCCACGCACGCGCATTGCCTCGGCGCAGCGAGCGCGCTTGAAATGATCGCCTGCGTGATGGCAATCCAAGAGGACGTCGTGCCGCCGACCGCCAACTATCGCGAGCCAGATCCCGCTTGCGACCTCGACATCACACCCAATGTGCCGCGGGAGCGCAAGGTGCGCGTCGCCATGAGCAACGCCTTCGCCATGGGCGGTACGAACGCAGTTCTGGCATTCAGGCAGGTGTAGAAGCCATGCAAGACGCCTCATTTGAGGTCACCTGTCGTATCTAGCTGCTTGCCGGACCACTATGTAAAGCGAGCGCTATTGGCTGCCTCTGCGATGCGGGAATTGGCAGCGGACGTCTCTCGATCAAACAGGCATCTTGCTTGTAGAATTCTTTTAATCGTGAAGCGGCGCGAGTGCGCTATCCGTTGAGGTGAGCAAGGCCGGCGCCCTGGGTGAGCGCTGGTGTCGGGTGGTGGAAAGTACAGGGGGAGCTGTGTGGCCCCTCTTTCTCGGCCTCGACGATGTGCGAAGGAGCCTGCGCGGCGAACGGGCCAACGCCCCAGGCTCAGAACCTGGGCGAACCTAACTCCCGCCAAAGGACAGCCCAGAGCTGGATACACGAAAGAGATACTGAACCCGCGAATCAGATTCTGATCAATCGTCGTGTCTGAGCTCCACTCGGCTCTTACGGAGATAATCGCGCGGCCCGGCAACGGCCGCGCGTGCCGCGGGCGTGAGCTTTGCGCTTCGTCAGAAGTGCCTCGAGCGTGACGACGATAATTGACCAGCCATATGGAACGCATTCGCCCAGTTATCCAAAGCGTGGATACCTTTCATCTAAACAAAGGATTTTACCGTTTTTGCTGCAGGTCCCATAGAAGCGCTTCAAGTTGGAAAGATAGGTAGTTCCGATGGTTGCGTTGGATCTGAGGAGCATCATCTGGTGTGCGGGGCGTACAAAGTCAGTCGCATCTGCATTGCGGCTTGGTCTTTCGGCGGTCCCCACAAGTTACGCCCCGTTGGCGCGACGCCAATTATTTAATCAATGCTTGGACATTTATCTCAACCAGACAGCTACAAGGTGAGGTCTTCCATGCGTCCGAATGTCGAGTGGAAGTTGTGCTGGGAAAATGAGCTGCAACTGGCCGACCATGTCGAACTCTCCGACTTTTTTCGAAAGACCTATGGACGGACTGGCGCCTTCAACGCGGAGCCATTCGAAGGCGGCCGCAGTTGGGCCGGCGCGAGGCCGGAATTCCGCGCAATCGGCTACGACGCGCATGGGGTAGCGGCTCACATCGGCATGCTGCGGCGCTTCATCAAAGTTGGCGAGGTCGACTTGATCGTCGCTGAATTGGGCCTGTACGCGGTTCGTCCGGATCTTGAAGGGCTCGGAATCGGTTTTTCGATGCGCGTGGCGTACCCAGTGCTCCATCAGTTGGGTGTTCCATTCGCTTTCGGCACGGTTCGGCACGCGCTGCGAAACCATGTCGAAAGATTCTGCAGAGCCGGCCTCGCGAACATTGTGTCGGGCGTTCGCGTACGGTCGACCCGTCCAGATGTGCATCCCGACCTGCCGCCCACGCGCCTGGAAGACGTACTCGTGTTGGTTTCGCCGATCGGACGCTCGATGGACGAGTGGCCGTCTGGTACCCTGATCGACCGGAACGGTCCGGAACTATGAAGCCTCTGGACTACATATGCGAAGGGCAGAGTGACAATGCCGATCGCATTGCAGAGCGCAGCGTCTATCTGACGTTTGACGACGGTCCCAATTCATTTTTCACACCGCAGATACTCAATGTGCTGGCGCAACATCAGGTGCCGGCGACCTTCTTCGTTGTTGGGGCCTACGCGGCCGACGAGCCGGAACTCGTTCGCCGAATTATTACAGACGGCCACGGTATAGCCAACCACACGATGACTCATCCGGACCTAGCTAAATGCGGGTCCGTCGAAGTCGACTGCCAGATAGTTGAGGCAAACAGAGTCATAGGGATGGCTTGCCCGCAGGCCATGGTTCGGTACTTTCGTGCACCCTATGGCATCTGGACCGAAGAAGTAATCGCTGCATTAGCGGGTGAGGCATTGGCGCCCGTCCATTGGTCCATTGATCCACGCGACTGGTCTCGCCCCGGCGTTGACGCCATCGTCGACAGAGTGCTCGCCGATATCCGGCCGGGCGCAATCGTGCTGTTGCACGACGGGTGCGCTCCCGACGAATTGCAACCAGGCAATCAAGCCAGTCTGCGCGACCAGACGGTGACAGCGTTGTCACGCCTAATTCCAGAATTGCACGGCCGCGGATTTGTAATCCGATCACTTCCTCAACATCCCTGAACAAACAGAGATCCTATGGACCTTCTCACCACAGCCAGTACTGTTGCCGTTTCGTCTTATGCGGTGCTCTCGACTGTTTACAGAGGCATGCAAGCGGTCTACTCCCAACCGGAAAATGTTACGCCGCCGTCGGAAAGCTTGTTCGGATCCGACCGTTGGCCGAGCGTGGATGTCATTATCCCCTGCTACAATGAGGACCCGCGCACACTCGCGGCGTGTTTAGCTTCCATTGCAAATCAAGATTACTCCGGAACATTTCAGGTCTATCTGGTTGACGACGGTTCTGGAAATCGTAATGCCGTCATCCCGGTACATCACGCCTACGAGGGCGACCCGAGATTCAATTTCATTCTGCTCCGCGAAAATGTTGGCAAACGCAAGGCGCAGATCGCCGCCATCCGCCGCTCATCTGGAGATTTCGTGCTCAGCGTCGACTCTGACACGACACTTGCGTCCGACGTCATCACGAAGCTTGCAGTAAAAATGCGGGATTCCATGGTCGGAGCGGCCATGGGCCAGCTGACGGCATACAACCGCAGCGACACTTGGTTGACCCGATTGATCGATATGGAATACTGGCTGGCTTGCAATGAGGAGCGCGCGGCGCAAGGTCGCTTTGGTGCGGTCATGTGCTGCTGCGGCCCATGTGCAATGTACCGCCGGTCTTGTCTCCTTTCTCTGCTGGATCAATACGAGACGCAGCTGTTCAGGGGGAAACCAAGCGACTTCGGTGAAGACCGTCATCTTACGATCCTCATGCTGAAAGCAGGCTTTCGAACCGAGTACGTTCCAGGTGCCGTCGCGGCGACAGTCGTTCCGGACAAGATGGGACCTTATTTGCGCCAACAACTCCGCTGGGCACGAAGCACTTTCCGGGACACGATGCTTGCGCGAGGTCTACTGCGTGGCCTGGATCGCTATCTAACTTTGGATGTGATGGGAGAGAATCTCGGCCCATTGTTGCTCGGCATCGCGGTAGTAACGGCGCTCGGTGAGTTACTATTTTCACATACAGTAAATTGGTGGACGGTGCTGGCTATTGTCACGATGACCATAATCAGATCTACGGTGTTATCTTTCCGCACTCGGCAGCTTCGATTCATCGGCTATTCAATGCACGCGTTAATCAGGATATTCCTGTTGATCCCCTTGAAGGCTTACGCCCTGTGTACATTGAGCAATAGCGATTGGCTGTCGCGTAAAAGTGTTCCCCTGCCCAACAGCAGCACAAAGGAAATCACAAGCGCGATGCCGCTTGGCGGAGCAAATGCTGCGGGCAATTCTGGAATTGCGGAGTCACTTCATACTGCAGATCTTTCGCTCACAGCTAGTGAAGTCTGACGGCCTTGCAGCGCCGAGTGACCGAGTAAGTTGTGTCAGTCGACACGGGGTGAAGCTTGTCGAGTTACCTATGGTCAGAACGGGGACTATGTGGAAGCGACACGTGGCATCTTGACGTTATTCTTTGGCGGAAGCGATACACACGTCGCTCCGGCCGCGACTTTCCAAAGGTGTCATCTCAAGGCGGTGGCCTGCTCTGAACCAGAATTCGCAAGTAAGCTGCCGGTGGCCAATCGGACTCATTCCGCTTGAGATAGACGCATGTCCAATGTAGCAATCGACCTTACCGGCGTAACCAAATTATTCGGAAACAAGCTCGTTGTGGACGGGCTGTCCTTCACCGTTGCATCGGGAGAGTGCTTCGGTCTGCTGGGGCCTAACGGCGCAGGCAAGAGCACGATTGCGCGTATGCTCCTCGGTATGACCCGGCCTGACGCGGGTGATATAACAGTCCTCGGTCTACCAGTGCCGGCACGCAGCCGCTTGGCCCGCAAGGGCATAGGCGTGGTCCCGCAGTTCGACAATCTCGACCTGGAATTTACGGTACGTGAGAACCTGTTGGTGTTCGGGCGCTACTTCGGCATGAGTACAAGAGAGATCAACGCCGTCATCCCACGGCTGCTCGAGTTCGCTCGCCTTGAGAGCAAGGCGGATTCACGTGTCGGCCTGCTATCCGGCGGGATGAAGCGGCGCCTGACGCTGGCACGTGCTCTGATCAACGACCCCCAGTTGCTTGTGATGGATGAGCCCACGACCGGCCTCGACCCGCATGCCCGCCATCTGATCTGGGAGCGACTTCGTTTCCTGCTGGCGAGCGGAAAAACGATCATTTTGACCACCCATTTCATGGAAGAGGCTGAGCGGCTTTGTGATCGGCTGTGTGTTCTCGAGCGGGGACGCAAGATCGCCGAGGGCAGTCCTCATGCGCTGATCGACGAGTACATTGGGTGCAACGTGATCGAGATCTTCGGCGGTAATCCACAGGAGCTGATTTCGCTGATCAGACCGTACGTTCAGCGTGTCGAGGTAAGCGGCGAGACGCTCTTTTGCTATGCGCCTGAGCCGGAGGATGTGCGCATCCAGCTTCGCGGTCGAGCGGGTCTGCGTATTCTAGAGCGTCCACCCAGTCTGGAGGACGTTTTCTTGCGGTTAACCGGACGTGAGATGGAGAAGTGAGCAATGGGTGAACGTTTTGCGGCCGCTCTACCCGCCAACGCCTGGAACTGGATGGCGGTGTGGCGCCGCAATCATCTGGCATGGAAGAAGGTGGCATTTGCTTCAATGCTCGGCACCCTTGCTGATCCGATGATTTACCTTTTCGGGCTCGGCACTGGCCTTGGACTGTTGGTAGGCCGCATCGAAGGTGCATCCTACATCGCCTTTCTGGCAGCCGGCATGGTTGCGACGAGCGCGATGACAGCATCAACCTTCGAAACAATTTACGCGGTTTTCGGTCGAATGCGCGATCAGGGCACTTGGGAAGCAATCCTGCACACACAACTTACCCTCGGCGACATCGTTCTCGGTGAATTGACCTGGGCAGCCACAAAGGCTTTTCTGGCCGGTACGACAATTGCGATTGTTGCGGCCGCGCTAGGTTATGCCGCGTGGACGTCGGTTCTCTACGTGCTACCGGTCGTCGCTCTCACCGGATTCGCCTTTGCGAGCCTGGCCATGCTCGTCATCGCGCTCGCGCCCAGTTATCACTATTTTATTTTCTATCAGACGCTTGTCATCACACCCATGCTGTTCCTTTCGGGCGCGGTTTTTCCAGTCGGCCAATTGCCAGGAGTGTTTCAGCAGATTGCGGCCTTCTCGCCCCTGGCGAATTCTATCGAGCTAATCCGTCCGGTGATGCTCGGCCGCCTGGGCGACAATGTAGGGCTGCATATAGGCGCACTTTGCATGTTCGCTGTATTGCCTTTTTTTCTGTCGGCTGGACTGTTTCATCGACGACTAATGCGTTGACGCTTGCTTACACCCATTAACCAGAAGGAGGTCCGCAATGCCGGATGCAAACTGCCCACAGCGGCCCGGAGGCATGCGTATGCTAGGAATCGCGAGTGGTACAACGCCGAAGCCGGGCGCCACCCAGCCGCTGCAGGCACCCGCCCAGCTTCGCGACCACACCTCGAAGAACAGGCTGGATGGTGAGGCGCGGACCCACCCGGAGCGTTCAATCGATAGCAGCCAAGCTTCTTGTGCGCGTCCACAGACCGTCGCGGCCATTATTTAGTTGGATACACATGCAATGACCCACAACGAAGCAACTCTTGAGCCTTTTGTGATCCTTGCTATGCCAAGGACCGGAACACACTATTTAGAAGAATTGCTAAACGAGCATCCGACCGTTTTGAGTAACGGTGAGTTGCTAAACGAATATGATCCCAATTGGCCCAGCACTGATCGCCTGCTAGGCACGGATCGCGAGCTTCTTGAGCTTGCCTATGTGCGCTGCCCTATGCGCGACTACAAGAATGTGACGCATCTTGGATGCAAGATCAATGAACCTCAGTTTCGCGAGCGTCCCGCATTCTTTGCGGAACTGGCTCGTTGGCCAGCACTCAAGGTCATCCTTGTTGTTCGCCGAAACGTATTGGAATCGCTCCGATCCTTTGTGCAGGCCAGGGAAAGCGGTCACTGGCTGAAGTTCAGCTGGGACAACGATACCGCTCGGCCACCGAGCGTCAGGTTGTCAATCGCCGACTGTGAGGCTTATTTCAAAGCCGCCGACGATTTTCACGCTCGCGTTATGGACTCCTTCACGTCGACCAACCTGCTTGTAATGGAATACGAGAGCCTACTTCACGAACCTGCCCAATGCCTGGGAGCGGTTTGGGATTTCCTGGGCGTTCCAGCGCTTGAGCCATCAGATAACGCCATCCTGCAGCGCCAGGAAACGCGACCGCTGGATCAAACGGTGGAGAACTTTGACGAGTTGCGGATTCACTTCGCACGGGGACCTTATTCAAGATTTTTTGACCTCGGAGATTCAATGCGCTCCTACGCTTAATCGCTTGTACCGCGTGCTCTGATGGGCGTGTAGGATATCCTGCAGTTTGCGCGCATTCCGTCGCAAAACTGACAAACCAAAGTCACCAAGACGACAGAGATATCGGCCGGCAGTCGATCTGCGGCAGACATCAAAGACACGGCCGCAAGGCGACCTGGTCAATTCCCTCTCTGGCGAAGCACTTCTTCAGACGCGATCTTTGGCGAGCCTTGAGTGCAAATTCCGGCAAAGGTGGAGGGTTCCAGTGCGCAACCCGCACCAATCTCGCTGGACGGGACAGGCCTCCAGTTGGCACGGCGCTTGCTCCGAGATGACAGCAGCGCTCGACCGGAGCGCAGCATGGGAGAAGGAGGAGCCCCCACCCCGATCCGGTCAGGGAGAGAGAAACGGTGTTGGTTCCAAGAGTCCCCCGCGCGATCGCAGCGCCCCGCAAGCCCCATTTTGCCCGGACCTACGTGCAGGTGCTTGCCGCCATAGTCCTGGGAGCCGCAATTGGCTACCTCTATCCGGAAACCGGCCAGAGCCTGAAGCCGCTCGGCGATGCCTTCATCAAAGTCGTCAAGATGATTATCGCACCTGTCATCTTCCTGACAATTGCGACCGGCATTGCCGGCATGAGCGATCTGCAGAAGGTCGGCCGAGTTGCCGCCAAGGCGATGGTTTATTTCCTCACCTTCTCGACACTTGCACTCGTTGTCGGACTGATTGTCGCGAATATCGTTCAACCTGGCGCCGGCCTCAACATCGATCCGGCCTCGCTCGATGTCCAAGCCGTTAAGGGCTATGTGGCCACGGCTCACGAGCAGTCCGTGACCAGCTTCCTGATGAACATCATCCCGTCAACGATTGCCAGTGCCTTCGCGGAAGGCGACATCCTGCAAGTCCTGTTCTTCTCGGTCCTGTTCGGCATTGCTTTGGCGATGACCGGAGAGACGAGCAGGCCGGTCGTTACCTTTCTCCAGGCGCTTACCGCCCCCATTTTTAAGCTCGTCGGCATTCTGATGAAGGCTGCACCCATCGGCGCCTTCGGCGCAATGGCCTTTACGATCGGCAAATACGGAATCGGTTCGGTGGCCAACCTCGCGATACTGGTCGCGACGTTCTATCTTACCGCCTTCCTCTTCGTGTTCGGGGTTCTCGGCGCGGTCTGCCGCTACAACGGCTTCTCGATCTTTTCTCTCGTCCGCTACATCAAGGACGAGCTGCTGCTTGTCCTGGCAACGTCCTCCTCGGAGGCCGCGCTGCCCTCGCTAATGGAGAAGATGGAGAAGGCCGGCGCCGCCCGTTCGGTCGTAAGTCTCGTCATCCCTACTGGATACTCATTCAATCTGGACGGTACCAATATCTACATGACGATCGCCGCCCTCTTCATCGCCCAGGCGACGAACACAGATTTGTCAATTGCCGATCAGATCCTCCTGCTGCTAATTGCGATGCTTTCCTCGAAGGGTGCGGCAGGCGTCACCGGCGCCGGCTTCATCACATTGGCCGCTACTCTCTCTGTCGTGCCGAGTGTTCCCGTTGCCGGAATGGCTCTAATTCTTGGCGTGGACCGCTTCATGTCGGAATGCCGCGCGCTGACGAATTTAGTCGGTAATGCGGTGGCATCGCTCGTTGTCGCTCGCTGGGAAGGCGAATTGGACCAGTCACGGATGGAAACCGCTTTCCGCGGTTAGGGTTACATCAAACTGGCTCCCCGCAAGCAAGATCGCAACAGCGCGACGTGTAAGTAGCGGCCTTGACACAACAGTCGAATTGCCAGCCTCCAAAGAGCGCTGGAAATAGAGTACTAACGCAGTGAGTAATACAACACCATGAAGCCCCTAAGCAAACGAACGGTTCACGGAGACTCATCTGGGTGCGCATGGAGCGCTGTTCGTCGAATGCGCTATCCGCGGGGTGGGGGAACTATTTCAGCTTGCCGCCCCAAGCCGTCGCGGGAGCGCACCGGATGATGGAGGACCGGCCGATCAGAATCGCTAGGGGAAAGCGCGTCACAATAGCCGATCTCGCCCGCGAAGCCGGAGTCAGCGTAGCAACAGTCGATCGGGTTCTGAACGTCCGCCTTCCGGTGCGAGAGGAGACCGCCCAGCGGGTCCATGCGGCCGCGCACGCGATCGGCTATCATGCTGCCGGTCTCATCAAACAGCGCTTGCAGCAGCACCTGCCGCACTACAAGCTGGGCTTCATCTTGAGAAAACCTACCCACGATTTCTACCAAGATTTCGCTCGCAAGATCGAAGAGTCGGTCAGTATGGCTAAATCCTTCCACGGCCTTCCGATCATCGAGTTCGCGCAGTCACATTTGCCGCGTGACCTGCTCCCGCTTCTTAAGGACCTTGGGAGCCGCTGCCAGGCGATCGCCATGGTGGCGGCCGATCACCCGAAAATCACAGCATCAGTCGAGGAGCTCAAGGCGAAAGGTATCCCGGTATTTTCGCTGCTATCCGACTTCGCCGATGGCGTGCGCGAGGGCTACATCGGCCTCAACAACAGCAAGGTCGGACGGACTGCCGCTTGGGTGTTTTCCAAGGCCGCAAAACGGCCCGGCAAGGTGGCGGTGTTTGTCGGAAGCCATCGCTTCCAGGCGCATGCGACGCGGGAAACGGCCTTTCGTGCGTATTTTCGTGAGAACGCGCCAAAATTCGAGGTGCTTGATGCGCTCGTGAACCTTGATGAACGGCAGCTCACTTACGAAAAATTGCTGGATCTTATGCAGCGGGAACCAGAGCTCGTCGGCTTCTATATGGCCGGCGGGGGGATAGAGGGGGCAATTTCCGCGCTCCGAGAAGAGGGGAGCGGTCAGGATCTCGTCGCGATCGTGAGTGAAATGACGCCGCAGTCACGTGGGGCGCTTGCGGATGACATCTTGACGATGGCGGTCGGCACGCCAATGCGCCGACTTTGCCAGGAGCTGATAATGGCAATGGAGCGGGCCATCAAAGCCGGCGTCGCGGAGAGCCCGGGGCAGACATTTCTGCCGTTCGACATTTATCTTCCGGAAAATATTTGACCTTGATGGATTTCTATCATGAGCGCCCATTTTCCTTTCACCGATGAAAGGAAAGCTCGATTGACTCGGCCGTCTCTGTCCGATCTGTGAACCGGCGTGGTTCCGTCTTGAAAGAAGCCGGATGCCGAAATGGCAGCCGCGCTTCATGGAAGGAAAGTCAAGCAATGCGCCAGGTATCGCCCCGCTTTGCACTCGATCACATGGCGGCGCCCCGCCTTGACGTCAGTGCGCTTTTCGCGCTTGCCCGTGACCAAGGCCTGACCGACGTCCAAATCCGTTACCCTCATTTCAGCAATCCTGTCGCACGCGGCATTCCGGCTGCGGACGTTCGGTTGGCCGCTACCGAAGCGGGCGTCACGATCATCTCTGTCAACGCCTTGCAGCGGTTCAACGACTGGACTCCAACGCGTCAGGCCGAGGCAAGCAACCTCGCCGATTATGCGACGGCGTGCGGGGCGGAGACGCTCGTGTTGGTGCCGGCCAACCGCAGCTCGTGGCCCACCAATAGCGAGCGCCAGGACAATCTTCGTTTCGCTCTAAACGAGATCAAGCCAATCCTCCAGTCGCGGGGTCTGATCGGTCTCATCGAGCCGCTGGGTTTCCGAACCTGCTCGCTTCGATCAAAGAAGGAAGCGGCCGAGGCCGTTGCCGCGGTTGATGGCCAGTCCGTCTTTCGCCTCGTGCACGACACGTTCCACCACACCCTGGCCGGGGAGACATGCCTGTTCTGCGAGCTTACCGGCCTGGTGCACATTTCAAGCGTAAACGACCCGACCTTCTGGATTTACCCCGATCGCTTTCTTGCAGGTTCCGACAATGGCAGCCAGATTCAGGCGCTGCTGGATGGCGGCTACGCGGGACCTTTCTCATTCGAGCTGGTCGAGGAAGTCCATTCTCTGGACGATCTCGCAGGCGCACTTGCCGCCAGCATCGACTTTATCCGGCGAGGGCTATTGTCGTCAAAGTAGATGGTGACAGGAGTAGTGACTATAGGTGCGCCTGAATTTTCCGTGGGTTCACAGCGGGGCAGCCATCCGAGATGCCTCCTGTATCATTATCTCCCGCATCCAGATGCTTGCCGGATCGCTATTGTGGAGGGCCGGCCATTGGAGGGTCTCGGTGAATGTGGGAAATGGCAGCGGAAGTTCGATAACCCGCAGGGGGAACGTTTTTTCGAAATGCCTGACCAGCCGTAAGGGCATGGTCGCTATACGAGCTGTGCCGGACACCATAGGTGGAATCATGCTGAAGCCCTGCACGGCGACCTCGACACGTCTCTTAAGGCCATGCTCAAGCAAAAACCATTCCTCGATAGACGGCTTCATCGTACGCCCGAACCTGACCGCGACGTGCCTCATCGACATGTATCTCTCGAATGTAAGCTGCTGTGGCAGCTGCTTGTTTGTGGGACAGCCTACGCACACGAGCTTCTCGTCAAACAGCGCAACGCTTGAATGCACACTCGACGTGAACATATCCGGTAGAATTAGAAAATCGACGTCACCGCGCCGGAGAAGCTCATCGGGGCTATCGTCGACAGGCAGCAGTTCGAAGCTGACGGCGGGGGCTTCCCGTGAAATACGCTCCACAAGCTTTTCGAAAAACACGAGCGTGACGAAATCGGAAAGAATGATCCTGAAGAGGCGATCGGCTCGAGCTGGGTCAAACGGATCCGAAGAAATAATCGAGCACTGGATGTGCTGGAGAGCGTCGCGAACTGCGGGGGCAAATGCTGCCGCACGCGGGGTTAGAAATCTTTCGCGACCTCTTATCGTAAACAGTTCATCGCGGAAATAATCGCGCAGTCGGGCGACGGCCGCACTCATGGCGGGCTGACTCAGGTTAATCCTGCGTGCCGCCGCCGAGAGATTACGCTCCGTCAGGAGTGCGTCGAGCACAACGAGGAGATTTAGATCAAGTCCTTTGAAACGCATGTCATCAGCCATCCATGGGATGGATGCCTTTAACCGAAACAAACGACTTTAACAATTTAGCATTCTTGCAATCTTTTGTCGCAAAAAGTTTATGATGGATGACGTTAAGGTCCGACATATGAGCCGCGTGATCTGCCGAAGCGAGCAATCGTTCGTACTGTGCAGGTCAGAGATTGGCAGTTTGAAACGCCGGGCCGATGGCGCCGGTCTATCAACCAGCGTCTTCGGCGGCCCCGACCTAGCTAGGCGTGGAACCTAATAGGGTGCACCTTTCCAGTCCGAGGCGACTGATGGGCGGTTTGATCCTAAGCTGCCGTGAGGCCTGTGCCAATTGTATCGGCGAGCCAATGCAGCAGTCCGGCAGCGTTTTTGAGAGCTGTTGTAGGCTCGGCCTAAGCCCATTGGCGCAAGCCTATCTGAACGAAGCGCTTGGCCTTGCCGCTATCCGGTATGTGATCTGTGGTGCCTTCTCGTCCTGCTGTTCTTGTTTTGGAACGCCCTTATGGTGAGCCCATCCGGGACGTGGGGCACCGGGAGCACAAAGGTGCAGGCAGGCCGTCAATAGACCGTGGGCTGAGAGCCCGAGCTCGTTACATGGCCGCCCCTCGCGACTTTCCCGGATGCGCTGCGAGCGCGGATCAGTAGATGTCGTGTTGCCCGCCAGCTCCCGTCTTTGACCGAGCCAAGAAGGAGGAACGGGCATGCTTATCATCGGACTGGATATTCACCGCGCCTTCGCCGAAGCAGTGGCATGGGAGGAGGGCAGGCTCAGGCGACTCGGCCGCGTCGACATGCGGCGCGATCTGCTGGCGGCGTTCGCCGCGAAGCTGTCGCCGAACGATGTCGGGGTGATCGAGGCCACCGGCAACGCGACGTCCGCTGCAGCTGTGGTTGCGCCGCATGTGAAGAAGGTGGGGATCGCCAAGCCGAAACAGGTGTTTATCGTTGCCTATGCCAAGATCAAAACGACGATCGACGCCGACGTTCTTGCGCAGCTCTATGCCAGCGGCTTCTTGCCAGAAGTCTGGATTGCGGACGAGCCGACGCAGGCTCTGCGTCGACAGGTGACACGGCGCAATCAGATTGTCCGACAGAGATCTCGATTGAAGAGCGTCATCCAGTCGATCCTTCATAGCCACCTGATCCGTCCTGCCCGCATGCTGACCTGTGCGGCGCCAAGGGTCGGACCTGGTTAATCGAGCAGGTCGTACCGCAGGACGAGCGCCTCGCGATCGATGGGCATCTGCGCGAGTTCGACCGATTGGGCGAAGACCTCCAGGTCATCGAACGCGATCTTGTCCGCTCGGCTCTCGAGGATGAAGGCGTGAAGCGGCTGATGACCATTCCCGGCGTCGACATCACCGTCGCGCTGGCGATGAAGGGCGGCGATCGGCGACGTGTCGCGCTTCGACGATCCGCAGAAGCTCGTGACCTATCTCGGGTTGAACCCAAGCGTCCAGCAGTCCGGCCAGGTCCGGCCTACCATGGGCGGATCACCAAGCAGGGCCGTGGTCATGCGCGCGGCATGCTCGTCGAGGCGGCCTGGGCGGCCGCTCGTGCTCCCGGACCGTTGCGAGCCTTCTCCCTGCGGCGTGCGAGCCCGGCGCGGACAGCATGTCGCGGCCGTGGCAACCGCACGCAAACTCTCTGTCGTGATCTGTCATCTGTTGAGAAGGGCGAGAGTTACGCGTGGGCTCGACCCTCCCTGCATGCCAAGAAGCTTGCGCGATGTGGAACTCAAGGCCGGGAGCAAGGCTGTGCGCGGCCAAAAGGGAGCGCACGCCTACAACATAAAGAGCCACCGGGAAGAAGAGCGCCGCTGGGTGGAGCAGGCCGAGGGCGCCTATGCACGCCTCGTCGCCGGTTGGAACCCACGAGGTCCGAAGAGGGTAGGCACGGATGCCGCAAACGAGGCGCGACGATAGAAGCTGCGCGGCAGGGCTCTCATCTCGGACCCTGCTCTTCGCCACGCGGTCGTCCGTGCGCGACAGGAGAATAGCGCAGATTTATCAAAAAGGCTCTTGTCGATCACATCAGTGGTCTTGGGCGCTGTACGGCCGGGTGAAGACTTTGCAGGTGGCCCGGAAAGCGTTTGACCTGCAGCGAAGCAATTGTCGTCATTACGCGCTCGACCCGGGCGCCCAGCTTGGCATAAGGGCTACGTGGCCTCAGGAAGCGTCGTCGCCAATGCAGACCATGGACGAATTCCCAGCCGATGCCGAGATGCCGGTCGACCGTGCCTGTCGCCGTCCGGTGATGCGATGCCCCCGAGCGGATGAGTTCGCCCCGGATGCTCCCGGTCACGACGCACGGGTTCGGGTTCCAAGGCGCTCAGTTTTGTTCGCGCCCAATCGGTGTAGGACGCGGCAGAAATACGAGCGTGACGAAATCGGAAAGAATGATCCTGAAGCGGCGATTCGGTAGAGCCGGGTCAAACTATCCGACGAAATAAACGATCACTGGATGGGCGGGGGAGCGTCGCAAACTGGAGGGCAAGAGCTCCCGGACGCAGCGTTAAGTTTGAATACCTCCGCGGACATGGTCGCGAGCTTATCGCGCAAATAAATCGAGCAGCCGAGCGCCGGCCGCACTCATGACCGGCTGGGCTCGGTTAATCCTGCATGCCGCGCCCATGAGGTTACTTGTCCGGAGTGCGTCGAGCACAACGAGGAGATGTAGTTCACGATCTTTGAAAAGCGTGGTCAACCATCCAAAGTGTGGATGCCTTTCATCGAAACAAACGATTTCATCAATGTTCTGGAATCCTGCATGGGCAGAAGCACCTGATGGACACCGATGCCCCCACTGCCTCATGGCGTGGCGAGCGTCTTAAGAAACCGCCCGAAAGGAGATTTTTCATGCGCTCTACCGGGCAGTGGAGTGCTGGGAAAGGGAGTTGCAACTGACCGGCCATGTCAAACTGTCCGACTTCTTCCGAGCCTATGGACAGACCGGGAGACGCGCACGTGTAGCGGCTCACATCGTCATACTGCACCTACGCCACACACCGGCCGGACCTGATCCGGCTTTATGAGCATTGGGCTTTGTCAGTTGCCCAAGCGTGATGGCTTTCGCGACGCGGCGCGCCTCAGGAACTGAGCCGCGTCCAGGTCGAAACGCGGGAAAGAAAGACAGGAAACAGAATGGCCGATCAATTCGCAACGGACGTCATTGCCCTGATCAAGAAACGCGCCGAGTCGGAGAGCGGTGAGGGAATGCCTGCGTCATTCGTCGGCGAGATAACAATCGCCACGGAACTGGACGCGCTCGGGTTCGATTCGCTGGGTTTGGCGGACGTCCTCTGGGATGTGGAGCAGGCCTACGGCATCAAGATCGACATGAACACGGCCGATGCCTGGTCCAATCTCAAGAATGTCGGCGACGTCGTGGAAGCCGTCCGCGGCTTGCTTGCGAAGGAGGCTTGAATGGACAGGCGCGTCGTTATCACCGGAGTGGGCGGCCTGTGCGGACTGGGCACCGACGCCGCCTCTATGTGGAAAGAGATGCGCGAAGGCCGCTCCGCCATCGGCCCGATCGCCAATTCCGAGCTTCATGACCTGGAGGGCATGACCGGCGCTGAGATCAAGGCGCTGCCCCAGCACGACATCGATCGCAAGCAGCTCGTCTCCATGGCCCGCTTCAGCTTGCTCGCCGTGCTTGCAGCGCGCGAAGCCATGCGGCAGGCCGGACTTTCCTGCGACGAGGGGAATGCCCATCGCTTCGGCGCGACAGTGGGCGTCGGCGGCTTGGGCTGGGATGTGATGGAGGAAACTTACCGGGCCCTCCTTTTGGACGGCGCGAGGCGAGTTGGCATCCTCGCTGTACCCAAAACGATGCCAAGCGCCGCCGCCGGCCAGGTGAGCTTGAGCCTCGGCTTGCGCGGGCCGGTCTTCGGGGTGACCTCCGCATGTGCCTCGGCCAACCATGCGATCGCCTCGGCGGTGGACCAGATCAAGCTGGGCCGGGCCGACGTAATGGTTTCCGGAGGCAGCGACGCACCCTTCGCATGGGGCGTGCTGAAAGCATGGGAAGCAATGCGCGTGCTTTCACCCGATACCTGCCGGCCCTTCTCCGCCGATAGGAAGGGCCTGGTGCTGGGCGAGGGTGCGGGCATGGCCGTGCTGGAAAGCTACGAGCATGCCACGAGGCGTGGTGCCACAATTCTTGCCGAGATCGCCGGCGTCGGCCTTTCCGCCGATGCCTTCCACATTGCCGCGCCATCTGTCGAGGGGCCAGCGTCGGCGATGCGCGCCTGCCTTGCCGATGCCGGGCTGAATGCCGAGGACGTCGACTATCTCAACGCGCACGGCACCGGTACCAAGAGCAATGATCAGACTGAAACGGCGGCGATCAAGCGTGTGTTTGGAAACCACGCTTATTCGATGTCCATCTCTTCCACCAAGTCCACGCACGCGCATTGCCTCGGCGCAGCGAGCGCGCTTGAAATGATCGCCTGCGTGATGGCAATCCAAGAGGACGTCGTGCCGCCGACCGCCAACTATCGCGAGCCAGATCCCGCTTGCGACCTCGACATCACACCCAATGTGCCGCGCGAGCGCAAGGTGCGCGTCGCCATGAGCAACGCCTTCGCCATGGGCGGTACGAACGCAGTTCTGGCATTCAGGCAGGTGTAGAAGCCATGCAAGACGCCTCATTCGAGGTCACCTGTCGTATCTAGCTGCTTGAGGGGCGGGGCATTGTGATACAGGGAGGGCTGTGGGGTCCCTCCTTCTCGGCCTCGACGATGTGGGAGGAGCCTGTGCGGCGAAACGGGCTAGACGCCCCCAGGCCCAGAACTTGGGCGAAACCAACTCCCACCAAAGCACAGCCGCTTTAGTAGCCGAACAATGAAGCCTCGCTCGACGAGCCGCCGCCTCTACTGTCAGCGGCATCACGCGGTTGAAGCGAACAGCGCAGCGGCTACTGTTTCCCGCACAACTCGGACGGCAATTGGGACAAGTCCGCACATGTCGTCACGTAAGCTGAACGCCGCAGGTACAGCCAAATTGGGGGCGGGGCGTTTCTGCCGTTTTGATAGAATTCTATCAAACTGACAATTTTCCTTGCACGAATGCAAGGAGAGCTCGATTGACTCCCCTCCTTTCTTGTCAAGGATGGGTTTGCAGGCTGCGGTGCGGCAGAAGCCGGACAGAACGGCGACCGGTCGAGTAAAGGCCTGCGCAAACAAGCGCGCATATTGCGGGCGCCCGCACGGAGGAGAAGACGCTCGTCCTGGTGAAAGACAACGATGCTCAGGCGCCATTGCCATTTGCCGAGGGGGTCCGCGCGCCGGAAATTTCGAAGCAACAAAGGTGAGATCGAGAATGATGATGGCGAAATACAACACAGCTCACCGTCCAGTGCAGTTCTACCGGCGGGTGGCGGAGTGGGATGGGCTGCCAAATGGAACGTAAAAAGATCAGCAAGGAGATGCTTGGCGATAGTCAGGCGCTGCGCAAGCTGCGTGAGCACCTTGTCAAGGTGGCCAAGGCGAAGACTACGGTCCTGTTGCGAGGTGAATCCGGAACCGGCAAGGAGCTGGTTGCCAAAGCCATTCACGAGCTCTCGCCTCGCGCCAAGCAGCCCTTCATCAAGGTCAATTGCGCGGCGCTCACCGAGACGCTTCTGGAATCTGACTTGTTCGGTCATGAGAAGGGTGCCTTCACCGACGCGAGCAGTTTGCGCAAGGGGCGCTTTGAGGCTGCCGACAAAGGCACATTGTTTCTGGACGAGATTGGCGAAATATCAGGTTCGTTCCAGGCTAAGCTGCTGCGTGTCCTGCAGGAGCAGGAGTTTGAGCGCGTCGGCAGCAACCACACCATTAAAGTTGATGTTCGCGTGATTGCCGCAACGAACAGGGACTTGGAAACGGCAGTTCAACGCAAGGAGTTCCGGCAAGACCTCTATTATCGCATCAACGTCGTCACTTTACGCGTGCCGGCATTGCGCGAAAGGCGAGGTGATATTCCGCTCTTGGCCGCTCAGTTTCTCAAGAATTTCAATACTGAGAATGATCACACGCTGACCTTCGCTCCCGAAGCGATTGAGGTGCTAATGAACTGCGAATTTCCAGGTAACATCCGAGAGCTCGAAAACTGCGTTCAACGGACGGCAGTTCTGGCGACGGGTCCATCAATCCTCAGAACTGACTTTGCCTGTTACGCGGATCAGTGCTTGGCCGCGGCGCTGTGGAAGAACGGACAGCCGACGTCAGAGAAGTCGACTACGATCGAGCCTTCCGCCGCCTGTGCCGCCCCGCCCGTCGGCGACGGGCAAGCGCCGATAGGCCCTGCCACGACTCGTGGTAGGGTGCCCGATGCCGATACGGTCATTGCTGCCATGGAAAAGTGTGGCTGGGTGCAGGCAAAGGCGGCGCGCCTGCTCGGTTTGACCCCGCGCCAGATCGGCTACGTGCTGAGAAAACGCGGTATCGAGATCAAGCGTCTCTGAAACAACCCGCCGAGCAAGAGCTGGAGCAGGTCAAGCATTGGTGCTCTGGCGCCGAGCCCATCGGCCAGGCTTACGAAGTGGGTGTGAACAGCGCTGCCAAGATTCCGGCCGTGTGCTTTCTACCACCAGTCGTACTGGGGCTCTGCGACTGACAAACTAAAAAGGAGTAATCCTCTGGCGGGACCTGGTCGATACATTAGCTGATGGCTTACCGCTCGATATCACGCAATCTGAGATGGGCATGAAAGTGAGTTCGACCGCTGGACAGTTGCCGACTTCGTCAGGTATTGGCCCCTGCGACCGGTTGATCTCCGATATCCAAATTCTTGGAAGTTGGTCGAGACGAAACTGTCGCCCCGGCTCGTGACCGACCGCGCGCCCGGCAAGATCGAGTTACAAAGTTGCCGAGGCAGTTTGATGTGCGTTCCTGCATCACTGTACGGGACACGACCTGACGGGAGACTATGATGCGTAGCCAAAAAGAAAAGATGCTCGCAGGCGAGTTTTACAATGCGGCGGATCCGGAGATCCAAGCTGACCTGTTGGCAACCGGGGCTTGGCTCAAGCGGTACAATGATACGCTGGGGCAGACCACGGGGCATTGGCATGAGCTTTTGTCCGAGCGGCTGGGAGAGGTTGGGCGCGGAACGGTCATCCGTCCGCCCTTTTTTTGCGACTACGGATTCAATATCCGCATTGGAGCCAATGCCTACATCAACTTCAACTGCGTTATTCTTGACGTGGTAGAGGTCAAAATCGGGCAAGGAACGGCAATTGGGCCTGCTGTGCAGATTTATACCGCCGATCATCCACATGATGCCGAGCAGCGGCAGGCCGGCCTGCAGGTCGGGCGTCCTGTTCACATTGGCAGCCGTGTCTGGATCGGCGGTGGAGCAATCATTCTGCCTGGCGTCACGATTGGTGATAATGCAGTGGTAGGCGCTGGCTGCGTGGTCACACGAGATGTTCCCGCCGGGGCAAAGGTAGTGGGAATTCCTGCTCGCGTGGCCGACCCACATAAACAGGCATAATCAACCTCGTTGACCCTGGAGGTGCATGCGAACTGTCGAAACTGTGCCGAATTTTTGTCGAAGCCATTGAGCGCTGCATATGTTGTCGCGACTCGGGCGCTTCAGTTCTTTTGCCACGGGGGTCACAAGATCATGTGCGTAATGCCGCCGCAACGTGCTCACGTCCCGCAGCAGCGGACCCTTTCACATGGCCCAACGAATTCAGAGCCTACGTTGTGCTGCCACTAGCATTACTGCTCACGAATGTATTCCCAACTGAGTTTTCGCCCTTGGAGGCAAGCAGCGACTCACCAGCAATCGCCGGCCATTAATCCTGGCTAGCATCGACCCCGACGAGGCGAGCCGCGGCGTTGCGGATCGGCATGTCGATGACCGTGATTGCGCCTTCGGCAAGGAAACGACGTTCGTTTCTGGTCAGCGTAGCCGAATCGATCACCGCAAAATGTGGGCCAGTGGAGCGCTTCATCAGCTGTCTGGCATATGTGCGCAGCATCTGATCGTTGAAGCGGCAGCCCACGAAGAAAAAACCCCGGTTGACGCGCCGTTGCTTCACCGCGTCCGGGATCGGCGTCTGGATATCAATTTCGGTTAGGACTTCGACGTAATCGGAATCAGCCACGAGGAAGTTTGCCGCCGGCCTGACGCTGCCGTGCGGCGCATAGAGCACCGTCCTAGCCACTTGTTCGGCCTCGAGTTCTGTTCCTGACAAATCGTAAGTTCTCGTCCAGATGTTACCGATTCCGGTCGCGCGCGTCGTTCCTTGTATCTCGACAACGTCTGTTTGGCCGGCCTCTGCAAGGGCTGCTCGCATGGCGCCATCGTACCAGCTGTCGATGATGACAGACAGTTGAAGGGTTGCGAGCCAGGCGTGAAGAACGGTCGGCTCGGCGGGGGCTGCGAATATCTCCGCCATCCACGCTTGGAGAGTCCGACGATGTCGGCGCTGCTCGATAAACTGCGCGACCGACCACATATTGGTGCGAATCCTGGAAGGGGCAGGCGCCCGCTTGTTGAGGGCCGCGGCGACATCTTCAGGGGTGCAAGGTACAGGGGATTCCGGTGGGTTAAGCTGCAGAAGACCAGGACCGAGATAGGGGATCACTCGATCGGCCTTGAGAGCGCCGTTCAGCAGGTCAATCAGTTTTTTGGCAAAACTGCCCCGGACGACGACGAGATGGTCCCAGCTCAGCATCGTGTTCATACGCGTTTCCTCTCCGCCACTGAACCCACCGGCATCAGGCCCCGTCGGAAATCTTCATCGCCTCGACGGTGATCGGCAAACGCGTGTCGCGCGGAAGGTCGGGCAGCATGAGCCGCCAACCGTTCCTGAGCGTCACGGTCCCGCCCCATAAGTCAGCGTTCTCAATCTCGGTGATCGGCTCTTCGAGATCCTTCTTGGGGACATAAGCCGACAAGCCAGTAGCGGTCCTGCGAATCATTACTTTCATCCGGCTGTTCCCCCGTTGGAAATGCCTTCAGCTCCGCAGGGAACCTCGACTTTGTCGAGGCTAATGAGTTCGCGCGCTCGCATGCCGACGACCGTGCCACGATCGATCCATTCGACCGCATAGATGAAGAATTGCTGGAGAAAGGTTCCAATGTCGCGCACGTAGCCTTCGTCGCCCTTCCGCACGAGGTTTTCGCCGATCTCCTTGCCGGGATAGGTGCCGTCGTTTTTTATGTGGCGTATCGCACGGACCCGCTCACCCTGCATGAACCGTGGCGGTCTGCCGATTTCGACCTCCTGTTCGCGTCTGGACCACATGCTGTCCATTCCTTTCTCGAGGCTTTTGTTGTGGTCGCGGGTTGCAGGCGTCGTCGTGCGGCGAACCCGACCGTTTCGGTAGGAATCAAGCGGGAACGCAGGTTTTCGGTACCGGACAGACCGACACGCATTGCTGCGTATCGAAGGCCTCCTTGCATTCGGTGCACTTGTTTGGATCGATCACATAGGCGTCGCCCTTGAACTTGATCGCTTCCGAAGGACATTCGAACTCGCAGGCCCCGCATTGGGTACATTGGGATGCGATGATCTTTAAAGCCATTCTAACTCCTGGTTATCGGACGAGACGGCTCAGGCCGTCGCCGCTAGTGGTCTGATCCCAAACTCTGCCGCGTAAAGTGCGCTGACTGCGGTCTCGATGTAGTCATGGCCATAGGCGTCGGTTACGCGCAGTCCAACTCGCGAGAGTTGTTCCTTCGGGCGATTTCCGATCTTGGCGCATAGCACTATGTGTATGCCTTCGAGCGCTGCGATGACGCCCTCGAGGATGGCGTCTTCGCCCCCGCCTCCGAGGCAATACCGCTCGACCTTCCGATGCCCGACCAAGCTGATCCCTCTAGGCGAGACTTCATAAACCTGGAATTCCTTCGCGTGGCCGAAGTGTTCGTTGACCCGTCCACCTCCCTTAGTGGCCACCGCAACCAGAAGCGACTTTTCGGAGTCTGTTGCCTTGACCATACCGATGGCCTCGCTCCTCGCCGCCTCATGATCACGGCGCTCGTGTGCGACCACCTGCCGATAGGCCTGACGCTTGCCAGCATCGTAGGCGACATCGTCGGGAATACCGTCCAGCGTGAATTCCTGGCCACGATCTTCACCGAGCAGGCCGACAGCATCTGCCCGGCACTGCCGGCAGTGGCGCATCAACTTGGCGCCACCTTCAAGTCGATCCTGAAGAGCCATCATCTCCGTTGCCGTTGGGCCGCGCTGCCCGATGAGTCCGTAGTGGGTACCGTGCGCCGGGTCCGAAATCAGAGGCATCACGTTGTGCAGAAACGCGCCCCGCTCCCTGACCATTTTGTTCACCTCAAACAGGTGCTGGTCGTTCACTCCAGGAATCATCACCGAGTTGATTTTGGTGAGGATGCCGCGCGCGCTCAGCATCTCCAGGCCCAGCATCTGCCGCGCGTGCAAGATTCGAGCGGCTTCGATGCCGAAGTAGCGGCGATTTTCATAAAAGATCCATGGATAGATCTTCGCGCCGACTTCCGGGTCGACCATGTTGATGGTGATCGTCACGTGATCAACATTCATTTCGGCAAGCTCGGCGACATGGTCCGGCAGCACGAGCCCATTAGTGGAGACGCACAGCTTTATGTCGGGGATTTCCCTGATGACGCGGTCGAACGTTGCCTTCGTTTTCTCCCAATCGTAACAGGCATCCCCCGGCCCAGCGATGCCAAGAACCGAAAGCTGCGGAACTTTGTTGGCAACGGCGATGACCTTGCGTAGCGCTTGGTCGGGCGTCAACTTCTCAGACACAACACCAGGCCGGCTCTCGTTGGCGCAATCGTATTTGCGATTGCAATAGTTGCACTGGACATTGCAAGCCGGCGCGACCGCCACATGCATACGCGCGAAATAATGATGCGCTTCCTCCGAAAAGCAGGGGTGATCCTTGATCCTTTCCCAAATAGCCGGATCCTCTTCGCCCGGGCTGGTCGGCGACGAGCCGTAGGAAGACGATGCGCAGCCACCGGATTTCGCGGCTGCCAGAAGACCCTCGGATGTCGTGCTAGTCGGCCCCTCAATCGAAACTGTCGGTGAGGACATCAAACGGCTCCGTTGCTGGTAACGTCGCGGTTCAAGGTGCAAGAGCCATACCAACTGAAAAAAGCGGCTTCAGTTCACTATTCGGGTCGATATCGCATTGTGTCAGGCCGGCGCGACACAATTTTGTCCTGCTTGCGACAGTGCAAGTCCAAATCCGTTCAGAAGCACGAAGCACTCCTTGTCGCGCACAGGGCGCGCAAGACCACTGGCCTGACGATTGGCTCATCAGGCTCTTAGAAGTTCCTTCACCTCGATACTATGCCGGCGTATCGCCTAGCCGACTTGTCGCAGCTTGAGGCCGAGAATTCGAGCCGCATTAGCCTGAACCCAGCCGGCCTTCTCCATTGTGTCGATCAGCCGTCACGCTTCGTCCGCCGCGGTCCCAGCCCCCGTCCGGCCGTATCGTTAGAATCGCAAGTGGCCATCTCGTGTTCAGGCGGGCGCCGATGCGCCGAACCGGCATCGTGCTGGCCCGTGAGAGCTCGTCGATGACATTGCCACGTTCCGAAAGATTGGTTCCTTCCAGAGGAGAACGCCAAGCACGCAGTTCTCCGGCTCGCGGACGTTGCCGGGGAAATAGCATTGCGAGATCAGCTCAACTGCCGACGGCGCAAAGCCATGGTTCTCCATATTTCAAGGGTAAGCGCTGTGTCCTTCCAGGAGGACCCGCGATCTGTGGGCCTGCCGATTCTGAGGTGGATCGGAGATCGGCTTGTGTCTGAACTTGAACTTACGATTGACCCTGAGCGGCAGCCTCGGCGTTTTCGAGGGTGATCAACGGCGCTGTTGGTCGGCGGCATTGGTCGATGGACGACAAGGCACGGAGTCATCTCCGAGACCCTGGAGCCGACGCGGTGATCTCGGAGGTTGCCCGGCGCTACGGGCTGCGGCCGCGGCGGAACGCTCGCAAGCTTGCGACGTCGGCAGGACAGGCCACTCCCGCCTAGTGGTTTCGGTGGCGCCACCGGAACGACCCGTTGGGCCTACATCCTTGCACCAGAGCTCAAGGCCACGGCCTGAGAATCGGCCGCCGCTCCCCCTACTTGGTTCCTCAGCCGACAGCGCTAAGAAGGAGAGCAACTTCCGTCGGCGCGAGGATCATTGCGTCGTGGCCAGTGGCGAGTTCCTGCCACGCCCAGCCATCCTGCTTCGCGACCCATTCTCGCGCTCCCGCCATCGGCGGGTGGAGTGGATTAGTGCAGACGACATAGGTTCGGGGTCTGCCGTTGCCGAGCGGGTGCTCGAGCTTAAGTCCGCTTTCGTAGGTGCCTGCCGGATGCGGTGTTATCCGGCGCCGCACCCAGTCCGTGAGCGAGTGTCCCTCGGGAGTGCCGAATGCTGTTGGCGGCGGAGTCGGCATGAAGATACCCCGTCCTTCCTCCGCAACCAATTTTCGACGGGCGGCGACGATGTCGGGGGGCATGGTGCTGAATACACTTTGACCGCTCTCGACGATGGCGCCGTCGAGATAAACGAGATGGCTGATATGGTCGGGTATCCGGTCGGCGGCGCCGGTGATGCTGATGCCGCCTAGACTGTGACCGACAAGGATCACATCGCTCAGCTCTTCCGTTACAATGTGGTTGACGATGTCGGTCACGAATGTGTCGGGCGTGATGTCCTTGCACAGCAAACGTGCGCGTTCGCCGACACCTGTCTGGGTAGGCGTGGTCACGTGGCATCCCATCTTGCGAAGATTGGCGGCGACGTCCCGCCAACACCATCCGCCATGCCAGGCACCATGCACTAGCACATACGTCTTTATCATGGATTGTGCCGTTCCATTTGCTCACCGGCCGTTGTGGCTGCCATCCGGCACGATGGCCGGACATTGTCCAAAGGGGCTCGACCACGTTACCGGTGGTAAGTCCGGCACAGGCGCCCCGTGGCCTGAGGATACCCCTACCAAGTCGAGGAAACTTGAATTGCGAAACCCAATATTCACTAGCTCTTTGCAAGTGGATGGAGAGGCTCATGGTGTGCCGCAGTTGCTCGCTGCCGGCATGCTCTTGGCACCGGCTGATCATCCGAACTTGAACAGGACACCAAAGCCGCCGCGCGGATAGTTCCACTCGATGTCGCCGCCTTTCTCGCACAATATCCGGCAGGTGCCGCATTCCATGCAGCCGTCGGCGGTGATCTCGACTTGACCCTTGTCATTCAACTCATAGCATTTCGCCGGACAGACGTAGGTCAACGCAAGCAAGTTCGCGCTTGGCTTGTCGTGCGGTCGCACTATGATATGGGGGCGGCCGGAATCGACCAGATAGCGGTTCTGGTAAAGTTTGTCCTCGACACGAACCTTCGTCACTGCGATCGTCATCTTGTACCCTCTTCAGCGCCATGCCAATGCCAGGCGGACCGCGTCGCTGACCAACCCCCAGCGCGAGCGCGCGTTGATGAAGGCGGCCGTGGTGTTCTTTTCCTTCTCGATCTTCGGCGTGCCGTCGACACGCATGAAGGTCTGAGCGGCATGCGACATCAACCGCGGATAGCTGTCAAAAAAGTTGCTGGAATTGGTGTGGAGTAAGGCTGGCATGTCCTTGTATTTCTTAAGATCCTTGATCACAAAGGAGTCATCCAGCATCGTCTTGTAGAGCGCAAGGTTCGCTTTGGTCATAGGACCGTTGCGGCTTTTGACTTTGATGATCGCCTCAGCCGCGACACGACCCGAGGTCATGGCAAGGTTCGAACCCTCACGGTGAATGGCATTGTTCAGTTGCGCTGCGTCGCCGACGATGACCCAACCGTCGCCGAATAGCTGCGGAATGGCCCTGTAACCACCTTCGGGGATAAGATGGGCGGCATATTCTTTCACCTCCGAGCCAGCGATCAGCGGCCGGATCGAAGGATGGTTTTTCATCGCATCCAGGAGGGCGGACGGGCTCTCCATCGTCGCGGCGAAATCCGAGACCAGGCAGCCGATGCCGAGTGAAATCGACTCCTTATTGGTGTAAAGGAAGCCGAGCCCGGCCATGCTGCGAGAGATCGTGCCCACGGCCTCGATTACGCAGCCTTCATCGCCCTTCACCCCGAACCGCTGGCCAATGACCTCTTCGGGCAAGAAATGCATTTCCTTGACGGCAATCGCCACGGTCTCCGGCTTCGGCATCTCGCGCAGGCCTGCGCGAGTGCCAAGCAATCCCGACACCCCTTCTGCGAGAACGACCACATTCGCGAAGACCACTCCGCCAGCCCGGTCTGTGCGGACGCCGATCACCTTGCCATTGCCATCACGGACGAGTTCCGTCGCGGTCGTCTCACACAGGACCGTCGCGCCAGCCTCGCGCACCTTGCGGGAAAACCATTTGTCGAACTGGGCGCGGATGATCGTGTAGCGGTTGGGTTTCGCCTCATTGAAGTCGTCCGACCGGTAATGAATTCCGGTGTGAGACGTGTCGTCCATCACCCAAAGTCGCTGTTCGACCAGGTGCCGCTCGAGGGGCGCATCATCCCGGAAGTCCGGGATGATCTTCTCCAGCATGTTCGCGTACATTATGGCACCCTGGACGTTCTTAGAGCCCGGATATTCCCCGCGCTCCAACTGCAGGACCTTCAGCCCCTGGCTTGCCAAAGTGTAAGCAGCTGCGTTTCCAGACATGCCGGCTCCGACCACAATGGCATCGAATTGTTCAATCATGTCCTCTCCCTCAACTCGCAAGCTTGTCTCGACTGTGCGGCGACAGCCGCCGGGTGAAGGCTTCCGTCAGTGCGGGCAGGAAGCGGATTGCATCCGTGACGATCCCGAGGTGGGCGAACTCGAAAATCGGCGCGTTCGGATCGGTGTTGATCGCGACGATGAGATCGGCCCCCTCGACCCCAACTCGGTGCTGGATGGCGCCGGAAATTCCGGCCGCGATGTAAAGCTTCGGTCGAATGGTCTTGCCAGTTTGTCCAATCTGTCGATCAGCCGGCATCCAGCCCTTCTGGACCAAGGGGCGCGAACAGCCATGCTCGGCGCCGATCGCTCGGGCAAGATTCTTCACAAGCTGAAGGTTCTCCGCCGCTCCGAGACCGAGGCCTCCCGCAACCACGACATCCGCATAGGCAAGATTTGCCATTGCCGACTGGTTATCCGGTAGGAAGCCGAGGACTTTGGTGACGATATCGTCCTCAACGAGCGACAGCTTGTGCCGCATGACACGCCCGACCGGCTTATCCACCCGTTGCGGCATAGGCATGACCCTTGGTCGCACCGTCGCCATTTGCGGCCGGTAATTTAGTGTATAGATCGTACACAACAATGAGCCACCAAAAGTCGGACGGGTCGCGGCGAGTGAACCGTCGGAATCTACATCAAGTTCGGTGCAGTCGGCCGTGAGCCCCGTCTGCAGGGTCGTCGCTACCGAGCCTGCAAGATCCCTGCCCAGTGTGGTCGCGCCGAGAAGGAGGATTTCGGGTTTATGGGTATTGACCAGATCCGTGAGCGCCTTGGCGAACGGCTCGTTCCGGTAGTCGGCGAGCGGCGGCGCATCGACGATGTAGACAAGATCCGCCCCGTAAGCGAAGGCCTCGGCAACAGCGTCCTCGACCATCTCGCCCGGCGGTCCCAGCACGACGCCCGCGAGCTGGACTTCAAGCTTGTCGGCTAATTTGCGGCCTTCGCCCAGCAGTTCGAATGATACAGGATGCACATTGCCGCGTTCGAGCTCGAGGAAGACCCACACGTGCCGGTAGTCTTTGAAACGGTCGGGAAGTTCTTTCTTTACACCGGCACGGCCGGGGGCAATGCGAGGGGTAGTTTGGCTTGCGGTCGACATTTTCTGCTCCTGGCCGTCACGTGCCGCTGTTGAAGGCCAGCTCATGTTCCAGCGCCGGCCGGCGGGTTAAGATATCGGCGATGAGTTCATCGGCTATGTCCTGCAAGCCCCTTTCCGCGGTGTCGATCTGCGCCGCCCTTTCTGCCCGTGCGGTGGGGGCGAAAACACGCTTGACGACTGTAGGCGAGCCACGCAGACCGCACCGGGTGAGATCGTCAATGCCGGCGTCGGCTGCAGTCCACTTCACGACTTGGCTGCGCGCCGCGCACAGAGCCTGCTGGAGCGAGCCCCGGCGGATTTCGTTGGTGTCTTCCAGCATGGTAATGAGGCAAGGGAGTCTGCTCTTCAGCAACTGGGTGCCGCCTTCGGCGCGACGAGCGACTTCGATCTCTCGCGTATCGAGATCGATGGAGGCAATCTTCGCGACATAGGTAAGTTGCGATAAATCTAGGCGCTTGGCTATGCCCGGTCCGACCTGGGCGGTATCGCCGTCAATCGTCTGCTTGCCGGTGAAGACGATGTCCGGCCTGCCGAAAGTCTCCCCAATTTTTGCGATTGCTTGCGAAAGAGCAAAGGAAGTCGCCAGCGTATCGGATCCGGCAAAATAGCGGTCCGTCAAGAGAACTGCTCGGTCAGCACCGTAACCGAGCGCCTTTCGCAGCGAGTCCTCCGCCATGGGCGGACCCATTGTGAGCACAGTAACCTCGCCACCATGAACGTCGCGCAGTTTGAGCGCTTCTTCGAGGGCGAACAGGTCGTAAGGATTGATGATGGTCGGAACACCCTGACGCATGATCGTGTTCGTCACCGGGTGCACGCGGATCTGTGCCGAATCCGGCACCTGCTTGATGCAGACTACGATATGCATTGGCGGTTTCTCTAAGCTCCCAGTCCGGATTCGTGCTTGGCGGTTCACCTCATTGCCTGCATCGTTCATGCCAAGTCGTCTTCCTGCCTCTATTCCAGAAGGTGGCTTCGTTTGCTTCCGAGGAGGCGTCATGAGGACTGGATTTGTCGACTTCTCGACATTGTCGCGTCGCAGCCGTGTCGGGCTCATTACTTTCCGAACCGCTTCAGTGCAGAGTCGAGCGGGACGAAGGCGCGGCCAGGTGCGGGACATATGTTTGGATCGTGGTCCCTTAGCACCTTGAACACACGTTGCGTGAGCGGCGAGGAAGTCGCGAAATCTTCGTAGGCGCGTTCCAGCTTGGCGCGCACCCGCGCGGCGATTACCTGGTTAGGCAGACCGGAGAAATCTTCTTCGGCAAGGTATTGGCCCACGCGCTTCATGATATGGAGCCGCGAGACATTCATCACTTTCGGGTCGTAGGAGACGTCAAGGCAGGCGAAGAAGTCCTCCGCGGCCGACAGGCCCTTCAGTCGCGCTAGGATATCGGTGCGATCGATCGGGCGGCTATCAGCGGAGCAGTTCATTGTATTCTCCCGGCGCGAAATTGTGGTGTCGATGCATTGGTGACATTGCTGACGGCGTGCCGACCTCTGGCACGGCGGCTGGGCAAGAGACTTGGCGATCTCAAGCTTTTCTGAAGTGGTGAAGGCGACCCCGAGTTTAACTGCTCTCCTTGCGCAGGGTCGTCACGTTGAGGAAGACCTCACGGCTCGTCGGCTATTGTGCCGCTCGGACCCGGGCCGGAATGAAGCTGTTCTGCACCTCGCCCGCACAGTCCAGCACTGGGAACGGCCCGTAGCTTCTCGGTGATCGCAGGCAGGACCTCAAGCACGCGGTCTACGTCATCTTCGCCGTTGTCACGCGACAAGGAGAAGCGGACTGCCCCACATGCCGCGTTCATAGCGATCAGAACATGGCTCGGTTCCAGTGAGCCAGAGGCACAGGCGGACCCGGCGGAACAGGCGATTCCCAGCCGGCTCAGGACAATTGGAATTGCATCGCCTTCGATACCTTCGAATCCAATGTTTGCAGTGTTTGGCAATCGCTCTTGCGGATCGCCGTTGATGGATGTGTTTGGGATGCGCTGGATGATCCCGTTCTCAAGGCGGTCGCGCAACCATTTTATTCGTTTTGTCTCGTCCATGAATTTCAAGGCGAGTTCGGCCGCCATGCCCAGTCCGACTATGCCGGGTGTGTTTTCAGTGCCTGCACGCCGGTCGCGCTCTTGGTGCCCACCCTTGATCATGGAGGAGAAGCGCACGCCACGTCTTACATAAAGCGCGCCTATCCCCTTTGGACCATGCAGCTTGTGGGCGGAGAGCGACAGCATGTCGATCGCGGTCGATTTCAGCTCAATCGGAAGCCTTCCGACCGCCTGCACTGCATCAGTGTGGAAAAGCGCGCCGACTTCCCTGGCTAGATCGGCAAGCTTAACCACGGGAAAGATCGTACCGGTCTCATTGTTCGCCCACATTATCGAGACGATTGCCACTTGTGGGGTGAGGGCGGTTCTGTAGGCGTCCAGGTCGAGCCGGCCGTAGTGATCGACTGGGATAATGTGCACCTTGACGCCGCGCGTCTTCTCAAGGTGCGCGCACAACTTCAGAACGGCCGGATGTTCAACCGCGGAAGTCACTATTTCCGTTCGGTCGGGCATCACCTCCAGCGCCGAAAGGATGGCTGTACTGTCGCTTTCAGTCCCGCCCGAGGTGAAGATGATCTCGTCCTCGAATCCCGCGCCGATGAGGGCTTGCAACTGTTGCCTCGCCTTTCTCACGGCTTCAGCAACCGATGCGCCATAGGCGTGCATGGACGAATGATTGCCAAATTGCTCCGTAAAGAAAGGCAACATCGCTCCAACGACTGCAGGATCAACCCGCGTCGTTGCGTTGTTGTCGAGATAGACAGGGTTCATGGGAGTGATCCTTCAACTGCTGAAATGATTCAAGGGTAGTCGGGCCATTGAACCTCTGGCGCATATCGTATCTGGTAAGGTGGGCGGCCGGGGGAGCGATGGCTTGGCTGACCGGTCGCTGTCGACATTGCCCTTTGGTGGCGGCATCCGCCGGGAATTCAGCTGTTTCGGGCAATTTTGTTTGCTTGCCCACGGCAACGATCGATGATCGCGATTTGGTGCATCACCGAACGCAATTGTTCCGGGCCGACAGTGCGTGTCGGCCGGTTCCAGAGCGCCGGCGGTTACCGGTTCGACGCAGTATTCCTTGGCGTCGCTATAGTCGAACATAGCCTGTTCCCTCGCAATCATTTGCAGGACTTGCCGCAGCCGCACGTCTCACGCGCATTGGGGTTATCGAAAACAAAGCCGGATGTTTCGAGCCCAGTGACGAAGTCCACGGTCATGCCGGCGGCATGGGGTTGGGAGCCTCTATCCATGAACACCTTGAGCCCATCTCGCTCGATGATCGCATCGCCCTCACGTGAGACGCTCTCCAGGCCCATTGAGTATTGGAAGCCGGCGCAGCCGCCGGCATGGACCATGATGCGAAATCCTTCCGCCGGCTCGCTGGCGCGGTAAAGAGCGGCCTTGATGGCGGCAACAGCGTTGTCGGTGAGCGTAATCATGGCTCGATTTCTCCTCGGTCCGGCGTTTTCGTGGATCATCTCGCATGGACCGTGCCAAAGGGAAGACGTGTCAAAAACCGTAGGACATCCCGACGTCTCTTATGCTCGATTGCTGGGGAGACGTCCGACAACCGACACTTACTGTCGGGTTTGTCGCGTCCGCGTCACAGGAAGGGCGCCTGAGTTCGCGATGCACTCACGCGTAAAGCAATGAACAGAGCCAAAGATGTTCAGAGCTTGCCGCGGAGCAACTGGCACGATTTTTGTGAAGCCTTCGTTGCGGCGGCAAAATTGCCGGCCGATTCACCTTTGGGTTGCCCTCGCAATCGAAGAACGAAGGAAAGCAATATGATCCATCAGACCCGCCTTGGTGGGAAAGCAGCACCGCCGGTGGTACCCGAATGCTCGATCGGCCGATTGGCGCCGACCACCCAACAATCGCTCGCTACCGGCGATTGGCCGCTGACCGCCCGGAGACAGGATTCGACTGGCATGTGCCTGACGATCGATCGCGTCCGCCGTGCACATCCCTGAGGCCCGTTTTTCGATCGATCGTCAAAAGAAGAACGGGGCAGGGGTAAAAACATGGATCAGCGCAAGAAGCGGTCGCCCAACGAAATCCGGCGTGCGTGGGAAGTCTGTCCGAACATTCCCGCGCGTGATTTCGCCGCCCAATTGGCCATTTCGGAAGCGGAACTGGTCGCGGCCCATTGCGGTTTCGGCGCGGCACGCATCGACCCGCGCGTCAATCACCTTCTGACGGGCCTCGAATTCGTGGGCGAAGTGACGGCGCTGACCCGCAATCAAGGTGCCGTGCACGAAAAGATTGGCGTCTTCAACAGAGTGATAACCGGCAACAATCACGCCATGGTCCTTGGTGACGAATTCGACCTTCGCGTCTTCCCGCAGGCTTGGAGGTATGGTTTCGCTGTTGAAAGGCGCCATCGCGGCGGAATCCAGCGCAGTTTGCAATTCTTCGACGCCGCCGGCGCAGCAGTGCATAAGGTGCATCTCAGGCCGGTCTCCAACCTTCATGCCTATCGAAAGCTGGTGGCCGAGCTCGTATCCGCCAACCAGGAGCCGACCATGTCGCTTAAGGCGAGAGTAGCCGACCTGGGCGCGAGGACTGCGGACTGGGCCGGCACGGTGGACGACCTACGCGAGTACTGGAGCCGGCTGACTGACGTCAACCTTCTAAAGACGCTCAAGCTCAGCCGCTGCCAGGCTTTGCGCATGGTCGGCCAGGATTACGCTTGGCTGCTCGACAATGCCGCAGTTGGCGCCGTGCTCCAGCGTGCGGCCGAAGACGAATTGCCGATCATGTGCTTCGTCGGCAACCGAGGTTCTATCCAGACCCATTCCGGCTTAATCAAGTCGGTCAAGCAGATCGGGCCGTGCATCCATGTGCTGGACGAAACGTTCCGGCTGCATCTCAGGACCCACCAAATCCGTGAGGTTTGGGCCGTGCGCAAGCCGACCAATGACAGTCACGTCACCTCGCTCGAAGCATATGGGTCCGACGGCAAGATCATCATCCAGTTGTTCGGTGCGCGCAAGGAAGGCGAACGCGAGCGCGACGACTGGCGGGTTCTGGCGGAAAACCTGCCTCGTTTCCCCGACAGCTACATGAGAAAAGACCGATCGTCGTCGGTGGGACGCCGGCGCCCATCTGCCTCCGCAGCCAGTAGCCGGGCATTGAAGCCGAGACCGGGGACACGATGACGCAATAAGCGCGCTGTATTATCGCAACGCGATGAGCAGGAAGCAATTTGGCGCTGCCCCATCGACCGCATGGTTACGACGAAGCCGCGGCCTTTGGGCCGAGCTCAGAGGTGACAATAGCGTGAACGCCGCCGACCGTCACTCCCCACCAGGCGGTCAGGTTTTGCGGTTCGGGCCGAGCAAAAATACTGTCAAGACAGCGAGGAACGTGGCAACCGCGCTGTAGACAAAGACACTGGCAATACCCGTGTGATCCACCAATAGGCCACCGCAAGTTGTGCCGGCTGCGATGGCCACTTGGAAGGTTATGACCATCAGTACACCAGCGCTCTCGGCCTGTTTCGGAGCGGCGCGTAGCACCATCCATGTCTGCAATCCGACCGGGACCGCGCCAAAAGCAAAGCCCCATACGGCAACTGCAATTGCCGAGGTCAAGGCCGATGCTCTCATGGTCAGGAGCGAGACAGCGGCTACGGCAATGAGCAGGGGCGGCAGGGCCGCGACCGCCTTGAGACTGTGTTTGGTGAGGAATGCGCCGGCTAAATTGCCGAAGACGCCGGCCGTGCCAAAAGCAAGGAACACGAGCGGGATTGACTTCTTGTCGAGCGCAGGAACGCTCTCGAGAAAGGCGCGGATGTAGGCGAAGCTGGCAAAATGGCCGGAAGCGACCAATAGCACGACTAGCACCGCAACCTTCATCGCCGGATTCTTCGCGACATCCAGCGGACTGCGGAATCTGCGCACTTCGATCGGAGGCAGTGGCGGAATGGTTACGAGTTGCACGAGCAGCGCAACGGCACTCACGATTGCGGCGACCTTGAACGAGGCTCGCCATCCCCAAATGTCACCGACATAAGCGCCGATTGGAGCCGCGCAGACGGAGGCGACAGAAACGCCGGTGAGGATGACCGACATGGCGCGCGGCATGAGGTGACTTGGAACCAGCCGCATCGCCAACGCTGCCGAAATTGACCAAAAACCACCAAGCGATATGCCAAGGACGACGCGTGCCGCCAGCAAAACCGGCAGCGACCCCGCAACCTCCGCCAGAACGTTCGACAGGATCAGCAGGAGCGTCATCGCCCAGATGACGACCCTGCGGTCCAGACGCTTTGTCACGATGGCGATTATCGGTGCCGAGATCGCCGCGACGATTGCGGCCGCTGTTAGCGCCTGTCCAGCCGTGCCCGTGGTGATACGGAGATCATGCGCGAGCGGTGTCAGAACGCTGGCGGGCAGAAACTCTGCCGTCACAAGCCCGAAGGTGCCGAAGGAAAGCGAAATGATGGCACCCCATGCAGGGCCAGAACGTTGATAGGGACTTTCTGGGTCAAGCCGATCTCGGTCGAACAAAGCCGCGTCCACTAAATCTGTCGCCGATTCGGTCATGAATGAGTTCTCCGGCTAGGAGCTGTTGCAGCAGGGGTGGCTACATCGCCGGGGATCAAAGCCGCGAGACCTTCCGGCGGCGGCCAGTCGGCATCAGTCGAGGCCTCGGAGCCCGACGCATCCGAGGCCTCATCGGAGGGCCGACGGACCCAACCGTCGACAATGCGGGAGAGTTCTCGGCGCGGTCGCATCGATCGCATTCGTCGAAGTGCGGTCTGTTCACTGCGAACCAAGCAAGCCGAACGCGGTGTCCTCGATCGAGGCCTTGATGGGGGGATGATCGACGATCTCTATATTGCTTTGAAGCAGGAAGTTCCGTCGCCATATGTGGTTATCCTGGCAGCCAGAATTGAGCGGTTGTCGCAAGCACCAAGGCGGTCGCAATGAGTGCAACGAGGCGGAAGTCTGATCGATGGCTGCGGTTCGATGGCCGCGCGATCGACAAAATTGAGGTGATGAGTTATCCCTTTTGAAGCCGTTGCTCCCAATTCTGGGATAAGGTAATTGCAGGCGGTCCCAGCAACGTCGGGCGGCCTTTTTGGTGATCGAATTCATGGGACGACACTCTCGGTCCGTGACGCATCTGCGAATGACTCCGCAAGTTCCGTGCCATCAACGACAAATCTGGCTCTGCTGAGCGGGTGGTGGAGGCACGAGCGTGGGCTATCCCAAGAGCTTGCCGCAAGGTTGTTCGAAGTTGAGGTGCCGGATAGACCGCAAATATGTCGGGCGGCCTGGGGTTGGCCAACACGAAGATGCGCAAGTTCAAAAGGACGAGCTGAACCCTTGCCGATATCCATCCGAGGCTGATCTGGAGAAGGTCAAGAACTGCGTCTTGAAGGCTTCCGCCGCACCGGCAAATGCTAAGCCAAGGTGCTGGGCAAGATGGACAGGGCCATCCAACCCGTCGACTGGACGCTCATTAATGGCGTCGGTGTGGCTCTGTAGCTGGCGAGAAAAACGCCCTGCTGAAAGACAAAAGCTCGTGTGGCCGGCTCTGAAGGACGGCCAATGAGGCATGCGAGGAGAGGCTATAGTCCATTCGTGTAGACTGATCTTGTCCTACGGAGGCGGCTAACCACCCCGCCAGACATCATCGAGGGGAGCGCCACTAGGCTCACCCCAAGTGTTGGTCGTTTCCACCTGGTGACCTCGGCCAAGTCACCAAGCCGCTTAGCGCAAGCTTTCGAACTGGATGCTCCCCGGGCACATGATCGGCTAGCGATCCCACCAGTTGAGTTGCTCCAAGTCGCTGTCTAGCATTCTACATTCTGTGTCCGACGCTGGACAAGAATGTTGCAATCCCGACCAGCAAGTCAGCGCAGGCGCCACCTGTTGCCCAGCAAACGGCAAGGATTATCGAAAGACGAATTCGGCACGGAGCTTGCACCGACGATTGCATGCAAATGCCGACAGCATCTCATGAACGGTCTCTCGATTCTGGCGCGGTTAAATCGCGGCCGGTTCCAGATCATGTCCCGCCCGAAATGGTGAGGGACTTCAACCTGTTTACGTCGCCCGGCATGTTGCCGACGGCTAACGGGGATCCGCATGCAGCGGTTGCTTGCGTTCATGCCGGGCCTCCGATCTTTTATTCAACCAGCAACACGCGCGACGGTCGGGGTACCTGGGTCATCACTCGCGCGAGCGACCAGCGCCGGGTGCTGCAGGACACCGAAACGTTTTCCAGCCATCGCAGCATCTTCGCCTCTGTGCTCGGCGAGAGCTGGCCGATGATCCCGCTTGAGCTCGATCCGCCATTCCACGGTGTTTTTCGCTCACTGCTCAATCCGCTGCTTTCGCCAAAGCGGGTAATGGCATTGGAGCCGGCTGTCCGGGAACGAGCGATCAAGCTGATCGACAGGATCGCCGCATCAGGCACGAGCTGCGACATCATGAAGGATTTTGCAGTTCCGTTCGCGGTCAATATCTTCCTTCGCTTTATTGGGCTTTCGGACAACGGACTAGAAACATTTGTCGGCTGGGCTAGAGATCTGCTCCACGGCGATAAGGAGCAACGACCACCCGCAGCCCGGACGATCGTGGCCTTCATCGACGAACTTGCCACCGAGCGCCGCAAGGAGCCGGTCGATGATTTCATGACCTTCATCGTGAAGGCAAAGGTCGAGGGTCGTCTGCTCAGTGACGAAGAAGTCCGTGGCATCGGCGTGCTTGTGTTCGTCGCGGGACTCGACACGGTCTCAGCAGCCATATGCTTCGACTTGGCCCATCTCGCGCGCAACCCCAAAGATCAGGAATTGCTACGAAGCGAACCTGACCGGATTGCCGTCGCTGCGGAAGAATTGCTGCGCGCCTATTCGACCATTCAGATGATCCGAGTGGCAACGAAGGATGTCGACTTCAAAGGCGCGCCGATCCGCAAGGGAGATTATGTTTCCTGTGCCACGATGATTGCCAATCGTGACCCGGCGGAATTCGAATGCCCGAATGAGATCGATCTGGCGCGCGAGGACAACCGGCACGCTGCCTTTGGCTATGGTCCCCATCGTTGTCTTGGCTCACACCTTGCCCGGCGGGAGATTGTCATTGGCCTGGAGGAGTGGCTGGCGCGCATCCCAGCCTTTCGGATCAAGACAGGGACTGAACCTATCACCTTCGGCGGCCATGTGTTCGGGATCGAGAATCTGATCCTGGAATGGTCCTGAAGTTTCAGCCAACGACATTGGAGTTCGCTATGCGTGTCGTCGTACATAAAGCCAGATGCCAGGGTCATGCGCGCTGCTGGGCGCGGGCGCCGAGAGTCTTCAAGCTTGATGACGCCGGCTACATCTTGCCCGGTGATATTGATGTTGCCGATGGGGAGCAACTGCTTGCCTCAAAAGGGGTACGAGCCTGCCCCGAACAAGCTCTGGAAGTTGACGAGCCCCCCGCTAACTCAGTTGTAGAGAGAGACACACGCAAAGTGCAGACTGGCATCGGGAAGGACAAAACAATCATACAATTCGCGACAGACCCTGTCGACCACGCGAAAATTACCGAACTGCGTGACCGAGAGGCGATCCGCAACTGCCTGTATCGGTACTGCCGCGGGATAGACCGCGCCGATGAGGCGGCGCTGCGTAGCGCATACTGGCCCGAAGCGTATGACAGGCACGGTCCCTATTGCGGACCGGCAGAGGACTTCATCCAATTTGCTCTCGGTCTGCCGGGGCACCGTAACATCCATCAAATCACGAACAGCCTGATCGACTTCATCAGTTCAGCAGAGGCCGCGGTCGAGAGCTATTTCACCGCGCTGCAACGCGGACCGGATACAGACCAAGAAATACGTCAGACGCTGCTTTGCGGCCGTTACTGCGATCTGTTTCAGAAGAGGCAGGACGAGTGGCGAATTGCGGAACGGACAGTCGTCTACGATTGGGTTGAGGAGCAAATCCCGCCAGCGATTCTTGAGGCAGATAGGTTCGGCCGGCGACAGCCGATTGGAGCACCACATCCAGACGATCCCATCTACCAGTTGCTCAAGGGTCACATCCCCACCGACCAAGATGGCGTCGAGGGTCCCCAACTGGGAGCTGCATAAGTGGGTAGGAATGGAGGATGAGCGCCCTACGGGAACGACATCTGTGTGGGGCCGCGACTGGCGGTCACTGCAACGATTTGGCTCGGCCCTTCATTCCGCCCAAGGTTGATGGGCTGAGATCACAAGCGGTCATCGTGGAGAAGCTCTCGTGAAACTGGCAGCACGCACCGTAATCATCACAGGCGCTGCGGGCGGGATCGGCCGTGCCCTGGTCGATATCCTTGCCGCGGACGGAGACACTGTAGTTGCGGTGGACCTTCCGGGCAGTGGTGTGGTTGAACTGGCTCGGGATCTCGGGTCGCCGCACGTCGGTCTGGAGTGCGATGTGTCGCGAGAGAAGGACATGCTCTCACTTTTCGGCCAGGTCGAAGCACGGTTCGCGCAAATCGATGTCCTCATCAACAATGCGGCGGTTGGACCCACGATGGATAGGATCATCGACACCGCTGTCGATACCTTCCGACGCGGCGTGACAGTGAACCTTATTGGGCCATTCGTTATGGCCCGGGAAGCGGCGCGGCGCATGAAGCCGGGCGGTGCGATCGTCAATGTGGCTTCGATGGCGGGCGTGGTCGGCAATCCCAGGCGCAACGCCTACGCAGCCTCGAAAGCTGGCGTGATCTCGTTGACAAAGTCCCTTGCATGCGAGTGGGCTATGCGAGGAATCCGCGTCACGGCGGTGGCGCCGGGCTCCGTCCGCACCCCAATGGTCACAGAACTGGCACGCGCTGGCAAAATGGACCTCGCGGCGATACGCCGCCGCGTGCCGATGGGGCGCTTGGCTCGCCCCGACGAGATCGCCAGGGTCGTGCGTTTTCTGAGCAGCACGCAGGCGCGCTACATCACCGGCTCGGTGCTGGCAGTCGACGGAGGCTGGATGTCATTCAACCAGCCGGGGGATGCTCACCCGCCGGTGGATGGTGCGCTCCAAGCCGAGCTCTCCTGTCCGGCCGAATGCACAGATGCGCGAATCGTGCTCGTCACCGGTGGCGCAAAAAGCATTGGCGCGGCCGTCGCTCGCCGCTTTGCCGCGAACGGCGACACCGTCGTGATTGCTGATAAAGATGGCACTGCAGCGGCAGAGCTGGCTACATCGCTCCCCGGCAAGCATCTGGCGAAATCGCTGGACGTGGCCGTCGAGAGCGATGTGGTGTCGATGTTCGAAGAACTGAGGGGACGCTTCGGGTATATCGATGTTCTGGTCAATAGTGCTGATACCGCCGACAGGATTGTGCCTGCGATCGAGCAACTGTCGAAACAGCTCGAACACGTCCTGGATGTCAACCTTACCGGCGCCTTCACCTGCGCGCGCGAAGCGATCAAGGCTATGCGCCCGGGCGGCGTGATCCTCAATCTCGGGTCGATCGACAGCTTTCTGCCGTTCGCGCCGCGCCATGCCTACGGCGCCTCCAAGGCGGGGATGGATATGCTGACCCGTTGCATGGCGGCCGAACTCGGGCCGGTCGGAATTCGGACAGCCACCGTCGCTCCTGGCCACATCCGCACGCCCGCACTTGCTCAGTTGGCCAAAGCCGGCCGCATCGACCTGACAGCAATCGGACGACGCATCCCCATGGGCAGGATGGGACGGCCAGAAGACGTCGCAGATGCATCGTTCTTCCTTGCTTCGTCTGACGCCTCATACATCAACGGCTCGATCCTCTACGTGGACGGCGGCTGGACCTCGTTCGGTGATGCGGGAAACGCCAGCGAGCTCTATGACGAATGTTTTGCGGAGGCCGCAGGTTAATTGCCAGGCCTTCGCAGGGCGACCGGCCGAGCATTATGAAGCCTCGGCTCCACGACGCACCTGAGGTGCTTGAGATCCAAGCATGCGCATGCCGAGCACATTCCCGGTCGGCTGACGTGTCTATAACGAGGAGAAATCATGGAATTTGCCACTTTCATTCTGGCCGCCCAGCGTGGCTATCACCAATCCTCAGAAAGCGTCATCCGCAACTCCATCGAACAGGCCGTCGCTTCGGAGCAGGCTGGGTTCAACACCGCGTGGTTTGCTGAGCACCACTTCAACAATTACAGCCTCATACCATCCCCGCTGATGATGGTGGCGCACTGCGGCGGCTTGACAAGCACGATTCGCCTGGGCACTGCCGTCTGCGTGCTGCCGCTTTACCAACCGCAGCGCCTGCTGTCCGAGATCGGCTTCGCCGACATCGTTGCGAACGGCCGTCTCGAGCTCGGCGTAGGCTTGGGATACCAGCAGTTCGAGTTCGAACGGTTCGGCGTGGACATCGATGAGGCGCCGGCCGTCTTTTCGGAATACCTGGACATCATTCTCAAGGGCCTCAACCAAAACGTCTTCGAACACGACGGCCAGTATGAGAAGATCCCCCCAACAGCGATTTCGGTCCGCACAGTCCAGCAGCCGACGCCGCCTATCTGGATCGCTGGCGGAGCCGCACGGATGGCTCGGGCCTACCGCGAGGGGCACAATTTTTTTGTCACAGCCTTCCACGACGGCTTAGAGACTTTGACCACACTGCGTGAATCAGTCGAGAGGGCGGCGGCATCCGAGGAAAAGAACGTCACCGACGTCAAGATATCGCTGCTGCGCTGCTGCTATGCCAGCCACGACGAGTTGGAGATCAACAGCTATCTCGACAATGCCCGCTTCCAGCGCCGGCTTTCTGAAGCCCTGCATCAGCGTCGCCAACAGAGCCACGATGGCTACCTGCTGCAGGAGACACCGACCCAGCAGGATCTGTCCTTCGAGACCATGCGCAAAAATTTGCCGATTGGCAGCGTAAATCGCGTGATTGATCGCCTGCTGGAAGAGATCGATATCTTGAAACCGGACCAGATCGCAGTTCAGACTCAATTGGGCGACTTCGACCAAAAGACGATGCTGCGCCAGATCGAGCTCTGGGGCGACAAGATCATCCCTGCGGTCAACAAGGCGCTTTGTCATGCCGGAAGCTGAAGCCGGCCGTTACGATGATGGCTGCCTATCCAGCGCGCAATGGCGTGGGTCCGAGCTAGGGAGGAGCTTCGATCAGCATGTGCTGCCCTGCGTACATTCACGTTCGCTTGAGGAGGTCCAGGCGGGCGAGGTGTTGGCGACGGAGGGGACAGGCCTTTCGTCTGTCGAATTGCGTGATGTCTTGGCCGCAACTTTCCCGTCTACCTCCAGCAGCGTATTCGCTTTGGAGGAGTTGAGCGAGCCCGAGCCGGAACTGGAAGAGGAACTGCTACGCCGGCTGCTGCTAGCGCATGCTGCGCCGGCCGACCCGGCGAGCGCCCGCTTGGCCAAGATCATCGCCCGGCGTGCGATGCGCATGGACCATCTTTGGCGGGATCTTGGCCTCTCAAATCGCGCTGAGCTCAGCCGCCTGCTTGCCAGACATTTTCCCGCGCTGGCGGCAGGCAACACAGAAAACATGAAATGGAAAAAGTACTTTTACCGCAAGCTGTGTGAGGCCGAAGGCTTTTCGTCATGCACAGCACCCAGTTGCGGGGAATGCCATGACTTCGAAAGCTGCTTCGGCCCGGAGGAAGTTGAGAGTCGCCTCTCGCCGACCACGAATGTCGGTTAGTCACTTCGCTTGATCGCAGCTGCGGACAAACGCTTATCGCGGCGCCGTCGTATGGAGGAAGGGATGTTCATCGCCTCGCGATATTTGGTGACGGTACGGCGAGCGACATCGATGCCGGTCTCCTTGAGTTGAGCAACGATGTCTTCGTCGGAATGTACCTTGTCGAGCGATTCTTCGGCTATGATTGCCTTGATCCGATGGCAGACAGCTTTGGCGGAGTGCGCATCGCCGCCCTCGCAGGATGCGATTGGCGCAGCGAAAAAATACTTCAGCTCGAACACCCCGCGCGGAGTCAACATGTACCTGTTCGAAGTCACCCGGCTTACCGTCGACTCGTGCATGCCGATCTCGTCAGCGACATTTTTGAGACAGAGAGGCCGCAGATGGGCGGCGCCGTGTGTAAAAAAGGCATCCTGCTGGCGCACGATTTCGGTCGCAACCTTAAGGATCGTCTTAGCGCGCTGCTTGAGACTGCTGATCAGCCAGTTCCCTTTTTCCTGGCAATTGTCGAGAAACGCTTTGCCTTCCGGATTTTGCTTGGTCAGCTGCGAGATTTCGGCGACATAGGTGTGGTTGATCAACACTTTGGGCAGCGTGGCCGGATCAAGCTCCACCCGCCATCCACCTTCGGACTTGGGCATTACCCAGACGTCCGGTACGATGGTTTCCGGCGTCCCGGACTGGAACCGGTCTCCAGGCTTGGGATCGAGCGCGCGGATTTCGTTCCTCATGTCGAGGAGATCCTCCTCGTCGACTCCGCAACGCTGCTTCAATCCCTGAAAATCCCCCCGTGCAAGCATCTCGAGATTGGCGACCAAAGCTGCCATAGCCGGGTCGAACCGGTCTTGCTGGCGCAGCTGAATCTCCAGGCATTCGCTGAGAGTTCGCGCAAAAATGCCCGGCGGATCAAATTGCTGCAAGATTCCGATGACCCGTTCCACATCAGCTTGCCGAACGTTTAACGTCCTGGCCAGATCGAAAAGGTTTACCTGAAGATAGCCAGTGTCCTCCAGATGAGCGGCGAGCTGTCCGGCAATCAGCCGCTCCTGGGGGGTGAACGGGTTGAGGGCGACCTGGCGGGCGACATGGTCGTGCAATGTTTCGGTGTGGGCGGTAAACTCCTCGACGGCAGGTCGATCGTTGCCGCTACTGCGTTGCGACTTCCATTGCCCGCGCCCGCCAGACGGCCCGCCAATGGGCGATTCGCCGATTTCGCTTCTGCTTTGACTGCTCCGCTGATCCACCCCTGGCAGCGGCGAATCGTCGTCAAACGGGTCAGGCTTCAAAACGGGGTTCTTCTCGAGTGCCTGCTGCACGAGCTGATGGAGTTCAGTATGCGTCAATCGCAGCAAGCGAATAGCTTCAATGGCTTGAGGCGATAAGACCATACGTTGCTTCTGGCGTTGAAGCAGGCTTGCTGAGAGATGCATGTTGAACCGTGATCTGCCGAGGAGGCTCTAGTGTGTGCTTGGGTTGTGTGAGACTTTCCACTTCTGGGTCATGCCGCCGCCTTCAATTTGTCGAGAACGTTTTGCGGGGATGAAACGCCATAGGGGTCCGTCTCGCAGTTGTCACAGAAGCCTTCCTCCTCGAACCACTGCTCCACCACGCCATCGTCGATCAGAGCGGCGTATCGCCAGGAGCGCATGCCAAAGCCCAGATTGTCCTTCGCGACCAGCATGCCCATTTTGCGCGTGAACTCGCCCGACCCGTCTGGGATCAGCTCGATCTTCTGCAGCCCCAAGGACTTTCCCCACGCATTCATGACGAAAGCATCGTTGACCGAGACGCAGTAGATCGCGTCAATTCGCAGTTCCAGAAATTGATCATAGAGTTTTTCGAAATCGGGCAGTTGGAAGGTCGAGCAGGTCGGGGTGAAGGCGCCAGGCAGCGAGAACAGGATGATGCGCTTGCCCCCGAAATAATCGTCGGAGGTCTTGTTCTCCCACTGATAAGGATTTGGCCCCCCGATCGACTCATCGCGAACACGCGTGCGAAAGGTCACGAGAGGAACGTTCTTTCTATAGGTCATTGATTTGCTTCCAGGCCAAAGTGGTACGGTGCATTTTTCGGTTAAACTGAAGCGGCATCGACTTCGGTCGACAGTTCCGGCAGCCTCGCGCCTTGGCGTGGTTGCCTCGGACCGGTCTTGTGCAAGACCGCCCCCGAGCAGGCACGTTTAACGGCGACGAGCTTCCGCGGAGACGGGGAATTTTGCTCGCGTGCTTTATCGAGCTTTGAGAGGTAGGCATGGTCTGCAACCGTGATTTTGACTGCGTTCTATCGACCGAGTCGCAAGCGCCATGCCAATTGACCCGATGCCTTGGGTTCACTTCGGTTTTTGCAGCAACTTTCGTGTTGTGCAGTAATGCCGGTCGATATTATTGCTCAAGCAGCACTGGAAATTGGGTGCGACTCCGTTCGGCAAACCCGGCCTTTGTCCGAAGCCGGACACGAATGTCGGAAATAGCCAAACGCCAGGATCTGGGGCGGGTTAAGAAACGTTGCCGTGGGCACCGGCTTCAGCACAATTGCGCCACGCGAGCATGGCTCCCAGCGTCAATGCCGTGCAGCAGCGAGACGAAGTCACTGCAGAATATCAACCTCTGCGAAGTCGTTGAAACCCAGCATGTGCGAGCCGTTCGAGGCGCAGATCAAGGCATGCTCGAGGAAGAGCTCGTGCTCTCGGCAGCAAGTGTTGCGACGTCTGACAAGGATCGTCGCGCTTCAAGGAAAAGAACCTGAATGGTGCACGGCTTGTGAAGGCCGGCGCATGGAAATGGCTGGGCTGATCATCCTCCATGAGGGTTGAATGAAGAGCTGGCCCCTATCTCCCTCAGCTGCAACGGGGGGAGATAGGGCATGTCCGTCTATCGCGCTGGGTAACATTCCTCGGTGATGCAATAAGGGGGAGCAATTTCTCATTTCGGCAGACACGACCCAGCTCTCCTTTCATGCGCTGATTCCCCCAGGGGAAATCGCGACTCCAGGCTTCCTATGCAGCGAATCGCGGTGCTGTCCGATGTCCGACAATGTCGGATGCGGATCGTAGCTGGGCTAGATCCGTCACTTTGCCTCGATGGTTTCCCACTGGCCTTATATCTGCTTCGCCCAAATGCGGCGACATAACCTGTGCGGCATCTGTGAATGGATCGACTTCAATCGAGACCTCGGAGGTCCCGATGCGCGAAGGGAGCTTGCCGATATGACGGCCACCATAGCGAACCACGGTCCGGACGACGAGGGGACTTGGATCGGCGGGCCTGCGGCGCTGGGACACCACCGCCTGGCAATCATCGATATCCAGGGCGGCCGCCAGCCGAGGATGCTCCAGGGGGATGGCCGACCTGACTTGGTGCTCGTCTACACGGGTGAGACTTACAACTACCGCGAGCTGCGTCAACAGCTGGCCGGCCTAGTCCATCGCATGAACACGAGCAGTGACACCGAGGTGGTGCTGCACCGCCCCCGCGAGTAGGGCTCTTCGGCGGGTACACTTTTTTCACGAAATCCGTGAATGTTTCTCGCGACATCATCCCGCAATCGGTGGTGCAGCGGGTGAAGAGCCCGTATCCGGCTATCCAGAATGCCGCCTACGACAAAATACTACGTACGCGGTTCACTGTGATGCTGGACGACCTAGTTGTGGAGCTTCAACAGGTTGTCCTCGATCAGGGCGAGGCGACTGATAGGCGTTTTTGACTTTAGGCTGCCATGTGGACGATGCCAATTGTATCTGTGCAGCCAGACAGGCAGTTCGGCGGCACGATGATCGGATGTCGGATAGGCAATGGCGTAGGCCCATTCGCGCAGTGCTGTCTGGATGAAGCGCTCGGCCTTGCCATTGGTCTTGGGCGTATAGGGTCTTGTCGTGACGTGCTTGAGGCCGAGATCGCGGCAGGCCTTGGCGAAGGCCTTTGATCTGTAGCAGGAGCCGTTGTCGGTCATGACGCGGGCTATCGTGACGCCGAGGCTGGCGTAATAGGCGACCGCGGCCTTGAGGAAGGCGATGGCGCACTCCTTTTTCTCGTCGGGCAGGATTTGCGAGAAGGCGATGCGGGACGCGTCGTCGATGCAGACATGGACGAACTCCCAGCCGGCGCCGCGCGACTTGCCCTTTTGCGGATCGCCGGTGATACGATGGCCGACTTGGCTGAAGCGGCCGAGCTTCTTGATGTCGATATGGATCATCTCGCCGGGATGCTCCCGCTCGTAGCGCCGGACCGGTTCGGCCGGCTCGATATCCCTGAGCCGCGACAGCCCGGCACGCTTGAGAACCCGGCTGACGGTGGCGGGCGAGACGCCGACCTCATGGGCGATGTGCTTGCCGGTCAGCCGCTGGCGACGCAAGGCTGCGATGCGCTCGGCCACGGACTGTTCGGTCAGGCTCGGCATGACGGTGGGCCGCGACGAGCGGTCGACCATGCCGGCCCGCCCTTTGGTCTTATAGCGCTCGACCCAGCGCGCCACGATCTTGGCCGACACGCCATAGACGCGCGCCGCATGGGCTTTGGAAAAAGCGCCTTCTATCACCGATAACGCCATCTCCTCTCGACGCAGCGGTGTGAGACGGGCATTCTTGTGGATGTTCATTCGGACCCTCCGATGGATGCTGAAGCGTGGTAACTCCAGTCTCCTCGGTCCGGTCCGAATGGACAACCTCTCGAAAGCTCACACCTAGTGCCGGCAGTGGCACCGCTGTTGTCCGTCGACAGGTCCCGCGCTTGCTCGGTGCGACCAACAACCTTAAGCGCTAGGGCGTAACCTGACCCTGCAAGATCTCCTCACCGACTATAAGGTGCGCCTCACGATCTGAGACGATGGGACAGGATGGCTAAGGAGGTGCGCCGTCTTGCATGCCCCGCCAGCGAGGCGAACCCTCTCGGCTACGCGCGCCACCAGCGACGCTCCATATCGTCAGGCCTGCGTCTCATGCTCAGATGAGCCGGTATTTGGCTCTCTCATCAGCAAACCGAGAGAGCCCATGCCAAGACGGAAGCAAGCAAGACGAACGAGCGTCAGAGATATCCTGCGCCTGACCCATAAACAGGGCAGTCCGGTGGGCCAAGGTGGCAGAGCAACTGAGGTTCGGCAAGACTTCGGCTTCCACCTATCTGCGGGCGCTGGAGACGGGCTGTCGTGCAGGCCCTGCATGCGGCTTTGAGGACGATGCGATGTTGAAACACCGTCTGTTGCGCCGAATCGGCCGTCGGCCAAACGTTGGGTCGTCATCAGGTTCTCGACAGCTTCCCGGTGTCAAATCCAAACCGTGGTCGGCGATCCCCACCAGGGTGGGAAGGCAGCGCTGATATAGCCGAACGTCGATCAAGTCACGATCAACGATTGCCTCATGTCACATGCCCTGCGGGACTGAAAAACGGAGAAGAACATGTGCGATGCAAAACTGAAGACCGTGCTTTCGCTTTTTTCGCCGGTGGCCAGCAAATTAGATGCTCTCTCGTCCAACGGACCAGCGACGGATGCAAACTGCGTTAAGCTAAATACGAACGAGAACCCGTTTCCGTTGCCGAAGAGCGTAATGCAAAGTGCAATTGCTGCGATCGAACACCAGTATCTTTATCCGGAAGACGACAATCTCAGCTTAAGGGCAGCTGCCTCCGATGCTTACGGATTTTCCAAAGATCAGGTGATTGCCGGCAACGGTTCGTCGGAGCTGCTCGGACTCATCTACAGAGCTTTCCTCGCCCCAGGAGATAGAGTGGCAATGCTGTCGCCCGGATTTTCGTTCAACCGTAAACTTGCCATGTTGCAGGGTGCCGAGTTTCTCGAAATCGCATCGAGCGAAGCTCATCCCCTGCCGATAGAAAAACTGCTGTCCGGCCCCGCAAAAGACGCGAAGTTCATTCTGTTGGCTAATCCGAACAATCCGACCGGAACATTCGTGCCGGTGGCCGAAATCGAACGCCTTGTGGAGCAAGCAGATCGCTTGGTCGTCTTGGATGAGGCCTACGTTGACTTCGCACCCGACAATGCCCTGCGCCTCGTCAATAGACATCCGAATCTTTTGATCTTGAGGACTTTTTCAAAGAGCTATGCTGCCGCTGGCGTGCGAGTCGGCTTCGGTTTCGGTCACCCAGAAATCATTGGCAGGCTGCGCAACATCCAGAATGTCTTCAACATGAACGTGATCGGGCAGGCGGTCGGGAAAAGCATTCTTGCGCATCGCCACGCCTACGAAGAGAACCACAGGCACATCAAGCATGAACGACAGCGAGTGACCCTGGCGCTGTTGCAACTTGGCTTTTCCGTAACACCCTCCCACGCAAACTTTTTGCTGGCCCGTGTGCCGGCGGGACAGGAGGGCTCATGCTGGCAAGCCGCGTTGAAAGAGCAGGCGATCCTCATCGCCAGCTTTCCTGACGTAGATTTGAAGAACTGTATTCGCGTCAGCATTGGCACCACAGAGCAGATGGACAAATTCCTTGCTGCCGCCGAACGCGTCTGTATGAACTTTAAGAAGGATCGCGGTGCTCACAAGCATGAAGTCGATTCACATTAAGCATCAAGTAATGATATGTCGTGAGCTATGATGATTAGCGAATAAATATAGGTAATTTGGAGAACAATTAATTGAAGAAAATTTCCGCTTCGGGCCTGACCTTCGGCATCTTCGATCATCTGGACGAAAACGGCGATGACATCGCACAACAATATGCAGATCGGCTGAGCCTAGCAGAAGCGTGCGATGGCTATGGCTTTTATGCGTATCATCTCGCCGAGCACCACTGTACGCCGCATGGCAGAGGTCCATCACCGAATTTGTTCTTAGCGAGCGTCGCCCAGCGAACCCGCAGTCTTCGTGTTGGTCCCATGGTAATGCTACTTGCGCTCTATCATCCGCTGCGTGCCTTCGAGGAGATCTGCATGCTTGATCAGTTGAGCGGCGGCAGGCTTGAACTCGGCATAGGGCGCGGCTCTGCTCCCACTGAATTGGGATACTTCGGGGTTGCTGTAGAAGCAGCACCAGAACAGTATGCGGAGGCCAGTGAGATTCTCATCAATGCGATGAAAGGCGGGACGCTTTCTTATCAGGGCCGCCACTTTGAGTTGAAAGATGTTCCGCTGACGTTGAGACCTCACCAATATCCCCGTCCGCCGACATGGATCGCCACCAATCGACCCGAGCCGGCTAGCTGGGCCGCTGCGAATGGGGCAAACATCGCCTGCGTCGGACCTTCCACTTCTGTTCGCAGCGTTACCGACGCGTTCCGCGCCGCCCGAATTCACGATGCTGACATTGGCCAGCAAGCGCCATTTCTTGGATTGCTCCGAATGGTGGTGATAGGGCGTTCTGAAACAGATGCGTATTTGCTCGCAGCACCTGCCTATGAACGATGGCTCAATAGCTTCAAATTTCTATACGAACTAAATGCCATTTCCACTCCACCAAACTTGCCTTTGAACTTCGATGCAGCAATTGAAAGTGAATTGTGCGTCGTGGGAACGGCAGATTCTGTCCGAAAAGCTCTCCTTGATCAGCTGGAAGAGGCAGGTGCTAATTATCTTCTGTGTCAACTGGCATTTGGGGATTTGCCGCTGGATGCCTCACTATACACCGCATCGGCCATTGGATCCGAAATCATGGCTCGAGTTGCCGCATCGTGAATCCGTCGTGTGATTGGAGGAGCAGCGGCAGCGCTGCTCCTCATTGCGAAACGGTTGTGGGGGCCGGACTCCTGTGTCAGGTGTAAACCATTGGAGCACGTCCTATCTGATCCAGGTCATATCCTGCGGCTTTGAAGTAGTTGGCACATTCGGCTGGGGTGAAGAGGTCGACGACCGCGCCGAGGCGTCCTGACCTTGCCCCTCTGATCTAATCCGGTTTGAAGTTCGTTCTGGCCCATCCAGAGGACCAGGACATGAAACGCAGCCGCTTCTCTGAAGAGCAGATCATCGGAATTTTGAAGAAACACGAGGCCGGGGTATCGGTTGGCGATCTGTGCCGCAAGCACGGGGTCAGCGACGCCTCGATCTACAATTGGAAGGCCCGCTTCGGCGGGATGGATGTCACCGAGGCTCGGCGACCTGAAGGCGCTGGAGGACGAGAACACGCGCCTGAAGCGGCTTTTGGCCGACGCCATGCTCGACAATGCCGCGTTGAAGGACCTTGTGGGAAAGAAATGGTGACGCCCGCCGCCAAGCGGAAAGCTGTCGCTCGCCTGAAGGAAGGCTTCGGGATGAGCGAACGGCGGGCGTGTAAAGCCATCGGCTGTTGCCGCATGACGGTTCGCTACCAGACCAGCAGGCCGGACGACCGCGAGGTTCGCGAGCGGATGAAGGCCGATCGCGCAGGAGCGTCGCCGGTTCGGCTACCGGCGTCTTCTCGTGATGCTGAGGCGGGAGGGCCTGGTCGTGAACCACAAGAAGCTGTTCCGGCTCTATCGGGAGGAGAAGCTCGCCGTCGCCGCCGTGGCGGCCGCAAGCGGGCGATCGGGACCAGGGCGCCGATGCTGGTGCCGCTGAGGCCCGACGAGCGCTGGTCGCTCGACTTCGTATCGGACCAGCTCACCGACGGGCGCCGCTTCCGCATCCTGGCCGTCGTCGACGACTGCACGAGAGAGTGCCTCGCACTCATCGTTGATACGTCTCTCTCGGGCATGCGGGTTGCCCGCGAATTGGACGGCTCATCACCGAGCGGGGCCGGCCCAGGATGATCGTCAGCGACAATGGCAGCGAGTTCACCTCGAACGCCATCCTCTCCTGGGCGGATCAGAACCGCGTCGAATGGCATTACATTGCGCCCGGCAAGCCGATGCAGAATGGCTTCATCGAGAGCTTCAACGGCCGACTGCGCGATGAACTGCTCAACGAGACGCTGTTCACCTCGCTGGCTCAGGCGCGCGTAGCCATCGCCCTGTGGCACGCCGACTACAACACCGCGCGGCCGCACTCCCCCCTGGCAGACCCCGGCCAAGTTCGCCAGCACCTTCAATCCGCGACGGTCGCTCGCGCTGCGCTATGCCAAAGGCTCCGCGCCAGCGCCCGTCGCTTCACCCGCCCAGCAGGGCACAACCCACGCCGGAAACGAACTCAAAACTGCTGGGGCAACGTCAGTCCCATAGAGCCTTGATGGTTATCTCGGCCTTTGCTCGCAGCAGCGCCTTAGGTTGGGCGAAGGCGTTCTCAATCGGATTGAAGTCGGGACTGTAGGGCGGCAGTTAGAGCAGGCTCGCCTGCGGCCTCAATCGCGCCGCGCAGGGTTCTCCAGGCGGATGTCGCCAATGTCAAATTTGCTGGCATCCATGTCGCCCTCGCCAACCGCACAAGCGAAGGCCAGAAAGCCAACATGTGTTCTGCGGCTTAATTAAGAGTCAGCCGATGTCGGCCGAACATCACCTTGTCTCGAAGTCGACGATCGGACAGCAGGTTGCGAAAGTTGGCGCGATGCGAAACAAACTGCTGAAGCGCTCAACTTTTATTGATCACGCGTGTTGGACGCGACGCACTCCCGTTCCAATCGGGCTGAGCGCAAATTCTCCCGGTTCACAAAACTGAGTCGCTGGAGTAGTGGGGGCGCAGAGAAATCTCCGGTCGCAGCCTTACCCGGTCAAAACAAGGATACCAATGATGAAGACTCTCGCCGTCTGCTCTGGCGGATTGGACTCCGTTTCCCTTGCTCACATGGTGGCAGCGGAGCACGAACTCACCGGCCTTCTATCTTTCGACTATGGCCAACGGCACAGGAAGGAATTGGGCTTCGCCGCTCTTTGCGCGCAGCGACTGAAGGTCCCGCACCAGATCATCGACATCGGCGAAATTGGCCGTGGCCTTTCCGGCTCAGCGCTGACTAGCAGTATCGACGTGCCGGACGGCCACTACGCCGAAGACACGATGAAGATTACGGTGGTGCCGAACCGCAATGCCATCATGTTGGCAATCGCCTTCGGTCTCGCCGCCGCCCACAGCGCCGAAGCGGTGGCGGCGGCCGTGCATGGTGGGGACCATTTCATCTATCCCGATTGCCGTCCGGCCTTCATTGAAGCTTTCCAGACAATGCAAGACCGCGCGCTCGACGGCTATGCGCAGATACGCCTCTATGCACCGTATGTGAATCTCGGAAAAGCTGACATTGTTGCGGATGGCGCAAGATACGGCACCCCGTTTGCTGAGACCTGGTCCTGTTACAAGGGCGGCGTGCGTCACTGCGGACGATGCGGGACCTGCGTCGAGCGGCGCGAAGCGTTCCATCTCGCCGGGCACGCTGATCCCACCGACTACGAGGACGCCGATTTCTGGCTTGAGGCGCTGCGCAGGAGGCGCGCGTAATGTTCCACATCAGCAAGGAATTCCACTTCTCGGCCTCGCATCAGCTCACCTCCTTGCCTCCCAACCATCAATGCGCGCGCCTGCACGGGCATAACTATGTCGTCGTAGTGGAGCTGTCGGCCAAGGAACTGGACGCCCACGGCTTCGTGCGCGACTATCACGATCTGGCGCCGCTCAAACGCTACATTGACGAGAGCTTCGACCATCGGCACCTCAACGACGTGCTGGGACATGAGAAGGTCACGGCGGAATGCCTGGCCAGACATTTCTATGAATGGTGCAAGGCACGTCTGCCGCAGACCGCGGCCGTGCGCGTTAGCGAAACACCGAAAACTTGGGCGGAATACCGTCCGTGACCGACATGCATCCCGCAATCCGTGTGAGCGAGATATTCGGGCCGACTATCCAGGGCGAGGGCGTGCTCATCGGCTTGCCGACGGTGTTCATCAGAACCGGCGGATGTGATTATCGCTGTTCATGGTGCGACAGCCTTCACGCGGTGGACAATCAGTATCGCCATGAATGGCTACCGATGCCGATCGATGCCGTGTGGCAAACCGTCCATGCGCTTTCCGGCGGCAGGCCGGTTATGGTCTCCTTGTCAGGCGGCAACCCGGCCATTCAGCCGTTCGGTCCCCTCATAGAACGAGGCCATCGCGAGGGCTATCGTTTTGCACTGGAAACGCAGGGTTCCGTGGTGAGGGAGTGGTTTGCGGATCTTGACGTGCTGACCCTTAGCCCAAAGCCGCCGTCCAGCGAGATGACGACCCGTTGGGCTGCGTTTGATGCATGCCTCGAAGCGGCGCAAGAGAAGCCGCAAATCGTGCTCAAGCTCGTCGTTTTCGACGAGAGTGACTATGCCTACGCCAAAGAAGTCGCGGCGAGATATCCGCACCTTCCGATCTATCTGCAACCCGGCAATCACACGCCGCCGCTCCCTGGCAGTGAAGACGCCTCTGTCGACTTGGACGGAATAATGATGCGAATGGAATGGCTTGTCGAAAGGGTGACTAGCGACAGGTGGTTCGAAGCCCGCGTGTTGCCGCAGCTGCACGTTCTGCTTTGGGGTAACAAGAGGGCGGTCTAGTCTGTGGCTTGCGTCGCACCGGAAGGCCGGGCTCCAACGGCTTGGCAGGCTCTCTTCGCGTGCCGAGTACAGCCGAGCTTTGTTCGCGTCAGCGGTCTCGCGATTGTGCGGCTGGAAACCGCCCGGACACCCCGCTGCCGGCGTGTGTCACCTTGACTCCGATGAGCTGTCGTCACGCAAAGTTGAAATCCGCAAGAACTGGCCTTCTCGCCCCACCTGCTCCGTCGCAAGCACGTCATCCCCTCATCCTTGTCCAGCTCTTATCGATGTATCTCATTGTCCGGCCTGACGCACGACTGTCAGCATGGGAATGCATCCATTGCGCAAATGCCTTCCATAAAGAAGATCGATTTCCTCATTGGCCCAACGTGAAATATAGCAACGTTTTCGTGGCGTGGGTCGGCTGCGTCGGGAGTAGCGATGAAAACGTATTGGGGTCGCCTGCGTCTCCTTGGGCAGCGAGTGTAAAGTATAGCGATGCGGCCTCCGGCGCGAACGGCAGCCGCGCAGTGATCACCTTCGCCTGTGCCTTTGCGGCGGGGGTCAAGCGCTGGTCTGCTAAAATTTTTTATCGTTTAGCTGGTTGAAACTGCCCCCGTTGCGGGCTGCAGAAGCCGGCCAGCCGAGAAACGGCAGCCGCACTTATGAAAGCACGCCAAGGCGTGCGGGCATCTATCAGTTGCAAAGGACAATACTGGCCGCGCCGATTGGCCATCACGCGTCCATTAGGGCAGCCACCAACATCAGTTCGCAAGAGGAGCAAAAGTAATATGTATCGTCGTCACCTGATCAAAGGGTTGGTTGCGCTCGGCGCATGCCGGATTTGCGTTCAAGCCGCCCAAGCGACCAGTGCCCATTGGGGGTACACCGGTCCGGTCGGACCGGAGCACTGGGCTGATCTGGATAAGGAAAATTTCGTATGCTCTGCCGGCACGCAGCAATCGCCGATCAATATCAACAGCGCGGTCAAGGCGGATATCCCGCATATCGCCATCGGCTGGCACAAGGGCGGCGGCAATATGGTGAACAACGGCCACACCATTCAAATCAATATGCCACAAGGCAGCACGCTGACCCGCGGCGATCGTGTCTACGAACTGGTACAGTTCCATTTCCATGCGCCAAGCGAACATCACGTGGCGGGCAAGAGCTTCCCGATGGAGGTGCATTTCGTTCACAAGGACACGCAAAGTGGTACTCTGGGCGTGCTGGGCGTCTTTTTAACGCCCGGCGCGACAAATGCCAGCTTTGCTGCCCTTGCTGCGGCCTTTCCCGAACTGCCGAATGGGGAGGTGACGATCGACGAGGTGAATCCCAACTGGCTTCTGCCAGCCTCGCTTGGCTATTGGACTTATGAGGGCTCACTGACGACGCCGCCGTGCACCGAAAACGTCGAGTGGATGGTGGCGATGGAACCGGTTGACGTTGATCCGGCAGACATCCAGCGATTTGCCTCACTCTACCCGTCGAACGCGCGCCCTATTCATTCACCCAATCGACGCTTCATCCTGCGCCAGAGTTGAGCGCCGCCCCAGCGGTTCCGCACGGTCCAACATTCTTGGCACAAGTTGGCGCGAAGCCTCCTCTTCCGGTCTGGCGGTCTGACGGCGCTCCCCAAGCTGGCTAGTCTAAATGATAGGGATTCGGTGCCGACACCACTCGTCCCAAATACGTCGCGGCGAGGTTTGTCTGCAACCCGGCAATCACACGCCGCCCCGCCGTGGTAATGAAGACGTCTCTGTCGAGTCCGACGGAATATGATGCGCATGGAACCGCTGGTAGAAAAGGTGACCAGCGACAGGTGGTTCGAAGCCCGCGTCTTGCCGCAGCTGCACGTTCTACTCTGGGGTAACAAGAGGGTAGTGTATACCTTCTCCTAGCTTCGCCGCCAACTACTCGGTTTTCCGAATTGCTCTCTATATTCTTGAAGACGATGCGTTCGTTAAAGACATGTGCTGCGCACCTGGTGTAAAAGCTGCTCTCATCATGCAGAGGTCAAGCCAGTCGGGCTCATCCGAGGCTATGGCCGTGAGCACTGTTCAGTTCGGCAGAGAGGGCGCTTTTGTACACACTTTGCGATCGTGGCGGCCCCGTGGGCAGATCTGCAAGCTGCCGCGACACTAACCTCTCGAAGCCCGCCCGCCCGCCTTTCGTGCAGCTTCCTCTGAACAAAACCACCGCTCGCCCTTCAATAGGTTGATGCGTGTCTCCCAGTAAGATTCCTGTCCAAGAACGTGATAATCTTCTTGCCAGTGTTGTAGCTGATGTTGCCCTTGATGCCGCAGCCTACCGCGGCGGGACCAAACTCAATGGCAAGCAGGCCGGCTAGGATCGTGCAGCCAGTCGCGAGCCTCGCCCACAACGGGGTCTCACGCGCATGAGGGCGCCGACCATGGGTTCGGCGGTTCATACGCGTATAACACGTATCTTTCTGAAAAAATCAATGCTCTCGGCTAAGCTACTGAATTATTTGGCTTCCATATAGCGCGTCGGCGGAACCAACTTGTAGACGGGCTATGAAAGGTTAAGCGCGGATGTCTATCGGCCGCCGGCGTTCCCGCTCTGTAAGCCTGCCTGAACTACCCGCGCCGCGGTCAAGCCCCAGGCTCCTGCTCATCCAGCGACCGCCCGATCAATGGCAGGCTGGAAAGACAAGAGCCGATGTCTTCCGATGGTCTCGCCATCAGCTTTGGGCTAACTTCCCCATTCTCCCGCTTCGAGCTCGACACACGGCGGTTTGGATGGCGCACGACAATCTGTGTCGGCTTTGTCGTGTCCGTGACAGACGCCTGAAAGGCCCGTTCGCGCGTTTTGCCGCCGTCTAAGCGGCTGGAATTTAATGACAAAGTTTCTTCTGGGATCGGCCGATCACGCTGGTACGCTTTTTGCGATGCTTGGTGTGAGGCGGCACGAGCTGCCTATCGGCACTTGTGTCGCGGGCAGTCGCGATAATTAGAACGAAGGAAGGAAAGCTATTATGTCAGGTCTGCGTCAGATCGCCTTTTACGGAAAAGGCGGCATCGGCAAGTCCACCACGTCCCAAAATACGCTCGCTGCCCTTGTCGACCTCGGGCAGAGAATCCTCATCGTAGGATGCGACCCCAAAGCCGATTCCACACGCTTGATCCTGAATTCGAAAGCTCAGGATACCGTCCTGGATCTCGCCGCACAGGAAGGCTCGGTGGAAGACCTCGAACTCCAGGACGTGCTCAAGGTGGGCTACAGAGGCATCAAGTGCGTGGAGTCCGGCGGCCCCGAGCCGGGTGTCGGTTGCGCCGGCCGCGGCGTCATCACCTCGATCAATTTCCTCGAGGAGAATGGCGCTTATGACGATGTCGATTATGTCTCCTATGACGTCCTCGGCGACGTGGTATGCGGCGGCTTCGCCATGCCGATCCGCGAAGGCAAGGCCCAGGAGATCTATATCGTCATGTCCGGCGAGATGATGGCGCTCTATGCCGCCAACAACATCGCCAAGGGCATCCTCAAATATGCCCATTCGGGCGGTGTGCGGCTGGGCGGGCTGATCTGCAATGAACGTCAAACCGACCGCGAACTCGATCTGGCCGAAGCACTGGCTGGCCGATTGAATTCCAAGCTCATCCACTTCGTGCCCCGCGACAACATCGTCCAACATGCCGAACTCAGGAAGATGTCGGTGATCCAGTACGCGCCGGACTCAAAGCAGGCAGGGGAATACCGCGCTCTGGCCGAGAAGATCCACGCCAATTCGGGCCAGGGTACGATCCCGACGCCGATCACCATGGAGGAGCTGGAGGAGATGCTGCTCGACTTCGGCATCATGAAGACCGACGAGCAGATGCTTGCCGAGCTTCACTCCAAGGAAGCGGCGAAGGCGGCGGCCCAGTAGTGACATTAGCGCTGCCATGAATCGGCGCGCCTTGCAGAGAACGGCGCCTATTCTTTGAGGCGTCACCCAACCTTGAAAGGGGGACTCATGAGCCGGGAATACGAGAATGACGGTGCTCTTCATGCGAAGCTTATCGAAGAGGTGCTGTCGCATTATCCCGACAAGGCGGCGAAGCGCCGCAAGAAGCACCTCAACGTCGCAAAGAGCGGCAACGAGGCTGGCGGGGAAAGCGAGGTCCTTTCCGAATGCGACGTCAAATCGAACATCAAGTCCATTCCCGGGGTGATGACGATTCGCGGCTGTGCATATGCTGGTTCGAAAGGCGTGGTGTGGGGGCCAGTCAAGGATATGGTCCATATCTCGCACGGCCCGGTCGGCTGCGGCCAATATTCTTGGTCGCAGCGCCGCAACTACTACGTCGGTACAACGGGCGTCGACACGTTCGGGACAATGCAGTTCACCTCCGATTTCCAGGAGAAGGACATCGTCTTCGGCGGCGACAAGAAGCTGGAACAGATCATTGACGAGATTGAAGTCTTGTTTCCGCTCAACAACGGCATCACCGTGCAGTCCGAATGCCCTATCGGCCTGATTGGCGATGACACCGAGGCCGTTTCTCGCAAAAAGACCAAGGAGTATGACAAGACGATCGTGCCGGTACGCTGCGAGGGCTTCCGCGGCGTCTCGCAGTCGCTTGGCCACCACATCGCCAATGATGCAATCCGGGATTGGGTCTTCGACAAAAAGGATGTCAAGTTCGAGGCCGGCCCCTACGACGTCAACGTCATCGGCGACTACAATATCGGCGGCGATGCCTGGGCCTCGCGCATACTGCTTGAGGAGATAGGGCTGCGCGTGGTTGGCAACTGGTCGGGTGACGCCACACTCGCAGAGATCGAGCGCGCCCCGAAGGCTAAGCTCAATCTTATCCACTGCTACCGGTCGATGAATTACATCTGTCGGCATATGGAGGAAAAGTATGGCGTCGCCTGGATGGAGTACAATTTCTTCGGTCCCTCCCAGATCGAAGCCTCTCTGCGCAACATAGCCAAGCATTTTGGGCCGGAAATCGAGGAGAAGACCGAAAAGGTCATTGCCAAGTACAGGCCGCTTGTTGATGCGGTCATCGCCAAGTACCTGTCGCGCCTGGAAGGAAATACCGTGATGCTCTATGTCGGCGGCCTGCGCCCCCGCCACGTCGTCACGGCCTACGAGGACCTCGGCATGGTCATCGTGGGCACCGGCTATGAATTCGCCCACAGCGACGACTATCAGCGCACCGGCCACTACGTGAAGAACGGCACGCTGATCTACGATGACGTGACCGGCTATGAGTTGGAGAAATTCATCGAAGGGATTCGCCCAAATCTGGTCGGCTCGGGAATCAAAGAAAAATACCCGGTGCAGAAGATGGGCATACCGTTCCGCCAGATGCATTCCTGGGATTATTCAGGCCCGTATCACGGCTACGACGGCTTTGCCATTTTCGCACGTGATGTGGATCTCGCCATTAACAACCCGGTCTGGGACCTATTCCACGCGCCTTGGAAAAGAAGCCGGGGCGATGAGCGGGCGATGGCTGCCGAATAAACATTTGCTTCAGCCCCAGTCTCCCACTGAGACGGTGAACTCCCGCGGCCTCTGATCCGCCGGAGCCTGGAACGTCTTGACGTCCTGAGCTGCCGTCCCGCGCAGCCAGATGCAAAAGAGGTAATCATCATGCCGCAGTCGGCTGAAAAAATTCTCGATCACGCTCCCCTGTTCCGCGAGCCGGAATACAGAAAGATGCTCGCTGAGAAGAAGCTAAACTTCGAATGTCCGCACCCCGATGAAATCGTTTCCGATCAGCGCGATTTCACCCAGACGTGGGAATACCGCGAAAAGAACCTCGCCCGCAAAGCGCTTGTCGTGAACCCGGCCAAGGCCTGCCAGCCGCTGGGTGCGGTATTCGCTGCCGCCGGCTTCGAGCGAACCATGTCCTTCGTCCACGGCAGCCAAGGTTGCGTCGCCTATTACCGCTCGCACCTGTCGCGCCATTTCAAGGAGCCTGCCGCGGCGGTCTCCTCCTCAATGACCGAGGATGCGGCGGTGTTTGGCGGCCTGAAGAACATGGTCGACGGGCTCGCCAACACCTACCAGCTCTACGACCCCAAGATGATTGCCGTGTCGACGACCTGTATGGCAGAGGTCATTGGCGACGACCTGCACAGCTTCATCCAGAACGCCAAGGACGAAGATTCAGTCCCGCGCGACTTCGACGTGCCCTTTGCCCACACCCCGGCCTTCGTTGGCAGTCATGTCGACGGCTATGACAACATGGTCAAAGGCATTTTGGAGCACTTCTGGAAAGGTCAGGAGCGTACGCAAATCGAAGGAACCATCAACATCATTCCGGGCTTCGACGGCTTCTGCGTCGGCAACAACCGGGAGCTCAAGCGCCTGCTCGATGTAATGGGCGTGTCCTATACATTGATCCAGGATGCCTCTGACCAGTTCGATACGCCTTCGGACGGTGAATACCGCATGTATGACGGGGGCACGAAGATCAACGAGGTGAAGAAGGCCCTCAACGCCGAGGCAACGCTTTCGCTGCAGCATCACAACACCCGAAAGACACTGGGCTATTGCGAGGAGGTCGGGCAGGCGACGGCCTCGTTCCACTATCCGCTCGGCGTTCAGGCGACGGACGAATTCCTGATGGAGGTCGCGGCGATTTCCGGCAAGGAGATTCCCGAGGCAATTCGCCTCGAGCGCGGCCGACTGGTAGACGCCATGGCGGACAGCCAATCCTGGCTGCATGGTAAGAAATACGCCATCTACGGTGATCCCGACTTCGTTCACGCAATGGCCCGCTTTGTCATGGAGACCGGCGGCGAGCCAACCCATTGCCTCGCCACCAATGGCACCTCGGCATGGGAAGCCGATTTGAAGAAGCTGCTAGCATCCTCGCCTTTCGGCAAGGCTGCCCAGGTTTGGGCGGGCAAGGACCTGTGGGCGCTGCGCTCGCTGCTCTTTACCGAGCCGGTGGACCTTTTGATCGGCAATTCCTACGGCAAGTACCTGGAGCGCGACACCGGAACGCCGCTGATCCGGCTGATGTTTCCGATCTTCGATCGGCACCATCATCACCGCTTTGCGCTCTTTGGCTACCAGGGCGCGTTGCGCGTGCTGACGACGATCCTCGACAAGATCTTCGACAAACTCGATCGCGAGACGAGCGAGACGGGTGTGACGGATTATTCCTATGACCTCACGCGCTAAGAGCCGTGGCCGGCTTTTCGCCGAGGCCATTCCTTGCCCAATGGACTGGGGAGGCTGAGCGATGTCCTCCCTCAGCGCCAAAATCAAGGACGCCTTCGATGAGCCCGCCTGCGATAAGAACCGTGGCAAAGATGCCAAGGCGCGCAAGGAGGGCTGCTCGAAGTCGCTGACACCAGGGGCGGCAGCCGGCGGCTGCGCCTTTGACGGAGCCAAGATCGTCCTGCAGCCGATCACCGACGTTGCGCATCTGGTCCATGCGCCGCTCGCCTGCGAGGGCAATTCTTGGGACAACCGTGGTGCGGTTTCGTCAGGGCCGACCTTGTGGCGGACAAGCTTCACGACCGACCTCACCGAACTCGACCTGGTGATGGGGCAGGGCGAGCGGAAACTCTTCAAGGCGATCCGCGAGATCAAGCACACATACGCGCCGCCGGCGATCTTCGTCTACTCAACTTGCGTAACGGCGCTGATCGGTGACGACATCGAGGCCGTGTGCAAACGCGCCACGGAAAAGTTCGGTTTGGCCGTGGTGCCGATCAATGCGCCTGGCCTGGCAGGCTCCAAGAACCTCGGCAACAAGCTCGCCGCCGAGGCGTTGCTCGATCATGTCATCGGCACGGTCGAACCCGACGACCCCGGGCCCTACGACATCAACATCCTTGGCGAATTCAACCTCTCGGGCGAATTCTGGCTTGTAAAGCCGCTCCTCGATCGGCTCGGCATCCGGGTGCGCGCCTGCATTCCCGGCGATGCGCGTTACCGCGACATTGCTTCCGCGCACCGCGCCCGGGCGGCAATGATCGTGTGCTCGACCGCGCTGATCAGTCTTGCCCGCAAGATGGAGGAGCGCTGGGACATCCCGTTCTTCGAGGGCTCCTTCTATGGCATCTCCGACACATCGCAAGCTCTTCGCAACCTTGTCAGGCTGCTGGTGAGGAAGGGCGCCGATCCGGAGATCCTCGAGCGCACGGAGACGCTGATCGCGCAGCAGGAGGCGATCGCGTGGAAGAAACTCGAATCCTACCGGCAAAGGCTCCAAGGCAAGCGCGTGCTGCTCAACACAGGCGGTGTGAAGTCCTGGTCGGTTGTCCGTGCGCTGATGGAGATCGGAATCGAGATCGTCGGCACCTCGGTCAAGAAATCTACGGTGCAGGACAAGGAGCGCATCAAACAAGTTCTCAAGCACGACAAGCATATGTTCGAATACATGGCTGCGCGCGAGCTGTACGCCATGCTCTCTGAACACAGGGCCGATATCATGCTGTCGGGCGGTCGCACGCAATTCATTGCGCTCAAGGCCAAGACGCCCTGGCTCGATATCAACCAGGAGCGCCAGCACCCTTATGCCGGCTATGCCGGCATGGTGGAACTCGTACGCCAGATCGACCTCGCCATTCACAATCCGGTCTGGTCTCAGGTGCGCCAGCCGGCCCCGTGGGATTGCCAGCCTGATCTAAAAGACGAACTGCCATGCACGAAGAAGGAGTCCGGGCACCTGTTCGATGAATTCGCCGGCGCGACGGCACACGAGTTCAGCGAGTGTTGAGGCGACCGATGGCCCGCATCCTTCCCCAGACCAAATCCGCGGCGGTGAACCCGCTGAAGTCGTCGCAGCCGCTGGGTGCCGCCTTTGCCTTTCTTGGGGTCGACGGCGCGATGCCGCTGTTCCACGGCAGCCAGGGATGCACAAGCTTCGCGCTCGTGCTCTTCGTACGGCACTTCAAAGAAACGATTCCATTGCAGACAACAGCGATGGATGAGGTGGCGACCATCCTCGGCGCTGCCGACCATCTTGAAGAAGCCATCCTCAACCTCAAGAACCGCACGAAGCCAAAGCTGATCGGGGTGTGCACGACCGCGCTGGTGGAGACGCGTGGCGAAGATTGCGCGAGTGATATTGCGAACATCAAGCTGAAGCACACGCAAGAGCTTGCGGGTACGGAGGTCGTGCTGGCCAACACGCCGGATTTTGACGGCGCGATCGAAGAGGGCTGGGCCAAGGCAGTCACCGCAATGATCAAAGGGATTACAGGCTCGGGCGAACGTGCGCGGCAGCCGAAGAAGATCGCGATCCTGCCCGGATGCAACCTCACTGTCGCCGACATCGAGCATATGCGTGACATGGTTGAAAGCTTTGGGCTCAAGCCGGTTATTCTGCCCGACATTTCAGGCTCGCTCGACGGTACGGTTCCTGACCGCTGGGTAGCGACCACATACGGCGGCACCAGCGTCGAAGACATTCGCGAGTTGGGCACGGCCATGCAATGCATCGCCATCGGTGAGCACATGCGCCGCCCGGCGAAAGCGCTGCACGGGTTGACCGGCGTGCCTTACGTGTTGTTCCAGTCACTGACTGGGCTGCAGGACACGGACCGCTTCGTGTCGCTGCTGTCTGCGATTTCGGGCGCGGCGGTACCGGCCCGCGTGCGCCGGCGCCGGGCGCAATTGCAGGACGCGATGCTCGACGGACATTTCCATTTCGGCGGCAAGAAAATTGCCATCGCTGCCGAACCAGACCAGCTGTTCCAACTTGCGACCTTCTTTGCTGGCCTCGGCTCCGAGATAGCCGCGGCCGTCACAACGACCGACAGGTCTAAAATTCTCGAGAAAGTCCCGGCGGTTTCGGTTCAGATCGGCGATCTCGGCGATCTGGAAAGTCTTGCCGTCGGTGCTGACCTGCTTGTCACGCATTCGCACGGGCGCCAAGCATCGGAGCGGCTCCGAATTCCGCTCATGCGCATCGGGTTCCCGGTCTTCGATCGACTAGGCAGCCAGCACAAGCTCGCAATTCTCTATCAGGGCACCCGCGACATGATCTTCGAGGTCGCCAGCATCTTCCAGGCCAACCAACACGCGCCCACTCCTGAGGCGCTTGATCCACTCCGTAATCGAGAAATATCACGATGAACGCTGTTCGCCGCCTCTCGCTGGTCAGTAGTGAGGTTTTCGCCCCGATGCCTGAACGACGTAAGGGCGCATTGCGCGTTGCGATCGCCACTCAGGACATGCAGGACCTCAACGCCCATTTCGGGTCGGCCAGGCGCTTTGCTGTCTACGACGTGACGCGCGAGGAATGGAATCTCGTAGAAGCCGTGGCCTTCGATGACGTGTCCGATGAAAGCGGGGAGCATCGGGCCGAGCGCGATGATCGCATCACGCCAAAGGTGGATGCGCTCAAGGGCTGTCAGATCCTGTTTTGTCTGGCAATTGGCGGCCCTTCGGCAGCCAAGCTTGTCGCGGCAAAAATCCACCCGATCAAAGTGGCGGAGCCCCAATCGATCCCACAGGTGCTCTTGCGCACGCAGATGATGCTCAGGACGTGTCCTCCGCCTTGGCTGCGCAAGGTGCTGGCGCGAGCGGGCATTGCCGAAAAGAAACCGTCCTTCGAGGACGAGGACTGAAAAGAGGAGGACGCCAATGCCTGACCCCGCAATCCCCCCAGCTGTCGCCGAAGACGAGGCGGCTCTTTGCACCCCGTTCGTCAAATGCCTCGTGCGGCTGATCCGTTCTCAGGATTCCTATGGCTCGTGGGAACGCAAAGCGGACGCTGAGCTGCTGGGCGACTTCATCATTACCAAGGAACAGCGCCGAGGGATCCCAATCATCGGAGATCCCGATCCCGACGTGCTGTGGAGGCTCGACAAGTACTACGCCGCCATCGGGCTTGCGATCGAGGAGCGCTGCGGCCTTATGGCATCGCCGATGATCCAGGTGAGCCATGAGGGTTTTGGTCGGGTGCTTTTCACGACCGGACGGCTGGTCGTTTTGTCCAAAACGCTGCGCGATGTCCACCGGTTTGGCTTCGAGACGCTCCTGAAGCTCGCCACGGCCGGTACGAAGCTGGTCGACGATGCGATTTCAGTCATCGAAACCTTTCCCCACGTGGCGCTGGCATGATGGGCGCGATTTTCGAGAAAGGCCATCATGACGGACCCGAGAAACTATGTTGGCCAGTCCCCTCGATCCAGGGACTCGAGGCCGACCAGGTTGTTGGGGTATCGCCGATGAAGAAGCCGCTGGTCCTGATCTGCTCGCAAGATGCCGAGTTCTATCTGCTCTACAGCCACATACTGGAGGTTGACGGTTTCAGCAGTGAGACGGCAGACGGCGCGAAGGCTGCGCTGGCCTTGGCCGAACAACGGGAGCTTCAGGCCGTAGTGCTGGATTGCGACCCAGCCAGCATAAACGGGTCCGCAATTTGCGCCCACCTCAAGCGGGAACCGCGCACCACCGACCTGCCTATCATCGCCCTGATCGCGCCTGGCGCCGAGCACCAGCACCTCGATCTCTTGAAGGCAGGCGTTGAGAGCTTTGTGCGGCCGGTGGCTCCGGCCAAGCTGCTCGACTGCCTGCGGGCGAGGCTCGGGCTGACCAAGCGTGGTCCGAACGGGGTTGAAAACGACAGTTGGATTTGTTGTGGAGGCCTGGAGATGAAGCTCGATGCCCATCGGGTTCGCGGTAATGGCCACGACATCCATCTCGGACGGATCGATTTCAACGTGCTGCGGCTTATGATTGAGGCCCCCGGCAAGGTCTTCAGCCGGGACGAGCTTATCGGGGCGGCCTGGCTGCCCAACATTCATGTCGGTGCACGCACCGTCGATGTCCATATCAGCCGAATCAGGAGGGCGCTGAAAACGGCCTTGCCCGGCAGCGTCATTCGCACCGTCAGGTCGGCCGGCTACTCGCTCGAGAAGCCGGACGACTGAAATCGGTGATCGAACGTGGTGCCGCTCTCTCTTCCTCCTGAGAGCGGTGTTGCCGCTTTGAGGCGCTCCTAACGAAGACCAGGAGAAGCAGGCAAATGGAATTTAAAAGCATATTCAGTGTGACGGGTGCTGATCATTCTGATGAGGACCTCACAACAGCTGCCGGACTGTGTGCCGAGGTCGGCGCGCACCTATCGGTACTCATTATACCGCCTCCATTGCTCTTGATGTCGTCTCCGCCCCCCGAATGGAATACAGGACGTGCACAGGCAATTGCAGTACCGAACTATCGATTTCAGCAAATCGAGAAATTTTCACAGGACGTGACCAGAATGGAAAGACGGTCCGCGGATATCCTCAAAAGGCTGAAAGCTATGTCGCTTTCCTGTGACGTTGACACCGACTATTGCGATCCGGCTAGCCTCGGTGAAGTGGCACGACAGCGGGCGCTCTGCGCTGACCTGACGATCGTTGGAGGAGACCTCCTCAACGATGAGACTCTCGGACCTCCTGTTGTCAACGGCTGCTTGTTCGATAGCGGAAAGCCGGTGCTCATCGTGCCGAAGGGCGTTAAGGCGACGCTGTCGCCTCGACGCGTGCTGGTCGGCTGGGATTCGCGTGTAGAGGCCTCGCGTGCGGTTCGGGAAGCTCTTAGTATCCTATCCGCTGCCAAGGAAGTCTGTGTCGCTATGGTCGATCCAAAGGCGCAAAACAACGGGAAAGGCGCGCAGTCTGGAGCTGACATCGCTGCCTATCTTACTCGGCACGGTGCTCGGGTCTCCGTTGACCTGCTTAAGAGCGCCGGCAAATCGGCGGGCACAGTGCTGACCCAGCACGCGAACGACATCTGTGCTGACATGATGGTTATGGGTGCTTATGGCAGCCGTGGGCTGCGTGAGCGGATTTTCGGCGGTCCGCCGAGCTGGAGCTTTGGGAAGACCACATTGCCGCTGTTTTTGGCTCGCTGATCAGCTCCGTAGGAACACCGATCAGGTCGTAGGACCGCCAACCAGTCCGAAGTCGTCGTCGGTTACCGGTCGGATTGCGGAGACATGGCTGGATCCGCGAACATCTTGCGACGCTTGTCAGAGCCAAACCGGACGCCTCGACTGCTTCACGACGCTCTCGTGAACCAACTCGTGCGAGATCGTCCGCAACGGGCAGTAAAGACGAACGGCTGCAGCAGACCGCAGCCAAGCCACAGGGCGGGTGTACCAGGAGACCCCGCCTCGTGCGCGAACCCTGTTGGAAGGCCCCTTATCAGTACCCGGACGCGCGTCAAATCGGCGGCTGTCCCTGTCAGCCTGCGGTGTGCAAGGGCCGCTGCCGCGGAGCTTCCCCTGCCCGATCGTCGGGCGTGCGACAATGTCGGATTCCAGACGAGCTGGAACTGCGCGAACTCGTTGGTTTGACAGGTCTTTATCCGGCACGCCGCATGCATGGGAGTCTCCGAAAGCATTAAGAGCCGTTATCCATGGTTACGCCCCTCGAAAGAAAGAGCCGCTTCCGTCGTGGCAGGGAAACAGCCACTCCTGGGGTGGAGGCCGGCGCTAGAAGCCGCCGTAAGATCCGGAAGAGCCGCGCGACAGCATCACACACTTTCCTTCTGCTCTTGGGTTCGGATCACGCCGCGCCGCTGTCGATGCCGCCGACATTGAGCCCAAGACCTGGAAGGCGGCACACGCTTTTGCTGTCCTCTCAGTCGGGACCGCGGCTCAAGCATGCCTGTGAGGTTCGCATTGCTCAATGCCCGGCAATCGACGTCAACATGCCGCTGAGTTGGAAAACACTCCTAGAGGAGTAAGGATAAGTGGACCTCTTTTGTATTGGTGTGGGTGCTGGACCATCTAATTTGAGCCTTGCGTGTCAGATACAGGAAGAGATTGCGCAAGGGGCACTGTTCCTGGACCGGGAGGTCGATTTCCGAGGACATCCAGGCAGCGCTTTCGATTGCGCGGAGCTCCAGGTCGGCCACTTCCAGGATCTGGTTACTCTGGTCAATCCGCGATCAGCCTACACATTCGTAAACTACCTCCACGAGAACGGGCGTCTTTACAATTTCCTCAATGCGCAATTTCACGGGGTGCTTAGAGCCGAGTTCGCCCAATATCTCAACTGGGCGTTCCAGAAGAATCCGCTTGTCCGTGGCGGCGAGGCCGTTCGCGAAATCCGCTTTGACGGCGAGTTTCGCGTGCGGACGGACAACGCGGTCCTTGATGCAAGAAACCTCGTCATCGACATAGGCAAGCAGGCGCAAATTCCGCCTCAGTTTCATGGCTGGACTGGACCCAACCTGTTCCACTCATCTGAGTTGGCCCACATCAATCCTGAGGTGCAAAAAAAGCATGTCTGCGTTGTTGGCGGCGGACAGTCGGGAGCCGAGCTGCTACTGCACCTTGTCGGCCGGCCGAAAGAACGGCGGCCCGCGGCGATCACATGGGTCTTGACGCGCGAGATGCCTTTCGACGACCACGCGTTCACAAACGGGCTGTTCACGCCATGCTTCTCGGATCGTTTTGCTGCGATGAGCGAGGTGCATCGACAGCTGTTCCTGCGGCGTTTCGCGCTTGCCTCCGAGGGCATTTCAGAAAGCAAGTTGCGCGCGGTCTATCAGGCGCTCTACCACCACGCCTTTCTCGAGCCACACCAATGCGAGATCACATTGCGGCCAAGTTGCAACGTGTCGCGCTGCATCAATGCCGGAGCAGGGCACAGGCTCACGCTGCAACGCGGCTTGGACAACATCGGAGAAGTAACCGCCGATATCGTCATCCTGGCCACCGGGTACGAGAAACCGCTGCCGGGTTTCCTAGAACCGATCGCAGATCGCCTCGAACAGATCGGCAATGAGCTCGCCATCGGCGAGGATTTTTCGGTGTACTGGGACGGACCGCGAGACCGACGCCTTTTCGTTCAGAACGCCTGCCTTGGACAGCGCGGGCTGGCTGATCCGAACTTTGGGCTGCTGGCCTGGCGAGCGCGCCGCATCCTTGACAGCCTTCTGCGGCGCGCGCCATGCGCCAATCCCGAGCATCTAGGGTTCATCAACCGTCCCTTGACGGAGTGCTGGCCCGACCTCGGAGTCGAACAAATGGGCAGCGGGATATGATTCGTCGATATTGATGATCGGCGGTGGCATTCAGGAAAGATTTCCGCCTCTGGCGGCAAAAGCGGGACGAGCAATATTCCTACGGCGTCAGATCGCTCTGCTCGCGCTTGAGCAAGGTAGCGTCGCGCGACTCCTGCTTGGCGTGAAACAGCAAAGGGCATTCAATCACGATGCAGCTTTACGTGCTGTCGGGCTCAACGCCACGTGGATCGAGCCCAACGCCGCCGTTGGCAACCGCGACGCGAATTATGACGCCGGGCCACATGCGGCGGTGGCTGCAAGGGTACCGAGCCTCTCCCGCACTTTCGACCCCATCGCCGAAGTGCGACTACTCCAGGACGCCGAAGCCGGTCTTATCGCCAGCGGGCCAGCCAAACTCTCACCTTCCTAAACGGCAGCCGCTAAGGTGAGCCGTCGAAAGCCGACATTCAGGTTAACGTCAGCTGGCCGTGTTAGGGCTCGCTTATTCAAGGCGGTACCGGCGCTTGCCGAAGCTAAGAAGGGTTGGCATGCCCTTTGCCGTGCTTGATGTGCGGCAACACGGTGAGAGCTCCGCTGAAGCAAGCGAGAGGGAGCAATGCCCTCGAGACCGTGTCCGATTTTGACTGGAAAATATTCCGCGACAAAAGAGACGAAAGGTGTGGAATGACTTTGGACACCAAGATGGAACTGCGTATGGGGTCCCCGGCTCCTGCGCTGAAAGTGGAGAACTGGCTGCGTGGCGAGCCCCTCACGAGCCTTCGGCCCGGCAAGGTCTACCTCGTTGAATTTTGGGCGACTTGGTGCCGACCATGTGTCCACGCCATGCCCCATTTGATCGAACTGCAGGAGAAATATAAAGACAGCGGATTTGAGATTATCGGAGTCGCAGCTTGCGAAAAGGCTGCAACCGCGGACGAAGCGCGGACCAACGTGGATGCCTGGCTGACCGAGAAGTTCCCGAATCTGAATTATCGGACAGCGTTCGATTGCACTGGCGAAATGAAAAAGCTCTGGCTGGAACCCAGCTCTTCGTTCGGGATTCCCACCTCGTTCGTGGTCGACCGCGACGGCCACATCGCTTATATCGGCCACCCGGCACCTCTCGATGACGTTTTGCCGAAAGTCCTTAACGGCAGCTGGCGCAGCAGCTATGAAGCGAAAGCCGTCGATGCAAAGCGAATCTCGCGTGTGCGCGAATCGTCGCTGAGTCAGCCGATATACGCCAAACTTGGGCCGGCGATGCAGGACGAGGATTGGGCAGCGGCACTATTGGCCATCGAAGAAGGCCTCGCCGTGATGCCAGACTCTTTTGATTTTCGGCGGGTTCATGCGGATATTCTGCTTCACAAGCTGCGCGACATCAAAACCGGCTTGCCGCTTATGCGCGAATTGGTCGAGGACGCGATCAACAAAAAGTTCGAAGCGATGTCTTGGGTGGTGATGGCGCTGAACCAACTCTTCCATCCCACGATCGACAACTCCCATCTTCCGCATGATGATCGCTTTGCGATGGGCAAGGAGCTCTCCGAACAGATCCTGGAACTTAATCCTCCGCAAGGCGATGGAGACTTTAAATTCGGGTGTTACTTTCCGGTCGCTCAGTATTATTACGAGAGCGGCAACAAGGACCGGGCGATCGAGTTGATCGAGGTGGCAATCAAATCGCTGGACCATTCGGAGCCAGTGCCGGACCAAACCAAACAGCGCTACCTCACCTCGTTGCTCCAAGCCCTGGCCAACTACACGGGTGAGCCTGCCTGTCACGCGGGTCTCTGTGTGGCTCCGCAAAACAAGACTTCCGAAACTCAAAACGCTGTCACTTCCTGAGCAAGGATCGCGAAGGGCATGACAATTGGAATTGAACACCGGCAAATCCGCCCGCCCAGGCGCACTTCGCAGCAATAACGTCGATGCCGCAAAAGTGCGCGGCTTGCGGCAGGTGGAATTTCCATTGCGTTTACCTCGGGTCGAACCGCGGCGCAGGCGTTCGCGCCGCGGTGAAAGGTCTCGCATTGGTGGACGTGCTCGAGGTCGGCCACGGGACACTGTTGCGTGGGATCGGCTCGCCCAAGCCATTCCCCGCCCACGCAAGCGCCCGAACCACACATCGCAGAAAAAGAGATCGTCCTTCAAGAGGAGTACTGAAATTGGGGAAAAGCGAAATTCCTCATGAACCGGTTGGCCCTGCTGTCCACGGGGACGACGAGGCCCTTGCTTCCCCGTTCGTCAAATGCCTCCTGCGGCTCATTCGTACTCAGGATTCCTTCGGCTTATGGGAAGGCCATTCGGATGCCGAGCTGCTGGCCGAGTTCATCATCACCAAGCAACAGCAACGTGCGGTACCCTTTGGCGGCGATCCCGATCCTGACGCGCTGTGGAGGCTCGACATGTTTTACACCGCCGTAGCGCTTGCGATCGAGGAGCGCTCCGGCGTGTCGACGTCGCCGACAATAGAAATGAAACCCGTGGGGGCTTCCGGCGGTTGGGCGTTCTGTCGAGACGTCCACCGGTTCGGCTTCGAGACTTTCCGCAAACTTGCTGAGGCCGGTACGAAACTGGTCGACGATGCGACTGCAGCCATTGAAGCCTAGCCCGAGATGGAGCGCATCAAGAAACCATTGTTCCAGGAAGGATCTATGTCAGACCTAGATAGGATGAGGAAAAAAGTCTGAAAGCTCCAGTTGCGTGCAGCTATTGCCAAGATGGCATTGCAGGACCTCGTCGAGGGTCTGCCGGGCAAGTGGGCCGACATACAGGAAGTCGCCGAGAAAACCCAAGCCGTTTATGCCGAGTTGGATGTTGCCAAGAGAGAACTCGCTTCAATGAAGAATTTAGGATGATGCGCACATTCACCACCCGTGACGGCTCCATTTGGATGCCGCCGTACCTGACCTCCATCGATAGCAAATCTGCATCGGCTGCTGCCGTTGTTTCAAGGTCTGCTCGCGCGATGTCATGCATCTTCACGGCGTTGATGATGCGGGTGAAATCCTCGCCCCTGCGATGACGAGGACGACGATTTCGACGGCAAGCTCAATCGCATGATCATGGTTGTCGATGATGCCGGCCGCTGCATAGGCTGCGGAGCCTGCGGCCGCGTCTGCCCCAAGAACTGCCAGACGCATGTTCCGGCCGACGAGCTCGCAACATGATCTGGCGAAAACCAGGGGAGCGGCGTGCACTTCATCTTTTTGTCGGCTCGTGGGGCTGGTCCTGTGCAGCAATGCGTCGATGGTTTACTTCGCTTTGGATTCGCTCCGTGTGGCAGTCGTCACGACGCTGGCCTGTTCGCTGCTGCTTCAGGCCGGCTACTTCGGCCGCGTGCTCTTTCTGATCTGGCAGTCCTCTAGCCGCGCTCGTGGAACTCGCCACAGGGGCCAGCATGCCGATGGTTACAGGAAAGCTCGGGTACCAGTCGTCTGACTCTGATCAACTGCGGAATGCAATTTTCAGCTGTGTCCCGGCTTGGTCGAATGCCCAGCATGTGCTGCTGCTTTGATGCGCGGATGACAGGATCAGTGCTCAGACCCACACCAATTTTGGTCACCCTCTGATGACTGAGCTGATCGTATAGGGAATCTGTGTTCGGCTAACACGCGACCATACCCCTGGGCTGACCGGTGCGTAGCAGGTTCAGGTACTTTTTTGCTGGAGATAGCATGCTGGAAAAATTCGAACGTTATCCGCTCACCTTTGGACCCACGCCGATCGAGAGGCTCGACCGCCTCGGCAAGCATCTGGGCGACAAGGTGGAAATCTACGTCAAACGCGAGGACTGCAACTCCGGTCTCGCGTTCGGCGGAAACAAGCTGCGCAAGCTCGAATACATTGTGCCCGACGCGATCGCGTCAGATGCCGATACGCTCGTCACAATCGGTGGCGTGCAGTCCAACCATACGCGCATGGTCGCTGCGGTCGCCGCCAAGATCGGCATGAAATGCCTCCTGGTCCAGGAGAGCTGGGTCCCACATGATGATGCTGTCTACGACCGGGTCGGCAATATCCTCTTGAGCCGCATCATGGGGGCAGAGGTGCGCCTGGTTGACGAGGGCTTTGACATCGGCATCCGCCGCAGCTGGGAAAAGGCACTTTATGAAGTCAAGGCAAGGGGCGGCAGGCCATATGCGATACCTGCCGGCGCCTCTGTCCACAAATACGGCGGCCTGGGCTATGTGGGGTTCGCTGAGGAGGTGCGTGCCCAGGAAGAGCAGCTTGGGTTTGCCTTCGACTATATCGTCGTCTGTACGGTGACTGGTTCAACCCACGGCGGCATGCTCGTCGGGTTCGCCAAGGATGGTCGACAGCGCAACGTGATCGGTATCGATGCCTCCGCCATGCCCGCCAAGACCAAGGCGCAGGTGCTTGGCATCGCCCAAAATACAGCGAAGCTCGTCCACCTCGGAGCGGAAATTGTCGAGGCAGACGTGGTGTTGTTCATGGACTACGCGTACCCGGGTTATGGCGTTCCATCGGAGGAAACCAAAGAGGCAATCCGTTTGTGCGCGCGGCTCGAGGGCATGATTACGGACCCCGTTTACGAGGGCAAATCGATGCAAGGGATGATCGACCTCGTCCAGAGGGGCTTCTTTCCACAGGGATCGAGGGTCCTCTACGCACATCTAGGCGGCGCACCGGCGATCAACGGGTACGGCTACACCTTTCGCAACGGCTGACGTTCGGCAGTCTGCGATTCCGCGGTCGCGCTCGAACGTGGGTAGGTAGCGTCGTTCGAGCGCTTGGCTGGAGAAGTGGAGGCAGCGACGGGCATCCACTAATTGGTACCATTACGTGCTGTCGGTGCTCAACGCCACGCGCATTGAGCGCATGCCGCCGTTGGCAACCGCGAGGCGAATTTTGACTCCGGGGCAAGAATCCACACGCGGCGGTGGCGGCACGAGGACCAAGCCGGCGAGTTCGCGCTTTCGAACTGGCGCCAAACTGCCACTGCTCGAGGGCCGAGGCCAGTCTAATCACAGGCGAGCCGTCCAAGCTCTCAAGAGTGATAGGGCGAAACCCGACAGCGGCAGAAGACATGTCGGGTTCACGACAATCGGCCGCATTTGGCCTCGTGGAGAATTTCAAAGCATTTCCCGCCGCTTACCGGAGCTGAGGGAATTGGCACCTCCGTTGCAGCTTGATGTGCGGCAACACGGTGAGAGCTTCGCTGAAGCAAGCCAGAGGGAGCGATGCCCTCGAGACCGTGTCCGATTTTGACTGGAAAATATTCCGCGACAAAAGAGACGAAAGGTGTGGAATGACTTTGGACACCAAGATGGAACTGCGTATGGGGTCCCCGGCTCCTGCGATCAAAGTGGAGAACTGGCTGCGTGGCGAGCCCCTCACGAACTTTCGGCCCGGCAAGGTCTACCTCGTTGAGTTTTGGGCGACTTGGTGCGGACCATGTGTCGACGCCATGCCCCATTTGATCGAACTGCAGGAGAAATATGAAGGCAGCGGATTTGAGGCGGTCGGAGTTGCCGCCTGCGAACAGGGTCCTACCGCAGACGAGGCGCGGACCAACGTGGATGCCTGGCTGACCGAGGAGTTCCCGAATCTGAATTATCGTATCGGGTTCGATTACATTGGCGAAATGAACAAGCTCTGGATGGATCCCAGCTCTTCGATTGGGATTCCCACCTCGTTCGTGGTCGACCGCGACGGCCACATCGCTTTTATCGGCCACCCGGCGGAACTCGATGACGTTTTGCCGAAAGTCCTTAACGGCAGCTGGCGCAGCAGCTATGAAGCGAAAGCCGCCGATGCAAAGCGCATCGCGCATAACCAACTTGCAGCGCGCGAAATGTCGCTTACCGGGCCGATATACGCCAAACTTGAGCCGGCGATGCAGGCCGAGGATTGGACGGCGGCGCTCTTGGCCATCGAAGAAGGCCTCGCCTTGATGCCAGACTCTTGTGAGTTCCGGCAGATTCATGCGGATCTTCTGCTTCACAAGCTGCGCGACATCAAGACCGGCATGCCGGTCATGCGAGAATTGGTCGAGGACGCGATCGACAAAACGTCCGACGCGGTGTCGTGGATGGCCTTGGCCCTCAACCAACTCTTCGATCCCACGATGGACAATTCCCATCTTCCGCGCGCGGAGCGCTTTGCGATGGGCAACGAGCTCTCGGAACAGATACTGGCACTCAATCCCCCGAACGGCGATGGCCCGTTTAAATACCTCCGGTACCTCCCGGTAGCTCAGTATTATTACGAGAGCGGCAACAAAGATCGCGCAATCGAGTTGATCGAGGTGGCACTGAAATCGGTGGACCGGCTGGGGCCAATTCCGGACCACACCAAACAGTACTATCTTACCCCATTGCTCGAAGCACTGGCCAACTACACGGGTGAGCCTGCCTGTCACGCGGATCTTTGTGTGGCTCCGCAAAAGAAGGCACCCGAAACTCAAAACGAAGTCACTTCCTGAGCAAGAATCGCGAAGGGACTGACAATTGGAATTGAACACTGGCCAATCCGCCCATCGAAGCTCTCTTCGCAGCAAGTATGTCGATGCAGCAGGGCGGCGGCTTGCGGAAGGTTGGATTTCAATTGCGTTGACCACCGGTCGGATCGCGGCGCAGACGATGTGCGCCGCGAATTCGCGCCGCAGGTCTCGCACTCGTGGACATGTCGAGGTCGGCCACGGGGCACTCTTGGGGTTGGCCCGCCCAAGCCATTCGTCGGCCACGCAAGCGGACCCGGAGTGGGCATCGCAGGAAAAGGAAATCGTACCTCGAAGACGAAGACTGAAATGACGAACAACGAAATTCCTCCGGTTGGCCCTGCTGTCAACAATGACGACGAGGCCCTTGCTTCCCCGTTCGTCAAATGCCTCCTGCGGCTCATTCGTACTCAGGATTCCTTCGGCTTATGGGAAGGCCATTCGGATGCCGAGCTGCTGGCCGAGTTCATCATCACCAAGCAACAGCAACGTGCGGTACCCTTTGGCGGCGATCCCGATCCTGACGCGCTGTGGAGGCTCGACATGTTTACACCGCCGTAGCGCTTGCGATCGAGGAGCGCTCCGGCGTGTCGACGTCGCCAATAATTGGAATGAAGCCCCTGCGGGCTTCCAGCGGTTGGGCGTTCTGTCGAGACGTCCACCGGTTCGGCTTCGAGACTTTCCGCAAACTTGCTGAGGCCGGTACGAAACTGGTCGACGATGCGACTGCAGCCATTGAAGCCTAGCCCGAGATGGAGCGCATCAACAAAACCATTGTTCCAGGAAGGATCTATGTCAGACCTAGATAAGATGAGGAAGAAAGTCCGAAAGCTCCAGTTGCGTGCAGCTATTGCCAAGATGGCATTGCAGGACCTTGTCGAGGGTCTGCCGGGCAAGTGGGCCGACATACAGGAAGTCGCCGAGAAAACCCAAGCCGTTTATGCCGAGTTGGATGTTGCCAAGAGAGAACTCGCTTCAATGAAGAATTTAGGATGATGCGCACATTCACCACCCGTGACGGCTCCATTTGGATGCCGTCGTACCTGACCTCCATCGATAGCAAGACCTGCATCGGCTGCTGCCGTTGTTTCAAGGTCTGCTCGCGCGATGTCATGCATCTTCACGGCGTTGATGATGCGGGTGAAATCCTCGGCCCCTGCGATGACGAGGACGACGATTTCGACGGCAAGCTCAATCGCATGATCATGGTTGTCGATGATGCCGGCCGCTGCATAGGCTGCGGAGCCTGCGGCCGCGTCTGCCCCAAGAACTGCCAGACGCATGTTGCGGCCGACGAGCTCGCAACATGATCTGGCGAAAACCAGGAGAACGGCGTTGCACTTCATCTTTTTGTCGGCTCGTGGGGCTGGTCCTGTGCAGCAATGCGTCGATGGTTTACTTCGCTTTGGATTCGATCCGTGTGGCAGTCGTCACGACGCTGGCCTGTTCGCTGCTGCTTCAGGCCTGCTATTTCGGCTGCGTGCTCTTTTTCGCGGACGTCGATGATCTGTAGAACTGTTCATTCGCTCCGCAGAGGGCCGGCGAATCCAATCTCTTCCTAAGCCCGTTGGCCGTAATCGAAAGACACGGGGCCGGCGAGTTCGTGCTCAGCTGCCACTGTGCTAGCAAGGGAACGGAATCCAATCCCGGAGCAGATGGCCAGAGTTGAGCGAAGACTGCGGTCGGAGCTCCTGCGCTTCCGGGTCTCCAAGGGGACGACTTTGCGAACCGAAGGGACTTTGAACCGTTGACGTGGCCAGCGTGCGGTAGGTTGGGCCAGCGACAGGGATCCCGGCCGGCCGGGAAGCACCGCCCTCTCAATGTGCGTTGACTTCGCTTCCTTTGGCGAAATGTGGGTAACGGCGAGGGCCGCACTCTTCCCGGGCCGTCGACATTCCCGCCCTTTTGGTGCGTGCGCCGTTAGGCGCGACAATTCGGTGCCCGCGTGTAACTGCGCGCATTCGCCGAAGCTTAGACGTGGTGCATTCCCGCTCGCCCGTTTGGCGGACAGTTCCGGCCGTGCTGGTTTTGCCGCCTAACGCCCGCCGCTCGTCACTGCCACACCCCTCTCCGGCAACGGCTCGGCGCATCGCGCAAGCCGGTTTAGCGATCAGGCCAGGCCCTTCGCGAGTTCCAACGCCTGCCGTTCGAAGAGGCGGCGGTAAATGCCACCATCGAGATTGATCAGGGCGGCATGATCGCCGTCCTCCATGATGCGGCCACGGTCGAAGACGAGCAGCCGATCGAGCGAGCGGACCGTCGACAGCCGGTGTGCGATGACGAGTGTGGTTCGGCCCACCATCAACCGATCCACCGCTTGTTGAATGAGCACCTCGGATTCCGAATCGAGGCTCGATGTGGCCTCGTCCAGAATAAGGATCGGCGCGTTCGCGAGGAAGGCGCGCGCGATCGCCACGCGCTGGCGCTCGCCGCCGGAGAGCTTCAAACCCCTTTCGCCGACCAATGTCCCATAGCCCTTCGGCAGGGGCGCGATGAATTCGTGGGCACTTGCCAGTCGTGCCGCTTGCTCGATCTCGGCCTGGCTCGCGCCAGGCCGGCCATAGGCGATGTTCTCGGCAAGCGACCTGTGAAACAGGATCGGCTCCTGCTGCACGATCGCGATCTGCGAACGAAGGGACTCTTGGGTCACCTCCGAGACGTCCTGACCGTCTATCAGGATCCGGCCGCCGCTCAGGTCGTAGAGTCTCTGGATCAGCTTCACGAATGTTGTCTTGCCGGAACCGGAGGGTCCAACCAACCCAACCCTTTCGCCAGCTTCAATCGACAGCGAACATTCGCTATAGAGCGGCAGGGGATGGTTGGCGTAGCGGAAGTGGACGTTCTCGAAATCGATACGGCCGTTCGTGATCCGGATCGGCTTGGCCTCTGGACGATCGGCAACATCCACCTGCTGATTGTGGATGGCCACCAGTTCTTCCATATCATTAACCGAGTGCTGCACGTTGCGGACATGCATGCCGGCATCACGCAGATAGCCCTGCAGGACGATGAAGGACGTGAGAACATATGCTATCTCGCCCGGCGTTGCCTGTCCATGCGACCACAGAAGCAGGGCATATCCGACCACCGCCACCCTGAGCGCAACCAAAGTTACGCCTTGGGTTGAGCCGATGATCGTTCCGCGCACCCAGCTCCGGCGCGCGCGGTGCCGCCATTTCGTCATGATATTTGCAAGCCGCTCGTCTTCGCGAACCTCTGCGCCGAAGCCCTTGACCACAGCGTTGCAACTGACCGCGTCCGCAAGCGCGCCGCTGAGCCTTGTGTCCCATCGGTTGGCAAGGCTCGCCGCTGGCGCGACATAGCCGAGCGACAGCGAAATCGAAAACGCAAGGTAGACGAGAGAGCCGCAAGCAAAGATCACGCCCATGACCGGCCAGTGCCAGCCGAGCAGCACCGTCGAGCCGATCAAGATGACAAACGACGGGAGCAGCGTGACGAGTATCGTGCTGTTGAGGAGGTCGAGCGCCCACATGCCGCGCGTTATCTTGCGCACTGTCGAGCCGGCGAAGCTGTTTGCATGCCAGTCTGTCGAAAAGCGCTGCACATGATGGAACGCTTCGGTCGCGACGTCGGAAATCATTTTCAACACCAGGTCGCTCAGGCCAATGAAGGCGACGTGGCGCATGGCAATGCCACCGAGTGCCAATGCAATCGGTACAGAGAATGCTGCAACAGCTGAATCCGAAGCTGGTGCTGCCGCATTAGCAGCACGAGAAACAGCGTCGATGAGTCGGCCAGAATAGAGCGGCATCAACACGTCAGCCAGCGTGGAGGCGAGCATCGCGGTCATGATGATCGCGAGCCGGGCCGGCTGCCTGTTCCAGAGGCGAACAGTGAAGGCGAAAACGTCGCGACAAGTGGCGCCGCGCCCATGGACGGGGAAACGTCTCATAGTTTCCAAGCGGGCGCATCAACACGCTCGGTCCCAAAGACGATAAAAGACAAAACTGGAATTTCGACCTCCCCCATAACAGCATCAATTTTGGCGGGCAGCTCTTGCCGCCTCACGACGGTGAGTTCAAAAGTCGTGCCAACTGAGCGGGAACATCCGAAGGACAAATTCAGCAGGTTACCGAGCCTGGAGAAAGTCAGCCGCCATCCAGTCGATACGATTGCTACGGCTGCTCAACTCGGGAGATTGGAAAAGAAGGTCGATGTATCGATTGAATTTTGAGCTTGTTCTTGCCTCGATCAAATAAGTACAGTTGCAATGCAGCTTTCTCAGGCCCGGCACTTAGGTGCTGATTTCAAAAGCGCGCCGCGAATACTTTCCTGCCCATATTCCGTCAATCGAATGCTCGACTGTCGGATTGTGCGCTCCCCGACACAGTGCTGTCGGTTCGCCTCCTGGGTACCTCCCCCGTCGATTGACGACCTGAAGGAGAAGCTTCGCTCGCAAGCTGGCACGACTCTTGAGGGTACTCCAGGTGGCGGAAGGAACTCCGGCTCGAGTCCCGTTGACTTCGGATGTTGCGAGGCTGGGTTGGAGCAAACTGTGCACCAATGAGAACGCAATGAAGGAGACATCATGGAACTCCGGCGGATTGCGGTGGAGTTAGACCTATTCCTCAAGATGACTGATGATGTCGCTCAATCCGAACAGTTGTTCGAACTGTTGTCTGCGTTTGCGCTGAATTTCGATTGCCCGTGGATTGCCTATGGGCCGCTCGCATCAGAGAGGGCTTTCAAGCCGAACCGGGAGGGTTCTGTGGTGATGTGGAATTATCCTGCTGAATGGCAGGAGCGCTACTCGAGAATGGGCTATGCCAAAATAGACCCCCTCATCAAGAAAGGTCGAAAGGAGGCGGGACCCTTTCGATGGAGCGAGGTGTATACTGATGAAAACATAACTGAAGATGGACGCCGCGTCTTGGACGAAGCAGCAACATTCGGCTTGAGGTCAGGCGTTACCGTCCCATTACATGGCCCTGGTGGCAGCTTTAGGTTTGTGAGTTTTGCTCAATCCTCGGACTGCGAATTGCAGAATAGAGCGATCACCTACCTGCAAATGGCCGCGCTGCGGTTTCATCGGATGGTTACGAAGTTCGACACTACGACTGCGTCGGAACGAGCTCATAACCTGTCTCCGAGAGAAATAGAGTGCATTGATTTGGTGTCACAAGGAAAATCATCTTGGGAAATAGGAACTATTTTAGGCAGATCACGAAATACGATAGATTTCCATTTAAAAAATGTAATGCGGAAGTTGGATGCGACCAGCAGAACGGTAGCTGTTGTAAAAGCTTTGAACCTTGGGATTATCCAACCGCCGTAGGTGCGCAGCTAGTTCTCCGCCCGTAGTAGCGCGCGTGATAGCCGAGACGCTCCGGCGTGCGCTCGCTCTTCGAAGCACCCAGCGCCTCGTCCATCTCGGCCTCGAGCACCTCCTGCATCACGGCGCGAATCACCTCGTGCAATCCATCCGGCTTCGAAAGCAAAATGTCGTTGACGCTGCTACGGCGGATTTATCTTCAGGCTTGGTCCTGGTGGCGATGCTGAGTTCGCTTCGCTGAGATTGGGCGGTCATGACAGGGTGGTGTTCAATGTCACCGATTCCTGGAAGAAATTACCATCCGTATTAAGCGACTGACGATGAGTGATGTGTGTCCAAAATCTGACAGCTGTCAGAAAACATTTCGGGTTCAATACAGCGGAGCGTCTTAGCCCTGTCGGGCTTTTCGAAGCCTATCTCGCAGTAACTGCGCGCCAGGCGCACTAGCTCGGCCTTTGCTGGTCGATGTGCGGCAATATAGTGTGAGGGCTGACCCGCATGAGAACACGGAACTCGCTCGATGAAGGATGATCGACGGCATCCAGAAAGCTTCTCTCCGGCGGGTTCGAGGGTGCTGCGCGCGCATCTCGGCGACGGGCCAGCGACCAACGGTTGAGGCTACATCTCCGGAGCGAGTGATGCCTCGAAAGATGCAATGCTGTCTCTGGTCCGACGCGCTGGAAGTTTGTGAAGGGTCGGCCCGGCAAATCGGTGAACCGGGCGGCTTAGGCTGCCAAAAAGGGTAGATGTCTGCGTTGCCTCGGTAGATCAGCAGGCGGTATCAGAAAGCCAAAGGCACACGCACACCATCGTGGCGCTTCGCAGGAAGTAGATGGGAGTAATCACCAGTGATTTTACCGGAACTTCGCTCAGCAAACACAGCCGGCAGGGTTTTGGAGATAACGACGACCACGGGATGCGTCGTAGGATGTTCATATTGTCCCCAGGACAAGTTCGCGGTCCGGCAAAGAAAAGTGTCTCATGCGAGTCATCTGGATCTTGAAGATTTCAAGCGGTGTCTGGCCCGCGTACCGACTTCCGTCGACATTGGTTTTGCGGGATACTCCGAACCTTGGCTCAATCCGGACTGTACCGAAATGGTGGAGCACGCCTTCGCCAAAGGCCATGGCATCAGGATTTTTACGACGCTGGTGGGAATGAACGGGCAGGACCTGCAGCGATTGCAAGCCTTGCGCTTGGGCGTATTCGTGGTCCATGTTTTCGATGACGGCACCTACATGAACAGCCGCCTGGTCGGAGACAAGTATCGCGATCTGGTTCGTCAACTCGTCGACGCGGACATCCCCTTGATCCGATTCGTGGCCTTGGGCGAGCCCCACCCAGATATAGCCGACATTATTCCTACCGAAGCCCTGATAAAAGCGCGGCCGGTGAGCAGTAGGGGTGGAAGCGTCGACCCTAAGATCGTTGCACCACGTCAGCCAGTGGTCGGAGCCCTAACCTGCGTGGACGCACGACAGTATCGGAATGTTCTTCTTCCAAACGGCGACGTTACCCTGTGCTCTATGGATTTTGAACGGCGTCACGTATTGGGCAACCTTCTATATGAGGGTTACTCCGCTCTGTTTGAAAAGCCAGTTTTTCGCGAAATCGTCGACCGCATGAATGGAGCAGATGGTTTTCTGCTTTGCAGGATGTGTGAATTCGCCGACCCAAACGACCGGACCTGAGTGCATGCCGGCCGAGAGGGCGTGCCTGGCAGTGCGGATGGCCCCACGACAGATGCACCTGCCCGCGACGCCATCGTGTTTTCACGTTACGCCAGTATGTTCCTGTAGGCGCGGCAGTGGGCCTCGAGCATTTCGGAGACGAGCTCATCGAAAGGTCTTCGCCTTCCAACCGAGCTTGTCGGCCTGCCTAGCTTGAGGTAACGCCGATCACAGGTCAACCATCGGTCGGATGGAAACAGTGTTAGTCGATCCCGATCAGAGCTTGATTGCTTACTCACGGCTCACCTCGTCAACGCCTTCACCCTCCCGGACGATCTCCTTTTCGACTCGCCTGAAGGCAGCAGCCCAGCTGCGGCCGGGGATGGTTGCCGTCGCGGTAGTGGACGTTCTCGAAACCGATGCGGCCCTTCGCCAGCGCGTCTCCCGGTTGCTTCCGCCTGGCCTACGAACGGGCTTTCCGTCAAGGGGGTCCACGGCGGCCCCGCCCTCTTGATCCGGCGGCTCGGGCCAGTCATCGCGCAAGAGATCGGAATCCGCATTCTTCTCAAAGAGAGCGTGGCTTTCGCTGTGTCATCGGTCATCAAATAGTTTCTTGAATCAGGTTGGTGTCCGCAGCCCGAGGTTGAACGGCGAATATTGATGACCGCCGCGAAGCCGCTCGCTCGCTACGGCGCTATTGAGGAGCGCGCTCGCGAGCGGCTTCGCTACCGCCGAGCGACACAACCTCTGGCGACGCGACCCTGCTGATCTCCTTGGACTCATTCATTTGTCCGGAGCGCTATGGGCAGCGAAGGGTGGGTACGTCAACTACCTGATGCCATAGTAGCGATGCTTTCGCGGAAGCTTTAGAAGCCATCCTGTTGCAGCACATTCGAAAGCATCCGAATGGAGGGCAACGCAACCCAACAATATTTGATGAGGATGCCGGCATCACCAGACCAAACCCAGACCAAACAAAGCTGCCTCCGGCATTCTGCTTCAACGTTAAGCGACGAACATCTGCCGCAAACCACTAGCCATTAAACAGCTCTCTTCTTTGAAAGACTATGTGCAGAGGACTTGATATGGACACCGACGCTTTCACGGCTCATGAATCTAACGTTCGTCGTTATTGCCGGGCGTTCCCCACCGTCTTTACGAAGGCCCTTGGGGCGACGATCTGGGACGAGACGGGTAAGCCCTTTATCGATTTCCTGGTGGGTTCCGGCGCACTCAACTACGGGCACAACAATCCGGATATTATGGCGCCAGCGATTGAATATCTCGTCGGTGAGAACATTCTTCTGTCGCTTGATATGCATACGGCGGCAAAGCGTGACTTCATTGAAGGGTTCGTCGATTGGATCCTGAAACCCAGAGGCCTTTCGTACAAGATTCAGTTTCCCGGGCCGACCGGCACGAACGCCAACGAAGCGGCGCTGGCGCTGGCGCGAAAATACACCGGCCGCTCGAGCGTCATGGCCTTTACGAATGCGTTCCACGGCATGTCGCTCGGCTCTCTAGCGGTGTCGGGCTCGGCCTCAACCAGGGAACTGGGAGGCGTCGCTCGCCACGATGTGATCCGTGTTCCCTATGACGGCTATCCGAGCCAAGCTTTCGATTCCGCCAGTTACATCGACAGCGTTTTGAGCGACCCGGGGAGCGGCATAGAAAAGCCTGCCGCAATCATTCTGGAGACCATCCAGGCCGAAGGCGGCATGAACGCCGCATCCGCAGCTTGGCTCACGGAAATTCAGCGCATTTGCCGTACGCACGGCATTGTTTTTATCGTCGACGATATTCAGGCGGGTGCGGGCCGAACTGGCGATTTCTTCTCATTCGAGTCCGCGAAAATCGAACCGGATATTGTGTGTCTTTCCAAGTCCCTAAGCGGTTCAGGTAGTCCGTTGTCCATCGTTCTGATTCGACCCGACTTGGACATATGGAAGCCCGGAGAACATAGCGGGACCTTCAGAGGCAACAATTTCGCCTTCGTGACGGCAGGAGCCATGTGCAAGATGTGGTCGGATAGGAAATTTACTGCAGGTGTCGAGCGGACAGCCGTCAGGCTGCAAACGCACCTCGATCGCCTGGTTGCGAAATTTCCAAGATACATCGAACAGAAGCGCGGCCGCGGTCTGATGGCCGGCCTGAAATGCCGTTCACCGGCAGTTGTCGGCCGCGTGCACGATGTCGCATTCGAAAATGGCCTTCTTATCGAATCCTCGGGGCCAAATCGCGACGTTATCAAAGTCCTCCCACCGATAACCATCACCGATGCCGAACTCGATCGTGGCATCACCATCCTTGAACACGCACTACAGGAGCAAGACAATGCCTAGTCAGATATCTCAAGTGCCAGCCATCTCGCCGGTTTCGATCAAAGAACGGACCGGGTCGATCAACACGGCGGAGATCATCTCGGTCCTGAAAGGTGAGCTCACCGCTCTGCACATCAAGCAAGCTTTCAGCACCGAAGTAGCCGAGGAGATCACTACGAACTTTATTGGAAGCTCTGGTCTCAGAGAGCGTAAAGATGGTGTGCCCGGACAATATGTCGGCGCATCTCACTACAGGAAGGATGCAGCCACCTATTTCGCAGACGCCGAAAACGCGCGGCCGTACGTCGATGCCCTTTTTAAGAATTTGGTTGACCCGGTTCGAGCAGTATTCAGGGCGTTGAAGCGAGAGCTTCACAACCAGGGAATCGAATTGCGGCTAGCCCGTTCCGAACACGGCCAGGCCAATGTTTGTCGCGGCCTCAGTTGGTCGGGCACAGGCACATTTTCCTTGGATCCCCACGACGACGTCGCTCAAGTCTTACGTGCTGGCGATGATTACGAGCTTTCTGCGGTGGCGCACAATACGGTCGCAGCGCTCAACCTCTATCCCAGCATGCCTGAGGAAGGCGGCAATCTGAAGCTCTGGAGCCACAAGCCGACGGTTGCGGACCGGATATCGCAAGGTGTGGAGACCACTGGATATCCCTATTCGGCAGCCTATCTGGAAGCCGTCCCTTGCCGCGAGTTCGAGCTCAAAACCGGGGATATCGCCCTAATCGATGGCGGCTTCGTTCACGGGGTTACCGGTCAATTAGGCGACGGAAAGCGTCGCCTAGTGCTGAATTGCTTTTTCGGATTTGCGCGGCCTGATCTTGTTCTCTGGTGGACGTGACGTTGGACCTCGCAGCGATCGACTGGCTTGGGCCGTGAGTTGGCGTGGCCAGGCGTGTGACTGCTCATGCTGCCGTCATACAAGCCGAACCTCGAACCGATTGAAATGGCCTTCGCCAGACAGTTTGGGCTGATGCCTTTGCAGGCTACAATTCAGGACTCGCCCTATGAAGAAGCAGTTTACTCCTACAAACGATGTAAGCCTCGCGATCTTTGATCGTCTTGAGTCTGAGGTGCGGAGCTACGTCCGTGCGTTCCCAGTTCTGTTCGATCGAGGCGTCGGCACTGCCCTCATAGCTACAGACGGTCGGGAATACATCGACTTCTTGGGAGGCGCGGGAGCCTTGAATTACGGGCACAACAACCCAGCCTTCACGCGGGCGTTGTTGGACTACATTGCGCGCGACGGAATTGTGCACGGGCTCGACCTTGCTACGACCGCCAAGAAGGCCTTCATCGAAGCTTTTGAGCAGTTTATTTTGAAGCCCCGCGGTCTGTCTTATAAATTGCAATTTACTGGCCCCACAGGTACGAACGCGGTCGAGGCGGCTCTGAAGCTAGCTCGCCAAGTGACCGGCAGGTCAAACATCGTTTCGTTTACGAACTCGTTTCACGGAGTCAGCGCTGGGGCGTTGGCGGCAACCGGAAACACGAAGTTCCGAGATGCTGTCGGCTTTCCCCTCGCGCACGTGACATCGTTGCCGTACGAGGGCTATCTCGGCGCTTCAGACACGATCGAGTATTTCGAGAAGCTTCTCGATGATCCTAGCAGTGGTCTCGGCAAACCCGCTGCGGTGATCCTAGAAGCAGTGCAGGGCGAAGGCGGTGTCAATGCTGCTACCGTTGAATGGCTGCAACGGCTGCGTGATCTGACCTCTCGGCACGAGATCCTGATGATCCTCGATGATATTCAGGCTGGTGTCGGTCGCACAGGGAAATTCTTCAGTTTCGAGGCGGCTGAGATCGTGCCGGACATCGTTACCCTGTCAAAGTCGTTGTCTGCAATTGGAACGCCTATGGCCCTTGTCCTCATGAAGCCTGAACTTGATGTCTGGACGCCGGGTGCGCACACCGGCACGTTCAGGGGCAACAACTATGCTTTCGTCACTGCTCGTGCGGCCCTTGAGACTTACTGGTCCGACTCCAAGTTTGAAGATGAGATTGCTCGCAAATCAGCCATCTTGGCTCAAGAACTCAAGTCGATCGCAGACGACTTCCCCAGCCTTGCTCTGAATGTCCGAGGCCGCGGCTTGATGTATGGACTCGTATCACCAAAGCACCACTCATTGCCGGGGCTCATTTCCCGGGAAGCTTTTCGTCGCGGCTTGGTGATCGAGATCGCTGGCTCGTATGGTGAGGTGCTCAAGTTCATGACAGCCCTTACCATAACCGAGGCTGAACTGCGCCGTGGTCTGTCGATCGTACGCGACAGCATTGGCGCGGTGCAGGACAGCATTTCAGCGGAGTAGGCATTCACTCAGTCCCCCCTACCCAGTCTGGGCTTATCAAGCAAAGGAAATTCCGCTTTAGACGTATGCGATTGTATGGAGACGGACAGCAAAAATGGACACTCGGAGAGCTCAAACAATGGACACCGACCGCTTGACGTGATCGAACGACAGTACGGCATGTGCAAATCAATACACACTTCTTGCTCGTTGCAAGATGAAGGACGACGTCCAGGGCCGGTGAAACCGGTATTCTAATATATTATATAAGTAAGATGGTAATATTGCTGGTTTATCACGAGCGAAGACGAACGGTACACAACACATTAGAAATTAACTTGTATAAGAGGTCCGGTATTTCTTATCCTTTCTGATGAAAAATAGAACGGATTTTGTGCGACGTCGAAGTTTGGCGAGACGAGTGTAAGGCGCGTTCGCGAACCTTACACCGTTACGTTCTGAAGGAGTTGAGATCGTGAGTGATATGACAGCCCGAGACGATGAGATAAGCCTAGCCGAACGCGTAACGCAGCATTTGAAACCGCATTTATGGGCAAAGGCCAACCGGCTCCTTATCCGTAAAGCAATCAGCGAATTTGCACACGAGTTGCTAATTGCTCCTCGACTCCAGCGAATGGAAGGCGACTGGGGGAAGTATGTGCTGGAAAGCGAGACCCCTGGGTTGGAGTATTGGTTCCAGGCTCGGCGCCTCCTGCTAGATCACTGGCAAGTGGACGCCGGCTCTCTGGAGAAAAGGATTGAGGGCAGGCCGGCCCCCCTGGATGCGCTTGATTTTGTTATTGAGTTCAGCCGCCATCTTGGCATAAAGGAAGAGATGATGCCGGTTTACCTGCAGGAGATCAGCAGCACGCTGTATGGCAGCGCGTACAAGCAGGCCAAAACAGAGATATCCGCCGCAGAACTGGCTTTTGCCGATTACCAGATCGTTGAGGCTGGCATGACGGAGGGCCACCCGACCTTTATCGCGAATAACGGTCGCATTGGCTTTGACGCGCTCGACTATAGTCGCTATGCGCCGGAGGTGGGCAGTTCGATAAGACTCATATGGCTGGCCGTCCATAAAGAAATGGCAACGTTTAAGTCCATTTCAACGCTCGACTACGACCTTCTCATGCACGAGGAACTCGGTCGACAGGCGCTGGAACAGTTCGACGCAGCGTTGCGTCAAAAGGGACTAAACTCGACCGATTACATCTATATGCCAGCGCATCCTTGGCAATGGTTCAATCGGCTCTCAACTATCTTCGCGGCGGATATCGCCAACCGGCACATTGTCTGCCTAGGCCAGGGGAAGGACATATATCATGCCCAGCAATCGATCCGCACACTTTTCAATATAAGCGATCCGCATAAACGGTACGTGAAAACGGCGCTGTCGATACTTAACATGGGGTTTATGCGCGGCTTGTCACCGACACACATGCTGGCGACGCCCGCCATCAACGAATGGTTGAAGAATTTGCTCGACAGTGACTCCTATTTAGCCGCCAACGGCTTCAGCATCCTTCGCGAGGTCGCGACGATTGGCTATCGCAATCGTTGTTTCAACACCGCCCTCAAGAAGGACTCCCCTTACAAGCAGATGCTTTCTGCGCTGTGGAGGGAAAGCCCCCTTCGGCAGTTGAAAGAAGGGGAACGTCTGATGACAATGGCGTCGCTGCTTCATGTCGATTACAATGGTGAAGCACTCGTGACAGCCCTCATCAATGCCTCGGGGTTAGACGCCGCCGCTTGGCTACGCCGCTATTTTGAATCTTATCTGGCGCCGCTTCTCCACTGCTTTTATGCTTACGATCTAGCGTTTATGGCACATGGAGAAAATATAATTCTAGTTATGAAAGATCACGCTCCGACGCGAGTTATCATGAAAGACATTGGCGAGGAGCTTCGTATTCTAGGCGGAGATCTCAACGTGCCGGAGGAGATTAAGAGGATCTGCATTCAAGTAAATCGCGACATGAAGCACGACTTCATTTTCACCGACGTTTTCGACTGCTTCTTTCGTTACTTGGCTGTAACACTCGAAGAACATCTTGATTTTCCGTCGACACACTTCTGGCAGCTCGTAAGCGAGTCCATCCTTGGCTACCAGACGAAACATCCGGAATATGACGAAAAATACAGGCAGCATGACCTATTCGCTCCAGAATTTCTGCGACGATGTATGAATCGACTGCAGATACAAAAAAACCAGCAAATGGTGGACTTCGGTGATCCGGGAGAATACCTGCACACCGTCGGCACGCTGAAGAACCCACTGGCGGGCATTCGCAAAGTGACCAGTGCAGGTTAAGCTTGAAGGAGGCGCGTATTTTAAATGAACAATGTAGTTAGCCGGTTTTGGGCCAATACCATACCCCCCCCTTGGGGTAAGCAACCCCTTGCGTAAACGCCGCCGCAGCATGTTGCGCGTATCAGGCGCCCGCTCACCAGCGCGTCGCCTGCTTCCATTCTGAAAGGAGGCGCCTAATTTTTTTATCGCCTTCGGGCCGGCTTTCCAGGTGCCGTCAACACTGACACGGTTAGGCGCCCAAAGCTTGATTTGTGTAGACCTCGCTACCTTAAGCATAAACCTCGTCGAACGCCTTCAATCAAGCACTGCGGCCTTGACGCTCATGCTAGGAGATCATGGCCGCGTTGGAGGTAAGTGCGGCTCTAACTTATGGCTAGAAGGGAGCTTCTCATGTACATTCTAGAAACGCCGCGCCTAATCCTAAGGCCACCGTCGCATAGCGACGAGCTTCTTCTACATGAGCTTCATAGCGATCCATTTGTGGTAAATGCCATGTGGGATGGAGTCTATCCGACCCGAGAGCAATCGAAAGCTAAACTACAACAGTTCATCCATCATTGGCAGAGCAATGGTTTCGGCTTATGGATGGTGTTCGTAAAAGGCGAAGGCCAAGTCGGAAAATTCGCAGGCTACTGTGGATTGATGTACAGTGGCCCGTATCTGCCCGAAGATCCCACTAATGTGGAAACCGTATCGTGCCTCCACCTTGCGTCTTCCGGTAAGGGGATCGCCGCAGAGGCCGGCAGGGCAGCGATCCAGTTTGCTTTCGAGAACCTAACGCTCGAGAAGGTCACTTCATTCATTCGCCCAACGAACACGCGTTCGCTTCGGAAAGCACCGAAAGTAGGCCTTCGCTATGTAAGAGACCGGGTCTACAATAACGTAGTTATGCGATATTTTGAAGTGACAGTCTTGACTGCTGTAAAAATCGAAAAAGTCGTCGTTATCTCTTGTTAGTATCATTGTTTCTCGGAAGACGGTGATGCAAGAAACCGTAGGCGAGCGCTGCTCTCGCCCTACGAACTTGCAATCATTCACACCGACGCACCGGCGTGTCCGGAGATGCATGTGCCCTGGAATTGAGAGCTTGTCGGTTCAGAGATAGTTCAGATGGGTCGCTCGGTCTCGCTTCGGGCATGCCCTCGACCGATTTGGCGATCAAATCGCTCCGTTACAGACGGCATGATGTGGAGCTGCCGCGCCGTAAGTGACCATATCTCAGGCGGTAGGAGGAGCGCTTTGCTGAAGAAGCCCATCACACTTGGTACCTTGATGGGGAGTTGCGTGGTTTTCGATTATATCGTCGTGGGTGGTGGCTCCTCTGGATGCGTGATGGCGAGCAGGCTCTCCGCCTATGGCGCTCGCGTGCTGCTCATTGAAGCTGGCCCTGATACGCCGCCGAATGCCATTCCTGACGACATCCAGGATGGCGACCCAACGCGTGCTTACCTTAATCCCGGTTATCGATGGCAGTCACTCCACGCGACAACGGTGCGAGGTGGCCGCAAGCCTGTCCATTACGAACAGGCGCGCGTCATGGGTGGCGGCTCCAGCATCAATGCCCAAGTCGCCAACCGCGGCGGGCCCGGAGATTACGATGAGTGGGCCTCAAGCGGTGCAACGGGCTGGGGTTGGGAAGACGTGCTGCCCTACTTCCGTCGTCTAGAATGCGATTTGGATTTCGGCGGGGAATTTCATGGCACGAACGGCCCCTTGCCAATCAAACGTGTGCGCCAATCAGACTGGTCGGGCTTCATCCGGGCAATCTCCGATGCTTACGATGCTTTGGGGCTTCATTTCAGGCCAGACTTCAATGGTGCATTCGGTGATGGCTATTCAGTTGTCCCATTGACCAACCGCAATGGTCATCGGGTCTCCTCCGCGATGGCGTACTTACCCGAAACCGTCCGCTCTCGCCGCAATCTAACGATTTTATCCGAAACGACAGTTGCGCGGCTGACCTTTTTGGGAACAACGGTAACGGGGGTCGAGACGGAGAACAAATCGGGCGTGCAATCGTATAGCGCTTCTTGCGTTATCCTGTGCGCAGGAGCACTCCATTCACCCGCCATATTGATGCGCTCCGGGATCGGCCCCGCGAAGGAATTAGTACAATTCGGAATCCCTATCGTTGCAGATTTGAAAGGTGTGGGCCAGAATCTTCAGGAACACCCCACGATTTGCGTTTCGGCCTATTTGAAGCCGGCCGATCGCTTGTCACCCGGCGTGAGCGAATATATTCAGATGCACGCCCGCTACTCGTCGGGTTACGAAGGCTGCCCGTCGACCGATATGGCAATATCGACTGTTGCCAAATCATCCTGGCACCCGCTGGGGAGGCGCCTCGGCACTCTCGCCGTGTGGGTCAATCGCAGCTACTCGACGGGAACTGTGGCGCTCAAGGGTAGTTCGCATAAAATAGAGCCGGAGGTCGATTTCAACTGGTTGAGCGACAAGCGGGACGCCGAGCGCCTCAAGCAGGGCTTTCGCTTCATAGTCCGCCTGCTGCAGCAAGATTCGCTGTCCTCTGTGGCGCTGGACCCGTTTCCGTCAGCGTTGAATGCGCGAGCGAAGCTGGTGAGCAAGGTCACAAGCACAAACTATGCACTCACGTCATTTCTGGCGCTGCTCATGGACGCGTCGCCGCGGCTGCGCCGTGGGCTGATTAGGCGCGTCATAACGGATGGGGATAGCATTTCCGATCTCGTCAACGACGAGAAACATCTGGATCGGTATATTCGCCAGAACGTCATCCCAAGTTGGCATCCGACGTCGACCTGCAGGATGGGGGCAGCCGCGGATCCTGGCGCTGTGACCGATCCGTCGGGACGCGTTCATGGTATTTTGGGTTTGAGGATCGCCGACGCTTCCGTCATGCCATTTTGCCCTCGGGCGAACACAAACATTCCGACGATTATGGTGGCTGAGAAATTGGCCGACACAACCTTGAGAGACGGCAGACGGAGCTAAATCGCTGCCTGCTTTGCTGCTCGGCTAGTCGTCTCGTCGAGACGGCGGATAACGTCGACAAGCGCTTCCTCAGCTCATGTGCTCCTTGGTGCCGCCAGGCAGAACGCCGAACCCGATGTAGATGGCTTTTTTGCGAACGAAGTCTTCGTCCCTGAGCTTGACCGCTCGACCCGGATAGCGTCGAAAAAGACTATGGGATAGGAAAATTTCGAGCGGTCGGTTTCTGCCATTCGGCCATCGTCCGGGACGGCGTGTGTGATGGACGAGCTCAGGTAGCTGGCGATACCTCGCGTCATAGAGCTCTTCGAGATGGCCGATCCTGCCATGAAACCCGGAGGTCGGCGCTGGTCTGGATTGAGCCTGGAAGTCATAAAGCAATTCAGAATTGTAAATCGCTCTTAGTATCTTGGCCGTGATAATGTTAAACTAACCGCGACGGATGTAACAATATATACAACTATATTAACATACAAATCGTTGTTATCTTCACCAGGAAGCGCTAGAGATCAATTGCTAAGACGGAATCACCGCCCAGCCATCGGCTTAGCCTTAGAATGGGACATCATGTCGACTTTCGTTATTATTGGAAGAGACGGCGCGTTGCCCACATCCAAGGAACTGTCGACTTTGAGAGCCGCGGCAAACACTAATCAACTTAAGCGCCCAAAAAGGGGATTGACTATGACCACGCTGCCGAAAATTTCACTTTCGAAATTGAGAGACGATGCAACGCGACGTGACGAGCGCCAGCGCCTGCAAATGGCATGCCAGGAATACGGGTTCTTCTACCTTGTCGAGCACGGCATCCCCGGGGAACAGATCGCGCAAGCCATTGAGGCTTCCCGGCGATTCTTCGCATTGCCACAGTCGGTTAAGGAACGCTACGGGCACGCCTTTCAGGACGTGTACCCCACTGCCGCCCGTGGATACAGTCCTTTACACGGCGAAATGCTACATCCTGAGGCCGGCTTCGATCCAAAGGAGGTATTCGACCTCGGAATTGAGAACGAAGGCGACCGGCGTCCGTTCTCCGGCCGCACGCGCCTTCCGGATGAAGCCTTGGCTCCTGGCTTCGCAAGAAACCTGCTTGCTTTGCAGGCTACCGTGCTCGCCGGGATTGTCCCCCAGATCGGGGATGCGCTGGCGGACCTGATAGGTATGGAAGAGGCATGGTTCCAACGCCATTTCAGCACGCCGACGCTTGGGCAACGCGTGATACGGTATCCAGCTCGCGGCGGCACTTGCGCAAAGCACACGGATCATGGCTTCTTCACGCTGCTGCTGCAAGAGGAACTCCCCCTGCGTTCCTTGCAGGTGTGGTTCCGCGGTCGATGGATGCCGGTGCCGAGCCTGCCCGATAGTCTCGTAGTCAATCTGGGCGACCTCCTTCAGGTCTTGAGCGACGGCCGCTTCAAGAGTACGCCCCACCAGGTCGTGCATAGTGGTCCGACTGATCGAATTTCGCTGCCCTTCTTTATTTATCCCGAGATCGACGCTCGCCTGACTTCGCGACAAGGGCAGCAAGTTAGTGTTGTAGAAATGATGCTGCGCAACGTTGAGTCAATATGGGTGACTGGGAATGGCGCCGGACGCGCGCGCGAACTGCAATGATTGTCTGCTTTTCTAAAGCATGCGCAATTATGGCGCCGACGCGGTGCAGATCTCCGTGGTAAGCTGGAAGAACTCTCGCATCCGCTAGATTGTCCCGCCGTCGCGCGTGTAGCGCGGCGGTCGGAAGCCCGCTTCGGGATGAATGCACCTATGGTGTCAGATTGTTTGCATCGTGTGGTCGCAGGGAAAGATCGCACTAGATCTGCACCGCTGTCGCAAACGTGCTGCGGGAAAACCTGAGGGAACTTGATCCCATGATAACGCTCGCCCAACTCGCGCTTGACGTATCGCGAACCGAGCTCCCGGGAACCAGTTCCAGCGCGACCACGACGCCGTCACAGGCGGAAAGATCTTATAACACCCGGCGGTCGCGTGCTGCACGTCTTGCGGGCCGGTGGCAGTTATCGCAAGCCGTCAACCTTTCAGGCCGAACACCTCGCGCCCTGGAGCCCATTCTCAGCCGGAGCCCGCCCCTCATGGAGATTCGTCTCGCAGGCACTGCCGACCGCGATGCATGGCGGTCCCTTTGGTACGCATATTGCGCCGACCAAGGTCTCAATTCATCAGAACAGGCGACAGATAGGATCTGGCGGCGCATCGAGCGCCCAGACGAACCGATTAACGCGCTGATCGCGGTCTCAGCAACTGGCGTTACCATAGGTTTTGCTACCTTTGTCATTCACCCGTATACTCTTAGCGATCGTCCGGTCTGTTTTCTCGCAGATCTCTATGTCGACGAGTCTTCGCGGCGCCAGGGGATTGGCCAAGCCATGCTCACGAATCTGGCCTCCTACGGTCGCGACCAAGGCTGGCTGAGAATCTATTGGAATACGGACAGATCAAATTATCATGCGCGGGCGCTCTATGACAAGATCGGTAAATTGAGTCCATACCTTACCTACTACTATGACCTGTAGACTTGCTCTGAGGTCGTAACGAAAGCGCATTGACCTGCCCCAGTCTTTTAAACAGTGGCGAGTAGACTAGAGGTGCAGCCATTTATGTTGCGCACATGGGCTTGCAGCGGAATGTATTTTCGGCGCGATGATCCATTGATCAGGCAAGGACCGTGTTCGAGGTAAACTCCGTGCGGTGGTCTGCGACGATCATGCCGGGCTTGCCGCGCTGGGCGATCAGGTCGTCAGTTCGCGAGCAACGCGGCGACCAGAGATCTGTGTCCGGAATCGCGTAAGGCATTCGCGCGTCACGTCGTCGACGAGTTGATCGGCCGCAGGAGAACTGGTCGTACAGCGACCAGCGTGCGTTCGGCTTCGCCTCGACACGGATCGGCCCCGCATGCCGACCGCCGCTCGCCGTCCGCACTTCAACAAGGTAGGCGACATCTCGTCGACCGGCAAGATCTATTCCGGACGTCCGCGCTGTCGTTATGACAAGCCATATTCTAATTTAGATCTCAAAAATCTTCCGGGGAGCAGTGGTCAGTACCTCGACGCCGGAGTCTGTGACACGGAACGTTTCGCTGATGACGTATCCAAAATCCTCCTCGATCCAATTACCTAACATCAGGTGAAAGGTCATGTTTGGTAGCAACTCTGTCATATCGCCATCCTTAAGGCTTGCGGTCGGCTCCAACCAACCAATGCCGTGTGCATAGCCGCAACGCGTCTCCTTTTTGAGGCCCCGCTTCTCGATGCTGCGATTGAAGGCGTTGGCAACATCGCTGCAAGTCGCTCCTGGCCGTATCGCATCAAGAGCGACCTCAAGGCCGGCGACTTGGATCTCATGCACGCGACGTAGACGATCGGAGGGTGAGCCGATCGTGTAAGTGCGCATAAGCCCAGCACAGTAACCATATCGCGCACCGCCGATTTCGAGATTCACCTGCGATCCATAGCGAAAAACGTCCTCGCTCCACGGAATGTGGCACGTTCCCGTTCGCGGTGATGAACACAAACTTATTCCCTCGATCCCGCTTCCTGGCTTACCGTTTGCGCCGCGCACCAACGTTGCCACAATTTCCGCGCACGCGTCTGCTTCACGCACCCCGGGGCGTATTACCTCAGCAGCGCGTCGAATCGCGGCGTCTGAGATTGCCGCCGCCTCCCGCATTACAGCTATCTCGAGATCTGACTTGATGAGCCTTTTCCAAGTGACCGCCTTAGTAGCATCGACGATCGTGGCACCAGGCAGGCGCATCCTAAACTTTTTCGCCGATTGCGATGGAAGGCAGCATAGCTCGATTCCTATGCCTCGACTCGCGAGGCCGACGTCCTCCAAGTAATCGACTACCGCGTCATAGCCATCCTTGTCAGGATTTCCAATATACGCTTCGGGGTATGCGACGATTTTGTCGCGCTCCATAAAACATTGATGAATGGCTGCCGGCGCATCACAGCGGCGCAGAATGAACGTCGGTTCCTCTTCTCGTATCGAAACCACAACGGCCTGAGGAACATAGGCTGATAGCGCGGTGTACCCCGTGAGATAGGTAATGTTATGTTGGTCGGAAACGACGAGCGCGTCGATATCGCACCGACCCATTTCGAACTTCACCGAGCCGAGCCGGCGAAGGTATTCACTTCTAGGGAATGCCTGGGGTCCCTTGGATATATTCATAAGTTTGAACTCCAGCTATGCTTTTGACAACAAGGCGAGCTATTGCGGGTAAGAGTTCTTATGCTGGCGACGGATCACCTCTCAGTTGGGGGGGAGTCGTGGGGCTGCAGATCGCTCCTGTTCGCCCGACGGCGGTGTGATAGACCAAGCGATTAAGTCGACAGCTCGTTGGAGTATCGCTTCGGTCTGAGCAAGGCTGGGTGAAACGGCGACGACATGTCCTATCCAGTCTCGAAAATCGCCTTTCCTGAAGATCGGCGCGTTGGGTTCAACATACAATTTGATTTCAGCGACACCTGGTACCGCGATCGCCTGACTGCCGCCATCGATCCAATCGAGGGTGCCGTCGCAATCAGCAACTAGGAACCGCGCGGCTGCGGTCTGCAAATGCCTTCTGCGCAAATCCCATTCCTCGCCGACGACAAGCTTGATGTGCTCGGTGACCAGATCGACACCGCTCGCCAGTTGGACCAGTTCAGGCTCAAGCGCACCAGCAAGACGCGGATTCACTTCGATTACAACCGGGCCATGATTAGTCAACCGGAGCTCGATGTTCGTTGGCCCCCAATTAAGGCCAAGAGCTTGCAAGCACCTCAGCGAAACATCAACGATACGGTCATGATCGTCTTCCGCAAGCGGGGCCGGGAAGGTCGTTTCACGGAAGACGAAATGCGGTGGGGGGCCGAAATCAACGGCGACAATCCCAATAACCTCATTGCCCATTATCTCCACGCTATAAAAAGGGCCGCGCGCGAATTCCTCAACCAATATCCTCGGCGAAGACGGCCAGATGTGCTTCCCACCCAACAGATAGGTCGTGTGGTCAGCTAACTCATCGGCGTTGCGGCACAATCGGACACCGATGCTACCGCTGCCGATTGCCGGCTTAACAATTACGGGAAAGCCGATCTCCGCGACAGCGCTTTCTACTTCTGCCACATTCAGCGCCATGCGATAAGCGGGTATCGGAACTCCGGCTTCCGCAAGTAGCTGGCGCTGAGAGAATTTGTCACAGCATCGTTCAATCAATTCGGGGTTGGGTCCCGGTAAGTCGAAATGCCGACATAGTTTGCCAACGGTTGCATAGACCGACTCGTCGATGCCCGAGAAGCCCGTGATACCAGCGATGTCATTGGTCTCACGCAGCCTGGAACATTCGCGAATCAAGGTATCAAGATTGGTTGTATCGACACGGATTGCCTCGCTTCTTTCCGCCGCAAGATACTCGTACTGTGTTGGATCAACTGATAGTGTAATTGGATGAAAGCCAAGACGCCGGGCCGCGTGGATGTATCGTATTCCATTACCTCTTGCATGGCCTTCAACCAGGATGAGAGCTTTCCTTGACATTGGCTGTTCTCCACTCTGCGTTTTTGTCGATAGGTCGTTTTGCCATCGTGGACCTCAGACTTAAAGACAACGATCCAAGGCCAAACATTCCGTGAAATTGGTCGCCTCTACCCGCAGCCGCTGGCTGAAGCTGAAGTTGCCTTTGGCGCAGCAAAATCGTCTTCCCAGATCTGGGCAGAACCGATTGGGCTTGATGGCAACTGACCGAATAGTGGCCGAGTGGGATAATGCACTGTATCGCGTACCAGAGTACTGGGGACGAGTACGCCCTTGACCGGGACCCGGCGCCACGAGCTGTCACCGAAAGGCCCTACTAGGGAGTGAGTTTTAGCGCGTTATCGCCGGGAGAGCCCTCGCGAATCGAGAACGTTATCCTTCCATCGTCGTCTATTGCACCCTCGTAGAACATGTGGTCGCAGATAGAATTATCCCGGTGGAAAGTCAGCACTCGCGGCTTGATCTCCACCATCTGATGCTCCTCGATGTATGCGGAGGAGCAAACGATTATTTCGTCCCCGACCTGACAGGTGCGAGCAGCGGCTCCGTTCAGCACGCAGCAACGAGAACCCCGCTCTCCATAAATCACGTAAGTGCTGATTCGAGCGCCCGATGATTTATTCCAGATTTCAACGAATTCCATTGGAAGGATGCCGGCTTCGTCGCAGTGATCTGGATCCAAAGTTATTGAGCCCCGGTAGTTCAAATTCGCGTCGGTCACAGTTATTCCATGAAGCTTGGCGGCAACAAATTTTCTCATCTACATTTCCTCTCGGCGGTGGGACACTGCGTCGACAAGCGATTGCTGTGTCTTGGTTTCAGGATGGATGGATGGACGTTCTGCGATTTGTCGTATTGTGGTTCTTAGGACAAAATTGATTACTCTGGCGTGGCCAGCACGAGACAGTCAGGCGAAGGCTGGTTGTGGTGGGCGGAGGCATTGCCGGCCGGCTGTCCCCCATTGGTAATGCCATCCGATACAGTTCCGACATGTTCCGTTCCTTTAATTAGTTGTGATTTCAGGTGACTGTGCCAATCGGCCCGTTCAACTGGATCGCACACAAAGTTGCAAACCTCGTGCCAAACTGGCTAATCAGGCCGGAAACAGAAATGCGTGATCTCTTTCAGCTATTTAGGTGAGCAGACCACGGATCGGATCAAGAAGGCACGTCGCGGACGCGACAAAATGTTGAGTGTAGGACGGGTTGAGGTGGCGCCCTTCTGCTGGTGGTCGTGCGGCCGATCTGGGCATCGTTGACTTCTGGCGGCGGGGATGTCGAGGACGCTCGGGTATTGGCTGTTCGGATCTTAGACGCGTGCAGCCTCATGCCTCGAATGCGGCCGTTTTACTTGTCCCAGTCGAGGCCTGCCTAAATGTTTGATCTCAGGTTTTGATGGGGCATCCTTATCTTCCGAATCAAAGGATGCACTATGGGCCAGGTTCTTCATGGGAGCGCCACGACGACAGAGGCGGTCCGTCGGGCGCCCGCTGATCAAGGGTTTGTTTTCAGCGATGGGATGGTCGCGGGGCTTACGCTCCTAAGGACGACCTTAAGAGCCCAGCCTCGCTACCGTGCCATGATCGCGCAAGGCGGCCCTCGCCGGAGGCGTACCCGAGGATCGCCCCTGACCAACAAGGAAAAGCCGGATCGACGCGGTCATGTATCCTCTAAGAGTTGTCATGACGCTTACCTCCTTCAGGTTGTGTGCGTCAAGTTCTGCAAAATGGGGCGGCCACGATGCTGGTCATGCGGCTTGGCGTAGAGCGAGCTTCTTGTGCTCGCGCAGATCGTCCATGTTGATGTAGCGGTTGGCCTCCATCCAGTTCTCGTTGGTCTCGCAGCCAGCGCCCTGACGAGGCGCAGGCAGCTTTCATTGGGGAAGATGCGCATGACATTGGTGCGCCGGCGGATTTCCTCATTGTGCCGTTCAAGCATGTTGGTGCTCTTGAGATGCTTGTGATGCTGGCGCGGCAGGCAAAAGAAGGTCAGCGTGCGCTCGATGGTCTCCTCCACCCAACTCGTCAGTCGCGGATAGCGGCCCGACCATTTGGACAGCCATGCGGCGAGATCGGCCTTGGCCTCGGCGAGATCGCGCCGGTCATTAGAGCCAGCGCAAGTCCTGCAGGCAGTCGGCGCCGTGCTTTCTCGGCAGGTGATCGAGCGCGTTCCTGAGGAAGTGGACGTAGCAGCGCTGCCAGGCGGCTTCGGGGATCACCTCGCCGATCGCCGCGACCAGGCCGGCATGATTGGCGGAGACAACCAGCTCGACGCCCTTGGGGCTGCGCGCCTTCAGCGCGACGAGGAAATCCCTCCAGGCCGAGCGGCTTTCGCGATTGGCCATCTCGACGGCCAGGATCTGGCGCCGGCCGTCCCAGTCGATGCCGACAGCGATCAGCACCGCCTGGCTCATGACGACGCCGGCCTCACGCACCTTCTCTTAGCGCGCATCGAGGATGAGGTAAGGAAACGGCTCTTGAAGGGGGCGCCTGGCAAAGGCAGCGAGGCTCTCGTCCAGCCGCTTGTTGATGGCCGAGATCGACGAGGCCGAGAACGCATGGCCGCACAGCTCTTCCGTGATCGCCTTGACCTTGCGGGTCGACACGCCCTGCACATACATCTCCGCAAGCGTCGCCACCAAGGCCCGCTCCGAACGCTGGTAACGCTCGAGAAGCTCGGTCGAGAAGCGGCCGGCCCGGTCCTGCGGAACCCGCAGCTCAAGCTTGCCGACCCGCGTGACAAGGGTGCGGCCGTAATAACCCGAGCGGTAGCCGAGCCGCTCAGGTGTGCGCTCGCTCTTCGAAGCCCCCAGCGCCTCGTCCATCTCGGCCTCGAGTACCTCCTGCATCACCGCACGGATCACTTCGTGAAGTCCGTCCGGGTCCGAAAGCAGAATGTCTTTGATGGCAGCGCTGCCGGTCTTACTTTCAATCTTGGTCATGGTGGCGTTCCTTCGCGGGAATCGGTGACGTGAACAATCACCAGCCTGCCATGACCGCCCTCTCTCAGCGAATTTGCAGAACTGTCAGCACACACCCTCCTTCATCACAAACCCAACCGAACAACTGGGCAGGTGTTCCAAAAAACGCCGAGTTCCAATAAGGACTCAGGTCCTGGTCCGCTATTGTCACCCCTTCCAAGTCGATGTGTTCGTCACAAATCTTGCGCAATTGAGAAAGGTCGCCCGGGCGTACAACTCTGATTTCCACAGTATTCTCCTGCTTCTCGTTCCGGCACACGTCAGGGGATTTGCTTGCGCAGTTGCCTGATGTGGCAGGTGAGCCAGCCCGCATATTGGCCGTCGTATTGTGGGCCGCGACGCTCACATGTGCGCACCCGATGAAGTGTAGATGTGTTTGTTTCAGGCAATGAGGCGCGTCTTGTGAGCACCGCCACGGTGGACCTGAAATCGCCTCACAGACGCTTGCCCACTGAACACGTCCCCGCCATGACCGGGGACGTGTTAAGGCACATTGCCTTCAGCCTCTGCAGAGGTCAGCGGTCTTGCTGCCGTCCGCAGGTTGTCTTTGCCGTAGCCGTATTTGCCGAATACTGCCATCATTTCGCCAGAGCCAACATAGTCCTGCATACGGCATTGAACGCGTCGACCGCAGCCTGCTCGTTGAGCTCGAAGGCGATAGCAGGATAGTTGGCTGGCGCGATGAACGAATCGGCCAGCTCAAGGCTGTGGTCCTTCTTAACAAGTCCAGTCGCTGTAAAGTAGTCGAGGGCACCGGCGGCGGCGCGACAGCCTGTCCGCCGGCGGTCCGGCGACCTGCATGATTTTGTCGTCGGCGATGCCTGACTTTTTCGCGTCCTGGACCGCGGTGTAGCCTGTATCACTGACGAAGGTGAGTCCCTTGTCACGCACATCCTCATAAGAATGCAGCCCTTCCGGGTTGCCCTTAGGCACCAGCAGTGCGCCTCTCTCCGTAGCGATCGGTTCGCTGAACAGCACGTTGCGGCAGCGCTCCGGCTTGATCCACATGCCGGCCGTGATGAAGTCGAAGCGGCTAGCCTGCAGGCCGGGGACAAGTGAGCCCCATTCGGTTACGACCGGCTCGATTCTATTCTCGTGTTTTTGCGCGACGCACGCAAATGCCAGACAATCCGATCCCCAAATTAATTCCCAGCACCGCAGGTTATTTGGTGTCCGCTTTTTCAACGAGACGCTCCATGAGCGTGCTGTAGGCGACAAAACCGGTGTGAGACCAGAAGGTCTTGCGGCCAGGATTGGTCTCCAGCACGTCGAGGAAAATCCTTGATTTGTTGTGGAAACGAGACCGAATAAGCAGCTCAAGGGTCCTGCAGCCAATCTCCGAACGTCGGTGTTGGCAGCTGACGTAGAATTGCCTCAAAAAGACGCGTTGCCCACTCGGCTCCGCATTGTCTGGCTCCAAACGATGAGTGGCGAGGCCCACAATCTCGCCGTTCTGGCTGAAGAGGTCGACCATCCAAATTTCGCGATTCACCAACTGAATAAACCGCTCCTTGAGTTCTGAAACCGTCATCGGGGTTTCGATGCTTCTCGGCCTCGATCAACTCGCGGTTCAACATTGCCAACTTGTCGAAATCTTCGGCGGCAGCTCTGCGAATCTCAATTGTCTCTGAAGCACTGTGATCCTCTCCTGACCCATGCGACCCACGCAGCGGGCTAGGCAATGCGCTCCTACATGTCCGTGGTGGGTAAAGCCCGTCCGCAGCCAAAAATCCTATGATTAGAGTTGTTCTCGATGACCTCCGATACGGATTCTCTCGCCGGGCTTATTTCGATTTGGTCGAGGTCATTGAATCCTGCATCGCCCGACAGCCGCGCCGTCGGTAGGGATCAGCAAGCGTTCAATTTCCAGATGGTGGCTGCGAGAGGCGGATACCAACGTTTCTCGTCTGAACGTAGCCGTCCAGCGCTTCCTGACCCTTCTCCCTGCCGTAGCCGGACTGGTTTATCCCACCGAACGGTGTTTCCACCCCGCCCACATACCACCCATTCACGTACACTTGACCGGCCCAAAGGCGGTCGGCGGTCCAGAGGGCCCGGTCAATATCCCGCGTGAACACGCCCGCTGCCAGACCGTGAACGGTGTCGTTCGCGAGATTGACGGCCATTCCCGGATTATCGAACGTGGTAACGGCAAGAACAGGACCGAATACTTCTTGCTGGAAGAGATTGCTGTCTCGCGCGACATCGGCAAACACCGTGGCCGCCATAAAGTAACCGCTCCGCTCCGAAAGCGCAGTCCCGCCGGTTACGAGTCGCGCGCCCTGCGAGAGGGCCGTCTGGCAGGCCCGCTCAACTCCTTGTCGTTGGTTTCGGGAGATCAACGGGGTGATGTCGCAGTTTTCGCGTCCTGGACCGACCGACAGTCCTTCGACGCAGACCCTCACTCTTTCCACCAGTTTGTCTGCAATAGAACGTTCCACAATAAGACGTGTAAGGTTGTTGCAATTCTGGCCTGCATTCAGAAAGGTCCCGACGCGTACCGCTTCCACAACGCAGTCGAGGTCGGCATCGGAATACACAACTGCAGCCGACTTTCCGCCCAGTTCCATTATGCAGGGCACGATCCGATCCGCTGCCGTCTTGAGCACCGTCCGCCCAGTAGTAATCGAGCCCGTGAAGACGATGTGGCGAACGTCGGGATGTTCGATCAGCGCCTGGCCTGCCGTTTGGCCGTATCCAGTGAGCACGTTGACCGCTCCGGCAGGCAGCCCCGCTGTCTCACAGGCACGCGCAAGTTCAACTCCGGAAAGGGGAGCTAGTTCCGGCGACTTCACCACGACTGAGTTGCCGGTTGCGATGGCGCAGGCCAGCGAGCGGGCCGTCAGTTCAAGTGGACCATTCCACGGAACGATCTGGGCGGACACGCCGAAGGGACTTCTGACTGTGTAGTTGACCAGGTTGGCCCCGCGCGGGATCGAGCGCCCTTCAAGTTTGTCGGCCAAGCCACCATAGTATCGCAGGTATCTGATGGCGGTCTGAACCTCGCCATCGGCAAGTTCCAATGCCTTCCCCGTCTCCGCGCAGTTAATGGCTGCGATCTCGTCGAAACGCGCTTCAAGGGCGTCGGCAACGCGAAACAACATGCGACCGCGATCATACGGATGCATGTCTATCAGCACGCGGTCGCGAAAAACGCGGTGAGCAGCAGTAACGGCAAGCTCGATGTCTTGGGGTCCTGCTTCAGCTACGACAGCAATCGTTTCGGCGCTCGCCGGGTCATCGACCTCGATGCGTGTGCCGGACACAGAATCCCGCCACTCGCCATCGATATAATTTTTGACTACGTCGTTGCTGGCCATCCAGTCCTCTTTCTTATCGCTCGATTTTCTTCGAATTGGCGCAGCGACAGTGGTCGGCGCCGCAGGAAGAACGGCAACCGTGGTATCGGTCCGGCAGTGAAAGCCCTAGTCTGCCGTTCAGCCGCTCCGAGTTCGCCCACTGCCACATGCCACGGAACGGCCTTCCCGTTCCGTGACTGCGAGCGGCCCGATTTTGGACCTGCTAGTGGCCCGGTGCTTTGTCGGCTAGCGAGCCGCGCCTCCACCGTCGAGGGTAGTCGCTACTGCGCCAATGCTGTCGCGAATGATGGACAGACCACGCCGAAGGTCAGCCTCGGCGATGGTGAGGGCAGTCATGAACTTAAGCACCTCACCGTATGAGCCGGCGATCTCGATCACCAAGCCCCGACGAAAAGCCTCCTGGGAGACCAGACCTGGCAAGGAGTGGTGCTTCGGTGAAACGAGTCCGTACATCAGACCGCGGCCTCGCACGCTCAGGCCGAGGGTGGGGAATTCCTCGGTAATCGCGTTGAGTTCTTGGACCAAGATCGCAGACTTGCGAGCGATCTCATCCTCGAACTTGGAGTCGGACCAGTAAGCTTCGAGGGCCGCACGAGCAGTGACGAAAGCATAGTTGTTGCCTCTGAAGGTCCCGGTGTGTGCGCCCGGGGCCCAGACATCAAGTTCAGGCTTGATGAGAATAAGGGCCATTGGGGTTCCGATCGCCGACAAAGATTTGGACAGGGTAACGATGTCCGGCACAATTGCAGCCGCTTCGAAACTGAAGAAACTGCCCGCGCGACCGACCCCGGCCTGGATGTCATCGAGGATCATCAAGATTCCGTGCCGCGACGTTAGCTCGCGCAGCCGTTGCAGCCAAGTAACGCTCGCAGCATTGATGCCGCCTTCACCTTGGATCCCTTCCAGGATCACCGCGGCAGGTTTGTCGAGGCCACTGTTGGGGTCATTGAGAAGCTTTTCGAAGTAATCGATTGTGTCAACTGACGCCCCCAGGTAGCCTTCGTATGGCAACGATGTCACATGGGCGAGGGGAAACCCGGCAGCGGCCCGGTGCTCCTTGTTTCCCATCGCTGCCAATGCTCCAGCGCTTTCCCCATGGAACGAGTTGGTAAACGAGACGATGTTCGATCTCCCGGTCACCTGGCGAGCCAGTTTTAGACTCGCTTCGACCGCGTTCGTACCTGTGGGGCCGGGAAACTGTAATTTGTATGTCAGACCACGAGGCTTGAGAATGTATCGCTCGAAAGCTTCGATGAAGGCTTTCTTGGCCGTCGTGGCAAGGTCCAGCCCATGCACAATTCCGTCGCGCTCGATATAATCCAGCAGCGCCTTCTTGATGACGGGGTTGTTGTGCCCATAATTCAAAACGCCTGCACCGGCGAAAAAGTCGAGATATTCCCGACCGTCTGCAGCGATGAGAGTGGTCCCGACTCCGCGATCGAATAGGGCGGGGAAGGCGCGGACGTAGCTGCGCACCTCAGACTCCAGGCGATTGAAAACCGCGAGACCTGCATCCATTTCAGGTGCGAATTGCTTGCTCATAGGCGAACTCCTCAATCTGAAGCCTGCAAAGCCAGGCCTCTTCTGCTTTATGAAGTGGCGTGTAGGTGCCGTTGTGAGACAATAGCGCGCTACATTGGGCGCCTTGCGCAAATTCTGAGCGGCGGGATGCAGTAATTATGCGAAATTGCCGGCAGGTTGCATAAGGCCGGCGGTTTGTGTGGCTGCGGTGACGATTTTTCCCAACCACCTCAAGACGGCTGCATTTGATGCAGCAACCGGGGCAGGCGAACCTAGCGCTCGATTCCCTATACACAGATGAGACTCTTGGCAGCGTGAGCCAACGAATGGAAGCCGAAGCGCGGAAATAGAGGTCCCCCCTATCATCATCGTCCAGTCGGCTTAGCGTTTAAGTTCCGAGACGTTTCCTCGGCCGAACTGGGCGCAAGGCCTCGGCTTTTGACCGTCGGCTGCCATTGTCAGTTGGGCGATGGTGGACAGCACTCTTCGGCCAATGGCTATAACTGACGTCGAGGACGATAGCCGACTTTGGTCCCATGCCTGGCCTGATCGTTTGGGCTTCCGTCTGCGCGGGGTTGAGGCTACAGTCGAGTGCATATCGCAGTTTTTCTGCGCAAATTGCAGCTATTCCGGAGAATGACCATGGAATTGGATCGGATAGATCTGAAAATCTTAAGCGCTGTTCAGCGCAACAATCGCCAAACAACGGAAGAATTGGGCCAACTGGCCGGTATATCGCCCACGGCCTGTCAGCGGCGATTGAAGCAGTTGCGACAAATTGGCGTAATTGAGGCTGATGTTGCAATCGTGTCGCCTGAGGCGGTGGGCAGGTCCCTGATGATGCTGGTCTTGGTCGACATTGAGCGCTATCGTTCCGACGTCATCGATCGCTTCAAGCAGTCTCTACAGAAGGCGCCTGAAGTAATGAGCGCGTATGCGGTCACCGGTAACGCCGATTTCGTTCTCCTTCTCTCCGTGCGTGACTTGGCAGAGTACGACGCATTCTCGAGGCGTTTCTTCTTTGATAGCCCGGCTGTTAGAAATTACAGCACGATGATTGTGATGGATCGCACGAAGGTAACCTTGGCGGTGCCAATCGATGTATAGAACGCGCAATCTTACGCGCATTCAACAACTGGTTGATCCGATTCACCGATGACTGGCGCAAGGGTCAGCCGCCTTGCCCGCCGGCCATGATTGGGACGGGAGTTTTCGTACCGCTAAAGCGGCGATGGAGCGCAAGGCGAAGCATCATTCTGCTCCTTACAACGGCCTCGTCAGCGCGATGCTGCAAAAGCACTTCTGGACCTACCGGGCTGCATTCTGATGTATCTCGCGATAGGTTTGTCCCCTTCAGTCGCGATGCGCTTTGTCCACTTAAGTCACGACGCTCCGGCATCGCCTTCAGCCCTGATGGACTGCTGGCAAGGTCATGTTTAAACGTTCCGCCCCGTTGGGAGGCCGCCATAATGCGAATCTCTTAAGAATGCGCTGATTTCCTGCGTCCTGCAAGATAATTGCGCGTTTTTGCTTGCTCGCCGTCTGCTAGATTTTTGCCCGACTCAGACATTTGCGAGTTTGCGTGGTTTTCGATTATATCGTCGTGGGTGGTGGCTCCTCTGGATGCGTGATGGCGAGCAGGCTCTCCGCCTATGGCGCTCGCGTGCTGCTCATTGAAGCTGGCCCTGATACGCCGCCGAATGCCATTCCTGACGACATCCAGGATGGCGACCCAACGCGTGCTTACCTTAATCCCGGTTATCGATGGCAGTCACTCCACGCGACAACGGTGCGAGGTGGCCGCAAGCCTGTCCATTACGAACAGGCGCGCGTCATGGGTGGCGGCTCCAGCATCAATGCCCAAGTCGCCAACCGCGGCGGGCCCGGAGATTACGATGAGTGGGCCTCAAGCGGTGCAACGGGCTGGGGTTGGGAAGACGTGCTGCCCTACTTCCGTCGTCTAGAATGCGATTTGGATTTCGGCGGGGAATTTCATGGCACGAACGGCCCCTTGCCAATCAAACGTGTGCGCCAATCAGACTGGTCGGGCTTCATCCGGGCAATCTCCGATGCTTACGATGCTTTGGGGCTTCATTTCAGGCCAGACTTCAATGGTGCATTCGGTGATGGCTATTCAGTTGTCCCATTGACCAACCGCAATGGTCATCGGGTCTCCTCCGCGATGGCGTACTTACCCGAAACCGTCCGCTCTCGCCGCAATCTAACGATTTTATCCGAAACGACAGTTGCGCGGCTGACCTTTTTGGGAACAACGGTAACGGGGGTCGAGACGGAGAACAAATCGGGCGTGCAATCGTATAGCGCTTCTTGCGTTATCCTGTGCGCAGGAGCACTCCATTCACCCGCCATATTGATGCGCTCCGGGATCGGCCCCGCGAAGGAATTAGTACAATTCGGAATCCCTATCGTTGCAGATTTGAAAGGTGTGGGCCAGAATCTTCAGGAACACCCCACGATTTGCGTTTCGGCCTATTTGAAGCCGGCCGATCGCTTGTCACCCGGCGTGAGCGAATATATTCAGATGCACGCCCGCTACTCGTCGGGTTACGAAGGCTGCCCGTCGACCGATATGGCAATATCGACTGTTGCCAAATCATCCTGGCACCCGCTGGGGAGGCGCCTCGGCACTCTCGCCGTGTGGGTCAATCGCAGCTACTCGACGGGAACTGTGGCGCTCAAGGGTAGTTCGCATAAAATAGAGCCGGAGGTCGATTTCAACTGGTTGAGCGACAAGCGGGACGCCGAGCGCCTCAAGCAGGGCTTTCGCTTCATAGTCCGCCTGCTGCAGCAAGATTCGCTGTCCTCTGTGGCGCTGGACCCGTTTCCGTCAGCGTTGAATGCGCGAGCGAAGCTGGTGAGCAAGGTCACAAGCACAAACTATGCACTCACGTCATTTCTGGCGCTGCTCATGGACGCGTCGCCGCGGCTGCGCCGTGGGCTGATTAGGCGCGTCATAACGGATGGGGATAGCATTTCCGATCTCGTCAACGACGAGAAACATCTGGATCGGTATATTCGCCAGAACGTCATCCCAAGTTGGCATCCGACGTCGACCTGCAGGATGGGGGCAGCCGCGGATCCTGGCGCTGTGACCGATCCGTCGGGACGCGTTCATGGTATTTTGGGTTTGAGGATCGCCGACGCTTCCGTCATGCCATTTTGCCCTCGGGCGAACACAAACATTCCGACGATTATGGTGGCTGAGAAATTGGCCGACACAACCTTGAGAGACGGCAGACGGAGCTAGGCCAGGCGGCATGTACATTCTGCCGGAGCGCTGCCGCAATGTGGTGTTCACCGAGCCGCTTGCTAAGTTCACCGAAGCCCTGCTCATGCCGAATGGCAATCCCAAAAGACCAGCACTCCTTTGACGATATTCGTGATAAGGGCCTAACGCTGGTCACCACCGCCGGTTCCGACACGGTCACGACCGCCAAAGACGCGGGCATTCCGGAGGATCGTGTCATGCAGGTCGCCGGCCAGGCCGAATTCTTGCAGGCAGTGAAGGTCGGCCGCGCGGCGGCGGGGTCGCTAAACTACTTCACGGTAAGGAGCTCGCTGACAAGGTCGACAGCGTTGAAATGGCAGATCCGTTCACCCCGCCGGCTGGGAAGGCCGGCTACCCAAGTCTCGCCTTCCTGCCCAATCAGCAGGCGGTCGATGCCTTCAACGAGGTATTGAATACTTATATCGGCTCCGACCAAATGATGCAGTCGGTCAAAATACGGCTACACCAAAATCAATCTGCCGGACGGCACCAAGACCGGCGACCTGTGCAAGGGTTGAAATCTTGCGGGGAATGCCACCCATGCACCTAAAAGGCTCCCGGCCGCAGTGGCTGGGCGACGACAGAGCAAAGTGACAAGACGCGAGGCTCCGGGGTGCCGATTTCCGGTATTCAGACGAGATAGTTCGGCAACGTGGCATGTGAGGCTGCTACGCTCAGGAGTGAGCAATGGCAGTCCATCTCGCATGTCGCAATGCCGACCTGATGCCCCTCCTTTTGCCGAGGAACCGATGATCACCAAGCATCGCGTATCGGTTGATGGTGTCGAGACATCGTACTGCGAGAACGGAGCTGGTAGGCCGATTGTTTTCCTGCAGGGGGCGGGCTTCCGTGCAGAGGCTAAGAGTTCCTTTGTTCGGCAGCTGAACGGGCTATCCGATCAATTTACGGTAGTAGCGATTGATCAACTCCATTTTGGGGGAACGGATTATCCTGCTGACTGCAAATACATTAACCGGCTCGGTCGTGTGAATCATGTAATTAGCTTCCTCCAACAACTGGGTTTGAAGCAGATCACGCTAGTCGGCCATTCAGAAGGATCATTCGTCGACGCGCGGGTCGCGATCGTGCGTCCCGATCTTGTTTCTAAGCTTGTCCTGCTGACCGCTAACTCCGTGTCGCCGGCGTTCGGAGATGACCGTGACGAAGCTTGGCTGGAGGCCTGCCGGCAGGCTTACGGCTGTTCCGGCCCGATGCCGAGCGAAGAGGAATACATCACCGCACGGCGGAAAAGCTGCCGCGCCCACGGGCAGGATGTGGAATGCGCCGAGCGAGAAGCCTATCGGCGGGCCGCGGCTCGGGGACAATGGGAGATCTGGCAGAGATTGCCGGAAGACGAGACAAACCTGCATCGTTATCCACTGCTGCAGCAGAAGTATATCTTCCCCTACCTTGATCAGCTTCAGGCCCAGACGTTGATCATCTGGTCCAAGAACGACCCTACCGCGACGCCGGAGCAAGGGATCAACCTGGCGAAGCTGATCAGGAATTCAGATTTCCATCTGCTCAATAATGCCGGCGATTCCGTCCAGGTTGATCCGGAGCGAAGCCGTGAACAGACTCATCCGTCAATGGCACGAATGATCAACTGTGACGGGAACAATGCTCGGGCCAGCGTCTCCGAGGCGAATCTCTCAGCGGCGTGTCGCATACGACGAACTTGTGCCCTGCCATGGCAACAAGGGCATAGCCCAGGCGGTGGCGCCCATCCAACCGGGCAGGGCAGGAGTCATGCAAGACGTGGTGTGCCTCAGTTGGCCATACCACAGCTCGCGATTGTTCACTTCCAACGAACCACGGGGATGACGGAAATGTGCGTATGCACCCAAAAATCACCGAATTTCTGCGAATAACTTGCATTTCTCGCACAAAGCACCACAGCTGCGCTGCTACGCTCACGAAGCATGCACAAGTGGCGTAGCAAAGGATCGACTGGAGGAATCTATACCTAAGTGGGGACCCTGCAGCTCACACGATGATGGGAACCGCCGGACTACAAGCTCAACAAATGATGCAATGGTCTTTTCCCGAGGCATATCGGGAGACCATCGGCGATGCGAAAACGGAGGACTAACCAGTGGTCAAGTGGAAACTCGACGAATGCTTTAAGGCTGCAATCTTGAAGAGGATTGCCGCGCTCGGCCTGGCGGCGATGACAATCTCGTCCTTTGCCGGTTCGGCCTCGGCGGAGTCGCTGCTCGATAAGATTAAGAACGGAGAAACGATCCGTCTTGGCTTCACCAATGAGCCTCCCAGTGCCTATCCTGGTGCGAACAACGAGCCGCTTGGCCTGGTCAATGTGATGACACTGGACGTTCTGAGAAAGATGGGAACGACCAAAATCGAGCCGGTCGTAACCGATTGGGGTTCCCTTGTCCCGGGCCTCCAGGCTGGTCGCTTTGACATCATCACGGGCGGCATGTGGATTAAGCCGGAGCGGTGCCGCAACGTCCTGTTCAGCGAACCGATCGCATCGAGCAATGATTCGATGATCGTGCCGAAGGGCAATCCGGAAGCGCTGCATTCCCTCCATGACGCTCAGAAGAAGGGGCTTACCCTGGCCATCATGACGGGTACCACCGCAGTCGAGCAGGCGAAGAAATTAGGTTTCCCTGACGACAAGGTTATGCAGGTCGCCGGACCGCCCGAGGTCGTACAGGCTGTAAAGGCCGGCCGCGCCGCTGCCGGCTCGCTCTATAGTCTGAACGCGACGACTCTTGCCGAGCAGGATCCCAGCATTGAGGTGGCTGACCCGTATACCCCGCCGGGACCGAATGAACATCCCGCCATAGCCTTCCCGCTCAGCGAACAGGCTGCGGTAGACGCGTTCAATGCTGTGTTGAAAGACTATATTGGCTCTGACGAAATGATGGCCGCGGTCGGCAAATATGGTTACACCAAACGCGATCTCCCGGATGGCAGCAAGACCGCTGATCTTTGCAAGGGCTGAAGCTATGCGTCTGACCGCTCCCCGGCCCTTGGCCGGTAGGCGGTCAGTGGGGAGGGCATATGAGTAAGGTCGATCTCAGCTTTATCTTTGCCGTGCTCACCAAGGGCGTCATGACTACGGTCATCGTCACTCTTGGCGCCTGCGTCGTAGCGATCGTCCTTGGGCTTTTCGTGGGCCTGACCCGAGTCTCTCCCCGTCGGCAGTTGCGCTGGTTCAGTATCGCCTACATCGAATTCTTCCGCGGGACGTCCATGCTGGTTCAGCTCTACTGGTGGTTCTTTGTATTGCCGATTTTCGGTATTTTCCTGTCGCCGTGGACTGTCGGAATTTTGGGGATCGGAATGAATGCCTCTGGCTACGCAGCCGAGTATGTCCGCGCCGCCATTCAGGCCGTTGATAGGGGCCAGTATGAGGCATCTACAGCGCTCAATTTTTCGCGGCTCACCATGATGCGGCGTATTATCCTCCCACAGGCAATGCGCGCCATGCTGCCGACCTGGGGTAACATGCTCATCGATGTGCTTAAGGGTAGCTCGCTCGTCTTCTTCATCACCATTCCCGAATTTACTAGCGCCGCCAAGCAGGCGGCCGACGCAACTGGCGATTATATGCTGTTCTTTGCGGTTGCACTATTCGGTTATTACATCATCGCGCGCGCCCTCATCACTCCTTTCGTGCGCTGGCTGGAACGCCGCGTCTCGCGCGGTTTCGTTCGGGAGCAGGTGGCTTGAAGATCTGGGATTGGTCTTACGTATGGGAGGCTTTCCCATATCTCTATCAGGGAGCGATCGTCACCATTGAGGCTACGCTGCTCGGGTTTGCGATCGCGCTGATATTGGGTCTTGTCTTCGCGATGATTCGCCAGTCGCCAAACCGCTACGTCTCGACCACCATGGCGGAGATCGTGGAGTTTATCCGTTCAACGCCCTTGCTGCTGCAGTTGTTCTTTGTCTATTTCGTTGGTCCGCAGATCGGAATCTTCATTCCTGCCTGGACGGCGGGAGTTGGCGTGCTGGGGATCCACTATGCAGCCTATTGTTCCGAAGTCTTCCGCGGCGGCATCGAGAATGTGGATGGCGGCCAGTGGGAGGCCTGTACGGCACTAAACCTTTCGCGAACGCGGACCTGGCGAACAATCATTCTGCCGCAGGCGATCCCGCCCATGGTGCCAGCTCTGGGCAATTACTTCATCGGCATGTTCAAGGACACGCCGGTCCTGGCGGCAATCTCGATCTTCGAGATGCTGCAGCAGGCGAAAAATTTCGGGGGCAATAACTATCGATACATAGAAGCGATCACTATGTGCGGCTTCTTCTACTACGTGTTCAGCTTGGTTGCTTCCGCTATCGTGCAGTCGGTCCGCGTCTGGCTCAACCGCCGCTACCATCTGCAATAGGGAGGCCTTATACTATGAGCGAATTTGTGCTTCGCTTCGAGGACGATCTCACGAAGCGCCCTAGGGCATCAGCCAGGCGGGACGAGCTTGACCTCGATATCAGGCGCAGCGAAAAAGTCATGAACGAACCCATAGTTCGCTTCGAGAACGTCACAAAGCGCTACGGCGCGTTGACGGTGCTGGACGAACTCAATCTCGAGATCGCACGCAACGAGAAGGTGTCCATCATTGGTCCGTCCGGCTCGGGCAAGACCACCGTTCTGCGCATGCTGATGACGCTTGAGCACATCAACGGGGGGGTGATATGGGTCGACGGTGAACCGTTGACGCATACGCAGAAGAACGGCCAAATAGTGCCGGCGAGCGAGCGTCATCTCCGTCGCGTGCGTGCCAAGATCGGTATGGTGTTCCAGCACTTTAACCTGTTCCCGCATATGACTGCTCTGCAGAACTGCATGGAGGCGCCGATCTCCGTCCTTGGGCTCTCGAAGAAGGAGGCGGAGGCCCGAGCGGCAGAGCTGCTCGACTTGGTGGGCCTCGGCGACAAGAAGAACCATTTCCCGATCCAGCTTTCCGGGGGCCAGAAGCAACGCGTGGCGATCGCTCGGGCGTTGGCCATGCGGCCCAAGGTGATGCTGTTTGACGAGGTGACATCAGCGCTTGACCCGGAACTGGTTGGAGAGGTGCTCAACGTCATCCGCAAGCTCAGCGCCGAACATGACCTCACAATGCTGATGGTCACGCACCAGATGGGCTTTGCCAAGGAGTTCTCCGATCGCGTGTGCTTCTTTTCTGGCGGTAAGATTGTCGAGCAAGGCCCGCCCAGCCAGCTTTTAGGCAATCCGCAAAACGAGCGAACGCAGCAGTTTCTCAATGCGGTGCTGGAGACGAGGTGAGTTGCGGGTTGTGCCGCTAGTTGAGTTATCCCGTGGGTGGCTTCCGGGCAGGAACTGGTCCGTTCGGAGCAGGCTGCCCTGCGACGAACCTACGCGCGGTTTTTCAGGGCCGGGTTGATGTCGAGGTTACTGCCCCAGTTCATTCAGGACTGCATAACTAGGATCGTCCGGTCCAAGCCCCAGATTGGTCGAGTTAGGTAAATAGCGCTGCCCGTTCGGCAGTTGCGAGCTTGAAGATCTGATGTGCGTTCAATCTGCCATTCAGGGCATCTGGGCTCTGGAAAGTGCCCTAACACGATTGTCTGACGGCGGACGCAAACCCGGTATCCTACAGGCCCGGGGAGGGTCGCACAAGCGTTCTGCGGTTTCCCAGTTTTTACGGCTTTCATGCGAATGCACCAAAACAATGCCGACTTACTGCGCCTGGAAAGGCATGTTTCTCTGAAACAGCCGTTTCGACGCTGTTAAATTCGTGCATTCAGAGAGAACCTGTATCGCGCAGGTGATGGGCATTTGCTGCCGAAATCACCATCTTAGCTGCTTCCAGAAGAAGGATGCTTCCGTGACAACTCAACAAAGGGCCCTCGGAATTATTGGGCTGGAGATCGGACTTCCGCCTCGTGAATTTCCGCCACCGCAACCGGAGTCGGTCTTCAACCCGGCAACTTTCGACTTCCCAATTATAATAGAGACCGCGGCCGGGGCTTTGGAGGAGAGGGTCATTCCCGGTGATGCTTCTCTCGAGCCGGCCTACATTGCAGCTGCCAGGCGGTTGGTCGAGCGCGGAGCAGTCGCGATAACCGGGGACTGCGGGTTCAGTATCCGGTACCAGGCTGCAGTGGCCGCGTCTGTCGAAGTCCCGGTGGCCATGTCGAGCCTGCTACTGGCGCCCACGCTACTCCGGCAGCTTCCAGCTGACGCAAAGCTCGCCGTTGTGGCCGCAGACTCAAGACACTGCGGCAAAGAGCTGCTGGGCATAGATTCATCCGCAGAGGCAAGAGTAGTCATCGGCGGCATTGAAGGTGACGCGTGGCCGGCTGGTGTTGTTGAAATGGAGTCGGAGGTTGCAGCCTGTGTCGCGCGACTTGGCGCCGCACATCCGGGGATTGCCGCCCTCCTATTTGAATGTACATTGTTCCCGATGGTGACGTCAGCAATCCGTCGTAGGACAGGACTGCCCATCTATGACGCCGCGACCCTTTATCGGATGACATTCGCGTCCGTGGCTTGACCGCTTGGAGGCCACTATCCCAAAATATGAGCTCATGTCTGGTATGAGTTGCGGCTCGTTATTGTAACACACGTCCGCATCTTGTCGAATACTCTGTCGAGACTGGATCCTCGATTTCCGAGGTCAGGACGCGGTGCCTGAGATGCAGGTTGGATTTTTGGAACTCGTGCTGGTCGACCGTGATCCAGACGCTAAGCGGCGACCGACTTCGGCCGGAGTTGAAGCAGGGCGATCAAGGGCCACAAAAATCACTTCAGCCACCTGAGCAGGAGGGAGAAGTTGTATCCGGCGGCGGCCAGGACGGCGTTGAGGGCGTCGCCCTGCTGGCCGGCGAGGTAGTTGCGGCCCATGCGGTGTTCGTTCTTGATGTGGCCGATATGACGCTTGCCAGCGTGTGGCCGTCATAGGGATTGCCGGGCAGCGCTTTTGCATGCAGGGCGAACTGGCCGCCCTTGGAGCGCTTCAGCGTGGTGGCCACCGACACCTTCACACCGAACTCGTAGGGCATATGCGCCTTGCCCTTGCCAATGCATTCCACCTCGTGCGCGTGCAGGCTGTAGATCTTGCGGCCGCGCTGGCGCTGGCGTTGCTAGAGAACGGTGGCGGCCTGGTAGAACGGCCATTTGAAGAGCGCGTCCAGCCCCGCATCGCCGGCGATCTGGCGAGAAATGTCGCGAATGGTCCGGCCGAGATAGGTCTTGAGCCTGCGCAGCGCCTTGTTGGCCCGCTTGAACTGCTTGGCGTGGGCATAGCGCTGGTGGCTGATCAGCGCCAGCTGATAGCTCTGGCGCAAATGGAGCTCCTTCCCTCTTGGCCAGCCGCACCAGCCGTTCGCGCGCCCGGTTGATGAGCTTGGCGTCGGTCGGGAACATGACGTTCTTCGGCTGCACGGTTGTGTCGACGATCACCTGGCGCGTGTCGGCCGGCTTCATCGCCCCGGTCTTGACCGCAAGGCTGAGGCTCTCCTGCAACAGCGCCACGATCCGCTCCTCGCCCATGCGGCTGCGCCAGCGCGTCATCGACGAGAGGTCGAACGGCAGCGTATGGCAAAAGAACGTCTCGCCGGTGAGATACTGGAAGTAAGGGTTCTCCACCCAGCGCTCGCACAGCACCTCATCCGACAGGTTGAAGGTGTGCTTGAGGATCGCCAGCCCCGCCATCAGCCGGGTCGGCAGCGGCGGCATGCCGGGGCCGTCCGAATAGACGGCGCCGAAACGCTCCTCCAGCACCGGCCGGTCGATCGCCTGCTTCATGTTGATGATCTGATCGAGCCTGGAGCGGAACAGGTCCTGCTCTCCCGTCTCGCGTGGCTTGGACATTCGCCGTCCCCTCGATTCGCCGCCGCCGAACCGAGTGAATCACGCTCCGCAGCACAAGGGAATCGCAAAACCGAATTGCAGGAAAACAGCGTCCAAATACCGCTAATCCTGCAATTCAAAAGACGCTATCCGCCTCAATCAAAAGGCCAGATCAATGGCTTGCGGATAGTTCACGGTCGACGAGCTGGCGGCCACGCATCAGGCTGGAGATCCATCAGCGTTTACATCGTTTTTCAACGGGCGGCTCAAGCTCCGTGTTGTTGCGCGGCGCGCAGCTTGTCGAACGCCTCTTAGACCGTCGTGTGCCGGAAGAGGATATCCTCTGGAATTTCGGCATCGACATTCCGACATCACACATCCGTGATAAAGGCGTTTGCGGCTCGACGGGACCCTCCAACCCGAGGTCGCGAACAGAACCTGAATGACTGCCTCGTTTGCTATATGCGAATTGTCCGTGGGCGCCGCCAGGAGCTGGAACCGGCCAATCGACTTTAATTCTGGCTAGCTGTGCCCAGAATCGAGAAAAACGCCGGATTCATGCAGGCACAGCGGCCAATTTGCAGGAACCACCCCCCTGGGCACTGCTACTTATCTGGAATGAGGGGACTGTGGAGCTTCCGTCAAAAGGAAGCCAGATGTTCCGGGTTGAGGCCGTAGATCATCGTGGTCGTGTGAACATGAAGTGATGATAAAGCCGGCAAACAGGGAGGATAAAATGAGCCAATACTCATATAATCGTCGTGCGCTTATGAAGGCAATGCTGGCGATTTCGGCGACCCCTTGGGGGATTAACTCGAGGGCGTTCGCCTCGTCGTGCGACGATCGCATCCTGCGAATCGGCGGACTGGGTGGAGGCCCTGATTCGATGAACCCCTTCGCCACTTGGGGCTCCTTTTGGCCCTTGGCTATTTGCTATGATTTCTTGGTCTGCATAGACGCCCAGCGATACGACGATCGAAAGGGCTTTGCCCAATCTTGGTCCGTCGCCGACGACAACCTCACTTGGACCTTCAAGATCTGGCCCGGCATGAAGTGGTCGGACGGCCAGCCTGCTACCGCTAGGGACGCGGCGTTCACTTATAGTTATTTGCACGATTCCATAGGCAAGCCCGACGAGCTAAACGTCGGGTGGAACAGCACCAGCGGTCTTGAGAACGTCGAGTCCATCAAAGCGTTCGACGACGAGACTTTGCAGATCGTGACCAAGTTCCCCGCGACCTGGCCAATAGACAATATCATAATGATCGTTCCCGAGCACATTTGGAAGGACATCAGCTATGCTGACGCACGCGTAACCTTCCGCAACGATCCGCCTTTGGTGGGTACGGGACCTATGATCGTTTCGGAGTTTCACCAGGGCCAGTTTACACGCCTGACGCCGAACCCCTATTTCCGTACGGGGAAGCCCCAAATCGCGGGGGTGATCCTGCGGTCCTTCGATGCCGCCGATCCGATTGCGCAAGGTCTTAAGAGCGGGGAACTCGATTATGGCAACTACCTGACGTCCGCCCAGTGGGCTGATCTCTCGAAGGATCCCGACATTGTAGTCGGTGAATCCCGCATAGCTCAGAAAACCTATCTCGCCTTCAACACCGCTTCGGGAGATGGCGCAGGTAGCACCAAGGCTCTGCAGGATCCGGCGTTTCGCGATGCGCTCGGCTACGCGATCGATCAGAAGGCCATCGTCGATCGAGCCATGCGCGGACACGCCGACCCTGGTGTCGGACTCGCAATGCCGGTGGCGGCCGATTACTATTCAGATCTGAACGACATCAGGCGCCACTTCGATCTCGCCGAAGCCAACCGCCGGCTTGACGCCGCAGGGTACCGGGACACGAACGGCGATGGCATTCGGGAGGACAAGGACGGGAAGAGTTTCCAGCTAGAGCTGGTGTCTGGACCTTCAGCAAATATAGAGATGCCGGTCGCGGCAGTGCAGTTTATCGCTGGCTGGTTGGAGCAAATCGGTATCCCTGTATCGGTGACTCGGCTCGACTCCGGTGCGCTGAGCGCCCGCGCCGCAGCTCCGGCGAAAGGCGGCGGAGGGTGGGATCTGCTCATTTCCGATACCTGGCAAGGCCCAACACCTAAAGACCTGCTCATCTTCGGCAGCAGCAATTCCATCGGCATCAAGAACAAGGCGTACTGGACGAATGCGGAGTTCGACAAACTGTTCGCGGAGGTGCAGGTCACCGTTGACCTCAAGAAAAACCAAAAGCTGGTCGACCAGGCAGCGCGACTAATTTATACTGAAGCGCCTTACATCGTACTATGTTACCCCACCCTGCTCGAAGCCCACCGGAGGGATTGCTTCGAGGGTTGGGGAAAGCAAGGCATCATGTCGATGGACAGCTACTTCCCATTCGATCGCTTGAAGCCGGTGCCCGCGCCGTGAACGGAGGGGGAGGGAGCCGTCACATCCTGCGCATCATCGTCAGGGCCTCTATAACCCTCCTGATGGTGGCAGTCCTGAACTTCATCCTATTCCGAGTTATTCCAGGTGACCCTGCATCTCTTTTGCTTGGCGGGGCGCGCGTCAGCGTCACCGCCGAGCAGATTGAGGCGCAGAACCAACGTTGGGGCCTTGACCGGCCGCTGTTCCCGGACCAGGCGGTCGACTACCTGTCGGCAACACTCCGCGGCGATTTCGGCTACAGCTTCAAGTTCAGGGGCAGGCATGTCGCAGACCTGATAGCGGAACGCCTGCCGGACACCATAGTCCTAGTCGGGGTTGCTCAGATAATGGCAATCGTTATTGGGGTGATGCTTGGGATCTACGCAGGCTGGCGCCGGGGAGGAGCCGGCGACCGTATCGCAACCGGAGCCTCTCTGGCGCTCTATTCTACGCCGGCTTTCTGGCTCGGCATGATCCTGGTGGTAATCTTCAGCACGGCATTGGGTTGGCTCCCGGGCTATGGTGCATACTCGCCCGGCCTGATCACGGGCTCTCTTGGTTCGTTCCTCGACTACCTGCAACATCTCACGCTTCCCGCCACTGCGGTGGCGCTTGGGCTAATCGGCCAGTACGTCGTCGTCGCTCGTGCCGCAATGAGTGACGTACTCACCGAGGATTACATGGTAACCGCACGGGCGAAAGGGCTGACCAACGGTCAAATGCTGATGCGTCATGCATTTCGCAATGCAATGCTACCGGTCGTGACCTTGATCACCCTCAATATTGGCTATGTGGTCGCCGGGGCCATCACTGTCGAAGCCGTTTTCGCCTGGCCGGGTATCGGCGGGCTGACGGTGGAAGCACTCAACGCACGGGACTACCCAGTCCTTCAAGGCATATTCCTGTTGCTTGGCGTTTCAATTGTTCTCGCAAACCTCGTAGCCGATCTTGCCTACAGCCTTCTAGATCCGAGGGTCCGACAATGAGCGACAATATTGTTCGATATTGCCCGCGAGGCCGGGCGCGCGCAATAAAAGGCTTTCTGCGTCAATTTCTCAGCTATGGCGGTGCTCAGGTGGGCCTCGTATGTCTGGTATTCTTTCTTGTTGTGGGAGCGGTCCCCAATATTCTGGCGGGACCGCTCCAGACTGCGATCAATGCAACTGGCGATTTCCTCGCACCCCCATCAGGCGAGCATCTGCTCGGCACGGACGAAATCGGGCGGGACGTGCTCAATCTGGTCCTCCATGGTGCCCGGATCTCGCTTACGATTGCGCTACTCGCGACTGTGATCAGCCTCGTCGTTGGGACTACAATCGGTACGACCGCTGGCTACTATGGTGGCAGGGTCGACGTCTGGCTGATGCGCTTGACAGACTTCTTTTTTGTCATGCCGTCCTTCGTGCTGGCGCTGGTCATTACACCCGTGGTTCTCGAGGTGATGGGGCGCGGTGGAGAAATCCTGGGCTTCCGTCCTTCTCTTTTCGTGATCATTGTCGTTATAGGCATGACAAGCTGGTCCTTTGTTGCACGTATCGTCCGGAGTCAGACACTGTCGCTTAAGGAGCGACCATTCATTGATCGTGCGCGCGTTGCGGGTAGCAGTAATTTCGGCATCATGGTGCGGCACATCCTCCCCAATCTCGTGCCGCAAATCGCAGCCAATGGTGCGCTGGTGGTCGCCAGCGCAATCTATGTCGAGACATCGCTCTCATTCCTTGGACTCGGGGACCCGTTGCAGCCTTCATGGGGCACTTTGCTTTCGCTCGCTCAGCGCGCCGGCGCGGCCAGTGCTGGAGCCTGGTGGTACCTCGGCGCCCCAGGACTGTGCGTACTCACGGTTTCGCTTAGCTTCGTCCTGATTGGCAGTGCCCTTGACGACACGTTCAATCCACGGCGGAGGGTGATCCCATGACCAGCTCCTCCCAGGACAAAACACCGCTTCTGGAAATAGACCGGCTCTCTGTCGATTATGGGCTCAAGGGCGTTTCATTGCGAGCAATCGACGGCGTAAGCTTCGCGCTCCGAGCCGGAGAGGCCGTGGGCCTCGTCGGAGAATCGGGCAGTGGCAAGACCACGACCGCGATGGCGATCGCTGGTCTACTATCACCCAACGCGCGGGTCAGCGGCGGCCAAGTGCGCTATCGTGGCAACCGACTGCCGATCGACGATGATGCGGCGATGCGGCCACATCGCTGGAGCGAAACGTCCGTTGTCTTCCAGGGCGCGATGAACGCACTTAATCCTGTTCACCGCATTATCAAGCAGATCGCCGAGCCATGCATGCTGAAGCTCGGCATGTCGCGGGGCGAGGCGACCAAGCGGGGAAGTGAGTTGCTTCAACTGGTCGGCATCCCGGCGGATCGTGGTTCCGCCTACCCTCACGAGTTGTCGGGCGGAATGCGACAAAGGGTGATGATTGCCATGGCGCTCGCGTGTCGACCTTCGATTATCATTGGTGACGAGCCCACCACAGCGCTCGACGTCATCACTCAGGCTCAGATCCTTAACCTGCTAGGCGACTTGCGATCGCAGTTGAGCCTCGCCCTGATTTTGATCACCCACGACCTTTCTGTGGTGGCTAAGTGTTGTGATCGCGTAATGATCATGTACGCGGGCCGCATCGTCGAGGATGGCACTGTCGCCGAGATTTTCGCCCAGCCCAAACATCCCTACACCCGACAGCTGATCGAATCGATCCCGAACCCAGCGAGCGGCAAAAAGATGATCCGGCCAATACCGGGTGATCCTCCCAACTTGGTGAATCGACCCTCGGGCTGCGCTTTCCATCCGCGTTGCCCGTCGGTCATGGGGGGGTGCGCGACCGAAGTCCCCAGCCTCAATAAGTTCGGGCGGGGACGTGTCGCCTGTCACCTTCACCGGTCCTTGACGCAAGAAGACAAGGTCGCTGTTCATGCCTGACACTGCCGGCATCCTGCGTCTCGAGAGCCTGCAAGTTCATTTTCCTATCCAGGGCGGTCTGTTCGACCGTGTCCTGGGCCGATCTGTCGGCGCCATGCGCGCGGTAGACGGGATCGACCTCAACGTCGGGCGGGGCGAGATCGTCGCCCTGGTCGGCGAATCGGGAAGCGGCAAGACCACTGTGGGCCGCGTCATCACCAAGCTTGCCAAGCCGACTGGCGGCAGAATGCTGTTCGAAGGCCGCGACATGAGGTCGGTAGAGGGCTTCTCGGCTCTACGTCCGTACCGGCGTCGCGTGCAAATGATCTTCCAGGACGCTTATCAGGCCCTCAATCCGCGACACACCGTGTTCGACATCGTGGCGGAGCCGTTGCAGTCCCTGCGGCTGGTCGGTAACGCCACTCAACTCGCCGACCGGGTGAGTGAAGCGCTTGCGGCCGCTGGGCTCAATCCTCCCGGCGATTTCTTCGCCCGCTTCCCGCACGAGCTATCCGGCGGGCAGCGCCAGCGCGTCGTGATTGCAGGAGCGCTTGCCGTCCGGCCGGAACTCATCGTTGCTGATGAACCTGTATCGATGCTCGATGTCTCGATACGCGCTCAGATTCTTCAGGTCCTGGTTGACTTGCGCGACAGGCACAACATGGCGCTGCTGTTCATCACCCACGATTTGCCCCTTGCCTGGCTGATCGCCGACCGGATTGCGGTCTTGTATCTTGGAAAATTGGTCGAGATTGGTAGCGCCGACGAGATCACATTCAACCCTCGCCATCCGTATACCGTCGCCTTGCGCAACGCCACACCGCAGATTGGCGGCAACGCAGGTCGCGCCGAGTTGCCGGCCCTGCAGGGCGAGGTTCCAAGTGCCGCGCGCGTGCCGAAGGGCTGCCGTTTCCATCCTCGTTGCCCGCTTGCCTTCGACCGTTGCAAAGCTGAGGAGCCGCCGGCGATCGAAGTTGGACCACAGCACCTGTCAGCCTGCTGGCTCGCTAAGTGAAAGGCATGCAATCAGCGCCACCCCAATGAGCGTATTCCATCTGGTATTGCACAGGCAGGTGGGCTGGAACACCACCATGCAGATAGAATGCTGAGACCCGTCGAAATTGGCCACTCCATCTTGAATCAGTCTCAATGTCTGGGAGGCACTCTGAAGTGTGTAATGAACTAGGCCCGATTAAACCGCCAACGCCGCGATACGAAGTGGTTTTGCAGACCGGCTTGCGCGTTCCAATGCGGGACGGCGTTGAGCTCGCCACGGACCTGTATCGGCCTATTGGTTACACTGGGGAACTCGGGTCAATCCTTATCCGAACTCCATACGGTAAGACGCCCTATCGCTGTCCGGTTGAGCCTCGCCACAAAGTGGCAAGAATGTTTGCTGGACAAGGGTTCGCTGTACTTGTGCAGGAGCGTCGTGGCGTCTTCGATTCCGGCGGCGTATACGCTAGGGAACATATAGGGGACGACGGTTATGACACGCTGTCCTGGATTTCGCAGCAGCCATGGTCGAATGGACGCGTGGGCACATATGGGTGCTCGGCGCTTGGTATCGCGCAGGTTTTGCTGGCGCAGTTGTGCCATCCAGCCCACCGATGCGCAATTGCGCAGGGATCGGGCGGCGCGAACGGCTCTGCCGGAGGGCGATATCGCAACGGGGATCTCCGTCTCGGCGGTGCGGTGGAGGTTGCCGCGTTTGTCCCCTGGTTCCACCAAACCGCAGCGAAGGACCGGTCCCGAGTGCAACCGAAAAGCGATGAGGAGTATCAGCGGGCTTTCGCGTCGCTGCCGCTCGTCAACATGCTTAAGAGCCTTGGGGGACCGCCGACTGACTGGGAGGACTGGGTCTCGCGTGACCCAGGCGATCCCTGGGGGGATCGGAATGGGATGCTTAGCGAGGACTCGACCATCGACGTCCCAGCCCTGTTCGTGAACTCGTGGTACGACGTGGGGGCTGCCGACGCGCTTCACCAGCAGCGCGTTTTTAGTGCTCGCGGATTGAGCCCGGCGGCACGCGATCACCAACATATCATTCTGTCGCCAGCCACGCATTGTGGCACCGAGAGTCTCAAAGCCCCGACGGTTATCGGCGAGCGCGAGCTGGGCGACGCGCGCCTGGATTGCTGGCAGATCTACCTGGACTGGTTCGACTGCTGGCTGAACGACAAGCCCGACCGGATCGAGGGAATGCCCCGCGTCCAGTACTACGTGATGGGTCGCAACGAGTGGCGTGCCGCGTCAGAATGGCCCCCTCTTGGTGTGGAACTGCAGCACTGGTTCCTCCGCAGCGGCGGGAATGCCGCGACCCGTCTAGGCGACGGGACTCTTGATGTAGAGCCTCCGAGTGCCGACGAGCCGGCTGACACGTTTACCTACGACCCTGGGGATCCGGCGCCGTTCTTGGGGATGGACGGCGGGAAGTCAAGTGGAACTACTATAGGACCCCGCGATTACCAGGACGTCCAGCTTCGTCCAGACGTCCTCTGCTTCACTTCACCGCCCCTCACAGAGGGCATGGAGGTTACCGGATTTGTCCGGGCGGTCCTCTTCGTCTCTTCTTCGGCCCCGGACACGGACTTCGTGGCCAGACTGTTGGACGTACATCCCGATGGCCGTGCGATTGACGTGGTGGACGGGATACTGCGCGTCCGCTATCGCGAGGGCTTTGATCGGGCTGTTTTCATGGAACCGAGCGTTATATGCAAAATCGAGATTGATCTCGACGCCACAAGTAATTGGTTTCCGGCCGGCCATCAAATTCGCCTGGAAATCACTAGTTCGGCCTTCCCGCGGTTCGACCGCAACCTGAATACGGGAGGTAACAACTGGGACGAAACTGAATGGGTAGTGGCTCGGAACACGATTCATCACTGCGAGCAGTTCCCCTCCCACGTACTGCTTCCTGTGATGACAGCGATGGGGTCCCATGCCGGCAAGGCGAATTTGAACAGCTTGCCGCCTGGCTAGCCTACCTCCACTATTTCAAACAAACGGTGATAACAAGCTGCGATCGGTCGGGGAGCCCGTCGCTTCTCACATCAAGCAGCTTGCCCCATCGGCCCGCGTCAATCAGCATGGAATGGGGGTCCATGGATCGGCACATAATGGCGGTGAGACTCACAATTGATGTTTTGCACAGCGGCGTAGGCGCGCTGTCACATTGATTTAAGCAATAGGGAAATTGGGGTGGCAACGCGCCATCATTGAGTGCCGGACCTGCTAGAGAAGCACGGTTGAGTTTCTTTTCAAACAACTTAGCAACGGCACAGAGTTCATCGTTGTACTGTGAATGCGACGAACACACCACCGTGCAGATAGAATGCTGAGACCCGTCGAAATTGGCCACTCCATCTTGAATCAGTCTCAATGTCTGGGAGGCACTCTGAAGTGTGTAATGAACTAGGCCCGATTAAACCGCCAACGCCGCGATACGAAGTGGTTTTGCAGACCGGCTTGCGCGTTCCAATGCGGGACGGCGTTGAGCTCGCCACGGACCTGTATCGGCCTATTGGTTACACTGGGGAACTCGGGTCAATCCTTATCCGAACTCAATACGGTAAGACGCCCTATCGCTGTCCGGTTGAGCCTCGCCACAAAGTGGCAAGAATGTTTGCTGGACAAGGCTTCGCCGTACTTGTGCAGGAGCTTCGTGGAGTCTTCGATTCCGGCGGCGTATTCACCCTCATGGAGAATGAAAGGGACGACGGTTATGACACGCTGTCCTGGATTTCGCAGCAGCCATGGTCGAATGGACGCGTGGGCACATATGGGTGCTCGGCGCTTGGTATCGCGCAGGTTTTGCTGGCGCAGTTGTGCCATCCAGCCCACCGATGCGCAATTGCGCAGGGATCGGGCGGCGCGAACGGCTCTGCCGGAGGGCGATATCGCAACGGGGATCTCCGTCTCGGCGGTGCGGTGGAGGTTGCCGCGTTTGTCCCCTGGTTCCACCAAACCGCAGCGAAGGACCGGTCCCGAGTGCAACCGAAAAGCGATGAGGAGTATCAGCGGGCTTTCGCGTCGCTGCCGCTCGTCAACATGCTTAAGAGCCTTGGGGGACCGCCGACTGACTGGGAGGACTGGGTCTCGCGTGACCCAGGCGATCCCTGGGGGGATCGGAATGGGATGCTTAGCGAGGACTCGACCATCGACGTCCCAGCCCTGTTCGTGAACTCGTGGTACGACGTGGGGGCTGCCGACGCGCTTCACCAGCAGCGCGTTTTTAGTGCTCGCGGATTGAGCCCGGCGGCACGCGATCACCAACATATCATTCTGTCGCCAGCCACGCATTGTGGCACCGAGAGTCTCAAAGCCCCGACGGTTATCGGCGAGCGCGAGCTGGGCGACGCGCGCCTGGATTGCTGGCAGATCTACCTGGACTGGTTCGACTGCTGGCTGAACGACAAGCCCGACCGGATCGAGGGAATGCCCCGCGTCCAGTACTACGTGATGGGTCGCAACGAGTGGCGTGCCGCGTCAGAATGGCCCCCTCTTGGTGTGGAACTGCAGCACTGGTTCCTCCGCAGCGGCGGGAATGCCGCGACCCGTCTAGGCGACGGGACTCTTGATGTAGAGCCTCCGAGTGCCGACGAGCCGGCTGACACGTTTACCTACGACCCTGGGGATCCGGCGCCGTTCTTGGGGATGGACGGCGGGAAGTCAAGTGGAACTACTATAGGACCCCGCGATTACCAGGACGTCCAGCTTCGTCCAGACGTCCTCTGCTTCACTTCACCGCCCCTCACAGAGGGCATGGAGGTTACCGGATTTGTCCGGGCGGTCCTCTTCGTCTCTTCTTCGGCCCCGGACACGGACTTCGTGGCCAGACTGTTGGACGTACATCCCGATGGCCGTGCGATTGACGTGGTGGACGGGATACTGCGCGTCCGCTATCGCGAGGGCTTTGATCGGGCTGTTTTCATGGAACCGAGCGTTATATGCAAAATCGAGATTGATCTCGACGCCACAAGTAATTGGTTTCCGGCCGGCCATCAAATTCGCCTGGAAATCACTAGTTCGGCCTTCCCGCGGTTCGACCGCAACCTGAATACGGGAGGTAACAACTGGGACGAAACTGAATGGGTAGTGGCTCGGAACACGATTCATCACTGCGAGCAGTTCCCCTCCCACGTACTGCTTCCTGTGATGACAGCGATGGGGTCCCATGCCGGCAAGGCGAATTTGAACAGCATCGCTAGGTGTTTAGATTGTGGTATTCGGCTTTGCCCCCCGCCTTGAACGGGTTGTTTTGAAGTGCTGCGCTTCGAGATGATGACAAAACGTGGTCTGTGTGAACAGCCACAAGCATCAGGAAAGGAAGCGCAGCATGAAAAATTATGCCGGACTGGACGTCTCCGTGAAAGAGACCACCGTTTGCATCGTGAGAAGGGCGCCGAATTTGCCGAGAGATGAAGGTTGCTAGTCATCCGGACGATCTTGCTGACGCATTGAAGAACCCCGCATGGAATCTCGCCCGGATCAGGCTTGAAGCCGGCCCCTTATCCCAATGGTTGGTCTGGCGGCAGCCGGACTACGTGACCTGTATCGAGCCCCGTCATTCCAAGGCGTTCTCAAGGCACAGGTCAACAAGACCGACCGCAACCATGCTCGCGGCATCGCGCAGATATGCGGGTTAACCTGTTCCGGCCCGTGCATGTCAAGAGTAAGCGGTATTCTCGGGCCACGGCCTTGAGCTCGAGCTTGTTGATGTAGACCCAAGGCAGGAGATCGTCGATCTGGCTGTTGGGGTGGCCGTTGACGATCCTGGTGAGGACATCGGCGAGATAAGCCGAGCGGTTCGACACCATTGAGCTTGCAGGTTTCGATCAGCGAGGCGATGACTGCCCAGTGTTCGGCGCCGCCGTCAGAGCCTGCGAAGAGCGCGTTCTTGCGGTTGAGCGCGAAGACTGATTCATTATGCACCCCCTCTTCAAATGGCGGGAAACAGCGATTTCTGATTATCGTCGTTGATGATACGCGGAGATTTGCGCGCCAAATCGGCCTTGATCCGTTCATCTTCAAGGTCGCTGGCGCGGATCTGGTAGGGCGCGCCGCGCATGACCTGCTCGGCTGGTAATATGCCGTCCCTGACGAACCGGCGGATTTTGACGTGCGACACGCCAAGCTTCGCGGCCGCGTCCGACATGGTAAGCCACTCGCCGTTCTTGTCGGAAGACCGATAGCCGCTGATCTTGTGCACCGTGCGCAGGGATTGGACGCGTCGCGCCGTCCAGGTCTTTCCCTGACCCGTCTTCATGCCCATGCGGTTGAGTGTGGCGGCGATTTCGGCATCCGACCATCGCGTTGCCATGGATCGCATGACCGCCAGAGCCTCCTCAGGCGTACTCTGGCCATGCTCTCCGGATTTGGACTTGCGAACCCTTACCTGGGAATGCTGGCCCCCATGCCAATGGATGGTCAGGATCACATCGCGCGCGTCGTCATCGACGTCCGCCACAATGTCCTTGATGAGCGCGCGCAGCAGTTGCTGACGGAACCGCATATCGACACCCGGCGCATTCCAGGCGGCTTCGAGATCCTGGGCGAGGCCGGTGAAGTCAGGGATCGCGTCGACAGGCTCCATACGCTGGACTTCACTGAGCCGGGCCTCGCAGGTCTCCACGCGCCTGAGCCTAGCTTCCCAGTTCCTCTCGAGCTGGGCCGCTATAAGCCGGTTCTCCGGGTCGCAGGCGGCGTAGCGGCGCTCGGCGAGCGATGCCTCATAGCGTGCCTGCTGCAGGTCCATCTCGATCATCTGCCGCCGCCTGGCTTCGCTCTCCAGCTGCATCTGTTCAGCCTCCAACGCCGCCTCGATCGCCATCGGCGCAACCGCCTCCAAGGCTTCGCGGGCCACCGCCGCATCGGTGCGAAAGCCGTTGAACGACATGCATCGCGCCTGCGCCATCATGGTGTTCTCGCAACGATAGACCGGGTAACCTTGGCCACGTCCGGCATACGTGACAACCAGTCTTCGCCCGCATCGACCACAGGAGAGAAGACCCGGGAGCAACGCGCGACCGCCGCGGCCCGACTTGACGCCGCCGGCTTTGCCATAGGCGTTGGCGGCGAGAAGTTCCTGGTTCCGTTCGTACTCGCTCCATCCGATATAGCCTTCGTGATGCTCCTTGAGCACCACCGCCCAATCGCTGGCCGGCTTGTAATGACCATAGCTCTTGCGGACGCGGCCATCCACGATCTCGGTGCGCTTCTCGCTCTTACCATAGACATAAGCGCCGGCGTAGAACGGGTTCTTCAGGACGGAGATCACGTTGCGGTAGCGGACCGGAACCCAGGCGAAGGACACCATCTTCTTGCCGTCGGAGGGTCTGGGGAAATGCACGCCATCGTCGATCATCGAGATCAGGACCTGGCGGGCACTGCCGAGTTCGCGGAAACGCGCGAATATCAGGCGAATGGTCTCCTGCAGGCGTATATCGGGATCGAACCCGAGACCGTAATCCCGGTGCCAGACGTAGCCGAAGGGCACAGAGATGCGCAGTTCGCCGCGCTGTGCCTTGGCGCGGTCAGCTTCGTACATGCGAGCACGCAGCACCCCGAGTTCGAACTCGCTTATGCTCCCCTTCATGCCGAGCAGCAGGCGATCGTTCGGCAGTCCCGGATCGTAGACTCCGTCCAGATCGATCACCCGTGCATCGACTTCGCCGCACAACTCGAGCAGCCGATGCCAGTCCGGTCCGTTGCGAGACAGGCGGGACGCCTCCAGGCAAAGCACAGCGCCCACATGACCGGTGCACAGATCGTCGACCAGGCGTTCGAAACCGGGACGTTCCACAGCTCCACTTGCGGTGCGTCCCAAGTCCTCGTCGATCACCTCAACCTTGCGGAATCCCCAGCGCCGCGCGACGTCGACCAGCTCATATTGCCGACGCTGGCTCTCAAGATTGAGCTGCACTTGCGCCTGCGTGGACTGACGTACATAGACAACGGCCTTGCGCTTGAGGATGGTGGCCGGAATCAGATTACGGCTCGTCATCGCGGCTCTCCTCCGTCACGATACCGGCGGCGGCCATCAGCACATTGGCGAGCCGGGCGATCACGATCGTTCGTTGCGCTGCGCTCAGCCCGACTAGCTTGTGCGAGTCGAGCGCATGCTGAGCTGGCGAACGATCACGAGAGATCGTGTCGGTGGCGGCAAGGTTCTCATTTTGAGTCTCCCCGATGATGAAACCATCCGGAGAGCCTCGCCGGAAACGGCGCTGGATCAAGAGCTTGTTCAGTTCAAGCAGTGCAGCAAGCGACGCGCGCGGGGAGCCCAGATCCATTGCTGCGCACGGGACTTCGACCTCCTGCCCAACATGGGCAGAATGACCCCGAGATTGCGATCGGACGGATCGAGCGTTCGACGGTGTTGCTGTCGATCTCGATGCGGCCGTCGTCAAGGAAGTGCGAGAGGCCTTCCCAGCGTGAGAGCGTGTAGCGGATTGCCTCTGCGAGCTTGGTCTTCTGACTGATCAGGCCGAGCTTCTCACGCAGCCAGGGTTCGAGATCGGCGACGATGGCGCGGCTTTTGTCCTGACGCATCGCGCGGCGCTCGTTGGCCGATCGGCCACGGATGTCATCCTCGATCTTGTAGAGTTCGGCGATCCGTCTCAGCGCGTCACTGGCGATCGGCGCGGGACCGGCTGCTGCCAGTTCATAAAAGCGCCGACGGACATGCGCCCAGCAGAAGGCGAGCGTGACGCCGCTTTTGTCGGCCAGCACGCGATAGCCGCCATAGCCGTCGACCTGCAAGATTCCGGTGAAGCCTGCGAGATGAGCGATCGGACGCTCGGCCTTTCGGTCCGGCGCATAGACATAGGCGACGCCCGGCGGGTCGCTCCCCTCCCATCGTCGGTCATCGCGGGCATAGGCCCAGAGTTGACCTGTCTTAGTCTTGCCGCGGCCGGGATCGAGCACCGGCGCGGTCGTCTCGTCGGCGAAGAGTTTTGCCGAGGACTTCAGCTTGCCAAGCAGCCGCTCATGCACCGGACGCAGGTGCCAGGCGGCGCGGCCGACCCAGTCGGCGAGCGTAGAGCGATCGAGATTGATACCCTGCCGGGCGTAGATTTGCGCCTGACGATAGAGCGGAAGGTGATCGGCATATTTTGAGACCAGCACCTGGGCGACCGTTGCCTCGGTCGGAAGACCACCCTCGATCAGCCGGGCCGGCGCCGGAAGCCTGAACCACGACGTCCTCGCAGGCGCGGCAGGCATATTTGGGCCGGCGCACGACGATTACACGCAGCTGCGCCGGAACGATGTCGAGCCGCTCGCTCACGTCCTCGCCGATCCGATGCAAGCCATTGCGGCAGCATGGGCAGGCATGGTCCTCGATGTCGACGACCATCTCCACGCGCGGCAGATGGGGTGGCAGCGCGCCCCGGTTGGCCCGGCGCCTCGTGGCCTTTGCTTGCCGCTCGGCGGGAGCAGATTGCTCCTTCTCTTCCTCACCGGCGGCCTCGATCTGCTCCGCCTCTTCGAGCCCCAGCAGCAATTGATCCTCGGGGAGCGTCTCGGCACGCCGGCCGAAGCGGTGACGCTGCAATTCCTTGATGATCTGAATCAGACGGGCATTCTCGACGTCGTGCGCCAGGACCATCGCCTTCAGCGCGTCCGGATCGTCGGGAAGCTGGTCAGCCGTCATCGCCATGAACGGATCAGACCATATTCGCCGACAGCCCGCGACAGCGGAATCTAGGCTGATTCACTTCGTCGCGGGTCAGCCCGCCTGGGCTGGCACGCGGGTCCGGCGCGCCTCATGGACTCGCCGCCAGTCGAGACCTTCGAGTAGCGCCGAGAGCTGCGCGGCCGTCAGCCGCATCATGCCGTCATGCACTTTCGGCCAGCGGAACTCCCCATCCTCCAAACGCTTAGCAGGCAAACCCCGGTGCCATCCCAGAAGATCAGCTTGATCCGGTCAGTCCGCTTCGCCCGGAAGACGTAGACGGCCCCGCTGAACGGATCGGCCCCCATTGTCTCTCGCACCAGCGCCGCCAATCCCTCCGCACCCTTGCGGAAGTCGACGGGCTTCGTCGCCACCATGACCTTGACCGCACCCGTCGGCCCGATCACGACGTCGCCTTCAGCGCGCGGATCACTGCGGCCACCGTCTTGGTATCGGCGCCCCGGCCGACGCGCATCGCGATGCCGTCGATCTCAAGCTCGATCATGCCGGCATCTCGGGTGGCTTGCCGTTTCCGCTGCTTCGGTGAACGGCTGGCTGCAGGTTCCGCCGCCGCCACAACCGCCGGCACAAAGGCAGGAGAATCTTGCTGCACCGAAGCGGCCTGTTTGCGCGCTTCGCGGCGCCAGGCGAAGACCTGCTGCGGCCTGAGACCATAACGGCGGGCGACCTCGGAAATGATCGCATTCGGCTCCAGCGTCTCTGCGATGATCCGCGCCTTGTCATCCACCGACCAGTGACGCCGACCGCCGGCACCGTTGATCACCTCGAAACGCCGAAGCTGCCGCTCCGGGTCAAGCGTAAGGTCAAGTCCAGACACAAGCCGATCTCCGATCCCAATACAGGATCGGCAACCTCACAGATCGCGACCACTCCCGAAAGGTGGTCCGGAAACACCGCTCTGATGTCCGCTGTCAAGGTTTGGAACGCATGAGGTCGCCCGATCCGAGGAACGGCTGCTCATTCTGATGATCGCGCATGGGTGGGGAGGCGGAACTGAAGGACGTCGGTGATCAAGCTCTGATGCGCGGGTTGGCTACCGCATTCCCGATTGTGCGTCCGGGGCTGTTCCTATCTTACTGCGGGCGTCGGTCGATTTGCCGGCCACAAAGCGTCTGACGGGCATTCCCCTGCCGTGGTCCCGCCTCCGCCCATGCGCGATATGTGCGCCATCGCGGCGAGCGATCAGGTGACGCGCGCCTCCCTTGCGACTGCCCACATAAAGCCGACCAGTTCACGGGCGATCGCGGTGCAGACGACCGTTGTCCGTTTGCCCCGAGCGCTCAGCATGCGGTAGCGGGCTGTCAGGCGGGACTGCGCCTTCCAGGCGATCTCACGCACCTTCGGTGACGCCTGCTCCAACCGGTATAGCTTCGCCTTCCCGACCTTGGGCGGATGTCGATAGGTCCAGGCGCTCTCGACCAACATGTGGCGAACCCGACCGTTGCCTGCCTTTGTGATGCCGCCGCGCCGGACTGTCTCCCCGGTTGAGCGCTCGCCGGGGACCCGACCGAGATATCCCATGAGCTGGCGTGGGCTTTCGAACCGGCTGGCGTCGCCGACTTCGGTGACGAACGTCACGGCGACAATTAGGTCTACCCCACGCAATGTCTGAAGCGCCCACACGATCGGTGCCAGCGACCAGGCCGGGACGAACTCTTCGATCACACGCTCCAGCCGCTCGACCCGCTCTTTCGAGACGCGCACCGCCTCGACCATCTCCTGGAGTGCGATCTGATGCGCGGGATGATCGAACCTTGTTCCTGAAGCCAGCGTAGATAGCGCATCGTCCAGCTCTTCTTTCGCGGATAGCTACGGCCGTGCTTGAGCATGAATGCGCTCACCTGCTGGCGATGGACCCGCAGCGTCTCGACCGCGCCCGCCCGCGCGCGAACAAGATCCCGTATGGACTCGTGCCCTTCATCGGGAACCCACACCGCGGTCAGCTCGCCGGCGCGCAATAGTCGGGCAAGGGAAATGGCGTCTCGACGGTTCGTCTTCACCCGATCGCCGGGCTTCCTTGGTATCAATGATGGTGCAACCACGGTGCACTCGTGCCCGAGCGACCGGATCAGGCGATAAAGGCCGTACCCGGTCGGCCCAGCCTCATAGCAGAAATGCACGTAATCAAAGCGGCTGGCGATCCGGCCTATGACCCGCCGCATGCTGGTCGCCGACGCGTCGACCTCACCGAAGAACCGAACCTCTCCTTCCCGGCCTGCCTCCGCAATCGCAATAGCGTTCTTAAGCTTCGCAACATCGATTCCGACAAATGCTTCTCTATAATCCGCCACGGCTCGTCCTCCTGTGGTGAGGATCGGCTCGGCCCGTCCGAGCAACCCTCGGACGCGCAGTGTAGGGCGAGCCACCTCATCGGCAGAGGCGGACATACGGTCTTACTGTCAAGACGCTGACGACCCAGAATCGCCGGGCGCTGCTGACGGCCCTCAAGTCGCTTCAGGAAAAGGCCATCGCCATCGAGAACGACATCCGTGGCCTGTTTCGTAACTTCGGTCTCAAAGTTGGCATTGTCGACGGCCGGCAAATTCGCGGATCGCATCCGGGACCCTTCCGGTGACATTCCGGAACTCGAGACATCATGGAGACGTTGCTCACCGCCCGTCGGAAACTTTGCGAGCAGTTCACGGTGCTACACGAAAGACTGTTGTCGATCGTGAGGGGTGACACGGTTTGCAGGCGGTTGATGACCGTGCTGGGCGTCGGCCCTATCGTTGCACTGGGTTTCAACGCCACGGTCGATATTCCTGCCCCCTTCAGGAATTCGAAGGACGTGGGGCCGTATCTCGGTTTGACGCCGCGGTTACATCAATCAGGCTAGGATAATCGCGTCGGCAGGTCAGCCTAGGAAGCTTGAATGGGATTGACTTCAACACGCCGAATAGACAAGTCCAGGCATTTGGTGGAGCGGATTGAGAGTGAAGCGCTCGGGCTGGGAAGCCCATGCCTTGCAGATGAACTCGTAGGGTGAGACCTTTGAGGGCCTTCAGCCTGCGGCCGAAATTTGTAGGCCGCAACAAAGTCGGCAAGATGCCGACGCAGTTGGTCATGATCGTCGTAGTGGAAACGCTTGCCCGTCGCGTCCTTGATGGTGCGGTTCATTCGCTCGACCTAGCCGGTGGTCCAAGTATGCTTTGGCTTCGTGGTTCGAAGCACAGCGCGACGATGCGGCCCCCGAACGTGCTTGCGGGCTTCCTGGCGCCGCGACGAGCGCTTGCAGGCGCTGACGGTCGCTGGCCAAAACGGTGAAGGGGGATGCTATTGCGCATGCATCTAACTCGCACGCCAAACCGCAAAACGGAATCCCGAAATCGGACTCTTTTGATCCGATCAATCCACTATGAGACGCCGATTCCGAAATAGCGGGTGTGGGCGACATTGAGGATGCGATTGATCAAGCTTACGAAGCTGTGTCCGCCGGCCGTTGCAGCTGTGCCATAACTGGAGTGTATACCAAGGGCCGGCACCGAGTTCATCTCTAGGACAAACGGTTGGCCTGAGCGATCGATCCGGAAATCGACGCGGGCATAGTCCCGGCAGTGGCAGGCACGGAAGGTCGCAACCGAAATATCCCGTAACATCGTCTCAAGCCCGCTCTCGATTTTCGCCGGGCAAATCTTGGGCACCGCTGCGGCCGCCACGTACTTCGCATCCCAATTCATAACACGCGTTTCGCGGTCACCGAAGTCCTGCTCCACTAGAGGCAAAACTTCGGGCTCCCCGTTTCCGAGCAACGCAACGCAGATTTCCCGCCCCTCGATGTATTCCTCCACTAGCGCATCCTGAGCATGCTGCGTGACGATCACTTCGACGGCCTGCCGCAACTTAGAGTGTTCATGTATGATCTGCAATCCGAAGCTGCAGTCCTCCTCCCGCGGCTTCACTACCACTGGGAATCTCAGGTCGCCGGTGTTCTCGGTGCCGCGACGCATCACGCGAAAGTTCGGAGTCGGCACGCCCTGATCGCGGATGAGCATTTTGGTAATGACTTTGTCTCCCGTCAGCCCAATCCCGAAGGGGCTACATCCAGTGTATGGAACACCGGCCATCTCAAGCATGGCAGGAACATGAGTGTAACGCTTTTCGCCCTGAATTCCCTCCGCCAAGTTGAAGACCATTCCCGAGGGGCGACCTTGCGGATCAGGTGGCATGAACCGCTCGAGACTGGCGAGCAGTCCTTTATCGCCTTCACACACTACCGTCTCGTGGCCGCCCTCTTGAAGTGCCGCCACCACATCTTCCAACGTGCCGCTATGCGGCCAAGGCTGCGGCGGCTGCGGACAAGGCTGACCGAACCGGTTAATCACACCGTTGAAATCACTGTTCGTTACGATGGCTACTCGCATGAGCTATCTCCTTTGACGTTTGTCTGCTGTCACGAAACCAATGAAAACTGGATGGAGGCCAACCGCTATATCAACATTGACGACCTGCACGAGTACAAGAGGCTCGAAGCACCATGGCTGACCCTTTTCACAACCCCCTCCACAAACATAGGTCCACCACCCGGTTCCCTCTCCGGTTCCCGACCCTTTCCGCTGGCGGTGCTCTTTTTGCCCAAGTAGCTCGAAAGACGGCGAGTTGGGTTGCGGTACCATCAATAAAGCCTTATGCAGGGTTTATGCCAAAACAGATGATAACCGGCGGATGAGAGCGCTCCGACGCGAAATGATCGCTTCAAAAACCGTGCCAACCTCGCAAAATGCACGTCGGCCAGTGCTTTGAGTTTGATATCAAACTTACGGTCATATCAGGTACTAAACTGGCCCGCACAACCACTATGTCGCAGGCGCGACAAAATCCGACAGAGATCGTATCCCAGGGGACGAGCGGCGACCCATCCGCAGTCTTTTGACGCTCGCCGGTCCCTTACATCGAGCCCTGGCGTCCAGAATTGAAGTTGGGCGAAGGCGATCCGCATAATCGTATGCCCGGCCTGGCCGGCTTCAACGTGCGAGCGCTGCAGCAGTTTCAACAATGATGGCGAGTCGGCATAAATCTTCTTGAGAGGCTGGCGCTTAATCCCGGAACAAACGCGGCAATCAGCACTTCGCCTTGCTCATTTCGATGACGGCCATAGTGTTATTGCGCGCTTCAAAAGCTGGACAGCGATTCCGCTAATTCCCGGACAGCGTTTTCACAAAAGTCCGACAGTTCGTCGAGGTTGGTCCTCGGCAGCCTGGTTGCTGTAGGGCTGATTGATTTCGGTGTTCTCGGAGTCGGTCAAGAGGGCCGAGGCTTTTTTCTTCGGATGCTCTCGCCCTGAAGGGCGATGCGGTGTGCATTGTGCACGAGCGGTCGTGTATAGCGTCGGCGACCGTGCTGTCGTTAATAAGGTCGTGCCAGCTTGCCACGGGGACCTGGGCGGTGATCAGGGTGGATTTTCTCTGATAGCGCTCCTCGACGATTTTCGAAGAGGTGGAAGCGCTGCTGATCGGAGAGAGCATGGTTGCCGAAGTCGTCGTGGATGAGCCAAGTGGACACGGGTGAGCTTGTCGATGAGGCGGGGAAAGGAACCATCGATGCGTCGCTCTCGAACAGGATAACAGTGCGGCTTCGGAAAAGTCCGGACAGGCTTTCCGGTAATCTCAATGATGAGATCCGCGCCCGCCGTTCCAAAAAAAGGTTCGGCACGAAGCCCGCATTTTTTGCACTGGGCTTACGGCGTGCTGATCCACTGTTTCGTCATTACTATTCCCGAGCCTTGCAACCGAGCCGGAAGCGTCAGGCGAATGCAGGATTCCTGCGCTCGTAGAGCGTCCCAGCTTGGTCAGCACAACCTGACGATACGCGCCATCTTGGCGGCAAAGGCATTTGACGCAGCTGAATTGTCACGATCAGACGGCAGTTGGATCCTCATTGGATGGCCAGTGTTGCAAAAATCACAGGCTGGAGATCGGACTTGCGCCCTGGTGAATTTCCGCCACCGCATCGGGGTCGGTCTTCAACCCGGCAACTTCGACTTCCCAATTATAATAGAGACCGCGGCCGGGGCTTTGGCGGAGAGGGTCAGTCCTGGCGATGCCTCTCTCGAGCCGGCCTACATTGCAGCTGCCAGGCGGTTGGTTGAGCGCGGAGCCGTCGCGATAACCAGGGACTGCGGCTTCAGTATCTGGTGCCAGGCTGCACTGGCCACGTCTGTCAAACTTCCCGTGGCCATGTCGAGCCTGCTACTGGCGCCCACGCTCCTCCGGCAGCTTCCGGCCGGCGCAAAGCTCGCCGTCTGGCCGCAGACTCAAGACACTGCGGCGAAGAGCTGCTGGGCATGGATTCATCCGCAGGGGCAAGAGTAGCCATCGGCGGCATCGAAGGTAATACGCGGCCGGCTAGTGTTACCGAAATGGAGTCCCCGGGTTGCAGTCTGTGTCGCGACTTCGCGCCGCACATCCCAAGATTGACGCACTCCTATTTGAATGTACATTGTCCCCGATGGTGACGTCAGCAATCCGTCGTAGGACAGGACTGCCCATCTATGACGCCGCGCCCCTTTATCGAATGACATTCGCGTCCGTGGCTTGACCGCTTGGAGGCCGTCAGGTGCTTGAGCGCGGCAGTCTCAAGTTTTAAGGGGTGGCAGCGTGGAATCTGCTCCTCGCGAAAGAAGGAAGCCCCAGGCGACTTTCGATCGTATATGCCGCGGCTAGGACGGAGGTGTCGGAATAGCGCGCGCCGACCAGTTGTAGCCCGACGGGCAGCCCTTGATCATCCAGGCCCGATGGAATCGATGCTGCTGGTTGCTGGGTCAAGTTGAAAGGGTAGGTGAAGGGCGTCCAGTCCACCCACCCCTTGTAACTATCATCCGGCACATTTCGCCCGACGGGGAACGGCGCGATAGGCATCGTCGGTGTGACCAAGAGATCGTAATTTTCGTGGAACTTCGCCATCAGAGCGGAGAGCTCGAACCGCATCGCCTCAGCTTCCTGAAATTCGGTAAGGGTGATCTTCAGCCCGCGTTCGGCACCTTCCAGAAAGCCAGGATCTAGTAATTGTCTTTGCTGTTTGTTCATTCGTGACACAATACGGGCGGCGCCAGCGAACCAGAATGTAGAAAACACCTCCACCGGATCCGCAAATCCCGGATTGACTTCGGCCACCTCGGCCCCAAGAGCTCGAAGCTGGTCGATCGCATTATCGGTAACGTTTTGGATATCTCGCGCCACCTTGACATAGCCGAGGTTCCGACTGTAGCCGATCCGCAGGCCCCTGATGGTGGTCTTTGCTGGATCGGGGTCGAGACCTAGGTACGCCGGACCCGCATAGCCATCGCGAGCGTCCTTTCGTGCAATCACATTCATCATCAGGATCGCATCCGCAACGGTGCGGGTCACCGGCCCCAAATGAGACAGCGTTGTCATGGCGCTAGCTGGCCATTGCGGAACGATGCCGAAGGTTGGCTTGAAGCCGAAGGTCCCCGTGAAGCTCGCCGGTATCCGGATTGATCCCCCGCCGTCGCTACCCTGATGAAGAAAGCCAAGGTTGAGCGCAGCCGCAACTGCCGCCCCTCCCGACGACCCGCCTGGTGTCAGGTCAGGATTCCAGGGATTGCGGGTGATCCCGTAGACCGGGCTGTCTGTTACCCCTTTCCAGCCAAATTCTGGAGTGGTTGTCTTGCCCAGGATAACGCCACCGGTCTCACGGATACGGGCTGGAACAGGGGCGTCTTCAGTCCAGGGTCCCTCGGTGCTGCCGGACAATGAGCCACGTCTTGTCGGCCAGCCTCGTGTCAAGGTGAGGTCTTTGATGGTGGCCGGAATGCCATCTAGTACTCCGGCTGGTTCCCCCTTCATCCATCGACCCTCCGAGGCCCGGGCAGCAGACCTGGCCCCTTCGTGGTCGACGAGGCAAAATGCGTTCAGCGCCGGGTTGTTGGCGTCGATGCGGCTGAGACAGTCATCGACGACTTCAACAGGCGAGAGCTGCCGCCTTCGGTAGAGTTCCAGGCATTCGCACGCCGACAGACCCTCAAGAGATGTTGGCACGGATGAACGAGTTTTCATTTTACGAGGTCCGCTACATTCAAGCCTGGCATAAGACGGCAGTTATTCATTCGTTCTGCGGCCCTTGTCAGACCGATCATCAAGACGTCGGACGGGATCCCAACGTGTTCTCTACGAGCTTGATCCAGTACGATGTTCCATAAGGAATCGCCTCGTCGTTGAAATTGTAGGCAGGGTGATGCAGGCCGGCGCTGTCACCGTTCCCGCACCAGACGAAAGCACCCGGCCGCGCCTGCGCCAGGAAGGAGAAATCTTCCCCCCCCATTACCGGTGGCGTCTCGAGCACATTGTTTTCACCGGCCACGCCCTTGGCCGCGCTTCTCGCAAGGTCGGTCTGCTGGACCTCATTGAAGAGAATTGCGTCGAAGCTCTGAAATTTAATATCTATCTTCGCGCCGGTTATCTGGGCGATGCCGGCGACCACTTCGCCCACCCGCTCCTTCACGAACTTGCGCACCTCCGGCTTTAGCGTCCGCATGGTGCCCACCAACTCCGCTGTTTGCGGAACGACGGGGACTAGTCTCTGCCCGGACTGGAACTGGTGGAACGAAATTCCTGCCGAGTCGACAGGGTCAATGTTCTGAGCCAGGATATGCTGCAGGGCCGTCACAAGCTGAGCGCCGACCAGAATCGGATCGATGCATTCATGAGGCCTTCCAGGGTGCCCCCCTCGCCCTTCAATGCTAATTTCTATGCTATCAGTTGCCGCCATCACTGGACCTTGCCGGATTCCGAAGACACCTACCGGCAAGCCCGGACGATTGTGCATTCCGTAGATGTGCTCGATGCCGAACCGCTCCATCAAACCGTCATCTAGCATGGCAACGGCGCCGGTACCGATCTCCTCGGCAGGTTGGAAGATCATGACCGCCGTTCCAGCGAAATTCCGAGTATCGGCAAGATAGCGCGCGGCACCCAACAGCATCGCGGTGTGGCCGTCATGCCCACACGCATGCATCAAGCCCTTGTTCTTGGACGCATAGGGCAGATCGGTCGCTTCGTTGATCGGCAGCGCATCCATGTCAGCGCGCAATCCGATAACCTTTGGGTTACCGTCGCTCACGACGCCGTTGCCCTTGATGACGCCAACGACGCCGGTTTTGCCGATGCCGGTCGCGACGGCGTCGCAGCCGAATTCGCGCAGGCGCTCGGCGACAAATGCCGAAGTACGGGGGATGTCGAAGCCCAGTTCGGGATGTGCATGGATGTCCCGGCGCCAAGCCACTATCTCGGGGAGAAACTCTGCGACGCTATTGAGAATTGCCACGGGGACTTTCCTTTCTTGCCGGTTGCAGGCGAATTTCACGCTTTGTCCTTGCGAGAGCCGGGAGACCCGTTTCCGCGCTGCCGGGAGCACAGCATCCTCTGTGCGACGTAGGCACCCCAGCTATTCCGCCGACTGAAGCCGCTCCAATTAGCCGGGGACCGACAATCCTGAATTCCGCTCCGCCCAGAATGTAGCAAGTGCCAAAGAGCTTGGTTGCGCGAAGGGCGCCTTGGTCCCGCAGAATATCATCGTTTTTTGGTCATTGGCGCATAACACCTGCAGGCTGAGAGGAGGTGCCCTGGTATATATGCGGGACCATTCAAAATAGGACAGCCGACATTCAGAAGTGCGGGACAACTGCGACCCGCGGAAGGCGCGTGGTGGTTGCCTGGGCGGGCTCTTTTGAAGGCTACTCTTCAGCAATTGGCAGAGCAAACGACGCCTTGATCCGATCCATTACAACGATTGTCTTGAACCCCTTTACTTCAAGATGTTCGTAAAAAAAACGACGGGTAAACGCCTCGTACTCGGCCATGTCCTGAGCAGAGACCGTAATAATAAAATCCGCTTCACCCGTAACGTAGTAAGCGTTCATGATCTCAGGCGTCCGCCGAATTGCCTGCTTGAAACGATCGATGATATCGGCGCGATCGCGCTCGAGAGTGATGGATACCAGCAGGAGCAGGGGCCGACCGACGGCTTCCGGTGAAACTATGGCAACGTCCGCTTCGATGACGCCAGCGTCTCGAAGTCGCTTTAATCTCCGCTGACAAGCGGTAGCCGATAGTCCGGCAAGTTCGCCCAATTCCTCTGTCGTAAGGCGATTGTTGCGCTGCACGACGTTGAGAATCTTCCGGTCAATTCGATCCAGATCCATTCACAATCTCTGCTCATGATGATATCGGCCAATGCCAAGGCCGCCAGTCCGTACGTCCAAAATGTAGCAAGTGCCAAACGCCCTCTCGGCGCTAAAGTCGGTCCAAGTCGCAGAAAATCGGCGTTTCTTTCGCCATCTGCGCACAATACCGGCATAGTATAACTATCTGAGGGGTGCCGCTGAATCGATGGGCGTTGCTGGTGAGCAGTTGCGGGCCAGCGCAAGAACGGCAGATTCGATCGGGTGGGGGCGATCCCCGGTCGAAAAGATCCTACCGATCTCGTTGCTCAGGCGCAGAAAACATGAGTTGCAGCACGCTCGCATCAGTTCGAGGCAAGCGTGTTAGGGAGCGACATCACCAAGGGTGTCGGCGTTGCAGCATAAATCGGAGACCATGAGAGTCAGGCTATGAACCGGCCCCGGCTTTCGGATGCCTTACGGCCCTCGCGCGTCGGCCGCGAGTGAACTATGATCCGCATGGGTGTGGGGCTGGAGGAGAAGGTCGTCGGCTCAGTCAGGCTAACGTCGCTCCAAGCACTGGTAAGAAGCCCTATCCGCGGTCTGAGAATTACCCAAATTGATCTCTCGTGAGGCAGTTGTTGCAGCTGCATTCCGTCGAGACGCTTCAGTGATCCGCGAGAATGGCTCGCGATCTCTGCGTGAATCGCGGTTTGGCGCAGGAATGCGGCGTGGGAGACCGAATGTTAGACCAAAGTCGGCACGAGCACCGTGTAAAATGGGCAGGTCAGCGCAGACCAGTCTGGCGGCATTCTTACCCTTGCCGGAACGATCGCCTGAACAAGGTAGCTCAACCGCCGTCCGCACTCCCAGGAGAGAAAGCCATATGCTTCCCTTGGACATCCTCCGAAAGGAGTTTCCAGCCACAGCAAACGCCATCTACATGGATGTCGCGAACCAGGGCCTCATATCAAGCACAACATTGGCTTCAATCGAGCCTCATTTGAACAATCGGCTGCATGGCCTAAACGACGAAGAAAGAATGCTCGAACACGTCGAGCGTACTCGCGCTAGGTTCGCACAATTTATCAATTCAGATCACGATGAAATTGCAATTACCAAGAATGCATCGGAAGGCATCAACATCATCGCTAATGCGATCGATTGGAGAGATGGAGACAACGTCGTTCTATGCCCAAAATTGGAACACGCAAATAATATCTTGCCATGGATTCAGATCAGAGACCGCTACAATGTCGAGTTGCGAGTCGTAGAGCCGGATAACGGCTCAATTCCCCCTGATGCATTCGTAAAGGCGATTGATTCTCATACCCGCGTTGTTGCCTTGGCGACGGTGACGATGGTTCCGGGGTTTCGGACCGTCATGGAGCAGATATCCGAAGCCTGTAGGCACTACGGTGCATTTCTTTTGGCGGACGCGACGCAATCTGTTGGGATACTCCACACCGACGTCAATCGACTTGGCGTAGACGGTGTAGCAGTGTCCACTGTGAAGGGTTTGATGGGTCTTTATGGATCGGGTTTTTTATATTGCCGTAAAGAATGGGCCGATCGGCTGAGCCCGGCCTATCTTGCGCGCTTCAGCGTAGATTTCGGAAACGCGCCAGAATCAGCTCCGGTACCTAGTTTTGTAAAGTTGCGCTCTGGCGCGCCCCGCTTTGATATCGGGCATTACAACTTCCCTGGCATGTTGGCTGCATATGCATCAATGGGCCAGCTACTTGATATCGGAACCGAGGCGATCGACCAGAGCGTTACCTCACTCGCAAAACGTATGGCCACTGGTCTCTTAGATATCGGGCTTCCGGTCTGCGGCGGGCCACCAGGCGCTCACACTGGAAGTATCGTAGCCGTTGGCGATTCCAGCGATCTTGTTGAAGGGCGCCCAGTCGACGCCCGCATTCGGTCGCTTCACGAGCATTTCACGAAGAACGGGGTAATCGTCTCAATACGCAGAGGCATGCTCCGGTTTTCCCTGCATCTTTACAACACCGCCGATGAAGTCGATCGCGTAATCAATCTGGCCAAGAGCTGGTCGAAGTAAGAGCGACACGGCTAGTTCATGCACACAGGAGAGTACATGTCGACCCAGAGCGCCGAGACTATCGGACTTCTCCAAGATCTTATAAAGATCGAGAGCATCAATCCATCGCTGTCGCCAAAAGGTAGTGGAGAGCAAGGTGTAGCCAAGTTCCTCGAGGGTTTTTGCAAGGAGCGGAAGCTGGCTTACGGGATACAGGAGGTGGCCGATGGTCGCTCGAATTTCCTGACCTGGGTACCTGGGAAAGAACCCGATAGGCGTATTCTATTCATTGCTCATATGGATACCGTTCCTATCGATAGGTGGGAATCAGATCCATTCTCGGGTGAGCAACGGGACGGGCGAATATATGGGCGAGGTAGCTGCGACACAAAAGGCTCACTTGCAGCTATGTTGATTGCGCTTAGCTCACTTGGTGAACGGCAGCCCCGGGCCACGGTTGTTGTGGCAGCCAGCATTGACGAAGAGTACCGCAAACTTGGCGCCCGCGCTATAGCCGATTCCGGTGTCGCTTATGAGGGTGCGGTAGTCGGTGAACCCACCGAATTAGAGCTCGTTGTAGCTCACATGGGTTCTGTCCGCTGGCAAATCGAGGTTCAGGGTGTACCGGCTCATACGTCGAAGCCTCATCTCGGAGTGAACGCGATCACGGGCATGGCCAAGGTGGTATTGGCACTTGATGAGCACCATCGATCCCTTGTGTCTCGGGCGCAGCACCCATTGGTAGGGTCATCACAGCTGACCGTGAGCCTCATCGAAGGAGGTTTGGAACTTACCACTGTACCGCCGGTATGCCGTATCTGGGTCGATCGGCGTCTCATACCCGGGGAGCGGCCGCAGGACGCGTTGGCGGAGGTAGAAAGCATACTGGAAGGCCTTCGCCAGGGCGAAGACAAGATCAATGTTCGGTCATTGCTTCCCGCATTGGAAGACCCGCCTCCAATCAGTTCCGGGTCGAGCAAAATTGCAGCAGTCGCAGGAGCGGCTTGTGCCCACGTCGCGGGGACCGGAGAGCAGAAGGGAGCCACCGGCGGCTCGGATGCAAATCAGCTGTCATTGGCTGGGATCCCGTGTGTGATTATCGGACCCGGGCGTACTGCCCAAGCCCATACGAACAACGAGTTCGTTGAAATCGATCAACTGACCAAGGCTGCTGATTTGTACCAGAGAATCATGCTCACATATTAGGAGTGGCCGGCCTGATGGGGGTGCTCAAACCCCGTCCATTGGGCCGCGGACGCCCCGGATGCTGCATGAGCGTGGCGGCCGCAACGTCCCGATCTTCGCTGGTCTCGTCGGCGCTTCCCACGTAGATCTTGCCGCCCGTGCTTGAAATTCTGTTGCGACAGGCAGAGTGCGTCTTCACCATAGGGAGGGCATGATCTTCCACCGGAGACGCAGAGCCACCGAAAATTTGGCGCTCATATGCGGATAACGTACGGCAAGTGCCTAGGAAATGCAGATTTTCCGCGACAAGAAGAAATCCTCGGGGAAAACAGCCTCTTGTGACGTGATACGAAGAGAAAGTATGCGGACAGGACGAATGCCTGATCCGTTCGAGGAATGCCTGTTTTGAAGGACTCGACGAGATGAAATATGAGAAGCCATTTCCGCCCGAGGAGTTTCGGCGTCGTGTTCATGACGTGAAGCAGCGGATGGAGCGAGCGGGGCTGGACTTGCTGATCTGCCAGGATCCCGCGAATATGTATTGGCTTACCGGCTTTGACGGCTATTCGTTCTACGTGCCTCAGGTGGTCTTAGTGCATCTCCAGTCGGACATGCCCCTCTGGTTCGGACGTTTCGTCGATGTAAATTCCGCTTATATAACGACGGATCTGCCTAGAGAAAATATAAGCTCATTTTCCGATCATAGACTTCAACATCCAGAATTACATCCATTTGACGATCTTTGCGAGCTTATCAATTCGCGCGGCTGGGGATCTGATCGAATCGGTGTCGAGCTTAACGCCCACTTCTATACTGCCCGAGCACATCAACATCTCGTCAAAGGCCTTCCGAATGCAAAATTCTCTGATAGCCGCGAATTAGTCAATTGGGCACGGCTTATAAAATCTGACCTTGAACTAGTCTACATGAGAGAAGCGGGCCACCTTGCAACGCATACGATGCAGACGGCAATCGCTAACCTAAGGCCTGGAGTGCCGCAACATGAGGTCGTCGCGGAGGTGTACCGGGCCCAGACACGAGGGGTGGACGGTAAATATGGCGACTCTAGCGGTCCTCCTCTTATCCAGACTAGCGAACAAACGAACGCTCCGCACCTCAGTTGGACCGAGGAGCCCTTGCCGACCTCTGGCCTGGTTCTCATGGAGTTCGGCGCCACCCGACGCCGCTACTGTGCGCCGCTGTGCCGCACCGTCCACATCGGAAAGCCACCCGCAGAGGTCTCGCGTCTTGCTGAGGTTATAGTGGAAGGCGGGGATGCTGTGCTCGAGATGGCAAAGCCTGGTACCGTCGTTGAGGAGCTTAATGCGGTGTGGCAAGATATCCTCAAGCGGAACGGGTATATCAAGATAGGCCGCTCCGGCTATTCAATCGGACTCAACTTCCCGCCGGAATGGGGCGAACGCACGGTTAGTATTCGCGCGGGCGACAAGACCATCCTACAACCAGGAATGTGCTTCCATTTTCAGTCGGGGGTTAGGCTCGAAGGGTTCGGCGCCGCCATCTCTGAATCATTTATTGTAACCGAAAGGGGCGGTGAGCGATTGGCAGATGTTGATCGCCGCTTGATCGTCGTGGACTAGGTGATTTGGATGTGACCCAAATCGTTTTGCGATCTCACTGGGTCCGTTCGAAGCCGGTTGAAATTTGTTTCTGCGGCGAGCGGATGAACGGATCTAGCTTAAGGACGGCGCTGTCTGAGAGGTGCGGCATGCCCAACCTCTGGGACAGGAGAATCTCGCCTAGCACATGAGTTCTCTGCATCAGCGGAGATTAAGATCCGTAGGCCGAAATGAGCCACCTGTGACGCGAGCGCGGCGTGAACGTTGCCCCATTCTACAAATGCGCGGATGACGCAAGAGGACTTAGCTTTTGAGGAGCATTGAGGACGAGTTTACGCGCGCCTGAAGCGGGCTCTTGCCAACCCTGCGCGCCGGTGGGAACGCGAGTATGGTCCGCCCCGTCCGTGCAACACGTCGCGACATCAGCACACGTTGTTCCCGATAGATGGCTCGGCAGCGAAGCTCGCCTTTTGCCCGGGGCTCGCTTCATCCTTTTCTGCTGTTTCGTGCGACTTCACCACTTCACCAAGTGAATGTCTGGGTTATCGCGGGGACCTCAATTTCGGGACCCCAAGACCTCCTTCCGAATGAAGTCGTCCGCGATGCCATCGTGTCTGAAGCGGTCGCGGTCACCCTGCACAGTGCCGGACGAAAGTAGCCTTGCGGCGAGTTCCGTCTAAGATTCGAGGCGGTTGCGCCTGCGTCAGTGCGCCTGATCGGTGTCGGTCGAGAACTTAATGCCACGAGGCCAGATCGGGAACTCGGGATCGGGAGATCGGCGCTGGAACCAACTACTTTCCGCGCCGCCGGCGACCAGCGCGACCTTCGCTCGCGGTCGCTAAGCCTCCTGGCAAGTGAAGTTGTGAGCCGTGTCCAATTCTACGCGAATTGGCTGCTGTTTGCAGGAATGCAGCTAAAGGGGCATCAACTGCGCTGCCGATCGGCGCTGTGGCAGCAATAACCTAAAGGCATCAGCATACCATTGGAGTCTTAGATGAGGGGTACGTCAATCACGGCATTACGCAGGCTCAAACGGCCAGACCTTTTGCGTGGTGATGCGTATCTGAACGGCGCCTGGCTCTCCAAATCAGATACTCTTGCCGTGTTTGATCCTGCCAGCGGTGACGAGATCGCTCAAGTTGCGGCTTGCGCAGACGCCGACGTTGACGACGCGGTCCATTGCGCAAGAGCAGCGTTCCTCAAGTGGCGCGACATGCTTCCGTTACAGCGTGGTGCATATCTGCGGAAATGGGCGGCAGGCATGCGGGAGAGCGCCGAAGACCTGGCTGTCATCATAACGGCCGAGCAAGGAAAACCGATTGCTGAAGCCCGCGGCGAAGTTTCATACGCTGCCGGCTTTTTAGATTGGTTTGCAGGGGAAGGGGAGCGGGCTTACGGCGAAACGATTCCCAGCCATCTCCCCGCAAGCAGGCTGGCCGTGCATTTGCAGCCGATCGGGGTGACTGTCGCCATTACGCCATGGAACTTCCCAGCGGCAATGATCACCAGAAAGGCTGGAGCTGCACTGGCCGCTGGCTGCACAATGATTGTAAAGCCGGCACCCGAAACGCCACTGTCGGCCCTCGCGCTTGCCCGCCTTGCCGGGGATGCTGGCATTCCGCCCGGCGTGTTTCAGGTGATCACGGGCGAAGCTCCGCCACTTGCCAAACGGCTGTTGTTGCATACCCACGTGCGTGCGTTCTCTTTTACGGGCTCCACCGAGGTCGGCAGAATCCTTCTCGAGCAATCCGCGAAGACAGTGAAGAAAGTCTCGCTCGAACTTGGCGGCAATGCTCCTTTCATCCTTTTCGGCGATGCGCCGATCAACGCTGCGGTCGCCGGTTGCATGGCAGCCAAGTTCGCGACATCCGGTCAGGACTGTCTCGCGGCAAACCGGATTTATGTGCAGCGAGAGATTTACGAGCATTTTACGGAAAAATTTGCCGAGGCCACCAGTAAACTAAAGGTCGGGCACGGATTGGAGCCAGGTGTCGACATCGGTCCGATGACAAAGACGTCTGGTGCTGACAAATGCAGGCACCAGGTTTCTGAGGCTCTAGCAGCCGGGGCTCGAATGGTAGCAGGCGCACAGCACAATTCGCTTGGCGGGAACTTCGTCACGCCGGCCGTGCTTGCTAATGTGACCGATGACATGGTGATTGCGAAGGACGAAACGTTTGGACCTGTCGCTGCAATCCTGCCCTTCGACGACGAACGGGAGGTGGTCGCGCGAGCCAACAATTCCGAGATGGGACTTGCGGCCTACGTCTATACCCAAGATCTCAACCGAGCCATGCGGCTCTCCGACCGGCTCGAATATGGCATGGTTGCCGTGAATACTCCAAAATTTACGGGGCCGGGCATTCCGTTCGGCGGCTGGAAACAATCCGGCCTTGGTCGCGAGGGCTCAAGGCACGGTCTTATCGAATATCTCGAACCCAAATACCTCTGCATCGGCAACATCGCGGCCTGAAAGGAAGCATTCAATGACCATCAACATCAAAGAGATCACCGAAAAGGACCGCAACTCGGTCTTGCATCCTTTCACTCAGCTTAAAGATTTCGCCACTGGCAAGCTCGGCGACCCAACGATCGTGGTGACAGGGAAGGGGATCCGCATCCAGGACGCGCATGGCAACCAATTTATCGATGGCTTTGCCGGCCTATACTGCGTCAATGTCGGGTATGGCCGCACGGAAGTCGCCGATGCGATCTCGCGTCAGGCCTATCGCTTGGCGTATTACCACTCCTATGCGGCGCACACGACCGACGAGCTTGCGATCCTCTCCGATCGCCTTGTGAAGATGGCGCCGGGCAAGATGAGCAAGGTGTTCTATGGCATGTCCGGCTCGGATGCGAACGAGACCCAGGCCAAGCTTGTTTGGTACTACAACAACCTGCGTGGCAAGCCGACCAAAAAGAAGATCATCTCCCGTGAACGCGGCTATCACGGCTGCAGCGTCGTGTCGGGCTCGATGACGGGCATGAGCTTTTATCACGACCACATGGACCTGCCACTTCCGCAGATTGTTCACACGGGTGTTCCACATCATTACTGGGGCGCAACCCCGGGCGAAACCGAGCGCGAATTCTCCGCTCGCCGCGCCGCCGAGCTTGATCAGTTGATCGAGCGGCTCGGCCCGGACAACGTCGGCGCCTTCATTGGCGAGCCCGTCCTCGGCACAGGTGGTATCACGCCTCCGCCGGAAGGCTATTGGGAAGCGGTACAGACGGTCCTCAAAAAACATGATGTGCTGCTGATTGCCGATGAAGTGATCACAGGGTTCGGCCGCACCGGTTCCATGTTCGGCTCACAGCACTATGGCATCGAGCCAGACCTCATCACGATCGCTAAAGGTTTGACGTCGGCCTACTTCCCGCTTTCAGCGGCAATCGTCGGTGAGAAGGTGTATAAAGTCCTGGAGGATGGAGCCGACAAGGTCGGGGCATTCTCGCACGGCTACACCTACTCTGGTCATCCGATCGGCGCCGCCGCGGCCAACGCGGTCCTCGATATTGTCGAGAAAGAAGACCTCCCCGGCAATGCGCGTGACGTCGGCGCGTTTTTCCAGGCGCAGTTGCAGGAGAGGTTCGCGCAGTTGCCGATCGTCGGCGAAGTGCGGGGCGTCGGTCTTATGGGCGCAATCGAGTTCGTTGCCGATCGCGACAATCGGAAGCGTTTCGATCCGGCGCTCAAGGTAGGTGCGCGAATCTCGAAGGCCGCCCGTGACCGTGGTCTTATCGCTCGGGCCATGCCGCACGGGGACATTTTGGGCTTTGCTCCGCCGCTGGTTACAACCAAAGCTGAGGCGGAGGAGATTGTTGCAATCGCAGAAAGCGCCGTGCGCTCGGTTATGGATGAGCTTGTTCGCGAGAGTGAGAAAATCTGAATGAGTTGGGCCATCTTGTCGTAATCAAGGCGCAAACTCAAGCGACGGCCTGATCGGCTTGCGGGGCTGCCAGCTGAGCTGGTGCCGCGTTCCGCTCATTGAGTTTTCGGCGGAATTCAATGCAGACACTGCTCAGGAGGAACTGGTGGCCAATTCGACCGCACTCAATCCCTGGGAATGGCCTGAAAGCCATTGGCGGCGGCGCATCAACAAAGTCAGAGCGGGCAAGGCACTAAGACCAATGTGGCCCGGCGGTAAACGCTGTGCCTTCGCCATCTCGTTCGACGTCGATCATGAGTCGAACGAATTGCGCAGGGGAGGGCGATCGCTAAGCAGATTATCCTGGGGTCAGTACGGGAGCCGACGAGGGATGCCTCGGGCTTTGGAACTCTTGAGAAAGTACGACGTTCCGGCGAGTTTTTTCGTTCCCGCTGTGATCGCTCAGTTGTATCCAGACGAGCAACGCGCAGTTGTCGATGAAGGCCATGAAATTGGCATGCACGGCTGGATACACGAGCTAAACTCGGAACTGAGCGCAGAGAGCGAGCGCTCTTTAATGATGAGGAGTGCCGACACTCTTGAAAAAATCACTTCCAAACGCCCGACGGGAATTCGAACGCCTTCCTGGGATTTTTCCGACGCAACTCTACGGATCATACGTGAAACCGGATTGACATACGACTCATCCCTTATGGCCGATGATAGTTGCTATGAGCTGCTGGAAGACGAGGAACCCACGGGAGTGATTGAAATACCGGTCGAATGGATTCGAGACGATGCCACTTATCTTTGGATGAGTCCCGATGGGTCTTCACGGCCAGATTTATCAGTCGACGACGTGCTTTCTGTATTTATTCGGGAGTTCGAAGGGGCCTATCAAGATGCCGATTTATTTCAGCTGACTCTGCATCCACACGTCATTGGATATCGCTCACGGATCTGGATCGTAGAAGAATTAATTCGACGCGCCAAAGCAAAGGGTGACGTTTGGTTCGCCACACATCATCAGGTCGCCGAGCGTGCGTCCTCATGTCTCTGAAAACTCTCAGACAGGAACGCCGGTAGAGTGCGGTGTTCTTGGGGCGGCGCAAGCCGTCCTGCGCCTCGACCGTTGCGGCGGTCACCAATGGATTTGGAATGACGCGGATCATCCGCTGTCCGGTATTCGCTTTCAGAGCGGGTACAGTGGGAGTTCTTATCTTGGAGGAGGACTACAATCTTGATTGACACGACCTTTGCCGGAAAAACGGTGCTGATTACCGGCGGGTGGCGCGCTTGGCCCGGCCAGTGCCAAACTGCTGGCGGCGGGTGGAGCGGATTTGGTGTTGGCTGACCTGTCGCAAGAGGCTCTGGACCAAACTCTGGCCGCCTGTCCTGGTGCCCGTTGAGTTGTCTGCGACGTGACCGATCCGGCGATGCTGGAAGGGCTGGTCGACCTCGCCCGCGAGAGCTTTGGCCGGCCGGTTGAGGGCTTGGTCGCGGCCGCTGGCATTACGGTGCGATGAAGCGGCTGATAGACGTGAAGGGTACGAAGCCATGTTCAGCTTCAACGTCGGGGCCATTTGGCGAATCTGCAAGCTGCATCCCGCAGATGCGCGAGCTTGGCCGCGGATCGGTGGTGCTCTTCAGCTCGACTGCTGGTCTGCAGGCCTCGAAGGACGTGCCGATCTATTCGGTGACCAAGGCGGCGGTTGTGATGATGACTCGCACGCTGGCGCTGAACCACGCGGCAGAAATATCCGCGCAAACTGTGTCTGCCCCGGAACCATCGCCAGCCGTTGGCCGAGGCCGGCGTCGCCTTCGCCCGGGGAGAAGCGGCACAGGTCGAGCGCCGGACGAAGATCATCGCTGCGCATCCGATGGGCCGAATGGGGTTGCCGTCCGAGGTGGCGACAGCTGTCGGCTATCTGCTGGACGATGCGGCGGGCTTCACCATCGGCGCCGCGCTTACGGTCGACGGAGGCAGCCTTGCCTAAGCTCCGGTCAGAAACACTGTCGTCGTCACCGGCGCGGCGCGCGGGATCGGTGCCGCAACAGCGGCGTGGCTTGGCTCGGAAGAGGCGTGGGTGTTGCTAGTGGATGTTCTGGATAAAGTGCACGACACAGCTGCGGGCCTTGGCCAGACGGCGCTCGTCTGCGATCTGGCCATGCCCGACGCCGCAGGGCGGGTTCTGGCCGCCTTGGATGCCGCAAGGATCGAGACGCTCGACGTCCTCGTGAACAATGCCGGCATTGGCGGTTCGAAGTCGCTCGCCGATACTGACGATGCCTTTTGTTCCCGCTGATCGATATCAACTTGCGTGCAGTCATCAGCCTGACCCGCGAGTTGCGGCCGCGGATGCGCCAGCCGGGCGGGCGGATCATTAATGTCAGCTCGATCCTCGGGCTTACGGGCTATCCCGGAACGGTAGGCTATTCGGTGGCCAAGGCCGGGATCGCGTATCTCACGCTCCAGCAGGCCGGCGAGCAGGGCCTGTAGGGTATAACCGTGAATGCGGTGGCGCCCGGCGTGGTCCCCACCGACATGACTCGAGCGCTGCACGTACGCAGCTACCAACGCCTGATGGTCGCGCCAATCCGCTCGAGCGCGTCTCCTCGCCGGAGGAGCAGGCGGCGGTGATCGCCTTCCTGCTTCGGACGACGCGTTCTACGTCTCGGGCGCAGTGATCCCCGTCGACGGCGGCTCCCGCCTGTCACAGTAGAGAAGAATAGCGCAATTTAAGCCTATACACAGGATGGCCCTGCAATTCCCGGATGCAGACCGACTCTGCCGGTAACCGGTTCCGGTGGTCGATCCTGTTAGCGGCGCCATTACCCGGCGCACATTTGATCGCGGTGGTGGGCAAGTTGAATTTACCCTTCGCGCGCTTCCCAGCGATCAATATGGCAGTGTCGTACTGCTCGGTCATTGTCGCAACGGTCGCGTTCAGCGTCGGCGCGAACCACAGCGCCTTGGCCACACCAGGTTGTAGCAGACGGATCGCCTCAGTGACCCGCCGAAGAAGCTGAGGCCGTCAATCCAGTCGGGCAGCTTTTGAGTCAGAGTTGGCAAAGGCTGCTCGAACTGAACGACTGTTGAGGAAAGCCTTTGCAGGCGCGGCGGGCGCGAGCACCGCGGGGAGCCGCAAAAAGGCACGCGGAGAGCTCTGCTGAGGCTGCAGTCAACTCAGCGTCCTTGGGAGCATATTGAAGTAGTATTTGCCCATCTCTCCCTGTTATGGCGATTTGAGAAGCAAAAAGCCCGTTCAGCGTTTAGCTTGGAGAATGTGCCCACTGCACTGCTCGCCCGCGAATCACCGATATTATGCAGATTTAGGAGCTCGACGCCGATCTCCTGCATTTGTTGGCGAGGATTGCTGGAAGAGTACCCATTCAATGCACTAAAATCCTGGAGTGGTCTGATCCTCATATTGTAAGTGTAGGCTGGCCTGATGCGGCTGGTTCCAAGTCTTCACAAAGGTTCCAACTACGCCTCCTCCCAAGGCGCATCGGCCCGGCAGCGAGTTCAATCTCCTGCCGGGCGTTGTAACTATTTGCGCACATTGGCCGATTCGGACCTTCAACGGGTTGGGCGGCTGCTGGCTGTCGGAGCAATGTAAAACTGGCTCATAGGCAAGAGTTAGATTGATGAGCAGTCTTGCGGACCAAGTCGCCGATCCAAATTCGCCAGGAGCATTTGCGCCCCTCAGAAATCCGAGCTTTCGTTCAATCTGGTTCGCCACGCAGGTCAGCTCGCTCGGCTGGTTGATGCAGACTGTTGCCATCAGCTGGCTGATGGCTACGATTTCGACTTCCGATCTGATGGTCGCGCTGGTTCAGGCTTCTTCAAACCTGCCAGCGTTCATCTTATCCGTCTTCGCCGGGGCCTTGGCTGATAATTTCAGCCGGCGCCGGGTCATGTTCGCCGGCCGGTGCCTTATGGTATTGGCATCTGCGATGCTGACGGCTTTTGTGGTGCTGGGCTTTGTCGATCCGTGGATGATCCTCGGCTTCAGCTTCTTGATCGCATGCGGCGGCGCTCTCCACGATCCAGCCTGGCAGGCCTCGGTTGGCGATATGGTGAACCGACGCGACGTTCCCGCCGCCGTCACGCTCCTCTCCGTTGGCTTCAACACTGTTCGGACCGTAGGCCCGGCGCTCGGTGGCATAGTAGTTGCCTCTTTTGGGCTGATGACGGCTTTCGCCGTAACCAGTCTTACCTATCTGGTCCCTTTGGTAACCATATGGCGCTGCAAGTGGATGGTTCGCTCATCACCTCTCCCACGTGAGTCGATGAGGACGGCGATCTATGACGGGCTACGCTTCACGGCGATGTCGTCGGAGATTAAGACGGCGATCACTCGCGGAACCCTCTTTGGTCTGGCGAGCATCGCCATTCTCGCGCTGCTGCCGCTGGTTGTCCGCGACCAGCTGGGAGGCGGACCGCTCGCCTATGGCACGCTCATGGCCGGATTCGGGACAGGCGCCGTCTTCGCCGGCATCTCGAACAGCGTGTTCAGACGGAGCTTGTCACAAGAGCGGCTGATGACGCTCGCATGCGTCGCCTGCGCGGCATGCTCCCTTTCGCTTGCGCTGACTTCTTCGATTGCAGTGGCGGCAATTGCACTCGCCATGGGTGGCGCGGGCTGGGTCACCGCCTGGTCCGGGGTCGGCGTGACCGTGCAACTGGCAAGCCCGCGCTGGGTCGTGGGGCGCACCATCTCGATTTACTATGCATTGATCGATGGCGGCATCGCAGCGGGCAGTTGGGTGTGGGGCACGGTGGCCCAGAACCATTCACTGACCTTGGCACTGGAGGGCTCCGCTGGAGCCCTTCTGCTGGTCGCCGCCACGGGCCTCCTGTTTCCCCTTCGCGAGCGCCGCGAATCCGATCCAGATGCTTTGGAGGACTTCGACGCACCGGCAGTCGCCCTCAATCTCAAGCCAAGAAGCGGTCCCATCGTGGTCAAAGTCGAGTACCTAGTGCCCGAGGAAAATCGCGAAGCATTCCTGGAACTCATGCGGGCGCGCCGGCATGTGCACAGTCGCGTCGGCGCTCGTCATTGGACTCTCCAGCGCAACCTTCAGGAGCCTATGCAATGGATAGAGACATTCCGCACGCCGACCTGGACCGACTACCTTCGCCTGAACCATCGTCTCACGGAAGCAGACAAGGAATTGGGTAAACAAGTGCTGAAATTGCATGCAGGACAGCTTCCGCCTAAAATCATGCTTTTTATCGAGCGACCAACAAGCTCGGCCCTAAAGTCCGATGAATCAGCACGTTATTTTCTCCGACACTGACTCTTCGAGGTTAACCCCTTGTATCTGCACGCAGAGGACTTTGTGCGATGGAAGCGACTGAGCCTCGAACCGGATGGCCATCCGGTTCGAAGCAAGGCGAAGTCGCCCGACACCCTCCGGCCACAACCGTGGGTGAGCCTGGGATCTTCGCCTTCGTCACGTACGACCGAATAGTCGCTTGGCTCCAATCGCACGCACAAGGCAGGTTACCGTGAACAAGACTATCTGTGGAGTGGATGTTTCGAAAGACTGGCTCGATACCCATGTCGTGCCGAGCGGAGCGGCGGGCCGCTTTCGCAACGATGCGGCAGGCATAGCCGAGCTTGCTGCCTGGTGTTAGGTCAATGGTGTCGAGCTCGTCGTCATGGAGGCCAGTGGCGGCTACGAACGGCTTCCCTTCCTGCTGTCGTGGGAGTTGGGAGTAGCCTGCGGCATGGCCAATGCGAGGAGCGTACGCTGATTCGCCGAGGCGATGGGCTTCCTGGAGAAGACCGACAGGATCGACGCCGCCGTCATCGCCCGCTATAGCGAGGTCAAACGGCTGCAGCCGACGCTGCCGCCGAGCGCGGCCCAGCAGCGGCTCAAGGCGCTGGTCGCCCGGCTTTCCCAGGTAACCGCCGATCTCACCGTCCAGAAGCAGCGCAAGAGCGCTGCCACTGATGCCGATACCATTGCCTGCGTATTCCGATGAAGCCGGCCACCGATTCCGATTTGAAGCCGGCCAGTCATTCCGATTTCATTCCGGCCAGCATTCCGATTTGAAGGCGGCCATTTTTCGGTCTGATCCTGGGTCTCGTTGATGTTTGGGTTGGGTTTTGTTTCAGGTCAAGCTGACGGATAAGCCCGAAAGCGGCACCATGCAAGAATACAATAGGTCCACCGGTTCCATTCTCGCAATACAAAGTCGCGACGGCCCCAATCAATATGCAATGTTCGGTGATCATTGTTTCCTCAGCAAAAGCGAGCCAGATCGGTCTGCATTATGCATATGGGAAGCGAGGCTTCTGGTATTTACTTCATAAGCGTAGCAGCGTCTACAGGCCTTTTGCGCCAATTGCCCCCTAGCCGAACGCAGGAATTCGGCGTAGGCGCCCCAGTTCTTCAACCGCGAATTTGCAGGAAATTCCTAAACAAGCGCGGTGACCGTCTAGTGCATCAAGTTACGCGCGGAGCATCCTCCCCAATGCCTGCATCTGCGGCCTTCTAATCCGATCAATGTGGTCGCAAGCGGGGTGCGACCCGAAGCGCGCAATCACCATCTCCGCCTTTGGCGCTATGTACAGGTTCTGGCCGTAAAGGCCCCGACCTTCAATAGCATCAAGCTCGTCGTGTGATACCCACCATTGGCTTCGGTATGTATAGCCGAATGGGAGGTCCGGCTTGGCGGGGTGGTCGAGATCTTGAAGGTCGTAGACAACACTCGCGGGAACCAGTTGCTTGCCATTACACGAGCCTTCACATCGCATCAGCTCGCCGAAACGCGCCAAGTCGCGCAACGTCACATTGAGTCCGCTATGCGCCCTCGGCATACCGTTTGTCGGGTCGATCTCGACATAGGCGTCTTCTTCGCAGCCCAGTGGCAACCATAAGCGCTCCTCCAACAGTTGTGCGAACGACCGGCCCGTTGCGCGCGACATAACCCAAGCCATAACATTGGTATCGACGCCTTTGTAGACAAATTTGCCGTGCGCCCCTTCCTTTCGTATGGTACGCAGGTATTCGCATCTATATGACTTGTCTACACTTGTGTAATCTTCAGTAAAAGCAACGTTAGTTTGCATGTCCATGACTTGGCGGAGCGTTGCATCTTCCCACCCTGTACCTCGTAATTCCGGCACAAACTGCGATATTGTCTTCCTGTCGTCGAGAATGCCCTCATGCACCAACGCCGCGGCTAGGGTGCCCGCATACGATTTGGTGATTGACTGACACGAATGTTGTACGTGCGGCGCGAGTGCGCCGAAGTATCGTTCGTATATGATCCGCCCCCGATGCAGGACCAAAATGCCGTCGGTGTAGGTGTCGAATAGCGCCTCCTCGAACCGGTTGGTGCGGTCGTCCATGTCGACGAACGTGAGCCCATCGATTTCGGTAGACCTGTTGCTGCACTCAAGCTGCGACGGTCCGCCCCGCCCTCGCCACACTTGGACTGTGGGCCGCAGCTCACGCATATGCGATAGCGACCAGCGAAGCTGAGGAAAGGTCCAAACAGTTTCATTCTCGAATGTTACACGCTTGTCTGGCGGCGGCGGCGCACCGCGCATCCAGCCAAATTCGCGAGGATCCGATGCACGGCCGTCCAGGTATTGCTGTCCGTCGAATTCGAGTACGCTCTCCGACGCGTTACCGACGGTTTGCCGTTGTTTGAATTCTGTCATACATGGGATCCAATTTCATGCCTAGGCGCCCCCGGCGCCAGCTGGCTATCGAGAGTTGCGACCCAACCTCGGGAGTTCGGACTGGACTAAATCACAACATGTTATGATCATAGCAGCGGCAGGCGCGCATTCTATGCGAAATGTCCTCGACAACGCAGCAAATCAGCGTTGTATTGCGGCCGGCGCATACTTGCGGCCCCGCTCTCGCGTGGCAAGTAGGACCTAACTTGCCGAACGCTTCCAGCTACAAGAGGCATGAGCCATCATGCGCAGTATGCCGAGTACATCTCGATTAAACCGGGTCCGAACGGGTTGACAATTGTAACGCGTCTCCGCTGTCCGAGCTACGATGAGTCAAAAATTCTCTGGTCTATCAACGATGTTGACCCAGAGGGATACGTGCGAACTCGCAAGGCAAGAAATCGCGAAATGGCATGGGCGACTCTGCATGTTGGCGACGCGATAGTGGATAACGCCGTCGCCTTCGTAGGTGGGCTCGGCTTGAGTCGTCGCATGCGACGTCTCGAAGCAACCGCCCTGGTCAATAGCGACGTCGACCAGCTCCGAGCCCTTCTTCATGCCGGACATCATTTCGCGGGTGACGAGCTTTGGCGCGGCAGCACCGGCGATCAGCACGGCCCCGACCACGATGTCGGCAGAGAAGCATTCTTCCTCGAGCGCCCCGACGGTTGAGTAGCGGGTGCGCACACGGCCGGCGAAGAGGTCGTCGAGATTAGGGAGGTCGAGATTAGGGAGGTCGAGATTAGGGAGAGAGAGGGGCTTGGACCGCAGTTCCCACGTGACCAGAGTCAGCCCTGCAAGGTGTAATTCAACGCGCCAGTCCAGTTTAGATCCTTCCAAACAAGACGTCTTGTGGCGATGCAATCTGCAGCCTTCGGAGTCCAGCGAGTTGGCGAGTTCGCCGACCTCTCTGAGGCCAGGGTATCCGTGCTTTGTGAAATCGCCAGAGCGATCCGGCGAAAGCCAAGGGTAGTTCGCAGGAAACCTGCATCATCGAACTCGATTTCGCTGAATGCCAACAATGCAGAGCGATAAGGTGTCGTTCGTTAAATGACGGACCGGGATGGGTCCAATCAGCAGGGAGCAATGGCGCACCGCTAAGACACTCCTCTCGGTGGCGACGAAGGTAGCTTTCAAGAAAATAAGAACGAGAAAAAAGGGAACTATAGATGAACAATCATGTAACGACGGTCGTAGTTGCAGTCTCCATGGCGGTTGCGTCGATGTCTTTGTCAGCCAAGGCTTGCGCCGGCGAAGTCCTTGATCGTGTGCTCGCGGCACAGACATTGACGGTAGCGGTCGGGTCCGACTGGGGAGCCTTGTCTCACTTGAACGACCAACATGAACTCGACGGTGATGATGTAGAGGTCGCGAAGGGCATTGCGGACTACTTGGGCGTGAAGATCAAATTCGTGACCCCGGGCTGGGATATCATTCAGGCAGGCCAGTGGGGGGGGCGTTGGGACATGGCCATGGGTCAAATGACGCCGACCAACGATCGCGCCAAAAAATTCGCCTTCCCGGCCATGTACTTCTACGAAGGCGAAGTCGCTGTCGTTCACAAGGATAGCAAAGCGACGAAGCCTTCCGACCTGGAGGGCAAGATCGTCGGCGTCCGAGCGGGAACTCTTGGCGATTTGTATGCCAATCACAAGCTCACACCGGCATGGATCGGCGCTAAGCCAATACAATATCAATTTACAGCGGGCCAAGTGAAGGCTTATCCAAGTGCTAACTCTCTTACGCTTGACGACCTGCGCCTCGGCGATGGTGTTCGTCTCGATGGCGTCATTACTGAAGGAACGACGGCGGCTGCGGCAATCAAATCTGGCTATCCATTGAAGGTTATTGGCGATCCCTTATTCTACGCCCCGGGCGCTGTCACAATCGAGCGTGGCGATAAGGAGTTTATCGACAAGGTCGCTGCCGCGGTCAAGAAGATGAAGGATGACGGCACTCTTGCTAAACTCTCGGTCAAGTGGTTCGGGGGGGATTTCAGCGTCGATAAATAACATGACACAATCGTGGGCGTCCCCTTCCCGGGGGCGCCTCTTCTTAGGAAGAAAATGCTTATGCTTTACCACGATACAGTTGAATCTGAGGTGCTCGTCCACAAGCCATGGTTTATCGGCTGCATATTTGCAATTGTGCTCGCGGTTTTTCTTATCTTCAACGTAGCGGGCACCACGATGGGCGAACTCCTACGGCCCGTGATTGGCGATCACGCACAAGTGAAGTTTTACAGTCGCATTGCGATCGCTTTTGTAATTGCCGCAATGTTCTGCCTCAACCTCGTGCTGATTGGTTTTGTCCCGCTCAAAATCCAAATCGGGATCGTATGGTTTGAGTTGGTGCTACTGTTCCTTTCGCTCTTCGCGGCATTTGACTTAAGCATGCCATTTATTTGGGCAAACCTGCCATTTCTAATTACGCAGGGGGTAGTTACTACAGTTTACGTATCAGCGATGTCACTGCTATTTGCGTCGGCTATCGCAATAATCGGCGCGATTGCGAAACTGTCAAGCAACGGCATGGCTTACGCGATAGTCAGCTTCTACACTTCATGCTTCCGGGGTCTGCCGCTTCTCATGCAGGTTTATCTGATCTACATGGGCTTGCCCCAGGTAGGTTACGTTATTAATGCCGTGCCTGCAGGCGTGTTGGCGCTTTCGCTATGCAGTGGTGCCTACATGACGGAGATCTTCCGTTCGGGCATAGCCAGCATCGATCGCGGCCAGTGGGAGGCATCCCGGTCATTAGGTTTCGGCTTTGCGCTCACAATGCGCAGAATCATTCTGCCGCAAGCGCTTCCGGTTATCATTCCCCCGATGGGAAACACGTTCATCTCAATGCTCAAAGACAGCTCTCTCGTTTCGGTTCTTGGCGTTTGGGAGCTGACGTATCTAGCTCACTCACTCGGCCAGCCAACCTTCCATACTATGGAGATGCTAGTAACAGCGGCAATGATTTATTGGATTTTATCCGCCTGCCTGGAACTGGTCCAATCCCGGATCGAGGACCATTTTGCCAGAAGTAAGAAGCGATGATCGTGAATTCATTGGTCAAGCTAAAAAAGACGTCTAAGTTGGTTCGGCCATTTTCAAGGCACTTACAGATGCGCCAATGAACAAGAGAGATGCAATATTGAGCGACGAAGTCATCGAAGCTAAGAATGTATCCAAATGGTATGGTGCCTTCAGAGCACTAACTGACATCAACCTAACCGTCCGCAAGGGCGAACGTATCGTCATCTGTGGGCCCTCAGGCTCGGGAAAGTCGACGCTGATCCGTTGCGTCAATCGGCTCGAAGCGCACCAGGATGGCGAGATTACCGTCACTGGGATTAGGTTACATAACAAAATGCGCAACGTAGCTGAAGTTCGCAAAAGCGTCGGCATGGTTTTTCAGCACTTTAATCTTTTCCCGCACATGACCGTGCTGATGAACTGTATGGCGGCGCCGATGTGGATAAAGGGCGTTCCAGAGGGTGAGGCTAGAAAGATCGCGCTTAAATTCCTAGAGCGCGTGCGCATTCCCGAACAGGCGAACAAATATCCGGCTCAGCTCTCCGGGGGACAGCAGCAGCGCGTCGCAATTGCCCGGTCCCTCTGTATGGAGCCTGCAGTCATGCTCTTCGATGAGCCGACCTCCTCGCTCGATCCAGAGATGGTCGCTGAAGTGCTCGAGACTGTGACCGGACTCGCACGCGACGGCATGACCATGGTATGCGTCACCCACGAGATGGGCTTTGCGCGCGCCGTGGCCGATCGAGTAATCTTCATGGATCGAGGTGAGATCGTCGAAGAGGGTACACCGCACGACTTCTTCAGAAACCCGCAGCACGAAAGAACGAAATTGTTTCTCAGCCAGATCTTGTCGCATTGAGGGAGCCATCCTTCAACGAGGCCGTTCGACCGAGTTACTGTGTATCGAATGCGTTGCCTCAGGCCAGCGAGACAACATGTGCGGATATTGTATTCGTACGTATTGGCTGACATACATCAGAGCGTTCTCGGCAAGCGCCTCGTTCCCGGAAGCGCGAGAGTAGGATCCCGCTGAGCTTGTGCGCAGCCCACCGTGCCAGTTCGCGTCCAGGCGCGCTGAGGATTGGCTCGCCACACATGATCAGGTTGCAAGAGTGCGGCCTCAACCCTCTGCCCGCAACCGACCACAATCTGCAGACGTCGTCCTCTGGCAGATTCCCGACCATCTTTGGGTGAACCAAACGGATCAACACATGTTAAAGAACATAACCTTCGACCGCCACAGCTCCGACAAGCTTAAGAGTGAGGTCACGATCGACATTGATAAATGGGGGGTTCCTCATATCAAGGCTCAGAACTTGCACGACCTATTTTTCGCGCAGGGTTGGAATGCAGCTCGAGACCGCCTCTGGCAAATTGATATTGCGCGCAAACGAGGTCTCGGTCTCCTGTCACGAGACTTTGGCCCCGGATATTTGGAGCAGGATCGGGCGGCGCGTCTCTTTTTATTTCGCGGAGCCATGAGTGCAGAATGGCAGGCGTACGGCCCGGATTCCGAAGAGATATGCTCAGCGTTTGCCGAGGGGATCAATTCCTACGTAGACAGTTGCCATGACGGTTTGATTGCCTTGCCACCCGAGTTTGGCCTCCTCGGTCACACTCCCGACTATTGGAAACCCGAAGACGTCGTTCGCGTGCGAACGCACTCACTAACCCGAAATGCGATTTCGGAGCTTCTGCGCTGCAGGGTGATGGCATTGGCAGGTGTGGAACGAGGTACCCGCCTCGACAGGTTGAGACAAGAATTGTCACCTCCGATAGCGCCACGACCAGCGGAGGGCCTTGACCTCGCCTTTATGACAGATCGAGTACTGCAGGATTTTCGCTTGGCAATCTGTCCCGTCTCATTCTCGAGGGAAAGACTTGCAGCAAGTCTTCAGGAAGCTGACCGTTGGACCCGCGTAACACCGAGTGATGAGATCATGCAGACGGTGTTCCAAGAGGGCTCAAACAACTGGGCCATATCCGCAACAAAAACCACAACGGAGCGACCAATCCTTGCTCTAGACCCGCATCGCAAGCACGTCCTTCCGTCCATCAGGTATCTTGTACACCTGAGTATGCCCGGGCTCGATGTAATTGGCGCTGGAGAGCCTATGATCCCAGGAATCTCCATGGGTCACAACGGGACAGCCGCCTTTGGTCTGACTATTTTCGGCGCTGACCAAGAAGATATTTATGTTTACGAAACCAAGAGTGAGGGAAATAAATACTTATATAAAGGGGCCTGGGAGCAGGTGAAGACTATACACGAGAAAATTCCAGTTCGCGCCCACACCGACCAGGAGGTAAAGCTTCAGTTCACACGCCATGGACCCATTTTAAACCAAAATGCTGAAAAAGACCGCGCCTTCGCACTGAGAACCGTATGGATGGATCCCGGCATGGCACCTTACATGGCCAGCTTGGCCGTAATGCGCTCTAAGACATTTTCAGAATACACCTCCAGTCTAGCAAACTGGGGTTGTCCTTCAGTTAATCACATCTATGCGGACACGTCGAATGTAATTGCGTGGAAACCGTCAGGTGCGGCTCCGGTCCGAAGAAATTGGGACGGCCTGCTTCCGGTTCCAGGAGACGGTCGGTTCGAATGGGAAGGGTATTTGTCACCGGACGATGGGCCGTTCGAGATGAACCCCGCCAAAGGTTTTGTCGCCACTGCCAACGCAATGAATGTTCCGGAGGAATGGAGTAGATCGCATCCTGCTTTTGGCTACGAGTGGTCTGACAGCAGCAGACATGATACCCTTCATACAACTCTCTCACGATCAGAGAAGATCTCGTTGCGGGACTGCATGTCGCTGCAATGTTCGGTGTATTCGCCGATAGCAGTTCGTATTCTTGCGAAACTAGACACTCTTCTCGGTTCGGTTGCAAACATGCCTGCGTTGCACTTATTTTCTAACTGGGACCGGCATTTGGATGCGAGTTCGCCAGCCGCCGCGTTCTTTGAGATTTGGCTTAGCAAACACCTTGGCCCGACAGTAGCTCGCTTAGAAAGCGCTGACGATGAAGTGTTGGCACTGCTCGTGCCTTTACAGCCTTCGGCCATAGCCTCTTGGCTCGAACAGGCAGAGCCTAGTGAAAAGTTGAAGCATTCCATAATGGAATCCCTAACTTCTGCCTGGAGTGAATGCATATGTCGATTTGGCGACGATTCTGCCTCATGGGCATGGGGCAGTATACATAAGCTTGATTTGCGCCACCCTCTGCAGGCACTGACGTCTGAACAATGGTCGTTGGGCGCCATAGCCCTCGGCGGAAGTAGCTCAACGCTCAATTTTTCGAGTTACCGAAGCGGCCAATTCTCTGTTTCAGAAGGACCGTCAGTGCGGATAATCATGGACGTTGGGTCATGGGATGACAGTCTCTTTATTAACAATCCAGGTCAGTCGGGTGTTCCGATCTCAAGTCATTATCGTGACCTCAATCACGATTGGCAACGGGGCGAATACAAGCCCTTGTTATATTCAGAGGAGTCCATACGGAGGGAGCTCGAACATAGGGTCGTCCTGTCTCCCGCTGACTGTTGAGGATGCGACAGTATAGGCCGCTTACCATTGTAGCAGGAACATATCGGTCGAACTCACCTGGCGGCAAGGTGAGGATCGACACTTTAGCGCCCGCCGGCCGACTTTGATATTGACAGCGGAACGCCCGGCCGGAATCTGGATGCGCTTGTGGGGCAATGATCCCGCTGGTGTGCGGCGACCACCCCTGATCGTCACGAGCAGGGCCGTCGCGGCCTCCAATAATGTTGCAGGAGACTTAGAAGCGGGATGTCCCGCATTGGCAATTGCTCTGCCTTGGGGCCATAGGGAAGAGGGGTAAGGTGCTGGCCCGACCACCGGAGAGCGCGTCTGTTACTACAAGGCTCGATCGCGGCCGCATCACGGCCCTCGGCGGCTGCCGATAACGCGCGCTTCGGGCGCTACCAGTACGCATTGGCGATAATCGCATCTGCTGTAGGAGAGCACTTGATTCGAGACTGACAGTGCGACGGTCAACAGGGTTCGCTATCATTGTCGAGCCGAGTTCAAGAATGGACACATACCTCAGGGAGGACCTTTCAGGGGGCAGACCATTGTCTGTCTCCTCATCCGAGAAACAAGCTAACCTCGCAGAGAGTGGCATCAGGGCAACACGTCATTGTCCTTCGATGCGACTGAATATCGACGACTTCAACGCGGCTTGCCGCCTTCGCGTATAGCCGCAGGACCTTGAATGCCGGGAACCAGCCGAGAAATGTTGGCGGTGGGTGAGCGCCTTTCATTTTTCAAGTCCGCTACATTCTGTCTGTCATATACCCGAAGGCGGCGATGCTTGTTGCCCGCCCGATGTGGTTAGCAGTTGACGTGCCTTCTTATGTATCTTCATTCAGCCTGCGGTGGCACGCTGGCCGTTTCGTTGAATGGCGGGGGAAAAAAGGCGTTGATGACTCAGGCTTGCGTGGAGCACTCGTGGGGCGCTCGATTGACAATGTTATTCGTGGAGAATGCTTTCCTTTGTGGAGGAGGATGATTCTCTCGTCCAGTTCCTTGTCGGCCTCGGTAAGGCGATGATTCAGGCGAAGGTAGTCGGTCCAGGTCGGCGTACGGAATGTCTCCGTCCATAGCACAGGCTCCTGAAGGTTGCGCTGGAGAGTCCAGTGCCGAGCACCAACGCGACTCTGTACATGCCGGCACCCGCGCATGGCGAGGAATTCTTCTAGATTTTCCACGAGTATGAGGTACTCGACTTTGACCACGATGGGGCCGCTTCTCGGCTTGAGACTGAGGGCGACTGCCGGCGCGTCGAATTCCTCCAAAGGGTCGGGCTCGGCCTCGCGACCCTCGCGAAGGGGAAACAGGACGCCGCTCGCAATGGAAGAGGCAGTGCCAGAAAAAGGGAGCACGCCGCACAGGCGACGCATGCCAGCGTCATTAGTTGCTCTTCTGACAAGCTCCGTCTTAATAGGCTGTTGGCGACGCCAGCCATGACGGCGCCTGTGCCGAAGCCGGCGATGATGGTGCCATAGGCGAGCGGTCCTTCGCCCAGCTGATCGCGGACAACCAATGGCAGCAGTGCGAGTATGGCGATGCCCGACAGGCCAAAGAAGGTTCCGCGGGCGATCGCCGTCTTGATTTCCGATGACATCGCTGTGAAGCGCAGCCTGTCATAGATGGCCGTCCTCATTGACTCACGTGGGAGAAGTGAGGAGCGAACCTTCCATTTGCATCGCCATATGGTGACCAAAGGGATCATATAGGTGAGTGTAAACATAGCGAAAGCCGTCATAAGTCCGAACGACGCAATCATGATGCCGCGAGCGCCGGTCCCACGGTCCGTGCAGTGTTGAAGCCAATGGAGAGGAGGGTGACGGCAGCGGGAACTTCGCGTCGGTCCACAATATCGCCAACAGAAGCCTGCCAGGCGGTATCGTTGAGCGCGGCACCACTTGCGATCAAGAAGCTGAAGCCGAAGATCATCCACGGGGCGATAAAGCCCAGCACCACTGAAGCCGTAGCATCGCGGATGCTATTACCATTAGGCATCGGCCGGCGAACATGACTCTTCGACGGCTGAAGTTGTCGGCGAGAACCCCTAGCGAAAATGGACAAAATGAAAGCGGGCAGGTTAGACGAAGCCTGCTCGAGCGCAACCATCAGATCGGAGGTCGGAACCGTTGCCATTAGCCAGCTGATAGCAACGGTCTGCATCAGCCAGCCAAGGGAAGAGACTTGAGAGGCTAAACCAGATTGAGCGAAATGTCGTATTCCTGAGCGGCGCAAACGTCTTCGGCGAAACTACATCCGCATCTGCGCCCGCCGCTTTGCTCATTGCTCCGACCGATTCGGTTCCGCCAAGCTTAACCACTTCGCGCGACACGATCCTCTTACACGTCGGATGCGCCAAATGCAGTCTTTGTATTAGTGTCATCTGGTAGCGAGATGCGGAGGTGGCGGCGGAGAGCCGTCGCTGGTGTCGCAGCGGCCTTACATCAGTGCAAACATGCTGTTGCGTGGCGCCGGCACAGTTCCCCCGGCGTCGGCGGCTTCGCCGGCAAGAATGCGAAGGCGCGCCGACTCGCTGCCAAGCTCAAGGTCGTCAGCATGGTTCTTCTGGCCGAGGCTGACGAGCTTGCCGAGCAACTCGGCGCCTTTGTCGGCGATCCTCTGGCGAGAACAAAGCTGTCGGAGACCAGCGTTGCCTGCATTGAGCGGCCGATGAAGGCACTATGCGCATCTCGCTGCGAGATGCAGCCGATATAAAAACAGCATTTGACGCTAGCCGCCAGGAAAGGGGATTGTCACCCCGCATGAGCCGGCGAAGCTTTTGTTCAATTTCGAACATGGACGCGATCGCGCGTTTTGCGCAACCAAACCACGACACACTGATTGAGGTGAGATATGGCGACGACACGCTCCGCAATTCCTCTGACTGGTGTACCGTTTCCGATATCAGAGTATGAGCGCCGGCAAAACAATGTGCTGGATGCGGTTGCTACGGCAGGCTTGGACGCAATCGTAGTAACGGCGCACGGCCACTTGAAGTATCTCAGCGGCTACGATGGGAGCGGTGGATATTTCGCGCCTTTCCCTCTTATTCTGATGCCGGGTCGGGTCCCGATATTTGTTGTCCGAGAATATGACGAGCAGGCAGTACGTTCATATAGCTGCATCGAGGAAATTGAAACCTATACACATCAGCCTGATTTTGGCAGGGTCTGCGCCGATGTATTGCGTCGACTCGGACTGGACAATAAGCGAGTCGGTTTCGAGCTTGGCTGCTGGAATCTCGCGCCCGCCGACGTGCGCGCAGTCCAAGACCAGCTCCCGGATCTGAAGATTACTGACGTCACCCGACTGGTCTCGTCAGTGTCAGCAGTGAAAGGAGAACTTGAGTTGGCGTGTATGCGCGATGCTGTTCGACTCACTGACGTGGCAATTCGAACCTTTCAGCAATCGCTTCGTCCCGGCATTACGGAGATCGAAATGGCAGCGGCCCTAGCTGCGGCGGTAACAAACGACCCCAGCAACGCCGCTGGGGATATCGGGCTTGCGCCGGGTACCATTTTGTTTGGAGAGCGAGTGAAGTTGCCCCATGCGCCAGCGACCCATCATCCTCTCAGCAACAACGAACCTGCCTTTCTGGAGATAGGGGCTTCGAAACACGGGTATACAGTGGGAATGGTTCGATGCGCAGTCCTTGGCAAACATCCCGAAACCGAATCTTTGCACGGCTTGGCTGAAGAGGTCATTGCGGCCCTTGTCTCCTCGATTCGACCAGGTGCTACGCCGGCGGACGTTCACGCTGCTGGGGGCGAGGTGTTGAAGCGATCTGGACGCAAGGGCGTCTTCCGCCAACGAACAGGATACCAAACTGGCATCAATTGGACTGAGCGCGGCGACCTAAGCCTGGAGCCCGATGTAAATGAACCACTCCGAGCTGGCATGACCCTGCACATGCCAAACATTTTGTGCAGCGAAAGTGGCTACCTATTTGGTGCCGGCGCACACGTGCTCGTGACAGAGCGCGGCGCGGAACTCCTGAGCGAAATCCCGCCAACACTTTATCGGGCGTGATGCTAGGCGGCGTGGACAAATTTGAGCCAGTATCTGGCGGTGGCTAGGTAGACCATTCCGAGGAAGCTATTGGCCAATTGATCGTAGCGGGTGGCAATGGCCCGGTTGATTTTGAGGTGGCCGAACATGCGCTCGATTCGGTTCCGCTGCTTGTAGAGCGCCCGGTCATACTCGATCTTCACGCGGCGGTTTGATCGGCCGGGTATGACGGGTTTAATCTTCCGCTCGGCGAGATCGGCGCGAATGGTATCGGCATCGTAGCCCTTGTCCGCAAGGAAGGCGTCCGGTGCACGAGTCCCCCTTTTCCGCCCGCTGCCGAGACATGGGCGCGAACTGTGGTGCTGTCGATGCTGTAGTGGCCGCTGTCCGCCATGACCTCGGCGAGCATTACCGCCACGGTCTCCCAGACCCCGGCCTCGCTCCAGCGTCGGAACCGACGATAGATGGTGTTCCAACTGCCGTATTTGGGCGGGACATCCCGCCATGGAGCGCCGCAGCGGAGCCGCCAGAGAATGCCGTTGATGATCGAACGATTCTGCTTGGGAGGTCTACCTCGGCCGCGTTTGTCAGGGTCGATGGGCAGCAAGCCCTTGAGAACACGCCATTCTGCTTCGGTGAGATCGCCCCTGCTCAAACCTGCCTCCAAAAAGCAGCCTTGAATCAATCCTCTTGGGCTACGTCAATCGCATCGACGTCCGAAATTCCGTAAGGCGGATATACTATTCCGCCAAGGTGATGGACAGTTCGAGAGGGCTGTCGCTATCCGCGAAAAATCGGCTGCCATCCTCAAACTCGATCACCACCTCTCCATCGCGGTGGCGCATGACACGGCGAACAACCTTGCCAATCAGCATCGACGTAGCTCGTTCGCTCTCTTCTTCCAGTGTCATTCCCAATGCTAACAACCCGATCGCAGGAAAGCGACCCTGCTAACATCGAATTTGTCCACGCCGCCTAGGGTCTGCGGTTTGCGGATTGAGTGGCAAAGCGCATGCAGTCCTGGAAAGTAGGTCGTGGGAGGGGGAGGAGTGTCGCGATGGTGACAGCTCTTCCTACTCAGACCTTTGCCATTGGCCGTTGCCAGCAGAGCCAGAGTTTATGATTGCCAGCACTTCGCAGCTGGTCCTCTAAGGCCGAAGCTTATCCATTTGAGGGCAAACGGCTTGTTATCGGGTCGCAGTCGCCGGCGCCAACACCGAGGCCTGAACGCGGGGCTATCTCGGTTCTAGATGGTTACGATATCCAAACTGCATTTGACGAAAACACCGGTGGCATCGATCATTAATTACGCACCGGCGCCTGATCCAAATTACTCAAATGCGGGAACGTGCCTATGGTTGGCGTTGACAGGTTCAAGGAGATCGAGATCGAAGCGATGACTTGGCGCCGGTACCTGCACGAGAATCCGGAGCTTGACTATCGGGTGAATGACACAGCGGCATTTGTGGCGGAAAAGCTGGCTTCCTTCGGGATTAACCACATCGAGTGCAGGATAGCTGAAACCGGCGTGGTTGCGTTGATCCAAGGTCAACTCGGAGATGGGCCCACTATCGGGTTGCGGGCCGACATGGACGCTCTGCCTATACTCGAAGCTTCAGGCAAACCTTGGACGTCGAAAAGGTCCGGACAGATGCACGCGTGTGGTCACGACGGGCATACTGCAATGCTCCTTGGCGCCGCGAAATACCTCGCCGCGACCCGGAACTTCAAAGGGTCCGTTGCCCTGATCTTCCAACCTGCCGAGGAAGATGGCCGCGGCGGCCAAAGAATGGTCCAGGAGGGGATCATGGACCGTTTCGGGATATCTCAGGTCTTTGGCATGCACAATTGGCCAGGCATGGAGGTTGGTGCGTTCGGCATTTGCGAAGGTTCGATTTTTGCCGCGCTCGACGAGTTCGATATTGTGGTCAAAGGCAGAGGGGGTCACGCGGCCGCTCCCCATCTGACAATTGACCCCGTCGTTGTTGCAGCTCAGATCATTTTAGGCTTGCAGACACTAGTCTCACGCAACACGGACCCCACCGAGTCCCTGGTGATCTCCGTCACAAAGCTGAACGCCGGACAAGCTTACAACATCATTCCCGAACGCGCGGAGATTGCCGGAACAGTCAGGACACTGTCACCGATTTTGCGCGACTTCGCTGAAAAACAGATTGAGGCGTGCGCGGAAAATATTGCACGCGCTTCCGGGGCGAAGGTCGAGTTTCAGCATCGCCGCCTGGAGCCCCTCACTGTCAATCATCCCGATCAAACGCGTCGGGCAACAGAGGTGGCGCGTGCTCTGGTCGGCCATTCATCGGTGAACCCCAAAGTCAAACCTAGTTTGGGGTCAGAGGACTTCGCGTACATGCTAGAGGCGCGGCCGGGGGCATGTATACTGCTTGGAAATGGATCGACTGCTGCTCTCCATAATCCAACCTACGACTTTAACGATGAAGCACTGCCATACGGCATTGGATACTGGGTCAACTTGGCCGAGGCTGCTCTAGCACCATGACATTGTCCAAGCAAAACAACCTTGGCTAATCAAGGCTGAGATCACAAGAAGAGGGTAACGACATGAAATACGAAATAAATCGCCGACGATTGCTGCAGGCGACATCGACCGCCATGGCGGCTGGCGCTCTGTCTTCAATTGCGGGCCGCGTTGCGGCCCAAACACCCAACCAGATCAACGTAGTGCTAGGCGGCGGCGATTGGGGAAAGGCTAACATTGAGGCTTACGCTAAGCCATTTGAAGCTGAGACCGGTATCAAGGTCAACCCAATCACCGACGACATGGGTATGGGACAGGTCGAGTTGATGGTAAAATCGGGCAATGTCACGGTAGATGTCGGGGCGCTTACGCAAGGGTCCGGCTTGGTCGCAGCTAAGAAAGGAATTCTTGAAGAAATTGATTACTCCTTGTTCAGGAAAGAAGAGCTAGACGGAATTTATGAATTTGCCAAGCAACCGTTTGGCGTGGCAAATTTGATTTACTCATATAATATGGTATATAGCACAGACGTATTCCCAGCTGATAAACCCCGGCCGACAAACTGGGCTGAATTCTGGGATGCTGATAAGTTTCCCGGCGTTCGCACCTTGGTGTCCGGCCAGTTTGGTTCAGAAGGACCCTGGGAAGAGGCCCTGTTAGCGGACGGTGTATCTCCCGATAAGCTCTACCCGATGGATATCGACCGGGTGTTTGCCAGTTTGGACAAAATAAAGCCGCACATCCGTAAGTGGTGGAGCAGCGGATCAGAGATTCAACAGATGTTGCATGATAAGGTCGTTGACATCGCTCAATCGTATGACGGAAGAGCTCTACTGTTGATCGATCAGGGCGCCGCGACGGAGATCAATCGAAACCAGGCGAAGCTGCAGTGGGATTATTGGGTCATTCCAAAGGGTTCACCCAACGCGAAGGCTGCGCAGAAGTTTATCGAATTCGCCACTCGCGCGGAACGTCAGGCAGCATTTTGCCAATTGTTTCCTGAGGGACCAAGCAACGGCAATGCGTTCAAACTTCTTCCCGAGAAAGTTGCGCGCAAGCTCCCTACCCACCCAGATTACATCAAGAGCAGCGTTTCCATCAACGGCAAATGGTACAATGAGGTAGGCCCCAGCGGTGTTTCCAACACTGAGATGCTTATCCAGCGGTGGAATGAGTGGATCCTGCAGTAGGGTTGGTTGAAGTGCGAAAGTCCGGTCGGGGTAACTCCATACCGGGCTAAAGTCGAAACTGATGCTGAAAATGTGACGGGGAGCGGGGTAGCCCACTAGCCTCTCCGCTCACGGCATCGGGTACGACGGCAGAAGGTACGGCAAATGCCTGCTAATGCACGCCAGCGATGGTGGAGGAGCCACAGTGAACATGCACGCAATGAATACCGCCCCCCGTTCGGAAGTTGACGCTGCAGATGTGAACCAATCGGTGCCACAAATTCAGTTCAGCAGTGTTACCAAGATGTACGGGAGTGTTCCGGCGGTCAGGGATCTGTCGCTGACCGTGCGTCGCGGCGAGTTCTTGACGATTCTCGGCCCGAGCGGCTCGGGTAAGACCACTACCCTGATGCTCTTGGCCGGCTTTGAGGCCCCGAGTTCGGGTGATATTATGATCGCCGGCCATTCAGTGGCTTCGGTCCCGTCCTACCGGCGCGATCAAGGAATTGTGTTCCAGAGCTATGCGCTGTTCCCGCATCTCACAGTGGCTCGAAACCTGGAATTCCCTCTCGAAATGCGGGGCATGGCTCCCGATCAGAGGAAGGTTCGGGTAGCCCGTATGCTTGAGCGCGTGCATCTAGGGGAATTCGGCGGTCGCATGCCATCCCAATTGAGTGGCGGTCAGCAGCAGCGCGTGGCGCTAGCCCGCGCGCTGATTGCCGATCCACCCTTCCTATTACTTGATGAACCGCTTGGCGCACTCGACCGTAACCTGCGTGAGCAGATGCAGATCGAGATGAAGAGCTTGCACAAGGAGTTCGGTATCACGACGGTGTGCGTTACGCATGACCAGGAGGAGGCGCTTACTCTGTCAGACCGGATTGTTGTAATGCGCGCAGGACGTGTCGAGCAAATCGATACACCAGAGGCCCTCTATGATCGGCCATCATCGTGCTTTGTCGCTAAATTTCTGGGTGAGGCGAACATTCTCGAGGATGCCTTGTTGCTGGCCAGAGGGGGCAACGCGCCGCAAATCGGCACCGTTGCGATGATAAGGCCAGAGCGCATCAGTGTACTTCCGAAGACTGCGGAGTGGGCTCAAACGGACCAGCGGCAATATGTTGCCGGTGCGGTCGACGATATGATTTTTGCCGGCCCTCTGCGAAAATACCATGTTCGCGTTGGCAACAATGTTCTCATCGTCCGGGAACATGTCGCGGCAGACCAACCTGTTTTCCAGCCAGGCGAGGAGGTTTGCCTCACGTGGCTGCGGTCAGACATTCGCTTCGTTTCGCCATAAGCGATTGATAAGGGATATCCATGAAGCTTTTGCGCAGAATGGCCAAGGTGCCACTTGGGTTAACCGCGCCCGCGTTCGCGCTTTTGCTTGTGGTTTTCGGTGCCCCTATAACCTTGCTTTTCCTAAGCAGTGTCAATGCCCCCGATTTCTCGTTCCAATACTACGGAGCGTTTTTCGCCCAGCCAGCTAATGTGCGGGTGCTCTTTCAAACGATAGAAATAAGTCTGGTCGCAACTGCCATCTGCTTAATCGTAGGCTATCCAACCGCGTATCTGATCGTCACGGCATCCAAGACTCTGCGCATGACGCTCATCGCTCTCGTGATCATCCCCTATTTGACCAGTGGGCTGGCGCGTACCTACGCATGGATTGTTATTCTTGGGGATCGCGGGGTCATCAACAACATCTTGCTGGACGTCGGATTGATCGATCGACCTCTGCAACTCATCTATAACCGAACCGCGGTCTATATTGGCATGGTCCACATCATGCTGCCGATGATGATACTTCCCTTGGTTAGTGCGATGATGGGGATCGATCGGTCCTTGATGGCTGCTGCACGCAGTATGGGAGCGGGACCTTTCACCGCTTTCAGGCGTGTATTTCTCCCCCTTAGCATTCCAGGCGCACGGAGTGGCTCGCTCCTAGTTTTTGTGTTCTGCCTAGGATTCTATATCACGCCGGCGGCACTTGGGGGATTGCGCGATGCCATGCTTTCAACCTTCATTGCGGCCGAGGTGAATAGCTCGTTCGATATTCCGCGCATTGCCGCTGCGTCCTTCATCCTTCTCGGGTTTGCCATTGTGGTGCTTTCCATGGTCGGGCTTGACCTCTCCGGCAAACAAGAGCAAAGCCAAACTCGAGCTCCGAAGGGCTCGATGTCCCGACTACCCATTGTTCTTGTTATCAAACGAAACTTCAGCGAAATTCTGCGTCCCTATCGTGTCAAACGGTGGACGGGACGGCGCTACGTGCCTGGGGCGGAAAGGCGATGGCCTAAAGTCGTCGCGATCGTTTTTATCGTTTTGGTGATGGCCTTTCTTTTATTCCCAGGGATAATCGTTGTCATCATGTCGTTCAGTTCCGGGGCATTTTTGCAATTTCCGCCTTCGGGCCTGTCGCTTCAATGGTATCGCTCGTTTTTCGGCGATGCATCTTGGAGCGGAGCAGCTTGGACCAGCGTCGAGATTGGTGTCGAGGTAGCTGTTATTTCTACTCTATTGGGAACACTTGCTGCTTTCGGATTGAGCCGAATAAGCGCAAGACTTCGCGGCGTGCTGACAATGATCATAATCACGCCTATCACCTTTCCAGTTATCGTGGTCGGTATCGCGACTTATCTGGGTCTCATCCAGATTGGTCTAATCGGCACAAAGGGTGGTATCGCCCTCGCTCACAGTATCGGCGCTGTTGGAATTGTGGTGGTGATCGTTTCTGCGACGTTGGCCAACTTCGATCGGACGTTAGAGCAGGCGGCCAAGAGTATGCGTGCCGGACCACTGCAAACGTTTTTTCGCGTAACACTGCCGTTAATCAGGCCGGGAGTGATCGGCGGCGCCATGTTCGCATTCCTCCAGTCATTCGATGAAGCGGTCATAACGTCTTTGGTCGGCGGTCTGTCGGTGCGGACGTTGCCCTTGAAGATGCTGGAGAATATCCGCCACCAAATCGACCCGACGATTGCTGCAGTCGCTTCTCTTTTGATGCTTCTGCCTTTAATCTGGATGCTTGTCCTCTATGCCGTCTGGTGGCGTTCTCGACCGAGCATGCAGCGAACATTACAGGAAGCCGCTGCCTAACTGGCGTGGCAGATCCACTTCCTGATGATGCGTCCGACCTATTCCTACGGACTGGCGACAAGCATCTGTTCGGGGCTTCAACGGGCGGATAAAATGGCCACCTGGTCCAAAACGGAAACCAGTAAAGCTCTTGCAATTATCATCTGGCACATGCGGATCAAGGATTCGGACTATGTCTGGGATCGGCCGGCCTTGCTCGCCAGCAAGCTCAGACCTGCCGATCCTCTTGCTGCGCGCCAGGATGGAATTCGAGGTCAACGGCGCTGACCGGATCGCACAGATCCTTCGCCCGTCTGAACAACGAACAGCTAGCCAACGTCAACCGGCTGATCGCGCGATTTCTGAAATCGGCTACCCACCGCGACTTTGACCTTCCTCCTCCCTTAGTGCACCGGGATCAAGGTGACGAACCAAGGGACAGGTCAGCAGAGCGAGCCCTGGTCATCTGAAAACGCGATGGTGCCGTCTCGGACATTATATTGGCGAAGTGGTGACCGCGTGTGCATAGTTCCAGGCGAAAAAAATAGCCGTGTACAAGACCATATGCCCGGTCAAAGTCGCCAGATCACCCGCAATAGGTTAAGCAATGAACGAAGCACCACATCTTACGTTTGATCTCGATGCGCATGGCGTGAGCAGAGGACACCTCGTTGTGCCGGGAGGCGCCGACCATGAAGAGTTCTCGCTTCCGGTTTTTAGTCTTAATAAGGGCGATGGACCGCGCCTTCTTATCACCGGTGGGAATCATGGCAATGAAATGGAGGGGCCATTAGTCGCGCGGCGGCTTATCGAGTGGCTGCCACAAGCGCAAACCAGTGGTAGGATCATCGTGCTGCCAGTGCTTAATCCATTGGCAGTTCAAGCATGGAGCCGCAATACTCCGCTTGATGGTTTGAATCTGAACCGCGTGTTTCCGGGCCGTGCCGACGGGTCTGTTACGGAACGAATCGCGGATGCGGTTTCACGCGTATTGTTGCCAAATGCCGACATCGTTTTCGATCTGCACAGCTTCGGCCCAACGTGGGATTTTCCCCCGGCGGTCATCACGCATCCAATTGCTGATGCGGATCTCATGGCTAAGACGCTCGCAATGGCAGCGGCATTTAAGCTGCCCGTAACATTGCTCTGGCAACATGACGACACGGCTGGGATGTTCGACAGTTGGGCACATAGCCTAGGGAAGGTATTCGTTTGCGCGGAATTCGGCGGTGGTACGGTTAGCGCAGAAGCTCTAGCGATTTATGAAGCTGGAGTTCGCAACGCGCTCGTTATGCTTGGACTCGTCGAAGGAAAAGTCGAGGACGTGTCTTTCCGTAACAAAAGGTCCAGTCAGACCCTTGAGACGCTGATATCAGACGAGTTGAAATCGCCCGCGCAGGGTATCTTCGAACCTCGCTGCTCTGTGTTGGATGAAGTGAGGTCGGGAGATCTTATAGGTATCCTACACTCTATGGATTCTGTTTCCGCTCCGTCCATTGACATCCGAGCGCCTGGGCCATCAATCGTCCTAGCCATAGGATCGGGCGCGCATGTCGACCGCAATGAAGGGGTAGCCATCCTTGCGCGGCCGCTGCATAACTAGAGGTACAGATTAGCCGCGCCTTGGCCAGCTGTAGTAACTCCGGTATGAAGGCACTGGCCTCGACTGGAGCTTATAGGCCAGCTCCTCGGATCGATCAGCGGCTGATCCTGTCTTCCAAAATCATGCCAAAAAGATTGCTTGATCCTTGATCGCTTGGTTTATACTAACCATGGTTGAAAGTGGCGGTCCGAGATGGGAGCTGGCCGGACGGATTGATCGCCTAGCTTCTGTTATGGAAGCAGGGGCGACGATCCGGCGCACCGCGACCAAGAGGGGAGGCGGACGGTGCCGTCCCCGCTGACGCCCGTAAAACAACTTTATCGTATCTTAAAACGAGATGGGCACGTTCGGGGCTTTATATTGGCAAAACCGATTCCGAACGGGGCATAACTTAGGACAGAGCGCGCAAATCCGGCCGCAGCTCATAGCTTGGCCAAACTCGAGTATAATTCAGTGCAGATCAAAGACGTCATTCTCACGCCCGGCAACGGCGCCTTCTTTTATGACGATCAAGCTGCCATTAGGGCAGGGGTTGGCCAGGACGGTTTTGTTTACGTCGGCGAGCCATTGACGCCCGGCTTCCGTGATATCCGTGTTCCGGCAGCTTGCTTAAGCGTCGGGCTTGTCCTGGAAGACGATATGGTCGCCTGGGGCGATATGATGGGAGTGCAATACTCAGGGGCTGGCGGGCGTGACCCCCTGTTTGACGTCGGAGCCATCATGGATCTCACGTCACGTGTTGTTGTCCCGCGGCTCTTAAACATTGATGCGTCCAGCTTTTTGACAGCCTGCTCCAGTGTCTTCGATCTCCATACTGGGAAACGACTCCCACTATGCATCGAATATGGGGTCAGCCAAGCCCTTTTAAGCGCTGCTGCCCATGCTGCGCGTCGTACCATGGCGGAGGTGGTTTGTTCGGAATTTTGCCTATCCATGCCGCATCGTCGTGTCCCAATTTATTGCCAGAGCGGTGATGCGCGCGAAATCAATGTCGATAAAATGATCCTGAAGGGGGTGGATGTGATCCCGCATGGCCTCATCAACTCGCGTAGCAAATTCGGCGTTGGGGGAGAAACCTTTCTGGATTTCGTCAAATGGGTGGCGCACCGCGTCAAGCAAATCGGCCAACCAGACTATTCTCCGGTGCTGCATTTCGATGTGTACGGCTGGATCGGTATGGAGATCGGGCTCGACGTCCAGCGCATCGCCGACTTCATCAGTAAGGTTGCTGACGCGGTTCCGGAGTTCACGGTGAATATCGAATCGCCAGCCGACTTCGGGTCTACGCCGGCGCAGGTCGAAAATTACGGGCAGATCGTCGGCATTCTGAATGCGCGCGCGTCACGTGCGCGCATCGTTGTCGATGAACGCTGCAACACCTTAGAGGATGTGCGTCTGTTTGCGGAGGCTAAGGCGACCCATCTCGTGCAGATCAAGACGCCGGACGTGGGCTCGATCGCCGACAGCGCCCGTGCGGTGCTTCTGTGCAAAGAGAACAACGTGGACGCCTATGTGGGAGGCAGCTGCAGCGAGACGGATCTCTCCGCGCGAGCGACGGTTCACATTTCGGTGGCAACACAGGCGGACATGATGCTCGCGAAGCCTGGCATGGGCATCGACGAAGGTCTTTCCATTGTAGGCAACGAACAAAATCGGTTGCTCGCCATGCTTGATCGGCGTCGGGCACAAAACCTGAAAGCCGCGTAGGAAGCGCCCTGATGCTAAACAGTCTCAAGGACATCACGGTTGTGGCGGTCGAACAGGCCGTTGCAGCTCCCTACGCATCGTCTCGCCTTGCTGACGCAGGCGCCCGGGTGATCAAGGTCGAAAGGCCCGAAGGGGACTTTGCCCGAAACTACGACAAGCTGGTGCGGGGGCAGAGCGCGTACTTCGTCTGGCTCAACCGGGGTAAGGAGTCGGTCTGTCTAGACCTGAGGTTGGAGGCGGATCGCGCCGTCCTCGACACGCTCATTGCCAGTGCTGATGTCTTCATCCAGAATCTAAAGCCGGGCAGCATAGAAAAACTGGGGTTCGCGTCCGCTGATCTGCGTCGACGATATCCGCGGCTGATCACCTGCGACATTTCTGGTTTCGGGGAGTCAGGGCCGTATTCCCATTTGAAGGCCTACGATCTGATCGTCCAGGCCGAAACAGGTCTATGCGCTATCACCGGCAACCAACAGGGGCCTGCGCGTGTAGGGGTCTCGGTTTGCGATATCTCGGCGGGCATGACAGCGCACAGCGCCATTCTTCAGGCACTGTACCACCGCGAGGTCACCGGCGAAGGGACCAGCATCCAGGTGTCACTGTTTGATGCCGTCGCCGACTGGATGAACGTGCCGGTTTTGCAAAATGATTACAGCGGCTACCAGACGGTACGCGCAGGCGTGAAACACCCGTCGCTCGCGCCGTATGGTGCCTATCGCTGTGCCGACGGCAAAGAGGTCATCTTTTCGGTTCAGAATGACCGCGAATGGGTGAATTTCTGCGAGAAATTCCTGAAGCAGTCCGGGCTCACACGCGCACCTGGTTTTGCTGACAATATGGAGCGCCTCGCTCATCGTGCGCAACTTGATGAGATCATTGAACAGCGGTTTTTTGAACTATCCTGCCACGATGCGATGCAGGAGCTCGAGGCGGCCGGCCTGGCATATGGCCGACTGAACGAAGTGGTGGATGTTTCAAAGCATCCACACATTCGCAGGGTGCAGGTTGGAACACCCGATGGAGCCGTCGAGACGATAGCGCCGGCGGCGATTTTCAACTCGGAGCTCCCCTCGCTTCGCCCAGTCCCGGCTCTTGGCTCTCATACCGAGGCTGTCCGCGAGGAGGTGCGGGCGCTTTTGCGCGAAAGAGCCGCGTCAGCGTGAGCGCGCGTTTCAGTAAGGTGAGACTGCTCGCGGTTTACAAAATGCCTGTGTACCTCGGATCATTTCAGCGCACCGGCCGCCTAGAAAGCTCACTGGCAGCGCCCGCGCTAAAATCGGCCGCAAAGGCGTCTCCATGATCAAGGACACCTTTGCGGCCGTTGAAGGCGCGATGTCTGTACCGCGCTGGAGATCCCTGCTCTTCGTTCCTGTTCACGTTCCGCGCTTTGTAGAGACGGCCCATGAGCGGGGCGCAGATGGCGTCATTCTCGACCTGGAGGATTCCGTGCCCCAGGATCGGAAAGGAGAGTCACGGCAGCAGCTTCCTGAATGCGTGGCAGAGGTGGGCCGGAAAGGCGCATCTGTTTTGGTCCGCGTGAATCATGGTCTGCGCGCCTTGGCGGCCGATCTCGATGCAGCCGTGATGGCGGGTGTTGACGCACTGGTTCTTCCGAAGACGGATTCGGCAGAGTGGGTTATAGAGATCGCGAATGCGGTTTCGGAACTAGAACGTGAAAGAAATCTTCCGCAGGGAGGCATCCGGTTCCTTGCCCAGATTGAGACCCCGGGCGCCTTGCAAAGGCTTGCGGCCATTGCGTCGGCGCATCCAAGGATGGTCGCAATGGCGCTTGGCCCTGAAGACTTCAGCGCCGCTGTTGGCGGCGCCCCAGGATTCGACCTTCTTTTGACGCCGAACCTTTCTGTTCTGTTTGCCGCCCGCGCGGCCGGCTTGCTCCCGCTGGGCTTCATAGGAAGCATCGGCGAGTTCTCGGACACGCATAAACTTCGTGAGGCCGCGGTGCGGGCGCGGCGGCTTGGCTTTGCCGGAGCTTTGGCGATCCATCCGACACAGGTGGCCATATTCAATGAGGCTTTCTCGCCAAGCGCCCAGGAGCTCGAGTGGGCCCATAAAGTTGTCGCGGCGGCAAATGATGCCGCCACGCGTGGACTGTCCGCATTCTCGTTGAATGGCAAAATGATAGATCCGCCAGTGGTGCGGCGCGCCCACGAGATCCTGATTCTTGTGGGCAACAACTGACTGGCCTGTTATCAGCGGCTGAACAGGAGCGAATGGCACTACACCGCGCCGGGCAAGCCGATGCAAAATGGCTACGCGATTCCCTCAACGGCCGAATGCGAGACGAGCTGTTGAACGATGGCCTGTTCTTCGGCCTCGACCACGCCCGCAGTGCCACTGCCGAATGGAGGCAGGACCTAAATCCTGTTCATAACACTCATCTGTCTATGTCATTTGAGTGAATAGGTTTTGCTGATCTGGATGCGATCCCATGGGGTATTTTGGGTTTTGCCGCGCGCGATGAACGATGCGCTGAGCCGCCGGTTCGTCAAGCGTTGATCGGCTGAAGACCCATGGACCGTCCGGCAGAGGATGAACGCCTTCGATCGACGCGAGTCCACCGAAGGCGATGCAACGCGGCTCGCCATTGTCAAGCAGACCACGCCAGCAGGAATAGCGCGGAATGTTGTGCTTGGTTCCCGTGTAGCGGACCGTCAGCTCGCGGCCGCAGCGCCGGCAGCGGACAAGGTCGGCGAGCAGAGCGTCGCCATGCTTGGGCGCCCCGTGATGCCGGCTCGTGGGCACGTGGTCGCTCACCATCTTGCGGATCGCTTCCGCCTTTCCCAGCCGACGTAGCCTTCGTGTGCACCCGGAATCAGCGCCAGCATCTCGCGCCTTACGGCGGCTGCGCGAGCGAATGGCGGCATCTGCGCGGTCTGCGCGTCGTGCGGGTTGGAGAAGATCGAACTGATATGTCGTAGGCTGGCGCGGTATGGACCTCTCCCCGGTTCGCTTCGTGAGGACCCGATGCTGCGCCCGAATCCTCCAATTGCGATGGGGTGTGGGAATTGGCCGTCGGGTCCTGCAGCAGTGTCACCAAGACGCCAAGCGTTCTGGGATCGATATGTGGGGCAGGGCAATGCGCCACGCGGTGCAGACCGCGATCAAACATCCAGGCCGGAACTTCCAGCCACCGATCGGAGGCGTGGCGGGAGAGACTGCAGCGGAAAACCTCCCGGTCGGCGTTCTCGATCACCTCATGAACGTGAACACAACGCCCGGCCCAAGGATGCCACGGATAAAGAAACTTGCGTTCCTCGGTCCTGTGGGTGTTCTTTCCTGGTGTTGTTCAACACCGTGAGGCCGCATTCCTCGCTCGCTATTTGACCCCGGCGGTCTTCGCCGGAACCCTCGCCGCAACCGGCTCCGACGCTGCACTCAATGAAGGCTTCGCGCCTCCGCCCGTTGCTCAAACCGCGCCATAACAGAAACGGCCGAGGCTAATCGCCACTGGTTGAAAGTTCAGTGGCAGGTCAGAGGGTCTGGCTCGACGGCCTTAGCTTCAGGCTATCCGGCCAATCCCGGCGATCACCCAGCGACACGATGACTGACCAGTGCTCAGCGCCACCGCCGGAGCTGCAAAAAGAGTTGCGTATGATTGAGCGTTCGACCACGTTGCTGTCGATCTTGATATGGCCTCGTCCAGGATGCGCGAGAGGCGCTTCCCAGCGCGAGAGCGTGTAGGGGATCGCCGCTGTGAGCTTGGTCTTCTGACTGATTTGGCCGAGCTTCTCTAGCCGCCCTGGGTCCAGTGCCGTGATGGTTGAGCACTTTTTGCCTGCGTGCAGCAAGGCCTCGTTGGCCTCGGCTACGGATGTCATCCTCGATCTTTTAGAGTTCGCGGATCCTTCTTAGCGCCTCGATCGGGCGCGGCATGGCAGAAGGCGAGCGTGAAGCCGCTTTTCGTCGGCCAGCAAGCGATGGCCCGCTATAGCCGTCGACCTGCAAGTTCCGGTAGAGAGCCTGCGAGATGAGCGATCGCACGCTGGGCCTTTTCGGTCCGGCGCATAGACATAAGACGCCCGGCGGTCCGCTCCCTCCCTAATCAGTCATCGCGGGCATAAATCCAGAGTAGGCCTGTCTTCGTCTTGCCGACCCCGGAACGAGCACCGGCGCGGTCGTCGCACGTCGGCGAAGAGTTTTGGCGAGGACTTCGGTTTTGCTAAAGCAACCGTTCATGGACCAGACGTAGGTGCCAGTCCGGCGCGGCCGACTACCGGCGCTGCCAGCAGCCTGGGCAAGCGAACCAAATTGTAGCCCGCCAAGTTATGCCGCGCCCGCGGTGGCACATCCTCGCAGCTTGACCTTGGCCATGCCGTCTGAGGTCTTGACTGACCGAACCCTCCTCTGACCCCTTAGGGCAGTGCTGACTGAGATCATAGCCCGGATGGCGCTTCGTGCGGTCATCGATCGCTATACGCGAGGCTTGTTGCTTTCTGCTCAAATGGGCGTTGAAGGCAACGCGCGGCGTGATCTTGCTCTTTGCAGGTCCTTGACTGGCGCGTCCTAGGCTTCGCCAGCGCCAGTCGATGCGCCGTCGCGGCGTCTGCGGTCCAACATAGCGAGAGCGGCATCACGCTCGCCTGTGCCAGGCCTGGGTATGAAACTTTCCAGTCAAGCCGGATTGGCCAGCACCTGGGTGCATAACCAACCTGTTGTCGCGGCTTCATTAGCATGAGGTGCCCGGAAACGAAGATACGTATGGACCCCGCCCCGCTTTCCAATTGAGCCTAGGGGCTGCTGATTCCTTCTTCGCCAAGGGTCGTGAACGGCGTGATCGACCAATGGATTAGGTTGATGGGACGATGAGTGTCGCCTCGGTCGAGCAATGGTGGATGAAACTGCGATGACATGTCCGATAGGATCTCTGTAATCGCCCTGCCTGACGCCCTGCCTTCAGGTTTTCGACATAAAATTTCACCTCGGTCACACCTGATCTTAATGTCGCCAGCGATCTAATCCAGTGTGCCAGGAATGAGGTACCGTACGGCCGCACTGCGAGAATGCCTTCTTCGCAAATCCCAGTCCTCGCCGTGACTGCTAGGTGCAATACTGCAAGCCAGCTGAACCAATTGAGGATCTGTCCCCTCATCGAGGCGCGGATTGACTTGGATGACGACGGGTCCAGGCTTCGTCCACGGAGTTCAATGTTCGTTGGCCCAGCTGAGGCCGTGAGCTTGCAAGCAATTCTGTGACACGTTGACGATACGATCATGCTCGTCATTAGTCAGCAGGGTTGGTTGGACAATTCACCTCTCGGAAGAGGAAATGGGGTGGCCGGCCGAAGTCCGCCAGCGGCAATAGCAATGACCTCCTTTCCCATCTTGTTAGCGCCGCTGGTTGCAATGGCGCTTGGTACTGAAGACTTCAGTGCAGCTGTTGGCGGTGCCCCAGAACTCGACCTGCTTTTGACGCCGAACCTTTCCGTTCTGTTCCCCATGCGGCAGTCTCGGCTCGATAGGAAGCATCGGCGATTCTTAGACAATGATAACTTCGTGGGGCCGCAGGCGATCCATTTAAACATCGATGGGGCTTTTCACCAAGCGCACAAGAACTCGAGGGACCCGTCGTGTCCTCGCGGCGAAAAAGATGCGACGGCGCAAGGCAAAGGCGCGTTCACATTGGACGGGAAGATGGTCGATCTACCGGTTATTCGAAGGGTCCGAGAAATCATCTCCATGGATCAGGGCGCCGAGTTGGCCGGTTGAAGCCTCGGCGGGTTGGGTCCATTCTGGACACATAGGTTACGGTTTTGGTCAAACCACACTGAGATGACACGACAGTTAGGCGTCATGTCGCTCTGCAATTATTGCTGTCGCGCCATCACATTTCGAGATAGATTACATCATTGCAGTCCGCCCTCGGAAGAGTACCCGTGGAAATCAGGCAGTTAAGATACTTTGTTGGCGTGGTCGAAGCAGGCAGTTTCACGAAGGCCGCTGGCTTTCTGAATGTCGCCCAGAGTGCGCTGAGTCTGCATGTGCGCCAATTGGAGGAAGGCTTCGGCACTCAGCTGCTGATACGCGACAGGACCGGCGTGAGCGTGACGGCGTCAGGAGCCAAACTCCTGGAGCGGGCGCGGGCGATTCTCAAAGAAATTCGAATTACCGAGGTGGAATTGACCAACACAGCCGCTTCCCCCGCCGGGGAGGTGACTATTGGCATTCCGTCTGGAGCTGCTCGCGTCCTGAGCGGTCCGCTGCTTGAGACGGTAAGACACGAACTGCCCAAGGTGTCCCTCAAGATGGTCGAGGGTATGACGGGACCGCTAGAGGAATGGATGGCGGCTGGACGCTTCAATCTGGCGGTTCTGTACCGCACTGCGGACAGTGTGGGGCGAATGACTGTGCTAGCGCGCGAAGACCTTTGTCTGGTGGTTCCGTCCGGCGAGCCACCGTTTGAAGATGCGATATCTCTGGCCGACCTGCATGCATTCCCCCTGGCGGTTCCCATGCGCAACAACAATGTCAGGCGTTCGGTGGCTGATGTCGTCGCACAACACGGTTGCGCGATGGACGTCAAGTTTGAAGTGGACTCGCTCTCAACGATCATCAACATGGTCGTAGAGGGAAAAGCGCATTCTATTCTCGCCCCGTCTGCCGTTCAGAAAGAAGCCTCTCAAGGGCTGGTCCGGACGGTCAAGATAGTCGATCCGGTAATTACCCGCTCCGTGGTGCTTGCTGTAAATCCCAAAGATGAGCGTTCTGCGGCCGTTTCTGCGGTCCGCAAGCTCATTCCGAAGGTCGCCAGAGAATTGATTGAGAGCCGGGGCTGGGTAGCATCGGCTCCTGACGCGACCTGAGAACCATCGATCTGTAAACAACGGCATGACTTCCTTCCTGTCGGAACAGATCGATCTGGATTCCAGATGGATTTAGGCACTAATCGATATTTGACCCGCTGCGACCATCGCGATGAAACTGGCTCAAGCGAGCTCAGCGGCTTCGAAAATTGAAACGGCGCTCGCATGGCCAGAATCACAAGTGGAGCCCGCGATGTCCCACGCCAGGAGCTACGAGCTCTTCATTAATGGCAAATGGCGAGCCGGTGGTAGCCGAGCCACTTTGCCGGTGATCAACCCGGCGACGGAGAAGGTATTTGCCTCAGTGGCCTCGGCTACGGTTCCAGACTTGGATGAAGCTCTTGCTTCGGCAGAACGCAGCCGCAAGGCGTGGTCCTCACGCCCCGCCAAAGAGCGTGGCGAGATCCTCGTCTCTGCCGCCAGCAATCTGGCTGAGAAAGCTGGCGCCGCAGCCAGGGACCTGTCGTCCGAACAGGGAAAGACGATTGCCGAAGCAACAGGAGAGTACGCGCGCGCAGTCGAAACGCTGGAATGGAATGGCCGGCATGCCGATGAGTTGTCGACCCCGATTCCGTTGGGTCCGAACAGGATGATCGTCCCGGAGGCCCTCGGTGTCGTCGCTGCCTTTACGCCGTGGAACTATCCAGCCGTTCTCATCGCCCGCAAGCTCGCCCCCGCGCTGGCGGCAGGCTGCCCGGTGATCCTCAAAGGGGCCGAAGAGACGCCAAGCGTGGCTGTCCATGTCGTGGAATCTTTGCGTCAAGCAGGGATACCGGAAGGCGTGGTCAACCTGGTGTTCGGTGTTCCTGTGCATATATCACGGCATCTGCTCAGTTCGCCAATTGTCAAAGTCTTGACGTTCACGGGGTCGACCGCTGTTGGGAAACAGCTGGCCACACTGGCCGCGAATAATCTGCAGCGCTGCATCCTTGAGCTCGGTGGACATTCCCCGGTTATTGTGTGCGAAGATGCCGACCTGGCAACGGCGATACCGGCTATTTCGGAATACAAATTCGAGTGCGCGGGCCAGAGTTGTAATGCGCCCAGCAGGATTCTTGTCGCCCGATCCCGCTATGAGGAATTCCTGTTCCGGATGACGGAGGCGGTCCGAAAAATCAGGATCGGTCCACCGGATGACCCTGCAACGCAGATGGGTCCCATGGCAAACGCGCGGCGAATCGAGGCCATGCAACGCCTGACCAAAGATGCGGTAGAGGGCGGCGCCCAAATCGAGACCGGTGGCATCCCCCTTGACCGACCGGGGTTTTACTGGCCGCCAACCATCCTGACTGGCGTACCGAAGGAAGCGAGAGTGCTTCATGAAGAGCCGTTCGGACCAATTCTCACCGTGGCTCCTTTCGATACGATCGAAGAGGCGATCGATGAAGCCAACGCCACGGAGTACGGTCTGGCCGCCTACTTGTTTACTGGCGCGGCCGATACGCAACAGAGGCTTGTGGGCGGTCTTTCTGCGGGCGCTGTTAGTGTGAATTACCTGAAAGGGGTTTCCGCTGATGCCCCTTATGGAGGAGTCAAACAAAGCGGCTATGGATATGAAGGCGGCGAGCAGGGGGTGCGAAGCTTCCAGATTCTGAAAATGGTCAATGGCCTCGGTTCATTTGGATAAAATCCGGTGGGAAACAGAACACGGACCATGGCCGGTAGCGACATCACAAGGAGCGTCGCCGACGCCCTTCAGTACATCTCGTACTATCATCCTCCAGATTATATCCGGTCTCTTTCTCACGCATACACGCGAGAACAGAGCCCGTCGGCGAAGAATGCCATAGGTCAGATTCTGCTGAACTCCCGCATGGCGGCCTTTGGGCGGCGCCCGATTTGTCAGGACACCGGACTTGTGGTTGTCTTCGCAAAGGTCGGCATGGATGCCCGCATTAAGTCAACAGCCAGTTTCGCGGATCTTGTGAATGAGGGCGTACGTCAAGCCTATCTCGATCCGGACAATCCCCTTCGGGCATCGATCGTTGCGGATCCCCTCGCTAGACGGGTCAACACCCGCGACAACACACCGGCAGTTGTCCATGTCGACCTGGTGCAAGGTAACCAGATTGAGATCACCATCGCCGCGAAAGGCGGCGGGTCGGAGAACAAGGCACGTTTTACCACCCTCAATCCCACCGCCTCCGTTTCCGACTGGGTGGTCAATACCGTTTCGACCCTTGGCAGCGGGTGGTGTCCACCTGGACTGATCTCTGTCGGCATCGGTGGTAGCGCTGAAAAGGCGATGCTGCTGGCCAAGGAGGCCATGAACGAGCCCATAGATATGGCGGAACTGATCGCAAGGGGGGCGTCAAGCGCAGAAGAGGGGCTGCGGATTGAGCTTTATGAGCGGATCAACGCGCTTGGTATCGGCGCCCAAGGCCTTGGTGGTCTGACGACAGTCGTTGACGTCAAGGTTGCGACCTATCCTACTCATGCAGCGTCCAAGCCTGTGGCGCTCATCCCGCAATGCGCCGCCAACCGGCACCTGAAGTTTACTTTGGACGGCTCTGGACCCATCAGCCTCCAGCCGCCCGATTTGCGCGAATGGCCCGACATCGGAGCCGACGAATTGAACCCAGCCGGCGTCCGGCGGGTCAATTTAGATACGCTTACGAAGGAAGAGACGGCATCGTGGCGCTGCGGTGAAACGCTCCTGCTTTCTGGAAAGATGCTGACGGGCCGTGACGCTGCCCACAAACGAATGGTCGAACTGATTGATGCCGGCAAGCCGCTCCCAGTCGATCTGAGGGGCCGCGTGATCTACTACGTCGGTCCCGTCCGGGCAGTGAGGAATGAAGTCGTTGGACCCGCCGGTCCAACAACCTCCAGCCGCTTGGACGATTTTACGGACAAGGTGCTCGCCGAAACCGGCCTTTTCGCGATGGTGGGCAAAGCGGAGAGGGGACCGGCGGCCATCGCGTCGATTGTAAGACACAGAACGCCATACCTTGCTGCAGTGGGTGGCGCTGCGTACCTGATTTCAAAGTCGATTAAGGCGGCGCGGATTGTCGCCTTTGAAGACCTGGGCATGGAAGCCATCTATGAATTCGATGTGCAGGACATGCCCGTCGTCATGGCTGTCGATGTTGAGGGAAACTCCATTCACAATTCCGGGCCTCTTGAGTGGCGTAAGCGTATGGCAGCCGACAGCATCGCACGCAACATCGGTGTTTGAGTCTTTCCGGTTGGGCGATTTCGGCCAGACCCGAGCGCCAAATTATCGGGCAAGCCATAAGACGAGCGGCATTTGCGGTGCCCTGCGCCTCGGCGAGCCGGCCAAGCAAGGCCTTCAATTCACCCTAATAGTTGAATGTGCGAGTGAATACTGCATTGAGTATGCCGTCCATGCGATCGAGGGTCGAATGCAGTCGCGCGTCTATCAAGTACGGCAGCGAGATTCAAGAAAATCGGTTATCTATTTATCATGGTCTCCGCCGCCGCCGACTATTCTCTCCAGCTGCACCATTGCCCCGTTGGGCGTTGGGGCGATAGCCAAATTACTTCTGCAGCTTTTCTCAGCGGATCGCTCACCCTCAGCTGATTTTCGTACCCCATTCTGGCACATCTCGGGCCTGGAACGGATGCCTTCCACTGCTACATTCGCTCGTTTCAATTGATGATAGAATTGATCGGCACACAACGCGATGTCATCGCTGAGAGCATAGGTTATGAAGTCGAAACCCGATCCCGTGCAACTCGACAGTTGGGACCTGCGGATCCTCTCCGAAATTCAGGCAGACGGTCGGATTTCAAAAAGTGAGCTTGCAAAACGAGTTCATCTTTCGGCGTCCGCCTGTTCGGAGCGGCTCCGAGCACTCAAGGCCGCGGGGATTATTGAGGGATTTTATGCGCGGCTGAGTCCTGCCCTCATCGGCGGCATGATCTTTGTGATGGTGGAGGTCGTGCTGGATCGTCATCGTCTTGAGGACCAACGACACTTCGAAACTGCTATCCAAGACATTCCGGAAATCCTGGACTGCTGGGCAATTGGGGGGCGCGTGGATTATCTGATGCGGGTCGCATCTCGTTCTATGGCCGCCTATCAGGATTTCATGGAGGGACTGCTGCAGGCAGGCTTGGGGATTGATCAATACTATAGCCTTGTCGTCACGAAACCAGTGAAGTCCAATTCACCGATACCTTTGTCCGCCCTGAGGCAACGGTAACCCAAAAGCTAAGTTTCAACGGCGTTTGGCACGGATCCCGTAGATTCGTCGGCAAAAGGCACCCATTCCGACGAAACTCAAGGGACATTTGCGGTATACTAATTGCTGGAAAAAGGTGGCCGAGCGCTATCCGCCAGTTGATCGCGAGCAAGGACGATGCGCTTGAGCAATCTGGAACCGATCTATTCCAGGAGAGGATCGAAGCAGCCATCGGACGCACTTGCCCAGCACGGTTACGGCGAGAAGCCAAACCGGATCGTGCCTGGTTGAGGAGGCGTCCATATCTAAGATGCGAAGTGCCGAAAAATGCCTCTACCGCTACTTCAAGGGGGGAACTTTCGCCCTGGATTGGCGATCAGTGGCGATTGAGCTTAGTCGCGGTCAGCGCATCCGTGTAGGGGGCGAAATCTACAGCGAGGGTTTGGCAAGCCGACGGGTAGCGGGAGTGCAAGCTGGCCCGCTCGGCCTTGGCGACCAACCCGGCCCTCGACGCCTGCGGACATTCGGAGATCGCGTTTTTACGTCCTAAGTTCGTTGCTGTTCGAGATTAGGAGATCGTCTGTCCTGTTTGACATTGCTGGTCTCCGCAGCCTTCTAAGCGAGGAGCATGGCTGTGCCGGGATCGCGTAGGTGGGTGACAAGGCCGGTCACTCCTGCCACCCGACGTGGTCTTTGAGAAGGTGGAGGTTGCGCTACCGGCTGGAGAGCATGGTGCCAGTTTTCACAAGACAAGGGTCGCTTAATCGAATGGGCGTCAAGTTCATAGATTGCGAACAGATCATGGGGGGATTTGAATAGTGCTACTGACCGAGGCAGAGCTGAAAAGAGTTGCGAATGCCAGTCGAGGACATAGAGCCGCATCGATCGTTCTAAAGGAAGAGACGGCCGCAGCTACAGCCAGATCGTCATTCGACGTTTTTCTGTCACATTCTTTCAAGGACGCAGAGATCGTTCTCGGTGTGAAGCGAATTTTCGAGGAGCTTGGGTTCACTGCTTACGTAGATTGGGTCGAAGATTCACAACTGGACCGCACAAAAGTCTCCTCGGCCACCGCCGAGTTGCTGCGGACCCGTATGAGGCAGTCAAAGACGCTAATCTATGTGCATTCAAACAATTCTCCAGGATCCAGATGGATGCCTTGGGAGCTTGGCTTTTTCGATGGGTTTCGGACCGCGGTAGCGGTTCTGCCCGTGGCAAAAAATTCTTCGGAAACATTCTCCGGGCAAGAATTTTTGGGCCTATACCCTTACATTGATGGGACAGGACCTGCATTCCTGTTTATGAACAGAGGGACCGCGCCTCGCTCAAGAATAGGCTCTGTAAGCTCGACTGCTAACCTCACGTTTGCCAAATCCTGGCTTAAAGAATTTACCGCCACAAAATAGACTGGTGTGCTTCAAAAATGAAATATCCTGGACTCTATAATAGCGCCGACGTGGCATCCAACGAGCAGCAGGCGACGTTTCTGCGCCTGATCCGGGCAGAGTACGTTCTTCTTTTTTTAGCGTCGGTGCTCTCTTTGGACTTGTCGCCATCAAAAGCCTATTTCGGTGTCTATGCTGCGGTATTTCTTTGCTCAATGGGAGTCCTCATTTTCCGGTCGGTCACAAAGCCCGAGCAGGTCTGGTATCAGGCTCGAGCTCTGGCAGAGTCGGTGAAGACATTGACTTGGCGCTTCGCGATGCGAGCACAGCCGTTCGATGACGCGCGCGCCGCTGACGCCAGAGCTGATTTTCGAAAGCTCATGGAAGGTATCCTTGATAGCAATCGTCACCTTGGTAGCGCGTTGAGCGGCACCGATTCAGCATCCCCCCAAACAACCGACCAGATGATGTCGATAAGGGACTCCCCGCTAAAAGAAAGAAAAGACCTATATCTGCAGAGACGAATCTGCGACCAACGGAAGTGGTACGAGAAGAAGGCGCGCTCGAACAAGAGGTCCGCGAAAGTCTGGATGGGCCTTGGTATTTTTGCATACGCTCTGGGATTCTCGTTCATCGTAGTACGCATCGCTGACCCCGCGATGCCAGGCTGGCCGACCGAGCCGCTAATTGTCATCGCCGCCTCCCTTATTGGGTGGACCCAGATCAAGAAATTTAACGAATTGGCATCGGCTTACACGTTGACAGCTCACGAGATCGGCTTGACTGCCGACCTTATTACGGACGCCAACTCGGATGAGGCATTCTCCGCCGCGGTGAACGAAGCCGAACTGGCTTTCTCACGGGAGCACACCCAGTGGGTTGCTCGTCAAAACAACTAAGAGACAACAATGGCATACAGCGATCCGACCTATGTAATATTTGACGGCGATGAAGACGCTTGGGCATACCGCTTTATGAAAGGGTGGAACGCCAGCGAGAATGTGAGTTTTGAATTCGCGAACGCTCACGATCTGGACAATATGACGAGCCGAGCACAGGACGAAGATTATGTTAAACGCAATCTTCGCAACAGAATGAATGGATCGAGCCAGGTACTTGTCCTGATCGGTGAGAAGACGAAAAACCTTTTTCGCTTCGTGCGCTGGGAAATGGAATTGGCTCTTGATCTAGGTCTGCCGATAATCGCAGCAAACCTTAACGGCTCGCGGCAACAAGATGTGAGCTGTCCGCCTATCATCAGGGACAAATGTGTTGTGCACGTGCCGTTCAAGATGAAGGCCATCAAGCACGCGCTAGCCAATTGGCCGAGCGAATTTCATCGGCTTTCAAACGCTCAGCGTGGCGATGGCGCCAGGAGCTATGGCGAAAGCACCTATCGCGATCTCGGCTTATAATCGCCACCTAAAAGCACTTAGCCGCCCAAACATCCTCGCCATCCGCTGGCGGCGACTAGCCTTAGCAACGTCCGCCAGCGTGTTCCGAGCTTGCCGAGCGATGATAAGAAGAGCACGACGTCCGATTTGCTGAGTTTGGCTGAAAGCTGCAGGTCATGTGCAACCTATTAGAGGAGCCCCGCTCGAAGCGTCGGATCGTCAGACAAGATCATGTCGCGCGAGGGCGCTGGTTTCGCGAGGAAAAGGAGCGGCTGTTCGATGTTTGAGGCTTGATCCAGCGTTTCGAGACTGCACGAGCGGCCAGCATTGATGGAGGCAGCTTTTCAGGCCGCGCAATTCTGTCGGCTCGCCCCCTCCTGCGAGCCGCAGCTCGGCTCGCCCTGCGCAGCAACCACGAATTTGCGATCGCAAGAAAGGCAACACGCTGACGATAGAACTTGGCGGCGCTGGTCGGCTGCGAATCAAGATGTCAATGGCAAGGAGCTCTCGCCGCGCGTCTTTGCCGGGCCGAACCTTCTGGCTATGCTCCTTCGAGAAGTCTGCCGAGCACCAGCCGCCGCACCGCCAAAGCTATCAATATGCGCGAGGGCACGACCTCAGCCTCTCAGCGCTGGCCAACCAGGTTGGAGCCTGTGCCGCGGCACGGAACCCGCTGCCTGCTGATCGAGGCGAATGTGCTTTGCCCCTGATCACCTCATTACCACCCTTGGGAAGGGCAAGACCGATCCGGACCGTCAGAATGTAAGGGATGACCGGCAGTTCGGCGGAACATGGCCGCCGGCGCTCTATCGTGCCTCGCGCGGCCGGCGGGAACAGCGTCCCGAGCGCTATTCATCCGTCAATATCGCCCGCTAATCGGGCACTATGCTGGGCGCATGCGCGTCGTAAGCTGTTCGTGTTTGCAGGACGCGCCCCCGACCCTCGGCTAAGGCGAAGGTGACGCCTTAGTTTTCACGGCAATTCGGGCCGATCCCGCGAATTTCACGGCGAATAACCTGCATTCCCGAGAAACTCAAGGGACGTTTCCGGTATGCTATTTGCTAAACAGGTGGCTGGCCGAGTGCCCTCCGCCAATTTATCGCGAGGAGAGGGACATGCGCTTGAGCAATCTGGGAACCGAGCAACTCCGGGAGAAGGATAGAAGCTTCGTCTTCCATCCTTCTACGCATCTGGCCAAGCACAGCCGAGGCGAAACGCCAAATAGGATTATGGCCGGTGCGGAAGGCGTCTATATCTGGGACACCGAAGGCCGAAGGAGCCTCGACGGTTTCGGAGGACTCTACTGCGTCAACATGGGATATGGATGCACGGAGATCGCCGAGGCCATTGCCAGGCAAGCACACGAATTGCCGTTCGCGCACGTCTATGCCAGCCAAGGTACGGAGCCGGTCGCCCTGTTGGCAGAGGCCGTGGTCGAGTATTTCGGTCAGAACATGCGAAGGGTCTATTTCGGCCTCTCCGGTTCCGATGCCAACGAAACCAACATCAAGCTGGTCTGGTACTATAATAACATTCTTGGCCGGCCCGAAAAGAAAAAGATCATCTCGCGAAATCGCGGCTATCACGGGTCTGGATTGGTCACGGGTAGCCTAACTGGCCTTCCCTTCTTTCACAATTTCTTCGACCTGCCTCTGGATTTGGTGCGCCATACAACCACGCCGCACTATTACCGCCAGGCGCGTGTCGAGGAGAGCGAGGAAGCGTTCTCCCGGCGCTGTGCCGATGAGCTTGAAGCCTTGATCCTGGCCGAAGGACCGGAAACGGTTGCAGCTTTTATCGGAGAGCCGGTACTTGGGACAGGAGGTATTGTGCCGCCCCCCAAAGGGTACTGGACGTCCATTCAAGCGGTGCTCGACAAATACGATATCCTTCTAATCGCGGATGAAGTGGTCTGTGGCTTCGCGCGAACCGGCGAGAAGTTCGGTTCCCACCTGTATAACATGCGTCCGGATTTCGTGACCATCGCAAAGGGTTTGAGTTCCGCCTACCTCCCCATCTCCGGGTCAATCATTGGCGACCGTGTCTGGTCGGTTTTGGAACAAGGAACTGAGAAGCACGGCGCACTCGGCCACGGCTGGACATATTCGGGGCACACGCTTTGTGCCGCAGCCGCGCTCGCCAATATTCGACTGCTTAAAGAAAAAAATATTCTGGAGCATGTCCGCGATGTTGGACCGTATTGGCAAGACCGGATGAAGGCCGAGCTGGCGGGACATCCCATCGTTGGTGAAGTTCGCGGAGTGGGTATCCTGTCGGCCGTAGAGATGATGCGGGACCCAAAACAAAGGATACCATTCGAACCCGACCTTCAGGTCGGGGTGCGCACTGCAGCTGCTCTGTTTGAGAATGGTGTCATCGGACGGGCCATGCCGCATGGCGACATCCTCGGTTATGCCCCCCCCCTGATCATTACCCGAAAAGAGATCGACATCATTGTCGACGCGACGGTAAAGTCGGTCGATACCACCTATCGCGCGCTGAAGGCCGAGGGTGCCGTATGATTTTGCGATCGCGAAGGAGCGAGTCCGGAGGCAGGCATGTCCCTGCGCGCTACTGCGCCGAGCAGACCCAAAACTGTTGAATTCCAGATATCTGATCTTGAGCATGCTCCGGGCTATTTCAGTCACGATTTGTAACCGAATCAGTTCTGCCGCCGCTGTCCTGTTGCCCAACGACCAGGACCTCTGTGCGGCGCGCCCTGCGGGTGTACCTCCCCGCCGGCAGGGCGCCCTTTTTGACCCACGTAATCAGTATCATTATGGCCCGTGCGGGATCGAGGGTCTGGTAAAGGTCATCTGCACGTTCCGATGCAGATTGAGCTTAGACGTGCCCTTTACATCATTGCAGCGGGCCATAATCATTGCGGTGAATTTTATCACGTCAGGTATATAGAAGGACGATACTCACACGCCACCCCGTTCACAAGGAAAGGCATTTTAATATTGTTGAGACGATTTGCCTATCAAAGAAAAGAAAGCATCGCAACACTTCTTTGCGGATCACGGCGCCCCGGGTGGGGGATGAGCGGCTATCCGAATTGTTATGCTAATGCCGACCCAAATTCCTGCAAAAGCTGGGGTCAATGATGGCTTTTGGTCAGCGCAGGATGATTTCTCCTGATTTGGTCGGTGCAGGGGCGGTCATGATTTAATGCATGGAGATTCTCTGATTGAGCTGTTGAGATCATGAGGCGTCTGCCAGACGCCCATCGGGTGAGCCCAGCATGATTGGGATGACCGACGAAGATCGAAAGTGTGGCAGCATTCTGGAGCCCGGTCAGCCCAGCGACGCCCGCGAATTCAATCACGTTTGTCGGGACATACACGACGCAGCCGGAAGGCGTGCAGAAAGAGGAAGAATCGAGCGCGACGATGACGAGGCACATGCCACTTGTTTTCGAGACATTCCTTGAAAGACTGTCACAGAGTATCGATGAGGCAGATTTCCGGGATGCCATGGCTGAGGCGGCCGGACGACTTGACCTAATCTTCTTTGCCTACCTCTCCTTGCCAGCACGGCCTTCCGGCAAACCGAGGTTAATTTCAAACTATCCACCCCGCTGGACCAGACAGTATCTGGAAAATCAGTATGAGAAACTCGATCCTGTGGTCTTGCGTGCTCGAAATGGCGGCTGCCCGTTTCACTGGGGATCGAATTTGGGAGGCGATAAAATGTCGCCGGCTCAACAGCAGCTATTCGATGAGGCGGCTCAATTCAGCATCTGCTGCGGTTTGACGATCCCAATTGTCGATCTCCGCGGCCGCATCGCTGCGGTTACTTTTGCCGCCGATGAGCCTCGTCCAGTATTTCTTCGGGTCGCTGAGCGGTACGAACAAGCTCTTCAACTGATGGCGGCCTGCTTTCATCGTTGCGTTCGCCGCAAATTGCCGAGCGATCGAACAGTGGATGGGGTTTCGCTGACATCCCGCGAATATGAGTGCCTGAGGTGGGCAGCGCGGGGTAATTCAGCCTGGGTGACCGGCCGCATCTTGGGTATCAAGCCACGCACGATCGCTTTTCATTTGGACAATGCCAAGAAGAAGCTAGGCGTGCGAACCCAAAATCAGGCTATAGCCCTTTTGGGGTCCGAAGGGTCCTCAATTGTCTGAGAAGCTTTTTGATCCCCTTGTGCTCGGGCCATTCGATCGCGCGCTTTGTATCGAGCGTTGACTGGATGCCGAGATCTTCTGTTCCGCCGGCTCGGGCGATGCAGCCGTATTCTTCCAGTCCGCGCCGGTGATCATAGTCTATGGGTGCTCGAGCGGGTGTGTCGTCGCTGACGAGCTAGTTGTGGAGCCTCAACAGGTTGTCCTCGGTTAGAGCGAGGCGACTGATAGGTGTTTTGGACTTTAGGCTCCCGTGGGGACGGTGCCAATTGTATCTGTGCAGCCAGACCGGCAACTCTGCGGCGCGGTGATCTGAAGTCGGATAAGCGATGGCATAAGCCCATTCGCGCAGTGCTGTCTGGATGAAGCGCTCGGCCTTGCCATTGGTCTTGGGTGTATAGGGTCTTGTCCTGACGTGCTTGAGGCCGAGATCGCGGCAGGCCTTGGCGAAGGCCTTTGATCTGTAGCAGGAGCCGTTGTCGGTCATGACGCGGGCTATCGTGACGCCGAGGCTGGCGTAGTAGGCCACCGCCGCCTTGAGGAAGGCGATGGCGCTTTCTTTTTTCTCGTCGGGCAGGATCTGCGAGAAGGCGATGCGGGAGGCGTCGTCGATGCAGACATGGACGAACTCCCAACTGCTGCCGCGCGAGCTGGCATTGCCGGTGCGCTTGCCGGTAATGCGATGACCGATGCGCTCGAAACGACCGAGCTTCTTGATATCGATATGGATCATCTCGCCAGGATGCTCGCGCTCGTAGCGTCGGATCGGCTCGGCCGGTTCGATATCCCGCAACCGCGACAGTCCGGCACGCTTGAGAACCCGGCTAACGGTGGCGGGCGAGACGCCGACCTCATGGGCGATGTGCTTGCCGGTCCAACGTTGCCGCCGCAGCGCCATGATGCGCTCGGCGATCAACGCAGCGGTGGCCTGCGGCATATTGGCGGGCCGCGAGGAACGGTCGATCATGCCGGCCCGCCCTTCGGACTTGTAGCGCTCGACCCAGCGCGCCACGATCTTGGCCGACACGCCGTAGACACGCGCCGCATGGGCTTTGGAGAAAGCGCCTTCTATCACCGACAGCGCCATCTCCTCTCGACGCAGCGGTGTGAGACGGGCATTCTTATGGATGTTCATTCGGACCCTCCGGTGAGTGCTGAAGCTTGGTAACTCCAGTCTCCCCGGTCCGGTCCGAATGGACAACCTCCCGAAAGCTCACAGCTAGTCGTGCGGTTATATAGTTTCCGAGGATGGCCCGCTTGCATACCTGCCTGCCGGTAATCTCTAACCCTTGACTTAGGGCGATGGCTATCGGTTATGCGGCTTGAAAGCGAAGAGGTGGACCCTTCGTCGAGCGCCGGTACGATATGGAGTGCTGCTCCGGGCTAATACCCATCCAGACAGAGCGGAACCTTCTATCACGTCAGACGCTCGGACAGTTGCCAAACCCCGATTTCCTGGGAACTGAATTGTGCTCGCCACCGGGTCCATTTTGCCGGCGCGTCTGTGGTGCAGGCCCCGATCAGCCTGACCAATGGCACAGGAACGCTTCTATGACCGAGCACTGCGAATTTGTCAGCTGGCGAACAATTCCTTGTAGCCGCTCGTCACCATCCAGTTCGCACGGTCGAGATGACTACGAAGCGCCTTCCTGGCGCGCTCCGGTTCAAGTGCCGGATCAATGCCGAGGATCAGTTGGGCCATTTCCTCTTCGGGCGCCTCATCGGCTGAGGCGTCCAGGAGCCTCATATAGATGGTAAAGTGCGCCCTGTCGTAGGCGGTAAGACGGTCAGACCAAGGGACTTCGTCGAGCAGTGTTGAGCTTTGAGTCCTATCTGTTCCCGTTGATTGATTCATGTCTGCCGCGAACCTCGCATGTTGATCGCTGGATCCAAGGCAGAATATCCCAAAATGGGATAATCCGAAACGGGGATTAGTCGCTGAGCCGGTCTCTACCTGCCGGTTCACCTAAATGCCCAAATCTCTTCGATCTCCCCGCCACCAGCGGTTTCTGGCCCAGTTGATCTCACTGCGCAATGTCAAAGGGCTGACGCAGGCGCAGGTGGCTGAGAAGCTTGGTCGTCCGCAATCTTTCGTGGCGAAATATGAGGGTGGCGAACGGCGTCTCGATGTCATTGAGTTTCTCGACGTAACTGCGGCCCTCGATGCTGATCCGTGTGAGATTCTGTTGAGCCTGCGCACGTAGTGGGCGCCCGCGCCCATCACCGCGCGTGCCGTGTGCCGGTGGGTCGAGCCCCGATTTTCTTGGCTCTGGCGTCTCGACCATTCCGCTGCGCCTCCTAGCGCGTCGTTAGACTCTCGCAATTCGCTCTGTTTTGTGCCTTTCTCAGCAGGTGGCGCCGCATCCTTCTAGGCCCGCCGCGGCGTCCCGCAACCCTTAGCCAGCTGTGAGCTTTCAGTAGGTTGTCCATCCGGCCCTTCGGATGCGGTGCGGCTCAGACGGCGGACCCGTTCCTGTCATGATTCGCCGCCGCACCCATTCCTGGGAAGCAGCCATTGGCGAGCGGAGGACAAAATGATGAGACAGCGAAGCGCTGGGCCATCCGCGCTGTGGTGATACGTCGATGCATGGCGGTTGCGCGACTTCGTTGCTTGAAGCGAAGCGACCGCACCGCCCATTTCGTCAACTGGCGAACAAATCCTTGTAGCCGCTCGTCACCACCCAGTTTGCACGGTCGAGATGACTGCGAAGAACGTTGCGTGCGCGCTCAGGTTCGCGTGCCGGATCAATGCCGAGGATCACTTTGGCCATTTCCTCTTCAGTGGCGTTGTCGGCCGAGGCGTCCAGGAGCCTCATATAGGTTGTAAAGTGGTCCTTGTCGTAGGCTGTAATGCGGTCCGACCAGGGGACCTCGTCGGCGAACGGCGTGTTCGATCTGGGCTGCAACATCGCTAATTCTATCTCCGGCCAATGGACCCGCGAAGCCCTGTGCCTGCTAAATGTGGATTACATATTATAGTTGATAAACTCAAGCCGCCTGATCCGCTGGCTTGCGTGCATGGATATGCGCAAGTTGGTCGGACGGAATGTGCAGAGGATCAGGCAAAGGAAGCGCCTGACGCAGGAGCAGCTTGCGGAGATTTCCGGGTTCAGTCAGCAGTACATCAGCGGCTTGGAGAAAGGCCGAAGAAATCCGACAATTATCACGATCTATGAACTGGCATTGGCCCTCGGCGTCAGCCACATGGATCTGGTTCGGCCCGACAAACAGGCATGATACACCCGCCCTCCAAGTAGCTGGCCGCCTGATGGCGCGCGCCGGGTGCTCGTGAACCCAGGCTTTTCTTAGGGTCCCCCGGCAGCCCCTGCCATTTGGCTCGCCCTGGCCCGGCGCACCCTATTGGACAGTCGGCCGCTGCGGTTTTTGTCAGCCTTTCCTGGGGCGGTCGGCATTGCCTTTTAGGCCCGCCGCGGCCTCCCGCAACCTTCGCTCTCGCTTCAGGTCCTTCTCTTGGTTACGATCCTTCGGATGCGGTTCGCCTCTTTCAGCGGGCCTAATCGCTTTCTGCCGCCCACCCCACGGGGACAGCCACGCGAGACTAGTATGGAGCGTTGCGGTTAGCGCACGAACAGCAAAGGAACTGAAAAAACAGGCAACTGTCGAAGCATGGCTGAACCAGCCATCGTGTCGGCATCTTGGAGCCGCGTGTTCGCCTTGAGGCCCTGCCGGTAGGATCCCTGCAGTTGAAGTCATTGTCGGCATTCTGACAACAATGGACATGAACCGCCGAACTATCAAGGCGACCAGGTTGTTGTCTAGCAATGGTTTTCCGAATCGGCACGGCACTTGCGTTACCAAAAACAAGTACGCCGCGGCACGGATCGCCCAAGAGGCTGAACGACCTGATCTGTTTGACCCTCGCAGCAGGGGTGGATGGCTAACACAAAGGAAACTTTGAAGGTGGACGTTTTCGAAAGTTCTCCAATACCTGTCAGGAAAACACGGACGCCATCTTTCTCGGTGGATCTAGCCTTGCTGGGAGTCGCATTCGTTTGGGGGGCGAGCTATCCGGTCGGGAAAGGCGCACTGTTCTACGCGCCGGTTTCGATACTTGTTCTTTATCGCTTCCTGATTACTACGATCATTACGGCAGTGGCTGCAAGACATGAGATCGCATTGGTCTCCTGGGGCGATTTCATCCGCGGCTTCGCATTGGGAACAATACTTTTTTGCATCTTTATTGCTGAAACTTACGGCGTTGCATCGACAAGCGCAATGAACACGGCCTTGATCATATCGCTTTGTGTGATTTTCACGCCGAGCATCGACTATGGGCTATCACGGCGACTTCCACCTACGGGCATTTTGGCAAGTGCTGCCATAGCGTGCATCGGTGTCGGCATTCTCACTGGCGGGATCAGCAGGTTCAGCCCGGGTGACGCGCTTGTCTTGGGGGCCGCGATTCTGCGAGCGGTTATGGTCGTTTCCACCAAACGCCTTCTGGCCGGCCGGCAGATTTCATCTGCAGCCCTGACGGCCATCCAAGGATCGACGGTGGCAACACTTACTTTCGTTTTGGCCGTCGCTCAGTTCGGAATTTCAGGCCTTGTTGTGAGGGCCACCCTTCAGTTTTGGGGCGCTGTTGCCTTCCTTGCACTCTTCTGCACCCTCGCTGCATTCTACATTCAAAATGCCGCAGTGAGAAAATCCACACCGACACGGGTTGGCTTCTTGATGGGAACAGAACCTTTTTTTGGTTTCGTTCTAGCGCACCTTCTTCTGAATGAGCCTTTGACAGTACCGAGCTTGATAGGCGCAGGCCTCGTCCTCGCTGCGACGTTTGCTGGCATCTGGTTTGAGAGCAGGACATCCAAATGAACCCCATCTTGGCTTCCACCAAACCCGCCATCGGCGGCATTTCGAGTTTTGAAGATCTGGAGGCTTTTCCGGACCGAACCGCACCAGTTGCAACCATGTTCAGCGGCGGTCTCGACAGCACCTATCTTCTCTACAAGCTGCAAAGCCTTGGCTTTGCGAACATTGAAGCTGTCGCAGCGGATGTCGGAACGCGCATCGATCAGCCTTTGTTGGAACGGACGGCAGCCATGTTCGGCGCGCGCTTTGTCTGCCTCGAAGGGCGGGATGCCTTTGTCGAACAAGGCGTGAAATCAGCCATTCGAGCCCACGCCAAGTACCTTGGCATCTATCCGTTGAGCAGTTCGTTGAGCCGTCCCATAATCGCATCTTTGGTTGTTAATCATGCTAGGTCAATCAACTCACGGCTGGTTCTTCATACAGCAAACCTTTCTCAAAACAGTCTTCCGCGCCTTAACAATAGCATTAAGCGCTCAGGATTTTCCGGCAACTTCGGCAGTCCGTATGAATGCTCTGTGATATCCCGACAACAGAAGACCTCCGACCTGTCCAAGTGTGGAGCGACTTTTGTGGCGGACCGCACGTGGAGCGCGGACGAAAACCTCTGGTGTCGGGAATTCGAGTCGGGGCCTTTGGAAGATCCCGAGAACTTTTCCATCCCCGAGGAGGCATTTGCTTGGACGCGCCACATTCCCGCAGAGCAGCCGGTAGAGATCAAACTCGGGTTTGCAGACGGAAGTCTCGTGTCAATTGATGACCGTGATGTTGCATTGGTCGACGCAATCCCGTTCCTGAATAACACGGTCGGCAAATTCGGGCACGGCCGCTTTGTCGGGCTTGAACACATCACAACCGGCCAAAAGGTTCTCGAAGTCCGCGAGGCCCCTGCCGCGGCCATTATCTTCGACGCGCTGCGTCACCTCGAAACCGCTTCTCTTGACGTGGCATCAATCGTTTTGAAGCAAGGGCTTGAGCAAGCCTGGTCCCAAGAGGCGGTTTCAGGTGCATGGGGCAGTACTATTCACCAGATGTGCGAACGGGCCATTGCATCCGCCCTCGAGGGCGTTAGCGGGAGCGTCAGCTACATAGTCGATCACACACGCTTTTTACCTCGGTCGATCCGAGCCAGGACGCCGAGATACATTAGGGACCGCGACCTTTGGGAATACCAAGCCGCAACCCACATAGCGTTGTCCAAAGCGTTCCGTCCTCGCCAAGTCACCAAAAGGGAGACACCCGTGGAAAACAACGCACCCCAGGCGCCGGCCAACCTCAGTCAACAATGCACTGACGGTCTGGTGACAAATGGATGGTGGTTTTCAAAAGGCGAGCGCGCCGAAGCCTGCTTTGGCATCGAAATTGATGCAGCCTGGAAGAACTTTGCTGACCATTGGAATCGACTTCTTCTCGATGAATACATGCGTGACGGCGGAACATATCGTTACCGGCGCTATAGCGCTTTTGAATATGACGCGACTGACGGAATCTTTAGGCTCCTACCCCACGCCCCCTACGAACAATCAAAAAGTGTCAATCATCTGAATGGCGGCTTCAAGCGCCACTTCGAGCCCCTTGAAAACTCCTTTATAGACCATCCCGTCTTAGAAAAGATTCTGACAGGTTTCTGCAGAATTCTATGTGAAGCCGCCCGACATGATCGTTGGAATATCAAGATCCATCCCTACCGGATTGTCGCGCGCGATGGTGTAAATGGCAAACCGGCACCCGAGGGCCTTCACCAGGACGGGGTGGACTTCATTGCTTGCTATATGATTGGGCGGGTCAACGTCACCGGCGGCATGAGCATGATCACCGACGCCTCAAAGGAGTTCCTCGGCGAGGTCGAAATGAACTCCCCGAATGATTTTGTGATCTGCAACGACCGCGAAACCTTTCACGATGTATCGTCGATTGTGGCCGAAAACCTGAAAATGCCGTACGCTTATCGCGACGTCCTTGTGATCGCCTTCGAGAAATTATAACGCCCAGCGCGCCGAGAGCATTTTCAACAAGGTTCAATACTGCTTGGTATCCTCTCGGGTGTTCCTGGTGCGGGAACAATGCAGGATTAATTTCTTGCATCTAAACACCTAGATAGCAGTTTCGCCTCTCTGGTATGATGGTTTTTGGCCTCGCGGATCTCGCGTAATACGAATGACCGTGGACACCCCCGATCTTCGCAAGAAAGTGAGAAATTATCCTCATGCTGTCCGACGAGGTGGTCTGCGGCTTCGGAGGCACCGGGAACTGGTTTGGTAGCCAGACATTTGGGATGGAACCGGACATGCTCTCGATCGCCGGGGGGCTTTCATCCGGTCACCTGCCCATTGGCGGCGTCATTATCTCGACAAGATTTATCAATGCGCCGCTGACGAGGCCCACAAGGTCGGCGTGTTCGGTCACGGTTTCACCTACTCCGGTCATCCGGTGATAGCGGCCGTCGCCGCCGAGGCGATCAGGATCTACAGCGAGATCGATTTCGTGACCCAGGCGCGTCGTCTCGGCGATCACTTGCATGGAGCCCTCGCGGACGCGCTCGGCGACCATCCGCTTGTCGGTGAAGCCCGCGGCCGCGGCTTCATCGCGGGGGTTCAGATCGTCGAGGATCGTGCGCCCGTCGCGTCTTCGCGCCCGAGCTGAGGATCGGCGATGTCGAGCGGCGGTGCCGCGAGCACGGCGTCATGATCCGCAATATGGGAGAAGTGCTTGGAATCTGTCCGCCCTATATAATCACCGAAAGCGAGATCGACCCCTTGGTTGACGGCATTCGTTCTGCACTCGACGGCGCCGCTGCTGCGAATTCCCGGGTCGGTCGGGTGGCATGAGTTCCAGCATTAAGACCGACTGCTTCACTTCAGTGGATATTATCGAGCAAACGCTCACCCGAGGGGTGCACTTCATCCGTGTCCGGTACAAAACGTCACCCATGTCTCAGGTCGGGCACGCCGCTCGCCAACGACACCGAGTTCGGCCTCGCGGCCTACTTCTACACCGGCGATCTCGGTCGCGCCTTCCGCGTGATGGAAGGACTGAAGTACCGGCGTCAATGAAGGCCTGATCACCACGCCGGAGGTGCCGTTCCGCGGCGTCAAGGAATCGGGCCTCGGCAAGGAAGGCGGCCTCCAGGGCATCGTGGATTATCTCGACACCAAACATGTCTGCATCGGCGGTCTCGGCGTCTAGTGGTTCCCGCCTGACATAGGAGTCCAATCAGAGATTCCCTTTCTGGCCTGCGCGTGCGAGTCTGGCGCATGCGCACAGGAAGATCGTTCACCGTTTCGTCGGCCGATCGCGTCCGTCTGACGGCGCTGATCAGGGATCGCAACGCCCCGCAAAAGCATGTCTGGCGCGCCGAGATAGTGCTTTTGCCCGCCGACGGCGTCGGCACCGGCGAGGTCATGCGCCGCATCGGCAAGTCGAAGACCGACGTCTGGCGCTGGCAGGAGCGCTTTGCCGCGGAAGGCTGTGACGGGCTGCTGCGCGACAAGACGCGACAGTGGCGCATTCCGCCGCTCGGTCCCGATGTCGGCGAGCGCGTCGTGGCACTGACGCTTGCCGATCCGCCGGGCGAGAGGACCCACTGGACCGCCGACATGATGGCGCAAGCCGCCGCAATCAGCGCCAGCGCCGTCAGGCGCATCTGGAAGGCGCATGGTCTCGCACCCCACCGCTGGCGCCAGGTTCAAGCTCTCCAATGATCCGAAGTTCGTCGACAAGTTGCGCGCCGTCGTCGGCCTCTATCTCGATGCGCCGGCCCATGCCATCGTTCTGTCGGTCGATGAAAAGAGCCAGATCCGGCGCTCGACCGCACCCACCCGGCCTGCCGATGAAGAAGGGGCGGCTCGGTACGATGAGGCACGACTACAAGCGCAACGGCACCACCACCCTGTTCGCCGCCCTCAACGTCCACTATTGTCCCGTTGACGAGAATATCATCTTAGTTGCTTGTAAAAATTTGTTCTCCACTTCCGTCTCCATCGTATCTCAGTCAACGCGATGGAGCAGGAAATGACTACAAACATTGTGAAACTGGAAGAAGGCAGGGCAATCGGCTCTAATCGTGACGTGCCGCTGTCAGATCATGAGGCGGAAGCCCTAGGGCATCTTGCGGTGGCGCTGAGTGGCATTTCGACGACCATTCGGTCCGCCGCCTACAAACACGCGCTAAACTCTAGTCACGCGATGAAGCCCCTAAAGGAGACGGAGGACGCGCTTACCGACTACGACGCCTTGGCGAGGGCGGCGGGCCGAAAGCAGCCGAAAGCGGCGGAGGAGGACGACAGGAAGGGGGACGCCCTAGCGAGAGAGGCCGCCGCACAGGTCAGCAGGGTCGATCAGACCCGATCTTCCCGCTGGAGCAGACCGCGAAGGGTACCGGTGGCATCAACGGACTACGTTCGGCAGGTGGTCATGGCAGATAGTCAGCTTGGAGCAGTGTCGGCACTGGTAAACGCGCGGCGAGTGGCTCCAGAACGCTTCCATGCTTCTGTTCCCAGTGTAGATAATAATCCGGATGCTCCGCTTCTGACCTCTTTTTCGGACTATCTGAGCAGGGTGTGCGGACTGGAGTCAAAGTCCCGCGAAGGCGTTCTCCTGGGCAGCCGCCGCTTTCTGGATTGGTTCCATCACCACCATTCCCGGCCAAGCCCTCGGCGCGTTGACGGCTGAGCATGTCCTTGCCGCTGTCGAACATCGGCTGTCACTATCGGCGACCTCCGGTACCCGCACCGGCAGCAACTTCTCACATCGTATTGGGCTGGCCACCACGACCAGAATCTCGCGCGCGTCGTCCCCAGGACGCCCCACTGGCGTTTGGCTCATCTAACCCTCGAACTCGGCTACGGCCCGTCGACGGTCTTCTTCACATGGGTCGGATTCGACGAAATGGACGAGGTCACAGGCGACGGCCATGCTGAACTGCTCGACGACGGCTCCATCGACATCACCTTCTATCACAACGGCGACGAGGCAATCCTCAAGGCCAAACGGGACACTTCTTCAACGGCCTGCTAGGAGATCCGTGTTCGCCTTGCGCTGACAAAGAAGCTCACACATGACGTCCGGGAGACGATGCTGGCAAATGGTCTGGCTGAAGCATTCCACCCACAATACCAAAGCCCGTCCCGATCCAAAGCGCTTCTAAGCACTCCACCTCAGGCGCAAGGCCGGTTGGCCAGTGCATCTTCTTGGTCCGCCGGAAGAGAACCCCGCCCGACAATAGCTTCATGAGGTCTTGCGCTGCAGTGTCGACCGTAAAAAAGGGCGCGCGAGGCGCCCTTCATTTAAACCGGCAGTCGGGAAGCAGACTTCACTCTGATATTCAAAAGCGGTAGGTGACACCTGCGCCTATCAGCCAGGGATCGAGCTCCGCCTTCCCCGTCAGCTTCGCGCCGGTCACCGTGACGTCGAAGTCCGGCTTCAGGAAAAGCTTCTTCACGTCGAAGTTGAGGCCCCAGTGCTGGTCCACCATGTAGTCGAATCCGACCTGCAGCGCCGTGCCGAACGTGTTCTTCACCTTGAGAGCATCAGCGCTGCCAGTGTCCTGGTTGTAGAAGATCGTGTAGTTCACGCCGGCGCCGACATAAGGCTTGAACGCGCCGAGATCGGTAAAATGGTACTGCAACGTGAGTGTCGGCGGCAGCAGCCAAACTTTGCCGATGTTGCCCAACCCTCCGATCGTCCCTTGGCCCGCGATGTTGGCATAAGTGGTACCGAGTATGAGTTCGGCGGCGATGTTGTCGGTGAAGAAATACGAGATATCGAGTTCCGGCGTCACCGTGTCCGAATACGAAAGACCGGAGCCGGGAAGCGTATCAACGTAGCCCAGATCTTTCGTAACGACGCCCAACGCCCGCAGGCGGACCTGCCAAGGGATTGGCGCTTCGGTGACCGAGGCTCCCGTCTCCGCCAGGACGGTCTCTGCTTGCGCAGGCTCCGCGGCGACGGCCTGCTGTCCCACCATGATCAGGGCCACCGCCGCTGCTGTTGCCCGCGCTACGCCCATTCGCGTTCTCGCCATGAGATTCACTCCTTGATGTTCAGAAAGGATGCACTGCACTATTTCGTCTCCTGCTCGAATGAATTGTTGATGGACCTCAAATGCCCCTCTTGCGTTGCAACGCGTTCCGCCGTCTCCGGAGGGTGATCGTTGAAGCCGATTGCGCTGCGGAGAAAATTGGTGCCTAGACTGATGAATGCGGCTTGCTCCCGATTGTCCTCGCCGCAGCCGTGCCCGCCTGCGCTGGCCTCGTAGAAGTAAGCGGGATAGCCAAGAGCCTGCAGTTTTGCGGCCATCTTGCGCGCATGGCCCGGATGGACGCGGTCGTCGCGTTTCGTGGTGGCGATCAGGATAGGCGGATAGGGCTGTCCCGGCGCTGCGGCGTGATAGGCGGAGATTTCCTTCAGGAAAGCCCAATCGTGAACCTTGTCCGGATCGCCATATTCGTCGATCCAGCTCGCGCCCGCCAAGAGCTTGGTGTAGCGACGCATGTCGATAAGCGGTGCTGTGCAGAACAGAGCCCCGAAATGCTCAGGATAGCGGGTCAGCATGTTTGCGATCAGCAGGCCGCCATTTGAGCCACCCTCGGCGGCAATCCGCCTCGGCAGGGTGATGCCCCTTCGCACGAGGTCGGAGGCAACGGCGGCGAAATCGTCGTGGGCGAGACGCTTGCCCTCCCTGCGCCCGGCTTCGTGCCAGCGGGTGCCGAACTCGCCGCCGCCGCGGATGTTCGCCTCGACACACGTGCCACCGCGCTCGAGCCACAGCTTGCCCAGCGGGGAGTTGTAGTAGGGCAGGAATGATACGCCGAACCCGCCATAAGCGGAAAGGTGAATCGGAGCATCTCCGTTCCCGTTCGCCGGACCAACCTGCGTATAGGGGATCAGCTCATGATCGATAGAGACTGCCTCGTGGCGCGTGACCACCAGTCCGGATGCATCGAAATTCTCCGGGCTGCGCTTCAGGATTGCTGAAGCGCTGAGAGACGGCGCGGCATTCAGATCGAACAGCAAGAGCTGCGGCGGCGTGATCGGATCCTGAGCACAGATCAGGACCTCTCCATTGGTCTCGTGAACTGCCGCATCGAATGACCAGACGTCGACAGTACCTTCGGCGGGCAGGGTGTTCAGGACTCGGCGCGTCCATTCCTGGTGGCCGGGAGTGAACATCTCGAAACGCGGTGCGAGATTGACGAGGTAAGAGATAATGAGCTTCCCGTCATTCCAGAAGAATGACTGCATGGAGCGCCTTTCCCCTGGTTGAAACAGGGTCTCAAAACGGCGTCCGCCGGCGAGGAAAGTGGAAAGCGAGATGACGATCAGCGCGTCGGCGGGATGGGTGGTGCCTCCCACCGTCCAGGGCTTGCGCGGCCTTACCGCCAGCCAGTCGCCGAAGACCCGCCACGACGCGTCGCGAGGAAGATCGATCTGCCTCCTCGGCCCGCTCCTATCGCCGATCCAGCTGATCTTCTCGAAGAAGGCCGGCTGCTCGATGAACCAAAGGCGCTCGCTGCGGCCGGTGCGGTCCGAATGACCAGACACTTGGAAGCTTTCGAACCCGGCCTCGAAGATTGCCGGCGTGGTGAGGGGATCCGCGTCACGCTTCCACAGTCGAACTGTGCGCGCATAGCCGGAGCGGGTGGCCATGCCATTACCAAGCGCACTGGAAAGCAGAAGCGTGTCAGGGTCCAGCCAATTAACGTAGCCTTTGGCCTCGGGGAGGTTGAAGCCGTCGGCGACAAAGCTCAGAGAAATCAGGTCGAATTCGCGATGCACGACCGCGTCGCTGCCGCCGCGCGACAGGCGCAGAACGGCTCTTTCCCGTCTCTCCGGCTCGATGGACGCGCCGTCCCAGATCCAGTCCTCTCCGTCGCTAGCCGCGAGAGCATCCAGATCGAGCAGTAGCTCCCATTGGGGATCCGCCTTCATGTAGGCGGCAAGGGTGGTCCGGCGCCACAGTCCGCGTGGATTACCGTCATCTCGCCAGTAATTGTAGAGGTACTGACTACGGCGCGCGATCAGGGGAAGATTGTCGCGATTGTCGAAAATGGCTGTCAGAGCCGCGCGGTCGCGCTCGAACTGCGTTCCACCGAAGTGCTTCAGAGTCCTTGCCGATTGGCCGGCGGCCCAGGCAAGTGCCCGCTCGCCCTCTACATCTTCAAGCCAGACATAGGGATCGTCGTCGGGAGCATCAAGCGTTGGACGGACATCAAATGCGTTCATGTCCGGACAGCCTTCAGAAAGAAGGGATAGAGGCTTCCGTCGGCTCGGGAACGCTCAGTGTCGGTAGCGGCGCCCACATGTTCGAAAAGCGTGATCATTGATGAGTTCTTCCAGTCGGTGCGGCATCGCAGTGCTTTTGCGCATAGGGCCGCAACCTTCGTGCCAACTGGGAAAATCGTTTCGGAACAATGCGATCGCTCTGGAAGCGTTGTGTCACATGTCCGACATCGTCGAGAATCCGACAACGAGTGCTCCTCCTAATCACCGGATCAACCTCCGGCGCCAGTCGTGGACACTGTGCAGAACTCGAGAAGTGAAGCTCATTGGAGTGAACCTGGTTGACGCCCAACATCTTCGCTCTGGAGCGCTTCACGCACACGGATTCATGGCAGACACCATGATGCGATCGATGCTGTTAGAGACCAAGCTGGCTGCGCCTGTGAGTTTCAGCCGCCAGCTGGAAGCAGCGGAGTTCTGAGGAGAAGGGTGGGGGGCCCAAGCCCTGCCGCAATCTTGGCCTGCACCGTCCCCTTGATTGTTGTGGGTCAACGTCTGCCTGCCCGCTGAATTTGGCACGCCTTACACCTACGTCACGACCAAGACCTTCCTGTTGCACTTCGGCCTCGACACACTGCGGGATTTGCCCGATTTCGAGGCGATTGAGGTTGCCGCGCTGCTCAGCAAGGAGAAGCTGCTGGCGGGCGATACTCCCATCGGGCTGGTGAGTGGTGGAGGAGGTGAGGAGCGACACTCCAAGGCCAGGACGGGCTAGCGCAGCAGATACATGGAAGTAATCGCTTGATATGAGCGGTTGAGAGTCGAATCAGGGAACTATGCGATCACTATCGATAAGAGGTGGCAATATCGATCGTGATTGTATCGGGCCACTCTACGGCGAAGGAGGCGGCAACTTGTGTCTCCGACCCGAAACGATTACCTTGCGGCCATTATGAGCAAGCATTTGGCATCCGTCTTGACGACGTGAACGCGCCCTGCAGCGTACAGCTGGACGACGCGGCGCTGGCCGATTGCTTTGCGGATCTCGATTTGGCCAAGCAGCATCCCGCTCATGTCAGCGCCTTTCTCGGCGAGGTCCCTCTCGCCCAGCAAGTCGAGTTCGCAACCGCGCACCACATTCGCGGTCGACGAGATGAAGGCTTTTGCCGCCAAGTTCTCTGCCTGGTCCGGCGAAAGCTATCCGCTCGCCGCATAATGGCTGGACATGATAGCCGACGCCCGTCCCGAATGGCGGCGGCTTTTTCGTATTATATCGACCTGATCGACAAGATGCGGCGGAACAGGGGTCCACGTGCGATGCGGCCAAAGCGGATCCAGCTCTCGAGCGCGACTACGGGGTAGGTGTGGTCGCTGGAGCCGCGGCCGACCTCGACCTCGCGCCAGCCGGTCTTGCCGCGCAGGGTGACCAGCAGCCCTTGCCGTCAAAAATCTCGATCCAGCTGGCGCCATCGCTGTTGTCGTCGCGCATGACGTCGAGACCGACGATCTCGGAGCGCCGCAGGCCGCCGCCACAGCCCAGGAGCAAAATAGCGCGGTCGCGCAGGCCCTGAGGTCGTGGCCGAGCGTGGCGATCATCGCCAGCAGATCGTCGCCAGGACCGCCTCTTTCTGCCGCGGTGGCTTTGCGTGCTTGCGGCGAATGCCGGCAAGAACCTTATAGATATGCCGCTCCGCGCGGTCCAACGGCCGGCCGCGCTGGGTAAAGTTCCAGGCGAGGCCGGAAAGCCGCCGCTCGATGGTCGCAAACTAAAGGGCAGGGGCGCCACGCTTCGGATCGCCGGCGGCGGTGCCCGAGGCACAGGCGCTGATATTGAGCCTGATCACCTTCGAGCCCGGAGGCAGGGGATCGAAGCCAGCGCGCCGGCACCAGGAGGAAAAATGCCGCCAATCCTTGGGGTAGGCGTCGCGCGTGTTCTCCGAGGTGGCGTTGTAGCCCCTCGCGGTCTCGACCAGTTCCTGGACATGCGCCGGGACTCTTTGAGCCGGGTCTCCATCTCCTTGTAGAGCTTGTCAAGCTCGCCATCGACTGGCTTCAGGTCGTCGATTGAACATTGCGTCATCATAGGCTTTGTGCCTTGTTGTAGCAGGCATCGTCCGTTCGCGCGGCGGACACAGACATCACCGTCGCTGAGCCGAGAACGACGGTAAAAGAAAATGCACTCACTGACTTCATAACCAATCTCTTTTGCGGGTGATTTAGAAACGGACGCCGAGCTTGGCGCTGAACCCGTGTGTCTGGGCATCCGAGGCGATCTGTCCCTGATAGGCGATGCCGAACGTCGCGTTCTCGGTGATGTTTACGTCAAGCCCAGCTTCGAGCAGAGCTGCGTTCTTTGCGATCGGCACGCCCTTGATGGCGAAGGAGGAACCGCCAGCAAAGGCAAGAGCGGTATCCGGCCTGACGTCGCCGAAGGCGTGGCGCCAGCCAAGACCGCCGCGCGCGGTAGCAGTCACGGTGCCGAGGGTCAGTACCGTCGACGCACGCAGACCTAGCGTGGTAAACGCCGTGTCGCTCGAGCGATCCCCGCTCGACAAGGCGGCTGCGCCGCCATTCTCGGTGAAGCCATCGGCGTCAAAATTCACATAAGCGAGATTAGCGTAGGGCTCGAAGGAAGCCGAAGCCGTATTGATACGGTAGCCGAGCTCGCCAAAGGCCTGGAACGTGCCGGCGTCGTAATCGGCCGAAAGGCTGTCGGCGAAGCCTGGAAAGACCACGGACCTGCCGGTCTCGATGCTGTGCCAGGTATAGGCAAGGCCGGAACGAAAACCGAGATTGCCGTTCTGCGTGCCGGCAAAAAGACCGAGATGGTAATTCTCGCTCGAGCCCGACGACGCGCGATCGTCCGCCTCCAAGGAGGTATGGCTGTAGCCGCTGATGAGGCCGAGCCGCCAGCTTTCGCCGACAGCCGCGTCACCGCCAGCCAGAAAGCCGCCTGTCGAGTGATCGAGACCGGCGGCATTGCCGTCGCTGTCGAGATGACCCCAGGCGCCGAAGCCACGGCCCCATACGGCGAAATTCTCACTCGTTGCCGGGGCCAGTTCCAGACCACCCAGCCCATAAGTCATCACCGGAACGCTGGAGGCACCGACGCCGTCGAACGCCGCACGGATCCGTTCGCTCGCGGCATCGCGTACAGAATGACTGTCCTCGATGAGGCCGCTATGAATGGAAGCATGAACCTCGCCTGATAGCATATCGAAAGCGTTGCGGGCTTCCGGCGCCGTCAGGAACAGGATGTTGTCCTGGATCGGATTACCGCTTCCAAGCGCCTGAGCCGCTGCGGCGACCGAGCGTTGATTGAAGGTGCTGGCTACATCGGCAAACGCCGTCGATGTGCGGCTGATATCGAGATAGACATTGTTGGCATCGTAGACGAGCTGGAAATCGACGAAGGGCGTCGCGTCTGTCGCCAGAGCCCCCGTCAGCCCGCCATAGGTGCCGCTTACGCCGCCTGCTGCGGAGAGCAGAGTATATCGGGCATCGACCGATAGCGTTCCCTGCCGCAGCAGCTCGATCTGCGCGCCGCTGTCGATCGCCGCTGCTCCGCCAACATCGATGAGATCGGACGACCTTGCGAGGTCGACCTGATAGATCGATCCGGACTGCTGCGCGAAATCGCCCGTGACAGTCAGTGTGGTGACGATCCTGCTCGGATCGGTCGCACTGCCAGGAGCGACCGTGCCGCCCTCGGAAATGGTGACCGCACCGTAGGTGCCGCCGCCTGCGACGACACCGCCGCTGTTTGCGATAGCCGTGCCCCCGATCTGCCCGTCATTCCCGAGAAAGCCGGACGTGGTCGCATCATGGGAAAGCACACCTGTATCGGCAAGCAGCAATCCCGCGCCGGAACCGACCGTCGTCATGCCGGAAAAATTGTTCTTTCCGCTCAGCGTTTGCACGCCACCGGCAACGAATAGTTTGCCGCCCATATTATTGTTATCAACGTCGAGGTCGTTGATGCTGCCGGCGAACGTGTCGTTCGAATCCGTTAGCACCAGGGTACGCTTGCCCAGTTCGACCGTTCCGCTGCCACTCAGGCTACGAATACGGGCATCGTTGTAGGCGTCGGAGATTCCCCAATAGTCGCTGCCATTTCCATGTTCGGAGATATCGAACGTGCCGTCTGCAACGACTTTCGCTGACCGTTGGATGTTGCCGAGCCCCGCAAGCGAGAGATAGGCATCCTGAGCAATATTCGTCTCGCCGGTGTAGGTGTTGACATTCGTCATCCGGACCACCGTCTTTGTATCAAGCGTCAGCGATCCGGAGCCGGAGACGACACCCGCTATGCCGAACCCGCCCTCATTCCCCATGCTCGTCGTGATCCTGCTCAGACCGGTCCCTTCGGGTGCGGATGAATCGGTAGAGAAGTTGCTGGCAGTGACGAAATGTGACGTATAAGCGGTATACTTCTTCTCCAGATCGAAAATGACCGATCTGTTTTTGAAGAAGTCAAGACCGGCAACAAAACTGGTCTGGTCATTGGGTTGTTCCGTCGTGCCGCTGGTGTAGGTGAAGTCGATATTGTCCAGCCTTACCGGATCGCCATCCGTTCCTGCGATTGTAACGCTCGGGATGTTGCCCGATGCGCTTACGATCTCGCGTTGCTCATTTCTCCGAACATTTTTAAGTTTGACGCCCGCATCCTGAAATTGCTTCAGCATCGCATCACTGATCTCCAGACTGCCACCGCCCGGTGTGCCGGTGTCGAGCAATACCGCGGTCTTGTTGGGGTCGGTGATTGGTGGGGCTCCATCCTTAACCGTGTACTGCAGATTGTAGCTGCCTTCGTATTCGGTCGAGGCATTGGCGCCAGAGCCAGGAAAATTCTGATAAGAATCCTGATCTTTTTCCTCGGGTTCTCCCCATGGCATGGCATTAGTATATTGGGCCCGGAGGCTTGGATTGAGGTTGACAATCGTGCAGGGGGAACAGCCAGGCGTTTGGTCGCTCTCGGAATCCGGATTCACATTGGCGGAGACCACGTAGCCAGACCTGGTGACACTGCCCATCATGCCCCAGACACTTGTCTTGCCAAGAAAATCGCCGGCCCCGAATGTACCTGCGAAATCGCCGCCTTCGTCTGCCATCTTGCCAGCGGTCATTTTCGCCCGCTGCTCCTTATCGGCGTGATAAGGTTCTTGGAGATCCTGACCATACATATCTTTAAGTCCATCCGTCACGGATCCCGGCGTGCACTTAAGATTGTTGTCCTTGCAATACGCATGGGTATAGACAAAATCGAGAATGCGAGCAGCCCGGTATTTCTTATCGCTTACAGACGGCCCGTCGATTGTTATCTTTTGATCTGGATCGACATATGTAAATTTATCAATTTCCACGTTCTGAAGCTTATTACCATACGTTCCGTCCCCGTACGTATATACGTAAGGCGTGTCGGCAATCGGGCGGACCCCGGTCACCTCTGACCCGATCTGCGTGTTGAGCTGGTCCGAGCCCGTGTCGAATACGTATCGCTGCGCGTTGCCATTGTTGATCTTGGCCCAGATGCCCAGGCGGTCATGGCCTTCCCCGACATACTCCAGCGGGATCGAAATCGGGTCGTCGGCCAACGCTTCTCCAGTTGGAAATGCTACCAGACCCACCCCGAGAGACACAGCCGGCAGGAATACCGTCGTCATCGCGGTGGTTGCCGCCAGAAAGTTCTTTGTCCTGAAACAAGCCTGCATACCTGGTCCTCGAAAAAGTCTCGCAAACTGATTGTTCATTGGAACGGCCTCCTGAATTGTTTAACGAGACCCTTTATGGCGGCCCTGGCTGACAACAGCCTGAAAGCTGCAAGCGGCCTGCGAGAATGGGGCGATCCTGAATGACGACAGGTGCTGTCAACAATGGATGAGTGCTCGGCCTGAAAGCTGAGCACGCTTTATGCTCAGGCTGCTGACAAGGCCAAAGCAGCGTAAGTGCGGAGTGAAATCCAAGGTCCACATGGGTCGTCGCGCTTCCCGTGCGCCTGGGAAGGCGCCGGCCCGGCCAAGCTTTCCCAGATCGTCCGGATGGCGCACAAGATACCGGTTCAGGTCGATCGAGATGGAGGCCGAGGCGTATGCCAAGGCGGTCGACTGCCTGACGAAAGATCAGAATGCGTCGCTGGCGCTCTACGATTTCCGCCGGCAGCGAGCTCAGCTCCTGCCGGGCATCCGTGTTTACTGGCGACGAGACACAAGATGTGCCCAAATTGCCACCAGACCGTCACCTGCGATGAGTTTCGGCAACTGATTTTGTCCTTTCAATCGTCGCCACTTCCTGGCCGCGGCCAACATGGGCCACTCGAAGGCAGCAGACTGGCGGCTATATGGACGGGCTGTGAGCCCGCACCGGAGACATTGGCGAAATCTACGATCTCTATAGCAACGTCAAGGAGAAGCGCGAGGTGTTGCAGATGTGGTCAAATCACATCGAATGGCTGATCAAGCAGGCTGCGGATGACGCTCTGGCGGCGTAGCTGCTGGCATGGGCGGAAGATGCGGCGCAACAATCGTCAGAGCCTCATCGAATTGGAGATCATGCTTGACCAGCAAATGCGCGGCCAATGCTTCGATGGCTGACCAGTGATCGAGTACTAGCCGGGCCGTGCGATCTTCGATCCGCCTCCAACGGGGGCGGCGCGGCATCAGGAACCGCAACTCACCATAGATTCGCTTGGCATCCGCGTAGTCGCTGCTCCCCTCATTCCCATCGGACGCATTCATCGCCATATCGCGCGGGTCCAGATAGCCTTCGAATGCGGATTCTGCAAAAGGACCTGCCAGACACGCAACTATCTCTTGGATCGCTTCATCGCGTTGGAAATGTCGATCCATATCGTTCTCGAAAATCGGCTTTAGCTCCGAGGTGAATCCTTGCGCTGAATAGAAAACCGTGCCTTCGACAAAACCACCGCACTCTCCGTCACCGGCGTCGGGGTAAATACTAACACTTGAGAAAGCAGGGAGTTCACGGTCGTCGTCGAACATCTGACGGTGCAAAACGATGGCGGCCACCGCGTGCCCGGCTTCGTGATGCGCCACAGACGGGAGAAGATATTGGGAGGCTACATTCATGCGGTGCGGCTCTCAGATCTAGTTTCCATCCAAGCCCTGATATCGGATTCAAGCCATGCGACTCGGCCGGGGGAGATGCGACGCCGCTTAGGGAACAGGCCTGCCTTCAGAGTCGCGCGGTCGCGCTCGAACTGCGTTCCACTGAAGTGCTTCAGGGTCTTTGCCGACTGGCCGGCGGCCCAGGCAAGTGCCCGCTCGCCTTCCACATCTTCAAGCCAAAGATAGAGATCGTCGTCGGGAGCATCCAGCGTTGGACGGACATCAAATGCGTTCATGTCCGGACAGCCTTCAGAAAGAAGGGATAGAGGCTTCCGTTTGATCGGGAACGCTTAGTGTTGGTAGCGGCGCCCACATGTTCGAAAAGCGTGATCATTGATGAGTTCTTCCAGTCGGTGCGGCATCGCAGTGCTTTTGCGCATAGGACCGCAATTGTCGTGCCAACTGGGAAAATCGTTTCGGAACAACGTGATCGCTCTGGCAGCGTTGTGTCAGATGTCCGACATCGTCGAGAATCCGACAACGAGTGCTCCTCCTAATCACCGGATCAACCTCCGGCGCCAGTCGGTGACACCGCATTCCTCTGTCTTTCCAGGAGACGGCGTGGACATCAATGCCGTTCCTCACCGAACCCGCCTCCTAGCCCTTCGCCCATACGTCACGGCCGCCCCCCGGTTTGGCTTCAACCTGAAGGATTACGGCGTCCTCTTCGCAGAGAAGATCGGGTTGTTCGTGGCGCGCGCAGCGGAGCCCAAGGAGCTTTTCTGGGTTGCGGATACTGGCATGTCGATATTACGACCGTGTGTCCTTCGACAAGCTTGGTGGCTTCTTCAACCAGAATCTCGCCGCGGAGATCGAATCGTTATCTGCGCCGCAAAGTGCGGCCGGTGAGCGGCGTGGCCCTGCGTTCCAGTTGGCCACGGTCCTCGCTGGGACGAGCAAGTAAATGGCTTGCGCAGCAACGGTGCGATCACACCTGGAGCACGGCGTCATCAGGAAAGCGCCATCCTTGTGCGCCCACGACACCCTGGTCGCCATCGGCCGCATCGCGGGGGGGCACTGTGGGCGATAACCATTCATTGATCTGGGCGATTGAGGGTTCTGCCGGGGCGCTATTGCTGCTCGGTAGGGCTGCGGGCTGGCGAGTCTACCAAGGCGAGCAACGACAGGCGAGACGGCAGACATTACGTGACGGAACTTGATATTGCAGTGCAGCAAGCGTAGAGCACCGCGCGCTTATCGGAGTGTCGTCCATGGCCCTTACCAATGCTGGTAACGAGGCAGAACCTGTCGAACAATCGAGCCATTCTGAGGTCGAGCAGCACAGCACCAAGGCGCTGATGTTGGGCGCACTAGGTGTCGTTTATGGCGATATAGGCACCAGCCCGATCTATGCATTTCGCGAGGCGTTGCATGCATCAGCGGGTGGCAACGTCGCCAGCCGTGGCGACATCCTCGGCGTACTCTCGCTGATCATCTGGTCCCTGACGATCACCGTGACGATCAAATACATCATGTTCGTGCTCCGCGCCGACAATCGAGGCGAGGGCGGAGTGCTGTCGCTTATGGCGCTGGCGCGCAACAGTTTCCCGACCTGCTCTGCGGTGATCCTCGGCATCGGCATCGGCATCGGCATCGTCGGCGCGGCGCTTTTTTTTGGCGACGCCGTCATTACGCCGGCAATCTCGGTACTGTCGGCGGTCGAAGGTATGAATGTCGTCACGCCGACGTTCCAGCCCTATGTGGTGCCGCTGACACTGGCCATCCTGGCGATCGTGTTTGCGGTACAGCGGTTTGGCACCGGCGGCGTAGGATTGGTGTTCGGACCCGTTACCGCGCTGTGGTTCCTGGCCATCGGCCTTTCCGGGCTCAACCACATCATGGACGACCCGGAAATCCTGCTGGCAATCAGCCCGCATTACATCGTGTCGTTCCTGGTCAACTCGCCTGACGTCGCCTTCGTTACGGTTGGTGCAGTCTTCCTCGCCGTCACCGGAGCCGAGGCGCTCTACGCCGACCTCGGCCATTTCGGCCGCAAGCCGATCGTGCTCGCCTGGCTGGCGATCGTGTTCCCTTGTCTGTTGCTCAATTATGTCGGGCAAGGCGCCTTCGTGCTGGCAAATGGCGGCGTTGTCGGTCATCCGTTCTTCGAGATGAACCAGGGCTGGACGCTTATTCCGATGGTCGTGCTTGCCACGGCGGCGACCGTGATCGCCTGCCAGGCGGTGATCTCCGGCGCCTTTTCGCTGACCAGGCAAGCGGTACAGCTCAACATGCTGCCGCGTTTCGTCATCCAGCACACGTCGGAAAAACAGTCGGGCCAGATCTATCTGCCGCGCATCAACCTGATGCTGGCGCTGGTGGTGATGCTGCTGGTGGTCGGCTTCGGCGAATCCAGCCGGCTGGCCTCGGCCTACGGTATTTCGGTGACCGGCAATATGCTGGTGACGAACATACTGCTTTTTGTTGTGATGACGCGCATCTGGAAATGGCCGCTCGGCGTCGCGATAGCCTTAATGGCGGTGTTCGTCTTCATCGATACCGGCTTCTTTGCAGCTAACATCGTCAAGGTATTCGAAGGCGGCTGGGCCTCGCTTGCCATTGCCGCAGTGATCGTGATGACCATGTGGACTTGGATAAGAGGCAGCAGGTATCTATTTGACAAGACGCGCAGGAACCAGATTCCGCTCGATTTCCTTGCGGGCAATCTGTTGAAGAAGAAACCGCAGCTGGTGTCCGGTACGGCCGTGTTCCTGACCAGCGATCCCGCCAGTGCGCCGACCGCGTTGATGCACAGCCTGAAGCACTACAAGGCGCTGCACGAACAGAACGTCATCCTCTCTGTGGTGACGGCGCAGCAGCCCGTGGTGCCCGACAGCGAGCGGATCAAGATGGAAACGATCAATGAGCTGTTCATGCGGGTGACACTGACCTTCGGCTACATGGAACAGCCTAACATCCCGCGTGCGCTGGCGATCTGCCGCAAGCAGGGTTGGAAGTTCGACATCATGACGACGTCCTTCTTCCTGTCGCGTCGCTCGCTCAAGGCGTCACCCAACTCCGGCATGCCGGTGTGGCAGGACAAGCTGTTCATCGGCTTGGCGCGCACGGCCGCCGACGCGACGGAGTATTTCCAGATCCCGACCGGACGTGTGGTCGAGATCGGAACGCAAGTGGCCGTTTAGGTATGCCCGGTTAAGCAGAATCAATTGGCATTTCGCGAGCCGGTGAATGCCTGACCGGGCGGAGGCCACGATGCTTGCGCCAAACTGGGGTCCGGTTCCAGGCCTGAAGCTTCCGGCCCCGAAAGCCGTCCTTTACGCCTGCGATCATTTCCGTTCCGCATTGTCTTGCCGACCCACCAGTCGAGATGCGCTGAAACGACCTCGCCGGGCAGCAACTTATCATTTGAACCTAATCGATGTGCCGCAAGTCCGACCTTCATTCTTCAGTTCACAGGCTAGCGTTGCCAAAATCGGCGTGCCGCCTAACCGGCGCCGCACCGTGACCTGTCAGGATGCTATGCAGGCGCGAGGCAGAAGCTGGCTCGAGGCCGCCGGCCTGGTGCTGGTCCGGCAGCGGCCGGGCTCGGCCAAAGGCTTCATGTTCCTCTGGAGGATGAGACGGGTGCGGCAAACGTCGTCGTCTGGGTCAAGATCTCTCGAGAAATTCCGGCGCGTGCTTCTTGCTTCGGCCATGCTCGGCGTCCGCGGACGCATCCGACGGAAGAGGAGGTGGTGCACCTCGTCGCCCACGAGCTGACCGATCTGTCGGCCGGGCTGGCCAGCGTGGGAAACCGCAAGACGCCGTTTCCGTTGCCGCACGGCCGAGGGACGAGGCTCATCACGGCGGATCGGGCATCGATCCGCGCGGCATGCCGAAGGGGCGCGACATCGTCGATGCAGTATGACCATATCGACCCTATCAAGTTCAAGACGCGTAACTTCCGGTAGCGCTTCCGGAGGCCACTTCAGCAGCATGTTGTGCACACTTTTGTCGGACCCTGTTAACTGCCGATTGGCAGCAGGTCACCCCGTGCCGGATCCCAAATGTCGTCGCTCTCAAGCGCAACGACTGCCCGCACCCTTTTTAAGTCAGCGAGCACCTCCACCGCCGGACGCCGCCCCGTTTCCTGAGCCGCGGCGTAACGGGTGTATTTGTGACTGTCCGGCTCAAACCACTTCAACGATTCCAAAGTAGCCATGGCATCGCCCTTGCGGCTGCGCGTGATGCGAATGATCGTGATCCCATCCTAAGCGCTCGCGTCGAATGGAGACACGCTGCCAACGCTTCATCTGCTCTACCCCATCTTTGTTCCAAGGCGGTCGGATCATCTCAATGAGCCCTGCCTCGGGGTGGCCAAAGCATGCATATTTATCGTTCGGCCCCGCATCGAATTATCATCTGCGATGTGGGACTCGATCTTGGGTTGGCGACGGCTTCGCTCCGGGAGTAGACGTCGGACCACTGATAAGTGCCGGACCTTCTCCACAATTTCTCGGCGGACTCATCGTGAACGCTCGATTGGACGTAAATGCGGTTCGCGGAAACGCAGGTCTGGCCGGCATTGCGGAACTTCGCCTGGACCGCACCGTCAACAGCACCGTCAATGTCGGCATCATCGAAGATGATGAAAGGTGCATTGCCGCCGGTTTCAAGGCTGACCTTCTTGATCTGGTCAGAGCACTGACGCATCAGCAGCCGTCCGACCTCGTTCGAACCGGTAAAGCTGATCTTTGGAATTGGTGCAGAGTTCACGGCCCACGCGATCACCTTCGGACGCATAGATCAGGTTGACCACGCCATCGGGAAAGCCGGCCTGATGGCGAGAGCAAACATTGCACCTAGCCACGCCACGATAAGATCGAGCGCGGCTTCGTTGCGTGCGGGTCTGTGGTCAGTGGAGGGCGGAGGAAAAGCGCTCGGCGTGCTCGCCCTCGCGATACCACTGGTTCGCGCCGGCAAGCGCCAGTTTCTGAGGCAAATCGCCGAACAGCTGGTAGAGCCTTACTCTCAGGGCTTGGCATCTATGTCGCCTACGACCGCCACATGCAGCCCGTCGCGTGCGAAAGCGGCTTTGTGGAAGGCGCTTAGATCGGAGGGCGTTACGCTAGTCAGCCTCCCTTGGGCGGTCTCGAATACGGATGCGTGCGTAGATTCCGCGCCGCCAGGCCAGCTCGGCGATCGCATGAGGTTCGCGCTCATTGGCAATGATTTCGGAGAGAAGCTGGGCGCGTATGCGGTCGAAAAGTGCTGGTGTAGCCGGATGCGGGTCCCGCCGCCGAGAATGTCGGCCAGCAGTCGAGCGCCGCGGCCCCGCACCAGGGACCGCCCATGAATGACTCATGCGAGGCGTCTCAAGGCTGTCCGCGATCCAGCGCCAGATCTCCGCCTCGCCCGAGACGCGCAGAGCTGGCCGGTTGTGCAGGAGCCGTCGGCAATATCCGCCTTCCTCGTTCGGATGGGTAACGCTTGCGATACGGAGTCTTGACTTTGGCAGTCGCTCTGTGACATTACCTATATAAAGTTCGAAAGAAGGCGATATGGATCATGCATAGGTCACAGAGACCCGAATGAAGGCAACGTATAAACGCACCTATTCGCGCTACGCGATGGAAGCGCTTGGCCTTTTCGGTAAGACCATCCGGCTTGGCCGGATGCAGCACCGGTTAACCGCACAGGAGTTAGCCGAGAGAATCGGTGTTTCACGCAGCACCCTGCAGCGCATCGAGAAGGGCGATCCCAAAGTCGAAATCGGACTGATGTTCGAAGCTGCTGCCATTGTCGGTGTGAAGCTGTTCGATGCCGACGGCAATGGCATCACAGCCCTCACAGGCCGCATGGACGATCGCATCGCGCTGCTGCCGAAGCACGTCTACAAGGCCGGCAAGCAGATCGTCGATGAGTTCTAAGGTCCCCAAGTACGACGAAGCCTATGTCTGGGTCTGGCTGCCGGGCGAGACCGCGCCGGTTGTCGCCGGGCGGCTATATGCCCATGACGGACTCGTCAGCTTCAACTATGGCAGGAGCTTTCGTGAACTGGGAAGCGCGATCCCGCTTTATCTCCCGGAACTGCCCCTGAAGGCAGGCGAATTGCCTTTGCTTCCTGGCCTAACCATGCCGGGATGCATCCGCGATGCTGCCCCTGATGCCTGGGGACGACGGGTTATCCTAAACCGCAAATTCGGTGTGAAGGGCGATGAAATCGCGCGGCTCGATATTTCAGAACTGACGTTCTTGCTGGAATCAGGCTCGGACCGCATCGGCGCGCTCGATTTTCAGTTTTCGCCAATGCATTACGAGCCGCGCGCACTGGCCAATGCCACTCTCGAAGAGCTTGTCCAATCGGCGGAGCGGGTAGAGAAAGGTATTCCGCTCACCCCCGAATTAGATCAGGCGCTGCATCACGGCAGCTCGATCGGCGGCGCAAGGCCAAAGGCGCTGATCGAGGGTGACGCCGTCAAGCATGTCGCGAAATTTTCCTCGTCTGCCGACCTTTACAGCGTCGTCAAAGGAGAATTCATAGCCATGCGGCTTGCCGCCTTGTGCGGCATCAGAGCGGCATCCGTCTCGCTCGTTCGCGCCGCAGGCAACGACGTGTTGCTCGTCGAGCGATTCGACCGGATCAAGGTCACGGGCGGCTGGCAACGCAAATCCATGGTCTCAGCGCTGACGATGCTCGCGCTCGATGAGATGATGGCGCGTTACGCCAGCTACCAGGATTTGGCGGAGATCATTCGCCACCGATTCACCGCGCCGTCGGAAACTCTGCGCGAGTTGTTCAGCCGCATTGTCTTCAACATACTTTGCGGCAACACCGACGATCATGCCCGCAACCATGCGGCATTCTGGGACGGCGCTAAGCTCACCCTCACGCCTGCGTACGATATTTGTCCGCAGGCCCGCAGTGGCCAGGAGGCCAGCCAGGCCATGCTCATCAGCGGCAATAACCGCATGAGCCGGATAGCGTCCTGCCTTGAAGCGGCGCATCACTTCCTGCTCAGCGCGCCGGAAGCTCTTGCGATTGTTGAAGGCCAGCTCCGATGCATTGCGGAGAATTGGCCGCGTGTCAGCGAGGAAGCTACGCTATCCGGCACAGATCGCAATCTGTTCTGGGGCCGACAGTTCCTCAATCCCTACGCTTTTACGGCGCTGGAAGGAAGCGCCGACGTTCTCCGCGCTCTGGCTGACGAACTACGCAACAGTGTTCACGCCTGATCCGGCGCTGGATTTCGGACAAGCTCGGCAAGCGCAAGACGCCCACAATATCGACAACCCTTGCCGTGCCAGGACGAAGATTGAACAAACGGCTCTTCAACAGTGACAACGTGCACTGCGGAGAGATGTGGAGCTGACACCGCAAAAGCCCAAGACGCGCGACTTCCCGCGATACAACTCCACATAACTGAGCGTCTACAAGCGGTGCAGCCAGCCAAACATCCAGCCATCAAAGCGATGATCGTCTGATCTTTTGCCGATGACATCACGTCGGGGAAGCCTTGTTCGAGCGCTTGCCGCTTCATATCGATACCGGCCTGGGCGTAGCGCATCGTTAGTTCAGCCCGAGTGGCCTGGCCATCGACTGATGGTGGCGATGTCAACACCCGCCTTGACGAGGTGGATGGCCGTCGTGTCCCGCAAAGGGCGATGATGGATGCTTTTTTCCGCCATGGTGGTTCCTTCGCCCGCAGCCATGTGTGCGCAGCAAGTATGGAACACCGAACCGGGTGAGCAGTGTGGGGCGGTCGTTGCTTTGCTCGGCGGGACAGGGCGATACCAGACGAAGGTCACAATCGAAGATTCAGGATCCCTGAACTCGTGCATCCGTATTGAACATCAGCGAAAACAGAGCGTAATCCCGCTGTCCAGAAGGCGTGCGGCGGACGATACGCGCCAGGACGCTCTTGATTTCCGGGCTCATCGAGATATTCGACAGGTGCCACCCACGCGCCCTCTTGAAGGGAAGTGTCACCACCAGTTGCAGCGTATCCTAATATTCGGGGTGCTCCGAAATCAGGAACCGCGCAAAGGCATGCATCGCCGCCAGCCTTGCATTGCGGGTCGCAACTGCCACGCTCGACCTCAAGTGATGTGAGAAAGCTGCCCATCCTGTCGGTATTGATGTCGGAGACCGCTTCTTCTTTCAAGAATATCTTCCCGCTCTCCCGCGGCATGAGCCCGTGGCATGCTTCGGCCCAATGCTGTGGATTGATGTTTCTTCATGCCACAACCTCGCTGACGAGACCGCCGAAAGCCCCTTCAAAGCGGTCGGTGGCGATCTCTCGCAGCTTTGGAAGGTAGTGCATTGATTTTTCGTGGAATGGGGACCCTGTTTAAAGGGTGATTTTCGTCCAAACGGGACCCCTTAACGATGGGGTCATCAAGATGCCTCCGGCTTGATCGGAGGCATTTGTGTTTTGGATGTTGGTTTTAGAGACGATTGCAAAGATACGTCGGCTGTCGCTGGTCCAGGGGAAGTCGATCAAAGCGATCTGCCGTGAGCTGAAGATCTCGCGCAAGGTGGTGCGCAAGGTCCTGCGTTCTGAGGAGACGCAGTTCCGCTACGAGCGCAAGCACCAGCCCTATCCCCGCATGGGAGCTCGGCGTGAGACGCGGGACCGGCTGCTGTCGGCGAATGCGGCCAAGCCGCAGCGGGAGCGGCTGCCGGTCGCTTCGACGGCTTCCATTGCATTCCCCCGTCGGTGTCGAAGACCTGCACGGTGCGCTTCGACAACAACAAATACTCGGTGCTGTCGAGTGCCGTCGGTCGGCCCATCGAGATCCATGCTTATGTCGATCGGATCGCATCCGCCAGAGGATGGCGTGGTCGTGGGAGAACACGTTCGCTCCTTTGGCCGCAACGAGGTCGCCTACGATCCCTGGCACACGGCGCGCGCCGTTCCTTGGCTGGGTCGTGCGGTCGGCAATGGAGAAGGTGCGGCGCAGCTCAAGGCGGTTGATGACGTCGACCGGCAGATGGTGTTGATCCTCACCTGGGTGCTGACCGACGGATTGAGCGCGGTCGAGGCCGCCTGTCAGGAAGCCATCGAGCACGGTGCATCGTCGGCGCCGGTGATCCTCAACATCCTGGCCCGCAGCCGCGATCCGGCGCCGGGCACGATCCTTTCCATTCCCCAAGCGCTGAAGCTAGCTCACGAGCGGTCGCCGACTGCACCCGCTATGACAGTCTCAGGAGGACAAACAGCCATGGAACGCACCGAGGTACTGGAACTGATGGGAGCGCTGAAGCTCTACGGAATGCGCAGAGCCTATGACGAGATCATGGGCGCGTCGCCATCAAGCGACGGCACGAGCCGCCCAGGATTGTCGGTGATCTCTTGCAGGCCGAGATATCGGAGAAGCAGGCCCGCTCCATCAAATACCAGTTCGCTGTCGCCAAGTTGCCGCTGGCCAAGGACATCGACGACTTCGACTTCGCCGACACGCCGGTCACCCCCTGATGCGCGATCTCGCCCGGCCGCGCCTTCGTCGCCGATCAGCGCAACATCGTCCTGGTCGGCCGCCTTCACGGGTCACCCAACTCGCGCGGAAGGTCGACCGCATTGCGACGGGCGCGTGTCGACTTCCCAACAATGTCAGACAGGAGACGCAACGCTATCGGAGCGATCGCATTGCCCGAAACGATTTTCCCAGTTGGCACGACAATTGCGGTCCTATGCGCAAAAGCAAACTAGACCTGAGAGCCGCACCGCATGAATGTAGCCTCCCAATATCTGCCGCTTGTGGCGCATCACGAAGCCGGGCACGCGGTGGCCGCCATCGTTTTGCACCGTCAGACGTTCGACGACGACCGTGAACTCCCTGCTTTCTCAAGTGTTAGTATTTACCCCGACGTCGGTGACGGAGAGTGCGGTGGTGTTGTCGAAGGCGCGGGTTTTTATTCAGCGCAAGGATTCACCTCGAAGCGAAAGCCGATTTTCGAGGACGATATGGATCGATGTTTGGAACGCGATGATGCGATCCGGGAGATAGTTGCGTGTCTGGCAGGTCCTTTTGCAGAATCCGCATTCGAAGGCTATCTGGACCCGCGCGATATGGCGATGAATGCGTCCGATGGGAATGAGGGGAGCAGCGACTACGCGGATGCCAAGCGAATCTATGGTGAGTTGCGGTTCCTGATGCCGCGCCGCCCCGATTGGGGGCGGATCGAAGATTGCACGGCCCGGCTAGTACTCGATCACTGGTCGGCCATCGAAGCATTGGCCGCGCATTTGCTGGTCAAGCATGCTCTCCAATTCGATGAGGCTCTGACGATTGTTGCGCCGCATCTTCCGCCCATGCCAGCAGCTACGCCGCCAGAGCGTCATCCGCAGCCTGCTTGATCAGCCATTCGATGTGATTTGACCACATCTGCAACACCTCGCGCTTCTCCTTGACGTTGCTATAGAGATTGTAGATTTCGCCAATGTCTGTCAAGGACGCCGCCTTGTGATTCAGTATGTGCTCGATGACGTGTGGCAATACCTGCCGCCTGCCGAGATTTGTCGCGAGCGTCCTGCGCAGATCGTGAAGGGTCCAGTTCTCCAAAGCCACCCCGTCAGTATTGACCTTGCCGTCTAGAGCCTTCTTGCCCTTCGCGTAGCCTGAGAAGTGGCTTCTTTCGTTGCCCCTCGCAGGGAAAAAAACGTGTCATTGGTCTTCGGTACCGTCTGGGGGACCGACACCGCCAGTGTGGACAGCGGAATAAGCGTAGGCTCTTCGTTCTTCGTGCGGTCACCCGATAGTTCCATGTTCCGGCTTCAAGGTTGAGGACCAACGCATCGCGGCAACTTCCGTACGCCTCTGTCCGGTCAGAATGAGCAGCTTGACGATGGAGCCGAACGAATAGCCGATATCGCCCGGTTCGGGCTCACAGCCCGTTCATATAGCCGCCAGTTCGGCATCGTTCACCACTCGCTTGCGCTTGACGATCGGGGCCGGATCCGGATTTTCCAATCCCTCGCGGGGAAACCGCGGATGAGCCGTTGCGGCGGTTTGCGACACCAGTTGAAAAATGCCCGCATACACCAGAAGGCCGTGTTAGCCGCTTGCGGGTGACCCCCGGCGACGATCTTCTTGGTGATGTTAGCAATGTCGGTGTCGATCACATGGTGGATAGAGCGACTCCCGAGGGCAGGCACAAGATACCGGTTCAGGCTGGCCTCGACCAGTGCGGTGTTTTGAGGGTCGTTACTCGGCGGCCTGGAGGTGACCGCCATCGCCGTCCTCGGTATCGTCAGCGCTGATATGCGCCTGATCGGCAAGGAAGGCTGGCAGTTCCGATGGAGCTATGCTGGAATTTGGGTGACGAGGCTGATCAAGCGGCGCTCTGCGGCTTCGTTTCGATGACCTGGATTCCGTCCAGGAACCTGGCACCTGCGATGAGTTTCGGCAACTGATTTTGTCCTTTCAATCGTCGCCACTTCCTGGCCGCGGCCAACAGCTTGAAGACCATCAGCTGGGCGGTTTTCGAGGATAGCGAGCCCTTGGTACGCACCGTGCGATAGCGAACGGTTGCAAAGACGCTTTCGATGGGATTGGACGTTCGCAGATGATCCCAGTGTTGGGCGGGGAAATCGTAGAGCGCCAGCGACGCAATATGATCTTTCGTCAGGCAGTCGACCGCCTTGGCATACGCCTCGGCCTCCATCTCGATCGCATGCGCAAGCAATTTGCGCGCGCCGCTGCGAAGTACATCCGTCAGGGTATCATCGATTTCGTCGGGCTGACGAAGGCGAACAATGTGTTGATAGTCTCGTTCATGGCGTATCACTCTCCTTGAGAGGTACTGGCAGGCTTCATCACCCGCCTCGATACGCCGCTCTCCTCAAGCCGCCATCATCCAGTTTCCGCCATGGCTCCCCCTGATTGATCCGCTTCACCTGTGCAACTGCACAGGCTGCCCTAGCGGGGAGATTGGCCTCCAATGGCGAAAGCTTGCCGCAGGAGACCCTCCGATGACCGTGCCTATGGCGCCGCCGCTACGACAACTTGCCGACAAGCAGCGTGCGATCCACTGCCGCGCTACTGCGCCTTCAAGGGACGTCTGGATCGCGACGCAGGAGCCGATGACCGTTACGGGATCAATTCCAGGTCGCGCTGGCCGTCGCTGTGCCAGTTCGACGGTCTGGTGGCAATTTGGGCACATCTTCTGTCGCCGACAGTGGCGATGGCTGACGCTTCAACGAAACGGGGTCTTCGACGTCTGCTGCCTTCGCCGATGCTTTGCGAAGTGGCATAATGTTTCGACGCACGCAGGCGCGGGCAGGGGATGTCAGTCATGAATCTCCTGACTGGCGCGGATCAGGCCGATTGGCGGGATGAAAGATCATACGACTACACCGCTGGCCTGACGCTGCGGGAGTGGGCTTGGGAGTTCTTACGCCGCAATCCAGCGTTCCAGCGCGATCTGACCGCTGCGCGCCAGCATTGCAAGACTTGGTCTCTCCAATCCTTTCTCGATATGGTCGCGTCGGCCGGCGACCTGTCACGCTGGGGTGTTCTGTTTCGCGGAGTCTTGTGGCCGCGCTTCGGTCGTATTCTGGTGTCCGCTCTGGTGCGTCCATGTGCTGCCGGTCATTGCGGAACGGTTGCCTGCCTCGTCGCCGACACCGCCGTTCGAACTCTCGGCATTGCCCTGTCGTGCAATCGTCCTGCTGGCGCCCGACAAGAGCCAGCATGTTCTTCTTCGCAATGCGGACCACGCGCTGCAGCTCGCCGTCTCGGGCGCGAATATCCTCCACCCTGTTTGCCTGCATACGCAAGCCATCTGGCCCGCGGTGCTTTTAAAGCATCGACTGAGGGGACTGGAGTGCCTCAATGCTCTCAGTCTAGGGCAACAGTTGCCCCCCCGCTTGTTTGCGCCGGAAAAGCGCGGCGTTCGTTTGTCCTTCGTTCTTCGTGCGCTCGACGGTTCGCTCGCCGGAGCACCTCATCGCGAGCTCGCCGAAGTTCTCATCGGTCAACGGCGCGTCCATGCCGACTGGGCGGATCCTCGCGATCATCTGCGCGACCGCATCCGTCGGGCCGTCTCGCGTGGCCGCGCGCTCATGAATGGTGGCTACAGAGATTTCCTAATTTGAAAAGCGACAGTCCGCGCTGTGCGTCGGTGGATGAACGTTCGCTCGCAGCTGTACCCGTCACCAACAGTTCGCCCGCCGACAGGACTGCATGGCGCCTTGCAAGTGCGCTCTGGTCTAGCTTGTCGATGCCGAAATGAGATGGGCGAGGGTGCCAAGGCGGTGGTTCATTAGGGCCGGCCTCGACCTGGACGCACATCATTGGTCGGAAAGCGGCGTGCACCGCAATGTCGCCATAGCAGCCAAGATCCTTTGAGGCCGGACCTGCAGTCCTGTTGGACCGGCGGGTGCAACAATATGGAGGGATCTGAGGCCTCACACCGTTCCCTGGTCGACAGCTCGGTCAACATAGCACCCACCGCTTGATTATGGAAATGGTGTGCCTGGAGTGCAGCGAGTAGCGGCTTGCTGCGCACTGTCCTAAGAATAGCAGTCATGACCCGTCTGGGGTTCTGCAACACGACGATTCAACCGCTTGGGCATTGTCGCATATCCCACAATGTAGAATGCGCAACAGGGCAAAAGCTGATCCATCGGCGGTTTATCAATGCTTTTTGGCTTGGCACGGCACATGCAACGCAATCGGCAAAAGGCGCACGAACTGAGTGGCCCATCGGCCCTAGGAGCGCTGACTTATGCCCTCCCAAGGCATGTCCGGCCCGACAGCGAGCTCAGTCTCCTGCCGGGCATCCGTGTTTCAGGTCAACGGCGTTTGGAACTTCCAATTAGGTGGCGGCATTGACCGCAGGCCGCCCCCCGGTGGGGCGGAGAGACAGTGCAGCAGGTTTCAAATCCCGCCCATGCAAAGATATTTCATTTCCAGATAGTCCTCGAGGCCATGACGGGAACCCTCCCGCCCGATGCCGGATTGTTTGATCCCGCCAAACGGTGCCGCCTCCGAGGACATGCGTCCCGTGTTGATGCCAACCATGCCATATTCCAGAGCCTCTGCCACACGCCAGACCCGCTTCAGGTTTGAGGCATAGAAGTATGCGGCGAGGCCGTATATCGTGTCATTGGCCTCGCGCACGACCTGATCCGCATCGTTGAAGCGAATGATCGGCGCGAGCGGCCCGAATGTCTCCTCTTGCGCGACTGCCATGACGCTGGAAATCTCGGTGAGGACCGTGGGTTCGAAAAACGTGCCATTCTTGCCGATACGCTGGCCCCCGCATCGTATTGTGCCGCCTTTCGCAATGGCATCTGCGACGTGAGACTCGATCTTGGCCAGAGCATGCTTGTCGATGAGCGGTCCGATGTCCACTCCGGCATCGAATCCGTCGCCAACCGACAAGTGCCGGATTCTTTCCACGAATTTCTTGACGAACTCATCGTGAACGCTCGATTGGACGTAAATGCGGTTCGCGGAAACGCAGGTCTGGCCGGCATTGCGGAACTTCGCCTGGACCGCACCGTCAACAGCACCGTCAATGTCGGCATCATCGAAGATGATGAAAGGTGCATTGCCGCCGAGTTCAAGGCTGACCTTCTTGATCTGGTCAGAGCACTGACGCATCAGCAGCCGTCCGACCTCGGTCGAACCGGTGAAGCTGATCTTTCGAATCTTGGAATTGGTGCAGAGTTCACGGCCCACGCGATCACCTTCGGACGCATAGATCAGGTTGACCACGCCATCGGGAAAGCCGGCCTGATGGGCGAGGGCGAACATTGCGCCAGCCACGAGCGGCGTCTGTTCAGCGGGCTTGAGCACGATTGTGCAGCCCGCAGCCAAGGCCGGCGAGATTTTGCGCGCCACCATGGAGGCCGGGAAATTCCATGGCGTGATCGTGCCAACAACGCCGATGGGCTGCTTGATCACTAGCATTCGGCGGTCTGTCGAGGGTGCCGAGATCGTCTCGCCATAGACGCGATTGGCCTCCTCGGCATACCATTGCAGATACGCCGCCGCATGCGATACCTCTGAAATGGCTTCGGCAAGCGGCTTGCCCATTTCCGCAGTCAGAATCGCGGCGAGATCGCCTGCATGGTCGATGATCAGCTGATGCCATCGCCAAAGAACGTCGCTACGTTCTCGGGCCGTCAACGCGGCCCATCCCGACTGCGCAACATAGGCCTTGTCTACCGCAGCACGTGTCTCCTCCACGCCCATATCGGGAAGCTCTGCCAAAACTTCGCCGGTCGACGGATTGACGACCTCGAACGTCTTATTGCCAACTGGTCTGCCGAGTGCCGGCAGGCGGTCGATGGCTCCAAACAGGTGCGGGGATTTCAGACGGCGGATCATCGGCAGGCACAGGGGCAATACCGGATTCCTCCTCAACGCAGCGAACATCCAGGTCGACAGGCCGTCAGTGTGTATTCTGCACCAGTGGGTTCGTCGTAGGGCCTCGGCAAAGCAGCTGGTAGACCACGCTAGCCCGATGAAAAGACAGCAGTTTCGTTAGTTTGAGTGCCCGCGGTTCATCAATTGATGGATTAAGCAGTCGGATGTTTGCTTCATCCACCATGCCTGCTGGTGGCATGCGACTGAATTCTGCAAAAAGGCGGCATACATGCTGAGGAGCGCCATTTCGGCGAGAGGCCGCCGGACCGCCAATGCCGCGCAAGGTCGGCGAAAACGACTCCGCGCGTCTGCATGATCTGCTTGGCCCACGGGCCTCCACATTCGCTCTTCCCACGAGAAGCCCCGATGAAGAAGGAAGGTGAGATGAGTTTCTTTACTCATCCTTGCCGCCCAGCGGCGGGCCGACCACCAAAATGGCGGGCTCGGCCGAAAGCAGCTTTTTGGCCGCCGCCTTGACCTGTTTGAGCGTCACCCGACCGATGCTGCGGGCGCGACGCTGGTTGTAGTCGACGTCGGCCTTGTGAATCTGCAAATCCAGGAGCCGGTCTGCAATCGAGCGGGTCGAGCCCAGTTGGTCGATGGCATAGGCGCCGATCAGGTGCTTCTTCGACGCCTTGAGCTCGGCCCCGGTCGGTCCTTGCTGCGCCATCTGCTTTACCACATCTCGCACGATGCTCAGTGTTTGGGCAGCGCAGTCCGAGCGTGTCTCTGTCGTAACCAGAAGCGAGTCAAGGGTTAGTTCAGAGCTGACGTGATAGGCAAGGCCGCGTTTTTGACGTACCTCCTCGTAAAGGCGGGAAGTCAAGTATGAGCCGCCAAGGATGTCGTTCAGCAGCACGGCCGCGTAGAAATCCGGCGCGCTAGGCTTCACGCCAGGCCAGGCCAACGTCAGCGAAGTCTGCGGCAGGTCGTAGTTCTCCTCCACCAGTTGACCGAGTTTCGGCGCGACATCGTAGACGGGGACGAGGGTTTGTTGCTCAGGCAAATCACCAAACAGCTGGTCAAGCCTTTCCCTCAACGTGTTCGCGTCAATGTCACCCACCACGGCAATATGGAGCCCGTCGCGAGCGAAAATGGCCTGGTGGAAGGCGCGGAGGTCGGACGGCGTGATGCCGGGCAGGCTCTCTTTTGTGCCTTCTCCCAGCCTTGAACAAGGATGCGCGCCATAGATCGCGCGCAGCCATTTGCGCTGAGCGATGGCGTTAGGGTCTCGCTCGCTGCCGACGATGCGGGAGACAATCTCGGCGCGGACGCGATCGATCGGCCCCTGCTCGAAGCGCGGCGCGTTCAGCGCGAGCCGAAGCAGGCCGAACGCCGCGTCCTGCTTTTTGGAAAGCATGCACATCGATCCGTAGATGTCGTCGCTTTGCGCGTCCAAACTCATTTCGGCGCCGGCATGGTCGAGCTTCACCTGGAAGGCACCGCTGTCGTAATGGCCAGCGCCTTCGATGAACAGGCCGGCCATCAGTTTGGCCATCCCCTCCTTCCCGACCGGGTCCTGCTTGGTGCCGCCCTTGAAGGCAAAGCCGATGTTGACGATTTCCACTGTGTGGTCCTCCACCAGCCAGGCGATGATGCCCTTTTCGGACTTCACCTCCTGGATGTTCATCGCAGCATGGGGCCGAGCGCCGAGCGTCATCTCTTGATTCTCCGTCTTGGGCAAGAGATAGCCCGTGGTCGAACGGTCGAACGCGAGATAGCGGGCGGCAACTGCTTTGATTTGCTCGGGGGTAACCTTGCGGATGCGATTCGGCCGTTCCTCGACATCCTTCACGGTACCGCCGGTGGCCAGCGTCGAGCCGTAGATGCTGGCGAGCCAGTCCAGGTTGTCTTCCGCAAAGATCATATTGAGCAAATAGTGGTCCTTGGCCTTGCCTAGTTCCTCGTTGCTGACACCATCCTCGGCAATGCGGGCAACTTCGGCAGCGGCCGCCGCTTCGAGATCAGCCAGCTTGGCATCGCCGCGCGGTGCGCCATAGATGGCGAACTTGGTGTCGTCGAGCATAGTGCCCTGGAAATAGACGCGGGCGCTGGAAGCGATACCTTGCTGGACAGCGAGCGCCTGGTAGAGCCGGCCGCGGTTACCGCCGCCGAGAATTTCGGCCAGCAGGTCGAGCGCTTCGGCCTCGCCCGGCTTGGCGGTGTGGTAGGACGGCACCACCCACTGCGTCGAAAAACTGGGCACGCTGACGCGGGCGTCTGAGAGCGTGACGGTGCGCCTGGTGTTCTGCTCGGGCTCAACCGGCCGGATGCGCGGCGGCAGGTCAGGTCCGCGCGCCACCTTGCCATAGGTCTTTTCGGCCAGCGCCCGCACCGTGTCCGGTTCGACATCGCCGGCCACGATCAGCACGGAGTTGTTGGGCCAGTAGTACTTTTCATAGAAGACGGTGGCGTCGACGCGGTTCAGCTGCTCGATCTCCTGCATCCAGCCGATGATCGGGATGCGATAGGGGTGGTTCTGCCACAGCGTCGCGTCGATCTCCTCATGGAGAACGTCCTGCGGGTTGGTGTCGGTGCTTGAGCGGCGCTCCTCGATGACCACATCGCGCTCGGTCTTGACGACATCGTCGGTCAGGATGAGGTTTCGCATTCGGTCGGCCTCGAAGCTCATCATCAGCTCGAGCGCCGACGGCGCCACTGTCTGATAGAAGGCGGTGTAGTCGGAGGAGGTGAAGGCGTTGTTGGAGCCGCCGATCTCGAACACTGCGCGGTCGAATTCGCCGCCCGCATGGTTGGTCGTCGCCTTGAACATCAGATGCTCGAAGAAATGGGCGATGCCGGATTTGCCCGGCGGCTCGTCGGCGCTGCCGATCTTGTACCACACCATGTGGGTGACGATCGGCGCCCGGTGGTTGGGAATGACGACCACCTCCATGCCGTTGTCGAGCACGAAATCCCTCGCCTTGCCGTCCTCCCATGCGACGGGGATCGGAGCCGGCCCCGCGCCGACCAACTCGGACGCAACGGACGTCCTGCGAAGCCCATGAGTGCGGGGCTTGCTTGGTAGTTCTGGTAGGGAGAGTGGGGTTATGGGCTGCGTTCCTGGCAAAGTGATCTGTTCCTCATTTTGAAGGATCTATGTCTCCCGAACGCCTATTGGGAGAAAGTGGATCGGCACGCGACGCCGAGCCACATGAGCCGTCAGCGTGTTGCTGGGCCTGACGCGAGCCTCATCTTTGGATGCGTCCGGGAAACTTTCGGCATGGTGAGGCCATGGGAAGTCTGCTCGTTATCCATTGGGTGTTTGCGGATACCTGAGCATGCCCCGTGCCAAGTAAGAAAGCCCCGATTCGCAAGGTTTGATCCAACCTTGATACTTGCGATATCCGACATTGTCGGGCATCCGACAGAAAGCGCCTTTCGCCGGCGCGCCGGCTATGACGCTCGCCTCCTCCGGCGTGACGACGATCCTTTGGCGGGCGCCGCGCACACCGATCTGCCCGCCTATCAGCACCGCGACATCGAAGGACAGCGCGATCGTGACTGGATGGGTCTTACGCAAACATGCAGCAGTGCCACCGCGATCAGGACTTCATCCGCCCCACAAAGACCCGAGCGCGAGGGACGACGTGTAAGGCAACATGTCATCCTCGATAATGATGCCGCGCATAAAGAGGTAAGGTCCCTCGTCGTACCGGCGAGCCCCTTCGCTGGGTCTCGCGAGGGTCTGGTTTGCGAACGTCGACCGACAGCATCACGGCATGGGCGGCCCCATCGGTAGGCAAGCATTGACCGTGCCATCAGCGTTGAGGCAGCGCAGAGCCCAATTTCCCGGTGCCAGCCGGTACGTTGGAGCTTCAACTGTGGCCAGCCAAGCGGGCCGAGGCCGTGAAACTCCTGATACCCTGGACCGTCCGGATTGCAACGCACGACGCCTTGGTCTCGCGCCAACGTCCATTGACGCTCAGCGAAGCATCATGCGGACGAGCTGGGAAAGCTTGGCCGGGCCGGCGCCTTCCCAGGCGCATGGGACGCGCGACGACCCATGTGGACCTTGGATTTCACTACGCACTTACGCTGCTTTGGCCTTGTCAGCAGCCTGAGCATAAAGCGTGCTCAGCTTTCAGGGCGAGCCTCTTTCATGTTGATAGCATCTGTCGTCATTCAGGATCGCCCCATTTTCGCATGCCGCTTGCAGCTTTCAGACTGTTGTCAGCCAGGGCCGCCATAAAGGGTCTCGTTTAACGCATTCGGGAGGCTTCATCACTCGACCACATTAATTTCGGGCCGTTCGCCGGCGCTCCGAATGGCACTTAACACCAGATCCTCTCCAAACCCGTGATGATCCAAGAGGAAAACGAAAAATCCCTAAATCATAAAAAAGCACCGATACGGTCGGCTCCAGGCTGATGAAATTGCGGTCTCACTGGCCACGCACGATACTTGCGATGGCGATGGCCATTGCAAAGGCCGGTCAAGCACCCAAGACGCTGACAAGCACGCCTCCGACCAAAGCTCGATCGTTGGCAGCCTTTCTAGCCGTATACTTGGGGCATTTTGGGACGGCGATCCGGACGCCGATTAAAACCTGCCGGTCGTCTAAATGGAATGGTTGGTCCGGGTCCTTACTGGACCTGCGCCAACCCGATCGGGCCGGCGCACAGGGGCACCCAGACAATTGGACACGTCGCCTTTGCGCGGCGGCTTGCACTTTCTCGGATGGCCTTTTTTCTCCCCGGGCGAAATCGAGCGAGCGGTGAGGCGGAGCCTTCGATTTTGCCGATCATGTCGTGTCGCTTCGATCGAACTGCTCAGACGATGATAGCGGCATTGATTGCCGCGGCCGAAATGCGTTGTGTGAAGTACGATTTCTACGCCGTATACATACTGCCGTACAGTTCGCCCTGTCAGCAGCCTTGCCAGCAATCCGCCCTGTGTCCAACTGTCGTCGAATTCACCGGTGTCATTGAGGAATTCGTATGATCGCCTCGAAACCATCATTGCGACCGCGGGCGGGCGACGCAAGCTCTAGACTGCCACCGATCCGCTGGATAACCATGTTAGCGATATGTAGACCAAGGCCTGAGCCCGCAGCAGGAGTAGCACCACGACTAAATCGCTTTGTAAGCCCTTCGAGGTCGGGGAGGGGCACCACCGGTCCGGCGTTTGCAATAGCGATGGTTCCATCAGTTTGGACGGAAACTGTTGTCGGAACAGTGGGCAGTCCATGTATCAGCGCATTCTCGATCAGGTTACGAAGGAGGATCCCAAACGCATCGACATCCACTTTGCGCATCAAAGTGGGGCAGCCGTCGACGTTAAGATGCAGGCGTCCGGCATATTGCGGCTTTTTCCTCAGGTCATCGATTTCCAGCCGAACCGATCGGACAAGATCGATCGCGTGATCCGCCATGCCAACCCCCGATTCGGCTTGAGCGAGCTGAAGCACTTTTTCGACAAGGCGGCCAAGGCTCGACAGCGCTTGCTCGATGCCGCGCGCACGCATTTTGGCCGACCCATTGGGAAGCTCGGCCACTAATCTCTGCATCTGAGCGATTGAACCTGCGATCGGCGTGCGCAGTTCATGCGCACTGTTTGCGGCGAACTCGCGTTCGGCCTCGAGAGCCGCCCGCAGACGATCGAGAAGCCGATTGACGGATGCCGCGATTGGAGCCAACTCTGCCGGGAAATCGCCCAAGTCCATTGGTGACAGATTGCCGCCGTCGCGCGATCCGATCTGCTGTCGCAGTACCTCGATTGGCCGCAGCGAGCGCCGGATCACGATCCACCAAACAGCTAAGCTAAAGGGCAGGAGCACGAGTGTCGGAAGGAAGACAAAAAGTGCGCCCTTCGCGATTGTGGTACGGCGGCCATCAAGCGGTTCGGCCAACTGATGATACACGCCGTCTTGGATCTCCTCTGTGTAGACGCGGTAATCAGCGTTTCGCCAAAAGCCGTTACTCAGGGGAGCATCAGGGAAGGGCTGCTGACCCTCTTCCGGTTCAGAAATAAGCACTACCCCGTACTTATTAATAACCTGCTCACGATAGGTCCAGTACTTTTCATAAGTTGGCAAGTGGTTATTGTATTGATCAACGTGTTTTCCATTCAAGACCTTGATCAGCTCTGGTTCTCTGTACTCTGCGCTCCCCTGGAGCAAGTCATCCGAACTTTCGTTTACATTATTGCAAAAAATGAACGCAGCAATGGTTGGGGCGGCGATCCAAACCAGGAGCGTTGCCCCGCCTAACCACGATATCAGCTTTCTCGTCATGCTGTTCGAGTTCGTCATGTGACCACGAGCCTGTATCCGGAGCCACGCACGGTTGCTATTCTATCCCCGCCGATCTTCTTGCGGAGCCGGCTGACATAAACCTCCACTGTGTTGCTCTCGAACTCCGAATTGAATGAATAAAGCGCGTGCTCGATCCTCCCCTTTGAAACGACCGAACCGGGCCGGCGTAGAAGGCAGTCGAGCACCGCCCATTCGCGTCCAGACAGGTGGACCTCCTGCCCGTCGCGGAAGAGGCGTCGCTCGGCTGCCTGTATGGAAAGCGTCCCAACCGAAAATTGCGGCTCCGGAAAATGCCCTTGGCGACGTGCCACTGCACGGATGCGTGCCGAGAGTTCCCCCAGATCGAACGGCTTGACCAAATAGTCGTCGGCGCCAGCGTTGAGCCCCTCGATGCGATGCGAAATCCGATCGCGGGCTGTCAGAATGATGACCGGCGTTGTATCAAGCCCCTTGATCAGCTCCCGCAGATAGTCGATGCCATTGCCGTCCGGCAGGTGAACGTCGAGCAAAATAACGTCGTAGCCGGCCACAGCTGCATGACCGCGCGCTCCGGACAGGCCCTCGGCCCAGTCGACCGCGTGGCCACCAGCCACCAAATGATCGTGCACAGCACTTCTAAGGTCGTCGTCGTCTTCAATGAGCAGTATTCGCATCAGGCTGCCGAGCTCCGGTATGAGGGCAAGGCTCCTGCCTTATTGATCGAAGCTGACAGTAGGCTGAACCGGCGCCAGCGAATATCTGGGGGCTTTCAGGCTGCTGTCAGCTACAATTGCAAGAAAGGGGTCGTTAACAAAGCCAAACGAAGAGGCCTTATGAAACCCCTCCTGATCTCGGCACTTTTGCTCAATGTGACCACCGGCGGCTGTACACTGGTTGGCGGGCAATTCGACGTGGCGGTCAACGAATGGCAGCCGCGCCACGCGTCAATGTCCAGGCTTGAAACTGACAGGTGTCTTAAATACGAGGGCACCGTAGCGGGTGCCTCCAGTTATCGAACAGTGCCTAGCAGGTCAGAAGTGCACTTTGACCATAGGGGTCGTCCGTATTTTCGGCGCTCGCGAACAGAGTCGACGGTCAATCGATGCGCCACTGCCAGAGTCTGGAACGGTCAAGTGTTTGTTATCCCCCGTCCGGGCCATATTCTCTGCCGAGGACCAAGAAGGCCCTATTTTCGGTGCCCACGAACAGAGCCAACGGTCAATCGATGCGCCACTGCCAGGGTCTGGAACGGTCAAGTGTTTGTGATCCCCTGTCCCGGCCGTGTTCTCTGCCGAACTCGCCCTTGTAGTCGGCACACCAAAGATCGTTAGGGCGACAGCCGTTTGAAAGTGGTGTCCCCGTCGCCCTGTTGCGCCTGCGCTTGCGGCGCTCGACCATGCCGTGGCGGTCGAGCACGGCATGCACGGCCGAGATCGCGGGCCGGTGCACATCCGGATACAGCCGGGCCAGCCGCTCGCGTATCTTCGGCGCACCCCATGTCGGCTTGTCTTGCTTGAGGCGCACAATCAGCTTCTCGATTTGAAACGGAAGCTGATTGGCGTGGCGATAGGGCCGCCGCGATCGGTCCGTCAGCCCTCCAGGCCGCTGTCGTTGTAGCGCGTGAGGATCTTGTAGCCGGTCTTGCGCGAGATATCGAACTCCCGGCAAAGCACCGCCATCTTCTCGCGTCCAGCAGCCGGGCGACGAACTTCAGCCGCTCTTCCATGACGTTACACTCCTTCCAAGGCACCTTGCTCTCCTTGCAAAGGGCCGAAAGTGTAACCCATCTATCCGGAATGAACTGTCACCCATCTCTCGGGAAGGAAAGTCATGGCCAAGGCAACTGGAAGCCGAATTTTCTTTTAGAGTATGAATCAGCGCCGTCTGCCGAAAAGCGCGTCCACGATCTTCCCTTTTGAAACGACCGTGCAGGGCTGGGGCAGACGGTAGTCGAGCACCGCCCATCCGCGTCAAGTCAGGTAGACCTCCTGCCCGTCGCGGAAGAGGCGTCGCTCGGCTGCCTGTATGGAAAGCGTCCCAACCGAAAATTGCGGCTCCGGAAAATGCCCATGGCGACGTGCCACTGCATGGATACGCGCTGAGAGTTCCCCCAGATCGAACGGCTTGACCAAATAGTCGTCGGCTCCAGCGTTGAAGCCCTCGATGCGATGCGAAATCCGATCGCAGGCTGTCAGAATGATGACCGGTGCCGATTCAAGTTCCTTGATCAGCTCCCGCAGATAGTCGATCCCATTGCCGTCCGGCAGGTGAACGTCGAGCAAAATAAGGTCGTAGCCGACCACAGCTGCATAATCGCGCGCTTCGGACAGGTTCTTGGCCCAGTCGACCGCGTGGCCACCAGCCACCAAATGATCGTGCATAGCACTTCCAAGGTCCTTATCGTCTTCAGTGAGCAGTATTCGCATCATGCTGCCGAGCTCCGGTATGAGGGCAAGGCTCCCATCTTATTGGTCGAAGCTGACAATAGGCTGAACCGGCGGCAGCGAATTATTTGGGGAGCTTTCAGGCTGCTGTCAGCTACAACTTGCAAGAAAGGGGTCGTTAACAAAGCCAAACGAAGAGCCCCTATGAAACCCGTCCTGAACTCGGCACTTTTGCTCAATGTGACCCCCGGCGGCTGCATCAGCAAATTGATTTGGGAAACAGGCGCGCCGGTTCTAATGACCGACGCAGGCCGAGGTCTGGAGCTGGACCAGCGAACGGCGTCTTCGGTTTTTCAGGCAACAGCCACATGGAAGAATATGATTGGCTCGACCATGCGCCGAGCTTTGTCGAACGGATTGGTCGCGGGCGCACTACCACAGATTATGGCAGGTTTACGCCCTGGCCTTGACACCCGGGGTGATCGTCACCGGCGGAGCCGCGGCGTACTGATCGGATATCTAACGTCGCTGAGTCTCTCGTCGGTGCAGTGGATCTCTCGGCTTAGCCATCATGCAAAAAACGACGGTTCCGCGACACCACTTTTCAGGTCCGTGACACAGGCTTTGTGAGCCGATCTGTTGTTCTTACCCCAGGCTAATGGCTGAACAGCTCTGTCGCCGGCTCGATGCGCCAGATGGCGCGATGTTTTGAACCCTTTCACGAGGCGACGGCAGCAGCCGACCGGCTCTCCTATCGCGGCTCCCGCGATCCACACACCCAACAAGGGAATCTACCATGGTAATGAAGGCACCGGTTGCCGACGCTAGGAATGGGTCGGTAGTAGATCGGCTGGTCGGCATCGACCTCGCTCGGGGCCTGGCTGTCTTCGGGATGTATGCCGCCCATCTCGGTCCCGACCCCGGCGAAGGAGGACTAGTCGGGTTTCTGATGGAACTAACCCATGGGCGGCCGTCGGCCCTGTTTGCCGTATTGGCCGGTTTTTCAATCCTCCTGATTACAGGTCGCAAGGCGCCGAAGTCGGGGATAGCCGGTAGACAGGCCATCGCCAGAGTCGCAATTCGTGCCCTTGTTTTGCTCGCGCTTGGCTCAATCCTGGGCTGCCTCGGTACCCAGGTCGAAGTCATCCTAGAATACTACGGAATTTGCTTCTTGTTGGTATTGCCGCTCCATCGGCTCAGCGCATATCAGCTGGGCTTGATCGCTGCCGCTACGGCATTAGTTCTCCCGCAAGTCCGTTCCTCCCTTCTGTCGGTTGCCCCCAACCTCCTCGACCCGGTCTTCAACCTCATGGTCAACGGCTACTATCCCGCGGTGACCTGGGTTCCTTTCCTCATCGCTGGCATGGCCATCGCGCGCCTTAATCTTAATACGCTAGCAGCGCATTGGCGCCTTGGTCTGGCGGGGGTCGCGCTGGCCGTGTTGGGCCATGGGGGATCCTTGCTCGCGCTGAGTTCCCGCGCTTTGACTGAAACCTCCTTGTGGTGGTCTGACGTTGACGGCGCTTTTGAGCCTTCCAAGTCGTCATTTATAGTCAAGTCGTCATGGATAGCCGCACCTCATAGCGAAACGACGCTTTCGATCGTGGGCAGCACCGGTTGCGCAATGATCATCTTGGCGGCTTGCATGCTCGCTGTGGATGCGCTCCCGCGTCTGCGAAAGCTGGTCTGGCCAATAATCGCAGTCGGCTCGATGTCTTTGACGGCCTATGTGCTGCACATTGCGGGAATAGCCTATCTTATGAAGATAAACATTTTCAAAGACGAGAGCCTGTCCACGCTCTTTGGCTTCGTTGTGGTTATCAGCACTTTTGCGGTGCTTTGGCTGCGCATCTTCCAGCGAGGACCGATGGAAGTGCTGATGGGTAGGGTCGCAGATCTCGCGCGTCACATCCGCTGAGCACCGCCGCGCCCCGGCCTCCCGATCACATTACGGACAAGGTGGGGCTTTGTCCAAAGCTTGTTCGCGGCAGGGGAGGGTACTTCCTCCCAGCCTGCCGCCTTGTTGATGGAAGCTAAAACGGTCGCGCAGGCGCTAGAGTTGCATCGGCATAATCAGCTTAAACTCGCGAAGTTAAACCCGCGGTTGGTCTATCTCGGCCCGCCTCACCTGAAAGGCTAAGGTATCCGTTTCGGTCAAGGGTTTTAGGGGCCATTTTCGCTGCGCCTTGAGGAGAGCGTTTGCTAGGATGAGGAGCTTTCGCAACAAGATGATGACCTTTGCGGGTTTGCCTGCCGCCTTTAGCGCCTGGTATTTTGCCTTGAGGTCGGGGTTGAAGCGCAGGGCGAAGGGCCGGGCATGTAGAGGGCCTGGCGAACATTGGCCCGGCCGCCCCGGATGAAGGCGCGGCCGCTCCATTTTGCCGAGGCCGGCGAGGCTTGCGGCCTTTGGTTCCGAGTTCCGGCATGTCGATGGTGAGTGTGCAGGCGGTGGCATCCGATGCGCCATATGCTGGTCAGGATTTCGCGGCGCTGGACAGCGTCGGGATCGGCTTTCATGAGGGTAAGCATCGTCTGATCGATATCGCTGAGTTCACGTGGATCTGCTTCCAGCCACTCGTTGTTGTGGCGCCTGAGCAAGGCAAGCGGTCAAGGTCTGGCTCTGGTGCTGGCTGCGGTGCGATCCCCGCACGGGCCAGGTGCCGATCGTGTCGACGATCCACCTCGCCGCGACCAGAGAGCTGCTACTCTCTTCCGCTGTTCATTCTGGCCTCTTCGCAATGAATGTCATAAAATCACCTGTCGCAATTAATGGTTTTTGATTTGGCTCCTACAGCTGGCAGATATCGCCGAGAGTTCCGCAGAGAGCGTCGAAAGTTTTGGCCGCCTTCTTCCGCAGCCGCGCCTTGAGTTTTGAGCAGACCTGTCTTGATCGGGTTGAGATCGGGCGAGCATGGCGGCAGGATCAGGAGCCAGTGCCCCTTTGGCCAACCAGTGGGCGGCGCGTACCTTGCCGACAATCTGGGGTTCCGAACCCGACAGTTGGTTTTCAACCCGACAGTGGCCCGCCTCAGAGCAGGCTACCGCCCTTCGGAGCAGGCAGAAGCTAATCGAGGTTCGCGGGTTCCGGTTTGAATGTGCAGGTCGCTGCGCGCCTGATCTTTCGGTCTGGCGGCACATGACAAAAACTCTCATTTTGGCCGACGATACCCGGTCAGGAGCGGGTATCGCAGTCGAGAAGCGACCCGAGCACGTCCACAAGATGTGCCGAGTTTGCAAGGTGTGTCATTGTTTCTGTCAACGTTCGAGCGACAGCGCACGACGAAACGTCTGGCATACGCCTCGTCTGGCACGCGCCTCGCATATGTTGCAGTTGCTGCTGGAGATCAGGCGATCGAGTGGGCCTTGCAATTTTCCGATTTTGATGCGCCTAAAGTCTCGTGTACAAATCAGGCTGGCGTGAATGGCCTGCCTAAGTTGCGACTTATTACAAAGGAATGGATATGGCGACTGGAACGGTGAAGTGGTTCAACAGCACGAAGGGTTTTGGTTTTATTCAGCCTGACAACGGCGGTCAGGATGTCTTTGTCCACATTTCCGCTGTTGAACGAGCGGGCCTGTCGACCCTTAATGAGGGCCAGAAGATCAACTACGAGGTGGAACAGGATCGCCGCACGGGAAAGTCCTCTGCAGGCAGCCTCAGCAAGGCTGGCTAACGGTCCGGGAAAGCCTTGGCAAGGTTCGTCATCGCCGGAACGCATTGACGGCTCGAAACCCGGGCCGGAGCATGCAAGTTAATGCCGCGGCAGGGATTGCTGGAGCCATCATGAATTACTCTGGAAATGAGGCTCTTGGACGGGAAAGGCGGGGCTCATCCCCGCCCTTTGATTCCGCGCAGATTGGGCCAACGGCTGCTGCGCGTCCGAACGACTGTTGATACGGATTTAGGCTGCGACCTTCTTGCGGGTCCGTTTCGCCGGCGCCGTGGCTGGGGCTTCCGGCTCTTTCGGTTTGCGGCCGAGTCCCATGGTCTTGGCCAAGGCGGAGCGCGCAGCGGCGTAATTCGGCGCCACCATGGGATAATCCGACGGCAGACCCCATTTGGCGCGATATTCGTCTGGGGTCAGACCATAGTGCGTCGCCAGATGGCGCTTTAGCGATTTGAATTTCTTGCCGTCTTCAAGGCTAATGATGTAGTCCGGTTCGATCGACTTTTTGATCGGGACAGCAGGTTTTTTTACAGGCACAGGCTCTTCTGCCGGTATGAGTCCAGCCGTGCCGTTTAGAGCCCCGTGCACTTGGGCGATCAGGGCAGGAAGCTCCCCCGCCGGGACGGGGTTGTTGGAGACGTAGGCTGATACAACATCGGCAGTGAGCTCGATGAGGATGTCGGTCTTGTGGGGTTCTTCTGTCATAAACTTCTCCGGGCAGCTTGAAACACAGTTGGGCGAAGTGTCGCTTCATAGTGGCGGTTGCCGCTGAAAGCAAATGGATCGACGGGTGCGCTGCTCCTCCACCATTGAAGTCTCGGCGACGCATCCCGTCATCGTCCATCGCTAAAGGCAGCGTATTGAATTATGGGAGCGGTCGCGCCCGCCCCACCATAGCGATACAGCAAGACAATCAAAAAAGCCGGTCTTTGCTTGGCCCCAAATCTTTTCTCCTTTCGTGAACGCTGAGCTGCCAAGCTGCTACAGTTCACCTCGCGGGGCAACCGTGCACAACACAGGAGTTGCCCGAGCGATACATTCTTCACTTGCCGCTTATCAGCGCTGGTGATTGCACTTTGCAGCCTGCCTCCGGACCCGCAGCGCTCACGCTGTTGGTTTTGCGCCTGCAGGCGTCGGAAGTCGGATCGCCGCAGCTAATTTCCTCAGGCGGACGAATTCAACAAATCGATTGTTTGGATCGAAGGCATCCACACCATCGATGCCTCTAGAATATGATCCAGCTACAATCACCGTGCTGTAATGGCAGGGACGGCCAGCACAAGCGCGACACGATCCGGCGGGTCCATCGCTGCGTTACGTATTCATGGCTACTGCATCGGGCGCTCGGTCGACCGCCTTAAGCCAGGTCGCCGCATTGCGAGACGGTGACCGGCGAGGGAGAGGGCGCTCTGGCAACGAAGCGAGGCGGGTGGCCTTGCGGGTGGCCGCGTGATGTCATCCGGCTCTCCTGCCGATCTCTGCCGGCCAGATCTGGAGCAACTGTTTTGCATAGATATGGCTCTCTTCAGGGGGCCATCTATGATGGGAGCCGAGCGCGTGTTCGAGCCGGGGAACAGGCTGCGCATGCACTGTGCCCACCTATTGCGATCGTGCTAACCTTGGTTGTTCGGACTTGCCGTTAAAGGCAAGCGACAGATTGAAGTTATGCTGCACCATCTGATTGCCTGGCTCGTTTTCGAGAGCTCGCCGATACAGGGCCTGTGCCGCGTCATGCCGCCCCTCAATGTCCAAAATCACGCCCTTCGCATTCAATGCACGTACGTTTCCTGGGGCTGCAACCAAGACGCTGTCGAGCACCTCAACCGCTTCGTGCGGGCGCTTCTGGCCCACCAAGGCATTTGTAAGTCGTATCGCCGCATCAACATTGTCCGGGTGCTGCTTCACCTCATCCCGCAAAGCCCGCTCTTGAACATCCTGACCAACTTCGCGCAAAATGCGTTCGCGCATAGCCGGATCGATTTGATCGGCGCTGAGCAACTCGGGGGAAGATGTCTCCTGCACGGAAAGAGCCGGCTTTTGCCAGCTGGCGCAACCGCCCAAAGGCAGAATGGCGAGTACGGCAAAAAGAAGTGAGTTCCGGCGCAGAAACATAGGCGATGGAGAAACTGTATTACTATTCATGTTATCTCTCAGTTATCGGGGAGGCGCGTGGCGTTCAGTTAGGAAAGGTGGGACTACTCTAACAATCCGCTGTTCGATCCGTGCGGGAGTGTGACGGATCCTGCGGGGCGAATTGTAAAGTCGGAGGCGAGGTCTTGATAAGACAGCACGGCGAGATCAACCCCGTTTCGCGTCAGAAAGCCGCGGACGAAACGTCGGACATCCATCGACGTCAACAGAATAGGGCGGGTTTGACCCGGTTCTGCGTTCGAAAGGACCTGACGTATCTGTGATAGCATCGCTTCGCTTTGCCGATCCTCCAGTGCGAGATAGGGGCCTGCATCCGAATCTCGAACCGCGCCACGCATCACATCCTCGCTCTCGCGCTCGACGACCAGGGCGGACACGATGCCCTCCGTGTTGGCATGGCGGTGGCAGATCTGTCGCTTCAAACCAGAACGGACATATTCCGTCAGCAGGGCAACGTTCTGCTCACGCTCGCTCCATTCGGCCAATGCCTCCAACACGAGACGGGTGTGGCGGATTGGGATACCTTCCTCCAGGAGGCGGCGCAGAACATCGGCAATCCGAGGAATCGGCGTCGTGCGTAGCACCTCTTTCACAAGCTCAGAATATTCCTGCTCCATTCGGCCCAGGAAATGTCGGGTCTCTTGGATGCCCACCAATCGCGGTGCGTAGCGGGTCAACGCTGCATGGACGCGCAAGGCGAGGAGTTCGCCGGGAGCCCTATGCTCCGTGCCGGCGCCCGTAAGGGCCTTTGCAGGGGTATGTTCAACCGGGAGTCTGTCCGTTTTCGGCTCACGTCTAAGGGGGACACCGCTCGAGTCGACGTGCGCTACATCGGCTCGGAGCGCCATCTGGTTTGGATCTAAGGCGTCCTGTTCGACTGGCACGCCCTCGACATCAATTCGGAATTGCGATTCAGGCAGCTGCTCGTCAACCAAGACAGGGATGCGAGGAACGATAATGCCCAGATCGGCTGTGACCAGGAGCGAAACGCGCCCAATATGTTTTTGCAATTCGGCTTGATCGACCGCCTGCATAAGATCTGGCGCTAGAAAAAATGCGATCGGGAATTCCTTCGCAGGCGCGGCTTGCTTAGGCTCCGCTGCAGTTCCACCTTTCGCATCGGCAGTGCCGGCGCCCAGCACATCAGCCTTGACAATGCTTACCGCAGCGAACACTGCGGCCAGCATCAGAAAGACGGGGAGGGGAAACCCAGGAACGAACCCCATTACAACCAGGACGCCGGCCGCCAGTCGCAAGGCTCGAGTGCTGGCCGTGAGCTGACTGACCATTTCTGTACCGAGGTTGATCCTCGCCGTCCCAGTCACACGGGTGACGATGGTCGCCGCAGTAATGGAGAGCAGAAGGGCCGGAATCTGCGATATCAATGCATCGCCTATCGTCAGCAGAGTGTAGTGATGCAGTACCTCGCCGAAGGACATGCCCTTGGAGAGCAGGCCGATCGAAATTCCACCCAGCATGTTGATGCAGATAACCACCAGCCCGGCGATGGAATCGCCCTTCACAAATTTCATCGCGCCGTCCATCGCGCCATAGAGTTGGCTTTCCTTCTCCAATTCGGCGCGCCGCCGGCGGGATTCGTTGGCATCGATGTGGCCGTTGCGTAGCTCTGCGTCGACCGCCATTTGCTTGCCCGGCAGAGCATCCAGCGTGAAACGCGCCGCCACTTCTGCCACCCGTTCGGCACCCTTCGCGAGGACCATGAATTGCACCATGGTGACGACCAGAAATATGACGAAACCCACCACGATATTGCCTGAAATGACGAAATCGCCAAAAGTATGAATAATGCTGCCGGCCTCCCCCTCGGCCAGGATCAGTCGCGTCGTTGCGACCGTGAGCGCGAGACGGAATACAGTGGAAATCAAAATAACGCCGGGCAAAGAGGAAAAATCAAGTGGAGTACTGACATACAGGGCAACCATCATCAGCAGTATGGCCAACCCCATATTGAATCCTATCAGGGCGTCGACCACCACGACCGGGATAGGCATGACCATCATCGCGACAGCCAGAAGCAGCATCAACGCAACCATTAAATCCGGGCTGGCCGGCGCACGCTTGATGAAGTCACGCAGGACGTTGGCCATCGAGACACCTTTGCAATCGGTTGAGACTTACTCTGCTGTTACGCCATGAAACGTGGCTTTCGAACTCCGAAGGCGCCTCAGCCTTGGCCAGCGCGTGACCCTGCATGAGAGCCACAAGCAGGCGCGAAATGGCTGGGCAGCAAATGTTTCCAACGCAGCCAGCTTGTCAGCACCGAGCGCGACAGGATGTTTGGCTGGCCATAGAGTGCTGCTTGATGGGGCCTGCGAGCTTTCAATATTGGAGAGCAGCAATGCGGCCATTCCTGCTCAGCAGCACACGGCTGTCCTCAATACGTTCGACCACCCATCCATCAGCCAAAATGGCGCCGACAAAATACTTCTCGCTGTCGATGACAATATATGGTTGGACCCCATGCCACACAGCTTCGACCGCGATTGCGGATGGCGCCTTCTCCTCTTTGATGAGCACTCCGTTCACCAGTGTTAGAGTACCCTTGGTGCGACGATCGAACGATTGCTGAAGCTTCTGCCAACTGATGACCGATTCAGACGTGACGGTGCCTTCGGCGGTCACAACACCCTTTGCCGACCCAATCTTGACGTCGAGAAGACCCGCTCGATCGACTTCCTCCTGCAGCTCTTGGGCCGCTGCCTCCGTAAGTTCATTGTCAGCGCGGTGACTGATCGTTCTGGACGCGACTTCAGCCCGAAGTGAATTGGGGCTCGATCCACTTGCATTGCCAAGATAGGAGATCGTGCCTGAAAGCGCGCCGATCCCGAGTGAGCTGATTATGACCATGGCGAGCACACCGATCGGTAGGCGCGGTATGCCGGTCGAACCAGGCGGCTCTGCATCCTGCACGGACAAAGCAATGGACATCTCGCCTACGAGCAGGACGACAGGAAGGGGCACAACAACGGACTGGCCTGCGGCGATATTCCGGTTGCCCTCGATACTGAGTCCGGGTGCAAGCGCCTCCAGTTCGATCGACTTGCCAAGAAGAGTTACACGAAGGTGATGCGGTGCCAGTCCCTGCTCGACAAAGACCAAATCGGCATCGAAGCCGCTGCCGATTAAACACTTTTGAAGATCCGTCTTGCCGGTCAGACCGCAATAGTGCCCCGAACGCACTTCGAAACGGAGGGAAACGGCGTCATCCACAGAGCATCTCTCAAACAGGATAGAAGCCGCATGGCAATTGCCATGCGGCTCATTTCGGGACTACGTCGCGTCAATAAGGAGACGCGCTAGGGGGCAGTCTAAAACCCGCTTCCGACATTACGAAACGCGTTCGTCGGCGGCCTTCTTGATGGTCTGGAGATTGGTCGTTAGAGTGCGCAACTGGACACTCCTTTTCGTCGCCTCCAAGCTAACATTGGTTAGTTCCTGCACTTGCGCCTGAAAAGCAGTAGCATCAGCTCCGCTTGTATTGCCGGGAGTGCCACTGTTAGTTTTATCGGTATTGCCGGCGCTACTGGTATTGGTATTGCCTGATTTTTTATTATTATCAACTGCAGCCATGATCATTCCTTTTTCTGTTGGAGTTGTGCCGTCAATAACGGCCTGTATGACCTCACGCCGGATTTCCCGCGTCAGGCATCTTCTGTGTCATCCAAAGCTTCATCGGCCTCAGCCATCGCATCGTTCGCGAATTGGAACGCGAACGATCGCAGGATACTTTGGAAGGCTTCACTTTGTGCTGCAGACTGTGAGTTGTCTTGAAGTTGATCATTTGAAACGGTCCGGTTATCCGCCCGATCGTTCCCGCCAGCTGCCTTGCCATCATTCCCACCAGCTGGCTTGCCATCATTGCCATCAGCCGGCTTGCCATCACCAGAATGCTCGGATTTCGAATCCCCATGGCCCTTTCGGATCAAGGAAGTCCCGAGGTTGCCAACTCCACTCCCAATTGCTGCTATCATCAGGTACTCCGGCATTTGCCATTGGCGGCGACGTGTTAAAGGTTAGCCTCGATCAAGCTAAGGGCGGGAGCTTTCGAGAACCTGACGGCTTTTGACAAAAACCGGCCAGCGCAAAAACGTATGCTCTGCAGGATGTTGCTCTCGCATCGAACAGTCGACCACGATCTCGGCTGTTCGGCCAATCCCGCCGTCCACGCATGCCGCGACCGAATGGCAGCCGCAGCAGCTCGTTTGCATCCTCGATGCTGTGGTGTCGAACAGGAGACACGGTCCACGTGCTGCATGACCGCAATGACCGTATTCTTGCTGGCTCCACGGGCGCACGCAACGAGCAGGAACTCGGTCTTTGCATCACCATTCTCTCGCCTGCACATCACGGCCCGGCGCGGTGAGCTCATTGGCTTCGAGAAGGTCGGCGACCGTACGAACATGGGATGGTCTGCCGGCTTTGGGAGGCCGGTGCGGATCCTCTTCTCACCATATCGAAAGCTTGAAGCGGTCGGATTTTCTTGCCCTGTTCGTGAGAACTCCCATCGTCAGCTAATCGTCAGCCAAGCGGTCTATCTAGGCCGGCCGTGCCTGACCTTCGGATCCAAAGGTCCCGTCTCGACACTTTTTGTAACTATAGATCGAAATGGTCCGCGTGATACGCAACGCACACGCTTCTCTGAAGCAAATGTGTGACTTTGTCGGTGGCGAACGAGAGGAGTGACGCATCAATAAAATCGTCAGGCACGTGTCTAGGAAGGGGAGCTAGCCGAGTTGGTCTGATTTCATTCGCTGTTCCTGGAAATCGGCGGACTGAAGCGCTGATAATCTCAGGACATCGATGGCAACGTTGCGAAAGTCCTGTGAGCTCGGGCCAATCTTGGCCTGCTACTGAGAAGCACTTTGGCGGGAACATTACGCCGTCGCGGGTCTGGCTGACCGTGACGTTAACCGAAAGATGCCGCTGGTCTCGTCAGCCGCCAGCACAATAGCAGCACATTCTCGCCTACTACGGAGACGCAATATGAAGGGCATTGGCCGACCACGGAAATCGCAGGCTGAAACTGGAGCCAGCCGCGCGGGGCGGGCGAGCAGTTCCCTTTCGCAATCAAGTCTTGCTGCGGGAGAAGGTGGACAGTCATTCGATTCCGTTGTGGAGCAGATGCGCTCTGGGGACGCCGATAGGAGGCCCTCCTCCCTTCCAGTTGCGCGCGGTCCAGGCGATGCCCGCGAAAGTCTGCCAGGCGCCTCGATTGGCGAAGATCAAATCCTGAACACACCGCCACGTGGAGCCGCTGCGCCACCACGCGGAACCGTAGCGCCACGTGGCGCAGCCGCAAGGCGGCGCGGTTCTCCCTCCATGTCTGAGGGCGAAGCCATGGCGCCGGTCGGTAGCCAACTATCAACCGCGCAGGTGGAAGGCACCAGCTCATCGTCAAATAAAGATATCAGTCCGACACAGCTCAGAATGAACAGTCTTGTTCAACAACTGACTGATTGCGAGGCTGCGGCCAGGAAAACCGACGTCCCCGAGGAGGCGGTGGAGCTGATCAGTGGGGTCGTCGATGCAGCCTCAGCAATTCTGGAGTACCGCGCTAGCCTGCCTGCGGCTGAGGCGCAGACAATTATGCCAGACGACAAGGTGCGTAGATGTTGCCAGATCGTGTGCGACGCCGCGAATGAAGTAGACAAACTTGGCCTGTCGACGATCACGAAATTGGACAAAAAGACCAAGAAAGCGGCAGGTATGGTCGATAAACTCTACTCCTACTCCCAGGCGGACCGGCAGGAGCTGTTGATTTTAAATGTGGAGAACCACCATACGGCGGCAATTAAGTGGTGGGAAAAAAAGGCATGGCGCTCCGAACGGCAGCGATCCGCCTGCGCTGCCACCGCTAGCCTATCCAGTGGAACGCCCGTGATGCGGGAAGCCGAGCGGTGCGCACTGCGGCTGCGTGCCGGCTCGGTACTGAGTGTCAGGATCTGGCTGGTCCGTGAGCGGATCGGTCTTGCGCGGGCCAAGATTGAACTGCGGGCGAGCAGGTTCGAGCCAGATTTGAAGGAACTCCTCGTCGGTCGAAATGGAGTGGTGCAGCTGATGGCAAGCGCCGCTCAAGAAGCTCTTCGCGCCCTCTCTTTGGCGAAGGGCATAATGGATGATGGCAAAACACTCAACGCTCATGATTGCGCGGTTGTAGAAAAAATCATGGAGCGGCTTTCGGATTTTGGATTGGCGTTGCACGAGGTGCATACCAAGCTAAGCCATACCTACCCAGATGCCGGCCTCCCATTGAAACTGTTCGAACGGATCGTGGACGATGCATGGATCACTGCGCACGATGCCATGCACTTGTTGAACCTGCAGTCTCCGCCGTCAGCCATCATGGCGCCACAGGCCCAGGCGGGCGCTGCGATGCCGGCCAGGGCAGGCGCTGCGATACCGGCTGACACTGCTGGTACGGCTGCAGTGTCAGAAGGCACTACAGCGCGAAGGAAAGGGAAGTCAAAGCATAAGTCGGCAGCTCGCGCCGGGACTTCTGCCGCCGGGCAGCCATCAACACCAGTCGCTGCGAACGCCGGCACAGTGCCAGCAGCCAAGGTTCTCGCGCGCTCGGATCAAGTTGCGAGTACACAGGTGAGAGCGCAAGAGGTGGCTGCGAGTTCGTCGGGGGCAGGCTCGACAATCGGGGGCGCCGCGTTGTCAATGGAGGTATTGACGGAGCGGCTCAAACGATTGGACGAACTTTTGCAGTTCGATCTGGCCGGTCAGCAAAGCGTCGTCTCCCAAGTGCGCCAGATGAAGCCTGAGGAGGCCGGTAAGGTCGTGGACGATGTGGCCCAGTACCTGCGAGCCCAGGCCATTGAGATGCAAACCTGTCTCGCCGGGTTGCAGGGGCGTAATGTACGCCTGCTACTCACCTCCACCCAGCTACCCAAAGTGCACGAACGCACAGACCAGCTCAAAGGGTTGCTGAACATGGTGCTGGGACAGGCCAACGCATTGAATGAAGGAAAAGCCGGCATTACGACTGATTGCATGAAGACCTACGCATTTCCGGCGCAAAAATACCTGGAACATTTGTGCAATGCCGACGAATTGATGCCGCCGGAGGCACCGGTCGCGCTGCGTGGCGAGCCAGGAAAGCTGTTTGAGATGAAGCTGCAGCCCAAGATGCTGGTCAATGGTGCGATGCCGAGCCCGATGTGGGTGCACATCCACACGAGTCGCCCCGTCATGGCCAGAAACTTGGAAGGGCTGGCTGATTCCGAATTCACCGCTTGCCACGTTAAATCCAACGAACAGCGCGGCTACAATCGAGAGCGAGAGGAAGCCGATGCTAGGTCCGGTCGCGAGAAGGTCATAATTCATCGCGGCAAACTCACCCCCGCTTTCTGTAAGTCCTTGTTGACCTCAGGGCTTGGCCGCCAACCACGCCATTCGCGTGCCGAGCTCCCGTCGGCGCAGGCTGCATGACAGGGCACTCAGAATGCGGCCGGCCACGCTGTGAGTCAGCGAGCATTTCTCCTGGCCAAACCGCGAATGCCGCTGCGCGAGTTGCGGTCCGGCGATTGGAGTCGATCGGCTACCGTCAGGGCCGATTTGCGATGTCGCGTTACCGGCTGTTGACGTGGCGGCGTATCTTGCCTCCCATCCAACTTATCGCCGAGATCGCGCCGCCAAGATCGAGGCGGAAGGTCTTCCTGCGAGCGCGGAGCAGGCATAGCCGATCCGATCGGGATCGGCGCATCGCAACGACCCAACGGTGTGGTGGAGAAAATTGGATTCGGGAGAGCTCGGTTCCAAGAGGCGGAGTTCCGGCCCGAATACAATCCGCTCGCAAGCACCCACGATGCGCATCCGCAGTTTATTGTCTGGGAGATGGGCTGGATTGCTCGGCGGCGCTGGCGCTAAGGCGGGGCTGTCGCCGGACAATTAGCATTCACTGCCAACAGCCTTGCAACCGTCACCAGTTGCAAGGCTCGGCGGCGGGTCGACAAATCACATGAAATCGTCGTCGGACCCGCTATCGCTGCTGTCGCTATCCTCGGTTTTGTGGAGATAGAGTGGAGGTTTGCCTGCACGCTGCCACTCACCGGCACTGTTCTTCGTCCATTTGTCGGGATGCTGCGTAGGGTCAAGCACCAGGTCGCCATGATCCACTTCAACAAACCCCATCGTCTGCGCGCGCGCTTGTGCTTCCGGATTAGCCGCACGCCAATTCAGCAACGGTCGGTCGCCGTCTATCCGAAGTTGATGCTCCAGCAGAATATCGCCCGCATTTTCGACGAGCGGATGGGCGACTTGAAGATCCACTATGGAAGTGACCTCAGTTCGACCAGGAAATTGTTCCCGCCAACTTTCCGATTCGAACTCGTTCATGCTGAATCCGCCTTCCATTCTCAGCAGTCCGGCACTCCGGTCTCCCAATTGGTAACTGAAATATCGCGCGTGCTCCGTATCTCGACGGATGCCATATTGCTGAGCAACGTCCGCGGTGCGCCTGGCTCGTGACGATACGAACTCCGAATACTCTTGAGGATTGTCGGCGATGTGCGTGATTTCATCACCATGAAATTGCCTCACCTGTCTCCTGAAGGAAGTCCTGTTGATCTCCACCACAGGAGGTCGGGAATTGAGGGAGTATGCTTGGGGAGCCGCCGATGATGAGGCGCCGCTACCTTCCGATCCGGATAAGTGCATTCGGGCAAATGTGTCCGCGAACCCTTCGCTTCCTGCATCCGATTGCTCGCCGGCATTATGCGCGCGGTAACTATCGGATGAGCCACCAATTCGACCATACATGACGATTCGTACTCCTATGTTTCGCAACCGAGCTCAAGTTAGCACGGCTGTTCAACATAGGGCGCTTAGTTGACGACTAGCTGACGAGGGCATTCCAACGGCTGCACCAATCAAATCCGCACTGCCGGCCTCAAAACCTCGGACTGCGCCACGCACCGGCCAGCAGAGGCTGCAAGGTCATGCCCGGAGGACTTGCCGTAGTTGCTGGGTGGCAGATCCGAGGGGAGTGATTGCCCCAGGCCCGCGGTTGCGCGGTTGGCCTGACAGAGACACTGGGGCACGGATGGCCAGCCGACATTTGCCACTAGCATGGAGCCAGGTCAGTTTTGAACTGGGCAGTCGTGGACTTCCATGACTAGGCCAAGCCTGCGGCAAAGAATGCTTTCGCGACAGGCTGGAAATATTGCATAGGAACCGCGTGGCCGAGTTTTGTAGTGCCTATCAGCTGACGCGCTAAGACATGGTCATGGACGATCGTCAGGCGTAGTGCCCGCGCCTCGCTCAACACATGTGAAACGCGCTCACCTTCGGCACGGCAAACTAAGAACGGCACCCCGGTTTCACCGCGAACGTAACGCAGACCGATCAGGACCGCCCTTCCTGTTAAGACCAGCGTGGCGCGATGCACGCCAAGCGCAGGCTCGTCGGCCGCCTCCTCGCGGATGCGACGCTGTTCACCTTTCAACTCTGGCGCTCCTTGCTGATCCTTCGACTCGCGCGTCACTTCGGTATTGGTCATGCGCATTTCGCGCAGATACAACGCGCGCTGGAGCAGAAGATCGATCAGTCCGCCGACCAGCAGTGCGCCGGCGCCAATTCCCATCAGCAATTTTGTCTCCATAAAGATGAGGCCAACACAGCCCATGCCGCAGATCGGCAGAGGGACCATTGTCTTCCACATCCCGAGAAGGACAATGGAAAAGGTTGCGCTGAGAACCAATACCTTGAACATGGTCTTGCAGACTTCGACCATGGAACGAGCAGACCCCAAGCGCTTCAGCCCTTCAAAGGGGTCAATTTTCTTAAAGCTGAGCTTCATCGGCTCCAGAGAGAAGACAAATCCACCATTGGCTAGCAGGCTGGCCAAAATCACCGCGGCGACAAGGGTTCCAAGCAGCGGGCCAACAGCCGCGACTGTGAGTTGGACGAGCACAACCAATGCCTGCGGCACCGCGGTATCGAAAGGTAGGCTCTGCAACTTGGTGGCTAATAGGAGCGCTTCCCGGCATTTGTCCTCGATCACGCTGCCTCTTAGCCAAAGGTAGCCGAGCCCAGCGCAAGTCCCGACCGCGCGGACGAAATCGGAGCTACGTGGCAGCTGTCCTTTTTTGCGCGCTTCACTTAACTTCTTCGGGCTGGCGGCGTGTGTCTTCTCTTCACTTGTGTCGCTCATGGCAGCAATTTGTCGAACCACTCCAGCACGCCGTTGGCACGTGTGACCTCCAGTTTCATGCTCTCCACCAGATAGGCAGCGTAGGTGACCATGAGAACTGGAAAGACAATGTTCTTGATTGCCGGAGACAGTTGGCTCGCCTTAAATTGCGGGGCAAAGCGACGCAGCAGCATCATCGATATATCAATCAGTATCAGGAAGAACACGACAGGCCCCGAAACCAATAATGCCGTGCGCATTATGCTGTCGAGAAGCCCCAACAACTCCATTGCTCCTGGCCCGCTCAGTGTCGGGTGAAACTGATACACCGGCCAGATCAAGTAGCTGCGGTACAGGACACTGATCAAAGTTTCCAGGCCTCCTGATCCGACGAATATGGCAATCGCAGTGATCCCCAGAAAAACGCCCATCGCGGAAGCCTGACTGTTCGTCGCGGGATCGGCCGAAGCGGTCGGGCTGCTGATGCCGCGTTGGTTGTCGATAAGCTCCCCGGCAGCCTGAAGGCCCCAAAGCGGAATGCCAAGAAAAGTGCCAAGGAGTACACCGACAAAAACTTCCTTGAATCCGAGCAGGGTTAGCTGGATCAGGCGCGTATCAGGATCCAGCGCCGGCAATCCGCCGCTGACGTGTGCCAGGCATGGTAGTGCGAAGCCAACAGCCAAACAGCCCCGGATCAGCCCACTGATCTGCGAGCGTGTGAATACGGGAAAGATCAGCATGATGCCCATCGCGCGGGCTGCCCCAAGACCTGCCGCAACGACGAGTTCGAAAGCCGTCTGGATCAGAATTTGAATATCGGCCGATGGCGCGTCCATGGGGCGGACTAGTAGCTAAGTGTCATTGCGGGAAACTCGGTGAAGATCTGATCGGCTAGCTCTATGAGCGGGGCGCTTAGCACAGGAGCAAACAGCCCAATCACCGCGACAACGACCAGAAGCTTCACGGTGAGCGGCAAGCTTTCATCCTGGATCTGCGTCGCCGCCTGGAGGATGCCGATGACGAGGCCGACAACCACTGATGCAATGAGCGGCGGTAGAATCCAGATCATGAAAACCACCAGTGATTGGCTCATAAGAGTAATGATGCTGGATTCAGTGATGATCAGCCTCCCGGTAACGTATAACTCAGCACAAGCCCATGCATCAATTTTGACCAACCATCAATGGCAACAAACAAGAAGATCTTGAACGGAACAGATATAACAGTTGGTGAGACCATCGACATACCCATTGCCATCAAGATAGTTGTCACTATCAGATCTATAACAATAAAAGGCAGATAAAGTAGAAATCCTATCTCAAATCCGCGCTTCAATTCTGATAGCAAGAAAGATGGTACAAGTATTGCAAAGTCATCAGGCGTGGCTGCAGCGTGCATTTCCTCTGGCCAGACCTTTTCTGTCGAAGATAGGAAAAATCGCCGCTGCTCTTCATTTGTGAATTTCTTGAGATGCTCGCGCAAGGGCTCACTTCCGGCTTTAGCGGCGCTTACCCAGTCGTCGAATGTCTGATAGTGGAGCTTGGGATCCGACATGCGGTCATAGGTCTGCTCAGCAACGGGCGCACTAACGAACATAGTGAGGATCATCGCCGCGGCGTACAGCACCACATTGGGTGGTATGGTCTGGGTCCCGAGCGCATTGCGGACGAGGAAAAGAACAATTGATACCTTTACAAAGGCCGTTGTCGTGGCAACTGCTAAAACCAGCAGACCGAGTCCGGCGGTAACCGCAAGAAGCGCCAGGATTGTCGGCTGAGCTTCACTCATTGCATGCAAACCCGCCACGGAGCCTGATGCCCAGCTCTTCTCCGATGCGGACAATGTCGCCACGCCCGATACGCTGACCATTGGCCACTATGTCGACCGGGCCGTCGATCGGCCATCCAAGTTCAAAAATATGCCCTTCGCCGGCACTTCTTAATTCCCCAAGAGAAATAGGCCAGCGGCCGCATTCAAAGACAAGCACGATCTCGACATCGTCGAGATCCTTAGTAAGCTCCAGTTGCGATCCGGGTTGTGTCATATGCGCACTCTCCAAAGGACACGGTCGCGGGCGGAAAGGCCCCCGCAAGATTAATTCATCGCCGTCAAGATCCGCCTCGGCGCACAACTGGCCGACAGCTAGGGTGATCTGGCCGCGGCCGAACGGCGCAATATCGGGCAACAATGCATCACCGACACATGCGCTTCGAAGAAGCGCCGCAGGAAGGCGAAGCGTGCCGACCTCTCCTGCAACAATGAGCGGGAGCTCTGGAGGCAGCCCGCCCAGCTGCCGCGGCAACTGGGCAAGCAGTTCGCCTAGCGCGCGAAACGCAGGCGGTACTAAGCCGTCAAGTGGCGTGAACAGGAATAGACGGCCCTTGCCCTTGACCGCGCCGAAAATGATGTCGAGTTCAAGATGAGGAGCCAGCATCGTGGCTTCGCATACCCGCACGAGTTGCACGTTCAGACGCGTCGTCTCCTCCAGTCGAGTGACAAGCGGCTCCAGAGCGAGTTCGAGAATTAGCGAAGCAGTTGGCTCGGAAGGGAAGGCCAAGCCGTTCTGCACTGTCGTGATGAACTCCTCTACGAGCGGGCGCGACAGTGACAAGATGACCGTTTCGGCTCCCACTCTCCAGACGCAGTCAAGCATCGGAATGGCAGCAGGTTCCTGCTGCCAGACAAGCCCTGCCGTTCGCACCGATAGCGGCACCTCGTTGATCCGGCTTTGAAACGGCGTGCGCGGCGCTGCTGTATCATTGAGCCACGAGACAACCGTGTGGGACAGTTTCAGAACTGGTTCGAACATGGCGGGTGTGACCGCAGCGCCTATCAAAGACTGCACGGTCGTGTCATTCGGACGACCTCTTGCGACCGTCGGATCCGGTTGCGCGGCATTTAGGCAAGCGACCCCCTCGCATATTTCAGCAGTATCTCATCGTCGGCCTCGATCTCGGCTGCGGCCTCCGAATGAGTCTCGACGGCGCGCCGCACGTCGTCCTCGATTTGTTGCCATTTGTCCCTTGCCGCCGAACATATGACCCATAGCTCCCTCGTCCTGGACGCCGCCATCTCAGCCTCCTCTTGAGCGATTTGGGTATCATCAAGCATCTGCCGTCTGGAATTGATCTCAGCGGCAAGTTGTTCAGTGTGAAGGCGGTGACGGTCGAGCGCTGCGCTAGACAAGTTGTCGAGTGACATCAGATGCTGATAGAGCGCTGCTTCTTTTCTTGAACAATGTTGCTGTATCATTGCAAGCTCCCTAGAGGCATTTTGTACGGCTGAGGCGGCCACATCGCGCTGGGCTTCCTTCTTGGACAGCTCGCCAAGGGCACGACGCTCTTGCATTTCCTTCAGAAGCCGTATACTCGAAGACTGAATCCAGTTTACGCGGTCAGACGCGACATCCATGCGACCGTCTCCTCGAAATCTGACGCGTCATCTTCGCTCTGGCGCAGAAACTCCCTCAGTTCGTCGATTGACGCGACAGCCCGGTCAGTCAGGGGATCTCCACCTGGCTTGTATTCGCCAACATTGATCAAGAACTCGGTCTCGGCATAGCGCGACAGGAGCTCGCGGAAAATGGATGCTGCCTTGCGATGTGTCCCCGAAACGACTGCATCCATGACGCGGCTGCGACTCTGCAGCACATCAATAGCGGGGAAATGCGATCGCGCCGCAATAGCGCGTGAGAGGATGACATGGCCATCGAGAATACCACGCGATTCCTCGGCGATTGGATCACCCGTGCCATCACCCTCTACAAGCACCGTATAGAAGGCCGTGATTGAGCCCCGCTCACCCATGCCGGCGCGCTCGAGCAGGCCTGGCAGCATGCCAAAAACGGAAGGAGGAAAGCCCCGTCGCGTCGGCGGCTCACCCGCAGCAAGGCCTATTTCGCGCATAGCGCGGCAGAAGCGCGTCAGCGAATCCAGCATGAGAGCAACGCGTAGGCCTTGATCGCGGAAATATTCCGCGAGCGCAGTCGCCATTGGAGCGCATTGCGCACGCTCTACCGCCGAGCGGTCGGATGTTTCAACCACGACGACCGTACGGAGAAGGCCCTCTTCACCAAGATTCCTTTCGATGAATTCACGAACTTCCCGTCCACGTTCGCCTATGAGCGCCACTATGACGACGTCAGCGGCGGCACCCTTTACGATCTGTGACAACAGCGTCGACTTGCCACCACCTGGCTCGCCATAAATCCCGATCCGCTGGCCCTCGCCGCACGTCAGCAGACCATCGAGGACACGGACCCCAAGCGGGAATGGCCGCTCAATCATGCGCCTCGTCATCGGATTGGGGGCTCTGCCATGCAGGGGCCGAGTTTCGACGGTCTTGATTTCGCCTTTGCCGTCCAATGGGCGGCAACGACTGTCGATCACGCGACCGAGCAAATCGCCGCCGACGGGCACCTCACGCATTCGGCCAGTGGCCACGACCTCTGCGCGGCTGGATAGGCCCACCAAGTCCCCGATCGGTGTCAGCAATACACCATCACCCGACAGGCCGATCACCTCGGCCTCGAGCGACAGCCCGGTTCGCGGGTCCTCTAGGAGGCAAAGTTCCCCAATACGAGTGTCTGGCAAGACGGCATGAACCAGTGTGCCGATAGCCCGCGTGATCCGACCGCGCACCGCACGCGTGTCAATTCGCTTGGCCGCAGCCCTCAAAGACGAGATTGCTGGAACGAGAGCTCGAGTGTGGGCGTCAGCGTTATGTTCTGGGACGGGCTTTCTCATAGCTCGCCTTTCTCACAGAGCGTCCCGAAACCAAGGCGCAGCGCGCGCATCTGGGCGTCAAGTCCAAGGTCAACATTGCCGTACTCGCTCCACAGCACGCAGCGTTGCGGCGACAATGTCGGGTCGGGCTCGATCCGCACCCTTGGTCGACCATCCTGGCCGTCGCATCGAGCAAACTCTCGTGCAAGCATGTCGACTTGCATGGGAGAAACATGAAGGCAAACGTCGGCGCCGCTGTATTGACACTCTATGGCGTGACGAACAGCCCTCACCAATAGCTCGCCCGGATCGAAAGCGCCGATAAGATCGCTCAATATTTCCATCACGAGCTGCGGCAATTCCTGCTCCAGAGCCGCCTTTCGTCGCGCGATTTCGGAGATTGTCTCCGCAATCAACCCTGCCATCTCCTCGGTGCCTGCATTCGAGCCCTCCATGTGGCCGCGCGCCCACGCCCGCTGGTAAACCGCGCGTGCCCAGTTTCGAACGCGCTGCCGATGCCGTTCTGCCGCGGCAAGGGCTTGCGCGGCGCTGTGCCAGGTTTCGAGCTCGCTCGCGGGTATCAGTGGTCCGACTGGACGCATCTGCGGCGCTATTGGCCCCTCGGAAAGTTCGACTGTCATTTCACCGGGGTCTCTGTCTCAAAATGAGCTACTACAAGTGAAAGCAATTGGCCGGCGGCGGTCCAATGCTCATGTGCTGGAGTCTCCGCGGCAGTCCCCTCGGGCAATCGAAGAAGCACGCGGTTACGCTCGGTCGCTGAACTGTCCTGGAGCCAAGCTCCAAGACATGCGTGTCCATCGTATTCGATTTGCTGAGCGAGTTTTTCTGGGTCCGAGATCAGTCTTTTGTCAACAGCATGCAGCAGGTGTCGGATTCCGAATGCGTGTGCATCCACGCCGATGCGTTTAACAAGGATGGCAAGCTCAGGCTGAGAGACAAACGCGACCAGCGAACGGGCATGCCAGATACTACCAGCAAGAAGGGTCGCTCGATATGGATCATGCCCGCGTAGAAGGTCCGGCCTGCAGCCGATGTGGTTCAGATCCACGTCATCGTTGCCCAGCAATTCTGCCAGCCTTGGATGCAGTCTGGAACACTTCTGCAACTTCACTAACGTTTCGGCCGATAACGCTGGATCAAGACGCGCCGCAAGACGGGTTGGATGGGCCGAAGCCGCAAGCTCGCTCGCGCCCGGAAAGTGCGGACCATCAGGTCGGGCGGTCTGTATAGGCATTGGCAATGAGATGTCACCCACGTCCAATTGCAGGCATTCTTTTGCGAATGGCCTCGACAGCAGAAGCATCCCGGCGCCCCTCGACCTTGGAAACGCCGGTTGATTGCTTGCGCCGACGCGTAACAACGCCGATCAAGAGATAACAGGCCACGGCGAATACGGCTGCGGCAAAACCTGTTACGGTCGCCAGAAGTGGCGCAGGAAGAGGTAGTGATGCTTGTGGCAAAACAGCAGTCGGATCGGGCCGTTGCTCGTGTGCGGAACGTTCTACCGGCACCAAAACCACTTCCACCTTATCGTAGGACAGGCCTTCGATGCTGTCGGCTACAAGCATCTTTATCTTTGGCAGCAGAGCCGCGACATTTGTTTTTGCGTCGTGCCTGATAAACACCGAGGCCGAGGATGGCGTGGCACCGGCTCGCACAAGGTCGTTATGCGGCAGCACGACGTGAACACGTACAGAAAAAACGCCATCGATATCGCTGATCGTCCGCGACAACTCTTCGCTCAGGGCATACACGTAACGGGCACGCTCTTCGGTCGGCGAGGCAATCAGGCCTGATCCTTGGAATATCTCACCGAGGTTCTTGAAGGATTGGCGCGGCAGCCCCTTGGCGTTCAGAAGGTTGATTGAGAAGGCGAGCAGCTTTTCGTCAACCTGGATCGTGCTGGTTCCATCCTTGGCGACCACCCGGATCGCGGCGACCCCGTTGTCTTCAAGAAGTGCGAGCATTTCATTTGCCTCACGCTCTTGCAATTGCGTGTAGAGGTCGGCTTTGCAAGCAGTGAGGGCGACGAGAACTGGCAGCATGACAAGTCTAACCGACCGCCACCCTGACAGGCCACGCATGATTTCGCCCTCGGCCAAGCCAATCATGCGCGCGGTTCAGCCTTCCTTCAAAAGTTTATTCACGGATGATGTGACGCCGCTGACGCCTTTGGAGATAAGCGCCACCTGGGTGACGCCGTTGTAAACATCCCGAAGACCAGCCATCATCGTTTCGAAGTCTTGCCCTTGTTGGGGAATGCCCGAGATTCCGGTTCCCGCCTCACCTGGAACGGGAAGCTTCTGCGCCGGTCCCGGTAGAGCGCCCTTCGAAAGGGCTATGTCATGGTCGAGCGCGGGGAAGGAAACAGTGTTGTGTGGATATAGGGAGGAAATCGTCTGCAACACGCGATCGCCCATGCCGCTCGTCGGCGCAGCCGCGCGCTGAACATCCATCGCCGCAGCAACTGGCGCCGCACTCGCTGGCCCCGCGGCGGCATCGTTTTTCAGCGAGTCGGCTGCATGCCCTAAGGCGCGCTCAAACTGGGCCTGCTCGACAATCGACGGTGATCCGACCCTGGGGAGGCCAGCCGTTAGAGTGGCAGAGATCGACGTGACAGGCATCATCATGTAAGGACTCGGTTGCTCTCTCTGACCGGGCGAGCCCCGCCCATTCATCACCCGGTGTCGGCGCAACACTCCTAGGGGGGCAAGCTGACAACAAGCTGACTAACGGCGGCGTCATTTCGACAATCTAAAATCTCTTCGGCAATTTAGTCACTTGTGATGATTTCAGCGTTTGGTTTATCAGTGCGACATGCCGAGAACGCTTATCCAACCCGTCACCCTGCATGTTTTGAGACTTCTTTGTGCCGGGTTTTTTCTGTCCACCGGGATTCACCCGGCGCATGCAGTCCCGCTGTCCCTTCCGGCGACACCCTATAGATACACGGTTCTGGATCAGGAGCTCGCTGCAGCGTTGCAGGAATTCGGCAACAACCTGAATATCAGGGTCAACATCAGTCCTGCGGTGAAGGGGCGAATTCGCGGACGTATGCCTGATTTGCCACCGCGCGCGTTCCTCGACCGCTTGACGAACCTTTACGGTCTACAATGGTACTATGACGGCCTTGTGCTCTATGTGTCTGCTGCACAAGAATCGCAAACTCGAATGCTTTTGATGACGTCGATTCGCTTCGATGCGTTCAAGGGGGCTCTCGACAAGCTTGATATCTCCGACGAGCGCTATGTGGTCAAACCCGTGCCAGGCAATGGCCTCGTCTTCGTTTCCGGTCCACCGCGCTTCGTCGCACTCGTGGAGCAGACCTTTAACGGCTTGGTGGCGCAGGCGCAGGCGCAGACTCACATAGCGGCAACGCCAAAGGAATCAGTGCTGATCTTGTTTCGCGGCTCCTCCACTACGGTCGTTCGCGACGGACGACCGGATGCTTCTTATTCTTCTGACATCCCACAACAGGATAGCGTTGGCGGGAAGCCTGAGCTGGGCAAGAAATGAACATTGAGGATTTCCCGCAGCTCTGAAGAACATGACTGCGGCTACCCCTTTGTGAACTCTTCGCAAACTCGTCAGTTTCTCGAAAGCTAATCCGCTCATGATGAGTCCCGGCAGCTCTCGCGGTGACTCCGGCCATTGTGTTGGACCGAACCTTGGAGCCGGCCCGGAACACAGCAATTGAAGGCAGGGCAGGCGCATTCGTGACCTGCCGACGCTTGGAATTGTCGAATTTTGTGAAACGCAAGGGATCTTCTGTCGGGGTCTCTTGTGGGGATTTCAACGTCACGTCTGAGGATGCATAATGTCGGCCAGTAATCTTTCAACTTTCTACCGCTCAAATTCGCTACAGTCCGCAAGGGGTTGGCCGGGCCTGAAAGTTTCCCATTTTGCGACCCAGCATCAGCAAAGTGCATCGTGCTTCGAAGCGATGCTGTCCACTTGTGTGCTGGCAGACAAGCCCGGCTCTTTCGCGCAAGGGGATCTGCCAGCGTCGAATCTTGATTCGACAATGGATAAATTGCGGCAGGACCCTTTGGGCCATCTGGCACCGGATGTCTTGACATTGAATGGCTTGGAGCAACACCCACTGGATCTGCTGCCGCCAAATATGAGGGCGGCTCTCAAGGAGGACCAATCGCAACGCTCCAAGGCGACTGAAGCCCAACATCTGCTCGGCGTCACTCCGAAGATCGAGCCGGCTCCCAGGCCGAGCCCCGGAATCACGTGGAACGGTGGGTCGCTGACCACGGCTGAGTTGCAGATTGTTGCGGTACTCAACCGTCACAAGGACCAATGCCCGCTTACTTGGAAGTCGTTGACCGACAAAGCCAATGATCCCTCTACGCCACCGGATCTGAAAGCGGCGATCCAGGGACTGCAGCAGGATTCGGGACTTTTTTATGCGATTGGCTCGCAGGGCGACGGCCGCTGTGGAGGCAAGATCAACGCCAAGGACTTGGCCGGATTTTCAAACCACCACCCACAAGTTGCTGCATTTCAGGAAGCCCAAGCGCGAAGCTACGAGCAGAACTACATACCATCCGACGGCAGCGGAGGTTTGCAGCCTTCGGTCATGACCTTGAGCGATGCCTTGCGGGAGTTTTACCGGTACTCCGAAAATCTGTCCAAGGACCTGAGTCTGGATGAGTTCAAGAAAATGGTCGGCGGCGAATCGAAAAACGGCAAATTTCCGCCCCAGGTCATTGCGGCGGCGCAATATTTCCTCGATCACCCCGATGCTTGGAACCAGTTGTGCGGTGGCTCGAAAGGGAAGATGCACAAAGAGGATTTCCTGCAAGTCGCCTCATCGTCGATGAGCCTCACGCAAACTGAGCTGAATACGGTCGAGATGATCAAGGACCATCAGGACACGTTCTTTGGAAGCGGTGTTCTGACTCGCGACAAACTGGCGAAAATGAAAGACGACAAGAGCCTTGATCCGAAAGTGCGGGAAGCAGCCTCTCAGCTCCTTTCAGATCCTCTTTTGTTTGGCCTCCTGAACAATTCGATCACGGGCTATAAGACCCATCATAAATTCTTCGACTTTGGCGGCGGGCATACGGTTGATTCCGGCAATATCAGCAAAAAAGACTTTGCCCATTTTTGCACAAACATGTCGTCTGCGAACCGCAACGTTCAGCAGCCAATCACCCACGGCGCCCAAACCGCAGAAGAGCAGAATGCCGTCGCGGACATGAAGATGGGCCTGATGGACCAGCCTGACATTAAGTCAGCCAAAAAGAACGGCGGGGCCGTCATGCACGTCGTCGACTCCGTGCTCAAAATCGAGACGAAAGTGCTCGACTTGGCGGCAACGGCGGTGGGACTGCTCAGCTTCATTCCGGGCCTCGGACAAGTAGCCGATCTTGCCTCGATGGTTCTCGAGGCTGAGTCGCAAGCAGCCAATCTCCTGCGTACGGCCATTAACGGAGGCGATATGAAGCGAGCGCTGGAGGAAGCTGGCCTCAATATGGCCGCGCAGGCGATCGGCCTTATCGCAGGCCCCGAGGTCAAGCTGGCCATTCGAAATGGGCTCGTAAAGCACCTGATGGAAGAGGCCTTGGCGGCAGGCATTGATCTTTCGGTCTCGACGGCGCAGGACTACGCAGAAGGCTATGTGAATAACCTCAAAGCGCGCCTTGCAGGCGGCCCTGAGCAAAGCCTAGGCCTTCCGAGCATGCCATCATTCCAGAGTGTGGCAAGCAATGTGCCCTTCGTCGGCATTGCCTTATCCTAGCCGTCGCCTTGCGCGGAAGCTTTGGCTCGCGCGCTGACATAAGGGTCATTGTGGCACAAGCAGGGGTTCATCCGCATCAACGCAAGCGGTGTTCCTGACGCCATCTGGATCGGACTGTGAGGGGGATGTCCGAAGTCTGTGAAGACTTCGGTATATGACGACTTCAGAGTTACGCTGAGCCCAGCCATCTCGAGCCGGTGCGCCGGGTCGAGGTTTTCACGGGCGCCGGCCGGTAGCGGGAATGGTCTCCGGAAGGCACGGCGCGGATGGTGGCGGAGCGGCGCAGCCGAAGGAACGGCTGTCGCGCGCCCAGGGCGGCCTCCCGAACAGCAGACGATGATCTCCTGCCTTGGGCCTATATCCTCGTGCCACGCTCAAGGCAGTCGGCTGAAAACAGCGCTGATTTAAAACAGCATTATCCTGCACTGCACCCTCGATCCTTGCGCTCACCGATCGCTCGTCGACACGCACGCGGTCAAGTCGTTATCGGCGCTATGCCGATGGGCTTCGAGAGCAAGGTGGACGCTGAGCGGTGCGTCAGCCTCAGGGCGCGGCTGGCCAGCTTTGGGTCTCACGCTCTATGACGGCAACACCCGGCTGATCCACTTGGCCTGTTCGCGGGCTCCCGGCAGCGGCGCGGAAGCCACGGTCCGCCTTCCTCGGCTTCAGGCCAAAGATACCGCAGCATGCTCCAGAGCTATGTCTGCCGCCTTCGCCCCATCGTCGCTGGTCATGTGGAAAGGACAAGCAGGCTACGCACCCTATAATCCCGTCGGGCAGGATTCGACAGTCGACGGCGAGACATTCGCCAAACCTCCCCCTTGATTCTCAGCAACGTTAAAAAAAATTCACATAATGTTCGTGAGTGTAGTCTCCTGTCAGGTGGTACATTAGCCCCAATATCTGGCGTCTTAGTCGTAGAAAGGACTGTGATCTATCTTCCATTAGCATCCATACCAGCGGATTTACAGCAAATGACGAGAGAGGTCTCATGCGGATTGATGGGGATAGAAGGGCTAGCGGCTTGCTGCATCCCGTCCGGGTTGATGCTAACCAATGTTGACACTGGTAAATCGCCTAAGGACGGCAGCGCATCTTGATCGCCTTCGAATCCTGGGCCTTTGCGCGCATGCGGATCTAACCGTCGGCGAGCTGGCCGATATTACCGGTCTGCCTCGCGAGCAGGTTCGACGCCACGTTCGGCGGCTGGTCAGAGCCAACTTTCTTTGCTGCAACGAACAACGTCCGCAGTCTTCGTACCATATGCAAGCAGGAGGCAAGGATGGCGAGCTGGCTCAATTGGTGGTCGATCTCCTGCCCCACGATGATGGCCATCATAAAAGAGACCTACAACGCCTGGAAGCAATACAAGACGCGCGGTTGAAGGGACCGCCTGCTTGATCGTGAAATAGATCAGTCCAAATGGAGCGCGACTACCATGGATAACTCCGCCGGCGGCGCCATCGCGCAGCCCGACACTTACGGGCGGCCTCACTTAGCCGCCGTCGACTCCCGCGTTCACGAACTGCTTCTAAGACAGGAGCGTCAGGAGCGGACAACTCTCAAACTGATCGCCTCCGAGAACTTTGCCTCCTCGGCGGTGTTGGAAGCGACCGGGTCGATTTTCACCAACAAGTATGCCGAGGGATACCCCGGTGCGCGCTACTACGCCGGAAACGAGATCGTCGATGAGCTTGAGACCCTCGCGATCGAGCGCCTGAAAGCGCTATTTGGCAGTGAACATGCCAACGTCCAGCCTTATTCAGGCTCGCCAGCCAACCAGGCTGTCTATCGCGCGCTTTTGAGCCCCCGTGACAAAGTCATGGGCTTGCCTTTACCCGAAGGCGGCCATCTGACTCACGGTTGGTCCGTCAATTTTTCCGGCAGCGATTATCAGCGCGTCCCGTACAGGCTGCACGAAAAGACACAGCAAATTGACTATGACCACTTGCGCGAGACCGCCAAGCGGGAACGCCCGAAGCTAATTTGGGTCGGCGGAACTGCTTATCCGCGTATTTTTGACTACGCGGCAATGGCCGAAATTGCTTCGGAGGTGAACTCGTATCTGGTGGCTGACATCGCCCACATCTGCGGCCTGGTTGTCGCAGGAGTGCATCCGAACCCCGTGTCCCATTGCGATGTGGTCACCAGCACCTCTCACAAGTCGATCCGCGGTCCCCGGGGTGGCTTCATTTTATCAAGGAATGAAGACCGTTATCAGCCCCTCCATCATCCGAAGAGCAAACACAATCTGGCCAAACGTATAGACCGCGCCGTGTTCCCTCTTCTGCAAGGCGGACCGCATATGAATACTATCGCCGCGCTTGCCGTCGCTTTGCAGGAAGCAGCGAACTCGTCCTTTCGTGTCTACGGTCAGCAGATCGTCCACAACGCCAAGGCTCTGGCCCAGGCACTTCTGGAGCGAGGTTATGAACTCGTCACCGGGGGCACTGACAATCACATGCTGATCCTTGATCTTCGGGACCGGTCGCTGTCAGGCAAAGCCTATGCGGAGCGCTTATCGCGTGCAGGCATCATTGCGAATTTCAATATGGTCCCGGGCGACCGGCGGCATCCGGCGCTGACAAGCGGCATCCGCTTAGGGACACCAGCGGTGACGTCCATGGGCATGCGCGAAACGGAGATGGTGCAGATCGCCGCTTTCATCGACTCGGTCTGCCGCCAGCCCGATGACCAGGAAGTTCATGCGAGCGTACGAAGAGACGTTGCCGACTTCTGCACTGCGTTCGATGTTCCCGGCATCCCCGACCGATAAGCCACCCCAATCCAGAAACTCCTCACTAACTCCAGCACTTGAAGCGAGGGCATTTTTATGACCAGGCAGTTCGTGTTCTCTTCCGAATCCGTCGGCGCGGGACACCCCGATAAGATGGCAGACAACATCTCCGATGCCATTCTCGATGCGGTCCTGCGCACCGATCCGAAGGCGCGCGTCGCCTGTGAAGTGTTGGTGAAGACGGGGATGGTCGTTGTGGCTGGCGAGATCACCAGCCATGCCCACATCGATTACAGCCAAGTCGCCCGCGATACGATACTCGATATTGGCTACGACGATGATGCGATTGGCTTTGATGGTCGACGTTGCGCCGTCGTTCTGGCCCTCACCGAGCAGTCGCCCGACATAAGCCAGGGCGTTGATGAAGGACGAGGGCAGGATCTCGGGCAAGGGGCAGGGGATCAGGGCATCATGTTTGGATTCGCATGCAACGAGACGGATACATTGATGCCCCTGCCGATCCAACTCGCTCACCATTTGACGAAAAGACAGGCCGAGGTCCGGAAAGCGGGACAGCTTGGCTGGCTGCGTCCGGACGTGAAATCTCAAGTGTCGGTACGCTACGAAGGGCTCCGCCCGGTGGCGCTGGATACCATAGTCCTGTCAACGCAGCATGACGAAGCGGTCTCACAAGCCACGGTCCGCGAAGGCGTCATTGAGGAGATCATAAAACCGGTCCTGCCGGCCCACCTGGATACTTCGGGGATCAGATTTCTGGTCAACCCAACAGGGCGGTTCGTGGTCGGTGGGCCTGCCGGCGACTGCGGCCTCACAGGACGGAAGATCATCGTCGATTCCTACGGTGGGACCGGGCGTCACGGCGGCGGTGCCTTTTCGGGCAAGGACCCATCCAAGGTTGACCGCTCGGCGGCCTATGCCGCCCGGTATGTCGCGAAGAACATCGTTGCCAGCGGCCTTGCGGAGGTCTGCGAGGTTCAGCTTGCCTACGCGATCGGCGTGGCCAGTCCGGTTTCTGTCATGGTCAATACCTTCGGAACCGCAAGGATCGAGGAAAAAAGGATCGAGCGCCTTGTTCTCGAGGTTTTCAATCTCCGACCGAAAGGCATCATCAAGATGCTTGATCTCTTACGGCCGATATACCGCAAGACGGCGACATACGGACACTTCGGGCGTGAAGAGCCTGAGTTCACTTGGGAGAAGACGGACAAAGCTGACGATTTGCTGCGTGAAGCCGGACCGGCAGCTGCGTGAGGGCGGCTGGATCAAGCGCATGCGGCAACCCATTTCAACTCGCGAGACCACGCCCGGCCGGCGTGGCAAGAAGCCGGCTCGGGTTTTGGCGGAGATTTTGATGCCGGATTATGACGTGCTTTGCATCGGCAATGCCATTGTCGACATCATCGCCCAGTGCGACGAGGAATTCCTCGAGACCAACGGCATCATCAAGGGCGCGATGAACCTCATCGACACACAACGCGCCGAACTGCTCTACAGCCGCATGGGCCCGGCGATCGAAGCGTCCGGCGGCAGCGCCGGCAACACGGCGGCCGGCGTCGCCAGCTTTGGCGGCCGCGCGGCCTTCTTCGGCAAGGTCTCCAACGATGCGCTGGGCGAAATCTACGCCCACGACATCCATGCGCAGGGCGTCGCCTTCGGCACCACGCCGCTCAAGGGTGAGCCGCCGACGGCGCGCTCGATGATCTTCGTCACGCCCGACGGCGAGCGCTCGATGAACACCTATCTCGGCGCCTGCGTCGAGCTTGGCCCTGAGGATGTCGAAGCCGACAAGGCGTCCGGCGCCAAGGTCACCTATTTCGAAGGCTATCTGTGGGACCCGCCGCGCGCCAAGGAGGCAATCCGCCAGACGGCGAAGCTGGCGCACGCGGCAGGCCGAGAAGTGTCGATGACGCTGTCGGATTCGTTCTGCGTCGACCGCTACCGCGACGAATTCCTCGACCTGGTGCGCTCGGGCACGGTCGACATCGTCTTTGCCAACAGCCACGAGATCAAGTCGCTCTACCAGACATCGTCGTTCGACGAGGCGCTGGCCCAGATCCGCAAGGATTGCCGGATCGCCGCCGTCACCCGCTCGGAAAAAGGCTCGGTGATCGTGCGCGGCGACGAGACCGTGGTGATCAAGGCGACCGCCATCAAGGAACTGGTCGACACGACGGGCGCCGGCGATCTCTATGCCGCCGGCTTCCTGCATGGCTACACGCAAGGCCGCGACCTGCAGACTTGCGGCGACCTTGGCTCACTGGCAGCCGGATTGGTGATCCAGCAGATCGGCCCCAGGCCCCGTCAGAATTTGCGCCGCGAGGCTGAGCAGGCGGGGCTGACCATTCCGGACGTTCAAACGAGTTAGTGGCCTACCTTCCCGTTGTGCAGGCTATCTCGCCAGAAGCGCAATCACGGAATAGGGAAATCCTGATGTCGAACATGATGAAGGCGCTTGTGAAGGCCAAGGCCGAACCGGGCATCTGGATGGAAGAGGTGCCGGTGCCGGAAATCGGCCCCAACGACGTGCTGATCAAGATCAAGAAGACGGCGATCTGCGGCACCGACGTGCACATCTACAATTGGGACCAGTGGGCGCAGAAGACGGTGCCGGTGCCGATGGTGACGGGCCATGAATTCGTCGGCACCGTTGCCGATTTCGGCGCAGCGGTCACCGAATACAAGGTCGGCCAGCGTGTATCGGGCGAAGGCCACATCGTCTGCGGCCATTGCCGCAACTGTCGCGCCGGGCGAGGGCATCTGTGCCGCAACACGCTCGGCGTCGGCGTCAACCGTCCAGGCGCCTTCGGCGAGTATCTGGCGATCCCGCAGCACAATGTCGTGCCGATCCCCGACGATGTGCCCGATGAGATTGCCGCGATCTTCGATCCCTTGGGCAATGCCGTCCACACCGCATTGTCCTTCGATCTGGTCGGCGAGGACGTGCTGGTGACTGGCGCCGGGCCGATCGGCATCATGGGCGCGCTCGTCGCCCAATGCGTCGGCGCGCGCAAAGTGGTCATCACTGACATCAACCCGGTGCGGCTGGCGCTAGCCAAGAAACTCGGCGTCCAGCATGTCGTCGACGCCTCGAAGGAGAAGCTGCGCGACGTCATGCCGGTGCTCGGCATGACCGAGGGGTTCGACGTCGGCCTCGAAATGTCAGGCGCCGCCCCCGCTTTCCGCGACATGATCGACACCATGAACAATGGCGGCAAGATCGCCATTCTGGGCATCGCGCCGACCGGCTTCGAGATCGACTGGAACAAGGTCATCTTCAAGATGCTGCATCTCAAAGGCATCTACGGCCGCGAGATGTTCGAAACCTGGTACAAGATGATCGCGCTTGTGCAGGGTCCGCTGGATGTCTCCGGCCTGATCACCCACCGCATCGGCATCGACGATTTTCAGATCGGTTTCGATGCGATGAAGAGCGGCAGTTCCGGCAAGGTGGTGATGGACTGGTAGGGATTGCCTTGGCCGCTATTCAGGAAAAGCTGACGACAGCACCTCTGGTCCGCCGGACATTTTCCAACTAGGGGAACATGGCTGGGTGGAGAGCTATGGCTCCGCTACGTGCGCTCGCTAATCATATACGGCGACGTATCGCGGCCCACCCGGTGACGGTCGATGGGGCAATTCGCTTCAGTCGATGACGGAAACCCGGTGAACCGATGCTGAGGCCCCGACGCGATCGTCTATTTCCTATGATCTGCGATTGAGGTCGAGGTGTTGCCGCTTTCAGCGGGTAAGATGCGATAGACGACTTCCGGTACCCTTCCGGTCAGCGAAAAGGAAGGCAACGAGCCGCATTGCCTCAAGCAAAATGTTACCAATAGTGTCCTGTTCCAAAGGGGATGGACAGGTCGTGCCATTCCGGTTCGGGGGAAGGATGGCGCGGCTCAGCATGGCGACACGGTGAAGCGGCGATCGTGGAGCTTTATTGCGGCGTTGACAAGCGGCGCATTCTGGATGAGTTCGAGGCGGTAACCGGCTATTATTCGCAAGCGCGCGATCCGTCTTATGAACCGTCGTGAGCAGAGGCCGTCTGCGGGCAAGAGCCGCAGCCGCTGTTACGGCAGCGATGTCCGCGACGCGCTCATCGTGTTGTGGGAGGATTCGGAGCGGCTGGGTCCGCATCGACGCTCGCGGCGGCCAGCGCCGCCGGGCAGGAATGAGTTCGCAGTTCGCCGCTCGGTGCCAGCCCGCACCTTCGGCGATTGGAAAGATCCGCCGCCCGGCTTTGTTGAGCGCATTCGGGCACGTCTTCGTCAGGGAGCTTCGTGCAGACGATGGTGCTGACCGGATTGCCGCCGGCTGGACCGATTGCATTCCGCTCCGCACGCGCGACAGCGGCAATGTGATCATGGCGATCAAGCAGGCCCGCTCCCGGTTTCGCTGACCCTGTGCTGCTGTTTGCCGGCATCCGCCCGCACAGGAAGAGCTTGTAAAAGTGCGGAAATCGAGGAGCCGTTGGTCGTCGATCTTCAGCCTGAACGCGGTCGTTTGCTGGTGCCGCAAATCGGCTGTTGCATGTACATCCCTGTCAGACGTCAGTTTTCCTCGCCTATTTTGGTGTCGAGCGCGAAGTGCTCCAACCAGATTGCAAGGCTTTTTGGAAATGAGAGCGGCTTTGCGCAGGGCGCTCCGTTGTTGAGCATTCAAGCTACCAAGCCAATGACGCGCAGGTTCCACCAGGCTCGCCAGCCTTGAAGGACAGCGAAAAAAGCAGAGCACGACAGACACAACAGTGCATCAGGACGCCGCAGTCGTTGAAGATGGTGCGCTGCATCCATACCGTGGATGCATTCGATCCAAATAATCGATTTGTTCAATCAGTTTCTCGAAAGCTAACCCTACCCTCTGTGGGAATCGGGCTCTGAGCCGCGACGCTGCCTTGCGAGCGCAGGGGCTGCACGTAGGAGAGATGATGCAACGAGAAATCGCACGCGGGTTGCTGGCCTCGTGGGTTCGCCGACCGGCGTATTTGAGCCCGTCAGTTGGTCCTCACCCGCGCCTATTGCCACCGAGCGACTTGCATGTCCCTCCGACTCGGACCAGTTCCGAGAGCTGCGACGAGTTGCGCGCCGTGTGCTCCGATCAGATGGCCGCCGGTGACGCGTTCGATGGGCCGTCCCTCTTCGAGAGGAGATGAAATGCGAACGCTGCTCGTGGATCATCATGCGGATCTTGCGCGCGCCATGCGACTTGCGCTCGGGGATGGCGGCTTCGTCGTTGATGTCGTTGGTACTCTGGAACTGGCTTCGAGTGCATTTTCTTGCGCCAGCTATGAAATTCTCCTGCTGGAATTGGCTCTGCCAGATGGCGATGGCTTGGGTTGGCTGAGGCAGTTGAGGACCCACGGGCATTCAGTTCCTGCCGTCATTATGAGCAGCCTTAACGATCTCGATAAGCGAATTGCGATCTTCAACGGTGGTGCGGACGACTTTCTGCTCAAACCCATCTCTACCGATGAGCTTATTGCCAGAATGAGAGCCATTCTGCGCCGGGCGACACAGATGACCGACCTGAGGCTCGTATTTGGCAATCTCGACTTTGATCCGGTCGCCCGCCAGGTTTTCGTTGATGGGCACCCAATGATGATCGCACGTCGCGAACTCTGTGTTCTAGAGCACCTGCTTAACCGGGCAGGCCGCATCGTGCCCCGTGCGCAATTGGAAGATCACCTCTATTCATTCAACGACGACGTGTCTGCCAACGCGCTTGAAGTCGGAATTTATCGTTTACGGGGACATCTGACCAGATCAGGTGCAACGCCACGGATCAAGACCATCCGAGGCATTGGTTACATCCTAGAATTGACTGACGCCTCGTCCGCATAGTTTGTCGAATCGAAAGAAGATCTATTTTGCTGATCCTTCAACATCCTTGCGCTGCGCTCAATTGGCGGGCGATCGCCAACAAGGTTACAAGACCTGCAGTGCCCCGTTACCTGGGCCATCTCCTCTGCGCGCTTATTGTGACTTTCCCACTTGGTGTCGCGGCGCAAAACAAGCAGGACAAAGGCCCGCCGCATGCGGCTTCGAATAGCATCAACGCCACGCTGACCCTTTCCTCTTCGCTCGGGGAGACCGTTCATCTGCCCGGGCCAGCCACGACCATCTTTGTTGCTGACCCCACGATCGCGGATTTTCAGGCGCCATCGAGCAAAACAATCTTCGTCTTTGGCAAGAAATCGGGGCGGACCAGCCTATTCGCCTTGGATGGCAATGGCGAGCCTCTCGCCGAATTGCGTATCGTTGTCACGCAACCGATCGGGGATTTACGCGCCATGTTGCGGGAGCAGGTCGGCGACTATCCCATCCGCGTCAACTATACGCCGCGCGGCGCAATCCTTAGCGGGACGGCGCCCGACGCAGAGGTCGCCGACACCGCAAAAAGAGTCACTGAGCAATATCTGGGCGACGGAGCGCAAGTCGTCAACAACATCAAGGTCGCTGGATCCCTGCAAGTTAACCTCAGCGTGCGCGTAGCCGAAGTCTCACGCAGCGCCATGAAGTCACTCGGCGTCAACTTGTCCGCCTTCGGTCAAATCGGCAATTTCAAAGTGGGCGTTCTAAGCGGAAGCGCTGCAAGCGCTGGGTCTGGTTCAACCCAGGGTGGCGGTACAGCAGAAATCGGATTCGACAACGGTGCCGTCAACGTCAGCGCGGTTCTCGACGCGCTCGCCAAGGAGCATATAGCTTCCGTCCTGGCTGAGCCGAACCTCACCGCTATGTCGGGTGAAAAGGCCAGCTTTCTCGCGGGCGGCGAATTTCCCATTCCTGTCCTGCAGGAAAACAGGCAGGTATCGGTTGAATTCCGTCACTTCGGCGTCAGTCTGGAATTTGTGCCGACAGTTCTCAGCAACAATCAAATCAACATTCACGTAACGCCCGAAGTCAGTGAACTGTCGACGCAAGGTGCCGTGCAAATCAACGGAATTTCCGTGCCGGCAGTTTCCACGCGCCGAGCCGATACGGTCGTCGAACTCGCCAGCGGCCAGAGCTTCGCAATCGGCGGTCTAATCAGGCGGAACGTCAACAATGATGTCAGGGCCTTTCCCTGGCTCGGAGAACTGGCGATCCTGGGACCGCTTTTTCGCTCGACCTCGTTTCAAAAAGAGGAGTCAGAACTGGTCATTCTAGTTACGCCTTACATTGTAAGACCAGGCTCCAACCCAAACCAGATGAGCGCACCGACCGAGCGGGCGGCACCGGCTTTGAACGGAGGGGGCGCTCCGACGAATTCCGTGACAAGTCCCCCGCGAGACCGCGCTGCTATCCGTGCGGGCGCGCCAAGCGCCCAGGGCGGTCTCGGCTTCATCATCGAATAGTGTCATCCAAAGATGTTGCGTTTTATAATCCTCTTTGTCGCTCTGGCACCAAGCGTAAGTGGCTGCACAAGCACTACGCCAGTTGATGTCGAACCATCGGCACCAATGCTTGTCCGAGAGGAGACCACCGTCCTGACGTTGCAAAGCCTGCGCGCTTCCGAACGGCAGCGTTTGCGTGTTTTCCTAGACAAGGCCAGTCGCGGCCGGTTCGATGCCATCCACCTCCTCATCAGCGGTTCGCCCCAGCTCAGCGCAGGGGTAGCCCATCAGGCCAGGCAGTTGGCAATCGAAGAAGACAACATTCAATTGCGCGATCAACACGACGCCGGCTCAGTGCGAATTGAGGCGATTGTCTATCACGCCCGTCCGCCGGTCTGTCCCTCATATGGTGCCTTACCCAATGAAGAATCCTTCAAACAGCCGCTTGGTTGTTCGACAGGACATAACCTGGCCGTGATGGTCAACGATCCGCGCGATCTGCTCGACAATCAGGCCGTCAAGGCCGGCGATGGCGATCGTGCTTCTGTACCAGTTGCAACTTACAGAACATTCGGGACGGATAAAGGTGGCTGATACCGCCCTTATCTCGGCAGCACTCCTACCGGAGATTGAAAGCTTCCAATCGCGTCCTGATCTAAAATAAAAGGAACCGCTGGATGCAATATAGGCGCTATATCGAGGGCCTTAGGGCCGTTGCTGTACTTCCGGTCGTACTCTTTCATTTCGGAATTTCGGCGATCCCGGGTGGCTTTAGCGGGGTCGATATCTTCTTCGTCATCTCCGGCTACCTAACCAGCGGAAGCCTCCTGGATGACCTTGAACGCGGCCAATTTTCCATCGTCAACTTCTACTGGCGCCGTGCCCGGCGCATTCTGCCGGCGCTCGTCTTTGTGATGCTTCTCACCTGCATTGCGGCATTGTTCATTCTTCTGCCACCGGATCTGCGCGGATTCAGTCTTAGCATCATAGCTACCTCGACCTTCTGGTCGAACGTTTTCTTCTGGAAAACGTCAAGTTACTTCTCTATCGATGCCGCGCTTCTACCACTGTTGCACACTTGGCCGCTTTCCGTAGCGGAGCAGTACTACATCTTCGCACCAATCCTGATGTTCCTAATCTATCGCTACATCGGGAAGCGCTGGCTGACGACACTTCTTCCGATAATTCTCTGCAGCTTCGTAGTGGCGGTGATGGCGACATCGCTGGCACCCACCGCCGGATTCTATCTGCTGCCGACCCGAATCTGGGAACTCATGTTGGGCGCCCTGCTCATGCTCAAATGCCCCTCGCCGCTGGGCAACCGACTCCTGATGGAGTCGGTGGGGGTGGCCGGATTTGGCCTTCTCGCCATCGGGTTCTTCGCGATTTCGGCGAGTGATCCGTTCCCAGGCTACAACGCCTTGTATCCATGCATCGGAACGGCCCTTCTGATCTATGTTGGCCAAAATACCCCCTCGACGGTCGCCACCCGCATGCTCGAAGTCAGGCCGCTGGTCTGGATTGGGCTCATCTCGTATTCGTTGTATCTTGTTCACTGGCCTCTCAATGCGTTCGCGCACTATCTTTCGTTCCAAAAACTCGATCCGTTGATGACCGGTGCGATGTTGGTGGCAAGCCTCGCATTGGCTGCATTCTCCTGGAAGTTTGTAGAGCAGCCGTTTCGACAGAAGAGGGCCTTCACCTCCCCGGGGCCTATCTTCGCCTTTTCAGCGCTCGCGATCGTTGTCCTTTGTGCCGGCGGAGCGGCGGGGGCGCTCGGCAACGGCTTTCCGCAACGGTTTCCGGACTATGTCCAGCGGCGCATTTCCGTCGGGGACTGGAGGAATGGCATCTGTTTCAACGAGGGCACCAGCCGGATCGAAAGCTGGAATATGGAGGATTGCACGCGCACCAGCGGTTTTCCAACAACGGTTTTTTTGTGGGGCGACTCCTTCGCCGCGCACTATGTTTCCGGCTTGGGTGCTAACATAAATCGATTGCAGGCGAACATCGTTGAATATACGTACGCCAGCTGCGCGCCGATACTCTATTACTACCCGTACGATCGTCTTGATTGTGTCCGGTTCAATCGCAAGGCCTTGGACGTCATCTTGGAAGCGGACATCAAGACGGTTATCCTCAGCGGTAGATGGAGTGACTATGAGGTCAGAGGTTTCGACGGTCTTCAGCAAACAATCGCTACGCTTCGTGCCCTGGGCGTGCGCGTGTTTGTCATCGGCCAGTCTCCGCAGTTCCCAACTGACGTCCGGAAAATTGCGTTCTTCGCCAAGCGCCAAAATCTGGACGATACGTCCTGGCCGATCGCGATGGACCCCGACGTCAACGAACGTGTGCGCTCATTTACCAAAGGCGCCACATTCATCGATCCGCTGAAATTCCTGTGCAGCGCAGGACGCTGCGCCTATTTCGATAGAGGAGAGTTTTTATATTTCGACTATGGTCATTTCTCTTCAGCCGGCGCCACACTGGCAATCTCGAAATACTGGCCGGCTTTTGGCAAGGACAATGCTCTTCCTAAGACGAAGTAGCGGCTCAGCGGCTGACAAGCACCAGTACGGGTCCCAGTGATAGCTCCTGCTTCCGCAGCAGCCGCGACGATGGAGCTGTTCAGGTTTAAGGCCCCCCGATAGTGACCTAGGTGTGGAGCTTCAACAGGTTGTCCTCGATCAGGGCGAGGCGACTGATAGGCGTTTTTGACTTTAGGCTGCCATGTGGACGATGCCAATTGTATCTGTGCAGCCAGACAGGCAGTTCGGCGGCACGATGATCGGATGTCGGATAGGCAATGGCGTAGGCCCATTCGCGCAGTGCTGTCTGGATGAAGCGCTCGGCCTTGCCATTGGTCTTGGGCGTATAGGGTCTTGTCGTGACGTGCTTGAGGCCGAGATCGCGGCAGGCCTTGGCGAAGGCCTTTGATCTGTAGCAGGAGCCGTTGTCGGTCATGACGCGGGCTATCGTGACGCCGAGGCTGGCGTAATAGGCGACCGCGGCCTTGAGGAAGGCGATGGCGCACTCCTTTTTCTCGTCGGGCAGGATTTGCGAGAAGGCGATGCGGGACGCGTCGTCGATGCAGACATGGACGAACTCCCAGCCGGCGCCGCGCGACTTGCCCTTTTGCGGATCGCCGGTGATACGATGGCCGACTTGGCTGAAGCGGCCGAGCTTCTTGATGTCGATATGGATCATCTCGCCGGGATGCTCCCGCTCGTAGCGCCGGACCGGTTCGGCCGGCTCGATATCCCTGAGCCGCGACAGCCCGGCACGCTTGAGAACCCGGCTGACGGTGGCGGGCGAGACGCCGACCTCATGGGCGATGTGCTTGCCGGTCAGCCGCTGGCGACGCAAGGCTGCGATGCGCTCGGCCACGGACTGTTCGGTCAGGCTCGGCATGACGGTGGGCCGCGACGAGCGGTCGACCATGCCGGCCCGCCCTTTGGTCTTATAGCGCTCGACCCAGCGCGCCACGATCTTGGCCGACACGCCATAGACGCGCGCCGCATGGGCTTTGGAAAAAGCGCCTTCTATCACCGATAACGCCATCTCCTCTCGACGCAGCGGTGTGAGACGGGCATTCTTGTGGATGTTCATTCGGACCCTCCGATGGATGCTGAAGCGTGGTAACTCCAGTCTCCTCGGTCCGGTCCGAATGGACAACCTCTCGAAAGCTCACACCTAGGATGGGTGCTGCCACGCGGCTCGGACTCAGCGTGCATTATCACGTAAATGTTGAGAGAATGAATGGCGCCGCGAAGGGCAATTCCAGCCGTCCAAAGCGACAGGCGTGTCGCGGCCTCGACATTGCAGTGGCGCTTACCTAACACGGCCTCACACTGCCCTCTAAACGGCCCCGAATTTGAACTGACGGCCCCTGGCCGGTTCATCGGGCAGGTCAAGGGCTAGGTGTAGTACACAGGGCTCATAACTTTCAGTTTCTAGTTGGTACGATGGGCCGTGGACGGTCGATGCAGACTTCAAGATGGCGAACGAAGCTCTCCATGCGTGCGTTGTCGAGGCAAGTGCCTTTGCCATGCTCGCGACTGGAGAGATTTCAAAATGAGCCTTGTAAGCGGAGAATGCCGCCGACGCTGTTCGGCTTGCTCGTGCCCTTGACGGCGGTAGGCTCGGCAGGGCCGAGGCCAGAGTTGCCGTAGTGGTCGTAATCGACCTCGGCTGTGACCGTGAAGCCGGGAACGACCATGTAGGCGACGTTTGCAGCCACACCAGCATCCTTGAGCTGATCACCCGAGACCTGAAGGTTGAACGAAGTTTTCTCGTCAAACTCGTAGGTGGCGCCCGCCCAGAAAGCCCACTGGCCGTTCCAGATTTTGTACGAGCCGCGCCCATGATTGGCAATTGCGCCGTTTGAGTCCTCGTTGAGACTGGCATTGGAACCGTAGCCGAAGAGTCCAAACAGCGACAGCTGGTTTGTGACAGCGACGTCGACGCGGATCTTGCCGGCAAAAGCTTCGTAATTGCTGTCATAAGCCGCGACGCCGATGATCGAGCCCCAGCCTTGCGTGTATTTCAAGCCGGCGACAACGTGCGGAATATAGCTGTCGATAGTACCGGCTGAGCCCGATCCTTGTTCGAGCGAAATCACAGTCGAAATGCCGTTGCCGGCGTCGAAGTGGTACTGAGCCACGTTGGTGTCGAAGCCGGCCGACGGAACGAGCATACTATCGAGAACGTTGCCAGCGTAGCTTGCAAACGTATCGAAGGCCGACCCCTCCTTGCCAACTCGCAGGCCTCCCAGCTCGACCCAGGCAGAAGCCAGTGCGAGGCCGCTGTTGAAATCATAGTTCTGAGGACTGTCATGCGAGTTAGCGCTGTTGCCAAAATTCACCTGGGTTTCGGTATAGGTCGTCAACGCGCCGAGCTCGGTCTGCTGGCCGGTCCAAGTTTTGAACGTGAAGCGTGTGCTGTTTCGCCAAGTGCCTTGGTCCTCGCCAGTTCTCACGTCCGAGGTTCTTGCGCTGTCATACGATCGGACGTCACCCAGGCCGATATCGTAACGGACATAGCCGCCGATGCGCAGGCAGGTCTCGGTGTTGGGAATATAGGAATATCCCGAGCCGAGGACGTCGCAGATCTTGATGTACTCGGCCGGTTCCCGCTCGGCGCCAGCTGCTCGACCGACGGAAATGGTCATCAGAGCAGTTAAGCCGAGAAGAGGACTCTTGATGTACATGTCTAGATCTCCATGAAGGAATAAAAAGGATAGAGGCGAAAGAGCAAGCTTTTCCTCTAAATTTTGTGCGTGTTGTCTCCAATATGTGGACGCCAAAGCGCTTGACACGAGAGGTGAGCCAGCGTAAAAGCCACATGTACTTATAATAGTGTTTTCTGCTAGGAGATTCATTATCGTTTACATGTGAAACACTCCGGTCGGACCGCTGCAGCTCTCCGAATAGAGCAGCAAGCGACATGCCAACCTGAAGCGTAGATGCGGCCGACACCAAAATCGGGCCGACGCGCCTTCGTCTCGCTGGAATCACTTTTTTTGAGGGTCACTGCGAAAAGAAATGTGCGACACGGTTCGCCATGTTCGATATGTGACAGTCTCGTTTAACAGCGACGGCTTCCCGTCTGACCGCAACGGAGGCCGCGCCATCCGCTACCGAGAAGGATCACTGCGCGTACGCTCCGCAAGGGCTGCGCCAGGAACAGAGGGCGTGCACGTCCGAGGCGTCGCATGGTGGCCGCAGCACCTTTTCGCCGCTGTAAGTTCGCCGTGCAGGTACATTGCGCGGCCGGAAGCGAGAGGGAGCGCACCCTGAAACGGCTGCCTACGGCTCGCCTCGAGTAATTGGCGATGAACAGTATTCTCGAGAACTTAGTCTCGACGGAAAGAGCAACGAAAGGAAGCCGCTTGGACGAGCACGATCCGAAGGAAGAACCGATCGAGACCATTTTCCGCAACGGCACAATCACTGCCGTGGGTATCCTGCTTGCCTTTTCCCTCGGCTTCCTCACTCATTGGGCCGCGAACCCCTTGCCATGGCAACTCTACGATCTGTTCGCCGTAGTGCCGATCCTGCTCGGCATCGCACTGCAGATGAGAGCGCTGTCCATGCTGCTCGACATGAGTTCCTTGCGGCGCCCCATCTACGAACGCGCCAATCGCATTTTCATGGTCGGCCTCATCCAGACCGCGTGTGGCGTCGGCATGGCCATCTTGGTCGATCTTTTCGGGATATCGGTAGGGGGCACGCTGCCCGGCGCTTGACGACAAGCCACACCGCTCTTCGCTCGAAGCGACGTCAAGCCGGGGAACCTTGTGCACCCCCTAGCGGCGTCCTCCTTTCATCAAATGAGCCGACGTCAGCTTTAGAGCGTCTCGGTGGCTAAAGCCGGTATGGTTTTTCGGCCGGCAGGGAAGGCCGCTGGCTGGACCTGGATGGCGTCTGAACGAGGCTTGACAGGTCCGTTGCGTCGGACATGAATTTCGCATTGCAAAGTTCTTCCGCAGACGCCTCAAGCACACTGCACTGGCGTCACGTACTCAGACGTTGAATGCGGCACCGCACCATCACCTCAGGCGCAACCATGGCACGCGCGCTCCCCGGCGTGGTTGACCCCATCCTGTCCAAACGAGACTGCGACATAAGCGGGACGCACTGACTTAGGTCAGAGACCAGGACGAGCGCGCAACGAAAGAATGATGGATGAGCGACGTGGGATGACAGCTCCTTGCACACCTCAATCCTGACAAAGTACCGGGACCCCCGGCCGCCTTGGTATACCATCTATCCGACTGTGCCAGACTTCTCTGCGGCAGTTGGTGCTGACGATTATGAGGAATGGCTGGGGGGCCTCCCGGCCGACGAATCGGTGTCGCTCTATTTCCACATTCCGTTTTGCCGATCCATGTGCTGGTATTGCGGCTTCCCTACCGCGGTCATCCGTCGCAACGGCCCGATCCTTAATTATTTAGCGGTGCTGCGTCAGGAGATCAGTTTGGTGTCGGAGCAAGTGCGGCAAGGGCTGCCGGTGAGCGATGTGCATTTCGGCGGCGGAACGCCTCACCTTATCGGGCCAGCCGAGCACTTGGCGCTGATGGAATTTCTACGCCGCCACTTCGCTTTCAGCAAAACTGCTGCGATCGCCGTGGAGATCGATCCCCGAACGTTCACACCGGAAATGGCCGAAGCCCTGGCAGCTAACGGTGTCAACCGCGCGAGCATCGGATGCAGAGCTTTGATCCCGATGTGCAAAGGCGATCAATCGGATCCAGAGTAAGGTGCAGACGGCCGCTGCAGTCCAAAATCTCCGCCGGCATGGCGTTGGCCATATCAACTTCGACCTCATCTTCGGTCTACCGAAACAGACTGTGCAGTCCTGCATCCAGACCGCGATGGCTGCGGTCGCCATGCGCCCCAACCGGCTTGCGGTGTTCGGATACGCGCATATTCCTTCCGTGATAAAGAATCAGCGCCTAATCGAGCAGGCAGGTCTACCGGACGGCGATCTTCGCGCCGAACAGGCTGCAACTGTCGCCGAGACACTGGTTGGCGCTGGCTACCGGGAGATCGGGCTCGATCATTTCGCTCCGCCGGACGACGAACTTGCGCTAGCGCCAGAAGACCGGGCGCCTACGGCGTAATTCGCTGGGATACTCGGCCGATACTTGCAAAACGTGATCGGCTTCGGCGCGTCGGCTATTGGCCGAGTCCGCGAGGGGTATGTTCAGAACGAAGTAACACGGGATTCTTACGCCCGGCACATCGCAAGTGGACGTCTGGCGACATCAAAGGGTCACCGTCTGACCGACGATGACCGGGTGCGCGCAGCGATCATCGAGCGACTGATGTGCGATTTGGAGGCCGACGTGCCGACCATCTGTGCCGCCCACGAAATCGAACCAGCTCGTTTTCTCGATTCAGTTGAGAGTTTGGTGACGCTGGCTGAGGAGGGGATCCTGGACGTCGAAAACGGCTTCATCCGCGTGCGGCCGGAGCACCGCTTTGTTGTTCGCGCCGTTGCTGCTGCATTCGATGCTTTTCTCGCGAATCGATGAGTTGAGGCCACGACGCCGAAAGGCATCAGACCTTGTTTGGCGCTCGTCGGCATGGGCTCTCGCAGAAGACTCCGCAAGCGTATGCAGGGGACTTCCACTTGACGCCGCGTTCACCATCATCTCGCCTGGGTGCGCGCGAAAGCGCACAACCCGGAGCACGCTGCTCTCGGTGTGAGGCTGTGCTCTGCAAAGCACCGGTGATCCACCCTGTCCCTGGACAGCAGCTTGATGGCGTCATCTTGGAGGACGAGAAAAGATTGTCGAGGTACGGGTACGAATTGCCTCGGTCGTCCGTTCAATCGAAAGCACTGTCTGCGGAGGCACCTCTCCTTCATGCAGTGACAGGAGATGCTGGGCGACTTCCTTATCTGCTGCGGTGAGTCGATGATTTAGGCGGAGAAAGTCCATCCAGGTGGGGGTGCGGAATGTCTCCGTCCAAAGTGACGGTGTTTGCAGATTTCGCTGGAGCGTCCAGTTTCGTGCACCGGCACGGCTCTGGACGTGTCGCCGCGTGCGCATGGAGCCCAGAAAGGCCTCGATATTTTCCTCCGATATCAAATACTCGACCTTGGCCACGATAGGGCCACTTCTGGGTTTCAGATCGAGAGCCACGTCCGGCGGATGAAAAACTGAACTTTCTTGATCGGTTTCTTCCCAGGGACGGACCGGCAACACGATCCCCGCTGCTGCAACCAGCAACAGAGCGCCTGCGGCGCCCTCCAATGCTGAGGTCAAGGAATAGTTTTGCGCGACAGAACCCCAGATCCAGCTGCCAGCAGCCATACCGCCTGCGCTCAAGGCGTAGTAAATGGAGAGCGTGCGGCCTACAACCCACCTTGGGCTTGCCAACTGCACCGACACGTCAATGCCCGTCCAGGTGATAAGCCAACCCGCTCCGCCGAGCGCCAGCGAAATGGCCGCCACAGGAAGCGACGATGTAAGGGCAAGGGAGAGGCAACAGACTGCACAAGCCACAGAGGCGAAGGCCACCAGCCTGTTTTGAGACGTGACCTTCCTCAAGAAGCCGTTGCCCATACCCGCGATGAAAGCACCCATGCCGAAGCCGGCCAATAAGATACCGTAGACAATTGGCCCACTCTTCAACTGATCCCGGACGACGAGGGGGAGCAACGCCAGAATGGAGATGCTTGCCAACCCGAAAAGAGCGGCTCGGGCGGTCGCTGCCCTGATCTCCAAAGACATCGCCGTAAAGCGCACTCCGTCATGAATTGCCGTCGTCATTCTCTCACGAGGGAGAGGCGAAGAGCGGACCTCCCATTTGGTGCGCCATATCGCGCTTATGGGCGCCAGATCACTCACCGCAGCCAAGGCGAAAGCGGCCAGCGGCCCAAAGACGGCCAGGATCACGCCCCCCAAGGCTGGACCAACGCTGCGCACAATGTTGTATCCGACGGACATAAGCGTCACTGCGGCCGGAATGTCGCGTTTGTGAAGGATATCGCCGACCGAAGCGTGCCAAGCCGGATCATTCAAGGCAAAGCCGCAGCCGGCCAGGAAACCTAACCCGAGAATCAGCCAAGGACTGACAAATCCCAGACCCACAGAAATCATCAGCGTCGTCGACGCCGATGCTATCAGGCAGTGTCCCGCAAACATCACCCACCGGCGGCTGAAGTTGTCGGCAATGGCTCCGGCGAAAACTGAGAGGAAGAACACCGGCAATGTGGATGCGGCCTGGACGAGTGCCACCATGAGGTCGGACGCTGAAATCGTTGCCATAAGCCAACTGATGGCGACCGTTTGCACTAGCCAACCGAGGCTGGAAATCTGGGTGGCCGCCCAAATTGAGCGAAACACCTTGTTTCGAAATGGGGCGAGCGTCTTTGAAACGGGCGGTTGGGGATTTTCGCTCTGCATGAGGTATTGCTGGCCTTCGATGAGCGCTGCGATTTGAGCAAGCGGGTCGATACTTAGACATCGCGGAGCACCGCACGGACCCCAGCTCTATGGAGCTTGCCGGCGACTATTTGCGTATTGAGCCATTCTCATAGTCTCATTCATGAGCAGTCCTGTGCGCAAGCATTGCTTTGCTAAATTCCCACCACAAGCGCGCCGCCGCTGAGACCCGCACCCGCTGCCGCCAAGAGGACTTTCTCGCCAGGCCGAAACGGCTGCGCCCGATGGGCCAGCGACAATGAGAGCGGGATCGTCGCGGCGGAAGAGTTGCCATATTCGGCGATCGTCTTGACGATCGAGTGATCAGCGATGCCGAGGTTCCTGCCGACCGCGTCGAAAATGCGCGCATTGGCCTGATGCGGCACGAAACGATCGAGGTCTTGCGGCCTCAGTCGGGCAGCAGTGAGCGCATCTCTCGAGCAGGCGGTCATCATCTCCACGGCCTTGCTGAATACTTCACGGCCGTCAGTGATCGTCATCCGTGTCTGCGCGAGGTCGAGGTCGGCATGGAACGGAGTGTTGCTTCCCCCGGCGGGAATCTGGATTAGCCCGTAGCGCGAGCCGTCGGAATCCACCGAAGCGCCGAGAATGCCTCGATCCGGGTCATCGCAAGGACTGATCACCATGGCGCCGGCGGCATCGGCAAACAGCACGGCGCTGGCGCGCTCGGCCAAATTGATGCGGTGGCTGAGGATGTTGGCGGCGATGACAAGGCTCGCTTTGCCGTGCAGGCGGGTGAACCCGTCGGCGAACATCAGCGCATAGATGAAGCCGGCGCAGGCGCCGGTCAGGTCGATCGCTCCGGCGCGGCCTAGCCCCAGCCGATGTGCGACCAGCGGCGCGCTTGGCGGCAGAAGGTGATCGGGCGTCGACGTGGCGAGCAAGAGTAGACCGACGTCGCCGCGGTCGATACCGGCATTGGTCAGCGCCATGTCGCCGGCAGAGGCGGCAAGGCCCGACAGCGTGTCTTCGTCTGTTGCCCAGAAGCGCGAGCGAATTCCGGTGCGCCGCTCGATCCAGCCGGGCTCAAGCCCGAGCCGGTCTTCGATTTCCGGGTTCTCGACCTTGCGCGTCGGCGCATGATGGCCGAAGCCGAGAACGCGCGACGATAGGTTCATGGCCGCGAGCCGAAGCGTTCGCCGGCCTCCTCTATCGCGTCATAGAGCCCGTCCAATTCGTCGCTGGTGATGCAATAGGGCGGCAGAAGATAGAGGACATTGCCGAGCGGGCGCACCAACAGGCCGCGCTCAAGGAAAAAAGCGCGCAGTTTTGGCCCGATCTCGGCCAGATAACCGGCTGAGCCGGTGCGTAGGTCGAGTGCCGCGATGGTGCCGGTTGTCCGGCAGTCGGTGAAATATGGATTGTCCCGGAAGCGTTGCAGCCCCGCGGCCTGCCTCGCGCTCAAGACCGCGATCCGCTCGGCCACCGGCTCGTCACGCCAGATCTCGACATTGGCAAGTGCTGCCGCGCAGGCGATCGGATTGGCGGTGTAGGAGCTCGAATGGAAAAACGTCTTCTTGCGATCCTCCGAAAAGTGAGCGTGGAAGATGGCATCGGTGGCGATCGTGGCGGCCAGCGGGATGGTACCACCGGTCAGACCTTTCGAGGTGCACAAGATGTCGGGCGAGACGGACGCCTGTTCGCAGGCAAACATGGTTCCGGTGCGCCCCCAGCCGGTCATCACTTCATCGGCGATCACGAGCGTGCCGGAGGCTTCGGCGATCCTCTTCAATTCGGCAAGAACCCAGGCCGGATACATCAGCATGCCGCCGGCGCCAAGCACCAGCGGCTCGACGATCAGCGCGGCTGCGCGCCGGTCGCGGCTAACGGCCTCGAACCGATCCAGCGTTTCCTGCTCGCGCCCGGCGGCCGGGAAGGGGATGGTGTCGACCTCGAACAGCAAAGGCTCATAGGCGGCGTTGAAGACGCCACGGGCGCCGACGCTCATCGTGCCGATGGTGTCGCCATGATAGCTGTGCTCCATGACGGCGATGCGCGAACGCGACGCGCCGATGTTACGGAAATAGCCGAGCGCCATCTTCAGCGCGACTTCGACTGAGGTCGAGCCACTGTCGGAATAGAACACCCGGTGGAGGCCGGCGGGTGCGATGCCTACAAGCGCCTCGGCCAGCCGTTCGGCCGGCTCGTGGGTGAAGCCCGCGAAGATGATCTGGTCGAGGCTCGAGGCGGTCGTCTCGATGGCCTTCATGATGCGGGGGTGGCGATGGCCATGGGTGACGACCCACCAGGAAGAAATCGCATCGAGGATGCGGAAGCCGTCGGCCTTGTGGAGATAGGCGCCTTCAGTCAGCACGATTTCAGGGAGCGAGGGCTCTAGCGCGTGCTGCGTGAACGGATGCCAGACTCGAGACTCCGCCATCAGTCGCCTCCGGCAATCATGGCCAGGTCGAAGCCGGAAATCATTGCATCTCTCAACGTTTCACCCGTCAGCGGACCGAGGTGCGGCAGCCTGCCCAGCTGCGGCACGCCGCCGAATTCCACGATTGTCCTTTGTGTATCGGCCACCTCTTCGCCAATGAAGGCAATGCCGATGAGCGGGATGGAGCGGGCTCTCAGGGCCTCGATCGACAACAGCGTATGATTGATGGTGCCAAGCGCGGTGCGGGCGCACAGTATGACCGGCAGCCGCCATTGTTCGAATATGTCAATGAACCTTGTCTGTCGATTGAGCGGCACCATCAGCCCGCCGGCGCCTTCGATGACGAGCGGTGTCGGCAGGACCGGAAATGAAAGATCGTCGGCCTCGATCGCGACGCCGTCGATTTCGGCTGATCGATGCGGCGACAGCGGCATCGTCAGTCGATAGACTTCGGGCAGCACGCGTCCGTCGGGCAAGCCGGAAAGCCGGGCGACGACCTCGCTGTCGGTCTCCTCGTTGAGGCCCGATTGCACCGGCTTCCAGTAGAAGCCGTCGAGCAGCCCGGCAAGTCCGGCCGAAAACACTGTCTTGCCAATTCCAGTGTCTGTTCCGGTGACGACGATGCGTTTGGTCATGCTGTGGCCAACACTCCGACGAGAGCCTCGACCATGGCGGAAATGTCGGCTTCGTCGACGTTGAGAGTCAGCGAAATGCGCAGGCGCGACGTACCCTCAGGCACTGTCGGCGGGCGAATGCCGCGTATGTCGAAGCCGCGTGCCTGCAGTCCTGCCGCCACCGCCATGGTGCGGCTGTTATCGCCGATCACAAGCGGCTGGATCTGCGAGCCGCTGGGCATCACGCCGCAGCGTTCGGCCAATTGCCGGCTCGCGAAAGCGACACGCTCGTGCAACTGAGCACGACGCATAGGCTCGTCAGACAGAATAGTCAGCGCCTCACGTGCCGCGACTGCCATCAGCGGCGATGGTGCGGTCGCATAGATGAATGGCCGGCACCGGTTGATAAGATAGTCGCACAGTGTTCGCGGTCCGGTAACGAGCGCGCCGGATGCGCCAAGCGCCTTGCCGCATGTGTGGAGCGTGACGATGTTGTCGCGGCCTTCATACGCGGCGGCCAGTCCCCGGCCGTCCGGTCCCCAGACGCCGGTGGCATGCGCTTCATCGACGACGATGAATGCCTGGTACCGATCAGCCAGCGCGACCAGGCTCTCCATCGGCGCACGGTCGCCATCCATGCTGTAAAGGCTTTCGAAGGCGATCCACACCCGCCCCATGCCGCCTTCGGCGCGCCAGCGGGTGATTGCGTCCTCGACAGCGTCGACGTCGTTGTGCGCGGCCAGCTTGAACTCAGCGCGCCCGGCCTGGGCACCCTCATGCATGCTGGCATGAGCGAGCTCGTCGAGGACCAGCAGGTCGCCTTTCTGCGGCAGGGCCGTCAGCAGAGCGAAGTTGGCGATATAGCCGCTGCCGAAGAACAGTGCACGCTCGGCTCCGAAAAATGCCGCTGCGTCCGCCTCCAGTTGCTCATGTTCCGGTGCATTGCCGCGCAACAGCCGCGATCCGGTGGCGCCCACTGGCGTGCCCCGCGCAATCGCCGTCGAAACCGCATCGCCCAGTCTTTTGGAGGCGGCAAGTCCGATATAGTCGTTCGACGAGAAGTCGAGCCCGGCGCGCGGTGCGAGCGTCCGCAACCGGTCCTTGCGCCCCAGTCCCCGCAAGGTTGCGTCATAGCGGGCAAGAATTGCCTCCTTCATTGCGTGGCGAGTTCCATAGGCTCAATGCCGAGGCGCCGGAACAGAAGGGTATCCTTGTCCTCGCCGGGATTTCCCGCCGTCAGCAGCGTGTCGCCGACAAAGATCGAATTGGCGCCGGCAAAGAAGCACAGCGCCTGCGTTTCGTCGCTCATCGCCGTCCTGCCGGCGGACAGCCTTACATAGGATTTCGGCATCATCACCCGCGCGAGCGCAACGATGCGGACGAAATCGATCGGATCGATGGCGTCGGCCGCGGCAAGCGGCGTGCCTTCGATGGGAATAAGCATGTTGATCGGCACGCTTTCCGGCGGCTCGGGCAGGTTCGCGAGCGTGACCAGCATGTCGATGCGATCGGTCTTTTCTTCTCCCATCCCGACAATGCCGCCGCAGCAGACTTTCATCCCAACCGCGCGCACGTGCCCAAGCGTTTTCAGCCGGTCGGCAAAAGTCCTGGTTGAAATAACCTCGCCATAGTAGCGCTCAGAGGTATCGATGTTGTGGTTATAGTAGTCGAGACCGGCCTGCTTCAGGCGAGCAGCTTGCTCAAGATCGAGCATGCCGAGCGTCATGCAGGTCTCCATGCCGAGGGCCTTGACGCCCTCAATCATGGCGACCACAACGTCCATGTCGCGCTCCTTGGGACTTCGCCACGCCGCGCCCATGCAATAGCGCGTTGCGCCGCCATCACGCGCCTTGGCCGCTTCGTCGATGACATGCTTGACGTCCACCAGCTTCGACGCCTTCACACCGGTTTCGTAATGCGCAGACTGGCTGCAATAGCCGCAATCTTCGGGGCACCCGCCGGTCTTGATGCTAAGGAGCCGCGACAGCTGCACTCGGTTTCGATCGAAGTTCTGGCGGTGGATCGTCTGAGCCAGGAACAGCAGATCGTTGAATGGCATGCCGTAGATGGCCTCGGCCTCTTTGCGGTTCCATCGCGGAGGCGTTCCGTCGACCGATTGCATGGTCTGGTTCACGTCGAACTCCGAGTTCATTCCAATCGTCATCGTCAAACCTTTGTTTGCTAGTCCGGTACGCCTTCTTGGCTTTGGGGCGCACTCGCTAAAGGCGAGCTGCGGCACGTCTTTCCAGCACCTCCTACGCCTGCCGAGCTGATGTTGCTCCTCACGCCGTAATCCTCAGTTCAAGTGCTTGCAGATGTTCTGGTGGTCCGGCATGTCCAGGCCGATGTCGAGGATCGGGGCGCTGTGCGTCAGCCAACCCATGGAGATGAGATCGACACCGGTCGCCGCAATCGCCGCCGCCGTTTTCGGCATCACCCGACCGGACGCCTCGGTGATCGTACGGCCATCCACTATAGAAACCGCGCGGGCAAGATCCTCGACCGACATATTGTCGAGCAGCACCGCGTCAACACCAATCGCGAGCGCTGCATCGAGCTGCTTCAGCGTGTCGACCTCGACCTCGACCTTCACCATATGCCCTGCTGCGGCGCGCGCCCGCTCTATTGCTGTGCGCATATCGCCGGCGATCGCGATGTGGTTGTCCTTTATGAGCACGCCGTCATCGAGGCCGAACCGGTGATTGGCACCGCCGCCGACGCGCACGGCGTATTTCTCCAATGCCCGCAGCCCGGGCGTCGTCTTTCGCGTCGATACAATCCTCGCCTTGTGACCGCGCACGGCCTCAACCATGGCCGCTGTGGCAGTGGCAATGCCGCTCAGCCGGCATAAGAAATTGAGGGCCGTGCGTTCGGCCGTGAGCAGGCCTCGTGCGGGTCCGGACAATCTTGCAATGGTTTCCCCGGCCCCAACCTCGCTGCCATCAGGGCGCCAGATCTGGATGTTGATCGCCGGTTCCACGAGAAGGAAGGCATACGAGACCAGATCGAGCCCGGCAACGACGCCCGCCTGCCTCGCTTTGAGCACCAACGTGGCAGTGCAATCATACGGGATAACCGCATCGGTGGTCAGGTCGCCGGATCTGCCCAGGTCTTCGAGGAGCGCAACGCGCACAATCGGTTCGATCAGGGTCGCGGGGAGGGGGGAGAATGAAGTCATATCAAGTGCTCCGTATGGTAGCCCGGCAATCGAGTGCGGCCGCGGCCCGCATTGCGCTGTGCAGTGTCAGCCGTGATGGGCGCACGTTGGCATCGTGGAGCGGGAAATCGGACCGACAGTGCGCGCCTCGACTCTCTTCCCGCCTCAGGGCCGCCGCGGCGATCATCAGTGAGACCAAAGCCGGACCAGAGGCAGCGACACTATTGGCTGCGATCGGCAGCAGGGTCGCCACCGCTTCGCGCATTGCCTCGCCGTCGCGGATGATACCCAGGGCGGCGGAGACAATCGGGCGGACCACGGAAGCGTCTGGTCGTGGAGGGACGAATGTGGAGCATCTGCGCGGTCGCCGGGTATACGACGTGCCGGCAACGCTTTCGGCAACCCAGCTCGCGGTGACCGCCGCTTCGGTGAGCGAGTTGCTGGCCAGGCGGTTGGCGCCGTGCAGGCCGGTACAGGCCACCTCACCGCAGGCCCACAATCCCTCGATGGAGCTGCGGCCGGCGCTGTCTACGGCGACGCCGCCCATGTGATAATGTGCCGCCGGGCGCACCGGGATCAGGTCGGTCGCTGGGTCGATTCCTGCGCTCCGGCACAATTCGGCGATGCCTGGAAAACGCTTGCCAAATCTCGGGCCGAGACTTTGCCGTGCGTCCAGGAATACGCGGCGTCCAACGGCAAGCTGGTGCCAAATGGCGCGCGCTACGACGTCGCGAGGCGCAAGTTCACCGCCAGGTGTGTCGGCGAGGAAGCGCTCTCCTCGCTCATCGATGAGCACCGCGCCTTCGCCACGCACGGCTTCGCTCACCAGCGGCATCGGCCGGCGCGGACCGTCGAGCGCAGTTGGATGGAACTGTATGAATTCCAAGTCGGCGAGTTCCGCCCCCGCCCATGCGGCGAGCGCCAGCCCGTGACCCCATGAGCCAGCGGGGTTTGTCGTGTCGCAAAACAGCCCGCCGACGCCGCCGGTCGCCAGCACCGCGCGACGCGTGGGCAGAGCGAGCGCGCCGGCTCGTCCTGCTGCGACCACGGCGATGACCGACCCGTCCTGCACGACCAGCCGGCGGACCTCCACATTTTCGATAATGGTGATCGAGGCTGTACGCCGAACCGCGGCGACGAGCGCGCGCACCAACTCGCGACCGGTGGCGTCGCCGGCTGCATGCACAATCCGCCGTCGCGAGTGTGCCGCCTCGAGCCCAAGTCGCAACGCGCGGTCAGGGTGCTGGTCGAAGTCGACGCCGAACCTTTGGATCGTCCTAATCGCTTCGGGTGCAGCTCGTACCACTCGCCGCACCGTGGCCTCATCGCAGAGTCCGTCGCCGGCAGCTATCGTGTCGCAAAGGTGAAAATCTGGGCCGTCGTCGCCCCCGAGACTTGCCGCAAGACCGCCCTGGGCAAGTTCACTGCAGGCTCCGGTTCCAAGCGGCGCGTTGGTCAAAAGCACGACCGGTTCCGGCGCCAGATGAAGCGCCGTCATCAGGCCGGCAATGCCGCCGCCGATGACGACCGGCGCCCCCGCGATTTCGCGAACCTCCAGACTCATAGGGAAAGCATGCGCTCGACCGCGCGGCGGGCGGGGCCGGCAATTTCGGGATCAATCCGGACCTCATGCCGGTTCTGCTCGAGTGCGGCGCGAATGTTGGCCAGGTTGATGCGCTTCATGTGCGGGCACAGATTGCATGGGCGAACGAACTCGACGTCGGGATGCGCGACCGCGACGTTGTCGCTCATCGAACATTCGGTCAGAAGGACGACACGCTTCGGTTTCTCACGCTCGACATAATCCGACATCGCCGCGGTCGAGCCGGAGAACTCCGCCTCCGCGACAACGTCTGGTGGGCATTCTGGATGGGCCAGCACGATGACGCCTGGATGGGCATCGCGCAGTTCCCGGATGTCTGCTGCGGTGAAGCGCTCATGCACCTCGCAATGGCCTTTCCAGGCGATGATCTCGACGTCTGTATCGGCTGCCACGTTCCTCGCCAGATATTCGTCCGGGAGCATCAGCACACGCGCCACGCCAAGCGATTCCACCACCGCCTTGGCGTTGCCGGACGTGCAGCAGATGTCGGACTCCGCTTTTACGGCGGCGGAAGTGTTGACGTAAGTAACAACGGGGACCCCCGGATACCGCAGCCGCATTAGCCGCACGTCGTTTGCCGTGATCGATTCGGCCAGCGAGCAGCCGGCGCGGAGATCCGGGATGAGCACGGTCTTGTTCGGATTGAGCAGTTTTGCCGTCTCGGCCATGAAATGAACGCCGGCAACCACGATGATGTCGGCGTCGACCGTCACCGCCTTGTGGGCCAACGCCAGGCTGTCGCCGACGATGTCTGCCACGCAATGAAAAATTTCGGGCGTCTGGTAATTGTGCGCCAGCACCACCGCATTGCGCTCACGCTTCAGCGCTAAGATGGCTTCAATATCGCCGGCGAACGCGGGCCATTCAACGGGTGGGATCACCCGCCGGACACGCTCATACAAGGACGCAGCCATAGGTAACGCCCCAGTCATTGGCGCCTCGATTATATTCGGTTTGACAATAAGGGAATATATCTACCTTGACTATAAGTATGTCAAGCCCGCGCCAGCGGTAATTTTGTCCCGGCGATAGCCCTGTCGTCGAGGACGGCATGCCGGAAGCGATAAAGCTTCGCCGGTCGGCCGCCCGTGTCGAGGGAGGTCTCCCCGGTCTCCTCAACAAGTTCCTGCTGCTCGACCAATCTCCGGAAGTTCGGCTTGTTGATCAGCCTGCCAGCCAAAGCTTCCACGGTTCGCTGCAGTTGCAGCAGCGTGAAGGAAGGCCGCATAAGCTCGAACACGACCGGCCGGTATTTGATCTTCGAACGCAGCCGCGCGATCCCGGTTGCCAGAATACGACGGTGGTCAGCGACCATTGGTTTGCCAGCCGCGGCCGCAATCGCGTCCCTGCCGCCACCGGCCTCCTCAATCAGAGCAGCTTCATAGAGCAACTCGTAGCGTTGGAGCGTGAGTTCCTCGTTCCAATGGCGGTCGTCGAAGCCGAAGGCTATCGCAGCGCGCTGCCGGCGCTCGCGTTGAGTGGTCGGCTCGCTGGCGCCGCCGGCCCACTCAATCAGGCGGGGCCGCAATCTATCGAGCAGCACAGGCGGCGTGCCGAAGCGGTGGTCCTCCCAGGGAAAATATTCGTACCAACTTTGCCAGCCGCACGCGGCCGAGTTCGTTGCCTGTTCCTTCCTGGTCAATGCGAGATAGCTGATTGAGATGACGCGCTGGTGGCGCTCAGTGCCGATGCGATCGCGATCGGCGAAGGTGTAGAGTTGCTCGATGTATCCAAGTGCATGGCCGGTCTGCTGCTCCACCCACCCCCTCAAACCCGACTGCAGTGATCGATGCTCAAGGGCAAAAGGTCCAGAAGGGAGGGTGTCCGCATGACCGACTGTGAGGACACAGGGCTCACTGTCGTTTACGGCGACCACGACGGCAGTCAGGTCCACTTTGGCTTCGTCAGCTTTGACGGCGGCTTTGCCTTTCTTGGTTCTTCTTGTCTGAGGATCCATGTTTGCGAAAGCGGGTTGGCCCAACGGAGCGCCTTAATCGATTGAATGTAACCTTGGAAGCCAGCACGTCAACACCGGAGTACTCAAGCGCTGTTTTTAGCTCTTCGCAGTCGCACAAAAATATGCCAAACGCGACACCCGCTGTTGGTAACGTAAGGGAAGGGGCCTCGGTTGAGCGCGGCTGGTGAGATAAAAGGGATGACTCCTCCAGATATTCGATCGCGAAAAGGCCAGACGCCACTTGTATGCTTGACGGCCTACACCACGCCGGTCGCGAGGCTGCTCGATCGCCACTGCGACATCGTTCTTGTCGGCGACAGCGTCGGCATGGTGCTGCACGGCCTGTCGTCGACGCTGGGGGTCACGCTCGACATGATGATCATGCACGGACAGGCCGTTCGCCGCGGCCTTGAACACGCGCTGATGGTCGTCGACCTGCCCTTCGGTTCCTACGAGGAAAGCCCAGAGCACGCTTTCGGCAACGCTGCGCGCGTGATGGGTGAGACCGGTTGTTCAGCGGTAAAGATCGAGGGCGGCGAGACCATCGCGGAAACCATCCGCTTCCTTACCGCGCGCGGCGTACCTGTCATGGCCCATGTGGGCCTGACGCCGCAGGCGGTAAACACGTTTGGAGGCTATCGTGTGCAGGGCCGGGGAGCCGATGCAGAGCGGATCAGGCGCGACGCCAGGGCGGTAACTGAAGCTGGCGCCTTCTCCTTGGTGCTGGAAAAGATACCGGAGCAGCTTGCACGGCAGATAACCGCCGATATCGACATACCCACCATCGGCATCGGTGCCTCGCCAGCTTGCGACGGCCAGATTCTGGTGAGCCACGATATGCTCGGGCTCTTCACCTCATTTCGGCCGAAGTTCGTCAAACGCTATGCCGAGCTCGGTGAGCAGGCTGAGGCGGCAATCGCCGCTTACGCCACCGATATGCGGAACCGGCACTTTCCGGCGGTCGAACATCTCTATGTCAACGCCTTGAAGGCCGGTGACTTCACATGAGCGTGCCGATCGCTCGAACCGTGAGCGAGCTGCGCGGCGTCGTTGCGCAATGGCGTCGCTCGGGTGCCACGATCGGTATTGTGCCGACCATGGGAGCCTTGCACGACGGGCATCTGAGCCTCGTGCGGAAGGCGCTCGAAAGGGCCGAGCGGGTGATCGTGACGCTGTTCGTAAACCCCAAGCAGTTCAACAGCCCCGCCGACCTGATTGCCTACCCTCGGACGGAAAGCGACGATGCTGCCAAGCTCGCTCTGCTGGGCACGCATCTGCTCTATGTGCCGGACACAGAGGAAATGTACCAGGTGGGCTTCGCCACGGCCGTTTCAGTGTCCGGCATCAGCGAATGCCTTTGCGGCGCATTCCGGCTCGGCCATTTCAATGGCGTGGCGACGGTCGTGGCCAAGCTCTTCCTGCAGGCCGGCGCTGACTTCGCCTTTTTTGGCGAAAAGGATTTTCAGCAACTTCAGCTTGTCAGGCGCTTGGTCCGGGATCTCGACATTCCGATCACTATTGTGCCCTGTCCGACAGTCCGCGAAGCCGATGGTCTTGCGCTATCGTCGCGTAACGTGCGGCTCTCCCCAGCCCAACGCGCCATTGCCCCAAAACTAGCATCGGTCCTGCTCGATACGGCCGAGCGGCTTGCACGCGGCTCCCCCATCCTGCCTACGCTTGATGAAGCGCGTGCAGCAATTCTGGCTGCCGGCTATCGCGAGCTCGAATACCTGGAGCTTCGCGGAGAAACAGACCTGCAATCGTTAGCAAGCCTTGACCGACCGGCACGCTTGCTTGCTGCGGCTTGGCTTGGCGACACGCGGCTCATCGATAACGTCGCAATATCACCCATCGGTAGTTGGTCAGGTGGGCGGAGCTCTCTCCAATCGGAAGCAGCACAGCAATTGCGGTGATGACGGCGGCGCGTCGTATGCCCTGCAGGGACAGGCCATCATTTAGAACCACGTCTCCGTCGGCTTCCAGCAACCTCCGCGAGGTACGCTAAGCGCAGATGCATCGCGTATTTGAAACCTTGGTCGAGCAACTCTCTGCAAGCGTCGATGCCGTCGATCTCCATGAGGCAATGGCGTCCGCCGCAGCCGGGTTCGACTTTCCGCTCTTCGCTTATTTCACCTACCCATCCGCTTCCGGCGACAGGCCGCGATTGATCTCGAATTATCCATCATCATGGACATCACATTACCTGCAACAGCGCTACCACAGCGTGGATCCCGTGATCCTGCGGGGACTGCGGGGCTGGGATACCTTCGACTGGGGTGTGGACCGCGATCACCGTTATTTGCCGACCTCTCAGCAGGAAGTCCTGGAAAAAGCAGCTGAGTTCGGCATTCGCGGCGGACTGACCATGTCGATGCATGATCATCGCGGCCGGTTCGCCGCACTGACCTTCGCCTCCAACGAGGCGCATCCGCCATTTCTGAGGTCGCTGACGCGCTACGAAAAAGCAATGCAACTGGTTGCGATCAACGTTCATATCCATGCCCGGCGCAGGCTCGCCGAAGATTGCGTGGTAGATGGCATAATGCTCACCCGGCGGGAGTTCGAGTGCCTGAAATGGGCGGCGTGCGGCAAGTCGGCCTGGGATATCAGCCAGATTCTCGGTGTCTCGAAACGCACCGTGACCTTCCATCAGGAAAACGCCAAGGCGAAGCTTGGCGTGCGAACCATCAACCAGGCCGTAGTGCGGATGGCTGCTCGGGCGAGATCCTGATCCTCTCCAAGTCTAGCTGTAAAGGTCTACAGGCTGCATTCATGACGGCTTTGCCCTTCGATTGCGTGGACACATCCCGCACGGAGACGACAATGATGCAGCTGATAACACCCGACTGCTACGCCGAGTTTGCGAGCGAACTCAAGGAAATGCACGGACTTAGGTATCGGGTTTTCAAGAAGCGGCTCGATTGGGAAGTGCAGACCGAAGGCGAAATGGAAACGGACTCGTTTGACAGCCTGAACCCCGTCTACCTGCTTCTCAAGGGGTCCGATTGGCGAACTTGCGGCTGCGTCCGCCTTTTGCCGACCACCGGACCGACAATGTTGCGCGATACGTTTCCGACGCTGCTGGATGAGATGGTGGTCCCTGCGAGTGCCGATATCTGGGAGAGTAGTCGTTTCGCGCTCGATCTCCCTGCGACAGCGCCGAAGGCAGCTGGCGGCCTGGCCCAAGCAACCTACGAGCTCTTCGCGGGGATCATCGAATTCGGCTTGGCCAACAATCTCTCCGGGATCGTAACGGTGACAGATACGCGCATCGAAAGGATCCTTCGTCTCGCGACCTGGCCGTTGTCACGTATCGGACAGCCCAAGCAGGTCGGCAACACCGAGGCAGTCGCCGGCTTCCTCGATATTTCCTACGCCAGTCTCTTGCGCATCCGCTGGAGGGGACGCCTCAACGGGCCGGTGTTGTGGCAACCAGTTCTCATCCAATCGGCATAGCGCCTGCGGATGCTCAGCCGTGACTTGAGTTAAGTCTGCTCACGGCCGCCACCGCCGCCGTGAGGGTGAGCGGACCCGCCCCACGAGCTTTCGACTGTTCCGGTCGATTGGCTCGCGCGGCCGGACTTTGGATTTCCGTAGGCGCAACCCGCAGTCCAGCGTGAGCACGCCAAAATGGCGCCCCTCCGCTTCGTCCAAAGAAGCCAACGTGGCTTCTGAGGTCGTCTTAGAATATTGGACCGGCCGCCGTGAGCGATCGCAACCTCAAAGCTTTGCCGGTATGCCGGTTTGGCCGGACCGTCGGCCAGTCGGAGCAGTCCCCCGATAAGGACCCGAGCTGACGCGCGGTCCAACAGCGCCCGAGCCTATGCTTTGTGCATTACCGTTCGGTTGGCCATGTCGTCCAAGACCGCATGAAGAAGGCTTCCAACCTCCTGCGCAGCGAGCTCTGGCGCAATTCCTACATCGGACAATTGAATGAGCATTTTCTTGGCGGCACAGCGCCAGAACGCGCTCGCCGCCTCGCCGTTCTTGGTCTCGAGGGCCTGGGCGATACTTTCGACCAATATACGTCGCCGATGCAGCGGAAATACGCAAATGTTTGATTCATGCATCAATCACCTCACAGATTCAGTTCCACAAAGAAAAACACCGGCGTCTTCAAAAGAGCCCCGCTAGCGCGGTGACGGTTCGCGGCGACATGACGAGTTCCACTTCCCCATCGACAAGCCATTGGGAGATGAGCCGCCGGACCGCATATCCGGGACCGCACATAAGGTGAACCACCATTGCTCATCCGGCTGCATTTTCCTGGGCCGTTCGACGAGGCGTTCCAGCCGAATTGACGTCCAATGACTTGATCTCTGAAAGGGCAGGGCGGTACGAATCACCCGACTGTTCCGCTGCTTACATTCCTGCGAGCTTGTGTATGAACGATTAAAGCGTGCCCGAGCCGTTCTTGGTGGCCGCCGCAGAAGGGAATCATGTCATCCGCTGCCTATCGTAGGCGGCGCGACTTCTAGCATGACTGCACTGCCCCGACAGGGCTTTGCAATCGCGCGTTTCGAAGCCTATGCTTTGGCATCGGCCGGCATTTACTTCGGTGCAGCCGACAGTAAGACGTACGCGCTCTTGCCCCGTTGGAAGAGAGCCTTGCCCGATCCCTCTTTCGCGACCAGGTGCTGAAGCCCTCACCCCGCAGGACTTCGCGCTTTTGCGACCATCGCTGCATCACGTCGAACCGGGCATCAAGGACAAGTTGGAGGTCGCGCATCAGCCGATCAAGAACGTATATTTTCCCGAGAGGGGCATCGCGTCGGTGGTCGCCACCATGACCGGCGGGCGGCAAGGTGAAGTCGGCATTGTCGGCTATGACGGGATGAAAGGAATTGCCGTCATTCTCGGAAAGGAAAGCACTACCTGGCGCCTGCCGGTTGAAAACCTTCGCCCTGCGATTAGCCCGTCGCTTCGCACCTCAGTGCTGGACTATGCCCACGCGTTCCTCGTCCAATCATGCCGGACGGCACTGGTCAATGGCCACTCCAAGGTCGAAGAACGGCTGGCCCGCTGGCAGCTGATGGTCCACGACCGTGCGGAAGGAGATAAGATCCTCCCGACGCATGAATTTCTGGCGACCATGCTCGCGCCCACCGCCCGGGGTCACCACGGCCCTGCAAATGCTTGAGTATCGAGGACTGGTGCACGCCAAGCGCGGCGAGATCACGATCATCGACCGTGCCGGATTGATAAAGCTCACACATGGCGCTTATGACAAGGAGGAGCAGCGTTATTTCGGCCTGGCCGCTGCCTGAAGCATGTCGGTTGAAACGGGTTCAGCCGACGTCTCCTTGCCCCTCACCAGGTCGCCCAAAAGCATCAGCGGTTTTGAACGAATCGCAGCGATTGTCCGCAATCGGACATAGGCTTGAAGGCGGTCGAATTCGTGCCATAAGTCGGGTTGGTCAGGGTTCAGGGAGGAATTCGTCATGACCAATTCGTTTCACACCGTCACCGTCGAAAAAGCCGCAGAAGCCTATGTCCTTTCCAGGGGAAGGGTCCGCTTTCTCTCCATGGCGCAGGCGATCCGCGCCATCCGAACACTAATGCCGGCATGCAAGGCCACCGACCGCGAGTTGGAGGAACTGTTGGCGGCCGCTTCCTTCGTTCATGGCGTGCCCGTCGCCTTCGACACAAAAACAGCCGATGGTGTAGAACCACGGCTGCATTCCTAAGAGGGCATGCCGCGCCATGCAGACTGTCAGAGGGCATTCGTCAGATGGTAGTCCGCTAACTTAACTGCAGAGTCTAAAGGACGTGTTCCAGCATTGCGAACTCACCGATCGCTTTGTTGCCAAAGCTGCCAGCAAGCGATCGCCTCATCCAGCCGTTTGCACCATCTCATCACAGACATCATCGCGATGCTACCTGTCCAGCATATGTCCAGCATTTCGCAAGGCGGCCAGAAGGAGCCTCGCATAGCCTGTGACATCGATCTGGGCCTGCATCGAAAGGGGCATGCTGGTCCAGTTCTCCAACGGTGCAATGAAAGGTGAGAAGGTGCCATTGACAAGGCAACAACAGCTAACAAGGCCCTCTCGGTCCAATGCCACCACACCGATCTTGTCGCCTGGATATCCAATGGCTGCGACTCGCTGGACCTCCAGGTCACCGTCCACCCGCACGTCAAAAAGAAGGCTACCACGGCTCCTCGTGGCTATCTCAGCCGCCTTCTCATCAAAGCTTGAAGAGAGCAAGCGGACGCTTTCCACCGCCATCTGGAAAATCACCAAATCCAGTTCATTCACGGCCATATGGGCATTTCCGCGCAACGGGTGGTGATTGCAATGACACATACTGCTTGTTCACAGATGTCGGTCACGAACGATCATTCGTCGGGTTCCGGTTCCGACCAACGGTGTCGCCACCTGATCGTGCTGCGGTTCGAACCTTCCGAACGCGAGCCGAGCGCGCTATGAGGTTGGAGTCTAGGTCTCGGACCCTGCCTCGCGGCCTGCTCATCTTTGGCAGACCCGTTGCAACGCCGCCGCGATGGCGCAAACGCCAGATGACGCTGATCCATCGCTTGATCGTGAACTGAGCTTCTGAACACCATTGGGACAGCAGGGTGGAAGGGCTTGACCAACGCTGCCCCCGTTTTCCAAGAGGACCCGTCCTCGATTGAATCTTTCGAGCCCCGTGCAGCGCGCAGCCAAATGATGACCATCTGGACCCAGCTCGCAGACCGCAAGGCAAAGAGGGAACCTTCCAGGCAGCCAAGCTGCGTCGACGCAAAGAGCGGCCTTTGGAGTTCCCAGAATCGACCCTTCCATAGTTGCGACAGGCAACCACTGCACGAGTGTGGGAGAGCGAATCGCAAGCATTGCGTGAGGTCCTGCGCGTTTTCCCCTCTTGCTATTTGGCACATCGTTTGCGCCGAAGTGGGCGCAGCGTTCGACCGGAGCACTGCATGGGAGAGGGAGGAGCCCCACCCCGATCCGGTCAAGGAGAGAGACGGTGTTGGTTCCAAGAGTTCCCCGCGCGATCTTAGCGCCCCGCAAGCGCCATTTTGCCCGGACCTACGTGCAGGTACTTGCCGCCATAATCCTGGGTGCCGCAATCGGCTATTTCCATTTGGAGACCGGCCACAGCCTGAAGCCGCTCTGCGATGCCTTCGTCGATGTCGTCAAGATAATCACCGTACCTGTCATCTTCCTGACAATGGCGACCGGCATTGCCGGCATGAGCGATCTGCAGAAGGTCGGCCGAGTTGCCGCCAAGGCGATGGTTTATTTCCTTACCTTCTCGACGCTAGCACTCCTTGTCGGGCTGATTGTCGCGAATATCGTTCAGCCTGGCGCCGGCCTCAACATCGATCCGGCCTCGCTCGATGTCGAAGCCGTTAAGGGCTATGTGGCCACGGCTCACGAGCAGTCCGTGACCAGCTTCCTGATGAACATCATCCCGTCAACGATTGCCAGTGCCTTCGCGGAAGGCGACATCCTGCAAGTCTTGTTCCTCTCGGTCCTGTTCCTCTCGATCCTGTTCGGCGCGGTCTGCCGCTACAACGGCCGCTCGCTCTTCTCTCTCGTCCGATACATCAAGGACGAGCTGCTGCTCGCAATGTCCTCCTCAGAGGCCGCGCTGGCCTCGCTCATGGAGAAGATGGAAAAGGCCGGCGCCACGCATTCGGTCGTGGGTCTCATTCCATTCAATCTGGACGGCACGAATATGATGCTCGCCGCCCTTTTCATCGCCCAAGCGACGAAAACTGATCTCCCGATCGGCTGCCGGATCCTCATGCTGTTTGTCGCATTGTTCCCTTCGAACGGAACAACCCGCATTACCGGTGCAGGCCTCGTCACAATGGCTGCAACGCTCTTTCTTGTTCCGGCCGCACCGGTCACCTCCGTGGGGCTTATTCTTGGCGTCGATCAGCTTATGTCCGAATGCCACGCGCTGACGGTTTTTCTCCGCAGCGTAGCGGCAACGCTGGCTGTCACCCGGTCCGGGGCGAGCGGGATAAACGACGATTCGGGGAGCGCCTCACTAGCGGACCGTTCAGCGCTCTGGCGGTGGACGGTCAAGTCGCCCGGCGTGGTGAACACAATTCCCCGTGCGAACGACGCTCAGCTATTGGGGTGGACCCGATGGCGCAAAGCCGTATTTGAGAAACCGCCAGATCGCACCGGCACCTGTGCGCCTGTAGCAACTGCGGGGCACGATCAAAACTGACCCATTTTACACCAAAAAGGCGGCCGTTGCTGCCACGCCGTCCATGGATTGGAGACTCATGTCTAAGCCGACTGCCATCACTGTCGCAGCTCTTCTTTTACTCCTCGCCTTGCTGGCGAGCCAATATAGCGCGAACCTGCACCGGCAGGCGTGGTCGACCGACAGGCAAAAGTGGAGCGGCGCATTCGACAACGATCTCCTTCGCCAATCGCCGGCAACCCGCAAGGCGATGCCGTTCTGGTCATATTCAATGACTACCACAACTGTCCGCATTGCAGACTGGCTGATATCAACTACCAAAAAGCCTTCAAGCATGAGCCCAATCTGAAGCTTGTGATCAAACAGTTCCCGGTCCTGGGACCGGATTCCCAATTCCCAGCCTTCGCCGCACTCGCCTCGAGAAAACAGGGAAAGTTCGACGAATTCCACCGCGCCCTTATGATTTCCCCCAGTTGAAGGGTCACTCTCAAGATCGCAGCGCGTGTAGGCCTTGACGTTGAGCAGCTCAAGCGGGAATGCAAGATCCGGCCATCGCAGATGAAATGCGCGCGTCCGCGCACTCGCGAAAGGTCTGCACTTAGACGGTACGCCCGCGTTGGTGGTCGGCGATATAGTGGTCGCCGACCTTGTGGACATGGCCAGCTTGCAACGCTTGCATCGCCGATGCGCGCTCAAAGCGTGCTGGCTCTCGTGCGGGGCAGCATCTGTAGACCGGCCACGCTGTTGTTGCCGGAGCGTGCCGTTTGTGGCAGCTGGCTTTGCTGTCGCTCCTCGTAATCTTGTTGCGGTCATCCAGCTGCCGTGGGCGCCAACAACAATCCTGAGCGCCCGCGCCTGAAGTCGCTGGCCGGGTGCTCGTGAACCGAGCCCGCTTTTCTTCGGCAAGCTCAGGCGGTCTTGGCCCTGCGGCATCGCCCCCTGGCGCGGGGCAGCCTTCGGCTGCTGACGGTCGCCGGCCTGTCGGCCGGCGTCTTTCTATTGTGGCCTTCCCCCTGGCGCAGGGTGGGCAGCACTCCCTTCTAGGCCCGCCGCGGCGTCCCGCAACCCTTCGCTTGTCGCTTTCGGGTCCTCCACTCCGTTCCGGTCCTGCTGATGCAGTCCGCCTCCGACGGCGGGCCTTTCCGGTCGCTTTTGCCGCCCACCCCGCTTCCGGGGAGGGCGCGCGATTGTAGAGCGGAGGACATCACGATGCGTGCAAACAACAAACGTTGCGGCAGCCGACAGGCTGGCGCAGACAGCGGCGGGCGCACCGGCGCCAGCCTTTATCAGGAAATCACCGACCGCATCATTGCCGAACTGGAGCGCGGCACCGTGCCATGGGTCAAGCCGTGGGGCAGGGCAAGGACAGGCCTCGGCCTGCCGCGGAATGCGGCCACCCAGCGCCGATATTCCGGCATCAATATCCTGATCCTGTGGGGCGCGGTCATCGAGCGCGGTTTCCCCAGCCAGAACTGGCTCACCTTCCGGCAGGCGCTTTCGCTTGGCGGCAATGTCAGGAAGGGCGAGCACGGCACCACCATCGTTCACGCTGACCGCTTTGTTCCCAAGAACGAAAAGCAACGCGCCGACACCGATGGCGACGAACCGCAGGCGGTGCCCTTCCTGAAGCGCTTCACCGTCTTCAATGTCGCGCAGTGCGATAATCTGCCCGAACATCTTTACGCCGCCGGCGAGCCTCTGCCTGAGCGCGAGATGGTCCCGCAGGCCGAGGCGCTCATTCATGCAACCGGCGCTGATTTTCGCGTCGGCGGCGAGCGCGCCTTCTACATGCCCGGCAGCGACACCATACAGGTGCCGCCGCAGCCGGCTTTCTTCCACCAGATCGACTATTACCGGACCTGCTTTCACGAGCTTGGCCACTGGACCGGCCACCCGAGGCGACTCGCGCGCGACCTGTCCGGCTCCTTCGGGTCCAACACCTATGCGCGCGAGGAACTGGTCGCCGAAATCGCATCAGCCTTCATCTGCAGCAGTCTCGGCATCGAGCCGACCGTGCGCCATGCCGACTACATCGGCTCATGGCTGACGGTTTTGCGCGAGGACAACCGCGCCATCTTCCGCGCCGCAAGCCATGCCTCGAAAGCCGCCGATTTCCTGCTTGGCCGCAATGTCGATGTCGAAGGCGAGGCACATGCCGAAACCGCCTATGGGAGCGCGCAATCCTCACACGCGACCGCCTTGCGCCTCTGATGACGCAAAGCCGCGCGCAACCAACTCGACAGTTCTTTTGAGGTTGCCCTAACGCCGATGGCCGGCGTTGGCGTCGATCGTTCATCGGACCGAGGTTCGCAAAAAAAGAGGGCGGCATTGATGCCGCCCTCTCGTTGCGAAAGCTGCCAGAGCTGGATTAGAAATCCATGCCGCCCATGCCGCCCATGCCGCCGCCGCCCATGCCGCCAGGCATGCCGCCGCCAGCCGACTCCTTCTTCGGAGCCTCCGCGATCATGGCTTCGGTGGTGACCAGCAGGCCGGCGACCGAGGCCGCGTCCTGAAGAGCCGTACGGACAACCTTGACCGGATCGACGATACCCATGGCGATCATGTCGCCATACTCGCCGGTCTGGGCGTTGTAGCCGAAGGTCGCGCCCTTGTTCTCAAGGATCTTGCCGGCAACGATCGATGCTTCCGCACCGGCGTTGGCCGCGATCTGGCGGGCCGGAGCCTGCAGCGCACGACGCACGATGTTGATGCCGGCGGCCTGGTCGGCATTGACGCCGGTGGCCTTGATGTTGGCCGAAGCGCGCAGCAGCGCGACGCCACCACCAGCAACGATGCCTTCTTCGACGGCCGCGCGGGTCGCGTTGAGGGCGTCATCGACGCGGTCCTTCTTTTCCTTGACTTCGACTTCCGTCGCACCGCCGACGCGGATCACCGCAACGCCGCCGGCGAGCTTCGCCAGACGTTCCTGCAGCTTCTCCTTGTCGTAGTCCGAAGTGGTCTTTTCGATCTGCTGCTTGATCTGGGCAACGCGGCCCTGGATCTCGGCCTTCTTGCCGGCGCCGTCGACGATGGTGGTGTTCTCCTTGGAGATCGACACCTTCTTGGCGCGGCCGAGCATGTTGAGGCCGACGTTCTCGAGCTTGATGCCGAGGTCTTCCGAGATGACCTGGCCACCGGTGAGGATGGCGATGTCTTCCAGCATGGCCTTGCGGCGATCACCGAAGCCCGGCGCCTTGACGGCGGCGATCTTCAGGCCGCCACGCAGCTTGTTGACGACCAGCGTGGCCAGAGCCTCGCCTTCGACGTCTTCCGAGATGATGAGCAGCGGCTTCGAGGTCTGCACGACGGCTTCGAGAACCGGCAGCATGGCCTGGAGGTTGGACAGCTTCTTCTCGTGCAGGAGGATGTAGACGTCCTCGAGTTCGGCAACCATCTTGTCGGCGTTGGTGACGAAGTAGGGCGAGAGGTAGCCGCGGTCGAACTGCATGCCTTCGACGACTTCGAGTTCGGTCTCGGCGGTCTTGGCTTCCTCAACCGTGATGACGCCTTCGTTGCCGACCTTCTGCATCGCTTCGGCGATCATCTTGCCGACCGAAGCATCGCCGTTGCCGGCGATGGTGCCGACCTGGGCAACCTCTTCGGAGGTCTTGATCTTCTTGGCGTTCTTGATCAGGGTCGCAACGACGTCGGTTACCGCGAGGTCGATGCCGCGCTTCAGGTCCATCGGGTTCATGCCGGCGGCAACGGCCTTGTGGCCTTCCTGGACGATCGACTGCGCCAGAACGGTCGCGGTCGTGGTGCCGTCGCCAGCGATGTCGTTGGTCTTCGAAGCAACTTCGCGGACCATCTGCGCGCCCATGTTTTCGAACTTGTCCTCAAGCTCGATTTCCTTGGCGACGGTGACGCCGTCCTTGGTGATGCGCGGGGCGCCGAACGACTTGTCGATGACCACGTTGCGGCCCTTGGGGCCGAGCGTGACCTTCACCGCGTCAGCGAGGATGTTGACACCGCGCAGCATGCGCTCGCGGGCATCGCGGGAGAATTTTACGTCTTTGGCAGCCATTTTTAGCTCCTGGCAGGGGCTTCAATCGAGCCCGGGAATTCAGTTGACGAAAGGGCCTGATATGAGCCGATGATGCCCATGATGTCGGATTCCTTCATGATCAGAAGGTCTTCGCCATTGAGCTTGACTTCCGTGCCCGACCACTTGCTGAACAGGATGCGGTCGCCGGCCTTGACGTCCAGCGGGACCAGCTTGCCAGCTTCGTCACGAGCGCCGAAGCCGACAGCGATGATCTCGCCTTCCTGCGGCTTTTCCTTTGCCGTGTCGGGGATGATGATCCCGCCAGCGGTCTTGGATTCGGATTCGACCCGGCGAACGACCACGCGGTCATGCAGCGGGCGGAACTTCGACTTTGCCATTTTCGGATTTTTCCCTGGTGCGCTGTTGAGGGGTTTTTGTTAGCACTCGCGATGGACGAGTGCTAACGCGATAGTGAGGTAGGCTGTAAGCGGGCACTCGTCAAGACGGACGAGGGCAGGCGAGGAGCTCTGGCCCCCTCCCCGGTGGAACCCAACGCATACGCGGCATCCGCGTTGATGGCTGCGAGCCCCACATTTCCATTGAATTCGGCGTCATGACGCCAACTTGCTCGCGCCGCTTCCAAGTCGTCAGTCGTGCTGCCGTCAGCACGAACATAGGGCTGCGCTTCACTTCCCGTCGAAGCCGCGGCAAGCAGCGTCGCCGTCAGCACGCTCCTTTGCAGATGCTTGCCAAAGGTGGACAGTGAGCGCACCTGCGCCGGGCTGTTGGTGCGAACGTAAGACGTCATTGACAACTCCTTTTTGCAAGTCGAGCCCCTTCTCCACCTTCGGCCGCCGTCGACGCGAAGAAGTCCGCATCGCGTTGAAGACGAGCTGCGAAAAAGAGAAAGATGTGTTTGATGGCTGCGGCCCCAACGGTGCCTTCAGATTTGAGATCACTTCCGCCGCGAGCGGCTGAAGCTCCTCGCAACGTCAAATCGAATCTGCTGCCAAGCCTCCAGGAAAGGAGAGCATTGCTCATCTCGCGCTTGTGCATGCAGTCAACCTTCGATCCGTGTTGCCACATCAAGAGCAAATGCCGTGCCAAAGCTCACTGGGAAGTGAACGCATGGCTCTCCCTGAAAACCTCACAAATCCAGCATGGTCAATTGTGCGGAACCCGACATGCGTCTTCTGCCACTGTCAGCTTTCGGACAGGCATGACGCGTTTCGCGCCGACCACCGGTCGATCGGTTTTGGGGCCGGTCTGTTCGCCTCATAAGAGCGCGTTACATTGCGTAGCGGTTTCCCGAGCGCCGCCACATGACACTGGACCTGCAGGTAGCACCGGCTTCTCATCCAGCCTTACTTTGGCCCCCTCGCGTATCAAATTCCCGCTGGCGAGCCCTGCTTTCATAGATCGCACCATGCCGGATGTCTGCTCTGGCGCCCGACCCGCTGGCACGATCTCGATCCGGCATAAGGGCGCAGCATCTTTGCAGGCCGTTTCATCCCGGCGTCCTGCTTGGCTGACAGACCGCACTTGGCGAGCGGTCTCCATGCTCTCTCCAAGGACCATCCCTGCGGCTGGCTTGTCGACCTATGGGCGGGTCCGGCCGCCCGAAACCCTCGCGCCATCAGCTTTTTTCCCCGCCGCCTGCGGCGGCTTCCTCGCGCCGCTTCGCTCACAAAAAAGCTGCCCGCTCGGGTCCTTCACTGTCGCTGCGGCCCTGTCGGATTCAGGCGGTCCTGACGCGCCCATTACGGTGCGCCATCGCAGGGGATGGTCCCCGGCGAAACCACAAAAGGAGACTTCGAAATGACCGCGATCGGTTACGTCAACAAGCAGGAAAACGGCGCCTACAAGGGCCAGTTCAAGACGCTCAGCGTCCGCGCCGACATCGATATCGTCCCCAACCAGGCCAAGAGCGCCGATAACCATCCCGACTTCCGGGTGCTTACGCAAGGGGTCGAAGTCGGCGCTGGCTGGATCCGCACCGGCGAGACTTCCGGCAAGGATTATGTGAGCCTGTCGATTGCAGCGCCGGAGTTCGGACCGCGCAAGCTCTACGCCAATCTCGGCCGAGCCGCCGGCCAGGACGATCACGACACCTACGCCATCATCTGGAACCCGGCCGACTGACCGGCCGAGATAAGAGCCTCGCGCCGCAGCCCCGGCGCGGGGCTCATTCCCAGGAGTTCCACCCAAACCCCGTCCGCCCTAAAGGGCGGCGAAAACTCTCCCCCGACTCTTCGCCCGTCCCCGAGACGATCTCCCTCGCCCATCCTCGCCCTCGCTTGTCCGAAGCGAAACGAGGATCATCATGGACGACGAAAACGAACGCGCGGCCCGCGCGAAAAAGGGCAGCCCGTTTCTCAGCACAGCCCAAGCCGCCTTCTATATCGGGCTCTCCCAGCGCACGCTCGAAAAGATGCGGCTCAAGGGCGGCGGCCCGAAATTCCGCAAGCACGGCCGCTATGTCCGCTATCACATCGACGAACTCGACCATTGGTCGAAAGGACACCCGCAGCACTCCATCGCCGGCGATGGCAAGGCCGGTTCCGGCCAGGGCGGCACGGGAGGCCGTTCATGAGGCGGCGCCCTTCCATCCATCTGATCGGCAGCCGCCTGAGGCGTGTTCGAGCCCGTAAGACGGTCGCCTTGGCCGCGGCCGGTCTCGGTCTTTTGGGCTTCACGGCGCTGGGAAAGCCCGCCCCTTGGCTGGTCTGGAACGCCTCGGCCAGCGCGCCGATCGGCCTTTACCGCATCGCTGCGGGAGCGCTGGCGCGTGGCGATCTCGTGCTCGTGCGCCCGCCTGAATACGCGGCGTATCTCGCCGCCGAGCGCAGCTATCTGCCTCGCAATGTGCCGCTGGCAAAACGTCTTGCAGCGCTGCCGGACGATAATGTCTGCGCCTTCAATGACGCCATCATCATCGGCGGCGACATCGTCGCGCGCCGGCTCAAAATCGACGCCGAAGGCCGACCTTTGCCATGGTGGAACGGCTGCCGAGCGCTCGGGGATAACGAGGTTTTCCTGCTCGGCAGCGACAAAAACCGCTCCTTCGACAGCCGCTATTTCGGGCCTGTTCCCACTCAAAATGTCATCGGGAGGCTCGTACCACTATGGACCGAGTGACCCTCCTCTTGTTGGGCATGATCGCCATTGCGCCATGCGCCTGTTCCGCCTCGACCGGCGCTGAGCCGGTCGCCATCTCCCAAAGTCCGCAGCTGCGAAAGTGGCAGACGTTGGTATCGGAAGCAAGCCGGCGCTTCCATATTCCCCAAGCCTGGATCTATGCCGTCATGGCTGCCGAAAGCGGCGGCAAGACAATGCGCGGCGGCCGCCCCATCACCTCCCCCGCTGGCGCCATGGGCCTCATGCAGGTGATGCCCGGCACCTATGAAGAGATGCGGGTCGAACACGGCCTTGGGCCTAACCCCCACGATCCGCGCGACAATATCCTGGCCGGCACGGCCTATCTCAGTGCCATGTATGACCGCTTCGGATTTCCTGGCCTGTTTGGCGCCTACAATGCCGGTCCCGAGCGCTACGACGAGCATTTGAAGCGTGGCAAACCGCTGCCAGAAGAGACCGTCGAGTACCTCGACCAACTCAAGGCGGCCGGAGTTTCGGCGGCCGACATCGAGGCGTTCGAAAGCCAATCTGTCGCTCCAAAGGCGCAAATCGCTCCTCTCGGACGGTCGCTGTTCTTCATTCATGACGGTGTTCACTCAGGCGTGCGAAACGGCGATCTCTTCGTGCCGCTCGGCAAGGACGGCGCGCAGCCGAAGGAGCCGGTGCGTTAGCCATGGCGGACGGGGGCGCGTCTGGCGGGGCTGGGCGCGGAAGGCAAGATAAAGGTACCGCCTCCAGGAGGCGGTTAAATCTTTGTCTGCACATCGTTTTTCCGGGAGGCTGCCGCCGGTGCCAAGAGGGTTTGACGTGTAAGTGTCTGATTTTGCTTGATATGTCTGGGAGGCTCGCATTAAGGATGACGAGTTCAGGCCGAAGCTCGGCAAAATCGGGTCGCGCGGCTCGAAGGCCGGCAAACGCTATGCCGGCCAGGTTCGTGCGGCGATCAACCGGGCTGGCGGCCGGCCGCAACGCGGTGGTCGCTTCACAGGAAGCCGGACAGGGCGCGGCGGGGCGGCCGCCGCACTGCTGAAATCGCGCGACCGGTATGCCGCCTTCCGCCAGCGCCGGGTGATCGTCAAGGCGCGGGTCGTCAAGCTCGCCGGCAAGGGCGCGGACGGGGCGCGTGCCCATCTACGCTATCTTCAGCGCGACGGGGTCACCCGCGAAGGTGAACCTGGCGAGCTCTACGGCGCCGACAGCGGCCGCGTCGACGGCAAGGCGTTCATCGATCGCGCGGACGGCGACCGCCATCAGTTCCGCTTCATCGTCGCTGCCGAAGACGGCATCGAGTACGACGACCTCAAGGCGCTGACGCGGCGGCTCATGGCGCAGATGCAGGAAGACCTCGGCACGAAGCTCGACTGGGTCGCGGTCGATCATTTCAACACCGGCCACCCGCACAGCCACATCATCGTCCGTGGCAGGGACGACCGTGGCGAGAACCTGGTCATCGCGCGCGAATATATCTCATCTGGCATCCGCGAGCGGGCGGCCGAGCTGGTCAGCCTCGATCTCGGTCCGCGAACCGACCGCGAGATTGAGCTTCGCCTGCGCCGGGAAATGGAGCAGGAACGCTTCACCAGCATCGACCGTCGGCTGCTCAGCATGCGTGATGATGACGGCCTGGTCTCGCCGGGCGGTCCCGACGCCATTCGCCAGACGCTGCACCAGGGACGGCTGCGCAAGCTCGAGCGGATGGGTCTGGCCGCGGAGGTCGGCGCTGGCTCCTGGCGCCTCGACGATGAGCTCGAAGCCACGCTGCGCCGCACCGGCGAACGCGGCGACATCATCAAGACCATGCACCGCGAACTGACCGGCAAGGGGCTTGCCCGCAGGGCCGCCGACTGGGTGATCCACGATCGATCCGGCGAGCCCGTCCAGTCTCTCGTCGGTCGCGTTGTCGCGCGTGGACTGGCCGACGAGATCAATGACCGCCATTACATGATCGTCGACGCCGTCGACGGTAAGAGCCATTGGATCAACATCGGTAGAGGCGAGGCGATGGAAACGATGCCTAATGGCTGCATCGTGCGTGTCGCGCCAAGGAACACCGAGCCGAGGCAGGTCGATCGTACCATCGCCGAAATCGCCGCCGCGCATGGCGGCCGTTACGACGTCGATATGCACCTGAAGCATGACCCATCCGCCACCGAGAGCTTTGCGCGAACGCATGTGCGGCGGCTGGAGGCGATCCGCCGCGCGACCGGCGGCGTTGAGCGAGAGCCGAACGGCACCTGGCTCATCGCGCCGGACCATCTCGATCGCGTCGCGAATTATGAGGGCCAGCGGGCCAGGGCCGAGCCTGTCGTTGCCGACAAGCTCTCCTCAATGGCGCTGGAGCGACAGGTCAGCTTCAACGGCGCCACCTGGCTCGACCGGGAGCTGGTTGCCGATAGACCCGAGCCTTTGCACGGATCCGGCTTCGGCCGCGACGTGAGAGAGGCGCAAGCTCGCCGGCGGCAGTGGCTGATCGCGCAAGGCCTCGCGCATAAAGAACAGGATGGGATCGTCTATCGAGCCAACATGCTTTCGATCCTGCGCCAGCGAGAACTGAACCGTGTTGCTGGCCAACTGTCGGAGGAACTTGGCCTGCCCTATGCCGAAGCGCGATTCGGAGGACGAGTAGAGGGTACGCTCCGCCGCTCCGTCGAGCTTGCCAGCGGAAAATATGCCGTCGTTGAAAAGTCGCGCGAGTTCACGCTGGTGCCATGGCGGCCGGTGCTTGAGCGCCATGTGGGCAAGGAGGTCTCCGGTGTCGTGAGTGGGGAGGGGATTTCATGGACCGTCGGCCGGCAAAGGAGCGGACCTGGTGTTTCGTGAGATGGTGTACAGCTTTTTAGCCAGCGGCGCGGGCAGCCATGCGAGCCCGCGTAGACCTTATGGCCGCACGCCCGCAATCGGTCGCATGGACCTGCCAGGCGGGGCGGCTTTGGAGCGTTCGGACCCGACACGCTGCGTGAGTGGCCAGACTTCGAGCGCTCGAAGATGCGGACTGTTGTCTGCTGGCCGGCGTTATTCCGGCTGGCCTATGACCGCGGCGCAACAGTTCACCGCTGAAGTTGCCACGGGCGAACATCGACAAGAGAAAAAACACCATTGCGCGTTACAAATCGCCGTTGAAAGCGTTTAGGTTGCATGCGCTTCGCCAAGTAAACGGATACCCCAGAAGAGAGCCATGACCACGGCCCGCCATATCGTGACGCTGCTTAAAAGCCACATTGCCGGCGACGAGGATCGTTTCCTCTCTATCGCGATGCAGCTTGCTGCGCATGAGGCACGTCAAGGCCATGGCAAGCTTGCTCAGGAGCTCAAGGATCTGGTCGACGCAGCCAAGAGCAGGGACGCCCGGATTGCCAAGAGCAGTCGGCCGGTTCCCCTTTTTCAGCCAAAGGGCGAACTCGCAGGCCTCCTGCATGTGCGCTATCCGGACCTGCGACTGACGGACATGATTTTGCCGGACAGTCTGCGCTCGCGCCTGCACCGCGTGCTGGGAGAGCAGCGCCAACAAGCAAGCTTGCGCGAGCACGGGCTTGTTCCCCGTCGCAAACTGCTTCTGGTCGGCCCGCCAGGATCAGGCAAGACGATGACCGCATCGGCATTGGCCGGGGAGCTTCATCTGCCCCTTTTCATGATCGTCCTCGATGGTTTGATCACCAAGTTCATGGGAGAGACTGCCGGAAAGCTGCGGCTTGTTTTTGATGCAATGCAGGCGACGCGGGGCGTCTACTTCTTTGACGAATTCGATGCCATCGGCGCGCGTCGAGGCGAACGCCAGGATGTTGGCGAGATTCGGCGCGTGCTGAATTCGTTTCTGCAGTTTCTCGAGCAAGACGACAGCCACAGCCTGATTATTGCGGCAACAAATCATCCCGAGCTGCTCGACAGAGCTTTGTTCCGCCGTTTCGACGATGTCATCGAATACGCCGTGCCCGATCGGCCGATTATCGAGGCGCTGCTTCGGGCTCGACTCGACCGCTTCGACACCAGAGGGCTTGCCTGGAACGAGGCGATCTCTCAGGCAGAGAGACTGTCGCAGGCCGAGATCACCCGCGCGGCCGACGACGCTGCAAAAACCATCATATTGCGGGGGGGGAAGCGGATCACCTCGGAAGCGCTCATCGACGCTCTGAAGGAACGCCGGCAGGCTTCGCTGTCTGAGTAGCGACAGCACAGATCATAATGGCAGACGATTTTCCGCGCGACCGCGCCCATATCCACCTTCGCAACAACGGCATTCGGGAAGCCTATCGGCGGCCCAACCAACTTATACATGCACCGCCGCTGCCGGCGCGTGATCGGGCGTCGCATGCTGCGGCCTTGACGCAATCCATCGAACAAGCGGTCGAAAGTGCACGCCAGCAGATTGCGGCGCGTGACCCCCAGCTGTCGGTCGGCACGCCTGGCTTTTACCTCGAGATCGATCTGCCCATGTCCGGACGGGCGGCCCTCGACCAGTTGGCCGATCGTCGCCAGCACATGGAGCTGGTCGCCGTCCATGAGCCAACTCAACCCGGTGCTCCCATCACAGCGTCGGTGTTCCTGCCGCAAAGCGCGCAAGCCTATTATTTGCGGAAAGTCGAGGCGTATCGAGACGTTGACACTGACCGCGGCAGACCGCGCAACGAGCCGCTCGTCTCCCGCATGGAGACAGTCAGGCTGGCGACTGCACGATCGTTGTTTACCGACCACGACGACCTCTTCCCCCAGGCCGCTGACGAGCAGGTGTGGTGGGAAGTCTGGCTGCGCGACGGTCGCCGCGAGAACTTCGAGCACATTGCCGAAGCCCTGAACATCACTTTGCGCACGCATGCGGTCAGGTTTCCGGAGCGGGTGGTCATGCTGGCACTCGCCAGCACGGCAATGCTCGACCGCATGATTGCGCACAGCGATGTCGTCGCCGAGCTGCGGCGCGCGAAGGATACGCCGTCCTTCTTCATGGGCCTTGGCGGCGCGGAGCAAAGGGACTGGAGCGACGAGCTTCTCGGGCGCGTCAGACCGCCTCAATCCGATATTGCGGTCTGCATTCTCGACAGCGGCGTACGTCGCACCCACCCGTTGATCGAACCCGCACTTGCCGTTGAAGACTGGCACACCGTCAAACCGGCATGGGGCAGCGACGACACACCTGCGTGGAGCGGCCACGGGACGCGAATGGCAGGTGTCGGCCTGTACGGTGATCTGGTCCCGCTCCTGGTCGGAGGCGATCCAGTTCCATTGCCCTTTCGGCTGGAGAGTGTCCGTATCCTTCCGCCAGAAGACGAGGCAAACGATCCAGAACTCTATGGCTCGATCACCGCGGAAGCGATCGCCCGCGCCGAGGTGCAGGCGCCGGAGCGCCGCCGCGCGATCGCAATGGCTGTGACAAGCGCCAGTCCGGCGCGTGGAAGGCCCACATCGTGGTCTGCCGCTATCGACCAACTCTGTTTCGAAGAGGAGCAGCGACGCTTGATCGTTCTCTCTGCCGGCAACATCGGCGATGACCTCATGCCGGCCGAGCATTTGACGCGCAACGATCTGGAAGCAGTCGATGATCCTTCTCAGGCCTGGAATGCGCTGACGGTCGGCGCTTTCACAGAAAAGGTCGATATCATTGACACCGACTTTGCGGGCTACGCTCCGATCGCGCCGGTCGGCGAGCTCTCGCCGCGCAGTCGCACTTCGGTCGTTTGGGACAGGCAGTGGCCGGTGAAGCCCGAGGTCGTCTTCGAAGGCGGCAATCTCGCCCATGACGGTGTGTTGCCTGGCGAGCCGATCGACGATCTGCAGATATTGACCACTTTCTATCGACCCGAACTGCGCCACTTCACCACCCTCGGAGATACGAGCGCGGCAACGGCCCATGCCGCACGGATGGCGGGACTAATTCTATCAGCGCGCCCCGAGCTGTGGCCTGAAACGGTTCGCGCCCTGATCGTCCACTCGGCCGAATGGACTCCGGCGATGCGCGCACGCATCGATGCGTGCAACGGAGCGAAGGGCGAGATCCAGGCGCTCGTGCGGCGCTATGGTTACGGCGTGCCAGATCTTGGGCGCGCGCTTCTGTCAACGGTGAACGACCTCACGCTTATCGTTGAAGATGAGCTTCAGCCTTTCCAGCGCGAGGGCGGCGCGGCTGCCAAAACGCGTGACATGAAGCTGCATCGCCTGCCTTGGCCGAAGGAGCAGCTCGCGGCGCTCGGCGCTGCCCAGGTCGAGCTCCGCGTCACGCTGTCCTATTTCATCGAACCCAACCCCGGTGAACGCGGATGGACCCGCCGGCATCGTTACGCGTCCCATGGTCTTCGGTTCAGAGTAAAGTCAGCGACCGAGACAGTCGACGAATTCCGAGCCCGCATCAATCAGGCCGCTCGGGACGAGGAGGAAGGGGCGCCTGCTGGAGGCGGAGAAGAGTGGCTGCTCGGCACCTTCCGCGATCGCGGCTCGTTGCACGCCGATTTCTGGTCGGGCAGCGCCGCCGATCTCGCCGAGCGTGATGCGATCGGCGTGTTCCCGGTCGGGGGCTGGTGGAAGGAGAAGCCTTACCTGGAACGCGTCGACGCTCTGGCTCGGTACGCCCTGATTGTGACGATGCGGGCGCCTGGGGTCGATGTTGACATCTTCACACCCGTCGAAGCAGCCCTGACTGTCGAGACGTCGGTCGAGACCTGATGCAGCACTGTCCAAATCGGCCAACAACGGAGGTTTGACCAGCCTCTGGTGCCATGGCGGCTGGTGCTGGATCATCACGTCGGCAACAGGGATCATGCGCGGAGGACGATAGGCCGGCAAAGGAGCGGGCCAAGCGTGTGATAATGGCGCCCATGGTCACGCCCACAAGCCGCGCCCCCTGCGTCTACGGAGAGGTGCGCGTCTGTTTAGGCGGCCGAGACATCGCTTACCTGATCAACGCGCTCGCCGTATTTGCGCCTGTAAGCGGCAATGAAATCGTCGTCGCTACAGATGCAGCGGCCGCTGGAGTCCTTGGCCTTCGGATCGTGCAAGTGAGAGCCAAGGGGGCGCAGAAGATTCACCCGAGTGCTCGTCGTCGGGCTCATGGGAAACCCCGCACTATGTTTGACCAAATCCGCGGCAAGCATAATCCCGGCAAGCACCGACTGAAAGGCCATCGGAACCACAGTTCGAACGCGGCGACTTCCTTCGCTAAGCTGGAACACCAGACCGCCGCAGATAGCCTGCTGATAAAAGGAGCGCAGGGGCTGGCCGACAAACGGGGCTAGCGGTTCAAACGGCACAGCCATCGCTGTAGCCACGCGAACTACAAAGTCGTTGGGAACTCCGGCATTGGTCTGCAGGAGCGTTTTCACCTGCTCGTGTGCTTCCGGTATTCCGAGTTCCTCGGCAATCAGCTGGTGCTCGTCCTTGGATTTTCCGGATGGCAGGTACATGCAACAAAGGCAAGCCTGGCCGTCATCGAAACCATGCCGGGAGATACCGAGATCGTGCTCCTGCGTCCAAGCGTTTGCGATCCATCGCGGCAGTGCACCTTGGACAGCCAGACGGTCGGCGGCGGTGTCAAGCGCCACACCCACTTGGTCGAAGACCCAATTGCCCCGGCGCGCAACATATTCTGCCCACGTCAGAGGGTGCGCCTCGACCTCAAGGGCAGTCGATCTAAGGGCGGTGGCTGCAAGAACCGCTTTGGACATACCAATCTCCGCCTGGCCAGCCAATGCGTAGCGCTGCAGGTTTGAGAGTTCGATCGCTTCGTGATCGATTACATGCAGACGACCTTTGAGATCGGGTTGTCTCGCTAGCGCCCAAAGCGAGCCATGGCCTATCGCACCGAGCCCAACGAGGTGGGTTTCGCCAAGGTCGACTGGGAAGTCGATCGGGCCAGGCTCTCCGGCTTTGGTCTTGTCGTAGCTGCATAGCGAGAGGTCGATGGTTTCGTCCAACTCGGCGCCGGTCAACTGGGCAGCGAAGATAGTTCGAAAGACGTTGGCGGCGCCGAAGCAACTGGCGGCGCCAGCTCCATAAGGCAGCAGACTTGGGCCAGAGCCCACCGGGTCCGTACGCGACAGCTTTGCCGCCCAACCGTCCGATCCCACGAAAAAGATCGGGCACCGGAGTGATGGGCGCGTTACCCCTGCAACGACGCAGACGGTGGCAGACTTGCCGGAACGCCGGATGCCGACTTTTGGATTGATCGACTTTGCCAAGCGCTCCAGCGCTTGGGCTTGAGAGCTCGCCGCGCTGTCCAGCGGGAGTATCGCCAGAACCGGGTAGAGCCTAGCGAGCAATCTCACCGCAAGATCTAGTGTCGCCTGGCCTTCGGCGCAGGAAGCGGCCTGATGGTCGAAGGCGACTGCCACGACCTGCTTTTCAAGAGCTGCTTTGAAGTCTCCCAGATGAAAATCGGCCAGGACCTGAGATGCCGCCGTGGCGGCGCGATCGATGAAGTTAGCGAATGCCATTGTTCAACTCGATATCATGATCATTCGCGACAGTGCCGCGGGAGGGAGCGCATTCCATTTGGCCTTTTCGTCAAGCCGATAGGCGGCGACCCGAGCAAAATCGAAAGGCTCGCGGGCGAAATTCGGCACTACCAGCGACAGACACCCAACCGTGGTAGCAACCGCATAAGCGTCGTCCGTCGTCGAATGGTAGGCGCGGCCCGGATGGCTGTGAATCTGGGCCAAGAGTTTCAGGCCGCTTTTGTAGAGCCAGACATTGAGCCGGTGCAGTTCTTCGGCCGCAACGATCACGCAAACGCCATCGTTTGTCCGAATGTGACGCTGCGCCGGGATAACCGTCTCTGTTACGGCAAAGTGCCGCTCTTGCTGAACGCCGACCCAGAGCGCCATCCCCTCATTGCCCTCGCGACCAACTGAGCGCAGATGCCCATGCGTGGTCGAGATGCAGCCGCGCGGGAGAGTCACGATCGTTACATCTCTCAAACCAGTCATTCTTGTATCGCCTGAGGGGATACCACCATTCCTACGATTGTCGGTTGGAGTTGAATCTGCAACTGCTCTATAGGAACGATTCCGTACTTGATGATCTTGTCCAGGATGAAGGCCAAACAGCCTTCGCCAGAACCCCGATGAAGCAGCCATGGATCACCTGAATGGGCTGGATTGTCGTGGTATTCCCGGACGCCCGCCATGCACAGGAATGGTTCGTCCTCGGGACTGTTGGCCTGGATGAAGTCCGTCAGCGGCACGGCGTTCTGCTGGATGAGAGCTCCTATCATCTCCGGCGGCGTTCCGGGCAGCGGCGGACGTCTAAGCATTTTCAGGTATAGATCTTTCCGGGCAATCGGATGACGCGTAAACGGATCGACGAAGACCACGGACGGTGGTCTTAAGTCGTAGTCGGTGAAGTCGACCTCGCTCGCTGCGCTGACCACCCGTGGCTTTAACTTGGGGCTGGCGAAAATGAAGAAAGCGCGCGGAAAGGTCGCCTCGATCAAGAAGCAGCCCTGAGCCCGATAGACATCAGCATATGGCCGGAACCGGCCGATCTCCCGATCAAACTTCGCTCGGGAGACCTCCGGATCCACACTTTGGTGTTTAGGCACCTGCGACGCCCGCCTTCAGGCTGAGGAACAGGGTCACAGTATTCGGGAAACCGAAGTCGCCAAGCTTCTTGTCGACATCGAGCAAGTTGCCGGCCTCATCCTTGAATTCCCAATTCTCGGCTGGTTGGGCGACATTCTGCGTGTTCTCAAGGGCTTTGGTACGAATGACGTGAAGCGGCTGGTTGGGATTGGCTTCGACCTGCGTGGGCTGGCCGTTCACCACCACCGTGATCTCGATCTTGCCCGGTCCGCCGCCGTGATTATCGCCCTTACCCGAATCCTTCGACATTGTCCTACTCCTGTGGCTTGCCAACCGCCCCACGCCCTGGCGCCCACCTGCGAGTGAGACCGGCGGTCTTCAATCGTTCACCCGGCGCCACGGCCGCGAGTACGCGAAAGACAGGGGATAAGCTACCGAATCGGTGCTTGCCTTCTTTTATGGGTGACTTGAGCCGCAAGTAAATGGTCTCAAATTGCTCCTCACAACTATAATCGATTAGAGCAATGCAAAAATATTGGCGACACGCCTATTCATCTGCTCTCTCACTCGCCTGCTCCGTGCTTGGCAAGGGGAGCTTTGACTGCGTCACGCGTCCCCCAAGCAGCCGATTGCGCCGGCAGCGCCGTAGGAACCGTCGTTCAGAGTCTTCACCACTCAAGCAGCCGCATGGATGCAGCCGACGCTCGTCTCCACAAACAGCGCAAGTGGTGCCTTGTTGGATAAGGTCGCCTCGTCCCTGGTGCAGCATCTGTCGGAACGGGTCCGCTGCGAGACCATGCCTCATCATCGCGCATGCGCAGCAGCCGGCGGTCGATGCTCGTAAGGCGTTCTGCTCATTTCGTGGCGAAGGCGCTGCTCGACTCGCGGACATATGCGGGCACCGAGGCGGAGGCTGACCAGTCGGCGCCGCGTTCGCGGATGTCGCTTGCAATGTGCTCGCGTGCGTTTGCCGCCGGCGACCTTGCCGTCCTCGCCTGCTATGGCGAGCCGGCGCAAGCGGATTGCTCGATACTGCCGGCGAGGCTGCGGGCCGGTCCTAACGGCCGTTCACAAGAGCTTGCATCAGCAACTGGCAATCGGATCGATAACTTCGCGATCGCCGTTATGGCGCGGAGATGCGGTCTCGCCGGGTTGTGGCTGGCGCTTCGTTGTGGGCGGCGCGTCGTAGCCGAGGGAGCAGGGGCGGCGCCATGATCCAGACCGAACGCGCGCTGCAGCAGGTGCTTGAGTGGGGGCGTGCCCTGACCGGTTTCGCGGATGAGCATGCTGAGGAAGCGGTAAGGGGCGGCCAGTATATCCTGCAACGCATTCACCCGAGCCTGCGCGACACCAGCGCCCGCACCGGCCGCGATCCGCAGGACGAAACGCTGATCGTGGCGTTCTATCGCGAACTGGCGCTGCTGTTCTGGCTAGACGATTGCAACGACGTTGGCCTGATCGCGCCGGAGCAGCTCGCCGCCCTGGAGCAGGCGCTGGGGCACGGCGTACCGTGCGTGCTCTCCGGATTCGAGGGCTGCGCTCAGCTGCGCGCTTCGCTGGCTGCGCTCGCTTACGATCGTCACGACTATGCTCGGCTTCTCGACTATACCCGGTGCTACTGCGCGGCGCTGCGCGCCGGACACGCGCAGGCGGCAGGGGCGCGACGCTGGTCTTACGCCGAGTACCTGCACAACGGCATCGATTCGATCGCTTACGGGACCGTGTTCTGTTGCCTGTCGCTGCTGTGGGGGCTGGACATGGCGACCTTGCGCGCGCGTCCAGCGTTTCGCCAGGTCCTGCGGCTCATCTCAGTGATAGGGCGCCTGCAGAACGATCTGCATGGACGCGACAAGGACAGGTCGGCCGGCGATAACGCGGCGATCCTGCTTCTGCAGCGCTATCCGGCTATGCCTGTGGTTGAGTTCCTCAACGACGAGTTGGCCGGCCATACGCGCATGCTGCACCGGGTGATGGCGGAAGAATGCTTTCCCGCGCCGTGGGGACCGTTGATCGAGGCGATGGCGGCGATCCGCGCGCAGTACTACCAGACTTCGACCAGCCGCTATCGCAGCGACGCTGCAGGGGGAGGCCAGCGTGCGTCGGCCTGGACGCGCCGGAGGCGGCGGCTTGGGCGCGCTGCCGTCGGTTCGATCCGACGCAACGCCGTCGCCCGCTGCTACGGATGGAGCGAGCATGAGCGACACCGCCCTGAGCCGGGGAAGGACGAACATCTGGACATCGTGCTGGATCGGCGAACGGCGCCGGCCACGGTGGCCGCTGGCTGGGAGTACATCCATCTCGAACACTGCGCACTGCCCGAGTTGGACCTGACGCAGATCGACCTGCGCGCCTCGCTGCTGGGCAAGGCTATGCGCGCGCCGCTGCTGATCAGCTCTATGGCCGGCGGCATGCCACGGGCCGAGGCCATCAACCGGCATTTGAGCGAGGCAGCGCAAGCCTTGGGGATCGCCATGTGCGGTTCGCAGCGTGTGAGCCTGCAATCCCGCAACTCCCAGGGGCTAACGCGCGCGCTGCGCCGCCTGGCGCCAGACATTCCCTTGCTGGCCAATATCGGCGCCGCGCAACTGCGGGAGGCCGACGGCCTGGACCTGGCGCGTCGCGCGGTGGACGCGCTGGAGGCCGATGGGCTCATCGTCCATCTCAATCCGCTGCAGGAAGCGGTACAGCCGGAGGGCGACCGCGAACTGGCGCGGCGTCCTGGCGCTGATCGCTGGCGCCGCGCGCATCGTGGGCGTGCCGATGGTGGCCAAGGAAGTGGGGGCGGGCCTGTCCGCCTCGGTGCCTGTGCGCTCGTCGAGGCGGGCGTGGCGGTAATCGATGTCGCCGGCGCCGGCGGCACCAGTTGGGCCGCAGTGGAGGGCGAGCGCGCCCGCAATGCCGCCGACCGTGCAGTGGCGATGTCATTCGCCGATTGGGGGATTCCACCCTGACCAGCGTGCAGGCGGTGCGTCGGGCGCTGCCAACGGTGAAGCTGATCGCGTCGGGCGGGATCCGCGATGGCGTCGACGTGGCCAAGGCCATCCGCCTGGGCGCGGACATCGCCGGGCAGGCGGCCAGCGTGCTGGGCGCGGCGACAGTGTCCACCGGGGCCGTTGTCGCGCATTTCGAGATCGTCATCCGCCAGTTGGCCGTCGCCTGCTTCTGCACGGGCTCGGCTGATCTGGCGGCGTTGCGTCAGGCGCGCTTGTTGCCCTCGTCGCATTTGTCCGCCGGTTGATGTCGGCGTCGTCCGCACGCTAACAGCAGGCTGCTGAAATACCTACGCCAAAGACAGACTATTGATCCCCCTGGCGAGACGGCTCGATTGACGGGAGCGATGTGTTCATGGAGCAGCTGTTCACGATGAAGCGGTTGGAAGATTTCGTTCCAGCCGGTCATCCTGGTGCCCGCACCGGCTGATGATCAATGGAGCGCTGGTGCGGCTAGACGGCATCCTTTCCGGCATGTACGCCTGCAGTGCCAAAGGCGGTCGCCCCAGCGTTGCGCCGGAGAAATTGCTGCGGGCCGTGTGTTGCAGGTGTTCTACAGCGTCCGTCGGAATTGATGCAGCAGGTGCTGCTGTGGCAAGGCCAAGACCCGGGAATGCCGTCAGCTTTGATCAGGCGCTTCGGGCCGTCGGAAACGCGCGAAGAGTCCGGCTTTCGAAAAAGGCCGAACGCCTCAGATAAAGCCAGAACTCCTTGGGTCACCATCAAACCAATTTGACGCCCCGGGACAATTTCGTCCGGCATTGTCCGGTGTGCGACGATGTTGGGGATGCGACATAGGCGGATTGCCGTGTATTTAAACCGCTTTTCCTTTGGCACGCATATTGCGCCCTATCGGTAAACCTCGTCATGGGCCGGCGGCAATCGCTCGGAGATTGTCGAAATAGCACAATGATTTCTGCCGGGGTGACATCCGGCCCGACTAGAGCAGGACCTTTCAGATGATGCAGAAAAGCAAGCGGCCATACTCGCGGGGAAATAGTCGCGTCAGGGCTGCATGGACGCTCTTTCCTGGTTGTTTCGGCGGCGGACGCCAACTCTTCAATCGGCACCCGAACCAGTGCCTGGATGTCCAAGGAGCGCCCCTGTTGCGCGTGCCTGGCTGCACCCGCGTGCTGGCTCTCCTCCAAGGCGACGCTTCGGCGCTGCTGCAGACCGGCGACGAGAACCCAACTTCAAAATTAGCATTCCGAAAACCGAAAGAAGTGAACAGGTATGTCCAGGATCGGCGCTTTGACGCGCGCCGCATGGCGATCGGCAACTCAGACGCTGGCCAAGGGTTCGAAAAGTTTACACCCGACGCTAGCGCCGGCCGATTTCAAGCGCGCACTTACGATCAACGATCGATATGGCGGGCTCACTGTCAATGTCCCCAAAATGCCTTTCTGGCTGACCGGGGGTGAAGCCTTCGTCTACCGCCGGACTAGCCACGGCGAGCAGCAGTTCATGCAGGTCGATGCTGCCACGGGTTTCAAGCGGCCCGCTTTCGATCAGGCGCGTCTGGCGGCAGCGCTAAACAAGGTGAGCCATGAGAGCTATCAAGCCGGCAATCTTCCGTTCGACCGTTTCGAACTGAGTGAGGATGGTCGCAGGCTCGACTTCCAGATTGAAGACACCCGGTGGAGCTGCGACCTTGCAAGCTATGACTGTACCAGCACCACATTCGATGCAAGGAAAGGGGACCGTAGGGAGCTCAGCCACCGCTACACGCCGCCAGCGGAGAACAACCCCGACAAGAGCAACGCGTCGCCCGACGGCAAATGGATCGCCTATATCAAGAACTGCAACGTTTTCCTGCGCAGCGAGGACGGATTGCAGGATGTTCCTCTGAGCCGGGACGGAGCCGAAGGCAATTGCTACGTCTTTTCGACGCTGAGCTGGTCGCCGGACTCGCGCCACCTCGCCGCTTACCTTGTTCGCCCCGGCTATAGGCGAGAGGTCCGCTACCTCAATTCTTCGACGGACCAGTTGGAGCGGGAATATTCAACAAAATTCTATCCCAGGCCGGGCGATGTCCTTCCGCTGCCCCAGCCAGTCCTGTTCGACATTGCCGGCCGGCGCCAGATCGTGATTGACGGTGCCCTCTTCTCGAACGTCTTCGAACTTTCCCCTCTCCGGTGGTGGGCGGACAGCCGCGGCTTCACTTTCGAATATAACCAGCGCGGGCATCAGCTTTATCGCCTGGTCGAGGTAGACGCCGCCTCGGGCCGCGGGCGCTCCCTGATCGATGAGACCAGCGAGACATTCGTTGATTATTTGCCGCTGGGGCATGGCCAGGAGGATGCCGGAAAAATCTTCCGTTACGATGTCGATGACGGGAAGGAGATCATCTGGGCATCAGAGCGCGACGGGTATGAGCATTTGTATCTTTTCAACGGCCGGACAGGCGCGCTCGAAAACCAGATCACGCGAGGTGAGTGGGTCGTCCGGAGGGTCAACCATGTCGATCCGGTCAAGCGTCAGATCTGGTTCGAGGCGAGCGGGATGAACTCGCAGGAGGACCCCTATTGGGTCCATGCTTACCGCATCGGCTTTGACGGCAAGGGACTGACTGCACTGACGCCCGAACCGGCCAACCACCATATCGAGTTCTCGCCTGACAGGCGCTATTATGTCGATCTCTGGTCACGCATCGATCTGCCCCCGCGCATGGCACTCTACCGCGCCAGCGACAATGCCAAGCTCCAGCAGATCGAGACGGCCGACATTTCTGAGCTCGTCGCCGCAGGCTGGCAGCCGCCGCTCAGTTTCCATTCCAAGGGGCGCGACGGCAAAACTGACATCTGGGGCGTGCTCCACCTGCCAGCCAACTTCGACCCGACGAAGAAATACCCGGTTGTGGAGAATATCTATGCTGGACCCCACGGCTCCTTCGTCCCAAAATCCTTCTCGCGGTGGACAGAGCCGCTCACGCAGCTGGGCTTCGTCGTTGCTCAGATCGACGGCATGGGCACCAACAACCGCTCCCGCGCCTTCCATGATGTTGCTTGGAAGAATCTGAAGGACGCAGGATTTCCCGATCGCATTCTGTGGCACAAGGCGGCGGCCGCGCAATATCCATGGTACGACATATCCAACGTCGGCATTTTTGGCGCATCCGCCGGCGGCCAGAGTGCAGTCAGCGCGCTGCTCTTTCACCCCGATTTCTACAAGGTCGCCGTCGCCAAAAACGGCTGCTTCGACAACAGGATAGACAAGACCTGGTGGAACGAACTTTGGATGGGGTGGCCGGTCGGCATTGAATATTCGCAATCCTCCGCCGTTGACAATGCTCACAGGCTGCAGGGCAAGCTGATGATCGCGGTCGGCGAAATGGATGATAATGTCGATCCGTTTTGCTCGTTCCAGCTTGCCGATCGACTCATCAAGGCAGGAAAAGATTTTGACATGGTCTACGTTCCTGGTGCCAATCACCATACTCTAGGCACCTACACCGAGCGCAAACTCCTAGACTTCTTCGTTCGCAACATTCTCGGTCAGACCCCGCCCGACTGGAACACCAAACCGATCGAGCTGGAATAGCTTGTGGCTCTTGCAATTGTTAGCTCGCCTTATCAGCTGTAATCAGGGCGAGGCGCGAGCAAATCTGCACCGAAGGACGATCGTGGAGTCTAGGACTTGCGCTGCGTATTGAGGATCGGCTCGCCGCGACGTTGGTCTGAGCAAACTGCTTGATAGGCACGCCTGCAGACCGCGTGTGTGCGATTGCAAGATCCCCTATCAGCCTGGTGTGAAGCGTTCAGGGGAAAAGCCGCACCCAACGCCGCTTCCGCTCGCCGTAACGCTACGGCGGTGCGGCCCACCGATCCGCTCGACGAGCATTGGAACACATAGGTCCCCGAACGGACGATTGCCTTGGCAATAGAAGACCCTCGTCGGTCATCGCCGCTGTGGGTGGCAGCCCGTCGGTCTGGAGCTGCCACGATTCTCATCCTCGCGTCACATATGAGCTGAAGCTTTCCGGATCGGGTATCCAATCGGCATCCAGTTGCTCGGCGATATGGTTGAATTCTGCCCTCAGGACAAGAGTGAGTAGAGCAGCCCCGCTACGAAAATCCCATCCTGGTTCGTTTGACGCATCGACTATTCAGATTGATTGGCGTGATACCCGGCGCGGCCGCAACACGCGAGGCCGTCAACCGCTGAGCAGAAAACCAGCCTTCGCCTTCCGCGGCGGCGGACCTCGTCAGCCTCTCGAAAGCTTGCCTGAGTAGGTTGCTCATGTGATCTGTGGAAGTGAGGATAGCGTGCACCCGTACAAACTAGACATTCATCGTGGCAGCTTGGCTGCAGGTGCAGCACGCCGTACCGCACGAGCAAGCGGACAGGCCGGCCAAGCCGGTTTTGAGCAGCACTTGGGCGAACTGCAGGCGGCGGACGAGTTGATGGGTGCGCTAGGCGAGGAGGTCCTCGTCAATGGCTCGCATGGTAAAGGTGAGTTGAGACCAACGAAGAGGCAGAGGATCCAAAGCAATCTGCAGCATGCTGTCACTGAGCGGCAACCAGGTGAGGTTGGCAACTCAGGCGCTCGCGTGATGATGCAACTCCCCACCGATCAGGTGGGTACATCGGAACGGGAGGCGCAACTTGTGATGCAGGGGGACGAGCACGAATACACCCCAGCACCGCATCTCGACGGGTCGATGCCCTCGACAGTGCAGCCGGATCGTCCAATTGTGGTCCCCGACGGTGCCGACAAGCGTCCTGTTTATTCCAACGATGCCACCGCCATCGAAGGGCTGAAGTCAGCACTCCTTGCGGGTAAAGCCAGGCCGGACACGGTCACTCGCAGCACAAATTCTCTTTTCGGCTTTAGTCGTTGGCTCTTTCAAAACAACAAGCCAGGGCTTGCTGCTCGGCTTTACCATCCGTCGCTGAGCCAGGATCTCGAGGAGTACGAGAGTAGGGGTGGTTCCTCCACCGTGGCTGGCGCACTGCGTCAATTGATGAAGTCGATGGGCGGAGCCGGCCCGATTGTGGGTCGCGCTGTCCTGAACCCCCATCCTGACGACGCCGCGCTCACCAGACATTTCAGATCCGCGAGCGGCTACGCAACTGCTCTTAACCATTTCAGTCATTACCTACGTCAAAATGACAAGCTCGGAATTGCGGGTCGCATTTACGATAAATCGCTGGATAAAGATGTTGAGAGCTACAAGGCCGCCTCCTCTAATGGTGGAGCTCCGATCGAATCTGCGCTGGTTTATCTCCGCAAGAACCCGCCGCGCGTTATACTCGGGAATCATCTGGAAAACGCGGTCAGCATGGAGGCTCGTCCCCGTGGCGACGCTGCTCAGCATACCGCACCACAGCAGGGATTCGATTGGCCAGAGGAGCTCCTGCCGGTAGGTTATAAGGAGGGCACCGATCTACCATTGTCTCTCGCCCCAACCGCGCACCAACACCAAGCGCCCGACTTTGGAGAGGCCGTCCCTCACTTGAACTGGCGCCACGGCGACCAGGGCGCCCCGGAGGAGCTGGTAGCTGCACGGGACAGGAGCAGCCCGCTGCCAAGCGAGGCGGTGCCACATAAATCTGGACGGGGACTCGCTACGCAGCCCAGATTGTGGGCGGAGAAATCCGCCTCGCCAGAGCTCTTTCGACGGCGGGCGGAGCAGGCTCTGCCGGCGTCCGCCAGAGGTGTGGAGACATCCTCCGCGGTTGATGAAGCCGCGCAGGCCGCTCGCCAAGCTTTGGCTTGGTTGCAGCAGGAGATGGAGGGGATCGAACCGATGCAGGATCCTCATGAGGTGGCTACACCGGAATGTGAGGCGCAGCTCGTCAGGCAGAGGGATGAGCACGAATCCACCCCAGCACCGCATCCCGGAGGTGGTGGGTCGATGCCCTCGACAGTGCAGCCGGATCGTCCAATTGTAGTCCCCGACGGTGCCGACAAGCGTCCTGTCTATTCCAACGATGCGACCGCTATCGAAGGGCTGAGGGCAGCATTCCACGCGGGTAAGGCCAAAGCGAACACGGTCACTTACAATGTAAATTCTCTTTTCGGCTTTAGTCGGTGGCTCCTTCAAAACAACAAGCCAGGGTTTGCTGCTCGGCTTTACCATTCGTCGCTGGATCAGGATCTCAAGGAGTACGAGAGTACGGGTGGTTCCTCCACCGTGGCTGGCGCACTGCGTTACCTCAAGAAGTCGACAGGCGGAGCCCCGATTATGGCTCGCCCTGTCGTGATCCCCTATCCTGACGATGCCGAGCTCATTAGAAATTACAGAGCCGCTTCGACCAAGGAGTACCTGGCAGCGCCTGCGACCGGACGGAATCCAGATACCGTGGGCGGCTATACAAATTTTCTTAGACATTTTAGTCAGTACCTGCGTCAAAATAACAAGCTTGGGATTGCGGCTCGGATTCACGACAAATCGCTGGATAAAGATGTTGAGAGCTTCAAGGCTGTCTCCTATGGTAATAGGCTAAGTATCAGTTCTGCATTGGCTCACCTCCGGGATATCCTGCCGCGCATTGTGCTCGGGCGCGAAACTGTCCTTTCTGCTCATCCGGCAGACGCAGTCACCAGGCGCGTTGGGGCCGCTGCTGAAGCTGGGCCAGCGGCACCGGCAAGAGCTCCCCAACCCGCCTCGCCAGCAACCGCTAGGCTGCCAGGCACCTACCGCGGCCTTCCACTGGTTGATGTGACCACACTGACTACCAGTTCCTCTGGGGCTCAGATCGGGGCGCTCGATCCGACAGCCCCGTCCAACGTTGCAACGGGGCGGGTGCTCGGCGCCGCCGAATGGCTGAGCGACGCCCATATCCAGAGAGATTACAATTTGCTGGAGGGGCAACTGCAGGGGATCAATCCGGCGCTCGCTGCCCGGACTCGGCTGGTGGATCCTTCCGTATCCCATCTACTGCGACACACGTCGCCGCAAGACGCTCGAGGCATATTGCAGTCCATCTATAATCAAAACAACGCCACAGCCGACTTCCTGTTCTTGCCAGTGAATAATGGCACGGCTACTAGCCCCGGCACCCATTGGTCGCTGCTGCTCGTTGATCGCCGCGACCCGGAAAGGCGGTTCGCCTATCACTACGACTCCCTCCAGCGAGAGGGATATAACGACGTGCCTGCAAAACAGCTCGCAGGACTGCTGAATGCCACCTTGGCGCCAGCCCCCATGGCCAGACAGACGAACCATTATGATTGCGGCGTATTTGTCCTGGAGGGCACGTGGGCGCTGGTTGAACGATTGGTGAAAGGGCAGCGGCCAGACCACGAGCCGCTGCCCCTCGACAACCTCGTTGCCGATCGGCAGGCGCTGCAAGACCGGCTAAGGAGGCGCTTGCCGCACGAGGAAGAGCCGCGGCAGCTGCTGGAGGATGAACCCGCCTCCCCACCGATGATGGCATTCGAGCCAGGGGAACTGCGGCAACTGTTGGAAGACGAGCCTGCCTCCCCACCAATGATGGCGTTCGAGCCAGGGGAACTGCGGCAACTGTTGGAGGACGAACCTGCCTCCCCACCAATGATGGCGTTCGAGCCAGGGGAACTGCGGCAACTGTTGGAGGACGAGCCTGCCTCCCCACCAATGATGGCGTTCGAGCCAGGGGAACTGCGGCAGCTGTTGGAGGATGAACCCGCTTCCCCACCGATGATGGCGTTCGAGCCAGGGGAACTGCGGCAACTGTTGGAGGATGAACCCGCTTCCCCACCGATGATGGCGTTCGAGCCAGGGGAACTGCGGCAACTGTTGGAAGACGAGCCTGCCTCCACTTGGGCACAAATCAATTCGACCCCACATGCGCGAGCGGACGGTGTTCATCAGCCAGCCCAGGCGCCGTGGCTCCCTGAACGCAGAAGATAACTTTGCGGAGGAGCGGTCACGCAACTGTCGGCGGCGCCGGGCCTCAGGGTGAATGGAAAGGATGGAGTGGCGGATGGTGTCGCGTGAAGGCGCAACACGCGTGCTGACCGACCTGCATACGTAGGAAGTCGTTCATTGCTCCCAAATCGTATGTGAGGAACATTCCTGTCCCGGCTGCGCCGCGCGATGCTAGGTCGCGTTGTTCAGCGGGCCAAGCCGATGACACCTACGAAGCTACTGATCGGGCAGATCGCCGTTGTGTGCGCAATTGTCATTATCGGCGTATGGACGGCAACCCAATGGTGCGCTCAAATGCTGACCTACCAGACGCCTCTCGGCGCACCATGGTTTCTCTTCGCCGGCTGGCCAATCTACAAGCCGTGGAAGCTGTTTGAATGGTGGTTCCACTTCGATGCTTATGCGCCGGAGGTCTTCGACAAAGCCGGTACGCTTGCAGGCGCCAGCGGATTCCTGGGTTGTGCCGCCGCAATCGCTGGCTCGCTTTTGCGCGCGCGACAGCGCGGGTCGGTTACGACCTATGGGTCTTCACGGTGGGCCACGACTCATGAGGTCGAGACGGCAGGGTTGTTACGGCCGGCGGGCGTTTTCCTCGGTAGGCTGAACGATCGCTATCTGCGCCATGACGGCCCGGAGCACGTCATGGCATTTGCGCCGACGCGTTCGGGCAAGGGCGTGGGGCTGGTTGTTCCAACGCTACTTTCCTGGACCGGGTCTGCCATCATTCATGATATAAAAGGCGAAAATTGGCAGTTGACCTCCGGCTGGCGGTCGAAATTCTCGTACTGCCTTCTGTTCAATCCGACCGACCCGAGATCGGCACGCTACAACCCGCTGCTGGAGGTGCGCAAAGGCCCAGATGAGATCCGGGACGTTCAAAACATCGCCGACATCCTCGTCGATCCCGAGGGCGCGCTGGAGCGACGGAACCACTGGGAGAAGACCAGCCATTCACTCCTAGTTGGCGCCATTTTGCACGTGCTCTACGCTGAAGAGGACAAGACGCTGGCCCGCGTCGCCACCTTCCTGTCGGACCCGCAACGCTCGTTTGCCGCAACGCTACGGCGGATGATGACGACAAACCATCTCGGGACGGGGCATAACCCTCAGGTCCATCCCGTAGTGGCCTCGGCGGCTCGCGAACTCCTGAACAAGTCGGAAAACGAGCGCTCAGGCGTCCTCTCGACCGCCATGTCCTTTCTCGGGCTTTATCGTGATCCAACGGTCGCGGCGGCCACTTCGTCCTGCGACTGGCGCATCGCTGACCTAGTGGATGGAGAGCGACCGCTGTCGCTCTATCTGGTCGTGCCGCCTTCGGATATCTCGCGCACCAAGCCTTTTGTGCGACTGATCTTGAACCAGATCGGCAGGCGGTTGACGGAGCGTCTGGAGGGGGACCCGAAGAAGAGCCGTAAGCATCAGCTGCTCATGATGCTGGACGAGTTTCCGGCGCTCGGTCGCCTCGACTTCTTCGAAACGGCGCTCGCCTTCATGGCAGGTTATGGCATTCGCTCCTATCTGATCGCACAATCTTTGAACCAGGTTTCAAAGGCCTATGGCGAGAACAATGCTATTCTCGACAATTGCCACGTGCGAATTGCCTTTTCCTCCAATGACGAACGCACGGCCAAGCGCATCTCGGATGCCCTCGGCACCGCAACCGAACTTAGGTCGATGCGCAACTATGCGGGCCATCGGCTTGCGCCCTGGCTTTCACATGTCATGGTGAGCCGCCAGGAAACCGCGCGCCCGCTCCTGACGCCAGGCGAGGTGATGCAATTGCCGCCGTCAGACGAATTGGTCCTGGTTTCTGGGTTGCCGCCGATCCGCGCCAAGAAGCTGCGCTATTATCAGGATCAGAATTTCACAGATCGGGTGCTGCCTGCGCCGGTGCTGCACGACGGACCCTATGCGGACTGCCCTGCATCACGCCCGGACGGCTGGACTGGACAAGTGTGCAGCGTCGATAGCCGACTTGCTGCGGACGAGGAAAGCGCCGACGCGCCAGTTGAAGACGAGGGAGGCGTTCAGCAGCAACGCCATCCAAGCCTGCCCGAAGAAGACGTTGTTGTCTCTCAAGAGCCCGATCAGGCCGATCTGTACAAGCCCGCAGACGATGACAGCGAAGCGCTCGCGGACAAGCGTGTCATGGATCGGATTTCCACTGCGGCCCGCGTCTACGGTATCAACGAGGGCAGGGGCGACGATGTCATTCCCGGCTTCTGAAGTCCGCTGAGTTGCAGAGCGCACCTCAGCGTAGATAACGGCCATAAGCAATTTTGAGCGTCTGGCCGATGCTTCTCCCGTCGCCGGCGCAACGCCGGGCCGTCGGAACGATCCGCATGAAGCCGCACCGCATTCGCCATCAGTTTCTGCTTGAGCCGGAGCTCAGCGAGAAACTGGACAACCTCAGTCGCGATCCGTCAACGACCAAATCAGCGATCGTGGGGAAGGCGATCGAGGCGTTCATCGAGCGGCGTGGCGAGAGCGAGTTCGATCGGCGCTACGGCGTAAGGCTTGACCGGCTCTCCCGCGATCTTGCCCACGTCAGGCGCGATTCCGAGGTGATCCTGGAGAGCCTGGCGCTCTTCATCCGCTTTTCGATCACCCTTCACGCCCACACGCCGGTCCCGGATCGGGCAACGCAGGCTATTGCCCAAGAGCGTTTCGAGAAATTCGTTGAGAAGGTCGGCCGCCAGATCGCTTCCGGCAAAAAGTCGCTTAGCAAAGACAATGGTGGGGGAGGGGAAGGATGAGCTCTCATCCCGAGGCCGACCACCGGCGGCGTGTCATGCTGCGCACCGCCATGGGTCCGGCAATCACCGAAGCCCTGGCCGATCCGTCCGTCATCGAGGTGATGGTCAATCCCGACGGCGCGCTGCGACTCGACCGGTTAGGCGAAGGTCGGGTCGATACCGACGTTCACATGCACCCGTCCGAGGCAGAACGTATCATCCGCCTGGTTGCTTCGCACGTGCGCGCCGAGGCGCACGCCGACAACCCGATCGTCAGTGCCGAATTGCCGTCTGGCGAACGCTTCGAAGGCCTGCTGCCACCTGTGGTGTTGGCGCCATGTTTTGCCATCCGCAAGCCCGCCGCGAAAGTCTACACCCTGGCCGACTATGTTGCCGAACGCATCATGCTGCCGCTGCAGGCCGATGCGCTGAAAAAGGCCGTCCGCGAGCGGCGCAACATGCTGATCGCCGGCGGCACTTCCTCGGGGAAGACAACACTCGCCAACGCTCTGCTGGCTGAAGTCGCCGAATGCGACGATCGGGTGATCCTGATCGAGGACACACGCGAACTGCAGTGCGCGGCCAGGGACTGCGTTGCCCTGAGAACAAGGCGGGGCTCGGTCACCCTTGCCGATCTCGTGCGCTCGACGCTGAGGCTCAGGCCGGACCGCATCATCGTGGGCGAGGTGAGGGGCGCGGAAGCGCTCGACATGCTGAAGGCATGGAACACCGGGCACCCAGGCGGCATCGCTACCGTACACGCCAATTCCGCGCGCTCGGCTCTCTATCGCATTGAGCAACTCGCCCAGGAAGCGGTGGTCACCGTTCCCCGCCGGCTCATCGCTGAGGCGATAGATCTGATCGTCTTCATAGCGGGACGCGGCTCGTCGCGCCACATCGACGCAATCGCCGAGGTCACCGGTCTCGACGGCAGCGGCGATTACGCCGTTGCCCCGCTCACGCTTTCGCAACTCCAGCAGCTTTGAAAGGCCTTCCTCATGCGCAAGAAGCTTCGCTTTCTTTCGTCCACAGCGCTCGCGTTTCTTATCACGGCCCCGGTTTATGCCGCCGGCTCCGGCATGCCGTGGGAGCAGCCGCTGCAGCAGATCCTGGAGTCCGTGCAGGGACCGGTCGCCAAGATCGTTGCGGTGATCATCATTATCACCACCGGCCTGACGCTTGCCTTCGGCGACACCGCCGGTGGTTTTCGGCGCCTGATTCAGATCGTCTTCGGTCTGTCGATCGCCTTCGCGGCATCGAGCTTCTTCCTCTCCTTCTTCTCCTTCGGTGGTGGGGCGCTCGTCTGATGGCCGCCGGGGAGCAGCATATCGAGGGCTTCGCAGTACCGGTCCACCGGGCGCTGACCGAGCCGATCCTGCTCGGCGGGGCTCCGCGCGCGGTGGCGATCCTCAACGGTACAGTGGCCGCGGCCATTGGCTTCGGCTTGCAGCAATGGATTGCTGGTCTGGTGCTTTGGATCGCAGGCCACTCGTTAGCGGTGTTTGCCGCAAGACGCGATCCGGACTTCGCCAGCGTGCTTGTGCGCCACCTACGTCTGAAGGGGTGGCTTGCATGCTGAACCTTTCGGAATATCGAAGCAAAGCCGACCGGCTTGCCGACCATCTACCCTGGGCTGCCTTGGTGGCGCCCGGCATCGTGCTCAACAAGGACGGCAGCTTTCAGCGGACGTTGCGGTTCCGCGGCCCGGATCTCGAAAGTGCGACGGAGGCTGAACTCGTCGGCATTTGCGCCCGGGCGAACAATGCTCTCAGACGCCTTGGCTCTGGCTGGGCATTGTTCTTTGAGGCCGAGCGCACAGAAGCGCTGGGCTATCCGAACTCGCATTTTCCTGACGCCGCGTCGTGGCTGGTCGACGAAGAACGCCGCGCTGCTTTCGAGGGGAAGGTAGCGCACTACGAGAGCCGCTATCATCTGACCTTGGTGTTTATGCCACCGCCGGACGCCCAGGCGCGCGCAGAAAGCACGCTCGTCGACTCTCATTATTCCCGAGGAGAAAGAGACTGGCGCCAGGATCTGGCGAGGTTCCGTGACGAGACCAACCGCGTGCTCGATCTCTTCTCGGGTTTCATGTCCGAAGTACGCGTCCTCGATGATGCTCAGACGTTGACCTACCTCCACGGCACGATTTCGCCTCGTCGCCATCCTATCATGGCCCCGGAAACGCCGATATATCTGGATGCAATCCTGGTCGATGCGCCGCTTACCGGTGGCCTGGAGCCGATGCTGGGTGAGCAGCATCTTCGCACACTGACCATCCTCGGCTTTCCGAACCTCACCCGGCCCGGAATCCTCGATACCCTCAATCATCAGGATTTCGCCTATCGCTGGATGACGCGCTTCATTCCGCTCGAGAAAACGGAAGCCACGAAGACGCTGACGCGATTGCGCCGGCAGTGGTTTGCCAAGCGCAAATCGATCGTGGCAATCCTACGCGAGGTCATTACCAACGAGCCGGTCCCGCTTGTCGATAGCGATGCCGACAACAAGGCGCTCGATGCCGACGAAGCCCTTCAGGCATTGGGCGGTGATCATGTGAGTTTCGGCTATCTCACCACCACCGTGACGGTGTGGGGCGAGGATCGCCAAGCCGCTGCAGAGAAGCTTCGCGCGGTCGAGCGCATCATCAATGGGCTCGGCTTCACCACGATCCGAGAAGGCGTCAATGCGGTCGAGGCTTGGCTCGGCTCATTGCCTGGCCATGTCTACGCTAACGTTCGCCAACCGCTCGTTCATACATTGAACCTTGCCCATCTCATGCCGCTGTCGTCGGTTTGGGCCGGTCCTGCGACAAACGAGCATCTCGCGAAAGTCACCCAAACCGAAGCGCCACCGCTTTTCGTTGCCGAGACCAGTGGGTCGACACCGTTTCGGCTTTCCACCCACGTCGAAGATGTCGGCCACATGCTGGTTGTTGGTCCGACCGGCGCCGGCAAGTCGGTTCTGCTTGCTCTGATTGCTCTGCAGTTCAGGCGCTACGCCGGCGCCCAGGTTTATGTCTTCGACAAAGGCAATTCGGCCCGTGCTGCAACACTTGCCATGGGTGGAGAACACCACGCGCTAGGAGCGGACGGTTCCCTTGCCTTTCAGCCACTGCGCAGCATCAACGACCAGGCTAGCCGAAGCTGGGCGGCCGAATGGATCGCCAGCCTTGTTGCCCACGAGAACGTCACCGTCACGCCGGAGGTGAAGGAGGCTATTTGGTCAGCGCTGGCCAGCCTTGCCACCGCGCCGGCGCAGGAACGCACACTGACCGGTCTTTCGGTCCTGCTTCAATCCAATGCGCTGAAGACCGCATTGATGCCCTACACGCTCGACGGTCCCTTCGGCCGCCTGCTCGATGCCGATCATGATGGGCTGGCCTTGTCGGATGTGCAGTGTTTCGAGACCGAGGAGTTAATGCACAGCCAAAGCGCTTTGCTGCCGGTGCTTACCTATCTGTTCCAGCGACTTGAGGAACGGTTCGACGGACGGCCCACGCTGATCATGCTCGACGAGGCGTGGGTCTATCTCGACAATCCGCTGTTCGCCGCCCGCATCCGCGAATGGCTGAAGGTGCTGCGAAAGAAGAACGTGTCGGTTGTCTTCGCTACGCAGTCGCTGGCTGATATCGCGGGCTCTGGCATAGCGCCGGCAATCATCGAAAGCTGCCCGCAGCGCATTTTCCTTCCCAATGATCGTGCCGTGGAACCCCAGGCGCGCACAGCCTACGAGCGCTTCGGTTTAAGCGAGCGGCAGATCGAATTGATCGCCCGCGCCACGCCGAAGCGTCAGTATTATCTGCAATCGCGCCGCGGCAACCGTCTGTTCGAGCTCGAGCTTGGCCCCATCGCTCTTGCGCTTTGCGGTGCTTCCGATCCGGCCACGCAGACTCTGATCGACAGGATCATGTCCGAAGACGGGCAAGGCAGCTTTGCCTCGCAGTTCCTGATCGCGCGCGGCCTCGATTGGGCCGGCGAACTTCTCAAGCAATTCCCTCAACCAGACAAGGAGCAATTCTCATGATGCGGCGACGCCTTCTCTCCGGCCTGATCACCGTTTCCCTGATCGCCAAGCCTATGGCCGACTATGTGCAGCCCGCCTACGCCCTTATCGTGTTCGATCCGTCCAATTATGCGCAGAACGTGCTGACGGCCGCGCGCGCATTGGAGCAGATCAACAACCAGATCCAGTCGCTGCAGAATCAGGCGACCATGCTGCAGAACATGGCGCGCAATCTTCAGCGTCTGGATTTCTCTTCCGTTGGCCAACTCACCGGTTCGCTCCATCGCATCGACGGCTTGATGGACCAGGCGAGTGGCCTCAGCTTTGATCTGGGCAAGCTTCAAGACCAGTGGCGCAGCCAATATCCGGAAAGCTACGACGCCACGATCAAAGTCAGCGATGTGGCGAGTGCTGCGCGGGAGCGTTGGCAAACCGCCATGCAGGCGTTCCGCCAGACCATGGGTGTCCAGTCGCAAATCGTCGAGAACGTCCGCGCCGACGGCGATCTGCTCGCCGATCTCGTCAACCGCAGCCAAGGGGCGGCCGGTGCGCTTCAGGCAAGCCAGGCCACCAACCAGCTGATGGCGCTTTCGACAAAACAGCAGATGCAGATCCAGACGCTGCTCGCAACGCAGTTTCGAGCTGAGGCCGAGGATGCCGCCCGCAAGGCCCAGTCAGACGAAGCCGCCCGCGAGATGACGAAGCGATTCTTGGGTACCGGCTCGGCTTATCCCGGCAATTAATCACGAGTTCATCACGACGAGAAAGGCAGCGGCATGAACGACCTTGGCGTCATCGATCGCTTCATGGAGACCTTCATCCGCTACATCGACAGCGGGTTCGGTCTGCTATCGGGCGACCTCGCCTTCCTCACTACCATTCTGATCGGCATTGACATCACACTTGCCGGCCTGGCGTGGGCGCTCGGCGACGAAACCAGCGTTCTCGGCCGGCTTGTCCGCAAGGTGCTCTATGTTGGCGTCTTCGCCTTCATTCTGAACAATTTCAAGAACCTCGCCGATATCGTTTATCGTTCTTTTGCCGGTCTCGGGATTAAGGCGTCGGCCGGCAATCTGTCGGCAGACAATCTCTTGCGCCCGGGCCGCATTGCCGCGACCGGTTTCGAAGGTGCTTGGCCAATGCTTGACCAAGCCAGTCAGCTCCTGGGCTTCCCGGAAATCTTCGGCAACGCACTGACCATCTTCGTGCTGCTGATGGCCTGGTTCCTGGTCATCATCGCCTTCTTCATCCTTTCCATCCAGCTTTTCATCACCATCCTTGAGTTCAAGCTCACCACGCTGGCAGGTTTTGTTTTGGTTCCATTCGCACTTTGGAACCGTTCAGCGTTCCTGGCCGAACGCGTGCTCGGCCATGTTATCTCGTCAGGCATCAAGGTGATGGTGCTCGCCGTCATTGTCGGTATCGGCTCCACGCTCTTCGGGGAGTTCGCTTCCGCATTGCAAGGCAAGGAGCCGGATCTTGCCGGTGCCATGTCCCAGGTACTGGGCGCACTGGCATTGCTTGGCCTTGGCATTTTTGGGCCGGGGATCGCGTCGGGTCTTGTCTCAGGCGCACCGCAGCTTGGGGCGGGCGCCGCCCTCGGCACGACCGCGGCGGCAGCGGGTGTATCACTCGTTGCTGGAGGCACAGCATTTGCTGGCGCGCGTATGGCAACCAGCGGCGGTGTCGCCGCCATCCGAGCCGGCACAACAATGGGATCGGCTGCTTCCACGTCATGGCAGATCGGGCGCGCAACCTCGCCCGACGCTGGCCTCTCCGGTGTGGCTGCTGGAATGCATGGTGTAACCAGTGCAGCTGGCGGCGCCGCTATACGCATAGCGCGATCCGCCACTGCAAGTGTTGGGCGCAACGCCGATGCCGGGCGCGATGCCGCGTGGACCGCGACCGGCGGCACGCCGACAGCGCCAATGACCGAACGCTCTGCCGGTTCGGCCACTGTTTCGGCGCCGACGTGGGCAAGGCGCCTACGTTCTGAACAGACCGCCCGTGCAAATCGCCACGCTGCCATGCAAGCTGTCCGAGACGGAGACCGGCCGGGAGGCAGCGCCACCCCCTCTCTCAACGACAAGGATGACTAGATGCTCTTCAAGCGACCCGTGCACCGTTACGGCAAAACACCCGAACCGGTCACGCCGTATCAAAAAGCCGCCCAGCTGTGGGACGAGCGCATCGGCTCATCTCGACTGCAGGCCAGGAACTGGCGGATCATGGCCCTTGGCTGCCTGGCCTTGGCGACCGGGCTTTCCGGCGGACTCGTATGGCAGTCGATGCAAAGCCGTGTCGTGCCTTATGTCGTCGAGGTCGATGGCTTCGGCGAGACGCGCGCCGTCGCGCCGGCGATCCGGAATTATGAGCCCTCGGATGCTCAGATCGCCTGGCATCTCGGCCGCTTCATCCAGAATGTCCGTTCCGTTTCCACCGATCCGGTTTTGGTACGGCAGAACTGGTTGGCAGCGTACGACTTTGCTAGCGATCGCGCAGCGCTCTTCCTCAACGAATACGCCAAGGCGAACGACCCCTTCGGTCAGATCGGAACGCGCAGTGTTTCGGTACAGGTCACCAGCGTGGTCAGAGCCTCCGAAAGTTCATTCCAGGTCAAATGGACCGAGCAGGTGTTTGAGCGCGGAAGCCTTGCCAGCACGATGCGCTGGACTGCGATCCTCACGATCGTGATTCGCTCGCCAAGCAATACGGATCAGCTGCGCAAGAATCCGCTCGGCGTCTTCATCAATGCCATTGACTGGTCACGCGAGCTCGACAGCGCCGTCCCAACCCCCCTTTCTCCGACGGAGTCCACCAATGAAAGGTAAAATGTCACCGATTCGTGCCGTGCTGATCCTATCGGTGTCGGCAGCGGTCGTTTCCGCTTGTGCATCGAAGAAGGTGCCGCCGCCTGAGATTTCCTATGACGCTGCCGACTTCAAACCGGCCGCGATCGAAAAGGCGCCGGAGAGGCCGATTAGAATTGTCGAGGTGCCAAAACCACTGCCGCTGCCTGGCCAAATGCAGCCCGAGCCCGGCAAGGCCGAGGACAAGCGCCCCCCTGAAGAACGCGTCGCTGATGCCAACAAAGCCGCGACCCAGCAACCCACCAAGTACGGGTATGTTAATGCCGTGCAAGTCTACCCCTTCACCGATGGCGCGCTTTATCAACTCTATGCCGCGCCGGAGCGCGTGACCGACATCGCTCTGCAGCCGGGCGAGAAACTAACCGCCGTGTCGGCTGGCGACACCGTGCGCTGGGTCATTGGCGATACCGCAAGCGGCACCGGTGACAATCAGCGCACCCATGTTCTGGTAAAACCCTTCGCGCCGGGTCTTGCCACCAATGTCGTCATTACGACGGACCGGCGGACCTATCATTTGCAGCTTCAAAGCACCGAGAAGACCGCAATGGCGGCAATCTCCTGGACCTACAGCCAAGACCAGATCATCGCGCTTCGCCAGCGCAATGCTCAAGCCGAGGCAGTTACACCGGTCGCGTCGAATATCGCGCTCGAAAACCTTCGCTTTCGCTACTCAATCAGTGGCGACACACCGCCCTGGAGACCGACGCGAGCCTTCGACGACGGCAGCAAGGTCTATATTGAGTTCCCTCGTCGCATAGATCAGGGCGAGGCGCCACCACTCTTCATCGTCGGCGCAGATGGGAGCAGCGAGCTCGTCAACTATCGCGTGCGCGGCAACTATTACATCGTCGATCGGCTCTTCGCCGCGGCCGAACTTCGCCTCGGCACCAAGCGGCAGCAGGTGATCCGCATCAGCAGGATTGACGGCAGGCAACCGCAACGGCGGATCTCGCTCTTTCGCGGCAGCCGGCGAGGTGAGGACTCATGATCGAAAATTCCCGCTCTGGCATCCCGCCGAAACTGGATCCCGAGGAACTGCAGCTTCGGGCCTCTCCCCGCCGCGTGGTGCGGTTCAGGCGCGGTGTGATCATCGCGATCGCAGCGCTCGGATCCGGCGCTGTCTTCGGCGTTACCATGATCGCCCTCCAGGGGCCGGCCCTTCGCATCAGGGATCAGGCGGAAGATCTCTACAACACTGAGCGCAAACCAACCGCCGAGGGGCTCGATACGCTTCCCCATGACTATTCCGGCATGAAGCCGAAGCCTCCCGTCCTTGGGCTACCTTTGCCGGGCGACCTCGGCCGCCCCATCCTCGAGCGGCAGCGCCAGCTCGGCATCGTGCCGGGCCAAGACATCTCGGCCGAGGAGCAGCGTCTAGCGCAGCAGGCGATCGAAGCGCGTGAATCGCGGGTGCTTTTCCGCGTCGAAAATCGAGCTCAAAAGACAGATGTCGGAGAGAGCGTGCAAACTGCTCAGCATCCATTTGAGGCGCTTCCCCAATCCGAAGCAGGACGCGCGTCAGCCTCGGTGGCGGCGGCGGAAGGCGACCAGAACAATCAGCAGCGAAAGCTTGATTTTCTCAGCCAGCGGAGCACTGGCGGGATCTACAATCCGCATGCGCTGCAGACGCCGATCTCGCCATATCAACTGATGGCTGGCAGCGTGATTGCCGCCAGCCTGATCACCGGCATCAATTCCGATTTGCCGGGCCTTGTCGTCGCGCAAGTCACCGAAAATGTGCACGACACGGTCACGGGCAACATATTGCTGATTCCGCAGGGCTCACGTCTTATCGGCGTCTACGACAGCGTCGTCGCGTTCGGGCAAAAGCGAGCGCTGCTGGTCTGGCAGCGCATTCTGCTGCCCGACGGCTCGTCGGCCGAAATCGACAATCTGCCCGCGAGCGACACCGCCGGCTACGCAGGGCTGGAAGACGAAGTCGATTTCCACACTTGGCAGATGATCAAGGGAGTGGCGCTTGCCACATTGCTCGGTGTCGGCACAGAATTCAGCCTCGGCGAAAACGAGAGCGATCTGGTCAAGGCGATCCGGGAATCAGCCCAGCAGAACGCCAGTCGAGCCGGCCAGCGCATCACCGAAAAAAACCTCAATATCCAGCCCACCATCGTCGTCCGCCCAGGTTGGCCACTGCGCGTCATCGTGCACAAGGACATCGTGCTGCGGCCATACGCCAGTTGAGCAGGAGTTATCATGGCTGACCTGAAACTTGGAAAACTTCCGGACCGAACAGCTTCGAAGATCACCATTACCGTCAGCGCGGAGCTGAGCCAAACACTCAAGGAGTATGCTGCACTTTACCGTCAGACCTATGGTCAGTCTGAAACCGTGGCAGAACTCATCCCTTTCATGCTGGCGGCGTTTCTGGAAGGCGACCGAGCCTTTGCCAAGGCCAGAAAGGAACGTCTGCCGACGGAGCTTGCCGGAAAATCGTGACTCCTCCGCTAGGGCAGCTGGAACATTGCCTAGCTGTCGCGACCTACCTGCTCCTCGCGAAGCATAGGATCAAACACCTTGGAATGCAGGTATGCGCAAGAGATGATGTGGAAGGAGATACCGCGCAACAGCCTAAGTTTGCATTTTCGATTTGGTCGGCCGTGAACTATCCGCAAGCCATTGATCTGGCCTGTTGATTGAGGCGGATAGCGGCTTTGGAATTGCAGGATTAGCGGTATTTGGACGCTGTTTTCCTGCAATTCGGTTTTGCGATTCCCTTGTGGCGCGGAGCGTGATTCACTCGGTTCGGCGGCGGCGAATCGAGGGGACAGCGAATGTCCAGGCCACGCGAGAAGCGCGAGACGGGAGAGCAGGACCTGTTCCGCTCCCGGCTCGACCAAATCATCAACATGAAGCACGAGCTGGTGCGGCTGGCGCAGGCGATCGACTGGCCGGTGCTGGAGGAGCGTTTCGGCGCCGTCTATTCGGACGGCCCCGGCATGCCGCCGCTGCCGACCCGGCTGATGGCGGGGCTGGCGATCCTCAAGCACACCTTCAACCTGTCGGATGAGGTGCTGTGCGAGCGCTGGGTGGAGAACCCTTATTTCCAGTATCTCACCGGCGAGACGTTCTTTTGCCATACGCTGCCGTTCGACCGCTCCTCGATGACGCGTTGGCGCAGCCGTATGGGCGAGGAGCGGATTATGGTGCTGTTGCAGGAGAGCCTCAGCCTCGCGGTCAAGACCGGGGCGATGAAACCGGCCGACACGCGCCAGGTGATCGTCGACACCACCGTGCAGCCGAAGAACGTCATGTTCCCGACCGACGCCAAGCTCATCCATCGGGCACGCGAACGGCTGGTGCGGCTGGCCAAGAGGACGGGTCTCCATTTGCGCCAGAGTTATGTGCGGGTCGGCAAGCTGGCGCTGATCAGCCACCAGCGCTATGCCCACGCCAAGCAGTTCAAGCGGGCCAACAAGGCGCTACGCAAGCTCAAGACCTATCTCGGCCGGACCATTCGCGACATTGGTCGCCAGATCGCCGGCGATCAGGGGCTGGACGCGCTGTTCAAATGGCCGCTCTACCAGGCCGCCACCGTTCTCGAGCAACGCCAGCGCCAGCGCGGCCGCAAGATCTACAGCCTGCACGCACACGAGGTGGAATGCATCGGCAAGGGCAAGGCGCATGCGCCCTACGAGTTCGGGGTGAAGGTGTCGGTGGCCACCACGCTGAAGCGCTCCAGGGGCGGCCAGTTCGCCCTGCATGCAAAAGCACTGCCCGGCAATCCCTATGACGGCCACACGCTGGCAAGCGTCATCCCCGACATGGAAAAGACCATCGGCAACGAGATCGGCCGCATCCTCGCCGACGCCGGCTATCGCGGCCACAACGCACCGCAGAGCCACAAGCTCAGGGTCTTCACCGCGGGCCAGAAACGCCGCGTCACCCCAGCCATCAAGCGCCAGATGCGACGGCGGTCGGCGGTCGAGCCCGTCATCGGCCACATCAAGAGCGAACACAGAATGGGCCGCAACTACCTCGCCGGCCAGCAGGGCGACACCCTCAACGCCATCCTGGCCGCCGCCGGCTACAACTTCTCCCTCCTGCTCAGGTGGCTGAAGGGGTTTTTGTCGCTCTTGATTGCCCTGCTTCAAATCCGGCCGAAGCCGGTCGCCGCTTAGGGCTCGGATTGTTCACGGTCGACGATTTGATGCGGTAGTCGCCTATGAGCGGTCAAAACGAACGCAGCTGGTTCGCCGATCGACCAAACGGCGAGCGCACTGTGCTTTGCTCAGACCGCCACCGAGTGCCTCGCCGTTCCCCCTTTGAAATATGTATCGAACTTGGCCGCGATGGTTCGAATGAAGGGGCGACTTTCAGTCCGTACGAGGAAACTGTCACCATCGAATTCAAGCGCTCGGGCAGGATCGTGGAGTGCGATGGACCTCGAGCGATGAAGGAGCTGCTCGCCGGCTTTGCCGAACCGCTCCACCAGGTCGACTGCCGAGAAGGCAAAATCACACATCAGCCGCTCGATGATCCAGCCACGGACGCGATCGTCGTCGGAAAGGGCAACGCCGCGGACGGCAGCCAACCCGCCATCCGCAACCATGCGCCCGTACCCGGCAGTCGAAGCCATGTTCTGCACGTAGCCTTGGCGAAAACGACCGATGGACGAAGGGCCAAGTCCGATCAGTGTCGGGCAGCGATCCTCAGTGTAGCCCTGAAAATTGCGATGCAAAACCCCTGCGCGGGCCGCTATGGCCAGCGCATCGTCGGGCTTCGCGAAATGATCGAGTCCTATTGCCTCATATCCCTTGGCGACAATTGCCCGCGCCGCGAGTTGAGATTGGGCGAAACGCTCAGTGGGACTCGGCAGCCATGCCTCGTCGATCATCGTCTGATGCTTCTTGAACCAGGGCACATGTGCGTAGCCGAACAGGGCCATCCGGTCTGGCTCCAAGGTCAGTGCCTGCGCCACCGTGGAACAGATCGTCTCGCGTGTCTGATTCGGGAGCCCGTAGAGCAGGTCCAGATTGACCGATTCGACGCCCCGCGAACGAACCCCGTCGACGACTGCCTTGGTCTGCAAAAAACTCTGCTCACGATTAATTGCTTTTTGCACTTGCGGATCGAAATCCTGCACGCCGAGGCTCGCCCGCGTTACGCCGATTTGAGCAAGTGCATCAAGGCGCGCCTTGTCCATGTCGTTGGTTTCGATTTCGATGCTGACCGTAGCATCCGGGAGAAGGTCGAAGCTGTCCCGCAAGGCCGCTCCAAGAGCAACCATATCATCGGGCCTCAGAATAGTTGGCGAACCGCCACCGAAGTGGATTGCACGGACATGTGCCTTGCCGCTCACCAGACCGGCAATCGTGACGATTTCGGCATTCAGCGAGCGCAGATAAGCGGCCACCGGCTCATATTGGTGCGTCTGCTTGGTGTGGCAGGCGCAGAACCAGCAGAGCTTGTCGCAGTAAGGAATGTGCAGGTACAGCGAGATTTCGTCGCCGCTTTCCAGCGTCTCCAACCAGCCACGGTAAATGGCAGCATCGATCCCCGAATGGAAATGCGGCGCCGTCGGATAGCTGGTGTAGCGTGGGACGTTCTCGCTGAGTTTGACAGCTATTTCCGATTGCATCTCGCGTTCACCGTGTTGCCCGCCGGAACACTGCACGCATCGCTGAAGCAGACCCTGATCTCGATCAGCCGCGCTCATGGACAAACCGCCGCAGGATTTCTCTACCCTGGATGGGTATCCTGCCGGCAGTTAGGATCGGGTAAGGCGAACGCATGACCTTTCGGCAAGACATTCATAGTTCCGGCATTCCTGTTCTTTGCTTCCCTTGCGAGGCACGGCGTCGCGGTGTCTGCGGTGCGCTCGATCCAGACAATTTGGTTGGGCTCGCCAAGACTTGCTCGCGTCGCCGGATCGAGTCAGGAATGGAGTTGACCGGCGAGGCACAGAACGTCGACAGCTACTCCAACGTGCTTTCAGGCGTGGTAAAGCTATCAAAGAGCCTGTCGGATGGGCGCCAGCAGATCGTCGGTCTCCAGTTTGCACCGGATTTTCTGGGACGTCCTTTCAAGGAGGAAAGCTCGATCAATGCGGAAGCGGCAACAGCAGTCACGCTGTGTTCGTTTCCGCGAGCGGCCGTCGAACGGATGATGAAGGCGTCACGGGAATTCGAGCATCGCCTGCTCAAACAGACGCTGAATGAACTCGATGAGGCGCGCGAGTGGATGGTGACGCTGGGGCGCAAGACAGCTCCGGAAAAGGTGGCGACTTTTCTCCTCATGATGGCCCGGAATATCGATTCCAGTCTCGATGCGGCTTCCGGGTCGGCCTCCTTCGATCTGCCGCTGACGCGTGCCGAAATGTCTGATTTCCTTGGAATCACCAGCGAGACCGTGAGCCGCCAACTGACGCGATTGCGGGCTGACGGGGTGATTCGGATTGAGAACGCACGCCATGTGACGGTGGACAGCATAAGCCGTCTGGAGAAGCGCTGTGGCGGCGGACGCGAGCGGCCCTAAGCGGCGAGGCCATGTCGCATGACTCCGGGGCGGGCCGTGTTTGCCTTTTAATGCGATGTCGCCGCGCCTTCGACGAAGCGGCGTCACGGTTGTCGAGACAAACAGCTTTCGGGCTTTGATAGGAACGTGACCAATCGCCAGGTGTGTTTCGGCACATACCGGCGAAGCATGGTCCTTAATCTGCCACGGCTCGGCGGAACGATCGCGTTCGTTTCCAATGGGATCCGAACAACGTTTGGCAGGGCATCGGCAATAGCATCCAACGCGCGCAGAGCCTCAGCTTTCGCCTCAGCGATCGCGTCTGCGCCCGCCCAACCCAGGGAACGCCTTCCATGAGGGAGTGAGCCCGCGCTGCGTTCCTCGTTCATTCGCCACCTGCTGATTGCGCCGCACAAAATCGTGCGGCCTGACATAGATCAGGGCGAGGGGGCGGCGGCTGCGCGATTAGTGCGCTGCGGATTTGGCATCCACCAGATTCGAGATCGGGATCTGCAATGAAATTCGGCACAGAGATCGTCCTTCTAAGCGTGTTCGCTTTTGCGGCCCTGGTGGCCGCCGGCTTCGGCGTGGATGAACCTTTCCGCCGACACATGTGGGTGTTGTTCTTCGCAGTGGCTGGTTTCACTGCGATCCTGTTGCGCAACACGGAGTTCAGGCCAGCAGCTCCGATTGACCCATCCGCTTACATGGATGGTCCGATCCGCTACGGCGCGATCGCCACCGTGTTCTGGGGTGTCGTCGGCATGCTGGTCGGCGTGGTGATCGCGCTGCAGCTCGCCTACCCCGATCTCAACATCCAGCCCTGGTTCAATTTCGGTCGTTTGCGGCCGTTGCACACATCCGGTGTCGTTTTCGCCTTCGGCGGCAACGCGCTGCTTTGCACGTCTCTGTATGTCGTGCAGCGCACCTGCCGCGCGCGCCTCTTCGGCCGTGATCTCGCCTGGTTCGTCTTCTGGGGCTACCAGCTGTTCATCGTCATGGCCGCGACCGGCTACCTGCTCGGCATCACCGAGGGCCGCGAGTACGCCGAACCCGAATGGTATGTGGATGTCTGGCTGACCATCGTCTGGGTCGCCTACCTCATTCTGTTCCTTGGCACGATCCTGAAGCGCAAGGAACCGCATATCTACGTGGCCAACTGGTTCTACCTGTCGTTCATCGTGACCATCGCGATGCTGCATGTGGTCAACAACCTGTCCATACCAGTCTCGTTCCCGGGCTCCAAGAGCTACTCCGCCTTTTCAGGGGTCCAGGACGCCTTGACGCAATGGTGGTACGGCCACAACGCGGTCGGCTTCTTTCTCACCGCCGGCTTCCTCGGCATGATGTATTATTTCGTGCCCAAGCAGGCGAACCGGCCAGTCTATTCGTACCGGCTGTCGATCGTCCATTTCTGGGCTATCATCTTTCTCTACATCTGGGCCGGGCCGCATCACCTGCACTACACCGCCTTGCCCGATTGGGCGCAGACGCTCGGCATGGTGTTCTCGATCATGCTGTGGATGCCGTCCTGGGGCGGCATGATCAACGGCCTGATGACGCTGTCCGGCGCCTGGGACAAGCTGCGCACCGATCCGATCATCCGCATGATGGTGATGGCCGTCGCCTTCTATGGCATGTCGACCTTCGAAGGCCCCATCATGGCGATCCGGGCGGTCAATTCGCTGTCGCATTATACCGACTGGACCATCGGGCACGTCCATTCGGGTGCGCTCGGCTGGGTCGGCATGATCTCGTTCGGCGCGATCTACTACATGGTCCCGAAGCTCTGGAACCGTCAACGGCTCTACTCGCTGAGGCTCGTCACCTGGCACTTCTGGCTGGCGACACTCGGGATCGTCGTCTACGCCGCGGTGATGTGGGTGTCCGGCATCATGCAGGGCCTGATGTGGCGCGAATATGGCGAGCAGGGCTTCCTGGTCTACTCCTTCGCCGAAACCGTCGCCGCCATGCACCCCTACTATGTCCTGCGCGCCATCGGCGGCGCCATGTACCTCTCCGGCGCCCTGATCATGGCCTGGAACATCACCAGGACCATCCTCGGCCACCAGCGCGAGGAGGAGCCGATGCCGAGCCCCGTCGCCATCCGACCTGCGCGATCAGGAGCCAGGTAATGGGCTTGATGGACAAACACGCAATCATCGAGAAGAACGCCACGCTTCTTCTCGTTGGCTCGCTGCTCGTGGTGACGGTCGGCGGCATCGTCGAGATCGCGCCTCTCTTCTATCTCGACAACACGATCGAGAAGGTGGAAGGCATGCGCCCCTATTCGCCGCTCGAACTTGTCGGGCGCAACATCTATATGCGCGAGGGCTGCTACCTCTGTCATAGCCAGATGATCAGGCCGTTCCGCGACGAAGTTGAGCGCTATGGCCACTACAGCCTGGCTGCCGAGTCCATGTACGATCACCCCTTCCAGTGGGGATCGAAGCGCACCGGGCCGGATCTCGCCAGAGTTGGCGACCGCTACTCGAATGCATGGCATGTCGCGCATCTTACCGACCCGCGCTCGGTGGTGCCGGAATCGATCATGCCGAGCTATGGGTTCCTGAAAGACACGCCGATCGACGTGAAGGATTTCTCGACGCATCTGGTCGCCAACAGGCTTGTAGCCGTCCCTTACACCGATGACATGATCGCCCACGCCAATGCGGATCTGGCGGCGCAGGCCGATCCCAATGCCGACACATCAGGCCTTGAGGCGCGTTACCCAAAAGCCAAGATCGGCGACTTCGACGGCAACCCGCAACAGGTCACCGAAATGGATGCCCTGCTCGCCTACCTGCAGATGCTTGGCACACTGGTCGACTTCAAAAATTACGACGAAGCCGCCGGCTACCGCTGAGGAGAACGCTGATGACCTACAATTTGATGCGGGCGTTTGCCGACAGCTGGGGCCTGGTTGCGATGGCGCTGTTCTTCGTGGGGTGCATCGCCTTTGCCCTACGCCCCGGCAGCCGAAGGCTGGCCGACGAAGCGGCCCGCATTCCGCTCGAGGACGAGTGATCATGAGCGACGAGCATATCGATGAAATCTCTGGCGTCTCGACCACCGGCCACGAATGGGATGGTATCCGGGAGCTGAACAACCCGCTTCCCAGATGGTGGGTTATCACTTTTTACGTCACCATTGTCTGGGCGATAGGCTACACCATTGCCTATCCAGCATGGCCTCTGTTGCACTCGGCGACAACGGGTGTGCTCGGCTATTCCAGCCGCAACGAGGTCAGGAACGAGCTGACCGCGGCTGAGGCCGCCAAGGGCAAATATATCTCGGCGGTGGAGTCCAAGAGCGTCTCGGAAATCGCCGCGGACGACGGCCTGCGCGAATTCGCAATCGCCGCCGGTGGCGCCGCTTTCAAGGTCAATTGCGTACAATGTCATGGCTCCGGCGCCCAGGGTTCCAAGGGCTTTCCCAATCTCAACGACGACGACTGGCTGTGGGGCGGCAAGGCCGAGCAGATCCAGCAGACGATTACGCACGGCATCCGCTTCGCATCCGATCCGGACACGCGCCTGTCGGAAATGCCGGCCTTCGGCGACATCATTACCGCCGACCAGATCGCACAAGTCAGCGCCTACGTGGCCAGCCTTTCCGGCAAGGTCCGCGATGCAAGTCTGATCCAACCCGGCGCCAAGGTCTTTGCCGAGAATTGCGTGGCCTGTCACGGCGACAATGCAAAAGGCAACAGGGAATTCGGCGCCCCCGACCTGACCGATGCGATCTGGCTCTATGGATCCGGTGAGACAGCCATCGCCGCACAGGTCCGTGCGCCAAAACAGGGCGTCATGCCGGCCTGGGTTGGCCGTCTCGGCGAGATCAAGGTCAAGGAACTTGCAGTTTATGTCCATTCGCTTGGCGGCGGAGAATAGGAATGGAAGGTCCTATTCTTCGGTCCCCCCTGCCAAGCGGACGAGGCCCGGCGTGAGCCGGGCCTCGACACCATCCCTAATGCGATCTGCACAACCCGGCAAGGCTATCCTACGGCGAGGCTTTACGACAGGTGCCCCTGACATTGGCTGGGAAAGTGGAGTTGCACATGCGTGACAAGACGCAGTTGACAGGGCTCGAAACAGAAACTGTCAATTCCGCCAAAACCCGCAAGCCGCTTTATGCCGCGCGTCAAAAGATCTTTCCGAAGCGCGCCTCGGGCAACTTTCGTCGCTTCAAATGGCTGGTGATGACGATCACACTTGGCATCTATTACCTGGCTGCGTGGCTGCCTTGGGCTCGCGGTCCATTTGCCCCGGACCAGGCAGTCCTGCTCGATCTCGCGAACCGGCGCTTCTACTTCTTCTTCATCGAGATATGGCCCCAGGAATTCTTCTATGTGGCCGGCCTCCTGGTCATGGCGGGCGTCGGTCTTTTCCTGATCACCTCGACTGTCGGCCGTGCCTGGTGCGGCTATGCATGCCCTCAGACGGTGTGGGTCGATCTGTTCCTCGTCGTCGAACGTGCGATAGAGGGCGACCGTAACGCTCGCATGAAACTCGATGCAGGCCCCTGGACCGCCCGCAAGCTGATGCTGCGCTTATCGAAGCACGCCGTCTGGCTGGTCATCGGTGCGGCGACCGGCGGCGCCTGGATTTTCTATTTTGCCGATGCGCCGACGCTGGTTGGCGAACTCTTCACCGGCACCGCGCCACCCGTCGCCTACATCACTGTCGCCGTGCTGACGGCTACCACCTACACGTTCGGCGGTCTGATGCGCGAGCAGGTCTGCACCTACATGTGCCCATGGCCGCGCATCCAGGCAGCGATGCTCGACGAAAGTTCTCTCACCGTCACCTACAATGACTGGCGCGGCGAACCGCGTTCTCGCCACGCCAAGAAGGTCCTTGCCGCAGGGCTGCCGGTCGGTGACTGCGTCGACTGCAATGCCTGCGTCGCGGTCTGCCCGATGGGGATCGACATCCGCGATGGCCAGCAGATGGAATGCATCACCTGCGCGCTGTGCATAGACGCCTGCGACGGGGTCATGGACAAGCTCGGCAAGGAGCGCGGGCTGATCTCCTATGCGACACTGTCCGACTACAACGCCAACATGATGCTGGCGACCGCGGGCGGCTCCAGTTCAGTCAACCCGTCGCAGGTCAGGACCGCTGATGGCCTGTTCTCCGACAAGGTGGCGCATTTCCATATCCGCAAGATCTTTCGGCCACGCACCTACGTCTACATGGGTATCTGGTCGCTGATCGGCCTGGGTCTGCTCTATTCGCTGCTGACGCGCGATCGGCTCGAAGTCAACGTGCTGCATGATCGCAATCCGCAATTTGTCACGCTGTCCGACGGCTCGATCCGCAACGGCTACACCGTCAAGCTGCTCAACATGATCCCCGAGCCAAGGACGATCGTTGTCGCGATTCAAGGCTTGCAGGGCGCCGAGATGAGCGTGGTCGGCGACGACATCCCGGAAGGCCGTTCTTTTGCCATTCCGGTCGAACCCGACCGCCTGAAAATGCTGAAGGTCTTCGTGCGCCAGCCGGCGGATCAAATCCAGGGCACAGCGCAGACCTTCAAGTTCCGTGTCGAGGACAAGGCGAGCTTCGAGGCGGACGAATACACCGCCACCTTCAACGCGCCGGAGACTGCCAGATGACCGCTAACGCTGAAAAACCCCGCGTATTCACCGGCAGGCACATGCTGGCCATCATCCTAGCCTTTTTCGGGGTGGTCATCGCGGTCAATCTGACGATGGCAACGCTCGCCAACACGAGCTGGACCGGCCTTGTCGTCGAAAACACCTATGTGGCGAGCCAGCAGTTCAACAAGAAGGCCGAGGAGGGGCGGGCGCAGGCAGCGCTCGGCTGGACCGGCAAGCTGACCATCGCATGGGGCGAGGTCCGCTATAGCCTTACCGACGCCGTCGGCAAGCCGATTGCCTTGCATGGCGTCAAGGTGCTGTTTCGCCATCCCGCCTACGAGAAAGAGGACAAGGCGGTCAACCTCGCCCTCGCCTCCGGCCAGGAATTCGCAGCCCAGCACATGCCGAAGGATGGCGTCTGGATCGTCGAAGTCGACGCTGACGCCGGTCTGGCCGAGCCCTACCGCGAAGTCCGCAGGATCATGATTTCCCATGGAGCGCTGAAATGAGTTGTTGTGCACCGGGCGCCGAAATGGCGCTTGATCTGGGCAGCACCACGTCGGTCCTGCCGTCTAGTCAAGAGATCAGGCTGGCGAGCCGATCGCTTGGAGATGATCTCCGCCAAACCGATCTTTCGGTGCCGAGCGTTCATTGCGCAGCTTGTATCCAGACGATCGAGACGGCGTTGGGAACGCTCGATCGCGTCGAGAGCGCCCGCGTCAACCTGTCGACGAAACGGGTCTCGGTCCGCTGGCGTGGCGACGAGGTTCCACCGTTCGTCGCCGCGCTTGGACGGCTCGGCTACCAGGCGCATCTCTTCGCCCCCGAGATTGATGAAAAGGACAGGACGCTTTCGGAGTTGATCCGCGCCGTCGCGGTTGCCGGGTTCGCGGCGGGCAATATCATGCTGCTTTCGGTCTCTGTCTGGTCCGGGGCCGAAGGGGCTACCCGCGACCTGTTTCACTGGGTCTCCGCATTGATCGCCATCCCAGCGCTCGCCTTCGCCGGCGGCATCTTCTTCCGCTCGGCCTGGAATGCACTGCGCCACGGCCGCATGAACATGGACGTGCCGATCGCGGTCGGAGTGTCGCTCGCTTACGCCATGAGCCTCTATGAGACGATCAACCATGGCGACCACGCCTATTTCGACGCGTCGGTTTCGCTGCTTTTTTTCCTTTTGATCGGCAGGACGCTGGATCACGTGATGCGCGAACGTGCCCGCACCGCGGTGAAAGGCCTGTCGCAGCTGGCCGCACGCGGCGCCATGGTGCTGCGCGGCGATGGCGCGCGCGACTATCTGCCGGTTGGCGAGATCGAACCGGGGATGCAGCTGCTGATCGCGGCCGGTGAAAGGATCCCCGTCGACGGCAAGATCATCCACGGAGCGTCTGATCTCGACTGCTCGCTGGCCTCAGGCGAAAGCGCGCCGAAAAACGTGGCGCCGGGCGAAGCCGTGCAGGCCGGCGTGCTCAATCTTACCGGCCCGCTGACGATCGAGGCGACCGCCGCCGCGAAGGATTCGTTCCTCGCCGAAATGGTTCGGCTGATGGAAGCCGCAGAGGGCGGTCGCGCGCACTATCGCCGCATCGCTGATCGCGTGTCGGCACTCTACGCGCCCGTGGTTCATCTCACCGCCTTCGTGACATTCCTGGGTTGGATGGCGGCGACGGGCGACTGGCACCGGGCGATGACGATCGCCATTGCCGTTCTGATCATCACCTGCCCGTGCGCGCTCGGCCTCGCCGTACCGATCGTTCAGGTGGTCGCCGCGCGGCGTCTGTTCGAGAACGGCATCATGGTCAAGGACGGTTCGGCCATGGAGCGCCTGGCGACGATTGATAACGCAGTGTTCGACAAGACCGGAACGCTCACGCTCGGACAACCCCGGCTCCTCAATGCATCGTCGATCGATCCGGCCATGCTGGCAATCGCGGCAGACATGGCCGCGCACTCGCGTCACCCGTTTTCAAAGGCCATAACCGGCTTTGCCGCTCCTGGCGGGCAACACAAATTCGATGCCGTCACAGAGCATCCGGGGTTCGGGATCGAAGCCACTGTCGCCGGAAGCATCTGGCGGCTGGGTCGACGCGGATGGGCTGGATGGAAGGCCCGGACCGGTGGTGAAGGCAACCATGGCTATGGCGGAACGGTGCTGACAAAAGACGGGTTCATTGTCGCGACCTTCGATTTCGAGGATGCGCTGCGCGCCGACGCGGCGGCGGCGATCAAGCGATTGAACGATACTGGGGTGTCGATGCAAATGCTGTCGGGCGATACCGCAGGTGCCTGCGGTGAAGTTGCAAGAATGCTGGGTGTCGAGGACTTCGTTCCGTGCCTGCTGCCGTCGGGCAAGGTCGAGCGCATCGAGACCCTGGCGAAAGACGGACACAAGGTTCTGATGGTTGGCGACGGCCTCAACGACACGCCGGCGCTGAGCGCGGCGCATGTCTCGATCGCTCCGGCCACCGCCGCCGACATTGGCCGCAATGCCGCCGACTTCGTATTCCTGCGCGAAAGCCTTCTGGCAGTGCCTCTCGCGCTGGACGTCTCGCGCAAGGCGGGACACCTGATCCGCCAGAACATCGCGATTGCGATCGTCTACAATGCCGTCGCCGTGCCGATCGCCATCCTGGGCCACGCCACGCCTTTGTTAGCGGCGATTGCCATGTCTGCCTCATCGGTGCTTGTTATTGGAAACGCATTGCGCTTGCACGGCTTCGGGGCGAATGCGACGCTGCAAGTTATTCAAAAAGTCGGACGCTCCGCAGTCAGCTATTCGGCATAATCCTCGTGACGACGTTGCTCTATCTCATACCAGTGGCCCTTTTTCTGGGTGCACTGGGTGTGTCCGGCTTCGTCTGGGCATTGCGAAGCGGTCAATACGAAGATCTCGACGGAGCCGCCGAGCGGATACTAATTGATCGGGACGACAAACCGGAACGCTGATTTCAATCCGCTGTGCATAAGATGCGCGGATCGCGCTCGTCAGTCGAGCCGGCTCGGTCGGGAACAAGCTGTCCATGCTCCATGCTCCATGCTCCATGCTCCATGCTCCATGACCATCTTGACCTAAGCTGCACACTACATTTGTGAAAAGCCTCTGTCGTGCGAAGGACTGCCTCCCATTGCACCCAGTATGAGGCGTGTGATGCCACGAGAGTACCTCGCGTGGCCGGACGAGAGCTTGGCAATGTGCGCACGGGTTCCAAAGTGGAACGTCACGGTCGATCACCTGACCGTGAACCGCCAGTGCCGATTGGTCATGTCTGGCTGATCCAGATCAGGGTCATACTCATCGGCGTGGTCTATTGACCAGTCTTCGACGGAGAAATGCATGACTTACGGAAAGATTGGTCGTCATTATCAGCACCTTCACGGTTCTGGGTTTTCTGTCGTGTGGTCGGCCATGCCTTGTGCTTACGGCGCAGCCATTAGCTGACCGGCGTCGTGTGTATCTCGCTTGCTGGCTGACCATCCGCGTGGCTTGCGCGGACAGGGGGCCGATCAACAGCTTTCGCCTTTGATGGGTTGTGTGCGTCGTTGCCGATCCATCCCGATTCCCGGCCCGCGCCTTGAGGCTATGCGACGGTACCGGAACCCAGCGCACGTCACGCGGTTCCGCGCGCGTGGTGTCCGCTCGTCACGACGATGAACGAACAAGCGGCTGGAGTACCATGAACACCGTACACATCATCGACTGCCACAATGCAAATGACTACTTCGCCGACAGGCAAGAGGGACCGATCGTGCAGCACTTGTTAAAGGCTGTCAACATCCGCGCGGAGCTCCAAATGGCGTTGAACCGAACGAAATTTGGTGAGGCTGTAGTACGAGCGATGGAGGCGGAGTGCGACGTGCTTCACATCGCCGGGCACGGCAATGGTGACGGGATCGCTTCGTCCAGTGGGCGAAGTGGCCTTCTTTGGGCTGACTTCGTAAAAATGTTCCAGGGCTCGCATCCAGCGCCGAAGATCCTCGTGATGTCAACGTGCTGCGGAGCATCATCGGGGTTGGGACGTGCGTTTTCGAAATCGATCAACCGTCCGAAGTTGATCATTGGTTCGAGTGACGCGCGCTATTTCGACGACTATGTCGCCGCGTGGGCTTTGCTCTATCGGCGACTGAATTGCAAGGACATCGACATCGAAGCCATGCAGCAGGTTCTTGATGAGATATGCGCGGTCGTGGATAAAAGTTTCCGCTACCTTGGCTGGGATGACGAGAGAGAGCGCTACGTTCGATACCCTCACCCTCGCAAGAGAGCCCGCTTCGACGTCGTGGAGCGTGAGTAGTATGCGCAAGGGTTCCAGGTGGAATGTGGCGATCGATGCGGCGCGGCCGTCGCTGACCAGCGTCGCGAGTGTCTCGCTTGCTGGCGGCGATCTGCGCGGCTGCGCGGCGAAAGGGCGGGATCGGTTAGCCGCATCCACCTCTGAGCGCTTTGAGTGCTTCGTTGCCGATCGATGCGAATCTCCCGGCCCAGCGCCTTTAGGCAATGCGGCGGGCACGGAGCTCATGTCACTCGGCTCAGTTCCACCGTTACACGAGGATAGGCGACCGGATGGCGGCACGCTGATGGGCTCTGACGATAATTTTGACATCGTTGTCGTTGGAGCCGGCCCGGTCGGCCTTTCGTTCGCTGCGTCGCTTGCCCAAAGCGAACTCAAGGTGGCAGTTGTTGAACAGAACACATTCGATAGTCTGGCGAATCCGGCTTTCGATGGTCGCGAAATCGCGCTGACCAACGCTTCGATCAGAACCCTTCGCGAGCTCGGCGCCTGGGATGTCATCCCGGCTTCGGACAAATCAGCACTTCAAGGCGCGCGCGTGCTCAACGGCTCGAGCGCATTCGCTCTTCGTTTCGATCCTCCCAGCAACTCTGGAGAACCGCTGGGGGTTTTGGTTCCAAATTGCCGGATCCGCGAGGCGCTGTTCAAAATCGTCCGCTTGCAGGATCGCGCCCGGCTGTTGTGCGGCCACTCGGTCGTCGATGCAACAAACAGCCAAGAAGGAGCAGTCGTAACGCTCTCTAATGGCGCGCGTTTAACTGCTCGGCTGGTTGTTGCCGCGGATTCGCGTTTGTCCGCCACGCGTGATCTGCTAGGCATCGGCGCCGATATCAACCGGCTTGGCCACTCGATGCTGATTTGCCGAGTGAGGCACGAGCGCGCCCACCACCAGATCGCCATCGAATGGTTCGATCACCATCAGACGATAGCGATATTGCCCCTCGCGGAGGGCATGTCGTCGCTGCTGCTCACATTGCGCTCAAACGAGGCCTATAGACTGCTTGCCTTCGATGATGATTTGTTCCTGTCGGAGTTGACGAAACGGTGTCGAGGGCGCCTTGGAAAAATGACCTTGGCAAGCAAGCGCCACACCTATCCGCTGGTCACGACCTGGGCGCACAAATTCCGGGCGCCGAGCGCCGCACTCATCGGCGACGCTGCCATCGGCATGCACCCGGTGACCGCTCACGGATTCAACATCGGTCTCAGCAGCCAGAAGCAACTCGCCCGTGGAATCATGACTGCGTGCCGCGACGGCCGCAATGTTGGCGACCCCGACATGCTGCATATATACGAAAGGCGGCTGCGCCTGTCGGCGGCGCCGCTCTACCATGCAACGAACATATTGGTTGGACTCTACTCCAGAGACCACCTGGCGGCACGGCTTGCAAGGCATCTGGGGCTTCGCTTTGCCCAACATGTTCCCCTTGTCCGGCATGGGATTTCGGCGGAGCTCCAGCGGTGATACTGCACCAGCAGTCGCATTTTTGCGCGTGCTGGGCGAGCGATGAGAGAGTGCATGATGCACCGGAGTAATCCTGCTCCCCGACGCTGATCTCCGATTGAAGAATTAACCCGTCCTTCAGGGGGGCTGCATAGGCTGCGGACAAGCAGGAGTAAGCAAGCTGACCCGTCCAGCCTTGGAAAAAGAAGATCCGCTGGAGGCGAGAATCCTTCAGGACCAGCTCGCTGATCTGAGGGCAGGCCTTTTCGTCTCAATGCCGATAAGCATTGTGCTGTCCGGGCTGATTTTGACCGTGCAGGCCCTTTCCGGGAACGGTCTTGCTGGCGCGGCCTGGTTTTCGGTCGTTAATGCGATAAATGCCGCCCGCCTTGCACTCGCCCGTCATCAGCTGAAGGAACCCGGAGTCCAGGATGATCTGACACGGGTTTGGCTGCGGCTTCGCTGGTTTGGCAGGCTTGCTCTTCTGGCGGGATTCACCTGGTCATTCCTTGCCGTCCTAACGGCTGGATACACGACGTCTCAAGCATCGCTGCATCTAATAATTCTGGCGGGCATTTCAGCTGGCGCGGTCACGTACGGCAGCTCATATGCTGCGGCAGCGATATGCTTCATCACACCGCCACTCCTCATTGCCGCCGCATGTTTGCTGACGAAGGGAGCCCCGGAAAACTACATTCTGGCTTTTGCCGTCCTGCTTTTCGAGGGCGGCCTGGTTCGATCCTCGTTCGTTGGACAAGCGCGCTTCCGTGACGCGAGCCGCCTGAGACATCAAGCCGAGCGGCTTGCCGCGGAAATGGAGCGCAATTCCAGGGAGGACCATCTTACCGCGCTCCTCAACAGGCGGGGCCTCGAACATGCAATCGATCAGTTTGAGAACACCGATGGACCCTTTGTGGCCATGCTGATTGATCTGGACGGGTTCAAATCTGTCAACGATACCTACGGTCACAGAACGGGTGACGAGCTGCTTGCCAGGATCGCCCGCCGAATAGAGGAAGAAGCACCGGAGGGCTCAACGCTCGCCCGCATCGGTGGGGATGAATTCGTGCTGGTTTTTTCTTCGCGAAAGAATTCTCCTTCTCCCACCAATCTCGCGTCCAATCTCATAGCCAAGCTTGCTCGCCCCTATCCTGGGATCGCATCAGTCCGCATTGGAGCGTCTATAGGAATCTACTTGGCTGAAAACCCCGGACTAACGGAAATGTTGTTGCGGGCCGACATCGCCCTTTACACAGCTAAGCGCCGCGGCAGGAATGAATTTTGTCTGTTCGATGCCGAGCTAGCCCGGGAGTTGCAACGCCGCCAGTCAATCGAACGCGATCTTCATTCGGCGATAACGATGAGAAGCTTGGTCGCTTGGTTTCAGCCAATCGTAAGACTCGAAACTGAAGCCGTCGTCAGTTTTGAAGCCTTGCTAAGATGGTCTCACCCGCTTCACGGTCCCATTTCTCCGCCCGAGATCATGACAGCGGCACGCGAAACTGGAATGCTTCAGCTGCTAACTCAAACGGTATTCGCCGACTGTTGCGCTCTTATCGAGGGCTTGGTCAAAGCTGACCGTCGTGATGTTCGTGTGGCGATGAATGTTTCACCGTGCGAGTTGGAAGCTGGCGATATTGACGAGATGATTCTTAATGGTCTGGCGGCAAAAGACCTCCCTGCAACGATGTTCGACATCGAGATTACCGAAGAAGCCCCAGTGGATCCGGACAGAGTGGATGAAAAGCTCGCCCGGCTTTCACATGCTGGCATTTCTATCGCGCTCGATGACTTCGGCACCGGTTTTTCGACGTTGGCATCGCTCAAGGACAGTCGGATCAGGAAGGTGAAAATAGATCAGGGCTTCGTTCGCGGCTTAGCCAAGTCCCGGGAGAATCGGCTGCTTGTCAAAGCGGTGATTGATCTTGGTAGGACGCTCGGGATCGAGGTCATGGCCGAGGGCGTTGAAACAGAGGCAGATCGGCAAACTCTGTACAAGCTTGGCTGCAGAACCGCGCAGGGCTTCCTGTTCTCTAAGGCAGTGCCTCTCCATTTGGCACTTGATTCGGTAGTAAAAGAGCACGCGAAGGAGTTGTGACCGGCCTCTCCGTCCGTGCTGCTCGCGGAACTTTCATGTGGGGTGGACCTGACGCGCGAAAGCCGTTTCGGACGGTAGAGTTATTACGGGGGCGAAACTGAGCACGTGGTTTGGATAGCAGCAATCCGGTCCACCGGCGCACATGCAGCGGCTTCATACAAGCGTTCAAGTTGCGAGATGAGCTTGAGTGAACGACGTCGGAGAATTGCGTCCTTTGGACGCTGGTTTCGCGGTTCCCGTAGGATTCGATTACGGGAAGCGTTCTTGGCTGCTTCTCGGCTCAGCGCTCATCGGGATGAACAACGTACCCGCGGTCAAGGTCTTCGCGACCTCAACCCAGTCACCATCCCGCAACAGCAGCGGTCGGGTCCTGATCAAGCGCTCAGCCTCAGCACAGGTGCTGGAGCAACGGTAGAGCGCGGAAAACGTGTATCGGAATGCGCTGGCTCACCATAGGAAGCTGCCACGGCATGTCGAATGTCCCCAGGGGGCGGACCGTTCCCTTGCATTTGTCTCGATGACGGGCTCTCAAAGCTAAAGCCAAGAGAGCTTTATAAAAATCGCACCCGATCGGCTGCGCAACGACGACCAGCTGAGGCCCGATCGGGTGCTAAGGTCGTGCCAAAAAAGGCGCGTCACTGTCGCATTTCTAGCCGGCTTGCGATCGGACGTCATCTCTTGGCGATCGCTGCCCCTTCTCTCAAATGCGCTTAGCGGCGCCGATGGCGAATAGCGCAAGCTTTTCCACCCGTTTCTACTCCACTACCGAGACTCGTCACCAACCTCCTTTTATTCGCTTCCATATGGCCCATCCTGTCTCCAATCGAGGAGGAGCGCGAACATGGGCCAAGCCGTAGAACGTCTCAGTCTCGGGAATTCTTCTGCTCGCCAAACTGCCGTTGTCGCCGGCACCATATTTGGCAGGGTGACAGTGCACGACAAGATATCAGGCGTTCTTGTCTGGGCTGAACTATGCTTGCAAGCCATAACCCAAAAATCGCCGATCCCTTTGAATTCGAGCCGGATGAATGGGTGTTTCAAAATTTTTGGCGGTTTTAGGCAGAACCCTCCGATGGCCCGCGTACCGGTCAAGCTTCGTGAGCACTTTAGGTTCGTCGATCAGGCATAGGTTTCTTTCCCATGCCACATGCTGGCCGTTTGCCTAGTTCGGAAGCCCTCGAGAGGCGTTGCTCGTCTTGGTATGGCGTCGCCCCTTTTTCCGATCCATCGGCCACGGAGCTAGAATGGTGTCTAGCTGTTGCCGCCTACTTGGTCATCCGGCATGGAGATGCCTATATACCGACCTTCGAAAGGCTGGAATACGAGGTCGAACAAATGCGGCGGAAGCTCGGAAATCGCGAGCGAGCGCAGCGCGTGCTGGCCACGCTCAACCTAAATGGCTCGGACAGCTGGAGCCGTGAGGTTGGTTCTCAAGGCCTGGATGGCGCCGCAATCACATTCGCCCGGGCGGGGTAAAAGCGATTTTTTGGAGCCACTCGCGCTTTTGCGCTAACGAAGGTCCCGCGCCGTATTTGGGCCGGATCCATTTGTGGCCCATCAGAGAAGCAATTACCTTCTCCGGCGCCTCAACTGCCGTCAGCCGGTCCTCGAAAGTGTGTCGCAGGCTATAAAGACTATGCTCGGAAGTCGGCAGAAGTTCCTTGCTGGCGAGCACCTTGTTGACGAGCGCTGAAAGTGACGCGGCCTTGTCGCGATAACGAGGAAAGCCGTCCGGATGGAGCTTGATGGCTGCAAGTGCGCCGCCAACCAAGGGAATGTCACGGGCTGAATGACCGGTCTTCAAGCGACGGCCATTGGGGCGCACCCGCACATGCGGGATTTCTCGATCGAGGTGGATTGTTTCGGTGGTGAGGTTTGCCGCTTCAGAAAGCCTGAGTCCGGTATCGGCAATCACATAGATTAGATGGCGGGCTTCGTCATTGAGTCCGTCGAGCGCGCCTTCAGCGAGTATCTTCTCCTGAATGAACTCCGCTGTGAACGCAGCGCGTTGCCCGGGGACGGCGCCGGAAAGACGCAGGTTTCGAAAAACCGGCTCCAGCTTGAGCTGGTGAGTCAGATCGACGACGCGCAGCATTTTCGAAACATGGCCGATGTCCTTGTTGGCCGTACCGATATCAAGTCCATCCTCAACGATCCGCTTTTGCCACCACTCGCGGAACGCGATTGCGTCGTCCCGAGTGAGGCTTGCGATCTCCTTGTCGCCAATGACTCCAACCAGATTGGCAACTGCGCGCTTTTTGGGGTTACGCCATTTCTTGATTTGGTTGGGCGACATGGTCAGCAAGTTCTGTTGCTCGATCGTCTCGAATTCCTTGATAAGACCGCTCAGGCGGACCGCTGGCCGCTTCTCCCCACCCATGACGGCCGAGACGTCCTGCGCGTCCTCGATCGATTTTTTGTCGAGGAGCAGCTTGATACGGGCCATGAGTTCGTCGAGCGGCCCCGCTGCTAGTTCCTCGTTAGTGCGATAGGCCAATCCAAATGACCGCGCGCGCTTCCTCGCGGCTTCGAAACGCAGCCCCGCCTCGGCGGATTGGCCTTCCCGCAGTCTACGCCAATACGCCTCCAGCCCCGCGCCGAGGCTTTGCACTGCATCTCGCGCCCGTACACCGCGGGGATCGTCAGCCACGGCGACGCCCGTGGAAATGCGTACTAGGCAGCGGCGATCAAACGCCGCGAATTCCTTCGGCACCCTGCGGACGAGATACCAGATGCCTTCACGTTTATGCGGCTTTGGCGCTGCGGAACGTCGCATTATCTTTCTCTAATGTTACACAGTTTGTTACACAGTCTAAGATATGTTTCGCTTCGTGCTGGTCAAGCGCAACAAGGAAGCTTTTGAAAGGAAAGGATTTTTATGGAAGCTAAATGGCGGAGAGGGAGGGATTCGAACCCCCGATACCCTTGCGAGTATGCCGCATTTCGAGTGCGGTGCATTCGACCACTCTGCCACCTCTCCGCGAGGTCATGGTCGGCCGTTGCCGGCGCGGCGCACTAGATAACGGCTGGCTGCCGCAGTTACAAGGCCTTATTCGACCGATTTCCCGCTTCTTGGAAAAGCGTCGGCGAGGCGACGACGATCTTCGCCGGCAACGCGGCTCGCGGCATTCTCCGAGGGCAGGGTCCGCTTGCCTTGACTCTTTCGCAACCTTCGGTTAGGGACAGCCCGCATTCGGCGTGGGGCCTTCTCCGCGCCGCTTGTTTTTTGAACCCGCAGACTGACAAAAAGACGGCCGAGCCGCTTCAAGCGGCTCATCAAGGCCGACCGAACAGCGAAAGGCAAAAAATGTTCGCAGTCATCAAAACGGGCGGCAAGCAGTATCGCGTCGCCGCCAACGATCTGTTGAAGATCGAGAAAGTCGAAGCCAAGGTCGGCGAGATCGTCGAGATCGGCAATGTGCTCGCGCATGGCGAGGGCGAGAACGTGACGTTCGGCGCGCCGTTCGTCGATGGCGCCATGGTCACGGCGGAAGTCGTCGAGCAGGGCAAGAACCGCACCGTCATCGCTTTCAAGAAGCGCCGCCGCCAGAATTCGCGCCGCCGGATCGGCCATCGCCAGCTTTTGACCACCGTCAGGATCTCCGAGATCCTGCTGGGCGGCGCCAAGCCGGCCAAGAAGGCCGCCGCGAAAGCCGAGGCCAAGGCGCCGGAGGCCAAGGCCGAGGTCGCCGCCGAGGCGAAGGCAGAGGCCGCGCCGAAGGAGGCCAAGGCCAAGAAGGAAGCCAAGGCCGAGGCTTCGAGCGAAGAGGCCAAGGCCGCGCCGCTGTTCAAGGCGCCGAAGGGCGAGCCGGACGACCTCACGGTCATCAAGGGCATCGGCCCGGTCGCGGCGAAGGACCTCGCCGAACAGGGCATCGTCACCTTCGCGCAGCTCGCCAAGCTCACCGACAAGGATGTCGCCAAGATCGACGAGCACATGCCGTTCAGCGCCGACCAGATCAAGGACTGGCGCGAGCAGGCCAAGGAACTGGCGAAGAAGTAAGACGAGCGAAGAAAGTTAAGACGGGCCGGCGACAATCATCGCCGGTACGCACTTGAAACGGAACGCGAACGCGTTCATAAGACCATTCAAGCGCCTCACGGCGCATCGGAGTTAGTTAGATGGCACACAAGAAAGCTGGCGGTTCGTCGCGCAACGGTCGCGACTCGCACTCCAAGCGGCTCGGCGTGAAGAAGTTCGGCGGCGAAGCAGTCGTTGCCGGCAACATCATCATTCGTCAGCGCGGCACGCAATGGCATCCGGGCACCAACGTTGGCATGGGCACGGACCACACCCTTTTCGCACTCGAAGCAGGCGCAGTCGCCTTCAACAAGAAAGCCAACGGCCGAACCTACGTGTCGGTAAACCCGATTACCAAAGCAGCGGAGTAGCCGGTTCCGCACCATAACACCGGCGCCCATCTCGGGAACCGGTGTCTGGCCAGGCCAGGAAAAGGATCAGGAGAGATGGGCTTCCATCTCTCCTTTTTTCATTTTTCTTTGCCCTGGAGGACTAAAATGGTTGCCGAAGCGGAAGACACCGAAGACGAAAGTTACGCGATCGATTGCCCGGTGCTCGCCACCGAGCGCTTGGTCATGCGCGCCCCGCGCGAGAGCGATCTCGAACAACTCGTTGCCTTGGCCGACAACCGACATGTCGCGGAAATGCTGGCCCGCATGCCGCATCCCTACGGCGAAGCCGAAGCCAGAGCCTTCCTCGCCATGGCGGCCTCCCGCCGCGCCGGCATCGTCTATGCGCTGACGCTTGCCGGCACCGGCACCTTCGTCGGCTGTGCGGGGCTCAACATCACCGATCGCGGGCTGGAGCTCGGCTACTGGATCGGCGAACCCTACTGGAAGCGCGGCTATGCGACGGAGGCTGCGCATGCGCTGGTCGACCTCGCCTTCCAGAAGACCTCGATCCAGGTGCTGCATGCCTCGACCAGGGTCATCAATCCGGCCTCGCGCCGCGTCATCCACAAGTGCGGCTTCCAGTATGCCGGCCAGGGCATGCTGAACTCGATCGTCGCCGGCCAGGTGCCGGTCGAGCGCTACCGACTGGATCGGAAGACGTGGACCAGCCTGCGCAACTGGGTACACTTCTAGCTCAGCTCGACCCAGACCGGCAGGTGATCCGATCCACGCGCCTGCCGGTCGACCCACAGGCGCTTCAGCGAGCCCGCGAGCGAGGCGCTGGTGAAGACATAGTCGATGCATTTGTGGCGGCCGGTATCGTCGGGCTGCTTGGGGTCGATCCAGGTGACGAGATCGGAAACGTCAAGGCGCTGGGCGACGTCGACGGCGAGGTCGGCGGTGAGCGGCATGCCGAATTCATGGTCCGGGCGTCCGGCGAGTTCGATATATTCGGGCGATCCGGGCAGCATGTTGAAATCGCCCATGACGACGAAAGCCTCCGGATAAGGCAGGTCCGGCAATCCGATCTCGGGAATGCCGGAAAGCCCGCCGCCTTCCAGCGCATAGTTGAGCAGGCGCTGGCGCAGGAAACGGATCTGGCCCTGGCGCTCGACGGGGCTGCGATGGTCGAGATGGGTGGAGTAGAAGCGGATGAAACCCAGCGGCGTCTCGATCAGCGCCTCGAGCGCGCCGCGCTGGAAGTTCATCCGCTCGAGGCTGCGGCTGCGCGGCAAGAGGAGATTGCGTGACAGATGAATGGGTGTCTTCGACAGCACCATGTTGCCGAGCTGGAAGGTCCGGGTGACGGCGCGGCCGGCATCCAGGCGCGAGCCGATATTGACCTCGAAATTGCTGCCATAGGCAACGAAATAGTCCGGCAGCGCCTCGCCGATCTCGGCCACCATGTCGCGGTCGCCGTTTCGCGGATTGTTGCGAGTCACCTCCTGCAGGGCGATGACATCGGCGCCGCGCACGGCGTCGGTGATGCGGCCGACATCGTATTGGCCGTCGAGGCCGATACCGTACTGGATGTTGTAGGTGACGAGCTGCATTCCGCTACTCCAACACTGACCCGGGGCGGCGAAAACCGGAAACGATCGCCGCGCGGAATTATTCCCAATCGGGCAGTGCCGGGATGTTCGCCGCGTGCCCAAAAGCGCGTGTCAGCGCTTTCGTCGCAAAACAGCCTCGCCCTTGGCCCCGCCTTGGTTTAGAGCAATCGCGCAAAGCAATCAGCAGAAACCTCGAAAATCCGATGAAATTCCTCGACCAGGCCAAAGTTTACATCCGTTCCGGCGACGGCGGCGCCGGTTCGGTGTCGTTCCGGCGCGAGAAATTCATCGAGTTCGGCGGCCCGGACGGCGGCGACGGCGGCCGCGGCGGCGATGTCTGGGCGGAAGCGGTCGATGGGCTGAACACGCTGATCGACTACCGCTACCAGCAGCATTTCAAGGCCAAGACCGGCATGCACGGCATGGGCCGCAACATGACCGGCGCCAAGGGCGCCGACGTGACACTGAAGGTGCCGGCCGGCACCCAGGTCTTTGCCGAGGACAACGAGACGCTGATCTGCGACCTGACAGAGGTCGGCCAGCGCTTCCTGCTCGCCAAGGGTGGCAATGGCGGCTTCGGCAACCAGCATTTCAAGACCTCGACCAACCAGGCGCCGCGCCGCGCCAATCCGGGCCAGCCGGGCGAGGAATTGAGCATCTGGCTGCGGCTCAAGCTGATCGCGGATGCCGGCCTCGTCGGCCTGCCCAATGCCGGCAAGTCGACCTTCCTCGCAGCCGTCACCGCCGCCAAGCCGAAGATCGCCGACTACCCTTTCACGACGCTCTATCCCGGCCTCGGCGTCGCCCGCATCGATGGCCGCGAATTCGTGCTGGCCGATATTCCAGGCCTGATCGAGGGCGCGCATGAAGGCGTCGGCATCGGCGACCGCTTCCTCGGCCATGTCGAGCGCACGCGCGTGCTGCTGCATCTGGTCTCGGCGCTGGAGGAGAATCCTGGGAAGGCGTACAAGGTCGTGCGCGCCGAGCTCGAAGCCTATGGCCATGGGCTGGCCGAGAAGGCCGAGATCGTCGCGCTCAGCCAGGTCGACATCCTCGACGCGGACGCCCGCAAGAAGAAGGCGGCGTCGCTGAAGCGCGCCGCCGGCCGCGCGCCGATGCTGTTGTCGGCCGTCACCGGCGAAGGCGTCGAGGCCGTTCTGCGCGCCCTGATGACGGTGGTCGCCGAGGCCCGCGACGCCGTCCCCGCTCCTGTCGACACGCGCTGGCAGCAAAACCCATGAAATCGCTGAAAACATACCGGCGCATCACCGTGAAGATCGGCTCGGCGCTGCTTGTCGACCGCGCGAGCGGCTTGAAGCGCGACTGGCTGACCTCTTTGGCCGACGACATCGCGGCGCTCGCCGAAGCCGGCGCGGAGGTGCTCGTCGTCTCGTCGGGCGCCATCGCGCTCGGTCGCACCATTCTCGACTTGGGAAAAAGGGCGCTGAAGCTCGAGGAGAGCCAGGCCGCTGCCGCCGTCGGCCAGATCGCGCTCGCCGGCGCCTGGTCGGACGCGCTCGGTAAGAACGGGCTGAAATCGGGCCAGATCCTTCTGACCCTCGGCGATACCGAGGAGCGCCGCCGCTACCTCAATGCGCGCGCGACGATCTCGACCTTGCTCAAGATGAAGGCGGTGCCGGTCATCAACGAGAACGACACGGTGGCGACCTCGGAAATCCGCTACGGCGACAACGACCGGCTGGCGGCCCGCGTGGCGACCATGATGGGCGCCGATCTTCTGGTGCTGCTCTCCGACATCGACGGGCTCTACACCGCGCCGCCGGCCAAGGACCCGCAGGCGAAGTTCATCCCGGTGGTCGACCGCATCACCCCCGATATCGAGGCGATGGCAGGTGCCGCCGCTTCCGAACTGTCGCGCGGCGGCATGCGGACAAAGCTGGACGCCGGCAAGATCGCCAACGCCGCCGGCACGGCGATGATCATCACCTCCGGCACGCGGCTGTCGCCGCTGATGGCGATCGAGCGCGGCGAGCGCGCGACCTTCTTCCGTCCGAGCGCCAACCCGGTGAAGGGCTACAAGACCTGGATCGCCGGCCAGCTCGAGCCGGCCGGGCGGCTCACCGTCGATGCCGGCGCGGTCGGCGCGCTGAAATCGGGCAAGTCGCTGCTGCCGGCGGGCGTGAAGCTCGTCAGCGGCAATTTCTCGCGCGGCGACACGGTGGCGATCCTGTCGCCCGAGGGCCGGGAGATCGCGCGCGGGCTGGTTGCCTATGATGCCGCCGATGCCGTAAGGATCGCGGGTTTGAAAACGGCCGAGATCGAAACCGTGCTCGGCTACGAGGCGCGCTCGGCGATGATCCATCGCGACGACCTTGTGGTAAGTGTCGCCGGCGACCAAGTATTGGCCAGCGATTAGAGCAATTCCAGGAAAAGTGTGACGCGGTTTTCCATCCGGAATTGCGATAAAAGGAAGACCCAGCGGAGGATGAACCATGCTGAAGCTGCATGAAAAATCCGGGGAAGACACGGCAGCGCTGATGGCCGCCATCGGCCGCCGCGCCCGCACTGCTGCCCGACCGCTGGCGGTCGCCACCACCAAAGCCAAGAACGACGCCTTGGCCGCCATGGCCGACGCCATCCTGAGCAACGAGCAGGCGATCCTCGAGGCCAACGCCGTCGACATGTCGAACGGCGAGGAAGTCGGGCTTTCGGCGTCCTTCATGGATAGGCTGAAGCTGACGCCGTCGCGCATCAAGGCGATGGCCGACGGCATTCGTGAGATCGCCGCGCTCAAGGATCCGGTCGGCGACGTCATCGCCGAATGGGACCGGCCGAACGGGCTCCACATCGAGCGCGTGCGCACGCCGCTCGGCGTCATCGGCGTCATCTATGAAAGCCGCCCGAACGTGACCGCCGATGCCGGCGCGCTTTGTCTCAAGGCCGGCAATCCGGTGATCCTGCGCGGCGGCTCGGATTCGATCAATTCGTCCTCCGCGATCCATGCCTGCATGGTCGAAGGGCTGAAAGCCGCCGGCCTGCCGCAAGATGCCATCCAGCTGGTGCCGACCACCGACCGCGCCGCCGTCGGCGAGATGCTCAAAGGTCTCGGCGGCAATCTCGACGTCATCATCCCGCGCGGCGGCAAAAGCCTGGTCGGGCGCGTGCAGAGCGAGGCGCGGGTGCCGGTGTTCGCCCATCTCGAAGGCATCTGCCATCTCTATATCGACCGCTCGGCCAAGCTCGACATGGCAGTGAGGATCGCCGTCAACGCCAAGATGCGGCGCACAGGCGTGTGCGGCGCGGCTGAGACGCTGCTGGTCGACCGCGCGGCGGCCTCCACCCATCTGGTGCCGATCCTCGAAGCGCTGCGCGCGGCGGGCTGCGAGATCCACGCCGATGCCGGGGTGATGAAGGCGTTCGCGGATGCCAGCCCGGCGACCGATGCCGACTGGGTGACGGAGTATCTCGACGCCATCATCGCGGTGAAGCTGGTCGACGGCGTCGCCGGCGCGATCGAGCATATCGAGACCTTCTCCTCGCATCACACCGAGGCGATCGTCGCCGAGGATGCGCAAGCGGTCGAAAGATTCTTCAACGAGATCGACTCTGCGATCCTCCTGCACAACGCCTCGACGCAGTTCGCCGATGGCGGCGAGTTCGGCATGGGCGCCGAGATTGGCATCGCCACCGGCAAGATGCATGCGCGCGGACCGGTCGGCGTCGAGCAGCTGACCTCGTTCAAGTACCGCGTGCGCGGGTCGGGACAGGTGAGGCCTTGACGTTTTTCGCCGCTAGGATCTGAGGGTGCCGCGCCCAGCCACCCCCCTCTGTCCTGCCGGACATCTCCCCCTCAAGGGGGGAGATCAGCTGTCATTTGGGGTTTCGCAAATTGCCGACGTCGCAAGATTTGAGCCTGCGATCGAGCTGCTAATCTCCCCCCTTGAGGGGGAGATGCCCGGCAGGGCAGAGGGGGGCGCCTAGCACCATGCTTTCCCAGCCCGAGCACCCCGTCCCCGCGCCTTACCTTCGCATGCCGCATGCCGGCAGGGGGCTGGCCGTCGGCCTGTTCGGCGGCTCGTTCAACCCGCCGCATGCCGGTCACGCGCTGGTCGCCGAGATCGCGCTGAGACGGCTGGCGCTCGACCAGCTGTGGTGGATCGTGACCCCCGGCAATCCGCTGAAAAGCGCACATGAGCTGGCGCCGCTCGCCCAACGCATCGTGCTGTCGGAAAAGATCGCCAGGAATCCGAAGATCAAGGTCACCGCCTTCGAGGCGGCGCATCATGTCCGCTACACCGCCGACACGCTGGCGCTGATCAAGGCGCGCAATCCGGGTGTCGACTTCGTCTGGATCATGGGCGCGGATAGCTTGCGCGATTTCCATCGCTGGCAGCGCTGGCGCGAGATCGTGCTCACCTTCCCGATCGCGGTCATCGACCGTCCGGGCGCCACGCTCTCCTTCCTATCGTCGGTCGTCGCCAAGACCTTCGACTACGCCCGCATCGACGAAGGCGACGCGCCGCTGCTTGCCCGCATGCGGGCGCCGGCCTGGACCTTCATCCACGGTCCGCGCTCGTCGCTCTCCTCCACCGCGATCCGCAACGCGGGGAAGGGTTGAGCGCTTTTACCTTCTCCCCTTAGGGGAGAAGGTGTCGCCGAAGGCGACGGATGAGGGGTGTTCCAGGGAACGCCAGCGTCTCACTCCGATGGAGCACCCCTCATCCGTCTTGCCGCTTCGCGGCAATCCACCTTCTCCCACAAGGGGAGAAGGGAAGTTTGGCCATGTCGCTTTTACGGCTGCTTTTCGCCCGCGGGCGGGCGATGCTGCAAAGCCATGCTGGAGAAGAGCCGCATCACGACCGATCCGGGCGCGCAATCGGCGCCGCTGATCGCCATTGCCAGCGTCATCGTGTCGATGGCGCTGATCGCGATCGGCAATGGGCTGATGTTCGCCTTCATTCCCGTGCGGCTCGGCGCCGATGGCTTCGATCCGACCTGGGCCGGATTGATCGTCACCGGCCTTTCGGCCGGCGGGCTTGCCGGCTGCATCCTGACCGGTCCATTGGTGCGCCGGGTCGGTCATGCCCGCGCGTTCATGGTGCTTTCGGCGCTGATAGCGCTCTCCAACGTCGCGATCGGCGCTGGACCGATCCCGTTGCTCTGGATCGCGGCGCGGGCGCTCTATGGCTTTGCCATCTGCGGCCTCTTCATCGTCGCGCAGAGCTGGCTCAACGATGCCTTGCCGAACGCCATACGCGGCCGGGTGATGGCGGTGTTCTATGTCGCCTATATCGGCGGATTGGGCGTCGGCTATGCGACGCTCGCCACGATCGACATCCACACGGCGGCCGCGCCGCTGATCGGCATCGCCTTCACCGCTTTGTCCATCCTGCCGGTGGGCATGACGCGGCTTGCCCAGCCGCCCGCGCCGCAGGCGGCTTCGGTGGCGCTCGGCCAGGCCTGGAAGATCTCGCCGGTCGGCGTCGTCGGCATGCTCGCCGTCGGCGGCCTGTCGATGATCATTTCCGGTTTCGCGCCGATCCACGCCACCGCCAAGGGCTACAGCCAGGCGGATGTGGCGCTGCTGTTGTCGGCGATGCCGGTCGGCACGCTGATCCTCCAGATTCCGCTCGGCTGGCTCTCCGACCGCACCGACCGGCGCTATGTGCTGTCGGGCGCGGCGGCGCTCGCGGTGGTGGCGAGCCTGCTCGCCATCGCCTTCGACGGCGGTGCGCTGATGGCGCTGGTGGTGATCTATCTCATCTGGGACGGCGCATCGGAATCGATCTATTCGCTCTCCAGCGCGCATGCCGCCGACCGCGCCAGGAAGGACGAGCTGCTGGCGCTGTCGAGCTCGCTGCTCTTTGCCTGGTCGCTGTCCGGCTTCATCGTGCCCGGCATCGTCACGGCGCTTTCAGCCGTCTTCGGCACCGAGACCTTCATCTATGTCGGCATCTTCATCGCTTCGGCGTTCTGCCTGTTCGTGCTGTGGCGGGTGTTTGCGGCGCGACCGACGCCTGCCGCCGCAACCGGCAGCTTCGCGCCGATGTCGGCGCAGACGCCCCTGCCGGTGGAACTCGCCTTCGCGCCGGACGAGCCCACAAAGCCGGCCAAGGACTGAATTGCTCTACTGCTTGCGAGCCTCCGCAGCCGGCAGTTCGGGCGGCGGCAGCGGAATCGAAATGCCCTCGTTGTCGAAGGCCTGCTTGGCGCGCTTGGTCATGTCGGCCTGGGTGGCGAAATAGTCGGCCGCCGTCGTCCAGTAGCGCAGGGTGAGCGAAACCGTGCTCTCGCCGAGGTCCGCCACGAAGGCGATCGGCGCGGGCTCTCGCCTGATGCGCTTCTCGGCGCCGGCGATGCCAAGCAGCGTCTTCTGCCCGCGGTCGATGTCGTTCCACGAGCCGATGTTGAGCGTGATGTCGGTGCGGCGCACGCCGTTGCGGGTGAAGTTGCGCACCGGCTGGTTCCACAGCGTCTGGTTGGGCGCCAGTATGTACACGCCGTCGACCGTGCGCAGCGTGGTGGCGAACAGGCCGATCTCCTCGATCGTGCCGGCGATCGGGCCGACCTCGACATTTTCGCCGATGCGGAAAGGCCGCAGCGCTAGAAGCATGATGCCGGCGGCGATGTTCTGCAGCGTGCCCTGCAACGCCAGTCCGATGGCCAGGCCGACGGCGCCGATGGCGGCAATGATGGAGGCCGTCTGCACGCCGAACTGGCCGAGCACCATGATGACGACAAGGACGAGGATCGCGTAGCGTACGATCTTCGAGAAGAAATGGCGCAAGGTCGCGTCGAAGCCGTGGATGTGGCCGAGGCCGGCGAAGATCGAGCGCTCGGCAAGGCCGGCGACGAAGTAGCCGGCAATCAGAAGGATGATGGCGCCGATCGCCGAGAAGGAATAGGAGACGATCAGCGTTGAGAGCTGCGCAAGCCCGGCCTGGATGGTGATGAGGGCGCTTTGCGGATCGGTTGGCATGGTTGGGATCCCCTTTGTCCGGTGAGCCGATAACCCGTGCCGTGAGCATCAGTTCCCATCTTTTCCGGCTTGCCGCCGAGCCATCCGGACGACCATCACGCGCCGGCCGTGGGGCGGTCGTCTTGAAACTGCAACGGAACTCTGCCTATCTAAGTGGTGTCACCTGATTTGCGGGGTGATTTGGTTGTTCTTATTGGGAAAGGAAACACACTGAGAACAGCACTGCGGAAGAAGGCCGATATCGTGCCTTCGCCGGCCGGGATCAGCGGAAACGATGCTGCCTCCCTCGCCATCAACACAGTCCTTGCCAGTCTGGAAGACTCCAAGGCCGAAAACATCGTCTCAATCGACATCCAGGGTAAATCGAGCCTCGCCGACTATATGGTCGTCGCGTCGGGCCGATCGCACCGTCATGTCTCGGCTGTCGCCGATCACCTCCTCAAGGCGCTCAAGGATGCCGGTCTCGGCATGGCGCGCGTCGAGGGGCTGGGCAGCGCCGACTGGGTCCTGATCGATTCGGGCGACATCATCGTCCACGTCTTCCGCCCCGAAGTCCGCGAATTCTACAATCTCGAAAAGATGTGGCAGGCGCCGGACCTCGAGGAAGAGACCTTGCACTGAGCCGTATCGCGTGCCGTGACCGTTCCGGTCCGGCGCCGATCAAGGCTCGCCGAGGCGAGGATGAAGATCACCGTCCATGCCGTGGGCCGGATGAAGACCGGCCCCGAGAGAGAGCTCGCCGACCGCTATTTCGAGCGCTTCGCCAAGAGCGGATCTGCGGTCGGGCTGGAATTTGCCGGCATCGTCGAAATCCCCGAGAGCCGCGGACAGAGCGCCGACGAGCGCCGCCGCGAGGAGGGCCAGAAGCTGCAGGGTCAGCTGCAGCAGGGCACCGTGCTCATCCTGCTCGACGAACGCGGCAAGGCGCTTTCCTCCGAGGATCTGGCGGCCCGCATCGGCCAGTTGCGCGACGGCGGTCGCAAGGCGTTGGTCATCGCGATCGGCGGCGCCGACGGCCATGACAAATCCTTGCGCGAAGAGGCCGATCTGGTGGTGTCGTTCGGGGCGCTAACCTGGCCGCATCAGCTGGTGCGCGTCATGCTGGGCGAGCAGCTCTACCGGATCGCCACTATCCTGTCCGGACATCCCTATCACCGCTCGTGAGTCGTGGTCAGAGGGCTGGAGGAGGGGCTGGACGAGGGGTCGCCAGGAACAATCTCGGCTGGTGTAGCAAATATTGACAATATTTGCGACGCCTTCCATAATTTGGAGGGAAGCAAAGGATCGGTTCATGGCCGCAGATAACAGCATTCATGTCCGCGTCGGTGGTCAACTCCAGGCTCATCTGCAACAGCAGATTGGCGAGAATGGCCTTTATGAAAACGCCAGCGAATATATCCGTGCCCTGATCCGCCGCGATCTGCAGACGCGCAACGAAGCGTGGGACTGGCTGAAAAGGCAGCTTGAGCCGGGTCTGAGGGCCGAGGAGAGCGAATTCCGGGCCGTATCGGCCCAGGATGTTGTTCGGCGCAATCAAGGCCGACGCCTCTAAGCGTGGCAGGGTACCTGTTCTACCCGCCAGCGGACGCAGCGCAGGACCACATCTGGAGCGATACCGTTGAGAAATGGGGCGAAGCCCAGGCCATTCGCTATATCGCGGACTTGCATCAGCACTTGCAAACCCTTTCCGAAGTACCTGCCCTCTGGCGAAAGCTTCCAGGCAATCTGGCAATTCCGGCCGATTTGAAGATGGACGCCTATTTCAATCACTACGGACGTCACTACGTGTTCTTTCGCAAGCTTTCCGGCGACCGGATCGGCGTCATAAGCATCCTGCATGATCGGATGGACGTGCCTGTACGCTTGGCCGAGGATCTGCGGACCTTGGAAGCGCGATCGGGAGACAGCTAGATCAGGATGAGGTTTCGTTGAATCGTCATCCTGATCTAACTCCTTTTCTGGAGCATGATCTTTTCCGAAAACCGGTTCCCACTTTTCGGAATGATGCTTTGGTTCTCCGGATTTCCGCCTCAATGACCCGACATCACGGTTGATGCGGGTGCTTCCAACATGGTTGATGGTTCGTTAACGAAGCGGTGGATAGACTCGAGGCCTGATGTCTGAAGGCTGGAATTCGAGAACGCGCGCCTGGCGCAGCCGCTGCGGCTTGACACTTGTCGCCGCGCTGGTTGCGTTCGGGCCGGCCATGGCCGCGGAAAACACGCTCGACGTCGCGCCGGATCCCGACCAGAGCCGAGCCGAATACGAGCAGGTTTCCAGGGAAATCACCTTGTCGTCGGAGCGGCTGGCCAAGCTTGCCGCCGACGTCGCGACGGTCAAGAAGGACCATGCCTCGATCAGCGCGGCGCTCATCCAATCGGCCATGACCGAGCAGAAGCTCGGCCAGGACATCGAGGATATCGGCGCCAAGCTCGAAGGGCTGAAGACCGAGGAAGAGAAGCTGCACGCCTCGTTGGTGGCGCGCCGCGACGTGCTTGCCGAAGTGCTTGGCGCGCTGCAGCGCATGGGGCTCAACCCGCCGCCGGCGATCCTGGTCAAGCCGGAGGACGCGCTGTCGTCGGTGCGCAGCGCCATCCTGCTCGGCGCCGTGGTGCCGGAACTGCGCCAGCAGACCGACAGGCTGATGGCCGACCTCAAGGAGCAGACCCGGGTGACGGCGTCGATCGAGGCCGAGCGGGCGCGGCTCACCGCCGCGGTCACCGAACAGACGGCGGAAAAGAAGAGGCTCACCATGCTGCTCGAGGCCAAGCAGAAGCTGCAGGCCGATACCGAAGCGGCTTTGACCGCCGAGCAGCAGCGCTCGCAGCAGCTGGCGGCCAGGGCCAGCAGCCTCAAGGACCTCATCGCCTCGCTCGAGGCCGACAAGGCGCGAAAGGCGGCAGACCAGGCCAAGGCGGGCGAGCAGAAATCGGCAGATGGCGACACGACGGCGTCCACGACCGAGCCCGCCGATCCGCCGGTGCCGGAGGGCAACCGCTTGACCGCTTCCGCCCCGTTCGCGGCGCTGCAGGGCCAGATCGCGCTGCCGGTCATCGGCAAGATCAAACGGCGCTTCGGGACCGACGACGGCAACGGCGCAATGATGCAGGGCGACATGGTTGCGACACAATCGGGAGCCATCGTCACCGCGCCGGCGGATGGAAACGTGCTTTATGCGGGGCCGTTTCGCTCCTATGGTCAACTCTTGATCCTCAATGCGGGCGATGGGTATCATGTCGTCCTGGCGGGGATGAGCAGAATCAGCGTCGCGACCGGACAGTCGGTGCTCGCAGGAGAGCCGATCGGCGCGATGGGAGAGGCCCGGGTGGCAAGCACCTCGGCCTCGCAGAATGGAAATGCGACGCCGGAGCTCTATGTGGAGTTCCGCAAGGATGGAAAACCCGTCGATCCGAACCCTTGGTGGGCGGAGCGATTTTCTGGAAGGACGTGAAATGATGCGGAAATTGTCGCTTCTGTTTGCCGGCGCGCTGATGGGCGCATCGGCAATGAGCCTGGTCTACGGCGCACCCGGCTCGGCGGCGAACGCTGCGGGCTCCGAAACCTACAAGCAGCTGGCGATCTTCGGCGACATCTTCGAGCGCGTGCGCGCGCAATATGTAACGCCGCCGGATGACAAGTCGCTGGTCGAGAACGCCATCAACGGCATGCTTGCCTCGCTCGACCCGCACTCGTCCTACATGAATGCGGAGCAGGCGCAGGATATGCGCGTGCAGACCAAGGGCGAGTTCGGCGGCCTCGGCATCGAGGTCACGATGGAGAACGATCTCGTCAAGGTGATCACGCCGATCGACGACACGCCGGCCGCCAAGGCGGGCGTGCTTGCCGGCGACTACATCGCCAAGATCGACGGCGAGGAGGTGCGCGGCCTGACCCTCAACGACGCCGTCGAGAAAATGCGCGGCCCGGTCAACACGCCGATCAAGCTCACGATCCTGCGCCAGGGTGCGGACAAGCCGATCGAGCTGACGGTGGTGCGCGACATCATCAAGGTCAAGGCGGTGAAGTACCGGGTCGAGAACGACGTCGGCTACATGAAGATCACCTCCTTCACCGAGAAGACCTATGACGATCTCGAGAACGCCATCGAGAACATCAAGAAGCAGGTGCCGAACGACAAGCTGAAGGGCTATGTGCTCGACCTGCGCCTCAATCCGGGCGGCCTGCTCGACCAGGCGGTGAGCGTGTCGGATGCCTTCCTGAAGCGCGGCGAGATCGTTTCGACCCGCGGGCGCGACCCGAAGGACGTCACCCGCTTCGACGCCAAGCCGAAGCAGAACGACGACATCAACGGCAAGCCGCTGATCGTGCTGGTCAATGGCGGCTCGGCGAGCGCGTCCGAGATCGTCGCCGGCGCGCTGCAGGATCTGCGCCGCGCCACCGTCGTCGGCACTCAGTCCTTCGGCAAGGGCTCGGTGCAGACCATCATCCCGCTCGGCGAGAACGGCGCGCTGAGGCTCACCACGGCGCTCTATTACACGCCGTCCGGCAAGTCGATCCAGGGCAAGGGCATCACGCCGGACGTCAAGGTCGAGCAGCCGCTGCCGCCGGACCTGCAGGGCAGGGATCTGACCCGCGGCGAATCGGACCTCAAGGGCCACATCAAGGGCGCCGACGAGAGCGCCACCGGCTCGGGTTCGGCCGCCTATGTGCCGCCGGAACCGAAGGACGACCTGCAGCTGATCTATGCCGAGCAGCTGCTGCGCGGCCAAAAGACCGATCCGTCGTTCCCGCCGAACCCGGACAAGGCCGTTTTGAACCAGTAAAGGCGTGTCGGCCGGGGCAAGCCTCTGGCCGACCGACCGAAGCGATGCAATGCTGCCGGGACCCGCGAGGTTCCGGCAGTTTGATTCGGGGACAAGTCGATTCGCGAACGGGCGCCGGGGGGCGCCGAAGGTTTTGAATTTCGCACGTGACCGCTGACGATCCGATCGGCTGGATCACGGGCTTGGGGATGCGGCTTGGCTGACATCGGCAAGGACATCGAACGCCCGCTCGGACAGACGCTCCGGGCTCAGCGCCCTGCTTCGCGCCGCATCAGCGCCGGCATGCTCGGCGCGGCGGTCGTCGTCCTCGGAGTGATCGGCATTTCCGGTGCGATCGCATTGCGTGAGAAACCTTTCCGCAAGCCGGACGAGATGGCCGTTTCGACGCCGAAGGTGACCGCGGCGCCAACCCCTGCGCCGGCACCGGCGCCGACGCCGGCTGAAGTGGCGACGGCGAACCCCGGCGCGAGCACGCCGATGAAGAGCGGGGGCCCGCAGATCATCCACGTACAGACCGAAGAGGGCGACGGCCCGCCCAAAGCGGGTATCGTCATCCGCGATCCTTCGGCGCTTGGGCAGAATCTCAAGGTCGCGCACATCCCGGACAGGGCGCTGATCGAGGCCAGCGACAGCGGACCGCTGCCGATCCGTTCCGCCGACGGCAGGCGGCCGTTCGACGTCTATGCGCGGCCGTGGTCCGGCGCGCGCGGCGCGCGCGTGGCGATCGTCATCGGCGGGCTCGCCGTCTCGCAGACCGGCACGCAGGCGGCGATCGCCAAATTGCCGGCCGAGGTGACGCTGGCCTTCGCGCCGCAGGGCAACAGCATCGACCGCTGGATGAAGGCGGCACGCCAAAGCGGACATGAGATCGTCATGCAGATACCGCTCGAGCCGTTCGACTATCCAAACGTCAATCCGGGGCGCAATACGCTGACGGTCTCGGCGAGCCAGGACGAGAACCTGAAGAGCCTGCACTGGGCGCTGTCCAGAACGACCAACTACACCGGCGTCATGAACTATATGGGCGCGCGGTTTTCCGCCGACGCAAGCGCGATGGGACCCTTCATGGCCGAACTCGGCAAGCGCGGCCTTGCCTATGTCGACGACGGCTCGTCGGCGCGGAGCCTGGCGCCCGACCTTGCTCTGAAGGACGGCGTGCCATTCGTGGCCGGCGACATGGCCATCGACGCGGTGCAGGATCGCGGCGAGATCCTGAAGAAGCTGGACAGCCTCGAGGCGACCGCGCGGGCCAAGGGCACGGCCGTCGGCATCGGCTCGGCCTTCGATATCACCGTCGACACGGTGACGTCCTGGGCCGCCGAGGCGAAGAAGCGCGGCATCGAGATCGTGCCGATCTCGGCTGTCGCCATCGATCCGCAAAAAGGCTAGTCATCGGCTTCTCGCCGATACTGGAATCCGGAAATGTCCAAGAAGATGATCGACCCCGAGACACTGCCTTATCGCCCTTGCGTCGGACTGATGATCCTCAACCGCGTCGGGCTGGTCTGGGTCGGCCATCGCATCGCCGAGCCGGACAGCGAGTTTTCCGGCACGACGAAACTCTGGCAGATGCCGCAGGGCGGCATCGACGATGGCGAAGAGCCGCTCAACGCGGCGGAGCGGGAGCTTTACGAGGAAACCGGCATGCGCAGCGTGTCGCTGCTGGCCGAGGCGCCGCACTGGATCAATTACGATCTGCCGCCGCATCTGGTCGGGGTCGCCTTCAAGGGGCGCTACCGCGGCCAGACGCAGAAATGGTTCGCCTACCGCTTCGAAGGCGACGAGAGCGAGATCCGGATCAATCCACCGCCGGGTGGCCACAAGGCCGAATTCGATCAATGGTCATGGCGGCCGATGCAGGAGCTGCCCGGCCTGATCGTGCCGTTCAAGCGCCAGGTCTATGAACAGGTTGTGGGGGCTTTCGAGCATCTGGCCGGTTAACTGCAAGCGTCGTGTGCCGCGGGCGTGTTGGGGTCTTGCGAGCGGATTCGGTTGAGCAATAGTTCGCACCGTTCGGAATCATGCTCTATTGATGCTGATGCGCTTCAAGCAAGAGGCAGGCATGAATGACACATGGCAGGCGCACTTTAGCGGGACGTCGGCGCCGCCCCTCACCTGCCTGCCGGCATCCTCTCCCCGTATAGTGACGGGGAGAGGGGCGGTCTCATCGCCGGTTTCGCCAATTGCCAGCGTTGCAGGAAGGGCGCCGAGGTTGCGGCAAGCCCCTTCTCCCCGTCACTATACGGGGAGAAGTGCCCGGCAGGGCGATGAGGGGCGGCGCCGACGTCGGCAACCGGTCGGTTCCGCAACGAGTGCAGACCGTCTTTGTCCTGAGCGATTGCCCTGATGAACGACACCAAGGCGTCTTTGCCGCAAACGACCGCCACCGGCGGCTCGATGGTGAGCGAGCCAGCCGCCGGCGCGATCCTGACCATCGATCTCGGCGCCGTCCGCGAGAACTACCGGCGGCTCAAGGCGCGGCTGGCGGGCGTGCGCTGCGCCGGTGTGCTCAAGGCCGACGGCTATGGTCTCGGCGCCGCGCAGGTGGCGTCGGCGCTGATGAAGGAAGGCTGCGACATCTTCTTCGTCGCGCTGCTCGGCGAAGGCATCGCCTTGCGCAAGGCGCTTGGGCCAGGACATGACATCTTTGTCCTGAATGGTCTGCCGCCGGAGTCGGAATCGGAAGCACTCGCGGCCGGACTTCATCCCGTCATCAACAGCGCCGCTCAGTTGAAGGCGTGGCGCGAAACGGCACGAGCCACCGGCCGAAAGCTGGCGGCCGCGGTCCAGGTTGACAGCGGCATGTCGCGGCTCGGCATGCCTCCGGCCGAAGTCGCCGCGCTCGCCAAGGATGCTTTCGACGGCATCGATATCCGGTTCGCAATGAGCCATCTCGCCTGCGCCGACGAGCCGCGCAATCCCGCCAACGAAGCACAACGGCTGGCGTTCGAGCGGCTGCGCGGGATGTTGCCCAGGGCCCCGGCCTCGCTCGCCAACTCGTCCGGCATTTTCCTCGGGGCCTCCTACCACTACGATCTCGCTCGTCCGGGCGCCGCGCTCTACGGCATCAACCCGACGCCGAGCGAAGCCAATCCGATGCTGCCGGTGGTGCGGCTGCAGGCGAAGGTGGCGCAGACGCGCAGCGTCGAAGACGGCGCCGGCATCGGCTACGGCCACACTTACCATGCGCGCGGACCGCTCAGGCTGGCGACGATCTCGCTCGGCTATGCCGATGGCTGGCACCGGCGCGCCGCTTCGGCCGCCTGGTTCGAGGGCGTGCGGCTGCCTTTCGTCGGGCGGGTATCGATGGATTCGATCATCCTCGATATTTCGGCGCTTCCGGCCGGCAGGCTGGGCGAGGGCGACCTCGTCGAGCTCATCGGCCCGTCGCAAAGCGTCGACGCCGCCGCCGCACATGCCGGCACCATCGGCTACGAGGTGCTGACCAGCCTGGGCGCGCGCTTTCACCGCCGCTATATCGGCGCATGACCGCGCTTGGCGGACGCAACAAAATCCGGCAGACAGATGAAAGGGCCAGCGCCGTCAGGCGTTCGGTCGGCTTTGAGGGAGCATAGAATGAAAATCCTGGTGATGGGCGGCGGCGTGATCGGGGTCACCACCGCCTACTTCCTTGCAGAGGCCGGCCATGAAGTCACGTTGATAGACCGGCAGCAGGGGCCTGCGCTGGAAACCAGCTTCGCCAATGCCGGCGAAGTGTCGCCCGGCTATGCCTCGCCTTGGGCCGGACCCGGCATCCCGGTGAAAGCGGTCAAATGGCTCTTGATGAAATACGGTCCGCTGGTGGTCCGTCCCGCCTTCGATCCGCATATGTGGACGTGGCTCCTCAAGATGCTGCGCAACTGCACGGCCGAGCGCTATGCGCTCAACAAGTCGCGCATGGTGCCAGTCGCCGAATACAGCCGCGACACGCTGAAGGCACTGCGTGCCGCGACCGGCATCAGCTATGACGAGCGGTCCAAGGGCACGCTGCAGCTGTTCCGCAAGCAGAAGCAGCTCGACGGCACCGGCGGCGACGTCGAGGTGCTGAAGAAATATGGCGTTCCCTACGAGATCCTCGATCGGGACGGCTGCATCGCGGCCGAGCCGGCGCTGGCTGGCGTGCGGGAAAAATTCGTCGGCGGGCTGAGATTGCCCGGCGATGAAACCGGCGACTGCAAGATGTTCACCGAGAAGCTCGCCAAACTCTGCGTCGCCCGCGGCGTCACCTTCGAATACGCCACGACGATCCGGCGCGTCGTCAGGAACCGCAACCGCGTCGTCCAGGTCGGCACCGACAAGGGCTGGCGGACGGCGGATGCCTATGTGATGGCGCTGGGCAGCTATTCGGCTCCCTTCATGCGCAAGATGAAGCGGCCGATACCGGTCTATCCGGTCAAGGGCTATTCCATCACCGTGCCGATCACGAATGCGGAAGCAGCGCCGGTGTCGACCGTCATGGACGAGACCTACAAGGTGGCGATCACCAGGCTCGGCGACCGCATCCGCGTCGGCGGCACCGCGGAGATTTCGGGCTTCGACCTGCGCCTGCATGAATCGCGCCGCCGCACGCTCGAGCATTCCGTAGGCGACCTGTTTCCGGGCGGCGGCGACCTCAAGGCCGCGACCTTCTGGTGCGGCTTGCGGCCGATGACGCCGGACGGGCCGCCGCTGGTCGGCCAGAGCGAGCTGTCCAACCTCTATCTCAACACCGGTCACGGCACGCTGGGCTGGACCATGGCCTGCGGCTCGGCCAAGGTGCTTTCCGACATCATGTCCAACCGGGTGCCGGAGATCAACGCGCTCGACCTCAGCCCGGACCGATACGTCAAGGCGTAGAGCGGTTGGCGCAATTCCGGGCGGAAAACCGCTCACACTTTTCCTGGAATTGCTCTGAAGCGCGTCGCGACAAAAAGGGATTGAGACGAGGCAGTTTAAGCTCTCGAAGTACCGGTCGTGCTATCGTCGCCTACGGCGGGAGGCGTTTTTGATGCGGCCAATTCTTTTGATTGCAGCGACCGGATATCTGGTCTGCGCCTCGGCGGCGCTTGCCGCGGACAAGACCGTTCACGACAAGGAGCATGGCTTTTCGCTGACCTATCCCGAGGGATGGACGAGCGAGGCCCCGTCCGGTAACTCCATACGGCTCAGGATCCGATCCGGGGAAGGCCTGGTCTGCCGGGTGTCGGAGAATCCCTACGACCCGTCCAATCCGGACAATCCGCCCGATCCCAAGGCTTTCATCGAGAAGGACTGGTCGCCGAGCGACTGGCAGACGATGATCGGCGTCGCCTTTGGCTCGGCCAGCTTCAGCAAGGACAGGCTTGCTCGATTTCCGGACGGCTACCCCGTGCGGATAGCAGATATGGATTTCTACTATTTCGATGACAATGTCAGCTTCCACGGTCATTCCAGCATTGCGCTTACGCTGCGTCGCGCGCATTTCGGCTTCGTGAACTGCGGGATCACGGGCGACGACGCCGAAGAGGCGGCGCGGAAGTGGGCGCCGGTGGCGGAAGAGGCCGAAAAGGTGGTGAGCTCGTTCGTGCTCGACGCGGATTAGTTCCTCAACGCCGGGATTTGAAAGGTTGCAGGCCTCTGCGGGCAAGATTTTCACCATCCATTTCGGTGAAATCAGCGCAGGCGTTGGGGATTGGCTGAAGCCTCCCAACGAGGTCGGACCGTCTCGGCCAATGTTCAAGGCATAGCAGCTGTCAACGCGAACATAGCCGACCGGTCGACGTTTCTGTGCCGGGGAACGTTTCGCTTAAGCGGTCACAGCTAGATAATGTTCTAGACAAAAAGCCCGCGTTCCCGCTCGACGGCCTTGGTGATGAAATTGGCGACGAGCTGGACGCGGCGCAGCGGCCTCACCGATTCGTGATAGACCAGCCAATAGGCGCGGCGGATGGGCGCGACGATGTCGACCGGCACCAGCTCGGGCATCGAGCGGGCGACGAAAGTGTGCAGGATGCCGATACCCGCGCCGGAGCGCACCGCTTCCGCCTGGCCGAGCGCCGAGGAGATGGCGAAGCTCGAGCGCCAGTCCGGGCTGAACTCGGCGGCGTAGTCGAGCGAGGGACTGACGATGAGGTCGGGAACGTAGCCGATCAGCGTGTGCCGGCCGAGCTCGGCTGCCATCCTGGGCAGGCCATTCGCCTCGGCATAGGCGCGGGAGGCGAATAGCCCGAGCGTATAGTCGACCAGCTTTCCCGCCACCAATCGTCCCTCGGTCGGCCGCTCGACGGTGATGGCGATGTCGGCCTCGCGCCGCGACAGCGAGAAGGAACGCGGCACCGGCACCAGCTGGATGGTGAGCTCGCGGTGCAAAGCTGTGATCTCGCCCAGGCGCTTGGCGAGGAAAGCGACGCCGAAACCGTCGGGCGCGCCGATGCGCACCGTGCCGGAGACGTCGTCGCCCTCGCCGGCGATGGTCGAGCGCGCGGCGATCATGTCGCCCTCCATGCGTTCGGCGATGTCGAGGAAGCGCTCGCCGGCCGGTGTCAGCTCGCTGCCGGTGGTCAGGCGACGGAAGAGCTTCGTGCGCAGCGCTTCCTCGAGCGCCGCGATGCGACGCGAGACGGTGGCATGGTTGAGCTCCAGGCGTTTTGCCGCGCCGAGGATCTGCCCGGCGCGCGCCACGGCGAGGAAGATGCGCACGTCATCCCAGTTCATGGGGATGACCTTGATGATAACGGTCAAAGCCGCGTTCCTTCGCGCCCCCCTCTGTCCTGCCGGACATCTCCCCCACAAGGGGGGAGATCGGCAGCTCCGCCGCCGGCTCATCTGTTTCGACGTTGGTAGTTGGCGAAGGCAAAAATGAGAGCGCAATCTCCCCCCAAGCGGGGGAGATGTCCGACAGCACAGAGGGGGGCGCGACGAAGCTCAACGTAAGCGATCCTATCGACGGCAGACGCATCTCACCATTTGCGGCAATTAATGCACAGCTTCGTGCCGCTGTCTATTTTCCGCACAACGGTTGCGATCTTCCTCGCGTTGCCATCGCCGGCGCAAAGGCGGACAATGCCTCATCACCAAACAGGGAGAGAAACCATGATCGAATACGGTCATTTCATCGGCGGCAAGCGTGTCGCCGGCACCAGCGGCCGCAAGCAGGATGTCATGCAGCCGATGGACGGCTCCGTCCGCGCCACGGTGGCGCTGGCCTCGGCGCAGGAACTGCGCGCCGCGGTCGAGAACGCCAAGGCCGCGCAGGTCAAGTGGGGCGCCACCAACCCGCAGCGCCGCGTGCGCGTGCTGATGAAGTTTCTCGAGCTGGTCCAGCGCGACTATGAAGAGCTGGCCGATATCCTGGCGCGCGAGCACGGCAAGACGATCGCCGACGCGCGCGGCGACATCCAGCGCGGCCTCGAGGTGGTCGAGGTCTGCATCGGCGCGCCGCACATGATGAAGGGCGAGTTCACCGACGGCGCCGGCCCCGGCATCGACACCTATTCGATGCGTCAGCCGCTCGGCGTCGTCGCCGGCATCACGCCGTTCAACTTCCCGGCGATGATCCCGCTGTGGAAGATCGCGCCGGCGATCGCCTGCGGCAACGCCTTCATCCTGAAGCCGTCGGAACGCGATCCGGGCGTGCCGATCCGCATCGCCGAGCTGTTCATCGAGGCCGGCCTGCCGGAAGGCGTGCTGAACGTCGTCAACGGCGACAAGGAGGTGGTAGACGCCATCCTCGACGATCCGGACATCAAGGCCATCGGCTTCGTCGGCTCGACGCCGATCGCCCAGTACATCTATGCGCGCGGCTGCGCGGCGGGAAAACGCGTGCAATGCTTCGGCGGCGCCAAGAACCACATGATCATCATGCCCGACGCCGACATGGACCAGACCGTCGACGCCCTCATCGGCGCCGGATACGGCTCGGCCGGCGAGCGCTGCATGGCGATTTCGGTGGCCGTGCCGGTCGGCAACGACACCGCCAACCGGCTGATGGAGAAGCTGGTGCCGCGCGTCGAAAGCCTGAAGGTCGGTCCGTCGACGGATTCTTCCGCCGATTTCGGCCCGCTGGTAACGGCGCAGGCACTGGAGCGCGTGAAGGGTTACGTCGATCTCGGGGTCAAGGAAGGCGCCAAGCTCGTCGTCGACGGCCGCGGCTTCAAGATGCAGGGCTACGAGAGCGGCTACTATATGGGTGGCTGCCTGTTCGACAACGTGACGCCGGACATGCGCATCTACAAGGAAGAGATTTTCGGGCCGGTGCTGTCCGTGGTGCGCGCGCCGACCTACGAGAACGCCATCAAGCTCGCCAACGACCACGAGATGGGCAACGGCGTCGCCATCTTCACCCGCGACGGCGACGCCGCGCGTGACTTCGCTTCCAGGGTCCAGGTCGGCATGGTCGGCGTCAACGTGCCGATCCCGGTGCCGATCGCCTATTACACCTTCGGCGGCTGGAAGGCCTCGTCCTTCGGCGACCTCAACCAGCACGGGCCTGACGCGTTCCGCTTCTATACCAAGACCAAGACGGTCACCTCGCGCTGGCCGTCGGGCATCAAGGATGGCGCTGAATTCGTCATTCCGACGATGAACTAGCCCGACGGTTTCCTTGTTTGCGCGTCCTCGCCGCGTCGCGGCTGCGGGCGCGCGGCAAGGCATCAAGGACGGCGCTGAATTCGTCATTCCGACGATGAACTAGCCCGACGGTTTCCTTGTTTGCGCGTCCTCGCCGCGTTGCGGCTGCGGGCGCGCGGCAAGGCATTAAGGATGGCGCTGAGTTCGTCATCCCGACGATGAACCAGCCCGACGGTTTCCTTGTTAGCGCGTCCTCGCCGCCTTGCGGCTGCGGGCGCGCGGCAAGGCATCAAGGATGGCGCTGAATTCGTCATTCCGACGACCAACCGACCTGAGAAAGCCAACAAAGAAGAAAGCGTGGCGCCGGCCGCGCTTTCTTTTTGGGCTTATGGAGGGAGGCTCGTTGGCCTTCACCTCATTCATATTGCAGGCAAGCTTGTCACGCTGCCCGGTGCACGTCTCGACAAAGCGCAATGCAGCTTGAAGTAAATGACTTTCGACGCGACACGCGCCGAGCGCATCTGCACGTCCTAATAATTCCGCCGCTGTGTGATGGAACCAACAGGCGGCCATCCGCCTTAGCCTGTATTCCTGCGATGCGTGCAGGCTAATCAACAGCGCCGGTTGCTGCCGGGGTTCTCGTCTGGCGCGAGGAGGTGTCAGATGACACGATTTCTTTTGGCGACGACGTTCCTTGCTGCGGCTGCGGTGGCCGGCGGGATCGTCCAGGCCAATGCGGCCGCGCAATGCGCACCGCGCGCCGACATCATCAAGGCGCTCGGCGACAAGTTCCACGAAAGCGAAGCAGGGCGCGGGCTGATCAATCCGAACGTCGTGCTCGAGATCTTCGTCTCCGACCAGGGCAGCTGGACCGTCCTTGCCTCCGACACCAAAGGGCAAAGCTGCATCCTTTCCGTCGGCGAAGGCTGGGACAGTCCTTCGATCAAGGCTGCCTTGCCGGGCGCCTGAACAGCCAGGCGGCCTGGCTAAAGCACCCCAACGGCTCTTGAGCGAACATCGGCCGAGGCGCTCCCAACGCCTGCTTGTTTACGAGGCCGGGGTTCACCATATCGAATCCAGGGAGGCATAATCTCCCTGCGACAGACCGGAAACCAGAAGGAGTGACGCGATGAAGACGTCCAATCCGGCCTGGAGCGTTCCGGCACACTGAGGCGGCCGAATGTGCCTCCCTTGCCGGAATGCGAAGGCAAAGGAGGTGCCCTATGGCACGCATTTTTTCGTATCGATGGATGAAGCCGGCGGCCATCGGCTCCGTGATGATGCTGTCGTCATTCCCCGCGCAATCGCAAGTCATCTGCGGCGGCCATGACTATCTGGTCTCGAGACTGACGGCGGCATTCGAGGAGAAACGGCTCGGCTACGGCGTGGCCGGAGAAGCCGCCATCTTCGAGGTCTTTGTGTCGGCAAGCGGAACCTGGACCATCCTGATGACCGACGTCAAAGGCCAAAGCTGCATCCTGGCGGCGGGCGACGGATGGGAAGACACACTGGCCACCGCAGTCAGGCAGCCGGGCGGTTGAAACGCCTGGGCAAGTGAAGACCTGCCGGCTCAACGCGTCGCGGCCACCTCGGCGTGGCCGCGCAGCAGCGTCATCAGCTTCTTGGCATCCTTGGCGGCGGCTTCCTCGTCGCCGTCCAGGATCGAGCGGATCAACGCGACATGATGCTCGGCCGACTCGGCAAGGCCAGTATCCGCCTTATAACGGAACCAGAAGCGGCGGCTGTGCGTCTGCAGGGGGGCGGCGACGCGCGCCGCGAAGGGGTTGTCGGCCGCGATCGCCAGGGCTTCGTCGAGCGCCTTGTCGGCCTGGATGAAGGCAAGCACGTTGCCGGAGATCACCGCCTTCTGCATGGCCAGCGCCGCATCGTGAAACAGGTCCGCGGCCTCGCGGGTGACGAAGCGGGCGGCGGAGCGGGCAAGCACCACCTCGATGCCGCGCCTGGCGTCGATGACGCGCAGCCAGTCGCCGGGGTGAAGCGGCGCCACCGCGATGCCGGCGCGCGGCCTGACGTCGAGCAAGCCCTCCCAGGCCAGCCTCTGGATCGCCTCGCGCACCGGGGTGCGGCCGAGGCCCAGCCGCTCGATTAGCGCGCCCTCGGTAACGAAGCTCGCCGGCGCCAGTTCGAGGGTCACGATCATTTGCTCCAGCACGCGATAGGCTTTGGTCGCGACCGGCTCGAAGGCCGGGTTCGTCTCGATGGACATCAGTGGGGATATCAAAGGCAGGCTCCTGATATATTTTTTATATATCATAGCGGATTCAGCGTTGACAGGCCAGTTCTTAATAAATATACGGCTGATATATCAGATGGAGATCAGCCATGTGGGCCGGAGTTTTCCCCGCAGTCACGACCAAATTCACCGCCGACGACCGCCTCGACCATGCCGAGATGGAACGCTGCTACGGATTGCAGATGGAGGCCGGCTGCGACGGCATCATCGTCTGCGGCTCGCTCGGCGAAGGGCCGATGCTGTCGCATGACGAGAAGATCGAGGTGCTGAAGACGGCGCAGAAGGTCGCCGGCAACAAGCCGGTGCTTCTGACCGTCAACGAGCCCGGCACGCGCGAAGCGGCAAGCATCGCGCGCCGCGCCGCCAGGGAGGGTGCCAATGGCCTTATGGTAGTGCCGAGCCCGATCTACCACACCGACCGCCAAGAGACGGTCGCCGCTCTTCGCGCCGTCGCGGAAGCCGGTGACCTGCCGGTCATGATCTACTCCAACCGGCTCGCCTATCGCGTCGACGTCACCGTCGACCTGATGGAGGAGCTCGCCTCCGACAAGCGTTTCGTCGCCATCAAGGAATCGTCCGACGACATCCGTCGCTCGACCGAAATCATCAACAGCCTCGGCGACCGCTACGATCTCTTCACCGGCGTCGACAACCTCGCCTTCGAGGCGCTGTCGGTCGGCGCGATCGGCTGGGTGGCCGGCCTGGTCACCGCCTTCCCACGCGAGACCGTGGCCATCTACCAACTGATGAGAAAGGGCCGCCGCGAGGAAGCGCTGAAGATCTACCGCTGGTTCCGGCCGCTGCTCGACCTCGATGTCTCGACCTATCTGGTCCAAAACATCAAGCTTGCTGAAGTGCTGGCGATCGATACCAATGACCGCGTTCGCATGCCGCGCCGGCCGCTGTCGGGCGAGCGCCGCAAGGCGGTGGAAAAGATCGTCAGGGATGCGCTGGCCGTGCGCCCGGTACTGCCGGCCTTTTGAAGGTGAAAATGTTGCAGGGCGCGGAGCGAGGCGAAGACATGCGGCGCGGCATGCAGCCATGACAAGCGATATTTCGATCGACATCGCCGTCATCGGCGGCGGCATCATCGGCATCTGCGCGGCGGCGCTGCTCACCGAGGCGGGCCGCGGCGTCACCGTCTTCGACCGCACCGGCATCTGCGAGGAGACGAGCTCGGGCAACGCCGCCGCCTTCGCCTTCTCCGACGTGCTGCCGCTGGCGCATAAGGGCATGATCAGGCAGTTGCCGAAATGGCTTGCCGATCCGCTCGGGCCTCTGACCATTCCGCCCGCCTATCTGCCCAAACTCCTGCCTTGGCTATTCCGCTTCTGGCGCGCCGGTGCCGGCAAGCATTACGAAGCGAGCCTCGCGGCGCAGGTCGGCATGATGAAGCTCGCCGAGGCCGAATGGATGGGCCTGCTCGACCGCTCCAGCACGAAGCCGATGCTGCGCGAGGAGGGCTCGCTCGAACTCTACGAAAGCGAGGCGGAGTTCCGCGCCTCATTGTCTGGTTGGGCGGCTCGCGAGCGCTTCGGCATCGGCTTCCACCATGTCGAGGGCGAGGAGATGGCGGCTCTGCAGCCCGGCCTGTCATCGCGCTTCGTCAAGGGCACCTTCGTGCCGAGTTGGAAGACGGTCGCCGATCCGCAGCTGCTCGGCAAGGCGGTTTGGGCCTATGCGGAGCGGCTCGGCGCCCGCTTCGAGCATGGGCGCATCGATCGCGTCGAAGCCGGCGCGGATGGCGCCACGATCGTGCTTGCCGACGGCACGAGGCGGAAGGCGAGGCGACTCGTCATTGCGGCCGGCGCGTGGTCGCATCTGCTGGCCAGGAATCTCGGCGACCGCATCCCGCTGGAGACCGAGCGCGGCTACAACACGACGCTGCCGGTGTCAGCCTTCGACGTGAAGCGGCAATTGATCTTTTCCGGGCACGGCTTCGTCATCACGCCGCTGCAAACGGGCCTGCGCGTCGGCGGCGCCGTCGAGCTCGGCGGCATCGAGCGGCCGCCGAACTACGCGCGCTCGAAGGCGATGCTGGAAAAAGCACGACGCTTCCTGCCGGGACTCGATCCGTCGGGCGGGCGCGAGTGGATGGGATTCCGACCGTCGCTGCCGGATTCGCTGCCGGTGATCGGCGCGGCGCAGGTGCCGAGCATATTTTATGCTTTCGGTCACGGCCATCTCGGCCTGACCCAGGCTGCTGCGACCGGCCGCTTGATCCGCGATCTCGTTCTCGGGCAGGCTCCATCGCTCGATCTCGCCCCTTTCCGCCCGCAACGGTTCTGAAAGTCCTTTTGTTTTGACGCAATTTCGGACGGAAAACCGCTTCACACTTTTCCTGAAATTGCTCTAGGAAGCATCATGGCTAAGAAATCCTTCTTCTGCATCGACGGCCACACCTGCGGCAACCCGGTGCGGCTGGTCGCCGGCGGCGGGCCGCTGCTCCAGGGCGCGACGATGATGGAGCGGCGCGCGCATTTTCTTGCCGAGTATGACTGGATCCGCACCGGGCTGATGTTCGAGCCGCGCGGCCATGACGTGATGTCGGGCTCGATCCTCTATCCGCCGACGCGCGAGGACTGCGATATCGCGATCCTGTTCATCGAGACCTCGGGCTGCCTGCCGATGTGCGGCCACGGCACGATCGGCACCGTCACGATGGCGATCGAGCACGGTCTGGTGAAGCCGAAGACGCCGGGTGTGCTCAGGCTCGACACGCCGGCCGGCCTCGTCATCGCCGAATACAGCCAAGTCGGCGAATATGTCGAGGAAGTGCGCATCACCAACGTGCCGTCCTTCCTCTATGCCGAAGGACTGACGGTCGAATGCCCGGTGCTTGGCGAGATCAGCGTCGACGTCGCCTATGGCGGCAATTTCTACGCCATCGTCGAACCGCAGAAGAACTATCGCGACATGGCCGATCATTCGGCCGGCGATCTCATCGCCTGGAGCCCGGTGGTGCGCCAGCGGCTCAACGAGAAATACTCATTCGTGCATCCGGAGAATCCCGGCATCAACCGGCTGTCGCACATGCTGTGGACCGGCAAGCCGAGAGATGCCGAGGCCGATGCGCGCAACGCCGTCTTCTATGGCGACAAGGCGATCGACCGCTCGCCTTGCGGCACCGGAACCTCGGCGCGCATGGCACAGCTCCACGCCAAGGGCAAGCTCAAGGCCGGCGACAGTTTCGTGCATGAATCGATCATCGGCTCGCTGTTCAAGGGCAGGGTCGAAAAAGAGGTCAGCGTGGCCGGCAAACCGGCGATCATCCCCTCGATCGGCGGCTGGGCGCGCATGACGGGACTGAACACCATCTTCATCGATGACCGCGATCCGTTCGCGCATGGATTCGTCGTCAAATAATCGCATCCGGTCGAGGCGTCAGGCCGCCTTGCCGCCCGTCGAAACCTGATCGCGAAACCAGTCGGCAAATGTGATCTCGGCCGCCGAGGGCTGCGCCGACATGGTGAGATAGTAGCCTTTGTCCTCGTCGGTCGCGATGTCGGAGACGACAACGAGATCGCCGCGCCGCAATTCCTCGCGAAAGACTTCGATCGGGCAGAGGGCGACGCCGTGGCCGGCGATGACGGCCGTCGCCAGTATGTTGAAATCAGCAAAGACGGGCCCGTTGCCGACATCGGCACCGGCCATGCCGGCCTGCGAGAACCAATCGCGCCAGCCCTGCCGAGTTTCGTCATGCAAAAGGTCGGCCGCGGCAATGTCCGCCGGCGCTCCGAGCTGGCCTTTGCGAGCCAGGTAGTGCGGGCTGCAGGCGGGTTTGCTGATGCGGGAAAAGAGCTTGAGGCTGGTGGCCCTCGGAGACGGATCCGCGCCGAGAGTGATCAGGACGTCGTTGTCGTCATCGAGCCGATCCTCGGCCTTCGCATAGGCGACGCGGATCGCAATCTCGGGGTGACGGGCAGTAAAGTCCGACAGGCGCGGGACCAGCCAACGGCTGGCAATGGAAGGGATACAGCCCACCGATAGCGACGCTGCGACGGCGTTCCTGCGGATACGCCGGCAGGCGATCGCCAGATCGGAGAGCGCCGCGCTCGCCGACGCCTGCAAGGCCAGCCCTGCGTCGGTCAAGCGCACCTTGCGGGCATCGCGATGAAACAGCGCCACGCCGAGCCATTCCTCCAAGCGCCTTATCTGGTGGCTGATGGCAGGGTGGGTGACGTGAAGCTCCTCACCGGCGGCGGAAAAGCTGAGGTGGCGGGCGGTCGCTTCAAAAGCCCGGATTGCATTCAGCGGCAGATAATCCATCTGTAAGAATCTCTAACAGGTAGCGCTAAAATCCATCATTTGAAGCGCGGCCCATATTGCGCCATTGATCCTGCCGCAGCTTGAACTTCTATCCGAGATGGTCAGAGAAGTCGATCAATCCTGCCGATCAGGAAGCGCCAACGCTTCCAGCCCACTGCGATTGGAAAGGCTCCCATGTTTACCCGGCAACTGGCAGATGTAGAAAAAACTGACTTCTTCGTTGACTGGGGCAATGGCACCAGCCACCGGTTGCTGACGCGGCATGACGGCATGGGGTTCACGGTCTGCCACACCGTCGTGCGCGCAGGCAGTGAATCGCGCCTGCAGTACCGGCGTCACCTGGAGGCCTGCTACTGCATCTCGGGCAGCGGCGAGGTCGAGGACATGGCCGGCAGCGTCCATCGCATCGAGCCGGGCACGATCTATGTGCTTGATGCCCACGACGACCATTTCCTGCGCGCCGACAGCACCGGCGACATGGTTCTGGTCAGCGTCTTCAATCCGCCGCTCAACGGAACGGAGAGGCATGTCCTCAACGGAGACGGAGGCTCTGCTTACTGAGCGCAGAACCATGGTCTGCCGGTCAAGCATTGCCCCGCAGAGCCGGAAGACAAGAGGCCCTATTGTGGCCGGCGAAGGGCTGCGCCTGGCGATGCAGGAATTGAAGCTCGCCTGTTCGCCGAACGACGTCGAGGTGTTGACCGGCCCCATCTCCCGAATGCCGCCATTCCCTGAAGTCGTGTCCGCGCTCGGGCTACTGAAAGCGCAAGGATTCAAGCTCTGCATCATTTCCAACACCGATGACGACATCATCGCCGGCAATGTCGCGCAGCTCGGCGGCCACATCGACCGCGTCATTACCGCGCAGCAGGCCGGCGCCTACAAGCCGGCCCGGCAGATCTTCGATTTCGCCCACGATGCGCTCGGTGTCGGCGCGGCGATATCGTGCATATCTGCGCCAGCCCGCATCACGATCTCGCTGCCGCCCGCGATCTCGGATTCCGATGCATCTGGATCGACAGGGGGACCGGCCGCAAACCGCTGCCCGACTACGCCCCGAACGCGGTTTTTCCGACGCTCGACCGCGTGCCGCCTTTTCTCGCGTCGACCATCTGAACTGAGGAGGCCGGCGGTGTCGCCTCGCTGTCGCATGACTGTCACACCTCGCGGAATCCTGACCCAGCGGAAGGGGCGGGATCGCTAAACCGACCGCGTTTGTCGACGCAAGGAATCGTCTCATCAACTTATTTTGACGGAGATTTCTTCGAAACGGCGCGCATGATACGGCTGAATCGTCAAAGACATTGCGTTGTGCCAATGATAGGGTCCGCGATAGTCCAGGGGCCGGGTGCGAAAAAACGGGCAATCGGGCGGCGTGCTTCCAAACCACGCCCGGCGATTGAAAAATCACGTTGCAATCCGGGCTCGAAACTTTACGACTAGGGGAAATACGAAAAGGGGTGCGACCGGGACACGGGCGACATTCCAGGGGAGCCGCATAAATATGCAGTACTTCGTCCAGCAGCTTATCAATGGGCTGACGCTGGGATCTATCTATGGGCTGATCGCGATCGGCTACACGATGGTCTACGGCATCATCGGCATGATCAATTTCGCCCATGGCGACATCTTCATGGTCGGCGCCTTCACGGCCCTCATCGTCTTCCTCATCCTCGGCGCGATGTTCTATTCCGTGCCTGTGGTGGTGGCGCTTCTGATCATGATGATCGTCGGCATGCTGCTCACCAGCCTCTACAACTGGACGATCGAGAAGGTGGCCTACCGGCCGCTGCGCGGATCGTTCCGGCTGGCGCCGCTGATCACTGCCATCGGCATGTCGATCGCGCTGTCCAACTTCGTGCAGGTCACGCAGGGTCCGCGCAACAAGCCGATCCCGCCGCTGGTCAGCCAGGTCTACACGGTCGACGGCATCAGCGTCTCGCTGAAGCAGATCATCATCGTTCTGGTGACGGCGGTGCTGCTGGTCATCTTCTGGTATCTCGTCAACAGGACGGCGCTGGGGCGGGCGCAGCGCGCCTGCGAGCAGGACCGCAAGATGGCGGCGCTGCTTGGCGTCGACGTCGACCGCACTATCTCCATCACCTTCATCATGGGCGCGGCGCTTGCCGCGGTCGCGGGCACGCTGTTCCTGATGTATTACGGCGTCGTGGTGTTTTCCGACGGCTTCGTGCCGGGCGTGAAGGCTTTTACCGCGGCGGTGCTCGGCGGCATCGGCTCGCTGCCGGGCGCGGTGCTCGGCGGGCTTTTGATCGGCTTCATCGAGAGCATGTGGTCGGCCTATTTCTCGATCGACTACAAGGACGTCGCAGCCTTCTCGATCCTGGCGATCGTGCTCATCTTCCTGCCCTCCGGCATCCTGGGCCGGCCTGAAGTCGAAAAGGTCTGATCCTCATGGCCGTTACCGTATCTCCGGAGCGCGACGTCGTCGTCCCTCCCATCCAACGCGCATTCCGCGAAGCGCTCTATGCCGGCGCGATTGCGCTCGGCTTGTTCGTGCTGTTCATCGGTCTCAGGACCGATCAGAACATCAACAACGAACTGATCCTGGTGCAGCGCTGGGGCCTGCTTGCCCTGGTGGTCGTCGCCGTTGCTGTCGGCCGCTTCCTCTATATCGCCTATGCGGTCCCGGCGATCGAGCGGTCCAGGGCAGAAAAGGCCAAGGCGCCCGCGGTGGCCGTGGCGGAACCGGGTTTTGTGCGGCGCAACTTCAACAAGATCGGCGCCACGGTGCTGATCGCCTATCCAATCGTGATGGTCATGGCGTTCGGCTTTCAGGGCTCGCTGAAATGGGTCGACAATTTCGGCATCCAGATCTTGATCTATGTGATGCTGGCCTGGGGCCTCAACATCGTCGTCGGGCTGGCCGGCCTGCTCGATCTCGGTTACGTCGCCTTCTATGCCGTCGGCGCCTATGCCTATGCGCTGCTAGGCACGCATTTCGGCCTGTCGTTCTGGATCCTGCTGCCGGCCGCCGGCTGCATGGCCGCCTTCTGGGGCGTGATGCTCGGCTTCCCGGTGCTGCGACTGCGCGGCGACTATCTGGCGATCGTCACGCTCGCCTTCGGCGAGATCATCCGCCTGGTGCTCATCAACTGGCGCGAGGTGACCAACGGCTCGGCCGGCATCTCCGGCATCCCGAAGGTTTCCTTCTTCGGGCTCATGTCGTTCAACGTCTCGGACCCGAACTACATCGCCAAGGTGCTGCACATCACCCAGTCGGGCGCCTACTACAAAATATTCCTCTACTACCTGATCCTGGCGCTCTGCTTCCTAACCGCCTTCGTCACCATTAGGCTGCGCCGCCTGCCGGTCGGGCGCGCCTGGGAAGCGCTGCGCGAGGATGAGATCGCCTGCCGCTCGCTCGGCATCAACACCACCACCACCAAGCTGACGGCATTCGCCACCGGCGCCATGTTCGGCGGCTTCGCCGGCTCGTTCTTCGCCGCCCGGCAAGGCTTCGTCAGCCCCGAATCCTTCGTCTTCCTGGAATCGGCAATCGTCCTCGCCATAGTCGTGCTCGGCGGTATGGGCTCACTGGGCGGCATCGCGGTGGCGGCTCTGGTGATGATCGGCGGCACCGAAATCCTGCGCGAGCTCGATTTCCTCAAGCGTGTGTTCGGTCCCGACTTCACGCCGGAACTCTACCGCATGCTTTTGTTCGGCATGGCCATGGTCATCGTCATGTTGTGGAAGCCGCGCGGCTTCGTCGGCAGTCGTGAGCCGACCGCCTTCCTCAAGCAGCGGAGAGCTGTCTCAGGCTCCTTCACCAAGGAGGGCCACGGCTAATGAACGCGCAAGCTTCCCAGAGCGATTTCATCCTGCAGGTCGAACACCTGTCGATGAAGTTCGGCGGCCTTGTCGCCATCGGCGACCTGTCCTTCCAGGCCAGGCGCGGCGAGATCACCGCGCTGATCGGGCCGAACGGCGCCGGCAAGACGACGGTGTTCAACTGCATCACCGGCTTCTACAAACCCACCGAGGGCATGATCACGCTGAACAAACGTGACGGCTCGACCTATCTGCTCGAGCGCCTGCCCAACCACGAGATTCCGGCGCGTGCCAATGTCGCACGAACCTTCCAGAACATCCGCCTGTTCTCGGGCATGACGCTGCTCGAAAACCTTTTGGTCGCCCAGCACAACAAGCTGATGAAGGCCTCGGGCTACACCTTGCTCGGCCTGTTCGGCGTCCCGAGCTATCGCCAGGCCTCGGCCGAATCGATCGATCTCGCAAGGCACTGGCTGGAGAAGGCCGACCTCGTCGACCGCGCCGACGATCCGGCCGGCGACCTGCCCTATGGCGCGCAGCGGCGGCTGGAGATCGCGCGCGCCATGTGCACCGGCCCTGAGCTTCTGTGCCTCGACGAGCCGGCCGCCGGCCTCAATCCGAAGGAATCGGCCTCGCTCAATGAGCTCCTGATGGACATCAAGGACAACACCGGCACCTCGATCCTGCTCATCGAGCACGACATGTCGGTGGTCATGCAGATCTCCGACCATGTCGTGGTGCTCGAATATGGCCGCAAGATCTCCGACGGCAACCCGCAGTCGGTGCGCACCGATCCGCGCGTCATTGCTGCCTATCTCGGCGTCGACGACGAGGAAGTGCAAGAAGTGCTTACCGAGGTCGGCGACGAGGATGTGATCGAACAGCTCGATACCGGCCCCGACTCCGCGCATGGTCCGGGCAATTCCTCTTCGATGATGGCCGGGCCGGTTTCCGATACCGTCGAACACGGGGACGAAGGCGAGCGAGTCACGGTGTCGAAGGGCGCGTCGAAAGCGGCTCAAGTCGACGCGCGCTCCGCGTCGGTCGCCAGCAAGCCTGTCGCCCCGGCGTCGACGAAGTCCACTGCGGCAGCCAAACCGGCCGCGAAGTCGGGCACGGCGAAGGCCGCGCCGAAGAAAGCGGCCGCCAAGGCGCCGGCGGCGAAGACCGCAGGTATTTCAAACCGTCTCGATGCACCACGCGGCGGCAAGGCCGACAGCCTGATCCGCATCAAGGGCATCGGCCCGGTCAACGAGAGGAAGCTGAACGAGCACGGCATCTTCCATTTCGACCAGATCGCAGCCTGGAAGAAGGCCGACATCGAAGCCGCCGAAGCCTATCTCGCCTTCGACGGGCGCATAGCGCGCGAGGACTGGATCGGCCAGGCGAAGCTGCTTGCGAAGGAAGTGGCGGCCAAGCCCGCGGCGGGCAAGCGTGGAGGGCGTAAATAATGGCCGGCACAACGCTGCTCGATATCAAGGGCGTGCAGACCTATTACGGCAACATCCGTGCGCTGAACGGCGTCGACGTCACCGTCAACCAGGGTGAGATCGTGGCGCTGATCGGCGCCAACGGCGCCGGCAAGTCGACGCTGATGATGACCATTTTTGGAGCACCACGCGCTCGCGCCGGCACCATCACCTTTGCCGGCACCAACATCACCCAGATGCCGACGCACGAGATTGCCAGGCTGCGCATCGCCCAGTCGCCGGAGGGACGCCGCATTTTCCCGCGCATGACGGTGATGGAAAACCTGCAGATGGGCGCCAGCATCGATAACCTCAGGCATTTCGACGAGGATGCCGAGAAGGTGTTCGCACTGTTCCCGCGGCTCAAGGAGCGCATCAACCAGCGCGGCGGTACGCTGTCGGGCGGCGAGCAGCAGATGCTGTCGATCGGACGCGCGCTGATGGGGAGGCCGAAGCTGCTTCTGCTGGACGAGCCGTCGCTTGGGCTCGCGCCTCTGATCGTCAAGCAAATCTTCGATGCCATTCGCGAGCTCAACAGGTCACAGGGGTTGACCGTGTTCCTGGTCGAGCAGAACGCCTTCGGCGCGCTCAAGCTCGCCAATCGCGGCTACGTCATGGTCAACGGCAATGTGACCATGAGCGGCACCGGCAAGGAGCTGCTCGCCAATCCGGAAGTGCGCGCCGCCTATCTCGAAGGCGGGCATCACTAAGAGAGGTCTTCATCATCATGGGTATTCTCTACGAAGAAGCCTCGATCTGGCATTTTCTGTTCGTCACCTGGCTGCTCGGCGGCGGGGCGGCTTGGATGACCGGCAAAGCCGTGGCCCAGACCTGGGGCACCCACGTCCGCCTGTTTCTTTACATGCTTGGCCTCGGCATCGGGGTAAGGTTCATCCATCATGCGCTGTTCGACGGCACGATGTTCTCGCTGCACTATTATATCGTCGATACCATCGTGCTGATGGTGCTGGGCTTCCTCGGCTATCAATACACGCGTACCAACCAGATGGTCACACAATATAACTGGCTCTACGAAAGAGCTTCCTTATTGAGCTGGAAGCCGAAGGGTTGAGGTTCATGATTAACGTCGTTCAGGGGAATGAATCGACGTGACAAGTGCCTGAAAATCGGCATTCTATGCTTTCTGCGATAAGGGTGGGCATCGCATGAAAGTATCATCCACGCCCACTCCGTAAATGGGAGCGTTTCAATGAAAAAATCACTCTTGTCCGCCGTGGCGCTGACCGCGTTCATCGCGTTCAGCGGCAGCGCGTGGGCCGACATCCTGATCGGCGTCGCCGGTCCGATCACCGGTCCGAACGCCGCCTTCGGCGCGCAGCTGCAGAAGGGCGCGGAACAGGCGGTCGCCGACATCAACGCGGCGGGCGGCATCAATGGCCAACAGCTCAAGCTCGAGATCGGCGACGACGTCTCCGACCCCAAGCAGGGCATTTCGGTCGCCAACAAGTTCGTCGCTGACGGCGTCAAGTTCGTCGACGGCCACTTCAACTCGGGCGTGACCATTCCCGCGTCGGAAGTCTATGCCGAGAACGGCATCCTCGTCATGACGCCGGCCGCGACCAATCCGAAGCTCACCGAGCGCGGCCTGTGGAACACCTTCCGTACCTGCGGTCGTGACGACCAGCAGGGCAAGGTGGCCGGCGACTACATCGCCAAGAACTTCAAGGACGCCAAGATCGCCATCATCCACGACAAGACGCCTTACGGCCAGGGCCTCGCGGACGAGACCAAGAAGAACCTGAACGCCGGCGGCATCAAGGAAGTGATGTATGAAGGCGTGAACGTCGGTGACAAGGACTTCTCGGCCCTGATCGCCAAGATGAAGGAAAACGGCGTCACCCTGATCTACTGGGGCGGCCTGCATACCGAAGCCGGCCTGATCATCCGCCAGTCGGCCGACCAGGGCCTGAAGGCGCCGCTGTTCTCGGGCGACGGCATCGTCTCCAACGAGCTGGCCTCGATCGCCGGCGACGCCGTTGCCGGTACGCTCAACACCTTCGCTCCGGATCCGCGCAAGAATCCGGCCGCCAAGGAAGTGGTGGAGAAGTTCCGCGCCGCCGGCTTCGAGCCGGAAGCCTACACGCTCTACTCCTATGCCGCGATCCAGATCATCTCTCAGGCCATCGCCAAGGTCGGCTCGGCCGACGACGCGCAGAAGGTTGCCGACGTGATCAAGTCCGGCGGTCCGTGGAAGACGGCGATCGGCGAGATCGGCTACGACTCCAAGGGCGACATCACCCGTCCGGACTATGTCATCTACGAATGGAAGAAGGGCGAGGACGGCAAGTACAGCTACTTCGAGAAATAAGCCGGCAAATAGCAGCCGACTTTTCGAGATGCCCGGCGCTCTGCGCCGGGCATTTTTATTGGCGGCTGCGTTCTCACCGCCCGGCCGAGCCGACCCTCATGAGCGTGCCCGCAAATCGTTCCTTGAACCGCAGGACGGGAGATAAGCGGCGGTTTGGCGCAAACGAACGATTTAAATCGTTTTAGGTGTCGCGCGATTTTGTTTGCGCTGCAGCATTTTCACGCTAATCATTGCTGCTTTCATCTCACCTTCCGCTGCTGGAGCCCAGTCCTTGGCAATCACGAAGATCCTCGTCGCCAACCGGTCCGAAATCGCCATCCGCGTCTTTCGCGCGGCTAACGAGCTCGGCCTCAAAACCGTGGCGATCTGGGCGGAAGAGGACAAATATTCGCTGCACCGCTTCAAGGCCGACGAGAGCTATCAGGTCGGGCGGGGACCGCATCTCAACAAGGACATGGGGCCGATCGAAAGCTATCTTTCGATCGACGAGGTGATCCGCGTCGCCAAGCTGTCGGGCGCCGATGCCATCCATCCAGGCTACGGCCTGTTGTCGGAGAGCCCGGAATTCGCCGAGGCCTGCGCAGCCGCCGGCATCACCTTCATCGGGCCGAAGCCGGAGACGATGCGCCGGCTCGGCAACAAGGTCGCCGCGCGCAACCTGGCGATCGAGGTCGACGTGCCGGTGGTGCCCGCCACCGATCCGCTGCCCGACGACATGGAAGCGGTGAAGAAGCTCGCCGCGGGAATCGGCTATCCGGTGATGCTGAAGGCCTCGTGGGGCGGCGGCGGCCGCGGCATGCGCGCCATCCGCGCGGAAGCCGACCTTGCGCGCGAAGTTATGGAGGGCAAGCGCGAGGCCAAGGCCGCCTTCGGCAAGGACGAGGTCTATCTCGAGAAGCTGATCGAGCGCGCCCGCCATGTCGAGGTGCAGGTGCTTGGCGACACACACGGCAATGCCGTGCATCTGTTCGAGCGCGACTGCTCGATCCAGCGCCGCAACCAGAAGGTCGTCGAGCGCGCGCCGGCTCCCTACCTCAGCGACCAGTTGCGCCAGGAGCTCTGCGGCTACGCTTTGAAGATCGCGCGCGAGACGAACTACATCGGCGCCGGCACCGTCGAGTTCCTGCAGGACGCCGACACCGGCAAATTCTACTTCATCGAAGTCAACCCGCGCATCCAGGTCGAGCACACGGTCACCGAAATGGTGACCGGCATCGACATCGTGAAGGCGCAGATCCACATCCTCGACGGCTTCGCCATCGGCACGCCGGAATCCGGCGTCCCGGCGCAGAAGGACATCAGGCTCAACGGCCACGCGCTGCAGTGCCGCATCACCACAGAGGACCCGGAGCAGAATTTCATTCCGGACTATGGCCGCATCACCGCCTATCGCGGCGCCACCGGCTTCGGCATCCGCCTCGACGGCGGCACCGCCTATTCCGGCGCGGTCATCACTCGTTTCTACGACCCGCTGCTCGAAAAGGTGACGGCATGGGCTCCCACGCCGGCCGAGACGATCGCGCGCATGAACCGGGCGCTGCGTGAATTCCGCATCCGCGGCGTGGCGACCAACCTCACTTTCCTCGAAGCGATCATCAATCACCCGAGCTTCGCCGACAATTCCTACACCACCAAGTTCATCGACACGACGCCGGAGCTGTTCCAGCAGGTGAAGCGGCAAGACCGTGCCACCAAGCTGCTCAACTACCTCGCCGACGTCAGCGTCAACGGCCATCCGGAGACGCGCGGCCGGCCGATGCCCAAGGCCGATGCGGCGGCACCGGTCGTGCCCTATCTCAACGGCAAGGTGCCGGATGGCAGCAAGCAGCGGTTCGATGCGCTCGGGCCTGAGAAGTTCGCGGCCTGGATGCGCGAGCAGAACCAGGTACTGGTCACGGACACGACGATGCGCGACGGCCACCAGTCGCTGCTCGCCACCCGCATGCGCACCTATGACATCGCCGGCATCGCCGGCACCTATGCGCGGGCGCTGCCGCAGCTGCTGTCGCTGGAATGCTGGGGCGGTGCGACCTTCGACGTTGCCATGCGCTTCCTCACCGAGGATCCGTGGGAGCGGCTGTCACGGGTGCGCGAAGCAGCCCCCAACCTTCTGCTGCAGATGCTTTTGCGCGGCGCCAACGGTGTCGGATACACCAACTATCCCGACAACGTCGTGCAGCACTTCGTCAAACAGGCGGCTGCCGGCGGCGTCGACCTGTTCCGCGTCTTCGACTGCCTGAACTGGGTGGAGAACATGCGCGTCGCCATGGACGCGGTGGGCGCCGAGGGCAGGCTGATCGAAGCCGCGATGTGCTATACCGGCGACATCCTCGATCCGGCGCGCGCAAAGTATGACCTCAAATACTATGTCGGGCTGGCGAAGGAACTGGAAGCGGCCGGCGCGCATATCATCGCCGTCAAGGACATGGCCGGTCTCTTGAAGCCGTCGGCGGCGCGGGTGCTGTTCAAGGCGCTGCGCGAGGAGACCGACCTGCCGATCCATTTCCACACGCATGACACGTCCGGTCTGTCGGCGGCGACGGTGCTGGCGGCGGTCGAAACCGGCGTCGACGCCATCGACGCGGCGATGGATTCCTTGTCCGGCAACACCTCGCAGCCCTGCCTCGGCTCGATCGTCGAGGCGCTCAAGGGCACCGAGCGCGACCCCGGCCTCGATCCGCAGTGGATCCGCCACGTTTCCTTCTACTGGGAAGCGGTGCGCAACCAGTACGCCGCCTTCGAAAGCGACCTCAAGGGGCCGGCCTCGGAAGTCTATCTGCACGAAATGCCGGGCGGCCAGTTCACCAATCTCAAGGAGCAGGCGCGCTCTCTTGGACTGAAAACGCGCTGGCACGAAGTGGCGCAGGCCTATCACGACGTCAACCTGATGTTCGGCGACATCGTCAAGGTGACGCCGTCGTCGAAAGTGGTCGGCGACATGGCGCTGATGATGGTGAGCCAGGACCTCACCGTCGCCGATGTCGAGAACCCGGCCAAGGACATCGCCTTCCCGGACTCGGTCGTGTCGATGCTGCGCGGCGATCTCGGCCAGTCGCCCGGCGGCTGGCCGCAGGCGCTGCAGAAGAAGGCGCTGAAGGGCGAGAAGCCGATCACGGTCAGGCCGGGCTCGCTGCTCAAGCCGGCTAACCTCAAGGCCAGCCGCAAGGAAATCGAGGAAAAGCTCGAGCGCAAGCTCAACGAGTTCGAGTTCGCCTCCTGGCTGATGTATCCGAAGGTCTTCACCGACTTTGCCGCCGCGCAGGAAACCTATGGCCCGGTGAGCGTGCTGCCGACGCCGACCTATTTCTACGGCATGAAGTCGGAAGACGAGATCTTCGTCGACATCGAGAAGGGCAAGACCTTGGTGGTGCGCTGCCAGGCATTCGGCGACGTCGACGAAAAGGGCATGGTCACCGTGTTCTTCGAGCTCAACGGCCAGCCGCGCCGCGTCAAGGTGCCCGACCGCGCGCATGGCGCCTCGGCCGCCAAGGCGCGGCGCAAGGCGGAGCCGGGCAACGAGGCGCATATCGGCGCGCCGATGCCGGGCGTGGTCTCTGCGCTTGCCGTGACTGCCGGCCAGGCGGTCAAGGCGGGCGACGTGCTCTTGTCGATCGAGGCGATGAAGATGGAGACGGCGCTGCACGCCGAGCGCGACGGCGTGGTCGCCGAGGTGCTGGTCAAGGCGGGCGACCAGATCGATGCCAAGGATCTGCTGATCGCCTTCGGATAGGTGTGTTGATATTCAGGTGAAACCGGCGTGCAAACGCCGTCTTCCTGCGCTTCCGGTGCTACGCGTTGGCTCGTCGCCATTTGCCGGGATCGAGCGTCCTCGGCTGGCAGCAACCCTTCATGCCGCAGCGATAATGTCTTGACCCGCCGCGCCTGCTCGGGCATCGAACCCGCTCCAATTTTGCCGGGGCGGGAATCGCCGTGGCGCAAAAAAACGCGGAGAGAAAAATGGCCGACGAGATCACCGAGACCAGCCAGACTGTAGCCGCCGGCCAGCTGCGCGCCATCATCGAGCGCATCGAGCGGCTCGAGGAAGAGAAGAAGACGATTTCAGACGACATCAAGGACGTCTATGCCGAGGCCAAGGGCACCGGCTTCGACACCAAGGCGATCCGCACCATCATCAGGCTGCGCAAGAAGGACCAGGCCGAGCGCCAGGAGGAGGAGTCCATCCTGGATCTCTACAAGGCCGCTCTCGGCATGGTCTGAGGTTCATGGCCGGGAGCCGGCCATGAGTGAGTTCGACTTCGGCGGCCATCGCGCTTCGGAGTTCCGCCATCGCGGCTTCTGGGCGCTGTTCGCCGAGCGTCATCCGGAAGAAAGGTCCCGGCTGGCAAGGCGAGGACCCTGGTTCTGGCAGCGCGGGCTGCCGGAATTCGCTCTGGTGCTTTCCATGTATGTCGCACCCAGCGAGAACGTGGTCGGCGTCTTCTTCGGCCGCAACGAGAAGCTCGGCGCGACGGAAGTCTGGACGCGGCTGAAGCCGTTCCAGCCGGCGATCGAGGCGCGGCTGAAGCTCCGGCCGGAGCAGAGCGCGCAGAACCTCGGCATCAATTCGCAGTGGCGGGTCAACTGCTTCGCCGAGGACAACTGGCCGGCCATGGCCGACTGGCTGGTGACGGAATGCTCGCGCTTCGAGCAGGCTATCGTCGCGGTTCTTGGCGACGAAGCCCGGTCGTAGAGCCACCGCTTCGCCGAGGCTCAACCCGCTCGTGACTGGTTGCGGCCGATTTCTTCGAGATGCTGCTGCAGCGCCATGCGGTCGAGCGAATTTATCGGCAGGTTTACGAACAGGCCGATGCGGTTGGCCATCATGCGGAAGGCATCGGCAAAGGCCAGATGCTGCTCGGCGTCCTTTCCGGCGGCCTTGGCCGGATCCGGCACCGCCCAAAGCGCCGTCATCGGATGACCGGGCCAGACCGGACAGCTTTCGTTCGCCGCGCTGTCGCAGACGGTGAAGATGAAGTTCATCTCCGGTGCGCCCGGCCCCGAAAACTCGTCCCAGCTCTTCGAGCGGGCGAAGGCCGTATCGTAGTTCAGGCTCTCCAGCAGCTGAAGCGTGTATGGGTTGACGGTGCCGCTGGGGTTCGCGCCGGCCGAATAGGCCTTGAAACGGCCGGCTCCGAGCCGGTTGAGAATGGCCTCGCCCATGATCGAGCGGGCCGAGTTGGCGTTGCAGAGAAAAAGAACGTTGTAGACTTGACCGCTCATTTCGAACCCCTCTGTGTTGCGTGTGCAAATGACAGAACACGATGTGGGTCACGGCTTCGTGATGATACGTGTTTTGGCAGTCAGTTTCTGTTTCGTCTGCGCCGGATATTGCGACATGCGGGTTCGAAACTTTCGTGTGGTTCCATGAGGCTCGATTGATGGGCAAGCCTGAGCTCGAAGGCGCCGCGCCGGCGAAGACCGACCGCGAGGCGGCGGGCTTCCTGCGCATGCGCTGGCAAGGTCAAGCACCGCTCGACCGGCTGTTCTGGCGCGACATGCTGCTTGCCGGCACGGCGATCAACATCGCCTCGTCGGGGGCGGCGCTCGTCCTGCTCGGGCTGAAGCTGCCGCTCTGGCTGGTTCTAACAGCGCATTTCCTCCCCGTTCCCTGCAACATCTTCCTCAGCCTTGCCGTCTGGCGGACGGCGGAACGGACCGGCGGGTGCAAGGCCCAACTGATGATGCTGGGCTCGGCGCTCTGGCTGATCGCGACTGTCGTCGTGTAAGTAGGGACGGAAAAGGGCGGCCGAAGCCGCCCTTTTGGAGTGTTGGTCAGGGCGCCGGTCAGGCCGACGGCTCGAAGCGCAACGCCACCCCATTGATGCAGTAGCGCAAGCCGGTCGGCGGCGGGCCGTCCTCGAAGACGTGGCCGAGATGGCTGCCGCAGCGCGAGCAGTGGCATTCGGTGCGGACCATGCCGTAGCTGCGGTCGACGGTGGTCTCGATCGAACCCGGGACGGGGTCGTTGAAGCTCGGCCAGCCGGTTCCGCTCTCGAACTTCAGCTTGGATTCGAACAGCGGCTGGTCGCAGCCGACGCAGAAGAAAGTGCCGGCGCGCTTCTCGTAAAGCAGAGCGCAGCTGCCGGGGCGCTCGGTGCCGTGGTTGCGCATGACGGCGTACTGCTCCGGCGTCAGCCGGGCGCGCCACTCGGCGTCGGTGCGGGTGACGGGATAGGCGTGGGTGTCCATGAAATCTCCTCGGCCTTGGCGGCTCGTTGTTGGTTGGCAGCCTGTATTCGCACGAACATAGGCATTTGTTACAACTATATTCAGGTGAGGCCGGCCTGCAAATGGCGGCCTCCTGCGCTTCCGGTGCTCACGTACTTCAAGTACGCTCCGCTCCGGTTCTCGGAGGCCACCATTTTCGACTCGGCCTGACCTGAATTTTGGCGGCCGAGCCTGCCGATCAATGCTTGCGCGAAAGCTGTTTCGTTGCCGCCTCGAGCCCGGCGAGCGTGAGCGGGAACATGCGGCCGCCGAAGATGTCGCTGATCATGGCGATGGAATGGGTGTAGCGCCAGTTCTTCTCGGCTTCCGGGTTCAGCCAGACGGCATTCGGCCATTGCTGCAAAAGTCGCGCGAGCCAAACGCCGCCTGCTTCCGGGTTCCAGTGCTCGACGGAGCCGCCGGGATGCGCGATCTCGTAAGGGCTCATCGAGGCGTCGCCGACGACGATCACCTTGTAGTCCGGCCCATATTTGTGGAGCAGGTCGAAGGTCTGGATCGTCTCGGCGAGCCGCCGTCGATTGTCCTTCCAGACGCGCTCGTAAAGGCAGTTGTGGAAGTAGAAATATTCGAGCTGGCGAAATTCTGCGCGGGCGGCCGAGAACAATTCCTCGACGCTTTTGATGTGATCGTCCATCGAGCCGCCGACGTCGAAGAACATCAACAGCTTCACCGCGTTGCGGCGCTCGGGTCGCGTCTTGACGTCGAGATAGCCATGCTCGGCGGTGGCATGAATCGTGCCGGGCAGGTCGAACTCTTCCGCGGCGCCCTCGCGCACCCAACGACGCAGGCGCTTCAGCGCCACCTTGATGTTGCGGGTGCCGAGCTCGACCGCGTCATCGAAGTTCTTGAACTCGCGCTTGTCCCATACCTTTACCGCACGGCGATGCCGGCTTTCGTGCTGCCCGATGCGCACGCCTTCCGGGTTGTAGCCATAGGCGCCGAAGGGCGAGGTGCCGCCGGTGCCGATCCATTTCGATCCGCCTTGATGCCGGCCCTTCTGTTCCTCCAGACGCTGTTTCAGCGTCTCCATCAGCTTGTCGAAGCCGCCCAGCGCCTCGACCAGTTTTTTCTCCTCGTCGGTCAGATGCTTTTCGGCCAGCCGGCGCAGCCATTCCTCGGGGATATTGGCGACGTCGACGGCATCCGGTCCGGCAAGCGCCTCGACGCCCTTGAAGACATGCGCGAAGACCTGGTCGAAGCGGTCGATGTGGCGTTCGTCCTTCACCAGGGCCGAGCGAGCGAGGTAGTAGAAACCCTCGACGTCATAGTCGACCAATCCCGCTTCCAGGCCTTCCAGCAGCGACAGATATTCCCTGAGCGAAACGGGAACCCGCGCGGCCTTCAGTTCCAGGAAGAAGGGGATGAACATGGCTGGGATGTTATCTGTGCCCCTCGATCTTTTCTCGTGCGGCGCTTGCGATGAAGGCAGAGCGTGTCAGACCCCGGCGGCTCGCTTCGGCGTCAATCGCCGCGAGCAGGCCCGCGTCCAACGACAGATTTGCACGTACTGGTCGGCCGGAATCGATCAGCAGCGGGATCATGACGGCGGATTCACCCGCAGCGCTATCGATCTCACCTGATCGAAGCAACTCGGCCACAGTTCGCACTTGGGGCAGCGGGAGGTGCTTTGCCAACCGGGTTTCAGCCCATTCGCGAACCGCCGACGTTGCATCGGCAATAGCCTCCTCGGGGCTGGCGCCGCCACCGTGGCAACCTGGGAGGTCGGGGACCCGAATTCCCCAGACATCGTCCGCGCCGTCCAGAACTCCGACAAAGTGCATCATGTGGTCAAGCCTCAAATCCATCCGGCAAGCTTGGCGATCGAGCGCGCAACACCTGGAGATTGCTCGCGGTGCCGTGGCACGATGATCGTCACATCCGGCTTATCCGGGTGCTCGTATTTGTCGTGCTTGCCGCCGCCGCTATTCGTCCAGCCGTCGCGCATCAGCCTCGCAATGATCTTGCGCGTATTGGCTTCAATCAGCGGCATGATCGTCTTTCAATGTGCAATATATTGCGCAATGAGAGCAGTATCAACCTCCTCTTCACAAAAGATCGTATTCGATGAAGCCCGTCCGCCTTGCCACATGATCATAGAGCCGGCGCGCGGTGGCGTTGGCCTCGTGCGTCATCCAGTAGACGTTCCTCACGCCGATCTTGCCGGCCTCCTGTTGCACGGCTCTGATCAAGGCAGCGCCGATGCCCTTGCCGCGCACATCGGGGTCGGCGAACAGGTCCTGCAGATAGCAGTTGTTGACCTCAGACCAGCAGGAGCGGTGATAGAGATAGTGCGTCAGGCCCACGGCCTTGCCGTCGAGCGTGGCGATGAACCCTTTCGGCTCGAACTCGCCTGGCGTGAAGAGGCGTTTCCAAGTGACGTCGTAAACCGCGTCCGGCAGCTTGGTCTCATAAAAGGTGAGGTATGCGGTCCACAGGCGGCGCCAGTCGGCGTGATCGGACTGGGCGAGCGGGCGGACGGTGATCTGGGACATTTCATTCTCCTCCGAAGCCTGAACCCCGCAATGGAATCAGGGCCAGGAGACTCCTTTGCCCTATCCTGGCGGCAAATTGTACTCGCGAAACGCGGCGGCGAGCATGTTGAGCGCCTCTCGCGCCCGCGGCGCCAGGGCGTGCGAATGCAAGACGATCTCGGAAGACGGAATTGGCGGCAGGCCCAGCTTGCGGCCGACATCGACCAGGCCGTGAGGAACGACGCGATGGGCAAGCGCGGCAACGGCAAAACCCGCGGACACCGCGATGTTGACGGCTTTGCCGCCGCCGCCCAGGAAAGCCTCGTCCCAGGCGATACCTGCCCTGTCCAGCGCCTCGATCGCTCTCAGACGATCCGGACAGGTGCATGCGGTGCTCAACAGCGCCAGGCGCAGCGGCGTCCCGCGCCGCCATTCGAATGTGGGCGCGGCGAACCAGCCATATTGCGTGCGCGAGAGCGTCTTGCCCCGGCGGTCGCTTTCGCGGTGGACGATTACCGCATCCAGCTCGCCGCGATCGAAGGCTTCCTCCAGCAGAGAGGAGGTCTCGATCCTCATGCTGAGCGCGAGCGACGGATCATGCGCGTGAAGCTGCGCCAGAAGCACGGAAAGCTCCGGTCCGGCGACGTGGTCGACAAAGCCGAGCGCAAGGCGGCACGGTGCGGTGGAAAACTCGGCCATGGCACGCTCATGAGCGGCGAGGAACTCGCGCGCCGCAGGCAGGAAGACGGCTCCCCTTGCCGAAAGGCTCACGCGACGCGGGGTTCGCTCGATCAAACGCGCGCCCAGCTTCTCCTCCAGCCGGCGCAGCTTGACGCTGATCGTCGCCTGTGTGCTGCCGAGCGCGGCGGCCGCGCGCGTGAAGCTCTGCAAGTCGGCCACCATCACGAAGGTCCGCACGGCATCGACGTCAAGGCTGGTCATTGGTGCATTCCATTTTGTCATTTCTGAAATAGTTACGCATAGCCTTTTTTTATGGTCAAGCCTCCTCTATGTCCTCGGCGACCGCCGTTGAAGTGGTGCCCATCCCTCAAGGCTCAGACTGAAAGTGATCGACATGACGTTTCATCGAAACACCATCGCGCTTACGGGCGTTTGCCTTGCCTCGCTGCTGTTCGGCCTCGAAATCTCCAGCGTGCCGGTGATCCTCCCGAAGCTGGAAAGCGTGCTTGCGGCCAGTTTCAAGGACCTGCAATGGATCATGAACGCCTACACCATTGCCTGCACGACCGTCCTCATGGCAACGGGAACGGTGGCCGACCGTTTCGGGCGCAAACGGGTGATGGTGACCACCACTGTCGCCTTCGGGCTCGCCTCGCTGCTCTGCGGCCTTGCGCCGAGCGCACCGCTCTTGATCGTCGCGCGCTTCCTGCAAGGCCTCGCCGGCGGAGCGATGCTGACCTGCAGCGTCGCGGTGCTGTCGCATCAGTTCCAGGACGGCCGCGAACGCGGCAAGGCGTTCGTCGCTTGGAGCGTCGTCTCGGGCATCGGCCTCGGCTTCGGGCCCGCGATCGGCGGATTGATCGTCGCGCTGTCGAACTGGCAGTGGGTGTTCCTGATCCACGTGCCGCTCGCGGTCCTCGCTTTGGCCTTCATCGGCGCCGGGGTCACGGAATCGCGCGACCGCAATGCCCAGAAGCTCGATTGGGCCGGCATGCTGACGCTCTCGCTCGCGGTATTCGGTTTCTCCTATCTGATCACCCAAGGGGCAGAGCTCGGCTTGGGTGTTCGTATCGGCGTAACGGCCGCGGCGGCCGTCTCCTTCATCGCGTTCCTCGTCGCGGAGAGGATCAGTTCCTATCCGATGTTCGATTTCTCCGTGTTCCGCATCCGCCAGTTCTCGGGCGCGATCATGGGCGCCATCGGCATGAATTTCAGCTATTGGCCGTTCATCATCTACCTGCCGATCTATTTCTCGGGCGTTCTCGGCTACGACAGCACCACGACCGGCCTGCTGCTGCTCGCCTACACGCTCCCTTTCATGCTGATGCCGCCGATCGCCGAGCGTCTGCGCGCCCGCTATCAGGCTCGGGTCGCGGTCCCGCTTGGGCTGCTGACATTGGGGATCGGCTTCATCGCCATGCGGATAGGATCCGGGCTCGAAGGGGCCAACTGGCTGACCATGCTGCCCGGCACGCTGATCGCCGGCATAGGCATCGGCCTGACCAATTCGCCGACCACCCATACCACGACCGGATCGGTGTCGCCCGATCGCGCGGGCATGGCGTCGGGCATCGACATCAGCGCTCGCCTGATCACTTTAGCCATCAACATCGCCGTGCTCGGGCAACTGCTGACGCAAGGCATCGTTTCCCATCTGCGCGCCGCATTCGGAGCCGCCATCGATGGGAATGAACTGCGCTTGCTGGCGGAAAGGATTGCCGGAGGCAATCTCGATGGTCTGACGCAAGCCTCGCCGGAACTCGCTGCTCTCGATCCGACCGGCGCGATCGTTCACGCCGCCTTGGTCAACGGCTTTGGCTGGGTCATGCTCTATAGCGGAATCGGCGTGCTTCTGCTGTCGGTCATCGGCTTCGTCATCTTCGGCCCGGGCAGCTCCCTCTCAGCAGGAAAGAGCTCGGCCCGGAGCACGGCGGAGGCCTAAAGCGCGTCGCGATCTTTCAGATTCGCTCCCCACTTTCGGGAGACATGCTTTAGGCGCCAGATGCGAGAACCGCGCTTCATCCCTGCCGCCTGGCCATGAAGGCCAGGCGCTCGAACAGATGCACGTCCTGCTCGTTCTTCAGCAGCGCGCCATGCAGTTTCGGCAGCGCGTTCTTGGGGTCGGCGCGCAGATCTTCCGGCGCGATGTCGTCGGCGACCAGCAGACGGATCCAGTCGAGCGCCTCGGAGGTCGACGGCTTCTTCTTCAGCCCCGGCACTTCGCGGATCTCGTAGAACTGGGTGAGCGCGGCCCGCACCAGGTTCTGCTTGATGCCAGGATAGTGCACGTCGACGATCCGGTGCAGCGTCTCGATGTCGGGGAAGCGGATATAATGGAAGAAGCAGCGGCGCAGGAAGGCGTCCGGCAATTCCTTCTCGTTGTTCGAGGTGATGATGACGATCGGTCGAAATTCGGCACGGATGGTCTCGCCGGTCTCGTAGACGAAGAACTCCATCCGATCGAGCTCCTGCAGCAGATCGTTGGGGAACTCGATGTCGGCCTTGTCGATCTCGTCGATCAAAAGCACGACCTTCTTCGGCGCCGCGAAGGCGTCCCAGAGCTTTCCGCGCTTGATGTAGTTCCTGATGTCGCTGAAACGGTCGTCGCCGAGCTGGCTGTCGCGCAGCCGCGAGACCGCGTCATACTCGTAGAGGCCCTGCTGCGCCTTGGTGGTCGACTTGACGTTCCATTCGATGAAATCGAGATCGAGCGCCGCCGCCACCTGGCGGGCGAGTTCCGTCTTGCCGGTACCCGGCTCGCCCTTGACCAGCAACGGTCGCTCCAGCGCGATCGCAGCGTTGACCGCCACCATCAGATCCTTGTCGGCGACATAGGCCGCGGTGCCTTCGAAGCGCATTTTTTCTCCTGATCGTTCGGCCGCGACCGTAAGGACGCCGCCCGGCCTGTGCAAGGCATAGCAACGCCGCAAGGTGCCTGACGCAAATTTTGCCGGCGTTCGGCCGGCTATCCTTCTGGCGCTCGGCCAGCCGTCGGCCTATATTGGCGCCGGCGGTCTGCGCTTCCCGGCAGGAGAAACTTATCCCCGGGGCCTTATCGATCCTTAGGGAGCTGTCCCTGGGAAGACCCGTGGGTTTTCTCACACGGCGCCCACCTACTTTGTAGGCACCCGGGATCGACCTCTCCACCGGTTGTGTGGATCGTCACTCTCCCGATTTCGGCTACGGCATGCGCACATTTCCAATCGGCCGGTCTTTGGCGATGGCGGGCGTAGCAGCTTGGCACATGCATTGTCCAACGCAGCGCTGGTCGACCCCCACTCCGTCTCGGCTTCGCCGAGCCACCTCTCCCCCGATCGACGGGGTAGAGGAAGGGCGCCAGGCTTTTTGCCGCCAGCGCTCGTCCAGCAGCGCTCCCTTCCTTTCCCTCCGGAGAGGGAAGGTGGCGCTGCGAAGCAGCGACGGATTGGGGGAACCACACGGCAATCAAGCCTCGGCCGGATCAGTCACGCCAGTCACAGAAGATGTGCATAGTAGCCCGATCTCGGGAGACTTGCGCCTGCTCTCTGTTTTGACACAATTCCGGTCGGAATAGCGCTGCGCACTTTCCTGGAATTACGCTAGAAAACGTCGTTCCTGCAACGCCGTCCAAGCTCGATCTTTTCTAGCGTCCGCCTATGACCTCATCCAAAGACCTGAAAAAACAGCTTCGCAAGGACGCGCTGGCGCGCCGCGATGCGCTCGATGAATTCTGGCGGGTGGAGATCGCTCTCGAAATGGCCGAGACCGCGAAGGCCGAGATCGCCGTCGAGCCGGGCCAAATCGTCTCCGGCTTCTGGCCGATGCGCTCCGAGGTCGACGTGCGGCCGCTGATGTTCGTGCTGCGCGAAAAGGGAGCCAGGCTCTGCCTGCCGGCGATCCTCGACAAGACCACGATCGTGTTCCGCGAGCTGGTGCACGGCGCGCCGATGGTCGAGATGGGCTTCGGCACGGTCGGGCCGCATGAGGAGGCCGAAGTGCTCGACCCCTCGCTGATGCTGGTGCCGCTTGCCGCCTTCGACGCGCGCGGCCACCGCATCGGCTACGGCGCCGGCTATTACGACCGGGCGATCGCCAGGCTGGCCGACAAGGGGCTGACGCCCCGGCTGATCGGCATCGCCTTCGACTGTCAGGAAGTTGCGATGGTGCCGGAAGAGAACCACGACGTGATCATCCCGGAAATACTCACCGAGAGCGGGTTGCGCCGGTTCGCGCCTCGATTGTAGAAAAGCGTTTGAGAAACGCATGATCTTTTGCGGAAAGTCATGCAGCTTTTGCTTGTCGGACTTTCGGCGCAGGATCGTATGAGACTTCTCTTCCTCGGCGACATGGTCGGAAAAACTGGACGCACGGCGGTGTGGGAACAGCTGCCGGGCTTGATCTCCGACTTCAAGCTCGACTTCGTCATCGTCAATGGCGAGAACGCCGCCGGCGGTTTCGGCATCACCGAAGAGATCTTTCGCGAGACGCTGGCGGCGGGCGCCGACGTCGTCACCACCGGCAACCATGTCTGGGACCAGCGCGACGCGCTGATCTTCGCGCCGCGCGAGGAGCGCTTCCTGCGCCCCTCCAATTTCCCCAAGGGCACGCCGGGGCGCGGCTCGGGCGTCTATATCGCCAGGAACGGCGCGCGGGTGCTGGTCGCCAACATCATGGGGCGCGTCTTCATGCATCCCGAGCTCGACGATCCGTTCCAGGCCGGCGAGCGCGAGCTTTCCGCCTGTCCGCTCGGCGAGCAGGCGGATGCGGCGGTCATCGATTTCCACGCCGAGGCGACGTCGGAAAAGATGTGTTTCGCGCATTTCGTCGACGGCCGCGCCAGCCTGGTGGTCGGCACGCACACGCACCAGCCGACCGCCGATCATCAGATCCTCAATGGCGGCACCGCCTATATCTCGGATGCCGGCATGTGCGGCGACTACGATTCCTCGCTCGGCATGGACAAGGAAGAGCCGCTCAATCGCTTCCTTTCGAAAGTGCCGAAGGGCCGGTTCGAGGCGGCGAGCGGGCCGGCGACGCTCTGCGGCATCGGCGTCGAGATCTCCGACCGCACGGGTCTTGCCGAGAAGATCGCGCCGTTTCGTCGCGGTCCGCGGCTGGAGGAAACGGCGCCGTCCTTCTGGTCGTGACATTGATATGAGGACCTCAAGCACCTAACTCCCGCGGAACTCGCCGAAAACCTGCTTCAGATCGTAGAGGGGACGACCTCCATGCAGCTTGTCGAATTCCTGGCGCCGCACTTCGCCTTCGTTTCCGATCCAACCGCGTGGGTCGCGCTGCTGACGCTGGTGGTGCTGGAGGTGGTGCTCGGCATCGACAATCTGATCTTCATCTCGATCCTCACCAACAAGCTGCCGGAAGCGCAGCGCGCCCGCGCGCGCAGGCTGGGCATCTCGGCGGCGCTGGTGATGCGCCTCATCCTGCTCGCCACCATCTCGATCATCGTGCAACTGACGACGCCAGTGTTCACGGCGTTCGGGCACGGCTTTTCCTGGCGCGACCTGATCCTGATCGCCGGCGGCCTGTTCCTGGTCTGGAAGGCGACCAAGGAAATCCACCACACGGTCGACCCGCAGGATCATCAGGATACGATGGTTGGGGGTGCGCTGCAGATGAGCCTTGCCGGCGCGATCTTCCAGATCCTTTTGCTCGACCTCGTCTTCTCGATCGATTCCATCATCACTGCCGTCGGCATGACCGACGAGATCGCCATCATGTATATCGCGGTGATCGTGGCGGTGAGCGCGATGATGCTGGCGGCCGGACCGCTTGCCAGTTTCATCGCCAGGAACCCCAGCATCGTCATGCTGGCGCTCGGCTTCCTGCTGATGATCGGCATGACGCTGATTGCCGACGGCATGGGCTATCATGTGCCCAAGGGCTACATCTACGCCGCCATGGGATTTTCCGCCTTGGTCGAAGGCCTCAACATGCTGGCGCGGCACCGCAAGAAGCAGAGGTCGGGCAGCGGGCACTGATGCTGGCACACCTTCGTCATTTCTAGGGCGGAGCGACGCGAAGCGGAGCGCAGACTCTAGAATCCATGCCTTTACCCACGCCGAATAATGCGGCGGAGCAGAATTGTGTTACGGCTGAAGGTCAGCTGTCGGATTTTTTGGCGTTTCATCTCGAGACGCGGCGAAACGTCGGCGTCACGGCATGGATGCTAGGGTCTGCGCGCGTCGCTTCGCTCCTTGCTCCGCCCTAGCATGACGAATTCATTTTAGGCCCTTGGGATGGCGGTCGCCGATCAGGCCGAGCATCAGCCCCTGTTCCAGCCACGCCTTGGCGCCGGCCAGCACCAGCGAGAAGCCACCGGTCGAGCCGATCGCCTGCTGCACCTGCTGGTCGCCGGAGCCCGCGAAGCCGAAATTGCTAACTTCGAGAAAGGTCGTGTCGCCGGGCATCTGGGTGAAAGTCCAGACGACGGTGGTCGGCGGCTCGCTCCATTGCATGACGATCTTTTCGTTGGGGACGATCTCGCTCACCTCCACGGTCGTCGAGACACCGTACATGCGCCACTCCCATTGAACCGTCTTGCCCGCGCCCAGCCGGCCGCTGGAATGGGTGAACCAGAACTTCGTGGTGATCGTCGGATCGACAATCGCCGCGAAAACGTCGGCGACGGGCCGGCGGATCAGCATGCCGGCTTCGGCGATGGGGCTCTCTTTGAGTTCCATGGCGTTCTCCCAATTTCGCATCAGGGCAGGTTGATCTGCCAGGAAACGCCGAAGCGGTCGTTGAGCCAGGCGAAACGGCGGCTGAAGCCGTAATTGCCGGGCGGCATCAGGAATCCGCCGTCCTTGGCCAGCGCTTCGACGATGCGCTCCAGTTCCTCTTCGGAGGAACAGTCGACGAAGAACGAGACCGATGGCGTGAAGGTGAAGGCGTGATGCACCGGGCTATTGAAGATCATGACCTCCGTGCCGCCGATCGATGCGCGCGCCAGCTTGACGGTTCCCTCGGGCCCGTCCTCGCCTGGACCGTAGCGCGTGATGTCGACGACGCGGCTCTGCGGAATGGTCTCGCAATAGAAGGCCATGGCCTCCTCGGCCTTAGCTTCGAACATCAGGAACGGCGTTACCTTCACGGCAGTCCTCCCGTGGCTCGGTTCTTGCGGCTCAGATGTTGGTCTCGTTGGCCGGCTCGCCCTTCATCTCGGCGCGATAGTAGCCGTCGCGCAGGTTGATGCCGTATTCGAGATAGGCCTTCATGCAGGCCAGCATCTGCGACCAGCCCTCGCAATTGAGGTAGGACTTCTTCAGGCCGACCTCGCCTTCGCGCCAGCCGGCTTCGGCGATGGTGACGAAGGTGCCGCCGTCGTCGAGCGGCTCGAAATTCATCTCGATGCGGGTCTTGTAGGCTGGCTTGCCTTCGGCGTCGGTCGCATCCCAGCGCAGCACGATGCGTTTGTCCTTGGTCACCTCGTCGACCTCGACCGGAACCGTCTTCCACCAGGTCACGGTGGTGCCGGCTACCAATGGGGCGGAGGCGCCGCCGATGGTGGTGAAATAGCCGCTGAGCTTCGTCGGATTGACGACCGCGTCGAAGACCTCGGCGACCGGTTTGCCGATGCGCCCGGAAATCCTGAATCCAAGAGACATATCCACAGCTCCTTCCTTGATCGCCCAAACGATATGTTATAGAAATATAACGTGTCAAGCCAAACCGCAGACGACCATGTTTTCAAGGCCTTGGCGCATCCGCGCCGGCGCGAGCTGCTGGACCGGCTGAAGGATCAGCCGCAGACCACCGGCGCGCTCTGCGAGGCTTTCCCGGACATGGACCGCTGCACGGTGATGATGCATCTCAAGGTGCTCGAAGAGGCCGATCTGGTCGTGGCGAAGCGCGAGGGGCGCGAGCGCTGGAACCATCTCAACGCGCTGCCGATCAAGCAGATCCACGACCGCTGGATCAGCCAGTATGCCAGCCACGCCATCAGCATCCTCGACCGGCTCAAGTCGGACTTGGAGGGATGACGCAGTCCTCACGTGACCGGCTTCGGCGCCGGCTCAACGGCGCGGCTGGACGAATTGAGCCGATTTATCTATAAGCCGGCCATTCCGACAGAGAGCGCCGCGTGCCTTCGCAGGCATAGCTCAGACGTTCTGAAAATTTGAATTCGAGCATTTTGCCGATGCCGGGCGATCGCGCCCGGCCGAAAAATGCTCTAGCCGAACACGACAGGGGTGCCATGGCTGGCCATTCGCAATTCAAGAACATCATGCACCGCAAGGGCCGGCAGGACGCGGTGCGGTCGAAAATGTTTTCCAAGCTGGCGCGCGAAATCACCGTCGCGGCCAAGACCGGCACGCCGGACCCGGCGATGAACCCGCGGCTGCGCCTTGCGGTGCAGAACGCCAAGGCGGTCTCGATGCCGAAGGACAACATCCAGCGCGCCATCAACAAGGCCTCCGCCGGCGACGCCGAAAACTACGAAGCGGTGCGCTATGAGGGCTACGGCCCCGGCGGCGTGGCGCTGATCGTCGAAGTGCTGACCGACAATCGCAACCGCTCGGCGTCCAACGTGCGCGCCGCCTTCACCAAGGCCGGCGGAGCTCTCGGCGAAACCGGCTCGGTGTCCTTCATGTGGGACCGCATCGGCGAGATCTACTATCCGGCTTCGGCCGGCAGCGCCGACAAGGTCATGGAAGCGGCGATCGAGGCCGGCGCCGACGACGTCGAGTCCGACGAAGAAGGCCACACCATCTATTGCAGCTTCGAAAATCTCGGCGACGTGTCGAAGTCGCTGGAAGCCGCGCTCGGCGAGGCGGAATCGGTGAAGCCGATCTGGCGGCCGCAGAACAACGTCCCGGTCGACGAAGAGCGGGCGCAATCGCTGATGAAGCTGGTCGCCACCCTCGAGGACGATGACGACGTGCAGAGCGTCTACGCCAATTTCGAGGTCGACGACGAGACGATGGCCAAGCTCAGCGCGGCTTGAGTCGGCCACGCGATCCAATATGAGCGAGAAGCCGCTTCCGACCATCCGCATCACCTACTGCACGCAATGCCTGTGGCTGTTGCGTGCCGGCTGGATGGCGCAGGAATTGCTGTCGACCTTCGGCACGGATCTTGGCGAGGTGACGCTGGTGCCAGGCACCGGCGGCATCTTCACCATCACCTGCGACGATCAGCTTATCTGGGAACGCAAGCGCGACGGCGGCTTTCCGGATGCAGCAAAGCTGAAGCAACTGGTGCGAGACGTCATCGACCCGGACCGCGACCTCGGTCATGCGGACCGCAAAACGCACAAGAAGACAGACCCCGCCTGAGGCGGGGTCTTTTGCATTGCGGAATACTGTCTTCAGATCAGCGCCAAGATGAAGCAGGCCATCGCGACGATGGCAGTGACGGTGCGGACATGGTTCCACATCACCCATTGGCTCAGATGTTTCGCCCACACGGCGGCGCCGTTGGCGCTCTCCGGATCGACCGCAGCGAGCGCATCGTTGAGAGGCACGTTGAAGACCATGGTCACGATCGGGTTGCCGACAAGATAGATCACGGCGCCGGCAAGCAACCAGTACGAACCAGGCTGGCTCCAGCCCATAATGGCGGCGGCGATAAGCACCAGACAGATCAGGCCGGTGCCGAACAGCGCCGTCATGAAAGTCGGCGTGATCACCGTGACGTTGATCGAATTCATCGCCGCGATGCCGCTTGGCACGGGCAGCCGGGCAAGCGCCGCCATGACGAAATTCGAGAATGCGAAGAAGACGCCGCCGACAACGCCGGAGCCGATCGCGGCAATGAAGGTGAGGGTGGGAAGAAATTTCATCATGTCGGTTGCTCCAGATTTGTCGACGATAAAACATGAGTAACTCTCACATTTGCAAAACGTGATAAACCCTCATATCTTGCGAGTCAAGCCAGTTTCGAAAAACCGCCCCGGAGTGAGTCATGGATGACAAAGTCGCCGCGAAGACCGATCAGGGTGCCATCGCTTCGCCGCGCCGGTCGCCGAGCCAGCAGCGCAGCCGCGAGCGGGTCGAGCGCATGCTTGCCGCCGCCTCGGCGCTGATCGCCGAGCAAGGCAGCGACGCCATGCGCATGGGTGAGGTGGCGGAAAGGGCAGGTGTCTCGATCGGCTCGCTCTACCAGTTCTTTCCGGACAAGCGGGCGATCGTCTGGGCGCTTGCCGAGCGCTACACCGCCGAAAGCCAGGCCTGCATTGCGGCGGCGCTGAAGGATGTCGGCGACGCCGAAGGGCTCGGCCAAGCGTTTTCGGAACTGGTCGACATCTACTACCGCCTGTTCCTGGCCGAGCCGGTGATGCGCGACATCTGGTCGGGCACACAGGCCGACAAGGCGCTGCGCGAGCTCGAGCTCGCCGACAGCCGCGCCAATGCCGAATTTTTGGTGGCGGTGCTGAAGCGGCTCAGGCCCGATGCCGATCCGGTCGAGCTGGAGACGACCGCGTTCCTCGTCTGGCAAACGGGCGAAACCGCCATGCGGCTGGCGATCTCCGTCGATCGGGAAGAAGGCGACAGACTGGTCGCGGCGTACAAGCGCATGGCGTTGAGGGAGCTGGTGGGCGAGTAGGGATTACGCGATTGGCGAAACCGCTGGCGAGAGCGCCCTCACCCCGTAAACGGGAGAAGGAAAAACCGGCAACAAAAAACCCGCCTCGAGGCGGGTTTTTGATCTGCGACAAAGCGCGGAGAAACTTAGAGGCCGAAACCTTCGAAGCGCTTCTTGAACTTGGACAGGCGGCCGCCGCGGTCGAGCAGGGTCTGCTGGCCGCCGGTCCAGGCCGGATGCGTGGTCGGGTCGATGTCGAGGTTCATCGTGTCACCTTCCTTGCCCCAGGTCGAACGGGTCAGGTATTCGGTGCCATCGGTCATGACGACCTTGATGGTGTGGTAGTCGGGATGGATATCGGCCTTCATTGTCGTGTTTCCTGGCTGCCGGCGCTGGTGACGGGCCTATGGCCTGCGTCGATGCGCCCCCTTTCAAAACTCGAAGCCGCAGCTAATGAAAAGCCACGGCTTCTAAAACGGTCGGCGAGCCTATACATCAGCCGGAATTGAATCACAAGGCCGCGGCAAGCGCATATATTGAAGCGATGGCCGGCAAGCGGCCAGAGGAAACGCTCATGGCGGATATCGGTGTCAGTGGAGACGCGCGCAGGCGCTCGATCCGGCCGCTCAGAAGCCTTTTTCCCTACATCACCCGCTACCGGAAACTGGCGGTCGGCGCGATCATCTCGCTGATCGTGGCGGCGGCGACGACGCTGGCGCTGCCGATGGCCGTGCGGCGCATGATCGATCACGGCTTCCAGGCGGCCGGCTCCACCTTCATCGCCGAGTATTTCGCCGCGCTGGTTCTGATGGCGGCGCTGCTCGCGGCAGCCTCGGCCAGTCGCTACTATTTCGTCATCACGCTCGGCGAGCGCGTCGTCGCCGACATCCGCCGCGACGTCTTTTCGCATGTCACGACGCTCTCGCCGGCCTTTTTCGATCGCGCGCAGTCGGGCGAGATCGTGTCGCGGCTTGCCGCCGACACCACGCAGGTGAAATCGGCGGTCGGCGCCACCGCCTCCGTCGCGCTGCGCAACCTCATCCTCGGCCTTGGCGCCGTGGCGATGATGGTCTTCACCAGCCCAAAACTCTCCGGCCTCGTCATCGCCGCCATTCCGCTGATCGTGCTGCCGCTGGTCGCCTTCGGCCGCTCAGTGCGGCGCAAGTCGCGCCTGGCGCAGGATACGCTGGCCGAAGCCACCGCCTATGCCAGCGAGCAAATCGGCGCCGTGCGCACGCTGCAGGCCTTCACCAACGAGAAGCTGGTCACCGGGCGCTTCTCGGCCGCCGTGGAGGCTGCCTTCGAGGCGGCGCGCACCTCGGTCTTCGCGCGCTCCTTCCTAACCTTCTTCGCCATCTTCATGATCTTTTCCTCGGTGGTGGCGGTGCTCTGGTTCGGCTCGCGCGACGTGCTTGCCGGCACGATGTCGGCCGGCACGCTCGGCCAGTTCCTGCTCTATTCGGTGTTCGCCGCCGGCGCGCTCGGCGCGCTGTCGGAGGTTTGGAGCGAGCTGTCGCAGGCGGCGGGCGCCGCCGAGCGGCTGACCGAGATCCTGGCCGAGAAACCTGCCATCCAGTCGCCCGTCGATCCGCTGCCGTTGCCGGCCAAGGCCAAGGGCGCGATAAGCTTCGACGACGTCTCCTTCTCCTATCCGGCGCGGCCGGACCGCGCCGCGGTGCATGGCCTGAGCTTCCAGGTCAAGCCGGGCGAGACGGTGGCGATCGTCGGGCCGTCGGGCGCGGGAAAGAGCACGGTCTTCTCTCTGATCCTGCGCTTCTACGATCCCGAAAGCGGCCGCATCGTCATCGACGGCGTCAACGTGCGCGAGGCCGATCCGGCAGCCATGCGCGAGCGTATCGCCATCGTGCCGCAGGACGTCACCATCTTCGCGGCAAGTGCTGGCGACAATATCGGCTTCGGCCGGCCGGGCGCCGGCGAGGCCGAGATCGAGGCGGCGGCAAAGGCCGCCCTTGCCGACGAATTCATCGGCAAGCTCGAAAAGGGCTACGACAGCCAGGTCGGCGAGCGCGGCGTGACCTTGTCGGGCGGCCAGCGCCAGCGCATCGCGATCGCCCGCGCCATCCTGCGCGACGCGCCGATCCTCCTGCTCGACGAGGCGACCTCGGCGCTCGACGCCGAAAGCGAGACGCTGGTGCAGATGGCGCTCGAGCGGCTGATGCGCGGCCGCACCACCATCGTCATCGCCCATCGGCTGGCGACGGTGCTCAAGGCCGATCGGATCCTCGTCATGGAAGGCGGACGCATCGTCGAGGAAGGCACGCACCAAAGCCTCGTCGCCAAGGGCGGCACCTATGCGCGGCTCGCCAAGCTGCAGTTCGAGACCGGGGCCAGCGCCTTCCGGGGCGCGGCGGAGTAGCCACGCCCAAAGTCGCCGCATGCAAGCCGGTGCGCGTCAGTCGCCGTAGCGCTTGCGCAGGTGCTCGGTGAAGTAGGCGGCGTTGAGCCGCTCGCCGGTGGCGCGCTCGAGCAGCTCCGGCGTCGACCAGCGCGAGCCATGCGACCAGATCCTGTCCCGCCGCCACTCGTTGATCGCGCTGAAGTCGCCTTTGGCGAGATCCTGGTCCGCGGACGGGTGCTGCCTGGTCAGGGCCGCCCATTGCTGCGCCGCCATCATGGCACCAAGCGTGTAGGACGGGAAATAGCCGAAGGCTGCACTAGGCCAGTGGACGTCCTGCATCGGTCCGTCGGCCGGGTTGTCGATGGTCGACAGGCCGAGATAGTCGCGCATCTTGGCGTCCCATGCCTCGGGCAGGTCGACGGCTTCCAACCGGCCGGAAACAAGCTCCTGCTCGAGCTCGTAGCGCAGGATGACATGCAGCGGATAGGTGACCTCGTCGGCATCGACGCGGATCAGGCCGCGTTCGACATGGTGGACATGCGGCAGGATGTCGTCGAGGGACCAGGCTTCACCGAGATGTTTTTCGACCTCCGGCAAGGCCCAGCGCCAGAAGGCCGGGTTGCGGCCGATCTGCTTTTCGACGAACAGGCTCTGGCTCTCGTGCACGGCCATGCCGCGCGCCTTGCCGAGCGGCCAGTGCGACCAGGTCTTCGGCAGGTTCTGCTCGTAGAGGGCGTGGCCGGTCTCGTGCAGCACACCCATCAGCGCCGACAGGAAATCCGAGGTCTTATAGCGGGTGGTGATGCGCACATCGGTCGGCACGCCGCCGCAGAAGGGATGGTGCGACACCGACAGCGAGCCGTGGGTCAGGTCGAAGCCGACCGCCGCCATCATGGCAAGGCCGAGCTCGCGCTGCCGGTCGACAGCGTAGCTGCCGGAGAGCGGTTTTAGCGGATGCTTCGCCAACCGCGCGTCCTGCACGGCCAGCGCATGCGGCAGGAAATCCTTGAGGAAGGCCTTCAGCTCGGCAAACACCGGCGTGATGTCGGCGGCGCGATTGCCGGGGTCGTACTGCTCCATCAGCGCATCATAGGGGGCGAGGCCGAGCGCGTCGGCGCGCAGCGCCGCCTCTTCCCGCACCAGCGCCACCACCCCTTCCAGCGCCGGCAGAAAGCCCGCCCAATCGTTCTTGGCGCGCAGGTCGCGCCAGAGCTGCTCGGAGCGCATGCGCGCCGTCGTCTGGCGCTCGACGAATTCGACCGGCAGGCAGGTGAGATTGGTGTATTGCCGGCGCAGTTCCCGGACTGCCGCCTGCTGCTCGTCGTTCAGCGGCTCGGCTTCGGCGGCGGCGATCCAGTCGCCGATCTCCGGCGCGGTCGCCTGGGCGTGCAGCATGCCGGCCAGCACCGACGTCGCCTCGGCGCGCTTCTCGCCGCCGCCGACCGCCATATGGGTCGCCTCGTCGGCGCCGAGGATGGCCAGCGCATGCTCCAGCGCTTCGAGCTTGTGGCCGAGTTGATCGAGTTTTTGGAAGGACATGATGGATTCCGGCTCAAATTGGCTGGCGCGAAAAGATACCAACGCATCGAGCTTGGCAACCCTGATCGGTCGGCGGCAGAGCCGCCGGTCTTGCCTCGGGACGGCGCTGCGTGATCAATGCCGGGAACAAACGACTGGAGAGGACAATGGCCGGCAATATACTGACCGGGCTGGTGGCGCTGATCCACTGCTATATCGTCTATCTGGAGATGATGCTGTGGGACACGCCACGCGGCCACAAGGCGTTCAAGCTGACGCCTGAATTCGCCAGCGCATCCAAGGTGCTCGCCGCCAATCAGGGGCTCTACAACGGCTTTCTCGCGGCGGGCCTGATCTGGGGGCTCTATCTCGGCGCCGACGGATTGCAGATCAAGATATTCTTCCTGCTTTGCGTCGCCATTGCCGGCCTCTACGGGGCGGCGACCGTCGGCCGGAAGATCCTGTTCATCCAGACGGTGCCGGCGGTGCTTGCCATCATGGCGCTTTGGCTCGGCCTCTGATCAACTAAGGACGTGAGCGAAAAGGGCGCCCTCGGGCTAGAGCGCGTCGCCCTGAAACGGATTCAGGCGACGCGCTTCAAATCTTGTTTTGATGCATGTCGTCCGCCCAAGACCGCTGCGCGCTTTTGGGCGGACATGCATTGCAGCATCTCTCCAAGAGATATGCGCAACGGCCCCAGGGCGCCGAAAGACGCGCGGGGCCGTTGCGACAAAGTTCCTGCAATGGACGGGTTCACCCGTTCGGATAATATCCGGCGTCCGCGCCGTCGCCGATGAGCGGGCTGCTGCCGGTGGCGTTGCGCAGGCTCTGGCTCACGTCATCGAGTTGCGCCACCAGTTGCTGGTACTGTGTGGCCGGTATCGCGCCATGTCCCGCGGCAGCCTCTCTTTGGGCGACGCGGCTGATGTGAGCAGCACGCATATGAAGGCTGCGCGCCTCTGCCGGCTTGATCTTGTCCATCTGCCGCGCCGCCGTGATGCCTTGATCCACACTCTGCGCCTGGTCGATCAGGCCTGCCGTGCGCGGGGTGTAGAAGCCGGCCGATGCGGCGTAGGCGCCGGCAAACGGAACGGCGGCGAGAAGCGCGGCGAGCGCCGCGGTCCTGGGTATCTTGAAAGAGCGCATGGCTGCGTCTCCCTCTAGCTGGGGAAGGCAGCGCCGGAACAGCCTGCCTTCCGACCCGGGCCGTCCGGTTCCGTCGCGTCGCGATGTGGGAGGCACCGCCGGCGGTCCCCGGCCCATGTGGATTACCTAGGCACGGCACCCCGCCAAGTGGAATTAAAAAACGGTAATGTTTCGCGGCCTTGTCACGCGTTCGTCGGGCCCTAAAAACGCGGCTGCAGGATCAAGCCGCACGCGCGGAAGGGCTTCCGGCAACCGCTCAGCGTTCGGTGAGCTTCAGCTCGATACGGCGATTCTTGCTGCGTGCCTCGTCCGTATCGGAGGGATCAAGCGGCTGGAATTCGCCGAAGCCGGCGGCGACCAGCCGGTTGGCCGGCACGCCGTTCTCGATCAGGAACTTCACCACCGAGGTCGCGCGCGCCGTCGAGAGCTCCCAGTTATCGTGGTAGCGGCCGGTGCCGGACAGCGGCTTGTTGTCGGTATGGCCGTCGACGCGCAGCACCCAGCTGATCTCGGGCGGGATTTCCTTCTGCAGTTCGATGATGGCGTCGGCGAGCTTCTTCATCTCGACCTTGCCGGCATCGTTGATCACGTCGGAGCCGGTGGGAAACAGCACCTCCGACTGGAAGACGAAGCGGTCGCCGACGATGCGGATGTTCTCGCGGTCGGCGAGGATCTCGCGCAGCCGGCCGAAGAAATCGGAGCGGTAACGGTTGAGTTCCTGGACACGCTGCGCAAGCGCCACGTTCAGGCGGCGGCCGAGATCGGCGATCTTGGTGTTGGATTCGCGGTCGCGCTGCTCGGAGACGTTGAGTGCGTCCTCGAGCGCCGCGATCTGCTTGCGAAGTGCTGCGATCTGCTGGTTGAGGATCTCGACTTGGCTCAGCGCCTGCTGGCTGATCTGGCGCTGGTTGCTGAGCTCGCCGGACAATGCTTCCGCGCGCTTGTTGGCGGCGTCACCGGCGCCGGCGCCTTGGTCCAGCAATTGCTGAAGCCGGCTCTTTTCGGCTTCCGCCGCCGACAGCGAGGCCTGCAGGTTGGCGAGCGTGTCTTCCTTGTCCTGGCTGTTCGAGCGCTCCAGCGCGAGCAGCTGCGTCAGCTCGTTGATCTGCGAGTTGAGGCGGTTGAGCACCGTGTCCTTGCCGGAAATCTCGCGACTGAGCAGGAACTGCGCCAGCACGAACACCGTGAGCAGGAACATGATCGCCAGCAGCAGCGTCGACAGCGCGTCGACGAAACCCGGCCAATAGTCGATGCGGCGATCGGCGCGCCGTCTTGCCAGCGCCACGTCAGTGGACCCCTTGCTTCTTCAGCGCGTCGGCGATCTTTTCCAGCGTGTTACGCATGGCCTTCTGCTCGTCGGACTGCGCCTCGACCCAGTCGCGCATGATCTGCTGCTCGGAGCGCATGTTCTTGACCAGGCCGGAAATGCCGTCGGCGAGGTTGGCCATGGCGGTGGCGACGCGCGGGTTGGAGCCGCCGCCGTTCTCCTGCAGGCTGCGCAGCCTTTCCGACAGCAGCCTGATTTCTTCCGACGGCTCGGCGCGGGCCTGATCGGAGACGACGATGTCGGACGACAGGTCGGTGACCGAGGACAGCCAGTTCTCGAGCTCGGTGTAGAAGCGGGTCTGAGCGCGGCCGGCCTGCAGGTCGAGGAAGCCGAGCACCAGCGAGCCGGAGAGGCCGAACAACGAGGACGAGAAGGCCGTGCCCATGCCCGCAAGCGGCGCCGACAAGCCCTGCTTCAGCGCATCGAGCACGGCGGCGGCGTCGCCGCTGCCGGGATCGAGCGCTTCGATGGTTTCGCGGATCGAGGCAATTGTGTTGAGCAGGCCCCAGAAGGTGCCGAGCAGGCCGAGGAACACCAACAGGCCGACGAGATAGCGCGAGGTGTCGCGGCTTTCGTCGAGGCGGGTGGCGATGGAATCGAGCATGGTGCGCATCGAGCTCGTCGAGAAGGCGATCGTCGACGAGCGGCCGATCATCGCTTTCATCGGCGCCAAAAGCACCGGCTCGGTGGTCTCGGAGCCGGCGCGGAAAGAATTGACCCAGCGCACTTCACGGAACAGCCGGCCGACCTGGACGAAGGCAAGCAGAATGCCGACGGCAAGCACGCCGATGATCAGGCCGTTGAGGCCGGGATTGCTGGAGAAGGCGGTCGAGATCTGGCGGGTGAGGATGGCGGCGATGAAGGCGACGATGATCAGGAAGATCACCATGGTGAGCAGGAAGACCTGCGGGCTCGATAGCTTGTGCGGATCGTAGACCAGGACATCCGAGCGCCTGCCGAAGGATCTGAGAAAAGCCATCCGTGCCCCGTTTCCGATGCCACCGCCGCGAATTTGCCGCGACTCTAAACGGAATTGTGACCAAATTGAATGGCGCTTGGCAATATCGCCGTCGCCGCCTCGTTTTGGCGCAATTCCGGACGGAAGGCCACGGCGAACGCGCCGGACCTAACCGCTTCACGCTTTTCCTGGAATTGCTCTTGGTCTCAGAACCGGCTGATGACCAGGCAGTCGACCATGGCGGCCAGATGCAGCCCGGCGCCAGTGACGACGAAGCCGTGCCAGACGGCATTGTGGAAGCGCAGGCCCTTCCAGGCGAAGAAGATGACGCCCAGGGAATAGACGATGCCGCCGGCGACCAGCAGCACGATGGAGGCTGTCGGCAGCGTTGCGACCAGCGGCCCGGCGAGCACGACGCCGCTCCAGCCGATGGCGAGATAGAAGACGATCGCCAGCCGGTCGTAGCGGCCGGGCAGGAACATCTTGATCGCGATGCCCATCGCCGCCGCGGCCCAGACAACGACGATCATCGGAAGGGCCAGCGACGAGGCTTTGAGCTGGGCGAGGAAGGGCGTGTAGGTGGCGGCGATCAAAAGATAGATCGCCGCGTGATCGAAGCGGCGCAATATCCATTTCGCCGGCCACGATATCGGCCACAGATTGTAGGCGAGCGACACCGAGAGCACGGTGAGCAGGGACACCACGTAGAAGATCGCGGCGACATATTCCCCAGGACCTGAGTGAAAGGCGGCTAAAGCCAGGAAGGCTGAGCCGGCGGCGATCGCCAGCACGATGCCGACGGCATGGACGATGCCGTCGGCGATCATCTCGGCGCGCGAGTAGTGCCAGCGGCCCACGAAGGGGATTTCGATCTGGGTTTGTGGCCGCGCGTCGTTCATGAATGATCCCGGAGCCCCTCATCTGGGCGATCGCGGATCAGTATTTCAAGGTTCGGTGGCGGTTTTGCGACTACTGCGCCGCGCGTCGTTTCGACGCGCAAAGGACGCTGTAGCACCTGATTTCGAACGCAGGCGCTTCGCCGCGCAGCGCCTTTCGCCACCCGTCAACGGGACGGGAGCGGCTTCTTCACCGTCTTGAGCAGAGCGCGCTGGATGAGCTCGTTGCCGGCGACGATTCCGCCGGTGTCGAGCATGTCCTGTCCGCCGTCCATGTCGGAGACGAACCCGCCTGCCTCGCGCACCAGCAGCATGCCGGCGGCAATGTCCCAGGACGAGAGGCCGGTCTCCCAGAAGCCGTCCATGCGGCCGGCCGCGACATAGGCGAGGTCGAGCGCGGCCGAGCCGAGCCGGCGGACGCCGGAGACTTCGGCCATGACGTTGCGCAGCTCAATCAGGAAATTGCCGTGCTGGCCGCGCCCGAGATGCGGCACGCCGCAGCCGATCACGGCATCGGTGAGCTTGGCGCGCCCGGCGACGCGCAGCCGGCGGTCGTTCATGAAGGCGCCGCAGCCGCGCTCGGCGGTATAGAGCTCGTCCATCGCCGGATTGTAGACGACGCCGGCGACGATCTGGCCCTGGCGCTCCAGCGCGATCGACACCGAGAAAAGCGGGATGCCGTGCAGGAAATTGGTGGTGCCGTCGAGCGGGTCGACGATCCAGCGATGCTGGCCGTCCTCGCCTTCGACGGCGCCGCGCTCCTCCATCAGGAAGGCATAGCCCGGCCTCGCTTTGGACAGCTCGGCAAAGACGATCTCTTCCGCCTTGCGGTCGGCCTGGCTGACATAGTCGCCCGGTCCCTTCATCGAGACCTGCAGGTTCTGCACCTCGCCGAAATCGCGCGACAGGGACCGGCCGGCCTTCATCGCGGCCTGGACCATGACATTGAGGAGAGCGGAACGCGCCATTCTTTATCTTCCTGTATTGACCGTTTTACTCTGCGCGGCGCACGTAAGTGATTTCGTTGGTGTCGACGATGATGCGCTCGCCGGCCGAGATGAAAGGCGGCACCAGCACGCGGACGCCGTTTTCCAGCACCGCCGGCTTGTAGGAGGAGGCAGCCGTCTGGCCCTTCACCACCGGGTCGGCTTCGGTGATGGTCAGCGTCACCTGGTCGGGTAGCGAGATGCCGATCGGCCGTTCCTCATAGAGCTGCACCGTCACCATCATTCCGTCCTGCAGGAAGGCGGCACGCTCGCCGACGAAATCCTTCGCCAGTTCGAGCTGCTCGTAGCTCTCGGTGTCCATGAACACCAGCGCCTCGCCCTGCTCGTAGAGAAAGGAGAAATCCTTCAGATCGAGCCGGATCTGCTCGACGGTCTCGGCCGAGCGGAAGCGCTCGTTGAGCTTGGTGCCGTTGATCAGGTTCTTCAGCTCGACCTGGTTGTAGGCGCCGCCCTTGCCCGGCTTGACGGTGTTGGTCTTGACCGCGACCCACAGGCCGCCATCGTGCTCGATGACATAGCCGGGACGGATTTCGCTGCCACTGATCTTGGCCATGATGAACTGATCCGGAATGAGATTTTTTCGCGCGGAGCGCGCTTTGGCGCCTCCAAGACCACAAATCGTCCGGAGAGGCAAGGGAGAGCGGAAAGCAGGGGCACGGAGCCGGCCGCGGCGATGAAGGCCTCAGGGGAGCCGGTTCGCCTTCTGCAGCGCCTGCTTGGTCTGACCGTCGTCGAGGCCTTGCAGGAAATCGTCCATCTCAGGGTCGATCAGCCCGGCGCGGCGGGCGACGATATACCAGGCGCCGGCCAGGATCAGGTCAGGGTCGGTACCGATGCCGCCCATGTAGAGCTTGGCGAGGCGGTTCTGGGCTGCGACGTTGCCGCCCTCGGCCGCGCGCTTCATCCAGGCAAAGCCCGACTTCAGGTCGCGCTCGCCGCCGCGCCCCCGGATCATCCAGGCGGCGAGATCAAGTTGCGCGGTGTCGTAGTTCTGCCGAGCGGCCTGAGCCAAAAGGATGCGTGCCTTCGCGTCGTCGCGCGGTTTGCCGCCGGCGCCGTTGGCGTAGATTTGCGCCATCGCATATTCGGCGTCGGCAAGGCCGGTGCTGGCGGCGCGCTCATAATAGACGGCGGCCTTGGCGATGCCGGCATCGCCCGGATCCTGCTGGATGAGCAATTGCGCGAAGTTGAACTGCGCCAGGCGGTTGCCTGCTTCGGCGGCGGCCTGCATCAGCGCATAGGCTTCCTTGACGTCCTTCTTCACATAGCGGCCGTCGAGAAGCATCAGCGCATATTGGAACTGCGCCTCCGGCACGCCCCGCTCGGCGGCAAGCCCATACCATTTCGCGGCCTCGGCGGCGTTGAGCGGCACGCCCAGCCCGCGCGACAGGATTTCGGCGACCAGCGTCTGGGCCGCGGGGTCGCCGTTCTTGGCCCGGACCATGGCGAGGTTGTAAGCGGTCTTGTAGAGCCCGCGCTGGAAGGCGCCGTAGGCGGCATCCGGCGGCTTGGCGCCGAAGCGATCGGGATTGACGCTGTCGGCCGACGGCGGTTGAAGCGTCGCCGGCTGCGGCAGCGGCGTTTCGATCGGCCTGCCGGTATGGGTCGTATTCGGCGCGCTTGTATTGGGCACGCCTATGTCAGGGGCGCCCGCATTGGGAGCGCCTGCACCGGGAGCGCCTGAACTGGGAGCGCTTGTATTCGGCGCGCCCGTGTCCGGTTTGCTTGCCTGCGGCGTGCTCGTGTCGGGTCTGGGCTGCGGCACCGGCACGGTCTCGGCGCCTGCCGCCGCGGCCGCCTGGACCGTCAGCGCGGCAGCCAAAGCCGCGAAGGGAAGCCGGGACCAGCGCACGTCAATCCTCGAAGCGCGGCGCGGTTTCGTCGAGCAGTGCGTTGGCGGCGGCGACCGCCGCGCGCGGATCGAGCCCATCGGCAAAGACGGCGCTGGAGAGCGCCACGAACTCGGCCCCGGTGGCCGCTACCGTTTCCACCGAGGCGAGCTCGGACCCCGCCATCACGATGCAGGGGATCTGGATCATCTGCGCCCACCATTCGCCGAGCGAAAGGTTGCGCGGATGCGGCTGCGGCTTGTTGTCATAACCGAAACGGCCGAAGAACATGTAGTCGGGCCGCTCCTCGCCGAGCTCCAGCGCCTCGTCGCGGGTCTTGGCGCCGCCGGCGCCGACCATCATCTTTTCCGCCAAGCGCTCGATCGTCTCGGCGAGCTCCCGGCGGTTTGTCTCGACATGGATGCCATCGGCGTGAACGCGGCCGGCGATGCGGCTGTCGCCGGCGATGATGACGGCGATGCCGGCACCTTGCGCGACCGGCACGATCTTCTCGGCGAAGGCCTGGAAGGTGGCATCGTCCATGCCATTGTCGGGCAGGATCAGCGAGGCGATATCGCCGCCGTCGAAGGCCGCGCAGACGTGCTCGGCCGTCGCGAGCGGCGGCGCGATCAGCACGATACGGCAGCGGTTGGGCGGCGTTAAATCGTTCATCGGTCTTCGATCCCGGTTTTCGCCTATGCCGGGCGAAGATGGTTGCATTGCGGCATAAAGCAATGCGTCCGGCTTGAACAGGAGGCGCGCAACGATAGCCGCCGAAATGCGTCAACGCGGCAGAGGCTCGCGCCAATTTTCGGGACCGGCGGACGGGCTGCCGACAATCTCGGCCCACTGCAGGCAGGACACCCACTGTTTCAGATGTAACCGAATTTCTCGGTCGCGAAATCACCCTGCAACGGCGCTCTTCGACGATGTGCGTGTCGTCGAACCAAATTTGCAGGAGATGATCATGGAAACGACAATCCGCGAAAGGCGCGCTGCGGTCGCGGCGGAGCTTCCTTCAGCCGTCCCGCTGATGGCGCTTTCGACCGGCTTCTGGGCCTTCAAGACTCTGGCTGCCGCGCACGAGTTGGACCTCTTCAGCCGCCTTGCGGGCGGCGCCGGCATCACGGTCTCCGGGCTGGCGGAAGCGCTCGGTCTCAACCCACGCCCGGCCGAGATGCTGTTGACCGGCTGCGCTGCACTCGGGCTTCTGGAGAAAACGGACGGCCGTTATCGCAATACGCCCTTGAGCGAAGCCTATCTCGTGCGCGGGAAGCCGTATTACTTCGGCGGCTTCGTGCAGATGGCCGACAAGCGGCTCTACGAAGGCTGGGGCAAACTTGCCGAAGCGCTGCGCACGAACCGGCCAACCACATGGGACCCGGCGGTGCAATCTTCGGCTTTCGAGGGCGAGGATCCGACGATGCTGGCGACCTTCTGGGAGGCGATGCATTCGCTCTCCACGATGACGGCGCGCAAGCTCGGCGAAGCGGCGGATTTCGGACATTTCCGCCGCCTCCTGGACATCGGCGGCGGATCGGGCGCGTACGACATCGAGCTTTGCAAACAATATGGGGCGCTGCGTGCGACCGTGCTTGACCTGCCGCATGTGGCCGCGATCGCTGCAGGAAAGATCGCCGAGGCCGGCTTGACCGACCGGATCGATACCATCGGCGGCAATTTCTTCGAACACCTCCCGACGGATCACGACGTGCATCTCCTGTCGATGATCATGCACGATTGGGACGAGGCGAAGGACCGCGCCCTGCTGCGCCGGTCCTTCGAGGCTTTGCCAAGCGGCGGCGCTGTCGTCATCAGCGAGCTTCTCGTCAATGACGAAAAGACCGGGCCGGCTCCGGCGGCGCTGATGAGCCTCAACATGCTGATCGAGACGGAAGGGCGAAACTACACGCCGGCGGAATATTCGGCGTGGCTCGAGGAAGCCGGATTCCGGAACATCGAGACGGTCTGGTTCGACGCGCCGGCCGCGAACGGCGCCGTGATCGGCCGCAAGCCGTAAGGTGCAAATTTGACAGGCGCCCTGCAGCTCAAATGTAACACTTGGACGATGTGCGAGGTCGGACAAACCGAGAAGAGACATGGAGGATGTGATGTTTCGAGTGTCAATTCGTCTTGCATTCTTGACCGCGCTGGCAGCCGACCTGTCACCGCTCACGGCCGTGGCCGACGATGCACAGGTCGAGCGCGGCAAGTATCTCGTCACAATGAGCGGGTGTAACGATTGTCATACGCCCGGGTACTTCCTTGGAAAGCCCGACATGTCGCGCTTTCTCGGCGGCTCGGATGTGGGCTTTGAGATTCCTGGTCTCGGGGTCTTTGTCGGCCCCAACATCACGCCCGATGAGGAAACCGGCATCGGCAGCTGGAAAGCGGAGGAGATCGTCGCCGCACTCCAAACCGGAGTACGCCCGGACGGCCGCAGACTGGCGCCGATCATGCCTTGGCATGCTTTTGCGCATTTGACGGAAAATGATGCCATGGCGATCAGAGCATTCCTTCAGAGCTTGAAGCCGGTCAAAAATAAGGTGCCTGGCCCGTTCGCGCCCGGGGAAAAAGTGTCGAGTTTCATGTTGCGGATCATGCCGCCAGGTGAGACCGCTGCTGGGGTGCCGAAGTAGATCCGGTCATATCAGACCGAAATTTGGTGCATAGGAGCTGAAACGGCCGATGTTCCTGCTGGTTCAGGCCCGGCGATGAGAGGTCGGCATCGCCTGTGGTGCGTCAAAGATCCAGCTTGTAGCCGATGTGGCTCGCCTTGAAGCCGAGCCGTTCGTAGAAGCGATGGGCGTCGAGCCGGCTCTTGTTGGTCGTCAGTTGGACGACCCTGCAGCCGCGTTCGCGGCATTTCTCGATCGCCCATTCCAGCAGGCGCTGCCCGAGCCTTTCGCCGCGTCGGTTCGCCGAGACGCGCACCGCCTCGATCTGGCCGCGCCAGGCGCCCTGCGACGACAGCCCGGCGAGAAAGCTGATCTGCAGCGTGCCGACGACATCGGCGCCGTCCGTCATCACCGCGAGCAGCTGGTTCGGGTCGCTGTCGACCGCCGCGAAGGCGTCCAGATAGGCTTGCGCCAAGGGCATGCCGGTGTCCTCGCGGTCGCGGCCAAGCATGTCATCGGCAAGCAAGGCGACGATCGCCGGGAGATCGGCTTGCTGCGCGCGGCGGATCTGGACTTCGCTCATCGTCAAACCTCGTGCTGGGCCGGCGACCTTATGCACGGCTCCGAGCTTCCCGCAAACCGGAAGGACCGGGTTACGGACAGTTGATCGTGCTGATCGGCTGCCGCGGGGCGCATCGGCTATCGCGATCTCTCGCATTGTGGTCTATTGCGGTCTCCCGCCATCTTCCAGCCGCCCTCGTCTCCGGTCATCCCATGTCAGGCCTGCTCAGCGATCCCTGGTTCTATGCCGCCGCCATTCCGGCGGTCATCCTCGTCGGCCTGTCGAAGGGCGGCTTCGGCGGCGCCGTGGGTTTCGTCGGCGTGCCTTTGATGGCGTTGACCATGCCGCCGGTGCAGGCCGCGGCCATCCTATTGCCGATCCTTTGCCTGATGGACGTCGTCTCGGTATGGACATGGTGGGGCGTCTACGACCGCAAGATGCTGGTCGACATGATGCCGGGCGCCGTCATCGGCATCGGCGTCGGCTGGCTGACGGCGGCCCTGGTCACCGAGGAGATGGTGCGGCTGATCGTCGGCACGGTCGCGCTGATCTTCGTCCTGCGCTGGCTCTATATGCAGTTCCGCCATGGCGCCGATCACGCGGCCGAGCCGAACCGGATCGCCGCGGCCTTCTGGGGCACCGTCGCCGGCTTCACCAGCTTCGTCGCTCATGTCGGCGGTCCGCCCTTCCAGGTCTATGCGCTGCCGATTCGGCTCGATCCGAAGGTGCTGTCGGGGACGGCGGCGATCTTCTTCGCCGCCACCAACGCGCTGAAGCTCATTCCTTATTTCGCGCTCGGCCAGTTCGACAGCACCAACCTCATCGCCTCTTTTGTGCTGATGCCGCTGGCGCCGCTCTCGACGGTCGCCGGTGCCTGGCTGGTGCGCCGCATGCGCCCCGAGGTGTTTTATCCGTTCACCTATGCGACGGTGGCCGTGGTGGCGGTCAAGCTGCTCTGGGACGGTATCGCCGGCCTGATGTGAGATGGACGGGGCGGCTGATCAGCCGCCCCGCCAAAGCCGTCTCAAGCGGCGCTCGGTACCAATTGGCGGCTGCCGCCAAGGGCGAGCGCCGCGCCGGCCGCTACCACCACCGCCATGCCGGCGAGGATGCCGATGTCGTGGAGCGTAGGCTTCAGCACCATGTCGGCGATGATCACCAGCATCACCGCATAGTCGAAACGCGCCCAGCTCATCATGCGCTGGCCGATGGCGAGAACCGCCGGCGTCACGCCTTCCTTGGCGACCATGGCGCCCATCCGCTCGCCGGTCGGCTTGAAGACCAGCATGCCGATCGAAAAGGTCGTGGCGTAGCCGGCAAGGCCGATGATGATCCACAGATCGGAAAAGCCGACCCAGAAGCCGCACATGACGAGGCCGAAGATCAAGGTGAGCATCGACATCGGCGCGAAGAAGCGGCCGCCGAGCTCGCCGCTGGCCCGCATCGCCTGCAGCTTGTCCTCGGTGTTGCCGGCGCGCTCGGCAAGCATGCCGAGCAGGAACAGGACGAAACCGCCGCCGACCCACAAAATGGCCGAGACGACGTGGAGGAATTTGACGATCGAGTACCAGTCCATGATGCGCTCCTGGATGTCTTTCTTGATTTGCGACGGCATCGGTTTTGCGCGGCCGTCGAGAGGAGCGCGGGTTTTGCGCGGGGCGTGTTTCGGAACGATGTCGCGAAAGACAGACATCTGTTTCATCCGGAACTTGGAGCGGCCGCGACATCATCCGGAAACATCGCTGGGGCATCGACGCCGAGACCGGCGCGGAATCGCCTGACGATCGATCCGGTTCAGCACCGCAACAGCCATTGGAGAGGATCAATGCAAGGGGTAGCCCGAAACTTCTTTACGCTCGCCATCATCTATTCGCTTTGCGGAATGGCGCTTGGCATCCACATGGCGATCAGCCAGGACCATGGCCAGATGCCGACCCATGCTCACACGATGGTGGCCGGCTGGCTGATGTCGGCAGTGTTCGCGTTCTTCTACCACCTGTTTCCGGCCGTCGCGCATAAGAGGCTCGCGGCGATCCATTTCTGGCTGACCGCGATCAGCGGCATCGGCCTGCTCGTCGGCCTTTACACCCTGCTTGCCGGCAATCCGGCGATCGAACCGCTGCTCGGCATATCCTCGCTCGCGTTCTACGCCGGCATGCTGCTGTTCGCCTTCATCGCGTTGCCCGCGATCTGGAGAAGCTGAGGGGCCTGGTCCCCGGGGCGTCCCGTTCCGGCACAGGAGCGTCCGTTCGGTCAAAAAATCCGTCCGGCGTTAAGGCTTCATTAAGCTTTACAGGCGTTTACTGAGACCATCCAGTTTTTCTGGATTCTTACCGAGTGGTTGGAGCCACTTTGTTTGACGCCTCCCTGTTAAACTCCTGAGAGCCGCCTTATCCGCGGCTCTTTTTTTGTCCGCCGGTGGCCGGCGGGGCGCGGTCCGGCGTTAACCGTTTGTTAAACATGCGCTTGCCTTCACGGGCATCGAAGCGCATTTTCAAGCCTCAGTCGTTTAAGGGTGCAGGACGTATCGGCAAGGATGCCGAATCGGCTTGCGGCAGTGCAGGGGCGTATCGATGACCGAGCCTTCGAAGGGCAGCGCGAAAACCATAAAGCTCGCGGAACGCCGGGTTTTCTCCCAATCCTTCAAGCCGCTTTACCAGGAGGGCATGGGCCTGGTCGAACAGGCGGCCGAATATCTCGACGGCAAGGGCAGGCTCGAAGCCAAGAAGCTGTCGCGCACGGCCGCAACGCTCTATGCGGCCGAATCGATGCGTCTCACCACAAGGCTGATGCAGGTCGCATCCTGGCTGCTTCTGCAGCGGGCGGCGAATTCGGGCGAGATGACCCGCGACCAGGTCGCCTCGGAGAAATCCAAGGTGCGGCTCGACACCGCTTCGGCGCATGACGAGGCGCTGGGCTGGAACGAGCTGCCCAAGGAATTCTTGGACCTGGTAAGCCGGTCGCTGCGTCTGCAGGCGCTGGTAAAGCGCATGGACGAGGAGATCTATGGCGGCGCCATGAACGACACGCCGGCCGCGGGCCGCCGCGCCAACCCCGTCTCCGATCAGATCAGTCTGCTCAACACGGCCTTCGCCCGCGGCTGACAAGGCAGTTCCGCGCCGACGAGCGCTTGGCAAGATCGTTTCTGGTTTGTTCACAATTCGCTGGCATCGCCCTACGCCGAGGTTAGACTTGGCGCATGGGGGAAGCGATTCGCATCATCGGCATCGATCCGGGACTGAGGCGCACCGGCTGGGGCATCGTCGAAAGCCTCGGCAATTCCCTGCGCTTCGTCGCATCCGGCACCGTGCGCTCCGACGACAAGGCGCCGCTCGCGACAAGGCTCTGCCAGTTGCATGACGGGCTGGCCGAGGTGCTGCATCAGGCCATGCCGCACGAGGCCGCGGTCGAGCAGACCTTCGTCAACAAGGATGCGACGGCGACGCTGAAGCTCGGCCAGGCGCGCGGCATCGCCATGCTGGTGCCGGCGCGCGCTGGGCTGGTGGTTGCCGAATATGCCCCTAATGCGGTGAAGAAGGCGGTGATCGGCGTCGGCCACGGCGAAAAGAAGCAGATCCACATGATGGTCAAGGTGCTGATGCCGAAGGCCGTCTTCGAAACCGACGACGCAGCCGACGCGCTGGCAATAGCCATCTGCCATGCTCACCACCGCCAGAGCGCGGCCTATAGGATGGCGGCTCTCGCTGGATAGGGTGTTCTTGACTTGTTCTCGTCAGCGTAGTAAGTAATACCTAAGAGGTATTACCATGCGTGTGACCACCAAGGGACAAGTCACAATTCCGAAGCAGATCAGGGATCACCTGGGTATTGGCCCTGGCTCCGAAGTGGAATTCGTCGCCACGGACGACGGGGCCCGACTCGTCGCCGTCAATGAAAACCTGTCCGAAGAGGAAGCCTCCCGCAAATTCAGGGAGGTTCTCGATAGAATGGAAGGGACCCTGGATCTGGGCGGTATGACGGCCGACGAATACATGGAATGGTTGAGGGGTCCGCGTGAAAATCTCGACGTTGGTTGACACCAATGTGCTGATCGATGTCTGGGGGCCAGGCGGACCCTCGACGGAATGGTCGGCCAAGGCCATCGCCTCCTGTCGGCGCGAGGGAGCATTGGTGGTCAACACGATCGTCTGGTCCGAGCTTGCCCCGCTGATCACGACGGAGGCGCAGCTTAAAAGAGCGACCGACATGCTTGAGATCGACCGCGAGCCTGTATCGTGGGAAGCGGCTTTTGCGGCCGGTGTCGCGCATTTCCGTTACCGCCGCGCAGGCGGTGTTCGGGAAAGGACGCTGCCCGACTTTTTCATTGGTGCTCATGCGGCTGTTGCCGGGCACCGTCTTTTGACACGCGACCCCGCTCGTTACCGCAGCTATTTTCCTGACCTCGAAATCATCTCTCCGGAAACGCATCCATGAAAGCCAGGACATGATCGGCAAGCTGAAAGGCACGCTGAATGAGATCGACGAGGACTCCTGCCTCGTCGACGTTCATGGCGTCGGCTATGTCGCCCATTGCTCGGCGCGCACGCTGGCATCGCTACCGCCGCCCGGCGAGGCCGTGGTGCTGTTCATCGAGACCTATGTGCGCGAGGACATGATCCGGCTCTACGGTTTCCAGACCGCGCTGGAGCGCGAATGGTTCCGCCTCCTGATGAACAATGTGCAGGGTGTCGGCGCCAAGGTGGCGCTGGCGGTGCTGTCGACGCTGGCGCCCGCCGACCTCGCCAACGCGATCGCGCTGCGCGACATCGCCATGGTCTCGCGCGCGCCGGGCGTCGGCAAGAAGGTGGCCGAGCGCATCGTGACTGAGCTGAAGAACAAGGCGCCGGCCTATGCCGGCTCCGCCAACGGCACGATCGCTCTCAAGCAGGAGCTTGGCGAGGGCGTCGCGGCAGCGCCAATCACCGATGCGGTCTCGGCGCTGGTCAATCTCGGCTATTCGCGCGACATCGCTGCCAATGCCGTGGCCGCGGCGCTGAAGTCGGCCGGCGAGGGGGCGGACGCCTCGAAGCTGATCCGCTTCGGATTGAAGGAACTGGCGCGGTGAGGGAGCGCTTGTTCCGCCAGCGGCCATATGCAAGGAAGGCGGCATGAACCTTTCGCCCCGCCTCATTGCCCCGGACAAGCGCGGCGAGGATGCCGACCAGACCCTGCGGCCGCAGTCGCTCGACGAATTCGTCGGCCAGGCGGCGGTGCGCGCCAATCTCAAAGTCTTCGTCGATGCCGCCAAGAGCCGGGGCGAGGCGCTCGACCATGTGCTGTTCGTTGGCCCACCGGGGCTCGGCAAGACGACGCTGGCGCAGATCATGGCGCGCGAGCTCGGCGTCAATTTCCGCTCGACCTCGGGTCCGGTCATCGCCAAGGCCGGGGATCTCGCGGCGCTGCTCACCAATCTCGAGGAGCGCGACGTGCTCTTCATCGACGAGATCCATCGGCTCAACCCGGCGGTGGAGGAAATCCTCTATCCGGCGATGGAGGATTTCCAGCTCGACCTGATCATCGGCGAAGGGCCTGCCGCGCGCTCGGTCAAGATCGACCTCGCCCGCTTCACGCTGGTCGCCGCGACGACCCGGCTCGGCCTTTTGACCAACCCGCTGCGCGATCGTTTCGGCATCCCGGTCAGGCTCAATTTCTACACGGTCGAGGAACTCGAGCAGATCGTGCGCCGCGGTGCCCGGATCCTCTCGATGCCGCTCGGCGACGATGGCGCGCTGGAGATCGCGCGCCGCGCCCGCGGCACGCCGCGCATTGCCGGACGGCTCCTGCGCCGGGTGCGCGATTTCGCCTCCGTCGCCGGAAACGGCCATGTCGACAGACGCATCGCCGACGAGGCGCTGACCAGGCTCGAGGTCGACGGGCTCGGGCTCGACGCGCTCGATCGCCGGTATCTTTCGATGATCGCCCGCAACTTCGGCGGCGGGCCGGTCGGCATCGAGACGATCGCCGCCGGGCTCTCCGAGCCGCGCGACGCCATCGAGGACATCATCGAGCCCTATCTCATCCAGCAGGGCTTCATCCAGCGAACGCCGCGCGGCCGCGTGCTGACCGCCAATGCCTGGCGGCATCTCGGCCTCGAAGCACCCAGGGACCTCGCGCAGCAGCAGATCAGCCTGTTCCAGGAAGAGTAACGGAATTTTGTCCGGCCGCGACGCCCGAAGGGACTTGTCTGCGCGAAAACTGCTCGCCTCGGCCAAGCTGAAGGCGCAATCGCCGGCTCTAACGCCACTCCGGTTCAACGGAACGGGCACCGCCAATCGATGATCACCAGACGTGGCTTCCTGCGGCTTGTCGGCGGCTCGTTCCTGTCGATGGTGTCGCTCAGCGCCTATGCGGTCGGCATCGAGCCGATGCTGCTTACGCATGTGAAACGCTACGCCCTGACACCGCCGCACTGGCCGGCGGGGCTCAAGCTTCGCGTCGTGGCGTTGGCCGACATCCACGCCTGCCGACCCTGGATGACGCCGGAGCGGATCGCCGCGCTCGCGGCGGAGGCCAATGCGCTGCAGCCCGATCTCATCGTTCTGCTTGGCGACTATACGGCCGGAACCCGCCTGGTGACGGGGTGGGTTCGAGTTGCGGAATGGGCCGAGGCTCTGTCCGGGCTCGAGGCGCCACTCGGCGTGTTCTCAATCCTCGGCAATCATGACTGGTGGACGGATGTCCGGGCGCAACGCGCGGAGGCCGGTCCAACGCAGTCGCGCCAGGCGCTCGAACATGTCGGCATTCCCGTGCTGGAGAACGATGTCGTGCGGCTGGAGAAAGACGGGCAGGGCTTTTGGATCGCGGGGCTCGCCGATCAGCTTGCGTTGCTGCCGAACAAGGCCAAGGCCCGCCACAGCTTCCAAGGCTTCGACGATCTCGATGGCACCTTGGCCAAGGTGGGAAACAGCGAGCCGATCATACTGCTTGCGCACGAACCCGACATTTTCACCAAGGTGCCGTGGCGGGTTTCGCTGACGCTGTCGGGCCACACCCATGGCGGGCAGGTGCGGCTGTTCGGCTATTCGCCGGTCGTGCCCTCCGCCTATGGCAACCGCTTCGCCTACGGCCATGTCGTGGAAAACGATCGCAACCTGATCGTGTCGGGCGGGCTCGGCTTCAGCATCATGCCGGTCCGTTTCGGCGTGCGGCCGGAGATCCTGCAGATCGATTTGGGTTAGTGCCAGGTTTTCGCAATTCCGGGCGGAAAACCGCCGCGCATTTTTCCTGGAATTGCTCAGCGAAGCGACCTGATCGCGTCCATCACGTTGGGCTCGGCCTTGTCGCCGTCGAAGGCGTCGACGATGCCGAAGGCGCCGCCATAGCCCCATACCGACCAGGAAAAGCCATGCGCCTCGGCGCGCGCGATCATGTCCCTGACATAGGCGGCGCGATATTCGGCGGGCATCACATAGGCGTTGCCGTATTCCCGGCGGATCATGCCGAACTCGCCGAGCGTGATGTCTTGCGGCTTGACGCCGTTGGCTTTCGCCCAGTCCTCGACGATCTTGAAGGGCGCGTCCATCACGCCGATGAGCTTGTCGGGTGTGTCCATGCTGGCGACCTGCTCGTCGAGATAGGCAAGCATGCCGCTGCGGCGCGTCCATGGCGCCTCGGCTCTGATCCTGTCGCGGATCGTCTCCAGCGCCACGTCGAGCCGGGCGCGCGGCACCGCGGTCATCGGATAGGGCAGGCCGGTGACATAGCGGATGAAGTCGCCGGCCCAGGTCGCGCCTTGATGCGTCAAAAGAAACGGATCGTAGGAATGGAACGCCCAGATGATGTTGTCGTCGGGAATCGCCTTCGGATCGATCTTCGCCAGCGAAGCCGCGTTCGAGTAGCAGCCGCCGGTGAGGACGAGCGTCAGCCTGGTGGCGGAAGAGCGCGCGGCCGCGAACAATTTCTTCTGGCGGTCCGGCCACAGATTGGTGCCGTTGTCGTCGCAATCGACGATCGGCTCGTTCATCGGTTCGAAGGCAAGCTGGCTTGGGTCTTCTCCCGATAGCGTATGCGCCATCTTGCGCACGACCTCGACATAGGCGTCGAAGGTCGCGGGATCGTCCATCACCTCGCTCATGCCGATCTTGCGGTTGCCGCCGGCCGGGATGAGATGCAGGTCGACGATCACTTTCAGCCCGGCGCGGTTGATCATGCGCGCCGAATCCAGCACGCTGGCGTAGAGGTCGTCGCGCAGCGAAAGCGTCTCGTCGGACAGGAAGGGCGAGGGGTCGACCGGCATGCGCAGGAAATCGAAACCGGCATCCTTCAGCGCCTTGAGGTCATCCGCTTTCAGGAACTTGCGCCATTCCGGATAGGGCAGGATGGCGCTCGGGTCGTTCCATTTCTCCTCGCCGGTCCAGGTCGTCCACTGGTCGAGGTTGAGACCGCGCTTCATAGAAAACGTCGCCGCCTCGGCGGGCATGGCCAGGGTGGCAAGCGCCAGCAGGACCGCCATCAAGGTCTTGATCATCGCGCCCAACAGTGCCATCCGGTTCCCGCGCCATGCGCGCCGCCCTGAGCCGCCAAGCAGTCCGGGATGGGCGCGCGAACGAACAGGTGCCCGTTCGGGCCTGAAAAGGAAAGCGCGATGGACGATCATGGTGAATCGGCGGCGCTCTGCGCCGGCCTTTCAGGGGCGCTGACGGAATCCGGCCATCGCCTGATGGCCCGGGTCTACTATGCCGACACCGACTTCTCCGGCGTCGTCTACCATGCGCGCTACCTCGAGTTCCTCGAAAGGGGCCGTTCGGACTATCTCAGGCTTGCCGGCGTCCATCACACCGAGCTTTTGGACGGCAAGCATGGCGAACGCATCGTCTGGGTGGTGCGGCGCATGGAGATCGACTTCCGCTCGCCGGCCCGCATGGACGACATCCTCACCATCGATACGCGCACCGAGGACGTTTCCGGAGCCCGCATCTTCATGGCGCAGCAGCTGAAGCGCGGCGACGAGGTGCTGGTCGAGGCGAAGGTCGAAGCGGCGATCATCGGCGAGAACGGCCGACCGCGCAGATTTCCGAAGGAATGGATCGCCGCCTTCATGCCGAAGGCGAGCGATTGACGTCGCCTCGCGCCGGCTTCGCCTTGGGGCATAGCCAGCCGCGTCCAGGCATGGCGCCGGCCGGTCAGGCGCGGCAATGCGCCGCGCTTCATATCCTAACCCATCCTTAACCATAACCGTTCATGAAGGAATTGGTGAAGTTTGGCGCAATTCGTGCGCCTTCCTTTCACCAATATTTGCCCTGAAAAGGCCGCGAAACGGTGCATTCGGGGCTTGTCCCGCAAGCTTCAAGCTTCGCGCGATCGGACCAAAGGGATGCCCATGGGCCAGCCGCCAGCGATGCCCGGAAAAATCTTAAGGACGTAGCCATGGAAAACATCGCACTCGCCGACCCGGGCGCGCATTTGTCGATATGGGCCCTGTTCATGCAGGCCAGTTGGGTGGTCAAGCTGGTCATGATCGGCTTGCTCTGCGCCTCGATCTGGACCTGGGCAATCATCATCGACAAGCTCGTCGCCTACAGCCGCATGCGGCTGGCGCTCAACCGCTTCGAACAGGTGTTCTGGTCGGGACAGTCGCTCGAAGAGCTCTATCGCACGCTCGCCGATCGCAAGACCACCGGCATGGGCGCGATCTTCGTCGCCGCCATGCGCGAATGGAAGAAGAGCTTCGAGAAGGGCGCGAAGTCGCCGCTGGCGCTGCAAACCCGCATCGACAAGGCGATGGACCTGGCGCTGACCCGCGAAATGGAAAGGCTGGAGGGCCGGCTCGGCTTCCTCGCCACGACGGGCTCGGCCGCGCCCTTCATCGGCCTGTTCGGCACCGTCATCGGCATCATGACCTCGTTCCAGGCGATCGCAGCTTCGAAGAACACCAGCCTGTCGGTCGTGGCGCCCGGTATCGCCGAGGCGCTGCTGGCGACGGCCATCGGCCTGCTCGCGGCCATTCCCGCCGTCATCGCCTACAACAAGCTGTCATCGGATGCGAACAAGCTGGCGGTGCGCATGGAAGGGTTCTCGGACGAGTTCTCCGCCATACTCTCGCGCCAAATCGATGAAAAAGTCGCGCAGAAGGCCTGAGGAACGATCATGGGGATGTCTACTGCTAGCGCAGGTGGCATAGGGCGAGGCGGACGCGGCCACAGGCGGCGCGGACGCCATCATGGCCTGATGTCGGAAATCAACGTCACGCCGATGGTCGACGTGATGCTGGTGCTTTTGATCATCTTCATGGTCGCGGCGCCGCTGTTGACCGTCGGCGTTCCGATCGACCTGCCCGACACGCAGGCCAAGGCGCTGAATGTCGACACGCAGCCGATCACCGTGTCGATCAACGCGACCGGCCAGATCTACCTGCAGGAAACCGAGATCCCGATCGAGGAACTGGTGGCGAAGCTGCAGGCGATCTCGAAGACCGGCTACGACGAGCGCATCTTCATCCGCGGCGACAAGTCGACGGACTACGGCACCGCAATGAAGGTCATGGCCCGCATTTCGGCGGCCGGCTACAAGAACATCGGCCTGGTTTCGCTGCAGGAACAGGACCAATAGACACGAAGATGAGGACCGGCCTCACCACATCGGTCATCTTGCATGCCGTGGCGCTGGCCTTCGGGCTGTTCACGCTGTCCTCGCCGCCCGCCATGCCGGCCGCCGACGTAGAGTCGGTGGCGGTCGACATCGTGCCGATGGAAGCTGTCGCGCAGACGCTGCAGGGCGACAAGAAAGCGGTCATGCATGAGAAGCCGGCGCCGCTGCCGACCAAGCGCCCCGACATCGTCCCCGACGCCCAGAAGGTCGGCGAGAACACCGTCGACACCGAGAAACCGGTGACGGACGAAGCCAAGCCGAAGCCGGTCGAGAAGACGTCCGCACCGCCGCCGGCGCCGACGCCGACCGAGAAGCCGGCCGCCGAGGACGTGCCCAAGCCGCAGGAGAAGCCGAAGCCGGTGCCGGCGACCGAAGTGGCGCCGACGCCCGCGCCGAAGGAAGAGGTCAAGCCCGAGCCGGTCAAGCAGACGGATCCCAAGCCGGCACCGGCCAAGGAACCCACGCCTTCGCCGCCGAAGGACACGACCGCCGCCATCCAGAAGGAAGAGGTGAAGCCCGACGCCGTCGCCGAGGCGATCGCCAAGGAACAGCCGACCGAGGAGGCCAAGCTTCCGGATTCCGCCCCGGCGCCCGAGGCGCGGCCGAAGCCGCAGCCCGCTCCCGCCGAGAGCGCCAAGGCGCCGGAGCGCAAGGACGCGGAAAAGCCGGTCAAGGAGGCCTCCTCCAAACCGAAGTCGGATGAGAAGCAATTCAACGCCGACGAGATTTCCGCGCTGCTCGACAAGCAGAAGCCGTCCGGCGGCGGCGCCAAGCGCTCGACACAGCAGTCATCGCTCGGCGGCGAAAAGGACCAAGGGCAGAAGCTCTCCAAGTCGGAGCAGGGGGCCTTGGAATCTCAGCTCGGCGGCTGCTGGACATTGCCTGTCGGATTGGAAGGTTCGGAGAACTTCGTCGTCGTGGTCCGGTTTAATCTCGACACCAACGGCAAGCTCGACGGCCGGCCATCGGTCGAAAAGTCGAGCGGCAACCGGCAGTTCGACGAAAGCGCCGTTCGCGCGGTTCAAAAATGCGACGTGGCCGGCCTGCAGGTTCCCGCCGGCAAGCAGGACATCTGGAACGACATCCGGGTCACGTTCGATCCACGGGAGATGCTCGGCCTCTAGGCCTTGCGTCCGAACCATCAAGAAGAGAAGCGAGAAGACATGAGATCTTTCCTCAAGCCGCTCCTGACGATTGCAGCCATGGCGCTGGGCATGACGGCCGCCGCCACCTTGCCGGCCTGGGCCCTCGTCGAGCTCAACGTCAACAAGGGCAATGTCGAGCCGCTGCCGATCGCCATCACGGATTTCCAGTCCAACGATGCGCTGGGAGCCCAGATCACGGAAATCGTCACCGCCGACCTGAAGCGCTCCGGCCTGTTCGCGCCGATCGACAAGAGCGCCTTCATCGAGAAGATCTCTGGCCCGGACGCCACGCCGCGCTTCGACGACTGGAAGGTGATCAATGCGCAGGCGCTGGTCACCGGCAGCGTCGGCAAGGAGGCTGACGGCCGCATCCGTGCCCAATACCGGCTTTGGGACACTTTTGCCGGCCAGCAGATGGCCGGCGAACAGTTCTTCGCCAATGACGCCAACACTAGGCGGGTCGCCCATATCATCGCCGACGCGATCTATGAGCGGTTGACCGGCGAAAAGGGCTATTTCGACACGCGCGTCGTCTTCGTCGACGAATCCGGCGCCAAGAACGCGCGCAAGAAGCGTCTCGCCATCATGGACCAGGACGGCGCCAACGTGCGCTACCTGTCGGACGGCCGCTCCATCGTGCTGACGCCGCGCTTCTCGCCGAACCGGCAGGAAATCACCTACATGTCCTATGAGAGCGGGCAGCCGAAGGTCTATCTGCTGCAGATCGAGACCGGGCAGCGCGAGCTGGTCGGCAACTTCCCCGGCATGACGTTCGCGCCGCGCTTCTCACCGGACGGCCAGAAGGTGATCATGAGCCTGCTGCGCGACGACGGCAACTCCAACATCTTCGCCATGGATCTGAGAAGCCGCACGACGACGCGGCTCACCAATTCGGTCGCCATCGACACCTCGCCGTCCTATTCGCCGGACGGCTCGCAGATCGTCTTCACCTCCGACCGCGGCGGCGGCAGCGGCCGGTCGCAGATCTACGTCATGGGCGCGGACGGCTCCAACCCGCACCGCATCTCGTTCGGCGACGGCGTCTATTCCACGCCGGTATGGTCGCCGCGCGGCGATCTCATCGCCTTCACCAAGCAGAGCGGCGGCGAGTTCCAGATCGGCGTCATGAAGACCGACGGTTCGGGTGAGCGCATCCTTTCCTCCGGCTTCCAGCAGGAAGGGCCGACCTGGGCGCCGAACGGCCGCGTGCTGATGTTCTTCCGCGACTCGGCCGGCGGGCCGAAGCTGGTCACGGTCGATCTCACCGGCCGCAACGAACAGCAGATCCCGACGTCGAACTTCGCCTCGGATCCGGCGTGGTCGCCGCTGCTGGAGTGAGGGGGAATAGGGAATTGAAGAAATGAGGAATTGAAGAATTGAAGAATGGAGAAAGAAGGCAGCTACATTAAGCGCGCTAGGGATTTGGAGGTCTACAGGCGCGCGTATGCGCTTTCCCTCGAGGTTCATAGGGCCACGCTTGCATTCCCGAGAATGGAACAATACGCACTGGCCGACCAAATGCGTCGATCCAGCAAGGCCATCTGCGCCAATCTAGCTGAAGGCTTCGCTAAGCAGACCCATTCCAGGCCCGAGTTCGCGCGTTTCATTTCGATGGCTATGGGATCGTGCAGCGAAGTAGAAACGTGGATTTCTTATGCGTTCGACCTCGGCTACATCACACAAGCGCAACGCGACGAATGGCTGCGATCCTATGTCCACATCTATGGAATGCTGGTGAATCTGAGGGAGAGATTGAGGTGACGTTTTTCCTCAATTCTTCAATTCCTCAATTCTTCAATTCCCCTTTTTTCACAGCCCCGTCCCGTTTTGGCCAAATTTCCGCCTACGGTGCGCGCGCATCGTGGCGCCGCCAAAAAACGGCCGAGGACGGCGGCCGAAACCAAATATTAACCGTGTTTCTTGAATGCCGGTTAACCCAAACGTGGTTACTGGGTGATCAACGAAATCACTCGAATGCTAAGGAGAGGGCGGCATGGGCCGTATCGCAGCACTTACCAGAAATCCGGCTATGATCGCGTTGGTGGCGGCTCTCGCCATCACCGGTTGCGCCTCGAAGAAGACCCCGAACAGCGCGGCCGATCTCGGCCTGAACGGCGCCGGCGCCGCTACGCCAGGCTCCGCGCAGGACTTCACCGTCAATATCGGCGACCGCATCTTCTTCGACACCGACTCCTCATCGATCCGTGCCGACGCACAGACGACGCTGTCGCGCCAGGCGCAGTGGCTCAATCAGTACAGGCAGTATGCTATCGTCATCGAAGGCCATGCCGACGAGCGCGGCACGCGCGAATACAATCTGGCGCTGGGCGCCCGCCGCGCCGCCGCGACCCGCGACTTCCTGGTCTCCAAGGGCGTTGCGGCCAACCGCCTGAAGACGATCTCCTACGGCAAGGAACGCCCGGTCGCCGTCTGCGACGATATCTCCTGCTGGTCGCAGAATCGCCGCGCCGTTACCACGCTCTCCGGCGCCGGTTCCTGAGGCTCAGTCGGGCGGCAAAAATACAACATCGCGAAACGATAAGGCGGCCTCAGGGCCGCCTTTTTCATATGCGACAGCCTGAAACAAAATTTGGCCGAAGTCTCGCGTCCTGCTATGAGCGCGAGGGCGCTTCCTCCCATCCCGATTGGAAAGGCGCATCAGGCCAACAGATTTCACGGCGAGAGACATAATGCATTTCAGAACGGTCCTGAGCGGCACGCTTGCGCTGCTGCTTGTATCAAGCATTCCAGGCGTCGCCGCCCCGGCGCAATCCTCCGACAGCGGGTTCACCTTTCACCTGCCGACACTCGGCATCTTCGGCGACAAGAAAAAGCCCGAGCAAGCACAGATGGCGCAGCAGGACGGCGCCGGCATGACCGGCCTGGAAGATCAGCTGCGTCAGATGAACGGCAAGATCGAGGAGCTCAATTTCCAGATCCTGCAAATGCAGGAGCAGATGCGCAAGCAGCAGGAAGACAACGAGTTCCGCTTCCAGCAGCTCGAAGGCGGCTCTCAAGGCGCGAAGCCAACCGGCCAGAAGAAATCCGAGGCCGCACCCCAGGACGGCAACACCGGCAACGGCAACACGAATATGGGCGACGCCGGTACCGGCGACAGCGGCGTCGCCGAAGCCCCGGCGACGCAAGCTCCGGCCGATACGAGCGCGCAGGGCAGCAGCGGCAAGAGCGTCGGCGAGGTCATCGTCGAGTCGCAAACCGGCGACCCGGGCAAGGTGATCACCGGCGCGCCGCCGAAGACCTTCGGCACCATCACGGTCGACAAGAACGGCAATGTCGTCAACGCCGAATCCGACCCGCAGGCGGGCTCGCAGGCGCAGGCTCCGGCAGCCACGGCAAACGCGCCTTCCGCGGAAACCGGCACCATGAGCGGCAAGGGCAAGTCCAGCGGTACGGTGATGGCGTCGCTGCCCTCGACCAACGATCCGGACGAGCTCTACCGCAACTCCTATCAGTTCATCCTGTCGGGCGACTATCCCACCGCCGAGCAGGGTTTCCGCGATCATATCTCCCGCTTCCCCAAGGATGCCAAGGCGGCGGATGCGCATTACTGGCTGGGCGAATCCCTGCTTGGCCAGCAGAAATACCGCGACGCGGCGGAGGTCTTCCTTGGCGCCAGCAAGGAGTATCCGAAGGCCAAGAAGGCGCCCGACATGCTGCTCAAGCTCGGCGTGTCGCTGGTCGGCCTCAAGCAGAACGACGTGGCCTGCGCCACCTTCAACGAGATCGGCAAACGCTATCCGGATGTTTCCGGCACGCTCAAGGAGCGCATCAAGCAGGAGAAGGCATTGGCGTCGTGCTAGCAGTTCTCCTGCACGTCCCAAACTCGGGACCGGTTCTGGGCGACATGCACTGATGCTCGATATCGAGCCTGACCTTTCGGACCGCCTTTTCTCAGACTTCGACCTTTCCAACGGCGCCGTTGCAGCCGTGTCCGGCGGCAGCGACTCGACCGCCCTTCTCCTTCTCCTCAAGCACCATCTCGAGCGAACCCTGCCTGCGGCAAAGCTGCTGGCGGTGACGATCGATCACGCGTTGAGACCAAATTCGGCAGCGGAAGCGCAAGCCGTGGCCCGGCTCTGCGCCGAGCACGGGATCGCGCATCGCACACTCGTCTGGTCCGGCCGCAAGCCGTCGTCCGGCCTGCCCGCCGCCGCGCGCGAGGCGCGCTACCGACTGCTGGCGGAGGCGGCCGAAGCGGAAGGCATCCGCGTGGTGGTAACCGGCCACACCGCCGACGACCAGGCAGAGACCGTGCTGATGCGGCAAGTTCGCGATCGAGGGACGCACGACGACCGCGGCCTCGCCGGCATGGCGCCCGCCACGCTTTACGGCTGGCGCACATGGATCGCCCGCCCGCTGCTCGGCACGCGTCGCGCGGCATTGCGCGAGATGCTGAAGCGCCGCGGCGTCGGCTGGACCGAGGATCCGACCAATGTCGACCAGCGTTTCGAGCGGCCGCGCATGCGCGTCTCGCTTGCAGGCAGCGATGGCGAGGCGCGCTTTACGCAGGCGATCGCAAAGGCCGGGCAGGCAGCCGCCGAACGCGCGGAACTCGGCCGCCGCGCGGCCGTGCTGATCGGGGCCTTTGCCAGCAGACCGGCTTCAGGGCTCATCCGTCTCGACCGCGCTTTCGCCGATGGCGAAGACAGCGAAGCGGCCCGTTATGCGCTGCGCATCCTGCTCGCCACGGTCGGCGGCGTCTCGTTCCTCGCCGACGAGGCGCGTTGCCGGGCGCTTTTCGAGCGTCTGCGGTCCGGGATGCTTTGCGCCACATTGTCGCGGACGGTGGTCGATGCGCGCCGGACCGGCATTTTCCTTCACCGTGAGGCGCGCAATCTGCCCACCACTATTCCTGCGGAGGACCAGATCCTCTGGGACGGCCGGCGCAGAATCACATTGAGCGACAGACCGGACGGGTTGGTGATCGCGCCCGTGGGGGCCGTCGCTGCCAGACGATCCGCCCCGGAAGGCGGCGTTCCGGCAAGCCTGCTGCGCAGGGCGCTGGCCGCCGAACCCGCGCTTTGGTGCGACGGCGAACGCCTTGATTCCGCTGGCGGCGGTATCGCGCCGCCGCCGATGGCAATCGTCCCCGTGGCGTCGCCTTTCGCCAGCTTCCTGCCGTCCTTCGATCTCAAGCCCGCCGCGGCGGTCGCCAAGCTCATCGGCGCGCTGCCGCTGCCGCCATTGCCTTTTCGCGGCCATGATCGCGATGGAGCATGGGCGAAAGCTTAACCGAGGCATGCTGTTATGCTTGGCAAGGGGAGGCGCTCTCCCTATGTTAGGCCCAAGCTTCCTTCACCATCGTGGGTCCGCATGCGGACGCCAACAGGACAATAGATGAATCCGAATTATCGCAACCTCGCGCTCTGGGCGATCATAGCGGTCCTGCTCATCGCCCTGTTCAATCTTTTCCAGACGCCGCAGACGCGCGGCGCCTCCAGCGAGATTGCCTATTCGCAGTTCCTGCAGGATGTCTCGTCCGGCCGGGTCAAGAGCGTGACCATCGCCGGCGCCCGCATCTCGGGCAACTACACCGACAATGCCAACGGCTTCCAGACCTACTCGCCCGGCGATCCGTCGCTGGTCTCGAGGCTGCAGGACAAGAACGTCACCATCAACGCGCGGCCTGAAACCGACGGTTCCAACTCGCTGTTCGGCTATCTGATCTCGTGGCTGCCGATGATCCTGATCCTCGGCGTGTGGATTTTCTTCATGCGCCAGATGCAGTCCGGCTCCGGAAGAGCGATGGGCTTCGGCAAGTCGAAGGCCAAGCTGCTGACAGAGGCGCACGGCCGCGTCACCTTCCAGGACGTCGCCGGCGTCGACGAGGCCAAGGAGGATCTCGAGGAGATCGTCGAGTTCCTGCGCGATCCGCAGAAGTTCCAGCGGCTCGGCGGCAAGATCCCGCGCGGCGTGCTGCTGGTCGGCCCGCCCGGCACCGGCAAGACGCTGCTCGCCCGCTCGGTCGCCGGCGAAGCCAACGTGCCGTTCTTCACCATCTCCGGCTCGGATTTCGTCGAGATGTTCGTCGGCGTCGGCGCATCCCGTGTGCGCGACATGTTCGACCAGGCCAAGAAGAATGCGCCCTGCATCATCTTCATCGACGAAATCGACGCGGTCGGCCGCCATCGCGGCGCCGGCCTCGGCGGCGGCAATGACGAGCGCGAGCAGACGCTGAACCAGCTGCTGGTCGAGATGGACGGCTTCGAGTCCAACGAAAGCATCATCCTGATCGCCGCGACCAACCGGCCCGACGTGCTCGACCCGGCGTTGCTCAGGCCAGGCCGCTTCGACCGCCAGGTCGTGGTGCCGAATCCCGACATCGTCGGCCGGGAGAAGATTCTCAAGGTGCATGTGCGCAATGTTCCGCTGGCGCCCAACGTCGATCTCAAGGTCATCGCGCGCGGCACGCCGGGCTTCTCTGGCGCCGACCTGATGAACCTCGTCAACGAATCCGCGCTGATGGCGGCGCGCCGCAACAAGCGGCTCGTCACCATGGCCGAGTTCGAGGACGCCAAGGACAAGATCATGATGGGCGCCGAGCGCCGCTCGTCGGCGATGACACAGGCCGAGAAGGAGCTGACCGCCTATCACGAGGCCGGCCACGCCATCCTGGCGCTCAACGTGCCGACGGCCGATCCGCTGCACAAGGCGACCATCATCCCGCGCGGCCGCGCGCTGGGCATGGTCATGCAACTGCCGGAAGGCGACCGCTACTCGATGAGCTACAAATACATGATCTCCAGGCTGGCGATCATGATGGGCGGCCGCGTCGCCGAGGAGTTCAAGTTCGGCAAGGAGAACATTACCTCCGGTGCCTCCTCCGACATCGAGCAGGCGACCAAGCTGGCGCGCGCCATGGTCACGCGCTGGGGGTTCTCCGACAAGCTCGGCCATGTCGCCTATGGCGACAACCAGGAAGAGGTCTTCCTCGGCCATTCGGTGGCGCGCCAGCAGAACATCTCGGAAGAGACGGCGCAGATCATCGACGCCGAGGTGCGCCGACTGATCGACGACGCCTACTCCACCGCCAAGACCGTGCTCACCAAGAAGAAGAAGGACTGGATCGCGCTCGCCGAAGGACTGCTCGAATACGAGACGCTGACCGGCGACGAGATCAAGCAGCTGATCGCCGGCCACAAGCCCGCCCGCGACCTTGGCGACGACACCCCGCCCAGCCGCGGCTCGGCCGTGCCGAAGGCCGGCACCGGCGGCCGCCGCAAGAAAGGCCCAGAGCCCGAAGGCGGCATGGAGCCGCAGCCCTCAAGCTGAGGTGGTGCGAAAGACTGATCGAGAAACGCCGCGGCTTGGTTCGCGGCGTTTTTGTTTGGGAATTGGAGACAAGGCAAGGCTTCCCTCGTCCCGGCGCCCAGATATCGCCCGACAGCGGATCCTCGGACACGCCCGAGGATGATGGCTCAACGTCTGCGGGGAAAACGGTGAACTGCTTTATCCGCCGTATTCGATTTTTATGATTCAGCTTTCAGCCGCGCATTGCAGAGGCTGTAGTAGCCGCCGCCCTTCTGGATCCAGCGAAGGCCGTTCAACGTACCCGCCTCCTTGTTGTTGTGGTAACCCTGCAGGCAGGTCTTCATCCGGGCCTTCGCGGGCGTTTCCGTCTTGAACTCGGCGGCGAGGGTGGTCGGGAATGTCACGCCCGCTGGCGCTACAGTGGGGGCGACCGCCGCGCTGGTGTCCTTTTTCTGCTGCTCCGCGGTTTTGACCGAATCCGCGCTGACATTCTCCGCGGCGGACGTCGCGCATTTCTCCTTGCGGAAAGCGGCCCAGTCCATGCCGTTCAGAGTGCCGCCTTCCTTGGCTGCCCGATAGGTCTCGCCGCATTCCTTCATCGTCAGTGCGCTCGCAGGTGAGGCGCTCCAAGCGACCAGTGCCGTCACAGCCAACGCCGCCAATTTCAAACTGAACATTGAGACCCTCCTGATTGACAATAGGTTCGACGCCCTTTTGTATACTGTTTGTTCCCTATGCGTTCAACCAGAATTTTTACCAACTACGGACAAGCGCGGCGGTGGGCAGTGTGGGCGAATCGATGATGCCGACAATCCTGCGATATGCAGATGCGAGCGGGGCCGCGGGCGTCTTCGCGCCCAACAAAAAGCCCGCGCATCTTGCGATGCGCGGGCCTTTTCTCTTCGAATAATCTAGGCGATCAGCTCTTCAGCTTGGCGTTGCAGAGGCTGTAGAAGCCGCCGCCCTTCTGGATCCACTTCAGGCCGTTCAGCGTGTTGGCGTCCTTGTTGGCGTAGTATTGCTCGAGGCAGGTGTGCATGCGGCCCTTGGCCGGGGTCTCGGTGGCGAATTTCGGCGAGATGGCGGTCGGGAAGGTCACGCCCTTCGGCGCAGCGGCGGTCGGCTTCGCCGGCTCCTTGGTGAAGGTCGCCTCGGTCGGAGCGGGCACGGTATCGTCGTCGGCGGCGCCGGCGCCGCATTCGGCCTTGCGGAAGTCGTTCCACTTCATGCCGTTCAGCTTGTTGGCGGTCTTCGCTGCCTGATACTTGGTGCTGCATTCGGCCATGCTCAGGCCCTTGCCGCCGTCGGCTGCCGCCGCCGTCGAGCTCGCGGTCTTGGCAGGCTTCGTGTCGGTCGCCGCCGCAGTGGCGCCGGCCGTGCATTCGGTCTTGCGGAAGTCGTTCCACTTCATGCCGTTCAACGTGCCGGCGGCCTTCGCGGCCTGGTACTTGGCGCTGCATTCCTTGGCGGTCAGGCCCTTGGTCGAGCTGTCGGTGGCCGCGGCGGCGGTGTCCTTAGCCTTCTTGGCAGGCTTGGTCTCGGCCGCCTTGGTGTCGGTCGTCGCTTTCGCGTCGGTCGCAGCGGAAGCGTCGCTGCCGCACTGCGCCTTGCGGAACTGGTTCCAGGTCTGGCCGGCGAGCGTTCCGGCGTCCTTGGCCGCGTTGTACTTGGTGCTGCACTCGGCCATGGTCAGCGCGTTGGCCGGCGCCGCCACGAAAAAGGCTGCGACGGCGAGGCCCGTCAATGTTGCAAGTCTATGAATAAGCATGGCGTTTCTCCCTTGCTGCCGCCAGATGGTGTCCCTATACCAAATCAATAGCTCTCAACTTCAGACTGCGCCAGATGCTTCCAGCGCGGATGCCCTCACAAAGTGTGTTGCTCCCGATAAGGTGATGAATTGCTTGCGGCTGGTCGCGCAAACAAGGTTTTTCCAAGCCGCATCCGGCGGAAAAGCTCGCCTCGGCTGGTATATTGCCGCTACAGTGAGAGGTCGTGGTAGGCTGTCGAATCACTTGAACCGCCCGCGACAATCATTTTCTAAGGAATGGTAATATATAATCACGAAATGTGATGATCGGATGCGGCCCAATTGTGGCAATACGGGCGGCTGAAACCGACGGGGACATTGGCAGGCATGGCAGGGCAGTATTTCGGCACCGACGGCATCCGCGGACGCGCCAACAAGTTTCCGATGACGGCCGAGGTCGCCATGAGGGTCGGGATGGCCGCCGGGCTTTCGTTCCAGCGCGGCAATCATCGGCACCGCGTCGTGCTCGGCAAGGACACACGGCTTTCCGGCTACATGATCGAGAATGCGATGGTGTCGGGCCTGTGCGCCGCCGGCATGGACGTGTTCCTGCTCGGGCCCATTCCGACACCGGCGGTCGCCATGCTGGTGCGCTCGCTGCGCGCCGACATCGGCGTGATGATCTCGGCCTCGCACAACCCCTATTACGACAACGGCATCAAGCTGTTCGGCCCCGATGGCTACAAGCTCTCCGACGAGATCGAGGAGCGCATCGAAGGCATGCTCGACAAGGACATCGACCTGGCGCTTGCCGATTCCGACGGGCTGGGTCGCGCCAAGCGCGTCGATGGCGTGCATGACCGCTACATCGAATTCGCCAAGCGCACGCTGCCGCGCTCGATGTCGCTTTCCGGGCTTCGTATCGTCGTCGATTGCGCGAACGGCGCCTCCTACAAGGTGGCGCCGGAGGCGCTGTGGGAGCTCGGCGCCGAAGTGGTCGCCATCAATGTCGAGCCGAACGGCTTCAACATCAACAAGGAGTGCGGCTCGACCCATCCGGCCGGCCTGCAGAAGAAGGTGCACGAGGTGCGTGCCGACATCGGCATCGCGCTCGACGGCGACGCCGACCGCGTGGTCATAGTCGACGAGAACGGCGCCATCGTCGATGGCGACCAGATCATGGCGCTGATCGCCGAGTCCTGGCACCAGAGCGGGCGGCTGGCCGGCGGCGGCATCGTCTCGACCGTGATGTCCAATCTCGGCCTCGAACGGTTCCTCGGCGACATGAACCTGCAGCTGCACCGCACCAAGGTCGGCGACCGCTATGTCGTCGAGCATATGCGCGCGCACGGCCTCAATGTCGGCGGCGAGCAGTCCGGCCATATCGTGCTCTCCGATTTCTCGACCACCGGCGACGGTCTGGTTTCGGCGCTGCAGGTGCTGGCCTGCATCAAGCGGCAGAACCGGCCGGTCAGCGAGCTGTCGAAGAAGTTCGAGCCGGTGCCGCAGCTTCTCAAGAACGTCCGCATCTCCGGCGGCAAACCGCTGGAGGAGGCACCGGTCAAGGCGGCCATCGAAGAGGCGCGCAACCGTCTCGGCAAGTCCGGCCGCCTCGTCATCCGGCCCTCCGGCACCGAGCCGCTCATCCGCGTCATGGCTGAAGGCGACGATCCGCAACTGGTCGAGACCGTCGTCAACGACATCGTCGGCATCATCTCGGAAACCCGCAGCGCTGCCTGACAGCCGCCGCGAACCGAGCCTGGCCGCGTCTCCAGCCCGCCTCCGGCGGGCTTTTTCGCGCCCCGCCCGCACAACGGCATTCCCTCTAAAATTGTATGGATTCGTGGTTAATCGGTACGGTTAAACGGCTTTTAACCTTTGCAATTCATTATCCACGCCGAGGTTCAACCTCGGGCGGTGTCGTCCCGAGGCTTCTTAGGGGTGACAGCATGTTGAATTCAGCAAGAATGGCATTTTTTGCCGCGCTGCTCGCGGGGGTAGCCGGACCGGCGCTCGCCGCCGATCTCGCGGAACCACCACCGGTCGAGGAGGCGCCGCCGCCAGTCGTCGAGGCTCAGCCGGTTGACGTCGGTGGCTGGTACATCCGCGGCGACATCGACTACCACAAGTCGACCTTGCGTGGCATCGACTACATTACATACGGCCCGCCGCCCGGCACCAACGATTTCGATTTCGGCAAGCTCAAGGGCGGCTTTTCGCTCGGCGGCGGCGTCGGCTACAAGGTCAACGATTACTTCCGTACCGATCTGACCGCCGACTACTGGTTCAAGTCGAACTTCAACGGCCAGACCTCGGACCTCACCACGACATCGACCGAGGTGTCGAGGATGAGCGCCCTGCTGCTGCTGGCCAATGCCTATGTCGATATCGGCACCTATCACGGCATCACGCCTTACGTCGGCGCCGGCATCGGCGGCGCGCACATCAAGTGGGACACGGTCCACGATCCGAACACCACCGAGACCAATCCGGGGTCGTCCAACTGGCGCTTCGCCTACGCGCTCATGGCCGGCGCCTCCTACTGCCTGACCGACAAGCTCATCCTCGACGCAGGCTACCGCTTCACCCATATCCAGGGCGGGCGCATGTTCGAGTTCGATGCGAGCAGCTCCGGGCCGGGGTTCGACCACGGCATCAACACGCATGAGGTGCGCGGAGGCCTGCGCTACCAGTTCGGCGGCAACAACGGCTGCGCCGCACCGGTGGTGGCCTACCAGCCGGAGCCGGAGCCGATCTACACCAAGTAATCGCTTCGAAGGTCCTGAAATTCGTCAACCGCCCGGCAAAATGCCGGGCGGTTTCGTTTTGTGCGCGGCTGGTTAAATCACATCGAAATCAATTCGGTAACCGCCTGTTATCCTTAACCGGCACTTAACCACTATGGTTAACAATACTCCTTGAAACGGCAGCTGTGCTCGCGTTCGCGACTGGCGCCAACTTCAGGAGCCGGGGACCATGACATCAAAATCGCGTATCGCACTGGCGCTCGCCGCAATCGTGCTGATGCCGGCGACACAGGCGGTGTCGGCCGACTACGACCCGCCGATCTATGTCGACCAGGCGCCGGACTATCAGCCGGTCGAGGTCGGCTCAGGCTGGTACCTGCGCGGCGATGTCGGCTACGCCTTCAGCCATCCTTACGACAACGAGGAAACTGCGGCGGGCTTCACATCCAAGAACAGCCTGTTCGATGGCAGCATTGGCATGGGCTACCATTTCAACGACTATCTGCGCGGCGATTTGAATTTCGGCATTCTGCCCTCCAACAGATTCGGCGACAACTTCGTCACCACTTGCGACGGCTCGATCACCACGACGATCTCGGACGTCAACACGGGCACCGTCGTCAATCAAACCACCGCCCCGGCTTCGGCGCCTTGCAGAGGCTCCAACCTGGCCAACAACAAAGCCTACAGCCTGATGGCGAACGGCTATGTCGATCTCGGCACATATGTCGGTCTGACGCCGTATATCGGCGCGGGCCTTGGTGTGGTCTATAGCAAATACAGCAGGGCGATCGGCAAGCGTGACTGCGTCGAGACGACATCGACCACGACCGCTGGCGGGTTCCAGACCGTCGATCAATTCAACTGCGACGATCCCGCCGGCTACGATGGCGCGGTGACTTCAAAGGCCAGCTACGATTTCGCCTATTCGCTCGCCGCCGGTTTGTCCTACCAGGTCACCAAGAATGTCTCCGTCGACCTCGGTTACGAGTATTTCGCGGTGCCCAGTGCGAAGTATGTCGCCTATGACGGCGGAGCCTTCAATATCCACAAGGGCGTCGACTATCAGAGCGTCAAACTCGGGCTGCGCTACGATCTCTGGTAAAACCGCGTCTTCTCATATGCGGACGGCGGATCCTGCGCTCCGCCGTTTTCGTTTTCGCCTTGTGATGAAAAACCTGACATATGTCCCGCCAGCGACAAAAACTTTGCTCTTGACGCCGGAAGGCTGAAAGCATATCGCCGTCCGTGGGCCACCCCTCCCCAACGAGGGGCCACTATCTGGAAGGATAGACCACAATGACGACGCTTACCAAGCCCGGACTCCGTCCGGCAAATCCCAATTTCTCCTCAGGTCCCTGCGCAAAACGCCCCGGCTGGTCGGCCGAGGCGCTGAAAGCCGCTGCGCTCGGACGTTCCCATCGCGCCAAGATCGGCAAGGCGAAGCTCGAACAGGCGATCGAGCTGACGCGCGAGATCCTCAAGGTTCCCGCCAACTATCGCATCGGCATCGTGCCGGCGTCCGATACCGGCGCGGTGGAGATGGCGCTGTGGTCGCTGCTCGGCGAGCGAGGCGTCGACATGGTCGCCTGGGAAAGTTTCGGTTCCGGCTGGGTGACCGATGTCGTCAAGCAGCTCAGGCTCGCCGACGTGCGCAAGTTCGAGGCCGGCTACGGTGTGTTGCCGGACCTGACGCAGATCGATTTCGACCGCGACGTGGTCTTCACCTGGAACGGCACGACTTCCGGCGTGCGCGTGCCGAACGGCGATTTCATTCCGGCCGCGCGCCGCGGCCTGACTATTTGCGACGCGACTTCGGCCGCCTTCGCCCAGAGGCTCGACTTCGAAAAACTCGATGTCGTGACCTTCTCCTGGCAGAAGGTGCTGGGCGGCGAGGGCGCGCACGGCATGCTGATCCTCAGCCCACGCGCCGTCGAGCGGCTGGAAACCTACAAGCCGGCCTGGCCGCTGCCGAAGATCTTCCGCCTGACCTCGGGCGGCAAGCTGATCGAGGGCATCTTCAAGGGCGAGACCATCAACACGCCGTCGATGCTGTGCGTCGAGGACTATCTCGATGCCCTTCAATGGGCGAAGTCGATCGGCGGCCTGGAAACGCTCATTGCCCGCGCCGACGCCAATGCCGCGGTGCTCGACCGGTTCGTGGACAAGTCATCGTGGCTCGGCCATCTGGCCGTCGATCCGGCGACGCGCTCGAACACCTCGGTCTGCCTCTCCTTCACCGACGTGCAAGTGGCGGGGCTCGACGCCGACGGTCAGGCGGCGTTCGCCAAGGGCATCGTCTCGGCGCTCGACAAGGAAGGTGTCGCCTATGACATCGGCTCCTATCGCGACGCGCCGCCCGGCTTGCGCATCTGGTGCGGCGCGACCGTCGAGACCTCCGATCTCGAAGCGCTGCTGCCATGGCTCGACTGGGCCTTTGCCTCGCAGAAGGCGTCGCTCAAAGCAGCGGCCTGAAATTCGTGGCGGCCTGTGGGCCGCCACCATTTCCCAACACGCTCAATTCCCTTCAAGGAGGCCGTTATGGCGCCCCGCGTTCTCGTATCGGATAAACTTTCAACGACCGCCGTGCAGATTTTCAAGGATCGCGGCATCGAGGTCGACTACTTGCCCGATCTCGGCAAGGACAAGGAAAAGCTGCTCGAAGTGATCGGCCAGTATGACGGCCTCGCCATCCGCTCGGCGACCAAGGTCACCGAGAAGCTGATCAATGCCGCCACCAGGCTGAAGGTCGTCGGCCGTGCCGGCATCGGCGTCGATAATGTCGACATCCCCGCGGCGAGCCGCAGGGGCATCATCGTGATGAACACGCCCTTCGGCAACTCGATCACCACGGCAGAGCACGCCGTGGCGATGATCTTCGCGCTGGCGCGCCAGATCCCGGAGGCCAACGCCTCGACCCATGCCGGCAAGTGGGAGAAGAACCGCTTCATGGGTATCGAGATCACCGGCAAGACGCTGGGCGTGATCGGCTGCGGCAATATCGGCTCGATCGTCGCGACGCGCGGTGTCGGCCTGAAGATGCATGTGATTGCCTTCGATCCGTTCCTGTCGGACAGCCGCGCCGAAGAGCTCGGTGTCGAGAAGGTCGAGCTCGACGATCTCTTCGCCCGCGCCGACTTCATCACCTTGCACACGCCGCTGACCGACAAGACGCGCAACATCATCGACGCGGCCGCGATCGCCAAGATGAAGGACGGCGTGCGCATCATCAATTGCGCGCGCGGCGGGCTGGTCGTCGAGGCCGACCTGGTCGCGGCGCTGAAGAGCGGCAAGGTTGCCGGCGCCGGCGTCGACGTCTTCGAGGTGGAGCCGGCCGAGCAGAACGCACTGTTCGGCCTGGAGAATGTCGTAGCCACCCCGCATCTCGGCGCCTCGACCACCGAGGCGCAGGAGAACGTCGCCCTTCAGGTCGCCGAGCAGATGTCCGACTACCTGATCAAGGGCGCCGTCTCCAATGCCATCAACATGCCCTCGATCACCGCCGAGGAAGCGCCGAGGCTGAAACCCTTCGTCAAGCTCGCCGAGGTGCTCGGCGCCTTTGTCGGCCAGGTCACCGAGGATCCGATCAAGGAGGTCGAGATCCTGTTCGACGGCTCGACCGCGACGATGAACACGCGAGCGCTGGTGAGTGCCGCTCTTGCCGGCCTGATCCGGCCGCAGGTCTCGGACGTCAACATGGTGTCGGCGCCGATCATGGTGAAGGAGCGCGGCATCATCGTTGCCGAGGTCAAGCGCGACAAATCGGGCGTCTTCGACGGCTATATCAAGCTCACCGTCACCACCGAGCACATGACGCGTTCGATCGCCGGCACCTGTTTCTCCGACCACAAGCCGCGCTTCATCCAGATCAAGGGCATCAACCTCGACGCCGAGGTCGGCCAGCACATGCTCTACACGACCAATGCGGACGCGCCCGGCATCATCGGCCTGCTCGGCACCGTCTGCGGCGAGAACGGCGTCAACATCGCCAACTTCCAGCTCGGCCGCAACCGGCCGGGCGGCGATGCGATCGCGCTGCTCTATCTCGACGCGCCTTTCCCGGAAAGCGTGCTGGACCAGCTGCGGGCGCACAAATCGATCGACTCGGCCAAGCGGCTGCACTTCGACGTCGGCAGCGATTGACAAGTCATCAAAAAAGGGCCCCGCATGCCGCGGCATAAGGGGCCCTACTCTTAAAGCGCGTCGCGCCGAAACGGATTCAGGCGGCGCGCTTTAAGCCCTTGTTTTGATGCATGTCGTTGTCCCAGAGCCGCGCACACTCCGGGCGACATGCATTAAGGCAACACCTGACCGGCAAGGGGAGCCGGGGTGCGTTCTCGCATCGCCATCGTCAATCACTGCCTTGCGTATCCAGCAGCGGCTGCCGCGATGCCTGCAGAATTGCCCTTCTGCCGCTGTATTCGGCGAGCGCGATGCCTCCGAGCACGAGCGCGAGTGCAAGTCCCTGATAGAGCTCGAACTGTTCGCCGACGATCAGCACCGAAAGCAGCGTGCCGAAGATCGGCACCAGATTGATGAACAGCCCAGCGCGATTGGCGCCGATCAGTTCATTGCCCCGGATGTAGAAGATCTGCGAGACGACGGACGCGCCGAGCGCGGTGTAGAACGCGACCGCCCATCCTCGCGCGTCCGGGACGATGACCCGGCCGGCCGCCACTTCCCAGACAAAGAAGGGCAACGAGGTCAAAAGCGCGGCGAACGACAAAGCCAGCATGAAGCCTTGCCAGCGAATGGCCGGCTTCAGACGCAGCCCCACCGAATAGAGGCTGTAGCAGAGCACCGCGACCAGCATGATCGCATCGCCGAAATTGAGATCGAGCTTCAGCAACTGGCTGAGATCGCCATGGCTGGCGGTGAGGGCGACGCCGACGATGGTCAGCGCCACGCCGACGATTTGCAGGCGCTGCACATGCAGGCGGAACAGCACGAAGTTGGCAAGGATGATGACGATCGGTATGGCGGCCTGCTCGATCGAGACATTGATGGCGGTCGTGTAGTTGAGCGCCGTGTAGAAGATGACGTTGAAGATCGTGAAGCCGCAGGCGCCGAGTCCGGCGAGCAGCAGCCAATGCCGGCGCAGCTCGGGCCAGTCCTCGCGAAACGCCCGCCAGCCGACGGGCAGCATGATCAGAACCGCCAACACCCAGCGCAGGAAAACCAATGTCATCGGCGACACATGGCCGACGGCAAGCTTGCCGGCCACGGAATTGCCGCCCCATAGCAGCATGGTGGAGAGAAGGAACAGATAGGCAGCTCGATGCATCGCTCAATCCGGCGCGGAGTCTGTTCGAAGATCAAAGCCGACCTATTGCGATGACCGCGGCAAGTAAATGCTGCGAAAGCCAGAATTTGTTGTGCCTGGACCAGGATGGCGATTTCTTTGAATCATCATCCTGGTCCCGCACTTGATTGCAGCATGATCTCTTTTCGAAACCTGTTCCCACTTTTCGCTTACGCGGTCCTTCGGTTCGGGACCATGGGGTTTCGGCGGCAAAGAAAGGGTCGCATCGGCCTGAACATGAGTCTATAGAGGCCTGTCGTTTCAAGCCGCCAAGGCGGCATCTCAAGGGAAAAGAACATGGCCAATGTGGTGGTCGTCGGCTCGCAGTGGGGCGACGAAGGCAAGGGCAAGATCGTCGACTGGCTGTCGGAACGTGCCGACGTGGTCGTGCGCTTCCAGGGCGGCCACAATGCAGGTCATACGCTGGTCGTCGACGGCAAGGTCTACAAGCTGTCGCTCCTGCCGTCCGGCGTGGTCAGGCAAGGCAAGCTGTCGATCATCGGCAACGGCGTGGTCTTCGATCCGCATGCCTTCGTCGCGGAAGTGGCGAAGCTCAGGGAGCAGGGCGTGGACGTTACGCCGGAGCGCCTGAAAATAGCCGAAAACACCGCGCTTATCCTGTCGTTGCACCGGGAACTGGACGGATTCCGCGAAGACGCCGCCTCCAATTCCGGAACCAAGATTGGCACGACCCGCCGCGGCATCGGCCCCGCCTACGAGGACAAGGTAGGCCGGCGCGCGGTGCGGGTGATGGATTTGGCGGATTTGGAGACACTCCCCCTGAAGGTCGACCGGCTGCTCACGCACCACAATGCGCTGCGCCGAGGGCTCGGCCATGCCGAGGCGACGCATGAGGCGATCATGCAGGAGCTGACCTCTGTTGCCGGCGAGATCCTGCCTTACATGGACCGCGTCTGGAAAGTGCTCGACGACAAGCGGCGCGCGGGCGAGCGCATCCTGTTCGAGGGCGCGCAAGGCACGCTGCTCGACATCGACCACGGCACCTACCCTTTCGTCACCTCGTCCAACACGGTGGCGGGACAGGCGGCCGCAGGCTCCGGCACCGGCCCCGGCGCCATCGGCTATGTGCTCGGCATCACCAAGGCCTATACGACGCGTGTCGGCGAAGGTCCGTTCCCGACCGAACAGAAGAACGAGATCGGCGAGTTCCTCGGCACGCGCGGCCACGAGTTCGGCGTCGTCACCGGCCGCAAGCGCCGCTGCGGCTGGTTCGACGCCGTGCTGGTGCGCCAGGCCGTCGCCGTCAACGGCATCAAGGGCATCGCTCTCACCAAGCTCGACGTGCTCGACGGGCTGGACGAGATCAAGGTCTGCACCGGCTATCGCCTCGATGGCGAGCCGATCGACTACCTGCCGGCCAGCCAGGGCGCCCAGGCGCGCGTCGAGCCGGTCTATGAGACGCTCGAAGGCTGGAAGGGAACGACGGCCGGCGCCAGGAGCTGGAACGATCTGCCGGCGCAAGCGGTCAAATATGTCCGCTATATCGAAGAGCTGATCGGCGCCCCGGTTGCGCTGCTTTCCACCAGCCCAGAGCGGGACGACACGATACTTGTGACCGACCCGTTTCAAGACTAGTTTCACAGCCCTTCCCGGCGCTACGACTGATTTGCAGGCCGGGGAAAGAATGCAGGTCCGACTGACGCATGGCAGATTTCGTTGGTGTTCTGAAAAAGCAGCTTGAGAAGCACGGCGAGCCCTCGTCCGAGCTGCGCAAGCGGATTTACGAGAATGCGCGTGCGGCACTGGCGAAGAAGCTCGCCGACTATTCTCCGCCTTTGTCCGCCGAGGTCGTCAGCAAGCAGAAGCGCTCGCTGGAAGATGCCATTTCCAGCGTCGAGCGGGAGTACGCCAAGCCTGCTCCGGCGCCCAAGCCGGCTCCAGCAGAAGATCCGCTGGCGGAACTCGAACACATCTTCTCATCGATCGACCGCAACAAGAACCAAACGAGCCACGTCCGGCAACCGGCGGTGACGAAGCTCGAGCCTGCTAGGCCCGAGCCTGCCAAACCCGAGCCCTTCAAGCCGGCGCCGGCGCCCGTCAAGACGGAACCAAGCTGGCAGAGCGCCCCAAAGATGGAGCCAAGCTGGCAAGGCGCGACGAAGACCGAGCCCGCAGGCTGGCACAAAGTGCCTGCGGCACCGCCGCAAATGCCCTCGCCGCGCGAGGACGATGTCAACCTGCCCGGCATGAATGCCGCCGAGCCGGACGACGGCAGCGATGTCTTCGCCAATGACGAACAGCCGGCGGCGGACACGTTTCAGCGGCTGCGGCCGCCGCGCAAGCGCAGCTATGGCGGGTTGATCGCGACGGTCATTGCGCTTCTGGTGCTAGCCGGCGGCGGTTACGGGGTCTGGCTGAACAAGGATGCGTTCAGCACGATGCTCGGCCTGAAAGGCGGCGGCAGCAAGACGGTCTCGACCGAGCCTCTGGTCAAGCCTGCCCCGGCAAAGCCGGCGCCCGAGACGGCGGCCGCGCCTGCCGCCGGGGGCGCCAACGCAGCCGCTCCCAGCGAGCCGGCCGAAGCAAAGTTCACCCAGCGCCTGACCCCTGAGGGCAAGGAGACCGATCCCGGCCCGGCCGGCGGGCAGAGCACCATCGGCGAGGGCGAATCCGTCGCAGCGCTGACCACGCCGCCGCCGGCAGCGCCTGCGACGACGAACCCGCCTGCCGCCGCCGGCACGCCGCCGGTTGCGCAAACGCCGGGCGCGACCCCGGCTGCCGCCGGAGCGACGCCGCCGTCGCCTGCCGGCGCTGCCGCCAATCCGCCTGCGCCGGCTACCGGGACCCCGTCCGCGGCGATCACTCCGCCTGCGGCTGGCGCGACGCCACCCGCGTCGGGAACCACGCCCGCGCCGGCGACGGCCGAGGCGACCGTGCCGGTCGGCCAGAAGGCGATCTTCTATGAGGAGCGCACCAGCACGCAGCAAGGCACCGCCGAGCCCGGCAGCATCGTATGGTCGCTGGTGCAGGAATCGCCAGGCGGCGACCTGCCGCCCGAGCCGGCGATTCGCGCCGAGGCGACAATTCCCGGCAAGGACATCCAGCTGCGCATGACCATCCGGCGCAACACCGACCAGACCCTGCCGGCCAGCCATATCATCGAGATGATTTTCCTGACGCCGGAAGGGTTCGACGGCGGCGGCGTCGACAACATACTGCGCATAGCCATGAAGAGCTCGGAACAGGATGCCGGCAGCCCGCTGATCGGCATCCCGGCCAAGATCGCCGACGGCTTCTTCCTCGTCGCGCTCAACGACACCAAGGCCGACGAGGACGCCAATTTGACACTGCTCAGGGGACAGGACTGGATCGACGTGCCGGTGGTCTACAAGACCGGACGGCGTGCGCTGCTCACCATGGAAAAGGGCATCCCCGGCGAGAAGGTCTTCGACGAGGCGCTGAAGGCCTGGGCCACGAAGACTTCGGGATGAGGAACAGCGGCGGTGTCGCTCAGAAGCCTTGAAACAGCATGTCGAGCGCGGCGACGATCTCGTCGTGATGGTTCGTGAGATTGGTTCTGTTCTCAGTGAGCTCCGTCACGGCCACGGTGGCGATCAGATGGGTGGCCATGATCAGTTTCCGCCCATTGATTTCGAAGACCGGGTGTAGCTTTCGCATTGGCGGAGGCGCCGATGAGAGTGGCAGAAGCGGAACGACCACTCTTGTCTTGAAGTTGTCGAGCAGATCGGACTGAACATCGAGAAGGTAGCCGCCTTCTATGCCACTGGCGGCGAAGACGTCATAGCGCGCCATCAGAACTGCCGATATTCTTTGAGCGGAATGCCATGCTTCTCGACATAGTCATTCCAGGAGTCCATCGTGGCGCGGTTTTCAAGCTTCCAAAGTCGCGTTTTCTCGGCAGCTACCGCTTCGGCAATGCCGGCCTCAGCGGCTCGCGAGACATTCACGTTGAGTCCCTTTGCTTCCGTCATGAGCTGTGAATCGATCGACAGATTTGCCGGCTGACGGACCGCGTTTGCAGCAATCTTGCGCATAATGGCCTCCGCAACATGCGTATACTATATGCGCATTTCCTTGTTGCGACAACGAGCAGGTGCTGGTCGGGGCTCAACCCTCCACCTCCTCGCGCAGCATCTCCAGCTCCAGCCATTCTTCCTCGAGTGCCGCCAGCGTCGTGCGCTCCTTGTCGAGCGCTGCAATGGTCTTCTGGAACGAGACCGGGTCACGCTCGTAGAAGGACGGATCGGCGATGTTGTTCTCCAGCCGCGAGATCGAGGCGGCGACCGCCTCGATCTTCTTCGGCAGGGATTCCAGCGCGAATTTCTGCTTGAACGAGAGTTTGTTCGCCGGGCCCTTCGGAGCGGCTTGCTCGGCCTTTGTCCCAGCGCCTGCGTCAGCGGCTTCGGCCTTCGGCCTCGCCTTGCCATCCTCGAGCTTCGAGCCGCCGCGCTGCGCCAGCATGTCGGAATAGCCGCCGGCATATTCGATCCAACGCCCGCCGCCGTCCGGCGCGATCACGCTGGTGATGGTGCGGTCGAGGAAATCGCGGTCGTGGCTTACCAGGATCACCGTCCCGGCAAAGCCGGCGACCAGTTCCTGCAGCAGCTCAAGCGTCTCCATGTCGAGGTCGTTGGTCGGCTCGTCGAGCACCAGAAGATTCGCCGGCCGCGCCAGCACCCGGGCCAGCAGCAGGCGCGCGCGCTCACCGCCCGAAAGCTCCCGCACCGGCGTGCGAGCCTGCTCCGGCTTGAACAGAAAATCCTTCATGTAGGAGACGACGTGGCGCTGCTCGCCGTTGACCACAAGGTTCTCGCCGCGTCCGTCGGTCAGGTAGTGCGCCAGCGTCTCCTGCGGGTCGACGGCCTCGCGCTTCTGGTCGAGCGTCGCGATCTCCAGATTGACGCCGCGCCGCACCGAGCCATCGTCCGGCGTCAGCTCGCCGGTCAGCATTTTCAGAAGAGTCGTCTTGCCGGCGCCGTTCGGTCCGACCAGGCCGACACGATCGCCGCGCTGGATGCGGGTCGAGAACCCCTTGACCACGGTCAAGTCGCCAAAGCTCTTGTCGATCCCCTTGGCCTCGATCACCAGCTTGCCGGATTCGGCGGCGTCGCTCGCCACCATGGTCGCCGTGCCCTCGGCGCCGCGATGGCTGCGAAAGCGCTGGCGCATGGCCTGCAGCTCGCCGAGGCGGCGCATATTGCGCTTGCGCCTGGCAGTTACGCCATAGCGCAGCCAGTGCTCCTCGCGCACGATCTGGCGGCCGAGCTTGTGCTGCTCGCGCTCCTCCTCTTCCAGCACCTGGTCGCGCCATTCCTCGAAATGCGCGAAGCCTTTGTCCAGCCGCCGGGTCTGGCCGCGGTCGAGCCAGACCGTAGCGCGCGAGACGCGCTCGAGAAAGCGGCGATCGTGCGAGATCAGGATCACGGCCGAAGAGGTGCGCGCAAGCTCCTCTTCCAGCCATTCGATGACCGACAGGTCGAGGTGGTTGGTCGGCTCGTCGAGCAGCAGGATGTCGGGTTCGGGCGCCATGACGCGGGCAAGCGCGGCCCGGCGCGCTTCGCCGCCGGAAAGGTCGCTCGGCCGTTCCTCGCCGGTGAGGCCGAGATGGTCCATCAAATAGGTGGCGCGATGCGGGTCGTCGGCCGGCCCGAGACCAGCCTCGACATAGGCGCGCACGCTGGCGAAGCCATCCATATCGGGCATCTGCGGCAAATAGCGGACCGTCGCCGATGGCTGGCGGAACACCTCGCCGTCCTGTGGCTCGACCAGCCCGGCGGCGATCTTGAGCAGCGTCGACTTGCCCGAACCGTTGCGGCCGACAAGCGCGATCTTCTCGCCGGCGGAAGCGCTCAGCGACGCGCCGTCGAGCAGCGGCGTGCCGCCAAAGGTCAATTTTATGCCGTCGAGATTGAGAAGAGGCGGAGCCATGTCAGCTTTCGGCAAGAGGATAGGGGTGGGCGAGCAGCAGCGCCCGGCCACTCTCGAGCGCGATCTCGAGCCGGCCCTTGACTTCGTTCGATATAGTGAGCGAGGAGCCGAACGCCACCTCGACACGGTCGAGCGGCCATTTGGCGCCGGAGACCGTCAGGCCGGCGAGTTCGGAGAAGCCGAGCACCGAGAACAGCGTTCCGTCGGCGTAATCGAAGGCGGCTTTGCCCGGCAGGATGGGAACGCCCTCCTGAGCGCCGCTGGTCAGCAGTACCGTCGTGCCCGCCTCGGCCAGCCGATACCCAAGCGCCTGATGCAGGAAGGCATGGTCGGCGCGCTTGCCGCCGAAGGCGCCGGCCAGCACCAGGCTGGTGGCGCCGCGCGCGAGCGCCTCGGCGATGGCGAGCTCGCCGTCGGTCATGTCCTTTTCGGCCGGAAAGATCTTGCGCGGCACGGCGGCGAGATCCTCCGGCAGGTTCGGCGGCACCGAGTCGAAGTCGCCGACCCATAGCTCCGGTACGAGGCCCAGCATGCGGGCATGACCGATGCCGGCGTCGGCGGCGATGACGCGGGAGCCTTCGATCTGGCGATCGAGCCGAGGCGTGCGGACGAGCTCGCCGCCAAGCAGGATGGTGAATGTTCCCATGGGCGTCGCCCTTACCAGCCCCGCCCGCGAAACGGAAGCCAGGCGCATCCAAACGGATAGCGCTGCGTTCCGAAGTCATCGGATGCCCGGCAAACTTCCGCTTGCGCGCCGCATCGGCCGGGCCTATGTCTCGAAACGCTCTAACGGGGTGCCGGACGCTGACTTCGCGAACCGGCTGAGAGGCGACAATGCCAACCCGCCGAACCTGATCCGGTTTGTACCGGCGGAGGGATTAGACGTTTCGGACCATCCGACGCCTCAATTCCTTGTCACGCGAACGAAGGAGGCGCCGATGCGCTCACTATTGTCCCAGCTTATCCTCGCAACAGGCCTCGTTTCGCTTTTGGCAGCCGCCGGGCCTGCCGAGGCGAAGGACAAGCTCACCGTCTATACCTATGAAAGCTTCACCGCCGACTGGGGTCCGGGACCCGCGGTGAAGAAGGAATTCGAGGCCGAATGCGGCTGCGATCTCGAATTCGTCTCGGTCGCCGACGGCGTGGCGCTGCTCAACCGCGTCAAGCTGGAGGGCGCCGGCACCAAGGCTGACGTCGTGCTCGGCCTCGACACCAACCTGACCGCAGACGCCAAGGCAAGCGGCCTTTTCGCGCCGCATGGCGCCGTTGCAGATTTGAATGTGCCCGGAGGCTGGAAGGACGACACGTTCGTGCCCTTCGACTACGGCTATTTCGCCGTCGTCTACGACACCGAGAAGCTGAAGACCCCGCCGAAAAGCCTGAAGGAGCTGGTCGAGGGTGGTGCCGCCGACAAGATCGTCATCCAGGATCCGCGCACCTCGACGCCGGGCCTCGGCCTGCTGCTCTGGGTGAAGTCGGTCTATGGCGACAAGGCGCCGGAGGCCTGGGCCAAGCTCAAATCCAGGGTGCTCACGGTGACGCCGGGCTGGAGCGAGGCCTACGGCCTGTTCACCAAGGGTGAGGCGCCGATGGTGCTGTCCTACACCACCTCGCCAGCCTACCACATGGTGGCGGAGAACACCGAACGCTACCAGGCCGCGTCCTTCGAGGAGGGCGAGTATCTGCAGATCGAGGTCGCCGGCATCACCACGACCGGCGCGAAGAACCCGCTGGCGGAAAAGTTCATCGCCTTCATGACCGGACCGAAATTCCAGGACGTCATCCCGGAGACCAACTGGATGTTCCCGGCCGGCAAGACCGACAAGCCGCTCAACCCGGCCTTCGACAAACTGGTGAAGCCGACCAAGACCCTGCTGTTCAGCCCGGAAGAGGTCGCGGCAAACCGCAAGGCCTGGGTGGACGAATGGCTGGCGGCGATGAGCAAGTAGCCGGCTTTGGCTATCTATCGAAGATGATCGCTCTACGGCGCCCCCCTCTGTCCTGCCGGACATCTCCCCCACTTGGGGGGAGATTGGCTGTCATTGGCGATTTCGCCAATTGGCAACGTTGCAGGAATGAGCAGGGTGCCGACGCTGCTGATCTCCCCCCTTGTGGGGGAGATGTCCGGCAGGACAGAGGGGGGCGCGAAGGAACGCGGCGTTCGTTAGCTCGAATCCCAATGGTGCAGCGTGCAATCTTCGCCGCGCCCTGACTCCCGCGTCACCGCCGGCATCATCGCCCTTGCGGCAATCGCCGTGCTCATCGGCGGCGCCTTCGTCGGGCTCATCCTCGAAGGCGCGCGCGACCCGTCCGGCGCTCTCGTCGCCTTCGACGGCTATCTCCTCCGTGTCGCCCGCTTCACGCTTTGGCAGGCGCTGCTTTCGACATTGCTGTCGGTCGCGCCGGCGCTGCTGGTGGCGCGTGCCTTGTCCCGGCACCCGGAGTTTCCCGGCCGTCGGCTGATCCTGCAGCTCTTCGCCGTGCCGCTGGCGCTGCCGGCCATCGTTGCCGCGCTCGGCGTGTTGGCGCTCTACGGCCATGCCGGCTATTTTGCCGGCGCTCTCGGCAGCCTTGGCGGCAGCGAATGGCCGGGCATCTACGGCTTGTCCGGCATTCTGATCGCGCATGTCTTCTTCAATTTGCCCTTGGCCACGCGTCTGTTCCTGGAGGCGCTCGGCACGGTGCCCGCCGACCAGTGGCGGCTGGCGAGCCAGCTCGGCATGGGGGCATGGCCGGCGTTGCGGCTGATCGAATGGCCGGCGCTGCGCGCCGCACTGCCGGGCGTCGCCGGACTGGTGTTCATGCTCTGCATCACTTCCTTCACCATCGTGCTGACGCTGGGCGGCGGGCCGGCCGCCACGACGCTGGAGGTCGCGATCTACCAGGCGCTGCGTTTCGATTTCGATCCGGCTAGGGCCGTGGTGCTGACGCTGCTGCAGATCGGTCTGACCTTCGTCGTGGTCACGGCACTGATGCGGCTTGGCGCCAATACGGTCGGCGACGCCAATCTGCCGGTGGCGCCACGCCGCTATCTTTCGGCGGGCAAGGCTGAAACGATGGTGAACGCCGGTCTGATCGCACTTACCTTGCTGTTCGTCGCCGGGCCGATGGCGGCGACCGTGCTGGCCGGCCTGGAGGCCGATCTCGGACGGCTGGCCGGCGAGGAGGCCGTGCGCCGTGCGACGCTCACCAGCGCCGCGCTGTCTTTCCTCTCGGCGCTGCTTTCGGTGGCGCTGTCGCTCTCGCTCATCGCGGCCCGGCGCGCGCTGGCCTTGCGGCGCCGCGCGGGCGGCGCCATGTCGCTGCTCGAACATGCCACCGATACCGGCGCCGGTTTCGTGCTCGTCGTGCCGCCGATCGTGGTCGGCGCGGGCTGGTTCCTGGCCTTGCGCGGCGTCACGGATGTCTTCGCCGTCGCGCCCGTCATGGTCGTCGCCGTCAATGCGGTGATGGCGATGCCCTTCGCCATCCGCGCCGTTCGCCCGGCCTATGACGCGGCGAGCGAGCGTCACGAGCGGCTCTGCCTGGCGCTCGGCATTTGCGGCTGGAACCGGCTGCGCCTGGTCGACTGGCCGTCGCTCCGGCGGCCTTTGGCCACCGGCTTTGCCTTCGCCATGGCGCTGTCGCTTGGCGATCTCGGCGTCATCGCGCTGTTCGGCAGCGATTCGGTGCAGACCTTGCCCTATCTCTTGCTCGCGCGCATGGGCAGCTACCGGACCGCCGACGCCGCGGGGCTTGCCTTGCTGCTCGGCCTCGTTTGTCTGATGCTGGTTGTCGCCGCCGACTGGCTCGGGCGGGAAGCAAAGGCATGACGACGAACAATGGCATAGCGACGGAGACGGCACTGGCCGTCACGCTGGACGATGTTTCGTTCAGCTATGGCGAGGCATCGTTCCGCTTCGATGCCGAATTCGCCGCCGGCAAGATCACCGCCATCATGGGGCCGAGCGGTTCAGGCAAGTCGACGCTGCTCAATCTGGTCGCCGGCTTCGAGCTGCCCGGCGCCGGCAAGGTGCTGATCGGCGGGATCGATGTCGGCGATGCGCCGCCTTCGGCGCGGCCGGTATCGATGGTGTTCCAGGAAAACAATCTGTTTGCCCATCTTTCGGTCGAGGGCAATGTCGGGCTCGGCCGCTCGCCGTCGCTCGACCTCACTGTCGCCGACCGCCACACGGTCGCGGAAGCGCTGGCGCGGGTTGGCCTTGCCGGCAAGGAGAAGCGGCTGCCGCGCGAGCTTTCCGGCGGCGAGCGGCAGCGCGTCGCGCTGGCAAGGGTGCTCCTACGCGATCGTCCGGTCCTTCTGCTCGACGAGCCCTTCGCTTCGCTCGGTCCGGCGCTGCGCGACGACATGCTCGATCTCGTGGCCGGTATCCACGCCGAACGGCAGATGACCGTGCTTTTCGTCACGCACCAGCCGGAAGATGCCCGCCGCATCGGCGAGAACATGGCGTTTCTGGACGAAGGCATGATCGCCGCGACCGGGCCGGCCGCGGATTTCTTCGACCGCTCTGGTCCGGACGCCTTCCGGCGCTATATCGGCGATCAAGGCGGCAGCGTTGCCGTATCACAACATATTGCCCGGAAGCGGACATAATTTACGCCCAAACCGGCAACGGGTGATCCGGCGTTTGCTTGCCTTGTCCGGGGGAGTGTGGCTAGGTCCGGCCATGCTGGTCCGGGTGGGCCGTGATTTGCCGAAAGATTTCGAAAGGAAGCCGATCTGACGACCGGCGCGGAGAAAGTATGGATGAAGCCGCTGACGCGATTCTTTGCGTTGGCGGGCTTTGCCGTGGCGCTGGCGAGCTGCCAGATGTTCACGCCGCCCGACGTCCAGGAATCCGGCTTCCAGCCCTCGGACAAGCCGATCACGGTCGACAACGTCGTCGCCAACGCCAAGCTCGCCGACATGGCGAAGGCGCAGCATCCGCGGATTCTCGCCACCTATGGCGGCGAATATTCCGATCCGAAGCTCGAGCGCATGGTGGCCAAGGTCGTCGGCAACCTGACCGTGGTGTCGGCCAACCCGACCCAGACCTATCGCATCACCATCCTCAATTCGCCCAACGTCAACGCCTTCGCGCTGCCCGGCGGCTACCTCTACGTGACGCGTGGACTGCTGGCTCTGGCCAACGACTCCTCCGAGCTTGCCGCCGTCATCGCGCATGAGATGGGCCACGTCACCGCGAATCACGGGTTGCAGCGGCAGCAGCTCGAGGCCGAGGAAGGGCTGGCGACCAAGGTCGTTTCCGATGTGCTCGGCGACAGCCCGACCGCCAAGGCAGCACTCATCCGCGGCAAGCTGAGGCTGGCGCAGTTCTCGCGCAACCAGGAACTGCAGGCCGACGCCATCGGCATCAAGTCGATCGGCGAGGCGGGCTACGATCCGTATGCGGCCGGCCGCTTCCTGCAGTCGATGTCGGCCTATACCGATTTCCGCTCGGTCAGCGGCGCCACCGATGCCAGCCTCGACTTCCTGGCCACGCACCCCAACACGCCGCAGCGCATCGAGCTGGCGCAGCGCCTTGCCCGCAACTTCGGCCCGCCCGGCGTCGGCACGCGCGATCGCGATGCCTTTCTCGCCGGCATAGACGGCCTGCTCTACGGCGACACGCCGGAAGAGGGCTACGTGCGCGGCCAGACCTTCATGCATCCCGGCCTCGGCGTCTCGTTCGCGGTGCCGGACGGTTTCGTCATCGACAATTCGGCGGCCGCCGTCACTGCGACCGGACCCGGCGACATCGCCATCCGCTTCGATGGCGTGGCGATCGACAAATCGGTGTCGCTGACGGATTACATCCGCAGCGGCTGGGTCGCCGGGCTGGACGACGCCAGCGTGCGCCAGGAGACGGTCAACGGCAACGAGGCAGCGATGGCGCATGCCAGCGCGCAAGGGTGGCAGTTCGATATCGCGGTGATCCGCGCCGGCGGGCAGGTCTACCGGCTGCTGACCGCAGCACCCTCGGCCAGCGCCGCGCTGGAGCCGGTCGCGCGTTCGGTCAGCGGTTCCTTCCGCACGCTGAGCGCGGCCGAGAAGGCGGCGCTGAAGCCGCTGCATATCCGGGTGGTCACCGTGCAGCCGGGCCAGAACATGGGCACGCTCGCGGCGCAAATGGTCGGCGTCGACCGCAAGCTCGACCTGTTCCGCGTGCTGAACGCGATGTCGCCGGGCGCAACGGTGTCGGCCGGCGACAAGGTCAAGATCGTCACCGACAAATAGCTTCCGCCAGGAAACGGCTCGGTCTGTCTATTCGGTTGCCCGCGCACGCCGTTGTTGCTGCATCCGTCAGAACAACCCAGTGCTGTCGGAACCGACGGTGCTGCCGGTATCAGAGACGCTGCCGGTGCTGCCCGTGTCGGTGGGGCCGGTGGTGTCTGTGTCGGCGGAGCCTGTGTCGGTAGTGCCAGTGCTGCCCTCAGTGGTGCTGCCTTCAGAGCTGCCACTGCCGCCGCCTTTGGGCTCGGGATGATCGCCGCTACTGCCGCGCCAGGGCGCCGGCCCGGTGTCGTTCTGTATTGGCTTGAGCGGTGTCTCGAAGACCTCCGGCGGCGTCGTTGGCGTCGGTGTGGGGACCAGCTTTATCTTCGTGACTATTTTTCGCACGACCTTGGGCTTGCACACCGCGACCGGCAAGGCGCTGCGGGCGGGAAGACCGAGAATGCTCATGGAATACACGCCTTGCCGATCGATGCCGGCTTTGAGGAAAGCCAAGGCGCGGGCCGGATCGGCGGGCACCCCGTTGCGGCCTTCCTGGAAGATCACCGCGAGATCGTTCATGGCGTTGATGTGCCCCATAGCCGCCGCCTTGAGCAGCAGGTCCAATCCCTTGCCGGTATCGGGCTGGACACCGATACCGTTGAACAGGGCGCGTCCCCACGCGGCCATGGCGTAGGGGTCGCCCTTGTCTGACGCTTGCGAATAGAGGCTGCTGGCCTTCGTCGGATCGACGGCGGTCCCTGTTCCGGACGCCGCGATGTCGCCGAGCTCGAAAACGGCCCGGACATGCCCTTTGTCGGCAGCCTCCTGGATGGCTTTCCTGGCCTCGTCGACCTTGCCGGACGCCAGCAGCGCCCGCCCGAGCTCGTAGCGGAAACGGGTGACACCGGGATAGGTCTTCACCGCGGTCTCGCAGGCTTCGACGGCCCCGCCGCCGATCTCATTCGGCTGCCGGCCGGGGGCGACGCCTTGCAGGTCGAGCGGCGCGCCCGCCGCCTGATCGCAGGGGTCGACACTTGGCGACAGCTTCATCGTCGCCCGCTTGGACGCCTTGCCAGCACTGATCTGAAAGCCGACCTCGACGGGAGCCGCCGAGCCGATCTGGGGCTCGTAGCGCAAATGGTCGATATCATCGGCCATCAGGCTTGATTCGGGAGACAAGGTCCGGTCCGGCAGCGACAGCGTGCCCGTTGCCGGATAGCTTGCGAGCTTCAGGCTGACCGCCGGGTCGTTGGTTGGGAAATCCAGCTTCAGAGGCACCGGGCCGACACCGACCGGGATGCTGACGCCGTGGTTGTCGATGGCTTCGGCGGCGCCGGTGATATGGAGCCCGCGCTCCGACGCCGGCTGCGGCTGCTCGACCATGACCTGCTGACCCTCGGGCTCATCGTGGCGCATCAGCACCACCTCGTCGACCAGCGAGGAATTCTCCCACGGAACCTGCTTGCCATTGGTCGCTTTCACGACGTCCCGGCGAACGGCCGCCATGACCGTGCGTATCTCCTGGTTGGGCGCCAGCGCGCGGCGGGAGAAGGCGGACGAGAATGGACTGAGGGCACCAGTGCCGTCATAGGCGACGGCGCCCGGCTCGGTGGCGAAGGCAATCAGCGTGTTCAGCGAGCTTTTCACCTGCGCAAGGCCTGTCTCACCGGAGACAATCAATTGGTCGCGCAGCCAGTAATCCTTGCGCGGGAACGGATTGTTGCGGCAGGCATCGAGGATGATTACCTGGATCTTCGACTTCGAGCGCAGTTGCTGCAGCACGTCGTCGAGCTTGATCGCCTGGACTTCGATGTCGGCCGCATCCTTCAGCGAGGCATCTACGGGTATGAGAAAATTCTCGCCGCCGATCTGAAAGCCGTGGCCGGAATAATAGACGACCGCCAAATCCGCGCCGTCAACCGCAGCGAGATAGTTGCGGAACTTCTCCTCGAACTGGAGCTTGGTCACGTCCTTGGCAACGAACACATTGAAGCCAGCCAGCCGCAATGTCTTGGAGACATTCTCGGCGTCCGTGTCCGGATTCTTGAGGGCCGGAATAGTGCGATATTCGGAATTGCCGATCACAAGGGCAACCCTGCGATCGGCATGAGCCTCGAGCGTCGTGAAGCCCACGAGGATCAAGGCTGCAAGGAAGGCGCAGCATCGCAGCATGGCAAGTCCCCCATCCGCTATGGTCTGTCGGATTCACAAAAGACCAGTTGCGGCGCGCGGGTCTGTTAAAGAATTCACAATACGCTGATATGGAAAAGAAGAAAGGCTGTTGTGATATGACCTATTTTTATTAGATATCTATTTTACACCAGCAACTTAAAGTTGCCCTCAGGCTGCTTCCGCCAGGAATTCGGGGTTCTGTTTGACCAGTGCAGCCCTCAGTTTCTCCATGGCGCGCGCTTCGATCTGGCGGACGCGTTCCTTGGAGATGCCGAGCGCCTCGCCGAGCGATTCCAGGGTGGCGCCGTCGTCGCTCAGCCGGCGTTCCTCGATGATCCGGAGCTCGCGCGCATTGAGTGCGCCGAGCGCGCTCTTCAGCCAGATCGCGCGGCGCTCGACATCGATCGTTTCGCCCACCACCTCGTCGGGAAGCGGGTCCTCCGAGACCAGGAAATCCATGCGTTCGGCGGCGCCGTTCTCGTCGGCTAATGGCGTGTTGAGGGAACTGTCGGGGGCTGAAAGGCGCGAATCCATCATCGCCACATCGGCTTCGGGCACGCCGAGCGCCGCCGAGACCTCGCGATAGAGCGAGGCATTGGAGATCGGCTCGGCGCCATTGGCGAGCCGGGCGCGCAACCGTCTCAGATTGAAGAACAGCGCCTTCTGCGCCGAGCTGGTGCCGCCGCGCACGATCGACCAGTTGCGCAGGATATAGTCCTGCATCGAAGCGCGGATCCACCAGGTGGCGTAGGTCGAGAAGCGCACCTCGCGGGCGGGCTCGAAGCGGGCCGCGGCTTCCAGGAGACCGACATGGCCTTCCTGGATCAGGTCGCCGAGCGGCAGGCCGTAGTGGCGGAATTTCGACGCCATGGAAATCACCAGGCGCATATGGGCGACGGTGATCAGATGCAGCGCGTCCTGATCGTTCTTTTCCTTCCAGCGTATGGCCAGGAGATGTTCCTCGTCGCGCTCGAGATAGGGAGCCTTCATTGCCGCCCGGACCAATGTCCGTCCTGCCACGTCCTCGATCATGCCGGCTCCTTTTGGCGGTCGTTACGCTGATGACGGTTGAAAAGACGCTGCCGCGCCCTACAACAGCCTGCAACGTGTCAGGCGCATGGAAGGTTCCGTGGCGGCAGAGGCGCACATGCAGTGCGCCGGGTGCCGTTTTGTTGTCGACCCGGGACGCTTGCTTGCCGTGATTTGCATTGATTTTGAGGATCAGATTTCTGGCTGGGCCAATTTTTGAAATCTGGTTCCTTATTCCGCGGACATCTATCTGTCAGTTTGCGGCTCTCACAATGCGCCGGGGCACCGGTCAAAACGGGATCACAGAAAAATGAAATGGCTCAAATCGCTCCTCGTCGCCGGAACGCTGCAGATTCTGGCGGTCACAGCCGGTCACGCCGGCGCCAATCTCGACCAGATCAAGCAGGCGGGGGTCATCAAGGTCGGCACGGAAGGCACCTACGCGCCGTTCACCTATCATGACGGGGCCGGAGCGCTGGTCGGCTTCGATGTCGAGATCGCCAAGGCGATCGCCGAGAAGCTCGGGGTCAAGGCCCAGTTCCTCGAAGGCAAGTGGGACGGCCTGATCGCCGGCCTCGACGCCAACCGCTACGACGCCGTCATCAACGAGGTCGGCATCACCGATGCACGCAAGGCCAAGTATGATTTCTCCGATCCCTACATCGCGTCCAAGGCGGTTTTGATCGTTCGCGGCGACGACAGCGAGATCAAGTCCTTCGCCGATCTCAAGGGCAAGAAGGCCGCGCAGTCGCTGACCTCGAATTTCGGCAAGCTCGCCGAGAAGAACGGCGCCGAGCTGGTCGGCACCGACGGCTTCGACCAGTCGATCCAGCTGCTGCTCACCGGCCGCGCCGACGCCACCATCAACGACAGCCTGTCCTTTCTCGACTTCAAGAAGCACAAGCCGGACGCCAATGTGAAGATCGCCGCGCAGGAAGAGAACGCCGACTATTCCGGCGTCATCGTGCGCAAGGGCGATCCGGAACTGGTCGCGGCGATCAACAAGGCGCTGGCAGACATCAAAGCCGACGGCACCTACAAGAAGATCGCCGACACCTATTTTGGCCAGGACGTCTCGCAGTAAGCTTAGTCCTCCTTTTGCCTGAGTTCCGGCGGGCCGTCTTTGACGGCCCGCCGGCTTTTGCATGATAGTCGTTCGGCAATGCCGGCCAGAGGTGGTCGCGGCATCCGGAAAGGAGAAGGCTCCGTGCCGCACTGGTTGCAACTGATGCTGGAATCGCTGCCGACGCTGCTGTGGGCGGCGCTGATCTTCACCGTGCCGCTGACATTGCTGTCCTTCGCCTTCGGGCTCCTCGCCGGGCTGGTCACGGCACTGATCCGGCTGTTCGGCCCGAAGCCGCTGGTCGCGCTCGTTCGTTTCTACGTGTGGATATTTCGCGGCACGCCGCTGCTCGTGCAGCTCTTCCTGATCTTCTACGGCCTGCCGTCGGTCGGCATCCTGCTCGATGCCTTTCCCGCCGCGCTGATCGGCTTCACGCTCAACATCGGCGCCTACACGTCGGAGATCATCCGCGCCGTCATCGGTTCGGTGCCGAAGGGGCAGTGGGAGGCCTCCTATTCGATAGGCATGACCTGGAGCCAGGCGATGCGGCGCACGATCCTTCCGCAGGCTGGCCGTGTCGCCGTGCCGCCGCTTTCCAACACCTTCATCTCCCTGGTCAAGGATACCTCGCTTGCGGCGGCGATAACGGTGCCCGAGATGTTCCAGGCAGCGCAGCGCATCGTCGCCACCACCTACGAGCCGCTGATCCTCTATGTCGAGGCGGCGGCACTGTACCTGGCAATGAGCTCGGTGCTGTCGGCACTGCAGGCGCGGCTGGAGGTGCGGCTCAACCGTTATGGCGGCTTCCTGGAGGCCAATGCATGATCGGCCTCACCAATATCGACAAGCGCTTCGGCGACAATCTTGTGCTCAAGGGCGTCACCGTCAATCTGGACGAAGGCAGCGTCACGGCACTGGTCGGCCCTTCGGGCGGGGGAAAAAGCACGCTTTTGCGCTGCATCAACCTGTTGGAGGTGCCGACCTCCGGCATCTTGCGCATCGGCGACGAGACGCTGGAATTCCGGCCTGGCGGCAAGGTGCCGGCGGCGGATGTGCAGCGCGTTCGCCTGCAGACGGGCATGGTGTTCCAGAACTTCCAGCTCTTTCCGCACCGCACCGCGATCGAGAATGTCATGGAAGGGTTGGTGACGGTGCTGAAATGGCCGGCCGACCGGGCTCGCGAGCGAGCGATGGCGCTGCTCGAGAAGGTCGGCATGGCGCACAAGGCCGATGCCTGGCCGGCAACATTGTCAGGCGGCCAGCAGCAGCGTGTGGCGATCGCCCGGGCCTTGGCGCCGTCGCCGCGCGTGCTGCTTTGCGACGAGCCGACCTCGGCGCTCGATCCGGAACTGGCGCAGGAGGTGGTCGACGTGCTGGGTCAGCTCGCCCGCGAGGGCACGACCATGGTGATGGCCACGCACGACCTCAGGCTCGCCTCCAAGATCGCGCAAGAGGTGGTGTTCCTCGATGCCGGCTCAATTGTGGAGAAGGGCCCGGCCGCGGTCGTCTTCGACAATCCCGAGCGCGAGCGGACCAAGCGCTTCATCGCCTCGCTGCGGCAGGAGGAAGCGCAGAGGGAAGCTGAGGGCGAGGGATCAGGTACGATTTCTTCGTAGGTCTGCGCCGCCCCTCATTGCCCTGCCGGGCATTTCTCCCCGTATAGTGACGGGGAGAAAGACGCTTTCATTAGTGATTTCGCCAATCTTCACCGTTGCAAGATGAGCACCAGCGTTGCGCCATCTCCCTTCTCCCCGTCACTATACGGGGAGAAGGTGCCGGCAGGCGGATGAGGGGCGGCGCCGACTTTGCCAGCATTGCCCGCAACAAAAAACCCGGCGCGAGGCCGGGTTTTTCGTAACTTAAGGGCGAAAAAGCTCAGGCAGCTTCTTCCTGCTCGGCTTCCTCGTTGTCGGCCTTGGCGCCGCGCTTCGGACCCTTGTTGAGGTTGACCTCGATGAGGCGGACAGCCTCGGTCTCCGACATGCGGTTGACGGCCGCGATCTCGCGAGCCATGCGGTCGAGCGCGGCTTCATAGAGCTGGCGCTCGGAATAGGACTGCTCCGGCTGATTGTCGGCGCGGTAGAGATCGCGCACCACTTCCGAGATCGAGATCAGGTCGCCGGAATTGATCTTGGCGTCATATTCCTGCGCGCGGCGCGACCACATGGTGCGCTTGATGCGGGCGCGGCCCTGCACGACCTTCAGCGCGCGATCGACATAATCCTCTTCCGACAGCTTGCGCATGCCGATCGAGGTCGCCTTGGCGACCGGCACCTTGAGCCGCATCTTGTCCTTCTGGAAATCGATGACGAACAGTTCCAGCTTGTGACCCGCGACTTCCTGCTCGTCTATCGCCACGATCTGGCCGACGCCATGCGCCGGATAGACGATGAACTCGCCGGTCTTGAACCCGTGGCGGGCTGCGGTGGACTTCTTCTGCGGGGTTATAGTTGCCATTACGCCCTGAACTCCTTAGTTGTGTCACCGGCATCATGCCGGCCAAACCCGTGCGATCGGCGAAAGCCGACCGTTAGCCGCGCAACATGATGACCCACCGGATAAGCCGAGGCCGGCTAACCGCACGAATGCGACCGCCTGCCCCAGATCGCTCTGGTCCGGATTGAGAAGCTCACCTTTCAGTGATTTGGGGCGTTAGCGCCATAAATCGACGTTGTGTCACCGGCATGTTCCGCTCATGTAACACAAAAAGTCGGAAGAATCAAGGTTTTGCTGCGTCCGCTAACGCCAAGCGCCATCGCTGCCTGTCAAGACAGCAATTGTATCGGCCCCGTTACGTCGCGTCATGCCGACTTGGCCGATCCGGCTGTCAGTCGCCTTCGCCAGGCTCCGGCGAGAAATATTTCTCGAACTTTCCGGCCTCGCCGTCGAAGGCTTTAGCATCCGCCGGCGGCTCTTTCTTGGCGGTGATGTTGGGCCATTTCTCGGCATATTCGGAATTGATCTGCAACCATTTGTCGAGCCCCGGCTCGGTGTCCGGCTTGATCGCGTCGGCCGGGCATTCCGGCTCGCAGACGCCGCAGTCGATGCACTCATCCGGGTGGATGACCAGCATGTTCTCGCCTTCGTAGAAACAGTCGACCGGACAGACCTCGATGCAGTCCATGTATTTGCATTTTATGCAATTGTCGGTCACGACATAGGTCATTGCAGGCTCCGGGACGTCCCTTTTTTGCTGGGCTTTTCAAGGTGAGGTAACGCCTTTGCCCGCCGCTGGCAAGGGTAGGGCTTGCTGCCTGAGCCGGCGCTGCGGAATGGAATTCCATACGGGTGCCGCGACGAAGTCAGGTTGTATCTTCAGTCGTCGCCGAGCAGCCGGTCGGTCTGCCGCCGCTCCCGCTTGGTCGGGCGGCCGCTGCCGGCCTCGCGCAACCCCGGAATGGCGTCGGGAACGGCCCCGCCCCTTGGCGTCGGCGCCGGCGACATGTCCTCGTAGAGCAGGCGCGCCTCATCGGCAGGACCACGCCGAATTCCGCAGTCGAGCACTTTCCAGACCAGGATCCGGCCCTCGAGCGTGATGGTCAGCACGTCGCCGGCCTTGACCAGATCGGAGGCCTGCGCTGCTTTGTCGCGATTTATACGAACGCGCCCGGCAACAACGAGCTTTGCCGCCAGCGACCGTGATTTCACCGCGCGTGAGAAGAACAGCCATTTGTCGATGCGCTGGCGGCCTTCTCCAACCATCGCTGCTAGCTTTGTTGGAGCATGATCTTATCCGAAAACCGGTTCCCACTTTTCGCTGACGCGGTCCTTCGGTTCGGGATCATGCTCTAGCCTATTTCTTCAGCTGGTCGCGCAGGGCGGCGAGCTTGGCGAAGGGCGAATCCGGATCGAAGCGCTGCGGGCGCTCCTCGCGCGGCTTGCCTTGGAAGGCCGGCTTGCCGGCGGAAGCATTGCCCTTGCCGTCCTGCCTGTTGCCCTTCCAGTCCTGCCTACCCTCACGGCGATCGGGACGCTCGCCCTGCGGCCGGCCTTCGCGCCTTTCGCCGCCTTCGCGTTCCGGCCTCGGCTTGAACTTCGAGCGGTCGAAGCGCGGTTTGCCGGCACCGTCGCGCTGATCGCGGCGGCCCTCATGGGCCGGCCGATCTCCGGGCTCGCCACTCGCGGCGCCCGCCTGACCCTCACGCGCGGCCTGCCCGCCGCGCTGGCGGTTGTCGCGACGGCCGTCATGGCGATGGCGCGGCCGCTGATGATCGAAACGTGCCTGCCGCCACAGCAGGATCGGCTTCGGCTCTTCCTGCTCGGCCGCCGCTTCGGCAGGGGCGTTACCCTCCCCCTCGCGGGGAGGGTCGGCGCGCAGCGCCGGGGCGGGGGGAGCGCCGGTGCTGTTGGCACTGCCCGCATCGTCGGCGCCGTCACCCCCACCCGCGTCGCTTGGCGCCGCGACCTCCCCCATCGAGGGGGAGGTGGGCGCCTCGGCGCCTGCTTCAGCTGCTTGGGCAGAGGTTTCCGCTTGTTCTTCCACAGCGACTGGTTCTTCAGCGGCCGCGCCAGCGTCCGGTTCAGCGGCAATTTCGGCGGAAGCCGGCGCGCCAGTCCCCAGACCTTCGTCGAGCGGCGCGGCCGCGCCGTCGTCGGCCGGCGCCTCAGCCGCCTGCGCGGCGCGCGCGGCCTCTTCCGCCGCAAGCTTAGCCGCAGCGGCCTCGCGGGCGGCGGTGTCCAGCGCGTCCAGCTTCGCCTTCACCTCGGCGGCAGGCTTCGGTTCGGAACGATAGCCGAGGCCCTTGAGGATCTCTTCCATGTCGTCGGCGGTGGCGCCGAGGATCGACATCATCGGCGGCGTCACCATGAAGGCGTGGCCGTCATAGGCGCCGTCGGGCCGCTGGCCGAGGCCGGGCTTCCAGTTGGTCGCCGGGCGGATGAGGTCGGCCAGCCGCTCGAGAATATCGACGCGCACGGCGCGGCGGCCGAGATTGCGATAGCCGGCGAGCTTGTAGAAGGTCTTGTCGAAGGCCGGGTCGATGACCACCGAGGTGCGGCCCGACGCCAGCGCGTGGACGACATCGCCGAGGCCCGGCTTGTCCTTGCCGTCGTTCTGCAGCGCCCAGAGCAGCGTGACCAGCCCGGCCGGCGCGGGCTTGATCAGCGCCGGCACGAAGACGTGATAGGCGCCGAAGCGCACGCCGAGGCGACGCAGCGCCGCGCGGCCTTCCTGGTCGAGAGATTTCATTTCCTCGGCGATGTCGCGGCGGTTGATAAGGCCGAAATGCTCGACGAGCTGGAAGGCGATGCCGCGCGCGATGCCGGTGATCTGCTCGGCATTCTTCAGATCGACGAGGGGCTTCAGCAGCGTTTCGATCTGGAAATTGACGAAACGCTCGGCGCGCGCCGCGACCTTGTCGCGGGCAGGCCCGGTGAGCTGCTCGTCGGCAAGCAGCACAAGCCGAGGCTTCAGCGCCTCGTCGCCGGTGACCAGCGTGCCGATCGGCGCGCCGATCCAGCGCAATATACCGTCCGAGCCCAATGCCAGATCGCCGTTGGCGCAGGCGGCAAAACGCTCGGCGCGCGCCTCGAATTCGGCCGCGAGCGCCTTCTGGGCAGCGGTGCGCACCGCCTTGGCATCCTCGCCGCCGGCGCTCTGGTCGGCGGTGAAGCGGAATCCCTGCAGCTCGCCGACGTGATGGCCTTCGACGAGGACGGTTCCGGTTGGGCTGATTTCAGCTTCAGGCATGGTATTTTCTCTAAGGCGCCGCATGAGGACGGAAGTCCTGCGGTCTACGAAGCGTTTCGTCAACCGCTCATGCAGCGCATCCGACAATCTGTCTTCGATTTCGCGCGTCTTTTCCTGCCAGTGTAGCTGATCGGCCAGCCAGCCCGGTCGGTTGGAGACGAAGGTCCAGGTGCGGATCTGGGCGATCCGGTGCGACAGCGTGTCGATATCGCCGTCCGTCGTGTCGGCTCGCCGCACCTGCTCGGCCATGTAATTCTCGTCGACATGGCCATGGCGCGCAAGATCCATATAGATCGAGGCGATCAGGTCGGCGTGCTGGGCGGGCGCGATCTTGCGGTAGTCCGGCAGCGCGCAAGCTTCCCAGAGCAGCGCCACGCGGTTCCTGCCGGTGGCGAGCGCCCTGATGTCGGCGTCGCGCGACAGATGGTCGAGCGCCTGGGCGTCCACTGCCGGCAGCGCGCGCGTCAATCCTTCGACCGGCGCGTTGGTCTCGGTCGAGCGCTTCAAGGCATCGAGGCTGGTAAAATCGAAATCGGCCGTGCGCCATTGCAGCACCTTCACGGGATCGAAATCGTGTCCTTCGATCTTCTTGACCAGATCCTCGTCGAACGGATCGACCTGGCCGGTGACGCCGAAGGTGCCGTCGCGCACATGCCGTCCGGCGCGGCCGGCGATCTGGCCGAGCTCGGCGGCGGTGAGGTTGCGGTACTGGTAGCCGTCGAACTTGCGGTTCTGGGCGAAGGCGACGTGCTCGAGGTCGAGGTTCAGCCCCATGCCGATGGCGTCGGTGGCGACGAGATAGTCGACGTCGCCGGACTGGAATATCTCCACCTGGGCATTTCGGGTGCGGGGGCTGAGCGCGCCGAGCACGACGGCGGCACCGCCCTGCTGGCGGCGGATCAGCTCGGCGATGGCATAGACCTCGTCCGCCGAGAAGGCGACGATCGCCGTGCGGCGCGGCAGGCGGGTGAGCTTCTTGGAGCCGGCATAGGCAAGGTGCGACAGCCGCGGCCGCGTCACCACCGAGACGCCCTTCAGCAGTCGCTGCAGGATGCCGTGCATGGTGGCGGCGCCCAGAAGCAGCGTCTCCTGGCGGCCGCGCAGATGCAGGATGCGGTCGGTGAAGATGTGGCCGCGCTCGAGGTCGCCGGCGAGCTGCACCTCGTCGATGGCGACGAAGGCGGCATCGGTCTCGCGCGGCATCGCTTCGACCGTGCAGACCGAATATTTCGCGCCCACCGGAACGATCTTCTCCTCGCCCGTGATCAGCGCCACCTTGTTGGCGCCGACCTTTTCGCAGACGCGGGCATAGACCTCGCGGGCAAGAAGCCTCAGCGGCAAGCCGATGATGCCGGTCTCGTGCGCCACCATGCGCTCGATGGCGAGATGGGTCTTGCCGGTGTTGGTGGGACCCAGCACGGCCGTCACGTCACGGCCCGAAAGGATCAGCGGCTGGGTGTGTGTCGGCTGGATATTCATCGGCTCGGAAATTTGAGTCTTTCTGCCGCTCGTTGTCGGATACGCAGCGGTGCCGCCGCATGTGACAGGCGACACATAGGGATTTCAGACGCGAAGCGAAAGCGGAATGTTCCCTCAAAAGAGAGGCGCGCCCACCGGCAAGGTCAAAATCCGCCGTCGATTAACCGGTGGAACGAGTCTGGAACGAATCGGCGACGAATCACTGACTCGTTCTGATTCAGGTTTTGTTCACTGCTACATGTGGATTTTTTGACGACGAGTCTCACCACATGCTGAATCCGGAAACTGGCCCGTTTCATGCTTGGCCAGGGTAGGCTCCGGAGGGCCGTTAACTTTTGCCGGTGAACGATCATGGCCGGCTCGAGCGCAGCCGCCAAGATTATGAAATGGTTGATCTTTCCTAATCGCCGTTAATCTTTTCGGCGCCGTTTCGGGCTCCGCGCGTTAACTTTCCGGCCAAAGCCGGAACGAATCGGCGACGAATCAGCGATCTACAAATTTTCCCGGTTTGTTCACCCCAAGATATGGTGTTGTCCACAGCTTGCGCACCGAAAATTCACAGCTTGCGAACGGGGTTTCGCACAAGGAACGCCGAGGCCGTTAACTTTTGCGTGCCGTATCGAGGCATGCGCGGTGGAGGCGCCGACAAAAACAGGCGGTCCGGCTGTTCCGGACCACCTGCCGCCGCCGTCAAAAGACCTCAGGCGAAATACTGACCGCCATTGGCGGTGATCGTCGAGCCGGTGATGAAGCCGGCCTCGTCGGACGCCAGGAAGACGACGCAGCGCGCGATCTCTTCCGGCTCGCCGAGACGGCCGACCGGAATCTGGGCGATGATCGATTCCCGCACTTTTTCCGGCACTGCCATGACCATGTCGGTGGCGATGTAGCCGGGGCAGACGACGTTGACGGTGATGCCCGCGCGAGCCCCCTCTTGAGCCAGCGCCTTGGTGAAGCCGATGTCGCCGGCTTTCGAGGCCGAGTAGTTGACCTGGCCCATCTGGCCCTTCTGGCCGTTGATAGAAGAAATGGTGATGACGCGGCCGAACTTGCGGTCGCGCATGCCGTTCCACAGCGGATGCGTCATGTTGAAGACGCCGGAAAGGTTGGTGTCGATGACCTCCTTCCACTGCTCGCGCGTCATCTTGTGGAACATGGTGTCGCGGGTGATGCCGGCATTGTTGACCAGCACCGAGACCGGGCCGAGATCGGCCTCGACCTGGGCGATGCCTGCGGCGCAGGCGTCGTAGTCGGCGACCGACCATTTGTAGACGGGGATGCCCGTCTCGGCCTTGAATTTTTGGGCCGCTTCGTCGTTGCCGGCATAGTTCGCGGCGACCGAATAGCCGGCATTCTTCAAGGCCACCGATATCGCCGCACCGATGCCGCGCGATCCGCCCGTGACGATTGCTACTTTGCTCATGTGGTCCTCCCTTTAAAATCGTCTGAGCGAATAGGGAGTAGCGAATAGCGAGTAGGGATTTATGTCCCGCCGCGCCGACGCCCGTTCTTCCCTATTCGCTACTCCCTATTCGCTATTGGCTTTCTCAGAGCGCTTCCACGCACATGGCGACGCCCATGCCGCCGCCGATGCAAAGCGTCGCGAGACCCTTCTTGGCACTTCTGCGGCGCATCTCATGGACCAGCGTGTTGAAGATGCGGGCACCCGAAGCGCCGATCGGATGGCCGATGGCGATGGCGCCGCCATTGACGTTGACGATCGAGGGATCCCAGCCCAAGCCCTTGTTGACGGCGCAGGCCTGCGCGGCGAAGGCCTCGTTGGCCTCCACGAGGTCGAGGTCCTTGACCGACCAGCCGGCCTTCTCCAGCGCCCGCTTCGAGGCCGGGATCGGGCCGGTTCCCATGATTGCCGGATCGACGCCAGCGGTCGCCCAGGAGGCGATGCGGACCAGCGGGGTGATGCCGCGCCGGGCAGCCTCGGCCTCCGTCATCAGCAGCGCGCCGGCGGCGCCGTCATTGATGCCGGAAGCGTTGGCGGCGGTGACGGTGCCTTCCTTGTCGAAGGCCGGCTTCAGCTTGGTCATTGCATCCAGCGTCGCGCCGTGGCGGATATATTCGTCCTGGTCGACGACGGTGTCGCCCTTCTTGCCCTTGACAGTGAAGGCGACGATCTCGTCCTTGAACTTGCCGGCCTTCTGCGCGGCTTCGGCCTTGTTCTGCGAGGCAAGCGCGAACTCATCCTGGTCCTCGCGGGTGATCTGGAACTGACGGGCGACGTTCTCGGCGGTGTTGCCCATGTGGTAGCCGTTGAAGGCATCCCACAGGCCGTCCTTGATCATGGTGTCGATCATCTTGTAGTCGCCCATCTTGACGCCGGCGCGCAGGTGCTGGGCGTGCGGCGACAGCGACATCGATTCCTGGCCGCCGGCGACGATCACCTTGGCATCGCCGGTGGCGATCTGCTGCATGCCGAGCGCGATCGCCCTGAGGCCTGAACCGCAAACCTGATTGAGGCCCCAGGCCGTGGTCTCCTTGGGCAGGCCGGCGATGATCGAGGCCTGGCGAGCCGGGTTCTGGCCTTGAGCGGCGGTCAGCACCTGGCCCAGGATGACCTCGTCGACTTCCGCCGCCTCGACGCCGGCCCGCGCTAGCAATTCCTTGATGACCACGGCGCCGAGCTCATGCGCCGGCGTTGCGGCGAAACTGCCGTTGAAGGAGCCGACCGCGGTGCGGGCGGCGCTGGCGACGACGATTGAATTGGAAGCGGCCATTTTCTTCTCCAGACTTCGAGGTGTCGTGTTTTGGGCTATCTTTGAAGACTTTTCTTGCCCGTTCAATGACCTGAGTCAAACCGGAAATGGGCATGGCCGCCATGCGCGGCAAGCAAGTCGGGCGCTTATCGTGACGGCGCAGCCGTCGCCGCGCGGCACAATTTCATCCGTCCATTCCGCACTAAATGATGCCGCACTGCACAAAGCACTTGGAATTGTGACGCTTTTGCGCATATCCTCGACAAATGGCGCAATCGTTACCGGCCGCTTACTCTGAACGCGCCGGTATCCTGGGGAGGATACGGATGGCCGCAAAAGACGACCCGATCGTCATCAAGAAATATGCCAACCGCCGGCTCTACAACACCGGCACCAGCACCTATGTGACGCTCGAGGATCTGGCCGAGATGGTCAAGAAGGGCGAGGAGTTCACCGTGCAGGACGCCAAGACCGGCGACGACATCACGCATCCGGTGCTGACCCAGATCATCTTCGAGCTGGAGAACAAGGATGGGCAGAACATGCTGCCGATCCCGTTCCTGCGCCAGCTGATCTCGTTCTATGGCGACCAGATGCAGATGATCGTGCCGAGCTTCCTCGAACAGTCGATGATCGCTTTCTCCAAGGAGCAGGAGCGCTTCCGCGAGCAGATGAAGGGCGCCTTCGGCAAGACGCCGATCGACATGATGAAGACGCCGATGAAGGCGCTGGAGGAGCAGACGCGCCGGAACGTCGAGATGTTCCAGAACGCAATGCGCATGTTCACGCCGTTCCCGTCGGCGGGGACCAGTTCCTCCGCCCCAGCCGAGCCGCCGAAGAAGGAAGAAAAGTCCGACGATCTGCAGGAATTGAAGGCGCAGATCGCCGCCATGCAGCGCAAGCTCGACACGATGTCCTGACGGGTTGTGCGCTTGGTGGCGATAGCTAACGTCTGAGATAGGCGGAAACACCCATCCCTTCGTCATCCTCGGGCTTGACCCAAGGATCCATGCCGTGACCGATGGCGTGGGGCGCACCAGTGCAGAATTCTGTAACCGTTGCAACGTCTTAGCGTCACGGCATGGATCCTAGGGTCTGCGCGCGTCGCTTCGCTCCTTGCTCCGCCCTAGGATGACGGGGTGAGAGCCGCTTCGGCTAATCTCAAACGGTTGCTCCAAGCCGTCGGTCCCTCTCGACCGGCCCGTCGTAACGCGCTCGCGGCCTGATCGGCCTGTTGCTCGTCGCCTGCTCGATTGCGTGCGCCGTCCAGCCGACGCTGCGGCCGAGCGCGAACAGGCGGAAGGGCGCATCGGCAGGGAGATGCAGACTCCTCGTCAGTGCGGCAAGCGCGAAATCGACATTCGGATGCTGGCCGGTGGCGGCAAGCACCGCGTCGCGCAAGCGCAGCAAGCCGTCGTCGATCGTGACATCAGGGAGCAAGGCCTCCGCGCGCGGATCGCCTTCGGGATAGAGCTGGTGGCCGAAGCCGGGCAGTGGCCGATCGTGGGCGAGCCAGCGCGCGACCGCTTCGTTCGTCCCCAACCGTTCGGCATCCTCGGCGAGGTTCAGGGCAGCCGCGCCGGCCCCGCCATGGCGCGGACCGGTGAGCGTTGCGAGGCCGGCAAGCAGGCAGGCCGCGATCGGCGCTCCGGTGGAGGCGGCGACGCGCGCGGCGAAGGTCGAGGCGTTGAGCTCGTGATCGGCGAGCAGCACCAGCGCCTTGCGGATGAGATCGGCGCCGGCGGCGTCGACCGACCAGCCACGCGCCAGCCTTTCATGCACCGGCTCCGCCCCCGGACTTGAGCCGAGGGATGTTGCAAGCACGCTCGTGGCGCTGGCGCCGTCCTGCTGCAGCATGGCCGGCCTGCGACCAAGCGAAGGCCAGCCGGCGGCTGCAAGCGCCGAGAGCCTCGCAAAAGCCGTCGGAGTGCCGCTCTCGCGAACCGTCGAAGGGGTCAGCGACGCGAAAGACACCGGGGCGCCGGACGCCCAAAGCAGCCCTGCCGTCTCCTCCAGCGTCGCCGTCGCCGCAAGTGCTGCGGCATCCTTGCCGCGATAGACGAGGCGGCCATGCAGCACAGTCGAGATGGCGGTGGCGATCGCCGGCTCGCCCCAGGCGATGGCGCTTTCGGCGATCGCCTGCGGGCTGCGTCCGCGTGCCCGGCGGGTGGCAATCGCCGCGATGTCGTCGGCGCGATACTGGCTGCGGCGCGGGTCGGCCCCATCCGGCCGCATGCCGATGCGGCCGCGGCTGACATAGGCATAGAGCGTCTGCGGCCGGACGTTGAGCCGCGCCAGCGCTTCCTCCCGCGTCAGCCACTCGGACATGCCCAAACCTTACATTGATTCAGTTGATCAAGATTGATGCGTTGATTGAGCAGCATTAATTGCGTTGCACGAAAGGTCAAGGAGACAGTCATGGCGAACGGGCTCGATGATGTGGTTGCGGCGGACACGGTGCTTTCCGATGTCGACGGCGCGGGCGGCCATCTCACCATCCGAGGCCACTCGTTGGCGGAACTCGCCGGCCGTTGGCGCTTCGGCCAGGTGGTCCATCTGCTGTTCGACGGCTTTTTCGATGAGCTTCCCGGCGATAGCGAACTGGAGCAGGCGATCGGCAAAGCGCGCGTCGAGGTGTTCGAACGGCTGCAGCCGATACTTGGCCAGCTCGCGCCGCTCGATATCTACAGCGCCGTGCGTGCCGGCATAGCGCTTTTGCCGGACGGCGAGGCGCTTGCCGACGCGCTCAGGCTGATCGCGGCGCCGGCGGTGCTGACGCCAGCCTTGCTGCGGCTCGGTCGCGGCGAGAAGCCTCTTCCTCCGGATGCAAGCGCCGATCATGCCTCCGATATGCTGAGAATGCTCGGCGGCACCGCATCGCCGGCGCTTGCCAAGGCGCTCGACACCTATCTGGTGACGGTCTGCGATCACGGGCTCAATGCCTCTACCTTCGCGACGCGCGTCGTGGCGTCGACGCAGGCAGGCTTGACCTCGGCGATCCTGGCCGGGCTCGGCGCGCTCAAGGGACCGCTGCATGGCGGCGCGCCGGGACCGGTGATCGAGATGCTCGACGCGATCGAGGCGAGCGGCGACGCCGCAGCCTGGCTGCGCGACGAGATCGCGCGCGGCGGACGGATCATGGGCTTCGGACATCGCATCTACCGCGTACGCGATCCGCGCGCCGACGTGCTGAAGGCGGTCGTGCGTCAACTCGGTTCCAGCAATCAGACCGGCAGCAGGCTGGCCTTCGCCGAAAGGGTGGAACAGGCGGCGCTCGACGTGCTCAGGGTCGCCAAGCCGCAGCGTTCGATCCAGACCAATGTCGAATTCTACACGGCATTGCTGCTCGAAGCGGCGGGCTTCCCCAAGGAAGCGTTCTCCAACGTCTTTGCCGCCGGCCGCGTCGCCGGCTGGATCGCGCACACACGCGAGCAGCAGGCGACCGGACGGCTGATCCGGCCGCAGTCGCGCTATGTCGGGCCGGTACCCGATCTGGTGGCTTGAGTTCGGTTCCTCGCCCCAGGTAGGGGATGCATATATCTTGTGTGACTGGCGTGACTGATCAGGCTGAGGCTTGATTGCCAGGTGGTTCCCCCAATCCGTCGCTGCTTCGCAGCGCCACCTTTCCCCCCTCCGGAGGGAAAGGAAGGGAGCCTTGCTGGACGAGCGTTGACGGCAAGAAGCTTGGCGCCTTCCTCTCCCCCGTCGATCGGGGGAGAGGTGTCGAGCGAAGCTCGACGGAGTGGGGGTCGACCAGCGCTACTTAGACAATCCATGCGCCAAGCTGCCATGCACGCTATCGCCAAAGACCAGCCGCTTGGAAATGCGTGTGCAGCTGTAGCCACTTCCCGGGGCGAGGAAAGAACCCACAGATGACGGAAACTTCAACCGATCACGCTTGTGTGTTCGTGTTCTTGCCTTGGTTCGCCCCTATATGCTGCACTGCAACATTAGCTGGTGGCCAACTGCCTCGCACCATGACGCAGGGGCAAGCTGGCGCATCGAGACGAGGAACGGCATGGCGAAGAACGGCAAGGCGGAGGACCAGAAGAAGATCAACGTCGCGCTCCAGGGCGGCGGTTCGCACGGCGCCTTCTCCTGGGGCGTGCTCGATCGCCTGCTCGAGGACGGGCGGCTGGAGATCGCGGCGGTGTCCGGCACCAGCGCCGGCGCCATGAACGCGGTGGCGCTGGCCGACGGCTTCGTGCGCGGCGGCGTCGAGGGCGCGCGCAGGAAGCTCGACGATTTCTGGCGCGCCGTGGCCTCGAAGGGCCGCTTCAGCCCAGTGCAGCGCATGCCGTGGGACGTGGTGTGGGGCAACTGGTCGATCGAGAACACGCCCGGCTATTTCTTCTTCGACACCATGTCGCGGGTCTTCTCGCCCTACGTCGCCAACCCGCTCGGCCTCAACCCGCTGCGCGACGTGGTCGAGAAACAAATCGACTTCGGCAATGTGCGCGCCTGCAAGTCGATGGAGCTGTTCATCTCGGCGACCAATGTCGAGACCGGACAACTGCGCGTCTTCTCGGATGGCGAGATCGACCTCGACACGGTGATGGCCTCCGCCTGCCTGCCGCAACTGTTCCGTGCCGTCGAGATCAAGGGCGTGCCCTATTGGGATGGCGGCTATGGCGGCAATCCGGCGCTCTATCCCTTCTTCAAGACGGCGGCGACCGAGGACGTGCTGCTCGTGCAGATCAATCCGGTGGTGCGCGAGGGCACGCCGAAGAGCGCCAACGAGATCCAGAACCGCATCGACGAGATCACCTTCAACGCCGGACTCCTGCGCGAATTCCGCTCGATCGCTTTCGTCAAGGAACTGATCGCGGCAGGCCGGCTGCCGCATGGCGAGTACCGCGACATCCGCATGCACCGGATCGATGCCGACGAGGCCTTCAAAGACCTCTCGGCATCGTCCAAGGTCAATGCCGAATGGGCCTTCCTCGCCTACCTGCGCGACCTCGGCCGAAGCGCGGCCAGCGACTGGCTGGAGGAGAACTACGACGCCGTCGGCAAGCACGCGACGCTCGACCTGTCGGGCGAGCTCGACGACGGCTTCAAGCCGATGCGCGGCCCGGCGCCTGGTCGAAGGGTCAAGGAATTCCTCGCCGCGCATATGAAGCCGGAGGCGACGCGCCGCCGGGCGTAGATCGCTTCCAAACTCCTCCTGAACGTTCGTTCGTGCCGAAGCATTCCCTTGCGGAAGCGGCGACGCGCTGGATTCACCCGCGACGGGCGAGTAGTTTACCTCGACGTAAACGGAGGTGGCGATGCTGCAGACCAGACAGATCGGGGTCAGGTTTGAAGCGCAGTGCAGGGCTTTCGAGAAGGAGCCCTTCCCGAGCCTCGATATGCGCAAGGACCGGCTGAAGCGCCTTCTGGCGCTGACCGACAAGCACGAGGCCGAGATCTGCGCGGCTATCGACAGCGATTTTTCCGGACGGTCAGCTCAGGAAACGCGGCTCGCGGAGCTGTTCGTCGTTCGCGCCGGCATCAGGCACGCCATCCGGCATCTGCGCGGCTGGATGCGCGAGCGGCGCGTCGCCACCGGCCTGCCGTTCCTGCCCGGCCGCAACCGCCTTCTACCGCAACCTTTGGGCGTCGTCGGTATCGTCTCGCCGTGGAATTATCCGTTCCAGCTCGCCATCGCGCCGGCGACCGCCGCTCTGGCCGCCGGCAACCGAGTGCTGCTCAAGCCCTCCGAGCTGACGCCGAAGTTTTCCGACCTGCTTGCCCGATTGGTCGAAGAGCATTTTTCTCCCGACGAGATGAGCGTGGTGGTCGGCGATGCCGACGTCGGCAAGACATTCGTGTCGATGCCCTTCGACCATCTCCTGTTCACCGGCTCCACCGCCGTCGGCCGCCAGGTGGCGCTGGCCGCGGCCGCCAATCTGACGCCAGTGACGCTCGAGCTCGGCGGCAAGTCGCCGGCGATCTTCGACGCGTCCTGCGACCTCGACGCGGCCGTCGCGAGCGTCGCCTATGGCAAGCTCTTGAATGCCGGCCAGACCTGCATCGCGCCGGACTATCTGATGGTCCCGCAAGGGCAAGGTGCAGCGATTGCCGCGAAACTCGCCGCCGCGATGGCGCGGCTCTATCCGCGCCTTCGCGACAATCCCGATTACACGGCGATCGTCAGCGACGGGCACCACCGGCGCCTGAGCGAGATGATCGCGGAGGCGTGCGAAGCTGGCGCCGATGTCACCGAGGTCAACCCGGCCAATGAAAAGCTTGGCGTGGGCGACCGCAAGATGGCGCCCGTCCTGGTCAGGAATGCCGCCGAGAACCTGCGGCTGATGCGCGAGGAAATCTTCGGGCCGGTGCTGCCGATCCTCGAATACGGTACGGTCGATGACGCCATCGAGCATGTGAACCGCGGCGAGCGTCCGCTTGCGCTTTATTGGTTCGGCAAGGACAGCGCCAATCGCCAAAGGATGATGCGGGAAACCGTCGCCGGCGGCGTGACAGTCAACGACTGCATGATGCACCTGGTGCAGGAGCGGCAGCCATTCGGCGGCGTCGGCGAGAGCGGCATGGGAGCCTATCACGGCGAATGGGGTTTTCGGACCTTCAGCAAGGAAAAGCCGATCTTCGTCCAGTCCAGGCTCAGCGCCGGCGGCCTGCTCAGGCCACCCTATGGCAGGACGTTCGAGCGGCTGTTCCGGTTGCTGAACCTGATCGGCTGACAGCATTTATTTTCGGAGTGGGCGCGTCCTTTGCGCGTCTCGTGCCAATGCAGCAAGTCATGGCGCGAAAAAATTCCGCATCATGCTGACGCCTACTGCCATTAGGTGTTCGAGCACGCGAAAAATCTGCCTGGACTGGGAAAAGCCGGCCAGTCGAGTGTCGAAAACTGGAAAAAAGCCTATCCGCCACGGCTGGGGGCGCAATGATGCTGCAATTTTTGTCACTATATTGCGCCGCAACTTTGAGGTAGAAGCGCGCTTCGCCGATCACGGCAAATTGAAGACGGCTTTGCGCGCACCCATATCGGCCGCGCGCCCGGGAGTCGAAGGCGCCGACCTCGCCAAGCCTGCAACGGAAAAATGACGATGCCGAAAATCAGGTTTCACAAGCTTGCAGCCATTGCTGTGCTCATCGGATTCGCTGCCTGGATGGCAACGGGCGAGTTCTCGTCCGTGGGCAGTGCCGCCGACCACCAGAAGGCGGGAGAAGCAGGCAAGGCCGCCCAACCCGGGGCCGACAAGCCGAAGATGGCGGAGGCCGAGCCGAAGGCCGCGCCACGCACCGTCGCGGTGGTGACGCCGCCGCGCAAGACCTATGCGCGCGCCATCCGCATTTCCGGGCTGACCGAGGCCGACAAGCGGGCGGTGCTCGCCACGCGCGTCGGCGGCGTCATCGACAAGCTGCCGGTCAAGCAGGGCGATCACGTCAAGACGGGCGACCTGGTGCTGATGCTCGCTGCCGAGGAGAAGATCTCGAACGTCGACAACGCCAGGCAGCTCCTGGCGCAGCGCAAGGCCGAGCTCGATGCCGCCGAGCGGCTGGCCAAGACCGGCAATTTGCCCAAGCTGCAGCTCGACACCGCTCGCTCGAACCTGACGGCGGCGCAGTCGATGCTGGAGACGGCGCAGGCCGAACTCGACCGCAACGAAGTGAAGGCGCCGTTCGACGGCGTCATCGACCGCGTGCCGGTCGAGCTCGGCAGCTCGGTCATGCAGGGCGGCGAGGTGGCCACGATCCTCAAGCTCGACCCGGTGATCGCGCGCGGCGAGATCAGTGAGCGCGACCTGCGCTACATCAAGATCGGCGACGAGGCCAATGTGCGCCTGGTCAACGACCAGAAGGTCACCGGCACGGTGCGCTATATCAGCCGCGATGCCTCATCGCAGACCCGCACCTTTCGTGTGGAGGTGGCCATTCCCAATGCGGATGGCTCGATCCCCGCCGGCATGACGGCCGAGATCACGCTCAGCGCAGAGCCGACCGATGCGGTGCTCTTGCCGCGTTCGGTGGTCACCCTGGGCGACAAGGGCGATCTCGGCATCCGCGCCGTCGGCAAGGACGGCAAGGTCGCGTTCTTCCCGATCGACCTCGTCGACGACACCCCGACGGGACTGGTGCTCGGCGGCATCCCGCAGGACGCCCGCATCATCGTCGCCGGCCAGGAGCTGGTGAAGGAGGGCGATCCGGTGAAGCCCGTCGAGGCCGACCAGGCGACCATCAACAAGCTGATCAGCGAAGCCGCCGCCGGCACGCAGTAGCGCGACCGCGCGGCGCCGGCTCGACCGGCACCGCGCTGGCCCATGCCGCAGCTCCCCAGGAAACAGCAGGCATAAGTCATGGACATCGTCAGACTCGCCATTCACAACGCCCGGCTCACAATATCCGCGTTGATGTTCCTGCTCGTCGCGGGTTGGGTCGCCTATCAGTCGACGCCGAAGGAAGCGGAGCCGGATGTTCCGATTCCGATGATGTATGTCAGCCTGGTCTACCAGGGCATCTCGCCGGAGGATTCGGAGCGGCTGTTGCTGCGGCCGATGGAAACCAAGCTGAAGAGCCTCAAGGGGCTCAAGGAAATGCGTTCCGCCGCTTTCCAGGGCGGCGGCTACGTGCTGGTCGAATTCCAGCCGCAGACCAATCTGGCCACGGCGCTGCAGGATACGCGCAGCAAAGTGCAGGACGCCAAGGCCGACCTGCCGCAGGCGGCCGAGGAGCCGACCGTCACTGAGGTCAATGTCTCCGAATTCCCGGTTCTGGTCGTGACGCTCTCGGGCGATGTGCCCGAGCGCGTGCTGACTGCCGCGGCGCGCGAATTGCGTGACCGCATCGAGGAGGTGCCCGGCGTGCTCGAAGGCTCGCTGCAGGGCTCCCGCGACGATCTCGTGGAGGTCGTCGTGGACCCGGTGAAACTTTCCTCCTATGGGCTGCAGCTCGACCAGGTGATGCAAGGCGTCGGCGCCTCCAACAGCCTTGTCGCCGCCGGCAATCTCGAAGGCTCCGAAGGCAAATACGCGGTCAAGGTGCCGTCGCTGATCGAGACGCCGGAGGATGTCGCCAATCTGCCGGTCGTCGCCACACCGAATGCCGTGGTCCAGGCCAAGGACATCGCCACCATCCGCTCGACCTTCAAGGATGCGGAGACGGTCACCCGGCTCGACGGCAAGCCGGCCATCGCCATCGAGGTGAAGAAGCGCATCGGCGCCAACCTGATCGACACGCTGAACCATGTCAGGGAGGTGTCGGACAATTTCATCAAGACGATGCCGGAAGGCATGCATGTTACCTACACGCAGGACAAGTCCGTCTTCGTCAACCAGCTGCTCGGCGACCTGCAGAACCACGTGATGATCGCGGTGATCCTGGTGTTCATCGTCATCCTCTACGCGCTGTCGGGACGCGCCTCGCTGCTGATCGGCCTCGCCATTCCCTCATCCTTCCTGATCGGCATCCTTCTGCTCGCGATGATGGGCTACACGATCAACATGATCGTGCTGTTCAGCCTCATCCTGGCGGTCGGCATGCTGGTGGACGATGCCATCATCGTCACCGAATTCGCGGAACGGCGTATGAGCGAAGGCATGCCGAAGGCGGACGCCTTCGCTTTAGCCGCCAAGCGCATGGCCGGTCCGGTGATCGCGGCGACGATGACGCGCATCGCCGCCTTCTCGCCACTGCTCTTCTGGCCCGGCATCATCGGCGACTTCATGAAATACATGCCGATCACGCTGATCGTGACGCTGTCGGCCTCGATGCTCTATGCGCTGGTCTTCGCGCCGACGCTGGGCGCCATCTTCGCCAAGGCGCCGGCGCATCACGAGGACGATCATCGTGACGGCTGGTATATGGCCGTGGTCAAGCAGGCGGTGCGCTTTCCGATCACCGTCATCCTGCTCACCGTCGGCCTGCTGGTGGGAGTCGGTTTCGCCTATTCGAAATACGGCGCCGGCGTCGAGTTCTTCCCAAGCGTCGAGCCGGATTACGGCCTGCTCTACGTGCATGCCCGCGGCAATCTCTCGCTGGCCGAAATGGATGCCGCGACCAAGACGGCGGAAAACCGGCTGCTCGGCTGGCCGGGCGTGAAATCGGTCTATACGCGCGTCGGCAAGACGCAAGGCGGCGGCCAGGACATACCGGAGGACGTCGTCGGCGTGATCCAGTACGAGTTCGTCGACTGGCGCGAGCGCAAGTCCGCCAACCAGATCCTCGACGACCTGCGTGCCGTGATGGCCGGCATTCCAGGCGTCGATGTCGAGGTGCGCGTTCCGGAAGCCGGACCGCCGACCGGCAAGCCGATCCAGATCAGGCTCTCGGCCGCCGACCCGGCCGGGCTCGACGACAAGGCGCGCGCGGTGGCGGCGCGCATCGCCAAGATACCCAACGTCATCGATATTTCGGACGGCCTGCCGCCGCCCGGCGTCGACTGGGCGCTCGAGGTCGACCGCGCCAAGGCGGCGCAGTACGGCATCAGCCCGACCTCGGTGGGCACGGTGGTGCAGCTGGTGACGAACGGTCTCAAGCTGTCGGAATACCGGCCGGCCGGCGCCGACGACGCGGTCGACATCCGGCTGCGCCTGCCCGAAGACCGGCGCACGCTGTCGACGCTCGACGAGCTCAGGGTTCAGACCTCGCAGGGGTCGGTGCCGATCTCGAACTTCGTGGTGCGGAAACCCGAGCCAACTGTCGGCATCCTCAACCGCATCGACGGCGCGCGCACCGTGGTGGTGCAAGCCAATGTCAGCGCTGGCGCGCAGGTGGCGGCCGTACAGGCAGAAGTCACCAAGGCCGTCGCCGATATGAATCTCGGCAGCGGCATCCGCTGGAAGCTCGCCGGATCCAACGAGGACAGCGCGGAAGCCAGCGCCTTCCTCGGCAAGGCCTTCGGCGCCGCGATCTTCCTGATCTTCCTGGTGCTCTTGGCGCAGTTCAACAAGTTCACCAGCGTTTGGCTTGTCTTGTCCTGCGTGGTCATGGCGACGATCGGCGTGTTCCTCGGATTGCTGCTGACGGGCGAGGCCTTCGGCATCGTCATGTCGGGCATCGGTGTCATCGCGCTGGCCGGCGTGGTGGTGAACAACAACATCGTTCTCATCGACACCTATGACCGTCTGCGCGAGGAAGGCTGGGACAAGATGGACGCGGTGCTGCAGACCTGCCGCGAGCGCGCGCGGCCGGTGGTGCTCACGGCGGTTTCGGCCATCCTCGGCGTGCTGCCGATCGCCTTCGGCCTCGGCCTCGAGATCTTCCATCACGAGACGACGATCAACGCGCCGTCGACGCAATGGTGGATTTCGCTGTCCTCGGCGATCGTCTTCGGCCTGTCCTTCGCCACCATCCTGACGCTGGTGGTGACGCCGTCGATGCTGATGGTGTTCACCCGCGCCAAGGTGAAGCCCGGCGCGCGGCGCAGCTTGTTCAGCCGGCTGTTCCGCCGCAGCAAGGGCGAGGTGTCGGCCGAAGAGCCAGCCGCGGAGGCCGACGAGCCGGCGATCGCCTTCCCCAAAGCCGCGGAATAGCGCGCTTTTCGAAGCCCGATGACAAAAGCCGCCCGGGAACAACCGGGCGGCTTTTTCATTGTCCTCTTATATTCAACCATACGGCGAGGGCTTTTCATGACGATCAGCACGCTTCTCATCATCATCCTGATTCTGATCTTGATCGGCGCGGTCCCGGCTTGGCCATATTCGCGCGCCTGGGGCTATGGCCCGTCGGGAATCGTCGGCGTTCTTTTGATCGTTCTGCTGATCCTGTTGCTAATGGGTCGGATTTGATCGATTTACGGCCGGGCTTCCCGCAGCCCGGCCGCTTCGTTTGCAGGATGTTCCTTGCTTTGATCAGGCGGCCTGACGCGAGGATGCGACGGCGATGCCGATATCCTGCATGGCTTGCGCCACCGCCTGGTCGAGCGGGGTGTGTGGAATCTCGCCGATGACCTCTTCGAGCCGCGCCGAGCTCAGCCGGTGCGCCTCGAAGCGCAGATAGGACATCGACACGATCTCGCGCCACATGGCCGCGAACGGGCTGCCGGCGCGCAGCACCCACCAGGGCATGAAGGTGAGCTTCAGCTTGCGGCCGAGCGCCCTCTCGGCCGCAGCCTTGATATCGAGGTCGGTGACGGCGTGGCCCGGGAAGTTCAGCGCCTCGTAGAAACCGAGCTTGTCGAGATTGCGCGCCAGCCCGACAAAGGCGACCGCAAAGTCCGGCAGATAGGCCCATTCGTGCACGAGGTCGGCCGGACCGGGAGCGGTGTAGACGCCCTTTTCCATCTTGGCGGCGACGACGAGGTCGAACCAGGAACCGCTGCCGGTGCCGCCGAAGAAGTCGCCGGCCCTCAGAAGAATGGTGCGCACGCGGCCGGCATCGGCCTCGCGGCGGAACAGCTCTTCCATGGCGCAGCGGATGCGGCCCTTCTCGGTGGTCGGATGGAACGGCGTTTCCTCGGTGATCACCCGCGGCATCGGCGAGCCGTAATTGTAGACGGTGCCGGGGAAAAGATGCAGCGCGTTGTTCGCATGACAGGCTGCCATGACGTTCTCGGCCATCGGCAGGCACTTGCCCCAGTCGGTGTAGATCGGGTTCAGGCCGTTGAAGATGATGTCGACGCCTTGCGTTGCGCGGATCAGCGACTGGCGGTCCAGCGCGTCGCCGGCGACAGCGGTTGCGCCCTTGAGCTCGGCCGGCACCTTGCCGGTGCGGGTGACGGTGCGGACGTCGAAACCGGCGTCGATGAAGACCTTGGCGACTACGCGGCCGAGCCGGCCATTGGCGCCGAGAATTGCGATCTTGGTCATTGTTCGTCTCCGTTGCTTGCGTTTGCCCCGCTAATCTGATGCCTTCATCATTGAATGAAAATTGACTGGGATCGGCGATCTGTTATTCAGAAATGAATGACGGAATTCGACTGGAACCTGATCAAGAGCTTCGTCGCGGTTGCCGAGACCGGGAGCCTTTCGGCCGCCGCTCGCAGGCTGGAGGCCAGCCAGCCGACGCTCGGCCGTCACATCGCCGAGCTGGAGCAGGCGCTGGGCGTGACGCTGTTCCGGCGCGGCCGGCGCGGCTACGAGCTGACGGAAGCCGGCAGCACGCTCTATGAGCGCGGACGGGCGGTCAGCGAGCAGGCCAACGCCTTCTCGCTGCTGGCGCTGGGATCGGTCGAGGCGATCGAGGGCACGGTGCGCATCGCCGCCTCGGAGGTAGTCGCGGCCTGCGTGCTGCCGGAAATGACGGCGCGCCTTGGCGAGGAGGAGCCGGGCATCGAGGTCGAGGTCGTCGCCTCGAACCAGGTCGAGAACCTGCTGCGGCGCGATGCCGACATCGCCATCCGCATGGTCAGACCGGCGCAGAACGAATTGGTGGCGCGCAAGGTCACCGACATTCCGCTCTGCCTGTGCGCGGCGAAATCCTATCTCGACCGGCGCGGCCGCCCGGCAAAGCCTGGGGACCTCGTCGACCATTCACTGGTCGGCTTCGACCGCAGCGACGAGATCATCCGCGGCTTTACCGCCTACGGCATTCCGGTCGGCCGCAGCCATTTCCGCTTCAGGACCGACAATCAGATCGTCCTTTGGGAGGCTGTGCGGGCAGGAAACGGCATCGGCATCGGCCAGGAGCCGCTGGCGAATCGCAATCCGGACCTGGAAAAGCTGCTGTCGGACGTGCCCTTGCCGACCCTGCCGGTGTGGCTTGCCATGCATCGCGACGTGCGCACCAGCATGCGCATCCGCCGGGTGGCGGATTTCCTGCACGAGGAGCTGAAGCGCTACTCGGCCGGCGCCGGCTAGAGCATGATGCCGAAAAGTGTGAAGCGGTTTTCGGACGACATCATGCTCTACTTCTCTGATCCTAGAGCCGGATGATTTCAGGTCGATCCGACCTGAAATCATCCGGCTCGGGCGCGAATTCGGCGCGGTGAGCGAGGCTCGCCATCAGCAGCACGATGACCAGCAAGCCGGAGAGCGCGATGAAGATCGGGCCGAAGCTCGCCCGCTCGGCGACGAAGCCGATCGCCGAGGGCGCCACCAGGATGCCTGAATAGCCCATCGTGGTGACCACGCTCATGCCGGTGCCAGACGACATGCCTTCCTGGTTGCCGCCGGCCGAAAACAGGATCGGCACCATGTTGGCGATGCCGAAGCCGCAGAAGGCGAAAGCGGCAATGGCAAGATAAGGCGAGGGCGAGAGGCCGGCCACGAACATGCCGGTGGCGGCGACAAGCGCCGAGCCGCGGAGCGTCGCCACCGCGCCGAAGCGGTTGCGCACGCCGTCGCCCAGGAAGCGCATGAGCGCCATGACGCCGGAGAAGGCGGCGTAGGCGAGGCCGGCAACGGCAAGGTCGGCGCCGAGCTCCTGATGGAGGTAGAGCGCCGCCCAGTCGAGCACCGCGCCTTCGGAGACCATGGTGAGCAGCGCCATCAGCCCGACCAGATAGACGATTGTGCGCCTCGGCAGGGTGAATTTCTGGTGTTCGGCGACCTGCGGTCTGTCCTCGGCGACAAGATAGCGAATGGCGAAGGCGACGAGGACCAAGGCAATCGCCGTCACGGCGATCGCGTGCGCGAGATGACCGTAACTCTGGATGGTGTAGCCGCCAAGCGCGCCGCCGGCGAAGCCGCCGAGACTCCAGAAGCCATGCGAGGACGACATGATGGCGCGGGAGAGTCTTCTTTCCACCACCACGGCGTTGGAGTTCATGGCGACATCCATACCGCCGATCGAGCCGCCGAAGATGAGCATGGCGATGGCCGCAAGCGACACGTCGGGGGCAAGCGCGACGACCAGCAGACCGAAGCTGCCGCAGAGGGCGAACCAGCGCAGCACAGCGCGCGAGCCATGCCTGGAAATGAGGTGGCCGCACCAGGTCATGGCCATCACCGCGCCGACGCCGAACAGCAGGATCAGCAGGCCGAGCGTGAATTTCGAGATGTCCAGCCGGGTGAGGAAAACCGGGATCTGCGGCGCCCAACTGCCAGTCAAAAAACCGTTGGCCAGGAATATGCCGGCAACGGCCCAGCGGCCGCGCGTCGCGGCTGGCATCGTGGTCTGCAGGCTCATGCTTTGAAATCCGCCATGCAAAGGGTTCGCGTGGCAAATTAGATCGATTCAATTTGCAATCAAGAACCGCGGTGGGGAAGTGCTTGGACCAAGGAGCGACCGGGGGGCCGGCGTTGTTCATGGCGGGCTGCTGCTTTGGCGATTAGCCGAGACGCCTCTCCCGTCGTCATCCACGGGCGGAGCAAGGAGCGAAGCGACGCGCGCAGACCCGAGGATCCATTCCGTGACTTAGGAGCGCTGCTGCGATGCAGAAAGTCCTCCGGGGTCGCGCCGTTACGATTGTTCTGGACCGAAGCATTCTTCGGCAGGCGTCACGGAATGGATTCTAGGGTCCGCGCCGCGTCGCTTCGCTCCTTGCTTCGCCCTAGAATGATGGGTGGACGGCCCCTTGCGGCATCGAATGTGCCAAACTGGTCGTGTTGGAACCCAGCGGAGGAGACCGTCCGTCATGCAAGCTATCAGATTTGGAATCGATTTGGCCAAGAACGTGTTTCAGGTGCACGGCGTGGATGCAGCCGGGCAGGTGGTGGTGCAGCGCCAGCTGCGGCGCGCGCAGGTGGAGAAGTTCTTCGCCGCGCAGCCGCCGGCGCTGATCGGCATGGAGGCGTGCGGCTCGGCCCATCATTGGGCCCGCACGCTGAGCGCGCTCGGCCACGAGGTCAAGCTGATGCCGCCGGCCTATGTGAAGCCCTATGTTGCGCGCAACAAGAACGATGCCCGCGATGCGCAAGGCTGTTGCGAGGCGGTGAGCCGGCCCGACATGCGCTTCGTGCCGATCAAGACGGTCGAACAGCAATGGGCCCGAGCGCTGCATCGCACACGTGACCTTCTGGTGCGCCAGCGCACGCAACTGGCCAACGCCATGCGTGGGCAGCTCTATGAGATGGGTCTGATAGGTGCCAAGGGGGCCGCAGGCATCGAGGCCCTGCTGCAGCGCATCGAGGCAGCCGATGAAGCCATTCCCGCGGCGCTGTTGATCTGTCTGGCGCCTCTGGCCGGGCAATGGCGGGCGCTGGATGGCGAGATCGGCAAGCTGGACAAGCAGATCCTGGCTCAGGTCAGGCAGCAGCGAGCGGCCTTGCGGCTGACGACGATCCCGAGCGTCGGCCCGATCATCGCGCATGCAGCCGTCGCCACCATCGGCGATGGCCGCCAGTTCGCTTCGGCCAGGGACTTCGCCGCCTGGCTGGGCCTGACCCGCAAGAGCCATGACACCGGCGGCAAGCACAGCTTGACGGGCCATATCAGCCGCGCCGGCGACAGGGACCTGCGAAGGCTGCTCATTCTGGGCGCCAGTTCCTGGTTGCGCCAGGTCAGGGCCAAACCCGACAAGGGCTCACCCTGGGTTCGCGGCCTGCTGGCCAGGCGGCCGGTCAAGGTCGCCGTCGTCGCCCAGGCGGCCAAGACCGCCCGCATCATCTGGGCAATGCTGCAATCGGGACAGGAATACAGGGCGCCGACTGCGGCATAAACGCAAATCGAGGCCCTCAACAAGCGTAAGGAGCAAAAAGCAGCACGGCAAAATGGTCAGGACCTGGGTCGAGACACTCCGCCTTCGTCATCGCGATACAAAGCGCGCTAGAATGATTGGAACTCGATCCGCGTAACCCTTGCGGGCCAGCGGTCTTCGAAATCGACCGCACTAAAGGCCGAATACATGACCGCTCCAGACCTGCGCCGTCGTTGCCATTTTGCCTCTTGCCCAAAAGGGGCCGTCCATACATGACGAAGCCGTGGGCCGCTTGGAGCGTTCAGTGATCCTTCGGCCGCCTTGCCTCGAACTCGGCCTTCTTGGCCTCGGAGGCCTCGGTCTGATTGAGCGCCTGCCATTCGGCATAGGGCATGCCGTAAATGATCTCGCGCGACTCATCCTTCGACAACGTCACACCGTCCGCCTCGGCGGCCTCGCGATACCAGTTCGACAGGCAGTTGCGGCAGAAGCCGGCGAGGTTCATCAGGTCGATGTTCTGGACGTCGCCGCGCTCGCGCAGGTGCCCGACCAGCCGGCGAAAGGCGGCGGCTTCGAAATCGCGTTTCTGCTCGTTGCTGAGTTCGGCCATTTGATGGAACTCCGTGGGGCTTGAAGCGCGTCGCAATCCTTCAGATTCGCTCCATGCGCTTTAGGTTTTCGATTTTACGCATGTCTCCCGAAACCGGTTCCCACTTTCGGGAGACATGCGTCGAGGCCCGTCACACCGGGCCGGTGCGCGAGCCGAACATCTTCACGTCGTGTATATCGGAACGGCGGTCGATGGCGTCAACGATCGGGGCCAACCGCTCCGCCCATGCAACGGCGCCGGCGCGATCGGCGATCAGGTCCTGGCGGATCTCGATCAGCGCATGGGCATAACCGTTGACGATGGCGTGCCGGAACATGGTGTCGCCGCGCAGCGCGCCGTCATAGGGCTCGTTGTCGCCGACGACGAGCGCCTTGTCCTCGGCCAGCATGTCGATCAGCGGCCGCGCCGCGCGGTCGTCGCGGTCCCACAGGATGCCGACATGCCATGGGCGAATGAAGCCTTGCATGCGAGGGGTGAAGGAATGCACCGAGAAGATGAACGGCGCTTTGCCGGAGGCATGCGCCACCGAGGAAATCATCGCGCCGACGGCGTCGTGATAAGGCCGGTAGAAGCGGTCGAGCCTTTTCTCCCGCTCCTCGGCGGCCATCGGATAATTCCCTGTGACGATGGTGCCGTCATAAAGCTGGCGGATCAGCGTCGGGTCGTCCTCGCCGCGGTTGGGGTCGATCAGAAGCCGCGAGAAGCCGGCAAGCATGGCCGGCGCGTCGAGCGCCGCCGCCAGCTCGCGCGTCACCGTCTCGACGCCGATGTCATAGGCGATGTGGCGCTCGAACTCCGCCGCCGGCAGGCCGAGGCTGCCATATTCGTCCGGTACATCCCGGCGGGCGTGATCGGCCAGAAGCACGATGCCTTTCTTGCGATCGCCTTCGACGATGTCGAAAGGCGCGAAAACTGTGGATCGGGTCATCGGCTGAAAAACGGTCTGTTCGCGGGCTTCCAGGCGGGGTGGTATCGTCATTCCACGAAGAGGACTGAGGCGCAATGCCGTTGTTTGGCCACGGTTTCTGCAAAAGAATCCCTGATGGGACGACTTACCGCGCGCTGAACCCTTCTAAATCGATTGGAATTGAACAAAACGGCGCGTTGACATGCGCCCGGAGTTTGCTGAAAAGGGGCTTCGAGAGATGCAGATGTGGTTCGCGAAGGGATTTGGAATGGGTTTCGCCGGCAGGCCGCGCAAGCGCCTGACCCTGCCGCTCCTGATCTTTGGCGCAGGCCTCGGCGCGCTTTGCGCGACCTCGTCGGCGCGCGCCGACTTCCGCGTCTGCAACGCGACACAGAATCTGGTGGGCGTCGGAATCGGCTATCGGGCGAAGGCCGGCTGGATCACCGAGGGCTGGTGGCACATCGAAGGGTCGACCTGCAAGACGCTGATCGAGGGGCCTCTGTCATCAAGGTTTTACTATCTTTATGCAGAAGACGCCGAGCGTGGCGGGCGTTGGGACGGCCCGATCAACATGTGCGTGGCCGAAAAAGAGTTCAAGATCGCCGGCGTGAATGATTGCGTCGCCCGGGGCTTTCAGCGCGCCGGATTTCAGGAATATGACACGGGCGAGCAGGCAAGCTGGATGGTCCAGCTGACCGACGAGCCCGCAACGGGAGGCGCGCCAGCGGCCCCCGCTCCGGGAACAAACAATCAATGAGACGTAACCGCAAGGTCAAGATCCTCGCCACCATCGGTCCGGCTTCCTCGTCCGAGGAGATGCTCAAGAGGCTGTTCGAAGCGGGCGCCGATGTCTTCCGCATCAATATGAGCCACACCGACCACGAGCTGATGCGCACGCTCGTCGGCCGCATCCGCGCCGTCGAGGCGGCCGTCGGCCGGCCGATCGGCATTCTCGCCGATTTGCAGGGACCGAAGCTCAGGGTCGGCAAGTTCGCCAACGGCAAGGAAGCGCTGACCGTCGGCCAGACCTTCACGCTCGACGACAATCCGGAACCCGGCACGTCCAGCCGTGTCTACCTGCCGCATCCGGAAATCCTGAGCTCGGTCGAAGCCGGTCATCGTCTTTTGATCGACGACGGCAAGCTGGAGCTCAGGGCGGTGAAGAGCGACGGCAAGTCGATCGTCTGCACGGTCGTCGCCGGCACCTCGATCTCCGACAAGAAGGGCGTCAGCCTGCCCGACACCGACCTGCCGGTCGGCGCGCTGACCGAGAAGGATCGCGCCGATCTCGACGCGGTGCTCGCGGCCAGCGTCGACTGGGTGGCGTTGTCCTTCGTGCAGCGGCCCGAGGATCTGGCCGAAGCGCGCAAGATCGCGCGCGGCCGGGCGCTGATCATGGCCAAGATCGAAAAGCCGCAGGCGGTGGCTCGCCTTGCCGAGATCATCGAGCTCTCGGACGCGCTGATGGTCGCGCGCGGCGATCTCGGCGTCGAGATGCCGCTCGAGGCCGTGCCCGGCATACAGAAGCAGATCACCCGCGCCGCGCGCCGCGCCGGCAAGCCGGTGGTGATCGCGACCCAGATGCTGGAATCGATGATCACCGCGCCGGTGCCGACCCGCGCCGAGGTGTCCGACGTGTCGATCGCCGTATTCGAAGGCGCGGACGCGATCATGCTTTCGGCCGAATCCGCGGCCGGCGCCTATCCGGTCGAAGCGGTCGCCATGATGAACCGCATCGCCACCAAGGTCGAAGCCGACCCGACCTATGCCGGCATCATCAACGCGCAGCGCTCGGAGCCGGAAGCGACCGGGGCGGATGCGATTTCGTTCGCCGCGCGCGAGATCGCCGAGACGCTGAAACTGTCGGCGATCATCTCCTACACGGCTTCCGGCACCACGGGCCTGCGCGCCGCGCGCGAGCGCCCGCAGGTGCCGATCGTGGCGCTGTCGCCGATCGTCAACACGGCGCGCCGGCTGTCGCTCCTGTGGGGCACGCATTGCGTGGTTTCGGAGGACGCCACCGACCTCGACGACATGGTCGACCGCGCCTGCCGCATCGCGCTGGAAGAGGGCTTCGGCAAGCCGGGCGACCGCGTCATCATCACCGCGGGCGTGCCGCTGAGGACGCCAGGCTCGACCAATATGCTGCGCATTGCCTATGTCGGGTCGGAGACGCACTGATCTGCAGCATCAGTGATCCGTACCGTCAGCCCGGCGCCAGTTCGGCGTCCGGCACCTTGAGTTCCGGATATCTGCCGGCGCCTTGCGCGTCACCAGCGATGCGGCTTTCCACGGCGCTCGCCATCGCCTGCAAGTCGACGGGCGCGCCGGCAGCCCTCTCGACGGCGCCGACGACGAGGTCGGGCGCGGTCCAGTCGGGCTTGTGGCCGAGATTGCGGACCCAGACCAGCTCGGCGCCGGGGATGTCGCGTCCGAGGCCGACGGAATGGATGGTGGCGTAGACCACCTTGTCGCGATCGCCCGAGATGACGACCGTCGGCGCCTTGATCTCGCGGTAGCCCGGCGAAGCCGCGCGCACATAATCGTAGAGCTGTGCCACATCACGGGCGTTGGCGCGGAACGCGCGCGGCCTCAGCACCAATGGGATCGCGGCCTTGCCGATATAATCGCCCGGCATATGGTTTGGCGAAAAGACACACGCCGTCGCGCTGCCGATCTGCAGCATGCCGGCGGGGTAGGCAACCGTCTCGGAAAACAGCCAGCCGACCGCCGGAACGGCCGTCAGACTATAGTACCAGGCGGTCGCGCCGCCCGGCCAGGGATGGCTGACGGGCGCCAGGAAGACGAGGCCGAGCGTCTTTTCCGGATGCTCGCGGGCAAAGGCGGTGGTGATCGCGCCGCCGAAGGAATGGCCGACGATAATCGCCCCAGTGATGCCAAGGCGATCCATCAGCGCGGCGACGGTGTCCGCCTGTGCCGCCAGCGTTTCGTTGCGGCCCGATCCGCGCTCGGACCAGCCGAGGCCGGGCCGATCGAGGAACAGCAGCTCGGCACGGCCCTCGAGCAGCGGCCTCAGCGGCAACATCTGATCCTTCAGATTGGCGCTGGCGCCATGGATGAAGACGACCGGCGGCAGGTCGGCGCCGGCAGACGCTGGAATGTGGACATAGTGGATGCGGGCGCCGTCGATGTCGGCGAATTCACCGACCGGAGGGTTGCGGCGCTCGATCAGCCGGACACCGGCACGGGTGATGCCGGCAAGGGCGAAGAGGAGCGCAATGAGGAAGAGAAAGGCAGCGCAGATGAGGTTCATGCGGGGAGATACGGGTGGGGAGGGGATAAGTGTAGGGCAGTAGGGCAGTAGGGCAGTAAGGCAGTAGGGCAGTAGGGCAGGTGTTTCTGAGCCGATTCCCCTACTGCCTTACTGCCCTACTCCCTTAAATGATTCAAATGCCTTCGCCGGCGAGCTCCTCGGAAAGCGTCGAAACCTGGTCCTGGGCGCTGCGCATCATCGGATAGATGGCGAGCACCTTCTGCCAGGCTTCCAGCGCGGACTGCTTGTGGCCGGTTTCGGCCATGATTTGCGCCAAGCCGGAAAGGGCGCCGAAATGGCGGGGTTCGAGATGCAGCGTGTGGTCAATGTCCGACATCGACTTCCCGTAATTCTTCATCAGGAAATGCACCGTGGCGCGGCGGTTCCAGCCTTCGGCATAGCTGGGCTGCAAGGTCACCACCTGGTCGAGGAAGTCGAGCGCAACGTCGAATTTCTGGTCTTCCGTCGCCTTCTGCGCCCACTGCATCATCAGGTCGATGGAGGCGCTGCCGGACTGGTTCCACTCATTCCAGATGCGGCCGGCGATGCGTTCGGCGGCCTTTTCGTTGCGCTCGCGCTTGAGATCGACAAAGAGCTGGTCGAGTCGTCCTTGCCTGGTCGAGGCGACCGGCGGCGGCGTGATGGCGGGCGGCGGCGAATTGGTGGGCGGTTGGGCGGCGGGCGGCGAGGCGGGCTCCTGAGCCCATGCGGGCATGGCTGTGCCGAGGAGGAGCAGGGCGGTGAAAGAAGCAAAAAGAATCCGCATCGCCGGAATCTAATGCCGGACGGCGGATCGTCAAAATGATTTTAGCGTGAGAAGGCCGGCGAACCGGCAATCGACATCAACAGAGCGCTGCGTCTTTGGTTTTGTGCATGCCGTCTCGACATGCACAAGCCGCGCGCAAGCGTCAGCCCTGGCGCGCCTTGTAGCGCGGAGCGGTCTTGTTGATGATGTAGATGCGTCCCTTGCGGCGAACCAGCCGGTTGTCGCGGTGACGCGCCTTGAGCGCCTTGAGCGAATTCTTGATCTTCATGGTCTTGCCTGTTCGGTCGGGGGCCCGGTCCCGGGCCGAATTTTAAAGGCGCGCCCGAAAAAGCGCGCCTTTGAACTTGCGTGGCTCATAAACGAGGAGCCTTGTCCATGTCAACCGCAAGCGCGCAACTCGGACGCCGCGAACGGCGCACCTCATCAAATATTCGCCATCGGGGTCGCGCCGCATTGCGCGACTCAGGAGCGGCTGGAATGCTGGCGCGACGCAAAGCGATTGGAGATCCAGCATGCGCCGTCTCTTTCTGCCCGCCTGCCTTATCCTCTTCGCGACGGCTTCGGCTGCGTGGGCCGAGGGCTGCGACCGCAGCGACGACAGCCAGTCGATGATGAATATATGCGCCGATGCCGATTATCAGGCGGCCGACGCCAAGCTCAACGCCACCTACAAGGATATCGTCGGCCGCAACGACGAGAAGGCCAACAAGCTGCTGCAGACGTCGCAGCGCGCCTGGATCGCCTTCCGCGACGCCGAATGCGCCTATTCGACCGCCGACAGCGAGGGCGGCTCGATCCACCCGATGGAGATTTCGCAGTGCCTGACCGAGCTCACCAACGAGCGCATCAAGCAGCTCACCTCTGGCCCCAACTGCCAGGAAGGCGATCCGAGCTGCGCCAGCCCGGACGAAGACGAAGACCAGGACGTGCAGTAGGCGCGGAGCCAAGGTCTGTTCGCCGCAATTCCGGACGGAAAACCGCGATGTACTTTTCCTGGGCACTTTCCTGGAATTGCTTCAGCGCCTGACCCGGGTGAAATGGCCCATCTTGCGGCCGGGGCGTGACTCCGCCTTGCCGTAGAGATGCAGCATCACATCGGGCTCCGCGAGCAGCGCCGATACCTTCAGCATGTCGTCGCCGACCAGGTTTTCCATCACGCAGTCGCAATGCCTGGCAGGCGAGCCCAGCGGCAGGCCGGCTACGGCGCGGATATGCTGCTCGAACTGCGAGACGGCGCAGGCCGCTTCCGTCCAGTGGCCGGAATTGTGGACGCGCGGCGCCAGCTCGTTGGCCAGCAGCGAGCCGTCGGCAAGGACGAAGAACTCGACGCCGATGACGCCGACATAGTCGAGCGCCGCTAGGATTCTTGCCGCCGCATCCTTGGCTGCCGCGGCGGTTTCCGGACCGATGCCGGCCGGTATCGTCGATGTGCGCAAGATACCGTCGCGATGGACGTTCTCGGCCGGATCGTAAGCGGCGACAGAACCGTCCAGCCCGCGCGCGGCGATCACCGAAATCTCGCGCTCGAAGACGACGAGCGATTCGAGGATCAGCGGCACATTGCCCATCGCCTCGCAGGTGCCGGCAAAGCCGCCTGTCTCCATGTTGCGGAAGACGCGCTGGCCCTTGCCGTCATAACCCAGGCGGCGCGTCTTCAAGACGCCGCTGCCGTTGAATTTCTTCAACGCCAGCGTCAGCTGGTCGTCATTGTCGACGGGGCAGAATTCCGCCGTCGGAATGCCGATGCCGTTCAGGAAACTCTTCTCGGTCACGCGATCTTGCGCAACTTCGAGCGCGCGGGGCGGCGGATAGACCGGGACGCGCCCGGCGAGCATTTCCGCGGCTCGAACCGGGACATTCTCGAATTCGTAGGTGACGACGGCGCTGGCGGCAGCCAGCTCGGCAAGCGCCGCCGGGTCGTCGTAGGCCGCGGTGATCTGCCGGCTGGCGACCTGTGCCGCCGGGCAGTCGGCCTGCGGCTCCAGCACGATCGTGCGATAGCCGAGACGAGCGGCCGCCATTGCCAGCATGCGGCCGAGCTGGCCACCGCCGATGATGCCGATGGTCGATCCCGGAGCCAGGCTCACGGCGTATCCGCCGGCTCGCTGGCGACCTTGGCGGTCTGGGCGGCGCGCCAGGCGTCGAGCCGGGCGGCGAGCTTGTCATCGTTGAGCGCCAGCACCGCGGCGGCAAGGAGCGCGGCGTTGGCGGCGCCCGCCTTGCCGATGGCTAAAGTGCCGACCGGAATGCCGGCCGGCATCTGCACGATGGAGAGCAGCGAATCCTGCCCGGACAATGCCTTGGATTCGACCGGAACGCCGAAGACGGGCAGCGGCGTCATCGCCGCCGTCATGCCGGGCAGGTGCGCGGCGCCGCCGGCGCCGGCGATGATCACCTTGTAGCCGGCCGCCTTGGCGCCCTTGGCGAATTCATAGAGGCGGTCGGGCGTGCGGTGCGCCGAGACGATCAGCCTTTTGTGCGGGATGCCCAGCGCATCCAGCGTTTCGGCCGCCTGGCGCATCGTCGCCCAGTCGGACTGGCTGCCCATGATGATGGCGACGTCGGCACGCTGATCGGTCAAGGTATCGCTCCCGGCGGCAAAGGCGCGCCTTAGCGGAATTCGCAGGCAGCCGCAAGGATTGTCGCGGCTGCGGCGCAGCGCTATCGCTTCAGGTTTCGAACTCGCCTCATCCCTTCCAGGCGCTGGCGCTGCCCCTCACCTGCCTGCCGGCATCCTCTCCCCGTATAGTGACGGGGAGAGGACACTGTCGCCACCGATTTCGCCAATTGCCAGCGTCACAGGAAGAGCGCCGAGGTTGCGGCCAGCCCCTTCTCCCCGTCACTATACGGGGAGAAGTGCCCGGCAGGGCGATGAGGGGCGGCGCCGACTTCGACAATTAACGGTCTCCACGACAATCAGAAGCTGTCGTCTTGTCTGAAGCGATCACCCTGCGACTGCTGCACGTAGCCGATGCCGGGGAGAGTCTAGTCCGGCCAGCGCAATGCGCCAGACGAATCCTTGCGCGCGGCTTTCATCGCGTCGGCCGGACGCTCCTTCGCGGTCAGCACGGCGCGAAGCTGCTCGGCGACGATCTCGGCCTCGCCGGGATGCAGGTTGCAGGGGTCGAGGAAGAAGTGGCCGCGCTCGACCTCGTGGTTGCGCACGATGACGGGCGGCGAACCGGCGGCGAGCGCGGAGGCAAGGCCGGCGGCGGTGAAGCGGCTTTCCGGCCGCACGAAGACCTGCAGGCGGTCGAGCGGGTTCGCGGTCGGATCAGGGACGATCTGGGCGCCGATGCCGGGAATGCCTTGCAGCGCATCCTTCCACAGATTGAGCGCCGCCTCCTCGCGCCGGCGGATGCCGGCATGGTCGCGCTTCTCCCAGGCTTCGAGCGCCGCCATGGTGCCGGCGATGCTCTCCTTGCCGACTTTCATGGCGCGCGCGACGCCGCGGTTCTGCAGATAGGCTGCGCGCACCAGGTCCTTGCGGCCGGTGACGATGCCGCTGGTCGGACCGCTCAGGAATTTGTGGCCGCTATAGACGACGATGTCGGCGCCGCGCGCCAGGAAACTGCGCAGATCATATTCCGAGGCCGCGTCGACGATCACCGGAATGTTTTTGGCGTGACAAATCTCGCAGAACTCCTCCAGCGAAAGCATGCCGTATTGCACCGTATGGTGCGCGACGACGTAGAGTGCCGCCGCCGTGCGCTCGTTGATCGCCTCGCGCACGTGATAGTCCTGCGTGACACTGATGGTGCCGGCGGGGATGACCTTGGCGCCGGCGACGCGGATCGACTGGTCGATCGGCGCGCCGTAATTGACGATATGGCCGAGCTGAATCACGACCTCCGACTTCAGGCCTTCGGTGTCGTCCGGCAGCCGTTCGATCGCCAAGAGGTTCGTGCCCGTCATCGCGCCGGCGATCGCCATGGTGATGCCCGAGGCGCAGCAGGCGGTGATGAAGCCGGCCTCACCGCCGGTCAGGCGCGCGACGATGGTGCTCGCGGCGCGCTGCAGATCGTCCATCTCCACCCATTGCGAGGCGATCTCGGCCATGGCGCTGATCGCCTCGGGAACAATGATCGAGGCGCCGAGCGAGGTCATCGTGCCGGAGACGTTGATGATGGGCCTCAACCCTAGGCGCTCGCGGATCGTGGTGTTGGAGCCAGTATCGGAATAGGTTTTCATGGCAGCAGATCCTAATGTCAGGCGGCGATCTCGACGACCGCTTCGATTTCGACGGTGATGTTCCCGGGCAGCGAGCCGACGCCGATCGCCGAGCGCGCATGGCCGCCGATCTTGTCGAAGACATCGGCGAAGAGATCGGAACAGCCGTTGACCACTTTCGGGTGGTCGCTGAAGGTGGGCGTCGCGTTGACGAAGCCGAGCAGCTTGACGACGCGCACGATGCGGCCGAGGTCGCCCGCCGCCGCATGCATGACGGCGAGCAGGTTGAGGCCGGTGAGGCGGGCATGCTCGTAGGCCTGCTCGACGGTCACGTCCTCGCCGACCTTGCCGGTGCAAAGCGTGCCGTCGGCGCGCAACGGCCCCTGGCCGGACAGGAAGATCAGCCGGCCGCTCTCGGCATGGGTGACGAAGTTGGCGATGGGCGTCGGCGGCTCGGGCAGCGTCAGGCCGAGTTCGGCGAGCCGGGTGTAAGGCGTCATGGAAGAAGGCTCCCCTAGGATGGCTCCAGCCATCCGTTGTCAACAATGAATGGCCTTGGCCATCCGATGTCAAAGGTGAATGGCTTGCGTCATCCGATTTCAGAAATGCGAGGCGCGGAAGCGCGCCAGGAAGGTGCGGAGGCGTTCGTTGGTGGTCTCCGCGGCGAGAACCTCCTTGGGCGGGCCGACGGCGCTGACGCCGCCATCGGCCATGAAGACGATGCGGCTGGACGCGTCGCGGGCGAAGGCCATTTCATGCGTCACCATCACCATGGTCATGCCGTCCTCGGCCAGGCTGCGCACGACGGCCAGCACCTCGCCGACGAGCTCGGGATCGAGCGCCGAGGTGATCTCGTCGAGCAGCAGGATTTTCGGTTCCATGGCGACGGCTCGGGCGATGCCGACGCGCTGCTGCTGGCCGCCGGAAAGTTCCGCGGGCAGGCTGTCGGCCTTGTGTGCGAGGCCAACGCGGCCCAGCCAATGCTCGGCTATCGAGCGCGCCTCCGTCTTGCTCTTGCCGCGCACCTTGGTGAGGCCGAGCATGATGTTGCCGGCCGCCGTCAGATGCGGGAACAGATTGAAGCCCTGGAACACCATGCCGGTCTCGGCGCGCATCGCGGCCAAGTCGCGCTCGCTGCGGCGCTGGCGCGCGCCGCCGTCGCGGAAACCGACCTCCTTGCCGTCGATGCGGATCGAGCCGCTGTCGTAGCTTTCGAGGAAGTTGACGCAGCGCAGCAGCGTGGTCTTGCCGCTGCCGGACGGGCCGATGACGGTGACCACCTCGCCCTTCGCCACCGTGAGGCTGACGGAGCGCAGCACCTCGACGGAGCCGAAGGATTTCGAGACCTCGGCTATGTCGAGAAGCGCTGGACTGTCGTTGGAACTGGTGGCCATCGTGCTATTCCCGGATGAAGGCGAAGCGCCGCTCGAGCCGTCGGCTGGCGAGCGAAAGCGCGTAGTTGACGGCGAAATAGAGAAGAGCGCCGAGGATATAGAGCGGCATCGCCTCATAGGTGCGGCCGATGACCTGATTGATGGCCTGCATCAGATCGGTGATGCCGAGCAGCGAGACCAGCGCGCTGCCCTTCACCGCGTCGGTGACGCCGTTGATCCAGGGCGGCAGGAAGCGGCGGAAGGCCTGCGGAAAGATGACGTAGGCAAGCCGCTGACGGAAGGTCAGGCCGATCGCCATCGCCGCTTCGGACTGGCCCTTCGGAATGGAGGCGACAGCGCCGCGCAGATATTCGACGACCTGAGCGGTCTTGAACAGGGTGAGCGCGAGCACCGCGGCCCAGAAGGACTGGAGATGCACGCCGACCGCCGGCAGGCCGTAATAGACGAAGAAGATCAGTACCAGGATCGGGATGCCGCGAATGGTGTCGCTGAAGATGCGCACCGCCCAGCGCAGCGGCGCCGGTCCGTAGACGAGGCCGACGCCGAGGATGACGCCGGCGATCAGCGACAGCACCACGACCAGCAAGGATACCCAAAGCGTCAGCGCGAAGCCTTCGGCGAGGAACGGCAGGGCGTAGGCGATCTGACCGAGCATCAGCGCGCCGTCTTGTACCAGCGCTCGACCAGGCGCAACGCGAAGAGCAGGGCGTAGCCCGTCAACAGATACATCGCCGTCACCACCAGATAGACCTCGACGATGCGGAAGGTGTTGAAGTTGATCCACTGCGCGCCATAGGTCAGCTCCGGCACCGAGATGACGGAAGCGACGGAGGTGTCCTTGAACAGCGAGATGAAAGTGTTGGAGAGCGCCGGCAGCGTGATGCGCATCATCGTCGGCAAGCGCACATGGACAAGCCGCTGCCAGGGCGTGAGCCCGATCGCCTTGCCGGCGTCGATCTGGCCGCGCGGCACGGCCTCCAGGCCGGAGCGAAACACCTCGACCAGATAGGCGCCGCTGTAGAGGGAAAGTGTCGCGACGAAGGAGGTCTGCGCGCTGTAGACGAGGTCGACGACGGTCGGCAGGCCGTAGAAGACCAGATAGACCAGCAGGATCAGCGGCACGTTGCGAATGAATTCGACGTAAGCCGCGATGATGCCGCGCACGACGCGGCCGGCCGAGACATACCAGACGGCCAGCACCAGCCCGATGACGATGCCGATGGCGATCGAGATCACGGCAAGCTCGAGGCTGAGCAGCAAGCCGCCCCACAGCTTGTCGAAGTGCCGCCAGATCAGGTTGAAGTTGAGCGTATAGCCCATGCGTCCGTCTCAATGGCCTGCGGTGACGAGCATAGGATTCGTCCTCCGCATGGCCCGTGTCGAGGAGAAACAGACGGAAGAGCGTTTGCGCGCCCTTCCGCCGACTTGTCTGACCGCTTGGTCAGATAACGGGGAAGCCCGGGTGACGTGGCGGCGGCTCCTGGCCGAAATATTCCTTGAAGGCGGCATCGTAGAGCGCCGTCTCGTGGCCGAACATGGCGATGGTGAAGGTCTGGTTGACATAGGTCAGCCAGTCGAGATCGCCTTGGCGGACCGCCGCGCCGTAAAGCATCGAATACCAGCTCTTGCCGGCATCGAAATATTTGTCCGGATTGCGCGAGGCGAGCCAGCGCACGGTGGAGAGGTCGACCGCGGCGGCGTCGACGCGCTTCGATTCCAGCGCCTGGAGCACATTGGCCTGGGTGTCAATCTGCATCACCTGCGCCTGCGGCAGAGCAAAGTGGACCGAGCTTTCGGCATCGACATTCTGCAGGATCGAGACGCGGGTGGCGGAGCCTCCCGCAAGCAGCTTGTCGAAGGTCTTGTTCTCCGAGCCAGGCAGCGTCAGCAGCGCGACGCCTTCGACATAGTAGGGCCGCGAGAAGTGGACCAGCTGCGAGCGCTGCGCGGTCATGGTCATGAACTGAATGGTGATGTCGACCTTGTTGGTGGTCACGTTCGGAATGCGCTGCGCCGGGTCCTGCATGACGAACTCGACCTTGGTCGGATCGTCGAAGAGGCCCTTGGCGAGGATGCGGCCCATGGTGATGTCCATGCCGACCAACTCGCCGGCATCGTTCTCGAAATGCCAGGGCGCATTGGTGCTGCCGGTGCCGACGATGAGCTTACCGCGATCGAGCGCGGTGCGCAGCACGCTGTCGGATGCGGCCTGCGCGGCTGCCTTTTCGGCGCTGATCGCGGTGAGCGCGCCGGCGGTGGCAAGTCCCGCCATTCCCAATTTCAGAAAATCACGTCTTCCGGATGTGTCGTTCACAGCGACCTCCTTTCGTGGTGTGTTCCCCAATGAAGCAGCGATACTTGCGTCCGTCGTCATTTGTCTCTTACAAGAGACGCGTGTATCCTGTACAGGACAGATACTAGCATTAGGAATTTGCAATGCAAGATGGCGAGACACTGACCGGGTGGCCGGCCGCTGGCATGGACGAGGAGAAGCCCGCGAATTCGCGCGAGAAGGGCCTCAACCGGGTGCTTCACATTCTGGAATTCCTGCATGCCAACCAGCGCGCGATCGGCATCGGTGAGCTGGCGAAAGGCCTCAACGCGCCACGCTCGACGACCTACACGCTGGTGCGCGAGCTGGTCGAGGCCGGGCTGCTGGAGATGGAAGGCGACGGCAACCGCGTCTATTTCGGCAAGAAGCTCTACCTCTATGGAATGGCCTATATGCGCGGCAACGACCTGCTCAGGCGCGGTCGGCAGGAGGTCGACACGCTGTCGCGCGAGACGGGCGAAACCTCGGAACTGTGCATGCTGCAGAGCGGCCGCTACACGATCGTCCATTCGAGCCCGGGCACCAGGCCGTTCCGCATCAGCTCGGCCACCGGCCTGCAGATTCCGCTTCCCTGGACCGCTTCCGGCCGGCTGCTGCTTGCCGGCCTGGAACGGAGCCGGATCGAAGCCATGATCTCGCAGGACGATCTCGTGCTGCCGGACGGCCGCAAGATCGAGCTCGACGATTTCATCGACGACATCGGAAAAGCCCGCGTCACCGGCTATTGCGTGACGTCGGGCCTCGTCGACGCCTACACCAAATGCCTGGCGGCGCCGGTCTTCTCGGCGCCCGGCAAGGTCGAGGCGACGATGTGCCTGGTGGTTCCGATCGACACCTCGGAAGAGCGGACAGGCGAACTGGTGGCGCTGCTGCGCGAACGCGCCGCGCGGCTATCGATCTCGTAGCGAAGGAAAGCTGTTGTCAGGCGATGATGTCGGGAATAATCCGGTCTTCGAGCGCCATCAGCCGGTCCTTCAGCATCAGCTTCTTCTTCTTCATGCGCTGGATCTGAAGCGGGTCGCAACCCATGGCAACCATCGCGTTGATGGCGGCGTCGAAATCGGCGTGTTCCTGTTTGAGCCGGGAATATTCTAGGCGTATTTCAGCCTGTTCCTGTTCGGACATTATCTACCGTCTGCGCATGCGTCGCCCCGGATGGGCCTTGGGCGGGCCGGTGGGGTTTGTGACCTGTCGGTCTTGTCACCGGCGCGCCGCTGATATCACATTTCACATTGTCGTGGAATGCTACCACGCGGCATTCGACATCGGGATTGGATGGTGGCAAACTGTCATTGTGCCGTCACAGTAGCGACCTGCGGTGGAACGTGCCTGCGACGGCTGCAATCGAGGAAACCATGAAAGGGAGAACCAATCATGTCTCTTGCATCCCATCTTGATGAGCTGCAGCGGAAGCACGGCGACATCGAGCGTGAGCTTATCGATGCGATGAACCATCCTTCGGTAGACGACCTCGAAATCGCCAGTCTCAAGCGGCGCAAGTTGGCAATCAAGGACGAGATTGAAAAGCTGAAGGCGAAACCGACCGCGCACTGAAGCTCTCTAGACAACATCACCCGCGCCCGTCGTGGTGCAACCCACCGGTGGCAAGAAATGCCACCGGCTCGGTGTCCTACACCAAAATCTGCTGGACCGTTTCTGCGCACATCTCGCAGCCCGACCTGTTCGTTTGAGCGGCGGGGCCGCCGATCGAGGACAGCCGATTTGCGGACAATGGCCGTCACTGGCCATTGACAAGCCATCTTTGCTCCGCCACCTCATGCCCGGAACTTCCAGATGAAGGCGGCCGGCATGACCGGATATTTTTCCTCTCCTTTCCCACGCCGCGCATCGGTCGGCGTCGATGTCGGCGGCGTGATGGTCGGCGGCGGCGCGCCGGTCGTCGTGCAGTCGATGACCAATACCGATACCGCCGATATCGACCAGACCGTGGCGCAGGTCGCCGCGCTGCATCGCGCCGGTTCCGAGATCGTGCGCATCACCGTCGATCGCGACGAGAGCGCCGCCGCCGTGCCGCGTATCCAGGAGAGGTTGGCAAGGCTCGGCGTCAACGTGCCGCTGGTCGGCGATTTCCACTATATCGGCCACAAGCTGCTCGCTGATCATCCGGCCTGCGCCGAGGCGCTGGCGAAATACCGCATCAATCCCGGCAATGTCGGCTTCAAGGAGAAGAAGGACCGCCAGTTCGCGGCGATCGTCGAAATGGCGATCAAGCACGACAAGCCGGTGCGCATCGGCGTCAACTGGGGCTCGCTCGACCAAGAGCTTCTGACCCGGCTGATGGACGAGAACCAGGCCCAGGGCTCGCCGCTCACCGCGCAGGAGGTCACCCGCGAGGCGATCGTGCAGTCGGCGATCCTGTCGGCCGAGATGGCCGAAGAGATCGGGCTTGGCCGCGACAAGATCATCCTGTCGGCCAAGGTCAGCGGCGTGCAGGACCTGGTCGCAGTCTATACCGAACTTGCGACCCGTTCGAACCACGCGCTGCATCTCGGCCTGACCGAGGCCGGCATGGGCACCAAGGGCATCGTCGCCTCTTCCGCGGCGATGGGCATCCTCCTGCAGCAGGGCATCGGCGACACGATCCGCATTTCGCTGACGCCGGAGCCGAATGGCGACCGCACGCGCGAGGTGCAGGTCTCGCAGGAACTTTTGCAGACCATGGGCTTCCGGCAGTTCGTGCCGATCGTCGCTGCCTGCCCCGGCTGCGGCCGCACGACGTCCACCGTGTTCCAGGAGCTGGCGCAGAGCATCCAGGCCGACATCCGCAAGAACATGCCGGTGTGGCGCGAGAAGTATCCCGGCGTCGAGAACCTCAAGGTGGCGGTGATGGGCTGCATCGTCAACGGCCCCGGCGAATCCAAGCATGCCGATATCGGCATATCGCTGCCTGGCACCGGCGAGACGCCGACGGCGCCGGTGTTCATCGACGGCAAGAAGGCGGCGACGCTGCGCGGTCCTTCGATCGCGCAGGATTTCGAGAAGATGGTCGCCGACTATATCGAGCAGCGCTACGGACACGGCAAGGCCGCGGCCGAATAGGCCGATGCGGCGATTGCTCAAAGCCGCGCTGATCCTGCTCTGCTGGCTCGGCTGCGCCGGGCAGGCGCTCGCCGATCCGCCGCAGTCGCGATCCGCGGCCAAACGGCTGATCAACCGCGTCTGCGATCTGATCGAGACCGAGGCCGGCAAGAACGGCCTGCCCCAGGATTTCTTCGCGCGGCTGATCTGGAAGGAGAGCCGTTTCGATCCGAATGCGGTGAGCCCGGTCGGAGCCGAAGGCATCGCGCAATTCATGCCGGGCACGGCCAAGCTGCGCGGGCTTGCCGACCCCTTCGACATCGAACAGGCTATCCCCGCGTCGGCGAAATATCTTGCCGAAATGAAGGTAGGCTACGGCAATCTCGGCCTCGCGGCGGCCGCCTACAATGCCGGCGAGAACCGCGTGTCGCGCTGGCTGGATTCGGGCGGCTTCCTGCCGATGGAAACCGAGAGCTATGTCTTCGACATCATGGGCGAGCCGGTCGACAAGTTCTCGGACACCGCCTACGGCGGCACCATCCAGCCGCTCGATCCGAAGACGAGCTTCGCGGTTGCCTGCCGCAGGCTGCCGGTGATCATGTCCGAGACCGTCGCCATGGCCTCGATCAACGTCAAGCCGTGGGGCGTGCAGGTGGCCGGCAATTTCCGCCGCTCCGCCGCGATCGGCCAATGGCTGCGAGTGCGCGGCCGGTTCCCGGCCCTGCTCGCCAGCCACGATCCGGTGGTGAGCCGCGTGCGCACGCCGATCGGCCGGCGTGGCATCTACGCGGTCAGGATCGGCGCCGACTCGCGCGCCGAGGCGGATGGCATCTGCGGCAAGCTGCACATCGTCGGCGGGGCATGCGTGGTTATGCGCAACCGGTAGCGGCGGATGAGCTGGAAAGTACGGGCATGACAGCCAAAATCATCTTGCTCAACGGTGCCGGCAGTGCCGGCAAGACTTCGATCGCCAAGGCACTGCAGACGATGACCGTCGAACCTTTCCTGCATGTGCAGATGGACGCCTTCCTGGAGATGCTGCCGGAAGCGCTGCAGGAGACTATGCCGGGCTTCGCCTACGAGACCATCTGGCAGAACGGCAAACCATCCATCGCCATCGCAACCGGGCCGGTCGGCAGGCGGGCGATGCAAGGCATGCGGCATGCCATCGCCGCTATGGCGCGCCAGGGTAACAACCTCATCGTCGACGACGTGATGGTCGGCGACGAGATGGCCGAATACCGAGCTCTGCTCCGCGATTTCGAGGTGTTCGGCGTTGGCGTGTTCGCTCCGCCCGATGTGCTGGAAGCTCGCGAAAGCGCACGCGGCGATAGGCTGCCCGGACTGTCGCGCTGGCAGTATGAGCGCGTGCACAAGGGTATCAGCTACGATCTCGAGATCGACTCCAGCGTGCTTTCACCGTTCGAATGCGCTGAGCGGATAAGGGCAAAGTTCCGACTATAGAGCCACGGTTCAACCAGGCGGACGGCATCTGCGGCAAGCTGCACAGCGTCGGCGGGGCCTGCGTGGTTATGAGCAACTAGTAGCTCGCATCGGAAAGAAATTCGGAAACGCTGGCGGGATAGCGCCCCCCTCTGGCCTGCCGGCCATCTCCCCCACCTGGGGGGAGATCAGATGTCGCGCCGGCTTTCGCCAATCGCCATTGAAGAAGGAGGGTCGGCGTCGCAGCTGCCAATCTCACCCCCTTGTGGGGGAGATGGCCGGCAGGCCAGAGGGGGGCGCGAAGGAACTCGGCGGTGGTCGATGGCCGCTAGACGCCACCCTGCCCTCACGCCCTCTTCGCCGCCACCGTTTCGCTGAGCCAGGTGCCGATCTTGGCGCCGAGGCGATCGGGGGAGACCGGCTTCGGCAGGTAGTCATCCATGCCGGCCTCGATGCATTTTTCGCGGTCGCCCTTCAGCGCATGCGCGGTGACGCCGATGATCGGCGTGTGGCTGCCGTTCCGCTCTTCGATCGCGCGGATGGCGCGCGTCGCCTCATAGCCGTTCATCTCCGGCATGGACACGTCCATCAGCACCAACCGCGGCCGCAGCGAGCGATACATCTCGACCGCGGTACGGCCGTTGCCGGCGATGCGGTAGCTCAAGCCGAGGCCGTTGAGGATCTGGCCGAAGACCAACTGGTTCACGTCATTGTCCTCGGCGATCAAGATGTCGATCGGGCCGCTCGGCGCGGCGGTGGACTCCGGCGCCGCTGGTACCGCAACGGCAGGGCCGCGAATGACGGTGAAGGCCGGTGGAGCTGCCTGGGCGACGATCGGCTCGCGCACGAAATGCGCCTTGGCACCTTGTGTGCGCGCCCTCTGGATGGCGGAGATCACGGTGCCGAGCAGCACCGCCGAGCGCGCCGGCTTGGTGAGATGCGCGACGATGCCGAAATCGATCACCATCCTGCCGAAATCGACCTGATCGACGGAGGTGAGCAGCACGACCGGAATCGACGACAGGCGGCTGTCGGCGGCGATCGCCCTGGCGACGTCGGCGCCGTTCATGCCGGGCATCTGGTAGTCGAGGATGATGCAGTCGACCGAGGCGCCGAGCTGGCAGGCACGGTCGAGGAAGGCGAGGCCGACCGCGCCGCTTTCGGCAGCGGCGCAATCGAAGCTCCAGCTGCGCAACTGCTCCAGCAGGATCTCGCGATTGACGGGGTTGTCGTCGATGACCAGCACACGGGCGCCGGTGACGTCGACGGGCACGATCTCGTCGCGCGCTTCCTGGCGGTGCATCGGCAGCGGCACGGCGAACCAGAACACCGAGCCGCGGCCGATCTCGCTTTCGACGCCGATCTTGCCGCCCATCAGGTCGACGAGGCGGGCCGAGATGGCCAGCCCAAGGCCAGTGCCTTCGTGGCGACGGGTGGACGAGCCGTCGACCTGGGCGAATTTCTCGAACACGCTCTGCAGCTTCTCGGCGGGAATGCCGATGCCGGTGTCCTCGACGCGGACCTTGAGCTGGACCGTGCCATCGGCGACATCGCCGCCGACATCGATCAGCACATGCCCCTTCTCGGTGAATTTCACCGCGTTGCCGAGCAGGTTGGTGACGATCTGGCGGAAGCGTCCGGCGTCGCCGACGACGAAAGCCGGCAAGCGCGGATCGACGCGCACGATGAGCTCGAGGTTCTTTTCGGCAACGCGGGCCGACACCAAAGTGGCCACGTCCTCGACCGCTTCCGCCAAGCGGAAGGGAGCGGGGTCGAGCGTCAGCTGGCCGGCATTGATCTTCGAGAAATCGAGAATGTCATTGATAATGGTGAGCAGCGCGTTGCCGGATTTGACGATGACGTCGGTGAAGGTCTTCTGGCGCGGCGTCAGCTCGGTCTTGGCGAGAAGCTCGGCCATGCCGAGCACGCCGTTCATCGGCGTGCGGATCTCGTGGCTCATGTTGGCGAGGAATTCGGACTTGGCGCGATCGGCCGCCTCCGCCTTGAACAAGGAGGCGGCGGTCTCGGCGAAGGCGCGGCGGATCGCGTTCTCCATCGGCCGGAAGATCAGAACCGCCGCGATGGCGATCACGGCGATCAGCAGGCCGCTCGCCCACATGAGCAGCCGGTCGTTGGAGGCGTCGGCGAGGCGCCGTTCGTTATCGAGCGCGGTGCGCACGCGCACCAGCATCGGCTGGGCGAAAAGGTCGTTCTGGTTGCGGATCTCGCGATAGCTCCATTCGTCGACTTTCTGGGCCACCGACATCAGGTTGAAGTTGCGCACCATGTCGCGCGCCGACCAGAACAGATCGCCGTTCACCGAGGCGGATTCGAGCGCGTTGAGGGTGTCGTTCGACAGGCGTGGCCTGATCGCCGCAAGCCGCGCGTTCAGGATATCGATCTCGCCCATCAGCCGTTCGGAATGGCCACGCGCGGCGGTGGTCAGTGCTTCGCGGGTCTCGGCCCGCCAAGCCGTTCCGGTCGTCTCGGCGAAATTGGTGGCGTTGCGCAGGTCGCGGGAGAAGATGACGAAGTTGCCGCTGAGGGCGTCGACCTCGTGACGGTATGAATTCACGCGGTTGAGCGCGAACATGACGGCGGCCGAGGCCAGTGCGAAGACGAGCAATCCCGAAAAGTAGCGAATCCGGATCGACCGGATGAAGGAGGAGTACTCCGGCATGCGCAACCCCAAACCCATACGCACAATTTTAACGGTCGGGATTACGCTTGATTTACATTAAGATTTCGTTGGTGCCGGGCGGGTTTCGCCGGAGGTGCTACTGGTTGACGACGAGAGAGCGGTATCGAGAAGCCACCACCGCAATGATCGCCAGGTGAAGCAGGATCGCGAGAGCTGCACCGATCAATTGCGGGGCAGGGCCTCCCGTCCGGCCAATCATCCAGATTGTGGCGACGCTCAGCGGCAAAAACAAAGTGACGCTGGTGACGAGGCCGGGATTGTATTTGCGGAGCCGCGCCGATGTGACGAGGTGCGCGAGCGCGTTCACGACCATGACATAAGGAGCAACCAGGCCCCAGGCAGGCCCCCATAGGAATGCCGCGTAAAGAGCCAGCAGGTTGATGCCCCAGACAAAAGGTAGATTGATCACGAGAACCGAGGCGACGGTAAGAGCGTTTCGGCCGCCGAAAACATTCTCGTTCGCGAATTTGCGGAATCGGTCGCCGGTGTGCTCTTCGACCTGATGGATCATGTAAAGCGGGCTGTGCAAGAAGATCAGGAACACCGGCAACGAAAGCGAGACCACTGGCGCAACCGCGATAAGCGATGCCGCCATGAACCCGGCACCGATGACCCAATAATCGGCCAGCCAGACTTGCAGTTTAAGCATTGGTTCCCGCCTCCTCACATTTGTCAGTTGGTGATCCTGCACGAATGGACGCGGATCACCAGAACCAATCGAATGCGTGGACGCCTTGCCCATAGGGACCGGCGCTCCGTGACGGTGTCAGACATTGACTGCCGCGACCGGCCCTGAGACAGTCAATAAAGAAGCGCCCTCCGAAACATGGCACTCCGTCGGCTCAGCCACCCGTTGCGGCTGCCGGCCGCCTGTCATCGATCAGAGATGGAAACACCGAGCACGAGAGGCGGCCGTGAGCGAACCTACGCAGCGAGTGGTTGAGACCAACGGCATCCACCTCAACATCGCGGAGCAGGGAGATGGACCCCTGGTGCTTTTGTGCCACGGCTTTCCCGAGTCGTGGTATTCCTGGCGTCATCAGTTGGCCGCGCTTGCGGCGGCGGGCTTTCGCGCCGTCGCCCCCGACATGCGGGGCTATGGCAAGAGCGATCGGCCGGAAGCGATCGACCAATATACGCTCTTTCATCTGGTCGGCGACATGGTGGGCCTTCTCGACGCCCTTGAAGCCCCCACCTCCGTCATCGTCGGCCATGACTGGGGCGCGGTCGTCGCCTGGTATGCGGCGTTGCTGCGACCGGACCGCTTCCACGCCGTCATCGGCCTCAGCGTGCCGTTTCGGCCGCGCGGCAATGCGCGCCCGACCAGCCTCATGCCGCGAACTGCGGATTCCCAATTCTACCAGCTCTATTTCCAAGAACCCGGCGTTGCCGAGGCAGAGTTGGAACGAGACCCGCGGGCCACGGTGCGCACCATGCTTTACGCCGTATCGGGAGATGCTTTGGACGGCGGCGCCGGAATTGCCATGGTCCCGCACGGCGGAGGCCTCCTGCAAGCCGCCGAGGCGCCTGCGAACCTGCCGCACTGGCTCAGCGAAAGCGACATCGATTTCTACGCCGGCGAGTTCCAGCGCACCGGCTTTGCCGGAGGTCTCAACTGGTACCGCAACATCGACCGGAACTGGGAGCTAATGGCGCCCTTTGCCGGCGCGCGGATCAAGGTTCCCGCTCTGTACGCCGCGGGCGACCGCGACTTGGTGGTCGCTTTCCCCGGCATGGATCAACTGTTGGCCAATCTCAGGAACTTCGTCCCGCAAATCCGCGATACGCTGATGCTGCCCGGCTGTGGGCATTGGACCCAGCAGGAGCGCCCGGACAAAGTCAACGCCGCCATGATCGATTTCCTCCGGAGCTTGCCGAACCGGGGCTGATCCGAGGAAAGGCGCGTATCGGCTCCGACACGGAAAGTTGGGCGGGCCGCTCTGCGAGCGGCCCGCTTTGCTCGGGTTCAGACCCTATTCCTTGGCCCGGTAGGCGTCGGGAATGACGAAGACCTCGTCGGCGCGGCCATAGCCGCCATCGGGAACCTCCTCGATCAGCACCATCGTGGTGGGACGCACACGTTCGCCGAAATAGTCGACGAACATCTGCGTGGTCTTGTGGACCAGGTCCTCTTTCTGCGCTCTCGTGAGAGCGGCTTCGGGCATCTTGAAGTTGGCAAAGGGCATTTCCAGGTTCCTTTCAGGTCGGGTTTCAGGGCTTTGGGTGAAGCAGGTCGGCAAGGCCGATGCGCACCAGAAGCTGGGCGCGGACGCGGTCGGCGACACCGTTGACGATGGCCGCACCGTCATCGGACGGATCGATATGGACGCGGAACGGCCGGCGGCCATGCGGCATTGCCACCAGATCGACAATGGCCTCGGCGACTTTCGAGGGATCGGCATCGGCGGGCTCCAGGCCGGCAAGACCTTTTAGCGCCTGCTCATCCGCGCCGGCATAAAGGCCCGACCAATAAGCGGCGGCTCGCCCGGAGTCGGCCGGCTTGCCGGAATGGGCGAAATGCTCCGTGCCCTTGGTGAAGGCACCCGGCACCACGATGCTCGTCTCGATGCCGAAACGGGCAAGCTCCAGCGCGTAGCTCTGCGCCAGCGCATCCATGCCCGCCTTGGCGGCGAAATACGGCGCGAGGAAAGGCGGCGTGCCGCCGCGCGTGCTGCTCGATCCGACCCATATCATCAGTGCGCGGCCGAGCGAGCGCATATGCGGAAGCACGGCACGGTTGACGCGCTGGGTGCCCAGCACATTGACGTCGTAGAGCGCAGCCAATTGATCCGGCGTGAAGGCTTCGGCAGGCCCGAACACCATATAGCCGGCATTGTGGATGACGACGTCGATCCTGCCGGCTTCCGCCAGGATGGTTTCCACGGCCGCCTCGATCGACGGTTCCGACAGCACGTCGAGCGCGATCGGACGCAGCGCCAGTCCCTCCTCGCGCGCCAGCCTTTCCATGTCGGCGGCTGCGGCTCCTCCACGCGCTTGCGGATCGCGCATCGAGGCATAGACCCGGTGACCGGCCATGGCGAGCGCCTTCGCGGTCATCGCGCCAAAGCCGCTCGATGCGCCGGTGATGAGAATTGTCTGCTGCATGGTAGCTCTACCTTTAGATCGCGCCGCCATTGGCGCGGATGATCTGGCCGTTGACCCAGTGGCTGTCCGGGCTGGCAAGGAAGGCGACGAGCCCGGCGATGTCGTCGGGCTGGCCGAGGCGGCCGAGCGGGATGAGCCGGGTGATCGCCTCGATCTGCGCGGCGCTCTTGCCGTCGGTGAAGAGTTCCGTGTCGACCGGGCCGGGCGCGACGGCGTTGACCGTGATGCGGCGCGGGCCGAGCTCCTTGGCAAGGATATGCGTCATCGCTTCGACGCCGGCCTTGGTCGCGGCATAGATGCCGTAGGCCGGCTGGTAGAAGCCCACGACACTTGAAGAAAAATTGATGATGCGGCCGCCATCGTTCAGACGCCTTGCAGCTTCGCGCATGCCGCGGAACGTGCCGCCGAGATTGACGGCGAGCTGGCGTTCGAACGCAGCGTCGTCGGTGTCCGCGATCGGCGACAGCCGCATCATGCCGGCATTGTTGACGAGGATGTCGGCCTTGCCAAAGGCCTTTTCGGCCGCATCGAACAAAGTGACCATGCCGCTCGGTTCGGCGACGTCTGCCTGTACCGCGAGCGCCTTTCCGCTGGCGGCTTCGATGACTGATACGACTTCGTCGGCAGCGTCCTTGCCACGCGCATAGTTGACGATGACGGCCATGCCATCCTGGGCGAGCCGTTCGGCGATGGCCGCGCCGATACCTCTGGAGGCGCCTGTTACGATCGCGGTTCTTGTCTTCTGCATGATCGATCTCCGTTCATTATTGTGAAGGGGATATAGATCGCGGCGCTTTCAGGTTAATCGGTCTTCTATTGACAGCAGTATTCGGATGGAGCGAACAATTGGCGATGGATCGATTGGACAGGATGAGGCTGTTCGTCCGCGTGGTGGAGCGGCGCAATTTCACCGCGGCCGCAGCCGATCTCGGCCTGCCGCGCTCGACCGCGACCGAAGCGATCCAGCAACTGGAGGAGCATCTGGGGACAAGGCTGCTGGACCGAACCACGCGCCATGTCGCCACGACGCTCGACGGGCAGGCCTATTACGAGCGCTGCCTGTCGATCCTGGGCGAGGTGGAAGATGCCGAGGCCGGGTTCCGCAGCGCCGAGCCGCGCGGCCTTTTGCGCATCGATGCGCATCCGCTGCTCACGCAGCGCTTCCTGCTGCCGGAACTCCCGGCCTTCATGGAGCGCTATCCCGGCATCGATCTGCATATCGGCCAGGGCGACCGGCTGGTCGACCTGGTGCGCGAAGGGGTCGACTGTGTCATTCGCGCCGGTGAACCGCAGGACAGCGGCATGATCATGCGGCGGCTGGCGATGATTAGCGAAATCACCTGCGCCAGCCCGAGCTATCTGAAGCGGCATGGGATGCCGGCCTTACCGGAAGCGCTGGACGGCCATCAGGCCGTCGGGTTCGTCTCCTCGCGCACGGGCGAGGTCCTGCCGCTGGAGTTCACGATCGGCTCAACGGTGCGTCAGGTCACGTTACCCGGCCGGGTGCGTGTGAACAATTCCGACACCGCCGTCGGGCTGGCGCGCCTCGGTTTTGGGCTTCTGCAAGCGCCACGCTACCGGCTGGAAAAGGATCTCATGGATGGGACGCTGGTCGAGGTTCTTGGGGATTTTCCACCCACCCCGACGCCGCTCTCGGCGCTTTATCCGCAGAACCGCCAGCTCGCGCCGCGACTGCGTGTGTTCCTGGAATGGGCGTCGCGCATTTTCGCCAAGGCAAAACTGTGAAACCGGTTCGGCTCGGCTAATACCCACGCCTTCAGTTATTGCGCGTCGCGACAAATGTCGCCGCCGCCTTCAGCAACGCTGCCCGCTCTCCATAAGGCTCGAGCAGCGCGTGCGCCTGGTCGATCAGGCCGTGGAGCTGCTCGCGCGCCCAGTCGGGGCCGTGCAGCGCGGCGAGCGTCGCCTTGCCGGCGGCGGCGTCCTTTTTCGTCGCCTTGCCCATCTGCTTTGCGTCGGCCGTGAGGTCGAGCAGGTCATCGGCGAGCTGGAAGGCAAGGCCGATGGCCGAGCCGAATTCCGCCAGTCTTTCGCGATCGGCGGCGGGCGCGCCGGCGACGATGGCGCCGGCCTCGCAGGCGAAGCGGATCAGCGCGCCGGTCTTCATCGCCTGCAGCCTGATGATGCCGGCCTCGTCCGGCCGCTTGCGCTCGGCCTCGAGGTCGAGCGTCTGGCCGCCGACCATGCCGCCGGCTCCCGCGGCGCGGGCGAGCGCCAATACGAGCACCGTCCGGCGCTCGGCCGGCAGCACGGTCGCCTGATCGGCGATGATGTCGAAAGCCAGCGTCAGCAGCGCATCGCCGGCAAGGATCGCGGTCGCCTCGTCAAAGGCCTTGTGCACGGTCGGCTGGCCGCGGCGCAAATCATCGTCGTCCATGGCCGGCAAATCGTCATGGATCAGCGAATAGCAATGCACGCATTCCAGCGCTGCCGCGACGCGCAGCGCCGCTTCATCATCTGCTGAAAAGAGCGCCGCACTTTCCATGACCAGAAAAGGGCGGAGCCGCTTGCCTCCGTTGAGCGCGCCATGGCGCATCGCCGCCATCAGGCGTTCCGGCCGGGCGATTTCGCCGGAAAGCAGGGGTGCATCGAGGATTTGCCGCAGCAGGTCCTCGCTTGCTGCGGCGCGCGCAAAAAGCGCGGTTTCGAAGGCCGTCTGGTCGTCTTTCATCATGGCCGGGACCGGTAGCCGACACTCAGACATTGCGCAAGAAGCCTGGCACCTTTATGCCGTTGAGCGCGTGGCACGGGTGGGGCGGCTTGACGGAACCGATCGTCGAACATGAAAGCGAAGGGCTGGACATGGCGCGACCGCGGCGCCTGAATCGCGCCGGTCTCAAGCGCCTTGGCCGGCGCTGCCTGATCACGGCGATCGTGCTGGCGGCTATCCCGGTCGTGCTTACCTTCCTCTATCTGCCGCCCTTCGTGCATCCCGTCTCGACGCTGATGCTGAAGGATCTCGCGACCTTCTCCGGCTACGACCGGCGCTGGGTGTCGATCGACGACGTAGCGCCGGTGATGGCGCATTCGGTGATCATGTCGGAGGATGGGCAGTTCTGTTTCCATCGCGGCGTCGATCTCGGCGAGTTGCGCGGCGTGGTCGACGATGCGCTTGCCGGCGAGGCGACGCGCGGCGCCTCCACCATCACCATGCAGACGGTGAAGAACCTGTTTTTGTGGTCGCGGCCGCTGGGCAGCGTGCGCAAGGTGGTCGAACTGCCCCTGGCCGTCTATTTCGACGCGGTGATGTCGAAGCGGCGCATCATGGAGATCTATCTCAACATCGCCGAATGGGGCCCGGGCATCTACGGCATCGAGGCCGCCGCGCAGCATCATTTCGGCGTCTCGGCCAGGCAATTGTCGCGCCGGCAGGCGGCACTGCTTGCCGTCACCTTGCCCAACCCGATCGCGCGCAATCCGGCCAGGCCCGGCCCGGGTTTGAGGCGACTCGCCAATCTGATCGAACGGCGAGCCGGCAGGTCGGGAGCGTATGTGGGCTGCTTGGATTGACGCGGACGGGGATTGACGCGGACGGGCGCCGGCTCAAAAAAATTCGCGGGCAGTGCTGGCCAAAACGGCGCAACGCGTGTATAGGCACCCGACTTTCTCAGATTATGGCCTCGATGCGGCCCTTTCGCGAGGGTTGCCGGGGAATTTTGACCATGTAGTGGAGCATATCCATGGCCGTTCCAAAAAGAAAAACCTCTCCGTCGAAGCGCGGCATGCGCCGCTCGGCCGACGCCCTCAAGGCCCCGACCTATGTCGAGGACAAGAATTCCGGCGAAATGCGCCGCCCGCATCATATCGACCTGAAGACCGGCATGTATCGCGGCCGCCAGGTGCTGGAGCCGAAGGAAAGCTGAGAAGTTACCACGGTTTGTGATTTTCAAAGACCGGCCAATGGCCGGTCTTTTTGATTTGGCATCAGCGACTACAGAGCCTTCGGGCGAGATCGTGCGTGTTGGCCAAAAGCAGAGGACAACCGGCTGACATCGTTATTTCATTAGGTCTTACAGCGTGTTCGCCCGGTTGCCGAAAAATCTTGACGGCATGCCTGCCGCGGATTTTACAAAAGGGTGCCTCATTGGAGACGCCCAGATGTTCGGTGCCATCCCGCTGCTGATCGTGCCCTTCGTCCTCTACAATCTCGGACTGCTCGGGTTGTTCGGCGGCGGCGACGATCCATGGATGACCGAGATGTTCTCGTTCCACATGATGTCGGGCGGCGTCTTCTCGATGACGCTCGGCGATCTGATGTTGCTTATCGGGCTGATCTTCCTGTTCATCGAGATCTCGAAATCGGTGCGCACCACCAATGCATCGATCCTGGATCATCTTTTGTCGACGCTGGTCTTCATCGCCTTCCTGATCGAGTTCCTGCTGGTGAAGGGCGCGGCGCATTCGGTGTTCTTCACGCTGACGATCATAGCGCTGTTCGATGTACTGGCAGGCTTCTCGGTGTCGATGCGGTCGGCCAGCCGGGATATCAATTTGAACTGAAGACATAGAATTTCTGATCGCATGACTTCGCGATTGGCGCAGCACATTGATCGCGTCGTCATTCTACGGCGGAGCAAGGAGCGAAGCGACGCGCGCAGACCGTAGAATCCATTCCGTGACTTCGAAGCGTTGCCGCGGTGCAGAATTCTGCTCCGCTGCATTGCCTGGCCAAGGTAACGGCATGGATTCCAGGGTCTCCGCGACGGAGCTTCGCTCCTGCTTCGCCCTGGAATGACGAAGTTTCTTCGCCCCGCCTCAGCCTGCCACCGCTTCAGCCTTCCGCGCGACCACTGCTTCGTACGCGGCCTGCAGCTGTTGGCGCACGGTCGGGGTGCCAGGCGGCGTCTTTGCCGGCGCGCCGAGATGTTCGTGGCGAAGCTCGTCCATGAACTGCTCCCATAGCGGCGGGCCGCCCTTTTCGAGAAGCTCGGCGCGGATCGAAAGCTCCTCGCTGACCGGAAGCCAAACGCGCCCCCAGGCGCCGAGATGCGCCATGATCGGCACCAGCGTGATCGCCATCTCGGTCAGGCTGTAGATCGCCTTCTGCTTGTGACTGGGATCGTCGGCCTTGGTCAGCAGGCCGAGCTCCATCAGCCGTTTCAGCCGGTCGGCCAGGATGTTGGAGGCGATGCCTTCCAGCGATCCGTTGAGCAATTCGCGGAAATGGCGCCTGCCGCCGAAGATCATGTCGCGCAGGATGATCAGGCTCCAACGGTCGCCAAAAACCTCGAGCGACAGATTGATCGGGCAGCCGGACCGGTGGTCGATGCTCATGACAGTCTCCAAAAAACCAGTTGCATTATGATATCGGTGTGATTATCGTGCAACTGATTGCAAAATGCAATCGGATTGGAATGCAGAGGAGAGAAGAATGACCGCTTTGCCTCGTCCTGAAATCGTCTCGGAGACCTTTGGCAATCCGGCCGATCCGGCGATCCTTCTGATCATGGGCGCCATGGCCTCGATGCTCTGGTGGCCGGAAGCCTTCTGCCGGCAGCTCGCCGAACGCGGCCGCTTCGTCATCCGCTACGACAATCGCGACACCGGCCGGTCAACCAAATACAAGCCTGGCCAGCCGCCCTATGCGTTCGAGGACATGGTGGACGACGCCATCCGCGTGCTCGACGACCAGAAGGTCCGCAAGGCGCATGTCGTCGGCATGTCGATGGGCGGCATGATCGCGCAGATCGTGGCGCTGAAATATCCCGAGCGTGTCGGCGCGCTCACCGTGATCTCCAGCTCTCCGCTCGGCGTCGATACCTCCGGTTTGCCGGGGACGAGCCAGGCCTACAAGGAGCATTCCGCCGAAGGCGCCGATGTCGACTGGTCGAACCGGGATCGGGTGCTCGACTACATGGTCGAGGACGCGCGGGCGCTTGGCAGCACTCTGCATCCGTTCGACGAGAAACGTACGCGGGCGATGATCGAGGAAGACTACGACCGTTCCGGCGGTCTCGGCAGCGCGAGCAACCACTTCCTGCTGAAGGCCGGCGGGCAGGAGCGACGGATAAACGACCTGACGGTGCCGCTGCTCGTCATCCACGGCGCCACCGATCCGATCTTCCCGATCGAGCATGGCGAGGCGCTTGTCGACGCGGTTCCCGGCGCCAGGCTGGTGCGGATCGAAGGCGGCGGCCACGAATTGCACCGCAACGACTGGCCGCAGATCGTCGAAGCCATCGCAACGCATCGCCAGAGCGTTTCACCGTTTCACGGAAACGCCGAACCGCTCTAACTCTTTGTTTTGACGCAATTCCGGACGGAAGGCTACGGCGAAGTCGCCGAGCCCAACCGTTTCACACTTTTCCTGGAATTGCTCTGGCCGGCAGGGCAGCCTTGACTCTGGCGGGCCATGAAAATAGTTAAGTGATCACTTCAGTATTACCTCGACGCCCGACGACAGGAGAAAAAATGTCCCTGACGCTGCATTTCCATCCGCTCGCTTCCTTCTGCTGGAAGCCGCTGATCGCGTTCTACGAGAACGGCACGCCCTTCACGCCGGTGATCGTCGATCTCGGTGACGAGCAATCGCGCGCGGCCTTCCTGAAGGTTTCGCCAACGGGCAAGATGCCGGCTCTGCGCGACGACGCGCGGGACCGCACGGTGTTGGAATCGACCATCGTCATCGAATATCTCGCCGTCCACTATCCCGGGCCGGTCGAGCTCATCCCCGCCGACATCGACCTCGCCATCAAGGTCCGCCAGGCCGACCGCTTCTACGACTTCTACGTGCAGGAGCCGATGCAGAAGATCGTCGGCGACCGGCTGCGGCCAAAGGACAAGACCGATCCATTCGGGGTCGAGCAGGCGCGCGAGCAGCTGCGCAATTCCTACGCCATCATCGAAGAGGAGATAAGAGCGAAGGAGATGCAGGGAAAGACTTGGGCGGTCGGCGAGACCTTCAGCATGGCGGACTGCGCGGCCTCGCCGGCGCTGTTCTACGCCAACAAGGTCGAGCCGTTCGGCGACAAATTCCCCGCCGTGAAGCGCTATCACGACCGCCTGCTCGAGCGCCCGAGCTTCGTCCGCGTGATCGAGGAAGCGCAGCCCTATTTCAAGCTCTTCCCCTATAACAACGGCTAACCGGCGATGCTGCACGATCCCGCCCAGCTCGACCTGATGTTCCAGGCGCTCGCGGATCCTGCGCGGCGCCAGATGGTGGACCGTCTATCGCGTGGGCCGGCCTCGGTCAGTCAGCTGGCCGAACCGCTGGCGATGTCGCTGTCGGCCGTCGTCCAACATCTCAACGTTCTCGAGGCGAGCGGCCTGGTGAGCACCGAGAAGCTTGGCCGGGTGCGCACCTGCCGGATCGAGCCGAAGGCGCTACGGGCCGCCGAGCACTGGATCAACGAGCGGCGGCTCGCCTGGGAACGCCGGCTCGACCGGCTCGGCGATTTTCTCGCTGAAACCAAAGACCAAAACTGAGGAACGCCGTCATGACCGAACGATCCGTCGTCCATTCCACCTTCGTCATCGAGCGCTTCTACCCGGCGGCGCCCGAAAGGGTCTATTTCGCGCTGAGCGATCCGGCGGCCAAGAAGCGTTGGTTCTTCGATCCCGACAATCCGATGCCGAGCCGGCATGAAATGGACTTTCGCGTCGGCGGCAGGGAGGTGAATGCCGGTTGCCCGAGCGACGGGCAGATGCATTTCTTCAATGCCGTCTATCAGGACATCGTGCCCAACCGGCGCATCGTCTACAGTTATGAACTGTTGTTCGGCGAAACCCGGGTCTCGGTTTCGCTTGCGACGATCGAGCTTGTCGCGGAAGGCAAGGGCACGCGACTTGTCCTGACTGAGCAAGGGGCCTTCTTCGACGGCATCGATACGCCCTCCACACGCGAGCATGGGACGGGCGAGCTGCTCGACGCGCTTGGCGCGGCGCTGGCCGAGGGAATCTAGAGCATTTCACCGTTTCACGGAAACGCCGAACCGCTCTAACTCTTTGTTTTGCGCAATTCCGGGTGGAAAACCGCTCACACTTTTCCTCGAATTGCTCTAAGGGATCGGGACGGAAGGAGCGGTTAGCTGCCGGGCGTGCCGATCTCCTCGACATTCCAGAACTGATCGAGCCAGATGTTGAGTCGGAGGAAGCCGGCGGTGCTGACGGCGTAGACCCGCCTGGTGCCCTCCGCCTTGGCGTTGACCAAGCCGGCGTCGAGCAGGACTTTCAGGTGCTGGGAAACGGCCGGGCGCGAGACGGGCAACCCGGCTGCCAATTCGTTCACTGTCTTGGGACCGCGGCGGAGCTCTTCCAAGAGATAACGCCGGTTAGGATCGGCTATCGCCACGAAGGCGTCGGAAAACATCATGCCTTATTTGTGAGGCAAAGTTCTCCAAATCTCAACTATCGGTTTCAACCTTTCTGCGCGGATCGAGCCGCAAGGCTTCCGGCGTGACGGCACGGTCGGCCGGCTGCGTCTTGAAGGCGTCGCGGTTTTCGATCGGAACCGGCGCGCGAGCGCGGATGCGCAGCAGCGTGTAACCGGCAAGGCAGAGATGGGCGAGCGCGGTTGCAAGGAAGAGCGCTTCGGGGCGCAGCCAGCCCATCAAGGCGGCCGCAAGCAACGGTCCGATCATGGTGCCGAAGCCATAGAGCAGAAGCAGGCCGCCGGAAACCTTGACGAAATCCTCCGCCCGCGCGTGGTCGTTGGCGTGCGCGACGGCGATCGAATAGAGCGTGTAGGCGAAGGCGCCGTAGGCGGCGGTCAGCACGATGACGAAGACCCCCGCATGCGGCTCGATCAGGAAGATCAGCACCGCGACGAGCGCCGCGCCGAAGGCAGCGCCGGCAAGCACGAAACGGCGGTCGGTCGTGTCGGACAGCCGTCCCGCGGGAAGCTGCATGGCAGCACCCGCAACGACCACGAGGCTCATCATCAGCGCGATCTCGGCGGTGGAGATGCCGATGCGGGCGCCATAGACGGCGCCGAGCGTGCCCCAGGCGCCATTGGCGATGCCGATCAGAAGGCAGGCCACCGCCGAAACCGGCGAATTTGCATAGAGGCCTTTGACGTCGAGCTTGACGTCCTGCAGCGGCTTCGGATGCGACTGCGTCGACACCGCAGTCGGAATGAGCGACAGGCAGAACAGGATGCCGGTGATCATGAACAGCGAGGCTGATCTCACGTCGCCGCCGGCGACGATCATCTGGCCGCCCATGATCGAGGCATAGGTGACCATCATATAGAGGCCGAAGACGGTGCCGCGGTTCTCGTTGGTGGCCTTCTCGTTGAGCCAGCTTTCGATGACCATGAAGGCGCCGGCCATGGTGAAGCCGGTGAAGGCGCGCAGCAGGATCCAGAAATATTCGTCAATGATGAGGCCGGTGAGCAGCGCGATGATCGCACCGGAGGCGGCGAAGGCGCCGAACGCCCTGACATGGCCGGCGCGGCGCACGAGGCGCGGCGCGAAGAAGCAGCCGGTGACGAAACCGCCGGCCCAGGCTGTGCCCATCAGGCCGAGCGAGGCGGTCGAGAACCCCTCGACCTGGCCGCGCAGCGGCAAAAGCAGGCCATGCAGGCCGGACGCCGCCAGCAGGAATGCGGTGCCGCGCAGCAGCGAGAGGATCGGTCGGTAGGTTGCGAACATGGGCTGATCCGGCTGGAGATTTCAGAGCGCAGCTCTGGCAGTCGCTTTCAGGCTTTTCCGGGGCGAGCGGCCACGCAGCCGGGATTATCCGCGGCGAAACAATGCCTCGGCGGCGGATTTGGTGGCGCCCTTGGCTGCCCGTTCGGCTTCCAATCTGGCGATCTCCTCGCGCAGCAGGGCAATGCGCGAGGACAACTCGTCGACGGACAGCAACGAGAGATCCTGGCCGATCTCGTGCGGGCGCGGCTTCTTCCTGGGTTCGTCGTCGAAGATCGCCATCGTCGCTCCTCCCTCGCTTGGCCATTTGCCTGATTTGGCAATCAGCATACATAGCGCAGGGGCGCCGATGCAAACGACCGGCTAGAGTAGTTTTTGAGTTGTGCATCGTGCTTCTCCGAAAATCGATTCCGATTTTCGGGCCGATGCGGCAACAAGGAGACGGGATACCATGGCAAGCGGACAGAAGATTCCGGCAAAGATGACGGCCGTCGCGATCTCGCAGCCCGGCGGTCCCAGGGTGCTGAAGCCGGAGACGCGCGACGTGCCCGCGCCCGGCCCCGGCGAGATCCTCATTCGCGTGCGCGCCGCCGGCGTCAACCGGCCGGACGTGCAGCAACGCAAGGGCGCCTATCCACCGCCGCCGGGCGCCTCGGACCTGCCGGGCCTCGAGGCGGCCGGTGAAGTCGCGGCGCTCGGCGACGAAATATCGCGCTGGCGCATCGGCGACCGGGTCTGCGCGCTGACACCGGGCGGCGGCTATGCCGAATATGTCAAGGTCCATGCCGGCAGCGTGCTGCCGATCCCGGCCGGCTTCACCTATTCCGAGGCCGCCGCCGTGCCGGAGAACTATTTCACCGTCTGGCACAATGTGTTCGAGCGCGGAGGGTTGAAGAAAGGCGAGACGCTGCTCGTCCATGGCGGCTCGTCCGGCATCGGCACCACCGCCATACAGCTGGCCTCGGCGTTCGGCGCCTATGTCGTGACCACTGCCGGCAGCAAGGAAAAATGCGACGCCTGCCTGAAGCTCGGCGCCGACCGGGCGATCAATTACCGCGAGCAGGACTTCGTCGCCGAGGTCAAGGACGCAACCGGCGGCAAAGGCGCCGACGTCATCCTCGACATGGTGGGCGGCGACTATGTGGTGCGCAACTACGATGCGGCGGCGATCGAAGGACGCATCGTCCAGATCGCCGTGCAGGCCGGCGCCGTCGCAAGCGCCGACTTCGCAAAGCTCATGGTCAAGCGCCTTGTCCATACCGGTTCGACGCTCAGGCCCCGCACCGTCGAGTTCAAGGCGGGCATCGCGACTGCTCTCGAGGCTCAGGTCTGGCCGCTGCTCGGCACCCGCAAGGTCGCTCCGGTCATGGACATGATCTTCCCGCTGACGGAAGCCTGGCGAGCGCATGAGCGCATGGAAGAGGGCGAGCATATCGGAAAGATCGTGCTCGACGTCGGCTAGGCTCGAGTCGACATTCAGTGAGGCCGGCCTGACCTGAATCTCGATCCATCCTGCATCGCTGGCGACAGGTTCAACAATGCTTAATGCTGCATTGCACAAAATGCATTGCCGCCATGCAAAAGCGTCCGTTCAATTCGTAGGCAAGGGTGCCTATTTACGCGGCATCGAAACAATTGATCCACGAATGGAGGACTGAAATGAACCCGATCCGCGCTTTCCGCAACTGGCGCCTTTACAACGAGACCGTGCGTGAGCTGAACCGCCTCAACGCCCGTCAGCTGAACGACCTCGGCATCAACCGCGCCGACATCGAGAAGATCGCCCGCCAGGCTCTTTGATTTCAAGCGCGACCCGGCCGCAAGGCCGGACCGCGGCCTCGAAGCCAGAGCCGTCGCAGACGCTTGCTCGTCTCCGGTTCCGAACCCGCTGGACCCTGTCCAGCGGGTTTTGTCTTTTGGAACCTACAGCGCGTCGCAATCTTTCAGATTCGCTCCCTGCGCTTTAGGTTTTTGATTCACGCATGTCTTTATCCCGAAACTGGTTCCCACTTTCGGGAGACATGCTTTGGTTCCTGATTTTACGCATGTCGTTCCCCCAAAACCGCTGCGCACCATCGGGTCAAGCCCGTGGGCATGCTTTTGGGCGACTTGCATTGGGCCGATCCTCCCAAAAACATTGCGAAATCGTGACGGAGCGTTTATACAGGCCGCGAATTTCCCATTTTGGTGGCTGTAAAACCACCGCCCGCGCGGGAACGCGGGCGAACGAGAAGGATTTTTGATATGGCCAATACGCTGCTGATGCCCAAGGCGACCGCCGTCTGGCTGGTCGACAATACCGCGCTCTCCTTCGAGCAGATCGCGCAGTTCTGCGGCCTGCATCCGCTGGAGGTCAAGGCGATCGCGGACGGCGAGTCGGCGCAGGGCATCAAGGGCATGGACCCGATCATGACCGGCCAGCTCACCCGCGACGAGATCGCGCGCGGCGAGAAGGACCCGAACCACCGGCTGAAACTGTCCGATCCCAAGGTGCGGGTGCCGGAATCGAAGCGCAAGGGTCCGCGCTACACGCCGTTGTCGAAGCGTCAAGATCGGCCGAACGCCATCCTGTGGCTGGTGCGCAACCATCCCGAGCTCAAGGACGCACAGATCGCGCGGCTGGTCGGCACCACCAAGTCGACGATCGAGCAGATCCGCGAGCGCCGGCACTGGAACTCGGCCAACCTGCAGCCGATGGACCCGGTGACGCTGGGCCTCACCTCGCAGATCGACCTCGACATGGAAGTCAACCGCGCCTCGCGCGGTCGCGAGCAGGCACAGCCGGTCGCCGGCGACACGCTGCTGCCGGCCGCGCTGACCGAAAGGCTGACGCCCGCTCCGGAGAAGCCGAAGGACGAGGATCAGGAACTGGACGCCAACGCCGTCTTCGCCAAGCTTTCGGCGCTGAAGTCGAAGGACAAGAAAGAAGACGAGGAGTAGGCGCGCTTTCCCTTCTCTCCTTGTGGGAGAAGGTCGCCGGAGGCGACGGATGAGGGGTGTTCCAGGGAACGCCGACGCCTCATTCCGTCCAACACACCCCTCATCCGTCTCGGCGCTACGCGCCGATCCACCTTCCCCCACAAGGGGGAAGGAGAGGTGCGGGCTTCAGCTCCGCGCCGCACGGTCGGGCGCCATGCCGTAGTCCTCGCTGCGCTCCACGGCGCGATAGAAGTCGGCGAGCTGCTTGCCGCGCTCCGGCTTGTAGATACGGCCGGCAATCACCACCGAAGCGATGCGGTCGATGCGGAAGGCGCGAAAATCGTCGCGCATCTCGCACCAGGCGACCAGGGTCCACACCTTGCCCCAGAACCACAGGCCGAGGGGCCGGATGTCGCGCGCCGTGCCGCGACCGGCTTCGTCCGAATAATCGATGGTCAGCACCTGGCGCTTCTCGATGGCGCGCTCGATCAAGTCGATCGCTTCGCGCGCGGCATCGCTCACCACCCACATCGGCGTGTGGATCTCGGTGCGGGCGATGCGGTCCTTCTCTGTGTCGGGCAGCACGGCGCCGATCTTGACCAGCGCCTCGTCGGCCGCCCTTGCCATCGCCGCGCCGCCGAAGGCACGCACCATGCGGGCGCCGGCAACCAGCGCCACGATCTCGTCACGCGTGAACATCAGCGGCGGAAGGTCGAAGCCCTCTCTCATCATGTAGCCGACACCCGCCTCGCCGTCGATCGGTACGCCGGTCGACTGCAAGTCGGCTATGTCGCGATAGATGGTCCGCTCGGAAACCTCGAGCCATGTGCCGAGCTTCTGCGCCGTGACCAACCGGCCACCGCGCAAATGCTGGACGATTTGAAAAAGCCTGTCGGCGCGGCGCATCGTTTAACCCCTTGGTTTCGGTTCTATGCATGCCGCGGTTCCAAAACCGGTACCCGCAGGTTCGAGGCAGCTTCAATAACGCAAACATCCTGACAACATACTGTCAGGAGGCTGCGATGAAACCAACCGCGAACAGCGGCGTCCGTCCTGAAACCCAGCGTCTCAATCAACATTACAGCTAGGCGCCGCACAGCCGCTGTCCAAGTCGTGCGCCAAGAATTTTCAGTTCTTGCGCACGCGACCATCGTAGAGGTCCGGCCAACCGATGTCCTTGCGGATATCCGCCGGCAAAGTGTTCAGGAAACGCTGGGTGCGGATCTCGTTCCGCACGGTGCGGATCTTGCCGACATAGTTCTGCATGCTGCGCAGGATGGTAAAACCGTTCATGACCAGGCTCCTCTTTTTCGATGAGAAGAGTATCTCACACCCCTGCTGACAGCAGTCTGTCAGGAGCTTGGCAGGTTGCCGGAGCCGGCGCCGGAAAGATCGGCGCGGCCTTGGGCAACCGGCTGTTTGTCAGGAGAGTGCGGCTGGCCGAAGCGCCAAGAACCGCTTTGACAGCCGCCGGCGATACTGGTCAAAGGCGGCATGACAAAACTTCTCGCTCTTGTCATCATCGGCATCATGCTGATCCAGATCATCAAGCCGCTCGGCTGGCCGGGGCTGAAGCGCCGCAGCGATTTCTGGAAGCTGGCGCTGCTTGCCATGGCCGCGATCTCGCTGGCGGCCGTGCTTGGGCACTGGGCCTGAGGTCTGTCGATATCGGTCGCGGGCGGCTTGCGTATGATGGCCTCCTTCACTTGCGGGAAATGAAGCCCGTCACTCGCAACAGTCCGGCCGGTCCTTGCCCTCGGCCTGATATTCGTCGTGCAGGCGCACCCAGTCCATCAGGCCGTGATAGGGTCCGTTCTCGTTGCGGCCCTTCGGCGTCATGTCGAGATAATGATAGGCGCCGATCAGAGGGTCGCCGCCGCGGGCGCGCGACGCCGCTCGGCGGCGACGCAGTCGCGAAACCGCGTCAGCTCCTTCTCGCGCTCGAGGTGCCTTCTGTGCGCCTCGAACCAGTCGTCTCGCGAAACCACGGCATTGCGATGCATGACCATCTCCTGTCCTCTCCTGCCAAGGACGTTCGACATGGGCGCGACCCGACATCGCCGCCGCTGTTTCGATGCATCAGGTAGGAATGCGGCCGACAAAAAACAAAACCCGGCCTAAAGCGCGTCGCGCCGGAACGGCCTCAGGCGACGCGCTTTAGGTTACTTGTCTTGATGCATGTCATTCGCCCAAAACCGCTGCGCACTCTCGGGGTCAAGCCCGTGGGCATGCTTTTGGGCGACATGCAATAGGCCCGGGTTTTCAGCGCTTTTGGGGAACCAGGTATCAGGCGGCTTTCTCCAACGCCGGCCGCCATTTCCCGAGCGCGGCCAGATGGTTCATATGGGCACGATGGATGAAGGCGGCCTGGCCGGCGGCGACGTTCGACGCCCTGCCGCTCCAGGCCTTCTGCGCGGCCGCCTGCAGGGCGCGGCCATAGGAGAAGGAGAGCTTCCACGGATGCGGGCCGATGACGTTGATGGCGTTGAGGTTGGCCGTCGCTTCCTCGTCGTCTTGGCCGCCGGAAAGGAAGGCAATGCCCGGCACCGCCACGGGCACGGTTTCGCGGAACAGCTTTATCGTCTTCTCGGCAACCTGCTCGGGACTGTCCTTCTGGCCCGATTTCTTGCCGGAGATGACCATATTCGGCTTGAGGATGGTGCCTTCCAGTACCACGCGCGCGGCATACAGCTCGCCATAGAGCTTCAGCAAAGTCGCCTTGCTCACCTCGTAGCAGGTGTCGATCGAGTGGGCGCCGTCCATCAGCACTTCCGGCTCGACGATCGGCACGATGCCGGCCTCCTGGCAGAGCGCCGCATAGCGGGCAAGCGCGTGCGCGTTGGAGCCGATCGAGGTGGCCGAAGGCACTTCCTTGGCGATATCGATGTCGATCACCGCGCGCCATTTGGCGAAACGGGCGCCGAGCTTGTAGTAGTCCGCCAGCCGCTCGCGCAGGCCGTCGAGACCCTCGGTGATGGTGTCGCCGGGAAAGCCTGCGAGAGGCTTGGCGCCCAAATCGACCTTGATGCCCGGGATGGCGCCGGAGGCCTTGATGATGTCGACCAGCGGCGTGCCGTCGGCAGCCTTCTGGCGAATGGTCTCGTCATAGAGAATGACGCCGGAGATGTACTTGGTCATCGCCTCCTTGGCGCGGAACATCATTTCGCGATAGTCGCGCCGGCTGTCGGCGGTCGATTCGACGCCGATGACGTCGAAACGCTTCTTGATGGTGCCGGAGCTCTCATCGGCGGCCAAAAGGCCCTTGCCATCGGCCACGATCGCGGCGGCAATGTCTTCGAGACGTTCGCTCATGGTGCTCTCCTTGACGGTTGTATTCCGCGCCTAGCAGAACACTACCGCCAAAGGAATGACGCCGGAAAGCTCGAATCGATTGAAAGTCTTTGAGACGCGCACGGCTCGCCGACTGTTGATCGTGTGATGGCTCCGGCCGGATTTCTGCAACGCCAAGCCGCCTGGCGGCAGACGCTCAGCGCTTCAGCACCTCGACGCCGGGCAGCGGCTTGCCTTCCATCCACTCCAGAAAGGCGCCGCCGGCGGTCGAGACATAGGTGAAGTCGTCGGCGACGCCGGCATGGTTGAGCGCGGCCACCGTATCGCCGCCACCGGCGACCGAAACCAGCTTGCCTTCCTTGGTGCGGGCTGCCGCGTGCTTTGCAGCCGCGACCGTGGCGCGGTCGAAGGGCTCGATCTCGAAGGCGCCGAGCGGACCGTTCCACACAAGCGTCGCGGCGCGGTCGATCCAGTCGGTGACGGTCTTCACCGTCTTCTCGCCGACATCGAGGATCATGCCGTCGGCCGGTACGGCCTCGATGGCGACGGTTTCGCTCGCAGCACCGGCCTTGAACTCCCTCGCGACGACGCCGTCGGCGGGCAGGATGATGGCGCAGCCGGCTTCGGCCGCCTCGATCATGATCTGCTTGGCGGTGGAGGCCAAGTCATGCTCGCACAGCGATTTGCCGACATCGGTGCCGCGCGCGGCAAGGAAGGTGTTGGCCATGCCGCCGCCGATGACCAGCGCATCGACCTTCCTCACCAGGTTCATCAGAAGATCGATCTTGGTCGAGACCTTGGCGCCGCCGACGATGGCCACCACCGGCCGCACCGGATCGCCGAGGCCCTTTTCCAGCGCATCGAGCTCGGCCTGCATGGTGCGGCCGGCATAAGCCGGCAGCCGGTGCGCCAGGCCCTCGGTCGACGCGTGCGCGCGGTGCGCGGCGGAAAAGGCGTCGTTGACATAGATGTCGCCATTGGCGGCGAGCTTTTCCGTGAAGGCCGGCTCGTTCTTCTCCTCGGCCTTGTAGAAGCGGGTGTTCTCCAGAAGCAGGACGTCGCCGTCCTTCATGGCGGCAACGGCGCCTGCCGCCTTGTCGCCGATGCAATCGGCGGCGAAGCCGACCGGACGGCCGAGCACGTCAGCGGTGGCGCGGGCGATCGGCTCCAGCGAGAATTCGGCCGACGGACCGTCTTTCGGACGGCCGAAATGCGCAAGCAGGATGACCTTGGCGCCCTTGCCGGAAAGCTCGGAAATCGTCGGCGCGATGCGCTCGATGCGCGTGGCATCTGTCACCTTGCCGTCGGCAACAGGCACGTTGAGGTCGACGCGCACCAGGACGCGCTTGCCGCTGACGGCATCGATATCGTCGAGTGTCTTGAAGCCGGCCATGGTCGTTCCCTTTTAGCGAAAAACGCGGCGACCTTACCCGGCGCCGGGGACGATGCAAGGGCCGCGTTGAAGCGCGCGCGCAAAAATGATGTCGTTGTGTGACGTCATCCTTCGGTCGCGGCTTTTTGCGCCGCGGGCTCGGACGCCGCCGTTTCGCCTGGTTCGCTTTCGTCGGCTTGCGTTTGAGCGGGCTTGCGCCAGTTGCGGATGAAGGCGACGACGCGGTCGGCGATCTCGCCGGCGCTGAGGAAGACCGGCACACGCGCCACCGGCGCGGTCGGCTCGAAGGACAGGCCGAGCCCGGTGATCCTGCCCTTTTCGTCGACGTCGCGCACGATCAGCTCGATCGGGCCGATCATCACCCGATCGGCATATTCGGCGTGGCCGCCGAGCCGCTCGGTGACCAGCGCCGCGACCGTGAGTTTCTGTTCGGCCTCGGTGAGGCCCGGCGCATAGGCGGCCTCCAGCTCTCCCGCCGGGCGGGCCGGATCGACGGCGAAGGCGCCGAAGAAATCGGCATCCTCCGGGTCGACCACGGCACGGCTGGCGAAGAGCTTGTCGAGCAGGCGCGGATAGCGGTCCGGCACGAAGATGTAGACCTGGTCGCCAGCGGTCAGCCTGCCCATGTCCTGGAAACGCATCGAGCGGCCGTCGCGCAGCACCAGCGAGGGCCTCGCCCAGCGCGGGATGCGCTCGCCACGTGCCACCGGACTGCCCGGTGCCACGCGATAGGCGAGCAGCTCGTGATGCGCTGAGCCCGGCAACTCGAGCTCGACCTTGTCGAGCGGCCCGAGCCGCGCAGGGACGATGAGGCCCAGGCGGCGTGCCAGCGGGCCGACGGTCCAGCCTTGCACCACCAGCGACACCAGGACGATGATGAAGGCGACGTTGAAGATCAGCCGGCCGTTGGCGAGGCCGCCGAGCAGCGGTGTGATGGCAAGCAGGATCGAGACGGCGCCGCGCAGGCCGACCCAGGAGACGAAGGCGACTTCGGGACGCGGCAGGCGGAACGGGATCAGGCAGAGCCAGACGGCTAAAGGCCGGGCCACGAAGATCAGGAACAGGCCGAGCATGACCGCCGGCACCAGGATCGCCGGAAATTGCGAGGGCGTGGCAAACAGGCCGAGGATCAGGAACATGATGATTTGCGCCAGCCACGACATGCCGTCCTGGAAGCGCTTGAGGATGGTGACTGCGCGGATGTCTGAATTGCCGGCGACGAGGCCTGCGAGATAGACGGCCAAGAAGCCCGAGCCGCCGACGGCGCCAGCGGCCGCGAACACCATCAGCGAGAGCGTCAGCACGAAGATCGGCAGCAGGCCGTGGTCGAGGTTCAGCCGCTCGACGAGACGAACGATGCCAAGGCCGCCGAGCACGCCGATGACGGCGCCAAGTCCCATATTGATGAGGAAGCCGATTGCCAAATTGGTGGCGAGAACGTTCGCCTCCGGGTTGGCGTGCGCGGCGATGATCTCGACCAAAGTGATGGTCAGGAAAATGGCGATCGGGTCGTTGGTGCCGGATTCGACCTCGAGCGTCGAACGAACGCGCTCGCGCAGATGGATCTCGCCGGCACGCAGCAGGAAGAACACCGCCGCCGCGTCGGTCGAGGCGACGGCGGCGCCGAGCAGCGAGGATTCCAGCCAGCTGAGGTTCAGCAGATAAAAGGCGGCGACGCCGAAAATGCCCGTGGTCAGAACGACGCCGACGGTGGCCAGCGACAGCGCCGGTCCGGCTGCCTGGCGCAAGGCGTTGAGCGGCGTGCCGAAACCGGAATCGAACAGAATGATCGCCAGCGCAAGTGAGCCGGCAAAATAAGCCAGCCGCGCATTGTCGAATTCGATGCCGAGGCCGTCGACACCGGTGACGAGGCCGATGCAAAGGAAGAGGAGCAGCAGAGGTGCGCCGAAGCGGAAGGCGATCAGGCTCGAAAAGGCGGCGGCGACAACAAGCGCTGTGCCGACCAGCGTCACGAGATAGATCGCATGCTCCATCCGGAATTGCCCCTCAAATCCGCGTCCCTCCCGCTTTACGGCAGAGTGGGGCGAAGACATGACCAGTGCAAGGCGGCAGCGTGGTTTTTTGCCCCATGCCGCTGATGTCGAACGAAAAACGCCCGGCCGAAGCCGGGCGTTTCACACGATCAAAGGAAGCCTGCGATCAGGCGATGGTCTTGCCGAAGGCGACGGCGGTGTCGCCCATGCGGTTGGAGAAGCCCCATTCGTTGTCGTACCAGGACAGCACCGAGACGAAATTGCCGTCCATGACCTTGGTCTGGTCGAGCGCCGCGATCGAGGAGTGCGGATCGTGGTTGAAGTCGATCGAGACATTCGGGTGATGGGTGACCGACAGGATGCCTTTCAGCTTGCCCTTGGAGGCGGCGATGAGCGCCTCGTTGATCTCCTGCGGTGTGGTCGAGCGCTTGGCGATGAACTTGAAGTCGACGACCGAGACATTCGGGGTCGGCACGCGGATCGAAATGCCGTCGAGCTTGCCCTTGAGATCGGGCAGCACGAGGCCGATCGCCTTGGCAGCACCCGTCGAGGTCGGGATCTGCGACAGCGCCGCCGCGCGGGCGCGATAGAGATCCTTGTGCATGGTGTCCAGCGTCGGCTGGTCGCCGGTGTAGGAGTGGATCGTCGTCATCATGCCCTTCTCGATGCCGACGGTCTCGTGCAGCACGGCGGCCAGCGGCGCCAGGCAGTTGGTGGTGCAGGACGCGTTCGAGATGACGACGTGGTCCTTGGTCAGCTTGTCATGGTTGATGCCGTAGACGACCGTGAGATCGGCGCCGTCGGACGGTGCCGAGACGATGACGCGCTTGGCGCCGGCGGCCAGATGCGCGGCCGCCTTGTCGCGGGCGGTGAAGATGCCGGTGCATTCGAGCGCGATGTCGATGCCGAGCTCCTTCCAGGGCAGCTGGGTCGGATCCTTGATGGCGGTGACCTTGAACTTCTCCTTGCCGACGGAGATCTGGTCGCCGTCGACCGTCACTTCATGCGGGAAACGGCCGTGCACGCTGTCATAGCGGAGCAGATGCGCGTTGGTCTCGACCGGGCCGAGGTCGTTGACGGCGACCACGTCGATGTCCTTGCGGCCGGACTCGTGGATCGCGCGCAGGACGTTGCGGCCGATGCGGCCAAATCCGTTGATGGCAACTCTGACGGTCATTTTTCTCTCCCTAGGGGCTGGAAGGCAGATGTGTCCGCAGCTTCATAACGGCGGCCGGGCAAAGAATCCAGCCGCAGAAGTTCAGGTTTAAATCGATTAGGCTGGTCCAGCCGGCGCAACCCGTTGAATGATTTCGCCGGACTGGCCCTTCCTGCTTCTATATGTCGCTCAAAACCGCTGTGCGCTTTTGAGCGACATGCGATGACTCACTTGCCGTGCAGGCGCGTTTCCACGGCCTTTGCCGCGGCCTCGGCGGTGATGCCGAAATGCGGGTAGAGCTGTTCGATCGAGCCGGAGGCGCCGAAGCCGGTCATGCCGACGAAGATGCCGTCGGTGCCGATGAGGTGGTCCCAGCCTTGGCGGATGCCGGCCTCGATGGCGACCTTCACCTTGGCATTGCCGATGGTCTTCTTGCGGTAGTCCTCGCTCTGCCGGTCGAACAGCTCGAAGCAGGGCACCGAGACGACGCGGGTCGGGTGGCCATGTTTTTCGAGCAGCTCGCGAGCGCCGAGGGCAACCTCCACTTCCGAGCCCGTGGCGAAGATCGTCACCGCCGCCTCGCCGTTTGCCGCGGCGAGCTCATAGGCCCCGGAGGCGCAGAGGTTCTCCTCGCTGAATTCGGTGCGAACGGTCGGCAGGTTCTGACGGGTCAGCGCCAGCGTCGACGGCGTCTTTTCCGATTTCAGCGCCAACTGCCAGCATTCCGCCGTCTCGACCGCGTCGGCCGGGCGGAACACGTTGTGGTTCGGGATGGCGCGGAGCGCCGCCAGATGCTCGACCGGCTGGTGGGTCGGGCCGTCCTCGCCGAGGCCGATCGAGTCGTGCGTCATGACGAAGATCGAGCGGATGCCCATCAGCGAGGCAAGGCGCATCGAGGGGCGCGCATAGTCGGAGAAGCACAGGAAGGTGCCGCCATAGGCGATCAGCCCGCCATGCAGCGTCAAGCCGTTGATCGCCGCCGCCATGCCGTGCTCGCGGATGCCGTAATGGATATAGCGCTGGCCGTAATCGTCCGGCGTGATGTTCTTGGTCTGGCTGGTCTTGGTGTTGTTGGAGCCGGTGAGGTCGGCCGAGCCGCCGATGGTTTCGGGAACCGCGCCGTTGATCACTTCCAACGCCATTTCCGAAGACTTGCGGGTGGCGACCTTGGGCTTGTCCGCCGAGAGCTTCTTCTTGTAGTCGGTGATGACGGAGTCGAAATTGCCCGGCAGCTTGCCGCCGAGGCGGCGCTCGAATTCGCCCTGCAGCTTGGCGTCGGCCTTGGCAAGGCGGCCTTCCCAATCGGCGCGCGCCTTGGCGCCGCCGGCGCCGACCGCACGCCAGGCGTCGAGGATGTCGGCCGGTATCTCGAAGGGCGGCGACTCCCAGTTGAAGAACTTGCGGGCACCGGCGATTTCCTCGGCGCCGAGCGGCGAACCATGCGCCTTGTTGGTGCCGGCCTTGGTCGGGGCGCCGAAGCCGATGGTCGTCTTGCAGGCGATCATCGTCGGCTTGTCGGAATGGCGGGCGGCCTCGATGGCATAGGCGATCGCTTCCGGATCGGTGCCGTCGATGTGGCTGGCGTTCCAGCCGCTAGCCTGGAAGCGAGCAACCTGATCGGTGTGGTCGGCAAGCGAGACCGGACCATCGATCGAGATGTTGTTGTTGTCCCAGAAGACGATCAGCTTGTTGAGTTTGAGGTGACCGGCCAGCGCGATGGCTTCCTGGGAAACGCCTTCCATCAGGCAGCCGTCGCCGGCCAGCACATAGGTGTAGTGATTGACGAGGTCGTTGCCGAAGGCGGCGTTCATGATGCGCTCGCCGAGCGCGAAGCCGACCGAGTTGGCGAGGCCCTGGCCGAGCGGACCGGTGGTGGTCTCGATGCCGGCGGCATGGCCGTATTCGGGATGACCCGCGGTCCTCGATCCGAGCTGCCGGAAATTCTTGATCTGGTCGATCGTCATGTCCTCGTAGCCGGTCAGGTAGAGGAGCGAGTAGAGCAGCATCGAGCCGTGGCCGGCCGACAGGATGAAGCGGTCGCGGTCGGCCCAATGCGGGGCCTTGGCATCGAATTTCAGGAAGCGGGTGAACAGCACCGTGGCGATGTCGGCGCAACCCATCGGCAGGCCGGGGTGGCCGGAATTCGCCTTCTCGACGGCGTCCATGGAAAGGAAACGGATCGCATTGGCCATCCGATCATGTTGTTCACGCGAGGTCATGCTTCCTCCGGAAATAGGGGTTGGAGCCTTGGGAGAGCCCTTGGAAAGGATGCCGCGACACATAGCAGGCGCGGCCTTTTAGTCAACAAATCGGTCGGTTTTTGCCGGGCTTGTGATAGGGCCGCGCACGCTACATTAGCGTTAGCGGGGGACAGTCGCGAGAGCTTTATTGACGCGCGCTTCACCCGGCGCCTAATCTTTCCGAGATAACGCGTTCTGAACGCGAGCGATTCGGTGACGGGCAGGGCATAGGACGAAGGCCATGACCGGGGAAGCGACCCTCAAAGAAGTCATCGCCAGGCTCGGCAAAGCCATGGAAGGGCTGGAAAACGCCGTGGCGGCGCGGCTCGAGCATGAGCGCGACTATACGGAAGCCGAGGCCGAGGTGCAGCGCATGAACGCCGACCGCTCGCGGCTGGCGCAGGAGCTCGACAATTCCGAGGCCCGCGCCGAACGGCTGGAAGATGCCAACAAGGAAGTGTCGCGCCGGCTGGTGACCGCCATGGAAACCATCCGCGCCGTGTTGGACAGGTAGGGCTCGACAGGTACGCCAATGGCACAGGTCACGGTTTCCATCGACGGCAAGCAGTATCGGATGGCTTGCGACGAGGGCCAGGAAGAGCATCTGATCGACCTCGCCGAGCGCTTCGACCGTTATGTCATGCATCTGAAGGATTCCTTCGGCGAGATCGGCGACCAGCGGCTGACCGTCATGGCCGGCATCATGGTCATGGACGAGCTTTCGGAGCTCTCCAAACGTGTCAAGGGCATGGAGAGCGAGGTGCTGACGCTCCGCAAGACGCGCGACGAGGCGCTGACCAAGGCCGACAAGAGCGACAGCGTGCTGACCACCGCGCTTGCAGCACTGGCGCAGCGCATGGAAGATCTGGCGACGACGCTGGCGGTGAAGAAGGCTTGAAGCGCGCCGCGACAAAACGGATTCAGGCGACGCGCTTTAAGTCCCTATTTTGATGCATGTCGTTTTCCCAAAACCGCTGCGCACTTTTGGGCGACATGCATTGAGCCGCCCCACAGGGATCCAATATCCGTCGCGGAAATTCCTGCTGTCTTTTCCAGGAAAAGACGAAATTTTTCCGCTCCCTCGATCACGCTTGCCGACACAAGCCTTTTGAACCGGACCGTGCGGCGGTATAGAAGGCAGAGCCGCCGATGGGTTGGCCCATGCCGGCGAAATGTCACAGGGTTGGGAGCAACGTCATGAGCCTTCGTATCAACGATACCGCGCCGGACTTCACGGCCGAGACCACGCAAGGGACGATCAATTTCCATCAATGGATCGGTGACGGCTGGGCAGTGCTTTTCAGCCATCCGAAGAACTTCACGCCGGTCTGCACGACCGAGCTCGGCACGATGGCCGGGCTGGAAGGCGAATTCAAAAAGCGCAACGTCAAGATCATCGGCATTTCGGTCGATCCGGTATCGAGCCATGAGAAGTGGCATGCCGACATCAAGACCGCGACTGGCCAGACGGTGAACTACCCGCTGATCGGCGACAAGGACCTCAAGGTCGCCAAGCTTTACGAGATGCTGCCGGCCGGCGCCGGCGAGACCTCGGAAGGGCGCACGCCGGCCGACAACGCCACCGTGCGTTCGGTCTACGTCATCGGCCCGGACAAGAAGATCAAGCTGGTGCTGACCTATCCGATGACCACGGGGCGTAACTTCGACGAGATCCTGCGCGTCATCGATTCCATCCAGCTGACGGCCAAGCACCAGGTGGCGACGCCGGCGAACTGGAAGCAGGGCGAGGACGTCATCATCACTGCCGCCGTCTCCAATGAGGACGCGATCAAGCGCTTCGGCGCCTACGAGACGGTGCTGCCGTATCTGAGGAAGACCAAGCAGCCTACGGCGTGAGCTTTCCTTCTCCCCGTTCTACGGAGAGAAGGTGCCCGAAGGGCGGATGAGGGGGCAGCGCGGCGTTCGGAGATGATCGCGCCTCCGCTGCTGCCTCGCATGCGATCGTTTGGCCTGAACGACAATCTCGCGGACTCGGCGCTGCCCCTCATTGCCCTGCCGGGCATTTCTCCCCGTATATTGACAGGGAGAAGGGGCTGGTTCGCCGCTTTCGCCAATTGAAAACGGCGGCGCCAGATGTTGGCGCCGCCGTTTTGTTTTCGCGTATTGCCTTTAAGCTTTAAGCCGCCGGCTGCGCTTCGATGGTGCGCAGCGCCTGGCTCTGGCGCTTGGCCGCGGCCTTGACCGCGTCCTGCACCTTCTCGAAGGCGCGCACCTCGATTTGGCGCACGCGCTCGCGGCTGATGTCGAACTCCGCCGACAGCTCTTCCAGCGTCAGCGGCTCTTCGGCCAGACGGCGCGCCTCGAAGATGCGCCGCTCGCGATCGTTGAGCACCGACAGAGCGCCCGACAGCATGGCGCGCCGGCTTTCCAGCTCGTCCTGCTCGATCAGCATCTCTTCCTGGCTTTCGTGGTCATCGACCAGCCAGTCCTGCCATTCGCCGGATTCACCCTCGCTCGCCCGGATCGGGGCGTTGAGCGAGGCGTCACCCGACAGGCGGCGGTTCATCGACACCACCTCCGCCTCGGAAACGTTGAGGCGGGTGGCGATCTCGGCGATCTGGTCGGGCTTCAAATCGCCGTCGTCGAGCGCCTGGATTCTGCCCTTCACCTTGCGCAGGTTGAAGAACAGGCGCTTCTGATTGGCGGTGGTGCCCATTTTGACCAGGCTCCACGAACGCAGGATGTATTCCTGGATCGAGGCCTTGATCCACCACATGGCGTAGGTGGCGAGGCGGAAGCCTCGCTCCGGTTCGAATTTCTTCACGGCCTGCATGAGGCCGACATTGCCTTCCGAGATCACCTCGCCGATCGGCAGGCCGTAGCCGCGATAGCCCATGGCGATCTTGGCGACGAGCCGCAAATGGCTGGTGACGAGCTTGTGCGCGGCGGAAGTGTCCTGATGCTCGGCGTAACGCTTGGCGAGCATGTACTCTTCCTGCGGCTGAAGCATCGGAAAGCGACGGATTTCTTCCAGGTAACGGGCGAGACCGCCTTCACCGGAAACGATACTGGGTAGTGACTGGGCCATGATTGCGCCCCCTCTCTATTGGAGTGATGCCCCCTTAACGCGGCGGGCATGTGACGCGAATGCCAATCGGCTCATCCGCGACAACTGGTGTATATAGGAACAAAACCAGAAAGGACAGGCATTTGTTCAACACGAAACAGTGTGTCACGCTTAAGTGAACAACGCCAGTCAGGTTTTTTGATGGCTGGTTTGAAGCGTCTTGATGGCGGTTCAGAACTTGCGAAAGCCGCCCATGAGTTCCTCCATGTCCCTCGGCATCGACGCCTCGAACCTCATCGTTAGATGGGTGGTCGGGTGTCGGAATTCAAGGAGCCAGGCGTGCAGCGCCTGCCGGGAAAATGCCTTGACCTCGCTTTTCAGCGGTTCCGGCAGCCGGTTGGCCTTGGTGCGGAAGGCCTGGCCGTAGTCAGGATCGCCGATCACGGGGTGGCCGATATGCGCCATATGGACCCGGATCTGGTGCGTGCGACCGGTTTCGAGCCGGCATTCGACCAGGCTTGCGGTGGTGAATTCCTTCTGCTCCTCGCCGAAACGCTCGATGACGGTGAAATGGGTGACGGCATGCCGGGCATCGTCTCGGCCTTGGGGAACCACCGCGCGGCGGACGCGATCGGCGGCGCGGCCGAGCGGCGCGTCGACGGTGCCGGTCGGCCGCTGTGGAATGCCCCAGACCAGCGCCAGATAGGCGCGTTCGAGATCGCCGGTGCGACCGTGGTCGGCGAAGGCCTCCGACAGCGCCTTGTGGGCGCGGTCGGTCTTGGCCACCACCATGACGCCGCTGGTCTCCTTGTCCAGCCGATGGACGATGCCCGGCCGTTTGACGCCGCCGATGCCGGAGAGACTGTCGCCGCAGTGATGGATCAGCGCGTTGACCAGCGTGCCGGTCCAGTTGCCGGCGCCGGGATGGACGACCAGTCCGGCAGGCTTGTTGATGACGATCAGCTCGTCGTCCTCGTAAAGGATGTCGAGAGGAATGTCCTCGCCTTGCGGCTCGGCCGGCTCCGGCTCCGGCATGACGATTAAGACGCGCTCGCCCGTCGCCATCTTGCGCCTGACCTCCCCGACCGGCTTGCCGGCGATCGAGACCGCGCCCTGCCGGATCAGGGCTTGCACGCGGCTGCGCGAGATTTCCGGACCGAGCCGGGCGGCGAGCCACTGGTCGAGGCGCTGGCCGGCGGCATCGGCATCGGCTTCCAGCTCTACCGCCCCGGTCAACTCATCGCCTGGCAATTCATCCTGCATCAAAATCGGGGCCCTATCAAAATCCGGGTGTCTTCGTTATGAGCGCTCATCGAAACCCGTTGCGGACTGTTTAGCCATGACCCGGCCGATCGCCGATGAAGATGAGGAAAAGCCGCTCGACCCCGCGGCGGAAAAGGTGCGCAGGAAGCTCATCCGCTTCATGGTCGTCAATCTCGGCCTTCTGTTCCTCGCCCTTATGGTGGTGATCGGGGCCCTTGTCTACAAAGCCCGCAACGCGCCGGTTGTTGGATCAGTACCTGCAGGCGACGTCCAGGTTCCCACGCTCAGCGGCGACATCGTGCTGCCGGTCGGCGCCAAGGTGGTCAGCCAGGCGCTGTCCGGCAATCGGCTGTCGATCGATGCCGAGCTTGCCGACGGCAGCCGTTCCATCTTCATCTACGACATTGCCGAGCGCCGAATGATCGGCCAGTTCGCGATCCGCAGCAAATGAGCGGCTTTGCCGAACATCGCAGCATCGCGACCATGGCGCTCGTCGTCGAAAATTATGACGACGCGATCGCCTGGTATGTCGAGCGGCTCGGCTTCGTGCTGACGGACGACGTCGACCTCGGCGGCGGCAAGCGCTGGGTGACGGTCGCGCCGGCAAACGGGCAGGGTGCGCGGCTGCTCCTGGCGGAGGCTTCCGGCGAGGCGCAGGCGAGCCGTATCGGCGACCAGACCGGCGGCCGGGTGTTTCTCTTCCTGGAAACGGATGACTTCGCCCGGGATCACCAGGCGATGCTTGCCAAGGGCATCGCGTTCCGCGAGGCGCCGCGCCATGAGGCCTATGGGACGGTAGCGGTGTTTGCCGATCTCTACGGCAATCTCTGGGACCTGATCGAGCCGAAACGGCCGGGTTGAACGGGGCCGTTCGGCAAAGTCTGCGAACAGCGCGAAACCCCAGTTGCTTTTTCGCGGCCTTCATCCTATGTAGCCGGTTCTTGAGCGCGCCCATCGTCTAGCGGTCAGGACACCGCCCTCTCACGGCGGTAACAGGGGTTCGATTCCCCTTGGGCGTACCATCTCTCAGACAGGGCTTCTCCAGGCTGCCGGCGCTGAAACCCGCGTCCAAGTCTAAATGCCGGCTTGGGTCCTTTCACGGGATGCCTGCTCCAACAACCGCGACAGGTGCTGGAGGTGCATCGATTGGGCATCTTCGAGCAACTGCAGAAAGTTGAACGCCTTGCCTCGCGGCAACCGGCGGCGCTTCAGCGCAGCGATGCGCGCACGCTGGCGCTTGATGTGCTGCTCGGCTTGCAGAACGTGCCGTTCCGCCATTTGGATGTCGTCGGCCAGTGCCATAAGCGATAAACGGTCGGGCGGTCAGAGCGTTCCGTTGGGGAGGCCGGCATCTGAAAGCGCGGCCCCCGGGATTGGGCCGACCCAGGCCATAGCTGCCGGCGGCGGATCGTTTCGGCAAGTTCCGCGAAAGCGTCGACAATGCCTGTGCCGCTCTTGGCGCTCACGAACCTGACGCTCGACCGCGCGAGCTGGCCGATCCGTTCGGGGCTTCCGCGCCATGCGACGAGACGGGCTCTACGGCGCGCTCAACCATTCGATCTATTCCGGCAAGCCGAAAAGTGTTTGCGCGCCTGCTATTCCTCTGAGCGGATGACTGCCCATGGCGATCATCGGCTCGGTCGTTTCCCTCTCGAACGCCGTCGATGCGAGCACCGTCTGCCCTAACGGCTTGCACAGCCCTTCGATGCGGCTGACAAGGTTTACAGCCTTGCCGATCGCGGTGAAATCCAACCTGCCGGCAGTGCCGATGTTCCCCCAAAGCATCTCGCCGACATGCAGGCCAATGCCGTATCCGAACTCAGGGCTGCCGTTGCGGTGCCGAGTTTGGTTGAGATGATCTATCCCGGCGCGTGTGGCTTTCACGGCGCGTACCGCCGCGTCACATGCGGCCCTCGAATCGCGCTCGCCGATCGGGAAAATCGCGAGGACGCCATCACCGATAAACTTGAGAACCTCGCCACCAAATGCGTGCACCGCGCCGGCGACGCAATCGAACCAGGCATCAAGTATCGATACGATCTCGCCTGCATCGTGAACTTCGGATAGATCGGTGAAACCTCGAAGGTCCGCGCACAGAAGCGCAGCCCGTATCGTCTCTCCCTTTACTCGACGAGAACGACCGTTGAGCACATGCGCTGCGCTGCGCTTTCCCAAATATGCTTCGAGCAATGCTCGTTTCGCAGACCGTTCCGCGAGTGCGGTCATCGGAGCCGCAGCGAACCGGGAGATTTGCCGCAGCAGCTCCGACTGCGCCTCATCCGGAGTATGATCGAACGCCCATACCAAAGTCGGGGCGACACCGACCGCTCCCTCGTCGAACACGATCGCCCGCGTCGTGCCAAGCCACTCGCGCAGCACGAGCCGGGGATCGGCATTCTGGCGGTCGGCGCCTATCCCCAAAGCCTCGACCACTTCACCGCCAGACGCTCGCCAGAGCCAGATGCGGCGTGAAATGATCGGGTCGGGAGCATCCTGCGCCAGCGCGCCGGCAATGATCGGCAAGCCGTCTTCGATCAAATGCGTCGAGAGCTGCAATAGAAGTCGCCCACCATCGCCAATATGCGCGGCATCGTCCAGAAGGAATGAAAGCGAGTTTGCGAGAAGCATCTGTAGAGGGTCGCTCGGCACCGGCTCATGCTTACGCCTCGAACATTTTCTTGCAACTCCCCACATTCGCTTCAATCATGCACGGCATTCGATGCGGATGTGACCTGGGCGGATGATGTGACCTGGAGCGAGCGATGGCGGAATCGGTTTACACAGAGATTGAGGTCGCGGCGCCACAAGCGACCGTGTTCGCGCTTTTGACCGATCCGGAACAGATCGTGCGATGGATCGGGACCGAAGCGAATTTGGATGCAACGCCGGGCGGTCTGTTCCTCGTCAATGTCGGTGGTCGCCATAGGGCGCGCGGTGAGTTCACCGAGGTGATCCCGGTCCACCGTCTTGCCTACAGTTTTGGCTGGGATGACAACGCGACCGTGCCGCCCGGCTCCAGTCATGTCGAGATCGACCTGATCGCGAGGGATGCGGGGACACTGATCCGTTTAACGCACAGCGGATTGCCGAACGCAGAGGAGCGTGACAGCCATCGAAAGGGATGGGAGCACTACCTCTCCAGGCTGAAGGTCACTGCCGATGGGGGACATGCCGGTCCCGACGTGCCGATGAAGACTATGTGATTTTCATCAAGGGTCGCGGAGGCCCGTCATGCAAAAATTTGGATGCCTTGGCAAGCGCAGATCTCCGTCGAGCGACCGTTAAAGTTTGGACCGACCACTATAGCTGCCGGCGACGAATCGTTTCGGCGAGTTCGGCAAAGGCATCCACGATTCCCTCGCCGCTCTTGGCGCTTACGAACTTGACGCTCGATCGGGCGAGCTGGCCGATCTGCTCGGCGCTTCCGGGCGCTTCGGCGAGATCGATCTTGTTCACCAGGGCCCTCAATGGCCTGCCTGGGAATCTCGTCTCGAAATTGCGGGCCAGTTCGACCATGCGCGTCACCGTTTGCGGGCGCGTCACGTCCGATACGACAATCGCCGCCGAAGCGCCGGTAACGTAAACGGTGTCGAAAATACGCATGCCGAAATCGCCGTCCGTGTCCCAGAGCACGAGACGCGTCGCTTCGTCCGCGCGAGCCGGATCGGCGGGAACGTCGTAGCTTAGAACTTCGACGCCGAGCGTGGATTTGTATTCGCCGTCGAAACGATCGTGCACGAGGCGGTGCATGATCGATGTCTTGCCCACCCCCATGTCGCCCAGCAGCATGACCTTTGCGGTAAACATTACTGGAGGCGCTCGGCTCGAAACACGTTTTCGAAGGTGACCCGGCGGTTCCCTTCGCTCGGCACGTCGGAGATGGGCACCGAGGACGAGCGCGAAACCACAAACAGGCGCGAAGGCTCGATGCCGAGCGAGGTCAACGCCCGCACCACCTGATCGGCCCTCTTGCGGGCAACCACGTGATTGATGGAGTCCGTTCCGGTATCGTCGGCGTGGCCGACGACACGGATCCTCAGATCGTTGCCCTCAAGCAGCCCGGCCAGATCGCGGATCTGTCGGTCCGCCTCCTTGTCGTCGGCAAAAGCGTCGGCTGTGCCAAAGAAGATTGCCGTCGAGGCCATGAAGCGGTCGAGCCGCCCGGCGGGGCTGTCGGCTACCGAGCGCAGGGCGTCGTATTGCTGGTTTCTGGACCGTGTTTCCTCGGCGATCGCCGCGCGTGTCTCGTCGATACGGGCCTGCAGGCTGGCAAGGGATTGCAGCTCCCGCGCACTTGACCCGCGCGTTTCATCGATACGGGCCTGTAGGCCGGCGAGAGACTGTCGCTGCTCGGCGATCGCCGCGCCTGCTTCCCCGACGGACTTCTGCAGACTGGTGAGTGACTGTTGCTGTTCGGTGATCGCGTTGCCGGTTTCACCGCCGGACTTCTGCAAGTCGGCGAGGGATCGTTGCAGCTCAGCGACCGACTGGCGCGTTCCATCGATGCTTGCCTGGATGCCGGCCAAGGATTGCCGCACGGCGTCGACATCGGCGCGCAGCGCCGCCGGCTGTTCCATTCCCGGCACGACGCCGATCCGGTCGACGATCCGATACGGGGCGGCCGCTCTGGCCAAGGCGCCGACCAGCGGAGCGACCTCCACCTGGCTGGGCTCTATGCCGGAGACCGACACGGTGCGATTGCCATGGTCGAAGTCCAGCCGCAGCGGGAAAGACTGCAGCAGCGGCTCCTTGCCGACAAGGTCGTGCAGCGCGTCATTCGCCCGCCGCTCCAGCATCGTCCGGGTGAGGTAGACGTCTGCCAGCCATGCCAGCCCGGCGGCAACGAGAGCAGCGAGCACGAGCAGGACGTTCCCGCCCCGGCGCGGCTTCCTGTCCAGGGAAGCATCGGCTTCGATCGATGCGGCCAGCGACGCCAGCGTGGCGGTGTCGCAGTCGCCATCCATGCCCTCGATCGTGTCGAAGAAAAGCGAATTGATCCTGGCGTCGTCCGCGGGGCGCAGTGGACCGATGCATTCCGCCGCCAGGATGAACCGGGGCGAGGCGCGGAGCACGATCTCCCGTCCGCCGAAATCGAGCTTCTCAAGGTTGCCTTCGCCCGCGAGCGCCTGGACGGAAAATTCCAGGATCGCCGCGACCATGGCGCTCAGCAGATCGGCCCTCTCGTCGGGGATCGCTTCGCGCTTCCAGTCCGCGACGAGGCGCCCGTTGCCGCGCTCGATCATCAGCAGCCGGCTGACGCGCGGCGGGCTGGCGTTCGCCAGAACGAATTCGCTGATCGGGCGGCCGGTCGCCAGCGACTTGACGCGACCGACCCACAGCTCCGTCGATGTCAGAGCATTGAGGCGCTGCTCCAGCCGCGCCACGAGCTCCTTGAAGGCATTTGCCACAGCCGCGCTGACCAGCCGCCCGGTGATCGGGTAGAGCGCATCGACCATGAGGTCGCGTGAATTCCTGATCTCGCTCCTGATCGCGGAGACCACCGACGGGGCGATGACATTCGCCAGTTCGCGCGGCCGGCTGACTTCCGCGCGTTCGAGCGCGGCGACCAGTATGTCGGCCGTCGCCGCTTCGAGACGGTCGGGGTTGCCTATATATTGCTGAAGGAGAGCGACATCGGCTCCCAGCGCTTCAAGACGCGCGGCCTCCGGTTGAAAGAGCAAGGTCTTGAGCTGCTCGATCTCACGGTTCTGGCCGACGGCGGAAGTCATGCTACCTTCCCGTGGCGGAACCCAACCTGGTTATGGTTGCGCCAAGCTCCGAAATCGCGGCGCCGATGTCCCTGTGCGAGGCGAGCCGTTTCTGCTCCGTATCCTGCTCGAGCTCCTGCAGCCGGGCTTGCAGCGCTGCGACCTCCTTGGCGAAATCTGCCTGCAGCAGTTTGAGAGAGGCCTGCATCTCCTCTCGCAAACCGGCCAGGTTGTTCTCGATCGATCGCTGCGCGCCCCCGAACAGCAGATTGCGGACCTGATCGATGGTCGCTTCGGGATGGACTGTCGCTTCCGATCCGTTGGCGGAAGCGGCTCCGCCCGCGGCTTTTCCAGCTTGCTCGGCGCCTTTCATGGTCATTCCCCGGTTAATCCTACGCTTAACGACACTGTCGCGACCGTTATACCAAATCCCAATTCATATGACAGGCAATTGACTTGGTACGGGATCGCGGGCCGGCACGGATCGAACGTGGCATTGGTGCCGGGCCATCGTCACGTACCGCAATGAGGAGTCTCATGCCAGCCTTACCTTCCTTCCGGAGCCCATCCGCCTGCACTTGCGGAGCCGAGCCGCCTGCTCCGCGTGAAAGGTGGTGGGCCGCGCCTGCCGGAGCCGGCGCCTTGTCAAGTAAGTGCCGTGTCAAGTAAGTGCCGTCTGGGCGCCAGCGAATATGACTTTCGTCATCTTCGGTCCTGACCTTCGTCAGATGTCGCGGCCTTGCGAAACGTCCTAAACCAACACTGGCTGCACGTTGTGCAAACGGCGAGCGTGATTTTCGACGGGAGGTTCCTCGATGGGATTTTTGGACAGTCTGCAAAGCGCGTTGCAGGGCGGGCAGCAAGGTGGCGGCTCCAACGTCTTGGCCGATGCGCTGGCTAGCGTCGGCGGTTACCAGGGCGTGCTCGCCATGCTGCAGAAATCAGGTCTCGGCGACCGTGTCGAATCCTGGCTGAGCACCAACTCGGCAAACCTCCCGATCGCGCCCGACGAGATCAAGGCGGCGCTTGGCGATCCGCAGCTTCGGCAACTGGCGAGCCAGTTCGGCATTCCGCTGGATCAGGTGGCCAGCGTGCTGGCGCAGCATCTTCCGGCTGCCGTCGACCAGGCCAGCCCCGACGGGGTGCTTGCGACGCGCGGCAGCTGACGCTCCGGGAGCAACGAGACGATCGATATCAAGCGGCAACCGGGCAGCGCAGCTCGACAGCAACGTCGCTGCCGCGCCCGAGATGAGAGGACAAGCGTGTGAGCAAGCAAGACAAACTGATCAGCAAATATGCGGCGGACCTGAAGGTGAAGTGCGGCCTTACGGCGGATATGGATCTTTTGACAAAGGTCACGAAGGGCTGCGGCCCGGCGATCTACGACAAGGATGCGTCCACGGTTTCGGCCTCGGACAAGGAGGAGATGGAACGGGTCAAAAAGAACTTTCTCGTCGAGAGGCTGGGACTGGCGGCCGATGCGGCCCTGGACGCGGGACTCGCCAAGGTCATCGACCAGTACGGCCGGACCAATCGCAACAAACATCGCGTGGTCTTCTACTATCTGCTCGTCAAGCATTTCAGGCGCGAGAGCGCATACGCCTGACACGCAACCAGGCGAATGGGTTAATGCATGTCGCCGAACGTGCGCAGCGGTTTTGGGAAAACGACATGCATCAAAACAAAGACTTAAAGTGCGGCGCCTGAATCCGCTTCAGCGCGACGCGCTTTAAAAGGAGATCGGGATGCTGAAGGAATTCCAGGAATTCATTTCCAAGGGCAATGTGATGGACCTGGCCGTCGGCGTCATCATCGGCGCGGCCTTCTCCAAGATCGTCGATTCGCTGGTCAACGACATCATCATGCCGATCGTCGGCGCGATCTTCGGCGGGCTGGACTTCAACAACTATTTCTTTGGACTGTCCTCGAACGTCCACTCGGCCACGCTGGCCGACGCCAAGAAAGAGGGTGCGGTCTTTGCCTATGGCAGTTTCATCACCGTGGTGCTGAACTTCCTGATCCTTGCCTTCATCATCTTCCTGATGGTCAAGATGGTGAACAATCTGCGCAAGCGCCTTGAAGGCCAAAAACCGGCGGCTGCCGCAGCCCCGCCGCCCGCCGACGTGCAGCTTCTGACTGAAATCCGCGACCTGCTCGCGAGAAAATAGCCCCGTGCTATTCACAGCGGCCGGACTAGGTCCGGCCGCTGTCCGGCGCCTGACTGAGCCGCGCCCTTTCTCGTTCCGCAAGCCTTCGCGGCCACCTCCAGCACTGCGTTCCGCCGCTCGGGCGCCCCGCTCGAACCCATGCGGCAGGGCTTCAGGAAATGAAGATCGTTGCAGAATTGCTCACAAGGCTCGACGACACCATGCGGGTCGTCAAAGGCCAGTTGGCCGAGATGGAGGCGAGCAGCTCGATGCGCTCGTGGCCCTGCTCACGCCGAGACCGCCGATCGGCAGCGCCGAAATGGTTCTGACCATCCCGGCGCTTCGCGAAACGGAAGCGCGCAATCGGGCAAAGAGGTAGCCGGCGAGAACCGAATTTGTGAAGAGGCCCCTGCTGCCTCCGTCTTTCCGCGACCTGCCGCGAAGAGCAGGAACTCGGGCAACCAGACTGCCCGCGGCTCCCTTCACCCCGAAGGCGCGGGCCTCTTTTTCAGGCGACCGCATCACGCCAACATGGGGACAAGACTATGACGGCGCAATGCACGATCATCCCGTAGGCTGGTTCAGGTTATTGTTTTTATGGCCAGTTCCGTCCGGTTCTTGGCTCCGCACTTCTCCAGGATCGTGCTCACGTAATTCTTGATCGTACCCTCGGCCAAATGCAGCTGCGCGCCGATTTCGCCGTTGCTCTTGCCTTCGATGATCAGCTTGAGGATTTCGTTCTCACGCGCGGTCAGGTCGTCGCGAACCGACGCGCTGGCCGGCGCGTGCCGTGGGCGCAAACGCTTGAACTCTTCGAGAATTCGCGCGGCAACGCCCGGCGAGAGCGCGGATTGGCCCTTCGCCACCGTGCGGATCGTCGTCGCGATCTCGTCGATCCTGGCGTCCTTCAAAAGATATGCTCTGGCTCCCGCGCTGACGGCTTCGAAAATCAGGTCGTTGGTCTCGAAAGTGGTCAGGACGACGATGCTGGTTCCTGGAAACTCGCGCAGGATCCGCTGGGTTGCCGTGACGCCGTCGACACGCGGCATTTGCAGATCCATCAAAATGACATCCGGCCGATATCGGCGCGCAAACTCGATCGCCTGCTCGCCGTCGGCGGCGCCGCCGACGATTTCGAAGTCGTCGTTCTGCTGTCCGAGAAGCGTGGCAAGGCCTTCCCGGATCAACGTCTGATCCTCGGCGATCAGCACGCGTATCCTTTCGGGTTGACGGTGCGGGTCGGTCATCTTTTCGAGGCCCCTGCGGCTCCATGCCCGGACTTCATCGCCGGCGCGGTCAAGGGAAGCGATATGCGAACCAGCGTGCCCGCCCCAGGCGAGCTTTCCACCGTGCATTCTCCCCCGGCAAGCTCGGCGAACTCGGCCATGCCGATCAGCCCGAAATGCCCCGGCCTGGAAGTGGCACGGTCAAAACCGCGTCCGTCGTCCCGGATATCGACGAGGAGCCTACCACCGGCTCCAGTCCCCTCCACGACAGCATCAAACCGGACCTGCCGCGCCTTCGCGTGTGCCTCGATGTTGCGCAAAGCCTCGCCAACGATGCGCTGAACCGTCGTCGCGTGGTCCTGCAGCCCGACGCGGGCTCCATCATCGATATTCACGGAGACCTCTGCGCCGGTCTGGCGCGCGAAGTCCGAGAGCATTCCCTCGACATCCGAGCCCAGCTCTAGCTCGTCGGGCATCCTGAGCCGTGCGATGGCATCGCGCGCCCGCGCCAGGCCGTTGATCGCCGCTTCCTCGGCAATCGCGAGTCCATCCGAAACGCGGGCAGGATCGGTCGCCAGAAAATGCCGCGTCAGGCGGATCTGCGTCAGCAAGGCGATGATCGAATGCACGAGCGTGTCGTGGAGGTCGCGTGCCAGGCGAAGCCGTGTTCGCGCAAGCGAGGCAAAGCGCACCTCGGAGTTGGCCGCTTCGAGCTGCTGCTCCATCAGGCGTCGGGCCCGCCGTTCGCTTTCGAACATGATCTCGGCCTGGCGCGCCGTGAAGTCGGGCATCGCAATCACGACGTAGTGCGATTGATCGCTGTTCCACAAGACGACCGCCGTGACCGGACGATCGAGCCCCGGCAGTTCCGCTCGCACGCCCGACAAGGCGATCAGGTCGCGGCGCCCTTCCGAAAGCGCGGCCATTTCGGCCTCCATGCCGACCAGCAGCGGGCACAGGCAGCAGTCCGCACCGATGGCGGGAAGCCACTCGACGAGATGTCCCACTTTCTGTTGAACCGTTCTGTCGGCCCGCACAACGGCGAGCCCTATGACATCGGCTTGCGCGGCCGGCAGTAATTCTGTGCCGAGGTCGATCATTCGTTCCCACAAACCAGCCACAAGACACGGCCCGTCCACTTTGACGTAAGCCCGAACCGGCCGCAAACGAATATGACTTTCGTCATCATCGTCCCTGACTTTCGCCAGATGTCTTTCCCAAACAAAGGGGCTAGATCGGAAGCCGATATGAAGCTCAACGTGCAATTCATCAAGCATCCAGGCGCCCGGGAGCGCATGGTCGTGTTGCCGGAATCCCAGTTCCGCGTGCTTAAGCGGACGGCGATGGCAAGCCTGACCGACCTTGGCGATCTTGCCGGCAACAGCCCGCTGCCCAAGCGCGTGTTGGACAAAATCGCCGGCGGCGAGAATCCGGTTCGCGCCGTCAGGGTACTGCGCGGCCTGAGCGGAAGGCAACTCGCGGCTCAGGCGGGAATAACGCCCAGCATGCTGTCGCAGATAGAGCGCAATGGAAAGACAGCCTCCACCAAGACCCTCAAGACCATCGCACGCATCCTGGATGTACCCCTGGATACCATTTCGCCCGATCTCTCCGCCGGAGCGCGCGATATATTGACCAATGCCAGCAGGCCGGTGGCCTGGATTTTGACCTGAGCGATCGAGATCACGCGGAAAATTCGCCGGCGATCTCGGTTCCACGTTGCCAGCCGTCCCCCCTGTTTCCGCATTCCGGTAGCGAGCGCCGTTGAAGCGATGGCGCTTCTGGCGCAATGCCTCGGATTGAATTAGCATCTGGTGATCAAAGCTCCGGCCGCAATCCAAGAAGATGCGGAAAGCGCAGCGCAGGGGAGCGAAGCCGGGGCGGCGATCAAATGCCGAGCGCTGATCCACGCGCGACTGGCATCCGAAACGCATCCGGCGGCAGAGGCCATGCGTGGCCGGGAGGAGCCAATGCAGAAACTGCAATCGCAAGGCGTCCATCACATCACGCTGGTCGGCGCCGATCGCCGAACCTCGATCGATTTCTGGGAAGGCGTGCTCGGCATGCCCTTCATCTTCGAACAGCCCAATCTCGACAAGGCGAGCGAAAGCCACCTCTATTTCGATCCGGGCGATGGCCGGCTGATCACCGTCTTCACCGACGAGAGCCGCAGCCCGGTGAAGCGGCGCACGCCGACCGATATCGGCTGCGTCCACCACATCGCGTTCTCGGTCTCGAGGGTGACCTTCCTGCAGGCGGTCGCCCGGCTCGACGAGCGCGGCATCAAGCACAGCGGAGTCAAGGATCGCGGCTTCATGGATTCGATCTATTTCGAGGATCCGCTCGGCCTGCTGATCGAGCTTGCCTCCTACCGCTTCGAGCCGCCGGCCGGCTTCGGCCACGCCGACGTGCTGATGGCGGCGCACAAGATCCGCGTCGCGCGCGGCGACTACAATATCGCCGAGGTGCACCTTGCCGACGCCATCCAGGCGCTGATCGAGCGGTCGCGCGAGACGTTGTCCGAGGACCGGGCGGCGAAGAATCCATACTGAATAGGTCAGAGGGAGGACCAAGATGGCAAAGGCAGCCACAAAGGGAACGAAGAAGGCCGCGGTGAAGGCAAAGGCAACAACCGCCGCCAAGGTTTCGGCCAAGGCAGCCAAGCCCTCGGCGAAGGCGACGGCAAAAGCCGCGCCCAAAGCGACGGCCAAGGCAGCGCCTAAAGCCAAGGCGAAGCCGGCCAAGAAACCCGCGGTCAAGCTCAGCATGCTGCGGCCGAGCGTCAACAACATGACGGTCCGGGTGTTCACGCGCGCGGCCGGGCTCGACCATGCCGAGACCGACGCCTGGGGCCTGACGCGCACGCCCGAATTCCTGGCGCGCAATCCGGCGCATCTGACGCCGATGATCGAGGACAAGGGGCTGCCGCGCGGCGTGCTTTGGGAAAGCTGCGCCATCATGCAGTATCTCGCCAACAAGCACGGGCTGGAGAAATTCTATCCGAAAGCGCCGGCCAAGCGCGCGATGATCGACAGCGCCATGTTCTATCTGGTCGGCACGCTCTATCCCTATGTGGCTAGAGCCACCTATCCGGCGCTCGGCTTTCCGCAGTATGCCGGCGAGGTCGGCCACAGCGACGCCCATCCCGACAGGAAATCGGAGGCGCAGAAGGCGGCCGCCGCAGCGATCGCCGAGCCGCTGGAGGTGTTTCACAGCTTCTTCAGGGACGGCAAGCCGTTCATCGGCGGCAACAATCCGTCGATCGCCGACATCCGTCTGGCGGCGACGCTCGAGTTCCTGGCCGTCATCGACTACGCGCTGCCCAAATGGGCGAAGGACTATATGGCCGCGATCGAGAAGAAGCTCGGCAAGGCCTATGCAGAGCCGGCCGGCGACGTGCGCGGCTATATCGCCCATGTGAAGACGCAGGCGACGGCTTAAAGCGCGACGCGTCGAACGGATCCAAGCGACGCATGTTGTCTTCCCAAAACCGCCGCACACTTTTGGGCGACATGCACCAAGAAAACCGCGGAGTTAGGGATTCGTTAACCAAAGCCCTGTCTAGTGTCTCGGTCCTCGCCGCGACCACGGATGTACTGGCGCGATTGCCGAGGCGAAGGAAAGGTCGGCTCAGCGCCGGCCTTTTGCTTTTCCGGCGACGACCGTGCCGGGATCACCACAGCATGATCTTGGCGATTTTGCCGGGGCCGGCCGGGTCGAAATCCTATTGTCATCCTCCTCGTTGATCGTACCATGCCGTCAGGCGAACTGGCGAAAGCGAGGAGGACTAGCGATGAGAGGCATGGCAGGATATTCGGCGATTGTCGGCGCGCTGCTGGTGCTGGCCCTTCCGGCGAATGCCGCGTCGCTCAACACCATGAACGAGGTCGGCGTCGCCCTGCAGGCGTGCTGGACCCCGCCTGCCAACTCCGAAAATTCCTCGGTCACCTTGAGCTTCAGCTTCAAGCGCGACGGCACGCTGATCGGCCCGCCGAAGCCAACGGCCATCAAGGTCAGCGGCGATGACAAGGCGCGCCAGGCCTATGTCGACGCGGCGACGGCCGCCTTGCGCAATTGCCTGCCGCTCAGCTTCTCGCCGGCCCTGGCGCAAGGAATTGCCGGCAACGTCTTCACGCTTCAGTTCAATTCGCCGAAGAAGTAAGGCTCAAGCAGTTCAGCGGTCGGTGGAATTTGCCGATCGGCTTGAACTATTGTTTAGACGCAATCCCGACCGGAAGACCGTTACACACTTTTCCTAAGCATGTCCCCCGAAAGCGGAAATGTTTCGGGGCAAAGACATGCGTAAAATCCAAAACCTAAAGCGCATGGAGCGATTCCGAAGGATCGCGACGCGCTTTAGAATTGCTCCGGGACGAAACCGTGTCACGTCGGATTGCGGCTGCGCCGGTCGGTCAGGTGCTTTTCCAGTTCGGGCATCTCGAAGACATAGTCGCTCCACGCCGATTCCGGAATTTGCCCGGCCAGATAGCATTCCAGCAGCAGATTTTGCTCGGGCGTCAGATGCCTCGGCGCCCGCTCGTGATCCAGTCCAAGCGAATGGATCAGGTTCCTGGTCAGGCCAGAGACGGTGAAGTGAACAGACATCTTCAGTCTCCCTTGCGTTGCGCCGATAACGTCAAATGCTAGCCGAAAGTTTCATCAGCAGTCTGTGATCGCGGTCGCATTCGGGCCCGCCGCGACCGAAGGCGCGGGACTCCTCAAACTGAGATGGAAAGCGATGTTTCTATCGTACGGCAGGCGGGGCTGCGCACCAGTCGGACAAGGGATCTACATCAGGCCCTAAAGTCGGCTTCAAAAGAGCGAAAGTGGGATTTAGTCGCAGACGACACGATAGCGCTTGCCGGGCTCGCTGACATTCCTGCATGTGAGCGCCTTCTCCGGCTGGGAGGGCGCATCGGGCGAATCCGGCTGAAAGGACGGCCTTGTCGAAGCCGGCCTGAAATGCCTTCGGCTGGACGGGCTGGCCGGCGCGCTCGGCGGCAGAGGAAATACGTCGGACGCAATCTGCCGCGTGGCAGTTGTTCCTGGCGGGGCCTTGTCCCAAATGCGCCTGACGTCCATCCGGCTTGGAATGATAACCGTGCCGTCGTCGCTGCGCGTGCAGCCGCTTGCCGCCAGCAGCGCCGGGCAGAGAACAAAAGTCAGCATTCGACCAAGCATCAGCAATACCCCCGCCGATTTTATAGCCCGGCAGCGGTGGGTCCGCCAATGGACGGATTACCGCATCGGGCATGGGACCAGCGTCCTACCGAGGCGCGTCGCCCTGAAACGGAGTGAGGCGAGGCGTTTTGTTTCGCGCATGTCGCTCAAAGCCGCCGCATGGTTTTGGGCGACACGCGTTAACGGCACCGGGCGTGGTCGGTTGCGAATCGTTAAGGTTAGCGGATCGTTAATGCTTGTCGGGCACATTCCGCCGACGAACTGGCGAGGTTCGGCCTTGGGGGTAGGAATGGCGGATTCGGACGGGACGGTCGGGGCGGGCGACGCGCGTGATTCTCAAAGGGCAATTGCGGGCGGAAACGAGAGATTCGCCGCAACGCAGCACGCGGCAGCGGCTTCGGAAGCGCTTACCAATCTTCGCCTGATGGTCGATTCGATGCCGATCGGCGTCATCGTCCTCGATGCCGATCTCAGGGCGGAGATCATCAACCGCGCCTTCTATGATTTCTGGCAGATCGATCCGTTTCGCGCCGCGGTCGGCTGCGGCTTCCGCGAGCTGATGGAAGCGAGCCGCGACGCCGATCCCTACGGCGCCGACCAGGCCGCCTGGCAGCGCCACATCGCTGAGCGCGAGGCGGAAATCCGGGCGGGCATTGCCGGCTCCAGGCAGCTGCCGCGCAATGACGGCCGCACGCTGATCGCTTCCTTGGCGCCGCTTGCCGGCGGCAAGCGATTGATCTCCTATGTCGACATCACCGACATGAAGCATCGCGAGACCGAGGCCGAGGATGCGCGCAAGAACCTCGCTACCGTGCTGGAGTCGCTGCCGGCCGGCGTCATCATCTATGACCGCGACGACCGGTTCGTCTTCGCCAATCGCAAGCTGCAGGATACGCTGCCGGCGCTGAAGCCGGCCTGGCAGCCAGGCCGCACCTTTCGCGAGGCATTGGCGCTCGGCCATTCCGTGGGCTATTTCCGGTCGAGCGGCGACAGTGAGATCGACAGCCTCTACGGCGTCGATACCGAACGCTGGCTCGACGCAATGCTCAGGCGCTACCGTTTGCCCAATTCGTCCTACGAGCGCCTCAATCCCGACGGGCGCTGGTACCAAGTATACGACATGCGCACCGACGACGGCACGTTCATCGGCGTGCGCGTCGACATCACCGGCATCAAGACCCGCGAGAAGGCGCTGCGCGACTCGATGCAGCAGATCGATCTCTACCGGCATGTGATGGACGAACTGCCTGTGGCCGCCTTCATCAAGGCCGAGGACCTCTCGATCGAGTTCGTCAACAAGGCCTGGTGCGCGCTGACAGGCATTCCCAAGGAAGACGTCATCGGCAAGACAGACCGCCAGCTTTTCGGCGCCGAGGACGCCGAAAGCTATAGCCACGACGACACCGAGGTCGTCGCCACCGGCAAGGGGCGCGAGGTGGAGGAACCCGTCACCCATCGCGACGGCACGGTGCGGCAGCTGATGACGCGCAAGAGCCGCCTCGTCGCCACCGACGGGTCGGTGCATCTTGTCGGCTCCAGCACCGACATCACCGACGTCAAGGCGCGCGAGCGGGCGCTCAAGGAAAGCATGCGCGAGAACGAGGTGTTCCGCAGCCTCATCGACAATGTGCCCGTGTCGATCTACGCCAAGCGCTCGGATCTGAGGCAATTCTACGTCAACAAGGGCTGGTGCGACCTCACCGGCTTCAGCAAGGAAGAGGCGATCGGCAAGACCGATGTCGAGATATTCGGCGCCGACGGCGAGGCCTTCGTGGCAGGCGACCTCGCGGTGCTGCGTACCGGAGAGACGCAGGAGGTCGAGGAGAAGGTGACGCTGCCCGACGGCAGCGTGCGCCACCAGTTCGCGCGCAAGGGCGCGATGATCGCGTCCGACGGCTCGCTCTATCTGATCGGGTCGACCACGGACATAACGGAACTGAAACAGCGCGAGGCGGAGCTCAGAGAGGCACGCCAGCGTGCCGTGCTCGCCGATCGCGCCAAGTCGGAATTCCTGGCAAATATGAGCCACGAAATCCGCACGCCGATGAACGGCGTGCTCGGCATGGCCGAACTGCTCGCCAAATCGGACCTCGATTCGAAGCAGAAGACGTTCACCGACATCATCGTCAAATCCGGCAACGCCCTGCTCACCATCATCAACGACATCCTCGACTTCTCCAAGATCGACGCCGGCCAGCTCGTGCTGGACCCGGCGCCCTTCAATCTCGCCGAGGCGATCGAGGATGTGGCGACGCTGGTTTCGACGCGCGCCAAGGAGAAGGATCTCGAGCTCATCGTCCGCGTCCAGCCGGGGCTCGACGGTCAGTTCGTCGGCGACGTCGGCCGCATCCGGCAGATCGTCACCAACCTGCTCGGCAACGCGGTGAAATTCACCGACGAGGGCCACGTGCTGGTCGACGTCACCGGCGAGCGGGTCCCGGCCGGCACCAGGCTCACCATCTCGATCACCGACACGGGCATAGGCATCCCCGAGGACAAGCTGAAGCTGGTGTTCGAGAAGTTCAGCCAGGTCGACACCTCCTCGACAAGACGGCACGAGGGCACCGGCCTCGGCCTTGCCATCACCTCGCGGCTGGTCGAGCTGATGGGCGGCGAGATCGGCGTCGACAGCGCCGAGGGCAAGGGCTCGACCTTCTGGTTCACCGTGACGCTGCCGCGGGCCGCGCAAGGCGGGCAGCGGATCATGCCGGTCGACGTGACCGGCGCGCGCGTGCTGATCGTCGACGACAATGCCGTCAATCGGTCGATCCTCAGCGAGCAGATGGCCTCGTGGACCTTCGATTCCTGCGCGGCGGAAAGCGGCGCCGAGGGGCTGAAGGTGCTGATTGCCGCCGCCGCCTACGGCGTGGCCGTCGATTGCGTCGTGCTCGACTACCAGATGCCGGGCATGACCGGCGCCGAAATGGCGCGCATCGTGCGCAACACCGCCGGCCTCGCCCACACGCCGATCATCATGCTGACCTCGGTCGACCAGTCGCTCGCCAGCGCCGCCTACCGCGATCTCGGCATCGATGCGCAGCTCATCAAGCCGGCGCGCTCCTCCATCCTCTTGGAGACGCTGGTCGCCACCATCCAGCGCCATCGCCACAGCACGACGGCCATCCATGCGCCTTTGGCCGGCGGCGTCGGATCGGCGCCCGGCGCGCCGCGGGCGCCGACGGCACAAGCGGCGGCGTCGGATCGCGTCCTGTTGCAGCCGCCGCCGGCGCGGGCCCGTCCGCGTCCGGCCGGCGCGGAGAGCGGGCTCGACATACTCGTCGCCGAGGACAACGAGGTGAACCAGCTGGTGTTCACGCAGATCCTTGGCGAGACCGGCTATCATTTCGAGATCGTCGCCAACGGCCGCAAGGCGCTCGAGGCTTTCGGCAAGCTCAGCCCGCGCATGATCCTCATGGATGTGTCGATGCCGGAGATGAGCGGTCTGGAGGCGACCGCGGCCATCCGCAAGCTTGAAGAGGAGACGGGCACGCATGTGCCGATCGTCGGCGTCACCGCGCACGCGCTGAAAGGGGACCGCGAACGCTGCCTGGAAGCCGGCATGGATGACTACCTGCCGAAGCCGATCAGCCCGAAGGCGCTGCTCGAGAAGGTCGAAAGATGGCTCGGTCCCGGCGCCGAGGTTCGCCGCGGCGCCGGCTAGAGCGGTTCATCGTTTCACGGAAAGTAATTGCTCACCCTCTCGAAAGCCGGCGTGGGTTTGACGGGAATGGCATTGCGTGATTCAAGCTGCGGATGGATCGCGCGGTTCTTGATTCGCTGGACCGGGAACAGCTGATAGAGATCATTTTGGCGCAGGCCGCGATGATCGAGCAGTTGACGCGGCGGGTTGCGGAACTGGAGGCGCGGCTCGGGCTTCCGCCAAAGACACCGGATAATTCGAGTGTTCCGCCCTCGCAAGGTCGCAAGGCTTCGGCGGCAACGCCGCCGGCAAGCAAGCGGCGGCGGCGCCGGAAAGGGCGGACCGGGGCGCATCGTGCGATGGCTTCGAACCCGACGCAAACATTGGAGATGCGCGCTTCGTGCTGCCCACATTGCCGGGCGGATGTCTCGGGCGCGCGGCAATGGCTGTGCGAAGCCTATGATCATGTCGAGCTTCCGCCGATCGAACCGGTGGTGACGCGGATCAACCTTTACGGCGGCGCCTGCCCGAACTGCAGCCGGCGCTTCAAGGCTGCCGCACCGGCGGACATGCCGCCTGGCTCGCCGTTCGGGGCAAAGCTGCGCGCCCTGGTGATTTACCTGCGCTACACGCACGGCATCGCCTTCGAACGCCTGTCGCGGACGCTGTGCGATCTATTCGGGGTGGAGATCAGCGAGGGGGCGCTGGTCAACATGCTCAAGCGGGCCGCAGTCCCCTTCGCCGCGCAGACCGAGCGCATTCGCAACGACCTCATGGCCGCGCCGGCGCTGGCCTCGGACGAAACCGGCCTGCGGGTCGGCAAGCGCAACTTCTGGCTCTGGGTGGTTCATCACAAGGACAGCGCCGTCTTCCTGGCCGATCCGACGCGGGCCAAGCGTGTGCTGGAAGACTTCCTGGCTGATCGTCGCCCCGATTTCTGGCTTTCCGACCGCTATGGTGCCCAAAAGGGCTTCGCCAAACGTCAGCACCAGTTTTGTCTGGCGCATCTCATCCGTGACGCTCAGTATGCCATGGATGCCGGCGACGATTGTTTTGCGCCCGGCCTGATCGCGCTGCTCAAGCGCGCTTGCCGCATCGGTCGCGAGCGCGATCAGCTCAGCGATCGACAGCTGGCTTTCTATAACAGGAAGTTCGTCAAGAAGCTGAGCGAGCTGCTCAGGCTGCGTCCCACCCACGAAGAAGGCATCAAGCTGCACAAGACAATCGGTGAAATCCGCCGAAACCTGTTCGTCTTCATCACCAATCGGGCGCTGGAGGCGACCAACAACGCCTCCGAGCGCGCCCTGCGCCCTTGCGTGACGTTCCGCAAGATCACCAACGGGTTCCGAACAGAGTGGGGCGCCAAGCTCTACGCCGACATTCGATCCGTCCTCGAAACCGCCCGACGACGGGCCATCGACCCACTCGACGCCCTAACCACAACCCTCAACGCGCGTCCCTTGGCATTCGCCCAGGCGTAGGGGTGAGCAATTACCACGGAAACGCCGAACCGCTCTAACTCTTTGTTTTTACGCAATTCCGGACGGAAAACCGCTCACACTTTTCCTGGAATTGCTCTAGAAGCAGATCCAGGAAAAATGCGCGGCGGCTGGAGCTTTTTTCTACCCGGTCGACCGCCGGCGCGCTTCCGCCAGCGGGCCGTCTGATCGCTTGACGCGGACGTATGGTGTGATCGCACCATACCAAAGCGGAGGCCAAGCCAAGACAATGGTCCTTGTCGATTCCGCCCCTCGGTTACGGGCGGGAGCAGCGACCGCCGGCAAGGAACAGCGTCGACTCTACCCCAACGGACCTGTTTTCGGCGATGGCCATGCCATGATCCGCTCTGGCATTCGAGCAACGCGCTCTCGTCCGGATTTTATTTCCCGGCGGCCGATATTTCGGCCGCCGGGATATTTTTTAATCAAAAGTCAGACAAGTTACTGATTCCGGCGGCAAACTCCGGCTGGTCCGCGAAGGCCGCCGCGCGCCTCTCCAGACATCCCTGTTCGGACGTTACGCGGCTGACACGAAACTGTCATCCAACTGTAATAATCGAGGGCTATTGCGCTCACTGGGCGCCGTCAGAAGGCGGTGCCAAGAGACCATATTCCGAACAGGAGCAGGCCACATGAGACATTTCATCCGCTCGGCGGCCGTTGCGATTGCAATGGCTACGGCGTCCACGCTCACCCTGTCCGCCGCTTGGGCTGCGGACATCTCGGGTGCCGGCGCCACCTTCCCCTATCCGATCTATGCCAAGTGGGCCGACGCCTACAAAAAGGAAACCGGCATCGGGCTCAACTATCAGTCGATCGGTTCCGGCGGCGGCATCAAGCAGATCAAAGCCAAGACCGTGACCTTCGGCGCTTCCGATGCGCCGCTCGGCGGCGACGATCTCAAGTCGACCGGCCTTGCACAGTTCCCGATGGTGATGGGCGGCATCGTTCCGGTCGTCAACCTCGAAGGCGTCAAGCCGGGCGAGTTGGTTCTGGATGGCCCGACGCTGGCCGACATCTTCATGGGCAAGATCACCAACTGGAACGACGCGGCGATCAAGAAGCTCAACCCCAAGATCAAGCTGCCCGACCAGGCGATCGCGGTGGTCCACCGTTCCGACGGCTCGGGCACCACGTTCAACTTCACATACTATCTCGGCGACGTGAGCGCGGACTGGAAGGCAAAGGTCGGTGTCGACAAGGCAGTTGAGTGGCCGGTGGGCATCGGCGCCAAGGGCAATGAAGGCGTTGCCAACAACGTCTCGCAGACCGGCGGTGCCATCGGCTATGTCGAATACGCCTATGCCAAGCAGAACAAGCTCACCTATGCCGACATGGTCAACAAGGACGGCAAGAAGGTCGCGCCGACCGGGAAGGCGTTCTCGGCCGCCGCGGCCAACGCCGACTGGAGCTCGCAGCCAGGCTATGGCGTCATCCTCGCCAACCAGCCGGGCGCGGAGTCGTGGCCGATGACCGCAGCGACCTGGATCCTGGTCTACCAGAAGCCCGACGACGCGGCGGCCACGACCGAAGCGCTCAAGTTCTTCGCCTGGTCTTATGCCAAGGGCGACAAGATGGCCGCCGAGCTTGACTACGTTCCGATGCCCGACAAGGTCGTGAAGAGCGTCGAGGAAATGTGGGGCAAGGACATCGTCGACAGCAACGGCAAGCCGCTCTATTCCGGCATGTAATTCCTACGGAATGAGGAGGGCGCTTCCGGCGCCCTCCTGTCTACCTTTTGAAATGCGAGGGGCTCGATGAGTGCCGTTTCCGAAGCCGTGACATCGTCTGCCATGCGGACCAGAGAAGCGACGGTGCGCCGCTTCGCCTTCACCGACATGGTCTTCCGGGCGGCCACGCGCGCTTCCGCCATTCTCGTGCTGGTCATTCTTGGCGGCGTCGCGATCTCGCTGTTCGCCGGCTCGTGGGAGGCGCTGTCGAAGTTCGGCTTCTCCTTCCTGACGACGGAGGCGTGGAACCCGGTCACCGAGAATTTCGGCGCCCTTGCACCCATCTATGGCACCATCGTCACCTCGGCCATCGCCATCATCATCGCCGTTCCGATCGGCATCGGCATTGCCGTCTTCCTGACCGAGCTCTGTCCGCGCCCGCTCAGGCGCCCGATCGGCATCGCGGTCGAGCTGCTCGCCGGCATTCCCTCGATCATCTACGGCATCTGGGGCCTGTTCGTGTTCGCGCCGTTCCTGCAGACGACGATACAGCCCTTCATCATCGACATTTTTCACGGCATCCCGGGGCTCTCCAGCCTGTTTGCCGGTCCGCCCTACGGTATCGGCCTGCTGACGTCATCGCTCATCCTCGCCATCATGGTGCTGCCGTTCATCACCTCGATCACCAAGGACGTGTTCGACACGGTGCCGGCGGTGCTCAAGGAATCGGCCTACGGAATCGGCTGCACGACCTGGGAAGTGACGCGGCGCGTGGTCATTCCCTACACCCGCGTCGGCATCATGGGCGGCGTCATGCTCGGTCTCGGCCGCGCGCTCGGTGAGACGATGGCGGTCACCTTCGTCATCGGCAACGCGCACCGCATCAGCGCCTCGCTGTTCGCGCCGGGCACGACGATCTCGGCCACCATCGCCAACGAATTCACCGAGGCCGATGGCGAGCTTTATACGTCGTCGCTGGTGGCGCTCGGCCTGATCCTGTTCATCATCACCTTCATCATCCTCGCGCTCGCACGCTACATGCTGTTGCGCATCGATAGCCGCACGGGAGCCTGACCGATGTCGACCGCCGCATCGCTCCACCAAAGCCGCAAGCGCAAGAATGCCGTGATGATGGCGCTATGCGTCGTCGCGGCGGGCATCGGCCTCGCCTGGCTGGCGCTGATCCTTGGCGCGCTGGTCTACAAGGGGCTCTCCGGCGTCTCGCTGGCGGTGTTCACAGAAATGACGCCGCCGCCCGGCGACGCCGGCGGCCTGCTCAACGCCATCTATGGCAGCATCATCATGACCATCATCGGCATCGTCGTCGGCACGCCCATCGGCGTGCTCGCCGGGACCTATATGGCGGAGTACGGGCGCTTCTCGCGGCTCACCACGGTGGTGCGTTTCATCAACGACATCCTCTTGTCGGCGCCGTCGATCATCGTCGGCCTGTTCGTCTATGAGCTGATGGTGCGGCCGATGGGCCATTTCTCGGCGATAGCCGGCGCCGTCGCGCTGTCGATCCTGGTGATCCCCGTCGTGGTGCGCACCACCGAAGACATGCTCAACCTTGTGCCCAACGCTTTGCGCGAAGCCGGCACCGCCATCGGCGCGCCGCGCTGGGTGGTGATCCGCTCGGTCGCCTATCGCGCGGCGCTTTCCGGCATCGTCACCGGCATATTGCTGGCGATCGCCCGCATTTCCGGCGAGACGGCGCCGCTGCTCTTCACCGCTCTCAACAACCAGTTCTGGTCGAGCAATCTCAACGCGCCGATGGCCAGCCTGCCGGTGACCATCTTCCAGTTTGCGCTCAGCCCCTATGAGGAATGGCAGCAGCTGGCCTGGACGGGCGCACTCATAATAACCCTGACGGTTCTCGGGCTGAGCATCTTCGCCCGCAGCCTTACCGGACGCAGAGAGGACAGATGAAACCGATGTTGTCCACCGACCTTAACGTAGCCGACACGGCCGTCGAGAAGGCCAAGATCGAGGTCAAGAACCTCAACTTCTACTATGGCCAGTCGAAGGCGCTGAAGGACATCAACCTGTCGCTGCCCGAGCGCAGCGTCACCGCCTTCATCGGGCCGTCGGGCTGCGGGAAATCGACTCTGCTGCGCGTGCTGAACCGCATCTACGAGCTCTACCCGAAGCAGAGCGCGGAAGGCCAGGTGCTGCTCGACGGCAAGAACATCCTCGACCGCTCGCAGGACCTCAACCTGCTCAGGACCAAGATCGGCATGGTGTTCCAGAAGCCGACGCCGTTCCCGATGTCGATCTACGAGAACATCGCCTTCGGCGTCAGGCTGTACGAGAAGATCAGCAAGGCCGAGATGGACAACCGGGTCGAGTCGGCGCTGAAGCGCGCGGCGCTCTGGAGCGAGGTCAAGGACAAGCTCAACGCCAGCGGCCAGAGCCTGTCCGGCGGTCAGCAGCAGCGGCTTTGCATCGCCCGCACCGTGGCGGTGAAGCCGGAGGTCATCCTGCTCGACGAACCGGCCTCGGCGCTCGACCCGCTGTCGACCGCCAAGATCGAAGAGCTGATCGACGAGCTGCAGGCCGACTACACGATCGTGATCGTCACCCACAACATGCAGCAGGCGGCGCGCGTGTCGCGGCAGACGGCGTTCATGTATCTCGGCGAGCTGGTCGAGTTCGACCGGACGGAGAAGATCTTCACCTCGCCTCGCGAGAAGCGCACGCAGGACTATATCACCGGCCGCTTCGGCTGAGTTTCATACGAGGACATAATCATGGCCCATACGGTCGCTTCCTTCGACGAGGATCTGAGGCAGATCAGCCAGCTTATCCGTGACATGGGCGATCTCGCCGGCTCGATGGTCGGCGCGTCGACCAAGGCCCTGCTCAATTCCGACAACGCGCTGGCGCAGCGCGTGGTCTCCGACGACGCCATCATGGACGCGCGCCAGCGCGAGCTCGACGATCGCGCCATCACCTTGATCGCCAAGCGCCAGCCGATGGCCGACGACCTGCGCAGCGTGGTCGGCGCGATCCGCATGGCCGGCGACCTCGAGCGCATCGGCGATCTCGCCAAGAACATCGCCAAGCGCGTCGGCTCCGTCGGCGTCAGCGCCGCGCCGCGCGACCTGTCGCACTCCATCGACTCGATGGCGCAGCTGGTGCTGATCCAGGTCCAGGGCGTGATCGAGGAGTACACGGTGGGCGACGCCACGGCGCTCGCCAAGCTCCGGAACGACGACGAGCGCATCGACGTCAAATACACCTCCGTCTTCCGCGAGCTCCTGACCTACATGATGGAGGATCCGCGCAACATCACGGCCTGCACGCATCTCCTGTTCTGCGCCAAGAATCTGGAGCGCATCGGCGACCACGTCACCAACATCGCCGAGAATGCCTATTATGTGCTGACCGGCACCCAATTGCCCGCAAACCGTCCGAAGCAGGACGAGACGGCGATGTCGGCGCCGGCGGCCTGACAAACGAAGGTACCTGCTAAATGATCGCGCCACGCATCATGGTGGTGGAGGACGAGGAGCCGCTGGGGGTGCTGCTCCGCTACAACCTCGAATCCGAAGGCTATCAGGTCGAGGTGGTCACCCGCGGCGACGAAGCCGAGATCCGCCTGCAGGAGAACGTGCCCGATCTCCTGGTGCTCGACTGGATGGTGCCGGCGGTTTCCGGCATCGAGCTTTGCCGCCGCCTCAGGATGCGGCCCGAGACCGAACGGCTGCCGATCATCATGCTGACGGCGCGCGGCGAGGAAAGCGACAGGGTGCGCGGCCTCTCGACGGGCGCCGACGACTATCTGGTCAAGCCGTTCTCGACGCCGGAATTCATGGCCAGGGTCAAGGCGCTGTTGCGCCGCGCCAAGCCGGAGGTGCTTTCCAGCGTGCTCAAAGTCGGCGACATCGTGCTCGACCGCGAATCACACCGCGTCTACCGCAAGAAGAGCGAGATCAGGCTCGGTCCGACCGAGTTCCGGCTGCTCGAGTTCATGATGCGGCATCCCGGCCGGGTGTTCTCGCGCAGCCAGTTGCTCGACAATGTCTGGGGCGAGACGATCTATATCGACGAGCGCACCGTGGACGTACATGTCGGGCGCCTGCGCAAGGCGGTCAACAACGGCCGCATGCCCGATGTCATCCGCACCATACGCGGCGCGGGATACGCAATCCGCGAGGATTAGGCGCACCGTTCGTGGAATTGACGCGTCCGCTACCGGATCGCATGCGTTGGTGAGTAGCTGAGACGCTCGTGCTTCGTCATCCACGGGCGGAGCAAGGAGCGAAGCGACGCGGCGCAGACCCGAGGATCCATTCCGTGACGTCGACGCGGCACTGCGGTGCAGAATTCTGCTCCGCTGCGCATTTCGATCAAGGTGACGGCATGGATTCCAGGGTCTTCGCGACGGAGCTTCGCTCCTGCTCCGCCCTGGAATGACGAAAGCTCAAAAGGCCTTCGCTAATCTCCGGCGATTCGGAAAGCCGCTCAGGCCACATTCTTCCCGGCGCCCGCCCTTGCCTGGACGCCCGGGGCGAAAATCTCCTGGTCGACGAAGGTCAGCGCGCGCATGGCGCAGCCCTCGCGGATCAGCGGCAGTTCGTTCGGCTCAGTGTCGAAGGAGATCGATTCCGAGTGCTGGCCACCGGCGGTCTGGGCGATGGCCTCGCGCAGCGACGGCTCGATCAGGTCGAAAGCGGCGGCGCTGACGCCGACCATGGCGACCGGCGCCGGGTCTATCAGCGCGAACAGGCTGCCGAGGCCGAAGCCCAACGCCTCGCCCGCCCGGCGGTATGCCTCGCGCTCCGGGCCGTCCTTCTCCCGCGCCTTGGCGGCAAGCGCCCGCATGTCGGCGTCGCCGACGTCGACCGGCTCGGCGTCCTCGCTCATCTTCATGGCGCTGCGCCAGATGGCGTAGTTCCCGGCATAGGCCTCGACGCAGCCGCGGCGTCCGCAACGGCAGAGCGCGCCGCCTGGACGATGGATCATGTGGCCGAACTCGCCGCCGGAAGAATGCGTGCCGGTGAACAGCTCGCCCTTCAGCACCAGGCCCATGCCGATGCCGTGCGACAGCAGGATGGCAATGAAGTTGTCGCGATAGCGGTTGGGGTCGCGCCATTGCAGCGCCACCGCCATCATGTTGCAGTCGTTCTCCATGGTCGCCGGGATGCCGAATTCCTTTTCCAGGATGTCGGCGAAAGGAATGTCGGTCAAAGGCGTAATCGGCGACCACAGCATTGCCCGCGCATGGGAATCGGTGATGCCCTGGATGCCCATGGCGATGCGGGCGACGCTGCGGACATCGAGGTCGGGGTCTTCCAGCCGGCGCCGGACGATCGCCACGCATTCGCCGATCAGCTCGTCGCGCGGCATGGTCAGCGTATCGAGGCGCCGCTGCTCCTCGGCGATGACCTGCCCGGCATAGTCGATGACGGCGACGGAAAGGAAATTCAGCGACAGCACCACCGTCACCACCGCGGCCGCCTCGGGGTTGAGGGCGAGGCCGACCTGCGGCCGGCCGCGCTTCAGCGATGCCGCCTCGCTCGGTTTGCTCTCGGCCAGGATGCCTTCCTGGATCAGGTCCGAGGAAATTGCCGAAATGGTCGAGTGGCTGAGCCCGGTGGTCGCGGCGATCTCCGTGCGCGACGGCTGGCCGGCGCGGCGCACGGCCGAGAGCACCATGGCGCGGTTGCGCCGGCGCAGGTCGTCGTGGCGGATCCCGACCGACATTTTTCTCCTCCCGGTCAGCGCGGCCTCTTGATAATGCATGGGCCGTCGGCGACACGCCAGATCGGTTCGGTTGCGGATACAACACCACCGAACCGCTCTGGATTTTGTTTCATTCAGTTCCCACGGCAGCGGCTCCGCGCTTCCTGTGCAACTGTTTTCAGGATAGTGGCAGAAGCGGCCAAGGCTGTCATTATTTATTGCGGGCCTCGAAAAAAAGTTCGCGGCACCTCAAAAACCATCAGAATCGCAGTTGACAGTGCTTCGGCGTTGGATCAGTGTTTTTTCGAGGCTCGAAAAAAAGCCTCTGTTACCGGCCTTGGGGCCAGTCTGGGTCGCGCCGCAAGGGCGCAGGGAGGAAATCATGAAGAGATTCGCAACCGCCATGCTGGCGGGTGTCGCCATGTCGTTGACGCTGGCGTCGGTCGCAGAGGCGAAGGACAAGGTGATCGGCGTTTCGTGGTCGAATTTCCAGGAAGAGCGCTGGAAGACCGACGAAGCGGCGATGAAGAAGGCGATCGAGGCGGCCGGCGACAAATACATTTCGGCCGACGCGCAGTCCAATCCGGGCAAGCAGCTGACCGACGTCGAAAGCCTGATCTCGCAGGGCGCAAACGCGCTGATCATCCTGGCGCAGGATGCCTCGGCGATCGGCCCGGCGGTGCAGAAGGCGCTCGACGAGGGCATTCCGGTCGTCGGCTACGATCGCCTGATCGAGAACAAGGATGTGTTCTACCTGACCTTCGACAACAAGGAAGTCGGGCGCATGCAGGCCCGCGAGGTGTTTAAGGCCAAGCCTGAAGGCAACTACGTCTTCATCAAGGGCTCGGGCGCCGATCCGAATGCGGATTTCCTGTTCGCGGGCTCGATGGAAGTGCTGAAGGAAGCCATCGACAGCGGCAAGATCAAGAATGTCGGCGAGGCCTATACGGACGGCTGGCTGCCCGCCAATGCGCAGAAGAACATGGAACAGTTCCTGACCGCCAACGACAACAAGGTCGATGCGGTCGTGGCGGCCAATGACGGTACTGCCGGCGGCGTCGTCGCGGCGCTGACGGCGCAGGGCCTGGCCGGCACCGTTCCGGTCTCGGGCCAGGACGGCGACCACGCGGCGCTCAACCGCATCGCCCTCGGCACGCAGACCGTGTCGGTGTGGAAGGACGCCCGCGAGCTCGGCAAGAACGCCGCCGAGATCGCCTCGCAGCTCGCCGACGGCAAGAAGATGGCCGACATCGCCGGCGCCAAGGACTTCACCACGCCTGGCGGCAACACCGTCAAGTCGCTGTTCCTGACCCCGATCGCCATCACCAAGGACAATCTCAACGTCGTCATCGACGCAGGCTGGATCAAGAAGGACGAAGTCTGCGCCGGCGTCGCGGCTGGCGCGGTCGCAGTCTGCAATTGATCCGGCCGACGTTTATTCAAATCCTGACGCCGCGGCCCAAAGCCGCGGCGTTTCTCAAAAAAGGGCTTCCTGCTTCAAATGATACGGGAAAGCCGGTGGAGCGGTTCATCGTCTGGCAGAATCGTCGAACCGCCCCAGCCATTTGTTTCCAAGCAATTCCGGACGGATTACACACTTTTCCTGGAGTTGCCCCAGCATTTGTGGTCCGGCATCCGAGTCAGAGGACAGCCGGTGGGAGGAGATCATGACCGATACGACCTCTGAGACGGCGGCCAACCCGGCGGCGGATCGCGCACGTGCTTCCGAACTCAGCGCGATCGGCCGTTTCCTCAAGGCGACCGAACTCGACACCCGCATGCTCGGCATGGTCGGCGCGCTGCTGATCATCTGGATCGGCCTGCACGTCATTTCGAGCCTGCGGCTCGGCGTCAATCCGCTCGATTTCGACAGCCGCACGTTCCTTACGCCGCGCAATCTGTGGAACCTGTCGGTGCAGACCTCGGCCGTGGCCATTATGGCCTCGGGCATGGTGCTGGTCATCGTCATGCGCAACATCGACCTCTCCGTCGGCTCGGCCGAGGGGCTGATCGGCATGGTCATGGGCTTTGCCCAGGTGCATTTCCTGGTGCGGATGGTCGGGCTCGAGCTCGGCAATCCGTGGATCTGGGTGCTGGCGCTGGCCATCGGCCTGGCGCTCGGCCTGCTGATCGGGGCCTTCCAGGGCTTCGTCATCGCCTATCTCGAGGTGCCGGCCTTCATCGTGACGCTGGGCGGGCTGCTGGTGTGGCGCGGCGCCGCCTGGTGGGTCACCAGCGGCCAGACGGTCGCGCCGCTCGACGCCACCTACCAGCTGATGGGCGGCGGGCCGGCCGGCTCGATCGGCGCCAGATGGAGCTGGGTGGTGGGCGTCGTCGCCTGCCTGGCGGTGGTGTTTGCGCTGTTTCACGGCCGGGTGCAGCGCAAGCGCTTCCGTTTCCCGCTCCGGCCGATCTGGGCCGAGACGCTGCTCGGCGCGGTCGCCTGCGCGATCATCATGGGCGCGGTGTGGCTGGCCAATTCCTATCCCTGGCCGGTCGGCATCGTGAACCGATACGCCGCCGCCAACAACATCACCGTTCCAGAAGGCGGGTTGTTCATCGCCCACGGCATCGCCATTCCGGTGCTGATGGCGGTCGCGGTCGGCCTGATCATGACCTTCATCACCAAGCGCACCCGCTTCGGCCGTTATGTCTTCGCCATCGGCGGCAATCCGGAAGCGGCGAACCTTGCCGGCATCAACACCCGCTGGATCACCATGAAGGTGTTCATGATCATGGGCGTGCTGGCAACGATCGCGGCGGCGATCTCGTCGGCCAGGCAGAATTCGTCGACCAATGCGCTGGGCACCCTGGACGAGCTCCTGGTCATCGCCGCGGCGGTGATCGGCGGCACCTCGCTTGCCGGCGGCTCGGGAACCGTGCTCGGCGCCATGCTCGGCGCGCTTTTGATGCAGTCGCTGCAGTCCGGCATGGTGCTGCTCGGCGTCGACTCGCCGCTGCAAAGCATCGTCGTCGGCGCCGTGCTGGTCGTCGCGGTCTGGCTCGACACCATCTACCGCAAGCGCGTCTGAGCATGATCCCGCAAAGTGGAAACCGGTTTGCGGAAATGATCATGCTCAAAGGTTACTACTAGGGAGGAGACCATGGCAGACAAGAATGCTTCCGCCGGCGTCCCGCTGGTCGACATGCGCAACATCTCGATCGCCTTCGGCGGCATCCGCGCCGTCGACGACGCCTCCATCGATCTCTTCCCCGGCGAAGTGGTGGCGCTGCTTGGCCACAACGGCGCGGGCAAGTCGACGCTGATCAAGATCCTGTCCGGCGCCTACAAGCGCGATGCCGGGCAGATCTTCGTCAACGGCGAAGACGCATCGATCTCCAATCCGCGCGATGCCAAGAGATACGGCATCGAGACGATCTACCAGACGCTGGCGCTTGCCGACAATGTCGACGCCGCCGCCAATCTTTTCCTCGGCCGCGAGCTGATGACCGCCTGGGGCACGCTCGACGACGTCGCCATGGAGGCCGAGGCGCGCAAGGTGATGGGCCGGCTCAATCCGCGCTTCCAGCGCTTCAAGGAGCCGGTGATCAAGCTGTCCGGCGGGCAGAGGCAGTCGGTGGCGATCGCCCGCGCGATCCTGTTCAACGCCCGCATCCTGATCATGGACGAGCCGACAGCCGCGCTTGGTCCCCAGGAGACGGCCCAGGTCGGCGAACTGGTGCGGCAGCTCAAGGCGGACGGCATCGGCATCTTCCTGATCAGCCATGACATCCATGACGTGTTCGATCTGGCAGACAGGGTCTGCGTGATGAAGAACGGCCAGGTCGTCGGCACGGCGCGCACCGGCGACGTGACCCAGGACGAGGTGCTCGGCATGATCATTTTGGGCAAGTGCCCGCCGGGCGCCATTCCGGGTCCCGGAGCGCTGAAGATCGCGGCCTAAGGCAATAAGTTAGCTGGCTAATTTACGTTTAGGTGATGTGCCAGCGGCCGTGATGGATTGGCTTCGCCATTGTGTTGGCGCGGAGACTTGCCCATAAAGGTGGTCAACCATCGAGGGGCCGCATCCTGCGTTGAAAAAGCTCTTTCCGATCGTCGCTTTCATCGCCGTCGCACTGATCAGCCTGACGATGGCGGGGTTCGCCTATTTCGCGACCCAGGAGGCGGCGCGCATCAAGTTCGAGGGAACGGCCGACGACGCGCTCAACCGCATCGAGAGCCGCATCGACCTGCACCTGTCGCTGCTGCGCTCGACGCAGGCGCTGTTCGACGCCCGCAACGGCGACATCACGCGCGGCGAGTTCAACGCCTTCTTCACCGCACTCGACATCGACGACAATTTCGCCGGCCTGCGCGGCATCGGCTTCCTGAAGCTGGTCAAGACCGGCGACGAGGCAGCGGTCGAGCGCGACATCCTGCGCGATCACGGTTCGGCGCATCCTGTCTATCCGGCCACCAGCGAGCAGCAATGGCGAACGCCGATTGTGCTTTTCGAGCCGCTCGATACGTCCAACCAGTCGGCCATCGGCTTCGACATGTTCAGCGAGCCGGCGCGGCGGACGGCGATCGAGAAGGCCATGGCCGACGACCAGCAGCATGCGAGCGGGCTTATCCAACTCGGCCAGGGCGTTGGCGCGAAGCAGACCTTTCCGGGTTTCCTGGTCTTCGTGCGGCTGAACGTGGAAACGGCGCCGGACGTGATCAATGCCAGCCGGTCCTCGACCGCGGGCTTTCTCTATGCCGCCTTCCGCTCGCGCGACTTGTTCCAGGTGGCGCTCAGCAAGGCGCCGCTGCTGCCGGTCAATGTCGAGATCTATGACGGCAAGCCTAATGCCGACAATCTCTTGTTCCGGTCGGAAGCGCCGCCGGCCGAGTCCTTGGGTGCGAAGCTTGTGGCGCGGCGGAATATCGTCGTCGCCGGCCGACCCTGGACCGTCCTGTTTAGGCCGACGAGCGCTTTCTCGCTGCCTTCCTCGCGCGCCATTCCGGTGATGCTCGGGCTGTTCGGCCTGCTGCTTGCCGGGGCGATCGCCCTGGTGGCCCGCTATCAGGAGCGTGCCTATGAGGCGAAGTCGCTGCTGCACGAGGCGACGGAGAAGAGCCTGCTGGAGAAGGACCTGATCCTGCAGGAGATGAAGCATCGCATCAAGAATTCGATCACTAGGGTTTTGGCGATCGCGCGGCAGACGGCATCCCAGGCCACCGACGTGAAGGAATTCTCGGCATCGTTCTCGGCGCGTCTGCAGGCGATGGCCGCTTCGCAGGACATGCTGACACGCTCGCGCTGGCAGAAGGCGGATCTTGGCGACCTCCTGCGCATCGAGCTCGGGCAGGTGTTCGGCAAGGAGCTGCCTGCAGGCATCTTGTCGGGGCCGGAGGTGCTGCTTGACGAGAACACCACGCAGGCGCTCGGCCTGACCTTCCACGAGCTTGCCACCAATGCGCTGAAATATGGCGAGGCAGGCAGCTCGGTTGGCGCCTTGAAAGTCGAGTGGTCGGTCGAAGGGCGCGGCCGCGAACGGACGCTGGTGCTCAACTGGCGGGAGGCAGGACAGAAGCAGCTGGAAGAGCCGGCAAAAACCGGTTTCGGCACCAAGCTGATCGATCTCAACGTCACGCGCGAACTGCGCGGCACGATCAAGCGCGATTTTCAGGCCGACGGGCTGAAGGTGGAAATAAGGATTCCGCTCACGGGTTGAACGGCGCCGCCATGCCAGCGGCCGGCCATGTCCCCAGGCAAAGAAATGGAGGCCGGCAGACCGGCCTCCAGATCGACATTCTTAGTTGCAGCGGGCGGTGTAGATCCGGCCGCGATGATCGCGATACTGACAATAACCGTTGCGCAGGTTGCGGACCAGGAGGCCCGATCCGGCGCCGACAGCCGCGCCGATCAGCGCGCCCTTGCCGCCGCCTACCAAGCCGCCGACACCGGCGCCGATCAGACCGCCGCCGACCACATCCTGCTCGGTCGTGGTGCAGCCGCTGACAGCGACCACGGCAACCATGGCAATGATCATCTTCCGCATAAAATTGCTCCTCACTTTTGTCCTCACTTTCGGCAGTGCCAGCCGCCATTTAGCACGAAAAAACGGGCTTTGCCTGCACGATCTTACTGTTGATTAAGATAGTCTTTTTCAGGGCGCGCGCCGTTCGACGCGACAAGCGTGCCGGAGACTTCCAGCGACGCCTCGAGCGAGCCGTCGGGGCGCACGGTCCAGACGATCTGGTCGTAGTCGTCCTCCAGCGCCGGATCGACGACGAGGCACTCGCCGACGATGTGTCGCGCCTGACCCCGGACGTCAGCCAGCGCGAAGGGCCGTTCGGCGGTGCAAGCCTCAAAGGTCTCGAAGACGCTGACCGGGACAGTCAGCTCGCGGCATCCGGTCATGGCGTCCGAGCAGCCGATGACGAGGAGCAAAGCGGCGTGTGTTCCACGGGTGAACCCTCTCCGCGGCAAAGAACGATTTTCGCCGCTCAAAAGTTCCTGCCGCCGCGATGCCGCGAGCCCTTGCCGACTTAAAGCGCGACCGGGAAACTGCCGGATCAGGTCAGCTGCCACGCTGCCGCCAGCACCAGGGCAGCAAGGAGCGCGACGGCGCCGAGACGAAGCGAAAGATGGGAGGAACGGGGCAAGGGCGGCGCCTCGGCGTCCTGGAAGCTGCTCATCGAGACGCGCGCGGCCTGCTCCAACCTGTTCATGTCGGAAACCATCATTCAGTCCTCCCAAATCGCGTGCCAAATCGTGTGCCAAATCGCGTGATTGGTCGCGGCTGGGGCTTTCGGCGCGGTTTTAGCCAGGAACACAGAATCGGGCTTTATGGTGAACAGCCGGTTAAGTCGGCGAATGTTCGTGTGTGGCGGTCAATCCGTCTCGAAATTGCCGTGCGGGATCGTCAGGCGATATTCGAGCCGATCCTCATCGATCTCGAGGATGGCGGAGCCGCCGAGCGACGTCGGCACGACGCGTTCCAGAGCGACGCTGCCAAAGCGCTTTTCGTTGCGCCTGCCGGCGCCGATCCTTTCCGTCCACATCAGCAAAAGGTCGGCCGAAGTTCCGCCGCCGGGCGCGATTTTGGCGCTTACCTCGACATGGCCGTCAGGCTGCGACAGGGCGCCGTAACTTACCGAATTCACGGCCAGCTCATGCATGGCCAGCCCGATATGCAAGGCGGCGTTTGGGTTGAGGTAAGGGTTTTCGCCATCGAAACGCAGACTGCGGTGGGGGTCGGCGCTGTAGCGGCCGACCTGGCCGGATACGAGCTCTCGAAGCGCCGCGCCGCGCCAGTTGGAGGATGTAACCAGATCCTGGGACGAGGCGAGCGACTGAATGCGGCCGCGAAAGCGGGTCAGGAAGTCGCCAAGCGTCTCGGAGTAGCGCCCGGTCTGGGTGGCTATGCTCTGGATGATGGCCAGAAGGTTCTTCGAGCGATGGCTAACCTCACGCAGCAGCGTCTTCAGCGTCTGCTCGCGACGTTTCTGCTCCGTGGTCTCGACCATGGTGGTGACGACGCCCTGGACTTCCCCGGTATCGCTATGATCGGCATCGACCCAGATCTGGAACCAGCGCACGCCGTCAACGCCGGGAATGCCGAGTTCGAGGCGATCAGCGTTGCCGGTTTCAACCGCCCTGTGTTTGGCCGCACTTAGGCGTTCGGCCTGAGCAGGCGAGAGCAAATCCTTGCCGTCGGCCGTCTCGGCTGCCCAAGGCGCGCGCATGTTGCGGGCCCAGACGGTCTTCATTTCCCGGTCCTGATAGAGGACCGAAATTCCGGCATTGTGGAGCGCATGCAGCAACGCACGCCCCAACTGCATCCCGCTTTCCGCCGGATGCATCGCGATCACCTCGTCGCTGCGCTTGCCCGGATCGTCCTTTTCTGAGGCCTTGGAACGCATCCAATAATACTTCCCGCATCCAGGCTGAACGGCTTTACGACAGACTGCTGCTTCGGCCTCGACATGCCGAGGCTGCGCGCAGCCTCAAAAACGGTCCGCCGGACGACGTCCTTTGGGGACACCGCCCGGCGGTGGCTGGAAACCGTTTGAGGGGTGCGGCTTCCAGTGTCCGGTGCTCCCCGCGTCAGGCTCTTCTGAAAAGGCCGGCGATGAGCGAAATCACCAGGAAGGCCAGGAAGATGAAGAACAATATCTGCGCGATGCCAGCCGATGTGCCGGCAATGCCGCCGAATCCAAGAGCGCCGGCGATGATCGCGACCACAAGAAAAACGAGCGCCCAGTACAGCATGATATGCCTCCTTCTAACGTCCTGAAAAAACGTGGCTGAATGCCGTTTGTTCCACCATTTGCGGAAAAAGACGACCCCCCGGAAGCGCTTTCGCGGATCAGATTCCGCACTGCGTCATGCGAGGCGCGGGAGCCTCGCATGGAACCTCGATGAACAGACATCGGTGCGGTCAGGCTGCAGCTTTCGCCTGGCGGTCGAAGAACAGCGCCTGGCTGATCAGAGCCTTGACCATATCGGGGTTGAACGGCTTGGTCACCAGAAACGCCGGCTCGGGGCGCTCGCCGGTCAACAGGCGTTCGGGGAAGGCGGTGATGAAGATCACCGGCACCGGCGTCGAGGACAGGATTTCATTCACGGCCTCGATACCCGAGCTGCCGTCGGCAAGCTGGATGTCCGCCAGGACCATTTTCGGGCGCGTCCTGCCGAACATGGCGACCGCTTCGGCATGCGTGCGCGCGGTGCCGACAACGCGGTGGCCAAGGCTTTCGACCATCTCCTCGATGTCCATGGCAATCAGCGGCTCGTCCTCGATGATCAGCACATCGGTCGCGACCTGGCGGGAAATCTCGGCGCTTGCCTGGGCAAGCAATTCGGAAAATTCCTGCTCGTCGGCGTCGAGGATCTCCGCTGCTTCGTCCTCGCTGAAACCTTCCACGGCGACAAGCAGGAACGCCTGCCGCGGCCGCGGCGCGATAGCATTCAGATTGGCGGCGGCCCGCTGCTCCCAGGCGGTCTGCGCATGCTCTTGCGGCACGCGGATGGCAATCGAGGTGAAAAGCCTGGCAAAAACTTTGTACAACGCGATGCGATCGCTCGATGCCTCGGGGAAGACTTCGGTGTCGGCGATGATGGCCTCCAGCATGGCGGCGACCAACGCGTCACCGCTTTCCTGCGATCCCGACACGGCGCGCGAGAAACGGCGAAGGAACGGCAGGTGAGGAGCGATAGTTGCGGATAGACTCATATTGACGTCTCCCTCAGATGACGTTGTTCGTTTCCATCAGGCCAGACGGGTCGCAAACCCCAAGCAAACCAACGTCGGCTTTCTGAAAAAGTTCCGCCGGCTGTGGAACTAAATTAGGAAATGGGCGTTTGGCGGTTTCGGGATGGGCAACCAGACAAGGGTGCCGCTTGCGTTGTGGTCTGCAGTTCCAGAGCGGTTCGAGTGCTGGGAATTAGGGCAAATATGAAAGAAATGTCAAAGAATTCGACGACTGGCGCCGTGAGCAGGCACCGGAATGGGGGTGGCAATCCGCTTGGACCAAACTCCGAAATCGCCCGCAAACTCAAACAATACTACGACGAGCTGGTCTCCGATCAGGTGCCAGATCGATTCGCCCAGTTGCTTAGCCAGCTGGAAGAGGCCGAGCCCGCCGAGAAAAAGGACTGAGGCATGGCGGCGGTCTCCCAGAGCTTCAAGACCGAGCTGCTCGGCGCAATACCGAGCCTGCGCGCCTTTGCAGTCTCGCTGACGCAGAATGCCGACAAGGCAGATGACCTCGTCCAGGAAACCTTGGTCAAGGCGTGGGACAAGCACGAGAGTTTCCAGCCGGGCACAAACCTCAAGGCCTGGCTGTTCACCATCCTGCGCAACGAATTCTATTCGCAGATGCGCAAGCGTGGCCGCGAGGTACAGGACAGCGACGGCATCATGACCGCCAGGCTTGCCGTTCATCCGGCCCAGCATGGCCAGCTCGACCTCAAGGATTTCCGCGGCGCGCTGGAGCAGTTGCCGGAGGATCAGCGCGAAGCCATCATCCTGATCGGGGCATCCGGCTTCTCTTACGAGGAGGCGGCCGAGATCTGCGGTTGCGCGGTCGGCACCATCAAGAGCCGGGTCAGCCGGGCGCGCGCCCGGCTGCAGGACATCCTCAAGATTTCCGGCGAGGACGAATACGGTCCCGATGCGATCTCGGCTCAAGTGACTGGTTCGAACGCGGCCTGACACCGACATCCGGGCCGCGACGTCGTCAAGCCGCCTTCGCGCGTCCGCAGGCGAGCGCCACGGCTTCGATCAGATCGTCTCCCGAATAAGGTTTGGCGACCAGCCGGATCTCCGGGAAAGAACCCTCGATCTCTTCCGCGTCGGAGTAACCGGAGGCAAAGACGAATGGAACGCCTTCGCCTCGCAGCCGCTTGGCGAAGTCGAGCGTCGAGACGCCGCCCAGCATCAGGTCGACAATGGCGGCGTCGAACGACGACAGCCCGTGCCCCAGGTCGATTTCGGCCAGATCGCGGACAATCGTGACATCGGCGGCGCCCTGGTCGCGGCACAGTTGCTCGACATCCATCGCGATCAGGAATTCGTCTTCCAGGACCAGGATACGCAATCCGTCTAACAATGGGGGCACGTGTCGGCGACTCCTACGATCGCCGCAGTCATGCGCGGTATTCGGCTCTGTGTCATTAAAAAAGATATGACCGGCGATGCATCCCGTGATCGCGCGGAACCTCGATCCGCGTGGAGCGTTTTCAACAACCGCACCGGGGGCAGGGATTTCGAGGAGGGTCGAAATGTCCGGCCAGAGTGTAGGTTCCGCCACTGCCCGCCAATATCCCTGCGAGAAATGCCCGCTGCGGCTGCTGCCGGCCTTTCGCGCGTTCGAAAGCCAAGAAGGCCCTAAGGGAGGCATGGACGGAGAACAAGGACTTCTGATCCGAGAGAATTTGACAGCTGTCAATGTGCCCGCCCTTCGGTCTTGCTAAGGGGCGATCCAGCTTCGGAACTCTTGACGTAGATCGAGCGTTTAAAGGTAGAAAACACAAGGAGTTACGCGATGGCGACCGCCGCAGGCAAAAGCGCAACAGATGCTCCCTCCAACTCCGATCTGGAAGCCGATATCCGGCAGTTGAAAGCGGATATAGAGGAGCTTACCAGGCAATTGGCCAAGACCAGGGACGACGGTTACGGCGCAGCGCGCCGCGCGGCGGCCGAAGGCGTCGAACAGCTGCGGACGCAGGGCGAGGCGGCATTCGAAAGCGTGCGCGGCAGCGCTCAGGATATCGAAGCGCAGCTCATAGCCAGCGTTCGAGAAAAGCCGGTAACGTCGCTGGCGATCGCCGCCGGCGTCGGCTTCCTGTTTGCGCTGCTGTCCCGCCGTTAGCCCGCAGATGGAGACGCTGGTCTCGCTGATTTCGACCCTTGCCTCCGGCGAGGCGGCGGCTGCTCTGCGACGGGCGCGCATGACGGCAGTCCTTTATGGGCTTGCCGGCGTTCTTGTCCTGTGCGGCATCGGCTTCCTCATTGGTGCGGCCTATATCTGGCTGGCGGGGCGCTACGGGCCGTTGGCGACTTCCTTCGGCTTCGGCATTGGCTTCCTGGTGCTTGCCGGGCTCATTCTGGTGATCCACAAGCTGGCCGCCGGTACGCAGGCGCGGCGCCGGGCGCGAAGACGAAAGGCCGACATGACCGCGGTTGGCGTCACCGCAGCGCTCGCGCTGCTTCCGGCGCTTGCGAAAAGCAAGGGCGGCATGGGCGCGCTTCTCGCGCCCGCCGTCGCGCTCGTCGCTTATGCAATCTATCGCGAGAATGCGAAGCCCGGGCCTCAAGACAAGGATCCCGGCGAAAAGCCGTAGCCAAACCGATCCGCATCCTCAATGAAAGCGGCTGATGTCGGCCGGCTACCCCTAGGCCCCGCACTCGCGACAAGCGGTCCCCATCGTCGCCGAACCTCGCTGTCGGATTCGGAACCTTCGCGGAGAGGGCCCGTTACCCGACCATGCCGAAGCGTCCGCCGCCACGCGACAGGGAGGCCAACAATGACCAAGACCGTTCCTGAAAACAAAGCCCGCCAGGGGCATTGGGGCTGGCACGCGCTGAGGATCCTTATCGCCGGGCTGTTGCTGGCCTTCATTGCGTGGGGTGCGGTCGAGGTCTATGGCGAGCTGATCAAGAGCCAGACGACCGGACAGAGCGTACCTCAGGCGCCGGCGGCCGGGCCCGCGCAGGGCGGCTGACCGCTTAGGTCCTTGTTTTTATGCATGTCGTTTCCGCAAAACCGCTGCGCAGTTTTGCGCGACATGCACTAGGCCGCCTTTGTCTGCACATTTCTAGCCGGAACCAACACCTTCAACGCGCCGGGATGAATCTCGATCACCGTCTCGCGTTCCAGCCCGAACAACTCGCCGTCCATGACGGCGCTGAACTTCTTCGTCGGCGAATGGATCTTGAGGATCGCCTTGTCGGCCTGATGGATTTCGACATGTTGGCTGTCGCGCCAACGGCCGCGCAGCATGGCGAGGAATAGCTTCACCAGGTCGCGGCGTCTGCGCGCGACGCTGACATAGATGCCGAGCAGGCCGCCTGCCGGATCGTCCGCGTAAGGCAGATGGCCCTCGCCGAACAGATTGTTGCTGATGCTGATGCCGGTCGCGCGGGTGATGATCTCCGTCTTGCCGATGGTCAAGCTCACCTTGAGAGTGCGCGGGTTCTTGATCGTCGCCCATGCCGCACGAACGGAAGCCTGCATCTTTCCCAGCCGCGAGCCGAAATCCATCTTCTCGCGGAGCTGCACCATCCTGGCATGCATGCCGATCGAAAACTGATGCACGAAGGGCCGGCCGTTGGCGCTCGCCATGTCGACGGCCGTCACCTCGCCTTCGGCGAAGGATGTCAGCGCCCCGTCCAGCGTCTGCGGTATGCCAAGGCCGCGCGCGAAGAGATTCATCGTGCCGCCCGGCAATATGGCCAAGGCTTTCTTTTTGTTCATGAGCAGGGACGCCGCCGTCGAAACAGTGCCATCGCCGCCGCCAGCGATCACGACGTCGACGTTCCGCTTCGTCACGGCCTTTTCCAAGGCCGCGGCGACTTCGCGGCGGGCAACGATGTCGATCTGAACCGAATGGCCTGCCGCTTCGAGTGTTTGGCGCAGACGTTCGGCAAAGGCTGCCATATCGGTGGTACGCAGCGTGCCGCCGTCCTGGTTCAGCACCGCAGCAAACCGCATGTCCCGCTCCGCCTTCCTCGCAATTCCTTGGCCGAAAATGACCCCTCAGCCGCTGGCTCAAACGAAAGGGTGGCCCAAAGGTTCCTTGGCCACTCAGGACTTCGACGCCAGCGCGTAGCTTTTGGAACAAGGCAACGGTCACGACGTTGTGAAGACATTGGACAATTCCGCGTCCGGTCCGGTTCGTCAAGGCCGGTCGCAGCTTTGCCGAAATCAGGCAGGAGGAGAGACGATCATGACCCGCACTCTTTTTGCGACGACCGCGCTTGCGACGCTGCTCGCAACCGGCGCTTTCGCACAAACGGCGACGCCGACACCGGCACAGCCGCCCGCCGCCGAGAACCCGGAACCCGTGATGCGTTCGGAGGGTTCCCTCATGACCAATATCATCGGCGAGTCCGTCTATAACGGCACTGGCAAAGACGCCCAGGACATCGGCAAGGTCGACGACATCGTCTTCGACGCAAGCGGCAAAGCCAAGTCCGCGATCATCGGCGTCGGCGGCTTTCTTGGCGTCGGCACCAAGGATGTCGCCTTCGACTACAGCAAGATGGAATGGGCCGAGAAGAACGGTGACCGCTGGCTGGTGGCCAAGACAAGCAAGGACGAGCTCAATGCCCAGCCGGCATTCGACCGCAAGCCCTACGATCCGGCCCCGGCGCAGTCGGCTGACGCCACGCAACCTTCAACCACCGACACGGGCGGAGCCCAGAAGCCGGTGGATCTCAATGCCAAGCCGGCTGAACCGGTGAAGAAGGCGGAAGGCAATCTCGCCACCAATATCATGGGCGAAACGGTCTACAACGGCACCGCTGACGACGCCCAGAAGATCGGCGACGTGAAGGACATCGTGCTCGCCAAGGACGGCAAGGCCGAGTCGCTTGTCATCGGCGTCGGCGGCTTCCTCGGCATAGGCACGAAGAACGTCACCTTCGACTTCGCCAAGGCAAAGTGGGCGGAGAAGAATGGAGACCGCTGGCTGGTTGCCGAGACGACAAAGGAGGAGCTTCAGGCGCAGCCGGATTTCAATCGCAAGGCGTATGATCCTGCGCCGGCTTCGACAAGCACTGCGTCTTCGAGTGAGACGCCGCCTACCACCACCCCTGCCGTGGCGTCGTCGGATACCACGGCCGACAAGGGGAGCAAGCCTGCCCAGCCGGCACAGACAGCCGAGAACAAGCCCGCGGCGCCGGCTCCGGCCACGGCCGAAAACAAACCGGCGAACACGTCCGCCACCGACGAGACCAAGACGGCCTCGATCGACAAGTCGACGCTGACCGAAATGCCGATGGGCAATATCCGCGGCGACGAGCTGAAGGGCGCGGCCGTCTATGGCGCCAACGATGCCAAGATCGGTGAAATCGGCGACGTCGTGCTGACGCCGGACAAAAAGCCGGATGCGGTGATCGTCGACGTCGGCGGCTTCCTCGGCATCGGCGCCAAGGAAGTCGCGGTCGGCATGGACAAGCTCAAATTCATGACCGACAAGAGCGGCAAGAAATATCTCTATACCAACTTCACCAAGGAGCAGCTGCAAGCGCAGGCGGCCTATGACAAGAGCACCTATGCCACGAAGCGCGACCAGCAGAGGATGATCTTGAAATAGGCAGTAAGCAGTAGGCGGTAGGCGGTAGGCAGTAGGCAGTAGGCAGTAGGCAGTAGGCAGTAGGCAAGGATGCCTATTCCCTACTGCCCGCCCACATGCCCGACTACGCCGCCGCCCGTCAGCTCCGCCAGCGCCAGCGACTGGTCGAGATGCTTGGCGCGCCAGGCGAGCATCTTTTCGGCGAATTCCAGGCGCGACGGCAGATAGGCAGTGTCGTTCGCGACGTTGCTCAGCTCGCCCGGATCCTTGGCGAGGTCGAACAGCAGCGGCGGCAGGCCGCCGCCGAAATGGACATATTTGAAGTCCTTGGTGCGCAGGACGGCCAGGTTGCAATCGCGCGGGCCGATGCCGAAGTGACGCTCGGCCTCGCCGTCGGCGACCGAGCGGAAATCGAACTCCCAATGCGCGGCCTCGCGCCAATCCACCGGCTCCTCGCCGTCCAGCCACGGCGCCAGCGACCTGCCGTCGAGATGCGGCTCGGGTGCGGCACCGATCAGGTCGAGCAAGGTCGGAAAGATGTCGACCGCCTCGGTGAAACGGTCGACCGTCATGCCGGCGGCGGCTCCGCGACTCGGATCGCGGATGATCAGCGGGATGTGGTAGCTGGCGTCGAAGTAGCCGCCTTTGCCCAGCATGAAATGGTCGCCCATCATCTCGGCATGGTCGGAGGTGAGCACGATCACGGTATCGTCCCACGCGCCGGCCGCCTTTACCGCTTGCCAGACGCGGCCGAGCTGTACGTCGAGTTCCGAGATCATGCCGTAATAGATGGCGCGGATGCGGCGGAAATTTTCCTCGCTCCAGTCCGGCACCTTGCCCTCGGCGCCGGGTATGAATTTCGTCCGCTTCTGCTGGTCGAGATCGTAAGCGAGATAGGGGTGGCTTTCCGCCTCGGCCTGCAAGCTTGCAGCGCGCCGGAAAGCCGGGCCGTCGGCCGGATCGTACATTGTGTTGTAGGGCTCCGGCACGACGAAGGGCGGGTGCGGACTGATGAAGGAGATATGCGCGAACCACGGCGCAGCCTCGTCCTGCTCGCCAAGCCAGCGGATGAATTCGCCGGCCAGGAAGGCGGTTGGCGTCTGGTCCTTCGAATAGACCGGCGGCGCGTTGCTCACATCGCCCCCGGGCTTGCCGTGCTCCCCAGCCGGACGGTGGATGTCAGGGCTGCCGGCGCTGGCATCGATGCCCTGCATCCTCAGCCAGGACAGCCATTGTTTCTGGTGCTCGGGCAGGAACTGCCGCACGGTGAAGCCCGGCAGCACGCCTTCATAGCTCTTCAGCCGTGGATCGGCTGCCGAGAGCCGGCGCGGGTCCGGCGCGACATCGGTGTAGCCGAACAAGGTCGGGTCGTAGCCAACCGCGCGTGCCGACAGGGCGACGTTGCCGTGACGCGCATCGAGCGGCGTGCCGTTGCGGCAGACGCGGTTGTTCATCTGGTAGAGGCCGGTATAGAGGCAGGCACGGGCCGGAGAGCAAGGTGCGGCGCCGCCATAGTGGCGCCGAAACAGAACACCTTCGGCGGCAAGCGCGTCAACGTTCGGCGTCCTGACCACCGTATGGCCTGCGACCGAAAGGCAATCGCCACGCCACTGGTCGCAGGTGATGAGGAGAACGTTCGGGCGGCGGGTTCGGTTGTCCAAAATCTTCCTCCTCAAGAAGTCGCGCCGCTCATGGAGCCGAAATTCGCCGGCGTTGCAAGGCAAGCCGGTTCGTCAATCGGTGAACGTAAACCTTAGATCGTTCACTTTTATGACGCAGTCCATCCTGTGTTTGCCCGCTTTGCCGCGGACGGGCCTATCCTCATATTGGCGTGGACAGCGGCGAGGGCCGCAGCAAGGACAAGGAAGGAGCAACACCATGCTCAATCAGATCAAGGGCCTGCATCACGTCACCTCGATGGCCAGCGATGCGCGCCGCAACAATGAGTTCTTCACCAGGAAACTCGGCCTGCGTCGGGTCAAGAAGACCGTCAACTTCGACGCGCCGGACGTCTATCACCTCTACTACGCCGACGAGTTCGGCACGCCCGGCTCGGTGATGACCTATTTCCCGTTTCCCGATATCGGCAAGGGCCGGCATGGGGTGGGTGAGGTCGGCACCACGGTCTTCTCGGTGCCGGAAGGCACGCTCGGCTATTGGGAAAAGCGTTTTGCCGACGAGGGTGTGGGCGGCGTTGCCCACTCGACGAGCTTCGGCGAGAAGCGGCTCACCTTCACCGGCCCCGACGGCGACAGTTTCGCTCTGGTCGAGGACAAGGCGGACAGCCGCGCGCCCTGGGTCAAGGGCGGCGTTCCCGGCGACGAAGCGATCCGCGGCTTCCATTCGGTCGCGCTGAGGCTGAAGGACGGCGGCGCCACCGAGGAGCTGCTGAAGTTCATGGGCTATGAGGAGGTCGACAAGTCCGGCAACGTCCGCCGGCTGGCGATCAAGAACGGCAATGGCGCCGACGTCGTCGATATCGAGTCGCTGCCGGGCGCAGGCTTTGCCAATCTCGGTGCCGGCTCGGTGCATCACGTCGCCTTCGCGGTCGAGGATCGCGCCAGGCAGCTCGAGGTGCGCAAGGCGCTGGTCGACACGGGCTACGGCGTGACACCGGTCATCGATCGCGATTACTTCTGGGCGATCTATTTCCGCACGCCGGGCGGCGTGCTGTTCGAGGTGTCCACCAACGAGCCGGGCTTCGACCGCGACGAGGACACCGCGCATCTGGGCGAGGCGCTGAAGCTGCCGACGCAGCATCAGCATCTGAGACCCTATCTCGAACAGCACCTGCAGAAGCTGGAAGACTAAGCCATGAGCAAGGACGCTTACATCCATAAAATGCTGCCCGGTTCGCCGGGCAGTCCGTTGCTCTTCGTCTTCCACGGGACCGGAGCCGACGAGAATCAGCTTCTGTCGTTCGGTCAGGAGCTTGCGCCTTCGGCGACGATCGTGTCGCCGCGCGGCGACGTGTCCGAGCATGGCGCCGCCCGCTTCTTCCGCCGCACCGGCGAGGGCGTCTACGACATGGACGACCTTGCGCGGGCGACGGCCAAGGTGGCAGGCTTCGTCAAGGCGAATGTCGTTGCGGCAAAGCCCTCGGCGGTGTTCGGGCTCGGCTATTCCAACGGCGCCAACATCCTGGCCTCGGTGATGTTCGCGGAGCCGGCTCTGTTCGATGCCGCGGCGCTGATGCATCCGCTGATCCCGTTCGAACCGGAGGTCCGGGGCAGCCTTGCCGGCCGCCGCATGCTGATCACGGCCGGCAGGCGCGATCCGATCTGTCCGCCCAATCTGACGTCGCGACTGGAAGCCTATTTGCGCGCCGACGGGGCCGATGTCACAGTGGAATGGCACGACGGCGGGCACGAGGTGCGGCCGAATGAAATCGAAGCGGCGCGGCGGCTGTTCACCCGCTCGCCGACCGCCGAAGGAGGCAAGAACAATGGCTGACCAGCTGCCCGAGATCGAACTGGAAGACCACGGCTCCAAGGGGCGCTATGTGCTGCGCGGGCCGGGCGGCGCCGAGGCCGAGATGACCTTCACCAAGATCGGCGAGCATCAGCTCATCATCGATCACACCGAGGTGCCGGACGTCTTCCGTGGCCAGGGCGCCGGGCTTCGCCTCGTCACCCGCGCGGTCGAGGATGCGCGTGCGGCCGGCAAGAAGATCATCCCGCTCTGCCCCTTCGCCAACGCCCAGTTCCGCCGCCACCCGGAATGGGCGGACGTGCTGAAGCAGTAGCACCGTCTTCCCCTTCTCCCCCTGTGGGAGAAGGTGGATCGGCGCGCAGCGCCGAGACGGTTGAGGGGTGCTGGACGGAGTACCGTCGGTGCCAAGCTGGAGCACCCCTCATCCGTCGCCTTCGGCGACACCTTCTCCCACAAGGGGAGAAGGAAAACAGCCACCCAGCCACAAACGCGAACACGTCACTGGCATTTGCGCAGTTCGGCCATCTTGCCTAAGTAGACAGTTCGCTCGGACGGGATTCCGTCCCGCCTCGCCCCGTCACCGAAATGAATGGCTCCCCTGATGACCGAAACCGACCTCATCCCCGTTTTCGACGGCCACAACGACACGCTGCTTCGACTCTACCAGTCGAAGGAAACGGATGTCGAAAAGCTGTTCATCGAGGGTACGCCGGGCGGTCACATCGACCTGCCGCGCGCCAAGAAGGGCGGTTTTGCCGGCGGCATGTTCGCGATCTTCCCACCGCCGATCGAAAAGACCAAGCGCAGCGCCGTTCCGCCGGCGCCGAGCGACAACGAACCCCTGCCGCCGGAACTGCCGCGCGCCGAGGCGATCACATCCACAATCGGCATGGCGTCGATCCTGTTCAGACTTGAGCGGGCAGGCGCGCTGAGCGTGTGCCGCAGCGCCGGCGACATCCGCGATGCGATGGCTAAGGGTTCGGTCGCGGCGGTCTTCCACATCGAGGGCGTCGAGGCAATCGATCCCGAGCTTGCCATGCTCGACGTGCTTCATGCCGCCGGCCTGCGCTCGCTGGGCATCGTCTGGAGCCGGCCGAACGCCTTCGGCAACGGCGTGCCATTCCGCTTTCCCTCCTCGCCAGATACCGGGCCCGGCCTCACCGATGCCGGCAAGGCGCTGGTCAAGGCCTGCAACCAGCTCAGGATCATGATCGACCTCTCGCATCTCAACGAGAAGGGTTTTCGCGACGTGGCTGAATTGAGCGACGCGCCGCTGGTCGCGACGCATTCCAACGTGCATGCGATCTGCGGCCATTCGCGCAACCTGACCGACTGGCAGCTCGGCGCGATCCGCGAGTCCGGGGGCATGGTGGGCCTGAACTTCGCCACCGGCTTCCTGCGCGAGGACGGCCGCATGAATGCCGATACCGGACTCGACATCATGGTGCGCCATATCGATTCGCTCTTACAGGCGCTGGGCGAGGATGGCGTCGGCCTGGGCTCGGATTTCGACGGCGCCATGATCCCCGCCGTCATCGGCGACGTCGCCGGCCTGCCCAAGCTCATCGACGCGCTGGCGGCGCGTGGCTTCGGCCGCGCGCTGATCGAGAAGATCGCCTATCGCAATTGGCTGAATGTGCTCGAAAGAACGATTGGATAGGCCTTCCGTGTGAAGGGACAATCCTGAGTGCTCGGGGATTGGAGGCAGAACGCTCTCAACTTCGTCATTCTAGGGCGAAGCAGGAGCGAAGCTCCGTCGCGAAGACCCTAGAATCCATGCCGTTACCTTCGCCAAGGACCGCAACGGAGCAAAATTCTGAACAGTAGCAGCGCTTCCAAGTCACGGCATGGATTCTAGGGTCTGCGCGCGTCGCTTCGCTCCTTGCTCCGCCCTAGAATGACGATCGCGCGGTGCCGCCCCTCGCGGTGCCGCCATCCGCGTACGGTCCGCCTAAGCACCCATCCGCATCAGCCATTCCTTGCCGACACCGCGGTCGCGGATGATCGGCAGGGGGTCCTCGTGGTCGAGCCTCGCGCAGATGCGATAGACCTCCAGCGTCTCGGCATTCATCTCGCCGCGCTTGAAGAAATACATCGCCGCCGCATAGCGGGTGCGGCCGGACCACATCTCGCCAAGCGGCGTGTTGATCAGCGCCCACTGCTCGGCGGCTTCCGTTTCGCTTGCCATCTCAAAAATCCGCCGGCGGATTGGCGGTGCGGCGGTCGAGTCTGATGAAGGGCCGCGGCACCACTTTCGCCCGCTTCATCAGTTTTTGGTATTGCAGCTCGCGCATGGCGTAGATCTCGACCCAGAGGTCGTCGACGATCGTATCGCCATAGGGCCGTTGCAATGATGCGATGGCGATGTTGCGCTTGGCCATCGGCGACCACATAGCGGCGCTCACCAGCCCCACCTCCTGGCTCTTGCGATAATAGACGATCGCATGCTCGGCCGGGATGTTGCCCTCGATCTCAAGCCCGACCAGCACATGGCGCAGCTTACGCTTGGTTCTCACCTCCAGGATGGCGCGGCGGCCGTTGAAGTGGCCCTTTTCGGGATCGACCATGAAGCCGAGGCCGATCTCGTCCGGCATGCGCAGGCGGTCGGCGCGGACGGCATGCTCGGCGGTGGTGAAGTCGGCATTGGCGACGATCAGCCCGGCTTCCAGCCGGGCGCGGTTCAGCGCGGCGTAGCCGATGGCGCGGATGCCGCGCAGCGCGCCCGCCGTCATCAGCCGATCCCACAGGCTCAGCGCCTTGTCCGCCGGCACGAACAGCTCATAGCCGAGATCGCCGGTGAAGCCGGTGCGCGAGATAACGACAACGGCGCCGTCATGGACGAACTCGGCGAGGTCGAAAACCTTCAGCCGCTCTATGCCGGCGAAGCCCGCGTCGCGCAGGATGGCGAAGGAAGTCGGGCCCTGCAGCGCAAGCGCGGCGACGGCTTCGGTCTCTTCCTCGACGCTGACGTCAAACCGAAAAGCGCTGTCGAGCAGCCAGGGCAGATGCCGCTCCTGGGAGCAGAGGCGAAAGCGCGTCGGCGACAGCCGGAACAGCGTGCCGTCGTCGAGAACCAAGCCGTCGTCGTCGCACCAGGCCGTGTAGTGGACACGGCCGGGTTTGAGCTTGGTCACGTCGCGCAGCGTGACGCGGTCGAGGTAGGCTTCGGCGTCCGGACCCTCGATCCGGTATTTCGTCATCGGCGAGATGTCGAACAATGCCGCCTGGCTGCGGATGGCGAAATATTCGAGCTCCTCGTCCCACAGCGAATGTGGCGCGCGATAGCCGGCCCAGTTGTACCAGTCGTTTGTCAGCGCCAGCGCGTCGATGCGCGGCTGGAAGGGCGTGCCGAGCCGCAGCGTGCGGAAGTGGGACTGGGCGATGGCGCGGTCGGTTGATGGTTTGATGGTGGGATGATGGTTCATGACGGCGTTCCTTCGCCGTAGAGCGCAGCTTCGGCGATTTGCAAAATCATCTCACCCCCTCATCGCGATGATGCGGCGCGCGGCGTTGAGGCCGGGCGCGCCGGAAATGCCGCCGCCCGGATGCGAGCCGGCGCTCGCAAGAAACAGACCTTCGAGCGGCGTGTCGTAACCGGACCAGCCGGAGACTGGTCGCGACATCAGCATCTGGTCGGCCTGCAGCTCGCCATGATGCCAGTGGCCGCCCGGCATGCGATAGCGTGTCTCGATGTCGGCGGGCGTGAGCAGTTCGGCATGGCGGACCGTCGCGCCGATCCCGGGCGCATAGGTTTCGAGCTGCGCCATGATTGCGTTGAGGAATTGCGGCTTGCCGGCGGTCCAGCCCTGCCTCAGCGCATAGGGGGCGTATTGCACCACCACCGAGAGCACGCAGGCGCCGGAGGGCGCCAGCGCGGGATCGGCGAGGCTGGGCAGCGTGATCTCCATGACCGGCTCTGGCGAAAACTCGCCATATTTCGACGGGTTGAAGGCGCGCTCGACATGGTCGGGCGAAGGCGCGATGACGAGACGGCCCTTGTGGCCGGCGGCGTCGACGCCTTCGAATTGCGGCGGCCGGTCGAGCGCGAGATGGAGCTTTGCCGCATCGCCCTTCATGCGAATGTTCTTCACCTTGCGCATGAAGCCGGTATCGACCTCGCGCGGGCCGACCAGATCGAGGATCGTCGTCGCGGGGTTGATGGCCGAGACGACGGTCCTGGCCTGCAGCGTTTGGCCGCTCTGGGTGACGACGCCGACGGCGCGACCGTTCTCGACGATCACCCTGGCGACGGGCGATGCCGGGCGGATCGCAACCCCAGCCTTCTCCGCCGCCGAGCGAATGGCGGCGACGACGGCGCCCATGCCGCCCTTGGGCTGTATCTGCGCGCCGGCGAGGCCGCCGATCTCGCCGGCCAACCGGTAGTAGAGGCCAAGCAGCGAGGTCGGCGAGCGCGGCCCGAGATGGCTGCCCAGCGTTGCGTCGAAGGCGAGCAAGCCCTTCAGCCGGTCATCCTCAAGCTGCTCGTCGAGCAGGTCAGAGACATTCATCAAAAGCACGCGCAGAAAGTCGCGCATGTCTTCCTTGCCGAGTCTCTTCAGCGCCAGCGCCGTCTGGCCGAGCCCGGTCATTTCGGCGAGCGACATGTTGCCGAGGTCCGGCGGCCGGCGCGACAGGAATGGTTTCAGGATGCCGGCGTAGCGCAACAGCTGCGCGCGCAGCGCCTTCCAGGCGGATTGCTCCGAGGGGCTGGCGCCCGTCAGCACCTCGCCATAGGCGCCGTGCAGCACCAGCGGGCCGTTCTTCGACAGCGCGACCGACGGGACGAAGTCCGAGCGCTCGACCTTGAGACCATGGCGCTCCAGCTCAAGCGTCTTCACCACGTCGGGGAGCAGGCGGTTGAGCAGATGCGCGACGGCGGAGACGCGGAAGCCGGGCGCGAATTCCTCGGTGCGCGCCGCACCGCCGACGTCGTCGCCTGCTTCGAGCAGCAGCACCTTGCGGCCGGACTTGGCCAGCGTGGCGGCGGCGACAAGGCCATTGTGGCCGCCGCCGATGACGATGACGTCCCAGTTCGCTTCAGATGACGTCATGGGCCGGACTCATATGCAGGGTTGGTTTGGCGAGGTCGCGCAGGATCTCGGCGGCGGCGTTGCGTCCGGGCGCGCCCATGACGCCGCCGCCAGGATGGGTGGAGGAGCCACACATATAGAGCCCGGCGACCGGCGAGCGGTATTGCGCGTAGCCCGGCACCGGACGGTTGAAGAGCAGTTGGTCGAAGGTGAGCTCGCCCTGGAAAATGTTGCCTTCGGTGAGCCCGACCTCGGCTTCGATCTCGCGCGGCGTGCGCACTTCCATATGGACGATGCGGTCGCGGAAGCCCGGCGAATATTCGGCGATCTGCGCAATCACGCTCTCTGCGAAGCCGTCGCGGTCGGCATCGGTCCAGTCCGCTCCTTCGATCTTCGGCGGCGCGTATTGCACGAAGCAGCTCATGAAGTGCTTGCCCGGCGGCGCCATGGTCGGGTCGAGCGTGGTCGGGACCATCATGTCGAGGAAGGGATCGGCCGACCAGCGCCCGGCCTTCCAGTCGTCATAGGCGCGCTCCATGCGCTCGATGGAATCGGTGAAATGCATGTCGGCGCGATAGACCGGCGAGTCCTTGGGCAGAGCCGGGAACTCGGGCAGCGAGTCGAGCGCGATGTTGACCTTGCCGGACGAGCCGCGGATCTTGAAATTCCTGACGCGCCTGAGGAAGATTTCGGGCAGCTCCTTCTCCTCGACGAGCTTCAGGAAGGTGCGCTTGACGTCGGCGTTGGAGACGACGAGCTTGCCGTAGATCTCCTCGCCGCCGGCGAGCACGACGCCCCTGGCCTTGCCGTTCCTGATCAGCACATGATCGACCTCGGCGCCCGTGCGGATGGTGCCGCCTGAGGCTTTGAAGGAGGCGGCGAGCGCCCAGGTGACGGCGCCCATGCCGCCACGCGCATAACCCCAGGCGCCGACCGAGCCGTCGACCTCGCCCATATAGTGGTGGAGCAGCACGTATGCGGTCCCGGGCGACATCGGCCCGAGCGCGGTGCCGATGATGCCGGAGAGCGCGAAGTTCGCCTTGATGACGTCGGTCTCGAAATATTCGTCGAGGAAGTCGGAGATCGACATCGTCCAGAAGCGCAAGGTCAGCGCCATCTCCTCGGCCGAAAGCCCGGCGAACTTCTTGCCGAGATAGAGCAACTCGCCCAGATCGCGCGGCTTGAAGCTGGTCGGGTCGGGCGCGGTGCGCATCAACAGCGGCTGGATGAAACGGCACTGCCTTGTGACGTCGCGCGAGTAGCGGTCATAGGCCTCGGCGTCGCGTTTGGAGAAGCGGGCGAACTCGCGCCGATGCGCGTCGTGATCGCGGTAGTTGGCGAGATAGTCGCCGTCGCGCGTGAACACCGCGCCGCCCTCATAGGAGATCACCTGGAGGCCGAAGCGCGGCAGCTCCAGATCGCGCATGATCTCGGGTCGGAACAGCGAGCAGACATAGGAACAGTTGGAATAGAGAAAGCCCGGCGTCAGCTCGCGGCTGGTGGCCGCACCGCCGATCCATTCGTTTTTCTCGACCACCAGCACGTCCAGCCCGGCGCGCTGCAGGTAACAGGCGTTGACCAGCCCGTTATGGCCGCCGCCAATGACGATCGCGTCCCATGCCTTCATGTGCGCATCCTCCGGCCGGCCGCCCTATCTTCCTGTTCTTACGCAATTCCGGACGGAAAACCGCTTCACACTTTTCCTGGAATTGCTCGGGGCTGTTTGTTCCCGATGCACGGAATTTGGCACGGCTAACGGCTTTTTGTCCAGACATATTGAATGAATGTTCAACAAATGATGTTGCGTTTTCCCGTTAATGCGCTAGGCTTTTGCCCGTATCTCTGGACTGACCCACGTCGGCAGCTGGGGCTGAAGATCCGATGATCGAAACGGCTGACGCCGAGCCGGAATATGACGATGCCGCCATTCGCTTCCTCGAAGCGCTCTGGGGCGACGGCTACCTGTCGCCGGGCGGTCCCGACGAGGTCGACCGCGTGGTCGAAGGCCTGTCGCTGAAGGGCAAGACGATCCTCGATATCGGCTGCGGGGCTGGCGGCATCACGCTGCATCTGGTCGCGCGGCATGGCGCTGCCCGAGCCACCGGCTTCGACGTCGAAAAGCCGGTGATCGAGACGGCGAGGCGAAAGGCGATCCTGAAAGGTCTCCAAGACCGCGTCCGTTTCGTTCAGGCGCCGCCGGGGCCGCTGCCGTTCGCTGACGCCTCCTTCGACGTCGTCTTCTCCAAAGACGCGCTGCTGCACGTGCGGGACAAGGACGCGCTTTTCGCCGAGATCTTCCGCGTGCTGAAATCCGGCGGCGTCTTTGCCGCGTCGAACTGGATGATCTCGCATGACGGCGAGCCGTCCGCGGACATGAAGGCCTATGTCGCGGCGGAAGGCCTGTCCTTCGCCATGGCTTCGCCGGCACGCTACGCCGAGGCGATGCGCCGAGCCGGCTTCATCGACGTCGCCGTTCGCGACCGCAACGCGTGGTACCGCGAGGTCGCGCGGGAGGAACTGGTTCGCCTCAAGGGGCCGCTTTATCAACTCGTCGCCGCCGCGGTCGGCGCGGCCTATGTCGACAAGAACATCCGGACCTGGGAGGCGATGCAGAAGGTGCTTGACAGTGGTGAGCACCGCCCCACTCATCTGCGCGGTTGGAAGCCGGTCGGATAGCCGGCGATGCTGGAGACCGTCACACCCATGAAGAACACAGAGGCCAAGGACACCATCGCCGAGCCGGGAAAAGCCGACGGCGAGAAGCGCGGCCGCAAGGCTTCGAAAGAGGTCAGGCGGCTGCAGCTGATCGAGGCGACGATCGATTCCCTGGCCAAGCGCGGCTACGCGGAAACGACGATGGCCGACGTCGCCGACGGCGCGGGTCTCTCGCGCGGCATCGTCAACTTCCATTTCGAGAGCAAGGAAAAGCTGCTCGTCGCCACGCTGCAGCACATGTATGACGAGTATTCGGCGCATTGGCGCACCGCCTTGCAGAAGGCAGGCGACGATCCGGCGGGACAGCTGCAGGCGCTGGTGTGGGCCGATTTCGATCGCTCGATCTGCAACAAGCGCAAGCTCGCCGCCTGGTGCGCCTTCTGGGGCGAGGCCAAGTCGCGGCCGACCTACCAGGCGCTGAGCAGCTCGCGCGATGCCTATTACCAACAGGTCTTCATAGATCTCTGCGCGACGCTGAAGCAAAGCGGCGGTTACGCCTACGAGCCGCAGGTCATGGCCCTGGCGCTTTCGGCCATGCTGGAGGGCCTGTGGCTGCGGCTGATGATGGGAACGGAGGACACCACGCGCGAAACCGCGCTGCAGGCGGCCAATGCCTTTTTGGCGGCCGCGTTCCCGAAACACTACGGTTAGCGAACAGCCGAGGTTAGCAGCAGCCGGCCAGCAAGACCGGCAAGACCAAAAGAGGATGGAACAGCATGAAGAAACTCAGCCGACGCCTGACACTGACATTGGCGCTCGCCGGGACGCTTGCGGCTTCGGCGGCGGCGTTCGCCGTTGCCGCCGACAAGGACCTGATCGTGTTCGATTGGTCCGGCTATGAGGATCCGAGCTTCCACGGCAAGTATGTCGAGAAGAACGGCGACTCGCCGACCTTCGCCTTCTTCGGCGACGAAGACGAAGCGTTCGAGAAAATCCGCTCCGGCTTCAAGGCGGACCTCGGCCATCCCTGCTCGCAGAGCGTGGTGAAATGGCGCGAGGCGGGGCTGCTGCAGCCGCTCGATACCTCGAAGATCGCCGGCTGGAAGGACCTCAACCCGGGCATCATGGCGATGAAGGATCTTGCCACCACTCCCGACGGCAAGGCTTGGTTCATGCCGTGGGACTGGGGTGACACGCAGCTCACCTACAATTCCGACAAGATCGCCGAGAAGGACGTGCAGTCGCTGAAAGCCTTCGCCGATCCGAAGTACAAGGGCCGCGTCTCGATTGGCGACAATGTCGACGACGCCTATGCGCTGGCCAGCCTCGCCATCGGGCTCAAGGACTGGACCAAGATGACGGACGAGCAGTTCAAGCAGTCGTCCGACTTCCTGCGCCAAGTGCACAAGAACGTCCGCTCCTACTGGACCGACACGACCGACATCGTGCAGCTCTTGAGCGGCGGCGAGGTCGACCTCGCCTGGGCCTGGAACGATGCCACCGTGCAATCGGTAGCGGCCGGCGTGCCGATCAAGTCCAAGAAGGACACCGACGAGGGCATGTCGACCTGGGTGTGCGGCTATGTGCTGTTCAAGGACGCGCCCGACAACGTCGACAAAGCCTATGATTACCTCAATGCCGTCAACGATCCGGACGTCGCCAAGGTGCTGGTCAAGGACTGGGGCTACGGCCAGGCCAACGCCAAGGGCATGGCCGGCGTCGACCAGGCGGTGCTGAAGGAAAAGGGCTACGACAATGTGGAGAATTGGGTCGACAAGACCTTGTTCCAGCAGCCGCTGCCCTCCGAGCTCAAGCTCAAGATGATCGCCGAGTTCGAGAAGATCAAAGCGGGCTATTGAGTGCTGTGGAAACGACCGGTCGCTCCTGAACTGAAACGGCGTTGCGCAATCGCTTCAATTGCGGCTTGTGGTTGTTTGGCAGGCGCAGATCGCCGATGCTTGCGCTGCCCCTCATCCCCCTGCCGGGACCTTCTCCCCGTATAGTGACGGGGAGAAGGGGGCCGGCCGCGGCCTTGGCGCTTGTCCTGCAACGCCGGCGATTGGCGAAACCGTTCGCGGCAGCGTCTTTCTCCCCGTCACTATACGGGGAGAAATGCCCGGCAGGGCAATGAGGGGCAGCGCCGACTTCGGCAATTGGTGGTCCCTGGCATTGGGTTGGAGACAGGGTCAGAAAGCTGTCGGCCGGGAGCCGAAGCGGGCGGGCTCGCCAAAGCCGGGGAATTCTCCTAACCTCGCCGAAACGCGTTCGCGACGGGGGAGTTCTCGCGCCATGATATCCATGCTTCGCAGCCTTGCCTTGGCCGCCGTCGTGACGGTCGGTGCAGGCGCCGCTTACGCGCCCGCCGAGGGTGGCGGCGATCTCGTGGTCTTCGACTGGTCGGGCTATGAGGATCCGCTGCTGCATCCGGCCTATACCGCCAAGTATGGCGCCGAGCCGGCCTTCTCCTTCTTCGGTGACGAGGACGAAGCCTTCGAGAAGATGCGGGCCGGCTTCAAGGCCGACATCGCGCATCCCTGCTCGCAGAGCGTGGTGAAATGGCGCGAGGCCGGGCTGCTGCAGCCGCTCGACACCTCAAGAATCACCGGCTGGAAGGACCTCAATCCGGGCATCATGGCGATGAAAGATCTGGCGACCACCGCTGATGGCAAGGCTTGGTTCATGCCCTTCGACTGGGGCAACACCTCGCTTCTCTACCGCACCGACAAGGTGACGGCGGAAGAGGCGCAGTCGCTGAAAATCTTCGCCGATCCCAAGTTCAGGGGCCGCGTCACCATCGGCGACAATGTCGATGACGCCTATGCGCTGGCGAGCCTGGTCATCGGACTGAAGGACTGGACCAAGATGACCGACGAGCAGTTCAGCCAAGCTTCCGCCTTCCTGCGCGACGTGCACAAGAACATCCGGTTCTACTGGACGGACGATACCGACCTCAACCAGGCCTTCATCGGCAATGAGGTCGATCTGGTCTGGGGCTGGAACGAGACCTATGTGACGCTGAAAGGACAAGGACTGCCGATCGAGATGAACCGCAACACCAAGGAGGGCCTGTCGACCTGGGTGTGCGGCTACGTGCTGATGAAGGATGCGCCGGGCAAGCTCGACCAGGCCTATGATTTCCTGAACGCCGTCAACGCGCCCGACGTTTCGGAATACATGGTGAAGACCTTCGGTTACGGCCACGGCAATAGTGCCGGCATGGCGGCGATGGACCAGAAGCTGCTCACCGATCGCGGTTTCGACAATCTCGACAAGTTCCTCGACAAGACGCTGTTCCAGCAGCCGGTCGCGCCTGAACTCAAGCAGCGCATGGTCGCCGAGTTCGAGAAGATCAAGGCCGGCTATTGAGCAGCAAATCGGAAAAAACCGACGTTGCAATCGTCGGCGCCGGCTTCACCGGCCTGTCGGCCGCGCTCGAATTGAAGCGCGCCGGGATCGGCTTCTTGCTGCTCGAGGCACGTGACCGTGTCGGCGGCCGGGTCGAGGCCATGCAAAACGGGCTCGGCGAACGGATCGACAGCGGCGGCCAGTTCCTGTGCGATGACATGCCGGAAGTGATGGCGCTGGCAAAGACGCGCGGCAGGACATTGGTCGAGACCTATGTCGAGGGCGAGTTCATTACCCATCCGTCGATGCCTGCCAAGGAAGCCGAGCGGACCTATCAGATCGCGATGGCGATCCGCGAGCGCATGAACGGGATCGAGCCGGACGATCCCTCGATCGCCGGGCTGACCGTTGCGACATGGCTCGAGCGCCAGAAGGACACAGCCGACGCCAAGGCCGCCTTCCGCTCGATGATCGAAGGCCTATGGTGCCTGGCGCTGGACAAGGTGCCGTTATGGTACCTGATCGACAACGATCGCCGCATCACCAACGAGGTGTTCGAGCTGCAGTATTTCTTGCGCGATACGCTGCAGTCGCTGGCCGACGACCTGGCAGGTGACCTCGGCGATCGGCTGCGGCTGGGCGAACCGGCGACACGGATCGAGCACGGGCAGCAAGGCGTTCGTGTCGTCTCGGCCCGCGGTGTGATCGAAGCACGCAAGGCGCTGATCGCTCTGCCGCCGGCGACGGCGGCGAAGCTCGAATTCGCGCCCGCCTTGCCGGCGGAGCTTGCAAAGGCTCTGGGCGTCTGGGAAAGCGGCGCGGTGATCAAGATCCTGGTGCGCTATGCCAGGCCATTCTGGCGCGAGCGGGGTCTGCGCGGCATGGTGATGTGGCGCGATCAGCCAGGGCTGTTTGCCTGCGACGCCAGCAAGGATCTCGACCATGCCGCGCTTATCGTCTTCATCGGCGGGCCTCTCGCGCTGCGCTGGCACCGGCTCGGCGATGCGGCGTTGCGCGCGGAATTGACGGCAAGACTCGAGCAGGCACTCGGCCCGGAAGCTGCCGACATTGTCGATTTCAGCTCACGCGACTGGACGCATGATCGCTGGAGCGGCGGCGCCTACAGCGATCTCATCGTCGACGTGACGGCGAGAAACGCCGAGCGCGCCATCCTTGCCGGCGCGCCGCCGGTCTATTTCTCGGCTTCGGAACTCTCGCCGTCTTTTCCAGGCTATGTCGAAGGCGCGATCGTGGCAGGGCGTATCGCCGCCAGGAAAATTCAGTCGGCCATCGCCACCAGCGCTTCGGGATCGTAGGCGAGGCGGATCGGCGCGCCGACCGGGATGTCGTCGGCGCCGAAATCATTGGTCTCGGTCACCGACAGCGGCTTTTCCAATCCCGGTATCTCGACGATCAGATGCGTGATCTCGCCGAAATAATGGCGCTCGACGACCTTGCCGGCGACCTCGAACTTCGCCGTCGCATCGTCCCACAAAACGCGCAGGCGCTCCGGCCGGATGCCGAGTGTCGCCGCGCCGCCGCCATTGCGGACGAAAGCCTTCGGCTTGTCGGTCTTGACGCGGCCGAAACCCAGCGTGTCGAGCACCAATGAAGCGCCGTTCTCCTCAATGATCTGAGCTTTCACGAAATTCATGCCGCCGAGGAAGTCGGCGACCTGCCGATTGACCGGACGCTGGTAGATTTCCTTCGGCGAGGCGACCTGCGCGATGCGGCCGCCGAACATCACGGCGATACGGTCCGACATGGCAAGCGCCTCGTACTGATCGTGGGTGACCAGCACGAAGGTGATGCCGACCGCCTGCTGCAGGCGCCGCAGCTCGACCTGCATCTGCTCGCGCAGCTTCTTGTCGAGCGCCGAGAGCGGCTCGTCGAGCAGCAGCACCTTCGGGCGCATGACCAGCGCGCGGGCAAGCGCCACGCGCTGGCGCTGGCCGCCGGAAAGCTCGGTGGCTCGGCGCTTGCCGAGCCCGGTCAGCGAGACCTGCGCCAGCGCCTCCTCGACGCGGCGTTTTTCCTCACCGGCTTCGAGCCTCAGCCGCTTCAGCCCGTAGGCGACATTCTGCTCGACATTGAGGTGCGGGAAGATCGCGTAGCTCTGGAAGACCATGTTGGTCGGACGCCGATTGGCGGGGATGCCGTCCATCGGCTGGCCGTCGACGGCGATCGAGCCGCTGGTCGGTGTGTCGAAGCCGGCGATCATGCGCAAAAGCGTGGTCTTGCCGCAGCCGGAAGGGCCGAGCAGCGAGAAGAACTCGCCTTCCCTGATCGCCAGCGATGCATTGTCCAGCGCCTTGAAAGATCCATAGCTGCGCGTGACGTCGCGGATCTCGATCATGGTGCGATCCGGCATCGTGCGTTCGGACTGGACCCGCTCAAGCATAGAGGCCTCCCTCGTTCTGGGTGCGCCTGGCGGCGCGGCGGCGCAGGATTTCGGCGATCGTCATCAGCACGAAAGACGCCAAGAGCAGCAAGGTGCCGAGCGCCAGCACGCCGGGAAGCTTGGCCGCGAAACGCAGCTGGCCCCAGATGTAGATCGGCAGCGTCGCCTCGGTGCCGGTGAGGAAGAAGGCGATGATGAATTCGTCGAGCGAAATGGTGAAGCAGACGAGCAGGCTGGAGATGATCGCCGGCGCGACCATCGGCAGTGTCACGCGCCGGAAGGTACCGAAGGCGCTTTCGCCGAGGTCGGCGGACGCCTCCTCGAGGCTGCGGTCGAAACCCTCGAAACCGGCGGTCAGCACCGTCATCGAATAGGGGATGCAGACCAGCACATGGCCGAGCACCACGGTGAACAGCGACAGGCTGAGGCCGAGCTGCAGCATGACCAAAAGCATCGAGATGGCGACGATCACCTCAGGCAGCACCAGCGGCGCCATGATCAGCCCGTTGATGGTGCGGCGGCCGGGATAGCGGTAGCGGGTGATCGAGCGGGCGGCGAGGATGCCGAGTACCGTCGACAAGATCGAGGCCGAAATGCCGACCAGCAGACTGTTCCAGGTGGCGTCGATCAGCGCCGGCGTGCGCGGCAGGTCCTCATACCAATGAAGCGTGACGCCCGAGAGCGGGAATTTCGGCGTCGCCGCGGTGTTGATCGAGAAGATCGGCAGGAAGATCACCGGCAGATAGAGGAAGAGGACGTAGAGGGCGGCGTAGCTCGACAGCCAGCCCGGCAGGAAACGTCTGATCGCCGTCATCGTGCCAGCCTCTGCAGGGCGCGGATGACCAGCACCGTGGCGCCGGCCATCAGCGAGACGATGACCATGGTGGTGACGGAGAGGGCAGCACCCAGCGGCCAGTTAGACGCCTTGCCGAACTGCGCCTGGATGGCGTTGGCGATCATGACGCCGTCCTTGCCGCCGACCAGCTTCGGCGTGACGTAGTCGCCGACGGTCGGGATCATGACGATAAGCGCGGCCGAGATGACGCCGGGCGCCGACAGCGGCAGCGTCACGCGCAGGAAGGAGCGCAGCGGCCCGTCGCCGAGGTCGGTCGCCGCTTCGACCAGCGTACGGTCGACCTTCTCCAATGAAACGAAGATCGGCAGGATGGCGAAGGTCGCCCAGGCGTGGGTCAGCGTGATGATGACGGCGCTGGAATTGTAGAGCAGCGCCGTCGACGGCTCGTCGATGATGCCGAGGCCCATCAGGCCGGAATTGAGCACGCCGTTATAGCCGAGGATCACCTTCCACGACATCACGCGCAAAAGGTAACTCGTCCAGAACGGGATGGTGATGAGGAAGAGCCACAGGCTCTTGTGGCGACCGCCATGGAAGGAAATGAAATAGGCGATCGGATAGGCCAGGGCCACGGTGAGCAGGCTGACCGTCAGCGAGATGTAGAGCGAGCGCCAGAGCAGGTCGCGGTAGATCGGCTCGGTCAGCGCGATCCGGTAATTCTCCAGCGTGAAGGTGTGGTCGATAGTGAGGTAGTCCTGCGTCCAGAAGGAATGTGCGATCACGACCAGGATCGGCAGGACGAGGAGGATGAGCGCGTAGAGGAAGGTCGGGCTGATCAGCGCGAAGCCTTGAGCGGCTTCCGATTGCAGAAGGGGACTTCGTCTGGCTCCCGCTTCGCGCAGCGGGGGCGACCCTTCCGCGGCCACCGTCATTGCAGCGCTCCGGGCGTGATTTCCGTTGCTGGCTCGGACTGTCCCGCCATGCGGCCTTCCCATTGATCGGCGCGCCGACGCCTGTTCCCGATTTTTATGCCCCGAGCAATCGCTCGCTGGCTTGCCGGCTTTCTTTCATCATGAGCGCATCCGCCGATTGAAATCAAGCGCTATTTCTGCAATATTGATTGAACGGACATTCAAAATGAAGTGAAAAAAAGCCGAAGTTCCATGGTTTCCCGCTTCGTTCCGTGTCCAAGAAGTATTCCGCAACCGGACAACGCGAGGCTAACATGGCGGCTCAAAGCAAGACCAAGGCAAGCGAACTCATCGAGCCCGGCGATGACGACGCGGTCGAACTCGCCAAACGCCATCTCGTCCAGCCCTGGCCATATGCCGGCTCGGTAGGCGCCGAGGCGCGGGCGCTGATCGGCGAGGGCGACGGCATCTACATCACCGACGCCTCCGGCAAGCGGCTGATCGACGGTCCGGCCGGCATGTGGTGCATCAATGTCGGGCATCGCCGGGAGGAGCTGGCAAGGGTGATGTACGACCAGGCGATGGCGCTCTCCTACAACACGCCCTGGTACACGATGAATGCGCCCTCGGCCGAGCTTGCCCGGCGCATCGCGGATGCCGCTCCGGGCGATCTCAGCCATATCTTCTTCACCACTGGCGGCTCGTCGGCGGTGGAGACGGCGTTGCGCTTCATGCAGTTCTACAACAATGTGCGCGGCCGACCGGAAAAGAAGCTCATCCTCAGCCGCGGCGGCGCCTATCACGGCTCGACCTATCTGTCGGCCTCCCTCAACGGCCGCCCGCGCGACCGCGATTGGATGGACGGCGCCGACGAGCTGGTGATCAAGCTTTCGTCGCCCGATCCGTTCCGGCGGCCAAAGGAGATGAGCATCGCCGCCTTCACCGACTTCCTGGTCGACCAGTTCCGCGACACCGTCGCGCGCGTCGGCGCCGATCGCATCGGCGCCTTTGTCGGCGAGCCGGTACAGGCCTCGGGCGGCGTCATCGTGCCGCCGGACGGCTATCTCAAGCGTATCCGCGAGATCTGCCGCGCGAACGACATCCTCTATGTCTCGGACGAGGTGGTGACAGGTTTCGGCCGGCTCGGCCATGTCTTTGCCTCGGGCGACGTCTTCGGCATCGACCCGGACATGATTACCTTCGCCAAGGGCGTGACATCAGGCTATTTCCCGCTCGGCGGCGTCATCATCTCCGAGCGGCTCTTGGAACAGCTGCGCCGCTCCAATCATCCCGACGCGCTGTTCGGCCATGGCCTGACCTACACCAGCCATCCGATCGGCTGCGCCGTGGCGCTGAAGAACCTCGACCTGCTGGAAGAAGGCGTGCTCCAGCATGCGCGCGAGATCGCGCCCTATTTCCAGGCGCGCCTGAAGACGCTGGAGGAGCTGCCGCTGGTCGGCGAGGTGCGCGGCGTCGGCCTGATGGCCTGCGTCGAATGCGTCGCCGATCGCGAGAGCAAGGACCCGCTGCAGCTCGACAAGGATGTCGGCAAACGCATCGACGCGCATTGCCACGAGCTCGGCCTGCTGGTCAGACCGCTGATCAACATGTGCGTGATGTCGCCGCCGCTAATCACCAGCCGTGAGCAGGTCGACGACATGGTCGCGATCCTGCGCGAGGGGATTTCGCGCACGATGGATGATCTCAGGAAGGAAGGGGTGTGGCGCGGGTGATTAGCCAATCTCCCCCCTTGAGGGGGAGATGTCGCCGAAGGCGACAGAGGGGGTCGTCTCACGTAGAGTGCCCGCGCCTTCCGCGACGATAGAGGACGTCGGCGTTCTACGCGCAGCGACCCCTTCTGCCCTGCCGGGCATCTCCCCCGCAAGGGGGGAGATTAGCAGCTTCTACCCCCTCGATCGCAGCGCGTCGTTCAGTCCCCACATGTCCTTTTCCTCGGGCGCCGTCTCCAGGTTCAGCACCGGAACTTGCCTGCGCAGATGGTCGTGGTGGGTGCGCACGCCATATTCGAGGTCTGAGAGATAAAAACCCTCGAAGGCTTCCGACAGCATGGATTCGTTCGACCACACCGAAAGCTGCACGTCCTCGTTCATCGTGTCGCGGTCGATGCGATAAGCAAGGTAGCGCGCCGCCGCCTGCTCTCGCGTCTCGTCCGGATAGCGATAGATCGCGCCGCGCAGCAGCGTTTCTCCGGTTGAGAGCGGGAACTCCTGATAGAACTGCACCGATTCCGGCATGATCGACAGCGCGTTGTTGGGGAAGATGCCGTAATAGATCCAGGCCTTGCGCAGGTGCTCCGGCAGATGCGTCGGCTCGGGCGCTATTTTGACGTATTGGCCGACGCTCCAGCGCCGCCCGGCATGCGGGTTGTAAGTGGCGAAGGAACGCGACACGCCATTGATGAAAGGCTCGTCGAAATAGGTCGCGCCATAGAGGTCCTGCAGCGCCGGATGCGCCATGGCGACATGGTAGCCCTCATTGTCGACGTCGCGCACCGACTTCCAATTGACCGGCGATTTCTGCGTCCAGATTCCCCAGGACGGCACCATGTCGGCAACGCGGTAGTTGGCGATCTCGGCCTCGATCGGCTTCAAGAGCTCGGCCACCGAAGGCTGCGGGCCGCCCTTGCGGAAGCGGATAAAGATGAAGCCCATCCAGATTTCGAGGTCGAGCGGCATCAGGCCGAACTCGGTCTTGTCGAGCTCGGGGAAAGAGCGCGGCCGTGCCGCGCCCCGTAAGGTGCCGTCGAGATTGTAGACCCAGCCGTGGAACGGGCAGACCAGCGCGTTCTTGCAAGTGCCCTGGCTGTCGGCGACGACGCGGCTGCCGCGGTGGCGGCACATATTGTTGAAGGCGCGCACGACGCCATCCTTGCCGCGCACGATCAGCGCGCGCTCGCCGATGACGTCCATGGTCAGATAATCGCCGGGGTTCGGCACGTCGGAAACGTGGCCGGCGATCTGCCAATGATTGCGGAAGACGTATTCCTTCTCGAGCTCGAGAAGGGCATTGGAGTGATAACTCCACCCCGGCAACCCCCGCCGGTCCCAATCGTTGGGGATCGCCACGTCACGGAGATGCGGGTTCATAAAAATGCTCTTCTTTTTGTTGAATACTCATTCAATAAAAGCATATTTTTCATTGAAATGCAATGGTTTGTGAGAATATGGAAATTCCATGGCAGCGGGTTTGGCGCCGCTTTAGCCAGAAAAATCCCGGAAAATCCGAGCCTTAACCAGGGATGTAGAGCAGCGGTTCCGGCCGCGCATTCGGGCGCTGCGAGAGCTTCGTTCCGGCACGTCTGGCGCATCCGATAATCACAATGGTCATGCCAATTCGGCGGCTGTGTGAGGTTGCTTACAGTTGCCGGCGTCCGACAGGCGCATTTGTCCGCAAACCAGTGCGGTGAAGCTCAGCCGGCGGCAAGCGGGGAAACAGGCGTGGCGATCCAAATTCCCTGTTTCAATCCTGTTACACAGGCAATCGCGGTCGACCATTCGCCTGTTACGTGGCGCGTTTAAGTTCGTTTCATAAGGAAAAGAAAGATAACGAAGGGAGCAACCGATGTTTGCGAAAGTCCAGACCGCTGACACCAATCGACGCGCGCACGGCCCGGAGCGCAATGATCGCCGGCCGAAGCTGGCGTTGCGCCAGCGTGCCAGCGATCATCCGATGGCGATGTTCATGCTGATCGGCGCCTGCGCTTTCATCAGCATGGTGGCCGCTCCGGCAGCCGGTCCGGCCTTCGCTTCGCTCAACCCGCCGGCCAATGTCGTGGAGGGCGCGCCGACGACGCTCAAGACCGCGCGCCTGCCGGAGCCGGCGATCGATTTTGCCTGCAAGGGCCAGAACTGGGGCGCCGAGAACGCCGAATGCCTGCGCGCCATCGCCGAGCAGTCGGGCCAGCACAAGGCCCGCGCGGTGCGCATGATCGCCAACGCCCAGCCGCTCACCAACACGCCGAACGTCTTTTAGAACGGTTCAGCGTTTCACGGAATCGCCGAACCGCTCTAAGTATTTGTTTTTACGCAATTCCGGACGGAAAACCGTTACACACTTTTCCTGGAATTGCTCTAGAGCTCCCCTGAGCGCTCCCTCCAGCGCTCCAGTCAGGCTCCCGCCGCGAAGTCGGTCGGGAGCCTCTTTTTTTCGGCCCTATCGATATTCGAGTGAGGCCGACCTGGAGGCCACGCCTCTTTTGCGCTATTGGTTCAGATATGGGCGCCGTCATCGACAGCTGTCTCTTCGGCAACGGTCGAGAGGATGCCGCGGACGTCGAGTGTCGAGAACGGTTTCTCCAGGATATGCGGACGCTGCTGCGGCGGCTGGGACTCGATTTCCGCCTTGGCGCCGATCATGTCGCCGGTGACGAGCACGAAGCGCTTGGCCAGCACGGGCCGCTCGGCGAGCAATTCACGGTAGATCGATATGCCGCTGGTGCCGGGCATGCGCAGGTCCGAAAAGACGATGTCGGGCGACACGTGCCCGCCCAGCACCTCGCCGGCGGACCTCCAGCTTGCGACGATCCGCGACTTCACCCCCATCAGCTCCAGTATGTCGGAGAGCGAAGCGGCGACGTCGGGCTCGTCGTCGATGATCAGCGCATGGCGCAGCCCGCTGGAGCGCGCCGGGCCTTCGCCGGCTTTCGCGGCATCGCCGGTGATCGCCGGCAGCTGCACGACGAAGCGCGCGCCGTGCGGCTCAACCTCCTCGAACCAGATGTTGCCGTTGTGGCGCTCGACGATCGACTTGGAGATCGACAGACCGATGCCGGTGCCGACGCCGACCGGCTTGGTGGTGAAATAGGATTCGAAGATGCGCGAGCGGATCGCCTCGGGAATGCCTGGACCGTTGTCCTCGACCGAAAAGCCGGGGTTGCCGCGGTCGCTGCGGAAAGTCCGCACCTTGATGCGCCGTTCGCCGGTGACGCCGGCCAGCGCGTGCTGGCTGTTGATGAGGAAATTGGCCGCAACCTGCGTGACATGGTCGGCGTCGGCCATGGCGAGCAGCGGACCATTGGCAAAATCGGTATCGATGATGATGCCGCTGGAGCGCGCGCCGTAGGCGGTGACCTCAAGCGCCGCACGCATCACCTGGTTGAGGTCGGTTTCGGCCTGCTCGGTCGGATGCAGGCGCACCATCGACAGGAAGCTCTTGACGATGCGGCCGCAGCGCTCGGCGGCGGCGCGCACCTTCTCGGCGCGCACCTTGGTCTGCGGATCGGCAGCGAATTCATGCAGCAGCGTCGATTGCGCCACCACCACCGCGAGCGGATTGTTGAGCTCGTGCGAGACGCCGGCGAGCAGCGAGCCCATCGCCGCCATCTTCTCGTTCTGATGCAGCTTCTCGCGCTGGCGGTTGATCTCTTCCTCGGCGCGCAGCTTTTCGCGCAGGTCGCGGATCGAGCCGAAGATCAGCCGGCGGTCGGCGACCCGCATCTCCGTCGCGGTCAGCTCGATCGGAAAGATCTCGCCGGCCGCGTTCTGGGTCACGGTCTCCAGCCGCTGGTTGACCATCGGCGCGCCGCGGCCGGCCATGTAGTCGGCACCCGAGGCATAGCCCTTGCGGTAGTAGATCGGCACGATGGTGTCGAGCAGGTCCTTGCCGAGGATGTCGCTGCGTCGGAAGCCGAACATCTTCTCGGCGGCGGGATTGAACTCGATGATGGAGCCCGCCTCGTCGATGACGATGATGGCGTCGAGCGAGGCTTGCAGCATGGTGCGGCGGATGACCTCGCTGGCGTGAGCCTCCGAAGGCGAGTGCTCAATGGCATCACCGATGGCGAGCGCGATGATGTGCAGCGTCGCCTCTTCCTCGTCGGTCCATTCGCGCTCGGCGACGCAGTCGTTGACGGCGAGCGTGCCCCAAAGATGGCCGTGGGCGAAGACAGATACGGAAATGAAGGATTTTATGCTCTGCTTCTCGAAATCGGCCCGCAGGAAACCCTCGAGGTTGCGCGTGTGGCCGGCAAAGACCTTGCCCTGGCGCTCGTCTTCCTGCAGCCGCTCCAGCAGCGGATCCGAGTTGATGATCGACTGCATGATCACCGTGGGCGATGCGAGCTCGCCGCCGAAGGCGGGGTCGATCCAGTAGGCTGAAACGGACTGCGCAAAGCCCTGGCCCGGGAGCTCGCGCAGACGAAAAAGAATGCCGCGTTGGCAATCCATCGAGCGGCACAGCGTCTCCAGTATGCCGTCTATCTCGCGCTGCCAGTCGCCCGCCTCGCGCAGGCGGCGAACGACATGGACGGCCGCCATCGCGGCGCCCTGACGGGAGCCGTGCATGTCCATCCGTTCGGCCTCAACTGTCATCGTCGAACGTCATCCCCGGGCGATATCGGTAAACCATGAAATCCAGCACACAAGCCACGAAAATCGGTCACGGTTTCCGAGGAACATGCGCTGGATGGAATGCTACAGCGTCTATCGCGTATCCGAAAGGATGCGCGGCGCCGGAGTCAGTTGCTGTCGCTGGTCGGCAGCGAGAAGATATAGCCTTCGCCGCGCACCGTGCGCAGGAATTTCGGATTGGCGGGGTCCGCCTCGATCTTTTTCCTGAGACGCATGATGCGGATGTCGACCGCGCGCGACGATTCGGGGTCTTCCACGAAGCCGATCGCTTCCGAGATCGCCGCCCGCGTCAAAAGGCGGTTGGCGCGGGTGAGGAAAACCTCCAGCACATCGAATTCGCTCTTGGCCATCTCGATGACCACGCCGTTGGCGCCGGTGACGAGCCTGCCGTCGAAATCGGCCTGGAAGCCACCGAAATTCATGAAGCGGCGTGTGCCGGTCTCGGCCTTCGCGGCCTGAGGTGCCGCCGGCTGCGGCACGCGGCGAAGCACGCTGCGGACCCTCGCCAGCACCTCGCGCAACTCATAGGGCTTGACGATGTAGTCGTCGGCGCCGAGCTCCAGCCCGACGATGCGGTCGAGCGCGGTGCCGGCGGCGGTGGCATAGATGATGCCGATCTGGGTCTTGGAGCGCAGCCAGCGGCCGAGCGACAGTCCGTCCTCGCCGGGCATGGCGATGTCGAGGATGGCGAGATGGAAGGACTGCGCCTCGATCAGGCTGCGCGCCGCCGCGGCATTCTCGGCCGTGTCGACGTCATAGCCGCTGGCGCCGAGATACTCGGCAACCGCCTCCCTCAGGTCCGGCTCGTCCTCGACGACGATGATGCGCGCCTTCACAATGGTCTCGCTCCCGCTTTCAGCGGAAAGTAGATTGGGTATAAACATGATGTCCAGCGCTCATCTCGAGTTGTCTGTGGCGAGGTGGAGAAAAATGGCAGCACGGTCCGTCGTCGCGCTCGTATCCGTTGCGGAGGTGGTGGCCGGCGACCTTGCCGACCATCTCGACCGGCGCGGGCACGATGTGCGCCAAGCGCGCCAGCCCTGGGAGGCGGAGTCGCTGCTTTCGGCGGGGGGCATCGACGTCGTGGTCGTCGGAGACGATGTGAGCCAGGCGGAGGGGCGCGAGCTGCTCAAGCGCTATGGCGGCGAAGGCGGCTCCGACTTCATCCTGATCTGCCGGCCGGCCGATCTCGTCGACAAGGTGCTGGCGCTGGAGCTCGGCGCCGCAGACGTGGTGGAAAGCCCCCTCAACGTGCGCGAGCTCGCGGCGCGCATCGGCGGCCTGCTGACGCGGCGCGGCCGCAACACCCAGGAGCTGATCGTGCTGGAGAACGCCACCGTCGATCTGAGGTCGGCGATGGTGATGCATCGCTCCGGCGCCGAGGATCAGCTGTCGCCGGGGCAGGTGGCGCTGCTGAGACTGTTTCTGGCGAGCCCGCGCAAGGTGCTGACGCGCGACGACATCATCGCCGCCGCGCCCGCCGAGAATGCCGATGCTTTCGACCGCTCGATCGATTCGCGCATCGTGAGGCTGCGCCGCAAGCTCGATACCGAGACCATCACCACGATCAGGGGCGCCGGCTATCGGTTCGATCCGCCGACGCCGCGCACCGACTGAGGCGATAGCCAGCGGGTCTTTTCCTTGCTCTTGCATCGGATTTCCCAAAACCGATCTTCACTTTCGGGCCCGACGATGCTCGATGCTTAACGGACCACGAGGACCGAGGGGCCTGACGGCGCGTCGGCGGCGACGGTGATCTGGGCATGGGCGCGCTCCTTGAGCAGCACCGTTGCAAGCGCAGCAAAGCCAAGCAGCCCTTGTGCATAAAGCAGCGCGGACAGCACCGAGGCGGCAAATTTCGTCTTCATCGCTCAATCCCCAATTCGCTAAGTCGTCGATACTTCAGGAAACTCCCGAAGCGCCCGCGCCGCTGACGGAGCCCCCCGCTGCGGCGCGGGCCTTCGGTCCTCTCGGCAGCAAGTAGCCGGAGGGGCCGCGCATCCTCATCAGCCGAAGGCCGACCCGCCAGAGGGCCCTCAGCCGGTTGATGCGCAGGCTGGAAACAATCCAGACCGTGGCGATGAACAGTGCAGTGTGCAGCGTCGAAATCTCGCCTGAATTCATGGCGCCGAGCGTTGCCACAGGGTTGCCGGCGACCGAGCCGGCGCCACCGAGGATGACGGCCGCGACGCTGATCCTGAGAAGCCAGGGGCGTAGTTTCGATTTCCTGCCCATTTTCGTTTGCTGATGTCTGTTCCCGTTGCGTCAAACTTGCCGCCCTCCTGTATCCGCATCATGCCGCGCGAGCCGCGTTTTGTTGCAGATTGGTTTCGAAACCGGGGAAATGGCTTTCGTATCAAGGTCATATGCGCTTTCGCTTGCCTGTTTTCCCTGTCCTGCCGTTAACCATCCCGCACGCCAGGGGCAGGTTCCTTCGGTCGGAGCCGTTAACTTGCAGAAACAGATTCGAAACAGAAACGAGCGTCAAGCGAAATAGGCTTGAAACAGGTTCCCACGATAAGACGGCCATCGAAATTGAAGCCGGCCAGACCGGACAAAGAGAGGGATCGTCATGCATACCGCCATTTCAGCCAAGCTCATCAACATCACCGCCGCCGCGCTCACCGGCGCGGCACTGCTTTTCGGCGGCAACGCCGCTCACGCCAATCAGATCGTCGCCCGGGTTTCGCTGTCGCAGCAGACCATGGAAGTCATGGTCGACGGCCGCCCGACCTTCGCCTGGAAGGTGTCGACCGGCGACAGAGCGCATGTCACGCCGACGGGGTCGTTCAAGCCGATCCGCCTGCACGAGATGTGGTACTCGAAAAAGTACGACAACGCGCCGATGCCGCATTCGGTGTTCTTCAGCGGCGGCTATGCCGTGCACGCGACCTACGCCATCAACCGCCTCGGCCGGCCTGCCTCGCATGGTTGCGTGCGCCTGCATCCCGATGCCGCGGCCGATTTCTATCAGCTCGTCGAGGCCTTCGGCCCCGCCAACACCAGCATCGTCATCGTCAAGTGACGGGCTGGGTCAAGTAGCGGGCGGATCGCCGCCTTCGGACCAGTTTTGACGCAATTCCGGACGTTTGCCGGAATTGCTCCGGCGCCGAAGCCGCGGGGCGACCGCCAAAAAAAGAGGCCGGAGCTTTTTTCCGGCCTCTTTCCATTTTGGAGCTAAGTCGGCAGCGCCGGCATCAGCTTCGGATCCGGCTTTTCGGCGAGATGCGGCAGATCCTTGCTGGCGATGAAGGTGTAGAACATCGGCACCACGAACAGCGTGAACATGGTACCGACCAGGATGCCGGTGAAGATGACGAGACCCATCGAGTAGCGGGCCGCGGCGCCGGCGCCGCTGGAGATGATCAGTGGCACGACACCGAGCGCCATCGCCGCCGTCGTCATCAGGATCGGCCGCAGGCGCACCTTGGCCGAGGCGATGATGGCATCGCGCCGCCGCATGCCGTGGATCTCGCGCTGCTGGTTGGCGAATTCCACAAGAAGGATGCCGTGCTTGGTGATGAGGCCGATCAGCGTGATCAGCCCGACCTGCGTGTATATGTTGAGTGTACCCAGCCCGATGTTGAGCGGCACGATCGCGCCGAAGATCGAGAGCGGCACAGCCATCATGATGATCAGTGGATCGCGGAAGCTCTCGAACTGCGCGGCCAGCACCAGATAGATGACGATCACGGCGGCCGCGAAGGCGATCAGGATGGTGTTGCCCTGTTCCTTTTCCTGCCGCGACTGCCCGGAATAGTCGATGAAGAAGGTGTCGGGCAGCGTTTCCCTGGCAAGGTCCTCCAGCACCTTCAGCCCGTCGCCGGTGGTCACACCAGGCAGCGGCAGGGCCGTGATCGTCGCTGAATTCAACTGGTTGAATTGCTCGATCGCCGCCGGCGAGGCGTTGGTCGAGATCCTCACCACCGCAGACAGCGGCACCATCTTGCCATCGACACTGCGCACGAAATATTCGCCTAGCTTGTCCGGATTGTCGCGGAACTCCTGCGGCACCTGCGGGATGATGTCGTAGCTGTTGGAGTCGCGGTCGAACTGCGCCACCTCGGCGCCGCCGACCAAAAGGGTCAGCGTGCTGCCGATGTCGGCGATCGGCAGGTTCAACGCCGCCGCGCGCTCACGGTCGATGGTCACGGTCACCTGCGGCGCGTCATAGGCCATCGAGTTCTGCACGACGATGAAGCGACCGGAAGCCTGCGCCTTGTTCTTGATCTTCTCGGCCTCGTCGAAGACCTCGGAGGGATCGCCGGTCGAGCGCACCACCATGGAGATGGGCAAGCCGCCGCCGGAGCCCGGCAGCGTCGGCGGCGCGAAGACGAAGGCCTGGACGCCTGCCACCTTGGCGAGCCGGCCGGTAATGTCGGCCTGCAGCTCTTTCGAACCGCGCTTGCGGTCGGCCCAATCCTTGAAGGCGAAGCCGACGAAGGCGCTGTTGGTCTGGCCGCCGAAGGCGACGGCCGAGAACTGCGCCCTGGTCTCCGGGATGTCCTTCACGAGGCCGAGGATCTGGTTGACGTAGGTCTCGGTGTAGTCCGAGGTCGCATAGCGCGGCCCCGTCACCAACGAGAGCAGGAAGCCTTGGTCTTCTTCCGGCGCCAACTCGGTGGAGGTCTTGGTGAACATGAAGCCGGTGAGCGCGACCAGCGCCACGACGATGATCAGCGTCACCGGCCGGTTTCTGAGCGAAGCGGTGACCGCGCGCTCATAGACGCGCTCGACCCGGCTGAACGTGCCGTCGACGATACGCTGGAAGCGCCCGTGCGCGCCGGCCTTCAGGAGCCGCGCCGACATCATCGGCGTGATGGTGACGGCGATCAGGCCGGACAGCACCACCGAGCCGGCAAGCGTGACCGCGAATTCGCGAAACAGTGCGCCGGTCAGGCCGCCGGTGAAGGCAAGCGGCGCGAACACGGCGGCCAGCGTGATGGTCATGGCGATGATTGCCGAGAAGATTTCGCGCATGCCGTTGAAGGCCGCCTGCATGGGCGACATGTGTTCCTCTTCCATGTGGCGATGGATGTTTTCCACCACCACGATGGCGTCGTCGACGACGAGGCCGATCGCCAGCACCATGGCGAGCAGCGACAAGAGGTTGATCGAGTAGCCGACCGAAAAAAGGATGAAGCAAACGCCGATCAGCGACAGCGGGATGGTGACGATCGGCATCATCACCGAGCGGAACGAGCCAAGGAACAGGAGGATGACCACGATGACGATGGCGACCGCCTCGCCGATGGTCTTGAACACCTCTTCGATCGAGGCGCTGATCTGCTCGGTGGCGTCGTAGACGACCTCGATCGTCATGCCTTTCGGCAGCGTCTCCTGGATCTGCGGCACGAGCTTGGTGACCGCCGCCGCGGTCGTCAACGGGTTGGCCGCCGGCGTCGGGAAGATGGCCAGGAAGGTGCCGGGCTTACCGTTGAAGCTCACCCTGGTGTCGGTGCTTGCGGCGCCGAGTTCGACGCGCGCCACGTCGCGCAGGCGCACGACCTGACCGTCGGTCGAGCGGATCGGGAGCTGCGAGAACGCCTCCGGCGTCTGCAAGGTCGAATGCACGGTGATCGAGGAGACCACATACTCGTTCTGGGTGTTGCCGGGCGCGGACAGGAAGTTGGAGTTGTTGATCGCGGTCAGCACGTCGGCGGCGGTGGCGCTGCGGGCGGCAAGCCTGATCGGATCGATCCAGACGCGCATGGAATATTCCTCGGCGCCGAAGATCTGCACGTCGGCGACGCCTTCCACCGTCGAAATGCGAGGCCGAATGACGCGCTCGATATACTCGGTGAGCTGCTCCTTGGTCATGTTCGGATTCTGCATCGAGATATACATCATCGCGAACTGCTGGCCGGTGCCCTTGACGATCACGGGGTCCTTGGCGGCATCCGGCAGCGTGCCGCGCACGCCCTGAACCTTGGAAAGCACCTCGGTCAGCGCGACGTCGGGATTGGAGCCGAGCTTCATCTGCACGGTCACGGTGCTGGAAGACGGCCGGCTCGACGAGGTCACGTAGTCGATGTTCTCGGTCGAGGCGACGGCACGCGCGATCGGCGCGGAGATGAAGCCCTGGATCAGGTCGGCGCTCGCCCCCGGGTAGGCCGTGGTGATGGTGATCGCCGTCTCGTCCACCTTCGGATATTGGCGGATCGACAGGTTGAAGATGGCCTGGAAACCCAGGAGCAGGATCATGCAGGCCAGCACCGTCGAGAGGACGGGGCGGCGAATGAAGATATCGGAGAAGCTCATTGCTGAACCTCTTTGTTCGCCGATTTGCTGGGATCGATCGTGTTGTCGACGGCAACGGGCATGCCGTTGAAGAGCCGGTTCTGGCCGGCGGTGACGACCTGGTCGCCGGCCTTCAGGCCCTCGACGATCTCGACCATGCCGTTGTTGCGGCGGCCGAGCTTGACGAACACCTGCGACAGAACGAGCGCCGGCTGCTGCCCGGCTTCGGCGGGCTTCTGGGCGTTGTCAGCCGGTTTTGCGGCGTTGTCGGCGGGCTTTGCCGCATCGGAGGCCGGCTTGGAGGCATCGGCTTGCGGCTTGGCGGCATCGCCGGCAGGCTTCTGCGCGCCGGCTTTCTGCTGTTCCGGTTTCGCCGGCGCGCCAGCGCCGCCGTCAGCAGGCTTCGCCGGCACGACGACGAAAACAAAGTCGCCGTACAGGCTTGACGTCACCGCCGTCTGCGGCACCGAGATGACGTTGCTTTCCTCCGGCAGCTCGACGCGGATCTGCACGAACTGGCCAGGCGTCAGCTTGCCCTCCGGATTGGCAACCTCGCCGCGGATCGACACCAGCCGGCTCGCCGGGTCGATCTTGGGATCGATGCCGCGAATGGAGCCGGCAAAGGGCATGTCGGCCACGCTGCCGCCGATCCGCACCGTCTGGCCGATCTTCAGCAATGAGAGCTGCTGCTCGGGCACGGTGAAGTCGACCCGCATCGTGTCCAGATCCTGGAGGGTCACCACCGAGTTGCCTGGGGCCAGATATTGGCCGATGTCGATCCTCGGAATGCCGACCGTTCCGTTGAAGGGGGCGGCCAATTGCTTCTGGTCGAGCACGGCCTGCAGCTTGTTCACCTGCGCGGCCGAAGCGTCCGCCGCCGCGCGCGCGGCATCGAGCGTCGCGTCGGTGCCGACGCCGCGCCGCTGCAATTCGAGCGCGCGGGTCAACGCCGCCTGGTCGGAGGCGGCCTGCGCCTTCTGCGCCACCAGATCGGCCTTCTCGACGGCGTCGTCGAGCTGCAGCAGCACGGCGTCGGCCGCGACCTTCTGGTTGGCGTGGAAGAGGATGTCCTTGACGATGCCTGCCGTCTCGACGGTCAGGTCGACGCCGCGCACGGCGTTGACGGTGCCGATCGCCTCGACGCCGGGCGTCCAGTCCGACGGCTTCACCACGACGGTCGAGACGGTCGCGGCAGGCGGCTTCATGGTGGCGAAAAACTGCTTGATCGCATTGTCGCGAAACAGGTTGAAACCGACGATTCCCGCGCACGCCACGACAAGCAGCAGCAGGATTCCGGTGATGATGAAGAAGCGCTTCACGGACAGTCCCCTCAAGCCGGCAACCGGCAAAACAATCGATGCCGGGACACATATCGATGACGCATCCCGATTTCAAATGGCGGCGCCTTACTGTACCGTCTGGACGGTCTTGTCAATTCTGCATAAGCTAATGTAAGGGAAGGCGTGATGAAGGCTCGCAGGGCAAACTCGCGCGACAGAATATTGGCCGCCGCCGCCGACGTGGCGCGCGAGGCGGGTCCCGGAAGCCTGTCGCTCGACGCCGTTGCCAGCCGCGCCGGTGTCTCCAAGGGCGGCCTGCTCTACAATTTCCCGACCAAGGCCAAGCTGATGCAGGGGCTGGTCGAGAACTACCTCAATGCTTTCGAACAAGCGCTCGAAGAACGCGTGGCCGAGGCCAGCGACGAGAGCGTGCTCGCGGCCTACATACGGCTCTCGGCCGATGATTGCGAGAAGCCAAAGCCTTCGGCTTCCTGGATGTTTTCCGCGATCGCGGAGGATCCGGATTTCCTGACGCCGATAAAGGCGTTCAAGCGGCAGCTCTTCGAAAGGCTGAAAGGCGAAACGGACGACCTCGGCTCGCTGCTGGTCTGTTTCCTCGCCATCGAAGGACTGCGCAGCATGAATCTCTTCGATTCCGATGTGCTTACCGAGGATGAGCACAAGCTTCTGGTGGCGGCGCTCCTGAACATAGCCGGATAGTCACCAGACGGTTAAGAGCGTCACACCAGCTTCATCCTGGGGACATAGCGTTCTTCCCGGTTCTTTGCTGCAATGCAAATGGAGTGGGACAATGGTGGACATGGTTTCCAGTGAGGCGGGGATTCCGAGACCGGATCATCCGCTGGAGCAATCGAGCAGCGCGAAGTGGTTCCTGCCGGCATTCGGCGTGCTGGTCCTGGTCGGGCTGATCTATGTCGGCTATGCGCTGAGCCAGGATCTGGCGATCGCCAAGACGGTGCCGTGGATCCTGCTCGGCATCGCGCTCCTGATTGCGCTAGGCTTCGAGTTCGTCAACGGCTTCCACGACACCGCCAATGCCGTGGCGACCGTTATCTACACGCGCTCGCTGCCGGCGGAATTCGCCGTCATGTGGTCGGGCGTGTTCAACTTCCTGGGCGTCTTGACCTCGAGCGGCGCCGTGGCCTTCGGCATCCTGTCGCTGTTGCCGGTCGAGTTGATCCTGCAAGTCGGGTCGTCTTCCGGCTTCGCCATGGTGTTCGCGTTGCTGGTCGCGGCCATCCTGTGGAATCTGGGCACCTGGTTCCTCGGTCTGCCGGCGTCCAGCTCGCACACCATGGTCGGCTCGATCATCGGCGTCGGCCTCGCCAACCAGTTCATGGCGCCGGCCGGAAGCGCCACCAGCGGCGTCGAGTGGGGGCAGGCGACCAATGTCGGCATGTCGCTGCTGGTTTCGCCGCTCGTCGGCTTCTTCGCTGCCGCGGCCCTGCTTTATGTGATGAAGTTTCTCGTGCGCAATCCGGCGCTCTATGAGGCGCCGAAAGGCAAGACGCCGCCGCCGTGGTGGATCCGCGCGCTGCTGATCTTCACTTGCACCGGCGTCAGCTTCGCGCATGGCTCGAATGACGGCCAGAAAGGCATGGGTCTGATCATGCTGATCCTGATCGGCGTGGTGCCGACCGCCTATGCGCTCAACCGCACGCCGGACATCAACTATCTCGAGGCCTACAAGTCGGCTTCGGTCTCCGTCGAGCAGGCGCTGGGCAAATATGTCAAGCCGGGCGTCACCGTCGCCGATGCCAAGGCCGCGGTTCAGGAGGCCGTGCGCTCGAAGACCTGGAACGACCAGACGACTGTCGCGCTGCAGAGCTACATCCACAACACGACGGCCGGGCTGCAGCCTTACGCCACCGTCGACAAGGTGCCGACGGACCTGGTCAGCAACGCCCGCAACGACATCTATCTGATCGGCGAAGCGCTGAAGCTGATCGACAAGAAGAAGCTGCTGCCGATGCAGGATGCCGACCTGAAGGCGGTGACGGACTATCACAAGGCGGTCGACAACGCGACGAAGTTCATCCCTCTCTGGGTCAAGATCGCCGTGGCCCTGGCGCTCGGCCTCGGCACCATGGTCGGCTGGAAGCGCATCGTCGTCACCGTCGGCGAGAAGATCGGCAAGAGCCACCTGACCTACGGCCAGGGCGCCGCCGCCGAACTGGTCGCGATGATCACGATCGGCGCGGCCGACCGTCTCGGCCTGCCGGTGTCGACCACCCACGTCCTGTCGTCCGGCGTTGCCGGCACGATGGCGGCGAACGGCTCCGGCCTGCAGTGGGCGACCGTGCGCAACCTTTTGCTCGCCTGGGTACTGACGCTGCCCTGCTCGATCGCGCTGTCTTTCGTGCTCTTCGTGCTGTTCCGCCAGGTGTTCTGAGCGGAACGCAAGAACACTTAAACGAAAGGCAGCGCCGGCGACCGGCGCTGCCTTTTTTCTTTGGGCAAACCATTGTTTGGGACACGAGTAGCGAGGGATGTATTTGTAGTGTCGAGGAGGCGCATCGGATTAGCCGAGGCGACCCTCACGTCGTCATTCCATGGCGGAGCAAGGAGCGAAGCGACGCGGCGCAGACCATGGAATCCATTCCGTTACCTGTAAGCGTCACGGCGGTGCAGAACGACCTCCGTTCTGCGCCGCCTTTACCCTTCGCGACAGGTCACGGAATGGATTCTCGGGTCTCCGCGACGCCGCTTCGCGGCTGCTCCGCCCGTGGATGACGACGTGAGGAAGGGTTTCGACAATCTCGGACGTCGGTCCGCTCGGTCGAACGACTGGATTCTCGCTGCCAACACCTATGATACCGCTGAAAAGCCGCCTCGGAGGGCTGGCTAAGTCGGGTCTTCGCGGTGCAGGTCGTGGATGGCGACGCCCTCGACATTGGTCGGCAGCATCAGCCACTGCTTGTGGCGCAGCGTGCGCTCGGTGTCCTCGAGGCCCATCTCCCAGTGCTCCCGCATCGAGGTGCCCGAGAACTCATAGTCCTTGGCGTGGCCTTCATAGCCTTTGTGCTGGTAGATCAAGTGGACGATGTTGACGACGCCGGCATCGGAATAGTCGGCTATCAGTTCCTTCTCGCCGTCCTTCAGCTGCTCCGGCGGCACGCGCTTGAGCGCATCGAGCAGCTTCATCTTGAGCGCATGGATGCGCTGGAAATTGTCGGTGTTCTGGCGCGTGCGGCTCGAATACATGATGTCCTTGTGGCGCGACAGCACGTCGGCCATGCCGCGCGGCAGCGCGCCGCGGGCGCTGAACAGGTCGACCTGGAAGACCAGCGAGGAGCGGTCCTCCTCCTGGTCGAGCAGGTATTGCAGCGGCGTGTTGGAGACGATGCCGCCGTCCCAATAATACTCGCCCTCGATGCGGATCGACGGGAAGGCCGGCGGCAGCGCGCCGCTCGCCATGATGTGCTCCGGCCCGATGCGCACCTTGTCGGTGTCGAAATAGACGAAGTTGCCGGTCCTGACATTGACCGCGCCGACGCTCAAGCGCTTCTTGCCGTCGTTGAGCACGTCGAAGTCGATCAGGCTTTCCAACGTCTCCTTCAGCTCGGCCGTGTCGTAGAAGCTGGTGGCGCCCTCGGCGCCTGGCGGCTCGAACCATGGATTGGGATTGCGCGGCTTGAAGAAGCCGGGCTGGCCCATCATCATCGTCATCCACGACGAGGTGCGGTTGCGGATGTCGCGATAGACGTCGCCTTCCGGCGTATAGGCCCAGATCTTGCGGCCTGAAACCGTCTGCCAGAACTGCTCAAGCCGCTGCAGGCGCCGGCTCGGCTCGTTGCCGGCGATGATCGAGGCGTTGATGGCGCCGATCGAAACGCCGGAGAGCCAGGTCGGCTCGCAGCCGGCATCGGAAAGCGCCTGATAGACGCCGGCCTGATAGGCGCCCAGCGCGCCGCCACCCTGGAAGACCAGGGCGACGCGATCATATTGCTGCGAGATTTCCTGGATGGTGGCGGCGGTAGCCTTGTTTCGGGTGCGTTCAAGCACGAGCCTTCTCCGGCTGGATTGCGCTGGTCGCGGTCGAGTTGCGATCGGCGAGATAGTCGTGGACGACCTCGCCCAACCCGAGCGTCAGGTCGGCGGTGAAGTGGACGGCCGAGACGACCTTGAGCACCGGCAGCTTGGCCACGTCGGCCATGACATGGGGCCGAAGGTCGAGCGCGGCCGGCGCCGTCCAGGCTTCCTTCAGCGTCACGTCGGTCAGGTAGTAGCGCACCAGCTCGCAAATGCGCGGGCTGCCATCGACATGCGGGATGATCTTGATCAGGAAGTTGGGCGCGGCGAGCGAGGCGAGCACGGAATCGTGGTCGGCCTCGCGATGCTTGTAGCCCATGGTGCCGGTGGCGCACAGCACGCTGCCGTAGTGAAGCGTGCCTACCACCACTTCGCCCTCATGCACGATCTTGGGGCTGGCGAGCTTCTTCGGAAAACCCCAGAGCTCGCGGCCGCCGGCGATCGGCGCGTCGTCGTCGAGATACATGGAATGGACATAGCCGCCATGCTGACCGCCGAAGCGCACGGGGATGACCTGGCCGGTCTCGGTATAGTCGCCGAAGCCGGTCGAATCCGGCATGCGGATGAACTCGTATTTCACCAGCGGTTCGTCGATCTCGAGCGGCTTCGGCACCACGGCTTCCAACGCCTCGCGCGTCGTGCGGTAGGTGATGATGATGTATTCGCGGTCGAAGAAACGATAGGGGCCGGGCGGGAAGGAAGGGTTGGTGAGCGGCATCGCATAGGCGCGCTTCACGACATCGTCGATTTCCAAGCTGTTCACCTATCGGTTCAGGAATGACATGCGCGAGATGCGCAGGTGAGTATGTTGCACGGCACCATGACAGTGCCATGTCATCGTCCCCGAGCGCCAGCTTCATGGCGCTCGCACGGCATCACAACATTGTAATCGCAACGACATATGGCCATGGCATTGTCATGCTGCGGCGCACAAACTATGTGCCTTAGTCCCCTCCACCTCTTGCGAGATCTCCCATGGGTTCCCTGTCTTCGAAGAATGCGCTCGTCACCGGCTCGACCAGCGGTATCGGCCTGGCAATCGCCCGCGCCTTTGCCGCCGAGGGCGCCAACGTCACCATCAACGGCCTGGGCGACGCCGCGGCGATCGAGCAGGAGCGCGCCGGCATCGAGAAGGATTTCGGTGTGAAATGCCGCTATTCGAGCGCCAATATGATGGACGGCGCCGCGGTCACCGCCATGGTGCACGAGGCCGAGGAGGCATTCGGCAGCCTCGACATCCTGGTCAACAATGCCGGCATCCAGCATGTCGCGCCGATCGACGAGTTTCCCGACGACAAGTGGGAAGCGATCATCCGCATCAACCTGCTCGCCGCCTTCTACGCCATCAAGGCGGTGCTGCCCGGCATGAAGCGCCGCAAATGGGGCCGCATCATCAACACGGCCTCGGCACACGCGCTGGTCGCCTCGCCGTTCAAATCGGCCTATGTCTCGGCCAAGCACGGCATTGCCGGCCTGACCAAGACGGTGGCGCTGGAAGTGGCGCAGGACGGCATCACCGTCAATGCGATCGCCCCCGGCTATGTCTGGACGCCGCTGGTCGAGAAGCAGATCCCCGATACGATGAAGGCGCGCGGCATGACCGAGGAGCAGGTCAAGCACGATGTGCTTTTAGCCGCGCAGCCGACCAAGGAATTCGTCACCGTCGAGGAACTCGCGGCGCTGACGCTCTTCCTGTGCTCGGACGCCGCCAAGCAGATGACCGGCACGACCCTGCCGATGGATGGCGGCTGGACGGCGCAGTAAGCGCGCTTCCCTAAAGGGGCCCAAAACGGGGCGCTGTCGCTGCGTAAGGCTTAACTCGCGCTGCTTCGTGCTATCCTTCCCTGGCGCAGTCATTGCCGGTCCCCATGGCTATTGAAGTCGCCCGTAATGGCTCAGGACGAGGCCGACGGCTCCAAGCAGCACATCGTTTTCGGTGTGCTTGCCGATGATTATTCGCGTGCGCCTGTCGGGGGCGACGTCCCGCGCCTTGATTAGGGTGTGCCGTTCATAGGCTGCAATGAGCGGCGTAAGCAGGATGTCGCCGGCGAGCGCCATGCGTCCTCCGATGATGATGAGGGGCGGGTTCAGAACGGATCCAATCATGCCCAGGCCCCGGCCCGCCATTTCGGCCGTATCCTCGATCATGCGCAATGCTCCGACATCGCCCTGCTCGGCCATGCGGATCACGTCGTCCATCGTGACGCGCCGGCCCGTCACGCGCGCGATCTGCTCCAATGGCCGGTTGAAGCTGGCGTAGAGTTCCAGGCAGCCTCGATTGCCGCAGCGGCAAAGATCGCCCGATGGATCGATGCTCATGTGACCGAACTCGCCCGCGCCGCCGGCAATTCCGGTCACGACGCGTCCGTGCTGGACGATCGCGCCGCCCACCCCGAGGTCGATCTTGAACAGGACAAAGTCCTCGTAACCGACGGCGGCGCCCCACATCATCTCGGCAATGGCGGCGCAGTTGCTTTCATTGGCGGCGAAGATCGGCTGCTCCAGCACCGGCCCAAAGACATGTCGGATGTTGACGCCAGCCCAAGTGGGAACGATGCTGGCCCGCTGGACGAAGCCTTCGGGGCTGACCGGTCCCGACACAGAAACCCCGACACCCAGGAGGCCGGACGCAGACAGGCTGTTCTCCTCGTAGCATTGCGCGATCGCCGCCTTGGTGAGCTTTGCCGCCCGGTCCGGAGGATAATCCAGGCCGAGGGGGATAATTTTTTCAGAAATGAATGAATGTGAGACGTCGGCCACAGCGACCCGAATCTCGTCGAGACTAAGATGAACGCCGACGCAGGTGCCGGCTTCAGGATTGAGCGTCAGCGTCGCCGGCGGCCGGCCGACGCCTTTGGCCGTTTCGTCAGCCGCCGCCAGTTCCACCACGATCCCTGACTTCCTCAGACCAGTCAAAGCCGTCGAGACGGTCGAGCGGGCCAAGCCGGTGAGCCGGGCGATCTGCGCGGCGGAAATGGCGCCGCGCTGGCTGAGACAGCGGACAATCAGACTTTCAGGCGTGCCCGGAGGTTGACCGTCCAGCAGCGATCTGAGCAGGCTTTTTGTCATTTTTGTCTTAAAACTCCTTGACTGCCGATCGTATTTGATCATTCTAGAAAAAACTAGAGACCTTCTGCGATCCGTGGGTGGTCTCGACGAAACGGTCGTGATGAACCGTGCTGAAATCAAATGGGAGTGAGACGATGAGATATCTGAGGGCGACCCTTGTCGCTACGGCGGCATTTGCCTTTCTTGCAAACACAGCACTCGCCGAGCCGAAGACCAATCTGCTCCACCAATGGGCGACCGGATCGGACGCGCAGGCCATCGCCAAGCTTGGCGAGATGTTCGAGGCGAAGGGTGGAAAGTGGCAGCAGACCTCGATCGCCGGCCATACCGCCAACACGCTTGCCAAGCTGCGCGCCGACGTGATCGCAGGCAATGCTCCGCCGGCGGTTCAGCTCAAGGGTCCCGAGATCGCTGAATGGAACAAGACCGGCATGACCGCCGATCTGGATGATCTCGCGAAGGCTGAGAATTGGGAGAAGGTGGTGGCGCCGGAATTGCTGCCGGTGATGAAGCCGAGCGGCAAGTGGGTGGCGGCACCCATGAACATCCACCGCATCAACTGGATATGGGCATCGCCAAAAGTCATGCAGGCCGCCGGCGTGACGGAAGTTCCGAAGACCTGGGCGGAATTCAACGCAGCCTGCGACAAGATCGTGGCCACCGGCAAGATCTGCATCTCGCACTCGACCGCCGACTGGACCGATTCCACCGTCTTCGAAGTCGTCGTCTACGGCCAGGACCTCGACCTCTATCGCAAGGCCTTCGTCGAAGGCAGCGTCGACGCCATGCGCAGCGACGGCATGGTCAAGGCCTTCGAGCAATTCCGCATCATGACGTCCAAGTACATGGACTCCGGCATGAACGGCCGCGACTGGGATTCGATGTCGGCTCTCGTCGGGCGCGGCGAGGCGGCGTTCCACATCATGGGCGACTGGACGATCGGCTTGCTCACCGCCGCCGGCTTCAAGGAGGGCGCGGATTATGTCTGCGCCCAGGCGCCGACCGACTGGGGCAAGCCCGGCTTCATCCTGAACTCCGATTCCGTCGTGTTCTTCCAGCAGAAGGATCCCGACTATGTGGAGGGCCAGAAGCTGCTCGCCAGCACCATCCTGTCACCGGAGTTCCAGACCGTCTTCAACCAGGCCAAGGGCTCGATCCCGGCGCGCCTCGACGTCGATCTGTCGAAGGGCTTCAATCCCTGCCAGCAGAAGTCCCAGAAGGACCTGCAGGCCTCGATCGAGGCGGGCACGCTGGTCCGCTCGATGGCCCACAACATGACCATCCCGCAAAAGGTCCGCGGCGCCATCATGGACACGATCACCGAATTCGTCGCGACGCCGGACATGTCCGCCAAGGATGCGGCCAACGCCATGGCCGACGCCGCCGAAGCGCAGGAATGAGGTGCGGAGGGCGCCGGCGCGACATCGCGCCGGCGCCCGGCCGGCAGGAAAGCCCAATGTCCATCCACGACCTTTCCGTTCCGATAGCCGTGCCCGCCCGCTCGTGGCGGGATCGTCTGGGATCGATCGTGCCGATCCTCGTGCTCGCCCCTTCGCTCGCGGCGAGCTTCGTCTATGTCTTCGTGTTCACGGGCTGGACGCTCTATCTGTCGCTGTCCGACTCGACACTTTTGCCGAGCTACGGCCTTACGGGCCTCGACAACTACGCATCGCTCTGGTCCAACCGGCGCTGGAACATCGCCTACACCAACCTTTTCCTCTTCAGCGGCTTCTATATCGTGGGCTCCATGGCGGTCGGGCTGCTGCTGGCCATCCTGATCGACCAGCGCGTGCGGGGCGAGGCGGTGTGGCGGACGATCTTCCTCTACCCGCTGGCGGTTTCCTTCATCGTCACCGGCACCGTCTGGAGCTGGCTCTACAATCCGGTCGACGGCATCCAGGCGCTGGTGCGCGGGCTGGGCTGGAGCGACTTCAGCTTCGCGCTCACCAGCGATCGCAACCACGCGATCTATGCGGTGATCATCACCGGCGTCTGGCAGTCTTCCGGTTTCGCCATGGCGCTCTTTCTGGCCGGCCTACGCTCGGTCGATCCGGATCTGGTGAAGGCGGCGCAGATCGACGGCGCATCGGTCGTGCGCACCTACAGGAAGGTCATTCTGCCAACCATCGCGCCGATCTTCCTTGCGGTCGCCGTCATCCAGATCCAGTTCGCCATCAAGACGTTCGACCTCGTCGCCGCCCTGACCCGCGGCGGGCCGGGCATCTCGACCACGTTCCCCGCCATCTACGTCTACGATCTGATGTTCCAGCGTGGCGAGATCGGCGAGGGCGCGGCCGCCGCGGTCATGATGCTGGCAGCGCTTGCCGTGGTGCTGGTGCCCTATTCGCTGTGGGTGGCGTGGCGCCGCAGGGCGGAGGCAGGAAATGGCTGAACTGGCCGCCGCCATCGACCTGGAAGCGGCTGCAGCGAGCCGCAGGCACTTCTGGAGCCGGTTCGCGATCTATGGCCTGCTCACGGTCTTCGCCGCAATCTATCTGATCCCGCTGCTCGTGGTCGTCTTCAATTCCTTCCGCGAGCAGGCGGAGATCGCGCGCGACGGGCTCATCTCGCTGCCAAAGACCTTCCGGCTGGAGGCATGGGCGCAGGCCTGGAGCACTTATTGCATCGCCGGCACCTGCCAGGGGATGCAACGTAATTTCCTGAACTCGCTGTGGATGACCATTCCGGCGACGATCATTTCCACGCTGCTCGGCGCCGTGAACGGCTACGTGCTGTCCAAATGGCGCTTCAAGGGCTCGGAGGTCCTGTTCACCCTGATGCTGCTCGGTGTCTTCATGCCGGGGCAGATCGCGCTGATGCCCTGGGCATTCGTTCTTGGAAAGCTCGGTCTGACCAACTCGACCTACGGCCTGATCCTGGTGCATGTCGTCCAGGGAATTTCCTTCACCACCCTGTTCTGCCGCAACTACTATGTCGGCATCCCCGACGACCTGATCAAAGCGGCGCGCATCGACGGCGCCGGCTTCTGGCGGATTTTCTGGAAGATCATAATACCGCTGTCGCCGCCCATTCTGATCGTGACCGTCATCTGGCAGTTCACCGGCATCTGGAACGAATATCTGTTCGGCGTGGTCTTCACGTCCGGCCAGGCGCAGCCGATCACAGCCGCGCTCGTCGCGCTGACGGCGAGCGGCACGACCGCCCGCAGCTACGACGTGATGAGCGCCGCCGTGCTGATCGGCGCGCTGCCGCCGCTCCTGATCTATCTCTTTGGCGGCAAGTACTTCGTTCGCGGTCTGACACAGGGCGCCATCAAATGACGAGCCAATCCCTATCCGCCCTGACCATTCGCAATCTCTACAAGAGCTACGGCGCCGTGGACGTCTTGAAGGGCATCAACCTCGAAGCGCAGCCGGGAGAGTTCATCGCTCTCGTCGGGCCTTCCGGTTGCGGCAAGTCCACCCTGCTTGCCATGATCGCCGGACTTGAAAGCGTGACGTCGGGTGAAATCCGCATCGGCAACCGGCTCGTCAATTCCGTGCCGCCAAAGGATCGCGACATCGCCATGGTGTTCCAGTCCTATGCGCTCTACCCGACCATGACCGTGCGCCAGAACATCACCTTCGGCATGGAGAGCCGCGGCGTGCCGAAGGCCGATCAGGCCGAAGCCGTCAAGCACGTCGCGGCGCTGCTGCAGATCGAGGCGCTGCTTGGCCGCAAGCCCGGGCAACTCTCCGGCGGTCAACGCCAGCGGGTCGCCATGGGCCGGGCGCTGGTGCGGGACCCGAAGCTTTTCCTGTTCGACGAGCCGCTTTCCAACCTCGATGCCAAGCTGCGCGTCGACATGCGCACCGAGATCAAGAAGCTGCACAACCGTGTCGGCAAGACCACGGTCTATGTCACCCACGACCAGGTGGAGGCGATGACGCTCGCTTCGCGCATTGCCGTCATGCATCAGGGGTCGGTGCAGCAGTTCGATGCCGCTCAGATGATCTACAGCCGCCCCGCCAACATGTTCGTCGCGGGCTTCATGGGCTCGCCGGCGATGAATTTCATTCCCGCCGAGCTCGGCGACGGGGCGGGTCGGCCCTGCGTCACGGTTCGGACCGCGGATGGCGGCACCGCAGCGTTGGAACTTGCCCAGCCGGTGCCGGCCGGCGCGCCGAGGAACGTCGTGCTTGGCGTGCGGCCGGAACATATTTACCGCTTTTCGGACGACTTGAAGCACCGCAAGCGCGCCATCGCGGCGGTGAAGGCCCCGGTCGAGCTTGTCGAGCCCACGGGTGCCGAGACCCTGGCGGTACTTCGCTTCGGCGATCTCGAAGTCACCGGCCGTTTCGACCCGGACGGCGCCCCCCGGATGGGCGAGACAATGACGCTCGGCATCGACATGGCGCGGGCCTGCCTCTTCGATCCGACGACCCAATCCCTTCTTTGAAAGCTCAGCCTTTGACATTCGCCACCTATCCAAGCCTCGCAGACCGTGTCGTGCTGATCACCGGAGGAGCCTCTGGGATCGGCGCCGAAATGGTTCGCGCCTTCGCGGCCAACGCGGCGCGAGTGGCCTTTCTCGACATTCAGGAAGCGGCCGGCCGGGAACTGAAGGCGGAGCTTGCAGGCGCCGCGCGCCACGCGCCTCTGTTCCTGCCATGCGATGTGACCGACATCGCGGCCTTGCGCGCAGCGATCGAGAATGTGCGGGAAAAGGCCGGGCCGGTTGCTGTCCTGGTGAACAACGCCGCCAATGATGACCGCCACGCAGTCGCTGAAGTGACGCCGGACTACTGGGATCATGCCCAAAACGTCAATCTGAAGCATCAGTTCTTCGCCGCCCAGGCCGTCCATCCGCAGATGAAGTCGCTGGGCTTTGGCTCCATCATCAACCTTTCCTCGACCTCCTGGCGCTTCGGCGCCGACCAGATGACCGCCTATGCCACGGCCAAGGCCGCGATCATCGGCATGACGCGGTCGTTGGCCCGCGCCTTCGGTCCCGACAATATCCGCGTCAACGCCATCGAGCCGGGCGCCGTGATCACCGAGCGGCAGCGCCGTCTTTGGTACACGACGCCGGAGTCCGTCGATCAGATGGTCGGGCGCCAGTTGATAAGACGGGTTCTGCTGGCCGACGAGATCGCCCGCACAGCGCTTTTTCTCGCCGCCGACGACAGCCGCATGATCACCAAGCAATCCATCACCGTCGATGCGGGCCTGCGCTGATGCAGGTTCTCCGTCTCCCCTCGTTGGATCGGCTGGCCTGATGCTCCGCGTTGGTTTGAACCCGTATGGGCTTACCTATCATCTCGGGCTGCAGGGCCGCGGCACGCCGCGCGCCAACCCCAAGGGCGCGGGGCTCGAAGGATTCATCGCCCTGGCCGAGGAGCTCGGCGCACGCACGCTCGAGATCTACGATCCATGGCTGGCGGAAATGTCCGATTCCGGGCTGACCGCCGTGAAGGAGCGGCTCGACGGGCTTGGGATGACGCCCGTCGTCAGCGCCGGGCTCAACATGATGGGGCCGCTGGAGAGCGCGTTCCGTTCCGCCCGCGCGCTCGGCGCGAAGACCATTCGGCTCGGCCTGACACCGGTTCTGTGCGGTGACCGCAATGCCTGGGGAGACAAATGGGGCGAACTCAACGCCTCGATCAGATCGGCGCTTCAGCAATGGGGGCCGCGGGCCGAAGCCGAAGGCCGCGTGCTCGCGATCGAGAACCATCAGGATTTCGGCAGCGCCGAGCTGGTGGCGTTCTGCGAGACGGGCGGGCGAGGGGTCGGCATCACGTTCGACACCGGCAATACGTTTCCCGTCGCCGAGGCGCCGCTCGACTTCACCCGCCGCATCGCGCCCTATGTTCGACATGTCCACCTGAAGGACTACCGCGTTCAGTTCACGGGCGAAGGATATCGGCTCGTGCGCTGCGCCATCGGCGACGGCGCCGTGCCCTTCAGCGACCTCGCGGCCCTGCTCGGCGACATGCACGACGAACTCACCGCCGTGCTCGAGCCGGGTGCGCTTGAGGCGCGCCATGTGCGCTTTCTTCTCGACGACTGGTGGAACGGCTATCCGCCGAAAACCGCGCGCGAATTCGCCGCCTGCCTTGCCGCCGCGCAAAAGAATCGCCTGCCCGACGATGCCGATTTCCGCACCCCCTGGGAGCGCGGGGACGACGGCGCCCTGGTTTCCTACGAGCTCGACATGATCCAGCGTAGCGCCGCCAACATGAAGGAGCTCGGCCTCATGACTCTGGAGAACCCCTCATGACAACTCGCGAACTCAGCGGCGTCACCGCCTTCGTCACCGGTTCCGGACGCGGCCTCGGCCACGTCATGGCGGACCGGCTGGCGGAACTCGGGGCGGACGTTGCAATCCACGACCTGGACTGGACCCAACCGGCGAAGTATGGCGAGTTCGCCGACCTCGGTGAATCGGCAAGGCACCTGGGACGACACGGTACCCGGGTGACCGCGGTCACCGGCAATATCGGCGACCGTGCCGCCGTTGCCGAGATGAAGCGCAAGATCGAGGCGGAACTCGGCGATGTGCATGTGCTCGTCAACTGCGCGGGCGGCGACATCGGCGCCAAGGGAACCAAGCCCAACCCCAACAATGCCCTCGACATCGACTACGAGGACATAAAGGTGCTCACCGAAAACAACCTGATCGGCACCATGCTGGTTTGCCAGGCCTTCGTGCCGCCGATGGTGAAGCGCGGATCAGGGTCGGTGATCAATATCGCCTCGGCGGCCGCTCACCTCGGCTGCTCGCCGGAGGTCGTCTATTCGACCCTCAAGGCTGCTGTCGTCCACTATACCCGTTGCCTCGCCAAGGAACTGATCGACGAGGGCGTACGGGTCAATGCAGTCAGCCCCGGGGCGACGAAAACCGCCCGGTTCCAGGCGACACGCGTCGTCGATCCGGCAAGGATGGATTCGTCGAAGCGTTCCCTGAACCGCTATGCCGAGCCCGAAGAGATTGCCGAGGCTGTCGCCTTTCTCGCTGGATCGCGCGCCCGCTTCATCAACGGCCAGGTGATCCGCGTGGACGGCGGCTTCACGATCTTTCCGGGGTGATGCACGTGACGATGAGGGAAACTGCCATCAAGCGCTTCGACCTTTCCGGCCGGCTCGCGCTGGTAACCGGATCCTCGAAGGGGATAGGCTTCGCGATCGCCCGCGGCTTGGCCGAAGCAGGCGCGGAGCTGGTGCTCAACGCGCGCAACGAAAGCGTGCTGGAGGAGGCGCGGGCACGGCTCGCCGCCGAAGGCCATAAGGTTCACGCTCGCGCCTTCGACGTGACCGACGCGGTCGCCGTGACGGCAGCGGTCGATGCCATCGAGAGCGAAATCGGTCCGATCGAGATCCTCTTCAACAATGCCGGCACGCAGTTTCGCGCGCCGCTCGAGGAATTTCCGCTGGATGCCTGGGAAAGGCTCAAGGCGACCAATATCGACAGCGTGTTCCATGTCGGCCAGGCTGTGGCACGCCGCATGATCCCGCGCGGACACGGCAAAATCGTCAACATCGCCTCCGTGCAGAGCGAGCTGGCACGCACGAGCATCGCGCCCTACACGGCGACCAAGGGTGCCGTGAAGATGCTGACCAAGGGCATGGCGACCGACTGGGCGCGATACGGCCTGCAGGTCAATGCGATCGGTCCAGGCTATTTCAACACCGAACTCAATGCCGCCTTGGTCGCCGACGCCAACTTCACCGCCTGGCTGGAGAAACGCACGCCTGCCGGCCGCTGGGCAGAGGTCGAGGAACTGATCGGGGCGGCGGTCTTCCTGGCTTCCGATGCATCAAGCTTTGTCAACGGCCACGTCCTCTATGTCGACGGCGGCATCACGGCATCGCTCTGACGGGACGAACGTAGAAGCTCTTCCTTGACAATCGGCGGGGATCATTCCAGCATCATTGCAAGGGGTTCCCCGCGACGACCCCGTGAGGCGTCAGCCCAACGATCGCGTCCAGGCTCTCTTTGTTCAGGAGGTGGACGCCATGCCGTCAACGACCGCAATCACCATTCCGCAACTTTCCCGTCTCGTCGGCTTGCCGGATGCGCCGGTTCTCATCGATGTGCGCGTCGATGAGGATTACGAAGCCGATCCGCGGCTGCTGCCGGCTTCCCGCCGGCGCGATTTCAGAACCGTCTCGACCTGGGCGGCAGAGTTCTCCGGATCCAAGGTCGTCGTCATCTGCCAGAAGGGACAGAAGCTCTCGCAAGGAGTCGCCGCGTGGCTGCGTCATGAGGGTATTCCGGCGGAGTCACTGGAAGGCGGCTTCGAGGCCTGGACCGCCGCCAAGGCGCCGTTGATCGCGGCCGGCGCGGTCCCGCCCCGCGACGAGAAGGGCCGCACCGTGTGGGTCACCCGTTCGCGGCCGAAGGTCGACCGCATCGCCTGCCCCTGGCTGATCCGCCGCTTCGTCGATCCCGATGCGGTGTTCCTGTTCGTCGACCCGGCCGAGGTGCCGCTGGTGGCGGACCGCTTCGCGGCGATTCCCTTCGATATCGAGGGCGTGTTCTGGAGCCATCGCGGCGATCGCTGCACTTTCGATACGATGATCGAGGAGTTCGGCCTGCGCGTCGATGCGCTCGACCGCTTGGCGCTGATCGTGCGCGGAGCCGATACGGCGCGGCTCGACCTCGTTCCGCAGGCGGCCGGGTTCCTCGCCGCCTCGCTCGGCCTGTCGCGCATGTTCCGCGACGATCTCGAGCAACTCGAAGCCGGCATGCTCCTCTACGACGCGTTCTTCCGCTGGTGCCGCGACGCCACGGACGAGACGCATAACTGGCCGGTCGGAGGCAAGGCACAATGACCGTGCTTGCCAAGAACGGCGCGGCGCGGCCGGCCGAGGTTCCGGCCGTGCCGACTTTTCGCGAGGCGACGCGGCTCTGGGCAAAGATCGGCTTGCTCTCCTTCGGCGGGCCGGCCGGACAGATCGCGCTGATGCATAAGGAACTGGTCGAGGAGCGCCGCTGGATCGGCGAGGAGCGTTTTCTCCACGCGCTGAACTACTGCATGCTTCTGCCAGGCCCGGAAGCGCAGCAGCTTGCCATCTATGTCGGCTGGCTGCTGCACCGGACCGCCGGCGGCTTGGTCGCCGGCACCCTGTTCGTACTGCCGGGCGCGCTGGTCATGCTCGGCCTGAGCAGCTTCTACATGCTCTACAACGACGCGCCGGTCATCGAGGCGCTGTTCTTCGGCGTCAAGGCGGCGGTGCTGGCCGTCGTCGTCGAGGCTGTCATTCGCATCGGCAGGCGGGCGCTGAAGAACCGGGTCATGGTGGCGATAGCGGTGGCGGCCTTCCTCGCCATCTACGTCGCCAGGTTGCCGTTCCCGCTGATCGTGCTTGCGGCAGGCCTGATCGGCTGGATCGGCAATCGTTTTGCACCAGGGCTGTTTTCCGGCTCGGCGCACGGCAAGGGCAAAACCGCCGCCGACAGCCGGGGCGTGGTCGACCTGATGTTCGAACGCGGCGAGCTCGGCCACACCGTGCCGACCAGGTGGCATGCGGCCCGCGCCATCGCGATCTGGCTGCCGCTCTGGCTCGGACCGGTGGCACTGATCGCCGCGCTGGCGGGACCGGGAAGCGTGTGGGCGCAGATGGGCGGCTTCTTCAGCCTGATGGCCGTCGTCACCTTCGGCGGCGCCTATGCGGTTCTGGCCTATGTCGCGCAAGCGGCGGTGACCTCGTTCGGCTGGCTGGCGCCCGGCGAAATGGTCGACGGGCTCGGGCTTGCCGAGACGACGCCCGGCCCACTGATCCTGGTGCTGCAGTTCGTCGGTTTCGCCGCCGCCTATCGCCATGCCGGCACGCTCAGCCCGTTGCTTGCGGGATCGCTGGGGGCGGCGCTGACGCTCTGGGCCACCTTCGCGCCCTGCTTCTTCTGGATATTCCTCGGCGCGCCTTACATCGAGCAGTTGCGGCAGAACAAGGCGCTGTCGGCGGCGCTCGGCGCGATCACGGCGGCGGTCGTCGGCGTGGTGATGAACCTTGCGCTGTGGTTCGCGCTGCATGTCGTGTTCGGCGAGGTCGCGAGCATCGGCTGGGGCGTGGAGGTCCCGGTCTTCCCCTCGCTCGACTGGCGCGCGGCGCTGCTGTCGGCGGCGGCGATGGTCGCCATGCTGAAGCTGAAAGTCGGCATGCTGCCGACACTCGCGGCATCGGCGCTGGCGGGACTGGCCTTGCAAGCACTGTGAACTGTTTCAGGCCGCAGCCAAGCGTGATCGAGGGACTCTGTTTACAACTAACATGTTAGCATGATACTGCTGCCTGCAGATTGATGAATTGGAGACTTTGCAGGTGGCTTCGCGCTTTGGTCTGTCGGTTGCGCTCACAACGCCCTTTGATGCATTCGGGCGGATCACCGTCCCGCTGATGACCGCGCATGCTCGGGCTTGTCTCGATGCCGGCTGCAGCAGCGTGACGCTGTTCGGTACCACCGGCGAAGGCGCTTCCGTCGGCACGGCGGAACGGCAGGCGGTCATCGATGCCATGCTTGCGGCGGGTATTGCGGCCGACCAGCTTGTCGCCGGCGTGCTGGTCGATGCGGCGGAGGATGCCGCGGAGCAGTGCCGTCAGGCCTTGCAGCGCGGCGCCCGCAACATCCTGCTCGCGCCGCCGAGCTACTTCAAGAATGTCGGCGACGATGGGCTGTTCGGCTGGTTCGGGGCCGTGTTCGCCGCGCTCGGTCCGCTCGCCCGCGGCATGCTGCTCTACAACATCCCCTCGGTCACTACGGTGCAGCTGTCGCTCGACCTGATCGGTCGGCTGCGCAAGGCGTATCCGGGCGTGATCGCCGGGGTCAAGGATTCCGGCGGAGACTGGACGTACAGCGAAGCGCTGCTCAAGGCGCATGGCGACCTGATAATCCTGATCGGCGACGAACGGCATCTGGCGCCGGCGGTGCGGATCGGCGGCCAGGGCGCGATTTCCGGCATGGCCAATTTCGCCGCCGGCGAGCTTCGCGCGATGATCGACAGCGGGCGCGACGATTCCCGCGTGGAGGGCTTCGTCCTCGAATTGCTCAGGCATCCGGTCATCCCGGCGGTGAAGGCGATGGTAGCGCGCCAGACCGGCGACGAACGCTGGCTGACGGTCCGGCCGCCGCTCGAGCCGGTCGCGCCACCGGAGCGGCAGCAGCTCGGTGCCGCTTACGACCGGCTGTTCTCGACGCAAGCGGCATGAGCGGCGGAGGGCGCTGATCGGCATGGACGACACGAGCGAGCCGGCAACCCTGAGGGAAAAGGCCTATGCCAGCTTCACGCGGCATCTGCTGGCCCGCGACCTCAAGCCGGGTCAATTCGTGTCGCAGCGCGAACTGGTCGCCTTCACCGGCCTGCCGCTCGGAGCCATCCGCGAGATCGTGCCGCGGCTCGAGGCGGAAGGGCTGCTGACCACGATCCCGCAGCGCGGCATGCAGATCGCGCACATCGACATCAGCCTGATCCGCGAGGCGTTCCAGTTCCGCCTGTTCATGGAACGCGAGGCGGTCGCGCTGTTTGCCGTCAACGCTTCCGACGCCGAGATTGCCCGACTGCGGCGCGAGCACGAGGACATGCTCGCGCAGGCGCTGGCGCAGACCCCGACGCCGGAAATGGAAGCCAGGGCGCAGAGCATCGACTGGGCCATGCATGACACATTCATCAGCGCGCTGGGCAACGAGATCATCGCCAAGGCCTATCTGGTCAATTCGGTGAAGATCAGGCTGATCCACCAAGAGCGGTTTCGCATCGACGGTCGCGTCGTGCCGGTCATGCGCGAGCATCTGGCGGTGATCGACGCGCTGGAGAAACGCGATCCGCAGAAGGCGGTCGAGGCGATCAGCCAGCACATCGACAATGCGCGCCGGCTGGCGCTCCAAATTTGAGGAAGACCCGCGCCGCAATCGTCGCGGCGCTATCGACAACGACAACCGGGAGGAAGAAATGTCGTCCAATCCATTCAGCCCAACCAGGAGACAGCTGCTCCAGGGAACAGCCGCACTCGCCGCCGCCGGCCTTGCAGGTCTTCGTCCGGGCCTCGCCGCGGGCGTCGACTGGAAGCGCTTTGCCGGCACGACGCTCGACGTCAATCTGGTCAAGAGCCCGCGCAGCGACACCATCCTGAAGAACCTCGCCGAGTTCGAGGAGCTGACCGGCATCAAGGTCAATGCCGAGGCCACGCCCGAACAGCAGCAGCGCCAGAAGACGGTGATCGAGCTCAGCTCCGGCAAGCCCAGCTTCGATGTCGTGCATCTGAGCTACCATGTGCAGAAGCGGCAGTTCGAGAAGGGCGGCTGGCTGGCCGACATTTCCGGCTATCTTGCGGATCCGGGCCTCACCGATCCGGGGCTGGTCGCAAGCGACTTCGCCGAGGCCGGCATGCAGTTCGCCAAGGACAGCCAGGGCGCGCTGCGCTCGCTGCCGTTCTCCGTCGACTACTGGATCCTTTACTGGAACAAGGAGCTGTTCGACGCCAAGCGGCTGAAATATCCCGAGAGCTTCGAGCAGCTGGTGGCCGCCGCCGAAGCGCTGACGGACCCGTCGAGCAACACGTTCGGCTTCGTCGCCCGCGGTCTCAAAAACGCCAACACGCCGGTCTGGACGTCGCTGATGCTCGGCTATGACATGACGCCGCTCGGCAGCGACGGCAAGCTGCGCACGACATCGCCGGAAGCGGTCGAAGCCGCCAGCCTCTACCAGCGGCTGATGACCAAGGCCGCACCTCCCGGCGTCACCGGCTTCAACTGGGCCGAGGCGCAATCCGCCTTCCTGCAGGGCAAGATCGGTATGTGGTTCGACGGCGTCGGGTTCGCGCCGCCCATGGAAAATCCGGAGAAATCGCGGGTGGTCGGCAAGGTCGGCTACGGCGTCATGCCAAAGGGGCCGAAAGCGCATGCCTCGGGTACGTTCGGCGACGGCATCGGCGTGACGTCCGCCAGCTCGAAGAAGGAAGCGGCTTATCTGTTCTGCCAGTGGGCGGTGTCGCCGGCCATGGGCGCGCGCCTGCTGCAGGCCGGCGCCGGCGTGCCGTTCCGCAAATCCGTGCTCGAAGACCCCAAGGTGCGTGAGGGCGTCACGATGCCGTCGAGCTGGCTGGACGCCGTGATCGGCTCCGGCAACATCAGCCGGCTGGCGCTGCCGGTCATCATCCCCGTCACCGAGTTCCGCGATATCTATGGCGTGGCCCTGACCAACATGATTGCCGGCGCCGATCCCGCCGCGGAGCTGAAGAAGGCCACCGAGCAGTTCCAGCCGGTTCTCGACAGGAGCGAGCAGGGCTGATGTCCGCCATCGCCCCAGAACGCGCGGGGGTGACGACGCAAGCCATCGAGGAGAGCCAGCCGGTCCGGCTGGCTCCCAACTACTGGCCTTTCGTCGTCCCCGCGCTCGTCGTCGTCGGCGCGGTGATCGTCTTTCCGTGGGCCTTCACGCTATGGATGAGCGTCAACAGCTGGACGCTCGGCCAGTCGCGAAGCTTCGCCGGGATGGAAAACTACCTGCGCCTGGCGAGCGATCCGCGCTTCTGGGAATCGCTCTGGCATACCTTGACCTACACCTTCCTGTCGGTGGTCGCGCCGATGTTCCTCGGCACCGTCGCTGCCCTGATCTTCGACGCCAGGTTTGCCTTGCGCGGCCTGCTGCGCGGCATCTTCGTGATGCCGATGATGGCCACGCCCGTTGCCGTGGCATTGGTCTGGACCATGATGTTCCATCCGCAGCTCGGCGTGCTCAACTACCTCTTGTCGCTGGTCGGCATTCCGGCGCAGGAGTGGATATTCAACGCCAACACCGTCATTCCTTCGCTGGTCGCGGTCGAGACCTGGCAGTGGACGCCGCTGGTGATGCTGATCGTGCTGGGCGGCCTGGCGTCCGTGCCGCGCGAGCCGTTCGAGAGCGCCGAGATCGACGGCGCCAATGCCTGGCAGCAGTTCCGCTACCTCACCTTGCCGATGATCGCGCCGTTCCTGATGATCGCGGTCATCATCCGCACGATCGATGCGCTGAAGAGCTTCGACATCATCTACGCGATGACCCAGGGCGGGCCGGGCACGGCGTCGGAAACGATCAACATCTATCTCTATAACACCGCCTTCTCCTATTACGACATGGGCTATGGCTCGGCCATGGCCGTGGTCTTCTTCATCGTCATCGTGGCGCTGTCCTTCATCCTCTTGATGCTGCGCCAGCGCTCGCAATGGATCGACGCGGAGGGCAAATAGATGAGCTCGCGGCTGCTCAACAAGCTGGGCCTGTTCTTCGCGGCGCTGGTGCTCGTCTCGCCGGCGATCCTGTTCTTCCTCTGGATGATCTCGCTGTCGCTCAAATTCGAGATCGACAACGGCGCCTACCCGCCGATCCTGATCCCCGAGCGCTTCGCCTGGTCGAACTACGCGAAAGTGTTCGAGGAGAACAATTTCCTCCTCTATCTCTGGAACTCGGTGCTGGTGACCGGCACGGCGACGCTGCTGGCGCTGCTGATCGGCGTGCCGGCCGGCTACGGCATCGCCAGGCTCAAGGCGGAGCGCTCGGCGGTCGTCATCATGATCGCCCGGATGACGCCGGGGCTCTCCTATCTCATCCCGCTCTTCCTCCTGTTCCAGTGGCTGGGCATCCTCGGCACGCTCTGGCCGCAGATCATCATCCATCTGGTGGTGACGGTGCCGATCGTGGTCTGGGTCATGATCGGCTATTTCGAAACGACGCCGATGGAACTGGAGGAGGCGGCCAATATCGACGGCGCCACCTCCTGGCAGGTGTTCCGGCTGGTGGCGCTGCCGATCGCCAAGCCTGGCATCGTCGTCGCCTTCATCCTGTCGGTCATCTTCTCATGGAACAACTTCGTCTTCGGCGTGGTGCTCGCCAGCCGCGAGACGCGCACCTTGCCGGTCGCCGTCTATAACATGCTGTCCTACGAGCAGGTGAGCTGGGGACCGCTCGCCTCGGCGGCACTCGTGGTGACGCTGCCGGTGCTGGTCCTGACCATGTTCGCGCAACGGCAGATCGTCGCCGGGCTGACCGCCGGCGCGGTCAAGGGCGGCTGAGCGCCCCGTCCGCCCTCATTCTTTTTGGAGAGACGCAATGGCATCGGTAACCATCGACAATGTGCAGAAGGCCTTCGGAGCGACCCGGATCATTCACGACGTCAGCGTCGACATCACCGACGGCGAGTTCGTCATCCTCGTCGGACCGTCGGGCTGCGGGAAGTCGACGCTGCTGCGCATGATCGCGGGGCTCGAAACGATCTCGGCCGGCAAGATCGCGATCGGCGAGCGCGTCGTCAACAATCTGAGGGCGCGAGACCGCAACATCGCGATGGTGTTCCAGAACTATGCGCTCTACCCGCATATGACGGTGGCCGACAATATGGGCTTCGCGCTCAAGATCAAGAAAGCCGACCCGACCGACACCGCGAGCCGGGTCAAGCGGGCAGCAAGCATTCTCGGCCTCGAGAAGCTGCTTGACCGCTATCCGCGCCAGCTTTCGGGCGGCCAGCGCCAGCGCGTCGCCATGGGCCGCGCCATCGTGCGCGATCCGCAGGTGTTCCTGTTCGACGAGCCGCTCTCCAATCTCGACGCGAAATTGCGCGTCCAGATGCGCGGCGAGATCAAGGCGCTGCATCAGCGGCTCGGCACCACAACCATCTATGTCACGCATGACCAGATCGAGGCCATGACCATGGCCGACAAGATCGTCGTGCTGCATGACGGCCTTGTCGAGCAGATCGGCGCGCCGCTCGATCTTTACGACCGTCCGGCCAATCTGTTCGTCGCCGGCTTCATCGGCTCGCCCGCCATGAACTTCATCCACGGCCGCATCGAGGAGGGCATCTTTCGCAGTGCCGGCGGGCTGACGCTGCCGCTGCCGGAAGGCATCCGGCCGACCGAGGCCGCGGGGAGGGAACTGGTCTACGGCATTCGCCCCGAACATATCCGAGCGACCGGCCAAGGCCTTGCCGGCACCGTCACGCTTCTGGAGGCGACCGGCTCGGAGATATTCGCCGCCGTCGACTGCGGCGGGGAGATGATCTCCTGCCTTTTCCGCGAGCGGCTTGCATTGAAGCAGGGCGAGGCCGTGCGGATCGAAATCGACCGCGCCTCGGCGCATCTGTTCGACGCCAAGACCGGTCAACGCATCTGATCGCGGCCGGCCTCGCAGACCGAGTTGGACGGTCGGCGCCGGGCCGTCCGGGATTGTCCACTTGGCAAGGCCAGGCGACATCGATCACGTCAGCGTGATCGAAACTGGCGAGCGTTCGGGAATAAACCGACGGTTCCACCGGTCTTCCGGGCAGATGCCGCTCACGGCGTCGCAGGAGACCGAGATGACCTATCGTGACGATGCGAACGCCGGGAGGCAGGGAGAAGGCATAAGCCGCCGCTGGCCCCTGGAGCGGCTGAGCTGGACCGAAATGCTTTTGGCCTCGCCGTCATGCCTCCGGGCCTGACGCGGCGATGCGCCGTTCCGTTGCCAGACGCTTGACTCCGGTGACGCCAATGCCTTCACCTCCACCAAAGCAGGCGCCTTCGCCTGCGATCGCGATCTTCTCCCGCGCAAGCAGGGACGGATCGTCGCCTCCCGTTGAGGGTGGTCGCAAAGCCCTGGCGGGAGCGCCTGACGGTGGGACGGTGTTGAGCGAAAGAATGCTGGCCGCGCGTTTTGCCGAGGTGGTGCTGCCGCATCTCAGCGATGCGCTGTCGCTCGCTCGCTGGCTGACCGGCAATGCCGCCGACGCCGAGGATGTGGTGCAGGAGGCTTGCCTCAAGGCGCATGCCGGTATTGCCGGTTTCGCCGGGGGCAATCCGCGCGCCTGGCTGCTCGCCATCGTGCGCAACGCCTCCTACACATGGATGGCGCGCAACCGCCCGCGCGCCGTGGTCGCCGTCGGCGATCTCGCCGATCTCGACGACGTGTCGCCGCCGGACAGCTCAGACGGCCCGGAGGCGGCGCTGATCGCCAAGGCGAACTCGGCCGCGATAGAGGCGGCGATTGCCAGGCTGCCGGATGCGTTTCGCGAAACGCTGGTGCTGCGCGACATAAACGGCCTCAGCTACCGCGAGATCGCGACCATGCTCGGTGTGCCGCAAGGCACGGTGATGTCGCGGCTGGCGCGGGCGCGCAGCCTGCTGATGACGGATATTGGAGGGCGCCACGATGAGCCCGCATGAAAATCGCCCGCGCGAGGACGGATTGCCGGAAGACCCGCAGGATATGAAGCTGATGATCCACGCCCTTGTCGATGGCGAGCTCGACGCCGCGGCCGCACTTGCCGTCGAGCGGCGTATCGCCGCCGATCCCGAGCTTGCCGCCGAACATGCGCGTCTTGTGGCGCTGCGCAGCGCTGTCGCCAGCATGCCGCGTCCGGCGGTCAGCAACGACTTCCTGGCGCGCATCGCGGCCATCGCCGAGGTGAAGGATCCCGAGGTCGCGGAGGCGGCGCAGGCTCAATCAGCGATGAAGGAAGCGCAGCCGTCCGCGCGGCAACAGCAGCAAGGCAACGTCGTAGAGATGCCGCCGCGCGCGTCACGCTGGTTCAACTCCTTCGACTGGCGCCAGATGGCGGCCTCGATCGTGCTGACGGCGTTTCTCGCCAGCGGCGCGACGCAATGGCTGATGATGGAGAATGCGACCGACAGTTTCGCGGTCGACGTCGCCAACGGCCATCGCCGCAGCCTGCTTGCAGCGACGCCTGTCGATATCGTCTCATCCGACCGGCATACGGTGAAGCCGTGGCTCGACGGCCGCCTCGGCGTGTCGCCGCCGGCGCCCGACATGGCCAAGGACGGCTATGCGCTGCTCGGCGGACGGGTCGAGGTCATCGGCGACAGACCGATGCCGGCTCTGGTCTACCGCCATCACGAGCACCTGATCACCCTGGTGGCGGCGCCGCGGCAGAACGAAGCCAAATCCGTGCCGGTGGCGGACAACCTGTCGGCCGGCGGCTTCCTCTTGGTTCACTGGACCGACGATGCCTTCTCCTACTGGGCGATATCGGATGCCGAGCGCCCGGCGCTCGACGATTTCGTCGCCCGCTTCCGGGCGGCCATCATTACCAATCCGGCGGCGGGCAGCCCGGGTTAGGGAAACGAAACTCTTTGTCGCTGCTATTTTTGAGGCCGATCACCGTTTGGTGGAATGAGTGACGGCAGATGCCTGTCCGTCCGACATGATCGCGCCAAAGCACTTTGCCGGTCGCGCCAGCGCCCTGGCGCGCAAGTAGATAAGTCAAAGTTGACCTTGGTATGTTATACACGCTGCGTTCTCGGGGCGGATACGAGGCGATGGATCAGGAAAGGCTTCTAGCCGCAGTCCTCTTGGCGGATGTCGTGGGCAGCACGCCGCTCTATGAGCGCATCGGCGACGATGCCGCTCTGCGGCAGGTCTCGGATTGCCTCGACGCGATACGCGAGATCGTCGCCCAGCACGGCGGTGACTTCATTTACTCGAAGGGCGATGACGTGCTCAGCCTGTTCGAGAGACCGGAGGCGGCGCTGAGGGCCGTCTGCCAAATCAACAGCCAAATGACGAGAGCGCCGTTGAACGCCCGGATCGGATTGCATTTCGGGGCGGTCATTCGCGCGCGGGGCGCGGTATTCGGCGATGTTGTCAATGTCACCGCAAGGCTGTCCACCACCGCCAACCCCGGGGAGGTGCTGATCAGCCAGAGCTTCTTCGAAGCGCTTTCCGCGGGCAGCCGCGGTGCCTTGCGGCTTCTCGACAAAATGGCCTTCAAGGGGAAGCAGGAACTCTTCGATGTCTATACCCTGGGGAGCGACGATGGGGCCCTCAGCACGCATATCGCCAGCCGGGGCACCATTATCGAAAGGCGCTCCGCGCCGCCGCGGCAGATCAATCTGGTCATCCGCTATGGAGATCAGTTGGGATCCTGCCGAAACAACGAATTCGTGACGATCGGCCGATCTCCGGAATGCAACATCGTCGTCCAGCGGCCATGGGTCTCAAGGCACCACGCGACCTTCACCATTTCGAATGGCAAGGCCCGGCTTATCGAGCGAAGCTCGTCGGGCACATTTGTGTCGATGGGACCCGGCCATGAAGTATTCGTGCGCCGCGAAGATATTCTCCTCTTCGGCTCCGGCGTCATCTCGCCTGGACGCAGATCGTCTCTCGGCGACGCCCAGATACTTCACTACGAAATTATCTCAGGCTGACCCGGCCGGCTCGTTAGAGCGTTTCATCGTTTCACGGAAACGCTGAACCGCTCCAACTATTTGTTTTAGGCAATTCCGGACGAAAACCGCTACACACTTTTCCTGGAATTGCTCTAGCCGCGACCGACTTCAAGCGGCCGGTTTCTGCACGCTTTCGGACATTTCCGAGATCGACGAGGTGATTACCGACGAGGGCGTGTCGCAGGACGCGCTATCTTCGCTATACGTCGCCGATCGAAAGGTGACGGTGGTGCGCGTCGGCGGCCTGACAGGGACGCGTCGCCCGGTCGCCAGCCTTCGGCCACTGTAAACGTCTATTCCACCATGAACCGTGAGCTGAAGGGAAGGCTCGCCGCTCCTACCGCCTTGGGCGAACGCTCGATGTTGCCGGCAATGGCGGTTATGCCGGGCATGGCCTGCTCCAGCTCGCGGCAGATCGCCTTGCAGACCGCCTGCGGCGCGTAGGAGGACAGGACGACCGAGGTTACGGGAACGAACTGCTTCAGCGCCCCTATCGACAACTTCATCTGCTCCACAAGGTCGCGTTGCCATGCGGTCTCGGCATCGCCAAACGACGGCCAGTCGGCGCCTCGTTCCCAGAGCTCGGAGGGCGAGCTGCCTGTCTTCCGGATCTCCTGCTCCAGCCGCAGGATGCCGACGTCGAAGCTCACCGCGGCGGCGGTGTTGTAGATTTGATGATTGAGGACCAGGCGGCTGTGCAGGCGCGCGCCGAGATAGAAGAAAAGGTAGTCCGAAAGGTGTTTCGCGACGCCGAACATGCTTTCGCCGCCGGCCGCCGCGGTGATGTCGTTCTGGACATAGACAGGGTAGCCGATTTCCCTTTCGACCTCCTCCTGCAGGGCGTCGAACCGCTCGCGGGCCGCCTTCGGCGTCAGCTCGAGCTCGGCCTGATCGCCGGGCAAGGCAAGGCCGATGCCGGCGATGCGCGGGTGAAGGTGCTGCGGCAGATTGGCGATGGCCGTGGCGATGGCGCTCATGAATTGCGGATGGTTGGTGTCCTGCGCGGTCGCCGAGAACGGCAGCACCGTGCGCGAGCGGATCGAGCCGACGAAGTCGACGAGCACGACCTCCACCTGCCGATGGCCGACGCTGATGCCGACGGAGTAGGCGCCTTCCGGGTTGAGAGAGATCGGCACTGTCGGCGGCCCGACACGACCACGCTGGGCCTCGCCCTTGGCGATCAGCCCTTCCTGCTCGAGCGATCGGACGATGACGGACACCGTCTGCGCCGACAGGCCGGTCCGCTCGCCGATCTCGAGACGGGTGATGCCTTTGCTCTGGAGTAGCAGCGACAGCACGAGACGCTCGTTGTAGCCGCGCACGCTGACGGCATTGAGGCCGCTGGCGCGGTCCGCGATGCGAAGCGGGTTGGGCGGCGCAAAGCGCATGTCAGGCATGGTGCGTCCTCTCGCAATCGGTCGTGGGGGACACCCCTATGCCGCGGTCACTTCTCATCCGGCCACCCGATTGCCTCGACCTCGCGGGCCAGCGCGCTGCCCAGCAGCGCATGCGCCTGCCTGTTGATGTGGAACCCGTCGAGCGGGTCGCAGGTGACGACCGAACCCGCGTCGAAGAAATGCACTTCAAGCGAATCGGCGATGATCTCGAACTCCAGCGCCAGCTGCCGCGACTTCTCCGGCGCGCCGGAGAAGATCGACCGCCATTCCTTGATGTCGTCCAGCATCGGCGGCGGAGAGACGATCATGATCTCCGGCACGCTGCCGCCCGGGCCGGGCTTCAGCTCCTTGATGTCGTAGACAAGGCAGCCCATGGCCATCGCGACTTCTGAGGCCGGCTGGTTGAAGCGCGCCTTGAGGTCGTTGGTGCCCAGCATGATGATGACCAGATCGAGAACGGCGTGGCTCTGCAGGCAGGGTTTGAGGTAGGTGCGCCCATTCTTGTGGGCACCCTCGATCGGATCGTCGCGCACGGTCGTGCGGCCGCTCAGGCCTTCCTCGATGACATGCCAGCCGGCTCCCAATTCCTTTGCCATGACGCCGGGCCAACGTTCCGAAAGACCATAGCGGTCCAGCGGCGTGCCGCCGGGTACCTGCCCATGCGTGTTGGAGTCGCCGTAGCACAAGACCGATCGCATGCTCCTCCTCCGATGCTGCCAAGGTTCTGATTTGCAGAGGTTAATCGGACGAGAGTCCGTCGTCCGTCATTCAGCGACCCTGCCACTTGGCGGAAAGGTAGCGCAAGCCGCAAAGATAATCCATCACTCTGAATAATTATTGACAGCCGTTCGGATCGATGGTTGAAGTGAGCCTGGGAGGAATGCCCCGAACCTTTTGCGCCGACGGGCCGCCATGACGCATGGCGGCAACGCTGGAGCCATGTCTCCAGCCGCCTTGGCGCGCAGGTTGAGCAATGAACTGCAGCAGTGCCGGAGTCTCCGGCAGATGCGGCGTTCGGCCATGGCCGGACGTCGCAGGGGAAGTTGCGACCCTGACATCCAGGGTCGGTGGAGCTTGAGAAGGAGGATGGCTCAGTGAGACGGATTATCCAATCAATCGCAGCGGCGGTGATCGCGACAACGATGTTGTGCGCTCCCTCGTTCGCCGACGACGTGTCCCTGCTGGATGGGGTTACCGCCCGCGCGGGCGACAATCCGACGGTCGAGGCCGGCAAGTTCAAGAAGGATGCGCCCTGGGTCATCGGCATGAGCCATTTCGGCGTCAACGCGAACACCTGGACGGTGCAGGTCGCGCATGAAGCAGAGGCTGCCGCCGCCAAGGACAAGCGCATCGCCAAGTTCATCCTGCTCGATGCCGGCTTCGACCAGAAGAAGCAGGTCGCCGACATCGAGGACCTGATCGCGCAGAAGGTCGACGCCATAATCGTCCAGCCGGTCACGTCCACTTCGGCGGACGCCAGCATCGCCAAGGCCGTCGCGGCGGGCATCCCTGTCATCGTACACACCGGCCGTATCGAATCCGACGCGTTCACGACCGAGATCCAGGGCGGCGCCGAGCATTTCGGCAAGGTGATGGGCGATTTCCTGGTCAAGGACCTCGGCGGCAAGGGCAACATCTGGGTGCTGCGCGGGCTCGCCGGCCATCCGGAGGACACCAACCGCTACAACGGCCTGCTGCAGGCGCTGAAGGGAACCGACGTCAAGATCATCGCCGAGGAGCATGGCGACTGGCAGTACGACAAGGCCAAGAAGCTTTGCGAGACACTCTACCTGAACAACCCCGAGGTGGACGGCATCTGGTCCTCCGGCGCCGACATGACGCGCGCCTGCGTCGACGTCTTCAAGCAGTTCGGCGCCAAGATCCCGCCGATCACCGGCGAGGGCAACAACGGCTTCTTCGGCCAATGGATCGCTGACGGCTTCAAGTCGATCTCGGCAGAATACAGCCCGGCCCAGGGCGCCGCAGGCATCCGCGCCGCCGTGGCCCTGCTCGAAGGCAAGGAACTGAAGAAGCATTACGACTACAACCCGCCCGGCTGGGATCTCGAGAAGGTCAAGAAATACTATCGCGACGATCTCTCGGCCAATGTCTGGTGGCCGTCGGAGTTGCCCGAAGACAAGCTCAAGGAGTTCTACGCCAAGAAGTAAAGGGCGGCGCCATCGCGGCGCGGGCGGCGGCGACGTCGCCCGCGCCGCGGAAACTCTCCTGGATGCAGTGGTGCTTGTTTCGTGAAAACCCTCGTCGAAATGTCCGATATCCGCAAGGCGTTCGCCGGCACGGCGGCGCTGAAGGGTGTCTCGATCACGCTCCAATCCGGCTCCGTGCACGCGCTTATGGGCGAGAACGGCGCCGGCAAATCGACGCTGATGAAAATCCTCGCCGGCGTCCATCACCCGGACAGTGGCGCCATCGTTCGCGACGGGCGCCAGGTCGTCTTCCACAAGCCGAAGGATGCGCTGGAAGCCGGCATCTCGACCGTATTCCAGGAACTGTCGCTGCTGCCCAACCTGACGATCGCCGAGAACATGTTTCTCGGTCGTGAACCGACCACTGCCTTCGGCGGTATCGACCGCCGGCGCATGCGGCGCGAGGCGGGCAGGGCGCTTGCCGAGCTCGGCCTCGCGCTCGATCCGGGCACGCTGGTCTCGAGGCTCAGCATCGCCGAACGGCAATTCGTCGAAATCGCGCACGGCATCATGACAGATGCCAGCGTGTTCATCCTCGACGAGCCGACGGCGGCGCTGAACGCCGCCGACGTCGAAGTTTTGAACCGCCACATCCGCAGGCTGAGGGATGAGGGCAAGGCGGTGGTCTACATTTCGCACCGCATGAACGAGATCTTCGCCATTTGCGACACCGTCACCGTCCTCAAGGACGGCGAACTCGTCGGGACCAGGCCGGTCGCCGAGATGACTCCGGCTTCGCTGATCGCGATGATGGTCGGTCGCGAGCTCGCCGACCTCTTCCCGCAGCGCGGCAATGCCCCCGAACCCGTTGTGCTCTCGGTCGAGGATTTTCGCATCACCGAGCGTTCCAGGCCGTTCTCGCTGTCGCTCAGCCGCGGCGAGATCGTCGCGCTGGCCGGCCTGGAGGGGCAGGGCCAGCAGCGCCTGCTGCGCTCGCTGGTCGGCCAATACCATCCTTTCGCCGGCCGTGTGACGATCAAGGGCAAGTCGCTGCCGTTGCCGGTGCCGCCTGGCGGCGGGGTGCGCCGGCTGCAGGCGATGGGCGTCGGCTTCGTGCCGGAGGACCGAAAGGAGGACGGGCTGTTCTTCGGCCTCTCCGTCGCGCACAACATCGTTTCCGCGCTCCATTCGAAACGGTCGGAATTGGCGCTCGCCGCCGGCTATCAGCGTCTGATCGCCGACACGATGTCGAGCCTTGCGGTGAAGGCGAGCGGCCCGACCGCCGCCGTCGGCACGCTGTCGGGCGGCAACCAGCAGAAGGTGCTGCTCGGCCGCTACCTCGCCGCCGACATCGACATCCTGCTCGTCGAGGAGCCGACGCGCGGCGTCGACATCGGCGCAAAATCCGAGATCTACCGGCTGCTGCGCGACTTTGCGCAGAAGGGCGGCGCGGTGCTGGTGCTGTCGCGCGAGACGGTCGAGCTGATCGGGCTCTGCGACCGCATCTGCGTCGTCCACAACGACACGATCGTGAGGGAAATGCCTGCAGCCGAAGCCACGGAGCACAACATCCTCGACGCGGCGCTCAGCGCCAATGGGGAGGCCAATAGTAAACGAGGTGAGCGCCGATGACAGCCATCAGCAAACGCCTGACGGGCGCAAGGGGATCGCGCCAGGGCATGTGGATGCTGCCCTTGCTGATCGCGCTGGCGATCGCGCTCTGGCTGAGCCTCGAGACCGCGCAGTTCCTCAATGGGGAGAACCTGCTCAATCTGGTGCCGCAGGCGATGCCGCTCGTCATTACCGCGGTCGGCCAGATGTTCGTCATCCTGCTCGGCGGGCTCGATCTTTCGGTCGGCTCGATGATCAGCTTCACGACGGCGGTGCTTGCGCTTGGCGGACCCGCCTGGCTGCTGATCCCGGCCGTGTTCGTGCTGGCCGCGCTGGTCGGCTTCACCAACGGCTTCATCATCACGCGCTTCAACGTGCATCCGATCATCGCGACGCTGTCGATGCAGTACATTTTGCTTGGCATCACGCGGGTGCTGCGGCCAGTGTCCGGCGGCACCGTGCCGGATATCGTCATCAGCGCCGTCGCCGGCTCGTTCCTCGGAGTGCCGATGCCGGTATTCTGGGGGATCTTCACCCTCGCGGTTGCCTGGAAGCTCGTCTACGGCTCGCGCTTCGGGCTGCACCTTTTCGCGATCGGCGGCGGCGTGTCGTCGGGCGTCGAGGATGCGGCGCATAATTTCGGCATTGCCGACAGGCGCAACGTCATCCTCGCCTATGTGATCTGCGCATGTTTCGCGGCCCTTGCCGGCGTCTTCCTCGCCGGGCGCATCGTCTCGGGCGACCCTAATGTCGGGCTGCTCTTCGAGCTCGACGCGATCACGGCGGTTGCCATCGGCGGCACCCAGCTTTCCGGCGGCATCGGCAGCCTGCACGGCACGGTCATCGGCGCGCTCGTCATGGCGCTGCTAGCCAACGGCATGAACCTGACGAATGTGTCGCCCTTCATCCAGACCACAATAAAGGGGGCGATCCTGCTTCTGGTGGTCGCCCTGCAATCGCGCAAGAAAATGGGGTTGTAAGTGGCTGCCGCTCTCACCAACCCCGTCATGCGCCGCCTGCTTCGCATCCCGCCGGCCTACTACGTCTTTGCCGGGCTGCTTTTGGTTTTGTGGATCGCGCGGCCGAACATGCTCAACCTCAATGTCATGGGCATATTCGTGCGCCAGATCGTGCCCCTCGGCATATTGGTGCTCGGCCAGCTCCTGGTGATGCGGGTGAGAAGCATCGACCTGTCGGGCGGCGGCGTCATCCTGCTCATCAACTACACCATCTCGTCCGGCGTCTTTCCGGGCGCCTCCATGACCTTCTTCATTGTCCTGGCGTTGGCCATCGGCCTCGCCGTCGGGTTCTTCAACGGCCTGATGGTCGGAGTCAGGCGGGTCTCGGCCGTCATCGTCACGCTTGCGATCGGCATCGTTCTCGTCGGGATCGTGCAGTATCTGTCCAGCGGCAAGCCGCCCGGCGATGTGCCCGGCATGTTCGGCGACATCTACAACACCAAGCTCGGCCCGGTGCCGACGCCCGTGATCTTCTGGGTAGCGGTTTCGGCCGCGCTGTCGCTGTTCCTGTCACGCACGGTCTTCGGCCGCTATGTGACCTCGGTCGGCGAGAGCGTGCAGGCGGCACATTTCTCCGGCGTCCCGGTGGCTCGCACGGTGGTGCTTGCGCATACGCTCGCCGGCCTGTTCGCGGGGGTTGCGGCGCTGGTCCAGACGGCGTCGATCGCGGTCGGCAGCGTCAGGGTCGGCCTCGACCTGCCGATCCTGGCGGTCGCCGCAACCATCCTTGGCGGCGTCGTCTTCGGCCGCGGGGAAGGTGGCGTCTGGGGTCCCTTCTTCGGCGTGCTGTCGTTCGCGCTGCTGTTCGTCGTGATGACCACCTTCGGCGTCGACGAGCCCGGCAAGCTGATCGCGCAGGGCCTCATCATCCTGCTTGCGGCGATCCTCTACGGGATCAGGAGCAGGTCGACGTGACGGCATTTTTGAGGGGACGAGGCCGGAATGGCCAATGATCAATCGCATACGGAAAAATGGATTGGAGACATGACCAAGAGATCGATTTTGTGCTTTGGAGATTCGCTGACCTGGGGATGGATCCCGGTCATGGAGGGATCGCCGACGCATCGCTACGCCTATCAGGACCGCTGGACGGGTGCGATGGCCTCGCATCTTGGCGACGGATACCATGTGATCGAGGAAGGCTTGAGCGCCCGCACCACCAGCCTCGACGATCCCAACGATCCGCGCCTCAACGGCAGTGCCTATCTGCCCTCGGCCATCGCCAGCCACCTGCCGCTCGATCTCGTCATCGTCATGCTCGGCACCAACGACACCAAGTCGTTCTTCCGCCGCACGCCTTACGAGGTCGCCAACGGCATGGCCAAGCTCGTCGGCCAGATCCTCACCAGCGCCGGCGGCGTCGGCACGCCTTATCCGGCGCCGCAAGCGCTGGTGGTCGCGCCGCCGCCGCTGACCCCAATGCCTCATCCCTTCTTCCAGGGCATGTTCGCGGGCGGCCATGAGAAGACCGCCGCGCTCGCGGCCGAGTATCGCGCCATGGCCGATTTCATGAAGGTCGATTTCCTCAACGCCGGAGATTTCATCACCACCGACGGCTGCGACGGCATCCACTTCACTGCTGAGAACAACCACGACCTCGGCAAGGCGATAGCCGCCAAGGTCCAGGAGATATTCGCGCGCCGGTCCGATCGCAAGGTTGCTTGAGGGCGGAGTGTTTTTTTGCCGCGTATCGGCCCCTCCAGACCGATGCGCCGATTGCGGGACCGGCGCGGCACCGCCGGCCCGCATTTTTACAAGGCAGTACCGTCGGATGATGGTTCCTTCGGAACGTTGACGGGCCCCTAACTCGTTTGGGTTAGCTGTCGCTAAATTATCGCATTGACGAAAGTGTCCAGTCGAAGCGCGATGCCAGCCATGCCGTATGCTCCCTTTGGCACGCGGCAGAGGCCCTGGTGGACCCACCCAACACCACAGCACCGGGTCGGGCTGGCTCGCGTCTTGTGGAAGCAGGCGCGAGCCAGTTTGGCAACAAAAAAGCCCACCAGCAAAGCTGGGGGCAGCTTTTGGGGTAAATAGTTGGCCAGCCTGCGCAAAGGGGAGGAGCGCAGGCTGGCGCTAGAGAATAGCTTGGCGAGGAAGAATGTTTCCCTACCCCTTTCGAGTGAGCCCTCGCCTCATCCAAATGGCCGTGAACAAAAAACATTAGCGGTCGCTCATGGCGGAACGTGGCGCGAACGAAAGAGAACCTTGCGGCGACGTGCCCATGGCGCGGCACGCTCGCGAGAACATTGTCCCGATCGCCAGGTCTTTACGAAGAGGTTCTCAGGCTGCTTCTCCTTGTTGGTCTTGCAACTTCATCGGCTTCATCGGCGCTTGCTTCAGCCTGCACCGCCCAAGGCCGGGCTGGCGGACCGGAAGGTGACGCCGTTCGGTCCCTTGCCGACTTGATAGGACTTCAGGACCGACTGGTCCTTGACCGAGATTCGCGACACAGTGCCGTCGACGATGTTGGTCACGAAGACGAAGGTGCCGTCATCGCTGACGGCAACGCCATGCGCTCCGGCGCCGGTGTGGATCGTCTTGACGGCCCTGCCGCTAGCGACGTCGATCACCGAGACTGTGTTGTCAGGTGCGACCTCGGTGCCCTGGTTGGCAACGTAGACGAAGCGACCGTCGGGTGTGGCGTGGACCTGGACGGGTGAATGCCCGACCTCGATCCGTCCAATCACCTTGCGGGTGGACGTGTCGATCACCGCCACCTTGTTCTCGTCCCGTAGCGAAACATAGACGCGGCTGCCCTCGGGCGTGAAGGCGACCTGCACGGGAGCTCGGCCGACTTTGATCCGCGCAACTTCCTCGAGCTCGGCTGCGTCTATGGCGGACACAGTGCCACTCTCGACATTGGCGACGTAGATGAATTTTCCGTCAGGGCTCATCCTCAATCCATGCGGATAGTCGCCGGTCGGGACCGTCGCGATAACCGCGCCGTTCTCGAGATCGATCACGGAAACGATATTGTGTTCGGAGTCCGTGACGAAGGCTCGCTTGCCGTCGGGGTCGGCGATGACATGGGCCGGATGTGCGCCGGCGGGAAAGGAAGCGATCGGTCCCAAAGCCAGATTGGCCGTGTCAAGGACGATGAGCTTGCCATCGGCACCCATGTCCATCTCGCCCATCCCGCCCATCTTGCCGTGCTCGGCGCCCTGGCCGTTTTCACCTCCACCGTGATCGTCGGCGGAGCGCGAGACCCCTACCACAAGCAGCTTTCCCGTGCTCGGGACGAACTGGACGTTGTGCGGCATGACGGCGACCGGAATGGAGTCGACCCTCCCGGTTGAAAGGTCGATCCGGCTGATGGAGCCGCCCTGCTCGTCGGCAGTGTAGACGAAGCCTGAAGCAGCGGGCTCTGTTGCTCCCACCGGCCTGACGAAGTGGGCAGCAGCGGCGACAGCAGCGGCGGCCATCAGGGCCAACAATGTCGTGCGTCGGCTGACGCCCGAGCGGTTTTCGACCGCCAGGGCGACTGCATTGTTTCTGTGATTGTTTCTCATGGTGCTATCCTCGAAATCGGTCACGCGGAGTAGTCGACGACGGTCATCATGCCGGTCGCCATGTGATAGAGGTGATGGCAGTGGAGCGCCCATGTCCCTGGGTTGACGGCGTCGAACGCCACCGTCACTTCGCGCATCGGCGGCACCCAGACAGTGTCGCGCACGGCTCCCGCGAGGCGGCGGCCGTCGACGGCGACCACCTGGAAATGGTGGCCGTGCAGATGCATGGGATGGCCCATCATGCTGGCGTTGCGCAGCGTGAGCTCGATGCGCTCACCCTTCTTGACCGAGATCGGTCGATGGTTGCCCCATGTCCTGCCATTGAGTGTCCAGGAGTAACCCTGCATCGTACCGCCGATCTCGACGGGCTGATTGCAATCCGCAGACGCCATCGCCAGGGGCTTGGCGGCGGCGAGGCAGGACTCGAATGCGATGTCGAGGGCCATTGTCGCCTGGCCGCCAACAGGCGCGATGCGCTTTACAGCGCCGCCCCGGGTAGCCAGCACGAAACCGGTGCGCTCGACACTGCCCTCACGCAGCGCCAGGATCGCCCAAGCTCCAACCTCATTTGGAATGCGCAGCCGGATGTCGATGCGCTGGCCCATAGCGAGCGGAAAGCGATGGCCGCGCACGGGAATGACAGGATTCCCGTCGACGGCGATTGCCTCGCCTTCGAGCGACCCGGTGTCGACCCAAAACGCCGTGGCGGTCGCTCCGTTGATGAGGCGGAGCCGGACCGTGCCGTTCCGCTCTACTGCGAATACTTGCGGATCGTCCAGCGTATGGTCGTTCGCCAGATAGGCGTCATACTCGATGTCGTTGACGTCTATCGGCATGGCCATGCCCTGTCCGACAGACATGCCTGGCATATCCATGCCTGACATGCTCGACATCGAGTGCCCGGCCATGCCACTGTTTCCCGATGCAGGCGCTGATCCGGTCAGCCCGACAAGCAACTCCTCGGGAGTCTTGAAGCTGAAGTCGTGGAACAGCACCACGACAGGCTGCTCGTCCGCGCTATCTTCCGTGGGGTCTGTGATGATCAGCGGTGCGGCAAGGAGGTGCTGCTCCTGCAGCGTATGGGCGTGCATCCAATGAGTGCCGGGTGTCGAGATGGGGAAGCCGTAGTCGTAGCTTTGGCCCGGCCGCAGCAACGGCTGCGGCAGGTCGGGCACGCCGTCCTGTCCGAATGGCGGCGTCAGCCCGTGCCAATGGATCAAGGTTGGCGCGTCCAGCGCATTTTCGAGCCGGACCCGGAAGCCGTCGGCCGCCGGCATGGCAAGCCCATGCGTGCCGTCGGGCCGGACGAGACCGAAGACCTTGGCGGCACGGCCGGCAACGTCGATGACGCGGGTATCGGCCCGGATGATATTGGGGGCGGCCGCTCGCGCGGCATGAGGAATGATTAGCGGCAGGACAGCGCTCGCAGCGCCGGCAGCCGCCGTGGACGCCAGGAACTGGCGACGGGATATAGGTTGCATTGCATAGCTCTCATGTTCGTGACTTCGGGCCATAACGGCCGATGACGAAGCGCACTGACGCGATGTCGCGTGCGCTCAGGCAGTCACGACAAGCTTGGGAGGACGCAGCCGGATCGGCAGGTCGCCGGGAGAGGATACGAAGGGCGGCGCGGTCGCGACGGGGTGGCTTCCCGAAACCGCGACGAAGAGATGGTCGTCGACCGGAGTGCAGAAGGAACAGCTTGAAGCCGAGATGCCGCATGTTCCTTGATGATGCATCTGGCCAACGTCCTTACAGGGAGCTTGATGACCATCATGTCGCATCGCCGCAGAGCCATGGTTGTGCTCCGCGGCCCACTGGGCGCCACGCGGAGCCGCTGCCGCGTTGGCATGGCCGTAAAGGACTGTGGTGAACGCCATCAGCAGGGCGAGGCATACGGCGAGCCAACGCGGCCCGCCGAATCCCGACGAGCGCTTCATCGAACGGCCCAGCCTTGATCGGATGCCATTCCGATCCACAATCAAACCCTTCTGCTCGTGGCGGCGAACACCATCTTCAAGTTGATCATATCCCAGAGACCCGGGCAGGAATTTGCTCTAGGTCAAAGAGTTCAGGGCTCTGGAAAGAGGCCTTCCCCAAGTCCTCCTGCACAAAAGCGTGTGACGTCAGCGTGGAGAGCTGGCGAGATGCTTGTTGCCCCGGCATGCGTTCGGAATTGCTGCCGATCGGCTTCAAGCTTTCATGCCGGCTTTAACTCGCGGACGTTGTTGCCCGAACCGGGTGATCCGCGAATTTCGCCGTACCAGTCTTCAGAAAAAGTAGCGGCGGCCCGCTAAGCCATTTGAAAGAATGGTGATCCCGACAGGAATCGAACCTGTGACCTACAGATTAGGAATCTGCCGCTCTATCCTACTGAGCTACGGGACCACGCGGCCAGACACATAGCCGCTTCGGGCCGGTTCGCCAAGGGGTGATGCTGTCCGGTCGCGCGGCGCCTTGCTCCACGACGTCAGCCAGGCGGGGCGGCGAGGCGAACGCTCGCCGCTGCAAAGGCGGTCAGGCCGCCAGCGCCGTCTCCGCCAGCCTCACCCAATAGCTCATGCCGTGCGGGATGACTTCGTCGTTGAAGTCGTAGGCGGGATGGTGGAGGCCGGCCGAGTCGCCGTTGCCGATGAAGATGAAGGCGCCGGGGCGCGCTTCCAGCATGTAGGAAAAGTCCTCGCCGCCCATCACCGGCTGGATGGCGCGGTGAACATGGGCGTCGCCGGCGACGTCGGCAGCGATATCGCTGGCGAAGACCGTCTCTTCCGGGTGGTTGAAGGTGACCGGATAGTTGGCGTCGTAGTCGACCTCGATCGTCGCGCCAAAGGCCGACGCAAGGCCCGCGCAGATGGCGCGGATGCGCTCTTCCGCCTTCCTGGCCACTTCTTTCTTCAGCGTGCGCACGGTGCCGGCGATCTCGGCTTTCTCCGGAATGACGTTGTAGGCATCGCCGGCGTGGAATTTGGTCACCGACACCACGACGGCCTCGACCGGATCGGTGCTGCGCGAGGCGATGGTCTGCAGCGCGCCCACCAGCTGGCTGGTGATGACGATCGGGTCGATGGTGCCGTGCGGCATGGCCGCGTGGCCGCCATGCCCCTTGACGGTGATGGTGAATTCGGCGGTCGCGGCCATGATCGGGCCGGGCTTGATGGCGAACTCGCCGACGGGCAGGCCGGGCATGTTGTGCATGCCGAACACCTTCGAGATGCCGAAGCGCTCCATCATGCCGTCCTTGACCATTTCGTTGCCGCCCCCGCCGCCTTCCTCGGCCGGCTGGAAGATCACCGCCACGGAGCCGGCGAAATTGCGCGTCTCGGCAAGATATTTGGCGGCGCCGAGCAGCATGGCCGTGTGGCCGTCATGACCGCAGGCATGCATCTTGCCGGCAACGGTCGACGCATAGGGCTTGCCGGTGATCTCGTTGATCGGCAACGCGTCCATGTCGGCGCGCAGCCCGATGGTCGAACCTTCGCCCTTGCGGCCGTGAATGATGCCGACGACGCCAGTCTTGCCAAGCCCCGTCACAACCTCGTCGCAGCCGAAGGCCTTCAGCTTGTCGGTGACGAAAGAGGCGGTCTGGAAGACGTCGAAGTTCAGTTCCGGCGTCTGGTGCAGATGGCGTCGCCAGCCGGCGACTTCTTCCTGCATTTCCGCGGCACGGTTGAGAATTGGCATAGTCGGTCCATTTCTTTGTTGGGGCAGGCGGTTCAGGTCCGCTTGCTCAGCGATTGTGATTGCCTGGCGTTTTGCCATTTTGGCGTCACATAGGGTAAATAGCACCGCATAACGCGGTCCGGGGTCGAGGGTCGGTCCGCACCATGCTGGCCATCGCGTAATGAAATCTTACGGAGCCAGCGGCGATTACGGCAAGAGGCGATTTCGGAATAGATCATGCGGCAAAGGCATTTCCTCAACCTATTGCTTGCGGGAGCACTGGCGCTACCGATGTTTTGCGACGCGGCGCGCGCCAATCCGGTCGTGCTGTTCGACCTGAAGAGCGGCAAGGTTCTCGAGCATCAGGATGCCTTCAAGCGCTGGTATCCGGCCTCGCTCAGCAAACTGATGACGGCCTATGTCACGTTCCGGGCGATCGCCGCCGGCGAGGTGGCGCTCGATTCGCCGATCAAGGTGACGAAGCATTCGGCCGGCGAGCCGCCGAGCAAGATGGGCTTCAAGCCGGGTTCGGTGATGCGGCTCGACAATGCGCTGAAGATGATGCTGGTCAAATCGGCCAACGACATCGCCATGGCGGTCGGCGAGAATATCGGCGGGTCGCAGGCGGCCTTCGCCGACCGCATGAATGCCGAGGCCGCCAGGCTCGGCATGGTCGGAACGCATTTCGTCAATCCGAACGGTCTCTATTCGCCGGACCAGTACACGACCGCGCGCGACCTCGCCGTGCTGGTGACGGCGCTCCGCAACGACTTTCCGCAATATGCGCCGTGGTTCTCCATCGAGGGGCTCGCCGTCGGCAAGAAGGCGCTCCCGAACTACAACCTGCTGATCGGGCGCTATCCGGGCGCCGACGGCATGAAGACCGGTTTCGTCTGCTCGTCGGGCTTCAACATGATCGGCTCGGCGACGCGCAACGGCCGCACGCTGGTCGCCGTGGTGCTCGGCGAGAAATCCGCCATCAGCCGCGCGGAGGCGGCGGCGAAGCTGCTCGACCAGGGTTTTGACACACCGGCGGCGGGCTCGACGACGCTCGCGGCGCTCAAGCCCTATGGCGACACGCTGTCGCCCAACGATCTGCATGACGAGATCTGCAAGAAGAAGCCGAAGGACGAGCAATCCGAGGCAGCGCCCGCCGTTGCCGCCAAGGACAAGCCGAAATCGCTATATCAGGTGAAGCTCGACCATCCGACTCTGATCGCGGTCGGCCTCGGCGGCGCGACCGGACCGGCGCCCAAGGCTTTCGTCGACCAGACCGATCAGAATTACGCCGACGTGCCGCTGCCGACCTGGCGGCCCGACATGCCGCTGCCGGACGGTGCCGCGCCCGCGTCAACCCCGACGGCCGCCGCCGCCGCGCAGGGCGATCAGCCGGCCAAGGCCGCCAACTAGCCGGTGACCGGGCGGATGAGCGGCTTTCCCATTCCCGTCTCGGTGCTCACCGGCTTTCTCGGCGCCGGCAAGACGACGCTGCTCAACAGGCTGCTCAAGGATCCGCAGCTTGCCGACACGGCGGTCATCATCAACGAGTTCGGCGAAGTGGCGATCGACCACCTGCTGGTCGAGCAGGCCTCCGACGGCATCATCCAGCTTTCCGACGGTTGCCTCTGCTGCACTGTGCGCGGCGACCTCGTCGATACGCTAGCCGATCTCGTCGACCGGCTGCAGACCGGCCGTATCGCCAGGCTTGCCCGCGTCGTGATCGAAACCACCGGACTTGCCGACCCCGCGCCGGTGCTGCAGTCGATCATGGCGCATCCGGCGCTGGTGGAGGCCTTCCGGCTCGACGGCGTCGTCACGCTGGTCGATGCCGTCAACGGCGAGGCCGCGCTCGATGGCCATGTCGAGGCGGTGAAGCAGGCCGCGGTCGCCGACCGCATCGTGCTCACCAAGACCGACCTTGCCGATGCGAACGATGTCGAGGCGTTGCGGGCGAGGCTCAGGCAGATCAATCCGGGCGCGGTGCTGCTCGACGTCAACGATCCCGCTACGGGTGCTGCGTCCCTGTTCAATTGCGGCCTCTACAATCCCGAAACCAAGAGTGCTGACGTGCGGCGCTGGCTCGGCGAAGAGGCCGCGCACGATCACGATCATCATCACCACGATGATGAGGACCATGATCATCATCACCACGACCACCGCCATGACAGCCGCGTGCGCTCCCACGCGCTCATCCACGACGGACCGGTGCCGTTCTCGGCGATCGAGATGTTCCTCGATCTCTTACGCTCGACGCACGGCGATAAGCTGCTGCGCATGAAGGGCGTCATCGAACTCGCGGAAGATCCGTCACGGCCCTTGGTGATCCACGGCGTGCAGAAGATCCTGCATCCGCCGGCAAGGCTGCCGACATGGCCGGATGGCCAGCGCGGTACCCGACTGGTGCTGATCACGCTCGATATGCCGGAAGACTATATCCAGCGGCTGTTTTCCGCCTTCACCAACAAGCCGTCTATCGACACGCCCGACCGGGCGGCGCTCGAAGCCAATCCGCTGGCGATCGCCGGGCTGTAGGCAAAGGAAGCAGGCAGGTTCAGGCCGCGCCGCCGCGCTCGACCAGGAAGCGATGGCCGCCGGCAACCGCGGCCGTCTCGATCAGCCGATGGCCGGCATCGGCACAGAAGGCCGGAATGTCGATCACGGCCAGCGGGTCGGTGGTTTCGAGCCACAGCCGGCTGCCGGGCCGCATCGCGGCAAGGCGCTTGCGCGCCTTCAGCACCGGCAATGGGCAGTTCAATCCCTTGAGGTCGTAAATGACGGGCCTGGGCAAGGCGAAACCTCTCAGCCGCCGAACATGCCGAGCAGCTTCTTCTTCAGCTTCGAGACCGTCCCCTCGTCGGCGCTTGCCGCCTGTGTCTCAGCCGGCTGGGCCGGCGCCGCCTCGACGCCCGCGGTGGCCACCTGCTGCTGGGCTGCCTGCTTGGCGGCTTCCTTCTCGGCCAGAGCCTGCGCCTTGGCTTGCTCCTTGGCGGCCTTGGCCGCCTCGATCGCCGCCAGGCGCTGTTCCTCGGCCTTGCGCTTGGCCTCTTTCTCGGCGTCGAGCGCCGCCATCTTGCGGCCGAGCGGCGAATCGATGCGGCCCATGCGCACCGTCTCGGTCACCGAGCCGTCGGCATTCATCGACGGCGGGTCGATCGGTACCCGCTCGCCGCGTGCGCGGCGCTTCGACCAGTCGGAAACGAGGCTGGCTTCCTTGATGCCGGCAATGGTCGGCTTGGGCGCCACCGAGCTCGACTTCACTGCCGAACTGAAGGCCGCGTCGTAGCTCTTCTCATAGTTGGCATAGGCCGTCTTCAGCGAGTCGGGCTGCGTCGTTGCCGGGCAGGGGCCGGTCGGGTCGAAGGTCGTGCCTTCGGGCGCCACCTGGTTGAAGACGTAGCGCTTCTCGCAGACGTCGACCTTGGGCGGTACCTTGGTGATCTCGAAATTGTCATAGCCGACCTTCAGCATCTTCCAGAACTCGTAGTTCGGGTCGTTGCGATAGCGCGCCATGTTGGCGGCGGTCATGCGGAACGGGAAGGCCTGGATCTGGAACTCGGTCTGGCCGCCCTGGAAGGCGTCACGGCCGAAGGCATAGATCTGCTCGATCTGTGCGTCGGTCATCGAATAGCAGCCGGAAGACGAGCAGGCGCCATGCACCATCAGATTGGCGCCGGTGCGGCCGTTGGCGCGGTCATAGGCATTGGGGAAGCCAATGTTGAAGGACAGATGATAGTTCGAGCGCGGATTCATCTGCGACGGACGCACCGTGTAGAAGCCTTCCGGCGCCTGGCGGTCGCCCTCGGTGTATTTGGGGCCGAGCTTGCCCGACCATTTGCAGATGTCGTAGGTGGCGACGAGATCGTAGCGGCCGTTGGTCTTGGCCTTCCAGATCTCCAGCTTGCCCTCTTCCTTGAAGATACGCGCCATCACCGAGGAGGTGCGCACCATGCCTTTGGCCTTCATGTCGGCCAGAATCTTGTCCGGCAGCGGCTTGTTGGCCTCCGGCGCGAAATCCTTCATCGACGAATCATTGCAGCCGGCGACGCCTATCGCGGCGATCAGGACTCCGGTGCGGGCAAGCTTGGCAAACATCGATACGGCTATGTCTTTTCTCTCGGGTCAACGGCTTCGGCTTGGCCGGCCCCGCAGGCTGAACACCAATGGACCGTAAGCCCGTTAACCTTGAAAATTCCTTACCGCAAGCTTCGACGAACCCCTCACGGCAATTTTCATTGAGCCGAATCCAGCGGCATTTTTGTGGCGAAATTGTTCATTGCCGCCACAGTTTACCACGGGCAGCCCGATTAAAGCGCGCCGCGTTGAAACGGATTCAGGCGACGCGCTTTAAGTTCTTGTCTTGATGCATGTCGTTCTCCCAAAACCGCTGCGCACTTTTGGGCGACATGCACTAAAGGCTGCGGCCCATCGCCAGATATTTCTCGCGGCGCTGTTCGCGGAAATCGATGTTGGCGCCGGCAAAGTCCTTCATCGTCTTGGCGATGAGGTCGCCGGTGGCGGTGATCACCTTTTCCGGTGCTCGCTGGGCGCCGCCCATCGGCTCGGGAACGATGGCGTCGATGATCTTCATCTCGAGAAGGTCCTGGGCGGTGATCTTCATGCTCGTCGCCGCGTCCTTGGAGCGGGTGGTGTCGCGCCACAGGATCGAGGCGGCGCCCTCCGGCGAAATCACCGAATAGATGGCATGCTCCAGCATATAGACGCGATTGGCGGTGGCGATGGCGATGGCGCCGCCCGAACCGCCCTCGCCGATGACGACCGAGATCGACGGCACCTTGAGCGCCAGGCAGGCGGAGGTGGAGCGCGCGATGGCCTCGGCCTGGCCTCGCTCCTCGGCGCCGACACCGGGATAGGCGCCGGCCGTGTCCACCAGTGTCAGAAGCGGGATCTTGAAACGGTCGGCAAGCTCCATCAGGCGCACCGCCTTGCGGTAGCCTTCCGGCCGCACCGAGCCGAAATTGTGCTTGATGCGGCTTGCCGTATCCGAGCCCTTCTCCTGGCCGATCACCGCCACCGGCTCGCCGCGGAAGCGGGCGAAGCCGCCGACGATCGCCTGGTCGTCGCCGAAATTGCGGTCGCCGGCCAAAGGCGTGAAATCGCTGAACAGGCCCTTGATGTAGTCGACGCAGTGCGGCCTGTCGGGATGGCGCGCCACCTGCACCTTCTGCCAGGGAGTGAGCGCCTTGTAGAGGTCGCGCAACGCATCGCGCGACCGCTTCTCCAGCCGGCTGATCTCGTCGGCGACATCGACCGCCTCGCCGTTCTCCGCGAGCTTCTTCAGCTCAAGGATCTTGAGTTCCAGATCCTGCACCGGCTTTTCGAAATCGAGGTAATTGTACATGCTTGGGCGGACCGATCCGTCGGAAGGCAATGGCTGGCGGAACCCTGGAAATGCTGGCTCCGGGCGGTGGAACGTCGCCCTCACATAGCGATATGAGGCCTAGTCGGCAAGCGGATGATGATCGTTGACCAGTCGCACCAGCCGCTCCTCCAGCACATGGGTATAGATCTGCGTGGTGGAGATATCGGCGTGGCCAAGCAGTTGCTGCACGGCTCTCAGATCGGCCCCGTTCTGCAGCAGATGACTGGCGAAGGCATGGCGAAGCACATGCGGCGAGATCTTGGCCGACGCGATGCCGGCCCGAGCCGCTAGACCCTTGAGGTCGCGGGCAAAGACCTGCCGGGAGAGATGGCCGCTTTCGGAAGAAGCCGGAAACAGATAGGAGCTCTCGGCAAAGGCCGGGCGCTCGGCCCTGACTTCAAGCCACGCCCGCATCGCGGCGCGTGCCTTGGCCGACAGCGGCACCATGCGCTCCTTGTCACCCTTGCCGCGTACCATGAAGAAACGGTCGTCGCGCTGCGCCACCGTCACCGGCAGGCCGACCAACTCGGAAACACGCAAGCCCGTGGCGTAGAGCACCTCGACGAGGGCATGCAGGCGCAGCGCCGCCAGCCGGTCCTCGTCCGGCGCGGTGCCGCCCGCCTCCTCCGCCGCGCGGTCGAGCAGGCGGCCGGTCTCGGCCTCGGTCATGGTCTTCGGCAGCGGCCGGCCCTTCCTCGGGCTGTCCAGCGTCCCGGTCGGGTCGTCGCCGCGCAAGCCTTCCGCATAGAGGAATTTGAAGAACTGGCGGATCGCAGACAGTTTGCGCGCCTGCGAGGTCGGAGCGAGGCCGCGCGCGGCGATGTCATCGAGATAAGCGCGGATGTCGGCCGCGCCCGCTCGCGCCAGCCCGCCGCCGATGGCTTCGGAGGCGTCCTCGAGGTCGCGGCGGTAGGAGGAAAGCGTGTTCTCGGCCGCCCCCCGCTCGGCACTCATCATCTCCAGAAAGGCTTCGATGCGGGCGGCGCTGTTCATCTGGCCGGGATCAGTTCTTCTTCGGATTGAGCTTCTCGGCGGGAATACGCACGCTCATTTCCGCCTGCTTCGGCTCCACGAACATCGCCAGGGCGAACATCACGCCATAGGCAATGCCTGCAAGAACCGCCAGCGTCACGACAAAGCGAAACAATGTCGGCATTAAGTCTTCGCCCGTCTTCTTGTTCTGCGATTCCAACCCCTGTGCCCTTATGGGACGCCAATCCGGCCAATTCAAGGACGAAGGATTTGGTCGAAGAAGGTTCCCGGTGAAAAGCCTACGATGCGGTCCGCTCGCGGCGCCGTGCTTGACGCAAACTGGCTTTTGATGTCGATACGGCGCAAAGAGGGTTCCGCATGAACGCGCTGCCAGCAAATCCGCCGGACGAAGGCCGTGTCGCTCTGCTCGAGCGGCTCGGCAGCCGTTCCATCGTCTTTGTCGGCCTGATGGGCGCCGGCAAGACGGCGATCGGCCGCAAGGTGGCAACGATGCTTTCGCTGCCCTTCATCGACAGCGACCAGGAGATCGAAAGCGTGTCGCGCATGACGGTGCCGGAGCTGTTCGAGCGCTATGGCGAGCCGGAGTTCCGGGCGCTGGAGCAGCGGGTGATCCTGCGTCTGCTCGAAAACGGACCGCAGGTGCTGTCGACCGGCGGCGGTGCCTTCATGAACACGCAGACGCGGGAGGCGATCGCCGCTCACGGCGTCTCGGTCTGGCTGAAGGCCGATCTCGATCTGTTGATGGAGCGGGTATCGAAGAAGCAGAACCGACCGCTGTTGAAGAATCCCGATCCGCGCGGCGTGCTGGAGAAGCTGATGGACGAGCGCTACCCGGTCTACGCCGCGGCCGACATCACGGTTCCGACCCGCGACGACCGCAAGGAAGTCATCGCCGGCGAGGTGGTATGCGCGGTTTGTGCCTATCTCGGTGTCGCCGCGATCGCGACCAGCGACGAGGTGGAACAGTGAGCCAGACCGAACCGGTAAAGGTCGAGGTCGGACTTGGCGACCGCGCCTATGACATTTTGATCGGGCCTGGCCTGCTCTCCGGCGCCGGAGCGGAAATTGCCGACCGCCTTCCCGGCACGCGCGCGGCCATCATCACCGACGAGAATGTCGCCGCCGCGCATCTCGAAACGCTGAAGTCCGGTCTGGAAAAAGGCGGCATCCAGGCGGCCGTCATCACGCTCCCGGCCGGCGAAAAGACCAAGAGTTTCGCCCATCTCGAAGAAGTGGTCGACGGCGTGCTTGCCGCCAAGCTCGAACGACGCGACGTGGTGATAGCACTCGGCGGCGGCGTCATCGGCGACCTTGCCGGCTTCGCCGCCGGCATCGTGCGCCGCGGGATGAACTTCGTGCAGGTGCCGACCTCGCTGCTGGCGCAGGTCGATTCTTCCGTCGGCGGCAAGACCGGCATCAACAGCGCCCGCGGCAAGAACCTGGTCGGCGTCTTCAACCAGCCCAAGCTGGTGCTGGCCGATACCGGCGTGCTCGACACGCTGCCGATCCGTGAGTTCCGCGCCGGCTATGCCGAGCTTGCCAAATACGGGCTGATCGACCGGCCCGGCTTCTTCGCCTGGCTGGAGGAGAACTGGCAAAAAGTGTTCGCTGGCGGCCAGGAGCGGACGCAAGCCATCGCCGAGGCCTGCCGCGCCAAGGCCGACGTCGTTGCGCGCGACGAATTCGAGACCGGCGACCGCGCCCTGCTCAACCTCGGACACACATTCGGCCATGCGCTCGAAGCGGCCACGAATTACGACGGCGCCCGCCTCGTCCATGGCGAGGGCGTCGCCATCGGCATGGCGCTGGCGCACCGTTTCTCGGCGCGCCTCAACCTGGCGAGCCCGGACGATGCCGAGCGCGTGGAAGCGCATCTTCGCGCCGTCGGCCTGCCCTGGCGGATGGCCGACATATCGGGCGATCTGCCGGACGCCGAAGCGCTGCTCGGCTTCATCACCCAGGACAAGAAAGTCTCGCGAGGCGCGCTCACCTTCATCCTGACGCGTGGCGTCGGCCAGGCCTTCATCGCCAAGGACGTGCCGCCCTCGGAAGTGCTGGCGTTCCTGAAGGCGAGCCATCCCGAACGGCTCAAGATGAGCCATTCCAGATGATCGACGCCGGCTGGATCGCCGCAGCCGTCCTTGCCGCCGTCATCCTGCTGGCGTTTCTTTTGCGCACGCGCCTCTTCGCCGCGCTCGGCTACAGTCTGCAACCGATCGAGCCGATGGCGCCCGAGGACGATCAATCGGACGAGAACGGCGACGACACCCGCCGCAACGGGCAGACGCGCGAGGACCGCAACCGGCTGGGCGAGCTTTTCGAACTCGAGGAGCTCGAAGTGTCGGACGTGATGGTCCATCGCACCAACATGCGCTCGGTCAACGCCGACGATCCGCCGGAAATGGTGGTGCGCGAGATCCTGCAGAGCCCGCACACACGCATGCCGCTGTGGAAAGGTTCGCTGGACAACATTGTCGGCGTGCTGCACGCCAAGGATCTGCTGAGGGCGCTCAACGAGGTCGGCAACGACTTTTCCAAGATCGACGTGACAAAAATCGCGTCGAAGCCATGGTTCGTGCCCGACACCACCACCTTGCAGGAGCAACTCAACGCCTTCCTGCGCCGCAAGGCGCATTTCGCCATCGTCGTCGACGAATATGGCGAGATGGAAGGACTGGTGACGCTTGAGGACATCATCGAGGAGATCGTCGGCGAGATCGCCGACGAGCACGATGTCGACATGCAGGGCGTCAAGCAGGAGGCCGACGGCTCGGTCGTCGTGGATGGCACGGTGCCGATCCGCGATCTCAACCGGGCGCTCGACTGGGACCTGCCGGACGAGGAGGCCACGACGATCGCCGGCCTCGTCATCCACGAGACACAGACCATCCCCGAGGAGAAGCAGGCCTTTACCTTCCACGGCAAGCGATTCGTCGTAATGAAGCGTGACAAGAACCGTATCGCAAGGTTGAGGATCCGGCCTGCCGGCGACGGCTAAAGCGCGTCGCGCTGAAACGGATTCATGCGACGCGCTTTAAGTCTTTGTTTTGAAGCATGTCGTTCTCCCAAAACCGCTGCGCTTTTCCTGGAATTGTCGTAGGGGTCGAGGATCAGAAATCCTTTGTCGAACGCTCGCTGAGCATCGCACCCGTTTCAGTGTCGATCGCCGCCAGGCTGACGTCGTAGCCCCATAGGGTTCGGATATGGCGCAGGGTCGCGTCGCGGCTTTCGTCTTCGAGCAGGATGCCGTTCTTGACATTGTGCTGCAGCCGCAGATGCCGGTCGCCCAAGAGGTCCACGTCAACCACCTGGATGTCGGGCCGGCTCGCGCCCACGTCGTAGCTTTGCGCCAGCGCGGACCGTATCTTGCTGTAGCCGCGTTCATTATGGATCGAGGCGACTTCGTAGTGCGGCTCGTCGGCGCCGTCGGCCAGCACGAAGAGCCGCCATTTGCGGATCAGGGCCGGGCTCAGATATTGGCGGATGAAGGATTCGTCACGGTGATTGGCCCAGGCATCGAGCAGTGTGTCGCGCCAGTCGCCACGGCCGGCGATGTCCGGAAACCAGTCGCGGTCCTCCGCCGTCGGTTCGGTCGACATGCGCTGGATGTCCTGCATCATGTCGAGCCCGAGGGCATAGGGATTGATGCCGGAGAAGCGCGGGTCGTCGAAGGCCGGCTGGAAGACCACGTTCGAATGGTTGCGCAGGATCTCGAGCATGGCGCCTTCGCTGATGCGGCCACGGTCGAAAAGCGTGTTCATGATCGTGTAGTGTACGAAGGTGGCGCAGCCTTCGTTCATCACCTGCGTTTGGCGCTGCGGATAAAAATACTGCGCAATGACGCGGACGATCCTGACGATCTCGCGCTGCCAGGGCTCGAGGACGAGACTGTTCTTCTCGAGGAAATAGAGCAGGTTTTCCTCCGGCAAGTTGAGCGATTTCTTCCGCTCCGCCACGCCGTCGTCGCGTGTTCCGGTCTTGTCGGCTTCATGCGAGGGCGGCAGCGTGCGCCACAAGTCGTTATAGGACCGCTCCTCGTATTCGAGGCGCTCGCGGAGCCCCTCGCGCTGCTGCTCCGACGACAGCTTCGGGGGTCGATGGTAGCGGAAGACGCCCTGCTCCATCAGCGCATGGGCGGAATCGAGGATCGCCTCTACCGCTGCCAGGCCGTGCCGTTCCTCGCATCGGGCTATGTAGCTCTTTGCAAAATCGAGATAGCTCAGGATTCCCCCGGCGTCGGTCCATTGCCGGAAGAGATGATTGTTCTTGAAGAAGTGGTTGTGCCCAAGCGCGGCATGGGCGGTCACCAGGGCCTGCAGGGCCATGGTGTTCTCTTCCATCAGGTAGACGATGCAGGGATTGGAATTGATGACAAGTTCGTAGGCCAAACCGCGAGCGCCCTTGCGGTAGAGAAGTTCGTCATAGAGGAAGCGTTTGCCGAACGACCAGTGCCGATACATCAGCGGCATGCCGACCGAGGAATAGGCGTCGAGCATCTGCTCGGAGGAAATGACCTCCATCTGCACCGGATAGATGTCGAGGTGAAGCTCTTCCTTGCCGATCGCCTCGATCTCGTCGTAGACGCGCGACAATTTGGCAAAATCCCAGTCCGACCCGGAAAACAGCAGCTCGGATTTGCGCGCCTGACTGACCATCGGCTGCCCCCGCCTTCACGCGCTCTTGCGCAGATCGGGCTGCCTGGCGAACATCTCGCGAAAGACCGGATAGATATCGGCCGGAGCAGCGATGCGCCGCATCTGGAAATTCGGCCATTTGCCGTCGACAGCGTTGTAGGCGCGCCAGAGCGATGTCCCGTTCTCGGTCGAGCCGAAAATGTGGCTTTCCCGTTCGTCGATGATCTCCACATAGGCGAAATACTGGCAAAGGCGCATGAGCTTGCGATCGAGCAGTTCTATGCAGCGCTCGGAATCGGTGGCGAAGTTGTCGCCGTCGGAAGCCTGGGCAGCGTAGATATTCCATTCCGCGACCGGATAGCGCTCCTCGATGATGCGGTGCATTTCCTCGAGCGCCGTGGAAACCACGGTGCCACCGCTTTGCGTGTGGTAGAAGAACGTATGCTCGTCCACCTCCTTGGCCTCGTGGGTGTGGCGAATGAAGACGATCTCGGTACGCTCATAACGACGCGTCAGGAACAGATGCAGCAGCACGAAGAAGCGTTTGGCCAAATCCTTCTCGCGCTCTCCCATCGATCCAGAGACGTCCATCAGGCAGAACATGACCGCGCTGGCATTTGGCACCGGCTGGGGATCGAAGCGATTGAAGCGGATATCGACCGGGTCGACATAGGCAATTCGCTTGCGCCGGCGTTGAAGCCGATCAAATTCCGTGCGCAGGGCCGCGAGGCGTTCTCGTATCGCCGGGCTTGGCGGCTTCGATTCCAACTCGGCAATCTGCCTGGCAATCGCGTCCAGCTCCGCCTGCTTGGGACGCCCGAGCGCGATGCGGCGCCCATGGCTGTTTCGCATCGTGCGTCCGACATTGATGTTGGTCGGCGCCCCACTTGCCGTGAAGCCTGCCCGTCTTGGCTTGAAACTCAGTATCTGCTTGAGATTGAGCTTGACCAGATCGGGCAGTTCGAGGTCCTCGAAGAAGAGGTCGAGCACTTCCTCGCGCGACAGGACGAAGCGAAAGTCGTCCTCGGATTCCGTGGTCCCCGGACCCGAAGGGCCAGCGCCCCCGCCGCCAGGCTTGGGGATCAGATCGCCGGGGCTGAACGACCTGTTGCCGGGCAGGACGTGCTGGCGCTGTCCGCTGTCCTTGGCGTTGTTGAAGGTTGGTTCGCCGGTGCCTTTGCGAGGCATCGGCACGGCATGCTCGCGGTCGATCTCGGCGATGCCGCCCGTGCGAACCTTATCGCGGATGCTGCGCTTGAGCTCGTCCCGGGCGCGCCTGAGGAAGCGCTGACGATTGCCCAGGCTTTTGTCCTTCGGGTTGAGGCGGCGGTCGATGAAGATCGGCATGGAACCGTTCGGGCTTGCTCAACCCGCCTTGTTCACGCGCATGTACCAGTCGACCAGCCGGCGCACCTGCCGCTGTGTATAGCCGCGCTCCACCATCCGCTGCACGAACTCGTTATGCCGCTTCTCCGTGACGCTGTCCTGCTTGGAACCGAAGCTGATCACGGGCAGCAGATCTTCGACCTGGCCGAACATGCGCTTCTCGATAACCTCGCGAAGCTTTTCATAGCTCGTCCAGGACGGGTTGCGGCCGTGATTGCGCGCGCGTGCGCGCAAGGTGAATTTGACCACTTCGTTGCGGAAGTCCTTGGGATTGGCGATGCCCGCCGGTTTCTCGACCTGCGACAACTCCTTTTCCAGGACCTCGCGATTGAGGATCTGGCCTGTATCGGGGTCCTTGAAGTCCTGATCCTCGATCCAGGCATCGGCGTAGGCGATATAGCGGTCGAAAAGGTTCTGGCCGTATTCGCTGTACGATTCCAGATAGGCCTTCTGGATCTCATGACCGATGAACTCGGCATAGCGTGTCGCCAGTTCCGACTTGATGAATTCGAGATAGGCGGCTTCCGTTTCCTTCGGGAATTGCTCGCGCTTGATCGCCTCCTCGAGGATGTACATCAGGTGCACGGGATCGGCGGCGACCTCCTTGGTGTCGTAGTTGAAAGTCTGGGACAGGATCTTGAAGGCGAAGCGCGTGCTGACCCCGGTCATGCCTTCGTCGACACCGGCGGCATCGCGATATTCCTGGACCGACTTCGCCTTCGGGTCGATCTCCTTGAGGTTCTCGCCATCATAGGCGCGCATCTTGGTGTAGAGCGGCGAATTCTCGTGCTCGGCAAGGCGGGTCGAGACGGTGAAGCGGCTGAGAATGTCCAGCACCTCGGGCGCGCAGGGACTGTTCGCCAACTCGCTCTCGCGCAGCAGCTTCTCGTAGATGTGCCTTTCCTCGGTGATGCGAAGGCAATACGGCACCTTGACCACGAGGATACGGTCGAGGAAGGCCTCGTTGTTCTTGTTGTTCTTGAATTGCTGCCATTCCGATTCGTTGGAGTGCGCTACGACGATGCCCTGATAGGGGAAGGAGCCGAAATTCTCGGTGCCGTTGTAGCTGCCTTCCTGGGTTGCCGTCAGCAACGGGTGCAGGACCTTGATCGGCGCCTTGAACATTTCGACGAATTCGAGCAGGCCCTGCGTGGTCCGGTTCAAGCCGCCGCTGTAGGAATAGGCATCCGGATCGGACTGGCTGAAGTGTTCCAATTGCCTGATGTCGACCTTGCCGACCAGGGCGGAAACATCCTGATTGTTCTCGTCGCCAGGCTCGGTCTTGGCGATGGCGATCTGACGCAGACGCGACGGCGACAGCTTGACCACGCTGAATTTGGAAATGTCGCCGGATAGCTCGTCGAGGCGCTTGGCCGCCCAAGGCGAGATGAGGCCGTGCAAGCGACGGCGGGCTATCCCGTATTTATCTTCCAGCAAATCACCCATCCGGTCGGGATGGAAAAGGCCGAGCGGCGATTCGAAAATCGGGCTGATCTGGTTGCCGACCTTCAGCGTATAGATAGGACGCTGCTCCATCAGCTTCTTCAGCCGTTCGGCGAGCGAGGACTTGCCGCCGCCGACGGGGCCGAGGAGGTAGAGGATCTGCTTGCGCTCCTCGAGACCCTGCGAGGCATAGCGGAAATATCCGGCGATGCGCTCGATCGTATCCTCCATTCCGTAGAAGTCGGAGAAGGAGGGGTAAATCTTGACGGTGCGGTTCGAGAAGATGCGGCCGAGTCGCTCGTCCTTGCTGGTGTCGACCAGGTTCGGCTCGCCGATAGCCTCGACCATACGCTCAGGTGCCGAGGCATACATGGATTTGTCCTCTCGGCATCCAAGCAGATACTGTTGGAGGCTGATCTCTTCCTGGGCCGCGTTGGCGTAAATCTCCGAAAACAGATCGAAGACGTCTGATTGGTTCTCGCGCATGATGTTTTGCCTCGGAGCCGATAGGCTGCCAATCGGCTCATCGTTCCTTCAACTGTCGGAAAGCGCCGTTTGTTCCCGACAAACGCAATAAGCCAGCTGCGATCACTGAGGTTTGAGGAACCGCGCCGCGTGGCCGGAAAGAAGCGCCGCGTTGCGCGTCCCGATGCAGACTAAAAATCGCCCACCCGAATCAACAGCCAGGATCAGTGTGCGCTCGGTCGACCCATTTGCCAACCCATAACGGACGCGTCGACGCTGCGGTGCATTGTCGCCCGACAGATAGCTACCTATCCAAGAGCTTCAAGGGGGGGTGACCGGTTTTCGCAGCTACATGTCGTGGTCGGGAACATAGAGGCAGAACGAATGCTGCGACTTCGCGTCGCCGCCTGGCTTGCATTCGTGAAAGAACTCGTCGCGCGAGCGCTTGATCCGGCTGTCGGAGTAGGGGATGACCTCTCCGGTGGAGAGCTGGTATCCATACTTCGTTTCCTTAACATCGGACGTGGGTGCCTGATAGCAGTCCATTCCCGAGCAACATGAGCTGTCGTACTGCCAGCCCTTGGGCGACTGATGCGCGATCGCTGGAGCCGGAAGGAAGGCCGCGAGCGCAATTGCCGCAAGCAGCCGCAGAAGCCGCAAGCCGCCTCGGCGACCGTTGCTGTGCGCGGCTGGAACTCGATACGTCTTCATCATTGGTGGTCACCGTTCGGAAGCGCCGGCCGAGGGCATCGGCTCTCCGGTCTGACTAGCAATCCGCCCGGCAATCAAAACTGCCAGACCGGGGAAATGTTCCATGGTCCTGCTCGGGCGGCCGGGTTGCGCGCCGGCGCATTTGATGGTGCGAAAGGGGTGCCGGCCCACCGCCGACGCGCCGGCCGTGCGGCCGATGAACAATCCTTAACTGGACGCCCGCCGAGCTTGCATGCACTCTGTTTTTGTCTGGTGGGGGCCGAGGCGGTCGGGGCAGAGGGGCAGTCAGGAGATGATGATGATCGATCGGCGCCACTTTGTCCTTGCGTCCGTTGCCGCGCTCATGCCGACGGCTGCGTCGGCAGCCCGGCGCTTGCGCCAGCCGGCGCCACGGACGCTCGACTATGGACCGGCCAAGCTCGACGTCTACGCGCGGGAGGGCGCCAAGGGCGATCCGGTCGTCTTCTTCATCCATGGCGGCGCCTGGCGGATCGGCAACCGCTCCAATGTCAATGCCAAGCCGGGCTTCCTGCTCGCCGACGGCTTCCTGTTCGTCTCGATCGACTACCGCATGCTGCCCACGGCCGATGTCGCGACCCAGGCAAGCGACGTCGAGAAGGCTTACGGCTATGTGCGGGCCAACATAGCCAAATATGGCGGCGATCCCGACCGCATCGTGGTGATGGGCCACTCGGCCGGTTGCCATCTCGCGGCACTGACGGGGTTTCGCGGCGGCTTGCCCGGCGTTGCCGGGCTGGTGCTCGATGACACCGAAGCCTATGACATCGAGGCCCTGGCCAAGGCGCAGGGCGGCAAGCTGCGGCCGATATACGCGCAGGCGTTTTCGGATCCGAGCCAATGGCGGGCGTTGTCGCCCGCAACCTATATCGGCAAGGGCAAGCATCCGCCCGTGTTCATCGCCTATTCGAACGCGTCGATCCGCGCGGCCATGGCCCATGATCTCGCGGACCGGCTGCGGGCAGGGGGCACCAAGGTCACGCTGTTCGACGGCAGCGCCTATTCGCATATGGCGATCAACCGCCGCGTCGGTGAGGACGGCGATGCGCTGACTGCAGCGGTTATGGCCTTCCTGAAGGCAACGGTCGCCTGATCGTCGGCGAAACTGGATCACGTCAAGGTCGGTGGAAGCGGCCCGCGCCGACACATGCGAACGCTTCGAGGCGCTGCCCGACGGCGCGCTGTCGCGCCTGGGGCCGTTCCCCACCGAAGCGGTGATTTGGGGCGGTTCATCGTTTCGCGGAAACGCTGAACCGCTCTATCCCTTTGTTTTTGACGCATTCCGGATGGTGGCTACGGCGAAGTCGCCGAGCCTAGGCGTTCGCCATTTTCCTGGAACTGCTCAGAGCGGGCTCGGGCAGCATCGGTCAAGCTCCGCCGAGGAGTTCGACGGCATGGTTCGGGTGCCGGTCGATCCATCCTGATGATTGGTCAGCCACGCCGCGACCAATTGTGGGCGAGGCGGTGCAACCTTTGGAGGGAAGGGGCGTTCGCGTTCTAGTTGAGCGTCACCCCTGAAAGGTGCTGCCCGAGATGATTGATAAACGCATGCAGGCAACCCTGATGGCCGCATTGTTGCTCGTCATCGGGATCGCTGCCTGGCCAACATATGCTGCCGAGCCAGCCTTCAAGAATGCCCGGCTGATCGGACGGTTTCTCGACGCCGGCGATCAGGCGGCTTTCGAGTGGCCCGGCAGCGCGATCGAGTTCGCGTTCGCGGGCAGTTGGCTGGACGTCGTGCTCGACGATCGCGGCAAGAACAGCCTCGTGCTGGATGTCGACGGCAAACTGTCCCGGATCGATCTGAAGAAAGGCTCCAACACCTACCGTCTCGTCGCGACGCAGGGCGCGGATCGCCACTCCGTCCGGCTCGTGCGCCGTACCGAGGCGTTTTTCGGGACCACCACTCTCAAGGATGTGCGCACCGATGGCACGCTTCTGCGGCCTGTGCCGAAGAAGCGCAGCCTGTTGGTGATCGGCGACTCGATTTCCGTCGGTTACGGCATCGAGGGCAAGGACGCGAAATGCAAGTTCAGCGCCGATACGGAAAATCAGTACCTGACCTATGCCGCGATCGCGGCGCGACGCTACGATGCGGACGTAATCACCTTGGCCGCTTCGGGAAAGGGGCTCGTTCGCAACTTTCAGGGAGCCAAGGGGCGCACAATGGCGGACTTGTACGACCGGATTCTGCCCTCGCGGCGGGATCGCGAAGCGCTGCCCAAAACCGACGTCATCATCGTTCATCTCGGGACGAACGATTTCAGCGGCGGCGCCCGGCCCGCCAATTTTGCCGCCAGCTATGCCGAATTGCTGGCGAAACTGCGCGCCAATGCACCTCATGCGATGATCTACGCCGGGTTCGGGCCATTGCTAACGGGGGAGGATCTCGCCGCGGCGGACAAGGCGGTGGACGACGTGGTCAAGCAGCGGCGTGACGCCGGCGACAGCAAGACGGCGATGATCCGCTTCACCGAACCGCCTGGGGCATCGTTGCGCGGCTGCGACTGGCATCCCAACGAGGCCGGCCAGCAACGCATGGCCAATCAGCTTGAGAACAGGATCGAGGCGGACCTCGGCTGGACGCAAGCCCGATGAAGGCAGCATCCGCTGCTGGCTTGCAAGACGCCGCCGGGCCGGCGCGCGGGCGGACCATCCATTCTAAACTGCTCGGCCTGCAGGTGCTGCGGTTTGCGGCTGCCTTTTTCGTGGTCCTGTTCCATCTTGGCGTCGGCTTGCAGATCGAATTTGGCAACCGGACCAACATCTTTCACAACGGGGCGATTGGGGTCGACATCTTCTTCGTCATCAGCGGCTTCATCATCGCCTACACGACCGATCCCCAAAAAGGCGTGCTGTATTTCGTCAGACGTCGGCTTATGCGCATCGTCCCACTCTACTGGACACTGACGGCGGGCATTGCGGTCCTGGCCATGCTGAAGCCCGGTCTGCTGAATTCGACCGCGATCGACGGCGAGACCTTGATCAAGTCCCTGTTCTTCGTCCCGTTCGCAAAAGCGAATGGAGCCGTGCAGCCGATCCTGTTTCTGGGTTGGACGCTGAATTATGAGATGTTCTTCTACGGCATCTATGCCGCGTGCCTGGCGTTCGGCCTGGGCAGCCCGCTCGTGCCGGCCGCAATCATCGTGCTTCTCGTCGCCGCCACGAGTCTCGTGAAGCTGGATTACGTCCCGTGGCGGTTCTACACCAGTCCTTTGATGCTCGAATTCGTGCTCGGCATCGGCCTTTATCTTCTTTATAGGCGCAGCCCCGCGATCTTTCGCGGGCGCTCGCTGCCGATATTCCTCGTGTTCGTGGCGGCTATGGCGTTGCGCGCGCCGCTGCTCGAGATCCATTGGCTGGTGGCCAACGGCATTCCGGCGGTGCTGCTGGTCGCCGCCGTCCTGCCATGGGCGCCGGCCCCGACACCAATCGTCCTGTTCATGGTTCTGCTGGGGAACGTGTCCTATTCGCTCTATCTCTCGCACCCTTACGTGCTTCAACTCGCCGTCAAACTGATGCCGGACCATGCGGGAACCGCCACGCAGGTCCTGCTGGGCGGTGCCGCCTGCGTGCTTTCAGTTGCCCTCTCGATCGTGCTTTACTTTACGATCGAACGGCCGGCGCAGCTTGCCGCGCCTGTCCCGAAGCGTCGATGACAAGGTTCGCTGCTACCAGGGGGTCTTCTCGCCGGGCGCGGCCGGCTCGATCGCCAGCGCGTGCACGCCGGCCTTCAGTTCGTCGGCAAGCAGCTGGTTGACGGCGCGGTGGCGGTCGATGCGGCTCATGCCGGCAAATTCCGGGGAGACGATGCGGACACGGAAATGCGTCTCGCCGGTGCCGTCGAACACGGCCTCGTGGCCCGACTCGACGTGATGATGGCCGGCGTGAAGGTGGCTTTCGTTGATGACGGAGAGCCTCTCCGGCGAAAATGCCGCCTTCAGCTTGTTTTCCATCGTCGACTGTATGGACATCGGGGCTTCCCTTCACCACATCTGCGGCACTGCCGCAAAATCTGCATTTTCGACCGCTTTTAAGCCGCGATTCAGCGGTTAGGGCGATCATCGGCGAAATGTCAATTCTTGTTTCGCACTAGCGAACAGCCCATAAATGGGTGAGATGAAACCGTATCCCAAATATTTCGAGAAAATCCGTATCCGGCCGGAAAAGGACGCGGAGCTGAAGTCGCGCGCCCCGATCTGCCAGTGGGACGGTTGCAGCGAGGCCGGCACGCATCGCGCGCCGGTCGGACGCCTGAAGGAGGGCGAGTATTTCCGCTTCTGCTTCGATCACGTGCGTGAATACAACAAGAGCTTCAATTACTTCTCGGGCGTGTCGGACAGCGAGATCGCCCGCTTCCAGAAGGAGGCGCTGACCGGCCATCGGCCGACCTGGCGCATGGGCGCCAATGGCGGCGGAATGCGTTCGGCGCCCGATTTCGCGCAGCTCCGTTCGGGACGCGCCGGCTACTACAATCGCATGCGCGACCCCTTCAACCTGTTCGGCGGAGGCTCGCGGGAGGTGCGCGAGCGCAAGGCAAAGCCGCTTGAGGCCAAGGCGCTGGAAACGCTTGGCCTTGATACAAAGGCGACTGGCAAGGATATCAAGGCGCGCTATAAGGAACTCGTAAAGCGCCACCATCCGGATGCGAATGGCGGCGACAGAGGTTCGGAAGACCGGTTCCGCGATGTGCTGCAGGCCTATCGCGTGCTCAAGCAAGCAGGATTGTGCTGAGCGGCCCTACGGTCCGTGTCGTTTTCCAACTTTCATAAGGTTGGAAAAGGCTCTAAGACCGCCCCCGGACAAAATCGATTGCCGGCGAAACGCGGCGTTTCGCCCGTGGAGACGTTGATAGTGATGAACAAGGTCGATCGCGACATCGCCAACCTGCCGGACACGACGGTGTCGGTGAAGGAGAAGTTCGGCTTCGATTCCAAGATGGTGGTTCCCGCCTATTCGGTCTCGACCGAGCATGTGCCCGACATCGACCCGGACTATCTGTTCGACAAGGCGACGACCTTGGCGATCCTCGCCGGCTTCGCCTACAACCGCCGTGTCATGGTGTCCGGCTATCACGGCACCGGCAAGTCGACCCATATCGAGCAGGTCGCCGCGCGGCTCAACTGGCCCTGCGTGCGCGTCAACCTCGACAGCCATGTCAGCCGTATCGACCTCGTCGGCAAGGACGCCATCGTCGTCAAGGAAGGCCTGCAGATCACCGAGTTCCGCGACGGCATCCTGCCCTGGGCCTATCAGCACAATGTAGCGCTCTGCTTCGACGAATACGACGCCGGCCGCCCGGACGTGATGTTCGTCATCCAGCGCGTGCTGGAATCGTCGGGCCGGCTGACGCTGCTCGACCAGAGCCGGGTCATCCGCCCGCATCCGGCCTTCCGGCTGTTCGCCACCGCCAACACGGTCGGCCTCGGCGACACCACCGGCCTCTATCACGGCACGCAGCAGATCAACCAGGCGCAGATGGACCGCTGGTCGATCGTCACCACGCTCAACTACTTGCCGCATGACAATGAGGTGAGCATCGTGCTGGCCAAGGCCAAGCACTATCGCGACAACAAGGGCAAGGAGATCGTCAACAAGATGGTGCGCGTCGCCGACATGACGCGCTCGGCCTTCATCAATGGCGACCTGTCGACGGTGATGAGCCCGCGCACCGTCATCACCTGGGCCGAGAATGCCGAGATCTTCGGCGACATCGGCATGGCGTTCCGGCTGACCTTCCTCAACAAGTGCGACGAGCTCGAACGTTCGGTGGTCGCCGAATTCTATCAGCGCGCCTTCGGCGAGGATCTGCCGGAGAGCGCCGCCAACGTGGTGCTGGGGTAGGCGCGTGCCGGAAGGCTTGGCCTTTCGGACCAAAACGCGCAGGGAATGATCGATGGCGGGTCCGGGCGACAACACGCGCAACAAGCCGAAGAACGGGTCTGAAGCGGACAGCTTCAAGCGCGCCGTCACCGTCTGCATGCGCGCCGTCGCCGGCGACAAGGACCTCGAGGTAAGCTTCGCCAAGGACCGGCCGGCGCTGGCCGGGAATCGCGCCCGCCTGCCCGAACTGCCGAAAAAGGCTTCCCGCAACGACATCGCGATCACCCGCGGCATCGGCGATTCCATGGCGCTGAAGCGCGCCTGCCATGACGCGCGCGTCCACGCGAAGCTGGCGCCGGAAGGCAAGCTCGCGCGGGCGATCTTCGATGCCGTCGAACAGGCGCGTGTCGAGGCGATCGGCAGCCGCGCCATGCAGGGCGTTGCCGACAATATCGGCTCCATGCTCGAGGACAAATACGCAAGGGCAAACCTCGTCGACGTCAAGGACAAGGCCGACGCGCCGCTCGAGGAGGCGGTGGCACTGATGGTGCGCGAGAAGCTCACCGGCCGCCCAGTGCCGAAGAGCGGCGAGCGGCTGGTCGATCTGTGGCGCCCCTGGGTCGAGGAAAAGGCCAGCGGCGATCTCGACGGCCTGTCGGCCAAGCTCGACGACCAGCAGGCTTTCGCGCGCGTCGTGCGCGACATGCTCGTCTCCATGGAAATGGCCGAGGAGCTCGGCGACGACCAGGAGACGGAGGACTCCGAGGACAACGAAGAGGACGAGCAGCAGGGCGAAGAGCAGAGCGAGGAAGGCGGCGAGGACGATTCCGGCTCGGAGCAGTCGCAGTCGGAGGACGCCGAAGCTTCGGCCGATGAGGAGGAGTCCGCCGAGACGGAAGCGACGGACGCCACATCCGACGACCTCTCCGACGAGGACGATTCCGACGCCGAGACGCCTGGCGAGGCACGCCGCAACGACAATCCGTTCCTCAACCTGCCGAAGGAGATCGACTACAAGGTCTTCACCACCGCCTTCGACGAGACGGTCGGCGCCGAGGACCTGTGCGAGGAAGAGGAGCTCGACCGGCTGCGAGCCTTTCTCGACAAGCAGCTCGCCAATCTCTCCGGCGTCGTCGGGCGCCTGGCCAACCGGCTGCAGCGCCGCCTGATGGCGCAGCAGAACCGCTCCTGGGATTTCGACCTGGAGGAGGGCTATCTCGATCCGGCGCGGCTGGTCCGTGTCGTCATCGATCCGATGCAGCCGCTCTCCTTCAAACAGGAGCGCGACACCAAGTTCCGCGACACGGTGGTGTCGCTGGTGCTCGACAATTCGGGCTCGATGCGCGGTCGACCGATCACGGTGGCCGCGACCTGCGCCGACATTCTGGCGCGCACGCTGGAGCGCTGCGGCGTTTCGGTGGAAATCCTCGGCTTCACCACCCGCGCCTGGAAGGGCGGGCAGGCACGCGAGAAATGGCTGAAGGACGGCAAGCCGCCGAATCCCGGCCGGCTCAACGATCTGCGCCACATCATCTACAAGTCCGCCGACCATCCGTGGCGGCGCGCGCGCCGCAATCTCGGCCTGATGATGCGCGAGGGCCTGCTCAAGGAGAACATCGACGGCGAGGCGCTGCTGTGGGCGCACAACCGGCTGATCGGCCGGCCGGAGCAGCGCAAGATCCTGATGATGATCTCGGACGGCGCGCCGGTCGACGATTCCACCTTGTCGGTCAATCCCGGCAACTATCTGGAGCGCCACCTGCGCGCGGTGATCGACCTCATCGAGACGCGCTCGCCGGTCGAATTGCTCGCCATCGGCATCGGCCACGACGTGACCCGCTACTACCGGCGCGCCGTCACCATCGTCGATGCCGAGGAACTGGCGGGCGCCATGACCGAGCAACTGGCCTCGCTGTTCGACGAGGAGAGTGCGCGCGACATGCGCCGCGGCGGCTTGCGGCGCGCCGGATGATCTTTTCGCGAGGCGGGATCCGGCGGACGGTTTTCGCCTGCACGCTGATCTGCGCGGTGGTTTCGCCGGCGATTGCGGCCCAGCGAGCTCCGGTCGAGGCGATAGGGATTTCGGCGCGACCGATCACCGAGTTCCGCGTCGGCCGCGACCAGAAACAGTTCGGGCCGCTCGAGTTCGTCGGCGGGCTGGAGATGACCTCGCCGTCGCGCGATTTCGGCGCGCTGTCGGCGCTTCGCTTTCTCAAGCCCGGCAGCGATTTCATCGGCGTCGCCGACACCGGCTTCTGGTTCTTCGGCACCATCACCCATGATGCCGACAAGCGCCCGTCGGGCGTGTCGAATTTCCGCATGCAGCAGATGGTCGACGCCTCTGGCCAGCCGATCGACGAGAAATGGGAGGTCGACGCCGAAGGCCTCGCCGTCAAGGACGGCATCGCCACGGTCGGTTTCGAGCGCGAGCAGCGCGTCGTCCAGTTCAAGATCGAGCCGGACAATATGAAGGCGCCGTTCAAGACGCTCGACTATCTGGTTCCGGCCAGGGAGCTGCGCCAGAACCGCGGCTTCGAGACGGTCACGCATGCCAATCCTTACGGCCAGCATCAGGGTGGCCTGGTCGTGGTGTCGGAAAAGAGCCTCGACAAGGCCGGCAACATCTATGCGGCAATCATCGAGGGACCGAAGAAGGGCGTCTTCACCGTCAAGCGCAAGGGCGATTTCGACATCACCGACGGCGCCTTCCTGCCGGATGGCGACCTGCTTCTACTCGAACGCAGTTTCTCGATGGCGCGCGGGGTGAAGATGCGGCTGAGGCGCATTTACGGCGAAAGCGTCGAGCGGGACGCGGTCGCCGACGGCCCGGTGCTGTTGGAAGCCGACATGGGCTACCAGATCGACAATATGGAAGGGCTCGACGTCTGGACCCGCGCCGACGGCGCGCTGATGGTGTCGCTGGTGTCGGACGACAACCACTCGATCCTGCAGCGGAACCTTTATCTGGAATTCATCCTGCATCAGGACTGAACAGCGCTCAGTTTCCGTTTCAGGCAGTACCTGAAATCATCAGCGGACCTTGTAGATCTCGACCGGCTTGTTCGCCGTCGTGCTGTCCAATTCCAGCCAGTCGGGGACGTCTCGCTTCAGCAGCCGCGCGGCGAGGCCCGTGGGAGCCTCGACGGCGAGCGACAGCTCTTCCGAATTGCCGCGGCATATGGCGACCAGCCCGACATGTTCACGTTGGACGACGGCGAGGGCCGCGTCCGGCGTTCCCATGAAGGCGTCAAGCATGGCGAGGTTGCCGGCGACATTGCGATGATAGGGGCCGGCCAATGCCCGGTGGCCGGTAAACATCACTATGGCGGAGCCGAGATTGGAAGACGCAAGTACCGTCGTCGCCGGCATGGCGGCAAGATCGCTGAAGTCTTCGGCCTTACCGCAGGTCAGCGCATGATCCGCGTCGGAATTGATGCCCGTGGGCGCCCTCTGGACCACGGACTGCGCCGCGACAGCGACGCCGGCCCAGGTCGCGTTGAGCGACACCAGCCATGCCGCCGCGATGCGGGTGGAGACGCGCCATGACTGGGCGGCGGCGTTTGCCTGCAGGCGAATCCCGGCGATCCAGGTCGAGAGCGGCAGCACCGCGAAGGCGACCGAGAAGGTCGAGCCGCGCACCTGCCAGAGGCTGACGACGAAAGCGACGATCAGCGATGCGGCGGCAAGGACTTCCTCACGGCGCAGGCGGCGGCCGCGCAGCTGAAGGCCGATCAAGAGGATCGCGATGAACGGCGTCACATAGCGCGCCGCCATCAGCTTCGGCTGATTGACGGCGACGCTGAGGAAGGGCTGCGCTTCGACGACGTCGTTCAGCCAATAGGTGCGGACGCGCTCGTCCATGCCGGCATAGGGCGATGCCAGGCATTGCGGGAAGAAGACGATCGCAACGGCCGCGACCGCCAACGCCAAAGCCGACATCCAGACAAACCGCTTCCTGGCCGTCGACGGTCCGGACAGGCCGGCAATCGCCGCCAGGCCGAAGCCGGACAGCGCCGCTATGACAAATTGGAAGGCCGAGAAGGCATCGCACTGGGCTACGCCCCAGGCCGATGGCGGTATGGTGGCGACAACGACGACCGAGGCCATTGCGGCAAATCCGATGCCGAAGCCGCGCGCGGTCTGGCGCTCCCGTTCGTCAAGGATGAAGAGCACGGCGGCACAGGCGCCAAGCGTGGCCACATAAAGCGCGGTCTCCATGCCGACGGCAAGGGTGAGGCCAGCGCACAGGCCGGACAGGAGGGCCGCGGGCCGCCAGAAGGGAGCCTCCATCAAAAGGTAAAGGCTGGCCGCCGTCAAAAGGAGCTGGACATTGTGGTGGTCGAGGGTGCCGGGGTTGAAAATGCCGAGAAAGAACAGCGCCGCGGTCGCCAGCACCACCGACGGCATCGCTACGTCCGCGCCGGCGAAACGCCGCGAGGCACGCAGGATGACGAATATGGTCAGTCCATAAAGCGAGAGCGGCCAGATGATCTGCGCGGCTCTTTCAGCGGCTGCCGTGCTGGTGCCCAGCGCCTGGAAGGCAAGGATGATCAGCGCGATCGGCGTGTCGACCAGCCGCGACCAGTGCATGACGAAGCCGCCCGCGAGGCCCATCCGGTACTGGTGAAGATCGAACCAGCTCTGCCCCGCCAAAAGGTCGCGAACCTCGACCAGCCTCAGCATGCTGTCGTTGTCGGCGCCAAGGTCCGCGATCGTCGGGAAGCCGGAGACCGCATTGATCGCCAACACGACCAGCATCGCGCAGAGCGCGAGCAGGAGATCATGTTTCCAACCGGTGCCCTGGATGGCCATGCCGTCGCGATGTCCTGGATCGTTTTCGTGATCCTGCATCATCGGCCGTAACAAAGCGTAAAGGCGTTGGCGATGGCCGGCGCTAACGCGCGTCGCGTTGGAACGGATTCAAGCGATGCGCTCTGTCTCTGTTTTGATGCGTGTCGTTCTCCCAAACCGCTGTGCACTTTTGGGCGACCCGCATTGGGGGATCAGCGTTCGTTGGCCGCGATCCAGATCACGTGGCGGGCACCGCGCTTGCCGTTGGCGCGCGTGTTGATCTCCTCGACCACGAAGCTGGCCTGCTTCAGCCGCCGCGTGAAGCCGCTGTCCGGTCCCTGCGACCAGACCGCCAGCACGCCGCCGGGTCTCAACGCGGCGCGCGCGGCTGCGAGGCCGGCCGCGCTATAGAGCGAGTCATTGCCCTTGTAGACGATACCTTCGGGACCATTGTCGACGTCGAGCAGGATGGCGTCCCAAGCGGCTGCGTCCGTCTTTATCAGTTGACCGACGTCAGCCTCGCGAATGGTGACGCGGGGATCGTCGAGGCAGCCGTCGAAAATCCCGGCCATCGGGCCGCGTGCCCAGGCGACGACTTCGGGGACAAGTTCTGCGACGGTGACGGCCGCGTCTCCATCAAGCGCCGCGAGAGCGGCGCGCAAGGTGAAGCCCATGCCGAGCCCACCGATGAGGAGTCTTGGCTGCTTGCGGCCAGCGATCCGTTCGCAGGAAAGTCTGGCGAGCGCCTCCTCGGAGCCGCTCAGGCGGCTGTTCATCAGCTCGTTGGTGCCCAGCATGATCGAGAATTCATTGCCGCGCCGTTTCAGGCGAAGTTCCTGAGCGCCATCGGGCGTGCGGGCTGAAGCAAGCTGAACCCAGGGGATCATGGTTTCGAGCCTATTCCATCCCGATGCCATCGGGATGGGGCTCGATCTGCCAGTCTGAGCATGATCTTTTCCAAAAACCGGATTCCACTTTTGGGATCATGCTTCTAGACCGCGACTGCCGGCTGGCTCCAGCGGGCGGCGAGCAGCCGGTAGGGGATCAGCGCCACCACCGCGATGATCAGCTTGACCGACAGGTCGCCCAGCGCCCAGGAGACCCAGCGCATCGTCTCGACCGGCAGTACGCCCATCAGCGGCGCCGTCTCCAGCGCGAAGCCGTCGTTCGGCCCGATAAAGGCGAAGGCGGCGGAGAAGGCGACGCCGAAGAAAACGACGGTATCGAAGATAGAACCGGCCAGGGTGCCGACGATCGGCGCACGCCACCAGCTCTGCCGGCGCAGCCGGTTGAACACCGTCACGTCGAGCAGTTGCGCGGTGAGGAAAGCGGCGCCGGAAGCGGCCGCGATGCGCACCAGACGGTCCGCGGCGGTCTCGAATTCGATCAGGCCGTGACGGAACAGGAAGGGCGGAACGAGGATCGAGCAGGTCACCGCCGTCATGAAGCCGACGAACACCACCTTGCGCGCCACGGCGGGACCGTAGCGGCGGTTGGCAAGGTCGGTGACTAGGAAGGAGAAGGGATAGGTGAAGGCGCCCCAGGTGAGCAGGTCGGCCAGCGACAGGCCGCCGATCTGACCTTGCATAGGGAACTGGACGAGGATGTTCGACGCCACGACGACAAGCGCCATGGCGGCCACGAAGGGCAGGTATCGCGTAAGGAAGTTCATTTTTTTATCCTGGGTAATGGAACCAGCTGAGCGTCCGAGCGGACGCTCGCTCTGTTTGAGGACCGGATTGATCCCAAGGCCGCGTCGCGGCCTTCGGTCCGATGCTCGAGGCGGTCGCCCCCGCCTCAAAGGCGCTTCAGGCGGCCGACTGCTCGGCCAACTTCTTGGCGATCTGCTTCTTCAACAGGCGGGCGCGCTGCGACAGTTCCTTGGCGTCGGCCTTGGCCAGGAACGCGTCGAGACCGCCGCGGTGCTCGACCGAACGCAGCGCGTTGGCCGAAATGCGCAGGCGCACGTTCTGGTTCAGCACTTCGGAAATCAGCGTCACATTGACCAGGTTCGGCAGGAAGCGACGCTTGGTCTTGTTGTTGGCATGGCTCACATTGTTGCCGGTCTGGACTGCCTTGGCAGTGAGCTCGCAGGTACGGGACATCTTGTCTAACCTTCAGTTCTAAACCTGCCAAACCATTCTGCCCGCGCCAGGCGGCGCGCGGTCTCGGTCAGGCGGCCTTTGGAAAAGTTGGCGTTCCATAGTTGCATTTCGCCACTACGTCAAGCTCCGGCACGTGCGCTGCGACATGGCGCGCTCCATATAAAGGTCGGATTTCGCCCTATAAGCCCTTCGCGAAGGGATTGCCAGGCTGGAACCATTGCATTTCCGGCCAGTATCAAGGACTCGCCGCCCGCCATGCTTCGACCATCCTACGCCCTTGCCGCGCTGCTTGCCGTCGCCGTGCCGTCGACAGGCTTCGCCGCGGCCGCGTCGCAAGCCTTCAAAGGCGAATATACCGTCTCCTTCCTTGGCCTTTCGGTCGCCAGGGCGACGTTTTCGAGCCGTTACGACGGCGACACCTATGCCATCAACGGCACGGTTTCGGCCGCCGGCATCGCCAAGCTGTTCGACGACACGAAAGGCACGATTTCGTCCAAAGGCACGATTTCGGGCCAGCAGATGCGGCCGCAGGCCTTCAGGGCCGATTACACTTCCGGCAAGAAGGCCTCGGCGGTCGACATACGCTTCGCCAATGGCGGGGTCGCTTCGACGAAGGTCGTCCCGGAGCCAGGCAAGCGCGATCCGAAGAGCTGGGTGCCGGTCGGCGACGGCGATCTGAAATCGGTGCTCGATCCGATGGCGGCGACCGTCATCCACGCCGACAGCCTGGACAAGGTCTGCGGGCGGACCGTCAAGTTCTACGACGGCGAGATGCGCGCCAACCTGTCGCTGACCTACGCCTCGAAAGGCTCGATCTCGGTGCCCGGCTACAAGGGCGACACCGTCACCTGCAAGATGGGCTTCGAGCCGGTGGCGGGCTACCGCAAGGGACGCAAGGCGCTGGAGTTCCTCAAGAACAAGAGCCGCATGATGGTGACATTTGCACCGCTCGGCCAATCCGGCGTATATGCGCCGATCCGCGCCACGGTCGGGACCCAGATCGGTCCGCTGACCATCAGCGCGAGACGGTTCGAAGCCGTCGAGTAAGTTTGTTTTACGCAATTCCTGACGGGGAAGTCGCAGCACGCTTTCCTGGAATTGCTCTTTGTTTTGCGCAATTCCGAACGGAAAACCGTTACACACTTTTCCTGGAATTGCTTTAGAGGCGCCCCTGCGCGCCGCCGGGGGGAATGCATGGGGCGCGCAACACTGATCGGCTTCTCGGCGGTTGCCATGTGGGCGCTGCTCGCATTGCTCACCAACGCCTCCGGGCAGGTGCCGCCATTCCTTTTGTCGGCCATCACCTTCGCCATCGGCACCTGCGTCGGGCTTGCCGCCAGGCTGGTCATGCCTGCTCCCGACAAGAGCCGGAAGATTCCGCCGCAGGTATGGTTGATCGGGATTGCCGGCCTGTTCGGCTATCATTTCTTCTACTTCACGGCGCTGCGCAACGCGCCGGCGGTCGAGGCAAGCCTGATCGCCTATCTGTGGCCGCTCTTGATCGTGCTCGGCTCGGCGCTGATGCCGGGCGAGCGGCTGGCCTGGAACCATGTCGTCGGCGCGCTGCTCGGCCTTGCCGGCACTTTCCTCATCGTCACCAAGGGCGGCGGGCTCGCCTTCGACGCGCGCTACGCCTTCGGCTATGCGATGGCGGGCGTCTGCGCGCTTTTGTGGTCGTCCTACTCGCTCCTGTCGCGGCGCTTCCCATCGGTGCCGACCTCGATCGTCACATGGTTCTGCGCCGCGACGTCGGTGCTCTCGTTCGCCTGCCACCTGCTGCTCGAAAAGACCGTGCTGCCGGACGGTCCGGGGCAGTGGCTGGCGATCGCCGGGCTCGGCCTGATGCCGGTCGGCGCCGCCTTCTACGCCTGGGATATTGGCGTCAAGCGCGGCAACATCCAGGTGCTGGGGGCGGCGAGCTATGCCGCGCCGCTTTTGTCGACGCTGGTGCTGATCGCCGCGGGCGTGGCCGAGCCGTCATTGCGCATCCTCGCGGCCTGCGTGCTCATAACCGGCGGGGCGGCGCTCGCCGCGAAGTCGCTCTTGCTGCGCAAGCCGGCGACCGGCGGAGCAAGCGCATGATGCCGTTTCCGGGCGGCATCGACGCCAATCCGAATGCGACGCTTCTGTTCTCGGTCGCCGCCGCCGCGATCTATGCCCTGGCGCTCGAACTGTCGCCCCGCATCGCCCGTTCCGCCGCCAAGACTCTGGCCGTAGGCTTGCTGGCGGCGCTCGCCGTCATGCAGGGCGGTCCGCTGCTGCTCGTCGCGGCGCTGGCGCTCAGCTCGGTCGGCGACGCGTTCCTGTCGCGCGACGGCGAGAAGGCCTTCCTTGGCGGGCTGGCGAGCTTCCTCGTCGCGCATGTCGCCTACGTCGCCCTGTTCCTGGAGGTGGGTGGCGGGATCGGGCTGCTCGCCGCCGAACCGTGGCGCGGCGCGGTCGCGCTGGCGATGGCTGTGTTCGTTGTCGTGATGCTCGCCACGCTGTGGCGTCGCGTCGGCCCACCCTTGCGCATCCCGATCGCCGTCTATGTCGCGGCGATCCTTGCCATGGGCATTGCGGCGCTCACCACGAGCTATCCCTGGGTCGTTGCCGGCGCGGTGCTGTTCATGGCCTCGGACGGGCTGCTGGCGGCGGAGCGCTTCCTGCTTGCCGCGATCTCGCCGCATCGCGTCTGGATGCGTTACGCGGTCTGGGTGCTCTATTATGCAGCCCAGCTGGCGATCACGCTTGGTTTTCTCTTGAGTTAAGCGGTTTCGGCTGCCAGCCGGGCTCGGCCAGCTCGAAAACGGCGAAGTCGAAGCCAGGCGCCACCGTGCAGCCGACCAGCGTCCATTCGCCGAGGCTGCGCGCCGACTGCCACCAGCCGGCCGGCACGACGATCTGCGGCCGCTCGCCTGCGGCAAGGGCTGTGCCCAGCACCTGTTCGATGACGGCGCCGGCGCCTTCCTCATGCATGGCGAGCGCCAGCGGCGCGCCGGCATAGAAATGCCAGACCTCCGCCGCGTCCTTCACCCGGTGCCAGGCCGAAAGCCGGCCCTGCTCCAAAAGGAAATAGATCGCGGTCGAATGGCCGCGCGGGCCTCCCGAACCGTCGCGAAAAGTCTCGGCATACCAGCCGCCTTCGGGATGCGGCTGGAGACCCAGCGTTGCGATGATTTCAGCGGCGCCGGTCATGCAGGGAAATCTCTATTCTGATGCATGCCGTTGCCCAAAACCGCTATGCACTTTTGGGCGACATGCATTGAGCTTGATGCATGTCGTTGTCCCAAAACCGCTGCACACTTTTTGGGCGACATGCATCAGAAATGGTCCTTGCGCTTGCGGACCTCGGCGAACACCTCTGCGTCGCTCGCTCTCTCCATACCGAGATGCTTGCGGATCGCCGGGTCGTGCCAGCGCAGGAACGGGTTCGTCGACAGTTCCTCGCCGATCGTCGTCGGCAAGGTCGGCTTGTTGTCGGCGCGCAGCGCCTCGATCCTAGCGGCGCGCTCCTTCAAGGCCGAATTCGTGGGGTCGACGGTCAGCGCGAAGCGGGCGTTGGCTAAAGTATATTCGTGGCCGCAATAGATCACTGTCTCGGCTGGGAGAGCAGCGAGCTTCTTCAGCGATTCGTACATCACGGGCGGCTTGCACTCGAAGATCCTGCCACAGCCCAACGCGAACAGCGTGTCGGCGGTGAAGGCCACTTTCGAGGCCGGCAGATGGTAGGAGACGTGGCCGGCGGTGTGGCCGGGCGTTTCGATGACGTCGATCCTTTCCTCGCCAAGGCGGATGACGGAGCCTTGCTTGACGGTCTCGTCGATGCCTGGGATCTTTGCCTTTTCCGCCTCTGGCCCGACGATGGTGAGCTTGAAGCGCTCCTTCAGCGCCAGATTGGCTTCGACGTGGTCGCCATGATGATGCGTGGTCAGGATCATGGTCGGCGTCCAGCCGGTGCGCTTGACCGCGGCCAAGATCGGTGCTTCCTCCGGAGCGTCGATGATCGCCGTCTGGCCGCTTTCGGGGTTATGGACCAGCACGCCGAAATTGTCGGTGCGGCACATGAACTGTTCGATTTCGACCGGCATCTCGTCGCTCTCCGTTATCGCCGCAGACATAGGGCGGTCAGCCGCCGATGTCATCTGCCTTTGTTGAACTCGGCATTTATCGCGGCTACCGTCCGGCGCATGCATTCGGATATCGTCGACCTCCGCTCCTTCTATTCGACCACGCTCGGCCGCCTGGCCGAACGCGCGATCACCATGGCGCTGTCGTCGATATGGGCAACCGTCCCGAACGAGCGTCTGGTCGGCCTCGGCTATACGCTGCCCTGGCTGGAGCGGTTCGGCACCGATGCCGAGCGGGTCTTTGCCTTCATGCCGGCGACGCAGGGGGCGGTGGTGTGGCCGGCGACCGGACCAACGGCGACGGCGCTCGTCTTCGACGAGGAGCTGCCGCTGGTCGATTCCTGCATCGACCGCATGCTGCTCGTGCATTCGCTCGAACATGTCGAAAATCCGCGCGAGACGCTGAACGAGATCTGGCGCGTGCTGTCGCCGGCAGGCAGGGTCGTCATCGTCGTGCCCAACCGGCGCGGCGTCTGGGCGCGCTTCGAGCACACGCCCTTCGGCAACGGCCGGCCGTTCTCGCGCGGGCAGCTCACCGAACTGCTGCGCGAGGCCAATTTCACGCCCGCCGCATGGTCGGACGCGCTGTTCTTCCCGCCGTCGCCGCGACGCTTCATGATGCAGTTCCACAACGTGCTGGAGCGGGCCGGCCGGCGCCTCTGGCCAATATTTTCCGGCGTCATCGTCGTCGAGGCGCAGAAGCGGCTCTACCAGGGCGTGCCCGTCGCGCAGCGTGCGTCACGCAGGGTCTTCGTGCCGGTGTTCTCGCCGCAAGGTGCGACAACGCTCGGGCGCCAGGCCGCCAGCTCGGTGCCGCCGGGCAGGCGGATGACGCGTTCGTGATCGGGGGCAAGCCTTGCGCCGCATGGCGATCGTCACCCTATCTCAGGGGCGGATTCGGGGTGTGGCACCACCGCCGATGATCGCTCCCGGCAGCAGGGATTTCGCATATGGATGACACGCCCAGTATCGAGCAGGCCGCGTTCTCGGTCGAGTCGAGCAGCCTCTCGGACCAGGTGGCGACGATCAGGCTGGCGCTGAAGACGTCGCCGGTGCGCAGGCAGCTTCTGTGGGTCTCGATCGGCATTGTCGTCGTCATCGTCGCGACCTCGATCGGGCAGGTGCTGCTCAACCGCTGGAACCAGCCTTTCTACGACGCTCTGGCGCGGCGCGACCTGCCGGCTTTCCTGCACCAACTGGTGGTTTTTGCCGTGATCGCCGGCAGCCTGCTAGTGCTCAATATCGGCCAAACCTGGCTCAACCAGACGATCCGGCTGAAGCTGCGCGAGGCGCTGACGCTCGACCTCATCGGTGAATGGATGCGGCCGGCGCGCGCCTTCCGGCTCACCCATGCCGGCGCCATCGGCGTCAACCCCGACCAGCGCATGCAGCAGGACGCCGGGCATCTTTCCGACCTGTCGACCGATCTCGGTGTCGGCCTGCTGCAATCCTTCATCCTGCTTGTGTCCTTCATCGGTGTGCTGTGGGAGCTCTCTTCCGGCTTCGTCTTCCATGTCGGCGGCTATTCGCTGACGATACCCGGCTACATGGTCTGGGCGGCGATCCTCTACGCCGGCATCGCCTCCTGGCTGAGCTGGCTCGTGGGCCGACCGCTGATCCACTTCAACAGCGATCGCTATACGCGCGAGGCGGAGCTGCGCTCCTCCATGGTCCGCGTCAACGAGAATGTCGACGCCATCGCGCTCGCCCATGGCGAGGCGGACGCCAGGCGGCAGCTGGAGTTCGACCTCGGCAACGTGCTCGGCGCCATGCGGCGCATCTACAGCGCCCAGATCAACCTGTCCTGGGTCACCGATGCCTATGGCTGGATCACCGTGGTGGCGCCGATCCTTGTCGCGGCGCCGGTCTATTTCGCCGGCGACATAAGCTTCGGCGGATTGATGATGGCGGTCGGTGCCTTCAACCAGGTGAATTCCTCGCTGCGCTGGTTCATCAACAACATCGGCGCCATCGCCGATTGGCGGGCGACGCTGATGCGCGTCGCCGACTTCCGGATCGCGCTTGGCGAAACCGACATCCTGCATGCCAAGGAAAGGCGTATCGAGTTGAGCGAGAACGCGAATGGCACGCTGACATTCGAAAAGCTCGAAGTCGCATCGCCCGACGGGTGCACGAGGCTTGCCGAGACGGATGCCGAGATAAAGGCCGGCGAGCGCGTCATGATCACCGGCGATCCGCGTGCCGGCAAGACGCTGTTCTTCCGCGCCATCGCCGGCCTTTGGCCGTGGGGAGGCGGGCGCATCGGCATGCCGGCCGGGGAGAAGCCGTTCTTCGTGCCGCGCATGCCTTATTTCCCGCTCGGGACGCTGCGCGACGTGCTCAACCATACCGAAGGCGGTAAAATCGAGGACACCGAGATTTCCGCGGTGCTCGGCGAAGTCGGGCTGGAGCGCCTGTCGTCCCAGCTCGACCGCTCGGCGCGCTGGGAGCATGAGCTGGCCGACGACGAACAGCGGCTGCTCGCCGTTGCCCGGCTGGCGCTGCGAAAGCCGAAATGGGTGATCATCGACGAAGCGCTGGATACCTTCGACGGCGCCACGCTACGGCGCGTGCTGGCGATGCTGCAGGCCAGGCTGCCGGATGCAGCCATCCTCAATATCGGGCGCGGCCTGCACAACATCCAGTTCTTCCCGCGCGCGCTCACCATCGTCAAGGACAGCGGCCGATCGGCGCTCAAGCCGGCCCGCCTCCGCGCCGGGGCGATCGAACCGCCACCGCGTGCGGTGCGCGCCAAGAAATAGCTTTATTTCGCCGCGATCGCCGGGAAGAATCCCGGTCTAAAGCGCGTCGCGCTGAAACGGATTCAGGCGACGCGCTTTAAGTCTTTGTCTTGATGCATGTCGTTCTCCCAAAACCGCTGCGCACTTTTGGGCGACATGCATCGGTCGGAGCCTGCCATGCTCAAGCTGCTCAGCCTGCTTGCATGCCTTGCCTGCGCCGAGGCAGCGCCAATGCCTGCAATCGGCGACGGCACCCCTGTCGATGTCGAACTCGTGCTGGCCGTCGACATCTCGCAATCGATGGACGAAGGGGAGTTCGCCCTGCAGCGTGCCGGCTATGTCGAGGCGCTGCGCCATCGCGACTTCATCAGCGCTGTGCGCTCGGGCCGGAAAGGCCGCATCGCGCTCGCCTATTTCGAATGGGCGGGGGTCGTGCGCGACGACGGCGTGATTGCCTGGCAGGTCATCGACGGCGCGGACAGCGCCAACTCCTTTGCCGACAAGATCGCCGGCCGGCCGTTCCGGAGCTTTCGCGGCACGTCGATCTCGGGCGCTCTCGGCTTCGGTGCGGGGCTTCTGGAGAAAAACGGCTTTTCGGCGCCGCGCCGGGTCATCGACATATCGGGGGACGGGCCGAACAACGCCGGACTGCCTGTCGCCATGACCCGCGACGCCGCTTTGGCCAAGGGCATAATCATCAACGGCCTGCCGATACTGATCAGTCCGTCGCCGAGCGTCAGCCGCCTCGACCGCTACTATGCCGACTGCGTCACCGGCGGTCCCGGCTCGTTCGTGCTGCCGATCTATGCGGCGTCCGAATTCTCGACCGCGATCCGCCGCAAGCTGATCCAGGAGGTGAGCGGCATCGATGATGCCAGAAGGATTCGCGTCGATGTGCAGGCGCCAACCGATTGCCTGCTCGGCGAGCGGCTGCGGCAACGGTTTTCCGATCCGTATTTTCCCGAGCTGGATCGGTGAGGTGCCTGTCTTGCGGTGTTTCGGCTGGAACGCCGCTCCGTGCGCTTAATCAGACCGCCCGGGCGCCGTATTTGGCGCGGAACTCGTCATAACAGTCACGACGCCAGCGGCGGCCGACGACGTAACCGCGCAGCAATTCGGGCAGCGAGTAGCCGAGCGCCTTGGACGACCGGTTGGCGAGATAGCCGGAAAAAGCCTGCGGCAGCCTGCCCTTCAGTATATCGGCGATAATCTGCCGGGCGATCATATAGGGCGGAACGTCGGGATAGCGGTCGGCTATGTAAGGGTGTTTGCCGATCAGGTTGGCATAGGCCTCGACATAGCCGTCGCGACGACCGGAGATCGAATTCTCCGAATTGTACTTCTTCCAGTCGATATCCTCCGACAGCAAGGCACCGCTGCGGCGGGCAAAACGCAGCAGCAATTCGCGGTCCTGCATGCGCGTGATGTCGCTGTCATAGCCGCCGATCGCAAGCAGCGACTCGTGCCGGGCGGTGATCGCCGAGCCGGCAATGAAGATCGTCTGCGAGACCAGGGCGCGCTGCAGCGTGCTCTTGTCGAGCAAGGCCTCGCGGTTGATGCACTTGGTGCTGCGCTGGCCTTTCACCGAGACGTAGGAACTGATCAGCACTTCGAGCGACGGGTTCTTGTCGAACCGCGCGAGCGTCCGCTCCAACCGGTCCGGCAGATAGACATCGTCCGAATCAAGGAAGGTCACGATCGGCGCCCGCGCGCGCTCGATGCCCGCGTTGCGAGCGGCATTGGCGCCTCGCCATTTCGCTCCGACATAGATCAGCCTGGGATCGCGAATCTCGGCCAGGGCCAGGGCCGTTCCATCGGTCGAACCGTCGTCGACCACGATGTGCTCGAAGCGGGTAAATGTCTGGGCAAGAACGCTTTCTACCGCACGCACAACCTGATGGCGCCGATTGTGCGTCGGCGTGATCACGCTAATCAACGGAGCGACTTCGCTCGACATCCGGCTGCCGCTGCCACCGGTCGCGCCCGGCGTTTGTTCTAAGGGTCTGATGGCTACCTTCCATTCCCCCCGGAATCGCAGCCAAGCTACTAAAAAGCGGTCTCCGTGTCACCCAAGCGCAGCGGGAGTGGAGACGGATTCCGGTCGGTTTCCGCGCCATTGCGGTTTGAAGGCAACACCAGCGTCTGTCGGCGGTCTTGCCAGGCAGTTCGTTGGCCGGTCAACCCACGCCTCGCGGCGCAAGCCATTGGCGACGTTCCTTGATGACCTCGAAGGTAATCGACCGGAATACCTATCCTCCGCAGACTGTTTCCCCGTGAAGCCGTCGGACGGCTTCGATCAAATGAAGGAGCAGATCATGACCGCTTACGCCGTTGCCCATATGCGCCACGTCACGCCCGGTCCGTGGATGGTCGAGTACCTTGAAGGATCGATGCCACGCTGGCGCCTTTCGGCGGGCGCTTCGTCGTCCATGGCGGTGACGTCGAGGTGGTCGAGAACAGCTGGCCGGGCCACCTGATCGTCATCGAATTCCCGGACAGGCAGCATGTGCGCGACTGGTACCGGTCGCCGGCATATCAACAGATCCTCGCGTTGCGCACCGGCAATTCCGAATCCGACGTTATCTTCGTCTACGGCGTCGAGCATCCGCACAAGGCTACCGATGTGCTGGGCTGAATGAGGCGGCGAGAATGCGAACGATTAGCGGCGAGTCCGAGCGATCGTGGCTACAATTGCAGATAGGCTAACTGTGGTCGACATAGTCGGGCAAGGTTTCGATCTCATCGCGAACGAGGCCCGTCGCCAGGCCGAAATGACCGAAAAACGCCAGAGTGTAGAAAGCCAGCCCGACAATCAGCGACAACGGGATTTGCCAGAGCGACATGCCTGTCTGCGGCGCATGGCGTATCACCCGTCGTACCACGCGCCACGAATTGGTCACCCATCGGCTGAACGACTTGGCGATGCGTCGAGAGCGACTGGGGGACTTGATCTCGACGAACTTCCTGTCGGCATCCCTGCCGGTCACCAGTGCGCGCCACAAGAAGAAACGCCAACCCCGCGGGGGATAGTGATAGACGCGTGCGCCGGCATGGACGATTTCGTGACCCTCGCGGCGAAGCTGATGCATAAGCAGCGTGCAGGAAACCTTGAATCCATTGTTCTGCGGGAAGGGATGGCTGGCGATCCAGTCGCGCCGGAAGGCGACGTTGTTGGCGTTGATCGCCCGTTTCGCGGCGAATTTCTCGTCTCCCCGAGCCATAGGGAAGAACCAGATCAGCGCAAAGGTTCGCGAGAAGAAATCGTCGTAGAAAAGGTAGGTATAGCCGTTGACGCAAACGGTCCCGGGTTTCTGAAACGGGCCGAGCAGGATCGACAGCCAGCCCGGTTCCGGAACCGTGTCTGAGTCCATGAAGATCACAATGTCCGTGTCGGTTGCCAGGACTCCGTTGTTCTTGAGTTCGTAATAGCGGCCGCCGGGACAGGCGGCGAAGCGAAGCTCGGCCACCTCTTTCAGCCGTGGTGCTTCCCTATTGATGTGGTCCTGCAGCGACGGGGCGTCCGCGTCGTGCCCGGCGTGCGAGATGACGACTTTCGGGCTTGCGAGACCGGCCGCCGAAACCGAGGCGATTTCATCCGCCAGGATGGTCAGCCCAACGCCGATCTCGTCCCAGTCGATCGACTTGGCATTTTCCATTTCCACGACGACTGAATAAGTCGGGAGATCGCCGACCATCGCTGTTCACCCACCATGTTGCCTGATTGAGGTCAGTATAGCCGTCTCAATTCGCTGTCAAATGACAGAAACAACAATGCAAATATTTGGTGCTCCACCGACATTCGCGGCTGTGCTGCGAGCGAGGAGAACAGATTCGAGCGCTACTACCGCCGCAGCAAGAACACCGCTTGCTGGCCGAAGAAGTTCCAGAACCACCACGGCATCGACAGGCCGATCTTCTGGCCGTTGGCGTCGAGCGCGGTCGCCTTCTCGACCGTCGCGCCGAGCTCTTCGCACAGATTGACGAAGTCGCGGATGGTGCAGAAGTGGATGTTCGGCGTGTCGTACCAGGAATAGGGCAGGTCCTTGGTGACCGGCATCCTGCCCTTGATCAGCAGCGAGAAGCGCACCCGCCAATGGCCGAAATTGGGGAAGGAGACGATGGCGCGGTTGCCGATCCGAAGCAGCTCGTCGAGCACCAGCTTCGGGTTGCGGGTCGCCTGCAGGGTCTGCGACAGCACGACGAAGTCGAAACCCTTGTCGGGATAGAATTCGAGGTCCTTGTCGGCATCGCCTTGGACGACGGAGAGGCCGCGCGCCACGCATTCGTTGACGCCGCGCTGCGACAATTCCAGGCCGCGGCCGTCGACCTGCTTGGTCTCCTGCAGCAGTTCCAAAAGCACGCCATCGCCCGAGCCGACATCGAGCACGCGCGAATGCGACGGGATGAGATCGGTGACGACCTCGAGGTCGACACGCTGGGCGCGGTTGACGCTCATCAGGCAACCTCCGGCCTTATGGCATTTGCAGCCGATGGCGTCGCAGGAATGCGGCTAGAACAAACAAATCGCGACCCGCTCATAGGCTGAGCCCCCTGGCGCGGGCGGCGGAGGCAATGAAGCCGTTGATGGCCGCGAACAGTTCCGGCTCGTCGAGCAGGAAGGCGTCATGGCCGCGATCGGTCTCGATCTCGACGAAGGAGACGGAGGCGCCGGCGGCATTGAGCGCATGCACGATCGAGCGGCTTTCCTCCGTCGGGAACAGCCAGTCGCTTGTGAAGGACACCAGGCAGAAACGCGTCCTGGTTCCGGCGAAGGCATCGGCCAGCCGTCCGCCATGGTCGGCGGCGAGGTCGAAATAGTCCATCGCGCGGGTCAGATAGAGGTAGGAGTTGGCGTCGAAGCGATCGACGAAAGTCATGCCTTGATGGCGCAGGTAGCTTTCGATCTGGAAATCGGCATCGAAGCCGAAGGTGAGCGCCTCGCGGTCCTGCAGGTTGCGGCCGAACTTGCGGTGAAGGGCCGCCTCCGACAGATAGGTGATATGGGCGGCCATGCGGGCCACCGCGAGCCCCTTTTCCGGACGCCGGCCGAAATCGAGATATTTGCCGCCATGCCAGTCCGGATCGGCCATGACGGCCTGCCGTCCGACCTCGTGGAAGGCGATGTTCTGCGAGGAATGGCGGGCGCCGGTGGCGATCGGCAGCGCGCAGAAGACGCGTTCCGAATGGCTGGCGGCCCATTCCAGCACCTGCATGCCCCCCATCGAGCCGCCGATCACGCAAAACAGCTTCTCGATGCCGAAATGGTCGACCAGCATCAGTTGCGCGCGCACCATGTCGCGGATGGTGATGATCGGCAGGTCGAGGCCATAGGGCCGGCCTGTCGCCGGATTGGTCGAGGCCGGGCCGGTGGAGCCGAGACAGCCGCCGACGACGTTGGCGCAGATGACGAAGAAGCGGCTGGTGTCGATGATCTTGCGGGGGCCGATCAGCACCTCCCACCAGCCCGGCTTGCCGGTCACCGGATTGGTGTTGGCGACATGCTGGTCGCCGGTCAGCGCATGGCAGACGAGGATGGCGTTGGAGCGGGCGTCGTTGAGGGTGCCGTAGGTCTGGTAGGCGACCTGGAATGGCGACAGGATCGTGCCGGCATCGAGCTTCAGCGGCTTGTCGGGACCGAACTGCAGCACCGGGCTCGACGGATGGTCGGCCTCGTTGTTGGTCCTTGCAACGCGCTGAGCGGACATTTGCATTCCCCATCCAGTCCGGCCGGCGGCGGACAACAAAAAACCGGCCTGCCTTCGCAAAGCCGGTTACAGGTTGCAAACGGCCCTTTAGCGAATTGTTTAACGTGGCTGCAAGCCGACCGGCCAAATCACCACGGGAAGTCCGGCTGCTCTTCTAGGACCAGCGCCGCGCTTCGTCAACGGGCAGCTACCTGGGATCGGCATGGTGGCGCAAGCACCGGCACTCGACATTCGGGGCCACGGCCTATATTTCCGCTGCGGCCTCGAAGGCCTTCTCGACGGATTTGTGACATGAAGCAGGATCAGGCACGTCCAACACCTCGCGCGGGCATCATGGACATCGAGGCGTACGTGCCGGGCAAGAGCACCGCGCCGGCCGGCGTGACGAAGGTCTATAAGCTGTCGTCCAACGAGAATCCGCTCGGGCCCTCGCCGAAAGCGATCGAGGCCGCTCGGGACGTGGCTGCCAGGCTCGACGTCTATCCGGACGGCAGCGCCCGCCGGCTGCGCGAGGCGATCGCAGAAGTGCACGGCCTCAACCCGGCAAACATCGTTTGCTCCAACGGCTCCGACGAGATCCTGGGGCTCTTGGCACAGACCTATCTTGCGCCAGGAGACGAGGCCGTGTTCACCGAACATGCCTTCATGGTCTACAAGATCTACATCCAGGCGGCCGGCGCGAAGCCGGTGGCGGTCAAGGAAACCGACGAGCGCGCCGACATCGACGCGATCCTCGCCGCCGTCACGCCGGCGACGCGGATCGTCTTCCTTGCCAATCCCAACAATCCGACCGGCACCTACGTGCCTTTCCAGGAAGTGCGCCGGCTGCATGCCGGACTGCCGAAGAACGTGCTTCTGGTGCTCGACGCCGCCTATGCCGAATATGTACGCCGTAACGACTACGAGGCCGGCATCGAGCTGGCGGGCAGTTCCGAGAACGTCGTCATGACGCGCACCTTCTCCAAGCTCGGCCTCGGCGGGGCGCGCGTCGGCTGGATGTACGGGCCGGCGCATATCGTCGATGCCATCAACCGGGTGCGCGGTCCCTTCAACGTCAACGCAACCGCGATCGAGGCGGGCATCGCGGCCATCCGCGACCGCGCCCATGTCGAGCGCAGCGTGGCGCACAACGAGAAATGGCTGGCCTGGGTCAGCGAGCAGGTGACCCTGCTCGGGCTGCGCGTCACGCCCAGCGTCGGCAATTTCGTGCTGATCCATTTTCCCGATGACAAGCGGCATTCGGCGGCGGCGGCGGACGACTATCTGAGCGCACGCGGCTACATCCTGCGTCGCGTCACCGGCTACGGCTTCCCCAATGCGCTGCGTATGAGCATCGGCACCGAAGAGGCCAATCGCGGCGTCGTCGAAGCGCTGACGAATTTCCTGAAAAGCTAGAGCACCATGACATCACCGATGTTCGAGAAAATAGCGCTGGTCGGCATCGGCCTGATCGGCTCGTCGCTCGCCCGCGTCATCCGCCGCGAAGGCCTGGCGCGCCATATCGCCATCGCGACGCGCAGCACATCGACGCTGAAGCGCGCCGAGGAGCTCGGCCTCGGCGATTCCTACACGACCGAGGCCAAGGAAGCGGCGCGCGACGCGGATCTCGTCATCGTCTCGGTTCCGGTTGGGTCGTCCGGCGAGGTCGCCGCCGAGATCGCGCCGGCGCTGAAGAAGGGGGCGATCCTGACCGACGTCGGCTCGACCAAGGCTTCGGTGATCGCGCAGATTGAGCCGCATGTGCCGGAGGGCGTGCACTTCATCCCGGGCCATCCGCTGGCGGGCACGGAAAAGTCGGGTCCGGACGCCGGTTTCGCCGATCTCTTCGACAACCGCTGGTGCATCTTCACGCCGCTGCCGGGAACCGATCCCAAGGCTCTGGAGAAGCTCTCCGAATTCTGGCGGCGCTGCGGCTCGAACATCGACACGATGGACCCGCAGCATCACGACATGACCCTGGCCATCGTCTCGCACCTGCCGCACATCATCGCCTACAACATCGTCGGCACCGCCGACGATTTGGAATCGGTGACCAAGACGGAAGTCATCAAATACTCCGCTTCCGGCTTTCGCGACTTCACCCGACTGGCTGCCTCCGACCCGACCATGTGGCGCGACGTGTGCCTGCACAACAAGGACGCGATCCTGGAGATGCTGGCGCGCTTCTCGGAGGATCTTGCCTCGCTGCAGCGGGCGATCCGCTGGGGCGACGGCGAGAAGCTTTTCGACCTCTTCACCCGCACCCGTGCCATCCGCCGCTCGATCATCGAGGCCGGCCAGGACATCGACGTGCCGGATTTCGGCCGCCAGGCGGTCGAGCATCCGGTCAAATCGTAGGCGGGTTCCTTAATTTCCCGGCACCGGATTTTGATGCGTCGGCTACGTCTGCATTGGCAGCCTTGGAGATTGGCTGAAGCCTTTCCAATCTCGTCATTCTATGGCGGAGCAAGGAGCGAAGCGACACAGCGCAGACCATAGAATCCATTCCGTAACTTGGAAGCGCCGCCACGGTGCAGAATTCTACTCCGTTGCACTCCCTGGCGAAGGTAACGGCATGGATTCCAGGGTCTTCGCGACGGAGCTTCGCTACTGCTCCGCCCTGGAATGACGATCGCGATGGGCGTTTAGGCCAACCTCCAACGCATACCGCCTGCCAACGCAAACGGAGCCGATCGGTCAAATCCTGTGCAGTGCCACTAGTCTTCTTCCGACGGCGGCCAGTGGGCTGCCATCATCGCCATTGTCTCGGCCCTGTTCGGCGCGCCGAGCCGGCCGCCGAAGCGCAGGCATTTGAGCGCGGCGGCGGCACTGGCAAAGCGCAGCGCCTGCTCGGGCGGCATGGCTTCGGCAAGACCGACGGCAAAGGCGCCGTGGAAGACGTCGCCGGCGGCCAGCGTGTCCACCGCCTTGACCTTCGGCGCCTCGATATGGCGGACGCGGCCGGCTTCCCGGTCGTGCCACCAGGTTCCGGCGGCGCCTCCCGTCACCGCGACAAAGGCGTCGGTGCGCGAAGCGAGGTCGGCGCAGGCGCTTTCCGGGTCGAGGGCATGACCGCAGACGATACGCGCCGCCGGCTCCGAGGCCACGATATACGAGGCTAAAGGCAAGAGCCGCTCCAGCACCTCGACCGGTGCGGTGTCGGCGTCGAGGATCGCCGGGCGACCGGCGTCCCGGGCGGCCGTCAAGGCGAGCGCCGCGGCGCCCGGCCAGCGAACATCCGCCAGCACGGCGTCAAAGGCGGAAAGATCGGCAAGCGGCAGCGTCTCGGGATCGGCCTGCGCTTCTCTGTCATAGAACGGCACGATGACGCGCTCGCCATGAGCATCCACCAGGATCGCGGCCAGCGCAGAGCGCGCGCCGGCGACGCGGCGGATCAGGCTGCAATCGACGCCTTCCGCCTCGATCTCGGCGATGAGCCGATCGCCGACCGCATCGTCACCCGCACTCGCCCAAAGCGATACGCTGGCGCCCAGGCGATGCGCGGCGCAGGCGGCGCTCGTCGCCATGCCAGAGGCGATCTGGATGCCGTCGCTGGCGATGAACTTGCCCTGATGCGTGGGCAGCGTGTCGACACGCAGGACCGTGTCGAGGGTGAACGCGCCGACGCTGAGCAACCTGACGGGTCCCACCATCGCAGCCCCTCAATCGACCGGCTTGATCTTGCCCAGCGGGATGAAGCCGAGCGAAGCCTTGCCCTTGACGATCCTGAGCGGCATGGACGGCTCGTTGCCGAGCATGGCCAGGCCGGCAAAACCCTGCTCGATCTCGCTTTTGTGCTCGGGAATGGCGCCGCCGAGGATGGCCGCCACCGCTTTCGGGTCCTTGAGCTTGATCGTCAGATTGGCATCGACCAGGCCGTCCGCGTCGACCGAGATCGGTCCGGACACGGTCACGCGCGCCGTTCCCGATGACAGGTCGAGCTTGGCGATGTCGATCGATTGGCCGCGCAGGCTTTTCGGCGGCGCCGCGATCAGCGCGACACCGTTCTTCACCGTCGCCTCGCCGCCGCCGTCCAGCGCCGGCAGCACGCGGCCGCCGATCGCGTTGGCGTTGATCTCGAGATCGCCGACGCTGCCGGTATAGACGACGTCCTGCTCCTTGGGTTCCAACTGCCCAGCCGCGTTTGCCGCGTAGAACAATTCGGCCGGATCGGAATCGTCGGCCGGGTCGGTCTGGCCCGACAGGCCTTCGGCTTGCAGCGAAATGCGCCGCGGCAAGGGCCAGGATAGTTTGACCGTCGCGTTCAGCTTGTCCCAGTCGATCCAAAGCGGCGGCATGCCCGGCACCGAGGTTCGGAGCGGACCTCGGACGTCGGCCACCGGCGACAAAGGCTGCGTGATCCCTGCGACTGCGTTGAAGCTGCCGGTGGAGGCGGCAATGCTCTTGGCGTCATCCTGATAGGCCAGGCTGTCGCAGGAAACGGCGAAGCTCAGCGGATAGCCGCTGACGGTAAGATTGGCGCAGCCGGCGGCGATGCCTTTGGTACCGAGGTTGGCCACGGCCTGGTCGGCCTCCGTCTTGAGGCGGCCGGCAAGATAGAACCAGCCGGCGCTGTAGACGGCGAACAGCGCGACAATGAACGTGGCAAGCCAGAACAGCCTGCGGCCAGGTTTGCCCGATCGCTCGTCACTTGACGTCATGCTGCGGCTCTCGTTAACCCCTCATACGGCGAGCGGGCTGTTAATCTCACGCACAACAAGCGGGGACGGAAGAAACACCTTACGGTGCGACGTCGTCACTCGAGCGCGATCAGGCTTGGCGATATGGGCGATTTTTGGGTTTTTGGCTACGGGTCGCTGATCTGGCGGCCGGGATTCGCACATGTCGAGACGCGGAGGGCCCGTCTTTACGGCTATCGCCGGTCGCTTTGCGTCTATTCCTTCGTGCATCGCGGCACACGTGAGCGGCCGGGACTGGTGCTCGGCCTCGACCGCGGCGGCTCCTGCATCGGCCTTGCCTTCCGCGTGCCCGGCGATTTGCGGGACGAAGTGCTTTCCTATCTGCGCGAGCGCGAGCTGGTGACCAACGTCTATCTCGAACGCATGCTCGACGTCCGGCTCGACGGAAACAGGGCGGGAGGGGACCGAACGGTCGAGGCGGTCGCCTACATCGTCGACCGCGCGCATGAGCAATATGCCGGCGGGCTCGACGCCGGCCATGCCGCGGCAGTCGTTCGCGGCGCCGTCGGCCAGTCGGGCAGGAACGAGGATTATGTGCTCAGCACGCTCGAGCACCTGAAGGCGCTCGGCATCCGGGACCATTGGCTGGAACAGGTGGGGCGGCAGGTCGCGCCTTCGTGACGGCCTGGCCCGATCAAAAAGCAAAACCATGCCTTTGACCTCGGCAAGGCACGACCTAGCTTACCGGCAATCCATTCCCGGGCGTCGCGGCCCATCCCAGCATCACGGAGATCAATCTTGCAGAAACGCCGTCTCGGTCGCACCGACCTTTCCATCGCGCCGCTGGTTCTGGGGGGCAACGTCTTCGGCTGGACCGCCGACGAGAAGACCTCCTTCGACCTGCTCGACCGGTTTGCCGAAGCCGGCTTCAATGCCGTCGACACCGCCGATGCCTATTCACGCTGGGCTCCGGGCAACAAGGGCGGCGAATCAGAAACCATCATCGGCAACTGGATGAAAAGCCGCGGCAACCGCGACAGGATCGTCGTCATCACCAAGGTCGGCTCCGATATGGGCCAGGGAAAGAAAGACCTCTCCGCGGCCTATATCGAAAAAGCGGTCGATCAATCGCTGAAGCGGCTGCAGACCGACGTCATCGACCTCTATCTGTCACATTGGCCGGACCCGGCCACGCCTTACGAGGAGACGCTCGGCGCCTATCAACGCCTGCTCGAGAAAGGCAAGATCCGCTATCCGGGCTGCTCCAATCTCGATGCCGGACAATTGCGCGCTGCTCTCGATGTCGCCAGCCTGCGAAGCCTGCCACGGTACGAGGTTCTGCAGCCGGAATACAATTTGTACGACCGCGCTTCGCTGGACGGCCCGCTGCTCGATCTCTGCAAGGCGGAGGGCCTTGGCGTCATCACCTATTTCAGCCTCGCCAAGGGTTTTCTCAGCGGCAAATACCGCGGCAAGGACGATCTTGGCCAAAGCGCGCGCGGTGAAGATGTCGCCGAGTATCTCAATGAGCGCGGCATGCGCATCCTCTCCGCGCTCGATGCCGCGGCTGCGCGCCATTCGGCCAAGCAGGCGGAAGTGGCGCTCGCCTGGATCATGGCACGGCCGGGCATCACCGCGCCGATCGCAAGTGCCACGACGCCAGCCCAGATCGACAGCCTGATCCGCGCGGCATCGCTGAAACTTTCCGCCGACGATATGGCAGCCCTCGACCGGGCCAGCGCCTAGGCGTGTAAGGCGGCGCACGATCGTCCAAGACCTTGTTGGAGCCCTGCGATAATTCCTAGCCGCATCGCGGCAGGAATTGAGGTTCGGCATGGCCGGAGGAATTGGCGCGCAGTCCTGGCAGCAATTGCTGGCGCTGGTCATGGCGGCGGCCGTCGTCATGGGCAGTCCCGGTCCGGCGACGATCAGCGTCACCGCCATCGGAGCCGCCTTCGGGCTGCGGCCATCGCTGCGCTACACATTTGGCGTCGTGCTTGGAACGACCGTCGTGCTTCTGGTGGTGGCCGCCGGCCTGGTCGGTGTGCTCGCCTCGAGGCCGGGGCTGGCGCCGCTGCTGACGGTCGCTTCGGCCGCCTACATCCTCTACCTCGCCTTCAGGATCGCGACGGCGCCGCCTCTTGCGGAAAACGAGAACAAGGCGGCGCGCCCCACTTTTGTCGGCGGCTTGATGCTCGCCGTCGCCAATCCAAAGGCCTATGTGGCGATCGGCGCCGTGTTTGCCGGCGCCTCGGCACAGGCCGATGCGCTCGACGCGCCAACCAGGCTGCTGGTGCTGGCAACGATGATCGTTGCCATCCACGCGATCTGGCTTCTCGCCGGCGCTGTTTTCGCGCGATTGCTGCGCAATCCGCTGGCGTCGCGGATCATCAACCTGGTTTTCGCGGCGACGCTGGTGCTGACCACCGCGCTCGCGGCACTGCCGTGAGCGGGATCAAGCCTTTGTCGTCGGCGCAGCGCCGAGCTCCGCCAGCCGCTTCACCGCCGTCGGCGGCAGAGGCGGCGGGTTCGGCGCGCGCGCGGCCTCGACGAGCAACTCGTCGCAGGCGGCCTCCGTCTCGCCGATCAGCCGCTGCATGAATTCCTCCTTGCCGAGACCCGGAGGAATGGGCGGCAGGAAGCGGGCCTTGATGGTGCCGGGATAGCGCATGAATTTGCGGCGCGGCCAGTAGAGGCCGGCGACATGGGCGACCGGCACCACGGGAACGCCGAGCTGGGTATAAAGCTCGACGATGCCGTATTTGTAGGACGGTTCGGCGCCCGGCGGGCGGCGCGTGCCTTCCGGATAGATGATGAGCTGACGAGGATTGCGCGCCATCTCCTGCCTGGTCGCGACGACGACCGCTTTCAACGCTTTCGAGCGGCTGCCGCGGTCGACCGGGATCATGCGCATCTTCATGATGTACCAGCCGAAGAAGGGGATCCAGGTCAGCTCCCGCTTCAGAATATACAAGGCGTCGTCGAGATAAGGAAAAAAGGCGATCGCATCCCAGAAGGACTGATGCTTGGGCGCCAGGATGAACGACCCTTCCGGCAGGTTATCGACGCCCGTGATCTCGCTCCTGGTGCCGGCGATCTTGTCGTAGAGCCACATCGAGGTGCGCGACCAGAATTTCGGCACGAACCAGGCGCGGTGGCGCGGCGACAGGAAATAGAAGGGCGTCCAGAAGATCATCTGGACGACCAGGCTGAGATAGAAGGCAAGGTTGAACGCCAGCGAGCGGATATAGAGCATGCGGGAAAGGGCCCGGTGTGGAGGTGTGCGTTGGTTACACCAAGCGCGGCCAAAAAGAAAACGGCGCCGTGGTCGAACCGCGCCGCTCCTTCAGGCGCGCGCGGCGAAATCGAGGAAGGCGCGCAGTTTCACCGACAGCAGGCCCTGGCCGGCATGAACGAGGCCGACCGGCCAGAGCGGCGGCTCGAACGGCTCGAGCAGCGGCACGCCGGCACGCTGCGTCGCAGCGGAAAGTCTGCCGGCTTCCACCGTGGCGACGAACAGGGACCTGGCAATCGAGGCGGTCCATCCATTCTTCCAGAAAATGGAAGCCTAGATTGCAGATATGCCTTCTTCCTCCGGATTTCGGAAGGGGTTAAATACGGTGCTATTTCGTCCGGGGAGCGCCGCCATGAACGCCTTCACCAGCGATGTCGCCTTCACGCCCACGGTCAAGGCCATCCAGTCCCGCAAAGGTTCGCGCGAATCCTATGCTCGCGTCGAGGAGCGCGGCGGCTGGCGGGCGGCGATCACGCCCGATCTCGCCGCCTTCGTCGAGGCGCAGACCAGCATGTTCCTGGCGACGGCCAATGGCGGCGGCCAACCCTATGTCCAGCATCGCGGCGGCCCTGCCGGCTTCCTCAAGGTGCTCGACGAGCATACGATCGGCTTTGCCGACTTCTCGGGGAACCGGCAGTTCATCACCCAGGGCAATCTTGCGGACAATGCCCAGGCCTTCCTGTTCCTGATCGACTACATGCTTCGGCAGCGCATCAAGATCTGGGGCCGGGCGCGGGTCGTCGAGGACGATCCAGACCTGACGGCAAGGCTGATGCCGGCAAATTACAGGGCGCGACCGGAGCAGGCGATCCTGTTCACCGTCACGGCCTGGGATGCCAATTGTCCGCAGCACATTCCGCAGCGTTTTGAAGCAGCGGATGTGGCCGCGGCGCTTGCCGAGCGCGACCGGCGCATAGCAGACCTCGAGCAAGAAGTTGCGCGCCTGCGTGGAGTTGCGATTAAGGGATGACCTGGCCTGGCTGCTTCTCGTCCTTGGCGACCGAGGCTTCGGCTAGGGTGACGCCCTCGGCGGTCGGGCGAAGCGGAACGATGCCGCGCGCCAGCGCCAGCACATATTTGCTGTATTCGGTGAGCAGCACGCGCAGCGCTTCCGGCTTGGTCAGCCAGCTGCCGTTGCCGAGCTTGGTGTTGACCACCGGATATGGTTCGAGCCGCGCGCCATGCAGCAGCCGGCCCATTTCCAGCAGGCTGCGCGGCATGTGGTAGTTGTTGGTGACGAGGATGATGCTGCCATAGGCGTGGCTTTCCACCCATTTGGCGCTTTCCTCGGCATTGCCGATGGTGTCGAGCGCGGCACGGTCGATGTCGACGCAGCAGGAAAACAGCTGCTTGTCGCCGCCCATCGCCATTTGCAGCTGGCGGCGGCTGGCCGAGGGATGGACGCCGCTTATCAAGAGCCGCTCGCCCTTGCCCGACGCCAGCAGGTCCATGGCTGCGTCGAGCCGCGACTGGCCGCCGGTGAGCACGATGATGGCATCGGCCTTGGCCGGATTGACCGGCGTCGTCATGCTGCTGACCTTGTCGGCAAACCAGCCGAAGCCACCAGCGAAGAGCGCCAGCAGGGCAAGCACGAAGAAACCGCAGATACGAAGCGCAAATCTGAGGCGACCAGACCTCGCAGACCCAGCGCCGCGCGAAAGCGCTGCTGGCATCCGTCCAGCCGTTCCGATCGAGTCCCGCGCGTCCATCATCCTCAGGTTAATCCTGAAAACATCCTATGGTTAACTCCGAAATGCGGCCTTTCATAGATAAGGCGGCGCACTTTGCGTTACGGCAGCTGCTCGGTCCGTGATCGTTTTCCTTCCTGAATATAACGGTTTAGACCGGTTCCGTTTTCGTCCCACGGCGTCTCGTCATGATCAGCCCGAGTCCGGCTGGCGGATGTCGATATCGCTGAGATAGGCGACGACGGTGGCGTGCGAGGTCGCCGCCGTGAGCGCGCCGATCACCAGCACCATCAGGCCGACGCCGAGATAGCCGGTGGAGCCGATGGCGAAATTGCCGAACAGCGCGGTCGCCTGGTCGGCCTCCGGCGTCGCCATGTTACGCGAGGACCACCAGGAAAAGACAATGAACACGAGAATGGCGGCGGCACCTCCGGCGGCGGCGCCCTTCATGCCGGTGACGAGGAAATGCCAGCGGAATTCGCGCGCGATGAAGCGGGCCTCGGCACCGACGAAATGCAACACCTCGATGATGTGACCGTTGCCGGCCATGGCGCCGCGCGTGGCGAACACGACCGTCAGCACCGTCGCCGACAATATCAGCGCCAGCACGGCAAAGCCGATCGTCACCGTCGTGTGCGCCATGGCGACCAGCCGGTCGACCCACGTGCGATGGTCGTCGAGCGCCGCGCTCGGCAGCTTGGGCGTGATCGCGGCGCGCATGGCGGCGAAGTCGGGCGGGCTGGCCTCGTCGATGGTGACGACGATGAGCCGCGGCACCGGCAGTTCGTCGATATTGAGGCCGGTGCCCAGCCACGGCTCCAGGAGCCGCGCCGTCGCATCGCGGTCGACGATCCTCGTGCCCTTCACGCCGGGGAATTCGCTGGCGATCTGCGAGGCCTGCGCAAGCGCCGCCTCCATGTCGAGGCCCTCGACCGGCTTGATCTGGATCGTCGCCTCGCGCGAGATCTGGTTCTCCCACACCGAGGCAGTGTCGCGCACCAGCGTCACGGCGCCGAAGGTCAGGCAGGACAGGAAGGTCATGATGGCGATGACCAGCACCAGCGCCCGGCCGGCGATGTTCTGCGCCGGCACGATCGGCGCCATCTTGCGCTGGACGCGCCGAACGGTTGCCGTCGTCTCGGCGGCAGCCTCGTCATGCAGGTGGTGGGCCGGAAGGTCAGTCATAGACATCCAGCCTTCCGCCGGCGAGAATCATGCGCCGCGCATCGACCTGCTCCATCAGGCCGAGGTCGTGGGTGGCGATCACCACGGCGGTGCCAAGCCGGTTGAGCTCGATGAAGAGCCGCAGCAGCCGGCGCGCCAGCGGCGGATCGACATTGCCGGTCGGCTCGTCGGCAAGCAGGATCTCCGGTTGCTCGATCAGCGCGCGCGCGATCGCGGCGCGCTGCTTCTCGCCGCCGGACAGTACCGGCGGCAGCACATGCATGCGGTCGCCGAGCCCGACCCATTTCAAAAGCTCGGTGACGTCGGTGCGATAGCTTGCCTCCTCGCGCCCGCGCACGCGCAAGGGCAGCGCGACGTTCTCGTAAGTGGTCATGTGATCGAGCAGGCGGAAATCCTGGAACACCACGCCGATGCGGCGCCTGAGCAGCGGCAATTCGCTGCGCGAGATGCGCGAACGGTCCTTGCCGAAAATGGTGATCAGGCCGCGCGTCGGCTTCAGCGACATGAAGAGCAGGCGCAGCAAGGTGGTCTTGCCGGCGCCCGAAGGACCGCTCAGGAACTGAAAGGAGCGCTCCGGAATGTGCAGGGAAATGTCGCGGAGGATCTCCGGACCCATGCCATAGCGGAGGCCGACATTTTCGAAACGGATCACTTTCGGCGACCTGAAACCTTAGGCGGCGTCTCGCCGGCCTGTTCTCTGCCAAGACCATCGGCCGGCATGGTTAATCGTCGGTTAATTTCTGCGCGTTTTAGACGTTTCACGGCGGTTCCGGTCGGGAAGCGTTAACCATTTGCGTTTACCCAAAAGCAACGAAGCTTGCACTGGGGCCGTAATGGCTGAAGACAGAACCGCGCGCCCTGTTTCCGGCGAAATCATGACCGGCACGGCGGCAAATGCCGCGCCGGAGCGCGTCATGCTCGACGCGCCGGCCGACATCGTCGACGCCGACTATGTGGTGCTGCCGCGTTTCGCCGCCCGTTCCGAGCCGACCGTGGCGCCGCAAGCGCCCTCGACGCCATCCATCGAAGGCATGGGCATGCTGCGCAAACCGGAGGCCGCGCCCACGCGGCCGGCGTCGCGCGGCGGTCCGATCTTCTGGATCGCCGGAGTGGGCGCCGCACTCGTCGCTTTCTGGATCTCGGGCGGGCATGCGCTGGTGCGCCAGAGCCCGTTGTGGACGACCGCGCAGCCGGCAAGCGCGCTCAGCATTTCCGGCGTGACGTCGCGAATCGATGACTCGGGATTGAAGCCCGTCCTGTTCGTCGACGGCGAGGCAGCCAACGACGGCGCAAGAGCGGAAGCGCTGCCGCCGCTCGAAATCCGCGTCACCGACAAAGCCAGCAACGTCATCCGCTACAGGCTGGGGACATCCAACCGCTCGCTGGCGCCGGGCGAAAGATTCGGCTTTTCCAGCCGCCTCGATGTGCCTAGAAACGGCGTGAGGGCCGTGTCGGTCACCTTCGCCGGCTAGACGGGTCGATATTCAGGTGAGGCCGGCCTGCAAATAGCGGCTTCCTGCGCTTCCGGTGCTCACGTACTGAAACGTACGCTCCGCTCCGGTTCTCGGAAGCCACAATTTTCGGCTCGGCCTGACCTGAATCTCAACCCGTCTATCGACACCGCTGCCGATTTTTTGAAGGAAAAACGATGCCAGTTGTTCGCGGCAAGGAAATCGAGGTCCTGTTTTCGGCTTCGGCGATCGCCCGGCGGAATCTCGAGCTCGCCAAGGAGATCGCCGGGCGCGACTATCATGACCTGCTTGTGATCTCGATCCTAAAGGGCTCGTTCGTCTTTGCCGCCGATCTCATCCGTGCCATGCACGATGTCGGCCTGTCGCCCGAGGTCGAGTTCATCTTCATCTCCAGCTACGGCGCCGGTACCACCAGCGGCGAGGTCAAGGTGCTGCGCGACATCGACAACGAGGTCGCCGGACGCGACGTTCTGCTGATCGACGACATCCTCGAATCCGGCAAGACGCTTTCCTTCACACGCGATCTCATGCTGTCGCGCGGCGCCAGGAGCTGCGCCATCGCGGTGCTGCTCGACAAGCGCATGCGCCGCCAGACCACGCTCAACGCCGACTATGTCGGCTTCGACTGCCCCGACTATTTCGTCGTCGGCTACGGCATGGACGTGGCGCATGCGTTCCGGGAACTGCCGTTTGTCGGGGTTGTGAAGGGCGACACGTAAGGTCGCGCTCTAAAGACCGCACGGACGTTTCGAATTTTCAGAAAACGTCAACGTTTCGGCGGCATCTATCTCGTCATGGCAAAGCTTCTGATCGTCGAGGACGATGAGTCCGTCCGCACCCTCGCCGCCCGCGCGCTGGAGCGCGACGGGCATACTATCGCCATCGCCGCCGACGGCGCGCAGGGGCTGGCGCTGATCCAGCAGAACCGCGGCGGCTTCGATCTCGTGGTGTCCGACATCCGCATGCCAGAGATGGACGGCATCGAGATGGCGACGGCGGCAGCGAAACAGTACCCGGCGATGAAGATCATGCTGATGACCGGCTACGCCGACCAGCGAGAGCGCGCCGAGGAACTGAACGGCATCATCCTCGACGTCGTGCAGAAGCCGTTCACGCTGGCCGAGATCCGCGCCCGCGTCGGTCGGGCATTGAGCTGCTTCGCCTGACTGTTTAGACGGCATCGCCGGTCGCGGCGAGCGCAGGCGCTGCGCTGCGCCGGCGTTCGCCGTCGAGCGCGACCAAGCCGGCGCCGATGATCAGCGCCGCGCCAAGCACCGTCGTTGCCCGCGGGACCTCGGCGAAGAACAGGAAGCCCCACAGCGGCGACCAGAGAATGCCGGTGTATTCGAAGGTGGCGACGCGGTTGGCGGGCGCCATTCGATAGGCTTGCGACAGCAAGATCATGCCGGCGGAAGCGACGAAGCCGCAGGCCGGCATCTTCAGGAAGTCCGGCAGCGCCGGCCACACCCATGGCCGCACCAGGAAATCGAGGCTCGGATGGCCCGCATGGGTGATGCCGGCCAGATGAAACATGATGGCGACGGCCACGGCGCCGGTGAGATAGGCGCCGTTCTGGTAGAAGGCCATGACGGTGGAGGATTCGGTATCGCCGATCCGGCGCGCCATCAGCTGCGAGAAGCCGTAAAGGAACGCCGAGCCGAGCGACAGCAGCGCCGCCCAGTCGAACAATTCGGCGCCCGGACGCAGCATCACGACCACCCCGACCAGGCCGATCAGCACCGTCGTCAGCGTTCGCCAGGAGACGTGCTCGCCGAGATAGGGCCCGGCAAGCGCCATGATGAAGAGCGGCGCCATGAAATAAAGCGCTATCGCGTCGGCCAGCGACAAGGCGGCGATCGCCAGATAGTAGACGGTGTAGGACGAGAACTGGATGAAGGCGCGCAGCGTCAGCATGCCCGCTCGCTTCGACAGCAAGGCCCTGAGGCCGACATCGGCCTGGACGATGACGATCAGGATCGGCAGCGCGACGACGGCGCGAATCGCCATCACTTCCGTCACCGGATAGCCGCCCGAAACCGCCTTCACCAGCGGGTCCTGCAGCGAAAAAACGAGAACGCCCAGGCAGAGGCTCAGAATGCCAAGCACCATCCGGTTCCGCATGTTCGTTCCAGCGAAAAAGAGCCCGCTACCGTTTCGGGCAGCGGGCACGAGTGAGGACTCTTCGAATTGGTCCGCGGCCGATTTCGCGGCCGCACATCCAATGGGAGAGACGACTATCCTGTGGCGTTTGACATGTTGCAAACGAATTGGAATGATATCAGCAATCAAAATTCCTTATGGCGGCACCCATGAAGCTTACCCTCGACAGCGACCTCCTGCGCACCTTCGTGGTGGTGGCCGAGACGGGCAATTTCACCAAGGCCGCCGAAAAGGCCGGGCGCACCCAGTCGGCCGTTTCCATGCAGATGAAGAGACTGGAGGACATGGTCGGCGACAGCCTGTTCGAGCGCGGCTCGCGCGGGGTGGCGCTGACGCGGCGCGGCGGCGAGCTCATCGGCAACGCCCGCCGGATCGTCTCGCTGCTCGACGAGACGGCGGCGTCGCTGGTGGCGCCGCCGCTCGGCGGCCTTGTGCGCATCGGGATCCCAGCCGAGTACGGACGCTCGATCCTGTCGCGGGCGCTCGGCGAATTCGCCAAGCGCCATCCGCGCGTGGAGGTCACGGTGCGCTACGCCCATTCGGCCTCGCAGGTGAGGTCGCTGGCGGCGGGCGAGCTCGACCTCGCCGTGGTGTTCGAGTGGGAAGGCTTTTCCGGCGGCGAGGTGCTGATGCACGATCCGACGGTATGGGTGACATCGACGCTGCATCATATGCATGAGGAGCGCCCGGTGCCGATCGCGCTCTACAGCCGCGACGGCTGGTGCCGCGACTTCGCGATCAAGTCGCTGCAGCAACGCGGGCTCGACTACCGCGTCGCCTATACCAGCGACACCAATGGCGGCCTGACGCTGGCGGTCACTTCCGGTTTGGCGATCGCGCCGATCTCGCGCAGCAACATCCCAGCTGACTGCCGCGAGCTGACCGCCGCCGACGGCTTCGGCGACATCGATTCCTCCAATGTGGTGCTGCACCGCAATCCGCTTGCGACCGGCGAAGCGATCGACGGCATGGAGAACGCGATCCGTGAGGCCTTCATGCTGACCAGGCAGGCGCAGGCGACGGCCAACCTTTGATCCGCGACTTTGGCAAGATGCTTTGGTCGGTCCGACCTATTGGCGAATCGCCAGCGCGGCCGGCGGAGCTTCGACAAAATGGCCGTGTGAACTATTTCAGCTCGAGCAGCCGTTCGAGATAGCTGCGCTCGATATCGGGGCTGAGCGCATTGCCGAGGCGCTTGCGGATCGCCTCGAGGATCTGGCGGGCGCGCTGCACGTCGATCTCGTCCGGAACCTTGACCGAGTTGCCGTCGTCTGGGCCTTTCGTGGCGCGCGGCCGGCCGAGGGGGTCGCGGTCGGCGTCCTGCTGGCGTCCGCCCTGCTCGCTGCCGCCCTGGTCGCCCTGCATGGCCTGCATCTGCTTCATCATGTCCTTGGCGCCACGGCGCAGCGCCTCCAGCGCGCGGCCCTGGTGACCGACCGCCTGGTCGCCTTCGCCTTCGCCCAGCGCCTGCTCGGCGTCGCCCATGGATTTGCCGGCCTCGCCGAAGCCCTCATTGGGCTGCATGCCCATGCCTTCGAGGCCTTTCTTCAGCTTGTCGAGCTCGCTCTGCAGTTGGCCCTGGCCCTCCTGCAGCTGCTTCAGCGCGTCGGAGAATTCCTGCGGCGTCATCGGCTTCTGCCGGCCGAGCGGGTCGCGATCGTTGCCGGTGCCTGGCTGCTGCCCTTCCTGCGACTGGCCCTGCTGGCCATCCTCGCCCATCTGCTGGTCGCCATTCTGACCGCGCTGGCCACGCTGCATCTGGTCGAGGCGGAAGGTGTCGTTCATCATCTCCTGCTGACGGCGCATGATCTCGCCCAGTTTGTCCATCTGCTGGCGCATCTCGCTGTCCTGCTCGCCGCCTTGCTGCTGGCGGCCGGCCTGCAGGTTGTTCATCATGTCCTGCAGTTCCGACAGAAGCTGCTGGGCTCGGTCGCGGTCACCGGATTTGGCGAGGTTCTCGATCTCGTCCATCATCCGGTTGATGTCGCTCTGGCGCAGTTCCCGGCCGTTCTGCTGCATCTGCGGCGCGTTGGGGTTCTGCTGCGCGCGCTGGGCGAATTCCTGCAGGAACTGGTTCATCGCCTCGCGCAGTTCCTTCATCGCCTTGTTGAGCTCTTCGTCGCTGGCGCCGTTCTTGATGGCGTCCTGCAGCGCCTGCTGCGCCTGGCGCAGCCGCCGCTCGGCGGCCGACAGATTGCCTTCCTCGATGCCGAGCGCGATCTCCCACAGATAACCCACCTCGTTGCGCAGCTGATCATCGGTCTCGGCGAGCTTCAGCCGGCTCCTCGCGCTCATGATCGCGAGATAGTGCGACATGTTGTCGAACGTATCCTCGGGGCGCAACGTGATCGCGTCCATCAGGTCGAGCACGCGCGGCTTGGCGTTGGTGTCGAGCGCCAGCAGCCGGCGCTGCTCGATCACGGCGCGGGCCAGCGGATTGGAGAAGGGCCGCTCCGGCATCAGCAGCGTCTTGGTTTCGCTGGTGGCGGTATGGCCGGCATCGTCCGTGGCGGTGAGCGCCAGCTTGATGGTGCTGCCGGCCCAGACATGCTCGGTCAGATCCTTGGTCGTCTTGGCCGCGTTCGCCTTGCCGCCGCGGCGCGGCAGCGTCAGCGGCATGTCGGGCGGGCCGTAGAGCGGATGCGCATTGGCCGGCGGCGGATCCGACAGTTCGAAGACGGCCTTGGCGGAGGCCGCGCCATAGTCGTCGTCGATCTGGTAGTTGAGCTCGATGGCGCCGTTGACGGCGCGCTTCGGTTCGCCGACGAAACGGATCGTCGGCGGCTTGTCCGGAATGATGGCGAAGGCCCAGTGGCCGAGATCGTCCTCGCCGGACTTCAGCGTCAGCGTGCCATTGGTGCTCAGCTTGCCGGAGAACTGCCGCACCTTGAGTTGGGCAGCGGCTGGGGGCACCGGTTGGGCGGCGGCGGATGTGCCATCCTTCGGCGCGGCCGGCTCGATGGCGCGGTCATTGCCGTTCGTGTCGGCATAGTTCAGTGTTTCCTCACCGGTTCCGCCGGTGACGCGCAGCGAGACGTCGCTGCCCTGCGGGACGCTGAAAGTCTGCGCGGCCTGATTGACATCGGCGGTCAGGAACAGCGGCGGCTTGCCCGTATAGGCGGGCGGCGTCACCCAGGCATCGATGCGCGGCGGCACGGTATCGCGCACGGCACGCGCGACGAAGCCGTCGCCGATCCTGCCGCCAAAAGGCCCGAAGGAGAAGGCGAAGGCGGTGACGAACAGCAGCCCGACCAGTGCCCGCAGGCCCCAGCGGTCATAATCCGGCACGCTCGTGCGCGGCCTGTCGGCGCCGAGGCTCGAGAGCCGCTCGGCCATGCGCTTCTGGTGTTCGCGCCACAGCGCCTGCGAGAAAAGGCTCTCCGCGCCGCTCGGCCGGTCGGTCTGCACCTGCACGGGGCTGTGCAGCAGCTCGTTCGCGGCTTCGATGCGCCGGTCGACCTCGGCGGCGGAAGGAATGCGGAAGAAGCGCAGCGGATAGAGCGCCGCCAGTGCCGATATGGAGAACAGGATCAGGAGGCCGATCCGCGCCAGATCCGGCAAGCGCTGGAACAGACCCAGCCACGAGACGCTGAGAAACAGGCCGGCGACCACCGCCAGCGGCAGCAGCAACGGCCAGCCACGCTCGAAGATCATCGAGGTCCGCGTCGCCAGCCGGCTCAGGGCAAGTCGCCCGGCCAGGCCGCGTACGCCACTGGAAATGGGTCGTTCCGTCATCGGCCCTTCCTGCCCGGGCGGGATAGCCCGGACCTCATGAGCAGAGGATAACACCAAACACGGCGAAGGCGAGGCAGGTTCCGAAAACGTGAAGGGCTTCGCCCCGTTTATGGTCAGAAATTCGCGGGATTTGTGTTGGAACCGCAGACCAGAACGGCCACACGCTCGCCGGGGGCCGGCGCATAGCGGCCGGAAAGCATCGCGGCAAAGGCGGCGGCTCCGCCGGGCTCGGCGATGATTCGGGCGCGATCCCACAGCGCTTTCTGGGCCGCCACGATGTCGTCGTCGCTGACCAGGATCGAACGCTCGACGAAGGCTTCCGCGATCGGGAACATCATCTCTCCGACGCGCTTCGGCGCGAGCGAATCGGCGGCGATGCCCTCGGCCGGCGCGTCGACCGGCTTGCCGGCCTCGAAGGCGCGATAGAGCGTCGGCGCGCCCTCGGGCTCGATGGCGATGATGCGGATGCGGCCTGCGAACCAGGCGGCGATGCCGCCGATCAGGCCGCCGCCGCCGACGGCGACCAGAAGCGTGTCGAGCCCGGGCAGGTCGGCCTCGATCTCGAGGCCGAGCGTGCCCTGGCCGATAAGCGTCTCTTCCTGGTTGAAAGCATGAATCTGCAAGGCGCCTGTCCTGGCGGCGAAATCCTCGCTGGCGGCGAGCGCCTCGGCGTAGCGCGCACCGCCGACGACCAGCTCGGCGCCGTAGCCGCGGATGCGCTCGAGCTTCGCCGGTGGGCTGACTTCCGGCACGAAGATGGTGGCCCTATGGCCGAGCTTCATGGCGGCGTAGGCGACGGCGGCGCCATGATTGCCGCCTGAGGCGGCAACGACGCCGGCTTCCGGCACCTGCCGCTCGAGCAGGTTGGTGAAAGCGCCGCGCGCCTTGAACGAGCCGGAATGCTGCAGGCATTCGAGCTTGAGATCGACCGGAAAGGCAGGTCGGCCGAAATCGGCCATGTCGACGCGCATCACCGGCGTGTGGCGCACATATGGGCGGATGCGCGGCTCCACGGCGGCAATGCGTTCGCGCGTGATCGTCGCCTTGGGGAACGTGCCGGTGTCCGCTGCGCTAGTGTTCAACATGGTTTGCTCCTCGGGATTGACTTCAATTAGTAACTTAGCAAAATGGCTAAATGCAAGAGGTCGACATCCTAAAGGCAATCGCCAACGAACGCAGGCTGCAGATCCTCGATTGGCTGAAGGATCCGCGCCTGCATTTCCCGCCCCAGGCCGATGGCGATCTGGTCGAGGATGGCGTCTGCGCGCTGCTGATCGCCGAAAAGCTCGGCATCACCCAGGCGACGCTCAGCGAACATATGCGCGTCTTGACCCAGGCCGGCCTGCTCAGCGCCAAGCGCACCAAGCAATGGATATTCTATCGCCGCGACGAGGAGAGGATCGCTGAAGCCAAGACGCTGATCCAGCAGAGGATCTAGCGCCTCGCTACGCTAGCCAATCGGGCAACGAATCCAGCCCAATCAGTTCCTCATAGGTCTGGCGCGGCCGCACGACATGGAAACGATCGCCGTCGACCAACACTTCCGGAACCAGCAGCCTTGTGTTGTAGGTGCCGGCCTGCACCGCGCCATAGGCGCCGGCGGTAGCGACGGCGATAAGGTCGCCCGACTTCAGCCTGGGCAGATCGCGGTCGAGGCCGAGGAAGTCGCCGGTCTCGCAGACCGGCCCGACAATATCGACCTTCATGCGCGGCGTGGCGGCCGGCGGCTGCACCACCGGCTTGATGTCGTGGAAGGCGTCGTAGAGCGTCGGCCGGATCAGATCGTTCATGGCGGCGTCGACGACCAGGAAGTTCCTGGCGTCGCCTTCCTTCACATAGATCACTTCGCAGACGAGGATGCCGGCATTGCCGACGATCAGCCGGCCGGGCTCGAACATCATCTTCAGGCCGAGCCGGGTGACATGCTTCCTGACGATCTCGGCATAGGCGTCGGGCAGGGGCGGCGGGCTGTTGTCGAGGCGGTATGGGATGCCGAGGCCGCCGCCGAGATCGACGTGCTCGATTGAATGGCCATCGGCGCGCAGCACGCCGACCAGCTCCACCAGCAGCGCGAAGGCGTCGTCGAAAGGCTGCAGCTCGGTGATCTGACTGCCGATATGGGTGTCGATGCCGGTCACCCGGATGCCGGGCAGCTCCGCCGCGCGGGCATAGACCTGGCGCGCCCGCTGCCACGGGATGCCGAACTTGTTCTCGGCCTTGCCGGTCGAGATCTTCTTGTGGGTCTTGGCATCGACGTCCGGATTGATGCGCAGCGAAATCGGCGCCACCTTGCCGAGCGCCACCGCGCGCGCCGAGAGCAGTTCGAGCTCCGGCTCGGATTCGACGTTGAAGCAGAGGATGCCGGCGGAAAGCGCGAAATCCATTTCCCGCGCGGTCTTGCCGACGCCGGAAAACAGGATCTTGTCGGCCGGGATGCCGGCGGCCAAGGCGCGGCGCAATTCGCCTTCCGACACCACGTCGGCGCCGGCGCCTTGCCTGGCCAGCGTCTTCAGCACGGCCTGGTTGGAATTGGCCTTCATGGCGTAGCAGACCAGCGCGTCGAGCCCGGCAAAGGCTTCCTTGAAGACGCGCAAATGCCTGGTCAGCGTCGCCGTCGAATAGCAATAGAAGGGCGTGCCGACGCTGGCGGCGATATCGGGGATTGCCACATCTTCGGCGTAGAGCACGCCGTCGCGGTAGTCGAAGTGGTTCACGGGAAAAGGTCCGAAAATTGGAGCATAATGAGATCGGACGATCTCATCGGCTCTAGAGCAAGGGGTCGAGGATGAACTTCTTGTCCTTGACCGGTTTCTCCGGCTCGGGCGGCAGCGGCTGCTTGGCTCGCTCCGCATCCTTGCGCGCCTGCACTGCCGCTTCGTAGGGGGTATCGAGGCCGCCCCTCCTGCCGCAGGCCGTCACGGTGACAACCGCCGCCAGCAGCGCGAGCGTCACCAAAATCCTGCCTCGGGTCATCGATCCATCCGTTCGAAACTGTTTTGTCCAGCCGCCGCTTTTAGCCGAGTTTGCAGCGCATTGCATCCCGGCATTACGCCTTGGCCAGGCGCTTTTTCCAGTAGCGGATTTGTTTCTTCACTTCCGACGGCGCGGTGCCGCCGAAGCTCACACGGCTCTTCACCGAATTCTGCACGGCAAGCACCGAGAAGATGCCGTCGGTGATGCCGGGATGGATCGAACGCAGGTCCTCCAGCGAGAGCTTTTCCAGGCCGACCTTCTTCTCCTCGGCAAGGGCGACGGCGCGGCCGGTGACGTGATGGGCCTCACGGAAGGGGAGGCCGAGATTGCGCACCAGCCAGTCGGCGAGGTCGGTCGCGGTGGCGTGACCGGCGCCGGCGGCCTTCTTCATGGCGGTGGCGTTCACGGTCATGTCGCGCACCATGCCGGTGGTCGCCGCCAGCATCAGGTCGAGCGTCTCGGCGGCGTCGAAGACCGATTCCTTGTCCTCCTGCATGTCCTTGCCATAGGTCAGCGGCATGCCCTTCATCACCGTCAGCAGCCCGACGAGGTGGCCATTGACGCGGCCGGTCTTGCCGCGCACCAGCTCGGCGGCGTCGGGGTTCTTCTTCTGCGGCATGATCGAGGAGCCGGTGGAGAAGGAGTCCGAGAGCCGGACGAAGCCGAACTGCGGCGTCGACCAGATGATGATCTCCTCGGCGAGCCGCGACAGATGCGTGCCGCAGATGGCGGCGATTGACAGGAACTCAAGGGCGAAGTCGCGATCCGACACGCTGTCGAGGGAGTTGCGCATCGGCTCGCGGAAGCCCAGTGCCTTCGCCGTCATATGGCGGTCGATGGAAAAGCTGGTGCCGGCGAGCGCGGCGGCGCCCAGCGGGCTTTCGTCCATGCGCACGATGGCGTCGTTGACGCGCGACAGATCGCGGCCGAACATCTCGACATAGGCCATGCAATGGTGGCCGAAGGTCACCGGCTGCGCCGCCTGCATATGGGTGAAGCCGGGCATCACCGTTGCCGCGTACTCCTCGGCGCGTTCGAGGAAGGCGGCGATGAGGTCCTTCAGCGCCCGGGCGACACGCTGACATTCCTCCTTGACCCAGAGCCTCAGGTCGAGCGCCACCTGGTCGTTGCGCGAGCGGGCGGTGTGCAGTCGGCCGGCGGCCGGACCGATCAGCTCGGCAAGGCGCGCCTCGACATTCATGTGGATGTCTTCGAGCTTGGTCGAGAATTCGAACCTGCCAGCCTCGATCTCTTTCAGGATCGTGTTCAGGCCGTGAGCGATTTTTTCTTGATCGGCCGCCGAAATAATGCCCGTCTGCGCCAGCATCTCGCTGTGGGCGATCGATCCGCGGATATCCTGCGCATAGAGTTTGCGGTCGAAGGAGATCGACGCGTTGATCGCTTCCATGATCGCGGCCGGACCCGAGGCAAAACGTCCGCCCCACATCTGGTTGCTGGCCTTCTTGTCGCTCATCGCTATAACCCGTGCTCCGGAGCAGTTCTAAGAAAAATGGCAGACGGCAATAAATTCTTCCCGGCCCCGCGCCTCATCCTCGCCGCTTTGGTGGCGGGCGTGCTGGCCGGCGCGGTCGCGGTATATGTCAGCGGGAGCGGTTCTGGCAACAACGCCCAGCCGCCGCAGGCTGCGGCAGACAACAGCAAGGATGATGTCGCCTGCAAGGCCAAGGCCGGGCGGGCCAAGCAAGTCGCCGCAAAGGCCGTCGGCCAGGTCGCGGCGTTGCAGCCGGCGGACCCGCCGCAGTCGCTGAGGAGCCTTGCCTTCAACGGACCGGACGGCAAGCCGATGACGATCGCCGACCATGCCGGCAAGACGGTGCTGCTCAATCTATGGGCGACATGGTGCGCGCCCTGCCGCGCCGAAATGCCGGCGCTCGACGCGCTGCAGAAGGAGAAGGGCGGCAATGCCTTCGAGGTCGTCGCGGTGAATGTCGACACTGGCGACGACGTCAAACCGAAGAAATTCCTCAAGGAGATCGGCGTCGAGACGCTCGGCTATTATCGGGATCCGACGATAGCTTTGTTCAACGAGGTCAAGACCCGCGGGCTGGCGCTGGGCTTGCCGGTCACCATGCTGATCGATGGCGAGGGTTGCCTGATCGCGCATATGAACGGCCCGGCGGAATGGTCGAGCCCCGACGCCAAGCGGCTGGTGGAAGCCGCACTTGCACCGTGATCCTCAAGCTCGGATGCGATTCGTTGCGCCTCACTCCACGCGGACGGTGACGATAAGCGCGTCGTGATCGGCGCTCGGGCCGCCATCCGGCAACAGTGCCGGCAAAGTGGCCGCCGCGCCTGCCGCAAGGCCGCGAGTGAAGAACCAGTCGATGCGGCCGATCGGCGTCGGATCGCCGGCGGCGCGCCGCTGCGTCGGCCGGTCGAGCGTGTTGGCGTCGCGCCAGCGGTAGCCGTGGTCGGCAAGCACCTGAAACAGCGGTTCGTGGCGCTCGACGTCGATCAGCCGGCCGGGTTCGGCGGCAATCCGCGCGCGCCAGGCGGCAGGGTCGTCGTGACGCTCTTCATGGCCGGCGGTCAGCGTGTTGAAGTCGCCACCGATCAGCACTGGCGCGTGCGCGTCATATTTGTCGATCGCCTCGAGGAGATGGCGTGTCTGGTCCGCGCGGCCGGCGGGATCGGTACGGTTTTCGAGATGCACCGAAACAACAGTCACGCGGCGGCCGCCGAGCAGCACCTGGCCGCCGATCGCCATGCGCCCGCCGATGCGCGGCTGGCCGCGCTCCGGGCGGAACCAGCCGCCGGCGGCATCCAGGCGAATGAGGAATGGGCGCTCGAGCGGCACGGCGCTGGTCACGGCGTTGCCGTGGAAGCCTTCCTTATTCTCGGCCCCGCCCGTCGCCGTCTGTTCCGAATCGTTGCCAATGCCCAGTTCGACGAACTCGACGCCATAGGCGAAAGCGTGGCCGAGCCGGTCGGCAAGCCGGCTCAGCGGATGACCGTTGCCCGAACGAGCCATGCCCTTGTCGACCTCCGTCAGCAGAACCACGTCCGGCGCCTGGCCGGCGATCGTCGCGGCGATCGCATCGACATGGCGAAGCCGCTCGACGTTCCATGCCATCACCGTCAGGCTTGCGCCTGCGCCGTCGCGGGGCGTCCTGCCGCCGATCTCGATCTCGCCCAATGCCGGAATGGCGGCAGCGTGGCGCATATGGGTTGCGCTGTCGCGTGGGCCTTCCCGCATTGCCTGGCGGTCAGCCATCGGCACATGGGTCAATTGCGCGACAAGCATGTCATTCGTCCAATTTGGCCGGCGCTCAATTTAGCCGGTTAAGCATGAGTGGTCTTTACGCCGCTTCGCCGCGCCCTAGCTTCCTAGACCGCCGATATGACGGTTTCATGCCGGCGCGACCGCCGAGGGGGAGGAGAGACGGTTGTGTGCGTCAAGTTCTGCAAAAAGGGGCGGCCATGAGGCTGGTCATGCGGCTTGGCGCAGAGCGAGCTTCTTGTGCTCGCGCAGGTCGTCCATGTTGATGTAGCGGTTGGCCTCCATCCAGTTTTCGTTGGTTTCGACGGCCAGCGCCCTGACCAGGCGCAGGCAGCTTTCGGCGTTGGGAAAGATGCGCACGACATAGGTGCGGCGCCTGATCTCTTCGTTGAGGCGTTCCAGCATGTTGGTCGACTTCAGGTGCTTGTGGTGCTGGCGCGGCAGGCGGAAGAAGGTCAGCGTGCGCTCGATGCTCTCCTCCACCCACGTCGTCAGCCGCGGATAGCGGCCCGACCATTTGGCCAGCCACGCGGCGAGATCGGCCTTGGCCTCGGCGAGATCGCGCCGGTCGTAGAGCCATCTGAGCTCCTGCAGGCAGTCGTCGCCGTGCTTGCGCGGCAGGTGATCGAGCGCGTTCCTGAGGAAGTGCACGTAGCAGCGTTGCCAGGCCGCTTCCGGAATCACCTCGCCGATCGCCGCGACCAGGCCGGCATGGTCGTCGGACACGACCAGTTCGACGCCCCTAAGACCGCGCGCCTTGAGCGCCACGAGGAAGTCCTTCCAGGCCGAGCGGCTCTCGCGATTGGCCATCTCCACGGCCAGGATCTGGCGCCGCCCGTCCCAGTCGATGCCGACCGCGATCAGCACCGCCTGGCTCATGACGATGCCGGCCTCGCGCACCTTCTCGTAGCGGGCATCGAGCACGAGGTAAGCAAAGGGCTCTTGAAGCGGGCGCTCGGCAAAGGCCTTCAGGCTTTCGTCCAGCCGTTTGTTGATGGCCGAGATCGACGAGGCCGAGAAGGCATGCCCGCACAGCTCCTCGGTGATCGCCTTGACCTTGCGGGTCGACACGCCTTGCACGTACATCTCGGCAAGCGTCGCCACCAAGGCCCGCTCGGAGCGCTGGTAGCGCTCGAACAGCTCGGTGGAGAAGCGCCCCTGCCGGTCCTGCGGAACCCGCAGCTCCAGCTTGCCGACACGGGTGACAAGCGTGCGGCCGTAATACCCAGAGCGATAGCCGAGCCGCTCCGGTGTCCGTTCGCTCTTCGAAGCGCCCAGCGCCTCGTCCATCTCGGCCTCGAGGACCTCCTGCATCACTGCGCGGATCACTTCGTGCAGCCCATCCGGGTTCGAAAGCAGAATGTCTTTGACGGCAGCTATGGCGGATTTATCTTCGATCTTGGTCATGGTGGCGTTCCTTCGCGGGAATCAGGTGACGTGAACAATCACCAGCCTGCCATGACCGCCCTCTCTCAGCGAATTTGCAGAACTCTCAGCACACTACCGGAGAGACTGGCTGTCCACAGGGCCTTACCTGCCGGTCCAGGGGCCACAACAGAACTGTCACATACCTTCTCTAAGAGAGCGGGCAAGGACTGCGCAAAACCTTGTCGAACTGCCACTCAAGAGGGAAAAACCATGACCATCATCAAGCGGGGCCTCGCTGCCCTTGCCGCCGGCGCGCTCAGCACCGCGCTCGCGGTTCCTGCCTTTGCAGAGCCGGTGAAATTCGATTTCTGGTTCGGCCTGTCGGGCGATCTCGCCCGCGTGGTCGACACGCTGTGCAAGAACTTCAACGCTTCGCAGTCCGATTATGAAGTGGTCTGCACCAGCCAGGGCAACTATGACGCCACGCTGCAGAACACCATCGCCGCCTTCCGCGCCGGCAAACAGCCCACCGTCGTCCAGGTCTATGACGTCGGCACCGCCACCATGATGCTGTCGGGCGCCTACAAGCCCGCCGACAAGCTGATGGAAGAGAACGGCTACAAGATCGACTACAGCGACTATTTCCCGGGCATCGCCCGCTACTACGCGACCTCGAAGGGCGAGATGCTGTCCTTCCCGTTCAACTCGTCGACGGCGCTGATGTACTGGAACAAGGACGCCTTCGCCAAGATCGGCAAGACCGAGGCGCCAAAGACCTGGGAAGACGTCGGCGCCGACCTCAAGGCGCTGAAGGACGCCGGCTATGATTGCCCGATGGCGATCAACATCTCCGGCAACGAAAGCTGGCAGCTGATGGAGCAGTTCTCGGCCATCCACAACCAGCCGATCGCAACCAAGAACAACGGCTATGACGGCCTCGACGCCCGCCTGGAGATGAACAAGACAAAGTTCGTCCAATACGTCACCGATCTGAAGAAGTGGTATGACGACGGTCTGATCAAGATCAAGTCGAAGGACCTCGGCCAGGACATGGTGCAGGCCTTCGCCACCGGCACCTGCCAGGTCATCATGACCTCGGTCGGCGACCACGGCACGGTCGGCAAGACCCAGAAGGAAGGCATGAGCTGGGATGTCGCCGAGCTGCCGGTCTATGCCGGCACCGAGCGCAAGAACTCGCTGGTCGGCGGCGCTTCGCTGTGGGTGCTGTCCGGCAAGTCGGACGCCGAATACAAGGGCGCGGCCGCCTTCCTCAACTTCATCCACGACCCCAAGACGGCTTTGTTCTGGTCGACCAACACCGGCTACATTCCGGTGACCAAGTCGGGCTTCGAATACATGAAATCCAGCGGCTTCTACGACAAGGCCCCCTACAAGGGCCGTGAAGTGGCGATCGCCAGCCTGACCGCCTCGGAGCCGACCGAGATCACGCGCGGCATCCGCCTCGGCAACTTCACCCAGATCCGCGCCGAGTTCGGCACGCAGATGCAGGCGATCTTCGCCAACAAGGAGAGCGTGCAGGACGGCATCGACGCGCTGGTCAAGAACGGCGACGCCATCCTCGACCGCTTCCAGCAGACCTATCCGAACAAGACGCTGCCCTAAGCAGTAGACATTTTGAGGCCGCCCGTCGAAACTCGACGGGCGGCCGTTTCATATCCGAACCAGGCATCGTCGGCGGATCGATGGAAAAACGCGTCACTTTCGGCAGATGGACGATCGGCATCCTGTTCGCGGTGCCGCAGCTCCTCCTGATCTTCACCTTCTTCTATTGGCCTGCCGGCCAGGCGGTCTACTGGTCGCTGACGTTGCAGCAGCCCTGGGGCGGCGGCAACATCTGGGTCGGCCTCGACAATTTCCGCTCGATCCTCGCCAATGCCGACTATTGGAATTCGATCACCGCCAGCATGATCTTCGCCGGCATCAGCACGGGCCTTGCGATGGTCATCGCGCTGGTCCTCGCCGCCTTGACCGACCGGCAACTCGCTGGCTCATGGCTGTATCGCGTCGTGCTGATCTGGCCCTACGGCATCGCGGCGCCGGCTCTGGCGCTGGCGTTTCGTTTCATCCTGGCGCCGGAAGCCGGTTTCATGGCCGCCGTCAACAAGTTCTGGCCCGGCTTCTGGGATCCCGGCCTCAACGGCGCCGACGCCATGGCCTCCGTCATCATCGCCTTCTCGTGGAAATATGTCGGCTACAATTTCATCTTCTTCCTGGCCGCCCTGCAGGCCATCCCGCGCTCGCTGATCGAGGCGGCGGCCATGGACGGGTCAGGCGTCGTCCGCCGCTTCTGGGACATCCAGTTCCCGCTGATCACGCCGACCATCTTCTTCCTGCTTGTCATCAACATCACCGAAAGCTTCCAGGATTCCTTCGGCATCGTCGACATCATGACCGCCGGCGGCCCGGCCAACGCCACCAATTTGATGGTCTACAAGATCTATTCCGACGGCTTCAAAGGGCTCGATTACTCGGGCGCGGCTGCGCAGAGCATCATCCTGATGCTGCTCATCGTCCTGCTGACCATCGTCCAGTTCCGCTTCATCGAGCGGCGCGTGCACTATCGTTGAGGCGGCCATGGTCGAGCGCACCCCGATCCTCAACTTCTTCACGCATCTCATCCTGTTCGCCGGCTTCGTATTCTGCGTGGCGCCGTTCGTCATCGTGGCGATCGCGGCCTCGCACAATCTGAAGGACGTCAACGACGTGCCGATGTCGCTGCTGCCGGGCAGCGATTTCTGGGTCAACATCAAGACGGCGTGGACGACGGCCGATCTCGGCCCGAAGCTCTTCAACTCCTTCGTCATGGCGTTCGGCGTCGCCGCCGGCAAAGTGATCGTGTCTGCGCTGACGGCCTTCTCGATCGTCTACTTCCGCTATCCCGGCCGCATGCTGATCTTCTGGCTGATCTTCATCACGCTGATGCTGCCGCTCGAAGTGCGCATCGTTCCGACCTACGCGGTGGTCGCCAACGTGCTCGATCCCTATCAGGCGATCATGGATCTGACGGGGCTTTCCTGGCTGATCCAGAAGATATCGGGGGTTCAGGTCCAGCTCAGCCTGGGACTGCTCAATTCCTATTCCGGCCTGATCCTGCCGCTGGTCGCCACCGCCACCGGCACATTCCTTTATCGCCAGTTCTTCCTTACCGTGCCGGACGAATTGACCGAGGCCGCGCGCATGGACGGCGCCGGCGCGTTGCGCTTCTTCGTCGATATCCTTCTGCCGCTGTCGCGTAACAACATGGCGGCGCTCGGCACCATCATGTTCCTGTGGGCCTGGAACCAGTATCTGTGGCCGTTGCTCATCACCACCGACCAGTCGCATGCGATGGCGGTGACAGAGCTGAAGCAGCTCATCCCCAACGTCGGCGGCGCGCCGGAATGGCATATCGCCATGGCCGGCACGCTGATCATCATGGTGCCGCCGATGATCGTGGTGGTGCTGATGCAGCGCTGGTTCGTGCGCGGCCTGATCGCCACCGAAAAATAGGGAGACGATAAAAATGGCCTCCATTGTCATCCGCGACGTCCGGAAGAGCTATGCCAAGATGCAGGTCGTGCACGGCGTCAACCTCGATATCAGATCCGGCGAGTTCGTCGTCATCCTCGGCCCGTCGGGCTGCGGCAAGTCCACGCTGCTTCGCATGATCGCGGGGCTCGAGGAGATCTCCGACGGCGCGATCGCCATCGACGGCACCGTGGTCAACAAGCTCGAGCCGCGCGAGCGCGGCTGCGCCATGGTGTTCCAAAACTACGCGCTCTATCCGCATATGAGCGTTGCCCAGAACATCGGCTATTCGCTGAAGGTGGCCGGCGTTCCTGCCGCCGAACGCAACCAGCGCATCCAGGCCGTCGCCCGCATCCTGGAGCTCGAGCATCTGCTCGACCGCAAGCCGATGGCGCTCTCCGGCGGCCAGCGCCAGCGCGTCGCCATGGGCCGCGCCATGATTCGCGAGCCCAAGGTCTTCCTGTTCGACGAGCCGCTCTCCAACCTCGACGCCAAATTGCGTGTTCAGATGCGCTCGGAGATCCGCAAACTGCATCGACGGCTCAATGCCACCTCCGTCTTCGTCACGCACGACCAGGTCGAAGCGATGACGCTGGCCGACCGGCTGGTGGTGATGAATGGCGGCCGCGTCGAGCAGGTAGGCACTCCGGCGCAAGTCTACAGTAGGCCGGCGAGCCGGTTCGTGGCGACCTTCGTCGGCGCGCCGGCGATGAACATGCTCGAAGGCACGGTCACGCTCGACGGCGTGGCGCTGCTCGGCGACAGCCGCAAGCTCAACGTTTCACGCGCCGGCCTCCCGGTCGGCTCGAAGGTCGCGGTCGGCATCCGGCCGGAGGCCGTGCGCATGGTGGCGCCGGGAACGCCCGGCGCGCTGGCCGCAACGGTGGACCTGGTGGAAGAGCTCGGCGCCGGCCGGGTCGTCTATGTCGATCTCGACGGCGCGCCGTTCTCGGTGGTGACCTCCGAGACCGTCCATCCCGAGCCCGGTAGTGCCGTCGGGCTGCAGTTCGCGGAGAGCGACCTGCATTTCTTCTCTTCGGAGACCGGAAGCCGGCTCGACGTGTTCAAGGCTTCGGTGCCGGAGCCGGCTCTGTAATCGCCGAGGCAGTCTGCCCAAATTCGCAAGAGGGTCCGGAATGAAGATCATCCAGGTTGCCGACGTCCATCTCGGCGGTCGGGGCGAGGTCCGCTACGGCGTGAACCTGCATGAGCGGCTCGACCGCTGCATCGATCACATCAATGCCCGCCATGGCGACGCGGCGCTCTGCATCTTCACCGGCGACCTGACCGAGTCGGGCGAGACCGAAAGCTATGCCGACCTGAAATCGGCGCTCGGCCGGCTCTCCGTGCCGTACCGGCTGCTGCCCGGAAACCACGACCGCCGCATCAACCTCGTCGCCGCCTTCCCGGAAAACGGAACCGACGGCAACGGTTTCGTGCAATCGGTCTTCGATACGCCCGAGGGCCGGCTGGTGTTCCTCGACAGCCTGGCCGAGGGCCGCGTGACCGGGGAATTGTGCGACGATCGGCTCAGCTGGCTGGACGCCAGGCTTGCCGAGGCCGGGGGCAGGCCGGTCTATCTGTTCCTGCATCATCCGCCGGTCGAGCTCGGCTTGACCATTCTCGATCCGCTCGGCCTCGAACAGCCGCAGAGGCTGCTCGATGTGCTCGTCCGCCACGGCAATGTCCGCTACATCTTCTTCGGCCATGTCCATCGCGACATTGCCGGCACGGTCGCAGGCATTCCGTATTCGGCGCAACGTGGCCTGCATGCCCGTTTCATGCTCGACTTTGTCGGCGACGAGGTGGTCGAGCAGGCGCCGCCCGCCTATTCGATCATACTGATCGATGGCGCACGCGTCGTCATTCACAGCCACGATTTCCTGGAGAACTGGCCGCTCTGGTCGCCGGGGACAGGCGAGCGCGTACGGTAGATCACCCGAGCAACAGTGTGGGCATTCCCCGTCCTTCGACCAGCTTTACCGCTCTCCTATCGAAGGAGACGAAGGTTCCGCCACCGAGCCACTGACCGTCGAATGCGATCACGCCATCCGCGAAATCGCCCCCGGCGTCGAGTATAGCCAGGCCCGCTTCGATCGTCGGTCGGTTGATCACGACGTTGCGCATGTCAAGGATGCGGTGGATCGAGGCGGATATGTCAGCCCGCGCAACCCGGTAACTTCTATCCAGCACCCAAACAAACTCGCAGAGCGCTTGAACGCTGATCGCGACCAACTCGGCCCCTTCCAAGGTCTCGGCTGCTGTCCGTTGTTGCGCTACGTCATCGCCGACGACAAGGCGCAATAGCACGTTCGTGTCGAGGCTGATCTTCACTCGCGCTCGACCCCGCGCATCCCGCCCGAAGCGCCGGCGTCGGCGATAGCATCGTTGATCTCCTCGATCGAAAGCCGTGCGCCGTTCGTCTTGCCCTTGAGCATCCCGCTCAGCTCTTGCCAAGAGCCCTTGCCCTGGTCGGCTTTCAACTCCGCCCGCCCGCCAGGCAGAAGATCAAGCCTGATCTTGTCTCCGGGCTGGATGCCGAGGTGCTTGAGCACGTCCTTCCGGAACGTGACCTGGCCCCGTGCCGTAACCGTCAATGTCGTCATGATGAGGCCTCCAAAAGCTAAAAATAATGCAGAAACGCATTATTTCAAGGTGGAGTTCAAGCAAACACGTGCGCCTTGCCGATGACGGTGAGGCGCACGATCTCGCCGATCGCCGGCGCGTCCATGCCCGTCTTGCGCAGGATGAGCGGCGTGTTGCCGATGGCCGCCGCATCCGGCGGGTCGGGGCTGTTGAGCAGCCGCACCGCGATTGTGCAGACAGAGCCGGCGAATTCGGACCCCGTCACTTCGCCGAACAGCATGTCCGGCGTTCCCGACATGCCCTCGCGCGAAGTTCGTTTGAGCAGCACCTGCTCGGGCCTGAGCATGATGCGGGCGACGTCGCGCCGCTCGGCCGTGTCGACCGCGATGCGGCCGAGCGGCGAGATGGCAAAGCCGTCTGCGATCTTGGCCGGCACGATTATGGCATCGCCGAGGAACTCGGCAACCATCCTGTCCTTGGGCTGGAAATAGAGCTCGCGCGGCGTGCCGACCTGCGAGAACAGGCCGTCGCGCATGACGGCCACCTGGCTGGCGAATGACAGTGCCTCGGCCTGGTCATGGGTGACCAGGATGGTGGTGATGCCTGCCTCTTCCAGAAGCTCGGCAACTGCCTTGCGCATGGATGCGCGCAAGCCGGTGTCCAGCGCCGAGAACGGCTCGTCGAGCAGCATCAGCCGCGGCTTCATGGCCATGGCGCGGGCAAGTGCGACGCGCTGCTGCTGGCCGCCGGAGAGCTCGTGCGGCCGGCGCTTGACGACCGCCTTGTCGAGGCCAACGATATAGGCGAGCTCGACGATGCGCTCCATGCGCTTGTCCTCGCCGCGCGCCATGCCGAAACCGATATTGTCGGCGATGGTGAGATGCGGGAACAGCGCGCCGTCCTGTGCCACCACGCCGATGCCGCGGCGATGCGCCGGCACGGCTGCGCCGCCATTGGCGAGCACCTTGCCGTCGAGCGCGATGCGGCCGCGATCCGGCGCTTCGAAGCCGGCGATCAGCCTGAGCAAGGTGGTCTTGCCGCAGCCGGACGGCCCGACGATCGCGGTGCGGCTGCCGCTCTCGACGGTAAGGTCGACGCCGGCGAGCGCGGCCACCTTGCCGTAATATTTCGCCACGTCGTTGAGTTCGAGGAAGCTCATCGTCCGGCCATCCGCTTCGACTGGACGTAGAGCATCAAGGTCATCGGCAGCGACATCGCGACCATGATCAAGGCGTAAGGCGCGGCGGAGGCGTAGTCGATCTCGCCGCTGTAGGACCAGAAAGCCATCGCCAGCGTGCGGGTGCCGTTCGGCGCCAGCATCTGGGTGGCGGTCAATTCGTTGGTGATGCCGAGCGCCACCATCGCCATGCCGGCCGCCGCGCCCGGCGCAGACAGCCGGATCGTCGTCGCCCACAGCGCCCTGAGCGGCGGCCGGCCGAGACTGGAGGCGGCGCGCTCGAGCTCCACCGGCGCCTGCGCGATCGAGGCGCGCAGGCTGACCAGCGCGCGCGGCAGGAACATCAGGGCATAGCCGAAAAGGATGGTGAAGAGCGTCTGGTAAAGCGGCAGCGCGATGCGCACGGTGATGGTCACCAGCGCCAGCGCTATGACGACGCCGGGCAACGATCCGACGATGTAGTTGCAGCTCTCGAGCAGGCGCTGCAACGGGCCAGGCGCGCGGATCGAGATCCAGGCCATAGGCATCGCGGCAATGGTGGCAAGCAGCGCGCCGGCGACGGCGAGGAACAGCGTCTGGCCGAGCGCCAGGCCGATTTCGTCCCAGCGCCAGATGTCGGCGCCGCCGGCGAGCAGCCAGCGGCCGACGGTGACGAAGGGCACGCCGAGCGTGAGCAGCGCGGTGATGGCGGGCAGCAGCAGGCAAGGCAGTGTGGCGTGGCCGAGCCGGACACGCTGCTGCTGGCGCGCCGCGCCGGAGCCGACGCGCGCATAGCGCTCCTCGCCGCGCACGATCACCTCCACGGCCAGCAGCACGAAACAGCAGGCGACCAGCACGGCGGCCAGCATGTTGGCCGCCGGGCCGTTGAAGGTCGACTGGAACTGGTCGACGATCGCCGTGGTGAAGGTGTCGAAGCGGATGAAGACATAGAGGCCGTATTCGGCAAGCAGATGCAGGCCGACCAGCAGCGAGCCGCCGCAGATGGCCAGCCTCAATTGCGGCAGCACGACACGCGCGAAAACGCGCCACGGGCCGAGGCCAAGGGCGGCCGCCGCATCCTCCAGCGCCGGGTCGAGGCGGCGCAGCGCCGCGGCTATCGGCAGGTAGAGGAATGGAAAATAGGCGATGACGGAGACCAGCACGCCGGCCCAGAGCCCGTGCAGGCCGGGCACGAGACTGATCCAGGCGTAGCTATGGACGAAAGCAGGTATGGCGAGCGGCGCCACCGACAGCCACGACCACAGCCGGTTGCCGGGCAGGTCGCTGCGCTCGGTCAGCCAGGCGAGCGCCACCGACAGCACGATGGCGACCGGCACCGACACGACGACGAGCAGGATGGTATTGACCAGGAGCTCGCCGACACGCGGCCGGAAGATCAGTGCCAGCACCGTTCCCCAGCCGGTCTGGATCGCTGTCCAGACGATGAAGGCGAGCGGCAGCAGCGCGATCAGCGAAACGAGGGCGGCGGCAAGCGTGATCCATGACGCGGACCGCCGGCTCTGCCTTGCGGCAGCCGGCAGGCCTGGACGCGTGAGGTGGATCGCGGACGCCATCAGAAGGAATGTGCCGCCTTGAAGCTATGTGATGGACCGCCGATGCGGCCGGGAACGCAGATGATCGTCATCGACGAGGCCATCTCCAAAACAAAAGCGCCCCCGCGGAATGCGAATTCCCGCAGGAGCACGGTCGGTTGTCCTTTTAGGACGAACGCGAACTAAAGCAAGCCGGCTTGCGTCATCAGATCGACGACCTTCTTGGAGTTCAACTTCACCGGGTCGACTTTCGGCGCCTGCAGGTCGGTGAGCGGTACCAGCTTCGGGTTGGACTCCTCGCCCTTGCCGACCGCGTATTCATAGGATGTGCCGGTCTTCAAGACCTCCTGGCCGCCCTTGCCGGTGACCCATTTCAAGAAGGCCTGTGCTTCCTTCGGATGCTTGCTCGAGGCCAGAACGCCGCCGCCGGAGATCGAGACGAACGCGCCCGGATCCTGGTTCTTGAAATAGTGCAGGCCGACGCTCTTGCTGTTCTCGCCGGTCTTTGCCTGGTCACCGAAATAGTAATAGTGGTAGATCACGCCGCCATCGATCTCGCCGGCATTGACCGCCTTCATCACCGTGCTGTTGCCCTTGTAGGCGGTGGAGTTCTCCTTCATCGCCTTCAGCCAGTCGGCGGTCGCGGCCTCGCCCTTGAGCTCAAGCAGGGCGCTGACGATGGCCTGGAAGTCGGCACCGGACGGCGAAGCGGCCCAACGGCCCTTCCAGCTCGGATCGGCGAGGTCGAGCAGGGACTTGGGCAACTGGTCTTCCTTGAGCTTGTCCTTGTTGTAGGCAAAGACGGTGCTGCGGGCGGCGACGCCCACCCACTTGCCGCTCGAGGGCTGGTATTCCTGCGGAACCTGGGCCAGCGTGTCGGCGTCGACCGGCGCGAACAGGCCGGCCGCCTCGACCAGCGCCATGGCGGGCGAATTCTCGGTCAGGAACACATCGGCCGGCGATGCAGCACCCTCGGCGACGATCTGGTTGGAAAAATCGCTGTCGCCGCCATTGCGCAGCGTAACCTTGATGCCGGTTTCCTTGGTGAAGCCCTTCGCCCATTCCTTGGCGAGGCTCTCATGCTGGGCGTTGTAGACGATGATGCCTGCATTCTCGGCCAGGGCCGGCGCGACGACCAGGCTGGCTGTCAATGCAACAGCACCGGCAAGGGTGGAAAGAGCATATTTCATGGCATGGTCCTTGATCTTCGTGATCCGCCCCGGGAGGCGACTGCACCTATCAATACCTGATAGCGGTAGTCAACATTGTGAAGGTGGCTCATTCCGTCGCGGGGGCGTGAAAGCCGGCGCCACTGGACAATGCCATGTGATTGGGGTGTCACGGAACCTGCGGAGCGCTGGCGGTCCCCGATGGCCATTCGTTGTTTCAAGCCGAACAACCTCCGGCCGCACGGGGCCCGCAATATCGGGTCCCGCGCGACGCGGTCGCCGGGCGAATGTGTCAGAGCCGTTCGGCTCGTACCTTCAGGATCTGGTACAGCAGCTCTCGAATGCGCCGCCAGATCGTCAATGGCCTGGGCATGGCTCCGCCTCTCGTTCGTGCGATCCTTGAGCCGCCGGTTCAGGTGAGCTGCGCGGCCAGCGCCACTCCGACCAGCGAGGTGCCGATCCCTGCCGCGCGGATGGCCGCCGGCCGGCTCCGCAACGTCAGAGCGGCCAGCACTCCGGTCGCGTGCAAAGCCGAGGTGCTGGCGAGGAAGCCGATCGCATAGGCCATGCCACCGACCGTCTCCGGAATCTCAAGACCATGGGCGTTGCCGTGGAAGAGGCCGAAGAGCGCCATCAGCGTTGCGGCGAAGGCAAGCGGAAACGGCCGGGCGAGCGCGACCATGGCGCCGAAAAACATCAGCGACAGCGCGATCCCAGTCTCCAGCGACGGCAAGCCGATACCGGCGATCCCAAGCGTGGCCCCCGCGACCATCGCCGCCACGAAACACGCCGGCACGAGGATGGCGGCCCTGCCGCCGGTTCGCGCCGCAATGATGCCGACCGACAGCATCGCAAGCAGATGGTCGATGCCGGCCAGCGGGTGTTGAAGGCCGCTCAGAAGGCCGTGGACATGAAAGCCCCCGCTGTGAGCGAAGGCCAGTGACGGTGTGAGAGCGGCCGCGGCCGCCGGAGCAAGCCTGGTGAGAATCGAAAGCATTCTGTTCATCGGTCTGAACCTGTCTGAGAGGGGAGGATCCGGGTCAAAACCGGTGTTCACTGTCCGGGCATAGCGATTTCGGCCGCCGCGGACCTGTCGATCAGAAGTCGTGCCTCGCTGAAATCGAGAGGCCGCTGGCCATTGCCGTCATGGTAGACGAATGCCAGGCGGCGCCGGTGTGACGTCAGCTTCGCGGGCAGCGGGTTGTAGGTCACGCCGGCGCCACCGATCAGCGGCATCACGGCGCCGACATCGACGATATCCTGCGTCTCGACCCGCAGCAGGTGCAGCCGCCGGCCGTCGGTGGTTTCGCCGAGGAACGGAATGCCAGCGAGCCGCAGAAAACTGGATGGATCGGGTGCCCGCGCGAACCCGTCGAGAAAGGCTGTCTCAACGAGATCGAGATCGGTCGCGCGCGGGTCGGCCGGCTCGGGCGCATGCTCGCGCGGCAAATGCGGCGTCTGCCACTGCAACGGCTTGCCGGCCGGCCCGTTGTGGCCGACGGCGTGCGGATGGTGATGGTGGCCGGTCGGGCCGTGATGGTGGTGGCCTTCGCCATGATCGTGGCCGTGGTGATGTTGATCATCGTGCATCGTCAAAAGCTCGCCGGCTTGTCGATGATGGATTTGTGCTTGCCCAGCGTGCCATGGGCGACCATCGAGCCGAGCGCCTCGACGACGACCCGCACACCGAACAGCGCGGTGATGTCCGAGGTGTCGTATGGCGGCGAAACCTCGACCACTTCCAGCCCGCAAATGCCGGGCGCCGAGACCAGCCCGAGCAGCTTCAGCGCCTCGCGCGGCAGGAAGCCGCCGGGCTCGGGCCAGCCCGTGCCTGGCACGAAACCACAGTCGACGCTGTCGACGTCGAAGGAAATATAGACGGCGTCTGCGTCCTTCCACGCCAGTTCGAGCGCGATCTCCGCCGTCTTCTCCAGGCCCATCTGCTCGATGTCCGAAATCGTCAGCACGTTGGTGCCGCGCTTCCTGGCCTCTGCCACGCCATAGCGGGGCACCTGCCAGCCGCCGATGCCAAGCTGCACCAGATTGGTGGCCGAGACGTTCGGCAGGTTGGTCGCCCAATACCAGGGCGTGGTGTGCATGCGCTCGTCGAGATCCTTTTCTTGGATATCGATATGGCGGTCAAAATGGATGATGCCGATACGTTTCGAGGTGACGTCGGCGATGCCGCGCACGCAAGGAAACCCGATCGAATGATCGCCGCCCAGCATGATCGGCAGCGCGCCCGAGGAAGCGACATGGCTGACGCCCTTGGTGATCTGGTCGAAGCTCTTTTCGAGATTGGCCGGAATGGTGAAGACGTCGCCAGCGTCGCACAGCGTCATCTGCTCGCGCAGGTCGACGCCCAGCTCGTAGTTGTAAGGCGTGTAGAGTGCCGAGATGCGACGGATGCCCTGCGGCCCGAAACGGGTTCCCGGACGGTAGGTGGTGCCGCTGTCGAAGGGAATGCCCATGACGGCAGCGTCGTATCGGCCGACATCGCGGACATTCTCGACATAGGGCGCCTTGAGGAAGGTGTTGATGCCGGCGAAATGCGGCAGCTCGCCGCGCGCGAAGGTCGGGATTGACTTGTCGGTGATCGAATCCGATCCGGGCAGGCCCATGTCCAGCGCCCATTGCTGTTCCTTGCGCCAGCCGTCCTCGGGCAGCTTTCCTTCCGCCTCGATCGACTTCCAGCCCTGTGTGTCGCGGATCTCGAAGTTGGGATGATGCAGGCGCTGGCGCGGCTGGCGATCAAACAGTCCGGCCCGGCGGTGCGGGCGCGCTGGAATGTCTCTGTGCATGAAAAACCTCCGTTACGACGCCGTCGTCGCGATTGCGCTGTCCAGTCGGGTCGTCCCGACCATCGCGGCCACTTCGGCCACGTCTCGTGCGGAAGCCCGGCTCTTGCGGTCGAGCTTCAGATCGTAGGTGATCGTCGCGCCGTAGGCGGACGGAAACTGGGGATCGTGGCGCACCTTGTCGAAGACAAGCACGCGGGTACCAAGCTTGAAGGCCTCGCCGATGTCATGGGTGACCATGACCACGGTCATGCCGTGCTCGTTCCACAGCTCGGTAAGCAATTCGTGCATCTCGACGCGGATGCCCGGATCGAGCGCCCCGAACGGCTCATCGAGAAGCAGGATCTGCGGCCGGCCGAGCAGGGTCTGGGCAATCGCCAGCCGCTGCTGCATGCCGCCGGAGAGCGATGCCGGATAGAGGTCGCGCGCATGAGCGAGGCCGACGCGCTCCAGCATGGTTTCGGCCTCCTGCCGCGCGCTTCTGCGCCTGGCGCCAAAGACGCGGCCGAAAGGTCCGCCGGAGCGGAAGTCCTCGACCAGCAGCAGATTCTGCAGCGCGGTCAGATGCGGAAACACCGAGTAGCGCTGGAAGACGATGCCGCGCTGCGGCGTCGGTTCCGGCACGATCGGCCGGTCTCCGATGACGACCACGCCGCCGCTCTGCTGCTCCTGGCCGAGCAGGATGCGCAGGAAGGTCGATTTTCCGCAGCCGCTGGCGCCGACCAGCGACAGGAATTCGCCGGGCTCGGCGGTGACGCTCACGCGCTCCAGCACGCGGGCATCGCCGTAGCTCTTTTCCAGGCCGTGGACGACGATGCGGCTCATTTGCCCGACCCCGGATGAGCCCAGGGGGAAACCATGTGCGAGAGCCGCGCGAGCAGCCAGTCGGTGGCGACGGCGAGCAGCGTTATCCAGACGACGTAGGGCAGGATGACGTCCATCGACAGGTAGCGCCGAACGAGGAAGATGCGGTAGCCCAGCCCCTCGGTCGAGGCGATGGCCTCCGCCGCGATCAGAAACAGCCAGGCCGGTCCGAGCGCCAGCCGCACGCAGGTGATGAGGCGCGGCATGGTTTGCGGCAGCACCAGCCTCAGAACCATGGTCCAGCTGTTGCCGCCGAGCGTCTGTGCCTTGGCGATGAGCTCGGGTGGCAGTTCTATGACCCGGTTGGCGATGTCGCGCACCATGACCGGCGCCACGCCAATGGCGATCAAGGTGATCTTGGCCGTTTCGCCGAGGCCGAGCGCGATGAACAGGATCGGCAACAGCGCCAAGGGCGGGATGACGCAGACAACGGTGACGAAGGGCAGGAGAAACGCCCTGACGCGCGGGATGAAGCCGATGGCGACGCCAAGCAAGAGCGCCACCAGCGTCGCCAAGCCGACGCCCGCGAACAGCCTGACCAGGCTGGCATAAGTGTCGGCCCACAGGATCAGGTCGCCGGAGCGCTTGTCCGGCACGGTCGCCAAATCGAAGAACGCCGACCACATCTGTGCCGGGGAGGGCAGCAGCTTGTCATTGGCGTTGACGGCCAGCCGTTGCGCCGAAGCGGACAGATAGGCCACGGCAACGGCCGCGAAGGGCAGCGCGCCAAGCAACACCGCTCCGCCACGCGAGACCGTGGCGTTGATCAGGCGAAGCCGCGTCTTCGGCACGCTGGGGGGCGGGCTGGCTGTGTTCGCGCCCGCCCCGGCTTGCATGGCACCGGTTCCTCTGGCCAGCATGACGATGGGTCCTAGAGCGTTCCGGCCGCCGCCTCCGCCATGAAGGCCGGGTCGAACCGCAGCTTGACGTTTCCGGCATCGCCCAGCGTCGAGCCGTCGGGGAAGCTCATGCCGATCACGTCGACAGTGGGTGCATTGGTGCCCAGAATGCCGTGGCTGAACAGGAAGTTGCGGACGAGATCCATCGTCTTGGGCAGTTCGGCGCCCTTGGTGAACTCGACCGCCTTGGCCGGCTCGAAGAACATCGCCGTCGACGCGAGCTGAGCATCGAAGCCGGCAAGATCGGTGCCGGACGCCTTGGCCATCTCTTGCTTGGCCGCTTTGCCTTCGGGCGTGCCGGAGGTCATCAGGGCCATCGCTTCGTACCATGCGCCGACGAGCGCCTTGCCGAGAGCCGGATTGTCCTTCAGCGTCGCGGTGTTGACGACCATCAGGTCGATGATCTCGCCGGGGATCTGCGTCGAATCGAACACCTTGTGAGCGCCCGGCATGGCGACGATCTCTGAGACCAGCGGATTCCAGGTGACGACCGAGGTGACGTCGCCGGTGCCATAGGCGGCGACCATGTCGGCATCGGAGGTGTTGACCACGGTGATGTCCTTCTCGGCGAGCCCGACCGTATCCAACGCGCGCGCCAGCAAGTAGTGCGAGACCGAGAGCTCGACGAGGTTGACCTTCTGGCCGGCAATGTCCTTGAGCGCGGTCTTGTCCTTGAGGATGACGGCATCGTTGCCGTTGGAGAAGTCGCCGACGATCAGCGCGGTGGTGTCGACGCCGCCTCCGGCGGGGATCGACAACGCGTCCATATTGGTCATCGAGCAACCGTCGAAGCCGCCGGCAGTGTACTGGTTGATGCTTTCGACATAATCGTTGATGCGGGTGATCTCGACGTTGATGCCATATTTGTCAGCCCATTTCTTCATGATGCCGCTGTCGGCGAGATAGCCCCATGGCATCCAGCCGACATAGATCGACCAGCAGATCTTGAAGTCTTTCTTGGGCGCCGCTTGCGCGGCCGGGATCAAGGGAAGGCTGAGTGACGCGGCCAGGATGATTGCAGCCAGCTTGCGAAGCATTGCGTACCCCTTTTTGCGGTCCGGATTGCGTCCGGACTTTTGTTGGGGGTTCACGGAGCGCGCATCCGGGAGAGGTTCGCGCCAGCAAACCCGTGCAGGGTTCTCCCGGGATTTTGGCCCGCCGTGTTCCGCCGGATGCCTCAATGCATCCCTGGCGGTTGCGTCTCTCGGACCAGCACCGTGATAGACACGGCCGGAACCCTAGACGCTCTGCACGCCAGTTACGAAGCAAGGGCCATGCCAATTTGAAGAGCACCGGCCCGAGGCTGTTTTCCCGGGTTCCGAAGCCGACCGCGGCATGCCTATGGCGCAAAAATCATCGCAGCGCCGCCGAAATAAGCAGTATCGTGTCGTGCGACCGTCTCGGATGCTGCATGGGCCGCGCCTTTTCGCGAAACTTAAAAGGCGCGGCGGTCGTCGCAAACTTTCGTGATTTTCCGGCACTTTGGCTTGGACATTATTTCGCCGGCCACGTAACAAACCGGGGCCGAGACGCGAACATCGGGGGTAAACTTCTTGTGACCGGCAAGGACGAAGCCGAACTTTCCCGGCTGCTCAGGGCCGCGATCGCGGGAGACGAAAGGGCTTATGCCGACTTTCTGCACCGGATAGCCGCTCTCGTTCGCGGCTTCGTCCGGCGCAAGATCGTTCAGGGCGGGGTCGACCCCGAGGATGTCGTGCAGGAAACCTTGCTGGCCATTCATGTGAAACGGCATACCTGGCGCGAGGACGCTCCGGTCCTGCCGTGGGTCTACGCAATCGCCCGCTTCAAGCTGATCGATGCCTTCCGCAGGCGGGGCCGTCGCATCGAGGTCGAGATCGACGAGATCGCCGAGACCTTCGCCGAGCCGGAGGCGGAGACGGTCAGCGAGCGCGACATAAACCGGGCGCTCGACGGCCTGCCGCCTTCGCAGCGCTCGGTGGTTTCCTCGATCTCGGTCGACGGCCACTCGATCGGCGAAACGGCGGCCAAGCTCGGCATCAGCGAGACGGCGGTGCGCGTTTCGCTGCATCGCGGCCTTGCCGCGATCGCCAAAAGGTTCGGACGACAATGACATGAGAACCGAGGATCTCATCAAGGCGCTGGACGCCGATGCCCGCAACAAGGCGATGCCGCTTGGCAGGGCCTGGTGGCTGGCCGTCGGCGTGGCGGTGGCGGTCGCGGCGGCGGTCTTTTTCATGACCATCGGCCCACGCCCGGACATCATGCCGGCCATGCATACGATGCGCTTCATGTCGAAGTTCGTCTTCACCCTGGCGCTCACCGCCAGTGCGTTCGCCTTGATCCGGGCGCTGTCGACGCCCGGTGCGGCGAGCAGGCGGGCAAAGCTCTGGATGGCCGCCGCCCCCGTGCTCGTCGTGATCGCGGTGATCCTGGAGCTTTTCGTCGTGCCCGAGGCCGAATGGGGCAGGCGGCTCGTGGGCTCCAACTGGATGATCTGCATGAGCTTCATCCCGCTGATCGGCATCGGCCCCCTGGCGATCTTCCTCGGCATGCTGCGCTACGGCGCGCCGACCCGGCCGGTGCTGGCCGGCGCGGTCGCGGGCCTTTTGGCGGGCGGATTGGCGGCGACCTTCTATGCCGCGCATTGCTTCGACGATTCGCCGCTGTTCGTCGCCACCTGGTATACGATCGCGATTGCCTTCCTCACCGCGCTCGGCGCGCTTGGCGGGCGGTTTTTCGTCCGCTGGTAGGGTTGCACACCGATCCTTAATCATACCGGCAATTGTTTGCCGGTTAGCGGAGTAGCCGCCGCCGCTCATGCAACCATTCCTTAAAATCGATCCGCCAGGGTTGCGGCAACGCGCAGCGGCGCATTGGGTGGGATCGCATTTGTGGCGTGGTTGAGTTGGAAAGGTCCGCGGGCCGGCAAGCGCGCCGTGCCCGTCTTGATGGCAGCAGGGCTCGTTGCCCTTACTGCATCGATCCTGTTGCCGGCGCTGGAACTCGGCTCGGACGCGCTGAAGGTCTGCCTGCAGATATCCGTCGCCGTCACGGCGGTCACGCTGTTTGTCTCGGCGCTGTTCATCCGCAAGATCATCGACGACCGCCGGCAGATTGCCGAGAGCGAGCAACGCTTCCGCCGGGCCATGGAGGATTCGGCGATCGGCGTCGCCATTGTCGGCCTCGATGGCCGCATCGTTCAGGCCAATCCCGCCTTCGCCGACATGCTCGGATACACCCGCGCGGAAATCGAGGCGCTGACCTTCTTCCAGATCACGCATCCCGACGATCTGCAGATCGGCCGTGAGACGATGACGAGCCTGAAGGAAGGCAAGATCCATTCCTTCCATTTCGAGAAGCGGTATCTGCGCAAGGACGGCACCCCGGTGTGGGCGCAGCTTGCCGGCTCGGTCATCCGCGAAGAGGTGACGGGCCGCCCTCTCTATCTCGTGTCGCAGATCGAGGACATCGATGCGCGCAAGCAGGCCGAAGCGCGCATCGCAGAGGCGGAGACGCGTTGGAACTTCGCGCTGACCAGCGCCGGACAGGGCGTCTGGAGCCTGGATATGCGCAAGGGCGGCACGACCTATTCCGAAACCTGGGTGAGGATGCTGGGTTATGCCGATGGCGAGCTCGACGGCGACCCCGACCGCTGGCTGACGATGATCCACCCGGACGACCGCGAGCTTGTCGCCGAGGCGGATCGGGCGCACCTTGCCGGCGAGACGCCTTTCTTCGAGGCCGAGTTCAGGATGCGCCACAAGGACGGCCGCTGGGTCTGGATCCTCGATCGCGGCAAGGCGATCGAACGCGACGGCGAGGGCCGGCTGATACGCGCCATCGGCAGCCTGACCGACATCACCCAGCGCAAGGAAGCCGAGGAACGCCTCAAGGTTTCCGCGGCGATGCTGGCCGACGAAAAGGAACGGCTCAGGGTGACGCTGCAGTCGATCGGCGACGCGGTCATCTGCACCGATGCCGCCAATCGCGTCACCTTCATGAACCCGGTCGCCGAAAAACTGACCGGCGTCGCCGCCGGCGAGGCACTGGGCAGGGTGCTTGGCCATGTCTATTGGCCGGTCGACGAGGAAACAGGGCAGAGGATCGGCTTGACGCGACCTTCGGCAGCCGATCGCCATGACAGCGACCAGAATACCCGCGCCGTTCTCATCCGGCGCGATGAAACTCGCTGCAGCATCCGCCAGGTCGTGTCGCCGATCATGAACGACCGCAACGATTTCTGCGGGCTGGTCATCGTCTTCCAGGATTTCACCGATGCGCGCGCCCTGCAGCGCCAGCTGGCTTACGCCGCAGCCCACGACGCGCTGACCGGGCTCGCCAACCGTTCGAGCTTCATACGCACGATGGAGGAGCTGGTCGATCAGTGCCGCCTCGGCGGCGGCGAGCACCAGTTCATGTTCGTCGACCTCGATCATTTCAAGGCGGTCAACGACACCGGCGGTCACGCGGCGGGCGACGCGCTGCTGAAGCGCGTGGCCGATGCGATCCGCAACGTGCTTGGGCCCGAGGACATCGTCGCCCGTCTCGGCGGCGATGAGTTCGCGGTCGTTCTGGGGTCAGGCGCGCCGGCGCGGGCGGCGATCGCGGCGCGCTCCATCATCGATGCTATCCGCAACCTGAACTTCAGCTGGGACGGCCGTGCCCATTCGATCGGCGCCAGCATCGGGCTCGCACCGATCCGCGCCGGCTGCGGCGAGGTGGACGAGATCATCGCCCGTGCCGACGCCGCCTGTTATGCCGCCAAGGCGGCCGGCCGCGGCTGCGTTTCGGCAGCACCGGACGAAGTCTCGAAGGCCGGGGCGACGCCTCTGCCGCTTGCCGCAGCATCCTGAAAGCCGCGGGAGGGCGTTCAATCGCCGGGTTCAGCGCGTCGGCACCGGATGGTCTCCGCGATAGTCGTAGAAGCCGCGTCCGGTCTTGCGACCCAGCCAGCCGGCCTCGACATATTTCACCAGCAGCGGGCAGGGACGGTATTTCGAGTCCGACAGGCCCTCATGCAGCACCTGCATGATCGACAGGCAGGTATCGAGGCCGATGAAGTCGGCAAGCTGCAACGGACCCATCGGATGGTTGGCGCCGAGCCGCATGGCGGTGTCGATGGCGTCGACAGTGCCGACGCCCTCATAGAGCGTGTAGATCGCCTCGTTGATCATCGGCAGCAGGATGCGGTTGACGATGAAGGCCGGGAAATCCTCGGAGACGGTGATCGTCTTGTCGAGGTGGTTGACGAAGGCCTTGGCCGCTTCGAAGGTCTTGTCCTCGGTGGCGATGCCGCGCACCAGCTCGACCAGCTTCATCACCGGCACCGGGTTCATGAAATGTATCCCGATGAAACGCTCCGGCCGGTCGGTTTGCGCGGCGAGCCGGGTGATCGAGATCGACGAGGTGTTGGTCGCCAGGATGGCTTCCGGATTGAGCTGCGGGCATAGCTGGGCGTAGATCTTGCGCTTGACCGTCTCGTCCTCGGTCGCAGCCTCGATCACGAGGTCGGCAGCGGCGAGATCGGCCATGGCGGAAGCCGCCGAGATGCGCGCCATCGCCTCGTTGCGCGCCTTTTCCTCGAGCTTCCCGGAACCGACCTGGCGGGCCATGTTGCCGCTGATGGTGGCGATGCCCTTCTCGATCCGGTCTAGCGACAGGTCGTGGATCAGGACCTTGTAGCCGGCCAGCGCCGAGACATGGGCGATGCCGCCACCCATTTGACCCGCGCCGACAATGCCGATCGTCTCGATCTTGCTCATACCTACCCCATCCCGTCTCGAGCACTTCCGCTTCTTCGAAGCACGGAAACGCTCCTCTCTCTTTGTTTGTCGCAACTCCGAAAAGCCGCTACGCACTTTTCCTGGAATTGCCTGAGCCTTAAGCGGCCTGCTTTTTGTGCAGTGCAAACTAAAAGGGCGGGGCGACTTCGTCTACCCCACCCTTCGGATTTTAATATGCCTAAGCAGAAGGCGTCAAAGCGCCTTTTGCAGCTCCGGCAAGATGACGAAGAGATCGCCGACGAGGCCGTAGTCGGCAACCTGGAAGATCGGTGCCTCCTCGTCCTTGTTGATGGCGACGATGACCTTCGAATCCTTCATGCCGGCAAGGTGCTGGATGGCGCCGGAAATGCCGACGGCGATGTAGAGGTCGGGAGCGACCACCTTGCCGGTCTGGCCGACCTGCCAGTCGTTCGGGGCATAGCCGGCGTCGACCGCCGCGCGGGACGCGCCAACGGCGGCGCCGAGCTTGTCGGCGACGGGCAGTATGACTTCCTGGAACTTCTCCGACGAGCCCAGCGCACGGCCGCCAGAGATGATGATCTTGGCCGAGGTCAGCTCCGGACGGTCGTTCTCGGAGAGCTTGTTCTCGACGAAGGAGGAGAGGCCGGGATTGGCCGCGGCGCCGACCGTCTCGACCGAGGCCGAACCACCCTCGGGCGCGGCCGAGAAGGAGGCGGTGCGGACGGTGATCACCTTCTTGGCGTCGGTCGACTGTACCGTCTGGATGGCGTTGCCGGCATAGATCGGCCGCTTGAAGGTGTCGGGCGAGACCACCTCGATGATCTCGGACACCTGCGCGACGTCGAGCAGGGCCGCGACGCGCGGCGCGACGTTCTTGCCGGCCGAGGTGGCCGGCGCGACGATCGCGTCGTAAGAGCCGGCGAGCGACACAACGAGCGCGGCCAGCGGTTCGGCGAGACGCTCGGAAAGCTCGTCGGCTTCGGCCAGCAGCACCTTGCGAACACCTTTCAGCTTGGCGGCGGCGTCGGCGGCGGCCTTGGCGCCCTTGCCGGCAACCAGCACGTCGACGTCCGAGCCGATCTGGAGGGCCGCCGACAGCGCCTTGGCGGTCTGGTCGGAAAGGGTTGCGTTGTCGTGTTCGGCGATGAGGAGAATTGCCATTTTCCTGTTCCTTTCCTGACCGCTTCAGAGCACGCCGGCTTCGTTCTTGAGCTTCTCGACCAGCTCGGCGACGCTCTTGACCTTGACGCCCGCCTTGCGGCCGCCCGGCTCCTCGGTCTTGACGACCTTAAGACGCGGCTTGACGTCGGCGCCGTAGTCGGCCGGGCTCTTCTCGTCGAGCGGTTTCTTCTTGGCCTTCATGATGTTGGGCAGCGAGGCATAGCGCGGCTGGTTGAGGCGAAGGTCGGCGGTGACGATCGCCGGCATCTTCAGCTCCACCGTCTGCAGGCCGCCGTCGACTTCGCGCGTCACCTTGGCCTTGTCGCCGGCAAGCTCCACCTTGGAGGCGAAGGTGCCCTGCGACCAGCCGAGGAGTGCGGCCAGCATCTGGCCGGTCTGGTTCGAATCGTCGTCGATCGCCTGCTTGCCGAGGATGACGAGGCCCGGCTTCTCGGCCTCGACCACGCCCTTCAGCACCTTGGCGACGCCGAGCGGCTCGGTCTGCTCGTCGGTCTTGACCAGGATGGCGCGGTCGGCGCCCATGGCGAGCGCGGTGCGGAGCGTCTCCTGCGCCTGCTGCGGACCGATCGAAACGACGATGATCTCTTCCGCCTTGCCGGCTTCCTTGATGCGGATCGCTTCCTCGACCGCGATCTCGTCGAACGGGTTCATCGCCATCTTGACGTTGGCGAGCTCGACGCCCAGTCCGTCGGCCTTGACCCGGACCTTGACGTTCGCATCCACAACCCGCTTCACGGGCACAAGGATCTTCATTTTCCTGTCACCTCTCCTGAGATAGTCGGGCGCGCTATAGCAGTGTGCGCCTTGTCAGAGTTGTCGAAAGCCGACATTCCGGGCGGAATTCTGGCCTTCGACCGCCAAGAACCTGTTCCACCCCGATCTTTCAATTGTGCATAATCTTTCCCGAAAACCGGTTCCCGCGTTTCGGGATCATGCCCGGGGTGGCGTTTCCGTAGTGGCGGCAATCCGGCGCGTCAATATGCACGACGCACTCAAATCGGTTCAATCCCGAGGCGACGCAGCGCCGCGGCCCCATTGCGGCGCCGGCTGCGCCGGGGTTTCGGGTGTTGCCCCTGACTCTGTCGGAACAGGCACCTGCTGGACATTCGGCGTGGGGTCCGGCTCGCCGTCGGCGCCGGCAAGCAGCGGCACGCCGCGGCTGCGCAGCACCAGAACAAGAACGGAGCCGGCGACGATGCCGCCGATATGGCAGGCCCAGGAAATCTGGTCCTCGCCGCCGGCGGCAAACATCACGATCTGGAACAGTATCCAGAGGATGAGCGGGATGAAGGCGGGAATGCGCAGAGGAATGCGCGCAAAGGCCAATACCCAGACCTTAACCCGCGGATAGAGGATCAGATAGGCGGCGACCACGCCGGCGATGGCGCCGGAGGCACCGATCAGCGGCACCTGCGAATCCCAGCCAACCAACCCTTGAACGAAAGCACCCGCCGCCGCGCAAGCGAGGTAGAAGATCAGGTAGCGGATATGGCCGAGCGCGTCCTCGACATTGTCGCCGAACACCCACAGGAACAGCATGTTGCCGCCGAGGTGGAAGATGTCGGCATGCAGGAAGGAATAGGTGAGATAGCTGAGGCTTTCGGGAATGACGACGAATTCGGGCGACAGCTCGACCTTGTCGTGGACCACCGAAGGGATGAAGCCGAGGCCAAGCACCGCGGCGTTGGTGAAGTTTTCGCCTCCGAGCGTGGTCGCGAAATAAACCAGCGCGTTCACGACGATCAGGCCGATCGTCACATATTGCAGCCGGATATGGCGCAGCCTGTTGGTGTCATAGAGCGGGATGAACATCGGACCCTCCCGCCATACCTGATTGTCAGCGGTTCTTGCCGGGAACCCATAGCACGTCGGCATTTCCATTGTCATTGACCGCGCGGGCGGCGACGAACAGGAAGTCCGAGGCGCGGTTGATGTATTTCAGTGCTTCGCGGTTGACATGCTCGGCCGGGTCCTGCGCCAGCGCCACCATGATGCGCTCGGCGCGTCGCGCCACCGTGCGCGCCAAATGCAGGGCGGCTGCCGCCGGCGTGCCGCCATTCAGCACGAAGGACTTCAGTGGCTGCAGGTGCTTGTTGAGAAGATCGATGTCCTTTTCGACGCGCTCGGTCTGCGCGGCGACGATGCGCAGCGGCTCGTAGTCGAGCGGCTTGCCCTCGTCCGGCACCGCCAGATCGGCGCCGAGGTCGAAAAGGTCGTTCTGGATGCGCGAAAGCATGGCGTCGATCGCAGGATGATCCGCTCCGGTGTGCAGGCGCGCCATGCCGATGCAGGCATTGGCCTCGTCCACCGTGCCATAGGCCTCGACGCGCAGGTCGGATTTCAGCCGCCGCTCGCCGCTGCCGAGACCGGTGGTGCCGTCGTCGCCGGTGCGGGTATAGATCTTGTTGAGCTTGACCACGTCGTTCTCCTTCCGGCGAACGTCATTTGCGAGTGAGCCAGACGACCAGCAGGATCAGCGCCAGGGCCACGGCCTGCAGCAGAACGCGCGCCTGCATCAGCTTGTTGGAGGTCACGCCGGAGCCGCCGCGCATCATGTTGACGAGGCCGCGGATCAGCACGACGACTACGGCGGCCATGACGATCAGGGCGAGGATTTTGAAGACGGTTGCCATGAGCTGGCTCCAGTTCGGTTTCGGTCAGGCGCGCCTGGCGAGCACGCGGTAGAGTGCTGATGCCGGCAGGATGCGTTTGAGCACCACGCCGATCTTGGCCGGCACCGTTACCACATAGTGCGGGCGTGGGCGCTGTGACAGAAGCGCGTGGCGCAAGGCGGCGTGGACCACCTCCGGTCCCGGCTTCAGCCGCGAGACGCTGCCGCCGGCCTGCAGCCGTGCAAGCTGTGCCTTGTAGTCGGCGCGGTGGGCGGAGTGCTCGATGTCGATGTTCTTCAGGAACCACGCCAGGCCGTTGCTGGCGATCTTCGAGGTCACCGGCCCCGGCTCGATCAGCGAAAGGTGGATGCCGCTGCCTTCGAGTTCCTGGCGCATGCACAGCATCAGGCCTTCGAGGGCATGTTTCGACGCCGAGTAGGCGCCGCGAAAGCGGACCGGAGCGAGCCCCAGGATCGAGGAGCAGTGGACGAGGCGGCCGTGGCCCTGGCGGCGCATGACCGGCACGATGCGCCGCGTCAGATCATGCCAGCCGAAGAAATTGGCCTCGAACTGCTCGCGCAGCGCCTCCACCGGCAGGTCCTCGACGGCGCCGGGCTGCGCGTAGGCGCCGTTGTTGAACAGCGCGCCAAGCGTGCCGCCCGTGCGCTCCAGCGCGGCATCGGCCAGCGCGGCGATGGATTCCGGCTCACGATAGTCGAGATAGAAGGCCTCGATGCCATCGGCCTCGAGAGCGGCGATGTCGGCCGGCTTGCGCGCCGTGGCGAACACGCGCCAGCCTTCCGCCTGCAACGCCCGCGCGCAATAGGCGCCGATGCCTGAGGAGGCGCCGGTGACGATGATGCTGCGCAACTGTTGAGCAGTGGGCAACGTTGTCTGACCCCGGGGTTGCCATTTGCCGCAATCACTTCCCATATTCGCGGCGTCGACACAATCGAGCGGAGCGCCGGTCCTTGCTCAGGAATATCGTCGCCGTCAAGCGCGTGCTCTACGATGCGATCGGCCATTTCACGACGGACGACGGCTGGGCGATGGCCAGCCATCTGGCGATCACCTCGCTGATGGCGCTGTTTCCGTTCCTGATCTTCGCCACCACGCTGGCCAGCTTCCTCGGCGCGCGCGCGTTCGCCGACACGGCCGTGCATCTGGTGTTCGACACCTGGCCGGAGCAGATCGCCAAGCCGATCGCGCGCGAGGTGCAGAACGTGCTCACCGTGCGGCGCACCGACCTTCTGACCTACGGCGTGCTTTTGGCCGCCTACTTCGCCTCGAACGGCATCGAGGCGCTGCGCACCTCTCTCAACCGCGCCTACCGGGTCGCCGAGACGCGCGGCATCATCTACCGCCGGGTGCAGAGCATCATCTTCGTCTTGATCGCGACGGCCTGTTTTCTCGCCATCAGCGTGCTTCTGGTGTTCGCGCCGCTGCTGGCGCGGCTGGCCGAGGCGCAGTTTGAATGGATCAAGCCCTATATGGGCACGATCACGATATGGCGCTACGTCATCGCCTCGACGGTCATCGTCATCGGCCTTTTCGCCGTGCATATCTGGCTGCCGGCCGGCAAGCGCCGCTTCGTCTCGATCATTCCCGGCATCGTCTTCACGCTGATCGCCTGGCTGGCCGGTTCGACCATCTTCGCCATCTATCTCGACCACTTCTCGTCCTATGTGACGACCTATGCGGGGCTCGCCTCCATCATGATCGCGGTGGTCTTCCTCTACATGATCTCGGCCATCTTCATCCTCGGCGGCGAGCTCAACGCTTCGATCAGCCGGTATCTCGAAGCGCGCGCGAGAGTTGGCTGAGCTCGCGAACTGAGGAACTGAAGAGCTGAAGAACTGAACTGAAGAACTGAAGAACTGAAGAAAAAGGGCGACAATAGCCGGCGGTATGTTCCCCTCTCAATTCCTCAATTCCTCAATTCCTCAATTCCTCAATTCCTCAATTCCTCAATTCCTCAGTTCCTCAGTTCCTCAATTCCTCAGTTCCTCAGTTCCTCAATTCCTCAGTTCCTCAACTCCTCAGTTCCTCAACTCCTCAACTCCTCAATTCCTCAGTTCCCCTTCCCTTCGTCTGCCGCGCCGTCGCCAGGGCGACGCCCAGCGTGGCTATCGCCATGCCGGCGATCTGCAGCGCATTGAGCGCTTCGCCGAACAGGGCCCAGGCGATGACCGCGGTGACGGCCGGCACCAGGTAGAACAGCGAGGCGACCTTCGACATCTCGCCGTCCCTGATCATCACCATCAACAGGAAGATGGCGCCGACCGACAGCACCAGGACCAGCCAGGCCATGGCGAAGACGAGCTCGCCGTTGATGGTGATCGTGTGCGTCTCGAAGGCGAGCGACCCGAGGATCGTCACGATCGAGCCGCCGACATACTGCCACATCGTCGCCGAGACGAGGTCGCCGCCGGAGGCGAAGCGCTTCTGCCAGATCGTTCCGGCGGCCATGCCGAGCACCGAGATCAGCGAGGCCGTCAGCGTCGCCGCGTTGACGCCGCCGCCGATCATGCCGAGCTTCGGCCAGAGCACGATGACGACGCCCAAAAGCCCGACGGCGAGGCCCGCCCAATGGCGCGGCAGGATCGCCTCGCCGAGGAATTTGCCGGCAAGCACCGCCGTGATCAGCGGCTGCAGGCCGACGATCAGCGCCGAAAGTCCGGCTGGCATGCCTCTATGGATCGCCCAGAACACGCCGCCCAGATAGACGCCGTGCATGAGAACGCCGGTCATCGTCGCGTGAAGCGCCTCTTCGCGGCTCGCCCTGCGCGAGCCGAGCAGCACGGTCAAGCCCGCAAACAGGATCGCCGCCAGCACGAAGCGTATGGCGAGGAAGGTGAAAGGCTCCGCCCACGGCATGGCATAGCGCGCGCCGATGAAGCCGGTCGCCCACAGGACGACGAAAGAGGCGGGAATGAACCGCTTGATGCTGTGCATTTTCGGGAGGAGCTCTGGCTGCGGGTGAAGAGTCAATGACGGCAATTGCTCTAATGCCGTTCAATTCGGCAAGCAAAACGAAACGGTTGATCCATAAGCTCATTCGAATTCAACAAACGGTGCCAGAGGGGCATGGCGTTTAGGCACGCCATGGGCAGGCATGCTTTTGCATCTCGGTACGACCTGGCTGCTGTTCGCGGTGGCGACCGTCGCCGTCTTCGGTTTCTTCTTCGGCACCGCGCTCGATGCCATCATGAAGGACGACGGCTTCGGCTCGACCGGAAACACGCTGCTCTTCACGCTGGGCTTCTTCGTTGCCGTCATGGTCGCCAACGAGCACGGCATCACTTTCAGGGACCTCAAACTTGCAGTGGCTTGGGGCTTGAGCGGCGCTTTCGTGTTCATCAGCGTGATGGCGTTGATCAAGGCCGGGCTGGCTCGTCTGTAGCCAGTGCGTCGAAAACCCAGCTAGAGCCCGATTAGCTGCCTGACGCCCTGCGGCGACACGCCTGCCTGCCTCAGCGCGGCAAGGCCGGTGTCCTTGAGGCTCTTCGACAATTTCCTTCCGTCCGGTCCAAGGATCAGGCGGTGGTGGAAATAACGCGGCGCCGGGAGGCCGAGCAATTCCTGGAGCAGGCGCTGCACGCCGGTCGCCGCGTAAAGGTCCTGGCCGCGCACGACATGGCTGACGCCCTGCAGCGCGTCGTCGACCACCACGGCAAGATGATAGCTGGTCGGGATGTCGCGGCGCGCCACGATGACGTCGCCCCAGGCCTGCGGCCTTGCCTCGACCGTGTCCGTCGCAGCCATGGTCCCGTCGGTGAATTCGATCCACGACAGGGCGCCCGCCATGCGCGCCGTGGCGGCTTCGACGTCGAGCCGCCAGGCGAAAGACATGTTGTCGGCAATGCGCCGCTTGCGCTCCTTCATCGGCAAGGCCTTGTCCAGAGGCGGATAGAGCGGCACGCCGTCGGGGTCGCGCGGCCAGTCGCGGCCACGTTTCTCGGTCTCGGCAATGAAGGCGCGGATCTCGCCCCGGCTCATGAAGGCGGGATAAACCAGTTCCTCGGCGATCAGCCGGTCGAGCACGGCCTTGTATTCGGAAAAATGCTCGGACTGGCGCCGCACCGGCTCTTGCCAGGCGAGGCCCAGCCATTTCAGGTCGCGGTATATGCCGGCCTCGAATTCCGGCGTGCAGCGGGTGATGTCGATATCCTCGATGCGCAGCAAGAGCCGCCCGCCCGTCCGCGCCGCCATTTGCTGGTTGAGCAGTGCCGAATAGGCATGGCCGAGATGCAATTCGCCGTTGGGGCTCGGCGCAAAGCGAAATGTCAGGAGCGTCATGTCTCAGGCGGCGTTCGGGTTGAAAGGCGCTTCCGCCGGTTGATAGTTAGCCATCAATTGCCGATCTGGGAACAAGCAACGTGCAACGCATCGCCTCGCTCGACGACATTGCAGCAGGGCTGGACGCGCTCTGCCTCATCGATCCGCGGCTGGAGAAGGTGCGCGGCATGGCGGGCGAAGTGCCGCTCCGGCTGTCGGAGCCGGGATTCGGGAGCCTCGCCTCGATCATCGTCTCGCAGCAGGTGTCCCGCGCCAGCGCCGATGCCATCTTCGGCCGGCTGACCAGGCTGGTCGACCCGCTGACGCCGGAAGGGATACTTTGCGCCGGCGAGGACATTTTTCGCGAGGCCGGCCTGTCGCGGCCGAAGCAGCGCGGGTTGATCGCCGTCGCCGAAGCCGTGGCCGGCGGGCTCGATCTCGATCACCTCTGCTCGCTCGACGCCGGCGAGGCGATCGCCGCGATGACGGCCGTGCCCGGCATCGGCCCCTGGACGGCGGAGTGCTATCTGCTTTTCGCCGCCGGCCATCCCGATGTCTTCCCCGCCCGCGACGTCGCGCTGCAGACGGCGGTCGGCCATGCGCTGGGCATCGACCCCCGTCCGCCGGAGAAAACACTGATTCGGCTGGCCGAATCATGGAGCCCGTGGCGGGGTGTCGCGTCGCGGCTTTTCTGGGCCTATTACCGTGAATTGAAGAGCCGGGATGCGGCGCCCCCTGTCGAAATGGCCAAAAAAGCATGAAAATCATGCATTTTTGACCGTTTCGCGGAACGACAATCCGCTTCACATCCTTGTCATGTCGGGCTTACAGTATCCGCGCCGTTCGGTTACAGCGCCGGCCATCCGGTTGGATGAGCTAAAACGCTGTAGGACTTTTGAAGTGGCGCATGATCCTTTCCGAAAATCATACGATTTTCGGGGTCACGCGCTGAACCAAGGAGGCCAACAACGTGACGGTTGCCGTATCTCCGGATGGGCTTCCCGCGCTGGTGCTGAATGCGGACTACCGTCCGCTCAGCTATTACCCCTTGTCGCTCTGGTCGTGGCAGGACGCCATCAAGGCCGTCTTCCTCGACCGGGTCAACATCGTTGCCGAGTACGAGCACGCCGTCTCCTCGCCGACCTTTTCGATGAAGCTGCCGAGCGTGGTGAGCCTCAAGGCCTATGTGAAGCCGTCGCGGCACCCGGCCTTCACCCGCTTCAACGTGTTCCTGCGCGACCGCTTCCAGTGCCAGTATTGCGGCACGACCGACGACCTCACCTTCGACCATGTCATCCCGCGCCATCGCGGCGGGGCGACGACCTGGGAGAATGTCGTGGCCGCCTGCTCGCCCTGCAATCTCAGGAAAGGCGGCATGATGCCGGCGCAGGCCAAGATGTGGCCGCTGCAGAAGCCCTACCAGCCGACGGTGCACGACCTGCACAACAACGGCCGCCTGTTCCCGCCCAACCATCTGCATGAAAGCTGGATGGATTATCTGTACTGGGATGTCGAACTGGAACCTTGAGATCGTTCGATAATTCGGGAGGCTGGCCGCCTGAAGCAATTTTCTGCGCTTCCGGTGCTCACGGACTTAAATGTCCGCTCCGCTCCGGTTCTCGAAAATCACTTCATCCGGCTCAGCCTGCCGAATTCTTTGAACGATCCCGCGTCGGCGCCCTAAACTAGTCGCGGGAAAGCGCACTGCGGAAGGCGACGGTCGCCAGGATAAGGCTGGCGATGGCGTTCCAGCCGGCGAGCGACAGGCCGAGGATGCGAAGCGCTGCCTTGTCGCAGGAGGGCGGGACGAATTTGTCGAGCGCGTCGAGCACGCCCTTGCCGCCGGTATCGACCGGGCCGGCGCCGGCGGTGCAGTCTGCCGGACCTTTCCACCAGGCCCATTCGACGCCGGAATGGTAGACGCCGAGATAGAGGCCGTAGAGCATCAGCAGGCCGCCGATCGCCAGCAGCCCGCGCGTCACCCAGGCCGGCGCGCGCAGCATCGAGGCGATCGCCGCGACCAGCATCAGCGGCGCGCCGATATAATAGGGGGTGCGCTGCTCGAGGCAGAGATGGCAGGGGATGTAGCCGCCTATGTACTGGAAGGCGAGCGCGGAGCCGACGGTAGCCGCCATGGCAACCGCGAGAAACAGCGCGGCCCGAGTCCGCTGGCGTCCTGTGTCGGCATTCATGGTCGCTGTCATCGGTCCTGGTCCGTTCGCTTGGCTGTTACCCGTGGGCGTATCTGACGAGGATATAGAGCAAAATCAGGGCAGCGGCGCCGGCACCGACAATCGTTCCCAAACGCTTCTCGATGAACTCCTTGATCGACTCGCCGTAGCGGCGCAGCAGCCAGGCAAGCAGCAGGAAGCGGGCGCCGCGCGCGACGATCGCAAGCCCGATGAACAGCAAGAGGTTGACGCCGATGACGCCCGACAAGATGGTCACCACCTTGATCGGCGGCAAATGCGCCGCGCCCGAGGTGATCAGCATCAGGATGATGAAGCCGACGCCGGATGAGGTACGCAGCGCCTCGAACTCATCATACTTGCCGTAGAATTCGAGGATCGGCTTGGCGACCGCCTCGTAAGCGTAATGGCCGATGAACCATCCGGCGATGCCGCCCAGCACCGAAGCGACCGTTGCGATCAGTGCATAGCGATAGGCGCGGTCGGGCCTGGACAGCGCCATCGGCAGATAGAGCACGTCGGCCGGCACCAGGAAGACGGAGCTTTCGACGAAGGCGATGAAGGCCAGCCACCATTCGGCCGATTTCCTGGCCGCCAGCGACAGGGTCCAGTCGTAAAGTCCGCGAAGCATCGGCTCTCCTAATGCGGTTGACGCAATCCAGACCTGGAATTGCTCTAGTGCATGCTACCCGAAGCGCTTAGCGGTTTTGGGCAACGACAGGCAGGAAGACAAGAACCCAAAGCGCCGCAGCAGACGCTTCCGGCTGAGGCGTTTCGGCGCGCCGTCTGTCTAGAAAGTTTTTGTGCGCCGCACAATGGCAGCGTCTTCACGAAACCGTAAGGCGCGGCTGGCGCTGGCAAATCGGCAACAGGCCAGTTGACGAAAGGCCCTCGGCCCGTATAGTCCGCGCCCATCCAGGCCGCCCGGCCTGAGCCCCTATGGCGGAATTGGTAGACGCGCTCGACTCAAAATCGAGTTCCGCAAGGAGTGCTGGTTCGATCCCGGCTAGGGGCACCATTGACCGCCTTGGTCGCCAGGCTAACGCCGCCAGAAGTCACGGTGGGCAGCGAGAAGCTGGTCCTCGATTTCGGGGAAGGGGCCGTGAACCTCGACCTTCTTCTGCCCGGAACCGAGCACAACGCGCGAGGACAGGCTCATCGTCGGGTTTTCGGGATGGTCCCCGGTCAGCGTGAGAAGCTTGCTCTCCTCGAAACCGTAGACCAGCCGGCCGATATTCGCCCAGTAGAGCGTTCCGGTGCACATCGCGCACGGCTCGCCTGTCGAGACCAGCGTGCAGGTCCAGAGAAACTCCGGCGAATAGGCTGCCGCCGCGCGCCGCGCAAGTTCGGTTTCGGCGTGATGCACGGTGTCGATATTGCCCTGGCGCATGAGGATCGCGTCCTCGGGGCCGACCAGCACCGCGCCGAACGGATGATGGCCGTGCGCGGCTGCGTCGCGGGCAACGGCATCTGCCGCGAGTAGGTGGGCGATCATCCGGTCGCGCGTCATATCGCGCAGATTAAGGCACGGGAGGCGGCGCGGGAAGGGCGGGAAGTTGTCTCGACATGAAATTCCTCGCGGCCATGGGCCAGGATCACGCGATGCCTGGTCATCTTCAACCAGCCGCACCATCGACGCCGACAGCGCTGCTGCAGTTCCCAGGCGGTAGTAGGTTGGAGCTACTGCGAATTCGGTATCCCGTGCCTCTGGGTCGGACCTGCAAAGCGGGATAGAATGCCTGGCGATATGCGTCTCCGAACTGCGGAAATGCGTCGAAGCAATGGAATTCTGAGCCCTTCTTGTCCGGACGGTTGAGACGCAACCATGGCAAAAAGAAAATCGCGTGCCAGGCCCAACGGCGATCTCGTAAAGCTGATGGCGACCAGGCCGCGAGCGGTTGCCCTTGCAGCGCTGCATGTGAGTGAGTCGGTGCTGCTCGAGCTCGAAGCATCCGAACTCTTGTCAGCCGCGGAGATTAGAGGGTTGCTCAGGGACGCGTCGACGACGTTGCGCAACGCCGCCGATGAAGTGGACAACCGAAGCTGCCTCGTTGCCAGCAAAATAGTCGAGTCGATGCGGGAAAACTTCAAGAGGAACAAAAGCTGACCGGTTCGCCCCAAAACGAAATTCAAATCCTGGTGCCGGCCATTCTACGGAACAGGTGCATGTTCAACGGAAATGAGGCGTTGTACTGATCGCATCTGTTTGATGTACACTCAATCCGAGGAGGAAGTTGGGGGAGGAAAATATTGGGCGGGGCAATAGATGACATACTCTTCGCATCCTTTTTTGCGGGCAAATGAGAATCGTCCAGTACACGCCGGATTTGACGACGACACCACCGCACTGATCAAGGCGCTTGGGTTCACGCCAAGACGCTATGCGGCGGAGACGGTGATCGTCAGGCAGGGCGAGAACAAAGATCGGATGTTCGTCGTCGAGTCGGGCTGGGGCTGCATTGCTCATGAACTCGCCGGCGGTCAACGACAGATCCTGGACTTCGCCCTGAAGGGCGATATCGTGCTGCCTCAGTTCAACGGAGGCGGCGCTCTCGAGACATTCGTGGCGCTAACCGACCTTACGGTGCTGGTCGCTTCGACCAAGACATTCGCCCTTGCCGCCATGAAATCGCCTCCGCTCTTTTCCGTTATTCTCGAGGCACTCGTGCAAAACGGAGCGGTGATCGCCCAACATCTCACCAATGTTGGACGGCGCAGCGCGCTGGGACGGTCGGCGCATCTGTTCCTCGAACTGATCGCGCGTCTGGAGCGGGTCGGCGCGGTCAACCATGACAGCTTCGAATGTCCTCTCACCCAGTACGATCTCGCGGATGTCCTCGGCCTCACTCCGATCCATGTCAATCGGATGCTGCGGGAGTTGCGAGAGCGCAAGTTCCTCGAATTCCGGCATGGCCATGTTCGCATGATCGATCGGGCGGGGCTGATAAAGTTTGCCGGGTTCGCGGGCGAATATGTAGAAAGTTGAGGCGCTTAAAGGGTTTCCAAGTCCACCGCGAGCATACACTTCATCGCATATTGCCCGTATGCCCTTGCGAATACCGCCCTGGCTGCGGCCAGACCGTCAGGCCATGCGGCTCGACACCGACGCGGATCTTGGTCACCGCGCCTGACATCGTGTCGATCATATAGACCTCGCTGTCGAAGCGGCCGGACAGCCAGAGCTGCTTGCCGTCGGCGCTGACATTGCCCATGTCGGGGCTGCCGCCGTCCGGGATCGGCCATTGCGCAACGACCTGGCGCCTGGCGAAGTCGATCACCGTCACGCTGCCCGGCCCGTCGGCGCGGCCCTGCTCCATCTTGTGCGAGCCGCGGTTCGAGACGTAGAGCCGCTTGCCGTCGCGGCTGACGACAAAGCCGTGCGCGCCTATGCCCGTCGCGATGAAGCCGATTTCCTTGAAACTGTCGCCATCGATGAGGAACACGCCGTCATTCATCATGTCGGCGACGTAGAAGATCTTGCCGTCGGGCGACAGCCTGATGTCCTGCGGCATGCCCATCTTCGACAGATCGAGATGGCCGAGCACCTTCCGGTTCTTCAGGTCGATCTTGGCCAGCCCGCCATCGCCATATTCGCAGGTGAAGATCGCGTAGGAATTGTCGGCCGAGAAATCGGCGTGGTTGATGCCGGGGCAGGTCGGCGTCGGGATGATCGATTTCAACGCCATGGTCTGCGGGTCGCGCAGATCGAGCTGCTTCAGCGCCTCGTCGACGATGATGGCGGCGCTGCCGTCCGGCATGAAGTACATGTTGTAGGGGTCGTCGACCGGTACCTGCTTGCCGGGCTTGGCGGTCGTCGGATCGATCGGCGTCAGGCTGCCGTTCCTGCCGGTGCCGTTGTTGGCCACCCAGAGCGTCTTCAGGTCCCAGGACGGAACGACGTGCTGCGGCTTGCTTCCGACCGGAAACCTGTCGACCTCCTTCAGCGTCACCGGGTCGATGACGGAAACGCTGTTCGAGGAGCGGTTGGGCACGTAGACGCGCGACAACGCACCCGCCGTGGCCGGGCTCATATGGCCGGCGGTGGTGTGGACATAGATGTCGACGAGCGAAGGCGGAGGCTCGCTGCAATCCTCGGGGCAAGTATCGGCCAAGGCCCGGGCCGGAAGCATGGCGAGCAGGACGAGCGGCGTACAGAGGCGGGCGAAGCGCAGGAAGGTTTCGATCATCGGGAAATGCATTGTGGTAAAGGTTGGCCGGACCCGGCCGCCGGATGCCATAGCCGGTGTGCAGCCTTTCATCTAGCGCCTTTTCAACAGGCTCCGCATGCGGTTGCGCAGGATGCGCGCCATGTTGCGGGTCTCGCGGTAAAGGTGAAGCTGCGAGGCCGCCTGGCGGGCCAGCCGGTCGGCGTCGGGCGTCAGGCCGACCACCAGCGTGCCCATCGGCTTGCGTTCCGTCCACAGCCGACTCATCACCGGATGGTCGGGCACCGCGCAGGAATCGGTCATGACGATGTTGGGGTCGTCGAGGTGCTGTTTCGTCACCTCGATCATCAGAAGCGTGCCCGGCGAATAGGCGGAGAGCGCCTCGTCATAGGCCGTCTTCCAGGTATAGGCGACACCGGCCTCGACGAACACCACGAGGCAGGCGATGGTGCGGCCGTCGAGCGTCAGCGAATGGATGCGGCACATGTCGTGCTCGGCGAGCCGGTGCACGGCCTCGCGGGCGAAGGCGGCGCGGTAGCGGTCGATCGCCATGGCCGTGCGCTCGCGGCCCTTCCAGCCGGCGGCCTCCAGCGTCAGGAAGCCCTCGATGGCGTGGCGGATTTCGTCCTGTCCGCGCGCCACGACATGCTCGATCTTGCCGAGGTCGGCCAGGCGCCGCTTCAGGCGGCGGAATTCGCGATGGTGATGCGAGCGCAGCGAGGCCTTGAGATAGCCGTCGCCGTCGGCGTCGCTTTCCAGCACCGGGCGCTCGACCCTGCCGGTGGTGACCAGCGTCAGGCCGCGGCTGTCGGCAAAGGACGTGAGCAGGCTCGCCACGGGACCGTCCAGCCGCATGTCGGGCAGCACGAACACCTTCGGCAGCTTGAGATGCGGCCTCCCCAGCATCGAGAAGAAATCCTCGATGACGCCGACCGGATCGTCGCGGTCGACCAGCGGCGTGCCGAGCGGACCGAACGGGCTCGACCATGTGCGCATGACCGATACGCCGAGCGGGATCGCCGGCCGCTCGACCGAGAACGGCACCAGAAGCCGCAGCCGGTTGCGGAACTGGTCGCCGTCGCGGATCACGGCCAGCCGCACCTCGCGGTCCTCGAGCCTCGGCATGGCGGGGGCCAGGAAGCGCGGGTTGAAGAACACGTTGGGCTCGATCGTGCGGGCGCTGAGATAATCGAGCTCCTCGACGAGGTCGAAGCCCGCGGATGCCGGATAGATCGCGAGCTTGCGCTCCGGCCGGTTGTTGGCGAAGAGCTCGATATGGGCGGGATCGGCCTCCCTGGCGAGGCCGGCAAGGCCCGACACCATGGCGCCGGCCGGGCCGCCGCTGGTCTCCTCAAGCAACGGAACGGCGGCCATCAGGCGATTTCCTTATTTGCAGGCACGAAAATCGCCATGACGATGCCGAGCTTGCGCCAGACGGTGAAGGACAGCGCGCCTGCCTCGAAGATCATGGCGAGGCTGGTGGCGATCGCGGCGCCCCAGAGGCCGAAGAGCGGGATCAGGATCACGTTGAGACCGATGTTCAAGGCAAGCGTCATGGCGTAGACGGCGGCGCAGATGTTCTGGTTGCCGCTCATGGTGAGCAGGCTTTCGCAAGGGCCGACGGCGCCGCGCGCGACGACGCCGAAGACGAGCAGGAAGAGCAGCGGATAGCCGGCGGTGAATTCCGGGCCGAACAGCACCAGCATCGGTTCGCCGAGCGCGAGCACCAGCAGCGCCATCGCCAGCGACGGCCAGAAGGTCCAGGAGACGGTCTCGCGGGCGAAGGCGGCGAGCCTTTCCGGCTCGCCATGGGTGAACTGCGCATAACGCTGGGCAACGCCCGCCTTGACCGCGAAATAGACGAAATGCACCAGCGCCAGCGTCTTCACCGTGGCGAAGTAGACGGCGACGTCGTTGGGGTCGAGATAGGCGCCGACCATCAGCACGTCGGCATTGGTGAGCAGGAAGAAGAAACTCTCGACCAGGAAGATCGGCAGCGAGACGAGGAACCACCGGCCGAAATGCACGGTCATCGGACCGGCCGGGATCTTCTTGTCCATGCGGGAGGTGACGCCCATCAGCTGGCCGAGCGTCGTGATATAGGTAGCGGCAATCGAGGCGAAGATGGCGGTCTTGGCGTCGGGGGCGTAGTTGAGGGCGAGCATTGCCGCCATGAACGCCAGGATCAGCACCGGCCGCACCAGATAGGTCGGCGACAGCGCGAACAGCGCCCATGAATTCGCCCGCGCCAGCCCCTGCAGAAGATCGCCCATCGCGATCATCGGCAGGCAGATGACGCCGAGGATGAAGGGGATGACGTAGTAGCTCTCGATCCAGGGCGAGGCGAGCCAGACGCCAAGCGCCCCGAGGCCGGCGATCACCGTCGAGGCGATAAGCACGAACAGCCGGCTCGCCAGCACGATGCCGCGCAGCTCGGCGAGCATGCCGCGCTCGCGATACTCGGGAATGAAGCGGATGACCGAGGTGTGGAAGCCGAGGCAGGCAAGGTTGCCGACGATGACCATCGTCACCCAGACCAGCACGAAGATGCCGTATTCGAACGAGCCCATCCAGCGCGCCATCAGCACCTGGCTGACGAAGGCGATGACGGCGCTGACGATGCGGATGGAAAAGGCGATCAGCGACATGCGGCCGGCTTCGCCGCGCTCGTCGGCGGTGAACAGCGCGGCGTCGATGCGACCAAGCAGCGGGCGCATGCGCAGCGCCCAGCGCTGCGGCAGGAACCGCCCGGCAGTCGTAGCCGCGGAAAAGCGCACCCCGAATACTCTCCCTTTTCCGCCTCTTTCCAGCGGTCGGGTCTATCCGAAACACCTTAAGAAACGGTTGGGTGAGGAGGGGACAACGGGCAGCGAAAGGCGAGCGAGCGCCGGGGATTGCCCGTAGGCAAGGGGAGCCAGCCGGCACCACGCTCGCCCTTCCCCTGGCAGGGGAAGGGAGGACACCGGACGCGGCGCCGGTGTCCGAAGCTCCACAGCGACGCTCTTACATCCCCTTCATCGCGTCGCAGGACACGTTCGGGTTCATGTCTGCGAAGGTGCCGGTCGGATTTGGCCTCCAGGCCCAGACGTGAAGCTCGTAAAACGGGCCGAGGCCGTAGCGGTTGGGCGCCGTATTGAAGTTGAACAGATGGCCTTCGAGCGAGGCCGGACCCTTCGAGGTGATGTACTCGACGGCGATCAGCTTCAGCGTGCCGTCGGCCATCGGTTCGTACATCACCGCCTCGGGCTTGGCGACGTCGACGGTGTCATCCTTCAGATAGGCAGCATTGACGTAATGTATGCCCATGGCGCCGCCGGTAAGGCCGCTGGCGCAGGGGATCGGTGCATAGCCCTCGGCCTTCGCCGCCGCCACGTCCTCGAAGCGGCTATCGGCCGCCCGCACCTTTTCGGCGAGCGGATTCATGGCCTCGGCGCTGACGGCGCCGGCCGCCATGATCGTCAGGGCCGAAGCCGCGACGAGGCATCGGAACCAGTTGTGGATGCACATTTTCCTCTCCAATTCGGTTGAGGCGCGCAAAGTCATAGCAGCCCGGTCAAAGGCCACGTTCAAACGCCTGTCGCGCCTGTCGTTGCGGTCGGACCCGCCTGTCAGATCACCAGTGATGCCACCAATATTCCCAGTATTCGCGCGGCATCTCGCGCTCATCGAGGCCGATATCGCGTCTCAGATAATCGTCCCGCGGCGGCAACCGGCGGCGCCGGTTTCGCACAGGCGAAAGCAGCGCCGCCACGGCCCGCCGGATGAGGCCGCGCCGTGGTGCGAAGATATCCGCCGGGGCGGATATTCTCTCGCAGTCCGGCATGACATCAGGTCCGCCTTCGGCAGGGACGATCTGAAGCGCATCTTTGCGTCGTTGATCAGCGATAAAAGTAGGGGTCGAGGACCCGCACCTCCGTGATCTTGTCGACGGGAAGCGAATTCTTCTGCGCCGTGCTGCGGATCGCTTCGGGCGAGGGAGCGTCATAGATGCAGAAGCTCTTCGACTTGTCGGGGGAGACGAAGGACTGCACCCAAGTCACGCCCTTTTCGGCGTTGCGGGCGATGACACCGCCCATGGCTGCCGCGCCGGCATCGTTCATCGGGACGTTGAGGCCTTCGGGAAATGTGCGTTCAACCAGATAACGAGGCATGATTGGTTTTCCTTTGGTGATTGAATCGCGCTCGGTTCAAGCGCGGCTTTAGGTCTTGTTTTGATGCATGTCGTTCTCCCAAAACCGCTGCGCACTTTTGGGCGACATGCATTGAAACCACGCTCGCAAAATCCGCGCATCGGAACCTTTCCCCATATTTGGCGGGACGATTCCCCATGTTAGAAACGTTATTTGTGGAGAGAGGCACCTCAATGTGTGGAAGGTCACATTATTGAGCGCCCGTCCGGACTATCGAGGCGGCGTCCCGCCGCAGTTAAAATCCTGACTTCGCGAGAGAGACGAGAATGCTTCTGGAAAGGCAGACGCAGTTGCAGCAACTGGAGGCCCTGCTGACGCATGCGATGCAAGGCTGCGGCCGCGTCGCGGCGCTGTCGGGCGAGGCCGGCGCGGGCAAGACGGCGCTGGTCGAGGCTTTCGTGGACCGCGTGGGCGTGGATCATGTGGGCGTGGATCGCGCGGGGCAGGGGGTGACCTTGCTCCGCAGCGCCTGCGAGGACCTGTCGATACCCGATCCGCTGGGGCCGCTTTACGACCTCGCCCGCGAGGCGCAATGGGAACTGCCGCGGGCGATCGACGATCGGCAGAGGCAGCGGCTGCCGCTGTTTTCCGACGCGCTCGATGTCTTCGAGGCGAAGGGTCCGAGCCTGCTCGTCATCGAGGACTTGCATTGGGCGGATGACGCGACGCTCGATCTCGTCCGCTTTCTCGGCCGGCGCATTGCAAACTCCCACATTCTGCTCTTGGTCACGGCGCGCACCGATCGCAGCGAAGGACAGATGCGCGTTCGCCGGGCGCTTGGCGAGATCCCGGCCGCCAATCTCCAGCGCATCGAGGTGCCGCTGCTCAGCGAGGCTGCCGTGCTGTCGCTCGCGGAGCAGGCCGGCCGCGACGGCGACGCGATCTACCGGGCCACCGCCGGCAACGCCTTCTTCGTCACCGAACTGCTCGCCGCCGAAAGCGACAGCGCGTTGCCGGCGAGCGTTCGCGACGCGGTGCTGGCGCGGGCCGAACGCCTGTCGCCCGGCGCCCGTTCGATGCTCGACGCGGTGTCCGTGTTTCCGCGCCGCGCCGATGCCTGGGCGCTCAGCGGCCTGTGCGGGATCGCGGCAGCCGGCCAACTCGCCGAATGCGTCAGCCAGGGCCTGCTCGAGGATTTCGGCGACGGCTACGCCTTCCGGCACGAGATCGCTCGCCGGGCCATCGAGATGGCGCTGACGCCGAGCCGACGGCGCGAGTACAACCAGCGCGCACTGGCCGCACTGCAGGAGAACCCGGATGTGGCCACCGCAAGGCTGGTGCATCATGCGGTGGAGGCGCAGAACCTGGAGGCGGTGCGCACGCTTGCGCCGCTTGCGGCGCGCGAGGCTTCCCGCGTCGGCGCGCATCGCGATGCCGCCGGCCATTACGAGGTCGCCTTGCGCCATTCCGACGGCCTGCCGATGGAAAGCCAGGCGGCGCTCCATGAAGGCCATGCCTTCGAATGCCATCTCATCGGCCGCATCGACGCGGCCATGGAGGCACAGGGCGAAGCGCGCCGGCTGCAGCAAGCGCTGGGCGACAGGCTGAAGGAAGGCGACAGCCTCAGATGCCTGTCGCGCTTCGCCTATCTGCTGGGCGACCGCGAGGCAGCGGATCGGTTCGGGACACAGGCGGTCGAGCTGCTTGAAACGGCGCCCGACAGTCCCGAGCTTGCCATGGCGTACTCGAACCTTTCCCAACTGGCGATGCTGGCCGAAAGGCTCGACGAGACGCTTTCGGTCGGCGGCAAGGCCGTGGAGCTGGCGGAGCGGCTGAACCGGCCGGACATCCTTTGTCACGCGCTCAACAATGTCGGGGCAGCCGGACAATGGCTGGATTTCGCCAAAGGGCGGCGCGACCTCGCCCGCAGCCTTGGAATCGCCCTTGCGGGCAATTTCCAGGAGCATGCGGCGCGCGCCTTCACCAATTGCGCCTGCGTCGAGATGAACCGGATCAACCTCAACGAGGCGGAGGCCTTCCTCGACCGTGGCATCGCCTATTGCGTCGAGAACGATCTCGCGACCTGGCGCGACTACATGCGCGGCGTGCAGGCGCAGCTGTTGCTGCGGCGCGGCCTGTGGAACGACGCGGCCGCGGTGGCGCATGATGTCATCGACAACGAGGCAACGACCGCGCTCGTGCGTTACCCATCGCTGGTGGCGCTGGGGAGGCTGCGCATCCGGCGGGGCGATCCTTCGGCCGAGCCGGTGCTGGATGAGATGAGGCGGTTCCTGGACAAAGGCATGGAGTTGCAGCGGCTGGTGCCTTACGCGATGGTGATGGCCGAGCTTGCATGGCTCGGGCAAGGCGACAGAGAAGAGGCGCTACGCCTGATCGACCTGGCCGAAAGCCTGTCGCCGACGCGCGCGGTGTTCGGCGAGCTGGCGACCTGGCGGCAGCTGCTGGCGCCTGACGATGATCCGGGTGAGACCGGCGGCATGGCGGAGCCGCATCGCCTTCTGCTTGCCGGCGACTGGCGCGGCGCCGCGGCATTCTGGGCCGGGATCGACGCCCCCTTCGAGCGCGCGCTCGCCCTGCTGCAAGGCGACGAAGCGGCGTTGCGCGAGGCGCTCGACATCTTCGAAGGGCTTGGCGCAAGGCCGGTGGCGCAGCACGTGCGCGGCATGATGCGGCAAAGCGGCGTCAGCCATATCGCGCGCGGACCAAGGCAGGCAACGCGCGCCAACCTCGCCGGTCTCACCCAGCGCCAGATGGAAGTGCTGCAACTGATCGAGCGCGGCTTCTCCAACAAGAAGATCGCCGCGCACCTGACCATCTCGCCGAAGACGGTCGATCACCATGTCTCGGCAGTGCTGGAGAAGCTGGAAGCCGTCTCGCGCGGCGAGGCGACGGCCGCGGCGCGGGCGTCGGGATTGTTGTGAGGCTTGTTTCCTGCGCCTGCCCCTCATCCACCCTTCGGGCGCCTTGTCCCCGTTGAACGGGGAGAAGGAAGAGGGAGTCAGGCGAAGGCGCCGTGGCAGTGTTTGTATTTCTTGCCAGAGCCGCAGGGGCAGGCCTCGTTGCGGCCGACCTTGCCCCAGGTCGCCGGGTTCTTCGGGTCGCGATTTTCCGGCGCGACGATGGCGCTCTGATCCTGGCGGACCAGCAATGCAGTCTCGCCGCCCTGGAAATCGTCCTCGCCCGTGGTGCCGTCGATATGGCTGCCGAACATGTCGGGCGCAGCCGGTGGCGGCGCTTCAGCCGCTTGGCGGACGAGCTCGACGCGCATCAGCTGCGCGGTGACGGCCTGGCGCAGATTGCCGAGCATGCCCTGAAACAGCTCGAAGGCCTCACCCTTGTATTCCTGCAGCGGGTCGCGCTGGGCATAGCCGCGGAAGCCGACGACCGAGCGCAAGTGGTCGAGATTGACGATGTGCTCGCGCCACAGATGATCTAGCGTCTGCAGCACCACCGAACGCTCGACATAGCTCATCACGTCGGGGCCGAAGCGCTCGGCGCGCTCCTTGGCGGCTGCCTCGGCGGCGGCCGAGATGCGTTCGCGGATATCGTCCTCGGCGATGCCCTCTTCCTTGACCCACTCCTCTACCGGCAGGTCGAGGTTGAGATACTGCGCCACCTCTTCCTTCAGGCCGGCGACGTTCCACTGCTCGGCATAGGCGTTTTCCGGGATGTTCTTGGTGACGATTTCCTCGATGACGCCCTCGCGCATCTCGGTGACCGTCTCGGACAGGCCTTCGCCGTCCATCAGCTCGATGCGCTGCTCGAACACCACCTTGCGCTGGTCGTTGGAGACGTCATCGTATTTCAGCAGATTCTTGCGGATGTCGAAATTGCGCGCCTCGACCTTCTTCTGCGCCTTTTCCAGCGCCTTGTTGATCCACGGGTGGATGATGGCTTCGTCTTCCTTGAGGCCGAGCTTCTGCAGCATGCCGTCCATGCGCTCGGAGCCGAAGATGCGCATCAAATCGTCCTGCAGCGACAGGAAGAATTTCGAGCGGCCCGGGTCGCCCTGGCGGCCGGAACGACCGCGAAGCTGGTTGTCGATGCGGCGCGATTCATGGCGCTCGGTAGCCAATACATAGAGGCCGCCGGCGGCCAGCGCCTTTTCCTTCAGCTGCGCGATGTCGTCGCGGATCTGCCTTTCGCGCGCCTCGCGCTCCGGTCCGGCCGGAACCTCGGCAAGCTCCTCGGCGATGCGCATGTCGGCATTGCCGCCGAGCTGGATGTCGGTGCCGCGGCCGGCCATGTTGGTGGCAATGGTGATGGCGCCAGGCTTGCCGGCCTGGGCGACGATAGACGCCTCGCGCTCATGGTGGCGGGCGTTGAGGACTTCGAAGTTCTTGATGCCTTCCTTGCGCAGGCGCTCGGCCAGCTGCTCGGATTTCTCGATCGAGGTGGTGCCGACCAGGATCGGCTGGCCGCGCTCGCGGGCGTCGCGGATCTCCTTGACGATCGCCTTGTACTTCTCATCCACCGTCCGGTAGACCTCGTCGTCCTCGTCCTTGCGGGCAACCGGCAGGTTGGTCGGGATCTCGGTGACCTCGAGATTGTAGATGTTGGCAAATTCCTCGGCCTCGGTCAGCGCCGTGCCGGTCATGCCGGCGAGCTTCTTGTAGAGGCGGAAATAGTTCTGGAAGGTGACGGAGGCCAGCGTCTGGTTCTCCGGCTGGATCTGCACATGTTCCTTGGCCTCGAGCGCCTGGTGCAGGCCTTCCGAATAGCGGCGGCCGGGCATCATGCGGCCGGTGAACTCGTCGATGATGACGATCTCGCCGTTTCGCACGATGTAGTCCCTGTCCTTCTGGAACAGAAGGTGCGCCTTCAGCGCGTTGTTGACGTGATGGACGATGGCGACGTTCTCCACGTCGTAAAGCGACTCGCCCTTCAAAAGGCCGGCGTCGCGCAGCATGTTTTCCAGCTTTTCGGTGCCGTCCTCGGTGAAGATCGTGGTCTTCTGCTTTTCGTCGACCTCGTAGTCGGCCGGGCCGAGCTTCAGCATGAAGGCGTCGATGGTGTTGTACATTTCCGAGCGGTCCTCGAGCGGACCGGAAATGATCAGCGGGGTGCGCGCTTCATCGACCAGGATGGAGTCGACCTCGTCGACGATGGCATAGGCATGGCCGCGCTGCACCATCTGCGAACGCTCGTATTTCATGTTGTCGCGCAGATAGTCGAAGCCGAGCTCGTTGTTGGTGGCGTAGGTGACGTCGGCGGCGTAGGCGTCGCGGCGTTCGTCATCCGAAAGACCGTGGACGATGATGCCGACGCTGAGGCCGAGGAACTTGTAGATGCGGCCCATCCATTCGGCGTCGCGCTTGGCGAGATAGTCGTTGACGGTGACGACGTGCACGCCCTTGCCGGCGAGCGCATTGAGATAGACCGGCAAGGTGGCGACAAGCGTCTTGCCTTCGCCCGTGCGCATTTCGGCGATGCCGCCATTGTGCAGCACCATCCCGCCGATCAATTGCACGTCAAAAGGACGCATGCCCAGAACGCGGCGGGCCGCCTCGCGCACGGTAGCGAAAGCCGGTACGAGCAAGTCGTCGAGAGAAGCGCCGTTGGCGAGATCCTGGCGGAATTTTTGGGTGCGGCCGGCAAGCTCGGCATCAGAGAGCGCCCGCATCTCGTTTTCCAACCCATTGATGGCCTCGACCCGGGGCCGGGTCGACTTGACTCGGCGGTCGTTGGAAGAGCCGAAAACCTTACGCGCGAGAGCGCCGAGACTGACCATCCAATGGTCCTTTCGATAGCAATTTTAGCCGTTTGCGACAGGCGCCTGGCGGGCCCATCAAATCCGCGTGAATGCGGACAAACGCAAAAAGCGCCCGGAAAACGGTTCTGGACGCCAAGTCGTTGGACAGATAAGAGGGGGCTCAACTGATGTCAACGCCGCGTTAGCCCCATGGGCAGCGCCAAATTCCGCCACAATCGGACTGATCTGGAACCTTTCCGCTCAAGCGATCCTTATTGGCAATCCCCATTGGAGTTTATCTTGATGTCCCTGCTATTCCGCCGCGCGTCGCTCGCCAGCCTTGGCCTGGCCTTCGGGCTCTCGGCACTTTCACTGTCGCCGCTGATGGCGCAGGAAACCAAGCCAGCCCAGCCGGACGCCGCGGCTCCCGCCGCTGCGCCGGTCGACCCGAACGCCATCGTCGCCACCATCAACGGCGAGAAGCTGACCGAGGCTGATCTTGCGCTTGCCGAAGGCGAGCTGTCGCAGCAGTTCCAGCAGCTGCCGCCGGAACAGCGCCGCGCCGCCGCCCTTTCGGCGGCCATCGAAATCCGCGTCATGGCCAAAAAGGCGGTCGACAGCGGTCTCGACAAGGATGCCGATTTCCAGCGCCGCATGGCGTTCCTGCAGCAGCGCGCCCTGCATGGCGAGGTGGTCGAGAAGGAGGTCGTCAACAAGGTTACGGACGCCGAGGTTCGCGCCCGCTACGACCAGGAAATCGCCAACACGCCGCCGGTCAATGAAATCCACGCCCGTCACATCCTCGTGAAGACGAAGGAAGAGGCCGAGGCGATCATCAAGCAGCTCGACGGCGGCGCCGATTTCCAGAAGCTCGCCAACGAGCATACCAGCGACCCGAGCGGCAAGTCGAACGGCGGCGATCTCGGCTGGTTCGGTCCCGGGCAGATGGTGCCGGAGTTCGACAAGGCGGCGTTCGCGCTCGATGTCGGCAAATACTCCAAGGAGCCGGTGCAGTCGCAGTTCGGCTGGCACGTCATCAAGGTCGAGGACAAGCGCGCCAAGCAGCCGCCGGCCTTCGACGACGTCAAGGACCAGGCCAAGCAGGCAGTCATCCGCGACAAGTATTTCGCCATGGTCAAGGAATTGCGCGGCGCCGCCAAGGTCGAGATCCCGGACGGAAAGCTGAAGGCTGCGGTCGACACGCTGGAGAGCGGCAAGTAATCCGCTCTCGCCTGGGAACTTTGCAAAGGGCGCCTTCGGGCGCCCTTTTCGCGTTTAAAGCGCGTCGCGCTTTGCGCGTGTCTTTGCCCCAGACGCTGGGCCCCAGACGCTGGGCGCCGTTTTTTATTGCCTTGTGTGCACGGCCAGATGGACTCCGGTGGCCTTCTGCAAGTGGCTGATGACGGAAAACAGGTTGCCTGCCGTGGGGTTGCCTGCAGCGCTGAACATCCGCATGAGGCTTTTTGGTGGCCTGCCAACGTCTTCGGCGAGTTCCTCGAAGCCAATGGTCGCGTTGATATAGTCGCGCAATACGAGCTTGCCCGTATCGACATCTCCATTGAGCAGCAGCTCAACGGCTTCGCCGAGAAGGGCAGCGCGAAATGCCATATCGGTGTCGGCACGTGCCTTGACAGTTTCCTTGAAATCGCGGGTCAGAGGCATCGTTATCGCCCTTTCTTTCGTTGCAGGTACTCTTGCCATCGATCTTGCGCGGCTGTGATATCCGCCTGTTGCCTACGCTTTGTGCCGCCGGCGAGAAGAATGACCAACTCTTCGCCATCGCGCCCGAGATAGATCCGGTAGCCCGGCCCCCAATCGATGCGGTGTTCCAAAACGCCGGCCCCGACCGATTTGAGGCTTGCAAGATGATGCGGGCAAGAGCGACCGTGATCTTCGCCGCCGCCCGTGAATCCAAGGACCCGAACCAAAGCAAGTTTGTTCTTTCCGGCCTACCGTTCAAGACGTTCCGCAGGGTTCATCCGAAATACCTTTTCGCTCCGATGCCTTAAGGATGCCGCACGTCAGGTAGCGGACCGCGGTCCGGATCGTCGCCTCGTCTTCATCGAGGCGGTTGGTCAGAAGATGCCGCCACGCATAGGAGGCGATCAGGTCAGCCACGATGCCGGCGTCAACGTCCGCCGCCAGCTCGCCGCGCGCCTTGGCGCGCTCGATCATTGCGCCGGTATGGGCGCGGCGCCCTTTCGCATAGTCGGCGAGCGCCGCCGCCGCGGCCTCGTCGGACTGCGCTTCGGCGATCAGCGACCGGAAGACGTTGCCGGACGAACTGTCGCGCCAGTGCGCGAACAGATTCGCCAGGAAGCCGGCGAGATCCTCCTCGAGCTTGCCGGTATCGGGCACCTCGACGCGTTTTTGCCGCTGGTAGACTTCGATCAGCAGCGCCGCCTTGCTCGGCCACCAGCGATAGATGGTCGGCTTCCCCGCCCGCGCCCGCCGCGCGACGGCCTCGATCGAAAAGCCAGAATAGCCGGCCTCCGCCAGCACCGCTTCGGCGGCCTCGATGATGGCGTCGGCGCTTTCCGGGTTTCGCTTGGCGCCGATCGACTTGCGCCCCGGGGCGGCAACTTCGCCCATATCGTCGTCCTTAGATTGTCTTGACGCAATTCCGGACGGAAAAACCGCTTCACGCTTTTCCAGGAATTGCCTTAGCCGATGAATCTTCCGCTGATCATATTGGGTCCTGAGGCGAAACGAAACGGATCGTTTTAGATCGCGGCGTGACCGGTGAAGCCCATGAAACGCGGCCAGAACGCCTCTTGCGCCGGCGCGCGCTATCGGGCAAACCGGCCTTCCTTTCGCGTTCTGCCGCTTCGGGGTCCCAATGTCCGCAACGATTTCGCCGCTCGCACCGAAGAAATATCCGAAAATGCCGGTCATCGAGGGCGTGCGCATCGCCACCGCAGAGGCCGGGATCAAGTACCGGAATCGCACCGACCTGCTTGCCATGGTCTTCGATCCGGGCACGGCCGTCGCCGGCGTCTTCACCCGCTCGAAATGTCCCTCGGCACCGGTCGACTACTGCCGCCAGAACCTGCCCGCCGGCAAGGCGCGCGTTCTGGTGGTGAACTCCGGCAATGCCAACGCCTTCACCGGCAAGAAGGGCAAGGCCTCGACGGTGCTGACGGGCGAGGCGGCGGCGAAGGCCGCCGGCTGCTCCGAGAGCGAAGTGTTCCTGGCCTCGACCGGCGTCATCGGCGAGCCGCTCGACACCAACAAATTCAGCCACCTGCTCGCCGGCCTGGTGAGGGACGGCAAGCCGGACCTGTGGACCGAGGCGGCGAAGGCCATCATGACCACGGACACCTATCCGAAGGTGGCAACCCAGACGGTGAAGCTCGGCGATGCCGACGTCACCATCAACGGCATCGCCAAGGGCGCCGGCATGATCGCGCCCGACATGGCGACGATGCTCTCCTTCATCGCCACCGACGCGCCGATCGCGGCCCCCGTGCTGCAGGATCTCTTGTCGCGCGGCACCGCCAAGACCTTCAATGCCGTCACCGTCGACAGCGACACCTCGACCAGCGACACGCTGCTCATCTTTGCCACCGGCAAGGCAGCCGCGCGTGGCGCGCCCGCGATCAGCGACCCAAAGGACGCGCGGCTCGGCGCCTTCCGCCGCGCGCTCGGCAAGGTGCTGAAATCGCTGGCGCTGCAAGTGGTGCGCGACGGCGAGGGCGCGCGCAAGCAGGTCGAGGTCACCGTCACCGGCGCCAAGTCAGCCCGCTCGGCCAAGCGCATCGCGCTCTCGATCGCCAATTCGCCGCTGGTCAAGACGGCGGTCGCCGGCGAGGACGCCAATTGGGGCCGCGTCGTCATGGCCGTCGGCAAGGCCGGCGAGCCGGCCGACCGCGACCGGCTGTCGATCTGGTTCGGCGACAACCGCCTGGCGCATGAAGGCGAGCGCGATCCGGACTACTCCGAGGAAGCGACGTCGGCCTATATGAAGCGCGACGATATCCGCATTCGCGTCGACCTCGGCATCGGCCGCGGCAAGGCGACGGTGTGGACCTGCGACCTCACCAAGGAATATGTCGCCATCAACGGCGACTACCGGAGCTGATGGCGCCGGTGTCGAGGCATCCGGCAAGCGTGTTGGCGGTGGTGCGCCGCTACGAGGCGGCGGGCTTTCGCGCCTGGCCGGCGGCGGCCGTCCACTACGACGGGACATGGGTGGTGCGGCTGACGGCCGGCCACCCGGCAAAGCGCCTGAATTCCGTCAATCCGCTCGATCCGGGCGATACCCATGCCATTGCCGAACGCATCGTGCGCGCCAGCCGCCGCTTCGACGCTTACGGCCGGCCGCTGACCTTTCGCATGTCGCCACTTTCGGGGCAGGTGCTGTCGAAGCATCTCGACGATGCCGGCTGGAGTCGGTTCGACGAATCGCTGGTGATGCGGCTGCCGCTCAAGGAGGCGCAGCTCGACGCCGCGATGGACCAGATTCCGCTGAAGGACATCAGCCGCTTCATCGGCGCGGCGATCAAGACGAACGGCTCGGACGTCGCGCTGCGGCCCGGCCTGTCGGAGGTCATCGGCGCCATTCAGCCGGAAGCGGGGCTGTTTGCGCTCGAAGACGGCAACGAGCCGCTGTCGACGCTGATCTGTGTCCATGACGGCGACCTCGCGGGACTGTTCGAGGTCGCCACCGAGAAATCGGCGCGCAAGAAGGGCCATGGCCGCAACCTCATCCTGTCGGCGCTGAAATGGGCGCGGCTGCGCGGCGCGCGCGAAGCATGGCTGCAGGTCGAGGCCGGCAATGTTCCGGCGCTGTCGCTCTATCGGTCGCTCGGCTTCGAGGAAGTCTATCGCTACCACTATCGCCGGCCGCCCGGCGCATGAGCGAGATCAAGCCAGCCGGAAAGCGCCTGCTCCTCGTCGCGGCCTGCGCGCTGGTCGACGCCGACCGGCGCGTGCTTCTGGCGCAGCGCCCGGAAGGCAAGCAGCTCGCCGGCTTGTGGGAGTTTCCAGGCGGCAAGGTCGAACCCGGCGAGACGCCCGAGGAATGCCTGGTGCGCGAGCTGCATGAGGAGCTCGGCATCGAGACCGAGATCCCTTGCCTCGCGCCGCTCACCTTCGCCAGCCACAGCTACGACGATTTCCACCTGCTGATGCCGCTTTATGTCTGCCGGAAGTTCCGCGGCATCGCGCAGCCGAAGGAAGGACAAGGGCTGAAATGGGTCAGGCCGCGGCAGATGCGCGACTATCCGATGCCGCCGGCGGACGCGCCGCTGATCCAGTTCCTCATCGATCTGTTGTGATCGTCAGAGCAGTTCGGCGTTTCCACCAGATGCCGAACTGCTCTGACGATTCTTGTTTTTCGCAATTCCGGACGGAAAACCGCTACGCACTTTTCCTGGAGTAGCCCGCAAGCTGCCTTTGCCTCGCCTGTTTTAGGCAGCGTTAATGGAAGATTTATCTCGACATGGAAGATTGAGGCGAAGTCGTCCGCACGGCGGCATGCCCTGATTTTGTTTGGAGCCATTCCATGAGCCTCGAGAGAGACTGGGACACGATCCGGCCCGACCGCACGTTCCGCGCCGCCGATGCCGGCATGGGCATTTTGCGGATCACCTTGCTTTTCGGATCGGCCGCAGTGGCGCTGGCATTGATCGCGACGCCTTTCCTCGACAGCCAGCCGCGATCGCAAACCGCGCGTGACGGTTTGGCCGGCGGGCTCGACATGACCAGCACCGGCTCGATCGGGCACCGCAACACTTACACGCTGCGGCGAAGCGTGCTTCAGCCGCTGCCAAGTTCCGTCTGCGTGATCCGCAACGATGGCAGCCGCTATGGTGATTGCTGATTGGGGCGATTGCTAATTGGGACGATTGCTAATTGGTTAATAAATTCAGCGAGAAGGGGCCATTTCATCCCCCGTTAAGCTTTTGCCGTTAACCTTTCTTAACGGGTAGGCTCTATGGTTCCCGACAAGAGGGATCGACGACCATGAAAAACCTGCTGCAGCAATTCATAGAAGATGAATCGGGTGCCACGGCCATCGAATATGGTCTGATCGTCACCGTGTTGTCGCTGGCCATCATCGGCGGCATCGGCAAGGCCGCGGATGCACTCCAGTGGTTGTTCTCCGACAACAACAGCAGACTTGCCAATGCCTTCGCCCAGCACTGACCGATTAGAGGCAGTCCAGCGTGGCTAGGATCGCTGAACTGCTCTAACTAGTTGTTTTTATGGAAATTCGGACGGAAAACTGTTTCACCCTTTCCGGGAACTACTCCTGATCAATGCCCCGTCGGCTTCTCCAGGATCGTCTTCAGCGAGACCTTGGCCGAGCCAGGCTTGAGTGGCTTCTGCTGCGAGGCGTCGGGCGCCCAGCCGGACATCCACACGATTGAAAAGCTCGCCCGTATGCGGCCGTCCGGGTCCGAGAACCGTTCGGCATAGATCTCGGCGGCGCGGGCGAACAGCCGCCTGGTGGCCGGGCGCCGGCTACGGTCGAAAAGCGGGCTGGTCTCGCCCATGGCGCGCAGATCGGCGGCAAGGCCGAAGAGCGAGGAGTAGCGCACCGTGACCGTCTCGACGTCGGCGACCGGCAGCGCCAAGCCGGCACGCTGCAGCAACGCGCCGGCGTCGCGCACATCGGTGAACGGAAGGACGCGGGGGCTCGCGCCGCCATGAAGCTCGGTCTCGGCGGCAAGCAGGCTTTCGCGCAACTCGGCAAGGGTGCCGGCGCCGGCAAGGGCGCCGAGGAACAAGCCGTCGGGCTTCAGCGCGCGGCGGATCTGCGCCAGCATGCCGGGGATGTCGTTCATCGCCTGCAGCGACAGCAGCGAGACGACGAGGTCGAGACTTTCGGCTTCGAACGGCACGGTCTCCGCCCGGGCGACCAGGCCGGGTTCGCCGGCAAGGAAGACGTCATCCGTCTCCACACGAACGATATCGGCCACCTTGCCGCTGTCGGCGAGCACCCTGGCCGCCGCCGATGTCTGGCAAAACAGCGCAGCCGCCTTGCCGAACCTGCGCTCGACCGCGCCCAGCCGGTCGGCAAGGTCTTCCGCCGCCCGTCGCATCAGGAAATCGGCGCCATCGACGGGGTGCGTGAAGGCCCGACGCTTGTGCGCAAGCCAAAGCTGCGTGTCGATCAAGGGCTGCAACGGGTTATTCCTGTTGTCCGCGCATGCCGGACCGATGCTATGGTGGCGCGGGGTTTTCCTTCACGTGGCCGATCCGGTGCACAAGATCAAGACCATTGCGATCAAGGACATGGCGCGGCAGGCGTTGGGCTGGCCGACGCGCATGCTGTTTCCGCCGGTCTGTGCCGGTTGTCGCCGCCATGTCTCGCAGCCCGGCGTGCTGTGCGGCGCTTGCTGGCCGAAGCTCCGGCTGCTGGAGAAGCCCTGGTGTCCGGTGATGGGCACGCCCTTCACCCATGACATGGGCGAGGGCTTTCTCTCCGCCGAGGCGATCGCCGATCCGCCGCCCTTCGAGCGGGCGCGGGCGGCGGTCGTCTACTCGGGCGTTGCCCGCCAGATGGTGCAGGGGCTGAAATACCAGGATCGCACGGATCTCGCGCCATGGATGGCACGCTGGATGATGCGCGCCGGCGCCGAACTGATCGCAGAAGCCGATGTGGTGGTGCCGGTACCGCTGTATTGGCGGCGATTCTTCCGCAGACAGTTCAACCAGTCGGCTGAGCTGGCGCGCGCGGTGTCGAAACTCAGCGGCCTGCCTTTTTCGCCGGCGGCGGTGAGACGCGTGAAGCTCACCCGCCAGCAGGTCGGGCTGGAGCGGCACGAGCGCGAGGAGAATGTGCGCGCCGCCTTTCGCGTCCCGCCCGAGGCCGAGATCGAGATCGCCGGCCGCAGGGTGCTCATCATCGACGATGTCTACACCACCGGCGCCACCGTGCGGTCGGTGGCCAGGGCGCTGAAGAGGGGCGGCGCCGGGGCCGTCGACGTGCTGACCTTCGCCCGCGTCCTGCCGGGGGACTTTCGGGCCGATGAGTCCGCGACTATATAGATTTGGTTGAGTTGTATTTGTGCATGTCGTTTTCGCGCAATCGTCGGGCGACGTGCATCGGCAGGACTTCTGATTGATGGTCGATGTGACGATCTACACCCGGATGATGTGCGGCTATTGCACCGCCGCCAAGCGACTGCTCGAGCGTAAGGGCGTGGCCTATACCGAGCACGACGCTTCGTTCTCGCCGGAATTGCGCCGGGAGATGATTTCGAAGGCGCATGGGCGGACCACCTTTCCGCAGATATTCATCGGCGAGACGCATGTCGGCGGCTGCGACGACCTCCATGAGTTGGAGTCGCAGGGCCGGCTGGATATGCTGCTTGCCAACGGGAGATGACGATGAGTTCCTTCAAGGCAGCGGCAGTGCAGATGCGTTCGGGCACCAGCCCGGAGCGCAACGCGGCCGATATGGAACGGCTGGTGCGCGAGGCAGCTCACCAGGGCGCAACCTATGTGCAGACGCCGGAAATGACCGGCGCGCTCGTTCGCGACAAGCAGGCGGGCGCCGCCGCCTTCACCACCGAGGACAAGGACGTCGTCGTTTCGACGGCGCGGAAACTGGCCAAGGAACTCGGCATCTATCTGCATGTCGGCTCGACGGCCATCCTGCGCACCGACGGCAAGCTTGCCAACCGGGCGTTCCTGTTCGCGCCCGATGGCGCCACGGTCGCCAGTTACGACAAGATCCACATGTTCGATGTCGACCTCGACAACGGCGAAAGCTGGCGCGAATCCGCCTCCTATGAGCCGGGAACGGAGGCCGTCGTCACCACGATCGCCGGCGCAAGGCTGGGTTTCGCCGTTTGCTACGATCTGCGCTTCCCGCAGCTGTTCCGCTCCGAGGCGCTGGCAGGGGCGGAGGTGCTTTCGGTGCCTGCCGCCTTCACCCGTCAGACCGGCGAGGCGCACTGGCATGTGCTTCTTAGGGCGCGCGCGATCGAGAACGGCGCCTATGTCATCGCCGCCGCGCAAGGCGGCCTGCATGAGGACGGCCGCGAGACCTACGGCCATTCGCTGATCGTCGATCCGTGGGGCCGCATCATCGCCGAGGCCGCGCATGACGAGCCGGGCGTGATCGTCGCCGAGATCGACCCCGCACAGTCGGCCGCCGCGCGCCGCAAGATCCCCAATCTCAAGAACGCGCGCGATTTCACCGTCAATGCCGGCGAGGGCGAGGCGCCGCGTCTGAAGGGTGCAGCCTCTTGATCCGCTTTTCGCTTATCTGCGAGCACGAGCACGAGTTCGAAGCCTGGTTTCGCAGCAATGACGACTTCGATACGCAGAAGAAGCGCGGCTTCGTCGACTGCCCGATCTGCGGCTCGCATAAGGTCGAGAAGGCATTGATGGCGCCGGCCGTCTCCACCTCGCGCAAGCAGGAAAAGATGGCCTTAGCCATGGGCGAGGCGCAGAAGCAGGCTTTGACGCAGCTCAAGGCGCTGGCCGACAAGGTGCGCGAGAACGCCGACTATGTCGGCGACAAGTTCGCCGAGGAGGCGCGCAAGATCCATTTCGGCGAAACCGATCCGCGCGGCATCTATGGCGAGGCGACGCCGGAGGAGGCGCAAAGCCTCGCCGAGGACGGCGTCGAATTCATGCCGATCCCGAGCTTTCCGGAGGATAGGCACTGAGCGAGGTTAACTCAGGCTTCCGATCAGCCTTTCCAGCAATTTCGCCAATATCTCCCGGTCTTCACGCGTCAGGCCAGCGAGGATTTGATGCTCATTCGCGACGTGAGCGGTGAGCGCCTCTTCGATGAGCTCTAGGCCTTTCGCGGTGAGCTGGACAACGATGCCGCGCCGGTCGCTGGGATGTGGCGCGCGCTGGATCAGGCCGGCTTTCTCCAGCCGGTCGAGCCGGGCGGTCATGGCGCCGGATGTGACCATCGTCGCCTCGTAGAGCTCGGTCGGCGTCAGGGCATGGGGCGCGCCGGAGCGGCGCAACGTCGCCAGCACGTCGAATTCGCCGGACTGCAGGCCGAAGCGGGCAAAGAGCGGCGCGAGGCGGTCGCGCGCGATCAGCGAAGACGCTTCGTTCAGGCGGCCGATCACTCCCATCGGCGAGACGTCGAGGTCCGGCCGCTCCTTTTGCCACTGCTCGATCGCTCTCGCCGCACGGTCCATGTGCCTCACCGCAAAGTATCTTGACATTAAGAATCTTTTTGTTATGTTACCTCAAGTTGGAGTGGCCGCCAAGCGCGACCTCGCAGCGACAGGATCATTTCTATGAAACTTCTCTGGGATTCGGCACTCGGCCTTCTGATCGTCACCGGAGGCTTGCTCGGCATGACGCTGCCTTTCGGCAAGCTTGCGACCGCAGCCGGCGTGCCGGCCATGGTCTGGGCCTTCGTCATCTCGCTCGGCGCCGGCGGCGTGCTGCTGGCGGCGCTGTTGCTGCTTGGCCAGCGCATCCGGCCGACAGCGCGCAAGCTGCGCTATTTCTTCGTCACCGCGGCGGCGTCCTATGCCTTTCCCAATCTTTTGATGTTCTCGGCCATCCCGCATCTCGGCGCCGGCTATACCGGCATCATGTTCACGCTGTCGCCGGTCATCACGCTGGTGTTCTCGATCCTGCTCGGCGTGCGGCGGCCCAACCTGCTCGGTGTCATCGGCATTGCCGTCGGCTTTGTCGGCGCAGTCATGGTGGCACTTACGCGCGGCGAGGCCGGTCAGCCGGCCGATTACTTCTGGGTGGCGATCGGCCTGCTGATCCCAGTCAGCCTCGCCGCCGGCAACATCTACCGCACGGTCGACTGGCCCGAGGATACCGGCCCGATCGAGCTCGCCGTCGGCAGTCATCTGGCGTCGGCAACCTTGCTTCTCCTCGGCATACTGACGCTGTTCGGCTGGCAGGCGTTCGCTCCGCTCGGCGGCGTGCCGCTGGTGGTCGCCGGGCAGGTGGCGTCGGCTTCGGCGATGTTTGCCTTCTTCTTCCGGCTGCAGGCGGTCGGCGGTCCGGTCTATCTCAGCCAGATCGGCTATGTGGCGGCAGCGGTCGGTCTCTTTGCCGGCACGATCTTCCTCGGCGAGAGCTACCAGCTGCTGACCTGGCTGGGGGCTGCCATCATCACTGCCGGCGTGTTCATCACCACCAAGGCGCAGAGCCTGCCAAGCATGAAGATGCAAAGCCAGGCGGCGTAAGGGAACGAGCGCTTCAGCCGGCCGGTCAAACCGAGGCCTTTTCGGCCAGCACCATGTAGTTGACGTCCATGTCCTTGGACTTCTGCCAGCGGTCGGCCAGCGGATGGTAGATCACGCCGGTGCGGTCGATGACCGTCAGCCCCGCCGCGCCAAGCGCCTTTGCCAGTTCCTCGGGCCGCACCAGCTTGCCGAACTGATGGGTGCCGCGCGGCAGCCAGCGCAGCACGTATTCGGCGCCGATGATGGCAAGGCCAAGCGCCTTCAGCGTACGGTTGATGGTGGCGACGAACATGATGCCGCCTGGCCGGACCATCTGGCCGCATTTGGCGACGAACAGATCGACATCGGCCACATGCTCGACCACCTCCATGTTGAGGATGACGTCGAATGTCTCACCGGCGTCGGCAAGCGCCTCGGCCGTGGTGGCGCGATAGTCGACGCTGACGCTCGCTTCCGCCGCGTGCAGCTTGGCGACCTCGATGTTGGTGGCCGAGGCGTCGGCGCCGACCACCTCGGCGCCAAGCCGGGCCATCGGTTCGCACAAAAGTCCGCCGCCGCAGCCGATGTCGAGGAAGCGCAGGCCCTCGAAGGGCCTGGCTGCCCGCGGATCGCGACCGAAGCGCGTGGCGACCTGATCGCGGATATAGGCAAGCCGCACAGGGTTGAACTTGTGCAGCGGCCGGAACTTGCCGTTCGGATTCCACCACTCGGCGGCAAGGGCGGAAAAGCGCTCGACTTCTCCGGCATCGATGGTCGATCGGCGGGGCTCTGGCATAAGGCGGGTCTCCTCGAACGCTGGGAAGTCGGGGAACGCTAGGAAGTCGGGTCCCCGGCACAGAAAGTCAAGGCAGGTTTTTTTCCACTGCTGGCAAGGAGGAGGCCGGGCAGCCACGCTTTCCCGGCAAAGACCGCCGCTGTTTGTCAGTACGTGGCGGCTTGATAGGTCCCGCGCTGAAACAGGACCGGCTTGCGAGCGAAGGGCATGATTGCTGTTCGCTTTCCAGGACGGGAGATGGCTGGAGTCTGAAGGGACAGGCGGCGTTCCTGCAGGAGGGCGCGCCGTGTGGCCTCTCCTATGAGATCGACTGCGATGCCGGATGGCTGACCCGCGCCGCGTGCGTGGCGGGGCTTTTCGGCGGCGATACGCTAAATTATCGGTTCGAGAGGCTTGACGACGGCGGCTGGACGCTCAACGGCAAGGAGCAGGCACAGGTGGCCGGCCTTGTCGACCTCGACCTTGGTTTCACACCCGCCACGAACCTGCTGCCGATCCGACGCCTCGGTCTCAGGCCCGGCATTCAGACGCCCGCTCCCGCGGCCTATCTGGCCTTTCCCGAACTGAGGCTTGAACGTCTCGACCAGACCTATCGTCGCCTCGACGACTCCCGCTATGCCTATGCCGCGCCGGCATTCGGCTACGACGAGGTGCTCGAGGTCGCGCCGTCCGGCTTCGTTGTCGACTATCCAGGCCTTTGGACGACCACCGCGCTGCGCTGAAACCCTTCAAGCGCCAGACGGCTCGAACCTCGACAGCGCGACCGCGGCGTGACGCATCTCGACGCTTGCCGGTTCGATCGCCCGCATGGCCTCGCAGTCGCCGATCTCGGCCATGATGCGCCCGGCGGCGGCGAGAGCCTGCTCGCGGCTCTGCCAGCGTACGACGTCGATCCAGCCTCCATCCTCGCGCTTGCCGAGATGATGGCTGAGAAAACCGGGTTGGCGCGCGAGCCAGTCGGTGACGGCGCCATTTTGGGCGACAAAATCGGCCGCGGCCTCCGGCTTGAGGCGGAAGCTGACGATTTCCAGCGTCTCGGTCATGAGTTCCTCCATGCGATTTCTCAGCCTTATCGCATTGCGGCGCAGGAATCTGTCAGGAGACCTCATGGCCGGCCAAAGCCTCTTCTCCCGCGCCCTCGCTTGCGAAGCTTTGATGTTTTGGCTAAGGAGGCCGCGCATTTCCGCGGCTCGGCCTTGCCGGGCGCTTCGTTCCGTTCCGGCCTCAAGCCGGCTCAATCAAAGGCATCTCGCTTCCATGGCGCGCATCGTGATGAAATTCGGCGGAACTTCGGTCGCCGACATCGCCCGCATCCGCAACGTGGCGCGCCATGTCAAACGCGAGGTCGATGCCGGTCACGACGTCGCCGTGGTGGTTTCGGCCATGGCCGGCAAGACCAACGAGCTGGTCGCCTGGACGCGCGAGGCTTCGCCCATGCACGATGCGCGCGAATACGACGCCGTCGTCGCCTCGGGCGAGCAGGTCACCGCCGGCCTGCTGGCGATCACACTGCAGAACATGGGCGTCCATGCCCGCTCCTGGCAGGGCTGGCAGATCCCGATCAAGACCGACAACGCCCACGGCGCCGCGCGCATCCTCGATATCGACGGCGCGTTCCTGATCAAGCGCTTCGGCGAGGGCCAGGTTGCAGTCATCGCCGGTTTCCAGGGCATCGGCCCGGACAACCGCATCGCCACACTCGGCCGCGGCGGCTCCGATACCAGCGCGGTGGCCATTGCGGCGGCGGTCAAGGCCGACCGCTGCGACATCTACACCGATGTCGACGGCGTCTACACCACCGACCCGCGCATCGAGCCGAAGGCCCGCCGGCTGGCCAAGATTTCGTTCGAGGAAATGCTCGAAATGGCCTCGCTCGGCGCCAAGGTGTTGCAGGTGCGGTCGGTCGAGCTTGCCATGGTGCACAGGGTGCGTACCTTTGTGCGGTCGTCCTTCGACGATCCCGACGCGCCCGGAATGGGGGATTTGCTCAATCCGCCCGGAACGCTCATTTGCGACGAGGAAGAGATCGTGGAACAGCAGGTCGTCACCGGAATTGCCTACGCCAAGGACGAAGCGCAGATTTCGCTGCGCCGCGTCGGCGACCGCCCCGGCGTTGCCGCCGGCATCTTCGGCCCGCTGGCCGAGGCCAACATCAATGTCGACATGATCGTCCAGAACATCTCCGAGGACGGCAAGTTCACCGACATGACCTTCACCGTGCCTTCCGGAGACGTCGACAAGGCGCTGGCCGTGCTGGAAAGGCTGAAGGCCGATGTCGGCTACGACGTCGTGCAGTCGGAAGCCGGCATGTCGAAGGTCTCGGTCATCGGCATCGGCATGCGAAGCCATGCCGGCGTCGCGGCCACCGCCTTCAAGGCGCTGGCCGACAAGGCGATCAACATCCGGGCGATCACGACATCCGAGATCAAAATCTCGATACTGATCGACGGTCCCTACACGGAACTTGCAGTTCGTACTTTGCATTCCGTCTACGGGCTCGATAAGCAATAGCAAGAACTGAGTCAGTTGTTGCGTGAGCGCCGGCCGCGGGAGAAACTGCGGCGGGCAGTGTGTCCATTGGAGAAGAAGCCGCGATGCGTGACACGGCCGGTGGCCCGCGCGTTCTGCTGAAACGGCTCCGCGAGCTCATGCAGGAGCCGCTGGAGCCGCAGGAGCGGCTCGACCGTATCGTGCGCGATATCGCCTCCAACATGGTCGCCGAGGTGTGCTCGCTCTATGTGCTGCGCGCCGATTCGGTGCTCGAGCTCTACGCCACCGAGGGTCTCAACCCCAATGCCGTCCACCTGGCGCAGCTGAGGCTCGGCCAGGGCCTGGTCGGCACAATTGCCGCCAGCGCGCGGCCGCTCAATCTCTCCAACGCGCAGGAACATCCGGCCTTCGCCTACCTGCCGGAGACGGGCGAAGAGATCTACAACTCCTTCCTTGGCGTGCCGGTGCTGCGGGCGGGACGCACGCTGGGCGTCCTGGTGGTGCAGAACAAGACCATGCGCCACTATCGCGAGGACGAGGTCGAGGCGCTGGAAACGACGGCGATGGTGATCGCCGAAATGATCGCCACCGGCGATCTCTCCCGACTCACCCGTCCCGGATTGGAACTCGATCTCAGCCGCCCGGCCAGCTTCACGGGGCTTTCCTTCAACGACGGCGTCGGGCTCGGCCATGTCGTGCTGCACGAGCCGCGCATCGTCGTCACCAACCTGTTCAACGAGGACAGCGAGGAGGAGGTCCGCCGCCTCGACCGGTCGCTCGGTTCGCTGAGGCTCTCCATCGACGACATGCTGGAGCGTCGCGACGTCGCCTTCGAGGGCGAGCATCGCGAGGTGCTCGAGGCCTATCGCATGTTCGCCAACGACCGCGGCTGGGTGCGCCGGCTGGAAGAGGCGATCCGCAACGGCCTGACGGCGGAAGCCGCGGTCGAGAAAGTGCAGAGCGACATGCGCGCCCGCATGCTGCACATGACCGACCCTTATCTGCGCGAGCGGATGAGCGATTTCGATGATCTCGCGAATCGACTTTTACGCCAGCTGATGGGACGCGGGCCGGAGGATGTCGCGGCCTCGTTGCCCAAGGACGCCATCATCGTCGCCCGCTCGATGGGCGCCGCCGAACTGCTCGACTACCCGCGCGACAAGCTGCGCGGCCTGGTGCTGGAGGATGGTGCCGCGACCAGCCATGTCGTCATCGTCGCGCGCGCCATGGGCATCCCGGTCGCAGGCCAGGTGAAGGGCGCCGTCTCGATGGCGGAAAATGGCGATGCCATCATCGTCGACGGCGAGGAAGGCACAATCCACCTGCGTCCGCAGTCCGACCTCGAAGCCGCCTATGCCGAAAAGGTCCGCTTCCGGGCGCGGCGGCAGGAGGTCTACCGGGAGCTGCGCAAGAAGCCGTCGCTGACCAAAGACGGCATTCAGGTCGATCTCCTGATGAATGCGGGTCTTGCGGTCGACCTGCCGCAGCTTTCGGAATCGGGGGCGGCCGGCATCGGCCTGTTCCGCACCGAGTTGCAGTTCATGGTCGCCTCGACCTTCCCGCGCGCCGAGGCGCAGGAGCGGCTCTACCGCGACGTGCTCGACGCGGCGGGCGGCAAGCCGGTCACCTTCCGCACCATCGACATCGGCGGCGACAAGGTGCTGCCCTATTTCAAGGGCGCGGTGCAGGAGGAAAACCCGGCGCTCGGCTGGCGGGCGATCCGGCTCACCCTCGACCGCCCGGGCTTGCTCAGGACCCAGATCCGCGCGCTGCTCAAGGCTTGCGGCGGACGCGAGCTGAAGCTGATGCTGCCGATGGTGACCGAGCTTTCGGAAATCGCGCAGGCGCGCGAGATCATCGATCGCGAGGTCCGGCACCTGTCGCGCTTTGCGCATCATTTGCCGACCAGCCTCAAGCTCGGGGCGATGCTGGAGGTGCCGTCGCTGCTGTTCCAGCTCGACGAGCTGATGAAGGCGGTCGACTTCGTTTCGGTCGGCTCCAACGACCTTTTCCAGTTCATCATGGCGGTGGACCGCGGCAACACACAGCTTGCCGACCGGTTCGACACGCTGTCGACGCCGTTCCTGCGCGTGTTGAAGACGATCGCCGATGCCGGCGCGCGCAACCACACCCCGGTGACGCTTTGCGGCGAGCTGGCCGGCAAGCCGATCTCGGCGATGGCGCTGATCGGCCTCGGCTTCCGCTCGATCTCGATGTCGCCGGCTTCGATCGGCCCGGTCAAGGCGATGCTGACCGAGCTGCCGCTGCAGGAGCTGGAAGCCTTCTTCAAGGACAATCTGATGGCGCCCGCCCTGGGGACGCCGATGCGGGCGCTGCTGCAGGCCTTTGCCGACGATCGCTCCATTCCGCTATAGCATTTTGCCATGATCAACCTGCCCCGCGACCGCATGGATCAAGTCGTCAAGCGTTTCGACATGCTCGAGGCGCAGATGTCGGCCGGGCCGTCGGCCGATGCCTATGTCAAAATGGCGTCGGAATATGCCGACATCCAGGAGATGGTGGGCAAGATCCGGGCGCTGCGCGCGGCCGAGCAGGAACAGACCGACCTCGAAGCGATGCTTGCCGACAAGGCCACCGACGCCGACATGCGGGCGCTGGCCGAGGCGGATCTGCCGGAGGTGGAGCAGCGCATCGAGGCGCTGCAAAAGGACATCCAAATCCTGCTACTGCCCAAGGATGCCGCCGACGACAGGAACGCCATCCTCGAAATCCGCGCCGGCACCGGCGGCGACGAGGCTGCATTGTTCGCCGGCGATCTGTTTCGCATGTACGAGCGCTATGCGGCCTCGCGCGGCTGGCGTTTCGAGATCGTTTCGGCCAGCGAAGGCGAAGTCGGCGGCTACAAGGAGATCATCGCTTCGGTGTCGGGCAAGGGCGTTTTCGCGCATCTCAAGTTCGAATCCGGCGTGCACCGCGTGCAGCGCGTGCCGGAAACCGAGGCGGGCGGGCGCATCCATACCTCGGCGGCGACGGTGGCGGTGCTGCCCGAGGCGGAGGAGGTCGATATCGATATCCGGCCCGAGGACATCCGCATCGACACGATGCGTGCTTCAGGCTCCGGCGGCCAGCACGTCAACACCACCGATTCGGCGGTGCGCATCACCCATTTGCCGACCGGCATCATGGTGGTGCAGGCGGAAAAGTCTCAGCACCAGAACCGGGCGCGCGCCATGCAGATCCTCAGGGCCCGGCTCTACGACCTCGAACGCAGCCGCGCGGATGAGGAGCGCTCGGAGTCGCGAAAGTCGCAGGTCGGCTCGGGCGATCGGTCGGAGCGCATCCGCACCTATAATTTCCCGCAGGGGCGGGTCACCGACCACCGCATCAACCTCACCCTTTATAAGCTCGACCGGGTGATGATGGGCGAGCTCGACGAGGTGATCGATGCGCTCATCGCCGACCATCAATCGAAGCTGCTCGCCGACATGGGCATTGATGGCTGAAGTGCTGCCCCGCGCGCTCGGGCCGCTGCTGCGCGCGGCGCGGGCGCGGCTCACCGCCGCCGGCATTGCCGATCCGGCGCTCGATTCCAGGCTGATCGTCGAGCATTTTTCCGGAACCACCCGCGCCCAGGCCATCTCAGAGCCCGGTCATCCGGTCGATGCAACGGCTTTGGCCGCGGTCGAGGCGGCCCTGAGGCGTCGCGTCGCAGGCGAGTCGGTGCACCGCATCCTCGGCTACCGCGAATTCTATGGGCTGCGGCTGGTGCTGTCGCCGGACACGCTGGAGCCGCGCCCGGACACCGAGACGCTGGTCGACACGGTCCTGCCCTTCGCCAAGGCAACGGCCGAAAGGCTCGGCGAATGCCATATCCTCGACCTCGGCACCGGAACCGGCGCCATCGCGCTGGCGCTGCTCAGCGCCGTTCCGGCCGCGACCGCCACCGGCGTCGATATTTCCCACGGTGCGCTGGCGACCGCCACGCGGAACGCCGAGGATCTGGGGTTGGGCGGGCGCTTCCAGGCCTTGCATTCCGACTGGTTCGAAAAAGTTTCGGGCCGATACCATTTAATTGCCGCGAACCCTCCCTATATACCCAGTCGAGACATTGGAAATCTGCAGGACGAGGTCCGCGATTTCGATCCACGCCGGGCCCTTGATGGTGGTGTGGACGGTCTGGTCCCCTACAGGATCATCGCCGGAGAGGCGGAAGGGTTTCTGGAAGCACAGGGCAAGGTAGCGGTCGAGATCGGCCATACGCAGCAAAGCGAGGTCACTTCGATCTTCGCCGCAGCCGGCTACAGGCTGGCGGAAGCGCGGCGCGATCTCGGCAGAAACGACAGGGTGCTGGTGTTTGAGCGTTGAATGAGCGTTGAAACCCCTGATGCAGTGCGAAAAAACGCTTGGCAACATTAGGGAATGCAGCTAGGTTCCCGCTTGACCGGATGAGACGAAGCAGGCAGTGCTCTTAGCGATTCGGTTTTCCTTGGAAATAGCTGCCTCCTTGTGCAAACGACGCCCACGCTTCGTGCGGGAATCGTCCGGCAAGTGATGTAACCGGAACAGGATGGCACGTGGCGCCAACGCAATCTATGCGGGCGAACGCCGGTGAAAGAACGAAACGGTCGGCTGCATGAGCGCCACCGTTCGCGAAGAGTTTTAGAAAATTCACATGAAGAGAGTCGAATGAGGCCACAACAGCAGAACAGGCGCATGCGCGGTCGCAACAACAATGGCGGCGGTGGCAACCAAAACCGCAAGGGACCCAATCCCCTGACGCGCAACTACGAGAGCAACGGTCCGGACGTGAAGATCCGCGGGTCGGCTCAGCAGATCGCCGAAAAATACGCCGCACTCGCCCGTGACGCGCAAAGCTCCGGCGACCGGGTGATGGCGGAGAACTATCTCCAGCACGCCGAACACTATAATCGCATCATCGCCGCCGCGCAGGCGCAGATGCCGATCCAGAACGCCGCCCAGCAGAATCGTGACGAGTTCGACGACGACGTCGATGAGGATCGCGACGAGTTCGATACCGTGGGCAACGCCAATTCCGGCGATGCCGCGGCGAACGGCTCCGGGCCGCAGCCTGTGATCGAAGGCACGCCGGCAGAGCTCGGCTTCAACCAGGAAAACGGCCGCGACAACAACAGGCGCGACAATAACGGCCGCGACAGGCACCGCGACCGCCGCAATGGCGGCTATGGCCAGTACGGCCAGAATGGTCAGCGGGGCGACAATGGACAGCGCGACGGGGGCCAACGCGGCGAACATGGCGGCCAACAGTTCGACCAGAACCGCCGCAACGAGGCACAGGCACAGCCGGAGGCTTCCGCAGAAGGCGCAGCCGAGCCGGCTCCGCTGTTCGACAGTTTCTCGCCGGCGGGCATTGCCGCCCAGGCCGAGCGCAACGAAGCCGGCACCGACAATGGCGGCGGGCGTCGGCAGAGACGTCCGCGTCGCGGTCGCGGTAATGCCGAGCAGGGCTATAGCGCCGAGCAGGGCAATGCCGACCGCGGGGACAGCCCCGCCGATGACAGCAACGCCGCGGACAACGGCAACGACGCGGTAGCCGCTGCCGCCGAACAGGCAAGTGCGGCGCCGAGCGAAAGCGTTGCCAGCGAGCCGGCAGGCGGCACCAGCGAACCGGCGGTCGCCGACGTAAATAACTGATCCCGGCAACCGGACCGGTCCATTTCAGGCCATTCGAACGGCGGAGAGAAATCTCCGCCGTTTTCGTTGTGGGCATCTAAAGCGCGTCGTGCAGAAGCAGACTCAGGCGACGCGCCTTAGGCCTTTGCTTTATGCATGTCGTTTTCCCAAAACCGCCGCGCACTTTTTGGGCGACATGCACTAGAATATTCTGCTTTGACCGGCGTCAAGGCGTCTTGAGAGACTTGGGCCCATACACCATATCTCGGCTGAACAGGGCTCGGCTCGAATGAGCGGGTCCGTCACCGCAATCTGATCCGGTGCCGCAAAGCGGGCCGGTGACGGAAGGAGACACATATGAATATTGAGAAATATTCCGAGCGCGTGCGCGGTTTCATCCAGTCCGCGCAAACCATGGCGCTCTCGCGTAACCACCAGCAATTCACTCCCGAACATATGCTCAAGGTGCTCGTCGATGACGACGAGGGTCTTGCCGCGTCGTTGATAGAGCGCGCCGGCGGCCGTGTCCGCGACGTCAAGCTCGGCGTCGAGGCGGCGTTGGAGGCCATGCCCAAGGTCGAAGGCGGCAACGGCCAGCTCTACCTCGCCCAGCCGCTCGCCAAGGTGTTTTCGACCGCCGAGGAGCTGGCCAAGAAGGCCGGCGACAGCTTCGTCACCGTCGAGCGGCTGTTGCAGGCGCTCGCCATGGAAAAGTCGGCCAAGACCGCCGACATCCTGGCCAAGGCCGGCGTCACCGCGCAGGCGCTGAACCAGGTCATCAACGACGTCCGCAAGGGCCGCACCGCCGATTCGGCCAATGCCGAGCAGGGCTACGACGCGCTGAAGAAATACGCCCGCGACCTGACCGCGGATGCCCGCTCCGGCAAGCTCGACCCGGTCATCGGCCGCGACGACGAGATCCGCCGCACCATCCAAGTGCTGTCGCGGCGCACCAAGAACAATCCGGTGCTGATCGGCGAACCCGGCGTCGGCAAGACGGCGATCGCCGAAGGCCTGGCGCTGCGCATCATCAATGGCGACGTGCCGGAATCGCTGAAGGACAAGCAGCTGATGGCGCTCGACATGGGCGCGCTGATTGCCGGCGCCAAGTATCGCGGCGAGTTCGAGGAGCGGTTGAAGGCCGTGCTCAACGAGGTCACCTCGGCCAACGGCAACATCATCCTGTTCATCGACGAGATGCATACGCTGGTCGGCGCCGGCAAGGCTGACGGCGCGATGGATGCGTCCAACCTTCTGAAGCCCGCGCTGGCGCGCGGCGAATTGCACTGCGTCGGCGCGACCACGCTCGACGAATACCGCAAGCATGTCGAGAAGGACGCCGCGCTTGCCCGCCGCTTCCAGCCGGTCTTCGTCGACGAGCCGACGGTCGAGGACACCGTCTCGATCCTGCGCGGCCTGAAGGAGAAATACGAGCAGCACCACAAGGTGCGTATTTCCGACTCCGCGCTCGTCTCGGCCGCGACGCTTTCCAACCGCTACATCGCCGACCGCTTCCTGCCGGACAAGGCGATCGACCTGGTCGACGAGGCCGCGTCGCGGCTGAGGATGCAGGTCGATTCCAAGCCCGAGGCGCTGGACGAGATCGATCGCCGCGTCATGCAGCTCAAGATCGAGCGCGAGGCGCTGAAGGTCGAGAAGGACGAAGCCTCGAAGGACCGGTTGGCAAAGCTGGAGAAGGAGCTTGCCGACCTCGAAGAGCAGTCGACCGAGCTGACCGCGAAGTGGCAGGCGGAAAAACAGAAGCTCGGCCTTGCCGCCGACCTGAAGAAGCAACTCGACGAGATGCGCAACGAGCTGGCGATTGCCCAGCGCAAGGGCGAGTTCCAGCGCGCCGGCGAGCTTGCCTATGGCAAGATCCCGGAGCTGGAGAAGAAGCTCAAGGAGGCCGAAGCCCAGGACGGCAAGGCCGGCATGGTGGAAGAGGTGGTCACCCCCGACCATGTCGCCCATGTCGTGTCGCGCTGGACCGGCATTCCGGTCGACAAGATGCTCGAGGGACAGCGCGAGAAGCTGCTTCGCATGGAAGACGAGATCGGCAAGCGCGTCGTCGGCCAGGGCGAGGCGGTGCAGGCCGTGTCGAAAGCGGTGCGTCGCGCCCGCGCGGGCCTGCAGGATCCGAACCGGCCGATCGGCTCGTTCATGTTCCTTGGACCCACCGGCGTCGGCAAGACCGAGCTGACCAAGGCGCTCGCAAGCTTCCTGTTCGACGACGAGGGCGCCATGGTGCGCATCGACATGTCGGAGTTCATGGAGAAGCACTCGGTCGCCCGGCTGATCGGCGCGCCTCCCGGCTATGTCGGCTATGAGGAAGGTGGCTCGCTCACCGAAGCGGTGCGGCGCCGGCCATACCAGGTCGTGCTGTTCGACGAGATCGAGAAGGCGCATCCGGATGTGTTCAACGTGCTCCTCCAGGTGCTCGACGACGGCCGGCTGACCGACGGTCAGGGCCGCACGGTCGACTTCCGCAACACGCTGATCGTCATGACCTCTAACCTCGGCGCCGAATATCTGGTCAATCTTCGTGACGACCAGGACGTCGATGCCGTGCGCGACGAGGTGATGGGCGTGGTGAGGGCCTCGTTCCGTCCGGAGTTCCTCAACCGCGTCGACGAGGTGATCCTGTTCCACCGGCTGCGCCGTCAGGACATGGACCGCATCGTCGAGATCCAGCTCAAGCGGCTGGAAAACCTGCTCATCGACCGCAAGATCGAGCTGTCGCTCGATCACGACGCGATCGAATGGCTGGCGTCCAAGGGCTACGATCCGGCCTATGGCGCAAGACCGCTGAAGCGGGTGATGCAGAAGGAACTGCAGGACCCGCTGGCGGAGAAGATCCTGCTCGGCGAAATCCTCGACGGTTCGACCGTCAAGGTCACCGCCGGCTCCGATCGTCTGAACTTCCGCTCGAAGCCGACCGTGGTGGCGACCGAAGCCGCCGCCTGATTCGAGCCGGAGTGCATCCACAAGAGCGCGTCGCACCGGATCGGTGCGGCGCGCTCTTGCTTTTTGCGCTCTTGCTTTTTGACGGGGCCATACCGCAAAACCGACACAGATCTCGGTTATCGGAAGGGGCGCGATTCCAGTGAAGCTCGAGGACTATAACGGCTTCTGTGCCTCCCTCCCGGCCACGACGCATGTCGTGCAATGGGGCGGCGCCCATGTCTGGAAGGTCGGCGGCAAGGTGTTCGCGATCGGTGGCCACGACCGCCAGGGCGAAGTCTTCGTCACCTTCAAATGCTCCGACATGGCCTATGACGTGCTTAAGGAACAGCCGGGTTGCCGGCCCGCCCCCTATCTCGCCTCGCGCGGCATGAAATGGATCCAGCGCCAGACAAGCCAGAGCGTGGATGATGCAGCGCTGAAGGACTATTTGCGCGAAAGCCACCGCCTGGTCGTGCTGAAGCTGACGAAACTGGTCCGCAGCGAACTGGGACTGCGCTGACATTCGGTTCGGGATCATGGTGAAACGCCGGAAATCCGCCATCTTCATGCCCGGTTCATGTTGGAACCTTAATTTTGGTAACTGGTTTGGCGGCAAGAGATTCGGTTGCCAAGACCCTAGTCGCCCGGAGAGCCCGACCCACATGCTGCGCACGATCTTTTCCCTTTCGGCACTCGCGGCCGGGCTGGTTTCTTCTGGCGCGCTCGCGGCGCCGGGTCTGGAAGGCGCGCAGAAGGCGGTTCGACCCGCTCAGCACGGCGCGCTCCTGCTCGCCCAGGACGGCAATATCGACATCTACTACGACGCCAGGGGCAACCGGGTGCTGGTCGATGCCGACACCGGCAAGGTCATCGCCATCCAACCGCCGCAGAGCAGGCTCGACCGCCGGGCGCTGCGCCGCCAGCTGCGGATGCAGGAACTCGGACGCGCGCCGGTCGAGGACGACGACCGCTATTATCTCGACAATCCCGACGACATGGCCCGCTTCCGCCGCAAGCAGCTGGAAGAGAACGGCAGGGTCATTCCGCCGCCGGTCGACGAGAACGATCCTTATGGCGACAATTCCGTCGAGGCTTATCCGCCGGCCCCGAATGACGAGGGTTACGCCACCACCTATCCGGAGGCGCCGAAGTCGGACACCATCAGGCGCCAGCCGCTGAACGAGGCGTCGATCGAACCGCAGCCAGGCCAGGGGGATGTTCTGCAGACCAGCCCGGAGACCGCCCTGCCTCCGGACACCGGCGGCAAGGCCACCGTCGATCCGTCGCTGTCGCTCGGCGTTCGCCAGGACGTGGCCGAACTTCAGGTGCTGCTCGATCGCGCCGGCGCTTCGCCCGGCGTCATCGACGGGCGCTTCGGCTCCAATGTCGACAAGGCCTTGGCCGCCTATAACCAGATCACCGGCAGCAATCTGAAATCGACCGACGCGGTCGGCATACAGTCGGCACTTGCCCAGTCCGGCGGAGACGCCTTCGCCTCCTACACGATCACGCCCGAGGACGCGGCCGGCCCCTATGTCGCCTCGATCCCGGAAGATTACAGCCAGAAGGCCAAGCTGGACCGCATGGGCTACACCTCGGTCACCGAGGCGCTCGCCGAACGTTTCCATATGGACGAAGGCTATCTGAAGTCGATCAACAAAGGGCTCGACTTCAACCGCCCCGGCACGATCATCAAGGTCGCCAATTTCGGCAAGCTGGTGTCGACGCCGGTCGCCCGCATCGTTGCCGACAAGGACAAGAAGGAAGTTTTCGCCTATGAGGCGGGCGGCAAGCTGGTCGCGGCCTATCCGGCCACCATCGGCTCGGCCGACACGCCGTCGCCCACCGGCATACACACCGTGTCGCGCATCGCGCTCGACCCCAATTACACCTACAACCCCAACATCAATTTCAAGCAGGGCCAGAACGACAAGATCCTGACCATCCCGCCAGGGCCGAACGGTCCGGTGGGCTCGGTCTGGATCGCGCTCGACAAGCCGACCTACGGCATCCACGGCACGCCCGATCCCTCCAAGATCGGCAAGACCGAAAGCCATGGCTGCGTGCGCCTGACCAACTGGGACGCGCGCGAACTCGCCAAGCTGGTGTCGCCGGGCGTCACCGTGGAATTCGTCGGCGGACCAACGATCGCGGATGTCGGCGGGACCTCAACCGACGATTTTACGCAGCAATGAGCCGCGCAGCGCGGCGGCATAGATCAGCTGCACGAGCAGGATGAAGGCTATGCTCGCCAGCGGGGTGACGAGGCAAAGTGCCGTGCCGATCGCCCAAAGGGTCTGCGCCTTGACGATGCGCTGATAGACGGTGCGCCGCGTTTGCGCATCGACATCCTCAGCCAGCATGCCGTTCCTGTCGGCGTACCACCAGCTTGCGAACAGCGTGGCGCCGAGCATCAGAAGATTCAGCCAGTAGATGACCACCGCGACCCTGAATTCGAGGAAATCGGCCAGCAGGTCGGTGGAGAACGGCAAAAGGGCGATGAAGGCGAGAAAGCAGAGATTGAGCGTCGCGAGTCTCCGGTCCGATTTTGCGATAAGGCCATGCTGCGCCTGCTGGCCGAACCAGAAGATGGTCAGCGTCAGGAAGCTCAACGCGTAAGTCAGGAAACGCGGCGCGAGCGCCACGATAGCCGCAAGCAACTCGCTCTCCGAATGCACCGCTTCATGCGACGGCACCCTGATTTCCAGCACGATCAGGGTCAGCGCGATGGCAAAGACGCCGTCGGTTATACCGACGATGCGCCCACGCCCTTCGGCTGACGGTTCGAGCGGCCGCTTCATGGCTTCCCCCTTTTGCCGCAAGTTCCGGCGACGGGCCGGAACCTAGCACGCAACGCTTCGTTTGCATCATGATTGCCATCTCGCTGGCCATGGGGCCAGTGCAACCTGGTTTCAAAACAGCGATCCTCTGGCAGGTTGTTGCGCACGCGCCGGAGAGCTAAGCAGACATTCATGGCGTCCTCGAACGAAACCACCGCCGATTCGCTTTCGACAGCCCAGCGCGCGAATGGGACCTTCTGCCCGCAGACGCGGCGCAAGTTCGTCCTGGTCGCGGCGATCCTTGCCTCGGCGCTCGGCTTCATCGACGGCTCGGTCCTGGCGATCGCCATGCCTGCGCTGCGCGTCGATCTCGGCGCCAGCCTGGCGGAGGCTCAGTGGATTTCCAACGCCTATGCGCTGACGCTTTCGGCGCTGATTCTGGCGGGTGGTGCGGCCGGCGACCGTTTCGGCCTCAGGCGGGCTTTCGTGATCGGCATCGCGCTCTTCATCGCCTCCTCGCTCGCCTGCGCGCTGGCACCCGATCCGGCGGTACTGATCGGCTTCCGTGCCATCCAGGGCATCGGCGCCGCCATCATGGTGCCCGGCAGCCTCGCCATCATCGCCAAGGCCTATCCGAAAAAAGAACGCGGCCGGGCGATCGGCATCTGGGCGGCCGCTTCGGCGCTGACGACGGCGCTTGGTCCGGTGCTTGGCGGCTTCGTGCTTTCGACCTTCGGCAATGGCGTCTGGCGCGCGATATTTGCCGTCAACCTGCCGCTCGGACTGATTTCTATCTATCTGCTGCTCGCCAAGATACCGGCCGACCAGCCGACCGAAAAGCGCAGCCTCGACCTCGGGGGCGCCGCGCTTGCCACACTCGCCTTCGGGGCGCTGGCCTACGGGCTGACCGCAATGAACGCCGAGGGCGGCGGGATGATGTCCGGGCCGGCCATCGTCGCCGGCGTCGTCCTGCTTGTGGTCTTCATCTTCTACGAGCGCTGGCAGCGTGAGCCGATGATCGATCTCGGCCTGTTTCGCATCGGCGCGTTCGCCGGCGCCAATCTCGCGACCTTCTTCCTCTATTTCGCGCTGTCGGCGAACCTCTTCTATCTGCCGATGGTCCTGATCGCGGGCTGGGGATTGAGCTCGGCCGAAGTCGGCTTCATCTTCCTGCCGCTGTCGGCATCGATCGCGCTGCTGTCGGGCCCGGTCGGCCAGTGGTCCGACCGGATCGGCCCGCGCCTGCCGATCGCTGCCGGCAGCTTCGTCGTTGCCATCGCCTTTGCGGGCATGGCCCTGCTCGCCCAGGCCGGCATCCACAATTTCTGGACCGGGACCTTTCCGCTGATGGCCGTGATGGGGCTCGGCATGGCGCTCGTCGTGTCGCCGCTGTCGACGGCGGTCATGACCTCGGTCGAGGACAAGGACACGGGCGCCGCATCAGGCATCAACAACGCCGTCTCGCGCGTCGGCGGGCTGATCGCGGTGGCCGCCATGGGGTCGCTCGCGGCTTTCGTCTATGCGCGATCGACCGGCAGCCCAGCCGGCATCCCCGGTTTCGGCGAGCCGCCCACGTCCGCACTCGCGGCCAATCTCGATGCGTTGAGGATTGCGGCAAGCGATTCGGCTTTTGCCGCGGTTGCCGCCGTCACGGCGTTGCTTTGCCTGCTGTCGTCGATCATCGCCTGGTTCACCGTGCCTGGACAGGCGCTGCCTTGGCCGCAGCGAACGGATGATTCGCGCGGTTAAAGCCTGTCGCTCAGTTGGGAAGCTGCGAATCGGTCTTGGCGCTGGCCACCTTCAGCGAATTTCCGTCTTCTTGCTTGAGCAGGTCGTCGATGCGTTCGCGCTCTTTTTTGAAGGCGACGAGATCGTCGCCCTTCAGCACTTTGCCGACCGGCAGGCGGACGCGCATCGAATCGACCTTGGTGCCGTTGACGATCAGCTCGTAGTGAAGGTGCGGGCCGGTGGAGAGGCCGGTCTGGCCGAGATAGCCGATGACCTGGCCCTGCCGGACATGGACGCCAGGCTCGATGCCTTTGGCGAAAGCGCTCTGGTGATTGTAGGAGGTTTCATAGCCGTTGGCGTGGCGGATGATGATCTGCTTGCCGTAGCCTCCGGCCCAGCCGGCCTTCTCGACCACGCCATTGCCGGCGGCAATGATCGGCGATCCTATCGGAGCGGCCCAGTCGGTGCCGGTGTGCATGCGGACATAGCCGAGGATCGGGTGCCGCCGTGCGCCGAAGCCGGAGGTGAAGCGCCCGTTGGGCAGCGGGTTGCGCAACAGGAACTGCTTGGCGCTGCTGCCGTTCTCGTCGAAATAGTCGGTACTGCCGTCCTGCATCTGGAAGCGGTAGAAATTCCGCATCTGTCCGCCGAAGTTGGCCGAAACGTAGAGAAGCTCGGAATTGTCGGAAGTCTGGTCGTCGCCGTCAGGCTGCGAGAACAGCACTTCCAGGCGATCGGAAGGCGAAAGCCGCGACTGGAAATCGACGTCGGAGGCAAGAAGCTTGATCAGCTTCTGCGTCATCGATTTCGACATGCCGTAGGAATAGGCGGCACGATAGATGCCGTCATAGACATTGGGCAGATTGCCGCGCACCACCACCGGCGGCGAATCATCGAATGCCGTCAGCAATTCGGGATTGGGCTCCGGCTCCTGCGCCGGCACCAACTGCCCGCGATCGTCCAGCGCGATGGTCACGATGTGCGTGGCGCGGTCGTAAACGCTGGTGCGGACTACCTTGGCGATGTCGCCGCGCACCTCGAGGCCGACGCGCAGCACCGTTCCCGCCTTGAGCGCCGTCGCGTTCAGGAGCTTGCCGATCGCTTCCGCCATGCCGGTGGCGTCGTCGCCGGTGTAGCCCGAATCAGCGAAGGCCTCGGCGATGTCCGTATCCTGGGTGAAAGGGATGATTTCCTCGGCAAAAGCCGGCGCCTGGTCGTCCGTCGTGGCGCGCGCCGACACCGAGACGTTCTCTGGCGTGATCTTGACGTCGTACGAGCCCGCCATGCTCTCGGCGAAAGCGTCGCCGAATCGTTGCGGGTCGACATAATGAAGCGCCGCCACCTGGACGGCGCCGTCGCTCAAGCCGCTGCCGGCTTCGCGCACCACCTTTTCCACCTCGTCGGCGGAGAGGTCGCTCTTTTCGTCGAAGGACGCCGTCTCGATCGGAAAATTGACCGTCTTCAGGCTCATCTCGCTTTCGACCTTGGCGCCGTAGATCTGACCGGCGACCGCGGCGGCGGTGGCCGGCGGGGCATTGTCGTCGCCGTCTTCGCCGAAGACCTGCAACGGGTCGAAGGGCGGATAGGGGCGGTTGGTGGTGTGGCCGGCCGCAAGTGCCATCTTGATCTGCACGAAGGGCATGGTGTGGATGACGTCGCGGTCGCCGACCTTGGTGACCATGGACACTTCCATGCGCCGGCGGTCCTTGGCTCTTGCTATCTGGCGCGGCGCGACCAGCCTGGTGGTTTTGGCCTGCTCGCCTGAATCGTCGCCGCCGCTGGCAAGGTTGATGAGCTCTGCGATTTCCGGCGGGGTCGCCAGCTGCTGGCGGCCGTCAAGCGCCGCGAACAGAGCCACGCCCATCAACACGCTCGAAGTCACGCCGGTGAGGAAAGTGCCCGAGAGCCAACGCGCCGAGACTTCGCGGCGGTCAGGCGGACCGCTGCGGCCATCCGCGATCAGCGGCGGCTCGTTGCCGAGTTCGGCTATGACATCTTCCGTGTCTGGCATCCAGAAAGGCTGCTTCTTCCCCGGGCGGAACGGCTTGTCGTTGTTTGTTCGCGGCCATGACATTTGCCTGTCGCGGCCGTTGAAGTCAAACGAAGCGGCAAGCCTGGGCCGTTATCCCCACTCACACGTCTCTTACAAACGGTGCTCTTGTCGTCTGTTGT
>NZ_CP121355.1:2062500-6681133 GCF_029674625.1 Mesorhizobium sp. WSM4906
TATGGATGTCTAACCGCGGCCCGTTATCCGGGTCCGGGACAATGTATGGTGGGTAGTTTGACTGGGGCGGTCGCCTCCTAAAGAGTAACGGAGGCGCGCGATGGTGGGCTCAGAACGGTCGGAAATCGTTCGCTGAGTGCAATGGCATAAGCCTGCCTGACTGCGAGACTGACAAGTCGAGCAGAGACGAAAGTCGGTCATAGTGATCCGGTGGTCCCGCGTGGAAGGGCCATCGCTCAACGGATAAAAGGTACGCCGGGGATAACAGGCTGATGACCCCCAAGAGTCCATATCGACGGGGTTGTTTGGCACCTCGATGTCGACTCATCGCATCCTGGGGCTGGAGCAGGTCCCAAGGGTATGGCTGTTCGCCATTTAAAGCGGTACGTGAGTTGGGTTCAGAACGTCGTGAGACAGTTCGGTCCCTATCTGCCGTGGGTGTAGGAATATTGAAAGGATCTGTCCCTAGTACGAGAGGACCGGGATGGACGGATCTCTGGTGGACCTGTTGTGGCGCCAGCCGCATTGCAGGGTAGCTATATCCGGACGGGATAACCGCTGAAGGCATCTAAGCGGGAAACCCACCTTGAAACGAGTATTCCCTGAGAACCGTGGAAGACGACCACGTTGATAGGCCGGGTGTGGAAGAGCGGCAACGCTTGAAGCTTACCGGTACTAATAGTTCGATCGGCTTGATCGTTCTCATTACTTGTGCCCATTGTAGGCGGCACGAATAGACAGCTTCTCGATTTGAACGTGCGTTTTGCCGACCTGGTGGTTATGGCGGAGCGGCTGCACCCGATCCCATTCCGAACTCGGCCGTGAAACGCTCCAGCGCTGATGGTACTTCGTCTCAAGACGCGGGAGAGTAGGTCGCTGCCAGGTCTGCCAAGCGCACGTTCGTCTCACATCCCACCATCCGGATGGAGACAAAGTCTTCTCCTTACGATAAGGCCCGCCTAACGGGATCCTGGGCCGCGCAAGCGGCCCTTTCATTTGGCGGCCACTTGAATTCGGTAAGCTCAAGCTTACCTCTATGGTTGGCGCGGGGTGGAGCAGCCCGGTAGCTCGTCAGGCTCATAACCTGAAGGTCACAGGTTCAAATCCTGTCCCCGCAACCAAGTTTAAAAACGGCCCGCCTCGCGCGGGCCGTTTTCGTTTTTGCGCCGAACTTTGTTTGCGTCGCCATGCGTTTTTCCAACTCGACTCCACACGACTTTGCGGCGATGGTCGCTCGGCGCCCGCTGCCAAACGTTTCGGCCGCGGACGCTAAAGCGCGTCGCGCTGAAACAGATACCGGCGAACCGCTTCAAGTCTTTGTTTGATGCATGTCGTTCTCCCAAAGCCGCTGCGCGCACTTTTGGGCGGCATGCATTAGGTTTTGATTTTACGCATGTCTTTGTCCCGAAACCGGTACCCACTTTTGGGAGACATGCTTTAACGCATGAGGAGCACAAGATGCGGCAGGCGCTGATCGTATGGGGCGGCTGGGAAGGCCACGAACCCGAAGCCGGGGCTAACGTCGTCAAGACGATGCTCGAGGAAGAAGGCTTTGCCGTGCGCGTGGAAAACACGACCGCGGTGTTCGCCGATCCGGCCATCGCGGAGCTCAGCCTGATCGTGCCGATCTACACCATGTCCAAGCTCGCCAAGGCCGAAGAGGCCAATCTGACCAAGGCGGTCGAGAGCGGCGTCGGTCTCGGAGGCTATCATGGCGGCATGGGCGATGCATTTCGCGAATCGACGGAATACCAGTTCATGTGCGGCGGCCAGTGGGTCGCGCATCCCGGCAATATCATCGATTACCGGGTGAACATCGTGCGGCGCGACGATCCGATCATGGCCGGCATCGAAGATTTCGCTTACCGCTCCGAGCAGTATTACATGCATGTCGATCCCTCGAACGAAGTGCTGGCGACCACCACCTTCTCGGGCGAACACGCGCCGTGGATCGACGGCGTGGTCATGCCGGTCGTGTGGAAGCGCCGGCATGGCAAGGGCCGGGTATTTTATTCGTCACTCGGCCATGTGGCCAAGGAGTTCGAGGTTCCGCAGATGCGAACGATCCTGCGCCGCGGCCTGATCTGGGCGGCACGCTGAGCTGGCACAGATCATATGAATTTTGATTTACATAAGATCTAGCCTTCCATACAACAGCTGGCGGCAGAGTGCTCTACGAGAGAGGATTGCGTGGAAACCATCGTTCCTTCGGATGCAATCGGCTGGATGCCTTCGGTTGACCAGGGCGGGGCGAGCGTGCACAACGCCGTCGTCAGCGTGCTGGGCAGCCGCATCCTGGGCGGGAACTATGCTCCCGGCGACGCCCTGCCGCGCGAGGACGAGCTCTGCGTCATGCTGGGCGTCAGCCGCACCTCGGTCAGGGAAGCGGTCAAGGTGCTGTCGGCGAAAGGCCTCGTCGAGGCCAGGCGGCGCGCCGGCGTGCGCGTGCTGCCGCGCGACAACTGGCGGCTGCTCGACCCGGTAGTCCTTGGCTGGCACCCGGCGATTCAGGACGACGAGGAACTGGTCTCCGGCCTTTTGGAGGCACGCAGGATCTTCGAGCCGGCGGCCGCGGAACTCGCCGCCAGGCGCGCCACCGCTGCCGATCTCGCCGATATCGAGCGCGCGGTGGTCGGCATGCGCGACAACATCCCGGGCGATCTCAACGCCGTCTGCCAGGCGGATCTTGCCTTCCACAAGGGCGTCATCGCCGCCAGCCACAATGTCGTGCTCAAGGGGTTGGTCGGCATGCTGGAGGCTGCGCTGCGCGCCACATTCCTCGTCACCAATCCGCTGATGGAAGCGCAGTCGCGCGCGCTCTCGGCGCATGTCGCGGTGCTGGAGGCGATCCGCATCCGCGATACCGCCGGCGCCCGCGCCGCCATGAACAGGCTGCTCGACATCGCCGCCGACGACCTCCACACAAAAGCCTGACACTCCTTCTTGACGCCATTTTAGATCGTATGATAGTCCTGTTTCATATGATCTAAGTGCCGTCTGGGAGGAGTTGCGCTTGAGAATCGTGGCGATCACCACGCGCGTCGTGAACGCGGATATGCGCAACTGGGTGTTCGTGCGTATCGAGACCGACCAGCCGGGTCTCTACGGCTGGGGCGAGGCGACGCTGGAATGGAAGACCCAGGCCGTCGTCGGCGCCGTCGCCGACCTGGCGCCGCTGCTGATCGGTCGCGATCCGCGCGACATCGAGCAGGCGGTGCGCATCCTCAAGAAGCATTCGTTCTGGCGGCTGGGCGTCATCGGCATGTCGGCCGTCTCGGGCATCGAGCTGGCGCTCTGGGACATTTTCGGCAAATGGCTCGATCAGCCGGTCTGGCGATTGCTCGGCGGCAAGGTGCGCGACCGGGTCAAGGTCTATACCCATCTCGGCCTCGGCGACATGCGCGCCGTTTATGAAACGTTGGACACCGAGCCGCTGGTGCAGCGGGCCTCCGAGGTGGTAGCCAGAGGCTATCGCGCGCTGAAGGCCGTCTTCATCCCTTATAGCCACTATCACGCTCCGCTCATCGAGGTCGACAAGGTCGGCCGGCTCATGGAGGCGCTGCGCAAGACGGTCGGGCCGGAAGTCGAGATCATGGTCGACTTCCACGGCCGTCCCGCCTCCGCTTCGACCGCGCTCGCCTATATAGACGCGCTCGCGCCGCACCGGCCGATGTTCGTCGAGGAGCCGCTGCCGCCTGGCGAGACCGGCGCGCTGGCGCAGCTCGCCGCCAAGTCGCGCGTGCCGATCGCCACCGGTGAGCGGTTGGTCGACCGTCCCGAATTCGACGATCTGTTCCGGGCAGGGGCGGTCGACATCGTGCAGCCGGACATCTGCCATTGCGGCGGCCTGCTCGAGGCCAAGAAGATCGCGGCGATGGCCGAGGCGGTGTCCGTGGGGGTGGCGCCGCACAATCCGCTCGGCCCGATCGCGGGCGCCGCGGCGCTGCATTTCGCCGTCTCCACCCCCAACCACCTGATCCAGGAGGAGATGGTCGGCGCCGTGCCCTGGTATTTCGAGGTGGTGAAGGGGCCGATCCGCATGGTCGACGGCTGCTGGCAGGTGCCGGACGCGCCGGGGCTCGGCGTCGAGGTCGACGAGGCGGTCGCCGAGCGGCATCCCTACAAGCCTGAAGTCATGCACACCACCAACGCCGTGCTTGCCGACGGCACCATCGTGGACTGGTGACGATGGCGGGGCGTCTCAAGGACAAGGTGGCGATTATCACCGGCGCCGGGCGCGGCATCGGCGAGGCGACGGCGCGCGCGATGGCGGCCGAAGGCGCCGTGATCGTGGTGGCGGAAAAGGACGCTTCGGCGGGGGCGAAGGTCGTCGCCTCGCTCGTCGAAAGTGGTGCGCGGGCACTGTTCGTGGAAACCGACGTCGCCGACAGCAGATCCTGCGAAGCGATGGCGGAACAAGCGCTCGCCGCCTTCGGCCGCATCGACGTGCTGGTTGCCAATGCCGGGATCAACGTTTTCCACGAGCCGCTGGAAACCACGGAGGAGGAATGGCGGCGCTGCTTTGCCGTCGATCTCGACGGCGTGTGGTATTCGGCGCGCGCGGTTCTGCCGGCGATGCGGGCTCAGAAGCAGGGGTCGGTCGTCGCCATCGCGTCCTGCCATTCCTTCGCGATCATCCCGTCCACCTTTCCCTACCCTGTCGCCAAGCACGGGCTGCTCGGCCTGGTGCGGTCGCTCGGCATCCAATACGCCGCCGAAGGCATCCGTGTGAACGCGATCGCGCCGGGCTACATCGAGACGCAGATCGCGGTCGACTACTGGAACACATTTGCGGACCCGCAGGCGGAGCGCCAGCGCACCTACGATCTGCACCCGCCGCGCCGTATCGGCCGACCGGAGGAGGTGGCGATGACCGCTGTCTTCCTCGGCTCAGACGAGGCGCCGTTCATCAACGCGGCCTGCATCGTCATCGATGGCGGGCGCTCGGTTCTCTACCACGAATGAGGTTTCGCACCGGCGGCCGGTTGCCGGAAACGTCTTCAAAGCAGATCACGTCCCGCCGGCCCGGGATCGATAGGGAGGAAAGCCAATGAAAAAGATGATCAAGGCATGCCTTGCGGTGGCGGCGACCGCCGCCGTCGCGTTGACGGTCCACGGCGCCGGCGCGCAGGACAAGATGAAGTTCGGCTACATCAACAAGATGGGCGACCATCCCTGGTTCGTGCGCGAGGTGAAAGGCGCCAAGGACAAGGCCGCCGAGCTCGGCGTCGACCTGCTTGTCCAGGACGTCCAGTTCGACGCCAACCTCGCCGTCACCACCTTCGACACCTATGTCGGCGACGGCGTCAAGGGCATCGCCGTGGTGGTGCCGGATCGTTCGCTCGGCCCGGTCGTCGCCGACAAGGCGAAGGCCGCCAAGATCGGCCTGATCGCGGTCGACGACGACATCGCCTTCGCCGACGGCACGCCGGTCGCCTATGTCGGCATGAACGCGCTCAACATCGGCAAGCAGGTCGGCACCGAGATCGCCCGCATCGCCAAGGCCGAAGGCTGGGACAAGGACCTCTCCAAGGTACGCGTCGGCTCGATCGAGGACCAGAAGGCCGACACTTGCATGCGCCGCAACAAGGGCGCGGAGGAAGCGCTGGTCGCGGCGATCCCGGAGATCAAGTCGCGCATCGTCTCGATCCCCTACGACAACACCATGGTCAACTCGATCGACGTCGTTTCGACCACGCTGACAGCCAATCCGGATGCCGAGAAGTGGATATTCTTCTCCTGCAACGACGACGGCGTGCTCGGCGGCGTGCGCGCCACCGAGAATGCCGGCATGAAGCCGGAGAACGTCATCGGCATCGGCATCGACGGGTCGCGTTCCTGCGAGGCCTTCGGCGCCGGCAAGCCTTCGGGCTTCCGCGGCACGATGTGGCTGGACAGCGCCAAGCATGGCGCGGCCGCGATCCAGGCGCTCTACGACCAGGCCACCGGCAAGGAGATGCAGAAGGACTATTTCCAGGACGCCACCCTGATCAGCGGCGAGAATTTCGCCAAGTTCAAGGATACGCTCGGTTGCAAGTCCTAGGCTTTCTTTCCGCCTCACGGCGGGTGGCCTTTGGGCGGGCGGCTTCCTGCGGAGCCGCCCGCCGATGACCGTGCCCGTCGTTTCCGTCGAGAGCGTCTGCAAGCGTTTCGGCGCCGTGCAGGCGCTGCGAGATGTGTCGGTCGCCTTCAATGCCGGCGAGATCACTGCCCTGATCGGCGAGAACGGCGCCGGCAAGTCCACGCTGATGCGCGTGCTGGAGGGCGAGCACAGGCCCGATGCCGGTCGGGTTCTGGTCGATGGGCACCCGGTCCAGCTCAGCTCGCCGCGCGTCGCACATGGCTCTGGCATCCGCGTCATCCATCAGGAGCCGGAGATCATTCCGGAGCTGACGGTGGCGGAAAACATCTTCATCGGCGACATCAAGGCGCGCGGCGGCCTGTTCCTCGACCGCGCGGATCTGGAGCGGCGCAGTCTCGATCTGCTCGGTACGTTCGGCGTGGTCGACGTGCTGTCGCCCGGGCAGCGCTGCCATGGGCTCAGCCCGGCGCTCAGGCAGCTCATCGAGATCATGCGGGCGCTGCGGCCAGGCGCGAGGCTCCTTGCCTTCGACGAGCCGACTTCGTCCCTGACGGAGGACGAGGCGCAGCGGCTGTTCCGTGTCATCCGGCGTCTGAAAGCCGACGGCGTCGCCGTGATCTACATTTCGCACCGCCTGCGCGAGATCATCGACCTTGCCGATCGCTGCGTGGTGATGCGCGACGGCAGCCGCGTCGCCGACGAGCCGATCGCGGCGCTCGACGAGCAGCGCATGGTGCGGCTGATGGTCGGCAGGCCGGTGAGCGACCTGTTCAACCGAAGAGAACGCACGCTGGGGCCGGTCCGGCTGGCGCTGGAAGCTGTCACCACGCGCCGTGTCGACGGGATCAGCTTCGAGGTGAGGGCCGGCGAGATCGTCGGGCTGGGCGGACTGGTCGGCGCCGGACGGACGGAAGTCGCGCGCGCCATCGTCGGCCTCGATCCGCTGCTGTCGGGACGGATGACGGTCGGCGGCCGGCCCTACAAGCCGCGCGAACCGGCCGATGCCGTCGCGGCCGGAATCGGGCTGGTGCCGGAGGACCGCAAGCAGGAAGCGCTGCTCTTGATGCAGGCTGTGCGCGACAATGTCAGCCTCGTGGTGCCTGACAAGGTGTCGCGCTTCGGCTTCTTCAGCCGCAGGCGCGAGCGCGCGCTGGTCGCCCGCCATGTCGCGGAGCTCAGGGTGAAGACGCCGTCGATCGAACAGGCCGTCGGAAAACTGTCCGGCGGCAATCAGCAGAAGGTCGTCTTCGCGCGCTGGCAGGCGCGGGGGCCGGCCGTGCTCATCCTCGACGAGCCGACGCGCGGCATCGATGTCGGCGCCAAGGCGGAAATCTATAGGCTCATCGAAAGCTTGGCCGACCAGGGCCTCGCCATCCTGCTCATCTCCTCCGAGATGCCGGAGCTGCTCGGCCTCGCCGACCGCGTTCTGGTCATGCAGAGCGGGCGCATCAGCGGCGAGCTTCCGTGGCAGGAAGCGAGCGAGGAAGCGGTGCTGGCCTTGGCCATGCGCTCGGGGAAAGAGACAATCGAGAGGAGAGTATCGTGACCGATACCGCGACCGCCGGCCGCGAACACGCGCCGGCAAGTCTGTTCGGCCGCATCGGCACGCAGAACATCAGTTTGCTGATCGCGCTGATCGTGCTGCTGGCGATCTTCGGCGCGCTCAGGCCCGACGTCTTCTTCACGCCGCGCAATCTGATCAATATCGGGCTCGCGGTCACCATCCTCGGCATCCTGGCGATGGCGCAGACCGTGGTCATCGTCTCCGGCGGGCTCGACATCTCGGTCGGATCGATCGTGGGCCTGAGCACCATGGTGCTTGCCGTCGCCGCACAGGAAACCGGCTCGATTTCGGCCGGTATCCTGGCCGGGCTGCTCGCCGGACTTGTAGCGGGCGCGGTCAACGGGCTGATCATCGTTTACGGCCCGGTCAACGCGGTGATCGCGACGCTTGGAACGATGTCGGCCTTCCGCGGCCTCGCCTATCTGATGAACAACGGCAACTCGATCCCGATCACCGGCGACAGCCTGCGCGCGCTCGGCATCGGCACCTTTCTTGGGCTGCCTTTTGCCATCTGGCTGCTGATCGCCGCTATGGCGGCGTTCATCGTCTTCACCCGCGAGACGGTGGTCGGCAGGAACATCTACGCGCTCGGCGGCAATCCGACGGTGGCGCGGCTCGCCGGCATCCCGATCCGCCGCTACCAGATCTCGATCTACGCCATGAGCGGCTTCGCGGCAGCGGTGGCCGGCCTGGTGCTCGCCAGCCGCACCATGTCCGGACAGCCGGCCTCCGGCAGCCAGGGGCTGGAGCTTGAGGCGATCACCGCAGCGATTCTCGGCGGCTGCGCGCTGCAGGGCGGCAAGGGCACGATCGTCGGCGCCATGTTGGGGGTGCTGATCATCGGCGTCCTCAACAACGGCATGATCCTGACCAGCGTGCCGACCTTCTACCAGCTGCTTGCCAAGGGCGCGCTGCTGATCCTTGCGGTCATCGTCCAGGAGCGCCAGCGGGCGCGGGCGGGAGAGTAGGCCGTGTGCGCAGATCGGCCGCTACACGCTTGCGATGCAGGTCTCAATTTCGAAGCATTGGATTGCGGTTCTATTTCAGGAATTGACGGAAGCGGCGGAGCGAGAACGCAAACAGCAGCATGCCGATGACCAGCAGCGCCGCAAGCTGCGGCCAGACGACATCGAAGCCCGCGCCGCGGAACAGGACGGCCTGGGCCAGCATGACGAAATGCGTGTTGGGCGCGACGAACATGACGGCCTGGATGGCGAGGGGCATGCTCTCGCGCGGCGTCACGCCGCCGGACAGCACCTGCAGGGGCAGGAGCACCATCATCAGCAGCAGGCCGAATTGCGGCATGGAGCCGGCGACGGTGGCAAGGAAGATTCCCAGACAGGTCATGGCGACGATGTCGAGGGCCGCGCCCACCATGAAAAGCGCAATCGATCCGTTTATCGGGACCGACAGCAGCCCCTGGATGACGAAGACGAGCGCAAGGCCCGACGCCACGAGGACGACGATGCCCATGGACCAGATCTTGCTCGTCATGATTTCGAACGGGGTGACCGGCATCACCAGCAGATGCTCGATCGTGCCGTGCTCGCGCTCGCGTATCAGCGCGGCACCGGTGAGCACGATCGAAAGCATGGTGATGGAGGAGATGACATTGGTGATGGCGCCGAACCAGCCCTTGTTGAGTTCGGGATTGAATCGCGCCCGCAGGTCGAGCTCGACAGGGAGCGAAGTCTGGGAGCGATAGTGGTTCAGGAATTCGTTCACTTCCCCCGAAACGATCGACTGGACATAGCCTCCGCCGGTAAAGGCCTGCGACATGCGGGTGGCGTCGATGTTGAGCTGAACCGTTGGAGAGCGACCGGCCAGGAGGTCGCGCTGGAAGCTCGGCGGAATGTCCAGCGCGAATGTGTCCATTCCTGAATCCATGCGGCTGTCCATCTCGGGCTGGGAGATCAGTCGCGGCGCGGTGAAGTAAGGCGGGTAAAATGCCGTGACGATACGCGATGAGACCGGCGACTGATCCTCGTCGACGATGGCGATCGGAGCATGATTGAGCGTCTCGGGCATCGCCTTGGATTCCGTGTAGATGGCGAGGGTGAAGGCGTAGACAATCAGCACAAGCATCATCGGGTCCCGTACAAGACCGCGCAGTTCCTTGATGCCGAGCTCGTGTATGTTGGCGATGTGCATCAGCGGGCCTGTTTTCTCAAGAAAGCCGCTCCAAGGCCGAGCAGCACCGGAATGGCGACGAGCAGCGGCACGAACGCGCCGGACAGGTCGGCAAAGCCGAGCGCTTTGGAAAAGACGCCGCGCGAGATCGTTACGAAATAGGTGGTCGGATAGATCCGGCCGATGAATGCACCCACGCCCTGCAGCGACGACACCGGGTCGATCATGCCCGAATATTGGGTGGCGGGGATCATGGTGAGCAGCGCGGTTCCGAAGATTGCCGCGATCTGGCTGCTCATGAAGGTCGACAGAAAGAGCCCCATTGCCGTCGTGGCCATGACGTAAAGAAGGGCGGCGGCTGCGAATGCCGGAAGGCTGCCGGTCAACGGCACGCCGAAAATGAAGACGGCAAAGGCAGTCAGCAGCACGAAGTTCAGCATCGCGAGGACCACATAGGGGATCTGCTTGCCGACCAGGAATTCGAGCCGGGTGACGGGCGTGACGTAGAAATTGATGATGGAGCCGAGTTCTTTCTCCCGCACCACGCTCAGCACGGCCAGCATTGCCGGGATCAGCAGGAGAAGCATCGGGAGGACAGCCGGAACGATGGCGTCGAGGCTGCGGACGTCGGGGTTGTAGCGGTAGCGGATATCGAGCTGGAAGGCGCTGGCGGTGGCGGTGTCGCCGTAGAGTTCGCGCGCCTTCCGCGCGAGCCAGCCGGCATGCATTCCCGAGACATAGCCCAGCACGGTTTCGGCGCGCGTCGGCATGGCGCCGTCGATCCACGCGCCGATCGTGACGTGGCGACCGCGCGCGAGGTCACGCCCGAACCCGGTCGGAATTTCGATGGCGAGATTGAGCTCCCCGTCCTCCATACGCCGATCGAGATCGGCATGGTCGGTAATCGGCGTCTTCTCGGTGAAATACCGCGAGCCGGCGATCTGCAGCACATAGTCCCGGCTGATCGTCGTGTCGTCGCGATCGAGGACGGCGAAGGAGAGATTCTCGACGTCCATGTTGATGCCGTAGCCCACGACGAACATCAGGATGAGGCTGCCGATGGTAGCCAGCGTGGCGCGGATCGGATCGCGTGCGAGCTCCATCGCCTCGCGGCGGGTGTAGGCGAACATGCGGCGCAGACCGAAGAAACGGCCGTCGCGGCTCTCTTGGGGTTGGCTGTGCGGCGCGCCGAGCGCTTCCGCGAGCGGCACTGTTTCAGCGGCCGAGCCCGGCGTGCCGCGCTGCTCCGGCCCTGTCGCCTCCTCCAGATATCCGACAAAGGCTTCTTCCAGCGTCGCCGCCGAGCGGCTCCCGACGATGCCGTCGGGCGTGTCGCTAATCAGGACCTTGCCGGCGTGCATGAGCGAGACGCGATCGCAGCGTTCCGCCTCATTCATGAAATGCGTGGAGACGAAGATCGTCACGTTCTCCTTACGGGAGAGGTCGCCGAGAATCCGCCAGAACCCGTCGCGGGCAACCGGGTCGACGCCGGAAGTGGGCTCGTCGAGGATCAGTATCTCGGGGGAATGGATCATCGCCACCGCCAGCGACAGCCGCTGGCGGATGCCGAGCGGCAGTGCTTCGGGCAGCGCGTCGACGTTGTCGGCCAGACCGAACTGCCGCGCGACCTCCTCGACCCGGGACGGGATCGCGGCGTCGGCCATGCCGAAGAGTCGGGCATGCAGCTCGAGGTTTTGCCGAACCGTCAGTTCCGAGTAGAGGGAGAATCCCTGTGACATGTAGCCGACGCGCCGCCGCACCTCGATGTCGCGCGAGTCGATCTCGCGTCCGAACAGCCGCGCCTTGCCCTCGCTCGGCTCGAGCAGCCCGGTCAGCATCTTCATGGTGGTCGTCTTGCCGCAGCCATTCGAGCCCAGGAAGCCGAAGATCTCACCGCGGCCGATGCGGAAGCTCACGTCGTCGACGGCGGTGAAATCGCCGAAGCGCATGGTGAGATGTTCAGCCTCGATGGCGGATACGCCGTCGGCATCGGCGGGTCGCGGAGGGATCTTCACCGTCTCGTGGCTGCCTCGCTTCTCCGGCGGGAGAAGAGCGATGAAAGCCGCGTCGAGGTCGGGCGCGCCGGTGCGTGCGAGCAGGTCGGCCGGGGCTCCGGACGCCAGCACCCGGCCTCCATCCATCGCCACCAGCCAGTCGAAGCGCGAGGCCTCCTCCATGTAGGCCGTCGCGATGATGACGCTCATGCCGTCGCGGCTCTTGCGAATCTCATCGATCAGTTCCCAGAACTGGCGGCGCGACAAAGGGTCGACGCCGGTGGTCGGCTCATCCAGGATCAAGAGGTCCGGATCGTGGATCAGGGCGCAGCAGAGGCCGAGTTTCTGTTTCATGCCGCCCGAAAGCTTGCCGGCCTGCCGATCGGCGAAAGGCGCAAGCCCGGTGCGCCTCAGGAGCTCGCCGATGCGGCGCTCCCGCTCCCGTCGGTCGTGCCCGAAAAGGCGGCCAAAGAAATCGATGTTGTCGAAGACGGACAGCGTCGGATAGAGGTTCTTGCCAAGGCCCTGCGGCATATAGGCGATCCTTGGGTAGACGCTCTGCCGGTGGCGGAGATCGGCCATGTCTCCGCTCAGCACCTCGATATGCCCTTCCTGTATCGTCCGCGCTCCGGCAACCAGGGAAAGCAGGCTGGATTTGCCGACGCCGTCCGGCCCGATCAGGCCGACCATGCAGCCGGCCGGGAAGTCCAGCGATATGTCATTGAGAGCCCGGACCTTCCCATAGACATGGCCGACGTTCTCCAGCCGCGCGACTCGCTTCGGCGAGAAGGCAGCGGCGCCGTCCGCCCGAGCGTTCATTGCACAAGCTTTCCTTGGACGCCGGCCGGCCATTCAGCCTGCGGGTCGAGCCGCACATAGGCCACACCGGGCAAACCCGTCTTGACCTGCTGGATGTATTTGCGGAGCAGCTCCGGCGAGATATGCGCCTTGATCCGGAACATGAGCTTCAGGCGCTCCTCCTCCGTCTCGACGGTCTTGGGCGTGAACTGCGCGACGTCCGCGACGAAGGTCACCTTGGCGGGGATGATGTATTGCGGCGCGGCATCGAGCACGAGGCGTACGTCGGAGCCGATGGCGACGCGCCCAGCCTGCGCGGTCGACAGGAAGAACGTCATGTAGACATCGCCGAGATCGACGAGGTTGAGCACGCGCCCGCCGCCCGCAAGCACCTCACCGGGTTCCGCCACCCGGAATTGGACGCGTCCATCGCGCGGCGATTTCAGCGTGGCGTCGTCGATATCGGCATCGACGCTTTCGATCGCCGCCTGCGCGGCATCGACCGCGGCCTTGGCATCGACCACCTGTGCCCTGGCAGCGTTGATGGCCGCCTCGCTGGCGGCGAGCTGGGCCTGCGCCGCGGCAACGGCGGCCTTCGCGCTCTGCTCGGCGGCGCGATCGTTGTCCAGAACCTGCTGGGAGACGGTGTTGTTGACCGCGAGCTGCTGGGAGCGCGCCAAGGTCCGCTCGGCGGCGTCGAGCTCGGCCCCGCGCTGCGCGACGACCGCGGCGGCTGCCGTCTTTTCGGCTTCGCGCTGCGTCACCAGGCTCCCGGCGGTCTCGACCCCGATGGTGGCGCGCTGAAGCTGCGCCTCGGCCTGGCGGCGCTGAGCCTCGATCTGCGTGGTGTCCATGCGGGCAAGCACTTCGCCGGCTTTGACGAAATCACCTTCGCCGACCAGGATTTCCTTGATCCGCCCCGACGCCTTCGTGGAGACGTCGATTTCGACCGCTTCGATGCGGCCGTTACCGCTGGCGATGCCTTGCGGCAACGCCCCGGCCTCGGATCGCTGCCATGCGTAATAGCCGGCTGCCGCGAGCGCGATCAGAATGACGGGAGACAGCCACCGTAACGAACCTTTCATTGGCGGCCTCCTGCGTTGCGCGACGCGCGGACGAGCGCGGGCGGCGCAAAATGGATCTGTTCAGGGCTCAACGAGATGCCGATCATGGCGGGGGACTCCGTTCAGGCTGAGAGCTGAACGGGACCAAAACAGAGGCCCGACATGGCGACCTTGATCCGCATCAATCGCGGGAGAAGCACACCGGCGGCGCAGAACGGCCTTCGAGGAAAGTTGCCCAGGCCACCAGAAGTCCGTGCCCTGTTTCATCGCATCGAGGCGTTCGCCGACCTTCGGACAGACCGAAGCGCCTCCTTGAAGCGCGTCGCGTCGAAACGGATTCGATCGACGCGCTTCAAGTCTTCGTTTCGATGCATGTCATGCACTAAACGCTTTCGAGATAGGTCTCGATCTCGAAGTCGCTGACGTTGAGCGCGAAGGTGTTGAGCTCCTGGCGCTTGCAAGCGATGAAGGCGTCGCGCAGCACAGCCGGGAAGATTTCCGCGACGCGCGGCCCGGTTTCGAACGCGGCGATGGCCGAAGCCCAATCCGGGGGCAGCTTGGCGAGCGTCAGTCCTTGCCCCTCGCCGCCGGTCGGCTCGCCGGGTGACAGTTGTTTTTCGATGCCCATCAGCGCGGCGCCCAGGATCGCCGCCAGCACCAGATAGGGGTTGGCGTCGGCGCCGGAGACGCGATGCTCGATGCGACGCGCGGCAGATGGGCCACCCGGAATGCGTATCGCCACCATGCGGTTTTCGTAACCCCAGGCGACGGCCGTCGGCGCATAGGATCTTGGCCGAAGCCGGCGGTAGGAATTGAAATGCGGCGCGAACACCAGCGTGCTCTCGGCCATGGCGGCAAGCAGGCCGCCGACCGCGTGGCGCATGGTCTCGGAGCCCTGGTCGCTGCCGTCGTCGAAGATGTTGCGGCCTTGCTTGTCGACGACGCTGAAATGGACGTGGAAACCGTTGCCGGCACGCTCGCCATAGGGCTTGGCCATGAAGCAGGCGGCAAAGCCATGCTTGCGCGCAATGCCCTTGACAGTGCGCTTGAAGAGCACGGCGTCGTCCGCGGCGCGCAAGGCGTCGGGAACGTGGTTGAGGTTGATCTCGAACTGGCCGACGCCGTTCTCGGCGATCGCGGTGTCGACAGGGATGCCCTGCATGCGGCAGGCCTCGTAGACATCGTGAATGAAGGCCTCGAAATCGTCGATCTCGTCGATCGAAAGCGCCGCATCGGAATCGAGCCGCCGCCCGGTGACCGGCGAGACAGGACCGACAGGCCGCTGCGATGTCGGGTCGACGAGGTAGAATTCGAGCTCGGTTGCAGCAACCGGCGTCAGGCCAAGCGCGGCATAGCGGTCGAGGATGCGGGCCAGCGCGCGGCGCGGGTCGCCGAGATAGGGCGCGCCGGCCTCATTCGCCAGCCACAGCGGCAACAACGCCGTCGGATGCGCCGTCCAGTTGACAGGCAGGATGCCGCGTCCCGTCCAGTGGCAAAGGCCGTCGGCATCGCCGGTGGAGAAGACCTGCGCGTTGCCTTCGATGTCCTCTCCCCAGATGTCGAGCCCGATCAGCGAAAAGGGCATGCGCAGCTTGCCTTCGAGCGCCTTGCGCGCCTGCTCGACCGGGATGCGCTTGCCGCGCATGATGCCGTTGAGGTCGCACACCGCGGCCCTCAGGCTCTGGATGTCGCTCCTGCTGTCAAGCCAGTTCAAAACGTCCGCAATTGCATCGCCCAATTTCCAGCCCCTGGTTCTTTCGGTAGCCATTTAGGCTACGATATCCATTCTACAGCTTGTGAGTTCGTGAAGGCCGCCCTGGATGTCTCCGGGCTGATTTCCTTCATTTTTTCAACTCATTAGCCGGGATATCGGGCGGCATTTCAAGTCCTATTTCTGCGATCTGCGATCGCAACATAGCGGCAAGCAAAGAGAAAGCCAAGCGGGAGTTGGGATTGGCCGCAACGCCTATCCCGTCGTCATCCTATGGCGGAGCAAGGAGCGAAGCGACGCGGTGCAGACCACAGGATCCATTCCGTGAAGTTGAGGCGTTGCCACGATGCAAAATTCTGCTTCTCAGCACCCTACGATCAAAGTCACGGAATGGATCCTCGGGTCTGCGCTCCGCTTCGCGTCGCTCCGCCCGTGGATGACGACGTCACGGAGGCTTCGGCCAATCTCGAAGGCTTTTTTCTACTGCCGCAGTTCCGGGAACCTGACCTGCTTGAGAATGTGCGTCGCACCTTCGCCGATGTCGCGCACGATGGCCGCGCGTGCCCGTTTGCCATCGCCGGCCTCGATCGCCGCCACGACCTCCTCATGATAGTCGATGCCGAGAATGCCGGCGAGGTCGTCCTCGAAGCCGATGCGCAGGTTGCGCAGGAAAGGCCCGACCTGCATCCACACCGTCTCGATCAGGAAGATCATCTGCTCGTTGCCGCAGTGGCGGTAGATCGAGAACTTGAAGTCGTGATTTGTGCGCAGATAGTCGTCGATGTCGCCGCTGCGGGCTGCCTGGGTGAGCTCGGCGCAGTGACGGCGGATGGCGCGCAGGTTGTTGCCGTTGATGCGTTTGGTGGCGAGCTCGGTGGCCGTGCCTTCCAGGATCGTGCGCACGTCGGTCAATTGCTGGAAGCGATCGGCCGAGATCACCGGCACCTCGACGCTGCCGTTCGGCATCGGGCTCAGCGCCCTCAGCGCCTGCAGCCGCATGAAGGCGCTGCGCACCGGCATGTCGCTGGTGCCGAGCTCCTTGGCGAGCTTGCGCGAGGTCAGCTTCTGGCCGGGCTGGAGCTGACCCGACATCAGCGCCCGCACCAGTTCCAGATAGACCTTCTCATGCAGGGGTACCGTGTCGAGGGCAGTCAGTCCGAATTGTGTTTTGTCGGCCATTGGCTATGCGCTGCTTCGTCCGCCCTGAAATCCGTTTCGTCAAGCAATCCGCCGCCGGGATACTTGGCTGGCGGTTTCGAGCCGCACGATAGGCGGTTAACGCGCGCCGCCGCAAGAGCGGCCAGGGTTGCACCCCGGCTGACCCAACGGAGCGGCATCATGCGTGCGGTGGAGCGATTCCCGTTGGCCTGACGCGGACCGCGGAACGCCTGCCGGCAGACGGGGCCTCGACTTCCCAACAAGATTGCTGTCGTTCAGCTGGAAGGAAGGCTCCCGGCTGTCGTTGCGCTTACTGGGTCCTGGCGAGGAAACTGCGCCAGCCTCCATAGGCGGAGATATCCGTCGCCGCCGACAGACCGGCGGTCTCGGCCAGAAAACCCTTCGCCGATGTTCCATCGTCGAGCTCGATGGTGCCGATGCCGAGCGGTGGCGGGATGGCGGCGACGAAGCGGCCGAATGCCTCGGCAGAAAGCCGCCAGACCTCGACCTCGATCGCGGTGCCGCCGCCTGCGACGCGGATCAGTCCCGGTTTTGGCGTGGTCTGGCCGGCAAGCTCATAGAGCTTGTAGGAAGGCGTCGTCGTCGTCGCCCGGCAGAAACGCGCGCCAGCTTCCTTGAGCTGGCAATTGAGCGGCATCCCCGAAAGATGCGCGCCGACGACAACCATTTCGATCATGCCATCCTCGGCCGATGCGCTGGCTGGGCGCGCGCTCGACTGCCGCCACCCGGTCGCGCCGAGGGCGAGGCCGCTCGCCGAATGCAGGTCGCGCGCGACCGCCGCGACGAGGCCGTCCCGGCCGGCGGCGGCCAGAAGCGTAACGCTCATCGGCAGGCCGTCGTCGCGCGTGCCGGCCGGCACGGCGATGCCGCACATGTCGAGGAGATTGACGAAATTGGTGTAGGTGCCGAGCCGGCTGTTGGTGGCGATCGGATCGCCAAGCACGGCATCGACCGTGTAGTGGGTCGGCGCGGTCGGCACGCAGAAAAGATCGACGGAGGCGATGACCGGGGCAAGCCGCGCCTTGGAGGCCTGCAGGGCATAGAGTCCGCGGAAGGCGTCGGCGGCCGACAGGTTTCTGGCGCCACCGATGATCTTGCGCGTCACCGGATGGAGCGCTGTTTCATTCGCCTCGAAGAAATCACGGATCGCCGCATAGCGCTCCGCGACCCAGGCGCCTTCGTAGAGCAGGTCGGCCGTCGCATAGAAGTCGCCGAACGGGATCTCGACGAGCCTGGCGCCGTGCGTCTCCAGGGCAGCGAGAGCGGCCTCGAAGCCGGCCTGCATCGATGCGTCGCCGAAGAATTTCAAGTCGGCCTTGGCCGGGATGCCGACATTCAGCACCGGCGGGCGAGGGGCGAGTGGCTGGACGGCGATGTCGCGCGAATAAGGATCGGCGGCATCGTGCGCCGCAGCGGCCGAGAACACCGCATAGGCGTCGTCGACCGTCAGCGCGAAAACCGAGACGCAATCGAGCGTCCGGCAGGCCGGCACCACGCCCGCCGTCGACAGCGCGCCAACGGTTGGCTTCAACCCGACGATGTTGTTGAGGCCGGCCGGAATGCGGCCCGAGCCGGCGGTGTCGGTGCCGAGCGCGAAGGAGACGATGCCGCGCGCCGTCGCCACCGCGGAGCCGGAGGAGGAGCCGCCGGGCACGAGCTTAGGATCGATCGCATTCCTCGGGATCGGCCAGGGCGTGCGCACGCCGACGAGGCCAGTGGCGAACTGGTCGAGATTGGTCTTGCCGACGACCAGGGCGCCCGCCGCCTTGAGCTTCGCCACGGCCGTCGCATCCTTGTCCGGCGTATAAGCATATTCAGCGCAGGCGGCCGTGCTAGGCATGCCGGCGACATCGATGTTGTCCTTGACGGCGAAGGGGATGCCCCAGAGCGGCTTGGTCACTGGGTCGAACGAGCCGAGCGCTTCGGCTTCGGCCAGCATCACGGCTTTCGTCGCACGGTGGATGAAGATGCCGGGATCGCCCGCCGCCTCGACGCGGGCCAGCACCGTATCGATCACCTCGGCTATGCCGGTGCCAGCCAGGTAGGCCGCATGCAGGCTGCCGATGTCGAAGCGGATGTCGCTCATTTCGTCTCCCCCAGAATGATCACCGGCAGGTCCCATTGGATCAGCACGACGCAGCCGGCTTTCGTCCACACCGAATGCTCGGTGCCGACCGGATTGAGGATCACGCTGCCTGCCGGATAGTCGCCGTTCTCGTCGCTTTGGGTGCCTTCCAGCACGACGATGGTTTCCAGCCCGGCATGGCGGTGGCGCGGCACACCGGCGCCAGGCTGATATTTAAGGACCGCCACGGACGGTTCGACCGGCCCGCCCTTGAGAAGCCAGTGCACCGTCACGCCGTCGCGGAAAGGCTCGAACGCCAGATCGCGCCAGCCACCGTCCACAAGGCCGGCAAAGGCAAGATTAGGCATTCGCAATTCCCTCGAGCACCTGGTCGGTAGTCGCCGTCCAGCCGACGATCGCGCCCTGCGCCTTGATCATGGCGAGCGCGGCGGTCTTGAATTCGGGAAAGTAGCTCTCCGTCGCGTCCTCGGCGACCAGACACTCATAGCCGCGGTCGTTGGCCTCGCGCATCGTCGTCTGCACACAGACTTCTGTCGTCACGCCGGCGAAGATCAGCTGCCGGGCGCCGATCCGCTTCAGGTCATCGCCGAGGCCGGTCGCGTAGAAGGCGCCCTTGCCAGGCTTCTCGATGACGATCTCGCCGGGTAGAGGCGCAAGCTCATCGAGGATCGCCGTGCCTGGCTCGCCGGCGATCAGGACGCGGCCCATCGGGCCGACATCGCCGATGCGGATCGACGGGTTGCCGCGGTTGCGCTTGGCTGGCGGCAGGTCCGAAAGGTCGGGCCTGTGGCACTCCATGGTGTGGATCACCGGCAGGCCGGCGGCGCGAAAACCTTCGATCAGTCTCTTCACCGTCGGCACGATCGCGGTCACCCGGCTGACGTCGTTGCCGAGGCTGGCGCCGAAACCGCCGGGCTCGGCGAAGTCGCGCTGCATGTCGATGACAATAAGCGCCGTCGACTGCGGCTCGAAGGCAAAGGCGAAAGGCAGCGCTTCGATTTTTGCCATCAGTGGTGCCCCGCCATGTGCTCGCCGATCGTCTGCACGCTCGCCTCCGCGATCGGCGTCTCGTAGACGAGCGCGCCGTCGGACATGACGAGGATGCGGTCCGAGAGCTCCAGGAGCTCATCCAGATCTTCCGACATCAGGAGCACCGCGGCCCCCGCGTTGCGCGCCTTCATGATGCGGGCGCGGATTTCGGCGACGGCGGAGAAGTCGAGGCCGAAGCAGGGGTTGGAGACGATCAAAAGGTCGACCTCGCCGGTGAGCTCGCGGGCGAGCACGGCGCGCTGCACATTGCCGCCCGACAGCGAGGCGATCGGCGAGGAGAGCGATGCGGTCTTGACCTTGAACTGCTCGACCAGCCGGGCGCTGAAGGATTTGATGGCGCCGGCGCTGATCCAGCTCACCGGCCTGCCGTTGCCATCGACGTCGAAGGTGCGGAAGGCGATGTTCTCGGCGACCGTCATCCTCGGCGCGCAGGCATTCTTCAGCGGCTCCTCCGGGATGAGGCGGACGTTGAGCGCACGCGCCTCCGCGCGTGTCGCAGCATAGGTCGTGCCGCGAACCATGACTTCGCCCGCCTCGCTAGCGCGCTGTCCGGCCAGCACTTCCAGAAACTCCTTCTGGCCGTTGCCCGAGATGCCGGCAATGCCGACGATCTCGCCGGAGCGCACGCCGAGCTCGGCGATGTTGATCGATTTGAGGCCGGTTCGGTCCGGCGCCTTCAGCGCCTTGACCTCGAGCACGATCTCGGCATCCGGCTTCGGCTCGGCGCGCCTGTCGAGCGCGGCGATCGGCTGGTCGCCGATCATCATCGCCGCCATTTCGCTGCGCGAGAGATCCGAGACTTTCCCGGTTCCGGTGAGCCTGCCCTTGCGCAGCACCGTGATGTCGTCGGCGAATGCCGTGACCTCGTGGAACTTGTGCGAGATCATCAGCACGGTGAGGTCGCCCGCCTTCGTCATGCCGCGCACCAGGCCAAGCACTTCCTGCGCCTCGCCCGGGGTGAGGACTGATGTCGGCTCGTCCAGCACCAGGAAATTGCGGCCGAGATAAAGCTGCTTGATGATCTCCAGCTTCTGCTTCTCGCCGGCGGCGAGCTCGGCCACCTTGACGTCGAGCGGCAGCTTGAAGGGCATGCGCTCCATGAAGGCTGCTAGTGCTGTGCGCTCCTTGCGCCAGTCGATGACGCCCGGCACCTTCTCGCGCGAGATGACCAGGTTCTCGGCGCCGGTCAGCGAAGGCACGAGCGTGAAATGCTGGTAGACCATGCCGAGACCGAGCGCCGAGGCATCCCTGGGGCTGGCGATCGTCACCTCGCGTCCGTCGACCATCATGTCGCCCGACGTCGGGTGGTAGAAACCCATCATGCATTTGACCAACGTCGACTTGCCGGCGCCGTTCTCGCCGAGAAGGGCGTGGAAGGAGCCTGCAGGCACTTTGATTGAGACGTCGTCGAGCGCGGTGAAGCCGCCGAAGCGCATGGTCATGCCGATGGTCTCGACGCCGATCGCCTCGCGGTGGAGAGTTCCGCTCATCGCCGGCTCCTCACGGCAGTTGGGCGACGAGGGCGGCCGAATTCGAGACGGCGCCGAAGACGCCGCCCTGCATCTTGATCATCTTGATCGCCGCTAGATGGTTGCCGTAGTCGGTGGCCCCGCAGCAATCCTCCAGCATCACACATTCGAAGCCGCGATCGTTGGCCTCGCGCATGGTGGTGTGCACGCAGACATCGGTGGTGATGCCGGTGAGCACGATGTTCTCGATGCCGCGCTGGCTGAGGATCAATTCGAGGTCGGTGGCGCAGAACGAGCCCTTGCCCGGTTTGTCGATGATCGGCTCGCCCTCGGCCGGGTAGAGGTCGGGGATGATGTCCCAGCCCGGTTCACCTCGCACCAGGATCCGTCCGCATGGCCCCGGATCGCCGATGCCGGCATTGATGCGGCGCGAGCGCCAGCGCTTGTTGGCCGGCAGGTCGGCGAGGTCGGGGCGATGGCCCTCGCGCGTGTGGATGATGGTGTAGCCCTTCGCCCGCATGGCGGCGAGCACAGATTTGATCGGCTCGATCGGCGCCCTGACCAGCGACAGGTCATAGCCCATATGATCGACATAGCCGCCAGGCCCGCAGAAATCGGTCTGCATGTCGATGATGATCAGCGCCGTGTTGTCCGGCCGCAGATCGCCATTGTAGGGCCAGGGATAGGGATCGGCGTCGATGTAGCGCTGGGTGATCTCGGCTCTGGCGTTCATGGCAAAAACTCCGGTCTCGCGAGCGGCACGTGGTGCGCGGTCATTTGGTGATCGACAGTTCGCCTGGAGCGCCGGCGAGCGTGCGGCTCGGCGACGAGGTGGCGATCATGATGACGAGGGTGAGGATGTAGGGCGCGGCGTAGAAGAGGTAGTAGCCCTGGGTGACGCCCACCGACTGCAGCGCCGGGCCGAGCGCGCCGGCGCCGCCGAACAGCAGCGCGGCGGCAAAGCAGCCGAGCGGGTTCCAGCGGGCGAAGATGACCAACGCCACCGCCATCAGCCCCTGGCCCGACGAGATGCGCTCGGTCCAGCTGCCGGGATAATAGAGCGACAGATAGGCGCCGCCGATACCGGCCAGCGCACCGCCGACGCCGGTGGCCAGCAGGCGCACCGTGTTGGGGTCGAGGCCCATGGCGCGCGCGGCATCGGCGCTGTCGCCGACCACGCGCACGATCAGGCCGATGCGCGTGTTGCGGAACGCCCACCAGAGGAAAGCCGCGAGCGCGGCACCAATAAGGAACAGCACGTTGACGTTGAGCGCCGCCTGCACCTGAGGGATGTCGGACCAAGCGCCAAAGGGGATCGCCGGCAGGTCCGGCGCCGAAGGCTGGATGAAGGGCTTGCCGAAGAAGAAGGCGAGACCGGTGCCGAACAGCATCAGGGCGATGCCGATGGCGATATCGTTGACCTTCGGGAATTTGCAGATCCAGCCGTGGAAGAGGCCGAAGCAGAGGCCGGCGACCGCCGCCGCCAAAAGGCCGAGCCATGGCGAGCCGGTCATCACCGCCACCGCATAGGCGCTCATGGCGCCGAACACCAGCGTGCCCTCGAGGCCGAGATTGATGCGGCCCGAGCTTTCGGTGATGGCTTCGCCGAGCGAGACGAAGATGAAGGGGGTGGACACGCGGATAGCGCCGCCCAGCATGGCGAGCGGCACGCCCCAGAGGCCGATGTCGATGGCTTCCATCAGACAGTCCCCTTCAAGGAATCGGGCCTCTGCCAGAGGTCGGGATTGAAGAGCTTGAAGCGGCCGTAGAAGGTCTCGCTGAACAGGATGACGATGAACAGCATGCCCTGCAGCACCAGAACGGTCGCGTCGGGCAGGTCCATGCGGCGCTGGATGAGCCCGCCGGACGCGTCGATGCCGCCAAGCAGGAAGGCGACGGGGATGATGGCAAGCGGATTGTGGCGGGCAAGGAAAGCGACGAGGATGCCGGTATAGCCGTAGCCGGCAGCCAGCGAGCCGTTGGCGCTGCCCTGCACGGCCGCTACCTCGAGCATGCCGGCAAGGCCGGCGAAGCCGCCCGCCAGCGCGGTGAAGCCGACGATCAGCGGACCGACGGCAAGCCCCTGCACCTGCGCCGCTCTGACATTGCCGCCGGCGATGCGGGCGGCGAAGCCCCAGCGGGTCTTCTCGATCAGCAGCCAGGAGAGCACGCAGGCGAGGATGCCGACGACGAGGCCCCAGTGCACTTCCATGCCCGGGATGTTGCCGACGCGGTAGATATCGGCCAGCGGCTGGGTCGAGGGTTTGTTGAGCGAGGCGGGGTCGCGCAGCGGCCCTTCCACCAGATGGTTCATCAGTGCGATGGCGATATAGGCCATCAGCAGGCTGGAGATGGTCTCGTTGACGGCGCGGTAGTGACGCAACGCGCCGACGGCACCTATCCAGATGCCGCCGGCGGCCACGCCCCCCACGCCCATGAGGAGGATGACGAGAAAAGACGGCGCGCCGTTCAGCGCCACGCCGATGGCGGCCGCGGCGACGCCGCCGAGCACGATCGCGCCCTCGCCGCCGATGACGACCAGGCCAAGGCGCGCCGGCAGCGCCACGCAGAGTGCCGCAAGCAAGAGTGGCGCGCCGCGCGACAGCGAATTCTGGATCGAGAACCAGGAGCCGAAGCCGCCCCGCCACATCGTCTCGTAGAGCTGGACAGGCGATTTGCCGACCATCGCGATGAACAGGCTGAACAGCAGCATGCCGGCGACCAGCGCGGCGAGCGGAATGACGAAGGCCTCTGCCCGCCTGGCGATCCATTCGAGCGCCGTTCGGTATCCCCTCGCATCGAGGATGGCCCGCACGTCCGTACCGCTCACCGCTTCCGTCATCGCCTCGTCTCCCTTGGCCCGCTCAGGCGGTCGAGCCGACGACGCCCTCGACGAGATAGTCCATGCTTTCGAGCTCGATGGCTGTCTCGACGAAGGCCTGGCCTTCGGTGGCGACGACGGCGCCTTTGTTGCTCTTCAGCGGTCCCTTGATGACGGAGAAGCCGCCCTTCATCATTTCGGCCAGCGTGGCGTCGAACTGCTTGCGCGCGGCTTCGCCGACGGCGGGCCCGAGCGGACTCATCTTGACGAAGCCGTCGGCCAGGCCGCCGCGCGTGAAATTGGGCAGCGGCTTGCCGGCGACGAGATCGTCGACGAACATCTTGTAGACCTTGGCCCAGTTCCACTCCGCGCCGGTCAGATATTTTTCCGGCGCCAGCGGACTTTGGTTGGCGTGGTAGCCGCAGACGAAGGCGCCGCGCCCGGCGGCCGTCTCGACCACCACCTTGGGACTGTCGACATGGCAGGTGATGACGTCGGCGCCCTGGTCGACCAGCGCGTTGGTGGCCTCGGCCTCCTTGACCGCCAGCGACCATTCTCCGGTGAAGATCACCTGGCAGGTGATCGCCGGATCGACCGAGCGCGCGCCGAGCAGGAAGGAGTTGATGTTGAGCAGCACCTGCGGGATCGGCTTGGCGGCGACGAAGCCGAGTTTCTTCGATTTGGTGGTGTGTCCGGCGACGACGCCGTTCAGGTACTGACCCATGCCGATATAGCCGAAATAGGAGCCGGCGTTGATCGGATGCTTGTCCTTGTTCCACATGCCGCCGCAATGGCGGAACTGCACGTCGGGGAACTTGGCGCACATGGCCAGCATATGCGGATCGAAATAGCCGAATGAAGTCGGGAAGATCAGCGAGGCGCCGTCGAGATTGATCATCGATTCCATCGTCTTCTGGACGTCGACCGTCTCGGGAACGTTCTCTTCCTCGACGATGGAAATGCCTTCGATGCCCTTCAGCGTCGCAGCCCCTTCGGCATGCGCCTGGTTGTAGCCATAGTCGTCCTTCGGGCCGACATAGATGAAGCCGACGGTCGCGGAGGCGGCGCGCGCGGCGCGGATCGGAAAGGCTGCCGAGGCCAGACCGAGAGCCGCTCCGACGGCGGAGGTCTTGAGCAGGTCGCGGCGGCTAAGCATGAATCTCTCGGTCATTTTCGAATGCTCCCCTTTCTTGGACCCGGCGCGGGTCGGTTAACGTCTCGTCAAGAAAGTGCATGCAATCGCTATGCCAGTTTCATGGCGATATTTTATGTAATAAAATCAATGGATGACTTTAGCGGGTCTGCATAAATGCGAGGCAAGTGCATGCACTTTTTGCCTGAGAAATGGCCAATTTGACATGTTGGCCAAAATCTAGGCATACAGAGATGCGACTTGAGTCGAAATCAGCCCGCAGGCCCCCAAGGCCGCGGGTCCGGGTATGAGAAGCCGGACGGGAGGAGGCGTGTCGGGAAAGCGCTTGGTCAGGTCGGGCACGACCGTGGATCAGATGGTGAGGGCGATCGCGGACCGCATCGTCACCGGCTATCTGCGCCCCGGCGAAAGGCTCGACGAGATCTCGCTCGCCGCCCGTTTCGACGTCTCGCGCACGCCCGTCCGAGAGGCGCTCGGCCACTTGAGCGCGATGGGGCTGGTCGAAAGACGGCCCAACCGGGGCGCCATCGTCGCGGTGATCACGCAGGAACATCTGGCCTCGATGTTCGAGAGCATGGCCGAGCTGGAAGCGATCTGCGCGCGCTTCTCGGCCGAGCGCATGACCGCTGCCGAGCGTCGATCGCTTGAGATGGAGCATCAGGCATCGGCGCGGCTCGTGCAGCTCCGCGCCGAGGAGGACTACGAGTATTTCAACACCGAGTTCCACAGCAGGCTCTATCGCGGCGCCCACAACACGCATATCCACGATTTGACCGTGGCGACACGCAGCCGGCTGGCGCCGTTCCGGCGCGCGCAGTTCATGCTGCCGGGCCGGCTGGCCAAGTCCTGGCAGGAGCATGATGTGATCGTTACCGCGATCATGCGCGGCGATGCGGCGGCTGCCGGCAAGGCCGCCCGCGATCATGTATCGATCGTCAGCGAGGCGAGCGCGGTGTTCGCGGCCGTCGACCCGATGGAACCGAAGGTCAGCCGATCCGCGCGTCGATGATTTCGACGAAACGCGCGAAGAGGCCTGCCTGCGACTTTATCTTGAGCTTGCGGTAGATGTTGCGGCGGTGGACCTTGACCGTCCCGGGCACGATCCTGAGCGCCCTGGCGATCGATTCCGTCGAATGGCCCTGGAGCACAAGGTCGACGACCTGCTTTTCGCGCGAGGTCAGCGACAGGCTCTTCCAGATATGGGCGCGATCCAATTCATTGGCCGTCGCGACGGTCTCGCCCGGCGGCGGAACCGCGACTTCGTCGGCGGGCAAAGCCGGCCAGCGCAGTCTGCAGAAGCCGACCACCGCCGGCGCCATGTCGCGCAGCAGCCTGGCGTCGGCGGTTCCGAACGGCCCCGATGCGCGCAGTCGCATCAGCGACAGCACCAGCGCATCCTTGCCGGCCAGCGGCACGAAGAAGCCGACCTCCTCGGCGAGCCGGGTCTGGCTGTAATAGGAGCGGTAGTATTCGCTGGCATAGAAGCGGTCTGGTGCCAGCTCGCGCATGCGCCAGAACCCCTCCTTGCGCTCGACCGCGGCGTGGTGGAAGGGGTCGAGCAGATAAGGCCCTTCCTGATAGAGCGCGACGAAGATGTGGCTTTCGGCCGGCGAGAAGGTCTCGAACAAGAGCGGCGGCCGCGCCGAACCCCGATAGCCGAAGATCACGCAATGGTCGAAGCGGACATGTCCGCGCAGCCAGCCGACGATCGCCTCGCCGAAATGGTCGCCGCCCGTCTCGCGCGTCGTGGCGATGACGGCAGCTAAAGCGTTGTAGTCGTCGCTGCGGGAGGTGGCCAATTCGTACCCCTCTGAACGATAAAATCGGCTAAATATACCACCTGCGAGGTATATACTAGCTGCCATTGGCTCTGCTAGCGTCACGACATTGCCTCACGCTGTCGCTGGAGCCCGTGGCTTGACTGCAGTGCCCGATATCGAGTTTCGCGCGGTCACCAAGCGCTACGGCGCCGTCACGGCGGTCAGCGGCATAGACCTTACCATCCCGCCTTCCGCTTTCGTCGCGCTGCTCGGTCCGTCCGGCTGCGGCAAGACGACGTGCCTGCGCATGATCGGCGGCTTCGAGCAGCCGAGCGAGGGCCAGGTGCTGATCCGCGGCCGCGACATGGCCGGAACGCCGCCCTACCGGCGCCCGGTCAACATGGTGTTCCAGCAATATGCGCTGTTTCCGCATCTCGATGTCGAGGACAACATCTCCTACGGCCTGCGCCAGGCGAGGCCGCGCTTGTCGTCGCGCGAGATATCCTCAAAGGCAGGCGAGGCGCTGGCGATGGTGCAACTCGCCGGTTACGGACGCCGCAAGATCCACGAGCTTTCCGGCGGCCAGCAGCAGCGTGTCGCGCTCGCCCGCGCGCTGGTCAACAAGCCGGCGGTGCTTCTTCTCGACGAGCCGCTGGCGGCGCTCGACAAGAAATTGCGCACCGACATGCAGATCGAGCTGCAGAACCTGCAGCGCGAGATAGGCATCACCTTTGTGCTGGTCACCCACGACCAGGAGGAAGCGCTGTCGATGAGCGACTTCGTCTGTGTCATGAATGGCGGGCGCGTCGTCCAGATCGGCCAGCCAAGCGAGATCTATGACGAGCCGGCCGATCTCTTCGTCGCCGACTTCGTTGGCAAGACCAATCTCTTGAGCGGCAAGGTGGCCGGGCTCTCCGGCGGCCTCGTCGACGTCGCGCTTGCCGACGGCACGGTGATTTCCGCTCGCAAGCGGGCGCCGCTTAGCCGGGGCGAGGCGGTGTCCGTCAGTTTGCGGCCGGAATCGCTCAGCCTCTCGGCACTGGGAGGCGGCAGCCTGAAGGGCGTCGTCCGCAACCGGATTTTTCTGGGCTCGACAGCCGAATACGCGATCGAGGTCCAGGGCATCGGATCACTGCTCGCCAAGGCCGATCACGCGATCGGCCAGGGCAATCTTTTCAAGCCGGGCGAACCCGTCGCCATCGGCTTTGCCGTCGGAGCGCCGCTGGCGTTTCCGCAGCCTGAGAACAACGGGACCAACCAGAGGGAAGACCATGTCGAAATCCTATCGTGACGGACTGCCGATAAGCCCCGAAAAATTCGTCGATCAATTGATGCGCCTGAAGCGCGGCTCGATCAGCCGTCGCGACTTCCTCGGCCTTACCGGCCTTGGCGTCGCGACCGCGGTGATGGCGCGCGAGCTCGGCATCATGCCGACGCCGGCCTTCGCCACTGAAAGCCTCGGCGACCGCATGTCGATCGCCACCTGGCCGAACTACCACGACCCGGCGACGTTCGAGAATTTCAAGGCCGAGACGGGTGTGGCCGTCGAGGTCAACGTCTTCGGCTCGAACGAGGAGATGCTGGCCAAGCTGCAGGCCGGCGGCTCGGGCTGGAGCCTGTTCGTGCCGACCAACTATACGATCTCGACCTACAAGAAGCTCGGCATCATCGAGCCGCTGGACATGGCCAAGCTCGGCAATTTCGACGGCACCAAGGAAGATGCGCGCTTCACCGCAGAAGGCACGATCGACGGCACGATCTACGCCGTGCCGAAGAACTGGGGCACGACCGGCTTCGCCGTCAACACTAAGAAGCTCACGAAGCCGATGTCGAGCTGGAAGGAGTTCTGGGATACGGCGATGACCGAGGCCGACGGCCGCACCATGGTGCACGACTACCAGCTCACCACGATCGGCAACGCGCTGAAATATTACGGCTATTCCTTCAACTCGCTGAAGCAGGACGAGCTCGCCAAGGCCGAGGAATTGCTGCTCAAGGTCAAGCCGCATCTGTTCGCGGTGTCGAGCGACTACCAGCCGGGAATGCGCGCGGGCGATGCCTGGATGACGATGTGCTGGACCAATGACGGCGCGCAGCTTCATCGCGACATCCCTGAGATCGCCTATGTGCTCGGCAAGGAGGGCGGCGAGATCTGGACCGACTTCTACGCCATCCCGAAGGATGCGCCGAACAAGCCGGCCGGTTATGCGCTGCTCAACTATCTCATGAACCCGAAGGTCGCGGTGAAGGAGCATCTGGCCAACGGCGCGCCCTCGACCGACGCGCGGGTCAACGCGCTGCTGCCGAAAGAGGTGCTCGACAATCCGATCCTCTATCCGGCCGCCGATCTTTTGAAGCCGCTCGAGTTCGGCGCCGCCGCGACGCTGACCGATCCGGGTCGCGCCGAGCTGATGGCGCGCTTCAAGGCCGCGTGAGGCAAGGGACCAATTCCGGTCAAGTTCTTACCACCGGCGGGCAAATGTCCGCCGGTCCCGAAGCGGCTTTCTCGATGCGCGGCAGTCTCTTTCGCAAGAATTTCCTGACGGCGCTGCTGCTCGCTCCGGCGACGCTGTGGCTTGTCGTGTTCCTGTTCCTGCCCTTCGTCGCCATCGCCATCTTCAGCGTCGGCGAGCGGGCGCCCGAGGGCGGCTACCAGGCCGCGCTGACCTTCGCGCAATACGCCAACCTGCCGGCGCGGGCTACCGCGTTCTGGAACACCATGGTGCTGGCCCCGGTCGGCGCGCTCGCCTGCCTCATCGTCGCTTACCCGGTCGCCTATTATCTGGCGCTGCAGGCGCCGCAGCGCTGGCGGCTGATCCTGCTCGCGCTGATCGTCATCCCGTTCTGGACAAGCCTGCTGATGCGCACCTATGCCTGGATGTACATCCTCGGTGGGCGCGGCATTCCGGCCCTGCTCGCCTATGTCGGCATCGAGGATCTGAGACTCATCAACACGCCCGGCGCCGTGCTGCTCGGCATCGTCTATGGCTATCTGCCGCTGATGATCCTGCCGATCTATGTCAGCCTCGAGCGGCTCGACCGCCGGCTGCTGGAAGCCTCCGCCGATCTCGGCGCGACGCCCTTGTCGACGTTCCTCGGCGTGACGCTCAGGCTGTCGTTGCCCGGCGTGATGACCGGCTTCTCGCTGGTGATGATCCTATTGCTCGGCGAATACCTGATCCCGACGCTGCTCGGCGGCGGCAAGGTGTTCTTCATCGGCAACGCGCTGGTCGACCTCTTCCTGCAGTCGCGCAACTGGCCGTTCGGATCGGCGATCGCGATCACGCTGGTTGCGGTCTCCGTGGCGGTGCTGATCGTCGCCAACCGCATTTCGACCCGGCTTTCGGGCGCCCGCCGGGTGGACCTGATCTGATGCGCGCCTTCGTCGTTGCCGTCTTTGCCTTCCTCTATCTGCCGATCGCGCTGGTCGTGCTGTTCTCCTTCAATGCCGGCCAGCACGCCAGCGAGTTCACCGGCTTCTCGGCGCAATGGTACGGCAAGGCGCTGTCCAATCCGTTCCTGGTCGAGGCGCTGAAGAACAGCCTGTTCATCGCCATCACGAGCGCGCTGCTGGCGGCCGTCTGCGGCACGGCCGCGGCGCTCGGGCTGCAGCGCGTCGGCGCGCGGACGCGAGCGCTCTTCGATGCGCTGCTGGGCGCCGCCATCGTCGTTCCGGGCGTGGTCATCGGCATCTCGACGCTGGTGGCGCTGGTGCAGCTCTTCGCCGTCGTCAATCCGTTCCTTGCTTCGCTGTGGCCGACCGACCAGCCGCCGCGCCTCGCGCTCGGCTACGGCTCGATCATCGCCGCGCACGGCCTGTTCTCGATGGCGCTGGTGACGATGATCGTCGGCACCCGGCTCGGCAGCCTCGACCGCAACCTGGTCGAGGCATCGAGCGATCTCTATGCCACGCCGCTGACGACGTTCCGCTCGATCGTGCTGCCGCAGATCATGCCGGCGGTGATCGCCGGCTTCCTGCTCGCCTTCACCTTCTCCTTCGACGATTTCATCATCGCCTTCTTCGTCGCCGGCGCTCAGACGACGCTTCCGATCTACGTCTTTGCCTCGATCCGGCGCGGCGTGACACCGGAGATCAACGCCATCGCCACGATCGTGCTCGCCGCCTCGGTCCTGCTCGTCCTGCTCGCGCAATCGCAACTCGGCCGACGAAAACCATCGCCTTGAAAGACAAGCCCATGATTTTGAAAGATCGCATTGCCGTGGTGACGGGCGCCGGGTCGGGCATCGGACGCGCCGGCGCCATGATCATGGCGAGGGAAGGGGCGGTCGTGGTGATCGCCGACCGCGACCCGGCGGCCGGCGAAGCCACGGCGTCGGATATCCGCGAAACCGGCGGCCGCGCCGAAGCGGTCGCCACCGATGTCGGCGACGACACGGCGGTCGAGGACCTCATCGCCGGAACGCTCGGCAAGCACGGACGGATCGACATCCTGCACAGCCATGCCGGTATCCAGGTCGGCGGCACGCTGACCGAAGTGAGCACCGGCGGCATGGACGCCTCATGGCGGATCAATGTGCGGGCGCAGTTTCTGGCGGCGAAAGCCGTCATGCCTTCGATGATCGCGCAGGGCGGCGGGGTGATCCTCAACACGGCCTCGAATTCCGGCGTCTTCTACGACCGCGAGATGATTGCCTATGCCACGTCCAAGCATGCCGTGGTGGCGATGACCAGGCAGATGTCGCTCGACTATGCAAGGCACAATGTGCGCGTCAACGCGCTTTGCCCAGGCTGGGTCGACACGCCGTTCAACGAGCCGTTCATCGCCCAGATGGGCGGGCGCGATGCGATCGAAAACTATGTCCGCACCAAAATCCCCATGGGGCGCTGGGCGAGCGCGGAGGAGATAGCCGAAGCCATCCTGTTCCTGGTCTCCGACCGCTCGTCATTCATGACCGGCCAGGCGCTGGTCGTCGACGGCGGCGAGAGCATTGGCTGAGGTTCTTTGGCGAAGCTCCTACCGGTCGGCGGGATTGCCGAACGCCGGATCGCGGCGTCGCGAATAGGTGTCGATGCGCGGCAGACGGTCGGGGAATTCCAGCCAAGGCAGCCGCAGGCGCCAATAGGCATGCGCCTGTGGCCGGAACCGCTCCGGATGATCGAGGAATCCGATGGTGACATAGAGCTCGTCGCTCAGCCCTTCGTCGCGATAGGTGATCGAGGTGCCGCATTTTTCGCAGAAGCCGCGAACGATGCCTCGGGTCTTCGAGAATTCCCGGGGCTGGCCGCGGGTCAGCCGGAACTGGCGCGGGCGGTAACCGACCCAGATGGTCATGGGACTTCCGATCGCCCGGCGGCAATCGTCATCATGGTCGAAGCAGATCCAGAAAGGATCGCCTTGCATCTCGGCGGCGACCGCGCCGCAAAAACATGCCCCCGTTTCGATCCTGCTTTCCATCCTGTCGCTCCCGGTCATGTTGAAGATCGTTCTGTTCGGGAACATCAAAGGCAGCATCCAGTTCCTTACGGCCATTCGACGCTAATGCAGGGCCTTGTTCCGAGGGCCGGGCTTGCGCTGGGAGCGACGATCGGTCAAACCATAGGCCAGGTTCCTTGACGAGGCTTGCCGTGCAAGTGGCAAAAAGACTTTCCCGCTCTCGGCCGCTTTCAGTTTCGGCCGCAAGAAACCGCGCTTCGGCGGGGTGTCACTGATCATGCGCTGCTGCCGGCACGAGAACCTGCAACGCGCTGAAGAGACCAAGGTCGGCTCGCATGTCGTTCGCGACGGCTGGACCGAAGGAGTAGCAGCGACGCTCATTCCGGCCTCTCGGCCGGCCATCAGGCGGGCGTCCGTCATTCAGATAACGCAGCTTATTTAACGCTCAAACCGAAACGGATGTGCCCGCCGAAGCGATTTCTCCTTCGTACGGACATGACCGATGCCTGACAAACAAGACTTTTCCAGCAGCGCCGATCCGCAAAGCTGGCTGACTACGCATGGAATAAACGAGGTCGAGTGCCTCGTTCCCGACGTCAACGGCGTGCTGCGCGGCAAGGCCTTGCCGGCGGCGAAGTTCCTCAAGTCGCTCGAGGACCGGGCGCTCTATTTGCCGAGCAGCGCCTTCCTGGTCGCCATCGACGGCCGCTATTCCGGTTCCATCGATGAAGGGTTCGCCTATCAAGACCCCGACATGCGCATGGTGCCCGACCTTTCGACGCTCAGCCTTGCGCCCGGCGGCGGCGGCGGCAAGGCCTATGTCTTTGCCGATACGTTCCACATGGACGACCGGCCCTGGATGGCTTCGCCGCGTCATGTGCTGCGGGCCGTGCTCGATCTCTACCGCCGGCGCGGCTGGCGTGCGGTGATGGCGCCGGAGCTCGAATTCTACCTCACGGCGCCAAATCCCGATCCGGACCGGCCGCTGACCGCGCCGGTCGGACGCAACGGTCGGCCGGAAAGCGTGCAGCATCCCTACGACATGCAGGCGCTGGAGGAATTCGAAACGGTGACGCGGCGCCTCTACGACCACGCCGCCATCGCCGGCCTGCCGCTCGATACGCTGATCCACGAATCCGGCACCGCGCAGCTCGAGATCAACTTCCTGCACGGCGATCCGCTGGCGCTGGCCGACAAGGTGCTGTTGTTCAAGCGCATGGCGCGGCAGGCGGCGCAGGCGAGCGGCATGCACGCCACGTTCATGGCGAAGCCGATCGCGGCGCAGGCCGGCAGCTCGATGCATCTCCACATGTCGATCGTCGACGAAAGCGGCGAGCCATTGTTCGCCGGCAAAGACGGCGAGGATAGCGCGATGTTCGCGCAGTTCATCGGCGGCCTGCAGAAATACATCCCTGAAATCATGCCGCTGTTTGCACCCAACGTGAACTCGTATCGCCGAATCCGGCCTGGGCACAGCGCGCCGGCCAACATCGAATGGTCGCATGACAACCGCTCCTGCGGCCTGCGCGTGCCGATAGGCGGGCGGGCGGCTCGGCGGGTCGAGAACCGGCTTCCCGGCGCCGACGCCAATCCATATCTCGCCATGGCCGGCTCGCTGATCGCCGGCTATCTCGGCATTGAGGAGAAGCTCGACCGCTCGGCGGAAGCTTTCGGCAATGCCTATCGAAGCCAGAGCACGCTGCCGAAAACCATGGAGGAAGCGCTTGACCGTTTCGCCGCTTGCGAGCCGGTGCGGGCGCTGCTCGGCGACGATTTCTTCCAGACCTATCTGCGCGTGAAGAGCGTCGAGCTCGATCTGTTCCAGACTGTCGTGACGTCGTGGGAACGCGACCATCTGCTGCTCAAGGTGTGACCATGGCTCGTTCGACAGGTTTCAATTCCGGTCTCGATATCGGCAAATCCTACTATGTCGCTACAGCCAATCCGGCGCCGGATCATCCGACCCTTGTTGGCGACGTCGAGGCCGACCTAGTGGTCGTCGGCGGCGGCTGCACGGGGCTGTCGGCGGCGCTCCATGCCGCCGAACGCGGCCTGAAGGTGGTGCTGCTCGAGGGCGGCAAGATCGGCTGGGGCGCCTCCGGCCGCAATGGCGGCCAGATGATCCCCGGCTTGCGCAAGGGCGCCAAGGGGCTGGTCAAGGCGTTCGGGCCGGAACGGGCGAAGGCGCTGTTCGACCTCGCCTTCGAGGCACGCGGGCTGGTGCTCGACATCATCGAGCGCCACGGCATCGAGTGCGACCTGCGCCTGACCGGTCATCTGGTCGGCGCGGTCAACGGCTCCGACATGCGCGACTTCGAGGAAGAGGCAGAGTGCCTCGCCAAGGTGATGGACTTTACCGACGTCGAGATCCTGTCGGCAGCGCAGGCGCGGCAGATGGTGGACACGCCCTATCAGGGCGCGGTCTTCGAGAGGCTCGGCGGCCACATGCATCCGCTGAACTATACGCTGGGGCTGGCGCGCGCCGCAGTCGGCGCCGGCGTTATGATCCACGAGAACTCGGTCGCCGTCCGGCTGGAGCGCGAGCCGTGCATCCGCGTCTTCACCGACAAAGGCTCGGTTCGCGCGCGTCATGTCGTGCTGGCCGGCGATGCGCTGCTGGAAGGGCTCGAGCCGCGCGTCAACAGCCGCATCATGCCGATCGGCAACTACATCGTTGCCACCGAGCCTTTGGGCGGGCGCAATGTCATACCGTCCAATGTCGCGGTTTCGGACACGCTCTTCGTCGTCAACTATTACCGCATGTCGGCGGACGGCCGGCTGCTGTTCGGCGGCGGCGAGCGCTATACGCCTTCGCCGCCGGCCGACATTGCCGGTTTCGTGCGGCCGCATATGGAAAAGACCTTCCCGCAGCTCGGAGGCTGCCGGATCGATCACGCCTGGGGCGGGCTGGTGTCGGTGACGACGTCACGCCTGCCGCATGTCGGGCACTACGGCGAGGTCTATTTCGCGCACGGCTATTCCGGCAAGGGCGCCATCCTGTCGACGCTGTCGGGCAAGCTGCTCGCGGAAGCGATCACGGGGGACGCCTCGCGGCTCGACCTGTTCTCGACGCTGACGCCGCTGCCGTTCCCCGGCGGCACTGCGCTGCGCGGCCCGCTCTATGTGCTCGGCATGCTGTGGTATGCAATGCGCGATCGGCTGAGACATTAGGGTCTGTTGATATTCAGGTGAGGCCGGCCTGCAAATGGTGGCTTCCTGCGCTTCCGGTGCTCACGTACTTTGAGTACGCTCCGAGTACGCTCCGCTCCGGTTCTCGGAAGCCATCATTTTCGGCTCGGCCTGACCTCAATCTCAACAGACCCTGGGCTGGCTTTCCCTTTCCCGGCGTGGCTAATGTCCTGAGGCCGGGAACGAAATCCCGGGAAGGAAGAGCGATGAATATCGAGCCCGGACGGCTGACGAAGAAGGAGCGACATGAGCTGATCCTGTCGGAAGTCCGGCGCTCGGCGTCGATCCGCATCTCGAAGCTCGCCCGGCGCATCGGCGTCGCCGGCGAGACCATCCGACGCGATCTCATCGAGCTCGGCGAGGCGGGGCTCATCAACCGCACCTATGGCGGTGCGACGATCTCGCTGATGACGTCGGAGCCGGTGATCGCCGAACGCGGCCTCACCCTGGTCGAGGAGCGCGCCCGCATCGGGCGCGGTGCCGCGGGCCTGGTCGAGAACGGCCGCATCGTGATGATCGATGGCGGATCGACGACCTACGAGGTCGCGCGCAGCCTTTCCCAATTGCGGCGAGATATCACCCTCATCACCAACTCGGTCGGCATCGCATCGGTCGCCGGCGCCAACCAGAGCTTCCGTGTCATCCTCTGCCCGGGCACCTATGACGGGCGCGAGGCTGCCGTGCTTGGCGAGGACACGGTCGAGTTCGTGCGCCGCTACAATGCCGATGTGGCGATCATCGGCGCCTCGGCCGTCAATGCCGAGGGGCCGAGCGACATGGTTTCGGGCGCGGCCGCCGTGAAGCGCGCGATGATGGCCCGATCCTTGTCGACGATGCTGGTCGTCACCAACGACAAATTCGGCCGCAGCAGCCTGGAACGCGTCTGTGCGCTGAGCGACATTTCCGACTTCGTCACCGACAGCGAGCCAGCGGCCGAGCTGCGCACCGCTATCGAGGAGGCAGGCGGCGAACTGCACGTCTTTGCCGGAGACTGAATTGATATCGGCTAAGCGTCCCTGTTGGTCAGCGCGATATGGCAGCAGCCCGAGCCATGGCCGGGTGTCCAGGTGACGTTGGCGAAGCGCACGCCGGTCGCCTCGAACAGGCCGCGGTCGAAGGCGCCGGCAATGCGGCAGAGCGTGGCCAGCTTTTCCTCGCTGACGCCGGCCTCGACCCAAGCGTCCTTCAGCGGGCAACGCTTGACCTTGAAGGCGATGTGGTCCGGCCCGCGATCGACATGGGTCGGATACATTCGGCCATCATCAGGGCTGACGGCCAGGAACGCTTCGCCGATCGCTGGTGCGTCGTTGGGGCCGAAATCGGCGAAAGCCGCCGCCGCGACCTCCCGGCCGCGCTTTTCGATGGTGCGGATCATCACCGCTTCGGCCTTCTCGGCACCGAGCTCGGCGGTCAGTTCGTCGAGGAAGAGGCGATAGAGATCGGCCCGGTTGCGGAAAGCGGAGTCGAGCTCGCGCGACAGTTTTTCGGCTCTGGCTGCCTCGGGATCGGTCATGGCGTTGTGGTCCTATTCAGTCTCGGCGTTGCCGCCACCAGCGCCTTGCCGATCGCCGATTGCGGGTCGGCGATGACGGCGCGGGCGTCGCCGCTCTCGGCGATCCGGCCGGCGTCGAGGATGGCGACGCGATGGGCGACGGCGCGGATGACGCCGAGATCATGCGAAATGAAGAGATAGGCGATCCGTTCCTGCCTTTGCAGGTCGAGCAGCAGTTCCAGGATCTGTCCCCGCACCGACACATCGAGCGCCGAGACGGCCTCGTCGAGCACGATCAGGGACGGCCGCGTGGCGATGGCGCGGGCGATGGCCACGCGCTGGCGTTGGCCGCCGGAAATCTCGTGGATGGCGCGCGCTGCAAGGCCGGCATCGAGGCCGACGCGCTCCAGCAGCGCCGCAATATGACGCGGGCGCTCTGCGCGGGAGGCGATGCCATGAATGCGCAAGGGATCGTCTAGCACGCGTGCCACGGTGGCGCGCGGATTAAAGGCGGCGAGCGGGTCCTGGAACACCATCTGGAGGCGGGCGCGTCGGGCGCGCAACGCAGCACCCGACAGCGCAAGGAAGTTCGCGCCTTCGAATTCGACGCGCCCGGCGTCCGGCTCGATCAGGCGCAGCACCAGCCGCGCGATCGTCGACTTGCCGCTGCCCGACGGGCCGGCGAGCGCCAGCGTCTCGGCCGGGCCGATCTCGAATGAGACATCGTCAACCGCGGGAAAAGGCTTGCCGCCGCGGTAATAGCGCTTGGCAAGGTTGGAGACGGCGAGCAGGCTCATGCCGAAGCGCCCTGCCGGCCAAGCAGCGGCTCGGCGTCGAGGCCGAGATGGGCATCGAGCAGCGTGCGCGTATAGGCATGGCGCGGCGCTTCGACGATCTGGCGGGTCCCGCCGATCTCGACCAATTCGCCATGGCGCAGCACCGCGATGCGCTCGGCAAGCGTGGCGGCGAGCGCGATGTCGTGGCTGATGAAAAGCAACGTCATGCCATCCTCGACCACCAGCCTGCGGATCAGGGTGACGATCTCGGCCTGGACGATGGTGTCGAGCGCGCTGGTCGCCTCGTCTGCGATCAGCAGTTTCGGTCCGGCCGCGATTGCCGCGGCGATCGCCACGCGCTGCCTCTGGCCGCCGGAAAGCTGGTGCGGATAGGCGCGCAAGGCGGATTCAGGGCCGGGCAGGCGGACGCGTTCGAGGAGGGTTTTGGCTTTGGCGAAGGCGTCAGGCCAGGTCAGGTTTAGATGCGTGCGAGCGACCTCGGCGATCTGTTTGCCGATTGGCATCACGGGGTCGAGGCTGGAGGAGGGATCCTGGAAGACGAAGCCGATGTCGTGGCCGAGGCGGGGGATGGTATCGCGAGGACGAAAAGGCTGGCGCTCTACGGCGCCCCCCTCTGTCCTGCCGGACATCTCCCCCACTTGGGGGGAGATTGAGCTGTCGCTGCCGCTTTCGCCAATCGCCGGCGCTGCAGGAGGAGAGCCGGCAGCGGAACTGCTGATCTCCCCCCTTGTGGGGGAGATGTCCGGCAGGACAGAGGGGGGCGCGAAGGAGTGAGACGATCGAGGTTTCTGCCACTCAATCGTCCCGCCAACCTTGGCGCCCCTAGCCAACAACCCCGCAATCGCCAGCGCCAGCGTGCTTTTGCCCGAGCCGCTTTCACCGATGATCGTCAGGCGCTCGCCGGCCTCGACATTCAGGCACACACCCTTCAGTGCCGCCACCTCGACCCCGTCGCGGCTGTAGCGGACAGAGAGATCACGGATCGAGAGCAGCGCCGTCACGACAGGCTCCTGCGCACCGCGCTGCTTTCGACCACGCCCTCGCCGGCGAGGTAGACGCCGAGCACGGTCAGCACCAGCGCGATGCCGGGAAAGATCGACAGATACGGCGCGGTGCGCAACACGGCCCGGCCCTCGGCAATCATGCCGCCCCAAGTGACGCGGTTGGGATCGCCGAGACCGAGGAAGGAAAGCGCCGCCTCGGTGAGAATGGCCGCCGCCACGATCACCGAGGACAGCGCCAGCACCGGCGGCAAGGCGTTGGGTAGCACCTCGCGAAAGGCGATTTCGAGCGGATGCATGCCGATGACGCGGGCGCCGGCGACATAGTCGCGCTCGCGGATCGATAGCACTTCCGCGCGCGCGACACGCGCGGGTCCGGTCCAGGCGCCGAGTGCGATTGCCGCGACGACGACGCCAAGCGAGGGGCCGATGATGCTGACGAAGGCCAGCGCGAGAAGAAAGCTCGGCACGGTCTGGAACGCGTCGGTGATGCGCATCAGCACCTCGTCGATCAGGCCTCCGGAAAAGCCGGCCAGCGTGCCGACCACCGCGCCGATGAGGAGCGACGCGGCGGCCGCGGCCAGACCGACGGCCAGCGAGGAGCGGGCGCCGTGGAAGAGCTCGGCCAGTACGTCACGGCCGAGCCGGTCGGTGCCGAGCGGCAGCGACCAGTCCTGGAACGGCGGCAGCAAAGCCGGCCCGGCGATCGCCTGCGGGTCGCCCGGAAACAGCAGTGGCGCCGCCAGCGCCATCGCGATGAGCAAAGCGAGGATGAGCGCGCCTGCGATCGCTTCCGGCGCGCGGAAGAAACGAAGCAACCGGCTCATGCGCCTGCCTCGCCGGCGCCGACGCGCGGATCGAGGAAGGCATAGGCGAGGTCGACCAGGAGGTTGATGGCGACGACGAGAACGGCGCTCACCAGGATGATGCCGAGCAGCAGCGGCGTGTCCCGCCCGGCGACGGCTTCCTGTGCCAGCCGGCCGAGGCCTGGCACGGCAAAGACGCTTTCGATGACGACGCTGCCGCCCAGCATCTGCGCCGATTGCAGGCCGAGCATGGTGACCAGCGGCAGGAGCGCGTTGCGGGCGACATGCGCAAGCACGATGCGGCGGCGCGGCAGACCCCGGGCGCGGGCGGCGAGGATAAAATCCTGGCGCCATGCCTCGGCCATGCCGGCGCGCATCATGCGCAGGTAGAGCGCAAGATAGATGAAACCGAGCGCCGAGACCGGCAGCACGAGATGGGTGACGATGTCGGTGGCCCGCGCCAGCCCGGCCTTGCCGGAGGCGATGGTCTCGATGCCGCCGATCGGCAGCCAGCGCAGGTCGACGGCGAAAATCACGATCAAGACCAGGCCGAGCCAGAAACCGGGCACGGCATAAAGCGCCAGCGAGCCGATCGAAAGCAAACGGTCGCGAAAGCTGCCCGGCCGCGCGCCGGCGTAGATGCCGAGCGCCGAGCCGAGGCCGAAGGAGAGCGCGGTGGCGCTGCCCATCAGGATGAGCGTGGTCGGCAGGCGTTCGAGGATGATGTCGCGGATCGGCCGCGAGAAGGTGACGGACTGGCCGAGATCGAGATGCAGCAGCGCCCAGAGGTAGTTGGCGAGCCGGGTCAGTTCCGACTGGTCGAGGCCCCAGCGGTGGCGCAGCAATTCGATCATGCCAGCATCGCCGCCGGTCGAGACGATATAGGCGTCGACCGCATCGCCGGGTGCGGCTTCGAGCAAGAGGAAGCTGCCGATGACGACGATCAGGAGAACGAAGATGCTGCCGACGAGACGGCGGCGAAGGAGGATGAGGGCGCGGGTCATGGCGCCCTCGAAGGCATGGCGACATGCTGGTTAGGGCTGCGCCCAGGCACCCCCCTCTGTCCTGCCGGACATCTCCCCCTCAAGGGGGGAGATTGGCTGTTATCTCTGGCTTCGCCAATCTTCGACGTTGCAGAACTGGCGAGACAGACAAGCTGCTGATCTCCCCCCTTGAGGGGGAGATGTCCGGCAGGACAGAGGGGGGTATCGTAGAGCTCGACGTTTGCTCGTGCGTCTACGACGATTTGGCGAATTCTCATCCGCGCGACTGTGTCACGATTCCAAATAGGTGTCCGCCCAGTTCGACACCGCCCAGCGCGGGTTGTTGGCGATGTTGCCGACGGTGTCGCGGGCGACGGAAATGAAGCTCCATTCGGCGACGTTGATCAACGGCAGGTCGGCCGCGACCTTTTTCTGGAATTCCTTGTAGAGTTCGGTGCGAGCCGACGTGTCGAGCGTCTCCGAGGCCTTGGCGATCAGCGCGTCGAGCTCAGCGTTCTTGTAGCCGCCCTGGTTGGAGAAGGGCACGCCGTCCGGAATGCCGCTCTGCACCAAGATGGTGGTCGAGATCGCCGGGTCGCCGCGGAACACCGGCGGGCCGACGGCGAGGTCGAAGGCATGGTCGGTGTAGACCGCCTTGATATGCGCGGCCGAGTCGTTGTTGACGATCTCGGCGTCGATGCCGATTGCTGCGAGCGCCTGGCGCAGATAATCGCCGAACTGTTTCGTCTCGTTGAAATAGGGCGCCGGCAAGAGTTTCAGCGTGAAGCGCTTGCCGTCGTCGGCGCGCTTATAGCCGGCTTCATCGAGCAAGTCGTTGGCCTTGCCGACGTCGAACGGATAGGTCGGAACGTCGGCGGTATAGAATTGCGGATCGTTCTTCGGCACCGGGCCGGTGGCGGTCGCGGCGTAGCCGAGGAAGATCGTCTTGACGACGAAATCCTTGTCGATGGCATGCGCGATCGCCTGCCGCACCTTCAGGTCGGCCAGTTCCTTGCGGCGGTGGTTGATCTCGACGACGAGCTGGTAGGTCAGCCCCTCATAGCCCTTGGTGATCACCTTCAGGCCCGGCACCTTGGAGATGCGGTCGAGATCGGCGAGCGGCACGGCGGAAAAGGCAGCGAGCTGGATCTCTTCCGCCTCGAGCGCCGCGGCGGCCGAAGTGCGGTCGGGCAGCACCTGGTAGACGATCTCGTCGAGATAGGGCTCGTCCTTGCCCCAATAGTCGTCGTTGCGCGCCAGCCGGTAATATTGGCCGGCCTTGTATTCGGCGAATTTGAACGGACCGGTGCCGACCGGGGCGTTGTTGGCCGGATTGTCCTCGATCTTGCCATTCTCATAGACATGCTTCGGCACGACGCTCGTCAGCGCCGGCAGCGCGTTACGGATCAGCTGGAACGGGGTCGGCTTGGCGAATTTGAACACCGCGGTCAGCTCGTCGGGCGTGTCGACGGCGACGAGATCCTTGAACACGGTGCGGCCGAGATTCTGCAGCGGCTTCCAGATCTGCAGCGCCGAGAAGGCGACATCGGCCGAGCTGAAGGGCTTGCCGTCATGCCATTTGACGCCGTCGCGCAGCTTGAAGGTTACCGACAGGCCGTCGGCCGCACCTTCCCAGGAGAGCGCAAGGCGCGGCTGAAGTCCGTCCTTGCCGTCGAAGGAGGCTTCGGCCAGCGTCTCGACGATCTTGCTGGAAATGAAGAAGACGCCATTGGAGGCGACGATCGCCGGGTTGAGGTTGCGCGGCTCGGAATCGGCGGCGACGATCAGCCTGCCACCCTTCTTCGGCGTCTGCGCCTGGACGATCGCCGGCAGCGCGGTCGACGCCAAGAGCAGCGCCGAACCGGCAAGCAGGCCGCGGCGTGAAATCGTCAATTCGGACATCGCTCAAACTCCCCTCTTCACCCGCGACAGGCGCGGGCAACCTCGAAACGAGCGGGATTATGGCCCTTGGCGAAGGTTTCGCCAGAGACGGTTTTGGCGCAGTATGGCTTGGCTTTGAAATTTTCGTCCGCTGGACCAGTTAAATTCGGGCTGCGGGTGCGGCTATCTGGTAGGACCAGATATTAAGCAATGCCGTAAATGAACCAACCCGCTGGAGGGGTATTGATCGAATTATATCGATTCTGGCTGGACCAGGCCGGCCACGATGGTGCAGATTTGGCCTACACCAAGACTTGCAGAAGATCGGCCGCTTGAGCGGTCGAGAAAATCAGGGAGAGGCAGATGAACATCGCTCCGGGCAAGACCGACGTCAGCAGCATCCCGTTCGACCAGGCGCGGGTGGACAGGCTGATGGAGGAGGCCGGCATCGACGTGCTCTGCGCCACCTCCAAGCACAACACGCAATATCTGCTCGGCGGCTACAAGTTCATCTTCTTTGCCGCGATGGATGCCATAGGCCACAGCCGCTATCTGCCGATCGTCCTATACGAGAAGGGCGGGCCGGAGAACGCGGCCTATATCGGCAACAAGATGGAGGGCGGCGAGCACCAGAACCATCCGTTCTGGACGCCGACATTGCATGCCGCCTGCTGGGGAACGCTCGACGCCGCCAATCTTGCCGTCGAGCATCTGCAGAAGATCGGCAAGGCGGCGGCGCGCATCGGTATCGAGCCGGGCTTCCTGCCGGCGGATGCCTACACGCTGATCCGCAAGGCGCTGCCGGATGCGAAGCTGGTCGACGCGACCGGCATGCTGGAAAACATGCGCGCCATCAAGACCGAAGCTGAACTGGAACAGCTGCGCACCGCCTCCGAGCTGATCACCGATTCCATGCTGGCGACCATTCGCTGGGCGCGCGAGGGCACGACCAAGACCGACATCATCGAGCGGCTCAGGCGCGAGGAGACCAATCGCGGCGCGCATTTCGAATATTGCCTGCTGACGCTGGGCTCCAGCCACAACCGCGCCGCCTCAGACCAGGCGTGGAAGAAGGGCGAGGTGCTGTCGATCGATTCCGGCGGCAATTATCGCGGCTATATCGGCGACCTCTGCCGCATGGGCGTACTTGGCGAGCCGGATGCCGAGCTGGAGGATCTTTTGGCCGAAGTGGAGGCGGTGCAGCAGGCGGCCTTCTCGAAGGTCAAGCCGGGCACGCTCGGTGGCGACATGATCGCGCATGCCGAAAGCGTGCTGAAGGCTTCCAAGGTTGCGGCCTACACGGATTTCTTCGCCCACGGCATGGGTCTGATCACCCATGAGGCGCCGTTCCTGATGACCAACCATCCGGTCACCTATGAAGGCACCTATGCCGCCAAGCCGCTGGAAAAAAACATGGTGCTCTCGGTCGAGACCACCATGCTTCATCCGACGCGCGGCTTCATCAAGCTGGAGGATACGGTGGCGGTGACCGATGCCGGCTATGTGATGTTCGGCGATCGCGGGCGGGGGTGGAACAGGGGCGGGGCTTCATAGAGCCGAAGGCCGGCGCTGCCCCTCATCCGCCTGCCGGCACCTTCTCCCCGTATAGTGATGGGGAGAAGGGAGCTGCTGCTATCTTGGTGCTCGTCTTGCAACTTCGAAAATTGGCGAAAGCGCAGATGAAAGCGTCTTTCTCCCCGTCACTATACGGGGAGAAATGTCCGGCAGGACAATGAGGGGCAGCGCTGCCCTGGACAGGAATTAAATCTACTATTGCCCAGCCGGCAGCAGCCTGAAATCCGGCAGGTCGCGCAACGCCAGCTCCGGTCCGGCGGGTGAATAGACGACGAAAAGCTGCATCGGCTGATCGCCGGTGTTGAGCGTCGAATGGAAGCGGCTTTCCGGCACGTAGACGGTGCAGCCGGGACCGACTTTGGCGACCACTGGATTGCCCTTTTCGTCCTCGACCATCTGCTCGCCATGGCCCGAGATGACGAAGATGATCTCCTCCGCGCCCGGATGGTTGTGGCGAGTATGCCCCTGGCCGGGCGGCAGGTCGACGACGCCGCCGGAAAAGCGTTCCGCGCCGTTCACTTCCGGCGCAACGGTGAGTGCCAGCCTGCCCCAGTCGAAGCCGAAGGCGCTGACATCCTTCGGGTAGAGGAACACCTTGCTCTTGTCGGCCATTGCCTCATCCCTCCCTAGTTGCTGGTAGTATTCGCTTTGCCGACTGCCGCGGCCTTGAAATCCGCCGTCTGCCTGGCGATCGCCGCTTCGGCCGGCAATCGCTCCATCGAGCTCGCTCCGTAGAAGCCGTGCAGCCCCTCGCAGCGCTCCAGGATGTAGCGCGCATCGTCGGGCATCGAGATCGGCCCGCCATGGCAAAGCAGGATGACATCCTTGCGCAGCGAGCGCGCGGCCTCGGCAATGGCGTCGATCTCCTTCACGCAGGCGTCGAGCGACTTCGCAGAGGTGGCGCCGATCGAGCCGCCCGTCGTCACGCCCATGTGGGCGACGACGATGTCGGCGCCGGCCCGCGTCATGGCGCGCGCTTCGTCCGGATTGAAGACGTAAGGGGTGGTCAAGAGGTCGAGCTTGCGCGCCTCGGCGATCATGTCGACCTCGAGACCAAAACCCATGCCGGTCTCCTCGAAACTCCGGCGCATGGTGCCGTCGAACAGGCCGACGGTCGGAAAATTCTGCACGCCGGAGAAACCCATCGTTTTCAGCTCGGCAAGGAACAGCGGCATGATGACGAAAGGGTCGGTTCCATTGACGCCGGCCAGCACCGGCGTCCTCTTCACCACCGGCAGCACCTCATAGGCCATTTCCTTGACGATCTCGTTGGCGTTGCCGTAGGCGAGCAGCCCGGCGGCCGAGCCGCGCCCGGCCATGCGGTAGCGGCCGGAATTGTAGATGATGATCAAGTCGATGCCGCCGGCCTCCTCGGCCTTGGCCGACAGGCCGGTGCCGGCGCCGCCGCCGACGATCGGCACGCCCTCGGCGATCATCTTGCGGAATTTTTCCAGGATTTCTCTGCGCGGAATGGCGGCCATGCTTGTCCGGTCTCACTTCTTGGCGATGTCGAGGAAGGCCTCGGCGGCGGCTCTGGCGAATGCGGGATCGTTGATGTGCAGCGGCAGGCGCGTCACGGTGCGGTTCCTGGTCGGCTTGACGGTGCGCTCGATCGCCTCGAACAGCGCCGCATCGACTTCCGGATCGAAGAAGGCGCCGCCTTCGATATCGAGTGCCGAAACCCCCTTTTCCGGGATCAGGAAGCGCACCGGGCCGTCGCAGCGGGCGAGGCGGCCGCCGATCCATTCGCCGATCCTGCGGCATTCGTCAGCGGTGGTGCGCATCAGCGTGACGTTCGGATTGTGCTCGTAGAACAGCCTCCCGCGATAGCGCTCGGGGATCGTCGGCGGCGCCCAGAAGTTCACCATATCGAGCGCGCCGACCGAGCCGACATAGGGCAGTTTCGTGCGGGCAATGGCGCCGAAGCGATCCTCGGTTGCCGGCAGCACGCCGCCGAACAGGAGATCGCAGACTTCGGTGGTGGTCATGTCGATAACGCCGGCGAGCAGGCCGCTGTCGGCGAGCTTCTCCATCGACCGGCCGCCGGTGCCGGTGGCGTGGAAGACCATGCAGTCATAGTCGGCACGCAATTGCTCGACGATGGTTGTGACGCATGGCGTGGTGACGCCGAACATGGTGAGGCCAAGTGCCGGCTTGCCGGCGGCGACCGGTGCCGATTTTGCCGCCATGCCGGCGATGGCCTGGGCGGCGTTGTGGAGCACGACGCGCGACAGCCGGTTGAGGCCGGCCATGTCGGTGACCGACGGCATCATGACGATGTCGGAGACATCGACATATGGCGCGGTGTCGCCGGAGGCCAGCGTCGAGACCATGATCTTGGGCAGGCCGAGCGGCAGCGCGCGCATGCCGGCGGTGACGATCGAGGTGCCGCCGCCGCCGCCGATGCCGATCACACCGGCCACATCGTCACGCGATTGGATGAAGCGGATAAAGGCGACGCCCATGCCGGCAACTGCTGTGCCGCGATCGTCGATGCCGAGCACCGCGCCGGCTCCATCCGGATGATGCGCCGCGACCTCGCCTGCCGCGACATCGACGGGGACGGTGCCGCCGCGCGTGCCGATGTCGACGCGGAGGACCGTGCCGCCGGCCGCAGTTACGGCATCTGCCAGGAAGGCGAGCTCCTCACCCTTGGTGTCAGCGGTGCCGACCACATAGATGCGCTTCATTGACGCCTCTCTATGTTGGCTGGCCCAGAGGCGGCGATGCTCAATTCCTGAAGGCTTAGTGCTTTACGTGTCAACGCAACCAGTCCAAAAAGGGAGCCATTGCAATTTTTTGAGACGCGCGTATCGTATTGACATGGATGTCTCACGTCAACAAGCCGCTTCCAACGACGATGCCGAGCAGGCGCCGGCAGCCGAAAAGGGGCCACGCGCGCGCACCAGGCGGCTGATGCTGGAGACGGCGACCAGGCTGATGCAGTCCGGCGTGACACCGTCGGTGAGCGAGGTGGCCGAGGCGGCGGAAGTTTCCCGCGCGACCGCATATCGCTACTTCCCAAGCCAGGCGGCACTGGTGCAGGCGGTGGTCGACGAGGGGCTCGGTCCGATCCTGACCTGGAAGTCGAATTCGAAAGACCCGGAGCGGCGCGTCGCCGAACTATTCGCCTCAGCCATGCCGCGCATCGAGGCCTTCGAGGCGACGTTCAAGGCGGCGCTCAAGCTGTCGCTCGATCAATGGGCGAGGCGGCAGGCAGGCACGCTGGGCGCCGAGCCGGCCTTCAAGCGCGGCCATCGCGTCGATCTCCTGAAGGACGCGATCGCGCCGCTCAAAGGCCAACTGAAGCCGCGCCAGTTCAAGCGTCTGGCGCAGGCCCTGTCGCTGATGTTCGGCGTCGAGGTGCTGATCGTGCTGAAGGACATATGGGGGTTGGACAGCCGCGACACGATGTCGGTCGCCGGGTGGGCGGCGGGCGTGCTGGTGCGCGCGGCGATGGCGGAATCGGAAGCGAAAGCGAGCAGAGCTTCCGCGGCAGCTGGAGCGGGAATGTCTTAAATCTGGTTCGACCAGATTGGGGACCCAGTTGCGCATCATAATTGTGGTGTATCGCCAGAAACAAGGCCTTAACGTATCAAGGAGTAGGAAAAACAAGATAAAACAGACAGATACCACTTCGATTGGCTTGCCGAACCGCTTTTCTACGTCCAAGAAAGAGCTTGACGGCCCGCTTGAATTGGTAATACCAGATCAGTACGCATAAAGCGGATCGAAAGTGCGGATTGCGATCCGTTTTTTCCGGCAGGGCGAGGAGGCTCAAAGCCGGAAAAGTGCCATCACGGGAGGAACTACCAGGGCCGACCACGCTGCCGGCCGCATGACACGGTAGAATGCGCACAAGGGAGGAAAACTATGCGCAAGATAGTGACCAGCGTGATCGCTGGTATCGGGCTGGCGCTTGCCTGCGGGACATCCGTCCGCGCGCAGGACAAGGAACTCACCATCTTCTGGGCGGAATGGGATCCGGCGAACTATCTGCAGGAACTCGTCAACGACTACACGGCCGAGACCGGCGTGAAGGTCACGGTGCAGACCACGCCGTGGCCGGACTTCCAGACCAAGGCCTTCACCGAATTCAACGCGCATGGCGACGCCTACGACATGGTGGTGGGCGACTCGCAATGGCTGGGCGCCGGTTCGACGCAGGGCCACTATGTCGACCTCACCGACTTCTTCAACCAGCACAAGCTTGGCGATGTGATGGCGCCCGCGACCATCAAATATTATGCCGAATATCCCGGCGGGTCCGGCAAATATTGGGCGATCCCGCTGGAAGGCGACGCGATCGGCTGGTCCTACCGCAAGGACTGGTTCGAGGACCCGAAGGAGAAGGAAGCCTTCAAGGCCAAATACGGCTACGACCTCGATATCCCGAAGACGTACGCGCAGCTGCGCGACATCGCCGAGTTCTTCCACCGTCCGGACCAGAAGCGCTACGGCATCGCCATCTACACCGACAATTCCTATGACGCGATGGCGATGGGCGTGGAAAGCGCCATCTTCAGCTATGGCGGCGATCTCGGCGACTACGCAACCTACAAGGTCGACGGCGTCACCAATTCCAAGGAGGCCGCCGCCGGCCTCGACATGTACAAGGAGCTCTACAAGTTCACGCCTCCGGGCTGGGGCAAGACCTTCTTCGTGGAAGACAACCAGGCGATCACCGGCGGCCTCGCCGCGATGAGCATGAACTTCTTCGCCTTCTTCCCGCCGCTGGTGAACAAGGCCACCAACCCCTATGCCGACGCCACCGGCTTCTTCGCCAATCCGGCCGGTCCGGACGGCAAGCGCTTCGCCGCTCTCGGCGGTCAGGGCATCTCCGTCGTCTCGTACTCGAAGAACAAGGACGAGGCGATGAAGTTCCTCGAGTGGTTCATCAAGGACGAGACCCAGAAGAAGTGGGCCGAGCTCGGCGGCTATACCTGCAGCCAGGCCGTGCTGAAGTCGGAAGCCTTCCAGAACGCCACGCCCTACAACAAGGCGTTCTACGACACGATGTTCATGGTCAAGGACTTCTGGGCAACGCCTGAATACGCCGAGGTGCTCGATCAGCTGAACCAGAACATCTATCCGTTCGTGGTCGGCGGCAAGGGCACCGCCCAGGAAGCGCTCGACAAGACCGCCGCCGACTGGAAGGCGACGTTCACCAAATACAACCGCTACAAGTAAGCATCGCAGTCAGAATGCCGGAGGAGGGCTTCCCCTCCGGCATTCCTGTTTTCAGGGAGAACGACCGTTGGCTTCGGTAGCCCTCACCAATCTTGATCCCGCATCCAGGGCCGCCGCGCGCGGCTGGTCGGATCTGACCATCCGCAACATGTTCATCATCCCGACGCTGGTTTTCCTGATCGTCTTCAACATTTTTCCGCTGATCTATTCGCTCGGCTATTCCTTCACCAACTTCGCCGCGAACCGCAGCGAGCCCTGGCAGTTCGTCGGCCTGCAGAATTATCGCGAGCTGCTGACCGACGATCACATCTGGTCGAACTTCGTCATCACCGCGAAATACGTGATCGTGTCGGTGGCCGGCCAGATGATCGTGGGCTTCGGCCTTGCGCTCCTGCTCAACCGCAGCTTTCCGATGAAGGGCCTGATCACCACGCTCCTGCTGTTGCCGATGATGATGTCGGCGGCGGTCGTCGGCCTGTTCTGGCAGCTGCTCTACAGTCCGTCCTGGGGGCCGATCAACTATGTCTTCGGCCTTGGCGACTTCGCGTGGCTTTCCAATCCCGACAGCGCGCTTTACGCCGTCGCGATCACCGACATCTGGATGTGGTCGCCCTTCGTCATGCTGCTTTCGCTCGCCGGCCTGTCGGCCGTGCCGCAGCACCTCTACGAGGCCGCCGCGATCGACCGCGCCAGCTGGTGGTACACCTTCACCCGCATCACCTTGCCGCTGGTCTCGCCGATCCTGCTGATCGCACTGATCTTCCGCACCATGGAAGCCTTCAAGACCTTCGACATCGCCTACACGATGACGACCCAGCCGACCGCCGAGCTGATCGCGATCCGGCTCTACAAGCAGGCATTCCAGCAGTGGGATACCGGCAAGTCCTGCGCGCTCGCCTACATCGTGCTGATCATGGTGCTGGCGATCACCAACCTCTACGTGAAGTATCTCAACAAGGTGAAGGAGCGCTGAGATGGCCGCCGTCCGCACTTCTTCCGAGGTCGCGCTCAACCGCGCGGCAATCGCCGCGGTGCTGATCGCCACGCTGATCTTCCTGGCGCCGATCTACTGGATCGCCTCGACGGCGTTCAAGCCGAAGGAGCTCGCCGTCAGCGTGCCGCCCACCGTCCTCTTCGAACCCGAAGTGACGCCGTTCGTGCGGCTCTTCACGAAGCGCGTGCAGATGCAGAAGACGGTCGACCCGCAAGCCTACGAGGCCGCGCCCTGGTGGGAAAAAAAGATCTATGACGGCGGCGAGCGGGTGCTGAAAGTCGGCAAGGACGTGCAGCTTTCGCAATATCCCGACCGGTTCATGAACAGCCTGATCGTGGCGGTGATCAGCACCGTGCTCGCGGTGGGCATGGGAACCTTCACCGCCTACGGCTTCTCGCGCTTCAAGATCGCCGGCGAGGCGGACCTTCTCTTCTTCATCCTGTCGACACGCATGCTGCCGCCGGTGGTGGTCGCCATCCCGATGTTCCTGATGTACCGGGCGGTCGGCCTCAACGACTCGCATATCGGACTCATCATCCTCTACGTCGCCTTCAACCTGTCCTTCTCGGTCTGGCTGATGAAGGGCTTCATGGACGAGATCCCGAAGGAGTATGAGGAGGCTGCGCTCGTCGACGGCTACACGCGCATGCAAGCCTTCTTCAAGATCGTGCTGCCGGAAGCGGCGACCGGCATCGCCGCCACCGCCGTGTTCTGCTTCATCACCGCCTGGAACGAGTACGCCTTCGCGCTGATCATGACCAACCGGCGCGCACAGACGGCGCCGCCCTTCATCCCAAGCCAGATCGGTTCCGGCCTGCCGGACTGGACCACGATCGCGGCGGGCACGTTCCTGTTCCTGCTGCCGGTCGCGATCTTCACCTTCCTGCTGCGCAACCACCTGCTTCGCGGCGTGACTTTCGGAGCGATCCGCAAATGAGCTTTCGCGCGATCAACGAGAAGTATCTTTTGCCGGCGTCGCAGATCCTCATGGTGCTCGGCATCATCGCGCTCTGTCAGCCATGGAGCCTTGGCCTGCATTCCTACGGCGTGACGATCATCCTGATCGGGCTGATCGGCTTCAACATCACGTCCAAGATTGCGCCGGAGCAGAGTGAGGAAACCGGCGCCGCGACGCATGAGGGGGCTCGGCAGTGACGCAGATCGAACTTCGCGGCATCGAGAAATTCTTCGGCGCCGTCCAGGTCATCCACAATCTGAACCTCGCCATCGCCGACAACGAGTTCATCGTGCTGCTTGGCCAGTCGGGCTGCGGCAAGACCACGACGCTGCGCGCGATAGCGGGGCTGGAGACGATCGATCAGGGCGACATCCTGATCGACGGCAAGGCCGTGCAGCACCTCAAGGCGGCCGACCGCGACATCGCCATGGTGTTCCAGTCCTTCTCGCTCTATCCGCATATGACGGTGTTCGAGAACATTGCCTTTCCGCTGCGCGCAACGCGACTGAGCAGCGGCGAAGTCGACAAATCGGTGCGCGAGATCGCCAGGGTCCTGCGCATCACGGACTTGCTCGACAAGAAGCCGTCGGCGCTCTCGGGCGGCGACATGCAGCGCGTGGCGATCGGCCGGGCGCTGGTGCGGCGCCCGAAGGCGATGCTGATGGACGAGCCGATCGGCGCGCTCGACGCCAAGCTGCGCGAGGAGATGCGGGCCGAGATCAAGCGGCTGCACATCAAGCAGGGTTCGACCACGATCTACGTCACGCACGACCAGATCGAGGCGATGAGCCTGGCCGACCGCATCGTCATCATGCATGAAGGCTTCATCCAACAGGTCGGCACGCCGGACGAGGTCTATTCGCACCCGGCCAACCTGTTCGTGGCGCAATTCGTCGGCAGTCCGGTGATGAACGTTGCCGAGGCCACCGTCGCGGATCAGGCCGGCATCGCCTCCGTTGCCGTCGGCGGCACGCCCAAGGGTTTCGAATTCCCGCGCGAGCTGCTGTCCAAGCTCAACGGGCATTCCAACGGCGGCTTGACGCTCGGCATCCGTCCGGAAGGCGTGCTCGTTCGGCACGATGCCGCGCCCGGCTACATGCCGGTCGAGGCGCAGATCATAGAGCCGCTCGGCTCCTTCGACATTGTCGACCTCAAGGTCGGCTCCAAGATGCTGCGCGCCCGCACCAAGGCCGGCTACGTCTCGGGTCCCGGCGAAAAGGTCCATGCCCGCATCGATCCGGAGCAGGCGCATTTCTTCGACACGGCAAGCGGCAAGTCACTCGGAGTAAGGCTGTAATGGCCCATATCGAACTGAAGAACATCACCAAGAAGTTCGGCGGCCATACCGCGCTGACCGGCCTCAATCTCGAGATCGCCGACGGCGAGTTCTTCGTGCTTCTCGGCGAGACCGGCGCCGGCAAGACCACGACGCTGCGCCTGATCGCCGGGCTCGACAAGCCGACCGAGGGACAGGTCTTCATCGACGGCGTCGATGTTGCTAGCTGGGGCGCGGCCGAGCGCGACGTCGCGCTGGTGCTGCAGCAATATTCGCTCTATCCGCGCTATACGGTGCGCGAGAACCTCGAATTCCCGCTGAAGCCGAAGATACGCCGCCTGCCGGACGACGAGATCAAGGATCGCGTCGCGCGCGCGGCCCGCACGCTCAGGATCGAGCACCTGCTCGACCGCAAGACCGACAGGCTCTCCGGCGGCGAGATGCAGCGCGTCTCGATCGGCCGGGCGATCGTGCGCAAGCCGCGCGTGTTCCTGATGGACGAGCCGCTGTCGGCGCTCGACGCGAAGCTGCGCGAGGCGCTGCGCACGGAACTGAAAAACCTGCAGATGCAGCTCGGCGCCACCTTCCTGTTCGTCACCCACGACCAGATCGAGGCGATGTCGATGGGCGACAAAGTGGGCGTGCTCAACCATGGCCGCATCGTCCAGACCGGCACGCCGCAGGAGATCTACAACAATCCGCGCGACACCTATGTCGCGAGCTTCGTCGGCTCGCCGCCGATGAACCTCATCGACGGCAGGATGGTCGAAAACCGCGCGGTGATGGCGCCGATGAATTTCGAATTGCCGCTTTCTGGGGGAGCCAGGACGGGCGGTGCGACCGACGGTCGCCCGCTCGTCTTCGGCATCCGTCCGGAGGACGTCTATCTGGAGAGCGGTGCGCCGGTCGAGGCGCAGGTCCACGACGTCGAAAACCACGGCGTCGAGAAGATCGTGACGCTGAGGGTCGGCGACACGATGCTGAGAGCCACGGTGCCGGCGAGGACCGCCGTCGAGATCGAGCAGCCGGTCCGCTTCGCCTGGAATCCGGACAAGGTGGTGATGTTCGACAAGGGCAGCGGGGTTAGCCTGCGCCACGCCGGATAGCGGCCAGCCGTTCGTCCAACCGCTACCGCTTGGGCTATTTCGGCAGGTACGTCTCGTAAGGCGTGTCGTTGATCAAAAGGATCACGCATTCGGTGTCCGACAGACAGGCGTCGTCATGCATCTCGTCGGCTTTCTGGGTCCAATAGGAGCCCGGCGGCAGCTCGACCTTGGTCGCTTCGCCGCCCTGCATCTGCCAATGCGCCCAGAGCCCCTTGATGACGACGGCGCGATAGTCGGCGGTGTGGGCGTGGACCGGCGCGCGCCAGTTGCCGGGGACCTTGAGCAGCGTGCCGGCCGGGCCTTTGGCGCGCTCGCCCCACAGCGGACCAAGGCGCTGGGGCTGGTCCGGCGCTTCGACGAGGTAAGGGATCTTGTCGGCGGGCAGGTAGCTGTCCTCGAGCGCGAACGCCCGTCCCGGAAGGACGGCCAGCGCGGCCAGCGCGAGCGGTGCAAAGTAATTGGCCATGGCGGTTTCCTCCACCAAAAGCTTATGCCGTCTCAGCGGGCGAGGAATGGCCCTTCGTCCAAAAGATTTGGCAATTCCTCCAGCCAGGTGGCGGCGTGGCCGCGATGTCAGGGATGGTCGTCGCCGTTGTTGCGCAGATGGCTCGGCGCGACGCCCACCACCCGCTTGAAGGCGCGACTGAAGGAAGCTTCGGAATCGTAGCCCAGTTTCGCAGCCGCCACCGACACCCTCATGCCGTCGCGGGCGAGCCACTGCCGCGCCTGGTGCATGCGCACGCGCAGCACATACTTAGCCGGCGTGTCGCCGACCACCGTGGCGAAGCGCTGCGCGAAGGCCGAACGCGACGCCCCCATCATCTTCGCGAGCGCCTCGACCGTCCAGTCGCGATCGGGCTGCAGGTGAATTGCGGCGAGCACCTTGCCGACGTCCGGGTTGCGGACGGCGGCGATCCAACCGGTGGCGTCGCCGCAGCCATTCTCAACCCAGGAGCGGATGATCGTGGCGGCGAGCACGTCGGCGAGCCGAGCCAGAATCCCGCCGGAGCCGACGCGGTCCATCGTCACCTCGCCGGCCATCGCGTCGAGCAGATGCTGGATGCCCGGCGCGTTCGCCATCAGCTCATGCGCGCGCATCAGGTCGGGCATCATGTCGAGCAGCGGATGCGAGCCGTCGAGATTGAAGTGCATGCTGCCGCAAAACAGCAAGGTCTTGCAGCCGTCGCAGCCGTTGGAGACATCGTAGATGTTCTCGCAGACCGGCTCGATGGTGTAGCGGCCGATCGGCACGGGCGGAACGCCGGGCGCGCTCGCCAGCACGTGCTCGTCGCCGCGCGGGATCAGCAGCGCGTCGCCCACCGATAGCTCGATCCATTCCTTGGCCGGCGAGAACAGCCAGCAGCCCTGCTGGCCGATGAAATGGAAGCGCGCCGCCTTCTGCGCAGGGAAGGAAACAGCCCAGGGCTCGCCCAGCACGCAGCGGCCATATTCGACACCATCGAGCCGCAAGCCGCGCAACATGTCGGTCAGCGGGTCGCCGGATGCCGGCAATGTGGTTTTGGACGAATTGTAATTCATTTCGGCGTTTCTAGCATGGAAACTCCAGGCAGTCACTCCCTATGTTGCACCGCAGCCAAATGTTGCGCCGCAACCAATCGGACCGACGGAGCCGCCCGCCAAGCATGTAACGGGTTGGTCTACAGTTGGTCATCCCCCGCGTGGCGCCGCAGACAGATCGGAGAGTTTGCCATGACCGAACCCGCCACAGGCGTCATCGACGACGCTGTTCTCGACAGAACCGAACCGGAGGAGCGAACCGAGCCTGTGTGGGGCGCGGTGGTCTCGCTGGCGCTCGGCGTGTTCGGCCTGGTGACGGCCGAATTCCTGCCCGCCAGCCTGCTGACGCGGCTGGCGCAGGATCTTGGCGTCAGTGAAGGTGCCGCCGGCCAGGCCGTGACGGCGACGGCCGTCGTCGGCGCGATCGCCGCGCCCACTATGGCCATCGTCACCAAGCGGCTCGACCGCCGACTGGTCATGTGGATGCTCACCATCCTCCTGATCGTTTCCAACCTCGTTGCCGCCTTCGCTTCCTCGCTCGCGATGTTGCTTCTGGCCCGTGTGGTTCTGGGTATCGCGCTCGGCGGCTTCTGGTCGATGTCGGCCGCCATGGCGATGCGGCTGGTGCCGATGCGGCTGATGCCGCGCGCCATGTCGATCATCCTGACCGGCGTTTCGGTGGCCACCGTGACGGCGGCTCCCGTCGGCGCCTATGTCGGCGATATCTGGGGCTGGCGCACGGCCTTCATGATCGCGGCGGTCGTCGGCGCGCTGACCTTGCTGGTTCAGCTTGCCACCATTCCCAGCCTGCCGCCGACGGCGGTGGCGAGCTTCCGGACGCTGATCGAGGTGCTGAAGCGGCCGACGATCCGCGTCGCTCTCCTGGTCGTGCTGCTCGTCGCCTCCGGACAGTTTGCCGGCTTCACCTATGTGCGGCCGTTCCTGGAGACGGTTCCCGTCATGCCGATCGAGACCATTTCGCTGGTGCTGCTCGCCTATGGCATCGGCGGCTTCTTCGGCAATTTCGCCGGCGCCTTCCTGGCCGAGCGCAACCTGAAGCTTGCGGTCGCGCTGGCGCCGTTGTTGATCGCGCTGTCGGCGCTTGCCATGCTGATCCTCGGCGCCTCGCCGGTGATCGCGGCCATCGCGGTTGCCGCCTGGGGCTTTGCCTTCGGCGCGGTGCCGGTCGGGCTGCAGACCTGGCTGGTGCGCGCCGCGCCCGACCAGGCCGAGAGCGCCGGCGGCCTGATGGTCGCGACGTTCCAGGTGGCGATCGCGCTGGGCGCGGTCTTCGGCGGCCTGCTGGTCGACCATGCCGGTGTCGCCAGCGCCTTCGCCTATGGCGCCGCGGCGACGTTGCTCGCGGCCCTGGTGACTTTCGCGATCGGGCCAAAACAGGCTGAATAGTTTAACTCGGTATGAGCTTTTCGCTTCGACCCGGGGACCTTCAGCGGCTCCGGGTCGAAGCTGTCATTGTGGCTGCCGGAAAGTCGGTGATTTGGCAAACGGAACAAGCCAGCAATCCTGGCCGCTGTTATCCGAGGCGATCAACCGATAACCGAAGCCACCGGCCTTCTTGGCGAAAAAGGCAAGGTGGGTCCGTACCCGAACCGCATCACAAGATCAGGTCTGCGGGTCTCGCCGACGATCGCCGCCAGGTCGGCGCGCAAGCGGGCGACCTCGATGGGCTGATTGATAAAGGCGATCTTGAGCCCCAGACCCGTTGCGGCCAAAGCGAAGCGCTGGCAGGCCTGGCCGACCCTGATCCATTGATCATGGTCCGATCGCTCGCCAAAAAAGATCGCGACCCCGGCGGAAGAGTCAATTTGACGGGCGTAGTTCTGATTTTCCTGCGCGACGTCGAATAGCCGGTCGAACGCGATCCGACCCAAGCCAGTGGGCAGCACCGGATTGCCGCTCGCGGCAGAGAAGAGCCCATCACCTCGAGCCATCGCACTGCGCGGGTTGAATCGGATCCACTGCTCCAGTTCACGCATGAACGCGGGGTCGTTCATCTGATCTTCGTTGCCGGCAAGGACGGTATCCCGAACCTTTATCATCCGTGTCCTGTCGGTAACGAGTGCGAGGCCTACACCTGGGATCGCAGCTGTTCGCTCGACTTCGACGAGGTCCGCCGCAGGGACGGCGCGACCGTCGTATTCGGCACGCGTCGATTGGCGTTTTGAAATGGCGTCGACCAGCGGGTCCACCTTTGGCGCGCCCATGACGTAATCGTAACGGACACCATCGCCGTCGGCCGTGAGCGAGGCCTCGCCCGGACGGCCTGTCGCCGCCGCGGCGAGTGCAAGGTTGGCCATGGCGCATCCCAGGCTGACATAGAGATGATGGTCGTCAGGGTCGACGACAGGAGTCCGCCTCCGAAAGTCAGGCCGTATCTCGATTGCTTGCCCTTCCAACCGGAACCGCCAGGGCTGCGTATTATGGCTGTTGGCCGCCAGGGTGGCGTAGCGGACCACGGCTTCAAGGTCGGGCGTCAGTTCGCTGTGCAATCGCGCGGTGAAAGCCTCATACTGGGCCATCGATCCGACCGCCGATCGCCAACCGGCTACACCGGCGCCCGCCGCGACAACCAAGGCGCCTGCGCCGACGAGCATCTTTCGCCTGTTCATCGTGCCCTCTCGGCCAAACTCGCAGGCAAGATAGTGCCAGTCGGAAGGTTGCCCTTTGATCTCCATCAAGGCCTGCTGGTCGACCATGCTGGCATGCAAGCCCTTGCATCCATAGCGAGCGGCAAAGCGCTTGCGGCAATGGCCCTTTCCTGCTCGGACCCAAGGTTCTGGCGCTCCCTAGGCAGCGCGTCCGTCGAATTCGAAGACCTGCACTGCGGCGAGGTCGACCCCCTCGAGGCAATTGATGTTGATGTAGGCGCTGCGCTCACTGCTTTGGCTGACATCCTCGGCGAAGGGATGGATGCCGCAGGTCCGGCAGAAGCGATGCGCGATCGAGCCCTTGCCAAAAGTGTATTTGCCGAGGTCGTCGCCCCAGGCGACCAACCGTAGGCTTTCATGCGGCACGGCCCAAAGCAGCGCGCCCTTGCGCGCGCAGATCGAACAATTGCAGTGCACGACGCCGCCGAGCTCGCCCTCGACCTCGAACGCCACCTTGCCGCAATGGCAGCTGCCTTTGTACAGCATCGGTCTCTTCCTATCACTGGCAGGTGCAAAGGCACGTTTGCCGAGTTATCCCTTGCGCAGGCCTGGCGGGCTGCATTCTTTGTTTTCACGCAATTCCGGACGGAAAACCGCTACACGCTTTTCCTGGAATTGCTTTAAAGACGTTGCATCCTTGCGGAGTCCGACATCGACATGCAATCCGTCCGCGACCGTCTCGAAATCATCCTGTCACGTCTTGCCAATCGCGCCGGCGACGAGAAGGTCTACACCAAGCTTTATGCCGAAGCGGCGTCCGCCGCCGCCGATGCGGCCGATGCCCGCAGGAAGGCGGGCGTAAGCCTCGGACCGCTCGATGGCGTAATCATTTCGATCAAGGATCTGTTCGATGTCGCCGGCGAGCCGACGAGGGCGGGCTCGCTGATGCGCGCCGGTGCCCAGCCAGCCGCGCGGGACGCGGCGATCGTGCGCCGGCTGCGCCAGGCAGGCGCCGTGATCCTCGGCAAGACCAGCATGACCGAGTTCGCCTTCACCGCCATCGGCGACAATCCGCATTACGGCACGCCGGGCAATGCCGCCGATGCCAGCCTGATCCCGGGCGGCTCGTCGTCCGGAGCGGCGGTCGCGGTGGGCGAGGGCAGCAGTGACATCTCCGTCGGCTCGGACACCGGCGGCTCGGTGCGCATTCCGGCCGCGCTCAACGGCGTCGTCGGCTTCAAGCCGACGGCACGGCGCGTGCCGCTCTCCGGCGCCTTTCCCTTGTCGGCGACGCTGGATTCGATCGGTCCGCTCGCCCGCAGCGTGGCGGATTGCATGGCTGCCGACGCGATCATGGCGGGCGAGGAGCCGACTGCTCTCCAGCCGATCCTGCTCGCCGGCCTGCGTGTCGGCATTCCGCGCGGCCGGCTCTTTGACGACACACAAGCCGAGCTCGCCGCAGCCTTCGAGCAGCGCATCGGCAAGATCGGACAAGTCGGCGGGTACGTCGCCGACCTGCCGATCGACGATCTCATCGCCGAGATGCGCGCAGCGACCAAAAGGGCTTCGATCGCGTCGATGGAAGGCGCGGAAGTGCATGCCGACTGGCTGGCGTCCGGCGCGTCGGTGCCGGTCGATCCGCATGTCAGCGGGCCTTTGTCGCGCGCGCTGACGGTTCCCGCTTCCGCCTACATCAGGACAATCCGCCGCCGGACAGAACTGGTTGCGGCCATGGAGGCCCGGCTGCAAGCGGTCGACGTGCTTGCCCTGCCCACCGTGCCGATGGTTGCGCCGTCGATCGCCGCCATGGCCGGCGATGAAGCGCTTCGGGACCGAACGGAAGGTCTGCTCTTACGCAACACGCAGGTCGCCAACCAGTTCGATCTGTGTGCCATCTCGCTGCCGATGCCCGGCACAAAGCTGCCGGCCGGACTGATGCTGGTGGCGAGGCATGGGCACGATCGTCGCCTTCTCGGCATCGCCGCGTCGGTGGAGGCTTTGCTGAAGGGCTGAGGCTGATGGCCCGGGCGGCGAGCCTCAATGTGCCGAGCAATGGCCGCGCTCGCTGTCCTTCGCTGCCCTCTCGATGCCCGTCGCGACCAGTGTCGGCAGGCTGTACCGCTTGCCGTTGAAACTATGCGGCCGGCTCTCGATCGTGCCGGCAACGACGACCTTGCCGGCATAGAGCTTATCCGACAGGTCGAGCGCCTTGTCCTGTTGCGGCAGGCCGTCAATGTCGACCGAGACGCCCTTGATGATCTTGCCGGAGGCGAGGTCGAGCGCGCTGTTCGAAGGGCAGGGCGCCATCACGCAGCGCAAGCCGTTGTCGCAGGGGACGTAGCTGCCCTGTCCGTCGGCACGGGCTTCGGCCCCGGACAGGCAGAAGCCAGCGATCAACAGGGCTCGCGCGGCACTTTTAGGCATAGCTGGAAGGTCGTCGTCAAATCCGGGAAAATTGAGGCAGGCGTCAGTCGCTCGGAAAGCGCTGCCGGTAGTGCTCGATCACTTCAGGGTTGCGCAGGTTGACCGGCAGCTTGTTGGCCAGCACCAGCAAGGCCTCGCCGGCGGCGCCGACGCCCATGCGCATCATCGATTCCTCGGTGATGCCGGCCATATGAGGGGTGACGATGACGTTGTCGAAGCCGAAATAGGGATGGTTCGGCGGCAGCGGCTGGGTCGCGAAGACGTCGAGCGCTGCACCCCCGATGCGACCCTTCCGCAGGGCTTCGATCAGCGCCTCGTCGTCGACCACCGGTCCGCGCGAGACATTGATCAAAAGCGCATTGGGCTTCATGCGGGCGATGCGCTCGCCGCTGATCAGGCCGCGCGTTTCCTCGGTCAGCGGACAGCAGAGCACGATGATGTCGCTCTGCTCGACCAGCGCGTCGATCGACAGGAAGCCGACGCGTTCCGGCGCCGGACGCAAGCTGCGCGTGGTCGCCACGACATTGAGGTCGAAACCGTGCGCCGCGATATGGCCGACGGCCTGACCGACCGCCCCAAGACCGACGATCCCGATCGTCTTGCCGGCGAGTTCGCTGGTCGAATTGGCGTGCTCGCGCCCTGCGAGCCAGCCCTTGGCGCGCAGGTCGCGATCCATCACGCGGAAGCGCCGCAACAGCGCAAGCGCCGTGAACATCACATGCTCGGCGACCGAGCGGGCATTGACGGCCGGCACGTTAGCCACCAGCACGCCGGTCGCGGTCGCCGCCTCGACCGGGATCATGTCCAGACCTGCGCCGTGGCGGATCGCCGCGCGCAGGTTTTTGGCGCCATCGAAGAGTTCCGGCGGCAGCGGCGCGCGCACGATGACGATGTCGGCGTCCTTCGCCTCGGCGGCCAGCGTCCTGGCATCGAGGGCGGACGCAATAGCCAGCCTGCCGGCGCCGGCCAGCATTTTGGTGGCGCGTGGATGCAGCGGATGCGTCGACAGGATCTTGGGCATCAGCGTTCAGGCCTTCTCGAGCGTCGCGCTTTTCGGCTCCGTCCAGCGACCTTCGATGATCCCCTTCCAGTAGCTCTCCGCGCCCTGCAGATGGGCGCTCATCAGCGCCTGGGCGAGGTTGCCGTCGCGGCGCAGCAGCGCCTCGTAGATCTGGATATGCTCGGCATGCGAGCGCACGCTGCGCTCGGGGTCGTTGAAATAGATCGGCAGGCGCTGCTCGCCCATCAGATAGTAGACGCTGCAGATATTGTGGAAGACGCCGTTCTTGGTCGCCCGCACGATCTCGAGGTGGAACTCGCGGTCTTCCTTGGCGAGGCCTTCGCCGGCGGCAATGCGCTCCTCGGAGGCCTTCAGGATCTCGCGCAGCCGCTCGAAATTCTCTTCCGTTGCGCGCGAGCAGGCAAGCTCGGCCGCCTTGATCTCATGGATCTTGCGCAGCTCGACGGTCTCGTAGATCTGCACCGGATCGAGCGGCAGACCGGCGCGGGCGAAAAGCGCTAACGCTTCTACGCTCGCCTGCTTGGTGTCGATATAGATGCCGGATTTGGCGCGGCGCTCGACGATGCGCATGGCTTCCAGGATCGCCAGCGCCTCACGGATCTGGCCGCGGCTGACGCCGAAATGCTCCGCCAGCTCGCGCTCCGACGGGGTGCGGCCCGACTCCTTGTCCGAGTTGGAGAACAGATAGGCGGCGAGTTCCGCAAGAAGGTTCTTTTCTTTCATCGTCAGATGCGTTGCGCGTGCGCCTCCAGGAATCGCTCCGAAATGGTGAATCCCAATCCGGGCTTTTCAGGGATCGCTATCATACCGTCCTTTGCTTCGACAGTCTCCTCGACCAGATCGTGTATCATCGGATTGGCGCCCAGCGAATATTCGACGATGAAGCTCGCGGGCGAGGCCGCGCAGACATGCAGCCCGGCAAAGAAGCAGGGTGCGCCGGCCCAAAGATGCGGCGCAAAGCGCAGGTTGAAGGCGCTGGCGATGGTGCCGATCTTCATCGCCTCGCTGATGCCGCCGCAGAATGCGGGGTCCGGCTGGAAGATGTCGGCCGATTTCAGCACCGCGAGGTCGCGGAAGGCGTAGCGCGTCGCCTCGCTCTCGCCGGTGGCGATGGGTATCGAGCCCGAGGCGCGCACCTCGGCCATGCCGGGCTTGTCGTCGGCGATCACCGGCTCCTCGAACCAGGCGAGATCGAGATCGGCGGTGAGACTGATGAAGCGCTTCGCCTCGGCGACCGTGTAAGTGCCGTGCGCGTCGACCATCAACTCGACGTCCGGGCCGATCGCTTGCCGCGCGGCACGCACGCGCGCGGCCGAAATATGCGGCGCGCCGTCCATGGCGCCGACGCGCATCTTCAGCGCCTTGAAGCCGCCTCTGGCGATGTAGGATTTGAGCTGCTCGCCGATCGCGTCGGCCCCGGCCCAACCGCCCGACGCATAGGCCTGCATGCGCTCGACCTTGCGGCCGCCGAGCAGCCGCCACACCGGCTGCCCCAACGATTTGCCGAGGATGTCCCAGAGCGCGATGTCGACGGCGCTGATCGCCGCCACGCTCATGCCGCGCCGCGCCAGCTGAGGCATGGCGTGGCCGCCATGGGCCGCAGTTTGATGGCGCACTCCATTGTAGAGCATCTCCCAGATGATGCCGATGTCGGCCGGGTCGCGGCCGATAAGCTGCGGCGCAATCTCGTGGTTCAGCATGTGGACCAGCGCGCCATAGCTGCCCGCGCTGCCGGCGGCGTTCTTGCCTTCGCCCCAGCCGACCAGGCCGTCCTCGGTCTCGATGCGCAGGATTGCGGCGTCGAACGTCGTCACCTGACCGAAGTCGCTGCGGTGCTGCCGCTCCGCTTCGATCGGTATGCGAACCCACCAGGCTTGGACGTTTCTGATACGCATCTTCATCCCCGGCCCCGCCGCCCGGCGAGGGCGGAAGGGCTAAGCTTCGATCGGATCCTCTACTTGATCAGCGGCAGCAACGTTTCGGCGGTGATGCGCATCTGGTCGGTGTAGAATTTCTCGGTGAGCACGCTGGAGCCGTGGTCCTGGATAAATTTGAGCTGTTCGGGCGAGATGTCGACCGGGTTGCGCTCCACCATCTCCGGATAGGGAGCGGCCGGCGTGCGGTCGACGGGCGCGACGAACTCATTGGTCAGCGCGCCGTCATAGCCGATCTCCTTCAACGTGCCGACGATCTTCGGCCAATCGATCTGGCCGAGGCCAGCGGCGAAGCGGTTGTTGTCGGCGACATGGAAGTCGTAGAGGCGTTTTCCGACCTGCCGGATGGCGTCATAGACGTTAAATTCCTCCATGTGGATGTGATAGGCGTCGAGGCAGACGCCGCATTCCGGGCTCACCGCGTCGGCGAGCGCCAGCGCCTGGGCGCCGCGGTTGAAGAGATAGGTCTCGAAGCGGTTGAGCGGCTCCACGGCGATCTTGACGCCGACCTTCTTGGCATGGGCGAAACATTCGCGCGTGGCGTCCACCACCCAGCCCCATTCTTCCGCCTCGGTGCCGTCCGGCACCACCTTGCCGACGGTCGCCGGGACCAGCGTGATGATCTCGCCGTCGAGTTCGCTCACCATGGTCAGCACGTCCTTGACGTATTGCACCGAGCGCTCGCGCTGGCCCTGGTTCTTGGCGGCAAGGTTGCGTTCGCCCAGCATCAGCGTCACCGCGCCCCAGCAGCGGATACCGTGCTCCTTCAGCAGCGCGCGCGTTTCCTTGATCCGGTACTGCTCGGGCTCGCCGGAAATCTCGATCGACTCATAGCCGAACTTCTTGATGCGCTTGAGCGTCACCTCCAGCGGCTCCGCCCGCATCCAGTTGTGCGTCGAAAGATGCATGGTCTATCCTTCCCAGAATTCGCCTGTCACTTTTGCCCCGACGCCTCCGAAAGAGCGCGCCGCACGATTCCTCCCCAAGGCGTTCCAGCGATTTTTCTTGAAAACTGGTTCGACCAATTGGGCCTGAGAAGACCTCTACAGCAAATTCACATGAACGGCAAGGAGACCGCACATGACGTCCTGTTCTCCATACAATATGTTGATTTCAATGGATTAAATCTTCCTCCCACGGTTGTGGTCGCTGCCTCTCCGCCGTTTGCTGTGGCTTGACCGGGTGGCTGGATTTGGTAATACCAGAATGACGCCATGTTTTGGCGCCGACACCGAACGACCAAACAGGCTGGCCCTCATTCCAATCGGCGCTATGCTTGGTCGCGAAAACCGAGAGAGGGAGGATGCCGATGCCGACGACAATGAAGGGTCCCGGCCTGTTTCTGGCGCAGTTCGCGGGCGACGCGGCGCCGTTCAATTCGTTGGCCTCGATCACCAAATGGGCAGCCGGCCTGGGCTACAAGGGCGTGCAGATCCCGACCTGGGACGGGCGCCTGTTCGACCTCAAGAAGGCGGCATCGTCGAAGGCCTATTGCGACGAGGTAAAAGGCATATGCGCCGACGCCGGCATCGAGATCACCGAGCTGTCGACGCACCTTCAGGGTCAGCTCGTCGCGGTGCATCCGGCCTATGACGCGCAGTTCGACGGTTTCGCGCCGGCCGAGGTGCACAACAATCCGAAGGCCCGGCAGAAATGGGCGGTCGAGCAGATGGAGTTCGGCGCCAAGGCGTCGAAGAATCTCGGCCTCAAGGCCTCGGTATCCTTCAGCGGCGCGCTCGCCTTCCCCTACCTCTATCCTTGGCCGCAGCGGCCGCCGGGGCTGATCGAGGAGGCCTTCGCCGAGCTCGGCAAGCGCTGGAAGCCGATCCTCGACGTCTATGACGAGAACGGCGTCGACGTCGGCTACGAGATCCATCCAGGCGAGGACGTTTTCGACGGCGCGACCTTCGAGATGTTCCTCGACGCGGTCGGCGGCCACAAGCGCTGCAACATCAATTACGACCCGTCGCACTTCCTGTTGCAGCAGCTCGACTATCTCGAATTCATCGACATCTATCATGAGCGGATCAAGGCCTTCCACGTGAAGGACGCCGAGTTCAACCCGACGGGACGGCAAGGCGTCTATTCCGGCTATCAGGGCTGGGTGAATCGCGCCGGACGCTTCCGTTCGCTGGGCGACGGGCAGGTGGATTTCAGCGGCATCTTCTCCAAGCTCACCCAGTACAACTACGATTCCTGGGCGGTGCTGGAATGGGAATGCTGTCTCAAGCATCCCGAGGACGGCGCCGCCGAAGGCGCACCCTTCATCCAGCACCACATCATCCGGGTGACCGAGAGGGCCTTCGACGATTTCGCCGGCGGCACGAGCGACAAGAAGCTGCTGCGGGCGATGATGGGAATCTAGCGCTACTTTCCCTCCCTTTGAGGGGAGGGTCGATCCGCAAAGCGGATCGGGGTGGGGTCGCCGGGCGTGGAGCTCGGCATGAACCGACCCCCCTTCGGGCCATCCTCCCCGAGGGGAGGCATATCCGAGACAACGAGGGAGACAAAAATGGTCGGCGCATCGAAGTCGGAAACGGGAGGCGGCCCGATCCGCTACGGCATGGTGGGCGGCGGGCAGGGCGCCTTCATCGGCGCGGTGCACCGGATCGCGGCGCGCATGGACAATGATTTCGTGCTGGTGGCCGGGGCGCTGTCGTCGAATCCGGAACGGGCAAAGGCTTCGGCCGAAGAACTCGGGCTCGATCCGGCGCGCAGCTACGGCTCCTATGCCGAGATGGCCAAGGCCGAAGCCAAGCGCCCGGACGGCATCGAGGCAGTGGCGATCGTGACGCCCAACAACGTGCATGTGCCTGCGGCGAAAGCCTTCCTCGAGGCCGGCATCCACGTCATCTGTGACAAGCCGCTGGCGACGTCGCTTGCCGAGGCGAAGAAGCTCGCGGCGCTGGTCGAAAAGACCGGCAAGGTGTTCGTGCTCACCCACAACTACACCGCCTATCCAATGGTGCGCCAGGCGCGCGAGATGGTAGCCAAGGGCCAGCTCGGCGACATCCGCATCGTGCAGTCGGAATATCCGCAGGACTGGCTGACGGAAGACCTCGCCGCCACCGGCCAGAAGCAGGCCTCCTGGCGCTCCGACCCGAAGCAGGCCGGCGCCGGCGGCGCGCTCGGCGACATCGGCACGCATGCCTACAACCTCGCTCGCTTCGTCTCGGGGCTGGAGCTCGATGCGCTCTCGGCCGATCTCGACGCCTTCGTGCCGGGCCGCCAACTCGACGACAACGTCAATGTGCTGCTGCGCTTCAAGCCGGTCGGCAACAAGCATCCGGCCAAGGGCATGATCTGGGCCAGCCAGGTGGCGCCTGGCCACGAGAATGGGCTGAAGCTGCGCATCTACGGTTCGAAGGGCGGGCTGGAATGGGTGCAGGCCGATCCGAACTATCTCTGGTACACGCCGTTCGGCCAGCCGAAGCAGTTGCTGACCCGCGCCGGCGCCGGCGCGATGCCGGTGGCGGCGCGCGTGACGCGCGTGCCTTCGGGCCATCCGGAGGGCTATCTCGAAGGTTTCGCCAATATCTACCAGGAAGCCGCCCGCGCCATTCGCGCGGCGCGCAAGAAAGGCGGCAAGCTGGCTAAGGATGTGATCTTCCCGACGATCGCGGACGGCGTCGAAGGCATGGCCTTCATCGAGGCCTGCGTGAAGTCGTCGAAGAAGAATGGGGCGTGGACCAAATTGTAGTCGCGGCGATCGGCGGAGTCCCCCTCACCCGGATTGCCAGCCGAATTGCAAGGGCAATTCGGGACAATCCGACCTCTCCCCCAGGGGAGAGGAGCTTGTCAGCGCCGGCGCCAACCTCTTCTCCCCTCGGGGAGAAGGTGGCCGCGCAGCGGCCGGATGAGGGGGAGTGCGGCGGGAACCGGTGGGACAAGTTAGCTGGCTGTCAAAGGGGGAGGGGTGTCGATGAAGATCGGCATGTGCATGTTCTTGTGGACGACCAGCGTTTCGAAGAAGCACGACGCGCTGCTGAAGGACATCAAGGCGACCGGCTTCGACGGCGTCGAGATACCGGTCTTCGCGGGCGGGGCCGACGACTATAAAAGGCTCGGCGAGATGCTCGATCGCATCGGCCTGGAGCGCACGGCGGTCTCGGCCATGGGCGATCCGGCGATGAACCTGATCTCGCCGGATGCCGCGACGCGCAAGGCCGGTATCGACTATATGAAGTGGGCGATCGACTGCAGCGCTGCGCTCGGCGCGGACCGATTGAGCGGGCCGCTGCATTCGACGCTCGGCGCTTTTTCCGGCAGCGGGCCGACGGCGGCCGAGAAGAAGCGTTCGATCGCTTCGCAGCGCGCCATCGGCGACCATGCCGGCAAGAAAGGCGTCACCATCGGGCTTGAGGCCCTCAACCGCTTCGAATGCTATCTGCTCAACACGATGGACGATCTGTCGGAGCATATCGACGCGATCGACCGCCCGCACATCAAGGCGATGTACGACACCTTCCACGCCAATATCGAGGAGGCCGACCCGATCGGCGCCTATACGCGCAACCGCAAAAACATCGTCCATATCCATATCTCGGAGAACGACCGCGGCGTGCCGGGGCGGGGCAACATCCCGTGGAAGGAAACCTTCGCCGCCATCCGCAAGGGCGGCTATGACGACTGGCTGACCATCGAGTCCTTCGGCCGCTCGCTGAAGGATCTGGCGGCGGCGACCAAGGTGTGGCGGGATTTCGCCGAGAGCCCCGAGGCGGTCTATCGCGAGGGGTATAAGCATATCAAGGATGGGTGGAGGAAGGCGGCGTAAGCCTTCCCTTCGTCATCCACGGGCGGAGCGGGAGCGAAGCGGACGCGGAGACCCGAGGATCCATTCCGTGATGTCGACGCTCCGCAACGGTGCAGAGCGGAATCCCGAGTAAGCGCCACTTTTTGAACCGCTGCATTGCATGGCCTATGTCACGGAATGGCAACTGTGTTCATGCGAATGCGGTTTTGTCGCGCATGATAGCGTTGAGGACGACCAAGAGCTTCCTTGCGACGGCGATGATGGCGAGTTTCTTGGAGCCTGATCGGGCGGCAAGTGCGCTGTAGAAGGACTTGAACCGGTCGCAGGTTCGGATGGCCGTGAGGGCTGCCATATAGAGGGCGCGGCGCACGCGTGATCGCCCGCCCTGGATCTGGCTCCTGCGGTTGAGCTTGCCACTCTTGTTGTCGAACGGGGCAAGGCCGGCGAGTGCGGCGATCGCCTTGGGTGAACGCTGGCCGAGCTCGGGCAGGTGCGCCAGGAGCGAGAGCGCGCCGACCTTGGAGACACCCGGCACGGAGATCATCAGCGTGTAATCGCGGGCGGTGTCCTCGGTTTGACGAATAACGTTGGCGATCCGGCTCTCGAGCGCATGGATGCGTGTGTCGAAGGCGGCAATCGTTTCTTCAAGGTCGGCAATGACAATCTCGTCGAAGGCCTCAGCGAGGTGCTTCTTCAGCGTTGCCCGCATCTCGACCAGATGGTCGCGGTAGCGGGCAAGCGATTGAAGCTGCTCGTTTTGTTCACACGGCGCCGGCTCGGCCGCCGGCTGATAGCGACGGCCATAGTCGCTCAGCATCCTGGCGTCGAGACGATCGGTCTTGGCGCGCCGTCTCGTCGACTTGGCATAGTGGTGGGTATGGGCCGGGTTGTGCCGCGAGAACGGCACGCCGGCCTTGGCCAGCGCGTGGCGCAGCAGCCGGTCATGCACGCCTGTCGCCTCCATGACGACGAAGTCTTGGCCGGGACGAAGGCCTGCCACATAGGCAGCGATCGCCTCAGCCTGGTTGTCGATGCGCCGAAAACGGCCGCTTGCCTCATCAAAAAAGTCTAGCCACTGCTTGGAGATGTCGCAGCCGACATAGTTCTGCACTATCATGTCCACGCCTCTTCCTGTGGTGCGGGGTCTGCTTGGAACAGCCCCGTGCAACTGTTCAGGTTGATGGTTCACCGGTGGGAAGGGACCGGGCCATGCCGCGGCCTGTCCGAAAGGACGACCAGGATCCACTCGGCCTCCTTCCCACTTCAACCATACACCGGAACCAACACACAGGATCCTCGGGTCTGCGCCGCGTCGCTTCGCTCCTTGCTTCGCCCGAGGATGACGAAGGCGCGAGACTACCCCTGCGCAGCCTGCAGCCTGTTGTAATCGTGCAGCGTGCGACTGAGCCTGCGGCGCAGGAAGTTCGAGATGTTGTCGAAGATGAAGACGACGAGCAGCGTCAGCAGAACCATGTAGAAGACGTTCGCCCAATTCGAGTTGGTGCGCATGGCTTCCCACAGCTTCAGGCCGATGCCGCCGGCGCCGACGGCGCCGATGATGGTGGCGCCGCGGGTGTTCGATTCCCACTGGTAGAGCGTCTGGCTGATGAAGATCGGCACCACTTCCGGCAGCACGCCGTAGCGCTGCACCAGGATGCCGTTGGCGCCGGTCGAGAGCACGCCTTCGCGCGGCTTATCGTCGATGTTCTCCAGCGCCTCGGAATAGGTTTTGCCGAGCGTGCCGATCTCGGTGAAGAAGATCGCGGCGCTTCCCGCCAGCGGGCCGGGGCCGAAGGCGCGGGTGAAGAACAGCGCCCAGATCAGCATGTCGACCGAGCGCATGAAGTCGAAGAAGCGCTTCAAGACCTGGCTGAGCAGGCCGCTCGGCGTGATGTTGCGGGCGGCGAAGAAGGCGAGCGGGAAGGCGACGATGCCACCGAGCAGCGTGCCGAGGAACGCCATGACGATGGTCTGCAGCAGCTTCGTCCAGACATCGCCATGCTGCCACTGGGCGTTGTTCCAGATGTTGTCGGCGGCTAAAGCGAGGTTCGATGTGCCCGGCTGGAGCTCAGGACCGGAGAGGATCAGCGAGAACACCTCGCCGGCCTGCTTGCCGAAGAAGGGCGAGCGTGTGTCGAAGACGAAATTCGCCCAGCCGATGAAGCGCTTGCGCACCTTGACGCGGTCGACGGTGACGCGCACCTCGCCGACAAAGCCCATCCTGGCGACGACCTCGTCGTCATGCACGGTGACCCAGTCCGGCACCGGATCTGTAACCTCCGGCTTGCCGCCGGTCAGCGATATCGGCACGGTCTGGCCGTTGGCGACGATCGTCGCCTTGGTCTTGTCGAAGGTGACGGATTTGGCCGCGCCGTCGATCTGCACGGTGTAGGTGCCGTCGGGATTCTTGATCACCCAATCCGGATCGGGATGTTCGCCGAGAGCGGAGAAGCGCGGATATTTCGGCGTGATCTCAGGCTGGTCGAGGCGGAATTCCGGCTGCAGGTCGTAGCTGATCCATTGCGACAGGAAGAGCGGCAGGCGCTCCCAGTGCGATTCCCTCAGCACCTGCGGCAGGCTGAAGAACCACAAGGCGTAGGCGAGATAAAGCAGGGTGCCGACGATCAGAAACAGCGGCCAGAAGCGCTTGTAGGCCGGCCGTTGGAACACCTGCGGGTGGCGATCCTCGATGGCTTTGATATCATCGACTGTCATGGCCATTTCAGGCACTCATCAAGAAGGCTTGTTCACCAACCAGCTTGCGGCGCAGCCAGGCGGAGAACTGGTCGACGAGGAAGATGGTGACGAAGAGAAGCAGCACCAGCGCCAGCGTCTTGGCGCCGAATCCGCGCGAGATGGCAAGCTTCAGCTCCTCGCCGATGCCGCCGCCGCCGACGGCGCCCATGATGGTCGAGATGCGCACGTTGATCTCGATCCTGAGCAGCGTGTAGGACATGAAATTGGGCAATACCTGCGGCAGGTCGGCGAAGCGCACCCGCTCGATCCAGTTGGCGCCGACCGCGCGCAGGCCTTCCTCGGGCCGCATGTCGATGTTCTCGTTGATCTCGTAGAACAGCTTGCCCAGCGCGCCGATCGAATGCAGGCCGATGGCGATGATGGCCGCGACCGGACCGATCGAGACGATGGCCGCGAACAAGCCGGCGATGACGATCTCCGGGAAGGCGCGCAGCAATTCCATGAAACGCTTGACGACGAGCCGCAGGATCGGGCTCGGCGTCAGGTTGCGCGCGGCGATGAAGGAGAAAGGCACGGCGAAGACGAAGCCGATGAAGGTCGAGACCAGCGCGACGTTCACGGTGGTCAGCATCAGCTCGAAATATTCGGGGATGTAGAAGCCTCCCCAGATATAGACGCGGCCGAGCGGGAAGTTGAATTCCTGCGTGCCCTTGTCGTGCGGCGAGGCGATGTCGAACAGGGCCCGCCAGACGTCGTTCCAGTCCTTCGGGATAAGCCAGCTCAGGAAGTCGAGGATGTGCGGCAGCCGCTCGAAGAAATGGCCGGCATTGGCTTCGTCGGCGAACCACATGGTCGCGACCATGGCGACCAGCAGCAGGCCGACGCCGAGCGCGGTGTAGAAGCGGCGCAGCGACGTCTGGCGCCGCCAGGCGTCGGCCTGCTGCCGCGTCGCTTCGGAATGAATTGTCGCTGTTGTCATGATCGGTGGATGCAAAAAGGGCGGCGTTGTTTTACGCCGCCCCTTTTTTCCTGATGCCGTCAGCCGCCGATCGCGGCTTTGCGGGCCTCGACGATGACTTTGTAGAAGTCCGGCTTCACGGGAACGTAGCCGGTGAAATCGCCGCCCTCGACACCTTCGAAGCAGGGCTTGTCCTTGGTCGGCAGTTGGGTGAAGAAGTCGGTGAGCTTGGCGGTCATGTCGGCGCCGAGCGCGGTGCGGACGACCAGCGGGCCGTTCGGGATCAGGCCCGAGCGCCACACTTCGACGAAGTCGTTCGGGTCGACGGCGCCCTTGGCGACTTCCTTGTGGAAGGTGCCGGAGGTGTAGCCGTTCTTGAAGTCGCCGATGCCGGAGGAATCGTCCACCGCCACGTCGACCTTGCCGTCGCGGACGGCAAGCACGTTGTTCTCATGGCCGCCGTTGAACTGGGTCGAGGCGAAGTAGCTCTCGTTGGAAGCGCCGGTGTCCTTCGGAATCTGGGTCAGCGGGATCAGGTAGCCCGAGGTCGAATCCGGGTCGGCATAGCCGAGCTTCTTGCCCTTGGCCGACTTGATATCGGTGATGCCGGAAGTCTTCAGCGCCAGGCCGATCGAATAGTAACCGGTCGAGCCGTCGGTCTGCTTGGTGGTGAGGATCGGGGTGACGGCGTTCGGGTCCTTGAGATAGACGCTGGCGTAGCCGGACGCGCCGAGCTCGGCGAAGTCGAGCGTGCCGCCGAGCAGGCCCTGGATGACGCCGTCATAGTCGGCGGCCGGGAACAGCGACACCTTCTCGAAGCCGAATTCGGCCTTCAGGTGATCGGCGAGGCACTGGTAGTTGCGCAGGCGGTCGGTCTCGTTCTCGCCGCCGAGGATGCCGACGCGAAACTCCTTGATGTCGGCGGCGTGGGCGGCGCTTGCCGCCATGGCCAGCAACGATACGGCGCCAAAAACCATTTTCCTGAACATTGATCTCTCTCCTGTTTTGCCGGCTTCGCGCCGGCAGCGTTCGAATTTTTGAGTTCAGCCTTTGACGCGGGCGGGCGATCCGGGTTGCTCTTGCCGAAATCCACGATTTGCCCGGAGCGGCTACGATCCGGGCGATGGACTCAATAGCCAGGGAAGGCCGGTTCGAGCGTTCCGGCGGATGCGGTGATCTTCGGCTTGATGTTGACGGCGGTCGACGTGATGGCCTCGGAGATCTCGACCCCGTTGGCGTCGGCGCCATAGACGGTGCGCACGGCATCGCGGTCGAGATCCTCCGGTGCGCCGTCGAATACGACTTTGCCGGCGGCCATGCCGATGATGCGGTTGCAGTAGGCGCGGGCGGTGTCCAGCGTGTGCAGGTTGGTGACGACGGTGATGCCTTCGCGCAAATTGATGTCGCGCAGCGAGTCCATCACCACCTTGGCGTTGAGCGGGTCGAGCGAGGCGATCGGCTCGTCGGCCAGAAGCACCTTCGGCTGCTGCATCATGGCGCGCGCGATCGCCACGCGCTGCTGCTGGCCGCCGGACAGCGTGCCGGCCGGCTGCAGCGCGGTGCGGGCGATATCGAGGCGCTCGAGCGCGGCCACCGCCTCTGCGCATTCGGTGCGCGAGAACATGCCGAGCAGGTTTGAAAGCGTCGAGCGATGGTTGAGGCGGCCGAGCAGCACGTTGGTCAGCACGTCGAGGCGCGGCACGAGGTTGAACTGCTGGAAAATCATGGCGCAGTCGCGCTGCCAGCGACGCAGCGGCGAGCCCTGCAGGCTGGAAACCTCGGCGCCGTCAAAAAAAATCGACCCCTGGCTAGGGTCGATGAGACGGTTGATCATGCGCAGAAGCGTCGACTTGCCGGCGCCGGAGCGGCCGATGATGCCGACCATCTGGCCCTGCGGGATCGAGACGTTGATGTCGCTGACAGCGGTGTTCTTGCCAAATCGTCGGGTTACGCCGCGGATTTCCAGCGTGGCCGATGATGCTGACATGGCAAGACTCCGGTACGTCGCGGTTTCGAAGGTCCGTTAACCTTCGCTAGCGCAGCCCCATGAAGCTGGGGTGTCGGATTGATGTCAGTTTTGTTACGACCCACAGGCTTGGCGGGTCATTCCAGGACAAGCAGTTCCTCGAAATGTTTCATGTCCTTGAAGCTGCAGAAGGCAGGCAGGCGCAATTCGATCACCGGAGCCTCGCGATCGAGGAACGCCAAGCACTCGTCGAACAGATCCTGCCAGGCGGACACTCGCTCGTCGGCAAGCCGGCGGATCTGATAGGCGAAAGTGATGTGGAAGACATAAGTGTCGTGGTCCGGATGGCGGTAGCCGAACGGGATCGAGAGCGCGTCGCGCCACAGGCGCAGGATACGATCGTCCTCCGCGGACGCACCGGCGACCGTAAGGCCGTTCGGGGTGACGCCGATGGCCTTGATCCTGAATGCGCCTTTGCCCTCGAAGTGCTGCAGCCGCTCGAGATAGAGGCGGGTCATGTCGTCGATGCTTGTGTCGAGCGGCACGTCGGCCGGCCAGTAGGGAAGGCGACGCCGGTATTCGATGATGCCTTGGAACAAGGTCATGTGCAGGCTGGAGATCGGCGTGAAGGCGAGGCGGTCGGCGTCGGGCATGGCGCGGATGCGCTCGCGCACCTCGATGACCGCGGCTTCCGATGGCGAGCCCGTGACCAGGTGGCTGACGACCGTGTTGCCAGGCTCGAGGAGGAAGTTGCCCGACGTGTCGTAGCGCATGCCGAGATGCACCGGCGGCGTCGGGTTGGTGCCTTCGAAGAAGGAGGCGAGCGAGGGTTTTGCTTTGTCGAGCATGACGATCTCCTTGGGGGACATCGCCTCCTGTCCGAGTCACATGTCAAAGGTGTGAAACCTTCGCACCTCTACAGCATGCGGTGCATCACGAAAGCGTCGACATAGCCTAGCTGCGGATGGTCGAACGCCTGCGGAATCGTGCCGACAATGGCGAAGCCCAGGCGCTGCCAAAGCTTCACCGCCCGCTCGTTGGTGCTGATGACGAAGTTGAACTGCATGGCTCGAAAGCCAAGTTCGGCGGCCCGTTGCAGGGAATGCTCGCACATCGCGGTGGCAATGCCGCGTCCCGTCGATGCGGCCGACGTGACGTAGCCGCAATTGGCGACATGCGCGCCGCCGCCGCGCTGGTTGGCATGGAGGAAGTAGCATCCGGCTATTTCGCCTGCATCCTCGGACACGAATACTTCGTTGCCTTCGGAAAACCAGTAGCCCAGCCCCTGGTCGCGGTTCCAGTCGCGGGGCAGCGCATAGGTTTCGCCCGCCCGCAGGACAGGTTCAAGTATGGACCAGATCGCATCTGCATCGGCCGGTGTGGCGGGACGAATGGTCGGCAAGGTCAAGAACCCACGTAGGATGGATCAAAGCCAGATCGTGGCGAGGATGCCGAAAAAGATCAGAACGACAAAGGCTGTCACGAATCCGGGCTTCACGCCAGAGGCCGGAGGTGCGGGAATGTCCCTTCACAAGGGCTGCATAAAACCCTCAAACATTCCGTATATTAGCATTGGTGCATTTTCCTGAACACCGACGAAAACGCGAGAGGCCGGCACTAGCCGCCATACTTCTCCAGGAAAGCCTCGGCCGAGAGCTCGCGGAAATCGTCGAGTGCCGAGCGCAGCCGGGCATGGTCCCAATCCCACCAGGCGAGCGCCTGGTAGCGTTCGGCGGTGCGGCGGTCGAAGCGCTCGCGGATCGGTTTTGCCGGCACGCCGGCCACGATGGTGTAAGGCGCGACATCCTTCGACACCACCGCGCCCGCGCCGACCGCGGCGCCGTCGCCGACGGTTACGCCCGGCAGGATGGTCGAGCCGTGACCGAGCCAGGTGTCGTGGCCGATGGTGACCCGTTTGGCGCGGCGCTGGGCAAAGAACTCGCTCTCATGCTCGGCATCGTCCCAGTAGTCCGAGGCGCGATAGGTGAAGTGGTGCAGCGTCGGCCGCGAGATCGGGTGGTTGGTGGCGTTGATGCGCACTGCGGCCGCGATGTTGGAGAACTTTCGAATGGTCGCGCACCAGACGGCGCAATCCTGCATCATGTAGGAATAGTCGCCGAGCTCGCTTTCCGAGACGCGGCTGCGCTCGGCGATCTCGGTCCAGCGGCCGAGCTTCGAGTTCTCGACCTCAGCCGTCTCGTGAACCAGCGGCGCCTCCGAAAGCTTCTTCGTCATGCGGCGATCTTTCCGGCGGCGAAGGCGGTGACATCGATGACGCGGTCGGCCACCGCGTCGCGCACGTCCTGGTCATGGAAGATGCCGAGCAGAGCAACGCCAGCCGCCTTCTTGGCGGCAATGAGCTCGACCACGACATCGCGGTTCCTGGCGTCGAGTGAAGCGGTCGGCTCGTCGAGCAGCAGGATCGGATGCTCGGTGATGAAGCCGCGCGCGATGTTGACGCGCTGCTGCTCGCCGCCGGAGAATGTCGCCGGCGGCAGCGCCCAGAGCTTTTCCGGCAAGTTGAGTTGCGCAAGCAAGGTGCGTGCTTTCTCCCGCGCCGCCTCTCTGTCCTCGCCGCGCTCGACCAGCGGCTCGGCGACGACGTCGAGCGCCGAAACACGCGGCACGGTGCGCAGGAACTGGCTGACATAACCGATGGTGTGGCGGCGCACGGAGAGCACGGTGCGCGGGCCGGCGGAGGCGAGGTCGATCAGCCCGCCACCGTGCTGGACGATGATCTGGCCAGCGTCGACGGCGTAATTGCCGTAGAGCATCTTCAGGATCGAGCTTTTTCCGGCGCCCGACGGGCCGCCGAGCACGGCGCATTCGCCGGCGCGGATCGAGAAGGAGACGCCCGCCACCACCGGCAGCGTGACGCCGTCGCGCAGATGCATGGTGAAGCTTTTGGCGACATCGGAAACGACGAGAGGGGTGGGCATCAGAGCGATCTCCGGTCATTCGTTGGCGGGACAGCACCCCCCTCTGCCTTCCCAGGCATCTCCCCCTCAAGGGGGGAGATCAGCTGTCGCATTCGGTTTCGCCATTCACCCACGTTGCAGAACGAGCGGGACATGAAAGCTGCCGATCTCCCCCCTTGAGGGGGAGATGGCCGGCAGGCCAGAGGGGGGTGACTTGGCGCCATCATCACACCTGTAAAATCGAAGACACGAGCAACTGCGTATACGGCGCGCGCGGGTCGTCGAGCACGCGGTCGGTGAGGCCGCTTTCGACGACGCGGCCGTCCTTCATCACCATCATGCGCTGCGACAGAAGCCGGGCCACGGCGAGGTCGTGCGTGACGACGATGGCCGCGAGGCCGAGATCGGTGACAAGCCCTCGCAACAAGTCGAGCAGGCGCGCCTGCACCGAAACGTCGAGCCCGCCGGTCGGCTCGTCCATGAACACCAGCCGCGGTCCCGTCACCAGGTTGCGGGCGATCTGCAGGCGCTGGCGCATGCCGCCGGAAAAGGCGCGCGGTTCGTCGTCGATGCGGTCCTCGTCGATCTCGACACGCGACAGCCAGTCGACGGCAGTGGCGCGTATCCTGCCGTAGTGGCGGTCGCCGACCGCCATCAGCCGCTCGCCGACATTGGCGCCGGCCGACACCGTCATGCGCAGGCCGTCGGCCGGGTTCTGATGGACAAAGCCCCAGTCGGTGCGCATCAGGAAGCGGCGTTCAGCCTCGCTCATGCGGTAGAGCTCGCGCCACTGGCCGTCACGCATGCGGTAGCTCGCCGTGCCGGAGGAGGGCAGCAGCCGCGTCGACAGGCAGTTGAGCAGTGTCGTCTTGCCCGAGCCGGACTCGCCGACCACGGCCAGCACCTCGCCCGGCCAGAGGTCGAAAGAGATCGCCTCGCAGCCCACGCGCGAGCCGTAGAATTTGGACAGCGCCGAGACGCGCAGCAGCGGTTCGTCGGTCATTGGGCCTCCTTACCCTCCCCCTTGTGGGGAGGGTCGGCGCGCAGCGCCGGGGTGGGGGTTGAGGAAGAAGAAAATTGGTCATGATCCCCACCCGCGCCTTCGGCGCGACCTCCCCACAAGGGGGAGGTAGGATCGCTGCGCCGCTTCTCGCAGTGATCGGTGTCCGAGCAGACGAACATGTGGCCGCCATGGTCATCGAGGATGACCTCGTCGAGATAGACGTTCTCGGCGCCGCAGAGCGCGCAGGGCTGGTCGAAGGTCTGCACCTCGAAGGGATGGTCCTCGAAATCGAGGCTGACGACGTCGGTGAAAGGCGGCACCGCATAGATGCGCTTCTCGCGGCCGGCGCCGAAGAGCTGCACGGCCGGCGAACGATGCATCTTCGGATTGTCGAATTTCGGCGTCGGCGACGGGTCCATCACATAGCGGCCCTCGACCTTGGCCGGATAGGCGTAAGTGGTGGCGATGCGGCCGTGCCTGGCGATGTCCTCATAGAGCTTTACATGCATGAGGCCGTATTCCTCCAGCGCGTGCATCTTGCGCGTCTCGGTCTCGCGCGGCTCGAGGAAGCGCAGCGGCTCGGGGATCGGCACCTGGAAGACCAGCACCTGATTGGCGGTGAGTGGCTGCTCGGGGATGCGGTGGCGGGTCTGGATGATGGTCGCTTGTCCCGTCTCGGTGGTGACCGCGACTTTGGCGACCTTCTTGAAGAAGGCGCGGATCGAGACGGCGTTGGTGGTGTCGTCGGCGCCCTGGTCGATGACTTTCAGCACGTCATCCGGGCCGATAATCGAGGCGGTGACCTGGACGCCGCCGGTGCCCCAGCCATAGGGCATCGGCATCTCGCGCGAGGCGAAGGGCACCTGATAGCCGGGAATGGCAATGCCCTTGAGGATCGCGCGGCGGATCATCCGCTTGGTCTGCTCGTCGAGATAGGCGAAGTTGTAGGTGGCGATGTCGGTCATGGCGATCACGTCCGCTTCGTGCTAAGAATTTGGTGCTCAAGACGCGGGAGCAGGCCCATATGGACTCTACCGGTTGGTTGCATCTTGGCGTGCTGTTGCTGGTGTTTGCCGGCATCGTGGCCTTTGTGCTTTGGAAGATGGTTCTGCCCGCGCCAAAGGCGCCTCCACGCGGCGAGACCGTTGCCGGCGCGCGTGGCTTTATCGGCCTGTGGTTCGGTGGCGGCGGACGTTAGGGTCATTCGGCCGCCTCCCGCTTCTCCTCTGCCTTGTCTTCATTTTCCCGCGCCTCGTATTCGGCGCGCATGCGGCGGACCAGGTCGAGTTCGGCCTGGAAGTCGACATAGTGCGGCAGCTTGAGGTGCTCGACGAAGCCGGTCGCCTGGACGTTGTCGGAGTGCGAGATGACGAACTCCTCGTCCTGCGCGGCGGCAATCACATCCTCGCCGAGCTCGGTGGCGCGCAACGCCCGGTCGCAGAGCGCCATGGCCATCGCCTTGCGCTCGCTCTGGCCGAAGACCAGTCCGTAGCCGCGGGTGAATTGCGGCGGCGCCTTGGCCGAGCCCTTGAACTGGTTGACCATCTGGCACTCGGTGACGCGGATCGAGCCCAACGGCACGGCGAAGGGCAGCTCGGGCACGTCGAGCTCCAGCTCGACCCCGCCGATGCGCACCTCGCCGACAAAGGGGTGATTGCGCGCGTAGCCGCGCTGCGTCGAATAGCCGAGCGCCAGCAGGAAACCCTCGTCGCCGCGCGACAGCGCCTGCAGGCGGATGTCGCGCGCCATCGGGAATTGCAGCGGCTCGCGGGTGATGTCGCCAGGCACATGGTCGAGCGGCATCTCGCCGTCGGCCTCGATCAGACCTTCATGGGCAAGGATCGCGGAGACGCGCGGCATGGCTTCCGCTTCGGCCGAGCGCTGCGCGGGCGTCTCGACTTCGGCGCCGGCGGCAAGCTCCGGATCGAGCAGCCGGTGCGTGTAATCGAAGGTCGGGCCGAGTACCTGGCCGCCGGGCAGGTCCTTGTAAGTGGCCGACACGCGCCGCTCGATCTGCATGGCGCCGGTGTCGACCGGGTTGGTGTAGCCGAAGCGCGGCAGCGTGGTGCGGTAGGCGCGCACCAGGAAGATCGCCTCGATCATGTCGCCCCGCGCCTGGACGACGGCCAAAGCCGCGAGCTCGCGGTCGTAGAGCGAGCCTTCGCTCATCACCCGGTCGACGCCGAGCGCAAGCTGCTCGACGATCTGATCGAGACGCAGGGCCGGCACCGAGCGGTCGCCGCGGCGGCGATCGGCAAGCAGGCGATGGGCGTTGGCGATTGCGGCCTCGCCGCCTTTCACCGCGACATACATGTCATGCCTCCATCGTCTTGATGCGGGTGGTGCGCGGCAGGCAAGCGAGGTGGCCGGGCGCCGCCAGGATGATGTCGACGCCGCGCGGGAAACGCTGGTTGTTCTGCTTCCACTGCTCGACGAAATGGCGCGGCATGCCAGTCGGCGCGGTCATCGCCGTCTTCTCGATGCCGGGGCCTTCGAGCAGCAGCGACGGACCGGAAGCGAGATCGTCGACCAAAAGGATCAACGTCGTTGAGCGGTCGGGATATTCCTGCGTGCCCTGCGAGAAACCGTCGAGCGCCGCCATCTCCGCCGGGTTGGCTACCAAAGCGAAATGCGCGTCGGCAGGCGTGTTGGCCAACGGCGCCCCGGTGTGGAAACCGAGCCAGGCCTTCACGGACGCTTCGGCCTGCAGCCGCGGATCGATCCAGATCGGCGTGTCGTTGTCGCATAGCGACAGCGCCACGGCGCCGGCAGTTTTAGACAGCGGCGCCGGCGGATGGGCAAGCGCCGGCAGCGCCTGGACGCTGCCCGGGCGCGCCATGGCGTCCATGATGGCGCGGAATACGACTTGAGCGTTGAAGACGGGATCGGCGAAGCCGCCTTCGATCGATTGCGTGGCGATATCCATCAGTCCTCTCCGCGCACCATGGTGAAGAAATCGACTTTCGTGGCCGCCGTCTCGACACGCCGTTTCTCGCGCGCCGCATCGAGCGCAGCGCGCAACGGCGCGACCAGCTTGGTCTCGACCGCCTCGCGATGAACGGGGTCCTGCCAGAGCGCGTCGGCGATCGCTGCGAGCCTGGCTTTGCCCTTGTCGCGGCCGAGCGCATAGGAATGGCCGACCTGTCCGGAGGGCAGCCGCACCGTTGCGCGGGTGACGGTCGCCTCGCCGACATTGAAGGGCGCGCCGCCGCCGCCAATCCTGCCACGCACCGTCACCAATCCGGTTTCCGGGCCGCGCAGCAGTTCGGCCTCCAAGGGCAGGCCGGAGCCGTTCCAAAGACGCGCGATCTCTTCGGGCGCTGCGTGCGCCAGCGTCGCCATAACGGCTTTTCGCTCGGCCTGCTCGCGCGCTTCCTGTCCTCGCATCGCTTCACTCCTCGCATGGAATGGATTTGTCTATTGATATAGACAACCATACAAATTATACTCATCACGTAACCGGAGTCCATGACGCGTGGATGACAAGGGGCGCAAAAGTTAGGGGCAAGACGTTGGGGGCGGGGAAATGACTGGGCTGGCGAGCAGCATCGAAAGGCGCAACGGCGTGTCGCTGTGGCGGCAGATCGCCGACAGGATTCTGCAGGGGATCGCCAATGGCGATTTCGTCGAGAATGCGGCGCTGCCGCCCGAGGTCGCCTTGGCCGAGCGCTACGGCGTCAACCGCCATACGGTGCGCAGCGCCATTGCCGCGCTGGTGCAGGAAGGCGTGCTAAGGGCCGAGCAGGGGCGCGGCACCTTCGTTTTGTCGCGCAAGCGCCTGTCCTATCCGATCGGCGCGCGGACTCGCTTTTCGACCGGTCTGCAAGGGCAGACGAGCGAGCGGCACATCGCGCTGTTGTCGTCATCGACCGAGCCGGCCAACCGCCGCATCGCCGAAGCGCTGGCCATCGCCAGGGGGGCGGCCGTGATCCGTCTGGAGACGCGCGGCGAGGCCGACGGGCATGCGGTGTCGCGCGCGACGACCTGGTTCGATGCCAAGCGCTTCGCCGGCATCGAGGCCGCTATGGCCGAGACGGGATCGATCACGGCCTCGCTGAAGCGCTTCGGCATCAACGATTATCTGAGGCACTCGACGGTACTGTCGGCGCGCCATGCCGACGCCGACGACCTTGCCGATCTCGATCTGCAGCCGGGCGCCATCGTGCTTGTCACGGTTGCCATCAATGTGACGCTCGACGGCCAGCCTATCCAGTTCGCGGAGTCGCGGTTTCCCGCGGAGCGGGTGGAGTTGAGGCTGTCGGCGTTGTAGCTGGCCTTGTCCGAGACCGTGACTTGATCTGACTCGCACTGATGTCAGACCAACTCCGGTCGCTACTTGTCAGCGGCCTGGCGTTTGAGGACCGCCTTCCCCCACTCCGTCGCCGCTTCGCGGCGCCACCTCTCCCCCTCCGGAGGGAGAGGAAAAGAGTCCGCTGGCGGCGGGAGAAGGAGGGAGCCTGGTTGAGGAGCGTTGGCTGCAAGGCTCGCGCCTTTCCTCTCCCCCGTCGATCGGGGGAGAGGTGTCGAGCGCAGCTCGACGGAGTGGGGGTCGACCAGCGCGGCGCGCCGTCAATTCGGGCCGGGTTCACCGCCCGTCATGTTACGACCCGACCTCGATAACCGCCTTGATCAGCCCCGACTTCTCATGCGCCCATCGCGCGAGATCGCGTGGCGTGCCGGCAAGGGTCGTGCGATGGGTGACGAGCTTGGCGAGCGGTACCGCGCCGTCGCGGATCGAGGCGGCGACGTGGTCGAAATCGGCATGCAAAGCGTTGCGGCTGCCGACCAGCGTCATCTCGCGTTTATGGAATTCGGGGTCGGAGAAGGTGATGTCGTCCTTGACGACGCTGACCAGCACCAGCGTGCCGCCATGCGCGACATGGGCGAAGGCCGATTGCACCGATTGCGTGTTGCCGGTGGCGTCGAACACAAGGTCGAAACCTTCACCGCCGGTCGCCTGACGCACCAGTTCGGTCGCCTGCGCCTTGGAGCCGTCGAGTGCCGCAAAGCCGAGCTCGCTTTGGGCGAAGCCGAGCCGCTCGGTGCTCATGTCGAGCAGGCTGACGTCGAGCCCGGCGATCCGGGCAAACAGCGCCGTGCCGAGGCCGATCGGCCCGGCGCCGATGACCAGAGTGCGCTGGCCGGGTGAGGCAAGCGAGCGCCGCACGGCGTGCGCGCCGATCGCCAGGAATTCGACCGCCGCAGCATCGGCCAGCGACAGGCCGTTCGCCGGGTAAAGGTTCTGCGCCGGCACCAGGATCTCGTCGCACATGGCGCCGTCGCGATGCACGCCCAGCACCTCGATGCTGACGCAGCAATTCGGCTTGCCGTGGCGACAGGCGATGCATTCGCCGCAGGCGAGATAGGGATTGATGATCACCGGCTCGCCCACGGAAAGGTCGACGCCTTCACCCCTCTCGACGACCGTGCCCGAGACCTCGTGGCCCATGATGCGCGGATAGGCGAGGAAAGGGTGCTTGCCTTCGAAAATGTGGTAGTCGGTGCCGCAGATGCCGACATGGCTGACGGCGATCCGCGCCCAGCCGGGCGGCGGCGCACCGGGTTCCGTACGGTCTTCGAGGACAAGGTCGCCGGGCGAGCGGCAGACGACGGCTTTCATGCGCTGATCCAGTACTTGCGAGAGCGCCGGCCTCGGTCGATCGAGGCCGGTGCCATTTCAGGGACGGTTATTTGCCGCGACGGCGCAGGCCGTCGAAGTAGACGATGACGATGATCAGCATGCCGGTGATGACGCGCTGCCAGAAGGTGTTGACGTTGAGCAGGTTGGCGCCGTTGTTGATCGTCGAAAGGATGAAGGAGCCGATCAGCGGCCCGTGCACCGAACCGATGGCGCCGAACAGCGAGGTGCCGCCGATCACCGACGAGGCGATCGCCTGCAGCTCATAGGTGTCGCCCTGAGTCGGGTTGCCGATGCCGATGCGCGAGGCGAGCAGCACGCCGACGAAGGCGGCGAGCAGGCCGGACAGGATGTAGGCCATGAAGATGGTGCGCGGCACGTTCACGCCGGACAGGCGCGCGGCCTCGGCATTGGAGCCGACCGAGAACAAATAGCGGCCCCAGCGCGTGTGGTGCAGGAAGACATAGGACGGTATCGCGACCAGGATCACCATCCAGAACAGATAGGGGATGCCGAGCAGCGAGCCGCGCGAGAAGGCTTGGAACGGGTCGCTGTTGATCGAGATCGAGTTGCCGTTGGTCATCAGCAAGCCGATGCCGCGCAGCGAGGTCATGGTGGCCAGCGTGATGATGAAGGGCGGCAGGCCCATCTTGACGATGCCGAAGCCGTGGAAGAGGCCGATGGCGACGCCGACCAGCAAAGTGATCAGCACCGCCGCCCAGATCGGCCAGCCGGCATTGATCAGAAGCGCGACGACGACGGTGGTGAAGCCGACCACGGCGCCGACCGAAAGGTCGATGCCGCCGGTGATGATGACGAAGGTCTGACCGACGGCGAGGATGGCGATCAGCGAACCCTGGCGCAGAAGGTTGGTGATGTTGAGCGCCGTGGCGAAGGACGGCGTGGCGACCGCCAGCACGATCCACATCAGCAGCAGAAGGCCAAGCAGCGTCAGCCCGAACAGGGCGTTGAAATTGCGCTTGGGTTTTTCGGCGGGGATCGCCTCGGTGCTCATTTTTGTCCTCCCGACTTTTCTTGTTTCTCGGCCAATGCCTGACCCAAAATGTCCTCGTGGCTGGCGGTGTGGAAGCCATGCGTGGCGACCAGCTTGCCGCGCCGGAACACATGCAGCGTGTCGGCGAGCTCATAGACTTCCGGCAGATAGGACGAGATCAGGATGATGCCGGCGCCGTTGGACAAAAGCGTCGAGAACAGCCGGTAGATCTCGGCCTTGGTGCCGACATCGACGCCCACCGTCGGTTCGTCGAAGATGAACAGCTTGGCGCCATGCGCCAGCCATTTGCCGATGACGATCTTCTGCTGGTTGCCGCCCGACAGGCTGGACGCGAGCGCATGACGCGTCGGCGTCTTGATGCGGAGATCCGCGATCTGGCGCTCGGCCTCGGCCTTCTCGCGCGAGCCGGAGATCAGAAGATTGCTCGAAATGCGCTTGTAGATCGGCAGGTTGAGGTTCATGCCGACCGGCAGGTTGAGGCAAAGGCCCTGGTCGCGGCGGCTTTCGGGGGCGAGGGCCATGCCGAGCCGGATCGCGTCGTGCTCGGAATTGACCTGCACCTCCTTGCCTTGCCACAGGATCTGGCCGGCAGACTTCCTGTGGCGACCATAGAGCGTGGTGACGAACTCGCTGCGGCCGGCGCCGATCAGGCCGTAGAGGCCGACGATCTCGCCCGCGCGGACAGTAACCGAGACATTTTCGAAGCCCTTGCCGGAGAGGCTCCTCGTCTCGACGATTGTCGCGCCCGGCGTGAAATGCTCCTTGTGGTAGATCTGCTCGATCGAGCGGTTGATCATCAGCTTGACCAGTTCCGGCTCGTTGGTCTCGGCGATGTCGCGGGTGCCGACGAGCGTGCCGTCGCGCAGCACCGAGACGCGGTCGGCAAGCTCGAACACCTCCTCCATGCGATGGCTGATATAGATGATGGTGACGCCTTCGCCCTTCAGCCGACGGATCAGCTTGAACAGCTGGTCGGCTTCCTTGCGGGTGAGATAGGCGGTCGGCTCGTCGAAGATCAGGAACTTGGTGCCGCGCACCGTGGCACGGGCGGCGGCGATCAGCTGCTGCTGGCCGATGGTAAGGTCGCCGAGCACGACATGCGCCGGCAGGTCGAAGCCCAGGCCGTCGATGATCTTCTGCGCTTCCTTGATCATGGCGCGCTGCTGCAGGAGGCCGAAGCGCGAATTCTCCTCGCCGAGGAACATGTTGGCGGCGACGGTAAGGTGGCGGCAGAGCACCACCTCCTGGTGGACGGCATTGATGCCGAGCGCCATCGCCTCGTGCGGCGTGGCGAGCCCTTCAGGCTTGCCCTCCCAGATCACCTCGCCGGAGGTGCGCGGCATGACGCCGGTGAGCAGCTTGATGAGCGTCGATTTGCCGGCGCCGTTCTCGCCGACGATGGCGTGGATCTCGGCTGCCTTGAAGGCAAGGTTCACCGGCTTCAGCGCATGCGTGCCGGGATAGCGCTTCTCGAGGCCCTTGAGTTCGAGGATAGTCCTGCCGGGCTCCAGCGTGGGTGCGGGGTGCAGTTCCTGCGCCGTCGACGTCATGACAATCCTCCCAGATTGATCTCAACCGGTGGGTACGCAGCGATGCGTCTAGCGCGCATCTAGAAGGCGGAGCCTAAACCAAGCGGGCAAATTGCCAAGCCGCCGCTGACGGATGTTTCCGGGGCGCCGACGCCCCGGAAGCGATTGTCGCGATTGCCGCTCAGTTGAGCTTCGGGTTGAGCAGCGCGTCGATCTTCGGATCCTTCATGTTGTCCTTGGTGACGAGATTGGCGCCGGTATCGACATTGGCCTCGACCTTCTCGCCCTTCGAGGCAGCGAGCGCGGTCTTGATGCCGTCGTAACCCATCCGGTACGGATCCTGGACGACGAGGCCGGAGATGACGCCGTCATTCAAGAACTTGATCAGCTTCTCGTCGCTGTCGAAGCCGATCAGCGCCACTTTGCCGGCAAGGCTGTTCTCGGCGATCGCCTGGCCGACGCCCTGCGCCATAATCAGGTTGGACGCAAAGATACCCTTGAGGTCGGGATTGGCGGTGATCAGGTCGGTCGCGATGTTGAGGCCGGTCGTGGCTTGGCCGTCGGCATATTTGTCGGCGACGAGCTCGAGGCCCGGATATTTGGCCTTCAGCTGTTCCTTGAAGCCCTGCGCGCGCTGCTCGAGCGAACCGGCGCCCGGCAGCGCGGTGATCAGCGCGACCTTGCCCTCGACCTTGCCGCCATTGGCGGCGCCGATCGCGGCGGCGAGGCCGTCAGCCGCGACGCGGCCGCCCTGGACGTTGTCGGTGGTCAGGAAGGAGGTGAAGGCCTTGGATTCGGCGCTGGAGTCGATGCCGATGACCTTGACCTTGCTTGCCGCCTCGTCGATCGGCTTGCCGAGCGCCTTGGCCTCGGTCGGCGCGATCACGACCGCAGCCGGGTTGCCGGCGACGGCGTTCTCGAGGATCGAAATCTGGCCATTGACGTCGGTCTCGGCCTGGGCGCCGAGCTCCGGCACGTTGATGCCGAGGTCCTTGCCGGCCTTGCGGGCGCCGGCCAGCACGATCTGCCAGTAGAAGGAGGTGGTGTCCTTGACGATGATCGGGATGGTCACGTCGGCCGCCGAGGCCGGCGCCGAATGCATCGCGCCGGCGAGTATCGAGGCGGCGGCCAGTGCCACGAAGGCGCGGCGGTTGAGAAGGCTGGTCACGAATTTCATTAGGTTCCTCCCTATGTCGCCTGGTGAAGGTTGCGGAAGCTCCATCTGGATAGGCGAGAACCAAACGGAACTTTATCAATAAAAAACATTTGCTTTATTTTGATAGTGCAACGGTACGGCCTATGCAAGCGCTGTTTGGTGCCGATTGCGTGATACGGGCTGGAGCGTGACACCGACATCTCAGCCAAGCCGCTGGACGATCGTGTAGGGATCGTATTTGGCGAACTCCGTCGGCGGCACCTTGATGTCGAGCAGCTCCAGGTTGCGCGTCAGGTTGGCGGGCTTGGCCGTGCCGGTCAGCACCGAGGCGACGACCGGCTCGTGCAGCGGAAACTGGAACGCCGCTGCGGCCAGCGGATAGCCGCCTTTGGCGGCGATCTTCTGCATCGCGCCGACGCGGTCGAGAATATCCTCGGTGGCTGGCAGATAATCGAAATGCGCGCCCTCGACCGGGCCGGTCGCCAGGATGCCGGAGTTGAAGACGCCGCCGATGATCAGCGAGGTCTTGCGCTCGCGGCAGAGCGGCAGCAACTCGGCCTCGGCGCTGCGGTCGAGCAGCGAGTAGCGGCTGGCAAGCAGGATGCAGTCGAGCGGCGCGCGGCGAAGCACGTCGAGACATATCCGGACCTCGTTGACGCCCAAGCCGTAAGCCGAGATCGTGCCGGACGATTTCAGTTCCTCCAGCGCCTTCAGCCCGCCGTCCATCAATTGGCGGAAATGGATTTTCGTTGCCTCTTCGCCATGCGTGTAGGTGCCGATGTCGTGGACGAACAGGATGTCGATCTTGTTGAGGCCGAGCCGCGCGTAGGAGAAGTCGACCGAGCGCATGATGCCGTCATAGGAATAGTCGTAATCGAGCGCGAAAGCCAGCGGATCGACATATGAGTGGTCGGGAACCTGGTCCTCCGGCACCGGACGGAACAGGCGGCCGACCTTGGTCGAGAGCACATAGGACGAGCGCGGCTTGTCGCGCAGGAAGTCGCCGGTGCGGCGCTCGGAAAGGCCGAAGCCGTAGAAGGGCGCGGTGTCGAAATAGCGCAGCCCGGCATTCCACGCCGTCTCCAGCGTTGCCATGGCCGCCTCGCGCGGGCAGGCGCGGTAGAGGCCGCCGATCGCCGCGCCGCCGAAGCTGATTTCGGTGACTTCGAGCGCAGTCTTGCCGATCCGGCGTTTGTTCATCAAAGCCTCCCCTTTGCCGTTCGACCGGCCGTTATTTTGACAGTGTTCAGAGCAATTCCAGGAAAGTGTGTAGCGGTTTTCCGTCCGGAATTGCGTAAAAACAAATAGTTAGAGCGTCGCGCCGAGATGCCAGGGCACGAACTCGTTGTCGCCGTAGCCGAAAGCCTCGCTCTTGGTCTTGCGGCCGGACGCCGTCTCGATGATCAGCTCGAAGATCTCGCGGCCCATGCCGGCGATCGTCTTTTCGCCGGAAGCGATGACGCCGCAATTGACATCCATGTCCTCTTCCATCTGGTGGTACATCGTCGAGTTGGTGGCGACCTTGATCGACGGCGTCGGCCGGCAGCCGAAGCAGGAGCCGCGGCCGGTGGTGAAGACGATGACATTGGCGCCGCCGGCAACCTGGCCGGTGGCCGAGACCGGGTCGTAGCCGGGCGTGTCCATGAACACCAGGCCGCTGCCTGAGACCTTCTCGGCATAGCCGAAGACGCCGTTGAGCGACGTCTGGCCGCCCTTGGCGACGGCGCCCAACGACTTTTCGAGGATGGTGGTGAGCCCGCCGCGCTTGTTGCCGGGCGAGGGGTTGTTGTCGATCGAGGCGCCGTGCTTGGCGGTATGGTCTTCCCACCATTTGACGTAGCTGTCGAGCTTAGCGGCGATCTCGGGCGAGGCGGCGCGGTAGGCAAGCAGATGCTCGGCGCCGTAGATCTCGGTGGTCTCCGACAGGATGCCGATGCCGCCGCAGCCGGCGAGGATATCGACGGCCGCACCCAGCGCCGGATTGGCGGTGATGCCGGACATGCCGTCCGAGCCGCCGCATTGCAGGCCGACCACGATCTTGCTGACCGGGATAGGCTCGCGCTGCAGCTGGCCGACTTCCTCCGCGATCTCTGCCAGCACGCCCATGGCCCTTTCGACGGATTTGCGCGAGCCGCCGGCCTCCTGGATGTTGAAGTGACGTTTTCCCGCGGCGACGCCCTTCTGGCCGTAAAGCGTGAGCTGGTTGACCTCGCAGCCCAGGCCGACCATCAGCACGCCGCCGAAATTCGGGTGGCGGGCATAGCCGGCGAGCGTGCGGTGCAGGACCATCATGCCGTCGCCGGTGGCGCTCATGCCGCAACCCTGGCCATGCACGATCGGCACGAAGCCGTCGATGCCGGGATACTTCGGCAGCAGCGTGCGGTTGGCCTCGTCGGCGATCGCGTGGCAGACAGTGGACGAGCAATTGACGCTGGCGATGATACCGATGAAGTTGCGCGTGCCGGCGCGGCCATCGGCGCGGCGATAGCCCATGAAGGTGCGCTTGCGGTCGGCCTCGGTGGCGTGCTCGGCCTCGCTCGGCGGCACCACCGGCAGGCGGCCGCTCTCGAACACCAGATTGTGCGAATGGACGTGCTCGCCCGGCGCGATGTCCTGCGTGGCGCGGCCGATCGCCTGCGCGTATTTCACCACAGCTTCGCCGGCCGCGATCTTCTTGATCGCCACCTTGTGCCCGGGGTCGATCGCGGCAGCCGCGACCGCGCCGCCCGGCAATGAAGCACCAATCTCGATGCGGCCGTTGGCGACCGCGACATTGTCGGCGGGGGAAAGCAGAATGGTGTTTGCAGCGTTCACGGGCGGCTGTCCTGGGTAAACCTGGGAATGTGGGCGGATTGACATGCGCCCGTTTGAGGATAATGTCTTTTATCGTGAAAAAACATTTTTGCGTCAATTGTTTTTTCATCGCGCGGGTCGTGCGCCTTTGGGCGCACGGTTGCCCGTTTGGCAAAGCCGGCGAAATTCGATTTACGCATTTCGCGGGCTTGCGCTAGGAACACCGATCATATCGCGCTTCCGGCGGGCCGCCGCAAGCGTTGGGGGATACGGGGCATGTCGAAGAGCAACAACGTCTACAAGGACGCCTTCAACCGCGGCCTGCGGCTGCTCGACGAGACCAGGAGCCTGCCGTCGGAGCCGGAGCTTGGAACGCTGCTCGGCGTCAGCCGCACCACGGTGCGCAGCATCCTTTCGCGCATGGAGGAGACCGGGCTGATCGCCTGGAACAAGCGCAACAAGACGGTGCTGAGGTCGCCGCGGCCGGAAGATTTCTTCCCCGAGGAGGAGACCGACTCGCTGGCCGAGATCATCGAGCGTTCCTTCATGCGCCGGCTGCTTGCCGAGGGCGCCGAGGCCGGCATGCAGATCAACGAACTGGAGCTCGCGCGCGAGATCGGCGTCGGCACCACCAGCGTGCGCGAATTCCTGATTCGCTTCTCGCGCTTCGGCCTGATCGAGAAGCGGCGCAACAGCCATTGGGTGCTGAAAGGTTTCACCCGCGCCTTCGCGCTGGAGCTGACCGAAATCCGCGAGATGTTCGAATTGCGCTCGGCGGCTGCCTTCGCCGCTCTGCCGGAGGAGAGCGCAGTCTGGGCGGACCTGGACAGGCTCGAGGAGGAACATCGCCAGTTGGCCCGCGAGATTGCAACGCGCTTCAATGAATTCTCCGAGCTCGACGAGCGCTTCCACCGGCTGATCCACCGTGCCTCGCACAACCGCTTCATCGTCGATTTCTACGATGTGATCGCGATGATCTTCCATTACCACTACCAGTGGAACAAGGCTCAGGAACGCGAGCGCAACGAGGTCGCTGTCCAGGAGCATCTGGCCTATATCGCGGCGCTGAAATCGCGCGATCCTGCAAAGGTCGACGCCGCCTGCCGCAAGCATCTGAAGTCGGCGCGCCAGACGCTGCTGAGTTCCATTCCGGAAGGGCGGCAGGCGCAGCTCGCCTGAGTCTGGCGCATCGCGCCGCGTTGCCGCAGCCTGGTTTTGCCGATTTTCCAGCCGCCCGCCCCGTGTTAGGGTCCGCCAACTTGCTTGGAAGAGGCAAACCGTTGGATATCCGGCTGAGACGATGGAGCATGCCGGCCGCGTTGGTCGCGGCGCTGCTCTTGTTGCTCCAGTCGGCGCTCGGCGCCTTCGCCTTCGGCGCGCCTTCGCAGCTCGATACCTTCGGCAACGTCATCTGCACACATGACGGGGCGGTCAAGCTTCCCGGCGACGATCCGCACCAGCAGCATATGCCGGCCTGCTGCTTGCTCGGCTGCAGCATGGTTTCGCCGGCGCATCTGCCGCCGCCGGACAGCGGCGCGCTTGCCAGGACCTCGGCATTCGAAGCGGTCGCTTTCCCGCCCCCGGCTTTCAGACATCTCGATTTCGCCCGCGACCGGTCGCCGGCCAATCCGCGCGCGCCGCCGGCAACGGTCTGACGGCACGACCCCCGCGGAACCTTTCGCGGGTGCATTCATCCAAGATCAGACTGCTCGCGACCGGAGGCCGGCGCGATCTCATAGCCATGGAGCAACCATGTCCCATTCTTTTCCAGCAACGCGCGCACAGGCCTATCCGCGTGGCTTCGAACACCTCGGCCTTGCCGTGATCGCCCTCCTTTTCCTGTTCGCCTGCATTCCCGGCGCCCTCGCGCATGAATTCAAGGCCGGCGATCTCGAAATCGGTCATCCGTGGTCGCGCGCGACGCCGCCCGGCGCCAAGGTGGCCGGCGGCTATTTCACCGTGACCAACAAAGGCAGCGCGCCGGACCGGCTGCTGTCGATTTCCTCCGACATCTCCGACAAGGCCGAACTGCATGAAATGGGCGTCAAGGACGGCGTCATGACCATGCGGCCGGTCACCGGCGGCCTCGAAATCCCGGCCGGCGGCAAGGTCGCGCTCAAGCCCGGCAGCTATCACCTGATGTTCATCGGCCTCAAGCGGCAGCCCAAGCAAGGCGAAAAGTTCCCCGCGACGCTGACCTTCGAGAAGGCCGGCAGCGTCAAGGTCGAGTTCCTCGTCGAAGGCATGGGCGAGACGGAGATGGACGAGCACGCCGATTGATCGCCCGCCCGCACCAGAAATCAGAGGGACAATTCATGAAGAAGTATCTTTTGGCGGCCGGCGCGTTGCTGTCGCTCGGCACGAACGCCGCGCTCGCCCACATCACGCTGGAAACGCAGGAAGCGGCCGTCGGCTCGACCTACAAAGCCGTTCTGCGCGTGCCGCATGGCTGCGAAGGCGAGGCGACGACGGCGGTGCGGGTGCAGATCCCGGAAGGCGTCATTTCGGTGAAGCCGATGCCGAAGCCCGGCTGGACGCTGCAGACCAAGAAAGGCAGATACGAGAAATCGTATCAGCTCTATGGCGAGACGCTGACCACCGGCGTCAAGGAAGTCGACTGGAGCGGCGGCAACCTGCCGGACGAATTCTATGACGAGTTCGTTTTCCGCGCCTCATTGGCTGCCGATCTGCCTGCCGGCCAGATGCTCTATTTCCCGGTCGTGCAGGAATGCGGCGATGCCGCGGCTCGCTGGATCGAAATTCCGGCGGCAGGCCAGGATGAGGATGCGCTGGAAAATCCGGCGCCCGGCATCAAATTGCTGCCGAAGAAATGATCTCTCGATGGCGCGCCCGTTCGGGCGCGCCATCGCCTCTCGAAAGACCGCATGAACGCAGCATCTTACCCATTCCGCCTGAGCGGCAGCCGCATCAGGCAAGTCACCGGCGGCCTGATCGCGGCTTTCGTGCTGATGCTGGCGCTGGTGTTGCCTGGCCGCGCCTTCGCGCATGCGGCGCTTGTCGCGACCGATCCGGCCGACGGCACGGTGTTGATGCAGAGTCCCGCCCGTTTGTCGCTGACCTTCAGCGAGCCGGTCTCGCCGTTGGTCCTTACTCTCGTGCGGCCGGACGGCACGCGGCTTGCCCTGACCTCCTTCCGCCTCACGGACCGGACCGTCGAGATCGACAATCCCGAGACGCTCAAATCCGGCACGCATGTGCTGAGCTGGCGGGTGATTTCGGAGGACGGCCATCCGGTCGGCGGCTCGGCGCTGTTTTCCGTCGGCGCGCCAAGTGCGGCGCCTGTCGCCGGTGAAACCGTCGACTGGTCGCTGCGCACAGCGATCTGGATCGGCAAGCTCTTCCTCTATGTCGGCCTGTTTCTCGGCGCCGGCGGCGCCTTCTCGCTCGCCTGGCTGGCCGAAAGCCGCCGCTGCGGCCGGCGTTTCGTCACAGGCGCTCTGCTCTGTGGACTGGCTGCCGCCCCGGCTTCGCTCGGCTTTCAGGGGCTGGACGCGCTCGGGGCGCCGCTCGCGCGGTTTGCGGCGCCGATCGTCTGGACGACCGCGGCTGAAACCAGTTTCGGCTGGACGGTCCTCGTCGCCCTGATCGCGCTTGGCTTCGCCCTGCTGTCCCTCGTCTGGCCCAGAGCTTTCCGCAAGCTGCTTGCGCTTGCCGGGCTCGTCGGCGCGGGCGCGGCACTTGCCGCCAGCGGCCATGCAAGCACCGCCGAGCCGCAATGGCTGACGCGGTCGCTGGTGTTCCTGCACAGCGCGGCCATCGCATTTTGGGCGGGCGCGCTGGCCCCGCTCGGCCTTGCCTTGCGATACCAGCCGGCGGAGGCGAAGGTTTTCCTACGCCGGTTCTCGCGTGCGATCCTGCCTGTCGTTGCCGTGCTTGCCGCAAGCGGCGTTGTGCTGGCGATCATCCAGGTGCAGGAGCCGGCGGCGCTGATCAACACAGCCTACGGCCGCCTGCTGCTCTTGAAGCTTGCCTTGCTGCTGTTCCTGTTCACGCTCGCCTCGGTCAACCGCTGGACGCTCACCGCGCCAGCCGAGGCGGGCGACACGGAAGTGCAGCGGCGACTGGTGCGTTCGATCGGCATCGAGACGCTGATCGTGCTCGCCATCTTCGGCGTCGCCGCCGGCTGGCGCTTCACGCCGCCGCCGCGCGCGCTGGCGATCGCCGCCGCGCAGCCGGTATCGGTCCATATCCATACGCTGCAGGCGATGGCCGATCTCAGCATCATACCCGGCCACGCCGGTCAGGTCGCCGCTTCCATGGTCATCATGACCGGCGATTTCGGGCCGCTCGACGCCAAGGAGGTGACTCTGGTGCTGTCCAAGCCGGACTCCGGCATCGAGCCGATCAAGCGTCCAGCGACCAAGCCCGGCGATGGCACCTGGCGGGTGGACAATCTCGTCATCCCTCTGCCCGGCCGCTGGAACGCCAGGCTCGATATTCTCGTTTCGGATTTCGAGATGGTGAAGATCGAGGCGCCGATCGACATCAGAGCGGAGTGACACTATTCGGCGAGGCGGTTGACGCGGTCGCGAAGGCCCGTCAATCATCCTTTGCAAAACGCGGCCTCCAACAAAAGCACTCGAAAGCAGGGAAGAAACGATGGAAGAAGCCGAAATCGGCCTGATCGGTCTTGGCACGATGGGTTCCAACCTGGCGCTCAACATCGCCGAGCATGGGCACCGCATCGCCGTCTTCAACCGCACCCCATCGCGCACCGACACCTTCGTCGAGAGCGCCGGTCCGCTGAAGGACAGGGTCGTCCCCTGCTACAGCCTGGAGGAACTTGCCGCGGCGATCCGACCGCCTCGGCCGATCATCATCATGGTGCTGGCCGGCAAGCCGGTCGACGAGCAGATCGCGGCGCTTCGCGGCGTGCTTTCCGACAACGACATCGTCATCGATGCCGGAAACACCAATTTCCGCGACACGATGCGGCGCTTCTCCGAGCTGTCCGGCTCGGGTCTGACCTTCATCGGCATGGGCGTCTCCGGCGGCGAGGAGGGTGCGCGCCAAGGGCCGTCGATCATGGTCGGCGGCACGGAAGAGTCCTGGAAGCGCGTCGAGAAGGTGCTGACGGCGATCTCCGCGAAATTCAAGGACGAGCCGTGCGCCGCCTGGCTCGGGACCGATGGCGCCGGGCATTTCGTCAAGACCATCCATAACGGCATCGAATATGCCGACATGCAGATGATCGCCGAGATCTACGGCATCCTGCGCGATGGCCTCTCCATGGGACCGAAGGAAATCGGCAAGGTCTTCGAAGACTGGAACAAGGGCCGGCTCAATTCCTACCTGATCGAGATCAGCGCCAGGGTTCTGGCGGCCGACGATCCGAAGACCGGCAAGCCGGTGGTCGACGTCATCCTCGACCGCGCCGGCCAGAAGGGCACCGGCAAATGGTCGGTCATCGAGGCTCAGCAGCTCGGCATTCCGGCGACGGCGATCGAAGCGGCCGTGGCGGCGCGTGTGCTGTCTTCCATCAAGGACGAGCGGCAGGCGGCGGAAAAGGCCTATGGCAATATCGGCGTCGAGAAGATTTCCGGCGACAAGGCAGCCCTTCTGAAGGATCTCGAGCTGGCGCTGTTCGCCGGCAAGATCGCTGCTTATGCGCAAGGCTTCGCGGTGATGAGCGGCGCCTCAAGAGAGTTCAACTGGAACCTGCCGATGCCGACCATCGCCAAGATCTGGCGCGCCGGCTGCATCATCCGCTCGCAGATGCTGGATACGATGGCGGAAGCTTTCGGCTCCGGCGGCGCTTCCACCAACCTTCTGATGGCGCCGGCCTTCATCGCCATGATGAAGGAAGCGCATCCGTCGCTCAGGCGGATCGTTGCGAGAGCCTCGGAGGCCGGCTCGCCGGTGCCGGCGCTGTCCTCGGCGCTCGCCTATTTCGACAGCTACCGGCAGGGACGCGGTACCTCGAACCTGATCCAGGCGCAGCGCGATTTCTTCGGCGCGCACGGTTTCGAGCGCATCGGCGAGCAGGGTGCGTTCCATGGGCCCTGGGGCAGCGGGGCTGCTTAGAGTCAAGCCCGAGGATGACGAAGCCGCGTGGCCTTGGCCAATCTCCAGCGTCGAGCAGAGGGCCATTCTTGACCGGCAACCAGCACTAACCCCGATAGGGCAAGACCTCGCTCGGCGTGCTGAGCGACTGCAGCGATCCGGGGTCGGCGCCGCCGATCCAGCCGAGCACCGCGCGCGCGAGCTCGGAGCCGGCGAGCCGGAAATTCTCGTTGACGACCAGCAGTTCCCGCCGAAACAGATGCAGCAGCTCCGACGACTGCTTCGAGACCACGTCGACGTCGCGGCCAAGCTTCAGGCCTGCATCCTCGATGCCGGCGACGACGGCAAGCGTGGCTGCGGCGGCGCTGCTGACGATGCCGTCCGGGCGGTCCTCCCGCCGCATGAGCTGCGCGGTCCGCATCCGGATCTGCTCGATGGTGTGGTCGATGGAGACGGTGTTGAACGGCACCTCGCTGGCGCCGACATCGCTCAGCGCGTCGGCAAAGCCGTTCACCGTATGACCGTAATAGGTGAGGCCGACCGGCGGCGTCACCAAAGCGAAGCGTCGACGGCCCATGCCGGCAAGGTGGCGCACGGCCTCGCCGGCGAAGGCGTAGTTGTCGAAGTCGTGATAGGGATGCACCAGCCCCATGTCGGTGCGGCCGTGCGTGGCAAAGGGAATGCCGCGCTCGAGCATGTAGCGGGCGCGCGGATCGTTGGGCTGCGTGCGCGAGATGATGACGCCGTCGGCGGAGCCGGTCTCCACAAGGTAGCGCACCGGATCCAGCGGATCCTGCGAGCGCGAATAGGGCGTGACGATCAGGTGATAGGGCGTGTCGGCGATCACTTCGGTGACGCCGTAGATGATGTCCGAGACGAAGCTCATCAGCTCGTGCTCGGTATTGAGCACAAGTGAGATGACGTTGGTCTTGCCGGTTCTGAGCCTCACGCCGGCGCGGTTCGGCCGGTAGCCGATCTGCTTGGCGACGAGCTGGACGCGGCGCCTGGTTTCGGCGCCGATTTCGGGCGCATCCTTCAGCGCGCGCGAGACGGTGGTGACGCCGAGCCCGGTCATGAAGGCGAGCGTCTTCAGCGTCGGCCGTTCCCTGGCCGACGTGCCGCCGTCCTTGTCCTTGGTTCGTCTGTCCATTCGTCCCGCCCATCAGGCGCATAACAGCCGCGAGGCTGACCGGCAATCCTTCGCGTCGACATTTGCGCGGCTTTCAGCCCGTGACGCGGTTCAATATACTGAAACGTTACAGGTTGCCAACGCCCCAGACTAGGCGGCTGAGCGCGATCTTCACCGCCAGTGGCGAGGAAGTGGGCCGAAAGCCACTGGAATCGCAAAGAAATCTCGGTTTCCTGCGGGTTTTGGCATCATTCGGTTGAGCTAGACACTGCCGAGCGCTTCCAGCAGAAGGATTTTGTTCGCGACTCGAAAAAATCTTGGACGAAGTTCATTCGAGGGGTTGCCTATGCCGGTCATTTGCCGTATCGAAAATCTGTAACGTTTCAGATTCTGGGAGGAAACCGAAATGCGATACAAATTCCTGACTGCCGCGTTCGCCGCGACGGTCGCGCTCAACTTCGCCGGACCGGCGGCCGCGACCGATCTCGAAGTCACCCATTGGTGGACTTCGGGCGGCGAGGCGGCGGCGGTGGCTGAACTTGCCAAGGCCTTCGACGCGACCGGCAATCACTGGGTCGACGGCGCCATCGCCGGCTCCGGCGGCACGGCGCGGCCGATCATGATCAGCCGCATCACCGGCGGCGACCCGATGGGCGCCACCCAATTCAACCACGGCCGCCAGGCGGAGGAGCTTGTCCAGGCCGGGCTGATGCGCGACCTCACCGACATCGCCACCAAGGACAAGTGGACGGAAATCGTGCGGCCGAAGAGCCTGCTCGATAGTTGCACCATCGATGGCAAGATCTATTGCGTGCCGGTCAATATCCATTCCTGGCAGTGGCTGTGGCTGTCGAACGAGGCCTTCCAGAAGGCAGGCGTGCCGATGCCTAAGGACTGGAACGAGTTCGTGGCCGCTGCGCCGGCGCTGGAAAAGGCCGGCATCACCCCGCTCGCCGTCGGTGGTCAGCCCTGGCAGGCATCGGGCGCCTTCGACGTGCTGCTCGCCGCGGTCGGCGGCACCGACGCCTTCCTCAAGGTCTACAAGGAAAAGGACGCCAAATTCGCCGGCGGCCCCGAGATCGCCAAGGTGTTCAAGGCCGCCGACGACGCCCGCAAGATGGCCAAGAACACCAATGTGCAGGACTGGAACCAGGCGACCAACCTCGTGATCACCGGCAAGGCAGGCGGCCAGATCATGGGCGACTGGGCGCAGGGCGAGTTCCAGGTCGCCGGCAAGACCGCCGGCAAGGACTACACCTGCCTGCCCGGCCTCGGCCTGAACGAGGTCATCGCCACCGGCGGCGACGCCTTCTACTTCCCGCTGCTGAAGGACGCCGACAAGGCCAAGGCGCAGGAAGTCCTGGCCGAGACGCTGCTCGATCCGAAGACGCAGGTCGCCTTCAATCTCAAGAAGGGCTCGCTGCCGGTGCGCGGCGACGTCGACCTCAACACGGCGAACGACTGCATGAAGAAGGGTCTCGCGATCCTCGCCAAGGGCGCCGTCATCCCGTGGACGGACCAGCTGCTCTCGCAGGACAGCCAGAAGCAGAAGGAGGATCTGTTCTCCGAATTCTTCGCCAAGCCCGACATGACGCTCGAAGAGGCGCAGAAGCGCTTCGCCGACATCATCGCTTCGGCCGACTGATCGACGGCGCCCCCGCCAGCTCCCGGCCCCTGCTTATCCGGGGTCGGGAGCGTGATGTCCTCATTGTCCCAGCGCGGCTGCCGAGATGAGCAACAGCGAACGCCCCAACCAGCTTTTCCGCAATCTCAATGCCAAGGTCGCGTCGATCCCGATGATCCTGACCGCGCTGGTGGTCTTCGTCGGCGGCACGGCCTGGACGGTGCTCTATTCCTTCACCAATTCGAAGCTGCTGCCACGGCTGAGTTTCGTCGGGCTCGACCAATATTACCGGCTGTGGGCGACGCCGCGCTGGCTCGTCTCGATCGAGAACCTTTTGATCTATGGCGTGATCTCGCTGGTGTTCTCGCTGGTCATCGGCTTCGTGCTTGCGGCTCTCCTCGACCAGAAGATCCGCTTCGAGGACACGTTCCGTACCATCTTCCTCTATCCTTTCGCGCTGTCCTTCATCGTCACCGGCCTTGTCTGGCAGTGGTTGCTCAATCCGGACTTCGGCGTCCAGCGCGTCGTGCGCGACCTCGGCTGGACGAGCTTCAGCTTCGATCCGCTCTACAATTCCAGCATCGTCATCTACGGCATTTCGATCGCAGCACTGTGGCAAGGCACGGGGCTGATCATGTGCCTGATGCTGGCCGGCCTGCGCGGCATCGACGAGGATATCTGGAAGGCCGCGCGGGTCGACGGCATCCCGATGTGGAAGACCTATCTCTTCATCGTCATTCCGATGATGCGGCCGGTCTTCATCACCACGCTGGTGATCATCGCAGCGGGCATCGTCAAGGTCTACGACCTCGTGGTTGCCCAGACCAGCGGCGGCCCTGGCATCGCCTCCGAAGTGCCGGCGAAGTACGTCTACGACTACATGTTCTTCGCCCAGAATCTCGGCCAGGGTTTTGCCGCCTCGACCATGATGCTGCTCTCGGTGATCATCGTGATCGTGCCATGGGCCTATCTCGAATTCGGAGGCAAGAAGCATGGCTGAGATTGCTGCTTCCATCCCCGCTAAGGCGGACGCCCTCCGGCGCGAGGCTCCGTTGCCCGATACATTGGGGCCGAGCGGAACGAAGCCGCGGCATATGCTCTCGCGCCGCAACATCTTCCTCTACGGCACGCTGATCGTCGTGGCGCTCTATTATCTGCTGCCGCTTTACGTGATGGTCGTCACGTCGCTGAAGGGCATGCCGGAAATCCGCCTCGGCAACATCTTCTCGCCGCCGCTGGAGATCACTTTCGAGCCCTGGGTGAAGGCGTGGGCGACCGCCTGCACCGGCCTCAATTGCGACGGACTTTCGCGCGGCTTCTGGAATTCGGTGCGCATCACCGTGCCGTCGGTGCTGCTGTCGATCGCGATCGCTTCGGTGAACGGCTACGCCTTGGCCAACTGGCGCTTCAAGGGCGCCGACAGCTTCTTCATCATCCTGATCGTCGGCGCCTTCATCCCCTATCAGGTGATGATCTATCCGATCGTCATCATCCTGCGCGAGATCGGCATCTACGGCACGCTCACCGGCCTGGTGATCGTGCATTCGATCTTCGGCATGCCGATCCTGACGCTTCTGTTCCGCAACTATTTCACGTCGATGCCTGAGGAGCTGTTCAGGGCGGCGCGCGTCGACGGCGCCGGCTTCTGGGGCATCTATCTGCGCATCATGCTGCCGATGTCGCTGCCGATCTTCGTCGTCGCCATCATCCTGCAGGTGACGGGCATCTGGAACGACTTCCTGTTCGGCGTCGTCTACACCCGCCCCGACACCTATCCGATGACGGTGCAGCTCAACAATATCGTCAACTCGGTGCAGGGCGTGAAGGAATACAACGTCAACATGGCCGCGACCATCCTGACCGGCCTCGTGCCGCTCATCGTCTATTTCGTTTCCGGCAAGCTCTTCGTGCGCGGCATCGCCGCCGGCGCGGTGAAAGGATGATGATGGCAGCAGCAATCGCCAATCCCAGCGTTTCGATCCAGGACCTGTCGCTCAATTTCGGCGTCATGTCGGTGCTGAAGACGCTCAACTTGGACGTCGCCGAGGGCGAGTTCATCGTGCTGCTCGGGCCGTCGGGCTGCGGCAAGTCGACCTTGCTCAACTGCATAGCCGGCCTGCTCGACATTTCGGAAGGCCGCATCTTCATCAAGGGCAAGAACGTCACCTGGGAAGAGCCGAAGGACCGCGGCATCGGCATGGTGTTCCAGTCCTACGCGCTCTACCCGCAGATGACGGTGGAGAAGAACCTGTCCTTCGGCCTGCGCGTGGCCGGCGTGCCGAAGGAGGAGATCGCCAAGCGCATCGCGCGCGCGGCCGAGATCCTGCAGATCGAACCGCTTCTGCAGCGCAAGCCCTCGGCGCTTTCCGGCGGCCAGCGCCAGCGCGTGGCGATCGGGCGGGCGCTGGTGCGCGACGTCGACGTCTTCCTGTTCGACGAGCCGCTCTCCAACCTCGACGCCAAGCTGCGCTCGGAGCTGCGCGTCGAGATCAAGCTTCTGCATCGCAGGCTGCAGAACACGATGATCTACGTCACCCACGACCAGATCGAGGCGATGACGCTGGCCGACCGCATCGCGGTGATGAAGGGCGGGGTGATCCAGCAGCTCGATGCGCCGCAGACGATCTACAACCGTCCGGTCAACCGCTTTGTCGCCGGTTTTCTCGGCTCGCCGGCGATGAATTTCCTCAAAGGAGAGTTGCAGGCGGGCGATGCTCCCCTGTTCAAGGCCGATGGTGTTTCCGTGCCGCTCGGGCGCTATCAGTTCGATGGCGACAACGGCCGTGCCGGCAAACCCTGCGTGTTCGGCATCCGGCCCGAGCACATTGCCCTGGGCGAAGCGGCCAAGGCGATGCCCTTCACCGCCGAGTCGACCGTCGAGATCGTCGATCCGATGGGCTCCGACACCCTGGTTTGGACGAAGCTCGGCGGCCAGATCGTCTCCTTCCGCGTCGAAGCGGACAAGACGCTGCGCAATGGCGATGCGATCCGCATCGGCTTTGATCCGGCGCGCGCTTCGCTGTTCGACGCCGAGACCGACAGCCGCCTTTAACCCGAAAACTCATCCCCCAAGCAGAACGGACAGGACAGATGAACTGGTCATTCCAACTCTACAGCGCCCGAAATTTCCAACCATGGGACGGCGTGCTGAAGATGCTCGGCGAGCTCGGCTACAAGGAAGTCGAAGGCTTCGGCGGCGTTTATGACGATCCCAAGGCTTTCCGCGCCGAGCTCGACAAAAACGGGCTCGCCATGCCGACCGGGCATTTCTCGATCGATGCGCTGGAAAAGGACTTCGACGACGTGCGCAGAACAGCCGATGCGCTCGGCATCTCGCTCTTGATCTGCCCCTATCTCATGCCCGATGCGCGGCCCGGCGATACTGCCGGCTGGCGCGGCTTCGGCGAGCGGCTCGCCAAGGTCGGCGAGACCGCGAAGAAAGGCGGCTACGGCTTTGCCTGGCACAACCACGATTTCGAGTTCAAGGCGCTCGCCGACGGTTCGCTGCCGCAGGACCATATCTTGTCCGCGGCGCCCGACATCGGCTGGGAGATGGACGTCGCCTGGGTGGTGCGCGGCGGCGCCGATCCGCTGCCCTGGATCGAGAGGCACGGCAGTCGCATCAATGCCGTCCACGTCAAGGACATGGCCAAGCCAGGCGAGGGGCTCGACGAGGACGGCTGGTCGGATGTCGGTCACGGCACCATCGACTGGGCCGGCCTGATCAAGACGTTGCGCGCCAGAAGCGCGGCGAAGTATTTCGTCATGGAGCAGGACAACCCCAACGACATCGAGCGCTTCGCCCGTCGCTCGATCGAATCCGTCAAGAATTACTAGGACATACCATCATGGCAAACAAACTTGGCGTAGGCGTCATCGGCTGCGGCAACATCTCGAAGGCGTATTTCTCGCTGGCGCCGCTGTTTCGCGGCATCAAGATGCGCGCCTGCGCGGACATCAACATGGACGCGGCGAAGATGCGGGCGAAGGAGTTCAAGCTCCGCGCCGAGACGGTCAACGACCTTCTCAAGGACGACGAGATCGACATCGTCGTCAACCTCACCGTTCCGGCCGTGCATTATGAAGTGTCGAAGGCGGTGCTCGAGGCCGGCAAGCACGTCTATTCGGAAAAGCCTTTCGTGCTGTCGATCGAGGAAGGGCTCGACCTCAAGAAACGCGCCGAGAAGAAGGGGCTGCGCATCGGTTCGGCGCCGGACACGTTCTTCGGCGGCGCGCATCAGCTGGCGCGCGAGCTGATCGACAGCGGCAAGCTCGGCAGGATCACCAGCGGCACCTGCCATGTGATGGGCCATGGCATGGAGCACTGGCACCCCAATCCAGATTTCTTCTTTCAGCCGGGCGCCGGCCCGGTGCTCGATATCGGTCCGTACTACGTCACCAACCTGATCCAGCTGATCGGACCGGTGAAGCAGGTTGCGGCCTTCGCGGCGACGCCAGCCAAGGAGCGAACGATCAGCTCAAAGCCCCGTGCGGGCGAAAAAATCCCGGTCAACACGCCGACCACCATCCACGCGCTGCTGGAGTTCGCGAACGGCGCCGTGGTGACGCTCAACACCAGCTGGGACGTCTGGAGCCATGGCCACGCGCCGATGGAGCTCTATGGCGAGGCGGGCACCGTCTTCGTGCCCGATCCGAACTTCTTCGGTGGCGAGGTTCGCTTCACCGATGCGACCAAGCCGGTGAAGAAGCTGCCCAAGTGGGATCATCCGTTCGGCGTGCCCAACGAGATGCACAGCCAGGGCATGATGGCCAACTATCGCACCGCAGGCCTTGCCGACATGGCGATCGCCATCGCCGAAGGGCGGCCGCATCGCTGCTCGATGGAGCTGGCGCTGCACGCCGTCGATGTCATGACCGGCATCCTGCGCTCCGGCGAAAGCGGCAAGTTCGTCACCATGCAGACGACTTGCGAGCGACCGGCAGCGCTCGGCATCAAGGATGCCAAGGCGCTGCTGGCGAAGAAAAAGTAGGTGGCGACCCCTCTCCCCGTTTCGGCGGGGAGAGGGTAAGGATGGAGGGGCAAGCATCGATTCAAGTAATGTAACGGCGATCCCCGCGCCGCTTCGATCCCGAGGATTCCCCATGCCCTATGTCGCCGCCGAGAACCGCTACGAGAAAATGATCTACAACCGTTGCGGACGGTCCGGCCTCAAGCTGCCGGCCATCTCGCTCGGGCTGTGGCACAATTTCGGCAACGACACGCCGCACAGGACCAAGCAGGCGATCGTGCGCAAGGCCTTCGACCTCGGCATCACGCATTTCGACCTCGCCAACAATTACGGCCCGCCACCCGGCTCGGCCGAGACCGCGTTCGGCGAGATCCTGCGTACCGATTTCGCCGCCTATCGCGACGAGCTGATCATCTCGACCAAGGCGGGCTACGGGATGTGGGAAGGTCCCTACGGTGAATGGGGCAGCCGCAAATATATGCTGGCGAGCCTCGACCAGAGCCTGAAGCGGATGGGGCTCGACTATGTCGACATCTTTTATTCCCATCGCTTCGATCCCGAGACGCCGCTGGAAGAGACGATGGGTGCGCTCGACCATGCGGTGCGCTCGGGCAAGGCGCTCTATGCCGGCATCTCCTCCTACAATTCGCAGCGCACGCGCGAGGCGGCCGACATTCTGCGCCAGCTAGGCACCCCTTGCCTCATCCACCAGCCGAGCTATTCGATGCTCAACCGGTGGGTCGAGGAGGACGGGCTGCTCGACACGCTGGAGGGGCTGGGCATCGGCTCGATCGTGTTCTCGCCGCTGGCGCAAGGCATGCTGACCGACAAATATCTCGGCGGCATTCCCGAGGGCAGCCGCGCATCCCAGGGCAAGTCGCTGAGGCCCGCCTTCATCAACGACCAGTCGATCGCCAACATCAAGGCGCTCAACGCCATCGCCGGCCGGCGCGGTCAAACGCTGGCGCAGATGGCGCTGGCCTGGGTGCTGCGCAAAGGCAGGGTGACGACGGCGCTGATCGGTGCCAGCCGGCCGGAGCAGGTCGAGGATTGCGTCGGCGCGCTCAAGACGCTCGAGTTCAGCGATGCCGAGCTCGCCGAGATCGACACTTACGCCCGTGAGGCCGACATCAACCTGTGGGCGGCTTCCGCCGAGCGCAGGGGGCCGCCGCGCAAGTAGTGGCTGCGCCAGGCAAGCCAACTGCGGAAACAGTGGCAAAAATGCGCATTCGTCGCTATCTCATGAGCGGAGAGCGTTTCATGTGCGCAATCGGCACGCGAAACGACGCGACGACCGGACGGACAAGATGACGGCAAGGGATGCGCTGACCAAGAACCAGCTGTGCGTGCTCGAGAAACTCGAGGCCGCCAGCGGGCCGCTCAGCGCCTATATGCTGCTCGACCAGCTGCGCGAGCGCGGCTTCCGGGCGCCGTTGCAGGTCTATCGCGCTTTAGACACGCTGGTGAAGTCAGGCTTCGTGCACCGGCTCGAAAGCCTCAACTCCTTCGTCGCCTGCGCCGAGCCGCACGACCACAGCCACTCGATGACGGCCTTCGCGATCTGCGACAGTTGCGGCCAGGTGACCGAGATGTCCGACCATGATGTCGACCATCGCCTGGACGAGTGGGTGCGCTCGACGGGTTTTGCCGCCAAGAAGGCGGTGATCGAGTTTCGCGGCCTGTGCGCGAAGTGCAGAGCTGAAGCAGCTTAGCCCCTGGAGTCGTCATCCTAGGGTGTAGCAGTCGCGAAGCGACGTCGCGGAAACCCTAGGATCCATTCCGTTACCTTGGCCGTAGAGTGCAGCGGAGCAGAATTCTGAACCGTTGCAACGCCTTAGCGTCACGGCATGGATCCTCGGGTCTGCGCGCGTCGCTTCGCTCCTTGCTCCGCCCCTGGATGACGAACGAATCTGAGGCGTTAATGCGCCTCGTCCCAATTATCCGCGGCCCGCGCATCGACATGCAGCGGCACCGACATCGATACCGCCGGCATCGGCGCGTTCTCCATCACGCGACGCACCACGGGAATCGTCGCCTCGACCTCCGCTTCCACCGTCTCGAAGATCAGCTCGTCATGCACCTGCAGCAGCATGCGGGCCGACAGCTTCGCCTTCTCCAGCGCTTCTTCCATATGCACCATGGCGCGGCGGATGATGTCGGCGGCGGTGCCCTGGAGCCTGGCGTTGATCGAGGCGCGTTCGTTGAAGGCGCGGACCGACGGGTTGGAGGACCTTATCTCCGGATAGTGGATGCGGCGGCCGAAGATGGTTTCGACGAAGCCGTATTCGCGGGCATAGGCCTTGGTTTCCTCGATATAGTCGCGGATACCCGGGAAGCGCTCGAAATAGCGCTTGATGTAGGCGCTTGCCTCCTCGCGCGGGATCGACAGCTGGTTGGCGAGGCCGAAGGCCGAGATGCCGTAGATGATGCCGAAATTGATCGCCTTGGCACGCCGGCGCACTTCCGAAGGCATGCCCTCGACCGGCACGTTGAACATTTCCGACGCGGTGATGGCGTGGATGTCGGCGCCGTCGGCGAAGGCCTGCTTGAGCTGCGGGATCTCGGCGACATGCGCCAGCACGCGCAATTCGATCTGGCTGTAGTCGGCCGAGACCAGCTTGTGGCCCTTCTCGGCGATGAAGGCAGTCCTGATCTTGCGGCCTTCCGCAGTGCGCACCGGGATGTTCTGCAGATTGGGATCGGAGGAAGACAGGCGTCCTGTCGTGGTCGCCGCCAGCGCATACGAGGTGTGTACGCGATTGGTGCCGGGATTGATGAAGCCCGGCAGCGCATCGGTATAGGTCGATTTCAGCTTGGTGAGCTGGCGCCAGTCGACGATCTTGCGCGGCAGCTCATGGCCTTCGGCGGCAAGGTCTTCCAGAAGCTGCGCCGAGGTCGACCACTGACCGGTCCTGGTCTTAGAGCCGCCGGGCAGGCCCATCTTGCCGAACAATATGTCGCCGAGCTGCTTGGGCGAGCCGATGTTGATGCGCTCGCCGACGATCCCGTATATCTCCTCCTCGACGCGGGCGGCACCCTGCGCCAGCTCGCCCGACAGCCTGGACAGGATCTGCCGGTCGATCGAAATGCCGCGCTGCTCCATGCGGGCGAGCACGGGCACCAGCGGGCGCTCCAGCCGTTCATAGACGGAGACGAGGCCCTTGGCGGCGAGCCGGGGCTTCAGCAACTGCCAGAGTCGCAGCGCCAGATCGGCCTGCTCGCCGGCATAGGCGGTGGCCCGGCCGATGTCGACCTGGCCGAAGCCGACGGCGCTCTTTCCCGAGCCGGCAAGCTCTTTCTTCGAGGCCGGTGCATGGCCGAGCCACTTCTCCGACAGCGAGGCGAGGTCGTGGCCGCCGGAGGTGCCGGCATCGAGCACATAGGAGACCAGCATGGTGTCGTCGAACGGCCCAACCTCGATGCCGTGCCGGCTCATCACGACGATGTCGTATTTCATGTCCTGCACGATCTTGAGGACCGACCTGTCCTCCAGCAGCGGCTTGAGCAGCGCCAGCGCTTCTCGGACCGGGATCTGGTCGGCCAGCAGGCCGCCGCCGAGCAGGTCGCCACTGCCGTTCATGTGGGCGATCGGCACATAGACGGCGCGGCCCGGCGCAACCGCCATGGAGAGGCCGATCAGCTCGGCCTGCATCGGGTCGGACGAGGTGGTCTCGGCGTCGAAGGCCAGAATGCCGGCCTCTTTCGCCTCGGCGATCCAGGATTTGAGCGTGGCCGTATCGCGAATGGCCGTATAGGCCGAAGGGTCGATCTTGCGCGCCGTCGCCTGTTCCAGCCGCAGCGCCGAGAGCAGGGAAGGGGTATCCCCCTGCGGCGGAGCGTCTTCCGCCCTTACTGGCGCGGCAGGCTTCGCGGCGCCGTTCGGCGTCGCCATGGCCGGCCTTGGGGCCGGCGGCGCGCCGGCGCCGACATCGGGGCCGTGCGCGGTATCGGCGCGCTCGATGGTGACGGGCGCCGCCTGCACGTCGCCGATATCGGTTCCGGTTGCTTCCGCGACGCGGCGGGTCAGCGTGGTGAATTCCATGGTCTTCAGGAAGCCGATCAGTTTCGGGCCGTCCGCCGCATGCAGGATGAGATCGTCCAGCCCTTCCTTCAGCGGCACGTCGTTCTTCAGCGTCACCAGCTCGCGCGAGATGCGCGCCTTGTCGGCATTGGCGATGATGGTTTCGCGCCGCTTGTCCTGCTTGATTTCGCCGGCGCGGGCCAAAAGCCCATCGAGGTCGCCGAATTGCTCCAGAAGCTGTGCCGCGGTCTTCGGTCCGATGCCCGGCACGCCCGGCACATTGTCGATCGAGTCGCCGGTCAGCGCCTGCAAGTCGATCATCTTTTCCGGCGGCACGCCCCATTTCTCGATCACTTCGGGGATGCTGATCCGGCGATCCTTCATGGGATCGTACATACGGACCGTCGGGCCGACGAGCTGCATCAGGTCCTTGTCGGAAGAGACGATGGTGGTGTCGGCGCCAACTTCACAGGCGAGCCGGCAATAGGTGGCGATGATGTCGTCGGCCTCGAAGCCTTCCATCTCGATGCAGGGCAGATTGAAGGCCACGGTCGCCTGACGGATCAGGCCGAATTGCGGGATGAGGTCTTCCGGCGGCGCCGAGCGGTTGGCCTTGTATTCGGGATAGAGATCGCTGCGGAAGGTTTTCGAGGAATAGTCGAAGATGACGGCGAAATGCGTCGGCGCAATGCCCACACTGGTGTTGCGGGCGTCCTGCATCAGCTTCCACACCATGTTGCAGAAGCCGAGCACGGCACTGGTCGGCAGGCCGTCGGATTTGCGGTTGAGCGGCGGCAGCGCGTGGTAGGCGCGGAAAATGTAGCCGGAGCCGTCGACAAGAAAGAGATGATCGCCTTTTTTCATGCCGGCAGGGATAGCGCGGCAGGGCGTCGCGGTCCATGCCAAAGGCTGCGCAACCCACGGGTTCCGGCAACGCCCCTGACAGATACTGTCCGTCAAAGCGCATCGGGCCGACAGGGAATCGGGTGACGCGCCTTCAGCCTATGCTTTGATGCATGCCGGGTCCCAAAACCGCCGCGCATTTCGTGCGACGTGCATAAGAATCCGGCCGCTCACGGCTATGTTACAAAAGTGTAATTTTCGTGCCCTTGAATCGCCATGTTCACGGACCCAAATAGCTGTCATCGGCAGTTTTCGCCGAAGTCCGGAGTAAGGCCCGTCCCCCGCCTATCCCGGGCAAACTGCGGCAGCCTATCCCCCCTCTCCGGGCTGCCGCAACGTTTCGAGTAAAGACCGCCGTGGTTCCCCCTCCACCACGGCGGTTCTTTTTTGCCCTGCAGCCTGCGTGTTACCGAAACCAGAGCCCTTGGTCCAACGATCACGGCTTTGCGTTTTCGGCTCGCCCCTTTAGGGTCGGGGCCAGAATCGAAAGGCTGAAGAAATGTCCAGAATCTCCCCTGTCCTCGACCGTCTCGACCAGAATCTCGACCAGAGCCTGGAGCGGCTTTTCGGCCTGCTCGGCATCAAGTCGATCTCCACCGATCCCGCCTATGCCGCCGACTGCCGCAAGGGTGCCGAATGGCTGGTCGCCGAGCTCAAGCTGATCGGCTTCGACGCCAGCGTGCGCGACACGCCCGGACACCCGATGGTGGTGGCGCATCACGAAGGGCCGGCCGGCGCGCCACACGTGCTGTTCTACGGTCATTACGACGTGCAGCCGGTCGATCCGATCGAGCTCTGGGAAACCGATCCGTTCGCACCGTCGATCAAGGAGGTCGAGCCCGGCCGCAAGGTGATCACTGGGCGCGGCTCGGCCGACGACAAGGGGCAGTTGATGACCTTCGTCGAGGCCTGCCGCGCCTGGAAGCAGGTACACGGCAACCTGCCGTGCCGCGTCACCATCCTGTTCGAGGGCGAGGAAGAATCCGGCTCGCCGTCGCTGAAGCCGTTCCTCGAGGCGAACGCAGCCGAGCTGAAAGCGGATTTCGCTTTGGTCTGCGACACCAGCATGTGGAACCGCGAGACGCCTTCGATCTGCGTTTCGCTGCGCGGCATGGTCGGCGAGGAGGTCATCGTCAAGGCCGCCAGCCGCGACCTGCATTCAGGCCTCTATGGCGGCCCGGCCGCCAATCCGATCCGGATCCTGGCCAGGATACTCGCCGACGTCCATGACAAGGATGGCCATGTCACCATCCCGGGCTTCTATGAAGGTGTCGAGGAGACGCCTAGCCAAGTGCTGAAGTCGTGGGAGGGGCTCGGCGAAACGGCCGAGACCTTCCTCGGACCGGTCGGGCTTTCCATTCCCGCCGGCGAAAAGGGCCGCTCCCTGCTCGAGCTCACCTGGGCGCGGCCGACGGCCGAATTCAACGGCATCATCGGCGGCTACACCGGCAAGGGCTTCAAGACGGTGATCGCGGCGGAAGCATCGGCGAAAGTGTCGTTCCGCCTCGTGCACAAGCAGGATCCGAAGAAGATCCGCGACGCCTTCCAGGCGTTCGTTCGCGAGCGCATTCCGGGCGACTGTTCGGTCGAGTTCCATCCGCATGGCGGCTCGCCGGCGATCCAGCTTTCCTACGACTCGCCTTTCCTGGCCAAGGCCAAGGATGCGCTGTCCGACGAATGGGAAAAGCAGGCCGTCACCACCGGCGGCGGCGGCTCCATTCCCGTGGTCGGCGATTTCCAGACCTATCTCGGCATGGAATCGCTGCTGGTCGGCTTCGGCCTCGATGACGACCGCATCCATTCGCCCAACGAGAAGTACGAGCTCACCTCCTTCCACAAGGGGCAGCGTTCCTGGGCGCGCATCCTCGACGCGCTGACCCGCTGACCCGAAATCAACCGAAGGTGTGAAAATCAACTTTCTGTTGATTTTTCTCCGGATCGCGGCGAGGACGGATTACCAGCGCAACGCGCTGCCGCATGCTTGCGCATCCCAAGCGATGCGCGGCATTGCGGCCGCGATCCGGAGAAGAGAATGACCGACATCCGTTTCCACAAGAACGATCTGCCGGACCTGTCCCGCTACAATGTCGCGGCGGTGGCCATCGACACGGAAACGCTGGGGCTCAACCCGCATCGCGACCGGCTCTGCGTGGTGCAGATCTCGCCCGGCGACGGCAGTGCCGACGTCATCCAGATCGCGCCGGGCCAGAGGAAGGCGCCGAACCTGGTCACGCTGCTCAGGAACCGCGCCGTCACCAAGCTGTTCCACTACGGCCGTTTCGACATTGCCGTGCTCTACCACGCCTTCGGCGCGATGGCCGAGCCGGTGTTCTGCACCAAGATCGCCTCGCGGCTGACCCGCACCTATACCGACCGCCACGGGTTGAAGGACATCTGCAGCGAACTGCTCGGCATCGGCCTGTCCAAGGCGCAGCAGTCGTCGGACTGGGCGGCCGAAACGCTCTCGCCCGAGCAGCTCGAATATGCCGCATCCGACGTGCTCTACCTGCACCGACTGCGCGAGGTGCTGGCCATGCGGCTGGCGCGCGAGGGCCGCAGCAAGGAGGCCGACGCCTGCTTTCGTTTCCTGCCGACGCGCGCCAAGCTCGACCTGATGGGCTGGGCGGAGGAAGACATCTTCGCGCATAGCTGACGGAACCCGGCGCGTCGAGCGACGTTCCTGCCGGTCCATTGTCGGAATGAGATGGGAGGGAATGAAATGGCAGAGCGCAAACCGATAGCGAGCGCGCCGAAGGACGGCTCCAAGGTCACCGTCATGTGGAAAGACGGCGACGGCGTGATCAACGAGTCCGTCGGCCAGTATCGCGACGGCGGCTGGTGGGTCTACACCGACAGCGACACCCAGAAAAAGGTCGATCCGACGAGCTGGCGGCCTGCATCGGGCGATGATGAAGACGACTGAAAGCGCGTCGCTATGAGCCGGATTGAGGCGACGCGCTTTTAGCCTTTTTTACGCATGTCGTTTTCCCGAAACCGCTGCTCACTTTTGGGCGGCATGCGTTGGTAGCGCCGTCGCTGGCGCCGACAAGGACTTTCGCATAGCTTGAAGTCGTTGATCTCGAAGGCGATTCGGAGCCTCGCTCCGCTCTCGCCGCTTGCCTGGAGGGAACCTGGATGGGTATCGAAAGTCTCCTTGTCTTCATCATCGTTGGCGCCATCGCCGGCTGGCTCGCCGGCCTTATCGTCAAGGGTTTCGGCTTCGGGCTGATCGGCAATATCGTCGTCGGCATCGTTGGCGCCTTGATCGCCGGATGGATTTTCCCCCGGCTGGGCTTCACCATAGGCGGCGGCATTCTCGCCGCGATCATCCATTCCACCATCGGCGCGGTGATCCTTCTGGTGCTGATCAAACTGGTGAAGCAGGCTTGATGTTCCGCATAGGCATCAAGGGCGCGCCATGAAGCAGAACATGCTCTATCTGATCATCGGCGCGCTGCTGGTCGTGATCATCGCGCTCGGCATCTATATCTACCGTGAGCAAACCCGGCCGAAGGGCGTGGAGCTCAAGATCGACGACAAGGGCATCTCGATCCAACAGAATTGAGTCGGGTCGCGTCCGCATCTCGCGGCTTGACCGGCCTGATCCGGATAACGGCTCCCATCAATCTTGCGGGAGCGGGCGGCAAACAAGATGACGTCCGGGCGGTTCGGCGATATCATTCCGGACATGGGGAGTTTGGGGCCGACCAACCTAGCCACTAGGAGGTTGCCATGAGGCACCAAACACTGGACCAGCTGCACGCCGTTGCCGAGGTCCGCACCGCCAAACCCGTCATGAGCCGAACCCAGCGCCTCGAGCGTTGGGCGGAGCTTCTCGAACGTGAGCCCAGCCGGCTCCTGACCGCGCTTACCGGCACCGAGTACCACGCCCCGGCGGAACGCAATGTCATGCGCGGCGACGGCTCGCCGATATCGGTGGCCCTGGAAGACCCGGTTTTGCACGATGAAGGTTTGAAGGGCGACAGCTATGGAGAGGCGAAGCGTTTCTTCCAGCTGACCGATTATCAGCTGCACGAGATCGTCTGCTACTGCCATGTCGGCGACGTGATGCAGGCATCGAGAGCGGCGCTGTCGGTCCGCGCCGTGCTCGACTAGTCCACGGCCGACTTGCCCGCCGGATGCAGTCCGGCAAGGAGCGCGGTCGAATCCTCACGCCGATCGCGCTCCGACAAGGCTCAAAACGCATGCAGTCTTGCCCAGGCCGTCCAGTCACGGTGACCGGAAGCTTCGCCCCACGGAACCGGACCGGATTGGGCGCTTGCCAAGCATTTGATTCTCAATCGCTTGATTCTCAATCGCTTCGATTTTTCCCCACTTAACGCGCCTTTAAACCGCCGCATCTACTCTGCAACTCGAGCGCCATCGGCACCGGGGGCAGCAAGCACAGCGCATGGCGAACCGCAGAGACAGTCGCATCGAACCGAGCTTCGAGGGGGCGCCGCGCGCGAAATCCTCCGATGGCTTTTCGGTCAGCGAGGAGGATCGCGTCGTGCCGGCAAATCGCAAATCCGCAGCAAAGCGCAAATCCGCCAGGTCGAAATCGCGCGGCCGTGGCCGCGATCGCAACCGGCGCGGGCTGTTTTCCATCTTCGGCCGTCTGCTCTACTGGTGCTTCGTGCTCTGCATCTGGGGCGGCATCGCGGCGGCCGGCATCGTCGTCTATTACGGCGCCAAGATGCCGGCGGCGACGACCTGGTCCATTCCCGACCGCGCGCCCAACATCAAGATCGTCTCGGTCGACGGCGGGCTGATCGCCAATCGCGGCATGTCGGGCGGCGAGGCCGTCGGCCTCAATGAAATGTCGCCCTACATCCCCGAGGCGGTCGTCGCTATCGAGGACCGTCGCTTCTATTCGCATTTCGGCATCGATCCGATCGGGCTGTCGCGCGCCATGGTCACCAATGTGCTCGGCGGGCATTTCTCGCAGGGCGGCTCGACGCTGACGCAACAGCTCGCCAAGAACCTGTTCCTGACGCCGGACCGCACGCTGGAGCGCAAGGTGCAGGAGGTGCTCCTGGCGCTCTGGCTGGAGCACAAGCACAGCAAGGACCAGATCCTCGAAATGTACCTCAATCGGGTCTATTTCGGTTCCGGCGCCTATGGCGTGGAGGCGGCCTCGCGGCGCTATTTCGGCAAGAGCGCGCGCGATGTCTCGCTGTCGGAGGCGGCACTTCTCGCCGGCCTGCTCAAGGCGCCGTCGCGGCTATCGCCGGCGCGCGACCCGAAGGCGGCGGAAGAGCGCGCGCAGCTCGTGCTCGCCGCCATGCGCGAGGAAGGCAAGATCAGCGACAAGGAATACAAGGTAGCGCTAAGCGCGCCGGCGACGCGCGCGCCGTCCTACTGGACCGGCTCGGAGAATTATGTCGCCGACACGGTCATGGAAGAGCTTCCGGACCTGATCGGCGACGTGCGCGGCGACATCGTCATCGACACCACCGTCGACTTGACCTTGCAGAAGCTTGCCGAACAGTCGATCCGCCGGCTGATCGACGAGAGCGGCAAGAAGCTCAACGTCACGCAAGGAGCGCTGGTGTCGATCGACGACTCCGGCGCCGTGCGCGCCATGGTCGGCGGCTACGACTATTCGACCAGCCAGTTCGACCGCGCCTCGGAAGCGCGCCGCCAGCCGGGCTCGGCCTTCAAGCCTTTCGTCTACATGGCGGCATTGGAAGCCGGCCGCACGCCGGACAGCGTGCGCAACGACGCGCCGATCAAAATCGGCAAATGGACGCCCGACAATTACGGGGGCAAATATTACGGCAAGGTGACGCTGGCCACCGCGCTCGCCAAGTCGCTCAACTCGGTGGCGGCGCAGCTCACCATGGAAGTCGGACCCGACGCGGTGGTCGAGGCGGCGCACCGCATGGGCATCCAGTCCGATCTGCAGTCGAACACCTCGATCGCGCTCGGCACCTCGGAAGTGACGCCGCTGGAATTGACCGCCGCCTACGTGCCTTTCGCCAATGGCGGCTACAAGCCGGACATCCATTTCATCCGCCGCGTCACCACGGCCGGCGGCAAGGTGCTCTACGAGAACAATGGCGGCAGCGCGCCGCGAGTCCTCAAGGCCGAGATCGTCGGCATGATGAATTCGATGATGACCGGCACGGTCGAGGTCGGCACCGCCAAGAAGGCGGCCTTCAACTGGCCCTCCGCCGGCAAGACGGGCACCAGCCAGAATTCACGCGACGCCTGGTTCGTCGGCTACACCGCCAACCTGACCACGGGCGTCTGGTTCGGCAATGACGACGGCAGCCCGATGAAGAAGGTGACCGGCGGCGCCTTGCCGGCGCAGGCCTGGCACGAGTTCATGGTCGCCGCGCATGAAGGCGTGCCTGTGCGGCCGCTGCCCGGCACCTGGAAATCGACGCCGTCCGATACGGTCGTGCCGGACGAGATACCCTCGGCTGACGCGTCGCAGCCGCCGCCGACACCGCCGGCAGCCGTAGGCCAGTCGGCGCCCGTCGCCCAGGCGCCCGCGCGCCAGGCGCGTCCGGCCCAGACGGTCGATGCCGACGGCTTCGGCATGCCGAGCGACAGCGGATCGACCGCTTCGATCAAGCATCCCGTGCCGCCCGGCGACGTCGGCGGCCCCACCAAGAAGCGCCAGACCTCGATCCTCGACATATTGAGCGGGGGTTAGACAATGGCAGGCGAACCGGCTGAGTCGACTGATGGGAAAGAATACAAGCGTCTAAGCACGTGGCAGTGGCTCTTGCTGGCCGGGATGACGGTCAGTGTGGTGGCCATTCGACACCTGCCATATCTCTATTACCCCGATCCTCGATACCTCGATCAGGAAAGAGTCGGGGCGATATACGGCTCCGTCATCCTGGGGTTTCTATTGCCTTATGGGTTGGCCTGGGGCATTGCACGCGTAGCCAGACGGTCGCGGGGAACTTTTCTAGCGGTGCTCTGGACGTTGTCGGGTCTGGTTTTTCTTCTCAATCTCGGCCTGCGCGCGGCGTGCCCGACTTGCTATTGAATGGCAATTGCTGGCCGATCTTGCGATCTCCTAGCGGCCTCTCGCCATTGTAACCATATTCGGCTAGATCACGCGCCGGAGACCGCGACATGGCCGAAATCGACAGCAGAAAAACCATCGTGCTCACCGGCGCCAGCCGCGGCATCGGCCATGCGACGGTGAAACGCTTTTCACGCGAGGGCTGGCGCGTCATCACCTGCTCGCGCCAGGCCTTCGCCGAGGATTGTCCATGGCCGGCCGGACCCGAGGACCACATCAAGGTCGATCTCGCCGACCAGGAGGATGTCGGCATCGCCATTTCGGAGATCCGGCACCGGCTGGAGGCGCATGGCGGGCAATTGCATGCGCTGGTCAACAATGCCGGCATCTCGCCGAAGCTGAAGGACGGCGGCCGGATGAACTCGATCGAGACGCCGATGCATGTCTGGCGCGACGTGTTCCAGGTCAACTTCTTCGCGCCGATCATGCTGGCCAGGGGCCTGTTCAAGGAGCTGGCCACGGCCAAGGGTTCGATCGTCAACGTCACCTCGATCGCCGGCACGCGGGTGCATCCATTCGCCGGCACGGCCTATGCGACGTCGAAAGCGGCGCTCGGCTCGCTGACGCGCGAGATGGCGCACGACTTCGGCCCGCACGGCATCCGCGTCAACGCGATCGCGCCGGGCGAGATCGACACCGCGATCCTGTCGCCCGGCACCGACAGAATAGTCGAGACGATCCCGATGCGCCGCCTCGGCGCCACATCGGAAGTGGCCGATATCATCTTCTTCCTGTGCTCGGGCCAGGCGTCCTACGTGACCGGCTCGGAGATCCACATCAACGGCGGCCAGCACGTGTGACCGACGGACTTCAGGCAAGGACTGCTCATCCGGTCATGGTGAGAACGGCCTTGCCGCTGAAGCTGCGCTGTCGCAGCGCGTCGAGCGCTTGCCCGATCTCGGTCCACGGCACAGTCAAGGCCACGCGGGTTTCCAGCCGGCCGGCCGCGACCAAGCCAAGCAGCCAGGCGATGTCGGCGCCAATGCCTGAACCGGACGTGTAATAAGCGAAAGTCTGAAGCCTGGCCCCCTCGTGGCCCGGAACGAACTGGCGGAAGCCGACCGGCGTGAGCTCGCCGCTGCTCGAACCGAACATGACGATGGTCCCGCCAGGCGCGACGCGTTCGATCGCGTGCGCGAGGCTTTTGCCGCCGACCGACTCGGTGATCAGCGAAAACGGTCCCGCGGCCAGCTCGATCGACTCGACGACTTGCTCGGCTCCCAAGCCACGCAGATCCTCGTCATACCGGGAAGTGGCGACCGCGGTCACGCGCGCGCCCTGCTCGCGGGCGATCTGGATCTGGAAACGGCCGACCGCGCCGCTTGCACCGGTGATCAGGACCTGCTGGCCGGCGAGGTCGCCGCCATGGTGCAAAGTCCGTAGCGCCGTCGTCCCCGCCACCGGAAGCGTGGCTGCGCACGCGAAGCTGACACCATCCGGCAGGACGGCGAGGCGGTCGGTTGGAACGGCGACGCGTTCGGCCCAGCCTGCCTCGTCGACCAAAGCCGTAACCCGGGTGCCGACGGCTGGCCCGGAGCCATCGGCCGCAGCGCGCTCGACAATCCCGACGATATCCTGGCCAGGTATCCAGCCGTCGGGGCGTATGGCGAGCAGGCGCAGTTCGCCACGGTTCAACGATGTTGCATGAACGCTCACCAATGCTTCATGCGCATTGCAGTTTGGCTCGTCGGTCTCGGTGAGTTTCAGCCGGTTGGGGCTGTCTGAAGAGATAGCAAGGGCAAGCATGGGCCACCGTTGGAATTGGAGATTTTGGGTCGCGGCGATATGGGCTCGAGCCTATCGACTTTCGTGACTGAAAAATTTAGATATAGAGCCAAATGATCGCTAAAAACATTCAATGAGGCGGCCGCTCCGCTGGCCCAGGCCGGACTTCGATGTCGACGACGTGCTCGCGCCGGCGATTGCCGTCCGCGTCGATGTGACCGAGACTCGGGCCGAAGTGCCCCAGCACTGGCACCGCAAAGGGCAACTCGTCTTCGCGCTCGGTGGCGGCGTCACGTGCCGCGTTCCGAGCGGCTTGTGGATGGTGCCGCCGCATTGCGGCGTGTGGATTCCGAGCGGCATGAAGCACAGCAATATCGCAACCGCCAATGCCCGGATTTTCTTCGTCTATATCGAGCCCGGAGCCGCCGACCTGCCGGACCGGTGCTGCACGCTGTCGATCTCGCCGCTGCTGCGCGAACTGATCGTCGAACTGTCGGACTGTTCGCCGGACGATGCAAGATGCGGTTTCCTGGGAGAGATTTTGCTGGCCGAGCTGCCACGCATGCCCGTGCAGCAATTGCACTTGCCGATCTCGGCCGAACCGCGGCTGCGGCGGATCGCCGAAATGTTGGCGAACGATCCCGCCGACCGCAGCACGCTGGCGCAATGGGCCGGTCGCGTCGCGCTCAGCGAGAGCAGTCTCGCGCGTCTGGTGGTGAAGGAGACAGGGCTGACCTTCGGGCGCTGGCGCCAGCAATTGCATTTGATCGTCGCAATCCGGGAGCTGGCTTCCGGCGCCAGCGTGCAGCAGGTGTCAGGCGACCTCGGCTATGAATCGGTCACTGCCTTCATCACCATGTTCAAGAAGGCGCTCGGCAAGCCGCCGGCGAAATATCTCGGCGACATCGCTCAAAATGGCGGGTCCGCATACGTCGCCTGATAGGCATCAGGCCGGCTGTGGTTTGATCTCCATGGCGGACCCAGCCGGATCGGTCGCTTTGGCCGTCACCACCTCGACGATGCCGCGCGCGATCTCGCGTTCGCCCATGATCACCGTGTCGGCGCCGAGCCCTTTCAGGTGCTCGACCTCGGCATCGGAATGGGCACGGGCAATGATGTTGATCGCCGGATTGGCGGCGCGGGCCCGAAGCACGACCTGCCCGGCCTCGAAGGCATTCGGGATGGCAAGGATCAGCCGCTTGGCGCCCTCCGGATTGGCGGCGGAAAAGACCTCCGCATTGGCGGCATTGCCGGCCACCGTCTCGATGCCGTCGGCCTTCAGCTTCGCCAGCGTCTTGTCGGCATCCTCGATGACTAGGAAGGGCAGGGCTGCCTCTTTCAGCGCGGCCCCAACAAGGCTGCCGACGCGGCCATAGCCGATCAGGATGGAATGGCCGGTCAGCGTCGACTTGGGCGGCGGGCCGTCCTCTTTCTCTGAAGTCGCCGGCGCCGAAGCCACCTGACCCGGCTCCGTCGCCGGGCCGATCGGCCCTCCCTCCGGCGTGGCCGCGCCGGCGCGCCTTTCCAGCCATGGCTGCATCCGGTCGACGACGAGGAACATCAGCGGATTGAGCAAGATCGACAGGATGGCGCCGGCAAGGATCAGGTCGCGCCCCTGCTCGGGCAACAGCTTCAGCCCGACGCCGAGCTCGGCCAGGACGAAGGAGAATTCGCCGATCTGGGCGAGGCTGGCCGAAATCATCAGCGCGGTGGCGATCGGATAGCGGAAGGCGATGACGATAACGAAGGCGGCGAGCGACTTGCCGATGACGATGATGGCAAGGGTGGCAAGTATGGGAAGGCCGTTGCTGACCAGGCTCAACGGGTCGAACAGCATGCCGACCGAGACGAAGAACAGCACCGAGAACGCGTCGCGCAGCGGCAATGATTCTTCCGCCGCGCGGTGGCTGAGCTCGGACTCGCTCATGATCATGCCGGCGAAGAAGGCGCCGAGTGCCAGCGAGACGCCGAACAGTTTCGCCGCGCCGAAGGCGACGCCGAGCGCGATGGCGAGCACCGCGAGCCGGAACAGCTCGCGCGAGCCGGTATGGGCGACATAGTGCAGGATCCAGGGGATGACCCTGCGGCCGACGACAAGCATGACGACGACGAAGGCGGCGACCTTGGCGAGCGTCACGCCGACCACGCCCCAGATGCCGTAGCTGGCAGGCAGCGACAGCGGGCTCGAGTGGTCGTCCACCTGCGGCTGGCCGCCGAGCACGCCGGCCAGCGCCGGCAGCAGCACCAGCGCCAGCACCATGGCCAGATCCTCGACGATCAGCCAGCCGACGGCGATGCGGCCGCGCTCGGTCTCGATCAGTCGCCGTTCCTGCATGGCGCGCAGCAGCACCACGGTCGAGGCGACGGATAGAGCGAGGCCGAAGACCAGGCCGGCACCCAGGGACCAGCCGAGCAGCCAGGCGAGGCCGGCGCCGAGCAGCGTGGCAAAGCCGATCTGCACGACAGCGCCGGGCACGGCGATTGCGCGGACCGACAAAAGGTCCTTCAGCGAGAAATGCAGGCCGACGCCGAACATCAGGAGGATGACGCCGATCTCGGCGAGCTCGTTGGCGAGGCTGGCGTCGGCGACGAAGCCCGGCGTGTTCGGGCCGACCAGGACGCCGGCTACCAGATAGCCGACCAGCGGCGGGATGCGGAAACGGTTGGCCAACGCTCCGAAGACGAAAGCAAGCCCCAAACCGGCGACGATGGTGGCGATAAGGGGCGTGTCATGCGGCATTGTCTATGGAGCGCCTTTCGGAAATTTACGATGTCGGATAAGCGCCGCCCGAGGCCGTCGCCCTTCGCAATATGCTGGAGAGCGCGGCGATGATGCAACCATGGCCGGGCAGAAATCGGCGCCGGGGCCGGTTCCGAAAAAAGAAAGGCACTCGGCCGCTGTCGGCAGACCGCGGCATCAAGCGCTCGATGTCCTCTGGCCATGCGGCGTTTTCAGGCCGCCAGGAGCAGACCCTCTATCTCGAAGATGGTGTGGTTGGTCAGCGTCTTGGGGATTTCGGCCTGAACTTTTTCGCAGACTTCCTTGTGCAGCTTCTGCCGCATTTCGCCCAGCACCCGCGGCGGCGCAATCAGCACGATCTCTTCGAACTGACCCCGGTGTGCAAGCTTGTAGAGCCGGTCGGCAATATCGTCAGCAAAACGTTCCTTTCCCAAGCGATGCCAGTCGGTTTCTTCGATCGCGCTGCGAGGTCCTTCGGCGTATCGGCCCGGTCTGTCGGTGCCTTGCTCACGAGTGGCAGGATTTTCCTGCTCCATCTCCTGCACGACTTGCAGGTTCGGATATTTGGTGTCGCCCTCGTTGCGCAGGAAAAGCGCCTTCTCGCCGTCAGCCACGATGACCCAAAGACCGTGTTTCAGCCTGATGCTCATGGCGCTCACTCCTTTTCGGTTTTCAGATATGTCGGTCATGCTCAAATGCGGCCTGTCGGCGGGGTAGGGTCGCTAGCCAAACGTGCCGCCGAGCGTGATTGTTCCAGCCAGGACGACGCCCGCGATCATCTCTTTGCAAAGTGCACCAACCGGTCGCCGGTGAGGGGTACGGCTTTAATCTACTAACTTAGTAGAAATTAGAAAAAAACGTTTTGCCGCGCTGAGGGGACGGCGCTAAAAATCATGCTGGATCAATGGCCGCAAGCGGGGTGCCTGGACACCTCAAGCTCCGGCGTAGAATTTTTTTCTCCTGCCTTTCGCGGCTGCGAAAAAGCGATTGCCTGCCATCACGGGATGCGCGAGTGCTTGCCTTCTGGTTTTTGCCGCGCCCGCATAAAACTGCCAGACTGTTCTCTTAATCGTTGTCGCCATGTCGCCAGCCAATGCCAAGCTCAACGCCTTCCCCGTCTTCCTGCGGGTCGACGGCGAAGCCGTGGCCATCGTCGGCAACGGCGAGGGGGCGCTTGCCAAGGCCAGGCTGCTCGCGCAGTCGAGCGCGGCGCTGCGCATCATCGCGGACGATGCCGATCCCGAACTTCTGAATTTCATCGCAACAGCCGGCGCCGTTCATGTCGATGCCGCCTATGACGCTGCCCAGCTCGAAGGCGCGGCCATGGTGTTTGCCGCCAGCGGTGACGAGGCGCTCGACCGCCGGGTCGCCGAAGATGCGCGCCGGCTGGGCATCCCGGTCAACGCCGTGGACCGGCCGGAACTCTGCGATTTCTTTACGCCGGCGCTGGTCAACCGGGCGCCGGTTGCGATCGCCATCGGCACCGAGGGCGCCGGCCCGGTGCTCGCGCAGCTGCTGCGCGTGCGCATCGACCGCATGCTGTCGCCGTCGCTCGGCCGGCTGGCTGCCTTGGCGGCTTCGTTCCGTGCCGCCGCCGAGCGGCTGCCGAAAGGCAATCGCCGCCGCCGCTTCTGGAGCGACTTCTTCGCCGGCGCTCCTGCCAAGGCTGTCGAGGCCGGAGAATTCGCCAGGGCGCATGATGCGGCGCTCGACCTTCTGGCTTCGAACGAGTTGACGGCGGGCCATATTGCGCTGGTCGGCGCGGGTCCGGGCGCGGAGGATCTCTTGACGCTGCGTGCCCACCGCCTGCTCATGGAAGCGGACGCGATCGTCTATGACGCGCTGGTGCCGGAGGCGATCGTCGCCATGGGCCGCCGCGACGCCGAGCGGCTGCCCGTCGGCAAGCGCAAGGGCTGCCATTCCAAGAGCCAGGAAGAGATCAATGCTCTGCTCATCGAGCTTGGCCGCGCCGGCAAGCGCGTGGTGCGGCTGAAGTCCGGCGATCCGCTGGTGTTCGGCCGGGCGGGCGAGGAGATGGCGGCGCTGCGCGGAGCCGGCATCGCCTATGAGGTGGTTCCCGGCGTCACCGCCGCCTTCGCCGCCGCAGCCGATTTCGAACTGCCGCTGACGCTGCGCGGCGTGACCTCCTCGATGGTGTTCACCACCGGACACGACCTCAAGGGCAATTCGCTGCCCGACTGGGCCAAGCTCGCCATCTCCGGCGCCACCGTTGCCGTCTATATGGGCCGCTCGGTCGCTGCCGAAGTTGCTGGACGTCTGATCGAAGCGGGACTGTCGCCGGACACTGCCGTCGCTGTCGTCGAGAATGCAAGCCTTGGCAATCGCCGCCGCTTCCACGGCACGCTGGCCGACCTGCCGTCGCTCGAAGCGCGCGCCGATCTCACCGGTCCGGTCATGACGATTATCGGCGACGCGGTCGCCGGCGCCAATTTCGAACGATCCGAACCGCTCGCGACACACAAGCGCGAAGACACAGGGCACCAAGACACAGGGCGCGAAGACACAGGGCATGAAGAGGCCGCCGACAGTACGGTGGCCGAAGGAGTACGGCAATGAAGGTTCTGACCGCGAACAGGCTCTCCGACGGCATAGCGGTCTGGTACGCCGATGGCGGCTGGGCGGAGACAGTCGGCCATGCCGACATCGCCCACGACAAGGTGGCTGAGGACAGGCTGGAGGCGATCGGCGCCGCGGCGGCCGCCAACAACGAAGTGGTCGACGTCAACATCATCGACGTCACCGTGGTCAATGGATTGGTCGAGCCGGTGCGGCTGCGCGAGAAGATCCGCGCCGCTGGTCCAACCATCCGCACCGATATCGGCAAGCAGGCGTCCCCGGCACCGGCCCGGGCGGCATAAGTTTCAAGGAAAGAGCGGGCGGACGCGCCCCGGAAGACGAAGCATGTACCGTTACGACGAGTTCGACCAAGATTTCGTTCGCGCCAGGGTCGCCGAGTTCAGCGACCAGGTGCAGCGCCGGCTTGCCGGCGAGATCACCGAGGAGCAATTCCGGCCGCTCAGGCTGATGAACGGCGTCTATCTGCAGCTGCATGCCTATATGCTGCGCATCGCCGTGCCTTACGGCACGCTGAACAGCCGGCAATTGCGCATGCTCGGCCACATAGCCCGCAAATACGACAAGGGCTACGGCCATTTCACCACACGGCAGAACATCCAGTTCAACTGGCCGGCGCTGTCCGACGTTCCGGCGATCCTCGCCGATCTGGCGAGCGTCGAGATGCATGCCATCCAGACCAGCGGCAACTGCATCCGCAACGTTACCGCGGACCACTTCGCAGGTGCCGCCGCCGACGAGGTCGCCGACCCGCGTCCTTATGCGGAAATCCTGCGCCAATGGTCTTCGGTGCATCCGGAGTTCTCGTATCTGCCGCGCAAGTTCAAGATCGCGGTGACCGGCGCCGAGCGCGATCGCGCCGCCATTCAGACGCATGACATCGGCCTGCACCTGAAGAAGAACGCGGCCGGTGAGCTTGGCTTTGCCGTCTATGTCGGCGGCGGCCAGGGTCGCACGCCGATGGTGGCCAAGAAGATCCGCGACTTCCTGCCGGAAGCCGAGCTGTTGTCCTACTGCACGGCGATCCTGCGCGTGTACAACCTCTATGGCCGCCGTGACAACAAGTTCAAGGCGCGCATCAAGATCCTGGTCCACGAGACCGGCGTCGAGGAGATCACCCGCCAGGTCGAGGCCGAATGGCAGGAACTCAAGGACGACGAGCTGAAGCTGCCGGATGCCGATATCCAGGCTATCAACGCCTATTTCGCGCCGCCGGCATTGCCGGACCGGCCGGAAGGCGACGCGCAGGTAAAGCAGGCGCGGCTCGATTCCAAGAGTTTCTCGGAATGGCTCGACCAGAATGTCGTGACACATCGCCACCCCGACTATGCGGCGGTGACGATCTCGCTCAAGGGTATCGGCGAGGTTCCCGGCGACGCCAGCGATAGCCAGATGGAAGCCGTTGCCGACATCGCCGAGAAATATGCCTTCGACGAGCTGCGCGTCAGCCACGAGCAGAACCTCATCCTGCCGCATGTGGCGCGCGCCGACCTCAAGGCGGTCTATGACGCGCTGGTCGAGATCGGCCTGGCGACGGCCAATTCCAACCTCATCAGCGACATCATCTCCTGCCCCGGCCTCGATTATTGCTCGCTGGCCACGGCGCGTTCCATTCCGGTGGCGCAGGAGATTTCTCGCCGCTTCGCCTCGCTGGAGCGGCAGCGCGAGATCGGCGAATTGAAGCTGAAGATCTCCGGCTGCATCAATGCCTGCGGCCACCATCATGTCGGCCACATCGGCATTCTCGGCGTCGAGAAGAAGGGCACCGAGCTCTACCAGGTGACGCTCGGCGGCTCGGCCGACGAGAACACGTCGGTCGGCGAGATCATCGGCCGCGGCTTCTCATCGGAAGAGATCACCGATGCCATCGAGCAGATCGTCGAAACCTATGTCGGCCTTCGGCTCAGTCCCGACGAACGTTTTATCGACGCCTACCGCCGTGTCGGTCCCGCGCCGTTCAAGGAGGCGCTCTATGCTGGCGAAACCAAGGCCGCTTGACCGGACGGGCGGCGTCGAGGCCGGCGTCGCCGCGGAAGCGGCAGGGCTCGACGCGCTGCTTGGCCATCTGAAGCCGATCGAGATCATCGAACGCTCGGCGCGTGAATTCTTCCGCGGCGAGGTCGCCGCCGTGTCGTCCTTTGGTGCGGATTCAGCGGTGCTCCTGCATATGATCGCCAAGATCGACCGCTCGCTGCCGGTGATCTTCCTCGACACCGGCAAGCATTTCGAGGAAACGCTGGGCTATCGCGACGCGCTGGTTGCCGATTTCGGCCTGACCGATGTCAGGGTGATCAAACCGGACGAGGCGGGGCTCGAGCGCGTCGATCCGACCGGCAGGCTGCATGAGACCGATACCGACTCCTGCTGCAACGTGCGCAAGGTCGAGCCGTTGGCGCGCGGCGTCGAGCCGTTCCGCGCCTGGTTCACCGGACGCAAGCGCTTCCAGGCTTCGACGCGCGCGGCGCTGCCGGTCTTCGAGGCGGTCGGCTCGCGCATCCGCATCAATCCGCTCGCGCATTGGACGACGTCGGACCAGGCCGACTATATGCGCGCGCATGCGCTGCGCGAAAATCCGCTGGTCGCCTATGGCTATCTCTCGATCGGCTGCTTCCCCTGCACGCAGCCGGTGCAGCCTGGCGAGGACGCGCGCAGCGGCCGCTGGGCAGGGCACGCCAAGACCGAATGCGGCATTCATCTCTCCGGACTGGAGAAGTCGCTGACCGACGCATCGCTTTAGGGTATGTTGATATTCAGGTGAGGCCGGCCTGCAGCAGGTTTCCTGCGCTTCCGGCCTCCGCCGGCCGAAGCACTGATGAGTGGCGTGGCCGTTGAATTTAGGCTACGGCCGACGTAGGCCGGTGCTCACGTACATGAAGTAAGCTCCGCTCCGGTTCTCGGAAGCCACCGCTCTCGGCTCGGCCTGACCTGACTCTCGACATATCCTTCGATTTTTTTGGACTTGGGAATTTTGATGACTGAACCGACCAAACCGGAAACCCGCCTCTGGACCCCGAAGGGCTTTCGCGAGGACGACTGGACCCACGCCGAAAGCGCCGAGACGCTTGCCGGCAATGGCCGCTTCATCCTGCCGCTGCAGGCTTTCCTGGCGCTCGATGACGAGACCCGCAAGTCGGCCAAGGAGCGCATCGGCGTGCTGTTGCTGCCCGGCGACGAACTCGACAAGATCGTCGGCCTGCTCGACCAGCTGTCGCTGGTGGCGCTGGCCTTTCCGGCCTTCAACGACGGCCGCTCCTTCTCCAAGGGCGAGCTGCTGCGCAGCCGCCACAATTTCAAGGGCGCGGTCCGCGCCACGGGCCAGGTGCTGGTCGATCAGCTGCCGCATATGCTGCGGCTCGGCTTCGACGAGTTCGAGGTTTCCAATCCGGTGCTCTTGAAGCGTCTGGAGGAAGGACGCACCGGCGGCCTGCCGGTCTATTATCAGCCGGCGGTGGAGCCGGAGGCCAAGGGGCCGAAATATTCCTGGCGGCGCAAGCGCCCAGGCTGACGCAACGGCATCTTTACAAGGTCTTCGCGCGAGTCTTCTCTCTAGGAACGGACGGAAATATCCGCCGGGGAGGGAACCATGCGTTACGACTATGTGATCGCCGGCGGCGGCTCCGCCGGTTGCACGCTTGCGGCAAGGCTTTCCGAGGATCCATCGAAGACGGTCTGCCTGCTCGAAGCGGGAGGCGACGGCAAGGATCTGCTGATCCGCGCACCGGCAGGCATCATCGCGCTGCTGCCGGGGCGGCCGAGGATCAATAATTGGGACTTCCAGACGGTGCCGCAGGAAGGCCTCAACGGCCGCAGGGGCTATCAGCCGCGCGGCAAGGCCCTGGGCGGCTGCAGCGCCATCAACGCCATGCTCTACACGCGGGGCAACCGTCGCGACTATGACGAATGGGCCGACCTCGGCTGCGACGGCTGGTCGTGGGACGAGGTGCTGCCTTATTTCCGGCGCGCCGAGGGCAACCAACGTGGCTCGGATCCGCTGCATGGCGGCGATGGGCCGCTGAGGGTGGCGGAGCAGCAGGAGCCGCGCCCTATTTCCAGGGCCTTTGTCGAGGCTTGCGGTGAAAACCAGATCAGGCGCAACGACGACTTCAACGGCCCGGACCAGGAAGGGGCAGGGCTCTATCAGGTGACGCAGTTTTGGGGCGAGCGCCGCAATGGCGAACGCTGCTCGGCGGCCGCCGCCTATCTGCATCCGGCGACCGGCCGGCGCAATCTCACCGTCGTCACCGGCGCGCATGCGACGGGCGTGGTGCTCGACGGCAAGCGCGCCAGGGGCGTTCGCTATCGCATCGGCAAGGACGAAGCCGTGGCGGAAGCCAAGCGCGAAGTCATCCTTTGCGGCGGGGCGTTCGGCTCGCCGCAACTGCTTATGCTTTCCGGCATCGGTCCGGCGGTCGAGCTCGCGGCGCACGGCATTCCGCTCGTCCACGAGCTGCCCGGCGTCGGTCGGAACCTGCAGGACCATCTCGATTTCATCCTGGCCTGGAAATCGCGGGAGACGGATCTGATGGGCATCGGCCTGCGCGGCATGCCGGGCTTGATCAGGCACATGCTGCGCTGGCGCAAGGATGGCACCGGCATGATCGCCACGCCCTATGCCGAAGCCGGCGCCTTCCTCAAATCCGATCCGGCGATCGAGCGTCCCGATCTGCAATTGCATTTCTGCATCGCCATCGTCGACGACCACGGCCGCAAGCTGCATATGGGCTACGGCTTTTCCTGCCATGTCTGCGTGCTGAGACCCTATTCGCGCGGCGCGGTAGGGTTATCGAGCACCGACCCGCTGGCGCCACCGCGCATCGACCCGCGCTTCCTGGAGGACGAGCGGGACGCCGACCTTCTGCTCAAAGGCGTGCGGATGATGCGCGCCATATTGGAGGCGCCGGCGCTGGCGAAATATCGCGCCAAGGAAATCTACACCGCCGGCGCTTCCGGCGATGCCGAGCTGATGGCGCATATCAGGGCGCGCGCCGACACGATCTACCACCCAGTCGGCACCTGCAAGATGGGCATCGACGACATGGCCGTCGTCGACCCGAAGCTCAAGGTTCGCGGGCTGGAGGGGCTGCGCGTGGTCGATGCCTCGGTGATGCCGACCTTGATCGGCGGCAACACCAATGCGCCGACGATCATGATCGCCGAGAAGGCCGCGGACATGATCCGGGCAGCAGCCTGAGCCTTGCGTGCTTGGTCGGACCAGGTTGCTTGATTCCGCCTCGGCTGAGCCGGTCCTGCCGGCTTGCTATCGGGATCGAGTCGATCTGGTCAGACCACTTATGCGATTTGCACTTCCCCTTCGGCCATATTGCCCTTAGGATAGGGTTATTATTTCGCGGTCCGAAATAAATAGTCGGCAAAGGAGGAAACGGCATGGCAGGCAAGAAGATATTGATGCTCGTTGGCGAGTTCAGCGAGGAATACGAGATTTTCGTCTTTGAACAGGCCATGCATGCAGTCGGCCACACCGTCCATGTCGTCTGCCCGGACAAGAAGGCCGGCGACGTGCTTAAGACCTCGCTGCACGACTTCGAGGGCCACCAGACCTATACCGAAAAGCTCGGCCACGACTACATCCTCAACAAGACCTTCGCCGAGGTGAATCCCGCGGACTACGATGCGGTCTACGCGGCGGGTGGGCGCGGGCCGGAATATATCCGCATCGACAAGCGCGTGCAGGCGCTGGTCAAGCACTTCCACGAGACAGGCAAGCCGATCTTCACCATCTGCCACGGCGTTCAGATCCTGATCGCGGTCGACGGCGTGGTGCGCGGCAAGGAAGTCGCCGCGCTGCAGTACTGTGAGCCGGAAGTGACCCTTGCCGGCGGCATCTATATCGACGTGCCGCCGACCGGCGCACATGTCGACGGTAATCTCGTGTCGGGCAAGGGATGGCCGGGGCTTGCCGCCTTCATGCGGGAGTGCCTGAAGGTGCTCGGCACCGAGATACGTCATGGCGAAGCGCTGATGCGCGACGAGCGCCAGGCAGCGTAGCCCTTCGGCGCCCTACGCCGTGGAACTTCACGAAGGGCGGCATGCGGCTGGAGCGTTTCACCGTTTCACGGAAACGGCGAACCGCTCTATCCCTTTGTCTTGACGCAACTCCGGACGGAAGACCGTTTTCCTGGAATTGCCCTAGAGCAGTTCATCGTTTCACGGAAACGCTGAACTGCTCTAACTATTTGTTTTTACGCGATTCCGGACGGAAAACCGCTGCGCACTTTTCCTGGAATTGCCCTAGTGACGCCGTGCGCCGCCCGCCTTATCCGCCTCCGCCCCTTCCAAGCGGTCGAGCAGGTCCGTAAGCCGCTTTGGCATCTCTTTTTCCAGGCGAAACACCGGCAGCGTGCGCAGTAAGCGCTTCGTCGCTTCCGTGCCGACTTGCCGCCTGATGTCGTTGGCGAGCTTGGCGCGCCTGTCGCCGTTGTTGCCCTTCATGGTCCCAAAATCCTGTGTCGGCTTCGAAACTCCTCCAGCCCGGCAATGGTTCCCGTACCTGCCCCCGACGGCAAGCGAAGACGCCCGGTACGGTAAAGTTTGAATTAATTTCGAACGGCCCGAGGAGGGTGGCAGCCGGTGCTTGCCCCTTGATTTTTGGCCCTTAAACCTCGATATCGGGCGCAAATCCAAACCAATCCGAATGACGGGAAACGGCGATGAGCGACCAGGCAAAAGACGAACGCGCGCCCGAGGAAATCGAAGCCAACCAGACTTCCGGCGCCAAGGCTTCCGGCGAACGTGCGGAAGGGGGCGTCGACGGCGACTATGAGGCGCTTGTGCGGCTGCTGAAGGAAAACGAGGAACTGAAGGACCGCGCGCTGCGCGCCGCGGCCGAAATGGAGAATCTGCGGCGGCGCACCGCGCGCGACGTGCATGACGCGCGCACTTACGCGGTCGCCAATTTCGCGCGCGACATGCTGTCGGTGTCGGACAATCTGCGCCGCGCGCTCGAAGCCATCCCGGCCGAGGCAAAGGCCGGCGGCGATGCCGGTTTCAAGGCGCTGATCGAGGGCGTCGACCTCACCGAGCGCGCCATGCTGGCAGCACTCGAGCGGCACGGCGTGAAGAAGCTCGCGCCGGAAGGCGAGAAGTTCGACCCGAATTTCCATCAGGCGATGTTCGAGGTGCCCAATGCCGACGTTGCGGCTGGCACCGTCGTCCAGGTGGTGCAGCCGGGCTATTCGATCGGCGACCGCGTGTTGCGGCCGGCGATGGTCGGCGTCGCCAAGGGCGGTCCGAAGGCGGCCGCCGAGGCGAAGGTCGAGCCGGGCCCGGTGAACGAGCAGGCCGAGAAGGATGCGTGATTAGGGGAGTAGGGGAGTAGGGCAGTAAGGGAGTAGGAATGGCGGCCGTACATTTGATGCGGCTTATGCTATTTATAGTCCCTACTCACCTACTCCCTTACTGCCCTACTCCCTTACCCTCATGAATCCCATCGAGCTGCTCGACCATGCCGGCGTCGCGGTCTTCGCGGCGACGGGCGCGCTTGCCGCGTCGCGAAAGGAACTCGACATCATCGGTTTCCTGTTCCTGGCGAGCGTCACCGGCATCGGCGGCGGGACGCTGCGCGACGTCATCCTCAACCTGCCGGTGTTCTGGGTCGCCAATAGCGGTTATGTGCTGATCTGCGCCGTTGTCGCCGTGCTTGTCTTCTTCAGCGCCCACCGCGTCGAATCCCGCTACAAGCTGCTGCTCTGGCTCGATGCGATCGGGCTTGCCGCCTTCGCGGTGATGGGCGCGGCCAAGGGGCTGGCGATCACCGGCTCGCCGGTCGTGTCTGTCATCACCGGGGTGCTCACCGCGACCTCCGGCGGCATATTGCGAGACCTGCTTGCCGGCGAGCCTTCCGTGCTGCTGAGGCCCGAAATCTACGTCACGGCGGCGCTTGCCGGCGCGGCGCTCTTCACGCTTTGCGATCTTGTCGGCATGCCGGCCTTGCCATCCAGCCTGCTCGGCTTCGCGGCCGCTTTCCTGGTGCGCGGCGGTGCGCTCAAATTCGGCTGGTCGTTTCCTGCGTACAAAAGCCGGCCCGGCCGGAGGCCGGAAGATATTCCGTGAAGGAGCGAGTAGCGAATAGGAAGTAGCGAATAGGGGTTGAACGGAACAGATCCCGCCACTTTTCTTCTATTCGCTATTCGCTATTCGCTATTCGCTATTCGCTATTCGCTATTCGCTATGCCGCGAAGCGCTGGCCTTCACCGCCGTAGTAGTTGACATAGCGGGCGCCGATTTCCTTGACCGGCATGACGACGAAAACGTCGACCGTCGAAAACTCGTGGTCGATGACGCAGCCGTCGCCGATGCGGGCGCCGACGCGCAGGTAACCTTTGACCAGCGGCGGCATGGCGGCGATCGCGGCCTTGGCGTTGACAGCCTCGATCGGCATCAGGTCCATCGAGCAGTAGCGGCCGGCCACCGCCCGGACGTCCCAGGCCTGATCGGTGCGGCAGTGGTGGGCGAGATAGGTGAGCGCCTCGGCATGCGCCGCCGGCACTATGCCATGGAAGGACGCGCAACCGGTCATCACGCCGATGCCGTAGTGATTGATATAGGCCCAGATGCCTTGCCAGAGCGCCTCGATGGTCCGCTTGGAACGGTATTCCGGCAGCACGCAGGAGCGGCCGAGCTCGAGGAAGCGCTGGCCCGGATGCCGCGCCACCAGCTTGGTCAGTTCGAACTCGCCTTCGGAATAGAAGCCGCCCGCGGCCGTGGCGATCTCCTGCCGCAGCAGGCGGTAGGTGCCGACGATGCGGCGATGCTCGGGACCGGGAAGCGCGGTGTCGAAAACCAGGAGATGGTCGCAGAGCGGGTCGAAACGGTCGGCATCGCGCCGGTCCTGCGCCTGGAACAGATCCTTTCTCGCGCCAAGCTCGTCATAAAATACCCGGTAGCGCACTTCCTGGGCGGCGGCGATCTCGGCCTCGTTGCGGGCGAGCCGCACTTCAAGGTTGCCGATCCGGCCCAGCGGCGCGCCGCTTGCGACAGCATCGACAGTACGCGCGGCGAGCAAGGCGCCGCTGGCGTTCGGCCGAGTGTCGCATTCAGGCATGACTGTATGCACGAGTGATTCTCCTTCGAGCCATCCCTCTTGGCACGGGGATACGGTGTAGGTGCAACAGGATTGTGACAGTACCGTGATACGGCGAGCCCGGCAATACTTCGTCGGCTGGGCAATACCCTCAACCGGCTATCTTAATGCCGTCAAAGCCAAGCAATCCAAGGCGTTCGAGAAAGTCTAAAAAAATCGTTACGCAGCAGCCTGACCCTCGACGGCCTGGACGAGCGCATCGGGGTCGAGAGGCTTGGTGACGAAGCCGCTGGCGCCGTGGGCCAGAACCGTATGGCGCGTCTTTTCCTGGCTGTCGGCGGAAAGAACCATGATCGGGACCGGCGGCACGGCAAGCGCCTCCTCATGGCGGCGGATGGCGGCGATCGCATCCAGCCCGTCCATCACCGGCATGTGCAGGTCCATCAGGACCACGTCGAAGCGATGCTTGAAGCCTGCGTCGGTGACGGCTTCGACCGCGGCCTTGCCGTTGCCGACGATCTTGACGCGGTGCCCGGCTTTCAGCAGCGTGGCGCGGGCAAGCATGGCGTTGATGTCATTGTCCTCGGCGATCAGCACGGACAGACCCTGGTCACGGCGGCGAACGGACGCGGCGCCGCGTGGTTCCGGCCGCGGCTCGGCAGGTGCCGACACATGGCTGGTCAACAGCACACGCAGCAGCGTTTCGCCGCGCACCGGGCGGGCGAGAAACGTCGCGTAGCCGTTGGCGCGGAATTCGCCAAGCATGCCGCGATCGGTCGGAGCGATCAGGGTGATTGCTTCGCAATCGTCAAAGCCGCTCTCGCGCAGGCGCTTGAGCAGACGACCGTCGCTGTTTTCAAGCGCGGCATCGATCAGAAGCACGTTGCAGCCGGCCGCGTATTGGGCGGCCTGACTGGGCGTCGCTGCGATCTCGACGGCGCCGCCGTGAGCGCGGATGGCGCGGGCGATGGCATCGGCCTCGACCGCGTTCTTCGACACGATCACCGCGCGCCGGTCCGAGAGGATGTTCTGGCGATGCGGCGGCGGCTCGGTTGCCGCGGTGGCCGGGATGTCGAAGACGAATTCGGATCCTTCGCCGAGCCGGCTCGAAACCGAGATCGTGCCGCCCATGGCGATCACCAGGCGCTTCGAGATGGCGAGGCCGAGACCCGCGCCGCCATGCACCCTGGTCGAGGTGCCGTCGGATTGTTCGAATTCCTCGAAGATGCGCTCCATGTCCTCTTCGCGCAGACCGGGACCCGTGTCGGCGATGGTGAAGCAGATGCGATCGGTGGTCTCGGTGCGGGCCCGCGCGACGGTGAGCAGCACGCCGCCAGCATCGGTGAACTTGACGGCGTTGCCGATCAGGTTGAGCAGCACCTGGCGCACCCGGCCCGGGTCGGCGGTGATCATCTGCGGCACGTCGGGCTCGACATAGCAGCCGAGCCCGATGTTCTTGGAGAAGGCCTTCGCCGCCAGGAGCTCGATGATGTTGTCGGCGATCTCGCGCAGCGAGGTCGGCTGAGGCTCGGGGTCGAAGCGGCCGGCCTCGATCTTGGAATAGTCGAGCAGGTCCTCGATCAGGGCCAGCAGCGCGCTCGCCGATGTGGAGACGGCGCCGACATAGGTGCGCTGCTCGGGCGAGAGGTCGGTGTCGGCAAGCAGCTTCGCCATTCCCATGATGCCATTCATCGGCGTGCGGATCTCGTGGCTCACCGTGGCGAGGAAGCGCGACTTGGCCTGGCTTGCATATTCGGCCCGCTCGCGGGCGGTGATCAGCGAGGATTCAGCGCGCTTGCGGGCGGTGATGTCGCGGGCGATCGCCCGGTGCGACACCGCGCCCGTATCCTTGTCGCGCACCGAGAGCTCGATCCAGGAGAACCAGCGCGGCCCGTTCGGCGTACGGATGGCGACATCGGTGGAGCTCAGGCATTCATGGTCCGAGAAGGCGGCATCGGGCACCACGCCGACGTCTATGCCGAGTTCGGAAAGCGTCTTGCCGGCGAGGTCGCGCTGGTCGGTGCCGACGAGCGAGGCGAATACCTTGTTGGCGTAAACGATGTGACCGTCGCGATTGCGATGGACGACGAGATCGCCGAGCGCATCGATCAGGCCGCGAAAACGCTCCTCGCTCTCCTGCATCTCCCACATGCGATCGGCGAGCGTCTCGATCTCGGCGCGGCTGCGGGCGGCGGTCTCATCGAGAAGTGCTGCGGCGCGATGCTCGGTGCGCCGGTTGCGCAGATGCATGGCGAGGCCGCCGAGGCCCGTCGCCAGGAGGCCGATGGTGATGAAGGCCGGTGCGCCGGTGAGATGCGCCAGCCCGGCCAACACGGCGATGGCGACGATCGTCAGGAACGGCAGGCCTTCACGGTTGTCCGCCGGCAATGTCGGGACCAGCGGCGGCGCGGCAAGCAGCTGCCGCTTCGGCGCGCCGAGGTCCAACCCGTCATCGCCTGCGGCCTTGCTGCCCTTCCTGATGCCGGAGTCCGCGAACATGCGGAAACCTTGCCAGACAGAGATTATGGAAGATTGCGGCGGATCGTTCGAATTTTAGGTTTCAGCGCGGATTCCCGCGGGTTTTGCCTTGTTTTAGGGCAATTCCGGACGGAAAACCGCCGGACACTTCCTGGAATTGCATTACATATCCACGACCACGCGGCCCCTGATCTTGCCGTCGACGATGTCGCGCGCGGCGCCGATGATGCCGTCGAAGCCGATCGACCGCGACAAGGTCGACAGCTTCTTCAAGTCGAGATCGGTGCCGATGCGGCGCCACGCCTCGAGGCGGACCGGTTTCGGCGCCATGACGGAATCGATACCGAGCAGCGAGACCCCGCGCAGGATGAAGGGCGCGACGCTCGTGGGCAGGTCCATGCCGCCGGCCAGGCCGCAAGCTGCGATCGCGCCGCCATAGGACGTCATCGACAGCACGTTGGCCAGCGTGTGGGTGCCGACGGAGTCGATCCCACCGGCCCAACGTTCCTTGGCAAGCGGCTTGGCCGGCTGGCTGAGTTCCTCGCGCGAGATCACCTCGGCAGCGCCGAGGTCGATCAGATAAGGGCTTTCGGCATTACGCCCGGTGGAGGCGATGACATGGTAGCCGAGGGTGGAGAGGATCGAGACGGCGACCGAGCCGACGCCGCCGGCGGCGCCCGTCACCACCGCCGGCCCACGATCCGGAACGATGCCGTGCCGCTCCAGCGCCATGACGGCGAGCATCGCCGTGTAGCCGGCGGTGCCGACGGCCATAGCATCATGTGGGCTCATGCCTTCGGGAAGCGGCACCAGCCAGTCGCCATTGACGCGAGCGCGCCCGGCATAGGCGCCGTAATGCGTCTCGCCGACGCCCCAGCCGTTGAGGATCACCTTGTCTCCCTTGCGCCAGTCGGCATGGGAAGAGGAGATGACGGTACCGGCGAAATCGATGCCGGGCACCAGCGGCCAGCGGCGCACAACCGGCGCCTTGCCGGTGATGGCCAGTCCATCCTTGTAATTCACCGTCGTCGCCTCGACGGCGACGGTGACATCGCCTTCCATCAGCTCGGCTTCGGTAAGTTCGACGACCTCGACCGATTGCTTCTTCTCGGCATCGCGCGAAACGAGGATGGCTTTGAAGGTATCGGACACTTTTGTCTCCTCGGTTCTGGCGATTTGTTCATGCGGCTGCGGTTGGAAAACCGCTGCACGTTTTCCTTGGAATTGCCTAAGGGCCGACTTTGGGGCGATGGCAGCTCGAGGTCAATTGCTTGGGTCCTGAGGTTTGGTCTCCCGCCGCCAGCCGATCAGCTCGTCGAAGACAACTAGTGCCGCGCCCACGGAAATGAAGGCGTCGGCGAGATTGAACACTGCGAAGGACCAGACCGGCGTGTGGAACAGGATGTAGTCGATGACGTGGCCGTAGACGGCGCGGTCGATAAGATTGCCGAGCGCGCCGCCGACGATCAGGGCAAAGCCGATCCGGGCAATGACGTGGCCGGCCGGCGTGCGCACGGCCAGATAGAGCACGAAGGCGACGACGAGCGCGGCGATGACCACCAGGCCGGTGTCACCGAAGGAGGAGAACATCGAGAAGGCGATGCCAGTGTTGTAGGTGCGGAACAGCGCCAGGAAAGGCAGGAGATCGACCTTTTCCTGGAAGGCGAGACCGTTTTCGGCCAATTGCTTGATCCACTGATCGAGCGCGATGGCGACAACGACCAGAAGGGCGTAAGGGGACCATGATTTCACTTGGCAGTCCTCATCGCGTGTCGGTAGCGGAGTCGAGCTTCAACGCGCCGCGCCGGATCTCGAACAGCATCACGCCTGTGGCAACCGCCAGATTGAGCGAATCGGCACGACCCGCCTGTGGGATCCTCAGCAGCCGGTCGCAGCTCTCGGCGAGGCTGTCGGGCAGCCCCTGTTGCTCGTTGCCCATCAGGAGCAGCACCGGGCCCCGGGAGAAGTCGACCGATCGGTAGTCGACCGCGCCCTTGAGATGCGTTCCGGCGACGAGGCCCGGAAAGTCGCGCCGCCAGGCGAGGAAGGCCTGCTCCGTCGCCTTGGCGACCGGCACGGCGAAGATCGAGCCCATGGTGGCGCGCACCGTCTCCAGCGAGAATGGGTCGGTGGTGTCGCCGACCAGGATGATGCCCTTGGCGCCGACGGCATCGACGGTGCGGATGACGGTGCCGAGATTGCCGGGGTCGCGCACGCGGTCCAGCGCAACCCAGACATCGCCGTCCGTGGCGCGGATACCTTTTAGCGGCAGCGTCTGCTGCGCGAAGACGCCGACGACCATCTGCGGGTTTTCGCGGCGGGTGATCGCGGCCAGCACCTTTTCCGAGACCTCGAGCACGGTGCCGCCGGCGGCGACCGTGCGCGCCGCGACTTTTTCTATCGCCGCGTTGCCGCGCCCGGACTTGGCGAACACCAGCGTCCTGATCGACCAGCCGAGATCGAGCGCGTCTATGACAAGCTTCAGCCCTTCGGCCATGAAGGCGTTCTGCTGGTCGCGGAATTTCTTCAGCGCCAGCGCCTTGATGTCCTTGACCAGCGGATTGGCGAGGCTGGTGACTTCCTTGACCTGGCCGACCGGCCGGTGTCCGTCGTAAGCGACCATTTCAAGCCACCCAGCGCGAGAACAGCGAGGTCGACAGCGCGCGGCCGGCCGATTTCTCGCGGATGATCAGCTCACCGGATTCGACCATGCCCCCCATGCCGGCGAAGGTATCGCGCATCAGCGCGTGGATGGCGAAGAAGGAAGCCCGGATCGAATAGGCGGTTAGAACCACCGCCAGCGGCTTCGGCGTCAGGATCGAGCGGCAGAGGTCGGCGAGGCCCGGCAAGTCCTCGAACAATTGCCAGACCTCGCCTTTTGGACCGCGGCCATAGGCGGGCGGGTCGAACAGGACGATGTCGTAGCGGCTGCCGCGGCGCTCCTCGCGCTCGGCGAATTTCACCGCATCCTCGACGATCCAGCGGATCGGCTTGTCGGAGAGGCTGGCCATCTCCTGGTTCTCGCGCGCCCAGCCGATCGCCTTCTTCGAGGCGTCGACATGGGTGACCTCGGCGCCGGCGCGCGCCGCCACCAGCGAGGCAAGCCCGGTATAGCCGAACAGGTTCAGCACTTTGACCGGACGCCTGGCCGCCGCGATCAGCCCGGCCATGTGGTCCCAGTGCGAGGCCTGCTCGGGAAAGACGCCGACATGGCGAAACGAGGTGAAGCGGCCGAGATAGTCGATGCCGTCATGCTTCATCGGCCAGGTTTCGCCGAGCGGCGTTTTTGGAAAACGCCAGCGGCCGATGCCTTCTTCGTCGGTGTCGCCGGTGAAGATGGCGTCGGCGCGCTCCCATTCCTTCGCGGGAAGCGCTCGCTGCCAGATCGCCTGGCCCTCCGGACGCACGATGCGGTAGGGGCCGTACTGCTCCAGTTTTTCCCCGGCGCCGCTGTCCAGCAGCGCGTAGTCGGCATTGGGCGCGATCTCGAGGATCAGCGGCAGACGCTCGGCGGGCAGCGGACCCTCGCGGCGCGCAAGAGAGCGCGGCGCTGGTTTCTGGTCCTGGCGATTGGCGGGCGAGGCGCCAATTCCGCGCGGCAGCTGGCCGGGGCCGGGTTTTGCTGGCTGGCGCGGGCGGTTGTCGCGGTTTCGGTCGCGAAAGGACTTCAAGAAAAATCTCCGGAACGGCAGGCCGCTTTTGGCATAGGGCCTCCGCCTTCGCAACAAGATGGTCGGGCGCCGTTCAGTCGCAATGCAATGGACCTCGCGGTTGAAACAGGCAAATCTCCGATCATGTCCCGCTCCGAACGCCTGCTCGACCTGATCCAGATCCTGCGCCGCCACCGCCGGCCGGTCAGCGGCCGCGCGCTTGCCGGCGAGATGGGCGTGTCGATCCGCACGCTTTACCGAGACATCGCGACGCTACAGGGGCAGGGCGCGCCGATCGAAGGCGAGGCGGGACTGGGCTATGTGCTGAAGCCCGGCTTCATGCTGCCGCCGCTGATGTTCACAGACGAGGAGATCGAGGCGATCGTGCTTGGCTCGCGCTGGGTGGCAAAACAGCCGGACACGCGGCTGGCCGAGGCCGCGGCGAACGCGCTGTCGAAGATCGCGGCAGTGCTGCCGGACGATCTGCGCGAGGATCTCGATGCCACGACGCTGCTGGTCGGGCCGGGTTCGGCGGGTGTCGAGGCGATCGACCTCGGCGTGGTTCGGCAGGCGATCCGCAACGAGCGCAAGCTCGGCTTCCTCTACCGCGATGCCGGAGGCGCCGCGTCGGAGCGCGTGGTCTGGCCGTTCGCGCTCGGTTTCTTCGACAAGGTGCGGGTTATGGTGGCGTGGTGCGAGATGCGCCAGGATTTCCGGCATTTCCGCACCGACCGCATGTCTCGCCTCGCCGTCACCGATATCCGTTATCCGCGCCGTCGCCAGGCAATGCTCAAGGAATGGCGGACGACGCTCGACAAACCGGGCCGGAACGCGCCGGGAGACTCCGCCGGTTGATAGCTGCTGCCAGAATCTGACAGCGGTGTCGTCTAGGGTCACTAAGGTTCAAACATCTTGGAGACAGACATGACCACGCCCAATTTCGTCATCCTCTATGTCGACAGCCCGGAACGGAGCGGTGCGTTCTACGCATCGCTGCTCGGGCGCGAGCCGGTCGAGTCCTCGCCCACCTTTGTCATGTTCGTGCTCGACAAAGGCTTCAAGCTCGGCCTTTGGTCGCGACACACCGTCGAACCGGCGGCAGCCGCGGCGGGCGGAGGCGGCGAGCTGGTGCTTGCTGTCGACAACGCGGCTGCGGTCGACACCACACATTCCGGCTGGGCAGGGCGCGGCTTGAAAATCCTGCAGGCACCGACCGACATGGATTTCGGCCGCACCTTCGTCGCGCTCGATCCGGATGGTCATCGGCTGCGTGTCTATTGGCCGAGTGAGTAGGGCAGTAGGGCAGTAGGGCAGTAGGGTGCGTCGTCCCCGGCAGTTCACATACTGCCTTATTGCCCTATTCCCCTATTCCCCTATTGCCTTGCACTGAGCGCCTTGTAGACGGCGATGCCGGCGGCGAGGTCCTCGAGCGCGGCGCCGACCGACTTGAACAGCGTGATTTCGGCGTCGCTCTGCCGGCCCTGTTTTTCGCCACGCGCGAGCTCATGCAGGTCGGCGACGATCGCCTCGGGCTTCAGCACGCCGGAAGCCAATGGCTGGACGATGTCGCCGGCCTCCTTGGTGGCGCCGGCGCGGGTGTCGACATAGACGCGGGCGCGGGAAATCGCGTCGTCGTCGCTCTCGCGCATCTGCGGCGTGAAGCCGCCGACCAGGTCGACATGGGCGCCCGGCTTCAGCAGCGCGCCCTTGATCAGCGGCGTGGTCGAGATAGTCGCCGACGAGACGATGTCCGCCTCGCCAAGCTCGGCTCCGAGATCGCCGGCCGCGCTCGCCGGAAGGCCCTCGGCGCGGAGTGCGCTCGCCACTTTTTCGGCATTGGCCGGCGTGCGGTTCCAGATGCGGATCGATTGGATAGGTCTCACCGCCGAATGCGCCTTGGCGAGGAAGGTTGATAGCGCGCCGGCGCCGATCACCAGCAGCCGCGAGGCGTCCTCGCGGGCGAGATAGGACGCGGCGAGCGCCGAGGCACAGGCGGTGCGCCATTGCGTCAGCCGCTGGCCGTCGATCAGCGCTTCCGGCTCGCCGGTCACGCCGTCGAGCAGCAGATAGAGGCCCATCACCGCCGGCTTGCCGATGGCGTTGTTGTCCGGCGACACGGTGACGATCTTGACGCCGATGTGGCCGCCCGCCGAGGTGCCGGCGGCGTTGAAATCGGTCCAGGCCGGCATCAGCAGCAGCGTCGAGGCGGCGCCGTCCGGCCGCTCGACCGCATGATGGTGGCGCACCGGTTGCACGGCGCCGTCGCGGAAGGCGGTGCGCAGCGTCTCGACCAGCCCGGGAAAGGTGAGCGCCTGATCGACCTCGGCGGCCGAAATGGTCAGCATTGAAGGCTCCGTAACGGCACGCTGTTCAGTTCGTCGGCTTGGACAGCGCCGGTCCTTTCGGTGCCTCAGGCGCGCGGCTCACCGTCTGGCGCAGGCTCTCGGCCTCCAGGCCACGCTGGCGCGCCAGCTTACGGTAGCGGCCCTGCTTCACCCAGGTCGCCATGCTGCCGACGACCATGCCGACGGCTAGAGCCAGGAACAGGAAGATGAAAAGCGGCAAGTTCAGCGTCAGCGCCGGATTACCGGGATGGAACGGGTCGAGCGTGAAGGCGACCGGCCCGCGGTTGGCGACGGCAAGCGCAATCAGGATGATGGCCAGCGGCACGAAGACCACGACGAGCACGAAGCGATTGAACATCAGATCTCCATGGTGAGGCGGTTGAAGCGCGCATGTCCTTATCCCGAAACCGGTCTCCACTTCCGGGAGGCATGCTTGAGCGCCCAGACGTCGTTTCGACCCGCCGGCGCGGCGCCTATTTGCCGCCGTTCAGCCTTTCGCGCAACTCCTTGCCGGTCTTGAAGAACGGCACCCACTTCTCCTCGACCTCGACGGATTCGCCGGTGCGCGGGTTGCGGCCGGTGCGGGCAGGGCGGTTTTTCACCGAAAAGGCACCGAAACCGCGCAGCTCGACCCTGTTGCCTTCGGCAAGCGCGTCGGTGATCTCGTCAAAGATGGCGCCGACGATGTTTTCGACGTCGCGCAGGAAAAGATGCGGGTTGCGTGCAGCAATGATCTGCACAAGTTCGGATTTGATCATGAGAACGTTCCCCGTAAACCACTGCGGTCAAATTATCAGGATGATTTTATTGCTTTTTTGGCTCGTCCCAACGGCTTGTCAAGGGTGCCAGACTGAAACGAGACCGTCAAGAAACAAGCGGTCGGCGCCAAGCTCGTGAATGACATCGGCGCCGGCGTCCGGCAGGCCGAGCGCGCTGGCGACGGCTTTGGTCATGCTCCTCGAAAACAGGTAGCCGCGCCCCTCTGTGTTCTTCCATTCGACGACCTTGAGCTTGCTGTCGACGCCCTTGGTCGCCAGCCAGCCGATCGCCTCGGTCTCGCCGCCAACCGCGTCGACAAGGTGATTGCCGAGGGCCTGGCGGCCGGTGAAGATCGAACCGTCGGCCAGCGCCAGCGCCTGCTCATGCGTCATTTTGCGCCGCTCGGCGACGATGCCGACGAACCAGTCATAGCTGTCGAGGATGAGCTTGCGCACCATGGCGCGCTCGTCGTCATTGGTCGGCTTGAAAGGCGAGGGCGAAGCCTTGAGCGGCGAGGATTTCACTTCCTCGAGCTTGATGCCGAGCTTGTCCATCAGGCCGCTGACATCGGGATACTGGATCAGCACGCCGATCGAGCCCACGATCGAGGTCTGACGGGCAACGATGTGGTCGGCAGCGCTTGCGATCATGTAGCCGGCCGATGCCGCCAGCGTGCCGACCTCGGCCACGACCGGCTTGTCGGCGGCAAGCTTGCGCACTTCCTCATAGATCGACTCGCCGCCGACCGTGGTGCCTCCGGGCGAATCGATCGACAGGATGACGCCTTTCACGGTCGGCGATTTGCGGATCGTCTCCAGCCTTTTGATCAGCTCCTCGTCCTCGGTGATGGTGCCTTCGATCTTGACCTTGGCGATGTGATCGATCGCCTGGCCGGCAAAATCCTCGTCATAGACCCATGCCGAAAAGGCGATCAGCGCCGCCGCCAGAACCACAAACGCGGCCACGCGCCAGAATGTCAGCTTGCGGCGCAAGCGGCGGCGGTCGATCAGGTCGTCGGCTCTCATTGCCATTGTCAGCCTCACAATCGGTGGGAAAAGACGCTTTTAAAGCAAGCGCCCACGCGCGGCTACCGTTTCCTGCCGGTCGCGATCCCGGCAATAGACGTTGACGGCGACCTCACGAAAAATTAACGCAGCCAGGCCCTATCTGCTATGAAAGGCTGGCAGTTCAGCCGAATTCGTCCTAGTCGTGCGGTAGTAGCCGTCACATTTTTGCAGTTTTCCTCCGCTTGTGCTTGCTTGCGGGGGCCGGCATACCACCTATAAGCGGTGTTTGGCGGGGCAAGGGCTCATTAGAAAACAGTCATGTTGGCGCGATCTGACGAAACGAGCGATGCCGAAATGGTGTCGGCTGCCGCTGGCGAAAGCGGCACGCGCGGCGACGCGTTCGACCGCGCGCAGCGGCATTCGCGCCGCGTGCGCGTGCTGAAGTTCGCGGTGCCGCTGCTCGCGGCGGCAATAGCGGTCGCTTTTCCGGTCTATTCCTATCTCGCCGCGCCGGTTTCGGTCTCGGTGCAGGCCGATGGCACCGCCTTTTCGGACGGCAAGCTGGTGATGGCCAATCCCAAGCTCAACGGCTTCACCAAGCAGAAACTGCCTTATTCGCTGACGGCGACCCGGGCGACACAGGATGTCGGCAAGCAGGACATCATCGACCTCGACGGCATCAACGCCAAATTGCCCGTCGCCAGCGACAACGTCGTGGCCGTCGATGCCGCGCATGGCATCTACAATCGCGGCGCCAACACGATGGACCTGACCAGCGATGTCTCGGTGACCACCACCGACGGCATGGTGGCCAAGTTCAAATCGGTCTTCCTAGACATGGGCAAAGGCTCTATGAAGACGAGCAATCCGGTCGATGTCAGCCGCGGCGGGTCGCGCATCACTGCCGACTCGATGTCGGTGGAAGAGAACGGCAAGGTCGTGGTCTTCGAGAACCGTGTGCGCGTCAACATCGATCCGGCCGCTCTGAAGGCGGCGGGGGTTAAGAGTGGAGAAGAGAATGCGTCGCAGTAAATCCGCGTGGCTTCTGGGCGCAGCCTCCGCACTGCTGTTGCTGGGAACGGCGAATTCGCTTGCGCAGTCAAGCGCGAGCAGTCAGATCCCCGGGCTGAAATTGTCGGGCGACCAGCCGATCCAGATCGAAAGCGACAAGCTCGAGGTTCGTCAAGCTGACAGCATGGCCGTCTTCAGCGGCAATGTGACGGTCAATCAGGGCCCGACCCTGCTCAAGTCCGGCAAGATGACGGTCTACTACGTCAAGGATGCCAACGCCCCCAAAGGCGCGGCGGCCGGCGCGTCGGCGATGACCGGTGCCGCCAACATCGACCACCTCGTGGTCGAGAACAAAGTCTATATCAAATCGAACGACCAGATCGCCACCGGCGACACCGGTACATTCGACATGAAGACGCAGGTGCTGGTGCTAAAAGGCAAGGAAGTGGTGCTGTCGCAGGGCGACAACGTGCTCAAGGGCTGCAAGCTCACCGTGCAGATGAAAAGCGGCCTCGGCAATGTCGAAGGTTGTCCTCGCGTCATCATGTCGTTCAAACCCCAGAAGCAAGGAGAGCAGCAGCAGGGAGCGTCGAACAACTAATGGCCGGCGTATCGTCGCTGCTGGCCCGCCTTCCGGGACGGGCGGCCGCAAAACCGTCCGCGCCGGCAACGGTCGGCGCCGACAAGGCGAAGTTCAAGGGCACCCTGATCGCCAAGGGCCTGACCAAAAGCTACAAGGGCCGCAAGGTGGTGAGCGGCGTGACGCTTGGCGTGCGCGCCGGAGAGGCCGTCGGCCTGCTCGGCCCCAACGGCGCCGGCAAGACCACCTGTTTCTACATGGTCACCGGTCTCGTGCCGGTCGACGAAGGCACGATCGAGATCGACGGCTTCGACGTCACCTCGATGCCGATGTACCGCCGCGCCCGCCTCGGCATCGGCTATCTACCCCAGGAAGCGTCGATCTTCCGCGGCCTCAACGTCGAGCAGAACATTCGCGCCGTTCTGGAGGTGGTGGAAAAGAGCCGCAAGGAACGCGAGCGCACGCTCGACGAGCTGCTCGAGGAATTCCACATCAGCCATCTGCGCAAGGCGCCGTCGATGTCGCTGTCAGGCGGTGAAAGGCGGCGTCTCGAGATCGCGCGGGCGCTGGCGACGCGGCCGGCCTACATGCTGCTTGACGAACCGTTCGCCGGCATCGATCCGATCGCGGTCGCCGACATCCAGCAGCTCGTCCGCCATCTCACCGCGCGCGGCATCGGCGTGCTGATCACCGACCACAATGTGCGCGAGACGCTCGGCCTGATCGACCGCGCCTACATCATCCATGCCGGCCAGGTGCTGACGCATGGCCGCGCCGACGAGATCGTCGCCAACGCCGATGTGCGGCGTCTCTATCTCGGCGAGGGGTTCACGCTTTAGAGCCTGGTGCCATCCCGACAAATCGGAATGGGCTCCATCTCTTGGTTTAAGCGTGATCTTTTCCGAAAACCGGATTCCACTTTTCGCTGACGCGGTCCTTCGGTTCGGGGTCACGCTCTAGGCGCGAAATTCCGGTTCTGCCGCAATTTCTCGCTGATTTTTTCCGGTTTCCTGCCAATTCCGCCCCGGATAACGCTCCGGTAAGCCCTTCCTGCTAGCGTTTTCCTTGACAAGCAAAAGCCGGGCCAGTTTCTATGCCCGACCGAAAAACCTTCAGTTCGATGCGTAGACGAGGCGTTTGAATCCCACCATGGCGCTGGCGGCCAAACTGCAGCTCAGACAGTCCCAGTCGCTGGTGATGACGCCCCAGCTGATGCAGTCGATCCGGCTGCTGCAGCTCACCCATGTCGAGCTCGAACGCTTCATCGACGAGGAAATCGAGCGCAATCCGCTGCTGGAGCGGGCCGAGCCGCAGGATGAGACCGGCGGCGACCAGCCGCAGAAGGACGAGACCGCGCCGGAACCGGCGGCCGGGGGCGATTGGTTCGAAGGCGAGACGGAATGGAGCGCCGAGGCGATCTCGGAAAAGCTCGACGCTTCGCTGGAAAACCTGTTTCCCGACGATCCAGGCACGAGCGAGAGGCTGGGGCCGGACCTGACGGCGCAATGGAAGTCGGCGTCCGCAGGCAGCGCCGCCGGCGCATCGTCGGAAGGCTTCGATGTCGGCGAGATGGCCGCGACCATTGTGACGCTGCGCGAACATGTCGGCGAACAGATCGCTATGGCCTTCCCCAACCCTGCCGAACGCCTGATCGCAGGCGAGCTCGCCGACAGCCTCGACGAGGCCGGCTATCTGCGTGCCGACCCGGAAGAAATCGCCGCGCGGCTGGGCGCGGACAATGCGGCCGTGGCGCACGTGCTGGAGGTCTGCCAGACCTTTGAGCCGGCCGGCCTGTTTGCCCGCGATCTCGCCGAGTGCCTGTCGCTGCAGCTTGCCATACGCGACCGGCTCGATCCGGCGATGAAGGCGCTGGTCGACAATCTCGAGCTGCTCGCGCGGCGAGATTTCCAGACGCTGAAGCGCATCTGCGGCGTCGACGAGGAAGATCTTCTCGACATGCTGGCCGAGATCCGGGCGCTCGATCCGCGGCCCGGCACGGCTTTTTCGGGCGGGGCGAGCGATGCCATCGTCGCCGATGTCGAGGTACGGGCGGCCGCCGACGGCAGCTGGGCCGTGGAGCTCAATCCCGACACGCTGCCGCGCGTTCTGGTCGACAATGTCTACTTTGCCCGTGTCTCCAGCCATGCCAAGGACCAGGCGGAGAAGGACTTTTTGGCCGAATGCCTGCAGAACGCCAACTGGCTGACGCGCAGCCTCGACCAGAGGGCGAAAACCATCCTGAAAGTGGCCTCGGAAATCGTGCGCCAGCAGGATGCATTCCTCGTCCATGGCGTGCGGCATCTCAAGCCGCTCAACCTGCGCACTGTGGCCGACGCCATCGGCATGCATGAATCGACCGTGAGCCGCGTCACCGCCAACAAATACATGCTGACGCCGCGCGGCGTCTTCGAATTGCGCTATTTCTTCACCGCTTCGATCGCCTCCGCGGAAGGCGGCGAAGCCCATTCCTCGGAAGCCGTGCGCGACCGCATCAAGCAACTGATCGACGAGGAAAAGCCCGCCGACGTGCTTTCCGACGACGCCATCGTCGACATGTTGAGGGAAAGCGGCGTCGACATCGCCCGCCGCACCGTCGCCAAGTACCGGGAGGGCATGAACATCCCTTCATCGGTGCAGCGCCGCAGGGAGAAACGGGCGCTGGCCAACGCCGGACGCTAGGTCAGTTGATGTTCAACCGGCCTGACCTATTTTGGTGCAGGCTTGAGGAATGGCGGATTTCCACAGTTTTCGTGCTTCATTGACAAGCTGCAATGAAGTGTCTAGAAGCCCGCCCGCATGAGCCGGGCCGTGATGCCCGCTCGCGAATGGGTCCGTCAAAGCAAGGCCTCGGACGGCCAAGAAGGCGACTTGTGATCAACCGGAAAGTTCGGGTCTAAAATCGGCGCGCGTGCCGCCGCAAAGCTTGTGCGCGCGCACCACGGGTATAAACTCGGGACAGTTTGAAGCCTGAGCAAGGAAGGTCAGTTTTCAGATGAATCTGCGCATTTCGGGAAAACACATGGACATCGGCGATGCGTTCCGTACGCGCATCAACGATCGTGTCAACGAAGCCATCGAAAAGTATTTCGATCGGGGTTTTTCAGGACATGTAACGGTCATCAAGGCGGGGTCGCGTTTCTCGGCCGATTGCATGATCCGTCTCGATTCCGGTGCCTCCCTGCAGGCGACCGGCGACGCCCAGGATCCCACGCTTGCCTTCGAGACGGCCGCCGATCGCCTCGAAACGCGGCTGCGGCGCTACAAGCGCCGACTGAAGTCGCACAGTTCCGGCAACGGCAATGGCGAAGCCACCGACATCGCCTACACCGTGATGGAGCCACTCGCCGACGATGACGAAGAATTCCCGGAGAATTTTGCCCCGGCCATCGTCGCCGAATCGACCGTGACGCTTCGCACCATGTCTGTGGCGTCGGCGGTCATCGAGCTCGACACCAAGGACAGTCCGGTTTTCGTTTTCCGCAACGCCGGAAACGACCATGTCAATATCGTCTACCGCCGGCCGGATGGAAACATCGGCTGGATCGATCCGTCGACGACCAAAGTCGCGCAGGGATAAAGAAAGCCGGCCGCGCGAGGGGGACGACCGGCGCGGCAGGCGAGCAAGGGATTTTTCAAGCATGGATCTCAGCGATCTCATCAGCGTCTCGGCTATCATGCCGGCGTTGAAGGCGAATTCCAAAAAGCAGCTTCTGCAATTGCTGTCGGAGAGGGCGGCGGCGATTTCCGGGATTCCGGAGCGGGAGGTGTTCGACACCATCCTGCAGCGCGAGCGGCTGGGCTCCACCGGCGTCGGCAACGGCATCGCCATTCCGCACGGCAAGCTCGCCGGCGTGAAGCGGATCGCGGGCGTGTTCGCCCGGCTGGAGACGCCGGTCGATTTCGAGGCGCTCGACGACCAGCCGGTCGATCTGGTGTTCCTGCTGCTTGCGCCCGAAGGCGCCGGCGCCGACCATCTCAAGGCGCTGTCGCGCATCGCGCGCGTGCTGCGCGATGCCGACACGGTGGCCAAGATCAGAGGGACGCGCGACGCCGTGGCGATCCACGCGCTGTTGTCGGATACCCAGGCCTCGCACGCGGCCTGAAGCTTGCTCAGCTTTGGATAAAGCCTTGTTTTGGGGATAAAACCTTCAGGGGCCGCCAGGAGCGGCCCTTTTCGATTCAGGGAACGACCAGGTCAGTGAATAGCGACCGTGGTCAAATCGTTCTCCAGCGCGCCCGCCAGCGCCCGGTCACGGGCATCGGAAAGCAGGATCGGCTGACCGTTGGCGGCAAACAGCGCCCACAGTTCCAGGCCGGGCGCGATCTCGCCGAGGCCGGGGAAGCGGCCGCGCAGATCGTCGCTCGATACTTTCCTCAGGTAAGCGACCGAACCTTCGCCGAGATGGGCGAATTCGCCGCTGGTCATGGTCAGAGTTTCGTCAATTCTGTTCATTTTCAAGCCTCCTTGGCGCGAGACGCCACTTCCGGCCGTCCCGCATTTAGAGCCATCGGCGAAGATCAGTCTTTCACCGATATGTTTATTTTCCGTACCAGCCGTTCGGCCTCCGGACGGTCGAGATCGATCGACAACAGGCCGTTCTTCAGCTCCGCGCCGACCACCCGCATGCCATCGGCCAGCACGAAGCAGCGCTGGAACTGGCGTGCGGCGATGCCGCGGTGGAGGAACTCGCGCTCGGTGTCGTCGGTCTGGCGTCCGCGCACGATCAGCTGGTTTTCCTCCGTGGTGACATCGAGGTCGCTCTCGGCGAAACCCGCCACGGCAAGCGTTATGCGCAGCCGCTCGGCATTGCCGTCGGAGGCGCTCAGGCGCTCGATGTTATAGGGAGGATAGCTGTCACCCGACTTCGCCAGACGCTCCAGCGTCTTTTCCATGGATTCGAAACCCAAGAGAAGCGGGCTGGAGAAGGGCGTCATTCGGCTCATGTTACACTGTCCTCTCAAGAGCGACATAAACTGGAAAAACCCGGATGGCATTTTTCCCGATGGTCTTGATATGGTCCGCCGCGCGAACAAGTTCAAGCCATCAAAACCCCGCCCAAAAAGACTCCCCAAAAAGGAATTGAAATGCCCCAGTCACGAAAGATCATCATCGACACGGATCCCGGCCAGGACGATGCCGTCGCCATCTTGCTGGCGCTCGGCAGCTCCGAGCTGGAGGTCGTCGGCATCACCGCCGTTGCCGGCAACGTGCCGCTGAAGCTCACCGAGAAAAATGCCCGCAAGATCTGCGAGCTCGCCGGTCGGCCCGACGTCAAGGTCTATGCCGGCGCCATCCGCCCGCTGGCGCGCGAACTCGTCACCGCCGAGGAAGTGCATGGCAAGACCGGCCTCAACGGGCCGCAACTGCCGGAACCAACCATGCCGCTGCAGGAGCAGTACGCCGTCGACTTCATCGTCGAGACGCTGATGCGCGAGGAGAGCGGCACGATCACGCTCTGCCCGCTCGGGCCGCTCACCAACATCGCCCTGGCGCTGATCCGCGAACCGCGGATTGCGCCGCGCATCAAGGAAATCGTACTGATGGGCGGCGGCTTCTTCGAGGGCGGCAACGTCACGCCGGCCGCCGAGTTCAACATCTATGTCGATCCGCAGGCGGCAGACGTGGTGTTCAAGTCGGGCATTCCGATCGTGATGATGCCGCTCGACGTCACCCACAAGGCGCTGACCTCGGCCAAGCGCACGCAGGCCTTCCGCCAGCTCGGCACCAAGGTCGGCACTGCGACCGCCGAGATGCTGGAATTCTTCGAGCGCTACGACGAGGAAAAATACGGCACCGACGGCGGGCCGCTGCACGACCCGTGCGTGATCGCCTATCTGATCAAGCCGGAGCTGTTCAAGGGCCGCCGCTGCAACGTCAGCGTCGAGACGGCCTCCGAGCTCACCATGGGCATGACGGTGATCGATTGGTGGGGCGTCACCAAGCGCGAGAAGAACGCTATGGTGATGCGCGACATCGACCACGACGCCTTCTTCGCGCTGCTGGTGGAGAGGTTGGGGCGGCTCTAGCTCCTTTCCTTCCCCCACAAGGGGAGAAGGAGAGGGTGCTCACTTCGCCTTCGAGAATGCCAGCCACAGCCCGCCGCCGACCAGGAAGCTGCCGCTGATCCGGGACATCAGCTTGACGCGGCTGGCCGACAGGATGCGTCCGGCGCGGCCGGCGGCAAGCGCGTAGGTGGAATCCGACAGGGCGGCGAAGGCCATGGCTGTCAGGCCCATGACCAGGATCTGCAGCGTGTAATTGCCGAGCGGCGCGATGAATTGCGGGAAGAAGGCGCCGAAGAAGACAAGCGTCTTCGGATTGGAGATCGCCACCAGGAAACCCTGCAGGAAGAAGCCGCCGCGCGGTTTCTTGGCCGATCCGTCGGGGTTCAGCGTGCCTTTGGCGCGAAACATCTGCACGCCCATCCAGATCAGGTAGGCGGCGCCGATCGGCCTGACGCACTCGAACCAGTGGCCCATGCCGGCGATCAGCGTGTTGAGGCCGATGCCGACGATGGCGATCATGATGGCGAGGCCGGCCTGGGTCCCGGCGACATTGGCGAGACCGGCCTTCGAGCCGTGGCGCATGCTGTTGGCGATGATCAGCGTGACCGTCGGCCCGGGTACCAGGACGATGACGATGCAGGCGACGACATAGGTGGCGTAGAGTTCCAGCGACATGATCTTCCCTCGGCACCTCTGCGGGCTGGCAGGCGGTCGCCAGAATGCATGAGCCAGGGAAGCAAGCCAACGAAATAACGCCTGGGGGCCTATCGTCCGATTTCCGCGCTTTTGCGGATTCGGCCGGTGATATCTTTGTGCAATACCGGTGGTCCCGGGGATGCTAGATTTCTGTCTATCAAGTGCAGGGAGAAGGCCATGAACACGCTGGGCCAGGACGAGAAGGCGATCTATTTCACCGCACCGGTGGGCGGGGTCGAATGCCTTTCGGCAACCTTCAAGCGCCATCGCTACCAGCCGCATGCGCATGACACCTTCGTCGTCGGCGCGCTGTCGCATGGCACGGGCACCATCTTCATCCGCGGGCGCAATCATGCAGTCCGCGCAGGCGATCTCACCCTCTACAATCCTTTCGAGGTGCATGACGGCGCGCCGGCCAATGACGGTTTCAGCTACCGCGTCAGCTATCCGTCGACGGCCCTGCTACGCGAGATCGCGACTGAGAGCACCTCGCTCGACCGCGCCGGGACGCCGACATTCCGCGAGCCGATCGTGCACGATCCGCGAGGGGCCGCGCTGTTCTTCGCCGCGCATCGCCTGTGGGAGGAGAAGTGTTCGCAGATGGAGGCGCAGGAGAGGTTGCTTTGCGCCTATGTCTACTGCCTGTCGGTGCATGCAGGAGTGCGGTTTCCTCGCTCCAGCGGCGAGCGGGGGCCTATCGCCCGTATCGTCGAGCTTCTCTCCGAGCGCTTCGCCGAGCGGCTGACGCTGGAAGAACTGGCTATTGAAGCCGGACTGTCGCGTCAGCGGCTGATTCGCGCCTTCCATCGCAGGACCGGGATGACGCCGCACGCCTTCCTGGTCAATCGCCGTGTCGACGCTGCCAAGGCGATGCTGCGCAGCGGTTTCGATCCACTGTCGGCCGCGATGGCAACCGGCTTCAGCGACCAGGCGCATCTCACCCGCATCTTCAAGGCGCGTGTCGGCGTGCCGCCTGGAGCCTATCGCGCGGCCTTCGCTGCCTGATTTCACCGACCGATCCTGCAATGAGCGCGGCGCTTCAGGCCGCAACGATGGAGCATGTCATGAGCAAACGCATTCCAGAACCCTTCCGCATCAAGATGGTCGAGCCGATCCGCATGACCGATCGCGCCTTTCGCGAGACGGCGCTTGCCGAGGCGGGGCTCAATCCCTTCCTGCTCAGGAGCGAAGACGTCTACATTGACCTCCTGACCGATAGCGGCACCGGAGCGATGAGCGACCGTCAGTGGGCAGGGCTGCTGCTCGGCGACGAAGCCTATGCCGGCAGCCGCAACTTCTACCGCCTTGCCGAAACGGTCGAGCGGTTGTTTGGCTATCCCTACATGATTCCGACCCATCAGGGCCGCGGCGCGGAACAGATCGTCTTTCCGGAATTGGTGAAGCGCCGCGGTTCAAGGGCGCCGGTCTTCATCTCCAACTACCATTTCGACACGACCAAGGCGCATGTCGAGCTTGCCGGGGCCAAGGCCGTCAATGTGCTGACCAAGGCCGCCAACGACACCGCGCATTATGACGACTGGAAGGGCAATTTCGACCTTGCCGCGCTGGCGGCGGCGATCGAAACGCATGGCGCGGAGAATGTCGCCGGTATCGTCGCGACGGTGACCTGCAACAGCGCCGGCGGGCAGCCGGTGTCGATGGCCAATCTGAGGGCCGCCTCCGAACTGGCGCGTGACCACGGCATCCCGGTGATGATCGACGCCACGCGTTTTGCCGAAAACGCGTGGTTCATCCAGCAGCGTGAGGAGGGTTATGCCGACCGCTCCATCCGCGACATCGTGCGCGAAATGATGTGCTATGGCGATCTGCTTACGCTCTCGGCCAAGAAGGACGGGCTGGTTAATATCGGGGGCTTCTGCGCCTTCCGCCAGGACGCCGGCCTGTTCCGGGCGGTGCAGGTGCGCTGCGTGCCGATGGAAGGCTTCATCACCTATGGCGGCCTTGCCGGCCGTGACATGGAGGCGATCGCCATTGGCCTCGATGAGGCGGTCGAGACCGATTATCTCGCATACCGCGTCGGCCAGGTCGCCTATCTCGGCGAACGGCTGCGGCAAGCGGGCGTGCCGATCCAGTACCCGACCGGCGGCCACGCCGTTTTCGTCGACGGCGCTGCGATGCTGCCTCATGTCTCGGCTGATCGCTTTCCGGCCCATGCTCTCGCCTGCGAGCTTTATCTGGAGGCCGGCATCCGGGCTGTCGAGATCGGCTCGCTGATGCTGGGCCGCGACCCTGCGACCGGCAAACAGGAGAAATCGCCGCTCGAACTCCTGCGCCTCACCATCCCGCGCCGTGTCTACACCAACGACCATATGGACTACATCGCCGATGCGCTGATCGCGGTCGCGAAGCGGGCAAAGACGATCCGCGGCCTTGACTTCGCGTATGAGCCGCCGATCTTGCGCCACTTCACGGCGCGGTTTCGCTGGGCCGAAAAAGCGACCGCGGTGCCACTGGCGGAGATGGCGGACGCATGAGCCCTTCGGTCAAGCGGTTCCTGGAGGAACGCGGCGCGCGTTACCAAGTCGAGACGCATGCGCCGCTGATCTCATTCGAGGATGCCAAGACGATCCTGTCGCTGGATCCGGCGAACATGGTCAAGGGCCTGACCTTCGCGCGGCCTGGCGGCTTCGCGATCGTCGCGCTGAGAGCCGCCGACCGGGCGGACTATAAGAAGATCGCCGACGCGCTCGGGTTGCGCAGGGCCGACCTGTGGCTCGCCGACGCGCAAAGCGTGCGCAGGGAACTGGACATGGAGCAGGGCGGCATCGTGCCGCTGCCGATCGGCAGCGCTCGTGTGCTTATCGACCGCGCGGTGCTTGGGCTGGACGAGATTGTCTGCGGAACGGGCCGCAACACGGCGACACTGATCATCGACCGCGACGTGTGGCTGGACATCGCCGACGGCGAGGTCGGCGAATTCGCCAAACCAGCCCCAGTTGCGATGTGACAGTGGAGCAGTTCAACATGATCGCGTCGAACTGTTCCAGCTATTTGGCTTGATGCAATTCCGGATGAGAAACCGCCTCACTTCTCGGGAATTGCTTCAGCCAGCGCCCGCCGGCCAGGGCAGCGTCGCCTCATAGGCGGCGCCGGCTTGGAGCACGGCGAGGTCGCCGCGCGGACGGCCGATCAACTGCATGCCCATCGGACGGCCCTTGCCGTCGAAGCCGACCGGCACGTTGAGCGCCGGGCAGCCGCCCAGGGTGGCGAGGGCCGAGACCTGCATCCAGCGGTGATAGCTGTCCATGGCCCGGCCGGCGACTTCCTTCGGCCAATGAGTGGTCACGTCGAATGGGAAGACCTGCGCGGTCGGCAAGACGATGAGATCGAAGCGCTCGAACAGCGACAACAGCGTGCGGTGCCATGAGGAGCGCCGGACGGTGGCCGCATGGACCTGCGGCGCGCTGAGGCGTATCGCCTGCTCGACTTCCCAAACCGCTTCCGGCTTCAGCAGCTTGCGTTTTTCCGGATCGTCATAGTGCGCCTTCAGCCCGCAGCCGCTGCTCGCCTGGCGCAGCGTCACGAAGGCCTGCCACAGCGCCTCGAGATCGACATCCGGCACCAGCGGCTCGGCATGGAAGGATGCCTCGGTGAAGCGGGCCAGCGCGCCTTCGCAAAGCTCGAGGATCCCAGGCTCCATCGGCAGGTGGCCGCCAAGATCGCCGAGCCACGCAATGCGACCGCCGGTGGTCTTCGTGCGCAAGCCTTCGAGGAAGGAGCCCGGCTTGTCGTGCGACAATGGCGCCCGTGGATGATAGCCGGCCTGTTCGTCGAGCAGCAGCGCGATGTCGGCGACGTTCCGGCCCATCGGCCCTTCCACGCCCATCTGGGCGTGGAAGACATCGATGTCGGGCCCGGCCGGCACCAGACCCTGCGAAGGGCGGAAGCCATAGACGTTGTTGAAGGCGGCGGGGTTGCGCAGCGAGCCGCCGAAGTCGCTCCCGTCGGCGACCGGCACCATGTCTAGCGCCAGCGCTACCGCCGCGCCGCCGCTCGAGCCGCCGGCGGTAAGCGTCGGATCGAAGGCGTTGAACGTCGGCCCGAACACGTTGTTGTAGGTGTTGGAACCCAGGCCGAATTCCGGAACATTGGTCTTGCCGATGATGATGGCGCCGGCCTTGCGAAGGCGCTCGACGAAGAAATCGTCCTCCTGTGGAACGAAATCGGCGAAGATTGGCGAGCCGAAGGTCGTCCTCAGGCCCTTGGTCTGGGCAAGGTCCTTGATGGCGATCGGCAGGCCGAACAGCGATCCGGCCGCGCCGCCCCGCGCCAAATGAGCATCGGCCCTGTCGGCTTCGGCGACGATGACGGCGCGCTCGCGCAGCGACACGATGGCGTTGACCAGCGGGTTCACCGCCTCGACGCGGTCGAGAAAGGCGCTGACGACTTCGCGCACCGACAGATCGCGTTGCCTGATCCTGTCGGCCAGCTCCACGGCGGACAGGCGGCAAATCTCGCTGGCCGCCGGCACGGCATGCTTGGTTGCAGGGCGCATCGCTTTCACCGTGCGGCCAGGGCGGCTTCGACATCCTTTGCCAGCGGGATCGCCGGCTGCGCGCCCGGCTTCAGGCAGGCGAGCGAGCCTGCCGCTGCAGCGCGCGTGAGCGCCTGTTCGAGCGAGAGGCCGGACGCCAGGCCGGCGCCGAAATAGCCGCAAAAGGTGTCGCCGGCGCCGACCGTGTCGACCGGGGTGATCCTCAGCGCCGGGACGGCGAGGAACTCGTCGGGAGTGGCCGCCAGCACGCCTTCGCCGCCGAGCGTGACGACGATGGCGCGACCGGTCTTTTGGGCATAGCCGCGCATCCGCGCCTGCCGGTCGCGCCCGGAGAGCGCCAGCGCCTCGCCATAGAGGTCGAACTCGGTCTCGTTGGCGACGGCATAGTCGGCCTTGCCGAGAAAGCCTGCGGCCTCGGCGCGGAAAGGCGCGGTGTTGAGCACGCTGACGGCACCTGCCGAGCGTGCTGCATCGAGTGCCGCTTCCACCGTCTGCAGCGGGATCTCATGCTGCAAAAGCACGACGTCACCCTTCTTCAGATGAGCCTTGGCGATGTCGCCCGGCAGCACGGAGTCATTGGCGCCGGGCACCACGGCGATCACGTTCTCGCCGTCGGCGCCGACCAGGATCAGCGCGGTGCCCGTGGAGGCGAAACTCTCGCCGACGCCGGAAAGATCGACACTGCCGGCTTTCAGCAGCGCCAGTGCTTCGGCGGCAAAGCTGTCCTTGCCGACGGCGCCCACCATGCGGACCCGAGCGCCGGCGCGGGCGGCAGCCAGCGCCTGGTTGGCGCCCTTGCCGCCGGGCGCGGTGGCGAAGCCGGAGCCGCGGACCGTCTCGCCAGGTTCCGGCAAGCGATCGACATTGGCGATCAGGTCGAGATTGATCGAGCCGACGATGATGATCAAGAAACGCCTCCTGCCGGAGCGGGTTGGCCTTCGACAAAAGGCTGAACCGGTCCAAGTCCTTGCTTTTACGCAATTGATTGCGCGAGGCTAGCCGCAAAGAGGGCCGGTTGCCAGATCATGTCGCTTATGCGCGCCGCCGGCCCACAGCATCATTCGCAGCGCACGGTGACCGTGCCCTGATAATTGCCTGCCGGGAAGGCGCCGGGCGATTTCATCGCCGTGAGGTCGACCTGGATGGAGTGGGTCCCATTGGTGACGCGCTGCGGCGAACTGCCTGGAATATCGAGTCCGGAGCCGTCGAGGCGGAAGACGGTGTCGAAAGTGACGTTGGTGTCGCCGCCGCTGGGAGCGGACGTAAAGGCGATCGGCGCCGGCGCGGAGACGGAATAGCAGTCGAGCAAGTTGAGGATCGTGCATAGAAGCGAGCTTGCCGTGACGGTGGCAGTGGCGCTCGACCCGCCCGCTTGCTTGGAGCCGAATATGTTGATGGAGGGGTTTGCCTTCATCGTTCCCGAGCTGCCGACGACGATGGTGCAGGTGCCGACGATCGCGGCCTGCGCGGGCGCGCAAAAGGTGGCCAGCACTGCCATGGCAAGCAGGGCGCGGCTATTTCTTCTTCTTTTTCTTGTCACTGCCTTTTGTGCCTCTGATGGTCCAGCCTTCATTGGCCCATCCGGCCGATGCAGCCTGGGGCGCAGCCGGCGCCACGCTTCCGGTCTGGCCGTCGGCGCCCACACCCATTTTGAGGAGTTTCAACTCCATCTGCAGGCGTTCGACCTCGAGCTCGTAGAGGCGGCTGCAATCGAGGCGCTTCGGCGTCCGCCCGATCGGGATCACCACGCGGCCGTAGGTGGCGATGTCGCTGTTCGACTGGCTGCTGGTGTTGTTGCCCCGGATGACACCGAGGTCGAGATAGGCGCCGCTGCCGGAAACGGCCGAGCGGCAGGTCGTGCCGTCGCTGGCATGGACTTCGTCCTGCCCCTGGGGCAGGCTGACGCCGGGCAAGCTGAACCCCGTCTGGTTTTGGTTCAGGTTCAGGATATCCTCGGCAAACCCCTGACTCACGACCGCCAAAGCAGGCAGCAGGGAGAGGGTCAGGACCTGCGATGTCCGAAGAACTTTCCGCATATCTGTGCCCTTATCTGCGTCTGCTCGCTTGGAAAGGGGATACTCTCGGTACAGATACGCACTTTACGCTCGTTCGCCCCGTCGAAGGGCACGACTACCAGCACCGGACGCGATGCCTGGCCGGCCAGAAGAAAGGCGCTGGGCGTGATCTTGGCGTCGACCGGCCGGAAATCCTGGTCATAGACATGGACCTCGACGCGAATGCGCTGGTCGTACGGGTTGCCGGGGAACACCCGCACCGCGAACGCATCCGTGAAGGATCTGACCTCGCCTCGCATCGGCGTCATCGACTGGCTCGTCGCGGCAATGGGGGACAGCACGACGGCCAGCGCCGCCGCCAGGTATCCAATCGTTCTCAAAGACGGCTCCTTTCGCGAGAGGGCTATTCGCAGCGCAGTGTCACGGTGGCCTGGTAGTTGCCGGCGGAGAAGCGGTTCGTGCCGCTCTTGGTGCCGGCAAGGTTGACGGCGACCGTCGATGTGCCCGGTACCGTCAGCGCGGTCGCGGTGCCGGTTTCCGCAATCGTCTGCGCACCGGTGGTGGCGAAGGTCGGCGTCCATGTCGTGGCGGTGGTATCCGAGGCCGGCACGGTGGTTGACGTGACCGGGTCGACGCTGAGCGTGACACCGCCCGTAGTGTCGACTTGGGCGCTGCCGGCCGAGCCGCCGGCATTGTGCGAGCTCAGCGACTGAAGATTGCTGCTGACGGTCATCGTGCCGTTGGAATTGATCGTGATCGTGCAGGTGGCGGTGATGGTGCCGTTGAACAGCACATTTCCTGTGGCGGCCTGTGCCGTCTGGCCCGTGCAAGCGGCCAGCAGGCTTGCGGCCAGCGCGGCGCGAAGGAATTTCATCGAGACCCCTCTTTCGAGCCGAACGGTCGGCTCAACTTGGGGCCATCATCCCTTTATCATGGTTAATTTAGTGTTAAGTGAAATAATAGCGCCAAGCAACTGACAATACAACCGGCGAAACCAGAGGTTGTCGCCGGTTGTGTAGCCAAAATAATCGGGGAAGTTCTGTCCCAATTATACTTGTTTATATTGAGATCCACGGTTTTTCGCAACGGTCTGCGGAAAAATCGAGGTTTCAAGCCAGCTGCCCCGCCTCCCAGCCAAGGATGGCGCGCTTGCGTGTCAGGCCCCAGTGGTAGCCGGTGAGGGCACCGGACTTGCCGAGGGCACGGTGGCAAGGAACGACGAAGGACATCGGATTGGCGCCGACCGCCGCACCCACCGCGCGGCTTGCGGTCGGGTGGCCGATGCTTGCCGCGATCGAGGAATAGGTGCAGGCCTTGCCCATCGGGATGCGCAGCAGCGCCTCCCAGACGCGCAGCTGGAAATCGGTGCCGATCATCACCACGCGCAGCGGCTGGTCGGCGCGCCATTTCGTCGGATCGAAGACGCGCGCGGCGTAGGGCTGCGTGGCCGACATGTCCTCGACGTAAGTCGCGTTCGGCCAGCGGCCGGACATATCGGCAAAGGCAGCCCGCTCGCCGCCGGCATCGCAGAAGGCAAGGCCGGCCAGCCCGCGGTCGGTGACCATGATCAGCGCGATGCCGAAGGGCGAGATGTGGTAGCCGTAGCGGATGGTGAGACCGGCGCCGCGGGTCTTGTAGTCGCCGGGCGACATCGCCTCGTGTGTGACGAAAAGGTCGTGCAGCCGGCCAGGTCCCGACATGCCGAGCTCGAACGAGGTTTCCAGCAGCGGCATGCCGGAATCGAGCAGCCTGCGCGCATGGTCGAGGGTCACTGCCTGCAGGAAAGCCTTGGGCGACAGGCCGGCCCAGCGCGTGAACAGTTTCTGCAGGCCGGTCGGCGTCTCGCCGACCGCCTCGGCCAGAACCTCCAGCGAGGGCTGATCGCGGTAGTCGAGGCTGATCTTCTCGATGGCGCGACGCACGATCTCGTAGTCGCTGCCTTCGGGGGTGATGTCGTTCTGAAGGATCGCTGACGGTTGCATCCGGGTATTCATGGTCATCTGAGCGTTCATGGCAATATCTCCCAGGGCAATATCTCGTTGGCCGCGAATATCGGTCTTCCCGTGCTTCGCCACCACCCGAAACTTGCCTTCCCTTCGCCCGCACCCAGATAGAGTCGGCTGCAACCGAAGGGCAATCATGGCCGGCGAGAAGGTAAGTCTGACCGGGGCGAGGGAGACCCTGCTGATGACGCTCTACGGCAAGGCGCTGGAGAGCAGATTGCCCCATTCGCTGCTTAACGACCACTTCGCCGACGCGGCGGTGCGCAAGATAGATTATGATTTTTCCAGGCTCATGGTCGACGGCAATCTCGGCCTCGGCTTCGCCATCAGGGCCAAGACGCTAGATGTCGCCGTTCAGGACTTCATTGCCAGAAATCCCGACGCCATCGTGCTGCATCTGGGATGCGGGCTCGATACACGCGTTTTTCGCGTCGATCCGCCGCAAGGCGTGGACTGGTTCGACGTCGACTATCCGGACGTCATCGCGCTCAGGCGCAAGCTTTACCCGCTCAGGGACCATTATCACCTCATCGCCTCGTCGGTGACCGAGCCGGATTGGCTGGCCGAGGTGCCGCGCAATCGGCCGGCGATCGTGGTGGCGGAAGGGCTGACGCCTTATCTCGCGGCCGACGAAGGGCCGCGTTTGTTCTCACGGCTCGCTGCGCATCTTGCCGGCGGCGAATTGATGTTCGACGCCTACAGCCGTTTCGGCCTGGCGCTGGTTCGCCTCAATCCGGCCGTCAAGGCGACCGGCGCCGAGGTCCACTGGGCGATCGAGGATCCGCGCGAGTTGGAGCGAGCAGTTCCGAAGCTGCGGTTCGTCGAAGAGGTTCCAGCCTACAGACCGGAGCATGGCGCGCACATGCGCCTGCGCGCGAAACTGTTCGTTCGCCTCTGGAAATACATTCCGGCGCTGCGCAAGATCGGCAGGCTGTTGCGATACCGGTTTTGACACGCGTTGGCTCAGCGCGCCTTGGCGGTCGCCAGCGCGCGCGAAAAGGCCGTCGCGAAACTCTCGCGGTCATCCGGGTTGAGGAAGCCGCCGATCGAAACGCTCCTGCCCTGCGCCTCGACGGCCATTCTGGTGATGCCGATCTCGGCGTGGCGGGCGATCGAGAACCGCGTCCAGAACGGGTTGAAGCGATGATCCTCGAAGCGGCCCGACGGCGCCGTCTTGCGGATGTCGAGGCTGGTGCGCGAGACCGATATCTCCTCGCGAGCGCGCGCGGCGCGGTAGTTGACGCGGAAGGCGATGTAGACGGCGGCCACGTCGAGCCCGAAGAAGCCGAAGACCGGCCATGCGCCATGCGCCAGGAAGATCGCGCCGGCGACCGCCCAGCCGAACATCAGCGCGCCCATCAATATCAGAAAGCCGGTGCGGCCGAGGGAACGATGCGGCGTCAGCAGGGCCTGGAAGAATGGCTTGTCGGCTTCGAACGAGGCGTTTGTGTCGCTCATGGCAAGATATTATAGGAAGGAAATGGCGCCCCCCAAGTCCAAAAATTCCTCGCCCGTCAAAAAGCGATCAGCCTCCGCCTCGGGCAATGGCGCGAAAGCAAAGGCGCCGCCCCGCAAGGGCGGACCGCGCTCGCTCTACACTCCCGCCGAGGTGCAAGAGATCTTCCGGCGCTTCTCCGTGCAGCGGCCCGAGCCGAAGGGCGAGCTCGACTATATCAACCCTTTCACGTTGCTGATCGCGGTGGTGCTGTCGGCGCAGGCGACCGATGCCGGCGTCAACAAGGCGACGAAGCCGCTGTTTTCAGCCGCGGACACGCCGCAAAAGATGCTAGCGCTCGGCGAGGCCAAGGTCGGCGACTACATCCGCACCATCGGGCTGTGGCGCAACAAGGCCAAGAACGTGATCGCGCTTTCGAAGGCGCTGATCGACGACCATGCCGGCAAGGTGCCCGAAGATCGCGACGAGCTGGTCAAGCTTCCCGGCGTCGGGCGCAAGACCGCCAATGTCGTGCTCAACGTCGCCTTCGGCCAGCACACGATGGCGGTCGACACGCACATCTTGCGCATCGGCAACCGGATCGGGCTGGCGCCCGGCAAGACACCGGAACAGGTCGAGCAGGGGCTCTTGAAAGTGATTCCGGCCGAGTATATGCGCCACGCGCATCACTGGCTGATCCTGCACGGCCGCTATGTCTGCAAGGCGCGCAAGCCCGATTGCCCGGCCTGTGTCATCGCCGACATCTGCAAGTCCAAGGAAAAGACAACCGACGTGCCGGCGCCGCTGGTGCCGATCGCGCCCTTGACGGAGACGATTCCTGTCGGGGCTTAGAGTATTTCCTGGAATTGCCTAGGTTTAGCCTCCGAGCACAGGAACTTTGACCGGTCGGCCAGGTTTGTGTTGGCAGGTTGCATGCCGTGGAGATTGGCCGAAACGCCCATCGCGATCGTCATCCTCGGGCGAAGCAAGGAGCGAAGCGACGCGGCGCAGACCCGAGGATCCTGCCATGAGGCATGAGCGCTGCTGCGGTACGGAATTCTGCTCCGCCGCGCTCTTCGGTCGGGGTTAGGAGGCTTCAGCTAATTTCAAACGGCGCGCTGATTCCATGGAAACGAGCCGTAAAATTTTACAGGCTGCAACCTGTCAAAATCCCATGTCGAGGAACTAATAGCCGTAGCCGCGCGCCATCGCCGCGGCAAAGACGGGGATGAGCAGGAAGATGAAGCCTTCGGCGCGGACGTAATTCTTCACCGAGGCAAGTTCAGCCGCCGGCACCGAGAAGGAGGAATTGCCGCTCGCCTGCCTATTCCAGGCGATGATGCGAACAGTCGGGATGATCGACAGCAGGCCGACGACGATGAAGGCGACCATCTTGGCCCAGAACACCCAGTTGTAGACGTAGAACTCCCAGCCCTTCAGGCCGAAGAACACCCGGCAGATGCCGACGACGACGATCAGCGTGGCGATGATGCCGTAGTGGCGGTCGATGCCGGCAAGGCGCTTGAGCGTCGCCGCCCCCAACTCGCTACGCACCAGCACGAACTCGGCGCCGATGATGCCGGCGAGCGAGAACACCAGAAGGTGGTGGGCGGCTGCCAGCAGAAGGTCGGTGGTGTCCATGGTCTTTTCCTGTGTTCGGGCGGCGCCGCGAGATATGGCTGAATCAGTTTCGTCAAAAGAGTAACATCGTCGGTCGAGAATCCCAGATGCCGAAATCTCAGCCGGTCGGCGACATGACCGCGCTCGTTTCCCGGCGTGGAGGATGACCCCGAGCGATCCTGGCCCTTGTTCGAACGCACTGATTTGCTAAGCGCTGCCGCCTCAATGGAGGGGAATGCCATGAGCATTGGAACGGAAGCAGGCGTGCCGATCCTCGAGACGGCGCGGACCGTGTTGCGGGCGCATCGGCTCGATGATTTCGAGACCTATGTCGCGATGTGGGCCGATCCCGGGATCACCCGTTTCATCAGCGGCAAGCCGCGCACCCGCGAGGAAAGCTGGATGCGCTTCCTGCGCCATGCCGGGCTCTGGTCGCTGCTCGGCTATGGGTTCTGGGCGATCGAGGACAAGGCGACCGGTCGCTTCATTGGCGAGGCCGGGTTCCACGATCTCAAGCGCGAGATCGAGCCGTCGATCGAAGGCGTGCCGGAAGCCGGCTGGGCGCTGGCCTCCGTCGTACATGGCCAGGGGCTTGCCAGCGAGGTCGTCGGGCGCATCGTCGCCTGGGGAGACGCGGTGTTCGGGCGAGCCAGGACCGTCTGCATCATCGATCCCGACAACGGCGCTTCGCTCAAGGTGGCCGAAAAGAACGGCTATCGCGAAATACTGCGGACCACCTATCACGACAAGCCGACGATCCTGCTGGAGCGACAGGCCGGAGGGGCGACAGGCTAAAGCGCGTCGCGATCCTTCGGATTCGCTCCCTGCGCTTTAGGCTTTTGATTTTGCGCATGTCTTTGTTCCGAAACCGGTTCACACTTTCGGGAGACATGCTTTAGGAGCGGTTCGGAAAGAAGAATCGCCGACGACCGTTTCAACCGACCTTACGGTGCAACGTCTGCGCCAAGCCTTCCCAGGAATCCGCGCTTGCGCCCCCGTCGATCCGGCCGCCGAGGAAAACCGTCGTCGCGTCGAACGGCTGGGGCCTTGCGATCGCATAACCCTGCGCGTGGTCGACACCGATCGTTCGCAAAGCCTCCATGATGCCCTCGCTTTCGACGAATTCGGCGATCGTGCGTTTTCCCGTCACCTTGCCGATGTGGTGGATCATCTCGACCATGGCGCGGTCGATGCGGTCGTCCAGCATGTCCTTGACGAAACCGCCGTCGATCTTGAGATAATCGACCGGCAGGTGCTTCAGATAGGCGAAAGACGACATGCCGGAGCCGAAATCGTCGAGGGCGAAGCGGCAGCCCAAGCCGCGCAGGTCGGCGATGAAGCGCATGGCTTCCGTCAGGTTGGCAATGGCGCTGGTCTCGGTGATCTCCAGGCAGATCGTTCCGGGCGCAATGCCATGGGCGGCCAACTGCTCGCGCATGAAGCCGAGGAACGTCTCGTCGCCGAAGCTGGCGCCGGAAAGGTTGATGGCGCAGGTGGATATCGGCATGGCGCGCGGATCGGCAAGCCTGGCCGCGAGAATTCGGAATGTGTTGCGCACCACCCAGCGGTCGATCGCCGGCATCAGCCCGTAGCGCTCGGCCGCGGGGATGAAACTCTGCGGCGTGACGAAGTTGCCGTCCTCGTCGGTCAATCTCAGCAAGATTTCGATGTGCGCGCCAACCTCGGCGACATTCTCACGCAGCGGCGAGATCTCCTGCGCATGCAGCCTGAAGCGATCCTCGTCGAGCGCGGCATGCAGGCGCTGGACCCAGGCCATCTCGCCGAAGCGTTCGCGCAGCGCCGTATCGCTGTCGCTGTGAAGCTGAACCCGGTTGCGCCCCTTTTCCTTCGCCATGTAGCAGGCGACATCGGCGGCGCGCAGCACTTCCTCCAGCGACATGCCGCAATCGGCGATCTCGACCATGCCGATGCTGACGCTGATGTTGAAGGGCCGGCCTTCCCAGGAAAAATGCAGATCCTGGACGGTGGCGCGCAGCCGTTCCGCCGTGGCGACGGCGCAGCCGGTGTCGCAATCGAAGAGCAGCACGCCGAACTCATCGCCACCAAGCCTGGCCAGTATGTCGCCGGTGGGCAACTCATTGAGGAGCAGCACCGAGATCTGGCGCAGCAGCTGATCGCCGGCCGCATGGCCGCAAGTGTCGTTGACCAGCTTGAACTGGTCGAGGTCGAGATACATCAGCGCATGCGTGCGCGGTCTCTCCGGCGGCTCCGCAATCGCGCCTGCCAGCCGGGTCTCGAAGTCGCGGCGGTTGACGAGACCGGTGAGCGCATCATGCGATGCTTGCCATGACAGGCGCTCGATGAAGTCCTGCTCGCGGGACATGTCGTGCAACGCGAGAACGGCGCCGACAATCTTGCCGGAGACGCTGAGCGGCGCACCGTTGAGCGCGACAGGCACGACCGAACGGTCGGGGCGCTCCAGGAGCTGCGGCCGCACGTTGGAACGGCGCGGCTCGCCGGCCAGGAGGCGCGGTATCAGGTCGATTTCCTCGACACCGCTGTCCTTGTCGATCAGCCGGAACAGCGAGGCGACGGGCTTGCCCTTGGCGGCGTCCAGAGGACAGGCTAGCAGGCGCTCGGCGACTGCATTCATGTAATCCAGCCGCCCGGCCGCATCGGTGCTGATGACGGCCTGGCCGATCGAGGCCAGCGTGATCTGCGCGCGCTCGCGCTCGGCGTTCAAGGCGCTTCGGAAGGCCTGCCGCTGAGCCATCAGCTTTCGCGTGCGCCATACCGCCAGCAGGATAAGCAGCGCCGCGGTGACGAGGTTGGCGGCCGTCAGCGCCATCTTGATGACGCGCGAGCCTTCGCCGAGGCTGTCGGAGAAGGCCTTGGACAAGGGTCCGATCCGGTCATCGAGCTGGTGGATGTCGGCTTTCCAGGCGCTGATCTCCGCCTGCGACGCGGGGCCTTCTTCGAGCCTTCTGTGCATATCGTCGCCAAGCTTCTCGATGGCGAGGATCATCTCGTCGGCCTCCGTCCAGTGCCGGATGGCGATGTCGAGGTAGCTGACGCGACGGAAATTCCGAAACAGCCAGATCAGGCCGGCAACGTCGTCGGCATGGTTGTTGCCGCCGAGGAAACCCAGCCGCGCCGCTTCGGTGTCAGGGTTGGTCTTTTCGAGCGCAAGCCTGGCCGAGCGATCGGCGAGCGGCACGGCGATGGCCTGGCGGTATTCGCGGAAATATTCCGCGTTGCCGGTATCAGCATAGAGGCTGAGCAAATAGATGGCGTGCTTCTGCCCCTTCGACCATTGGCTCTCGCCGCCGACATAGGCGCGAACGGCCGATAGTGTATAGAGGCTGAGGCTGGCCACCAGGGCCTGGATCAGGACGACCACGATGAAAGGCCAGACCAGCCCGATGAGACGAGGGCCGGCATCCGTCGACGAGAGCTTCATCGCATTTCCATGGAGCCTGCCGCAACCCCGTCGGCGTCTGTCCGAACGGTTCATCCGTCGGTTGAGACGATGTTCTTCCCCTCATGTCTGCCGGCAATTGGCGACACCAATCCAGATAGCGCGCCTGGTTTAACAGCCGATAAATTCCGGCAGTATTTGTTTTCGAAATTCTTCGACAAAACAGCTGGCGGCGTACGCTACGTCATGTGGAGATTTCCGCACCAGTATCGCCTGCCGAGTTGCTCTCGCCAGAATGAAGTCGAATGGGCGCGCCCAGCGATTCAACGTTTGGATTTTGCCTTGTTCAGAGCTACCGCTGCGCGGACGAGAGCCTTGAGCGCTTCCTCATCGATCTCCTCACCCTCGCGAAAATCGATGGCGCGCCTCGTGTTGCCTTCGAGGCTGGAGTTGAAGAGCCGTGAGGGATCGGGCAGCGCCGCGCCCCTGGCGAAGGTCAGCTTGACGACTGCCTTGTAGGTCTCGCCGGTACAGATCATTCCGGCGTCCTCCCAAACCGGCACCCCGCGCCACTTCCATTCCTCGGTGACGTCTGGATCGGCCTGCTTGATCAGGGCACGGAGGCGGCCGAGCATCTCACCCCGCCAATCGCCCAGTTCCTCGATGCGTCCATCGATGAGCTCGGAAGGAGATTTGCTTTCCTGCACGCCACGTTTCTCCATCTGTGTTTCTTCTGCCGGATAAATGGATCGCCGGGATGGCTCTTCAGGCGGAACCGTGCTTGATCGACAATGCGCCTACATTCGTTCGCCTGGCAATTGGCTTGCCTGTTTCACCCAGGAGACGAACTGCGCTTCATCGAGCTGGTCGTCCTCATGGATGTGGAAATAGCGCGTGTCATTGCTCTTAGATTCGCCGGGCGGCACGGGCTTCAGCGACATGCCGCGAAAGAAGGCGACCTTGATGTATCCGGTGAAACAGTGGATGCCGAGAAACCAGCCTTCGCCTTCCATCCCGTAAAACGGCGAGTTCCATTTGACGGCCTTCTGCGCGTTGGGAACGGCGTGCATGATGAGCTGGTCGAGCCGGCGGCCGACCTCGCTCTTCCACCCTGGCATCGCTGCGATATAGGCCTGCACGGGGGCGTCGCCATAGCCCTTGGCGATCTGCGGGTTGCCGCCCGAGAGCAGGACGAGTTTCGCGCCAATGGGCCCAGCGGCAACCTTCGGCGATTTCGTCTTCGCCATCAGGCCGATCCTACGCGCTCGCGCGCCAGCCCACCGCGCCATCTGGCGGCATAGGGCAGCACGAACATATAGAGGCCGCTGAACAGCAGCAGGAAGAGCGGCAGGAGCGGAGAGTAGACCACCCAGGCCGGAGGCTCGCCCAATGCCATGGCGACGAAGTTAGCGATGACGGTCATGGTAAAGATGATCGACAGCCAGCGATGCAGTTGCCTGATCCATTTGCTCCAGTCCAATGCTGCCTCCTCTGAAAGAACGAATGAAACGCCGGCTTACCAACGCGCCAGCTCGGTGATCTGGATGAGATTGCCGCAGGTGTCGTTGAGCTGCGCGATCGTCGAGCCGGTCACCTCGGTCGGCGCCATGGCGAAGCTGCCGCCATTTGCCGTGATGCGCTCGTGATCGCCGTTGATGTCGTCGGTGAACAGCATGAGCGCCGGCTGGCCCTGCTTGAAGATGGCCTGCTGGTAGGCCTTGGCCGCCGGATTGTCATTCAGCGCCAATTGCAGCTCCGTGCCGTCCGGGTCGTCGGGCGAGGTGACCGTTAGCCAGCGAAACGGCCCGTTGGTGAAATCGGCCTTCTTGTCGAAACCCAGCACGTCCGTGTAGAAGCCAAGAGCCTTCTCCTGGTCGTCGACATAAACACTTGTCAGCTTGATCTTCATCGCATTTCTCCATTGCTCGCGCCGCAGGTTGCCCGCCAACGATTTCTGCTTTTTGAACCCTTTCGGCGGGACTTCAGTCGATCCGCGCCAGGACCTCTTCCAGGGCTGTGAGGAACCTTTGCCAACCAACGGTGGCGCCCCGGTAGTAGGATTGCTGATCGGTGCGGAAACCCGTCTGCTCCATGCGCAGATGGGTGCCCGTGCCCGTCGGGGTGAGCGTCCAGGTGACGACGCTCTCCAGATCCTTGGTGTCCCAGGTGTAGGACAGCGTCTTGTATGGCTCGACCGCCTGGACCTGACACTCGACGCCTCCCCAGTCCGCGCTGAGTTCGAAACGGTGGTCTACGACCGGCTTGAAGTCGTTCTTCATCAGCCACTCCTCGATGAGATGCGGTTGGGTCAGCGCCCGCCAGATCTTTTCCGGCGGGTAAGGGATCTCGCGCTCGACGACGACGGAGCGCGTTCCGGCCGGCATATCGTTCATTGATCCATCCTCTTCAGCAGATCCTCGAGATCGTCGAACCGGCTCTCCCAGAACCCGGCCATCTGACGGGTCCAGTCCATCAGCGGCGCAAGTGCTGCAAGCTGCGCGCTGTAATGGGTCTGCCGACCCTCGTGGCGGTCGCGCACCAGTCCGGCTTCCTTGAGGAGGCCGAGATGCTTCGAGACCGCCGGCTGCGAGACACCGGCCTGCGCCGTCAGCGCGCCGACCGTCTGCTCGCCTTGGCGGCACAGACGCTCAAAAATGGCGCGCCTTGTCGGATCGGCAAGCGTCCGGAAGAGCATATCATGCGCGTTCGACATCTGGATCAATAACCTAATGGCTATTGATTGATCTATAACCAATGGGATATGTAAGAGTCAAGCGGAAGTGGATGTCTGACTTTAAGCCGGCGCGCTCTCGATCGCCACGCGCTTAGCCGGCGGCGCCCATGTCGCGGCTTGCTTCATCCAGCATCGAGGCATCCTCGCCGAAGGCGCGTGTGGCGCGGGCGGCAGCTTCGAGCAGCGGGCGCTTCATGCGCGTGAGGAAAGCCGCGTCGACCCGCGTGCTCGGGCCGGCGAGCGTGAGCGCGCCGACCAATGTCCGCCCTGGTCCGAACACGGGCGCGGATATGCCTGCCGTCTGCGGGTCGCGATCACCGACCGAAATGTAATTGTAGGTTTTCCGGATCGTCTCGTAAGGCTCGCCCTGCTCGCCCGAGAAGGCGGCAAGCACCCGTCCGCCGGAGCCCACCAGCAAAGGCAGCACGTCGCCTTCGCGTATCGTATAGCGGATCGGGTGCTTGGACTCGACCCGGTAAAGACATGTGCGCACGTCGCCAGAGCGGACGTAGAAGGCGACGCTCTCCCAGCTGCGCTCGGAGAGATCGCGCATGATCGGCAGCAGGATATCCATCGCCACGACCGAGCGCTGGTAGAGCGCACCGAGCCGGAAGGTGGCCGGTCCGATGCGATAGCGTCCGTCCTCCAGACGCTCCAGCAGTTGCCCGCGCATCAGCGAATTGGCCAGCCTCAGAATCGTGCTCTTGTAGAGGCCGGTGCGGGCCGCGATCTCGGCGAGACCGAGCGACCGGTCGGCGGTGGTGAACGCATCGAGGATGGCGATCGCGCGATCGAGGGCCGCAACGCCGTCGGCCTGGGCGGGGCTGGGAGGAGTGGCTGTCATTTCGGGTGATGGTTTCATCTTGGGTCGCCCATCCGGGAGTGATCCCGGACATGCGGATTTAGTCCGGTCCGTATCGTTCTGTCCAGCAGAATGGCATTCCCGTTGACAGAACGCGGTAACAAATGCTTGAACTCGAATGCGGGGTCTTAATTCAGGCCACGTCTTGGCAGGCACCGGAGGAGGTGTCGTGATTTGGAGGAATCCCATGCTGAACAGACGCAGATTCTTGACCAGCACCGCCGCGGCCGGCGCTGCCGGTTTCGCCGCTTTGCACCTCACGCCGGCCTTGGCGCAGGACATCCCGCAGATCCAGATATTCGTGCCGGCGGCACCCGGCGGCGGCTGGGACCAGACCGCTCGCACGATCGACCAGGTGCTGCGCTCCGAAAAGCTGATCTCGGGCTCGCAGATCACCAATGTCGGGGGCGCCGGCGGCACGGTCGGCCTGCCGCAATTCGTCAACCAGTGGAAGGGCAAGGGCAATTCGCTGATGGTCGCCGGCATGGTCATGGTCGGCGCCATCATTGCCAACAAGGCCGCCAACAACCTGACCGAAGTGACCCCGATCGCCCGCCTCACCGGCGAGTTCGAGGCGCTGGTTGTGCCGGCCGCCTCGCCATTCAAGACGGCTAATGATTTCGTCGCCGCGCTCAAGGAGGATCCGACCAAGGTTCCGGTGGCCGGCGGCTCAGCCGGCGGCTCCGACCACATCCTGTTCGGCCTGATCGCCAAGACGGCCGGCGTCCCCGCGGCCAACCTGTCCTATGTGCCTTTCGCCGGCGGCGGCGAGGCGTTGTCGGCGCTGCTCGGCAACCAGGTCGCGGCCGGCATTTCCGGCTATGGCGAGTTCTCCGAGCAGATCAAGGCGGGCGCGCTCAGGCTGCTGGCGATCTCGTCCGACAAGCGCCAGGAAGGCATCGACGCGCCGACCCTGAAGGAGGCCGGCATCGACGTCGAGCTGTTCAACTGGCGCGGCGTCTTTGCCCCGCCCGGCGTTTCCGACGAAGACAAGGCGGCGATGATCAAGCTGGTCGAGACCATGGCCAAGAGCGACGCCTGGGCGACCGAGTGCAAGAACCGCAACTGGACGCCGATCCTGCTGACCGGCGACGACTACGCAAAATTCGTTTCCGAAGACACGGCCCGCATCGGCGCCATCCTCAAGGATCTCGGCCTCGCCTGAGTTCCGGCCCGCGCGATGTCCGAAGGGGGCAACGTCCCCCTTCGGAACAGCGTGGACAGATGATCGAGCGGCGGTGAAACTGCGGCGATGCCGGCGACTGCAAGCCGGCCATCCGGGGAGGAGACCATGAGCACCAGCGACCAGCAGGCGTCACCGCCGCGCCCTGCCGTACCGGAAATGTTGATCGGCATCGGACTTCTGGCCTGCGCCGGCGCGGTTGCCTGGCAGACCCTGGCGATCCCGGCGTCGCCGCTCTATTCCAAGGTCGGTCCGAAGGTCTTTCCCTACATCACCATGGCCGGCATGGTGGTCCTGTCGCTGCTGCTCATCTTGGCCGCCCTGCGCGGCGGCTGGCAGCCCGAGGAAGAAAAGGAAACGCCGACCGACTGGAAGGCGATGGGTTTCGTGATCGCCGGGCTCGTCGCCAATCTCGTGCTCATCCAGCCGCTCGGTTTCACCGCCGCCTCGGTCATCATGTTCGTGCTGGTCTGCTTCGGCTTCGGCAGCCGGCATCCGCTGCGCGACGCGCTGCTTGGCCTGGTCCTGGCGCTGGCGGCTTATTTCGGCTTTGCCAGGGCGCTCGGCGTCAACATCGGCGCCGGCCTGATCGAGAACCAGCTCAATGCGTTGATCAACGCCGTCTTGGGCATCGGGAAGGGCTGAGGCGATGGACACGCTCGGTTATCTCGCGCACGGATTCGCGGTCGCCTTCACGCCGACCAATCTCTTGTGGTGCCTGCTCGGCACGACGCTCGGAACCGCGATCGGCGTGCTGCCCGGCCTCGGGCCGGCGCTGACCATCGCGCTGCTCCTGCCGATCACCTACCAGGTGGCGCCGGAGGCTTCCTTCATCCTGTTTGCCGGCATCTATTACGGCGCCATGTACGGCGGCTCGACGACCTCGATCCTGCTCAACACGCCGGGCGAAAGCGCAACGATCGTCACTGCGCTCGAAGGCAACCGGATGGCGCGCTCGGGGCGTGGCGGCGCGGCGCTTGCGACCTCGGCGATCGGCTCCTTCGTGGCCGGCACGCTCGGCACGCTGGGCGTCGCCTTCCTGGCGCCGATCGTGGTCAAGTTCGCGCTGGCCTTCGGGCCGGCCGAGTATTTTTCGCTGATGGTGCTCGCCTTCATCACCGTTTCGGCGGTGCTCGGCTCATCCTCGGTGCGGGGGCTCACCAGCCTGTTCGGCGGCTTCGTCATCGGCATGATCGGCGTCGATCTGCAGACCGGGCAGCCGCGCTTCACCTTCGGCATGGGCGAATTGCTCGACGGCGTCGACGTCATCGTCGTCGCGGTCGGCCTCTTCGCGGTCGGCGAGACGCTCTACATGGCCTCGCGCCGCTATGCCGGCAGGGACGAGATCGTGCCGCTGAAGGGCTCGCTCTACATGACGGCTTCCGAGTGGGCGCGCTCGTGGAAGCCGTGGCTGCGCGGCGCCGCGATCGGCTTCCCGATCGGCGCCATGCCGGCCGGCGGCGCCGAGATCCCGACCTTCCTGTCCTACGCGATCGAGAAGAAGCTCTCCAAGCACAAGGAGGAATTCGGCACGGTCGGCGCCATCGAAGGCGTCGCCGGGCCGGAAGCCGCCAACAACGCGTCCGCCGCCGGCGTGCTGGTGCCGATGCTCACGCTCGGCCTGCCGACCTCGGCGACCGCGGCTATCATGCTGTCCGCCTTCCAGAGCTACGGCATCAATCCCGGGCCGCTGCTGTTGACGACCCAGGCCAACCTCGTCTGGGGTCTGATCGCCAGCCTGTTCATCGCCAACGTCATCCTGGTCATCCTGAACCTGCCGCTGATCGGCCTGTGGGTGCGTCTGCTGAAAATCCCGGCGCCGCAGCTTTATGCCGGCATCCTGGTGTTCGCCACCGTCGGCACCTATGGCATCTCGCAGTCGCCGATCGACCTCGTGATCCTCTATCTGCTGGGGATCGCCGGCTTCCTGATGCGGCGCTTCGATTTCCCGACGGCGCCCGTCATCATCGGCATGATCCTCGGGCCGCTCGCCGAGACGCAGTTTCGCCGGGCGATGACGATCGCCAATGGCGACTGGACGGTGTTCTACCGGCACCCGCTGTCGCTCACGCTTTTGACGCTCGCCTTCGTCGGTCTCGTCGGTCCGCATGTCTGGGCCTATGTCGAGCACCGGCGCACGCGCGGGCCGGAGCATGTGCCAGGCGATGCCTGAGCGATTGCCAAGATCATGACAGACCTGCTTTCCGGCATCCGCGTCCTCGACCTCACCAACGTGCTCGCAGGCCCTTACTGCGCCTACCAGCTGGCGCTGCTCGGCGCCGACGTCATCAAGGTCGAGGCGCCGCCGGGCGGCGATCTCGCGCGCCAGCTCGGCGCCTCGCCGGAACTCAACCAGGCGGGAATGGGCGCATCCTTCCTGGCGCAGAATGCCGGCAAACGGTCGGTCGTGCTCGACCTGAAGAAGGTGGAAGAGCGCGACCGCTTTCTCGATCTCGTCGCCACCTCCGACGCGCTGGTCGAGAATTTCCGGCCCGGCGTGATGGATCGGCTCGGTCTCGGGCACGAGAGGCTGAAGGAAGTCCGGCCGAGCCTCGTCTATTGCGCGATATCCGGGTTCGGCCAGACCGGACCGATGCGCGGCAACCCTGCCTATGACCAGATCATCCAAGGGTTGTCGGGGATCATGAGCATAACCGGCACGCCGGAGACCGCGCCGTTGCGCGTCGGCTATCCCGTCGCCGACACGCTTGGCGGGCTGGTCGGGGCCTTTGCGATCGCCGCGGCGCTTGTCAGGCAGAAGACGAGCGGCGAGGGCGCCTTCCTCGACGTCTCGATGCTCGAATGCACGCTGTCGGCGCTGGGTTGGCCGGTGTCGAATTATCTGACGGCCGGCGTCGAGCCGCGGCCGATGGGCAACGAGAACATGACGGCCGCGCCCTCGGGAGCCTTCCGCACCGGCGAAGGGCTGCTCAACATCGCCGCCAACAAGCAGGAGCAGTTCGTCACCCTTTGCGGGCTGATCGGACGCCCTGAACTGGCGTCGGATCCGCGCTTCGCCGAACGCGAGACACGCAAGGAGAACCGGGCAGCGCTGAAGGCGTTGATCGAGGAAGCGCTTGCCGGCGCCTCGGCCGCGATCTGGGAAGAAAAGCTCAACCGGGCCGGCGTGCCGGCGGGACGTGTGCTGACGATCCCGCAAGTGCTGGAGGAACGCCAGGTGACGGAGCGCGGCATGGCGACCCGCTTCCAGCATGTATCCGGCATGGAGGAGCCGCTGACGGTGGTGCGCGGCGGCTTCATGGTCGACGGCGCGGCACCGGCGCCCGCCCGGCCGCCACCGCGGCTCGGCGAGCATCTGGACGAGGTGTTCGCCGCGTTGCCGGCGAGCGACAAAACGAGGGCGCGAGCATGAGCGCGGAGAAGAAGACCGGCCGCGAGCGTGGCGAGGAATGGTGGCAGACCGGCATCATCGAGATGCATCCCGGCGTGATCCGGCTGCGCGGCTACGAGATCCAGGACCTGATCGGCCGAGTCAGCTTTCCGGCGATGATCTGGCTGATGCTGCGCGGCGAATTGCCGAGCGAGGAGCAGGCGGCGCTGCTCGGCATCGCGCTGGGAGCTGCCGTCGATCACGGCCCGCAGGCGCCCTCGATCGCGATCGCGCGCATGGCCGCCACTTGTGGCGTCGGCATCAACAACGCCATGGCCTCCGCCATCAACGTGCTGGGCGACGTGCACGGCGGCGCCGGCGAGCAGGCGCTCGCCTTATATGGCGACATTGCCGCCGCGATGGATGGCGGCGCAGGTCTTGCGGAAGCGGTGTCGGCGCGGCTCGATCGTTTCTTTGCCGAGGAGAAAGGCTATGTGCCCGGCCTCGGCCATCGCTTCCATCCAATCGATCCGCGGGTGCCCCGCCTCATGGAACTGACGCGCGCGTTTGCCGCGCGCGGCAGCGTCAGCGGGCGCTTCGCCGGCATTGCCGAGGCGATCGAGGCGGAGGTCGCAACGCGCAAGGGCAAGACGATCCCGCTCAACATCGACGGCGCCACCGCCGTCATCTATGGCGAGCTCGGCTTCCCGCCGCCACTGACGCGCGGTCTCTTCGTGCTGTCGCGCTCGGTCGGCATCCTGGCGCATGCCTGGGAGCAGTCGCAGGAGAGCGACCGCAACAAGGGACCGCTGCCCAAGGAATGGCTATGGGCTTATACCGGCACGCCGGCACGGCCTTTTCCTGGCGACGCCGATTAAAGAGATTCTGTCAGGCCGGAACGGTCGCCGGGATCGTCAAATCCCTGAGCAGCGTCGAAAGCTCCGGCTCGTCGATGAGCAAGGCGGCATCGGCAGGCGGCAGCCAGGCCCGCTGTCGGTTCGCGGCCTCCCGCCAGTCGGTCATCTCCTCGGTGACCTCGAGCAGATAGACGGCCACGTCGACGCGAATGAAACCGTTGGCCATGCGTTTCCAGTAGGAATAGGTGCCCGCGGGCTGCTTCAGCGCCTTGCCCAGCACGCCGGCCTCTTCCTGGGCTTCGATAGCAGCCGCCTTGCGCCCGCTCTTGCCCTTCATCGGCCAGCCCTTGGGGACGATGAAGCGCCTGGTCGTGCGTGAGGTGACCACCAGCACCTCGATGTCGCCGTCTTCGCGCAGACGAAAGGGGATGGCCGCCACCTGGCGGATCCGTGCTCCTTTCTTTGCTCTGCGTACCGCTTTCTTCTTGGCTGTTGCCATCCCAAAATCCGATGAGAGCAGCATCCGCCCCGCGCGTCATGCGCGTACGGCAAAAGCCTTACCCCTGCAAACCCCAAAACCATCGTCCTTGCAATCCGGCATTTTGCCAGCAAGTAAGTCGGCTAAATAAACGGAAAAAGCCGGAATGTCAGCGGCAGACCCGCGAAATCGTGGTGCCAATTACCTGGGACTGGCAATTCTGCTTGACGATCGGCACTTCAGGGCGAGGCTTCGGCGCGATCTGCCGGTCCTGTTCGCGGTATAGCTGCTGCTGTTGCTGGAACTGCTGCCGCTGCAGTTGGTTCCGGAGTGTTTGCAGTTCGTTCTGTTGGATCAGCGCGTTGCGGTTCGTCGGGATGACGACCTGAGCCGAGGCGTTTGAAGCCACACCCCAAAGGGTAGCAGACACCACGGCCGCCGAGGTCATAATTGCCAAAAAGCGAGGATGCGACATTGCTTCCTTCCCGCATGAAAAAACGGAACCTGCCCATAATATAGGGGATTTGTCCGGATGTACCATGGTTCAGGCTTGCGTCAGCTAGTCGACCTCACGCAAGCGATAGCCGACGCCGGTCTCGGTGATGATGTAGCGCGGCTGGTCCGGCGTCTTCTCGATCTTCTGCCTCAATTGGCGGACATAGACCCTTAGATACTGCACGTCGGTCGAATCGTTCCAGATCTGCTTCATCAGGAATTGGTGGGTGAGCACCTTGCCGGCATACTGCACGAGCATGCGCAGAATGTCGTATTCCTTGGGCGACAGCTTCACTTCCTTGCCTTCGACCTTGACGATGCGTTTCACCAGGTCGACCGACAGGTCTCCGGTCTGGAATACCGGCTTCTCGCCCTGCTGCTGGAACTTGTGGCGCAGCGCCACGCGGATGCGGGCGACCAGCTCATTCATGCCAAAGGGTTTTGTCACGTAGTCGTCGGCACCGAGCTCGAGCGCCGAGACGATGCCGGCCTCGTCGGTGCGGCTCGAAAGGATGACGACCGGAATGTCCAGGCCGTCGTTACGCCATTTGCCGAGAAGCTCGAGGCCGGTCATGCCGGGCAGACCGAGGTCGAGCAGGATCAGGTCGGGCCGTTCCGCCTGCACGAACTCGATTGCGGCCTTGGCATTCGGCGCCTCGGAGACCGTATAGCCCTGGCTGCCGAGGCCGACCCGAAGCAATTTGCGGATCGGCGGCTCGTCGTCGACGACCAGGATGCTGACGTTCTGGCTGGTCATGCGGCGTCATCCGTCTTGGCGACGGCCAAGTCCGGAATTTCCTCCGGAACCGGCATGCGGATGGTGAAGATCGCGCCCGGCCGGTCGGTGCGGTTCGCCGCCGAGATCGCGCCGCCCATGGCCTCGATGAAGCCCCGGCTGATCGACAGACCGAGACCCGTGCCGGCGCGGACCTGGTCGCGCTTGCGCACGCGGTAGAAGGTGTCGAAGATGCGCTCGAGGTCGTCGACCGGAATGCCCGGTCCCTCGTCCATGATCTGCAGGATGACGGACCCGTTGTCGAGCCAGCCTTGCAGGCGGATGGCCGAGCCTGGCGGCGCATATTTCGCGGCATTGTCGAGAAGATTGAACAGCACCTGCTCGAACAGGACAGGGTCGAGGCGCAGCATCGGCAGGTCCGGCGGAATGTCGGTGTCGATCCGATGCTCGCCGGTGATCTTGCGGGCCCGATCGAGCGCCGAGCCGACGATGTCGCCGACATAATGGAAGGCGTAGTTCGGCTCCATCGCGCCCGACTCGATCTTGGTCATGTCGAGCAGGTTGGCGATGAAGCGGTTCAGCCGCTCCGATTCGTCGACCACGGTCGACAGAAGGTCTGCGCGATCCTTTTCGGGAAGGGCGGCCGCATATTCCCGCAGCGTGCCGGCGGCGCCCATGATGGCGGCAAGCGGCGTCTTCAGGTCATGCGAGATCGAGGTGAGCAGCGCCGTGCGCAGCCGGTCCGCTTCCGCCGCCAGCCTGGCACGGTCGACATCGGCGACAAGCTGGATGCGCTCGATGGCGACCGCCGCCTGATCGGCAAGCGCGTCGAGAAGACGCTGCTGCTCGGACGTCAGCAACGGGCCTTGCCTGTCGTTGTCGAGGCCAACGACGCCGACCGCCGTGCGCCCAGTCCGCAAAGGGAGGTAGAGACGCTTCGCGCCGGGCAGCGTGTCGGCGCCGCGGCCGGCCGGGCGGTCGTGCTCCCAGGCCCAGCGGGCGGCGGCGATGTCGGCCTCGGCTAGCGTGTCGTCCGGCGGGTAGCCGGCCTTGACCGTGATCGTGCCGTTTTCCGGCAGAAGCAGCACCACGCGCACTTTCAGCATGGAGGCGATCTGGAACGCGGTGGCCCACAGCACGTCATCGAGCGTGCCGGCGCCGGCGAGCTTCTTGGCGAAGGAATAGATGTCCTCGGTTGCCCGTGCACGCGAGCGGGCGGCGACCGCCTGGCGCTGCACGCGCGCCGTCAGATTGCTGGCTATGACGGCGACAACGAGGAAGGCGGCAAAGGCGACGATGCTCTCCGGGTCCCTGATCGTCAGCGTGTAGCGCGGCTCGAGGAAGAAGAAGTTGAAGGCAAGGGCACTCAGGAAACAAGCGTAAAGCGCTGGCCAGAGCCCGAAGGTCACCGCCGACGTCAGCACGGCCAGGAGCAGGACGCTTGCCAGATTGCGAACATCGAAAAACTGGTCGAGAACCGAGCTGATGGCCAGTGCACCGGCTACATAGGCCGTGGAGAACAAATAGGGCCAGATCTGGAAAGGCTTCTGCTCGGCGGCCGCTTTAACCCTTGTCGAAGGCGTCCCCGCGTCGCGCTCGGTGCCCGAAATGACATGCACGCTGATGTCGCCGGCATTGCGGATCAGATCATAGGTGAGCGAGCCCTCGATCAGTTCCCGCCAGCACGAGCGGGTCGGCCGGCCGATGACGATATGAGTGAAGTTGTTCGCCGTCGCGTGGCGCACGATGTCCTGGGCGACGTTCTGGCCCGGGATAGTCGCCACCTCGGCGCCGAGCTGCTCGGCAAGGCGCAGGTTCGTCGCCAGCCGGTCCTTGTCCTCCTCGGACATGCCGGCCAGGCGAGGCGTGTCGACATGCAGCGCCGTCCAGGGCGCGCGGAGCCGGTCGGCAAGCCGGCGTGCGTAACGGATGCGGGCGGCTCCGCCGGGACGCGAGTCGACGCAGACGAGGACCCGTTCGCCGGCGGCCCACGGTCCCGGAATGGCGTGGGACTGCATGTGGTTGAGCAACTGCTCGTCGACGCGCTGGGCGGTGCGTCTCAACGCCAGCTCGCGAAGCGCGGTCAGATTGCCCGGCGAAAAATAGTTCTCGATCGCACGCTGCGCGGTTTGAGGGAAATAGACCTTGCCTTCATGCAGCCGCTGGATCAGGTCGTTGGGGGTGAGGTCGATGACCTCGATGTCGTCGGCCTCGTCGATGATGGAATCGGGAACGGTTTCGCGCACCCGGACGCGGGTGATCTGTGCCACGACATCGTTTAGGCTTTCGACATGCTGGATGTTGAGCGTGGTGTAGACATCGATGCCCTGCGACAGGATCTCCTGCACGTCGAGATAGCGCTTGGGGTGGCGGCTGCCGGGCGCGTTGGTGTGGGCGAGCTCGTCGACCAGAACCAGCGCCGGGCGCCGTTTCAGGATCGCGTCGATATCCATCTCCTCGAGGACATGGCCGCGATATTCGACCTGGTGGCGCGGGACCACCTCATAGCCGTCGACCAGCGCCTGGGTCTCCTTGCGGCCGTGCGTTTCGACAACGCCGATCACGACGTCGATGCCGTCGGCCCGGCGGGCGCGGCCCGCCATCAGCATCTCGTAGGTCTTGCCGACGCCGGGCGCGGCGCCGAGGAATATCCGCAGACGGCCGCGACCCTCCCGCTCAGCGTGCTCGAGCAGCGCGTCGGGAGATGGTCTGTTCTCCGGGTTTGTCCTGTCGTCCGGCATCAAGTCCAATCATGAATTGCGCCGGGGGTCGTGTCGATCCCCGGCACGGGTGCTGATTATTTCAGGTCGTCGAGCGCGAGATTGAGCGCCAGCACGTTGAGCACCGGCTCGCCCATGAAGCCAAGCTCGCGATCCTCGACATGGCTGCCGACGAGCGACTTCACCTTGGCTTCGTCGATGCCCCTGGCCTTGGCAATCCGCGGCACCTGGAAATAGGCGGCTTCGGGGCTGATGTCTGGGTCGAGACCGCTGCCCGAGGTGGTGACGAGGTCCATCGGCACCGGCGCGCTCGGGTTCTCGGCCTTCAACTTGTCGGCGTCGCCCTTGATGCGCTCGATCAGCTTCGCATTGGTTGGTCCAAGATTCGAGCCGCTGGAGGCGGCGGCGTTGTAGCCGTCCCCGGCGGCCGACGGCCGGCCGTGGAAATAACGGTCGCTGGCGAAGGCCTGGCCGATCAGTTCGGAGCCGATGACCTTGCTGCCCTTCGTGATCAAGCTGCCATTGGCCTGGTTGGGAAACAGCGCCTGGGCGATGCCGGTCATGCCGATCGGGTAGACGAGGCCGGTAAGCACCGTGAAGAAGACGATCATGACAAAAGCGGGTCTGAGTTGCTTGAACATCGGAACAGATCCTTAAGCGAGGCCGAGGGCGGTGACGATCAGGTCGATCGCCTTGATGCCGACAAACGGCACGACGATGCCGCCGAGGCCGTAGACGAGAAGGTTGCGGGTAAGCAGCGCGCCGGCGCCGATGGCGCGGTACTTGACGCCCTTCAGCGACAGCGGGATCAGCGCGATGATGATCAGCGCGTTGAAGATGATGGCCGACAGGATGGCGCTTTGCGGCGTCGCCAGATGCATGATGTTGAGCGCCTGCAGCGGACCGGCGGACTGGCCGGGCGCGACGTAGAAGACCGCGAACATCGCCGGGATGATGGCGAAATACTTCGCCACGTCGTTGGCGATCGAGAAGGTCGTCAGCGAGCCGCGCGTCATCAGCAGCGCCTTGCCGATCTCGACGATCTCGATCAGCTTGGTCGGATCGCTGTCGAGGTCGACCATGTTGCCGGCTTCTCGCGCGGCGACCGTGCCGGTGTTCATGGCGACGCCGACGTCGGCCTGGGCGAGCGCCGGCGCGTCATTGGTGCCGTCGCCGCACATGGCGACCAGCTTGCCCTTGGCCTGCTCCTCGCGGATCAGCGACAGCTTGTTCTCCGGCGTCGCCTGGGCGAGGAAATCGTCGACGCCAGCCTCGGCGGCGATCGCGGCCGCGGTCAGCGGATTGTCGCCGGTGATCATCACCGTGCGGATGCCCATCTTGCGCAGCTCCGCGAAACGCTCGCGGATGCCGCCCTTGACGATGTCCTTGAGATGGACGACGCCGAGCAGGCGGCCGTCACGCTCGACCGCCAGCGGCGTGCCGCCGGCCTTTCCGATCTCGTCGGCTATGGCCTGCAGGTCGCGGATCGTCTCGCCGGTGGGACGCGTGCCGTGAGCGGCGACGGTCGCCTGGTTGACGTGAGCCAGCACCGCGTCGACCGCGCCCTTGCGCACGGACGAGCCGTCGATATCGACGCCGCTCATGCGGGTCTGCGCGGTGAAGGGCACGAAGGCCGCGTGCAAGGTCGCCATATCGCGGGCACGGATGCCGTATTTCTCCTTGGCGAGCACGACGATCGAGCGGCCTTCCGGCGTTTCGTCGGCGAGCGAGGCAAGCTGCGCCGCATCGGCCAGTTCCTGCTCTGTGACGCCCTTGACCGGCCTGAACTCGGTCGCCTGGCGATTGCCGAGCGTGATGGTGCCGGTCTTGTCGAGCAGCAGTGTGTCGACGTCGCCGGCGGCCTCGACGGCGCGGCCGGACATGGCGAGCACGTTGAAGCGCACCAGGCGGTCCATGCCGGCGATGCCGATGGCCGAGAGCAGCGCGCCGATCGTGGTCGGGATCAGCGTCACGAACAAGGCGACGAGGATCGTGACCGGGATATCGCCGCCGGAATAGGAAGCGAAGCTCGGGATGGTCGCGGTCGCCAGCCCGAAAATCAGCGTCATGCCGACGAGGAGGATGTTGAGCGCGATCTCGTTCGGGGTCTTCTGGCGCTCCGCACCCTCGACCAGCGAGATCATGCGATCGAGGAAGGTGTGACCGGAGGCGGCGCTGATGCGCACGCGGATCCAGTCGGACAGCACCTGCGTGCCGCCGGTGACGGCCGAACGGTCGCCGCCGGATTCGCGGATGACGGGCGCGGATTCGCCGGTAATCGCCGCCTCGTTGACGGAAGCCACGCCTTCGATCACCTCGCCGTCCGAAGGGATGATGTCGCCGGCTTCGACCAGCACGATGTCGCCGACCTTCAGGCTTGTGCCGGGCACCAGCTTGAACTTGCCGCGATCCTCGCCGTTGACGAGCAGCTTGGCCTGGGTCTCGGTGCGCGCCTTGCGCAGCGAGTCGGCCTGAGCCTTGCCGCGGCCTTCGGCGACGGCTTCGGCGAAGTTGGCGAACAGCACGGTGAACCACAGCCAGATGATGATCTGCAGCGTGAAGCCGAGATCGCCGCCACCGGTGATGAGGTCCTTGACGAACAGAACGGTGGTGAGCGCCGAGACGACGGCGACGACGAACATCACCGGGTTCTTGACCAGCGTGCGTGGATCGAGCTTGCGGAAGGCGCCGCCGATGGCGGGCACCAGGATGCGGGCATCCAGAATGCTCGCGGATTTGGACTGGCTCATTTCGAGGCTCCGGTATCGGTGATGTTGGACGGCGCCGGGTGTTCGGTCTTCGGGAACAGGTGCGGAAGGCCGGTGGCCAGCAGCCACAGCACCAACAGCACCGCCGCCATGCCGAGAAAGGTTGAAAGCGTCGGGAAAGGTCGAGGTTTCTCGTCCCTTCCGTTGTCGGGCGCTCCGTCACCGGCCTGGTGACGGTCATGCGCGCGTATGTCGTTGAAGCGGAGCATGGTCATCTCAGAAGGTCTGTCCATGGATCATCGCCAGATGCTCGACGATCGGACCGACGGCGAGCGACGGGAAGAAGGTGAGGCCGCCGACGATGACGATGACGCCGACCAGCAGCCCGACGAACAGCGTGCCGTCGGTCGGGAAAGTGCCGGCCGAAGCGGGCACGGTCTTCTTCGCCGCCAGCGAGCCGGCAATGGCCAAAGCCGGAATGATGACCAGGAAACGGCCCATCAGCATGCCGATGGCACCCGTAAGGTTGAACCAGGGCGTGTTGCCGGTGAGTCCGCCGAAGGCCGAGCCGTTATTCGCGGCCGACGACGTGTAGGCATAGAGCACCTCGGAGAAGCCGTGCGGGCCGCCATTGGCCATCGAGGCCACGGCGCTCGGCAGGACCACGGCGATGGCCGTGAAGATCAGCATCGCCAGCGGCAGACAGAGGATGGCGAGCATTGCCATCTTGACCTCCTTGGCCTCGATCTTCTTGCCGAGATATTCGGGCGTGCGGCCGACCATCAGGCCGGCGACGAAGACGGCGACGACGACGAACATCAGGATGCCGTAGAAACCGGCGCCGACACCGCCGACGATGACCTCGCCGAGCTGCATGTTGATGATCGGGATCATGCCGCCGAGCGCGGTGAAACTATCATGCATGGCGTTGACGGCGCCGCAGGAGGCGGAGGTGGTGATGACCGCGAACAGGGCCGAGAGCGCGATGCCGAAGCGGGTCTCCTTGCCCTCCATGTTGCCGCCGTCGATGCCCAGCGCATGGACGAGCGGATTGCCGGCGGCCTCGGCCCAATAGCAGACGATGACGCCGGCTATGAACAACACACCCATCGAAGCGAGGATCGCCCAGCCCTGGCGCTGATTGCCGACCATGCGGCCGAAGACGTTGGTGAGACCGGCGCCGAGCGCGAAGATCGTCAGCATCTGGATCATGTTGGAGATCGCGTCCGGATTCTCGAACGGATGCGCGGCATTGGCGTTGAAGAAGCCGCCGCCATTAGTGCCAAGCATCTTGATGGCAACCTGCGAGGCGACCGGTCCGAGCGCGATGGTCTGCTTGGCGCCTTCCAGCGTGGTGGCGTCGACATAAGGCCCAAGCGTCTGCGGAATGCCGAGCCAGACATAGACCAGCGTCAGCACGATACACATCGGCAGGAGCACGTAGAGCGTACAGCGGGTCAGATCGACCCAGAAATTGCCGATCGACTTGCCCGAGGCACGAGCGAAGCCGCGGATCAGCGCGATCGCGATGGCGATGCCGGTGGCGGCCGAGACGAAATTCTGGACTGTGAGGCCTGCCATCTGCACGAGGTAGGACATCGTGCTTTCGCCGCCGTAGTTCTGCCAGTTGGTGTTGGTGACGAAGCTCGCGGCGGTATTGAAGGCGAGCTGCGGGTCGACCGCGGTCATGCCTGCCGGGTTGTAGGGCAGCACGCCCTGCAGCCGCTGCAGCGCGTAGAGAACGAGAAGGCCCACAAGGTTGAAGAGCAGCATGGCCGTCGTGTAGACGGCCCAGTGCTGTTCCTCCCGCTCGCTCGTTCCGGCGAGGCGATAGAGGCCGCGCTCGATCGGAACAAGCGCCGGCGACAGCAAGGTTCGGTCACCGCTGAAGACGCGGTACATATAGCCGCCGAGCGGCTTCACGAGCAAAAGCAGGATCCCGCAATAGAGGAGGATCTGTATCCAGCCGTTGAGTGTCATGATGTGACCTTCCGTGCGCCAATCAGAAGCGTTCTGGGCGAATGAGCGCGTAGGTGAGATAGGCAAGCAGGAACAAGGTCACCGCGCCGCCAAGTATGTAATCAAGAAGCATGATCCGATCGCTCCGCTCAGATTCTGTCGCAGGCTTTGACGTAGGCTAAGGACAAGACGAAGAATAAAATCCCGATCCCGAGAACAATGAGGTCCATTTCAGGTGTTCCTTGCTTTCCATTTGTGTTTGCAGCCCGCTCGGGCAGGCTCAAAACTGCACGCGACCGCGCATCACTTTGGCGATGACGGCGATCAAAGCGTTCTTTCGAAGGGAAATATGGACCCGATCGCCATAAAGGTTCGAGACGAGGCGGGCGGGAAAGATATAGGAATTTTATAGGGATTTTGGGCGGCCCCGTCCGAAGGTCCGGTTGGTTAATGTGCGTTGGCAGATTCCATGCCTTGGCGACTGGCCGAAAACGCCTATCGCGTCGTCATCCACGGGCGGAGCAAGGAGCGAAGCGACGCGCGCAGACCCGAGGATCTATGCCGTGACTTGGAAGCGCCGCGGCGGTCCAGAATTCCGCACCCTTGCACACTTCGGTCCAGGTAAGGGCATGGATTCCAGGGTCTGCGCGCGTCGCTTCGCTCCTTGCTCCGCCCTGGAATGACGAGGTTCATGAGCCTTCAGCTCATCATCAGCGTTTGCGATGACTACACCAACGTACGTTGATAGCCCACAAGGTGATCGCCTACAGCGCCGGCCGCCGGTCCTTCCATGGCATCTCGCCTTCCAACTGCGTGGAGAGCGCGAGCACCGTCGCCTCGTCGCCATAGCGGCCGACGAGCTGAACGCCGATCGGCGCGCCGCCGGCGGACTGCCCAAGCGGCAGCGAGATCGCCGGCAGGCCGGAGAAGTTGAAGGGAAAGTTGAAGACCGCGTCGCCCCATTTGGCGTTGTAGCGGTCGAGATCGGTCTCCGACATGTCGTAGTAGCCGAAGGGGCGCGGCAGCTCAGTCAGCGTCGGGGTGACGAAGATGTCGTAGGGGTTGAGGTCGGTGACGATGTCGCGGCCGATCAGCCTCAGCTGCTCGACATCGGAAACATGCTTGATGCCGCTGGTCGTGCGGCCGCGCGAGATCACTGCCCAGGTCACCGGCTCTACGTCGTGCGGTGTCACCGGGCGGCCGACCAGCGTTTCGAGAAAGCCGAAGGTCGCGGCCGTCTGGACGTTGGTCATGTCCGTGTAGGTTTTCCAGGCGGCATCGGCATCGAGCGGCATGTCGTGCTCCTCGACATCATGGCCGAGGCGCTGAAGCGCGGCCACCGCCGCAAGCACCGTCGCCTTGACCTCCGCATCGATGGCGGTGCCATTGGGCGGCGTGACGGTAAAGCCGACGCGCAGCTTCTTCGGCGTCCGCGCGGAGAGGCTGAGCCAGCTGCCCTCCGGCACCGGCGGCGTGTAGGCATCTCCCGGCAGCGCGCCGGCCACGGCATCGAGATAGGCGGCCGTGTCGCGCACCGTGCGCGATAAGCAGAGGAAATAGGCGCCGCCATACCAATAGTCGCCGAAGGGCGCGAGGCTGACGCGGCCGCGCGACGGCTTCAGCCCGACGATGCCGCAGCACGAGGCCGGCACGCGGATCGAGCCGGCGCCGTCGCTGGCTTCGGCGATCGGCACCATGCGCGAGGCGACCGCGGCCGCAGCGCCGCCGCTCGATCCGCCCGGCGTGATGCCTTCCTTCCAGGGGTTCTTCGTCGTGCCGTATAGCTTCGGCTCGGTGGTGATCGACCAGCCGTTCTCGGGCGCGTTGGACTTGCCGACGAGCACCAGGCCGGCCGCCTTGATGCGGCGCACCACCTCGCTGTCGGAATCGGCGACGAAGTCCTTCAGGTAGGAGCAGGAATTGGTGAGAGGCGCACCCTTCCAGGACGAGGCGAGCTCCTTGAGCAGATAAGGCACGCCGGCGAAAGGCGCGTTCCTGTCCACCGTCGCCGCCTGGGCGCGCGCCATGTCGTAGAGGCGATGGACGACAGCGTTCAGTTCAGGGTTCAGGCGCTCGATCGTGGTGACCGCCGCTTCGACCAGCTCGCTCGGCGAAACCTCGCCGCGTTTCACCAGGCCTGCCAGGCCTAGGGCGTCGGAGTTGGTGTAGGTCTCGAGCAGGCTGTCCGAAATCGCTGCCATGTCTTCCTCCCCCTATGATCGCGCCGATAGCCGGGAACGGCTCGGCGTTCCCCTCACCCAGCCTCCGCTTCGCTCGGCTGACCTCTCCGTCGGGGAGAAGGTGGCCGCGAAGCGGCCGGATGAGGGGGCTGGCGCGGCAGGGCGCGCCGAGCCTCAAGCCAGCTCGACGGTGCGCCTCTCCGCGATGCTCTGCTCGGCGGCGAGCACGATGCGCAGGCTGTTGACGGCCGCATCCATCTGCTCGGTCAGGTCGAGATCCTCGCGGATGGCGCGCAGGAAGAAGGCCTGCTCGCGGTCGCAAAGCTCCTGATGGCCGGGCTCGTCCTCCATGCTGACGATCTCGTCAGGCATCGAAAAGTTCTTGTCGCCGTCGACCTGCGCATAGTGGATCTTCAGCGCGTCGGTCTTGGTATGGCGGTCGATGTCGGCGGAATCCGATACCTCCTCGGCTTCCTTGGCGCTGCTTCCCGACTGGCCGGCGACGATCGAGACGGCACCCTTCGGGCCGACCACGTCCTTCACGAAATAGGCCGTCTCGCTCATCATCGGTCCCCAGCCCGCCTCGTACCAGCCGACCGAGCCGTCATCGAAGGTGACATGCAGGTGGCCGTAATTCTGCTTGTCGGCCTCGGCCCAGAGTTTCGCGCCGATGCCGTGCACGCGCATCGGCTTGGCGCCGGTGAGCTGGCACATGACGTCGACATAGTGCACGCCGCAGTCGACGATCGGGATCAGCGAGTCGATCAGGTTCTTGTGCCAATGCCAGGCGGTGCCGCTGCTCTGCTGGTTGAGGTTGAGGCGCATCACCAGCGGCTTGCCGAGCGTCTTGCCGACCTCGATGAATTTGATCCAGGACGGGTGGACGCGCAGGATGTAGCCCAGCACCAGCTTGCGGTTCTTGGCACGCGCCGCGGCCACCACCTTCTCGGCGTCGGCGATGTTGGTGGCGAGTGGCTTTTCCATGAACACATGGCAGTTGGCGGCGATCGCCTTCAGCGCATATTCGGCATGCGTATTCGGCCAGCTGTTGATGGAGACCGCGTCCGGCTTGGTTTCCTTCAGCGCCAGGTCGAAATCCTCATAGAGCGGATAGCCGGCAAGTTCCTTTGGGATCTTCCTGTTGCTCTTGATGGTGCGGCTCATGATGCCGACGATCTCGAAGCCGTCCGAGCGGTGATAGGCGCTGGCATGCGAGGCGCCCATATTGCCCAGACCAACCACCAGGATTCTTACTTTGTCGGCCATGTCAGCCTCCCTGATTATCAATTGAACTGTGGGTGGCGATGTGCGGCCGCCGCCCATGTGCCTGTCCGGGCAATCGCCACAGGTTGGCGCTGCCCCTCATTGCCCTGCCGGGCATTTCTCCCCGTATAGTGACGGGGAGAAAGAGCCCTTCGCCGAGGGTTTCGCCAATCGCCGGCGTTGCGGCCACCTCCCTTCTCCCCGTCACTATACGGGGAGAAGGTGCCGGCAGGCGGATGAGGGGCAGCGCTTACCTCAACAATTGCAGCCTACTTCACCGCCGAGTCGAACAGGTGCGCCTTGATCTTCTCGATGTCGAGCGCGGCAAAGCCTTCCGACAGTTTCACGCCGTCTGCGTCGGCCTTGACCTTGGCCTTGTCGAAATCATTGGCGGCCTGGATCAGGTCGTTCGTGCAGACGTCCTCGGCCCTCACCGGCGCGGTGATCTGGCCGATCTTCAGGATCTCGTCGAAGAAGCCCTGCCAGCTCGCCATGTCATGCGAGCCCCAGCCGCCGCGCTTGTCCATGTCGCCGCGGAAGACATTGATCTGCTGCAGGATCGAGGTGGTACCGAGCTCCGGCCCGAGGTTCTTGGCCAAGGTCGGGAACTGCTCGAACACGGCCTCGACGGCCGCGCGCGGGTTCTGGTATCCGAATTCGAGGCCCATCGCCCAGCCGCGCAGGTACTTCTCCAGGAAGGCTTTCTTGTCGGCATCCTCGAGGTCGGCGGCGCGCACGACGAAGGTATTGGCCGGCAGCTTCGAGTTCTGCACGCCCAGCCAATATTCGAAGTCAAGGCCCTTGGCGATCCATTCGGCACGCAACCCCTCCCAGGAGAGTGCGGCATCGCCCTGGCCGCCGGCAAGTGCCGTACCCCAGGTCGGCCAGCCGGCCTCGACATATTTCACCTTCTTGATGTCGACGCCTTGGGCCGCAAGCAGCGGATCGACTATCGCCTGCCAGGCGGCGGAGCCGAGCAGGATGGTCTTGCCTTCGAGGTCCTTGAGGTTCTTGGTGCCCTGGCCCTTGCGGAAGGCGAGGCTGAAGGTGTCGCGCGCGCCCATGTGGAACACGGACTTCAGCTTCATGCCGTTCTGGATGGCGAAGGAGAAGACGCCGGGCGAGGGGAAGCCCATGTCGGCCTGTCCGACATCGACGAACTTCACCGTCGCCGTGCCGTCCGACGGACCAGGCTGCATGTCGGTATTGAGGTCGCCGAAATAGCCGGCCTTCTTGGCCGACCAGTAGGGATAATCGTCCAGCACTTCCAGTGTGCCGCGCGGCGAGATCCAGGTGAATTTTTCATAAGCCGCCGCCCTGGCTTTCAAGCCTGATGCGCCGAGCGCGGTGGCGGTCACGACGCCGGCCGCCGTCACCTGCAGGAAGTAGCGGCGGCTGATGCCCGCTGCAGCACTGGAACGGATCGGATTTTCATTGGTCATGGCATTCCCCTTTGTTGATTGCCCTCTGTCGATCGCTTGCCTTGCCTTCGCCCGCCTTCCGGGCGTTCATGCTCCGATGCTCAGGTCTCCCAGCTCGCCCATTTCTTGCCGATCAGGAAGAACAGCACGTAGATCAGGATGCCGAGGATCGACAGGATCAGCACCACCGCGAAGAATTGCGGCATCTGGATCATCGACGAATAGGAGGTAAGCCGGTTGCCGAGGCCGAAGCCGCCGCCGACCATCTCGGCGCCGACTGCGGTCAAGAGCCCGAAGATCGCGCCGATCATCAGGCCGACCAGGATCATCGGCAGCGCCATCGGCGCGCGGATCTTCCAGAATATCTGCAAGGTGCTCGCGCCGTAGGAGCGGGCAAGCGCGATCTTGGCGCTGTCGACGCGGCGGAAGCCGGTGGCGGCGTTGATCATCACCATCGGGCCGGCGGCCAACGCCACGGCGATGATGCGCGGCGCATAGCCGAAGCCGAAGCGCAGGATGAGCAGCGGCACCAGCGCCAGCATCGGCGTGGTGACGAGGATGAGGATGTAAGGCGCGACGATCTTTTCCGCGAAGGGGAACTGTGTGATCACCGCCGCCATCACCAGCCCGACGATGGCGCCGATGGCGAAGCCCGACACCAGCTCGACCAGCGTGTAGCCGAGATGCGGCGCGATCAGCGGGAACTCGTCGAACAGCGCGTAAACGATCGAGCTTGGCGGCGGCATGATGTATTGCGGCACGTGGAAGATGCGGAGCGCCAGCTCGATGCCGCCGATGATCACCACGGCGACGGCGAGGATCGCCGCCACCTCGGCGCCGGACTTGACGCCGGGGCCGCTAGCGAAGGCGGAAAGATTGGTAAGGCTGACGTCCTGGCCGTCGCCGCCCTTGCTCTTCGAGAATTCCGGAATGGCGTCGCCCCCGCTCACGGCCTGATCCTCACGATTTCAGCGGTTTTTTGCCCCTGCTGCTCCGATCCCTTCGGCCGGCGCTCGCCGACGATGTCCATCTTGATGCGGTTGGTGAGGTCGAAGACCTCCTTGGTCGCCATGATCTCCAGCGAGCGCGGCCGCGGAAACGGCACGTCGTAGACCTTGGCGACGCGGCCTGGCCGGGTGGTCAGCACCACGACCCGGTCGGAGAGGAAGATCGCTTCCTCGATGCTGTGAGTGATGAAGACGATCGTCGTCTTGGTGTCGAGCCAGATCTCCTCGACGAGGCGGTTCATCTCCTCGCGAGTGAAGCTGTCGAGCGCGCCGAAGGGCTCGTCCATCAGAAGCACGGAAGGCTTCAGCGCCAGCGCCCGCACGATCGCCGCGCGCTGCTGCATGCCGCCGGAAAGCTCGCGCGGGAACTTGCCGCCGAAGCCGTCGAGCCCGACGCGGTTCAAGAGATGCGCGATCCAGGCCCGGTCGGGCTTCTCGCCCTTGATCTCGAAGGGGAAGTTGATATTGGCGTCGAGGTTGCGCCAGGGCAGCAGGTTCGCTTCCTGGAAGACGATGCCGATCTCGGGGCGTGGGCCGGTGATCTCCTTGCCGTCGAGCAGGATCGAGCCGCTGGTCAGCCGGTGCAGGCCCGACATCGACCACAAAAGCGTCGTCTTGCCGCAACCGGAAGGGCCGACGATGGAGACGATCTCATTGGCGTGCACATCGAGGCTGCAGCGGTCCAGGGCGAGGAGATCGCCGGAGGCCGTGCTGTAGACCTTGCTCGCTGCCTGCACGCCGAGCTTCGGCGTTCTTGCGCTGGCCGTATTCATGCTCCCCCTCGGAGACTGCGCGATGCGTTGCCAAAGGCCCATCCGTCCGCGAAATCAGTCTGTAACTATCCTACTTTACTGTCAAGCGACGACAAAGAGCTGACGCAATCAGGTTCAATCAGTTCTTATCTAAGAGTCTGATTTTCCGCTATTTTTGATCCCCTTGCGATGTGTGTTACTTTCCTACATACTCGCTTCAGTTGATTGCCATGGTCAGCGGGCGGATAATCGCGAATATGGTTGGTCCAGAAACGGGCAGGGAAGGACTGGCCAATGACCGAAGCTGACAGCCAGGTGCTGCGAATTCCCGATGAGGATGGCGACCGGCACGACCATGTCAGACGCTTCCCTGACATCATTTCGCAGGTGAAGGACAGCTACGCGGATTTGCGGCCGGCCGAGCGCCGCGTCGCCGATGTCGTGCTCGACGATGTCAAATACGCGGTCGATGCGTCCAATGCCGCGCTCGCGCAGCGCGCGCAGGTCAGCGAGCCGACGGTCACCCGCTTCTGTCGCGCTATCGGCTGCGAGGGCGTGCGCGACTTCAAGCTGAAGCTGGCGCAGAGCCTGGTCGTCGGCGCGCTCTATCTCAGCACCAAGCCGCAACCTTCGAACAGCGACAGCGGCATGCCGTTCTGGAACGCCGTGTTCGGCGAAGCGCGGCGCGCGCTGCAGGAGGCCGAGCGGCAGATCGATCCAGGGCAGTTGCAGAAGGCGGCGGAACTGATCGCCAAGGCAAGGCAGGTGACGGTGTTCGGCCTCGGCGGCAGCTCGTCGGCACTGGCGCAGGAAACGCAATACCGCCTGTTCCGCTATGGCATAACGATCAGCGCGCAGTGCGACCCGTATCTGATGCGCATGACGGCTTCGACGCTGAAGCCAGGCGATGTGGTGATCGCGATTTCGGCGACCGGGCGCACACGGGAGGTGATCGAGGCGGTGGAGCTTGCCAGGCATTATCGCGCCGACGCGATCTGCGTGACGGCACCGGACACGGAACTGACGCGGGTCTGCGACGTGCGGCTGACGATGGCGGTACCCGAATATCCCGACACGCTGAAGCCGACCGCTTCGCGCTACGCCTTCCTGGCGGCGATCGATCTGCTGGCGGTAGCGTCGGCCTACAAGCTCGACGGCCCGGCGCGCGAGACGGTGCGCCGTATAAAGTACAACGCCCAGATCCACCGGACGGGCAAGGAGATGGAGCCGCTCGGGGACTAGCGACTATTCCTTCTCCGCTTGTGGGAGAAGGTGGCCGAGCGAAGCTCGGTCGGATGAGGGGTGTTCCAGGGAACGCCAGCGTCTCACTCCGCTGGAACACCCCTCATCCGTCTCGGCGCTATCGCGCCGATCCACCTTCTCCCACAAGGGGAGAAGGAGAAGCGGCGGCGCCGGCTTCGATAAGAATTCGAACTGAAAAGGGAACGAAGAAGAATGCTCGATATCGCACCATCGCAACAGGCGGCGACCTGGCTCGGCTCGTTCGGCCGGGCGCTCGAAGTCGGCGACATCGAGGCGGCGACGAACCTCTTCGTTGAGGATTGCTACTGGCGCGATCTGCTCACCTTCACATGGAACATCAAGACCATGGAGGGCCAGGCGGCGGTCCGCGAGATGCTCGAGGCCACGCTGCCATCGGCGCGGCCGTCGCACTGGCGCCTGTCCGGCGAAGCCAGCGTCGACGACGGCATCATCGAGGCCTGGTTCAGCTTCGAGACGGCTGTGGCGCGAGGCGAGGGTATCCTGCGGCTCAAGGACGGCCGCTGCCGGACGCTGTTCACGGCGATGAGCGAGCTCAAGGGTTTCGAGGAGCAGAAGGGGCCGGCCCGGCCGCTCGGTATCCGCCACAAGGCCGATCCCGAGCGCGAGACCTGGGCCGAGAAAAGAGCGCGCGAGGCGCGCGACCTCGGCATGCACGAGCAGCCCTATTGCCTAGTGATCGGCGGCGGCCAGGGCGGCATCATGCTCGGCGCCCGGCTGCGGCAGCTCGGCGTGCCGACGCTCATCGTCGAGAAGAACGCGCGTGCCGGCGATTCCTGGCGCAACCGCTACCGTTCGCTCGTGCTGCACGATCCAGTCTGGTACGACCATCTGCCCTATATTCCGTTCCCGGAAAACTGGCCGGTGTTCACGCCCAAGGACAAGATGGGCGACTGGCTGGAAATGTATGCCCGCGTCATGGAGCTGAACTACTGGGTCGCCACCAAATGCATCAGCGCTGCCTATGACGAGGCCGAAAAGGTCTGGACGGTGGTGGTCGACCGTGTCGGCCAGCCCATCACGCTGAGGCCCAAGCACATCGTCTTCGCCACCGGCGCCTACGGGCCGCCGCGGCGGATCGAGCTGCCCGGCGCGGACAGCTTCAAGGGCGAGCTGCTGCATTCCAGCCAGTATTCGACAGGCGAGAAATTCCGCGGCAAGCGCGTCGCGGTGATCGGCGCGGCAAGCTCGGGCCACGATGTCGGCGTCGACCTCTGGGAGGCGGGCGCCAAGGTCACCATGGTGCAGCGCTCGCCGACGACGGTGGTGAAGTCCGACACGCTGATGGAGGTCGGCTTCGAGATCTTTTCTGAAAAGGCGCTGGCGCGCGGCATCACCACCGACAAGGCCGACATGATCGTCGCCTCGACGCCGTTCGCGCTGGTGCCGAAAGGCCAGCGGGCGCTCTATGACGTTATCCGCGAGCGCGACGCGGATTTCTACAAGCGGCTGAGCGCCAGTGGCTTTGCGATCGACTTCGGCGAGGACGAAACCGGTCTTTTGATGAAGGCCTACCGCACCGGGTCGGGCTACTACATCGATGTCGGAGCCTGCGAGCTGATCCTGAACGGCGAGATCGCGGTGAAGAGCGGGGTCGGCATCAAGGCGCTGTCGCCGAGCGGCATCCTGTTCGAGGACGGCAGCGAGCTCGCCGTCGACGCGATCGTCTGCTGCACCGGCTACCAGTCGATGAACGAGACGGTGGCGGCGATCGTCTCGCGCGAGATCGCCGACAAGGTCGGCCCGTGCTGGGGGCTGGGCTCCGGCGTCAAGGGCGATCCCGGCCCGTGGCAGGGTGAATTGCGCAACATGTGGAAGCCGACGGCGCAGGAGGCGCTGTGGTTCCACGGCGGCAACCTCGCGCTGTCGCGCTTCTATTCTAAGTTCGTGGCAATGCAGCTCAAGGCGAGGATGGAGGGGATCGCCACGCCGGTCTACGGCGAGCCGAGCAATGCTGGGTAAGGTCGACCCCCACTCCGTCGAGCTTCGCTCGACACCTCTCCCCCGATCGACGGGGGAGAGGAAAAGCGCGAGCTTATTCAGCTTCCTTCCTCTCCCTCCGGAGGGCTACGGCATGCACACATTTCCAAGCGGCTGGTCTTTGGCGATAGCGTGCATGGCGGCTTGGCGCATGCATTGTCTAATGTAGCGCTGGTCGACCCCCACTCCGTCTCGGCTTCGCCGAGCCACCTCTCCCCCGATCGACGGGGTAGAGGAAAGGCGCCAGGCCTTTTGCCGTCAACGCTCGTCCAGCAAGGCTCCCTTCCTTTCCCTCCGGAGGGGGGAAAGGTGGCGCTGCGAAGCAGCGACGGATTGGGGGAACCACCTGGCAATCAAGCCTCAGGTCGATCAGTCACGCCAGTCACAGAAGATGTGTGCATGTGGGGGAGAGGTGGCGCTGCGAAGCAGCGACGGAGTGGGGGAAGCCATTCGTCAAACGCGCCGCCGCCGCAACCCTGCCGGCCATCTCCCCTCAGGGAGAGATCGGCTAATCATGCCGCTGCCGAAAATGCATGGCCGCAACCTCGACATGCGTATGATGGGCATGCGCTTCGAAGCGCTCAGTCTCATTGTGGTTCGCGGCCTCGTTCGGCCACCATTTGCCGCCGATGACGATGCCGTTGGAGACCAGCCGCCGATCCGCGACCAGTGAAGCGCCGACCGCATCGACGAAGGTGAAGCGTCCCGGCTGCAATTTGAGCACCGCGACATCGCCGATACCGCCGACTTTCAGCGTGCCGAGCTCGCGCCTCGCGATCGCCTCAGCCGGGCGCTGCGTCGCCGCGCGCAGCACCTCGACCAGCGGCATGCCGAGCGCCATGAGCTTGGACATGCAGACCAGGATGTCGAAGGCGGGGCCATCGACGCAGTAGAGATGGACGTCGCTCGAGATGACGTCGGGCGCCAGGCCTTCGGCAAGCATGGCCTTGGCGACCTCGAAGTCGAAGGAGCCCATGCCGTGGCCGATGTCGAAAATCACGCCGCGCTCGCGGGCAAGGCGCATGTCCGGCCGCACCGCGCCCGAAGCGAAGACCGGCGCGTTGGGGAACGGCCGGAAGCAGTGGGTGAGGATGTCGCCGTGGCGGAGTCTCGGCAGCACTTCCGAGCGACCGGGCGGCGGCTCGTCGATATGCGCCATCAGCGGCAGGCCGACCTTATCGGCGGCTTCGAGCGCCAGGTCTACGGGTGCGATGCCGCTGGTGCCGCCGGCATGCTTGCCGGAACGCACCTTGACGCCGACGACGACATCGGCGTGCTCGCGCACCGCTGCCACCGTCTCGCGCGGCTCGCAGAGCCTGAGATCGCTGCATTCGCCGACCGACACGGTCTTGGCGAAGCCGAATATGCCGGCGAAGGAGATGTTGACGTAAGCGAGGATGCGGACCTTGGAGCGTTCGATGACGTGGCGGCGAAAGCCCAGGAAATTGCCGGCGCCGGCGCTGCCGGCGTCGATGAAGGTGGTGGTGCCGCTCTTGGCGGCAAGCCAGTCGGCGTCGACGCCGAGCGAGGTGCCGCCCCAATAGACATGGCTGTGCAGGTCGACGAGACCCGGCGCGACGATGCAGTCCCTGGCGTCGACGATCTCGCCGGCGGCCTCGGCATCGATGGCCGCGTCGATCGCGGCGACGCGGCCATCGGCGATGGCGACGTCTAGCGCCGCATCGAGGCCCGAGGCCGGGTCGATCACACGGCCACCCTTGATCAGCAGATCGAACTGCATCGGCGCCTCCTTGGCGTCTGTTTTTTCACGCAATTCCGAACGGAAAACCGCGATGCACTTTTCCTGGAATTGCTTTTAGCGATCAGACCGGCCGGTAGGCGACCGCCTCGATCTCGATCTTGATGTCGATCATCAGGCGCGACTCCACCGTGGTTCGCGCCGGCGGGTCATTGGGGAAGTGCCTGGCATAGACTGTGTTGAAGCTGCCGAAATCGCGGGCGTCCTCGAGCCAGACGGTGGTTTTCACCACGTCGTCCATGGTGCAGCCGGCAAGCGCCAGCGCGGCCTTGACGTTCTGCAGCACCTGCTCGGCCTGCTCGGCGATGCCGCCCTTGACCACGAGACCGTCACTGCCAACCGGCACCTGGCCGGAGACATAGACGAAATCGCCGGCGCGCACCGCCGGCGAGAGCGGGACATGCGATTTTCCAAAACACTGCTTGGGCAAGCGAGCCTCCTGTTGTCGACTGGACGGAACCGTTTCTTCCAGCCGTCTACACGCGTCGGCGTGATCCTCATAGAGCTCCTGTTGGAAAGCAACATTTTTCGAGAATCCATGTTGCTTTATTACAGAAGCCTGAGCATCCTGCGCCTCAACGCAGGTCGGCAATTCGTGCCGCCGGTACGCATGAGAGGGGGACCCGATGACCTTCGACAAGAATCCGTTTCCGGAAGGCGACGCCGATCGTCACGCGCTGTGGGAAATGCTGGTGCGGCGCGACATCGATGCCTTCCTCGGCCAGGACTGGGCGATGGTCGAGGACGATTTCATCGCCGAGAGCTTCTTCGGCATGCATGCGCATTTCCTCAGCAACGCGGATGCCTGGCGCCTGCAATTCCCCAGGCTGGAAATCTATCGCGACGAATGGCTGCGCCAGGCCAAGGAAACCGCGGCGACGAAATTCGCCGAGCCGCTGCGCGAGGCGCTGTTCCGCGTCACCAACATGCGCGACATCGACGTCGACGGCGACCGCGCGGTGCTGCACAAGAAGTTCGATGGCTCCGTCGCCAAGGCCGATGGCGGCGTCGACAGGCTCAAATGGCAGACGCTCTATTTCTGCCGCAAGGTCGGCGGCCGCTGGAAGATCGCCGGCTTCGTCGGCTATATGCCGCATCCGCTGGGAAGCTAGGCAGTCTGTTGATATTTCAGGTGTGGCCGGCCTGACCTGAATCTCAACAGACCATAGAGCGCGGCAACCCAAAACCTGCAGGCGCATGCCTCCGGAAGGTAGCTCAGGAAAGCCGCGGCAGCCGCTCGTCGGGCGAACGGTGGTCGAACACGACACCCATGGTCTTACCAACGGCCGCCATGACGATCAGTTCGACCAGCTGGTCGTCGCTGTCCTCGCAGGAGGGATCCGATTGGCGGATGGCGTCGAGCATCGCGCGGGTCGAGATCGTGTCGCCGGCGCGAAATTTCGAAAGAGCAGACGAAACAAGATCTTGCACCGTCGGATCCATAACGGGCACTTCCGCAGCGACGTTCATCGGCCTCCTCCTGCCATGAACCCTCCCTAAAAGGATGATACGCCAATGGTGGGATTGCGCCAGCGAAATGGTGGTCCGACCAGTGCGATTGGCGACATCCTGCCGCCATTGCCCTGAAAGCGCGTCGCGCTGAAACGGTATACAGGCGACGCGCTCCAAATCTTTCCATTGCGCATGTCGTTTTCCCAAACCGCTGCGCACTTTTTGGGCGACATGCCGTTAGGTGTGGAACACCGGGCCGCCGGCAAAGGCCTAAGCTCGACGCATCGCGCTCCGGTTGCTAAGCCCCTCCCGCGCAGGGAGACCATTCGAGTCGAGATATGACGGTTGCAATCGAGATGGGGCAGACGACGGCAGGCGCGCCGGCGGCCCTCGACCTTGAGGAACTGCTGGCGACCCGCCTGCTGGTGCAGGGCAATTCGGGCTCCGGCAAGTCGCATCTGTTGCGTCGGCTGCTGGAGCAGAGCGCGCCATGGGTGCAGCAGACCATCATCGACCCCGAAGGCGACTTCGTGTCGCTCGGCGAGCGCTACGGCCATCTGGTGATCGATGCCGAAGAACATACCGAGCGGGGCCTGCAGGCGGCCGGCGAGCGGGCGCGCATCCACCGCGTCTCGACGGTGCTCAATCTCGAAGGGCTCGATGCCGAAAACCAGATGCGGCGCGCCGCCGCTTTCCTCGGCGGGCTGTTCGAGGTCGCGCGCGACCATTGGTACCCTATGCTGGTGGTGGTGGACGAGGCGCAGCTCTTCGCGCCGGCCGCCGCCGGCGAGGTTTCCGACGAGGCGCGCAAGCTTTCGCTCGGCGCCATGACCAACCTGATGTGCCGCGGCCGCAAGCGCGGGCTTGCCGGCATCATAGCCACGCAGCGGCTGGCGAAGCTCGCCAAGAACGTCGCGGCCGAGGCCTCCAACTTCCTGATGGGCCGCACCTTCCTCGACATCGACATGGCGCGCGCCGCCGACCTGCTCGGCATGGAGCGGCGACAGGCGGAAGCGTTCCGTGACCTGGAGCGCGGGCATTTCATGGCGCTTGGCCCCGCGCTGTCGCGCCGTCCGCTGAGCGTGCGGATCGGATCGACCGAAACGAGCCCGCGCAACGGCACGCCGCGGCTGATGCCGCTGCCGGAGGCGGCGCTGGAGGATGCGCGCTCGATCATCCTGGCGGCGCCGCCGCCGGAGACGGTGCGGCCGCAGCGGCGGCCCTCGCCGGACCTGCTCGATCAGCTGATGGCGGCCAAGGCCGCTCCGCTGGATATCCGCCCCGAGCCGGCCGAGCCGCAGCCGAGCGCCGAGGATCTCGCCGAGCGGCGCGAGCGGATGGACCGCATCCTGCGCGCCATCCTGGCCGAACCCGACGCCGGGTTCCGCGTCATTGGCGTGCTCTACCAGGAGTTCGTGGTCCGCTGCCGGATCGAGGGGCTGGCTTCGGTCGTGCCGGACCTATCGGAGTTCCGCCGCATGCTGACACGCGCCCGCGCCGGCGTCGGCTCCGACATGGCCGAGGACGATGCGTGGCGCGACGTTTCCGTGCGCGCCTCGCTTCTGCCCGAGGACATGCAGGGCGTATTCATGATGATCGCCCGCGCGGCAAAGGAAGCCTGGCCTTGTCCGAGCGACGCGGCGATTGCCCGCGCCTACGGTTCGCATTCGCTGCGCCGCGCGCGGCGGCTGCTCGACTATATCGAGGAGCAGGGCCTCATCGTCTGCCAGATCGACGGCACCGGCCGGCGAACGGTGACGCTGGTGGAACTCGCCTGGGCAACCGCGCCGGGCGATCCGAATGCAGGGGAGGAGGACAGCTCGGCGGCATGACAGCGCGCCGAGCACGACCCGGCAGACAGCTTCAAGATCAGAGACGCCTTGAACCCGCTCCATCAGCTTCCTGGCAGGCGTTGCGATGGAAAGGGTTGATCCATATCAAGCCATGGCGATCGTCCCGGTACTATGAGAGGTGTCCAGGAAAAAGACCCGGGCATCGGGGCGGAGCATCATGACTGACGCCAAGCCGGAGCCGTTGCGCACCCCGGCCGATATGAAGCGGGCGCATGTGCAGATGCTTGCGCTTTGCCATATGCTGGAAGGCATCGCCGACGACCTGCCGTCGCGCGTCGACCGTCTGCAGTGCCTGGCCGTGGCGGCGGACCTCTTGCCGCTCGTTCGCGAGTGCCACCGCTTCGAGGAAGACGTCGTCTTCCCCGCCTTCGCGCAGCGAACTGGCAGGGAAGACATCATCGAGCGGCTCAAGGTCGAGCATCTGGAGGACGAAAGCGCAGCGACGGATCTCAGCGAGGCGCTGCTCACCCACGGCCACGGGCGGCCGATCGAGAACCCCGAGGCATTCGGCTACATGCTGCGCGCCTTTTTCGAATCGACACGCCGCCATATCGCCTTCGAGCGCGACCACGTGCTGCCCGAGGTTCTTGGCCGCCAATAAGGAGATCAGTCGCCTGCCCGCGCGGCCAGACGTCCGATGTCGTCGACGATGACGTGGCGGTTGTTCTCGACGTGGATCACGTTCTCTCCGCGCAGGCGGGTGATCTGCCGGCTCACCGTCTCTACGGTCAGCCCGAGGAAGTCGGCGATCTCCGCGCGCGACAGCGGCAGTTCGAAAGCGGCGCTGCGGCGCTCTGGACCGGCGCCCGGATCGATGTTGCGCGCGATCATCAGAAGGAAGCTCGCGATCTTCTCGGCGGCCGTCTTGCGGCCAAGCGCCACCATCCAGTCATGCGCCTGGTCGAGCTCGCGCAGCTTCTGCTCGAGCAGGCGATGCTCGAGGTCCGGCTGCTCCTTCATCAAGCGCTCGAGCGCCTGACGCGGGAACGAGCACAGCTCGACCTCGGTCGCGGCCTCGGCGGTCAGCGAGCTCTCCGACTGGAACGGCCTGCCGAGGAAATCGGGAGCAAACTGCAGGCCGACGATCTGCTGGCGGCCGTCGGAAAGCGTCTTGGTGAGCTTCACGACGCCGGAAAGCAGGTTGGCGAAGCGCTCGACGCTCCTGGAGTCGCTCACCAGCTCCTTGCCGGTCTCGGCCTTGTGCCGCTTCGTCGACTTGGAAAGGGCGACGAGCTGGTCAAGGTTGAGCGCGCCGCAAATGCCGCGATGCCGCGCCTCGCATGAAACGCAGAGAACCGGAATGCCCGTCGTGTGAATGTCTTCGCGCACGAGGAACAGCTATAGTGTTCCCGCCGCCCGGCGGCAACGAACGTAGCGTCGCAGCCCTGTGCCCGTCTGAAAGAAGCCGCCTTCCTACCGGTCCTCGATGATCCTCAAGTAGGCCGCGGTCACGAACAGCACGATGAAGCCGAACAGGATGCGGCGGCCGCCTTCCGGCATCTGCAGGATGGTGAGCAGCGTCGTCAGCACGGTGAGGATCAGCGCGCCGACGATGGTGCCCATATAGCCGCCGCGGCCGCCGAAGATCGAGGTGCCGCCGATGACGGCCGCCGCCACCGAAGGCAGCACCAGCGGCTCGGCGAGCGACAGCGAAGGCGCCTTGATCAGGCCGATGTAGAGCAGGCCGGTGATGCCGGCGAGCAGGCTGGAGATGACGTAGAGCGCGGTGATCACCTGCCAGTATCGGACGCCGGACAAACGCGCGGCGCGCTCGTTGTCGCCGACGGCATAGAGCAGGCGGCCGAAGCCGGTGCGGTTGAGCGTGAAGACGATCAGCACCGCCACCGGCACGAACAGCAAGAGCGCATTGGGAAAGCCGTAGGTGAGGCCGGTGCCCAGCCAGTTGAGGAAATCCGGGATCCTGGCGCCGGAGGCAATCACGGTGCGCTGGTAGACCTGCAGGAAACCGGTGCCGATCAGGCTGGTGCCGAGCGTCATGATCAGCGGATGGACGCGGAAGACGCCGACGCCGATGCCGTTGACGAGGCCGATCAGCACCGCCGGCAGCATGGCGAGAAGGAATGCCACCGTCGGATCCTGGTTGACGATCTGGGTCGCCATGATGAAAGCGCTCATCGTCGCCACCGTGCCGACCGACAGGTCGATGCCGCCGGTCAGCATCGTCATGGTCTGGCAGCCGGCGAGGATCGCCAGCGGAATGGCGAACTTCGCCGTGTTGGCGATCCAGCGCTCGTTGACGATGCCGGGGCGCAGGACCTGCAGGATCGCCACCAGGATGACGAGCAGGATGATCAGCGGAATGATCGGCCGGTCCGCCATGAAGCGCTTCAGGCGCCGGCCGAACGAAGCGGGCTGGGGCACGGTCGCGGTGCTCGTCATGGCGTTGCTCCTGCCGGGCGACCCCGGATGGTGATGAAGGCGCCGAACATCACGACGGCGACCATGATTGCGCCCTCGATGATGGCGGTGACATTGGGATCGATGGCCAGCAGCGTGAGATCGGTGCGCACCAGCCTGAGCACGAAGACGGCGATGATCGGCCCGAGCAGCCCGCCCTTGCCGCCGCCGAGCGCGACGCCGCCAAGCACCACCGCCGCGACGCTGGCGAGCAGATAGGGGCCAGGGATCGGCGCACCGATCCCGGTGCTGATGGTGAGCGACAGCCCGCCGAGCGCCGCGAACAGGCCGGAGAGCGCGTAGGCGACGATCCTGGTGCGCGCCACCGGCACGCCGCTGCGGAAGGCGGCGAGCTCGTTGCTGCCGATGGCATAGATGGAGAGCCCGAGACGCGAGCGCCTGAGCGGGATCCAGATGACGAAAAGGCAGACGACGAGCAGCACCAGCGCCTTCGGAACCCAGGCATCCGCCCAATCCGGCAGGCCGGGCACCGGCATGGTGCCGACCACGCTCGCCTTCAGCCACTCGGCGGCCGCGCCGCCTGGGGCGTCGAGCACCAGCAATGCCGCGCCCTGCAGCACGAACAGCGTGGCCAAGGTGACGACGATATCCGGCACGCGGGTGACGACGATGAGGAGACCGTTGAGCGCGCCGAGCACGAGGCCCATGGCCAGCACGAAGGGCACGACGAAGAGCGCATATTCCTCGCTGGCGCCGTTCATCATCGAAGCGGCGGTGACGCTGGTCAGCGCCATCATGGCGGCGACCGAGAGGTCGATGCCGCCGGCGATGACGACGACGGTCTGCGCCGCGACGGCAAAGGCGTAGGGCAAGACTGCCCGCGCGAGCGAGCCGAAATCGCCGCTGCCGTAGCCCGGCTGGATCAGTTTGGTGACGACGAACAGGAATACGAGCAGCGCAAGCAGGCCGGCGACCCAGCCCTGGCGGCGCAGGAAGCGGGTCATGGCGCGACCTCCGTATCGGAAGCAGGCCTGACGTCGGCAAGGATGCCGACATCTTGCCTGGCGCCGCGCGGCAAGCCGTAGGCCGCCCGCATCAGCGCCGGCTCGTCGGCCAGCTCGACCGGGAACGTGTCAACGACTCGGCCGCCGAAGATGACGATGACGCGGTCGCAGACACGCTGCACCTCTTCCAGCTCCGACGTGTAGAAAAGCACCGATTTGCCGAGGCCAGCGAGCTCGCGCAGCAATTTGTAGATCTCCTGCTTGGTGCCGACATCGATGCCCCGCGTCGGGTCGAAGCAGAGGACGGTGCGGGCATCCGCCGCGATCCAGCGGGCGATGGTCACCTTCTGCTGGTTACCGCCGGAAAGGCGCTGCACCTCGCCCTGCGCGCGGGTGTCGATCTGCAGACGGGCAATGGCGCTGGAGACCACCATGCGCTCGCGGCGCACCTTGATCGGGCCCCATTTGCGCAGCGCCGCGCTGAAGGGAAGCGCGATGTTCTCGCGCACCGAGCGCTGCATGGCCAAAGCCTCGGTGCGGTCGCCCGGAACATAGGCGATGCCGGCTCGGATGGCATCGCTCGGATGCGAGAACTTCACCGGAGCGCCGTCGACCGCGATCGTGCCGCCGGCCGGCCTGATCGAGCCGGCAAGGGCGGCGAAGAGCTCGTCCTGGCCCTGGCCCTCCAGCGCGACGACGCCGGCCACCTCGCCATTGGCAAGATCGAAGGAGACGTCGTTGAGCTTGGTGCCGAGCTGCAGGTTGCGCACCGAAAGCCGCGGATGGCTGTCTTGTGCGCCGGCAGCCTGGCTTGCCACCCGCGCGGCGGCGACGCTGGTCTTCTCGATGCGGGCGCCAAGCATCATCTCGACGATCTTTTCCTCGATGCCCGGCTCGATGTCGACGACGCCGACGGTGGCGCCATCGCGCAGCACCGTGGCGCGATCGCACAACGCGGAGATCTCGACGAAACGGTGCGAGATGAAGATCACCGAGCGGCCGCTGTCGCCTTGGCGGCGCACGACTTCCAGCACCTTTTCGGCAAGGTTGGCGGGAAGTGCTGCCGTCATCTCGTCGAGCAGCAGCACATCGGGTTCGACGGCGAGCGCGCGCGCCAGATCGAGCACGCGCAGCACGGCGAGTGGAATGTCACGCGCGGTCTCGCGTATGTCGAGATTGGGGATGCCAAGCTCGCGCACCCAGGCGCGGAAGGGCTCGACCGGCGTGCCGGTCAGCCGCAGATTGGAAAGCACATCGAGATCAGGGATCAGCGCCGGCTCCTGGTAGACCGGCAGCAGGCCGGCGCGGCGGGCGGCGGCGGGCGAGCGCACGTCGCGGGTTTCGCCGCGGATCAGGATGCGGCCTGCATCCGCCCGGATGGCGCCGGTCAGGATCTTCACCAGCGTCGACTTGCCGGCGCCGTTGGCGCCCATCAGCGCATGGACCTCGCCCGGCAGCACCGAAAGCGAGGCGTTGCGCAGCGCCGCCACGGCGCCGTAGTTCTTCGCCACGCCGGTGGCGTCGAGGAGAGGGTTGGTGGTCAAAGCGTGCGGGTCTCGATCATGTGTGGCCTGTTCTAACACAACAGCACGCCACGCTTGCGCGCGGCGTACTGCGGAGCGGCGACTTTCCCTTCTCCCTTGTGGGAGCTTGTGGGAGAAGGTGGCCTCGCGAAGCGAGGTCGGATGAGGGGGTGTTCCAGAAAACACCAACGCCTCATTCCTTCCAGCACCCCATCATCCGTCTCAGCGCTGCGCGCCGATCTTCCTTCCCCCAAAAGGAGGGAAGGAAGAAGCCGGATTTATTCGCCCGGGCCCTTGCAGGCGACGATCTGCTCCTTGGTGTAGGTGGTCCAGTCCGGGATCGAGATCGAGACCGGCCACTCGGGGCTGAGCGACGGATCGGCGGCCGACTTCAGCTTGGCCTTGCCTTCGTCCGTGGCGTTCTCCCAGAGCTGCGGCTCGACCAGGACGGTCTGCTGCGCCGGCTTCTTGCCGTCGAGGATCTGCAGCGCCAGCGTGACGCCGGCGCCACCGATCGAGCCGGGGTTGGTGACGGCTGCGCCGACCAGACCCTTGACCGTGTTCAGCTGGCCGACGAAACCGGCATTGTCGGCGCCGACAACCGGCACCATCGGCGCCTGCTGTTCCACCAGCGCGTCGACGATGACGTTGTCGATGCCGGAGGTCCAGATGCCGTTGATGGGCGCCCCTGTGGCGAGGAAGGAGAGGATCTGCTGTTTGCCCTGGTCCTGCTGCCAGCCGGTGAACACCTCCTGCGCGACCTTCACGTCGGGGAATTCGGCCAGCGCCTTCTTGAAGCCTTTGTCGCGATCGCTGTCGGCGGACGCGCCGGCGGCACCGCGCATGTAGAGCACCTCGCCCTTGCCGCCCATCTGCTGGAACAGCCACTTGGCGCCGAGATAGGCATATTGTTCCTGGTTGTTGGAGATGATGTAGGCGGAAGGTTCGGTGACCGCCTGGTCGACGGCGACGACGACGATACCGGCCTTGGTCGCCTCCTCCAGCCCGGCCTTGATGCCGGCCGGATCGGCCGGGTTGACGACGATGGCGTTGACCTTGGCGCTGATCAGGTTGCGAATGTCCTCGAGCTGGCCGGCGGCGTCGGTGTTGCGATGGGCGATGTTGAGCTTCGCCACCTCGCCGGACGCCAATGCCTGCGCCTTCATGGCGCAGATCATCTCCTCGCGCCAGCCGTTGCCCTGCACGGTGTTGGAAATGCCGATCGTGTATTTGCCCTCGGCGGACGAGACGCCCACCGAGGCAAGCAAGGCGGCACCGGCAAGTAGCGGGCCAATGGTCAGGTATTTCTTCATTTCAGTACTCCTCCACATTGACTGTCAGTTGCAGTTCCAGGGCTCCGTTGTGACCGGAGCCCAAGCTTTTCGTCATTTGACGAAGGGACGCAGCACATCACGGGCCAGCAGGAAACCGCGCTTCACCTTTTCGTCGCTTCCCTCGAACCGCCGGTCCTCATGCTCGATGATGACCGGCCCGTCATATCCAGCCCGGTAAAGACCCGAAAAGATGCTGCCCCAGTTGATGTCGCCAAGCCCCGGCATGCGCGGCACCTGCCAGCCTATGCCAGCGGAAAGAATTCCGCGCTCGTACAAACCATCATGATCAATCATCAGGTCCTTGGCATGCACATGCAGCATGTGCGGTCCGAACTCGCGGATGAAGCGTTCCTTGTCGATCATCTGCCAGACGAGATGCGAGGGGTCGAAATTCATGCCGACATCGCCGCCCCAGGCTTCGAGGATCCGGCGCCAGACATAAGGCGAGTAGGCGATGTTGTGCCCGCCCGGCCATTCGTCATAACTGAAGATCATCGGGCAGTTTTCGAAGGCGAGCTTCACGCCGTGCTCGCGCGCATGGGCGATGATCGCGGGCCAGACTTTCCGCGCTGTTTCCCAATTGGCGTCGACAGTCTTCGAAGCGTCGCCGCCGCAGAAGGTGTTGACGAGCGAGACACCCATGCGGCTCGCCAGCACGATCACCTTCTTCAGATGTTCGATCACCGCCTCGCGATGCGCCTGATCGGGATGCAGGGGATTGGGATAGAAGCCGAGGCCGGAGATCGTCAGGCCCTTGCCGGCGAGCTCGGCGGCGATGTCTTTGGCCTCCGACGCCGAGATGTCGGCGTCGATATGGCTGGTGCCGGCATAGCGGCGGCTGGCGCCCGAAGCCTTCGGCCAGCAGGCGATCTCCAGGGCCTCGAAGCCGGCCGAGCGCGCCCAGTCGGCGACTTCGCCGAGCGAGATGTCCGGGAATGGTGCCGTGAGTAGTCCAAGCTTCATGATCCCTCCCAATTCCTAACTATGCAGATCGCGCCGGGCGCTTCAACGACGCATCCGTTGGCCCAGCACAGACCTGTCTGACAAACCTCATCGGGTTGTTCGAAAGCAGGCCGTCGAGACCGGTGGTCACATGCGCGCGGAACGTCGTGTTGGCCGCAAGCGACGGGTCGAAGATGGCATCGATGGCAAGGATTGCGTCGGCGAGGGCTTCGCTGTCGGCACCAATGCGGCCGGCGATCGCCGCGATCCTCTCGGCAAAAGGATCGGACGCCTGCCAGGCGCGGCCGAAATGCGCGGAAGCCTTGACCAGATAAGCCATCCAGCCGGCGACCGGGACCGGGAGAAGCGCAATGCTCAGGCCCATGGCCAAGCGGTCGCGGATCGGGTTGAGCAGGCGCTGGACGATCTTCTGCGAGCCGTCGGTGGCGATCTGGTGATTGCGATGGCGTATCGCCGTGTTGGTGAGGCGCGCAAGGCTCTGCTCGACATAGGCGGCCGGTGAGATGCCGGGCACGGACATCAGCGTCGGCAGCGTCTCTTCCATCAGCATGCGGCGGACGAAGGTTGCCAAAAGCTGGTCGGCGACCGCCTCGAAAGTGTGCTCGAAGCCGCCGAGCACGCCGAGATAGGCAAGCGTCGACTGGGCGCCGTTCAGCACCCGCATCTTGAGATGCTCGAACGGGGTGACGTCGTCGACGAAGCTGGCGCCGACGCGGTCCCAGCGCGGCACGCGGCCAGCGAAGCGGTTCTCGATCACCCATTGGCGAAACCGCTCGCCGACGACGACGGCGCCGTCGCGATAGCCGAAGCGCTCTTCGACCGCGTCGATATCGGCCTCTGTCGTCGCCGGCGCGATGCGGTCGACCATGGCGGAGGGAAAGGCGACATTGGCGGCGATCCAGTCGGCCAGCCCGCTGCCGTGCCGTTCGGCGAATGTCCGCACGACATTGCCGAGAATGGTGCCGTTGGCCGGGATGTTGTCGCAGGAAAGCAGCGTCACCGGCCGGCCATGCGAGACCATGCGCATTTCCAGCGCCCTTGCCAGTATGCCAGGCACGCTGCGCGGCGTTTGCGGATTGGCGAGGTCATGCACGATGTCGGGGTGGTCGAGGTCGAGCGCGCCGCTCGACGGGATGTGGCAATAGCCTTTCTCGGTCACCGTCATGGTGACCATCTCGATCTCGGGCGAGGAAAGCACCCCGAGCGCCGGCGCCGCGCTGTCCTGGCTGTCGACGACGCGCACAATGCTGCCGATGACGCGCGCCTCGACCTCGTCGTTCTGGCGAATCAGCCGCGTGTAGACACCATCCTGTCGGCCGAGCGTCTCGGCGAGCAGGGGAGGCCGGATGTTGATGCCGACCAGTCCCCAGCGGTCGAAATCCTGCGCCAAAAGGTCGTCGGTGTATTCGGCCTGATGGCAGCGGTGGAAGGCGCCGACGCCGATATGCGCGATCCCTGGCCGCAGCGCCGAGCGATCGTAAGCCGGCTTGCTTACCTCGGGCGGCAAGCGGCCGAGCACGGCAGGGCCGAGGCGCTCGGCGGCGGTCACCGGTTCGCTCCGATCACCCATTGCTCCTGGTCGATCAGCGCGCCGGTCATCGGTCCGGCCGCGTCGGAAAGCAGGAAGACGGCAAGGTTCGCGATGTCGTTGACCGAGAACAGCCGGCCGAAGGGCTGCGCCGCGTTGGCGGCGTCGAGCCAGCCCGGACCCTGGCCGAGCGTTTCGGCCTGCATGATGCGCTCGGCCGGCGTGTCGGTCCAGCCGACATTGATGCCATTGACGCGGATGCGATCGAAGCGATGCGCGTTGGCGGCGTTCCTGGTCAATGTCGCCAGCGCGCCCTTGGTGGCGGAATAGACGGCAAGGTCCGGCGCGCCGCAATGCGCATTGATCGACAGGATGTTGACGATGGCACCGTCCTGGCCGCGCTTCTTCATGTCGGCGATCGCTGCCTGCATCAGGAAGAAGGGCGCGCGGGCGTTGGCGGCGAACAGCGATGCCCAGCCGTCCAAGTCGGCGTCGACGAAGGAGGCACGGTCGGTCAGAGCCCCTGCGTTGACCAGTCCGTCGATGCGGCCGAAGCGCTCGATGCATGCCGAGGCGAGCAGTGCCGGTGTCTCCGGGTCGCCGAGGTCGGCGGCGACGAAAGCGGCAGGCGCACCCATGGCCGTCAGGTCCGCCGCGACGGCGTCGCCGCGTTGCTGGTTGCGGCCAGTGATCAGCAGAGCTTCGGCGCCGGAGCGCGCGGCCGTCTCGGCGATCGCACGGCCAATGCCTTGCGTCGCGCCGGTGACCAGCACCACCTTGCCGTCGAGCCGAACCTCCATTCCTCCTCCCGGAACAAAGTTTCTATTTTTTCAAATATGGAACGACAGTTCCCTGTAGTCAACCGTACCTGTTCAGCCTGTCCGGCGCGCGACGACGCCGTGGACCAAAGCCATGCCGACGGCCAGCGAAGCGGCCAGCGAGCGGAAGCCGGCGAAATCCGACTCCACCACCTCCAGCCAGGTGTCCGACAGTTTCACCAGCGGCGAAAAGGTGCTGTCGGTGATGGCGACGATGCGCGCCCCGCGCTCATGCGCGACGGCGACGAGGTCGGGCGTGATCGAATTGTAGGGGCTGAAGGAGACGGCGAGCACCGCGTCGCGCCGGCTTATGCAGCCGACCTGGTCGAGCGCGGTCGAGCCGACATTGTCGACCAGGACATTGCGCACACCCTGTTGCGACAGCGTCAGCGACAGATAGGTGGTGACAGGAAAGGCGCGTTTGCTGCCGATGACATAGATCAGCTCGGCTCCCGCCAGCAGGACGACCATCTTCTCGAAGCTGTCGGTGTCGAAGCCGCTGCCGATGCGGCTGAGCGAGGCCTGCGAGGCGCCGACCATGCCGTTGAGGAAATGCAGATTGGCATTCTGCTCCTTAGCCGGCTCCTGGCTGCCCTGTCCACGTCCCTCAGGCCAGGAGCCTTTCATATGGTCCTTGAACAGGCCCTGGAAATCGGAAAATCCGGCATAGCCGAAGATCTGCGCGAAGCGCACTAGCGTCGAGGGCTGTACGCCGGCCTGGTCCGCCACCTGGGCGATGGTACCGAGTGCCACGTCGCTCGGATGCTGCCATAGGAAGATCGCGACTTGGCGCAGGCGCTTCGGGAAATGCACGGTGCCGGACGAGAGCACGGCACGCAGTTCTTCGTAGGTTTGCGGTTTCGTGTAGCCAAGTGCTGCCAGAGAACGGCCCTGTTTGCGGCTCTCGCCGCTGCCGACCCGGCCGGGTGAGGTTCGCGCGCCGCTCATGGGATGGGCCGGGTTTGAAGTACCGCGCAGAAAGGTGAAGACCGCCAATTGTCGAAGTTGGCGCCGCCCCTCATCCGCCTGCCGGCACCTTCTCCCCGTATAGTGACGGGGAGAAGGGGGCTGGCCGCAGCCTCGGCGCCTTTCCTGCAACGCTCGCGATTGGCGAAACCGCAGATGAGAGCGCCCCTCTCCCCGTCACTATACGGGGAGAGGATGCCGACAGGCAGGTGAGGGGCAGCGCCAGTGCCCGGAAAACTGGGCGAACTCAAAAGCTGACGCAATTGGCCTGCTTCCACTACCCAAACCCTCCTCTGCCATTTTCGTGCAAGCCTAGTGCGGCACGATCGTTTTACAAAACAAAATTTGGAAAAGCTGTTCGAAATTGGCGGAGAGCTCCCTATAGTCCCGCTGTCAATGACAGCCATCCGGGAGGAATCGAAACATGGTCTATGCAACCGCTGACGGAACCTCGCGCCGACGCCTCAACGTCGGCATGGTCGGAGGTGGCCGCAACGCCTTCATCGGCGCGGTGCATCGGCTGGCCATGCGACTCGACGACCAGATCGCCCTTGTGGCGGGTGCGTTGTCCTCCGATGCGGAGAACGCCGCGGCCTCGGCCGCCGAGATCGGCATCGCGCCCGAGCGCAGCTATGCCGACTATCATGCCATGGCGAAGGCGGAAGCAGTGCGGCGGGACGGCATCGAGGCGGTGGTCATCGTCACGCCCAACCATCTGCATGCGCCGATCGCGACCGCCTTCCTCGAGGCCGGCATCGACGTCATCTGCGACAAGCCGCTGTCGACGACGCTTGCCGAGGCCGAGGCGCTGGTGGCGCTGACAAAGACGAAGAAACGCCGCTTCGTCGTCACGCTCAACAACACCGGCTACGCCATGGTGCGCCAGGCGCGCGAGATGGTCGCGGCGGGCGAACTCGGCCGCATCGTTTCCGTGCATGGCGCCTATATCCAGGACTGGCTGACGCAGCCGATCGATGCGCAGGGGCAGAAGCAGGCTGAATGGCGCACAGACCCGGCGCGCGCCGGGCAATCGGCGGTGCTTGCCGACATCGGCGTGCACGCCTTCAACCTGGCGAGCTACATCTCCGGCTTCGAGGCCGAGGCGGTTTCGGCCGACCTCTTCACCGCCGTGCCCGGGCGCCGGCTCGACGACAATGCGCATGTGCTGGTGCGCTGGACGGGCGGCGCGCGCGGCACGATCCTCGCCAGCCAGACCTCGCCCGGCCACTACAACGACCTCTCGGTGCGCATCTATGGCGAGAAGGCCGGGCTCGAATGGTCGGGCACGAGGCCGGAGGAGCTGCGCTTCTCGCCCTATGGCGAGGAGACGCGCATACTGGTGCGCGGCGGCCATGGTTCGACAGCGGAAGCCCGGCGCGTCTCGCGCATGCCGGCCGCGCATCCCGAGGGCTATATCGAAGCCTTCGCCAATTTCTACCGCGACGCCGCCGACATCATCCGCGCGCATCGCTCGGGCGGAACCGTCGATGCGGCTAGGGCGGCGCAAGTGCCCGACGTGGTCGACGGCGCGCGCGGCGTGAAGTTTGTCGCAGCGGCAGTGGAGTCGAATGCGGCAGATGGCGCATGGACGCCGGCGCTGCTCGGATAAATGCCGCCGGCTCAGGCTCTGGATCGCGATCAATCCGCATCGCGACCTGCAGCGGGGTGATCCGCCTATCGATGCTCGTCCCCAATGACGGGTGAAAGCCCATCGAGCACCAGGCTCCGGAACATGGCGTCGACCTCAGCCGGCAGCAGCCCAGGCTTGCGCTCGAACCACCAGTTCAGGGTCGTAAGGAAAGCGCCGACGACGAATTGCACGACGAAGTCGCGTGGGATGGTGCCGTCCTGGAGGGTGGAGGACAGTTCCTGCCGCACCATTTCCGACAGGATCAGGCGGATCTCGTTCTCCGTCACGGCGCCGCCTCGCCCGCCAATCATCGTCCGGAAGTGGTCGGCGTACCGGGCCGCATGCTCGAACATGGCCGCGCTGAAGCCGAGCGGATCGTCCTGTGATGCTCCAGCTGTTGCAGGCACGGCGGATTGCGCCTCTTTCAGCTCTTCCCGAAGCAGCTGGAAGCCGCTGCGTAGCAGGTCCTCCTTGCCGGTATAGTGCGCATAGAAGGTCGAGCGGCCGACATCGGCTTCATCGATGATGTCCTGTACCGAGAGGGCCCCATAGCCCTTGCGCAGCATGAGCGTCAGCAGCGCCCGGTGAAGGGCCTTGCGCGTACGGGCGGCCCGTCGGTCGATTCCGCGCGACATGGATCGCTCCTCCCTTTGCCAATCCGCTCCCGGATCGCCTTTCTCTGCACGTTTTCCAGGACGGTAGGCCCGGATTGTCCACTAACGGACGTTCCATTTGCATCGTCCGTCGAATCTTCCGGACAGAATGTCCATTATCATACGGATTGTTTCGAACTTCACCAGTTGGCAGCCGCTGGACCGGCATTCGCCGGCTTGGCGCTGTTGAAGGTCTGGCGCTGCTGAAGAAAGGACGAGACGGACATGCATCACATGCGAAGCGAAGTGCGTACCGCTGGGGCCGCAATCGGCCCGGAAGCCAACAAGGGCATCGGTTTCCCGCGCCTTTACGACCTGCTCGTTCTCATGCTGACGCGGGGGCGGGATCGGGCCTATCGCGAGGCGTTGCTCGATCTGGCCGGTTTGGCACCCGGCTTCCAACTGCTGGACGTCGGATGCGGCACCGGCACGCAGGCGATTTCCGCCTGGCGCCGCGTGCAGCCCGACGGATCGGTGGTTGGCGTCGACGTCTCCGAAAAGATGCTTGCCGCCGCTCGCCGCAAGGCGAGCCGGGCCGGCCTCGATATCCCGTTTCACCATGCCGATGCGGCCGCGCTGCCGTTCGCGGATGGTCGCTTCGACGCGGTCACTTTCACGACGGTGCTGCACATGGTGCCGGAGCCGCGGCGCAGCCTTTGCCTGCGCGAGGCCGCGCGCGTCCTGCCTCCGGGCGGGCGGCTGTTGCTGGTCGACTATGCCGGCCCCGTCAGCGAGCGCGGACACATGTCGGCAAAGCACGGCCTGCACGGCCAGTTCGACCTGCATCGTCTTCGCGAACCGCTGGCTGCGGCCGGCTTCGAGCGCATCGAAGGCGGCCCGCTCAACTGGCTCGGCCTGCATTACCTGCGCGCCGTCAGGGTGTGAAGATTGTCGTCACGCCGATGATGGCCCTGCGTGCTCAACTATGGCGAACTACCCCTTGATCGCCGAGCCGACGATCGAATCGACGAAGAAGCGCTGCAGGAAGACGAACAGGACGAGCGGTGGCAGCACGGCGAGCGTGGCGCCGGCCATCACCAGGCCGGTGTTGACCGCACCCCGGTTATAGCTGAGCAGCCGGCTGAGGCTGATCACGATCGGATAGGCGTCGGCATTGCCCTGCAGCACGGTGAGCGGCCAAAGATAGCTGTTCCAGTGGTAGACGAAGGCGAACAGCGCGAGCGCCGCGATCGCGGGCGCCATGCTCGGCGCCACGATCTTGAACAGGATGAGCAGCTCCGAGGCGCCGTCCATGCGCGCGGCGTCGATCAGATCATCCGGCACGCCGGCGATGAACTGGCGCATCAGGAAGATGCCGAAGGCATTGGCGAGGTTGGGCACGATGATGCCGGCAAGGCTGGCGTTCAGCCCGATCGAGCCGACCATGCGGTAGAGCGGGATCAGCGTCACGATCGGCGGCAGGAACATGGTGGCGATCAGCAGCGAAAACAGCAGCGAGCGGCCGCGGAAAGAGTATTTGGCGAAGGCGTAGCCGGCCATCATGCTGGTGACCAGAATGCCGGCGGTGGTGACTGAGGCGATGACCAAGGAATTCCACATCGAGCGGCCGACATTGATGACGCCGGCGACCTTTTCGTAGGCGTCGAGCGTCGGCGTGTGAGGGATCCAGACCGGCGGCACCTGCATGGTCTCGGCGGGAGTCTTCAGGCTGGAGAGCACCATCCAGGCGAGCGGAAAGGCGGAGGCCACGGCAACCAGAAGCATGGCCGTCGCAAGCAGCGCCTTGTTCCCTGACGGGCGTTTGCGGGACGGCGGACGGGCTGGCGTGCTCATTCGCCGTCCTTCCGGTTGACAAGTGAGAACAGCGCGGAGACGCAGACGATCAGCGACAGCATCAGCATCACCGCCATGGCGGAGCCCAGCCCGCCCTGCGCGCGTTCGATGCCGACGCGGCGGATATGGTAGGTGAGCACGTTGGTCGAGCCCACTGGCCCGCCTTGGGTGATCAGCGCCACCGGCTCGAACACCTGCACCGCGTTGATGATGGCGATGACGGCGCTGAAGAGAAGCATGCGGCGAAGCAAGGGCAAGGTGATGAAGCGGAACTGCTCGCGGCCGCTGGCGCCGTCGATCGTTGCCGCCTCATAGAGGCTGCCCGGGATCTGCGTCAGACCGGCGATCGCCAGCACGGTGAAATAGCCGACCTGCTGCCAGACATTGAGCAGGACGATCGAGACCAGCGCCGAGCGCGGCGAGGAGAGCCAGGGCTGCGGGCCGATGCCGATCAGGCCGAGCATCTGGTTAAGGGGGCCTTCGCTCGGCGAATAGAGTTTCGACCAGACCAGCGCCACCGCGATCATCGGCACCATGTAGGTGGAAAACAGCACCGTCCGCAGCGCCGTGCCGCCTGCAACCTCGCGCTGATAGACCATCAGGCCGAAGAGGACCGACAGAGGCAGGATGAGGACGACCGAGAGCGCGGTGTAGACAGCGGTGTTGAGCAAGGCTGACTTGAAATCGCGCCCGACGGAGGTCGGACCGAGGATCTCTTGGAAATTGCCGAGGCCGACGAAGCTCGCTTCGGAAAAAGGCGTCTGCGTCGACCAGTCGTGGAAGGAGAGCCAGATGGTGAGCAGCATCGGCAAGAGCACGAAGACGCCGATCAATGTCACGGCGGGCGCAAGCATGATGCCCGCCGAGGCACGAAAAGCTTTGGCCATTCATATGGCTCCGATGGCTGCCGGTCAAAGGCCCGAGCCTATTTCGCCGCGCGCTCCAGGATCGACGTGGCATCGGCCTCAGCGTTCGCCTGCGCATCCTTGGCCGAGACCTGGCCATACTGCAACGCCTCGAGCGTCTGCTGCAGGGATTCCGAGAATTCCTGGCCGCCGAGCACGACCGGGAAGGGCCGCGCATCGGCCAGCACGCTGACATAGCCGGAAAGGAATTCGGAGCCGAGCTTGTCCTTGTGCGCCTCGATGTCGGAGCTGCGCGAGGGCAGGATGCCCATCGACATCAAAATGTCGGACATGGCCGAGGCGCCGTTCTTGCCGGATTTCGGGCTGTTCAGCCAGGCGAGGAACTCCCAGGCCGCCTTCTGCTCGGCCTCGCCGGCCTTGGCGTTGACCACCGTCATCCAGGAATAGGAGATCGAATGCGGCTTGTCGCCGCTCGGACCCACCGGAATCGGCGCGGTGGCGACGTTTGCGAACTTGTCGCCCATGCCGGTCTTCAGCGCGCTTTCCCACCAATTGGCCATGATGATCATGCCGGTCTTGCCGGAGACGAAATTGTCGAGGAACGGACCGGTGGTGTTGGCGTCGGCGGTCGCCATCGCCGGATTGCTCGCGCCGGACTTTATCAGGTCTTCATAGAGCGCGAAGGTCTCGCCGGCCTGGGCGCTGTCCAGCGCCGGCTTGCCATCCTTGACCAGGTTGCCACCATTGGAGACGAGCAGCGAGGCGAAAGGATGGACCACGCCTGCTGCCCATGAGTTGATCATGCCGAAGCCCTGCTGGCCCTTGTCCTTGTTGGTCAGCTTCGCGGCGGCATCCTTGAATTCGGCCCAGGTCTTGGGCGGAGCGGCAATGCCCGCCGCCTTGAACAGTTCCTTGTTGTAGTTCAGCGCGTAAACGTCGATCTCGTTCGGAATGCCGTAGAGCGTGCCGCCAACCGAGGCGGCGCTGACGACGCCCGCCGGCCATGCGCTCTTCACCTCATTGGCCACCGTTTCGGGGGCAGGGGCGACGAGCTTGTCCTTCGCCAGTTCCGGCAGCCAGAGGTCATAGATGCCGCCGATCGTCGGACCGTCGGAACCGCCGCCCTGCGAGCGCAGCGTGGTCAGAAGATCGCCGAAGGGAACCGCCCGCACGGTGATGCCGACATCCGGATTCTGCTTCGAAAAATCCTTGGCCGCCGCTTCGAGCAGCGCGACCGTCTCCGGCGACCAATGAGTCAGATAGGAGATGTTGACCGATTGCGCCCAGCTGGTCGCGGGGAGCGCGACGAGACCCGCGGCAAGAGCCAGTTTCGAGAACCAGGCAAGCGACATCGGCATCCTCCACACAAGCCGCGACAGAAGCAACGACGTTATGACAAGTTTGATCTCTGGCGCAAGCCCTAACGTGAGAACGTCAGTCGACGCCTTGTGGGTCAAAAATCCCAGGCTACAGCCGCCTGATGGTTTATAAATGAAATTCAAATGGATAATCGTGCCATCGCCTTTTCATTCGAGACTGCCGGATAGTTCTTCGCGGCCTTATGCTCTTGCGGTTGGCGTCATGTCGTTATAATGACTTTTCGAAAAAGCAGATGACTCTCTTGCGGCTTCGCTGCCGCGCGAGATCCAAAACCGAAAAATGGGAGAACCGGCAAATGAGCATGCTTTCAATCCACCGGCGCGCAGCGCTCGGCCTGATCGGCGGCCTCACCGCCGCCTGCGCTGGCATTTTGACGACACTGCCGGCCCGAGCCGACAGCACCGTGACGCTGTGGAGCTGGCGCACGGAAGACGAGGCCGCGATGCGCCGCATCTTCGATGCCTTCGAGAAGAACAATCCGGGCATCAAGGTCGATATCCAGTTCACGCCAGATGCCGACTACCAGAACCGCTTGAGCACGGCGCTGCGCGGCGGCCGCGGACCCGACATCGCGCAGCTCAAGGCCTATGGCGAATTGCAGCCCTTCATCGAGGGCGGCTATCTCGACGCGCTCGACGACAGCGTGGCGGAATTGAAGAACATGCCGGACGCGGCCCTTGGCGGCGCGCGCGGCCGCGCCGACGGCAAGCTCTACGGCGTGCCCTATTCGGTGCCGATGATGGGAGTCTTCTACAATGAGGATATCTTCTCGGCGCAAGGAATCGAAATCCCGAAGACCTACAAGGAGTTCGTCGCCACCTGCGACAAGCTCAAGGCAGCGGGTATCACGCCGATCGCCAATGGCGGCGCCAACGGCTCGGCCTGGGAGCTGGAGATCGGCGTCGGCGTCATCGGCCCGACCCTTTACGGTCCCGGCTTCTATGACGAGATGATGAGCGGCAAGGCGACCTTCGAGGATCCGCGCTATGTCGCCGCGCTAAAGCGCTTCGCCGAGCTGAAGCCGTATTATTCCGACGGCTTTGCCGGCATCGACTACACGACCGCGACGCAGCAGTTCATCGGCGGCAAGGCGGCGATGTTCTTCGGTGGCTCGTTCGAGAACGGCAGCTTCAAATCGCAGAACCCCAAGCTGAAATTCTCGATCTTCCCGTTCCCGGCCGACGACGCCTCGACCAAGCTCTACACCTCGGCCTTCTCGGACGGTTCCTATGGCCTGGTCTCGGAAAGCCAGAACAAGGAAGCGGCGACCAAGGTGCTGAACTTCATGGCCTCGGCCGAGTTCGCGCAGCTGTTCGCGGATGAGTTGGGCTGGCCGCCGGCCCGTAGCGACGTCACCGTCAAGGATCCGGTGCTTTCCAAGATGATGGAGATGTCGAAGAACTCGACGCCCTATCTCACGCTGGTCGGCTTCCGCTGGCAGACGCCGACCGCGTCCTCGGTGCTGCAGTCGGAGATCATCGACATGGTCGAAGGCAATGTCGCGCCGGAGAAGCTGGCAGCCGACATGCAGGCCGCCGTCAGCACCTGGTTCAAGCCCAAGCAGTGAGGAGCGCCGCCGGCCGCTCTACTCGGAAAGATGGAGCATGACGTCGTCCGAAAACCGCTTCACACTTTTCGGCATCACGCTCAAGGCGGCCGGCATCTCCACCCGATCGAGCAGCGCATGACCAGACTTCGCCACATGACCAGCCTCCAGCGCACGCAGCAGCGCATGGCCGTGCTGTTCATCCTGCCGGCTTTGGCCGTCTACGGGCTGTTCGTGCTCTATCCGCTGCTGATGTCGCTGTGGGGCAGCTTCTTCGCCTGGAAGGGGCTGCGCATGCAGGAGTTCGCCGGGCTGGCGAACTTTCCGCGCCTGTTCATTTTCCCAAGCGGCGCTCGGCTCTACGGCGCGCTCTGGCACAACGTCGCCTGGTTCTTCGGCATCATGCTGCTGCAGAACGGGCTTGGCCTTCTGTTCGCCTGGCTGCTCTTCCTGCGCGACAGGGGAGCCGCCTTCTTCCAGTCGGTGTTCTTCTTCCCGGCGGTGCTCAGTCCCGTCATCGTCGGCGCGCTGTGGCGGCTGCTCCTGGCGCCGGGCGGCATTGCCGAATGGGCGCTCAACGGTCTCGGCCTGCATCAGGGCAGCCTGACGGTGCTCGGCAACAGCCACACCGCTTTGGCCATGCTGATCGCCGTCGATGCCTGGAACTGGATGGGTCTGCCGGTGCTGATCTACACGGCTGGCCTCAGACAAATCTCCGGCCAGATCTTCGAGGCGGCAAAGCTCGACGGCGCCGGCAATGCACGCATGCTGTTCTCGATCGCGCTGCCGCTGTTGATGCCGGCGCTCGGGACGCTGACGACGCTCTCCTTCATCAACACCTTCAACCAGTTCGACATCGTCTATGTGATGCAGGGCGTACAGGGCAATCCGAGCTATTCGACGGACACGCTGGTGACCTACTTCTACCGGCTGGCATTCGGCGCCGAGGGCGCTGTCGGCATCACGGATATCGGGCTCGCGCTGGCACTCGGCACCATGCTTTTCCTCGTGCTCAGCATCGGCACGCTTCTGATGCTGCGCTTCTTCGACAAACGGACGGTGCAACTATGAGCGCGCCGTCTCTTCAGCGAGGATTGGCCTTCCAGCAACGACTGGCCATCCCACAAAGACTGGCGCGGCTGCCCGGCCGGACCATACTGCTGGGCTGGACGTCGGCGGTGCTCTTGCCGCTCTACATCCTGATAGTCTCCTGCTTCAAGACGACGGCGGAAATCTACGACAACCGGCTCGGCCTGCCGCAGAGCTGGGCCTTCGACAATTTCGTCCGCGCCTGGACCCGCGCCGATCTCGGCCACAATTTCATCAACAGCCTGATCGTCACCGGCGGCGCGGTGATCCTCACCATCGTCGTGTCGGCGATGGCCGCCTATCCGCTCAGCCGCTACAGGCTCGGCTGGAACGCCATCATGCTCGGCCTCTTTCTCTCCGGCATCATGCTGCCGATCAGGCTCGCGTCGGTGGAGCTGTTCACGCTGATGCGCAGCCTCGGCCTGCTCGACTCCCTCACAGGACTGATCCTGGTCTATTCGGCGATCCGCATTCCGTTCGCCGTCTTCATCTTCGCCAATTTCATGCGCGTGCTGCCGTCCGAGCTCGACGAGGCAGCACGCATGGACGGCGCCGGCGAGACACGCATCCTGTTCCAGATCGTGCTGCCGATGGTGAAACCGGCTGTGTCGATCGTCGCCATCTTCACGGCGATCGCGGTGTGGAACGATTTCTTCTTCCCGCTGATCTTCATCTTCGACGACCGCTACAAGACGGTGCCGCTGGCAATCAGCGTCTTCGTCGGGCAGTTCCGCACCGACTGGGGCCTGGTGTTCGCTTCGCTGGCGATCTCCATGGCGCCGATCCTGATCATGTATTGTTTGCTGGCGCGCCAGATTCGTGAGGGCGTCGGCGCCGGGGGAGGCATGAAATGATCGAGGACAAGGTCTATGCCGCGCGCTCGATCCTGGTCGTCGGGGCGCATGCCTTCGACGCCGAGGTGATCGCCGGACCCCTGGCAGCAGCCGCCGCCAAGGGCGGCGCCCAGGTCACCTTCCTGCATCTCTCGATGGGCGAGCAGGGTCACCCTTGCCTGATCCCGGAGCACTATTTGGCGCAGAAGGAGGACGAGGCGGCGAAGGCAGCGGCGCGGCTCGGCGTCGAGATGCGCAATATGAAGCTGCGCGACGCCTTCCTGCCCAACGACAACGCGACCGCCCTGCAGGTCTGCGACGTCATCCGTGAGCTACAGCCGGAGATCGTCATCACCCACTGGCACGGGAGCTGGCACAAGGACCACCGCGCCGCGACGCACCTCACCCAGACCGGCATCTTCTTTGCCGCCTTGCCGACGCTGAAGCGGGCCCATCCGGCACATACGCCGCAGCTCCTGCTCTTTGGCGAGAACTGGGAGGACGACGAAGGTTTTCGCCCTGAGCATCTCGTCGACGTCAGCGCCGGTTTCGACGCCTGGCACGAGGCTGTGATGGAATACGAGCTGGCGCGTGGACTGAGCAGCTTCCCCTATGTCGACTATTACAGCGCGCTCTACCGGCTGCGCGGCTGCCTGCGCGGCACGCGCCACGCTCAGGCTTTCGTGGCCGCCTCGCATTCCTGGAATGCCGGCAGCGGGCTGTTCGCGCCGCCCGCCGATCGGAGGCGCGACACATGACGCGGGTACTGGCCATCGATCTCGGCGGCACCAATCTGCGGGCCGCGGTCCATACCGGCGATACCGGCGCCCTTGCGCCACAGGTTCGCGAGCCGGCGCCGGACAACCTCGACGCGTTCGTCGCGCGCATCCGCGCGCTGACAAATGCCGACGCTGTCGACGCGCTCGGACTTGCCGTGCCGGGGCTGGTCGACGGCACGGTCTGTCGCTGGATCCCGAACCTGCCCTGGCTGGACGGCGTCGACATCGCGGCGGTGTTTCCCGACATAGGCGTGGCGGTCGGCAACGATGCTCAGATCGCGCTGCTCGCGGAAGCGGCTGAAGGCGCTGCCAAGGGCATGTCCGACGCGATCCTGCTCGCGATCGGCACCGGCATCGGCTCGGCGGTTCTGGCCAACGGCCGCATCGTCGCCGGTGCGCATGGCGGCGCCTGCTCGTTCGGCTGGGCCTGCGCCGACGTCGAGGATCAAGGCGATAAACGCAACGGCTGGCTGGAGCGTGCCGCCTCGGGCCGCGCGCTCGATGCGCTGTCCACGCGGATCGGGCTCGCCAATGGCGGCCGGCTGATCGAAGCCGCACGGGCCGGGCAATCCGCCGCGCTTGCCCTCGTCGAGGAAGCGGCGCGACCGCTGGGCACGGCGCTTGCCGGCGCGGTAGGACTGCTCGATCCGGGTGTCATTTTGGTCTCGGGCGGCCTGGCCGATGCGCTGGATGTGATTGCGCCGCCGCTGCTTGCGGCGCTTCGGCGTCAGCTGCCGCCGCATCTGCGCGATATCGAATTGAGGCCCGGCACTTTCGGTCCGCGCGCGGGGCTGGTTGGTGCCGCGCTTGCCGGGCAAGCGGGCAGCGGGTGGAGACAAATCCGATGAGCGAAGCGAGCTTTCAACAGCCGGACCGCAGGCGGCCGGAGCCGCTCTGGTATCAGGTCGAGGAAGCGATCCGCGCCATCGTCAAGAGCGGCGAATGGGCGACAGGCGACCAGATCCCGGCGGAAGACCGGCTCTGCGCCCTGTTCGGCGTGAGCCGTATCACGCTGCGCCACGCGCTGCGCAACCTGGAGGAAAGCGGACTGCTTCGGCGCGAGCACGGCCGGGGCACCTTCGTGCGTTCCGCCACGCTGGTGGCAGGCACGCGCGAACTGACCTCCTTCACCCAGGAAATGGGCAATATCGGCGTGGTCGCCGGCTCGCGTTTGCTCGATTGCAGCCTGACGACCGCGAATCCCGCCGCGGCCGGCGCGCTCGAGATCGAGGAGGGCGATCCGGTGGTGCGGATCAGGCGGCTCAGGCTCGGCAACAACGAGCCGATCGGCATCCAGACGGCGCAACTGGCAGCGATGCGTGTGCCGGGCTTCCTCGATGCCGGCCTGCTCAAGGGCTCGCTCTATGAGGCGCTGGAACGCCAGTACGGCATCGTGCCGGTCGAGGCGCGCGAGAATTACCGCGTCGGCGCGGTCAGCGCGGCCGACGCCGAACTGCTGGATCTGCCGGCGGGAAGTCCCGCCTTCGTGGTCGAGCGCATCACCATGGACGAGCGCGGCCCGTTCGAATTCACCGTCTCCGTCATGCGCGGCGACCGCTACGAAATTCGCTCGACGCTGCGCGCCGGCCGCCCGAACACCAGAAGCTGACACGATAACAGGAGTGCAAAGTGTCCGATCTCTACATTCCACGTCTCGTCGCCCTTATCGAACAGGCTTCGAAGGCCAATTCGGAAGCCTTCGGCCAGGCGGCGAGCCGCTTCGCCGACACGCTTCAGAATGGCGGGCTGATCCATCTCTACGGTTCGGGCCATTCGGTGCTGCCGGCACAAGAGATGTTCCCGCGCTATGGCAGCTATGTCGGCTTCAACCCGCTCACCGATCCGCGCGTGATGTGGCACAACGTGCTCGGCGCCGGCGGCGTGCGCGAGCTTCTGTGGCTGGAGCGGACCGAAAAATACGCCGAAAAGTTCCTCGACCACCAACCGCTGAACAAGGGCGATTCCATCATCATCTTCGGCCATAGCGGCCGCAATTCCTCCGGCATCGACACCGCCCTCTATGCCAAGAAGCGCGGCATCTTCGTCGTCGCGGTCACCAGCAAGAACAATCTCGACAAGCCGGCCACGCATTCATCCGGCAAGCGGCTTGCGGACGCCGCCGACCTCGTCATCGACACCTGCTCGCCGATCGAGGACGCAGTGGTGCCGATCGAAGGCTGGAGCCGGCCAGTGTCGGGTTCATCGACAGTGCTGGCGATGATCATGGCGCACGAGCTGCTGGCGCGCACGGCCGAGCAATTGTCGAAGCGCGGCATCGAACTGCCGGTCTTCGCTTCGCCGACGATTGCCGGTGTCACGCTGCACGACACCGACGTCATCTATGGCGTCTACCGCGAGCGCATGATCGAGGCTCAGAAGAAGCACCTGCCGACCTTCCAGGCGACGATGCGCGGAGAATAGATGGGTGGCTCGGGAGGCGTGCCCCTGGCGCCTGCCGAGCTGTCAGATGTTGCGCTGGACATCTCCCCACGCCGAGTGCTTGGGCGGCACATCGTTCTCATCCGGATTGGGGACAGGCTCCTCGTCCGGCAGCCGCTCCGGATCCGGTTCGCGCATCGGCTTCGGGTCGGGAAAAGGCGGCGGCGTAGGCACCGGCGTGGGCGTAGGATCGGGATTGGGGATAATGGCCATGCTGTGGTTTCCCTCGTTGCGCTGGCGGGTCGTCGGCGTGACGCGGTTTCCGGCAACCGGATATCTGCCCGACCAGAACATGACGGATTGATCGCAGCGGCCCCGGCGCCGATCGAGCGCCCGAGGGGCGGCTGACGCTGGCAGAACGGTCAGGGCCGCGGATGGTTCCAAGGCGAGCCTGCCGCATTCCGGCGGCGGCGGACGCGAATGCCGATCAAATGATTCCTGTAACCCGTTTCGGCTCTTGCCGGTGTCGCGTAGCGCATTAGTTCCGTTGCGGGGCGGGTGGTCAAACTGCCGACATAGGAGGCGGCCTTGAAGTACCAAACCGTTGATCAACTCAATGCCGTTGCCGACGTTAATGCTGAAGCAGCGGTTCTTCTTGCCAATCGAGGCCAGCGCCTCGAACGCTGGGCGCAACTTCTCGAGCAGGACCCTGGCCGGCGCCTGACCGCGCTTGCGGGTACTGAATACGCGACCCCCGACGTGCGCGAAAGAATGCGTGCGGCCGGATCGCCGATCACTGTCGCTTTCGAAGACCCGATCTTTCGTGCGCAAGGCTTGCACGACGACAGTTACGGCGAAGCGAAGCGCTTCTTCGAGCTCAGCGACTGGCAGTTGCATGAGGTCGTCTGCCATTGCCATGTCGGCGCCAATCTGCCGGCCCGCTGGGCAGCGTCCCGCGTCCGCGCGGCGATCTCTCCAGGCTCGGGCATTCTTGCCTGGCTGAGATCGGTGTTCATGCACTGAGGCGACTGCCGCGGTTCGCGGAACCGCGGCAGGTTCAATACCGGACTTTGCCGGAGGCGAGGGGAGTTTCAGCTCTCTCCGCCGGCCGGCAAGGTTAGACCTGGGCAGCCTCGCGAGGGCACTTCAGCGTTCGGCTGAATCGCCGAGGTGCTTCGGTAGCCCGCGTTACGCACTTCCGGACGGAAAACCGCTATACTTTTCCTGGAACTGCTCCAACTCCCTTTTCCAGACGGCTCCGTCAGCGATCGATCTCGCCGAACACGATGTCCAGCGAGCCTATGATGGCCGCGACGTCGGCGATCATGTGCCCGCGAGACAGATAATCCATCGCCTGGAGATGGGCGAAAGACGGCGCGCGTATCTTGCAGCGGTAGGGAACATTGCTGCCGTTCGAGACCAGATAGACGCCGAACTCCCCTTTGGGGGCTTCCACCGCGGCATAGACCTCGCCGGCCGGCACGCGGTGCCCTTCGGTGTAGAGCTTGAAATGCTGGATCGTCGCTTCCATCGAGCGCTTCATGGTGGCGCGCGGCGGCGGCGTGATCTTCTGGTTGGGCGTGGCGACCGGCCCCGCGCCGTCGGGCGTGCGCAGTTTTTCCAGGCATTGCCGCATGATCCGTACCGACTGCCGCATCTCCTCCATGCGCACGAGATAGCGGTCGTAGCAGTCGCCGTGCTTGCCGATGGGAATGTCGAAATCCATCTCGGGATAGCATTCATAAGGCTGCGCCTTGCGCAGATCCCAGGCGGCGCCCGAGCCGCGCAGCATGGGACCGGAGAAACCCCAGGCCCAGGCGTCATCGAGAGAGATGACACCGACATCCGCATTGCGCTGCTTGAAGATGCGATTGCCGGTGAGAAGGTCCTCGAGATTGTCGCAGACCTTCAGGAAAGGGTCACAGAAATCCCAGATGTCGTCGAGCAGTTGCTCGGGCAGATCCTGATGCACCCCGCCGACCCTGAAATAGTTCGCATGCATGCGGGCACCGGAGGCGCGCTCGTAGAACACCATCAGCTTCTCGCGCTCGGCGAAGCCCCAGAGCGGCGGCGTCAGGGCGCCGATATCCATGGCCTGCGTGGTGACGTTGAGCAGATGCGAGAGCAGCCGGCCGATCTCGCAGAACAGGACGCGAATGAGCTGCCCGCGCCGGGGAACCGGCAATTCGAGCAGCCTCTCGGCGGCGAGGCAGAAGGCATGTTCCTGATTCATCGGCGCCACATAGTCGAGCCGGTCGAAATAGGGCAGGGCCTGCAGATAGTTCTTGTATTCGATCAACTTCTCGGTGCCGCGATGGAGCAGACCGATATGCGGATCGGCGCGGTCGACGATCTCGCCATCCAGTTCCAGCACCAGCCGGAGCACGCCATGCGCCGACGGGTGTTGCGGGCCGAAATTGAGGGTGAAGTTGCGAACTGCGGTTTCGGTCACGGTGACCCCTCCGCGGAAGCTGTTTCGTTTCGGCCGGTGCAGTCCGATCAACCGCGCCAGAGCAATTCCAGAAAAACTGCACAGCCGTTTTCCGTCCGGAATTGCGTATAGACAAACACGTGGAGCGGGTCGGCGATCCTATCGAACGCTGAACCGCTCCAGGCAGCGCCGATCATGTGGTCGTCTGGATGATCAGCGTCAGCGTGCCGTCGCCATCGATGTTGGCTGCGACGACCTGCGAGGAATTCAAACCGTTCGCCTGCAGGACCGATACCGCCTCGGGCGAGGCATCGATCGATTTCTGCAGCTTTGCCAGGTCCTTGGCGGTCGTCCTGGTGACCACGGCTTCCGCCTGTGCCTTCACTTCGGCGGGCAGATCCTCGATCGCCACCACCACGACATTGGTGAATTTCTGACCGGAATTCTCCTGACCGGGTTGCGCCTGGTCCGGCGCAGGTTGCTGTGCAGGCGGCAAGGCCTGCGGCGGCTGCGGGTCCACACGCTGGGCCGAGACCGGCTGCGCCAGCGCCAGCGCTGAAAGCGTGAGGACCATCGTCAATGTCCGCATCGTCTTTCCTTCCATGTCTCGAAGTCTCACGACACAACCCCTCTGCCGGACGATGGTTCCCGGCGGCAAGTCGGAGGCGAAGGCCGACGAAGCCGAACAGCCGCCCGCCGCCAATGGGGATCAGGCGGCCAGCACCGACAGCGCCGCGGTCTGCAGGCGTTCGAACGCCGCAAAGCGCCTGTCGTGCCAGGCGGCAAGCGAGAGGTCGGGCGAATAGACCTCGCCCATTTCCGACATCGCCGACATGGCCGCGGGGAGGTCGGGATGGCGGCCGGCGGCGACGGCGCCGAGCATCGCCGAGCCGAGCAGCACCGGCTCTGGAGAGGTTGGCGCGTAGACCACCTTGCCGGTCGTGTCGGCGATGAACTGCCGCACCAGCGGGCTTTGGCCGGCGCCGCCGCTGATGGCGATCGTGTCGATCTTGATGCCGCGGGCGCGCATTACCTCCAGGATCTGCCGGGCGCCGTAGCCGAGGCCGCAAAGGCCGGCGAGATAGAGCGCGACGAGGCTGTCGGCGCCGGTTGCCATGTCCAGCCCGGCAATGAGCCCGCGCGCGTCGGGATTGGCCAGGGGGGCACGGTTGCCGAGAAATTCTGGAACGACGTGCAGGCCGCCGATCAGCCTGTCCGCCTTGGCCGCGCCACCATGGCGTTGCGCCTCCTGCGCCAGCCATTGGCTGAGGCTTTGGCCGTTTCGAGACGCAATCCCGGCGAGTTCGACCGCGGCGGGGTGCATGCCGACGAGGCGATCGATGGCGGCGCCCGCCGCCGACTGGCCGCCTTCGTTCAGCCACAGGCCGGGCACCATGGCGGAGAAATAGGGACCCCACACGCCAGGCACGAAAGCCGCCTGCTCGGTCGTCGTCATGGTGCAGGCGGACGTGCCGAAGACATAGGCCATGCGCGTCGTCACGCCGCCGGCGCCGCCGCGCGCGCCGACCGAGCCGATGCCGCCGGCATGGGCGTCGATCATGCCGGCCGCGACCGGCGTTCCAGGCAGCAGGCCAAGCTCGGCCGCCGCCTCGTTTGTAAGGCCATTGGCGAGGGCGCTTCCGGGCGCCACGATCTCGGTGCCGATCCGCGCGAATTTCTCGTCCGCAAGCGCGCTCAGCCCCACTTTCCGGAAATAGGCGTCGTCCCAGCGCGCCTCATGCGCGAGATAGGTCCATTTGCAGGTCACCGTGCAGGTCGAGCGCGCCAGGCTGCCGGTCGCCCGCCAGGTGAGGAAATCGGCAAGGTCCATGAACTGCCAGGCGTCAGCGAAAGTCCACGGCATGTTCTCGGCGAGCCACAAGAGTTTCGGCGTCTCCATCTCGGGCGACATGGTGCCGCCGACATAGCGCAGCACGTCCTCGCCGGTGTCGTTGATGCGGCGCGCCTGCTCGGTGGCGCGGTGGTCCATCCAGACGATGATGTTGCGCTCGGGATCGCCCGACGGGCTCACCGTCAGCGGCGCGCCGCCCGGCCCGAGAACGACAAGCGAGCAGGTCGCGTCGAAGCCGACGCCGTGCACCGACCGGGCCGAAATGCCGGCAAGCGACACGGCCTCGCGGACGGTGGCCGCAACCGCCCGCCATATGTCGTTGCTCGATTGCTCGACGATATGGCCTTCGGCATGCCAGATGGCGATGTCGGCCTTGGCGGATGCAAGCAGCACGCCTTGTTCGTCGAAGACGCCCGCGCGGGCACTGCCGGTGCCGATGTCGATGCCGATGAAATGGCTGCCCATGACTTCAGATCCTTCGCCCGATCCAACCGTTTCTATAGGTCATTGCTTTGCGGCAGGATGACAAGGTCGCGAATGGTGATGTTGCGCGGCCTGGTCAGCATGAACATAACGGCTTCCGCCACCTCGACCGGCTGCATCAGGCCGCCGGCGGCGAGTTCCTGCTCGAGCTTGTCCTTCGGCCAGTCCTTGATGAGCGCGGTGACCACCGGACCGGGCGCGACGGCGCCGACACGCAGGCCGTATTTGGCGACCTGTCGACGGACGGTGTGGACGAAGGCCTGCACGGCGTGCTTGGAGGCGGTGTAGATCGGCTCCCAGACGACCGGCACCAGCCCGGCGATCGAACTGGTCATGACGATGTCGCCCGTCTTGCGTTCGACCATATGCGGCAGCACGGCGCGGATGGAGCGGAAGGCGGCGTTGATGTTGAGGTTCAGCATGCGGTCCCAGGCATCGGGGTCGCCGCTCACCACCTCGCCGCCGATATAGGCGCCGGCATTGGCGTGGAAGATGTCGAGCCGGCTGGCGCGATCGAGGATCTGAGGCATCATGCGGGCGGCATCGGCGGCATCCGTCAGATCGACCCGCAACGGGACCGCCGCCGGGCCAAGCTCCTCGCAGACGGCATGCACCGCCTCTTCGTCGCGGTCGACCAACACCACGCGCGCGCCCTCCGAAACCATCATGCGGGCGCATTCGAGCCCGATGCCTGAGGCGGCGCCGGTGACCGCGGCGACCTTGTCGATCAGTTTCTGAGCCATGGGGTCCTCATGTTCCTATCGTCTTGCCGTTTCAGTCCGCACGCAGCCAATGCTTCGCCTGCCGGGGTGGCTTGCCCCAACCGCGTCTCGATGCCGATGTTGCCGTGCCGGCCGCCTTAGGCCGCTTTCGCCAGGTTGATGTTGTGCAGTGTCAGCCGCCGGAAATGCGAAGGCGTCATGCCCTTTTCGGCGAGGAACTGCCGGTTGAAGTTGGAAAGGGTGTTGTAGCCGACCTCGAAACAGATGCTGGTGATCGAGGCCTGCTCGTCGCTCATCAGCATCTGGCAGGCCAGGTTGATGCGCAGCCGCTTCACATACTGCACCAGCGTCATGCCGGTGTGCTGGCGGAAGGAGCGGGAAAAGACGCTGGGCGACTGGCCGGCGATGGCGGCAAGGTCCGTCTCGCTGAAGGGCTGGGTCAGGTTCTCGCGCAGATAGGCCAGCGCCTTGTTGATGCCGGCAGACATGTAGCCGGACGGGTCCGGCAGGTAGCTCGCGCTGGCCAGCATGCGCGCGCCTTCGGCACGGCTGAGCAGGCCCATCATCATCATGAACAGCTCGATGCGGCGCACGCCTTGGGAATTCATGATTTCTTCCATCAGCGGGGCGATCTGCCGGCTGGTCTGCCGGCTGAAAAGCACGCCGCGGCGCGAGGCTTCGAGCACCGGCGTCAGGGCGGCGAGCTCGGGGAAGGTGTTGATGGCGCCGTCGATGAAGCCCTCATTGAACTGGATGATGCGGCAGCGCAGCGGCACCGTCGCATCCTTGGGCACGTCGCTCACCCAGTTGTGCGGCAGGTTGGGGCCGGCCAGCACCAGATTGCCCGGTTCGAACTCGCCGATGAAGTCGCCGACGAAATAGCGGCCGCGCGTGGCGACGATGAGATGCAGTTCGTATTCCGGATGGAAATGCCAGCGCACGGTGCGGAACGGATAGCCGTGCGACCAGGCGGTGAACGATTCGCCGGGCCTGATCTGCACAACCTCGAGATCGGGTTTCATCGCTGTTCCTCCTCGAAGCCTTCAACGTCATCGCCCTCATCGATGCGTTATTTGTCATCGGCCTCATGCCAGCCAAACTACTGAGCCGACAAAACCGGCGCCACCCTGTTCCCATCCGATCATTGGTACTTTTTTGACTATACTGAGCCTCCGCGACTCCGGCTCCAGCATTCAGACGACGCCGCGCTCCTCGCTTCTGATGCGGAAGGCGTCGACGGCGATGGCGAGCAGGATCATCGCGCCGCCGATCATCTGGATGTAGTAGGCCGAGACGTTGATGAGCTGCAGGCCGGTCTGGATGACGGTGATGAGCAGCGTGCCGCCGAGCATGCCGACGACACGGCCGCGGCCGCCGAAAAGCGAGACGCCGCCGATGACGGGTGCGGCCACGGCGTAAAGCAGCGTCGTGCTGCCGACGGTGACGCTGACGCCGCCGAGATAGGATGTGTAGAGGAAGCCGGCCACTCCGGCGAGAAAGCCGGAAGCGGTGAAGGCGCCGAGCCTCGCTCGCTTGACGTTGATGCCGGCGGCATTGGCGGCACGGCGATTGCCGCCGGTGGCATAGAGGTTCCGGCCCCAGGCGGAATAGGCAAGCACGACATGCGCCAGCAGATAGGCGACGAAGAGGGCGATCGGCATCACCGGCCAGTTGCCGACGGTGGCGCTGCCTATGTAGCTGTAGCCCTCGTCGGTGACGACCATGGTGCGGGCCTGAGTGGCGCCGAGCACCGCGCCCTGCAGGAAAAGCCCCATCGCCAGCGTCGCGATCAGCGAGTTCATGCGCAGATAGGCGACGAAATAGCCGTTGAGCAGGCCGACGAGGACACCGGCGGCGATGGTGATGAGCACGGCCAGCGTCCAGTGGACGCCGAACTGCTGCATGGCGTAGGCGCCGACCATGCTCGAAAAGACGAGATTGCCGACCACCGACAGATCGATCTCGCCGATCAGAAGCGTGAAGGAAACCGCAAGCACGAGGACGCCGAGCGTTGTCGCCTGCACCAGCACATTCTGCAGATTGCCTTCCGAGAGGAAGAACGGATTGAGAAAGCCGGCGAGGATGCTGAACACGACTATCAGGATCCAGACCACATTGTCGAGAAGGAATTTCTTGCTGGCCATTTTGGAGCCTTACCTCAAAACTCTCATCGCGCCGTTCTCGCTTCGGCGATCGCGTCGATGGTTATCTCGGCGCGCTGCAGCGTGCGCGCGATACGGCCCTTGGAAAAGATCACCACGCGGTCGACGAGGCGCTGCATCTCTTCCGGGTCCTGCGCCAGCAGCAGCACGCTGACGCCGTTCCTCGTCGCGTCGTCGATCAGGCGGTGGATCTGTTCCTTGGCGGCGACGTCGACGCCGACGGTCGGCTCATCGAGCAGAAGCAGCCTTGGCTTGCGTTCCAGCAGCCGGCCTAGCATCACCTTTTGCTGGTTGCCGCCGGACAGTTCGCCGATCTCCTGGCCGCCGCTGCCCATGACGATATCCATGGCGCCGCGCGCCTCGCGCATGCGGCGGTTCATGCCCGATCCGCTGACCAGCCAACCGAGCGACCGCGGCCAGTTGCCGAGGTTGAGGTTCTCCGTCACCGACATCGAGCCGACCAGGCCCTCGCCGATGCGGTCGTGGGTGAGGTAGGCGACGCCGGATTCGAGGCTCTGCCCCGGCGAGCCGAGACGCAGTGCGCGGCCATCGATGACGACGCTGCCGGCCTCGACCGGCAGCAGGCCACCCAGCGCCCGCATCAGTTCCTGCGGTCCTTCGCCGAGCAGACCGACAAGGCCGACGATCTCGCCATGGCCTATCGTCAGATCGACCGGCCCGCCGCCGGGAAAGCAAAGTCCGCTGAGCGCGATGGCGGCGGGGTGATCCTCGCGGCTGCGGTGGAATTCGGCGACGTCGGCGCCGGTGATGACGCGCGCCATGGCATCGGCCGAAAGCGCCGCTGCCTTGCCGCTGGCGGTGACCTTGCCGTCGCGCAGCACCGTGTATTCCGAACAGAGCTGACGCACCTCGTCATTGTGGTGCGAGATGTAGATGAAGGACGTGCCCCTTTCGGTGAGGCTCTCGACCCATTCGAGAAGATGCAGCCGTTCGGCCGCGGCGAGGCCCGCCGTCGGCTCGTCGAGGATGATCAGCGCGGCTTCGGCCGCGACCGCCTTGATGATGGCGAGCCTTCGCCTGTCGCTGGCGCCGAGGTCGCCGGCGCGCCGCCTCGGGTCGACCGGCATGCCGTGGCTCTCGAGCTGGCGCGCCGCCAGGCGGTGAAGCGCCGGCCAGTCGGTCAGGCCGAAGCGCGTCGGCAAATCGGGCAGCAGAAGGTTCTCGCCGATCGAGAGGTCCTCGAAGATCTCGGAATGCTGGGACAGAAGATGGAGCCCACGCTTCTTGCGGGCGGTCAGCGGCAAGGCCGATACGTCCTCGCCGTTGAGCAGGATCGAGCCGCTGTCGTGGCGCAGCAGGCCGGCGATGATGTTGGACAGCGTCGACTTGCCGGCGCCGTTCTTGCCAAGCAGGCCGTGGATCGCGCCGCGCGACACGCTCAGCGAGACCCCGTCCAACACCGCAAGCGGGCCGAAGCGCTTGAAGACGTTGTCGACGGTCAAAACAGCACCGGCGCTGTCCGGCGCAAGACTATCGGGCACGATCGTGCCTTCGGCGACATTCATCTGGATAACCGGTAATTCCGAAATGGGGTGAGAACGCGACGGCGCGTTCCCACCAGTCTCGTCGGTTGCGATCTCAGCCGGCGTTCTGCTGCATCTTCCACACCTGGGTCACGACATTGGCCCAGTGGCGCGGGTCGTCGGCGTTTTCCTTGGTGAGGAAGTAGGGCGGGATGGTGAGCAGCGGGCCGGACGGGCTGTCGGCGATGGTGCCCTTCTCCCAGAAATACTTCTTGTTCTCGTAAGGCCCGGTCGGGACCGGCTTGCCCTTCAGCGTGTACTCTTCCAGCAGATCGACGACGATCTCGACATAGGCGATCGGGTCCTGCGCGATATCGGCGTCGATCTCGCCGGCCTTCACCCATTCCAGCGCGTTCGGCGAGGCATCGATGCTGGTCAGGATGATGTGCTTCTCGTGCCCGACCGGGAACAGCCGCTGCTGCGTTTCGAGCGCCTTGCGCGCATCGACGACGAAGATGTCGGTGGGCATGTGGATGGCGTCGAGGTCCGGCCGTTCGCGCAGCGTCGCCGAGACCACGGCAAGCGCCTGCTCATGCTGGTTGTTCTGCGGCCGCGAGATGATCTCGATGTTGGGGTATTTGCTCTTCAGCGTGTCCTCGAAACCATCCTTGCGGTCGCGCAGCGCGACCGCCGTCAGCGAGCCGTAGTTATTGAGCACGCTGCCCTTCGGCGAACCGTATTTCTTGGTGAGCAGCTCGGCGGTCTTCTCGGCCGCCATGACACCCGACTGCTTGTTGTCGAAGGTGACGGAGGCCGCCACCTCGCCGCCGGTGAGCACCGTGTCGACCATGCCGAGCGGCACGCCGAGCGACTTCGCCTTCTTGCTCAGCGGGATGAGCAGCTCCGAATCCAGCGCGTCGGAAATTAGGTAGCGCGGCTTCTGCAGGAGAAGGCTGTTCCAGTCGTTCACCTGCGCGTTGGCATCGCCGTTGGCGTCCTTGCCGACGAATTCCAGGCCGAGGCTCTCGACCTTGCGCTTCAGCGCCTCCTGCAGCACGACGAAGAAGAAGAAGCCGAGATAGCCCGTCTCCCAGGCCACGACCTTGGATGCCGCACCTTGCGCCGCAGCGCGCTCGCCTCCCGCCAGCAGCAGGCCGCCGGCAGCGGCTGCCGCGCCCTGCAAAAGCGCGCGGCGGTTCATCGTAAAGCTCTTGGTTTCGGAACCCATGTCTCGCTCCCTAGAATGGTTGGAATCCTTTGCCGGCACGGCTTTTCCACCAAGCCGAGCGGCGGGCACGCAGCCCCAGACATCTCCCGGAACGTCTCCTCCCCCGGTGATCCGATGTCGATTTCAGGCTAGGCGCGCGCTGTCCGGCCAGCCACCACGTTCCGGGGCGGGTGTTAGTACTTTTTTGATTCCACTCGAAAAAGACGATGCTGCGGCTGCGCCGTCGTTCCCGGAAAGTGAAGGGCTGGACTGCCGGCGCGTGGCGCGGCGAGTCAAAAATGTATGTGTCGCGGAAAGTGCAATCGGTAGCCTGCGCCGCGCGCTGCGGCTATCTGTGTTCGCGCGGGCTACGCCGAAAATCGAAGGGATGGAGAAGATGGAACATTGGATCGGAACTTGGAGCGCCAGCCCGATGAATGTCTGGCCTGGAGACGCCGTGCTCTACGGCTTCCATCAGCAGACGGTGCGCCAAGTGCTGCGCGTCAGCAAGGGCGGCGAGAGGTTGCGATTGAGGCTGTCCAACGAATATGGCGCCTCGCCGATTCGGATCGGTGCCGCCACCGTGGCGCTTGCCGCGAAAGACGGCGCCGTCGACGCCGCCAGCATCCGTCAAGTGACATTCGGCGGTGAGAGGCGAACCGATCTCGCGCCAGGCGCCCCGCTGCTCAGCGATCCGATCGAGCTCAAGGTTCCGGATCTCGGGGAGATCGCGATCAGCCTCTATTTCCCCGACTTCGCGCCGATCGAGACCTACCACTACGAGGCGCAGCAGACCGCCTATATCTCCGAGTTCGGCAATTTCGCCGACGCGCCCGAACTGCCTGTGCAGCAGACCTCGACCAGCCGCTATTTCCTCAGCGCCGTCATGGTCGAGAGCGGCCCGGGCAGCGGCTCGCTAGTTTGCCTTGGCGATTCCATCACCGACGGCTTCGGCTCGACCGTCGACGGCAATGCGCGCTGGCCGGACCGGCTGGCGGAGCGGCTCGCGAAAAGCGGCCGGCTGTCAGGCATTGGCGTCCTCAACCAGGGGATCGGCGGCAACCGCGTGCTTGTCAGCCGCGCCCGCGGCGCCAATGCGCTCGCCCGCTTCGACCGCGACGTGTTGAGCTTTCCCAACGTCAAATGGATTTCGGTGCTGGAGGGCATCAACGATATCGGCTGGCCGGAAACCATGCTCGCCGGAGGCCAAGAGGCCGTGGCCGTCGAAAGCCTCATTTCAGCCTACCGGCAGATTATCGCACGCGCCCGCCTCAGCGGCATCAAGGTGCTGCTCGGCACGCTGCCGCCCTTCGGCGGCGCGTTCGAAGGCCAGCCGCTAAGGACCTTCTATTCTGCGTCCAAGGAGCGCGACCGCCAGGCGGTCAACGCCTGGGTCAGGACATCGGGCGAAGCCGATGCGGTCGTCGATTTCGAGCGCGCGCTGGCCGATCCCGCCAACCCGACCAGGCTGCTCCCTGCCCTCGATTGCGGCGACGGCCTGCATCCGTCCGACGACGGCTACGCCGAAATGGCCAAGGTGTTCGAGAAAGCTTTCGAGGGATTGCTCGCTGGCCAGCTGGCTCCGAAATGACGGCGGAGGGAGCGCGTTCTGGTTCAGCGAGCTCCCGCCGCCGTACGGGCCAATCAGGCAGCGTATCTCGCCATTGCGGGCTGCCTCGACCACTGGGCGTACCAGGCATCGAACAATTTTAGCTGCGCCTCGGCAAAGCCGCGCTGGCTGTCGGTGAGGGCATCCGTCTCGTTGAAGTGAAGCCGGTATTCGGGATTACCCTTCAGCACCATCATGTGCTTGAAATAGAGCACCAGGTCGGGGCCTTCATCGAAGGAGGAGAGCACGGCGAGCGCCGCATCCAGCTCCAGCGCCAGCCGACGCGCTTCGGCGTCGCCCTTCGCCGCCGCCTGGCTGAGACCGACGAGATGCAGCACTTCCTTGGGCAGCACGTTGCCGATGCCGGTGATGGCACCGGACGCGCCGCAATTGACGAAACCATGAAAGACCGCGGTGTCGACGCCGATCATCAGCGCAACCTCGTCGTCGCGGCTGGTGATGTTTTCCGCCGCATAGCGCAAATCCGACGGGCCGCCGAACTCCTTGAAGCCGACCAGGTTCGGATGTTCGGCGCGTAGCGCGAAGAAGAGATCGGCGCGCGTGGCAAAGCCGTAATAGGGGCTGTTGTAGATGACCGCGGGCAGATCGGGTGCGGCTGAGAGAATTGCCTTGAAGTGGTGGCGCTGCGCCGTGACCGAGGGCCCGCGCGACAAGACGCGCGGGATCACCATCAGGCCGCGTGCGCCGACCTTCTGGGCGTGCGCGGCGTGCGCCACGGCACTGGCGGTGTTGACCGCGCCGGTGCCGACGATCACCGGGACGCCGGCTTTCACCAGCCGCTCGACGCCTTCCATGCGCTGCTCGTCGCTCAGCAATGGCCAGTCGCCCATGGAGCCGCAATAGACGACCGCCGACATGCCGGCGGCGATCAGCTCGCGTCCCTTGCGCACGAGCGGGTCGAAATCGGGAAGGCGATCACTCGTGCAAGGCGTCATCAGCGCCGGCATGCAGCCGGAAAAGACGTTGGCGTTCATTCGGATTCTCCTTGAGGCTGGCACGCAGATTGGTCAGTTTGTCCCGGAGGCATACCGCTTGCCAAGCGGATAGTCGTGGTCGACAGGGAGAAACAATGCGTACCAGATCAAGCATTCGCGTCGTCGGCTGCCATGCCGAGGGTGAGGTCGGCGACGTCATCGTGGGCGGGGTGCTGCCGCCGGCAGGCCGCACGATGATGGAAAAGATGATCACGATGGAACGCGATCACGACCATATCAGGCGCATGCTGATCTGCGAGCCACGCGGCAGCGTCGCCCGGCACGTCAATCTCCTGGTTCCTTCGACGCGCGAGGATTGTGTCGCCGGAGCGATCATCATGGAGCCGACGGAGTACCCGCCGATGTCCGGCTCCAACACGATCTGCGTCGCCACCGTGCTGCTCGAGACCGGCATGGTGCCGATGAACGAACCCGAGACGCGCTTCAAGCTGGACATGCCGGGCGGCGTCATCGAGGTGCGCGCCGAATGCCGCGACGGCAAATGCCTGTCGATAACTTTCCGCAACGCGCCCGCCTTCGCCGAACGCCTCGATGCCAATATCGAGGTCGAGGGGCTAGGAACGCTGAAAGTCGACATCGCCTATGGCGGGATGTTCTACGCCATTGTCGACGCGGCAGCGCTCGGCTTCTCGGTCACACCCGACGAGGCGCGCGACCTGGCGGTGATCGGCGAGAAGGTCCGCCGCGCTGCACGCGAGCAGCTCGATGTCGTGCATCCGGAATTCGACAATGTGCGCGGTGTGTCGATCGTGCAGTTCGCCATGCCGTTCCAGGGGCCGGGCAATGTCACGCGCAACACCTGCATCGTCTCGCCCGGACGCTCCGACCGCAGCCCGACGGGAACCGGCACATCGGCCCGCATGGCCGTGCTGCAAGCTCGGCGTCTGATGGACGTCGACGACGTTCTGATCCATGAATCGATCATCGGCTCGCGCTTCACCGGCAGAATTCTCGAACTGACCGAAATCGCCGGCCGCAAGGCGATCGTGCCGCAGATCACCGGCCGCGCCTGGATCACGGGCGAGCACAACTACTATCTCGATCCGACGGATCCGTATCCGCAAGGCTATGTGCTGTCGGACACGTGGGGCACGTCGACCTCGGTGACGCAGTAACGCGATCGGCGATGCCGATGGACGGACAGCCGAGCTGGCCGAAGGCATCTTCGGAGCGGTCTTCTATTGCTTGCGGCTGCAGCGTGCCTCTTTGCAGTCGCGTTGCAGGCTCGCGTTGGATCACCACAGCCTAAAGCGCGTCGCGATCTTTCGGATTCGCTCGATGCGCCTTAGGTTTTACGCATGTCTTTGACCCGAAACCGGTTCCCACCTTCGGGAGACATGCCTTGGCATTCCGGCTGCGTGCGGCCTCGTCGCAGATGGCAATGACGTCGTCGTCCGAGAGCTGAGGAAAGTTGAGGTAGTTTTGGCTGAGCGCCCGGAAATGCGCTGGTTCACTGAGGCAGACGGTCCAGTCGGCTTCCCCGGCAAGGTCTGTCAACGTCTCGGGTGGCGCCACCGGCAGGGCTACGACGATTTCGAGAGGTGAACGCCTCTTCAGCGCGCGGATCGCAACCTTCATCGTCGTTCCGGTGGCGGCACCGTCGTCAACGACGATCACCGTCTTGCCGCCTACCTCAAGAGGCGTGTGCTCGCCGCGATATGCCATGCGGCGCCTTTCAAGCTCCGGACGTTCCTTTGCGACAAGATCCCGGAGTTCGTCATCGCCGAGCGAGTAGGCCTCCACGGCCTCCCGGTTGAGCACGACGTCCGGCGGGTCGCCATCGACGATCGCGGCGACTGCCAGTTCCGGATTTTCCGGCGCTCCGACCTTTCGCACTATGGCCAGGTCAAGTGGCGCGTTGAGGGCCTTGGCGACCTCGGCGGCGACCGGAACGCCGCCCCTCGGCAATGCGAGCACGATCGGGTTCTCGAGCTGAAGCTTTTCCAGCTCGACCCCGAGCTTTCGTCCCGCCTCCTGGCGATCGCGAAACATTGGTCATTTCCCCGTCATGATCGCTACCGGATTGGAAACTTGCTACCCGCCCGATTTCGCCACCAAGAGCGGAATGATGCGGTCGCTCTCGGCGACGGCGGGGCGGCCGGCGGCGCCGTAGGGGATGCCGAGCGCGTCCCAGGTCTCGACCAGCGCGTCCTGCAATTCGGCGATCAGCGCGTCCGAATGGAAGGGTGTGGGCGTGATGCGCAGCCGCTCGGTGCCGCGCGGCACCGTCGGGTAGTTGATCGGCTGGATGTAGATGCCGTGGACGCCGAGCAGCCGGTCGCTCGCCATCTTGCACAGCTCGGGATCGCCGACCAGCACCGGCACGATGTGGGTGGCCGATTCCATCACCGGCAGCCCGGCCGCGGCAAGCACCTGCTTGGTTCTGGCCGCCTGGCGCTGCTGCGCGTCGCGCTCGGCCTGCGAGCGCTTCAGATGCCTGATCGAGGTGGTGGCCGCCGCCGCGATCGCCGGCGGCAGCGCGGTGGTGAAGATGAAGCCCGGCGCATAGGAGCGCACCGCGTCGATCACCGCGCTCGCGCCGGTGATGTAGCCGCCGAGCGTGCCGAAGGCCTTGGCCAAGGTGCCCTCGATGATGTCGATGCGGTCGGCAAGCCCCTCGCGCTCGGTGATGCCGCCGCCGCGCGGCCCGTACATGCCCACCGCATGCACCTCGTCGATATAGGTCATGGCGTTGTAGCGCTCGGCGAGCTCGACGATCTGCCGGATCGGAGCGATGTCGCCGTCCATCGAATAGACGCTTTCGAACACGATCAGCTTGGCGCGCTCGCGCCCTGCCGCCTGCAGCAGGCTTTCCAGATGCGCGACGTCGTTGTGGCGGAAGATCTTCTTTTCGGCGCCGGAGCGTCGCACGCCCTCGATCATCGAGGCGTGGTTCAATTCGTCGGAGATGATCAGGCAGTTGGGCAAAAGCCTGGCAATGGTCGAGATCGAGGCCTCGTTGGAGACGAAGCCGGAGGTGAAGACCAGCGCCGCCTCCTTGTCGTGCAGGTCGGCCAGCTCATGCTCGAGCTCGACCAGCGGGTTGGAGGTGCCGGAAATGTTGCGGGTGCCGCCGGCGCCCGAGCCCATCTTGCCGGCCGCGGTCTGGAAGGCGGCGATCACATCCGGGTTCTGGCCCATGCCGAGATAGTCGTTGGAGCACCAGACGGTGATTTCCTGGGCGCGGCCGTTGCAACGCCAGATGGCGCGCGGAAACTTGCCCACCATGCGCTCGAGGTCGGCGAAGACGCGGTAGCGCCGCTCCGCATGGAGCTGCTCGATCGCTTCTTCGAAGAACCGCTGGTAATTCATTGTTGAACTCCTATGCAGGAAGCGCCGCCCGCGAGTTGCGGCGGTTCGATCCGCTGGACTCAAACTTATGAACCGAGGGAAGGCTCCGCTTTGAGCTATGTCAAATCGCAGGACGCCTGGATGTGTTCGACGTGCCGCCGAACGAGACCGCGCTCCGTGGCCAAGAAGCTCGCGCCAAAAAGGCAAGGGCATTGCAATCCCGCGACCGCTGCGGGAGGTTCGACGCAAACGACCAAAACTGATTCAAGTCAAGGCGAGAAACCACTTTTCAGCTCATGCTGATCGAATGTGGAATCCCATAGCAAGCGCTCCGTTTGGCCGCAGCCTCGAACTAGCCGTTCTGGACGAGGATGGCTTGCATGCGCTTGTATTTCCTTGCGAAAAAGGTCGGGAAGGATGGCGGGATGCCGTTACCGGCGTGCGCGTCGATATCCGGCCGACCCACTGGCGCGAATGGGATCCCCGAAAAGATGAGACGGCTTCGCTTCGAAACCTGCCTTAGAGCGGCAAGTCCGGACGGAAAACCGCTGCGCACTTCTCCTGGATTGGTTGCTTTAAGCGTGTCGCGATCTCTCAGGTTCGCTCGGTGCGCTTTGCGTTTTTGATTTACGCATGTCTTTGCCCCGAGACCGGTTCCCGCTTTCGGGAGACATGCTTCAACGTTTGGGTTCGGCGATCAAGGCCATGCGCACCAGATGCGAGAGGCTGCCGGCGCCCATCTTGCTCATGACGTTGGCGCGATGGATTTCGACCGTGCGTGGACTGATCCCGAGATCATAGGCAATCGTCTTGTTCGGCAGCCCGGAGACAAGCCCATCGAGCACCTGGCGCTCTCGCTCCGACAAGGTGGCAAGGTTCTTCCGGATCTCGGCCGATTGCGGGTGCGTGGCTACCGCTTGAGTTCGGTTGTCCAGGGCAGAGCGAATGGCATTGATGAGCACCTCATCGTCGAATGGTTTCTCGATGAAGTCGGAGGCGCCCTCCTTCATCGCCTGGACCGCCAGTGCGACGTCTGCATGCCCCGTCATCACAATCACGGGCACGCTCAAGCCACGGGCTTTCAGTTGCCGCAGGAATTCGATGCCGTCGATGCCGGGCATGCGCACGTCGGTGACGATGCAGCCGTCGATCTCCTTGGGTTCCGACACCAGGAACGCGGTTGCCGATTCATGCAAGCGCACGGCAAAGTCGGCTGTCGCAAGGAGGAAACCCAAGGACTTGCGAACGTCGACGTCGTCGTCGACGACATGCACAACATCATTGGCCACTGGCAACCTCTTCCTTCTCTACAGCGCGCAGCGTGAACCGAAACGCGGTGCCGCCGCCGGGTGGCGACTCTGCCCAGATATGACCACCGTGGGACTCGACGATAGTGCGACAAATGGACAGGCCGACACCCATTCCGTGCTTCTTGGTGGTGACGAAAGGCTGGAAGAGCTGGGCCGAAACCTCCGGCGCCAACCCCGGGCCGGTATCGATGACAGCAACCTCCATCATACCATCGCGCCGCGCCTTGGTTGCGACACGCAATTCCCGACGTGGCGCGCCGTGCATGGCCTCCACGGCGTTTCGCATCAGGTTCAGCAATACCTGCTCGATCTGAATTCTATCAGTCAATACAAGCTCGGCCGCCGGGTCGAGATCGTAGCTGACGCGCACGTCCGCTTCCCTGGCGCCGACCAAGGCTAGCGACGAGGCGTCCTCGATGAGCGTTGGCAGACGTTCGACCTTATGCTCGCTTTCGCCCCTGGCGACAAAATCCCTGAGACGACGGATGACGTCGCCGGCGCGCAAGGCCTGTTCGGCAGCCTTCTCGACAGCTTCATGCAACATGGCGGCGTTCTCGTCCTTGCTCTTCTCGAGGAGGCGGCGGCTGCCTTTGAGATAGTTCGTGATGGCTGTCAGCGGCTGGTTTATCTCATGCGCCAATGTCGAGGCCATTTCGCCCAGCGCGGTGAACCGCGCCATGTGAAGCAGCTCCTGCTGCTGCTCCTGCATCCTGGCTTCCGTCCTGTGGCGTTCCGTCAAGTCGCGGCAGAAACCGGTGAAGAAACGGCCCGTTCCCGGATGCATTTCGCCGACGGCGAGTTCCATCGGAAACGTCGATCCGTCCTTGCGCATTCCGGTCACCGCACGCCCTATCCCGATGATGCGCCGCTCCCCAGTCGTCAGGTAGCGCTGCATATAGGCGTCGTGCTCGTCCCGGTATGGGGAGGGCATAAGCAACTTGACATTTTGACCGATGACTTCGCTGGCCTTGTAACCAAACAATGTCTCGGCCGCCGTGCTGAAGGATTGGATAAGGCCGCTTTCGTCGATGACGATCATCGCATCGGGAACCGTCGCCAGGATCGAACGCAGATGATCCTCGCGCAGTTGCAGCGCAGCGTTGGCGAACGACAGGTCGCTGACGTCGGTGCCCTGAACAAAGATAGCGGTGATCCGGCCGTCCTTGGCCCTGATAGGCTGATAGACGAAATCCAGAAGGCGTTCTTCCGCAAGGCCGGTTTCAGGATTGTGCAGGACAATTTTGGCATTGCGGCCGACATAGGGCTCGCCGGTTTCGCTGACACGATCGAGCAATTCGAAGAATCCCTGGCCCTCGAGCTCGGGCAAGGCCTCGCGAACCGACTTGCCGATGACCTGCCGTTGGCCGATCAGGTGTTGGTAAGCAGCATTGGCCAATTGAAAGACGTGGCCCGGCTCGCTGAGCAGGGTCATGAAACCCGGAGCCTGATCGAACATCAGCGCGAGAAGCTGATGTTCCGGCAAGTAGTCCCGCCCCATTTCACCACCAGATGCCGGAAGTGCCGCGGCGACGGCTTCGGGTGAAACTTCTCCCTTTTTGCTCACGGGCATTCTCCGGGTTGAAGCACGGCAGCGGTCGCTGATGTAGCACTCATCTTTTTACCCGCCAAACAGTCACTGCGGGCGATTTTGATCGGTATCAAGGCACTGCACCTCCGCACGATGCAAAAACGACGGAGACTTTCCGCGTCGGCGAGGTGCCCGCATGTCCTACAAAACGATAGTCGTCAATCTGGCCGTTGATGCAAACCCCGCGCCGATCGTAAAGTTGGCAGCGGAGCTGGCGCAGCGCTTCGACGCTCATCTCGTCGGCTTCGCCGCCGCGGACGTTCCGCCTTTGGTGTCGACGGGAGAAGGCCTGGTCTACGAAGGCGAGGTCATGCAGATTGCTCGCACGGAAATCGAGAAGCGTCTTGCCGAACTGCGTGACATTTTCGAGAAGATCGTCCCGGCCTCGATAAGCAGTGAATGGACGCAGTATATCTGCGGTCCGACGCGTGCTCTCGGCATAGCCGCCCGTTCGGCCGACCTTGTCGTGACCGCCGATGGCGGGGAGGATGTCTTCCGCGCCGTCGATATCGGAAGCCTCGTGCTCGGCGCCGGACGCCCGGTGCTGGTCACCGCGGGCAATGCCGAACACCTTCTGGCGAAGACAGTCCTTGTCGCCTGGAAGGACAGCAGGGAGGCGCGAAGGGCGTTGTCCGACTCCCTGCCGTTCCTGGCCAAGGCCAATGAGGTCGTCGTTGCCACCATGGAGGCCGGCTCCGGAGGCGATGTTCGAAACAGCCTCGCCGACGTCGCGGTTTTTTTGGAGCAACATGGCATCACGGCGCGGACCGAAGTGATCGCCGGTGAGGCCGACGGTGACAGGCTGGTGGCGTTCGCACGCTCGATCCATGCCGATCTGATCGTTTCCGGAGCCTACGGCCACAGCCGGCTGAGGGAATGGGCCTTCGGCGGTGTCACGCGCTCGCTGATCGACGAGAGCGGCATCAATCGCCTCCTGTCGAACTGACTGTCTGGCCGTGGCAACCAGAACGGCAGACGACGCGGATCGGCCGACAGCCATGGCAAGCAAGGAGCAATCGATCGGCCGCTTCCCTGGTCTTGTCGAGCATGCCTACTGGTCGCTCGGAACCGATCAGTTGGTCGGGCAGCTGGAAACCTCCACCTCCGGTCTTCTGAGCCCGGACGCAGCGGTCCGGCTCGCCAAATTCGGGCGAAACGCGCTGGCACCGCGGTCCGACGCTTCCGCGTTGGCTGTCTTGGCGCGCCAGTTTCGCAGTCCGCTGGTCCTGATCCTCGTCTTTGCCGCCGCCGTTTCGGCGTTCGTCGGCGAGGGTCACGAAGCAGCGATCATCGGCGCGATCGTGCTGGCCAGCTGCATCCTCAGCTTCACACAGGAGTATGGCGCTTCCCGCGCGATGGAGGCGCTGCGGCAGCGTGTCGCTCGCAGGGCGACCGTTGTGAGGGACGGTTTCGAACGCACGGTCGGTGTCGAGGACATCGTTCCTGGCGACGTCGTTTGCCTGTCGGCCGGCAATCTCATCCCGGTCGACGGCGTGATCCTGGAGTCGCGGGATTTCAACGTCAGCGAATCCGTTCTGACCGGCGAGACCTTCCCCGTTGTGAAGTCCGCCGGCCGGTCCGCGCCTGAAGCCGGCATCGCGCAGCGGACCAATGCGGTTTTCACCGGCACGTCGGTTCGCAGCGGAACGGCAAAAGTGCTTGCCGTGGCCACAGGAACTCGGACCGAATTCGCATCGATAGCCGAAGCGTTGGAGCGACGGATTCCCGAGACCGAGTTTGCTCGCGGCATCAGGATGTTCGGATATCTGATGACCGAGATCATGCTTGCGATCGTCATCCTGGTATTCTTCGCCAACGTGATGCTCGACAGGCCCTTGATCGAGTCGCTGCTGTTTTCGCTTGCCCTGGCGGTTGGCCTGACGCCCGAACTGCTTCCCGCAATCATCAGTGTCACCCTGGCCAGGGGCGCGCGCACGATGGCCGCCAGCGGCGTCATCGTACGTCGCCTCGATGCCATCGAGAATCTCGGCAGCATGGACCTGCTGTGCACGGACAAGACAGGAACACTGACGGAAGGCGTCATCCACCTCGACGGATCGTTCGACGTCGAGGGCAATGCTTCGAGAGAGGTTCTGCTTTGGGCACGGCTGAACGCGACTTTGCAGACCGGGCTGAAGAATCCCCTGGACGAAGCAATAGCGAGTGCTCCGCCTGGACAGGAGGATCTGTCCGGTTTCGCCAAGATCGACGAAATCCCATACGATTTTGTTCGGAAGCGGCTGTCGGTCGCCCTGCGGGAGGGGGCGCGCGAACAGATCCTGGTGACCAAGGGGGCCGTCCAGAACGTTCTCGACGTATGTGCCTTCGTGCAGGGTCCGCATGGGTTGCAATCCCTGGACTCGGCGGAGCGCCTGGCGATCGACGAGAAATTCAGGCGTTGGAGCGCGCAGGGGTATCGCGTTCTCGGCCTGGCGATCCGGCGCTTTCAGAACAAGGCAGGCTTCAGCCGGGACGACGAAACCGCGATGGCCTTCGCGGGATTCCTGCTGTTTCTCGATCCGCCGAAGGAAGGGGTGCGGGAAACGCTTTCGGCACTGGCCGATCGCGGCATCGGCGTGAAGGTCATTTCCGGCGACAATCGCTATGTCGCCGCGCATCTGGCCGAGGCCGTGGGTCTCCGGTCCGACAGGATCATGACGGGCGAAGATCTGTCGAAAATGACGAAGAACGGGCTTCTGGCCAGCGTTCGCAGCACCGATCTTTTCGTCGAGATCGATCCGAACCAGAAAGAGCGCATCGTCGAGGCGCTGCGCCGCAGCGGTCACGTCGTCGGCTACCTCGGCGATGGCATCAACGACGCGCCGGCGCTTCATGAAGCCGACATAGGCATTTCGGTCGACACCGCCGTCGATGTGGCCCGAGAGGCCGCCGACATCATCTTGCTGAAGCGTGACCTCGGCGTTCTGGTGCAGGGCGTCGACGATGGCCGAAAGACGTTCGCCAACACGATGAAATACATCTCCATCACGACCAGCGCCAATTTCGGCAACATGATCAGCATGGCCGCCGCTTCGCTCTACCTGCCGTTTCTGCCGCTACTGGCCAAGCAGATCCTGCTCAACAATTTTCTATCGGACATTCCCGCGGTTGCGATAGCGAGCGACAACGTCGATCCGGACCAACTCCAGCAGCCTCGTCATTGGGATATTCATTTCGTCCGACAGTTCATGGTCACCTTCGGGCTCGTCAGCTCGCTATTTGACTTTTTGACGTTTGCCTTCCTGCTGTATGGGGCTCGCGCGGAGGCATCGGCATTTCAGACCGGCTGGTTCGTCGAATCTCTGCTCACGGAACTCTTGATTCTGCTCATCATACGCACCCGAAAATCCTTCTGGGCGAGCCGTCCAAGCCGGCTGCTTGCGTCGCTTGCGCTGGCGGTGGGCGGTCTCGCGGTCGCGATCCCGTACACGCCCGTCGCGGGCTGGTTCGCATTCGTGCCATTGCCGTGGCCCGTGCTCATGGGACTGATTGCGATAACGGGTTGCTATGTGCTGGTCTCCGAGTTGACCAAGCATTGGCTCTTCGATCGGGGAAACGGCGGCCCGCGCAGACGAAAGGCAAGGAGCCCGCAACACCGGCGCCGCCGTCCAAAACGCGAGTCGGCCCGTGTTGCCGGCTGAACCCCCGCATTGCCGCGGCGGCCGGAAAACCTCGGGCCGACCGCAAGATCCGGGTCGACGGCAGGGAAGCCAGCTATGCGATATCACCTACATCCGGCGACCGCTTTCTGCCATTGATCATCGACCTCACAAGGTTCTCTCCATGGCGGATGCTGGCAAGAGCGACGCCGGCTATGTGAATGGCGATAAGGACAAGGATGGCGTTGCCCAGGAGCTCGTGAACAAGCTGCACCCACGCCACACCCCAATAGGCATCCGTGGTTTGCATCCAACCCGTCAAAGCGATGCCGCAGATGCAGGCAAGAAGGGCCAGCACCATTGCCGCGCCTGCGGGGTTGTGGCCGATATATCGCCGCTCCCGCTTGTGAGCGATGTCCTTGAGATAGTTGAGGGTCTGTCGAGGCGACCGAACGAACTGGGCAAAACGCGTATAGCCGGATCCAAACAGGCCTGCCGCCAATCGGGAAGCAACCAAGGCGATCGCGAGATAGCCCGCGTATTTGTGGACCATCATGATCTCGCCGGAAGTGAGCCACGCCACCGTCACGCTAAGCACGAGAGCCCAGTGGAAAAGGCGGACATAATACGACCAGACGTTTATCGAGGTCTGCCGTGTGCGGACGGTGGCGTTCATGACTCAGCCCTCGTCGCCGTCGGTATCGCCGCCGACGGGTGCAAGGCTCTTCGGATCGAACATGGTTTCGACACGCTTGCCCTTGGCGTCGATGGCGTAGGCCTCGTAGCAGCCGGACTCGGATTTGATGTTGCGGACTTTCCAGCCCTGGGATTCCAGCTTTGCCTGCAGGGCTTCGCGCGGCTGCCATTCGCTTGCCGGCACGTCGCACTTGTTGCCGGCGAGCGCCGCTCCCGTTCCGGCGGTACAAACGAACAAGGCGGCAATCACAACTGACTTCATCATTTTTTCTCCATCGGCTAATTCCGATGGCTGGAAGGTCGACGAAGAACCTGACAGCAAGCTGAACGCATCATGCGTCCAAACGGGCAATTGCCCAGCGACTTTGACAGTGGCAGCCTTGCCGCCGGAAGATGTTCTGATCAGGGGGTCGGTTGAGGGTTTTGTTCGTAGAAGACGACGCGGTCCTGGGCGAAGCCATCCGCGATCACGTCGCAGCCGACGGCCACGCGGTCGACTGGTCGCGCTCGATCGGCGACGCGGCCAGTCACCTCGATGTTGCAGCCTACGACCTTGTCCTCCTCGATTTGCAGTTGCCCGACGGCAAGGGCCTTGATTTCCTGAAACGGCTGCGCCGGGCGGGAAATGTCACGCCGGTTATTATCCTTACCGCGCGCGATCAACTCGCGGACCGGATCGAAGGGCTCAACAGTGGAGCCGACGATTATCTGGTGAAACCGTTCGATCTTGGCGAACTCTCGGCGCGACTCTCGGCCGTCTCGCGCCGCTACGCCGGAAATCCCAATCCGATCGTTCGTTTGACGGGTGGCGCAGAGGTAGACCTGGCCAAGAGGCTGGTCCTCGTCAGCGGCGTCCAGGCCACATTGACGGGTCGCGAATGGGCTGTCCTGGAACTTTTCCTCCACCGGCCCGGAATGGTCATCAGCAAACGACAGGTTGAAGACGCGCTCTATGCCTTCGGCGCCGAGATCGAGAGCAACACCGTGGAGGTCTATATCAGCCGCCTGCGGCGCAAGATCGGTCGCGATGCCATCGTGACCATGCGCGGCCTCGGATACCGGGTGGCGATCCAATGACGCGCCGCGGCAGTCTGACCCGCAGGCTTGTCATCTCGATGTTTGTCTTGACAAGCGCATTCGGACTGATCGCGGCGGCCGCCGGCTCCGTCACGCTGCACCGCGAAATCAACGAGGCGATGGACGGCGCCTTGCGGGAGGCCGCTCGCCGCCTCGTTCCTATCGTGATCGACGACCTCTTCTCCAAGGACACGACAGGGGCGTCTCGGCAGCTGGCGGAGGGGGTTTCAGGAGAGGCAGACGACAGGCTGATCTTCCAGGTTCGCGACAAGGGCGGCCGGGTGCTCCTCCGCTCCTACAATGCGCCGGATGCAGCGCTCACCGATTCGCTTCAGCAAGGCTTTTCCGAAAACAAGGGCTGGCGCATCTATACCGAGCCGGCCATCAGCAAGACCATCTTCGTGCAGGTTGCCGAATCGACCGCACAGCACAACGAGGAGATATTCGAGGCCGCTCTCGGCTTCCTGGTGCCAATCGTGGCATTGACGCCGGTGAGCGCGCTCTTCGCCTGGGCAATGCTTGTTCGTTTCCTGCGTCCTGTGGGGCAGTTGCGTGGCGATATCAGCGAGCGGCACGGCGATAATCTCGAGCCGATCCGGACCCATACGCTGCCCGTCGAACTCGCCTCGATCGCCGGATCGGTCAACAGGCTCATGCGGCGGTTGCGCATGGCTCTCGAAGCGGAGAAAGAGTTCACGGCCAACGCGGCACATGAACTGAGAACGCCAATCGCCGGGGCACTGGCGCAAGCCGAACGCCTTCTGATCGAGGCGTCGAGCGAGCCCACGCGCAGGCGCGCGCGACAGATCAAGACAGCGCTGCGCGACCTGGCGAATCTTTCGGAAAAACTGATGCAACTCGCGCGGGCCGACTCAGGTTTGGCGGAGTCCGATACGTCGTCCGACCTCATGGGCATCGCGGCCCTCGTGGTCGGAGACTTCCGGCATCTGGGAGAAGGCGGCGAGCGGATCGCGCTTTCAGGCCCTGCGTCCGGTCCGATGGTTGCGATCGATCCCGACGCGCTGGCAATCGTGATACGCAACCTCATCGAAAACGCGCTTCGCCATGGATCCGTTGGAGGGCCCGTAACCGTTGCGTTTCAAGCCGAGGCGGCGCTGCGCGTGGTCAACGAGGGTACGGTGGTGCCCCGCAAGGAACTCGGCGGGCTGATAAGACGCTTTCACCGCGGATCGACGCATGCCGACGGATCTGGGCTGGGACTGGCGATAGTAGCCAGGATTGTCCAACAAGCAGGTGGGGCTCTGGTGCTGAATTCACCGGCCTCAGGCAGGCAAGACGGCTTCGAGGCAATCGTGAAGTTCCGGTTGTTCGCGCAACAAGTTCGACCGCCCAGCAATTGACGAGAGTCAATGCAAACGGAACCTTTTTAGTCGATGGATCCGCATCCACGGGACCGTGCAGATTGAACAGTCTCTTTTTTCTGGAAGCATTTCTGCTCTTCGTCGCGCCAGGGCCCACCAACGCCCTCTTGATGGCGGGGACGGTAAAGCGCGAGAAGGCTGTTACGCTTTTGGCCGCGCAAGCATGCGGATACGGGATCGCGGCGACGCTCTGGCTTTCATTACGCCCCTTGATGCCGCCTGACGCGATCCAGATACTCAAAGTGATCGCAGCCGGGTGGCTCGTGGTCCTGGGCCTGCGCCTGATGGCCCGCAACCCGATCGACGTAGCCGAAAGCGATGGAAGCCTTTCCGTGCTGGCGACTACCGTCCTCAATCCGAAAGCTTTTATCTATTGCCTGGCGATGGTGCCGATCGATGCCAAGCCGCAAGTTCTCGGCGCCTTCTGGATTGTGCTGCTTGGGATGACAGCCACCACGGGATCGCTCTGGCTTTTGCTCGGCAAGCGGCTTCGCGGGGGTTGGAGGATGACGGACAAGATCGCGGGCGCTGCGCTTCTTGGATTTGCCCTGCTGCTGCTTCGACCGTTGTTAGCCGCGGCTGCGTTGTAAGGCTTAATGAGCCGAAGTCGGGATTGGCCGCCAGAAGCCGTTTAGCCGACATATCTCCTTTCCCCGCTGACTAAGAGACAAGCACGACCGACAACGGGCCGGCGTAGAAGAGATTGTCCTTGACCTCTTTGACGCCTTTGACGTTTTCCGCCGCAACGACCGCGGCCTTGCGCTGACGCTCGTCGAAAATGGCACCGCTAAGTTCGACGACGCCTTTGTCGACCTTTACGCCGATCAAAGTGCCATCGCCCCATGCCTGGCCCTGAAGCTCGGCCAGGATGTCCTTGCGGATGAGCTCGTCATCGCCGGTCGTCGCACCCGATTGAGGCAGGATGCGAAGCAGTGCGCGCAGCAGGTCCGTCCGGGTGACGATGCCTGCGATCGTGCCCGCGTCGACGATGGGCACGTTCTTGATGTCGTGGCGGGTCATCAATTCGACGATCTCGGCAAGCGAGGCACCCGGCGGCGCCGAGACGACGTCGCTCGTCATCACCTCGTCGACTCGACGTCCGTTGGCGAGAACATACTCTCTGGCCATCTTTCCGGGGCCGACGATAAACTCCAGCCAGCGAGGACGAACGCGCTGCGTGCCGAGCTCTTGACGGCGCAGGAAGTCACCCTCGGTTATGATGCCGACCATCGCGCCATCGCGCGTGACCGGCAGGCAACGGATTTTCCTCGACAGCATCAGGTCGACGGCGTCCGCGATCGGCGCCGCCCCATCGATCGTGACGACCGGCGTCGTCATGATGGCTTGAGCTTGCATCCCGGCCTCCCTTTCGCGCCATTGCGCTGAAACCGCATTATTTTGACTGCAGGACGTCGCCGGGCCGGTCGTCGGGCTCGATCAGTATCCGCTCCGCGGCCCCGTCGAGATCCTCGTATTGGCCGCTGCGCAACGCCCAAAGGAAGCCCGACAGACCGAGCGCTCCCAGGAACAGGGCCACGGGAATGAGATAGACGAGCGTGGTCATGGATGGGCCACACCCACGACATCGGAGCGGCGCCTAGTCGGAGTCGCTTCGGGTATAGCTTTCACGGTAGCCTGAAGCCGCATCGCATTTGCGATCACGATCAACGAGGAAGCGGACATGGCGATCGCGGCGATGAGCGGCGTCACATGTCCGAGGATGGCGATCGGAACGGCAAAAGCGTTGTAGACGATCGCGATGGCGATGTTCTGGCGAATGAGCCGGCCGGCCTTGCGCGAGATTTCCATCGCAAGAGGAACCGCGAGGAGGCTTTCGCGCAGGAAGACGAAATCGGCGGCCTTGCGGCCAATGTCGGCCGCGCTCGCCGGAGCGATCGAGACATGCGCCGCCCGCAACGCCGGCGTGTCGTTGAGACCGTCGCCCACCATCAGTACCTTGTGTCCCGCACGCGTCAGCGATTCGATCCACTCGACCTTTCCCGAAGGCAGCAGCGCCGGCACGAAATTCTCGATCTCCAATGCGTCGGCGACATCACCGCAGGCCTTCTCGGTATCGCCGGACAACATATCGACCGACACGCCGGCTTCCTTCATTTGCCGGATAGCCGCCCTGGCGTCCGATCGAGGCGCATCCTCGAAGGCGAAGCATGCGACGATGCTCCCATTCTTCGAAAGCACCGTGCCGCCATAGCCGCCGATCCTGCCTTCTCCGCCGGTGCGAGCCTTCCACCCGGCCCATCCGCGTCGGCCCAGACGCCAGATGTCATCCCCAGCGGTCGCCTCGATGCCGAAGCCGGGCTCTTCTCGCACCGAGTCGAGCTTGGGCTCACCGGCAAAGCCTGCATAGGCCGTAATGGCCCTTGAAAACGGGTGCCGCGAATGGGCTGCCATGTCAGCGGCCATCGCAAGCATGGTCGGATCGATCTCGGATGCGTTGACGAGCCTCGGCTGCCCCAAAGTCAGCGTTCCGGTCTTGTCGAACACAGCCGTGTCGATCGCCGCGAGGCGCTCCATGGCCGAGCCGTCCTTGACCATGACGCCGGCCTCGAAGAGGCGCCGGGCCGCTACCACCTGGACGATCGGCACAGCGAGGCCGAGCGCGCAGGGGCACGTGATGATGAGCACGGCGATGGCGATGGTGAGAGCCCGGTGCCAATCGCCGGACGCGACCATCCAGCCGAGGAATGTCACAAAGGCCGCCAGATGGACCACGGGCGCGTAGAGCGCCGATACCCGGTCGGCGATGCGCCGGTAGTGCGAGCGGCCGCCTTCGGCGGCTTCCATCAGGCGAACCATTTCCGCCAGGAAGGAGTCCTTCGCGGCGGCGGTTGCCCGCATCGTCAGCGGACCAGTGAGATTGAGTGTGCCGGCCTGGACGTGCGTTCCAGCACTCACGGCCTTGGGCTCGCTCTCACCGGAGACGATCGAGCAATCGAGGTCGGAATTGCCGCTGGTTATGTCGCCGTCGACCGGTATCCGTTCTCCGGCCGCGATGAGCAGGCGCATTCCCGGCGTGAGCTCGGCGACGGGCACGTATTCGCGCGTGCCGTCGTCCCGCAGGACCACCGAGCCCCGCGCCGCAAGCCTGGAAAGGCCGTTGACGGCCGTTCGCGCGCGTTCGCGCATCACATGGTCCAGCGTGCGGCCGATGAGCAGGAAGAAAAGCAGCGACACCGAGGCGTCGAAATAGGCATGTTCGCCGTGATTGATGGTCTCATAGAGGCTCATCGCGTAAGCCAGGGAGACGCCCACTGCGATCGGCACGTCCATGTTCATCCGGCCATGGCGCAACGCGTTCGCCGCGGAGCGGAAGTAGATGCCGCCGGCGAAGGCGAGAGCCGGAATGGCGATCAGCGCGGACAGCCAATGGAAAAGATCCCGCGTGGCGCCCTCGGCGCCGGACCAGACCGAAACCGACAGCAGCATGATGTTGCCGGCCGCGAAGCCGGCCACGGCGACGGCGCGGATCAACTCCGAAAGCGTCTTGTCCTTCTCGTGAATTTCCGGGTCGAACAGGTGCGCCTGGTAGCCCAGCCGACCGAGCACGGCAAAGAATGGCGGGACATCGTCTCCGTGCCAGCGGATCGACACACGCTTCGTCGACAGGTTGACGCGAGCAGACTCAACGTTCTCGACCTTGCCGAGCGCGGCCTCGATCGCTTGAATGCACGCCCCGCAATGAACCGTCGGCACGGACAGCTCGGTCTGGTGAATGTCGCCGCCAAGAGAGCGGCTGGCCAGCTTGATCTCATCGCTCGACGGCGAAGCGGATGCTGCGTTGGCGACCTCCAACGCCATTTCGGCGCCTGGCGCGCAGCAGCTCATTGCAGGGCTCCTTTCACGATCATGATGCGGCGGACATCGCGAAACGGTGACGTCAGTCCCGCGTCCGCATCGATCTCCACGATCCAGACGCCATCCTTCGGCGCGTGCCGGGCGGCAAATTCCCGCGTGTTGGCAGGAGAGCCGCCGGAGGCCGCGGCAAGTGTCAGGGTTTCGTCCTCGGCCTCGTAGGCCGGGTGGCGGAACAGCATCCTGACGCCGTGCAACGGCACCGGTTTGCCCTGGCTGTCGAAAAGGCCGTAGCGGACCTCGCCGGAAGCGATGGTCAGCTTGCCCGTCCAGCCGAGCGCCGCCTGCGCCCTTCCTTTCTTCGCTTCTTCGTTGAACTGCTGGCTGGCAACATAGGTGTTCTCGACGACGAGGCCGGTCCAGCTCTTTTGGGCGAGCGTGGCCATCGTGACGTTGACCCCGATCACCACCCCGAAGAAGGCAAGGATGGAGATCAGCATATGCCTGCCGGTGAACTCGCGCGGTTTCCGCGTATCGGTGCTCATTTGCCGGCCTCCGGCGCGTTGAAACTGGCGGTGTATTCGGCGGATTCGGAACTCGCCTGGTCGTCGATGCGAAATTCGAAGCGTTGCACCGGCTTCTTGATCTCGTTCGCGGGTTGCCGAACGAAGATCTTCAGCGTCTTCAGCCGGTCAGGTTCGACCGAGATGGAAAATGAGCGGCTTGGGGGCTGGTCGATGCCGACGACGCTCATCTCACCGCCGGCGAGACCCTCCAGCGTCACCTCGATCGTTCTCGGCTCGGGTATCATGTTGAGCAGCTTGACGGTGTAGCCGTTCCGGATCGAGCCGTCCGAAAGCGTCACGAACTGCGGATTTCTGTCGTGCAGGACATTCAGCTCCAGCCGCTCGCGCGTCAGCAGCGAATAGACGAGCGCCAACCCGATCGCCGACCACACACCAAGATAGATGTAGGTGCGCAACCGGAAGATCTTGCCCAGATGGAAATGTGCCAAGCCATCGACGAAGCTGCCGCTCGCCGTTCTTACGAGCGTCGGATTGACCGGGCTGGCGCCCCCCGAGGTCGCCAGCGCCATATTGGCATTGTAGTCGGCCAGCGTTGCATAGGAAATCAGCCCGCGTTCTCGGCCGAGCTTGTCCATGACTCCGTCGCAGGCGTCGATGCACAGCGCGCAGGTGATGCATTCCAACTGCTGGCCGTCGCGGATATCGATCCCCATGGGACAGACGGCGACACAGGCGTTGCAGTCGACGCAGTCGCCGACCGCTTGCCCGGCGGCCGAGACCTTCTTGGCATGCCGCGAACGCGGCTCGCCGCGCCAGTCGTTATACGTCACCGTCAACGAGTTTTCGTCGAGCATGGCGGCCTGGATGCGCGGCCACGGGCACATATAGGTACAGACCTGCTCACGCATCAGCCCGCCGAACACATAGGTGGTGCCGGTCAGCACGCCGATAGTGGCATAGGCGACCGGCGCGGCAGTGCCGCTGACGACTTCGCCGAGCAATTTCGGCGCGTCGGCGAAATAAAAGATCCAGGCGCCGCCGGTGGCGACCGCGATAATGAGCCAGATGGCGTGCTTGGATACGCGCAGGATGAGTTTGCGGGCGGTCCACGGGGCCGCGTCGAGCTTCATGCGGGCATTGCGATCGCCTTCGATCGCGCGCTCCACGACAAGGAACAGATCGACCCAGACGGTCTGCGGGCAGGTATAGCCGCACCAGGCTCGCCCGACCGTCGACGTGATCAGGAAAAGGCCGACGCCCGCCATCATGAGAAGTCCGGCGACGTAGTAGAATTCCTGCGGCCAGATCTCGATGAAGAAGAAGTAGAAACGGCGGTTCGCCAGATCGATGAGAACGGCCTGGTTGGGAGCGAAGGGGCCGCGGTCCCAGCGCAGCCAGGGCGTCAGGTAGTAGATGCCGAGCGTGATCGCCATCACCAGCCATTTGAACTGACGAAAACGACCGGAGGCGCGCTTGGGGAAGATCTTCTTGCGCGCCGCGTAGAGCGGCTGTCGCGTCTTGGCGGAGTTGACCGCTTCGGCCTCGAGCCGTTCTACCTGCGTCTGATCCAGCACGACGATCTCCAATCGCGGCGGAAGAATGCCGCCTCTATCCGGCAGTCTTGCAACCGCTCACGCCGCGCCGCGTTGATGCAGGTCAAATTGAGTCGTCAAAAGTCGAGGCCCGGCGTGGCCGGGCCTCGTCGCTTGAACGGCCGAGGGCCGAGAACAGGCCCCGCTCCTATTCTCCGCCGCCAAGCGAATGGACATAGACAGCCAGTTCCTTGACCGTCGTCTCCCCCAGGCGCCCGACCCAAGCGGGCATCACTCCGCTCTTCGGGGCTCGCACCTGTGAAGCAATGGCGGCTTCATCGGACCCGTAGAGCCAGATCGCGTCGGTCAGATTGGGGGCTCCAACATCCCTGTTGCCCTTCGCGTCCTGGCCATGGCAGACGGCGCAATTGTCCGCGAAGACCTTGGCGCCGGGCTCGATCAGGGTCTTGTCCTTGACAGGGCCCGAAAGACTGGCAACGAAAGCGCTGACCTGATCGATCTGTTCGGGCTTGAGCACATCGGCAAAAGCAGGCATTTCCGACTGGCGGGTATCGGCGTCGGTAGCGAACCGGATGCCGTGCGTGATCGTCTGCTGGATCTGCTCCGTCTTGCCTCCCCAGAGCCAATCGTCATCGTTGAGGTTCGGAAATCCCTTCGAGCCTTGCGCGCCGGATCCGTGGCATTGAACGCAATTGACCTTGAACGCGGCGCCGCCGGCCGCGACGGCGAACTCGCGCAGCGCGTCGTCGCCGGCGATTTCGGAGACGCTCTTGGACTGAATTGCCGCGACATATTTGGCCTTGGCGGCTTCGGCCGCTGCCATCTCGTTCTTGACGTCATTGCGGCTGGAGAAGCCCAGCGCTCCTCTGGTGGCCGAGCTCAGCATGGGCCAAGCCGGGTAGGCGATCGTGTAGGCGATCGCCCAGAAGATGGTGACATAGAAAGTAATGACCCACCAGCGGGGCAGGGGATTGTTGAGCTCCTTGATCCCGTCCCATTCGTGGCCGGTCGTCGTGATGCCCGAGATTTCGTCGATATGCTCGTTGCTCATGATCAATCGTCCTGGAGAGGAATTTTCGCGGCGTGGTCGGCATGGGCCTTGCCACCCGGACGGAGCGCGAAGGCAATGCAGCCGACAAAGAACAGGGCCATGGCAAGCAGCCCCCAGCTGTCTGCAAACTCCCGCATCAGATTGTAGTCCATCGGTTTGCTCTCCTCAGCGGTAGCCAGCGGCTTCGTCGTAGTTCTTGAAGTCGACAAGAGTGCCGAGCATCTGCAGATATGCGACCAGGGCATCCATCTCGGTGACCTGCTGGGGGTTGCCGTCGAAGTCGCCGACCTTGGCTTTCGGATAGCGGCTTTCCAGTCCCGACGTGTCGGCGTTGGGATCGGCCTGCGCCATCAGGTCGGCATTCGCCTGCGCGATCATGTCGTCGGTGTAGGGGACACCGACGCGCCGGTTGGCGACGAGGTGCGTGGAGAAGTCCTTCACCTCGATCGGCTTATCCTTCAGGAACGCGTAGCTCGGCATGATGGATTCCGGCACGACGGAGCGCGGGTCGGTCAGATGCTGGACGTGCCAGCTGTTGGAGTAGCGGTCGCCGACGCGGGCGAGATCCGGTCCGGTCCGCTTGGACCCCCACTGGAACGGGTGGTCGTACATCGACTCGGCCGCCAGGCTGTAGTGGCCGTAGCGTTCCACCTCGTCGCGGAAAGGCCTGATCATCTGGCTATGGCAGAGGTAGCAGCCCTCGCGAACATAGATGTTGCGCCCGGCCAGCTCGAGCGGCGAGTAGGGGCGCATGCCCTCGACCTTCTCGATCGTGTTGTCGAGATAGAAAAGCGGCGCGATCTCGACGATGCCACCGACCGTGACGACCAGCAAGGATCCGACGAGAAGCAGCGTGGCGTTCTTCTCGATCAGAGCGTGTTTATCTATCAGACCCATGTCTGGCTCCTTATTGGGCGGGCTGGAGGGCGGGCGTGGAAGCCGGCAAGGCCTGTTCTTCGCGCTGGCGGCCAAGAATTGTCATGGTGATGTTCCAGGCCATGATCAGCATGCCGGTGAGATACATGGCGCCGCCTGCAGCGCGCATGAGGTAGTAAGGGTGCATCGCGGCGACGGTTTCGGCGAAGGAGTAGACCAGGAAGCCCTGCTCGTCGTACTCGCGCCACATAAGGCCCTGCATGATGCCGGAAACCCACATGACGGCCGCGTAGACCACGATGCCAAGGGTCGCCAGCCAGAAGTGCCAGGTGACGAGGCGCATGGAATAGAGCCGCTCCCGATTCCACAGTTTCGGCACCATGTAGTAGAGCGCGCCGAAGGTGATCATGCCGACCCAGCCGAGCGCTCCCGAGTGGACATGGCCGATGGTCCAGTCGGTGTAGTGTGAGAGCGAGTTGACGGTCTTGATCGACATCATCGGGCCTTCGAAGGTCGACATGCCGTAGAAGGCGACGGCCGCAACCATCATGCGGATGATGGGATCGGTGCGGATCTTGTCCCAGGCGCCCGACAGCGTCATCAGGCCGTTGATCATGCCGCCCCATGAAGGCATCCACAGCATGACCGAAAACACCATGCCGAGCGTCTGCGCCCAGTCGGGCAGGGCGGTGTAGTGGAGATGGTGCGGTCCGGCCCAGATGTAGAGGAAGATCAGCGCCCAGAAGTGGATGATCGACAAGCGGTAGGAATAGACCGGCCGGTTCGCCTGCTTCGGCACGAAGTAGTACATCATGCCGAGGAAGCCGGCCGTGAGGAAGAAACCCACGGCATTGTGTCCATACCACCATTGGGTCAGCGCATCCTGAACGCCCGAGAACGCCGAGTAGCTCTTCGAGCCGAGGAATGAGACCGGCATCGAGAGGTTGTTGACCACATGCAGCATCGCAATGGTCACGATGAAGGAGAGGTAGAACCAGTTGGCGACGTAGATATGCGGTTCCTTGCGCTTCAGGATGGTGCCGAGGAAGAGGATCAGATACGCAACCCAGACGACCGTCAGCCAGAGATCGACATACCATTCGGGCTCGGCATATTCGCGGCTCTCCGTGATGCCCAGCAGATAGCCGGTCGCGGCCATGACGATGAAGAGCTGGTAGCCCCAGAAGACGAACCACGCGAGATTGCCGCCAAAGAGGCGCGCGCGTGACGTGCGCTGGACCACATACAGCGACGTGCAGAGCAGGGCATTACCGCCGAAAGCGAAGACGACGCCGGAAGTGTGCAACGGCCGCAGGCGGCCAAAATTGAACCACGGCGCGATGTTGAGGTCGGGATAGGCAAGCTGCAACGCGATGACCACGCCGACCAGCATGCCGACGATGCCCCAGAACGTGGTTGCGATTGCCCCGTAACGGATCGGCCCATCCATATAGGCGGAGGGGTCGACCGGAGCTGCAGGTTTGAAATCCGTGTTGCGCAGCAGGATCACGGTGAAACCAGCCACGGCGAAGAACAAAACCCACATGTGCTGGCGAAAAGGTTCATCCGCGCCAAAGCCGGCGGCCACAAGGGCGGCAAAAGCAAACAGGCCTAGAAGGACGATCTCTGTGCCAAATCTCATCGCAAGTCCCCGATCTCGTCTCGAAAATTCCAGCGGAAACTACCGCTCGCGGCACCATTTCGGGATTTTCCATCCCTCGGCCTTGATCCAGGTCAAACGCGGGCTGCTTTTCGTTCGGGAGCGTCCGTATCGACCGCTAGAGTGGAATGCCGGCAACGAGGCGGCTGGGCACGGAGTGCCGGCAAAGCGATCTGCAGGACCGAACACCGGGTTCGGGTCCGGTGGGGCCGAAGCTCAACGATTGTTTGGCAGAGGGCGCGATGTTCAGTCGCCGCAGCGTTCCTCGAGCTGAACCATGCTTGCCAGGCTGATATGGCGCTTGTTTACGATCCGGATCACGCCATCAAACTTTAGCCTGGACAATTCGCGGCTTACCGTCTCGATGGTCAGTCCGAGAAAATCGGCGATGTCCGCGCGAGTCAGCGGCAGGTCGAAGCTTATCGAACTTGCCGGATGGCAGGCAGGATCGATGTTTCTGGCGATCATGAGGAGGAAGCTCGCAACTTTTTCGGACGCGGTCTTGCGCCCCAGCGCCGCCATCCAGTCGCGCGCCTCGTCAAGCTTGTTCAGCGCGTGGTTGAGCAAATTCTGCCCAAGCTTCGGCGAGTCATCCAGCATTCGCTCGATGATCGTCCTTGGAAAAGAACACAGCGCCACGTTCGTCAAGGCTTCCGCCCGGATCGGCCTTTTCGCCCCGAAAGGCCGGCCCAGAAAATCGGGCGCGAAATGGAATCCGACGATCTGCTGACGACCGTCCGACAGGTTTCGCGTGAGCTTGACGATGCCGGACAAGACGTTCGAGTAGGTTCCATCGTCTGCGAGTTCCGTCCCCGCCAAGACCTCATGCCTTGACGAGGCTTTGGCCAGTTCGGCGAGTTGGCGAACCCTGAGCGCACCGCACAATCCGGCCCGCCGCGCTTCGCAGGATCTGCAAGTCGCGGGAATGTCGGCTTGTCGAGCATGCTGTCTGGCGGCCATTGCGACGCCCGTGGTCAAATAAGGACGGCAATTTGCGCAGGTTGCGCCCCCAGCCTCCTTGATCCAAATCAAGGCCTTGCCGGTCTCGCTCAGGCAGTTTGCCCGGCATGAGCTCCGCAGCCGCCACCATCCATGAAACGCGTCCGCCGCCCACTGCCGTGGGCCTTGGCGACAACGTACCGCGCTACACGAGCTATCCGACGGCCCCGCACTTTCATCCGGGCATCGACGCGGCGGCGGTTCGCGGCTGGATGGGAGCGCTTGAAGGCAATGACGAGATATCGCTGTATCTGCATATCCCCTATTGCGACAGGCTGTGCTGGTTCTGCGCCTGCCACACCAAGCAGACGCGCCACTATGCGCCCGTTGCCAGTTTTCTGCGCGCGCTGCACAAGGAAATCGAAACGGTCGGTGGTCTTGTGAGCGGCCGGGGCAGGGTGCGCGCCGTTCATTTCGGCGGCGGCTCCCCGACGATGCTGAAGCCCGACGACATCCTCATGCTCGGAAAAGCGTTGCGGGACCGGTTCGACTTCCTTGATGATGCCAGCCTCAGCGTCGAGATCGACCCGAGCGACATGGACGAGGGGCGGCTCGATGCCTTCGCCGCGATCGGCATGACGAGAGCGAGCCTCGGCGTCCAGGACTTCGATCCCAAAGTGCAGAAGGCGATCAATCGCGAGCAGAGTTTTGCGCTGACCAAAAGCATAATCGACGCGGTGCGCGCGCGGGGCGTTCGCTCCGTCAACCTCGACCTGCTCTACGGGTTGCCGCATCAAACCTTGGAGAGCGTCGCGGCGACCGTCGCCCAGGCGCTGACGCTGGCGCCGGACAGGCTGGCCCTGTTCGGCTACGCGCATGTGCCGTGGTTCAAGAAGCATCAGACGATGATCGATGAAGCCTGGCTGCCCGACTCGTCCGCGCGCTTGTCGCAATCGCAGCTCGCCGCGCGAATGATCGTCGATGCAGGCTACGAGGCCTTGGGATTGGATCATTTCGCAAAGCCGCAGGATGCGCTGGCGGCAGCGGCGCGCGCCGGCAAGATCCGTCGCAATTTCCAGGGCTATACCGAGGACCAGTGCGAAACGCTGATCGGCCTTGGCCCGTCCTCGATCAGCCGGTATCGCCAGGGCTATGCGCAGAACATCGTTGCGACCGGCGAGTACGAGAAGGCCGTGAATTCCGGACGGCTGGCGATAGCGCGCGGCGTCGAGTTCAGCCTCGATGATCTGGCGCGGGGCTGGATCATCGAGCGCTTGATGTGCCAATTCAGTTTCTCGGCGGTAGAGCTCGTCGAACGCTTCGGCGCCGTCGGCCAAACGCTGCTCTGTGAAGCGAGCCGACTGGCCATCAGCGGCGCAGGCCAGCTTCTTCGGCTCGACGGTGAAAGCTTCGTCGTGCCGGCGGAAAGCCGCCCGCTGGTCAGGGCGGTGGCGGCGAAATTCGACAAATATCTCAGCAACGGAACCGGCAGGCATTCTCTGGCGGTTTGAGCACGTCTTTGTTTCCCAAAACCACCGCGCACCCTCGGGTCAAGCCCCATAGGCGCTAACTTAGCAATCGATGTGCGATGGCGCGTCGTCGTCGGGGTGGTTCGCGCAAGCGGTGGAGCAGCATGTCGAGGGAGATCAACCTGGTAGGCCCCAGTAATACAGCCATCGAGATGTTGGAGATTGCCAAGGCCACGAGACGCCAGATCGGCAGGGCGGATCGGTTCAGGCGGCCAGGGGGAGAGAGTCCGGCGCCTCGGGATCGAGGGCCGGCAGGTCATCTTCGGCCAGCAGGGCGGCCAGCAGAGCGGTGTTGATCCACAGGCGAGCCAGGTCGGGATCCTTTGCGCGGAGATCTTCCAGACCCACCAGCGACTTCATGCGTTTGAACGCCAGCTCGATCTGCCATCGCAGACGATAGGTCGAGGCGAGCCGCTCAGGCGGCCAGTCATCCGGCGGCAGCGATGTCAACAGCACCAGATAGCCGGCCATCTCGATGCCGGCCTGGCTGGGTTTGTATCTCGCCTTGGCCGCCAAACGGCGCGCCGCTCGTCTGGCCTTCTCAGCCGCCTCGGGCGGCATGGGCAGGATCACCACCCGAGCGGGTATCGCGACCCTGGACTTGCCGTCCTGGACGCCCACCGAAAGATCGAGCACGCCCTTCTTGCCCGCTTCACGGCACAGCGCCAAGCGATCCAATAGCCGGCCTTGGCCATCCAGCAGGCGTGGATAGTTTGAAGGGGCACGAACCAGAAAATCAGCCCCTGCCTCGATTACCCGAGCCAGATCGTCGGCCTTGGCGTGGGCACGGTCGGCGATCCGAAGCTCTCCGGCCCTGGCGCCGCGCGACAGCCGCTCGGCTTCATGGCGATCCGTGACCTCCACCGAACAGAGCTTCAGCGTTGCAAGATCGAACACCGTGTGCACCATCCAATAGACCCGCTTGGGACCAGGCGGCGCAACTACCGTGGCGTCCACCGCCATCATCCGCAGGCCTCCGTACAAGCCGGCGAAGGCTTCGGGGCAGCGCTCGGCAAGCAATTCCGAAACCAGGCCGCCCACCCAATCAGCACTGGCCTTCAGACGCTTCAGCATCGCCACGTCCGACATCGACGCCACTCCCCGCTGCTCGGCCCAACCAGCCAGCATCCGAAGCGAGAAGCGACCCAGCACATAGGCAAAACACAGCCGCAGCAGGTCAGCAGCGCTAGCCACCTGCCGTTTGCGCAGCAGCGCCCCAGCCTCCCGCGCGCTGGTCTCCAACTCTTCCGCCGAGCCCAATCGTCCGACCAGCTCGTCCCAATCCAACGCTTGCAGCGAATCGCTCATAACCACGGTGAATCACTCACCACGATCACCGTCAAGCCTAAGTTAGCGCCTATGGGGTCGAGCCCGTGGGCATGCTTTTGGCGACATGGATGGGCGGCGGATCAAAAGTGCTCGCCGACCCTGAAGGGGCCGACACGGGTACCGGCCGCGATCAGATAGGCGGTCGACCAGCCGATCAACAGAAAACCGTTGACGCCTTCCAGAGCCGCCAGCACTCGCCAGCCATGGGCGGGCACAACATCTCCATAGCCGACCGTGGAAAAGGTGATGGTCGAAAAGTAAAGCGCCGTCTCGAAGTCGTTCAATATCCCGAGCAGCCGGTAGATCCCGGCCCATAACCAGACTTCCGCCGTCATGACAGCAAAAAGCCCCATCACCACGCTGATCATGGCGATGACACGGCTGCGCCGGCCGTGCATACGGAAGAGCGCCACGAGACGTGCCATCACACGGGTGATCGCGATGAGGCCGAAAGTATGGATCAAGACCGTCAGGCTGATGACGATCGTGCCGACGCAGAGATTGAGGATCATCTGAGGAAACTAAGGCCTCGGCGGATCGCAGTCCTTGCGTAAAATCAAGCCCGACACCGGCGCGCCAGGCACCAACGTCTCAAACCGTTGCTCGCCGGAGGTTTGCCGGCGCAACCTATTCGGCACCCGATCTCGCGGCGGGACCGAGGCGAAAGAACATGGCAAGCTTCAGGCTGGCGGCTATTCGTTCCGCCCGCTCGACAAATACCGCCGCGGTTTCAGGCGCGAAAAGCTCTGCCGCCGTCTCGCGGAAGAGGGCCAACCAGATCTCGAAGTCGGCTTCGGTGACATCCTCGAGCTTCAGGTGGGCCGGCACCGGCCGGCCATGATAATCGCCGCTTTTCAATATGACGGAGGACCAGAAGTCCGTCATCTTCTCCAGATGGGGCTCCCAATCGCCGGTGATCTCGCGCGCGAAGATGGGGCCCAGACGCTCATCCTTTCTCACCTTCGAATAGAATTTGCGAACCAGCACTCCTATCGAGGCCCGGTCGACGCCAGGGCGAAGCAAGGGCTGTTCGGCGGCAGGGCGAACCCTGTCAAGCAAGGCCGGCTTCGAAGTCATCATGTTCCTTATTCTTTGGCAATCAGGTCGGTGGTTCGCTACGGCATCAACCGCGGTGTCCTTGTAGATCGCCCGACGGTTTGGCGATTTGCGCTGGCTCAAATTGCTCGCGGAACAATGACCGGCGCGCGGCCAGCTCGAAAACCGAGTGACAAGACGGCTTCGCCGCCCATCTTCAAGGCTCACTTGCCGCGTGCGTTGAGGCGAGGCCGCATGAGCATCCCCCCAAAGAGCACAGCGTAGCCGACGAAGGCGGCCACCCAGAACGCCGCCGAGATATGCAGCAGAATTGTTGCGGCAGGAGCCATGGCGGCAGCTATTCGCAGAACGGCAGCGATGACGATCGCAACGAAAACCGCGCATGTTCCGGCGTTTGCCGTCAGCGCGCGGCCTGTGTGGCCGAGGGAGGCGCGGGTCATGACGGCAAGCGTCATACAGGCAATCGCTCCCACCGCCAATGCATGAATGCCGGCCACCGGGGGAACCGTCCCCGGGGCGAAGACGGCTAGGCCGGCTAGCAGCAGGCCAAGCGGCACAAAGGCGAATGCAACGTGCAGGATCAGAACCAAAGGGTCGGCCAGCGTCCGGTCACCCGCCCAGCGGCCAAGCCGAATGGCATTGAGGACTGCACCGGCGATGAGCAACACGCCGGTTGCGATGGTGTCGGGAAAGAAAGTCCACGCGGCGAGCCCGACGGCGGACAGCGCGATCGTTGCGATATCGAACCTGCCGAATGATGCCGGGAGCCGGCCGGGCTTCTCGCGAACCAGCCAATTGCGGGTGAAGCTCGGAACGATGCGCCCACCGATAACCATGATGAGGACGACAACGGCTCCAAGACCGAGGCGCCGGCTCATATCGGAGACGCCCTGGTAATGCGCTTCGGCATGAAACATGACATTTGCCGCAAAGAGGGTCGCGACCGGCAGGAGCACCTTGAGGTTCCGCCAGTTTCGCCCGGCAACGATTTCCGTCGCGGCGGCGGCTACCACCGCAAGAAGAAAGGAGCAGTCCACGACCGCGCTCAGGAGCCAGCCCGTTTCCGCCGAAAAGAACACGGCCACCCGACCCGCGAGCCAGAGCAGCACGAGCACCAACAGGCGAAAATCCTGAACGGGGAGCCGTCCGGTCCAATTGGGAATTGCAGTCAACAGGAATCCCGTCACGACCGCCGGCAGATAGCCGAAGAGCAGTTCGTGAATGTGCCAATCCACGGGCAGGAATACGCTGAGGATCTCGAGCTTGCCGTAATAGAGCGGCAACCACAAGAGTATCGCGACGCCGGCCTGCAGCGAGCCTAGCAGAAAGAAGGGCCGAAAGCCGTAGGAGAGAATTGCCGGATAGACGCTTGGCCGCGTCCGTGGAATTGCCATGACATGCCTCATAGGAAACCAGGCAATGCGCCCGTTTCGATTCTTCTATCCCGGCCCCGAGGGGTGGAATTTGCCTCAGCGCAAACAGGAATGTGAATCGCCGTCGCCGGCGACAACAGGCTTTACTTGTCGATGGGCGGTCGTCCATGACAAAGTCTGGTCAGGGGCCTGAGAGCGTTGCGCCACTGAAGTCGGGGAGGAAAGGCGGTTGGCAAGCCTTGATCGATCACTGATTGCCGGGCTGCCCGTGTTCGAGGGAGTCGCTGCTGCGGATCTCGATCGCATCGTCGGGCAGGCAAGATCCATTCGTATCGCGAAGGATCAGCCGGTGTTCGAGCAGGAGCAGGAGGCCCATTCGTTCTTCCTGCTGCTCGACGGCCATGTGCGCGTGGTGAAATCGACCCCGGACGGGCACGAGGTGACCGTGCGATATATAAGCCCCGGCGAGTTGATGGGGATCGCCAGCGCGCTGGGCCGGACGACCTACCCGGCAAATGCCATTGCCGCCGTCGATTGCGTGGTGCTTGCCTGGGCAAGCCAGCTCTGGCCCATCTTCGCGACGAGCTTCCCGAGCTTCAGCGCCAATACATACAAGGCGGTGGGAAGCCGGCTCCAGGATGCCCACGCACGCGTCATCGAGATGTCCACCGAGCAAGTGGAACAGCGTGTCGCGCATGCGCTGCTCAAGCTGATCAAGCAGTCAGGGAAAAAGACCGAGGAAGGCATTTTGATCGACTTCCCGATTTCACGCCAGGACGTTGCGGAAATGACGGGCACAACGCTTCACACGGTGAGCCGATTGCTTTCGGCCTGGGAAGACCAGGGCCTGGTCAAGAGCGGACGCCAAAGGGTCGTCGTGGTCGAGCCGCATCGACTGCTCGTGATTGCCGAGGGTCGCGCGGCAAAGAGCTAGTCCCATCTGCGGCATCGATCGCCGCCTCCAGGTCGCGGCGAAGCTGATCCTCGTCGAGATCATGCTCGCGCGCCGCGTCGGAAACGGTGTGAAAGGAAGCGATCGGGCAGCCGACGCATAGCATGCCGTGCTGGAGGATGACGCGGATTGCAGCCGGCGTCTCGCGCATGATCCTGTCCATCGTCGCATCGTCGTTCAATTTGCGTTTCATGCTGCCGCTTGTCCGCATTGCAAGGCAGACATCTTGCCCGAGCGTTCCGGCGCGTTCGTTGCTCTGAAGCAAAGATGGCGCTGTCTCGCCTTGCTCGACGAAGCCGCAGCTCGAGGTGCGTTCTAGACCTGCGGCCGGCCGGCCTTGGCATTTGCGATGGATCAAAGCCTGATCGTTCTTCGCCGGATAGATCGATGACGACTGGTTTGGCACCGAGCCGTCGTGAACCGGTGGCGGCCTCGATGCGTTGTGCTTCAGCCGGCGTCGGCTTGGAATCAGCGAAGGAGTCGGAAATGACCGAGCATCCCAGCGCCAATCGCTTGTCCGCACAGGAGCTGCGCGACATCGATGCCTATTGGCGTGCCGCCAACTACCTGACGATCGGGCAAATCTATCTGCTCGACAATCCGCTGCTTCGCGAGCCGCTTCGGCTGGAGCATGTCAAGCCGAGGCTACTCGGCCATTGGGGAACCTCGCCGGGACTGAGCTTCATCTATACGCATCTCAACCGCGTAATCAGACAGCGCGATGCAAATGTCATCTATGTCTGCGGTCCCGGTCACGGGGGACCTGCGATGGTTGCAAACACCTACCTCGAAGGCACCTACAGCGAGATCAATCCGGATATCCAGTTGGATGAGGCCGGGATGAAGAAGCTCTTCCGGCAGTTCTCTTTTCCGGGCGGCATCCCAAGCCATGCGGCGCCCGATGTGCCCGGCTCGATCCATGAAGGCGGCGAGCTCGGCTACGCGCTCTCGCATGCCTATGGCGCGGCCTTCGACAATCCGGATCTGATCGTCGCCTGCGTCGTCGGCGACGGCGAGGCGGAAACCGGGCCGCTCGCCACCTCCTGGCACTCCAACAAGTTCCTCAACCCGGCGCTTGACGGCGCGGTGCTGCCGATCCTCCATCTCAACGGCTACAAGATCGCCAATCCCACCATTCTGGCCCGCATCCCTGAAGAAGAACTGCGCGCGCTGTTCGTCGGCTATGGCTACGAACCGCTGTTCGTCGAGGGCGACGATCCGGCCTTGATGCACGAGCGGATGGCGGTCGTGCTCGACGACGCGCTGGACCGCATTCGGGCGATCCAGCAGGCGGCGCGCAGCGGCGCGAAGACCGCGCAGCCCCGGCCGAAATGGCCGATGATCGTGCTGCGAAGCCCGAAAGGCTGGACCGGTCCGAAGGAGGTCGACGGGCTGAAGACCGAGGGGTTCTGGCGCGCCCACCAGGTTCCGCTCTCCGGCCTCGCGGAAAACCCCGCGCATCTGAAGATGCTCGAGGAATGGCTGCGGAGCTATCGGCCTGAAGAACTCTTCGATGCAGCGGGCACGCCCGTGTCCGCCATCCGTGCCACCGCGCCGGGAGGCGCCAGGCGCATGAGCGCCAATCCGCATGCCAATGGCGGCCTGCTGCGACGATCTCTCGATCTGCCGGACCTGAACGAGCACGCGATTGCGGTCAAGCGCCCGGGACAGGTGAAGGCCGAATCGACCAGAGCCATGGGCGCCTTCCTGCGAGACGTCATGGCGTTGAACCAAGCTGCCCGGAATTTCCGCATCGTCGGGCCGGACGAGACGGCTTCGAATCGCTTGCAGGACGTCTTCGAGGTGACGGAACGCGCCTGGATGGAAGAGATCCTACCCCAGGATGTCCACCTGGCGCGGGAAGGCAGGGTTTTGGAAATCCTATCGGAGCATACCTGTCAGGGCTGGCTGGAAGGCTACCTGCTTACGGGGCGCCATGGGTTCTTCTCCTGCTACGAAGCCTTCACGCATATCGTCGATTCCATGTTCAACCAGCACGCAAAATGGCTGGACGCCTGCCGCGAGCTGCCCTGGCGACGACCGATCGCGTCGCTGAACTATCTGTTGTCCAGCCACGTCTGGCAGCAGGAGCACAACGGCTTCAGCCATCAGGATCCAGGCTTCATCGACGTGGCTCTGAACAAGAAGGCGGACGTCGTGCGCGTCTACCTGCCGGCGGATGCCAACAGCCTGCTTTGCGTGACCGATCATGTGCTGCAGACATGGAATCGCATCAACGTCATCGTCGCCGGCAAAGCCAATTCCTGGCAGTGGCTGTCCATCGACGAGGCGAAAGTCCACTGCAGCGCCGGCATCGGCATATGGGAGTGGGCATCGACCGACCGCGGGGCAGAGCCGGATGTGGTGATGGCCTGCGCCGGCGATGTGCCGACGCTCGAGACTCTGGCCGCCGTCCAAATCCTGAAACGCCACATCCCCGATCTCAAGATCCGGCTGGTCAACATCGTCGACCTGATGACCCTGCAGCCAAAGGAACATCATCCGCACGGCCTGTCCGATCGCGAGTTCGATGCGCTGTTCACCAGGGACAAGCCCGTCATCTTCGCCTACCATGGCTATCCATGGACCATCCATCGCCTGACCTACCGGCGGACCAATCACGACAACATCCACGTGCGCGGCTACAATGAGGAAGGCACGACAACGACACCCTTCGACATGACCGTGCTCAATGGGCTCGACCGCTACCATCTCGTGCTCGGCGTGCTCGACCGCATTCCGGAGCCGGCCGGTGCGCACATTCGGCTGAAACAGGCCATGGAAGGCAAGCTGATCGAGCACCGGGCCCATATCCGCGAGTACGGGCAGGACATGCCGGAGATCCTCGACTGGAAATGGGAGCAGTAGCCGATGCCGAAGCGCCGGGCTGCGAGGACAAGCGCCGCAAAAGTGATCGGGACCGGTCGGCGATGACCGATGCAATTCTCGTCCTCAACGGCGGCTCCTCAAGCCTGAAGTTCGCCCTGTTCCAGCAGCGCGACGAACTTCACCTTTTGCTGCGTGGCAGCGTCTCGTCGATAGGGCGCAGCCCACGACTGCACATCGCGCCTACGGCTCTGTCGCCCGAAATCGACAGGAGCCTGGGGGACGAGCCGATCGATATCGCAAAGGCATTCGAGGCCGTGGCGTCCTTTCTCGCCGACCGCTGTCTTTTGCGCCAGATCGGCAAGGTTGGACATCGCATCGTGCATGGCGGTCGGGAATTTGCCCGCGCGACTCGGCTTGACGAGCGCACGCTCGATGTCCTTCACAAGCTTGAGCCGCTGGCCCCGATCCACCAGGCGATCAATCTCGAAATCGTCGGCATGGCAAGTCACCTTCTGCCTGAAGCCTTGCAAGTCGGCTGCTTCGATACGGCGTTCCACCATGCTCGGCCGGAGCTGTCGAAGCTCTATGGCTTGCCGCGCGAGATGTCGGAACAGGGCATCGTTTCGTATGGCTTCCATGGATTGTCTTATAGCCACATCGCCGCGAAGCTTCATGATCGCTACGGTGCCGCCGCCGGCGGCCGGACGATTGTCGCCCATCTCGGCAGCGGCGCGAGCTTGTGCGCCATGAAGGCAGGTGCGAGCGTCGCCACCACCATGGGGTTTTCGACGCTCGACGGTCTTCTCATGAGCACGCGTTGCGGTGCCATCGATCCTGGCGTGATCCTGCATCTCCTGCAGGACCAGAAGCTGTCATCCGAGGAACTATCCACCTTGCTTTACGAGCGCTCCGGCCTGCTCGGCGTATCCGGCATTTCCGGTGATATGCAGACGTTGCTTGCGTCGAAGGAGCCTGCGGCGGCCCGTGCCGTCGATCTCTTCGTCTACCGCGCCGGACGCGAGATCGGATCGCTCGCAGCCGCGCTTGGCGGGCTCGACACACTCGTGTTCACCGCGGGGATCGGCGAACATGCGCATCAGATCCGGCAAAGGATCTGCGAGGCCGCTGGATGGCTGGATGTCGTTGTCGACGACGGCCTGAACCGCGGCGACGAGGAGCTGGTCAGCGCCCCGAATTCCCGCGTCGACGTTCTTGTCATTCCAGCCGACGAGGAACGCGCGGTGGCCACGGAACTGCTCGACCTTGAAAGGGCCTGATTGCCCCTTGGCAGCAGGGCGGGACGCAAAGCGCGTCGCGTCGAACCGGATTCGGGCGGCGCGCTTTAAGTCTTTGTTTTGATGCATGTCGTTCTCCCAAAACCGCCGCGCACTTTTGGGCAACATGCATTAAGTCTTTGCATTCACGCGTGTCGTTTCCCGGAACCGCCGCGCTCTTTGGGCGACATGCGTTAACCCGGCAGCTTGGCGCCGAGCTTCCGCTGAACCAGGACGAGTGTCGGATCATCGGGGTAGGTTGCGACGGTGAAGCCCATGTCGCGCTCAACCTCGATCGCGGCGCGGTTCTCGCGGCTCTCGATCGACTCGATCGTCTCGATACCATGCTCCTCGGCATATCGCGCGATATAGCCGAGAAATTCCCAGCCGACGCCGAGATGCTTGCGGTCCTGTCGAATGCAGATCGCCACCTCGCCGCGCCTGTCGGCCGGATCGCTGGCAAGCGTCGCCACCGCGATCAGCATTCCGTCGGTCGAGAAGGCGAGAAAATTATGGATGTGCGGATCGTCGGAGCGGGTCATCGCGACCAGCCGCTCATGCGAAACTTCCTTCACGGCTCCGAGGAAGCGGAAGCGCATATCCTCCGATGTGACATGGGTGAAGAACTCGGCGACGAGCGGCTCGTCCTCAGGACGTGCGCGGCGCACCTCGAAGCGAAATCCGGTGTGAGTGGTAAGCGTGGTTTTCATTGTCGTCCCTTTCAGGATTGATGCGCGGGGATTGGCTCGACTGGCCTCATTCTCCCATCGCCAGCAGCGTATCCCGCTTGAGGATTTCGATGCTGCGCAGGCTGGGCAGACGAATGACGCCCTTCTCCTTCAGGCGGGTGAAAACGCGCGACACGGTTTCAATGGTGAGGCCGAGATAGTCGCCAATGTCGATCCGCGACATCGGCAGTTCCACCTGCCGCAAGCCACCCTGGCGCTCCGACATTTCGACCAGGAATGCCGCGACGCGCTCGATGGCGTTCTGGCGGCCGAGCACGAGAAGATGTTCCTGCGCCCGGATCAGACCTTTGAGGGCAAGAGGCAGAAGCTGGCGGGACACATCCACTCCCGAGGGAGTGCGAAAGACCCTTACCCCCGTTGCGTTGATGGCTTCGGCGAAGAAGTGGTGAGCAGCGTCGGCCTCGAAGCCGAAAGTCTCTCCCGCCAGATGGAACGCGCTTATCTGCCTGCGGCCGTCGGCAAGCAGGCGGTAGATGCGGACCGCGCCGAATTCGACCTGGTAGAGGGCGCCCGCCTTTTCGCCTTGGGCATAGATCTCGGCGCCTGCCGGAAAGAAGCTGACCGGCTGCGTTGCCGCCCCGTCAAAGATGGGCGCAGGGCTATGATGAGGGAGATACGACTGCAGTTCGATCTTGGCGGAAGCGTGAGCGTGCATGGCTGTGGTCCCGGTGAATTGGTGACAACAGCAGTCGCGCAAATCCGGCCATGCCGAAATTCGGTTATGTCCCTACGGGAAACTACTTAGAGCGGCTCGACATCATCCGATCGAGCCGGGCCGCGCGTGGCCGCTCACGCGTTCCATGCGATTGACCACGATCAAGGCCGGCGTGATTTGGCTCGGCAATTATCGGTCAGAACCAAGCATCCAATCAAGGGAATCCGACCATGACCTCCGGTATCATCGAAATCTGGGCTGGGATACTCGGCCTCGCATATCTTGCCGGTGCAGGACTTTATTTCGAGATGATCTCGACCAGGAAGCGCAGCCACGTTTCGGCGAGCCATGGCTTCGGCCATCACACCCGGCCGCAGCCGGTCAAGATCAGGCACTCGCGATAGCAACGGGTACCGGACAAGCGCGTTTTCCGTTCTGGTTGCCGAATGGAGCGAGTCTGTTCCCGTCTGTTTTCCAAGAAACCGGGGAAGTGCGATGAAGGCAATGGTGCTGGAAAAGCCCGGTACGCCTTTGAAGCTTGTCGACCGCCCCGACCCCACGCCGGGACCGGGCGAGATCAGGCTAAAGGTGGAGGCCTGCGCAGTCTGCCGGACCGATCTGCATGTCGTGGACGGTGATCTGCCGCAGCCGAAGCTGCCGCTCGTGCCGGGCCACGAAATCGTCGGCGTCGTCGATCTGGTCGGCGAGGGCGTGTCGCCGTCCCGGCTCGGGCAGAGGGTGGGTGTCCCTTGGCTCGGACACACATGCGGGCACTGTCCCTATTGCACCTCCGGCGCCGAAAATCTCTGCGACCAGCCTCTCTTCACCGGCTATACGCGCGACGGCGGCTTCGCCAGCCATGTCGTTGCCGACGAGAATTTCGCTTTCGAGCTCGATGTCACCGCGGATCCGGTGTCGCTGGCGCCGCTCCTGTGCGCGGGGCTGATCGGCTGGCGCTGCCTCAAGAAGGCCGGCGACGGCCGGCGACTGGGCATCTATGGCTTCGGCGCGGCCGCTCACATCATCGCGCAGGTGGCGATCTGGGAGGGACGCGAGGTCTTTGCCTTCACGCGGCCGGGGGACATCCAGGCGCAGGATTTCGCGCGCTCGTTGGGCGTCGTCTGGGCAGGGGCGTCCGATGAATTGCCCACCGTCCGGCTTGACGCCGCGATCATTTTCGCACCGGTCGGCGCGCTGGTGCCGGCCGCATTGCAGGCCGTTCGCAAAGGCGGCCGCGTGGTCTGCGGCGGTATCCACATGAGCGACATTCCATCGATGCCCTACAAGCTTCTCTGGGAAGAGAGAGAATTGGTGTCGGTCGCCAACCTAACCCGCCGCGACGCGGAGGAATTCTTCCCGGTCGCGCAGCGCGCGCAGGTGCGCACGCACACAAAAACCTATCCGCTGGAGCAGGCCAACCAGGCGCTGGACGATTTGCGGATGGGCAGGCTGAGTGGCGCTGCCGTCCTGCAGCCGTGACGGCCCCGCAGATTAGATCGCGCGTTCGCCCAGCCGTTGCATCTGCTTGAGCCAGTTCGCCCGCTTCGCGTCGCCGGCGTTCGCAACCATGCCGAACAAGGTCTCGCGTACCGGCTTGATGCCGGCGAAGTTGAGGATGCTTCGCCGCATGCCCGCCAAGCCGTGACCGAGGAACCAAAGCCGATAGACCGCGGCCGGCATTCCCATCGTCACCACCAGGCGCGCGGAACGGCCGCGCAGCAAGGTTTTGGGGAACCCGCCGCCTTTGTCCGAATAGGCGAACGCGACACCCGGCCGCATGACCTGCTCCAGGAATGCCTTGAGCATGGCCGGCATGGTTCCCAGCCAGAGCGGAAAGACAAAGACGAAATGCTCCGCCCAGACGACTGACTCGGCCGCTTCCTTGAGATTGCCGGGGAGCGTTCCATGCTCGAACTCCTGCATTGTCCGAAGCATCGGAAAGTCCTGCAAGGCCAGGTCGATCCGGCGCACGGCATGGCCAGCCCGTTCCGCGCCTTCGGCGTAGGCCGAAGCCAGCGCGCGGCAGAGACGATCGGGAGACGGATCGGGATGGCCGATGACAATGAGTGTGCGGCGCGGCATGGCTTGGCTCAGACCAGCTTTGAAGAGAATTGCTACGGCTGCTCCACGCGAGCGACCTGATAGGTGTGCATGGCCCCATTACGCTTTATGGAGACATATTCGCCGGTCACGAAGCGCTCCTCGCCGAGATGAAAGCCGACCTCGTCGTCGCGGTCGCCCTCGGCATAGTCGAAAAACCATTGTCCGCCCGGCTTGCGGCGCAAGCGGCCGACAAGATCCTCTTCGCCGGTGCGAAAGCGGCGGACGCGACAGACTGCCCGATGCGTCTTCCATTCCTCCGCGTCCAGCCGTCCCTCGTCGGTGAGCGGCGCCAGCACGTCGTAGCCTTCTTCCCGGTCTCCTTCCGGATGACCTTTCTCGCGAGCGAGAAGCAGGCGGATGTTCCTGAATTTGGGGGTGAGGTCGTGCAAGCTGGTCATGACAAACTCCTTCGAGGCCATTCCTAGCGCGGCGGCCGGACGTGGCCTTGATCAGAGTCAAACGAGTCTCGGTTCGGCGAAGCTCAGCTGGCGCCCGTTGGTACGTGGCCGCGAACCCAGCTGACGATCTGGCTCGTGCTCATCGCCCCCGATATGCGCGCGATCTCCCGCTGGCGATGAAAAAGGATCATGGTGGGAATCCCACGAATGCCCAGCCTTGCGGCGATGGCCTGCTCCTTGTCGGAATTCAGCTTGATCAGCCGCACGTGAGGCTCAAGCGCCTTGGCGGCAGCTTCATAGGCCGGCGCCATCATCTTGCATGGGCCGCACCATGGAGCCCAGACATCGACGAGAACGGGCAGACTGCCGCGACCGACCTGGCGTTCGAAGTTCACGGCGTCCAAGTCTTCCGGATGCCCTGAAAACAGCCGGGCGCCGCACTTCCCGCACTTCGCGTCGCTACCGCTTCGGGTGGAAGGCAGGCGGTTGATCGTGGCGCATTTGGTGCAAACCACCAGATTTTCCTGTGACATGGCTTTGACTTCTCTTGCCTCGGATGCCTACGGAACGCCCGTCGCCAAGCGCGCGCAGCGCATTGAGAATCACCGCGACGTCTATGCCCTCCTGAAGCAATGCTCCCGCCACCGGCGTCATGTGTCCCATGGCGGCCGCAACCATCGCGGCGCCCGAGAGCGCCAGTCCGACAATGATGCTCTGCAGGGCGATCCTGCGCGTATGTCTGGCGATCCGCAGTGCTTCCGCGACCGGCTGCAGCCTCTCGGTCAGCACAACGACATCCGCGGCTTCCGAGGAGGCTGTCCCGCCACGGGCTCCCATGGCAATGCCTACCGTCGCCGCGGCAAGGGCAGGGGCGTCGTTGATACCATCGCCCACCATCATTGTCGGCGCGATCGTCTTCTCCGCCTCGACCGTTGCGACCTTGTCCGCCGGCGTGGCATCGGCAATCACGGCATCAAGATCAAGCGAAGCGGAGATCTTCTCCGCCGCCGAGCCATCGTCGCCGGTGAGCATGACTATCCGGGCCACACCGCCCGAACGCAGTCCGCAGAGGGTGTCGCGCGCATCCTCTCGTATCGCATCTCCAAAAGTGAAAATGCCGGCAAGCTCGCCATCGAGCGCCAGAAACACCCTGAGCACCTGCGCGTCGCGGTGCCGTTCCTCTCCACTTTCCGCCCATCTGGGCAGTGGTTCGTCCCCAAGGACGAGCGACCTCGACCCTGCCGCGATCGACATCAGATCAACCCGCCCCCTCAAGCCTTCTCCGCGATGTTCACGAACGTCACGGGGTTGGGACAGCGCCAGGTTTCCACGGCGAGCGATGCGGACAATCGAATCCGCAAGGACATGATGCGAAGCCTGTTCCAGCGAAGCCAGCAGCCGCAGCAATTCTGCGGCATCCTGGCCCGGGGCGACATCGATCTCGATCAGCTCGGCGCCGCCGAGCGTCAAGGTGCCGGTCTTGTCGAAGATTGCGGTGCGTATCTGGGCGAGCGCCTCCAGCGCCGTGCTGCCCTTCATCAGAATGCCGGCGCGGGCGGCGCGAGACACGCCGCCTATGAATGCAACGGGCGCCGCGAGGATCAGCGGACAGGGCGTTGCGACCACCAGAACGGCGAGAGCGCGGATCGGATCATCCGAAAGACGCCAGGCGATGCCGGCGACCAGCAGCGTGACCGGAAGGAGCAGCAGGGCAAAGCGATCGGCAAGGCGTATGAACGGAGCCTTGGCGGTTTGCGCGGCAGCGACCATGCGCACGATAGCGGCGTAGGTGCTCCTGTCGGCGATAGCCGAGGCTCGCATGACGAAGGCCTCGCCGGCATTGACGGTGCCGCTGCGCAACGTGTCGCCAGCGCTTCGCCGGCCCGGCAGGGGCTCTCCGGTCACTGTCGACTCATCGAGCCGGGCCGAAGCGTCGATCAGGATGCCGTCGACAGGCAGCAGTTCGCCGGCGCGAACCAAAAGCTCGTCGCCGACAGCGACCTGATCGATCGGAACGGTCTCGGTGCCGCGTGCGGATTTTCGATGCGCCACACGTGGCGCCCTATCGGTCAGAGCCTTCAGATTTCGCTCAGCTCGCCCGCGCGCCAGATCTTCGAGCACCGTGCCGCCGGCATACATGATTGCGATGACGATTGCCGCCAAAGGCTGCCCAAGCAGCAGTGCCGCCGACATCGAAACGAGCGCGATCGCATCGACGCCGATCCGGCCGATCCAAAAATCCCGCAGGATGGAAATGGCAAGCGTCACGACAACGGGCAGGGTTGCCGCCGTCCAGATCGCATCATGCGGGACGAAGTCGAAGCCGCTTCGCCACACGCCCAGCCCAACCGCCAGTCCGAGAACGGCGATCATCAGCAGCGCCCGCCGCAGCACGGACTCGTTCATGGCGGCGGCCATCAAAGCTCGCCGATCATTTCCTGCAGCAACAGCCGAACATCCCTTGCCGTCGCGGCAAGCTGGGGGTTGTCGATGGCCCCCATCGCCGCCATCGGATCGATGGCCGCTACCTCGACCTGACCGGGGGCGGTCTCGGTCACGATCACGTTGCAGGGCAGCATGGCGCCGATCTTGTCCTCGGCCTGCAGCGCGCGCCAGGCGAAATGCGGATTGCAGGCGCCGAGGATCATGTATGGCTTGAAGTCCACGCCCAGCTTGACCTTCATCGTGTGCTGGACATCGATCCTCGTCAGGATGCCAAAGCCCTTGCCGGCAAGCTTCTTGGTTACGTGTTCGATCGCCGCCGCGAACGGCATCTCGAGGCTTTTGCCGAGATAGTAGCTCATCGGATTCTCCTTCGACGGACCCGCGCCAGAAGCGAGAGATTGCGAGTGGCGTTCCGTCAGCTAACCGCGACAGGTCGGGTGGAGCTTTGATCCAGCGCAATGAATGCCCGACGTCTTTGGTGAATGTGGCGGCAAGGAGTTTCCGGGATGACCATCCGAAATCTTGAATATGCCGTCTCGCCGAAATCCGTCGCCGTCGTCGGCGCTACCGAGCGCGCCGGCTCGGTCGGCCGCGTCGTCTTTTCCAATATCGTCAGCGGCGGCTTCGAGGGAGAGATCTGGCCGCTCAATCCCAAACATGCACAGGTGGCCGGTCATCGCTGCTATGCGAAGGTCGCCGATCTTCCTGGCATTCCCGATCTGGCCGTCATCGTGACCCCTCCCGACACCGTTCCAGGCATGGTGCGCGAGCTGGCCGAGAAGGGGACACGCGCGGCCGTCGTCATCACCGCCGGGCTCAATCGCGAGAACGGTTTGCGCCAGGCGATGCTCGACGCGGCCAAACCCTCGCTCATGCGCATCATCGGGCCGAACACGGTCGGGCTGATGATCCCTCCGGCCAAGCTGAACGCCAGTTTCGCCCACATGGCGGCCAGGTCCGGGAACATCGCCCTGGTTTCGCAATCCGGCGCGATCGCCACGTCGCTGATCGATTGGGCAGCCGAAAACAATGTCGGCTTTTCCCGGATCATCTCCCTCGGCGACATGGCCGACGTCGACGTCGGTGACTGCCTCGATATGCTGGCAGGCGATTTTCACACGCGCGCCATCGTGATGTATCTCGAAACGATACCCGATCCACGCAAGTTCATGTCGGCCGCGCGGGCGGCGGCGCGCCTCAAGCCGGTCATCGCCATCAAGCCCGGCCGGCACGAGCAGGCGGCCAGGGCAGCCGCGACACATACCGGCGCGCTTTCCGGCGCCGACAGGGTGGTCGACGCCGCCTTGCGCAGGGCGGGGGTGCTGCGCGTGAACGACCTCGCCGAATTGTTCGACGCCGCCGAAACGGTCGCGCGCTATTCTCCGCTCGAGCGAGCGCGGGTCGGTATCGTCACCAATGGCGGCGGCGCCGGCGTTCTTGCGGTCGACAAGCTGGTCGGACGCGGAGGTGAGCTGGCCACGCTTTCGCCGTCTACGATCGAGAGGCTGAACCGCATGCTGCCGCCGACCTGGTCGCATGCAAACCCGATCGACATCGTCGGTGACGCGGCGCCGGAGCGCTACGGCGCGGCACTCGAAGCCTTGGCGGCAGATCCCGAAACGGACGTCATCATGGTCATGAACTGCCCGACCGGGCTCGGCTCATCGCCCGACGCCGCCAGAAAGGTAGCCGAGCTTGGCGACGAGGGCGAGGTTGGAGGAAAACCGCTGCTGGCGTGCTGGCTCGGCGAGCATACCGCGCGGCAGGGCCGGGACATACTGACGGAGGCCGGCATTGCGAGCTTCGAAACGCCGGAGGATACGGCGATCGCGGCGTCCTATCTCAGCGGATGGTCGCGGGCCCAGCGAGCGCTCCTGCGTACGCCCTCGAGCCAGGACGAAGGCCAAGGCGCCGGCAAGGCGTCGGTGCATGCCATCTTCCGGCAGGTGGCAAGCGAGGGGCGGCGCATGCTGACGGAGCCGGAAGCAAAAGCGGCGATAGCCGCTTACGGCATTCCCGTGCCGCGAACCATCGTCGCCGGATCCGTCCCGGAAGCGGCGCAGGCGGCCGGTCAGCTTCTCGAAAGCTCCGCAAGCGTGGTCGTCAAATTGTTGTCGAAGGCGGTTTCACACAAATCCGATGTCGGCGGTGTAGTCCTCGACATCACGAGCGCCGCGGAGGCTGGTGAGGCCGCGCGATCGATCGAGACACGCCTGAGCGCGCAGGCGCCAGGGACGAAGGCGGACGGCTACACCGTGCAAACCATGGTCGTGCGCAAGCATGCACAGGAGCTCATTCTAGGCATGAACCTGGACCCGATGTTCGGCCCGATCATTCTGTTCGGCGCCGGCGGCACGGCGGTCGAGGTTCTCAACGACACCGCGATCGCGCTTCCGCCGCTCGACGACGTTCTGGCCGGAGACGTGATCGACGCAACGCGAATAGGCCGCCTGCTTGCCGGCTATCGCGATCGCAAGCCAGCCGATCGAGCCGCGATCATCGCCGCGCTGAACGGTTTGTCGCAAATGATCGTCGACTTCCCTTGCCTGGTTTCCCTCGACATCAACCCGTTGCTGGCCGACAGCGAAGGCGTGATCGCGCTCGATGCCCGCATCGAAATCGATCCGCGACGGATGGATGAACCAGCGCCGAATCCGGCCCTTGCCATAAGGCCCTATCCGTCGGGATGGAGCCGCGACCTGCTATCGGACGGCATGTCTTTCCACATACGGCCAATCATGCCGGCGGACGTCGCGCTTTATCCGGCGTTCCTGGCGAAGATTTCCCCCGACGACCTGCGGCTGCGCTTCCTCTCGCCGCGCAGGAATTTCCCGGACCAGATGCTGAAGCGGCTGACGCAGCTCGACTATGATCGCGACATCGCCTTCGTCGCGCTCGAGAAGGACACGGGGGCGCTAGCCGGTATCGGCAGGCTTTCCTGCGACCCGGATCACAGGACCGGCGAATATGCGCTGCTCGTGCGATCGGATCTGCAGGGGCATGGCTTGGGATGGGACCTGCTGAAACAGGTCATAGACTATGCGAAGGCCGAGGGCATCAGCCGCATCGAGGGCATGATCCTCAACGAAAATCGCAAGATGCTGACAATGTGCCGGGAGTTTGGCTTCTCGCTTGCGCACCACCCCAGCGAATCCGGCCTGTCGGTGGCGACGCTGGAGCTTGGTTAAGCCGCCGGCCAGCTCTATGATCCCGTCTTCCTGAGGCTGACTGGAGATGAAGGGACGCCCTCGACGAAAGCCGCCATCTCGGCGGTGATTTCGACTATCTTGCGGTCTGCGTCGATCTTGCGCCAGGTCAACGGCCCGGCGTCGCGCTGCAACTGCCGCGACAGGATGTCGACCGTGGCATCGGAGGGGCCACCCTTGCGCTCGCTGACCCGGTGCCAAAGCACCGCCGGATCGGCCGACAGCCAAAATCCCGCAAACGGGGCATTTGCCTCGCTCGCGGCGCGTTCGATCCTGTCGCGATCCTCCGGCTTGTCGAAAACGGCGTCGGCGACAACGGAGCCGCCTTCGACAAGGATCAGCTCCGCGCGCCAGCCGATCTGGCGATAGACGCGTTCCGACACGCCTGGACGGTAGGCCTTGTCCGGCAGCCTCGTTTCAGCGGCCACGCCGTGCATGGCCTTGCGGATGCGGTCGCTCTCGACAATCCGTGCGCCGGGCGGCGCACCGATGTGGGCGGCGAGCGCTTCGGCGACCGTGGTCTTGCCGGAGCCGCTCAAACCGCCGATCGCGACGAGCCGAGGCGGCGTCACGGCGAGCAGGGCTCGGGCGAGCTCGAAGTAGGACCGCGCTTCGGCAGTGAGCTTTGCTGAATCCGAACTGCCTTCCTCGACTTGCGTTGCCGTGACATGCGCGCGCACCGCGGCCCGCACCGCCATGAAGAACGGCAGGAGGATGAAACCGTCTTCGTCGTCGGCGTCATCGAGATAGCGATTCATCACCAGATTGGCGAATTGCGGAAAGCCGCGGTGCCACAGGTCCATCAACAGGAATGCCAAGTCGTAGAGCACGTCGACAGTAGCGATCCGGTCGTTGAACTCGATGCAATCGAACAAGCGCGGCTCGCCCTCGAAGAGGCAGATGTTGCGCAGATGCAGGTCGCCGTGGCAGCGGCGGACGCGGCCCGCCGTCTCGCGCCGGTCAAGCAGGCCGGCATGACGGGCGAGGGCGGTGCGGAACGCGGCGTCGAGCGTTTCGATCTCCCTTCCGTCAAAGACGTGGCTTGTTGCAAATCCGGCCGAATTGATATCGAGCACGCCGCCGATATTCGCCGACCCGCTGCCGGCATGGATTTCCTCGGCGCTGCGGTGGTACCGCGCGATCATGCGTGCGACGTTCGTCATCAGGGCTGGTGTCAGCTCGCCCGCGCCGGCCATGCGATCCAGAAGCTTCGACTGATCGAAGCGAACCATTTCGATGACGGCGTCGACCAGGTCACCCGGCCCATCCACGGCAAGCCGGTCTCCTTCGCGCGTGATGCGGTGGACACCGAGATAAAGGCCCGGCGCCGTCCGGGAGTTCAACTCCACTTCCTTTTCGCACGCGGCGAGCCGCAGCTCCGGCGTCGAAAAATCGACATAAGGCAACTCGACCGCCCGCTTCAGCTTGAAAGCGCGGCGCGCGACGAGAAATATCCGGGAAATATGGGTCTCGATCGCCTCGACGGGGCCAACCTCGCCATAGGCGGCAGGATCCTTCAACATCTCGACCACGACGTCCTGGTTCTCAGCGATCATAGCCTGTGCGCCCTTGGTCCTGGTTGCATCATCGTCCAGTCTCGCCGACTGAAGCCTAACGAGGCTCATTGGCGTTGAAGCGTCTGGACGTAACCGGCGAGGTTATGGATGCGTTCCGTGGTGACGGCCTCCCCACCGTAGGGGCCGTAGCGCTTCACGTCGTCAGGCAGGAACTGATTGCCCCAGACCGGCATGTCGCGCTCGCCGTGCTCCGGCACGAGGCCGCGGCCGTCGATCGTCGAGTAGACCCGCCAATAGGGAAATTCCCCACCATTGCGCCTTGTCAGCGTCGTCAGATCCGCTGGGCGCTTCCGCAATACGTCGGCCATAGGTCCGTCGCCTTTGCCGTCCACGCCGTGGCAGACGGCGCAGGAGTTCAGATATTCCTGCTCGCCATTGCTCATCTCCTGTGCCGCCGCGGCGCTCAGCGTCAGCGCCAAGAGACCCATCGTCATCCAGAATCGCATCGATCCGCCTCCTGCCATCGATGTCAGGCTAAAGCGTGTGACGCGCGCGCACGTTGACCGGGATCAATTCGGCGAAGGGATCGGTTTGATTCAGCGCAAGGAAGGAGGCCGATCGGGCCGCTACGGCTACCTCCTCTGTGAACCTTTGTCGAACAAGGAGTCGCCGCCATGCCATTCAAGACTTTGCTCACCGTCACAGGGCCGGATCACGGGGACGGCGATGTGAGGCTCGCCGCCGGTCTCTGCGAGGAAATCAACGCACATCTCTCCGTGCTGGTCCTGGTCATGGCCGCGCCTCCCTCGGGCGGAGAATACGCAGCGGTGGTCTCGCCGGCGTGGCTCGCAGAGCGCGAAGCCGAAATGGAAGCGCTGGAGAGGCGCAGCTCCGCGGTCTCCAAAATGCTGTTGGAAAGCCTCGTATCGGCTGACCTGAGCAGCGATTACCCGGAGCAGTCCTGGGCGGATGAAGTCATCGGTCGGCGCGCCCGTTACGCCGATTTGACCGTTGTCGGGCCGGAAATGCTCGCAAGCCACTTGCTCAAGGAGAAGGTCATCGCAGGCGGACTGTTCTCGTCAGGAAGGCCTGTCCTGCTGGTCCCCGAGGCAGCGCGAGCGACGTTGAAACCGAAACGCGTCCTTGTCGCGTGGGACGCCAGCCTGGAAGCGTCGCGGGCCGTGCGGGAATCGCTCGACATCCTGGCACGAGCCGATGAGGTGCGCATCGCCATGATCGACCCGGTCGAGGACGAACGGCACCACGGAGCGGAACCCGGGGCGGACGTGGCAGCCTATCTCGCCCGCCACGGCGTGAAGGTTACGGTCGACCGTCTGCCGAGTTCGAACCATTCGATCGCCGGTGTCCTTCGCCAGCACGCGGTCGACACCGGCGCCGAGCTCATGGTCATGGGAGCCTACGGCCATTCCCGCCTGCGCGAGCGGATCTTTGGCGGCGTGACCAAGTCGATGATCGAGGAACCGGGACTGCCGGTCCTTCTGGCCCGTTGAGGGGCGCGCGGGCCGTTTGAAATCGCAGCAGGGAGTTAGATCGCGATTCCTACCAGTTTGCTACACGCCGGCCTTCCTTCGCCAAGGCTTCGGAGGGCATCCTGCTTCGCGCTGAGAGGAATTCGCCAGGCTTGTCCTGCGAAGCGCGCAGCGCGAAGCAGGATGGCGGAGAGAGCGTCTTTCGATTCCGTCCGTATCGCATCGAAATAATTGATCTTTTTCAGCATTTGTTACACAGTTTGTTACACGACAAGCGTTACAAACCCTTCGCGGGGACTAGAGCGCCGAAGGTCCATCCGAAGCTACTGGGCCAGCTTTCACCGCCTCCCGACGATGTCGCGCGTGCGCTGGCGCGGGAGGCGCGTTCAAAGGCGCAGATCGCCGGCGCGCACGCCGTCAATGCGCACGGCCTCTCGAGCGAGGTTCCCGCAAAGCGCCTTTATCTGACGGACCCCCGGATCGTGCTGGGCAAGCGCTTGATCGATCTGCGTCACGCTTCGCATAAGCATCTGATCGCACCGGGCAGTCCTGGCGGCACCGTTGTCCAGCACTTCGCTACGTCGGGCCGGTGCGCGCCTCCGACGTGGCCCAGCTCGCCGTGCGGCGGCTGTCGGCGCGACAAAAGGCTACTCGCGTCCAACGCGGTTCAGGCTCCGGCCTGAATGAGTCCCACGCCGCGAACCTGATGCGCCAGTTTAAGCGCTACGCCTTCAAGGGTTGATCCCGTCACAAATGTTGATGCATCACGCGTCGGCCTGGTGCACCTCGGCGTCAAAGATCAATCGGCATCGACACGAAGACCGAAAGATCAATGATTTAGGATTTCACCGGGTCCTTCCCCGGCCGTGCCAGGGATGGGACAAAAAGCATATTTTCACTATGCCTCACGCATATAAACCATCGCTTTCGTTGATGGTTCTGAATTCCGCAGTTCAACCCATCCTGCGGAATCCTTCTAGCGGATCAAATGGTTGTCTACCAGCGGGGGCGGACCCACTTTGGCGGCGGCCGCCAGATTAGAGTCTTGCAGGTGCGCATATCGAACTCGCTGCTGCGAGGAACCCGCAGAGGGTAGGTCCGTTTCCTTGCTAGGAAACCAAGTCCCCTATTGGGAGGCGTACATGTCTATACGAATGGCCATCGCATCGGCGTCCATCTTGGCGTTCGCTTCGCCGGCTTTTGCCGACTGCGGACAGGAGTTGAAAGCACTCGAGCCTAACGTCACCACTGCCGAAACGGGCGCAGTCTCTAACAAGTCGGGTATTCCGGCGACCAAGCACCAAGCGGAGGTCTTGGGCGGCAAGCAGCAGGGCGGCAACACTGAGGTTACGGGATCAACGGCGGGAGCTGTGAAGCCGGCCACACCTCATCAGGAGCAAGTGACTGGCGCCCGCAGCGGCCAAAGCGCCGAACATCCCAGCCAACTGATGGCTGAAGCCCGCAAGATGTCCCAGGCCGGAGACGAGCAAGGGTGCATAAAGAAACTGGCAGAACTCAAGAACGCTCTTGGCGTCAAGTGACTGCCGATCCGATCAGGATAGGTGGTCTCTAATTCGCCACGTGCCGCAGACGGAGTGAATGCAGGGCTCGCTGCCTGGTGACGCGCTCATATGACTCTTCAATTTGCGCGAAGCGCGAAGCAGGCTGGCGGAGAGAGCGGGATTCGAACCCGCGTTACGGTTTCCCGTAAACACACTTTCCAGGCGTGCGCCTTCAACCACTCGGCCACCTCTCCGTCCTTGCATCTCGCGCTGGCCGGTTTCGCCGCGCGGGTTGGGGAGATGCGCCTCCCTTGGGAAGTCCTCAAGCGACTATTTGGGGTGCCTTCAACCGGCGGACAACCCCTTTCCCGGCACCTCTAGCCGTCTAGGCAAAACAGGCGCGGGGCTCATCTAGTCGATCCCAAAGCGAATGCCAAGCCATAATGGCGTTGCAAAGCCTTTTGTCGCGCATGGTCCGAGGGCCGCATGCGTGAAAGCGTGCCGCGCGTTGCAATGCCGTGCAAAGGCTGGCCCGCAAGGCGGTCCGCGTGTAAGCGCAGCTTCGGACAGTTTCAAGGGCGTCGGAGGCCAATAACCTTATCCGCGGCAAACGATCGCCGAAATCAGAGAGGCAGCTATGGTGGCGGGGAACGCCTTGTCGTGAACGCGCGCATCGATATTGAGCCCGATCAAACCCTTTGCGGCCGTTGCCTTACTATGGTGTGCTGGTTCGGGGACAAGGTGGATGCGCATAGCGATCCTGTCTGACATTCATGCCAACCGCGAGGCCTTCGACGCGGTCCTGGACACCGTCCGCAAGCAGCCGCCGGACCAGCTGGTCCTGCTTGGCGATCTGGTCGGCTACGGGCCCGACCCCGTCTATGTCGTCGAGAAAGCCGCCGATCTGGTCGAGGACGGCGCACTCTGCATCATGGGCAACCACGACGAAGCGGTGGTGGTTGGCCGGACCGACATGACCGAACATGCGCGGGCAGCCGTCGAGTGGACCCGCGAGCGCCTCGCCCGGCAGCACTTGGATTTCCTGGCGCGGCTGCCGCTTTCGTTCCGGTCCGAGGACCGGTTCTATGTTCACGCCAGCGCGGAGCGGCCGGAAAAATGGTTGTATATACGCGACGCCGACGCGGCGGAACGCTGCCTGTCCTCAAGCGATGCCCGCTTCATCTTCTGCGGCCACACCCACGTTCCGGCCATCTACTACGCCTTGCCGGGCACCCGGCCGATCCATTTTTCGCCTCTGAGCAATGTGGCGGCGCCTTTGTCCGAGTTGCGGCGGCATCTGATCGTGGTTGGAGCGGTCGGCCAGCCGCGCGATCGCAACCCGGCTGCCTGCTTCGCGCTGCTCGACACGAAGCGGCGCGAGGTGACGATGGTTCGCGTTCCCTACGATCACGAAGAAACCGCCCGCAAGGTTCAGGCGTCCGGCCTGCCCGCGTGGCTTGGCATGCGTTTGAAGATTGGCCGCTAGATCTCCTGGAGACGATGGATGCAGAGATTCGAGACAGGGGCACAGATCGACGGTTTCGAGCTCGTTGAAAGGCTGCCATCCGGCGGCATGGCGTCACTCTGGCGCGCGAAAAACCCGAAGTTCGATTTCCCGCTTCTGCTGAAAATCCCTTTTCTCGATCCGGGCGGGGACGTCTCCGTCATAGTCGGCTTCGAGGTCGAGGAAATGATCCTCAAACGCCTGGCGGGTCCGCATGTACCGCGCTTTGCATCGTCCGGCGGCCTGGCGGAAGTGCCTTACATCGCAATGGAGTTCGTCGTCGGCGCCGGCCTGGCGGAAACAGCCCGCCGCGCGCCTCTGCCGCCGGACGAAGTGGCAAGGATCGGCGGCGAAATCGCGAAGGCACTTGCGGCGTTACATCGCCAGAAGGTCGTCCATCTCGATCTCAAGCCCGAGAACATCATCCTTGCCGAACGCGGCGCCGTGCTTCTGGACTTCGGCCTCGCCCGCCACGCCGAGCTTCCGGACCTGCTCGGCGAGGAGAGTTCCGTGCCGATGGGTACCTCAGCCTATATTGCGCCGGAACAGGTGCTGGGCGAGAGGTCCGATCCCGCAAGCGACCTGTTCGCGCTGGGCTGCATCCTCTATCAGCTCGCCACGGGCGAGGAGCCGTTCGGACGTCCGGCCACGTTCGCCGGAATGAAGCGCAGGCTCTATCATGCGCCCAAGCCGCCGCGCGACATCGACAAGGCCATTCCGAGGTGGCTGGAGGCCGTCATCCTTCGATGCATGGAAGTCGACAGATCCAAGCGGTATGTCGAGGCGGCGCATGTTCTTTCGGACCTCAGAAACCCCGACCAGGTCGTGGTCGCCAGGCCGCGCGCGACATCGAACGCAAGAATCTGGGGCTCCATCGCGAATCTCTTCCGCAGGACAGACGAGAAGGCGCTGGTTGGGAAGCCGGCCAGCGGCAGGGTGAAGTCCGGACCGCCGATCGTTCTGGCCGCGGTCGACCTTGCCAACGGCAGCGACGCGCTGGCAGTTGAGGTTCTCAACGAAACAGCGCGTGTCCTTGCCGCGCGGGAGGATTCCTGGCTGGCCTGCGTGACGGTATTGAAGACCGAGATCATCGCCGACACGCCGGCCGCCGACGAATCGGGACGCCTGATCTATCTGAAGCGGCTGGTCGCGCTGAAGGACTGGGCACGTCCGCTGCACCTGCCGGAAGATCGCATAAGCTATCACGTGCTGGAGGCCGTGAGCCCTGCCGACGCGATCCTCAACTATGCCGAGCACAATGACGTCGGGCACATCGTCGTCGGCGCCCGATCGTCTTCGGCAATTCGCCGGCACCTCGGCAGCGTCTCGACCAAGGTCGTGGCGCGAGCTCTTTGCTCGGTGTCGGTGGTCCGGTTGAAGGCGGTCGAGGAGCAAAGGCGGCTGCCGCCTTGATGTCATCGATGCGCTGCAGCAGCGTCCGCGCTTGACTTCGGCCTTGGCTCCCTGTCGACTGCCCTTGGAGAGCTTCGGTTTCCGATGGAAGAGCCGAACGCTCCAAATATTGGTTTCACGCAATCCCGGGGGACGGCTTTTTCGGGAATTGCGTTGGGCTTTGCGGGGGCATCGTCCTGACATGGCATCGATCAACCAGCAACCCGCGGGCCGGCCGGACAGCGGGCTTTCCTTCATCCCGGTGGCGTGGCTGATCATCGTCATGGGGCTCTCGGCCTATGGCCTGATCTCGAGCTGGCGGCTGATCGGCGACTTCGACCTGCCGGAGAGCGTGTTCTTCCTGATCTATGGCGGGCTGGCCGGCGGCATCGTCACCATTTTGTGGGGGCTTTACCTGCTCGGCCTTGCCTTCAACCGATCGGCGCGGTTTCCCCGCCACTACACCATCTGGCAGGTGGCGATCATCCTGTGGCTCATCGTGCGCGAGGGCTACACGCTTCTGGTGCCCGACTTCGTCTTTTCCGCCGAAGCACTGGGCTTTACGGCCGCCGAGATCGCCATCGGCCTGCTCTGCATCTATCTCCTGCGGCATGGCGCCGGCGCCGAGGCCGTCTATGCCAATCCCGAGACCGAACGCCCGCCGCTCCTGATCTCGCTCGTTGCCGCGCTGCTCGGCATCATCCTTGGCGGCGCCATCGGCGCCTGCGCCGGATTCTTCGCCGGATCGCTGATCGCCGATGCCACCCATATGAGCTGCTTCGAGGGCGCCTGCGGGTTTTTCGCTGCCTTCATCGGCCTCGCAGGCCTGATCGTCGGAGCCATCGCCGGCGGAATTTTCGCCATCTGGCGGGTCAATCGGCGCAAACCGGCAAAAGCAGCCTAAGGCAATTCCAGGAAAAGCGCGCAGCGGTCTTCCGTCCGGAATTGCGTCAAAACAAATAGATAGGGCTGCTCAAAATCGCGTGTCGCGATTGCGTGGCGATTGTGCACGCTCTATGTCGGTTGCGGGGCAGACGGGAGCTTTCCCGGGGAGTGCGTTGGATGTTGCGGTTCATCTTTCGGCTGGCGGCTATGATTGCGTTGTCGATTTCGGTCATCATGGCGGTGATCGACACCACGCGCTCGGTGGCGGCGTCGGCGCTGGTCATGACGCCGCTCAACACGAGCTGGCTGGCGGTATCGCCCGACACTCGCGCTGCCTTCGAGACCTATGTGCGCGCCAAGGCCAGTCCGCTGGTCTGGGACGGCGCCATCGCCTGGGTGCTCGCCCAGCCCGGCTTCGCGGTGTTCGCGGTGCTGGCGTTCCTGCTCTACCTCGTCGGCTACCGGCGTCGGCGCCACGAATTCGCCCCGACCAACTGACGGGGACGTTTCTCGCCGGGAGTAGGCTGCCGGGCCGTTTTTCCAACAGGTCAAAATTCCACGTGAATTTTGTTTCGGGCCGTGCCAGATTGGCCGCGAGCGGGAGGGGCATATACACTTCCTGCCTGACATCGCATGCCTGCCGGAGAACCGGGCAGGCAGGCGGTGCAAACGGAAAATAACCGACAGGGTGTGGATCACATGAAACGTATCGTTCTCGGCCTCTTGGCCGCAACTGCAATGGTTCTTCCGGCCTTCGCCGCGGATGTCCAGCCGGCCATCCTCTACGATCTCGGCGGCAAGTTCGACAAATCCTTCAACGAGGCCGCCTTTCACGGCGCCGAGAAGTTCAAGGCCGAAACCGGCGTCGCTTACGTCGAATTCGAGGTTTCCAACGCCTCGCAGCGCGAGCAGGCTCTGCGCCGCTTCGCCGAGGACGGCCGCAACCCGATCGTGATGGCCGGCTTTGCCTGGGAGGATGCGCTGAAGAAGGTCGCGGCCGAATATACCGACCTCAACTTCGCCATCATCGACGATGCCGTCGACCTGCCCAATGTCCGCTCGCTGGTATTCAAGGAGAACGAAGGCTCCTACCTCGTCGGCATCCTGGCGGCGATGGCTTCCAAATCGAAGAAGGTCGGCTTCGTCGGCGGCATGGACATCCCGCTGATCCGCAAGTTCGAATGCGGCTATGTCGGCGGCGCCAAGTCGGCCGGCGCCACCGACGTCATCCAGAACATGACCGGCGACACGCCGGCCGCCTGGAACGACCCGGCCAAGGGCGGCGAGATCGCCAAGACGCAGATCGACCAGGGCGCGGACGTGGTCTACGCCGCCGCCGGCGGCACCGGCGTCGGCGTGCTGCAGGCGGCCGCCGACGCGGGCAAGCTCGGCATCGGCGTCGATTCCAACCAGAACGGCCTGCAGCCCGGCAAGGTGCTGACCTCGATGATGAAGCGCGTCGACGTCGCCGTCTATAACGCCTTCATGGACGGCAAGAACGGCACCTTCAAGGGCGGCGTCCAGAATCTGGGCCTCAAGGAAGGCGGCGTCGACTACGCCATGGACGACAACAACAAGGCGCTGGTGACCGACGAGATGAAGGCGGCCGTCGAAAAGGCCAAGGCCGACATCATCGCCGGCAAGGTCGAGGTGCACGACTACACCGCGGACAACAAGTGCCCGTATTGATCGGCTGCTGAATCAAGATATCTCGACCGCCGGGCGAACGCCCGGCGGTTTCTTTTTGGGCTTATAGCGTGCCGGCGAGATAACCCAGCGCGAAGGCCGCCAGCAGAGCGAGCGCGATGACGAAGCCGAGCCGGCCGCCAAGGGAATGCACGCCGACGCCATAGGGTTTGCGCTCGATCTTATTGATCACGACGGGCGACTTCGCCTCGCTCTCGCTTAATCCGGCGAGCCGCATCTGCGGCAGTTCGCCAAGCCGGCGCTGGACAAGCTGCCAACGCTCGTCCGAAGACGCCTCGGACGCACCCGCAGGCTCCGCCGCGCGCATGCGCTCGGCGAGCCACAGCACCGCGTCGCGAAAGGCGGGATCGATCTCAAGGTCGCGCTCGGCGCGGGCGCGCTCCCTTTCGTCCATCAGGCCGAAGACATAGTCGCCGGCCCTCGCGATGCGGTCTCCTTCACTGGCCATGATCGTTCTCCCCATGGCTCGCCAATGCCCGCTCAATAGTGCGGCGGCTTAGTCACAGGCACGTCGGGAGCGGCCTGCTCCTCCAGTGCCAGGAACCTGTCGGTAAGGGCGGCGAGCTTGCGTTCCATGCGCTCGATCACCCTCCACTGCTCGGCGATCTGGCCGGACAGTTCCTCGATCGTCTTTTCCTGCTCGGCGGCACGGATTTCCAGCGTCGTCAGCCGATCATCAGGCATGGTCATTCAAAACCCGGTTCTGTGAATGTGAAGCTCTCGGCCACCTTCGAAATTGACAAGCGCGCGGGGATTTGTCGAGAGTGAATGACGTTCCATGCCAATTGGCACGGGCGGGGCATCATGCTAGGCATCTTGACCAAGCGATAAAAAAATAACGAGTGGGACAGGCTGCATGGCGCAAGCCGCAATCGAACTCATAGGCATCAACAAGAGTTTTGGCGCCGTGCGCGCCAACCGCGACATCAACCTGGAAGTTGCGCGCGGCACCATCCACGGCATCGTCGGCGAGAACGGCGCCGGCAAGTCGACGCTGATGTCGATCCTCTACGGCTTCTACCAGGCCGACAGCGGCGAAATCCGCGTCGGCGGCAAGCCGGTGTCGATCAACACCTCCAACGACGCGATCGCGCTCGGTATCGGCATGGTGCACCAGCATTTCATGCTGGTCGACAATTTCACGGTGCTGGAGAACGTCATCCTCGGCGCCGAGACCGACGCGCTTTTGAAGAGCAGCATCGCCAAGGCGCGTTCCGAGCTAGAGCGGCTGGAGCGCGAATACGGCCTCGAGGTCGATCCCGACGCCATCATCGAGGAACTGCCGGTCGGCCTGCAGCAGCGCGTCGAAATCCTCAAGGCGCTCTATCGCGGCGCCGAGATCCTGATCCTGGACGAGCCAACCGGGGTCTTGACGCCGGCCGAGGCCGATCACCTCTTCCGCATCCTCAAGCAATTGAAGGAGCAGGGAAAAACGGTGGTTCTGATCACCCACAAGCTGCGCGAGATCATGGCCATCACCGACACCGTCTCGGTCATGCGTCAGGGAACTATGGTGGCCACCAGGGTGACGAAGCAAACCACGGTCGGCGAACTGGCCGAACTGATGGTCGGGCGGCGCGTGCTCTTGCGGGTCGAGAAGGGCCAATCGGAAGCCGGCGCCATAAAACTCTCGGTCAAGAACCTGACGGTCAAGGATTCACGCGGCGTCACCATGGTCGACGACGTGTCCTTCGACGTGCGCGGCGGCGAGATCGTCGGCATCGCCGGCGTGGCAGGCAACGGCCAGTCGGAGCTGCTCGAGGCGATCTCCGGCATCCGGCACGCCGTTTCCGGCGAGGTCATGCTCGAAGGCAAGCCGGTCGACCTGACCGGCAAGGCCGACCCCGGCGAATTGCGCGACCGCGGCCTCGCCCATGTGCCGGAGGACCGCCACCATGTCGGGCTGGTGCTCGCCTTCGAGGAGCACGAGAATTCGATCCTCGGCTATCACGACGACGAGCGCTATCTGAAAGGACCGTTCCTCGACGTCGATGCCATCATGGCCGACGCCAAGGACAAGATCGAGAAATACGACATCCGTCCCGGCAATCCACGGCTGAAGACCGCCAATTTCTCCGGCGGCAATCAGCAGAAGATCGTGCTGGCCAGGGAGATGGAGCAGGATCCCGGCGTGCTGATCGTCGGCCAGCCGACGCGCGGCGTCGATGTCGGCGCCATCGAATTCATCCACAAGCGGCTGATCGCCATGCGCGACCAGGGCAAGGCGGTGCTGGTGGTGTCGGTCGAGCTCGACGAGATCCGCTCGCTCTCCGACCGCATCCTGGTGATGTTTGCCGGCCGCATCGTCGGCGAGCGCGGGCCGGAGGCGACCGAAGGCGAGCTTGGTCTCTTGATGGCCGGTGTCGAACACCAGGAGGCTGCGGAATGAGCACGCCTTACACCAAGCTGCCGGCCTGGGCCGATTACGGGCTGATCCCGCTGATCAATCTCTCGGTGGCCTTCATCGTCGCCGGCTTCGTCGTCATGCTGGTCGGCGAAAATCCGTTCCGCGCCGCCGTCATTCTGGTCGAGGGCGCTTTTGGCAAGGGCACGGGCATCGCCTTCACCTTGTTCTACGCCACCACCTTCATCTTCACCGGACTGTCGGTGGCGGTGGCGGCGCATTGCAGCCTGTTCAACATCGGCACCGAGGGCCAGGCCTATATCGGCGGCCTCGGCATCGCGCTCGTCTGCCTGAGCTTCGACAGCGTGCTGCCCTGGTGGGTGATCTTTCCGATAGCGATCGTTGCCGCGGCCTTGTTCGGCGCGCTCTGGGGTTTCATCCCCGCCTATCTGCAGGCCAAGCGCGGCTCGCACATCGTCATCACCACCATCATGTTCAACTTCATCGCCGCCTCGGCGATGGTCTATCTGCTGGTCGGTCCGCTGAAGCCGGCGGGATCGCAGGCGCCGCAGACACGCAACTTCCTCGCCGGCGCGGAATTGCCGAAGCTCAACTGGATGCTCGAATTGTTCGGCGCCAAGATCCGCTCGGCGCCGCTCAATATCTGCTTCCTGCTGGCGCTGGTGATGGCGTTCCTGGTCTGGCTGCTGATCTGGCGCACCAGGCTCGGTTACGAGATGCGCACCTATGGCCATAGCCCGAAGGCGGCGCGCTATGCCGGCATCTCGGAAACCCGCATCATCCTCACCGCGATGATGATCTCGGGCGGGCTGGCCGGCATGATGGCGCTCAACCCGGTGATGGGCGACCAGCACAATGTGGCGATCGATTTCGTCTCGGGCGCCGGCTATGTCGGCATCGCGGTTGCGCTGATGGGCAGGCTGCATCCGGTCGGCATCGTGCTGGCGGCGATCCTGTTCGGCATGCTCTATCAGGGCGGCGCCGAGCTTGCCTTCGAGATGCCGGCGATCAGCCGCGACATGATCGTCATCATCCAGGGCCTGGTCATCCTCTTCGCCGGCGCGCTGGAGCATATGTTCAGGCCCTATATCCAGGCGCTGTTCGCCTCGTTCAGCCCGAAATCGGTCGGCATGCAGGCGGTCAACGGGAAGGGGGCCTGAGATGGACGTCTTCAACGCTATCGTCCAGGTTCTGGATTCCACCATCCGCCTGTCGGTGCCGCTGCTGCTTGCCTGTCTCGCCGGCCTCTATTCCGAGCGCGCCGGCATCTTCGACATCGGTCTCGAAGGCAAGATGCTGGTCGGCGCCTTCGCCGGCGCCGCGGCAGCTTCCGTCTTCCATTCGGCCTTCATCGGCCTCGGCATGGCCATCCTGATCTCGGTCGCCTTCGCCATGGTGCACGGCTTCGCCTCGATCACGCATCGCGGCAACCAGATCGTCTCCGGTGTCGCCATCAATTTCGTCGCCGCCGGCTCGACCATCATCCTCGGCCAGGCCTGGTTCCAGCAGGGCGGCCGAACACCGGCGCTGCAGCCGGGCGAGCGGTTCGAGGCGATCGTCTGGCCCGGCGCCGAAGCCGTCCGCGACATGCCGATCCTTGGGCCGATCTACGCCGAGCTGATCTCCGGCCATTCGATCCTGGTCTATTTCGCCTTCGCCATGGTGCCGTTCACCTGGTGGGTGCTTTTCCGCACCCGCTTCGGTCTCAGGATGCGCGCCGTGGGCGAGAACCCGGCTGCCGTCGACACGGCCGGCATCTCGGTCGCCTGGCTGCGCTATCGCGCGCTGATCTGCACCGGCGTGCTGACCGGCGTGGCCGGCGCGTATCTCTCCATGGTGCAGAATGGCGGCTTCGTGAAGGACATGACCGCGGGCAAGGGCTATATCGCTCTTGCCGCGCTGATCTTCGCCAAATGGAAGCCGGTCAACGCCATGTTCGCCTGCCTGCTGTTCGGCTTCCTCGACGCGGCATCGATTCGCCTGCAGGGCTCGCCGCTGCCCATCGTCGGCAAGGTGCCGGCGCAGTTCATGCAGGCGCTGCCCTATGTGCTCACCGTCGTCCTGCTCGCCGGCTTCATCGGCAAAGCGATCCCGCCGCGCGCCGGCGGCGTGCCCTACGTCAAGGAACGCTGAGGCCTGGACTGCACAAGGGTTCGGCAGCTTCGGCAACCAGCATTTGAACAAGATCGTGGGAGAGAAGAACTGAATGTCGCATGATCTGTTCGAGGCTGCGAAGACGGCGATGGCCAAGGCCTATGCGCCCTATTCCAAGTTTCCCGTCGGCGCCGCGCTGCGCACCGAGGACGGCCGCGTCTTCACCGGCGCCAATATCGAGGTGGCCTCCTATCCCGAGGGCTGGTGCGCCGAGACCACCGCGCTCGGCCACTACATCATGGGCGGCGGCGGCAAGATCACCGAGATCGCGGTGATCGCCGAGCGCATGGCCAAGTGCTCGCCCTGCGGCGGCTGCCGGCAGCGGCTGGCGGAGTTCTGCCGGCCGGAAACCAAGCTCTATCTCTGCGACAATACCGGCGTGGTCGAGACGGTCACCATGGGCGAGATGCTGCCTTACGGTTTCAGTGGCGACATCTTGAAATGAAGAGTGGGTTGAAATGAAGGAAGCGCTGGATCATTTGGTCGAGAAACTCGATGGGCTGACTCCGACCGCGGCCCTTGTGCTGGGCTCCGGCCTCGGCGGGCTGGTCGACGAGGTCGAGGACAAAAGGCGCATTTCCTATGCCGAACTGCCGGGCTTCCCGCGCAGCGGTGTTTCCGGCCATGCCGGCGAGGTCGTTGCTGGGCGTTTCGCCGGCACGCCGGTGCTGATGTTGTCCGGCCGCGCGCATTATTACGAGCACGGCAACGCCGCTGCGATGCGCCCGGCGCTGGAGGTGCTTGCCGGCATCGGCATCTCGCATCTCTTCCTCACCAACGCCGCCGGCTCGGTCGACCCGGAGATGGGGCCGGGCTCGGTGATGCTGATCACCGACCACATCAACTTCTCCGGCTCCAACCCGCTGATCGGCGAGCCGAGCGATCGCCGCTTCGTCGGTCTCACCGAGGCCTATGACGCCGGCTTGCGCAAGGCGATCGAGACGGCGGCGAAGGCAACCGGCACGGCGCTGCACAAGGGCGTCTACATGTGGTTTTCCGGACCGTGCTTCGAAACGCCGGCCGAAATCCGCATGGCGCGCGTCATGGGCGCCAATGCCGTCGGCATGTCGACGGTGCCGGAAGTCATCCTTGCCCGCTTCCTCGGTCTCAAGGTTGCTGCCTGCTCGGTCGTCACCAACCTCGCGGCCGGCATGACAGGGGCGGAACTCTCGCACCAGGAAACCAAGGATATGGCGCCGGTCGGCGGCGCGCGGCTGGCGACCATCCTGCGGCGTGTCTTCGAGGAAGGTTTGCCGGAAAGCTGATGCTCCCCCAGGAAATCATCCGCCGCAAGCGCGACGGCCACCGGCTCTCGGCCGAGGAGATCGCTGCCTTCATCGAGGGCATAACGGCCGGCACGCTCTCGGAGGGCCAGATCGGCGCCTTCGCCATGGCGGTGTTCCTCAAAGGCATGAGCCGCGAGGAGGCTGTGGCGCTGACGCTCGCCATGCGCGATTCCGGCGACGTGCTCGACTGGTCCGACCTGCCGGGCCCGGTCACCGACAAGCATTCGACGGGCGGCGTCGGCGACAATGTCTCGCTGATGCTGGCGCCGATCGTCGCGGCCTGCGGCGCCTATGTGCCGATGATCTCCGGCCGCGGCCTCGGCCACACGGGCGGCACGCTGGACAAGATGGACGCCATCCCCGGCTACACCAGCCAGCCGGATGTGACGCGCTTCCGCAAGACCGTGCTGGAGACCGGCTGCGCCATCATCGGCCAGACCGCCGATCTCGCGCCCGCCGACCGCCGGCTCTATGCGATCCGCGACGTGACGGGCACGGTGGAATCGGTGCCGTTGATCACGGCCTCGATCCTGTCGAAGAAGCTCGCCGCGGGCTTGGGCTCGCTGGTGCTCGACGTCAAGGTCGGCAATGGCGCCTTCATGGAGAAGTCGCGCGACGCCGTCGCCCTGGCGAACAGCCTGGTCGAAGTCGCCAACGGCGCGGGCCTGAAGGCCTCGGCGCTGGTGACCGGCATGAACGAGCCGCTGGCCTCGGCCGCCGGTAATGCGGTCGAGGTGAGGAACGCGGTCGACTTCCTCACCGGCCGGCTCCGCGACCGGCGGCTGGAGGACGTGACGCTGGCGCTCGCCGCCGAAATGCTGCAGTCGGCGGGGATCGTCTCGTCCAACCAGGACGGGATCAGGCGCGCCGCCGAGACGCTTGCCGGCGGCCGCGCGGCGGCGGTGTTCGCGCGCATGGTGAACGCGCTCGGCGGTCCCGCCGATTTCGTCGAGAACCCGGAAAAGTATCTCCCCAGAGCCGCGGTGGAATTGGCGGTTGAGGCGGCGAAGGACGGCTTCGTCACAGGCATCGCGACGCGCGATATCGGGCTCGCCGTCGTCGCGCTGGGCGGCGGACGCATCCGTCCGGACGACAAGATAGACCATGCCGTCGGTCTCACCAGGCTGCTGCCGGTCGGGGCGGAGGTGCGGGCGGGCGAGGCGCTGGCGCTGGTCCATGCGCGGACCGAGGCGGACGCCGAGACTGCCGCCGCCGCGGTGCGTTCCGCCTATTCGACCGGCGCCGCGAAGCCGTCCGCCGAAAAGACCGTCCTCAGGCGGATCCTGCCGCTTTGAAGCGCGTCTCCCGAAAGTGGGAACCGTTTCGGGACAAAGACATGCGCAAAATCAAAAACCTAAAGCGCATGGAGCGAATCTGAAAGATCGCGACGCGCTTTAGGATGCGTTGATATTCGGGTGATGCCGGCCTGACCTGAATCTCGACACACCCTATGTGGGGCTCAATTCCTACTGCACGAGCAGCAGCGCGCCGTTCTGGACTTCGTATTTCTGCAGCCGCTGCAGGAAGCTCATGCCGATCAGGTTGGTTTGCAGCGCCCGGTCGTCGAGCACCACCGCCTGGACGTTGTCGATGGAGATCTTGCCGATCTGCAGGTGATCGACGGTCACCACCGCGGCCTTGATGGCGCCGTTCGCCGTGTTCACCTGCTGGCTGAAATCGGACTGGTTGAGAGAAATGCCGATCCGGCGCGCGGTCGAGGTGTTGATGGCAACCAGCGTCGCGCCGGTGTCGATCATGCCGTCGATCTGACGGCCGTTGAGCTTGAAGGCGGAGGTGAAATGGCCGCGCTCGTCGGCATTCACCAACACCTGGCGGCCGAGCGGCATCGGCGCCGCCGGCCTGACTGGAACCGAAGCGAGCTTGACGTCCGGCTGGGCATCCGGGGTCGCAGGCTGCGAGGCGACCGCCGATCGCAGCAGGGCTTCGACCATCCGTGGGTTCGACTGATAGACGATCGGGATCGATGCCGAGCCTCCGACAAAGACACCAAGGAGGAGAAGCTTGCGCAGCATGGATCGACCTTCATAAAGGTCCAATGCCTACGCCGACATGGTGTTTTCAGCTTTAACGGGCGCCGGAACCGTGGTCTTTGCGTAAACAAGCGGTAAAGAAACGCTCACTTGGTCCCGTACATGCGGTCGCCGGCGTCGCCGAGGCCAGGCATGATGTAACCCTTTTCGTTCAGCTGGCGGTCGATCGAGGCGGTGAAGATCGGGACATCCGGATGCGCCTTGGTAAACCGCTCGATGCCTTCGGGCGCGGCGAGCAGGCAGAGGAAGCGGATGTTGGTAGCGCCGCGCCCCTTCAGCTTGTCGATCGCGGCAATTGCGGAATTGGCCGTCGCCAGCATCGGATCGACGACGATCACCAGACGGTCGGCAAGGTCGCTCGGCGCCTTGAAGAAATACTCGATCGCTTCGAGCGTCTCGTGGTCGCGATAGAGGCCGACATGGGCGACGCGCGCCGCCGGCACCAGGTCGAGCAGGCCTTCTAGCAGGCCGTTGCCGGCCCGCAGCACGGAGGCAAAGACCAGCTTCTTGCCCTCCAGCGTCGGCGCCTCCATCTCCTCGATCGGGGTCTCGATGGTGGTGGTGGTCAGTTCGAGATTGCGGGTCACCTCGTAGCCCAGAAGCAGCGAGATCTCGCGCAACAGACGCCGGAAGCCGGCCGTCGAGGTCTCCTTCTTGCGCATGATGGTCAGCTTGTGCTGGACAAGGGGGTGGTCGACGACGGTGACGCCCTGCATGGTCTGCTCCCGTGAATGGTGAACGGTGGATGGTGAATAGTGAATAGTGAGCGGGTTTGCGAGTCCTGATGGTTCGATGATTGCCTTGACACGCCGAGGCGCGCCGGCAAACCAACCATTCACCATTCACCATTCACCGGCCCTTAGCGTCGAGCCGGCCCAGCAGTGTCGCCTTGGTCTTCCGGTCGACGAAGGCCGCTTCGATGGCCGTCCTGGTGACGGCGGTGAGCGCCTTGTCGTCCATGGCGAAATGCTCGGCGGCGATGTCGTATTCGCGTTTCAGCGAGGTCCAGAAATAGGGCGGGTCGTCGGAATTGAGCGTCACCTTGCAGCCGGCCGCGCGCAGCGCCGGGAAGGGATGGTCGGCGAAACTGTCGAACACCTTGAGCGCGATGTTCGAGCCCGGGCAGCATTCCAGCACCACACCCTCGGCGGCGATGCGGCGAACGAGGTCCGGGTTTTCGACGGCGCGCACGCCATGGCCGATGCGCGACGGGCGGATATGGTCGAGCGCTGCTTTGACACTTTCCCAGCCCATCAGCTCGCCGGCATGGATGGTGATGCCGAGGCCGGCCTCGCGGGCAATCTCGAAGGCGCGCACATAATCCTCGAAGTCGCCGATGCGCTCGTCGCCGGCGACGCCGAAACCGGTCACCAGCGGATGGCCGCAGCGCGCCGCGAAGCGCGCCGCCTGCTCGATCGCCTCGACGCCGACATGGCGAACGCCGGTAACGATCATACGGCCCTCGATGCCGGTCCTGGCCTTGGCGCGGGCTATGCCTTCGCCCAGCGCATCCGTATAGGCCTTGGGCGAGAGGCCGGCCTTCCTGGCGTGATCCGGCGAGGTGAAGACCTCGGAATAGATGGCGCCGTCACGGGCGAGGCTGGTGAGATAATGATCGGTCAGGCGAGCATAGTCTTCCTCGGTGCGAAACAGGTCGGAGGCAAAGTCGTAGGCCGCGAGGAAAGAGCTGAAATCGTGCCAGACGAAGGAGCCGTTCTGGATATAGGGCGAGGGGTCCTTGCCGTATTTGCGGGCCTGGCTGACGACGAGGTCGGGCGCCGCTGCCCCTTCGATGTGGCAGTGCAATTCGGCTTTCAAGATCATGCGGCCATCCCGTCCGGTATGCTGTGCCCGCGCGGATTCGGGGCGAAAAATCATGCGAGACTCTTCCCGAAGCCGTATCGAAGGCGCGGCTGAAAACCGCGCCTTCGACAATAGCGTCGGCCCCATCGATCGGCTATGGTCCCGCCGGTTTTATGGCGGATCAAAATAATGTCAGTTGAGAGAACCACGGCCGCGGGCGGCATGGAAACCTCCTACGGCTTCAGGAAGGTAGGCGAAGGCGACAAGCAGTTCCTCGTCAACGATGTCTTCCACAAGGTGGCCAATCGATACGACCTCATGAACGATCTGATGTCCGGCGGGCTGCACCGGCTCTGGAAGGACGCGATGGTGGCGTGGCTCAATCCGCCGAAGCGCCCGGGCTGGAAGGTGCTCGACGTCGCCGGCGGCACCGGCGACATCGCCTTCCGCATCGTCGAGGCCAGCCATCGCAACGCGCATGTGACGGTCCTCGACATCAACGGCTCGATGCTCGACATCGGCCGCGACCGCGCCGGGAAGAAAGGGCTCTCGGAAAACACCGATTTCGTCGAGGCCAATGCCGAGACGCTGCCCTTCGACGACAATACGTTCGATGCCTATACGATCGCCTTCGGCATACGCAACGTGCCGCGCATCGATGTGGCGCTGAGCGAAGCCTACCGCGTGCTGAAGCGCGGCGGACGGTTCCTTTGCCTGGAGTTCTCCGAGGTCGACATGCCGCTGCTCGACAAGGCCTACGAAGCCTGGTCCTTCAACGCCATCCCCAAAATCGGTAGAGCGGTGACCGGCGACGGCGAGCCCTATTCCTACCTGGTGGAATCGATCCGCAAATTCCCCAATCAGGCGAATTTTGCTTCCATGATCACCCGCGCGGGCTTCGATCGCGTCAGCTTCCGTAATTATTCGGGCGGCATCGCTGCACTTCATTCGGGCTGGAAGCTTTGAGGCCCGAATCTTTGAGGCAGGCCAGGCGATGAGCAGCGTCCGATGACCAGCGTTGGCGCCGCTTTCCGGCTCGCCAGGGCCGGCTGGGTGCTGGTCCGCGAGGGTGTCGTCGCGGCGCTGCCCGGCGAAGAGCTTTCCGGCATGCCGAAGCTCGGCTGGCGGCTGGCGCGCGTGCTCACCCGCCGTCGCGCCAGACGGCATCAGCGCGGCGACCGGCTGGCGCAGGCGGTGGTGCGGCTGGGGCCATCCTACGTCAAGCTCGGCCAGTTCCTGGCCACGCGACCGGATGTCGTCGGCAACGACATGGCGGTCGACCTCGCCCTTCTGCAAGACAAGATGCACACATTCCCGAAGACGGAGGCGATCGCCGCTATCGAGGCCTCGCTCGGGCGCAAGATCGGCGACCTCTACGCAAGCTTCGGCGAGCCGGTTGCGGCCGCTTCGATCGCCCAGGTGCACGGCGCCGAAGTCGTTCGCGACGGGAAAGCTTCACGGGTGGCGGTGAAGGTCATCCGGCCCGGCGTGCGCCATCGCTTCTTCCAGGACCTCGAGAGCTACTTCCTCGCCGCCCGCCTGCAGGAAAAATACATTCCATCGTCGCGCCGGCTGCGGCCGATCGAGGTGACCCAAACGCTGGCGCAGACCACCAAGGTCGAAATGGACATGCGGCTCGAGGCGGCCGCGTTTTCAGAGCTCGGTGAAAACACGAAGGGGGATCCAGGCTTTCGGGTGCCCGCGGTCGACTGGGAGCGGACCGGCCGCGACGTGATCACCATGGAGTGGATCGACGGCGTCAAGATGAACGATCTGGTCGGCCTTGCCGCCGCCGGTCACGATCTCAAGGCGATCGCTGCCAACCTCATCCAGTCGTTCCTCAGGCACACGCTGCGCGACGGCTTCTTCCATGCCGACATGCATCCGGGGAACCTGTTCGTCGAGGCGAGCGGAACCATCGTTGCCGTCGATCTCGGCATCGCCGGCCGGCTCGGCAAGAAAGAGCGGCGTTTCCTGGCCGAAATCCTCTACGGCTTCATCGTGCGCGACTATCAGCGCGTCGCCGAGGTGCATTTCGAGGCCGGCTACGTGCCGCGCCAGCACAATGTCGAGGCTTTCGCGCAGGCGATCCGCGCCATCGGCGAGCCGATCCATGGCCAGTCTGCCGAGACCATCTCGATGGCGAAGCTTTTGACGCTGCTATTCGAGGTCACGGAACTGTTCGACATGGCCACCCGGCCCGAGCTGATCCTGTTGCAGAAGACGATGGTCGTGGTCGAGGGCGTCGCCCGCACGCTCGATCCCGCCTTCAACATGTGGAAGACATCGGAGCCGGTGGTCGGCGACTGGATCGCCAGCAATCTCGGCCCACGCGGCATGTTCTCTGACGCGCGCGACGCCGGCAAGGCGCTGGTGGCGCTGGCAAGGCAGGCGCCGGATATCGCCGCCCGCACCGAGCGGCTGTCGCGCGAAATCGACCTGATGGCCGAACATGGCCTGCGCTTCGACGAGGCGACCGCGCACGCCATCGGCAAGGCCGAGGCGCGCCATACCCGCTCCGGCCGCTTGGCGCTCTGGGTGATCGCGTTGACGCTGCTTTACATCGCCTGGCGGATTTTCTGACCGCCACCCGCCTTGCCGCAGTTTGATTGCATTGCTATCATTGCCGGCGAAAGTTTGAAGCGGGTGCAATCAGATGGCCAGCATCACGATCCGCAACCTTGACGACGAGGTCAAGGACCTGCTGCGCCAAATGGCTGCCGAAAACGGCTGCTCGATGGAGGAGCAGGCGCGGGCGATGATCCGCGCAGCGGTCGAAGGAAGGGCGGGGCAGGCCGACCGCATCGACGAGATCGAGAAGACGCTGCGCGCGCTGACAGGCTCCAATCGGCAAGCGGGTCCCATCTCAACAGTATCCGGCAAGCCATCAATTCGAGGGACGCTTGCCGGCAAGCGCATCCTGCTGATCATCGGCGGCGGCATTGCCGCCTACAAGGCGCTCGACCTGATCCGGCGCCTGCGCGAGCGCGGTGCGTCGGTCAGGGTCGTCATGACATCGGCCGCGCGGGAATTCGTCACCACGCTGTCGGTCGGCGCGCTCTCCGCCGACCATGTCTTCACCGAGCTGTTCGATCGCAATGACGAGCATGATGTCGGCCATATAAGGCTGTCGCGCGAGGCCGATCTGCTGGTGGTCGCGCCGGCGACCGCCGACCTGATGGCGAAGCTCGCCAACGGCCATGCCAACGACCTTGCCTCGACGGTGCTGCTTGCAACCGACAAGAAGGTGCTGATGGCGCCGGCGATGAACCCGAAGATGTGGTCGCACCCGGCGACGCGGCGCAACCGGGCGACCTTGCAGAAGGACGGTATCACCTTCGTCGGTCCCGCCAAGGGCGAGATGGCGGAAAGCAACGAGGCCGGCGAAGGTCGCATGGCCGAGCCGCTGGAGATCGTTGCCGCGATCGAGGCGATGCTCGACGAGAGACCGAAGCCGCTTACCGGCCGCAGGATCATCGTCACCTCGGGGCCGACGCACGAGCCGATCGACCCGGTGCGCTACATCGCCAATCGCTCCTCCGGCAAGCAGGGCCATGCGATCGCGGCGGCGCTGGCGAAGCTCGGGGCCGATGTCAGGCTCGTCTCCGGCCCGGTCAATATCGCCGATCCGGCCGGGGTCACGACCACGCATGTCGAGACCGCGGCAGAGATGAAGGAAGCGGTCGAGGGCCTTTTGCCGGCGGACGCCGCGGTGTTCGTCGCCGCGGTCGCCGACTGGCGCACGGCCAATGCGGCCGGCGAGAAGATCAAGAAGGTGGCGGGCGAGGGACCGCCTTCGCTCAAGATGGTCGAGAATCCCGACATCCTGGCCGGCGTCGGCCATCATAGCCAGCGGCCGCGTCTCGTCGTCGGCTTTGCCGCCGAGACGCAGGATCTCATCGGCAACGCCGAGGCCAAGCTCAGGAAGAAAGGCGCCGATTTCATCGTCGCCAACGACGTCTCGCATGAGAGCGGGATCGGCCCATCGGGCGTCATGGGCGGCGACCGCAACAAGGTACGCATTGTCTCCCGCACCGGCGTCGAGGAATGGCCGGAGATGGGCAAGGACGAGGTGGCGACACGGCTCGCTGCGCTGATCGCCGAACGGCTGCAGACGGTTGTCGTTTGAGAGTAGCGGGCCGGTTAACCGACCCGTTACCATTAGCCTGCCGCTTCCTGTGGCCGAACGGCCGGCATGGCGATCCTCAGAGCTGCGATGCAACCCAGAACGCCGAGCGGCACGAAGGCAAGGAACAGCCAGCCTGCGACGCCGGCGGCCGCTTCGCGGTTCAGCCCTTCCGAGAAGCCGCTGGCGTTGGCTACGATGCCGGCGAGCGCCGCGCCCACCGCGTAACCGATGCGCTGCATGGTCGGCACGGCGGCCGACGCGATGGTCTGCTCGCCTTCACGGGCCGAAGCGACGATGACACGCGTGAGGAACGGCCAGCATATGCCGAAGCCGCCGCCCTGCAGCAGAGCGCAGAGCAGGATCAGCGGAATCGAGCCCGCCGGGATGGTGTAGGCGAAACCGGCGAGGCCCGAGGCGATCATCAGCGCGCCGATGACGATGATCACGCGTTCGCGTTCCAGCGGCGCATTGGCGATGATGATCGACAGGATCGACCAGGCGATCGATTCGGCGGCGATGATGTAGCCGGTCGTCAGGATCGGTATGCCGTGCAGGGTGGTCAAAAGCAGCGGCCCGTAAATGGCGAAGGTGCAGGTGGCCACCGAGAACGCCGCAACCATGGTCATGCCGCTGCCGAGCGGCGTACGCCATGAAAACAAAGGTGACGGGAAGAGGCGAGAGCGCGGCCTGAGGGCGTCGATGCGGAAGAACAGGACCAGCCCGATCGAGCCGAGGGCCAGCAGCAGCGACGAGCGCAGCAGGGCAATGTCGATGCCGGCTGCGGCGATCAGCACGACGCTGATGGCGAGACAGGCGAGCGCCGGATAGGGAAAGGGCGGTGCGGAGCCCCCGCCCGCCTGCGGCTTCGTCGCCTCGGGTGTGTCGAGCACCATGAAGCTTACCAGCGCCATCGCCGCGCCGCCGAAGGTGAAGACGCCGAAGGCCCAGCGCCACGACAGGAACTCTGTCATGATCGCGCCGAGCATCGGTCCGCTGAAGGCGGCGACGCCCCAGATCGCCGACATGATGCCGAAGAGCTGCGGCCAGATGTTGCGCGAAAACAGCCGCTCGACCGAGACGAAAGCGAGCGACACGAGCGCGCCGCCGCCAAGACCCTCGACCAGGCGTCCGGCGAGGAAGAGCGGCATCGAGGGAGCCGTGGCGCAGATCAGCGCGCCTGTCGCGTAGAGCAAAGCGGCGACCACCATGTTGGAGCGCAGCGCGACATAGCTCACCAGCCGCCCGGCCGCGGCGCCAGCGACAATGGCGCCAAGCTCGTAGATCGCCAGCGACCAGCCAACCAGCTGCACGCCCGCGAGCTCGCCGACCATGGCCGGCATGATCGTCGCCACCATCGTCTCATTGGTAGCATGCAGCAGAATACCCAGGCTGATGAAACAGAAGCGCGCCAGGTCGCCGCTTGCCCACAACGCCCGCCAATTCACCTTGTTGCCGCTTGCTGCGGTCACGTCGATCTCCTGCTTGCTACAGCAGCCTCATTCGCTTTCGAACAGGGCGCCAGATCCAGATCGGCAGGGCTTGTAGAACCTCAAGCGCAGTTGAGCTCAAGAGGCTTTTTCAGCGATATCGGTGGACCAGCGCGCAAAAAAAATGCGGCCCGGAACGAATGTCCCGGGCCGCATCGGTTCCGATTGAAAGTTCTACTTGTAGGAGTGGACGAGGTCCAGCGAGGCCACGGTGACGGCGAGATTGACGCCGGTCTGCGCCTGGACGCTGAGCGGCTCGAGCATGAAGGCGCTATTCCAGCCGCCGACCAGGACGTTGGCGCCGCCGCCTGTCACGACGCTCGCCTCGGCATTGACGCCGTAATAGCTGCCGGCGAGGTCCCCCGCGTCATGACTGGGGGTGGCGGCCAGAACCGCCCAGACGAGCTGGCCCTGATGCGTCTTGCCGACATCGACGCCGAGCTTGGAGATCATCCCGGTGTAAATCTCGGCCGGCCCGTGATGAGAGGGCCGGAAGACGCAGGACACGCCCTTGTTTGACGAGATGATATAGCCGGTTCCACCGTCGATTGAGCAATCGAGCGTGCCGAGCCGGAGCGTGCCGGCGTTGACCGGAGAAGCGAGGACCGTGGCGGTAAGCGCGGCGGCGGCACAGGCAAGCGTTTTGATCATTGGAAAGGTCCTTTCGCAAAAAATTGGCCCCGATTAAACGGTCGAGGTGCGAGGAGCGTTCCGCCGAAAACTTGGCGCGAGCATGGCAGAGGTCGACGCATTGCGCCAGGCGGTTAACGGACCGCTACGGGCGTCTCCGGGGCGCAACAGTGCGATCGCCGGCACGACAGGGCGATCGCAGGCGACGCCTTGGCGATCGAAGGCGACGCCTTGGTGATCGCAGGCGACGCCTTGGTGTCGCGGAGCAACCTTGCTTGCGTCAGCTTTCGATCAGCTGGCGCTGCCGGAGGTGCGCGACAAACCGTCCTTGGCCGGCTGGTAGTTGGGGTCGAGGTGGATGGCCTCGCGGTAGGACTTGGCCGCCCTTACCTTGTCGCCGCGCCGCTCGTAGATAAGCGCCTGGTTGGCCCAGGCCTCGGCGTTCTTGCCGTCGAGCTTGATGGCCATGTTGAAGTCGGCGAAGGCATTGTCCTCGTCGTTCATGGCGAGGTAGGAGAGGCCGCGGCCGTTGTAGGGCTCGGCGGCGTCCGGCGCCAGCGATATGGCGGTCGAGAAGTCCTCGATGGCGAATTTGTGCTGGCCCTGGCTTTGATAGATCAGGCCGCGATTGTGGTAGGCGCGGGCGTCGGTGGTGTCGAGCTGGATTGCCTTCTGGAAGTCGTTGAAGGCGTCCTGGGTGCGGCCCGCCTTGCGATAGAGATTGCCGCGGCCGATATAGGCGGCGTCGTAATTCGCGTTGATCTGGATCGAGCGGTTGTAGTCCGCGAGCGCCGCTTCCTGATTGCCGAGGAAGCGCTGGATGAGCGCGCGGTTCGAATAGGCCTGGTAGAAATTCGGATTGAGCTGGATGGCTTGGTTGAAATCCTTCAAGGCCGCCTGGTACTGGCCGCCGCGGCCATAGGCCGAGCCGCGCACATTATAGCCCTCGGGATCCTGCGGATTGCGCTGGATGACCGCCGACAGCGAGGAGATGTTCTCAGTCGACCCTTGCGCCTTGTCGATGTTGTTGAACTCCCCTGTCGGGGCTGTCTGGCATGCTGCAAGGGTCAGGCCCGAAAGCAGGGCCGCCGTCAGGGCGAAGCCGCGAAAAGCGGTTCTGCGCTCCACGGTAATTGCGTTCATCTTTGTCCTCACTGGCGCCGCGCCGTCAGGTCCGTTCCCTCTCCGAACCGGCTCGAATGCATAAACAAAAAGGTGGCGGCGATTCCGCATCGCGCCACCCTCGGTATCCTTCGAAAAGGACGAAAAATTGGCGTTATCAGCGCGGCGAACGCGATGCGCCGGCAGCACCAGCGGGAGCCGGGCGCGGGGTCATCGGCAGCAGGCCTTCGCGCTGCGCGCGCTTGCGGGCCAGCTTGCGGGCGCGGCGGACGGCTTCGGCCTTCTCGCGGGCACGCTTCTCGGACGGCTTCTCGTAGTGACCGCGCATCTTCATTTCGCGGAAAATACCTTCGCGCTGCATCTTCTTCTTCAGCGCGCGAAGCGCCTGATCAACGTTGTTGTCGCGGACGAGTACCTGCACGGGCAATCCTGTCTTCGGGTTTGAAATCAACAGGCAAGCGGCCATAGCCACCATGCCTCCGCGGCGGGTTGCACCGCGAATTGTGGCGGCTGATAGCAGAATCAGGCCGTGCTGTCCACCGTTGATTGCAGGAAACCGTGATCAAAAACCGGTGCGCCTCGCCTCGCCTGCTCCGCGCTCACGCCGTCGCCAAATGGAGGCGGGCGAAATCCTCGAAAAACTCGCCATAGTCGCAGGTAATTTCCTCGCCGGCGGCGATGTCGCGAATGGCGGTGGCGCCGCCATATTGCGAGAAATCGGTGTTCGGCCGCTCGGAATGATTCATGAAGCGGCCGTTGTCGACCTCATAGACCATGAAACCCGGCCTGTCCGGGCTCGGATAGGCGTAGCGGTCGAGCAATTCGCGCAGATGCGCCGGCGCCGCCTCGTATTTCTCCATTGGGATCAGCCGATCGAAATCGGGATCGAGCCGCCAGATCGAGGCACCCTTCCTGATCGGCTCGGCGGCGAAAACGCCGACGCCTTCGATGGCGCTCTGGGCAACATAGGTTCTGATCAGCAGCATCGGTCCCGTCCGTCTTCGACGAGAAAACGGAATCGTCAAACCGCGCAGAAATGCAAGGCCGCTTCACGACATTTTCGGCTGGTGGGCAACCCATGCCCACCAATCCCTTCACGTCCGGTTGATCGATACTCCGCCATCGGCAAACAACGCCGTGCCAGTGGTGAAGCTCGAAGCGTCAGAAGCGAGATAAAGCGCCGAGCGGGCGATCTCTTCCGGCTGCGCCATGCGCTTCAGCGCGTGGATGCCCTCGACGAAGGCGCGGGCCTCGGGCGTGGTGGTTGTGGCACCGGGCGTGTCCGTTCCGCCGGGCAGCAGCGCGTTGACGCGCAGCCCCTTCGGTCCGTATTCGGCGGCCAGCACCTGCGTCAGTCCGATCAGGCCCGCCTTAGCCGCGGCGTAGGCCGCCATGCCCGGCATGCCGGCCGTGCAGCCGACGAAACTCGAGGTGAAGATCAGCGAGCCGCCGCCGCGCTGCAGCATCGGCGGAATCTGTTGCCGCGCGGCCAGATAGGCGCTGGTCAGGTTTGTGTCTATCGTCTCCCGCCAGCTTGCCGGCGCCATATCGGGAAGCGGTGCCATCACGCCGACGGAGCCGGCATTGTTGAAGGCGATGTCGAGACCGCCGAACCTTTCGATCGCAAGCTCGACCAGAGCCTTCGCGTGGGCCTCGTCCCTGACGTCGCCGGCAAGTGCTGCCGCAGTGCCGCCGGCTTCCTCGATCTCGCCGACAAGCGCGTCGAGCTCAGTCCGGCGGCGCGCCGCAACGACGAGGCGGGCGCCCTGTTCGGCGAACAGCCTGGCGGTGGCGCGGCCGATGCCCGAACTGGCGCCGGTGACGATGGCGACCTTGTTGGTGAGCGCGAACATGTCTCTATCATCCTTCCATTGAACCGGTCTTGCCGGCGGTCGGGTGTTTGCTCGCAGATCGGCATTTCGGCAGCCACCCGAAAGCTGACTTGCAGGTCGGATTGCGGCTGGTCGGGCAGGCGCCGCGAACCTGTGGCGCAAAACGGCAAGCGCCGTCGCAAACAGCGCAAGGATGGCAGCACGGTTTCGCTAGTGATACACCTCGCGTGACGGGCGGACGACATCCGCGATTTTTGGCGCGAGGCTATAACGTGAAGAAATATTCGGTATTCGCCATTGCCCGCGAGGCGATGCGCGGCCACAAGGGCTGGGAAGAACAGTGGACTTCGCCCGAGCCGAAGAAGGAATACGACGTCATCATCGTCGGCGCCGGCGGCCACGGCCTGGCGACGGCCTATTATCTGGCGAGCGAGCACGGCATCACCAATGTCGCGGTGCTGGAGAAGGGCTGGCTCGGCGGCGGCAACACCGGCCGCAACACCACCATCATCCGCTCCAACTACCTCTATGACGAGAGCGCCGGCATCTACGACCATGCGCTGAAGCTGTGGGACGGGCTCAGCCAGGAGCTCAACTACAACGTCATGTATTCGGCGCGCGGCGTCATGATGCTTGCGCACAATGTGCATGACGTCCAGGTGTTCAAGCGCCACATCCATGCCAACCGGCTCAACGGCATCGACAATGAATGGCTGACGCCGGAGCAGGCGAAGGAATTCTGTCCGCCGCTGAACATCGCCAAAGAGGCGCGCTATCCGGTGATGGGCGCGGCCTTGCAGCGCCGCGGCGGCACGGCGCGCCACGATGCGGTCGCCTGGGGCTATGCGCGCGGCGCCTCGGCGCGCGGCGTTCACATCATCCAGAACTGCGAGGTCACCGGCATCAAGCGCGCGGCCAATGGCGCCGTCGCCGGCGTCGAGACGACGCGCGGTTTCATCGGCGCCAAGAAGGTCGGTGTCGTCGCCGCCGGCCATTCCTCCGTCATCATGAACATGGCCGGCGTGCGCATGCCACTCGAAAGCTACCCGCTGCAGGCGCTGGTGTCGGAGCCGGTCAAGCCGGTGGTGCCTTGCGTGGTGATGTCGAACACCGTGCACGCCTATATCTCGCAGTCCGACAAGGGCGAGCTGGTCATCGGCGCCGGCACCGACCAGTATATCTCCTATTCGCAGACCGGCGGCCTGCACATATTGCAGCACACGCTGGACGCCATCTGCGAGATGTTCCCGATCTTCACGCGCATGAAGATGCTGCGCTCCTGGGGCGGCATCGTCGACGTGACGCCGGACCGTTCGCCCATCCTGGCGAAGACGCCGGTCAAGGGACTCTATGTCAATTGCGGCTGGGGCACGGGCGGCTTCAAGGCGACGCCTGGTTCGGGCAACGTCTTTGCCCACACGATCGCCAGGGACGACCCGCACCCGATCAATGCGCCCTTCACGCTCGAGCGGTTCCGCACCGGCCGTCTCATCGACGAGGCGGCTGCGGCGGCGGTGGCGCACTGATGCCGACATTTCCGCTGAGGCTTTGCGATCAACCGGCCGGCGCCCGCGCCGGCCATGGCGAATTGTAGGATCGACCGAAAATGCTTCTCATCCGCTGTCCCTATTGCGAGGAAGAGCGCCCGGAACTCGAATTCCGCAATGCCGGCGAGGCGCATATCGCGCGCCCGACCAACATTGCCGCCGAGAGCGAAGACGATTTCGAGAAATTCTTCTTCATCCGCTCGAACCCGAAAGGCGTCACCTATGAGCGCTGGCGGCACATCCATGGCTGCGCGCGCTTCTTCAACGCCGTGCGCGACACCGTCACCGACAAGTTCGTCATGACCTACAAGGCCGGCGAGCCGAAGCCTGCGAAGCTGCCTGGAGCCTCGAAATGAACGCCGCGTTCCGCATTCCCGGCGCCGGGCGCCTCAGCCAGGCGAAGACCGCGTCCTTCAGCTTCGACGATAGGTCCTATACCGGTATCGAGGGCGATACGCTGGCCTCGGCGCTGCTCGCCAACGGCGTGCATCTGGTCGGCCGTTCCTTCAAATATCACCGGCCGCGCGGCTTCCTGTCGGCCGGCGCGGAAGAGCCGAACGCGCTGGTTCAGGTCGTGCGCGACGACGCGCGCAAGACGCCGAATGTGCGGGCGACCGTGCAGGAGCTCTATGACGGACTGACAGCCCATTCGCAGAACCGCTGGCCTTCGCTGGCCTTCGACGTCGGCGCGGTCAATGACCTTGCCTCGCCGATGTTCTCGGCAGGCTTCTACTACAAGACCTTCATGTGGCCGAAATCGGCCTGGAAGAGCCTCTACGAGCCGCAGATCCGCTCGGCCGCCGGCCTTGGCGTTTCTCCGGACCGACCGGACCCCGACCACTATGCGGCGCGCTATGCGCATTGCGACGTGCTGGTGCTGGGCGGCGGTGTCGCCGGTATCGCCGCGGCGCTCGCCGCCGCCGAAACCGGCGTGCGGGTCATCCTCGCCGACGAGCAGGCCGAATTCGGCGGCAGCCTGCGCTTCGAGAGCGGAGCCAAGATCGACGGCGAGAATGGTTTTGCCTGGGCGCAAGCCGCGATCGCGAGACTCAAGGCCATGGACAACGTCCGCGTGCTGCCGCGCACGACTGCCTTTGGGTATTATGCGCAGAACTTCGTCGGCCTGGTCGAGCGGGTCAGCGACCATCTCAAGAGCCCCGGCCGCGAGCTGGCGCGCGAGCGCCTGTGGCAGGTCCGCGCCAAGCGCGTGGTGCTGGCAACCGGCGCCATCGAGCGGCACATGGTGTTCGCCAACAACGACCGTCCGGGTGTCATGCTGGCATCGGCCGCGCGCACTTACCTCAACCACTATGGCGTCGCGGTCGGCAGGAATGTCGGCGTCTATACGGCCAACGACTCGGCTTACGCGGCAGCGATCGACCTGAAGAAAGCCGGCATCAATATCGCCGCGATCGTCGACCTGCGCGACAACCCGTCGGAGGCGGTGATCGACGAGGCGAGAAGCCTCGGCATAGAGATCAATTTCGGCCGCGCGGTGGTCAGCGCCGGCGGCAAGCTGCGCGTCTCCTCGATGACCGTGCAGCCGAAGAATGGCGGCGGCGAGCGCACCATCGCGGTCGATGCCATCCTGATGTCGGCCGGCTGGACGCCGTCGGTGCATCTTTTCTCGCAGTCGCGCGGCAAGGTCGCCTTCAACGAGGAGACGCGGCGCTTCGTGCCGGGAACCTACGCGCAGGACTGCGTCTCGGTCGGCGCCTGTAACGGAACGGACGGGCTGGACGCAACGGTCGACGAGGCCTATGCGGCCGGCGCCAAAGCGGCGAAGGACGCGGGCGCCAGGGATTCCAGCGTCAAGACGGGCAAAGGCGCCAAGCCCAAGGTCGATGCCAGCGAGAGCTGGTCGCGCGGCATGCTGGGCGCCGCCCCCGGCGCCGGACCGGGCACCACGGTCAAGGCTTTCGTCGATTTCCAGAACGACGTCACCGCCAAGGACATCCGCCAGGCGGTGCATGAAGGCATGCACTCGATCGAGCACGTCAAGCGCTTCACCACCAACGGCATGGCGACCGACCAGGGCAAGACCTCGAACATGCACGGCCTGGCGATCGCGGCCGAAACGCTCGGCAAGCCGATCCCGCAGGTCGGTCTCACCACCTTCCGCGCGCCCTATACGCCGGTGACGTTCGGCTCGATCGTCGGCCACGCGCGCGGCGCCTTGTTCGACCCGACGCGTCGGACGGCGACCCATGGCTGGGCGGCGGCACATGGCGCCGTCTTCGAGGATGTCGGCCAGTGGAAACGCGCCTGGTATTTCCCCAAGGCCGGCGAGGACATGCACGCCGCCGTCAACCGCGAATGCGTGACGGTACGCAAGGCGGCCGGCCTGTTCGACGCCTCGACGCTCGGCAAGATCGAGGTGGTCGGGCCGGATGCGGCGAAGTTCATGGAGCTGCTTTACACCAATCCGTGGGAGAAGCTGGAGCCCGGCCGCTGCCGCTACGGCATCATGCTGCGCGAGGACGGCTTCATCTATGACGACGGCGTCGTCGGCAGGCTGGCGCCGGACCGCTTCCATGTGACGACGACGACCGGCGGCGCGCCGCGCGTCATGCACCACATGGAGGACTACCTCCAGACCGAGTTCCCGCATCTCAATGTCTGGCTGACCTCGATCACCGAGCAATGGGCGGTGATCGCGGTGCAGGGACCGAAATCCCGCGAGATCATCGCGCCGCTGGTCGAAGGCATCGACATGTCGGACGAAGCGCTGCCGCATATGTCGGTGCGCGAGGGCAAGATCTGCGGCGTGCCGACGAGGCTGTTCCGCATGTCCTTCACCGGCGAGCGCGGCTTCGAGGTCAACGTGCCGGCCGACTATGGCGAGGCCATCTGGGAAGCGCTGTGGGCCGAAGGCCAGAAGCACGGCGCCACTGCCTACGGCACCGAAACGATGCACGTGCTGCGCGCCGAGAAGGGCTACATCATCGTCGGCCAGGACACCGACGGCACGGTGACGCCGAACGACGCCGGGCTCGATTGGGCGGTCGGCAAGAAAAAGACCGACTTCGTCGGCATCCGCGGCATGATGCGCTCGGACCTCGTCGCCAAGGGCCGCAAGCAGCTCGTCGGCCTGAAGACCAAGGACCCGAAGGTCGTGCTGGAAGAGGGCGCGCAGATCGTGGCGGATCCGAAACAGGCGATCCCGATGAAGATGATCGGCCACGTCACCTCCAGCTACTGGTCGGAGAATTGCGGGCGCTCGATCGCGCTGGCGCTGGTCGCCGGCGGCCGCGACCGCATGGGCCAGACGCTCTACGTGCCGATGCCGAACGGCACGATCGAGGTGGAGGTGACTGGCATGGTGTTCGTCGACGAGAAGGGAGAGCGCCTCAATGGCTAAGGCTGCTGCCAAGATAAAAACCGCCGAGGCTTCAGCTTCCGTCGAGCGGCGTCCGGCACTTGCCGGCCGAGCGGTGTCGGCGCCGGGCGTCAAGGTCGAGATCCTGCCGCCGGCCGAACGCATCTCGCTGCGCGCGCCGGAAGCTTCGCTCACGGCACTCTCCAAGGCGCTCGGCGTGACCTTGCCGACGAAGCCGAAAACCTCGGCCACCAAGGGCGGGCGCACCGCGCTCTGGCTCGGGCCGGACGAGTGGCTGATCGTCGACGAGGCCGGCAAGGATCCGCTGGCCGACTGCGCCAAGCTGTCGGCGCTGCATTCGGCGGTCGGCATCTCGCATCGCAACGTCGCGATCTCGGTCACCGGGCCAGCCGCCGCAGTGACGGTCAATTCCGGTTGCCCGCAGGACCTGTCGCTCGAAGCCTTCCCGGTCGGGGCGGCGTCGCGCACCATCCTCGGCAAGTCCGAGATCGTGCTGCTGCGCACCGGCGCGGACGCATTCCGCGTGGAGTGCTGGCGTTCCTTCTCGGACTATGTCTTTACTTTGCTGTCGGAAGCGGCGAGCGACGCTGCGAACTGAGCACATGACCTCTCGCGGCGTGCCCTCTGCTGTGTTCCCCCATAGGAACCATCGCCGCTCCGTTCCGTTATTTGCGACTAGCGAGGGAGAAGCCGATGCCATCCAAATCAGCACCAAAGTCGCCTAGGAAGACAGCGGCGGTCCGTTCGCTCGAGCAGGAACGGCATCACGAGATCGAGGAAGAAGAGCTCGAGGAAGGCCTCGAGGACACATTCCCGGCCAGCGATCCGGTGTCGATCACAGGCACGTCCATTTCCGGCTCTCCCGCGAAGCCCGGCAAGAAATAGAAACGTGCCGGCAAAGACATAGGGTACGACCGGATTGTCGGCGAAACGAAAACGAGCGGCCAAGTGCCGCCCGTTTTCGTTTCCAATTTTGCGTTTGCCGCGTTCAAAGGCCGGGCAGGAACCACGGGTTCACGTCCATGCCGAGCCGCGGGCCCTTGATGGTCTGGGTCTTGCTGGCGTCGGCCTTTTCGACCGAGCCGGTGGCGGTGCAGTCGAGCGTCACATTGGTATGGGTCTGAACGCAGGCCGCCGGGGCGTGCTTGGCCGGCTGGCTCGCGCCGGCAAAAGCGGCGCCCGAGAAAGCCAGCACGGCAGCGAGAGCGAGGACTGTCTTTTTCATCTTCCGTCTCCAGTCAATTCCGTACATGTACGATACGACGTACATATACGGTTAACGGAAGCTGAATACAAGGAGGAGTTTTGTACGCGTACGACAAATTTTCTTGAAGGTAGGAATTCGCCTTCGCGAATCAAGCGATCCGATGGGCAAAACGGTCAAAGATGGCCGGTCAGCAGTTGACGGGTGTTTCGGTCAGCGGGGGTATGTCCTGCGCCGACAATGAAGCCAGCATGAAGTCGCACATCCGCTTCACATAGGCCTGGGGATCGCCGAACGGATAGAAGGGAAAGGTGATCAGCAGCGAGATCGTGCCGTGGCCGACGGTCCACAGCATGGTGGCGATGGCGCGCGGGTCGCCCTTGAGCTCGCCGGCGGCGACACAAGCTTCGACCCTTTTGATCAGCACTTTCATCGCCGGGTTGCCCTCTTCCATGTCCTCGTAGCTGCGGCCTTCCGGCAGTCGCGTCTTCTCTGTCATGAAGACGGTGCGGTACTCATTGGGGTTGCCGAGCCCGAAGGCGGCATACTCGGTCATCACCGCCCGCAGCGCCTCAACGGGATCGTCGGAGGGATGTTCCTCGATGCGCCGGGCCAGCGTTTCGAAGGCGTCCTCGGCGAGCGCGAACAGGATGTCCTGCTTGTCGGCGAAGTAGGAATAGACAGACATCGGCGCGTAGCCGACCCGCTTGGCCAGCTTGCGGATGGTAAGCCCTTCGTAGCCCTCTTCCTGGACAAGCTTGTGGGCCGCGTCGACCAGTTCGGAGCGAAGCTCAGCTTTCTGTTTCTCGCGGCGCTTCTGAACGCTCAGCGTCAATGTCCGCCTGCCTTTGTCGTGGTTGCCTTACGAAATTATATACGCTGTACGGAAACGGACAAGGGAGTGGCTTGGTTCCGCAAGGTACGGCCTAACGCTTTGTTCCAACTCAATTCCGGGGGAAAGCCGTTACCTGAACTAGATCGCGCCGATGCCGCCATCGAGCGCCAGCGCGTGGCCGGTCATGAAGGAATTGGCGGAGTCGGCGAGATAAAGGATGCCGGTCACGATCTCGTCCACTTCGCCGACGCGCTTCATCGGCACGCCGCGCGCGAGCTCGGCAAGCGCTTCGACTTCCGGCGCGCCGGTAGAACGCACGAAGCCGTCGACCATCGCCGTCCTGGTATGGGCCGGGCAGACCGCGTTGATGCGTATCCCCTTGGCGGCGTATTCGACCGCCGCGGAGCGCGTCAGCCCGACGACGCCATGCTTGGCGGCGGCGTAGACCGACAATTTCGGCGCGCCGGAGAGACCGGCGACCGAGGCGACGTTGACGATGGCGCCGCCTCTGCCGCTTTCCCTGAATTGCCGCTCCATCTGTGGAATCTGGTGCCTCATGGCGTAGAAGACGCCGAGCAGGTCGACCTCAAGCACCCGGCGCGCTTCTTCCGACGTCACCTGCGGCAGGCGCACGAAGGCGTGCACGATCCCGGCGTTGTTGACGGCAATGTCCAGCCGGCCGAATTTCCCGACGGCGAGCTTCACCAGATCCTCCGAGAGCTTCTCGTCGGCAATGTTGCCGGCAAGGAACGCGGTTTCGGCGCCAAGTGTCGCCGCGAAATCGCCCAGTGCCGCTTCGTCGAGATCGGAAAGAACCAGCCGCGCACCCTCGGCGGCGAAGGCTTTGGCCGCGCCGCTGCCGAGGCCGCCGGTCGCACCGGTTATCAGCACCGTGGCTCCATCGAACCTGCCCATCGCCCAACTCCCCGTATTCAAATCCGCCTGTCGATCAGGTCCACCGCGAGCGCGGCGAGCAGCTTCACCGCCTCGCCATAGGTCTTGGCCTTTTCCGGATTGGAGGCATTGCCGTCCAGCGCACGGCGGTAGACACCCTGGCAGATCGCCGCCAGCCGGAAGAAGGAGAAGGCGAGGAAGAATGTCCAGTTGCCGATGCCGTCGATGCTGCGCCGCCGGCAATAGGCGGCCACATAGGCTTCCTCGGAAGGCAGACCGAGCACAGCGCGGTCGACGCCGCCGAGGCCGCGAAAGCCGGAGGCATGCGGCAGCCGCCACTGCATGCATTGATAAGCGAGGTCGGCGAAGGGATGGCCGAGCGTCGACAGTTCCCAGTCGAGCACGGCGATGACCTTAGGCTCGTCCTTGGCGAAGATCATGTTGTCCAGCCGGTAGTCGCCATGCACCAGCGAGACCCGGCCGTCGTCGGCCGGCATATGCGTCTCCAGCCAGGCGATCAGCCGGTCCATGTCGGCGATCTCTTCCGTTTCGGAGGCGCGGTACTGGCTGGTCCAGCGCGCGAACTGGCGCTCGAAATAGCTGCCGGGCTTGCCGAAATCGCCAAGCCCCACGGCCGCGATATCGACGTCGTGCAGGGCGGCGAGCGTCGCGTTCATGGCGTCGTAGATCGCCGCGCGCTCGTCATTGCTGGATGTGTCGGGGCCGGATGCGTCCGGCAAGGACGGATCCCAGAAGATGCGGCCATCGAGGAATTCCATGACATAGAACATGCGGCCGATCGGCGAGTCCTCGCCGGACAGGTGCAGCATGCGCGGCACCGGCACGGCGGTCGAGCTGAGCGCCTGCATGACCCGGAACTCGCGGTCGACCTGATGCGCCGACTTCAGCAACTGTCCCGGCGGTTTGGCGCGCAGCACGTAGCGGCCGCTCGCGGCGGTCAGCAGATAGGTTGGGTTCGACTGTCCGGACTTGAACTTGTCGACCGCCGAAAGCCCGGCAAAGCCCGGAATATGCGCCTCGAGGTAAGGCGCAAGCGCTGTTTGATCTAAGACGTTGCTGTCGCCGCTCATGCGGTCTCGGGCTGGCGCTCGATCAGCGTCAGGGTCAGCCAGCGCGCGGTCAGCGCCGGCTTCTTCGATCCTTCGATCTCGATGGTCACGTCATGCGCCGTCTGGACCCAGCCGGAAGGCCGCACCTTGACGTCGGCCAGCACGAAGTGCGTGCGGATGCGCGAGCCGGTCTTGACCGGCGCCAGGAAGCGCAGCGTGTCGAAGCCGTGATTGACGCCCATCTTGGTGTTTTCGATCGGCGGCATGGTCTCGAAGGTCATGGCCGACAGCAGCGACAGTGACAGGAAGCCATGCGCGATGGTGCCGCCGAACGGCGTCTCACGCGCGGCGCGCTCCGGATCGCAATGGATGAACTGATGGTCGTCGGTGGCGTCGGCGAACTGGTCGATCATGCGCTGCGTCACCGTTCGCCAGGGCGACACGCCGACTTCCTTGCCGACGCTGGCCAGAAGCGTATCGAGACTGATCGGTTCCACGCTGATGTCCTCCGCACCCCCGCCCGGATAACGAGCGTATCATTCCTTGAACAACGTCATTCCATGCTGCACCGACTGGCCGCCGTCGATCGGCAGGATGGCGCCGGTGACATAGCTTCCGGCACGGCTGCACAAATAGAGCGTTGCGCCGGCAATGTCATCCGCCACGCCGATGCGGCCGAGCGGAACATGGTTACCGACATGTTTCGCCTGCTCCGCGGTGGCGGTGGCAAAGGCCGTCATCCGGCTCTGGAAGGGGCCGGGGGCGAAGGCATTGACTGTGATGCGGCGGGCGGCGAACTCGATCGCCAGCGTGCGCGTCAGGTGATGCACGGCGGCCTTGGAGGCGGTGTAGGAATAGGCGTCGTCGGCCAGCGGCTGGGTGCCCATCACCGAGCCAAGATTGATCACGCGGGCCGGATCCTCGTCGCTTGCGGCGTCGTCGAGCAACGGCAGAAGCTCCCGCGTGAGATGGAAGACCGCGGTGACGTTGACGCCGAAGACCTTGGCCCAGGCGTGGTAGGGAAACTCCTCCAGCGGCGCGCCCCAGGAAATGCCGGCATTATTGACCAGGATGTGCAGCCGGTCCGTGCGCACCTTCACCTCGGCGACCAAAGCGGCGATGCCCGCTTCGCTGGACACGTCGCCGGCAAAGCCCTCGGCCCGGCCGTCGCCGCCCTGCGCATTGAGCTCGCTGGCGACCCGGATGCAGTCCTCGCCCTTGCGCGAGGCGATCATCACGGTGGCGCCGGCCCGCACCAGCCCGGTCGCGACCATCCGGCCGATGCCGGTTGCGGCGCCGGTCACCAGCGCTGTCTTGCCGGCGACCGAGAACAGCCTGTCCAGATAGCTCATCCTAATTCCTCCCACGTGCCTCGTCCCGGCCGGAAACCGAAGGACTCGCGTTGACAACGCTAGCCGAAGTACGGTCATCCTTGCCACGGGTAAAGACTTCGAAAGGGCCGGAACCGATGGCGGACATGAATCTCGGCATGAGCGAGCGGCTGAAGCCGATCCACCAGAGCGTGGCCGCGATGGTGCGCGACGAGATCGCGCCGCTTGGCGAGGCGTTTCTCGCCCAGGTCGGCAAGGGCGGCGACCGTTGGGCCTACACGGCCAGACAGACCGAGATCCTCGAAGGGCTGAAGAAGACGGCGCGGGAGCGCGGCCTGTGGAATTTCTGGCTTACCGATTCAAAGCGCGGCTACGGCCTGTCGACTGTCGAATATGCCTATCTGGCGGAAGAGATGGGAAAAGCCCATCTCGGCGCCGAGACCTTCAACTGCTCGGCGCCCGACACCGGCAACATGGAAGTGCTGGAGCGCTACGGCTCGGAAGAGCATAAGCGGCAATGGCTGGAGCCGCTGCTCGATGGGAAAATCCGCTCGGCCTATCTGATGACCGAGCCCGACGTCGCCTCATCGGACGCCACCAACATTTCGATGCGCTGCGAGCGGCGCGGCGACGATTATGTGCTCAACGGCGAGAAATGGTGGGCGTCCGGCGCCGGTGACCCGCGCTGCGCCATCTACATCGTCATGGTCAGAACCGGCTCGGACGAAGAGCCGCAGCATAGCCGGCATTCGATGATCCTGGTGCCGGCGGACAGCAAGGGCGTCACCAAGTTGCGACCGATGCAGGTCTATGGCGACGACGATGCGCCGCATGGCCATATGCATCTCAGGTTCGAGGATGTGCGGGTTCCGGTGGCGAACCTGATCCTCGGCGAGGGCAGGGGCTTCGAGATCGCGCAGGGGCGGCTGGGGCCTGGCCGCATCCATCACTGCATGCGCGCCATCGGCCAGGCCGAGATGGCGCTGGAGATGCTGTGCCAGCGTTCCGTGCGGCGCGAGGCCTTCGGCCAGTCGCTGGCGAAGCTCGGCGCCAATTTCGACATCATCGCCGAGTGCCGCATGGAGATCGAGATGGCGCGGCTGCTCTGTCTCAAGGCGGCATGGATGATCGACCAGGGCGATCCGCGCGCCGCCGCGCCCTGGATCAGCCAGATCAAGGTGGTAGCACCCCGCGTCGCGCTGAAAGTCACCGACGAGGCGGTGCAGATGTTCGGCGCGCAAGGCATCAGCCAGGACACTCCGCTCGCCCGCTCGTGGACACATCTGAGAACATTGCGGCTCGCTGACGGGCCGGACGCCGTGCACCGGCGCCAGGTGGCGCGCGCCGAGCTCAGGAAATATACGCAGGAAAAGGTCTGACCGCCATGGCGCTTGCGTCGGAAATGAAGGCCTTGCTGCTCGTCGGCGACGGCTATACCAAGACACCTTCGGCCGGCGCGCTGGAGGCGATGGAGCCTTATCTCCGACCGGGCAGCATCGCCGTGCCCGAACCCGGCCCGACACAGGCGCTGATCAAGGTCGGCCTCGCCTCGATCAACCCGTCCGATATCGCCTTCATCAAGGGGCAATACGGCCAGCCGCGCGTGAAGGGGCGGCCGGCGGGCTTCGAGGGGGTCGGTATCGTCGTGACGACAGGCGATGACCCGTACGCAAAGAGCCTCGAAGGAAAGCGCGTCGCCTTCGCCACCGGCGTGTCGAACTGGGGCTCGTGGGCCGACTATGCGGTGGCGGAGGCTGCGTCCTGCATTCCGTTGCTCGACACGGTTCGCGACGAGGACGCCGCGGCGATGATCGTCAATCCGCTGACCGCTTTAGCCATGTTCGACATCGTCAGAGAGGAAGGCGAGAAGGCCTTCGTCATGACCGCCGGCGCCAGCCAGCTCTGCAAGCTGATCACTGGGCTGGCGAAGGAGGAAGGTTTTCGGCCGATCGTCACCGTGCGCCGCGACGAGCAGATCCCGTTGCTGAAAGGGCTGGGTGCCGCGCATGTGCTCAACGAAAAAGCGGCGGATTTCGAAGCTGCGCTGCGCGAGGTGATGAAGGCCGAGCAGCCGCGCATCTTCCTGGACGCGGTGACCGGACCGCTGGCCTCGGCCATCTTCTACGCCATGCCGAAGCGCTCGCGCTGGATCGTCTATGGTAGGCTCGACGCCGAGCCGACGGTGATCCGCGAGCCCGGCCAGTTGATCTTCCAGCACAAGCGCGTCGAAGGCTTCTGGCTGGCCGAATGGATGCGAGCGTTTCGCGACCGGCTCGGCCCGGCGGTGCTGGAGGCGCAAAAGCGCTTTTCCGACGGACGCTGGTTAACCGACGTGACGGCGGTGGTGCCGCTGGACGAAGCTATGGCCAGGCTGCCGGCCGAGTTGGCCAAGCCGAATGGCAAGGTGTTCATAAGGCCTTAGAGCGTTTCATCGCTTCACGGAAACGCTGAACCACTCTAACTATTTGTTTTTAGGCAATTCCGGACGGAAAACCGCTACACACTTTTCCTGGAATTGCTCTAGGCCAACACCTGTTCACCGCAGGCTTTCCAGGTCGCGGATGCGCTTGGCGCCGGCGGCTTCGAGCTGTCTCGTGACGGCGCCGATCAGCGTTTCGGCGACGACGAAGAGCGCGGCCGACGAATCCCAGGCCGACGGCACGGCGGTACGCCCGGCGATCACGTGGCGGGCGAAGCGGGCGATCGGCGACAGCCACTGGTCGGTGAAAAGCACGATCTGCACGCCGCGCTGGTGCGCCTTCTCGGCAAAACGGACAAGGCTTTCCTGGTAACGCCTGATGTCGAAGATCACCAGCACGTCGCGCTTGCCCATGTCGATCAGCCGGTCGCGCCAGATGCTCTCCTGGCCGGCGAGGTGGTAGACATCCGGCTGGATGATGGCGAGGTGGGCGGCCATGTAGCGCGCCAGCGGGTCGGTGAAGCGGCCGCCGATCAGGAAGGTCTTGCCGCGCCGCTCGGCAAGCCTTGTGGCGATGTCGACGAGTTGCCTGTCGGAGAGGTGTCGGAACGTCTCGCGCATGTTTTCCAGCGTCGCCTCCAGCATCGGCGAAACCGTGCCGCCGTTGGCGGGCGACGCCGGGTTGAGGGTGCGCGACGCCGGAGACTGCAACTGCGCCGCCAGCTCATCCTGCAGCGCCGACTGGAATTCGGGATAGTTCTGAAAGCCAAGTCTCGCGACGAAACGCAGGATCGTCGGCGAGGATACGCCGGCTGCGGCCGAGAACTCGGCGACCGTCTTCAGCCCGGTCAGCGGATAGTTGGCGATCAGCGTCTGCGCGGCGCGGCGCTCGCCGGCGGGCATTGTGCCGATGCGGTCCGAGATCAGTTCGGCAATGCTGGAAATCATGGTTTTCCCCCGCCCGTTGACCCGGTCGCCGCCGTTTTCGGAATTGGCGTTTGACAAAGCCGGCCAAAGTGTATGAAATCATCCACAGGGACGCAATGAGGCAAAATACGTAACATAAGATACAGCGCTCCCCAGGGGACGGCAGTATGGAGAAAGCACGGCACGCCAGCCTTGCACCGTCGGGGACCGTGAGGGTGACCAACCTTGGCGGCTCCAGCCCCTTCGTCTTCACCTGCGACCACGCCTCGAATTTCCTGCCCTCCGAATTCGGCACGCTCGGCCTGCCCGTCGAGGACCTCTCCCGCCACATCGCCTGGGATCCCGGCGCGCTGCCCGTCGCCGGCCGCATGGCCGAGGCGCTCGATGCCACGCTGGTCGAGACCTGCGTCTCGCGCCTCGTCATCGACTGCAACCGGCCGCTCGACGCGCCGGACCTCGTGCCGCCGGTCAGCGAAACGACGGCCATCCCGGGCAATACCGGTCTTTCCGAAAAGCAGCGCGCAGCGCGGGTCGACCTGGCGTGGCGTCCGTTCCATGACACGGTTGCACAAATCATCGAGCGACGGCTGGCGCACGGCCAGGAGACGCGCCTTGTGTCGGTGCACTCCTTCACGCCGGTCTACAAGGGCAGAAGCCGGCCCTGGCATATCGGCATCATCCACGATGACGACCGCAGGCTGGCGGCGCCGCTGATATCTGCGCTCAGGCGGCTCTCCGGCGTCACCGTCGGCGTCAATGAACCCTATTCGCCGGCCGACCGTGTCTATTTCACGCTGGAACGGCACGCGCGCTCGCGCGGCCTTGCCTGCGCGATGATCGAAATCCGCAACGACGAGATCTCCGGCGAGACCGGGCAGCGGAAATGGGCGGATCTGCTCACAGGCATATTTTCGAATCTGGAGCCCGAGGAGGCCAGGGGCTCCCGACAACGCGTAATGGGAAAGTCAGTACAGTCGGCCAGCTAAGAACCAACAGGGGACCAAAATGTCAGCGCAAGACTATACGGAACATGACAAGCATGAGGACCTAAAGGTCCTCCATGGAATGGGCTATGCCCAGGAACTGTCGCGAAGCATGAGCCGCTTCTCGAACTTCGCGATCTCGTTCTCGATCATCTGCATCCTTTCCGGCGGCATCAATTCCTTCGCTCAGGCGATATCCTCTGTCGGCGGCGCCGGCGCCGGCATCGGCTGGATCGTCGGTTGCGCGGTATCCGGATTCTTCGCTCTCGCCATGGCGCAGATCGCCTCCGCGTTTCCGACAGCAGGCGGCCTCTATCACTGGGCGTCGATCCTTGGAAACCGCTTCACCGGCTGGCTGACCGCCTGGCTCAACCTGCTCGGGCTGATCACCGTTCTGGGTGCCATCAACATCGGCACCGCCTTCTTCTTCGTCGGAACGTTCGGCAGTTGGTTCGGCATGACCGGCACCCCAGGCGAGATTGTTGGATTTGTCGCCCTCATCACAGTGATCCAGGCGATCTGCAATCACTTCGGCATCAAGCTGACTGCCATGCTGACCGACGCTTCGGGCTTCCTGATCCTTGGCGCAACGGCGGTGCTGATCGTCGCCTGCCTGGTATTTGCTCCGGCAATCGACGTCACCAGGCTTTGGACGTTCACCAACTATTCGGGCGATGCCGGCGGTGGGGTTTTCCCGCAGTCGGATTCCATGACCTACCTGTTCCTGCTCTGCCTGCTGCTGCCGGTCTACACCATCACCGGATATGACGCGTCGGCGCACACCTCCGAGGAAACGCTGAAGGCCGCGCATTCCGTCCCGAGAGCAATCATTTCGTCGGTGCTGTGGTCGTCGCTGATCGGTTGGGCGATGGTCTGCGCTATCACGCTGGCGATCCCCGACCTGGCGGCCGGCGCCAAGCAGGGCTGGAGCGTCTTCTTCTCGACGATGGACACGATCCTGCCGGTATGGCTCAAGGAACTGCTTTATCTCGCCATCCTGATCTCGCAGTTCCTTTGCGGCCTGGCCACCGTGACCTCGGCGTCGCGCATGCTTTTCGCCTTCTCGCGCGACGGCGGCATGCCCGTCGGATCGGCCTCGCTTGCCAAGGTCAGCCCGACCTGGCGCACGCCCGTCCACGCCATCTGGACGGCTGCTGTCCTCGAGATCATCTATGTGTTCCTTGCCCAGTTCATCTCGATTGGCGGCACCAACATCTACACCATCGTCGTCAACTCGACGCTGGTCTTCCTGTTCCTGTCCTTCATCATACCGATCGTGCTCGGCATGCTGGCCTACGGAACCGCGAAGTGGCCGAACCCCGGTCCTTGGAATCTCGGCACGGGGCTGTTCAAGCTGTTTTGCGTGCTGTCGGTCGTCGGCATGGCGATCATCTTCTACATCGCCATCCAGCCGCCGAACGACAAAGTGCTTTACATCACCATCGGCTTCCTCGTGCTGACCGCGGTGCTTTGGTACGGCTTCGAGACCCGTCGCTTCCGGGGCCCGCCGATCGGCGATGAGATCGCCAAGCGCCAGGCTGCGATCAAGGCGGCCGAACAAGCGGTCGGCGAGACCGGCAACTGATGCGTTAGCCCGACAACCATGGCCGGCATCGCGCCGGCCATGGTTCCTCCCTTTCAATCGACCAGCACTGGAGCGCCAAAGGAATGGCCGGGAATTTCTCGTTCGATCAGTTGAAGGAAGCGGTCTCGAAGGGCGAGATCGACACCGTGCTGGCCTGCATCGTCGACATGCAGGGCCGGCTGGCGGGAAAGCGCTTCCTGGCCCAGTATTTCGTCGATTCCGCGCATGGCGAGACGCATGGCTGCAATTATCTGCTGGCCTGCGACATCGATATGGAGCCGGTGCCCGGATACAAGGCGGCGAGCTGGTCGAAGGGCTATGGCGACTTCGTCATGAAGCCCGACCTTTCGACGCTGCGGCGCATCCCCTGGCTGGAAAAGACGGCGCTGGTCATCTGCGACGTGCTCGACCACCATGACCATGAGGATCTCGCTCACTCGCCGCGCGCCATCCTGAAGAAGCAGGTCAAGCGTCTCAAGGAGCGCGGCTATATCGGCTACTTCGCCTCCGAGCTCGAATTCTACCTGTTCAACGAGACCTACGATTCGGCCCGCAAGAAGCACTGGCAGGGCCTCGATTCCGCTTCGCCCTATATCGGCGACTACCAGATCGGCATCACCACCAAGGAAGAAGGCGTCATGCGCCGGCTTCGCAACGAGATGGAGGCGGCCGGCATCCCGATCGAGAATTCCAAGGGCGAGTGGGGCCCGGGCCAGGAAGAGATCAATGTGCGCTATGCCGAGGCGCTCGAGATGGCCGACCGCCACGTCATCCTGAAGAACGGCGCCAAGGAGATCGCCGATTCCGAAGGCAAGGCCATCTCCTTCATGGCCAAGTACAATTACGGACTGGCCGGCAATTCCAGCCACATCCACAATTCGCTGTGGAGCGCCGACGGCAAGACGCCGCTGTTCTTCGACAAAAACGCGGAATGGACGCTGTCGAGCCTCGGCCAGCAATGGGCGGCCGGCCAGCTCAAATACGCCAAGGAGTTCACCTGGTTCCTTGCGCCCTACATCAACTCCTACAAGCGCTTCCAGGCCGGCACCTTCGCGCCGACCAAGATCATGTGGAGCGAGGACAACCGCACCGCGGGCTTCCGCCTTTGCGGCGAGGGCACCAAGGGCATCCGCATGGAGTGCCGCATCGGCGGCGCCGACCTCAATCCCTATCTCGCCTTCGCGGCGCTGATCGCGTCCGGCCTTGCTGGCATCGACGAGAAGCTGGAACTGCAGAAGCCGTTCGTCGGCGATGCCTATCAGGCCTCGCAGCTGCCCGAAATCCCGAAGACGCTGCGGGACGCCACCGAGACGCTGGCGACCTCAACGATGCTGAAGCAGGCCTTCGGCGAGGATGTGGTCGAGCACTATGTGCACACCGCCCGCTGGGAGCAGTTCGAATACGACCGCCGCATCACGGATTGGGAGCTGCACAGGGGGTTCGAGCGGTACTAGGGTGGGCAGGCGGCTCAGGGCCGCCTCTCGTCACAGTGAAGCGGGTTCCTTCTTCTCCTTCACTGCAGGGAAGAAGCTGCCGCCAGGCGCGTGAAGGCCGCACCAAGCCAGATGACTTTCGATTGTTGTAAAACTGCGAGGAAGAAATGACCGAAACGGTCAAACTCAAATCACCCATCGACGGCTCGATCTATGCCGAGCGGCCGGTCGCGAGCGACCAGGCGATCAGCGCGGCGGTCGAGCGCGCCAGGGCAGCGCAGGAGAAATGGGCCGAAACGCCGGTCGTCGAGCGCGGCAAATACATGCTGGCGATGCTGGAAGCGCTGGTCGCTATGACCGACGAGATCGTGCCCGAGATCGCCTGGCAGATGGGCCGGCCGGTGCGCTATGGCGGCGAGTTCGGCGGCGTCAGGGAACGCACCAACTACATGGTCGAGATCGCGGAAGCTGCGTTGAAGCCGGTCATGGCCTCCAATCCGAAGGAGGGCTTCCGCCGCTATATGAAGAAGGTGCCGCTCGGCGTCGTGCTGGTGATCGCGCCGTGGAACTATCCCTATCTCACCGCGGTCAACACGATCGTGCCGGCGCTGATGGCCGGCAGCGCCGTTATCCTCAAGCATGCGGCGCAGACGCTGCTGGTCGGCGAGCGCTTCCAACAGGCCTTCGACAAGGCGGGCCTGCCCAAGGGCCTGTTCCAGAACCTGGTCATGAACCATGCCCAGACCGAGAAGCTGCTCGGCTCCGGCAAGATCGACCATGTCAACTTCACCGGTTCGGTCGGCGGCGGCCGCGCCATCGAGAAGGCTGCGGCCGGCACCTTCATGACGCTCGGCCTCGAGCTCGGCGGCAAGGACCCCGCCTATGTGCTGCCCGACGCCAAGATGGACCATGCGGTCGCCAATCTGGTCGACGGCGCCTTCTACAATTCCGGCCAGTGCTGCTGTGGCATCGAGCGCGTCTATGTGCACGAGAAGGTCTATGACGAGTTCGTCGAGGGCTTCATCGCCGAGACAAAGAACTACGTCGTCGGCAATCCGCTGGATCAGGCTACCACGATGGGGCCGATGGCGCAGGCGCGCTTCGCCGACCTGATCCGCGAGCAGAAGGCCGAGGCGCTGCGCAAGGGCGCCAGGGCGCACATCAACATGAAGGTCGAGAACGACAGAGCGGGCTCGCCCTATCTGGCGCCGGAGGTGCTTACCGGGGTCGACCACCAGATGAGCGTCATGCGCGAGGAAAGTTTCGGGCCGATCGTCGGCATCATGAAGGTGCGCGACGACGAGGAGGCGATCGCGCTGATGAACGACAGCCCCTATGGGCTGACGGCTTCGATCTGGACGCGCGACACCGAGCGCGCGGTGGCGATCGGCGACCGCGTCGAGACCGGCACCGTGTTCATGAACCGCTGCGACTATCTCGATCCGGCGCTGGTCTGGACCGGCGTCAAGGATACCGGCAAGGGCGCCGCGCTCTCGGCCATCGGCTACGACAATCTGACCCGGCCGAAATCCTACCACCTGCGTGAAGCGATCTGATTTTCGAAAGACAATCCATGTCCAAGCTGATCTCCAAATGGAACTACCCCACCACCGTCCGCTTCGGCGCCGGCCGCATCAGGGAACTGCCGGATGCGCTGACGGCGGCCGGCATCAAGCGGCCGCTTTTCGTCACCGATCCTGGCCTGGCGAAACTTCCGGTCGTCGCCTCCACGCTGAAGATTCTCGACGACGCCAAGGTCCCCTATGGCGTGTTTTCCGAGGTGAAGCCGAATCCGGTCGAGTCCAACCTCACCGCAGGCATCGCGGTGTTCAAGAAGGGCAAGCATGACGGCGTCATCGCCTTCGGCGGCGGCTCGGCGCTCGACCTCGGCAAGCTGATCGCCTTCCAGGCCGGACAGACGCGCCCGGTGTGGGATTTCGAGGACATCGGCGACTGGTGGACCAGAGCCAATTCCGACGCGATCGCGCCGATCATCGCGGTGCCGACCACGGCGGGCACCGGGTCCGAGGTGGGGCGCGCGGGCGTCATCACCAATGAGGCGACCCACACCAAGAAGGTCATCTTCCATCCGAAACTTTTGCCGGCGATCGTGATTGCCGATCCGGAACTGTCGGTCGGCATGCCGCCCTTCATCACCGCCGGCACCGGCATGGATGCGCTCGCCCACTGCCTCGAAGCCTATTGCGCGCCGGGCTATCATCCGATGGCCGACGGCATCGCGGTGGAAGGCATCCGCCTGGTGTTCGAGAACCTGCCCAAGGCCTTCGCCAACGGCAAGGATCTGGTCGCCCGCGCCCATATGATGAGCGCCGCGGCGATGGGCGCGGCCGCCTTCCAAAAGGGGCTGGGGGCCATCCACTCGCTGTCGCATCCGATCGGCGCGCTCTACGACACCCACCACGGCATGACCAACGCCGTGTTCATGCCCTATGTGCTCGCCTTCAACCGCGAGGCGATCGAGGACCGCATTGCGCGGCTCGCCGCCTATTGCGGCATCAAGGGCGGTTTCGACGGTTTCGCCAAGGCGATCATCAAGCTGCGCAAGGAACTCAAGGTGCCGCACGCGCTGCCCGGCCTGATCAAGGGCCTCGACATGGACAAGAAGCGCAAGGCGTTGATCGCCGACATGGCGGTGGTCGATCCGACCGCCGGCGGCAATCCCGTCAAGCTCACCAAGAAGGCGGCGCTGACGCTGCTCGATAATGCCATCGCCGGGTCGGTGTGAAGCGGGTACCGACGGTGAAAGTTGATCTGGAAACGAGGGGAAAGGAAGGGGAACAGGGCAAGGGACAAGTCGGATAATGATTAGCCGGAAAAAGAGTCGCGAGGCGATTGCTACAACCGGTTAAAAAGAGTTTACTTTTTCGTACTGCGGGGTGCCGGTTTCACAAAGGTTTCATCTGGCTGTCACACGAAAACGATACCGCATCGCAGGCGTCCAATGGCGTCAGTTCAACGGAGAGAACAAATGTTGAAATTCACGGGGAAAGTGCTTTCCCTTTCGGCCGCGGCGCTCTTCGCGTCGACGGTGATTTCGTCCGCGGCTTCGCTGGACGATCTCGCCAAGGCGGCCAAGGCGGAGGGCGAACTCACGGTCATCGCGCTGCCGCATGACTGGTGCGGCTACGGAGCGGTCATCGACGCTTTCAAGGCTAAGTATCCGGACATCAAGATCAATGAGCTCAACCCCGACGCCGGTTCGGGTGACGAGGTCGAGGCGATCAAGGCCAACAAGGACAACAAAGGCCCGCAGGCGCCCGACGTCATCGACGTCGGCCTGTCGTTCGGCCCGTCCGCCAAGAAGGACGGCCTGATCCAGGCTTACAAAGTGTCGACCTGGGATTCGATCCCGGACAGCGCCAAGGATGCCGAAGGCTACTGGACCGGCGACTATTACGGCGTGCTGTCCTTCCTGGTGAACAAGGATCTCGTGAAGGAAGCGCCGGCTGACTGGGCCGACCTTTTGAAGTCGGACTATGCCAACACCGTCGCGCTCGCCGGTGATCCGCGTGCCTCGAACCAGGCCATCCAAGCGGTCTACGCCGCCGGCCTTTCCGGCGGCGCGGCCGCGGGCGATGCTGCCGGCACCGCCGGCCTCGATTTCTTCAAGAAGCTCAACGCCGCCGGCAATTTCGTGCCGGTCATCGGCAAGCCGGCGACGCTGGCCCAGGGCCAGACTCCGATCCTGGTCACCTGGGACTACAATGCGCTTGCCGGCCGCGACACGCTGAAGGGCAACCCGCCGGTGGATGTCGTCGTGCCGAAGACCGGCGTCGTCGCCGGCGTCTACGTGCAGGCGATCAGCGCCTTCGCGCCGCATCCGAACGCCGCCAAGCTCTGGCTCGAGTACCTCTACTCCGACGAGGGCCAGATCGGCTGGCTGAAGGGCTATTGCCATCCGATCCGCTTCAACGACCTCGCCAAGAACGGCAAGCTGCCAGCCGACGTGATGGCCAAGCTGCCGCCGGCTGAAGCTTACGCGTCGGCCGTCTTCCCGACGCTCGACGAGCAGGGCAAGGCGAAGGAAGCGATCACCAAGAACTGGGACGCCGTTGTTGGCGCCAACGTCAAGTAAGTTGTAGAAATGTCCGGGCGGCCTCGAGGCCGCCCGGAACCCTTCGAAGACGGTAGCCGGCGCATGACCGACCTCTCGCTCTCCAATCAAGCCATCGCGGGAAAGACCGCGCCGCCCAGCGAGGCGCGCGCGTTGCGGCTGCCGACGCAATGGATCGGCGTTGCGCCCTTCTTCATCTTCGCCGTCATGTTCCTGATCCTGCCTACGCTCTACCTGATGCTGGGCGCGTTCCAGAACGAGGCGGGCGAGTTCACGCTTGAAAATCTTATCGCTCTGTCGGAGCCAAATATCGTTGCCGCCTACTGGATCTCGATCAAGGTCAGCCTGGCTTCGGCGCTGATCGGAGCGTTTGCCGGCCTCGCCATCGCCGTCGCAATCGTGCGCGGCGGCCTACCCAACTGGATCAGGTCGGCCACACTCACCTTTTCCGGGGTGGCCTCCAATTTCGCCGGCGTCCCCCTGGCCTTTGCCTTCCTCGCCACGCTCGGCCGTCTCGGTCTCGCCACGGTGATCCTGAACACCTTGTTCGCGCTCAACATCTACGCGCATGGCTTCAACATCCTGTCGTTCTGGGGCCTGACGCTGACCTACGTCTATTTTCAGATCCCATTGATGGTGGTGATCATCGTGCCGGCGATCGACGGGCTGAAGAAGGAATGGGGCGAGGCGGCCGCGACGCTTGGCGCGACCACCGCCCAATATTGGCGCATGGTGGTCATCCCGGTGATCTGGCCGAGCTTCCTCGGCACCGTCATCCTGCTCTTCGCCAATGCTTTCGGAGCGATCGCCACTGCTTACGCGCTGACCGGCTCGTCGCTCAATATCGTGCCCATCCTGCTCTACGCGCAGATACGCGGCGACGTTCTTCACAATGCACATCTCGGCTATGCGATCGCCTTCGGGATGATCGTCATCACCGGCCTCGCCAATGTCTTCTACATCTGGTTCCGGACGCGCTCGGAGAGGTGGCTGAAATGAAGACCGGACGCTTCTGGGCCTGGGTCGTTTTCATCCTTGGCGCGGCCTATTTCTTCATTCCGCTGATCGCGACCGTGGAATTTTCCATGCGCATGCGTCGCGGCGCCTATTCCTTCGACGCCTACCAGATCGTGCTGGGCGACGCCCGCTTCCAGGCGACATTCATGTATTCCGTGGTTGCCGCCATATTCACCATCATCCTCGGCGTGCTGGTGGTGGTGCCGGCGGCCTATTGGATCCGGCTGCGCCTGCCGCAGATCAGGCCGCTCGTCGAGTTCATCACGTTGCTGCCGCTGGTCATCCCGGCAATCGTCATCGTGTTCGGCTATATCAGGATGTACGGCTCGAATTCGCCGCTGCCGTTCCTGGCAAACGACACGGCCACCAACGCTCTGCTGGTGATCGGCTATGCGACGTTGTCGCTGCCTTATATGTACCGGGCGGTGGATACAGGCCTTCGCACCATCGACGTGCGCACGCTGACGGAAGCGGCGCAGATCCTCGGGGCGGGCTGGTCCACGATCATCACTCGGGTGATCCTGCCAAATGTGCTGATCGCTGTGCTTTCCGGGGCCTTTCTGACCTTCGCCATCGTCATCGGCGAATTCACGATGGCGAGCCTGCTCAACCGGCCGGCCTTCGGCCCGTATCTGCAGAATATCGGCGCCAACCGCGCCTATGAGCCGGCGGCGCTCGCCATTATCGCTTTCGCCATCACCTGGGGCTGCATGTCGCTGATCCAGATCCTTTCGCGTTTCGCGCCGAAATCGGCGAATCGCCCGAACTGAAAGTCAAAGCCATGGCTGAGCCGTTCCTCTCCATCCAGCACGTGCGAAAATCCTTCGGCGCCACGACGGTGGTCGAAGACTTCAATCTCGATGTCGAAAGCGGAGAATTCGTCTCTTTCCTCGGCCCGTCCGGCTGCGGCAAGACGACGGTGCTGCGCATGGTCGCCGGCTTCGAGGAACCGTCGGCCGGCAAGATCGTCGTCGGCGGCAAGGACATCACCAGGCTGAAGCCAAATCAACGCAATGTCGGCATGGTGTTCCAGGCCTATGCGCTGTTCCCGAATCTGACGGTGGCGCAGAACATTGCCTTCGGCCTGAAGGTGGCCGGCATGCCGAAGGCCGATGCCGACAAGCGCGTCGCCGAGATGCTCGACATCATCAAGCTGCCGCAGATGGGCGACCGCTATCCTTATCAGCTCTCCGGCGGCCAGCAGCAACGCATTGCGTTGGCGCGGGCGATCGCCCCGAAGCCCAAGCTGCTTCTGCTAGACGAGCCGCTGTCGGCGCTCGACGCCAAGGTGCGCATTTCGCTGCGCGAGGAAATCCGCTCGATCCAGAAGAAGCTCGGCATCACCACCATCTTCGTGACGCACGACCAGGAAGAGGCACTGTCGATCTCGGACCGCATCGCCGTCATGTATGGCGGCAAGGCCGAGCAGGTCGGCACGCCGTTCGAGATCTACAACCGGCCGGCGACCAAATTCGTCGCCAATTTCGTCGGCACGCTGAACGTGCTGGAAGGCAAGGTCACCGACGCCGCCTCGGGCAGGGTTCAGGTGAACACGCAGGAGGTATCGCTCAAGGGCAAACTGAACGGCTCGAAGTCCGGCGACACGCTGTCGCTTGCGCTGCGGCCGGAAGCGATCTCGCTGGGCCGGCAGCCGGGCCACGACACCAGCCTGTCGGGCGAGATAGCCGAAGTGCATTTCCTCGGCTCGGTGATCCGGGTGCGCGTCGGCATCGGCGGCAACACGGTGTCGCTCGACACCTTCAACAACTCCGCGACGCCGCCCCCCGTCGTCGGCGAGAAGGCGGACATCTCCTTCTCGTCGGGCGACATGCTGGTGTTGCATTAGGGAAAGAGTGAATGGTCAATGGTGAATGGCAATCGGCGAAGAGAGCACTTTACGTGCTCGAATTCTTATGATGACGCCCATTCACCATTCACCATTCACCATTCACCATTCACCATTCACCATTCACTTTTGCAGTGCCAAACGCCTGGTTCCATCGCTACGATAAGCCATGGCGCTGTTCGAAGTCACCTTGATCCTGCTGCTGATTGCCGTCGTGCTGACGGCGCTGTCACGCTGGCTGGAGGTGCCTTATCCCTCGCTTCTGGCCCTGGCCGGGGCGGGGCTCGCCTTCCTGCCCGGCGCTCCGATGATCGAGATCGACCCGGAATTGGCGCTGGCGCTGTTCATCGCGCCGGTGCTTCTCGATGCCGCCTATGACACGTCGCTGCGCGATCTCAAGCGCTACCGGCTGTCGCTGGTGCTCTTGGCGCTCGGCGCCGTCGTCTTCACCACCGTGGTCGTCGCCTTCGTCGGCTGGAAGATGGCCGGCCTGCCGATCGCGGCGGCGATCGCGCTCGGCGCCATCGTCGCCCCACCGGACGCCGTGGCGGCGAGCGCCGTGCTCAATCAGTTCAAGGTGCCGCACCGGCTCACCGCCATCCTGCAGGGCGAGAGCCTGCTCAACGACGCCACGGCGCTGCTGATCTACCGGATCGCGGTTTCGGCCGCCATCGGCTCGGTCATGCTGAGGGACGCAGTGCCTGTGGTTCTCTTGTCGACGATTGGCAGCGTTGCCGCCGGCTATCTGTTCGGCCGCATCTCGCTGTTGGCGCTGACGCGCATCGAGGATGCGGCAAGCAGCACCGTGGTGCAGTTCGCCGGAACGTTCGCCGTCTGGATCATCGCCGACAGGATCGGCCTCTCCGCCATCATCACCATCGTCGTCTATGCCATCACCATCGCACGCACCGGCCCACGCCGCATGACGGCGAGACGCCGCGTCAGCACCTATTCGGTCTGGGAGTCGGCGGTGTTCGTGCTCAACGTGCTGGCTTTCGTGCTGATGGGCCTGCAGGCACGGTCGATTGTCGGCCGGCTCTCCGGCGACGGGCAGGGCGACGCTTTCCTCTTCGCCGCAACCGTGCTCGCCGCCGTTATCGTGGCGCGTCTCGTCTGGGTGCTGGCCTATGTCGCCATCATGAGACGATTTGCCCGCTTCGACAGCGAGGAGCAAAGGCGGGATGCGCCGACGTTTCGCGGCGCGGTGCTCGTCGGCTGGTGCGGCATGCGCGGGCTGGTGACGCTGGTCGCGGCTATTGCCTTGCCGGCCGGCTTTCCCGGCCGCGACCCGATCGTGCTTGCCGCCTTCGCGGTCGTGCTCGGCACGCTGGTGCTGCAAGGCGTCAGCCTGAAGCCTTTGCTGCGCCGGCTCAATTTCGAGCGGGATACGACGGTGGATCGCGAGGTGGCGCAGGCGCGTGTCGCCATCATGCAGGCCGCGCTCGACGTGCTGAGCCGCAAGACGACGGCCGCCGCGGCGGTAGTGCGCGAGCAGTACGAGGCTCAGCGCTTGATCGCGGAAAATCCGGAGGACGCCCAGGCTGCGACCGAATACGACCGGCTGCGCCTCTATGCCATCAACCGTCAGCGCGACACGCTCGAGGAGCTGCGGCGTAACGGCACGATCGGCGACGAGGCCTATCACCGGCTGGAAGAAGAGATCGACTGGGCCGAGCTGGCCGCGTCGCCGGCGGGACGGTTCCAGCCGCTGACCACTTATTAAGGGGCGGCTCGGGGTACTGGCTGGACCATCCCGAGCGTCGTCGCGGTCCATTGCCACGCCATCGCCGAGACGCTACTGGCGTGGCCATATATTAAGCCGGTTCATCAATGAAGCTGATCAGCTACAACATCCAGTACGGCTATGGCACCGACGGGCGCTACGATCTCACGCGCTGCGCGAAGCTGATTGACGGAGCCGACATCATAGCCTTGCAGGAAGTGGAGCGGCACTGGCAGCGCAGCAATGGCGAAGATCAGCCGGAAATGCTCTCGCGGCTGCTGCCCGACTATCATTGGGTCTATGGTCCGGCATTCGACATGGATGCCAGCGAAAGGCGCGACGGCCGTGTCGTGAACCGCAGGCGCCAGTTCGGCACGATGGTGCTGTCGAAGCTGCCGATCGTCTGGTCGCGACTGCACGCGTTGCCGCTGCGCCGCACGCTGAGGCCGCTCAATACCCGCAATGCCGCACTGGAATGCATGATCCGCACGCCGGCGGGACCGGTGCGGTTCTTTTCGCTGCACCTTGCGCATATCGCTGCGGAGGAGCGGCTGGAACAGATCGACTATCTGCTTGGCGAGCATCGGCGCGCGCCATCCGACGGTGGTCCGTGGAGCGGCGCCGACGATGAGGCGCAGCGCAACTGGAGCAATGGCGAGCCGGAGCCTGAAAGCCCGCTGGCCGCGATCTGGCTCGGCGATTTCAACATGGAACCGGGAAGCACCGAGTACCGACGCATAGTCGGCGGCACGCCTTATCACCGCGGGGCGGCCTATATCGACGGGTTCGTCGATGCCGCCGCTGTCGCCAGCGAGCCGGTGCCGGATTTCCACACGCATGAAAAGATCATCGACGGCAGGCTGGCGAAGCGCCGGCTCGACCATTGCTTCGTCGGCGGCATGCTGGCCGAGCGGGTGCGTAGGGTGAGCGCCGACATCGGCGAGGTCGCTTCCGACCATTTCCCGCTGCGGGTCGATATCGATCTGGAGACGCCAGGCATTGCCTCGGGCCTGGCGGGCAGGTGAACCGCGCATGACGCTGTTCGTTTTCCTCGCGGTGCTCACGGCGGCTGCCATGCATGCGATCTGGAACGCGCTGGTCAAGGTGCATCTCGACCGCTTCCTGTCGATCACGCTGATGACGCTCGGCATGGGGTTCGCGGCGCTGTTGGCGCTCCCTTTCGTCGAGGTGCCGAGGGCCGAAGTATGGCCATTCATTCTGGCGTCGGTGTTCTTCCACATGGGCTACCGGACCTTCCTGATCGGCGCCTACAAGGCCGGCGATTTCGCGCAGACTTATCCGCTGGCGCGCGGCACGGCGCCGCTCTTGTCCGCGCTCGGCGGCATCGTCCTGCTTGGAGAGGTGCCGGCGCCGCTCGCCATCTTCGGCATCGTGCTTCTGTCGGCCGGCACGCTGGTGATGTCGTTTCGTGGCGGCATGCATCTCGAGCGGTTCAATCCTCGCGCGGTCAGTCTCGCGCTCGGCACCTCGATCTTCATCGCCAGCTACACGCTCTCCGACGGCAGCGGGGCGCGGCTTGCGGCGACCGCGCAAAGCTATGCGGCCTGGCTGTTCGTCTGTGACGCGCTCTGGGCCTTGGTGTTGTGCGTCGCCTTTCGCGGGCCGCAGTCGCTGCCTGTGCTGGCGCGCGACTGGAAGGCGGGTCTTTTCACCGGCGTGCTCAGCGGCGCCGCCTACTGGATCGTGATGTGGGCGATGACCAAGGCGCCGATCGCCTCGGTCGCGTCGCTGCGCGAGACCTCGATCCTGTTCGCCATGGTGATCTCGGTGCTGGCGCTGGGCGAGAAGATGACGGCCTGGCGCGCCGCGGCCGCGCTCGGCATCGTCGCGGGCGTCGTCGCTCTCAGGCTGGGTTAGAGCAATTCCTGGAAAAGCCCTGTAACGGTTTCTCGTCAACCGAACACGGTCATCACCTCGCCGCGCTTCTCGGGGCTGAAGCGGATGACGACGATGATGCAGACGGCGACCACGCCGGCAAACAGCGCCAGCGCATGGCCGTAGCTGCTTCCGGGCGCCTCGGCGATACCTGCCTGATAGGGACCGCCATAGGACGCGGCGAGGTTGCCGGCCTGATAAATGAAGCCGGGCAGGGTCGCGCGTACCGAACCGGGCGACAGTTCGTTGAGATGTACCGGGATGACGCCCCAGGCGCCTTGCACCGCCACCTGCATGACAAAGGCGCCGATCGCCAGCATGAAAGGCGTCGTCGTATAGGCCCAGAGCGGAATTGCCGGCAAAGCGATCACGCAGGCGAGCGTGATGGCGTTGATGCGGCCAATCTTCTCCGACAGGGCGCCGAATGCCAGGCCGCCGGCAATGGCGCCGATATTGGCGACGATGGTGATCCAACTCACCGTGTGCGGATCAAAGCCATGCTCCTTCCTCAGGAAGGTCGGGTAGAGATCCTGCGTGCCGTGGCTGAAGAAATTGAAGAACATCATCAGCACCACCGCATAGAGCGCGATGCCCCAATGCCTCCGCAGCGTTTCGAGGAGGCCCGGCCGCACCTGGGCGCGGCCTTCGACGAAAGCCGGCGATTCCGGCACATGCGAGCGGATGAAGAGCACGATCAGCGCCGGCACGAAGCTGAGCAGGAACATGGCGCGCCAGCCGATGGTGAAGTCGCCGATCTTCTGTCCGTAGAGCAGCCCGTACACCACCGCCGCCAGCAAATAGCCGGCCGGATAACCGCATTGCAGGATGCCGGAGACCATGCCGCGGGCGCTCGGCGGAATGGACTCCATGGCAAGCGAACTGCCCAGCCCCCATTCGCCGCCCATGGCGATCCCGAACAAGGCGCGTAGGGCCAGGAATATGCCGAGATTGGGCGCGAAAGCGGCGAGCGCGCCGATCACCGAATAGCTGACGATGTTCAGCATCAGCATGGGCTTGCGCCCATATTTGTCGGCAAGCATGCCGAAGACGAACGCACCGATGAAGCGCGTCGCGAGCGTCAGGAACAGAGCTTTGGAGACCGCCGGGACGTCGGTCTTGAATTCAGCGGCAATATCGACGAGCAGGAATGTCAGAAGGAAGAAATCAAAAGCGTCCAGTGTCCAGCCCAGAAAAGATGCGACGACGGTCTTCTTCTGCTCTGCGGTGAGGCTCAAGGCGTTTCTCCTTTGCACCCCCAGGGGACGATATGTTCCATGCGGTGCAAAAGAGAACGGTCGTTTGCCGGTTTTCGGTCAACCAGCGGTCACATTTCCGTAAACTCGAGGTCGAAGACCAGCAGCCCGTCGGTGCCGCCGTCGAGCGCGGCAACCAGGCGAGCGCCGGCACGCTGGTGCGCTTCGTGGAGCAGATAGGCGTCGCGGGCAGCGGCATCGCGGAAATCGATGGTGAAACCATGCGTGAGGCCGCGCGCGAAGGGCTCCGGGCTGACATTGGCGCTGAAATGTACGCCGCCCATGCCGTCGATGACGGAGCGCAGCGCTTCGAGATCGGCATGGATCGCGGCGCGCTCGGCGGCGGGGACGTCGTCGCGGAAGCGGACAAGGACGCAGTGGCGGATCATCGTTCTTCCTTCAGGCCGCCCGGTTGCCCTTGAACACGGCCGGCGGCAGCGGCTCGCGGCCAAGGATCAGGTCGGCGCCCTTTTCGCCGACCATGATCGTCGGCGCATTGGTATTGGAGGAGGGGACACGCGGCATCACCGAGGCGTCGCAGACTCGCAGGCCTTCTATGCCACGCAGCCTGAGATCTGGCGAGACCACCGCCATTTCATCATGACCCATGCGGCAGGTGCCGACCGGATGGTGGTCGGTCTTCGAGGTTCGGCAGGCATAGTCGAAGAGGTCGGCGTCGCTTTGCAGGGCAGGGCCGGGCAGCACTTCGCGCAGCACGTAGGGGGCAAGCGCCTTCTGGCGCATGATCTCGCGCGCCAGCCGCAGGCCCTTGATCGACATGTCGCGGTCGTACGGATCGGACCAGTAGTTCGGGTCGATCAGCGGGTGGTCGGCCGGATCGGCGCTCTTCAGCCGCACCGTGCCGCGCGAGCGCGGCCGCAGGAAGGCGGAGTTGAGCGTCACGCCGGGGTTCTTCAGCTTCTCGACGCCGGCCTCGATGCCGGAGCCGAGGCCGAGATGAAACTGGATGTCGGGCGAGGCGGCGGTCGGGTCGGCATACCAGAAGCCACCGGTCTCGAAGAGGCTGGAGGCCACCGGCCCCTTCTTCAAAAGCAGATATTGCAGACCCGCCCATAGCGTGCGGTGCAGCTTGGCGTAGTTGTCATAGGTGTGGTCGCCGGTGCATTCGGCGATCACGAACAGGTCGAGATGGTCCTGCATGTTGGAGCCGACGCCCGGCAGGTCGTGGACAGGGGTCACGCCGACCGACTTCAGGTGATCGGCCGGTCCGATGCCGGACTGCATCAGGAGCTTCGGCGAGCCGATGGACCCGGAGGAGACGATTACCTCGCGTTCGGCGCGCAATATGGTCTTCTCGCCGCCCGGCTTGTCGACGATCTCGACGCCGCTGGCGCGGCCCTTCTCGATGACGACGCGGGTGACGAGCACGTCGGTCCTGACCGTCAGATTCTTGCGAGCGCGGATCGGCTTCAGATAGGCGACAGAAGCGGAGGAGCGCCGCGCGTCCTTCTGGGTGAGCTGGTAGTAACCGACGCCCTCTTGGGCAGCGCCGTTGAAATCCGGGTTGAAGGGCATGCCCATCTCCTGGCCGGCGCGGAAATAGGCCTCGCAGATCGGCAGCGGCGAGATCGGGTTGGAGACGCCGAGCGGGCCTTGGTCGCCATGGAAATCGTTGGCGAAGCGCTGGTTGTTCTCGGCGCGCTTGAAATAGGGAAGCACGTCGCGATAGCCCCAGCCGGCGAGCCCTTCTTCCTTCTCCCAGGCGTCATAGTCGCGGGCATTGCCGCGCGTGTAGATCTGGGCGTTGATCGACGAGCCGCCGCCCACCACCTTGGCCTGGGTGTACCAGAAGACGCGATCCTTCATGTTCTTCTGCGGCACGGTCGACCAGCCCCAGGAGGCGATGCCCTTGGTCATCTTGGCGAAACCCGCCGGCATGTGGATCAGCGGATGCCAATCCTTGCCGCCGGCTTCCAAAAGCAGCACGGAATGGGAAGGATCCTCGCTCAGCCGGTTGGCCAGCACGCAGCCGGCCGGACCGGCGCCAACAATGATATAGTCAGCCATTGTTCCACTCACTCACAAGCGAGGCACGGAAAGCGCGCCGTCGACATCGATCACCGACCCGGTCGAAAAGCCGAATTTTCCGCTGGCCAGCGCTGCCACCACCGCCCCGATATCGGCGGCCTCGCCCCAGCGTTTGGCCGGCACCAGGCCGCTATCGATCAGCGCGTCATATTTGGCGGAGACGCCCGCGGTCATGTCGGTGCGGATGATGCCAGGCCGAACCTCGAACACGCCGATGTTTTCCGCGGCGAGCCGCAGCGCGAGGTTCTTGACCCACATCGACAGACCGGCCTTGGACATGCAGTAATCCGCGCGCTCCGGCGAAGCCATCGTCGCGCTGACCGAGGTGATGGTGATGATCGATCTGGTCGAGCCGGCAGGCGTCGCAAGCATGGCTTTGGCGACCGCCTGGCTGAGGAACACCGTGCCGCGCAGGTTGACGGCAAGAGCGCGGTCGAAATTCTCCGGCTTCAGCTCCAGAAGATCGCCGCGCAGCACTGCGCCAATGCCGGCGTTGTTGACCAGGCAGTCGATGCTGCCGAAGGCGTCGATCGCGGTCTCGACAAGTTCGGCGTGGCCAGCGAGATCGGCAATATCGCATTGGGCGTAAGCGAACTTCGCGCCGCGCGCGGCGATGTTCTCGGCAAGCGCATCGGCCGGCTTCTTGGCAAGGTCGGCGACGAGGATGTCGAAGCCGGCGTCGGCCAACGCCTCGGCACAGGCAAGCCCGATGCCGCGCGCGCCGCCGGTGACTATGGCCGCCGGGCGGGTCATTTGAAGCCAGCCTTTCGGATGTCGGCGCTGCCCCTCACCCTTACCCTCTCCCCGTGAAGGACGGGGAGAGGGGGATCTCCGGCGTTACGGCCAACTCCCTTCTCCCCGTCCTTCACGGGGAGAAGGTGCCGGCAGGCGGATGAGGGGCGGCGCCGGCCTGTCATGCCGCAAGCTCCGTCTTGCGGATGTGGTCGGCGACGCGCAGCGCCTGGGCCGCGATCGACAGTGCCGGATTGACCGCGGCCGAAGTCGGCAGGAAGCTGGCGTCGACGACGAACAGGTTGTTGTGGTCGAAGGCACGGCAGAACGGGTCGAGCGGTGACGTTGCAGGGTCATTGCCCATTTTCACCGTTCCGCACTGGTGCGAGGGTGTGCGCTTGTCGAAGGGCCGCGACAGCACGATCGGATAGCCGCAGGCGCGGAAATTCTCGCGCATCACCTTGGTCAGGCCCTCGAGGGACTGCATGTTGGAGCGCCGCCACTGCATGACGATCTCCTTGCCGTCGACCATGATGCGGCTTTCGGGATCGGGCAGATCCTCGCACATCAGGTACCAGTCGACGGCGTGGCCGGCCATGAAGTCGAGCGCGAATTTCGGCGCCAGCTTCACATTGGCCCTCAACATATTGCCGTCGATCTTGCCGAGCAGTTGCACATTGCCGAGCGGCTTGCCGCCCTTGCCGTCCGACAGATAGTAGTCGTTGAGCATCAGCGTCTTCTGGTAGACGGCATCGTTGCGGCGGCGCGGGTCGATCGCGAGCATCGCGCTCGAATTGTGGTTCATGAAGTTGCGCCCGACCTGGTCGGAGCTGTTGGCGAGGCCCTTGCCGCCTGCCTTGCCATTGCCGGTGGAAGGCGAGCGCAGCAGGATGACGGCGGAATTGACCGCGCCAGCCGACAGGATGACCAGCTTCGGCGACAGCGTCTTTTGCGAACCGTTCTGGGTATAGTGGATGGCCACGATGGACTTTCCGTCGGGCGAGGCCTCGAGCCAGTCGACATGGGCGCTGGTCTCGAGGCGGATGTTCTTGTCAGTGAGCGCCGCCGTCAGAGGTCCGGTCTGGGCGTCGATCTTGCCCTGGCCGGTGTTGGGGAAAGCATCCCAGCCGGTCTTGCCTTCCTTCAGCCAGGCTTCGATGTCGACACCCAGCGGCAGCGAGGCCGGATGCAGGCCAAGGCTCTTCAGTTCGGCACGGGCGCGCGCGATCGACGGCTCGTCGGGCACCGGCTTGAAAGCGTAAGGGATCGAGTGGAACGGCTCGGTCGGGTCCTCGCCCAGCGTTCCGCGCACGCGAAAAAGCTGCTCGGCCTTCGAGTACCAGGGCTCGAACTCCTCATAGGAAAACGGCCAGGCGGGAGAGATGCCGCCGAAATGCTCGAGCTCGGAGAAATCCTCCTTGCGGTAACGGATGAGCACGGCGCCGAAGAATTTCGAATTGCCGCCGACATAATAGTAGTTGCCGGGGTTGAAGGCGGCTCCTCCGGCCTCGCGCCACATCTCCTTCGGCCGATAGTGCTCGTCAACGAAGATCGACCGCGTCGAGCGCGCATGCGGCGTCGCCGGCATCGGTTCGCCGCGCTCCAGGATCACGATCGAGGCGCCGCTGCCGGCCAAGCCGGAGGCGATCGTGGCGCCGCCGATGCCGGAGCCGATGATGACGATATCCGGGTTCATGGCCGTCAGAGAATGCGCTTCTCGGTCGCCGGGTCGAAGAACACCGCCTTGCTGAGGTTGAAGGCCAGCGGCGTGCTGGTGCCGGGCTGGATCCTCGCATCGGCGCGCAGCCGCGCCACCACGCCCTTGCCGCCGAGATTGGTGACCGCGAAAGTATCCGATCCCGCCGGCTCTACCACTTCGATGTGGCAGTCGGCGGTGGCGATCTCGGACCCGTTGCGTTCCGCCCCTTCCGGGTCGGTCAGCGCTTCCGGGCGGACGCCGAAGATGACCGGCTTGTCCTTGAAGGCCGCAAGGCCGGCCGGCGCGCCGGGAAGCGACAGCGTGATCGGCTGGCGCGCCTCGCGATCGAGCACGACGGCCAACCCGCTGCCATTGGCGCCGATCTTGGCCGGGATCAGGTTCATCGCCGGCGAGCCCATGAAGTCGGCGACGAACACGTTGGTGGGGTTGTTGTAGACTTCGGCCGGCGTGCCGAACTGCTGCACCTCGCCGTCGCGCATGACGGCGATCTTGGTCGCCAGCGTCATCGCCTCGATCTGGTCGTGGGTGACGTAGACGATCGTCGTGCCGGTCGTGGCGTGCAGGCGCTTGATTTCGATGCGCATGTCGACGCGCAGCTTGGCGTCGAGGTTGGAGAGCGGCTCGTCGAACAGAAAGAGTTTCGGATCGCGCACCAGCGCACGGCCCATGGCGACGCGCTGGCGCTGGCCGCCGGAGAGCTGGCTGGGCTTGCGCTGCAGGAGGTGGCCGATCTGCAGGATCTTGGCCACCTTGTCGATCGCCGCCTGCCGTTCCGCCGCCGGCACGCCGCGCATCTCCATGCCGAAGGCGATGTTTCCAGCCACCGTCATGTTCGGATAGAGCGCGTAGCTCTGGAAGACCATGGCGATGTCGCGCTTCGAGGGATGCAGATCGTTGATCGCGCGCCCGTCGACGCGGATCTGGCCCTCGGTGATGTTCTCCAGGCCGGCGATGGTGTTGAGCAGCGTGGACTTGCCGCAGCCTGACGGACCGACCAGCACGAGGAAGCCGCCCTTTTCGAGCTCGACATTGATGCCCTTCAGGATCTCGACATTCCCGAAGCGCTTCTTCAGCCCATCAATTTCCAAAAAAGCCATGGTCGTTCCTTCAAGAAAGAGGGTCAGCCCTTGACCGCGCCCGCCATCAGCCCGCGCACGAAATAGCGGCCGGCGACGACGTAGACGATCAGGGTGGGGAGTGCTGCGATCATCGCCGCCGCCATGTTGACGTTGTATTCGACGACGCCGGTCGAGGTGTTGACGACATTGTTCAGCGCCACCGTCATCGGCATCACGTCGCCGGTGCCGGCATAGGCCGAGGCGAACAGGAAGTCGTTCCAGATGTTGGTGAACTGGTAGATGACGGTGACGACGAAGATCGGCATCGAGTTGGGCAGCATGATGCGGCGGAAGATCTGGAAGAAGGAGGCGCCGTCGACCTGCGCCGCCTTGATCAGTTCGGTCGGGAAGGCCTCGTAGTAGTTGCGGAAGAACAGCGTGGTGAAGCCGAGGCCATAGACCACATGGACGAAGACCAGGTTCACCGTCGAATTGCCGAGGCCGAAGTTGAACCCGGTCGCGTTCCGCAGGCTGGCGCCGAAGCGGCCGATGCTGCCGAGAATCGTCGCCATCGGCAAAAGCACCGACTGGAACGGGATGAAGCAGGCGAACAGCATCATCGCGAAGACCAGCGTGTGGCCGCGGAAGCGCCATTTGGTCAGCACATAGCCGTTGAGCGCGCCGAGCAGCGTGGAGATCAGCACCGCCGGCACCACCATCTTGATGGAGTTCCAGAAGTAACCCTTGATGCCGGCGCAGGTAAGGCCGACGCAGGTCTGGCCCCAGGCCTTGAACCACGGCTCGATTGTGGGCGACTGCGGCAGCGCCAGCATGTTGCCGTTCTGGATCTCGTCCATGGTCTTGAACGAGGTGACCAGCATGACGAAGAGCGGCATCAGATAGAACAGCGCGAACAGCGCGAGCAGACCGTAGATGACGATGCGGTTTATCGTCCTGGCGCTGACGCCGCTCGAGGCTTGGCGGGCCGGTGAGGCAACAGTGCTCATCGCGGCTTCTCCCTGAGCTCGGAATAGAGGTAAGGCACGATGATCGCCGTCAGCGTCATCAGCATGATCACCGCGCTGGCCGAGCCGACCGCCATCTCGTTGCGCTTGAAGGTGAACTCATACATGAAGTTGGATGGCAGCCAGGCCGAGCCGCCCGGGCCGCCGCTGGTCAGCGCCACGACCAGGTCGTAGGACTTGATGGCGAGGTGGGCGAGCACGATGAAGGCCGAGAGGAACACCGGCCGCAGAAGCGGAATGACGATGCGGCGGTAGAGCTGGAAGGTGGAGGCGCCGTCGATCTGCGCAGCCTTCATGATCTCGCCGTCGATGCCGCGCAAACCGGCCAGGAACATCGCCATTATGAAGCCGGAAGCCTGCCAGACGCCGGCGATCACCACCGTGTAGATGACGAAATCCTTGTTCTTGATCCAGTCGAAATGGAAGCTCGTCCAGCCCCATTGATGCAGCGTCTGCTCGAGGCCGAGGCCGGGGTCGAGGAACCATTTCCAGGCGACGCCGGTGACGATGAAGGACAGTGCCATCGGGTAGAGGTAGATCGGCCGCAGCATGCCTTCGCCGCGGATCTTCTGGTCGAGCAGGATGGCCAGGAACAGGCCGAGCGCCAGGCAGATCAGGATATAGAGGAAGCCGAAAATGCCCATGTTGGTGATCGAGGTGTACCAGCTCGACGGCGGGTCGCTCTCGAAGGTCCAGCGCCACAGCCGCTGATAGGCGCGGGCGCCGGTTATGGCATAGGACGGGAAGGTCTTGGAGTTGGTGAACGACAGATAGATCGTCCACAGGATGAAGCCGTAGACGAAGACGATCGTCGCCGCGAAGCTCGGCGCAAGAACGATCTTCGGCAACAGATCCTGCAGCCGCGAGCGGACGGTCGCGTCCGGGCGGGCGTCATGCTCCGGTGTCAGCTTGATTTGGGTTTCGGCGACTGTGCTCATCGGCTCATCCAGTACCGGTTGGTCGGGAGCTCTCCGGCGCGAAGCGCGCCAGGATGCATCCCGCACCGTTTGTGACAGGGGACCTCCCCCGCCGAAGCGGGGGAGACCTGTTGGTTTGTTCGCGCAATTCCGGACGGAAAACCGCTTCCTGGAATTGCGCCGGCGAAAAGCCTTACTTGGCGTCGTCGATCGCCTTGACCAGCTCGGTCACGGCCTCGTCCGAGCTCTTGATCTGCCCATGGACGAACTTCGAGATGACGTCCTTGTATGCGTTGGCAACCGCCGGGGGCGCGCCGTAGCCCTGAGCCAGCGAGCCGAACAGCGTGCCGCCCTCATTGGCCTTCTTCAGGTCGGCGATGCCCTTCTTGCCGCAGGCGTCGAAGTCGGTGTCAGGCACGTCGGTGCGGGCAGGAACCGAGCCCTTCACGACGTTGAAGGCCGACTGGAAGCTCTTCGACAGGGTGGCGGTGGCCAGAGCGACCTGGGCGGCCTTGCGGTCGTCCGGAACGTTGAACATGCCGAACATGTCGGAGTTGTAGATCACCGAGCCGTCGGTGCCCGGGAAGCGGTAGCAGAGAAAGTCGGTGCCCGGGGTCTTGTTGGCGGCGTGGAATTCGCCCTTGGCCCAGTCGCCCATGACCTGAACCAGCGCGTCACCCTTGATGACCATGGCGGTGGCGAGGTTCCAGTCGCGGCCCGAGAAGTTCGGATCGACATAGGTGACGAGCTTGGCGAGGTTGTCGAACGACTTCTTCATCGTGTCGGACTTGAGCGACTCCTCATCGAGGTCGTTCATCGCCTTCTTGTAGAACTCCGGACCGCCGGTCGACAGCACGACAGAGTCGAACATGGTGGCTTCCTGCCAGTTCTGACCGCCGAGCGCCAACGGGATAACGCCCGCGGCCTTCGCCTTGTCGAGGAGGGCGATGAAGTCGTCGAAGGTCTTCGGCTCGGTGCCGCCGATCTTGTCCATCACCGCCTTGTTGATCCACAGCCAGTTGACGGAGTGGACGTTGACCGGAGCCGCGACCCACTTGCCGTCATAGACGGAGAACTTCTGCAGGGCGGCGGGAACCGATTTGTCCCAGCCTTCCTTCTGGGCCGTCTCGGTCAGGTCGCCCATGACGCCGGCGGCGGCATAGTCGAGCACGGTGTAGCCCAGCATCTGCGAGGCGGTCGGATAGTTGCCGGCCGCAACCATCGCCTTCAGCGCGGTCATGGCGGCGTCGCCGCCGCCGCCGGCCACCGGCACGTCCTTCCAGGCATAGCCTTCCTTGGCCAGATCCTGCTTCAGCACGTTCAGAGCGGCCGCTTCGCCGCCCGACGTCCACCAATGCAGCATCTGCACTTCCTTGACGTCCGCGGCATGCGCCGAGAACGCAAAGCTCGTCGCAAGAGCCGTTCCGATAAGCAGTTTGCGCAACATTTACTACCTCCCTTGTTGCAGTCACATAACCGGCGGGGTGACCGCCGGGGTCTCCCAACTCAGCCGACCCACCAACCGGTGCGCTGGCCGCGATGAAACTGGATGGTCTTTTCCTCGGTATAGTCCTCGACGGCGCGTTTGCCGAGTTCGCGTCCGAGACCGGACTGCTTGTAGCCGCCGAAGGGCAGTTCGGGATAACCTTCCATGAACGTATTTACCCAAACCGTCCCCGAACGCACTCCGCGCGCCACCGACATGCATGTGTCGATGCTGGCGCTCCACACACCCGCAGACAGACCATAGGGCGTGTTGTTGGCGATGTGCAATGCCTTTTCAATCGTTTCAAATGTGAGGACGGACAGCACCGGCCCGAATACTTCCTCGCGGGCGATGGCCATGTCCTCGGTGACGCCCCGCACGATGGTCGGATCGAGATACTGGCCGGCATTGGAGGCGAGCTGTCCGCCGCCGCTGAAGACGCTGCCGCCGTCGGTTTTCGCTGCCGTCACATAGCCGGCTACTTTTTCCATATGGTCGGCGGAGATCATGGCGCCGACCTTGGTGCGGTCGTCAAGCGGGTCGCCGACTTTCACCTTCTCGGCCAGCGCCTTGACGGTCCTGAGGAAGTCATCGGCGATCGCTTCATGCACGATCAGCCGGCTGCCGGCATTGCAGCATTCGCCGGCATTGAAGAAGCCGCCGAACACCGCCGCATCCGCCGCCGCCCCGAGGTCGGCGTCGGGGAAGACGATCTGGCCGTTCTTGCCGCCGAGTTCCATCGACACCTTCTTCAGCGAGTTCGAGGCCGCCGCCATGGTCATCTTGCCGACGCGGGTCGAGCCGGTGAAGGACACCATCTCGACCAGCGAATGGCTGACCATCGGCGCGCCGACATCAGCGCCGAAGCCGGCGAGGATGTTGACGACGCCGGCCGGCAGCCCGGCCTCCAGCAGGATGTCGCCGAGCACGAAGGTCGAGGCCGAGGTCATCTCGCTCGGCTTCACCACCGCCGTGCAGCCGGCGGCGAGCGCGAAGGGCAGTTTCTGGCTGACGATCAGGAAGGGGAAATTCCATGGCGTGATGATCGAGACGACGCCGATCGGTTCGCGCAGCACCACGCCCAGCATATCGTCGCCGAGATTGGCGTAGCTCTCGCCATGCAGCGTGCGGGCAAGCGAGGCGGCGTAGCGCCAGATGTCGACCGCACCGCCGATCTCGCCGCGCGCCTGCGCGATCGGCTTGCCGGATTCCAGCGCGTCAAGCCGCGCGATCTCCTCCAGCCGGGTCTCGATCAGGTCGGCCGCCTTGAGCAGCACGGCCGCGCGCTCGGCAGCCTTCATGCGCGGCCAGGGACCTGTCTCGAAGGCCCGGTGCGCGGCCTGCACGGCCGCCTCGACCTCCGCGGCGCCCGCCTGGGCGTAGCGCGACACGGCAAAACCGTGGCCGGGGCTCATGCGCTCGATGGTGCGGCCGTCGCGGGCGTCGACATGGCTGCCGTCGATCAGAAGCTTGTAGGCCTTCGGCGCCTGGGACGCCTCGGCCGGCATGGAAATCTTGAGTGGTGCGTTCATGGTGCTTTCTCTAGGATCTCGAAAAGGCCGGCTTCCGCTTGGCCTTGAAGGCGCCGACGCCGGCTTTCAGGTCGCCGGTGAGCGCAATGAAGCCGCTGGCCAGCGCCTCGGTCGCCGCGGCATTCTCCTCGCCCTCGGCGACGCCGATCATCAGCTTGGCGGCCTCGGTCGCCAGCGGGCCGCGTTCGGCGATTTTTTCGGCCCAGGCCCAGGCATCCTCCAACGCCTTGCCGGTCTCGACGACGCGGTCGACGATGCCAAGCGCGAGCGCATCGGCTGCCAGAAAAATCTCGCCGCCGAGCGCCATGCGCCGCACCGCCTGCGCGCCGAAGCGACGCACGGCGCGCTGGGTGCCGGACCAGCCGGGGACCACGCCGATCGAAGTCTCGGGGAAGCCGAGCTTCACTTGCGTCTCGGCGACGCGGAAATCGCAGGCCGCTGCGAGCTCCAGCCCGCCGCCCAGCGCATGGCCGGAGAGCACCGCGATGGTCGGCTGCCTAAGCCGCGCCAGCCGGTCGAAGACGCGGTGGCCGAAGCGGACCCATTGCACCTGGAAATCGGCGGCGTTCAATTGTGCCCAGGCCTCGACGTCGCCGCCGGCGCAGAAGCCCTTGCCTTCGCCGCGGATGAGCACGACGCGGACGCCTTCGGCCAGTTCCGCCTCGCCAAGTGCGGCTTCGAGCGCGCGCAGCATCGGGATGTCGAGCGCATTGAACTTTTCCGGACGACGCAGCGCAACGATGCCGACGGCGCCGTCCTGCTCGAAAGTGACGAGGCGTTCAGCCATGCGCGCCTCCGAGCGAGGCACCGCCATTGAGCGACAGGCCGATCGGCCGGTCGTGGTAGAGCGATGACGGCGTGCCCCTCAGGTCGTTGGCGACGGCGAGCGGAATATCGGCCTGCGCCAGCACGTCGCGCTCGAGATCGATGCCGGGCGCCAGCTCCGTCACCATCAGCCCGTCGGGCGTCAGCTTCATCACGCAGCGCTCGGTGACATAGGTGACGTCCTGGCCTTGAGCGACGGCGCGTTTTCCCGAGAAGGAGATGTGCTCGACCTCCTCGACGATCTTCTTGACCTTGCCTTCCTGGTCGATGCGGATAGCGCCATCGGCCAACGAGAGCTTCGCGCCGGCGTTGAAGAAGCCGGAGAAGACGATCTTCTTCGCCCGCGCGGTGATGTCGACGAAGCCACCAGCGCCGGCCGTGACATGCGGGCGGGCCGAAAGCTTCGAGACGTTGACCGAGCCGTGGCGGTCGATCTGCAGGAAGGAGAGCAACGAGGCATCGAAACCGCCGGCTTGGAAATAGATGAACTGGTGCGGCGAAGGCATGATCGCCTCGGCGTTGGAAGCGCAACCGAACTTGAAGTCGAGCAGCGGCACGCCGCCGACCGCGCCCTGCTCGATCACCCAGGTGACCTTGCCGTGCTGGCCTTCCTCCAGAAGTATGCGCGGCACGTTGGCGGAGATGCCGAAGCCGATGTTGACGGCCATGCCGTCGCGCAACTCCATCGCAACGCGGCGCGCGATCACTTTCTGGATGTTCATCTCCGGCGTGCGGAAGGAAGACAGCGGTCGGAAAATCTCGCCGGAGATCGCCGGATCGTATGGCGTCTGCGTCGTCTGCAACTGGTCGGGCGCGACAACGATATGGTCGATCAGGACGCCGGGCACGCGCACATCATGCGGCTTCAGCGTGCCGTTCTCGACGACGCGCTTGACCTGCGCGATGACGATGCCGCCATTGTTGCGGGCCGCGAGCGCCTGTTCGAGGCCGCCGAGATAGGCGCCTTCATGCTCGTAGGTGAGGTTGCCGCGCTCGTCGGCGGAAGTGGCGCGGATGATCGAGATGTTGGGAACGATGGCGCGGAAATAGAGCCATTCCTCGCCGTCGAACTGCTCAACCGAAACGATCGGCTCGCTGGCCGCCGCGTTCATGGCGCAGCCCTGGTGGCGCGGGTCGGCAAAGGTGTCGAGGCCGACCTTGGTCAGCACGCCGGGCCGTTTGGCGGCCGCCTCGCGATGCATGTCGAACAGGATGCCGGAAGGCACATTGTAGGCGGCGACCGAATTGTCGCCGATCATCTGCCAGATCCGCGGCGGCTCGGCCGAGGAGGGGCCGGAAGGATAGGAGCCGCAGAGCGTGCGCTTCAACAGCCCCGGCTTGGCTAGATGATCGATGCCCTTAATGCCGTACATGTCGCCGGCGGCGATCGGGTGCAGCGTGGTGATGTCCCTCGGATGACCTTCCGCATCGAAGCGCTCGCCGATCGCGGCAAGCACGGCGTCGGGGCAGCCGAGGCCGCTCGACGACGATACCGAGACGACCATGCCGTCCTTGATCAGGCCGGCGGCATAGGCCGCAGAGACGAGCTTGCTCACGCGAGGCTCCCGAGTTGCGGATCGATGGTCACAGCCTTGCCCGTTTTCGAGGATTGCAACGCGGCTTCGGCGGAAGCGAGCGACCAGATGCCGTCCTCGCCGGTCGCCGATGGATGGCCTTCGCCGCGGATCGCGGCATGGAACTGTCGCAGCGAGCGGGTGTAGAGGTCCTCGCGGTCGAAGCTCAGTTCTTCCTCGCCGCTCGCGGTGCGCAGCAGCACGGAGCCGACCGGCTTCTGTGTCATCACATTGGTGGCGAATAGCGAGCCTTCCGATCCATGCACCTCGAAGCCCGTGCCGGCGAATTTCGTCGTGAAGCCCTCATGCGACTGGGCGATGACGCCGGACTTGAAGCGCCAGACGCACATGGCGCCGTCCTCCAGCCCGCCGCCGGCCATGCCGGCGGCTTGCGTGAAGGCAGAGATCTCGACCGGATCGTCGCCGAGCACGAAGCGCAGCGTGTCGGCATCGTGCACCGTGATGTCGAGCACCACGCCGCCGCCGGCTTCGGGCCTGGCGATGCGCCAGCCCTGCAGGTTTTCCGGCAGGTAGACGGAATGAAAGACACGCGCTGCGATCGGCCTTCCGATACGGCCGGCGGCGATCGCCTCGCGCATCGCCCGATGCGCGCCGGCATTGCGCAGGTGGTGGTTGGTGCCGAACACGATGCCGGCTTGCCCGGCCGCGGCGACCATCCTGCGCGCATCGGCGCTGGTCAGCGCCAGCGGCTTTTCGCACAGCACATGCTTGCCGGCCTTGATCGCAGCCAGACCCTGTTCGAGATGCAATTCGTTGGTGGTCGAGATGTAGACGGCGTCGATGTCCGGGCCAAGCAGCGCGTCCAGCGTCGAGACGGCGGCCGGTATGCCGTTTTCCTTGGCGTAGGCTTCGGCGCGCTCCGGGCTGGAGCTCATCACGGCGGCAACCTCGCCATCACCTTGAGCGCGGATGGCGTTGATCATGAACTGCCTGGCGATCGTGCTCGCGCCGATCAGGCCCCATCTCACGCTCATGCCGCGTCTCCCATTCCAGTGCTGCGCGCGTTGCGGCTCGGGCCGCAGCTTTCCCTGACAACGAGGCTGACAGCGCCGATATGGTCCTCGGCGCGCGTGGTGCGCGACTGGATCATCTTCAGCATGACGTGGGCAGCCCGCTCACCGAGGCCGGCGGTGTCGACGGCGACGCTGGTCAGCGCCGGCATGTAGTGCTCGGCCTCGGCCACGTCGTCGAAGCCGACGACGGCGAAGTCGGCTCCGGCTTCCAGGCCGCGCTTGCGCAGCGCGAGCATCACGCCGAAAGCGACGGCATCGTTGAAGCAAAGGGCGGCCGTCGGCGGCTTAGGCGCCGCAAGCGCGGTCTCCAGGCAGGTCATGCCGCCCTTGCGGCTGGTCTCGCCCTCGACGATCGTTCTGTCGGCGACGGGGATGTCCAGCGTTTCGCAAGCCTCCAGAAAACCGCCCAGCCTCTGTCGATAAACGACGAGGTCGGACGAGCCGCCGAAGAAGGCCAGCCGGCGATGGCCCTTGCGGATCAGATGCTCGGTGGCGATGAAGGCGCCGCGATGGTTGTCCGGCGCGATTACCGGAATGCGGCTCTCGGGCAGCCGGCGCATGGTGAAGACGATCGGCACGCCGGCGGTCTCGATGCGGCGGAAGGCGCCGGGCGTGGTGCCGCGCGCCGGCGAGACGATCAGGCCGGCGACGCCCTGCTCCATCAGCGACTTCAGCACCTCTTCCTGCCGCACGGGATTCTCCGCGGTGTTGGCGATGAAAGGCACGATGCCGGCAGCCTGGAAGACGCGCTCCATGCCGACCGCCAGCTCGGCGAAGAAGGGATTGGTGAGATCGTTGATCACCATGCCGATGACGTTGGAATGGGCCTTGCGCAGATTGGCGGCGCCGCGGTTGTAGACATAGCCGACATCCTCGATCGCCTTGCGCACCTTGACCGCGGTCTCAGGCCGGATCAGCCCGCTGCCCTGCAGCACGAGCGATACCGTCGATTTGGACACGCCCGCCTCGCGGGCAATGTCCAGGATCGTCGCCTTGGCCCGGCTGGCCATATCCGTGACTTCCTCCGCGTCGATATCGAGATCTATTGGAACGTTCTAAACACCTCGGCAATCTGGAGTCAATCGGCATTCTCGTGAAATTCGGAAAAATTGATGGATGCCCCGTGAATGCAAGGTTCTTACACTGAAATTCGACATTGAATCGCTTCAGCCGGCAGAACCATAAAGATCCTTGATTTATTGGAACGTTCCATCTATAGCTGCCGCAAAGGGAGACTTCCATGGACATCATCCTGCCTGCGGAGAATGGCGACCGCGTCAGCTACAGGCTGGTCGGTCAGCCGGTAGAGCCCGTCATCGGCGCGGATTTCCCGCGCATCGCCTATGCCGCGGCCCATGTCGTCGCCAATCCATTCGCCATGACCGATCCCTGGTCTCAGGCTGCGGTCGACTGGGACAAGACCATGGCCTTTCGCCATCATCTGTGGCGGCTCGGTTTCCGCATCGCGGAAGCCATGGACACTTCGCAGCGCGGCATGGGTTTCGACTGGGCGAGCGCGAAGGAACTGATCCGGCGCTCGATCGCCGAGGCACATACGGTGAAGGGCGCCGATCTCGCTTCGGGCGCCGGCACCGACCACCTGGCGCCCTCGGCGGCAAAGTCGCTCGACGACGTGATCCGCGCCTATGAGGAGCAGTTCGCGTTCGTCGAGGGCGAGGGCGGCAAGGCGATCATGATGGCGAGCCGCGCGCTGGCGGCGGTGGCCAAGGGGCCGGACGACTATGCGCGCGTCTACGACCGCATCCTCAGCCAAGCTTCCGGCAAGGTCATCCTGCACTGGCTCGGCGACATGTTCGACTCGGCGCTGAAAGGCTATTGGGGAAGCGACGATTTCGAGTCCGCGCTCGATACGGTCGTCGCCATCATCGAGCGGCATGCCGACAAGGTCGAAGGCATAAAGATATCGCTGCTCGACGCCGGCAAGGAGGTACGGCTGCGCGACCGCCTGCCCGAGGGCGTGGTGATGTTCACCGGCGACGATTTCAACTATCCGGAACTGATCGCCGGCGACGGCAAGAAGCATTCGCATGCGCTGCTCGGCATCTTCGACGCCATCGCGCCGGTTGCCAACGCCGCGCTGGCGAAGCTCGGCGCAGGAGACCGGGCCAGCTATGACGCGCTGATGGCGCCAACCGTGCCGCTGTCGCGGAAAATCTTCGAGGCACCGACCGAATATTATAAGGCGGGCATCGTCTTCATGGCGTGGCTGAACGGCCACCAGGATCACTTCGCCATGGTCGGCGGCATGCAGTCGGCGCGCGGCATATGCCACTACGCCGACATCTTTCGCCTGGCCGATCAGGCCGGATTGCTGGCCGATCCCGAGCGCGCCATCACCAGGATGAAAGCCCTCTGCTCGGTCGCGGGCGTTTGAATCAGGCAGTCCTATCTTCTACGCGATGGCATCAGCCGCGCTCGACAGGTGGAAGGCTGTCCTGGAGCGGCGAAAGAAATCAGGGCCGGCGCCATATCGAGCTCGAACGGGATCGTGTGAAAACTCTGACCGCGGCTTTGCAGCAGGTCGACGATGCGCGCTTCCTCGTCAGGGTCGACGATCCAGAATTTCTCGCAGTCCGGGAGTTCAGGTTCATTGTCCAGGACGAACCGGACATTGTCGTGTGACTGGCCCTTCGTGTGCCGTGGCTCCAAGTCATTGCCGATGGTGCGGCCGAGCATGAAGCTGTCCTTCGCGGGGGCGGGTTGCGAGGTCTCATAAGCCTCACGGGCGGCGTCGACGCGCTGCCGCGCCAGACGATCGCGGGCGGCTTGCCTTGCCGCCCGTTCGCGTATCCGGGCAAGGGTGGCAAGCGGCGCGCTCGCGCGTTTGAGTTCGCGATAGACGCGCAACCAGACCACTCATGTGCCCAGACTCGCGGCTGGACATCGCAGTCCGCGTGCGATTGCCGGCGGACGGAAGAGCGGAGTCTCTATTGGAATTAGGGCAATCCTCCCGAAATCGGCTCTGCGTGCCTGTTATTCGGATTGTGTCACAGTTCTATTCAATCGATGCGCTCAAACAGATAGGCAAGGACGCTTGCCCCGCTACGACCGGCACTCCTCCGGTTCGCTAGACAAGCGCCCGGCTCCACGCTTAGCTGCCAGGGCAGTTCAGATCATCAGGGAGCGCTTCAGCGTGAAGGGATACTGGCTCATCGTCGGAACCGAGATTTCGGACCAGGAAGCGCAGGCGGAATACGGCCGGCTCTGGAAGCCGATCGGCGAAAAATACCAGGCGCGAACCAACACGACGAAGCAGCCGCCGCTGCTTGTCGAGGCGCGCGATGCCAAGCGCATGGTGCTTGTGGAGTTTCCGTCGCTGGAGATCGCCAAGGCCTGCTACGCCGACCCGGCCTATGAGGAAGCCATGCGCTTCGCGCTCAAGGCGTCGAATCGCGTGCTGGTGATGTTCGAAGGGGACCTCGGTTAGCCGGCGGGCGTAGCGCCACTGGAGAACCGCTAACTTGCGCTCGATCCGAGACGGCCAACGCCATGGCCGCCCGCAACAATTCAAGGGAGGTCAAAAGCGGTAGTTTAGGCTCAGAGAAACCGTATGGGTGCTGGGCTTGACGAACGTTGGGCCAACCAACGCACTGTCGTCTTCGAAATTATGGTCCGAGAAATGCGCGTAGGCGTAATCAACGCCAACAACCCATTTGTCATTGAGCGCGTAATCTGCGCCAACACCGATCGTCCAGCCGGTATAAGTCCGGTCAAACTTGGTATCCCCAAAACCGAGAACGCTATATCCGGTATCGTGCAGGTGCAGGAAGGCCACGCCGCCCTTAACGTAGGGGAGGAAGTTGCCCATCGCATATCCGGCCTTCGCGACGATATCGCCTTGCCAATCAGCAGCGGTCTCGAACGTTTCACCGTCGATCGTCGGCACTGTCTTCTTGTTGAACACCGCAACCAGACGAGCCTCCGCTCCGAGAACGAAATTGTTGTCGAACTGATACTGGTAGCCTACTTGGCCGCCAATCGATGCCGATGTGCTATCGCCATCATATCCGGTGGGATCATAATTCGGGATCGTCACATCGCCCTTGAGGAAATTGACGCCGGCCACCGCGCCAATATAGGCGCCTGTCCAATTGTAGGACGTGGGCTCGACTGACAATGCATCCGCAGCAAAGGCTGACGAACAAAACCCAACAAGCATTGCCGACGTGAGTAGAACCTTCCCCATAACTCGCCTGTCGCTCCGATCCGCCATTGCACCTAAGAGTTGATAGCATGGTTTTCAGGAGTTGCGCTGTAACACAGCGGCAACAGTGGCGCTGGATGAGGCGTGGCGAGAGATTGCTTCCGACACCGCGAGCAAGGTTCGGACCCTACAAAAACCCGCAAGCCGGAGCCAGCGGGTGATAGGTTGGCTTTGTCTCGCCCCCGTAGGGAGCTAGCGAACTATAATGGCGCAGCAAGCCGCGTGCACTTTCGCTCATTCCAAGACGTCGCCTGCCCACGCCGCCGCTTGTGCCAGGCAGTGGCGGAAACCGCTGAGTTATTGGAAGGATGGTGGGCGTGACAAGGATTGAACTTGTGACCCCTGCAATGTCAATGCAGTGCTCTCCCGCTGAGCTACACGCCCATCCGAAGCCGCGCATACACCATTTTTGGTCCGGCGCGTCAATAGCGGGAATAAGAAAAGAAAGCTCCGTTTTGCCGCAGCGGCGGGAGGCCGATGCCCGAAGCGCGTCGCGTCGAAAAGGATTTCGAGCGACGCGCCTCAGGTCTCTGTTTCATGCATGTCGTATCCCAAAACCGCGGCACGCTTTTGGGCGTCATGCATTGGCCGGAAAATATCTCAGGCCGCCTGCAGCATCTTCTCGACCTCGTTGACGAGGTCGCGCAGGTGGAACGGCTTCGACAGCACCTTGGCGTCCTTGGGCGCCTTGGAATCCGGATTGAGCGCGACGGCGGCAAAGCCGGTGATGAACATCACCTTGAGGTCCGGATCGATCTCGGTGGCGCGGCGGGCAAGCTCGATGCCGTCCATCTCGGGCATGACGATGTCGGTCAGAAGCAGCGAGAAAGGCTCCTCGCGCAGCCGCTCATAGGCGCTGGCGCCATTGTCGAAATCGCTTACCTGGTAACCGGCTCGTTCGAGCGCCTTGACGAGGAAGCGGCGCATGTCGTCGTCGTCTTCCGCCAGCAGAATGCGTGCCATCATATCCCGTCCGAATCACCCACCCCAGGCCTGCCGCCGGGCAGGGCCGTTAACCATCCTGTATATGAGGAGGAGACGGTAAACATCAAGTGAACGTTGGGTTGGTGCATACTACCTCGCGCAGCCTTTTGGTGAGGCCGAAATGCTGGACATGCCGGACGCAAGATGGCAGTTTTGCGTAATGATGCAGTGCTTGGTCCTGGTTCGTTCAAATTGAAGACGGCAGCCGAGGATTTTTCGGTCGTACCACCCTTCGAAATCCGATCGGGCGCCGAGCAGCGCGTACCTTTCCTGTTCAATTCGCCGCATAGCGGCCGCCACTATCCCGAGCGCTTCCTGGCCATGGCGCGGCTCGACCGCAACGCCATTCGCCGGTCGGAGGACTGCTATGTCGATGAGCTTTTCGGCGGCGCCGTCGCGCTCGGCGCGCCGATGCTGGCGGCGAACTTCCCGCGCGCCTACCTCGACGTCAACCGCGAGCCATGGGAGCTCGATCCGCGCATGTTCGCGGAGCCGGTGCCGTCCTTCTGCAACATCCGTTCGGCCCGCGTCGCGGGCGGCTTGGGCACGGTGCCGAAGCTGGTGGGGGAGGGGCTCGACATCTATCCCGGGCGCCTGCCTCTGGCCGAGGCCGTGGGACGCATCGAGGCCGTCTACAAGCCGTATCACGAGACGCTGAAGCGGCTATTGACCAGGACTCACGCCAGGTTCGGCTACGCCGTGCTGATCGACTGCCATTCGATGCCGGCCAGCATCCGCGTCGGCGACAATGGCGCGCGGCCGGATTTCATCATCGGCGATCGCTTCGGCATTTCTGCGTCCGCGGCTCTGACCGAGACGGCGATCGGCCTGCTCACCGGCATGGGCTACGCGGTCGCGCACAACAAGCCTTATGCCGGCGGCTTCATCACCGAGCATTACGGGCGGCCGGCGCGTCATCTCCACGCGCTGCAGATCGAGGTCAATCGCGGACTTTACATGAACGAGCGGACGTTCCAGAAGTCGGCCGGCTTCGACACGCTGGCCGACAACCTGACGCGGTTTTCGGCCGAGCTGATGTCGATGCCCGACCACAATTTCGTCGACCTGCCGCTCGCCGCGGAATGATCGCAACCCGACGTTTCGCGGCTTAAAAAAAGACCGCATCGCTTTCACGACACGGTCGAAGTCTAGGGAGGAAACGCCCAAGGAGGGCATGGACAGGATAAGCTGTCCGAGAACAAAACTATTGTGCGATGCACAAATGTCAATCGACTTCGGGCTTTTTTAATTCAATATGATGTGCAAATTCCGTTTCGACGGCTGAGGTGTGACATTCGGGCAACAAATGCGCGATGCCTGACCGGCCTTTGCGTCTTTGCTCCGGGCAGAAAACGGCGGCCGCCGGCTGCCGCAAGGGGAGAGTGAGTTGGATATCAGCATCGACTTCATGCGGCGCATCGCGCGTGCCGCCGCCGCAGAGACCTTGCCGCGCTTCCGCAGCCAGGGCGCGGTCGCCAACAAACTGGCGGAAAGCTTCGATCCGGTGACCGAGGCCGACCGCGAGGCCGAGCGGGCGATCCGGGCGCTGATAGCGGCGGAATACCCCGATCACGGCATCCTCGGCGAGGAGCATGGCAGCGAAAACCTGTCGAGCCGGCATGTCTGGGTCATCGACCCGATCGACGGCACGCGCGCCTTCATCTCCGGCTTGCCGGTATGGGGAACGCTTGTCGGGCTGACGGTCGACGGCGATGCCGTCGCCGGCCTGATGTCGCAGCCTTTCACCGGCGAGCTGTTCTATGCCAATGCCTCCGGTTCGCACTACGAAGGCCCGGGCGGTCCGCGCAAGCTCACGACCCGCAAGACGACGGACCTCTCCAGGGCGACGCTGTTCACCACCACGCCGGCGCTGTTCAAGGGCGAGGCGCGAAGCCGCTACGACCAGTTCGAGAAGCAGGTGCAACTCGCCCGCTACGGCACGGACTGCTATGCCTTCGCGATGATCGCGGCGGGAAGCGTCGACATCGTCGCCGATCCGGACTTGAAACCCTACGACATCGTGGCGCTGATCCCGATCATCGAGAAAGCGGGCGGCGTCGTCACCACCTTCGAGGGCGGGCCTGCGGAAAACGGTGGCGACATATTGGCGGCGGCGACGCCGGAATTGCACGCCGCGGCGATGGCGGCGCTGCGCGGCTGATCATACGGCGTGCCTCGGTGTCTGTGCGCGGCGGAGACCACAGCGCGGAAGGAGCCGCTCTCTCAGCTGTCGGTGGGCCGGGCGTCGGTGCGACGCAGGCCCCACAAAATGAGCGCGAAAGCGGTGAGGCCGGTCGGCGCGGACGAATAACCGACGACCTTGATCACGGCTTCCTGAAACGCGCTCCCGTGAGAGGCTCCAGCCGCCAAAGGCATCGTCTCGTTGCCGGCTCCCCAGGCGCTGGCGATCACGTAGGCGGTCAGGATGGCCAAGGCCGAATAGATCAGGAGCCAGAACGCGACCCGCGACGTCGCCGCACCGAGATTGAGCCTGGACCATGTGAGACCCAGCGCCAGCAGGAGAACGCCTTGCAGGGCGCTAAGCGTGTGTGCGGACAGTCCGAGCCGCGGCGCGGCGAGGTAGGGTATCGCAAACCCTTCGAGTGAGGAAAACAAGAGCAGGGCGACGCCAATCTGCAGCAGACGGTGCCCCTGACGTGACAGCGTGCTCGATGCGTCCATGGCCGTCTCTCCCGTCTCCGGTTGGCGTCTGACCTCTTTGGGCAGCAACTAGCGCTCGACGGCTGGACGGGAATAAGGCGCCGCGCCGCGCCGAGGGCATGACGGCGGGCTGGGCCAATCGGGTCGTGAAAACTCGCTCGCTGTCGTGACCCGCGGTGCGCCGGCGAAGCGGTCAAACAGCGTCGCCGGTTCCCGGAATGAACGCATCGAAGGCCGCGAGCAGCTGCTCGCGGAAAAGATCCTTCTCCTGCAGGATCTCGTGATGCGCGCCGTCGATCATCAAGAGCGAGCCGACGCGCAGCCGCCGGGCATAGGATTCCACCGCCTTGGTCGAGACGACCTGGTCGGCACCGGCGGCGACAATCAGCATCGGAACCTGGATCCTTGCCATGAAATCGGGATCGCTGACCGCCTCCGCGGCTTCGGCGGCAGCCTTCAGCCAGCGGATGGTCGGGCCACCGAGCGCGAGCTGCGGCCAAGCCCTGTAGATGTCGGTGTTGCGCCGATAACGCTCCGGATCGGACGTCACCTTGTTGGTTTCGAAGGGCGTCGGCAATTTCGGGCGCGGCCCCCAGGCGGCATAGAGACGGCCGAGGCCCAGCGCGCAGAATACCGCGCAGATGCGCCGCACCGTGGTTATCGAAACCGACAGGTCGGGTACGGCCAGGAAGGGGGCGATCAGCACCATGCGGCGGACCCGGTTGACCATCGAGGGCGAAGCGAGCAGCGCGATCACCGCTCCGGTCGAGTGGGCGAGAATGTAATAGGGGCCGCGGCAATCCGGCAGCACGATCTCCTCGAAGAACTGCTCGAGGTCGCTTGTGTAGTCGCGGAAGCTGCGAACATAGCCGCGCTGCCGGTTGCGCAGCAGGCGGCTGGAATCACCCTGACCGCGCCAGTCGAGGATGGCGACGCCGAAGCCGCGCTCCGCGAGGTCGCGGATGGTCTCGAAATATTTCTCGATGCATTCGTTGCGGCCAGTCAGCAGCACAACCGTGCCCTGCAGCGGGCGGGCAACCGCGGCGAAGACGCCGTAGCGAATCTTCTTGCCGTCTCGGGTGGTGAAGAAGCCACCGGCAGCGTTCTTTGGCGGCGGATTGCCTTCAGTCAGATAGAAAAGATCCGTCATTCGGCGCTTCGTGATTGTTCTTTGCCCGAACGGGCCAGGCGTTGCCATGGTGATAGACGGCCATGCGCCAAAAGCAAAGGCGTCGCGGGGATTTGCGCGGCTTTCATAAGACAGGGAGGGCGTGAAACGGTAAGGCCGGAAGCGCCTGCGGCGCGCTTCCGGCCCCTGTCGATCCGGGAGGAAGGGACGTTGCACCCGGTTCGGCCTCGTCGCGGCGCTCCGATCGAGGCGCCGCATGTCCGTAATCCTGGCTGCAGCTTAGCGTCACGTGGCTGAACGGATGCCGAAGCCTCGGTTCATCTGGCGTTCATCGGGCAGAAGGGAACTTGACCGCGCGAAGTTCTTGAAAAGGCCTTTTCCGCTTCCCAAATTGAGATTGCGGCCGCCGATGTCGGGGCCGCTGGCCTATCCGGAACGCCTTTCGAGGGTTTCGTACCGGGTCAAACGCAAACCATGTTGCTCAACAGGAGAACACATCATGCGTCACGTTGATTTTTCCCCGCTTTATCGCTCGACCGTCGGCTTCGACCGTCTGTTCACCATGCTCGACTCGCTCGGCCAGCCCGAGAGCGCGCAGACCTATCCGCCCTACAACATCGAGCGCACCGGCGAGAACGCCTATCGCATCTCGATGGCGGTTGCCGGCTTCTCGGAGGACGAGATCTCGATCGAGGCGCACCGCAACGTGCTGACCGTCAAGGGCGAGCGCAAGGAAGAGAACAACGGCGAGGGTTCCGAGCTGCTCTATCGCGGCATTGCCTCGCGGGCCTTTGAGCGCCGCTTCCAGCTCGCCGACCATGTCGAGGTCGAGGGCGCCACGCTGAAGAACGGCCTGCTCTTCGTCGACCTCAAGCGCAACATCCCCGAGGAGCTGAAGCCGCGCAAGATCGCGATCACCTCGTCTTCGGACAAGGCCAAGCAGATCGAGGCCAAGGCTGCCGCGTGATCCGCAGGCTCCATCTGGAATATGTCTCCCTCCCGAGACGGAAGCGGCGCCGAGAGGCGCCGCTTTTTTGTCGGGCCGGCTACGCTTTTTCGCCGAATCGCTCCGAATATGGATTTTCGCGCAATTCCGGACGGAAAACCGCTGCGCATTTTTCCTGGAATTGCTCCCTATTCAACCAGCAAGTGACCAAGCCGGTCGATCTCTTCCGTCGTGGTCGCGAAGCTCGCGACGAAGCGGTAGATCGCTTCATTGTCGCCGAGATGGCCGTCGAAAGCCAGCGGCACGCCCCACTCATAGAATTTGGCGCCGGCGGCCCGCAGCCTGTCGGCAAGAGCGCGGTCGAGGATCGCGAACACTTCGTTGGCCTGCGGCAGCCAGGCGAGCCTGCCTGCAGGGGCGTCCTCGATCGTCTCGGCCAGATGCGCCGCCATCGCATTGGCGTGGCGCGCCATCCGCAGCCACAAATCATCGGCGAGATAGGCTTCGAACTGGGCCGAGATGAAGCGCGCCTTGGAAAAGGTCTGCCCGGCGCGCTGGCGTAGGAGGCGCAGATCGCGGCCGACTTCCGGGTTGAGGATCACCACCGCATCGGCCATCCAGCAGCCATTCTTGGTGCCGCCGAAAGAGATGAGGTCGACGCCGCTCTTCCAGGTCATCTCCGCCGGCGTGACGTCGGTCGCGGCAATCGCATTGGCAAAGCGCGCGCCGTCCATATGCAGCGGCAGTTTGTGGCGATGGCTGACCTCGGCGATCGCCTTGATGTCGTCGACCGTATAGACGGTGCCGACCTCGGTCGCCTGGGTGATCGTCACCGCCATCGGCTGGCCGCCCGGAGCGAGGTCCTGCGAATAGCGTTTGATCGCCTTGTCCAGAGCCTGCGGGTTGATGCGGCCCAGGGGACCTGGAACGGGCGCGACGCGCGCGCCGCCGGTGTAAAAACCCATCGCGCCGAACTCGTCGACATTCATATGCGCTTCGGAATGGCAAAGCGCGATGCCGCCGATACGGTTCAGCGCCGCCATCGAGAGCGCGTTGGCTGCTGTGCCGGTGGCGACGAAAAAAACCTGAACTTCGCGTTCGAAGATCTCGCTGAAGCGGCGGTAGACGGCGCGGTCGAGATCGCCGTCGCCATAGGCGGTCGCGGTGCCGGCGGCATGACGCGACAGGTTCGCCGCAATGTCGGGATGGACGCCCGCCCAGTTGTCGGATGCAAAGAACATCGAAAGGTCCGTGTCGTGATTTGGCAAAAGCGGCGCGACTTGACTGCTTCGGCGCGAGATGCGCAAGGGCCAATCGTTCGCAAAGTGGTGAAGCCAGCCGGCGACCACACCGGCTGGGATCAAAGCTTACGTTTGGCGATGCCGTCACGAAATTTTGTGTCGCGGCGAGGCCAAGATTTTTGTGAATCGGTCTTGTGCGGGTTCCCGATTTCTGTCATAAAAAATTTAGGACAGTAGTGCTGTCTTATTTTGTCGCACAAAACAGGCTGGACTGGCGTATCATCGCTGCCATTCCGGCCATTGTCGCGAGCGGCGGGTAGACGGCTCCGCTCTGACCTGTACGATACCGGATGCGAACCGGGCGTATGGCCGCATGGTTTGGCAAGACTTTCGCGAGACGTGCAGCAAGGATGAAGGGAAGCATTCTCGCTTCCCAAGGCAAACCAGCGCCCTGAGGGAAATCACCGCGCAAGGGTGCGGAATGGAGGATAGGACGATGACGGAACTGACGCCATCTGCGATCAACGGCCAGGCCGCGCAGACGAAAGCGGCAGCCGTCAAAAATCCGACTCGCCCGACCAACCGCTTGACCGCGCAAGGGCTCTACGATCCGCGCAACGAGCACGATGCCTGCGGCGTCGGCTTCATCGCCAACATGAAGGGCGTGAAGTCGCACCGGATCGTCGAGGACGGTCTGGCGATGCTGGAAAACCTCACCCACCGCGGCGCCGTCGGCGCCGATCCGCTGGTCGGCGACGGCGCCGGCGTGCTGGTGCAGATTCCGGACCAGTTCTTCCGCGAGGAAATGGCGGCAAAGGGCGTCGAACTGCCGCCGGCCGGCCAGTACGGCGTCGGCCACTGGTTCATGCCGCAGGACGCGGCACTTCGCGCCCATATCGAAGACATCATCGCCGAATCGGCGCAGTCCGAAGGTCTGCCGCTCATCGGCTTCCGCGACGTGCCGGTCGACAATTCGTCGCTGTCGAAAGCGCCGGAGATCGTCGCGTCCGAGCCGTTCCATCGTCAGGTGTTCATCGGCCGCACGGCCGACATTCCGGACGACGAGGAATATGAGGCAAGGCTCTACCTGCTGCGCAAGGTGATCTCGGGCCGCATCTATGCCGAGAACGACAACAAGGACATCGGGGCCTATTGCGTGTCGCTGTCGGCGCGCACCATCGTCTACAAGGGCATGTTCCTCGCCTACCAGGTCGGGGCCTATTACAAGGACCTCAAGGATCCGGGCTTCGAAACGGCGCTGATCCTCGTCCATCAGCGCTTCTCGACCAACACCTTCCCGTCGTGGAAGCTCGCGCATCCCTACCGCATGGTCGCGCATAACGGCGAGATCAACACGGTGCGCGGCAACAACAACTGGATGGCGGCGCGTCAGGCGTCCGTCGATTCCGAGCTGTTCGGCAACAACATCTCGAAGCTCTGGCCGATCTCCTACGAAGGCCAGTCGGACACGGCGTGCTTCGACAACGCGCTCGAGTTCCTGTTCCAGGGCGGCTACAGCTTAAGCCACGCCATGATGATGCTGATCCCGGAAGCCTGGGCCGGCAACAAGCTCATGGACGCCGACCGCAAGGCCTTCTACGAGTACCACGCCGCGCTGATGGAGCCGTGGGACGGCCCGGCTGCGGTCGTCTTCACCGACGGCCGCCAGATCGGCGCCACGCTCGACCGCAACGGCCTGCGCCCGGCGCGTTACATCGTCACCGATGACGATCGCGTCATCATGGCTTCGGAGGCCGGCGTGCTGCCGGTGCCGGAGGAGAGGATCGTGCAGAAGTGGCGGCTGCAGCCCGGCCGCATGCTCCTGATCGACCTCGCCAAGGGCCGCATCGTCTCCGACGAGGAGATCAAGTCGGAGATCGCGACCAGGCACCCCTACAAGACCTGGCTCGCCAACACGCAGCTCATCCTGGAGGATTTGAAGCCGGTCGAGCCGCGCGCCTTGCGCAAGGACGTCAGCCTGCTCGATCGCCAGCAGGCCTTCGGCTACACGCAGGAAGACACCAAGCTTCTGATGGCGCCGATGGCGACCACCGGCCAGGAAGCGGTCGGCTCGATGGGCACCGACACGCCGATTTCGGCGATGTCGGACAAGTCGAAGCTGCTCTACACCTATTTCAAGCAGAACTTCGCCCAGGTCACCAATCCGCCGATCGACCCGATCCGCGAGGAGCTGGTGATGAGCCTGGTGTCCTTCATCGGGCCGCGGCCGAACATCTTCGACCTGGTCGGCACGTCGCGCCGCAAGCGGCTCGAAGTGCGCCAGCCGATCCTGACCAATGGCGATCTCGAGAAGATCCGCTCCATCGGCCACACCGAGGACCGTTTCGACACCAAGACGATCGACATCACCTACGGCTCGAACGAAGGCGCGGCAGGCATGCAGGGCGCCATCGACAGGCTCTGCGAGCGGGCCGAGGCGGCAGTCGCCGGCGGCTACAACATCATCATCCTGTCGGACCGTCAGGTCGGGCCGGACCGGATCGCCATTCCCGTGCTTCTCGCCACCGCGGCGGTGCATCACCATCTGATCCGCAAGGGCCTGCGCACCTCCGTTGGCCTGGTCGTGGAATCCGGCGAGCCGCGCGAGGTGCACCATTTCTGCTGCCTGGCCGGCTACGGCGCCGAGGCGATCAACCCCTATCTCGCTTTCGACACGCTGCTCGACATGCACAAGCGCGGCGAGCTGCCGGCGGAGGTCGACGAATATGAAGTCGTCTCCCGCTACATCAAGTCGATCGGCAAGGGCATCCTCAAGGTGATGTCCAAGATGGGCATCTCGACCTATCAGTCCTATTGCGGCGCGCAGATCTTCGACGCCATCGGGCTCAAGTCGGATTTCGTCGAGAAGTACTTCACCGGCACCGCGACGCTGATCGAAGGCGTCGGATTGGACGAGATCGCGACCGAGACGCTCAGCCGCCACACCGACGCCTTCGGCAACGACCCGGTGTTGGGCAACAACCTCGATGTCGGCGGCGAGTACATGTTCCGCATGCGCGGCGAGGCGCATATGTGGTCGCCGGACGCGGTGGCCACCTTGCAGCACGCCGTGCGCCAGGGCTCCTGGGACACGTTCAAGGAGTATTCGGCGCAGATCGACAGCGCGACAGCCAGAGCACGGACCATTCGCGGTCTGTTCAAGATCAGAACAGCCGAGGAAACCGGCCGCAAGAAGGTCGCGATCGACGACGTCATGCCGGCGGCCGAGATCGTCAAGCGTTTCTCGACCGGGGCGATGTCCTTCGGTTCGATTTCCAGGGAAGCGCACACCACGCTGGCGCGCGCCATGAACACCATCGGCGGCAAGTCGAACACCGGCGAGGGCGGCGAAGAGGCCGACCGCTATCTGCCGCTGCCCGGCGGCGGCAAGAATCCGGAACGTTCGGCGATCAAGCAGGTCGCTTCCGGACGCTTTGGCGTGACGGCGGAGTACCTGGTCAATTCCGACGTCATGCAGATCAAGGTCGCGCAGGGCGCCAAGCCGGGCGAGGGCGGGCAGTTGCCTGGACACAAGGTCGACGCCACCATCGCCAAGGTCAGGCATTCGACCCCCGGCGTCGGCCTGATCTCGCCGCCGCCGCACCACGACATCTACTCGATCGAGGATCTGGCGCAGCTGATCTACGACCTGAAGAACGTCAACCCGGCGGCCGATGTCTCGGTCAAGCTGGTGTCGGAGGTCGGCGTCGGCACGGTTGCCGCGGGCGTCGCCAAGGCGCGCGCCGACCACATCACCATCTCCGGCTACGACGGCGGAACCGGCGCTTCGCCGCTGACCTCGCTCAAGCATGCCGGCAGCCCGTGGGAAATGGGCCTCGCCGAGACGCATCAGACGCTGGTGCTCAACGGGCTGCGCTCCCGTGTGGCGCTGCAGGTCGATGGCGGCCTGCGCACCGGCCGCGACGTCATCATCGGCGCACTGCTCGGCGCAGACGAGTTCGGCTTCTCGACCGCGCCGCTCATCGCGGCCGGCTGCATCATGATGCGCAAGTGCCACCTGAACACATGCCCGGTCGGCGTGGCGACCCAGGATCCGGTGCTGCGCAAGCGCTTCAAGGGCACGCCCGAGCACGTCATCAACTTCTTCTTCTACGTGGCGGAAGAGGTGCGCGCGCTGCTCGCCGAAATGGGCTTCACCCATCTCGACCAGATCATCGGCGACACCGACCTGTTGGAGAAGCGCGACGTGATCCAGCACTGGAAGGCGCGCGGGCTCGACTTCTCGAAGATGTTCTTCAAGCCCGACGCGCCGCATGAGGCGCTGCACTGGACCGAGCGGCAGAAGCATCCGATCGACGACGTGCTCGACCGCAAGCTGATCGAGCTGGCGAAGCCGGCGCTGGAAGCCAAGCAGCCCGTCACCATCGAGCTGCCGATCCGCAATGTCGACCGTTCGACGGGCGCGATGCTGTCGGGCGAAGTCGCCAAGCGCTTCAAGCACAAGGGCCTGCGCGAGGATACGATCACCGTCAAGCTCACCGGCACCGCCGGCCAGTCCTTCGGCGCGTTCCTGGCGCGCGGCGTCTCCTTCGATCTGGTCGGCGCCGGCAACGACTACGTCGGCAAAGGCCTGTCGGGCGGCCGCATCGTCATCCGTCCGCCGGAAGAGGCCAAGATCATAGCCGCTGAATCGATCATCGTCGGCAACACGGTGCTCTATGGCGCCACCGAGGGCGAGGCCTATTTCGCCGGCGTCGCCGGCGAGCGCTTCGCGGTGCGCAATTCCGGCGTCGTCACCGTCGTCGAAGGCGTCGGCGACCATGGCTGCGAATACATGACCGGCGGCATCGTCGTCGTCATCGGCAAAACGGGGCGCAACTTCGCCGCCGGCATGTCGGGCGGCGTCGCTTACGTGCTCGACGAGAAGGGCGATTTCGCCGAGCGCTGCAACATGGCGATGGTGGAGCTGGAGCCGGTTCCGGAAGAGGACGACCTGATGGAGAAGCTGCTCCATCACGGCGGCGACCTCGACCACAAGGGACGCGTCGACGTCTCCGGCGACATGACCAGCCACGATGAGGAGCGGCTCTACCAGCTGATCTCGAACCACGTCCACTACACGGGTTCGGTGCGCGGCCGCGAGATCCTCGACAACTGGCAGAGCTTCCGGCCGAAATTCCGGAAAATCATGCCGGTCGAGTATCGCCGCGCGCTGATCGAGATGGAACGCATGCGCATGAGCGTGGCGGCGGAGTAGGCTTCGGGCATGGCCGGGGAGACAATGCCCCGGCCGGCATCCTCACCAACAATCCTGACCTCGGAACCAAGGTTGCCATGGCGGCCTTATGAGGTTAACGGGTGCGCCGACAAGCTAGGCTTTCGAGCGTGCCTTCGGACAGCAGGGACTGGACTATGGGCAAGGTAACAGGGTTTCTCGAGATCGACCGGCAGGTGCACAAGTACCAGCCTGCCTCGGACCGCATCCGGCATTTTCGCGAATTCACGCTGCCGATGTCGGACAAGGAGGTCGAGAAACAGGCCGCGCGCTGCATGGATTGCGGCATCCCGTTCTGCCACGGGCCGACCGGCTGCCCGATCCACAACCAGATCCCGGACTGGAACGACCTCGTCTACAATGGCGACTGGGACAGCGCGATCCGCAACCTGCATTCGACCAACAATTTCCCGGAGTTCACCGGCCGCATCTGCCCGGCGCCCTGCGAGGAAGCCTGCACGCTCAACCTCGAGGACATTCCGGTCGCCATCAAGACCGTCGAGCAGGCGATCGCAGACAAGGCTTACGAGACCGGCCACATCCGGCCCTATCCGCCGGAGAAGAAGACCGGCAAGCGGGTCGCCATCATCGGCTCCGGGCCGGCGGGCATGTCGGCGGCGCAACAGCTCGGCCGTGCCGGCCACGACGTGCATGTCTATGAGCGCGAGAGCCGGCCGGGCGGATTGATGCGCTACGGCATTCCCGACTTCAAGATCGAGAAGCATTACATCGACCGCCGCATCGAGCAGATGCAGGGCGAGGGCGTGACCTTCCATTGCGGCGTCAATGTCGGCGTCGACAAGCCTGTTGCTGAGCTCCTCGCCGAGCACGACGCCGTGCTCTATTGCGGCGGCTCGGAAACGCCGCGCCCTGCCAACATCCCCGGCGACGATCTCAGCGGCGTCTACGATGCGATGCCCTATCTGGTACAGCAGAACCGCCGCGTCGGCGGCGAGCCGATCCAATCGGTGGCCTGGCCCTCACATCCGATCATCGCCGGCGGCCAACATGTCGTGGTGGTCGGCGGCGGCGATACCGCGTCCGACTGTATCGGCACCGCCTTCCGGCAAGGCGCGGTGCGCGTGACGCAGCTCGACATCCGCCCGCAGCCGCCGGAGAAGGAAGACAAGCTTGCCGTCTGGCCCTACTGGGCGACCAAGATGCGTACGTCCTCCTCGCAGGCCGAGGGCGCGGAGCGCGAATTCCAGGTGGCGACGCTCGAGTTCATCGGCGAGGACGGCCAGCTGACCGGCGTCCGCTGCTGCGAGGTCGACGAGAAGCGCAAGCCGATCGCCGGTACCGAATTCGTCATCCGCGCCGATCTCGCCTTCATCGCCATCGGCTTTGCCGGTCCCGCGAGCGACAGCGTGATGAGGGAGCTCGAGGGCGTGATAAGGACCGTCACCGACAGCCGCCGCTCGAAGAATGTCGAGGCCAACGACCGCGACTACAGGACCAGCATCGACAAGCTCTACGCAGCGGGCGACGTGCGCCGCGGCCAGTCGCTGGTGGTGTGGGCGATCCGCGAGGGCCGCCAGGCGGCGCGCGCGATCGACGAGGCGCTGATGGGGTCGACGGTACTGCCCCGTTAACGATTGATTGCGGTCGTCGTGTCTGAGGCGGCGGCCGCTGCCGCCGGTTTCGGCGGCCAGGAAAAATCGTCGGCGCGGCCAGGCGAAGCGGCTGGCGCCTTGCCCTCGACGGTCAGCTTTTCACCAGGCAGGTTCGGATCGGCCTTGGCGGGCGGAGCGGCACCTAGAAGTTCCGTGCCGCCGTCGAGCGCCGGATCGCTGAGCAGCATCGGCGGCGTACGGTCGACGATGACCGGAGTTGCGGCGGGCTTCGACGCCTCGACCGGGGCGCCGGCCGGCGCGGAAACCGTCGTGACGCTTCCCGGCGCCGCCAGTCCGAGGATCTTCGCCAGCGGCTTTTCGGTATAGAAGGCAAGCTTGCGCTTGCCGGCCTTGGTGACGTTGATGCCGTCGTCGGAGCGCAGGCGCACCGGTTGGCCGTTGATGTCGGGGCCGGAGGTGACGAAGGCGCCGTTCTCATCGACGAAGCCGTCCCAGACATCGACGAACTCGCCGCCATGAGCCTGGGCGGCCGAATGATAGATGTCGTTGAAGGCCAACATGTCCGAGGTCATCTTCGCCACCCGGAACGCCGGCATGCCGACCCACAGGAACGGCACCTTGCTATCTTGAATGGCCTTGCCCAGCGCATCGGTGCGGCGCTCGTATTCCTTGGTCCAGTTCTCGGAGCGCGGCTGCTCGCGCACGTCGCCGACACGCATCTGCTGGCGGTCGTTGGAGCCGAGCATGACCACCACCACGGACGGTTTCTCCGTCTCGATAAGCGACTTGATCTCGGCTGGCCAATTGTAGAAATCCTCGCGCACGAAGCCGGACGAGCCGTTGCTGCGCGAAACGATCCTGACGGCCGGATTGTCGGCAAAGGCGGTGTCGAGGCCCTCGGCCAGCCCGCTCGCCAGGAAATCGCCGACCACCAGCACGACGCGGGCATCCGGCGTCTTTTCGACGATCGGCGTCTCCGGTTCGGCCGGCGGGCGCGGCTTGGGTTTCTTCTTTGGTTTCGGCCTTGCCTGCTGGATGTCGGCCGGGGGCTCGATGCGTTCGCTGCGGCGCGGGAACAGGAGGTCGCGCAGCGACCAGCCGCGGCTTTCCTCCTGTGCGAAAGCAGGCGAATGGAAGGCGCTGGAGCCGGCGACGGCAAGCACGGCCACGGCCAGGACGAGGATCGGCAGGCGGCGAACGATCAGCCAGATGCGCGCAACCGAAACCAATCGCTTCTCCATCCCTTGGCGCATGACCATGCAAAATGCGGGAAAGTCATGCGCAAGCCGAAGCGCTGCAGCATCCCTTGCGGTATTTCAAAGGATGTTTGACGCCACGAGCGGCTCTACTGCTTGCGGAGCCATTTCAGCACTTCCAAGCTCGGATAGCCATCCTGTGTCAAGCCGACCTTTGCCTGGTAAGCCATGATGGCGGCCTTCGATCCGTCGCCGATCTTGCCGTCGAACTTGCCGTCATAATAGCCGTGCTCGGAAAGCCGCTTCTGCAACTCCTGGCGTTGCTCGAAGGTGAGCTTGGTGAAGGGCCGCTGCCAGTCCTGCACAAGGCCTGTGCCGCCGGCGATCTCGTCGGCGAGAAGGCCGACGGCCAAAGCGTATTTGTCGGCATTGTTGTAGGCCTTGATGACCGAAAAATTCCTGATCATCAGGAAGGACGGTCCGCCCCTGCCGTCCGGCACCTTCAAAGTCGCCTTGTCCGTCAGGTTCCGGAACGGCTTGCCATTGGCCCTGACGACGCCGAGCGCCTGCCATTGCGCCAGCGTCTTCGATCCGGCGGGCAGCTTGCCGGGCGGAATGGTGACCTCATAGCCCCAGGTCTTGCCGGCCTGCCAGCCGTTCTTCTTCAAGAGATTGGCGGAGGTCGCCAGCGCGTCGGGGATCGAGTTCCAGATGTCGCGCCGGCCGTTGCCGTCCATGTCGACCGCGTAGCGCTGGTAGCTGGTCGGGATGAACTGGGTCTGGCCCATCGCGCCGGCCCAGGAACCCATCAGATGACTTTCGTCGATGTCGCCGGTCTGCAGGATCTTCAACGCGGCGATCAGCTGGGTGCGGGCATATTTCGACCGCTTCGGGTCGCCATAGGCAAGGGTCGCCAGCGAACGGATGACATTGCGCATGATGTCGTCGCGCTTGAGGGTCTCGCCATAGTTCGATTCCATCGACCAGATGGCGAGAAGGATGTTGCGGTCGACACCGAACCGCGCCTCGATGCGATCCAGCCACGGCTTCCATTTGCGCGCCATTGCCTGACCGTTGGCCACCGACTGGTCATGCACGCGGTTGTCGAAATAATCCCAGGCGGGAGCGGTGAATTCCGGCTGGGTGCGGGCCTTTTCCAGCACGACCGGGTCGGGCTCGATGCCCCTCATGGCCTGGTCATAGACAGCACCCGAAACGCCGCCCGAAACCGCAGTGGCGCGAAAGCCCGCGACCCACTGGCGGAACCCCGCATCGGCGAAAGCGGGTCCGGCAGGCATCAGCAAGGCAAGCGTCAGGCCGGCGGCCGTCACCATTGCCGTCAGTCGCCTTGCGGTGTTGCGAACGGACATCTTTTCCTCCTTCGTCAAATCAGGAAGGATCATTCAACGCCGAACCGGGTTAGTATTTAGTTTACCATAGGTGCCGCCGAGTACGAAAAGAGGCTGCCGCTTTATGCCAGCACGTTCTACTCGGCGTTCGGTAGTTCAACATTCCGGCGTGAAAATGTCAGGGGGGATTGCGGAGCACCTCGCCGAGCGGATAATGGGCTCAAAACGGATGGGGTCGAGCATGAAGCGAGTTCGCAAGGCAGTTTTCCCGGTCGCCGGCCTCGGCACGCGGTTCCTTCCGGCCACCAAAGCCATTCCGAAGGAGATGCTGACCGTCGTCGACCGGCCGGTCATCCAGTATGTGGTCGACGAGGCGCGCGAGGCCGGTATCGAGCATTTCATCTTCGTGACCGGGCGCAACAAGGCGGTCATCGAGGACCACTTCGACGTCCAGTTCGAGCTCTACGACACGCTGGCCCAGCGCGGCAAGGACGACCAGCTCGCCCGCCTGCAACGCCTGCAGCCGGCACCCGGCCAGACCAGTTTCACGCGCCAGCAAGTGCCGATGGGACTTGGTCATGCCGTCTGGTGCGCGCGCGAGCTTGTCGGCAACGAACCGTTCGCGCTGCTGTTGCCGGACATGATCATGCAGTCGGAGAAAAGCTGCATGAAGGACATGGTCGAGCTTTACGCCGAGACCGGCAACAACATCATCGCGGTGCAGGAATGCAATCCGGCCGAGGCGCACAAATACGGCATCGTCGGCCGTGGCGAGGACACTCATCACGGCTTCCGCATCACCGGCATGGTGGAGAAGCCGAAGCCGGGCACCGCGCCCTCCAATCTCTTCATCAACGGGCGCTACATCCTGCAGCCGGAAATTTTCGGCATCCTCGAAAGCCAGGAGCGCGGCGCAGGCAACGAGATCCAGCTGACGGATGCGATGCTGAAGCTGGAGAAGCAGCAGCCCTTCTACGGCTATCATTACAAGGGACGCACCTTCGACTGCGGCTCGCCGGAAGGCTTCGTCGAGGCCAACGTCGCCTTCGCGCTCTGGCGCAACGATATGAACGAGAGCATGGCCGGCGTCATCCGCACCCTGCTGGATGAAGTGCGGCCGGCGGAGCGGCGCGGCGCGGCTTTTTAGGCTACACCCTCAGCCGCACCGCCTTCAGCGCTGCACCTTCAGGCCGAGATAGACGCTGTTGGCGACGTAGTCGCGACCGGGCAGGTTGCTGGTCAGCTTTTCCGTCCTCACCCGTGTGGTGAGGCCGGCATAGCGGTTCAGCCACCAAGTCAGACCCGCCTCGGCGCTCAAGATCAGGTCATGGCCGTCGGAGCCGGTGTAATCGCGCCAGTCGAGACCAAGCGACGAATTCGCCGTCAGGTTGGCGCGGACCTGCCGCTCGCCGGTAAGGCGGCTCGAGTAGAGGACATCGCCGCTCTCGTTTGCCGCGGTCGTGCTCTCGATGGTGGTCCTTCCGGTGAGGCCGATAATGGTGCCGCGCTCGGGCGACCATTTGAGATCGGCATTGACGTATGGGCCGGCATTGGCCGGCAGGCGGTCATCATCGATGGCTTCGCGCAGCCATCCGACGGAAAATTCGCCGGACAGCTTGTCATCCATGTCGAGCTCGAGGCCGGCGCGGGCGCCGAGCCGCGTCGAGGAGCGCTCGAAACCGTTGCTGTCCAGGCGCAGATCATAGATCCGCCGGCCGGCCTCCGCCTCGACGAAGGGCGTGAGGGCCGGCGAGACCTGATAGCCGGTGCGCAAGGTCGCCGAATAGAGCGTGGAGTCGCGATCCTTCTGCGACAGGACGGTGCCGTCCGAGAGTTTGGCGTCGCCGTAGAAGTCGTGCGTGACCGCGCCGGTCAGCGTGTAGCGCATCTTGCCGACATCCTTCTCGATGCCGAGGCTGCCGTCCACGGTCTGCCGCAGCGGCTGCGAGGTGACACCGGCAATCGCATCGGGCGAAGATGCCGATTCCGGCACCGCTTCATAGCCGAGCTTGGCGATGGCGCGCAGCTCGTTGTCGAGGTCGACATTGAGTTGGCCCTCGATCCGGCCCTGCGCGTCATTGATCTTCTGGCCCGAAAGCGTGTTGCGGAAGATGCCGTAGCCGTCGATGACGGCCGAGTTCTCGCGCCAGTCCGAGGTGGCGGAGAAACGCAGCGCCGTCTCGGACAGCACCGCCGACCTGCCGCCGCTGCTGCCGTCGGCATTGGACGTCGCGGTGAAGCCTTGCTCCAGCGTCGGGCGGAAGACAAAGGTTCCGAGCTTGATGCCGGGGGCGGCGAAGGGATCATCCTCCGGCTTCACCTTCTGGCCTTCGATCGATCCGGTGCGCTCAGCGCCGGGATCGAGCTTCTGCCGGTCGACGCTGTCGATGGTGAGGGCGCGGCGGTTCGTGTCGACATCCTCGGTGGCCGCGGTGTCGGCCCGGTCGTCGGCAGCGGTGGTCTTGGCCGTGCTGTCGTTGGCCTTGCCGGGTTTCTTTTTCACCTTTTTCTTGTCGGCGGCCTTGGTGTCGCCTTTCGTGCCGGCATCGGCTGCGCGCTGCCTGGCGGTCGAAGGCCGGCGCGGCCGGGTCGCGGTCAAATTGTCGGCGAAAGGGTCGTCGGTCGCCTGCGGCTGGTCGAAGATGCTCCCCGTCGCGCCCGCTGTCTGGTCGTGGTCGGGCACCGCGCCTGGGCTTGCCGGCTCATATGGGTTAGCAGGTGTCTGGTCCTCGGCCGTCTGAGCTGCCGGAGCCGCCTGATCCGGCGATCCCTGCGCGCGCAACTGTCTCGCTTTGCGCTGCTGGTCGGCCAGAATCGCCGATTCCGAGACCTCGCCGCGCAGCTCGGTTTCCTGCGCGAAGACCGGCGCCGGGCGCAGCAAGGCAAGTACGCTCGCCGTCACCAGCAGCGTGCTGACGGCTATGCCCTTTCGACCTCTTCTCGTTTCAGGCTGGGGCCCCGACATCGTCACCACTGCTTGCGCGGCGCAGGCGCGCCATACTTACCGGACCGTAAATGCGGATGGTTAACGGAGGGTTGAAACGGGCCGGTTCCACCGCCCCCGACGCACGCGGGACGGGAATTCCGTTGGACAGGCGGGCGACATGGCGCTAATGGCTTCTGCCATGCATGCGGGGTCCCCAGGAAGGAAGCAGCCGGACAGGCAGGCTGCGATCGAATCGGCGCTGAGAACGGTGGCGACGGAGCAGACTGGCGTCGCGGCGCTTGCCGCTGCGCTCGGCGATGGCTTGGCCGAGCCGTTCGGGGCCGCGGTGGACATCATCTCGCGGATCGAAGGCCGCGTCATCGTCACCGGTGTCGGCAAGAGCGGCCATATCGGCTCCAAGATCGCCGCCACGCTCGCTTCGACCGGCACGCCTGCCTTCTTCGTCCATCCGGCCGAGGCCAATCATGGCGATCTCGGCATGATCGCCAAGGATGACGCCATCATCGCCATGTCCTGGTCCGGCGAAAGCAGGGAACTGATGGGCATCGTCGCCTATTCCAGGCGCTTTTCGATCCCGCTGATCGCCATCACCTCCGGCGAGACTTCGGCGCTGGCACGGGCCGCGGACGTGATGCTGCTCCTGCCGGTCGTGCCCGAGGCCTGCCCGCACGGGCTGGCGCCGACGACATCGACGCTTCTCCAACTGGTCATGGGCGATGCGCTGGCGATTGCGCTGCTCGAGGCGCGCGGCTTCACGCCGGATCACTTCCGGACCTTGCATCCGGGCGGGCAGCTTGGCGCCAATCTGACCTTGGTGTCAGAGATCATGAGGACCGGCGATCAGGTTCCGCTTGCCCTTCTCGGCACCAAGATGCCGGAAGCGGTGATGACGCTGTCACAGAAGAAAGTCGGTTGCGTCTGCATCGTCGATACGAACGGCGAACTGGTCGGGATCGTCACCGACGGCGACGTTGCGCGCAACCTGCACCGCAATCTGGCCAACGTCACCGTCGACGAGGTCATGACCCGCACCCCCAAGACGATCGATCCTCAGACGCTTGCGGGCACGGCGATCGCGATGCTCAACGAGCACAATATCGGCGCCTTGGTGGTGATCAAGAACAACATGCCGGTGGGCGTGGTTCACTTCCACGATCTTTTGCGCATCGGCGCCGCTTAGCTAGGCGAGCGAGGCCGGCCTGCAAATGGCGGCTTTCTGCGCTTTTTTGGTCAGATAGCTTCGACGGTCAGCTCCAGGTCGGTATCCGCTGCGCCTGTAACGCGCACTTGCGCGCCCGCCGGCAGGTCCGGGCCGGAGACGCGCCACAGCGTATCCCCCAGCCTGATGCGGCCGCGGCCGTTCTGGATCGGCTCGGCCAGCGTTGCCGTGCGGCCGACCATCTGCGCGCCGCGACGGTTGAGCAGCGGCTGATCGACCTCGCCGGCGCGCGCTGCCGTCAGCCTCTTGCCGACGAAGGCCGAGATCACGGACAGGACGAGGAAGGCCAGAACCTGAACCTGCCACGTCCAAATGGCGCCGTTCAATTCGGCCTGCCACGGCCAGATGGCGGCATAGCCGATGAGCAGCGAGATCGCGCCGACGATCAGCGCCGCGAGGCCGATCCAGAGCATGAACACGCCAGGCGCCACGATTTCCATCACCAGGAGCACGAAGCCGAGAACCATCCAGTTCCAGGGGCCGAGCTCCGAAACGATGCGGTCGATCATTGACGTTCTCTCCAACCAGACAGCGTCACATCAGTTGTCGCTTGGCCGCACGACCGGCGGGCGCGAGACCTGCCGCTGCGTGCCGGAAGCGCCGTCGCCCTTGAAGACCTCGCGGGCGATCTCGCCGATGCCGCCCAGAGAACCGATCAGCGACGAGGCTTCGAACGGCATCAGCACGATCTTGTTGTTGCTGGACGAGCCGATCTTGGCCAGCGCCTCGGTGTATTTCTGCGCGACGAAGTAGTTGATGGCCTGCACGTCGCCCTTGGCGATGGCTTCCGACACCACCTGCGTCGCCTTGGCCTCGGCCTCGGCCGAGCGCTCGCGCGCCTCGGCGTCGCGGAAGGCGGCTTCCCTGCGGCCCTCGGCCTCGAGGATCTGCGACTGCTTCAAGCCTTCGGCCGCGAGGATCTGGGCGCGCTTGTCGCGCTCGGCCATCATCTGGCGACCCATCGACTCCACCAGATTGGCCGGCGGGTTGATGTCCTTGATCTCGACGCGGGTGATCTTGATGCCCCACGGATGCGCCGCCTCGTCGACGACACGCAGCAGGCGCTCGTTGATGGCGTCGCGATTGGACAGCAGTTCGTCGAGGTCCATCGAACCCATGACGGTGCGGATGTTGGTCATGGTGAGGTTGAGGATGGCGTTCTGCAGCCCGGCCACCTGGTAAGCGGCCTGCGCGGCGTTCAGCACCTGGTAGAAGGCGACGCCATCGACGCCGACGATGGCGTTGTCGCGGGTGATGATCTCCTGCGTCGGGACATCGAGCACCTGCTCCATCATGTTCATCTTGGCGCCGACGCGCTCGAAGATCGGGTTGATGATGTTGAGGCCGGGCGTCAGCGTCTTGGTGTACCGCCCGAAACGCTCCACCGTGTAGTTGTAACCTTGCGGCACCGTCTTGATGCCCTTGAAAAGAAGGATGACGACGAGAAGGACAAGAACAATGATTGCAATATCGAAACCGCTGAAGCCCATTTCGTTTCTCCCTCAAAAGGCGGCGACCTCACGAAATCACTTAAGTGTGTTTCCGTAACGTTACAATCAGGTGATCATGAATATTGGTTAGCGGAGCTTTTGCACACCGGTTTCAAGGTCTGTCGGTGAAGACCGTCACACCCAGCCGGACAGCTCGCGCCGCACCAGCGCTTCGATCACCGCCATGCCCTCGGTGCTGTCGTTGAGGCAGGGGATATGAGTGAAGTCCTTGCCGCCGGCATGGTGGAAGGTCTCGGCCGCCTCGCGGCCGATCTCGTCCAACGTCTCGATGCAGTCGACGGAAAAGCCGGGATTGACGACAGCGATCGACTTGACGCCGTCCTTCGCCAGTTTCTCGACGGTGACGTCGGTGTAGGGCTGCAGCCACTCCTGCGCGCCGAAGCGCGACTGGAAGGTGGTGATGAGCTTCTTCTCGTCCCAGCCGAGCCTCGCCCGCAGCAACCGGGTCGTCTCCAGACAATGCGCGCGATAGGGATCGCCCTTGTCGGAATAGGGCTTCGGGATGCCATGGTAGGAAGTGATGACCACCTCCGGCACGAAGTCGAGCGTCGCCAGATGCTTCTCGATCGAACGGGCGAGCGCCTCGATATAGACCGGCTCGTCATAATAGGGCGGCACGCTGCGGATCGCCGGCGCATGCCTGATCCTCATCAGCGCGCGGAACAGCTGGTCATTGGCGGTTGCCGTCGTCGTCGCCGAATATTGCGGATAGATCGGAAAGGTGAGGATGCGCTCGCAGCCTTGCTCGACCAGCCGTCGGGCGATGTCCGCCGTCGAGGGATTGCCATAGCGCATCGCCCAGTCGACCACGACGTTCGGCAGGTCACCAAGCGCGCCGCTAAGCTTCTCGGCCTGCGAGCGGGTGAAGGTGCGCAGCGGCGACTCGTTCTTTTCGGTGTTCCAGATCCTGGCATAATTGGCGCCCGACTTTTTCGGCCGGGTGGTGAGAACCAGCCCGTAGAGGATTGGATACCAGATCGCCTTGTTGAGCTCGATGACGCGCGGATCGGAGAGGAATTCCCTGAGATAGCGCCACATCGGCTTGAATTCGGTGCCATCCGGCGTGCCTAGATTGATCAGCATGATGCCGATCTTGCCCGATTTCGCCGGCGCGGCGCCCGCCAGCGCCGGATCGGCGGGTTTCGCATCGGCAGGGCTGGCAAGCGTCATCAACCGTCTCCGGGCACCGAAGGCTGCGGCAGTTCAGCGTTTTCACGGAAACGCTGAACTGCTCCAGCTATTTGTTTTTACGCAATTCCGGACGAAAAACCGTGCAAACTCTCCTGGAATTGCGTTGAGCGCCCGCGAAACTAGCGACGCCGCGCCGGTTTTCAATGCTGCGTCTGGCCGCACCGTAGAGCGAGATGCCTATTCATTGAATTGCCGTCTCGCTCTACGATTCTGTTTTTAAGCATGATCCTCTCCGAAAAGTCTGCAACTTTTCGGGATCATGCTCCATCGCGTTCCAGCCTGAAGACGGAACACCCGCCCGGTTTCCTGGGCGGGTGCCATGAATGCCCGAGGGCTTACTTCGCGGCCGGCGGGATGGTCAGCGTCGCGCCGAGCGGCAGACGGCGCGGCCTGTAGTCCTTGTTGGCCTCGGAGATCAGCTTCCATTTGGCGCCGTCGCCATAATTTTTCTTGGCCAAATCCCAGTAGGTGTCGCCGGCGGCGATCACGTGGCTGGTTTCTGGGCTGGTCGCGGCGCTAGCCTGTGCAGGCTTGGCCTCCGCAGGGGCTGGCGCGGTCGTCTCAGCAGGCTTCGCCGGTTCGGCGGCCGGCGCCGCCGGCGCTGTCTCGGCCGGAACGGTCGGCGGCGTGCCGGCGATGTCGCCGGAATTGGACGGCAAGGCCGGCATCGCGGGCTCGGCGATCGCCGGCGCTGTCTCGGCCGGCTTCGCGGGTTCGGCGGCCGGCGCCGTCGTCTCGGCAGGCTTTGCCGGCTCTGCTGCCGCTACCGTCGCTCCGACCTCGGTGATGCGGCCGTCGAGCTTCGGCGTGTAGGGCCGGTGCGCGCCGAGATAATCGGCCACCACCTGCTCCAGGCCCGGGCCGTAGTCATAGGCGTCCGTGGCCTTCTCGGCGAAGACCTTGTAGCCGTCGCCGCCCTGGCGGACGTAGTTGTTGGTGGCGACGAGATACTGCTTGTCCGGGTTGATCGGCGCCCAGGCGCCGTTCTCCATCACCTCGACCGATTTGACGCGGCCGGCATTGGGCGCGACCGACTTGTCGAAAGAGTATTTCAGCCCGGCCACCTGCGGGAAGCGGCCGGCACCGTCCTCGATCTGGCTGAGGCCGCTTTCCAGCCCTGCGACCAGATCCTTGCCGGAGATCTTGAACGTCGCCAGCGTGTTCTGGAACGGCAGGACGGTCAGCACCTCGCCCATGGTCACGGTGCCCTGGTCGATCGAGGCGCGCAGGCCGCCGCCGTTCGAGATGACGATCTCGACGCCCTGGCCCTTGACGCGATCGAGGACGGCGTCGGAGACGAGATTGCCCATTTCGCATTCGCGGGCGCGGCAATTCTCGCGGCTGCCGTCGATCGGCTTGGTGGTCTCGGCGACCTCCTTGTTCTTCAGCGCCTCGATCGGCGCGCCAAGCTCCTTGATGCGGGCAAGAACGGCTGGATCGGGTGTGATCGACTTGTCGAGGAAGATCGGGTCGCCGCTCGCTTCCTTGACGACGCCATTGTCGTCGAACACGACCTTGAACTCGCCGAGATATTTCGAATAGGACGCCGCCTGCACCACCGGCACCTTGTAGCCGTCGGGGTTGTCGACCATCGTCGGATAGGGGCCTGCCGCCTTGGGGTCGGTGTTCGACAGCAGCGTGTGGCTGTGGCCGCCGACCACCACGTCGACACCCGGGATCTTGGCGATCACGTCGCGCTCGCGGTTGTAGCCGATATGGGTCACCGCGATGATCTTGTTGATGCCCTGCGCCTTCAGTTTCTCGACCTCGGCCGTGATCGACTTGACGTCGTCGGCGATGGCAATGTTCGGACCCGGCGAGGCAAGCTCCGGCGTGTCGTTGGTGACGGCGCCGACAATGCCGATCTTCTGGCCGCCGACCTCGACGACCATCGATGGCTTGATCTTGCCCGCCGCGCCGGATTTGTCGTTGGGCACGACGTTGGCGCTGACGATCGGGAACTTCGCCTTGTCGAGGTAAGGCACCAGCGCGCTCTCGCCGTCGTCGAATTCATGATTGCCGAGCGTCACAGCGTCGGGCTTGATCTGATTGAGAAATTCCTCCTCCGCGGCACCCTTGTAGGTGATGTAGAACAGCGATCCCTGGAAGCTGTCGCCTGCATTGAGCAGCAACACGTTCTGACCCTCGAGCTTCTTGCGCTCCTGGGCGATCGCGGTGACCAGCCGGCCGGCGCCGCCAATGCACTCGCCTTTGGTTTCCTCTTCGGCAGAACAGGTCGACTCGTATTTGTTGTTGCCTTCGATGCGGCTGTGCCAGTCGTTGAAATGCAGGATGTTCAGCGTGTAGTCGGCAAAGGATGCTCCGGCCGACATGCCAAGCGTCGAGGCAGACAGAGCTAGAACGGCGGCAATCTTCTTCATCTTCGTCTCCCGGATAAGCTGACCTGAAGTGCTTAATGCCCTCGCTTGACTGGAAAATAACAGTCAGCTTCGGGTCATGTTCACATCGCGTTTTGGCCGATGCAAGCGGAAATCGGGAAGAGCTTTGCCGGCACAAAAAAGAACGGCGGCTCACGCCGCCGACCTCGACAAGATCGATGTATCCATCGAGCGTTTCTCCGTTTCACGGAAACGCCGAACCGCTCTATCTCGTTGTTTTTACGCATTCCGGACGGAGGCTACGGCGAAGTCGCCGAACCCAACCGTTACATACTTTTCCTGGAATTGCCCTACGCTCAGGCGCGGCGCGTCAGCACGAAATTCTGGCCGCTGGCGCTGGTGCAATTGAGCTGGCTGGTGGAGACCATCAGGCAGTTGAAGCTGACCGGCGTCTGGCGGATCAGCGAGGTGCCGTGGATCTCGACCGAGGTCGGGCCGGTCATGGTGTAGCTGCCCTCAGACAACTTCTGGCCGGTGTCGGTCGCCACGGTGGTGAAGCTGCCGGCGGTAAAGGTCGACAGGCCGGTGCCCTTGGCGTCGATCCAGTTGCCCTCGACGCCCTTAGGGGCGGCCGCGATCGGTTCGGAAGGTCCGGTAGTGGTGCAGGCGGCCGCGGCCAAAAGGCTTGCCGCGGCGCCTGCCGAAAGCAATTTGCGCGCAATGGTCATCTGAAAAACCCTCTCCTCTCGCACCGGCCCGAAAATCGACCCGATTTTCGGAAAGCACGATGCGTGCATCCAAAGTGCTAGAGCGTGCTGTGTGCGTCCGACTGGATGCACGTCGCTCTAGGCCGCACCTTCTCAATCGCCCGATTTCCGGGCGATTGCAAGGTGGAGACGGCGGTAAGTCTGGCTGCTATCGCACCAGGATGTTGCGGAACTGCCACGGGTCTTCCTTGTCCATGTCCTCGGGGAAAAGGCCGGGACGATTATCGAGCGGGGTCCAGTCGGTGTAGTAGCCCCTGACCGGCCCGAGATAGGGCATCTGCACCTCCAGGCAGCGCCTGAAATCCATCTCGTCGGCCTCGACGATGCCGGCCATCGGATTTTCAAGCGCCCAGACCATGCCGGCCAGCACCGCCGACGTGACCTGCAAGCCGGTGGCGTTCTGGTACGGCGCCAGCTTGCGGGCCTCGGCCAAGGACAACTGCGAGCCGTACCAGTAGGCGTTCTTGTCGTGGCCGTAGAGCAGCACGCCGAGCTCGTCGACGCCGTCGACCAGCTCGTTCTCGTCGAGCACATGATGGACAGGCTGCGCCTTGCCGGCGGCGCCGAACATCTCGTGCAGCGACAGAACCGCGTCATTGCAGGGATGGTAGGCATAATGGCAGGTCGGGCGGTAGTTCACCTTGCCCTTCTTGCCGCGGACGGTGAAGAAATCGGCGATCGAAATCGCCTCGTTATGCGTCACCAGGAAGCCGTATTGCGGGCCGGGCGTCGGGCACCAGCTGCGCACGCGCGTGTTGGCGCCGGGCTGCTCCAGATAGATCGCCGCCTGCGAGCCATGCCTGTGCTTCTTGCCGTTCTTCGGCATCCAGGTTTCATGCGTGCCCCAGCCGAGTTCGGCCGGCTGCAGGCCTTCCGAGATGAAGCCCTCGACCGACCAGGTGTTCCAGAACACGTCCATCGGCTTCGGCTTCTTGGTACGCTGGGTGTCGCGCTCGGCGATGTGGATGCCCTTGACGCCGGCCTTCTTCATCAGCTTCGCCCAACCCTCGCGGTCATGCTCCGCCGGCACGACGAACTCGAGCCCGAGATCGGTGGCGAGGTTGACCAGCGCCTGCTTGACGAACCACGAGACCATGCCGGGATTGGCGCCGCAGCAGGAGATCGCGGTGGTGCCGCCCGGGGCCTTTTCCTTTTCCTGGCGCACGCTCTCGCGCAGCGCATAGTTGGTGCGCGAGGCGTTGTCGGCCGTTTCATCGAAATAGAAGCCGAGCCATGGCTCGACGACGGTGTCGACATAGAGCACGCCGAGCTTGCGGCACAGCTTCATCAGCTCGAGCGAGGAGGTGTCGACCGACAGGTTGACGCACATGCCCCGGCCGCCGCCATTGGTGAGAAGGGGGGTCAACAGCTTCTTGTAGTTCTTCTTGGTCACCGCGTCCTGAACGAAGGTGATGCCGCGCTCGTCGAGCAGCTTGCGGTCGGAGTCGCGCGGGTCGATGACCGCCATACGCGACTTGTCGAACTTGAAATGGCGTTCGATCAGCGGCAGCGTTCCCCGTCCGATCGAGCCGAAGCCGATCATCACGACAGGGCCGGTGATTTCACCGTAAACGGGCCAGTTTTCATTCGCCATTTTTTCGCACACTCCTTCAAACACGCGCAAAAACCGGGCACTCTTCGCCCCGCGGTCGAGCGCTACAATCACAGATCATTGTCACAAACCAGCGAAAACCGCCAATCGCCGGCTAAGCCCGCATGGCGACGTGGTTAAGCGGCCTTGGCCGTGCCGTTGAGGTAGGCGACCAGCCGGTCGCGGTCGGCGGTGAGGCCCTTGTAATCGAGCTGCGCCTGGTCGAGGGCGTTGAGCTGTTCGGCGAAAGAGGCCGCCAGTGTCGCCCTGTCAGGGTGCCGGTCGAGCACCGCCAACGGGTCGAGGTGGATACGGATGGTGAAGAGGATGTCGCGCGAGACCGGCAGCTTGCGCAGCGTCTGCCGCTCGACTCGGATGAAGGCGTGGGCGTTGATGTCGCCGTCGGGGAAGCGGGTGGGCCGATTGGCGGCGCGGTCGATGCGCTCCCCGTTGGAAAGCGGATGATAGAGCGCCTCGCCCGCCTGGATCGACCAGTTGAAACGTTCGACCGCCTGGCCCTGCAGGCCGTCGAACATGCGGTTTATCAAATCGGCGGGCCGCGTACCCGGGCCGAAGCCCGGCACGGGCGCATGGATCTGCTGCAGCGGCTTGCCGAATTTTTCCCGGAGCGACCAGGACGAAGGAAAGCAGAGCGATCCGGCGGCGAGCCGCCAGCCGTCGTCGCCCCGCCGCATCAGGATCAAATCCTCCTGCACCAGCAGGGACGCCTGGACGAGCGGCGCTTTGCGCAGTCCGGGAGAGAGATTGCCGATCGCTCCGTCGGGGCCGAACCCCTGGATGGCGGAGCCTGTGCCGTGGTGAGTCCCCGGGTGTTTTTCTCGCAGATGGGCGACGAGGAGGTCGAGCACCTCGCGCTGTGCGTCGCGCGTATCGTCTTGCTCGACAAAGACCTTTTCCGGGATCTCCGCGTAAAGCCGCCGCTTTTCGGCGAGATAGGGCAAGAGGAATTCATCGACCTCGATCCAGCGGTCGAGCTCGAGCGGCTTCAGGCCGATGGTGAACAGTTTCGAGGAGCCGTCATAGGGCGTGTGGGTCGGGAGCGTGTGGGTGGTCATGCTTGCTTCAAACAGAAAATGGCTTCTCTCAAAAGAAAAGGACCGGCGGTTCCAGTGTCAGGCGAGTTGCGCCGGGATCAGCCCGCGCAGCGAATTGCCGACGAAGATCGCCTTCGCGGACTTCAGATCATCAAAGGTGTAGATCGCTTCCGCGGCGCGGCCTTCGTCCAGAAGCTCGCCGCGCAATACTCCAGGAAGTAGGCCGCAGTCGAGCCGAGGCGTCGCGAGCACGCCGTCACCGAAGTCGGCGAAGAGATTGGTGATCGTGCCTTCGCAGAGCTCGCCGCGCTCGTTGGCGAGCAGCACCTCGTCGGCTTGCGTGATGAGATATTCGGCACGTGCATGCGTGTAGACCTGTCGCAGGCTGGTCTTGTGGTGCAGCAGCATGTTGCCGGAATCGAGGCGGACCCGCGCCAGCTGCAGCCGCCAGACCCTGTCCGCGGCGAGCGGTTCGTAAGGCTGCGCCGATGCCGTCGCCTCGCCATTGCGCTGCAGGACAAGGCGCGTGCGCAGTGCGATCTGCCGCCCGCCGACCGCATCCGTCAGCGTCTGGCCGACCCGTTGCGGGTGGCAGGCAAAGCCAAGCTCCGCCGCCGAAGCGTAAAGCCGCGCAAGATGCCGCTCGAAGCGCAGGAAGCCCGAGCCAGGCTCCCAGCGCATGGTCTCGATCAGTTCGAAGTCGGCACGGTTCCCGTCGCGAAGCGCGCTTTCAGAAGACACTCCCGATACTCCTCATCGGCGGTCGAATCGAAGACGACGCCGCCGCCGACATTGTAGACGGCCTCGCCATCGGCAAAGAGGGAGATGGTGCGGATCGCCACCGAGAACCGCATCGTGCCGCCGGGCGCGACCCAGCCGATGGCACCGCAATAGACGTCGCGCGGCACGCCTTCCAGGTCGTGCAATATCTCCATGGCGCGGATTTTTGGCGCGCCGGTGATCGAGCCGCAGGGAAAGAGCGCGGCGAAGATCTGGCGAATGCCGACATCCGGCAGCAATCTTGCGCGTACCCGGCTCACCATCTGGTGGACGGTCGGATAGGTCTCGATGCGGAACAGCTCCGGCACCTGCAGCGTGCCGACCTCGCTGATCAGCGAGATGTCGTTGCGCAGCAGGTCGACGATCATCCGGTTCTCGGCCTGGTTCTTCTCGTCGTTGCGCAGGAACGCCTTCAGCCGTTCATCCTCGGCCCTGGTCGCGCCGCGCGGCGCCGTGCCCTTCATCGGGTGCGTCTCGATCATGCCCTCGTCATCGATCTCGAAGAAGAGCTCCGGCGAGCGCGACAACACGATCGGATCGCCGAGCGAGACCAGCGCGCCGTATTTCACGGGCTGGCGCCCGGTCAGCGCCTCGAAGGCGGCGAGCGGATCGCCGGACCATTGCGCATGGACCGGGAAGGTCAGGTTGCCCTGGTAGCAATCACCCTTGCGGATATGGTCGTGGAGGCGAGCGAAGCGGAGGGCATAGTCCTCGGCGGACCATCCCGCCCTGGCGTCGAAAATCGGGCCGTTGGTCGCTAGCCCGTTGCTTTTCGGCACGGCCTGTTCGAGCGGCGCGTCGAAGACGCCGAGACAGATCAGTGGCGCGCGGCGGCCCTCCGGCAGCAGCGGCACCAGCTTCGGCTCGAGCAGGTAGCCGGCCTCGTAGGAGAAATAGCCGGCCAGCCATTTGCCGGCGTCGGAGGCCGCCTGCGCTGCTTCGAGCGCCGGCGCGAATTCGGCCGCGGTTCGCGCGATGATGATCTCGAGCGGCCTGTCGAAGACGAGCTGGCGGCCGGCCTCGTCATTGCGGAAGATTGCGGAAGGCAGGGACATAAGCCTCGGATACGGTCCATTCAGTCGACCGCTCTATATGGGGGCTGGGCGGGGTGCAATCGAGGGAACGGCGTCGGGCGGCGCAAAGGCGTTTTCGGCAACTGATTTTGCAAGGATTGGCGGAGGCACCAGAACTTCGTCATCCACGGGCGGAGCGGAAGCGAAGCGGACGCGGAGACCCGAGGATCCATTCCGTGACCTCGCGCGAAGGGTAATGGCGGTGCAGAACGAAGGCTTTTCTGCACTGCCGCAGCACTTGTAGGTAACGGAATGGATCCTATGGTCTGCGCTGCGTCGCTTCGCTCCTTGCTACGCCATAGGATGACGAAGTGATGGGCGTCTCCGGCCTATCTCCGGCATTTGCCATACCGCCGAGATGTTCAGGTGTTGCTGGCGGTGCCTGCCGTCGGGAAGCGACGGGCGAATTCGGCCTCGTCACCCGCGGCCAGCAATTTCGCCTGCTCGATCCATTTCTCGCGCTCGATGCGACCATCGAAATTGAGAACCTCCTCGACGCGCTTCACGTCGGCCTCGGTCCACGCGGCGATCTGGGCGTAGGTGGTGACGCCCTGATCCTTGAGCAGCTTTTCGTTGACCGGACCAATGCCGATCAGGCGGCGCAGATTGTCCGCCTTGCCGTTGGGCGCCGTCGGTGCGGCGGCTTTCTTCGGAGCCGGTGCGGCTTTCCTTGGCGCCGCGCTTGCCTTCGGCGCGGTCGCCGTCTTGGCCGCCGCCGGTTTCTTGGCCGGCACGCTCTTGGTCGAGGCCGATTTTGCCGCGGACGATTTCGCGGGCGGCGATTTGGCCGCGGCCGGTGTCGACGACATCAGCGCCGTCGGCGCGGGCGCGGCGGCCTTGTCGGCGCCGGCTTTGGCGGGTGTCCCGCGCAGCTGGCGCTCGAGATCGGCGCGGGCGCGGACACAGGTGTCGAGCTCGCCGCTCAGGCGGTCCGTGTCGGCGCGAAACCGGTCGCGCTCGCTCCTTGCGCGATCGAGATCGCCGCGCAGACTGTCGAGCTCGCCGCGCAGGCGGCCCCAGATGAACCAGCCAACCAGGACACCCACAACGAACGCCAGGAGCATGTAGAAGAAAGTGCTCATTTCCCTCTCCAGTCCGATCTGTCGGCCGCGGCCCGAAATGGCGAGCTTGCCGCGACGATCGTCAATCGTTCCGCGTTCGGCGGAACAGCCGCTTTAATAGAGCTGTCGGCGCTTGGCTCTCCTCCGCCCACGGCCGACGGCCATCATCGCATTCGCCGAAGCGCCGCGAGGGGCCGTCTCTGGCCTTGGCGATGCGTCCGGCTGAGCTTGAGGCGGGACGCTATCATATGGCTCGCTGAAAACTAATTGAAAAATGCGGCGGAGTTATTGAAGAACAGCCATTTGGAAAAGAATAAGCTGCTTCTAATATTAATTTTTGCTAAAATACTATGGATTATGCCGTCGGGCGAACGCCCGTCATTTGTCGAGCACTTCCAGCTCGTCGATCAGCGTGCTGATCACGCCAAGGCCGATCTGCCAGAAGGCAGGATCGGTGGCGTCGAGGCCGAAGGGCGCCAGAAGCTCCGAGTGATGCTTGGTACCGCCGGCGCGCAGCATCTCGAAATACTTCTCCTGAAAGCCGCGCTCCGCATTCTGGTAGACGGCATAGAGCGAGTTCACCAGGCAGTCGCCGAAGGCGTAGGCATAGACGTAGAAGGGCGAGTGGATGAAGTGCGGGATGTAGGTCCAGAAGACTTCGTAGCCATCGCGCAGCCTGATTGCCGGCCCCAGGCTTTCGGCCTGAACTTCCAGCCAGAACTGGCCCAGCCTGTCCGAGGTCAGCTCGCCGTTGCGGCGCTCGGCATGCACCTTGCGCTCGAACTCGTAGAAGGCGATCTGGCGCACGACGGTGTTGATCATGTCCTCGACCTTCTGGGCGAGCATCGCCTTGCGTTCGCGCTTGTCGGCGGTCTGGTCGAGCAGCGAGCGGAAAGTCAGCATCTCGCCGAAGACGGAGGCGGTCTCGGCCAGCGTCAGCGGCGTCGAGGCCATCAGCGCGCCCTGGCCGGCGGCCAGCACCTGATGCACGCCGTGGCCGAGCTCATGCGCCAGCGTCATCACATCGCGCGGCTTGCCCATGTAGTTGAGCAGCACGTAAGGGTGCGCCGACGGAACCGTCGGATGGGCGAAGGCGCCGGGCGACTTGCCAGGCCTGACCGGCGCGTCGATCCACTTGCGGTCGAAGAAGGTCCGCGCGATCTCCGCCATCTCCGGCGAGAAGCGCTGGTAGGCCGACAGCACAGTGTCCCTGGCGTCGTCCCAGCGGATCACCGCTTGCGGTGTCTCGGGCAGCGGCGCGTTGCGGTCCCAGTGGTTCATCACGTCCATGCCGAGCCAGCGCGCCTTCATCGCATAGTAGCGGTGCGAAAGCCGCGGATAGGCATCGCGCACGGCGGCCGCGAGCGCATCGACCACGCCGCGCTCGACGCGGTTGGCGAGATGGCGTGAATCGGCGATGTCCTCGAAGCCGCGCCAGCGGTCGGAGATCTCCTTGTCCTTGGCTAAAGTGTTGGTGATGAGCGTGAAGGTCCGCAGGTTCTTGCGGAAGGTCGCGGCGAGCGCCTCGGAGGCGCGACGGCGCACTTCGCCATCGGAGTCCTGCAACCGGTTCAGCGCCGGCTCCAGCGTCAACTCCTCGCCGTCGACATCGAAGCGCAGGTCGGTCATGGTCTCGTCGAACAGGCGGTTCCAAGCGCCGCGCCCGGTGACCGACTTTTCATGGAACAACTGCTCGACCCGGTCCTCGAGCTGGTAGGGTTTGTCCTTCCGCAGGTCGAGCACCCAGGGCCGGTAGTGGGCGAAGGCCGCGTCGGCCGCAAGCGCGCTTTCGATCACCGCGTCGTCGATCAGGTTGAGCTCCAGCGCGAAGAACAGCAGGTGCGCGCTGGCATCGGTCATCTTCTCCTGGACGTCGCCATAGAGCTTGGCGCGCTGCGGATCGGCGGTGTTGCCGGCATAGACCAGCCCGGCATAGGAGACGATGCGGCCGATCAGTTCCTCCAGCGCCTCGTACGTCTTCAGTGCCTCGCCGAGCCGGCCGGCGGCGCCGCGTTCGGCCTCGGCGGCCAAAGTGCCCTTCCAGCGGCCCTCGAAGGCGATGGCGTCGCTTGCCGCCCGAGCGATGTCGCGCTTCAGCTCCGGCGCCTCCATACCGGAATAGAGATCGGCGAGATTCCATTCCGGCAGATCGCCAAGCTCCGCCGCGCCCTGGCCGGACGCTGGCGCCGCAAGCCGCCGACCAAACATCATGCGCATCAACAATACCTTCTTTGAATCAAGGGACCAAAATCAAAGGGAAAGGAGAAGCCGGTCAAATCCTAAGGAATTCGTTCACCGGGTTTTTTGAAACCTTATTTAGAACCCTGTGCCAAGATGATCCATGGGGATTTCTCAAGGCCGGGCAGCCAACACAGTCATGACAGGTTCCATACTCATAGTCGATGACGATCCCGTGCAGCGCAGGCTGCTCGAGGCGGCGGTGACGAAATTCGGCCACAGCGCCATCGTCACGGAGGGCGGCGAGGCGGGGCTCGACGTGCTCGACGGACCGAACGCGCGCGATGTGTCGGTCGTCATCCTCGACCTGGTCATGCCCGGCCTCGACGGCATCGGCGTGCTGAAGGCGATGCGCGAACGCGCCATCAACCTTCCGGTCATCGTGCAGACCGCGCAGGGCGGCATAGAAACCGTCGTCTCGGCCATGCGCCACGGCGCCTTCGATTTCGTCGTCAAGCCGGCTTCGCCCGACCGGCTGCAGACGTCGATTTCCAATGCCTTGAAGGTCGAGGCGGTCGAGGACGAGATGAAGCGCACGTCGCGGCGGCGCGGCGGCCATCTCACTTTCAAGGACTTGATCACGCGCAGCCCGGCGATGGACCGGGTGATCCGTCTCGGTCAGAAGGCTGCGGCATCCAACATCCCGATCCTCATCGAAGGCGAATCCGGCGTTGGCAAGGAACTGGTGGCGCGCGCCATCCAGGGCAGCGGCGACCGCCGCTCGAGACCCTTCGTCACAGTCAATTGCGGCGCCATCCCGGACAATCTCGTCGAATCGATCCTGTTCGGGCACGAGAAAGGCTCCTTCACCGGGGCCACCGACAAGCACACCGGCAAATTCGTCGAAGCGCATTCGGGCACGCTGTTCCTGGACGAGATCGGCGACCTGCCGCTCGACGTCCAGGTCAAGCTTCTGCGCGCCGTTCAGGAGGGCGAGGTCGATCCGGTCGGCGGCCGGACGACCGTCAAGGTCGACATCAGGCTGATCTCGGCGACGCATCGCAACCTGCTCCAGCAGGTCAAGGACGGCAAGTTCCGCGAGGACCTGTTCTATCGGCTGAACGTCTATCCGATCTTCGTGCCGCCGCTGCGCGACCGGCGCGACGACATCCCCTATCTGGTCAGGCATTTCATGGAAAAGGTGGCGCCGGCCGATCCGCGCCATCGCCTCACCGGCATATCGGCCAAGGCGCTGGCAATGCTGCAGGCCTATGACTGGCCGGGCAACATCCGGCAGCTCGAAAATGCGGTGTTCAGGGCGTCCGTGCTCGCTGAAGGCGAATTGCTGACCGAAGAGGAATTCCCGCAAATCCGCGCGCAGGTCGAAGGCACGGTAAAGCTCGAAGCCGAACCGGCATCGGCGGTTGCAACGATCGCGGACGAACCGCAGCCGATTGGCCAGGCCGCCGGTATCAACGGGGCGGGGGCCGCTTTGCACGAGAGCGAGGCGCCGGCGCGGCCGCTGCCCCGCTTCGGCACGCTGAGAGCCCTGGACGAGCGCGGCAATGTGCGGGCGCTGGCCGACGTCGAGCTCGAGATGATCAAGCTTGCGATCGACCACTATAACGGCCAGATGAGCGAGGTGGCGCGCCGCCTCGGCATCGGACGCTCTACTCTCTACCGCAAGTTGAAGGAATATGGCATTGACCCCGAAGCGGGTCGTCTCGACCGGCTTGCGTCCTGAGATGCAAGCGCCACTCCAGCTTCCTTCCTAAGATCCGAGTCAAATTGTCGCTTTTTGATCGGAAGGCGCTGTTTTTCAGTGGCTTGCCTGCTGGCGATCACACATTAAGGCGAACGGTAACAGATCGTGTTTCGGTTCAAGCCGAATTCTCGATCTAAACCAGCGATTTACCACGAAATACAGTGCATCATTTTTGACGGGATATCGCCACTGTGTTACCGCATTTTGGCTTCAATAAGCGATGATTAACCATTAGGATCGATATTCGGATGTGAGAACCACGCATCCGTTTGGGCAAATCCGGGGACAAACGGCAGCCTGCAAGGCCTTTTGATTTGAACCAAGTCGAACGACACACAAACGGGCGGCATTTTCACATGAGCGTCTGGCCGAGGTGGCTGACGTTTGTGATTTTGGCCGTCGGGTTCCTCTCGGCAGCGGTCTCCGGAGCGAAGGCCGAAATCCGTTCGCTTAAGCTCTATCACCTGCATACGCACGAAAAGGCCGAGATCGTCTACAAGCGCAATGGCCGCTACGATCCTGAAGGCCTGCGCAAGATCAACATCATCCTGCGCGACTGGCGCCGCAACGAGCCGACCAAGATGGATCCTCGGCTGCTCGACCTGGTGTGGGAAGCTTACCGCGAGAGCGGCGCGACCGACTATATCCAGGTCGTCTGCGGTTACCGCTCTCCGGCCACGAACTCGATGCTGCGCAGCCGCAGCCGCGGCGTCGCCGAAAAAAGCCAGCACATGCTCGGCAAGGCGATGGATTTCTACATTCCCGGCGTGCCGCTGAAGAAGCTGCGCAATATCGGCCTCAAGATGCAAGGCGGCGGCGTCGGCTACTATCCGAGATCCGGCTCGCCGTTCGTCCACATGGATGTCGGCAATGTCCGCCACTGGCCGGGCATCAGCCGCCAGGAACTGGTCAGCCTGTTCCCGAACGGCAAGACGCTGCATGTGCCGAGCGACGGCCGGCCGCTACCGGGCTATGAACAGGCTGTGGCCGCCTACAAGGCACGCAAGGGCGCCGGCACCCCCAACATCGAACTGGCCAGTGCAGGCGGCTCGACCAAGCGCTCCGGCGGATTGTTTGCGGCCTGGTTTGGCGGCGGCGAAGACGAGGCTGACGACAGCGCCGATGTCGCCAGCGCCGAGCCCGCGCCGCAGCCGAAGGCCGTGAAGCAGGTGGCGACGGCGAAGGGCGGCAACCTGCCGGGCATCGCCATCGTCTCGCCGCAGGACGCCAAGCGCGCCAACATCCCGCAGATCGCGGATGACAGCACCGACGATTCGCAGCAGCCGCAGCAGGACACGCCTGAAACCATCATCGCCGCGTTGCCGCCGAAGGAGATTCCGGTCCCTGCTTTCGCGCCGCGGCCGAAGGTCGATGTCGGCCAGCAGACGCCTGAAAACGTGCCGTTCGCCGTGGCGGACGCCTCGGCCACGACCGAGCAGGCGGTGGCAACGGCGCATGCTCCGGTCAATGTGCCGTTCGGCATGGCCGACGCCGCCGGCGCGGCACAGGCCGCGGCCGATCCCGCGCAGGTGGCGGTCAACAACATTCCGCTGCCGACTTGGCGTCCCGACCGCTCGACGCCGGCCGAATTGGCGACCAAGGACAAGAACGTCTTGCTGGCGCTGGCGGAAACGGCCTCGCAGGACAAGAGCGCAACCGATGCCTTCTCGGTGCTGCCGACCGCGCGGCCCGACACAAGCAAGCCGGATGAGATCAAGGCTGTGCTCGAACAGGCCAGCGCAACCACCGTGGCCGGCCCGAGCGGCGCCGAATATGAGGTCGCTTCGCTGACGGCGCCGGAGCCGCGCTCGGCGTTCAACGATCCGTCGGGCCTCGATGCGGCTTCGCCGCGTCAAGCCATCGCAGCCCGCCCGGCCGGCACCGATCCGGCGCAGGCGATCGGCGGCGGCGTGAAGACGACGCGCAAGGAGGCCAGGCCTTCCGCCAACGATCTGCGGCCGGGGCCGAAGGCGATGGTGGTGGCGACGCCGCCGCAGGCAGCGCGCTGGGCGCTGGGCAGTGGCGAGAACATAGCCACCGTTTCCGATCCGACGACGGCGCCGCGCTATGCCTATAACATCGTTCATACGCCGCCGAGCGAGGTCTACACGGCCGGCTTCCAGACAGACCCTCAGACGCCGGATGCCAGCCGGTTCACCGGCAACGCGGTGAAGTTCCTTTCGGTCGCCCGCTTCCAGACGAAATAGCGAGCCTGCCGGGATCGCAAAAGCCGCGTTGGACACCAGCGCGGCTTTCGCTTTTGCTGCCTGCCCTGACCACCGGTCTCCCGCTTGGGCGGTTCAGTCAACTTCCAGCGCAGGCGCCTCGCCCCTTGCCAGAAGCCGCGCGGCGTCGCGCGCCGGGGGCAGGCCGAACTGGCGCGCATATTCACGGCTGAACTGAGAAGCGCTTTCGTAACCGACGGCAAAGGCGACACGCGCTGCGTTGCCCGGCTGTGCGATCAGCAGGTGGCGGGCCTCCAGCAGGCGGATCTGCTTCTGATACTGGATCGGGCTCATGGCCGTCGCTGCCTTGAAGTGGCGGTGGAACGCGGCGTTGCTCATATGGGCGAGCGCGGCCAGTTCCGTCACATCGATCGGCTCGTTGTAATGCGCGCGTATCCATTGGGTGGCGCGGCGGATCTGCGACAGGCGTCCGTCGGCGCGCGCAAGCTGGCGCAGCTTCGCGCCTCGCGGGCCTTGCAGCAGCCGAAACGCTATCTCCCGTTCAAGCATGGGCGCGAGCACGGGGATCTCGTGGGGCCTGTCGAGCAGCCGCAGCATCCGGCGCCAGGCGTCGAGCAGCTCGTCATCGGCGGGATAGGTCGCGAAGCTTTCGCCGCCGGCCGCCGGCTTGTGGTCGATGAGCAATGTGCCGATCACTTCCATATCGAGGCTGAAGGCGATGGCCACGTAAGGATGGGCGGCGCTCGCCTCGATCAACTGGCTGGTGGCGGGCGTCTCGACCGCGTAGACGAAACAGCTGCCGGCGCCGTAGCGAAGCGTGCGATCGCCGATCAGCACCGATTTCGTGCCCTGCAGAACGAACAAGGCCGTCGGCTGACAAAGCTCTGGCAGCGGCGGCGTCGGGGCTTCGCTGCGGCCGATCGTGACGCGAGGAACGGCCGTACTCGTCCGTCGTCCACGCGCGTGGCGGCCGGCGATTGCGATCAATTCCTGCAGCGCTTCGTTCATCGGTTCAGCATTGCCGATCCGCACCATCCGCGCAACGAGGTGAGGCGTTGCGCGCACCTGGATAACGCGCAAGTGCGCCTGTGACGCGCAGCGCACCTGTGACGCGCAAGCGCGCACTTGAGAGGACGCGCACTTGAGAGGATTAGGCAAGAGCAAGAGAGATTTCGGCGCGCGAAGTTCCCCGTTTCGCGCCATTTCCAGGCCTCTGCACAGGAGACATTGGACATGACGAAACGAAAGAATGCGCTGGTGACTGGCGCCAACAAGGGAATCGGCCTCGAGACCGCCCGGCGGCTGGCGGCGCTGGGGTTCAAGGTCTGGCTCGGCGCTCGGGATTCGAAGCGCGGCGAGGCCGCGGCCGAAGCATTGCGCAGCGAAGGTTTCGACGTCGAGCCGCTCGAGCTCGACGTCACCAGCGACGAGAGCGTGGCGGCCGCGGTCAGGACCTTCGCTGCGCGAACATCCAGTCTCGACGTGCTGGTCAACAATGCCGGTGTGGCCACCGGATATGTCGATGCGCTCGGCCCCGACGGCCGCTACGAGCGGCCGCCGAGCCAGGAACCTCTCGCGGACATGAAGGCCATCTATGACGTCAACGTCTTCGGTCCGATCCGCGTCACCCAGGCATTCCTGCCGCTGCTTCTGGCCGCGCCCGCCGCCCGCATCGTCATGTTGAGCAGCTATCTCGGTTCGATCGCGCGCGCAGTTGGTGCCGGAGTTGGCGAAAGCCAGTCACCCAACGTCATGGGCTATGGCAGCTCGAAGACGGCGCTCAATGCCATTACGGTCGCTTTCGCCAGGGAGCTTGCGCCGAGCGGCATCATGGTCAATGCCGCCGCTCCCGGCTACACCGCGACCGACCTCAACGGGCACAAAGGTCACCGCACGGTGCAGCAGGCGGCCGAGATCGTCGTGCGCCTGGCGACGCTCGACGCGGGCGGGCCGACCGGCGGCTATTTCGACGAGAGTGGCCCGCTGCCCTGGTGATTTTGGGGCGAACTATTTGGCGAGCTTGCTTGCTTCGCGCGCGAGCGCTTCGATCTCGTCCCACTTGCCGGCCTTGATGAGATCGTCGGGCGCGACCCAGGAGCCGCCGACGCAGATGACGTTGGGCAGGCTGAGATAGTCGGCGGCGTTCTTGGCCGTTATGCCGCCGGTCGGGCAGAACTTCACGTCTGCGAGCGGCGATGCGAGGGCCTTCAGCGAAGCGATGCCGCCCGACTGCTCGGCCGGGAAGAATTTCAGGAAGCGCAGGCCGGCTTCGCGCGCGGCCATGATCTCGCCCGGCGTGATGGCGCCCGGCAGCAGCGGCACGGGGCTGCCGTTCGCCGCGTTCAGAAGCTGGCCGGTGATGCCGGGACTGACGATGAATTTCGAACCGGCGGCGGCCGCTTCGTCGAATTGTCTCGCATCGAGGATGGTGCCGGCGCCGACGACGGCGTCCTCGACCTCGGCCACGACGCGGCGGATCGCCTCCAGAGCATCTGCGGTGCGCAGCGTGATCTCGATTGCCCTCAAGCCGCCGCGCGACAGAGCGCGGGCAAGCGGCACGGCGTCGGCCACGTTGGCGATCTTGAGCACCGGGATGACCGGCTGGCCGTTGAGGAGCGACAGGAGCTTTTCGGTCTTGCTGGTCATTGGCTTGCCTCTCCGTTGCGATCGATTTCAACCGATTAGCAGAAGGGGTATTTGAAGTCCACGAAGGCGGGCGTGTCGCGATGTCACGCGGCGGGTCGCTCGGTGCCTCTGCCTTGAAACCGCTTTCAGCACGGTCTAGTGGCATGGCCATGACAACGCGCACAAAAATTCAGCCGGTCCGCGTCGCAGCGCTCTACAAGTTTGCCCGGCTCGACGGCTTCGAGGTCTTGCGCGTGCCGCTCGCCGCCTTCTGCCGCGAACACGGCATCAAGGGCACGCTGCTTTTGGCGTATGAAGGCATCAACGGCACCGTCGCCGGCGGCGAGGAGGCGATCGCCGCGCTGATCGATCATATCCAGGCGATCGAAGGGCTTGCCGGGCTGGAAATCAAATACAGCAGCGCCGCCGATATGCCGTTCCACCGCATGAAGGTGCGGCTGAAGCGCGAGATCGTCACCATGGGCGTCGACGATCTCGATCCGGCGACCAGCGCCGGCACCTATGTCGCGCCGGCAGACTGGAATGCGCTGATCTCGGCTGCCGATACGGTGGTGATCGACACACGCAACGCCTACGAAGTCTCGATCGGCACCTTCAGGGGCGCGGTCGATCCGAAGACCGCCAGCTTCCGTGAATTTCCGGCCTGGGTCCAAGAGCACCGCGACGAGCTCGAAGGCCGCAAGGTGGCGATGTTCTGCACTGGCGGCATACGCTGCGAGAAGGCGACTGCCTATGTGAAGTCGCTGGGCTTCAGCAACGTCTTCCATCTCAAGGGCGGCATCCTGAAATACCTCGAGGACGTGCCGGCCGAAGAGAGCCTGTGGCAGGGCGAGTGTTTCGTCTTCGACGAGCGGGTTTCGGTCTCGCATGGTTTGGCCGAAGGCGATGCCGAGCTCTGCCGCGCCTGCCGGCATCCGCTGACAGCCGAGGACCGGCTGTCGCCGAAATACACGGTCGGCGTTTCATGCCCGCACTGCTTCGATGCGCGCTCGGACGAGGATCGTGCCCGTTACGCCGAGCGGCACCGCCAGGTGGAGCTGGCGCAAGCGCGCGGCGGCCGGCGACACATCGGAAGCTAGGGCGCGCCCGGCACCACAAAACAGCCGCCCGTCATTGTAATGTCAATGCGCGGGGCCTACGTCTTGCCGGTCCGAAACCCGCCCGGGCGCATTCGGCCGGGCCAATTCTGGAGGCATTGATGCTCGACCCCAAGAAGCTGCTCGACGACCTGCTCGGCTCGCAAATTCCTGGCACGGGATCGACCGTTCGCGACAAGGCGGGGCAAGCGGTACAGATGGCGAAGGACAACCCGCTCGCCGCCGGCGCGCTGGCCGCCGTGCTGCTCGGCACGGGCACCGGACGGCAGGTGACCGGAGCCGCCATCAAGCTCGGCGGCCTGGCGGCGATCGGCGGCCTCGCCTACAAGGCCTACCAGAACTACAAGGCCGGAAATGCGCCGGCGCAGGAACCCGTGGCTGGCGAGCCGGAGTTGCTGCCGCCGCCCAAGGACACCGCCTTCCATCCTTCTCAAGCGCCGCAGGGCGAGGCCGAATTCACGCTGACGCTGGTGCGGGCGATGATCTCCGCCGCCAAGGCGGACGGCCATGTCGATGACGAGGAGCGGCAGAAGATCGCCGACAGGCTCAAGCTTGCCGGCATCGGCACGGAAGCGGAAAAGTTCCTGATGGAAGAACTCGAACGGCCGCTCGATCTCGACGCGCTGATCGCCGGCGCCAAGACCGATGCGCAGAAGCTCGAGCTCTATACCGCCTCGCGACTCACCATCGATCCAGACACCCGCACCGAGCGCGGTTATCTCGACCTGCTTGCCGGCCGCCTCGGCATGCCGGACGCGCTGGTCGATCATGTCGAGGCGACCGTTGCAGCGGCAAAAGTGCCGGCCGGAGCCGCATCCGATCCGCAGTAGCGAATCGCGTGGTAAACGCGCTTGCGGCATCTTGTTGACCGTTGATCTTTCGTTAACCCAGCAAGCGCATCATTCTAAGCAGTCGGACCGGCTTTTCCTCCTCCCAAGCACGGTTCAGATCAGGGCGGTCGCCAATGACCGCCCTTTTTGTCGGCCCCTCCTTTTTGTCGACAGAGCTGCTTGCCACGGTCTCCATCATTTGCGATGCCTCGTCCCGTTCCAGCAATGACGGGGGAGCGCGTCGATGACCGCCATGCAAGAGAAAACCGCCATCGTTACCGGAGCCGGCACCGGTATCGGCAAGAGCGTCGCCACGGCGCTGCTCAGGGCCGGCTGGAACACCGTGTTCTGCGGCCGCCGCAAGACGCTGCTCGAGGACGCGATCGCCGAGGCCGGGAAGACCAGCGCCAAGGCGTTGGCGGTAGCGTGCGACATCAGCAAGGCCGACCAGGTCGACGACATGTTCGAGACCGTGGTGGAGGCCTTCGGTCGCGTCGACCTGCTCTTCAACAATGCCGGCATGGGCTACAAGTCGACGCTGATCGACGAGATCCCGGTCGAGGTCTGGAACGACGTCGTGGGCGTCAATCTCACCGGATCGTTCCTGTGCGCCCGCGCCGCCTTCGGCGCCATGCGCCGGCAGAAGCCGATGGGCGGCCGCATCATCAACAACGGATCGGTGTCTGCCTATGCGCCGCGCCCGGGCTCGGTGCCCTATACGGCGACAAAGCACGCCATCACCGGCCTGACCAAGACGCTGGCGCTCGACGGGCGGCCCTACGACATCGCCTGCGGCCAGATCGATATCGGCAATGCGCTGACCGAGATGGCGCAGCCGATGACCGTAGGCGTGCCGCAGGCCAACGGCTCCATCGCCGCCGAAGCGGTGATGGACGTCCAGCGCGTCGCCGACGCAGTCCTCCACATGGCAAGCCTGCCGCTCGACGCCAACGTGCTGTTCATGACCGTGATGGCGACGAAGATGCCGTTCGTCGGGCGCGGGTAAGGAAATTGAGGCTCTATTTCTTCAGGAACGCTTCGATCCGCTCCAGCGCGCGCAGGATGTTCTCCTCGGAATTGGCGTAGGAGAGCCTGACATAGCCTTCGCCGAGCACGCCGAAATCCGGACCGCCGATCAGCGCGACGCCGGCATCCTCCAGCAACGCCGAGGCAAGCTTCTTCGCCTTCCAGCCGGTCTTCGACACGTTGGGAAAGGCATAGAAGGCGCCTTTCGGCGTGATGCAGGAAATGCCGGGAAGCGCATTCAGGCCCTCGACCACGATCTTCCTGCGGTTGTCGAAGGCGCGCATCATCTTTTCGACGTCGTCCTGCGGGCCGTCTATCGCGGCGATGCCGGCATACTGGCTCGGCGCGTTGACGCAGGACCAGCAGTTGACCGCCAGCTTGCGCACCTTGTCGTAGAGGTAGGCGCCCTTCTCGCCATTCGGCCAGATCGACCAGCCCATGCGCCAGCCGGTCATCGCCCAGGTCTTCGACCAGCCATTGAGCACGATCAGCCGGTCGCGGATCTCGGGGAAGTTGAGCAGCGAGCAATGCGTCTCGCCGTCATAGGTCATGACGTCGTAGATCTCGTCGGAGAGGATCGCGACCTCAGGGTGCTTTTCCAGTCCCTTGACCAGCTTCTCGATCTCGGCCCGCGGAGTGACGCCGCCGGTCGGGTTGGCCGGCGAGTTGAGGATCAGTAGCCTCGTCTTCGGCGTGATCAGCGCCAGCGTCTCCTCGGCCGAGAAGGCAAAGCCGTTCTCCTCGCGGATCGGCACGGGAATGGGCGTCGCGCCGGTGAACTCGATCATCGAACGATAGATGGGAAAGCCGGGGTCGGGATAGAGGATCTCCGCGCCCGGCTCGCCGAACATCAGGATCGCGGCGAACATGGTCGGCTTGCCGCCGGGCAGGATCATCACGTTTTCGGGCGAGACCTCGACGCCGGTGGTGGTCAGCGTGCGGCGCACCACCGCCTCGCGCGTGGCCAGCAGCCCGTTGGCCGGCGTGTAGCCGTGATGACCGTCGCGCAGCGCCTTGATCGCAGCCTCGACGATGTGCTGCGGCGTCTTGAAGTCGGGCTGGCCGATGCCGAGGTTGATGATGTCCCGGCCCTGATGGGCGAGCGCGGTGGCCCGCGCCAGCACCGCGAAGGCATTTTCCTCGCCGAGACGGTCGAAGGCCGCGATCGTGTGGAGCATTTTTCCCGTCCCTGTGGTTCTTTCTGTCAGCGAGCGTTTTTGTGAGCTTCCGCCAGGAAAAGTCAAACGGATTGGAGCTTTCGGTGTCGGAAAATCTGAAAAGTTGGCAGCCGCGCCCGCGTCCCGAACGCAGGGCGCTCGAAGGCCGCTATGTCCGGCTCGAGCCGCTGAGCGCGGCAAAGCATGGCGATGGGCTTTACGAGGCATCGTCGGTGCCGGATGCCGCCGGCCGTTTCGCCTGGCTGCCCGACTATCCGCCGGAAACCCGCGCCGCTTTCCAGCCATGGCTGGACAAGGTCGAGGCGAGCGAGGACCCGCTGTTCTTCGCCGTCGTCGACAAGGCGAGCGGCAAGGTCGCCGGGCGCCAGACGCTGATGCGCATCGATGCCGCCAACGGCGTCGTCGAGATCGGCAACATCTATTGGGGGCCGCTGATCTCGCGCAGGCCGCAGGCGACCGAAGCGCAGTTCCTGTTCACGAAATACGTCTTCGACGAGCTCGGCTATCGCCGCTACGAATGGAAATGCAACAACCGCAACGAACCGTCGAAGCGCGCGGCGGAGCGCTTCGGCTTCAAGTTCGAGGGCATTTTCCGCCAGCATCTTGTGGTAAAAGGCGAAAACCGCGATACGGCGTGGTATTCGATCATCGACAAGGAGTGGCCGGCCTTGCGCAAGGCCTATGAGGCCTGGCTCGATCCGGCGAATTTCGATGGCGATGGCCGGCAGAGGCGGCGGCTCGAGGATTTCCGCGCCGAGTTCGGCGCGTAGACCAAGATCCGGTCGTCGGACAAAGATCACGGTCGGTAAATAGGAGTTGCCAGGATGGCACACGATCACGCCGCGCATGGACACAGCCACGGCGCGGGCCACGTGCATGGCTCGACCGACAAGAAGCGCGTGCTGATCGCGGCCTGCCTGACCGGCGGCTTCATGGTCGCGGAGGCGCTCGGCGGCCTGCTCACCGGCTCACTGGCGCTGCTTGCGGATGCCGGCCACATGCTCGCCGATTCGATTGCGCTGGGCCTCGCCTGGTATGCCTTCCATCTCGCCGGACGTCCTGCAACCGGCCGTCTCACCTACGGCTTCGCCCGCGTGAAGACGCTGGTCGCCTACACCAACGGCATCGCCATCTTCGCAATCGCGCTGTGGATTGTCTACGAAGCCTGGGGGCGGCTGATGCATCCGGCGCCGGTGCTGGGCGGGCCGATGCTGGTGGTGGCGGTCGCAGGCCTGCTGGTCAACATCGCCTCGTTCTTCGTGCTGCATGGCGGCGACCGCGAGAGTCTCAACATGCGCGGCGCCATCCTGCACGTGCTGGGCGACCTGCTGGGCTCTGCCGCGGCCATCGTCGCCGCCGTCATCATCCTGGCGACAGGCTGGACGCCGATCGACCCGATCCTTTCCGTGCTGGTGTCGCTGCTGATCCTGTCGACGGCGTGGTCGCTGATGCGCGAGGCCGCGCATGTGCTGCTCGAAGGCGTGCCGGCAAGCCTCGATCGCGACCTGATCGCCAAGGACCTGGAAGCTGCCGTCAAGGGTGTGCGCGAGGTGCACCACATGCATGTCTGGTCGCTCGACGGCACCAGCAACATGGCGACGTTGCATGCCTGCCTGGATGACGGCGTCGATGCGCATATGGCGGTGAGCGCCATCAAGAAGCGGCTCGCCACGAAGCACGGCATCGACCATGCAACGGTGGAGCCCGAGTTCGGGCACTGCGCCGACAGCCATGACGAGCACGACCATCACCATGATCACGATCATGCGCATGACGCGCCTCGCGATCGCCGTCATTATCACTGATGCGTGCCGAAGATGAACGAGCCAAGGAACGCCTGCTGATGGATCGCGAGACGCGCAACGCGGCCATCGCCGCGGCCTGGATACTGCTTTTGTTCGGCCTCGCCGCCTATTTCCTGCCGACCATCATGTTGGCCGTCGGCAAGGTCTCGACCGTCCTGGCGGCTGTCATCGCCGCGATCTTCATGGTGGCACTGTTCGTCGTCCTGTGGCTGCGCGGACGCAGCCAGCGCAAGAAGGGTCTCTAAAGATGAGAATTCTGATTACTGGTGCTGCCGGCATGGTGGGCCGCAAGCTGATCGCGCGGCTGGCCAAGGATGGCGCCTTGCGCGGGCGCAAAATCACGGCGCTCGATCTGCACGACATCGTGCCGCCGCAGGCGCCTGTGCTCGCGGGTGTCGAGGTCTCGGTCCATACCGGCGACCTTTCCGAACCCGGCGCGACGGCCACGCTCGTTGCTTCCCGACCGGATGTGATCTTCCATCTCGCCGGTATCGTCTCGGGCGAGGCGGAAGCCAATTTCGATCTCGGCTACCGCGTCAATCTCGACGGCACACGCGCCTTGTTCGACGCCGTGCGGCTGGCGGCATTTGCGCCGCGCCTTGTCTTCACCTCATCGATCGCGGTGTTCGGCGCGCCGTTCCCGGACGTCATCCCGGACGAGTTCCACCCGACGCCGCTCACTTCCTACGGCACGCAGAAGCTGATCAGCGAGGCACTGCTCGCCGACTACTCGCGGCGCGGCTTCTTCGACGGCGTCGGCATCCGGCTGCCCACCATCTGCGTGCGGCCTGGCAAGCCGAACAAGGCGGCCTCGAGCTTCTTCTCCGGCATCATCCGCGAGCCGCTCAACGGCGAGGAAGCGATCCTGCCGGTGCCGCGCTCGGTGCTGCACACCCATGCCAGCCCGCGCTCCGCGGTCAATTTCCTGATCCATGCGGCGGAGATCGACGGCAATGCGGTCGGGCCGCGCCGCAACCTCACCATGCCGGGCGTCGCCGTCACCGTCGGCGAGCAGATCGAGGCGCTCGGGCGCATTGCCGGAGCCGAGGTGGTGAAACGGATCCGCGAACAACCCGACGAAACGATCTGGGCGATCGTCAAAGGCTGGCCCACGCGCTTCGAGGCAAGGCGGGCGAGGGAACTAGGTTTTGCCGCTGAAAAGAATTTCGACGAGATCATCCGCGCGCATATCGAGGACGAGCTCGGCAAAACGGTCGCTTAGGTTGAACTCTAAAGGGTCACCGCCTTCCCGAGACAACCTTGACCCGCCTCTGCAATTAATTCGGTATCGTTCGTCAGATGCTGGATATCGTAATCCGCGAAGTTCTTAATTTGCTTTGCTGCTTTTCGATAAAGGTCGAGCATTGAATGTCGGCCGTATGGCTGCTGGCTGATGAGGCAGGTTTGTTGTGATCAAAAAGTCACCAGTTTGGGATGCCTGAGGCCGTAGGGAGCGAAGGCGAAGGAACGCTAGTCACCCTGCGCTGTCAAAACGTCGTGGTGATGCCACCGTCCACGGCGATTGTCTGGCCGGTGACGAAGGAAGCCGCGTCGCTGGCGAGAAAAACCACGATGCCGGCGATCTCCTCCGGCTTTCCCCAGCGGCCGAGTGCCGTGCGAGTCTTCAGCCAGCGCGCCCAATCCGGATCCTCGGCGAGGCCGGCATTCGCCTCGGTCGCGAAGGTTCCGGGGGCGACGGCGTTCACGGTGATCCCGTGGCCGCCGAGATCGACGGCGAGCGCCCGGGTCAGGCCGTCGATACCGGCCTTGGCCGCGGGATAGCCGACGTCTCCGGCCCGGCCGAGCTGCGCGATGACGGAGGAAACATTGATGATCCGGCCCGGCGCGCCGCGGCGGATCAAGGCACGGGCGATCGTTTGGCTCATCGCATAGGCGGAAACCAGGTGGCCGTCGAGCATGGCGCCGAATTCCTCCGGCGACATGGCGTCAAAGCCGCGGCGATCGCGACGGCCGACATTGTTGACGAGGATGTCGATGTCGCCCAGCCTGGCAAGCGCCTGCTGCGCGGCTTCGCGCCGAGTGACGTCGAACGGCGCGCCATGCGCGTCCTGACCCTCGTCCCGCATTCTGGCGACGGCTGCCTCGAGTGTGGCGGGCTCGCGCCCGTTCAGGATCACGCGGGCGCCGGCTTCGGCTAGGCCGCGCGCCATCTCGAGCCCGAGCCCACGCACCGATCCCGTCACTAGGGCGGTTCGGCCGGCAAGCGAGAAGCTCATGCTGCGCGCCATCGGATACCTCGACTGAAACGACCGTTTCAGTTACGTATTACAGCAGGCATGAAAGGAGCGCAAGATGGCCGGGCATGAAGCAGTGACTGCCGAACCTTCACTCCGCCGGGCGGAACTGCTCGATGCCAGCTATGCCTATGTACTCGACCATGGCCTCAATGGATTGTCGTTGCGCCCGCTGGCGGCCGCCATCGGCTCCAGTCCCCGTGTGCTGCTCTATCTGTTTGGTAGTAAGGAGAAGCTGCTGCGCGAACTGCTGGTCCGGGCGCGCACCGAACAGATCGCGCAACTGACTGTCGTGCTCGCGGCCGAGGGCCGAAGCCATGGCCTCGAAGAAACGGCCGGGCGACTGTGGGCCTGGTTGTCCGCGCCCGAGCGACGCCCGATGGTCAGGCTCACCTATGAGGCGTTCCTGCTTTCTTTCAGCCATAAGCCCGGTCCGTGGGCGGGATTCGCGGCGGAAGCGGCCCAGGACTGGCTGGACCTGCTGATCGACACCCAGACGCAGCTCCCGCGAGCTGAGGCCGAGGCACGGGCAACCCGTATACTCGCAACGATACGCGGCCTGCTGATCGACCTTCTGGCCAATGGCGATAATGAAAGAATTGCCGCCGCCGTGCGCATGGGCTGGCTCTGAGTTGGACCGGACGCCGCACGGAGTCGCACCCTCCATTATTGCATTGCATACCGACAGCTGTTCCGCTCGCGCAACCGGATGACATCGGCACCGCTGTTGCCGCTATATCTGCGAACGTGTCCGGTCAGAACCGCATATCGTGGACGCACCGCCCGTCGCTCGGCAAGTCCTCGTAGCTGTCCAGGCTATCGAAGCGATCCACCGCCAGCCTGACATTGACGGCCGCGCGCGTCGTCGGCACTTCAGACGCCGCCCGAAAGGCTAGCCGACAGAAGCAACAGACCGACCAGGAAGATGAAGGCCGCGCCACCGATCTCGACGATCGAATGGATGCGGTTGCCGAGGCGTCCGTCGCCGGCGAAATAGACCGCCCAGTTCTTGGCCGTCACCGCGAGCGTCGCCAGCGCCGAGACGGTGATCGCGGTGCCGATCGACATGGCGAACACCGACAGCAGGCCGCCCATCCAGAGCCCGTTGAGCAGCGCGAAGCTCAGCACGATCAGTGCGCCGGAGCAGGGGCGAATGCCGACGGCGGCCACCGCCGACCAGGCGGTGCGCCAGTCGAAACGGTCGCCCGAAAGCAGCGCCGGGTCGGGCGCGTGCGAATGGCCACAGGTCTCGCAGACTTCGCCTGAACCGTGATCGTGATCATGGCCGTGGTCATGGTCGTGTACGGCATGGTCATGATGGCGGTCATGCGCGCTGTGATCGTGGGCATGCGAATGACCATGGTCGTGATGCGCATGCAGGGCATGCGAATGCGCTGCGTGGGCATGCGCGTGAGCATGCGAGTGTCCGCCATGCGAGTGTCCGGCATGCGCGGCCGACAGGCTGTAGGCCTGGCCGGCGCCGAACAGTCGAAGGATGGCCTGGCCCGCCTTGCGCCAGAGCAGCCAGGCGCCGAACAGGGTCACCAGCACAAAGCTCGAGATTTCGAGGAACCATGCCGCGTCGGTCATAGACACCGCGGTGCCGCGCAGGACGAAATAGGCAAGCACCATGACGACGACCGCGGTGAGCCCCTGCAGCAGCGCCGAGACGAAGGACAGCAGGATGCCGCGCTTCAGCGCCACTTCGTTGGCGACCATGTAGGACGAGATCACCGCCTTGCCGTGGCCGGGTCCGGCGGCGTGGAAGATGCCATAGGCGAAGGAGAGGCCGACCAGCAGCCAGAGCTTGCTGCCATCCTGGCGCATCGCCTTCATCGCGGCTGCCAGCGAATGGTAGAATTCCTGCTGCCGGACATTGATCCACATCAGGATGTGAGCAAACGGACCGGACGTGGTGGGGGCCGTGCCGTCATTGGTGCCGATGCCGAGCGAGCTCTGGGCATGGGCGAGGCCGGACAGATGCGTGATCACCAGGGTGGCGGCCGCGAGGCCGAGCGCCAAGCGCAGCGACGGTTTCATCACCGGTTATCCTTCTGGCGGGCAGTTCAGTTCGAGCTTGGTGGCGAAGATCTTGCTCATGTCGGTGCCCGTTGGATCGTTGAAGAACGCGTCCGTCAGGGTCTTCTGGTTTTCCTTGATCGCTTCGTCCGGATCGGGACGGATCACATTCTTGGTGCAGTTCGAGGGCAGGCCCTCGACGGTGAGGTTGGCGTCGTCGGTGAAATCGATCGCCGTATAGAAGGTCGGATCGTAAACGCCGATGTCGATCTTGCCGGCGAGCTTGATCGGTGTCTTCGGTTCGGATTCGAAGAGGATAATCAACTGGTCGTTGTCGAAATTGGCCATCAGATGCGGCGGCGGGACCATGGGCACGTCCTTGCCGTCGTGCGTGACCAGCTGGAAATAGTTGAACTCGGCCAGCGACGAATGGACGGTGTCGGCCACTTCCTTGAGCTCTTTGTCGTCAAGCTTCAGATCGGAGTTCTTGTCGAACTCCATCATCACCGTACTCGAAAAAAGATCGTCGAAACGCCACAGATGACGCAGCGCTTTCACACTTTGGTGATCCTCGCTCAGGATCACGTCGAGGCGGGCCTCGGCAAAGACGTGCGGATGCACCTCGGCCGGCTCGATCCCGGCAAATGTCACTGCCGCGGCCGAAGCCAGCATGGTTGCTTGCCGTTTCAAGTGCATTCCGGGCTGCGATTCCATCAACTTCGGGAGTGGACCCCGAGAGTTATCAGAAAGGGGGCGAAATTGGGACGCGCCTTCGGCTGATTTTGATGCCCTCCGTTATCCCAGGACCGCCACTTGTTGGTGGCATGCATCATGCGCCGTCGCGCGTCCTGAACCAGTGCACCAGGAAATCGACGAAGACGCGGACCTTGGCGGGCAAATAGCGGCGGTGCGGGTAGACGGCGAAGATGCCGCTGCCGGAGAGAATGCGGTCGTCGAGCACGCTCACCAGCCGGCCAGCCGCCAGGTCTGGAGCGGCGATGAAATCCGGCAGGATGGTGAAGCCCAGGCCGGACACGGCGGCTGCTCTCGCCGCCATCGGGCTGTTCACCTCTATCGGACCGGACACGGTGACGCTGACCGAATCCTCGCCATCGCCCTTGAAGCGCCAGTTGGCTAAAGAGCGGCCGTTGGTGTCGACGATGCAGGGCATGTTGGAGAGGTCCTGCGGACGCGTCGGGGTGCCGTGCTTTGCGAGCAGCTCCGGCGACGCGCAAAGCCTGATCGAAAATGGTCCCAGGCGCCGGGCGATCAGCGACGAGTTCTCCAGCCGCGAAATGCGCACGGCGACATCGAAGCCTTCCTCGACCAGGTCGACGAAGCGGTCGTCGAGATGGATGTCGAGCACGATGTCGGGATGCTGCTTGGCGAAGTCGATCAAGGATTGACCGATCGGCGCGTCGGCGAAGGTGCGCGCCGCCGAGAGCTTGATGCGGCCGCGCACATCGCCGGAGGATTCGCGCACGGCATCGGCCAGGCTGTCGACCTCGCGCACGATTTCGGAAGCGCGCTGATAATAGGTGTGCCCCGCTTCGGTCAGCGAGAACTGCCTGGTGGTGCGGTTCAACAACAGCGCGCCGAGCTCGTCCTCCAGCTCGCGCACATATTTCGACAGCAGCGCCTTCGAGCGGCCGATCTTGCGCGCCGCGGCCGAGAAGCCTTCGGCCTCGACCACGTCGATGAAGGCGCGCATGCGGGTCAGTGTATCCATGGTCAGACCTTTCGTGCCGCGTCGAGAATCCTGCGGCCGAGCCGTATCAAAGCGACGTCGCTGCCGGAAGGGCCGAGCAGCGACAGGCCGAAGGGGGCGCCGTCGACACTTCCCAAGGGCAGGGTGATCTGCGGGAAGCCCGCCAGGCCGGCCAGGCACAATAGATGCAACGCCCGTTCGCGATAGGCCTGGAACTGTTCCGGCGTGCTGGTCTTCAGCGGCGCTGCGCCGGGAACGGTCGGCAGGACGAGAAAGGCGTCGTCGCCGAGCAGGGCGACGAGCTCGGAACGGAAAGCCAGCCGGCGTGCCGCCTCGGCGGCAACCGTGCCGGCATCGATCGTGCGGCCGAAGCCGAAACGCTCGTCGATGCCCGGGCCAAGGCCGTGGTTGCCTGCGGAGATCCACCCGCCATGCACCTGCCAGGCCTCGTGGGCCTGCAGCCGGCGAAAGCACCAGTAGAGGTCATCCGGCGACGAGGCGAAGGCGTATTCCGTCTCGGTCGGCTCGCCGACGACGCCGGCAGCCAATGCCTTCATTCGTTCATATTCGGCAGCTTCGGCCGGGCCGGCAACGAAAGCATCGAGCCAGGGGAGCGACAGCGGACGGTTGAGCGGATGCCGGTGCGGATCATCGCCGAGCAGCAGCTTGCCGACCGCTTCGTAGGTCTCGATATCGCCGGCGAACCAGCCGAAGGTGTCGAAGCTCGGCGCGAGCTTCATCGCGCCGTCGAGCGAGATGCGACCGTGGCTGGTGCGCAGCCCGATCAAGCCGCAGAAGCTCGCCGGCGCGCGGATCGAGCCGCCGGTGTCGGAACCGACGGCGATGTCGGCAAGGCCTCCTGCAACCGCGGACGCCGATCCCGAGGAGGAGCCCCCGGTCACGCGGTCCGGTGCGGCCGGGTTCACCGGAAAGGCGAAATGCGAATTCTGGCCGAACAGCGAGAAGGCGAGCTCGTCGGTCTGCGTCTTGCCGACGAAGCGCGCGCCGGCATTGAGAATCATCTGCACGGCCTCGGCCGTCCGAGCGGCGGCATGGGCCTCCTCGAACTTGCGCGGGTTGCCGCAGCCGGTGCGGTAGCCGGCGACGTCGTAAATGTCCTTGACCGCCAGGCGCAGGCCGGCAAGCGGACCTGATTCCGCATTGGCCACAGGCACTTGGCGCAGATCGAGGAAAGCGTTTAGCGGGCCGTGGGTGTCTGGCATCGTTCGATTTCCGGATACGGTCCACAAACATTGTTCGACGCCGGAATTTTTACAACCGGCGCTTACGATTTTTATTGATTGTGAAACCCTTCGCTCTTATATCGCGGTTGCCCAAAGTCGCACGTGCCTGTGGGTGTCCGCCGATCCTCGAATGGTGAGGGCAACCGGTAAGGTAACTGGAGCCAACCCCTCCAGTCGGTCTAGTGGCCAACCGCCAGACCGAGGACACCTTGAAGCAACGACGGTGCGGGCCTTTCTGGTGTCTGCCGGTCGTCCAAAGACCGGGGTTACTGAAGAGGCACACCTTCATTGCCTGTAGTGCGGACGGGGTCCTCCCATCCAAGCCAAGGCAGACAAAGCGAACCGAGGCCGGGCAAGGCCAGGTTCACCGCCGCGAGACGGCGATTCGTGGTTCCGGGGTCTCCACCGGCTGGTTCCACGGGTTTTCCGTCCCGCCTTTGTCCACCGCGAGTTCGCGAGGCTGAGCGCCCGCGTCCCGCAGCCTTTGTGCGCGCCGAAAGGCGCAGATGGAGAGACCTCGATGGCCACCCAGCGCATCCTCGACTTTCTCGCCACCCGACGTCCGAACGGCCCCTGCCTCGTCGTCGACCTCGATGTCGTGCGTGACAATTTCCGCGCCTTCGAGAAGGCGTTGCCCGATTCCAAGATCTACTATGCGGTGAAAGCAAACCCGGCGCCGGAAATCCTGCGCCTCCTTGCTGCGATGGGCTCGTCCTTCGACACCGCATCGGTTGCCGAAGTCGAGATGGCGATGGATGCCGGGGCGCCGGCGGATCGCATTTCCTTCGGCAACACCATCAAGAAGGAGCGCGACATCCAGCGCGCCTACCAGCTCGGCATCCGCCTCTACGCCGTGGACTGTGTGGAGGAGGTCGAGAAGATCGCCCGCGCTGCCCCCGGCTCGCGCGTGTTCTGCCGCGTGCTCACCGACGGCGAGGGCGCCGAATGGCCGCTGTCGCGCAAGTTCGGCTGCGTGCCGGCGATGGCCGTCGACGTGCTGCGCCATGCCAAGGGCCTCGGCCTCGACGCCTATGGCGTGTCGTTCCATGTCGGCTCGCAGCAGACCGATCTCACGGCCTGGGACCGCGCGCTGGGCGACGCCAAGAAGGTGTTCGCGACGCTCGCCGAGGAAGGCATCGTCTTGAAGATGGTCAACATGGGCGGCGGCTTCCCGACCCGGTACCTGAAGGACGTGCCGGCGGCCCAGGCCTATGGCCAGGCGATCTTTTCGGCGCTGCGCAGGCATTTCGGCAACGCGCTGCCCGAGACGATCATCGAGCCGGGCCGCGGCATGGTCGGCAATGCCGGCGTCATCAAGTCGGAAGTGGTGCTGATCTCGAAGAAGGCCGACAACGACAATGTGCGCTGGGTGTTCCTCGACATCGGCAAGTTCGGCGGCCTGGCCGAGACCATGGACGAGGCGATCCGCTATCCGATCGTCACGCCGCGTGACGGCGGCGAGACCGCGCCTTGCGTGCTCGCCGGCCCGACCTGCGATTCGGCCGACGTGCTCTACGAGAAGACGCCTTATCCGCTGCCGCTGTCGCTGACCATCGGCGACGAGGTGCTGATCGAAGGCACCGGTGCCTACACGACCACCTACTCGGCGGTCGCGTTCAACGGCTTCGAGCCCCTCCGATCCTACGTGATCTGATCGGTTCGCAAAGACCGATCAGATCAACCTGGGCGGATGCCCGTCATCCGCCCGGGCTCGCTTGTGGAACAGATCTCCGCTCGTGAAGGATCGCGGACATGGAATACCTGATCAAATCGGCCGTTGCGGCCACTGAAATTGCCCCCTCGTCCGGACCGTCGGATGAGCTTTTCTCCGCGGGGGAGAAGAGCTCGACGGCAGTGCTGGCGCCCTCCCTTGCCCACCGGGCACAGGCTGGCTCGCGCGGCGCGCCGGACGAGGGGGCCGCACAGGCGCCGGCCTTCGTCATCCTTGCCGAAGGCGCCGGAGACATTGAGGCGCGCGAGACGCTGCTTGACCGCGCCATGGGGCCGAAGCGCAGGAAGAAATCGTCCGAGAAGCTGCGGCGCGGCCGCCGGCCGTCGGAAGGCCTGGCCTTTGCCGCGCGCGATCCGTCGGGCGCGGTGGTCGGCACGGTCCGGCTGTGGGACGTGACGCTGGGCGAAGGCGGTCCGGCGGCGCTCCTGCTCGGCCCGCTGGCGGTCGAGCCGTCGCTGAAGAGCGCTGGCATCGGCTCGGCGCTGATGCTCCATGCGATCGCCGAAGCGGCGCGGCTCGGGCATGGCGCGATCGTGCTTGTCGGCGATGCGCCCTACTACGGGCGGTTCGGCTTCTCGGCCGATCGCACGGGATCGCTCGCCATGCCTGGCCCCTATGAGCGGCACCGGCTCTTGGCGCTGGAGCTGAAAGAGGGCGCGCTTGACGGCGCCAAGGGCACGATCAAGGCCGCCGGCCGCAAGGTCAAGACGCTGAGTTTCACCGCCTGACGGCTTTCGGTTCGACAAAAACGCGACGCCGCCCATCGGGCGGCGTCGCGCGTTTTTGCGAATGATCAGCCGAGCAACTGGCTGAGCGCCATGGCGACCGTCATGTCGCCCTCGACCTTCAGCTTGCCGGCCATGAAGGCCATGGTCGGGTTGAGGTCACCGGCGATCAGCGAGTCGAGATCGTCGAGCGAGAGCTTGATCGTGCAGTCGGTCGGGGCATCGGCGGTCGAGACGGTCGCGCCGTCGATGACGACGACGCCGTCGCTGCCGGTGTCGAACTTGACCGAATGCTCGAAGCCGGCGCTTGCCACGCGCGACCTGATCTTGTCGGCAATCTCCTGAACGCCCATGGCGGTTCTCCTCGTTTGGTTGCGTTTGACGCGCACCGGCCTGGGCCGCTGGGCGAGGCGCCGCGTCGCGCGGGAGCGCGGCCACGGTCACCAGCGCATATAGCTTTCGGTTGACGTTTACGTCAACGTGGTCGCCATGCGGCATGGTGGCAACCATGCGGCATGTCGCATCAGCGGCGGATGGGTGGGGCGAGGCATGCAATCCGGTTGAACACCGGCAGCGCGATCAATGCTGCTTGAAGGCCTTGGTCATTTCCTGGGCCGTTTCGCCGGCATTCTTGCGGCGCCGGATCGCGTTGTCGCGGATCTCGTCCTTGGACAGGAAGTTGACCTGGTCGATCAGCACGTCATGCACCAGTTCGACGCCGACACGGGCGTTCACCGTGTCGCGGATGGCCTTGCGGAAGGCATCGAGATCGATCGTCTCCTTCTTGGTGAAATCGATCTGCGGATTGGAATAGAGGTAGGAATAGACCTGGTCGGTTATCAGCGCCGGCGCCGGGATCGACAGTTTCTTTATCTGGTCCGGTTCCACCGTATAGACGAGCTTGGTGAGAAAGTAGCCGTCGATCTTGGCGTCCTTGATGAGCGGCACGGAAATGATGTCGGTCTTGACGTAGTCGAGGCCACCCAGCATCGGCTTCGGCGGCTCACCGACGCCGCGCTCGCCCGCCGCCTGGAAGGAATAGAACACCGCGCCGAGTGTGGCGGCGCAGATCCAAAGCGCTGCGGCGATGAACTTGATCATGATTGGCCGGGCATGATCTTGTCCGAAAACCGGCTTCCATTTTTCGCTGACGCGGTCCTGCGGCTAGGGATCATGCTCGGGCGTATCCGAATTCGCCGGCCGAATAGGTGCCGTCGGTATCGGCGCGCTGGATGGCGTTCTTCAGCAGCGTGGCGACCTCGTTGACGGCGTTGAGATGGGCAAGGATCGCCGCCTCGTTCTTCGCCAGCTTCTGGCGCAGCCGCGCCAGCCCCTCGCGATGCTGCTCGAGGAACTCGATCTCGTTGGCACCCTTCAGGGCGCGGGTCAGTTCGTAGAGATAGCGGCTCTTGCGGGCATTCGAGGCCTTGAGGTCGTAGTCGGTTCCGCTGCGGATACCCGCCGTTTCCTCGTCCACTGCCTCCTCGATGCGGCCGATGATGGCGGCGAGGTTACCGGGCCGCGCAGACGCGGCCGGCGTTTCCATGGCGATGGTCCGTGCAGGCAGATTGGAAAGGTCCGTTTGGTCGGCCATGTAAGTCCCTAGATCTTGATGTCCGTTTTTATGGTTGTGTCGTCACCGGTCATCGACCGGGCGGCTTTACGCTCGAGCTCCTCGATCATCGAGGTCGAAAGCCTGGTCTGCTGGTCGATCTCGGCTTTCTCCGGTCCGCCCCCAACAGGTCCGACCGGTACCTTGCGCTTGCCGTCCAGATAGTGGTCTGCAAGCATTGATTTCGCGATGCCGATGCCGCCGTGCGCGGCCATCACGTCAGCCACCTTTTCGGCAAGCTGTGACTTCCACATGTCGCCGGCCAGCCCCTTGCCATAAACGCCTTCGGTGTCCTTGGGCATCATGTTCTGGATGAAGGTCGTCAGCACCATCGCCTCGAAGCGCTGGAATTTCTTTGCCGGGTTTGTCGCTTCGGCCTTGTCCGCGGTGGCGCGCGACAGCACCGAGCCGGCATCTACAGTGGCCGCCTGGTCGACGGAGAACGTGCCTGGGGCGCCTCCCGCCCTTCTGGCGAGCGCGGCACGCGCGGCCTCGACATCGGCCGGCTCCGCCGCGCGGGCAACGTCCATCACGATGTCGCTGGGTGGGGAAATCGCCAAGAAAGTTTCGCCTTTTGCCAAGGTTCGGTCGTTGCACAATGCCTCGACAAGCTTGTGGCAGGCTTACCAGGGATTTGGCCAAGGGATTGGATCGTTCATCCGCTGCGCAGGCGCAATCAAGCCATGGAAACCTCGCAGGCCAGCGCTTGCACGTCACGGCCGATGGCGGCGACGGCGACAATCTTGCCGTCCTTCTTGTAGCCGACCAGACAATCGCGATCGGGGATGTTTCCGTCGACCTCGATCGCGTCCCACGACCGGGCGTAGCCGACATAGCGGATCGATACGTCGTAGTGCTCGCTCCAGAAGAACGGAACGCTCGAGAAGGGTTGCCGAAGGCCAAGCATGTTTTGCGCCGCGATCTGGCCTTGACGTTCCGCCACGACCCAATGCTCGACGCGCCGCGATTCAGCCGTCTTCAAGTCAAGCCACAGCGCGACATCGCCGGCGGCAAATATGCCGGCCACATTGGTCTCGAGGAATTCGTTCACGAGCACACCCCTGTCGACGGCGATGCCCGCATCGGCGGCCAGCGAGATGCGCGGCTTCACGCCGGCGCCAACGACGACAAGATCGGCATCGACTACGCTGCCGTCGCTCAATGCAACCGCCTGGGCGGTTATCCGTTCGGCCGTGGCGCCCAGATGGAAAACGACGCCGTGCTCCTCATGCAGCGAGCGGATGAAGCTGCCGAGTTCCGAACCAAGGACTACTCCAAGCGGATAGGCCTCCGGCGCGACAAGGTGGACCGCGATGTCGCGCTTGCGAAGGGCGGCCGCCACTTCCAGACCGATGAATCCCGCGCCGATCAAGACAGCCGTCTTCGAGCTTCGGGCGCGTTCGATGATGGCGCGACTGTCGGCCAGCGACCGTAATGTGAAGACGTGGTCGCGATCGGCGCCGGCGATCGGCAGTCGAACCGGCTCGGCCCCCGTCGCCAGCAGAAGGCGATCGAAGGGAAAAACCCGCCCGTCGCCCGCAATCACCGCCCGGCCGTCGACGTCGATACGCTCACATGTCGTCCGCAACTGGAGATCGATCTTGTTGCGGACGTAGAATTTGGGGCCGCGCAGCGGGATCCATGCCTCCGGCGCCGTCCCGGCAAGATAGTCCTTCGACAGGTTGGGACGGTCGTAAGGCGCGTCATCGTCCGAACTCAGCATGGTGATTTCGCCGGCAAACCGGCTGCGGCGCAGCATTTCGGCGGCCGCGAACCCGGCGGCGCCACCTCCGACAATGACGATGCGACCGGGTTGGCCAGCGGCATCGGGCTGCGACGACGGCGCGGTCTCCTTGTCCGCGGGAACCTTGCCGGTGACGAGGAGACGATCGCCACGGCGCTCGACGCTCCATCGCTGCAGCGGGTCGAAGGCCGGCGCGGCAAGCGCCTCGCCGGTGCGGAGGCTGAAGCAGGCATGGTGCCATGGGCATCGAACCGTGTCCTCGACAACCATCCCTTCGGCCAGCGGCCCGCCGTAGTGGGTGCATTTGCCTGCGACCGCCAGCACTTCCTCGCCGACACGCGCCAGAAGCACCGGCTCCTCGCCGACGTGCCCGGCAAGCAGCCCCTTGTCGCCAAACGCGGCAACCGGCACTCCGACCGTCAAGTCGGGACCCATATCCGGATTTTTCTGCGCGGCCATGGCGGCTCTCCCTTCGGGGCATTTGCCGACGACCCATTCACTCGGGTGTCGCACCCAGAATTGACGCCACGCCAGCCAAAAGGTTCCTGATGGCGGACGGCAATCCGCAAAGAATCTCCTTCTCCTCTCCGGCCGGGAGGCCGTGGTTCCGCGTCGATACGGGAGCGGCGCTCATGACCTTCAGCCTTTTGGCTTCAGCTCCGTGTCGTAATGTTCCTCGATCAATGCACAATGAAGCGTCACGGGCCCCTTTTGGACATCGCTTAGAGGACCGTCGATGAAATCGCAGGCGAGAAGATTGTCCGAGCTGCTCCTGCGCGCCGAGGCGACATTGACGTTGACCTTGACAGGGCCGGCAAGCCAATCGAGACGCTTCCTGTCGATCTTTGCGCCGCTGATTTGGGCGTGACCGCCCGTGCCTGGTACTTCCACCTGCTCGTCCTGCCGCCCAAGGCTGATTTGGCCGACCTCGTTGACGTGCTTCTTGGCGTTCCGCTTCGGGTCGCCGTAATAGGATGCAAAGACGATGATGCCTTCCTTCTTGGCGGCGAGCTTGGCGGCTGCGTTTTTGGAAAGCGTGATGTCGACATCGAAGCCCATGTCACTCTGGGCTGTTGCCGGCATGGAGCCTGCCATCAGCACGGAAACCGCAATCGTCATTGCGAGCGATGATCTATGGCGTTTCACAAATCCATTCTCCTGGCTGGGCGGCGGCCGCGTGTCCGTCGAAGCGAGTTTGCGAGCGCGAATATCTTCGCCGCGTTCCTCAAAGTTCTATCGTCGAAAGACAGACCGGAACGACGCTGCTCGCCATGCAGTCAGACGAAAGCAGGCTCGCTAACCGGCGACTCGGCCAAGGTTGCGGGAATTACTTGGCAAGAGCGTGCAAGCCGACGGACCGGCCTGGTGAAAGTCGGCGTTCCCCTCCGTGGATCACTCTAGCGCCTGCCCGCCCACGGATATCCAAAGGTTGCATGGGACTGCAACTTGTGGCAAGACAAAAAGTATATAACGCATGACTAATACGAATTCTTGAGGTTATTTACGTATTCCTAAAATAATGATTGCCAACTGGCGATGATTGGCTGGCGCCGACTTCATCGCTAACTTCAGTCATAATTCAAAAAAATTGTTAACTTTTAAGTATATGCAAATGTAACTGCTTTTCCTCGTGGCTGAGGGGCCTTGCGGCGAATGGGCGGACAGGGAGCCAAGGTTCAAGGAAAACATCAGGTCGTCGTATCGGCTTGATTGAGATGGAAAAGGAGCGAATGTTCACTCAGACGGCAAAAAGGTCGGCAATTCCATTCGTGCTTCTGCTGGTGCTTTTGTGGCCTCCGGCGACCGCCCTTGCCCAGCAGTCTTCCGAGCCCCTGAAGGTCGGCCTCTTCGTCAATCCGCCGTTCGTGATGAAGGATGGTGGACACTTCACCGGCATGGCCGTCGATATTTGGCAGGATCTCGCAGACAAGCTCGGCCGCCAATACCGCTATGTGGAGTTCAAGACCATTCACGACCTCGTTCAGGCGACCGCCTCCGGCAATATAGACGTGGCCGTGACGAACCTGACGATCAATCAATCCCGAGCAGAACAGGTCGATTTCACCCAACCCTGGTTCGATGGCGGCGATCGCATCATGGTGGCGACGGATCGGGGGAGCGGCTTCAACAGCCTGATCACGGGATTGAACAACGCCGGCTTCCTGAAGGCTTATGCCTGGATGGCCCTGACCATCGTCGTCGCGACAATTCTGCTTGCGGTTTTTGATCGCCGGTTCGACGAGTCCTTTCCCAAGCGCTGGCGCGACGGGATCGCCGAGAGCTTTTATACCGTCATGTCGGTCGCCACGTCCGGCAAGCCACCCGCACGCAAGAATCTCTTCGGCTGGATCGGACGTATCTGGCAAGGCATATGGCTGGTCTGCGGTATTGCCGTTCTCGCCTATGTGACCTCTTCGGTCACGAGCGTGATGACGACCCTTTCGCTCGCCAATCAGATCAACGGTCTCGATGATCTGTCAAGCCAGCCTGTCGGTGTGATGGCTGGCACGGTCCAGGAAGATTTCGTTCGCGGCAAGGGCCTTCGCGCCCAGAGCTATCCAGGTATCGACAGCGCCGTCGAGGCCTTGGTGGATGGCGACGTGACTGCGATCATCCACGATGCGCCGGTGCTTGAATATTACGCCCATAGACATCCCGAACAGCGAGTGAACGTGGTCGGGCGGTTGTTCGAGAAGGACAAATATGGCTTTGCTCTGCCGCGCCAAAGTCCCTTGACGCGACCGCTGACGGTTGAACTGCTCGGGGCCCTGGATGCTGGCGAGGTCGACAAACTGAGGACCAGATATTTCGGAGCCTCTTGATACGCGTCCCTGTTCGGAACGCCGCATTCAGGCTCAACGCGGAGTTCTCGCTGCTACTCCTGCGTCCGCTTCTGCGTGATCAGGTCGAGGCGCTCGCGATCGGAGCGCTCGCGCTCGTCGCGACGGCGGACATCCTTGTAGGCGCGTTCGACCATGTTGGTGCGGGCAGTCGCGGTGGCGATCAGCGCCGCTTCCTGCCGGGCGCTCTCAAGGTTCTGCTTCTGGCGACCGAGCGCGTTCGCGATGCGGCGATGATAGAGCTCCGGGAACAAGCCGCCAAGCGAGCTGCCGGTATCGAAATGCTCGATGAGTTCCTTCGCTTCCGATTCCGCCGCGGCGGCCGCCGAGAGGAAGCCGGCATGCCGGGTCTCGTGCAGCGCCTTCAGCTGCTCCTGCACCTTGACCAGCTTCCTCAGGCGATCCTTGCGCGAGGTCATTGCGCTACCTCGCAAGCGTCAGGTCGACGAAGCCGTCGACGAACAGCGACAGCAGGGTGCCGACGGCGAAATAGAAGATGATCATCCCGCCGGCGATGACGAAGGGCAGCGAGATGAAATAGACCGGGATCTGCGGCGTCAGCTTGTTGACGAAGCCGATCGTCAGATTGACCAGGATGGCATAGGCGACGAAGGGGCTGCCGAGCCGGATCACCAGAAAGAAGGCATCCGACACGGTGTCGGTGACGTCGACGAGCGCCGCCTGCGGATTGAAGAAGACGTTGACCGGGGCGACCGTGTACGAGGCGACGAGCGCCCGCACGATCTCGTGGTCGAAGTCGAAGACGAAGAGCAACAGCAGCGCCGAGAACGAGATGATGGCTGCAAGTGCCGCCTGGGGCTCTGGCTCCTCGATCGCCGGCCCGCCCGAGCCGCCATAGCCGATCAGCATGGCAATGGCCGAGCCCATGAAGCGCAGCGCTTCCATGTAGAGCCTTGTCATGGCGCCGATCAGCCCGCCGACCAGAAGCTCGGAGACGATCATCGGCGCCAGGACCTCAGGGCGCGGGTCGACGTGAGGGTAGATGCGGTCCCACAGGAAGGCGAGCAGACCACCGGTGGCGGCGACCGACACGAACAGCCGGACCTGGAGCGGCACGCGGGCGCTGGAGATGCCGGGCATCAGCATGAAGCAGGCGCCGATGCGGCAGAAGGCGAGGAAGGCGGCGATGACGACGCCTTGCGAGAGCGCGTTCACGAGATGGTTCCAAGCACCTTGATCTCGACGCCCTTGGCGATCTCGACGTGGCTCAGCACTGGCAATGTCGTGAACAGCCGCTCGATGATCATGCGCACATAGGGACGCGCGTCGGGCGCAGTGACGAGCACGAAGCGCTCGCCGGCCTCGAGATGCTTGCGGATCGCCTTGGTGGCGTCCTGGCCGAACTCCTCGAGCTGGCGCGGATCGATGTCGAACTCGCGCACCTCGCCCTTGGCATCGCGCTTGAGGCTCTGGTGGAAGGCGAGGTCCCAGCGGTTGCCGAGGCGCAGCACCTTGAGCATGCCGCCCTCGGAAAGATCGCCGCAGATCTGCTGCGCCATGCGGATGCGGACATGCTCGACGATCTGCTCGGTGCGGCGCACATGCGGCGCGATCTCGGCGATCGCCTCGATGATCAGATGCAGGTTGCGGATCGAGACGCGCTCGGCAAGCAGAAGCTTCAGCACTGCCTGCAGGCCGGGATAGGAGATGTGCGAGGTGCAGATCTCGTCGGCGAGCTTGCGGTATTCGGGGTCCAGCCGCTCGAGCAGCGCCTTCATGTCCTTGTAGGACAGGAGCTGCGGCAGGTTGTTGCGGATGACCTCCGAGAGGTGGGTGAGCAGCACCGACATGTTGTCGGCGAAGGTGAAATTCTCGCGCTTCAAATCCTCGGCGAAGGTTTCCAGCACCGAATAGGCGCGCATGCCGAAGGCCGGCTCGCGGATCTCCTCGCCGGGAATGTCGGGCACGCCGCGCGTGCCGAGCAGCACCATGACCTCGCCGACCCGCATCTGGTACTCGGCAACGACAGTGCCGTGGACCTTGATCTGATAGCTCTTAGGCGGAATGGCGAAGTCGTCGGCGACGCGCACCTCCGGCACCACGAAGCCGTATTGCTGGGCGAATTTCTTGCGCATCTTCGACATGCGGAACACCAGCTCCTGATGCGCGACCAGCAGCCTGGTCGAGAGCTGCTTGCCGATCAAAAGCTCGATCTCGGAGGTAGCGAGCGATGCCTTGACCGAATTCTTCTCCTCCTCGACCTTGTCGGCCTTTTCCTTGGTCTTCTGCGCTTCGGCGGCGGCCAGTGCCCGGTTGTGGCGCAGCGGGATGACGTAGCCGAGGCCGGCCATGGCGCCGGCTAGCGCGAAGAACGGGAACAGCGGCAGGCCGGGCATCAGGCCCAGGATCACCAGCAGCGAGGCGGCGACATAGAGCGCGCGCGGATGCGCGCCGAGCTGGCCGAACACCGCCTGGTTGGCAGAGCCGCGCGTGCCGCCCTTGGAGACGAGCATGCCGGCGGCGAGCGAGACGATGAGGGCCGGGATCTGCGTGACGAGGCCGTCGCCGACAGAGAGCTTGATGAAGACGTCGGCCGCCTGGCCGAGGCCCATGCCGTGGCGCAGGTATCCGATGGCGATGCCGCCGACGATGTTGATGGCGGTGATGATCAGGCCGGCGATCGCGTCGCCGCGCACGAATTTCGAGGCGCCGTCCATGGAGCCGAAGAAGGAGGATTCCTCCTCCAGCTCGCGGCGGCGCAACTGCGCCGTCTTCTCGTCGATCATGCCGGCGGACAAGTCGGCGTCGATCGACATCTGCTTGCCTGGGATGGCGTCGAGGGTGAAGCGCGCGCCGACCTCGGCGATGCGGGTGGCGCCCTTGGTGATGACGATGAAGTTCACCACGATCAGGATCATGAAGACGATGAGGCCGATGACGAAGTCGCTCGACATCACCAGCTTCGAGAAGCCCGAGATGACATAGCCGGCCGCATGCGTGCCCTCATTGCCGTGCGACAGGATCATGCGCGTCGTGGCGATGTTGAGCGAGAGCCGCAGCATCGTGGCGATCAGCAGCACGGTCGGGAAGGACGAGAAATCCAGCGGCCGCTGGATCCAGAGCGCCACCATCAGGATCAGCACCGAGAGAGCGATCGAAAAGGCAAGGCCGATATCGATGAGGAAGGCCGGGATCGGCAGGAACAGCACCGCCAGTATGACGACGATGCCGAGCGCGAAGAAGACGTCGCGGCCGTTCTTGGCCGCCAGGCCGGACGGAATTGTTTCGCTGATCGCCATGTCGTCCTCAATTCCAGACTTGCCCAGCGCAAAGGCAGGCCCCCAACCGTAACCGGCCAAGCTTGCGCGAAGGTGGGAGAGAGGCGTTAGGCTACAGCTGAGCCGCGTCCGCCGTGGCGACGCCGACCAGCCAGCCGCGGACGGCGCGTTCCTCGGCCGCGGACAGTCCGGCGGTCAGCTCGCGTTCAAGCCTCTGCACGCGCTCGCGGCATTTCTTCAGCAAGGCACGTCCCTTGTCGCTGAGGTCGAGATGCTGGATGCGGCCGTGCACCGCGTGGGGCTTGCGCACGAGCGAGCCTGCCTTTTCCAGATTGCCGACGATCACACTCACCGTCTGCGGGGTGAGCACCGCAAGCCGGGCGAGGTCGGCGTTGGATATGCCGGGATAGGCCGACAGCATGGTCAGGGTCGCGAATTGCGCCTGCGTCACGCCGAATTCGTCCAGCGCGCGCTCGACCCTGAGCCTGTAGGCGCCGGCGGCCTGGCGCAGCAAATAGCCGATATAGCCTTGCTCGCCGCGCTTGCCTTCACCGGGCGCGGGAATTGCAGGGAAGGTTTTCTGCTTGCGCATGATGTCAGAGCTCTTATATGTTGTTCGTACACTGATATTATCGCAAAGTGGAGCAGGAGACGATGGGCTATCGAATCTTTCTTGCCGGCGGTTCCGGCGCGATCGGCCGGCGCCTGATCCCGCAACTGGTCGATGCCGGCCACCAGGTGACGGCGACGACGCGCCGGGCCGCGAAGACCGAGGAGCTCCGCGCACTCGGCGCCGATCCGGTGGTTGTCGACGTGTTCGATGCCGGTGGATTGCGCACCGCGGTCGCGGCGGCGAAACCCGAGATCGTCATCCATCAGCTCACCGACCTGCCGCCCGGGCTCGACCCCGCCAAAATGGGTGAGGCGGCTCCTAGGAACGCGCGCATTCGCGATGAGGGTACCCGCAATCTCGTCCAGGCCGCGAAGTCGGCCGGCACCCGCCGCCTGATCGCGCAAAGCATCGCCTGGGTCTATGCGGCGGGGCCGGAGCCGCATGCCGAAACCGATCCGCTGGATAGCGGCGCCGAAGGCGGCCGCGGCATCAGCGTCGGCGGCGTGGTCGCGCTGGAACGGCACGTTCTCGAGGCCTCGCCCATGACAGGCATCGTGCTGCGCTATGGCCATCTCTATGGGCCAGGCACCGGAGCGGAGACCGCCGCCGATCCGGCCGTGCATGTCGATGCCGCGGCGTACGCGGCGCTGCTTGCCGTCGAGCGAGGTTCGCAGGGCGCCTACAACGTCGCGGAGCCGAATGGCCATGTCACGACCGGGAGGGCCGTCAGCGAGTTCGGCTGGCGTCCTGACTTTCGCCTGGCTATGTGAAACATGCGAAGAACTTGCCACCATGATTGAAGTCGCGTCGGCGCGAAATCTCGCCTTGCTCGGCGTCGCTGCGATGGAGCCACAGGCCCTCGCGCCGATAAGCAGCCGCTGAAGCTTCACCAATCGGCGCAGCGCCAAAATGGCGCCACAAGCTGTCGGCATTGCGGTTGTCACGCATTGCCGCCGGGCGTATCAGGCACGGCAGCTTCCATCCCGCGCATACCGGCGAGCCGCTCCGTTGCCTGCCAGAAACGAACCGCAAGTCTACGCCCGCCGGCTTCGGGCGGTGCTGATCAATTCGATCCCCGTGCTCGAGGCGCGCGGCATCGTCATCGTGCTTATGGCCGGTGCCGTCGGTGTGATCGCGGGCGCGCTGGTCACCGGCATGAGCGCGCTGGTGCAAGGCATGCACTTCCTGCTCTTCGACGTGCAGCCGGGGGGCCGGCTTTCGGCGATGTTTTCGCTGGCCAATCCGGTGCAGGCGATGTTTCCGGCGATCGGCGGCCTGCTGCTCGGCCTTTCGGTGATCTGGCTGAGAAGGCGAAAGTTCCGAACGCCAGTCGACCCGATCGAGGCCAATGCGCTCTATGGCGGGCGCATGTCGCTCACCGACACTTTCATCATCGTCGCCCAGACCATGATCTCAAGCGGCTTCGGCGCCTCGGTCGGGCTCGAAGCCGGCTACACGCAGATCGGTTCGGGCATCGCCTCGCGGCTGGCGCGCGCCTTTCGGCTACGCCGCAACGACGTTCGCATCTTGGTCGGCTGCGGCGCCGCCGGCGCCATCGCGGCCGCCTTCGACGCACCGCTGACCGGCGCGTTCTACGGCTTCGAACTGGTCATCGGCATCTACTCCGTCGCCAATGTCGCGCCGGTCATGACGGCGGCGATCGCCGCCTCGCTGACGGCGGAGGTGTTCGGCGGCGTGCCGTTTCCGCTGGAACTTTCCGGCCTGCCGACACTGACCGCCAGCCAGTATGTGCCGTTCCTGCTGCTCGGCCTGCTCGGCGGGGCAGCCTCGATCGCCATCATGCATCTGGTGAGCATCGTCGAACGCCTCTTCGCGCGGCTGGCGATCGATGCCTCGGTCCGGCCTTTCATCGGCGGCGTGATTGTGGGGCTGCTGGGGCTGGTCACGCCGCAGGTTCTGTCCAGCGGGCATGGCGCGCTGCATCGCGAGTTCGCGATGAACTACGCGCTTCCCGTGGTGGCGAGCGTCTTCGTGATGAAACTTGCTGCCTCCGCCATCTCGCTCGGCTCCGGTTTCCGCGGCGGCCTGTTCTTCGCTTCGCTGTTCCTGGGCGCGCTGCTCGGCAAGGTCTTTGCCGGGGTCATGGCGCTCGCCACGCCGTCAACGGGCCTCGATCCGGCGGTCGCCGCCGTCGTCGGCATGACCTCGCTCGCCGTCGGTGTCGTCGGCGGTCCGCTGACCATGACCTTCCTGGCGCTGGAATCCACCGGCGATCTCACCCTGACAGGGGTGGTCCTGGCGGCTTCGATCATGTCGGCGATCCTGGTGCGCGAAACCTTCGGCTACTCCTTCTCGACCTGGCGCTTCCATCTGCGCGGCGAGACGATCCGCAGCGCCCATGACGTCGGCTGGATGCGCAGCCTCACCGTCGGCTCGATGATGCGCAAGGACGTCCGCACCATCGATGCCTCGACGACACTGGCCGAGTTCCGCAAGGAGGTTCCACTCGGCTCGGGGCAACGCGTCATCGCCGTCGGAGAGGGCCAGCATTATGTCGGCGTGCTGCTCGTTCCCGAACTGCACAGCGATCTTTCCGATGGCGAGACTCCGGTCCGGTCGCTGGCCCAGTTCAAGGATGCCGTGCTGGTGCCGTCGATGAATGTCCAGTCCGCCGCCGAGACTTTTCAGCGCGCCGGCGCGGAAGAGCTGGCGGTCGTGGAGGATTTCGACGACCGCACCGTTCTCGGCCTGCTTACCGAAAGCCATCTGATGCGGCGCTACGCCGAAGAGCTCGACAAGGCGCGGCGGGATCTCTCCGGCGAGGGGTAGTCAGACGACAGCACCGCCGACACGACGCTCACCTGAACCTATTCTCACCGCTCCCTGGAAATCATTCCATGCAAGTCAAGCGCAACGGCGACATCTCGTTCTGGTATGCTGATCTGGGCGCGGTTCCCGCGCCGCGTCCGCCCTTGCCCGGCGACATCGAAGCGGATGTCGCGATCGTCGGCGCCGGCTATACAGGGCTTTGGACCGCCTATTATCTGAAGAAGGCGAAACCCTCGCTCCGCATCGTGCTCCTCGAACGCGAGTTCGCCGGCTTCGGCGCCTCGGGCCGCAATGGCGGCTGGTTGTCGGGCGGCTTCGGCTGGTCGCGCGAAAAATATCTCAAGACCTCGACCAGGCAAGGCGTGACGGCCATGCAGAAGGCGATGGCGGGCTGTGTGGACGAAGTGATCCGCGTGGCCACGGAGGAGGGTATAGATGCCGACATCCGTCGCGTCGACAATCTGACGGTCGCCACCAATCCGGCGCAGCGCGAACGCGTGCGCGAGGAATGCGAGACGATCCGCTCCTGGGACGCCGACCCCGATCGCATCGAACTGCTCGACGCCGCGGCGACACGCGCGCGCATCAACATCAAGAATGTCATGGGCGGCTTCGTCATCCACGGCCAGGCGCGCGTACAGCCGGCCAAGCTGGTGCGCGGGCTTGCGGAAGCGGTCGAGCGGCTCGGCGCGCCGATCTACGAGAAGACCACCGTGACCTCCATCGCCAAGGGCCGCGTGACCACCGACCGTGGCACGGTGCGGGCCGAAACGATCATCCGCGCGACGGAAGGATTCACCGCCGGCATCCCTGGCGAAGAGCGGACCTGGCTGGCGCTCAACAGCGCGCAGATCGTCACCGAGCCGCTATCGCCGGAACTCTGGCGCGAGATCGGTTGGGAAGCGCACGAGCTGCTCGGCAATGCGGCGCATGCCTATTGCTACGCCCAGCGTACGCGCGAGGGGCGCATCACCATGGGCGGACGCGGCGTGCCTTACCGCTACGGCTCGCGCACCGACGTCAACGGCCAGACGCAGCAGGCGACGATCGACCAGTTGCACACGATCCTGACGACGCTGTTGCCGCAGACGGCCGGATGCCGCATCGACCACGCCTGGTGCGGCGTGCTCGGCGTGCCGCGCGACTGGTGCACGACGGTCGGCCTCGACCCCAGGACGCGCATCGGCTGGGCGGGCGGCTATGTCGGTCTCGGCGTGTCGAGCTCCAATCTCTCAGGGCGCACGCTCGCCGACCTGATCCTCGGCCAAGACACCGAGCTGACGCGGCTGCCCTGGGTCAACCGCAAGGTGCGGCCCTGGGAGCCGGAGCCATTCCGTTGGCTGGGTGTCCACTCGATGTATCAGCTCTACCGCATCGCCGATAACCGCGAGGCTGCGGGGCTTGCTCATACCTCGAAGCTGGCCGCCCTTGCCGACAGCATCACGGGCCACTGATCGGCCAGAGGATCAGTGATCGATTGGGCCTTTCGGCGAGACAAGCGTTGTGCCCGCGGTGGTTGGACGCTCGATCATGCGGCGCACGCGCGGCGGGTTCTCGCCGCTGTGCAGAGCGCGGATGCGCTCGCCAACCACGGCGTCGGCATGGGTAGCGCGCCTGTTGTGGCGGATGTACTCGACCCAGGTCGGCGTGTGGTAGTGCTCTATCCAGATGCCAGGATTTTCGAGATCGCGGGCGAGCGTCCAGTTGCGGGCGCCGTCGCGGCGGCGGATGCGGCCGCGCTCGGCCATGGTGGCGAGGAATTCCGGAACATCCTCCTCGCGGATGATGTATTCGATCATGATGGCGATCGGGCCGCTGCGCGGCTTCAAATCGAGCGCCAGCATCGGCTCCTTGAACCGGTTGAGCGGATCGAGATTGAGGGCGGTCTGCTGCGGCAGCGGCAGGACGAAGCCGATGGCGCCGCCCGCCAGCATCGCGATCGCCGCGACCGTCAAGGCGGTCTCCGCGCCATGGGCGTCGGCGACGACGCCCCAGATCCAGCTGCCCAGCGCAATGCCGCCGAACGTCGCCGTCTGGTAGATCGACAGCACGCGGCCGACCACCCAGCGCGGCGTCGACATCTGCACCGTGACGTTGAAATGCGAGAGCGCGATCACCCAGCAGGCGCCGCCGACGAGCAGGCCGGCCGACGCCTGCCAGGCATTGTGGCTGACGGCGGCATTGAAGGCACAAAGCGCGAAACCGGCGAAGGCGGCGCGCACCATCGTCTCGCTGGACAGCAATTGCCGCAGCCGCACGCTGATCAGCGCGCCGCCGACCGCGCCGATGCCGAAGGCGCCGAGCATGATGCCGTAGGTCAGCGCGTCGCCCTTGACGACGTCGCGCGCCACCAGCGGCAGGAGCGCCAGCACCGCGCCGGCGCTGAAGCCGAAGGCGAAACCCCGAACCAGCACCTTGGCGATATTGGGCGACATGGCGACGTAGCGCAGGCCGGCACCCATCGCCGCGCCGAGCGCCTCGCGCGGCAGGGTCGGCGCCGGCACCTCCGGCCTCCAGCGGAACAGCACGACGATCAGGCCGATATAGCTGATGGCGTTGGCGGCGAAGGCCGCCGCCGCGCCTGCGGCAGCGACGATGATGCCGCCGATCGCAGGGCCAACGCTGCGTGTGATGTTGAAGCCCATCGAGTTGAGCGCGATCGCCGCCGGCACCTTGGCGCGCGGCACCATGTCGCCGACCGAGGCCTGCCATGACGGGCTGTTCAGCGCCGTTCCGCTGTCGATCAGGAAGGTGAAGGCCAGCAGCGTCCACGGCGTCATCCAGCCGAACCAGGTGAACACCGTGAGCAGCGCCGAGACGACCAGCATGAAGGTCTGGGCCACCAGCATGACCTTACGGCGGTTGAAGCTGTCGGCGATGGCGCCGGCAATGAGCGCGAACAGCATGATCGGCAAGGTGGTCGAGGCCTGGACAAGCGCCACCTGGTATGAAGAAGTGGCGATGGTGGTCATCATCCAGGCGGCGCCCACGCCCTGGATCAGGCCGCCGAAATTCGACACCAGGCTTGCCGACCAGACGGCACGGAAGATGCCGTGCCGGAACGGCGCCAGCGCCGAAACGCGTTCGCTTTCCGGCTCGTCGTCGATCATTACCGCTGTCCCGCCTTCATCTGCCGTGTTGCATTTCGCCGCGCGCCAGGACCGCGCCGACGACTCGCCAAAGGATCGCGGTCCAACAACAGTAAGGCAAAGGCGAAAATGCGTCGGCGAAGCTTTAAGCCAAGCATCTTGCCGGTCTGGACCAAACTTTTGCTGCTTCGCGCGGGCAGGCTGCCCGCAGCCGTTGGTCAGAATCCGTGCTCGATGCGCTCGAAGATGACGTTGGTGAAGGCCGAGATCTGGCTGCCGATGAACGGCCCGGTAAGCGCCACCACCAGCATGATGGCGACGATCTTGGGCACGAAGGTGAGCGTGATTTCCTGGATCTGGGTCAGCGCCTGGATCAGCGCGATACCGATGCCGACCGCCATCGCCACCAGCACCACGGGGGCGGAGGCGGTGAGCACGGTCCACACCGCGTATTGGACGATATCGAGGGCGTCGGCCTCGTTCATGGGCAGACCCTTATAGAACCGGCCAAAGCAGATCGCGTGAAAAAGGATTCACGCGGTCTGCCTTGGGTTTCTTGATTTTGAGTATGTCTTTCGTTCCGAACCCGGATTCACTTTCGGGAGACATGCTTCAGGCGGCCGGCTTGATCGAGACACCTGCGCCGACGGGGACTTCAGTGCCGTCCTGCAGCACGGCGATCAGGCCGCTGCTGGCGAGCTTCACCGAAGCCACGGTTCCCGTGGTCTTGCCGTCGGCGGATGTGATCGAGCGGCCGATCAGCGCGTCGGCCTGCGACAGCGCCGAGGACTGCATGATCTGGTCGAGCTTGCTGTTGGTCTGAACTGATTGCTCGACCTGCGAAAAGGTCGCGAGCTGGGCGACGTATTGCGTGGAATCCATCGGCTTGGTCGGATCCTGGTTCTTCATCTCGGCGATCAGAAGCTTCAGGAACGACTGGTAGTCGACGGCGGTCTTCGATGTCTGCTGGCTGGCCTGGTTGGCGCCAACGGGGATCGTCGTTGTCATATCCACGGCCATCTTATGCTCCCACAGCCAGCGCGCGCGGCGCTTCCGGAATGTCGTCATAGCCGCCAAGCGCCTGGCGCTCGAGCGGGTAGAGCGCGCGTATCGCCTTCAGCGCATCGTAGATGTGATCCTCGCCGACCATGCGGTCGATCTGCTTCAGCGCGTTGCAGATGTCCTGATTGTCGAAGCTTGCAATCAGCATCGGCAGCGAGCGGCGGAACATGTCGCGCGCCTCGGAGGCGCCCAACGGATTGATCAGCATGATCTGCACGATGAAGTAGAGCTGCCTTAGCGGCGTCGAGGCCTGCTCAGCCTGGATAACGTGGCTTTCCAGAAGGAACTGGACGTCGTTCATCAGCTCGATCGTGACCTTGCGGTCGACGCGGATGACGGCGCCGTTGATGTAGATCTTCTCGTTCGGCTTCAGCGAGATCTTCAGCGTGTTGGTCATTGGATGCCATCTCTGATGATCTGGGAGACCTCGATCAATCCTTCGAAATTGTTGGCGCGGCCCTGCCGGATGTCCTCCGTTTCGCGCAACAGCCACAAGCCGATCGAGATCAGGTTGGCCCGCAGTTCCTTGGGCAGCGCATTGTCGCTGGAGCCGAGATCCTCGACGAAGGTGGTCCAGACGCGGTTGGTGAAGTGCAGCGCCTCGACCGCTTCCATCGACTCCGGCCCGACGGCGGCCGCCGCGGACAGCATGTCGATCGAACGGGTGAGCAACTGCCGCTCCCGATCCTTGGCGTCGGCGACGGAGTCGGTCTGGATGTCGGCGTAGGAGAATTGATACATCGTCGAAGCTCTGCCGTTCCGGTTCATGTGTTCAAGTGAGATAGTTCAGCAGGCTGAGCTGCTGCAGGCGCGCGGTCAAGGCGAAGGACGTTTCGATATGCTGGGTCAGATCGGCCACTCGGGTGGCGGCCTCCGCGGGGTCGACGCCCTCGAGGTCGACGATATGCTTCTCGAAGAGATCGACCTGGGTCTTCATGCGGTCGCTGGCATCGGACACGCGCTTCTGGGCAAGGCCGACGTCGGAGCGGACCTGGACTAGGCCGCCGATGGCTTCGCCGACCAGCCCCTGCGCACGGGTGATGATCGTGTTCCGAGCGGCTTCGCTGATGTTGCCGGTAACGAGCGTGCTGACCATGGCGGCCGCCATGGCGAGCTTGCGGATGCCCTGTTCGTTGGCGCTGACGGAGGTCTGCGTGGTCTCGTTCAGCGAAATGCGGCTGGTGATCTGGTCGTCGGTGGCGCTCGACCAGTTGGCCTGCCAGCCGGAACCCAGGAACTGCGGCTCGACCTGAGTGGTGATGAAGTCGTCCATCTGGGCCGCAGTGATGTTGGCGGCTGCCGGGTCGCTCTGGGTGAAGCCGAAATAACTGGTGAAGGCCGCGTCGAACGCTGCCTTGGCGGGCGAGCCGGCGGCGCTGAAATCGTCGATCGGCTTGACGTCGGTGTTGGTGCCGGCAAACAGATACTCGCCGTTGACGCTGGTGTTGAGAATGCCCGTCATCTGCTGCAGCGCCGAGGTGCCTGCAGTCCGCAGCACGCTGGTCGAGGAGTCGCCCGACACGCCCGTGGTCAGCGCGGACAGGAAGTTCTGCGCGACATCGGAGAGCTGGCCGAGCGAGTCCTGGGTCGATGTCAGCCGGGCGCCGACCAGCGCGTTGGAATCGACGATACCGTTCAGCCGGTCGAGGTCGCGCTGGAAGGTGACGGCCTGGGTCGTGCGGCCGCCAAGCGCCAGACCGACATCCGCGACCTGGCCTGTCTGGGATTCCTTCGTCGCTTTGACGAGGTCGGCCTGCATGCGCATCTGCTGATAGCGCAGGGCGTTGGAGATCGCGGCTGAGGAAACGGCCGTGGCTTTCATGGATTATCCCACCGCGCTCAAGAGGGAGTCCAGCATGTCGCTGACGGTCTTCATCATGCGCGCGGACGCCTGATAGGTATGCTCGAGGTCGAGAAGCAGCGACATTTCCTGATCGACATTGACGCCGGTATCGTTCGACAGCGCTTCGGCGGTACGCGTGGCCAGCGCCTCCTTGGCGTCGGCATTGGTCGACGCCTGCTGGCGCACGCCTTCGAACCAGCCGATGGCGTTGGCGGCATAGTCCGAGACGCTGGAGCTGACGGTGATGCCGGCCGACGTGTCGAAGGCCATCGGCTGATCGAGCCGGTTGCCGTAGGCAATCAAAAGGTCCGAGTAGGAAGCGCCGCCGGTGTTCGAAATATAGGCCGCGCCGTTGGCGCCGCCATCGCGCAGCAGCGACGGGTTGCCGCCGGCGCTCGGATCAAACGCGGCATTGACGCTGATCGAGCCGGCCAGACCGTTGACCAGGGTGCCGGCGGCGGGAATGGCGGGGGCGCCGGACCAGGTGAACAGGCCCGTCGCGTTGGGCTGCGAAGGCGACGTCTCGGCAAAGGCCGTAATCAGGCCGCGCGCGATCTCGTCGAGCTGGCTCTGCATGGTCGCAGCGACGTCGTCGCGCAGCTTCAGCATGCCGGCGAGCTTGCCGTCGGCGGTGGCGCTGTCGCCGGTGCCTGCCGAAAGCGGCACATTGTCGATGTAGATCGTGTTGCCGGGCGTGCCGGCGGTGTAGCCGGCCGAAGGCGTGAAGGTCACCGACCGCGGCACCGTCTCGAACAGCGTCGTGCCGTCCTTGGTGGTGATGACCATGTCGTTGTCGCCGCGCGTGAAAGTCGAGACGGGGACATATTCGGCGATCTTCTTCAGAAGCGCGTCGCGCTGGTCGAGCGCGTCGGACACATCCGTGCCCGAGCGCGTGCCCGAGATGACGGCCTTGTTGGCGTCCTGGAATTGGCTGAGCAGCGAGTTGAGGTCGTCGACCGCGGTGGCGATCTGGCCATCGGTCTGGGTGCGGAAGTCCTGGATCGCCGTGGTGCCGCCATTGAGCGAATTCACCACCTGCTTGGCGGCATCGATGACGCTGGTGGCGAGGGTCTGGTTCGACGGCGTCGTGGCGTAGAGCTGCAGCTGCTGCTGCAGGTTGGCGATCGCGGTCGACGGGGACGACGCGTTATCGACGCCGTTGACCGAGAGGTCGAGCTGATCCATGCCGCTGTAAAGCGCGCTCTGGCCGCTCCATGCCGACAGCGCGGAAAGGTTCTGCCGGAACAGAAGGTCGTTCGCGGCGCGCTGTATCTCCACCGATCGCGCGCCGGGCGCCGTGCTGGTGACGACGGCGACGCGACGGGCATAATCCGGGTTGGATGCGTCGGCCACGTTGCGCGACACGACGCTGGTTTGCTTGGATGTGGCCAGGAGCGCCGACTGGGCGATGCTCAATGCGGTAGAAAGGGACATGCGGGTCTTTCACGGGCTGGCGCCCGATGGGTTATCTCTTCAGGTTGACGAGGACGTCCATGAGGTCGGAACCGGTCTGGAAGACTTTCGAATTGGCGGTGTAGCTGCGCTGCGCCGCGATCATGTTGGTCAGTTCCTCGGCGATGTCGACGTTGGAATTTTCGAGCGCGCCGGAAACGACCGAACCGAGTTTTCCTTCATTGGCAAAGCCGATGCGAACGGCGCCGGAGTCGGCGCTCTGCACATAGACGTTGCCCGGCATCGCAGTGAGGTTGTCGGGGCTCTGAACGTCGGCCAGCGGTATCTTGTAGAGCGGCTTGGTAGTGCCGTCCTGGTACTGCGCGTAGATGACGCCGTCCTGGCTGATCTGGATCTTCTCGATCGTGCTGGGCGGGTTGCCGTTGACCTTGGCGTCGGAGACCGTGAAACCGGTGCCGAGCTGGGTCAGCTTGGAGAGATTGAGGTTGAGGGTCGAGCCGTTCGGCACGGTAAAGGAGATGCCCGTGGTCGCGCCGGTCAGCTTGCCTGTGGTGGTGTCGAAGGTGAGATTGGCCGTACCCAGCGCGCCGCCCGTATATGGGAAGGAGGTGCCGGGGGTCGCCTTCGACTGGTCGAAGACCGAGACCTGCCAAGTGCCCGAACCGGTGTTGGTGAAATAGACGTCGAGCAGCACCTTGTTGCCGAGATTGTCATAGGCGACCAGCGAAGACTTCGAGGTGTATTCGGCGGTCGCGCTGTTGGTGGAGGGCAGGCTGCCGGCCGCGACCGGAGTGGCGCCCGCCGGCAGGTTGCCGGTGAAATTGCCTTCCGTGCTCGGCGTCGCCGTCATCTCCTGATCGGAGATCTGCACCGGCACCAGGCCCTCGAAGCCGTTCGCGGTCGCGGCCGGATCGCCGTTGGCGTAGCTGTAAGCCATCAGCTGGTAGCCGGCGGCATTGACCAGCCGACCCTGGGCGTCCGGAACGAAGGCGCCGGCGCGAGTGAGGTAAGGGGTGCCGCTCGGGTCCTGCACGACGAAGAAGCCGTCGCCGTTGACGGCGAGGTCCGATACCGAGGTGGTGTATTGCAAGACGCCCTGCGAGCTGACGGCGGAACGGATCGTCGTCGTGACGCCGCCCGAATTGTAGGCGCCGCCCGTGCTCGGCATGATGAGCGTCGAGAACTCGGCGGAGGAACGCTTGTAGCCGGTGGTGTCGGAGTTCGCGATGTTGTCGGCCACCGTGGACAAGCGGTTGGCCTGCGCGTTCATACCGGAGACGCCGGTCCGCATCATTCCGTAGAGGCTCATCGATACATCTCCTCGGCGCCCTTCTGAGAGGCCATAAAACTAAGCCCCATGTCTTGCGCGAGGCTGGCGCGGGACGTCGCGGCGGCAGCCATCAGAACACCAGCCGGTAGCCGAGGAACCTCTTGGAATCGATCGGGTCATGGCCAAGCTTCCCGCGCAGTTTCTTGCGCAGCTTCGAGATGTGGCTCTCCACCACGTTCTCCTCGACCTCCTCGTCGAAGATGCCGTAGATGGCGTTGAACACCTGCGTCTTGGTCACGCGCCGGCCACGGTTGCTGGCCAGATATTCCAGGATGCGCCGCTCGCGACGCGGCAGCGGCAGCGGCTCGCCGTCGATCTCCGGATCGCGTCCGTCCATGAAGATGCGCATCGAGCCGACTTCGGTGTAGGCGGTCTCTTCGTGGGCGCGGCGGCGGATGGCGGTGATGCGGGCGAGAATCTCGCGGATGTGCACCGGCTTGCGGACGACGTCGTCGACGCCGCTCTCGAAAAGCCGCAGCGTGTGTTCCAGCGAATGCTGCTCGCTGAGCGCGATCACCGGCGCGCCGGTGCGGTCGCGGATCTGACGCGGCGAGATGGCGCCCTCGCGGCAATCGCCGATGAGGAAGGCCCTGACGGATCTGAGATCGGTGTCGGCGGCGGAACTCACCCACTCGCCGAACTCGCCCGGCGCGAAGCCCGCTGTCGCAACGCCCTCGCGATCGAAAAGTGAGCTATAGCCCTCAGTTACGAGCTCGCGCTCATCAACGATCACGATCATCGGACCACCCCTCCGAATCAGCTCATCTGCCCCGTGCGGAAAGCGGTACCCGGCTCGGCGAATCCTGAAAAACCGTCATTTCTTGTAGCTATTTTCTTGGGAGTTTTTTTGGGAGCCGTAATAAAGGCGGTGGCAAAGGCGCATCGGCGAAGGCAACGCGCAGCCGATATCGGGCATGGGAAACACGCCGGAAAGGGGCGGACGGCTGCGCTACTTCTGATTGCAGAAGGCGCTGGCGTCAGGCGTCCATTTGCCGAAGCCGGTGGCGACCATGTTGGCAATGACGCGGCAGACATAGATCTTTTGCGCCGGGTCGTTGTCGGGGCCGGCATGATAACGGGCGACGGCCATCGACCAGGTCATATGGCGGGCATGCAGGCTTGCCAGGAAGCGCGCCGCGTAGTCGACATTCTGGTGCGGGTCGAGCATGTCCTCGACGCTGCGGAAATGATCGCCGTGATAGCGATGATTGATCTGCATGCAGCCGAGGTCGATCAGCGTCTTGCCCTCGCGGTAGGCATTCTCGAATGTCGCCAGCGCCTCGTCACGGCTACGCGGGAAAACAGCTTTTCCTTCTATATTCAATGCGTTGGGTTGGAGGGTGCCCTTCTTCCCCGTTTCGGTAAGGCCGACCGCATAGAGGATTCCCGCCGGCACGCCGTAACGGTCGGCGGCGCGCAGGATCTCCGGCTCGCAAGGATTGGAGACGGCGCCAGCCGCGCCGGCGGCGGCCAGGCTAGATATAGATATCGTCGCCAGCGCCTTCGCGAAGAGGCGAAGCAGCGCGGCTGAATTCCTGTGCGCCATTGCCGTCGTTCCTTCCCGGTTGCTGGTCTCCGCCGGCGCTGTTGCCGCCCGAATTCCCCGGTTGGAACGAAGGCTGGTCGCGGCCTGTCGACATCGGCAGAGGGGCGTTTGCATCGGCGCGGCTGGCCGAATGAACTGCTATCGAGGGTTGCAGGATGGTGACATGGTCGACGTCGAAACCAAGACCGCGGAGCGACTTGACGATGGCGTCGCTGTCGGCGGTCAGACGGCGGTACGCCTCATGGGTTTCCGGTTTCATCTCAATCGAAAGTTGCTCGCCGGAAAGCCGCAGGCTCGCAGTCACCATGCCGAGCTCCGAAGGGTGGAGCTCGATCTTGAGGACATGTGTCGGAACGGCAACAGAAGTGGCCGTTTGAGCGGCGATCGAGGCGCTCGAGAAGGCTTGCTGGACGCCGTTGTCCGAAGCGATCGCCTCAACCAGCGCCGATGCCGTCTGGCTGACGGGATTTTGCGGCGGCGCCGGGAAACTCTGCTGGCTGACGACATCCATGCGCCCGGCGGCGGAGGACGGCTTGGCCTGATTGATCGACGCTATGGACTGCGCCGTCTGCGCTGTCCTCTGGGCGACCGTCGGTCGCCAGCCTTGCGGCGTCGCGGCGTCGGTTTCGGTCCCTTGGGTTTCAAGCGGGATGTCGTCCTTGCCGACCAATGCGGTCGCGGCCTGAAGGACGCTGGCCGGTTTCTGTCCGAAATCGGGTCCGGATTTCTCCGTCGTCATCGTCGCGCGACCGGATCGCGGCGACGGTTCGGGGTTTTCGGAATTGTCGGCCAATGTGCGTCTGCCCTGACGGATCGCCAGCTGCGAAGAGGCCGACTGACCGATGGAGGGCTGGGCCTCTGCCTCGGCGGCGGATCCGCCGCGATCGGCATTTGTCGACGTTGCGAAATGGCGGATGTCGCCCAGCGCCATCAGCAAGGGCAAGCTATCCTGGGGCTGAGCGGCATCGGACGACTGCGCCGCGGCACTGGCATCGTCCGCTGTGTTCTTGCGACCGGTGTCCGCGTTGTTCTTGGCGGTTTTGCCGGTCACCGGCTTTGTCGCGACTGTCTTGCTCTGCCCGCCCTGATCGGGCTGTGCCTGCGGCGGGCCGGCGATAGTGCGACGCGCCGGATGCGTGTCGGAGGACGCAGGCTCTGCCGACGGCTTGCCGCGCTGGGCCGACTTTTCGGCGCCATGCACCATCTCGCCGAAGTTCGAGCTTTTCTCCTTGCCGTCGACAGCCTGCCGATGTGGCTTGGTGTGGGCAGGGCCGAATCCCGGCGAGGCCTGACTGACATTGGTCATCTGGGCGCTGGTCATTTGGGGGCGGCTCCGAGCAATTGGTCAATCTGGTCGAGTTGGCGACGCGCGTTGAGCATCGCGGCGTCGGTGGGATCGTGCGGATCAAGGCCTGCCGCGGCGGCCGGCGCGGACGCGGGCAGCACAGGCGGCGTTTCGGGCTGCGTTGGAGCAGAAGCCGCCGCCTGGGCTGTGGCCTCAGCCGTCGCCGGCGAAGCCGGCGGCGCGGGAGCAGCAGCCGGCGAGTCCGCCGGCTTGGCAGCGGCCGCGACAGCCGGCTGCTCGGACGCAGCACCCTCCACCGGCGGCAAGGCTTCGGCGTCGGCCTGGCTCACAGGCTCGGCTTCAGCGGCGGGTTTCGCCGTATCGATCTTCGCTGGTTCCGCGGCCTCGGTCTCATCCTTGCTGGCCGCCGGCACGGGGGCAACGACCTCGCCGGCGACGGCTTGCGCGGCATCGAGCAAGGCGCGGTCGCTCTCCGAGAGCTTGCCGCGATCGATCTTGCCGAGCCTGGTCCGCACGTCGTCGATCGTCGCCGACGTCACCGTGGAGAGGCTCGAATAGAGCACGGCGCGCGGGTCGTCCTGGTTGCCTTTGCCGCTGCGGCCTTGCTCAGCCCGGGCCGAGGCGAAGGCGGAGAGGTCGCTCAGCCCGTCGATCGCGGCGCGGCGGGCGATGCGCAGATAGATCACCTTCTCGCGCTCGGGGTCCATCATCGACGTGATGTCGGCGAGCTTGTCCTGGCTGATCGACATATGCAGTTGAATGACGCCGGAGACGAAGGAATCGGCGAACTGGCTGGCATAGGGGGAATAGAGATAGCCCGCGACATACTGCGTCGAGGCGAGCGCGAAGCGCGCTGCGTCGCCCTGCGCCACGGCGAGGCCGACCGAGCGGCGAAGCGCCGCTTCCTCGACCAGGGTGCCGGGGCTGAGCAGGCGGGCCTCGTCCAGCAAGGTCAGCGCCGCAGCCGGTTCATCGGTAGCGAGCAGCGAACCTTTGACCAGCGCCAGGAAAGCGCCGAGGTCCGGGGGCACGCTCATCGGATCGATGGGCTTCAGGATTTCGATCGCGGCGGCCGGCCGGCCGTTCAGGTAGGCGACGATCCCCTTGGCGACGGCAAGGCTTTGCGGGTCGGTCGTCGCGCGCGAAGCCGCCGCCGCGACGGTTACGGGGTTGCCGCCGCTCATGCCGTAGACGAGCAGAGCGCGGAAATTCTTCGGATCCTTGAAATCCTCGGCATCGGCGGCGCGAAGCCTGGCATCGGTCATTTCGAGGAGCTTGGCCTGCATCGGCATCGCCGCATGATCGCCGCCGGCGATGCGGTCCTGGATCAGCTGCAGCGAACGCACCAGCTGGTAAGGCTGCAAGCCGTCGTCCTGGGCGAAAGCCGCCGCCGGTAATCCCGCGGCGAGCAGCAGCCCGACGGCCCGGCCGATGACGGTCCTGCCTCTCATCCGCCGGTCGCCATCAGGATTTCGATGCGACGGTTCGCGGCGGCCAGCGGATCGGACGGGGTCTTGGGCTGGCGGTCGGCGAAGCCGGCGACCTCGGTGATGCGGCTTTCGTCGACGCCACCGCGCACCAGCATGTAATAGGCGGAGTGGGCGCGGGCGGTGGACAGCCGCCAGTTGTCGTAGGTGTCGCTGCGGAACGGCCGCGCGTCGGTATGGCCGCTGATGGTGATGGTGCCCTTCTTCTCGTTGACGATGCGGCCGATCTTCTCCATCGCCAGCACCAGCTCGCGGCGCGGCACGGCCGAGCCGATCTCGAACATGCCGAAATCGAGTTGATCGGTGATCGAAATGACGACGCCCTTGTCGGTGGCCTCGACGGAGACGCCCTGCGCCAGCTTTTCACCCGGCGCGAAGGCCTTGGCCAGCTCCTGCTTGATTTCGGCCGCAGCCTTGAGGGCGGCGCTGCTCGGGGCCTTCTCGCCTTCCTGCGTCGCCCCGGCCTTCGTCTCCGCCTCTGCCGCTTCGGCCTTCGCGGTCCCCGGCTTCGCGGCAGCCGTCTCGGCTTTTGCGGCTTCCGACCTTTCAGCTTCCGCCTTTTCAGGCTGGGCGTTCTCGGCCTTGTTCTCCTTGCCGTCGGCTTTCCCGACTTTCGTGTCGCCCGATCCGGTTGCCACCTTGGCACCGGGTTTTTCCGGCGTCGCCAGCGGCTCGAGCGGCGCATCCAACCGCGGCGGCGCAGGCGGAACGGCCTTGACCTTCGGCACTTCGGTTTCGGCGACCCTTTCGCCGGGTTTGGCCGGATCGCCTTCGATCTTTCTGCGTTCGGCGCTGGCTTCGGCGCCAGGGGTCGCCACCTGCTGCGACCAGAAATCCGGCGCGAAGGGATCGCGATAGGATTCGCCGCCGGAAGCACCGGTCGCCGGACCGGCGTTCTGGGCGCCGCCTTCCCCCTTGGCGCTGACATTCTGCATCACGCCGGTATCGGTGGCGATCTCGGACAGCACAGCGTAGGGATCGGCAAACAGATGCTCGTCGGAAAGGTCGGATTTCTGCGAGGCCTCCTTGGTCTGCCGCCGGTCGGAAGAGCCGGCGCCGCCCTTGCCGTTCTCGCCGGCCTTGCTGGCGCCGTCCTGCGGGTTGTCGGCGGTCAGCCCGACTTTGCTCGGGCCGTCGCCGAGATCTTCCAGGCCCTTGCGGCTGGAGTTGCGGTCGATCAGCTCGACCGGATTGAAGTAGCTGGCGACCGCGGCCTTGGTCTGCTCGTTGGCGGCGTTGATCAGCCACATGACGAGGAAGAAGCACATCATCGCGGTCATGAAATCGGCGAAGGCGATCTTCCAGACGCCGCCATGATGGCCCTCGTCATGACCGTCGTGATTGCGCTTGACGATGATGATCTCGTGCCTGGCCTCACCGTGGTCGATGGCGCTCATGTCAGGACCTCCGACAGGGAAGCCGACCATTCGGCGATGCGCGTCTCGAACACGGTGTCATCGATGGTCACGGTCAGGTCGAAGCCCGGGGCTTCGGCGAAATCGAGATTGGCCGCGCGGTCCCCAAGCGCTGCCTTCAGAGGCTCGAACAGCGACAGCGGCCCACGCACGCCGATCCGCACGGCCTCGCTGTCGGCGACCGCGGCGCTGATGGTGCGGGCAAGGGCGTCGAGCGAACGCTTCTGCAGGTCGTCGCTGACGATGCCACCCAGGATGCGGGCGATGGTTGCGGCGGTGAGCTCGGCGACGCGCGCCTCCATGGCGTCGATGCGCGTCGCGACCGCCGCGCCGAGATCGCCGCCGAAGCTCTCCAGGAACGCCTTCGCCGCATCGTCGTTGGCCAGGCGCTCGGCCTCGAGCGCCGCCTCATGGGCCGCCGCGAGGCGAGCCTCGAGCGCTGCCTCCGCATCTGCCACCGCCTCGGCGATCAAGGCGCCAATATCGGCCTGCGGCGGAGATGCCTCCGGCTTGCGCTCGATGTCAGGCGCCGGCGCCTGGCCGGCACGCGGGGCGCGCGAACCGAAATCGGGCAGGAGATCGAAAAGGGCTCCGGAAGCCATGGCTTAACCCGCGGCTTCCGGCGCGGCGGCCCATTTGCGCAGGATCTGGGCGGTACGCTCTTCGTTGAGGTCGACCATGCGTGCCAGCCGTTCCTGCGGCGCCGGCCTGATCTTCTGGCGCAGATCATCGAGCGGGGTGGCGCCGGGACGGGTGCCCGGCAGGGCGCCGACCGGCGCCTCGGAAGCGATCGCGGCGACCGGCGCGTCGGGCGTTGGCAACGAGCGCTGGACATCGTCGAAGCTCGGGCCGGCGATTGCCGCGGGCTTGGCCGATGCCGTCAGCGCGGCCGCCATCGGCCGCAGCCCGAAGAAGGCGACCAGGAACACCACGACAATGAAGGCGCCGGCGTTGATCAGCGTGCCGGCGTACGTGCCGATAGAGGCGAGCATGCCAGGCTGGTCGATCGGCTCGCCATCCAGACCGTCGATGAACTCGACCGCCGAGACGTCGATGATGTCGCCGCGTTTTTCGTCGAAACCGGTGGCGGAGGCCACCATCTTCTGGATGTCTGCAACGCGCTTGGCGATCTGTTCGGGCGTGACGTCCTTGCCGAGAATGGTCTTGAGCCGATCCTGGTTGACGACGACGGCGATCGACATCTTGGTGACGGAATAGCCATTGGAGATGGTGGCGATCTTCTTGGAGTTGATCTCGTAGTTGGTGATCTCTTCCTTGCGGTCGTTCTGCGAGGAGGATTGCGGCCCCTCGGTGGTGGTCGTCTGCGTCTCGGGCAGGTTCTGCTCGACACTGGTCGGGGTCGAAGCCTGTTTCTGGTTGCTGGCCTCGTTGGTGCGCACCGACTGCACCGAACGCTCGACGCGGGATTCGGGATCGAAGATCGTCTCTTCGGTCTGGCGGGTGTCGGTGTTGACGTCGGCCTTGACGCTGGCGCGGAAATTGTCGGGGCCGAGATAGGGCGTCAGCGCCCGGCGGATGTTGTCGCCGATCTGCGCCTCGACCGTCTGCTCGACGCCAAGCGTGCGGGCGGCGCTGGTGTTGGAGGTGTCGTCGCCGGCGGCGAGCAGGTTGCCGTTGGAATCGAGCACGGTGACCTTGTCGGCCGACAGGCCGGGAACGGCGGCTGCAACCAGGTGGCGGATCGACTGCGCGCTCTTCTCGGCATCGGCGCCGGCGTAGCGGATGACGACCGAAGCCGAGGGCTGCTGCTCGTCACGGCGGAAATTGGCGCGCTCGGACATGACGATGTGAACGCGCGCCGCCTTGACGCCGGCGATCGACTGGATGGTGCGCGCGATCTCGCCTTCCAGCGCCCGCACACGGGTGATCTGCTGCATGAAGGACGTCAGGCCGAGCGAGCCGACATTGTCGAACAGCTCGTAGCCGGCGTTGGCGCTGGTCGGCAGGCCCTTTTCGGCGAGCAGCATGCGCGCCTGCGCGGTGGTGCCGGCCGGCACCAGCACCGAGGTCCCGTCCGCGCCGACATCGAAGCCGATGCCGGCTTCTCCCAGCACCAGGCCGATCTGGTTCACGTCGTTGCGGTCGAGCCCGACATAGAGCGTCTCGTAGGCCGGACGGTTGAGGTAGACCGAGGCGACGCCGATGACGGCCATGACCAGCGCGGCGATGCCGCCCATGAGAGCGAGACGCCTGACGCCGAATCCCCGCAGATTCGCGATGAGCCCCTGGATCTGTTCCGGCACGATTCAACCGCTCCCAGCATGACTGTCCGCCGGAAGACTAGACCGCGAAGCTTGTGCGAGGATGATAGGGCGTGCCGCCGAGGAGCCTGCAAAGAACTGAAGCGGCGATTTCTTCCCGGCCGACGAAAAAGGCCGCGCTTCGGACGCGGCCTTTCGTCGGTCGATGGTGATCGGGCGGCTCAGCCGTTCTTGAACAGCTGCAGGATCGACTGCGAGGAGCTGTTGGCGATCGACAGGGACTGGATGCCGAGCTGCTGCTGGACCTGGAGCGCCTGGAGGCGGGTCGATTCCTTGTTCATGTCGGCATCGACGAGCTGGCCGACGCCGCGGTCGATGGAGTCCATCAGGCTCTGCGTGAAGGTCTTCTGCAGGTCGATCGAGCTCTTGGCGGCGCCGAGCACGGTGGCGGCGTCGGTGAGCTGACTCATGACGTTGTCGATCTTGGTGACCATCTGCGTGATGATGTCGTCGGTCACGCCCGTCGCCGTGATGTCGAGATTGTAGGCGGAGATGTTGTCGATCTTGACGGGCGTGCCGGTCACGGCGCCCTGGCCGGCGGTGTTGGCGGCGATGTCGGTGGCGCCGCCGGCGATCGCGGCCGCATAGGCGGCATCGTACGCGGACTGGTCCGCGGCCGTGGAGTAGATCGAGGTCTGGCGGTCGAGGATGCCGAAATTCTTGACGTCGGTGGCGAGGCCGGAATCGAACAGCTTGGTGCTCTCGACATCGATGTCGATGGTTCCGAGCGAGATGGCGCCCGACGAGGAACGGTTGAACGAGGAAACGATCTTGGCGTCGGGCTGGACGCCGTCATTGGCGGCGGCGACCTGCTTGGACGTCACCGAGAGGAAATTCGATCCGGAGAAGGTGGCGGCGTCGGCGAAGGACTTCATCTGCGCCTGAAGCGCTGTGATTTCGCTCTGCGTCTTTGCCTTGTTGGCATCCGACTGGCCGACGGCCGACAAAAGCTTGGTCTTGATCTTGCCGATGGTGTCAAGCACGTTGTTCATGCCGGTGTAGGCGGTGTCGACCTTCGAAGCGCCGAGGCCGAGCGCATCCTGCACCGTCGACAGCGCCGAATTGTCGGACCGCATCGTGGTGGCGATCGACCAATAGGCGGCGTTGTCGGAGGCCTCGGAGACCCGGTAGCCGGTCGAGATCCGGGCCTGCGTCTGCTCGAGCGATTTGTTGGTGGCGTTGAGGCTTTGAAGTGCAGTCAACGCCGCAGCGTTCGTCATGATGCTCGCCAAGAAACTCGCTCCTTCTCCAAAGCCGGCATGCCATACAGGCCGGATCGGCCCGCCCATCGGTCGCGATCGTGCCGGTCGGGCCGATTCGACAACCTGTCGTAGTCCAATGGTTAACCATAGCTACCGCGATATGGTTAATGGCCTATTAAAAATCAGCCTCGAGAGGTTAAGGAGCGAGGGTTGCGCGAGCCTTGTGCCCGCCGTGTCCGAACGGATTCTGGCGACGCGCTTCAGGTTCCGTTTGATGCATGTCGTTGGCCCAAAACCGCTGCGCTTTTGGGCGACACGCATCGGCAAACGCAAATCGGGCCGCGCTTTTGGCGCGGCCCGATAATATTGCCTGGACGGTCGGGAGCGATCAGCCGCGGAAGAGCGACAGGATCGACTGCGAGGAGCTGTTGGCGATCGACAGCGCCTGGACGCCGAGCTGCTGCTGAACCTGCAAGGCCTGGAGGCGGGTCGATTCCTTGTTCATGTCGGCATCGACGAGCTGGCCGACGCCGCGATCGATGGAGTCCATCAGGCTCGAGGTGAAGGTCTTCTGCAGGTCGATCGAGCTCTTGGCGGCGCCGAGCTTGGTGGCGGCGTTCGTCATGTCCTTGAGCGCGGCGTCGACGACGTTCATCATCTGCTGGATCTGGGCGTCGCTGGCAGCCGTGCCGCCCGAGAAGATGGTCAGGCTGGCGACCGAATAGGTGTCGCCGGCCGCGGGAGCTGCACCCAGGGTCGGGTTCTGCGCCGTGGCCGTCGTGGCGCCGGTGGTGCCGAGGCGAGCCGCGTCGAGGATGCCCTTCGAGGTCGGGGCAGCGCCCGAGTCATAGAGCTTGATGCTTTCCACATTGACGTCGATCGTCGAGATCGAGACCGCGCCGGTGGCGCTGCGGTTGAAGGCCGAGACGATCTTGACGTCCGCCGCCGTGCCCGTAGCCGTCGATACCGATAGCATGTTGGTGCCGGAGAAGGTGGCGCCATCCGCATAGGCCTTCAGCTGGTCCTGAAGGGCCTTGATTTCGACCTGGGTCTTTTCCTTGGAAGCATCCGTCTGGCCGTAGGAAGCGGTCAGCTTCTGCTGAATCTGGTTGATGGTCTTGATCGCGCTGTCCATGCCGGTGTAGGCGGTGTCGACCTTCGAGGCGCCGAGGCCGAGGGCGTCCGAAACGGTGGACATGGCCTGGTTGTCGGAGCGCATCGTGGTGGCGATCGACCAGTAGGCGGCGTTGTCCGAAGCCTGCGAGACGCGATAACCCGTCGAGATGCGGGCCTGGGTGGTGTCGAGGTTCTTCTGGGTGGCGTTCAAGCTCTGCAGCGCGGTCAGCGCCGAGGCATTGGTCATGATACTGGCCATGATACTCGTACCTTGATTTTACACGGATTTTTTTGACATACCGGCATGTCCGGTATGACGGTGCGGCATCATGCCAATGACCGTTGCGACCGGTCACCCGCCATCTGCAGGCGACTATGGCGGCAAGTCCCTACCAAAGGACTAAACTGGACGGTTAATCGAAAATAATATTTGGAAATTCGCACCGTTGTTCATCAGCCAAAGTCCTCAGGACTTGGGTGAGCTCTCTCGCTGGCCGTTCGGGCGGTATGGTCAGGTAAAGGACCGCACCAGGCTGCCGACCAGAAGATTCCAGCCGTCGATCAGCACGAAAAACAGGATCTTGAATGGCAGGGAGACCACCGTCGGCGGCAGCATCATCATGCCCATGGCCATGGTGACGGTGGCGACGATGAGGTCGATGACGAGGAACGGCAGCACGATCAGGAAGCCGATCTCGAAGCCGCGCCGGATCTCCGAGATCATGAAGGCCGGCACCAGGATGCGCAGGTCGACGGTATCGCGCGAGACGGTCTGGCCGCGCTCGCGGGCGAGATCGGCAAAGAGGTCGAAATCCTTGTCGCGCACATTGTGCAGCATGAAGCTGCGGAACGGATCCGAGATCTTCTCGAAGGCTTCGGCCTGGGTGATCTGATTGTCCATCAGCGGCTTGACGCCGGTGTTCCAGGCCTGGTCAAAGGTCGGCGCCATGACATAGAAGGTCATGAACAGCGACAGCGAGATCAGGATCAGGTTGGCGGGCGTCGATTGCAGGCCGATGCCGGCGCGCAGGATCGAGAAGGCGATGACGAAGCGGGTGAAGCTCGTCACCATGATCAGCAGGCCCGGCGCCACCGAAAGCACGGTGAGCAGGCCGAACATCTGGATGAGGTAGCCGACCGTGGTGCCGTCAGCCTTGCCGATGCCGCCGAGATCGAGCTGCTGCGCCGCGGCGACGGAGGTGGTGACGACGATGAGCGCCGTGGCGGTGAGGAGCTTTCTCATTCGAGCAGCATCGTCCTGATGAGAACCTGTTTGACATGGCCGCCGCTACGCAGCGCCGCGCGCTCGTCGAGATCGGCCTTGAGATGCTGGTAGCCGCTGGCGCCTTCGATCTGATGCAGCTTCAGCGTGCGCACGAACGCCACCAGATCCTGGTGGATCTGGTCGGTCATCTCCGGCGGCTGCGGCGCGTCATAGAGCACCGATGCCTCGAGCCTTATCCAGACCTCGCTCGGCGACGCGATGTTGGTGGTGATCGGGGCCAACTGGACCACCGCGGGCCCGGCTGCCGGTTTACCGCCTTCGGCGGGTTTTTCCGCGGTGCCCGCATTCTCCGGCGCGGCGGGTACAGGCGCTGGCGCCTCTCCCTGCTTGAGATAGCCGCCCGCGACCCAGCCCATGCCGATGGCCGCGCCCGTCATGACCAGAAGCGCGGCGAGCTGGATTATCAGCGAAGGTCCCTTCTTGGGCTGTGCCTGCTCGACATTTGCCACGGACAGCGATCTCCTGGCCTAGAAAGGAAGAACCTGGTCGAGGATCTGCTGACCGTAGGCCGGCTGCTGGACCTCCATCACACGGCCGCGCCCGCCATAGGAGATGCGTGCCTCGGCGATGCGTTCGTAGGGGATCGTGTTCTCCGCGCCGATGTCGGAAGGACGCACCATGCCGGCGATGGTGAGCACCCGAAGCTCGTAATTGACGCGCACTTCCTGCGAGCCCCTGATCATCAGGTTGCCGTTGGGCAGCACCTCGGTGACGACCGCGGCGACATTGAGCTCGAGGTTTTCCGAGCGCTTGATCTCGCCGTCGGCGTTGGTCTCGGTGCTCGAGCTCAAGCCGGCATCGCCCTTGCCGCTGGTGCTCTTGCCGTCCCAGCCGAGCGTGACGTCGTAGCCGAGCTTGCGCGCCGCGGTGCGGCTGCGGTCGTTCTGGTTCTTGAAATTGGCCTTGTCGTTGAGCTTGATGTTGACGGTCAGGATGTCGCCTTCGCGCAGCGCGCGCGGATCGGTGAAGAGCCTGCTCTGGCGGTCGTCCCACAGCGAGAATTTCTTCACCGGCGCGGCCGGCGGCTCCGGATAGCTGTAGGGCGCGCCTCCGCCATTGCCGATGCCGGAGCCGACCGGCGACAGCGCAGGCTCCCGGCCGACCTCCTTGAGATCGGTGCCGCAGCCGGACAGTGCCGCCGCCGCGACAAGGACGAGCAATTTCAACTTCATGACGGATCAACCCTTCGCGCCGCGCTGGCCATGATGCCGGTGAGCGTCGCCGCCGCCTTCTGGTCCATTTCGTTGAGGATGACGCCGGCCTTGCGCGAATCGAGCTTCATCAGGATGGCCGCCGCGAGCTCGGCATTGACCATCGCCAGGCGCTCCGCCGCGGCGTCGGGTTTCATGCCGGCATAGATCTTGACGACGCTGTCCTCGGCGCGGGCCAGGAAAACCTCGCGGCGCTTCAGCCATTCCTCGTATTCGGCGCGCTTCGCCTCCAGCGCCTTCATGCGCTCGTCGATACCGGCCTGCAGCTGCTTCAGCTCCTCGGCCTGCAAGGCATAGCGGCGGTCGCGCGCGGCGTCGGCGATGTTGGAGCAGAAGCGCTGGATCTCGCTTTCGTCCGGCGCCTTCTCGCGCGTGAGCTGGGCCGGCTGAGCCGGCGCCTGTCCGCCGGGCAGCACCTGGCGCACTTCTTCCGCGCGGGCGGTACCGCCCGCCAGCGTAAGGATTGCGGCAGCGGCGAGGAGGCCCATTCCAGAATGAAGTCTCCGGCCAGAATGAAGTCTCCGGCCAGGATGAAGTCTCCGGCCAGAACGAAGTCTCGGGCGACGATGCAGTCTTGAGAAGATCAGCTCGATCATCGGCGCGCCTATTGGAGAACCAGGTCGGCCTGCAGGGCGCCGGCCGACTTGATGCCTTGCAGGATGGCGATGATGCCGTCGGGCTTCACGCCCAGATGGTTGAGGCCGGAAACGAGCGTTTCGAGATCGGGGCCGTCGAGGACGGCAACGCGCACGTCGGGGCGTGTAGCCTCGATGGCGGTGAAGGGTTCGATCGCGGTTCGGCCCCTGGAGAAAGGTTCCGGCTGGACCACTTTCGGCGCCTCGGTGATGCGCACCGTGAGCGTGCCGTGGCTGATCGCCACGCGCGATATCTTGACGTTGTTGCCGATGACGATGGTGCCGGTGCGCTCGTCGATGACGACGCGGGCAGGGGCATCCGACTCGACGACCAGGTTCTCGATCTCGGCATAAAAGCGCGCGGCGGAGACGTTCTTCGGCCGCCTGATCTGCACGGTGCGGGCGTCGCGCTCGGCGGCGACGCGCAGGCCGAAGCGCTGCGATGTGTAGTCGTTGATGGCGTCGGCGATGCGGATGGCGGTCGAGAAATCCGGATTGCGCAATTGCAGCGTGAGCACGCCCTGGTCGTCGAACTCGGCGGGCACCGCGCGCTCGACGATGGCGCCGTTCGGCACGCGACCCGCTGTGGGCACGCCTTGCGTCAGCTGCTCGGCCTGGCCCTTGGCGACGAAGCCGCCCACGATGACCGAGCCTTGTCCTACGGCATAGATTTCGCCGTCGGCGGCCTTCAGCGGCGTCATCACCAGCGTGCCGCCGGCGAGCGAGGTGGCGTCACCCATCGAGGAGACGTCGATGTCGATGCGGGCACCCGACTGGACGAAGGGCGGCATGTTGGCGGTGACGATGACGGCGGCGACGTTCTTGGCGCGCGCGCTGCCACCTTCGGTGGCGATGCCGAGATTTTCCAACATGGCGCGGATCGACTGTTCGGTGAACGGCGAGTTGCGCAGGCTGTCGCCGGTTCCGGCCAGGCCGATGACCAGGCCGTAGCCGACGAGCTGGTTGTCGCGCGCGCTCTGCAACTGGGCTATGTCCTTGATGCGTGCCGCGACCTGGCCGGGCGGCAATGTGCTCGGCCCCGTCGAGACGCGGAACATGCGCGTGGTGGTGGCCGGATCGTATTCAGGATCGTCGTAGACGCCGCCATTTTTCTGCGCAAGTTCGCGCTTGGCCTTGGGCGTCAGCCCGTCGGCCAGGGCAGGCTGAAGGCCGATGGCCGCGCTCAGCAAAAGGGCGAAAGCGCGCATCACGATGCGCCGACCTTGATGGTGCCGTCGGCCATGACGATGCCGGAAATGATCTTGCCGCTGTCGATGTTGCGGACCTTGATGAGATCGCCGGCGGCGCCTGGCTGCAGGGTGACGCAGGCGGCCGAAATGGTCAGCGCGCCGGCGGTGAAATAGACCTGCACGGAGGCGCCCTGTTCGACCAGCCAGGCATCGCGAATGGCGGCTACCGGGATGTAGCGGCCGGGCAGCAGCGTGCGCTTGGCGACCTTGCCCTCCAGTTCCCCCGAGTGCGTCGCCATGCCGTCCGGCTTGTGCTTGCCCGGGACCAGCGTCACCTGCTTCAGTGCCGCAAGCTCGATGGTCTCGCCGGGGTAGATGACGCGGTTGGGGATCAGTACGGCCTCGCCGACCGCCTGACCGGCGGCGATCTGATTGGCCGACTGCGTCTGACTGGCCGATTCCTGCGCAAGCGCCGGCGTGCCGCCGGCCACCAGCGCGATGGCCAGCACGGCGCGGCGGAATGCGGGCCAGAGGATCGGCGTCGCCATCGTCGTTACCTGATGTTCTTGGAGACCACCGAGGCCATGTCGTCGGCGGCCTGGATGACCTTGGAGTTCATTTCATAGGCGCGCTGCGCCGAAATCAGCTCGGTGATTTCCTTGACCGGATCGACGTTGGAGGACTCCAGATAACCTTGCTCGATCGTGGCGAAGCCGGGATCGCCGGGAACGCCGACATTGGCCGGACCGGAAGCGGCGGTCTCCTGGAACAGGTTGTCGCCGAGCGGCGCCAGGCCCGCCTCATTGGCGAAGTTCGCGATCTGGAGCTGGCCGAGAAGCTGGAGGTTGGTCTGGCCGTCGATGCGGGCAAAGACCTGTCCGGTCTTGTTGACGATCACCTCGACCGCGTCGGTCGGCACGGTGATCGCCGGGATGACGCTGGCGCCGTCGACGGTGACGAGCTGCCCGGTGGCGTTGGTGTTGAAGGCGCCGGCGCGGGAATAGAGCGTGCCGCCGTCGGCGCCCTCGATCTGGAACCAGCCCCTGCCGGTCAGCGCCAGATCGAAGCTATTGCCGGTGCTGGTCAGCTCGCCCTGCGTGTGGACGTTGCGCACGGCGGTCGTCTTGACGCCAAGGCCGATCGAGACGCCCTCGGGCACCAGCGAGGTGTTGGAGCGATTGGGCACGCCCTGCGTGCGGTCGACCTGGTAGAGCAGGTCCGAGAATTCGGCCCGCGCCCGCTTGTAGCCGGTGGTGTTGATGTTGGCGATGTTGTTGGCGATGACTTCCAGATTGGTCTGCTGGGCGTTCATGCCGGTCGCGGCGATGGCAAGGGCTTTCATGTCGCGGTCCTAGATACTCATGCGGCTGATTTCGAGATAGGCCGAGACGACCTTGTCGCGGATGGCGATGGTCGTCTGCAGGGCCTGCTGAGCGCTCAGCACCGCATCGACCACCTGGCGGGTGTCGGCATCGCCCTTGAGCGCCTGGATCGACATCTGCTCGGCATTCTGCAGCGTGTTGACGGTCTTCGTCGCGGCGTGGCTGAGGATTTCGGCGAAGCTGCTGCCGACGCTCTCGCTCGCCTGTGTCCCGACACCGCCCTGAAGCAGGCCGGGCGAAGCGGCCTCCGCGCCGTCGATTGCCGGTTTGAACTGGAGTGCCCCGATACCGCCGATCATTACTGGTTCCTCATCAGGTCGATGGTCATGGAAATCAGATCGCGAGCCTGCTTGATGACCTGCAGGTTGGCCTCATAGGAGCGGTTCGCCTCGCTCATGTCCGCCATTTCGACCAGCACGTTGACGTTGGGCATCTTCACGTAGCCCTTTTCGTCGGCGGCTTCGTTGCCAGGCTGGAACTCGATCGGGAAGTCCGACGGGTCGCGCGCGATCGAGCTCACCTCGACCAGCGAACCGCCGCTGGCGCGGTCGAGCTCGGACTGGAAGGTGATCGTCTTGCGCCGATAGGGATCGGCGCCCGGCGTGTTGCCCGTCGACTGCGCGTTGGCGAGGTTTTCCGACACCACGCGCAGGCGCTCCGACTGGGCGCCAAGGCCGGATGCCGCGACTTTGAGGGCTGCGGTCAGCGCATCCATGGTCAGCTCTTCACCACCATCGTCATCATCGAATGGAAGGCTTTGACGATCGCTGTGTTGAGCTCGAAGGAGCGGCGCACTTCGCCGGCCTTCATCAACTCGTCCTCGACCACCACCGTGTTCTTCGACGGCATGATCGAGCCGGTGGGTTCCTCCGGCTTGACGTTGAAGCCTGCATTGGTCGTCGCGGCGCCGAGATGACCGGCCTGGGTAGCGACCAGCGTCACCGCAGTGCGGTCGAGAACCTTTTCGAACGGCTCGACATCGTTTGCCGCATAGCCCGGCGTGTTGGCATTGGCGATGTTGGAAGCGATCGCCGACTGGCGCACGGCCAGCCATTGCGACTGCCGGGTGGCGAGGTCAAAGAGGTTGACGGGTTCCATGGGACTCTCCGGGCGAGTACGCACAAGACTAGGCCGCCAGTCTTGCGCGGACCTTGCGCGGGACGAGCCGGCGGCCCGTCACGGCGCAATCACCTGGAAAGCTGGATCACCTTGTCGGCATCGGTGACGATCACCCATTTGCCGCCGCGCTGCTCGATCGAGGCGACGCGACTGGAATCGGGCAGGACAGAGCCGCGCTGGACGATCCAGAGGCCGGTATCGTCCTCGATCATGGCGCGGCCGTTGGCGACATGCACCATCTTGAATTCGGACGCGCCGGCCGGGAAAGGCTGGTCGCCAGGCACCGGGGCGGGTTCGTCCTGCACCGTTCCGGTGGCAAGCAGGTCGATATCGGCGTTGGGAACGTCCTTGGCCGTCAGCGGTGCGCTGGGTTCGGCCGCGACGCCGCCGCCCTCGCGACCGGAATTGCTGCCGCTGCCACCGAACTTGATGGCCTGCACGCCGAACTGCTCCTGGTTGAAGAAGATGTACCAGGGAAACAGCGCGCAGATCAGGCCAAGCGTGATGCCGAGCGCGGCGACGACGAAGTCGCTGCGCCGGTCCGCCTTTCTGTCAGCCAGGCGCGGGAACTGGGCCGGCGGCGGCTTCGGCCATTCCACCTTCGGGAACAGGCCGTTGATGAGCGAATCGCGGCTGGCTTCGGCCTCCTCGGCGGCCTTGGCCTCGGCGATCATCTCGCGCAGCAGGCGCTCGGTCTGCTGCAGCTCAGTCTCCTTGATCGCCATTTGGCTTCCCCTTGAGATGGCGGGCGAGGTCGGCGAACGGATCGGCCGAAGCGCGATCCCTCGGCGATTGGGTGAGCGCTTCGTAGATCAGCGGCACCTGGCGCACGGCGATGTCGAGCTCGGCGTCGGCGCCGCCCTGATAGGCGCCGAGCAGGCGGATGTCGCGTGTGTCCTCGAAGCGCGCGATCATCGACTTCAGCCTGGTCACCAGCAGGCGCTGCTCCGCGCTCCAGGCCTTGTCGGCGAGACGCGAGATCGACGACAGCGGATTGACCGGCGGGTAGCGCCCCTGCTCGGCGATCGCGCGATCAAGCACGACATGGCCGTCGAGGATGCCGCGCACCGAATCGGCCACTGGATCGTTGTGGTCGTCGCCGTCGACGAGAACCGAGATGATGGCGGTGATAGAACCTTTGCCCTCAGCGCCCGGGCCCGCGCGTTCGAGCAGCTTCGGCAAATCGGTGAAGACCGAGGCCGGGTAGCCGCGCGCTACCGGCGGCTCGCCGGTTCCGGTCGCCACCTCGCGCAGCGCATGGGCAAAGCGGGTGATGGAATCCAGCACCAGCAGCACGCGATGGCCCTGGTCGCGGAAATGCTCGGCCACACACATGGCGGTATCGGGCGCGCGCCGGCGCATCATGGCGCTTTCGTCGCTGGTGGCGACGACGGCAACGGTCTTGGCCATGCTGTCGGCGCCGATTGTGTCCTCGAGGAATTCGCGCACCTCGCGGCCGCGCTCGCCGATCAGCGCGACGACGACGGTATCGAAGGCCTCGGCGCCGGCGAGCATGGCAAGCAGCGTCGACTTGCCGACGCCGGAGCCGGCGAAGATGCCGAGCCGCTGACCGAAGCAGAGCGGGGTGAAGATATCGATCACCCGCACGCCGGTGAGGAAGCCCGTGCCGACGCGCTGGCGGGCCATGGCGCCGGGCGTCTGTGTGTCGGTGCCATCGGCGGCATTGGGCCTGATCAGCGGCGGACCGCCGTCGATGACGCGGGTCAGCGCGTCGACGGCGCGCCCGCGCCAGGAAAGATGCGGCGTGACGGAAAGCGGGCCGCGCCGGAATACGGCATCGCCGATGCCGGCATCGGCATTGCGCTCGAACGGCGCCACGACGACCTCGTCGCGGCCTATTCTGACGATCTCGCCGCGGCGCGTGCCTGCCTTGCCGCGCTGCTCGACGATGTCGCCGAGCCTTGCGATGTCGGAGAGGCCGCGCACCTTGTAATGGGTGGGCGAAATCTCGACGACGCGGCCGCCGCGGCTGAGCAATGTCTGCGGATTGTCGAACCGCCGCCAGACGCGTTCGAGCGCCGCCAGCCGATCGGTCTGACCGGCCTCGGCAAACCTCTCTGGCGCGCGGAGCAGGGACGAGCCGGTCGCCATCTCGCTACTTCGAGCCGAGCGTCTTGATCGCGTCGTCGGTGGAGGAAGCGCTCTGCCGGATCAGCGCAGCGGTGTTCTCGAAGGCGCGCTGCACCTGGATCAGCCGGGTCATCTCCAGCACCGGATTGACGTTGGATTCTTCCAGGAAGCCTTGCGCGACGCCGACATCGGAACGATCCGTGACCGGTTCGGGGGTACGCGCCGGCACGATGCCCGAATTGCCGTAACGGACAAAATTGTCGCCGGGATCGAACTGATAGACACCGATGGCGCCGACAAGCTGGTCGTTCTGGCGGAGCGAGCCGTCGGCGCCGGCCTTGGGCGGGCCGTTGCGCGGATCGAGCTGGATCGGCGCGCCGCCGCCGTCCAGCACGGGATAGCCTTCGATCGACATCAGCTCGCCGTTCTCGTTCATGGAGAAGCGGCCGTCGCGGGTCATCACCGTTCCGGCCGGCGTCTCGATGGCGAACCATGCGTCACCCTGGATAGCGAAGTCGAAAGGATTGCCGGTTTCGGTCAGCGAGCCGTGCGCGGTGGAAAGATAGGTCTTGCCCGAAGAGGCGAAGGAGACCGACTTCGGCCCGGTGCCGGAGACGACGTCCTCGAACTTCACGCCGGTGGCGCGAAAGCCGATGGTCGAGGCATTGGCGACATTGTCGGCGATGGTGTCGAGACGGCGCTCGAGCGCGATCTGCGAGGAGAGGGCAACGTAAAGACTGTCCTGCATGGTGTTCTCAGAACTTTAGCTTCTGCATGGCCATCATCAGGTCGGTGGAGATGCCCACCGTGAGCGGCTGCGCGAAGAGCACGCTGACCGATGTCACGGCCGTCGAGGTCGGGTTGTTGATCTCATACATGCTGGTGAAGCGGGTCAGGAACTTGCCGAGCTTCTCGGGATCGGTGAAATCCGAGATGTCGAGCTTCTGCTCGAACAGCTGCGCCTGCTTGTCGATGTCGGCCGTGGCAAAGGAATCGGGCAGGCCGAGCGCGGTGCGCACCACGCTGGCTAAAGCGGTGTCGGCGAGCACGTCGTACCAGCTGGTGATGTCCGGGGCCTTGCGCTCGAAGTAAAGCGCCAGCCGGACGCCCTCGTTGGTCTTGCCGGCGTCTTCCTCCAGCGTCTGGCGCATGTATTTGTCGACGGTCGGCTGCTGGGCCGGAACGTAGGTGGTGGCGTTCTCGCCGTACTGCTCGAAGTTGAAGGCCGAGGCCAGCGCCGCATAGGCCGGGTTAGTCTGCTTGTTGGCGACGCTGTCGGGGTCGCGCACGCCGCCTTGCAGGACTTGCTTGATGAGATCCTTGTCTTCGGTCGCCGAATCGAGGCCGAAGGCCGCCAGCGCGTAGGTGTAGAGCCGGCTGTTGCCCATCAGATCGTCGACGGACTTCACCTTGGTGATGTTGGAGAGATAATAGGTCGTCTCGCCCTTCACGTAGTCCGAATTCGGATCGAGACCGGCGATCTGCGCCTGGATGGCGTAGTTCTTCGTCACCAGCTGCTGCGCCTTGTTGTAAACGGTCGCATCGGCGCCATTGGCGGCGAAGTTGAAGGCGGCGACGAACTCGGCGTAGCGCTTGTCGGTGAGCTTGTTGGCGAAACTGTTGGGATCGGAAACGCCTTCCTTCAGCGCCTTGACCATGAAGGCCTTGGCATAGTCCATGTCCTCCAGCCCGTAGGCCTTCATGGCATATTTGAACAGGCGGTCATTGTTGACGAAATCGTCGATCGATTTCACCTTGGTGATATTGGCCAGATAATATTTGGTATCGCGATCGACCGTCGGCTGTTGCTCGATACGGTCGATCGACTTGTTGATGTCTTTCACGATCAACTGGTAGCTGGTGTAGGTATTGAGCAAAGGACACGCCTCCGGCCGAAGCTATCCCGGCACGATAAGCTGACTTCCTTGCGCGAAACTGAATCGCGTCCATGGGCTTCGATTCAAGCCTCACACAAGGCACGAGGACTATCCCTGATCCACGAGGTGACATGCGGAAGGACCTGTCGTGGGTATTCTGATCGGACTTGTAGTGACGCTCGGCTGCGTTCTCGGCGGCTTCATGGCCATGGGCGGCCATCTGCACGTGCTGCTGCAGCCATGGGAAGCCGTCGTCATCTGCGGCGCGGCGCTCGGCACCTTCCTCGTCGCCAATCCGATGAAGACGGTCAAGGATACGGGCAAGGGCATTCTCGAAGCCTTCAAGCAGGCCGTGCCGAAGGAACGCGATTATCTCGAGACGCTGGGCGTCCTGCACAGCCTGATGCGCGAGCTGCGCTCGAAGTCGCGCAGCGAGGTCGAGGCGCATATCGACAATCCGGAAGAGTCCGCCATCTTCCAGGCTTTCCCGACCGTGCTCAAGAACCACGAGCTGACGCATTTCATCTGCGACTATTGCCGCATCATCATCATCGGCAACGCACGCTCGCACGAGATCGAGGCGCTGATGGACGAGGAGATCCAGACGATCCGCACCGACAAGCTGAAGGCCTATCACGCGATGGTCGCGGTCGGCGACGGCCTGCCGGCGCTCGGCATCGTCGCCGCAGTGCTCGGCGTGGTGAAGGCGATGGGCGCGCTCGATCAGTCGCCGGAAATCCTCGGCGGCCTGATCGGCGCGGCGCTCGTCGGAACCTTCCTCGGCATCTTCCTCTCCTATGCCGTGGTCGGTCCGGTCGCCACCAAGATCAAGACGGTGCGCGAGAAGAAGAATCGCCTCTACATCATCGTCAAGCAGACGCTGCTCGCCTATATGAACGGCGCCTTGCCGCAGGTCGCCATCGAGTTCGGCCGCAAGACCATTTCGTCCTATGAGCGCCCGACGATCGATGCCGTCGAGCAGAGTACGATGAACACGGGCAGCGCCGAGAAGAAGGCGGCCTGAGCATGCAGAATTTCAGCCAGGGCCGCCTGCCGTCATGACCAGTCCGGGCAGTCCGTCGCAAACCCGGGCCTTGATCATCGAGCGTCTCGTCGGCGACAGCGGCGAGGCCGCGCAGGTGATCGGCGTCGGTCGCGGCATGGCCGAACGCTCGCTGCCGCTGCTGCAGAAAGCCCTTTCCGGCGACCTTGGTGCGCCGGTCACGGTCGACCTGCAAGCGGTGGAAGTGGGTCGGGTGCCCGATGCGCGCATACGCGCCGGCGAAACCTTCGCCATGACCATCGTCTCCTCGCCGACCTCGGCCGACGCCATGACGCTGGTCATGGACGCGCCGGCAATCGCCGTCATGGTCAGCGCCCTGTTCGGCGGCGACCCGGACCAGCCGGTGGCGCCGATCGAGCGCGACCTGTCGCAGATCGAGACCGACGTCGCGACCAGCGTCTTCCAGGAGGTCGCGGTGGCGCTGAACGGATCGGACAGGCGCTCTCTAAACTTGCGCCTGCCGGTCCCCCGGGCGATGTCCGGCAACGAGGCAAGACGGCGTGTGCTGCGCGATGGCGCGGCGGTTCGCATCGTCTACGGCATCTCGACGCCGACCGACACCGGCACGGTGACGGTCATGATCCCGCAGCGCCTCCTTCTGGCGGCGCGCGGCGCCACCGCCAATACCGACGAGGACGGAACGACGGAGTTCGACTGGCGGGCGCGCTTCTCGGAAGAGGTTATGCGTTCGGCCGTGCGGCTCGAAGCCACCATGCCGCTCGCCCGGCTGACGCTCGGCGAACTCGCCGCCTTCCAGCCCGGCCAGGTGATCGAGTTCGAGGAGAACGCGCAGATCCAGGCCAAGCTCAGCGCGCGCGACAAGACGCTGTTTGTCTGCGAGTTCGGCAAGCTCGGGCAGAACTACACGGTCCGCATCCGGCATCCCCACGATGCCGGGCAGGATTTCATCGACGGGCTCATGCCGGGCTGAGGCCGGGCTTGGGATTATTGGAGACGAGGCATGGCAAAGACCAAGGTGGAAGCCGAACCAGAAGCCGACCAGCCGGACGAGCAGCTCGACCGTGCCATCGAGGAATTGCGCGGCGTGCTCCGGGAAGAGGAGAAGCGTCCGGACGCCGCTCTCCAGGCCGGCGCCAATTCCTCGATCATCATGACGATCCCGGTCGATGTACAGATCATTCTCGGCAGCACCGAAATGCCGGTGTCGGAGCTGATGGCGCTGCAGAAAGGCTCGACAGTGGCGCTCAACCGTCGCATCGGCGAGCCGGTCGACGTGGTGGTCAATGGCCGCAGAATCGCGCGCGGCGAGATTACCGTGCTGGAAAACGACCCGTCGCGCTTCGGCATCAGACTTACCGAGATCATAGCCGCGACGCAGAGCGCTTGAGGATGGACAGCGAGAGCATTCACCGGCAACGGAGCCAGGCACAATGACGTCGTTGACGCTGACGCGCCCGCAAAAGGCCGCCGCCATACTGGTGGCGATGGGCAAGCCTTCGGCCAGCCGGCTGCTCAAATTCTTCAAGCAGGAGGAGCTGAAGGCGCTGATCGAGGGCGCCCGGCTGCTGCGCACCATTCCGCAGAGCGACCTGGAGCGCATCGTCGCCGAGTTCGAGGCCGAGTTCACCGAGGGCGCCGGCCTGCTCGACTCCGCTGACAGGATGGATACGATCCTCAACGAGTCGCTCTCCCCCGAGGAAATGAGCGCCATCATGGGCGACAAGAAATTCGAGCCGACGCCGGAAGGGCCGCCGCCGATCTGGCCGGATCTCGAAAAGCTCGAGCCCGCGCGCCTCGGCACCTTCCTCACCGGCGAGCATCCGCAGACGTCCGCCATGGTGCTGTCGAAGCTTGCGCCGCAGACCGCGGCCAATGTGTTGCTGACGATGGAAAAGCCGATACGCAGCCAGATCATCAAGCGCATGGTGACGATGGCCAACATTCCCGACGCGGCAACAAGGATCGTCGAGAACCAGCTGCGCGTCAGCGTGCTTTCGCAAAAGGCGAGCAGGGACACGTCGGTCGGCCAGGAGCGCGTCGCCAGCGTGCTCAACGAAATGGCCAAGCCCGAGCTCGACGAACTCATGCAGGATCTGGAGGAGGCCGGCACGCCGGACCTTGCCGGCGTCAAGTCGCGGCTGTTCGCCTTCGACGATCTGCCGCTGCTCACCCAGAAGGCGCGCGTGCTTCTGTTCGACGGGCTGTCGACCGAGCTGGTCACGCTCGCGCTGCGCGGCGCGTCGGCGGAGCTTACCGAATCCGTGCTGTCGGCAATCGGCGCGCGCTCGCGCCGCATGATCGAATCCGAGCTCGGACAGGGATCGGAAGGCATCGCGCTCACCGACATCATGGGCGCACGCAAGACGATCGCAGTGGCGACGATCCGGCTGTCGCGGCAGGGAGCGTTCGAGCTTCCCGCCACGCAGACCGCCGCCGAAGCCGCCTGACGATAGCAATCCGGTCAGGGCACCATGGCTGAAGCGGTCGACAAGGATTCCAAAACCGAGGAAGCCACAGAAAAGAAGATCCGCGACACGATCGAGCAAGGCAAGCTGCCCCACTCGCGCGAGACGGCGATTTTTGCTTCCTTCCTTGCCATACTGGTGTTCACCGTCTTCTACGCCAAGGACGCCATCGTAAACCTCGGCATGTTCCTCGCGATGTTCCTGGAAAAGCCGGAGGCGTGGCCGATGGACACCGAGACCGATGTCATCACGCTCTACCGGCAGGTCCTGGTCGAGATCGGCCGTGCCGTCGTCAGCCTGCTGGTGCTCCTGGTGGTCGCCGGCGTCGGCGCTTCGGTGTTCCAGAACATACCGCAATTCGTCGGCGAGCGGATCAGGCCGCAACTGTCGCGCATTTCGATCGCCAAGGGCTGGAGCCGCCTGTTCGGCGCGCAGGGCTTCGTCGAATTCGCCAAGTCGCTCGCCAAGCTCGCCTTCGCCATCGCAGTGCTCACCTTCACGCTGTCGGAGGATCACCGCAGGCTGCTCGCCGGCATGATCACCAACCCGGTGTCGTTCGGCATGGTCATCCGCAGCATCTTCGTCGACATACTGGTGGCGATCGTCTTCGTCATGGGACTGATCGCGGTCGCCGACATCGTCTGGTCGCGCTTCCATTGGCGGCGCGATCTGCGTATGACCAAGCAGGAAGTGAAGGACGAGCTGAAGCAGTCGGAGGGCGATCCGATCGTGAAGTCGCGCCTGCGCTCGCTGGCGCGCGACCGGGCACGGCGGCGCATGATGACGGCGGTGCCGCGCGCGACGCTCGTCATCGCCAATCCGACGCACTATTCCATCGCGCTGAAATATGTACGCGAGGAGGATTCCGCCCCGGTCGTGCTCGCCAAGGGTCAGGATCTGGTGGCGCTGAAGATCCGCGAGATCGCCAGGGAGCACAACATCCCGATCTTCGAAGACGTTGCGCTTGCCCGCTCCATGTACAAGCAAGTTTCGGTTGATAGCGTGATCCCATCGCAATTCTACCAGGCCGTCGCCGAGCTGGTGCGGATCGTCTACTCGAAGAAGGCCGAGCGAAAAGCAACCCAATGAACGGACGCTGCCTGTAATCCATGAACCGGCAACCACACGCCAATTCACGCGAGCAGATCGTCGCCAGCGCCATCCAGGACGTGGTCGGCGAGCTGCGTCTGATCGAGGTCGCCGACTACATCGCCTTTATCCGGCTGGAGCATTTCGCCTGCCTGTCGGACCTCGTGGACTCGGCTGCGGAACTCTACTTCCAGGCGGGCACGCTGCGGCTTGGCCATGGCGGCGAAGCGCATGTCGACTGGAGCGGCAGCCCGCGCATCGTGCTGGATCTAGAGCTCCGGCCGCGCGGCGTCACCGTCTATTTCCAGCTGACGCTGACCGAGCACGGGGCGTCCGTGGTCGTCAACTACGTGTCCTTCGAGAAGCCGGGCGAGACGCCGGAGCACAACACCGCCCTGCTCGAGGACGCGATCGACCAGGCGCGCATCCGCAGGACCGAACCGCTCGCTCATCTTTGGGAATAGATCGAAGGGCGCGGACGCCTGGCCCCGGCGGGCTACTCGATCAGACCGAGACGCAGCGCCTTGGCGACCGCCTGGTTGCGGTTGACCGCATTGAGCTTCTGCGTCGATTGGGTGAGATACTGGTTGGCCGTGTGCACCGACAGTTTCAGGAGCTTCGCGATCTCTTCGCTGGTGTTGCCGTTGGCGGTCAGCTTCAGGCATTCGAGCTCGCGCTTGGAGATCGCGCGGGTCCTGCCGGTTTCGCCTGGGCGGATGCGCGCGACCGCCGCGAACAGCGCAAAGCAGCGCGCGTGGATTTCACAAAGCGTGTCGTCCGAGAACGTGATGTCCGATCCCAGGAAGACCACCAGACCGCATTGGCCGCGATCTGCATGCACCGGAAAGGCGATGCCGTTGGTGCCGGGCGCGAGCGGCGCGGCCGGCTCGCACCACGTCAGGCTCTCCAGCGTCTGCCGCGAGCCTGCGATGTCGTCATCGGTCCACCAGCGCGGCGTCGTTGAGATGCGACTGTGGCGCACCATCTCCTCGCCGCTGGCGCCCGAGATGAATTTGGTGGCGACGGAGGTCGACGGATAGTCGGAATCGAAGCAGGCGACCAGGCGCGCGCGCTCCAGCGACGGACTGACGAAGAACAGCCCGAAGCCGGAAGCGTTGATGTCGACGGCAATCCAGCGGCAGCGCCGCACCGCGTCCGGGATGGTCACCGCGTGATGCGTCTCCGAGCCGAGCGAGAAGGCGCCGAACGGATTGCGCTGTTCGTTGAAAAGGGCGGCCGCGGCCTCCTTGATTTGCGCGTGCTTCAAATGATGCCGCTCCTGATCGCCGTCGCAATCGCCATCGCGCGGTTGCTGGCCGCGAACTTCTGGATGGCATGCGTGATGTAGCTGTTGACGGTGTTCGACGAGACGCCAAGGATCAGGGCCACCTCGTCGGTGGTCTTGCCTTCCGATACCCAGAACAGGCATTCGCGCTCACGATCCGAGAGCGGATCCTGCATCGATGCCGCAGCGATCAATTGCGGGATGCCGGACAGCGCATAGCAGCATTTGAGCTGCGCCTTCATCAGGGCGGTCAAGTCGATCTTGCCGGGCTCGGCGGCGGAAAACAGCACGAACAGGCGCTGGCGGCCGACATTCAACCTCAGCGAATAGATTTCGGCATGACCGAGCACATCGAGCAGCTTGGCTTCCTCGCCGGTCAGCAGCGCGCCGGCATCGGGCGCGTGGGCGGCGACCAAGGGCCTGGGGCGCACGCCCGGTGGCGTCGTCAGCGGTCCCAGCGCAAGATTGGCGATCAGCCTCTTGCCGATCAGCTCGATGGCGTCGAAGATCCAGTTCGACGACACGATGCGCGCGTCGTTGCGGTCCTGGTCGTGCACGATGGCGACCAGCATGTAGCTGTCGGCGCCGATGTCGGCGGCAAGCTGCATGAAGAAGCTGGTGAGATCGCCGCGGGACGCCAGGCGCGAGCCTGATGCGTCGGATTGAAGAAGCGCGGCGGGATTGCTCATCTTGATATTCTGGCCGGAATCGATCCCTGTGCCCGGTGCTGGCAAAAGCCAACGGCCGGACCCGAAACGCGTCACGTTCACGAAGACACACTCGATGGCGCGCACAGCACCCAATCGAGCCGAATCCTTTCAGGGAACGCGCAGCCATCCGCGTCAGGTACCGGCCGGATGCCGGAACTTGAGACTTTGGGTGATCGCCGCGCCCCCCGTGGACCGGCTGATTCGGGTCTAATCTACCCGCAGATGAATCCGACATCAAACGCGATTTGACAAAATCGAATCTGGTGGACTCGTGTCGCGACTCAGTGGCCGCTCTTCGGGTTACTTTGCGAGTTGAATTGAGCCGATGATTTCCCGGCAAGGTCGCGAAAAAACGCCCCCGGTTGCCTCCCGGGGGCGTATGTCCGTTCGGCTGGATGCGGCTCAGCGATCCTCGAAGCCGGTCAGCACGCCGACGGCATTGATGCCGATCTCTTCCACCGCGTAGCCGCCTTCCATGACGAACAGCGTCGGCAGGCCGAGCTTGGCGATGCGGCGGCCGATCTTGGGGTAATCGACGCTCTTCAGCTTGAACTGGCTGATCGGGTCCTTCTCGAAGGTGTCGACGCCGAGCGACACCACGACGACGTCCGGGGCATAGGCGGCAAGCCTGGCGCAGGCGTCTTCCAGTGAGGCGCTCCAGCCGTCCCAGTCGGTGCCGAAGGGCATCGGATAGTTGACGTTGAAACCTTCGCCCTCGCCCTCGCCGCGCTCGTCGGCATGGCCGAGGAAGAAGGGGTATTCGACCATCGGGTCGCCATGCAGGTTGAGCACCTGGACGTCGCCGCGCCGATAGAAGATCTCCTGCGTGCCGTTGCCGTGATGGTAGTCGACATCGAGGATGGAGACACGGCTTGCGCCCTGGTCGCGGAACCATTGCGCGATGACGGCGGCGTTGTTGATGAAGCAGTAGCCGCCCATAAAGGCGGCGCCGGCGTGGTGGCCGGGCGGACGGCAGAGCGCGAAGACCGTCCGCTCGCCGCCCTTCACCAGTGCCGCCGCCGTCAGCGCGACGTCGTAGGACGACTTGATCGCCGCCCAGGTGCCTTCGACGAAGGTGGCGCCGGCATCGAAGGAATAGTAGCCGAGCAGGGCGTCGATGCGCTTCGGCGGCACATCGCCGCGCAAGCCGCGCGTCGGCCAGGTGAAGCCCATGGCCGAGCCCGTGAAACCGGCGGCGATCCATTCCGGCCAGACCGTCGGCAGGAAATCGATGTATCGCGCGTCATGGACCCGCTTGGCTGCGGCGAGGTCGTGCTCGACCGGCCCGATGATCGGCCCAAGCTTCTCGCTTTCCACCCGCGCCTTGATGAATTCGGCCCGCGACGGCTTCTCGAAACCCGGCACGATGGCCGAGGTGACCAGTTCCATCTGTCCCGAATGACCGGCGTGGAGAGGCGAAAAGACAGTCTTCATAGAATTCCCCTGGAAGTGCGAAAAATCAGTTGGAAATGCGAAATCAGTCGAGGTTGAGATAGGGGTTCACGAGAGCCAGCCACATGGCTTCCACATCGTCCTCGATGAGGTCGAATGTCTTGCGGTCTCTCTTCAGTCCGACAAGCCTGCAGGCGTGCCCGACCTCCATCATCACAAGGCCCAACCGTTTGGCGGTCTTTTCTTCAAGGGCCGGGTTCACATGCTGCAACCAGGCTGCGTAGAGCGCGATGATCTCTTTGTCATATTCGTCCTGGATCGGCCTGAGGTCGGCGTTGCCGGATATGGCCTCGATCACCGGCATCAGCGTGACATTGTCCAGATACAGCCTCGACGTGTCGATGAAGAGCTTGCGCACTTCGCGCCGAAACTCGTCACGATTAGTTGGCCGGGGGACGTTGATGCGCTTCCGGATGACCTCAGGAAAAGACGACAGCCAGCGCCGGGCCAGATCCAGAAGAATGGCTTCCTTGTTGGGAAAGTACTGATAGACCGAACCGACCGACAGCCCCGCGCGCTGCGCGATGGCAAGCGTCGTCGGTGTCCTGGTTCCCTGTTCCCGCGTCAGGATCAGCGCCGCGTCGAGAATCCTGTCGACCACCTTGCTCGACCGTTTTTGCCGCGGCTGCTTGCGCGGTTCGAGCGCTATCCTGGTCTTGCGGTCGAGACTGCGCTTCACTTTTCGGTCCCCTCGTTCCCCGCCAGGCCTCAACACAGACGTGGGGTGCTGTCCACTATACATTCGAAATTCCGGCTGTTGACAAACGCGAATAAACAGTCGCATTCTTTATCCACGCTGTCTTCAACGATAACAAGGGGAATTTCGGGGACGGCGCACCGGCATCAGCTTTTGTCCCATGGCGCCGCCCCGATGGAGCGGCAGGTCGCTGGACTTGGCGCTGTCGGCAGCAAAATGTGGAGTCGCGATGTCGGTTGCGGGTGGTGGTGCGGATCTCATGGTCGTCAACGGCCATGTGCTGACCATGGACGAGGACAATCCCGTCGCCGAGGCCGTTGCCGTCAAGGACGGCACCATCGTCGCCATCGGTAGCCGGGCCGCTGTCGAACAGCTCAAGGGACCGGCAACAAAGGTCATCGACGCCAAGGACGGCTCCGTCCTGCCTGGTTTCATCGAAGCCCACATGCATCTGTTTTCAGGTGCGGCCGAGCTTGCCCATTTGCAACTCGCCGGCGTCCACGGCTTCGAAGCGCTGCAAAGTGCGATCCGCGACCACGCGCAGACGCGTCCCGATGCCAAGATGCTGGTCGGGCAGGGTGTCGACTACACCGTGCTCGGCAGAGAGCGGGTGACGCGTCACCATCTCGATGCGATTCTGCCGGACCGGCCTTTTGCCATGGCCGCTCCCGACCACCATACGATGTGGGCCAACACCATGGCTTTGGAGATGGCGGGGATTTTGCAGGGGCGGCGGCTCGGCCCGGGCAACGAAATCGTCATGGGGGATGACGGTCTGGCCACCGGCGAATTGCGCGAGGGCGAAGCGTTCGGCCCGGTGCTCGATCTTGCCGGCGAAAGCCGTGTGCGGCTGGGGCTGGCGACCGGCGGTGAGCCGGACCCGACGCCGTCAGTGGAAGAACGTGCCGCCGATCGCGATATCATGCGACGCGGACTTGCCTGGTGCGCGCGCCACGGCATCACCTCCATCCAGAACATGGATGGCAACCTCTACCAGCTCGAACTGCTGGCCGAGATCAAGGCCGAGGAGGGCTTGGCTTGCCGCGTGCAGGTCCCGTTCCACTACAAGAATTTCATGACGCTCGACATGCTCGACAAGGCGTCAGTCATGGCCGAGCGCTACGATGGCGAATGGCTGTCGTCGGGCATCGTCAAGGTGTTCTATGACGGGGTGCTCGATTCCTGGACGGCTGTCATGATCGAGCCCTATGCCGACCGTCCGGACTGGGTAGGGGAGCCGCTTTTCACGCCGCAGCAATTCATCGACCTTGCGGTCGCCATCGACAAGCGCGGCCTGCAAATCGCGGTGCATTCGATCGGCGACGGCGCCGTGCGCGCGGTGCTCGATGGTTATGAGGCGGCCGAGAAGGCCAACGGCAGGCGCGACAGCCGGCATCGGGTCGAGCACATCGAGGTGATCACCGCTGCCGACGTGCCGCGCTTCCAGAAGCTCGGCGTCATCGCCTCGATGCAGCCGCCGCATCCGCCGGGCGCCATGGGCTTTCCTTTGGAGCCGACGGTGTCGCGCATTGGCGCCCCACGCTGGCCGCTGAGCTATGCCTGGCGGACGCTGAAGAACGCCGGCGCGCGCATCGTCTTCGCCTCGGACTGGCCGGTATCGCCGATCGATCCGATCCTGGGCATTCAGGCGGCAGTGCTGCGCAAGCCCTGGGCGGAGACCGATCCTGACCAGAGCTTCTCGCTGTATGAGTCGATTGCCGCCTACACCGTCGAGGGCGCCTATGCCGAGTTCATGGAACATCGCAAGGGTAGGCTGAAGACCGGATATCTCGCCGATATCGTGGTTTTGTCGGCTGACATCGAGGCGACGGCGCCGGAGGCGCTGCACACGGTGCGGCCAGTGACCACGATCTGCGGCGGAAAGGTCACTTACCAAGCCTAAGCATGGCCAAACCCGAGGTTGTGGCATGGGAATTGCGTCAAAAAGTCGAGTAGCAGCTCCGCAGTTGCCAAGCCGGTTGGCTTATGGTGACAATCAAACAGGAACAAACCTGCCGCCAAGAGCAGGCTCTCTCAATGGGGTAATCGTGCCGGAACAACCGGATAAGAACGCGATCGAAGTTCGCGGTGTACGCAAGGTATTTGGAACCGGTGAAAACCAGGTAGCGGCTCTCGACACGGTTTCGGTGTCGATCCGCGAGAACGAATTTTTCACGCTGCTCGGCCCGTCCGGATGTGGAAAGACGACGCTGCTGAGATTGATTGCCGGCTTCGATTTTCCAAGCGCCGGCGAAATCCTGCTGCACGGCCACGACATCGCACCGTTGCCGCCCTTCAAGCGCCCGGTCAACACGGTCTTCCAGAGCTATGCGCTGTTCCCGCACATGACGGTGGCGCAGAATATCGGCTTCGGCCTGGAGATGCTGGGCAAGCCGAAGGCCGAGATCGAGGCGCGCGTCGCGAAGATGCTGAAGCTGGTCAAGATGGAGGCGCTGAAGGCGCGCCGCACCAGCCAGATTTCCGGCGGCCAGCAGCAGCGCGTGGCGCTCGCCCGGGCGCTGGCGCCGCAGCCGAAGGTGCTTTTGCTCGACGAGCCGCTGTCGGCGCTCGACTACAAGCTGCGCAAGGAAATGCAGATCGAGCTGAAGCGCCTGCAGCACGAGACCGGCATCACCTTCATCTTCGTCACGCACGACCAGGAAGAAGCGCTGACCATGTCCGACCGTATCGCGGTGATGTCGGCCGGCAAGATCCTGCAGGTCGGCACGCCCTGGGATATCTACGACAAGCCGGCGGAGCGCTTCGTCGCCGACTTCATCGGCGAGACCAACTTCCTCACTGCGGCCATAGACAACACGGGCAATGGCAAGGCTCGCGCGACGCTGAAATCCGGCGCGACGATCGACGCGACCGTGGCTGAGGGTTTCGCGCCGAAGGGCAATGCCACGGTCGTGGTCCGGCCGGAGCACGCGAAACTGACCAGCGGTAAGGGCGACCTGTCAGGGACGGTCGAGAATATCGTCTATTTCGGCACCGACACGCATATCCATGTCCAACTGGACAGTGGCGAAGCGTTTACCGTGCGCCAGCAGAACACGCGCAGCGCGGGCTGTGGATTCGAACGCGGCGACAAGGTCGGCATCGTGATCGGCAACGATGCCGCGCAAGTGCTGAGGGACTGATGGCAACCGCGGAACAAGTCGCCAAAGAGGCGGAACGGCGTGACATCCGCACACGCTGGCTGCTTTCGGCGCCGGCGCTGATCATCATCTTCCTCGCGGCCACAGGGCCATTGCTGATCGTGCTGGTCTATTCGGTGCTGACGCCCGGCCCCTACGGGGACGTGAAATGGCAATTCTCGCCGGAAGCCTGGGTGTCGGTGGTCATGGAGCGCGACATCTTCGACGACACACTTTCGCTCGCTGCCGCCCATGTCACCATCTTCTGGCGCTCCATCAAGTTGGCGGTGGTGACAACGATCGCTACTTTGGCGCTCGGATTCCCCACCGCTTATTTCATGGCCACACGCAGCGAGAAAACGCGCGACATCTGGCTGTTCCTCATCACCATTCCGTTCTGGACCAACCTGCTCATTCGCACGTTCGCGGTGCTGCAGATCATCCGCAACGAGGGCATTATCAACACTGTCCTCATCAAGCTGGGAGTCATCTCGGCCCCGATCCAGATCCTGTTCACCGATACCGCGATCCTTATCGGCATGGCCTATGTCTACCTGCCGCTGATGGTGTTGCCGATCTATGCCAGCATGGAGAAGCTCGACTTCCGGCTGGTCGAGGCGGGCTACGACCTTTATGCCAATCGTTTCCAGGTGTTGAGGCGCATCATCTTCCCGCTGGTCAGGCCTGGTGTCATTGCCGGCTCGATCCTGGTCTTCATTCCGGCGATCGGCGCCTATGTGACGCCGAGCGTGCTCGGCGGCGGCAAGAACATGATGCTTTCGAATCTGATCGAGCTGCAGTTCGGGCAGGGCCGTAACTGGCCGCTCGGTTCGGCGCTATCGATCACCGTCATGATCATCGTCATGGTGGCGCTGCTGGCCTATGTGCGAAACGCCGGGCGGACGGAGGTGCGCCATGGCTAATTTCTCCATCAAGCACCAGCCCGGCTTCACGGCCGTCGCCACGACCTGTTTCGTCGTTCTCTACATGCCGATCGTCGTGCTGGTCGTCTACGCGTTCAACGCTGCGACATCGACCTCCGAGTGGGGCGGCTTCTCGCTGAAATGGTTCCAGTCGGCGTGGCAGAATACGCAGGTCATCGATGCGACCCTGCTATCCTTCCAGATCGGCTCTGTAGCCGCCGTGCTTGCAACCATCGCTGCCACGATGGCCGCGCTGGCGACCACACGGACGGCGCCGTATCGTGGACTGACCTTCAAATATGCGGCGATCAACCAGCCGCTAATGGTGCCGGAGATCGTTACCGGTGTGGCGCTGCTGATCTTCTTCTCGCGTATCAAGATATCCACCGGCTACTCCGGCCTCGGTTATCTCATCGCTGCGCATACGGCGTTCTGCATTCCCTTCGCCTATCTGCCCATCCGGGCGCGACTCGAAAATATGGACCTGACGCTGGAGCGCGCTGCGGCCGATCTTTATGCGACGCCCTGGCAGGTCTTTCGGCGCATAACGCTGCCGCTGCTGTGGCCCGGAATCCTGGCAGGGCTGATGCTGGCCTTCGTCATCTCGCTCGACGACGTCGTCATCACCGAGTTCGTCAAGTCCGGCGGCCAGGACACCCTGCCCACCTACATGCTCGGCCAGATACGCCGAGGCATAACGCCCGAGATCAACGCGATATCGACCGCTTTCCTGCTGCTTTCGGTCGCGATCGTCACGTTGTTTTTCTTCGTCAGCAGGAAACAAGACTGAACCGATAATGGGAGACAAAGCATGAACTGGAAGACAACAGCGACCGCAATCGGGCTGACGTTGCTCGCCTCAACAAGCCTCGCTCGCGCTGACGGCGTTCTGAACATCTACAATTGGGGCAACTACACCAGCCCGGACGTGATCAAGAAGTTCGAGCAGAAATACAACGTCAAGGTGACCATCACCGACTACGATTCCAACGACACGGCGCTGGCCAAAGTCCGCCAGGGGGGCACCGGGTTCGATATAGCGGTGCCGTCGCAGACCTTTGTTCCGATCTGGATCAAGGAGGGCCTGCTGCTCGAGACCGATCCCGGCAAGATGGAAAACTTCAAGAACGTCGCGCCGGAATGGGCCAATCCCGAATTCGACCCCGGCCGCAAATATTCGGTGCCGTGGGCCTGGGGCACGGTCGGCGTCGTCGTCAACACCGATGTCTACAAGGGCCCGTCCGATAGCTGGGGGATCGTGTTCAACACGCCCGACGAGCTGAAGGGCAAGGTCAACGTCGTTCCCGAAATGAATGACGTCATCTTCGCGGCGATCAAATATGTCGGCGGCCAGCAATGCACCGACGACAAGGCGGTGCTGAAGAAGGTGCGTGACCTCCTGGTGGCGGCCAAGCCGAACTGGATCGCCATGGAATACAATACCATCGAGAAGATGGGCGCCGGCGATTTCAAGGCGACCAGCGACTGGAACGGCTCGGCGCTGCGCCAGCGCCTGGCCCACCCGGCCATCCACTACTTCTATCCGAAGGAAGGCTTCGGCCTGTGGAGCGACAATGTGGTCGTTTTGAAGGAAGCCAAGAATGTCGAAAACGCCAAGCTGTTCCAGAACTTCATCATGGATCCGGAAAATGCGGCCGGGCTCTCGGCCTTCCATCGCTATGCCAACGGCATCGCCGGTTCCGACAAATACATGCCGGCCGATATGAAGGATGCGCCGGAAGTGATCATTCCGGCCGACGTGAAGGCGAATGGCGAATTCCAGAAGATGTGCCCTCCGGAAACGCAGGAACTCTACACCAAGATCTGGACCGAACTGCAGAAGTGAATGCGTCCCGACGGACCCGGCGGCGCATGCCGCCGGGTCGTGTCCATCTCGTCGGGAAGTTCATCATGACCTCTTATCGCAACTCCGATCCGCGGCCGCCGATCATGCAGGGCTCGCCGCCGAAGCTGATCCCTCCGAAGCTCGATTGGGACAGAGGCCCCTGGAATCGCTGGGCCTTTCAGAACATCCGCGAGGTCCTGCCGACCGTCGAGGTCTGGCGCGGCCACGGCCACCGCCATCGCCTCGACCGTGCCGAGGTCGATCTCGACGATCTGCCGGTGATGGACAGCGCAGGCGCCGCGACGACGCTCGCCGGCCTGCTCGACGAGACCTACACGGACAGCTTCCTGGTGCTCAAGGACGGCAGGATAGCCTATGAGCGTTACTTCAACGGCATGGACGAGCGCACGCTGCATCTGTCGCAGTCGATGGCGAAGTCGGTCACCGGATCGGTGTTCGGCATCCTGGTCGGACGCGGCCTGATCGACCCGGCCAAACTGGTGACCGATTATCTTCCGGAGCTCGGCGCGACCGCTTGGGCCGGCGCCACCGTGCAGCAAGTGCTCGACATGACGACGGGCGTTCGCTTTTCCGAGGAGTATACCGATCGCTATTCCGAAATCGGCCAGGTCGATGTCGCCAGCGGCTGGAAACCGGTGCCGCCGGGCAGCGATCCCGACTTCCAGTGGCCTTCGCATATGTTCGAACTGATCCTGCGGCTGAAGGACAAGGTCAGGCCGCATGGCGAGGCTTTCGAATACCGCTCGATCGAGACCGACGTGCTGGCCTTCATTATGGAGCGCGTGACCGGCAAGCGCCTGGCGCAGCTGGTCTCGGAAGAGCTCTGGCAGAAGCTCGGCGCCGACGAGAGCGCCTGCTTCACCGTAGACAGCGCCGGCTATGCGCTGGCCGAGGGCGGCTTCAACGCCACGCTGCGCGACTACGGCCGCTTCGGCCAGCTGATCCTCGGCAATGGCGGCGGGGTGATCCCGGCCGACTGGATCGAGGCGACGCGCACCGGCAGGCACGGACCGGATTTCAGCCCCAGCCTGCCGGACGGCAGCTATCGCAACCAGTTCTGGATTGAGGATCCGCGCTCGCGCGCGCTGATGTGCAAGGGCGTGTTCGGACAGATGATCCATATCGGCTGGGAGCACCGAATGGTCGTGGTGAAGCTCTCGACCTATCCGGATTTCACCAACATCGGCTATTCGGTGGCGACGCTGAAGGCGGTGCACGCCATCGCGGCGGCGCTCGCCTGAAAATCTGCGATAAAACACCGGAGACAATCGTGACCGGCAAGACTGCGTTCGAGACCAAATACGGCTTTGCCCGCAAGGATGTGCGGCTCGACAACTGGCGGCTGAGGCCGTTCAGCCGATGGTCGTTCCAGAACGTCGGCGAGCTTGTCCCGTCGGTGCATGTTGCCGCGGCGCCCGGCGGAGAGGCGCAGGCGAAGCCTCTCGGTGCGCTGCTCGAAGAAAAGGTCTCGCTTGCCGGCGGGCCCGAAACCGTCGAGGCTTTCCTCAAACGCTCCGACACCGACGGGCTGGCGATCATGAAAGGCGGCAAGCTGGTCGGCGACTGGTCGGCACCGCAGATGGCGTTCGGAGCGCGGCACATCATCTTCTCGATCAGCAAGTCGGTGACCGCCATTCTGGCCGGCATTCTGGAAGGCGAGGGGGTATTCGATCCTGAAGCGCCGGTAACGCGGTACATCCCCGAGGCCAAGGGGTCGGCCTATGGCGATGCCAGCGTGCGCAACGTGCTCGACATGACGGTCAGCCTGGATTTCGAGGAGGCCTATCTCGATCCGGAAAACGCCTTTGCCCGCTATCGCCGCGCGACGCTGTGGAATCCCGGCGGTGGAGCTGAAAGTCTCACGACCTTCCTGTTGACGCTACAGCGTCTGGCCGAGCCGCATGGCCAGACCTACCGCTACCGCTCGCCAAATTCGGATATGCTCGGCATCCTGGTGGAGCGGGCATCCGGCAAGCGCGTCAGCGAGCTGCTCGGCGAAAAACTATGGCTGCCGCTTGGTGCTGCTAGCGAAATGTCGGTGACGGTCGACATGGAAGGCACGGCGCGCACTGCCGGCGGCATGTCGATGACGCCGCGCGATCTTGCCCGCGTCGGCGAGATGATGTGGCAGGGCGGGGTGGCCAATGGCCGCCGCATCGTGCCGGAAGCCTGGGTGCGCGATACGGTTGCCGCCGGCGGCAGCTATGAGGCGTGGCGGCGTGGCACGATGGCGTTCCTTTTCCCCAAAGGCCGCTATCGCAACAAGTGGTACCAGATGGGCACGGCAAGCGGCGCCTTCTGCGGCATCGGCATCCATGGCCAATGGATCTACGTCAACCCCCGGGACGAGGTGGTGGTCGCCAAGATGTCGTCGCAACCGGAGCCGGTGGACGACAAGCTCGACCTCGATATTGTCGCGTTTTTCGAGGCGCTGAGCGGCATGGTCTGAGGGGCGTGATCGCTGATGTCGGCCGATTGTCGATGTCGGCGCTGCCCCTCATCCGCCTGCCGGCACCTTCTCCCCGTATAGTGACGGGGAGAAGGTGAGCTGGCCGCTACCTCTGTGCTTATTTTCCAACGCTGCCGATTGGCGAAGCCGGCGATGGGAGCGACCCTCTCCCCGTCACTATACGGGGAGAGGATGCCGGCAGGCAGGTGAGGGGCAGCGCCAGCCTTCGGCAGTAATCGTTCCGCGCAGTAGTCGAGAGACCTGGTTTAGCGCAGTCACGGCAACGCGCTTTCCTGTGGACCTTGATGGTCGGCTGAGAACAGCGCGGTTGGCGGGTGGAGTGTCCCGGCCTATGGTCACCGCTCTTTTTCGACAGGGACCAGCATGGCATCGGATATCAAGCGCATCGCAGCAATCATCGCGGCCGAGATCGGCTCGCGGCCTGAGCAGGCGGCAGCGGCGATCGGTCTGCTCGACGAAGGCGCCACGGTGCCGTTCGTGGCGCGCTACCGCAAGGAGGTCACCGGCGGGCTCGACGACACGCAGTTGCGCGATCTTTCCGAGCGGCTTACCTATCTGCGCGAGCTCGATGCGCGCCGCGAGACGATCCTCGGCTCGATCCGCGAGCAGGGCAAGCTGAGCGAGGAACTCGAGGCCAAGATCACGGCGGCGACGACCAAAGCTGAGCTGGAGGACATCTACCTGCCCTATAAACCCAAGCGGCGCACCAAGGCGGAGATCGCCAAGGAACGTGGGCTCGGGCCGCTCGCCGAGGCGATCCTTGCCGACCGTTCGGCGGTGCCGGCAGAACTCGCGCTCGCCTACGTCACGGAAGAGGTGCCGGACGCCAAGGCGGCGCTCGAAGGGGCGCGCGACATCCTGTCGGAGCAGTTCGCCGAGAATGCCGACCTGGTCGGCAAGCTGCGAGGCTATATGAAGGAACGCGCCTTCCTGCGTGCCAAGGTCGTCGACGGCAAGCAGGAAGCCGGCGCCAAATTCTCGGACTATTTTGACCATGTCGAGCGTTGGGCGGGCGTTCCCAGCCACCGCGCCTTGGCCATGCTGCGCGGCCGCAACGAAGAAGTGCTGTCGCTCGACATCGAGGTCGATGCCGACGACGCCTCGCCGGTGAAGCCGGTCGAGCGCATGATCGCCAACGCCTATGCGATCGGCGCCAGCCTGCCGGGCGACAAATGGCTGATGGAGGCGGCCGGCTGGACCTGGCGGATAAAGCTGTCGCTGCATCTGACGCTCGATTTGATGCGCGACCTGCGCGAACGGGCCGAGGAAGAGGCGATCCATGTCTTCGCCCGCAATCTGAAGGACCTGCTGCTCGCCGCTCCCGCCGGCTCGCGGCCAACCATGGGTCTCGATCCGGGCATCCACACCGGCGTCAAGGTGGCGGTGGTCGACGGCACCGGCAAGCTGGTGGCGACGACGACGGTCTATCCGTTTCCGCCGAGGAACGATGTGCGCGGCACGCAAGCCGAACTCGCCGCCCTCATCCGCCAGCACAAGGTGGAGCTGATCTCGATCGGCAACGGCACCGGCAGCCGCGAGACCGAGAAGCTGGTGGCCGACATTCTGTCGGACCTGCCCGCCGCTTCCGGACCGAAACCGCTCAAGGTGATCGTCAGCGAGGCGGGCGCCTCGGTCTATTCCGCTTCTGCCACGGCGGCAGCCGAATTCCCCGGCCTCGACGTGTCGCTGCGCGGCGCGGTGTCTATCGCGAGACGCCTGCAGGATCCGCTCGCCGAGCTGGTCAAGATCGAGCCGAAGTCGATCGGCGTCGGCCAGTACCAGCACGATGTCGACCAGTACCGGCTCGGCCGCTCGCTGGAAGCGGTGGTGGAGGATGCGGTCAATGCCGTCGGCGTCGACCTCAACACGGCGTCGGCGCCGTTGCTGGCGCGCGTTTCGGGGTTGGGACCGTCGCTTGCCGAAGCGATCGTCGCGCATCGTGACGCCGGTGGTCCCTTCGCGACGCGCCGCGATCTGTTGAACGTGGCCCGCCTCGGACCACGCGCGTTCGAGCAATGCGCCGGCTTCCTGCGCATTGCAAACGGCACCGAACCGCTCGATGCTTCCTCGGTTCACCCGGAAGCCTATGGCGTGGCGAAGAAGATCGTTGCCGCCTGCGGCCGCGACGTGCGCTCGCTGATGGGCGACAGCGCCGCGCTGAAGGCGCTCGACCCGCGCGTCTTCGTCGACGAGCGCTTTGGCCTGCCGACGGTGCACGACATCATCGCGGAATTGGAAAAGCCTGGACGCGATCCACGCCCCGGCTTCAAGACGGCGACCTTTGCCGAAGGCGTCGACGACATCAAGGATTTGAAGCCCGGCATGCTGCTCGAAGGCACGGTCACCAATGTCGCGGCCTTCGGCGCCTTCGTCGACATCGGCGTGCACCAGGACGGGCTGGTGCATGTCTCGCAACTGGCCGACCGCTTCGTGAAAGACGCGCACGAGGTGGTGAAGGCGGGCGACGTCGTCAAGGTGCGGGTCGTCGATGTCGACATCAAGCGCAAGCGCATCGGGCTGTCGATGCGCAAGGATGGCGGCGAAGGCGCGTCACGCGGTGGCCAGCGTGACAGCGGCGGCGGCAAGCCGGCGCCGCGTTCGTCGGCACCGCATCGGCAACAGGAACGACCGGCGCAGCAGGGCGCCTTCGGTGCTGCTTTGGCGGAGGCGATGAAGCGCAAATAGCTACCACGCCAGAACAGCCGGTTCCCTCTCAACTTGACCCAGCAGCCAGTCGCGGAAGCTGGCGACCGGCGGGTGGCCGCGCTTGTCGTGCGGCACGACGAGGTAGTAGGCGCTGCGGCTCTGCATCGGCAGGCCGGGCGCCGGCACGAGCTGTCCGCGCTGCAATTCGCCCGATATCAGGATCTCCGGCAGCAGCGCCACGCCGAGCCCCGCCATGCAAGCCTGAGCGACGGTGCCGAACTGCTCGAACTGCATGCCTGGCCCGGTCGGTGCGCTGAGGCTCTGCGCTTCGAACCATTCGCTCCAGGCGCCCGGGCGCGTCGCCATGTGCAGCAGCGGCAAGCGGCTGATATCGGCCGGCGTGGCGATCTTGCGGCTGGCCAGGAATTCGGGCGAAACGACGGGCATCACCGTCTCGCGCATCAAAAGCGTGCAGTCGGCGTTCGGCCAGTCGGGCATGCCGTGATGGATCGCGGCGTCGAGCCGTTCGCGGGCGAAGTCGAAGCGGCCGATGCGGGTGGCGAAGTTGATGGTGATGTCCGGGTGGCGGGCGACGAAATCCGGGATCAGCGGCATCAGCCAGCGCGTGCCGAAGGTCGGCAGGATGGCGAGGTTGAGGACGCCACTATGCCGATTGCTCATCAATCCAAGCGCGGCATCGCGCAACATGCCGAGCGCCGAGCGAACCGCCTCGGCATAGATCTCGCCTGCCGTCGACAGCCTGACATTGCGGCTGTCGCGCTCGAACAGCCGACGGCCGAACTGTTCCTCCAGAAGACCGATCTGCCGGCTGACGGCACCTTGGGTCAGATCGAGCTCGCGGGCGGCGGCGGTGAAGGAGCCGAGGCGCGCCACCGCCTCGAAGGCGGCAAGCGCGGCGGTGTTCGGCAGCAGGCGGCGCTGGACGTTCATGATCTATTACTAACGCTCATTGATTCGTGATGCAATTTCGTTTGATTTTTTCGATGCGGAGGCGGATAAGCCGGGCACCTCAAAAATATGCCGGGAGTCCAAGGTCATGGCCGCCGAGAAGAACGCCTTTGTCTGGAACGATCCTTTCCTGATCGAGGACCAGCTTGCCGAGGACGAGCGCATGGTGCGCGACGGCGCCGCGGCGTTCGCGGCAGACAAGCTCGCGCCGCGGATCGAGGAAGCCTATGCCGACGAGAAGACCGATCCGTCGATCTTCCGCGAGATGGGCGAGGCCGGTCTGCTCTGCATCACCATTCCGGAGGAATATGGCGGGCTTGGCGCCAACTACGTGACCTACGGGCTGGTCGCGCGCGAGGTCGAGCGCATTGATTCCGGCTACCGCTCGATGATGAGCGTGCAGTCGTCGCTGGTCATGTATCCGATCCATGCCTACGGCTCGGAAGAGCAGCGCAAGAAATACCTGCCTAAGCTCGCCTCCGGCGAATGGATCGGCTGCTTCGGCCTGACCGAACCGGATGCCGGCTCCGATCCGGGCGGCATGAAGACGCGCGCCGAGAAGACGGCGGACGGCTACAGGCTTTCGGGCTCCAAGATGTGGATTTCCAACGCGCCGATCGCCGACATCTTCGTCGTCTGGGCCAAGTCGGCTGCGCATGACAACCAGATCCGCGGCTTCGTGCTGGAAAAGGGCATGAAGGGGCTTTCGGCGCCGAGGATCGGCGGAAAACTCAGCCTCCGCGCGTCGATCACCGGCGAGGTGGTGATGGAAGGCGTCGAGGTCGGTGAGGAGGCGCTGCTCCCCAACGTCTCGGGCCTGAAAGGTCCGTTCGGCTGCCTCAACCGGGCGCGCTACGGCATTTCCTGGGGCGCGATGGGCGCGGCGGAAGATTGCTGGCACCGGGCGCGGCAATACGGCCTCGACAGAAAACAGTTCGGCAAGCCGCTCGCCGGCACGCAGCTCTTCCAGAAGAAGCTCGCCGACATGCAGACGGAGATCGCGCTCGGGCTGCAGGGGTCATTGCGCGTCGGCCGGCTGATGGATGAAGGCAAGATGGCGCCGGAGATGATCTCCATCGTCAAGCGCAACAATTGCGGCAAGGCGCTCGACATCGCCCGCCAAGCCCGCGACATGCATGGCGGCAACGGCATCCAGATCGGCTATCACGTCATGCGCCACGCGCAAAACCTGGAGACGGTCAACACCTATGAGGGCACGCATGACGTGCACGCGCTGATCCTGGGACGCGCGCAGACGGGCATTCAAGCGTTTTTCTGAGCCAGTACTTTCGTCATAGTCGGGCTTGACCTGAGTATCCATGCCGTGACGTGGAGGCGTCTCCGCGGTGCGGAAATTTCGGCGCGGAAGCGCGATGGGGATTTGTTTGCACCGCTGCGTTCTTCGGTTGACGGAACGGAATGGATCCTATGGTCTGCGCGCGTCGCTTCGCTCCTTGCTTCGCCATAGGATGACGAAGGCGTAGGTATCGCCAATCGCGGACGTTTGGGCTGTTACCCAGCGTCATCGCGTCCATTAACTGCTTAAATTAGGTGCAGCGCAACATCTCTGCTTGGAGAATGGCCAGGACTTGTGTCAGGTTCGGCGAATTGAAACGCCGAACTCCGGGGCACCATGGCGATACTGGCGGCCGTCCACCACCTGACCCACTACAAGTACGACCGGCCGGTGGTGCTCGGTCCCCAGGTGATCAGGCTGCAGCCGGCGCCGCATTCGCGCACCAAGGTGCTCAGCCACTCGTTGAAGGTCGAGCCGAAGAATCACTTCGTCAACCTGCAGCAGGACCCCTACGGCAACTTCCTCGCCCGTTTCGTCTTCCCGGAGCCGGTAACGGAGCTGAAGATCGAGGTCGACCTCGTCGCCGACATGACGGTCTACAATCCGTTCGACTTCTTCGTCGAGGAATCGGCCGAGAACTTTCCGTTCGAGTATCCGGAAGAAATCAGGCAAGACCTCGCCATCTATCGGGCGCCGGAGCCGGCCGGGCCGTTGCTGTCGAAATTCCTGGAAAGCATCGACCGCAGCCCGACAAACACCGTCAATTTCCTTGTCGGCCTCAATGCACGGCTGCAGCACGAAATCGCCTATATCGTGCGCATGGAGACTGGCGTCTATTCGCCGGAGGAGACACTTGCCGCCGGCAAGAGCTCGTGCCGGGATTCGAGCTGGCTGCTGGTGCAGATCCTGCGCAACCTCGGCATCGCCGCGCGCTTCGTCTCCGGCTACCTGATCCAGTTGAAGCCCGACCTCGTCTCGCTCGACGGTCCGCCCGGCACCTCGATCGATTTCACCGACCTGCACGCCTGGTGCGAGGTCTATATTCCGGGCGCCGGCTGGATTGGCTTCGACCCCACGTCCGGCCTGCTCACCGGCGAAAGCCATGTGCCGCTGGCGGCGACGCCGCATTTCCGCAATGCCGCGCCGATCTCCGGCATGGCAAGCTTCGCCAACGTCGATTTCAGCTTCGACATGCGGGTCGATCGCATCGCCGAGCATCCGCGCATCACCAAGCCGTTCTCGGACGAGAGCTGGGAAGCGCTCGATGCGTTGGGCAACAAGGTCGATGCGGTTCTGCAAGCGCAGGACGTGCGGCTCACCATGGGCGGCGAGCCGACCTTCGTGTCGATCGACGATTTCGAGTCCGCCGAATGGAACACGGCCGCCGTCGGTCCGACCAAGCGCGACAAGGCGGATCAGCTGATCCGCCGGCTGCGCGAACGCTTCGCGCCGGGCGGTTTTCTCCACTACGGCCAAGGCAAGTGGTATCCGGGCGAGAGTCTGCCGCGCTGGACCTTTTCGCTCTACTGGCGCGCCGACGGCGAGCCGGTGTGGCGCGATCCGTCGCTGATTGCGCGAGAGAACGGCAATATCGAGGTCGGGCCGGAGCAGGCCGAAAAGCTGCTCAAGGCGATCGCCGGCGAACTCGGCATCGAAAAGTCGATGGTCAGCGAGGCTTACGAAGATCCGGCCGAATGGCTGCTCAAGGAAGGCAAGCTGCCGGACAATGTCGATCCGTCGAATTCGAAGCTGGAGGATCCGGAAGAGCGCAGCCGCATGGCGCGCGTCTTTGAGCGCGGCTTGACCAAGCCGTCGGGCTACGTGCTGCCGGTCCAGCGCTGGAACAGTCAGGCCGCCGGGCAACGCTGGCGTTCGGAGAAATGGAAGACGCGCCGCGGCCGCCTGTTCCTGGTTCCGGGCGATTCTCCCGTCGGCTACCGCTTGCCGCTCGGGGCGCTGCCTTACGTGCCGCCGGCGCAATTTCCTTACATCGTGCCGGTCGATCCGTCGGTGCCGCGCGGCGCCTTGCCGGCGCGGGACGCCATTCTGCAGGAGGCTCCGGCAGGTGGGGCGGACGACATCGCCCGGCAGCAGGCGGAGGCCTCGTTCACGGCGGCTACCGCGCAGCAGGACCGCGTCGAGCAGCAGCTGACCGAAATCGGCGGCGCGGTGCGCACCGCGCTCACCGTCGAGCCGCGCGACGGGCGGCTCAGCGTGTTCATGCCGCCGGTCGAGGCGCTGGAAGACTATCTCGAATTGGTGGCGGCGGCCGAGAACGCGGCAAAAGCCATCGGCCTGCCGGTGCACATCGAAGGCTACGCACCGCCGCACGACCCGCGCCTCAACGTCATCCGCGTCGCGCCCGATCCCGGCGTCATCGAGGTGAATATCCATCCGGCCGCCAACTGGCAGGAATGCGTCGCCACGACGACCGCGATCTACGAGGAGGCCAGGCAGTCGCGGCTCGGCACCGACAAGTTCATGATCGACGGCCGCCATACCGGCACCGGCGGCGGCAATCACGTCGTGGTCGGCGGCGCGACGCCCAATGACAGCCCGTTCCTGCGCCGGCCGGACCTGTTGAAGAGCCTGGTGCTGCAGTGGCAGCGGCATCCTTCGCTTTCCTACCTGTTCTCCGGCCTGTTCATCGGCCCGACCAGCCAGGCGCCGCGCATCGACGAGGCGCGGCACGATTCGCTCTACGAGCTCGAGATCGCGCTGGCGCAGGTGCCACACCCGGACAAGGGTGGGGCGCCCTTGCCGTGGCTGGTCGACCGGCTGTTCCGCAACCTCTTGACCGACGTGACCGGCAACACGCATCGCTCGGAAATCTGCATCGACAAATTGTTCTCGCCCGACGGTCCGACCGGCCGGCTCGGCCTGGTCGAGTTCCGCGGTTTCGAGATGCCGCCCAATGCGCGCATGAGCCTGGCGCAGCAATTGCTTGTCCGCGCCATCATCGCGCGCGCGTGGAAGAACCCGCTCGACGGCCGTTTCGTGCGCTGGGGCACTTCGCTGCACGACCGCTTCATGCTGCCGCATTATGTCTGGACGGATTTTCTGGACGTGCTCGAGGATCTGAAGCTCAACGGCTTCGACTTCCGCCCGGAATGGTTCGCTGCCCAACTCGAATTCCGCTTCCCGTTCTGCGGCGAAGTGCAGCATGCCGGCGTCAAGCTGGAGCTCAGGCAGGCGCTGGAGCCCTGGCACGTGATGGGCGAGCAGGGCGCCATCGGCGGCACGGTCCGCTTCGTCGATTCCTCGGTCGAGCGGCTGCAGGTGAGGACCGAAGGCCTCAACCCGGAGCGCCACGCCGTCGTCTGCAACGGCCGCATCGTGCCGATGAAGGTGACCGACAGCAGAGAGGTCGCGGTGGCGGGCGTGCGCTTCAAGGCCTGGCAGCCGGCATCCGGCCTGCATCCCGCCCTGCCGGTCAACACGCCGCTGGTCTTCGACGTCTACGACCGCTGGTCGGGACGCTCGGTCGGCGGCTGCGTCTACCACGTCGCGCATCCGGGCGGCCGCAACTACGACACCTTCCCCGTCAACGGCAACGAGGCCGAGGCGCGGCGGCTTGCCCGCTTCGAGCCGCGCGGCCATACGCCGGGCGGCTATGTGCTGCGCGACGAAGAAGGCTCTGAAGACTTCCCGATGACCCTTGACCTGAGGCGGCCGGCGAGATTCTGATCGACCATGGCCAAGGGGAATCAGAAACGGGCGGGCGGAAGGCCGCGGGCGCAGAACCTGCTGGAGCACTATCGGCCGATCGACGGCGTCGTCGACGAGATGGTCGACGCGGCTGGCAATCCGCGCCCGGCCTGGCGGTCCTTCATCGAGGCGCTGGACGGTCTGGGGGCTGAAACGCTCGGGCAGCGTTTTACCCGCGCCGACCAGTATCTGCGCGATGCCGGGGTCTACTACCGCGTCTACGACAAGGCAGGCGCCAACGAGCGCGAATGGCCGCTGGCGCATGTCCCGCTGCTGATCGATGAAAAGGAATGGGCCGAGATCAGCGCCGGCCTCGTCCAGCGCGCCGACCTGTTCGAAGCGATCCTGGCCGATATCTACGGGCCGAACCGGCTGATCGAGACCGGCATCCTGCCGGCCGGGCTGATCGCGGCGAGCCCGGAATATCTGCGCCCTGTCGTCGGAATCCGGCCGGCCAGCGGTCATTTCCTGCATATGGTCGCCTTCGAGCTCGGCCGCGGACCGGATGGCCGCTGGTGGGTGCTGGGCGATCGCACCCAGGCGCCGTCAGGCGCGGGATTCGCGCTGGAGAACCGTGTCGCGACCACGCGCGCGCTGTCGGACATCTATGGCGAGCTGCATGTGCACAGGCTCGCCGGCTTCTTCCGCCGCTTCCGCGACGCGCTGAACGGCATGGCGAAGGAATCCGGCGGTCGCGTCGCCATCCTGACGCCGGGACCGCTCAACGAAACATATTACGAGCACGCCTATATCGCGCGCTATCTCGGCATCATGCTGCTCGAAGGCGAGGACCTGACGGTGTCCGGCGGCCGGCTGGTGGTGCGTACCGTTTCGGGCCTGATGCCGGTCGGCGTGCTGTGGCGGCGGCTCGATGCGGCCTTCGCCGATCCGCTCGAGCTCAAGCCGGACTCGCAGATCGGCACGCCCGGGCTGGTCGAGGCGGTTCGGCGCGGTACCGTCTCGGCCGTCAACGCGCTGGGTTCAGGCCTGATGGAAACGCGGGCGCTGCTTTCCTTCCTGCCGCGAATTGCGCGGGAATTGCATGGCGAGGAGCTCAAGCTGCCGAGCATCGCCACCTGGTGGTGCGGGCAGCAGACCGAACGCGACCACGTGCTGGCCAATGTCGACCGCATGGTGATCGGTCCTGCGCTGTCGACGCGGCTCGCCTTCGAGGACGACGGCGCAACGCGGCTGGGCTCGGCGCTGTCGGCCGGGGAGCGGACGGAGCTGATCGCGCGGATCGAAGCCGACGGCGACGCCTTTGTCGGCCAGGAAGCCGTGACGCTTTCGACGACGCCGGTCTTCGTCGGCGGCCGGCTGGAGCCACGGCCCGCCAGCCTGCGCGTCTATCTGGCGCGGACGCCGGACGGCTGGACGGTGATGCCCGGCGGTTTTGCCCGCGTCGGCTTCTCGCTCGACCCGACGGCGATCGCCATGCAGCGCGGCGGCCAGGCGGCGGATGTCTGGGTGGTCAGCGACAGGCCGGTCGAGCGCGAGACGCTGTTGCCGCAGGAGACTGACGGCTTCACCCGCACCATGCCCGGCAGCCTGCCAAGCCGTGCGGCGGAGAACCTGACCTGGCTCGGCCGCTACATAGAGCGCTCCGAAGACACGGTGCGCGTGCTTCGCGCCTATCACGTGCGACTTGCCGAAACGTCCGACCCCGAGATGCCGCTGCTCGCCGACATCAGGGACTATCTCGAACCATTCGGCATCGAGGTCGAAACGGCGATCCCGCTTGGGTTGATCAGCACCTTGGACAGCGCCTTCTACAGCGCCGGCCAGATCCGCGACCGCTTCTCGCCGGACGGCTGGCTGGCGCTGAAGGACCTGTCGAAGACGATCCACAAATTTGCCGACAGGGTGGCGCCCGGCGACGACGCGACGCGGGCGATGACGGTGATGCTGCGCAAGCTTGCCGGGTTCTCGGGACTGCTGCACGAGAACATGTACCGCTTCACCGGCTGGCGCTTCCTGGAGATCGGCCGGCGGCTGGAGCGCGGCATCCAGATCGCCCGCACGCTGGCGCGGCTGACCAGAAACGGTGCGCCGGAAGGCTCGCTCGACATGATGCTGGAGATCGGCGACAGCGTCATGACCCACCGCCGGCAATATCCGGTGCAGGCCGGGCGGCGAACGGTGATCGACCTTCTGGCGCTCGATCCGCTCAACCCGCGCTCCATCCTGTTCCAGCTTGAGCGGTTGAAGGCCGAAATCGGCATGCTGCCTTCGGTCGGCGGCGAGGGGCACATGTCGGCCGCAGCGAAAGAGATCCTGCAGCTCAACACGGCGATCGCCGTGATGGAGCCCCAGGACATGACCGCGAAGGTGCTCGACGAACTCGCCAACCAGATCGGCGATCTCTACAGCAGTCTCGCCAAGGCCTATTTCGGGTAGGCGGCAATGCTTTATGACATCAGACTCCATCTGCATTACGACTACGCGGCCGCAGCCGGTGGCGGCCGGCATCAGGTGCGCGTGCTGCCGCAGACGATCGCCGGCGTGCAGCGAGTGATCGCCGCCTCGTTGTCCTTTCAGCCCAATCCGGCCGAACGGGCGGATTTTTCCGATTTCTTCGGCAACAGCGTCACCGCGATTGCCTTTCGCGACGCGCATGAGGAGCTCGACGTCAGGATGAGCGCAAGGGTGTCGGTCTCGCGGCCGGAACCCGGCCTCGATGTCTCGCCCGACATCCATGGCTTGAGGGCGGAACTCGACGCGGTGCGTTCGCTGTCGCCCAACGCGCCGCATCATTTCCTTGCCGCCAGCGATCATGTCGGCATCGATACGGCGATCACCGCCTATGCGCGGGAGAGCCTTGCCGGTTCGGCGGTCGCCACGGCCGTCGATCTCTGCAATCGCATCCACCGTGATTTCACCTATGACGGCAAGGCGACGACCGTGCAGACGCGGGCCAGCGACGCCTTCGCGCTGAAACGCGGGGTCTGCCAGGATTTTTCCCATATCATGATCGCCGGCCTGCGTGGGCTTGGCATCCCCGCCGGTTATGTCAGCGGCTTCCTGCGCACCATTCCGCCCAAGGGCAAGCCGAGGCTCGAAGGCGCCGACGCCATGCATGCCTGGGTGAAGGCCTGGTGCGGCCGCGATGCCGGCTGGCAGGAATTCGATCCGACCAACGGCATGCGGGCGAGCAACGACCATATCACCGTCGGTTACGGCCGCGACTATTCCGATGTCGCGCCGATCGTCGGCGTCCTGAAAACCACCGGCGGCCAAGTCGGCGAGCAAGCGGTCGACGTCATCCCGGTCGCTGCCTGAAGGCATGCCGTCGGTCGCGCGGGCTGCTTCTCAAATCACGATCCGGCCGCTATCTTGCCGACCGGGTGTCGCCGGTCGGGCACTGGCGTGGAGTTCAATTGTTGACTGCGGTCAGTGTCATCATTCCAGCACATAACGCGTCGGCGACCGTCGCCGACACGCTGGCGACGTTGCGTCCGGAGGCCGAGGTCATCGGCGAAGTGATACTGGTCGACGATTCCTCGACGGACAACACGGCGGCGGTGGCCGCGGATGCAGCCTCGCGGCTGGCCTTGCCGCTCCGCATCATCCAGTCGAGCTGTCGGGACGCGGGCGGCTCCCGCAACCTTGCGCTGGCCGCGGCACGCTTTCCCTGGATCTACATGATCGACGCGGACGATTTGCATCTCGATGGTGGATTGCGGGCGCTGCTGTCCAAGACCAGGACAAAGCCAGGTGCGGATATGGTGGTCGGCGCCTACCGCCGACGAACCGACGGTCAGAACCGGCAGTTCAAAATGCCGTGCGGCTATACGGCCGCGGGGCTCGCCAACGCATCCGCCTATCTGGCGGGCAGGGTGCGGTCGATCGCCGTCGGCAGCGCGCTGGTCTCGCGGCGCGCGGTCGGCGATACGCGCTTTCCGACCGGGCTTGCCTATGATGAGGACACTTTGTTCTGGGCGCGGGTGATGAGCAAGGCATCGCTCGAGGTCGTGACCCAGCCCATCATGGTCTATTTCGTATCGTCGGGGCGCTCGGACGACCGCTTCACCATCGAGCCTGAGCGACGCTTCCTCGAATGGCGCCTGGCGCTGCGCGAACTCCTCGAATGCGGCATCCCCAAATCATCGCTGAAGGCGCGGGAGGGTCTTGTCGCGCTCAAGATCGCCCGTGTCCACTACGCACGGGGCGATCTCGAAACGGCGGCAAAATTCCTGGCGATTGCCAACGCCGCTCCCAAGGTCTCCGTCGATATCTGGCGCTGCATGCGCTATCGGCTGAAAATCGCGGCGTGGCGTCGTTTCTCCGACCATCAAATCCAGCTGCAAAGTGCGTGATGGCCGATGGGCCCGAGCTCGCAGTTGTGGTCATCGGTTTTCGGGCGCCAGCTGAGCTGGTGGCGGCGGTGAGGTCTCTGCTTGCCCAGAACATTCCGATCGAGGTCGTGGTCGTGAATTCCGGCGGGGGGAATGCCCAGGCGCTTCTGGCCGACGCCGGGCTCGCTGTGCCTGTCATCGAATTCGAGCAGAGGCTGTTCGCCGGCGCAGCGAGAAATAGCGGCATAGCGGCTACGAAGGCTCCTTTCGTCGCCTTTCTCGCGGATGATTGCCTGGCCTGCCCGCGATGGGCCGAAGTCCGGCTGCGGCATCATCGGGAAGGCGCAGCGACTGTCGCGAGCGCCGTCGTCAACAGCCACCCGCGCAACCTGGTCGCTTGCGCGGCGCATCTCGTTACCTACATGCGACGCCTGCCTGGCCTCCCCGACGAAAAGGCCCAGCGCTACGGCGTTTCCTTCGACCGTAGACTGTTCGATCAATACGGATTGTTCGATGAGCGACTGGCGTCGGGAGAAGACACCGAATTCATGGCCAGGTTGCCTGAGGCGATGCGGCCGGTCTGGGAACCGCGTATCCTCACCATCCATCGCAACGAGACGCGCCTGCTCGACATGCTGGCCGACCAGTATCGGCGTGGACGCCGCTACGGCGCCTATCTCGGGTCCGTCGATGCCGAAAGACCGCAGCGCCCCTTTCGCAAGGTGTTCCGCGACCGACGCAACGTCGCCAAGCTGGCGAGAGCGGGGCTGTCCGGAACGGAGAGGACTTTCGCGATGATGTCGCTGCCGATCGTGTGGCTGGCGTTGTTCGCCAAATCGCTCGGAGCCGTCGCCGGCGCCAAATATGGCGACAAGGCGGGCCGACGCCAATGATCACCGTCGAGATGAAGCAGCCGCGCCGGCGACGCGGCCGATGGCTTTGGTCGCGGCAAAGGATCATCGCCGTCTTCAGCTATCGGTACGACGCGCATCTGGTGCCCGACCTCCTTGCCAATCTCGACCCTATCGTCGATGGCTGGATCGCCTATGACGACAGGGCAACGGATGAGATTTTCAGCAGCGAACCGCGAAGACGGCGCGCGCTTATCGCCGCAGCCCATGAGGCGGGCGCCGATTGGGTTCTGGCAATGGACCCCGCCGAAAGGATGGAAAATGCCGTCGCCGGCCGTATCGGCCAACTGACCGGCGGATCCAGACGCATCGTCTGGGGTTTTCACTGCCGGGAGATGTACACGCCGACAAGCTACAGGATCGACGGAACCTGGGGCCGGAAGATGCAGCACAGGCTTTTCGGCGCCTACCATCCGGATCGGTACCGGTCGAAGGATCTCCATGGCGCCTGGTTCCCCGAGGACCTCGGTCTCAAGCTCAGGGACAGCGGTCTCAACCTCTATCATTTGAAGATGATCGAGCCGAAACGGCGCGCGGCGCGTCGGGATCTCTACAACCGTCTCGATCCCGATCGCCGGTTGCAAGAGATCGGCTACGACTATCTGGCGGACGAAACCGGAGCGGTTCTCGAGACGATACCGGCCGGGCGAAATTATTTTCCCGCCCATGCCGACAACGGCGGGCTCTGGATGGCGGATGTGTCGGCCAACAGGCAGGGCTGAGGGCTGTCCCCAAGGAAGCAACAAACAAGCACGGAACCAGCAGCCCGCTGTGCGGCTTATCCACGGACACGTTCCGTGGAGCCATCATGCTGCAGCGATCACACCCGTCCCCCGGCCGTTCGGCTAGCGCGGACGAAGCCCGCGAGAACGGTGCGCAAAATTCGGCCGAGCGCGCGTCGCTCAGCTATGTCAGCGATGCCGATCCCGGCATTCGCCGATTGAGAAAAGGTAAGGGATTTCGTTACGTCGACCCGAACGGGAAACCGGTGACCGCACCGACGCTTGACCGCATCAAGGCGATCGTCATCCCGCCGGCGTGGACCGATGTGTGGATCTCGCCCGATCCGAACGGCCATATCCAGGCGACCGGCCGGGATCAACGCCGACGCAAGCAGTACCGCTATCACCCGCAATGGACGGAGGAACGGGACGGCGTCAAATTTTCCAGTCTTGTCGCTTTTGCCGAGGCGCTGCCTAACCTCCGGCGCCGGATCGATGCCGACCTGCGGCGGCACGGGCTGCCGCTGGAACGTGTAGTCGCTGCGATCGTTTGGCTGCTCGACAACACCATGATCCGCATCGGCAATGCCGCCTATGCCCGCGACAACAAGAGTTTCGGCCTAACCACTCTGCGCGACCGCCATGTCGAAATCACCGGCTCCAGCCTGCGCTTCGCCTTCAAGGGCAAATCCGGCAAGGAATGGAAGCTGAAGCTGGTCGATCGCCGCATAGCAAAGATCGTGCGCGGCGCGCAGGACCTGCCCGGCCAGAAATTGTTCCAATATCTCGACGAAGACGGCGATCGGCGGCCGTTGCGGTCGGAGGACGTCAACCGCTACCTCCGCGAGGCGTCCGGCCCGGAGTTCAGCTCCAAGCATTTCCGCACCTGGGGTGGCACCATTCATGCGGTAGCGCTGTTTGCGCAAGCGGAGCTCCCAGAAAGCATGACCCAGCGAAAGCGGGTGATGAACGGCATCGTCGACAAGGTTGCTGAACGGCTCGGCAACACGCGAGCCGTCTGCCGCCGGTGCTACATCCACCCGCTCGTCTTCGAGGCGTGGGCGCAAGGCACGCTGCTCAGCGAAATGACCGAGGCCAACAAGCGAAAGCGTCTCATACCGGGCCTCGACGAGGAGGAGACGCTGGTGCTCAGATGGCTCGAGGCGCGCGGAGCCTGACGAACGGTAGGCGGCCGAGGGTAAGCCCGTGATCGCCCTACAAATATTTTTATCGACGTTGTGTCGGGAAGGGTCCTACTGTCGCGTCCTTTGATACGGAAAGGACCAGACCATGCTCTATGCCATCCTCTGCTACGCCTCCGAAGACGTCGTCTGCTCCTGGAGCAAGGAACAAGACGACGAGGTGATGGCAAAGCTCCTCAACGTACAGGACAAATACGCCAAGGCAGGCCGGCTGGGACCGGTGGCGCGTCTCTTGCCGACCACCGCAGCGACGACTCTCCGCAAGGTCAAGGGCGAATCGATGGTGCTCGATGGGCCTTTCGCCGAGACCAAGGAGCAGTTCCTCGGCTTCTACACGCTCGAATGCCAAGACTTGGATGAGGCTGTCGAGTTCGCCCGCGAGCTCTCCGAGGTCAATCCGAGCGGCGGCTCCTACGAGATCAGGCCGATCTCCGTCTTCAATCCGACCAAGGTTCCCGCATGACCGACCTGGCCTGGATCAGCAATGCGATCAGCACCGCCCGTCCGCAGGCGATGGGCGCGCTGCTGCGCTATTTCCGCGACCTCGATGCCGCGGAAGAAGCTTTCCAGGATGCTTGCCTGAGGGCATTGAAGAATTGGCCGAAGAACGGTCCGCCGCGCGATCCGGCGGCCTGGCTGATCTTCGTTGGCCGCAACAGCGGCATCGACGCCGTGCGCAAGCGCGCCAAGCAGGCGCCGATGCCGGAAGAGGACCAGATTTCCGATCTCGAGGATGCCGAAGGCGATATGGCCGAGCGGCTGGACGGCGCGCATTATCGCGACGATATCCTGCGGCTCCTGTTCATCTGCTGCCATCCCGACCTGCCGGCGACGCAGCAGATCGCGGTCGCGCTGCGCATCGTCTCCGGCCTGACCGTCAAGCAGATCGCGCGCGCCTTTCTCGTCGGAGAGAGCGCCATGGAGCAGCGTATCACCCGCGCCAAGGCGCGCATTGCGGACGCCGGCGTGCCGTTCGAGACGCCCGGCGCGGTCGAGCGCTCCGAGCGCCTCGCGGCGGTTGCGGCCATGGTCTATCTCATCTTCAACGAGGGCTATTCGACCAATGGCGGCGAGGCGCCGGCCCGCGCGCCGCTTTGCGAGGAAGCGATCCGGCTCGCCCGGCTGCTGCTCAGGCTGTTTCAGCAGGAACCGGAGATCATGGGGCTGACCGCGCTGCTTTTGCTGCAGCATGCGCGCGCGCCGGCGCGTTTCGACGAGAATGGCGAGATCGTGCTGCTCGAGGACCAGGACCGGTCGCTCTGGAGCCGCAAGATGATCGACGAGGGCCTGGCCCTGGTCGACAAGGCGCTCCGCCACCGCAAGCCCGGTCCCTACCAGGTGCAGGCGGCGATCGCGGCGCTGCATGCGCGTGCGGCAACGCCCGAGGAAACGGACTGGACAGAGATCGACCTGCTTTACGGCCTGCTCGAGCAGATGCAGCCGTCGCCGGTGGTGACGCTCAACCGCGCCGTTGCGGTAAGCAAGGTGCGCGGGCCGGAGGCCGCGCTCGCCATGATCGAGCCGCTGGAAGACCGGCTATCCGGCTATTTCCACTTCTTCGGCCTGAGGGGTGGCCTGTTGATGCAGCTTGGCCGGGACGAGGAGGCGCGCGTCGCCTTCGACCGCGCCATCGCGCTAGCCAACACAGCCGCCGAGGCCGCTCATATCCGCATGCATATCGACCGGCTGATCAAGGAAAGCGGCCAGCGGACCTCCGCCAAAAAAGCGCACTGATCCGCCGATTCACCGCCTGGCCCAATTTTGCGCGCCGGGCTTGGACCATGCCGGGGTGGCGGTTTTTCCCTGAAACGAGTAATGCCACGCATCAAAGGCGCCCGGACGTGCCCATGGCGCGCCCAGACGTGGCGCAAGGCTTCGACGCTCGCCATATCCAAGGTGGGATCTGAAAGGGATAAAAATGACGATAGCGAAGGAAACGGCCTCACTTCTGGAGAAACTGGGTGTCGCCAAGGACGCGCTTGCCGGCGGCGACCTCATCGTGCGCAGCCCGGTTACGGGCGAGCAGATCGCGGCGTTGAAATCGATTTCGGCGGCCGATGCGGGCAGGGCCGTCGATGCCGCGCACAAGGCCTTCCAGGCCTGGCGGCTGGTGCCGGGACCGAAGCGCGGCGAGCTGGTGCGCCTGCTCGGCGAAGAATTGCGCGCGCACAAGGCGGAGCTTGGCCGGCTGGTATCGATCGAGGTCGGCAAGATCCCGTCCGAGGGCCTCGGCGAAGTGCAGGAGATGATCGACATTTGCGATTTCGCCGTCGGCCTTTCCCGCCAGCTCTACGGTCTGACCATCGCCACCGAGCGTCCCGGACACCGCATGATGGAGACCTGGCATCCGCTCGGCGTCGTCGGCGTGATTTCGGCCTTCAATTTCCCGGTCGCGGTGTGGTCGTGGAACGCGGCGCTTGCGCTCGTCTGCGGCGACGCGGTGGTGTGGAAGCCGTCGGAAAAGACGCCGCTGACGGCGCTTGCCTGCGAGGCGATCTTCACGCGTGCCGCCAAGCGTTTCGGCGCCGATGCGCCGGAGGGCCTGCTCCAGGTGCTGATCGGCGACCGTGCCGTCGGCGAGGTGCTGGTCGACCATCCGAAGGTGCCGCTGGTTTCGGCTACCGGCTCGACCCGCATGGGCCGCGAGGTCGGTCCGCGGCTCGCCAAGCGCTTTGCGCGCGCGGTGCTGGAACTCGGCGGCAACAATGCCGGCATCGTCTGCCCGACCGCCGATCTCGACATGGCGCTGCGCGCCATTGCGTTCGGCGCCATGGGCACGGCCGGGCAGCGCTGCACGACGCTCAGGCGCCTGTTCGTGCATGAGAGCGTCTACGACGCGCTGCTGCCGCGCCTGAAGAAGGCCTATCAGAGCGTCTCGGTCGGCAATCCGCTGGAGACGTCGGCGCTGGTCGGTCCGCTGATCGACAAGACCGCCTTCGACAACATGCAGAAGGCGCTCAAGGAGGCGCAGGCGCATGGCGGCAAGGTGACCGGCGGCGCGCGGTTCGAGAACGGGCACCCGGACGCCTACTACGTCCATCCTGCGCTGGTCGAGATGCCTGCCCAAGTCTCGCCGGTGACGGAAGAGACCTTCGCGCCGATCCTCTATGTGATGAAATATTCCGATTTCGACGAGGCGCTCGAGGCGCACAATGCGGTGGGCGCCGGCCTGTCGTCGTCGATCTTCACGCGTGACCTGCAGGAATCGGAACGCTTCCTCGGCGTCGACGGTTCGGACTGCGGCATCGCCAACGTCAATATCGGCACCTCGGGCGCCGAGATCGGCGGCGCGTTTGGCGGCGAGAAGGAAACCGGCGGCGGTCGCGAGAGCGGCTCGGACGCCTGGAAGGCCTATATGCGGCGCGCCACCAACACGGTGAACTTCTCCAAGGCACTGCCGCTGGCGCAGGGCGTGTCGTTCGATATCGACTGAGGGTACCATCGCTGGCTGAGGCTGAGATGCAAGCGCTGCTGCGCTCAGCCTTCGCCCGCGGCGGAAAAGCAGGCAGCGAAGGCCGCGTCGATAATGGCGAGCTTGGCTGCCTGAACGGCCATGTACTCGTCGAAGAACTGCCGCGAGACCCACATTACGGAATGGCCGCGCTGGCCGACCCAGCCGATGCTGCCGAGCGCTTCGGCGTCATGCAGCTTTCGCGCCAGATGGGTGCGCGACAGCTTCAGCCAATGCGCGAACTCGCTGATCGAAATGACGCTGGTCGGAATCTTGTCGAGGTTGGCGTCCTCCGGATCGATGCCCGACATCAGCCAGTCCATGACGATACCGCCGTTGTTCAGCCAAATAAACAGGGAGAAGGTTCGTTCAGGTTCCCGCACCGGAATGGATGTCAGCAAGCCGTCGCAGATCAACGGCTGCAGCTTTGCCAGCATGTCGGGTCGCTCGAGGAAGGTCGCCAGCCGGTTTCCACCATCGATGCGATCGAGCGTCCTCAAATGGGCATAAATCCAGTTGGTGAAGGTCTCGATGGTGGCCTCGGTCACCCGCAAGGGGTGGGCGCGGCCATCACCGCTCGGCGAAACATGTTCGGCGATGTTGTAGTGCAGCATTTCCTTGACGAACGCCTCGGCGGTGTTGCGGCTGGCGACCGAGTTCCGGCGCACGACCTCGATGAAACGCGCCACCGTCATGTCGGTGCGGCGGTCATTGGGGTCGCGCCTGAAATGCAGAGCGAGCCCGACATGGCCGAGCAGCCAGCGCTGCTGGGTGGCAAAGACGGCGGCAAGGCGCGGGCTGGTTTCGTAGACATGGATGAGCGCGCGCGACTGTTCCTGCACACTGCGAAGTGCTTCAGGATGACTGGCGATTTCTTCGGCGCTCAGCGGCATTTCCTGCGGCACTCCGTTCGATTCCAAGCAACGACAATGAAGATTTATAGCCTTCGCCGGTAGTGTCCAGTTTGCCTATTGGAACAACGGTAGATGTTCCGGCGCGTCCCTAGTTAACCCGTTGCACTGGTTTGGAAAATCCGTCTCGACAATAGTCTGGACCGCAACCTTGCGCACGTGCCTTTCGCAGCGCGGGCGACCCGTCGCCGAAGCGTGGCCTTTGCAACGTTGCCGGCGACGCCCTATCGTGGCGGCTTGAAACCATCGCCTCAGGCCGCCGCCGAGTGAAACGATGCCGAGAACGATAAGGACGCTGACCGCCAACGACGTGGAAACGCTCGTCGACTGGGCGGCCGGGGAGGGTTGGAATCCGGGCATCGGCGATGCCGCCGCGTTGCGCGCGGCCGATCCGGAAGGGTTCATCGGCGCCTTTGTCGGCGGCGAGATGGCGGCCGGCATTTCGGCCGTCGCCTACGGCGCGGGTTTCGGCTTCATCGGCCTTTACATCTGCCGGCCCGACCGGCGTGGCGAGGGCCACGGCAAGGCGGTCTGGGATGCCGGCACGACCCGGCTCGGCAATCGCATCATCGGCCTCGACGGCGTGGCCGAGCAGCAGGCCAACTACCAGCGCAAGGGCTTCGTGCCCGCCTATGAAACCGTCCGCTACAGCGGAGCTCTCGGCCTGGCCGGCGGCAGCGACTTGCGACCGGTCGCCAGCATGGCGGAGATATTTGCCTACGACCGCCAGTGCTTTCCGGCGCCGCGCGAGGCCTTCCTGCGCGAATGGCTGCAGCCGCCCCGTCTCGCGCTCATGTCCGCGGGCCCGGCCGGCACAGCCGGGTATGGCGTGGCGCGCCGGTGCCGGGAGGGATTCAAGGTCGGGCCGCTGTTCGCCGACGATATGGACATAGCCTTGGCGTTGGCGGCAGGACTGGCGGGCGAGGCGGGAGGCGAAGCGCTGCATATCGACGTGCCGGCCACCCAGGTCGGCTTCACCGCCATGCTTCAGGCCGCCGGCATGGTTGCGGGCTTCACGACGACCCGCATGTACAAGGGCGGCAAGCCCGGAAATGCCCCGTCGAAGGTTTTCGGCATCACGACGCTGGAACTGGGGTGATCGTGGGCCGCGTCGTCTCCTGTGATCATTGTTTGTCCGGCGTGGCGCATGCGACATGTCTGCGGGACATGGTTCGCATGGACGGGGACGGTGTTTGGTGGAGATTTCCGAATGGCTGGCAGGACGGTCCTGATCGCAGGCGGCGCCGGGGGGATGGGCCTGGCGACCGGTCTTCGCCTTGCGGCTGACGGCGAGCGGATCGCGCTCGCCGACCTTCCAGGTGCAAAACTCGACGAGGCCGTGGCGAAGATCGCCGCCACCGGTGCAAACGCGATCGGCTTGTCGCTCGACATCCGCTCCGTCGCCGCTTGCAGGGAAGTGGTGGACAAGGCACGCGAGTGGGGCGGCGGCCTGGACATTCTCGTCAACGCCGCAGGCGTCTGGCTGGAGGGAGCGGCAGGCGAGGTCCGTGAAGAACAATGGGACGTTGTGCTGGACGTCAATCTGAAAGGTGCGTTCTTCCTGATCTCGGCCGCCATTCCGCATCTGTCGGCGACGCAAGGCGTGATCATCAATATCGCCTCCGACGCGGGCATCGTCGGCAACAACGGCGCGGCGGTCTATTGCGCCTCGAAGGGCGGGCTGGTGCTTTTGACCAAGGCGCTCGCCCTGGAGCTTGCCCCACATGGCATCAGGGTCAACGCCGTCTGTCCCGGCGACACGGCGACGCCGATGATCGAGTATCAGGCGAGGACCTATGGCGGAGATGACCCCGACGGCTACAAGCGAAGGCTCCTGGGGCACTATCCGCAGGTGGAAAGAGCACGGTTCATCACCGTGGAAGAGATCGCTTCCTTCATCCACTATCTTTGCCAGCCCGGCGCGGCCCCGATCACCGGGGCCGCGCTCTCGATCGATTTCGGCATCAGTGCGGGATACTGAATTGCGGCGGCGTCGGCTTCATCGCCTGGAGGATCCATGACCGCGTTTCGCAAATCCCGCAGGGCGCTGGTGACCGGCGCGGGCGCGGCCGACGGCATCGGCGTCGCGGTCGCGCGTGCGTTCGGCGAAGCCGGGCTCGCCGTCGCCATTACCGCCTCGTCGCAGCGTGTCGAGCAGCGCGCCGAAGAGCTGCGAGCCGACAGGCTCGACGTCCGCGCCGTGGTGGCCGACCTGACGCGCGCGGCGGATGTCGAGCGGCTATGCTCGGAGGTCGGCGAGGTCGATATCCTCGTCAACAATGCCGGGATGGGGACGGTCGCCCAGCCGGCTCTGCAGCGCCGCTTTCTCGATCTCAGCGAGAGCGACTGGGACCGCGGCATCGATGTCAGCCTGAAGACAACATTTCTTGCTACGCGCGGATTTCTGGCCGGCATGGTTCGGCGCGGCCATGGACGCGTGGTGAATATGGCTTCGGTCACCGGACCCTACGTCTCTAACGAAGGAGAGGCCGCCTACTCCGCCGCCAAGGCCGGCATGGTCGGGCTGACGCATGCGCTTGCACTCGAGGTCGGCCGCAGCGGCGTCACGGTGAATGCCGTGGCGCCGGGCTGGATCGCGACTGGCGCCTCGACGCCGGAAGAACTCGTCGCCGCGCAAAACACGCCGCTTGGACGCGCCGGCACTCCGCAGGAAGTCGCCGCCGCCGTCCTGTTCCTGGCATCCGATGGCGCCAGCTATATCAACGGCGCCGTTCTCGTCGTGGATGGCGGCAACATCCTGCAGGAGCGCAAGGGCTGACCGCGAAGGTCAACCCGTCAGCCGCCGCCATCGACCGTTATTTGTTCCTGTCCGCCATCGCGTCCGGCACCACCACCAGCTTGCCGACGAAGTCCTTGGCCATGAAGTCGGTCTGGGCACGGTGGAAATCCGACAGCTTGTAGATACCGCCGACCAGCGGCTTGATCTTCTTCTCCTCGATGTAGCGCACGATGCGGCGGAAGTCCGCGCGTGTCCCTTGGCTCGAGCCATGCAGCTGCAGCTGCTTCAGATACATGGTGCGGAGGTCGAGCTGCACGACTGGACCCGCGATGGCGCCGGCCGTGGTGTAGCGGCCCTCGGGCCGCAGGATGCGTAAGAGGTCGTTGAAGATGGCTCCGCCGACAAGGTCGGCGACCACGTCGATGGGCTTGCCGCCCGTCGCCTCGTTGACGGCGGCCGGCAGGTCGGCCACACCGCGCGTGATCACCTTCTCGGCGCCGATGTCGAGCACCGCTTGCTCCTTGCCCTTGCCAACAAGCGCATAGGGAATGGCGCCGCGCGCCCGCGCCAGCTGCACGATGCCCGAACCGACGCCGCCCGAGGCGCCGGTGACCAGCACCCGCTCGCCGGCCTTCAGCGCGGCGCGTTCCAGCATCTGCTCGCCGGTGAGATAGGCGCAGCAGAAGGTGGCGAGCTCGACATCGCTGAGGTCGGTGTCGACGACATGCGCGTTCTCGGCCGGAAGCGCCTGGTATTCGGCGTATCCGCCGTCGCGGCCATGGCCCATATAATCGATATCGGCAAGCGAATCGTCGTCGCGGTTGTAGATGGAGAAGTCCACCATCACGCGCTCGCCGATACGGCTGGCAGGCACTCCGTCGCCGACGGCAACGATGGCGCCTACCGTGTCGGTGCCCTGGATGCGCGGAAAGGTCAGCGTGTTGCCTTGCCGGCGCCAGGTCGACACCGCCCCGGCATCCTCCTCAGTGCCATAGGCGCCCTGGCGCACCCATACATCGGTGTTGTTCATGCCGCAGGCGCTGACCTTGACCAGCACCTCGCCGGCGGCGGGCGAGGGCACCTTCACATCGGTGCGGTAGACGAGCTTTTCCATGCCGCCATGGCCGGTGAGCTGCACGGCGGCCATGGTTGCGGGAACGGTGGGATGGGACTTCATAGATGTTACTTCCAATTGTGCAGGTTTGCGCTGCCCCTCACCCTTACCCTCTCCCCGTGAATGACGGGGAGAGGGGGCGCCGGGGCTGGAACTTGTCCCTTCTCCCCGTTTTTCACGGGGAGAAGGTGCCGGCAGGCGGATGAGGGGCAGCGCCAACGGTCAAAGATCAGAGAGCTGAGAACACGCCGTTCACCGCGTCGGCGGTCTTGGCGACGATGGTGTCTGCCTCCTCGCGCGTCAGGCAGAGCGGCGGCGCGAAACCGAGGATGTCGCCCTGCGGCATCGCGCGGCCGATGACGCCACTGGCTGCCAGCGCCGTGGCGATCTGCGGTCCAACTTTAAGCGCCGGGTCGAAGAAGACGCGATCGTCGCGATCCTTCACGAACTCGACCGCTGCCAGCAGGCCGTCGCCACGGACCTCGCCGACATTTTTGTGGCCGCCGACGGCCTTGGCGAGCTCAGCGCGAAAGTAAGCGCCGGTCTCGCCGGCGTTCTTCACCAGGTCCATCTCGTCGATCAGTTCGAGATTGGCGACGCCCGCGGCAACGCAGATCGGGTGCGCCGAATAGGTCCAGCCATGGCCGAGCGAGCCCAGCTTGTCGGAACCCTTGACCAGCACCTGCCAGACCTTGTCGGAGACGATGACGCCGGAAAGCGGCGCATATGCCGAGGTCAGGCCCTTGGCGATGGTGATCAGGTCCGGCTTGATGCCGTAATGATCGGAGCCAAACATGGTGCCGAGACGACCGAAGCCGGTCACCACCTCGTCGGCAATCAAGAGCACGTCGTATTTGTTCAGCACGGCCTGGATCTTTTGCCAATAGCCGGCCGGCGGCGGCACGATGCCGCCGGTGCCAAGGATCGGCTCGCCGATGAAGGCCGCAACGGTGTCCGGGCGTTCGGCAAGGATCATTTCCTCGAGCTTGTCGGCGCAATATTGCGAGAACTGCTCCTCGCTCATGGAGCGGTCGGCGCGGCGGAAATAATAGGGCGCCTCGGTGTGCATGATCGGCGCGCGCGGCAGGTCGAAGGCGTTGTGGAACAGCTCCAGCCCGGTCAGCGACCCGGTCATGACGCCGGAGCCGTGATAGCCGCGCCAGCGCGAGATGATCTTCTTCTTCTCCGACCGTCCGAGAACGTTGTTGTAGTACCAGATCAGCTTGATGTTGGTCTCGTTGGCGTCGGAGCCGGAGAGGCCGAAATAGACCCTCGACATGCCCTTCGGCGCGCGGTCGATGATCATCTTGGACAGCCGGATCGAGGCCTCGGTGCCGTGGCCGACATAGGCGTGGTAATAGGCGAGGTTCCTAGCCTGTTCAGCAATCGCATCGGCGATCTTCTGGCGGCCATAGCCGACGTTGACGCAATAGAGGCCGGCGAAGGCGTCGATGCTCTTCTTGCCGGTGTTGTCCCAGACGGTGACGCCTTCGCCGCCTGCCATGATGCGGGCCGGCGACTCACCCCGCGCATGCGTGCCCATATGCGTCGAGGGATGGAAGAAGTGGTCGCGATCCCAGGCCGAAAGTTCGTTGGACTGTTCGAGCATCTTTTTTCTCCTTGCAGGAAATTCTTCCGGCGTGCGCTAGGCGACGTCCAGACAAACGTATTTCAGATCGGTGAAGGCTTCGAGGCCATGGCGTGAGCCTTCGCGGCCAATGCCGGATTGCTTGACGCCGCCGAACGGGATCGGCGCGCCGGTGATCTTGACCCGGTTGATCGCGACCATGCCGTAGTCCAGCGCGCGGCCCAGGCGTGCCTGCCGCGCGCCGTTCTCGGTCACGACATAGGCGACGAGGCCATATTCGGTGGCGTTGGCGCGGGCGATGACTTCCGCTTCGTCATCGAACGGCGTTACGGCGGCGACCGGACCGAAGGTTTCCTCATGCATGATCAGCGCCACGTCCGGCACGTCGACGAGCAGCGTCGGCTGGTAGAACAGCGGTCCGGCCGCGTGGCGCTTGCCGCCGGTGAGGCAGCGCGCGCCGCGGGCGAGAGCGTCGGCCACCTGCTCCTCCACCTTCTTGACGGCGCGCTCATGCATCAGCGGTCCGATGTCGGCGTCGCCGGAGAGCCCGTTGCCGGTGCGCAGCCGCTCGATGCGGCGGGCGAAGGCGGCGCAGAACCGGTCGTAGATCTGGCGCTGCACGTAGATGCGGTTGGCGGCAAGGCAATCCTGGCCGGAGGTGGCGAATTTGGCGTCGAGCGCGATCGCCACCGCCTTCTCGATATCGGCATCGTCGAAGACGATCAGCGGCGCATGGCCGCCGAGCTCCATGACCAGCCGCTTCATCGTCGGCGCGCTCTGCGCGGCAATCAACCGGCCGACTTCGGTCGATCCGGTGAAGCTCATGGCGCGCACGCGGGCATCGGCGCACATCGTTCCGACGATCGTTCGTGCATCACCGGTGACGACGTTGAAGACGCCGGCCGGCAGTCCGGCGCGCTCGCCAAGCTCGGCCAGCGCCAGGGCCGAAAGCGGCGTTTCCGACGACGGATGCGCCACCACGGTGCAGCCGGCGGCGAGCGCCGCGGCGGCCTTGCGAGTGAGCATGGCGGATGGAAAATTCCACGGGGTCACGACGCCGACGACGCCGAGCGGCTCGCGGCGCACGGTCATCTCGGCATTGGGCAGATGACTGGTGACGCTCTCGGCGTTGAGGCGTTTTGCCTCCTCGGCATACCATTCGACGAAGGAGGCTGCGTAGTCGATCTCGCCGAGCGATTCCTTGAGCGGCTTGCCTTGTTCCAGCGTCATCAGCAGCGCCAGATCGTCCTTGGCAGCGATGATCAGATCGAACCATTTTCGCAAAATTCTGGAGCGCTCCTGCGGCATGGCCGACCGCCAGGCGGGCAGGGCGCGCGCTGCCGCATCGATTGCCTCTGTCGTCTGCCCGGCATCGAGCGCGGCGACGAAGGCCACTGTGGCGCCGGTGGCCGGGTCGGTGACTTCGAAGCTGGCGGCCGAATGGCCGGCCGTCCAGTGACCGCCGACATAGCCGAGATCGCGCAATAGCCGGCGATCGGCAAGACGGTCGAGTGCTTCGTGGCGGTGCGGGCGTGCAAAATGCGCGGACATTGATAGCTCCCTCACTTGGGATGTTCCCTCGATTGGGCGAAGCATCGGACGTGCCGGGCAAAAAAGGAGACTGTTTCGGCGTCCGTCCGTAGAGAGATTGTCTCTATTGGATTGCCCGGGGAGACGATCTCTCTGCGCTGAAGCGCGCCGTGATGTTTCAGATTCGCTTCGCGCGCTTTAGGTTTCGATCTTCCGCATGTCTTTGTCCCGAAACCGGTTCGCACTTTCGGGAGCCATGCTTCACGCTTGCCCCGGCAGCAGATCGGCCACGGGCAACACGGCGTCTTCCTTCACCGTCTTGGTGACGATGTAGGTGAAGTAACGGTCGATGCCGATCTCGCGTTCCAGCAGGCTATCCACCAGCCGCTGATAGGCATCGATGTCGCGCGCGATCACCTTCAGCACATAATCGACGCCGCCGCCGACCGACCAGCAGGCGACGATCTCCGGGATGTCGCGGATGACCCGCTCGAAGCGGTCGAAATCGGCCTGGCGGTGGCTGGCCAATGTCACTTCCATCAGCACGGTCGCCACCGGCGCGATCACGCGCATGGCGATCGCGGCGTGGTAGCCGGAAACGATGCCGGCCTTCTCCAGCTTGCGCAGCCGCATCCAGCAAGGGGTCGGCGACAGGCCGACCTTCTCGGCCAGCGCCAGCTTGGTGATGCGCCCGTCGCGCTGGATGGCGTCCAGGATCTTGAGGTCGATCGGGTCGAGTTTCGCTGCCGCCATGCCGGCTCCGTTTTTTGCTCGGGACAGCATGACGATGCATTATTTCGATTGTCAATTGCACTGATTTCGATCTCTAATAAGTCATGACATTATGGCAGCCAGATCCAGCGCTGATTCGACGACCGGCCTATCTCTCGCTGGCCGACCAATTCGCCCGCGCGATCCATGACGGGCGGCTCGCCAACGGCGCGCGGCTGCCGACGCACCGCCGCCTTGCGGACGACTTGAAACTTTCGGTGCAGACCGTCAGCCGCGCCTATGAGGAACTGATCCGCCGCGGCCTGATCTCCGGCGAGGTCGGACGCGGCAGCTTCGTGCAGACGCAGCGCCGCGAGCCGGAGCCTCCCTACCTCCCTGAGCGGCTGGGCGAGGTCATCGATCTCTCCATCCTGAAGCCGGTTTGCGAGCCGATGCATCTGGAGAAGCTGAAGCAGGCGCTCTCCTGGCTGGCCGAAAACCTGCCGTCGAGCGCCGCGTTGTCGTTCCGGCCGAACATGGTGTTCCCGCGCCACCGCGCGGTGGCGGTCGAGTGGCTGAAGCTCTGCGGCCTGGAAGCCTCACCGCAGAATATCTGCCTCACCAATGGCGCAACGGCCGGCATGACAGTGGCGTTGATGAGCGTCGCGCCACCCGGCTCGACTGTCGCCACCGAGGCGATCGGCCATCACACGCTGGTGCCGCTGGCCCGCTATCTCGGCTTCAATCTCGAGGGTCTGCCGATCGACGGCAACGGCCTGATCCCGGAAGCGTTGGACGAGGCCTGCCGGCTCTCGGACATCCGTGCCGTCTTCGTCCAGCCCTCGGTGATCAACCCGACGGCCACCTTGATGGACGCCACTCGACGCGAGCAGATCGCGGCGGTCGCGCGCAAGCACGACATCGCCATCATCGAGAACGACGTGCTTGGGCCTCTCGTCGAAGGTCGGCCGCCAGCCGTCGCCGCCTTCGCTCCAGAGCGAACCCTCTACGTCACCTCCTTCACCAAGATCGTCGTGCCGGGCCTGCGCATTGGCTATCTCGCGGTGCCGGACCGCTACGTCGCGGCCGTCGCCAACCGCCATCTCGTCTCGAACTGGATGGCGACACCGATGGTGGCGGAGATCGCGACGCGCTGGGTGAACGACGGCACGGCGATAGAGCTGGTCAACTGGCAGCGCGGCGCGCTGAGACGCCGGCAGGAGATCGCCGCCGAGGTGCTCACGGGGATCGACTACCGCGTCCATCGCGACGGGCTGCATCTCTGGCTTGAATTGCCGGGCGACCGCGCCGAGGAGAGCTTCGTCGCGCAGGCGCGCCTGCGCGGCGTGGCGATCGCGCCGGGCACTTCCTTCCGCATCGCCGACACGCTCTGGCATCCGGCCGTTCGTATCTCGCTCGGATCGACCACCGAAGGGGAACTGCGCGCCGGCTTGAGCGTTGTCGCCAAGCTCCTGCTTGGCGATCCGGAGCATCTCCTGCTCGCCATTTGATGCACAACAGAAGCGCAGATTGCCCTGAAATTGTGCCGTGCCCGAAATATTGTCATGATATTATTTTCCTAATTGACATGATTTGGCGCGTTTCGCATCGTTAAGGGCACAGGCTGCTCCAGAACGGGGAAATGTATTGCCCGCGCCCATCATCAAGGTCGATGCCATTTCGAAGAGCTTCGGCACCTTCAAGGTGCTGGACGGCCTGTCGATGCAGGTCATGCCGGGCGAGAAGCTGGCGCTGATCGGCCCGTCCGGATCGGGCAAGACGACGATCCTGCGCATCCTGATGACGCTGGAGAAGATCGACGGCGGCCACATCCAGATCGACGGCGAGCAGCTCTACCACACGGAGCGCAACGGTCAGTTGCTGCCGGCCGACGAGCGGCACCTCGCCAAGATGCGCCAGAAGATCGGCATGGTCTTCCAGCTCTTCAACCTGTTCCCGCACAAATGCGTCATGGACAACGTCACGCTGGCGCCGATGCTGACCAAAGGCGTGGCGCGCGCTGCCGCCGAAAAGCGGGCGATGGAGCTGCTCGACATGGTGGGGCTGGCCGACAAGGCCAAGGCGATGCCGGCGCAGCTTTCCGGCGGCCAGAAGCAGCGCGTCGCGATCGCCCGGGCGCTGGCGCTGTCGCCCAAGATCATGCTGTTCGACGAGGTCACCTCGGCGCTCGATCCCGAACTGGTCGAGGAGGTGCTCAACGTCATGCGCAAGCTCGCTGCCGAGACCGACATGACGATGCTGCTCGTCACCCACGAGATGGGCTTTGCCCACGATTTCGCCGACAGGGTGCTGTTCTTCGACCGCGGCAGGATCGTCGAGGAAGGCAAGCCCGATGAGATTTTCCGCCATCCCAAGCAGGAACGCACACAGGGTTTCCTGAAGAAGATCATCGCGGCCGGACATCGCGTCTGACCGCAATGCAAACGGGCGACGAAGTCGTCCCGGCAACGAGCCGCCCTCGGGGTCCAAACGCCCAAGTGGGCAAACCAAGAAGATAGAAACAAGGAGTTGGGAACGATGAAGAAACTTGGCATTCTGGCTGGCGTCGCCGGCCTCGCAGTGGCAGCGGTGTTGGTCGCCTCCGGTGCGCGTTCGGCCGACGACGCCAAGCTGGAGCAGCTCAAGCAGCAAGGCTTCGCCCGCGTCGCCATCGCCAATGAGCCGCCCTATACGGCGGTCGCCGCCGACGGCAAGGTCTCGGGCGCGGCGCCGGATGTGGCGCGCGAGATCTTCAAGCGCCTCGGCGTCAATGACATCGTCGCCTCCATCTCCGAATACGGCGCCATGATCCCCGGCCTGCAGGCCGGCCGCTTCGACGTCGTCACCGCCGGCCTGTTCATGAAGCCGGAGCGCTGCGCGGCGGTCGCCTATTCCGAGCCGGTGCTGTGCGATGCCGAGGCGATGCTGGTGAAGAAGGGCAATCCGAAGGGCTTCAAGAGCTATGAGGACATCGCCAAGGACAGCTCCGCCACCGTCGGCGCGCCCGGCGGCGGCACCGAGGAGAAGCTGGCGCTCAATGCCGGCGTGCCGCGTGATCGCGTCATCGTCGTGCCGGACGGCCAGAGCGGCCTGAAGATGGTGCAGGACGGTCGCATCGACGCCTATTCGCTGCCCGTTCTGTCGATCAACGACCTGGTCAAGAAGGCCAATGACCCGAACCTCGAAGTGATCGCGCCGGTGCAGGGCGCACCCGTCTATTGCGACGGCGCCGCCTTCAAGAAGGGCGACGAGGCGCTGCGCGACGCCTATGACGTCGAGCTCGCCAAGATGAAGAAGTCCGGCGAGTTCGCCAAGATCATCGAGCCCTACGGCTTCTCCGCCAAGGCGGCGATGTCGACGACGCGCGAGAAGCTCTGCGCGGCGAAGTAGTGCTCTTTGCCTTCTCCCCGCAAGCGGGGAGAAGGTGGCCCGAAGGGCCGGACGAGGGGCGGCGCCAGCATTTCAAGGTTAGCGCTGCCCTTCACCTGCCTGCCCGTCCTTCGCAGCAGCTGGGGAGGGTGAACCGGCATCTTCTGCCCGTTCAACGGGGAGAAGGAACCTAAACCGCAAACGTTGGAACCCAATGACCCAGTGGTCCGGCTATCTCGGCCTGATATTGCAAGGAGCGCTTGTCACCATCGAGCTGACGCTGATGGGATCGGTGCTGGCGCTCGTCATGGCTTTCCTCGCCGGCATGGGCCGCGTGTCGCGCTTCTTCATTATTCGGGCGTTGGCCACGACCTATATCGAGTTCTTCCGCGGCACGTCGATCTTCGTGCAGCTGTTCTGGGCCTATTTCGTGCTGCCCTTCGCCGGCCTGTCGCTGACGCCGCTCCAGGCCGGCGTGCTGGCGCTGGGGCTCAATGTCGGCGCCTATGCCGCCGAGGTCGTGCGCGGCGCCATACTGTCGATCGGCCGCGAGCAGTACGAAGCCTGCACGGCGCTCAATCTCGGCCGCTGGCAAGGCATGCGCCACGTGATCCTGCCGCAAGCGCTGCTGGTCATGCTGCCGACCTTCGGCAACAATGCGATCGAACTGCTCAAGGCGACCTCGGTCGTGTCGCTGATCTCGCTCGCCGATCTCACCTTCCAGGCGCAGGTGGTACGCTCGCAGACCGGCAGCACGCTGATGCCCTTCGTCTCGGTGCTCGTCATCTATTTCGTGCTGGCGCTGATCATTTCCTGGGGCGTGCGTTCGCTGGAGCGCCGCATGGCGCGCGGCCTCGACGGAGTGCGTGTCTGATGGAGTGGGCCAAGTAATGGAATGGGATTGGGACTTCGTCCGGCAGATCATGCCGACCCTGATCCAGGGCGTGAAGATCACGATCCTGGCGACGGTGCTCGGGTCGGTCCTGGCCGCCATCGTCGGCCTGGCAATAGCGCTGGCGCGGCGCTCGCCGAACCGGGCGGTGTCGCGCAGCGTCGGCTGGTTCGCCGAATTCATCCGCGGCACGCCGCTCCTGGTGCAGCTCTACTTCATCTTCTACGTGCTGCCCGATTTCGGCATCCTGTTGCCGCCTCTGGTGGCCGGCGTCATCGGGCTTGGCCTGCACTACGGCACCTATACGGCAGAGGTTTATCGCGCCGGCATCGACAATGTGCCGCGCGGCCAGTGGGAGGCCGCCAAGGCCTGCAACCTGAGTGGCCACCACACCTGGACGCATGTCATCCTGCCGCAGGCGATCCCGCCGATGATCCCGGCTCTGGCCAACTATTTCATCGCCATGTTCAAGGAGACGCCGCTGCTTTCTGCGATCACCGTGCTGGAGCTGATGAACCAGGCCAAGAGCGTGGCCAACAGCTACTATCGCTACATCGAGCCGATGACGCTGGTCGGCGCCTTCTTCCTCGTCATCAGCCTCTGCTCCGTCGTATTTTTGCGCTGGCTGGAGCACCGCTACGGCAGGATCGAAAGATGAAAGTCATGAAACCGTTGCCCGAAATCCGGCTGGCGCCGAGCCGGCCCGCCCTCGATGCGCGTCCGCTGGAAAAACGTGTCGGTCTGATAGCTCTAGCCACCGACCACACCAGCGAGGTCGACTTCCGCCGCATGGTGGCGAGCGAACGGATCGGCGTCTATGTCGCGCGCATTCCCTATGCCAATCCGACGACGCCGGAGAATTTGCGCAAGATGCAGCCGCAGCTTTCGGCGGGCGCGGCGCTGATCCTGCCGGACGAGCCGCTCGACGCCATCTGTTACTCCTGTACCTCGGCCTCCGTGGTGATCGGCGACGCCGAGATCGAAGCCGCGATCCAGGCGGCCAAACCGAACGTTCCCGTGGTCACGCCACCGATGGCGGGCGTACGCGGCCTTAAGGCTTTCGGGGTGAAGCGGATCAGCATTCTCACGCCTTACACCGTCGAGACCAGCCGGCCGATGGCGACCTATTTCGCCGCGCACGGCTTCGATATCGAGAGCTTCACCTGCCTCGGATTCGAGGACGACCGCGAGATGGCGCGGATCAAGCCTGCCTCCCTCGTCGAGCTGGCGCGCAAGGCCATGCATGCCCAGGCCGACGCGCTGTTCGTCTCGTGCACGGCATTGCGCGCGGCGCTTGCCGTTCCGGGCATGGAAGAGGCGATCGGACGCCCGGTTGTCACCAGCAACCAGGCCAGCGCCTGGAATTGCCTGCGGCTCTGCGGCGATGACGCGCCGCGGCCGGAGTTCGGCCGGCTGATGACAAAGCCGCTTGGACAGTAAAAATTATGTCCTGCGTACAAGAGCGACCCCTTCTGGCCTGCCGGCCATCTCCCCCTCAAGGGGGGAGATTAGCTGCTGCTACGCTTTCGCCAATCATCGACATTGCAGGAAGAGAGACGGTGCCGAAGCCGCGGATCACCCCCCTTGAGGGCAGGGGAATCGCACATGAGTAGAAAAGGACTCTTGTGCGGTATGTGGAAATCGATTCTGAGAGCCCTCTGGATGATCGGAGGTCGCGATGGTGTTTCTGGATGTATTCGGCGAGGTCCCGGATCCGCGGGACTTGACCGCGCAGCACCCGTTGCCCGAGATTTTGTTCGTCGCGCTCGCAGCGGTGCTTTGCGGGGCGACGCACTGCACGGAAATGGAGTTGTTTGCCAAGAACCGGCTCGATCTGTTGCGGCAGTTCATCCCGCTCGAACGCGGCGCGCCCAGCCACGACACCTTCAGCCGGGTGCTGGCGGCTCTCGATCCTGTCGCCCTCAACGAGGCCTTCATGCGCTTCATGGCCGCGTTCGGCGCGCAAGCGCGCATCGATGCGCCGACAGGCCAGGTCGCCATCGACGGCAAGAGCCTCAGACGCGCCTACGCCAAGGGTCGCTCGCATATGCCGCCGCTGGTGGTGACCGCCTTTGGCTGCGACACCTTCATGAGCCTGGCCCAGACCGTGGCCCAGGAGGGCGGCGAGGTGCAGGCCGCGATCGCGGCGCTCGAACTGTTGTCGCTCAAGGGGTTGACCGTCACCGCCGATGCCTTGCACTGCCATCGGCGCATGACCAAGACCGTGCGCGAGGGCGGCGGCCACTACGTCATCGCCATCAAGGGCAACCAGTCGAAACTGGCCACCGAAGCCAACGCCGCACTCGACAAGGCGGCGGCCAGCAAAGCAACCAAGTTCCATCAGACCGAAGAGGAGGCGCATGGTCGTCACGAGGTACGGCGCGCTTTCGTCATTCCCTTCGCACAGACGCCGGGCAAGAATGCCCTCGTCGACCTTTGCGCCATCGGCCGTGTCGAAAGCTGGCGCACCGTCAAGGGCAAGACCACACACAAGGTCCGCTGCTATGCACTGTCGCGCAAAATGCCGGCACGCGAACTGCTCGCCACAGTACGCCGCCACTGGAGCATCGAGAATGACCTGCACTGGCAACTCGACGTCCTGCTCGGCGAAGATCAACTCAGGGGTCGCAAGAACAACTCGGCCGCCAACCACGCCATACTGCGCCGCCTCACGCTCAATGTTCTCAGAGCCGATCCCGAAAACATTCCTCTCAGCCACAAACGACTCAAGGCACGATGGGCCGATCAAGACCTCCTCCGCCTCTTCACTCATATGCGATAGCCCTGCCCTTGAGGGGGAGATGGCCGGCAGGCCAGAGGGGGTCGCCCGATGACGCGCGCCGTCGCCTTCGCGGACATCCGTACCGCCCGCGAGCGTATCGCCAACAAGGTCGAGCGTACGCCGGTCGTGCTGTCGCAAAGCCTCTCCGATCGCGCAGGCCATCCCGTCCACCTCAAGCTGGAGCATCACCAGACCACCGGCGCGTTCAAACTGCGCGGCGCGTCCAACGCCATCGCCGCGCTGAGCCCGCAGGAGAGATCGCGCGGCGTCGTCGCGGCATCGACCGGCAATCACGGCCGCGCGCTCGCGCATGCGGCCATGCTCGAAGGCATGCGCGCGGTGATCTGCATGTCGAAGCTGGTGCCCGAGAACAAGCTCGATGCCATCCGTCCTCTCGGTGCGGATATCCGCATCGTCGGCAACAGCCAGGACGATGCACAGCAGGAGGTCGACAGGTTGGTCGCGGAGGAGGGCCTCGTCATGCTGCCGCCCTTCGACCACCCGGACATCGTCGCCGGGCAAGGCACGCTGGGATTGGAGATCATGGAACAGGTTCCGGACGCGGCAAGCGTGCTGGTGCCGCTCTCCGGCGGTGGATTGGCGGCCGGCGTCGCCGCGGCCGTCAAGGGTGTGAGCCCGAGCACCAGCGTCATCGGCATCTCGATGGAGCGAGGCGCCGCAATGAAGGCAAGCCTCGATGCCGGTCGGCCGGTGCAGGTCGAGGAACTGCCGACGCTCGCGGATTCGCTAGGCGGCGGCATCGGTCTCGACAACCGCCTGACCTTCGCCATGTGCCGCGACCTGCTCGACGACGTCGTCCTGCTTTCAGAGGAGGAGATCGCCGCCGGCATCCGCCATGCCTATGAGGAAGAGCGCGAGATCATCGAAGGCGCGGGCGCCGTCGGCATCGGCGCGCTGCTTGCCGGAAAGGTGAAGGCGAAAGGCCCGATCGTCCTCATCCTGTCCGGCCGCAATATCGACATGAGCCTGCATCGCCGCATCGTCTGCGGCGACCCTGCACTGGAGGAGAGCGCCGCATGAGCCGCATGACCATCCTCACCGAAGCGGAACTGCGCAAGATCGTGACGCTCGATCTCGACGCCGTCGCCTGCGTCGAGAATGCCTTCCGCGCTCTTGCCACGAAGCAAGTGGTGATGCCGCCGATCTTGAGGCTCGACATTCACGAGCATCGCGGCGAGGTCGACGTGAAGTCCGCCTATGTGCCCGGCATAGACGGCTTCGCCGTCAAGATAAGCTCCGGCTTCTTCGACAATCCGAAGCTCGGCCTGCCGAGCGGCGGCGGCATGATGGTGCTGCTTTCAGCAAAGACCGGCGTAGTCGAGGCGCTGCTGCTCGACAACGGCTATCTGACTGATGTCCGCACGGCGGCCGCCGGCGCTGTCGCGGCCAAGCATCTGTCGCGCGAAGAGTCCAGCGTAGCCGCGATCTTCGGTGCCGGCTTGCAGGCCGGCCTGCAATTGGAAGCCTTGCGCCTTGTCAGGCCGATCGAGGAAGCGCGCATCTGGGCGCGCGACGCCGCCAAGGGCGAGGCGACCGCCGCCCGCCTGCGCGAAAGGCTTGGCATCATGGTGCGCGCCGAGCCGGACGCGGCGAAGGCGGCGGCCGATGCCGACATCATCGTCACCACCACGCCGTCGACCGAACCGCTGATCAAGGCCGGGTTCGTCTCGGCCGGCCAGCACATCACCGCCATGGGCTCGGACGCCGAGCACAAGAACGAGATCGCGCCGGCGATCCTTCGCCTGGCCGATCTCTATGTCGCCGACAGCGCGAAGCAGACGCGGCGTCTCGGCGAACTCCACCACGCCATCGAGGCCGGCGTGATGGCCGCCGACGCCGAAGTCACCGAACTCGGCCAGATCATCGCCGAGAAGAAGCACGGCCGACGCTCGGACGGCGACATCACCATTGCCGACCTCACCGGCACCGGCGTGCAGGACACCGCGATCGCCACTTTGGCCCGCGACCGTGCACGGGCGGCGAAGGCGGGAACGATTTTGGAAAGCTGATGCTGGCCGTAAAGGCCCAAAAAACGAGGACCAACAAAATGCAGCCAAACCTGAAATTCTCGCGAAGCGAATTTGCCGATCGCCTCGCCAAGACGCGGAAAGCCATGCAGGCCAAGGGGGTCGACCTGCTGATCGTCAGCGATCCCTCCAACATGGCCTGGCTGACCGGCTATGACGGCTGGTCCTTCTATGTGCATCAAGCGGTCATCGTGCCGCCTTCGGGCGAGCCGGTCTGGTATGGCCGCGGCCAGGACGCCAACGGCGCCAAGCGCACCGCCTATCTCGCGCATGACAACATCATCGGCTACGCCGATCACTATGTGCAGTCGACCGAACGGCACCCGATGGACTACCTCGCCGCCGTGCTGGCCGAGCGCCGCTGGGACAAGCTCACCATCGGCGTCGAGATGGACAATTACTGGTTCTCCGCCGCGGCCTTCGCCTCGCTGCAGAAGCACCTGCCCAACGCCCGGTTCGTCGACGCCACCGCGCTGGTCAACTGGCAACGCGCGGTGAAGAGCGCGACCGAGATCGACTACATGCGCAAGGCCGCGCGCATCGTCGAGGCCATGCATAAGCGCATCGTCGACAAGATAGAGGTCGGCATGCGCAAATGCGATCTGGTCGCCGAGATCTACGATGCCGGCACGCGCGGCGTCGAAGGCATCGGCGGCGACTATCCGGCGATCGTGCCGCTGTTGCCGTCGGGCGCCGACGCTTCGGCGCCGCATCTCACCTGGGACGACAAGCCGATGAAGGCGGGCGAGGGCACGTTCTTCGAGATCGCCGGCTGCTACAATCGCTACCATTGCCCGCTATCGCGCACCGTCTTCCTCGGTAAGCCGACGCAGGCCTTCCTCGACGCCGAGAAGGCGACGCTGGAAGGCATGGAAGCAGGCCTTGCCGCGACGAAGCCGGGCAACGCCTGCGAGGACATCGCCAACGCCTTCTTCGCGGTGCTGAAGAAGTACGGCATCGTCAAGGACAACCGCACCGGCTACCCGATCGGCATCTCCTATCCGCCGGACTGGGGCGAGCGTACGATGAGCCTCCGCCCCGGCGACCGCACCGAGCTCAAGCCCGGCATGACCTTCCATTTCATGACGGGTCTGTGGCTGGAGACGATGGGACTGGAGATCACCGAGTCGATCCTGATCACCGAGACCGGCGTCGAATGCCTGGCCAACGTGCCGCGCAAGCTGTTCGTGAAGGATTGAGGCAATGTCAGCTCTGCGTCCATCTCCGATCACGCCGACCGTCGACTTCGAGCGCGACGGCGTGCAGCACGGCTTCCTGCGCCTGCCTTACAGCCGCGACGATTCGGCCTGGGGTTCGGTGATGATCCCAGCCTGCGTGATCCGCAACGGCAAGGGGCCGGCGGCGCTGCTCACCGGCGGCAATCACGGCGACGAATATGAGGGGCCGCTGGCGCTCTACGAGCTCGCCCGCACCCTCGACCCGAACAACGTCACCGGCACGGTCATCATCGTGCCGGCGATGAACTATCCGGCGTTCCGCGCCGGCACGCGCACGTCGCCGATCGACAAGGGCAACATGAACCGCAGCTTCCCCGGCCGGCCCGACGGCACGGTGACGGAGAAGATAGCCGACTATTTCCAACGCGAATTGCTGCCGCGGGCGGACATCGTGTTCGACTTCCACTCCGGCGGAAGGACGTTGGATTTCGTGCCGTTCTGTGCCGCGCACACGCTGCCCGACAAGGCGCAGGAAAAGAAAGCCTTCGCGGCGGTCGAGGCCTTTTCGGCGCCGTTCTCGATGCGCATGACCGAGATCGACACGGTCGGCATGTATGACACGGCGGCCGAGGAAATGGGCAAGGTCTTCGTCACCACCGAGCTCGGTGGCGGCGGCACGTCACGGGCCGAGACGGTGCGCATCGCACGCCGCGGCGTGCTCAACGTGCTACGCCATGCCGGAATCGTCGCTGGTGCGGTCGAGAAGGGCAGAACCCAGTGGCTCGACATGCCCTCGGGCGATTGCTTTGCCTTCGCCGAGGACGACGGCATGATTGAGACCATGGTCGACCTTGGCGAGAAAGTGGACGAGGGCCAGGTCGTGGCGCGCATCCATTCAACCGGCCGTACCGGCATGGCGCCACAGGAGATCAGGGCAAGGATGTCGGGCCTGCTGGCCGCGCGCCATTTCCCTGGCCTGGTCAAGGCCGGCGATTGTGTCTCGGTGCTTGCCGTCGAGGTCGACTGATCGCGGCGTCACCTGTCATGCAGAGCGTTTGAGAAAGCGAGTCGTGCGCAAGCCCAACTGCCTGCGTACGACTCGCGTTCAACCGTGGAACTGGTAGGCGGCAATGGAGTCGGGCTTCATCTCGATCGAGAAGCCCGGCGCCGCCGGCGGCATATAAGCCGCGTTCTCGATGACGCAGGGCTCGAGGAAATGCTCGTGCAGGTGATCGACATATTCGATCACTCGGCCCTGCTTGGTGCCGGAAACAGCGACATAGTCGATCATCGAAAGATGCTGGACATATTCGCACAAGCCCACGCCGCCGGCATGCGGCCAGACCGGCAGGCCGAACTTGGCGGCGATCAGCAGGACGGCCAGCACCTCGTTCAGCCCGCCCATGCGGCAGGAATCGATCTGCACGACGTCAATGGCGCCGCCGGCGATGAACTGCTTGAACATGATGCGGTTCTGGCACATCTCGCCGGTCGCGACCTTGATCGGCGCCACCGCCTTGCGGATCTTGGCATGGCCGGCGACGTCGTCCGGACTGGTCGGCTCCTCGATGAAGAAGGGCCTGGCGAAGGCGAGATCGCGCAGCCAATCGATCGCCTGGTCGACCTCCCAGACCTGGTTGGCGTCGATCATCAGGTAGCGGTCCGGACCGATCACTTCGCGGGCGATCCTGAGGCGGCGGATGTCGTCGGCGCGGTCGCGGCCGACTTTCAGCTTGATGTGGTTGAAACCCTGGTCGACCGCTTCCTGGCAGAGCCGCCGCAGCTTGTCGTCCGGATAGCCGAGCCAGCCGGCCGAGGTGGTGTAGCAGGCATAGCCTTGGCGCTCGAGCGTGGCGATGCGCTCGGCCTTCCCCGCTTCGGCTCGCTTCAGAATCTCCAGTGCCTCGGCCGGCGTGATCGCATCGGTGAGATAGCGGAAGTCGACGATGCGCACGATCTCTTCGGGGCTCATCTCGGCGACCAGGCGCCAGACTGGCTTGCCGGCTTCCTTCGCCCACAGGTCCCAGACCGCATTGACCACCGCGCCGACGGCGAGATGCATGGCCCCCTTGTCCGGGCCGATCCAGCGCAACTGGCTGTCGCCGGTCACGTGATGCCAGAAACGGCCGGGATCCTCTCTGACCCAGTCGAGGTCGAGTCCGACGACGAGATGGCGCAGCGCCTCGATCGCCGCGCAGCAGATCTCGTTGCCGCGGCCGATGGTGAAGGTGAGCCCGTGGCCCTTCAGCGAGGGCACGTCGGTGTCGAGGATGACGTAGGCTGCGGAATAATCCGGGTCGGGGTTCATCGCGTCTGACCCGTCGAGGTTTTGCGAGGTTGGAAAGCGCAGGTCGAAGACGCGAAGATCGGTAATGCGGGTCATGCTCGGTGCCTCATCAGATCGACCAGCCGCCGTCGATATTGTAGGCCTGTCCGGTCGTATAGGTGGCGCCGGCGAGATAGACTGCAAGATCGGCAATCTCCTCAGCCGTGCCAAGCCTGCCCATCGGCTGGCGGGCGATGAAGGCCGCGCGAGCCGCTTCGTAGTCGCCCTGCGCGCGCATGCGGCTTTCGAGCGACGGGCTCTCCACCGTACCGGGGCAGATCGCGTTGCAGCGGATGCCCCTCGCGACGTAGTCGGCCGCGATCGACTTGGTGAGGCCGATCACGGCCGCCTTGGTCACGCCATAGGCGAAGCGGTTCGGCACACCCTTCGGCGCGCCGGCGACCGAGGACATGTTGATGATCGCGCCGTCGCCGCGCTCCAGCATACCGGGCAGCACGGCGCGGATGGTGCGGATCATGGCGCGCACATTGAGATTGAAGGCGAAGTCGAGGTCCTCGTCCTTCATGTCGAGGATCGAGCCGGAATGGACGAAGCCGGCGCAGTTGAACAGCACGTCGACGCGGCCGATCTCGGCGAAGGCGGCCTTCACGGCCTCGTCGTTCAGCACATCGAGCTTGCGGGTTACGATCGCTTTATGGCCGCCGAGCTCGGCCAGCGCGGCTTCGTTGATGTCGGTGGCGTGGACAGTGGCGCCAGCCTCGGCAAAGGCCAGCGCGCTTGCCCGACCGATGCCCTGCGCCGCCGCGGTTACGACAACGATTTTCCCCGTAAGATCAGCCATGTTGTTTGTCTCCGTCTTTCAGCCGAGCCGGGGGGCGCCGTTCGACGATGTAGATATGATCGGCGGCGAGTACGACTTCGTCGCGCTGATTGATGACCTCGACGCGCTCGATGACGCGCCCTGAGTCCGGCCGTTTCGGATCGTCTTCTTTTGCTGCGATCGTCGTGCGCGTGCGGATCGTGTCGCCGATGAAGACCGGCTTGATGAAGCGCAGCCTGTCGTAGCCATAGGAGAAGGCCACCGGGTTGATCACGTTCGCCGTCAGGCCGACGCCGACCGAGAAGACGAGCGTGCCATGCGCGATGCGCTGGCCGAAGGGCGTCGTCTTCATGAACTCGGCGTCTATGTGGTGCGGAAAGAAATCGCCGGTGTGACCGGCGTGGACGACGAAGTCCGTCTCGGTGATGGTGCGGCCGCTGGTCAGCCGCGACGAACCGATCTCGTAGTCCTCGAAATAGATGACCTGTTCCATCTCGTGCCCTACGGCTTTGCTGAGAGCGGCGTCGCCGGCGCGGCGCTCGATTTATAGGCGGCCTCGACCAGCGCCATCGTGTTCCAGGCGTCCTCGACGGAACTGACCAGCTCGGCGTCCTCGCCAGACGCGAAGCGCTGGACATTGGCCATGCGCCCGACGAAGGCGTCGGGGAACCATTCGCCAATGAGCGGCACGCTGACCCAGTCGGAGCCACCTTTGGGATAGATCTCGAGCACGTCGGGCTCGCCGCGCGGATAGTCGAGATTGAGGCCGAGCTTGACGTAGGCGGCGCCCTCGGTGCCGCAGACGCGGAACTCGCAGGCCTGATGCCGCCGGCCGAACTTGTGGTCGTGGTTGATCGAAAGCGCGCAGCGCACCGTGTCGCCATAGTCGAGGATGGCGCTGGTGCGTGTCTGCGCGACCTTGTGATTGGGGTGACCGAGCGTCTTGGCATGCACGCCCTTCGGGTCGCCCAACAACTGCCGGATCAGGTCGAGATAGTGGATCGAGTGCATGGCGATCTCGACGCGCGGCGCCTTGAGCAGAAATTCCCAGAGCTGCCACGGCGTCGCGAGCGCCAGCCAGGCGTCGAAGTCCACCACCTCGCCGAGCCAGCCCTTGGCGATCGCGTCCTTCAGCGCCAGCATCATCGGCGCGAAGCGGAGCTGGAAATTCACGGCAGCCTTGAGCTTCTTGGCGCGGCAGATTTCGAGGATCTCGGTCGCCTCGCCGAGATAGTTGCCCATCGGCTTCTGGATCAATGCGACCGCACCGTCGGGCAGGGCCTTCAGCACCTCGGCGTGCCGGCCGGGCGGCGTCGCCAGATCGAAGATCGCGTCCTTGACGGCGGCCGCCTCGTCCACCGAGCGGAACGCCGTCACGCCCCACTGCTCAGCCAGTTTTCCGGCCTTGGCATGGTCGGGATCGTAGAGGCCGGCAACCGGAAAGCCGGCCTTGCGATAGGCCGGAAAATGCGCGTCGCCGACGATCGAGCCGGCACCGAAGGTGACGATCGGGCGCGGCTTTGCAGGCGCCGGCCAGGACTGCGCCAGCGATCGAGGATCGAAAGCGTCAGTCATGGTGGAAGACTTCATCCATCATCGCCCACCATTCGCCTTCCTGCCTGGTCGGCAAAGGCTCCTGGCAAGGCATGCAGACCGCCCACCATTCCTGGGTCGTGGGGTCCGCGGCCATCTTGGCCATGTCGGCGGCGTAGTCGGTGCCGTGATACTCGAAATAGGAGAACAGCAGGTTCTCCGGCCGCTTGAGGTAGATCGAGTAGTTCTTGATGTTGCAGGCCGAGATCATCTTGAGCACGTCCGGCCACACGGCGGCGTGCAGGCGCGCATATTCCTCGACCTTCTCCGGCTTGAGGCCGAGCACCATGCCCATTCGCTGCATCTCAATCCCTCCGTCCGGTGACGGTGACGTCGAATTCGGCGATGCTGCGCGCCTTGAGCGCGTCGAAATCCCAGTCGATGCCGAGGCCCGGCTCGCTCGGCGCCAGCGCATGGCCGTTTTCGATCACCATCTTCTTGCCCGTCAACTCGTCCAGCTGCGGAATGTATTCGACATATTTGCCGTTCGGCACCGCGCAGGCCAGGCTGACATGCAGTTCCATCAGGAAATGCGGGCAGACGGGCATGTCGAAGGCTTCCGCCATATGCGCCACCTTCAGCCAGGGCGTGATGCCACCGATGCGGCCGACATCGACCTGCACGACGTTGCAGCCGCCCTTCTGCATATATTCGCGGAAATGACGGATCGAATAAAGCGACTCGCCGACCGCCACCGGCGTCGCGGTCGAATTCGACAGCCGCACATGGCCGTCGATGTCGTCCGCGGGCAGCGGCTCCTCGATCCAGGCGAGATCGAGATCGCGCAGCCGCTCGGCGCGCCTGATGGCCTCGTCGACGGAAAAACCCTGGTTGCAGTCGGTCATGATCTCGTAGCCGTCGCCGACAGCCTTTCGCACGGCCGAAAGCCGGGCGAAGTCCTCCGAGCCGTGCGGCTTGCCGATCTTGACTTTGGAGCCGCTGAAGCCTTTCGCCTTGGCGGCTACCGCGTCCTCGACGAGCGCTTCCGTCTCGATGTGCAGCCAGCCGCCTTCGGTGGTGTAGAGCGGGCAGCGGTCCTTGGTGCCGCCGGCAAGCTTCCAGAGCGGCAGCTTCTGCTTCCGCGCCCGCAGATCCCAGAGCGCAGTGTCGATCGCGGCGAGCGCGATGCCCGTGATGGCGCCGATGGTCGTGGCATGGGTCGCGAATTCGAGATCGTGCCAGATGGCCTCGATCCGGTCGGCATCCTCCCCGACCAGGCGCGGCGCCAGGTGATCGGCCAGAAGCCGCATCACCGAAGAGCCACCGGTGCCGATCGTGTAGGAATAGCCCATGCCGACCGCGCCGTCGGCGTCGGTGATGGTGACGATCGGAGTTTCCTGGCTGACGAAACTCTGGATCGCGTCGGTGCGCTTCACCTTCGGCACCAGATCGACCATTGCAAGCTCGACTTTCTCGATCTTCGCCATCGTCAGCTCCTCAAGGATTTACCGGTTTCGGCGGAAAAGAGATGCGCCTGCGACAGGTCGAAGTGCATCACGACACGGTCGCCCGCCTTCAGAGGCCGAGGGTTCAGCATGCGCGAGACCCAGTCGCGGCGGTCGAAGTCGGCGAAAACCAGCGTTTCGTTGCCGAGCGGCTCCGTCACCGTCACCGGCAGCTCCGTCTCATAAACGTCCGCCGCGTCGCCGGAATGCAAGCCGTGGCCGGCCGGATAGAGATCGTCGGGGCGCAGGCCGAACACCACTTTATCGCCGGCGCTTACCCTGCCTTTGAACCGACCGGGCAACGGCAGGCTCTGGCCGCTGGCGAAGACGACCTTGCCGTCGTCGACTGTCGCCTCCTGCAGGTTCATTGGCGGCGAGCCGATGAAGCCCGCGACGAAGCGCGTCGCCGGCCGCTGGAAGACTTCGTCCGGCGTGCCGACCTGCTCGATATAGCCGTCGCGCATGATGACGATGCGGTCGGCCAGCGTCATCGCCTCGACCTGGTCGTGCGTGACGTAGATGACGGTGGATTTCACCTTGGCGTGCAGCTTCTTGATCTCGGTGCGCATCTGGGTGCGGAGCTTGGCGTCGAGATTCGAGAGCGGCTCGTCGAACAGGAAGACGTCCGGATCGCGCACGATCGCGCGGCCCATGGCGACGCGCTGGCGCTGGCCGCCGGAGAGCTGCGAAGGGCGGCGCTCCAGCAGCGCGTCGAGGCCGAGAATGGCCGAGGCCTCGGCGACACGGCGGTCCATCTCCTCCTTCGGCGCACCGGCGATCTTCAGCGAGAAGCCGAGATTCTCGCGCACCGTCATGTGCGGATAGAGCGCGTAGGACTGGAACACCATCGAGATGTTGCGCGAGCGCGGCGGCAGGTCGTTGACAACGCGGCCGCCGATCTCGATCGTGCCGCCGGAGATGTCCTCCAGCCCCGCGATCATGCGCAGCGTGGTCGACTTGCCGCAACCCGACGGCCCGACGAGCGCTATGAACTCGCGGTCGGCAACGTCGAGGTCTATGCCATGCACGATCTCCATATTGCCGTAACGCTTGGTGAGTTTCTTGAGCGAGACAATCGCCATCGGATCAACCTTTCACCGCGCCGGAAGTCAGGCCGCCGACGAGGTGTTTTTGCACGATGAAGGTAAGGATGAGCGCCGGAATGATCATCACCACGGCGAGCGCGCACATGCCGCGCCAGTCGATGGTGAATTCGGCGGTGTAGTCGAGCAGCCCGACGGGCAGCGTCTTGGAATTGATCGAGCGCGTCAGCTGGGAAGCCAGCGCAAACTCGTTCCAGGAGGTGAGGAAGGCGAAGATGCCGGCTGACGCGATGCCCGGTCCGGCGAGCGGAAACTCGACCTGCCAGAAGGCCTGCCAGCGCGTGCAGCCATCGATCTGCGCGGCTTCGGCGAGGTCCTTCGGCACCTGGCGGAGGAAGCCGTCGATCAGCCAGATGGTGAAGGGCACGTTGAGCGCGACATAGGCCAGGATCAGGCCGAAATGCGTGTCGATGATGTCGAGCCGCGCATAGACGAAGAACAGCGGCAGCGAGAGCGCGATGCCGGGCACGGTGCGCGTCAGCATCAGCCCGAGGAACATCGCCGACTTGCCGCGGAAGCGGTAGCGCGCGAAGGCGTAGCCGCCGGCCATGCCGATGGCGATGGCAATGACGGTCGACGTCACCGAAATGATCAGCGAGTTGCGGAAATAGTCGAGGACGGGAATGCCGCCCTTGCCGACGCCGCTGAACATGGCGATGTAGGCGTCGAGCGAGACCTGCTGCGGGATCCAGACCGGCGGCTTCGCGAGGATCTCGACCGTCGGCCGCAACGAGGACAGCACGATCCAGATGCCGGGCAGGCAGATGAAAAGCATGGCCAGAAACAGACCGACGCGGTGCGCGACGGTTGCAGCGCGGCGCTTCAGGCGGGCGGATGCGTTGGCGTCCATTCTCACCACTCCGCGCCGATCTGGGTGCGCGCCGCGGCGAGCTTCTTGAAGAAATAGACGGTGAAGACGATCGACAGCAGGATCGAAAAATATGCCATCGCGTTGGCGACGCCCATGCGCGCGTCGCTGTAGGCGGTGCGCGCGACCAGCGTCCACAAAAGTTCCGTGCGGCCGGCAGGGCCGCCGTCAGTCATAATCTTGACGATGTCATAGGCGCGCGCGACGTCGAGCGAGCGGATGGTCATGGCGATATAGGCGAAGGGCATGATGAAGGGCCAGGTCACATAGCGGAAGGTCTGCCACGGCGTGCAGCCGTCGACGCGCGCCGCCTCGACCGGCTCCTTCGGCATGGCGAGCAGGCCGGCCAGGATCAGGATCGCGAAGATCGAGGTCGACGACCAGATCTCGGCGATGGAGATGGCGATGAAGGCGAGATGGCCTTCGATCAGCCAGGGGATCGCGTCCTGCGTGATGCCCAGCGACTGCAATGCGTTGTTCACCAGCCCGATATTGTCGTTGAACATGAACTTGAACTGGAAGCCGACAAGGATCGGCGAGAACATCATCGGGAACATCATGATAGTGCGCAGCGCCCGCTGGCCGCGGCTGGCCTTCTCGACCAGCAGCGCCAGGCCGAGCCCCAGCAGCATTTCGAGATTGAGCGCTATGGTGAGCAGAAGCACGGTGCGGCCGAAGGCCCACCAGAAATTCGCGTCGGACAGAATGTTGCGATAGTTGCGCAGCCCGATGAAGGTAAAGAAGGTCTCCGGCCGCGTCAGCCTGAACGGCGTGAAGCTGGAATAGAAGGACAGGCAGAGCGGCACGACCACCACGGCCGCCAGCACGAGCACGGCCGGCAGCAGAAGAAGGGTTGGCGCGGAAAGCCGCTTGGCCGTCATGCAATGTCCCAAAATTGCTTGCGGGCCGGCGATCCAATCGCAGGGCGGCCGCATCGGTCAAAAGCGGCGCCGGCCACAAGACCGGCGCCGCAGGGAGGATGGTTCCTTAAAGCGCGTCGTGCTGAAACGGATTCAGGCGACGCGCTTTAAGTCCTTGTTCTTGTGCATGTCGTTTTCGCAAAACCGCTGCACACTTTTGCGCGACATGCATCAGAGCTTGCCGGCGTCCTCGAGGATCTGCGTCGCCTTGGCGGCAGCATCGTCGAGCGCCTGCTTGGAAGTCTTGTCGCCGAGGATGGCGGCCTGGAGCTCCGGATAGACGGCGTTGGAGATCTCGATCCACTCCGGCGTCTGCGGCACCGGGAAGGCGTTCTTGGCGGCTTCCTGGAAGGCCTGCAGCACCTCGGTCTTGTAGGGATCGGACTTCGCCTGCTCGAGGTCCCATTCCCAGACCTTGGTGCGGGTGGGCAGCGGGCCGGCAGCTGCCTCCAGCTTCTGGCTGTCCTCATTGGTCAGCCACCAGACGAGCGAGGCGGCGGCTTCCTTGTTGGCGCAGTTCTCGGTCACCGAGAAGCCGTGCGCGCCGGACCAGCCCGAGCGCTTGCCGGACGAGCCCTTCGGCTGCACCTTGACGCCGACATTGCCTGCAATCTTCGACGACTTCGGGTCGTTGAAGAAGCCAGCCCAGCCCGGCCAGTCGAGGTTGATCGCCACAGTGCCGGAAGCGAAGCCCTGGCCGAGATCGTCCCACAGATAGTTGGTCGTGCCGGCCGGCACGGCCTTGGCCTTGTAAAGCTTGACGAACCAGTCGAGCGCCTTGACGCCGGCGTCCGAGTTGAAGGCCGGCTTGCCGTCCTTGTCGAGATATTCGCCGCCGTCGGCAATCACCATCTCGTAGAAGCGGCCGTTGATCGCCTCTTCCTTGCCGGCATATTGCGTGCCGTAGAAATCGGGCGGGCTGGCGAAGAATTCCGCCTGCTGGGCCATCTCGTCGAAGGTGTCCGGGGGAGCGAGGTCCTCGCCGTATTTCTCCTTATAAGCCTTCTTCTTGGCTTCGTCCTGATAGAGGCTCTTCTGGTAGTAGAGCGCCGAGACGTCGAACTGCGCGCGCGGCAGCATCACCAGCTTGCCGTCTAGCGTCCCCGCCGCGATGTTGGCCGGGACGAAGGCGTCGATCTCCTCCTTAGGCAAGAGCTTGGCGAGATCGGTGTAGATGCCCGGATATTGCGGCGCGAACGAGGTGTGGTTGGAACCGACGCACCAGGTGATCGAATTGGAGGCGATGTCCGACTTGATCTCCTTGTCGAGATCGAAGTGGTTCTTCTTGGAGATGACGTTGACCTTGGCGCCGGTCGCCTTCTCCCACTCGCCGATGCGCTCGTAGAGCTTTTCGTATTGCTGGCCGCCGATCAGCTTGGCGTCGATGGTGACGCCGGGAAACTTGCCCGGCAGGTCGGCCGCGAATGCAGCGCCCGATGCCATGAGCAATGCGCCGGCGGCGACGCCGGAAAGCAGTCTGTTCATGAATTCCTCCCTGGACGGCCGGTGGCCGTCATGACCTGAAGCTCAACCGCTTCATTCATATGCAAACAAAATATTCATAAGTCGTCAAGCCGAAACTTCTTCCCAATGAAGGCGCTCTTGCGTATATGAAGATGAAAATTCACCAGAGAGGCATCCGGTGCAGGACGACGAGGAAGACCGCTATCGCGCGCCGGCTCTGGACAAGGGGCTGGACATCCTGGAGCTGCTCGCCAGCGTCGACGGCGGCCTGACGCAGGCCGAGATCGCCAAGCGGCTCGACCGCAGCCCGAACGAGTTCTACCGGATGCTGGACCGGCTGGTGAAACGCGGCTACGTCACACGCCCCGACGGCGACCGTTACTCGCTGACGCTGAAGCTCTTCGGGCTCGGCCAACTGCATGCGCCGGTGCGCAGGCTGGTTTCCTACGCCACCTCGATCATGCGCGAGCTGGCCGAAACCGCATGGCAGGCGAACCAGCTCGTGGTGTTCGATCGCGGCAGCGCCGTCGTCATCGCGCAGCAGGAAGCGCCGCGATACTGGGGAATCTCCATCCGCGTCGGCTCGCATATCAGCCTGTTCGACACCGGGTCGGGACATGTGCTGCTGGCCTTCCGCTCGCCGGAAGAGCGCGAGATGATGATCGCCGAACACTTGCGCAGCAACGAGGAGATGAAGCTGTCGCCCGACTTCTTCGCCCGCCTCGACCAGGTGCGCGACCGCGGCTATGAGATGATGGCTTCGCTGCAGACGGCCGGCGTCTACAATCTGTCGGCGCCGGTGCTTGGTCCCGACGGACGCGGCATCGCCGCGCTCACCATACCCTACATCACCCTGGTCAACGCGCCGGCCGCGCCCGATATCACCAGGACCATCACGCTGCTCCAGGCGGCGGCCGCTCGTCTGTCGCAACTTGCTGGATCGGATGTGAGGCCCAAGGAGTAATTCTTATTTGAATGATGAATTCTCCCGTGAGATGATCTTTGGGTGGCATGCATAAGCGCGACAAGGGAGGAAGCCATGATCGTCGACACGCATCTGCATCTCATCGACAAGGCGGCGCTGCGCTATCCGTGGCTGACCGGCGTGCCGGCGCTCGACCGCGACTTCTCCCACGATGAATACGCAACCGAAGCGCGCCGCGCCGGCATAGAACTGGCGCTGCATATGGAGGTCGACGTCGACCCGGCCGATATCGAGGCCGAGGCGGCCCATGTCGAAGGATTGTCGAAAAAGCCGGGCAGCCTGGTGCGGGGCGCGATCGTCTCGTGCCGGCCGGAAGAGGCCGGCTTCGCCGCCTGGCTGGACAAGGTGAAGGCCGATCCTTTCGTGAAGGGTTTTCGCCGCGTGCTGCATGTGGTGCCCGACGACGTGTCCGAGGGCGCGCTTTTCCGTGAAAACATCCGGCGTATCGCTGGCAGTGGGCTGACCTTCGATCTCTGCGTGCTGCCGAGGCAAATGAGCCAGGCGATCGCGCTGGTCGATCTGGCGCCGGACGTGCAGTTCGTCCTCGATCATTGCGGCGTACCCGACATCAAGGGCAAGGCCGAGCACCCCTGGCGCGAGCAGATCGCCGCGATCGCGCGGCGCCCCAATGTCGTCGGCAAGATCTCCGGCGTCGTCGCCTATGCCGATTCCGCGACCTGGACCGCCGAGACGCTGCGACCCTATGTCGAGCACACGATCGAAAGCTTCGGCTGGGACCGCGTCGTGTGGGGCAGCGACTGGCCGGTCTGCACGCTGGGCGGCGGACTGCTCGGCTGGGTGGCTGCGACGCATGCGCTGATCGCGGGCGCGAGCGAGACCGAGCGCGCCAAGCTGCTGTCCGGCAATGCGAAGAAGCTCTGGCGGCTCTAAGTTATTCTGCTCGCCGGTCGTAGGCCGATCGTTTTGGAAAGCTCTCTCGGAACAGGCGATTGATGCCGCTGACAACACGGCTGGCGTCCTGCCGGCCGGCAAGGCCCGCGTTGAGGCAGTCGGATGCCGCCTGCTGGAACGCCATGTAGCCGTCATGGCGTGGGCGCACCCAGGCGCCTTCCAGCGTCGCCCGCGTGGCGCGATAGAAGTCGCCGGTCGCGGCGTTGACGGCCGCATCCTCCCAGGCGGCGGCATGGCCCGGCTGGCCGCCGGCGGCGGCATAGGGTCCGCGCTGCACGTCGCCGCTGGCGATCCAGTAGGCGAAGTCGATTGCTTGCCGGCAGGCAGGGGAGAAGGCCGAGACGGCAATGCCGGTGCCGCCGAGCGCGGAGCCGACCGGGCCGTTGCTGCCCACGGACGGCATGTCGCAAAAGAAAAGCCGGTTCGGACGGAAACCGGCCGTCGCGTAAGGCACATAGCCATAGATCAGCGGCGCGCAGGCGATGCGCGAGCCGGCCTCGGCCATCTTCTCGAACACCGCGATCGGGTCCATCGTCAGGCATACGGAGTCGACCAGCGCTGCGATCTCGCGCAGCATCTCGATGACGGTTTCGCCGGTCTCGGGATCGACCAGATCGCCCGGGCCTTCGACGGCGCATGGCCGGCCGAGATCGGCCGCAAGCGTGAAGAAGCACATCAGCGAGTGCGGCGGCCTGAGCGGCAGGAGCACGCGGCCCTGTTCGGCAAGCTCCAGCACTTCGGTCCAGATCGCCGGCGCGGCCGCGATCAGATCGGGCCGCCAGGCCTGGACCTGGGTCGCGGCGTCGATCGGAAACGCCCATTGCCGTCCCTGCCAGGTATAGCTCCGATAGGATCGGCCGACGCTGCCCGCCGTAAGCGCTTCGCGTTCCGCCTCGCGGCCCGGCACGTCGAGCGGCGCCAGGCATTTTTCTCCGGTGATCTGGCCGACATGCGGATGATCGATGACGATCAGGTCATAGGCGCGGGCGAGTTCTTCCACCGGGAAGGATTCGAAATCCTGCAGCGAGCGTTTCTCCCATTCGATCGAAACGCCGGTCTTTTCCTGCCACAGCCTGGAACAGGCGACCATCGGATCGTAGCCGCGCGGATGGTTCCAGGTCATGCCCTTGAGCGACGTCATAGACCGAATTCCCCGCGGATTTTTGCGCTGTGCTCGCCGACGCGGGGTGCCGCCTGCTCGACCTTGGCGCGCACGCCGTCGATCCTCAGCGGCGACCGGGTGGTGTGGATCGCCACGCCGTCCTCGCGCGTCACCGTCTGCAGGAGGTCGAGCGCCGTGAAACCGTCGCTCTCCAGCACCTCCTTCCAGTTCAGCACCTTGGCGCACCAGATGTCGGCGGGCTCGAGGATGGCCAGCCACTCGTCGACCGATTTCTGCGCGATGTGCTGGGCGATGATCGCCTTGATCTCGTCGCGGGCGGTGAACCAGGTCGACGGCTGGTCGCGGTAGGGCGCCAGCGCCTCGATCTCGAGCAGGTCGGCAAGCTTCGGGATCGGTGTCATGGCGATCGCCAGGAAACCGTCCTTGGCCGGATAGACGCCGTAGGGTGCCGCCAGATAGGCATGGGCGCTGCGGAAGGACGAGCGGCGCGGCAAGCGCCGGCCATCGTTGAGGTGGGTCGTCAGGACCTCGAACTGGAAGTCGATCAGCGCCTCGAACAGGCTCGTCTCTACGTGGCCGCCTTGGCCGGTGATGCCGCGCCGGACCAGCGCTGCAAGGATGCCCTGCGCGCAGGCCGCGCCCGCCAGCATGTCGGCGATCGCCAGGCCGAACGGCACCGGCCCCTGATCTTCGTCTCCGTTCAGCCACATCACGCCGGAGCGCGCCTGGGCGAGCAGGTCCTGGCCGGGGCGCTTCACCCACGGGCCGTCCTCGCCATAGCCGCTGATCGAGGCATAGACCAGGCGCGGGTTGAGCGAACGCACATGCTCGTAGTCGAGGCCGAGCCGTTCAATGACGCCGGGGCGGAAATTCTGGATCAGCACGTCGGCTTTCGCGAGCAATCCGCGCAGCGCTTTCAGGTCGTCCTCGTTCTTCAGATCGACGGCAAAACTTTCCTTGGCGCGGTTGATGGCGTGGAAGATGGTGGAATCGCCGCCGATCTCGGTGTCGCTGAGATAGAGCCGGCGCGAGAGGTCGCCGCCATCGGGCCGCTCGATCTTGATGACGCGGGCGCCGAGGTCGAGCAGCCTCAGCGAGCAGTAAGGTCCCGACAGGAACTGGCTCATGTCGACGACGACAAGGCCGGACAGCGGCAGGTCGGAGGCCATCGTCACTTCTCCGTCTTGCCGGCGAAGTCGGCCGGATTCTTGTACTTCACGGTCTGCAGGTGCTCGCAGTAGAGCACCAGCTCGCCTTCGCCCTTGAACACCTCGTAGCTGGCGCGGATCAGCCCCATGTCATGATAGCGGGGTTTCTTTTCCATGTTGGTGCGGATCGAATAGATGGTGTCGCCGATGAAAACCGGCTTGATGAAGCGGAGCTTGTCGTAGCCGTAAGAAAAAGCGTTGACGCAATTGGTGGCGACAAGGCCGAGCCCGGCGGAGAACACGAACGCGCCGGCGACCAGGCGCCTGCCGAAAATACCTTCGCGCTCGGCGAACATCTGGTCCTGCACGTAGGGGTGGATGTCGAGCACCAGAGTGTTGAAGAGATGGCTGTCGCCTTCGGCCATGGTGCGCCGGAGCGAGCGGATCTTCTGGCCGACCGGCCAATCCTCATAAAACCAGTTTTCGGCGTTCCACACCGGCAGCTCGGCGTGATCGGCCGGCATGTCGGAAGGGCGTGTCGAGGCGACGCCGACGGTGGGCGGGAAGCTGGTCATCATCCTGTTCGTCCGCTGCCGGAGAATAGGCCGCGCCGTCCGGGCCAGGCCGGAGCCAAACGCGATCGATCCTCCCCAAATCTTCTCTTGTGAAGATTATATTCACATATGAGATTTGGGTACAAGCGGGGTTGGGCAGAAATTTTACCCGCCCGGCCGAACCGTCGACGGCGCCGTATTGATCGTGGGAAGCGGTAACGTGCCGCAGGAACGCAAGGGTTGATAGCGAAGGCTAGGCCCGGGCAACCAGGAAAACGCGTAGCGACTTTCCGCCTGGAATCACGCAGAAATAAATGGTTATTAGGCAACCCTACAACGTCAAATACCCTTATCGGTTGTAGAATTCGGAAGATCAGTTGTGGCGGGAGAGCGCCGCAGGGTGCCGTGAGACATGGCCAATAAAATCGGCTTCGATGGCAGTGTAATTCGTTAGTAATCGATCATCAGGATAATACGGGTCTCGACCATATTTTGTGCCTTTTTTCTTGAGTCGACTATGGCTGTTCTCGGTGCGTTTCCTCCCGGTGTCGGCTGCCGACCCTTCGATGAGGAGGATTGGGAAGGCGTCGCGGATTGCCTGCGCAGGGGCTTTCCGGAACGCAGCCGCGGCTATTGGATCGAGGCGCTGACCCGCCTGTCGCGGCGGCCCGCGGTCGCCGATTTCCCGCGATATGGTTTCGTTCTCGAGAAGTCGGGCAAAATCGTCGGCGCCGTGCTTACGCTCTATGCCAGGCACAGAGGCGTGGACGGCGACGAAATCCGCTGCAATCTCTCGAGCTGGTCGGTGGATGCGGAGTTCCGGCCCTATGCCAGTCGGATGATCGCGACGGTCATTGCGCGCAAGGACGTTGTCTACACCAACATTTCCCCGTCACCCGGAACATTGAAGCTCAACAAGGCATTCGGCTTTCGCCTGTTTTCCGGCGGACAGGTCGCCTTCCTTCCCGTCCTGAACGCGATGCCGCGCCCGGACCGCGTGCTGGAAGCCGGTTCGGACCTCGCCGAGATGGCGCAGCTCACCGACAATGAAAGATACATACTCCTGGAGCATGCGGCGCTGGGCTGCCTGTCGCTGATCTGCATTTGCGACGGCCTGGCGCTGCCGCTCGTGCTGAAGCCGCGGCGCATATTGCACGGTCTCATTCCGTGCTGTCAGATCGTCTACTGCCGCTCCCACGCGGATCTGGTCCGCTGCGCCGGGGCCGTGGGGCGCTTTCTCCTGCGGCGCGGCAAGCTGCTTTGCCTCGTCGATGCCATGGGGCCCGTTCCCGGTCTGGGCGGCCGGTATTTTCCGAAGAAGGGCCTGAAGTATTTCAAGGGCCCGAAGTCGCCCTCGCCAGGAGACCTGACATTCACCGAGATGGTGCTGTTCGGCTCCTGAACGACGTCGCGAAGCCGGCCGATCCTTGAAATCAGTCCAGTACGCCGGCCCTTGCCGCCGCGGTTATGCGCCAGCGTGTTCCGAGCGAGATACCCACGAGCAACAGGCAGAAGGCGAGGGCGAGAGGGGAGTAGAACGCCTCCTCCTGCAGCACGGCGTTGGCCGAGATGGTGGCGATGCCGACAAAACCGAACAGGAAATCCGGGTCGCCGGTTTCGACGAGCTGCCGGCGCAGCGCCACCAACAGCGCCGCCAGGAAGCCGAAGAAGACGAGGCTGCCTACGCCCATCTGGTAAAGCATGACGCCGACCGCGCTCTCGACCGGCACCGAGGCGGCACCCTCGGCCTGAGCGCTTTGCCAATTGAGATTGATGCTCGTGCTCGACAGGTTGCCGCCGAGCCCCAATCCTTGTCCCAGCGGGTCGGCCAGGAAGTCGCGCATGCCTGCGATCAGGCCGAGGACGTGATAGTCGCCATGCGTCGCGCCGTAGCCGATCGCCGCCGTCGTCCAGACCACGGCCAGCGCTATCACCGCCATGAGCGCCAGGCCGGTGCGCGAGGGCTTGTAGATCAGCCGCGCGGCAATCGCAACGAAGAGCATGAACGTCGCTCCCTTGGAGCCGATGACGAGCAACAGTGGCAAGGCTGCGACAGGCAGCAACCACCGTCCTCTGAACAGGAGCCAGGCCGAAATGGTGCTCAAGGCGTAAGCATAGCTGATCGGATGGAAGTTCGGGCCGCCGATGCGAAACACGCTCGGCAGGATGTCGTTAAACAGCGGCGTGTTGAAGAAGGTCGTGGTCATCACGTCCTCGATGCCACGATAGACGAAACCGGTTTCCTTCAGCGCTTGCTCCCACACTCCCGTTTCGACCTGCCGCGATATGCTGCGCTCGACGTAAAGGTCGCCATGGAAGAGGCCGAGGAAATCCATCGTGAAGATCAGTTCGGCGTAGCCATAGATGATCGCGCCGGCGCCGAGCCAGAGTATGCTCTTGCGCAGATCGACGGGATAAAGGCTGGCGGCGAGGACCGCGACGTGAAAGCAGGCGAGCGGTGTGATCGTGTTGCGGAAATAGACGACCGCGTCCTTGGGGCCGCCATGCACGACGCCGAGGGCGAAATAGAAACAGACCGTTCCGCACAGCGCCATGTTGAGCAGCAGCCATGGACGCAATTCGGTCAGTGCGCGGACGCGGTGCTGAAACGAGGCGGCCAGGAAGATGCCGAACGCGGTCATCAGGATGATGAAGTTCGTGCCACGCAGCGCGTCGAACGTGTCGTTGTCGGGAATGTACGGGGTGAACCAGGCGACCACGAGGTTCTGATAGAGGAAGGCGCAGATGATCAGCACGGGAACGCCCGAAGGCACCGCGTTCGCAATGATCAGCGTCAACACGAAGGTCGCGGCAACCCCGAACGGGGTCCAGACGGCAAAAGAGGAGACGGCGAGCGCAACGACAAGCAAGGCCGTGCCGACATGCAGCAGGGCTTCGGGCGTGTCGCGGCCCGGCAGTCCGACAGGCGAATAGGCCTGCGTCGTGCTCATCGGCGGCCCGCTCCGGTCGTTGCTCGCCCCAGCAAGCGTCTATGGCGCCTGTCGTCCACGTCCGCTAACCTCCAAGGAGCGCGGCGATCATCGACCCGTCGAAGCCTTCGACGCTCCGCCGGTTCTTGATGAAGCCGAAACCCTGATCGAGCTCCCAATAGGTCCATGCGACCTGATTCGTTTCCGCCGCCTTGCGCACGGCGCGCACCCAGGACGCGCGGCTTTCGGCATCCACGCAGAAATTGAGCACGCCGAATTCGTTCAGCATCGCCGGGCAGTCATGGGTCGCGGACCAACGCGCCAGATCGGCAAAATCGGAGGCGATTCGCGCTTCTGTCCAAGGCGCCGACAATTCGTCCTCAACGAGGTTGGCGGCCTCCTCGTCGCCGGCCGCGCGCAGTTTGGAAAGCAGCTGGTTCACCGCCGCCGTTTCCTTGCTTGCGGGAAAGGGCAGGTCCGCGATGCGGGCGAGCGGCGACGCATCCCAGTTTTCGCACTGATGGGTGAATGCCATCGGAGCGTAATAGTGCACCGCGGCAATCTGATTGTCGTCGGCGAGCGGCGGCGTATCGGCGATTTCCCAGATGCCCTGAAACCGTGCCGGTCCCCAGACCAGCGTGTGGAGCGGACACTTCGCTCGCAACGTTGCGGCGATCCGCTCCCGCAGCGCCAGCCATACGTTCCGTTCCATCGGTGGCTCGTTCAGCAGCTCCGGATAGACCGATTCCATCGGCAGGTCGGCGACAACGACACGCAAGGAGGTCCAGGCCCGAAGCACCTGCCCGCCCGCGGCTTCGGGATCGTTTCGGAAAGCCGCCACCAGCTCGCCCGAGGGATGCATGTCGAGGAGGACCGAAAAGCCCAACCCGACAAGATCCCGGATCCCGTTCTGGATGCGGCGAAGCGTTGCCGGATGGCCGCTGGAGACGAGGTCGCCGTTCACCGGCAGCCGAATGGTTTCGAAGCCGGCCTGGCGCAGCTTTTCAAGCGTGGCCGTGGCGGGAGCAGGTCCACCGTCGCGGTCGAACCATCCTGGAAGGTTGAAGCCGCGCGACGGGACGCGGACGCCGCCCGTCGCCAGCGCGGCCGACCGTGGCAGAGGGGAGGTGGCGAGCAGGACTCCGGCGGCAAGTGCCAGCGCATGTCGCCGTGACATCTTGGACGGCGATGTCATCGATGCATCGCCTCCACTGCCTATCCCCGTGCGGCGGCGCTGCGGCGCTGTTCGCCCACCGCTCGCGTACCGTCTATCGCCTCGGCCGGCCGTGCGCCATCCGGCGCGACGACAAGAGTGGCGCTGCGGCCGATCTGGCCGGCGCCGAATTTTTGCGCAAGCAGCTTGGCGGCTTCCGAAGGCTGCTCGGACGGGCCGAGCGCAAGAAGCGCAAGGTCGGCTTTGGCGAAGAGTTCCGGAATCCAGCCATTCTCATTGAACGAAGGGGCGATCACGAGCACGAAATCGAACGCGCTCCCGGCTTCCGCCAGAATGCCGCGGAAGGTGTTGCGATCCGGCACGCCAGGACCTTTCTCCATCACGGAGCTGCAGACGACCGTTCGCAGGCCGGTCGCGCCGTCGATGAACAATCCGGCTCCGTCTGTCGTCGAGCTAGACAGATGATCGCCGATTTCCACCATCAGCACATTCTGGTCGGCCCGTTGCATGCCGATGCCGAGCATCGCACCCGCGATCCTTGCCTCGAAGCTGCTGCGGATCGAGGACACCAGGATGACAAAGGGTTTGCTATGGTCGTTCAAGTGCAGGACCATCTGCCGCATGATCTTCAGGACGTCGAGCGACAGCGTTTCGTTTCCGGTCTGGAACAGCTGCTTCCTGATCGCCTTGATGTTGGAATAGGCGGTTCCGCCGGCGACGCCGGGCAGGCGGTATTCGCCGAAATTGGCCGGCATCGGCAATGGCCGGGGGCTGACGGGCGCGCTGTCCTTGCGGTCCACGACCGGCTCCGGCGCGGCATGTTTCGGCGCCTGCGGATCCTCTTCCGGCTGCGGGACCGGACCAAGCGCCAAGGCAAGGCCGCATCCTGCAAGAAGCCCCAGCACGGCGCTCACCAGGAGAAGCAGGACCGGCTTCGGCCATGTCGGCTGGACCGGCGGCGAGGCGACGCCGATCTTGCGCGCCTCGGAAGTCTGCACGCCCTGCATCTGGGACGTTTCCTGGGCGCGCTTGAGATAGTCGTCGAGCACGGCGCGCGCGGCTTGCGCCTTGGATTCCAGTTGCCGCAGCTGCACCTGCGCGATGTTCGAGTCCGCAGACTGCTGACGCAGGGCTTCGAGCTTGTCCTGCAGCTTGCCGACATTCTGCACGGCAAGATCGTAGCTGGCCTTCAACTGCTGCCTTATCCGATCGGCCTCGGCCGCCATCAGTCGCTGCAACCGCTCCAGTTCGGATTGAAGCCGTCCGATCGTCGGGTGACGCGGCCCGTACATGGTTTGCAGGCTGGCAAGCTCGGTGGCGCGCTGGTTGTAGTCGTCGCGCAATTTGCTGGCGGAGGTGGAGGTAAGAATATCCGCGAGCTTGGCGAGTCCGGCCGGTGAATTGCCCGCCGCCAGCGCCTGGTTGTAGCGGTCCTTGGCCCGATCGGCGTCACCCTGGGCGGCTATCAGCTGCGCCGTGAGCTGATCGAGCTGCGACTGCAGCGTGCCGCCATCCGTCGAATTCACGATATTGTGTTTCGTCTTGAAATCCTCGACCGCGCGCTCGGCGTCGCTGACATCCTTCTGCAGGCCCGAGATCCTGTCCGTCAGCAGCGTGTTCACGTCGCTGTTGGCGGTCTCGCGTTCTCCCACGAGGCCTGCCCGGTACTGGTCGACGATGGCATTGGCGATGCGCGCTGCCTTTTCCGGCGACGGCGAGGTGAAGTTGACATTGATGACATAGGTAAGTCCTTCGCGCTCCACCGACACCTTGCTCTGGAAGCGTTTGAAGGCGGCATCCTGCGAAGGGGTCGCTCCGGCTCCGAACAGCGACAGCAGACGCGACGTCATACCGGCGCCGGCGAATTCCGGATCGCTGTCGAGCTTCTGGCTCTTGAAGACCGCGCCCAGCAGGTCGGGCGACTGAATGACGAAGACCTGGCTGGCGATGGCGGCGCTGTCGGACCCGATCCCCGGAAGCACGTTGTTGAAATTGGTCGCGCGCGTGTCGCGGGGGTCGATCAGTATCGAGGCCGTCGCAGTATAGCTCGGTTTCGTCACCGCAAGATAGGAAAGCGCGAGCAGCAATGCCGCGCCGGCGATGGCAAGCACCATCAAGCGGCGCGCCCAAAGAATGGCCCACACGGCACCTATGTCGAACAGCGGCGGAAGAGTGCGCTCGTCGATCCTGGCTGGCTTCATCAATGTTCCTCGTGCGGAGCCGCGACCTAACGACCTCACTCGTCTCCACATTATTAAGGATTATCGTTAGCCATCCGTTAAGCGTGGCGGCGTGACGATGAGCTCGGCGTGGGCGATGCCGGTAACCATGCGAAGCGTTCGCGCTGGCGCGGTTGCGGCATTTTGCTTATGCAGGATCGGGTTTTGAGCGTCGTCGTAGGTGCTGGGTAGGCCCATCGCCGATCGTCTCAGGAGGCGACGTTGAAGGACAATACAGGGAACCGCGAGGCCGCCCATGGGGCAGCGGCCAGCCCGGCGACCGACATGCGCATGTCGATCACAGCCCTCGCCAAGAGCGGCGCCGTGGCCGGCATCATCAAGCTTGCCAGCGCGGGCCTGTCCTTCCTCATGTTCGTGGCCGTGGCGATGGTGACGGACGAACGGGGGTTCGGCCTTTACAGCGCGACCTATGCCGGCGCGAGCCTGGTTTCCTTCTTCGCTTCTGTGGGTCAGCAGAGCACCGTGCTCAGGTTCTGGCCCCAATATGCCGGATTGGGCGATCTCGCCTCGGCTCACGGGCTGATGGCCCGCGCCATTCTCGTGGCGCTGGCCGGGCTTGTCGGCACCAGCCTGCTGATCATCGTGGTGGGTTTCCTGCCTTTCGTCGGCAGGGGAACGCCGGAATGGCTCCCGCTGTGCGTGGCGGCCGCGGTGCTGTCCTTCTCGCTCGGCTGGTCGGAATTCACCTCCGGCGCTTTCCGGGCCAAGAACGCGCTGATATCGGGCCTGTTGCCGCGGGACGTCATCTGGCGCGCGGCGACGATCGCGGCCGTTCTGGTGCTGCATTTCATGCATGTGAGGATGGATGCGGTCGCCGCGACGTATCTGACGGCGCTGCTGCTCATCCTCTCGGTTGTCCCGCAAACAATCATCCTGGTGCGCGACACGATGGGGGCCGATCGCGGCGGTCTCACCGAAGGGCAGAAGCGGGAATTCAAGACCGTGACGCTCGGCCTGTGGGGCGTCACCTCGCTGCCGCCAGCGCTCGGCCAGGTCAGCACCCTGCTCGTGGCGATGATCCTGGGGCCTGAGGCGGCAGGCGCGATCTTCGTGGCGGACCGGACCACCCGTTTCGTCACCCTTGCGCTCAACGGCATCAACCAGGCGCTGGCGCCGCAGATATCGGCCGCCTTCTACAGCGGCGACAGGGCTCACGTGCAGCGCATCACCAGCCTCGCCGCGCTTGGCGGCTCGGCCATTGCGCTGTGCGTGCTGGCATCCTTCTGGATATTCGGCTACCTCATCCTGTCCATCTTCAATCCGGCCTATGCGACGCCGACCATGAGGGCGACGCTCGTCATCTTCGGCATAGGGGCGACGTTCGGCACCGCCTGCGGTCCGATCGAAATCCTGCTGCAACTGACCGGTCTCCAGCACGCGCTGTTCAAGGTGCTTGTCGTCGTCAACATCGCCGGGCTTTGCGTGACGGCGGTGGCAACCTATTACCTCGGACCGGTGGGTGCCGCGCTCAGCATTGCCGGAACCGTGATCGCCTGGACGGCCTTCGGAGTCTCGATCGCCCGGCGCAGAATCGGTATCAATCCATCGGTCCTTGGCTTGTCTTTCGACAGGATCGGTCTCGTGCCCCACCTGCTCCCGAGAGAGCGCACGTGAAGATCGTCCAGGTGCAGACCCAGGCGGAAGCGGCCGGGGCGCAACGCATCTCCGACATGGTGGGCGAAGGATTGCGGGCGCGCGGACACGAAGTGCGCACCGTCTTCATGTATCGCAAGACCGATGCCTATGACCGCGATCCCAACGTGGATTTCATCCTCAAGCAACGGCCGCGAGGGTTGCCAGGGCAAATCCGGGCAAGCATCGGCCTGGCGCGATATCTGCGCGCGGCACGCCCCGACGCGGTCATCACCTACCAGCACTATGGCAACATCTTCGGCACGATCGGCGCCCGTCTGGCCGGTGTCAGGCATATCGTCGCAAACCAGAGTGGCGCCCCGCACAGCAAGGGGGTCATGGGTCTTCTCTCGCAGATCGACAAGCTGATGGGCATGGTCGGCCTCTACCAGGCGAATGTCGTCAATTCCGGCTGGACGGAAGCGCAGTTCGATCGCTATCCGCAATCCTATCGGCGGCGTATGCGCCGCATCGATCATGGCGTTCCCGTACCGGGCGAGGAATTCGACAAGGCAGGGGCGCGCGCCGCCTTCGGCCTGCCGCAGAACGTATGGCTGGCCGTGTCGTCCGGCCGGCTGACGCGCATGAAGAACCAGATCGCGCTTGTCGGGGCGCTCGACCAACTGCCTGACGTCCATCTCGCGCTTGCCGGCGCGGGGCCGGAGCGCGAGGCACTCGTCGCCTTTGCCGAGAGCCACGGCGTGGCGAACCGCCTGCATCTCGTCGGCGAGGTTCCTCCGGCACGCATCTTCGAATTCCTCGCGGCCGGCGACGCCTACGCGTTCGCCTCGATGACCGAGACCTTCGGCCTTGCCTGCGTCGAAGCGGCCATCTCCGGCCTGCCGATCGTTGCGAGCAACCTCGACGTCATGCGCGAGGTGCTGACCGCCGAGGACGGCTCACCCGCCGCGCTGTTCGTCGAGGCCGACGCCGCCGGCATGGCCAAGGGGCTCGCCGATTTGTTCGCACGGCCGGAATTCAAGGCCAGGCTTTCGGCGGCGGGGCGACGGCTCCGCGACAAATATTCGCCGGCCAGGATGTGCGCGGGCTACGAGGCGCTACTTGTTGCCTGAGAGCCCGTTTGGAAACTCTACTACTGCGACCAGAAGGCGTTTTCTGCGCTTCCGGTGCTCACGTACTCAAAGGTACGCTCCGCTCCGGTCTTCGCCGACCGAAGCCCTCGTAAGTGTCGCCGCTCTATGAAGGCCACGGCCGGCGTAGGCCGGTTCTCGAAAACACCTTCATATGACTCGCAGGAGCGAGTTTCGAAACAGTCTCTGACTACTTCCGTACAGCGGCGATCCCGTCGATCACCTCCAGATGGCCCGCCCGATTGAGCGTGTGGATCTTCGGATAGGGCCAGTCGCCGGCCGCATCGATCGGCCGCGGCGCCGAAAGCCGCACCGTCTGCTGGTCGAGTTGCAGCAGCTCGGACAGGCCAAGCCCGCCGCCATAGCCCAGCGTTCCGTCCTGCACCGGAAGGAGGACACGGCCGTCGCGGCTGCGGACGAAGGCTCCGCCGGGGCGGGCCATGCGATGGTCGATCAGGATCGGGTTCGCCGGATGTGGCAGCCATGGGCCGGCGAGCGCGGGGGCCGAGAAGACCACCAGCATGTCGGAAGTGCTTCCGTGGCCGTCCCGGTCCGTGGCGAACAGCCAGAGCGTGCCTTCATGCTCGAACAAGGTGGCATCGGAAATCTCGCCCTCGACCAGCACGGTCTCGGCAATCCAACCGTCCGGGAAGCCCGAGGCGCGGTAGAGCGTGAGCCTGCCGCTGGCGCTCGCCTCGGGCAGCATCCAGACCGCGCCGTCGCGCTCGAACACTTGCGGGTAGGAGAGGTGGTGGGCTTCCTCCAGCACGACCCGAGGCGTGCCGGGGACACCGCCGGCATCGAACGGAACAACGGAGATGACCGCCTTGCCGGTGGCGTGCGGATAATCCTCGACGAAGACGAAGGGCTGGTCCTGCCACCAAAAGGGAAACGGGTCGGCATAGAAATGGTCGCCCATGTCCGGCAGCGCCGACCAACCGGTCCCGAGCTTGCCCCTATCGGCGACGCCCGGCGCATCGGTGAAGCGATAGCCGACACGCCAATGCGCGTGGCGGAAGCGTGCGCGTCGCAGCGCTTCGCGGCCGAGCCGCGGCAGCGCCGTGCCGAGATAGGCGGACGTGAAACGGCCTCGCTCACCACGATCATGGCTCTCCGCGATCTGCTCCCGCAGCAGCCGGCCGGCGGCGAACGCGCGGGCGACCGACTGAACCAAAGTGACGGCCCGGGCGAACACGTCGTCGGTGCCGAGCGCGGTGGACTCACGCTTGTCGACCATCGGCCGCGCCTGGCCCACCACCGTCTTCCTGTCGAGCACGGCCTCGATCACCGGCAGCCTGCCGGCCGCGACGGCAATTGCTGCCGAGAGATCGGCGCTCGATCCGTCGAAGCGGAGGCCGATGGTCGGAACATCCGATGGGACCGCGTCGCCGGCAAGGTCGAGCCTCAGCGCGGCAGGGCGATTGCCGGGCCGAGCCTGTATTTCTTGCACCGCGGAGCCGAGAAGCGGGCCACGCCGGCGGAAAAGACGTTGCTCGAACTGGAAGGCGGCTTTTGCCGCGGCCGGCCAGCCTGCCGGCCCGGGCTGATGCGCTACCGCGACATCGTGGCCGTCCGCCTCCAGCCGCTCAATGGCAACCTGCTGCCAATGGCGGGGCGCCGATTGCGGAACGATGACTTCGATCGCCAGCATGTCTTGCCGTCCGCGTCTATTTTCTATTCGGGTTTTCGTAGTTCCGACAATGAGGAGCGAAAGACTAGCCCTAAATGCTTACATCAGCGTTACACGCAAAATCCAACTTCGACTTCGACGTTCACGGCGAAGATTCTCGACTTGCGATCCCGAACCGGCCGAGTGGGCGGGGCGCCCGGCCGCTTTTGCAACGCGACATTAGCATTTTACGCATATACCAAGATTCCAACTATCCCGGCGATCGATCTTGACCTGAAGGCCAAGACGTCGTCGATAGGCCGCTGTCCCGCCGGTTCGGATCACATGTTTGAAGTCACTGCCGAGGATGCGTTCGATTTCCGTTCGACGGAATACGCCGAGCTCTTCGCCAGCTCGGCGGCGACCGCCTTTCAGCACCCCATATGGCTCGCGCAACTGTATGAGAGGCTCGTACGACAAGGCGCCGCCACGCCGCTGATCATCGTCGTACGTCTGCGCGCAAGCGGAAAGCTTGCGATGGTCCTGCCTCTGGTGAGGCGCCGCTACACGCTGCTGAAGGTCGTGGAATTCGCGGATATGCGGGTTTCCGACTATGTCTCGCCCGTCGCCGATGAGGAGACTTTCTCCCGCATCCTCGCGGACAGCCGCACGGTCGCCGCCATCCGCAAGCATCTGCGGCCATACGATCTCTTGCGCATCGGCAAGCTGGCGGACCGCTCACTGGCGATGGAGCGCCTGTTCGGCATCGACAAGCGCGACAGCATGGGCATGAGCGCCTATACCAGCAAGCTGGAGCCGACATTCGCCGGCTGGCGCGAGCATCGGCTGGACCAGTCCTACCGCAAGGAGCTCGACAAGAAATCCCGGCAGCTCAACCGCATGGGGGAGGCGCGCTTCGAACGCGTGGACGACCCGGCCGCCATCCGCACGACATTCAATGCCCTCAAGCTCTATCGCGGCAAACGCTTCGACGGGAGCGACGGCCCCGCCGACCTTTTGCAAACGTCCTCCTATTTCGATTTCTATCTGGCTGTCGCCAATGAAGGATCCGGCGGCTTTGCCCGCACCTACGTGTTCTGGATGAACGGCCGGCCGATCGCGGGCGCGCTCGGGCTCGAGCATCGCGACTCCCTCCTGATCATTCTCGGCGGCTTCGACGAGGCAGGCTACAGGAAGCAGTCGATCGGCAGCCTGATGTTCGAGCAGATCGCCCGCGACTGCATCGAGCGCGGAGATCACTATCTCGATTTCACCATCGGCGACGAGCCCTACAAGCGCATCTTCGGCGGCCGGCCTTCACCGATGTGGCAAGTCTACCATGCGGGGAGTCCGCTCGGCTATGCGGCGCATCTGACGGTGGAGAAGTTGCCGGCAGCCAAGGCGCTGGCACGGCATATCCTGGAGGCCGCGCATGTCAAGAAGGCCAAGCCTTCCGCCATCATCGTGCCGGCTCCCGATGAGGCTGCCGAATCTTCCTGATTGAAAACGCGTTGGATCCCTGTGTCGGGGAACTAGAGCGGTTCACCGTTTCACGGAAACGGTGAAACGCTCTAACTCTTTGTTTTTACGCAATTCCGGACGGAAAACCGCTGCGCACTTTTCCTGGAATTGCTCTAACCTCGATCAGTTGACGGCTTCGATCCGCGGTTGCCTGAGACCGCGCAGCCTGGCGGCAAAGCTCGGGCTGAATTTGTCGATCTCATGCAGGATGCGGCGGCGGCTGAAGTGAACCTGCCGGCGCGCGCGCCAGCGCAGGTCGGTGTCGATGGTCAGGCTGCGGCGGAAGTTTGCCAGTTCGAGCCCCCGCTCGTCCATGGCCAGCTTCATGGGATCATCGTAGAAAGTGGCGATCTTTGCCGCCGCCATGCCGGGCGAAGCCATCCACTGCGGCACGTGCACCATGCACAAGCGTTCGACGTCCGTGAGCAGCCGGCTGACGCCCGTTCCGGCCGCCGGACAGGATGTCTGATAAGCGTCTCCGATCAGGACGACGCCATCGCGCTTGCAATTCTCGGCGACGGTGATGTCGGTGAGCCAACTCGAGACACGGTCGATGACCTCGAAATCGCCGAATGTCTTGAGGAGCCCGGGAAGCGTTTCGACGAGCGTCTCGCGAGGGCGGTCGCGCAGCGCCTTGACCCAAGGGTCGGTATGCTCCCGGAAAACAAAGAGATTGGCGCGAGTGACGCCGCCGGCCGGGAAAAAGTTCAGGTAGTCGATCCCGTCCGACACCCGCTCGCCGTAATAGGTCAATGCCGGATGCTTGAAGGCACGTGCGCCCGCCGGCCGTACATTGAAGCCGAAGGTCAACGATTGCCGCTGGTGGACGAACCGCCGCTCGATACCCACGTCGCGTCGCAGGATATCTCCCATGCCGGTGGCGAGCACGAGGAGGCGAGCCGTCACATCCGGCTGGCCGATGATCGATACACGCTGCCGCTCCGGACCCGCTTCCACCGCGCTCACCCGACCGGCGACGAAGCGCACGGTCTTGGGCAGTTCGGCCCGCATCACCGCGACGAGGTCGTCGTAGAAAATGCCGTAATGAGGGGCGCGCGTGCGGTCGAGCACACGCCCCTTGCGCACGTTGACGATCTCGTCGAATGCCGCGGCCGCTGCAGAAAGACTATCGAGGAGACCGATCCGGCGCAGTTTGTCGATCTGGTCGCCGGCGATCTTCTCGACGCGGAACTCGCGCGGAAAAACGGGGTGGCGGTCGATCAGCGTGACATGGTAGCCCGACCGCCCGAGCAGGGTCGCGGCAAGCGTTCCGGAGAGTCCGCCGCCGACGATGGCGATCTCCGTGTCGGTCCCCTCCGGCAGCGGACGAAGCGAATGTTCGGCGGTCATTGCGAATACCTCAACAGGGCATAGAGAGCACGGGGATTGGTGGTGAAATAGCGCCAGAAGAGCCGGCGCGGCTCCATCAGCATGCGCCAGAGCCATTCGAAGCCGGCCTTCTGCACCCAAAGCGGCGCGCGCCGGACCTTGCCGGCGATATGATCAAAGAGCCCCCCGGACGTCTTGATCACGCCGACATTCGAGAGCCGCGACGCAAAATCGCGAACAAAAATCTGCTCGCGCGGAACGCCGAGGCCCAACCACAATATGTCCGGTGCGAGCGCGTTGATTTCATCGAGCTTTTTCTCGAGCGCCTGGCCGGAAAGATATCCGTGGCTGTGGCCGACGATGCGCAGGCGCGGGTAGCTGGCCTTGATCGCGGCTACGGCCTTGGCGTTCCCGGCCTCGGTCGATCCGAGCAGGTAGAAGGTCGCGGCCTCGTTCTCGGCGAGCCTTGCCACGTCATGGAACAGGTCGGTGGTGGCCACCCGTTCCGGCAGCGGCGTGCTGCACAATAGGCGCGAGGCGAGAACGAGCGGCTGGCCATCGGCGAAAATCTGGTCGGCTTCGCGGAAGAGGGCGGCTATCTCGGACTTCGCGCGCGCCTGGGCGATGACCTCGCCGTTGGCTGAGGTGAAATAATACGGACGGCTGCCGTGGCGGTGCTGCCGCGCCGCCGCGATCATCAGACGGGCGGCGCCTTGCCGGTCGATCACCGTGACAGGAAGTCCGCCGAGTTGCACCGTCGGCAATGCAGCCAAGTCCTGCGGGGAAGGCGCTGCCTCCAGCTTCGCCACGGCGGTCACGCTTGGGTACCCGGTCGAAGTCTGATGCTGCAACCGGGGAAAATGAGAGGTCTCATGGTTAGCGGGCGTCACATATTGGCTGGAGTGGAGCGGATCCGATCCGTTGGTGGTAACGCAGTCTTGTTCAAAATCTCTTTTTGAACTTTCTAAAACTTTTCGCATAGGAGAAGTCGCCCCATTCTCCGATATTCAAGCTACCCCCTTCATCGTCATCATAAGTAAAAAAATCAAAACGTTAAGTGAATTGTTAATAGTTAGTTAATATGTAAAATTTGAATTGAAATTCAAATTGATTTTGTTCTTTCGATTGCAACTGCGACTTGTTTTTTGTCGATTTTAAGTTGTATTCTTTCCAGGCGTTTGCGGTGCGATTGCTGTTGATCGTAGCCACATCGGGGCGCCAGCTCGCATCCTGGATAGCGGCGGGTTGTCGATTGCAGCCGGGGTCCGGGATGTGGCGGCTCTACCGGCCCCCATCAGCCGCACTGCGGCGGCGCCCACGGCTGTCCGTCACATGATGCCGAAAGTCTTGTAAGCGTCGACCGCGCTCATCCCTTCGCGGATCGCCTTGGCGACGAGTTTTTCTCCGCGGACTTTCTCAAGGGCCAGCCGCACCACCTCTTCCTCGGCCTGCCGCGGAATGACGAGGACGCCTTCCTTGTCACCGAAAAGCAGCGTTCCCGGCTCTACGCGCACGCCACCGATCTCGAGCCCGCAGCGATAGTCCATGACCTTGCCGCGCACGCCCTGATCCTGCGCGTAGTAGCCGGTGCAGAAGCAGGGAAACCCCAGCGCCTTGATGCCATCCGTATCGCGGGCGAAGCCGTCGACCAGTGCGCCGCGCGCGCCGAGGATTTTCGCGCGCGTCGACATGAGTTCGCCCCACAGCGCGTAGCGGGGCGAGGCGCCGCTGGCGACATAGATCTCACCGGGCTTCAGATCGTCGAGCGCTTCGAACATCAGCCCGAAGGGCTTGGTCATCAACGGGTTCCGTGTCGCCTCGCCGGATGGAAAAATGTCGGCTTCGAGCACCGGCATGGCCCGACCAAGCAATCGCGTCTTCTCGTCGACAGGCCTGAATACGGGCGGCAGGAACTGATGCTGCAGCCCCAGCGTGTCCATCACGTCGCCGACCACCGCAACGAAGAGCTCCGCTTCGAACAGGCGGTACATCTCGGCATCGTCGGCATAGAGGCGCGTCGATCCCGTCATCAGGCTTCTATCCCGATGTTGGCGGATTGAGCGGTGCGGCAAGGCCCGAGCGCCGAGGCATTCTGCACCAGCGCGCGCATATAGCCGAGCGCGAAGGCCTTTCCCGCGTGCCAGGGCGCATCGCAGGACATTTCCGGCGTATGGTCGGGGATAATGACGCCGCCATAGTTTTCATCGCGCAGGATGCGGACGATCTCGGCCATGTCGATGTCGCCGTCGTCGACGAAGGTCTCGTGATAGTTCGGCACCTTGCCGCGGACGTTGCGGAAATGGATGTAGCCGATCCGCTTTCGCCGGGCGAAGCGCCGGACATGTCCGTAAATCCCGTCGGTGCCCGGCATCTCCTGCAACGAGCCGAGGCAGAGTTCCAATCCGTTGGACGGGGAATCGACGATATCCATCAGCCGGTCGTATTTCCGCGGCCGGTTGACGAGCCGCGCGGTACCGCGCAGCGTCTCGGCGGGCGGATCGTCGGGATGTGCTGCGAGCACGACGCCGGCTTCCTCGGCCACCGGAACCAGTTCCCGCAAAAAGGCGCCGAGCCGCTGCCAGAGTTCGTCACTGCTCACCGTCACCGGGCTGGCGTCCGGCCGGCCGGGGCGGTAGCGCATGTTCCAGACGACACCGTCGGGCAGCGGCAGATCGGGATCGATGGCCGCAAGGTCGAGCCCCACCGACATCGCCTCGCCGCGCGCGAACGGTCCGCGCGACCAGCCCCAGACGCCGGCGATGGAGAAGTTGTAGCCGATGCAGGGGATGCCGGCGCGCCCGGCATCCCGGACCAGCCGCTTCAACCCCTCGATCTGCTTCGCCCGATCGGGGCCGTCGAGCAAAACGTCGGACCAGAAACGCGGCGAAAAATTCTCGATGGCGGCGATTTCCAGTCCGTTGTCGCGCACGGTCTTCACCAGGCCGGCGAAGTCCTCATAGTTCCAGAGTTCGTCGGTGGAGCAGTCGCCCCAGCCTTCCTTCTCGCTGCCGGCGGACAGCGAAGGATCGCGCCCGCGAAAATAGTTGGTGAGATGGGCAACGATGTGCGTGGCGCCCGCCTGACGGGCGAAGCGGAAATTGTCGGGGGTCAGGGATTCCCGGTAGAGGCCAAGACCGATCTTCATGGTTATTTCACGCCGATGCCGGCGGTCAGGCCGCCGTCGATTTTGTAGTCCGCGCCGGTGCAGAAGCTCGCCTTTGACGAGCACAGGAAGGCGATGAGTTCCGCCACTTCCTCCGGCTCGCCGATGCGGCCAAGCGGATGCGCAGCGCCGAAGCGCCGGTAGGCCAACTCGACATCGGCATCACTGCCGTTTTCGCCGCGCGCGGCCTTCTTGAGAATCGGCGTGCGGATCGAGCCCGGACTGACCGAATTCACCCGGATGCCGGCCGCTGCGTAGTCGAGCGCGAGCGAACGCGTCAGCGTGTGGATGGCGCCCTTGGTCGTGGCATAGGCGGCGACGTTCTGCTGGCAGGCGAAACCCTGCACCGAGGCGACGTTGACGATGGCGCCGCCACCCCGGCGGATCATTTCGGGGATGCCGAAATGGGCGGTCAGATAGATCGAGCCGACATTGACAGTCATCGCCTTATTCCAGGTTTCCCAGTCGGTCGTCGTCGCCGTTCCGTACGGATGGACGGCGGCCGAATTGACGATCACGTCGAGGCCGCCGAAGCGCGCGACGCCGGCTGCGACGGCGTCGCGGACCTGGTCCGGCACGGAGACGTCGGTGTCCACGACCAGCGCGACGGCTTCAGACCTTTCCAGTTCCGCTCGCATTGCCGCATTGGCCGAGCGGTCGATACCGCAGGCGACGATCGCAGCGCCGCCCGCGGCAAGGCGCCTTGCGGTCGCAAGGCCGATACCGGTCGTCCCGGTCACCAGGGCGACCTTGCCGTCGAAATCCTTCATTGCGGGAACTCCTTCAATCACGTGGCGGAAGCCGGCTCTTCCGGCAGGAATCGCAGGGCGAAATCGAGATGGCGGCTCATCAGGTAGGCGTAGGCCAGCCTGTCGCGCGCGCGCAGCGCGGCGATGATCTCGCCATGCGCGGCGCGGGTATCGGCCAGTACCGGGCGCATTTCCTTGCCGATGGTCATGATCCGCAGGATCACCGGGGCAAGGAAGGAATACATGTCCGTCAGCATGCGATTGTCGGCCAGCGCGACCAGCGCCATGTGGAAATTGAAATCGTTCTCGGCGGCTTCCTCGATCGAGCGGCTGTCGACGATCCGGGCATTGATCTCGTCGAGCGCCTCGATCTGCTCGCTCGTGGCATTGAGCACGATGTGGTCGCCGATGCCGACTTCGATGATGCGCCTGAAACCCTGGATGTCGGCAAAGGACGAGCGCGAGACATCCATATGCGCGGCGAAGAAATTCTGGATGGCGATGCTCTGCCCGTCGGCCAGGACGGCGCCGACGCGTGGTTTCGGTTCGATCAGCCCGTAGGTCCGAATGGTGCGCAACGCCTCGCGCACCGTGTTGCGGCTGGCGCCGGTGATCTCGCTGAGCTCGCGTTCGGTCGGCAGCACGTCGCCGACATTCAGCTGCCGCGCCCGGATGAGGTCGAGGATCCGCCCGGCCGCGGCGTCAACCGCAGAGCTGCCGCCGGCGCGACGGCGGTCGGCATTGTCACGCACGGCCTGAGGGTTTTCCAATGAGCTGCTCCTAAATTGTTGGACCAACATATCGCAAGATTTGGGGAAAACAACCAACTTCGGCCCTGCATTGGTTGATTTTGCAGACATAATGCTGGCCGGCGGCCTCCGCAAACGACGATATTTTTAATTTGACTCCTATCGTGGTCCAACAATAAGTTGCTGCTCTCTCGAAAAGGAAACGGCGATGGAACAGTGCTGGCGTTGGTACGGCCCGGACGATCCGGTGACACTCGATCATGTCAAGCAGGCGGGCGCGACCGGCGTCGTCTCGGCCCTGCACGACATCTATGACGGGCGCGCCTGGCCGCTTGAAAATATCCTGGAGCGCAAGCGGATCATCGAGGCGGCGGGGCTGACCTGGTCGGTCGTCGAGAGCATCCCCGTCCACAATTCGATCAAGATCGGCTCGCCGGAACGGCTTCGTTATGTCGGCTTCTACAAGGATACGATCCGCGCGCTGGCGAAGGCTGGCATCGCGACGATCTGCTACAATTTCATGCCGGTAGTCGACTGGACCCGCACGGATCTGGCGTACCGGCTTCCGACGACCGGTTATGCATTGCGCTTCGACGCCATCGATTTCGCGACTTACGACCTGTTCGTACTGAAGCGCAAGAATGCCGAGGCCGGCTACACATCCGCCCGCATCGCCGCAGCGCAAGCGCGGCTGAAGGAACTCGGCGAGGAGAAGATCGACAGGATAGAGCGCAACCTCATCGCCGGCCTGCCCGCCACCGAGCGCAGCTACGACCGCGACAGTTTTCGCGAGGCGCTGGCCGAATACGATGCGATCGGGCCGAAGGAATTGCGCGAAAACCTCGCCTGGTTCCTGCGCGAGATCATTCCGGTCGCCGAACAGGAAGGGGTGCGCATGTGCATCCATCCCGACGACCCGCCCTTCTCGCTCTACGGCTTGCCGCGCATTGTCTCGACGGCCGAGGACGCGCGCTTCATCCTCAATGCCGTCGACAGTCCGGCAAATGGGCTGACGTTCTGCACCGGCTCCTACGGCACGCGCGCCGACAACGACATCGTCGCCATGGTCAAGGAATTCGCCGACCGCATCCATTTCGTCCATCTGCGCAACATCACCATCGAGGATGACGGCTCCTTCTATGAAGCCGAGCATCTCGAGGGCGGCACCGACATGGCGCATGTCATCCTTGCCCTGATGCAGGAGGAGGCGCGGCGTCGGAAGGAGGGCCGCGCCGATTGGCGCATTCCGATGCGGCCGGATCACGGGCATCTGCTCGCCGACGACATCGGCAAGACCAGGATCAATCCCGGCTACTCGCTGATCGGTCGGCTGAAGGGTCTCGCCGAACTGCGCGGCATCATGCGGGCCGTCGAGCGGTTTGGCCTGGCTTGAGGCCGGTCCGGGAGAATGCACGGTTTGCGTATGTAAAAACTATTTGCTCAGGTAAAAATACCTGCTACTGGTTTGCGGGCCGGGCGCAAGTCCGGTTCCAGGGAGGAATTGCCAGATATGACAAGACTGCGCGGTCTTGCGTGGGATCATCGACGTTGCTGGGGTCCGCTCGACGCCAGCGTCGGGCCGTATTGCGCCGCCAATTCCGGCCTCGAAATAGAATGGGACCGCCGCAGCCTCTACGAATTCGGCGAGGGCGCGCTCGGCCCGGTGCTCGGCGCGTATGATCTGGTCGTGTTCGACCATCCCTTCATCGGCGACATCGCGCAGGACGAGCTGATGGTGCCGTTCGACGACTATCTGTCGGCCGAGCAGATCCGCTTCTTCGAGCGGGATTCGGTCGGTCCGTCCTGGCGGTCCTACGGCAGGAATGGTCGCCAATGGGCATTGCCGATCGATGCCGCCTGCCACGTCGCCTCATATCGTCCGGACCTCCTGGAGCGCTACGGGCCGGTGCCCAATATGCATGAAGAAGTCGTCGCGCTCGGCCGGCTCGCGCGCAAGGACGGCAAATGGCTCGGCCTGCCCTTCGTGCCGACGGATGCCATGTGCATGCTCCTGACGCTCACGCACCCGCAGGAGAACGGCGAGCAATTCATCGCAACGGACATGATCGAGCGGGCAATCGCGCAACTGCGCGAGCTGGCGGCGCTGTCGCATCCAAGCTCGTCCAGATGGAATCCGATCCGCTGCTACGACCATATGGTCGCGCATGACGACGTGGTCTATGTGCCGTTCGCCTTCGGCTATGTGAATTACGCCTCGAAGACCGACCGGCCGTATCTGCGCTTTGCCGACGTGCCGACCGCGCGATCGGCCGGCGCCTTGCTCGGCGGCGCCGGCATCGGCATCAGCGCCCAGTCGAAACACAAGCAGGAAGCGATCGACTACGCGCTGTTCCTGTGTTCGCCCGAGTATCAGCGCGGTGACTATGTGAGATCGGGCGGCCAGCCGGGATCGCTGGCGGCCTGGAAGGATGCGAACGTCAACGGCCTTTCAGGCGATTTCTTCAATTCCACGCTGCGCACGATCAGCTCGTCCTATTTGCGTCCGACGCATCCGGGCTTCATCGCCTTCTTCCGCGAATGCGCGCCGCGTGCGGCCGCCGCCATCGCCGGCGACATCGCGCCGGCCGAACTGGCCGAGCACGTGAACCGCCTCTACCGCCAGACCAGGCAACCGGAACGGAGCGTCGCGTGATGGCAGCCGGCATTGCCGAAACGATCGAGGAAGGCGAAAGCGGCCGCAACGGATATCGCGTGCCGGCGGTGGAGAAGGCGCTCGACGTCCTGGAGTTCATGGCCTCCAGCGCCGAAGCGCTGACCCAGACCGAGATCGCGACCGGCCTCGGGCGATCCATCCACGAAATCTACCGCATTCTGCTTCTGTTGGAGAAGCGGGGCTACATCTTCCGCACGCAATCGGATCGCTTCCGGCTGTCGCTGAAGCTGTTCGAGCTGGCGCATATGCATCCGCCAGTGAACCGGCTGATCGAATGCGCGTTGCCGGTGATGCGCGAACTCACCACCAATGCCGATCAAAGCTGCCACTTGGTGGTGCGCGAGGGACAGAACGCGCTGGTGGTGCTGCAGATCGATTCACCGCTGCCGATGCGCTACTCGGTCGCGCTGGGATCGCATTTCCCGATCCTCGAGACCAGTTCCGGCGCGGTGCTGCTTGCCCATTCAAGCCGGGCCGAGCGCGACCGCATCGTCGAGCGCATCGTGGCCGCCGGCGAAGGCCAGGGAACGCGGGAAGAAATCGAGGCGCGGCTGAACGAAGTGGCCAGGCTCGGCTACGAAATGCGCGCGTCGCTGGCCGTCGAAGCCTGCACCAACATCTCCATGCCGGTGCGCGATCACACCGGCGCCGTCATCGCGGCGCTCACGGTGCCGCTCTTGCCGCAGAAGGCGGCGCGCTTCGACCGTGGGACCGTCTTCGAACGAGCCCGCGCCGCAGCCGAGAAGATATCGGCCGCACTCGGCTGGGGTGAATCCACTTCGTTACGTGCCGACCCGGAACGGCGGGACTACCCGTTCAGCGACTGACAAAAGCAATAACCTGGGAGAAGGAAATGCACTGGTCCAAGTCAATTCTGTTTGCATCCGCGGCCATACTGGCCCTGGGCACCGCCGCGGCGCATGCCGAGAACATGCCCAAGCGCATCGGCTACGTCACCAACTACGCCACCCATGAGTGGTACCAGAACGTCATCAAGGGCATGAAGGCGCGCGCCAAGGATCTCGGGATCGAGTTCGAGGTGCAGGACGCCAATCTCGACATCGCCAAGGAAGTGTCGGCCGCGGAAGACTTCATGGCCAAGGGCGTCGACGTGCTGATCATCACGCCCGTCAACGAGGAGGGCGTGGTGCCGCTGCTGCGCCAGGCGAAGTCCAACAACATACCGGTGGTGCTCGAGGGCAATCCGGTCAAGGGCATGACCACGATGGTCGCCATCTGCGACTACGACACCGGCTACATGTCCGGCGTCGAGGCGGGCAAATACGCCAAGGAGAGGCTCGGCGGCGTCGCCAAGGTGATGAATGTCGGCCTGCCGCTGCTTTCCGCCACGGTGCTGCGCTCGCACGGCTTCATGGACGGCCTGAAGACCATCATCCCCGACGCGGTCATGGTCCACGACCTCGACGGCGGCGGCAATCCGGACCGCGCGCTCGAGGTCTCGTCGGCGGCTCTGGCCAAGAATTCCGACATCAACATCATCTACGGCATCAACGATTCCTCATCGCTCGGCGGCTTGCAGGCCTGGAAAGCGGCCGGCAAGTCGCAAGACGGCCTGCTGACGGTCGGCACCGGCGGCGAGGGGCTCGCCTTCATCAACGCCATGCAGAACGAGCCGTCCTACCGCATCGAGGCCGCGATGTTCCCGGAGAAGGAAGGGTTCACCGCCATCGATGCCGCGGTCAAGCTCTTCAACAGTGAGGAAGTGCCCGAGCACATCGTCAGCCCGACCGCCCCGATGACCGGCGAGGACTGGAAGAAGTTCTATGACTACGACGGCACCACCCGCACCATCAAATGGGACGCCGTCAATGCGCTGCAGCCGCCGGCAAAGTGCATGAAGACCTCAGCCGATCTCAAGAAGTAGGCTGATCGACGCGGGCCCTTCCCGCGAGGCGGGAAGGGCTGCCCGGCCAGGCGCCGTTGGCGGCAAAGACACCGACACCGGCGCCTGACCCCCGAGCGACGGGAATGGATTGAGATGAGCGAGCTTACACACGCCCCCGCGCAAAGACGTTCCATCGGCGGCCAGCTTCTGGGCGGCAGCCAGCTCGTGCTCTGCGTCATCCTGGCGGTGCTGTGCATCGCCATATCCATCGCTGCGCCGCAGTTCTATTCGGAGGCCAACATCATCGCCATCCTGCGCCAATGCGCGCTGGTGCTGATCGTCGCCTCGGGCATGACCATGCTCATCATCACGGCGGAGGTCGACCTGTCGGTAGGAGCATCGCTCGCCTTCGTCGGCTGCATCGGCATGGCGGTGCTCAATTCCACACACAGCCTTGCGCTCGGCATGCTGGCGGCGCTTGCCTTCGCCGGCGGCGTCGGCTTGTTCAACGGGCTGGTCGTCACCAGGCTCCGGGTGAACTCGCTGATCGCCACCATCGGCACGATGATGATGCTGCAGGGCGGCGTCTACCTGTTCACACGCGAGGCTGTGCAGAACCACAATCAGCTGGCGAGCTTCACCGATCTCGGCGCCGGCTATGTCGGCGCGGTGCCGGTTCCCGTCATCCTGGCGGCGCTGATCTTCGCGGTCGCCTATGTGACGCTGCGCTTCACCACGCTCGGCCGCTATCTCTACGCGGTGGGGGCCAATGAAAGGGCGGTGCGCCTGTCCGGCCTGCGCTCGGAACGCCTCAAGCTGTTCGCTTTCGTGGTCACCGGCCTTTGTGTCGGCGTCGCCGGCATGATCCTGTCGTCGCTGATGAATGCCGGCCAGCCGACCGCCGGCCGCGGCTTCGAACTGACAGTCATCGCCGCCGTCATCCTTGGCGGTACCAGCCTGCTCGGCGGCCGCGGCTCGCTGTTCGGCACTCTGCTCGGCGTGCTGGTGCTGAAGGTGATCGACAACGGCATCATCATTCTCGGCTGGAACCAGGATTTGCAGATGGTGGTGCCTGGCGTCGTCATCATCCTGGCGACTTATCTCGACATCATCCGGAACAAAGCCAATGTCCGTTGATTTCCTGCATCCCGGCAAAGGCACGGCCATCGACACGAATGTGCCGGCGCTGGAACTGCGCGGCATCGGCAAGCGCTTCCCGGGTGTCGTGGCGCTGGACAATGTCGACTTCACCCTGGAGCCCGGCAAGATCCACGCCCTGATGGGCGAAAACGGCGCCGGCAAGTCGACGCTGATCAAGATCATGGCCGGCGTCTACGGCAAGGATGCCGGCACCATCCGCATGCGCGGGCGCGAGGTCGACATCAAGTCGCCGCGCGACAGCCTGAAAGAAGGCATCAAGGTCGTGTTCCAGGAGATCGCGTTGATCTCCGAGTTCACCGTCGCCGAAAACATCTTCCTCGAAGGCTATCCGACCGGCAAAGCCGGCTCGATCGACTGGAAGAAGATCCGTACCGATTCAGGAGCACTGTTCAACCGCATCGGCTTCAATGTCGATCCGGCGGCGCGGACCGGATCGCTGCCCGTCAGCCAGCAGCAGATGGTCGAGATCGCCCGCGCGCTTGCCCACGAGGCGCGCGTCGTGGTGATGGACGAACCGACGTCCTCACTGACGCCGAACGAAGTCTCGCTGCTGTTCACCGTCATCCGCCGTCTGGCGGCCCTCGGCATCGCGGTGGTCTATGTCAGCCACAAGCTCGACGAGGTGTTCGAGATCGCCGACACGGTGACCGTGCTGCGTGACGGACGCCACATCTCGACCAAGCCGATCGGCGAGCACAGCAACGACACGCTGATCCAGGACATGATCGGCCGGCGCATCGACAATCTGTTCCCCCGCAAGCGCGGCGCACCGGGCAGCAAGGTGACGCTGTCGGTAGAAAATCTCAGCACGGCGAAGAAGCTGAACGCCATCTCCTTCGAGGCGCGCGCCGGCGAGGTGCTCGGCTTCTTCGGATTGATGGGGGCGGGCCGCACCGAACTCGCCAAGGCGATCGTCGGCTACGATCCGATCACGTCCGGCGCGATCACGGTCGACGGCCAGCGCCTCGCGCCGCATGACACGCGCACCGGCGTCAAGCTCGGCATCGGCCTGCTCACCGAGGATCGCAAGAGCGAAGGACTGATGAGCGAGCTGCCCGTCTACCAGAATGCCAGCCTCGCCTCGCTCGGCGCGTTCGCCAGCATGGGCTTCGTCGACAAGGCGAAAGAGCACAGAGCGGTGCAGGACTATGTCGACCGTTTCCGCATCAAGACACCCAGCCTGTTCCAACAGGTGAAGAACCTGTCGGGCGGCAACCAGCAGAAGGTGTTGATCTCGCGCTGGCTGATGCGGGGGCTGAAAGTCATCGTCGTCGACGAACCGACCCGCGGCATCGACGTTGGCGCCAAATCGGAAATCTTCGCGCTGATCGACCGGCTTGCCGGCGAGGGTCTGGCGGTCGTCATGATGACGTCGGAGATGCCCGAACTGCTCGGTCTCGCCGATCGGATCGCGGTGATGTGCGAGGGCCGCCTGACCGCGATCATGTCGCGCGAGGAAGCCACGCAGGAGAAGATCCTCAATGCGGCGATCGGGTGAGGTCATGACGCTTCGCGGCGGCATTCCCTGCGTTCAGTCCTTCGAAGGGAGCAAGCGATGAGCCTTACAAGCACGGCTTCCGCAAAGGCCGAGCCGTCCATGCTGGGGCGGCTCTTTGCCCGGCAGGAACTGGCGCTGCTGGTCTGCCTTGTTCTGGTGCTGGTGTTCTTCTCCGCCACGGTCGAGAATTTCCTCTCCATGCGCAACATGACCAACGTGCTCGGCCAGGCCTCGCTCGCGCTCACCGCCGGCATCGGCTGCGCCATCGTCTTCATTTCCGGCGAGGTCGACATTTCGATCGGGTCGCTGCTGGCGACCATCGCCCTGCCGCTGATCATCATCATGAACGACACCAACTCGCTGCTGCTCGGCGTCGGCGGCGCGCTGCTGTTCGGGCTGATCATCGGTGTGGTGAACGGCTATCTCACCGCCTATGCCGGCATCAACTCGCTGATCGTGACGCTCGGCACCATGTTCATCATGCGCGGCGGCGTCTATCTCTACACCGGCCAGCGCGCGATCCCCGACGATGCCGCCCTCGACAGCTTCATCGCGCTCTCGGATGGCCGCCTGTTCAACATCATCCCCTATTCGGCGGTCATCGCCATCGTCCTGCTCGCCGCATTCGGCTACATGATGCAGCACCGGCCGTTCGGGCGGCAAATCTATGCGGTCGGCGGCAACCAGGAAGTGGCGCGGCTGGCGGGCTACGACGTGCGGCGCGTCAAGTTCGTCTGCTTCATCATCAGCGCGCTGCTGGCGACGGTTGCCGGCATCATCCTGGCGGCGCGCGTCGGCTCGGCGCAGCATACGGCCGGACTGAACTTCGAATTCCAGGTCGTCGCCGCGACCGTGCTCGGCGGGGTGAGCCTCGCCGGCGGCATCGGCAGCCTGACCGGCATGGCGCTCGGCGTCCTGATCCTGCAGTTCCTGTCCAACGGGCTGCGCGGGCTCGGGCTGCCGACCGAATGGCAGCTCGTCATCACCGGCATGATCATCATCGCCGCGGTCGCCTTCGACGAGGCGAAGCGCAGGCGTGCGATTGGAGGCTGACATGGCTCGTCTGAAGGGAAAAACCGCCGTCATCACCGGCGCCGCCGACGGCATCGGCCATGCCATCGCCGAGGCGATGGCGAGGGAAGGGGCGCATGTCTTCCTCGGCGACATCGCAGACAAGGCGGGCGAGGATTTCGCGGCAGCGCTGCGCGCCGCCGGCCACCTGGCCGACTATGTCCATTGCGACGTTTCGCAGGAAGCCGATATCGCCGGCCTTATCGATGCGGCCGTCAGGAAGACCGGGCACCTCGACGTCCTGGTCAACAACGCCGCCATCGCCATCGGCGGCATGCCGGTGCACGAGATGACCGACGAGCAATGGCACCGGCTGATCGCGGTCAACCTGACCAGCGTGTTCCGCGGCTGCAAATACGCGCTGCCGCACATGATCGCGCAGAAGGCGGGCTCGATCATCAACATGGCCTCCGCGCAGGGCCATATCGGCCTCGACGGCTGGACCGCCTATGCCGGCGCCAAGGGCGCGGTGATGGCGATGACGCGCCAGATGGCGGTCGAGTTCGGCCCGGTGAACGTCCGCGTCAACTCGATCTCGCCCGGCACCATCAACACGCCGATGAACGACAGGCTGATCAAGGAGATCGGCGGCAATCTCGCCAAGGCCTGGGTCAAGATGCATCCGCTCGGCCGCATCGGCGAGCCTTCCGAGGTGGCCGAGGCCGCCGTCTATCTCGCCTCGGATGCGGCCGGCTTCACCACCGGCACCGACCTGCGCGTCGATGGCGGGCTGACCGCCGCGCCGCGCTACGTCCCCGAACTGCTCTGAACACGAAACGAGACATCAAATGAACAAGGCCCTCGAAGGCGTCCGCATCCTCGATTTCAGCCATCTGCTGCAGGGGCCGTTCGCCACGCAGCTGCTCGGCGACATGGGCGCCGATGTCATCAAGATCGAGCGGGCCGGCGCCGGCGACATGTTCCGCGGCATGACCTTCTTCGCCAAATGGGTCGGCGGCTCCGAGAGCCCGAACTTCCTCGCCTGGAACCGCAACAAGCGCTCGATCGCGCTCAACCTGAAAAGCCGCAAGGTGCATGCCGTCATCATGGAGATGGCGAAGAGCGCCGACGTGGTGGTGCAGAACTTCCGCCCCGGCGTGCTGGCCAAGCTCGGCTACGGCTACGAGGATTTCAAGGCCGTCAATGCGCGCATCATCTACTGCTCGGGTTCGGGCTATGGCGAGGAGGGCCCTTATGTCGAGCGCCCTGGCCAGGACATGCTGATCCAGGGCCTTGCCGGGCTGATCGCCAACACCGGCCGCGGCGACCAGGCTCCGGTTCCCGCCGGCGCCGGTCTCGCCGACCAGATCGGCGCCATGAACATGGTCTACGGCATATTGTCGGCGCTCTACTATCGCGAGAAGACCGGCAAGGGCCAGAAGATCGAGGTCAATCTGCTGGCCGGGCTGCTCGCGCATCTCAACCAGGAATATGTCGCCGTGCTCAATCTCGGCGAGGATTTCGTGCGGCCGAATTCCGGCATCGGCCACCCCGGCATGCAGGCGCCGTTCGGCATCTACGAGACGAGCGACGGCGGCTACGTGTCGATCGCCATGAGCCCGTTCAAGACGCTTTACGAGGTGCTGGGGGCGCCGCAGCTCGCCGTCTACGACGACCTGAAGACGCTGTTCGACAAACGCGACGAGGTCTTCGAGAAGGTCAATGCCGAGACCAAGAAATTCGCCACGCAGGATCTTTTGGCGCGGCTTCTTGCGGCCGACATCTGGTGCGCCGAGGTAAAGGACATCCGCCGCGCGGCGGAAGACCCGCAGGTCACGCATATGGGCATGATCACCAGCTACGATCATCCGCGGGGCGGCAAGGTGCGGGTGGTGGCGCCCGCGGTCAAGATGAGCGAGACGCCCGCGACCATCGAACGGCCGGCCCCGCTGGTCGGCCAGCATGGGCGCGAGATCCTGGCCGAGTTCGGCCTGTCGAAGGACGAGATCGCCGCACTCGAGGCGTCCGGCGACATGACCGTGGAAGCGGCCTGACGATGGGCACCTACCGGACACTCACGGTCGAAATCTCCGGCCGCGTCGCTGTCGTCACCTTCCGGCGCGCCGATCAGCTCAACGCCATGAACCGGCTGATGCAGGGCGAGATCACCGAGGCCTTCGAGGCGCTGTCCGCCGATGCGGACGTCGGCGCGATCGTGGTGACCGGCGAGGGGCGCGGCTTCATGGCCGGCGCCGACATCAAGGATTATGCCGCGCAGACGGCGCCCGAGTTCGACACGTTCCAGGCTGCCGGCATGCGCATGTACGCGGCGATCGAGAACAACCGCAAACCGGTGATTGCCGCGGTCAATGGTTTCGCCTTGGGCGGCGGCATGGAGCTCGTGCTGTGCTGCGACATCGTGATCGCCAACCAGTTCGCCAAACTCGGTCTGCCGGAGATCAAGCTCGGGCTGATCCCCGGCGGCGGCGGCACGCAACGCAGCGTCGCCAAGCTCGGCCGCAACCGCGCCAATCTTCTGCTGATGACGGGTGCGATCGTGCCGGCTTCCGAATTCGTCGGTGCCGGCTTGGTCAACGAGATCGTCGATGTCGACAAGCTGATGCCGCGCGCGCTGGAATTGGCCGAGATGATCGCCGCCGAGCCTGCCGCCGCGATCGAAGGCCTGAAGGCCCTGACGGCGCATGCGGTGTCGGGCGAACTGGCCGATGGCCTTGCCATGGAGCGCGACATACTGGGCGGCCTCTATCGCAGCGAGATCGGCCAGCGGCGCGTCAAGGAGTTCGCCGAGAGAAGTGTTGCGAAGAAGGCCAGCCCATGAAGGGTGACGATTATCGCGGCCTCGGCTGGGCGCATGGCGCGCTAACCGTCCAGCGGCTCGGCGCGATGCTGGCGCCGGTCACGTTCGTGCTCGCCGACGGGCGTCAGGTTTCGCCGATGCATGTCGCGCCCTGGTCGAACGAACGGCAAGCGGAGGCGCTGCCGGGCATTCTGCGCAAGCTGCGTGGCGAATGGCCCTGCGTGCCTTTCGGCTATTCGGTGCCAGCCGAGGGGTGGCCCGAGGCCTGGACGCATGTCATGGGACCTCCGGCGCCGGACGAAGAAATCCATGGCCATAGCTCCAATCATGACTGGACATGGCGCGACAGCGAGCCCGGGTCATTGTCGCTGTCGCTTTCCTACCCCAAGGGGAGTCCGGTCGAGCGCGTCGAACGAACGGTGAGGCCTGATCCGTCGGCGCCGGCCGTCGACATCGAATTCAGGATCGTCGTCCGCCACGCCTGTCGCCTGCCGATCGGCCTGCATCCGGTGTTCCGGCTGCCGTTCGAGACGGGCGCCGCCACACTCGAGCTCGGCGGCTTCGATGAGGGCCGCACTTATCCGCACGATGTCGAACCCGGCGCGGCGCTGTTTGCCAGGAACAAGACCTTCTTCGGGCTGAGAGCGGTGCCGGCGCGCGCCGGGGGGACGATCGACGCCTCCCGTTTGCCCTTGGCCGCCGACACGGAAGAGTTGCTGCAGATCGAAGGCGTCGACGGTATCGCCGCGCTCGCCAACCACGAGGATGGCTACCGGGTGCAGCTATCCTGGCAAAAGGAGCATTTCCCGAGCCTTCTGCTCTGGTACTCCAATCGCGGCCGCAAGGCAGCGCCCTGGAACGGGCGTCACATCGCCATCGGCATCGAGCCGGTCTGCTCGCCCCTCGGGTTCGGCCCCGCGACCGCGCTTGCCGACAACCCCATCGCGCAATCCGGCATCACGACGGCGCTGGAATTCTCGCCCGAAAAACCGTTCGTGACCCGCTACCGCATCGAGGCATCCGCGCTGTGACGGATTTCAGGTCGATCTCCCTGGTCAAGTCGAACCGGCCGCAATTCACCGATATCGAGGGGCTGGCGGCGATGGTCGGCCAGGGCGATGCCTTCGGCGTCGGCGGTCATCATTTCGCCCGGCTGCCGGTCGCATTGCTACGCGCGATCGCCGGGTCCGGCATCAAGGACCTGCGCTACGTCTCCTGGGCCGGCGGGTTGCCGCTCGAGCTGCTGCTCGAAGTGGATGCGGTGGCGGAAATCGACCTCTGCTTTTCCAGCCTCGATATCTTCGGGCTGCCGCCGAGGTTCCGCGCGGCTGCCGAGAGCGGTGCGATCCCCGTTCGCGATTGGACGGCCCTGGCCATGATCCAGGCGCTGCGGGCGGCGCAGCAGAACCTGCCGTCGATGCCGTTCCAGCTTCCTCAAGGGTCCGACATGCTGGCACGCATGGCGCGTGCGATCGCCAGGCCCGATCCGGTTGCCGGGACCGATACCGGATTTGTCCCGCCGCTGAGGCTCGATACGTTCGTCGTCCACGCCCAGCGTGCCGATGAAAGCGGCAATGTTGAGATCATCGGGCCGCGGGCGCTGGATTTCGCCATGGCGGGCGCTGCGCGGCAAGTGCTGGTCACGGTCGAGGAGATCGTACCGGTCGGGGCGCTGCGGCAGGACGGCCGCCAGAGCATTCTCACCCGCAATCAGGTTTCGGCGATTGCCCCGGCGCCGGGCGGCGCCTACCCGGCCTCGTGCCTGCCATTCTACGTCACGGACTATCAGGCGCTGTCGGAGGCATTCGCGGCCAAGGAGGCACGCTTGTCGGACAGGCTCCGCCCGCCTTTGGACGGCCCGCCGGAGCGGCTTCGAAAAGCGGCGAAAGTCAGCGCCGAGACAGTGCTGGCGATGCCGGCGCTCGCTCAGGGCGACAAGCAAGCATCTGTCGACGAGATCATTGCCGCGCGCATCGCCGCCGAACTCGACAATGAGAGCTTTGCCAGCGCCGGCGCGGTATCGCCGCTCGCCAACGTCGCCTATCGTCTGGCCAAGGCGACGCATGCGCCAAACATGATCGTCGCGACGATGAGCTGCGGCCATCTCGACATTGCGCCGAGCCCGATGGTGCTGTCGCTGATCGAAAGCCTCGATTGCGAGACGGCGGTGGCGCATGCCGGCGGCGACGACACCTATTCGACCTACTACCAGGCTGGCGCGGTGACGCATGAGATCGTCGGCGCGGCGCAGATCGACCGGCGCGGCCGCGTCAACAGCATCGCGCTGCACAAACCGAGCGGGGGCCTGCTGAGGCTGCCAGGGCAAGGCGGCATGGCCGACGTCGCCAACATGCACCGCGACTACCTGCTCTACATTCCCCGCCACTCGGTCCAGTCGCTGGTGCACGAGGTCGAGATCGCGAGCTCGGCCCGCGGGCTGCTCACGCCCGCAGAACGCGACCCGATGGGCTATCGCACCGGCAAGGCGCTGGTCTTTACCGATCTCTGCGTCTTCAGGCTCGACCAGACCTCGCGGGAACTGATCGTCATCGAAACCATGCCGGGCGTTACGCGCCAGCAGGTCCGCGACGCCACCGGATTTGCCGTGACTTTCGATGCCGATTGCCGCGAGGTGCCGATGCCGTCCAGCGATACGCTCGTTGCCTTGCGAAACCGCGTCGACCCGCTTGGTCTGCGCCGTCTCGAATTCGTCAGTGCGAAGGAGCGCGGCGCGCTGATCGCCGAGATCCTCGCCGCCGATCGCGCCATGGTCGATCGCTGCATCGCCGCACAGCGATCGCCCGCCGCGAGCTGAGGAGCGTTTCATGGCCAAACCGTTGCTCGACATGTCCGCCGCGCGCGTCTTCTTCGACGGCATCTTCAGCAATCCACGCGTCGCCCATCCGGAGGGTGTGGCCGTCCACCGCGATGGCTCGATCTGGTGCGGCACCGAAACCGGCGATCTCCTGCGGTTCGCCGCCGATGGCAGTTCGGTCGAGCGCATGGGCGGCACGGACGGCTTTCTGCTCGGCATTGCCTTCGACGGTGCCGGCAACTGTTTCGCCTGCGATCTCAGGCATGCCGCGATCTTCCGCTGGGACGCCGCGACGGGTCGAATGGAACGTTTCGCTGCCGCGGGCATCCGCGTGCCCAACTATCCGGTTGTCGATGAGGCGAGAGGCTGGCTCTTTGTTTCTGACAGTGTCGGCGAGGACAACCGCTCGGGCATCTTCCGCTACGACCTCGAGACGGGCGAGGGCGGTCTGTGGTGCCGGGAGGCCATGTCCTTCGCCAACGGCATGGCTATGGCGTCGGACGGCAACGGCCTTTACGTGGTGGAAAGCGACGCGCCCTGCATCAGTCATGTGCCGATCCTCGGCGACGGCAGCGCAGGGGCTCGGCGGGTCGTCGTCGAACACGTACGCAATGTTCCGGATGGCGTCGCCTTCGCGCCTGACGGCTCGCTGTTCATCTCGTGCTACGAGCCAAGTCGGATCTATCGCTGGCGAAAGGACCGAGGCCTCGAAGTGCTGATCGAGGATCCGGCGGCGACCACGCTGGCGCATCCCACCAACATCGCCTTCAAGGGCGACAAGCTCTACACCGCAAATCTCGGCCGCTGGCACATCACCGAGATCGATCTCACCGCAGTTCCAGGCTGAGCGGCCGGATTAACGTTGAGCCAGCAAATCTATTTGAGATCGCGGATTTTTGCGTTTGTGGTAGCGGAGGAGGGACTTGAACCCCCGACCCCAGGATTATGATTCCCGTGCTCTAACCAACTGAGCTACTCCGCCAGGAGTGACGAAGAGGCTCGAAGAACCGCCCGGTATCGGGCAATTTCGAGGCATTCGCCAAGGTCGCGCGGATATAAGGTTGGCAGGGCAAACCTGTCAAGCTTGGATACGGCCGGCAAGTCGGCATAATCTCGTCCCCGAAAAAAGCTTTGCCTGACAGACACTCAAGCGCATGCGTCGGGGTTGAGTTCGACGGGGCACGTCGTTATGTCTCGGCCATGAAATTCTAGAGTTTGAACGAATGAAGCCGCGCATCGCAGTCCTCGGTTGCGGATACTGGGGCAGCAACCACATCCGCACCCTCAAGGCGCTCGGCGCTCTCCATGCCGTTTCCGACGTCAATCGCGCCCGCGCCGAAGGCTTTGCCAGCGAGCAGGACTGTGAGGCGATCGAGCCGGACAAACTGTTCGAGCGTGCCGATGTCGACGCCATCGTCATGGCGCTGCCGCCGCAATTCCATGCCGACATGGCGGTGCGCGCCGTCGAGAGCGGCAAGGACGTGCTCGTGGAGAAGCCCATCGCGCTGACGGTCGCGGATGCCGAGCGCTCGGTGAAGGCTGCCGGGAAAAATGGCCGCGTCTTCATGGTCGGCCACGTACTGCGCTTCCATCCCGCCTTCGAGACGCTGAAGGCGCTGATCGACAACGGCGAACTCGGCGAGGTGCGCTATATCCATTCGCATCGGCTCGGCCTCGGCAAGTTCCACACCGAGAACGACGCGCTGTGGGACCTGGCGCCGCACGACCTCTCGATGATTCTCGCCATCACCGGCACCGAGCCGATCGAGGTCAGGGGCGAAGGCGCAGCGCTTCTCGACAATCTCAGCGACTTCGCGCATCTGCACATGCGTTTTCCAAACGGCGTGCGCAGTCATCTCTTCGCCTCGCGGCTCAATCCCTATCGCGAGCGCCGGCTCACCGTGGTCGGCACCAAGGCGATGGCGGTGTTCGATGACGTCGAGCCCTGGGAGCGCAAGCTTGCCGTCTACCGCCACGCCGTCTGGCAGGACAGCGGCCAGTGGGCCTTCACCGCCAACGAGCCTTCTTACGTGGCGGTCGGCGAAGGCATGCCGCTGACACGCGAGCTCGCGCATTTCATGCAATGCATCGAGACACGCGCGGAACCGCGTACCGACGGCGAGGAAGCGATCCGGGTGCTGCGCATTCTCACCGCGGGCACGGTGACGCACAGCGGCTCGCCGGACTGAGCAATCCGCAAGGACAATCCTGACCTGAAGCGCCCGATTGGTCGAAGGGTACCAGCTACTCGGCGGGGATGCGCGCGGGCCGTTGCGCAAGCCTGGACAGCATCGCCTCGGCCTCGGCGCCGCGCTCGGAGCGCTCGATGAAGCCGCCGCCGTAGACTCGCGCCTCGTTGCCGTCGTCGGAATAGAGCACGCAGGCCTGTCCGGGCGCGATGCCGGATTCGCCGTCGACCAGCTCGACCGAGGTCACGCCGTCGTGGTGATGCAGCACGGCGGGGCGCGGCGGCCTGGTCGAACGGACTTTCGCGAAAAGCTCGATCCCGCCTTCAGGGACGTCCGAGAGGGGGCCGTCGCCAAGCCAATTCATGTTGCGCAGATAAATCTTGTGCGTCTCCAGCGCCTCGCGCGGGCCGACCACCACGCGCGCCCGGTCGGCGTCGAGATGGACGACATAAAGCGGCTCGCCGGAGGCGATGCCGATGCCGCGGCGCTGGCCGATCGTATAGCGCAGGATGCCTTCATGGCGGCCAAGCACGCGGCCGTCGATATGGACGATGTCGCCCGGATTGGCGGCCGCCGGCTTCAGCTTGGCGATGATATCGGAATACTTGCCCTGCGGCACGAAGCAGATGTCCTGGCTGTCCTGCTTGGCGGCGACCGTCAGCCCCATCTCCTCGGCGATCGCCCGCACCTGCGGCTTGGAGAGACCGCCGAGCGGGAAGCGCAGATAGTCGATCTGCGCCTGTGTGGTGGCAAACAGGAAATAGCTCTGGTCGCGGTCGGCGTCGACCGGCCGGTAGAGCGCGCGATGCGCACCATTGGCGCGCGAGCGGATGTAGTGGCCGGTGGCCAAAGCGTCGGCGCCGAGATCCTGCGCGGTGGCCAAAAGGTCGGCGAACTTGACCGTCTGGTTGCAGGAGACGCAGGGGATGGGCGTTTCGCCGGCGACATAGCTCTCGGCGAAGGGATCGATGACCGCCTTGCGGAAGCGCTCTTCATAGTCGAGCACGTAGTGCGGGATGCCGAGCGTCTCGGAAACGCGGCGGGCATCGTCGATGTCCTGGCCGGCGCAGCAGGAGCCGGCCCGGTGCGTCGCCGCGCCATGGTCGTAAAGCTGCAGGGTAACGCCGACGACGTCATAGCCTTCGCGCTTCAGGATGCCGGCAACGACCGACGAATCAACACCGCCCGACATGGCGACGACGACGCGGGTGTTTTCTGGGCGTCCGGGGAGATCGAGGCTGTTCATGGTTCTTTCAATCTGCGTGGCGCTGGCTGCCAATGGCCGGAATATAGGTCAAGCGTACCGGCTGCGCCAGCTTGCCTCCCCAAGCGATCTTTTCGGCGATTTTTCCCGGCAAAATCAGGGCCGGTACCGCGATTGTTTCAAATGCCGAGCAAAAACCTAACGTGACGTTCACGATCCTTACCTAGTCATTAGGGTTCGCTTAGGCAATTTTTAAAGCTGTGGCGGTACTGTGGCGGGGATTGGGTCTTTGAGTTTTTAGTAGAGAGTACGATGACCGATCTGGTTAGACCTAGAGTCAAATATGTTATCGGGCCTGACGGCAGCCCTCTCACGATAGCCGATCTGCCGCCGACGAATACACGGCGCTGGGTTATCCGGCGCAAGGCGGAAGTGGTAGCGGCGGTTCGCGGCGGACTGCTCAGCCTGGAAGAGGCCTGCCAGCGCTACAAGCTCACCACCGAGGAATTTCTCTCCTGGCAGGCATCGATCGACGAATATGGCCTCGCCGGGCTGCGCACGACGCGGATCCAGCAATACCGGCACTAAATACCGGCTGTCGGAAACAGAAGGGCGCGGAATTCCGCGCCCTTCTGTTTATTCGGAGACGTGCTTCTTTACACCGTGAGAACGACCTTGCCGATCGGTCGGGTGGCGAGGAAGACGTGGGCGGCGCCCGCCTGATCGAGCGGGAAAACTTTCGCGACGTGGGGCGACAGCTTCTTGGCGTCGACCAGACTGGCGAGTTCGACAAGGCCTTCGCGGTCGGGCGTCACGGACATCCGCTCGACGCGGATGTTGCGCTCCTTTGCCTTCGCTCTCGCGGCATCGGGCACATTGAGCAGCGACACCAGCACGCCGCCATCTCGCAGCACCTGCAGCGACGCTTCGGCATGATCGCCGCCGACGGTCTCCAGCACCAGGTCGAAATTGCCGGCCGCCCCGGTGAAATCCTTTCTGGTGTAGTCGATCACCTCGTCGGCTCCGAGCGAACGAACGAAATCAAGCTTGTCCGGACTGGCGGTCGAGACGACATGAGCGCCGAGCGCCTTGGCGATCTGCATCGCCAGATGGCCCACGCCGCCGGCGCCGGCATGGATCAGCGCGCGCTGGCCGGACTGAATGCGGCCGTGGCGAACAAGGCCTTGCCAAGCGGTGAGGCCGGCGAGCGGCAGCGCTGCCGCATGGATATGATCGATGCCGGCGGGCTTGATGGCGATCTCGGCCGCTGGTGCTGCCGCGAGTTCGGCATAGGCTCCGGCCTGTTTGGGAAAACGCGGCATACCGAACACCTCGTCGCCGGCCTTGAAGGCGCTCACGCCGGCGCCCACTGCCTCGACGGTTCCGGAAATGTCCCAGCCGAGAATGAAAGGCGGCCCGCCAAGCAGCGGATAAAAGCCGCCGCGCACGGCGCCGTCGACAGGGTTGATACCGGCTGCCTTGACGCGAACCAGCACTTCGCCAGCCGCCGGCGAGGGATCGGGCTGTTCGGCGACGAAAAGGACGTCGGGTCCACCGACGGAGTTCTGGATAACGGCACGCATAAAGACCTCCTGTTCGATTGATGTGTCGCTATCATTTGGAGAGTAATATTCCCTTGTCTAGTATGTACCTTTTCGATATATAGGCACCTCATGGATAGTAAAGACGCTCCCTTTGGCTATGACGCCTTCCGGCGCACCTGCCCGTCGCATACCGTGCTCGAGATGCTGGCCAGCAAATGGGTCTACCTAACCGTTTGCGCGCTCCGGCGCGGCCGGATGCGCAATGGCGAGCTGGCGCGCAAGCTCGAAGGCATCACGCCGAAGATGCTGACCCAGACGTTGCGTGTACTGGAGCGCGACGGCCTTGTCCGGCGCGAGATCTATGCGGTCATTCCGCCGCGGGTCGAGTATGAGCTGACCGAACTTGGCCAAAACCTGGCGGGATTGCTCAGTCAGATCCGCTCCTGGGCGGAAGAGCATGCGCCCGACATCAAGGATGCCCGTGCCAGGGCATCGGCGAATCATCGGGACGATATGGCGATTCAGCCTTGAATTGAGAGCGCGGGCAGGATCTGTCCTGGCGCGGCTTCAGGGGCGATGCCGGAGGACCCCGGCGATAGCGGTACGCGCTCGGCTCAGCCGATCATGGCGCTGCGGCCGCCCGCTTCCGCGTCGCGGATCTTGCTGTCGCGCGATTCCAGCATCTCCGCCTTGGAAAGCTCCGCTTCAGCTTCGCCGAGTAATGATTCGGCCATGGTTCGCTGCTGGGCAAGGTCGCCCTGCGAATTCCTGAGGTTGTCGCGGCGCAGGCGTGCCGCCTTGGCGAAGGTCGGATAGGCAAAATGATTGATGTCGGTGATGCCGGCTTTTTTCTCTTCGGCGACGATCTGCGCCTCCAACTCGACGGCCATGCGTTCGAACTCGGCGATCATCATGTCCAGCTGCAACAGCTGGCGCCGCTTCTCATTCACCTGAAACTGCTTCAGTCGAACGAGGTTTTCACGTGACTTCATGACTCGGTACTCCGCAAAACGCACACCTGCATATCGTCCCATCGGCCTTGAAAGGCCCAAGCGTCGCCCGTTTCCCCCGGCTTTCCCCCTACTATAGGAAACAAAGCCCTAAAGATTTTTGCCGGCGGTAACCATTCGTTTACGGGCATTGTTAATCATACGGGCGAGGACTTAAGGCCGGGTAAAAATTCCGGCTGCGGCGGGAAGCGCGGCCTGCGAGTCTCTGGAGTCACTTAGGCTGGCTTATTAATGTGGTACATGAGCGATTTGGGTCCGTGATTCGTTATTAGATTCAAGTGGGTGTAGAAAGGGGTTAAAAAATCTGATATCGTGGTCGGCACGAAATTAGGATTTATTAACCAGTCGGTGGCACCTTCTGTTCAGGCAATCACTGCTCCGGGTTCCGGACGGGTCGTGACGCGGTCCGGCAGCAGAAAAGGGGAATGAAATGCGTGTTCTGCTGATTGAAGACGACAGTGCAACCGCACAAAGCATCGAGCTGATGCTGAAATCGGAAAGCTTCAACGTCTATACGACCGATCTCGGCGAAGAAGGGGTCGATCTCGGCAAGCTCTACGACTACGACATCATCCTTCTCGATCTCAATCTTCCCGACATGTCGGGCTACGAGGTGCTACGCACGCTTCGCCTCTCCAAGGTCAAGACGCCGATCCTGATCCTCTCGGGCATGGCAGGCATCGAGGACAAGGTGCGCGGTCTCGGCTTCGGCGCCGACGACTATATGACCAAGCCTTTCCACAAGGATGAGCTGGTGGCGCGCATCCACGCCATCGTGCGCCGCTCCAAGGGCCATGCCCAGTCTGTCATCACCACCGGCGACCTGGTGGTCAATCTCGACGCCAAGACCGTCGAGGTCGGCGGCCAGCGTGTGCACCTGACCGGCAAGGAATATCAGATGCTGGAGCTGCTTTCGCTGCGCAAGGGCACGACGCTGACTAAGGAAATGTTCCTCAACCACCTTTACGGCGGCATGGACGAGCCGGAACTGAAGATTATCGACGTCTTCATCTGCAAGCTGCGCAAGAAGCTCGACGCCGCGTCCGGCGGCCAGAACTACATCGAAACGGTATGGGGCCGCGGCTACGTGCTGCGCGAGCCGGAAGACATCCGCGTCAGCGCCTGACCTGCGGCAAAACGGTTCGTATAAAAAAGTAATTCAAAACAAAAACCCGGCTCCGGCCGGGTTTTTCGTTTCCGACATCGAAAAGCTCAAGCCGCGGTCTTCAGGAAGCGGAAGCTCTCGAGCAGCTGCGCCCGGTTGAAGGGCTTCAGCAGATAGCCCTGGGCGCCGGCACGTTTCGCCCGCATGATCGAGCCGACGTCGACTTCGACGAGCGAAACCAGGATCTGCGGCTTTACGGGGCTTTCGATGGCGCGGATGCGGCGAATGAGGTCGACCGCCTGCATGTCCGGCAGGCCCCCGTCGACAACGACGACATCGGGCATGTCGGCGGAGCAGATCTCGACCGCATCAAGCCCGGTGGCCGCTTCGGTGACCACGATGTCCGAGCCGCCAAGGATACGCTTGGCGACCTTCCTGATGACGCTCGAATCGTCCACGAACAGGCAGCGCTTCATTTCCGGGCCCTCTTTGCCATCTGCCGAACCGGCAACCTCCGGTAACCGTGGGGCATCATAGAGCAATCTGGTAAAGAAGCCGAAAAGCGGTTAGGTAAAGTTTTTCCAAAGAGGCGCGACGGACGGGTTCTTCACCGTCAAGCCAATGCTCCGGAAATCGCCGACATTGCTTCATCCGCACTGCAAGCGACAATATCGGCGGAAATTAATACTTGGTCTGCTCTTGGTCGCTGCCTAAAGCGCGTTGCGTTGAAACGGATTCAGGCGGCGCGCTTAAAGCGCGTCGCGATCCCTCGCTCCGTGCGCTTTAAATCTTTGTTTTATGCATGTCCGTTTTTCGCAAAACCGCTGCGCACTTTTGCGCGACATGCATTAGACCGCCGACAGCACGATCTCTTCGGCGGTCGCATGGATCGAGATGGTCATGTTGGCCTCGCGAGCCAGAAGCAGCGTGTAGTAGGGCTGGACCGAATGGGCGTCGATCGGTTCCTCAGGCTTGTGGCCGGAATGCAGCTCGAGGAATTTCGGCGGCACGCGCAGCATCGGGCCGCTGGCCGACAGCGAAAAACGCGGCTCCGTCTCGAGGTTCTCCAGCGTGACCACCAGCTTGCCGCCGCGCGGTATGGCCGCGTTGGCGACGAGAATGAGATTGAGCAGCAGCTTGACCTTGTTCTTGGGCAGCAGCGCGCGGGCTCCGTTCCAGACCAGCTCCGGCTTCTCGTTCTTCAAAAAGGCAATGGCCACGGCCTCGGCGTCGCCGGTGTCGATCATCATGCCGGCCGAGCCGGCGGCGCCGAAAGCGATACGGGCAAACTGCAGACGCGCCGAGGCGTTCCTGGCGCTCTGTCGAATCAGTTTCATGGCATCTTCGTCGGCGCCGCCTTCATCGAGCAGTTCGAGGCCGTTGTTTATGGCGCCGACCGGCGAGATGATGTCATGGCATACGCGACTGCACAGAAGCGCCGCCAGATCGGGGGCGGAGAGGGTGAAGAGCTCGGCCATCGGAGAAATCCCTGCTAGTTCACATATTCATGGCCGAGCGACCGATTTTCGCGCCGCCACGCGAATCACGCTCTTTTCCAAGGCCTTCTGAATACACAGCGCCCGCCCGCGCATCAACAAATCCGCGGCCGCGGACGGCAAAAACGGTGCATTCACGCCGGGAAACCGGGGCGAAAGAGGCCGTGTCGGTCCGCCAGCCTTCGAACCGCCATCTTCCTGCGCCAGTTTAATGGTTGAAAAAGGATTACGGCATAGTTTGCCCGTGATAGTCATCTCGAAGCGGCCGCCAAGAGCCGTAGGGGTACGAGGCGTCGGCGAAAGTGCTCCCTGACGGAGATTGGAAGCATGTTTTCCCGATTCTATGACCGGACTCTCGTCCGCGTCCTTGCCATGACGATCGCCCTCATAGGTGCTGTCATCTTCTCAACCTCCGCGTCGCGGGCCCAGGAATATACCGCGCAGGAGATCATCGATTCCGGCCACAAGTTCTTCGGCGCGACGTCAGGCGGCCTCGCCACCGTGGTCGAAAAGATCTTCGCGTCCTACGGCCTGCCAAACGGCTATCTGCTCGGCGAGGAAGGATCCGGAGCGCTGATTGGCGGCCTGACCTATGGCGAAGGCACGCTCTACACCAAGAACGCCGGCGACCATAAGGTGTTCTGGCAAGGCCCGTCGCTCGGCTGGGACTTCGGCGGCGAAGGGTCGCGCGTGATGATGCTGGTCTACAACCTCGACGACATCAGCAGCCTCTACAACCGCTTCGGCGGCGTCGCCGGCTCCGCCTATGTCGTGGCAGGCGTCGGCTTCAACGTGCTGCAGAGCAACAGGGTGCTCATCGTTCCGATCCGCACCGGCGTCGGCGCCCGGCTCGGCGTCAATCTCGGCTATCTGAAGCTTACGGAACGGGCGACCTGGAATCCGTTCTGACCGGGCAGGATTGCCACATCCGATCGGATAAGCCTGACCGCGCCGCGGCATGCTCTTGCCGCGGCGCTGGATTTCCGCCATGCCAAGGTGGCACAGTCGGGCATTGGCGGGTTGCCGCCTCGCATTTCGGGTAGTCCACCTTGGTCCAGTCGATCCTGTTCTTCGCACTCGGCTTCCTCTGCGCCGTCTTTCTGGTCTCGCTGATCGCGCCGGCCGTGTGGCGGCGGGCCGTCGTGCTGACGCGCAGGCGCCTCGAGGCCTCGATGCCGCTGACGCCCGCCGAGATCCTGGCTGAAAAGGACCGGGTGCGCGCCGAGTTCGCCATGAACACGCGCCGGCTCGAGATGAACATCAAGAGCCTCAAGGAGAAGGTGGCCGAGCAACTGGTCGAGATCGGCCGCGGCCATGAGGCCCTGAAGGGACTGGCGGTCGAGACGAAGGACAAGAACCAGGCGCTTTCCGACCTGCAGGCCAAGAACGCGGAGCTCAGGCAGCGCGAGCAGGAACTGCACAATTTGTCGGAAAAGCTGGCGCAGGCTGAGCGCTCCCTGGAGAAGCGAGCGCTGGAGCTGCAAAAGCTCGAGCAGATGTATGACGACGCCAGCTTCTCTTCCAGCAACCGCCAGATCGAGCTGGTGGCCCGCGAATCGGAACTGGACAAGCTCGCCAGCGACATTGCGGTGCTGCGCAGCCAGCGCAAGGAGGCGGACCGGCGCAGTCAGGAGCTGGCCGCGGAGGGCAAGGCGGCCAGGGATGCGCTCAAGGCGGAAAAGAAGCGGACTGCCGAGCTGGACAAGAAGGTCGAGCGGCTGCTTGCGACCCTTGCCGACCGCGAGGAAAAGCTTGACAGGCGCGAGAAGGAGCTTGCCCGGATGCGCGAACGCCCAAAGCAGGGCCCCGCGGCAAACGGCGGAACGCACCATGCCGGCGAGGCCGAGGGCATCGACAAGGCCATCGCCAAGCTCGAAGGCGATCGGGAGCGGCTGGAGGCGAGGCTGGCGGCGCTCGCTCACGAGAACAAGCAGCTCAAGACCGATCTTGCCGCGTTCGAAACGGCAAAGCCCGAACAGGCAGGCGACGTGCGTCGCGCCGGTGCAGCGCTTCGCGAGCAGATGAACGAACTGGCCGCCGAGGTCGTCAACCTGACGATGAAGCTGGACGGGCCGGATTCGCCGATTGCCAAGGCCTTGGCGCCTTCTCGCGACGGGCGACAGGATGCCGGCGAGCGCGGCATCAGCCTCGCGGATCGTGTAAGGGCCCTGCAGAAGGCCGGCTCGACCGCCAGTTGAGCCAAAGACAGCCAGCGAGCGGAACGACTTGGTCGTTGGCTGCTATCGTCTCGAGAAGTGATGCAGGGCGACGGCCGAAGCAGCTGCAACGTTCAGGCTGTCGAATCCCTCCGCCATGCCGATCCGTACCGTCCGCAGACGGTTGAGCAGGGCGTCAGGCAGGCCTTCGCCTTCCGTGCCGAGATAGAGCGCCAGCCGTGAAGTTCTTTCCGCGGCCCGGATGTCCGTTTGGCCGCGCGGCGAGAGCGCGAACTGGTTGAAGCCCAGCCCGTCGAGCGTTGCAATCAAGCTCGTGGTGTCGTCGAAGGAGGCAAAAGGAACCTTCAGCGCCGCGCCGACCGAAACGCGGATCGCCTTGCGATAGAGCGGATCGCAGCAGGTGGAATCGAGAAGCACGGCGTCCGCGCCAAAGGCCGCGGCGTTGCGGAAGATCGAGCCCATATTGTCGTGATTGGATATGCCGACCAGAACCACGACCAGCGCGCTTGCCGACAAGGTTTCAAGCAAAACCTCCGTCGGTCGAGGAGCGCCCCGAACGCCGATCGCCAATATTCCGCGATGCATGTGGAAACCGGCGATCCGGTCCATGACCTCGCCGCCGGCGACATAGACCGGGAAGTCCGCCGGCGCCTTGCGCAAGACGCCTTCCAGGCCCGCCAGCCTGTTTTCCAGAATGAGGGCCGATTCTGCGGAGAAGCGTCCGGCCGACAACAGAAGGTCCAGCACCACCTTGCCTTCCGCGACGAAGCGCCCGTGGCGGCCGACGAGATCGCGCTCGCGGATGTCGAGATAGGCGGCGACACGCGGATCCTGCGGGTCGTCGATGGGAATGAAGTTCATGCAGACCTCGCCGGCGAACGATCGTCAGCGAGGTAAGGGGCTTTGGATAGCGCGGGTCAAGCCCCGGCGCGGCGCAACCGATAGGCCATCTGGGACAGATCGCCGTCGCCGAAAATGCCTTCCAGCATACGAAGCAACTCGCGCACCGCGTCGGACTTGCAGGAATAATAGATCATCTGGCGATCGCGGCGCGTCTCGACGAGATCGAGCGCTCTCAGCTTGGCCAGATGCTGCGAGAGAGCGGACTGGCTCAACTGGACTTTATCGGCGATGGCACCGACGGACATTTCGCCGTCGATCAGATAGCTGACGATCAGAAGCCGCTTTTCATTGCCCATGAGCGTCAGAAACGCGGCAGCCGATTCGGCGTTGGCGACTAGCTTGCTCGAGATCATAGATGCCCCATGTTTTCTGGCTCATCCAGCCGCCATGGGGGCAATGGTGGCTGATTCCATAGTGTTCAGGTCAGAAAGCGCCGCTGAATCAGCGCTGCAACAAAGGGTAGATCATTTTATCTAAATCTCAAGAGTTGCTTTCGATCTGAGACGATTAACTTTCGCTACTATGCCTTGCCGGCGGCGCGTCCGGTCTTTGCCATCTCGACCAGCACGGACCGCAACTCGCTGGCGGCGCAGAGGGGTTGAGGGAAGAAGACCCTGCAGACGGCATCCGCACAAGCCAGGTCCATGCCGTCGGGATCGAAACCCGTGGCTATCCAGCCATCGCCGTCGGCCCCGCCGAAATGGCGCGCATAGATGCAAAGCGCATCGCGATGGTCGGTGTTCATATGGTCCAGCGCCGACTGTTCACTGGCAGCAAGCTCTTCGACGATCGCGCCGCCGGTGATCAGGTCGGCGCGATCCAGAAGATATGCCTTGCCGAAACCGCCATTTAGACTGGCGCGTTCAGGCTCGAGCCGGAATATCGAGAAGTCGCCAAGCCCGGCATAGAGCTTTGCCTTCGGATTGCGGTTGAGGTAGCGCCGTTCGGCGCCGGCGTGCTCGGCCGAGCCACGCTCCAGCCGCAGCGCCCGGCACACAAGCGTGATGCGCGGATGCGCGAGCGGATCGCCCTTGCCGGGTTCGCCGACGAGCAGCGAGCAGCGCGGGTCGGCGAGAAGCGCGCCGGTATGCGCGGACAGCATCGAGACCAGGATCAGCGGCGCGCCGTCGATGTCGGTCGCCACGCCGACCCGGCTTGCCAGCGGCGCGCCGGTGCCAGGCTCGATCACCGCCAGCGCGCCGAAACGGGCCGAGCGGATCAGCGTCCTCGCCAGCCTGACGGCCTCGGCGTCGGTCTCGCGGATGACATCCTTCCTAGTCAAAGCGCTCCCCGCGATAAGTTGATTTATGCTCTCCGGTTTATTGGCCAAACAGGCCGGACCTGACAAGGGCTTCGATTTCACTTTCACTGATGCCGAAGCGTGCCAACACGCTTGCCGGCTGACGGTCTGCAGCGGTCGGCGCCGAGGCAAGGGTTTGGGAGGCCTGCGAGAAACGTGGCGAAGGGGCCGGCCGCTCGAGCCGGTCGGACCTCACGAAGCTTTGCCTTGCGCGATTGTGAGCGTGATTCCCGGCTTCGGCTAGCGACAGGACCGGAGCGACGCAGGCATCGGTCGGGCCAAAGACGTCGGCCCAATCGTCGCGCGTCTTGTCTCTGATCTTCGCGGCAATGGCGGCGCGCATCTCGGGCCACGATGTCCTGTCATATTGGCTGCCGACAAAACGCCGGTCGAGCGGCAGAAGTTCGGCGAACTCGGCAAAGAATTGCGGCTCGAGGCAGCCGACGGCGACATGCCGGCCGTCCGCGGTCTCATAGGTGTCGTAGAAGGGCGCCCCGGAATCGAGCAGGTTTTCGCCGCGCCGGTCGTTCCAGAGTCCTGCCGCCATGTAGGCATGGATAGGAGCCGCGAGCATCGATGCGCCCTCGACCATCGCGGCGTCGATCACCTGGCCCTTGCCGGTGCGCGAGCGCTGGAAGAGGGCGGCCAGTACGCCGGTGATCAACACCATGGCGCCGCCACCCTGGTCGGCGACGAGGTTGAGCGGCGGCACTGGCGGCGTTTCCTGCCTGCCGATGGCATGCAACAGGCCGGCATAGGCGAGATAGGTGATGTCGTGGCCAGCGCGGCGCGCAAGCGGCCCGTCCTGGCCGAAGCCCGTCAGGCGGCCATAGATCAGCGCCGAATTGCGTTCGAGCACGACGTCGGGTCCGAGGCCCAGCCTTTCCATGACGCCCGGGCGAAAGCCCTCGACGAGGATGTCGGCCCTTTCCGCGAGACGCAGCAGAAGCTCGGCGCCATCCGGACGTTTCAGGTCGAGCTTGAGGATGGAGCGTCCATGGCGGTCGAGGTCATAGGCTTCCGGTAAGGACAGAAGCGGCTCCCGGACGTCCGCCCGCTCGATGCGCAGCACCTCGGCGCCCATTTCCGACAGCATCAGGGCTGCGAGTGGCACCGGGCCGAGGCCCGCCATCTCGATCACCGTCAGGCCAGCCAGCGGTCCTGCCTTGGGGGTGGCGCCTGCCTGTGAGGTGGTCATTGCCTTCTATTTCGGCGCCATGCGGATCGCGCCATCGAGGCGGATCGTCTCGCCGTTCAGCATCTGGTTCTCGATGATGTGCAGCGCCAGCGCCGCATATTCCGAGGGCTCGCCGAGACGGGGTGGGAAGGGCACCGAGGCGCCGAGCGAATCCTGCACCTCCTGCGGCATGCCGGCCATCATCGGCGTCTTGAAGATGCCCGGGGCGATGGTGCAGACGCGGATGCCGGAGCGCGCAAGGTCGCGCGCCACAGGCAGCGTCATGCCGACGACGCCGCCCTTGGATGCCGAATAGGCCGCCTGGCCGATCTGACCGTCATAGGCGGCGACCGATGCCGTGTTGACGATGACGCCGCGCTCGCCGCCATCGAGCGGGTCGAGTTTCGCCGCCCGATCGGCGACGAGGCGGATCATGTTGAAAGTGCCGATCAGGTTGATCTCGATCACCTTGCGGTACTGGTCGAGCGGGTGCGGACCATCCTTGCCGATCGTCTTCACGCCGATGGCGATGCCGGCACAGTTGACCAGGATGCGCGGCTCGCCAAGCCTTTTCGCCACTTCGGCAATGGCGGCGGTGCCGCTGTCGCCGCTGCTGACATCGCACTGAACGGCGATGCCGCCGATATCGGCGGCAACCTTGGCCGCGCGCTCGATGCCGACATCGAGTATCGCAACCCTGGCGCCCCTGGCGGCAAGGGCGCGCGCCGTCGCTTCGCCAAGGCCCGAGCCACCGCCGGTGACGATCGCGATCTGGCCGTTGGGGTTCATGCGGGCATCCTCCGGGAATTTCAGGTCATGCTACGAAGCACGCTGCTGGGGCGCAACCTGAATGACCGGATCGATCGAGACCTGCGGATTGGCCGGCGCCCGGACCGCGGCCGCAGCCAAGTCCGCGACCCGCGCCGTGTCCGCATGGCAGACCTCGCCGACAAAGCGGGCCACCGCGCCCGGCTTGATTTCGTGGTGAAGAAGCCTGTCGAGATCGACCGGGCGCGGCATGATGATCTGGCCGCGCGGAAAGCGCTTGAAGCCGAGCGGACCGTAGTAAGGCTCGTCGCCGACCAGCATCACGGCCGGAGCGCCCGCCTTCGCCGCGGCTTCGAGAGCGATCGCGACCAGCCGGCGGCCGATGCCGAGATTCTTGAAGGCAGGGCGCACGGCAAGCGGGCCAAGCATCATGGCGCGTCCCGCGCCGGCAGCAACGCGCGTCATACGCACCGAGGCGATCACCGTGTCGTCCTTGACGGCGACAAAGGACATCGAGCGGTCGTGTCCGCCGGATTCGCGGATCTTGTAGGCGGCAAGCACGAAACGGCCGGGCCCGAAGGCCTCATCGTTGATGGCTTCGATTTCAGCATCATGCGCCGGGGTTTCCGGCAGGTATTTCACGTCGGCAAGGCTCATGGTCTTTGCGTTCCGGTATGCGAGGAAAGGTTGCTGCAAGCGGCAGCGTTCGCCAGTCAGCGCTTCATCAAGCGCGGGCGCCCTTTCGTCGTCGGTCGAACCGGATCGAGGCAAAGTCGAACATGGGCGCCTCCGCTAGCATCAATTTTTCCCGGCTGCAATCGGCGCCTTTCACCTTTCTTTTCACTGCTTGACGATCTGGTTCGTCATTTGACGAACTGGTTCGTCGTTTGACGAACTGTTCAGCGGCTGAGGGCTTCGACATTCCGGCCGTTCGCCTAAATGATGTTGGAACCCGCAGGGAGATTTCGCATGGGATTGCTGATCGAGGGCAAGTGGCAGGACCGGTCGACCGTTGCCGACAGCAGCGGCAGGTTCGTGCGCGCGGAAGCGCAATGGCGCGACTGGGTGACGCGCGACGGCACGCCGGCGGAAGGCCGCAAGCGCGGCTTCAAGGCAGAGCCCGGCCGCTATCATCTTTACGTTTCGCTCGCCTGCCCATGGGCGCACCGGACATTGATCTTCCGCTCCCTGAAGAAGCTGGAAGACATCATCTCCGTCTCCGTGGTGCACCACTTCATGGGTGAGAACGGCTGGACCTTCAAGGCGGAGGACGGTGCCACCGGCGACACGCTCTACGGCCTCGAATACCTGCACCAGATCTATGCCAAGGCCGATCCCGCCTATTCGGGACGGGTGTCCGTGCCGGTGCTGTGGGACAAAAAGCAGGAAACGATCGTCAACAACGAGTCTTCCGAGATCATCCGGATGCTCAATTCCGCCTTCGACGAATGGGGCGATGCGAGCCTCGACTTCTATCCCCCGTTGCTGCGGGCGGAGATCGACAAGATCAATGCGCTGGTCTATCCGGCGATCAACAACGGCGTCTATCGCGCCGGCTTCGCCACCACGCAATCCGCCTACGAGGAAGCATTCGGCGAATTGTTCTCAGCGCTCGACACGATCGAAGACCGACTTTCCAAGCAGCGCTATCTGGTCGGCGAACGCATCACCGAGGCCGACTGGAGACTGTTCACCACGCTGGTCCGCTTCGATCCGGTCTATGTCGGCCACTTCAAATGCAATCTGCGCCGCATCGCCGACTATCCGAACCTGTCGAATTATCTGCGCGACCTCTACCAGGTGCCCGGCGTCTCAGGCACGGTCAACCTGCACCACATCAAGGCGCATTATTACGGCAGCCACAAATCGATCAATCCGACCGGAATCGTTCCGGTGGGGCCGGAGCTGGACTATGCCGCGCCGCATGATCGCGGCAGGTTCAGGAAGGCGGCTTAGCGCGGTTCAGTGTTTGATAGAATCGCTGAACCGCTCTAAGTGTTTTTTACGCAATTCCGGACGGAAAACCGCTGCGCACTTTTCCTGGAATTGCTCTAGCTACCAGTAAGCTGAAACGTGCTCGCCGCCGAAAATTTCGGCAATCCGCCGTCGCGTCGCGGGCGTCGTATCTTCCGGCAAACGGTCGAGCGGAAAGAACGCCGCCTCGGCGATCTCATGGTCGGGCTGCTTCGGCCCGGTCTGGCTGAAGGCTTCGATCAGATAGAAGCCGACATGGTCACGGCTGCTGGCGCGACGGTTGAAATGCATCGATTTCAGCACCGGCGAGGCGGTCAGGGCGATATTTCCTTCCTCAGCCAGTTCCCGCGCCAGCGCTTCGATAAGCGTCTCACCCATCTCCACGCCGCCGCCCGGCAGTTGCCAGCCCGGAACGTAGGTATGGCGGATGAGGAAGACGGAATTTGACACCTGGTCATAGACGAGGCCACGCACGCCGAGCGTCATCGGGCGCCGCAGCAGGAAATAGAGGTGGAACAGCCTCGCCCGCAGTCCCGGCCAGCCGGTCTGACGGAACGTCTCCTCGAGATCGGGTGAGCCTGTCATCCGGCAATCCGCGGGCGAACAGCAAACGGTGAGTAGAAAGCCCGGACGGGGTCGCTTAAGAAGGGGCTATGCTCAGGCTCGCACATATTTCCGATGTCCATCTGGGGCCGCTGCCCGATGTAACCTATCGCGATCTCGCGTCCAAGCGCGTGCTGGGCTACGTCAACTGGCAGCGCAACCGCCGCCGGCATATGCACGATGCGGTCATCGACACCATCGTCGCCGATATCAAGGCCAGCGCGCCCGACCATCTCGCCGTCACCGGCGATCTCGTCAACCTGGCGCTCGACGGCGAGATCGAGATGGCAAAGCACTGGCTGGAGACGCTTGGTTCTCCGAACGACGTGTCGGTCGTGCCAGGCAACCACGATGCCTATGTGCCCGGCGCCTTCGACAAGGTCTGCCGGTCGTGGGCGCCGTGGATGACGGGAGACGGCGTGGACAGTCCGGTCGACCGCAATTCCTTTCCCTATCTGCGCGTACGCGGCAACGTCGCGCTGATCGGCGTCACGACGGCGCGGGCCACGGCGCCCTTCATGGCCAACGGCTTCTTCATGGAGGGCCAGGCGGAGCGGCTCGCCAAGATCCTCGACGCCACCGCCAAACAGGGGCTGTTTCGCGCCATCATGATCCACCATCCGCCGGTGCGCGGCGCGGTTTCGCAGCATAAGCGGCTGTTCGGCATCTCGCGTTTCCACAAGGTCATTCGCCGGCACGGCGCCGAGCTTGTCCTGCACGGTCACTCGCATCTGCCGTCGCTGTTCACCATCGGCCCGCGCGGCGCCAAGGTGCCGGTGGTCGGCGTAGCCGCCGCCGGCCAGGCGCCGGGCGGCAAGCATCCCGCCGCCCAGTACAATCTGCTCGAGATCGACGGGGAAAAGGGCAACTGGAGCATCCGCCTGACACGGCGCGGCCTGACCGGTCCGGCACTGCCGCCATCAGATCTCCAGGTGATCGAGCTGGGTGCCGACCTGGCGGCGGCCCGTGAGCTCGTCAAAAGCTGAACTGGTCAGAAGCTGATCTTCATCTGGGCGATGCGATCCCAGAACAGCACGAGCGATACCGCCAGGCCCACCAGGGCGCCGGCGGCGATCAGGCCAAGGCCGGCGAAGAAGGTCGTCCAGCCGTTGCGGCGTGCTGCGGATTGCAGCGGCGGCTCTGCCTCCTGAACCTCGGCGCGATGCAGGCCAGGCACGGCGCTCTCGACCGCCCCTTCCATCATCCGCTGCCGCTCGACGACACGCTCGGCCACATAACGTGTCACGGCATCGGCGACGGGCTTCATGTCGGTCGATTCAGCCAGCACCACGCGGCCGATGCGCGTGTCCTTGAGGAAACGGAAGGTGCGGCGATCCCGTCCCATGGCGACATGGCTGACGGCATCGATCCACAGCCGCGGCTGCAGGCCGGAGGAGACGGCGAAGTCGAAATTGTCCATGTCGGTGGGCACACCGGCAAAGACGGGCGCGAGCTCGGTGGCCAGAAGTTCGAGCCGCATGCGGTGTGCCTCGCGCATGTCGACCACCACGTCGTCGCGGTCGGCAAAGGCGTTCTTGACCTCGCGGATCGCGTCCGCGAGCTTCCGTGACGGCTCGATCGGGGTGACTTTGTCGCCTGCATCCTTCATGGCGGCTGCCTCGCTGTTGGTAAACAGCGAGTTAACACACTCGCCGGCAAAATGCACTGCGAGATGGGTCAGCTTGCTGCCGCGCCGATAACAGGCCGTTGGCCTTTGCGTCGGCGCCGCATGTTGCGGCGCACGACCTCCGCGATCAGGTCGGGCGCCTCCTCGGCCAGCATGTGGCCGGCCTCCAGCACGTGGTGCAGGTGGAAATGCGCCGGCAGGGTTTCGGCCTGGTCGACGGGCAGGACGGGATCGTCCGTTCCCCAAACCACCATCACCGGCATGCTCAAGGTCGCCAGCCGTTCGCCAGGGATGACACCTTGCCGGTCACCCCTGGTCATCACGGCTGCGGTATCGACAAGGGTCTGCAACTGGCCCGGCCGCTCGCGCATAAGCGAAAGCGCCTCCACCACATGTTCCGGGGGCACGCTCCTCGGCCCTGACATGGCGGCAAGGCATGCACGGATCTCATCCCGGTTGGCTGCGGCGGCATAGCGGCGCAGCAGTGGTCCGTTGATCTCCGGGCCGAAGCCGCCCGGCGCCAGCAAGGTCAGCGAGGCCACCCTCCCGGGATCGGCAAGCGCCATCAATGCCGCGATCGCGCCGCCCATCGAATGGCCAACGAGGTGGACTTTGCCCAGCCGGCGGGCGATCAGATCCGCGAGGATGGCCCGTGCCGCCTGCTTGGCGCCGCCATTTCCGTCATATTCCAACGAGTTTCCATGGCCCGGCAGATCGTAGGCCAGCACCCTTGCACTCGGCGCCAATGCAGAAATCACGTCGCGCCATGTCTCATGGCAGCTACCGAAGCCGTGCAGCAGCACGATCGTCTTCGGGCCTGCACCGTATTCGGCGACGTTAAGGGATGGCAGCATGAAATTTATCGGTTACGAAGCAAAAACGAGTGGCAATTCCAAATCGTGGCTGGATGCTCCCTGGCCGAGTCGATAGCTAGTAAAATCTTCGCGACTGGGGCGGTCGGCGCCAAACCAACTGCATAAGCATACTCTAATTTTTTCGTCGTCCTCGTGCTATTGTGGCGATCGGGCAGCCAAGGATCGATTCCGTCGTCCGGTCGACGTGGCGGAGACGGGCTTGCGGCCTCAGCTCGGGTTGCCGATTCCCGCAGAGTGCAAGGACTGCACCAGCCGGTCGGTGAGATCGGCGGGATACTTCCTGTCGACAAAGGTCGCGCGCGGATCGGCGGCGAATTTCGGGAACTCGGCCGTCAATTCGTTGGCCAACTGGCTCGCGAGCTTGTCGCGGCCTGAAATCTTGGCGCCGATGATGCGTGCGGCCAGGTAATGCGATTTTGATGCCGTGGTCCGCAGCGATTCGCTGGCAATTGCGGCTCGCTTCGTGTCGCCTTGCATCAAGGCTCCGAGAAACAGGCCGTAATCCCACCAGGTCGGGTGGCCGCTGAATGTTTCGACGGCGTGGCCGAGGATCGGAGTACCTTCCTGATATTTACCGGCGAAGATCAGGCCGTAGCCGTAGGCGGCGGCCATGCCGAGATCGTAAGGGTTGAGTTCATAGGCCTTGCGCATCCAGCGGATCGCTTCGTCCGTATTGCCGAGACGCGAGCTGAGATAGCCATAGGCGCGATGCGCGTGCGGGCTCATCGGCCCCATCTGAACGGCGCGGTGGGCGAACGACATGGCCTTTTCGAGCGTCGCATCGGGCGGGTAGGCATAGTGGCTGGTGACGGCTTCCAAATGCAGCGAAGCGAGTTCCGAGTAGACGAGCGATGATTTGGTGCCTTCGCCGACCAGCTTCTCCAGACAGCGATACGCGGCTTCGTGCGTCTTGGCGCTCTGATCGAGATAGTAGCGATCGTCGAGCACCAGACATCCGATCTGGCTGGTCTGGATGTCGCTCTGGTCGATGTAGCTGTAGATCGCGCCCGAAGCGGGGACGGTCGAAGTCAGGAGGCTGGCGATATTGCTTTCGACCACGCCAGGCGCGCTTTCGGCTGGGGTCAGGTTGCGCGACAGGAGAACCCGCCCCGTCGCGACGCTCTGCAACTCGATCATGACGTCACCGGTGGCAGGTCCGGGAATAACATCGAAAACGAAGCTGACCGGATCGGCGGAACTATCGCGCGTGGCGCCGGCGTCGCGTCCGATGAAGTCTATGGTATCGAAGCCGGCGAGACCGGCGCGAAGCGAGGAGGCGACACGGGCGGCCTCGGGTCCGTCGGCCTTGATGGCCAAGTAGATCAAAGGCAAGCTGTCGAAAGTTTGCGGAGCGACGCTGCCGGTCGCGCCTGCCGTTTCGACCGGCGCGGCCGAGTCGTCGCCGGGAAGAAAGGCATTGCCCTGGCGGACGACAAGGACACCCAGCATGGCGATGACCAGCACCATGGCGGCCCAGAAGAACCGCAATTGGCGCGTCAGCGACGAGGCGGATTCGGGGACCGCGGGTGTCGCCGTCGACGGGACGGCATCGGCGGGCGAGGCACCGGCGGCCGCGCGATTCTCGAAATGCTCGGCCGATGGCGGAGCAGCCTGGCCACTGTCGGCGGGCTTGGCCTCGGCGGGCAGCCGGATGGCATTCAGCTCGTAGGAAGGCACGTAGCCGCCACGCGGGATTGCGATGCGCACCGGCTCGGCAACCCCCTCATTGGCGAAATAATGATCCAGAAGCTCACGCAGCCGTCCGGCCTGGACCCTGACGACCGCATCGGTCGAGGCGTCGAAATCGCCGTCCTTGCCGAAGACGTCCATGGCGATGGAAACGCCCTTCAGCCTGTCGCCTTCGCCGGCCTGCTCGCGCTCGACCAGATAACGCAATAGCCTGCGGGCACGCTCGGACCGTCCGAACGTTTCGCTGGCAAGCAGTCGCTCCAATGTCTCGCGCACTGCGGGGGCGGCAGGCGTGGCAGGCTCCAAGTGTCGAACCCTTCAAAGTCGGCACAGGTTAGGAACCGATCATATATAGCGCTCGCGCCGGCGCACAAGAACGCTTCTGTTATGCGATCGCGTAAGCCACCGCAAATTTCCCTGCCGGTTAATGAATGGCAGGGAAATCGCGTATGTTTTGCGGCATTGCGCGGCTCGTGAGAGGGCCGCGCGAAGTCAAGCGGTCAGCCGGCCTTGCGGCCGAGGATGCGGTTGGCGGCCGAAACCACGGCCTCGAGCGAGGCGGCGACGATGTTGGTGTTTATGCCGGCGCCGAACAGCTTGCCGCCCGGATATTCCATCTCGACATAGGAGATGGCCGAGGCGTTCGAGCCGCGCTGCAAGGAATGCTCGGAATAGTCGAGCACCGACATCTCGACGCCGACATGGCGCGAAAGCGCATCGACGAAGCCGTCGATCGGTCCGGTGCCGGTGCCGGTGATCGTCATTTCCTTGCCGTTGTCGAGGATAACCGCCTCCACCACGCGCCGTCCCTTCACCTCGGTGTCGGGATAAGTCTGATGGTCGAGGAATTTCAGTCGCGCGCCGGGCTGGTCGACATAGGCTTCGAGGAAGCGCTCGTGGATGCGCCTGGCCGGCACTTCCTTGCCTTCGGCATCGGTGATCGCCTGGATATCCTGGCTGAATTCGATCTGCAGGTTGCGCGGCAGGTTGAGACCGTAGTCGGCCTGCAGCACATAGGCGATGCCGCCTTTGCCGGATTGCGAGTTGATGCGGATGATCGCCTCGTAAGTGCGGCCAACATCGGCCGGGTCGATCGGCAGATAGGGCACTTCCCACAGCGGCGTGTTGGCCTTGCGCAGCGCCTTCATGCCCTTGTTGATGGCATCCTGATGCGAGCCGGAGAAAGCGGTGTAGACCAGCTCGCCGACATAAGGGTGACGTTCCGGGATCTTCAGCTGGTTCGAGTACTCGTAGACGTCCTTCATCCGGTTGATGTCGGAGCAGTCCAGCTCGGGATCGATGCCTTGCGTGTACATGTTGAGCGCGAGCGTCACGATGTCGACATTGCCGGTGCGCTCGCCATTGCCGAACAGCGTTCCTTCGACGCGGTCGGCGCCCGCCATCAGGCCGAGCTCGGTGGTGGCGATGCCGGTGCCGCGGTCATTGTGCGGGTGCAGCGAGATGATCAGCTTGTCGCGGTTGTCGAGATTGCGGCACATCCATTCGATGCGGTCGGCATAGACGTTGGGCGTCGACATCTCGACCGTCGAGGGCAGGTTGATGATCAGCTTGTTGTCGGCCGTCGGCTTCACGATCTCGATGACGGCGTTGCAGATTTCCAGCGCGACCTCGAGCTCGGTGCCGGTGAAGCTCTCCGGCGAATATTCGAAACGGTAGCCGCCGCCGGCCTTGGCCGCCATGTCGGTGATCATCTTGGCGGCGTCGGTGGCGATGCGCTTGATGCCGGCGACGTCCTTTTCGAAGACGACGCGGCGCTGCAGCTCGCTGGTCGAGTTGTAGAAATGCACGATCGGCCGGTGCGCGCCCTTCAGCGCATCGAAAGTCCGCGTGATCAGCTCGGGCCGGCACTGCACCAGCACCTGCAGCGACACATCGTTCGGCACGCCGCCCTCCTCAATGCACCAGCGGGCGAAATCGAAGTCGGTCTGCGAGGCTGACGGAAAGCCGATCTCGATCTCCTTGAAACCCATGTCGAGCAGCAGCGCGAACATGCGCGCCTTGCGTTCGTGGCCCATCGGGTCGATCAGGGCCTGGTTGCCGTCGCGCAGGTCGACCGAGCACCAGATCGGCGCCTTCTCGATCGCCTTGGACGGCCAGGTGCGATCGACGAGGTTGACGGTCGGATAGGGCTGATATTTGCGGGCGGCGTCGGGCATGTGCCCGGGCGCTCGCGCGTCCGTTTCGGCCTCGCCGGCGCGGATTGCTTCTCTTCTGTTCATCGTCGTTTCTCCCGGCGGCTCGTGGGACCGCCCTCAGGCGGATTGGTGCCGAGCGGCGCCTTTACCAAAGTTTCGTTCGCTTGATGTGACTTGCCAATCTGGCCAAGGAGCATGCGCCTCGAGCGGCGGTTTTCGACCGCCGGGCGCTCCTTCAGCGGACCCGGCGATCGCCGATAAGGCCGAGAAGAAGCAGGGTCGAAGCAAGCGCGCGCACGGTCTCGCCGGCAAAGCCGGAGCGAGGAGAAGCGACGGGGCGGGTGCGCGTGGTCATGCCGGCTCTCTTACAGGAGCGGGCATCTGGAGGCAAGTGCCGGGTCCGGCTTCAAGTCTTTGGTTTCATGCATGTCGTTTTCCCAAAACCGCTGCACATTCTTGAGCGACATGCCATCGGCGCGGCTCTTCCCCGCTCCAGGCAAATGCGCCACACTCGTTCCCGGAGACCTGATCTCAGGGGAGGCAGTGCATGAATTTCGTGTTCTTCTCGCCGCATTTTCCGGCCAACGGCGCCGATTTCTGCGACCGGCTAAGGAAGGCCGGCGCCACCGTGCTCGGCATCGGCGACGCGCCCTATGAGACGCTGAGCGGCAAGCTCAAGGCAGCGCTGTCGGAATATTACCGCGTCGCGGACATGGAAGACTACGATGCCGTGTTCCGGGCCATGGGGCATTTTATCCACAAATGGGGCCGCATCGATCGATTCGAGTCCCTCAACGAGCACTGGCTGGAACTTGAGGCCAACATCCGCACCGACTTCAATATCTTCGGCACCAAGCTCGATTTCGTGAAGAATTTGAAGCGCAAGAGCCGCATGCGCGCCTTCTTCCGCAAGAGCGGAGTCGAGACCATTCCACAGCGCAAATGCTCGGACCGCGCCGGGGCCATGACCTTCATCCGTCGCGTCGGCTATCCGGTGGTGGTGAAGCCGGATTCAGGCTCCGGCGCCTCGAACACGTTCAAGATCTCCAACGCCAGGGAGCTCGACCAGTTCTTCAAGGACAAGCCCGAGGGCGTGACCTTCGTCATGGAGCAGTTCATCGAGGGGCTGGTGGTGACCTTCGACGGCCTCGTCAACCGCGATGGCGAGGTGGTGCTGGCGGCGAGCCATCGCTACGACCAGAGCATCATGGACGCGGTCAACAACGACCGCCATATGAGCTACACCTGCTTCCCGGAGATCAGCCCGGCGGTCGAGGAGGCGGGCCGCAAGATCCTGAAAGCGTTCGACGTGCGCGAGCGCTTCTTCCATATCGAGCTGTTCGAGACCAGGGACAAGCGCATCATCGCACTCGAGGTCAACATGCGTCCGCCGGGCGCCTGGATGACGGACGCCATCAACTATACCTTCGACATCGATGTCTATGCCGCCTGGGCCGACATGGTGGTGAAGGACGCGGCCGGTGGCCCGTACAAGGGCAAGTATTTCACCGCCTATGCCAGCCGCAAACGCCATATCGACTATTTGCACAGCCATGAGGACGTGCTAGCCGCCCACGGCGACAAGATCGTCCACCACCAGGCCATCGAAGAGGTTTTCAGCCGCGCCATGGGCAACTACGCCTACCAGATGCGTTCCAAGGACCAGAAGGCGTTGCGCCAGGCGGTCGACTACATCCACGCGGAAAAGGCGTGAGGCGATGGACGTTTCCTATCACAAGGGTCATGCCCGCAACCTTGGCCGCGACATGGAATACAAGCGCTACGGCCATGCCGGGCGCCCGGTTGTGGTGTTCCCGACCTCGCAGGGGCGCTTCTACCAGTTCGAGGATTCGGGCGGCGTCGGCGCGCTCGCCGAATTCATCGATACCGGCCGCATCCAGCTGTTCACGCTCGACGGCATCGATTCGGAATCCTTCTTCGACAAGCATGGCGATCCTATCCACCGCATCGCCCGCCACGAGGCCTATTTCCGCTATGTGCGCGAGGAGGCGCTGCCGGAACTGCAGTCGGTTGCTGCCAAGGCCAATGGCGGACGCATGTTAAAGCCGCTGTTCTGCGGCTGCTCGATGGGCGGCTATCATTCCTCGAATTTCGTCTTCCGCTTTCCGGAACTGGCGAGCGGCGTGATCTCGCTGTCCGGCGTCTACTCCACCCGCGACTTCTTCGGCCGGGCGCTGGAGGGCAGCATCTATTTCAACTCGCCGCTCGATTATCTGCCGGGTATCGTCGACCAGCGGCTGCTCGGCCGATTGAGGGCGCTGCGACTGATCTTCTGCTGCGGGCAGGGCGCCTGGGAAGAGCGCATGCTGGTCGAAACGCGCGAACTCGAGCAGGTGCTGCGCGACAAATCCATTCCGGCCTGGGTCGACTATTGGGGCGGCGACGTCAGCCACGACTGGCCGTGGTGGCACAAGCAGCTCGTCTATTTCTTCGGTCGCTGGCTGGACGACGACCTGATGCACAGGATCGATTGATGGCCGCGCCCGAGCCCATCCGCCGTTTTGTCGAAGCCACCAATGCCGGCGACACGGAGGCTTTTCTCGATACCTTCACGGCTGACGCCTTGCTCACCGATTGGGGCCGCTCCTTCCGCGGGCGCGATGGGATCGCGCGCTGGAACCAGACGGACAATATCGGCGTGCGGTCCCGCCTCGGCATCGTTCGCATTGCGCAGTCGGGCGATGTCTACCATGTGCGCATAAAGGTGGCCGGCAACGGCTTCAACGGCGAAGGCGACATGACCTTCAAGCTGGACGGCGACCGGATCGCGAGCCTGGTGATCGCCTGACGTCGCCTTGCGGGTATCCACCGGCGTCCGGCCGCTCAAAATATGACAATTATAGTCATCTTTTTCTGGAAAAGGCCCTGATGCTGTGGCATGCCTGCCAGGACGATGGCGTCGGCCTATGATGGCCGTATCGCCACAACCCCTTGTCGAAAGGCATGGCGATGGTCCAGCTCAGCGCGCAAACCCATATCCGCAACGATGCCATCCGGGCGGTCATGGACAGGCTGCGCGCCGAGCATGGCGACTGCGAGATCGATGGCGGCGTCGCGGATCAGTGGGAGCTCCGCATGGATTACGGCTCGCTGCGCGCCGCCTTCGAAGACGGCGGCATGCTGATCCGGGTCTCGGCGCAAGACGAGACCTGCCTGTCTTACATGAAGATGATCGTCGCGGGCCATATCGCCGGGCAGCTCGGGACCACCGACGGCCTGCGCTGGCAGGGCGACGGCAACGATGCCGGCACGCCTGTCTTCTTCCGCGAGATCACAGTCAAGTCCTCGACGCGGCTGTCGCCGCATATGCAGCGCGTGCGCTTTTTGGGTCACGACCTCGGCCGCTTTGCCCATGGCGGGCTGCATGTGCGGCTGCTGCTGCCACCCGCCGGACGGCAGCCGATGTGGCCGGTGATGGGCGCCGACGGCATGATCGTGTGGCCCTCGGGCGAGGATGCGCTCACGGTTCGCGTCTACACGATCCGGGCGCTGGACGTCGCGGCCGGCTGGCTCGACATCGACTTCGTGCTGCATCCCGGCACCGAAACGCCGGCGGCCGCTTTCGCGCAGGGCGCGCGGGCGGGCGACGTCATCGGCATGATCGGCCCCGGCGGCGGGGACGTGCCGGAAGCGCAAAACCTGCTTCTTGTCGGCGACGATACGGCGCTTCCAACCATCGGCAGGATGCTGGAGGAGCTTGCGCCGTCGACCCGCGCCGAGGTCCTTGTCGAAGTCGATGGTCCGCAAGACCGGATCGCGCTGGCGGGGGACGACAACGTCACCGTCCGCTGGCTTTACCGGCACGGCGGCGAGGCCGGCTGCGCAGGTTTCTTGCCAGCGGCGCTGCGCGAGCGCGGCCGTGTGGCCGACGATCTCTATGTCTGGGCAGGGTGCGAATTCGCCGACTTCCGCGAGATCCGCAGGATCGTGCGCAAGGAGTGGGGCCTGCCGCGCGACCGGCATCTGGTCACCGCCTATTGGCGCCGGAGCTCGCAAGGCGAGGAGGGGGGCGGCGAGGAGGGGGGCGGCGAGGAACAGGACAATACATGAATATGGATTTGTCCTCGCCGCCCGGTTTTCAACAGTCAGCGATGCCTCAGAAGCGGTAGCGCAGGCTGCCGAACAGCGAGCGGCCTTCGTCGCGGTAGCAATAGCCGGCCGAGCAGATCGTCCGCTGGTTGTCGAACAGGTTCTTGGCGTTGACCTGCAGCTTGACGCCCTCGAGCTTCGGATTGCGGTAGCCGAAATCATAGGACAGCGAGGCGTCGACGAAGGCGCGTGCATCGTTCTTGAAGGTGTTGGTGTCGTCGCCGTAGCTTGCCCCGGCAAAGCGCACGCCGGCGCCGAGCCCAAGCCCGGCAAGCATGCCGCTCTCGAACTGATAGTGGCCCCAGAGCGACAGGATGTGGTTCGGCGTCGCCGAAAGCTCCTTGCCGACCGTGCCTTCCGCGCCGCGTTCGATCTTCATGCGCAGATAGGTGTAGGAGGCAATGACGCTGAAGCCGTTGTCGAGCGAGGCATTGGCTTCCAGCTCGACGCCGCGCGAGTTGAGATCGAGCTGACGCTGCTTGTTGATGCCGGTCGAGGCGTCGAAGACGACGCCATCCTTCTGGTCGATGTCGAACAGCGCGGCGCTGACGGTCGCGTTGTAATCGGGGACCTCGTATTTGACGCCGATCTCCTTCTGCGTCGCGATGGTCGGGCGGGCGACATGAGTGACGTCGCTGTCGATGTCGTCATAGACGAAGCCGATGTTGGGCGAGAACGAGGTCGAATAATTGACATAGGGGATGATGCCCCATTCGGTGCGGTAGGAGAGGCCGATGCGGCCGGAGAAGGCGCTGTCCTTCTGCTTCGACCGGCTGAAATCGGCGGCGGTCGAGGTGGTGTCGACCCAATCATAGCGGCCGCTGGTGAACAGGGTGAAATCGTTCCACTCCATCTGGTCGTGCAGGTAGAGGCCGAGCTGGTTCATCTGCTGGCCCCCGGAATAGGGAACGGCTGCCGACTTGATGTCCTCGACCGAGACATAGGAGAGCCCGCTGCCGGCGTCGTAGTCCGACCAGGCATAATCGATGCCGCCGACCGCGGTGTGTCGCACCGGGCCGGTGTCGAATTCGAGCTGCGCCATGTTGTCGACGACGAAGTTCTTCATCTTCTCGGTGTAGTGACCCCAGTAGCGCTGCAGCGGCTGGTCGGCGCCGACCGAATAGTGGCCGCTATATTCGATGTCGCTGTCGACGGCGTCGTAGCGCAGGTTCTGGCGCACCGTCAGCCAGTCGTTGACGCGGTGCTCGAACTCGTAACCGATGCGGCCCTGGTCCTGGCTGAAGTCGTTCCAGGCCGGGTCGCCTTCATAGACGTTCGACAGCACGCCATAGGCCGAGTTGTAGAACGCCGCGGTGCCGCCGGTGACGGACTTCGAATATTCGCCGAGGATCGTCAGCTTGGTGTCCTCGTCCGGCTTGAAGGTGACGGCCGGAGCCAGATAGAGCTTGTCGTCGGGATAGGCGGGCAGGTCGGTATCGCCGAGGCGGCCGAGGCTGGTGAAGCGATAGAGGATGCTGCCGTCATCGTTGACCGGCCCGGAGGCATCCAGCGCCGCCTGGAAGCGGTTGTGCTCGCCCGCCAGCAATTCGATCTCGCGGAACGGCTCGTCCTTGGGCCGCTTGGTGACGACGTTGACGATGCCGCCCGGGCCGCTGACGCCATAAAGCGAGGACGCCGGCCCTTTCAGAATGGTGACGCCCTCGATGCCGTAAGGCTCGGTCTTGAACCAGGCCGAAGGCCCGTTGTACTGGCGCAGCCCGTCGCGGAACATGCCGTTATAGAAGGCCTGAAAGCCGCGCAGGAAGAAGGCGTCGTAGCGAGTGTCGAAGCCGAAGCTGTTGGGATTGGCGCTCGCCGTATAGCCCAGCGCATCGTTCAGCGTGCGCGGCTTCTGGTCCTCGATCTGCTTCTGCGTCACGACCGAGACCGCCTGCGGGATCTTGACGATCGGCGTGTCGACCTTGGTGCCGATGCGGTCCTTCTTGGCGACGTAGCCGTCCTGCACCAGGATCTCATTGCTTTCGGCGGTCACCTCGATCTTGCCGAGAACAGCGCCGTCTCCATTGTCCTGCGCAGCGGCCGGCGGCGCTTGGCCAAGCACGGCGGAGGCCGCCAGCATTGATATTCCCCAGCGCCATGTCGTCGACCGCTCGCCCATTAACTTGTCTCCGATTCTCATGTTAATTGCGCTCTCGCGCTCTCAAATATGAGTAACTGAGTCAAGTATTTTTTATACCCTAGCCGAACTCGATGACGTCATATGCGTCAGACAGGTCGGTCGTGGTTGCGCCTCCCCATAACGATACAGGTCGGCGCCCGCCGAAGACGACTGGAAGGGCGCCGCATTTTGGGCGGCGGCTAGCCTTCCTGGCAGGCCGGGAGAGGCGCGACGTCTTGTTCCGGCGCCGATCCGCGACGCAGGCCGAGGAAGACGACGATGGCGGTGAGGAAGGTGATTGTCGCCAGCACGACGAGCAGCCGGTCGAAAGCCGCCTCGTAGGCATGGATGAGAACGCTGGCGTTAGCCGTCGGCAGATGTTGCGCCGTTCCGCCGATATTGCCGGTTGCAAGCAGCTGCGCCGCCGCAGCCGCCAGGGCGGGCGAAGCCAATCCTTGATTGCCGAGCTGGGTGGCGGTGAAACCCGACAGCGCCGCCATGACGATCGCCAGCGCCACGCCCTCGCTAGCGACGCGGGTGGTGTTGAAGATGCCGACCGCCATACCCGCGCGCTCCTTCGGCACGACGCTGACGGCAAGACCGTCCATCAGGCCCCAGGGCAAGGCGATGCCGATGCCGATCAAGACCAGCGGGGCCACCAGCGCGCTGTCCACCGCGGGAACACGACTGAGCCAGACGAGGCCGGCGGCTGCGACAAGCAGGCCGACACCGCTGATCGTGGCCGGAGCGACCCAGCGCGCCAACTGGCCGGCAAGCAGCGGCAATATCAGCAGCGGCCCGGAGAGGCAGATCATCAACTGCCCCGCCTTGATCTCGCTCATCCCCTCGATGCCGATGAAGCGGATCGGCAAGAGCACGAGCAGGACGACAAAGGCGTAGGCAGGCGCGGCGGCCAGGAACTGGACGCCGACGAAACGCGGGAAGCGAAACAGCGTCAGGTCCAGCATCGGCCGGCGCACGCGTCGCTCGACAATGACGAAAGCGACAAAGCAGATGGCGGCCATGCCGAGAAGCGCGACGACGACGGGGTCCGTCCAGCCGTTCTGCGGTGCCTGCAGCACGCCATAGGTCAACGCGGCGAGCGCTATGGTGAAGGTGCCAGCTCCCGCCCAGTCGAGCCCGGCCGCATCCGGATCGCGCGATTCGGCGACGGTGCGCAGGCCGAGGGACGCAGCAGCAACCGCGAGCACCGCCACCAGAAGGAAGATCGCGCGCCAGCCGAAAGCGTCGATGAGCAGGCCGGAGGCAACCGGGCCGAAGGCGAGGCCGATGCCGAAGCTGGTGCCGAGGAAGCTGAAGGCGCGCAGCCGCAACTGGCCGTCGAATTCCTGAGCAAGCGCAGAGGCGCCGCCGGCGAAAGCGGCAGCACCGCCTATGCCTTGCAAAGCCCTGAAAATATCGAACCAGACGATGTCGGGCGCAAGTGTGGCGCCCATCGCGGCAAGGACATAGGTGGCGAGGCCAGCGAGGAAGATCCGCTTGCGGCCATGGTTGTCGGCCAGTGCTCCGGCCGCCATCAGGCTGGCGCCGAAGGTAAGCATGAAGGCATTCGTCACCCAATTGAGTTCGATCGGGCTGCCGCCGAGGTCGGCGGCAATGCGGGAAAGCGCCACGGCGGGGCCGGTGAAGCTCAACGGCATCGTCATGGCGGCGAGACAAACCGACAGCAGCACAAGCCATCTGCCGGCGGAGCCGGTTATGGTCATCGAAGTCATGGATCTTCCTATCTGAGGCGGGATTTTCCGGCACGCCGCGGATTGGCGGCGCCGATCGCAACGACAAGATAGGGCGGCGACATTTCCGGCAAAATAGTATTAAATCTCCGATCATACCGGAATGAAACGCTCGAATGGATTCACGCGATGGATCGCCTCAACGGCCTTCTGGCTTTCGCCCGCACCGCAGAGCTCGGCAGCTTTGTCGCCGCCGGCCGGGCGCTGGGAATCTCGGCATCCGCCGTCGGCAAGAGTGTCGCCCGACTCGAGCAGGAGCTCGGGGTGCGTCTCCTGCAGCGCAGCACGCGACGCATAGGTCTGACCGAGGAGGGCAAGCTATTCAACGAACGCGTGCGCCGCATCCTCGACGACATCGACGATGCCGAGGCGATGCTGTCGCGGACGCGCGAGACGCCGCATGGGCGGCTGCGCGTTTCGACACCGATCGTCACCTATCATCTGCTTTTGCCGGTGCTTTCGGAATTCATGGCGCGATATCCGGAGATCGAGCTCGATATCGATTTCAACGATCGCATCGTCGACATCATCGAAGAGGGCATCGATGTCGCGATCCGAAGCGGCGAGTTGCCCGATTCACGATTGGTATCGAGGCCGGTTGCGCCCTTTCGCATGATCTTATGCGCGGCCGCTTCCTACCTCGACCGCCATGGCACGCCCGGCACGCCAGCGGATCTCGCAGCGCATTTCGGCATACACTTCCGCTTTCTCAACAGCGGCAGGTTGCTCGACTGGCCGTTCATTACCGGGAGCGCGGCACCACAGATACGCTCGATGCTGACCTGCAACAACATGGAGGCATTGAAGGGCGCCACGATCGCTGGTCTGGGCATCGCCTGCATGCCCGATTTCCTGGTGCGGGGGGCGCTGCATGAGGGAACGCTGCGCACCGTGCTTGACGACCATGTCGACGGTCGCGGCCAGTTCCGCATGCTGTGGCCATCCAATCGCCACCTCTCGCCGAAGGTTCGCGTCTTCGTCGATTTCCTCCCCGAGCGGCTTGCGGCCGGACGGTAGGTTTCGCCGGGCCAAGGCTGCGACGATGGTCAGTAGGTCGCGCGTCCGCCGGAAAGGTCGAAGGTGGCACCGGTGGTGAAGGAATTCTCGTCCGACAGCATGAAGGCGACCATGGCGGCCGCCTCCTCCACTTCGACGAACCGGCCGCGCGGCACCTTGCCCAGCATGTAGGTCACCTGGGCCTCGGTGAGCTGTTCGAGGATACGGGTGCGGGCGGGCGAGGGCGTCAGCGCGTTGACGGCGATGTCATGTCCGGCGAGTTCCTTGCCGAGCGACTTGCTCAGCGCCAGGACGCCCGCCTTGGCCGCCGAATAGGCGGCTGCGTTGGGATTGCCTTCCTTGCCGGCGACGGACGCGACGTTGACGATGCGGCCGTAGTTTCGGTCGATCATGCCGGGCACCAGGCGCCGGCAGCAGTAGAAGACGCCGTTGAGGTCGATATCGACGATCTGGCGCCAGGCAGCGGGGTCGTAGTCCACCACGGTCGCCGCCGGTCCGGCGATGCCGGCATTGTTAACGAGGAGATCGACGGATCCAAGCGCGCGCTCGGTTTCGGTGGCGGCGCGGTCGACGGCCTCGATCTGCGACTGGTCGCAAATGAAGGTTTCGACGCGGCCAAGCGGTGCAAGCTCGGCGACGGCGCTCTTCATCGCTGGTAGATCGATGTCCCAGATGGCGACGCTTGCGCCCGACGACAGCAGGCGCCGGGCAACCGCAAGGCCGATGCCTTGTGCGCCGCCCGTCACGACGGCGACGCGGCCAGAGAGATCAACGGCGTTCAAACGGCGGTTCATTGGCTTCTTCCTCCCCTTGCATTGATACTGCGGATCAGTCCTTCACGTTTCGCGCCACCAGCTTGGCGACGCTTGGACCAATGAGCAGCACGACGAGGAAACGGGCCGACTGCAGCGCCATGACGAAGGAGATGTCGACGTTCTGCGCCGCGGCGGCGATGATGGCGACGCTGTCCATGCCGCCGGGGCTGGTCGCGAGATAGGCGGTCAGCGGGTCGATGCCGAGCACGCGGCTGATGACGAATGCCAGCCCGCCGCAGAATGCGATCAGCGCCACGATCGAGGCGATGATCTGCGGCAGGGCGCGCGCCGCATGACGCAGGATCGGCCGGGTGAAGTTCAGTCCGATCGACCAGCCGACCATGGCGTAGCTGATTGCGAGCAGCCAGGGCGGCAGTTGCATCGGCACGCCGAAGCCCAGATGGACGACGGCGCCGATGATGAAGGTGCCGAGGAAGAAAGGCGAGGGCAGTCTCAGCTGCCTTCCGAGCAGGCCGCCGACGATCGCGATGCCGATGGTGGCGGCGAAGGCCACGGGATCGATCGGCGGAAACCACACGACAGGCGGCACTTCGACACCCGATGTGTCGACCCACATCTTGGCGACCAGCGCCGCCGTCATCGAGACGAAGATGACGCGCAGATATTGCATGAAGGCGACGAGTCGCTGGTCGGCGCCGAAGGCGCCAGCCATCAGCACCATGGCGGTGGCCGCGCCCGGCGAGGAGCCCCAGACGGCGGTGGTGCCGGGCAGGATGCGCCAGCGGCTGATCAGCCAGCCAAGCAGGCTCGAGGCCGCGACGGTGGCGATCACCGCAACGAGGAAGAGCGGCCATTCGACATAGAAGACCGGAAAGATGTCGGCCGAGATCGAATTCGCCACCAGGCAGCCGACCACTGCCTGGGCGGAACCGAGCAGCAGTCGGGGCACACGCACCGTGGCGCCGTTGGTGCCGGCCAGGATCGCGGCCATCATCGGGCCGATCAGCAGCGCCGCCGGCAGGGCGGCCAGCTCCAATGCACCGGCAAAGAGCAGCGAGAACACCACCAGCGCCAGCCACTGCTGTGGCGCGCGCAATCGCGCCATGCGTTCAACGGGTGGTTGCTCTGGTGAAGAGTCCATGTCCGGCTCTTAGACCGGGCGCGGACAAATGCGAACCCGCTTGTCGAAGAAATTCCTTGTCCAGGCCGTCAACTGGACTTTTCCGGTGCAGGAAGGCCGAAGCCGCCGACCGGATGGGTCTCGACCTGGAATTCGAAGCCGGCAATGAAGGGACGCGCCTTGGCGATCGCCGCCTGGACTTCCGGCAATTGCAGCGAGGCCTTGTGGCTCGCCTGGTCGGTCCACACTTCGGTGACCCAGATCGCATCGGCATCCACGGGGTCGGTGGCGATTATGTAGCTCAGGCAACCAGGCAGGGCCACGGTACTTTCACGCAGCACGTCCATGACCGCGTCGCGCTGGCCGCGTGCTGCCCGCATCTTGCCGATCAGTCCGAACATTCCCTGTCTCCCTTTCAGCGCTTGGCGTTTGGCCAAACGCCAATTGCTTCAATCTCATTCATGCATGTCGTTTCCCAAAACCGCTGCGCGCTTTTGGGCGACATGCATTAGGTTGCGCGAAGAGTATGCCGGTCTCGGCTCACTGCATCAACTGGCCGCCATTGACCTCGATCACCTGGCCGATGATGTAACCGCTCAAGAGGTCGGAGGACAGGAACAGATAGGCTCCGACGCAATCCTGCGCCGTTCCGGCACGGCCCTGAGGTATGGTGGCAACCATGGCCTTCATCTGCTCGGCACTCGAATAGCGTTCATGGAACGGCGTCAGGATCGTGCCAGGCGCCACGGCGTTGACGCGGATGCCGAAACCGATCAGCTCCTTGGCCATGCCGCGCGTCACATTCGAGACGAAGGCCTTGGACGAGCCGTAGAGGCCGGCGCCGCCGCCGGCGCCGTTGCGCGCGGCGATCGAGGAGGTGTTGATGATGAAGCCACCCTGGCGCTTCAGCCAAGGGATCGCCTTGCGCGAGGCGGTCAGCACCGATCGCGCGTTGAGATCCATCACCGCGTCATAGTGAGCTTCTGTCTGGTCGGCATAGGCAACGCGGCCGAGCATGCCGCCGGCATTGTTGACGAGCCCGTCGAGCCGGCCGAAATGTTGCGCGCTCTGCTCGACCACGCGCTCGACGTCGGCGGGAACCGAAAAATCGCCCTGGGTCAAAAACACTTCGCCGCCGCCCTCGCGGATGGTCTTGGCCAGCGTTTCGGCTGCTTCCCGGCTCGAATTGTAATGCAGTGCGACGCGGCATCGTTGCGCGGCGTAAGCGAGGGCGAGCGCGGCGCCGATCCCGGTCGAGGCGCCGGTGACCAGCACTGCCTTGCCGGCAAGGTCGGGAATGACAAGTGCGGTCGGGTTGGCTGGCATGTCGATACCTCCGGGATTTGCGCGGGCAATTGGTAGACGCTTGCCGGCCAGGCGTTCAAGTTCAAGCGAGATCAGGGCCGGAGATAGACATAGCCCTGACGCTGCAGCTCCGCGATTTTGACGACGCCGCCCTTGTCGGCGACCTGGAAGCCTTCGAGCAGATCGGCCAGCGTGATGTCCATACCCTGCATGGTGTTGCCACAGGCCTGCGGCACGAGCCCCTGCTGGACGAGGCCGGCAAACCGGCTGGAGGTCGCGCCGGACGCGCTCTTCGTCTTGAAGGCGGCAAGGGCCGGACCATGCACGACCAGCACGATCTCGACATTGCCGCCGGTGCCCTCATAGTGGTTCTTGATATTGCCGAGGACGAAATTGACCTTGTCGGCGTCGCTGAGGTGATAGGCGACCTTCAGCCGTTCCCCGCCCGTGGCGGCAGTCGCCTGGCGCAGACCGAAAAGGCCGGCCGCTCCGGCAAGACCGGCGCGGAAAATGTCACGGCGCAGCATCCCGTATCCTCCTCTGCCGCCGGCTTGCACGATTGGCGTGGCCGAGGCTGCGGACCTGGAGCGTTTCACCGTTTCAGGGAAACGGCGAACCGCTCTATCCCCTTGTTTCGACGCAATTCCGGACGGAAAACCGTTACACACTTTTCCCTGGAATTGCTCTAGACTAGCATAAATCTCGGTCACGTCCTGTCGGTGCTAGGAGGGATCACATGACGTCGTGGATGGTGGGGGGCGCGGCGCTGGGGGCCGTGTTGTTTCTTGTCGGCGAGGCGACTGCCGACGATGCTCTCAAGCTCACCGAATTGAGCCCAAATGGCGCCGATGCCTGCTTCGGGCGCGTCTATGATGCAGCCCATCTCAAGGCGCATCCGCACCAGAAGGTGGCACGCATCTTCTTCTATTACGGCCACGACCCGGTTAGCCGGCCGAACGAGGAGCCGAGCACCATGTCCGACGCCGCCTATAACGGCTTTCTCACCACCACCGTGCGCGGTGCCAAGAAGCCCGACTGGGCAGCCGGCTGGTGCAACAAGGAGGATCCGAGCGACAAGGCGAGCGGCATCCGCTGCGGCATGGAATGCGACCGCACGCTGGCCTCCCTCAAGGTCGACGACAAGGGCCGGCTGATCCTCTCCAACCTGCAGCCCGACGTGTATCTCGACGCCGGCGCGGAGGAGGATCTCGGCGAAGCGGAGTACAACAAGCAGGCGCTGGGCAGCGAGGACGACAATTTCCGTCTGGATCCGATGCCGGCTGACACCTGCAAGGCGGAGTTCGCGCGCATCGATCCGATCGATCCGGCGCTCGGGCCCCCGCTGCGTGAGCGATTGAAGCCCGACCAGGCCTTCTGCTACGGCCGCGACTACGATGACGCGCATCTGAAATCGCATCCCGGCCAGATGACGCAGTCGATCCGCGTCTTTCGCGGTCCGATCGAGCTCGCTTCCTTCGCCACCGGCGGCGACGCCGCCAACTGGCCCGACGGCGCCGACATCGCCATCTCGGTGACGACCAGGCAGAAGAGCGCCAAGGTCACGCAGACCTATTCCTGCCAGGGCGAGGCCGACCAGTGGCGGTGCTCGGCAAGCTCGAAGATGAGCGACTTTGCCTGCGACATCTCGCAGAAGGAAATTTTTCTCAAGCGCGGCGCCGGCGGCACGATGATGCTGGCCAACCCCAACAATGCGCTTGCCGTCGTTGACCTCTGCTCGAAGGCGGCGGACGGCAAGACCAAGTCCGACGACAAGGTCTATAGGCTCAATCCAATGCCGCAGTCGGCCTGCGCGCCGTGAGACATTTCGGGACGGATCGCCTTGTCCACATCGGTGCGATGATATATATTTTTGCTACATATCATAGGATTTGCTGGCGATGAACAAAGCAAAAATATTCTGGTCAGGCCGCTCGCAGGCTGTACGCCTGCCGAAGGAGTTTCGCTTTGAAACTGACGAGGTTTCGATCCGTCGTCATGGTCAGACTGTCGTTCTTGAACCTCTTCCCCAGGATTGGGCCTGGCTTGATCAGGTGATCGGGACACTTGACGACGATTTTGTCGATGCGGCGGAGGAAAGGGTAGAGGAGCAAAAACGGCCAGCTCTCGGCGACGTCTTCAAGTGATCTATCTGCTCGATACCAATGCTGTCATCGCCGTCATGAAGGGCGATGATGATTTGCTGACAGTGCTCAAGCGAAACAAGCCTCAAGATTTCGCGCTTTCGGCAATTGTCGTGCACGAGCTCTATTATGGGGCTTACAGAGGCCAGCGAACGGAAGAGAATCTCGCACGGCTGGACGCGCTTTTGTTTCCGGTACTCGAATTCGATCGGGAAGACGCGCGGCACGCCGGCGAGATTCGGGCGATGCTGGCGACATCGGGAACTCCAATTGGTCCCTTTGATGTACTTATTGGAGGCCAGGCACGTGCCCGCGGCCTGACGTTGATGACGCGGAATGTTCGCGAGTTCGAACGGATCAGGGGTCTGGCGATCGAGACTTGGTGAGTTCACGCGAAAGGCACCGCGGTGGTGCCCTTCGGCAGCTTCGCCTCGTCGTCCGGCTCGACATGGATGGTAACGCGCACGGAGGGGATCTCGGCCTTCAGCGCATCCTCGATCCGGTCGCAGATGACATGGCTGGCGCCGACCGTCATGTCGGCATCGACGACCAGATGGAACTCGATGAAGGTGGCGCGGCCGGCTATGCGCGTCTTCAGGTCATGCACCTCCATCGCGCCCTTCGAATTGGCCGAGATGATGTCGCGGATCTGCATGTGCTCTTGGGTGTCGACGGCGCGGTCCATCAGTCCATTCATCGACGAGCCGATGACATGCCAGCCCTGCCAGAGGATGTTGAGCGCGACGATCACGGCAAGCGCCGGATCGAGGATCTGCCAGCCGGTGAGGACGGCGCCGACAAGGCCGCCGAACACACCGAGGGACGTCACCACGTCGGTCATGATGTGCTGGCCGTCGGCGACCAGAGCCGGCGACTTCGCGTTCCGGCCTGAGCTGATCAGGATCCATGCCCAGATCGCGTTGATGATCGTCGCCACTCCGTTGACGGCAAGACCCGTCCAGGGCTGTTCCAGCGGGGCGGGGTGCTGCCAGGATCGCCAGACTTCGTTGAGAATCAGGAGGGCAGCGACGACAATCAGCACCCCTTCGAGCACGGCCGAGAAGTATTCGGCCTTGTGGTGGCCGAAGGGATGGTCCTGGTCGGCGGGCTTGTAGCTGACCTGGATCGCCCAGAAGGCGGCGGCCGAGGCGATGACGTTGACGATGGATTCCGCCGCGTCCGAATAGAGCGCGACTGAGCCTGTGATGTACCAGGCGGCGACCTTGAGAGCGAGCACGACGCCGGCGACGACGATCGACCAGAAGGCCAGCCTTGCCACCTTCTGTCTGGTCGCGGCTTTCACCGCGGCTGCCGTCGTGTCTTCCGTTGCGGCCATCGTTGCTAGGCAGCCTTTTCCTTGGCCTTGCGCGGCAGATGCGCAACGATGTTCTCGATGATGCGCATGCCGGCATTGTGGCCGAGCGTCATGATCGATTCCGGATGGAACTGCACGGCGGCGATCGGCTCCTTGCGATGCTCGAACGCCATGATGATGCCGTCCTCGGTCTCGGCCGTGACCACGAAACCGTCGGGCAGGCGCACCGGATCGGCGAAGATCGAATGATAGCGGCCGACCGTCACCTCCTTGGGCAGCCCCGAGAAGATGATGCCGGGCTTGGAGACGCGGACGCGCGACGGCTTGCCATGCATCGGGATATGCAGCTGCCTCAGCTCGCCGCCATAGGCCTCGGCCAGCGCCTGCAGACCGAGGCAGACGCCGAAGATCGGCAGGTCGCGGCTCCTCGCCCTTTTGATGGTGGCCGCGCAGTCGAAATCCCTCGGCGTGCCGGGGCCGGGCGACAGTACGACGAGATCCGGCTTCAGCCGCTCGAAGACCTCCTCCGGCACCGGCGTGCGCACGGTCGAGACATTGGCGCCGGTCTGGCGGAAATAGTTGGCGAGCGTGTGGACGAAAGAGTCCTCATGATCGACGAGCAGAATGTTCACCCCGTCGCCGACGCGCGCGGTGGTGCGTTCGGTGCCGGTGGCGTTGCCGGTCTTGGCGTCGCGGATGGCGGAGAGCATGGCGGATGCCTTCAATTCGGTTTCGGCTTCTTCTTCCTCGGGAACGCTGTCGAAAAGCAATGTGGCGCCGGCGCGCACTTCGGCGATGCCGTCCTTGATGCGTATGGTGCGCAGCGTCAGCCCGGTGTTCATGTCGCCGTTGAAGTTGACCATGCCGATCGCGCCGCCATACCAGGCGCGCGGGCTCTTCTCGTTCTGCTCGATGAAGCGCATGGCCCAGAGTTTCGGGGCGCCGGTGACGGTGACCGCCCAGGCATGCGACAGGAAAGCGTCGAAGGCGTCCATGCCTTCGCGTAAGCGCCCCTCGATGTGGTCGACGGTGTGGATCAGGCGCGAATACATCTCGATCTGGCGGCGGCCGATGACGCGCACCGAGCCAGGCTCGCAGACGCGCGACTTGTCGTTGCGGTCGACGTCCGAGCACATGGTGAGCTCGGACTCGTCCTTTTTCGAATTAAGCAGCTTCAGGATCTGCTCGGAGTCGGAAATAGCGTCGTCGCCGCGCTTGATGGTACCGGAGATCGGGCAGGTCTCGACACGGCGGCCATTGACACGCACGAACATCTCCGGCGAGGCGCCGATCAGATATTCGTTTTCGCCGAGATTGATGAAGAAGGAATAGGGGGAGGGGTTGATCGTCTTCAGCTTGCGGGAGATGTCGGCGGGCTGGGTTTCGCAGCGTTCGTAAAACATCTGACCGGGCACGACCTCGAAAAGGTCGCCGCGCTTGAAGCTCTCCATGGCCAGGCGCACCAAATTGGCATATTCACCCGGCTCGTGGTCACCGCGCGGCGGGATGCGGTCGGCGGTCCTGAACGGCTCGGCGGCGCCTTCGCGAGCCAAGCCCTCGGTCGAAAACCCCTCGCCGGAATAGTCGTAGCGGTCGGTCCAGGCCTTGGTCGAATAGTGGTCGACGACCAGGATCTCGTCGGGCAGGAACAGCACGAGGTCGCGCTGGCTCTCTCTGCGCTCGAGCTTGTAGTCGACCGGATCGAACTGGAAGGCAAGGTCGTAGCCGAAGGCGCCATAAAGGCCGAGATTGGCGTCTTCGGCGGTCCTGAAGAGCGCGGTGATGGCGCGCAGCACGGTGAAGACGGACGGAACGCGGCTGCGCTCCTCCTCGGTGAAGACACGGCCGGGCTTGGCGACATCGAGACGGATGAGCCTTTTGGAGCTCTCGGCGATCGACACTTCGCTGAGCTGGCCAAGCGCTTTGCCGATCACCGGCAATAGCACCTCGCCACGGGCGTTCAGCACCTCGATGCGCATGGCGCGGCCGCGTGCCGAGATCACCAGCGGCGGGTCGATGATGGCCGTGTCCCAGCGCGTGTAGCGGCCCGGATATTCGTAGTTCGAGGAAAACACTGCGCCGCGGCGGGAATTCAGGCCTTCGACATAGGCGTCGATCGCGCCTTCGTAAGGCCTGTCATGGCGCTCGCGGGTGATCGTCACCCCACCCGCGGTGACGAAGCGCTCCGCTCCGTTGTCCAGAACTTTAATCGTCATTGCCGTCTCCATCAGCGTTTTGGGCAACGGACCCGGGAATGGCTTGAAAAAACAAATGGCCGCCCGGACATTCCGTTGCGGCCACCCTCTTCTTTACGCACACGCGTTCGAACTGGCCGCTGTCAGCGAGCCCACCACCAAACGGTCTTGTTCGAACGCATGTTCATGGCGACTCCCATAGCGGCGAATGAAGGCCTGCGCAACTGGATTTCATGCGGATGGTGAAAGCCGCAGGCCTTTGTTTGATGCATGTCGTTCTCCAAAAACCGCTGCGCATTTGGGCGACATGCATCAGTCCTCCAGCGTGCCGGAGCGCGCGTCGGCGCTCTTGTTGTCGCCGGCGAGCTTCAAAAGGTCCTCGCCGGCGCGGATGATGCGGCGGGAACGCCTGGTCAGGATGAAGCCCGATTGCGGCGCGAACACTCCGGTGTGGCCGCCAACTTCGCCAGGCGCATGGACGATCGTCGCCAGCCTGTCACCTTTCTTGACGCGGTCGCCGGGCTTGACGTCGTAAAGGATGGCGCCGGCCTTGGGCGAGGGCATCATGTCGATGTTTTCCAATGGCATGACGGCGCTGCTGAAACTGCTCGCCTTCGGAACGGAAGGATCCTGAATGACGCCGCGCGTCACCAGCAGGCGGTAGAGGCCTGCGGCATCCGACCCGGCCAAGGCGGCGTCGACGTCCAGCATGCCGCGATATTCGACCGTGGTGACGACGCGGCGGTCGAAACGCGCGACGCTCGGCGGCACGTTCTGGTAGGGCATGATCGAGGCGCCCTCGAAGGTGCCGCTGCTGTCCTCGCTCCACAGCACGACGGCATCGGCGCCCATGGCGGCCGCGCAGTCGGCCATATGCGGCCAGAGGCTGGTGTGGATGTAGAGATAGGCAAGGCCCTCGTCGTCGCAGTGGAGATCGAGCACGATGTCGTTGCCGAGCGAAAGCTCGACGAGCCGGTTCTTCAGCCGGCGGTCGGCGCCGCCAAGGCTGACGTCCGGCAAGAGCTTGGCATCGGGTGCTGCAAGCAGCGGAAAAGAACGATTGAAGTTGGTGCGGGTGCCGAGATTGAAGCGGCCCTGATGCTCGCCGAAATGATACTGGGCGCGGCCGATCGGATTGGCCCACGGCACCACGGTGACGGCGCCCCTGATGCGGCCTTCCGCTTCCGCCTTCGCAAGTATCGGCATCAGAGCGTCGATGGCGACGACGCCCGGCAATTCGCCGGCATGGAGCGCCGCCTGCAGATAGGCCGAGGGTGCTGCCTTGTCCGTGCCGTCGAAGCGGAAAACCGGGAATTCGTATGCAACGCCTTCGCTGTCGCCGGCGATGCGCTCGATCGTCTTTTGCATGAAGTGCCTCCGATGTGAGGCCAGACATGCATGTTTGCGGTTCGGCTGTCGAGTGGTCCAGCAGCGCCGGGCGTCGGCGCAGCGCAGCCGTTCGGCCGGCTGGGTCCGCAGCGCAGTGCGCGGTTGAGCGCCAGCGCAGCCCGACGGCCTGAAGCGGCTTGTCCAGCCTCAGGCGAGCGGCTTCAGTTCCTGGGCGATGGTCGGCAGAAGTTCCGAGACATTGGGGTGGATGTGCATGGCGCGCGCCAGCGTCGAGATCGGCGCCTTGGCGTACATGAGGTCGAGTATCGAGTGGATCGCCTCGTCGCCGCCCGGGCCGAGGATCGAGCAGCCGAGGATTTCGCCGGTGTCGGCATCGGCCAGGATTTTCATGAAGCCCTGCGTCTCGCCCTTTTCGACGGCGCGGCCGACACGGGTCATCGGCCGCTGGCCGACGAGCGCCCGGCGGCCGGATTTCTTCACCGCGGCCTCGGTCATGCCGCAGCGACCGAGTGGCGGATCGACATAGAGCGCATAGGCCTCGATGCGGTCGCTCACCCGGCGCGGGTCGTTGTCGAGCAGATTGGCGGCGACGATCTCGTAGTCGTTGTAGGAAGTATGGGTGAAGGCGCCCTTGCCGTTGCAGTCGCCCATCGCCCAGATGCCGGGCACGCTGGTGCGCAGCTGGTCGTCGACGACAACGTAGCCGCGCTGGTCGACTTCGACGCCGGCCTTGTCGAGGCCGAGGTCGTCGGTGTTGGGGACGCGGCCCAAGGCCAGCAGCACATGCGAGCCGACCGCCGGCGGCTTGCCGGCGGAGAAGGTCACGGCGATGCCGTTGCCTTTCCTGGCGAAGGCGATGTCGTCGGCGCCGACATGGACGGCGATGCCCTCGTTTTCGAGGATCGACCGGATGGCGGCCGAGACATCCTCGTCCTCGCGGCCGGTCAGCCGCGGCGCTTTTTCGATCACCGTGACCTCGGAACCGAAACGGCGGAACATCTGCGCGAATTCGAGCGAGATGTAGCTGCCGCCGACGACGACGAGATGGCTGGGCAGCACATCGAGATCCATCATCGAGGAATTGGTGAGATAGGGGACGTCGTCGATGCCGGGAAGGTCGGGCACCGATGCGCGCCCGCCGGTGTTGAGGAAGATTTTTGGCGCGGTCAGCAGATCGTCGCCGACGCGCACGGTGTTGGCGGATACGAAGCGCGCATGACCACGGTAGAGCGTGCATTTCTCCATGCCCGCGATCCAGGTCTCCAGCCCAGAGCGGGAAGCGCCCGACACCTTGTCCTTGCGCGCCTTGATTGCCTTGTAGTCGACGCCGACCGGGCCGGAGAGGGTCACGCCATAGTCGGCGGCGCGGCGGGCAAGATGGGCGGCATAGGCGCTCGCCACCATCGTCTTGGTCGGGATGCAGCCGGTGTTGACGCAGGTGCCGCCCACTAGCTTGCGCTCGATCAGCGCTACGCTCATGCCGGCCGCAGTCAAGCGGCCGGCGAGTGGGGTGCCGGCCTGACCTGCACCGATAATGATGGCGTCGAAGACCTTCGCGCTCATGCGACCGCCGCCACGATGAGCAGGCCGCCGATGACCGCGACCGCGTCCTCGATGAAGGCTGCGGGTGGGTCCTTGCCGAACGCGGCTGCCAGTCTCGAACGGGCTTCCGCGCCGCCCAGCGTGCCGATGACCGCGCCGATCGCGCCAGCAATGAGGCCGCCGATGGTCGCGCCGGCGGTCGCGCCGATCACCGCGCCGGTGAAGGCGCCGATGACGATGCGGGCGCCGAACTGCTGCGGCACCTTGCGGCTCGGCGTCGACGGCAACTGGTCGGTGACGAGCTCGACGATCGCCAGGATGGTGAAGATGCCGACAGCGATCCAATGGCCCATGAAGCTCGCCCAGGTGCCGGCGACCGGCAGCCAGCCGAGCCAAGCACCCCACGCGACTGTCGCCGGCGCCGTCATGGCGCGTAGGCCGGCAACCCCGCCAATCAGCAATGCAAGAATGTAAAGCATGATCGACCCCCTCAAATCCGGGACCTCGCACGGCCCCGAGACGTAAGGCTAGCATAGGCCGGGCTTTTGGCCACGGCTTTTCCCTAAAGCGCGTGGCGATCTTTCAGGTTCGCTCCATGCGCTTTAGGTTTTTTGATTTTACGCATGTCTCCGAAACCGGTTCCCACTTTCGGGAGACATGTTTCAGGGGCGAATTGTGCTTTGGCAGCAGGCAGCATCGGAGGAGCGGCCATGACGACAAGCGAGCGCATGAAGATGGCGGCGGGCGAATGGTACACTTGCCTCGACGCGGAGCTGGAGGCCATGCGCGTCGCCGCGCGCGACGCGGTGTTCGAGCACAACGGCCTGTCGCCCCGGCAGCGCGGCGACATAGGCCCGGCTTTGCGGGCGCTGCTGGGCGGCGCGGGCGAGGGCGCGCGCATCGAGGGAGGATTCCACTGCGCCTACGGCTTCAACCTCTTCCTCGGCGATGGCGTCTTCCTCAACACAGGCTGCACCATTCTCGATACCGCGCCGGTGCGCATCGGCAAGGGAGCCATGCTTGGTCCCAACGTGCAGATCTACTGCGCCGAGCATCATCGGGAGGCCGCTGGGCGGCTTGCCGGACTGGAGATCGCCAAACCGGTGACGATCGGCGACAATGCCTGGATCGGCGGCAGCGCGGTGATCCTTGCCGGCATCAGCATCGGCGAAGGCGCAATCGTCGGAGCGGGCGCGGTGGTGACGCACGACGTGCCGGCCAACATGACAGTGGTCGGCAACCCGGCGCGGGTCGTTACAAGAGGCTGAGCGCGTCCGATACCTGAGCGCTTCGAGAGAACTCGCGCCGATATTGCATCGGCGAGGTCCTGAGCCGCGCGGCGAAATGCTGCCGCAGCGAAGTGGCGCTGCCGAAGCCGGCCTCGAAGGCCACCATATCCATCGACTTGTCCGTCTGTTCCAGCAGCCGCTGCGCCAGCGCCACGCGCTGGCCGGCCAGCCAGTCGCCGAAGCTGGTGCCGGTCGACTTCTGGAAGCGGCGCGTGAAGGTGCGGCGGGTAAGGCCCGCTGCTTCGGCGACGCTGTCCAGGCTGTGCGCGTCGCCGAGCGTCGCCCGCACCTCGTCCAAGGCCTTGGCGAAGCGGTCGGCGGTCGGCGTCGGCGCGAGCGGGCGTTCGATGAACTGGGCCTGTCCGCCTTGCCGATGCGGCGAAAGCACGACGTGGCGGGCAAGCCGAAGCGCCGCCTCGGCGCCATAGCGGGCGCGCACGATGTGCAGGCAGCAGTCCAGCCCGGCGGCGACGCCGGCTGAGGTGACGATGTCGCCGTCGTCGACGTAGAGCACGTCGGCGTCGACGGCGATATCGGGATGAAGGGTCTTGAGCTGATCTGTATAGGCCCAGTGCGTGGTCGCCTTGCGTCCCGCCAGCAGTCCGGCGGCGGCAATGGCGAAGGTGCCGAGGCACAGGCCCACGATCAGCGCGCCACGTTCGTGTGCCCGTTCGAGCGCATCCTTGAGCGGAGCGGCCAGAGGCGCGTCGAGATCCTTCCAGCTGGGGATGATGACGATGTCGGCTTCGTCGAGCGCCGAAAGATCATGCGGGACCGAGATGGTCAAACCGGCATCGGTATGAATTGGCCCTTGTTCGGCCGCGCAAACACGGAAGTCGAAGCGCGGCAGGCCGAGCTTGGTACGGTCCGCGCCGAAAACCAGGCATGGCACGGAAAGATGGAAGGGGCTGATGCCGTCGAATGCGACGGCGGCGATGATCGGATTGTGCATGGCAGACACCATTGGGTTGCGGCAACAGTGTCCCAATTCTTTCGACTAATGTCAATTGGGACACTTTCTGCGAGTGGATATCCGGCCTAGCTTTGCGCTCATCAACCCGTTCGAAAGGAAAAAGCCATGTCAGCATCAGCCACCCAGCCGCGCCGCGCGCTCGTCGTCGTCGATGTCCAGAACGACTATGACGGCGGCAATCTCGCCATCCAGCATCCGCCCTTCGCCGACAGCGTCGCCAATGTGGCGCGCGCGATGGACGCCGCCACTGCTGCCGGCATCAAGATCGTCGTCGTCAAGCAGATGGCGCCGGAATCAGCGCCGTTCTTTGCCAAGGGCAGTCATGGCGGCGAGCTGCATCCCGAGATCGCGAGGCGCGCGCGCGACCATTATGTCGAAAAGACGCTGCCTTCCGCCTTCACCGGCACGGACCTCGAGGACTGGCTGCGCGCCAACCACATCGATACGATCGTGGTCGTCGGCTACATGACGCATAATTGCGATCTGTCGACCATCATCCATGCCGTGCACATGGGCTTTGCCGTCGAATTCCTCTCGGACGCCAGCGGCTCGGTGCCCTACGCCAACAGCGCCGGCCACGCGTCAGCCGAGGATATCCATCGGGTGGTGAGCGTCGTGCTGCAGTCGCGCTTCGCCGCCGTGCTGAAGACCGCCGAATGGATCGATTGCCTGAAGACCGGCGCCCTGCCGGAACGTGACACGATCTATGCGTCCAACCAGCGGGCGCTGGCACGCAACGCCGCCTAAAGCGCGTCGCGATCTTTCAGATTCGCGCCATGCGCTTTAGGTTTCCGATTTGACGCATGTCTTTGTCCCGAAGCCGGTTCAGCAACAGGCGCCGCAGCGATGCGGCGCCTGTTGCTTGGCATGAAAATTCATGAGGCGCGTGACCCACTTCACAGAAGTCCAGCCGGCACTTCCAGAGAGTGATGCCGCATTGGTAAGCGCGGTTGGCCGGGGGCTGGATTGGAAGCGCGCATTGCACGAACCGTGGTTGTCCTGACGCTTGCCGTCGGAGCCGCGATGTTGCCGTGGCCCGCCTTCGCGCAAGTTCCTCCACACGCGCCAGGGACCATCTGCTTCACCCAATTCTTCTGGTGCTGGGCGCAGCCGCCCGGGCCGCCCGGATATCCATGCGGGTGCCCGTCGCAATATGGCTACGTGCCCGGGGTTCTGGGCTAGCGAGGCGATGAGTGAGAGCCGACGTCGATGACCGCTCCTGTTGATCCTCTTGTGACCGGGCTGCTGAAAGACGCGAAGCTGGTGGCGGGCTATGGTCGCTATGGGGTCTTCAAGGACAATTCGCTGTTCGCGGCCATTGGCGATGCCGAGAAGCTTGGCGATGTGACGGCCAGCCAGCCGGCGGTGGTCAATCTCCAGAAGGTCTTGAACGACTGTTCGGGTGTCGTGCCGTTTTCCACGCTGGCGGCACTTCGCTCCGGGTGGTCGCCTGGCGACACCTCACGCAGGGCCGCGATAGCAACCTATTTGCTGGTGGCGCTGTCGGTGATCCTGATGGTGATCACAGGCAAGATGACATATGTCTACAACAGGGGCGTCTCCTTGAGCGCCGAGCTGCAAGACATAAACAAGGACAATTTCAGCGTTCGCTTCGGCCAGGCGGTGCGCCAGGTCTGGACGACGCAGAAGCAATTGCGATCGGCCGCATCGGGCGGCCTGTCGCAAAGCGACATAAATCTTCTTGAGGATGTCTACTACAACGCCGAGGACAGCCTTCATTTGCTCGACCAGCGGTTCGTCGCCCTTTGGGCGAATTCCCAAAGCTTCATGACCCGAGAGGCGCGTTTCCCGATCTGGGGGATGCAATCGGCCTATTGCAAGGTGCAGTCGCTGGTAACCGCGGGCGCGGCGGGCAATGGTCAGATCTACGATCCGCAGCAGGCGATCACAAACCAGCTTTGCAATCAGGGGGTGGCGTCGGCAAAGTCGGAATATGCGGGACCGGTGGGCGGGGCACCGGCAGGGGGAAATCCAGCTTGCGCGCAACCCGGCACTCCCGCGGGCAAGGAGCCTGGCGGCGCCGCGTCGGCAGGCACAAGCCCCGAGCTCGATGCGAACAGCGAGTATGAGGAGGCCACCCGCAGTCTTCAGTGCAGCGGCGTGATCACCCTTACCCCCAGTTCAATTTACATGATGACCGCGCAGATAGGAGGCCTCAACGCCGTCTTGAGCCCCTATGCGCTCTGGATACTGCCGGCACTTTACGGAAGCCTGGGCGCCATCATGTTTCACATGCGCATGATCCTGAACCCGCTGCTGCCTAACCCGACATTGGCGCGACTGGTTCACAGGGTCGTCCTGGGAGCGCTGGCGGGCATGGTGCTGGCCTGGTTCTTGGGGCCTGACACGAAGCTTGGCGGTCAGGCTTCAGCGATAGGCTTCAGCCTGTTCACCTTCGCCTTCCTGTTCGGCTTCAGCCTGGATATCTTCTTCACCCTCCTCGACCAGTTCGTCAGCACGTCGGTCGTAGGCATCAAGAAGTTCGGTTCCTCGACGGCGGCTTGAGGAATCCGGGCAAGCAAAAAGGGCGCCGCGGCAGCGCGGCGCCCTTGGTCATTCTCAGCTCGAAGAATGTTTAGAACAGACCCTCGATCTGACCCTGTTCGTTGAGGAAGATCTTTTCCGAGGATGGCGCCTTGGGCAGGCCCGGCATGGTCATGATCTCGCCGCAGATGATGACGACGAAGCCGGCGCCGGCCGAAAGCCTCACCTCGCGCACCGGCACGGTGTGGCCGGTCGGCGCGCCGCGCAGGTTCGGGTCGGTCGAGAAAGAGTACTGTGTCTTGGCCATGCAGACCGGCAGGTTGCCGTAGCCGGCCTGCTCCCAGGCATGCAGCTGGTCGCGGATCGACTTGTCGGCGATCGCCTCGTCGCCGCGGTAGATGCGCTTGACGATGGTGTTGACCTTCTCGAACAGCGGCATCTCGTCGGGATAGAGCGGCGAGAACTGCGAGGCGCCGGATTCGGCGATCTCGACCACCTTCCTCGCCAAATCCTCAATGCCGGCGGAGCCTTGCGCCCAGTGCTTGCACAGGATCGCCTCGGCGCCCTGCGCCTTGACGAAGTCCTTCATCGCCTGGATCTCGGCCTCGGTGTCGGTGGTGAAGTGGTTGATCGCGACCACCGCCGGCACGCCGAACTGCTTCACGTTCTCGATGTGGCGGCCGAGGTTGAGGCAGCCCTTCTTGACCGCCTCGATGTTCTCCTTGCCGAGGTCTTCCTTCTTGACGCCGCCATTCATCTTCATGGCGCGCACGGTGGCGACGATGACGGCGGCGGCCGGCTTGAGGCCTGCCTTACGACACTTGATGTCGAAGAATTTTTCGGCGCCGAGGTCGGCGCCGAAGCCGGCTTCGGTGACGACATAGTCGGCAAGCTTGAGCGCCGTCGTGGTGGCGACGACCGAGTTGCAGCCATGCGCGATGTTGGCGAACGGACCGCCATGCACGAAGGCCGGGTTGTTCTCAAGGGTCTGCACCAGGTTGGGCTGGATGGCATCCTTCAGAAGCACGGCCATGGCGCCGTCGGCCTTGAGGTCGCGGGCATAGACCGGCGACTTGTCACGGCGGTAGGCGACGATGATGTCGCCGAGACGCTTCTCGAGGTCCTTGAGGTCGGTGGCCAGGCACAGGATCGCCATCACTTCCGAGGCGACGGTTATGTCGAAGCCTGCCTCGCGCGGGAAGCCGTTGGCGACGCCGCCCAGCGAGCAGATGATCTCGCGCAGCGCCCGGTCGTTCATGTCCATGACGCGGCGCCAGGCCACGCGGCGGATGTCGATGCCGAGCTCGTTGCCCCAATAGATGTGGTTGTCGATCAGCGCCGAAAGCAGGTTATGGGCCGTGGTGATGGCGTGGAAATCGCCGGTGAAGTGGAGGTTCATGTCGTCCATCGGCACCACCTGGGCGAGGCCGCCGCCGGCCGCTCCGCCCTTCATGCCGAAGTTCGGGCCGAGCGAGGCTTCGCGGATGCACACGACCGCCTTCTTGCCGATGCGGTTCAGGCCGTCGCCGAGGCCGACCGTGGTGGTCGTCTTGCCTTCGCCGGCGGGAGTGGGGTTGATGGCGGTGACCAGGATCAGCTTGCCGTCCTTGTTACCCTTCACCGACTTGATGAACTCGGCCGAGATCTTCGCCTTGTCGTGGCCATATGGCAGCAGGTGCTCGTACGGGATGCCGATCTTGGCGCCGATCTCCTGGATCGGTTTCTTGTTAGCGGCGCGCGCGATCTCGATATCGGACTTCACTTCGGCCATGACGGCTTTCCTCTGAAATGAGCGGTGGAGGGGAGGGCTTCGATCGCTGCATGATCGAAACGCCGCCCGGACGCAAGGGCATGTTCTAACCCTGTCGCTGTCACGGCGTCAACTTTCATGCAACTATGTTTCCTGTGAAGAAAGTTTACTGTTCCCGGGCCGACCTTGCCGGCGTCTTCGGCGCCCGGTCGTTGCGCCGTATAGAAGCCAGAGCGGGTGTCGCTCCGCCGTCTCAAAACAGCCGTGCAATACGCGAAAAGCGACAGAGGCGACGGCGCAAATCCGCCAGCCCCAACTGTCGGCTGGTCAGGCTATTGGGTCAGCACGTTGCTGATCTCGACCATGTTGGAGCGCACGCGCAGGACATAGAAGCCCATGGTCGTCAGATGCGTCGGCAGGAGCCAGCCGTCCTCGCGTCCATTGGCGATGATGAAGGGCTGGATGCGCAGCGCCGAGACGAACTGCGCGTCCATCGTGTCCCACAGGTTCTGCAGGTGCTTTTCCTTGATCACGCCCTCGAAGTCTGCCTGAGCGCCCTTCATCAGCCCGTAATAGGCATAGAGCTGGCCGTAGGCGAACCAGAAGCGATCGTCGGCGCGGAAGTCGAACCAGCCGTCATTGTGGTTCTCGGCGCGCTCCTTGAGGATCGCCGAGGTCGAGCCGATGTCGCTGGCGATACGGTCGATATATTGCTTCAGATTGTCGGCGCGGGCGTCAAACGTCGCCTGGCAGGTGGCCAGCCGTGCATTGAAGGAGCGCAGCTTGCGCACCGCGTCGCGATAATAGCTCGGCGTCGGCGTCTTCGGGCCGAACGGGTTCAAGCCGAAATACCATGTGTATTCGTCGAATTGCAGATTGCCGCGCGCGTCCTGCAGGTCGCTGTCGATCTGCGAGGTCGTGCGCACGCGTCCGAGATTGTCGGCAAGCTCGGTCGCGGTGCGCCGCACCGCCTGGTTGATGCCACGCTGGAAAGAGGCCTTGTTGTCCATCCATGGCGTGTGGTCCCAGTCGATGCCGAACAAGCCGAGCTTGTAGAGGATCATCGACGAGATCCAGGCATTCTGGTTGACATTGAAGTCGGTAAGATCGGCCGCCACCTGGGCGATCGCCGAGTTGCCGCAGGTTTTGGCCGTGTCGGTGCCGGCGCCGGCAGAAACCTGCTCGCCGGCCGACACGTTGCGCGTCTCGAAGGTGTATTTGTCGGGATAGTTCGGCTCGAAATTGTTCCACCACTGGGTGGCATAGAAGAAATTGGCGTAAAGGCCGATCAGCACCAGGATGGCGAGGCCCACCACCGCCTTCAGGATCCAGCCGCGCTGCCCGTACCAGCGGCCGACCCACATGAACGGCCATAGGATGATGCCGACGACGAAGCCGATGCCGCGGCCGATCCATTGGAAAATCTGGGTGAAGAAATTCACGATCGGATCAAGCATGGCTCTCGTCACCCCTCAGTCAGTCAAGCCGTAAAGGCGCGCGCGGAACGCCGCCTTGTCCTTCAAATATGTGGTTTTCAGAACGTCCACAACATGCGATCGCCAGGCGTCGCTGAAGCCGTCGAAGTCCCTGTAGAAGCCCGGTTTGTTGAAGACGTAACGCGAGACGATGTCCTGCGGCACGAAATCCGAGATCAGCTGGTTGGTGAGCCAGGCATCGGGATGATCGGGCCTGGCGCGCACGACCAGGAAGCGCTGGCGCGGCGGAACGTCCTCGACCTTGAGATGGCCGAACTGGGCGATCTCGCGCTTGGCGGCGTTGAGGAACGGGAAGTTGCCGTCGCTGGCAATCAGGTCGGCATGGCCGTGGATCCAGGTCTGCAGCCAGACCTTGTCGACATCCGTCAGGTTGCGGTTGGGCTCGGCGTCGCGGATCAGCGCCCGCACCACCATCTCGGCGCGATGCTCGAGATAGCCCGAGGCCTCGATCCAGGAGGCGCGCGGCAAGTCAAGGCGACCGGTGGCGGCGAGGAAACGGAACACCTTGTCGGCGTCGTTGATCGACAGATAGCTCACCTGCCACGGCCGCGAGCGGCGGAAGCCCGGTGCTGCCGGGTCGCAGATCACCGTCGTCATATCGGGATCGACAAAGACGTAGAGCCCGCCGAAATGGCTCGTCCAGTAGGCATTGTGGCGGAAGATCACCTGGTCGGGGACAAGCGCGTTCTCGCGGATGTCGCCGCAGACCTTGGCGAGATCGACCATGCGCTCGAGCATGGCGTCGTCGCGCCAGGCGTCGGGCTCCTGTTTCAGCCGGTCGACAAGCTTGCCGAGCTCGGCCGCCTTGCCCAGCACGTCCTCGGCCGACAGCACCTTGAACTCGACCTGGTTGATCGAAAGCAGATCCTCGATGTCGTTGACCTTGGGAACGGAGTCCTCGATCTCGCCGTAGATGACGTCCTTGATGGTCAGAGCGTCGATGGCGCGCTGGTTCTTGGACATGAATTCGAACATCAGCTGCGAGGTGTTGGAAAAGGCGGTGTGCACCACCGGCAGGTCGATCTGCGACGGCGTCAGGATGATGAAGCGGCGGTTGACCTCGTTGGGATCGAGATAGTCGTAGTCGCCGCATTCCTCGGCCACCTCGGGCGAAAAACCGGTGCGGTCGATCTGGAAGCTCGTCAGCTTGGTGGGCTCGAGGCCGAAGGCGACGAGCGCCTTGTTGTAGCGCTGGACGAGGTGCGGCTCGTCGACAGCGAGCAGCCTGCCGTAGATCAGCTCGTTGTCGCGCAGCAGGTCGGGCTTTTTGCTAGGGGTCATTTGGGCGACCCAGTGAGATTTTCCTGTGTGGGCGAAGGATGGAGCGCCAACGTTGGCGTCCCCCTCTCCCCGTTCTTCACGGGGAGAGGGTAAGGGTGAGGGGCGGCGCGAACGGTCAAGGATATGTCTCCCCATAACCTTCGGCGGCAATAAATCGAAGGTCGTGTGTATCGATGTGGCGCTCTAAACGCTGCTCGACGGCCGCCAGTATGGTCTCAAGCACCGCCTCCCTGTCCTTCAAAACGTCGACGTTCCAAAAGCGGAGGACGGACCAGCCGGCTGACACCATGAAGCGATCGCGAATCTGATCATGTTTGTTCGCGATATGCTGGCTCCCATCAACTTCGACAACAAGCTGGCATTCCCTGCAGGCAAAATCAGCGAAATACCTGCCTATGGGGAACTGCCGCACGAATTTGTAGCCGTTCAATCTGCGATCACGCAGCTCGTGCCAAAGTGCGCCTTCGGCATCGTTGTCTGACTGGCGCAATCGCCGTGCTCGCTTCGTCGTCTCGATTACCGGTCCACGCATGCGCTGCCCCTCACCCTTACCCTCTCCCCGTGAAGAACGGGGAGAGGGGGGCGCCAGCGTTAGAGCTACGTCTTTCAGCACACGTGGGCAGCGAAGCAACATCAAGCATTCCACAGCCCCTTCTTCTTCAGCTCCTCCATCTCGCGTGCCGCACGCTCGCGCAGGCGCGCGTCGCGCAGCAGCTTCTCCACCGCGGCGTCGTCGGACCTGTCGGAATAGCGGAATTCGGAATCGGCGTAACGGTTGATCTCCTGCATGACCATCTCCATCGAGAACGGGCCGCGCAGTTCCTCGATCATCGCCTTCTTGTCGTCGTAGCTCTTGTGCATGAAGGCTTCCGGCTTCTCGAACCAGTCGTCCGGCATCTCGATGTCCATGGCGCGCATTTTTATCGCGTCGGTGACGTTCTTGATGGCGCGGCCGGTGAAGCGCGGTTCGGCGTCCTTGATCATGTGCAGGTAGGTGCCGATGTCGGCCATGGTCTTCGGTGCGCCGTTTTCCTTCATGTAGCGTTCATAGACCTTCGACAGCCCGTCTTCCTGCGGCTTCTCGTGCTCCTCATAGGCCTCGGCCACGGCGCGCTGGATTTCCTGCGCCGCGTAGAGCTTGTGGTCGCCCAGCGGGATCTTGTGGTTCTTGCCGGCAAGCAGCACGAAGATGTCGATGTAGTCGTCGCGGGTCTGCGGGCCGTCGACCAGCCAGCGGGCGCCGGCGCGCTGGCGCAGCGCATCGTCGACATTCTCGGGATAGTTGGAAAACATGCCGAAGGAGCAGTTGCCGCGCACCACGGTGGAAGCACCGGCAAAGGCGTCCATCAAGACGCCGGTGATCTCCTGCTGGCCGGCGGACGCGCGGTCGTCGGAGCGGCGCGCCGCGACCTGGTCGATGTCGTCGATGGTGCCGAAGCCGATGGTTCGCGGATTGAGCACGTTGTTGATGAACTGGCGGCAGTTCTGGCCCGACTTGCCCTGGTAGGACGAGATCTGGTCGACGCCGAAATTCTCGTAGACGAAGGGATAGCCGGCGACCTGGCAGTAGTCGTTGACGAGACCGGCGATCATCTGGATCAGTGTCGTCTTGCCGGTACCGGGCGCGCCGTCGCCGATGAAGGTGAACAGGAAGCCGCCGAGCTCGACGACGGGGTTCAGCTCGCGCTCGAAATCATAGGCCATCAGCATCTTGGCCAGCCTGACCGACTGGAATTTGGCGATGTGGTTGCCGACGACTTCTTCCGGTTTCTTGAAGGTCATCACCAGCGGCTTCAAACGCTTGCCTGGCGCCACGTCGAAGCCGTCGATGGTGAAGTCGTCGACGTCGATGCGGATATGCGCGTTCTCGAACGGGCCGATGCCGTCGAAGCGCCCCTTACGGGCCAAGAGTCCATCGATGGCGACGCGGGCAAAGGCACGCGCCCGCGTCATCAGGTCGGCGTCGTCCTTCGAACCGGCAATCGCCTTGTCGAGCCCGGCCACGATGGACTTCACCGCATCCTGCGGCGTGTCGAAGAGGAAGTCGGGTTCGGGACTGTCGTTCGGCGCCTCGCCGTCACTGTCGATCAGCTGGAACAGGTAGGAGGCGAAGCTGAAGGCCGAAACATAGGCCGCGGCCGACAACAGTCTCTTGAACCTCGCAGCCTCGTCGCCTTCGAGCGGAGCCCGGGCGTTCTTCGCCTGCAGGCTTTCGAGATCGGAACCCTCGGCAAAGACATCCGATATGGCCAGCGCGATCGCCAGGCCGCGGCGGGCGCGGAACAGAAGCGTGTGCTGCGGGATGCTCATCAGCTGGTCGTCGGGATGGATCGCGGCGACCGTCTTCGACAGCTCGACTTCGCGCGTGTGCCGCACCGAGCCGACCGATACGGTCGAGACGAAGCGCCGGTTGGTGCCGGCGAGCGCGGTGCCGGATTCGCGCGCGGGATCCTCCAGCACGACGATGCGGGTGATGAAGCTCTGCGCGGTGGCGCGGTGCTTTTCGATTGCCGCTTCCGAGATCGTGGTCAGCCCGGTGTCCATGAAGGATGCTCCGCGGTTGAAATCAGACGTCGCTGATGACCTGCCCGTTCGACAGGATGTGGACCTTGTAGCCGGAAAAGATCTTCTGCGCCTCGCCGGCGGCGTATAGCGCCTGATAGGCCTCGTGCGGGATCAGCGCGTGGTTCTCGTAGCTCGACACGCCCTGGCGCGCGGCTTCGAGGTCGTCGGTGTTGATGAAGAATTCCTGCGTCGTCTTTTCGCTGGAGAACAGGCCCTTGCGGCCGGGCTTCTCGCCCTTGGAAAAGACCTCCTGGATGGTCCAGGTGAGCAGCCAGGCGTTTTCGGGCTTGCGCACCTTGGCCAGGACCTCCGTGACCGTCGAATTGTTCTCGGTGATCCCTGCCGAATAGAAAGGTCCAAGCACGACGCGCCGCAGCTGCTTCGGGTGCAGCGGCTCGAAATCCTTGTCGAGATTGACGGCGATCGTCGCCGGCGACAGCGTGTAGGCCGAATTCTTCTCGGTGAAATCGTCGAAGCGGTGGGCGAGCTCGGGGTTGAGCAGGCCATCCACGGGCAATGGAATATCGACGCGCTCGTTCAGCTTGCCGGTGCTGTCGTCAACGAGTTGGCGCACCATGCTTTCGGAAGAGTCCTCGACCGTCACCATGTAGACCAGCGGCAGGTTGGCGCTGCCGTCGAACGATGCCCAATGGACGAGATAATAAGGCCGCATGGTCTTCGGGTTGACCGAGACCTTCGCCGTCTGTGCCAGGATGAAGGGACCGAAGGTCGCCTTGCTCCTGACGTCCTCCAGATAGAGCCGCTCGGCCATCGACTTCTGCAGCGCCGCTGGAAATTCCTTGTGGCGCAGGATGAAGTCGGCCATCTCCTCGCGCAGCTCGCCGGCCTGCGGGATGTTGGCTAGGCGGCTGTCGGCCTGGCGGCGGTCGTTCTCCAGCTCGAGCAGGTTCTGGAACACCGGGTAGCCGCTATCGGCGCGCGAAATGCGGAACGTGTCCATGAAGCCCAGCCGGTTGCGCCAGCAGGCAAAGGACTTGTCCAGCCGGGCGATGTATTCGGCGACGATCTTGGCGACGATGCCATGCCGGTAGAGCGGCGAGCGATCGTCGCGCATGAACACTTCCAGCCCGCTCAGCGCCGACGTGATGGCGGAGAAGTAGCGCGCCGCAGCTTCGTTTTCGGGGGTCATGGCGCTGCCCTGGAGAAGAATGCCGGCACGCCGCCTACTGCTGCACGTAGTTGGCGGCGTTGTGCTTCTTCATCACCTCGTCGAAGCGCCGGGCGAAGGCATCGTCGGCGAGCTTCTTGCGGCGCTGGATGTCGGCGCTCGCCACCATGTTCTTCTCATGCATCTCGAGCAGATCGCCGATGTGCTTCTGCGAGGCGGCCCCGATGCCGGCCATCGTCTCTTCCGCCGTGTTGTCGACCTGGCTGCCCAGCGTGTTGATCTTGTGGGCAACGTCCTGCTGGGCGGCCGTCTTCAGCGAGTCTTCCAGCGCTTTATACAGGACGATGCGCTGCTCGGTGTCGATGGTGAGCTTGTTGATCAGCGTCGACTGCGCGGCGATCTGGTTGTTGAGGGAGTCCACGAATGTCTGGAACATCGAGGTATAGCGTTCCAGCGTCTGGCTTTCGGCGAGCAGCTCCTGCTCCTTGGCCTGCTTCTCGTTGTATTCGGTCGCCATCTTCGAGCGCTCGCCCTCGAGCTCGGTGCGCTCCTTCTGGGTCGTCGAGGCGGCGATCTTGTTCTCGACGTCGAGCAGCATCGGGTTGAGCTCCTCGATGCGCTTCTGCACCGCCTCGAGGTTGGCCATCGTGGTCTTGCGGCGCTCGATCACCTGCGACAGGCTGGTTTCGGAGGTCTTGTAGCGCTGGTCGAGAATCTGCTTCTGGGCTTTCAGGATGCCGACGATGGTGTCGGATTTCGCCAGCAGTTCCTGCAGATTGCCGGCGAGCGACATGTTGCGCACGCGGTCGGTGCGCATGCGCTGCTTGCGCTGCGCGGAGAACACACCGACGAAGTTTTCCCAGCCGGTGTAGTTCTTCATGCTCTCGAATTCGGCGCCGAAGACGTTGGTGGCGTCCTCAAGCCCGATGATCAGGTCGGCAATGTTGCCTTCCATGACCTTCTGCTGCTTGAGCACGTCCTCGATGCGGGCGTTCTCGATGTCGAAATTGGCGTCGCCGATCTTCTTATCGGCCTGGGCGAGGGTGTCGAGCACGGTGCCGGACTGCTCGATCTTGGTGCGCATGTCCTCAACGACCTGCTTGGTCTTGGCAATTTCGGCATCGAAATTCTGCAATGTCGCCATAGGGGCCTCCCGCATCGGCATCCGGTTTCGTCGCACGTGGCGGCGAATATATGTGGGGCCTCCAGGGATTGAAAGAAGGAAGACAAGCAGAGGCGTTAAAACAAAAGAATTGGTCAGGCCCTTGAAAGACAAGGCAAGCATGCCAATCGCGAGTAATGCGCCTGGCCTTCAAGCAGCTTCAGCTTCTATGCCTTAAGCTCTTGTTTTCGCGGCGACCGGCATCGGCTGGAGCGGCGGGCCAAACTCTTGCGGCAAGTCGCGGCAGATCATTCGATCGTCGGCCGGTCTATCGCCGGACGGCGCCTCTCGGAATGCCGATCAGGGCTTCGGATCGGCCCTGAGTAGGCAGAGGGGTGGCAACCGGTTACCGACTGGCGGCAGGCTCTCCGCTTCAGTTGCGGGCGAAGCCGATGAAGTCGTCTGGCGCCGCCCTGCCCATTTCCTCTTCCCAATGGCGGCGGCAGAGCGAGACATAGACGTCCTTGCCGATCGCCACCTGCTCGCCCTGCCTCGCCACCTTGCCGTCGGGACCGAGGCGTACCACCATCGTCGCCTTGCGGCCGCAGCGGCAGATGGTGCGCACCTCGCGCAGGTCGTCGGCGATGGCAAGCAGCGCGCGCGAACCGGAAAACAGCTTGCCCTGGAAATCGGTGCGCAGGCCGTAGCACATGACAGGGATGTTCAGCCGGTCGGCGATGCGTGCGAGCTGCCAGACCTGCTCCTCCTCGAGAAACTGCGCCTCGTCGACGAAGATGCAATGCACGGTCGTATGCTCGTGATGCTCGGCAACGCGGGCATAGAGATCGTCGCCGTCGCGGAACGCCTCCGCCTCGGTCTCAAGGCCGATGCGCGACGAGATCAGCCCCTTGTCGCCCTTGCGATAATGGCCGGCGACGAAAAGCATCGTCGTCATGCCGCGTTCGCGATAGTTGTAGGACGCCTGCAGGAGCATCGTCGTCTTGCCGGCATTCATCGTTGCGTAGTTGAAGTAGAGCTTTGCCATGTGGGTCTTTAAGCCCACTTGCCGCAATGCGGGGAAGGGGGCGCCGGCTCCTTCCACCAAAAAAGCGCTTGCTTCGGAAAAGACGCTGCATGTCGCTGAATGGCCAGCGCGCGCCGTTCATCGTGATGTGGCCCCGCTTGAAACCACTTCAAAATGGTGTTTGGCTGACGGAACAAGGCGGTCGCAAGAACCGTGACTTCGAGCCGCCTCGAATTGCAATGGGAGAAAGTTGATGTCGCGTATGAAATCTTCCGTCGCCGGCCTCGGCCTGGCGGCGCTTCTGTCCACGACCGCCGCCTATGCCGGCGACCCGGCGAGCTGCAAGGCCGTGCGCCTGTCCGATGTCGGCTGGACCGACATCCAGGCGACCACGGGGCTGGCCTCGGTGCTGCTCACCGCGCTCGGCTACGAGCCGCAGGTGATCCAGCTTTCGGTGCCGGTCACCATGGCTTCGCTGAAGAACAAGGACCTCGACGTCTTCCTCGGCAACTGGATGCCGTCGATGACCAACGACATCAAGGACTACACCGCCGACGGCTCGGTCGAGACGATCAGCACCAATCTGACCGGCGCCGGCTACGGCATCGTCGTGCCGACCTATGTCGCCGACGCCGGCGTCAAGACGCTGACCGATCTCGGCAAGTTCAAGGACAAGTTCAACGGCAAGATCTACGGCATCGAGGCCGGCAATGACGGCAACCGCATCATCCTCGACATGATCAAGAACCCGGCCGACAACCTCGCCGGCTTCGAGCTGGTCGAATCGTCGGAGGCCGGCATGCTGACGCAGGCCGAGCAGTCGATGAAGAACAATGAGTGGATCGCCTTCCTCGGCTGGACGCCGCATCCGGTGATGGGCGCCATGAAGATCACCTATCTCGACGGCATGGGCGACAGCGGCTTCGGCGCCGCTACCGTCTACACCAATGTGCGCAAGGGCTACACCACCGAGTGCCCCAATGCCGGCAAGTTCATCGCCAACCTGAAGTTCAATCTCGACATGGAAGGCGAGATGATGGATGCGATCCTCAAGGGCGGCGACGCCCAGACGGTCGCGACCGACTGGCTGAAGAAGCATCCGGACGCGATCACTCCCTGGATTGCCGGCGTGACCACCTTCGACGGCGGCGATGCCGCCGCGGCCATCAAGACCGCGCTTGGGAGCTGAGCCGGCTTTGAGTCCGGCATGATCTCCGAAAAAGGGCAGCCACTGGAAAAGGCTGCCCTTTTTCTTAAAGCGCCGCGCTGAAACGGGTTCAAGCGACGCGCTTTAAATCTCTGTTTTTGCGCATGTCATTTTCCCAAAACCGCCGCACGCTTTTGGGTGACATGCATTAAGCTGCGAGACAATGACCGTACGGCAAGTGCGGCGAAACCGAGAGGGGAAGATGGATCCGATATCGAAATTCCTTACCGACTACAAAATCCCGATCGGGCCATGGGGCAAGGCCTTCTTCGGCTTCCTCACCGACAATTTCGATACCGTCTTTCGGGCGTTCTCAAACGGCCTGAATTTCATCCTCGACGGGGCGGTGGACCTCCTGCTGATGGTGCCGCCGGTGCTGCTGGCGCTGGTCATCGCCCTCGTCGCTTGGCTGTTGCAGCGCTCGCGGCCGCTCGCCATCGGCGTCTTCATCGGCCTGATCTTCATCATCAACCAGAACCTCTGGAAGCAGACGGTGCAGACGCTGGTGCTGGTGGTCGCCGCCGCCGCCATGGCGATGGCGATCGGCGTGCCGCTCGGCATCTGGGCCGCGCACAAGCCGAAGGTCTACCGCGTCATGTTGCCGGTGCTCGACCTGATGCAGACGCTGCCGACCTTCGTCTATCTGATCCCGGTTCTGACGCTGTTCGGGCTCGGCAACGCACCCGGCCTGATCGTCACCATCATCTTCGTCATCCCGACCGCAGTACGACTCACCCACCTCGGCGTGGTTTCGGTGCCCACGGCGATCATCGAGGCGGGTGAGGCGTTTGGTGCCACCAAACGCCAGCTCCTATGGAAGGTGGAGCTGCCGTCGGCGCTGCCGACGATCATGGCGGGGCTGACGCAATCGATCATGCTGTCGCTGTCGATGGTGGTGTTCGCGGCGCTCATCGGCGCCGGCGGCCTCGGCACCGAAATCAACCGCGCGCTCGGCTCCCGCCGCATCGACCTCGGACTTGAGGCCGGCCTCGCAATCGTCGTGCTCGCCATCGTGCTCGACCGGATGACGCGCATCGGCGTGGGAGGCAAGAAATGACCGTCGCGGTTGACTTCAGGAATGTCGATATCGTCTTCGGCGCCGATCAGGCCGGTTCGCTTGCGCTGATCGACAAAGGCGCCACCCGCGCCGAAATCCTCGAGAAGACCGGCAACGTGCTGGGCTGCGCCGGGGCCAATCTCACGGTGAATGAAGGCGAGATTTCCGTGCTGATGGGCCTGTCGGGCTCCGGCAAGTCGACGCTGCTCAGAGCCGTCAACCGGCTCAACGTCGTGTCGCGGGGACAGGTGTTGGTCAATGACGGCGACCGCACCGTCGATGTCGTGACCTGCGACGAAGCGACCTTGCGGCGGCTGCGCCAGAAGCAGGTGGCGATGGTGTTCCAGCAGTTTGGCCTGCTTCCGTGGCGCACCGTCGAGGAAAATGTCGGCTTCGGCCTCGAGCTTGCCGGCGTGCCCGATGCCGAGCGCAAGGCGCGGGTCCAGAAACAGCTGCAACTCGTCCATCTCGACCAATGGTCGAAGAAATACGCGCATGAGCTTTCGGGCGGCATGCAGCAGCGCGTCGGCTTGGCGCGTGCCTTCGCCACCGAGGCGCCGATCCTGCTGATGGACGAGCCGTTCTCGGCGCTCGACCCGCTGATCCGCACCAAGCTGCAGGACGAGCTCCTGCAGCTCCAGGCGGAGCTGAAGAAGACCATCATCTTCGTCAGTCACGACCTCGAGGAGGCGCTGAAGATCGGCAGCCACATCACCATCATGGAAGGCGGCCGCATCGTGCAGACCGGCGCGCCGGAGGACATCGTGCTGCGTCCGGCCAACGACTATGTCCGCGACTTCATCGCCAACGTGAACCCGCTTTCGGTGCTGACGGCGTGGAACGTGATGCGCGACCGTCGCGATCTGGAACAGGGCGAAGACGGCTGGGTGTGGCTCGACCGGCGCAAGACGACGCGCTTCAAGATCGACGAGCATGGCCTGGTGGCGGCGGCCGAACGCGACGGGAAGCCGGCGGTATGGGTGTCCTGTGCCGATGTCGAGCGCCAACCGGAGGAAGGGGCGCAGGTATTCTGGGCCAATCCCGGCACGCCGCTGAAGACGGTGATGCTGGCCATGCATCGTTCGCAGACCGCCCCGGTGGCACTCTTCGACGAAGGCTCGCGCTTCGTCGGCGCGATCGGCATCCGGGACGTGCTGAGCGCGGTGCTCAGGCGGTAGGCATTTTTCGCACGCGTCCAAACAGAAGTTTGGGCGCCGCCTCAGGCTTGTTTTTCGCGTTCGCCGAGCGCAGAATCCTTTCGTTGCGTGCCCATGCGCCAAGGGGGGTGATACCGACGTCGCATAGAGGGCTTTCCGGCGCGGTCGCGCTGTCCGGCCTCGCCGCGGTTTCGCTTGGAAGCGGCGCGGCGCTTTCCCAAAGTTTTGTCGTCGGCAATGGCGTGACGGCCGGCCAGCAGACGATGACCGGTGCGGGCGAAACCGGCGTCGTCAGCCCAGCGGGAGCGATCGAAACATCTGGCGCCGGCATCGATGCGGTTCGCATGTTCGGCCCGGCCCAGACGTTCACCAACCATGGTCTGGTCGAAACGTCGGGCGGCGGCGCCATCAACGTGAACGCACAGGGCCTGGACGCGACGATCCTGAACGACGGCACCATCCTGGCAATAGGCGATGCCTCCATCGGCATCCTGTCCGCGGGCGGCAACGCGCATATCGTCAACAACGGCGCGATAGAAGCGCTGGGTGTCGCCACTTACGGCATCATCAGCAACGCGCCCGGTGGGCGTGTGGACAATCACGGCTTCATCGGCGTTGCCGGCACGGCGGCCGCGGGCATCATCGGCGCCGGGCCGGACCTGATGGTTTCCAACAGTGGTTCGATCGAGGCTTTTGGCATCGCCGCAGCCGGGATCATCTGGCAGAATGACGGCCTGCGGGTGGACAATTCCGGCTCGATCACCGTGTCCGGTTTGGCCTCCATCGGCATTGGCGCCGGCGGCAGCGATGCCGCCATCGTCAACAGCGGCGCCGTCCGCGTTTTCGGCACGGGCGCGACAGGAATCGGGACCCTGTTCGGCAATGCCACGATCACCAATTCCGGCTCGGTCGTCGTCGACGGCGTGAGCGCAGTGGGCATCGCCGCGCTGGGCAGCAATTCCGTCATCGCCAATTCCGGCCGCGTCCTCAGCGACCAGAGCGCCGCAATCTTCTTCGGCGCGCCCGGCGCCACGCTCAATCTTTTGGGCGGGACGGCCATACAGGGACCGATCGTTTTCTCCGGAAGCAACAACACCGCGAGCTTCGGCCCCGCGCTGAACGCTGTCATGAGCTTCGCCGGATCCGGCCTGCCGCAGACCATCCTGACCGGCGGCAGGCCGTTCGTGACGAGCGGCGACAGCGTGGCGGTGGTCGACATCACCGGGTTTGCGAGCAGCGCGCCGCTGATCCAAGATCTTGCCGATGGCGTAGCCGGTGTGGTCGAAGCGCGCATGCCCGATCCGAACGGCGAGATATTCGCGCCGCATAACGGTAAGGACGCCTGGATCTCCACGTTTGGCGCGACACGCTCCCAGGGCGGCTCCGGCGCGTCGGCCGGATTCAGCGAGGCGCTGGGCGGCGCCGTCGCCGGTGCCGAGAGGCGCTCGGGCGACGGCTTCCTGGGCGGTGTGCTTCTGGGAGGCGCTGCCGGATCGACAGAGGTCGACGACGATGCGCAGGAGATCGTCCATCGCAGCGTGTTTGCGGGCGGCTATCTGGGCTACGACGGAGGGGCGCATTTTGCCGAGGCGACGTTCGTTGCCGGCGTGCTTGAGGAGCGGAGCCGCCGCCGTGTCGCGAACAACCTGGTGCTCGGCGGCGTCGAGACGGCGCGCGCCGACTTCAACGGCGTCTTCGTCAGCCCTTCGGTCACGCTCGGCATGCGGCTGCCGATTGCGGCCGGCACGCTGATGCCGAGCGTTCGGCTGCGTTACGTGGGACTGTTCGTCGACGATTACGCGGAGACCGGTTCGGACGGCGATCTCGCGGTCTCGCGGCGCGACGTCAACGTGTTCGATGCGCGCGGCCAGCTCGCGCTGGCTTTGGCCCCCGTCCGCACGCGGAGCCAGAAATGGCAAACCACCCTTCGCGCCGGGATCGATGCGATAGCGCAAGACAGCGACGACCTGTCGGCGACGCTTCTCGGCCAGGACATCTCTTTTGCCGCCGGCGGCAGAAAGACGGTGCTGCGCGGCTTTGCCGGCGCGGACGTCGCGGCGGAGGTGGGCGCCGGCATGACCCTGAACGCCGGCTTCGAGGCCGGTTACGGCAGTGACGATGCCTTCACCATCCGGGGCCAGGCGCGCCTCAGCAAGGCTTTCTGAGGGACGAATCTCGGCACGACATTGATGGTTTTCATCTCGTGGCTCTGGGAAGGTCGTCTACCGGAACATATATTTTTCGAAATCCATTCCGATTCCGGTCAGCGATGCAGTAGAATATTACTGCAAGCGCGCGCATGACGTGCGCGATGCGAAAACGCAGCGGGGTAGCAAAAATGATCTTCCGCCAGCTCTTCGATTCCGTTTCCGGCACCTATTCCTATCTGCTCGCCAGCCGGCGCGGCGGCGAGGCGCTGATCATCGATCCGGTGCTGGAGAAGGTCGAGCGCTACCTGCAGCTGGTCAACGAGCTCGACCTCAGGCTGGTGAAGGCGGTCGATACGCATCTCCATGCCGACCACATCACCGGTCTCGGCGCGCTGCGCGACAAGACGCATTGCGTCACTGTGATGGGCGAGCAGACCAAGGCCGACGTCGTCTCGATGCGGCTTGCCGACGGCGACAAGCTTGCCATCGAGGGATTGGCGCTCGACGTCATCTACACGCCCGGCCACACCGACGATTCCTACAGCTTCATGCTGCCGGACCGGGTCTTCACCGGCGACACGCTGCTCATCCGCGGCACCGGCCGCACCGACTTCCAGAACGGCGATCCGCGCCTGCAATACGAGTCGATTTTCGGCCGTCTGCTCAAGCTTCCCGACGAGACGCTGATCTTCCCGGCGCATGACTACAAGGGCGAGACCGTGTCGACGATCGGCGAGGAAAAAGCCTTCAACCCGCGCCTACAGGTGAAGTCCGTCGACGAGTATGTCGACATCATGAACAATCTGAAGCTGTCCAATCCGAAGATGATGGACGTGGCCGTGCCGGCCAACATGCGGGTGGGGCTGCATCAGGACGACATCGCCAGCCGCGGCTGGTCGTTGACAGCCGAGGAGGCGCTGGCGCTGGTCGGGCGGCCCGATGTGGCGCTGATCGATCTGCGCGAGCAATCCGAACGGGAACGCCATGGCGTCATCCCCGGCGCGATACATCTGCCCTACGCGCGGCTGCAGGAGAACATCGCTCCTGGCGGCATGCTGCATGAGCTGGCGAAATCGACCAGCAGGCAGATCCTGTTCTACTGCGCCTTCGGCGAGCGCTCGGCGATGGCCGTGCAGGCGGCGCAGGATGTCGGGATTTCGAGTGCCCGCCACATACAGGGCGGCATCGATGCGTGGAGAAAGGCGAGCGGCCCGCTGATGCACTAGGCATGCTGGTATTCAGGTGATGCCGACCTGCAATGGCCGGGCTCAATGCAAGCCGATAAGCTTGGCGCCGTTGCGGAACAGGGTTTCCGCCTCGCGGTCGAAGCGGAAGGTGGCGATGAAGTCGTCGGCGCGGTAATCCGGCAGGGTCTTGCGGATCGCGGTCGCAAAAGTTCGCGCCTCGTCCGGGCGGCCGGCCAATGCCAGGCAGTGCGCGGCGATGGCCAGGATGATGACATGGGCATTGGGCCTGGCTGCCGCCTTCAGCGCCCACTCGGCGGCTTCGCTGAACTGTCCCAGCCGCGCATGCGCCATGGCGCGCGCGCCCATCATGCCGAACAGCAGAGGATCGAACGGGCTGAGATGACGCGAGTGATCGGAAGAGCCGATCGCCGATTGCGGATCGCCCGACTGCGAATGGACGAAGGACAGCGCGTAGTGGCCGAGCGCGAAGTTCGGGCTGAGGTCGACGGCCTTCGCCAGTTCGAGCAGCGAGCCGTCCTGGTCGCCGCGCAGCCACAGTGCGCGGCCCATCGCCCAGTGCGCCGCGGGGTTGCGGTCGTCGACCAGAAGGCCGTGGCCGGCGCTTTCGAAGGCCAGCGCCGACTCGCGGTCGCGATCGCCCCAGCGCTGGAAGGCGTTCTGCCAATGGGTGAAGGACAGGCCGGCATAGGCGCGGGCGAAGGTCGGGTCGAGTTTCAGCGCGTCGGCGAAGAAATGCTGCGCCAGGTCGTTTTCCTGACGGGTGAAGCGGTACATGTGCCAGAGGCCTCGATGATAGGCCTCCCAGGCATTCAGCGAATTGGGCGCCTTCAGCATCGCGCGGTTGCGCTCGACGGCGGCGATCTCCGCGGCGATGGAGGAGACGATGCTGTTGCCGATGTCGTCCAGGACCGCGAAGACGTCTTCGGGCTTGTGCTCGAAGGTTTCGGTCCACACGATCCTCGCCGTGCGAACCTCGGCCAGCTCGACCGAGACCACGACCCGGCCGGGCAGGCTGCGGACCGAGCCGGTCGCCACATAGTCGACGTTGAGCCGGCGTCCGGCGTCCTCCGGCGCAATGTCCTTCTCGGCCAGAGCAAAGACCGAGCCGCGGGCGATGACGAAGAAATCGCGCAGCTTGGCGAGACGCGTGATGATGTCGTGGGTCAGGCCGTCGGCAAGCCCGCCGCGGAAATTGCCGGCGCCGGTGCCCTCAGCAAAAGGCATCACCGCGAGCGAAGCTCGGCGCATCGCTGTCGCGTCGGGGTCCACTGGGGCAATTGGTGCCGGGGTCGCCGCGAACGGCATGGACCGGGCGCATGGCGTCGCACCGGAGTGGCGGGCTCTTATTTCCTGCCACGCCTCGCGCAAGGCTGCGAAATCCAGCTCCTCGGAATGAAAGAGCTCCGCCGCGGTCGCAAGATGGTCTTCGGCTGCGCCGATCTGTGAGCGCCGCGCAAGGTTTTCCAGCAGCGCCACATGCGCGCGCCCGTCGAAGGGCGCGAGCTCCAGCCATTTGTCGATATAGGCGGCCGCCTCGTCGGCTTCCGTCGGGAGGAGACCGATGATGTGCTCCAGAACTGCGACATGGCATGCGCCGAAACGGCGGCGCTGCGCGATTAGCCAACTGGTGAAATGCGGACTCCGATCGAGCTCCAGCCCGTCAAGAAAATCGCCTGCGAAGAGCTGCGCAAGCGCCCGCAGGCGTTCGAGGCCGAGCGTGTCGATGCCTTCCGCTACCGCCGCGGCTGCCTCCAGAGCATCGATGCGCATATCCGCAGAGCGAAGCGCCACCGTGTCGCCCTCGGTCTCGACCCGGCGCAGGTCCGGTTCGTCGAGCGCGGCGCGAAGCTTGCTCAGACACCAGCGAAGCTCACCGCGCGGATCGTTGGGGACGTCCCAGAGCAGCTCGCAGAGCCGGCTGCGGCTGACGGGGTGTGGCGCGAGCGCAAGATAGGCAAGCAGTGCGCGCAGCTTGCGCGAGGAAGGCAACTTAACGGGTTCGCCGTCACGGGAAATCGTCAGTTGCCCAAGCAGCCGCACGCACAGGCCGGCGGCGGTGTCGTTCAGGCTCGATCGGGTGGATTCCACGTATGTTTCCACGCTCTCTCCAACGCTGACCAGCTGGTCCATGTTCTATCACCAAAGACGACAGGAAGCATCTGGCAGCCCGGCCATGCCGGAATGCCGCCGCTGCCGCATTTGCGGCAGGTCAAGCAACGTAGCGCGGCAAGGTGTCGAAACCGCGCCGCCGAAGCCGCCGGTTTGTAACCGGCGCGTGAGACATCGAGGAGAAGAGCCATGTTGCACCAATTGAAAATAAGGACGACGGCCGGCCGAGGCCGGCTGTTCGACAGCATTCTCGACACGGTCGGCGACACGCCGGTCATCCGCATCAACAATCTCGGCCCGGCGCATGCGACGATCTATGTAAAGGCCGAATTCTTCAACCCGGCAGCCTCGGTGAAGGATCGGCTGGCGCTCAACATCATCGAGGAAGGCGAGCGCAGCGGCAAGCTGAAGCCCGGCCAGACGGTGGTCGAGGCGACCAGCGGCAACACCGGCATCGGCCTTGCCATGGTCTGCGCGCAGAAAGGCTACCCGCTGGTGGTGACGATGGCCGACAGCTTCTCCATAGAGCGCCGCAAGCTGATGCGCATGCTGGGCGCCAAGGTGGTGCTGACGCCGCGTGCCCAGAAGGGGTTTGGCATGTACAAGAAGGCGGTGGAACTCGCCGAGGCCAATGGCTGGTTCCTGGCGCGCCAGTTCGAGACGGAAGCCAATGCCGCCATCCACGAGGCGACCACGGCGCGCGAGATCATCAACGATTTCGCCGGCTCGAGGCTCGACGTGCTGGTCACCGGCTATGGCACCGGCGGCACCGTCGCGGGCGTTGGCCGGGTGCTGCGGCGCGAAAGGCCCGATGTGCGGATCGTGCTTGCCGAGCCTGCGAACGCGCAGCTCATCGGAAGCGGCAAGCGCCAAGAGCGCGGTGCCGGCGGTGCGCCGGCCGCCAGCCATCCGGCCTTCGAGCCGCATCCGATCCAGGGCTGGACGCCGGACTTCATTCCCAACGTGCTGCAGGAGGCGATCGACAAGCGCTACTATGACGAAGTGGTGCCGATCGCCGGTCCGGAAGGCATCAAATGGGCGAAAGCCCTGGCGCAGCAGGAAGGCATCTTCACCGGCATCTCCGGCGGCGCCACTTTCGCCGTGGCGCGCCAGATCGCGGGAACCGCTCCGGCCGGTTCGGTGATCCTGTGCATGCTGCCCGACACCGGCGAACGCTACATGTCGACCCCGCTGTTCGACGGCATCGAGGCGGAGATGGATGCCGAGGAGATGGCGTTGTCGCGGTCGACGCCGAGCTGTCAGTTCGAGGCCTGAAGACAATCGCGGCGCTGCGGTCCATCCGGAGGGCGGCGCCGCATGACGATCCAGGAAATGGGATGCCTCTGGGGAGGAGCGGATGGACACCTTGCAGGAAACAGCGCTGATGGACGAAACGCTCGATCCGCCGGATTGGGCCGAGATGCAGGCCCTGTCGCACCGAATCGTCGAGGAGGCCGTCGCTTATCTCAAGGATGTCCGGGATCGTCCGGTGTGGCGCGAGATGCCGGCCGAGGTGCGCGCCTTCTTCTCGGCACCTTTGCCGCGCGAGCCTGCGTCCATCGCCGACGTCTACGGCGATGTTGCCCGCAACGTGATGGCCTATCCGATGGGCAACATTCATCCGCGCTTCTGGTCCTGGTTTATGGGCTCCAGCAATTTCACCGGCGCGCTCGGCGATTTCCTGGCGGCGATCCAGGGTTCGAATCTCGGCGGCGGCAACCACGCCGCGGGCCTGATGGACAGCCAGGTGGTCGACTGGTGCAAGGAGATGGTGGGCTTTCCGGCCCAGGCCAGCGGCACGCTGGTGAGCGGCGGCTCCATGGCCAACATCATCGGGCTGACCGTGGCGCGCAACGTCAAGGCGGGCGTCGATGTTCGCGAAAGGGGCGTCGGCGCCATACCAAAGCCCTTGCGCTTCTATGCTTCGGACCAGGTCCATTCTTGCCACCGCAAGGCGATGGAAGCGCTCGGTCTCGGCAATCGGGCGCTGCAGCGCGTCTCGACCGACGCCAATTTGCGCATCGACGTCGATGCGCTCAAGACGGCCATCGCGGAAGACCGTGCAGCGGGTTTCAAGCCGGCTTGCATCATCGGCACCGCCGGCTCCGTCAACACCGGCGCGATCGACGACCTGCAGGCGCTGGCCGCGCTGGCAGCCGAAGAGGACCTCTGGTTCCATGTCGACGGCTGCATCGGCGCGCTGATCGCAATCGCGCCTCAAAACGGATCGCTCGTCGCCGGCATCGAGCAAGCGCATTCGATCGCGCTCGATCCGCACAAATGGCTGCATGCGCCGTTCGAGGCGGGCTGCGCGCTGGTTCGCGATGCTTCTGCCCACCGCAGCACCTTCGCGGTCACCCCGGAATATCTGGAATCGACGCCGCGCGGCCTCGCCTCCGGGCAATGGCTGCACGACTACGGCCTGCAGACATCGCGCGGTTTTCGCGCGCTCAAAATCTGGATGGCGCTCAAGGAGCACGGGGTGGAGAAGTTCGGGCGCCTGATCGACCAGAACATCGCCCAGGCGGGCTATCTCGCGCGCCTGATCGAAGCCGAGCCGACGTTCGAGCTGACGGCGCCGACCACCATCAACATCGTCTGCTTCCGCCGTCGCCTGGAGGGCGCATCCGAGGAACGGCTCAAGGCGTTCAACACCGAAATCATGCTCAGGCTGCAGGAAGAAGGCATCGCCGCCTTGTCCGATACCACCGTGCGCGGCCGTCACTGCCTGAGGGTCGCGATCACCAACCACCGGACGCGGCGCGAGGATCTCAATCTGTTGGTGCGCGAGACGCTTCGCATCGGAAAGGAAATCGAGGCTGCGGCGGTATCCGTTTAAGGGAGTGGCCTGGAGAAAATATCTCAGCCGGCTGCCAGCGGTGCGCCCGGCAGATAGAGCACGATCGGCCGGATCTCGTAGACGGCGGTGGGATTGACGCGCTTGAGGTCGCGCGCCACCGCTACCGCCTCGTCCTGGTTCGCGCAATCCAGCACGTAGAGGCCGAGCAACTGCTCCTTGGTCTCGGCAAAGGGACCGTCGATCACCATGCCGTCACCCGGACCGCGCAGCGTGACGGCTTTCGCGGTATCGCCCAGCCTTGCCGCCGGCCCCAGCTTGCCGGCGCGGGTCAGCCTGTCGTTGACCTCGAGCAGGTCTTTCATGAGGGCCGCATCCTCGTCGGATGTCCAGGACTGGACGGTTTCTTCGACGTGATAGGCAAGTATCGCATAGAACATGGTTCGGTTTTCCTCGTGCTTGACCCCGAAAATCGGAATCGATTTTTGCGTCGCCGGCCTTCGGTTCGGAAAGGATCATGCACCAAATTGAAGTGCTACAGCGCCCTTTGCGCGTCCAAGAGGACGCGCAAAGGGCGCTGCAGGGCGGGCCGCACTATCACAAGGATGGCGCGGCTGATCCAGTCCCGGAGCCAGCCGGAAAAGCGCCTGCTGACTCAAGCTGCCAGCGGCAGGCGCAGCTCCGTCAGCAGGCCGCCGCCCGGATGGTTGGAAAGTTTGATCTCGCCGCCGGCACCGCGGGCGATGTTGCGGGCAATGGTGAGGCCGAGGCCGAGGCCGCCGGTCTGGCGGTTGCGCGACTGTTCGAGGCGCACGAAGGAGGCGAACACCTGATCCAGCTTGGCCTGCGGAATGCCGGGACCTTCGTCGCGGATGGTGAGGGTGACCGTGTTGCCCGACCGCCGCACGCCGATATGCGCCTTCTTGCCGTAGGTGACCGCGTTCTGGACGAGATTGGTGATGCAGCGGCGCAGCGCCACCGGACGCGCGATGCAGACCAGGCCGCGCGATGGCCTGGCGTCCTCGTCGAACGAAGCGCCTTCGAATGCGTCGGCAACCGACTCCACCAGCGACCAGAAATCGATCCGTTCGGCCTTTTCTTCCGTGACCTCGAATTTGGCGAAATCGATCACCGAGCTCGCGATGCTTTCGATGTCGGCAAGGTCATGCGCAAGGGCTTCGCGTGCCTGCGATTTGCGCAACAGCTCGAGGCGCAGCCGCATTCGGGTCAGCGGTGTGCGCAGGTCATGCGCCAGTGCCGCGGCGAGATATTCGCGGTCCTCGACATAGTCGCGCAGGCGCATCTGCATGGCGTTGACCGCCTTCGCAGCGGCGCGGATCTCGCGGCTGCCGGTCTCGGCGATAGGCGGGCTTTTCAGGTCGTTGCCGATGCGGTTCACAGCGGTTTCCATCATGCGGTAAGGCGCCGTCAGCCGGCGCAGCGACCAGATCGACATCACGACGATCAGTCCCGCTATCAGCGAATAGAGCGGCAGGCTGTCCCAACTCAGGATCGGCCCTGCCGGCGTGATCGGCTCGGTGAAATTGAGCCACTGGCCGTCGGAAAAGCGCAGCGATGCCGTCAGCTTGTCGCTCTGGGCAAAATCCGCGGCCAGCACCAGAAGATCGCGCTCGACCTGGCCGACGTCCTTGTTCATCACCTGGCCGTCCGGAACATCGGCTTCCTGCGTTGCCGGGTCGCGCCGCACGCGTGCGTCGGTGATGCCGAACTTGGACAGGCGGCCGACCAGGATGTCCTCCAGCTCGGCAAGCTGGTCATCGCCGGCGATCGAGGAGGTGACCGCGGGGGTGTCCGAAACGGTCAGCGCATAGGTGGAATTGAACAGACCGGATGCAGTCGCCTTGCGCCCCTCGGGCGTGGCGTCATGCATCAGCTGCACCAGCGAATAGGCGCGGTCGTTCAGCCGGTAGAGGTCGACGATGTCGTTGGCGGCGGCGCGGTCGCGCGCCACGATATAGAGGGTCGCGACCTGGCTGATCATCAGGCCGGCGATGACGATGAGCAGAACCCAGACGGGCAGGGTTTGCGGCAGGAAGCGTCTCATTCGAAGGTCGTTTCGGGCAGAAACTGATAGCCGCCGCTGCGCACCGTCAGAATGAGCTTCGGCGTCTTCGGATCGTCCTCCATCTTGCGGCGCAGGCGGCTCACCAGGATGTCGACGCTGCGGTCGAAGCTGTAGCCGGTGTCGCCGCCGGACAGCTCGATGAGCTGCTCGCGGGTGAGCACGCGCTGTGCGCTCTTGACGAAGGTCTGCAGCAGGTTGAACTCCGCCATCGTCAGCTCCACCCGGACATCGTCGGGCGCCGTCAGCCGGCGGCGCGAGCAATCCATGGTCCAGCCGGCAAAATGGTAGATCTGCTTGCCGGCAGGCCGGCGCGGCTCGGCGGTGCCGTTGCGTCTCAGCACCGCCCGGATGCGGGCGAGCAACTCGCGCGGATCGAAGGGCTTGGGCACATAGTCGTCCGCGCCCATCTCGAGGCCGACGACGCGGTCCGTCGTCTCGGTCACGGCGGTCAGCATGATGATCGGTGTCGTGTAGTTGGCGCGGATCTCGCGGCAAAGCTCCAGTCCGCTCTTGCCGGGCAGCATCACGTCGAGAACGATGAGGTCGACCTGCGCCCGGCGCAGGACCGCCTCCATCTCGGTGCCGTCGGCGGCGACCGTGGTGTGCAGTCCCCGCTTCTGGAAGAATTCCTGAAGCAGGTCCCGTATGCCCTTGTCGTCATCGACGATCAGTATGTGCGCGTCGGATTTCACGAGAACCCTGTCGTTTGCGTCTGCCAAGCCGTCCTTCGACGATCACCCACACGATAGAATTCGGGCCACATCTTGGCCAGTGGCGGTAGCGGCGGACGGGTTTGCCCTCCCAGAAACAATCCAGAAACAAAATTCTACAGTTGGGAAAAACTCGTGAAAAATTTCAAGAGCATAACCGGTGCCGTGGCGGTCAGGTCATCGGCTGCGACGCGAGTTTCGGAGTAACGGACAAGACCAATGCAGAGGTTCTGGATCAGCGTGATGGGTGCTTTGCTCAGCATGTCGCTCATCACAGCCGCGGCCGGTGCCTCCACTGCAAAGGTGGCGCCGCTGACCCGGACCGAGCGCTGCACCAATCTCAGCCGTCAAGTCGACGAAGCCCTCGAAACCCATGCCGCGGCAACGCAGGTCACCACGGCGAAGGCACTTCAAAGAAAGGGAAACCGGTTCTGCGCCAACAAGAAGCAGGCACAGGGAATCCGGATGCTCGCGAATGCTTTGAAGCTGCTTGGAGTGACACCGGTCGACCCGGCTCAGTGACGCTCACCTCCTCGACCCGCATGAAAAAGGAAATGAAGCCATGAAGAAGTCCCTCCTCTCCGCCCTCGGCCTCGCCGTTGCTCTCGCCTTCTCGATGCCGGCTCTCGGCAACGCCGCGGCCACGACGACCGCTGCTCCGGCTGCCACCACCACGACCACGACCGCTCCGGCTGCCACCGCTCCGGCGAAGGCTGCTCCGAAGAAGGTTGCCGCCAAGAAGGCCTGCAAAGTGACCAAGACGCACAAGTGCCCGGTCAAGAAGTCTGCGAAGATGGCTCCGGCGAAGGCTCCGGCGAAGAAGAAGCCCTGATCCAGGCTTCGCACGTCACCTTTTCAAAGCCGCTCCAGCCTGTTTCGGCTGGGGCGGTTTTCTGGCGGCCGAAGCCGAGCACCGGCAAGCTCCCGCCGCGACAACCTGATCCCTTAACCCGATCGCAATGCCGGTGCTGTAGGACAATCCGCATGAAGAAGCGGCTTTCGTCCCGAATGCGCTCGCTGACCCTCGGCGGCCTGGTTGCCACCGCGGCGGCAAGAGCGTTGATCATCCTCAAAGCCAGCCCAGTGCCGGACCCCGCCAGCGGCAGGACCGAGCCGGAGCTTTTCGCGCCGGCGATCTCATCGAGCTTCGACTACATCACGCCGGCACAGAGCTGGATCCTGATCGTGCTCACTGGCGTAACGCTGATCGGTTTCGCCGCCTGGATGGTCACCGCGTTCATGGAACGCGGTTCCGACATGGACGATGGCGGCTCCGGCAGATCCCGCACAACGATGCGCCGGCAGGGCCGTTGAACCGCAAACAACGCTTTCCCACATAAGGCCGAGCGTCCGCCCGCCGCTACGGCGGGCGAATGGACGAAAGCTTCCTTGCATGACAGAGTGCAAGCGAGGCGACTTCCACGCAATTCCGGATGGAAAACCACCAAGCGCTTTCCTGGAGTTGCTCAGTTCCCAAACCGGCGAATTCCGATGCCTGAAACTGTCCTCAAACCGCGTACCAAGACGCAGCCGAAAACCGAGCGGCCAAAGCTCTACAAGGTCATCCTGGTCAATGACGATTTCACGCCGCGCGAGTTCGTGGTGACCGTGCTCAAGGGTGAATTCAAGCTCAGCGAGGATCAGGCGCATCGTGTGATGATCACGGCGCATACGCGCGGCGTCTGCGTGGTCGCCGTCTTCACGCGCGACGTCGCCGAGACCAAGGCCGCGCGGGCAACCGATGCCGGCAAGGCCAAGGGCTACCCGCTGCTGTTCACGACCGAGCCGGAAGAGTAGGGCTCTCCTTTCCTTCTCCCTTGCGGGAGAAGGTGGATCGGCGCAGCGCCGAGACGGATAAGGGATGCTCCAGCCGGACGGCAGCCTACCCCTCACCAGGATTGCCATCCGATTTGCGAAGAGCAAATCGGGGCAATCCGACCTCTCCCACAAGGGGAGAGGTAAAAGGCGTTACCGCCCTTCGCGATACCACATCGAGCCGATCGCCAGGAGCAGCAGGCCGAGGCCGAGGAAGCCGCCGAACAGTGGCACGCGCGAAACGGCCTTGAGAGTGCTGTCGTCGGTGGTTCGGAGCCCAATCCAGTCATCGCCCGATGCCGCGCCCGAGGAGCGGATCGGCACGATGGAAGGCAGCGCCACACCGCCGGCAAGGTTGCCAAGCATGGACGACGGCGCGAGCCGGCGCACACTGCCGCCGGTCGCATCCGCCGGCGCCTTCAGCCTGTCCTCCGTGGAAATGACATCGGAGAACTCCGGCGCGTTGATCGGGCCGACATGGGCAAGCGCGGTGAGATCGCCATTGCCCACCTGATAGAGGCCGATCTCGCTGGTCTGCAGGCTGCCCGTGAAAATCCCCGGCTCGGATTTTTGCAGCTTGACCGTCATCGTCTTGCCGGAGGGCGTGATCACCTGGGCGGGGCCGGGATCGTCGCTCATCGTCTGGCGCCGGATGTCCAGCACCATGCCGCGACCGTCGGCGGTCAGCCGCTCTTCTTCCAGCTCGGGTTCCTTCATCAGCCAATGGGCGATGCGGCGATAGAGCTGGACATGCGGCCCGCCGCCTTCGAAGCCGCGCGCCCACAGCCAGCCCTGGTCGGAAAGCAGCATGCCGACCCGGCCTTCGCCCTTGCGGTCGAGCACAAGCAGGGGTCGATCGTCGGCCCCTTTCATCACCACCTCGCCCTCGGGATTCTTGACGCCGATGGTGCGGAACCAGCGGCTCCAGTGCGGCGGCTCGGTAGCGGAGCCATCGAGCCCGCGCGTTACGGGATGACGCTGGCCGAGATCGGTGAGACGCGGATAGAAGGCCTTGTCGACGACCTCGCCGCTGGGCATCGCCGGCAGGGCCGACATCAGCGGCGTACGGGCAATGGAGCTTTCGCCGGCATATTCGGGGCCGGCGGCGATCAGCAGCGCGCCGCCCTTTTCGACATATTCGGAGATGTAGTCGTAATAGAGGATCGGCAGCACGTCGCGGTGCTGATAGCGGTCGAAGATGATCAGATCGAAATCCTTGATCTTCTCGACGAACAGCTCGCGCGTCGGGAAGGCGATCAGCGACAGCTCGTTGATCGGCGTGCCGTCCTGTTTTTCCGGCGGACGCAAAATGGTGAAGTGGACGAGGTCGACCGACGCGTCGGATTTCAAAAGGTTGCGCCAGGTGCGCTCGCCGGCATGCGGCTCGCCGGAGACCAGCAGCACGCGCAGATGATCGCGAATGCCGTCGACCAGCGCAATGGCCCGGTTGTTGGCGTCCGTCAACTCGCCCGGCTCGTGATCGATTGAAAGCTGGACGATGTTGCGGCCGGCGTTGGGAATGGTGACCTCAAGCTTCATCGGCTGACCGATGGTCGCATGCTCGACCGAGGCCTGCTCGCCATTGACCGAGACCCGCACATCGACCGGGCCGCCCTGGCCCTCGGTCGAGATGACCCGATAGGTCATGTCGAGCGGCTTGCCGACGAGACCGAAGCGCGGCGCGTTCTCGAAACGGATGCGGCGGTCCTTTTCATGCTCGTTGCCGGTGATCAGCGCATGCAGCGGCGCGTTGAAGTCCGGCGCGCCGGCCGGTGCGTCATGCACCTCGCCGTCGGTGATCATGATCGCGCCGCCGATGCGCGAGGGCGGCACGTCGCGGAAAGCGCTTTCCAGCGCGCCGAACAGCCTGGTTTCGGTGCGCTCGTCGGCAGCCTCGGACTTGCCGGCATCGACCACGCGAACGTCGAATTGCTTGAAACGGCCGAGGCGCTGCTGAAGGCCAGTCAGGGCCTCGTCGGTCTGCTTGTTGCGGTCGCCGATGTCCTGGCTCTGGCTGCGGTCGACGATAACGGCAACGACGCTCTTCAGCGCCTCGCGCTCCTCGTCGAGGAAAACGGGATTGAGCAGCGCAGCAGCCAGCGCCAGCAGGGCGATGAAGCGCAGGACCGAGCCGCGCTGGCGCAACCACAGGCCGGCGAGCGCAAGCAGCAAGAGCGGCACGACGACAAGCCCGAACAGCGGCCAGGAAACGAGCGGCTCGAAGGAGATCGACCAGTTCATGAGCTACTGCCCCAGCCGTTCGAGCAGCACTGGCACGTGCACCTGGTCGGATTTGTAGTTGCCGGTCAGCATGTACATCATGATGTTGACGCCGGCGCGGAGCGCATAGACGCGCTGCATCGGATCCGGCGGCACGGTCGGCAGCATCGGATCGCCGTTTTCGTCCACCGCCCAGGCGCCGGCGAAATCGTTGCCGGTGATCATGATCGGCGACACGCCGTCGCCGGTGCGCACCGGACGGTTCTCGGTGTTGCTGGCATCGAGCGAGGTCTCGACCCAGAGCGGGCTGCCGTTGAAGCGGCCGGGAAACTCGGGAAGGATGAAGAAGGATTTCGTCAGCACATGGTCCGACGGCACCGGCTCCAGCGGCGGTACGTTGAGATTGGCGAGGATATCGCGCAACCGCTCCGTGGCCGGGCTTGCCGAGCCGGCGCCGATGCCGTTGGAGAACTGGTCGCGCGTGTCGAAGAGAACCGTGCCGCCTTGCTGCATATAGGCGTCGATGCGAGCGATCGCGGCTTCGCTGGGCATCGGCGCGGTGGCGTCGATCGGCCAATAGATCAGCGGATAGAAGGTCAGCTCGTCCTTGGAGATGTCGACGCCAGCCGGCGGGCCGGGCTCCAGCGCCGTCTTCTCGACCAGGAAGCGGGTTAGGCCTTCGAGGCCGGCGCGGCTGATCGAATCGACGCCGGGCTCGCCGGTGATGACATAGGCGATGCGGGTTTTCGAAATGTCCTCGATCGCCTGGGAATCACTGGGCTTCGAATCGTCGGCACGGGCAAGATCAGCATGGCCGAAGAGACCGCCGAACACGATCAGCACGGCAGCAGCGGTCGCTGCGGCTCGGCGCGGCCGGCGCGACAAGAGCCCGCCCATCCATAAGACGGCAAGCGTGTCGAGCACCATCAAAAGGAGGGCCGCCGTGACCAGCGGGCCCTTCAGGTTCTCCGATTCGTCGAAGGCATAGGGGATGGCGCTCACCGGCAGCGAAACCTGCGGCTGAGCGAGCGGCGTGAAGGTGCTCGAGGCGTTGAGCAGGTTGTGGGCGAAGACGCCCGTCTCCGAGCCGTATAGCCCCGGCGGGTTTTCCAGTGTCACCGGCAACGGGCCGGCGCCCGGCACCAGCGGCCGCGCGTCCGGCGTCGGCGGCACCAGCGTGCCGTCGGCGCCGATCATGCGATAGGGCGCCAATGACGCGGCGGCGGCCTCGGCATTGGCGACCGCGGCGCCCTGGTTGCGCGACAATTGCACGACGCGTCTCAGCATCTCGACGAAGCTGCCTGAGATCGGCAGGTTCGACCAGGTCGCCTCAGGCGTGATGTGGAAGAGCACCAGCGTGCCCTTGTCCTTCTTCATGCCCGTGACCAGCGGCGTGCCGTCGGCAAGCGTCGCCCAGGTGCGCTCGACGATGTCGGGCGTGGGTTCGGCCAGCACCTGCCGGCTGACCGTCACCTCGGTCGGCGGCGCGAGATCGGCGAAGGGGCCATTCTTCGGGAATTCGGTGACCTGCTGCGGCGTCGTCCAGGACAACGCGCCGCCCAGCGCGCGTTCGCCGCTGCGCAGCCGGACCGGCAGGAGGTCGTCGTCATTGCCGGCGGCGGCCAGCCTTGAACCGGCAAAGCGCACCAGCGTGCCGCCATTGTTCACCCAGTCGACCAGCCGTTGCCGGACCTGTTCGGGAATGTTGCCGACATCGGCCATGATGATCATCGCCGGCTTCTGGTCGAGAAGCTGCGGGATGGCGTCGGCCAGATCGGCGCTCGACGGTTCGACCAGATCGGCGAAGGGCTGCAGGGCGCGGCGAATGTAGTAGAGCGGCGAAAGCAGCGGCTGCGCCTGGTCTGCCTCGGCCTGCGACAGCAGTCCGACGCGGCGGCGCTTGGAGCTTTCGTCGAGCACGCGCACGGCCCCGGCCTGGTGCGCGCCGTCGAGCGCGACCGAGGCGAAGTCGTTGCGCAGCTCGAAGGGCACTGTCATCGCCCCCGTGGCCGTGGTTTGACCCGGCGCGAAGGTCAGCGTCGCGTCGGCGATGCGGCGGCCCTTGTCGTCGAAGGCGCCGGCGGTGACCTGGGCCGGCGCCGGATCGCCGGGCGCGCGGATAGCGGTCAGCGCGAAGCCGTCGACCTGGTTGTCGGCGCCGATCAGGCCGGTCAGCGAAAGCCGGTCGGACGTGGCCCAAACCAGCCGTGAGGCGTTTTTTTCCAGAAGCGTCTTGAACGCCGCTTCATCGCCATTGGCGGCAAGGCCATCGGCAAGGACGGCGACACTGGCGCCCGGCAGGCGCTCCAACGCTGCGGCGACGCGGGCATAGACGGCGGGACGGTCGGTCGGGACCGGGCGCGGCTTTGCCGCGCGCAGGCGGTCGAGCGCGGCCGACGCATCGAAGGGGCCGATCTCGGCATTCGGCTTCTCGGCGGTGAAGGCGATGACGACCGGCACGCCGTTCGAGCCGGCATCGGCGATCAGCCGCTCGGCGGTGGCGACCCGCTTGCCCCAGTCGGCCGCGCTTGCCCAGTCATTGTCGATGACCAGCGCCAGAGCCGAGCCTTCCGCCGGCAGCTTTTCGCGCGGATTGAAAACCGGCTCGGCGAGCGCGGTGACGACAAGGGCGGCCATCAGCAGGCGCAGCAGCGTCAACCACCAGGGGCTCTGATGCGGCGTCTCCTCGCGTCTCAGGACGCGGGCGAGGATCCGCAGCGGCGGAAAGACCTCGGTCTGCGGCCGGGGTGGCGTCAGCCTCAGCAGCCACCAGATAACCGGCAGGGCCAGCAGACCCCACAGCACCATCGGCGCGCCGAAGGAAAGCGGCAGCCAGCTCATCCGACCGCCTTTCCGGCATGAGCGCCGCTGGCGGTCAGCCCAGTATAACCGCCGCCGGCAGTCAACCCTGCACGACTGCCGCCAACAATCAGCCCTGGACGGCTGCTATCGGCGGTCATCGCCATGTGGACGCGTACGAGCGCTTCGGAAGCGAGGCGGTCGGTGTGGTTGACGGTGAAACTCCAGCCGAGGCGCTTGCACCAGCCGGCCAGCTCCTGGCGGCGGGCGCTGTAGAGCAGGCGGTATTCGTCCTTAAGCGTCTCGGCGCGGCCGGCGGTCAGCTTGTCGCCGGTCTCGGGATCGGTGAATTCGGTGCGGCCGGCATAGGGAAAGGTTTCCTCGGCCGGGTCGGCGACCTCGATCAAATGCGCGCGCACGCCGTGGCGTGCGAGCACGTCGAGCCATGCCACCGTCTCCTCGACCGGATCGAGGAAATCGCTGACGATGACGATGTCGCAGAAGCGGCGGATGGCCGAGAGATCAGGCTTGGCCGGCAGCTCGCCGGCATGGCTGAGCTGGGCCGCGATGCGTTCGGCGCCGTTGCGGGCGGTGAACGGGTCGGTGAGGCCAGGCCAGGCGATGCGCTCGCCGCTGCGCGACAGAAGCTCGGCCAGGGCAAGCGCCAGCACCAGCGCGCGCGACTCCTTGGAAACGCCGGCCCCTGCCGACTTGTAGAGCATGGAGGGGGAGGGGTCGGACCAGAGCCAGACGGTATGAGCCGCCTCCCACTCGCGGTCGCGCACGTAGGTGTGGTCGTCACGCGCCGAGCGACGCCAGTCGATGCGCGAGGAATCGCCCTCGACATAGGGGCGGAACTGCCAGAAATTCTCGCCGATGCCGCGCTTGCGGCGGCCGTGCCAGCCGGCGATCACCGTGTTGACGATGCGGCGCGCCTCGACCAGCAGGTCCGGCACCAAAGAGGCCCGCAGCCGGCCACGGGCGAGCGCGTCACGCGTCGCAACCGGTGCCTGGACCTCGCCTATTCGACCCATCAGATGCCTTTTGCCAGTTTCGCCACCACGTCGCGCACGGAGGTGCCTTCGGCGCGGGCAGCGAAAGTCAGCGCCATACGATGCTGCAGCACCGGCTCGGCCAACGCACGGATATCGTCGACCGACGGCGCCAATCTTCCATCATATAGGGCGCGCGCCCGGGCGCACAGTGTCAGCGCCTGGCTGGCGCGGGGACCCGGACCCCAGGCGACGTGCTTGTCGGTGTCGGCATCGCCCTGACCCGGGCGGGCCGAGCGCACCAGCCTGAGGATCGCCTCGACGACGCTTTCCGGCACCGGCATGCGGCGGATCAGCGTCTGGATTTCCTTCAGCCTCGACGGCTGCAGAACGTTGTCGGCCTTGGCCTCCTCGACACCGGTGGTTTCGAGCAGGATGCGGCGTTCGGCCTCGATATCCGGGTAAAGGATGTCGACCTGCATCAGGAAGCGGTCGAGCTGCGCCTCCGGCAGCGGATAGGTGCCTTCCTGCTCCAACGGATTCTGTGTCGCCAGCACATGGAAGGGCGAAGGCAGATCGTAGCGGGCGCCGGCGATGGTGACGTGGTATTCCTGCATCGACTGCAGCAGCGCGGACTGGGTGCGCGGCGAGGCGCGGTTGATCTCGTCCGCCATCAGAAGCTGGGTGAAGATCGGCCCGGAAATGAAGCGGAAAGAGCGCTTGCCGAACTCGTCCTGCTCCATCACTTCCGAGCCGAGGATATCGGACGGCATCAGGTCGGGCGTGAACTGGACGCGGCGGGAATCGAGGCCGAGCACGATGCCAAGCGTCTCGACGAGCTTGGTCTTGGCGAGGCCCGGCACACCGACGAGCAGCGCGTGGCCGCCGGCAAGCAGCGCCACCAGCGTGCGCTCGACGACGGCTTCCTGGCCGAAAATCACGCGGCCTACGGCGTCGCGGACCTTCGAGATGTCGGCCAGCGCCTTCTCGGCTTCCTCGATCATCGCCTTGTCGCTCAACGGACTTTCCTTGATCATCACGCTCATGCCGTTCGATCCTTGTGGTTGGAAACACCGGCCTGCACTCTCAAAGTCGCAGAATGCCGCGATTCGGCCTCGCCTGGCGCCTGCGATTGAACTTAAATCACAGACTTAGGCTGACAAGCGAAACAACAGTGACTATTTCGTGACCATGACCGATCATTCCGGACATAGCGAGCAGAGCCTGACCGGCGCCACGGAGGCGCGTGGGCTGGAAGTGCTGATCTCGCGAGCGGCGCGGGCCGGCAAGGGACCAGCCCCCGTGGAACGCTGGAATCCGGACTTCTGCGGCGATCTCGATATGGAGATCAAGGCCGACGGAACCTGGTTCTATCTCGGCACGCCGATCGGGCGCATGCCGCTGGTGCAGCTGTTTTCCAGCGTCTTGCGCAAGGACGCCGACGGCAAAACCTATCTGGTGACACCGGTGGAGCGAGTGGGGATCCGCGTCGCCGACGCGCCCTTCGTCGCCGTCGAGATGAACGTGTCGGGGAGAGGCGACGAGCAGGTCATCACCTTCCGCACCAATGTCGGCGACGTCGTCACCGCCGGGCCCGGCCATCCGCTTCGCTTCGTCGACGAGGACGCGACCGGTGGGCTCAAACCCTATGTGCTGGTGCGTGGGAGGCTGGAGGCCTTGGTGGCGCGACCGGTGATGTATGAGCTGGTCGAACATGGCGAAAAGATCGACATCGACGGCAAGGCGATGTTCGCCGTCCGCTCCGGCGGCGAGATCTATCCGATCATGCCGGCCGAAAAACTCGAGCGGCTCAGCGCGTGATGGACCAGGTGTCGCCGGTGCCGTTCTCTATCGCGGATTTCCGCGCCCGTGCCGCGGCGCAGGCAAAGGTGCTGCCGGGCGACGAGTTCGGCGATCACCGCTTCAATCCCGGCCACCCTAGATTGAAGCACATAAAGCCGCTGCGCGACGCCGCGGTGCTGATCCCGGTCATCGATCACGCCGATGGCGCGACCGTGCTGCTTACCAAGCGCGCCGAGCGACTGCGCAGCCATTCCGGCCAGGTGGCTTTTCCCGGCGGCACCATCGATCCGACCGATCCTGGCCCCGAGGCCACCGCGCTGCGCGAGACATTCGAGGAGATCGGCCTCGACCGCGGCCACATCGAAATCATCGGCCGGATGCCCGACTATATCTCGGGCAGCGGCTATCGCATCGTGCCGGTGCTTTCCGTGGTGCGGCCGGGCTTTTCGCTGACGCTCAATGCCGACGAGGTCGACGCCGCCTTCGAAGTGCCGCTGCGCTTCCTGATGGACCCCTTCAACCACGCGCGCGACAGCCGCATGTGGAACGACCTCGAATGGTTCTTCTACGAGATGCCCTATGGCGGACAGCGCATCTGGGGTGTCACCGCCGGCATCATCCGCACGCTCTATGAAAGGCTCTATGCGTGAGCGCCGAGGTGTCTCTTACAGGCCGCGCCGACTGGCTCGGCGAAAAGCATCTGCAGAAGCTGCTTGCCGCGCTGAAGGAGGGCGGCGAGGAGGCGCGCGTGGCCGGCGGGGCGGTGCGCAATGCGCTGATCGGCCAGCCGGTCGCCGATATCGACGTCGCCGCGACGACCCTGCCAGAGGAAACGGTCCGCCGCGCCGAGGCTGCCGGCTTCAAGACGGTGCCGACGGGGATCGAGCATGGCACCGTCACGGCGATCGCTGGCGGCAAGGTCTATGAGGTCACGACGCTCAGGGCCGATATCGAGACCGACGGCCGGCGGGCGAAAGTGACCTTCGGGCGTGACTGGAAACTTGACGCCGAACGGCGCGACTTCACGATCAACGCGCTCTATGCCGAGGCCGACGGGACCGTCGTCGACCTGGTCGGCGGCGTCGCCGACATCGAGGCACGGCGGCTGCGCTTCATCGGCGAGGCGGAAGCGCGTATCCGCGAGGACTATCTGCGCATCCTGCGCTTCTTCCGCTTCTTTGCCTGGTATGGCGACGGCCGGCCCGATGCCGAGGGTCTGAAGGCCTGCGCCAGGCTGAAGGACGGGCTCGGCAGGCTTTCGGCCGAGCGCGTCTGGTCCGAATTGAAGAAGCTGCTTTCGGCACCCGATCCCTCGCGCGCCCTGCTGTGGATGCGCCAGGCCGGCGTTCTCACCGCCGTGCTGCCGGAGAGCGAGAAGTGGGGCATCGACGCCATCCACGGGCTGGTCAGGACCGAAAAGGATCTCGGCTGGGCAGCCGATCCACTGCTCAGACTGGAGGCAATGGTTCCGCCGGATGCCGCGCGCATGAAGATACTTGCCGAAAGGCTGAGATTTTCGACCGGCGAGGGCGAACGGCTCAAGCAATGGGCGCTGACGGCTTCGCCGGAGCCCAAGACCACCGAGACGGAACTTTCGAAAAAGCTCTATTTCGGTGATCGCCAAGGCTTCCTCGATCGGCTGCGGCTCGCTCTCGCCGCCGCGCGGACACGCGCCGTCGAGGACAATCAGGCCATGGTGGAAGCCGGCGGCTTCTCGCGCCTGCTCGGCTTCGCCCTGAAATGGGAAAAGCCGACCTTTCCGATCAAGGGCGCCGACCTGACCGAACTCGGCGCGTCGCCCGGCCCGAAGCTTGGCGCCACGCTGAAAGAACTCGAGAAGGAATGGGCGGATTCCGGCTTCATCCTGGATCGCGGCGCGCTGCTCGAACGCGCCGCGAAGGCTCTCGAGGGTTAAATCGATTGGCCGGTCGATCGGTGCCGGTCAATGGATCGCCACAGGGGCCAGGGCGCGCGATAGGCTTGCCTCGCCCTTACCGTAGACGGCTGGGTTGTAATTGACCAGCGTGTCGGTGCGGGCCGTGTTGAGCAGGTCGTTGGTGATCTGAACCGGTGTCGCGCTGGTGAATTTGCTGCCGATGATCGCGGCGTATCCCGAGATGATGGGCGCAGCGAAGGACGTGCCGTAAAGCCCGGTCTTATTTCCTTCGACGCCGACCACGAGGAAGTGGCTCTGCACGGCGGTGTTGGAGCCGGCATAGTTGGAATACCAGGCAAGCTGAGCCTTGTTGGATGTCGTGCCGTTTGTCGACAGCGCGCCGACAAAGATCGCTGTCGGTTTGCCGATCAGGGCGAGATCGAGATAATCCTGCTGGCCGCCCGTGACGCCGCCGACGGCGACCGAGTCGTTGCCGGCCGCCTTCGAGACGACGGCCGATCCCCAGGTGGCGTAAGAGATGATCGACTTCTCCTCCGGAGCCCACCCGATCTGGTTCACGCTGTAGCCGGCGCTGGCATACATGCCGTAGCTGAGGTTGAGCACGTTCCGACCGCTTGCCAGCGAGACGGCCGAGCCTGTCGAGAAATCCTTGGAGCGTATGGTCGCCGAGGGAGCGATCATGCTGGCTTCCTCGCGCGTCCACTCACCGTGCCGCTGGTATTGCGTGCCGATGCCGAAATTGCCTGAGAAGCGCGATGAACTGCTGAAGTCGTCGACGACGGTGATGGTGACGCCCTGGCCCTTGTAGCCGGCGGCCCATGCGGCGCCGATATCGGGGCTCATCCAGCTCTGTACCGCCTGAGTCGTTGCCTTCACGACCGGGATCTTTGCGCTTACGCATATGGACGCGCCGCCGTGGCACAGCGCAGCCGTCTCTTCCGCGTCGGGAGCTTCCTGCGCTGACGCCATCGATGCCGGCAGAAGGACGAGAGCCGCGGCAATGCCGAATTTCCAGAAATTACCAGACATGGTCTTACTCCCGGTCAGACAGAAAACGAGGATGGCAGGAACGAGAACGGACGGTCGCCAGGTTCGGGAGCAGGAAGATTTCTCATGCACGGCATCCCGGCGATCAGAAAGTAACACGGTAGTTGAGCCACAGGCGCAGCCTTTCGGGTGTAGCGTTAACCAGATATTTCAGCGTTTCCTCAGGCGCCGTCTCGCCGGCCGCGAGCCGGCAGTTGACGCTGTAGGTGCCCAGGTCCCCGTAGTCGGCCACGCAAGGCTTTTCGGTCAGCTTGCCGCCGAAGGTCGAGGTAACAGAAAGGGACAGCGTGCTGTTCAGGCTCGGATGAGTCTGGGTGAGAAAACCGAGTTTGAGGCTCGGCGCTATGCGGTATTTCTCCGCTTGTTCGCCGGTCCCAAAGCCCCACAGAATGCCGCTGTTTTCGGTAAGCTGCGTGAGAAAATCGACATGCATGTCGACCCAATTGGCATGGTACCACCGATTGAACGAGACCCAGCTTCCGTCCTGCAGCTCGTAGCCGCCATTGCCGAGCCCTCTCGCGCGCTCGCTGAGCGGCGAGCCCTGGTGGATATCGACGAGCGACGTGGTCATTTCCTGAGCGGCCGCCGGTGATGCGCCGAGGAACGCGCAAAACAGGAGCGCCGCTGCGCGGGAACCGCTTCGATTGTCGGATCTTTCGCGCATGCGCGAGGCACCTCGTCCCACCAGACCCGGCCAGCGCCAGGTGGCGACGGCTCCTCGCACAGCCGCCTGTGACCGGATCATGCGCGCGACGATCGCATGCATACCGTTACCGCGGGGTTATCTAAGCCGATACGAATATAAGTTTTGCTTGAATTCAGAGAAGCCGACCATCGTTGGCGGCCGGGACGCAAATAGAGCGAGATGCGCCCGAATGCTGCATCCCGCTCGCCGTCCCTGTTGGTGGTCGTTCGAAATCCGCGAAGGGATGCCTCAGGCCGCGTCGCGGACCTTCTGGATGCGGGAGCGGATCGCCTCGATCATGGTCTCGCGGATGATGGTTTCGCCGTGGGTCTCGCGCATGTGCTCGACGGCACGGCGCATGACCTCCGCTTCCTCCTCGGCGCGCGTGTGCCAGTCACAGCCTGGAACGAGTGTCCCGCATTGGAATTCCTTCATGGGTTTTCCTTTCCTCGCTGCGGAGCGGTTCGGCTCTGACCACTCCAGTTATTGTTTTTACGCAATCCCGCATGGAAACCGCTGGGCACTTTCCCTGGAATTGCTCAAGTGGATAACCATAACACATGTCGCCGACTTCGGTTGCATCAAGAGTCGTGCCGTCCGGAGCGGCCGGACGAAGCGCTGAAACCCAAAAAGGCGGAGCAGTGCTGCTCCGCCTCCTTGCTGCTCGATCTTGCTTAGGCCGCGTCGCGCTCAAGCGGATTCAAGCGACACGCTGCAAGTCCTTGTTTCGATGCATGTCGTTCTCCCAAAACCGCTGCGCACTTTGGGCGACATGCATTGATCCGCGCGAGCCATCACTTCATGATCTTGCCAAGGCCGCAGGCCGTCACTTCATGATCTTGACGGCCTCGGCAATCTTGTTCTTGCCGCTCATATCCCAGGAAACGCGAACCTTCTCGCCCGGCTTGATGCCCGGATCCTTGAAGGCCTTCGACAGGGTGAAGGTCGATCCATTGTCCAGAACAAGGCTCATGGCCGTTCCGTCAAAGCTCTTGACCGTGCCCGTGGTGTGCTTGACCGCGGCGAACGCGGCGCCACCGGAGGCGATAAAGGCAGCGGCTGCTGCCGTCACGATAAGCTTGCGCATGGCATGCTCTCCTGGAATGCGGGCACCCGTATGGGAAAGGCGCCCTCTTGATCAGGGCCGTCCGGTCGCGTCGGGTCGCGGCCCATGGGAGACGAACCGCCGGCGCTTCCCGGCCCGGCAACCTTAAATAGATCAATTTTTTCAAAAGGATATTAGACGAAAAAGAAATCGGCGCCGCCACATTGCACGCCAAGATTCGGCGAATGGGACCTCAATGCGGCCAGCGCCTCGCTCACCGGATTGTTACGGCCATTTTACCTCCGGCGGCAGGCTGGAGAGGATCGAGGCGACATTGCCGCCGGTCTTCAGGCCGAAGATGGTGCCGCGATCGTGAAGCAAATTGAATTCGACGTAGCGGCCGCGCCGGATGAGCTGTTCGTCGCGGTCGCCATCGGTCCAGTTCTGGTTGAAATTGCCCCGCACCAGGTGGGAATAGACGACGAGGAAAGAACGCCCGACGTCCTGGACGAAATTGAAGTCGGCGTTCCAGCCGCCCTTATCCTCGCCCGAATGCAGCCAGTCGAAAAAGATGCCGCCGATGCCGCGCGCCTCGTTGCGGTGCGGCAGGAAGAAGTACTCGTCGCACCACGCCTTGAATTTCGGATAGTCGGCCACGGCGGCGTTCTTCTCGCAGGCGAACTGCATGGCGCGATGGAAGGCCAGCGTATCAGGGTCGTCCTGGTTGCGGCGACGGTCGAGCACCGGCGTCAGGTCGGCGCCTCCGCCGAACCAATGGCGCGTGGTCACGACCATGCGCGTGTTCATGTGCACGGCCGGCACGTTGGGATTCCAGGGGTGGGCGATCAGCGAAATGCCGCTCGCCCAGAAGCGCGGATCCTCCTCGGCGCCGGGGATCTGCTTGCGGAATTCGGGAGAGAATTCGCCGTAGACGGTCGATGTGTGCACGCCGACCTTCTCGAAGACGCGGCCGCGCATCATCGACATCGTGCCGCCGCCGCCTTTGCCCTCGTCGCGCTCCCAGGCAGTCTTCTCGAAATGCCCGGGCGACCAGGATGATTGCGGTCCGGTGAGTTCCTGTTCGATCTGCTCGAATGTGGCGCAGATGCGCTCGCGCAGCGCCTCGAACCAGAGGCGGGCCTTCATCTTCTTCTGTTCGATGTCGTCCGGCAGGCCCACCGCAATGTCGGGTCGTTCCAATTCCGTCTCCAGTCCGGGCTTGCTTGCCCGACAAATGACTCGTTTTTTCTGCGCGCGATCCCTAATCTCTTAAAGGGAAGGGTCAAGTCCCGTCTGACCAAGGTGCAAGGGAGTTCCTTCATGCGCACCCCGGCAAGACCGCCGCTGGATGGCTTGAGGAAGAGGCTGGAGCGCTCGCGGGCCGAGCGTGAAGGAGCGCCGCGCGACGGATTCCTGCGCGAGACCTTCGTGCTGCCGCGCCCCGCCGCGCGCCTCAAGGCGAAGGAATGGTTCGAACGCTTCCCCAAGCAGGCCTACTGGACAGAGATCGAAAGCTGGTTCGAACGCCCAGGCGACGTCATAGAATTCACCATGCGGCGGCTGCCGGCGGCGGATTGAGCAAATTGTCAGGGCACCAGCAGCCGTCTGGCTCCAGTGCCCTCCCTGGCCAGCCGGTCTTCCTTGTTTCGGAGCGGACACTTGTCGATCGACATGCAGCCGCAGCCGATACAGTCGGTGAGTCCGTCGCGCAGCTTCTTCAACTGGCTGATCTTGTGATCGAGCCCGTCTCGCCAAGCCGTTGAAAGCAGATTCCAATCCTCGCGAGTCGGCGTTCGGCCCTCGGGCAGCGACCGGAAAGCCGCGGCGATCTCGGCGAGCGAGATGCCGACCTCCTGGGCGACGCGGATGATCGCCACCCGTCTCAGCACGTCGCGGCTATAGCGCCGTTGGTTGCCCGCCGTGCGATGGCTGCGGATCAGTCCGCGCGCCTCGTAGAAGTGGAGCGCCGACACCGCCACGCCGCTGCGCATTGCCACCTGGCCGACCGTCAATTCCCGTACCGGAGCCATCTCGCACTTTCCGCTTGACCTCAAGTTAGGTTGAGCTTGTAGCGAAGAAGCGTTGATCGGGCAAATGCAGGAGAAGGCGATGTGCGCCTGGGTGAGAATGACGGCAGGAGCGGAGGCGATCCGCGCCGGCGAGGAAGGGCTGACGATGCAGGAGCGGTTCATCGTTTCAAGGAAACGCAGAATCGCTCCAGCTTTTTGTTTTGACGCAATTCCGAACGGAAAACCGCTTCGCACTTTTCCTGGAATTGCTTTAGCCGATCTGGCGAAGTGCTTCGCCAGCGACCATCGCGACGGACAAGGCGACGTTGATGCTGCGCGCGCCTTGCCGCATCGGAATGGTCAGTCGCGCGTCCGCCGCCTGGTGAACCTCTTCCGGCGCGCCGGCGGATTCGCGGCCGAACAGAAGAATGTCGCCGGCGGCAAAAGCAAACTCCGTATAGGCGGCCGTGGCCTTGGTGGTGAGCAGCACCAGGCGGCGCGCATTCGTCTGGCGCCATTCCTCGAAGGCGTGCCAGTCGGCATGGCGGGCAAGCGCCGCCATTTCGAGATAGTCCATGCCGGCCCGTTTCAGCGCCCGGTCGGAGAGCGGGAAACCGGCCGGCTCGATGATGTCGACGCCGAGATCAAGGCAGGCGGCGAAGCGCAGGATTGTGCCGGTGTTGCCGGCGATATCCGGCTGGTAGAGCGCGATGCGGAGACGGTCGTTCATTTCCGCATCCTTCTAATAAGTGGCATATCGGCCACAGGCCGCTCCAGCTTTTGGCGATTTCTGGACTGGCGGGTGGCCATTTTCTGCGAAGTCGAGTATAAGCCGCCCATCGTCAACCCGAACCGAAGGAGGGGGACCACATGATGACCATGCACTTCCAGCTCCTTTGCGGGCAGCTCCTCTTCGGGGCTCCAGTATGCCCAGCGGCGGTTTCGGTACGACGATTCTTCTGACACTTTAAGACCTCATCGCGCCGATTCCCGCCGAACCAGTTTTCGGCTTTCGAAGGAATCTTGCGATGTTTTTCAAACTGCCAAAGGGGCGCCGCGCCCCGCCAGACCGTGTCGAGACCGACGCTAGCCGTCGTGTCCGGACCGACGCTTGCTGCCACGTCCCGATCGACACATTTCGCGCCTCCGGCCGAATGCCGGAGGTCGAGTTCGTATCACCCTTTTTAACGCATTTGCACATGGAGGACGGCCCGATGTTCGATCCATTCAGAATACCCGGCTCGAGAAGCCTGCACGAGCGCAAGATGGCGACCTGGGCGCTGCTGATCGGCGAGACCTATTCGTCGGCGGTGCATGCCGAGACGCGCCGGCGGCCGCATCGCGGCATGCTGCCGGATGTCGATTTCTCGCGCGCCGTGCCCGATCCCGGCCTGCCTTCGCTGGTGCGCCGCATCGCGAGGATGTTCCGGCCAGCCGGCAAAACGCGGCCCGGCGACAGCTTTTCGTCGGGAAATTCGGGACCGTCAGGATCCTCTGGCGAGCCTGTCGGCGAAAAGCCCGCGACACCCTATATTGCGCGAAGCAGGGCCGGCGATACGGATGAGTCCGTATCGCCGGCCCGCGGCGCCGCGCGGCCGATGAACCTACCCCATCAATCCCGTGCCGCGTGAGCGCATGGACAGTCGAGTGCCTGGAATGTTCCGCTGGTTTGAAAAGAGGCTCGATCCGTTTCCCGCCGCAGAGCCGGTCGAGCCGCCGAAGACGCTGGTTGCCTTTTGCGTGCACTACACGCGCGGCGTCTGGCCCTACATCGCCGTGGATGCAGTGCTGGTGGCGGCGATCGCCATCACCGAAGTGTGGATGTTCGGTTTCATGGGCCGCATCGTCGACTGGCTGTCGGCGCAGAACCGGGAAACCTTCCTGCAGACCGAGAGCTGGAAGCTGGCCGGCATGGCTTTCATCGTGCTGTTTGCGCTGCCCGGCACGGTCTGGGTGCGTTCGTTGTTCAATCAGCAGACGATGATGGGCAACTACCCGATGCGCATCCGCTGGCAGGTGCATCGCTACCTGCTGAAACAGTCGATGGCTTTCTACCAGGATGAGTTCGCCGGCCGCATCGCCACCAAGCTGATGCAGACCGCGCTCGCCGTGCGCGACTGCGTCATGAAGGTTATAGACGTCCTCAACTACGTCATCGTCTACTTCCTTGGCATGCTGTTCATCGTCGGCTCGGCCGACATGCGGCTGGCCGCACCCTTGGGTGTATGGCTGATCGGCTATATCGCGCTGCTGCGGTATTTTATTCCGCGGCTCGGCAAGGTCGGTGAGGAACAGGCCAATGCACGTTCGACCATGACCGGCCGCGTCGTCGATAGCTATGCCAACATCCAGACGGTGAAGCTGTTCTCCCACGCGCGCCGCGAGGCGGCCTTCGCTCGGGAAGGCATGGCGGGCTTCCTCGATACCGTCTACCGCTCGATGCGCCTGGTGACGGTGCTCTACGGCCTGCTCTACATCCTGAATTCGCTGCTTTTGTTCACCGTCACGGCGATCTCGCTGTGGCTGTGGCTCGCCGATGCGGTGACGATCGGCGCCGTCGCCGTGGTGATAGGCCTGGTGCTCAGGATGTGGGGCATGTCGCAGTGGATCATGTGGGAGATGTCGGGCCTGTTCGAGAACATCGGCACGGTGCAGGACGGCATCCAGTCGATCTCGCTGCCGCGACTGGTCGAGGACAGGCCGGGCGCCAAGGACATCGCCGTCAGCCAGGGCGAGATCCGCTTCGAGGACATCCGCTTCCATTACGGCAAGCAGAAGGGCGTCATCGAGAACCTGTCGCTCGCCGTGCAGCCCGGCGAGAAGGTCGGCATAGTCGGCCGCTCCGGCGCCGGCAAGTCGACGCTGGTCAACCTCTTGCTGCGCTTCTACGACCTGGAAGGCGGCCGGATCCTTATCGACGGCCAGGAGATCGCCGGGGTGAAGCAGGATTCGCTGCGCGCGCAGATCGGCATGGTGACGCAGGACACCTCGCTGCTGCACCGGTCGGTGCGGGAGAACATCCTCTACGGCCGACCCGACGCGACGGACGAAATGCTGCTCGAGGCGGCGCGGCGGGCGGAGGCGCTCGATTTTATCGAAGGGCTTTCGGACCACAACGGCCGCAAGGGTTTCGACGCCCATGTCGGCGACCGGGGCGTCAAATTGTCCGGCGGCCAGCGGCAGCGCATCGCCATTGCCCGCGTTATGCTGAAGGACGCGCCGATCCTCATCCTCGATGAGGCGACGTCGGCGCTCGATTCGGAAGCAGAGGCGGCGATCCAGGAGAACCTCTACAAGTTGATGCAGGGCAAGACCGTGATTGCCATCGCACATCGGCTTTCGACCATCGCTGCGATGGACAGGCTCGTCGTCATGGACAAGGGCCGCGTCATCGAGGAAGGGTCCCACGAGGAGCTCGTCGCCAAGGGCGGGCTTTACGCCCAGCTCTGGCAGCGCCAGTCGGGCGGCTTCCTGCTCGACGACGCGCCTGCCGAGGCCGCCAACGATACGGTCGCCAGTGACCTTACTGCCAAGGGTGAAGCCGCGGAATGATGAAGGCCGTCTATCGCTGGTTCGAAAGCTGGGTCTACCCGTTCCGCGAGCCCGCGAATCTTCGGCCACCTGCCAGCGTCCGCGGCTTTCTTTGGCACTATGTCGGACAGGCGAAGCTCGCCTTCTTCGCCATGCTGATCATCGGCGGCATCGCGCCGCTGGTCGAGGCTGGACTGTTCTACTTCGTCGGGCGACTGGTCGATATCCTCGACCAGCTTCCCGGCGAACGCAGCTGGCACGCGCTTTGGGCCGCCGCCGGGCCAGAGCTTCTGTTCATGGGCGCGGTGGTGCTGATCATACGCACGCTGGTGGTCGGCCTTTCGGCGCTCGTCGACGAGCAGACGATCACGCCGGGCTTCTACAGCCTGGTGCGCTGGCAGGCGCACAGGCATGTCTCGCGCCAGTCCTACGCCTTCTTCCAGAACGATTTCGCCGGGCGCATCGCCACCAAGGTCTGGCAGGCGGGGCAGGCAACCGGCGACCTGATGGAGAGCTTCATCGAAGTCGTCTGGTTCATGATCGTCTACACGGTGACGACGCTGGCGTTGGTAGCTAGTCTCGACCTCCGGCTGGCGGTGCTGGTGGTGACATGGATCGCCGCCTTCGCCTGGCTGGCCAGGCTCTACTTGCCGGCGATCCGCAAACATGCCGAGGCGACCGCCGAGGCCGGCTCGATGATCACCGGCCGAATCGTCGATTCCTATTCCAACGTGCAGACGCTGAAGCTGTTCGCCGCCGACGGCGACGACCGCTATATCCGCAGCGGCTTCGGCATCTATCTCGACGCGCTGCGGCCGTTCACGCGCCGGCTGACCGGCGTGCGCATGGCGCTGACGACGCTTTCGGGCATCATGATCACGTCGATTGCGGTCCTTGCCGTCTATCTCTGGGTGGAAGGCTCGATCACTGTCGGCGCCGTCGCTTTCACGCTTTCTCTCGTCCTGCGGCTCAACATGCTGCTCGGTCGGGTGATGATGCAGCTCAACAGCATCCTCAGGAATCTCGGCGTGCTGGAGAATTCCAAGGCGCTGATCTCGCAGCCGCTCGGCCTGACCGACGCCCCCGGCGCCAAGGAGCTGGTGGTTGCGGGAGGCCGCATCGATCTCAAGAACGTCGCCTTCCACTACGGCAAGGGGGCAGGGGTCCTGGATGGCATCGATCTCGTCGTGCGGCCGGGCGAGAAGGTCGGGCTGGTCGGTCCGTCGGGAGCCGGCAAGACGACTTTAGCCAATCTCATCCTGCGCCTCTACGACCTCGAGGGCGGCAAGATATCGATCGACGGCCAGGATATCGCCGGGGTGACGCAGAATTCGCTGCGCGCCAATATCGGCGTGGTCAGCCAGGATACGGCGCTGTTCCATCGCTCGCTGCGCGACAACATCAAGCTCGGCATGCCGGACGCGACGGATGCCGAGGTGATCGCCGCGGCGCGCAAGGCCGAAGCGCACGACTTCATCATGGGCTTGCGCGACAATCGCCAGCGGGCCGGTTACGAGGCCTATGTCGGCGAGCGCGGCGTCAAGCTCTCCGGCGGCCAGCGCCAGCGCGTGGCGATCGCCCGCCTCTTCCTCAAGGATGCGCCAATCCTCATCCTCGACGAGGCGACCTCGGCGCTCGATTCCGACATCGAGGCGGCGATCCAGGAAAACCTGGTAAGGCTGATGGAGGACAAGACCGTCATCGCCATCGCCCACCGGCTCTCCACCATCGCCGCGCTCGACCGGCTGGTCGTGCTCGACGGCGGCCGCATCGTCGAAGAGGGCACGCATGACGAGCTGGTGGCGCTCGACGGTCTTTATGCGCGGCTCTGGAAGCGGCAGTCCGGCGGCTTCCTGTTCAATGAGGAAAGCGTGCTGGAAGAGACGCGGCCAGCGGAGTAGAACGCAGCCATGTCGGTCAGAATGCCCACCAATTTCGGACGAAGCGGCGCGCAGGACAACGCGCTCGACCTGCTCGGCCACGAAATCCTCGCCGAAAAGGCGGCCGCCCTCGGCCGCGCCGGCCAGCGCGTCGAGGAGACGCTGGCAAAGCTGCGCGCGAGCGGCGAGGGCGGGGATCGCAACCGGCTGCTCAAAGAGGCAGCGGAAGCCGTCCATGGCTATTTCATCCAGCGCGAGCTCTGCGGGCTGCGCAAGCATGACGCCGTGATCCGCGAATACGACATCCCGAGGGCGGTGCTGGTCAGGCTCGGGGCCAGCTAGGCGGCAATCGATCCAGGGACAGGTCTGGCCCTATCGAGCGGCCGGATCACTCCAGCCATTCGGTGATGAAGCTGCCGTTCTCGTGGATGTCCGTGGTCTCGAGCGGACCGGGACCGAGATTGGTGAATTTGTGCGGCGTGTCGGGCGGCACGATGAGAATCTGGCCGGCCGAGGCCTCGATCTGCCGATCGCCGACCGTGAACAGGCCGGTGCCGGAGCGGATGATGAAGATCTCCGCATAGGGATGCTTGTGCAGGCGCGGGCCGCCGCCGATATCCGGCACGTAGTTGAAGATCAGGCAGCTTCTGGAGCCGAAGGCGCCGCATTGCAGCTCGCCTTGCCAGCGGTCCGGGGAGTCCGCCCATTTGTCGCGGTCGATGACATGCGCCATGGCTGGAGAATAGACGGTGCCAGCGGCCGATGTCGAGGCGAAGCTTGGCTCGGTTTCGGCCGCGATTTTCCGCTGTTTTGCCGCGTCCGGCGGTCCGCCGGCGAAGCGTCCGGCCGGGCCGCGCCGCATACCCGCGACAATCTGCCCTTGTGCCTCCACCCGTCTGGACAAAAACAGGCTTCACGCATAAACCGAACTCCAAATGCCGGAGGAATTCGCTAGCCTGTTCGCCATGCGCTGTCGGGCCGGCGCGATTGAGCGGGGACAAGGCTCGGCCGCCGGCACGGAAAGAGGCGAAAGGATCAGGCACCCGTGAGCGCAACCGAAATCCACGATCCCAACCGTCGCGATTTTCTCTATATCGCCACAGGCATGGCCGGTGTGGTCGGCGCAGGGGCCGTCGCCTGGCCGTTCATCGACCAGATGCGCCCGGACGCCTCGACGCTGGCACTGGCCTCGGTCGAGGTCGACGTCTCCTCGCTGCAGCCCGGCAGTTCGCTGGTCGTCAAGTGGCGCGGCAAGCCGGTCGTGGTACGCAACCGCACCGAGAAGGAAATGAAGGACGGTGAGGCGGTCAGCCTCAACGACCTCAAGGACCCGATCGCACGCAACGCCAACCTGCCCTCAGACGCGCCGGCGACCGACGCCAACCGCGCCACGCCCGGCAAGGAAGCCTGGATGGTGATGGTGCAGGTCTGCACCCATCTCGGCTGCATCCCGCTCGGCCAGGAAGGCGATTTCGGCGGCTGGTTCTGCCCGTGCCACGGTTCGCAGTACGACACCGCCGGCCGCATCCGCAAAGGCCCGGCACCCGAGAACATGGCGATCCCGGTCTACCAGTTCATTTCCGACACCAAGATCCGCATCGGCTGAGGCAGGGGATATTTCGATGAGCGAGGGACACTCCACCTACACGCCGAAGACCGGCATCGAACGCTGGTTCGACGCCCGCATGCCGCTGCCGCGGCTGATCTATGACAGCTTCGTCGCCTACCCGGTGCCGCGCAACCTCAACTACATGTGGACGTTCGGCGGCATTCTGTCGATCATGCTGGCCGCGCAGATCCTGACCGGCATCGTGCTGGCCATGCACTACACGTCCGATACCAATCTCGCCTTCGATTCGGTCGAGAAGATCATGCGTGACGTGAACTCAGGATGGCTCTTGCGCTATCTCCATTCCAACGGCGCCTCGTTCTTCTTCGTCGCCGTCTATATCCACATCTTCCGCGGGCTGTTCTACGGCTCCTACAAGGCACCGCGCGAGCTGCTGTGGATCCTCGGCTGCATCATCTATCTGCTGATGATGGCCACCGGCTTCATGGGCTATGTGCTGCCTTGGGGACAGATGAGCTTCTGGGGCGCCACCGTCATTACCGGCTTCTTCAGCGCCATTCCGCTGGTCGGCAACTGGATCCAGGAACTGCTGCTTGGCGGTTTCGCCGTCGACAACCCGACGCTGAACCGCTTCTTCGCGCTGCATTACCTCTTGCCGTTCATGATCGCCGGCGTCGTCGTGCTGCACATCTGGGCGCTGCATGTCGTCGGCCAGTCGAACCCGACCGGCATCGAGGTGAAGTCGAAGACCGACACGGTCGCCTTCACGCCTTACGCCACCATCAAGGACGCGTTCGGCATGATCGTGTTCCTGTTCCTCTTCGCCTACTTCGTCTTCTACCTGCCGAACTATCTCGGCCACCCGGACAACTACACGGTCGCCAACCCGCTGAAGACGCCGGCCCACATCGTTCCGGAATGGTACTTCCTGCCGTTCTACGCGATCCTGCGCGCCATCACCTTCAACATCGGGCCGATCAATTCCAAGCTCGGCGGCGTGCTGTGCATGTTCGGCGCCATCGCCATGCTGTTCCTGGTGCCGTGGCTCGACACCTCCAAGGTGCGCTCGGCGGTCTACCGGCCCTGGTACAAGCTGTTCTTCTGGCTGTTCGTGGCCGACGCCATCCTGCTTGGATGGCTGGGCTCGCAGCCGGCGGAAGGCAGCTACGTGTTCATGGCGCAGATGGCGACGCTGTTCTACTTCGCCTTCTTCCTGGTCATCATGCCGGTGCTCGGCCTGATCGAGACGCCGCGCCGCCTGCCGAACTCGATCACCGAGGCGGTGCTGGAAAAGAAGAACAAGGGAGCTGGCGGACATCCGGCGGGCGCGGTTATGGCGCCGGAAACCAAGGGCTGAGCGATAAAGAGAATCCAAGGGGATTTGGCATGAAGAAGATTCTCACCTCGCTGGCGGTGCTCGGCTTTCTGGCGGCAGGCGTTGGAGCCGCCATGGCCCAGGAGGGTCACGCCGAAGCCGCGCCGACGCATTTCCCGATCAACGAGCCGAAGGAAATGAGCTGGAGCTTCGCCGGCCCGTTCGGCACCTACGACAAGGCCCAGCTGCAGCGCGGCCTCAAGGTCTACAAGGAAGTCTGCTCGGCCTGCCACTCGATGAATCTGGTGGCGTTCCGCACGCTGGAAGGCCTCGGCTACTCGGATGCGCAGATCAAGACGCTTGCCGCCGAATACACCATCCATGACGGCCCGAACGATGCCGGCGACATGTTCGACCGCCCGGGCAAGCCGTCGGACCATTTCCCGGCACCGTTCCCGAACGAGCAGGCCGCTGCTGCCGCCAATGGCGGCGCCGCGCCGCCCGACATGTCGCTGCTCGCCAAGGCGCGCGGCGTCGAGCGCGGCTTCCCGCGCTTCATCTTCGACATCTTCACGCAGTATGCGCAGGGCGGCCCGGACTACATCCATTCGCTCCTGACCGGCTACGACCAGACGCCGCCGGCCGGCATGGTGATCCCGGAAGGCACGCACTACAATCCGTACTTCCTGTCCGGCGTGTCGCTGAAGATGCCGAAGCCGCTCTCGGACGGCCAGGTGACCTATGACGACGGCTCGCCGCAGACGGTCGACCAGTATGCCCGCGACGTGTCGGCCTTCCTGATGTGGGCCGCCGAGCCTCACCTCGAGGAGCGCAAGAAGACCGGCTTCCGCGTGCTGGTGTTCCTGCTTCTGTTCGGCGCCCTGGTCTACATGACCAAGCGCAAGGTGTGGGCCGACGTGGCGCACTGAAGCGTCTGCCTTCCAGAAAAAAGCGCGGGCGCCGAAAGGCGCCCTTTTCTTTTCGGCCACTTGCCGGCAAAACTGTGCGGCAACGGATCAACCGCCCATGAAATCCTCCCTCGAAGACACGCTGCTTGCGGCCATCCGCACCATTCCGGATTACCCCAAACCCGGGATCCTGTTTCGCGACATCACCACGCTGCTGAGTGACGCGCGCGCCTTTCGCCGCGCCATCGATGAGCTGGTGCATCCCTACGCGGGGCTGAAGATCGACAAGATCGCCGGCATCGAGGCGCGCGGCTTCATCCTGGGCGGCGCCGTAGCGCATCAGCTTTCGGCAGGGTTCGTGCCGATCCGCAAGAAGGGCAAGCTGCCCTACGAAACGGTGCGCGTCGCCTACAGCCTGGAATACGGGCTGGACGAGATGGAGATGCACAAGGACGGTGTCTCGCAGGGCGAGAAGGTGATCGTGGTTGACGATCTGATAGCCACCGGAGGCACGGCGGAAGCGGCGGTGAAGCTGCTCAGGCAGATCGGCGCCGACATCGTCGCCGCCTGCTTCGTCATCGACCTGCCGGATCTCGGCGGACGCCGGAAGCTGGAAGCGCTCGGCGTGCCGGTCAGGACGCTGATCGGCTTCGAGGGGCATTGAGCGGTCTTCCTTCTCCCCTTGTGGGAGAAGGTGGATCGGCGCGCAGCGCCGAGACGGATGAGGGGTGTTGGAAGGAATGAGACGTTAGCATTCCCTGGAACACCCCTCATCCGTCGCCTTCGGCGACACCTTCTCCCACAAGGGGAGAAGGAAGAGGCACTACTCCACCTTCACCAGCACGGCGCTGTCGAACTCGATGACCTTGTCGCCGGTCGAATCGAAGCCTTCCGAGCGCAGCGTGAGCAGGCTCCAGCCGGGGCGCCCGGCAAGGGGACGGTGGGCAAGAGCCGTGCGGGTGAAGGTCACTGTCTCGCCGGCATAGACCGGTTTCAGCCATTTGAGATTGCGGAAGCCGGGCGAGGGGCCGAATTCGGGCTGCGGACCGGGGCCGGTCCAGCGCACGCCCTCGGTCTCCATGCGCTTTTCGAGATTGTATTTCATCCAGGTGGCGGCGGTGTGCCAGCCGGAGGCGCAGAGACCGCCAAGCACGCTCTTCTTCGCCGCCTCCTCGTCGACATGGAAGACCTGCGGATCGTATTTGCGGGCAAACGCCTTGATCTCTTCCGCGCCGAACTTATGCGAGCCGAGGGTGACGGTCTCGCCGATGAGGAAATACTCGTCCAGGGTCACGCGACGGCCTCGCGGGTCAGGAACATGCCGGTGTTCTCGAGCTCGAAGACGCATTCGCCGCGCTGATTGAAGAGCTCGCTGCGCATGCTGACGAGCCCGAGCTGAGGCCTCGATTTGGACTGGCGCTTGGACAGCACGGTGACCTTGCCGGTAAGCCGGTCGCCGGCCAGAACCGGCTTCTTCCATTTCACATGCTCGATGCCCGGCGAGCCTTGCGAGGTCGAATCGAGCAGGAAGGCGTCGCATAGCATGCGCATGAACATAGCGCAGGTGTGCCAGCCCGAAGCCGAAAGGCCGCCCAGGATGCTGGCCTTGCCGGCCTCCTCGTCGAGATGCATCGGCTGGGCATCGAATTCGCTGGCGAATTCGACGATCTCGGCCGCGCTCACATGCTTGCTGCCAAGGTCGAGCGAGGCGCCCTCGACGAAATCCTCATAGGCCCAGGTCTTTCCGGTCATGATGTCTTTCCGGTCATGTCGGCAATCCGGTTGACGAACGCGTGATCCCCAAGGTCGGGCATCCCGGATGAAGGCCCGAGCCAATTTGGTCAAGTCCTTTCTGGTGAGCCAGTTGTTCCGGCCGGACGTGTCAGAGCCAGCCGCGCCGGCGGAAATACCAGAAGGGCAGGATCGCGGAGACCACCATCAGGCCGATGGCGAAGGGGTAGCCGAACTCCCATTTGAGCTCGGGGATGATGTCGAAATTCATGCCGTAGATCGAGGCGACCAGCGTCGGCGGCAGGAAGATGACGGCGGCGACCGAGAAGATCTTGATGATGGCGTTCTGCTCGATCGAGATCATGCCGAGCGTGGCATCGAGCAGGAAGGAGATCTTCTGCGACAGGAAGGTGGCGTGGTCGGCAAGCGACAGCACGTCGCGCGACAGAGTCTTGATGCGGGCCCGCACGTCCTTGCTCATCTTGGTCTGGGCCGCGACATGGGCGAGAAAGCCGGCCAGACGCTGCAGCGAGATCAGGCTGTCGCGGACGGAGGAAGCAAGGTCCTCCTTGCGGCCGATGCCTTTCAACAGCTCCTGGAAATCGCGGTTGCGTTTCGAGGCCTTGGTCGAGCGCGCCTCGAAAATGTCGCGCGAGATCGCCTCGACATCGCGGCCGGCGCGCTCGAGGATGTCGGCGAGACGGTCGACGATCGCTTCCAGCAGGCCGATCAGGATGGTGTCGCCGCTGGTGCAGCCGGTCGCCACCTTTTCGGCGCGCAGCGGGAAGGTCTTGAAGGCCTTGGGCTCGTGATAGCGGATGGTGATCAGCCGGTTGCCGGCGAGCGCGAAGGTCACCGGCGACATCAGCGGCTCGTCGACCTCGGTCTGCGCCGGCAGCACGGCGGTCATGAAGTAGCCGCCGTCCTCGACATAGAGGCGGCTCGAGATCTCGATCTCCTCCATCTCCTCGCGGGTAGGGATGGCAATGCCCAGCCAGCTTTCGATGGTGGCCTCTTCGTCCTTGGTCGGATTGAAGAGATCGGCCCAGACGACCCTGTCACCATCCGTGGCGAGATCGTCGGTGACGCGCAGGCGATCATTGTCCACGACGAAGGCCTTGATCATCGCCGGGTCTCCCTTGCTGGACCAAAGAGATTTCGTTCGAAGCGCCGTCAGGATGCAGGGGCTTCACGGCCGTCGGCACGGGCCGCTTAGCCCCGCTGCATCACAAGGTCAAGACAGGTGCCTCCGCAGGCCGGAGGGCATGGCCGACGCCAGCAACGGCGATATCACGTGTTGAACTTGAACAGCATGATGTCGCCGTCCTGGACGACATATTCCTTGCCTTCGTCGCGCGCCTTGCCGGCCTCCTTGGCCGCCGCTTCGCCGCCCAGCGTGACGAAGTCGTTGTAGGAAATCGTCTGGGCGCGGATGAAGCCACGTTCGAAATCGGTGTGGATGACGCCGGCCGCTTGCGGCGCCTTATCGCCTTTGTGGATCGTCCAGGCGCGCGTCTCCTTCGGCCCGACGGTGAAATAGGTGATCAGATGCAGGAGCTCGTAGCCAGCGCGGATTACCTTGTTGAGGCCCGGCTCGTCGAGGCCGATCGAGGCAAGGAATTCCATTTCCTCCTCGTCGGAAAGCTGAGCGACTTCCGCCTCGATCGCCGCCGAGATCACCACCGTGCCGGCGCCCTGCGCGGCGGCCATTTTCTCCACCGCCCTGGTGTGCTCGTTGCCGGTCGCGGCATCAGCCTCGGCGACGTTGCAGACATAGAGGACGGGATGCGAGGTGAGCAGGTTCAGTCCCTGCAGGATGCGCAGATCATCGGCGCCGATGCCGTTGAGCAGGAAGCGCGTGGGCTTGCCGGCCTGCAGCAGCTCGAGCGCCGCCTCCATCATCGGCAGCACGGCCATTGCTTCCTTGTCCTTGCCGGCGGCGCGCTTGCGGACCTGGACGATGCGGCGCTCGAGGCTTTCCAGGTCGGCGAGCATCAGCTCGGTCTCGACGGTCTCGGCGTCGGCAACCGGATCAATGCGGCCTTCGACATGGGTGATGTCGTCATCCTCGAAGCAGCGCAGCACGTGCACGATGGCGTCGACTTCGCGGATGTTGGCGAGGAACTGGTTGCCCAGCCCTTCGCCCTTGGAGGCGCCGCGCACCAGGCCGGCGATGTCGACGAAGGAGATGCGGGTCGGGATGATCTCCTTCGACTTGCCGATCGCGGCGATCTTCTGCATGCGCGGGTCCGGCACCGCCACCTCGCCGGTGTTCGGCTCGATGGTGCAGAAAGGATAGTTGGCGGCCTGCGCGGCGGCCGTCCTGGTCAACGCGTTGAACAGCGTCGACTTGCCGACGTTGGGCAAGCCAACGATGCCACATTTGAAACCCATGTTCTTACGGTCCTATCGGGAATTCGAGATTTGGTGAGGGCTATGGGCGAAAGCAACGACGAACGTCAAGCCCCATGCCCCTGATCGTGACGGAGGCCAGAGCGCGTCGCGTTGAAACGGAGTCGGACGCTGCGCTTTAAATCCTTGTTTTGATGCAGTTCGCCCAAAACCGCTGCGCACTTTGGCCTTAGTCCTTGCCGAACAGCTTCTTCAGCATCGCGGCCATCGGTCCGCTTTCGGGAACCTTCGCCGGCGGCTGCTGCGGGCGGGCCTGGCGGATATGGCTCTGTTGTTTCGGGGCCTTGGGCGGCGGCCGGTCGTCGTCGCCGGTCGGCACGAGCTTGTCGCGCAGAGTGAGCGTGATGCGGTTCATGAAGGAACTGTCGTCGCCCTTGGCCAGCAAGCCTGCGTCATCGGCGATCGCGTCGAGCAACACGTCGAGCCATTCATGGTCGGCCTTGGCGAAATCGCCGAGCACATGGCCGTGCACCATCTCCTTGACGCCGGGATGGCCGACACCGATGCGCACGCGGCGATAGGCATTGCCGACATGCTGGTCGAGCGAGCGGATGCCGTTGTGGCCGCCCGAGCCGCCGCCGACCTTGACCCTGACCTTGCCGGCGGCAAGGTCGATCTCGTCGTAGAAGACGGTGAGGGCGGATGGTTCGAGCTTGTAGAAGCGCAGCGCCTCGCCGACCGACTGTCCGGACAGGTTCATAAAGGTCTGCGGCTTGATCAGCAGGATCCTCTCACCGCCGAGCGTGCCTTCGGAGATCAGTCCCTGGAACTTCTTCGACCAAGGCGAAAAGGAATGGCGGCGGGCAATCGCGTCCGCCGCCATGAAGCCGACATTGTGCCGGTTGTTTTGATATTTCGCGCCCGGATTGCCGAGGCCTGCAAAGACAAGCATCGTCGCCTCCAGACGCGGAAGAGATTACTTCTCTTCGGCGGCAGGGGCCGCCGCTTCCGGCGCTTCCGCCTCGGCCGTCTCTTCCGTCTCCGGCTTCATCGCCGCGGAACCGGCAATGGTCGCGATGGTGAAGTCGCGATCGGAGATCACCGGCTTGACGCCGGCCGGCAGGGTAACCGCCGAAATGTGGATCGAGTCGCCGATTTCGGTGCCGGTGAGATCGACGATGATGAAATCCGGGATCGCATTGGCCGGGCAGTGGAACTCGACTTCGTGACGCACGATGTTGAGCACGCCGCCGCGCTTGATGCCGGGCGACTTCTCTTCGTTGATGAAGTGGACGGGCACGTCGACATTGACCTCGGTGTCCTTGCCGATGCGCAGGAAGTCGACATGGACCGGGAAGTCCTTGACCGGATCGAGCTGGAAGTCCTTCGGCAGGACCTGGATCTTCTTGCCGTCGACATCGATCGTGGCGATCGTGGTCAGGAACCCGCCGCCGTGGATCTTGTAGAAGATGTCCTTGTAGTTGAGCGCAATCGCCAGGGGGGGCTGCTTGTCGCCGTAAATAACTGCAGGCACTTTGCCGTTGCGTCGAACCGTACGGGCGGACCCCTTACCGACCTGTTCGCGCGCTTCGGCCTTGAGCTCGTAAGTATCGTGGCTCATGGCATTTCCTTTCGCGTGTTGTGGAGCGTTCGCGGCGGGCCAGCCCATCCGTAAACGTCGAAAGCCGTCGCGGCCTTGCATGGTCGATCCAAACGCTTTTGGCTGTCCAAACGCTTCCGGGGATCATGCAGGCCTGGCCGGCCTTCCTCCGCGTTGCCTCCAAGGGTGTCTACGCGGGTGGCGGCTCTATAGCGGAAGGCGGCGAGGGGCGCAAGCCGTTGAGCGGCAAGCCTTGGCAGGAGCCGGCTTGGTCGGCAGAACATGGTCAACGCTTCCGCCTGACGCAAATCAGATCTGGCGGATTGCGCGGAGTCTTGTCTGCATCCGTAATGTAGCATCGGGCGGGTTTCAATCGTCCTTGGCAGGCAAGGACCTTTGGAGATCGATATGAAACTTCTGTTCAGCCGCAACCCCAATCCTCGCCTCGCGGTCGCGGTGGCGCGCTATCTCGAGGCGGAGATCGCCTTCGAATTCGCCTCGCCGACGGCGCCGGGGCAGGCCGAACGATATCGCGCGCTGAACCCCAATTTGACCTTGCCCATATTGGTCGGCCCGGGATGGAGCCTGTGGGAGGCCGACGCCATCGCCTGCCGGCTCTCGCGCGACATGCGTTCCGATTTCTGGCGCACCGGAGACGACGAGCCCGAGATGATCCGCTGGCTGAGCTGGGGCAAGGAGAACTTCACCAGAGCCTGCGACATGGTGCATTTTGAGCGCGGCACCAAGCAGCGTTGGAGACTGGGACCGATCGACGAGGCCTTGGTCGAAGAGGGGTTGAGGCAGTTCCACACGGCCGCAGCTCTCCTTGAGGCCGAGCTTTCCCAGCGCGAGTGGCTGGTCGGCAATTCGGTTTCCTATGCCGACTTCCGCATGGCGACGTTCCTCGCTTTCAACGATGTCGCAAGATTGCCGCTCGACGACTACCCGTCTATTCGCCGCTGGTATGGCCGGCTGGAGGCAATCGATGCCTGGCGCGATCCCTTCCAGGGACTGGAGGCGCCGCAACTGCCGCCGGTCAGGATTGAAGCCTGAGCCCGCATCCGCTGAACCAATCAACGGCGAAAGAACGCAAACTCAATCCCTCTGCCAGGCTCGTTTTGAAATCTTCTCGCTCATTTAATTCTACAAAATCGGTAGTCTTAATGAATAAATGCCGCGAGGAGAGCCGAGATGACGAAGAAGCTGGTGGTGGGGATATCCGGCAACCTGACTCGCCCGTCGAAAACCAAGGCGTTCGTCAGTCATATCGCCGGCGAGGTCGCCGGTCGGATCGGTGCGACGCCTGCAGTCTTCGACATTGAGGACCTTGGTCCATCGCTTCCTCGGGCACGACGCATCGGCGATCTCGATCCGGTGGCCCGGGCCATCGTCGAACAGTTGACCGGCGCGGACGTGCTGGTGGCGGGGTCGCCGACCTTCAAGGGCAGTTATACAGGCCTTTTCAAACACTTGTTCGACCTTCTCGATCCGTCTTCGCTGCGCGGAAAGCCGGTCATCCTGGCGGCGACCGGCGGCGGAGAGCGTCACTCGCTGATCGTCGAACATCAGCTGCGGCCGCTGTTCGGCTTCTTCGAAGCGCTGACCATGCCGACCGCGATCTACGCCTCCGACAAGGATTTTGCCGACGGCGTGCTCGTGTCGGAAGCGATCCATGCCCGCGCCCGGCATGCCGTCGCCGAGGTCGTCAACGTCGTCGGTGCCACACGCAGCGTTGGCCTCGCCGCCTGACTCCGAAGCAATCGTTCGAACCGAAGGATCAGCCATGACCAGCCCCAGCAAGCTCAGACAGATCAAGCTCGGCGCCTTCCTGCCCGGCGGCGGCCAACATGTCGCGGCCTGGCGCCATCCGGACTCGCCGGCCGATGGCGCGACCAATTTCGAGTTCCACAGAAAGCTCGCGCTGACCGCCGAGCGCGGCCTGTTCGATGCCTATTTTCTTGCCGACAACCTGACGGTCGGCCTCGGCGCCCGCGAGGGCGGCAACGCCAAGATCGCCGGTTTCGAGCCGGTGACGCTGTTTGCGGCGCTGGCTCCGCTGACCACCCATCTCGGCTTCATCGCCACCGCTTCGACCACCTATGAGGAGCCTTACACGCTCGCCCGCAAATTCGCCTCGCTCGACCTTCTGTCGAACGGCCGCGCCGGCTGGAACGTCGTGACCTCTGCCGGCGACGATACGGCGCGCAACTTCAATCGCGACGTCCAGCCCAACCATGCGGAGCGCTATGCGCGGGCGCATGAGCATGTCGAGACGGTCAAGGCGCTGTGGGACAGCTGGGAAGACGACGCTTTCATCCGCGACAAGAAGACCGGCCGCTTCTACGACAAGGACAAGCTGCACGACATCGACCACAAGGGCGAGCATTTCAGCGTCAAGGGGCCGCTCAACGTGCCGCGTCCGGTGCAAGGGCATCCCGTGGTGGTGCAGGCCGGTCAGTCCGAGGATGGGCGCGGGCTCGCCGCGGCCTCGGCCGAAGTGATCTTCACCGCGCACCAGAACCTCGCCTCCGCGCAGGAATTCTATCGCGACATCAAGGCGCGCGTGGCGGCGGCCGGCCGCGATCCGGCACAGGTGCTGATCATGCCGGGCGTGGCGCCTTTCGTCGGCCGCACCGAAGCGGAAGCCCGCGCCAAATACCAGCAACTGAACGACCTGATCCTGCCGGAGGATGGGGTGGCGCTGCTCAACGCGCTTGCCGGCCAGACGCTCGATCTGCGGGATTATCCGCTCGACGGGCCGCTGCCGCCGAGCAGAGAAACTGAAGGCATGAAGAGCCGGCAGGCGCTGATCCGCCAGATCGCCGACGAGCACAATTTTACGATCCGCCAGCTTTATCAGTGGGTGGCGACCGCGCGTGGCCATTACACTGTCATCGGCAGCGCCACTCAGATCGCCGATCGACTGGAGGAATGGTTCACCAGCGAAGCCGCAGACGGCTTCAACATCCTGCCGCCATGGCTGCCAGGCGCGCTCGACGATTTCGTCGACCTGGTGATCCCTGAGCTGCAGCGGCGGGGCCTGTTCCGCACCGCCTATGAGGGCAGGACACTGCGCGAGAATCTCGGCCTAAGGCGGCCGGAGAATCCGTGGACGGCCGCGCGTTCGACCGTGCTCGCAGCCGAATGATCCCTCGAAGCGAGAGGCAAGACGATGACTTTGCAGCACATCGAACGACCAATCGGCATCGGCAGGCGTGACGGCGGCAACAGCTTCGGTGCCGAGGCCCTGCGGCTGGCCGGCCGGACCTCGGCGCGGATTTTGTCGCGCTATGGCCTGCTTCTGGGCTTCCTGGCGCTTTGGCAGGTGGCGGCAAGCAGCGGCTGGATCAATGCGGCGGTGCTGCCGCCGATCGACGCGATCGTCGCCGCGCTCTGGAAGGGGCTTGCCGGCGGCAGCCTGCTCGGCGACATCGCCATCAGCCTGCAGCGCGCCGGCCTTGCCTTCGCGACGGCCGTCCTCGTCGCCATCCCGCTCGGCCTTGTCATGGGCCAGGTGCGGGCCGTGGAGACCGCGCTCGATCCTATCCTGCAGCTGTTCCGGCAGACCTCGGCGCTGGCGCTCTATCCGGTCTTCATCCTGCTCCTGGGATTGGGCGAGGCCTCCAAAGTGTTCGTCATCTTCTGGGCGACGCTTTTTCCGCTGCTCCTCAACACCATCAGCGGCGTCAAGGAGGTCGACCCGAAGCTGCTTGAGATGGCGCGCGTCTACGGCGCCCGACGCTTGACTATTTTCCGCCGCGTCGTGCTGCCAGGCGCGGTGCCTTCGATCTTCGTCGGCTTGAGGCTCGGCGCCACCACCGCGCTGCTGCTGCTGATCGCCTCGGAAATGATCGGCGCCAACAAGGGCATCGGCTTCCAGGTGATGAACGCGCAGTACAACTTCCAAATTCCGCTGATGTTCGCGGCGATCGTCATCCTTGCAGCGCTCGGCCTGATCGCGAACCAGGCGTTGGTCAGCCTACAGCGGCGACTCTGTCGCTGGAGCAGCACCATCGGCTAAGCCGCCAATCTTTCACAGTCATCCCTGAAACCATGAAAGGCCGGACCATGACCATCACGCGCCGTTCGCTTCTCCTGCGTGCCCCGCTTGCCGCCGGCATCATCGCCGCAGGCCTGCCTTCGATCGCCCGCTCGCAAGCCGCTTCCGTCAAGATACGCTACCTCGCAAGCCGCGGCGGCATTTCCCCGCACGAGTTCGCCGCCGAGCTCGGCTATTTCAAAGGTCTCGGCATCGAGCTCGAGAATGTCGGCTACGCCGCAGGCGGCCCGGAATCGCTGTTCGCGCTCGCCTCCGGCAGCGTCGACCTGGGTTCGGCCGCCACGCCGGCCGTGATCAACTCGATTGCCGGCGGCAACGACTTCGTCGCCGCCTATCCGAGCAACGGCATCAACAAGGAGGTCAAGAGCGTCTTCTATGTGCTGGAGGACAGCCCGATCAAATCGATCGCGGATATCGCGGGCAAGACGATCTCGGTCAATACGCTCGGCGCCCATCTCGACTATACGGTGCGCGAGGCGCTGCGGGGCGCCGGCCTGCCGCCGGATGCCGCCAAGCTGGTCGTGGTGCCGGGGCCGCAGCTCGAGCAGACCTTGCGCTCGCGCCAGGTAGATGTCGCGGGTCTCGGCTACTGGCAGGCGACCTTCGCCGGCCAACTGGTCAGCAATGGCGGCGTGCGCGGCGTCTTCAACGACACCGACGTGCTCGGCGAGATCGCCGGCGGTTTCGTCGTGCTGCGGCGCGATTTCATCGCCGCCAATCCCGACGCTGCCCGCAACTTCGTAGAGCAATCCGCACGCGCCGCCGACTGGTCGCGGCAGAACCCGGACGAGGCGCGCAAGCTGCTCGCCGGCGTCCTCGACAAACGCGGCGAGAATGGCGAGCTGGCGCGCTACTGGACCGGCTTCGGCCTGCGCGAAAAAGCGGCGGTCACCGACCGCGACGTCGACTTCTGGATAGGCGTCCTCGAACGCGACGGCCGGTTGCCGAAAGGCAAGCTCAAGGCCGCCGATATCCTCTACCGTCCCGGCGAGACCAAGACCAACTGAGCATGGAGGCGCAAGCCATGGCGACGCCACGCAGCGGCGAGGTCACGATACGCGACCTGTCGAAATCCTTCAGCCTCGGCGGGCGCCAGCTCGCCGTGCTGCGCTCGCTCAACCTCGACATCCGCCCCGGCGAATGCCTGGTGATCGTCGGCGCCAGCGGATCGGGCAAGACGACGCTGCTGCGCATTCTCGCCGGGCTGGAGAGGGCCGATGGCGGCGCCGTCGCCATCGACGGGAGAGAGATCGAGGGCGTCGGCGAGGAGCGGGCGGTGATCTTCCAGGAGCCGCGCCTGCTGCCTTGGCTCACCGTACTCGGCAATGTCGCCTTCGGCCTCGAGGTGCGCGGCGTGCCCAAAGCGGAGGCCGAGAAGCGGGCGCGCTTCTACATCGCGCTGGTTGGCCTTGCCGAATTCAGCGATGCCTATCCGAGGCAGCTCTCGGGCGGCATGGCGCAGCGCGTCGGCATCGCCAGGGCGCTGACGGTGCAGCCGGAGATCCTGCTGCTCGACGAGCCGCTCGGGGCCCTCGACGCCATGACCAAGATCTCCATGCAGGAGGAACTGGCGCGCATCTGGAGCGAGGAGAACGTCACCATGGTCGTGGTCACCCATGACCTGGAGGAGGCGATCTATCTCGCCGACAGGGTGCTGATCCTGCCCAAGGAGAAGGGTGGCGCGGCAAGGCTGATCGACGTCGACCTGCCACGACCGCGCGAGCGCAGCGAAAGCCGCTTCGTGCGCTACCGCGAGGAGCTGCTGCGCGAGTTCGGCCTGCATTAAGGAATAGTGCGCAAGCTTCAGCCGCCGCCGGCCAGGTCACTGTTCAGCGCATCCCGCAGCGCCTGAACCCGCCGGTTCAGAGCGTCGAGCTCGGCCAGCGTCATGCCCGAGCGCTCGATCAGGGTCTCGTTGAGGCAATTGCACCGGACCAACAGAGCGCGTCCGGCAGGGGTCAGGTCGACCTGCACCTGGCGTTCGTCGGTCTGGCTGCGCTGCCGGGTGACCAGACCAGCCTGCTCCATCCGCTTCACCAGGGGCGTGATCGTGCTCGATTCCAGGGCCAGTCGGTGCGCGATGCTGCCCACCGACATGCCATCCGCCTCGCCAAGCGCGTTCAGCACCAGATATTGCGGATAGGTGATCCCCATTTCGTCCAGCATAGGCTTGTAGGTACGATTGATTGTCATGCTGGTGGCGTAAAGCGTGAAACAGAGCTGATTGTCCAAGGGGAGAGGCACGACGCGTTCCTTTTGCCGGCTGAGCGATAAATGTGTACCACGAAAAATGTTATCGTGATACATATTTTTGTGGACAAGCGAGCTCGACCAGATTAGGCATATTTTTATCGCGATATTGTTTATCGCGAAAATTATAGGAGATGGAGATGACTGAAGCTTCGCATGCAAAGGCCGGCTCGGGCAGCGGCACGATCACCACCAAGGACGGAACGCAAATCTACTACAAGGATTGGGGAACCGGTCAGCCGATCGTCTTCCATCATGGCTGGCCGTTGAGCAGCGACGACTGGGATGCCCAGATGCTGTTCTTCCTGTCGAAAGGCTACCGCGTCATCGCGCATGACCGCCGCGGCCACGGCCGTTCGACCCAGACCGACACCGGCAACGAGATGGACACCTATGCCGCAGATGTGGCGGCACTTGTCGAGCATCTCGGCCTCAAGGACGCCATCCATGTCGGGCATTCGACCGGCGGCGGCGAGGTGGCGCGCTATGTCGCCCAATACGGTTCCGGCGGCCGCGTCGCCAAGGCCGTGCTGATCGGTGCGGTGCCGCCTATCATGCTCAAGACCGATGCCAATCCCGGCGGCCTGCCGATCGAGGTGTTCGATGGCTTCCGCTCCGCCCAGGCGGCCAACCGCGCCCAATTCTTCCGCGACGTTCCGGCCGGTCCGTTCTACGGCTTCAATCGCCCGGGCGCTGTGGTGTCGCAAGGGATCATCGACAATTGGTGGCGCCAGGGCATGATGGGCGGTACCAAGGCGCACTACGACTGCATCAAGGCTTTCTCGGAAACCGACTTCACCGAGGACCTGAAGGCAATCGACGTGCCGGTGCTGGTCATGCACGGCGATGACGACCAGATCGTGCCGATCGCGGATTCGGCGCTGCTTGCGATCAAGCTGCTCAAGAAGGGCGAGCTCAAGATCTACAAGGGTTTCCCGCACGGCATGGCGACGACCCATGCGGATGTCATCAACGCCGACCTGCTGGCCTTCTTCAAGGCCTAGAATCGTCCAATTGGATAGACGAGGCACCCGCCGTCAGGCGGGTGCCTCGTACTTTCATCGACATGTCCGCGGGACAGTGCCTATCTGGCGAGAAAACCAGTGATCAGCTTGACGGTGGCGTCGGGGTTTTCCTCCATGATCCAATGACCGGAGTTGGGCACGATGCCGCCCGTGACATCGGTCGCAACAAACCGCAAGATATCGGCCTGCGTGGTGCCGGCGGATTTTTCACCGCCAACAGCCAGCACCGGCATGGTCAGCTTGCCGCCAGCGGCGAGCATCGCCTGGTTGTCGATCGCGTCCTGGTCAAAGGCCTTGAACTGCTCGAAAGCGTCATGCATCGCATGCGGGCGTGCATAGAGCTTGGCATAGTGCTTGCGCGTGGCCACATCGATCTTCTTCGGGTCGGCCGACAGTTCGTTGTAGAAGCGGTCGAGATAGATGCGCTCGCGTCCCGCGACCAGCCGCTCCATATCCGGGCCACGAAAGTTGAAGTGCCAAAGCAGCGGGCTTTGCTTGATCTTTTCCCAGTCACCGATTCCGGGCAGCGGCGCATCGATGATGACCCATTTGGTGATGCGCTTGGGATATTGCGCAGCAAGCGCATAGCCGACCATGTTGCCGATGTCGTGCGTGACCAGATCTGCCTTCTCGATCTTCAAGGCATCCAACACGCCGGCGATGTCGACGGCCTGGTTCTTCTTGGTGTAGCCTGCTTCAGGGTGAGCGGACAGACCCATGCCGCGCAGGTCCGGCACGATGACGGTATGGTCCTTTGCGAGCGCCGCCGCCGCGGCGCCCCACATGTCTCCGGTATCGGCAAAGCCGTGCAGCAGCACGACCGCGGGACCTCTGCCGCCGACGCGCACATAGAGGCTCGTGCCATTGGTTGCGACGGACTGCGTCTTGAAACCCGGCGGAAAAGGAACGATGCGTGCCGTAGCCGGCAAGGTTACAAGAAGCACGCTCAACACGGCCAACACGATCTTGCGCATAATCATTCTCCAGGGACATTGAATCTTTGCGGCAGCGTCGCCCGCGCGCGTTTCGAACACTAACAGGCTTTTCACCCGGCGTATGGAGAGGAATCGATAAGGGCGCGGCAGCTGCCACGCCCTTATTCGAGTCCTGAAGATCGACGGTTTTTAACTGGCCGCCGCTTGCGCCTTCCTAGCTTCCCTCATGTTCGGCAGGAACACCGTCAGCAGGCCGAGGAAGGGCAGGTAGGAGCAGATCTGGTAGACGAAGTCGATGCCCTTCATGTCGGCGATGACGCCGAGCACGGCGGCGGCGATGCCGCCCATGCCGAAGGCGAAGCCGAAGAAGATGCCGGCGATCATGCCGACGCGTCCCGGCACCAGTTCCTGCGCGAAGACGACGATGTTGGAGAAGGCCGACGACAGGATGAGGCCGATCAGCACGGTGAGCACCATCGTCCATTCCAGGTTGGCGTAGGGGAGCGCCAGCGTGAACGGCAGCACGCCGACGATCGAGAACCAGATCATCGCCTTCTGGCCGTAGCGGTCGCCGAAGGGGCCGCCGAGCAGGATACCCAGCGCCGAGGCGCCGAGGAACAGGAACAGCATCACTTGGCTCATCTGCACCGAAACGCCGAACTTATGGATGGCGTAGAAGGTGTAGTAGCTGGAGAGCGAGGCGATATAGGCGTTCTTGCTCAGCACCAGCAGCGTCAGCACCGCCAGCGCCCACATGACCTTGCTGCGCGGAAAGGGCGAGACGTGGGCCGCTTGCTTGCGGGCGGCCATCGAGGCGCGCAGCCGGCTGTACCAGCCGCCGACCTGCCACAAAACGACAATGCCGATCAGCGAGCCGACGGCGAACCAGGAAATGCTGGTCTGGCCGAATGGCACGACGATGAAGGCGGCGAGCAGCGGTCCCATCGCCTGGCCGAAATTGCCGCCGACCTGGAACAGCGACTGCGCCAGGCCAAAGCGGCCGCCGGAGGCGAAGCGGGCGATGCGCGAGGATTCCGGGTGGAAGATCGCCGAGCCGATGCCGATCAGCGAGGCGCCGATCAGGAGCAGCCAGTAATGGCCGGCATGGGCGAGCACCACCAACCCGACCAGCGACGAGGCCATGCCCCAAGGCAAGGAATAAGGCATAGGCCGCTTGTCGGTGATCATGCCGATCACCGGCTGCAGCAGCGAGGCCGTCACCTGGAAGGTGAAGGTCAAAAGGCCGATCTGCCAGAAGTCGAGACCGTAATTGTCCTTGAGCAGCGGATAGATGGCCGAAAGCAGCGACTGCATGATGTCGTTGACGCAGTGGCAGAAGCTCACCGCGAGAATGACGGTGAAGGCCGTCGCTTGCGCCGAGGGCTGGCTGGCCGCCGCTGGGGCAGCGACGGCGGTGGCGGTCGTATCGGTCAAGGCAATGCTCCGTGGTCTTTTTGGCGGCGAACCGCAGGCAGTCTGATAGGACGCTCGCCTTATAATCGGCTTGAATGGCGACTTCTTTCGTGGTTTGGTCCAATAGTTTCGCAAGTGGGCCGCATTCGATGCCGCATGGCCGGGAAATCTTCAGGGGCGACGCCGCCGAGCTCGGCCGGCTGCACGAAAGCCGCTGGCAATGGCTGGAGCAGGCGGTCGGGCCTGCGGTCGCGCTGCCGACCGAATATCCCGACGGCTACCACGTGCCGCGGCACCGCCACAGCCGCAGCCAATTGCTGCATGCGCTGGTCGGCGTGGTGCTGGTGACGACCAGGCACGGGCGCTGGATGGTGCCGCCCGACCACGCGATGTGGATACCGGCCGGCATCGAACACTCGGTCGAGATGCTGGGCGATGTCTCGATGCGCTCGGTCTATGTCATGCCGGATGCCATTCCCGGCCTGCCGGGGGGCTTGCGCGTCGTCGGCATCACCGAACTGATGCACAGCCTGATCGTGGAATCGGAGAAGCTGCCGCAGGGCGGCGAGCTCGAAGGGCGAGCGGGGTTGATCATGGGGCTCCTGCTGCACGAGATCCCGAACCTGCCGGAGCGGCCGCTCGGCTTGCCTTTCCCGTCTGACCCGAAGCTCGCGGCTCTCTGCCGGCGCTTCGTGGCGGCGCCTTCGCCGCACGCGACGATCGACGAATGGGCGGATGCCGCGGGCATGAGCCGGCGCTCTTTCACCCGCGCCTTCCATCGCCAGACCGGGCTGTCGCTGTCGACATGGCGCCAGCAGGCCTGTCTGTTCGCCGCGCTGCCCCGGCTGGCCGACGGCGAGCCGATCACCAGGGTGGCGCTCGACCTCGGCTACGACAGCGTGCCGGCCTTCATCACCATGTTCAAGCGCATGTTAGGCGCCTCGCCACGCGGCTATATGCGCGGCGCGCGCGAGGCGGGCGAAGGCAGCAGGCGGCTTGCCGGTTTGACCCAGGCCAGCAGCGCCGCGGTTTAGTCGAAAAGGCTGGAGACCGATTCCTCGGTTGCCGTGCGCGAGATCGCTTCGCCCATCAGGTCGGCGATAGAAATGACGCGGATGTTGGGCGCATCGAGCACGGCCTGGCTCGGCTGGATGGAATCGGTGATCACCAGTTCCTGCAGCTTCGAGCCGGCGATGCGGGTTACCGCGCCGCCCGAGAGCACGCCATGGGTGATGTAGGCGGTGACGCTGGTGGCGCCGTTGTTGAGAAGCGCCTCGGCCGCATTGCAGAGCGTGCCGCCCGAATCGACGATGTCGTCGATCAACAGGCAGTCCTTGCCGGCGACGGCGCCGATGATGTTCATGACCTCGGATTCGCCGGGGCGCTCACGACGCTTGTCGACGATGGCGAGCTGCGCGTCGAAGCGCTTGGCCAGCGCGCGCGCCCGGACCACGCCGCCGATGTCGGGCGACACGACGACGACGTTGCCGAGCTGCTTGTATTTCGCCTTCACGTCGCGGGCCATCACCGGCACCGAGAACAGGTTGTCGGTCGGGATGTCGAAGAAGCCCTGGATCTGACCGGCGTGGAGGTCGAGCGTCAGCACGCGGTCGGCGCCCGCGCGGGTGATCATGTTGGCGACGAGCTTGGCCGAGATGGGCGTGCGGCCGGAGGCGCGGCGATCCTGCCTGGCATAGCCGAAATAGGGGATGACCGCCGTGATGCGCCGGGCGGAGGAGCGCATGAAGGCATCCATCATGATGAGAAGTTCCATCAGATGGTCGTTGGTCGGGAAAGAAGTGGACTGCAGGATGAAGACATCCTCGCCGCGCACGTTCTCCTGGATCTCGACGAAGATTTCCTGATCGGCGAAGCGCCTGACGCTGGCCTTCCCCAGCGGAATGTTGAGATAGCGAGCGACCGCCTCGGCCAGCACCCTGTTGGAATTGCCCGCGAAAAGCTTCATGCACCGTTCCTGGTGAAGGATGGAGAGACCCGACAGACTCTCATGAGCCTTTTAAGCGGGCTTTTAGCGGCCCGCGCCGGTATTGCAAGCCTCGTGATCGGGAATCCTTCGAGAAGGTGCAACAAAGGCCGATTGCATCGCAAGCCGGCAACAGATCCGTTGGGCCAGTTTCAACGCGTGGCGGAATCGCTGACTCGCTCCAGCTATCTGCTTCGACGTGGACGGAAAATCGTTGCACGGTTGTCGTGGAGTTGCTCTAGCCGGCGCCGCCGCTGCCGAGCCAGGCGGTGAACTGGTCGATCGTCTGATCGGCGATCGCTTGCATGACCGAGGGCGCGACCGCCGGCCAGCCTTCGCCGCTGCCGACCGATGGTGCCTTCTGCTGGCCGTTGATGCGATGCAGGCGGTTGCCCGACGGATCGTAGACGTCCCAGACATAGATGACAGTGGTTTCCTTGCCTTCGGACATCGTCGAAAAATAGCCTTTCAGCACATGCGTCGCCGTCTGGTCGGTGCTGCCGACCAGCGTCACGCCGCGCTGCCTGGCGCGCGCCTGCAGTTCCGCCGTCAAGGGTGCCGCGGCCTCCACGGAGGCGCCGACGATCGGCGCCACCTGCAGCCGGGTCTTGGCGATTGCGGCGGTCTGAGCCGGCGTGGCGGGCGTCGAAGCCGCCGCCGTTGTCGTGGGGGCAGGCGCGGTCGTGGTCGGGGAGGTGGTGGCCGACATGCCCTGGGTGGCCGGCAAGGCCTGAGCCGAATTCGCCGGCGGCTTGACGGCAGAAGGATCGAGGACGTCCTTGGCGTTGGTGCAAGCGCCAAGCGCCAGCGCCGCAAGCAATGACACGGTCGTCATCCGCGATCGTCTCATTTGCCCGAAAACTCCCTGGTGGCGACGCCCCCGCGTGAACCAACCATTATGGATTCACTGTACGATCAAGTCGAGATCATGGCGGGAGAGCGGCTTCGGCGCCGATTCCGTGGTGAGGTAGGTGCGGCCGAGCGTCATCGCCGTCTCGGTCTCCGAATCCATGATGATCATGTGGGCGAACAGCGTCATGTTGGGCGCGATCGGCTCCGGATTGCCCTGGTAGAACATCGGCATATCCATCCATGACGGCGTGAAGCGGGCGCCGACCGAGTAGCCGCAGGCATTCAGCCGGTGCTTGGTCAGACCATGCGCTTCGAGCGTGCGGGCATGCGCATCGAAGACATCGCCGAAAGTGTTGCCCGGCGTCATCGCCTTCTCGACCGCGAGCAGCGCGGCGCGGGCGGCATCGAACAGTTCCTGGTGGCGCTTCGAGACCTTGCCGGTCAACGCGGTGCGCATCATCGGGGCGTGGTAGTGATGAAAGACGCCCGCCCATTCGAGCGTCAGCTGGTCGTTCTTGGTAAGCTTGCGGCGTCCGGCCTTGTAGCGGCAAAGCAAGGCATCGGCGCCCGAGCCAATGATGAATTCGTTGGCCGGATAGTCGCCGCCACCGGCAAAGATCGCACCCTGCATTGCGGCCAGGATAAGTCCCTCGTCGCCGCCCTGCTTGATCAGCGGCAAGGCGGCTTCCAGCGCATCGTCGGAAAGGTTCGCGGCTTTCTCGGCCTTCGCGATCTCGGCAGGGCTCTTGAAGAGGCGCAGCCGGCCGACGATGCCGGAAGCATCGGCGATCTGGCCGAAGGTCTGCAACTGCTCATCGACGCGGCGGCCGTTGTAGGCGGTCAGGCCATGCGTGTCGTATTCGACGCCGATGCGGGCGCCGAGCAGATCGAGGTCATTGAGCAGATTGCGCAGGTCTATCGCGGGATTGGCGCCGTCGCGATCGGTCCACAACACGATGTTGTCGATGGTCGAGGTATGGCGCGCTTGCCTCAGATCGGCCGAACGGGTGAGCAGCACCATCGAGCCATCGGCCTTCACCACCAGGCATTGGAAGAAGCAAAAGCCGAATGTGTCGTAGCCGGTCAGCCAGTACATGCTCTCCTGCGCGAACAGAAGCACGGCGTCGAGCTTCTTTTCGGCCATCTCGATCAGCAGCCGGTCACGCCGAGCGTCGAATTCCGAACGTTCGAAATGCAGCGCCATTACTCTTTCTCCAGAACGATTGCCGAAACCTGGCGCCCGTAATCCGCTTCCTTGCGGTGGGTGGTGCGCCGATAGGAATAGAAGAGGTCTTCTTCCGCGTAAGTGCAGCGGCCGAGGCCCTCGGCGGTCACGCCGGCGTTTCGCAGCCGGTCGACCGTATATTGGTTGAGGTCGAACATCGAGTGGCCGGGATTCACCGACGGCCGGAAATAGCGTTGATTGCCGGCATCGGCTTCGACGAAGCGGGTGACGAATTCGGACCCGACCTCGTAATTGTCGGGACCGATGGAGGGACCGAGCACGGCGACAATGCGGTCGCGGCGGGCGCCGAGACCTTCCATCGCGGCAACGGTGTTTTCGAGCACGCCGGTGAAGGCGCCTTTCCAACCAGCATGGGCGGCGCCGATGACGCGGGCCTCGGCATCGGCGAACAGGACCGGTCCGCAATCGGCGGTCGAGGCGCCGACGGCAATGCCAGGCTGGTCGGTGACGATGGCGTCGGCCTTGGGGCGAGGGCTTGCGAAAGGCTCCCGGGCAATGACGACGTCGGGGGAGTGGACCTGATGCGCGGTGAGCAGATGGTCCGCCGGCACGCCCATCCAGTCGGCGACACGGCGGCGGTTCTCGGCGACAAGCGCCTGGTCGTCGCTAGAGCCGGTGCCGATGTTGAGGCCCCGGTACATGCCGCCGGAGACGCCGCCGACACGGGTGAAATAGCCGTGGCGTATGCCTCGCGCCTTATCGAGCAGAGGCGAACGTACTGGATCGGGTCTGGTCTGATTCAGCATGGATGGGTTTGTTGTCCGCGTGGGCGCTTTCGTCAAGGTGAAGTTCGGTAGGGGAAGTTCGGCAAGGGGCGGCGCTCGGGCAAGTGGCGGGACCAGCTTGCACAGGTTGCCGGCCGATGTCAGCCGGTTTTCGCGACCGGCAGGATCTTCATCACCTTGAACAGTTCGCCCATCGCATCGGGGCCGGCGAGGCGTTCGACCGCGTCGGAAATCGCCCGCCGGCCGCCGTCATCGGCCTTGGCGCCCAGCGCGCCGGCGCGCTCGAGCAGGCCCATGCCGAGCAGGAATTCGCTCTGCGTGGTCAGTTCCACCTCGAGGCCGTGGGCACGGGCGCTTGCGGCCAACGCTTCGAAGTCGACATGGGCGGTGAGATCGGCCTCGCCGGGATTGGCCAGCACGTCTTCGTGATCGTGCCTGCGCAGAGCCTGCAAAGTGTCGCCGATGCCGGGCTCAAGGTGGCCATAGTCGATGAACAGCCCGGCGCCGCCATGGCCGGCGATGTGCTCGGCAATCGCCGACATCAGCGCCGAGCGAGCCGGCGCCACTTCGACGATCGCGCCTTGCGGCGCGTCTGCCGCACCAGCCGGCAGCAAGGCCGGGTCGACAGAGCCAGCGCCGGCAAAGAAGTGGAGATTGTCGGCATCGTCGAGGCCGACCATCCGCTCGCGCCAGCCTGCGCCGACATAGACGAACTGGCGGATCGGCACTGCGTCGAACAGCTCGTTGCCGACGATGAAGAGCGGCTGCCGCTGCAGCGTGTCGATGGTCTGGTGCCAGCTCAGGGCCGCACTCTGGCCGGCAAGCGTTTCTTTCTGGATTTCGGTCAGGCGTGGACTGGTCTCGATCATGGCGAAGGACGCGCCGGCGGCAAACGCCGGGTCGAGCCGCGACCAGGTGCGCAGCATGTCCTTCATCAGCGTGCCGCGTCCGGGGCCGATTTCAGCGAAGGTCACGGGGAGTGGTCGGCCGGCGCCCTGCCAGGCCTGGTAGAGCCAGACGGCGACAAGCTCGCCGAACATCTGGCTGATCTCCGGCGCGGTGACGAAATCGCCGGCGGCGCCGAAGGGCTCGCGCGTCGTATAATAACCGTGCTCGGGGTCGAACAGGCAGAGCGCCATATACTCGCTGACCGGGATCGGCCCCACGGCACCGATCAGGCCGACGATACGCTCCTTCAGCCGGGTCATGCCGGCTGCGCTTGCGTCATCGGCTTTGCGGTGGCCATGGCCCAGATGCCTGCGAGCACCATCGGCGAGGACAGGATCATGCCCATGGTCAGCCAGTTGGTGCCGAGCAGGTAGCCAAGCTGCTGGTCGGGCTCGCGGAAAAACTCGACGAAGATGCGCGACAGCCCGTAGCCGCAGATGAAGGCGCCGCCGACGAAGCGTGGCGTCCCGAGTTTCAGCCGCGAATGGGTGAGGAAGCGCAGCACCAGGAAGAGCACAAGGCCTTCGAGCAGCGCCTCATAGATCTGGCTGGGATGCCGGGTGAACGGACCGCCATTGGGGAATTCGATCGCCCAGGGAACATCCGTGGGCCTGCCCCAGAGTTCCGAATTGATGAAATTGGCGATGCGGACGAGGCCAAGGCCGACAGGCACGCCGGCCGCGACGACGTCGAACAAAGTCCAGGTGTGGATGCCGCGCTTGATTGAAAACAGCGTCATGGCGAGGATGACGCCGAGCAGGCCGCCATGGAACGACATGCCGCCCTGCCAGACGGCGAAGATGTCGAGCGGATGCGCGATATAGCGCGGCAGGTCGTAGAAGAGGACATAGCCGGTGCGCCCGCCGAGCACCACGCCGATCGCCGCCCAGACGATGAAGTCGTCGAGGTCCTCTGGCTTCATCGGCAGCTTGCGGTCCGGCCAAAGGCTGGCGTTGGTGACGAGCCGCCTGGCGTACCACCAGGCAAAGAGAATGCCGACGATATAGCCGACGCCATACCAATGCACCGCCAGCGGCCCGATATTTACGATGACCGGATCGATGTTGGGGAAGGGCAGGGAGGCCAGCGGCAGCAAGAAATATTCGCTCAAACGGGGTCTCCCGGGCACGGTCGCATTTCGGCGCGGACCATGCGGCAGGGTTTTGGCGGGGTCAAGGCAAGGCTTCGCTTGCATTCCGTGCCGCGCGCCACTACGTCAAAATCAACAAGCGAGGATTTGCCATGTCGACTGGAACGAACCGCATTCTCGATGAATTCGCCAAGCTGATGACGGATGCCGCGGGCGCCGCCCAGGGCGTCCGGCGCGAGATGGAGACAGCCTTCCGCAGCCAGGCCGAGCGGCTGCTCAACTCGATGGACGTGGTGCAGCGCGAGGAGTTCGAGGCCGCGCGCGAGATGGCCGTCAAGGCCAGGGAAGACAACATCCAGCTTGCCTCGCGCGTCGAAGCGCTCGAGGCGAAGATCGCCGAATTGACCGGGCAGGCCGCACCGGCGGCTGCGCCGAAGCCCAGATCAAAAAAATAATCGTAAACTTTTCCACAAAGCGCGATCCGAAAAATCGCTTTGCCGTGAATCGCTTACCGGCATTGCATGAATCTTTTTGACAGCGCCTTTCCACATGCGAATGACGCAGTGCGAAAAATTGGGCTGTTCACGCGACTCCCGATCAATAGACTGAATTTGTTGCATGATTCGGAGCAGGGTCATGCGCCGGGCGGTGGGGTCCGGTTGGGGTCTTTGCGTATGGAAAGCCCTGGCCGTCCGAGTTCTAGACAAGATTGTTCGTTGTGCGTGCCCTCTCTCGCGGAGCGTGTGGCGCTCTCAGAACGACAGGAAGCATTCATGGAACTCCTCGAACTCGAATTCTCCCGCGAAATCCACCCGGTGGATGTCATCGAGCAGGTGGCCCACAACAACGACTGGTCCTTCGAACGTGCCGGCGACGACGAGATTTCAATTTCGGTGACCGGAAGCTGGACCGACTATCACGTCTCGTTCTCCTGGATGGAGGATTTCGAGGCGCTGCATCTGGCCTGCGCCTTCGACATCAAGGTGCCGGAAACGCGCGCGCTGGAAGTGATGCGGCTGTTGTCGCTCATCAACGAACAGATGCTGTTCGGCCATTTCGACCTGTGGGAGCAGGAGGGCGCGATCATGTTCCGGCAGTCGCTGCTGCTTGCCGGCGGGGTCGAGCCTTCGAGCCAGCAGGTCGAGGTGCTGCTGTCCTCGGCGCTCGAGGCCTGCGAATGCTATTTCCAGGCCTTCCAGTTCGTGGTCTGGTCGGGTACATCGGCCAAGGACGCGCTGTCCAGCGTGCTCTTTGAAACCCATGGAAACGCCTGAGCGAAGCCAATACCGCCGATGAGTTCGAGCAACGAGCGCAAGCCCGAGATCAGCTTTGCCGATTTCGACCGCGTCGACATCCGTGCCGGCACGATTATCGAGGCCGAGCATTTTCCGGAGGCGCGCAAGCCGGCGATCAAGCTCAAGATCGATTTCGGCCCGGCTATCGGGGTGAAGAAGTCATCGGCGCAGATCACCAAATATTACAAGCCGGAGACGCTGATCGGCCGGCAGGTCTTTGCGGTGGTGAACTTTCCGCCGCGCCAGATCGGCCCGTTCATGTCGGAAGTGCTGACGCTGGGCTTTCCGGATGAAGAGGGCGCCGTGGTGCTCGGCGCCATAGAGCGCAAGGTGCCCGACGGCGGGCGGCTATTCTAGGACAAGCCTGGGCCGGCCTGACGTCACAACATCCTGATCGGCGCGCTTGCGCGGCATGCCCAGCGCTTCCTCGACCGCGTCGAGGAACATTTCCGCACAGGCCTTCCAGCTGTAGCGCATGGCGCGCTGGCGCGCCTCCGGGCGGTCGATGTGAAGCGCCTTGAGCGCGGCCTCGCCCAGATCCTCCGACACAGCGCCGCCGACGCCGTCGCCGACGATGTCGATCGGCCCCGTCACCGGGTAGGCGGCCACCGGCGTGCCGCTGGCCAAAGCCTCGATGATGACATTGCCGAACGTGTCGGTGCGGCTTGGAAAGACGAAGACGTCGGCCGAGGCATATATCTCCGCCAGTTCGTCGTTCGGGCGGTGACCGAGGAAATGCGCGTTTGGATAGCGGGCCTTGAGCTTTGCCAGTTCCGGCCCCTCGCCGACGATCACCTTGCTGCCCGGCAAGTCGAGATCGAGGAAGGCGGTCAGGTTCTTTTCGATCGCGACGCGGCCGACGCAGAGGAAGACGGGGCGGGGGAAGCTCGTCTCCTTGCGCTTGTCCGGCCGGAAATGATCGGTGTCGACGCCGCGCGTCCAGGGCCTCAGCTTGTTGAAGCCGCGTGAGGCAAGGTCGTCCGCAAGCGACTGGGTGGCGACCAGCGTGCCCTGTCCCGAATTGTGGAAGTCGCGCAGCCAGTTATAGGCCCAGCTCTCCGGCACCGGCAGGCGGGCGCTGAGATATTCGGGAAAACGCGTGTGGTAGCTGGTGGTGAAGGGGCGCCCGGCCTTGCGACAGTAACGGCGCGCCATGATGCCTAGCGGACCTTCGGTGACGATGTGGATATGGTCGGCCTTGCGCGCATCGATCAGGCGCGCGACATGACCGGGCGTCGTCAATGCGAGGCGGATGTCCGGATAGGTCGGCAGCGGCAAGGTGCGGAAGATGTTCGGCGTCAGAAAATCGACCTGGACATCGAAGGATTTCAGCGTTTCGGTAAGCCGCTCCAGCGTGTGGACCACGCCATTGACCTGCGGCCGCCATGCATCGGTGACCATCAGGATTCGCATGACGATCCCTTGGAAAGGTTTTTGAGCGCACCCGCGTGGTGGCGGAACGGCAACCAGGCAGCAGCTCGCGCTTCGCTCCAGCGTACCCGGCCAGGTACGGGATCGAAGCGGGGCGGCAGGGCCGAATCGATAGAGGTTGCGCGCTTCATGCGCGCTCTTGACCATGATTTCATGACGGGCCGATGAAACCCGACCTGCCCGGACTTACGCGGGAACCTTGATCACGGCGCGCAGACCGCCAAGTGGACTGTCCTCAAGCGTGACGTCGCCGCCATGGCTACGGGCGATGTCGCGGGCGATCGACAGGCCGAGGCCGGTGCCGCTGGCATCGAGGTTGCGCGCCTCGTCGAGCCTCAGGAATGGCTTGAACACCTCTTCGCGCTTGTCGGGGGCGATGCCGGGACCGTCGTCATCGATGGTGACGGTGAGCGAACCGCGGCCGTGATTGGCATTTACCTCGACGGTCTTGGCATAGCGGAAGGCGTTGCCGATGACGTTGGACAGCAGCCTGGCAAAGGCCTTCGGCCGCACATGCACGGCCGGATCACCGGTCAAAGTCGTTGTAAGCTTGGCTTTGCGCAACCGCGCTTCTTCGTCCATCTTCTGGAAATAGGTTTCGAGATCGAAGCGGCCGGTATCTTCGGCGGCCTCGCCGCGGGCAAAGGAGAGATAGCCTTCCAGCATCGACTGCATGTCGTCGATGTCCTGGTTGAGAGCGGCCTTGGTCTCGGCCTTGCCGCCTGCCAGCGCCAGCTGCAGCTTGAAGCGGGTGAGGATGGTTCGAAGATCATGGCTGACGCCGGTCAGCATGGCGGTGCGCTGTTCGATCTGGCGCTCGATGCGCTCGCGCATCTGAATGAAGGCGAAGCCGGCGCGGCGCACTTCCTCCGCGCCGCGCGGGCGGAAATCGCGCGGCATCGGCCGACCCTTGCCGAAGCTCTCGGCGGCTTCGGCAAGGGTAAGGATCGGCCTTATCTGGTTGCGCAGGAAGGGGATGGCGATCATCAGCAGCACCAGTGACGTGCCGACCATCCAGATCAGGAATATGTGCGTGTTCGAGGCATAGGCCTGGCTGCGGCGCACGAAGACGCGCAACACCTTGCCTTCGAGCTGGACGCGGACCTCGACGATGTTGGAATTGCCGACCGTGTCGATCCAGAAGGGGCGGTTGATCTGTCTGGTGATCTCCGAGGACAGCGCCTCGTCGAGGATGGAGAAGAACGGCTTCGGCCCGGGCGGCGGCAGCGGATCGGGTGGCAGCAGATCGACCTTGAGCTGCATGCGGTCCTGGGCGATGCGGATGATGTTGGCGTAATCGGCATCGTGCGGATAGGTCTCCATCATGTCGATGATGGCGGCGATGTCGCGGACGGTCGCCTGCGACAGACGCTGGGTGACCGTCTGCCAGTGGCGCTCCATGAAGACGAAGGCGACGACCGACTGCAGCAGGATCATCGGCGCGATGACGATGATCAGGGAGCGGGCATAAAGCCGCTTCGGCATGTAGAGCGCGACCAGGCGCCAGAACCTGTTCCAGGCGCGCGGCATCGCCTTCAGCGTCCGCAGCGCGAGATCGCCGGGGCCGCCTCCTTTCGGCTTCTCCAGTTGCGTGGTCGCCATTCGCCCTTCCGCTCATCAATGGCCGTAGCAAAGGGCCGTCGAGAGTAGTCTATTCGACGCTGAGCCGATACCCAATACCGCGCACCGTCTGAAGCCATACGGGATTGGACGGATCGCGCTCGATCTTGCGGCGCAGTCGGTTGATCTGGACGTCGATGGTGCGTTCGCCGACATCCGATTCGTCGCCGACGAGTTCGTGGCGGGGGATCGTCTCGCCCGCCCGCGCGGCGAAGATCGCCAGGATTTCCTGCTCACGGTCGGTCAGCTTCAGCGCTTCGCCGCCACGCTTCAGTTCGCGCTTGGCGATCTGGAACGTGTAGGGGCCGAACACGAGCTGCTCGACCTTCGGCGTTGCCGCCGGGCCGCCGCGGCGCAGGATGTTGTTGATGCGCAGGATCAGCTCGCGCGGGTCGAAGGGCTTCGGCAGGTAGTCGTCGGCGCCGGCCTCCAGCCCGGTGATGCGGCTGTCGGTTTCCGACAGCGCCGTCAGCATTAGGATCGGCACGTTCTTCTCGGCCCGCAGCGCCTTGGTGAGGTCGACGCCGGTTTCGCCAGGCATCATGACGTCGAGCACAAGTAGATCGAAGTCGAGCCCCGCGAGCTTGCGCCGGGCTTCGCTGGAATTGCCGGCGACGGTGACGCGAAAGCCGTTCTCGGACAGGTATTGCTTGAGCAGATTGCGGATGCGGGTGTCGTCATCGACCACCAGCAGATGCGGCGCATCATCGCCGGGCGCCGCCGGATGATCAACCTTCTCAGTGGTCTCCATTTTTCTTCCCCGATGTTTGCGCAGGCAAAATGTTGATCTGCGCCCTTAGTTCCGGATTGACCATCGCCTCGAGGAATCTTTCGATCGAGGCGCGTTCGGTAGTGCCAGAATCTTCCAATGCAGCACGGATGCGGCGCGACTGTGGCCGTGCCAGCGCCAGTGCCAGCGCACGGCCCTTGGCGGTTGGGTAGAGCTCGCGCTGCCGGCGGTCGCGCGGGCCTTGCACCTGGACGATATGGTCCGTGTCGATCAGCTGCTTCAATACCCGCGCCAGGCTCTGCTTGGTGATCTTCAGCACATCGAGCAGCTCGGCAACCGTCAGTCCGGGCCTGCGGTTGACGAAATGCAGCACGCGGTGATGGGCGCGGCCGAAGCCGTAATCGGCAAGGATCTGGTCGGGATCGGAGGTAAAGTCGCGATAAGCGAAGAAAAACAACTCGATGATGGCAAAGTCGATGCCGTCGTCATCGGTGATCGCCGTCCTGATCGGTTTTCCGGCTGCGGGGCTTCGATCCGTCATCATGTCTCCATGCCAAGCGGGATTATGTCAGTACTGTTGACGTAATTTCCCGCCAATGATAATTTTTGACAAGCTTTTCGGCGGATTGCGAACGAAAAGGCAAGCGGAAGCCGTTTTTCCGGAACTTCCTGAGTTTGCCATGGATTGAATATCCGCCTACGTTTCCAGGCACCGGCCGGCGTCTCGGACCCAGTGGCGGGGCCGACGCGAATGGCCATATGACACAACGATTTGTGGGCGCCCGCCCGCGGGAGGTTTCCATGGCATCCGTTCCCTTCGATCAACTGGACGGCTTCATCTGGATGAACGGCGAGTTCGTCAAATGGGCCGACGCCAAGATCCATGTGCTGACCCACGGCCTGCACTATGCCAGTGCCGTCTTCGAGGGTGAGCGCGCCTATGGCGGCCAGATCTTCAAGCTGACCGAGCACAATGAGCGCCTGCATGAATCGGCCCGCTTGCTCGGCTTCAAGATTCCCTATTCGGTCGCAGAGATCGACGAGGCCTGCCGCACGCTTCTGAAGAAACAGGGTTTCCAGGACGCCTATGTGCGCCCGATCGCCTGGCGCGGCAGCGAGCAGATGGGCGTTTCGGCGCAGAACAACCGTATCAATTGCGCCATCGCCATCTGGCAATGGCCGAGTTATTTCGACCCGGCGCAGAAGCTGAAGGGCATTCGTCTCGATATCGCCGAATGGCGCCGGCCCGACCCGCGCACTGCGCCGTCCAAATCCAAAGCCGCCGGCCTCTACATGATCTGCACGCTCTCCAAGCACGCCGCCGAGGCCAAGGGCTATGCCGACGCCATGATGCTGGACTGGCGCGGCCAGGTGGCGGAGGCCACCGGCGCCAACATCTTCTTCGTCAAGGACGGCAAGCTCCATACGCCGACGCCCGACTGCTTCCTCGACGGCATCACCCGCCGCACCGTGATCGGTCTGGCCAAGGACCGCGGCCTCGAGGTGATCGAGCGCGTCATCATGCCGGAGGAACTCGAAGGCTTCGAGCAATGCTTCCTCACCGGTACGGCCGCGGAGGTCACTCCGGTTTCGGAGATCGGTCCGTACCGATTCGAGGTCGGCGAGATCGCCAAGATGTTGATGAACGACTATTCTGCCGCCGTGCAGCCAGAGCACGCCATCGCCGCAGAATAGCGATAGTCACAGCTTTTTTGTGCAATAGGGGCGGTTTTCGAGCCGCCTCTTTTATTTAAGCGCACGCGCATTTGACTTTCGAACAATTCGGCGTCTCATGATGGCGTCGGCCCGAGGAGGCTGGCGGCTATGGAGGGATTAGGTACATGGATACGAACACGCTCGTTGCGATCGTTATTCAGGTGATTACGGGTATTATCGGCGGCCAGGCCGTCGGTGCGGCGTTGAAACAGGCGGCACTGGGTCAGCTTCCCAAAATCCTCGGTGGCGCCATCGGCGGCGTCGGCGGCGCTGCCATTCTCGGCAGCCTGCTTGGCGGCGGCACGGTCGATGCGGGGGCGGCCGCGGCAGCGGCGGGCGGCCTGGGCAGTGCGCTGAACGTACAGAACATCGTCGGCGGCGCCGGCGGCGGCGCCATCCTGACCGCCATCATCGGTGCGGTCATGGGCGCGATGAAGAAATAGGTCAGGCACCCTTGGGGCCTGCGCCATGGGCGGCTACGGCCGCCCATTCTTTTTCAATCATTTCTGGCGGCTGCGGCCGCCCATTCTTTTTCAATCATTTTCTGGCGGCTACGGCTGCCCATTTATTTTGGAGGATCGTTCGCTCCGGCAGGATGGTGGACGCCGCCCGATGCGCCGTCTACATCAGGGCGACACTTCGATAGGAAAGCCATGGGGAAAGGAAAGCCATGGGTCAGCTCAACGCCGGCATCGTGCCGGTCACGCCCTTCCAGCAGAACTGCACCATCCTGTTCGACATGGACGACAGGAACGGCGTCGTCGTCGATCCAGGCGGCGACATCGACAAGATACTGGCGGTGCTCAAGGACAATGCGATCACCGCGGAGGCGATCTGGATCACCCACGGCCATATCGACCATGCCGGCGGCGCGATGGAACTGAAGGACGCGCTCGGCATCGACATCATCGGCCCGCATGAGGCCGATCGGCCGCTGCTTGCCAATCTCGAGAACCAGGCCAGGCGTTTCGGGCTGACGGATCCCGTGCGCAATTGCGTGCCGGACCGGTTTCTCATCGAAGGCGAGACGGTTTCGTTCGGCGAACATGTATTCGAGGTGCTGCATTGCCCGGGGCATGCGCCGGGTCATGTCGTCTATTACAACCGCGCGGCCAAGTTCGCCCATGTCGGCGATGTGCTGTTTCGCGGCTCGATCGGCCGCACCGATCTGCCCGGCGGCGATCACGCAGCGCTGATCGCATCGATAAAAGACAAGCTGCTGCCGCTCGGCGACGATATCGGCTTCATTTGCGGCCACGGTCCGGGCGGCCGCTTCGGCGAGGAGCGCCGGACCAATCCCTTCCTGGCCTGACTTTCTCCGCAAAACAAAAGCGCCACTGATGGGCGCTTTTGTTTGGGCAGGGAACCCTAAAGCGCGTCGAGCCGACGGGATTCAAGCAACGCGCTTTAAGTCTTTGTTTCGATGCATGTCGTTTTCCCAAAACCGCTGCGCACTTTTTTTGGGCGACATGCATTAACTTTGCTAGTTGGCGACGCAGAAATGCTGCTCGCCGTCATTGCCGGTGAAGGTGCCGGTGCGCGAGTTGAAGGTGCGGTAGCGATCCGAGCAGTACTCGTACCAGTCACGGGTCCATGGCTCGGCATAGCGGTCGGCATAGACGACGCGCGGCTGGACGTAATACCGGCGAACGGGCCGATCGACATAGTAGCCGTCATCATAGGCCGGATCGTAGTATCTCGGCCCGGGGTTGCTGAGCGCGCTACCGATCAGGGCGCCCGCCGCGAGGCCGACAACGCCGGCGGCGAGGGCGTCGCCGCCATGATGACGATGGCGCCAGCGCCAGTCGTCAGCATTGGCCGCCGAGAAGGTGGCCAAAGTGGTCGCGGCGATGCCTGCGGTCAGAATGGCGGTCTTGAGAATTCGGTTCATCTTCGGTCTCCTTCGCGCCGGTCCGCGCATTTTTCAGGGGATGCGGATCGGCTTTAGCAAAGGTTAATAGAAGACCGTGGCTGAACGGAGGCTGAACGGAATTGGGCAAACGATTTCGCGGCTCGAACACAATTGCGAGCTCTGCGGGAGCGTCCGCCTGCTCAGTCTCCGTCGGATCTGTCTTGAGCCGGCTTAGCCGATAGACAGATTGACGGCCTTCGGACCCTTGCCGCGCTTGTCCGGCTCGGTGTCGAATGTCACTTTCTGCCCATCCTCAAGACCGGGAAGGCCCGACGCCTGCACGGCCGAAATATGGACGAAGACATCCTTCGCGCCATCGTCGGGCGTGATGAAGCCGAAGCCCTTGGCATGGTTGAAGAATTTGACGGTGCCGGTCTGCGGCATGGGAAGCTCCTTTGATCCCATCAAGTCAGTCTCGGGCCGGCAAACTGCCCGAGAGGAAATTTGTCCTTTATTTTAGCGCTATCGGCAAGAGAAAGTTTTTGCCTGCCAATCCCGCCTTTTGCCGGACAAAAAAGGGCGCGACGGAACCGTCGCGCCCTCGAAACTCAAGCTTCTTGCGAAGCCCATTCATGATCCTGCCACGCCATTCATCAGCTGAGAACAGGCAGCTTTGCCTGCTCAGGCCGCGCGCAGGTTGACCGCCTTCGGGCCCTTGCCCATGCGGTCCGGCTCGACGTCGAAGGTGACCTTCTGGCCGTCGACGAGCGTGCGCAGGCCCGAGGCCTCGATCGCGGAGATGTGGACGAACACGTCCTTGGCGCCGCCGTCAGGCGTAATGAAGCCGAAGCCTTTGGTAGCGTTGAAGAACTTTACGGTGCCGGTCTGGGCCATGGGGAAACTCCTTCACCCGTATCAGTCTCGTGGGCTCGCCTTTGTCTCGCGCCTTGGGCAAGTCCCGGTGGTTGCTTCGGCGTCATGCATTCGCGCATAGTTAAAACCCCCGCCGAAAAACGGGGCCGTCAGAGATTCACACTTATCGGGGAAAGGTCGTCCAAAACGTGCCGCTCTCCGGGTCGTAAATGCCCGAACACAAAATTTATTACACGGAAACGTGATGGTTGCAAGACAGCGCCGCGGGCGGCCCTCGGCGCACCCGACGCAGGGGCATCGATAGACCCGGCGCCATGACCGGTCATCGGCCAGAGAAGAGCCAGGCATGGGCCAGCGCGGGGAGCCGGTCCGCAATGGATCTTCGGCTCGGAAAATCCACAAGCCGGGGTTGCGTTCGAGCCCAAAATAGCGAGGATTGCGCGAGTTGACGCGGCCGCGCCTGAGCGAGGATCGGAGAGGGACCCATGCGATTTCCTGCGGCAATCGTTTCGCGGCGGGGCTCTGTCGCCCTGGTCCTGTCGGCATTGCTGGCGGCCTGCACCGTGGTGGTCGATGAAGTTCCGCGTCCACGCCCGCCGAGGCCGCATCCGCAACTCTGCACCATGCAATATGCACCGGTCTGCGCACGGCGCGGCGGCGACCGCCAGACCTTCGCCAATGCCTGCCAGGCCGAGAGGGCAGGGTATCGCATCGTGCGTGACGGTCCTTGCCGCGACGGCGGTGGCGGTGGAGGCGGCGAGCAAACCTTCTGCACCCGCGAATATGCGCCGGTTTGCGCCAGGCGCCATGGCGAGGTTCGCACCTTCCCGAATGCATGCGAGGCCCGCGCGGCGGACTACCGCATCATCGGCGATGGGCCTTGCTAGCGAGATCGGGTTCGCGCTCCGCGTTGCGGGAGTTCCGCCGGAGCGCTAGCCTTACACTTGCATCTCCCGTCCGCTTGGCTTAGGTCCGGCGCGAGGACAAACACGGCAGGTTTCCCATTAACAGAGATCAGAGAAGAGCGGCGGGCGCGAGTGGCAAAGCCGGTTCGGCGAGCCCGCTCGATCCCTATGTGCAGCGGGCACTGCAACTGCACCAGGCGGGTCGCCGCCAGGAAGCGGAGTCGCTTTATCGCCAGGTGCTGGGGCAGCAGCCGAACCATGCCGCGGCGCTGCATTTCCTCGGGCTTCTCCTGCATCAGACCGGCCGCAGCGAGGAAGGGCTCGACCTCATCGAGCAATCGGTGACGCTGCAACCCAGGAATGCCGATTTCCTCAACAATATGGGCACGGTCATGCGCGACCTCGGTCGCGTCGCCGCCGCCGTCGATTTCTTCCGCGGGGCGGTGGACATCCGCCCGGACCAATTGGCAGCGCGCGACAATCTCGGCTCGTCGCTGAAGCAGCTCGGCCAATTCGAGGGCGCCGAGGAGATTTTTCGCGGTACGATCGGCCGCAACCCGTTCCATGTCCGCGCCCGCATCGGCCTTGCCGAAACGCTGCAGGAAGCCGGGCGGCTGGACGAGGCGATCGCGCTCTTCCGCGAGTCGCTGTCGATCCGGCCGAAGGATGCGGAGCTGCTCTATGGGCTGGGCGTCGCCATGATGGAGAAGGGCAAGCTCGCCGAGGCCGCCGACCTCGCCCGGCAGGCAGTGGCGATCGCTCCGGCGATGGCGAAAGCCTGGCTTTTGCTGACCCAGGTCAAGCGCCAGTCCGAGCGCGATGCCGAACTTGCCGGCATGGAAGCCGAGCACGCCAAGGCGCCGCAAGACAGCCTTGCGCGCATGCAGCTTTCCTTCGGCCTCGGCAAGGCCAACGACGATCTGAAAGACTATGGCCGCGCCTTCGATTATTTCGCCGAGGGCAACGCCATCCGCCGCAAGGGCATCGACTATGATCCGGTGCGGACGCGCGACGAGTTCGAGGCAATGAAGGCGGTCTTCGACAAGGCCTTCTTCGAGAAACACCGGCCGAGCGACATTTCCGACGATACGCCGATCTTCGTCGTCGGCATGCCGCGTTCCGGCACGACGCTGGTCGAGCAGATCATCGCCAGCCATCCGCAAGTCTATGGCGCCGGCGAGCTCAGCATCCTGAAGACGGCGGTCGGCAAACAGTTTCCGATGAGCATGCCGGGCGGCTTTCCCTGGGGGATCGCCGACATGCCGGACACGGCCTTCGCCGAGGCGGGGCAGGCCTATCTCGACATGCTGCACACCCGCTATCCGGGCTTCCGCCATGTCACCGACAAGATGCCGGGCAACTTCCTGCTGGTCGGCTTCCTGCACATGATGCTGCCGAAGGCCAAGATCGTGCATTGCGCGCGCGACGCGGCGGCCACGTGCCTGTCGATCTTCAAGGTGCATTTCCGCGGTGACAGCCACCGCTACGGCTATGATCTCGGCGAGCTCGCCGACTTCCATAACCTCTATGTCGACATCATGGCGCACTGGCACAAGGTGCTGCCCGGCGTTGTGCACGATGTACGCTACGAGGATTTCGTCGCCGACCAGGAAGGGCAGACGCGGGCGCTGATGGCGCATCTCGGCCTGCCATGGGACGACAAGGTGCTGTCGTTCCACGAGACCGACCGTCCGGTGCGCACGGCGTCCGCCGCGCAGGTGCGCCAGCCGATGTATCAGGGCTCGATCGATCTTTGGAAGCGTTATGGCGACAGGCTGAAGCCGCTGCTCGACAAGCTGAACTAGCGCATCGGTCGCTGGCCGAAGCGCCCGAACGTCGTCATCCACGGGCGGAGCAGCCGCGAAGCGGCGTCGCGAAGACCCGAGGATCCATGCCGTGGCCTCACGCAAGGGGTAAGGCGTCGCAGAGCAGAGATCGTTCTGCACTGCGGTGACGCTCATAGGTAACGGAATGGATCCTATGGTCTCCGCCGCGTCGCTTCGCTCCTTGCTTCGCCATAGGATGACGAAGCGAGGGACCGTGCCCTACAATTCGATAAAGGGCTGGAAGCCGCCGAAGATCATGCGCTTGCCGTCGAACGGCATGGCAGACCAGTCCATCTTGAGACGTTCGTCGGCCATCACCTTGGCCATGACGGCGTCGCGGCTCTGCCTGGATTCGTAGACGATCCAGGCGAAGACGACGATCTCGTCCTCCTTGGCCTGCACGGCGCGCGGGAACGAGGTCAGTTCGCCGAACGGCACGTCGTCGCCGACGCATTCGACATAGGCAAGCGCACCGTGCTCCATCCAGACGGCGCCGCCATTCTCAGCCATCTTCTTGTACGCATCGAGATTTGCCCTCGGCACGGCAAGCACGAAGCCATCGACATAGGACATGGTGAGCTCCTTTGCTGAATAACGAGCGCCGGGTCGGCGGGGATACGACCCGGCGCGGGTGAGCGCGTCATCCCTGCAGGCGACGCTGCTCGCTAGGAAATTCACTTCACCGGCGCGTTCATCGCCCAGGCGACGCCGAAGGGATCCTTCACCTGGCCCCAGCGGTCGCCCCAGAACATCACCTGCAGCGGCGTGACGATTTCGCAGCCGGCATCCACCGCGCGCTGCCACCAGGCGTCGATGTCGTCGCTGCCCAGATGGAGCTGCAGCACGTAGCCCTGCGCCGCCTGATGCGGATGGCCGTGCTCGGGATAGGCGTCGCCCAGCATCAGCGTCGAGCCGTTGACGTAGAGATGGATATGCATGGTCCGGCCTTTTTCGTCCGGCGGATAGGCAAAGACCTCCTCGGCCCCGAAAGCCTTCTTGTAGAACTCGGCCGCCTTGATGGCGCCATCGACCTGCAGATAAGGGGTCAGCCCGCCAAGCACTTTGGCGCGGGGTGGGGTCTGGTCGGTCATTTGCGTTTCCTCTTCGCGGGTTGATTTGGCCTTGCGTCAAAAGACGGACGAGGCGGCCGCAATCCTACACGGGTCGCAGAATTTTTTGGTGGGCCGGGCCTGGGCAGGCCAGGCGACCCACGAAGCCGGGTGATGATCGCTCGGATGATGGAGCACCTTCAGATGACCTTGCTCGAGAAAGTGGCGGTGTAGCGGCTGTTGCGCGTGTCGAGAATTTCCGGAAAGCCGATGTCCTTGCGCAATTCGTCCGGCAGCGAAAGCAGGATGCGTTCGCTGCGGTAGCGGGCGCGCGCGGTCGCATACCGATTGGCGATGCGGCCGATGGATGACAGTATCGACATGATGAACTCTCCCTGGTTGGTCCCGACATCGTGTCGGCACTCCTAGGACGAGGGGTACCGCGGCGATCCGACAGACCGCCTGGATTTTTTTTCGTGCGCGTTTCCTGCGGCCAGAAGGCCGGCCCGTAACGAGCAGTCCAGCGTGTCACGGAAACGCTGAACTGCTCTAACACGGTCTCAGCCTGGCTCGACCACCGAGCCGAAGAACGCCTCCGGGCTGTCGACTTCGACCAGCCGCCGCTTCTCGATCAACCAGAACCGGTTGCCGATCGCGCGGATGAAGGAGCGGTCGTGCGAGGCGAGCAGGCAGCTCGTCTGATGCCTCAGCAGTTCCTCTTCCAGCGCCTCCTGGCCGTCGATGTCGAGGTGGTTGGTCGGCTCGTCGAGCAGATAGAAATTGGGGTTGATCAGCCGCAGCACCAGCATCATCAACCTCGATCGCTGCCCGCCCGACAAGGCGCCGATCTTTCTCTCCTGCATCTCGATGGCGACGCCAGCGCCGGCGAGCAGCGAACGCGCCCGCTGCTCGCCGACCTCGAAGCGGCGCGAGACCATCGCCAGTGGCGTGTCGTCGCCGCTGATGCCCGACAGCGCCTGGTCGCTGTAGCCGAGAACGGTCGAGGGCGTCACCTTGACGTTCCGGGCCGTTCCGGGGTCGGCGATGGCGTTGCGGACCATATCGATGAAGCGCGACTTGCCGACACCATTGCGACCAAGCAGCACGATGCGGTCGCCCTGGCAGATATGGCGCTTGCCGGTCGTGAAGAGCAGCGTGCCGTCGGGCGTTTCGACCGCCGCGTCGTCAAGCGTGATCAGCACCTTGGCGTGGGTGCCGCGGTTCGCCAATCGGATCGCGCCGGCCGAGCGCTCGCGATGCGCCTGCACCGCCGCATCTTCCAATCGCTCGGCCCGTTCCTTGAGCTGTTTGGTTTTCACAGTCAGCAGATCGCTGCCGGAATTGATGCCGATGTTGTTGAGTTTGGCGGCCTGCCGGCGCAGCTGCTGAGCCACCTTCATGTCGCGCTCGAACTTGCGCGCCGTCGAGGCATCGACCTCGTCGAGCGCCCGCCTGGCGCGCGAATAGGGCAGCGAAAACACCGGCGATTCTTCCGGGCGCAGGAACAGCGTGCGGTTGGTGGTGGCGTCAAGGAAAGCGCGGTCATGGCTGGCGATAATCACCGGCACTTCACGCGACAGCGTGTTGAGCCAGGTTTCCAACTGGCCGATCTTGGCGAGGTCGAGATGGTTGGTCGGCTCGTCAAGCAGAAGCACGTCCGGGTCGGTCACCCAGACGCGGGCGATCAGCGCCAGCCGCTGCCAGCCGCCGCTCAAGGCCCGCATCGGCCTGTCGCGCATATCCTCGGGCACGTCGAGCGAATCCAGCACCACGTCGACGCGCCAGCGCTCGCTGTCGGCCCGCTCGGGCGGCAAGGCATCCGCAACCAACTGATGGAAGCTGCGGTCGAGCAGCGCGTCGGGGGCGGATTGCTCGACATGGCCGACGCGCAGCCCGCGCGACCGGGTGATATCCCCGGCGGTGGGTTCGAGCTCACCGGCCAGGCATCTGAGCAAAGTGGATTTGCCACGACCGTTGGCCGCGACGATGCCCACACGGTCGCCGGCGCCGATGGTGAGATCGAGGTTGGAGAAGAGCGGCGCACTCATGGTAACGCCGAGGGATTTGAGGCTGATCAGGGCCATGTCGATTTCTCTGGTCTTGCCGGAGTCCGGCTCAATGCACTTTGACGGTGCGCCGGCAGGCCATCAGGCCAAGCTCAGCGGCACCACGAAGGGCAGACCAAAAAATCGAGCGGGGAAATTCCCGGACCGTCCGGTCAGCCCTGCAAGCAAGCTCGCAGGGCACAAATCGGGCCGCGCTGACGATGGTGATCGATAGACACGCAGCCCTCCTTTCCAGACTTCGAGTTGGGGAATGGCTACAACAGGGGAGGGGCCGGTGGCAAGGGGCGGTGGAGGAGTTCCCTTCTCCCCTTGTGGGAGAAGGTGGCCTCGCGAAGCGAGGTCGGATGAGGGGTGCTCCAGATGGCACCAACGTCTCACTCCGCTGGAATACCCCTCATCCGTCTCGGCGCTGCGCGCCGATCCACCTTCTCCCACAAGGGGAGAAGGAAGAAGGTGCTACCTTCCCGGCCGCCCCGTCTTGCTCGGACGCCGCTTTTGGCGGCGCTCGTCGGCCGGGTCTTCGTAGGAGCCGATTCCGGCGCGTTGACGAACAATTGGCTTGTCGTCCTTCGCGCCCCGTTCGGTCTCGCCAGTTCCCGAGATTGGCTGCGGCTTGGCCGGCTTCTTTCCCTCGACAGGTTTTTCGGTGCGGCGCACCGTCATCTCGTCGAGCGAGTTCTTTCGGAACAGAGGCTTGGTGCGGTCGCCGGGAATGCCGAAATCCGAGCCGTGCGCTTCCTGCGCCGACTGCTTCTTGAACAGCGAGCGCGAGACGGCGCCGGCCGGCGTCGGCATGTCGGTGCCGGGTCCCATGTCGTCGATCGACGGCTTGGCGAACAGCGGCTTCTTCACCGGCACGGCGCCATCGGCGCCCATCTCGTCGAGATGCGGTTTGCGGAACATGTTGGGCCGGGCAGCCCTGGCCGCCTCTTCGGCGGCGCGTGCTTCGTCGAGCCTGCGGAAACGCTCCTGTTCCTCGGCTGTACGATGTCTGGCCACGCCCTTGTTGTGCCTGCCCTTTTCGCGGCCTGATGCGGGGCTTTGGCTTTCCACCTCACGCGCCAGCGGATCGTCGGAGATGGCAAGCTCCATATCGCGCAGCCGCTTGATTTCGTCGCGGATGCGGGCCGCCTTCTCGAAGTCGAGATTGGCGGCGGCATCGCGCATCTGCTTGTCGAGCGCCTCGAGATGGGTTTTCAAATTGTTGCCGATCATGGCGCCGGCATCGTCGGTGAACTGCGAGATGTCGGCGCGCACGTGGTCCTTCTCGTAGACCGAGTCGAGGATGTCGGCGATGCGCGACTTGACCGATTCCGGCGTGATGCCGTTGGCGGCGTTCCACTCCATCTGCTTCTCGCGGCGGCGGTTGGTCTCGGCCATCGCCCGCTCCATCGAGCCGGTGATCTGGTCTGCGTAGAGGATGACCTTGCCGTCGACGTTGCGCGCGGCGCGGCCGATGGTCTGGATCAGCGAGGTTTCCGAGCGCAGGAACCCTTCCTTGTCGGCGTCGAGAATGGCGACGAAGCCGCATTCGGGAATGTCGAGGCCCTCGCGCAAAAGGTTGATGCCGACCAGCACGTCGAAGGCGCCGAGGCGCAGGTCGCGCAGGATCTCGATGCGCTCCAGTGTGTCGATATCGGAGTGCATATAGCGGACGCGAATGCCGTTCTCGTGCAGGTATTCAGTCAGATCCTCGGCCATGCGTTTGGTCAGAACCGTGACCAGCGTGCGGTAGCCGAGCTTCGTGGTTTCGCGGATCTCGCCGACGACATCGTCGACCTGGCTCTTGGCCGGGCGCACCTCGACCGGCGGGTCGATCAGGCCGGTCGGGCGGATGACCTGCTCGGCGAAGACACCGCCGGACTGGTCGAGCTCCCAGCCGCCCGGCGTCGCCGAAACGGCGATCGATAGCGGGCGCATGGCGTCCCACTCCTCGAAGCGCAGCGGCCGGTTGTCCATGCAGGAGGGCAGGCGGAAGCCATATTCGGCCAGCGTCGCCTTGCGGCGGAAGTCGCCGCGATACATGCCGCCGATCTGCGGCACGGTGACGTGGCTCTCGTCGATGAAGATCAGCGCATTGTCCGGCACATATTCGAACAGCGTGGGCGGCGGCTCGCCCGGCTGACGTCCGGTGAGATAGCGCGAATAGTTCTCGATGCCGGCGCAGGAGCCGGTCGCTTCCAACATCTCCAGATCGAAGCGGGTGCGCTGCTCGAGCCGCTGCGCTTCCAGCAAACGGCCGGCCTTTTCAAGCTCTTGCAGGCGGTATTGCAGTTCTTCCTTGATCGACTTGATGGCCTGATTCAACGTCGGGCGCGGCGTCACATAGTGCGAATTGGCGTAGATCTTGACGCTCTTCAGCTCGCCGGTCTTCTGGCCGGTCAGCGGATCGAATTCGGTGATCGCCTCGATCTCGTCGCCGAACATCGAGATGCGCCAGGCGCGATCCTCCAAGTGGGCGGGGAAGATCTCGATCGTGTCGCCGCGCACGCGGAACGAGCCGCGCACGAAGTTGACGTCCTGGCGCTTGTACTGCTGGGCGACGAGGTCGGCGAGCAGGGCGCGCTGGTCGAGCCGGTCGCCGACCTGCATCTGGAAGGTCATGGCCGTATAGGTCTCGACCGAGCCGATACCGTAGATGCATGAGACCGAGGCGACGATGATGACGTCGTCGCGCTCCAGCAGCGAACGCGTCGCCGAGTGGCGCATGCGATCGATCTGCTCGTTGATCGAGGATTCCTTCTCGATATAGGTGTCGGTGCGCGGGACGTAGGCTTCGGGCTGGTAATAATCGTAGTAGGAGACGAAATACTCGACCGCGTTCTCCGGGAAGAATTTCTTGAACTCGGCATAGAGCTGTGCGGCCAGCGTCTTGTTGGGCGCCAGGATAAGGGCAGGGCGCTGCGTCTCTTCGATCACCTTGGCCATGGTGAAGGTCTTGCCGGAGCCGGTGACGCCGAGCAGCACCTGGGTGCGGTCGTTCTGGTCGACGCCCTCGACAAGGTCCTTGATCGCGGTCGGCTGGTCGCCGGCCGGCTCGAAATCCGAAACCATCTTGATGGCGATGCCGCCTTCGGACTTCTCCGGTCGCGCAGGACGGTGAGGCGTCCAGAGCTGTCCGTCCTTGTGCAGCGGATTGCCGGATTCGATCAGCTTCGACAGTGCGGCGACGGTCGCGGTCACGCCGCTCGAGGAAACCGACTCGGCGTCCTCCAGGCTGATGTCGAGGCCGGCCACCGGGTTGAGGCCGGCGGCCGCGCGTTCCTTCGCCGAGGCCGCGCCGCCCATCGAGGTGCCGCGCGCCGTGCGCCCGGGTGCGGCCGAGCGTTCGGGTATCTTCTTCGGGGCTTTTGCCTTCGGCTGCTTTTGCGCCTCGCGCTCGATTTGCCCGGCCCAATCGGAGATCGAGCCGGTCAGCGGCGCGCCGGAGAACTCGCTCTGCGGCGCTTCGGAAAAGCCGCCGGGCTTCAACGGCTCGGCAGCGTCGAGGAATTCGGTCAGCGGGCTGCGCCGTTTCGGCGCGCCATCTTGCGCCGGCGAGGGCGTTTTCTTGTCGGTGCGTTTGGCCATGGGCCGAATATGGGAGGACTCGGGCGAAATGGAAAGAGCCGAGTGAACCGGCGCGCGCGCGCTGCCGTGGCTGCTGACAGAAGGCTGTCAGGAGCGGTGGCAGAGTTCCTCAGTTGAACCACAGCGCGAAAGTCAGGAAGCCGGCGCCGCCGAACTCGCGCTGGATCTGGTCGAAATCGTCGCTGGTGAGGATCTTTCCGCTTTCGAGATAAGGCGCGATCGCCGGGCCGGTGATCGACAGCACGAGGTCGAAGGGTTTCGGCTCGTCGAAGAAGCGCTTCATGTTGATGCCCTTGCCGGTGATGCGGAAATGCGGCAGCAGCACGCGGCCCTCGAGAAGGTCCTCGGCCATGGTCAGAGTGGCGAGCCAGGCCGCTACCTGCTGCTCGCCAACCTCGAGGCCGGTGAGCGGATTGACACCCTTCTGCTGCGGCCCTGGCAGCCATTCGCGGTCGTTGTCGCTTTCGGCGAGGATCGCTTTCCAATCTTCGCGCGACAGCCGGATCATTTCCAGCAGGTGTCGGCGCGCCGCTTGCCGACGCTCCGGCTCGATCACCGGCCAGTTGACGAGATGCACCAGCGAGATGAAGTCGGCGAAGCGCCATTCCGAGGCGAAGATGTTGCCGCTCATGCCGCCGTCCGGCGGCACCAGCGCATCCTGCAACGGCAATTTTGCGCGCGGGAACAGCATGTGGAAGGAACCGTCGAACATGGTCCTGAAATCATGCGCCAGCCAGAAATCGGCCTGGGCCATCAGGAACTCGGCGTAGCCCTGCAGCCAATAGCCGTCGGCGCGATCGAAGCGGAAGGCGAGCGAAGGAGCGGTATCGTTCGGGTCTACACTGCCGCGTGAGAGCGAGGCCATGATCGCGGCGATGCTTTCGTCGGGCGCTATGTTGCCGTCTTCGTTAAGGTCGATGCCGGCATGGGTGAGGTCGACCACCATGCCGATGTCAGCGCTGGCCGGCACGGAGCCGAGCATGGCGGCGGACTTCTCCAGCCGGTCGCGAAAGGCGACCAGGATAGCGCGGAATTCTTCGTAGGTCAGCGGCTCGGGATTGGGATTGTCCGGCACGGGCAGCCGCATCAGCGGCAGCATGAAGGATTGCGGGCTCTCGAAGCCGTGGCGATGCAGCCCGCTGGCGAGGATCTCCAGGGCGGTGAAGAATTCGCCGGCGCCGGCGGCATAGGCCGATGCCGGATCCTTGGCCGCCGCTTCTTCCAAGGTCGACAGTGCCGTGTTCCGGTCAGCCACGCTCTTCGCCTCGAACATGACCTTTGCCGCCTCGGGCAGCTCCGCCCAGGCGGACGACACCGGCAGGCATGCAAACAAGGCGGCTGCAAAGATCGCTGAACGCATCGTCATTGCCCTCCATTGCGTCAGTTCGCGAGCATACACGCATTTAGCCCAAGGCGTCCTCCAGCCCGCACCGGTCGGCATGCTGCGGCTTCGTGGACGGCTTCAACCGGCTCGCGCGACAGTCTACACAGGGCTGACAAAGGAGCATCGCGTGTCAAACTATCCGCTCTCCTACAAACTGTCTTGGCTGCCGCGTTTCCTGAAACCGTCGCTCGGCGGTGACAGGAACGGTTTCGCGTCGACGGCTGCGACGCTGATCGATCCGCCCCCGGCGCAGACGGTGCGGCTTGCCTTCATCGGCGACATTTCGGCGGTCGCCAATCGCGCGGTGCCTGAATGCGATCCCGCGATTGCAGCGCTGATCGCCTCCGCCGATCTCGTGGTCGGCAATTGCGAAAGCCCGGTCGTCGAGCGGCCGACCGCGGTGGTGGGCACGCGGCTCGGCACGCATCATGCGATGACTGAGCGCTTCCTGGCCGAAGCGCTGGCGGCAACCGGGATTGCCCGCGAAAAGCTCGTGTTGTCGCTCGCCAACAATCATGTGCTCGACCAGGGTGTTTCCGGCTTCGAGGCGACGGTCACGGCGCTTGGGCGGCTCGGCATTCGCACCATCGGCACCACTGTCGGCGGATCTGTCCAGCGCCATGCCGCCGGACCGCTGACGATCGGCTTCGCCGCTTTCACGCTTTGGCGCAACGCCGACGAAGCCGAATTCCGGACGCGGGTTTCGATGGCGAGCGATCCGGCCGAATGGCCGCGCGAGACGGGCGCAGGCATCGATCTCTTATGCGCCGTGCCGCATTGGGATTGGGAATTCCGGCACTTTCCGAGACCGACGACGCGGGCGCTGGCGCGGCGGCTGGCGAGCGATGGCGTGCGGCTGATCGCTGGCCACCACGCCCATGTCGTGCAGCCGGTCGAGCGCATCGGCGACAGCGTCGTTGCCTACGGCCTCGGCGATTTCCTCGGCACGGCCTTTGTCAGGCAGCCATGGCCGGGCCGCATCGGTTCGATCCTCGTCGTCGATGTAAGCACTGAAGCCGCCACGCGCGGCATGATTGCCGCCTATGAACTGCGCCCCTTCATGCGGCTGCGCAGGGGGCGCCACGAGCGGCTGGTGTCGGTGGAGGCGCTGGGGGGATCATTGAAGCGGCGGGTTGCGGAACGCCTGAGCGCGATCTTTTCCGGCTGACCAGCCGACGGTTGACCGATCCGCTTGCGGGGAACCCGCCGCAAAGGCGACCGTCGTGCGATACATACCGCTCAGCAATCGAAGCCGTATTGGGTGCGCATGTAGTCCGCTTCTTCCTTCGACATTTTCTTGAACATCACGCAGACGGTGAAGCTGCCGACTTGATGGCCGTCCCTGGTGTATCCCCAGTCGGAAATATCGTCCCTGCTGAATTCGATGTTCTGGCCGAAGACGACATTGTGAACAAGCTCCGGCTCGTTCGCCAATATGCCGACAAAGCCGGTGGCGGTCCGTTTGAAGGGGATGACCCAGAAATGCTCCGTCACATTTCCTTCCACGACCATGACCTTCAGCTTGAACTTGTCGGTTCCTGGCGGCGGCGCGTCCGACAAAGCCAGGAAGTCATCCAGGCTGGATCGCGCCTTGGCAATCGCCGCCGCCATTTCGGCATCGTCCGGGGCGACCATCACCGTCTTGTCGTCACCCTGATTGGCGTCTTGCGCTCGAACCTGCAAAGGGATGAGCATTAGCAGCAGGCAAAGCGCGGCGCGAACGGCAAAGGTCATTGAAGTCCCCCAACTCCAGATAGGCAATCATCTTCCCGCATCGCGTCGACATTATCAATCAGGCGCCGTTCCGACGCGCCAAGCGGCGGACCTCATCGGCAGCATTGCGACGATCCCTATGGTTTTTGCGGAATGGCCGGTCTATCCGTCACGAGCGGATGGTAAGGGAGCTCTCCGTTGTCATAGCGTCGAAAGCGTCGAACGCCGGAGAGGACAGGATATGCGAATGAGATCTGCCGCTGCGGCGTTCGCCATGATCTTGCTTTGCGTTGGCGTGGCCGACGCGAAAGACCTGAAAGCCTTCAAGCTGACGATCGACGGCGTGACGGTCGACATCGATCCGGGCGAGGACGCGAATGTGAGCCTGCCGGGCGGCAAGACGGCCAAGGTCAGGCTCGACCGCAACGACTTCGCCACCTTCTCCGGCGGCACTTTTTCCTTCGTCCATCCGAGCAACATCTCCGTCACCAAGACGGATCTCGGCGACAGCATCACCCAGTACCTGGCCGCTTCGGCCCTCGGCACCATCGTCGTCGTGCAGGAATACGGCAAGATGAACCCTGTGCCGCTCAATCAGCTGATGCTGCAGGAGATGACGAAGGAATCGGTGCAGGCGGGCGGAACGCTGACGCAGCAGCCGACGACCCGCAAGCTCGCCGACGGCAAGCAACTGACCGGCATCAAGGCTACCGTGAAGACACGAACCGACAAGGCGGATTTCGAGATCGTCGGCCTCGGCCTCGCCGATCAGGGGTTGCTGTTCATCACGCGCATCGGCGATCAGGATGCGGCAACCGAGCAGCCGATGATCGACAAGTTCTGGCAGACCCTGAAGGTGAAATTTTAGAGCAATTCCAGGAAAGGCCCCAGCGGTTTTCCGTCCTGGGTTGCCGAAGCAAATATTACAGCCCGCTCGGCACCAATCCCGTCAGCCAGCTCGCCGACCGCTTCGCCATGTCGACGGTCGCGGTCGCCGCGCGGTCGAGATCGGTCTTGACCACGGCATAACCGGCCTTGGTGCGGTAGAGCACGGCGCTGCCGCCGTCGACCGCGGTTTCGAAGGCGACCGGCCGCGCGGCTTCCGTCTCGCTGGCCGTCACCGTCGCGCCGACCGGAACGCTCGGGCGATGGCTGAGCTCGGGCGGCAAGGGGGCGATGGTTCCCACGACGCGGTTCGTCGGCTTCAGTTCGGGCCCCGATGCCTTCGCCGCGAGTTCCGCGGTCGATGCCGAACCCTTGACGCGGCAGATGCCTGACACCAGCGGATAGTTGAAGTTGCGCTGATGCAGCATCTGGCTCTTCATCGCCGCCTCGCAGTCGGCGATCGTCGCCCATTTGGCGGGCGTCTCGCCGATATATTCGCAGAGCTTGGCGTCGCAGTCGCAGCCGACGATGGTCATGGCGACAAGGGCGGTCTTGATCACGGTCTTGTCCCTTCGAATTCGTTCCCTGGCCGATCAATCGCCGGGGAACAAGGCGGGATTTGGCCGCGATTGTGAATTGTGCGTGTCGGCGCGTTGCGGAAGATTGCTTGGCCTTCGACTGTGGCGCGAAAACATCAGTCGTGGGCGCCAGCGGAATGCAAGCCGCGGCGAAAAGGCAGCCCCAAAAGACAGTCGGCGCTGGGATTTCTCCCAGCGCCTCCCTGTCAGATCAGGAACCAGTCGCGGCAGCAACTTCCGTAAGGTCGTCGCGCCAGGCCGGCCTTGATATTGACGGTCCTGCCAGTCGCCACCCGAGGGGCAGCGCCCGTTCCAGACCACGCCGATCTCCACCCTTGCGGGCTTCGCCCAGCGCGCCATCGAAGGTTTCACCCGCCTTCATGGCAGCATCGGTCCGCCGTCGGCGTTCGCACGCTTTCCGCGGCCCCGCCGACATCCATCCCTCCAGCAGGCGAAACCTGCTCTCGTTCCGGGCCGTACGGGCCTCAGGAAATCCGCCTTGCGCTTTTGCCTTTCGGCTGGGGCGTTCGGTAGCCGCCTGAGATGGGTTCAATGTACGCCGGGTAAGGGGTTCGCGGAATGCCCTCGGACCTGTGGATAGCGGGATTATCGGGGACCGACGCAACAAGTCTCGGAATTCACGGCCCAAACTCCTTAGACAGCCTGCCCCCGGTATTTCTGGAGCCTTTTGGACGATGAGCCTTGCCCTGCCCACCGCCCCGAGTTTCAATGCCGGCAAAGGACTACGGGCGGCTGCGGCGGCCAGAAGCCGCCTTGCGCTCTCAGGTCATAGCCTTGGGGGAGGTTAGGTTGAAGGTCGGGGTGGTTCTCAATCCAATCGCTGGAGGCGGCAGGCTCAAGCGTCATTGGCCCGAGGTTGCCGCATCGCTCAAGAAGCATTTCGGTGATTTCGATCTGCGCGAGACGCAGACCAGCGGCGATGCCGAGCGGCTGGCGATCGACCTGGCGGTCGACGGCTGCGAGCTGGTGATTGCCGCCGGCGGTGACGGCACGGCGAGCGAGGTGGCTGACGGGCTGCTGCAGGCGGAACGTGAGACCGGCCGGGCGAGCGAGCTCGGGCTCCTGCCTTGCGGCACGGGTATCGGTTTCGCACGCGGATTGGGACTGTCGGATGAAATCGAGCCGGCGCTGGCGCGATTGGCCGGTGCAAGTCCGCGCAGGGTCGATGCCGGGCGTATCTGCTACATCGACGACCACGGCGCGCTGGCCAGCCGCCACTTCATCAACATCGCCAGCCTCGGCCTTTCAGGCGCCACGGACCGCGCGGTCAATTCCGACAAGCGCAAGGGCCAGGTTTCGGTCAAGGCACTGTTCTTCTGGCGAACGGTGCTGGAATTCCTCCGCTATCGCTTCCAGGACGTCAGGATCACCATAGACGACGGCGAGCCGACCGAGGCGCGCATGGCGCTGGTGGCGGTCGCCAATGGGAAATTCTTCGGCGGCGGCATGATGATCGCGCCCGACGCCGAACTCTCCGACGGTCAGTTCGACATCGTCATCGTGCGGTCGGCGAACAAGCTCGGGCTGATCCGGGACATCCGGCTGCTCTATGGCGGGCGTCACCGCAACCACCCCGCGATCACCATGTTGCGCGGCCGCAAGGTGCTGGTCGAGCCGTTGGGCGATGTGGAGACGAACGGGGCGCTGGTCGACATAGACGGCGAGTCGCCGGGCCGTATCCCCGCGACTTTCGAGATCCTGCCCGGCGCGTTGACGCTGAGATGTTGAATCAATCACCTCAGTGGTTGATTCCGCAACTGCTGTTAGGCGATTGAAATAGCTGGCTAAAATTTTGCCGGTTAGATTTCAAGCTTCGCTGGGAAGCCCGGCGCACGGAGTTCCGCTCCAACAGCATCCTCGAGCAGCTTGACGATCCGCGTCGACCAGGCGCCGCCGCCATAGGCTTCCTTGCCTTGCTCGAAAATCGCGTTCACGCGCGACGCCAAGTCGAGCGGCACGCCGAAATCCCTGCCCATGGCAAGCGCGAAGCCGAGGTCCTTCAGCGCCAGGTCCATGGTGAAGCCGATGTCGTAGGAGCCGTTCAGCACCAGCTGGCTTTCGGTCTCGTGCACGAAGCTGTTGCCGGAGGAGGCAGCGATGGCGTGGTAGGTTTGGGCGAGGTCGAGCCCGCCTTGCTTCGCCAGCATCAGCGCCTCGCCGGCGGCGACCAGATGGATGAAGGCCAGCATGTTGGTGATCACCTTGATCACCGCCGCCGAGCCAACCGGGCCCATAAGAAAGGACTTGGCGCACATCGCCTCGATCGCCGGCCGGTGCCGCTCGTAGAGCGCGGCATCGCCGCCGACCAGCGCGGTGATCTTTCCTGCCGCCGCCAGATGCACGCCGCCTGTGACCGGACATTCCAGCGCCTCAATGCCCCTAGCAGCGGCCAGCGCCGACAGGCGCAGGATCTCGTCGCGCCCATTGGTCGACATCTCGATCCAGGTGCCGCCGGTCGGCAGGCCGTCCAGCAGCCCGTCAGGGCCGGCCAGCACCGCTTCGCTCACCTTCGGCGAGGGTAGGCAGGTGATCGCATTGCCGGCTCGCGCGGCCGCCTCCGCAGGACTTGTTGCAGACGTTGCCCCGAGCGCGACGAGGCGCTCGATCGCCGCCGGGTCACGATCGAAGACGGTGACGGCAAAGCCGCTGCGCAGCAGGCTGGCGGCAAGGTTGCCGCCGAGATGGCCAAGGCCGATGAAGGCGTAGGCGAGGCGCGTGCTCACGGCATCAGCGGCGTCTGCATCATCTGCAGATGCAGGTCCTTGCCGCTGTAGGGATGCGCGTCGCAGACCTCCTCGTTGAGCTCGACGCCGAGGCCGGGCTCTTTCGACGGGATGACGTTGCCGCCCTGCCATTCGATCTTCTTCTTGAGCAGCGTCGCGTGAAAACCGTCCCACTGCTTCAGCGATTCCAGGATGAGGAAGTTGGGCAGCGTCACCGCAAGCTGGATGTTGGCGGCGCCGACGATCGGCCCGCAATAGCAGTGCGGCGCGACCTGGATGTGATAGGCCTCGGCCATGGCGGCGATCTTCTTGGTTTCCAAGATGCCGCCCGAGCGGCCGAGATCCGGCTGCAGAATGGTCGCGGCGCGGTTCTCGATGACGCGGGCGAATTCGAATTTCGTCGTCAGCCGCTCGCCGGTGGCAATCGGGATCGATGTGCCGCGGGCGACCTGCGCCATCACCTCGGGCATGTCGGGCGGCACCGGCTCCTCGAACCACAGCGGATCGTAGGGCTCGATGGCACGCGCGAGCCGCAGCGCGCCCGAGGCGGTGAACTGGCCATGCGTGCCGAACAATATGTCGGCCCTTGTGCCGACCGCCTCGCGGATCGCCTTGATCATTCTGGCGGAAACGTCGATGTCGAGAAGCCGCGGCTGATGGCCGTCGAAGGCGGTGTAAGGACCGGCCGGGTCGAGCTTGACGGCGTTGAAGCCCTGCTCGACATATTCGAGCGCGCAGGCCGCCGCCATCTCGGGATCGTTGTAGACATTCCTGCCGCTCGGTGCGTCCTCGGAATGGACGCTGCCGGTGTGCGGATAGAGATAGGTGTAGGAGCGAAGCGTCTCGTGCACCTGACCGCCGAGCAGCTTGTAGACCGGCTTGTTCGCCTCCTTGCCGATGATGTCCCAGCAGGCCATTTCGAGCGCCGAGAAGCAGCCCATGCCGGAAACGTCGGGGCGCTGGGTGAAGCCGGATGAATAGATACGGCGGAACAGGTTTTCGAGATCGTGCGGATCGCGGCCGATCAGGTAGCGCTCGGCCATGTCCTCGATCATCCGGGCCGTGACATGCGCCGAGAAGGTCGCGTTGTAGGCTTCGCCGTAGCCGACCACGCCGCCGTCGGTGGTGAGCTTGACGAAGATGAAATACTTGCCGCCGATGCCGGGCGGCGGGTTGCCGACAACCCAGGTCTTGACGTCGGTGACTTTCATTTCTGATCCTCCAGAACCAGCTCGGCGCCTTTCCATCCGGTGAGGATCGAGGCGGCGTTGGTGTTGCCGGTGATGTTGTCGGGAAAGATCGACGCGTCTATGACGCGCAGACCGCTCAACCCGTGCACCCGAAGCCTAGGATCGACGACGGCGCGCGAGGCGTCCGGACCCATGCGGCAGGTCGAAACCGGGTGGTAGACGGTGCCCGAGCGCTTCCTGAAATCCTGAATCAGATCGGCATCGGAAGTGATTGACGGACCAGGCAAAACCTCTTCCTCGATGATTTCGGCCATTGCCGGCATAGCGGCGATCTTGCGCACGAACTTCACCGCCGCCAGCATCTCGTCGACATCGGCGTTGGTGGAATAGGCGTTGGCCGTGATCTTGGGATAGTCGCGCGGATTCCTCGAGCGGATCATGATCTCGCCGCGGCTCGACGGGCGGCAGTTGGAAAGGCCGATGGAAAAGCCAGGCCACGGGTCTGGCGTCAGGATCGGGCGTTCGCCGCTTTTCGGGATGACGGTCGAGAAGGCCTGGAAATAAAGCTGCATGTTCGGCCGCGTCATCGACGGGTCGGTGCGGAAGAAGCCGCCGGCATTGTTCATCGACAGCGACAGCGGGCCTGAGCGCAAGAGGAGGTATTGCATGCCGACCAGCAGCTTGCCCCACCATGGCCGCAAGATCTGGTTCAGGGTCGGCAGCTTGCCCTTGAAGGTGTAGTTGATGCCGACATGGTCCTGCAGATTGGCGCCGACATTGTCGTTGGCATGGACGACTGGGATGTCAAGGCCGCCGAGCAGGACCGAGGGACCGACGCCGGAGAGCTGCAGCAATTGCGGCGAGTTTATCGAGCCGCCGGACAGGATGACTTCGCGGCCGGCGCGCGCGGTCTTGGTCTCGCCGTTCTGCTGATACTCGACGCCGACGGCGCGCTTGCCTTCGAACAGGATCTTCGTCGCCAGCGCATTGGTCTCGACACGAACGTTGCCGCGCTTCATCGCCGGGCGCAGGAAGGCGCGGGCGGCGGACATACGGCGGCCGTTCCGGGTGGTGATCTGGTAGACGCCGACGCCTTCCTGGGTGGCGCCGTTGAAGTCCGGATTGAACGGCAGGCCGGCCTGCTGCGCGGCGGCCAGGTAGCGCTTGGTCAGCGGATGGACGGCGCTCGAGCAGTCGGTGACGTGCAAGGGGCCGCCGACACCGCGCCACTGGTCGGCGCCCGCCTCGTTGTCCTCCAGCGCCTTGAAGGCGGGCAGCAGGTCGTCATAGCTCCAGCCGGGATTGCCGGCGGCAGCCCAGGCGTCGAAATCCTCGCGCGCGCCGCGGATGAAGACCATGGCGTTGATCGAGCTCGAGCCGCCGAGCAATTTGCCGCGCGGCCAGTGGTCGGCATTGTTGCTGAGGCCGGGATCGGGCTCGGCCTTGTAGTTCCAGTTGACGGCCGGATCGAAGAAGGTCTTGCCGTAGCCGAGCGGCATCTGGACATAGAACCTGCGATCGGTGCCGCCGGCCTCCAGCACCAGCACCGAAAAGCGGCCCGAGGCCGAGAGCCTTTCCGCGACGACCGAGCCGGCCGAGCCGGAGCCGACGATGATGAAGTCATAAGTCTGCATGATGCGCGGGCCGGCTCCGAAATCCGGCGCTTACCCTAGACATTGCCGGCTCACGTCGTCGCCGGGGCTTCCGGCATGGCTTGTGAAAAAAGCGACCGGTTGAGCGGCGCGCTTTTCGCTTTCAGCAAAGCTTGCGACATGGCGACCGCGTTGGTACGGGTTCAAGTGGAGCAGCGGTTGAAGGACCTTCCCATGGTGCATTACGCGGACGGAAAGCCGCTCGGCGATCTGACACTGAGGACGCTCGCCATGCCTTCCGACGCCAATGCCGCCGGAGACATTTTCGGCGGTTGGGTGATGGCGCAGATGGACCTTGCCTGCGGCATCCGTGCGGCCGAACGCGCCAAGGGCCGTGTGGTGACGGCGGCGGTGAGGGAGATGTCCTTCGCCAAGCCGATGAAGATCGGCGACACGCTGTGCATCTACACGCATGTCGAGCGCGTCGGACGCACCTCGATGACGCTCAAGGTCGAGGCATGGGCGCAGCGCTATCTCTCCGACCTGATGGAAAAGGTCACCCATGCCGATTTCGTCATGGTCGCGCTCGACGGTGAAGGCAAGCCGAAGCCGGTTCCCGCCGAAGGCTGACGCGAGCCGATTCTCCCAGTTCCGGGATATTTGTAACAACGTCCGCGCGGGCGATGCGCTTCGCGACATCCAATGGTTGCCTTCACACCCGATTCTGCGGGCGGTGGAGGGAAGACAATGCGTCAACACATGCTGAACGGCTGGCTGGTGGCAGCCCTCCTCGCCTTGGTCTGTCTGCTCGGCATAACCGCCTATGCCGAAATCAAAGAAGACGTCCCGCGTGTCGCCTGCTTGCACGGCAGCGCAGATGTCTGGGAGCCGGCCGCGAAGTGCGGAATCTGCAGCCCAAGGCCTTGTGACGGCCTCGCGCCAAGGGCCTGAATGCTTTCCGTCGGAACCCGGCTGTCGTCGTCAGGGCTCACCGCGCGTTGGATCGGCATCGAGCGCCAACAAAAGAAGTCGGTAGGTCGTTCAGAAGCAGTCGGAAGTTGAGCCGCGAGCAGGCGACAATTCTTGCCGCGATGCCTTGAAACCCTTGTGTCGCAAGGCTTTCAGGCCTTCTGGCGGTCGAATTTCGCGCGCGCCGCTTGCACACGACTGGTGTTCTTGCGCGCCCATTCGCCAAGCGCGCCGACCGGCACCAGCAGCTCGTGACCAAGCTCGGTCAGCTCGTAATCGACACGCGGCGGAATGGTGGGAAACACCTTTCGCGTGACGAAGCCGTCACGCTCCAGACCGCGCAGGGTGGTGGTCAGCATCTTCTGTGAAATGCCGCCGACGGCGGTACGCAATTCATTGAAGCGCATTGCTCCGCCGCCCAGCTTTCCGACCACCAGAACGGTCCATTTGTCGCCGACCCTTTGCAGGATTTCCGACACGGCCCGGCAGTCCTCGGTGTTGTGCGGGTGCCTCAGTAACAAAAATGTGCCTCCTTGCGTGTGGCTTTGTCAGTATCACATATAGCGCCGGTATCCAAACGATACCAGAAATTCCCGCAAGGAGAGCCCCCTTATGTCCAAGCCCAAAATCGCCATCGTCGTCGGTTCGACGCGCGCCGCCCGCTTCGCCGACGTGCCGACGCAGTGGATCGCCAAGATCGCCAAGGCGCATGCCGATATCGATGTCGAAGTCGTCGATCTGCGCGACTTCCCGCTGCCCTTCTTCGACGAAGTCGCTTCCTCTGCCTGGGCGCCGTCGCAGAACGAAGTGGCGCAGCGCTGGCAGAAGAAGGTCGCCGAGTTCGATGGCTTCATTTTCACCGCCGCCGAATACAATCACGGCCCCACCGCAGTACTGAAGAACGCGATCGACTACGCTGCCAATGAATGGAACAAGAAGCCGGCCGGGTTCGTCGGCTACGGCAGTGTCGGCGGCTCGCGCGCCGTCGAACAGCTCCGGTTGCACGCCGTCGAGCTGCAGATGGCGCCGGTCAAGTCGGCCGTTCACATCGCCTGGGGCGATTTCCTGGCCGTCCGCCAGGGCGAAAAGAAGCTGGAGGACATCGAGCACCTGAACCAGGCGGCCGCGGCGCTCGTCAACGACGTTGCCTGGTGGGCCAAGGTCCTGAAGGCGGCTCGCGCGGCCGATGCGATTGACGCCGAAGCCAAGGCGGCTTGAGCCGGCACCATCTTCCCAAGATACTGTTCCCGAAGGGGCGGCGCTTGCGCCGCCCCTTTCAATTTGCGGAACTCGAACTGCTTGTCTTGCTTGGATCCTTGGATTGATCCCTTTAAGCCGTCCTGCGTTCGGCCGGACTACGTTTCCTTGCGGTCACTTGACCGCTCGGAACGGCGCGTTAGGTGTAGGCCCGAATCCGCCGAAGACGAACACGCCACAGTCGTGGAGAGCGAAATGCCTTGGCTTGGCAGATGGCGCAATCAGTATGGGTCCGTCCTCGACATCACCGGCGAGGACGGCGGCCGGATCGAAGGCGCGTTTCGCACGGCGCTCGAAGACAGCAGCTTCTATGTACAGACCGTGCCGATATTCGGCATCGCGCATGGCGACGTGATTGGAATAACGGCCGCCGGTGAGGGTACGGCCGGCCCCGCCGCGGTGAGCTACACTGGCATATTGCGGGACGGCAGATTGGAGACGATGTGGCTGACAGTGGCAGGCAGCACCATCACCGGCAAGGAGGGCGAAACCGCTTCCCGCAAACAGGTAGGAACCTGGCGTGCCTTCGGCACCAGCCTCGACACCTTTGTCCGAGAATAGCCAAGCTAGCAGGCCTCGAGTGCCTTGCCGGGAAGCGGCGCAAGCCGTTGCTGCCCGGCGCCGCTCTGATCGCGATCGCTGCCGCCACGCATCGAGACTGCCGGCGAGGGCGTGGACCCGCGCCTCCTGGGAAGCTGCGTGACGGCGCCGCTATTTGTCTCCGACCGGTCTTTCTGCGGTTATGCCGTATATGTGGCGATCGATGCCAGGCTGGCCGCGCCGTTGCCGGATGGGCTTTCGTTCGAGGCCGGCAAGGTCGTGCTGGTGCCCTGATTACCACGTTCGATCAGAATTTTCGGAGTCCTTTCGCTTCACGCGATCTTGCCGTCCACGATATGGATGCGGCGCTGCATGCGCGCGGCCATGTCCAGGTCATGCGTCACGGCGACCACCGCCTTGCCGCGCTCGCGCACCAGGTTCTGCAGTATTTCGAACACCTGCTCGGAACTCTTGCTGTCAAGGCTTCCGGTCGGCTCGTCGGCGAGGATAAGCGGAGGGTCATTGGCGAGCGCGCGCGCCACCGCGACCCGCTGGCGCTGGCCACCTGACAACTGATCTGGCCGTCGGTCGAGATGCTCACTCAGTCCAAGCGAGCCGAGCAGATCGCCGGCGCGCTCGTGCATCTCGCCTCTCGCGAGCAGGCCCAGCTTGCGCATCGGGATCTCGACGTTTTCGCGCACGGTGAACTCCGGCAGCAGAAAATGGAACTGGAACACGAAGCCCATCATCTCGAGCCGTGTTCTGGCGCGTTCCTTTTCGTCCATAGGACCACTGTCACGGCCGGTGATCGTGAGCCGACCTGAAGTCGGCCGGTCGAGAAGGCCGAGCAGGTAAAGCAGTGACGATTTCCCTGAGCCGGACGGACCGGTGATGGCAACGAATTCCTTCTCGTCGATCCGGAGAGAAATGTCCTTGACGAGCGTCACCGGCACCGTCTCCGGTAGAATTCGGGTCAGCCCCTCGGTCTCGATCAGCGTGCTCATGTCGCGCCCCTGATGATGTCGACCGGGTTTTGCCTCGCCGCCCGCCGCGCCGGCAGAAAGCCGGCCACGGCCGCCGAGCCGACCGCGAAGACCGAGGCGATGATGTAGTGCAGCGCGCTCCAGGCGATCGGCAGATGCGTCATCTCCCGGCCGGCAGCGGCGATCTTGAAGCTCACCAGCGACAGCGCATAGACCAGGGCGAAGCCGAGCAGGCAGCCGAGCGCCGAGCCGCCGGCGCCGATCGCCACGCCTTCAAGCAGGAACAGCCGCCGCATATCCGCTTCCGGGAAGCCGAGCGACTTCATGATGGCGATGTCGCGCGTCTTCTCGTGGGTGATGGTGGAGATGATGTTGAAGATGCCGAAGCCCGCGACCAGCATGATGGCGCCGACCACGGTATACATGATGATGTTGCGGATGACGAAGGCCTGCAGGATCGCTTCGTTGGCCTCTTGCCAGGCCACGGCCTTGTAGCCGAGTTCTGCCTCGGTGCGGTGCGCTACCAGCGGCGCACGGTTCGGATCGTCGAGCTTGACCCGGATCTCGTTGATGACGTTCGGCCGCTCCGCAAGGATCTGGGCGTTTTTCAATAGAATGTAAGCCTCGCCCTCGTCACGCGCGGTCGTGCCGGTGTGGAACAGGCCTGTGATCTTGAAGTTGCGCGTCTGCCCCTCCGACGACACTGCCGTTATCGTGTCGCCAAGCCCGGCACCGAGCCTGCTCGCCATTGTGTCGCCTATCAGCACGTTGTTTCCGCCCGCGGCCAGCGCCGCAAAATTGCCGGCGACGAAGTCATCCACGATCGGCGACACGCCGCGCTCGCGCGCCGGTTCGATGCCGATGATGGCGGCACCGGTCTCACGGCTTGAATAGCGCATCACGCCCTGTGTCTTTAGGCTGACAGCGAACCGTCCAGGTATCCAGCTTTCGAGCCATGCGATGGCTTCGGTCGGATTGATGATGCCTCGGCGGTCGTCGCGTGGCCTAAGCCCCGATATGGCAACGGCATCGAACACGTCCTCGACAGGCTGGCGGCGAGCAACGCGCTGCTCGTCTGTCACGTCGACATGCGGCATGGTGTCGACGAGCTGCCTGACGAAATCGTCCTGCCCGCCTTGCATGAGCGCGGCCATGGCGACCGAGAAGCCGACGCCGACCGCCACCCCGATCAACGCCACCAGCGTCTGGCGGCCGCGGCCGGCGATATGCGTGACGGCGATGTCGAGGATCAGCGGCATCTCGCCTCACGTGCCTTTCTCGGTGATCTTCACACGCGTCCCGTCCTTGAGGTCGGCTGGGTAGGGCGAGACGACGCGATCCTGCTCGCCGACGCCGGACAGCACCTCGACGCCCTTCACGCCGCGAATACCGGCGCGTATCTCGCGCTTATGCGCCCTGTCGCCTTCGACCACGACGACATCGTTTCCCTGAACCGCGGCGGAGGGAACCAGCAGCGCGTTTCTGGCCACGCGAGTGACGATGTTGACATCGGTCGACATGCCGATCCTGAGCGGCGTGTCGTCCGGCAGGCGGAAGTAAACCCGATACGTCTTCGTCACCGGGTCGCCCTTGGGGGTGATCCGGTCGACGACCGCTTCCAGGTTCCGGCCCGGGAAGGCGTCGGCTCTTAGCAGCGTCCGCTGGCCAACCTCGACGCGCGCAATATCTTCCTCGTTGACCTCGGCGACCACGAGCAGCGGCCGCGGTTCGCCGATCCAGAACAATATGGTGCCGAGTTCGGCGACCTCACCCACCTCACCGTCCTCCCTCAGCACGACGCCCGGGCTCGGCGCGCGCAATATGTAGGTTTCGAGGCGCGCTTTCTGCGCGGCGATCAGCGCTTCGATCTGAGACAGTTCGCTGCGCGCTTGATCGAGCGCCTGCTGGCTCGCAGCGTTTTTTTCCGCGAGCACCGTCTGGCGCTGGAATTCCTGTTCGGCCAGGGCCCGACGCGCCTCGAGCTCGCCGAGAACGGCCCTGACCTCGCTATCGTCGAGCCGGGCAAGCACATCGCCGCGCTCGACTCGCGAATCCTCGCAGTCGCACCGCTCGACAATTCTCTCGCGGACCACGGGCGCCACCTTTGCCCAGGTCCTCGGCTCTACCGAGCCGCTGGCATAGACGATCTCCGCCGCGTCGCCGCGCCTGGCCGTCACCACCGAGATCGGCGTCGGCTGCAGCATATACCAAGTCGCGGCGGTCGCAGCCGCTGCGGCGACGACGATACCTGCAATCCAGCGTTTAAAGCGCATGAAGCGCTCCTCTTTCAAGGGCGGGACCCATAGCATTAGACCGACCGTCGGTCTATACTATTTGAAACGTATTGACAGCGGAGGCGTTCCCGCCTGTCGACCACGCTTTCAGTAACGTCCGAGGGAACCGAATTGGCCAGAGTGATAAAGTCGCCGGAAGTGCGCTCCGCCGAGCTTCTCGACTGTGCCCAGCGACTGTTCTTCCAGCGTGGTTACGACGACACGACGGTCAACGACATCATACGCGAGGCCGGTCTGTCGAAGGGGGCGTTCTACCACTACTTCGCCTCCAAGGAGGCACTGCTGGAAGCGCTCGCGGCGCGGATCGCGCGCGAGAGTCTCACCGAACTCGAGCCCATGCTGGAAGATCCTTCGCTCGATGCCATCGGCCGGCTCAACGCGCTTTTTTCCGGATCGCAGCGGCTCAACGTCGAGTTGGCCCCGCAGCTCCGGAAAACTTTCGCCGTGGTTTTTCGGCCGGAAAACGTCGTGCTCTTCCACAGGATCGACGAGGCCGCCAGGGAGCTCGCTTTGCCGATGATCGCACGCCTCCTGAGGAAGGGCAGTGAAGAAGGTACCTTCGATGTGCCCGATCCGATTGCATTCGCCGACATGCTCCTGCAGATCAGGCTGATCTTCCGGGACGTGATGCATCGGGCGCTGCGCCAGGCCGAAGGAGGCGATCTCGAGGAAGCCGCGCACCTGCTCGAGGAGCAGCTGCGGATCTACGGCATCGCGGTTGACCGCTTGCTCAAGCTGCCTGACGGGACGATCGAAGCAGTTGAGCCTGGTTTCGGCCGAGCATTCCTGGGGGAGAAGTCCTGATTGTCCGCGCGCAGTGCGGTTCGCGTGAAAGCTGGAGGAGCGCCGTTCACCGCGAAGGTCGTGCTTCAGCCGGTTCTCGATGCACGACCACGGGAACGGCCGACTTCCGAGCAGGCGGTCGTGCCTACCACTTCACCTTGAAGCCGACCGTACCGCCAAAAGCTTGGCTGTCGCCGAAATCCTCCATGCTGGTGCGTGCCAGCAGCTCGCCGTGGACGGAGTAGCGGTCGTCGGCCCAGCTCAGCGAGCCGCCGACGCCTAGCCCGCCCCAGAGCGGCTGCGCCTTGCTGACAAGCTTGGTGCCTGAGACGTCGACATCGTAGCCGTCGAGGAAGTCGTAATAGAGGTTGGCAACGCCATAGACATGCGAGCGACTCGACTGGCCCGCCTTGTCCTTCCATTCGCTCTCGTAGTCGGCCGACAGGCCGAGGCGACCGACCAGGCTGTCGCTGCGATCGTTGGAGACGAGGGCGCCATAGGGATCGGTGAAGCTGTCGAAATCGACCGAGGAATAGCTGAGCTGCGCTTGCGGCGTCAGCGACCAGTTGCCCTGGACGGCGATCTTCTGCCCGGCCTCGATGCCGAGGCCATAGCCGAAGCCGTCGTTGCCCTTGGCGAGCGTCTTGCCCAGGGTCGAGGACGCAAGATCGCTGTCGAACCAGGTCAGCTCGGCCTGCGTGTCGACATAGAAGCCGCTCTTGCCGTACCAGGTCATCGTGCCGCCGAAGCCATATCCCGTCGCGTCTATCGAGCCGACACCGAAGACCGAGGAGACGTCCGACCTGGCCGTGCCGTAGTGGACGGTGACGCCGCCGATCAGGACACCGGCTTCGGTCTCGGAGAGCAAGGTGTCGAGACCCGCCTGCAGCCTCCAGAGGTCCGCGTCATAGTCGGCTCCAGTCGTGGTCGTGCCCGGATCGAACTCGCTATGCGCCGCTTCGATGCGTCCCCAGATCGGGCTGCCTTGTTCGACGCCGTTGCCCGCACCGGATCGCGTTCCGCCCCACGAGCGGTTGCCTACGCGTTGCTGCAGCGTGCCAAGCTGGGTAAAGCTCTGCAGCACGCCGGCATAGGTCTCGTAGATCGGCACGGCGGGCGAATAGAGCGGCGTCGGATCTACGGGAGGCGTCGGATCGTTGGGGCTGATCAGCGACGAGCGCAGATACCAGTCGCCGTCGGACGGCGTGCTGATGCCGTTCTTGTAGAGCCGGTAGGCATAGGCGCCGGCGACGACGGCCTGATCGCTCTCGAAGACATAGTTGCCGAGCAGGCTGAACGTGCCGGCCGAGATGCCGCCGACATCGACGATCTTGATGCCTTCGCTGGTCTGCGCGCCCGAGCCGCCGACGCCGATAACCTTGACATTGGTTGCTCCGGAAGTGTCGCCGGTGATGACCAGCCGGTCGGTGGAAGAGGCATCGCCGTCGAGCATCGCCTCGATTTCCAGCGTCCCGCCGGTGCCAGTGTAGTTGCCATCGACGGTAAGCATACCGATCGAGTTGCCCGGCGCGATCACGCCGCCGGCCTGCAGAGTCGTGGCGCCGACCGTGCCGTTGCCGCCAAGCGCGCCGCCGCCCAGAATGGTGACGACGGAGTTGGCCAGCGAGCCGTTGACCGAAAGCTTGCCGGCTTCGACAGTGGTCGGGCCACCGAGGCCGCTGATGCCGGTGAGGTTGAGATTGCCCAGGCCCTTCTTGGTGAGCGAGCCGCTGCCGTCGATGGCGGCGGCAAAGGTGGCGTCGGTCGGCTGGTCGAAGACGAGCGATGCGTCGTTTAGGATGTCGCCAGTGCCGAAGCTCGTTGCGTGCCCGATCAGCGTACCGGCCGAGATCGCCGTGCCGCCGCTGTAGGTATTTGCGCCGGAAAGCACAAGCGCGCCGGAATCGGTCTTCACCAGACCGCCGCTTCCGGCGATATCCGCGGCGATTGTCGCCGTCACGCCGGCGTCGGTCTTGATCATCGTGGCGGCGGTGTTGGTGGTGAGCGTGCCGCCGTCGATCACATAGCCGTCGGTCATGAACTGCATGCCGGTGAAGCCGACCGTACCTGCGGAATCGTCGACCGTAACGGTGCCGGCCCGACCGGCGAACACCGCGAAATCCTGACCCCACGGCCCGTTGATCGCGCCGTCGGCTTCCGTCCAGTTGCGGTTCGTCGCATCCCACACGCCGTCACCGCCGTCGATCAAGCCGTTGTCATGCAGCCCTGCATTGCCGCCGTCCCAGAAGCTCAGAGTTGCTCCGGCCGTGGAGATCAGATTGACCTGTCCGTCGATTGCGGTCTGGATGAAGAGATCGCTCGCTGCGACGGGCGTGGTCCCGAACTGAAGGCCGTTGTCAGTCAATACACCGCCGTAGTTCATGAGCCGGTAGACGCCGGGACCGAAGCCGCCGATATCCGTGATATTCAGCGTGCCGTCGAGGGTGAGATCACCGGTGACCTCGATCAGGTCGTTGACGCCGTTGCCGATCGTCCCGGCAATGCCGAGCTCGTAGTCGAGATTCGAGCCTGTGTTGAGCGTCAGCGAACCGACCGTGAGCGTGCCGGGGCTGTTGCCAGGCGCGACGGTGCCGTCCACCGTCACCGGCCCTGCAATCGTTCCCACTCCCGACAGGGTGCCGGAGCTGTTGACGCTGACTGCTGTATTTCCGAGCGAGCCGTTCACGCGCAGCCCGCCTGAGTCGACCGTCGTTGCGCCGGTATAGGTGTTCGTGCCCGAGAGCGTGAGCGTGCCGTTGCCGAGCTTGGCAAGAGAGCCGCCGGCGCCTGAGATCAAGCCGGAGAATGTGGTGCTGGCGTCGCCGCCGATCGTCAGCTTCCTGTCGCCGAGATTCACATTGCCGGCACCCGACAACGAGTCGATCGTCTCGTCATCGCTGTCTATGCCCGTAAAGATGGGGGAGAGAGGGGGCCGCACAAGCGACAGTGTGGCGCCGGCCGCCACGGTCACGGTCGAGGAGTCTGGAATGGAGTCGATGCCCGCGCCGACCGCAAAGAGCGTGCCGGCCAGGATTTGTGTCGCGCCCTGATAGCTGCTGTTGCCGGCCAGCACCTGGCGGTAGGCGCCGTTCTTGATGAAGCCGCCAGTTCCGGTGATGCCGCCGTAAAACAACGCAGTCGTGTTGGCGAAATTCGTGCTGGTCGTGAGGTTGCCGACGAGCTCCACGGTGCCGGCATCTCCCGAGAGCGTGCCGATGGTCTCGTTGTCGAGGACGCGGAACACACCGGCCTGGGCAATCACGGAAGACTGGTCGCCGATCGCGTTGCCGCCCTCGGCCTCGAGCGTCCCACCCAGAATTCGCGTGCCGCCGGTATAACTGTTGTTGCCCGACAAAGTCAGTGTGCCTGCGCCGGTCTTGGTGAAAAGGCCGCTGCCGCTGATGCCGCCTGTCAGGCCAAGGTCGGCATCGGTCTGGAACGTGCCATTGCCAGTCAAGGTTACATTGCGGCCGCTGGTGAACGCGGACGTCGTCTGCAGCGAGCCCGTATTGAAGGTAAGCGCGCCGGAAGCCGCGCCGAGATTCTCGTTCGAGGAGACCTGGAGGATGCCGCCGAGTATGGCCGTGCCGCCGCTATAGGTGTTGGTGCCGGTCAGAACGGTCGTGCCGGTTCCGATCTGGCTCACCGAGCCGGTGCCGGAGATGATGCCGGAATATGCAAGTGTGTCGCTGCGTTTGAAAGCCAGCGTGCCGTTGTTGGTGACATCGCCGACGATCGAGCCGCTCGTGCCGCCATTGCCGAGCTGCAGCGTGCCCTGCTGAATATCCCAGTTGGTCGTGGCCGTATTGTCAGCGGTCAGCGCCCAGGTGCCGCTACCGGTCTTCTCGAAGACGTCGAAGTTCCGGTATTGCCCGATGTCACCGATCGAACCATCCAGGATCGAAATGCCTGTTCCGCTGAGCCGAAGGAGATCCGTGGTCGCCGTCGCGTTCGCCGCCACGTTGCCAAAGATTTGCGAGCCGGTTTGCAACTCAAGGTGAATCGAGCCTGTGGTCGGCGTGACGCCGGAGGTCCATCCGATCGCTTCCGTTGCGCCGGTTCCGGCTCGAATTATTCCACTGTTGACGATGTCGATCGTCTCGGTTGCGGAGTTGGAGCGGATCGCAGCGGCCAGATTGCCGCCTTCGATCGTGCCGGTGTTGACGATCTGGCCGCTTCCATTGCGTACCAAAATGCCCAGACCTGAGCTTAGTGCACCACTGCCGTTGCCGGCACCGGACCCGCCGCGGATGGTCCCGTGATTGGTCACGGTAGAGTTGGTGCCGGTGCCGCCCAGGTCGATACCGACGCCGCCTCCGAATCCGCCAGTGTTGCTGCCGCCTTCGATGGTGCCGAAATTGGTCATCGACGAGTCGCGCCTGACCTGGGCGCCGGTTCCGCCCCCGCTGGCGGCGGCTGCGGTTGAGCCACCCGTGATGGTACCGCTGTTATTGAAGGTCGTAAGGCCGGCAAGGCTAAGGCCTACGCCGCCGGCGCCTCCACTGGAGGAGCCGCCAGTGATCGTACCATTGTTGGTGATCGTGCTCGGAATGGTGCCGCCAGTCTGATTGAAGCCTACGCCGGCGGTGCCCGCACTGGCCGCTCCCTGGAACGTCCCTGACAAGGTCAGCAGGTTGCCGTTCGTGGTCGTGACGCCGAAGTTGTTTCCGATGATGCCGGTGATGGTGAAGCCCTGCGTGTCGAGCGTGATGGGCTTGGTGGGGTTCGGCATATTTCCCGCGACGAAGCTCTGGGTCGCCACGATCGTCGCACTGGCGTCGCCGTCGGCGTTTGCCGCGGCCACGGCATTGTTCAACTCGGTCGCGTTGCTGACCACGTAGGTCGCGGCCGAAGCCGTGGTCGGAAACCAGCAGGCGACCGCGATACCGCTTGCCCCGGCCAGCAGTTTTCTTCCCCGAATGCGCCGAAGCGCGCGCCCGCTCGCTCTCATGGTGCCCCCGCTCGAAAAAAACGCCGCCCGCGCCGGATGCCCGCGATCTGAGGCGGCGCGCCGAACCAAACCGACAACAAGTTAACTTGGAGTTTGAGCCGTGTCTTGTAGTTGAATTGTCGGTACTGGATTTTTTCTTGGAGTTACTTCAAAGCAACATTAGTTTTTTAAAATATAAGATGGACAAAAATAAGCTTTCACTTAAATGTCGGTCATGCAGGGCCGGCAACATATACGGAAACGCCGAGGCGAGCATCTGTTTGCCTCAGGAACGAAGTCCAACCATGCGTCAAAGCCTAAGGGCAATTCCAGGAAAAGCGTGTAAGGGTTTTCCGCCGGGATTGCATCCAAACAAAGGGATAGAGCGGCTCGCCGTTTCCGCGAAACGGCGAGCCGCTCTGGATATCGGCCTATCGCGTTGGCTAGCGCCGCGCGATCTGGCGGTGGCCGTCGGGCAGGCGGGTGGCGATCAGCTTGTCGATGCGGCGGCCGTCGAGGTCGACCACTTCGAAGCGCCAGCCTTGCGCGTCGACGCATTCGCCGGTGTTGGGGAGGTGGTGCAGATGCGACAGCACATAGCCGGCCACCGTCTCGTAGTCGCGGTTCTCCGGCAGGTCGATGCCCAGCACCTCGGCCATCTCGTCGGCCTGCATGTAACCTGCGAGCAGCCATGAGCCGTCCTCGCGCTTGACGGCGTTTTCTTCCTCGCCGGCATCGAGGTCCGAGCGGAAGACGCCGGTGATCGCTTCCAGGATGTCGGCCGGCGTGACGATGCCTTCGAAATGGCCGTATTCGTCGTGGACGAGCGCCATCGGCACATCCGATTCCTTCAGCTTCGCCAGCACGTCGAGCGCGTCGGCCTGATCGTGCACGATGGGTGCTGCGCGCACATGCTGGCGCGGCTCCAGCACCTTGCCGCCGAGGATCGCCGACAGCACGTCGCGTGTCTGGACGACACCGACCATGGCATCGACATTGCCGTCGCCGGCGGGCAGGCGCGAATGCTGGGTCTCCATCAGGAGCCGCCTGATCGCCGCCTCGTCGGATTGCAGGTTGATCCAGTCGACTTCGGTGCGCGGCGTCATCACGGCGCGCACGGCGCGATCGCCGAGGCGCATGACGCCGGCGATCATGCGCCGTTCGTCGGATTCGATCGTGCCGTGATGCTCGGCCTCGGCGACCAGCATCTTGATCTCCTCGTCGGTGACCTTCTCTTCCGCCTCGCCGTGCTGGCCGAGCAGCCACAGAACGGCGCGGCCGGAAATGTCGAGCAGGAAGACGAGCGGCGCCGATACCGTGGCGAGGATGGTCATGGCAGGCGCCGCCCTGACCGCCACACGCTCCGGATCCTTCAGCGCGATCTGCTTCGGCACGAGCTCGCCGACGATCAGCGAGGCGTAGGTGATGAGTGCGACGACGATGCCGACGCCGACGGGGTCGGCGATGTTCTCGCGGATGCCGGTCGAGGCCAGATATTGCGCCAGTCGCTCGCCGAGCGTGGCGCCGGAAAAGGCGCCGGAGAGAACGCCGACCAGGGTGATACCGATCTGCACCGACGACAGGAATTTGCCGGGGTTGGAGCCAAGCGCCAGCGCGCGGCCGGCGCCCCTGACGTTGCGGTCGATCATCGCCTTGAGGCGGGCCGGCCGCGACGAGACGATAGCGAGCTCCGACATGGCCAAAAGGCCGTTCACCAGGATGAGGACGGCCACGACGGCGATTTCAACATAAAGCATGCGCGTCAATAGCATTGCCGCGGTGCATTCGAAAATAGTCCGCCGTTATTTTTGGAGCATGACAATTGGAGGCATGACAGGCGAGCCGTTCAGGCATCCCAAGGCGGCGCCGAAAAATGGCCGACGAGCGCGTCGATGACGACCCGCACCTTTGGCGTCAGCGCCCGCGTCACCGGCCAGACCGCGTGCACGACGATGTTCTCGACCAGACAGTCGGACACGACCATTTCAAGCTCGCCGCGCGCCAGGCTCTCAGCCGCCAGCCAGGTCGGCAGAAAGGTGATGCCGCAGCCGGCAAGGACTGCATCGAGCATCGGTTCGCCGTGGCCAAGAACAAGCCTGGCCTTGGGGACAAAGGTCGTCAGATGGCCGTCGGGGCTCCTGATGGTCCAGGGACGAACGACACCCTCGCGCCCATAGCCGATGATGCTGTGGCGGGCGAGGTCGTCGATGGACTGCGGCCTGCCATATCTTTCAAGATAGGCGGGAGAGGCGCATATCGCCGAGCGCTGGGCATAGATGCGGCGTGCCGCCAATGACAGGCTGTCGTCGAGATCGCCCATGCGCACCGCAAGATCGATGCCTTCCTCGATCAGGTCGACGCGCCGGTCGTTGAAGGAAATCTCGATGGCCAGTTCCGGGAACCTGCTCGAGATGCCGAACAGCACGGGGGCGACGCATCTGCGGCCAAAGGCGAGCGGGACGTCAATGCGCAGCCTGCCCGACGGGACCTGCCGGCTCGACGCGAGCAGCGCCTGTCCGGCCTCGATTTCCGCCAGCGCCCGCACGCAGGCGTCATAATAGCTTGAGCCTTCGCTGGTGGGGCTGAGGCTGCGGGTCGTGCGGTTGAGCAGGCGAACGCCGAGCCGCTGCTCCAGTTGCGCGACCGATTTGCCGATGGCCGACTTCGTCACATGCAGCCGTTTGCCGGCCCCGGTGAAGCTGCCGGCCTCAACCGCATGAACGAATGCGACGATGCCTTGCAGGTCGATCGAATCCATGATGCACCCGTTGTAGATTTTTCCTCTTCAATCTATCGTCGAATATCCCGCATTGCGGCATTATTTTCCATAGTCGGATCGCATAGATGTCTGGGCGCAGCCATCAATAAAGGAGCGCCCCACATGAGCACAGACGGCAATAGGTCCTGGCAGATGACGGGGTTCGGCCTGTCAAAACTGAACCCTGTGAGCGGCAGAATGCCCGAGCCAGGCCCGCATGAGCTTCTGGTGCGCACCAAAGCCGTCTCGCTGAACTACAAGGACAAGCTGATCGTGGATGGCATGCTGATCCCCGATCTTTCCTTCCCCTTCGTGCCGACATCGGACGCCGTGGGCGAGGTCGTTGCCGTCGGCAGCGCGGTCAGCCGATTCCAGGTCGGGCAGCGCGTGCTCGGCCAGGTGATCGCCGACTGGCCGGACGGCGATGCGCCGCCGGTGCTCCATAAGCACACGCTGGGCTCGTCGCTCTCGGGCATGCTTTCCGAGCGTGTCGTCTTCGGCGAGGACGCCGCGGTGCTCGCGCCGCCATCGCTCAGCGATGTCGAAGCGGCGACGCTGCCGATCGCGGCGCTGACGGCCTGGTTCGCCATGGCCGAAGCGACAAGGCCGGTGCCGGGCCAGACCGTGCTGATCCAGGGCACGGGCGGCGTCTCGCTGTTCGCGCTGCAGTTCGCCGCGGCGTTCGGCCTGCGTGCCATCGTCACGTCGAGCAGCGACGAGAAGCTCGAGCGCGCCAAGGATCTCGGGGCCTGGCAGGTGATCAACTATCGCTCGCAGCCGGCTTGGGACGAGGCAGCCCGCGATCTGACGGACGGGCTGGGCGTCAACCATATCCTGGAAATGGTCGGCGGCGACAATGCCAGGCGGTCGCTCAATGCGCTTGCCGCCGATGGCCGGCTGTCGATCATCGGCCTGCTTGGCGCCATGGAGATCAGCTTTCCGGTCCTGCCGTTCATGCGCAACCGCATCGTCGTGCAAGGCATTTCCATCGGCCACCGCCGCAGTTTCGAGCGCATGAACCAGGCTATCGAGGCGCTTGGCATCAAGCCCGTCATCGACAAGGTCTATGGCTTCGACGACGTGCCGGAGGCTTTCGGGCATCTGGAGAAAGGGCCGTTCGGCAAGATCGTCATCGCCATGACCTGACCTTGCCGCGGTCACGGCAGAGTTTTCAGCACGCCGACTACCGCGAGGCCGTCGGTGAAATACGGATCGCCGCCGCCATTCCTGCCGTCCCGCGTGGCACCGATCCCCGGTATCTCGCTGGTCGAGGTCAGCAGACCCGCCGCCTTGAGATCGCCGATCAGGAAGTTGCGCTCGGCGTCGATGTCCGGGCCGATATGGTGGGTGATGGCGCCAGTGTCGTGGCTGAGGCCGACGCCGCGGTCGAAGCTGGCGGCCCCCAGCCAGAGCGGGCGGCCGTCGTCGCCGGCCGTGTTGGTCTGCCAAAAGCGAACGTGGTGGCGCCTGTCGGCGCTGTCGCCGACCGGCTTTTCGAAGGCGAGATCCTGGGCGCGGCCTTCGAACAGCAGGCGGCTCACCGGGGCATCGGGATAGGGCCGGGAGAACAGGACACTTTCACCGATGTCGATCGCCGTCCTCAGTGTGACGGCATCGGCCGTATCCCAGCCGGCGACGGCAAAGGCGTGGACCACCTCTTTTTCGGTCCCGACAAGTCCGACATTGATCGGATCGCCCGGAATCCCTTACGGCGTATGCGTCACCATCTCGAAGCGCTGCGTGCGGAAGCCACGCTCCCGCCAGGTCCAGAATTCCGGCGCGGCGAGATAGGCAAAGGCCAGATAGAAGGCGCAGAAAGCCACCAGCCAGATCGCCGCGCGCCGCCTAAGACTTCGCTCACTCACGAGAAACCGCTCCCGAGCCCGTTCGCGGCCACTCTATGCCGCGCCGAGCGGATTGGGCAGGGGAATGCTAACTATTTGTTTTTACGCAATTCCGGACGGCTGCCGCGCAGTTTTCCTGGAATTGCTCTAGCGGCAGGCGCGATAACCGTTCCTGCGGTTCTTGACGTCGAAATGGAAATGGTTGCGGTGGTCGTAATTGTAACCCGGACCGAGCACCGTGTTGAAATACTGGCAGCCGTCGGCGCGCACATTGTTCAGGAAGCCGCGGGTGCGGAAGGCGAACAGGCCGGGCTTGCGGACGTCGATGTCGTCGCCATTGTTGAGCTCGATGCTCATGACGTCGAGGGCGTTGCCCTTGCCGTGCTCGGACAAGACACCTTCGCCGGCGATGTTGCGGCAGGAATAGCTCGAGCCCTGGTGGATCGCCCTGACGCCGGAGAAATAGCGCCAGCGGGCGGCCGGCACCAGCTCGTTCCGGGTCCAGGCCGCGAAGGTCGCGGCCATGTTGCAGGTCAGCGTGGCGGCCGGCTTCATCTCGACGCTGCCGATGGCCGAGACTTTCACCGGGAAGTCGATGCCGCACTGGCCTTCGTGGATCGGCTGGATATCGGTGTAGACGACGCCCATGCGCTTCAATTCGTTGCGGCAGTCGATCTCGCTGGCCGGCATCTGCTCGACCGGCGACATCGGCTCATCCATGCGCGGATAGGCGGCCTGGGTCATATAGGGGTTGGATGGGACAAGCCTCTGCATGCCAGAATATTGCGGCGCCTCGGGCACAGCGGCGGTCTGGCCACCGACGTCGACAGCCGGCTGCAGCGAGAAGACATCGCCGGTAGTGCAGGCGGATATCGCAGCGATGGCAAGCCCGGTGGCCAACCTGACGGCTGCAGAGCGCGCAGGAGCGTTCAGTCGCGCCAAGGCGAGGTTGGCGCCAAGTCTTCCGGCCATCGAAAGGTTTCCTGTCCCCGGATGGCACAAGTCTAGTCGGCAAGAGTAAAGGAAAGATCAGCGCCCGTATTCACGCCTGGGGCCGAATTGCGGCATCTGTTCTTATCGGCAGAACGTCCCTTATTGGCAGAACGTCCCGCCGTGGCGGCGCGGCTGGAGGTCGAAGTGGAAATGCAGCGCGTGGTCGGGATCGCTGCCCGGGCCGAGCACCGTCTTGAACGGCCCGCAGGCAGCCTTGCGCACCGTGTTCAGGAAGTTTGCATCCTTTTCGGGCAGCACCGGGCCGATCTCGATCTTCCTGCCATCCCATAGCGTGAAGGAGGCGATGTCCAGCGCATTGCCGAAGGCGTGCTCCGACAGCTTTTCGCCGCCGTGGCGCGGACGGCAGACGAACGCGGAAGCCTGTGTGATCGATTTGAGATCGGCACCGAATTCGGCCTTCGCCGCCGGCTGGATGACATCGGCGGCAAAGTGCGCGGCAGCCTCGGCCATCCGGCAATTGAGCTCGGCGCCGGAACCGATGCCGATCGATTTTCCAAGCGTTTTCAGAACGATGGGGTAGGGGATCGAGCAGCCGATTGCAGCATCGTGCTCGGCCTTGTGCTCCTCGAATTCGACGCCGAGCGTCTTGAGGCGCTCACGGCAGGCAACTTCCTCGGCTGGCATCTTGTCGGCGGGACGATCGGCCGAGCGCGGATCGGGCAGCGGTTTGTTGTCGCCGGTATCAGCCGGTTTTTCAGGTGGCTTCGGCGCGACGGCGGGCGGCTCGACCTCCGGTTCCGCGATGTCGGGCCTTGGTGTCGGAATCGGCACCGCGGCCGGCGCCTCAGGCTCATTGTCCATGTCGGTTGACGGCTCCGGTGCCGAAGGCTCGGGGCGCTGCCGCCTTCCCTGACGAGACTTCTCCTGATTGAACCGGTCGGATGCGTCGGCGTTTTGCGCTTCCGCGGGACGTGGCTCCGGCACCGGAACATCGGCGGGCAAGGTCGGCTGGTCCTGCGTTTGTCGCCGCGTCAGCTTTGGCGCTATATGCCGCTTCCCCCGTGATCTCACGCGGTGCTTGCTCCTCGGCCTCAGGGGCCGATCGGCCCGCTGCGTCAACGGCTGCTCCATACGCGGTGTCAGCGGCTGCCTGTGGCGATGCTTGGCATCAGCCGGCGTGATCAGCAAGGTCGCCGCCGCCAAAGGCAGCGCCAGTCTGCAAAATCTCGAAAAGCTCAGCGTTGCCATCGGCCGGAAACGGCGCCGGCATGGTTAAGTTGCCTTGGCGGCGGCGGCGTTGCGATCAAAATCGGTTACCGGCCCGTTACGCGCCGATCGCCTCCAGGCCTTCCTCCAGCCAGTCGGCGAGTTGCGGCAGGCCAAGCAGGTATTTTGCAGTGCGCTTGTTGGCGCGCTCGCGCGCCGCGGCCACCGCGTCGATCCATTCGGAGGCATCGTAGTCGCCACGACCGATCCAGGCCAATGCCACCAGCTCTGCCGCTTCATCGACGTTGAGGTCGTTGATCAGCTCGCGGAATTCCTCTTCGGTGAGGTCTTCCGAAGCTTCCTCGACGAGGCCGTCGTGATGGTGGCTGTCGTGCGTGCCGCCGTCGAACTCGACCTCATGCTCGGCGCCGTCGTCGTAATCCTCGTTGACGGCGGCGCTCAGCGCCTTGGCCTTGAGGATGAACAGGCGCACCGTATCCGGATCGATTGAAAGCTCCCATTCCTTCTCGAGGCGTTGCTGCACGGGCCCTTCTCCCACGTAAGCGCTTAGCTGATGATAGCGGATTTGCGGCCCGCGTCACGTCAGTTCGCAAGGAGCGGGAGGCGCGCTCGGAAAGTCCAAATAGTTGGCAGCCGTCGGCTTTTCGGGATGAAACCCTATCGAAGCGGCGTTAGTCTGGCATTGTCACGCTCACGGAGGCTTAAATGCGCAGACGTTTGCTTATCCAGGTCATGGCTGTTGCTGCCCTGCCGCTGTTCGCGGCGCCTGCTTTCACCGCTGGTGAAGGCGGTAGTGCTGGTACTAGCGGCGGCCAGACAACCACCCAGTGCAAGAAAGGCGAGGTCTGGGACAAGAAGAAGAAGAAATGTGTCGTGCCGCAATATGGCATGCTGGATGACGACAGCATCTACGAGGCTGGCCACGATCTGGCGATGGCCGGACGCTATGACGAAGCGATCTCCGTGCTGACTTTAGCCGCCAACAAGCAGGATCCGCGCATCCTCAACTATCTCGGCTATTCGCATCGCCATTCCGGCCGCGTGACCGTCGGCCTCGGCTATTACGAGGAAGCGCTGCGCATCGACCCGAACTACACGCTGGTGCGCGAATATCTCGGTGAGGCGCATCTCCAGATCGGCGATCTTGCCGGAGCGCAGCAGCAGTTGATGGAGATCGAGAAGCGGACCGGCAAAGGCTCGCGCGAATACGGCATGCTGTCCGAGCAGATCGATCATTTCCTGAGGAGCTGATTCGACCACCGGCTTCCCCAAAACCGGCCGTGCGCAATCACGGCCGGTTTTTTTCCGCCTGCCGCATTTCGCGGCCGGACCGTTCGCGAAAGCGGTGGTGAATTTGCCAAACTTCATTTTTGGGCGTGAAAATCACACGAAGATCGCTATATTCAGGGAAATTGTGGTGAAACGGTTCCGTTAGCCCGAGGCTGCCGGACCGTTTTCTTTTTGTACCCATCGACAAGGCCGCTCCCGATAAGCGGGGGCGGTGGCAGGAAAGGTCAGGCATATGAACAAGGTCCCGATGACAGGCGAGGGGTTCGCGTCATTGAAGGAAGAACTGCGCTGGCGCCAACAGGAAGAGCGTCCACGCATCATCGAGGCGATTTCCGAAGCGCGCTCGCATGGCGACCTGTCCGAAAATGCCGAGTACCACGCCGCGAAAGAGGCTCAGAGTCACAATGAGGGCCGCGTCAACGAGCTCGAGGACCTGATCGCGCGGGCCGAGGTCATCGACGTCTCGAAGCTCAGCGGCGACAAGGTGAAGTTCGGCGCCACCGTCGTGCTGGTCGACGAAGACACCGAGGAAAAGAAGACCTATCAGATCGTCGGCGACCAGGAAGCGGACGTGAAGTCCGGCCGCATCTCGATCTCCTCGCCGATCGCGCGCGCGCTCATCGGCAAGGAAGTCGGCGACGCCATCGAGGTCAATGCGCCCGGCGGCGCCCGGGGTTATGAGATCGTCCAGGTGCAGTTCATTTAGGGCCTTACGCCGCTGCCTGGGACTTGAGCATAAGCAGCCGTTCCGCCTCCTCCACCACCTCCATCGGCGTGACTTTGCTGCCGGCGGGCGCCAGCAAGGTCGACGAGAACAGCCCGCGCGGGCCGGTCAGGCCCGGCTCCGTCGCAAGGAATATGGCGACGGTCGGCAGGCCGAAGGCGCTGGCGAGATGGGTGAGGCCGGTGTCGGCGCCAATCACCAGCGTCGACCGGCCAAGGATCGCGGCGACTTCCGCGAGCGGCGATTTCGGGATCAGCACCGTTCTCGGAACGGCGCCAGCGATGGCTTCGGCAACGCGCTTTTCGGCTTCGTTCGACCAGGTGACGACAGGCGTGAATTGCCCGGCAACCAATTGGCGCGCGGCCTCGATCCAGTCCTCGACCGGCCATTTCTTGTCGTCGCGGCTGGTGCCGTGCAGCAGGAAGGCTGTTTTCCCCTCGACCCCGGTAAGCCCGCCTGCCGGCGGCACAATGCCGGAGGCGAGTGTCGAAAGATCCGGCTGATAACCCAGTGCCAGGCCGAGCAGGCGCCTGGTGCGCTCGATAGCGTGCAGGTCGCGCGGCACCGCGTATTTGCGCTGATAGAACAGCGTCGCCGAGGGCTCGCGGGCGCTGGAGCGGTCGAAGCCGGCGATCGGCGCACCGGCCTGCCTGGCGACCAGGGCCGATTTCAACAGCCCCTGGGCGTCGAGAACCAAGTCATAGTGGGCGGTTCGCAGAGCGTGGCGCAGGCCGGCCATTTCGCGCCATGTGCCGCCGTCGAACGGCTTCCTGCGCCAGCGTCGGATCGCCACCTTATGGATGGATTTTATCGCCGGATGCAAGGCGACGATGCCGGCGAAGGCCTCTTCCACGCACCAGTCTAAACTTATGTCCGGGCGATTGCGGAGCGCATCCTCGACAGCCGGGAACGTATGGATGACATCGCCCATCGACGATGTCTTGACGATCAGCACCTTCATGCGGCTGCCGGAACCTTGAGCAACCGGTCGGCCGCGGCCGCGACCCGCGCGACGTCGAGCGTCTTGAGGCAGTTGAGATGGCCGAGCGGGCAGACCTTGCTGTGGCAGGGCGAGCAGGAAAGCTGGAGCCAGATCAGCTCCGAGCGATCGGTCAGCGGCGGCGTGTTCTCGGGCGAGGTCGAGCCGTAGACGGCGACGATCGGCGTGCCGACGGCGGCCGCAACATGCATCAGCCCGCTGTCGTTCGACACGGCAAGCTTGGCCGCGGCGATCAGGTCGATGGCGTCCTCGAGCTTCGTCCTGCCGGCAAGGTCGATGGCGCCCGGCGCGAGCCTTGCGATCTCGCCGGTGACTTCGGCGTCGTTCTTCGAGCCGAGCAGGGCGACGCCCAAGCCCTTTGCCATCATGCCTCGGGCGAGCTCGGCATAGTGTTCGCTCGGCCAGCGTTTCGCCGGGCCGAACTCGGCGCCCGGCATCAAGGCGACGAACTGCTTGGCGTCGAGCCCGAACCGCGCCAGTAGATCGGCCTGGTTGGCCGTATCGACCGTGAGTTTCGGCGCGCGGAACGTGCCGCCGCGCGCCAAGCCGAAATAGGCTCGCGCCGTGCGCCGCTTGAGGGTGTCGGGCAGCGGAACGATGTCCGTCAGCAGCCCGTAGCGCATTTCGCGCAAATAGCCGACGCGGCGTGGAATGCGGGCAAAGAACGGGATCAGCGCCGATTTCCAGCTCCCCGGCAGCACATAGGCCATGTCGTAGCGGCCGCGCAGCAGGCGGCCGAAGCGCCTGCGGCTGCGGAATTCGAGCGCACCTGGCATCAGCGGGAAATCGATCTGGCAGCGAATTTCCGGCATGCGCTTGACCAGGGGCGCTGCCCAGGCAGGCGCCAGCACGTCGATGGCGGCGTTCGGATGCTTTTCCTTCAGTGCCGCGAACAGGCACTGGGCCATGACCATGTCGCCTACCCAGCGTGGGCCGATCACGAGGATCGTTGGGCTTTCAGCCATTGGACATAGTCCCTGACGCCGGTTTCGACGGTGCGGAATTGGCCATTGTAGCCGGCCGCGCGCAAGCGGGACATATCCGCCTGCGTAAAACTCTGGTAGCTGCCCTTGAGATGATCGGGGAAGGGGATGAACTCGATCTCACCCTTGCCGAGCGTGTCGATCACCGTCTCGGCAATGGCCCGGAACGGCTGGGCGCGGCCGGTGCCGCAGTTGAAGATGCCGCTCAGGCCCCGTTTCCAAAGCCACAGATTGACATCGGCGACATCGCCGACATGGATGAAGTCGCGACTCTGCTCGCCCGGGCCGAAGCCGTCATAGGCGCCGAACAGTTTCGGGTTCTGGCCTTGCTCGACCTGGTTGAACAGATGGAAGGCAACCGATGCCATGGCGCCCTTATGCGCCTCGCGTGGTCCGTAGACGTTGAAGTAGCGCAGGCCCGTCACTTGCGAATGATCGGTGTCGACGTTGCGGCGGACGTAGTCGTCGAACAGCTTCTTCGAATACGCGTAGACGTTGAGCGGCCGCTCGAACTCGGGCTCCTCGCGGAACTCGCTGCCGCCGCCATAGACCGAAGCCGAGGAGGCGTAGAGAAAGGGCACGCGCAGAGCGAGGCAGGCGTGCAGCAGGCGCTTCGAATAGGCATAGTTCACGTCCATCATGAACTTGCCGTTCCATTCGGTGGTGGTCGAACAGGCGCCCTGATGGAAGACGGCCTCGACGCGGCCGATCCCGCCATCCTCGAGCCGGACCAGAAACTCGTCCTTGTCGAGATAATCGGCAATGTGGAGGTCGGCCAGGTTGGCGATCTTGTGGCCGTCGGTCAGATCGTCGACGACCATGATGTCGTCGTGTCCGTCGGCATTGAGCGCGGCGACGATGTTGGAGCCGATCATGCCGGCGCCGCCCGTGACGATGATCATGAAGGCCTCTGTTTGCGTTGCCGAATCCGGCCCTTATAGGGGAGGCGGGCGGGAGTGTCGATAAAGCACGTTCGCGGGCTAAGCCGGCGATGCTTGGCCATAGTCGCGCCGCAAAGCTCCCGCTTCACTCGCGCCCGTTCCGCCTGCCCGGTTCGCAGCCTGCCGTTGCGCTAGCCCCAATTGCGGTATATCGGCATCGCAAATACGATGGGCGCTGCAATTCCGGCGCTTCAAACCGACCAAATCCGCCCTCGGGGCGCCAGTGAGATGATCAAGCACAATCCGCCTTCTCCGGAACCTTTGCATCGCACCATCGCCCGGTTCGGCGACGTCACCGTGCTGGTGGTGGGCGATTTCATCCTCGACCGCTTCATCAACGGTGTGATCGAGCGCATCTCGCCGGAAGCTCCGATCCCCGTGCTGCATGGACGGGGCGAGACGCTCAACATGGGCGGCGCCGGCAATGTCGTCTCCAACATCGTTTCGCTGGGCGGGGCCGCCATACCCGTGTCGGTAATCGGCGCCGACCAGGCGGGCAACAATCTGATGCGGATGCTCAGCGAGAGCGGCGTCGACACCGACGGGCTCCTGCAGCGCCAGGACCGCATGACCTCGTCGAAAAGCCGCTTCAGCGCACTCAACCAGCAGGTGCTGCGTTTCGACGAGGAGGAGATAAAGCCGCTGGCCCGCGGTGAGCGGGCTGCGCTCGTCGAGCACTTTCAGGCCGCGCTTGCGCGCGCCGACATCGTCATCCTGTCCGACTACGGCAAGGGCATCCTGCTCGACGGCGTGGCGGCCGAGTTGATCGCCATCTGCCGCGATGCCGGAAAGCCGGTGCTGGTCGACCCGAAGGGCCGCGACTATGCGCGCTATGCCGGGGCGACGGCGGTGACGCCCAATCGCAAGGAGCTTGGCGAGGCGGTCGGGCGCGCGGTCTTCGGCGACGAGGAGATCGTCGCCGCGGCGCGGAACCTAATCGCCGCGCATGACTTCGACTTCATCGTCGCCACGCGCAGCGAAAAGGGCATGAGCGTCGTCACCGCCGAGGATGCCCGCCACATCTCCACGCAGGCGCGCGAGGTGTTCGACGTCTCGGGCGCCGGCGATACGGTCATCGCGACCTTCGCGCTTTCCCTCGCAGCGGGCGCCGACCGGGTGCATGCCGCCGTGATCGCCAACGCCGCCGGCGGGGTCGTGGTCGGCAAGCGCGGCACGGCGCGGCTGACGGTCGAGGAACTCTCCGGCGCGCTGTTCCGCTCGCACGGGCCGGTTGTCCACCAGGATGCCATTCTCGACGCCAAGGCAGCGGCCAGGATGGTGGCGGCGTGGAAGGAGGAGGGGCTGACCGTCGGTTTCACCAATGGCTGCTTCGACATCCTGCATGCCGGCCATGTCAGCCTGCTGCATGCCGCGCGCAGCCAGTGCGACCGGCTGGTGCTCGGTCTCAACAGCGATGCCTCTGTGCGCCGGCTCAAAGGTCCCGGACGTCCGGTCAATGACCAGCATGACCGCGCCTGCGTGTTGGCGGCGCTTGCCTCGGTGGATGCCGTCGTCGTCTTCGAGGAGGACACGCCGCTCAAGCTGATCGAGGCGCTAAAGCCCGACATCCTGGTCAAGGGCGCGGACTATACGATCGAGACCGTGGTCGGCGCCGACGTGGTGCAGAAGGCAGGCGGGCGCGTGGTGCTGGTCGACCTCGTCGCCGGCAAGAGCACGACAAGCACGATCGGCAAGCTGCGCGCCGGCGGCACGAATTGAGGGTTTCATGTCCGAACTGAACGATTATCTGGTCCGCTCCGCGGCGGCGATCTCGGCGATGGTCGAGCGCGACCTCACCGGCGAGATGGAGCGCGCGGTGAACGCGGTCGTGACGGCGCTGTCGCGGGGCAAGGCGCTGCTGATCTGCGGCAATGGCGGCTCGGCGAGCGATGCCATCCACATCGCCGGCGAACTGGTCGGCCGTTTCCTCAAGGAGCGCAAGGCCTACAATGTCATCGCGCTGCCGGCCAATGCGGCGGTGCTGACCGCCTGGGGCAACGATTATGGCTTCGACACGGTCTTCTCGCGCCAGGTCGAGGCGCATGGATCGGAAGGCGCGGTGCTGCTCGCCATCTCGACCAGCGGCAATTCGCCGAGCATCCTTGCCGCCGCCGAGCAGGCGCGCGCCATGGGGATGACGGTGATCAGCCTCACCGGCGACACCGGCGGCAAGCTGAAGCCGCTGACCGACATCCTGCTTAACGTGCCGTCGACCTCGACACCGATCATCCAGCAGGGGCATCTCTGCCTCTACCATCATTTGTGCGAGGCGGTGGAAGCGCGTCTCAGCAATGGCTGACGGCGAAGGGGATTTTCCGCTCGCCGAGCCCGGCCTGTGGGTCGAGCGGATTGGATCCAGATCGTTCCCAGCCGGCCTGCCGGCGCTGTTTCTCGACCGCGACGGCACCATCAATGTCGACACCGGCTATCCTGACGATCCGGCCGCCATGGTGCTGCGCGACGGCATCGCGCCGGTCATAGAGGCCGCGAACCGGCAGGGCATCCCCGTCGTCGTCATCACCAACCAGTCCGGCATCGCGCGCGGCTATTTTGGCTGGGATGCCTTCGCCCGGGTCAATCAGCGGGTGCTCGACCTGCTTGCCGAGAAGAATGCAGCCGTCGACATGGTGCTGGCCTGCGCCTATCACGAGGCCGGTTCCGGCCCGCTGGCCGTCACCGATCATCCGATGCGCAAGCCAAATCCGGGCATGCTGCTCGAGGCAGGGCGCCGCCTCGGCCTCGATCTCGAGCGATCGCTGATCGTCGGCGACAAGCCAGCCGACATGGAAGCGGGCGAGCGCGCCAGCCTCACACGCGGCTGGCTGGTCGATGGCGAAGCCTCAACGATGGGCGGGCTTGCGGTTGCATCGTTGCGCGGCGCCCGTGATCTCGACGGCCTGCTGGCCGCGATACGATTGCTCTGATCGCATATTGATTCGAACTTGGGCGCCAAACCGCTGGCTCTCCAGGGTTTTTCGGAAAAGCCGGCGCAGTTTTCCAGGAATCGCCTTCGTCAGCTCGGAAAAGCCACCAGCCCTTCGTCTTTCACGCGGCGGATGGTCAGCGCAGTGCGCACCGTGTCGACATTGGGGGCCGAAGCCAGTTCCTCGATAACGAAGGTCTGGAAGGTGCCGAGATCGCTCGCCACGCAGTGCAGCAGGAAATCGGATTCACCCGAGACCATCCAGGCATCGCGAACGATCGGCCAGCCGCGTGTGCGCTCCGCGAAAGTCTTCAGCTCGGCGTCGGCCTGATGATGCAGGCCGATAAGGCAGAAGGCGACGACATCCATGCCGAGGGCCGGCGCGTTGAGCAGCGCACGGTAGCCGCGGATGATGCCGGCCTCTTCCAGCCGCCTGACGCGGCGCAGGCAAGGCGGCGCCGAGATGCCGACCCGGTTGGACAGCTCGACATTGGTCATGCGGCCGTCGTTCTGCAGCTCGCGCAGGATCTTCCAGTCGATGGCGTCGAGATCGGCTTTGAGCGGCATGATCGGCTTTCGCGCAAGAATCTTTCGCGATTTTGTAATTTGGTTTCGCGCGGGAGGCCATCCCTTCCCGATAATTTTTGCGCGTTCGAAGGGACATGGCCGGTTATGCCTTCGCCATGAAGCTTTCCGGGGACGAAGGCCAAGCTGCCTTGCTGGCTTGGCGGGCAGCACTTACATTACCGGCGACAAAACCACGGCCTCGCGCCGCAGGGGACTTTAATGAACATCAAACACGCGCCCGTTCTCATCATCGGCTCCGGCCCGGCCGGCTACACCGCGGCGATCTATGCCGCACGCGCCATGCTGAAGCCGATGCTCGTCGCCGGCCTGCAACAGGGCGGCCAGTTGATGATCACCACCGATGTCGAAAACTATCCGGGCTTCGCCGACCCGATCCAGGGTCCGTGGCTGATGGAGCAAATGCTCAAGCAGGCTGAGCATGTCGGCACCGAGATCGTCAACGACATCATCACCGAGGTCGACCTCAACGTGCGGCCGTTCCGCGCCACCGGCGATTCCGGCACCGTCTATACCGCGGACGCCTTGATCATCGCCACCGGCGCGCAGGCCAAGTGGCTGGGCATTCCGTCGGAGCAGACCTTCATGGGCTTCGGCGTTTCGGCCTGCGCCACCTGCGACGGCTTCTTCTATCGCGGCAAGGATGTCGCGGTGGTCGGCGGCGGCAATTCGGCGGTCGAGGAAGCGCTCTATCTCGCCAACCTCGCCAGGAGCGTCACCGTCATTCACCGGCGCGGCGATTTCCGCGCCGAGCGCATCCTGCGCGAGCGGCTGTTCCAGAAGGACAATATCCGCGTCATCTGGGATACGGTCGTCGACGAGATCACCGGGCAGCCGGGCAAGGCACCGCTGCCGCCTTCGGTCGAGGGCTTGAAGCTGCGCAACGTGGTGACCGGAGAAATATCGCGGCTGCCGGTCGACGGCGTCTTCGTCGCGATCGGTCATGCGCCGGCGGTCGAGCTTTTCGTCGGCAAGCTCAAGCAGAAGCCGAACGGCTATCTGTGGACGGCGCCTGACTCGACCCGCACCGACGTCCCCGGCGTGTTTGCCGCCGGCGATGTCACCGACGATGTCTACCGCCAGGCGGTGACGGCGGCAGGGCTCGGCTGCATGGCGGCGCTCGAAGCGGAGAAATATCTGGCGGGGATCGAGGTTCACCGCGAAGCGGCGGAATAATCGATCGGCTGAAAAAAGCCGTTTAAAAGCCTGATTTTTCATTCAGACGCCAAAGGCAACACGAGGGGAATCATGGCGCTGGACTGGGACAAGCTACGCGTGTTTCACGCTGCGGCGGAGGCTGGGTCGTTCACCCATGCCGCCGAGACACTGCATCTTTCGCAATCGGCGATCTCGCGGCAGGTCAGCGCGCTCGAGCATGACGTCGGCGTGGCGCTGTTTCACCGCCACGCGCGCGGCCTCGTGCTGACCGAGCAGGGCGAGATGCTGTTCCGGACGGCGCATGACGTGCTGATGAAGCTGGAGACGATCAAGTCGCGGCTGACCGAGACCAAGGATCGCCCGTCCGGCGTGCTGAGGGTCACGACCACGGTAGGCCTGGGCGCCGGCTGGCTGACTGAGCGGGTGCAGGAATTCATCGAGCTCTATCCAGAGATCAGCCTGCAGCTCATCCTCGCCAATGAGGAGCTCGACCTGACCATGCGCCAGGCCGACTGCGCCATTCGGCTCAGGCAGCCACAGCAGCCGGACCTCATCCAGCGCCGGCTGTTCACCGTGCATTTCCATCTCTACGCGGCGCCTTCCTATGTCGCGAAGTTCGGCAAGCCGGCCTCGATCGCCGAGCTCAGGAACCACAGGATCGTCACCTTCGGCGTGCCGGTGCCCGCGCATCTGTCGGAACTGAACTGGCTGGAGACGGTCGGCGATTTCGAGGGTGGGCAAAGAGTGCCGACGCTGCAGATCAACGACATCCTGTCGATCAAGCGCGCGGTGCAGGGCGGCGCCGGCATCGCCATGCTGCCCGATTACGTCATCAGCAAGGACTCGAACTTGGTCCAGTTGCTGCCCGAGACCGAGGTGCCATCCTTCGACACCTATTTCGCCTATCCGGACGCGATGAAGAACCAGGCGAAGCTGCATGTGTTTCGCGATTTCATCATCGCGAAGGCGCGTAGCTGGTCATTCTGAGACGGCCTGAGACGCCACCGGGCGTAAACTGCTACTCGCGCCAAGGCGTGATGCGCGGCAACCAGCCGGGCACGGCGCGGCGGTAGGTTTCGTACTCGGCGCCATAGCGGCGGGCGAGCGTCGGCTCCTCGTAGACCTTGACGAAGGAGATCATCGCCGCCGCGGCGATGAGGCCGTAGACCAGCACCACCCAGCTCGAAAAGATGAGCACCTGGCCGAGGATGATCGACAGCACTGCGACATACATGGGGTTGCGCACATGGCGATAGATGCCGCCGACGACCAGTTTCTCGGTCGGCGCGACCGGGGCCGGCGTGCCCAGGCCCTCCAGGGCGAAACGGGCGAAGGCGTGAAGCAGGACCCCGGCCGCCCCGATCACCAGAATCCAGCCCAGGGGCACGAAACCCGGCACCGTGGACCACGGCACACGATAATGATCGGTCAAAAGCCAGGGCATCAGCCCTGCGACCATGCCGGGTGCCGCGACCAGGAACAGCGCGCTGCCGGCGACTGCCGAAAACGTCCGCATCAGGTCCTCCTGCCGCAAAAATGAACGCGGCCTGCCCGAATCCGTATCATTTCGGATTTCACGTATTTCCGGACAGAATCGGCAGCGATTTGCATATCAGCGATCGCTTTCGGTTCGGAAAGGCCCAGGATTCGGCGATTTTTGCTGGTCCTATCGGTTCCCGGAATAGGTTGGACCACAGCCTGCGTCTTTTTGCATGCGTGTGTTGCAAAATAGATGCTTGTTTCTTGGGCATGATGAGCACATATATAGTTCATCTCCAGGGCGCGTTCTCCTCCCATTAGCGCCCTCGAGTGTTCCCCTCTGGAGGTTAGCCCTAATCGGCACTTCCAATCAAACTCAGCCGGATCTTTATTGATCCGGCTTTTTTGTTGCGCTGAGGTCACGCCGACACCGGAAATGTGTGCGCCGGGGCCACGTAACAGTGACATGTAACATCGGGTAACATGTCGCAGACGCACTCTATCGATTAAGTAGATCATAGGACGCGGTTGGTCGGTCCGGGAGATGGGGGCATCACTCGGGCAGGCCGGGCTCAGGCAGCTACCGCGTCCGAACCATTTTTCCTGATGCGGCGGACCTGCCGTTGCCTCCCAGGAAGACGGTCCGCAATAAGAACGGCGTCCGGACGATCCGGGCGCCGTTTTCATATCATCAGCGAGATCAGTCAGGCGGCCTTGCCGTTGGCGTTCATCGCCTCGTCGGCCAGGCGGCCGGTCAACTCGGCCATATGGTCGAAGGCCGCCTTGTAGCTGGCGACGCCGGCCGTCGCAGAGCGCAACTCGATGATCAGGTCGCCGATCTCGGCCTGGGGCATGGTCGCCTCGACCACGTCCCAGCCGGGCCAGTCCGGCCGTGCGTCATAGCCAAGGATCTGGCCGCGCCGCTGCGGGATCAGCGCGATGATCTTCGAGGTCGCGTCGGAAGGCGTCACGATCTCGACCTTCATGATCGGCTCCAGCAGAACCGGCGAACAGGCCGCCATGCCTTCCTTCATCGCCAGCTTCGCCGCCATCTGGAAGGCCATATCGGAGGAATCGACCGCATGGTAGGAACCGTCGGACAGGTTGACGGCGACATCGACCACAGGGAAGCCGAGCGGACCCGTCTTCAGATAATCGCGAATGCCCGACTCCACCGACTGGATGTAGGTCTTGGGCACGACGCCACCCGTGATGGTGTCGGTAAACTGGAAGCCCGAGCCGCGCGGCAATGGCTTGATCTCGATCACGACGTCGCCGAACTGACCATGGCCGCCGGACTGCTTCTTGTGGCGGCCGCGCTGCTGGGCGGATTTACGGATCGTTTCGCGATAAGGCACCGCCGGCGAGTGACCTTCGATCGGGATCTGGTTCTTGCCCTCCAGGCGCTCGCGCACCACGCGCAAGTGCATTTCGCCATGCCCCGACAACACGGTCTCCGCGGAGTCCTGGTTGTGGTGCAGGCTGAGCGAAGGGTCCTCCTCGGCAAGCCTCTGGATTGCCGCCGACATCTTGACCTCGTCCTTGCGCTCTTTGGGGCGCAGCGCGAAGGCAAAGACCGGCTGTGGCGCTTCCAGCGTGACGAGAGGCTTGATGCCGCCCTTGGCGGAACTCAGCGTCTGGCCGGTCCTGACGTTATCGAGCTTGCCGAGCGCGACAGTGTCGCCGGCCCTGGCCGATGACAGCTTCAACTGGTCCTTGCCCAGCATCTTGTAGATGCCGGAGACCTTCGTCGCGTCGCCGTTGGAGAGGAAGAGCTCGGCCGCATCTGCCAATTGCCCCGAAAGCACGCGCGACACGGACAGCTTGCCGCCATGCGCGGTGTGGATGGTCTTCATCACCTGCACGACCGTCTGGCTGCCGTCCGGCGCGCCCAAGCGCTTGCGGGTCGCCTCGATATCGGGCGCATCGTGGCGGATCGTCTTCAACAGGCGCAGCACGCCATTGCCTTTCTCCGCCGTGCCGATCAGCACCGGCGTTACCGTGCCGGCACGAAGGTCGGCGGCGAGGTCATCGAAAATCGCGTCCTTCGGCGGCTCGATCTCCTCCAGCAACTGTTCCATCAGCTGGTCGTCATGGTCCGCCAGCGTCTCCAGCATCGAGAAGCGGGCCTCGAGCTCGCGCGCCTTGTCGTCGTCCGGAATCTCGGCGATCTGGCTCTCGGCATATTCGCGGTAGACATAGGCGCGCTCGAGCGCCAGATCGATCGAGCCGATGACGACGCCGTCCTTGCGCAGCGGAATCTGGCGAAGCAGCAGCGGCACCGAGCTCGCCGGCTGCAGCATCTTAAGCGTCTCGCGCACACCGGCGATCGCCTTGTCCACCTTGTTGAGGAACAGGATGCGCGGCACGCCGAGATCGTCGAGCTTGCGCATGATGAGCTGGAGCGCGGGTATCTTCTTTTCGTCCGCTTCGGCAACGACGACTGCGACATCGCAGGCTGCAAGCACCGGCTCGGCCTCAAAGGCGAATTCGATGGAGCCGGGGCAATCGACGAAGGTGAACTGCTCGCCCATGAATTCCGTGGTGGCAAAGGTGGCCTCGACGCTCATGGCGTGGGCGCGGGCTTCTGGCGAATGATCGGAAACTGTGTTGCCCGATGAAACGGGATTCTGGCGGGGGATGGCGCCCGTGCGGGCTAGGATTGCTTCGAGAAGTGTCGTCTTACCGCTTGCGAAGGGACCGACTATGGCAATGCATTTCGGTCCCGTGCGTCGTCCTCCGGCGCGAGTACCCATGGCTGACCTCCACTCAGGCGTTTCCCTGGGAGCGGCGGCCGGCCTGTTCGGCCGTCGCGGGCGGGGTTGTTGCTCACCACCTGCCCAAGGCCATCGTCACACGGGTTCGCGGAGAGGGCAAGAAAAATAGGAAATGCGCCGGCTTTGGTTTTGTCAGGCGTCCAGTTTGTCAGGCGCTGAGCGCGAGCGGCTCGCCATCGGTGGCGCACAGCACGCTCGTCTTGTCGCGCGGCGCCGGCTTGCCGAAGAAATAGCCCTGGAAGCGGCTGCAGCCAGCGGTGCGGGCAAGGGTGAACTCCTCCGACGATTCGACGCCCTCGGCGACGATGGTGATGTCCTGGATGCGCGCGATCTGAGCCAGAGCGGAAACGAAGATCTGCGCCACCTGGTCGTGGGCGAGGCTGCGGATGTAGGAACGGTCGATCTTGACGCTGTCGATCGGGAGCGTCTTCAGATAGTTGAAGCCGCAATGGCCGGTGCCGAAGTCGTCGAGCGCGATATGGAAGCCAAGCCCGCGCAATGCTTCGAGGCGCCTGAGGATTTCCGGCGTGGCGGCCATTGCGACCGTCTCGGTGATCTCGATGATGAACGCGGACGCCGATCTGCCGGTCTCGCGCAGGATGCGCTCGCACATCGTCACGATCTCGTCGCGCTTCAACTGCTCGCCGGAGACGTTGATCGAGATGCGCCGCCCCTGAAAGTGGCCGATGTCGGCGCAGGCGCGCTTGAACACCCATTCGCCGATCATGTCGATCAAGGTCGAGCGCTCGGCGATCGGGATGAACTCGGCAGGCGAGATCAGGCCGCGGACGGGATGGCGCCAGCGGATCAAGCCCTCGAGCGCGTTGATGGAGCCCTCGGTGCCCACGATCGGCTGATAGTGGAGCTCCAGCTCGCCAAGATAGATGGCGGCGCGCAATTCACGCTCCACGAGACGGCGATAGCGCTTGTCCGACAGCATCTCCTCGTCGAAGACCGTTACGCGGCCCCGGCCTGCCGCCTTGCTTTCGTAGAGCGCGAGGTCGGCAAGCAACATCAACTCGGTGGGATTGGAAGCGTGCAGCGGCGCAAGCGCGACCCCCAACGAGATCGATAGTGGAATGATCTTGCCTTCATGCCGCTTTCCGGCCCGCATCGCGTCGAGCAGCCGGCGCGCATCCTTGTTGAGGGCAGCCGCGTCACCATGCGGGACGATGACGCCGAACTCGTCACCGCCCAGCCGTCCGATGATGCCGTCGGCAAAGATGCGCTCCGCCTCCTTGACCAGATAAGCAAGGGCAAGGTCGCCGAACTGGTGGCCAAAGGTGTCGTTGAGCTGCTTGAAATGATCGAGGTCGATCAAAAGCAGGCTTGCTTGCCGCCGGTTGCGCAAGCTGCCCAGCCTGTCGCTCAATGCTTCGAGGAAATAGCGGCGGGTCATGGCGCCGGTCATTGCGTCGACGCTGAGAAAACGGTGCTTCTCGGCTTCAGCGTCCGCCGCCGACCGCAAGCGCTGGACGACGCTCGAGCGCATATACATCAGCACCAGGAGCGCAAGGCCGGTCGATGCGACCGACACGGCGAGAGCCGCGGTGCGCGAGGCATCTTCGGTCAGGCCAAAGGCGGCAATCGCCGTGGCGGCGATGCTCGCCACGAGCAGCGCCTGAATACCGCGGTAAATCCTGCCGCTATGATCCTTGATTGTCGCCAAGATGCTCATGTCCGCGCCCCCACAGCACGGGCCATGGCTAGAGCCGAGCGGTTAAAAAGACATTGAGCGCGACGACTGTCTTGCTCCGTTCTCCGATGCTCGGCTGATCGCCTAATTTTATGGTTAAAAAGCAACAATTTATGACGGTATTTTAAACAGCTAACAAAAAAGATTTGACGCAACCCCAAAGCTGCTTCGACACCCGTCGCCGTCTGCACCCGGAAGCGCCGGTTGCACTAGCCTCACAGCCGGTTGAAACTACATCCTGGGATGCGCCGCTTGCGGCTTCATGTTTCGTCAACGATTGAGGATTTGAACGATGAAGATCATTGCGTGCGGCAGCGTGCCGACGATCATCGCGCCGGAGAAGTATTTCACCGGCAAGGTGCTGCAGACGCCGATCATCGAGAAGGAGGCGCCGGCGCGGCTGAGGGCGACGCTGGTCAGTTTCGAACCGGGCGCCCGCACCCATTGGCACACGCACCCGCTCGGCCAGACGCTCTACGTCACGGCAGGGGCCGGGCTTGCGCAGACATGGGGCGGGCTGGTCGAGGTGATCAGAGCGGGCGACGTCATATCCTTCGCGCCCGGCGAAAAGCACTGGCACGGCGCCGGACCAAAAACCATCATGACGCATGTCGCCATGCAAGAGGCGCTGGACGGCAGCCACGCCGATTGGCTTGAGGCGGTCTCCGACGAGCAGTATGGCGGCTGAGAAGCCCAACAAAAAACCCGGCTTGATGAAGCCGGGTTTTCTCATTGGCTGGCCGGGTCGCCGATCAGGTCAGCGATGCGGTGAAGCGTTGGATGCGGGTGCAGGCCTCCTCCAGCAGCGCATCCGACGTTGCGTAGGAGATGCGGAAGTTCGGGCCGAGGCCGAAGGCCGAGCCGAACACCACCGCGACACCCTCGGCGTCGAGCAGCTCCGAGCAGAAGGCTTCATCGCTATCGATGACCTTGCCGCTCTTCGTCTTCTTGCCTATCAGCGCAGCGCAGGACGGATAGACGTAGAAGGCGCCTTCCGGCGACGGGCAAGAGATGCCGCGCGCCTGGTTGAGCATCGAGACGACGAGATCGCGCCGCCCCTGGAAGATCGCCTTGTTCTTCGCGATGAAATCCTGCGGGCCGTTGAGCGCCTCGACGGAAGCCCATTGCGCGATGGTGCAGGCGCCGGAAGTCTGCTGGCCCTGGATCATGTCCATCGCCTTGATCAGCGGCACCGGGCCGGCGGCGTAGCCGATACGCCAGCCGGTCATGGCATAGGCTTTCGACACCCCGTTCATGGTCAGCGTGCGCTCGTAGAGGTTCGGCTCGACCTCGGCGATGGTCCTGAAGACGAAGTCGCCATAGGTCAGGTGCTCGTACATGTCGTCGGTCAGCGTCCATACATGCGGATGCCTGAGCAGCACGTCGGCCAGCGCGCGTAGCTCGGCTTCGGTGTAGGCTGCGCCCGACGGGTTGGATGGCGAGTTCATCAGCAGCCACTTGGTCTTCGGCGTGATGGCCTTTTCGAGCACTTCCGGCGTCAGCTTGAAGCCGTTGTCGATCGAGGTGTCGGCGAAGACGGAGGTGCCGCCGCAGATCGCCACCATTTCCGGATAGCTCACCCAATAGGGACGGGGGATGATGACCTCGTCGCCGGGGTTCAGCGTCGCCATGAAGGCGTTGAACAGGATCTGCTTGCCGCCGGTGCCGACGATGGTCTGCTCGGGCCGGTAGTCGAGATTGTTCTCGCGCTTGAACTTTTTCGCGATCGCCTCGCGCAGCGGCGCGATGCCGGAGACCGGCGGATATTTGGTCTCGCCGCGGCGGATCGCGTCGATCGCCGCGTTCTTGATGTTGTCTGGTGTGTCGAAGTCAGGCTCGCCGGCGCCGAGGCCGATGACGTCACGGCCGGCGTTTTTCAGCTCGCGCGCTTTCTGCGTCACCGCGATGGTCGCGGAAGGCTTCACGCGGGAAAGGGCGTCGGCAAGAAAGGCCATGACTAAGCGTCTCCAAGAGAGGGGCGCGGCCAGAAGCGGCCGCGGCGCCTCTCATGTCGCATCGCAGGCTCCAGCGCAAGCATTGTCGGATGATCCACAAGTCAAGGTGGCGTGAGCGGCGGCAACTATAAATTCATCAACGACCGGTAAACCCTTGGCTGGCAGGATGGCTGATTGAATTCCGCCGCGCTGGCGGAGCGAGGGACCTTTGTCGCGCAGCATCGGGCTTGCCCATATCATCCGTCATGACGACGGCACCTCCAGCGGTGTCTGGGGCATCTACACGCTGCAGAGCGCCTTCCAGCCGATCTTCGCCTTCAACGGAGGCAAGCTTTCGGTCGCCGCCTTCGAGGGGCTGATCCGGCCGTTCCGCGATGGCGAGCCGCAATCGCCGGTGAGCTTCTTCGGTACCTGCCCGGCGGCCGACCGGCTGCATATCGAGGCGCTGACAAGGACGCTGCATCTGCTCAACGCCGGCGCGTGCCTGCCGGAAGAGGCATCCATCTTCATCAATTTCGATCCGTCGGTATTCACCGACCGCGCCATTGTCGACAAGGCGCTGCGCGACATGCGCCTGGTGCTGCACGAGGCCGGCATCGACCCGCGCCGCATCGTCTGCGAGGTGACCGAGCAGAAGTCGGCCTCGCAGGAAACGCTCTACAGCTTTGTCGAAGCGCTGCGAGCCAACGGCTTCCGCATCGCCGTCGACGACTATGGCGCCGACGATTCCGACATCAACCGCGTCAAGGAATTGCGGCCGGACATCGTCAAGTTCGACGCCCACTGGATCACCCAGCTCATGGAGTCCGGGGCAGGATTCGCGCTGCTGACCGCGATGGTGAAGAGCTTCGAAAGCCAGGGCATCCGCACGGTCTTCGAAGGCATCGAGGAAGGCTGGCAGCTGGAGCTCGCCGAGAAGTCCGGAGCCTCGATGGTGCAAGGCTATGTGCTCGCCCGACCGGAATTGGCTTCCACCAGTTTTCGCGCCTTCGGCAAGAGTGCGCAGGCGCCCGCGACCGAGGAGGGCAAGGCCGCTGCCGCCAGTCCCGCTCCGGTGGCGTCGGCGCGCCCGACTAAGGCGTTTGGACGCAAGGTGACGCCATGATCGTGCGGCCCGAGAGGCGGCGCCCAGAAAGGCGGCGCAATGTCGCCGAGGCGATCTTCGCCGACGAGATCGGCCTCCAGTTCGGCGTCTATGGCGAGTTCCGGCTGTGGAGCGCCTATCAGCCGATCTTCGCGCCGCAGGGCAGGACGCTCAAATCTGTCGCCGTCGAAGCGCTGATCGAGCCGCGCCGCGTCGCAACCCCCGTTGCGCCGCAAGTTTTCTTCGACAGCGTCGCGGCATCGGACCGGCTGTTCGTCGAGACGATGTGCCGGATGCTGCATCTGGGCAACTACCGCAACATCGGCGTCGACGGGCTTGCCCTGTTCTTCAACTATGACCCGATGATCAACGATCACCTCGGGCGGGCACTGGCCGAGATCCGCCTTATGACCAGGCATCTCGGCGATTTCGGCCTCGAGCCGACCAAGCTCGTCTGCGAGATCACCGAACAGGCGGCCGACGATCAGGTGCTCGCCAGCCTCGTGCGCGAGATGAGGCGTGACGGCATCCGCATCGCCGTCGACGATTTCGGCACCGGACATTCGACCGAAGCGCGCATCGGCCTTCTGTCGCCCGACATCGTCAAGATCGACGGCGGCTGGTTCGCGGAGCTCTGCCGTCATGCCGCAGCCGAACGGTTCTTCCGGCCGCTGGTCTCGATGCTGCACGACCGCGGCGCCAAGGTGCTGGTCGAAGGCATCGAGCAGGCCACGCATCTGCGCGTCGCGCTCGACGGCGGCGTCGACCTTCTGCAGGGATATCACCTTGCCCGCCCGGCGCTCGCCGGCACGATCTTCAACGACGAGCCGCTGTCGATCGATGCGCTGCTCGGCATGGACAACAAGGTCGTGCAATTGCATCAGCGCCGCTGATGCTTTCCCCTAAAAACAAATCACTGGATGAAACGCGCGCAGGCGGGTTAGAGGCTTCTCGACATTCGACGCGCGAAGCGAGGGCCTATGATACTCTATGACATGATCGACAGCGGCAATTGCTACAAGCCGCGTCTGTTGATGGCAAAGCTCGGCATTCCCTTCACCCGCATCGAGGTGAGCTCGCATACCGGCGAGACGCGCAAGGCCGACTATGTCGCCAAGAACCCGAACGCGATGGTGCCGCTGCTCGAGCTCGACGACGGCCGGCGTATCGCCGAATCCAACGCCATCCTGCTCTATCTCGCCGAAGGCACACGCTTCCTGCCGGCCGACAGATACGAGCGGGCGCTGGCCTATCAGTGGCTGTTCTTCGAGCAGTACAGCCACGAGCCCTATATCGCGGTGCGCAAGGCGCTGCTCACCTTCCCGGAAAGGGCGAAGGACGCGACGCCGGAAAGGCTGGCGCAAACGTTGGAGCGCGGCAACAAGGCGCTCGGCGTGATGAACAAGCACCTGGAGCAGAACGCCTTCTTCGCCGGCAGCGCCTACAGCGTCGCCGACATCGCGCTCTATGCGTACACCCACACCGCCGAGAAGGGCGGCTTCCAGCTCGACGCCTATCCGGCGGTGGTGGAGTGGCTGAAGCGCGTCGAGGCGGACAAGGGGCACGTGCCGATCGAGTGGGTGCCTTAGTTCAACCCTCGTGTGGGGTGCTATTTGATAAGGCGATCATATTCGGCGTGAGTGCCGATCCAGATCCAATGATAGCCGTCGGTACTTTCTAGAGCCAAGGCGCGATAGTTGTCGTCTATTCTCGCTGACCAGAGTTCGCCTACCTTTTTGAAATGAAGCGATGGATGCCGCGGGTTGCTCTTCATCAACGTGAAGCCCTTGTCGGCCACACGGCGAACGGCTTTTGGCAAGGAGTTATATTTCGTCCAAAAACTGGCCGTAGCGCGGTGCCTCACAGGTCGCGCAGCTTACCGGCGGCTATCTCGGCACGAGCCTCGGCCACCAATTTGTCCAGCCGGCCCGCCTTTGCGTCGGCTTCGATCTGCTTGTCCCACAAGTCGGCCTGAAGCGCCTCGAACCATGCGGCAAATGCCTTCAGTTCTTCGGGGTTCAGTTCGGCGACGGACTTTTCAATCTGTTCGAGCTTGGTCATGGCCAGCAAATAACATAGTTGGGCCAACGAGGCCAATGGCGGCGATATAGACAACAAAAAAGGCGGGACAATGCCCGCCTTCCTATGCCGGTAGCCTGATCGGGAGCGTTAGGGCCGGGCCGGCAGCAATCTGCTGCTTCGGCTTGTCGGGTCCTTCCGCTCCGGCGCGCTTATCGCGCGACCGTCAGTACATCCGTGACTTGCCGCGCGCCCCGAACCTTCGTTCGGCGCGCGCCATCGCAAAAATCAGGCTGCCTTGCTCAGAGATCCAGCAGCGGACTTGCCGGTGCGGCGGTCCTGCTCGATCTCGAAGTTGATCTTCTGGCCCTCAACGAGGGTGGTCATGCCAGCGCGCTCGACGGCGGAGATGTGGACGAAAACGTCCGCGCCGCCATTGTCAGGCTGGATGAAGCCGTAGCCCTTGGTGGCGTTGAACCACTTGACTGTACCAGTTGCCATGTAAAATGCCCTTCGCATTTGCTTCGTTTGACCGGGCCAAAAACCCGGCCGGTGGTATCGAAATTTTGGAGACGTCAGCAAACGCGAAGATCGCGAGGCCCGATCGATCGGCCAAATTCAATGTGCCGCATATAGTATGGTTCGGGAACGAAAACAAGATGGCGTTGCCGGCACGCACCGAGATAGCGTGCGATGGGCGCTCCAATCGCGTGGAAGCTTTGAGGCCAGGCGTGCGTTGTTGAGGGAAGACACGCTCGCTGTTGTAGGAGAGGATCATGAGGAGAATTCTGCTTGCCGCCTGCCTGATGCTGGTGGCCGCCGAGGCACAGGCTGCCGCGCGCTACGACCCGACGCGCATGAGCTGCGATCGCGTGCAGGCGACGATCGCCAGGCAGGGCGCCGTCATCCTGCGCTACCAGTCGACGCGCGTGCCGGGGCTGCCGCTCTATGACCGCTATATCCGGGACGAGCGCTTCTGCAACATGGGCGAGGTGAGGGCGCGGGCCTATGTGCCCAGCGCCGACACCAGGTCCTGCCCGGTCTATGTGTGCAAGCGGCCGGACTTCGACCGGCATTTCCGCCGCCGGCTCTTTCCTCATCGCTAAGGCTTGGCGCTCGGCAACTTTTCAGAACCCGAACGAAGCCTGCGCGGCCGGCGGCGGACCGACGCGCACGCCCTCCATGGCCAGCATCTTCTCCTTGGTGGCGGAGCCGCCAGGCGCGGAGAAGCCGCCGATCTTGCCGCCTGCGGCAAGGATGCGGTGGCAGGGAATGACCAGCGGCACCGGATTGGCGCCGAGGGCGGCGCCGGTTTCGCGCGCGAGGCCGGAATGGCCGGCGCGCTTGGCCAGTTCGCCATAGGTGGTGGTCTCGCCGAAGCCGAGCTTGCGCGCGGCGTCATAGATGGCGAGGCGGAAATCGTCGACGCTGTCGAGATCGACCGGCACGCCGGAGAAATCGACATCCTGCCCGGCCGCATAGGCCTTGATCGAAGCGATCAATTCGACCACCCATTTCGGCTGCTCGGTGGCTCTCGAAACACCGGCATTGCGAAACAGCCGGCGCTCGACCGCTTCGCGGCTGCGTTCGGGCAGGCAGAGCCGGATCAGGCCCTTTTCGCTCCAGGCAATGCCCATGAAGCCGATCACTGTTTCTAACACTGCGTGGCCGGCCGTGATCGGTGATGCGTTTTCCATGGTGCGCTCCTTTCCGCAAACGGCGAAAAACGGGTACATCTCCAGTACAGATAGGGAACAATATCGCAGTTTGATCCGAGTCTCGCCACCCGAAACCTGCATATTGGCCCCGATTGCCCGGTTGGAATCGCTGGTGTAAGGACTTTTTAACAACCGACAATCGGACCTGCAGGGCTTGGCAGCGAAAATCATCCTCACCGCGATCGGCGTGCTCGTTGCCGCTGCCGGCCTCAGCGGCTGTACCTCGACCTCGCAGATGAAAGCCACGCCCGCGCTTGCGGCGGCTTCGACGCCAGCCGTCGAGGACGATACACCGACCGTTGCGCTGCCTGAGACGGTGGCCGTGCTGCCTGAGCCTTCCGGCCTCGCGCAGGTGCAGACGGCGGCGCTAGCCGGCGATGCCGTGGCGTTGGTAACTTCTGGGGCGACGACGCCCGGCGCGCCGACGACGCCTGGCGCGCCATTGCCGCCGCCGGTGCAACCTGGCGCCACGCTTCCGCCGCCGGCGCAACCCACCGCGTTCGCCGGTTCGACACCCGTCGCCGGCCAGTTCCCGCCGCCGCCGGTGCTGATGGCCGGCGCGTCGCCGATCGGCCCCGCTTCGCTCAAGCAGGCAGCCGTCTACAGGACCGCCGGCGTTGCCATGCCGGTCACCGGTCAGTCGGCCAAGGTGGCTCCCATGCCGGGCGTCCAGCAGGCCGCCTATGTGGTGCCGCAAAACCCGGCGCTGCTTGCCCAACCGGTCCAGCCCGAACAGCATGCCAGCGGCCCGCGCGCCGAGATCGAGCGGCTGATCGAGAAATATTCGGCGATCTACGAAGTGCCGGTCGATCTGGTGCGCCATGTCGTCAACCGGGAGAGCACGTTCAACCCGAAAGCTTACAATCACGGCCATTGGGGGCTGATGCAGATCAAGCACGCGACGGCGCGCGGCATGGGCTATGACGGGCCGGCGAGCGGGTTGTTCGACGCCGAGACCAATCTCAAATACGCGGTCAAATATCTGCGCGGCGCCTGGCTGGTCTCGGGCGGCAACGCCAAGCGCGCCGACACGCTCTACCAGACCGGCTATTATTACGACGCCAAGCGCAAGGGTCTGCTCGAGCAGACGGGCCTCGGCGTCGACCGCCGCCGCCTGCAGCCAGGCGCCTGAGCGTCCTGCTCGCCAGTGCGCAGCGGGGAGCGTAGCTGTTTGGGGCTGCGACATGCATGAGCAAAGCGGTCCGAGCCCGCCTGCGCCCAATGACATCCGCCTTCGCAAGCTTCTCGACGATGCGCTGACCGCGCCGCATTGGCCGGAAGCGTTCATCATGCGCCCGTTCGAGCACCGGGATGCGCAGGCCCTGCATGCGCTCCTGGAAGAGGCGTTCGACGACGGCGCCGACGGCCCGTTCGACGATTGGTGGGAGCGTATCTCGGGCGATGCCGAGTTCGATCCCGATCTCTGCTTCCTGGTCATCGACGGCAAAGGCTTGCTGGCCGGCGCCGCGCTTTGCTGGACGTCCGGCTTCGTCAAGGATCTTGCGGTCCACCCGGGCTCCAGAAAGCGCGGCATCGGCGAGGCGCTGATGCGGCATGTCTTCCTTGCCTTTCGGGACAGGGGCGCGATCCATGTCGACCTCAAGACCAACACGGTCGGGCACGCCGCCGCCTTCAGGCTTTATGAGCGGCTGGGCATGATCCCCGTCGGCTGGGAAGGTTAATGATTTTCCACCGACCACCGGCATTGTGAACCGCTTCACATAGGATGACGTTAGGGCATGCTAATGCGTCGTCGTGCCGGGCGGCCGATCGGCGGATCGACGCGGGCAAGGCGTCGGAGGAGGCTGTGCCGGCATGCGTCAGCCACTCCAAAGGCGGGCTCCGGGGCGGCGGGTTTCGGAGCCCGCCCGCTTTGGTTTGAAATCCGCCCTTCCAGCCAGCCAGATTGCATTCTTGCGCTTCGGTCAGCGGCCGAGACGCCGCCGATTCATGCCGAATAGCTGATGTTGGAACCCAAAGCGGTGCTCCGCATTCAAGTGCTGGGTGGGCATCTGATGGCTGTCGGCGCGCGCAGTCTCGGCCGCCAGCCTCCAAAGGGAGGTCCACCGCCATGAAGCTTCTTCACGCATTTCTTGCGCTTGCGGCCGGCGCGATGTTCGCCGTGGTCCCAGCTCACGCGGTCGACCTGTCGATCGTGTCGGGCGACACCGGCGACGGCATCAAGGTGCTGCGCGAGATACTCGACCGCTACGAGAAGCAGAGCGGCAACAAGGTCAACATCGTCGTCATGCCGCCGTCGACGACCGACCAGTTCGGCCAGTACAAGCTGTGGCTCGCCGCCGGAAACACCGACATCGACGTTTACCAGACCGACGTGATCTGGGCGCCGCAGCTCGCCAGCCAGCTCGTCGACCTGACCGACGCGACCAAGGACATCGTGGCCAAGCACTTCCCCTCGATCATCCAATCGCAGACCGTCAACGGCAAGCTGGTCGCGCTGCCGATCTACACCGACGCGCCGGCGCTCTACTACCGCAAGGATCTGCTCGACAAATACGGCGCCAAGGTGCCGACCACCTGGAAGGAGTTGGCCGACACCGCGAAGTTGGTGATGGACAAGGAACGGGCCGCCGGCAACAAGGACATGTGGGGCTTCGTCTTCCAGGGCAACGCCTATGAGGGGCTGACCTGCGACGCGCTCGAATGGGTGATGTCGAATGGCGGCGGCCAGATCATCGATCCGGACGGCACAGTCTCCGTCAACAATCCAAAGGCGGCGGCCGCGCTCGACATGGTCAAGGGCTGGATCGGCACCATCTCGCCGCCGGGCGTGCTCGCCTACCAGGAAGAAGAAGCGCGCGGCGTCTGGCAGACCGGCAACGCCGTCTTCATGCGCAACTGGCCCTATGCCTATGCGCTGGGCAACGGCGGCGATTCACCCATCAAGGGCAAGTTCGACGTGGCGCCGCTGCCGGCGGGCGAGGGCGAAGGCGCGCGGCCGATCGCGACGCTCGGCGGCTGGAATCTCGCGGTCTCCAAATATTCGAAGAACCCGGACGCGGCGATCGACATGGTCAAGTTCATCGCTTCGCCCGAGATGCAGAAATACCGGACACTGAAGAGATCGACCCTGCCGACCATCCAGGCGCTCTATGACGATGCCGACATCGCCAAGGAACAGCCGATCGTTCCGCGCTGGAAAGAGGTCTTCCTCAACGCGGCGCCGCGGCCCTCGGCGACGGTCAAGGTCAAGTACAACGAGGCGTCGAGCCAGTTCTGGACCGCCGTGCACAAGACCCTGTCCGGCGAAGGCAGCGCCGCCGACAATCTCGCCGATCTCGAAGTGACGCTGACCAAGCTGAAAGGCAGCGGCTGGTGACCGCGGCGCCGGCAGAAGCCGGCTCGGGCGTCCGCGGCGGCAAGACGAAACGGGCGCCGGAAACAGCCGCCGCCCGGCGTACGCGCTCGCGGCTGATGGCGCAGCGCGTGCGCTCGGCCTGGCTGTTCCTCACGCCGATGCTTGCGGTGCTTGCCGCCGTCGCCGGCTGGCCGCTGATCCGCACCGTCTATTTCAGCTTCACCGACGCCTCGCTGTCGGACCTCGACGCCCGCCAATGGGTGGGCTTCGCCAACTATTTCTCGATGCTCAGCATGCCGAGCGGCCGCACGATCTATGACGGGCTGCTGGTCGACCCGGTGTGGTGGCGGGCGGTGTGGAACACTGTGCGCTTCACGGCAGTCTCGGTGACCTGCGAGACGATACTGGGCATGATCGTCGCGCTCGTGCTCAACGCCGAGTTCCGTGGACGCGGCATCGTCAGGGCGGCGATCCTCATTCCCTGGGCGATCCCGACGATCGTCTCGGCAAAGATGTGGCAATGGATGCTCAACGACCAGTTCGGCATCATCAATGTCGTGCTGCTGAACCTCGGCCTGATCCATGCCAAGATCGCCTGGACCGCCAGCGCCGACACGGCGATGGTCGCCGTGCTGATGGTCGACATCTGGAAGACGACGCCGTTCATGGCGCTGCTGATCCTCGCCGCATTGCAGATGCTGCCGCGCGAGATCGTCGAGGTGGCAAGGCTCGACGGCGCCAATCCGTGGCAGATCTTCTGGCGGGTGACCCTGCCGCTGATCCGCCCGGCGGTGATGGTGGCGGTGATCTTCCGCGCGCTCGACGCGCTGCGCATCTTCGACCTGATCTATGTGCTGACGCCCAACAATGTGCACACCAAGTCGATGTCGGTGTTCGCGCGCGAGAACCTGTTCGAGTTCGACAAGTTCGCCTATGGCTCGGCCGCCTCGACGCTGCTGTTCCTGATCCTGGCGCTGCTCACCATTTCCTACATCCGCATCGCCCGGATAAGCCTGGACGGAGGCAGCTGATGGCACTGCTAAAGCGCATGGCTTTCTATCTGCTGGTGGCGGTGATCATCTTCATCGCGGTCTTCCCGTTCTACTACGCCATCGCCACCAGCCTGAAATCGGGAACGGAGCTCTTCGAGGCTAGCCTCTGGCCGCATACGATCAGCCTCGCCAACTACCGGAACGTGCTCACCGAAGGCACCTTCCTGCGCAACCTCGTGAACTCGCTGGTCGTGTCGGGCGCGGTCGTGCTGATCTCGCTGCTGCTCGGCGTCACCGCCGCCTATTCGCTGGCGCGCATCCGTTTTCGCGGCCGCGCGGCGCTGATGCTCGGCATCCTGTCGGTCTCGATGTTCCCGCAGGTGGCGGTGCTGGCCGGCCTGTTCGAGATGATCCGCTGGGCCGGCCTCTACAATTCGCTGATCGCGCTGATCTTCTCCTACATGATCTTCACCCTGCCGTTCACCGTCTGGGTGCTCACCACCTTCGTGCGCGACCTGCCGGTCGAGATCGAGGAAGCGGCGATCCTCGACGGCGCGACGCCCTGGATCATCATCACCCGCGTCTTCCTGCCTTTGATGTGGCCGGCCTTGGCGACGACGGGCATGCTCGCCTTCATCGGCGCCTGGAACGAGTTCCTGTTCGCGCTGACCTTCACTTCCAACAACGCCCAGCGCACCGTGCCGGTGGCGATCGCGCTGCTGTCCGGCACCTCGCAGTTCGAGATCCCCTGGGGCAACATCATGGCCGCGTCGGTGATCGTCACCGTGCCGCTGGTGGTGCTGGTGCTGATCTTCCAGCGCAAGATCGTTTCCGGTCTCACCGCCGGCGGGGTCAAGGGATAGGCGCGTCAGAAAGAAGCGCGCCGGAATGTCGGATGTAGCCGGCGCGACACGTCCTTCGGTCGTAGTGCAACCCGCGCCGGGACGCCGGTGCGACGGCCAAGGAGAAAGCCATGATCACCTTTCCCAACGAATCCGCCAAATACCGCGCCGCCCGCGAGAAGCTCCTGCAAAAGGAAATCGAGCTGCGTCGCGCCATGGAAGCCGTGGCCGCGGCCAGACGCGCGCTGCCGCCGGGCGGGCTGGTGTCGCGGGACTATGTCTTCGACGGGCTGGACGGCGAGGGCAGGGCGACGCGGGTCAGCCTGTCCGACCTGTTCCAGCCGGGCAAGGATACGCTGATCCTCTACCAGATGATGTTTCCGCGCCATCCGCAGGAAACGCGCGCGGTGGCAGCGAGCGGCGAGACGGCGAAGCTCGCCAGAGCGGACCAACCATGCCCGTCCTGCACCGCGCTGCTCGACCAGTTCGACGGCGCGATCGGCCATCTGGAGGCGGCGGGCTTCAACTTCGCCGTGGTGGCAAAGACCGCGCTCGACAATCTGACGGCGCTCGGCCGCGACCGCGGCTGGAGAAACATGCGTCTCGTCTCCTCGGCCGGCAACAGCTTCAAGCGCGACTACAATTCCGAGACCAGCGACGGCGCGCAGATACCGCTGCTTTCGGTGTTCCACCGGAACGGCGACGGCATCCGCCATTTCTGGTCGTCGGAGCTTGGCTTCGCGCCGACCGAGCCCGGCCAGGATCCGCGCGCGATCGGCACCTGCGAGATCCTGTGGAACCTGATGGACTTCACCCCGGAAGGCCGCCCGGACTGGCATGAGCAGCTGCAATATTCCGAACGCGCCGCCGAAGCATCCTGCCACTGACGGCAAGGCAGGCGGTTCCGGCGCCGGTCTTTCCAGGCAACCCCGACGCCGGTGCCGCGTTTGAGGTGGCAGAGGGGCTGTTCCGGATCGGAGACTTCAGATGAGAACGCTTCTGCCCCTGGCCGCCATCGCGCTGCTCGCCGGCGCGCCGGCCGCCCTTGCCCAGTCGGACGACACAAGCCCGGATGCCGTTGGCCCCATGGTGACCGAGGACAAGGTCGACACCCAGACCTTCGTAGCTACCGTGCCCAACGCCGACGAATTCGAGATCCAGTCGGGCAAGCTGGCGCAAGAGAAGTCGACGTCGGACGACGTCAAGGCCTTCGCCGGCCAGATGATTGCCGACCACAGCAAGATCGGCGAGGATTTCAAGGCGGCGCTGAGCCAGGGCCAGACGACCTCGTCGATCAAGCCCTCCGATCCCGCGCTGCAGCCCAGGGAGCAGCAGATGCTCGGCGAATTGAAGAGCGCCAGCGGCAAGGACTTCGACCGGAAATACATCAAGATGCAGACCGACGCGCACAAGGATGCGGTTGCCCTGTTCAGCACCTATGCCAATTCGGGCGACGACCCGGCGATGAAGGAATTCGCCAAGAAGACGCTGCCGATGCTGAAGATGCATGAGAAGCGTGTGAAGGAGCTGGCGGTGGCGCATCAGGGGTGAGAGGCAAATCCTTGCCTTCTCCCCTTGTGGGAGAAGGTGGATCGGCGCGCAGCGCCGAGACGGATGAGGGGTGTTGGAAGAAATGAGACCGCGGTGATCGTGTGCCTTTCGGCACCAATAGCACGGTTGCGTGTGACCGGGCGCATCGCCAAGCTGGAACACCCCTCATCCGACCGAGCTTCGCTCGGCCCCCTTCTCCCACAAGGGGAGAAGGGGGAGTGCGCATTCGCAATGCCGGCATCGAATCAACGGAAAAAGCCATGCCCAAGATCGATATCTCATCCGTACCCGTCCGCAAGGGCTCCAGCTATCCGCCGCCTTTCGGCCAGCCCTGCGCCGAGCGTACACGGCAGCGCCTCGGCGATGCCGGCGGGCTGAAGGATTTCGGCGTCAACCTGATGACGCTGCCGCCCGGCGGTTGGTCGAGCCAGCGCCATTGGCACAGCCATGAGGACGAGCTCGTCTATGTGCTGGAGGGCGAGCTGACGCTGGTCGAGGACGGCGGCGAGACGCTGCTCAGGGCCGGCGATAGTGCTGCCTTCGCCAAGGACAGCGGCGACGGCCACCACATGATCAACCGCTCGTCGGTGACGGCGCGCTACCTGGAAGTCGGCTCGCGCAACCCGGATGATCTCATCACCTGCTCCGACATTGACATGATGAGCCCGAGTTCGGATGGACGGTTCCTGCACAAGGATGGGGTGCCGTATCCGGGGCAGGGGTGACCGCTGGACAATGCCTCGCCGCTGGCTTTCCGCTCATCAGTGACGGCGCGCTACCTTGAACTTGCGCAACCCGAACGGTGTCATCTAGTTGCCCTGACTCGCGATGGTGGCGGTGTGGCGCTGCGCGTCTGACGCATAGCGATGGTCCGCAATCCGGCGTATGTCGGCCGATATGCCCATGGACATAGACAATGTCTATTCAGATAGAAATTGGCTTGCAATTTGTCTGAACCGTGGTATGACGTCTCCAAGAAAGGATGCTGCAATGAACGGAAAGCGGTCCCGGGAGGCCCTTCTTGAGTTCCTCGACTATCTTGCGAGGAAGGGCCTGATGAATCAGACGACTGCTCGTTCGCGCAAGGCTGCAGCAAATAAGGTTCTGGCCATCCTCGATAAAGAGGAGGCCGAAGATGTCACCAAGCTAGACTTGGATCATCTTTTTGTTCGGTTTTCAAATATCTCTGGTTCCGATTACACGCCAGATAGTTTGAATACCTATAAAAGTAGGCTGAAGTCGGCGATAGATGATTTCAAGAACTATCAAGACAATCCAATGTCGTTTAGGCCATCCGTGCAGCCGTCGGGGAGAAAGGTCGCGGATCGCCCTAAGCAGGTTGGCTCAGAAGGTCCCAGAGCACAGGTGGAGGCGCCACCAAGAGCAACTACAAGTTTTACGTCTGCGCCGCCGACCTCGGTCTCAATATTGCCTATCCCGATCAGGCCGGATCTGACGATCCAAGTTCAAGGGTTGCCCTACGATCTGACGCCCGCAGAGGCAAACAAGATTGCGAACGTGATACGTGCGATGGCGTCTGTTGAATAGTTTCCCAGTCCAAATGGGAAATTTCCTCAGCGCTGCTGAGGCCGTGGGAGCCGCTGGCTCGGTGTCCAAAACCGATGTCCAGCGGCCCTCTCTGCTCACCTATAGGCGAGCATAGGAAAGATAGCTCATGGCTATCATTCCTGCAATTCAATTTGCCAACGTACCTCGGTACTGAATATGACTGCTCCTGACCCAACTCGGCAAAAAGACGGATGGCGAGAGATCGACGGTATTTTTGCAGATGCAAAAAATACCTGGGTTATCCACTATTCCTGTGAGAGTTTTTATGATCGTCCGGAAGGTCGATCACCTAGAGTAACTTCCATCGCAGTCCGTAAACTAAGCGACGCGCAAACGCATTCTTTCTCTATTCACCAAGTCGCAGAGCGACAGGGTGTAGCGTTTCGTGAAATTGAACAGCACTATGATCGACTCGAACGCGTGATGCTTGACGCGTTCTTTGCTTTCATCGGTTCATATCGGAACAGCCATTTTCTGCATTGGAATATGCGGGATGCGAACTATGGCTTTCCTGCTATTGAGCATCGCTACACTGTTCTTGGTGGCGCTCCTATAACGATCGATGACGAGCGCAAACACGACCTTTCAAGGATAATTATAAACATATATGGAAAGGGCTATATTTCTCATCCGAGACTGGAGTCTTTGATAGAAAGGAATAAAATTCGTCCGTTGGACTTTATGACTGGCCCCCAAGAGGCTAAAGCATTCGAGGAACGAAATTTCAATGGTCTTCATCAATCTACATTGCGAAAAGTCGACATATTAGCTAATCTTGCGACTCTAGTGAAGGATCGTTCACTTAAAACTAACACTACTCATTGGGATATGCACGGAGGGCGCATTCGTGCTGCTGTTTACTGGATTCTTGAGAACAAACTGATTGCTTTCTTTGCAAGTATTGCGAGTATTGTCGGTTTGGGCTTGGCAATTTACGCTCTAAAGTAACACGCCAATAGTCCTCACCCAAAATACTCCTGCAGCGGCCGAACCTCCAAATTCCCCGCCCTTAATGCCGCAATCGCCTCCGCCACGGCCGCCGCGCCCGACAGCGTCGTATAATACGGCACCTTCTGCATCAGCGTGGCTCTGCGCAGCGACTTCGAGTCCGACACCGCCTTCTGGCCGTCGGTGGTGTTGAAGACGATCTGGACCTGGCGATTGCGGATGGCGTCCTCGATGTGGGGGCGGCCTTCGAGCACCTTGTTGATCTTTTCCGCCACCACGCCGTTCTCGGCGAGGAAGCGCGCCGTGCCGGAGGTGGCGAGCACCTTGAAGCCCTGGCCGGCGAGGCGCTTGACCGCCGGCAGGATGCCCTTCTTGTCCTCGTCGCGCACCGAGACGAACAGCGTGCCGGAACGGGGGAGATCGACACCTGCGCCGAGCTGGCTCTTGGCGAAGGCCAGGGCGAAGTCGCGGTCGAGGCCCATGACCTCGCCGGTGGAACGCATTTCCGGCCCGAGCAGGATGTCGACGCCGGGGAAACGGGCGAAGGGGAAGACGGCTTCCTTGACCGCGATGTGGCCCGGGCTGCGCGGGTCGGGCATGGCGCCGTAATGGGCGAAGGCGTTCTCCAGCGTCTCGCCGGCCATGATGCGGGCCGCGATCTTGGCGATCGGCCGCCCGATGGTCTTGGCGACGAAGGGCACGGTGCGCGACGCGCGAGGGTTCACCTCCAGCACATAGACCGTGCCGTCCTTGATCGCGTATTGCACGTTCATCAGGCCGCCGACGTTGAGCGCGCGAGCCAAGCTTGCTGTCTGCCGCTCCAGCTCGTCGACGAGGTCGGGGTGCAGCGAGTGCACCGGCAGCGAGCAGGCGCTGTCGCCTGAATGGATACCGGCCTCCTCGATATGCTCCAGGATGCCGGAGACGAAGGTCTCCTTGCCGTCGCACAGGCAGTCGACGTCGACCTCGGTGGCGCCGGTCAGATAGGTGTCGAACAGAAGCGGGTTCTTGCCGAGCAGCGTGTTGATCTGGCCGGTCTTGTCGGCGGGGTATTTCTGCTTGATGTCCTCCGGCACCAGGCCGGGCACGGTGTCGAGCAGATAGGTCTGCAGCATGCCTTCGTTGTAGATGATCTGCATGGCGCGGCCGCCGAGCACATAGGACGGGCGCACCACCAGCGGGAAGCCGAGCTCGGCGGCGACGAGGCGGGCCTGCTCGACCGAATAGGCGATGCCGTTCTTCGGCTGGGTGAGGCCGAGCTTGTGCAAAAGCTTCTGGAAACGGTCGCGGTCTTCGGCGAGGTCGATCATGTCGGGCGAGGTGCCGAGGATCGGGATGCCGGCCTTCTCCAGCGCATCCGCCAGCTTGAGCGGCGTCTGGCCGCCGAACTGGACGATGACGCCGACCAGCTCTCCGGACGCCTGCTCCGCGCGCAGGATCTCCAGCACGTCCTCCGGCGTCAGCGGATCGAAATAGAGGCGGTCGGAGGTGTCGTAGTCGGTCGAGACGGTCTCCGGGTTGCAATTGACCATGATCGCCTCGAAGCCGGCGTCGCGCAGCGCAAAGGCCGCATGGCAGCAGCAATAGTCGAACTCGATGCCTTGGCCGATGCGGTTAGGGCCGCCGCCGAGAATGACGACCTTCTTGCGCGACGAGACCCGCGCCTCGTTGGCGAGCTCGCCGGCAAACGGCGTCTCGTAGGTCGAGTACATATAGGCGGTCGGCGAGGCGAACTCGGCGGCGCAGGTGTCGATGCGCTTATAAACCGGATGAACGCCGAGCTTTTCGCGAATGTTCTGAATCACTTCCGCGTCGGTCTTCGTCAGCGAGGCGAGGCGGGCGTCGGAGAAACCCATCGCCTTCAGCATGCGCAGATTGGCGGCGTCCCGCGGCAGGCCATGCTCGCGGATGCGCTCTTCCATGGCGATGATGCCGGCGATCTGCTCGAGGAACCACGGATCGATCTTGCACATGGCGTGCACGTCCTCGAGCGAGGTGCCCATGCGGATCGCCTGCGCCACCATGCGCAGCCGGTCTGGCGTCGGCGTGCCGAGCGCGGCGCGGATGGCGTTGCGGTCGTCGGCGCCGTCGGCGGAGCCGAGGCCGGGGATCTCGATCTCGTCGAGGCCGGTGAGGCCGGTTTCCAGTCCGCGCAGCGCCTTCTGCAGCGATTCCTGGAAGCTGCGGCCGATCGCCATCACCTCGCCCACCGACTTCATGGCGGTGGTCAGCACCGGCTCGGCGCCGGGGAATTTCTCGAAGGCAAAGCGCGGAATCTTCGTCACCACATAGTCGATCGACGGCTCGAACGAGGCCGGCGTCGCGCCGCCGGTGATGTCGTTCTCCAGCTCGTCCAGCGTGTAGCCGACGGCGAGCTTGGCCGCGACCTTGGCGATCGGGAAGCCGGTCGCCTTGGAGGCAAGCGCGGAGGAGCGCGAGACGCGCGGGTTCATCTCGATCACCACCAGGCGGCCGTCGGCCGGGTTGACGGCGAACTGCACGTTGGAGCCGCCGGTCTCGACGCCGATCTCGCGCAGCACCGCGATCGAGGCGTTGCGCATCATCTGGTATTCTTTGTCGGTGAGCGTCAGGGCAGGGGCCACGGTGATGGAATCGCCCGTGTGCACGCCCATCGGATCGAGGTTCTCGATCGAGCAGATGATGATGCAGTTGTCCGCTTTGTCGCGGACGACCTCCATCTCATACTCCTTCCAGCCGAGCACGCTTTCCTCGATCAGCACCTCGGTGGTGGGCGAGGCGTCGAGGCCGGACTGGACGATGTCGTAGAATTCGGCGCGGTTGTAGGCGATGCCGCCGCCGGTGCCGCCCATGGTGAAGGAGGGGCGGATGATCGCCGGCAGGCCGACATGGTCCAGCGCCTGGGCGGCGATCGCCATGGCATGGCTGATATAGCGCTGCTTGCGGTCGCCTTCGCCGAGGTTCCAGCGCGTCTCCAGCGCGTCGAGCGCGGCGTCGAGGTTTTCGGGGTGCTCCGCCTTCAGCGCGGCGCGCTCGGCCTCGTGGATCTTGCGGTCGGCATCCTTGACGTCGGTGGCGTTGGCCAGCATCGAGCGCGGCGTCTCGAGGCCGATCTTGCTCATCGCCTGGCGGAACAGCGCGCGGTCCTCGGCCTTGTCGATGGCCGCGGCGTCGGCGCCGATCATCTCTACTTGATAGCGGTCGAGCACGCCCATGCGGCGCAGCGACAGCGCCGTGTTCAGCGCCGTCTGGCCGCCCATGGTTGGCAGAAGCGCATCGGGGCGCTCCTTGGCGATGATCTTGGCCACCACTTCGGGCGTGATCGGCTCGATATAGGTGGCGTCGGCCAGCTCCGGGTCGGTCATGATCGTGGCCGGATTGGAGTTGACCAGGATGACGCGGAACCCTTCCTCTTTCAGCGCCTTGCAGGCCTGGGTGCCGGAATAGTCGAACTCGCATGCCTGGCCGATAACGATGGGGCCGGCCCCGATGATCAGGATCGACTTGATGTCGGTGCGTCTTGGCATAGGCAGTTGGTTCCGTTCGGCGAGCGGCTTGCACGAAAAACCGGGCGGGGGGAGGACCCGGCCGGTTGTGCTTGCGATTCTGGTATCAGGCTAGGAGGGCCTTATAGGGAAGAGTTTTGGCGGATGTAACCCCGAAAATGAGAGAAGCAGGGGAGTAGGGCAGTAGGGCAGTAGGCATTCTTTCCCTACTCCCTTACTCCCCTATTCCCTTACTCCCCTAATGCCAGCGCGTCGGTGATCTCGAACCGCTCGGAAACGCCGACGCGGATCATGTTCAAGCTGCCTTCGCGCGTGTAGCGAAATTTATCCGGCGAGTCCGAGCCGGCGGGCATGCCGCCATGGAAGTTGATGACGCGCGTGCCGCCGTCCGGCCAGGTCACGGTCACGGCGCTGTCGCCATCCTTACGCGCGACGCTCACCTCGCAGCGGGTCATCGGCTGGCCGATGCGGCGCGCGCAGGGAATGCCGCCGGCGGCATCGGGGGCAGGGGTGTCGGATTCTTCGGCAGACGACGCCGAGGCCGCGAAGGCGAGACGATAGGCGTCCTGCATGGCGGTCACGCTGATGTCGGCCGCGGATGGCGGCTCGGCCGGCTCGCTGGCGCCCAGGCGCGACGCGATGTCCGGCTGCTCCTCGGAGGGCTGAGGCGCGGCGGCCGCAGTCGCCGGGACGGCGGCATCTTCCGGCGCAGGGGCCGGGTTGTTGGGGCTGAGATAGCGGGCGGGCGCCCATCCGGTGATGTGCGCGTCCTGCGTATCCTCGACCTTGCACCAGGGATAGTTGTTGACGAGCTTGCAGCCGTAGTTCTTCACGGCCGCGCCGTTCGGCAGGCGCGCCTCGATCTTGCCGCCCGGCGAAGCGGTGGCGCGAATGTTGAGGAGATCGTCGGGTGCCAGGCCGCCGATAATCGAAATGATCGCCGCCGGCGCCTCCTCGGCCAAAGCCGGCATGGCGGCCAGCAGCAAAGGGGCGGCGATCAGCAATATCGATCGGAGCGTGACTTTGCGCTTCATCCTTCGGCCACGGGCAATGCACTGCAATTGTCAGGCGCGACCAGAATCGGCGCGCCCACCTCAAGCCACGGCGTTTTTAGGGGAGGTTGCCGTCGCATGTCATCTCCAAAATGGACGCGTCGGCCTGGCTATGCTTACCTTGGCAGGGCACATGCCTTGGCGATTGGCCGAAATGCCCATCCCGTCGTCATCCTCGGGCGGAGCGGGAAGCGAAGCGTACCGCGCAGACCCGAGGATCCATGCTGTGACTTCAGAGCGCTGCTACGATGCAGAATTCTGCTCCGCTTGCACCCTTCGATCAAGGTAACGGCATGGATCCCAGGGTCTCCGCGACGGAGCTTCGCTCCTGCTTCGCCCTGGGACGAGGTTGAGAGGCTTTCAGCTAGTCCCCAGCGCTTGCGCTGATTTCACAGAAACGGCGAAAATCTCACCGCTCACCCTGCACCTTTCGAAATCCCGGTGTCGAGGAACCAGCCGTTCGGGATATGAGCTGCGCTCAATCCTGGGTATGAGCTGCGCTCAATCCTGCACAAATCCGGTTCGCAGCGCGTGCGCCCATTCTGGGCGTCCCGCTTGTTCGGCCTGCGTTGCGGCGGCTTCATGGTCGTAGTCCACGGCGATCGCCTCGAAGCGGTCCGGGCGGTAAGCCGCGTCCAGCTCGACGATGCCATAACGCGCATGCGGGGTGCCTTGCTCGGAGACATGCGCGGGCGGTGTGTCATCCTCATAGGCCGGGCAGCCGACGCTGCCGGGGTTGAAGATGACCGGGCCGCCCGGAATGCGGATCAGCTCGCTGCGATGGCTGTGGCCGCACAGGGCTAGGCGGCAGGCGGGGTCGAGTGCCTTCAGCCGACGTTTGATCGCGCCGAGCGGCGCGCGCACCAGCTGGCCGTCGACGATCGCATCGGCAAGGTATTTTTCGTCATGGTCGGGCCGGGCATGGAAGGCGACGACGCCGGGCGCGATCTCGAGCGTGAGCGGCAAGGCGAACAGCGCTTCGCGCTGGGCGGCGGTCAGCCGTTCCTGCGCATAGCGGTCGGACGGCCACATTGCCTCGTCGGCCGGGTCCTGGGCGACACGACGGTCGTGATTGCCGCGCACGGTCGGCAGGTCGAGCGCTTCCAGCCGCTGCATGGTCTCGCGCGGCCAGAGCGGGCCGGAGACGCAATCGCCGAGATTGACGATGAGATCGGCGCCGCCGCGCTGCTGGAGATCGTGGAGGACGGCATCCAAGGCCAGCACGTTGCCATGGATGTCGGCGAGAATGGCAATGCGCATCAGGCGTCGATTTCGGTATCGGCGGCGCCGACCGCGGGAAGTGCCTTGTCCTCGCCGGCAGCCGCGATCACGCTGTCGAGCAGTCCGGGGAAGCGTCTGTCGAGGTCGTCGCGGCGCAGCGTGATCAGCCGGCTGGTGCCGACCGCTTCGGTGCGGGTCACGCCCGCCTCGCGCAGCTTGGCGAGGTGGTAGCTGAGGTTGGTCTTGGAGGCGAGGTCGAGGAACTTGCCGCAGTTCATCGGCACGCCTTCCTTGCTGGCGAGATAGCGTACGATGGCAAGCCTGGTCGGGTCGCCGAGCACGGCAAGCACGATCGGCAGGCTGATCTGATCGGCAGTCGGGTGGGGCAAGGTCATGTCGCAGAATTAAGCACAAACTGAAACAACTTCAACGCGCCTCCTCGTCTTGCCGGTTTACACGTGCCCCCGGTTTTTTGCCGGTCCTGACACAGGGCTGTCAGCAGGGTTCGGTTATTTTCCCCTGGCTCGGTTGACATCATGCCCCGTTATGTCCAATTGTTCAATAACTTTTGAACTAAGGACATCCCCATGGACAAGCGGATCTATTGGCTAGCGCTCGGATCGTTCGCGATCTCGACCGAAGGCTTCGTCATCTCCAGCCTTCTTCCCGACATCGCCGCGGACGCGGGCATCTCCGTTCCGCTCGCCGGATCGCTGATCACCGCCTTCGCGCTCGCTTATGCGATCGGCGCGCCGATCCTGGCGACGCTGACAGGCGAGTGGGACCGGCGGCGCGTCATCCTGTGGACGCTGGTCTTCTTCGTCATCGGCAATCTGGTCGCGGCGGTGAGCTCGTCCTTCGAATTGCTGCTGATCGCGCGCATCGTCATGGCGCTCTCGTCCGGCCTGTTCGCGGCGACCGCGCAAGGCACGGCCGTGGCGCTGGTCGACGACCATCACCGGGCGCGTGCGATTGCCGTCGTCGTCGGCGGCACCACGGTGGCGGTCGCGGTCGGCGCGCCGCTCGGGGCGCTGGTGGCGGCGATCGCCGGCTGGCGCGGCACGTTCTTCGCCATTGCCGGGCTCGGCGCGCTGGCCGGCGCGATCCTCTGGTGGCGGCTGCCGCGCGGCATCATCGGCACCAGGCTGCCGCTGAAACGCCGGCTGGCGGCCGCGGTCCGTCCGGGCGTGTTGCCGATCCTAGTCACGACCGTGCTGGCGCTGGTCGGCGCCTTCACCGTCTTTGCCTTCATCGCGCCTCTCGCCATCGAGGGCGGCGGTCTCAGCCCGCTTGCGTTGCCCGGCATGCTGCTTGCTTTCGGCATCGGCGCAGTCATCGGCAACATCGCCGGCGGCCAGGCCGCCGACCGTTTCGGCGCGGCGCGCACCGTCTGCTGGTCGCTGGCGCTTTCCGCGGCGATGCTCGTCACCTTCTCGCTGATCCCGACCTTCCTGCCGCATTCGATCGCCGGGCCGGCGCTGATGGGCATGATGGTGCCGTGGGGTATCGTCGGCTGGGCCTTCCCGCCGGCGCAGGCGAGCCGCATCATCAAGATCGCTCCGGACGCCGCTCCGATCGTCCTCTCGCTCAATGCCTCGGCGCTCTATTTCGGCGTGGCGCTGGGCGCCGTGGTCGGCGGCGCTGTGCTGCGTTTCGGCGCGCCGGCCGATCTCGGCCTTGTAGCTGCGATCTTCCCGATCGTCGGGCTGGGTGTCGTGCTCGCCGGCCGCGCGTTTGCTCGTCCGGTCGCCATGCCGGCCGAATAGGCTCGGCCAAAACGCTAGAGCGGTTCACCGTTTCACGGAAACGCCGAACCGCTCTAACTCTTCGTTTTTGCGCAATTGCGGGCGGAAAACCGATCACACTTTTCCTGGAATTGCTCTAAGAACTCACCGACGGCCGCTTCTTCAGATGGAAGGAGCGGCCGCCGCCAACTCAAAATCCAGCGCGGCCACTTCGTCCAGCGTCGCGCGCAGCTTCGCGGCCCGTTCCACGCCGACCATATCCTCGAATTGCCGCTGGGCGGCGCTCCACAGCTTGATCGCCTCGTCGAGCTTTGCCTGACCCTGCGGCGTCAGCCGCACGCGCTTGATGCGGCGGTCGGCCTTGTCGGCAAAAGTCTCGACATAGCCATCGCGGATCAGCGGCTTCAGCGTGTGGCCAAGCGCCGACAGATCCATGATCAGCTCTTCGGCAATCTCGCCCATCGCCGGCTCGCCGCCGGCATGGATCTGGAAGAGCAGGCCAAACTGCGTTCCCTTCAGTCCCGAAGGCGCCAGCGCGTCGTCGTAGAAGCGGCCGAGCCTGCGCGCGGTGCGCCGCAAGGTGGCGTTGTTGCAACGGCTGAATCCGGGTTGCTGAGCTTCGGTCATGTCCACTCCTTGCCGGCGCGAAGGTGCGCCAGCCTGCCGCAGAAATAGTTTTCGCAACCGCCGTTGACAAGTTAGTGGCATATACCTACTTCGGCAAAAGTGGCATATGCCACTAATAGAACATAGGCTCGGCGGTTGAGGTGTCCATCGGCGCCGAACGTGAGCGAACAGGACGAAAAGGATAAGGACGATGAGCAAGAGCGAAAACAAGGGAACGGTCGTGATCACCGGCGCCTCCTCGGGTATCGGCGCGGTCTATGCCGACCGGCTTGCCGGGCAGGGCTACGATCTTGTGCTGGTGGCGCGGCGCGCCGACCGGCTGCAGCAGGTGGCGGACCGGCTGGCTTATGCCTATGGCCGCAAGGTCGAGACGATCGTCGCCGATCTCTCCGTAGACGCCGACCTGCGCCGGGTCGAGCAGGTGGTCGCGGCGGACGAGAGCGTGACGCTGCTGATCAACAACGCCGGCATGGGCGGCATCGAAACGGTGGCCGACGCCGACGCCGATGCGGCCGAGCGTATGATCAAGGTCAATGTCGTCGCCTTGACGCGTTTGACTCGCGCGGTGCTGCCGGGGCTGCTTGCTCGCAATCGCGGCGCCATTGTCAACATCGCCTCGGTGGTCGCCTATGGCATCGCCGTCGGCGGCATCTACAGCGGCACCAAGGCCTATGTCGTCAACTTCACCGAAGCGCTGCAGAAGGAGGTCGCCGGCACCAAGGTGAGGGCGCAGGTCGTGCTGCCAGGGCCGATCCGTACCGAATTCTGGGACGTCTCCGGGATCAGCCTCGACAGGATCAACCAGGACTGGGTGATGAGCGCCGACGACCTGGTCGATGCGGCGCTGGCCGGTTTCGCCCAAGGCGAGACCGTCACCGCTCCGGGGCTGGCCGATCCGGCCGGGCTGGACACCTATCTCGGCGCGCGGGACCAGTTCTACGGCAGCCTGTTCGCCGGCAAGCCGGCGGCGCGTTACGCCGTATAGTCTCTCTCAGGCTGGCCGCCACATCTGCAGGATCGAGGCGGCCAGCAGCAGGCCAAGCACGACGTTGAGCGCGCGCCACTGCCGCTCGGTCTTGAGCAGGCGTGCCAGCAGCGTGCCGGCCACGCACCACAGCGACAGCGAGAAGGCCGCCGCGAGGCCGAACACGGCGCCCAACAATAGCGCGAGCTGCAACGGGCCGTCGGCGAGCGCCGCGAAGGAAGCGGCGGCGCCCAGCCCCATGGCCCAGCCCTTCGGGTTCATCCACTGAATGCCGGCGCCGCCGAGGAAGCTGTTCGGCTTGGCCATGCTGACATCGAGATTGGGCGGACCGCTGCGGCCGATCCTGATCGCCAGCCAGATCAGATAGAGCGAGCCCGCGATCTTCATGGCGAGCTGCAAGGACGGGACGGCGGCCAGCAGCCCGGCGAGGCCCGCCGCGCCTGCCGCCGCCACGGAAGCGAGTCCGGCTGCGCTGCCGGTCATGAGCGGCACCGAACGGCGAAAGCCGAACTGCGCACCGGACGCCGTCGACAGCGTCGTGGCGATGCCGGGCGTCGAGGTGGAAATCAGCGCGAACAGGACAAGAGGGGTAATGGTTTCGGACATACAGCTTTTCCGGTCGAAGAAGCCGTATGCTAGGCGCCTTGTGCTATCAGTAAATGCAATGTTTGATATGATCTGCATTAGCAGTTATAATGGATAAATGATCCGCGATCTCGACACCACGTTTGTCCGCACCTTCGTCACCGCAGCCGAAAAAGCGAGCATGACGGGCGCTGCAAATGCGCTCAATCTGACGCAAGGCGCCGTCAGTCAGCAGATCAAGCGACTGGAGGAGGTGCTTGGCCAGACGCTGTTCGAACGCGACCGGCGCGGTCTGAAGCTGACGCGCTCGGGCGAACGGCTGCTCGACAAGGGCCGGCGTCTGCTGCAGCTCAATGACGAGATCATCGCCGAAATGGGCGGCAAGGCGGTCGCCGGCCAGGTGCGGATCGGCGTGCCTTACGACCTCGTCGGCACATTGCTTCAACCCGTGCTCAAGACCTATGCCGAGGCCTGTCCGCAAGTGGAGATATCGCTGGTCTGCGCCTCCTCGCCGGAGCTCGCGGCGGCGCTGACGGCGGGGACGATCGATCTCGCCGTCATCGAGGAGCGGGCCGGTCCGACGGCCGGCGAATGCCTGCTGGTCGACCGCCTGGTCTGGGTCGGCGCGAGAGGCGGCTTGGCGCGCCTGAAGCGGCCGCTGCCGGTCTCGATGGTCGCCGACACCTGCGCCTTCCGGCCCGAGGTGCTGGCAGCGCTTAGCGGGCATGGTCTGGACTGGCGCACCGTGTTCGAGAACGGCAACATCGACGCCACGACCGCGACGGTACGCTCGGACCTGGCAGTGACGACATGGCTGGCCTCGACGGTTCCCGCGGACCTCGACATCCTGTCTGATGCGGACCTTCCGGCGCTGCCGAATTTCGCCATCAACCTGCATCTGCCGAAACATGGCGTCGAGCCCGCCGCGCGAGAGTTTGCGCGGCATATCAGAGAAAGGCTGGCGTGGCGGCCGGTTGCGGCTTGAGCCCTGGAAGAAACTTGGGTTCCTCTCCCCCTTCCGGAGGGAGAGGAAAGGTGCCGGGGCCGTCCCGCTACTTCCAGTTCTTGCGCCGTTCGAGCTCGGCGTCGGACGGCTCGTCCTGCGCGAAGGATCCGGTCTTGATCTCGCCGCCACGCTCATAGGTCGCCATGATGACGCCGGTGCTGGAAGTCTGCGACTTGATGAGCTTGAAGGCGGCCGGCATCGCGTCCTCGCCGAACAGCCGCTTGCCCTTGCCCAGCAACAGCGGGAAGATCATCAGCCGGATCTCGTCGATCAGCCCGTTGGCGAGCAGGGTCTGGATCAGATTGCCCGATCCCTGGATAAGCAGGTCAGGTCCGTCTTCCTGTTTGAGCTGCCTCAGCCTTGCGATGACATCCGGCCCAAGCGATTGCGTGTTCTGCCAGGTGAGCGACCCCGGCCGATGCGTCGCCACATACTTGATCGCAGGGTTGAACGCACCCGCGATCGGATCTTTCTGATACGGCCAGTACGCGGCGAAGATGTCGTAGGTTCGGCGGCCGAGCAGCAGGGCGAAGGGCTTGGAGAACAGCTCGTCTATTGCCGCGCCCGCAACCTCGTCAAAATAATGGAACGTCCAGCCGCCGAATTGAAAGCCGCCGACCGGATCCTCTTCCGGCCCGCCCGGCGCCTGCATGACGCCGTCGAGGCTGACGAAGGTGGCGGCGATGATCTTGCGCATCTGTTTTCTCCTTTCATGATCCGCGCCGTCGCGGCCGGATTTCAGGCCAAGGACGAACGACGGGTTTCCATTTCGACAAGCGCCGGTAAGTTTTTAGCGTTTGCCGCCGGCGCGGATGGCGCGGGACGAGAACCAGACGTCGCCGAAGATGGCAGTGGCGGTGCGGTCGGGCGCCTTGTCTTCACTCAGCCAGATCGAGTGCGTACGGGCGGCGCGCTCGCGGGTCGGCACTTTTGCCCCTGGTCCGGCGACCCAGGCGCCGACACAGGGGATGAACCAGGAGCCCATGAACGGCTGGCAGGCAAAGCCTCTCTCCATGCGCGTGACGATCACCGCCAAGCCGATGCGCTCGGCGGGACGCCAGGGGAATATCATGCGGCCGCCGGGTTTGAGCACCCTCAACCATGCCGCCGGAGGGGCGGCGACACCGGCATTGACATAGATGATGTCGGACGGCGGTAGCAGGCTGGTGACCGCGTTGCCGTGGATGACTTTCACATTGCCGTAAGCTGCGAGATTCTGGCTTGCTCGCTCCGCGAGATCGGCCTCGAGCTCGAAGGCGGTAACGCTGCCGCCAGGCTCGACCAGCTTCGCCAGCAGCGCGGTGTAGTAGCCGGTGCCGGCGCCGATATGGGTGACGGCTTCGCCGGGCCTCGGTTCGACCTTGCCGATCCACATGGCGTGCAGAACCGGCTCGCCGTTGTTGATGCGCTTGTCGGCATCGAGCACCACAAGCACGTTCTGGTAGATGTAGCTTGGATCGGCGGTCGGCGTTTTGAACGCGCCGTCGCCGGCAAAGATGGTCCACGGTCCAGGCCCGAGAAAGGCCTCGCGCGGCACCGAGGCGAACACCTCCTCGATGCGGGGATCGGCGGAGCGCGCATGCGCGGCCATCAGCTTGGCGTAGAATTTTCGGGCGTCGTCCGATCCGGTCATGCTTCCAGAAGTTAGCGCGGCCGGCTCGGATGTCGCGGTTCCATCTCAGCCGGCGATGGTGTCGTAAAGCAGCTTGAAGTTGAGCGCCAGGATGATTGCAGCGACCACCCAGGCGAGCGCTGCGACGCTGCGCGGGATGGCGAAATTGCCCATTTTCTTCTTGTCCGACACGAACTGTACCAAAGGCACCACGGCGAAGGGCAACTGCATCGACAGGATGACCTGGCTGAAGACCAGGAGCTGAGCCGTGCCCTTCTCGCCGTAGAGCGCGGTCACGATCACGACGGGGACGATGGCGGCGCCGCGCGTCAACAAGCGACGCGCCCACTGCGGGATGCGCAGGCGCAGGAAGCCTTCCATGACGATCTGGCCCGCGAGCGTCGCGGTGACCGTCGAGTTGAGGCCGGAGGCGAGCAGCGCGACGGCGAACAGGATCGAGGCGATGCTCAAGCCCAGCAGTGGCGACAGGAGCTCGAAGGCCTGGCCGATCTCGGCGACATCCTGGTGGCCGGTGCCGTGGAAAGCCACGGCCGCAACGATCAGGATGGAGGCGTTGACGAACAGCGCCAGGATCAGCGCGATGGTCGAATCCGTGGTCGCCCACTTGATGGCGTCGCGCTTGCCCGCGTCGGTGCGGTCATAGGCTCGGGTCTGCACGATCGAAGAGTGCAGGTAGAGATTGTGTGGCATCACCGTGGCGCCGATGATGCCGATTGCGATGTAGAGCATCGCCGGGTTGGTGACGATCTCGGACGACGGCACGAACATCGAATGCAGGATGGTGCCGGCAGGCGGCGCGGCGACGAAGATCTGAACGGCGAAGCAGCCGAAGATGACGATCAGCAGCGCGACGACGAAAGCCTCGAGATAACGGAAGCCCCTGTTCATCAGCAGCAGCACGAGGAAGGCGTCGAGCGCGGTGATGAGGGCGCCGCCGATCAGCGGAATGCCGAACAGCAGCTGCAGCGCGATTGCCGTGCCGATCACCTCGGCCAGATCGCAGGCGATGATCGCCAGCTCGCAGGCGACCCAGAGCAGGAAATTGACCGGGCGCGGATAATAGGCGCGGCAGGCCTGCGCGAGGTCGCGGCCCGTGGCGATGCCGAGGCGGGCGGCCAAGGCCTGCAAAAGGATCGCCATCAGGTTCGACAGCATGATGACGAACAGCAGCGTGTAGCCGAACTGGGCACCGCCGGCGAGATCGGTCGCCCAGTTGCCGGGGTCCATATAGCCGACCGACACCATGTAGCCCGGGCCCATGAAGGCGAACAGGCGACGAAGCCACATGCCGGTCCGCGGCACCGCGATCGTGGCATTGACTTCGCGCAGGCTGGGCTGCTCGTCGCTGGGCCTGTCGAAACGCCATGCGGAACGGGATACTGCTGCTACTTCGGCATCGGACATGAGGATTCCATTGGAACGGATCGATCGTGCCCCTTATCTATGCCATGGCTCAACATTATGCAATAGGCTATATTTCATTGTTTGTGCTTTTGCATGCCGAGGGCCGGTTGCATGTGAGCGGAAATGCAAATAAACGGCCGGACCACCAGGGTTCGTGTTATGAATGCGATCCCGATTCAGGCTTCGGCCAGCCAGGAAGGAGCGCGTATTGGCGCTGAGGAACAGACCGGTTCGACGCGAAAAGCCGCTTCCCGATGCCGAGATCCACTCGGAAGGATTCCGGCAGACGCGCGAAGCGCGCCGCAGCGCGCTCGTCGAGGACTATGTCGAACTGATCGCCGACCTTATCGAGGACGGCAACGAGGCCCGTCAGGTCGACATCGCGGCCAGGCTTGGCGTCGCCCAGCCGACGGTCGCGAAGATGCTGACCAGGCTGTGCGCCGACGGGCTGGTTTCCAGAAAGCCTTACCGCGGCGTGTTCCTCACCGAATCCGGCCGCAAGGTAGCGGAGGAGAGCCGCATCCGTCACCAGACGGTCGAAGCCTTCCTGCGCTCGCTGGGCGTCAGCGCCGAGACGGCGCGCATCGATGCCGAGGGCATCGAGCATCATGTCAGCGCCGAGACGCTGGAAGCCTTCCGCAGGGCGATGACTGCCGCCCGCTGAGCCCGGTGCCCGGAGACACGGATCGGTTGCGGAGCGCGACGGTGCGGCGCCGCCGGCGCGAAAAATGCTGTGACTTGGATTATGCGTTGCGATAATTGTCTGACTGGGGGCGGTCGGCGGACCAATCCTTCCAGGACATCTGCATTGCGAGGAGTTGCCATGCTTTGGAGAGGCCGTCGTCAGAGCGACAATATCGAGGACGAGCGCAGCGATAGTGGCGGCGGACTCGGTGGCGGATTGGGTGGCAGCCCGGGTCAGTTCCGCATTCCGATCGGCGGCCGCGCCGGCGGCGGCTCGAGCATCATCCTGGTCATCCTCGTCGTTCTCGCCGGATGGTATTTCGGCTTCGATCCATCACAGATTCTGGGTGACGGCAGCGGCGGTCTTGTGCCGGGCGGTGGTGGCCAGATCACCGACAACAGCGGCGCGCAGGACAGCACCGGGGCGCCTGCTTCCGACGAGATGAAGCAGTTCGTGGCGACCGTGCTTGCCGAGACCGAGGACACCTGGACCGGCATCTTCAAGGCCAACGGACTCACCTATGAGGACCCCAAGCTGGTGCTGTTCAGCGGCCAGATCCGCTCGGCCTGCGGCTTTGCCTCGTCCGCGGCGGGGCCGTTCTATTGTCCGGGCGACCACAAGGTCTATCTCGACATGACTTTCTTCCAGCAGCTCGACCAGCAGTTCGGCGCTTCGGGCGAGTTCGCGCGGGCCTACGTAATCGCGCATGAGGTCGGCCATCATGTGCAGAACCTCACCGGCATCATGCAGAAGTTCAACCAGATGCGGCAGAGCATGGGCGAGGCGGAGGCCAATCAGATGTCGGTGCGGGTCGAGCTTCAGGCCGACTGCTTCGCCGGTGTCTGGGCGCACTACACCGCGCAGAAGGGCATCTTGGAACAAGGCGACATGGAAAGCGCGCTGAATGCCGCCAAGCAGATCGGCGACGACACGCTGCAGAAGAAGATGCAGGGCTATGTCGTTCCGGAAAGCTTCAACCATGGCACTTCCGCGCAGCGGCAGACCTGGCTGGCGCGCGGCTACAAGAGCGGCAAGCTTTCGGACTGCGATACGTTCAACAATCCGGTCTGAACCGGCGGTTTAGCGCCGCGCTCCTTCAGCGGCGTCGCCGGCAACGATGTCAGGATGAGGCAGTTGCCGCCGTTCGCTTATTGTTCCGGGCGGCAAGCTCGCCTATAAGGTGCCTCCCGCCTGTACCCTAAAGCGCGTCGCGCTGAACGGAGCCAGGTGACGCGCCTTAGGTTTTTGAATTTGCGCATGCCTTCATCCCGAAACCGGTTTCCACTTTCGGGAGACATACTTTGGGCGGCCGAGGAGCTTGACCACCATGATCGACCCCAAGACCGCCAAGCGGGGCCTTGCGCTCGTTTTCACCACGCTTTTGCTCGACGTCATCGGCTTCGGCATCATCATGCCGGTACTGCCGGCCTATCTGCAGGAACTCAGCGGCGTCGGCGTCAGCGAGGCGGCAATCGAGGGCGGCTGGCTGTTCTTCGTCTATGCGGCGATGCAGTTCTTCTTCGCGCCGGTCATCGGCGGCTTGAGCGACCGTTTCGGCCGGCGGCCGATCCTGCTCGCCTCGGTGCTCACCTTTTCCATCGACAACCTGATCTGCGCCATCGCCTGGTCCTTCCCGATGCTGTTCATCGGCCGCGTGCTCGCCGGCATCTCCGGCGCCAGCTACTCGACGACATCGGCCTTCATCGCCGACATTTCGAACGACGAGAACAGGGCCAAGAATTTCGGCCTGCTCGGCATCGCCTTCGGCGTCGGCTTCGTCATCGGCCCGGTGCTCGGCGGCCTGCTCGGCACGTTCGGGCCGCGCGTGCCGTTCTATTTCGCTGCCGGGCTCGCCTTCGTGAACTTCCTGACCGCGATGTTCCTGCTGCCGGAGACGCTCGACGAGCAGCATCGCCGCCGCTTCGAGTGGAAACGCGCCAATCCGGTCGGCACGCTCATCCAGATGCGCAATTATCAGGGCATCGGCTGGATCGGGCTCGTCTTCTTCCTGATGACGCTCGGCCACATGATGTATCCGGCGGTCTGGTCCTTCGTCTCCAGCTATCGCTACGGCTGGAACCAGCAGCAGATCGGCTTCTCGCTCGGAGCCTTCGGCCTGTGCGGCGCGATCGTCATGGCGACCGTGCTGCCGCGCGTCATCGCCAGGCTCGGCGAATGGAAGACGGCGGCGATCGGCCTCACCTTCACCGCGCTCAGCGCCTTCGGTTACGCGTTCGCAACGCAAGGCTGGATGATCTACGCGGTGATCGTCGCCGGCTGCCTGGAGGCGCTTGCCGATCCGCCGCTGAGAAGCCTCGCGGCCGCCAAAGTGCCGCCCTCGGCGCAAGGTGAACTGCAGGGCGCGATGACCTCGATCTTCTCGATCACCTCGATCATCACGCCGCTGCTTTATACGGCGATCTTTTCCTGGTTCACCGGCCCGCGCGCGCCGGTCGAGTTCGGCGGGGCGCCTTATGTGCTCGGCGCGGTTTTCCTCACGCTGGCGGTGGTCGTCTTCGTGACGAAGGTGGCCAAGCCGACGCCAAAGGAAGTCGAGCGCATGCACGCGCAGGGGGCCGTGACCGACCCCGCTTGAGCCGCGTCGTGGTCAGGCGCGCTCGGCCAGCGCCGGCTCGCCGCGCCGTTCGCGGATGAGGTTGACGAAGCGGCGGAAGAGATAGTGCGAATCCTGCGGGCCCGGCGAGGCCTCGGGATGATGCTGGACCGAAAACACCGGCCGGCCCGTCAGCGCGATGCCGCAATTCGAGCCGTCGAACAGCGAGACATGCGTCTCCTCGACGCCTTCAGGCAGCGAGTCGGCATCGACCGCGAAACCATGGTTCATCGAGACGATCTCGACCTTGCCGGTCGTGTGGTCCTTGACCGGATGGTTGGCGCCGTGATGGCCCTGGTGCATCTTCTGGGTCCTGCCGCCGAGCGCCAGCGCCAGCATCTGGTGGCCGAGACAGATGCCGAACACCGGGATGTCGGTCTTCAAGAGGTCCTGGATCACCGGCACGGCGTATTCGCCGGTCGCTTCCGGGTCGCCCGGACCGTTCGAGAGGAAGATACCGTCCGGCCGCATGGCCAGGATTTCCTCCGCGCCGGTCTTGGCCGGCACGACGGTGACCTTGGCGCCGAGGCCAGCGAGCAGGCGCAGGATGTTGCGCTTGACACCATAGTCGATGGCCACGACATGCATCGACGGCTCGTCCTGCTCGCCAAAACCCTTGTTCCAGGCCCAGGGTGTCTCGCGCCAGACCGAGGACTGGCCCGAGGTTACTTCCTTGGCGAGGTCGAGGCCGATCAGTCCCGACCAGGCAGCGGCACGCTGCTTGAGATCGTCGAGGTCGAAGACGCCATCGGGAGCATGGGCGATGACGGCGTTGGGCATGCCCTTCTCGCGGATCAGCACGGTGAGCGCACGGGTATCGATGCCGCAAAGCGCGAGGATGCCGCGCCGTTTCAGCCATTGATCGAGATGCCCGGCTGCCCGGTAGCTGGACGGGTCGGTGACATTGGCCTTGAAGATCGCGCCGACAGCGCCGGCGCGCGCCGCCGGGTTGAGGTCTTCGATATCCTCGGCGTTGGTGCCGACATTGCCGATATGCGGGAAGGTGAAGGTGACGATCTGGCCGGCATAGGAGGGATCGGTCAGAATCTCCTCGTACCCGGTGAGCGCGGTGTTGAAGCACACTTCCGCGACCGCCGATCCTGTGGCACCGAGGCCACGGCCCTCGATCACCGTGCCGTCGGCAAGCACCAGAAGGGCGGTCGGCTTTTCGGTGGCCCAGGGGGCTGTGATCGTGGCCATGACGGCACTCCTAGAGGCTGCTTCCAGCTCAACCCGTTTGCGGGACGATCCGCGCAGCAAACAACGCGCGGCGCCGAATTCGCGAGCCTGCGCGCAACCAGATTTTCAGTTCATGCGAGGCTCAGTACATAGGGGAAGGCGCCAAGGCGGTCAATGACGCTTGCCCCGAACGGAATTGATTTATTTCGCCAAGCAATATCAATAGTTTGCCGGAATTTGCCTTGGCCCGCCAGCAAAGCTATTGTCCGCCGCGATCGAAGGAGAAGCACGATGCGCGAGAAAATCGCCGAATCCATGAAGAGCGCGATGAAGGCGCAGGACAAGCACCGCCTGCCGACGCTCAGGCTGATCCAGGCCGCCATCCATGACCGCGACATCGCCAATCGCGGCGCCGGCAAGCCGGCGGCGAGCGAGGAGGAGATCCTGCAGATTCTCGCCAAGATGGTGAAGCAGCGCGAGGAATCGGCCAAGGCTTTCGAGGACGGCAAGCGGCCGGAACTGGCCGCGCAGGAGCGTGGCGAGATGGAGATCATCCGCGAGTTCCTCCCGGCGCAGCTCGACGACGCGGCGATCCAGGCTGCCGCGCGCGAGGCGATCGCCGCCACAGGCGCTGCCAGCCAGAAGGACATGGGCAAAGTGATCGGCGCGCTGAAGCAGAAATATTCCGGCCAGATGGACTTCGCCAAGGCAAGCGCCATCGTCAAAGGGCTGCTGCAGTAGGCCGACTGCTGCGGCAGGCATTCTTGCCGCTCCTGCGGCGAGGCCCATGTAAGGCTGGGCATCTAAGCCCGGCTCAAGCCGCGTCGGCGCTTTCTCCTGACGGGTGCATGCGGCATTTCCTTGCCATGAAGGAGGACACGATGATGAATCTCGCCCGCTATCCTCGTGTTGCGCTCGGCCACCTGCCCACGCCTCTCGAACGGCTCGAGAACCTGACCAGGGAATTGAACGGCCCGGAGATCTGGATCAAGCGCGATGACTGCACCGGCCTGTCGACCGGCGGCAACAAGACGCGCAAGCTCGAGTTTCTGATGGCCGAGGCGCTGGCCGAAGGCGCCGACACCGTCATGACGCAGGGCGCTACTCAGTCCAATCATGCGCGGCAGACCGCCGCTGCTGCCGCCAAGCTCGGCATGACCTGTCATCTGCTGCTGGAGGACCGAACCGGCAAGACCGATTTCGACTACAAGGAAAACGGCAATGTGCTTCTCGACCGCCTCCACGGCGCTACTATCGAGCGCTGCCCGGCCAATCCCGACATGAACGGCGAGATGGAAAAGGTCGCTGAAAGGCTGCGCGCCGAAGGCCGCAAGGTCTACACGATACCCGGCGGCGGGTCGAACCCGACGGGCGCGCTCGGCTATGTGAACGCGGCCATCGAGCTGATCTACCAGGCGAATGCGATCGGCCTCAAGATCGATCGTGTCGTGCATGCGACCGGCAGCGCCGGAACCCAGGCCGGCCTGGTCACCGGGCTGATCGGCATCAACAGCGGCGTGCCGGTGCTTGGCATCGGCGTGCGCGCGCCGAAGGCCAAGCAGGAGGAAAACGTCTTCTCACTCGCGTGCCGGACGGCCGAGAAGCTTGGCCTTGCCGGTAGCGTGAAACGCGAGGATGTCGTTGCCAACTGCGACTATATCGGCGACGGCTACGGCTTGCCTGCCGCCGATACGATCGCGGCGATCCGCACACTGGCGCGCACCGATGCCATTCTGCTGGACCCCGTCTACTCCGGAAAGGGCATGGCCGGATTGATCGACCTGGCGGGGAAGGGTTTCTTCAAGAAGGGCGAGACCGTCGTCTTTCTACACACCGGCGGCTCGGCCGGGCTGTTCGGTTATCCGACCGATCTCCAGAGCAATTTCTGACCAGCAGGTCGTCAGACTCCGAAGGATATTCAGAAGGCCGTATCGAGATGAGCAGCTACTACCCGCCCGCTCACCCCGTCGTCGGCGTGCTCGGCGGCATGGGGCCGGCGGCCACGATCGAGCTGATGCGCCGGGTCATGGAGGCGACGCCCGCCGCGGACGACGCCGACCACATTCATCTTCTGGTCGACCAGAACCCCAAGGTTCCGTCGCGCATCGATGCCCTGATCAACGGCACCGGGCCGAGCCCGCTCGACGAACTGGTGCGCATGGCAAAGGGACTGGAAGGCGCCGGCGCCACGATGCTCGCCATCGCCTGCAATACCGCCCATGGCTATGCCGCCGACATCGCCTCGGCGGTCCGCATACCGCTCCTCGACATGGTCACGCTTACCGCCGGGGCGGTCGCGCGCCGGCCGCTCAGCCGGCGACGCATCGGCATGCTCGCCTCCACCGCGGTGCTGCAATTGGGACTCTACGAAAGAGCGTTCGAAGCGTTCGGCATCGAAACCCGGTATCCAGACGATCAGGCGGAAATCATGGCCATCATCAAGGCGGTCAAGAAGGAAGGCGCGACGGCCGGATTGCGCAGCCGGTTCAATGTCGTCGCGCGCCGACTGATTGCCGGCGATGTCGATTTCCTGGTGATCGCATGCACCGAACTTTCGCTCCTCGTCGATGGCCTCGATGCCGACCTGGCGAAAATCGACGCCCTCGACGTGCTGGTTGCTACGATCGTCGAACGCACACTGCCTCATCGCCGGTGAGGGCCCAAAGACCCCCGCCGGTCCCACTCGTTTCATTGACCTTGCGCAACCGCGCTCTAGCTTCGACGCTACCGGCTTTTGTCATGACCGCCGGTGAGGCGGGCTGACGCGCATTATCCGGGAGTGGAGCGAATGAAGAGACTTTCCTTTGTCGTTGCGGGCATCACGCTTGCCATGCTGACGGCGCAGGCGTGGGCAGGCAAGATGGACGACATCAAGGCCCGCGGCACGCTGATCGTCGGAACCAAGGCCGACTACAAGCCGTTCGGGTACCGTGATCCGTCCGGGGCGATCGTCGGCATCGAGCCAGATCTGGCAGCCGATCTCGCCAAGCAGCTCGGCGTCAAGCTGGAATTCGTGCCGGTCGTCGCCGCCAACCGGATGGAGTTCCTGCAGCAGGGAAAGATCGACCTTCTGATTGCAACCATGTCCGACAAGCCGGAGCGCCGGAAGGTCGTGGAAGCAATCGATCCGCCCTATTATTCGGATTCGGTCAATGTGCTGATATCGAACCGCGCCAAGATCAAGTCCTGGGAGGACCTGAAGGACAAGCCGCTCTGCGCGACGATCGGCTCGTTTTACAACAAGTCGGTCGCCGAGAAATATGGCGCCAAGATCGTCGGGCTCGATGGCTCCGACAAGCCGTTGGTCGCGCTGAAGCAGGGCAATTGCGTAGGCTATCTTTATGACCAGACATTCATTCAAGGCAAACTGCTCGATAAGCAATGGTCCGCCGATTATTCCATGCCGCTGCAGGGCATCATGGAGACTCCTTGGATCATGGCCGTGGCGCCGGGCAATGACGACCTGAGGGATTTCGTTTCCAAGGCCACGATCGAGTGGATGAAAAAGGGCACGATCGTCGAGCTCGAACAGAAGTGGGGCATCACGCCCACCGATTATTCAAAGCGCATGCACGACAAGTACAAGAACCAGAGCTGACATGCCTCGAGCGACCGGCGCGCTCGTGGAAAGACCGCGCGCCTTGGTTGCCTCTGCCAGTGGGTGATATGCATGCAGGAAATCGCCGCTTGGTTTCGTAGCCTCTACGAAACTACAGGGCTGAATTTCACGATCTTCTACGATCCCTACGATGCGACCCAGTTCGCCAGGGGCGTCGGCATGACGATCTATCTGAGCGTCGTGTCGATCCTCATCAGCCTCGTCGTGGGGGTGATCGGCGCCTGGCTGCAAAGCTCGCGGATCGGGATCGTGCGCGGCCTCGTCGAGATATTCGTCGTCATTTTCCGCAACACGCCGCCCTTGGTTCAGATCTTCTTCTTCTATTTCGGCATGGGCGAGCTGCTGCCAGCCACCTACAACGACATCGGCCTGCGTGAGCCGCTGCTTAGCAACGTGCAGTGGGCGATCATTTCCCTTTCCCTGTTTGCCGGCGCCTTCAACATCGAAATCTTCCGGTCCGGAATCGAAGCAGTGCCTCAAACCACGGTGGAGGCGGCCGAAGCCCTCGGCTATACGCGCCTCGGCGCTTACCGCCATGTCGTCCTGCCGCTGGCGTTGCGCGTCTGCCTGCCGGCGTTGAACAACAATCTGGTCAACCTGCTGAAGACCACGACGCTTGCCTATGCCATCGCGGTTCCCGAGGCGCTTTATGCGGTCACGCAAATCTGGGCGGAATCGCAGAACGTGACGGAAATGATGTGCGTGCTGTTGGCTACGTTCGTTCTGCTGGTCGGCGTGCTCGTATGGGTCATGCACCGCTGGGAGCGGTCGCTGCGCATCCCGGGATTCGGCCAATGACGGAAGGGCGCATCAAACCGATGACCGACCTGGCCGTGCTGCTGCCGGTTCGGCCACCTTCCGTGCCGGCTTTGCGGTTTCGCGCCTGGCACGGCCTGGCTTTGATCGCGGCAGTGCTTTTGTTCGCGCCCGCCGCCGGTGCCCAGACGGGTTCGGAAGAGCTGTCGATAGTCGGCGTCATCATCAAATGGATGCCGCTGCTTTTGACCGGCTTCGGCTTCAATCTTCTTATTTCCGTGCTGTCGATGGCGCTGGGCACGATCGTGGGTCTTGGCCTTGGTCTGCTGCAGCTGAGCGAGTTCCACTGGCTCAGCCGCTGCGCGTGGGTGCTGACCCAGTTCTTCCGCAACGCGCCATGGTTGGTGCTGCTGTTCTTCGCCATGTACCTCATCCCCTACCAGTTCCGCATCGGCGACGTCACGGTTCCGTTTCCTGACTGGGTCAAGGCGGTCATCGGCTTCGCGCTGCCGGTCATGGCCAATGTCGCCGAGATCGTGCGCGGGGCGGTGCAATCCATTTCCAGCGGCCAATGGGAAGCGGCCGACTCGCTGGCCTTCACCCGCCGGCAGACGATGTGGATGATCATCTTGCCGCAATGCGTGAAGCGGATGCTGCCACCCTGGATGAACCTCTATTCGCTCGTCACGATGGCGACGGTGCTGGCCTCGGTCGTGGGCATCAACGAGATGCTGACCCTGACCGCGCAGGTTCACAATGCCGAAGGCGGCCGAACGGACCTTTTGGCGCCGCTCTACGCTTTCGCGCTGCTGTGCTTCTTCATCTACTGCTACCCGATCAATCTTTGGACTGTCCGTCTCGAGCGGCGCTTCAACGTCAAGAGCTGAGCCATGGCCTGGACCCCCGATGAACCGATGGTGCGTCTCCACGACGTGCACAAGTCGTTCGGCCAGATCGAAGTGCTCAAGGGCATCAGCCTTCAGGTGATGAAGGGCGAGGTCATCTGCGTCATCGGACCGTCCGGCTCCGGCAAGTCGACATTGATCCGTTCCATCAACGCGCTGGTGCCGATCAATTCCGGCTCGATCACCGTCGAGGGACAGGAGGTCAATGATCCGGCAGTGGACAAGCTGGCGCTGCGCCGCAAGGTGGGCATGGTCTTCCAGCAGTACAATCTGTTTCCGCACAAGACCGCGCTGCAAAACATCATGATGGCGCCGATCCACGTCCTCAAGCAGGACCGCCGCGAGGTCGAGGCACGCGCGCGGGCGCTGATCAGGAAGGTCCGCCTCGAAGGGAAGGAAGACGCCTATCCGGGAGAATTGTCCGGCGGTCAGCAGCAGCGTGTCGCCATTGCCCGCTCGCTCGCGATGCGTCCGGATCTGATGCTGTTCGATGAGGTGACGGCCGCGCTCGACCCCGAAACCGTCAAGGAAGTGCTGGTCACGATACGCGAACTGGCGGGTGAAGGAATGACGTGCATTCTGGTCACGCATGAGATGGGTTTTGCACGCGAGATCGCCAACCGCATCTATTTCACCGATCAAGGCGTCATCGTGGAGCACGGCCCGCCGCAGGAAATATTGGATCATCCGCGAGAGGCGCGGACGAAGGCATTTCTCGAGCAGGTGCTGTAGATCGTCTTGCGGCTGCGTTCTTTCGCCGGCGATCTGGCCCGTCCGAGCCGGTCGGGTGGCAGGCGGCCGGGCGAGTGCCTAGGTGAAGGACAACGATCAACCTCTATCAGACGCGCGGAGGCGCGCATGCGGATCAAGGTCGAAACCCGGCAAGACGGCGACGTCGACGTGCCCCGGAGGTTCAGCCTCAACGGCGAGCAGATTGATGTTTTCGAGATGGTCGACCAATGGTTCGGCGCCGACTACCGCTATTGCAAGGTCAAGGGCAGCGATGGCGCGCTTTACATCCTGCGGCACGACGAAGTCCGATCGGAATGGTGCCTCACGATGTTTGCCAGCGAGCGGGCGCAGGCCGTGACGGCCGGATGGACCTCGCCGAGCCAAAGCGCCGTCAAGGGATCACTTCAGTAAGAATTGTCGCCCGACGGCGGGAACCTCACGGATCCTTGCAGATCGGCACCGGTTGCGGAGGCGGCAAAGGGTGATCCTTCTTGTATTGCGCGATGATCGGCTCAAGCATCCTCTTCGGCCAGAATTTCGGAGCGCCGATCTCCTTCAGGCAGGATGCGTTCCAGTAGAGTCCGGCGGCCGAAGCCGATTGTCTGGCCGCCACGGTACGCGCCATGGCGGCAATGTCTCGCGATTCTGGATAGATGTAGAGCGTCGTCGGATTGTCCTTCACCATCGGGATGATCTGCTCGGCATCCGCGGGAGACCAACTTGTGCAGCCATTGCTGCGGCCGCCGGCATAATTCACCAGCTTGCCGAAGGGAACATAGCCGTCGTGGTCGGCGTATGAGCTGTTCGGGCTTTTGCGAAGGCACATTCCCCTCAGCAGCGCTGCCGGGTGCCCGCCGATCACGCGTTGCCTGGCATTGGCGGTTTCGCCTTCGCCATCGAACTGTATGAAGGTGCGCATGAACACCGCGTTCTGCTTCGCACCGACACGGTAGAAACCCTTGAACGACGTTTTCGCCTCGGCGGTCATGTAGGCGCCGCCGGCCGTCAGTTCCGAGTCCATCGCGTTGCCGAAGTTCTTGGCGCAACGCCTGCCGTTGGCAAAATCCGCGACGCCTTTCAGGTTTCGGCCGCCGCCGTGACCGGCCGAGACCGCGCGGAACGACTGCTCGGCCTCGCAGATGATGTAGTAGCGGCGTCCCAGCACTCCGTTGCCCAGATCGCCGGGGCGCGTTGCGTCCATGGCGAAGTAGCAGGGATTTTTCACGGAACCTTCGCTCACCTTCTTCAGGTAAAGCGCGCGTGCCCGTTCCAAGACCACCTGAGCGATCTGGCCGTCGCCTTCGCCGACATGGGCCTGCAGCCAGGTCGGAATGCTCGACGACCGCAGCGCTGCGAAGGATCGGGCCGACATCGTCAGCGCGCCGATAACGGCGAGGAAGCAGACAATCGCGACGCCCAGCGAAACAGATCTCAACCGCACCGGATTATTTCCCCTCTCCAGCCGCTATTTCCTACGATGAATCACCTGCGCCAATCATAAAAGCCCTCGCGCCGATCGGCGAAACACTTCTAGTTTAGCGTGCCCTTAACATGCGTGATTCCCGGTCCGTTCGTGTTGAGGTATCATGTGATTCCGGCGCGCCCACGCCTCCTCCCTCCATCGGGAAAGCATCGTCCATGCGGGGCATTGGATCACTCAACCGACTGTTCGAGCACCAGGCATAAGGAGGGGTTGCGAAGACTGCTCGCGGCAGGAGGTTTTTCGATGCGGCTTTCCGCGCCCATCTATCGTCTGAAGCGTCAGGCCAGGCTCCTTTCCCGTAGGGAAGGAGTGCCGCTTCACCAGGCCCTCGATCGGGTCGCCGCCGGGGAGGGCTTCGCCAGCTGGAGCCTGCTTGCGGCCAAAGCCGCAGAGGCGACGCCCGCGGGCAGCCTGCTTGCGCAACTGGAACCTGGCGACCTCGTGCTGGTCGGCGCAAGGCCTGGCCAAGGCAAGACCTTGATGAGCCTCGAGCTTGCGGTCGAGGCGATGAAGTCCGGCCGACACAGCGTGTTCTTTACGCTGGAGTACACGCACACGGACATTCTGGATCGGTTTCGCGCCATCGAGGCCGAGCCGGCGCTCTTCGACGGCCTGTTCGAATTCGACAATTCGGACGCCATCTGCGCCGACTACATCATCGGCAGATTGCGGACGGCGCCTCGCGGGACGCTAGCGGTCATCGACTACCTGCAACTTCTCGACCAGAGGCGCGAGAATCCGGAGCTGAAGATACAGGTTCCGATGTTGCGGTCTTTTGCGCGCGACAGGGGACTGATCCTGATCTTCATCTCGCAGATCGACCGGGCGTACGATCCGTCCAGGAAGCCATTTCCCGACCTTGGCGATTTCCGGCTGCCGAACGCTTTGGATTTGTCGCTCTTCGACAAGATGTGCTTCCTGAACAAGGGCGAAATCCGCTTTCAGGCAGCTTGAGCGCAATCCGTGCCGCGGCTATGCCTGCCGGGTCTGCAAGGGGACACCGGATCATGTTCGAAATCGTCAAGCCCGCGCTCGAACACCTGCCGTCCTACAAGGCAGCGCTGGAGCGCGGCTGGTCGCCGGACAATGTGCGGCTCCTGGAAGCGACGCGTGAGCAGCTCGCGGCCATCGAGGAAGACCCGGTGGCATTTCTCGCCGGTCTTGACGACCCGGAGGCGAAAGGGCCGCCGATAACATTGCCGGACGGCACGACGGCGCCACGCCTGCCGGGTTTCCGGCGCTGGATCTGGGATGGCGAAATTGCCGGCTCGATCGGGCTTCGCTGGCAGAAGGGCACGTCGGCGTTGCCCTCGCATGTGCTCGGCCATATCGGCTACGCCGTGGTGCCTTGGAAGGAGCGGCGCGGCTACGCCACCGCAGCGCTGCGGCTGATGCTGGACGAGGCGAGGGTGGTGGGTCTCGACTATGTCGAGATCACCACGGATCTCGACAATCTTGCGTCCCAGAGGGTGATCCTGGCCAATGGCGGCATTCTCGTGGGGCGGTTCGCCAAGCTCGCCGCCTATGGCGGGGCGGAAAGCCTCAAATTCCGGATCGATCTCTAGACCTCCGTCGCGGCAAGGGTGCCCGTGCGCTACTCGCCGGGCCTGGCCAGCCGCCCTTCTTCGGCCTTGTAGTAGAACTGGCTGGCGACAAGCCAGCCTTTCAGCGGCCGGAGCGGCGGAATGCAGGTCGCCAGAATTATCGGTACCGAAACGAAGGCGTGGAACCACATGGAAGGCTCGAAGGTCACCTGGGCCCAGACGGCGAACAGCACGGAGGGCACACAGGCAAAGCAGATGACGAAGAAGGCCGGGCCATCGGCGGGATCGGCAAACGAATAGTCGAGCCCGCAGACGTCGCATTTCGGCGCCAGCTTCAGAAATCCGTCGAACAACCGGCCCTCCCCACAACGCGGGCAGCGGCCACGGATGCCAACCCGCCAAGGGTCGAGGTGGGGATAGTGCGCATGATCTTGCATGGTCGTCACTCCAGAGACCTCGCATGGCATTTCGATCGGCCTTGAGGTCACCAATGCATACTAGTATCATGATTGTATGCATACAATGCGACAAAGTGTATGGATCACAGGATGAACGACGAGAGCGACCTCAGCTGGCTTTCTCCCTTGGAGGAAGGCCCTCGGCCGATCTATCTCAAAATTGTCGATGCCCTTGCTGCCGCCCGCTCGATCGGCCGGCTGCAGCCTGGGGACAGGCTGCCGCCGCAGCGGGAGCTTGCCCGCTTCCTTGGCGTGGATCTGACCACGGTCACCAGGGCGTTCACCGAAGCCCGCCGCAGGAACCTGATCGATGCAACGGCCGGTCGCGGCACCTTCGTCACGCCCGGCGAGCCGGAAGAGCCGATCCTCGATCTGAGCATGAACATTCCGCCGGCGCCTTCGGGTCTCAGCCTGCCGGTATTGATCAGGAGCGGCATAGAAGGGCTGCTCAAACGTTCCAGCGCGGAAGCGCTGCTTTCCTACCATCCCGGCCCGGGTTCACCCGCCGAACGCGCCGCCGCCTCGTTATGGCTCGCCGCAACCGGCGACAGGCTGCCGGTCGAACGCGTGGCTGTCGGCTCGGGGGCGCAGGCGCTGCTCGCGGCCGTCCTTCTGCCGCAAACCCGCGAGGGCGATACGATCCTCACCGACACGCTGACCTATCCCGGCCTGATCGCGCTGGCGGAGACCACGGGCCGGAAGCTGACCGGCGTCGGCCGCGACGATAACGGCATGCGTCCCGACCATCTGGAGGAAGCGGCGCGACGGCACGGCGCGCGCGTCCTCTATCTCAATCCGACGCTCCACAATCCCACCGCGCTCACCATGCCGGAGGGCCGGCGCCGGGAAATTGTGCGGATGGCGGGCAAACTTGGCCTGATGATCGTCGAGGACGATCCCTACAGTCCACTGCAGACCACTTCCCCGCCGGGCTTCCTCAGTCTGGCGCCGGAGCGGACTTTCCATGTGGCGACATTGGCGAAATGCATCTCGCCATTCCTGCGTACCGCTTTCCTTGCCGCGCCCAACGTGCAGGCCGTCGAGCGGATCGCGGCGGCAATCCGGGGCATCACCATGATGGCGCCGCCGCTGATGACGGGTCTCGCCTGCGAGTGGGTGCGAAGCGGCTTGGCCGGCGAGATCACGGGCGCGGTGCGTGCCGAAGCGGAGGCCAGGCAGAAGATCGCGCGCAAGATCCTGCCGGCGGGTTTCACCTCGACGGAAACGAGCCTGCATTTGTGGTATCCGCTGGAGGGGCGGCCGCGCTCGTCAGAGCTTGGCGATGTGGCCCGACGCCGCGGATTGGCCATCAGTCCAGCGGAGGAGTTTTCCGTCGTGCCCGGCGTTGCCGACGGCTTGCGCCTGGCGCTGGGCGCCGCATCCAGCCGCGAAAGGCTGGGGGAGGGCCTGCGCAGTTTGCTGTCGATCCTTGCCGGTCGCTTCGAATCCTCGTCAACTCCGGTTTGATCTAGTCAGGCCGGCGACGGAGCGGCCTTACCCCGCCGCGGCCGGCAGCGGCGGCGTCGCGCGGCTGCGCCATTCCCACGCCTGCGAGGCGAGCGCGACGACCACGGCCACCAGCATGGCGAGCGCTCCGGCAACCGGCAGGCTGCGATAGCCGAAGCCGGCATTGAGCATTGCCGCGCCCAGCGATGCGGCGAGCGCGATGCCGACGTTGAAGCCGGACGGGATGAGCGAGGAAGCCAGGTTAGACGCGTCCGCCGTCCAGGCGAGGATGCGGGTCTGGATCGGCGCGCCGATGGCGAAGTTGAGGCCGCCCCAGATGACGATGGCGACGATCATCGGCACCGGATAGGGGCTGACGGCGTAGATGACGCCAAGCATCACCGCCTGCAGGAAAAGCATGGTGATCAGCGATGGCATCAGCTTCCAATCGGCGAGCTTGCCGCCCAAGAGAACGCCGATCGTGGCGCCGACGCCGTTGAGCAGCAGCACGAAGGGGATCAGGCTCTCGTCGAGGCCGGTGATTTCGAGCAGTGTCGGCGTGATATAGGTGAAGAGGCCGAACTGGCCGATCATCAGCATCAGCATCAGGATGAGCGAGGTCCAGACCTGCTGGCGGCCGAGGACACGCACCTCGTGCGCCAAGCCCGCAGGCCGGTTGGCGGCGCCCGCGGTGCGTGGCAGCAGCGCGGCCATGGCGACGATAGCGACGACGCCCAGTGCGCACATCACCCAGAAGGTCGCGCGCCAGCCCCAGAGGCCGCCGATCGCAGTGCCGGCCGGCACGCCGATGACGTTGGAGACGGTCAGTCCCGAGAGGATGACCGCCACGGCCCGACCGCGCTGATCCTCGCGCACCAGGCCGACCGCGACGACCATGGCGACACCGAAATAGCAGCCATGCGCCACGGCGGTCGCGACACGCAGCAGAAGCATCGAAGTGAAATCGGGCGCCAGCGCGCAGGCGGCCTGGCCAAGGGAGAAGGCGATCGTCAGCCAAATGAGCAGCGCCTTGCGCGAGACCCTGCTGGTGGCGAGCGCCAGCAGCGGACCGCCTATGGCGATGCCGCAAGCGTAGCCGGAGACGAGATAGCCGGCAGTGGGAACGGAAACGCCGAGTCCTTGCGCCACCTCCGGCAGCACGCCGGCGATGACGAACTCAGTCGTGCCGAAAGCGAAAGCGGCAATGAACAGGGCAATTAGCGGCAGCATGGCGCAAAGGGTTGGTTTGAATGCAGGGCGTCAAACCACGGATGCGCGCTGCCGGCAATGCAGAAATTATCGACGCCGCTTTAGCTTTTCTTGACCGGGTTCAGCTCTGCCGCGGTCGTCGGCGACGAGGCCGGCTTCTTGTGCCTGCCGTAAGGAATTTTCAGCCACGCTCGCTCATGAAGGTAGAAGAGCAGCGATTTGGTGACAACTTCAGTCCCGCCGATGGCTGCAGCGAGCTTAATGCTTCCAGTCACCACGAGGGAGATGATCATCGTGTCGATCGTGCCGGTTGCGCGCCAGGAAAGCGCCTTGACGAAGCTGCGCGAATGGGTGTCCATCGACTAAATCATCCTCCCGTTGGGCCTCGGATGTTCCTTAGCCGACGCATGCGAGGATGAGCAAAGACGAAATTTTGTCAGCCCGCTTTGAGCCGCGAGCCGCCGAGCAGGCCGCGTTCCTCGAGCACGGGATAAGCCATGGAGGCGAGCAGCGAGTTGATCTGCTTGAGGTCGCGGATGGTGTCGAGGTGGATGGAACTGGTCTCGACGCTTTTGGCGGTGCCGTCGCGCAGCCTCACGAAATGGCTGGCGCTCGTCTCTTTCTCGCGCTCGCGCAGCAGGTCTTTCTCCAGCACCAGTTGCCGGGCTGTTTCCGGGTCGCGCGAGACCAGCACGTTGAAGGCTAGCCGCGCATTGGCGAGCACCGAGGCATGGAAGGCGAAGAGCTCGCGCCAGCCCTCGGGCGTGAACTCCAGTCCGCGCTCGAGCTTCTTCCTGACATGCACCAGCATGTTGCGCACGATTATGTCGCCGACCTGCTCCAGCTTGACGCAGGCGCCGATCAGTTCCTGGCAGCGCAGCGCCTCGTCCTCGCTGAGCGGGTTCTTCGTCACCTTGGCGAGATAGAGCTTTATCGCCGCGTGCTTTTTGTCGACACGGTCGTCGAGGGCGGCCAGCGCCTTGATCTTGTCGCCGTCGGCGCTCTCGTAGAGCTCGATGATGCGCTTCAGCATGATCTCGACCGTCTCGCAGACCCGCACCACCTCTCGCGTGGCATTGGCCAGCGCCTGGCTCGGCGTGTCGAGCGCGCTCTCGTTCAGCGCCGACAATTCGACAACGTCGAGCGCTGCCGCCGGTTCGGGCTTCGCGCCGAGCGCCACGATGCTTTCGGAGGCACGATAGACGAGGCCGGCGAGCGGCAGGCCGGCCAGCAGGATGACCACGTTGAACAGGATGTGCGCGTTGACGATCTGGTCCGGCCCGGTCGCGCCGAGAAAGCCGACCGGCGGCTTTACCGTCATGAACAGGATCAGCATGATCAGCGAGCCCATACCGCGCATCAGGAGGTTGCCGACCGGCACGACGCGGACACCGGGATCGGCATTACGGGTCAGCAACGGCGCGATGATGGAGGAGCCGAGATTGACGCCGAGCACCAGCACGATGCCGAGCTCCGGCGGGATGAAGCCGCGGCCGGCCAGCGTCACCATCAACAGCACAGCGGCGATGGAGGAGTGGAACAGCCAGGTGACGAGTGCCGCCAGAAGATAGGCGGTGATGGGATCGCCGGAGAAATAATTGACGATCATCGGCATCAGCGTGCTCTGGCGCAGCGGCTCCGAGGCCTGACCGATCATCTCCAGCGAGAGCAGCAGCAGGGCAATGCCGACCAGGATGCGGCCGAACTGGCGCCAGTCGCGCCGTTCCGTAGCCATGAACATGACCGTTCCGGCGACGAGGCAGACCGGCACCAGAAGCGACAGGTCGAACGTCAACAGCTTGACGACAAGCGCCGATCCGATCTCGGCGCCGCGCACGGCAAGCTGCCCGGCGGCACCCGATACGATGCCGGCGCCGGCGAAGGAGCCGACCAGGAGCGTGACGGCGGTGGAGCTCTGCAAGGCGATCGCCAGACCGCAGCCGGCCAGCACCGCCATCAGCGGATTGCGCATCGTGGCGCGCAGCCTGTGGCGAAGCACATCGCCGTAGGCGCGCTCGACACCTGTCTTCACCATACGGGTGGCAAACAGCATCAGCGCCACCGCGCCGGCGAGATGCAGAAGGACGACGGATCCGCTCATGCCGAACCCCGCGACGAGGCGGCAAAGAAGCGGAAAAGAGTACGAATCGCGAGCATTTCGAAGGTCGAGACTACAGCAGTTTACATTAGCCGGATAATAAATTTTGCCCGATTCGGCCGACGTTCGGCACGCGACGGCGTGTGTCGGAAATGGATAGAGGGCACATTGGTTGCATGCCGCCCGTGAATCGGGCGGCAGACTTCACGCGTATGCCTGGCCGATGATCTGCCCGGTCTCTGCAGATTGTTGAAGCAGCTTATGTAAGCATTGGAAATCATTACAGGATTGTAATCCTGACGTTCAGTTTCGGTTCATCCGGGCCCGGCTATCTCCTTGCCTATCGACAACCAAGGAGCACCAACCATGAAGCGTCTCATACTTTCCGTCGTCACCGCCTCGATGCTGGCCGCCTCGGCCCTCTCGGGCCAGGCCGCGTCGCTCAACCAGCCAAGCGCGCCGCAGTCGAACTACACCAAGGTCGACTGGCAGAAGTCGGGCGTCGTGAAGAAGAAGGTGGTGGTCAAGAAGAAGGTGGTGGTGAGGCGCAGCCAATGGCGCAGCGGCCAGAGATATTCCAACTGGAAGCGCCATCAGGCGGTGCGCGACTGGAACCGTTACGGTCTGCGCCGTCCCGGTCCCGGCCAGGAGTGGATTCGTGTCGGCAACGACTATCTTCTGGTCAGCATCGTCTCCGGCATCATCTTCGGCGCGATCGCCGCGCACTGATCCGGCAACGGTCCGAACACCAGGAAGGCGGCCGCTCGGCCGCCTTCTTTTTGTCTGTGAAAAGTGGGTACGATGGACTTTAACGAGTCGTCGCGCCCGGACGGCTTGATTATATGGAGGGCAAACGAGCCTTTCCCTATGCGCTTTCCGCCCGCCTTCCTCGACGAGATACGCGACCGTGTGCCGATTTCCTCGGTCATCGGCCAGCGCGTCTCCTGGGACAGGAAGAAGTCCAACGCATCGCGCGGTGATTTCTGGGCATGCTGCCCGTTCCACGGCGAGAAGAGCCCGTCCTTCCACTGCGAGGACAAAAAAGGGCGCTACCATTGCTTCGGCTGCTCGGTCTCGGGCGACCATTTCAAGTTCCTGACCGAGCTCGACGGCATGAGCTTTCCCGAAGCGGTCGAAAAGATCGCCGAGATGGCCGGCGTGCCGATGCCGGTGCGCGATGCCGCCGAGGAGCGGCGCGAGAAGGAACGCGCCAGCCTGACCGACGTCATGGAGATGGCGACCGTCTTCTTTCAGGAGCGGCTGCAGGGACCGGAAGGGGCAAAAGCCCGCGCCTATCTGCGCGACCGCGGCCTGACGCCGGCGACACAGCAGTCCTTCCGGCTCGGCTATGCGCCGGACAGCCGCAATGCGCTGAAAGAATATCTTGCAGCCAGGGGCGTGCCGAAGGCCGATATCGAGGCCTGCGGGCTGGTTCGGCACGGCGACGACATCCCGGTCTCCTACGACTGGTTCCGCGACCGCATCATGTTTCCGATCCCGGATTCGCGGGGGCGGATCATCGCCTTTGGCGGACGCGCGCTGGCGCCGGACGCGCTCGCGAAATACATGAACTCGCCTGACACCGAGCTCTTTCACAAGGGCAATGTGCTCTACAATTTCGCCCGCGCGCGCAAAGCGGTGGCGAAGGGCGGCACGGTGATCGCCGTCGAAGGCTATATGGACGTGATCGCGCTGGCGCAGGCCGGCTTCGAGAATGTCGTGGCGCCGCTCGGCACCGCGCTCACCGAAAACCAGCTCGAGCTTCTGTGGCGCATGGCCGGCGAGCCGGTGCTTTGCTTCGACGGCGACCAGGCCGGGCTGAAAGCGGCATGGCGCGCTGCCGATCTGGCGTTGCCGGCGGTCCAGCCAGGGCGCTCGGCGCGCTTTGCGCTGCTGCCCGAGGGCAAGGATCCGGACGATCTGGTCAAGTCCGAGGGGCCGGACGCATTTCGCGCGGTGCTGGCGGAAGCGAGACCGCTTGCCGATCTTTTGTGGATGCGCGAGACGGCCGGCGGCGTCTTCGACACGCCGGAGCGGCGGGCGGAGCTCGAAAAGACGCTGCGCGAGCTCACCGGCCGCATCCGCGACGAAAGCCTGCGCTACCACTATCAACAGGAGATGCGCGAACGCGTCTTGAGCTTCTTCGGCTCGCAGCGCGGCGCGCGGCAAGGCCATCAGGGGGGGCGCCAGGACGGTCGGCCGGGCGAGCGCGGCAGAGGTTCGGCGCCAGGCGGGGCGTTTGGCCGGGGCGCTGCCGGCGCGCGCGCCGCCATCACTGAAAGCCTCGGCCGTTCGGCGCTGGTCAAGCGGACGGGCGAGGCCATGTCGGTGCGCGAAGCGACGATCATCGTGGCCCTGGTCAACCATCCGCCACTGATCGACGAGAATTTCGCGCATGTCGAATTCCTCGACCTTGCCAATTCGGATTTGCGGCGACTGCACGCCGCCATCCTCGACGCGATGGCGCAAGACGCGGCCGACGATCGCGACGCGGTGATCGCGACCATCGAGCGCGCCGGCTGCGGCGGCATCTGGGAGCGTGCGGTCGCGCTGATCAAGCGCGCGAGACAGTGGCCGGCGCTCGAAACCGCCGGCCTTGACGATGCCCGCGACGCCTTCAACCAGGCGCTGCACTTGCAGCGCAGCGCGCGCACCTTACATAGAGAGCTGAAACAGGCGCAGGCGGCGCTCGATGCAGACCCTTCGGATGAAAACTTCCGGCATCTCGTCGAGATTCAAGCGCAATTCAACGATGTACAGGCAACGGAAGCGCTGATCGAAGGGTTCGGCGTTTCATCGGGCAGGGCTGGACGCGTTTAGGTCCAGCCGGCCCGAAAATGAAGTGGAAATGCGCAGGCGCGTCGAATCGACGCCTCTAAGTCGGGTAATTGATTCGCTTTTTTCATGCGAATCATGCCAGAGGCGCTTGACCTTCTGGCAGATTGGCGGAATCAGGACGATTCGAAACGTTAACCGTGCCCCGGCGTCGGCGGGAAATTTTGAGCGATGTGAGGTGCTGGTGACTGGACAGGCAAAAGGCCTGCCACAGATACCAGGGTTAATCTGGACTTAACGAGAGATGCGGTTACTGGCCCGGTAAGAAGCGTTCTGGTGCGAGCGCATCCGGTATGACCGGTTCCGGCAGCTTACGCGGTCGATACCAGGCCGCTTGGAGACGACAAAGAATGGCGACAAAGGAAAAGGAAGAGGTCGAGACCGAACGCGAAGGCACCACCGATGGCCCTCTGCTCGACCTTTCCGATGATGCTGTCAAGAAGATGATCAAGGCCGCCAAGAAGCGCGGCTATGTGACCATGGACGAGCTGAACTCGGTGCTGCCTTCGGAGGAAGTGACCTCCGAGCAGATCGAGGACACGATGGCCATGCTGTCCGACATGGGCATCAACGTCGTCGAGGACGACGAGCAGGGCGAGGAGGCAGAAGCGGCCGACTCGGGTGCCGATTCCGACGAAGATGCCAACGAGCTTGCCGAGCAGACCGGCACCGCCGTCGCCACCACGACCGCCAAGAAAGAGCCGACCGACCGCACCGACGATCCGGTGCGTATGTATCTGCGCGAGATGGGCTCGGTAGAGCTTCTGTCGCGCGAGGGCGAAATCGCGATCGCCAAGCGCATCGAGGCCGGCCGCGAGACGATGATCGCGGGCCTGTGCGAAAGCCCGCTCACCTTCCAGGCGATCATCATCTGGCGCGACGAGCTCAACGAATCGAAGATCCTGCTGCGCGAGATCATCGACCTCGAGGCGACCTATGCCGGCCCCGAGGCGAAGCAGGCGCCGGTCGTCGAACGCGTCGAGGAAGCCGCCCCCAAGTCCGAGGAAAAGCCACGCGGCCGCGCGGCGGCGCGCGAGGAAGAAGACGACATCACCAATGTCGGCGGCGACACGCGCGGGCTCGAGGAAGAGGAAGACGACGAGGACGAGGCAAGCCTGTCGCTGGCCGCCATGGAAGCGGAACTGCGTCCGCAGGTGATGGAGACGCTCGACGTCATCGCCGACACCTACAAGAAGCTGCGCAAGCTGCAGGACCAGCAGGTCGAGAACCGCCTCGCAGCCGCCGGCACGCTTTCGCCTAGCCAGGATCGCCGGCTGAAGGAGCTGAAGGACCAGCTCATCAAGGCGGTGAAGTCGCTGTCGCTCAACACCGCGCGCATCGAAGCGCTGGTCGAGCAGCTCTACGACATCAACAAGCGCCTGGTGCAGAACGAGGGCAAGCTGCTTCGCCTCGCCGAAAGCTACGGCGTGCGCCGCGAGGAGTTCCTCAAGGAATATCAGGGCTCGGAACTCGATCCGAACTGGACGCGCTCGATCGCCAATTTGACGTCGCGCGGCTGGAAGGAATTCACCAAGAACGAGAAGGACGCGATCAAGGAGCTGCGCGCCGAGATCCAGAGCCTCGCCACCGAGACCGCGATCTCGATCCTGGAATTCCGCAAGATCGTAAACCAGGTGCAGAAGGGCGAGCGCGAAGCCGCGATCGCCAAGAAGGAAATGGTGGAGGCGAACCTTCGCCTCGTCATCTCGATCGCCAAGAAGTACACCAACCGCGGCCTGCAGTTCCTCGATCTGATCCAGGAAGGCAATATCGGCCTGATGAAGGCGGTCGACAAATTCGAATACCGCCGCGGCTACAAGTTCTCGACCTACGCGACGTGGTGGATCCGGCAGGCGATCACCCGCTCGATCGCCGACCAGGCGCGCACCATCCGCATTCCGGTGCATATGATCGAGACGATCAACAAGATCGTGCGCACCTCGCGCCAGATGCTGCACGAGATCGGCCGCGAGCCGACGCCGGAGGAACTGGCCGAGAAGCTCGCCATGCCGCTGGAAAAAGTGCGCAAGGTGCTGAAGATCGCCAAGGAGCCGATTTCGCTCGAGACCCCCGTGGGCGACGAGGAGGATTCGCATCTCGGCGACTTCATCGAGGACAAGATGGCGATCCTGCCGATCGACGCGGCGATCCAGGCCAATCTGCGCGAGACCACGACGCGCGTGCTCGCCTCGCTCACCCCGCGCGAAGAACGCGTGCTCAGAATGCGTTTCGGCATCGGCATGAACACCGACCACACTCTGGAAGAGGTCGGCCAGCAGTTCTCGGTCACCCGCGAACGCATCCGCCAGATCGAGGCCAAGGCGCTGCGCAAGCTCAAGCACCCGAGCCGCTCGCGCAAGCTGAGAAGCTTCCTCGACAGCTGATACGAAAATCACGGACAGGCAAATCGAAAGGGCGTCTCGGGCGCCCTTTTTTTTGCATCTCCAGCCACAGCATTGCCTTGCCGGGGCTGCCCGACAGGAGTTTAATTTCAAGGTCGGATGCATTTCTGGGCGACAAGCCGGATGCCCGCCCCGGCGCCGGCCGTAACGGCCAGGCGCCGCGCTCCGTGGCACCGGAGGGAGGTGTGCCATGACGACCTACATCATGCTGATCAACTGGACGGAGCAGGGCGCCAAGAATGTGCGCGAGTCGCCGAAGCGGCTCGACGCCGCCAAGAAGCAGCTGAGCGAGATGGGCGGTTCGTTCAAGGCGTTTTATCTGACCATGGGCGAGTGCGACATGGTGGCCGTGGTCGAGGCGCCGGACGATGCGGTGCTCGCCCGTTTCGCGCTGATGCTGTCGTCGGGCGGCAGCGTACGAACGCGCACGCTCAAGGCCTTCCCGGAATTCGCCTATCGCGAGATCATCACCTCGCTCGGGTGAAGCGGCGACGGAGGCAAGGCTCCATTGCAGCTGCGCGTCATATTGCGATGCCACACCGCGTCGCCGATAGTCGCGCGATGTCCAAGCCTCGGCTCACCGTCTGGTACAACACACGCTGCCCGGTCTGCGATGCCGGCATCAGGCGCCAAAGGCGGCGGCTGGTCGAGGCGGTGAAGGCCGGCCGCGTCGAATTCCGAGACATCAATTTCGAGCCGGCGGCGCTGGCCGAACATGGCGCCTCGCTTGAGGACATCCGCCGCCGGCTGCATGCGACCGATGCCGAGGGCAGGTTGCTGGTGGGCGCCGACGTGGCGGTGGCGGTCTGGCGGATAACGCCGGGCGAAAGCTGGCTGGCGTCACTGCTGGGCAACCCGATCGCGCTGCCGCTGACGCGCCTTGCCTATGATCGTTTCGCCGATCTTCTCTACGCCTGGAACCGCCGCAAGGGCCGCTGGTAGTCCGCTTCGGCTTAGCTTGCTGATCGTCATCCCGATCGAGCGGCGCTCCCTCGGTTCCTTCTCGATACATCGTAAGATATATCTTGACTCTCTGACGGCTGCGACCTATGTAAGATATATCGTAAGACATAACTCGAGGAGCAATCCATGCACAGACATAACCATTCCGGGCACGGCCATTTCGGCGAGCGCATGTTCATGCACATGGCCGGCAGGTTCGGCGGGCGGGGCGGCGGCTTCGGTCCGTTCGGCCACGGCATGCGCGGCGGCGGTCGCGGCGGCCCGGGCGACATGTTCCGCGCCGGCCGCATGCTGGCCGATGGCGATCTCAAGCTGATCACGCTGTCGCTTCTGGCCGAGGCGCCGCGCCACGGCTACGACATCATCAAGGCGCTGGAGGAGCGCACCAGCGGCATCTACAGCCCGAGCCCGGGCGTGGTCTATCCGACCCTGACCTTCCTCGAGGAAGCGGGCTATGCCGTTTCGTCCAGCGAAGGCAACAAGAAGGTGTTCTCGATCACCGAGGCGGGCAGGGCGCATCTCGAGGAGAACCGCGAGATGATCGATAACGTGCTCGACCACCTCGAGCGTTTCGGCCGCAAGATGGCCAAGGCGCGGGACTGGTTCGGCTGGAACGACGAGGGCGAAGATGGCCGACGCGGCCGCCATGAAAGGCGGGATGAAAAGCGCGACCGGTTCCGCGCGCTGCGCCACCGGCTGCGTGCCGCGCTCAGCGATATCGTCGATGCGAGCGAAGACAAGCAGGCCGAGGCGATCAGCATCCTGGAAGACGCCGCGGCGGCGCTCGAGGCGCTGTCGCGCCGCTGAGCGGCGACCGGTTCCCGGGCGGCTATTGCCCGCCAAGCCAAGGACCGCTACTGAAAATCGTCCTGCAACACGCTATGTGATGCAGGACGATTGCCGTTGGAGGATACTGAAATGTCTTTTCTGAAACGTCTTTTCGGCGGCGGTAGCGAGGCAACGGACACCGGAGCCGCGAAGCCGGCAAAGCAGGTCGAGCACAAGGGATTCCTGATCAGCGCCACGCCCTACAAGGCCGACGGCCAGTACCAGACCTGCGGCGTCGTCTCGAAGGAAGTGGACGGCGTGATAAAGGAGCACCGTTTCATCCGCGCCGACCGTTTCGCCGGGCTGGACGACGCCGTCGACATCTCGATCAAGAAAGGCATCCAGCTCGTCGACGAGCAGGGCGAGAGGATGTTCGGATAGGCGCTGCCTTTCGGCAGCCGCTGCGATAGCGTTTCTCGATCCGGTTGATCCGGACCGAGCTCATCGCCATCGATCTCTCGCTAGAACGATACCTTGTCGCCGCCCTTGAGCTGCAAGATCTGCCGCGCCTCGTCGGGTGTGGCGATCGAGGCGCCGAGGCCTTCGATGATCTGGCGAACCTTGGTCACCTGTTCGGCGCTGGAGCGGGCGAGCTGGCCCTTGCCGATCCACAGCGAGTCCTCCAGGCCGACCCGCACATTGCCGCCGAGCGCGATCGCCTGCGTGGCGATCGGGAGCTGGTGGCGGCCCGCGCCCAGCACCGACCAGTGATACTCGTTGCCGAACAGGCGATCGGCCGTGCGCTTCATGTGGGCGACGTCTTCCGGGTGGGTGCCGATGCCGCCGAGGATGCCGAACACGCTCTGGACGAAGAACGGCGCCTTCACCAGGCCGCGGTCGACGAAATGCGCCAGCGTGTAGAGGTGCCCGATGTCGTAGCACTCGATCTCGAAGCGCGTGCCATTGTCGGCGCAGGTGCGCAATATGTGCTCGATGTCGCCGAAAGTGTTGCGGAAGATGCGGTCGCGGGAGCTTTCGAGGTAGGGCCGCTCCCAGTCGTGCTCGAAGGTCTTGAAGCGCTCCAGCATCGGAAACAGCGCGAAATTCATCGAGCCCATATTGAGCGAGGCGACCTCAGGGGCGAAAACCTTCGCCGGCTTGACCCGCTCCTCCACGCTCATCGTCGCTGCGCCGCCGGTGGTGATGTTGACGACACAGTTGGAGCGCTGCTTGATGACCCGCAGGAAAGGCGCGAACGCCTCGGTCGACTGGTCGGGGCGCCCGTCGACCGGATTGCGGGCATGAAGGTGGACGATCGCAGCACCTGCCTCGGCCGCCTCGATGGCCGCGGTGGCGATCTCTTCCGCCGTCACCGGCAGATGCGGCGACATCGACGGGGTATGGATCGATCCCGTGACCGCGCAGGTGATGATGATCTTATTCTGGTTCGCCACTTTGTGATGTCCTGCTCTCTTCGCTATTCGACCGCGCCCTATTTGATCGCCCCTTGGGTGATGCCGCAGGTGAACTGCTTCGACAGCACGATATGGAGCAACGTAATCGGCAGCGCCGCCAGTGTCAGCCCGGTGAACGGCACCTCCAAGCCGGAGGGGGATTCGCCTGCGAACACGGTCAGCCCTGTGGCAGTGTCTTCAAATTGTCGGAAGTGATCAGCACCAGCGGGAAGAAAAGGTCGTTCCAGATCGGCAGCGCCCGATGACATGCAAAAAGGGCAAGCGCCGACCGGCACCTGCCCTTTCTCATTCCTGGAGCAGCGACTACGCGGCCACTGCGATCTGGTCCGCGGCCGCGGCAGCGATCGCATCGACCTTGGCGGTCGCCTTGGCGAGCGCGGCGGTGACGGCGTCGGCGCCCATGCCGACGCCTTCGACGCGGATGACCTCGACGTCGGTCATGCCCAGGAAGCCAAGCACACTGCGCAGGTAGGGAATGGCGTGATCCATCTGCACTGCGGCGCCTTCCGAATAGATGCCGCCGGAAGCGAGCACGATATAGACCTTCTTGCCGGTGACCAGGCCCTTCGGACCATTCTCACCATAAGCAAAGGTCCGGCCCGAGCGGGCGACGTGGTCGATCCACGACTTCAGCGTCGAGGAGATGTTGAAGTTGATGAAGCCGGTGGCGAGGATGATCGTGTCGGCCGCGAACACTTCGTCGAGCACGGCATCGGATACGCCGACCACCTCGGCCTGGCGCTGGCTGCGCGCTTCGGCGGGCGTGTAGATGCCGGTCGCATAGTCAGGGTCGATATGCGGCAGCGGGTTGGCGACGAGGTCGTGCACGACAAGCTTGGCCGAAGGATCAGCGGCAAGCAGTTTCCGGGCGAGATCGGTGGCGACGCGGGTCGAGTGCGAAGCGGCGCCGCGCGGGCTGGAGGTAACAAGCAGAATAGACATGGCGGTGTCCCCTTGGGGTTGGATTGAACTTTCCCCGCCAATATGGGATTGCCGCTCTATCGGGAAAACTGGTATAATTTGCATGGTATCCATCGAAAATATGGATTGATTATGCAACCAAATCCGACGCTCGACCAATTGCAGATCCTGGTGGCCGTGGCCGACACCGGCAGTTTCTCGGCCGCGGGGCGCAAGCTGAACCGGGCGCAGTCGGTGGTGAGCTACGGCATCGCCAATCTCGAAGCGCAGCTCGGCCTGAGACTGTTCGAGCGCGAAGGCATGCGCGAGCCGCAGCTGACCGATGTCGGCAAGGCGATGCTGGAGGACGCAAGACGCATGATCGGCGTCCTGCAGCGCATCCGCTCGCGCGCCGACGGCTACCGGCAAGGACTGGAGGCGGAAGTGACGGTATCGGTCGACGTGGCGCTGCCTTCGCCGGCGCTCGTGCGAGTGCTGAAAGCTTTCGAGGCCCAGTTCCCAGCGGTGATGCTGCGGCTTTATATCGGCTCGCTTGGCCTGATCGTCGATCAGGTCGTCAACGGCCAGTCGGACCTTGGGTTTGGCGGGCTGATAGGTGATGCCGATGTCAACCTGCTGCGCATCGGCTTCACCTCGATGGTACCAGCGGCGGCACCCGACCACCCGCTGGCGAAACTGCCGAAACCCGTCGCCGTCGAGGATCTGCGCGAGCACATCCAGCTCGTCGTCTCCGACCAGTCGGAGCGGACGCGCGGCCGTGACTACGGCGTCTTTGCCTATCGCACCTGGCGGCTGACGGATGTGCGCACCAAGCATGCGCTGATGCGTGAGGGCCTGGGATGGGGCGGCCTGCCGCGCTGGCTGATTGCCGACGATCTCGCCAGCGGCCGGCTGGTCGAGCTCGATCTCGAAGCTTATCGCGAAGTGCGCTCGCCGCTCTATGCCATGCACCGCACCGACCGCAGCCCCAAGCCCGCCGCATCCTGGCTGATCGATGAATTCAAGCGCCAGCTCGGCTGCTTCAACGAAATGGAACCGGGCGTGTGGACGGAGGAGGGGCCGGAGACAAGCCGTCCATGAACGTCATCGCCGCGAACCACTCTATCTCTTTGCTTTCACGCAATTCCGGACAGAAGGCTACGGCGAAGTCGCCGAGCCCGACCGCTTCACACTTTTCCTGGAACTGCCTTAGCTCCGCTCCTGGAACTGCCTTAGCTCCGCGCCACGGGCGTCACCACCACCTGGCTGACGCCGGAGCGGCGAACGACGGTGCAGAGCGTCTCGCGGCCGATGCGTTCGGCATCGAGCATGCGCACGAGATCGTCGACGCCGGTGACCGGCCGGCCGTCTATTGCCGCGATGATGTCGCCTTCCTTCAGGCCGGCCTTCGCGGCGGGACCGTTCTTCTCGACGCTGCGCAGGCGCACCGCCGTGTTCGTGGTCACCTGCGACAGCAGCGCCGCACGGCGCGGCAGGTTGGTGGTGTCGGCAGAGACGCCGATGAAGGCGCGGCGCACGCGGCCGAAGCGGATGATCTCGGAAATGACGAAATTGGCGGTATTGGAGGCGACCGCGAAGGCGATGCCTTGCGCGCCGTGGATCATGGCCGTATTGACGCCGATCACCTCGCCTGCCGACGACACCAGCGGTCCGCCGGAATTGCCGGGGTTGAGCGCTGCATCCGTCTGGATGACGTCGTCGATCAGCCGGCCGGTCGAGGCACGCATCGAGCGGCCGAGCGCCGAGACGACGCCGGCGGTGACGGTCCATTCGAAGCCCAGCGGATTGCCGATCGCGATCGCGATCTGGCCGCGTCTGAGGCGCTTGGAATCGCCGAGCGGCGCGACGTCGGCGAAGCTGCCGTCGGCGCGCACCAGCGCAATGTCGGTGTCGGGATCGCGGCCAAGCACGTGGCCCTCGCGCGTTGCGCCATCCGGCATCGTGACGCGCACGGCGCGCGCGTCTCCGACGACATGGAAATTGGTGACGACCAACCCGTCCTGCGCGATCACGAAGCCCGAGCCATGGCCGCCGGCGCCGATGCGCTCGATGCGGCAGACAGCCGGGCCGATGCGGTCGACCGCGTCGGCGACCGATGTCGAGTAGGCGTCGAGCAAGACATCGTCGGATTGGAGTTTTTCGGCGGCGAAGGCCATGGGAGGGCTCCCGTGTGATCTGTGCAACGGATGCCTATATGTGCGGAGCGGCCGCACTTGCCGCGACCTGACCACATGGCCAGTCCGGCCATCGACTAGCCGTCAGGCGAGTACCCGCGGCGGCGCCATGGCGCGATATCTGGGTCACTGAACCCAGGAGATGATTGATATGAGCAGCTTCAACCTCAGTGCCTTTTCCGACGCCATTGCCGATGTCGCGGCGACCGCCACGCCGGCTTTGGCGAGCTTTGCCACGCATCACCACCGCACCGCGAGCGCCTTTCACTGGCGCGACGGCTTCTTCGTCACCGCCGAGGAAGCGGTCGAGGCAGGCGAGGAGATCGAACTGACGCTGGCCTCGGGCGAAACCGTGAAGGCCGAGCTTGTCGGCCGCGACCCTTCGACGGGCGTTGCCCTGCTGAAGCCGGCGTCGGCCGCTGCCGATCTGCCGCAGCTGCCCCAGGCCGCCGCCGTGCGCCCCGGCAATGTGGCAATCGCCGTCGGCAATAGCGAAGGGGCCGCGTTAGCCGTGTTCGGCACGGTCGGCGAGGTCGGGCCTGCCTGGCGCTCGATGCGCGGCGGCACGATCGACCGGCGCATCAATCTCGCCATCAACACCGGCGGCCGCTTCGAGGGCGGTCCGGTGCTCGATGCCAAGGGCGGCCTGATCGGCATGCTGCTGTTCGGGCCACGCCGGCGGGCGCTGGTCATGCCTTATGACACGATCGAGCGGGCGGTGGCGACGCTGCGCGAGAAGGGGCACGTCGCGCGCGGTTATCTCGGCGCCGGGCTGCACCCGATCCGCAATGGCGACACGCAGGGCGCCATGGTGATGAGCCTCGACGACAGCGGCCCGGCAAAAGCTGCCGGCCTGCATGTCGGCGACATCATCGTCGCCTGGAATGGCGAAGCGGTGCATGGACCGCGCGAGCTGATCCGCAAGCTTGGGCCGGACAGCGCCGGCTCCGCGGTTACGCTCGGTGTCCTGAGCGGCGGCGCCGAGCGCGACGTCTCGATCACCATCGGCGAGAAACCTTTGAGCTGAGAGGGGCGATGCCAAGCAGCGCGGCACAAATGATCGTGAGACCGGAGCCGGCAAGCCACCGGCTGACGGTGCTGATCGCGCTCGGCGACGCGGCCCGCGCCGAGCAGTTGGCCGACACGCTCGCGGCAAGCGATGATCTGCTGCCGGCGCTCGCCGGCAGCAGCATGAGTCAGGTGGCGGATGCCGCCTTGGTCGACGAGGCGGCATGGGAAAGCCAGGCTGTGAGCCCGGCAACGCCGTGCGTGCTGCTCTCCCGACGCGCCGGCCACGAACGGCCGGCAGGCAACGTGCTTGCGATGCTGCCGGCCTCCGCCGACGGGCTGCTGATTGCCGCTGCTTTGCGGCTGGCGGCGTCCGGCTACCGCGTCAGCAGGGCAGGGCAGTCAGAGGCACATGGCGATTTCCACGGAGAGGCGTCCGAGGACGAGACGCCTGACGACAACCAGCCTCGCGCGGCGTTGTCGCCGCGCGAGGCTGAAGTGCTGGCGCTGCTGGCGGAAGGCGCGCCCAACAAGGTGATCGCCCGGCGGCTCAACATTTCCGTCCATACGGCGAAATTCCATGTCGCCGCGATCCTGATCAAGCTCGGCGCCGCCAACCGAACCGACGCGATCGCCATCGCGATGCGGCAAGGTCTGGTTCTGGTCTGACGGGTCAGATTGCCGGTTCGATGTCGGTCAGCCGGAAATCATCACCCTTGAACAGCAGCGGCATCGCTTCGAGCCGCGCCGTCGCATAGGCGATGCAGTCGCCGAAGTTCAACGCCGCCGGATGCCGGCCCTTGCCGTAGCGCAGGAAGGCTTGGCGCGCGACCGCGGCATGGTCGGCGGTGAAGGCGACGGTCTCGATAGAAGCCGTCCGCAGCAAGGCGTCGAGCCGGTCCAGGATCTCGTCCTGCCATCCACCGGCGAGCACCATGCTGGTTTCGAGGAGGGTTGGCGCAGCAATCAAGCGTCTTGCGGCATCCGCGATCGCCTGCACCAAGCGGTCATGGCCTGGCTCGGCGCGGAGGATCGCGACCAGGGCCGACGAGTCGATTATCACCGCGTCGGAGCCCCATGTTCGTCATAGCCAAGGATCTCATCCTCGGTCATCGCATTTTCCCGTTTCGGGACCTGCGCGGCGCTGTCCGAAATTGCCATCAGCCGTTGGAAAAGGTCGCTGTTCTCGTTGCGAGGCACCAGCCGCTCGCGCGCCACCTCGCGCTCGAGGCTTTGACGGATCGCTTCCGTCACCGATATGCGACGGCGACGGGCAAGCTCCCGCGCCAACCGCTCGACCTCCATATTCTTGATCGAGAGCGCCATTCTATATTCCGCCTTTCTTTATAGAATATATACGTCTTCGGTACTAAAGCCGCAAGATGGCGAGGCTCCGCTGCGTCACCACGGGCTGTATGCACGACCCCTTGTGTCCACGGGTTGGCGCAGGCAAGGATCGCCCGAGGAAGACAGGGAGACGAGAGATGTCGCTCAAGGGAAAGACGCTGTTCATCTCGGGTGGATCGCGCGGCATTGGGCTGGCGATCGCGCTGCGCGCGGCGCGCGACGGCGCCAATGTGACGATCGCCGCCAAGACCGCCGAGCCGCATCCCAAGCTGCCGGGCACGATCTACACCGCGGCCGAGGAGATCGAGCAGGCCGGCGGCAAGGCGCTGCCGATGCTCTGCGACATCCGCGACGAAACTCAGGTCGCCGATGCGGTGGCAAAGACCGTGGAACGGTTCGGCGGTATCGACATCTGCGTCAACAATGCCAGCGCCATCCAGCTTACCGGCACGCTGGAGACCGACATGAAGCGCTACGATCTGATGCACCAGATCAACACGCGCGGCACGTTCCTGGTCTCCAAAATGTGCATTCCGCACCTGAAGTTGGCCAAGAATCCTCACATCCTGAATCTGGCGCCGCCGCTCGACATGAAAGCTAAGTGGTTCAAGAACCATGTCGCTTACACCATGGCCAAGTTCGGCATGTCGATGTGCACGCTCGGCATGAGTGCCGAGTTCGCCGGAGCCGGCATCGCCGTCAACTCGCTGTGGCCGATCTCGACCATCGACACGGCCGCCGTGCGCAATCTGCTGGGCGGCGCCACGGTCGCGGCGATGAGCCGCTCGCCCGACATCATGGCCGATGCGGCGCATGCGATCTTCCTGCGCCCGTCGCGCGAGGCGACCGGCAATTTCTACATCGACGAGGAGGTTCTGCGAGCCGAGGGCGTCACGGACTTTTCGGTCTATGCGCCGGGCGCCAAAGGGCCGCTGGCCGGCGACTTCTTCGTGCCGGACGAGGTATTTGACCGTACAGATACCGAGATAAGGAATATCTACTGACGGAAATCGTGCGGGCGTCGCTTCATCTCGATAAAGCGCTCCAAGTCACACGGCTCCGGATTCCCGATTGGTCACCCTCGTCGATTGCCTTACGAAGCCGTTCGAGATTTGAATGATCTTCAGTTTCTCCCACGACGTCACTCCCTGGCCTTCTTGCCTTTCGCCAGCGCCATCACCCGGTCGATATAGGCAAGCATCAACGCCGAAAGCACGAAGGCCAGATGCATGACGGTCAGCCACATAAGCTGCTGCGTCGTGTAGGAAGCGTGGTTGAGGAACACCTGCAGCAGGTGGATGGAGGAGATCGCGACGATGGTCGAGGCGACTTTCACCTTCAGCGATCCGACGTCGATCGTGCCCAGCCAGTGCACCTCGCCATCATGCTCGTCGAAGCGGCTGACGAAATTCTCGTAGCCCGAAATGATGACCATCACCACCAGCGAGGCGACGAGAGCCGCGTCGATCAGGCCGAGCATCTTCAGGATCGTGTCGGTGTCGCCGAGCGTGAAGGCGCTCATGACGAACTCGTAGAGCTTCTTGCCGAAGGAGAGCGCGTAAGTCGCCAGCGCCAAGCCGAGCCCCAGATAGAAGGCGACCAGCAGCCAACGTGAGGCAAGGATGACGGATTCGATGGCGAGTTCGAGACGCTTCATGAAGTGTTCCGGCTGATTTCGTTTCGAGGTGCTGGTCGTATTTCGGGCAGGTGTGCTCTCTTTTCAAGAAAAAAGCCCCGCCGGAGAGGGGGGCCGGCGGGGCTCATGTGTCCCGCTGGAGTCGGGACGGGGCAGGGAACGCCCTGACTAGAATCTGGGTGCCGGAATGCGGCGATTCAATGAGCTCGGCGGAACAAGCGGGACAATTCTTCTTGAATTTGCAAGAGAAGGGGCCCGCCCGGATCCGGGCGGGCCCGTCTTGTCGTACTGATTCCGAAAATCGGGTCAGGATCTTGAAATCATTGCTCGTTGTTGCTCGCCACCGGCGCCACCAGCGAGGTGATGCGGCGGATGGCGACGCGGCGGTTCTCGCGGTTCGGGCCGGGCGTGTTGACCTTGAGATACTCCTCGCCATAGCCCTGCGTCGTGAGGTTCTCCGCGGGAATACCGAACGAGTTGGTGAGGGCTTCGGCGACCGCCTCGGCGCGTCGGTCCGACAGCGCGAGGTTCGCGTCGGGCGTGCCAACGGCGTCGGTATGGCCTTCGATCAGGAAGGTTTCCGCCGGGTTCTTCTTCAGAAGCTTTTCCATGGCGGTGGCCACGCCTTCGAGCTTCTGCACCTCGGTATCGGAAATCGTCGCCGAGCCGAAGTCGAAGTTCAGCGTGTCGAGATCGATGCGACGGGCGATGTCGCGCACGCGGGCCGAGCGCTTGACCTCGTCGATCGAGTAGAGGCGCTGCACCCTCTCCACCGGCGGCTGTTCGAGGAAGGTGTAATACTCGTCCGGATCCTCGACTTCCTCCGAATCCAGGATGTAGTCCCGGCGCGGGATGTCGAGCCGCATCGGCGGCAGGTCGTCGCCGGGATCGCGCCATTCGTCGACATCGTTATAGTACCGCTCGTCGACATAGCTCAGCACATATTCGTGGCCATCCGGCGTGATGCGCGATCGCCGGATGACGTCGCCATTGCGGTTGCGGATGGTGACGATCTGGATGCCGTTCTCGCGCTCGACGATTTCGCGGGTGCGGCCGCCCGAAAGATCCTCGTAGTAGACATCCTTGGCGCCGCGCGTGATGCGAGGCGCCTCGTTGCTTTCCACGAATGTCTGGTTGTTGAACTGGAGGATCACGCGGTCGCCGAACTGCTTCACCACGTCGGCACCCTGCGGCCGGCGGCGCTCGCGGACAATCTCCTGGGGCGTGAGGTCGACGCGCTTGCCTTTTTCCTCGGTGGCAGGAACGATCCTTTCAGGCTGGATCGCCTGCTGCGCCGTTCTGTCGTCGGTGGGCGGCGGACCGTGGTTGACGGGAGCCTGCTTCTCGGCCTGCTGGCCACCTTGCTGTCCGGCCTGGTTACCGCCTTGCTCGACCTGGCCATTCTCGTTCTGGCCGGCCGGCTGACGGCCCTTGTGCCTGCGCAAGACATCCTTCTGGCTGTCCAGGATGGGTGCCTCGTTCGGATTGGCAGGCGCTTCGCCCTGCGCGGCATTGCCGCCATTCGCGGGCTGATTGTTGTTGGCAGGCTCTTCGCCCGTGGCAGGCTGCTGCTGGCCCGTTGCAGGCTGCTCGGTCAATTTCTTGGCCTGCCTCTTGTTCTGGTTCGAAGGCTGTTCGCCTTGGGCCGGCGTCTGCTCGGTCCCGGCCGGTGCCTGCTCGGTTCCCGGAACCGGCAAGGGCTTGAGCTTGCGAGTGCCCTGACCCGCGGGGGCCTGTTCGGCCGGGGTCTGGCCTTGCTCGGCAGGTTGTTGGCCCAGTTTCCGTTTCTTTCCAGGCTGGTTGTCATTTGCCGGCTGTTGTTCTGACGGCTGTTCCGCAGGCGCAGCTTCCTGCTGCTGATTGAGCTTCCTCTTGCGCAGTTGCTGCTGCTGGTCGGGGGCGACCTGCTCGGTCGTCGGGGCCGTCTCGCCTTGCTGCTGCTGATTGAGCTTTCTCTTGCGCAGTTGCTGCTGCTGGTCGGGGGCGACCTGCTCGGTCGTCGGGGCCGTCTCGCCTTGCTGCTGCTGATTGAGCTTCCTCTTGCGCAGTTGCTGCTGCTGGTCCGGCGCGACCTGTTCGGCCGGCTGCTCCGCCGGCGCCGATTCGGTCTGCTGGTTGCGCTTCTTCTTGCGCGGATTGAACTGCTGCTCGTCGGTCACGGGCTGACCGCCCTGATCGGCAGGTGCCGCCTCGGTCTGCTGCTGCTGGTCGCGCTTCTTGCGCGGCCTGAGCTGCTGCTCGGCCGGTGCCGCCTCATCGGACTGGCCGGACTGCATCTGTTGCAGTTCCTGCCGCCTCTTGCGCGGCTTTTGCTCGGATTCGGCGGGCTGTTCGGCCGGGGCGGATTCCGTCTGCTGTTGCTGCTCGCGCTTCTTTTTCCTCGGCTGCTCCGCTCCCTGCTGGCCTTGCGCACACTCCTCAGCCGACTGGCCTTCGGCACAGGTCGATTGGGCCAGAATCAACGGTGCCCCCCGCGAGCTGCCGAAATCGGCCTGCAGCGGATACGCGCCCAACGGCGCGGATGCCATAAGCAGGCCGATTGCCGTACCCGCCAGAATCCGTGGTTGGCGTTTCATATCTGTTTCTCCTAGTGGGGTCCCATCGCTGCCCAAACTTCATCAGCCGCAATTGGTTCCGTCAGGCATTGCAGCCAGCCAAGGATGCCCGGCAGGCCTTTTGAGGGCAATTTCGTGTTTTTCTAATGTTGATACCGGGTCACCGTGACTGCAGCGCTTGACCGGAAGGCCCAAGAGGGCCAAATCCAGCCGCATGAACGCACCGTTCTGGAAAACCAAGACACTTGAGGCAATGACCCCGGCCGAGTGGGAATCACTCTGCGACGGCTGCGGCAAATGCTGCCTGTCCAAGCTCGAGGACGAGGATACGGGCGAAATCTATTGGACGAGCGTCGGCTGCAGGTTGTTCGATGCCGACAAATGCCGCTGCTCGGACTATACCAACCGCTTGGCGCGCGTGCCCGACTGCGTCGGGCTGACGCCGCAGAACGTACGCACCATCACCTGGCTGCCCAAGACCTGCGCCTACCGGCTGATCGCCGAGGGGCATGACCTCTATTGGTGGCACAGACTGGTTTCGGGAAGCGCAGAGACCGTTCACGAGGCCGGGATTTCGGTCCGCGGCCGGGTGAAGGCCAAGGAAACCGATCTGGCCGAGCCAGACGACTATTTCGATTACATACTTGACGACGAACCCTGACGGGTTCGCGTTTTGACGACGAACCCTGACGGGTTCGCGTTTTGACGACGAACCCTAGTCGGACGGGTCGCATCTTGAGCCTTGATGGGAACCGAGCGCGCCACGGCGCGTTTCCGGCTCCAGATTTTGAAGCGAGCGGGGCGAGGATCTGCATTTCCTTCCACATGAACCGGACATGAACGGCCGGTTCGCAAAAAGTTCAGACACGAAAAGGCATTTTGCAATCATTGGTTCGCCAATAATCAGTTCAAGGGCGACAGGCCCACAATAAGGAGAGAGACGATGTTCAACCAGATCAAGACGGCAGCCCTTTCGGCCCTTGTCGGACTTGGCACGCTCGGCGCTATCCCGACGCATGCGGACAGCCTCTATCTCGGCTTCGGCAATAACCAGGATCCGCGTTTCGGCGTCTACACCGGCGATGATGACGGTTATTACCGTCGTGACTGGCGCCGGGATCGCGACTGGCGCGGCTGTTCGCCGGACCGCGCGCTCGACAAGGCCGAGCGCATGGGCCTGCATCGCGCCCGCATCGTCGACGTCAGCCGGCGCACGGTGAAGGTCGTCGGCCGGCAGTATGGCGACCGCGTGGTGGTGGTCTTCGCCAACGAGCGCGGCTGCCCGATCATCTATCGCTGAGGGCGAAATCGCCAGGAAGGACGATCCTCGTCGAGGCTCGCCTATCAGTAGTAGGCCCCCTTCAGCCAGCCTGAAGCGCGCGGCTCGAAAAAACCCCGGAGGAACGATCCTCCGGGGTTTTGTTTGCGGTCCAGCGGCGTGGCCGGCCGGGTCTCGCGTCCTTAGGATGTGCAAGGGACGCTGCAGCGCTTTGGTGTTGCGCATGATCCTTCCGAACCGAAGATTCGGTGTCGTGCGCCCGGCCGACGTCATTTCAACTCGAACGTGACGGTGACCTGGACAGAGTAGGAATTCTCGCCGGCCTGCACCGGCACGGCCGCCCGGGCGGCGTCGAAAGCCTTGGCGTTCATCGGCATCGGTACCGGCGCGACGTTCTGGTCGGTGATCTCGATCACCCTGCCAAGGCTGACGCCGGCGGCCGCGGCAAGCGTCTTGGCCTTGGCGATCGCGTCGGCAACAGCCTTCTTGCGCGCTTCGGCGACGGTGGCCTTCGGATCGTCATTGGTGAAAGCGATGCCGCCGCCCTGGTTGACGCCGAGAGACACCGCCTTGTCGAGAATGTCGCCGGTCTTGTCGACGTCGCGCACCCGCACCGACAGCGTATTGGTCACCTGGTAGGCGACGAGTTCGGCTTCCTGGCTGCCGTCCGCCTTGTTGGTGTAGTTGTAACGCGGATTGATCTGGATGCCGGCCGTCTGCAGGTCGCGATCGGCGATGCCCGCCGATTTCATCGCCGCGATCACCGCCGCCATGGCGTCGTTGTTGGCATCGAGCGCGGCGCGCGCGGTCTTTGCCTCGCGCATGACGCTGAGCGTCAGGATCGCCATGTCCGGCGCAACGGTCGCTTCGCCCTCGCCGGAGACGACAATGCGCGGGGGCGGCTGCGTGTCGGCGGCGCTTGCCAGCGCCGGAAACGCGAACGCGGCAGCGAGCGCGACAGGCAAAAGATGTCTGGTCATGAAAACTCCTCGAGATCTGCGATCCGGTATCCCTGCCCCGCCTTCTGCCCGACTCGAAAACGCGTCGATTCCCGGCAGTGCGGTGCTGGCCCGGACCTGTTCACGCGCCTTATGGGCGCGCACGCCGCTGTAGGGAGCGAATATGGGCTGATTTTGGCGTTTGCCGCCAGCGCTTTCGAAAGCCTTGTGCCGCGGAGCGAAAAACACTAAGCCAGCCCGGGTGGGGCCTGTAGCTCAATGGTTAGAGCCGGCGGCTCATAACCGCTTGGTTGGGGGTTCGAGTCCCTCCGGGCCCACCATTATCGTTATTTATCAATGCTTTATAGGGTGGTTCGCCACGAGGTTCGCCAATAGGTTCGCCAAGCATCGGCTTGCGCGTCACCAGACGCACGACGCGGTCCATCCCCTGGACCGCCAGCCGAACCTGCGAGGCCTCGCGCGAATAGAGTTCGGCATGATCGATATCGTCGTGCCCGAGCACGTCCATGAGCTGCCTGGTCGAGGCCTCGGCTTCCGCTAGATAGACGCCAAGCGACTTCCGCAAGCCATGCAGGGTCAGTCCCTTCGGCAGGCCGGCAAGCTTGCACCAATGCGCCATCATTCCAGTCAGCGACTTGGCGGAGAACGGCTCACCATAGCCATTGACCAGCACGGTCTCGCCGCGCCTGTCGGCCGCATCCAGGATCTCAGACAGCATCGGCGTGATCGGCACAAACAGTCGCTTGCCGCCTGTTCGTCCCTTGTTCTTGGCCTGAACGATATCAAACCCGTCGAAGTGACGCTCGACACCATCAATGAAGACACGGCGGGTGACCCTTTGGTCCCAACGCAGGCCCGCCACGTCGCCGCGGCGATTGCCCAGCCAAAGCGCCAAACCGTAGCAAGTGCGTGCCGCGGTGCCGAGCTGCCAACGGTTTTCGAATTGCGCCATCGCCTCGCGCGACCAGGCTTTCCAACCGGCATAGGCAGGGCGCCACTCGACCGCCGCTGTGGGGTCGATTTTGATCCAGTCTTGCCGCAGCGCGACATAGACCAGCTTGCGTATGCCGACCAATAGGTGTTTGGCCTTGTGGGGCGTGGCGATGAAGCGGCCTAGAAGCTCTTCAACATGGATGCGTCTAAGATTCTTAACCGGCACGTTCCGCCAGATGAGTGGGTGATCAGGGACCACCCGCAGTTCTAAAAACTCTTCGATGAGCCGCGTGTTCTTGCGCTTGCTGGCTTCGTCAAGCGCCAGCCACTTGACTGAGATCTTCAATCGTTGAAAGGCGGCTCCAAACGTGCCGGGTAAGGCAGCTCCTGGCATTTGGACGACGGGCGCCTTGGGGACTTTCCGGCCCTCGACCGCTGCTTGGTAGGCATCCTTGAAACCGCGTTGGTTGGGCGCCGGCAGACTAACAACACGCTCCTTCGTCCGATAGCGCCAGCGCAGTTTTCCATGGCGATCAGTGTAGGAGGAGAGGCCGGGATATTTGTCGGTCATGGCAGAATGAATCTATTCCCTGCGATGATTCCCTTGCAACAGGAAGTCGACGATATTCTCTTCATCGTCTCCAGGTAGTTCGGCAAACGCGGCTTCGAGTTTCAAGCGATCCCAAATCACGCGGCCGTCAACCTTCTTCGGCCTCGGCATGCGGTGGTCAGCGACCATTTGATCGAATTTGGTCACGCCCACGCCAACGTACCGGGCGGCTTCTTCACGCGACAGACCCCGAGGAGGATAGGAGAGGGAATCGCTTTTCATGACCATGCCCACCTGCGGTCCCCGCGACTTTGCGGGTGGATTTATGTGCAGCGATTGGGATCTAGATCGTGACAGCAACCACCGGAAGAGACGTGGGACGGACTGTGCGGTGAATTACTGTCGAGGCGTATGAACGGGATCGTTTGGCCGTCCGCAATGTAACCTCGAGGAGTCGAGTCGAAGGTCCGCTACCACCATCCCGCCGACGGGAAGAGCAGCAGCAGGCCTTTCAGCGGCGCTATGGACGTGACGAGCCGCATGGCACCGATCGGTATCACGATGTTGTAGCCGAGGGAGGCGTAAGCCTCTGCCGCACGTTAAAATAATCTATGCTCGACGGAAAAGCTTTCCGTCGAAATCACCGAGAGCAAGGGTCTAGTCCGCAAGGTGAAATATTGCGCATAGATCCCACTCTCCAGAAGGTGAAGTCAAACCAGCCGCAGATGACGAACAGCAGCACGGGATAAGATCCAGCCGACCTGCGCGCCAATCTGTCGAGACGTTGGATTGCCTCGTAGTGCAGGGAAGACCGACCGCGCCACGCACGCCTTCAGGTCAATATTGCTCAAGACACCGATCTGCTGGGTTCATGGTGCAGCCCCTCTACCACCACTCCGGAAAGCTCGTACGAACCGCCGTTGCCAACGGCACGATCTCAGCATCGGGGACGCAACAGTATGGCCACAAAAGGCGCGGGCCGATCTTGCCCCAGCCGCCGGCCGCAGCCATTGCCTTGTCCAGCGCGGCGTCGCTGACCTGGCAACGCTCGCGGAGCGGCAATACGTGATCGGCCAAGAATGCCCCTATGCGCGCCTGCATCTCGATAGCATCCGGTGCGCCGCTCAATATCTGCTGCCACCACGACAATGCACCCTTTGGACTGAGACAGGCGACATTGGAATAGCTGCCGTGGGCGCCTTGAGCGTAACCAGTCGCCAGCGTATGCCCGGGCACGAATACCGAGAAACCCGGCAGCAGCTTTCGCATCTCATCGAACCAGTTCTCGTCGCCTCCCGGTAGCTTCGCGCCGATCAATGTCGGCACTGCCTCACGGAGGCGCGCTATAGCCTGCAACGTAAGCCGTCGTTTCGCATGCGGCGGGTTGTAGAGGACAAGGGGGAGGCTTGGCGCCGTCTCGGCGAGGCCCTTCGCGAAACGCCAAATCTCATCGTCGCTCGGCGGCCACCAGTCGGGCAGGGTGAACTGGATGGCTGAAGGCGACAACTCCACAACACGCCGCAGACGCTCGCGCGCCACGCGCGCGTTCGACTGGCTAATGCCAATCTGGAAAAGAACACCGGCACGATCTGCCTCCTCCGCGACCAACGCGTTCAGTCTGTCGAACTCGTCTTCGGTCTGAGAGTGGAACTCGCATGCCGTGCCGTTCGAATAGATGCCGTCGACGCCGGAGGCGCACAGGCTGGCAATGGTTTCGCGCGTCGCGCTCCAGTCGATCTCACCATCCTCGCCGACAGCAAGCAGGACGGCGCCCCAGATGCCTCGCGGCGCGTTGGCGGGCAGGGCGGCGAGATGGTCAGGCAAGTTCTTCCTCCCTGCGGCTTTTGTTCGATCGGTATGCAGCCTCGATAATGGCGATGATCTTGCGGCCATAGTTACCGGTCACGGTGACCGGCGCATCGTTAAGGATCGCGTCGCGCAAATGTGTCCATTCGCGGATAACGGCATTGTGCATCCAGTTTGGCTCGAATGAGTTCGGCAGATCGGTCAATCGGGTGCCGCGACCGAGCGACGTGCCCCGGTCCATGTCGATCCGCAGCGTGCCGTGCTCGCAGACCAAATCCATTGCGAAACTGGCGACGCCGTCGCGGTAGCCGACGCTTTGGATCTGGCCGATGCCACCGCCTGCGAAGCGGAGGCTGAGCATTGAGGCGTCGTCCGCCTCTTGGTCATGGAATTTGGCGCCGAGCATGGCGCCGACCGAGACGACGTCGTCGTCCATCAGCCAGACCAGCCGGTCGAGCGCATGAATCCCCGCGGTCATGAGCATGCCGCCGCCGGTTCCATAGCCGAGATGCCAATCCCGCCGGTTCTGCTCCATCCACAACTTGATCATCCAGCTTGAAGCGATCAGCGGGCGGCCGAGCGACCCCTCGGCGAGCGCCTCCTTTGCCGCCATGCAAGGGCGTGAGAAATGCATCAGATGGCCGACCATCAACTTGACGCCATTCGCAGCGGCCGCGGCATTGATCGCGTCGCAGGCGGCGGCGGTCGGAGCCATCGGCTTCTCCAGCAGGATGTGCTTTCCGGCCTGTGCCGCGCCGATCGCCATCTCCGTGTGCAGATGGTGCGGCGTGGCGATGAGAACGGCATCGACATCCCTGTCTTCGACGAGTGCGCGCCAGTCCCTGTAGCCGCGGCCGCCGTGCTCGGCGGTGAAGGCGCTAAGCGCGGGCTCGTCGTTGCGGCATGCCGCGACAAGGCGGACGCCATCTACCTTTTCGATCGCATGCGCGTGCGCGGCGCCAAAATGCCCGGCGCCGATAATCCCAACTCCAATCATTCTCGTGTCTTCCGGTAAGCGGTATCGATGAGCGACATTGCCGCGACGTAGTCATTGAGAGAGATCGTCGCCGGCTCGTTTCGCGCCAGCCGGCCGAAAGTGTCGCGCATGCAAAGGCGGTAGCGCGTCGCCGGCGGTTCCGGCGTGAGCTCTGTGCCTGCTCCATCATCCAGGCTGGCCGAGATAGCTTTGTCGCCGTGATCGATCAAAGTCGCGTTGGCGCTGACGATGCGCCATTCGAAATCACCGCCGGGGCGCATGGATGCAAAGGTATAGCCCGCCTCGACGGTGAACATCGCACCGGTCTCGTCCTCGAGCACCAGCAGGGCATAGTCTTCGACAGGTGAATTGTGGATGCGGTTGCCCACGTATGCCGTTCTCAGCCTGAGGCGGCCGGCAGCGAGGTCGAGCGCGGCGTCGATGCCGTGGATGCCCAGATTGCGCAACGCGCCGCCACCGCCGATTTCTGGGTCGGCCATCCAGGCTACCCCATCTTGCGCATAGCGTTCGGGCGGGCCGTTGACGATCCTGAAGTGGCCATGCGCAACGGTCCCGGCGCGGCCTTGCTGCTGCAGCTTGCGGAACGCGGTGACCGCTGGCCCGAAGCGGTTGGGGAACGGCACGCTCACGAAGGCACTTCGACGCCGGCTCAGCTCGAGCAGTTCCGACAAAATCTCGGTGTTGCTTGCCGCCGGCTTCTCAAGGATCAACGGAATGCCTGCATCAATAATCCGGCGCGCCCGCTCCGGCACACTGCGGGGATGTCCCATCAGAAGAATGACGTCGGCTCCGGCCGCGAGCACATCGTCGAAGCGATCGATTGAGCAGTAAAGCGAATTCGACCGCGCAAACATCTCTGCGTGTTGTTGATTCTCGTCCCAAACACCGATGATTTCGCCGCCGGCGGCGCGGGCAGCGTCCAGGTGCATTCCGGCGTGCCAGTGGCTCGAACCGGCAAGAATGATCTTCATGTGCAGGCGCATTCCTTTACTGCTTGCAGGATATCCTACAAGTCGCTATCAGTACAAGCCGACGACCCTTATTTCGTGGAAGCATGCGGAAATGGCCAAGGAGGAAGAAGCAAACGTGCAGGCGATGAAGTCGCTTGAGCCACTCAATCGCCAACCCTTGCTGCATGTCACGGTGCAGGAGAGCCTCAGGAACTACATAGAGGCGAACAAGCTCAAGGCCGGGGACGCGCTGCCCCCGGAAACATTCCTTGCCCAGCAGCTCGGTGTCGGACGCAACTCCGTTCGTGAGGCCATCAAGGCGCTGGAGTCGATCGGCATCTTGGAGACGCGCCGAGGCATCGGCGTCTTCGTCAAGGAGTTCTCTTTCAAGCCGCTGCTCGACAATCTCGCTTATGGCTTGCAGGACTCGTTGCGCGACGTCGAGGAGCTCCGCGAAATGCGCCGCGTGCTTGAGACGGGGCTCATCGGCAAGACGATCGAGATGATCAGCGCCGAGGACATCGAGGCTCTGCGCGGCTTGACCGAGGAAATGCGCCGGCGCGCCGAGCGAAACGAAAGCTTCGCCGCCGAGGACCAGCAGTTCCACCAGCTGCTGTTCCGTTGCCAGAACAACCGAATGCTGAGCGCGCTGATCGACATCTTCTGGATCGCGTTCAACAAGGCATCGAACTTCGCGAACCTGGACAATCCGACGCCCCTCGCCACCTGGCGGGACCATCACGAGATCGTTGAGGCCGTGGCGGCCAAGGATACCGAGCGCGCGCGCCAGCGCCTCGACGATCACTATCGAGGAATCCAGCAAGTCATAGCCAAAAATCGAAACACGTGAAAATGCCAAGGGAGGAAATCATGGGCATAAGGAACACTGCGTGTCGTCTGGCCCTTGCCGGCCTGCTGATCGCCGGAACCGCTTTCGCTGCGGTCGACGAGGCACAGGCTGGCAAGACCATCACCGGCGGCTTCGATGTCGGCCCAGGCGGCTTGCCCAAGAACTTCAACCCGCTCGTGTCGACCGCCGGCTTTACCTGGCTCAGCACCTATTTCGAGCCGCTGGTCGTCTGGAACGCCGAGCTGACCGAGCTGAAAGGCAGTCTTGCCAAGGACTGGAAGGTCAGCGACGACCAGCTGACCTATACATTCAACCTTGCCAAGGAGACCTGGCACGACGGCAAGCCCTTCACCTCCAAGGACGTGAAGTTCACATTGGATCTTGCGAGGAACAAGGCATCGGGCAGCCTGTTTGCCGCCCGCTTGGGCGACATCCAATCGGTCGAGACGCCGGATGACCGCACGGTGGTGATCAAGCTGTCGAAGCCCAATGGCTCCTTCCTCGCCGTCATCACCCAGGTGCTGATCCTGCCTGAGCACGCACTTGCCGGCATCGCGCCAGAACAGCTGGCCAACAGCAAATGGTGGTCGACGACGCCGGTCGGAACGGGTCCGTTCAAATTCAAGCAATACGTGACGGACCAGTATGTCGAGCTCTCCGCGGATGACGACTACCGCGGCGGCAAGCCCAAGGTCGACACGCTCATCAACCGCTATTTCGAGAACCCGGCGGCGGCCGTCGCCGCGCTTCGTGCCGGCGAAATCCAGTTCACCTATGTCGAGCCGGACGACGCCGCCACATTCAAGAACGACAGCAACTACACGCTGATCGAAGGTGGCTCCTACGTGGTCAACTACATCGGCCTCAACCAGAAGGTGGACCTTTTCAAGGACCTGAAGGTGCGCCAGGCAATCATGTATGCGATCGATCGCAATGCGATCGTCAAGAGCCTCTATGGCGGTGCCGCTAAGGTCGCAAACTGCGGCTACGTCGCGCCGCATCTGGTGCCTGAAGGGCTGGAGCCCTACGCCTACGATCCGCAAAAGGCCAAGGCACTGCTCTCCGAGGCCGGCTGGGACAAGATCAACGGCGACAAGCCGATCACCCTGCTGACCTATTACGGCTCGCCGCAGGCCGCCAACGTCATGGCTGCCATCCAGTCGATGCTCGCCCAGGTCGGCGTCAACATCGTGCCGCGTGTCGTCGATACGCCCACCTATAACGGCATCGTCTACAAGCAAGGCACGCCGGACTGGAACGCGTTTCCGATGATCTATGCCGGCCTGCAGAACGGTCCGAATCCGGCGGGGCTCAATCCTGGCCTCAACAAGTCGCAGCTCCCCCCGGCGGGCTTCAACACCATGCGCATCGAGTTCGACGACCTGAGCGAAGCGTTTGATGCCGCTCTCGGGCAGACCGATCCCGCAAAGGTCAACGCTTCCTGGCAGGATGTCTGCAAGGCGATGAACAAGGACCTGCCCTGGGCGACCTTGTGGGTAGCAAATCGCTACGGCGTCGCTTCCAAGAAGTTGAAGGATTTCGTGTGGACGCCGGCTCCGGCGGGCGGCCCCTATGCCGCCCATCCCGAACTCTGGGACATCCAGTGAAATAGATAACTTCGCCATCCATGCCGGCATCACCATGGTGCCGGCCTGGTCAGCCGCCAGACGTGAAAGCCATGCTGAGCTTCATCGCCCGCCGCAGCGCCGCAGGATTGTTGATGGTGCTCGCATTGAGCGTCCTGATCTTCCTCCTGCTGCGGCTAGCGCCCGGCGATCCGATCGACGCCTATATCAATCCGTCGGTGCCACTGTCGCCGCAAGACCTGGAGGCACTGCGGCTGCGCCTCGGCCTCGATCAGCCGCTGCCGATCCAGTATCTCGGCTGGCTTCGCGCCGCCCTGTCGGGAGATTTCGGCTATTCGATCCAGCGGAGCGGCGACGCGGTGCTTCCGCTGGTGCTGGAACGCGTCGGCCCGACTGCGCTTCTCATGGGGACCGGCCTCGCGATAGCGATCGTCGCTGGAATCGCCGGCGGCATCGTCAGCGCTGTTCGACGCAACGCATGGCCCGACATTTCCCTTTCGGTGCTGTCGTTTGTCGGCATTTCCAGTCCGGCCTTCCTGACCGCGTTACTGGGCCTATATTTCTTCTCGGTTCTGCTGCGCTGGGCTCCATCCGGCGGTATGCAGACGCCCGGAACGCCATTCTCGGTGTTTGACGTGCTTACACATCTCATCCTTCCCGCCTGCCTGCTGTCGATCGGCCATGCGGCCATGATCATGCGGTATATGCGTTCCTCGCTGCTCGAGGTTCTCGGCCAGGACTATGTGCGCACGGCGCGGGCCAAGGGCGTGCGCGAGTTCTGGGTGATCATGAAACATGCGACGCGCAACGCGCTGCTTCCCGTAATCACCTTGATCGGCTCGACCATCGGTATCGCGGTGGGTGGAGCGATCTTTCTCGAGAGCGTCTTCAACTGGCCGGGCATGGGGCTTTTGCTAGTGAACGCCGTCGGCACCCGCGACTATCCGGTCATCATGGGCGCGACGCTGGTAGTCGGCGCCTGCGTCATCCTTGTCAATCTTCTCACCGACATCGCCTATGCGTTTGTCGATCCGCGCATTCGGGTTTCGTGATGGCCCTAACGATAAGCATGGGACAGGGAGTGCCACGGACAAAGGGTCCGCTGCGCCGGGCATTTGGCCGCTTCATCGCAAACCGCGCCGCACGCGCCGGTCTCATCATCCTGATCCCGATCCTGCTTGCCGTCTCGACCTATCACCTGTGGTGGCCGGTCGGACCGAATGCAATCGATCTCAGGGCAATGAACAAAGGCCCGTCGGTGGCGCATTGGCTGGGCAGCGACGGCGTCGGCCGTGATGTCATGGCGCGTGTCCTTGAGGGCGGTCGCATCTCCCTGATCGTTGCCGTGGGCTCGGTCGCAATCTCGACAGTCATCGGCTTTCTGGTCGGTGCGATCGCCAGTTTCGGCGGCCGCGTGGTCGACAGCACCGTCATGCGCCTCGTCGATCTCGCAATGACCTTGCCGCCGGTGATCTTTCTTCTGGTGCTCGCCTCGATTGCCGGGACGGGGATCATGCCAACCATTCTCGTCATCTCGCTGCTGTCCTGGCCGGTGCTCTCGCGCATGGTCCGCGCACGCCTCATGGAACTGCGCGAACGCGATTTCGTCGTTGCGGCGCGCGGGATGGGTGCGCGGATGCCGCACCTCCTGTTACGCCATGGCTTGCCGAACTCAATCGACATACTGGTCGTCTACGCCACCTTGCAGATCGCCAATGCGATCCTGCTGGAGGCTGGCCTCTCCTTCCTTGGGCTCGGCATACCGCCGCCCGAGGCCAGCTGGGGCAACATGCTCAACCTTGCCCGTTCGACCATCGTGCTGGAGCAGTATCCCTGGCAATGGATGTTTCCTGGCGCGGCCCTCGTACTCACCGTTCTGGCCATCAACTTCATCGGTGACGGCCTGCGCGACGCCTTCGACCCCAGATCCGATCTCAACTGACCAAAAGGTTCAAAATGCCTCTCTTCACCGGCGTCGTGCCACCCGTCGTCACCCCGCTCAATCCCGATTTCAGCGTCGACTTCCCGTCCTTCACGCGGGTTCTCGAAAATCTCCTGAATGGTGGCGTGCACGGTCTGTTCGTGCTCGGCTCGACCAGTGAAGTCGTGTTCCACGATGAAACCGCCCGCCAGGCGATCGTCGACCATGCGGTCAAGGTCAACAACGGGCGAGTGCCTCTCTTCGTCGGTGTCATCGACCCGACAACCGACCGCGTCATCAATCATTCCCGGATTGCCAAGGCGGCCGGTGCCGATGCCATCGTCGTCACCGCGCCGTTTTATGCACGGACCAGCCAGCCCGAAATCATCGACCACTTCCGCTACATCAGGGATGCGGTCGATATCCCGATCATCGCCTATGACATTCCGGTCTGCGTCCACGTAAAACTGGAGCGCAAGACGACCGTGACCATGGCCAGGGAAGGGATCGTGGCCGGACTGAAGGACTCCAGCGGCGACGACGGCAATCTTCGCTACGTGCTGCAGGATATGGCCAGCGACCGCGGCTTCTTCGGCATGACCGGGTCGGAGATCATGGTCGACACCGCGCTGTCGATGGGCGCTCATGGTGTCGTTCCGGGGCTCGCCAATGTCGACCCGCGTGGCTACGTCAAGCTCTGGAATCTCTTACAGGCGGGTGACCACAAGGCTGCTCGGGCCGAACAGGAGCGCCTCTTGAAGCTGTTCGAGATCGTGACGATCTCGCTTGGCCGTACAAGCGCCGGCTCGGCCGGCGTCGGCGCCTTCAAGTCGGCGATGCGCAGCCTGGGGATTATCGCCTCGCACACGATGGCGCGCCCGCAGCGCACGTTGAACGACGAGGAGGCGGCGAAGATCGACACCATCCTGCGCGACGTTGGATTGTTTGGCTGAAGCCGTGGGCGCGCCTACCCTCGACGTCTGCGGCCTGCGCGCCGCGTTCCGCATCGCGGGGCGCGAGATCGCTGCCATCCAGGACATCGGCCTGACGATCGCGCCGGGCGAAACCGTCGCGCTCGTTGGCGAGTCGGGATCCGGCAAGTCTGTGACGAGCCTGTCGATCATGGGCTTGCTGCCGCGACGCGTCGGCAGGATTGTCGAGGGATCGATCAGGCTCAGGCGCAAGGACGGCACCGAAGCTGAGCTGACCACCCTTGATGCCGAAGGGTTGCGGCGCATCAGGGGGAATGACATCGGTATGGTGTTTCAGGAGCCGATGACCAGCCTTAATCCGGTCTTCACGGTCGGCGAGCAGATCGCGGAGCCGATCCGCATCCATCTTGGCAAATCGCGACGCGAGGCCGCGCTGGATGCAGTGCGGCTGCTGGTGCAGGTTGGCATTCCGGATCCCGAACGACGGGCGCTCCAATACCCGCACGAGTTGTCGGGCGGCATGCGCCAGCGCGTGACGATCGCCATGGCGCTTGCCTGCGACCCGACGCTGCTCATTGCCGACGAGCCGACGACGGCGCTCGACGTGACCATCCAGGCACAGATCCTGGCGCTTATGGAAAAACTGCAGGCAGAGCGCGGCATGAGCATTCTTTTCGTCACCCACAATCTCGGCGTCGTGGCCGAGATCGCCGACCGGGTCGCCGTCATGTATGCGGGACGCATCGTCGAATCCGGACCGGTGGCGCAGGTGTTTTCCCATCCGCGTCACCCCTACACGGTTGGCCTCATGCGCTCCGCGCCGCGCCTCGGCGAGGCGACCGCGCTGAAGGCCGCCGGCACACCGCTGCCCACCATCGCCGGCAATGTTCCCTCGCTGGCCATGCTGCCAAAGGGCTGTGCCTTCGCGCCACGCTGCAGCATGGCGATCGATGCCTGCCGGACCGCCGTGCCGCAACTTTATCAGGTGTCGCCGAGCCAGAAGAGCCGGTGTCTCAGATGGGAGGAACTCTAGCGATGCCGGCCCCCTATCTTTCTGTCCGCAACCTGACCAAGCACTTCGCGCCTCAAGCCTTTTCCCGTGGTCCGGTGGTCAAGGCACTTCAGGATGTTTCTTTCGACATCGAGCGTGGCGAAGTCGTCGGGCTCGTCGGCGAATCCGGCTCGGGCAAGACCACGATCGGACGCTCGGTGCTCCGGCTCATCGAGCCGACTTCAGGCGAGATCAGATTCGAGGGGATCGACATCACCAAGCTCGGCGCGACCGAGCTGCGCCGGCAGCGGCGCAAGATGCAGTATATCTTCCAGGATCCCTTCGCCAGCCTCTCGCCGCGCATGACGATCGGACAGATCCTGACCGAAGGCCTGGATATCCAGTGCATCGGCAGTAAGGCCGAGCGCCGCGCGCGAGCGAAGGAGGCTCTCCTCGCGGTCGAGCTATCTGCAGACGCGTTCGACTGCTATGCGCACGAATTCTCCGGCGGTCAGCGGCAGCGCATCGGCATTGCGCGCGCTCTCACGCTGGAGCCTGAATTCATCGTCGCTGACGAGCCGGTATCCGCGCTCGACGTCTCGATCCAGGCGCAGTTCATCAATCTCCTGCACGACCTCAAGCTTCGCCTTGGTCTGACGATGCTGTTCATCTCGCATGACCTCGCGGTCGTCGAATATATCTGCGACATGGTCGTGGTGCTCTATCTGGGGCGGATCATGGAAGTGGCCCCCGCCGCGGAGCTTTATGCGAGCCCGCGACATCCCTACACCCGGGCTTTGCTCTCCGCGATCCCTTCGCTCGACACCGCCGTCAAGCGGCGGCGACAAGTTCTCAACGGCGACATACCAAGCCCGGCAAATCCGCCGTCGGGCTGCGTTTTCCGGACGCGCTGTCCGTACGCCGTCGAAGCTTGCGCTGAGATGGCGCCTGCCTTGACAGAGGTCGCTCCCCGGCACCGGAAGGCCTGCATCCGCGACGACATCGAGTGAAGCGAATTGTTGATGTCCGCTGCGCATGCCCGCAACAAAGATCCGGTGATGATCGAGTATCTGAAGAGGCCGCCGAACCGGGCGCGGCTATGTGGTCCGAGCTTCAGCGTTTTTTTTTACGCTGTGCTCAGTTCAAAAACTTGTTCTTATTCACATCGACGACCGCGTCCAAGCCGATGTCGAGGATCGGCGCGCTATGCGTGATCCAGCCAACGGAAATCAGGTCGACCCCGGTCGCGGCGATTGCGGGTGCAGTCTGCACGCTTATCTGGCCAGATGCTTCGGTGATGGCGCGGCCACCCACCATCGCTACCGCGTGAGTCAGTTGCTCAACGGACATGTTATCCAGCAGCACCGCGTCGACTCCCGTCGCTAGTGCGACATCGAGTTGCTCAAGTGTGTCGACCTCGACTTCGATCTTCACCATGTGACCTGCAGCTGTCCGCGCCCGCTCGATGGCCGTGCGGATATCGCCAGCGATTGCAATATGGTTGTCCTTGATAAGCATGGCGTCGTCGAGACCGAAGCGGTGATTGACCCCGCCGCCCGCGCGGACGGCATATTTTTCCAGAGCGCGCAGGCCGGGCGTCGTCTTTCGCGTACAGACGATTTTGGCCTTGTGCCCGCGCACCCCTTCGACGATCGCCGCGGTTCGCGTGGCGATGCCGCTAAGATGGCAAAGGAAGTTGGGCGCCGTGCGCTCGGCGGCGAGCAGGGCGCATGCCGGCCCGCTCACGCTGGCGATGGTTTCACCCGCCGCGATTTCGCTGCCGTCAGGGCGCTGCATCTGCAGGTCGATCGTCGATTCGATGAGCAGGAAGGCGTAGGCTGCCAAATCGAGACCGGCAATCACGCCGGCCTGCCGCGCGGTAAGCGCAAACGTAGCGGTACTGTCATAAGGGATAACTGCATCGCTTGTCAGATCGCCGCCTCTGCCTAGGTCCTCCAGCAGCGCACTGCGCACAATCGGTTCGATAACGATCGAGGGTAGAGGCAATGGTGACGTCATTGTTAAGCGATCCTTGCTGGGGCTGGGTTGCTAAGGGCGATTGACGCCTTGAAGGCCTCGTCGAGCGTCAACGGCAGCGTTCGTGGCCGTGCATCGCGTTGCGGGAAATCGCTCCGAAAGTGCGAGCCCCGGCTTCCCTCGCGGCGAAGGGCGGCGATCGTGATCATCAGCGCGACAAGCGCTAGATCGGACGCCGCTTCGTCTGCGTTGGCAATCGGCGCCAGGGCTCTCGCCGCATTACGCAGCGCTTCGCCGTCGCGTTCGATGCCGAGCGCCTGCAAGACGATCGGGCGGATGCGCGAGGCATCGGCTCGTGGCGGCACGATCGCGGGCTTGAGCCGTCCGGGCATGCCGGGGGAGGCGGCGGCGACGCTTGCCCCGACCCAGGCGGCGCCGACCACGGCTTCGATGAGCGAGTTGCTGGCGAGACGGTTGGCGCCGTGCAGCCCGGTCCGGGCGACCTCGCCACAGGCCCACAGGCCGGCAACCGTGCTGCGGCCCTCGGCATCTGCCGTCACGCCGCCCATGTGATAGTGGGCGGCCGGTCGCACGGGGATCGGCTGCGAGGCAGGATCGATGCCGGCCTCGCGGCAAAGCGATGCGATCGCTGGAAAGCGTTCGGCGAATCTCGGCCCGAGTCACGGTCGGGCATCGAGGAAGTGCCGGACGGGCTGTTCGTCTCGCTGCACGATGGGACCGCACAGCATATCTTGCAGCCAGGACCACCACTCTCGCGGCAGATTGAAGTTTAGGCGGGCTTGGAGGGCATGGGCGGCCTTCCTGTCACGAACGTGCGAACGAACTCATTCCATCGTGCCGCCGCCGCGCTCGGCCACTTCAATACCTTCTTTTGACCGCGACAGGCGGCAGGGAACGCGACACATCGATCGTCGAGCCTCAGCTCCGGCCGACGTTGGCTCCTTTCAGGCTTTCGCGCTGCCCACGGGTATATACGCGTCCGACAAGGATCTTACTGGCGGTGTGCTCCGGTCCGAACTGATCCTGAAGCGGGCGGCTCGAGCCGTTGATGAGATTGCCGTTGTGCTCGCGAAGAGGTCCGGCGTCAGAATAGCCGCTGAACAGTTAGACGGCAGTGCTCCAGCGGTACATCCTGAGTTTCTTCTGGCCAACGGTCTGCAGGCTGATGAAGGCCTGCTGCTTTTGCCGATCATCCCAAAACCGGGCTGTCCGCTTCCGGCCCCACTCGAGCCGTTCGCCATCTTGTCACCAAGCGTCTGCAACAACGACTCATAGGCCGTGACAGGATCATGGCTTGCGGGGTCCGAGTTAGACGCCAACCGCCAATGCCCCGCCGGTGAGGCCGGCGCCGGCTGCAGCTAGAAGCAGTTTCTCGCCCGGTCGAAACGGATTGGCGCTGTGGGCAACCGACAGCGACAGCGGGATCGTTGCGGCCGACGAGTTGCCATAATCGGCGATGGTCTTGACGATGCGCTCATCCTCGATGCCGAGCGACTTGCCGACCGCATTGAAGATGCGGACATTTGCCTGGTGTGGCACGAAACGGGCGATATCCGACGCCGAAAGGCCGGACGCCGCCAGCGCCTCGGTTGAACAGCGGCTCATCATCTCCACCGCCTTGGCGAAGACTTCTCGGCCGTTCGTGATCGTCATGCGGGTGTCGACGATGTCGATCTCCTCCGAGAAAGGACGGCTGCTACCGCCGGCCGGGATGTGGATCAGGCCATAGGCGGACCCGTCCGAGGCGAGCGAGGTGCCGAGGATGCCGTGGCTGGGGTCACTGGAAGGGGCCAGCACCACCGCGCCCGCGGCATCGGCGAACAGCACGGCGCTGGCGCGCTCGGCCGGATTGATCCGACGGCTCAATATGTTGGCCGCAATGACGATGGCCGGCTTGTTGTGCAGGCGCACGAAGCCGTCGGCGAATGTCATGGCATAGATGAAACCCGCGCAGGCGCCTGCCAAGTCGACGCCGCCGGCCTTTTCAAGGCCAAGCCTGTGCGCCACCAGCGGCGCGCTTGGCGGCAGCAGATGGTCAGGCGTCGATGTGGCAAGCAGAAGCAGGCCGATCTCCTTGCGATCGATGCCGGCAGCCTGCAGCGCCATGGCGCCTGCCTCGGCCGCCAGCCCGGACAGTGTGTCGCCTGGCTCCGCCCAGAAACGCGAGCGGATGCCGGTTCGTCCCTCGATCCAGGCGCCCTCCAGCCCAAGACTTGCCTCGATCTCTGCATTGCCGACTTTTCGAGCCGGCACGTGATGGCCAAGGCCTATGATGCGCGTCGTGCGGGTCATCGCTGGTCGCCCGCAAGCCCGGCGGCCTCGTCTATTGCCGCGTAGAGCCGGTCGAGTTCGTCCGACGTCACGCAATAGGGTGGCAGCACGTAGATGACGTTGCCGAGCGGCCGCACCAGCAAGCCGCGCTCGAGGAAGAAGGCGCGCAGCTTGGGCCCGACCTCGGCCAGATAGCCGGCACTGCCGACGCGAAGGTCGAGCGCGGCGATGGTGCCGCTGGCGCGGACATTTTCGAAACGCGGATCCTGGCTGAAACGCGCAACTTTTTCGGCCTGCATCCGCGCCAGGGTGGCTACGCGCTCCGCCACGGGCTCGTCGTTCCAGATGCCCACATTCGCAAGTGCAGCCGCGCAGGCGATCGGGTTTGCCGTGTAGGAACTCGAATGAAAGAAGGTCCTGGCCCGATCCCTGGAGTAATGCGCGCGAAAGATCGCATCGGTGGCAAGCGTCGCCGCAAGCGGCAGTGAGCCGCCCGTCAGTCCCTTGGACGTGCACAATATATCGGGAGCGATCGCAGCCTGCTCGCAGGCGAAGATCGTGCCGGTGCGGCCCCAGCCGGTCATGACTTCGTCGGCGATAAAAAGCGTTTCGGAGCGCTCGGCAATGCGTTTGAGTTCGGCGAGTACCCAGGCAGGGTACATGAGCATGCCGCCGGCGCCGAGCACCAGCGGCTCGACAATCAATGCGGCAACTTTGCGGTCACGTGCCAGCCGTTCGAAGGCATCCAGCGTTTCCTGCTCGCGGCTAGCCGCGGGGAAGGGGATGGTGTCGACCTCGAACAGCAGCGGCTCGTAAGCGGCGTTGAAGACGCCGCGCGCGCCGACGCTCATCGTGCCGATGGTGTCGCCGTGATAGCTGTGCTCCATCACGACGATGCGCGAGCGCGGGAGGCCCCTGTTGCGGTGAAAGCCCAGCGCCATTTTCAGCGCCACCTCGACGCTGGTCGAGCCGCTGTCGGAGAAAAAGACCCAGTCAAGGCCCGCTGGCGTCATGTCGACCAGTGCGGCGCCCAATTGCTCGGCCGGCTCGTGGCAGAGGCCGGCGAAGATCACCTGGTCGAGCGTTTCGGTCGCCTCGCGGATCGCCTCCAGGATCTTCGGGTGGCGGTGGCCGTGGGTGATGACCCACCAGGAGGAGATCGCATCGAGGATGCGCCTGCCTTCGCGCGTCTCGACATAGGCGCCCTCTGTGCGCACGATCGTCGGCGGAACCGGCTCGGTGGCATGTTGGGTGAAGGGATGCCAGACAGCGGAGCGGCTCATGCCCGGATCTCCCTGAAGTCGGCGATTTTAAATGCGGCCTGCATAGCCGCGGAAAGCACCTCAGGCGTTAGCGGGTCGAGACGCGGCAGGCGACCAAGCATTCGTACATTACCCATTTCGGCGATCGTCCTTTGCGTATCGGCCATCTCGTCGCCGATGAAGGCGATGCCAAGCAACGGTATCGAACGGGCACGCAGAGCTTCCAACGAAAGCAGGGTGTGGTTGATGGTGCCGAGCGCCGTGCGGGCGCAAAGAATGACCGGTAGTTGCCATTCCCGGAAAATATCAATGAACCGCATCTGCCGACTGAGCGGCACCATCAGCCCGCCAGCACCTTCGATGACGAGCGGGCCCGGCAAATCTGGGAGCGAAAGCCTTGCCGCCTCGATCGCGACGCCGTCAATTTCGGCCGACCGATGCGGCGACAGAGGCGTCCTCAGGCGGTACACTTCCGGCAGGACGCGCCCCGCCGGCAGGCCGGAGAGGCGAGCAACGATCTCGCTGTCGGTCTCCTCGTCGAGGCCCGATTGCACCGGCTTCCAATAGAAGCCGTCGAGCAGGCCCGCCAGACCGGCCGCAAACACGGTCTTGCCGATTCCGGTGTCGGTGCCGGTCACGATGAAGCGCGCCGTCATGGCCTGCGCCCCCATTCCTCGGCAAGCGCATCGAACAGCGCCGAGACGTCGTCCTCGCCGACATTCAGCGTCAGCGAGATCCTGAGCCTCGCCGTCCCTTCGGGAACGGTTGGGGGGCGGATGCCGCGCACATCGAAGTCGCTTGACTGCAAAGCCAGCGCCAGCGCCATGGCGCGCGCATTGTCGCCTACGATGATTGGCAGGATCTGCGAACCGCTCGCAGGCAGGCCCAACTCCCCAGCCTTCTTGGAGGCGAGCGCGACCAGCCCCGCCAGCCGTTCACGGCGATCCGGTTCGTCGGCGACGATGTCGAGGGCCGTCGCCGCCGCCACAGCCATCAGCGGCGAGGGCGCGGTGGCGTAGATGAAGGGCCGGCAGCGGTTGACGAGATAGTCGCACAGCAATTCTGGCGCGGTGACCAGCGCGCCGGATGCGCCCAGCGCCTTGCCGCAGGTGTGGAGCACCACGACATTGTCGCGGCCTTCGAGATCGTGCGCGAGACCGCGCCCGTCGGGACCATAGACGCCGGTAGCGTGCGCCTCGTCGACGAACAGGAATGCATCATGCTGGTCCGCGATCTCGATCAATTCACCAAGCGGAGCCCGGTCGCCGTCCATGCTGTAGAGGCTCTCGACCACGATCCACGCGCGGCCGGTGCCACCTCTCGCGCGCCAGGTTTGGATCGCATCGTCTACGGCGTCGGCATCGTTGTGCGCTGCTTCAGTCAGTTCGGCGCGGCCGGCTCGCGCCCCCTCATGCGCGCTGGCATGGATGAGCTCGTCCAGCACGATCAGATCGCCCTTCTGGGGCAAGGTCGTGAGCACCGCGAAATTGGCAACATAGCCGCCGCCGAAGAACAGCGCGCGCTCGGCGCCGAAGAAGCCGGCGGCCTTGGCTTCGAGTACCTCGTGTTCGGGGTCGTTACCGCGCAGGAGCCGCGAACCGGTCGCCCCAACGAGGGTGCCGGCGGCGAGTGCCGCGGCGACCGCCTCTGCCATACGCTTCGAGCGCGCCAGGCCGAGATAGTCGTTGGAGGCGAAATCGAGCCCGGCGCGGCCGCTCAGGGCCCGCAACCGCTTCTTGCGGGCCAGCCCGCTCAAGGTTGCTTCGTAGCGGTCGAGCATAGCTCGGCCGTTCACCCGCCCGTTCACTGGGCTTCGCGCTCCATCGGCTTGATGCCCAGCCGGCGGAACAGCGCGCTGTCCTTGTCCTCGCCTGGGTTTTCGGCGGTCAGCAAAGTGTCGCCGACGAAGATGGAGTTGGCGCCGGCGAAGAAGCACAACGCCTGCATCTCGTCGCTCATCGCCGTGCGCCCGGCCGAGAGCCGCACGTGCGACTTCGGCATCATTATGCGGGCAAGGGCGATGGTGCGCACGAATTCGATCGGCTCGATCGGGTCGGCCTCGCCGAGCGGCGTGCCTTCGATCGGGATCAGCATGTTGATGGGCACGCTGTCGGGCGGCTCCGGCAGGTTGGCTAAAGTCACCAGCATGTCGATGCGGTCGGCTTTGTCCTCGCCCATGCCGACGATGCCGCCGCAGCAGACCTTGATGCCGCTGTCGCGGACGTTGGCCAGCGTCTCCAGCCGGTCGGCGAAGGTCCGCGTCGAGATAATCTCGCTGTAGTAGCGCTCGGAGGTGTCGATGTTGTGGTTGTAGTAGTCGAGGCCGGCCTGCTTCAGCCGCTGGGCCTGGCCGAGGTCGAGCATGCCGAGCGTCATGCAGGTCTCCATGCCGAGCGCCTTCACGCCCTCCACCATGGCGATGACCGCCTCCATGTCGCGCTCCTTGGGGCTGCGCCATGCGGCGCCCATGCAATATCGCGTGGCGCCTGCGTCGCGCGCCTTTCTTGCCTCGGCGATGACGCGCTGAACCTCCATCAGCTTCGAGGCCTTGAGGCCGGACTGGTGATGCGCCGACTGGCTGCAATAGCCGCAATCCTCAGGGCAGCCGCCTGTCTTGATCGACAGCAGGCGCGACAGCTGCACCCGGTTGGGGTCGAAATTCTCCCGGTGGATGGTCTGGGCCCGGAACAGCAGGTCGTTGAACGGCAGATCGTGGATAGCCTGGGCGGTTTCCCGCTTCCATTGGGAGGACACTTCGTTGAACAGCTCAACGGCCGCGTTCAGATGCAATTCGGCGTTCATTCCGTCTCCATCGTCTAGATGTCCATTTGCAGCCGGTTCCGCTGAACGAGCTTGAACTTTTCCGCAGTGGCCAGCCTGGCCAGCTTTTTAGCCGCCCACGAGCGCCGGTATCGGCAGAGCGTCGTGGACCTCGTTGAGTATCGAGAAGCTGTAGCCTCCGCCGGCGTTGCGCTCAACTGAATAGGTCAACTGGTCGACGACGCGATTATCCTTGTCGAAGGTCAGCACGCGCGGCTTGAGTGCGGTCAGGTCCGTCTCGTGCGCATACACTGCGTTGCAGATGATCACCTGATCGCCCGGCTGGCAGGTGCGGGCCGCGGCGCCGTTGAGAATGCAGCAGCGGGATCCGCGTTCGCCGAGGATGACATAGGTCGAGATCCGTGCGCCCGAGTTCTTGTTCCAGATATCGACGAATTCCATCGGCAGGATGCCCGCTTTCTCGCAATGGTCGGGATCGAGCGTGACCGAACCATGGTAGTCGAGATTGGCCTCGGTGACGTGGATGCCGTGCAGCTTGCCGGCGACGATTTTGCGCATGGACATCTCCAGAACAGCTTGCGATTTTAATGCAACCGCTTTGCGCCTCTCATTCACCTCGGCGGCTGCGACTGGCCGCAAAGCGGCCTCCCCACCGGGCGCGCCGGTTTCTGTCGTGGCCGTATGTGCTACGATCAAAAGCCAATGAAGCTGGTATCAGGTCGATGCCCGCCGCGGCAATTGCCGATGCTGTCTGCGCGATCACCCGGCCGGATGGTTCGGTGATCGCGCGGCCGCCGACCATCGCCATCGCCCGGGTCAAACGACATGTTGTCCAGCACTGCGTCTTGGTGGGCGCGATCGGGCCTGCTCATCATAACAGCCACCATTTCATTTCTCGATGCAGGCGCCAGCGATCATCGTTCGAAGGCCACTTTGGGAGTTGTCTACGCTGTCATATCGTTCGACTATCAGGCGTTGGATCCGCGATCGATCGTGTAGACGGAGCCAGTAACGCTGGCTGCGCCGGGCCCAGCAAGCCAAGATACGAGCCCGGCTATGTCCTCAGGAGTAGCAAAGCGCCCCGGCAGCGCCATCCGCGCCCGTTGATTGTCGGCGAATGCACCATCAGCAGGGTTCATTTCCGTATCTGTGGAACCTGGCTGAACGACGTTTACGGTTATGCCTTTCTGGCCGAGTTCGCGGGCGAGGGCTTTGGACATCCCAACAAGGGCGGCCTTGCTCATGGAATACAGGCTTAAGCCCGGTCGAGGCGCTCGATCAGCAAGATTGCTGCCGATTGAAATGATCCTTCCGCCCGCACGCATTTGGCGGCCAGCCGCGCGGCAAGCTAGAAAGGGAGCTCGTACGTTGATTGCAATGGTCTGCTCAAAATCCTCGAGCGTGAAGTCCTCAATTGGCCCGGTGTGCAGAATCCCAGCGTTGTTGACGAGAATGTCCAGACCTCCGAGCTTGGCGATCGTTTCGTTCACGGCAAGATCCATTGCTTCAGCGGCCAGATTGTCGGCACGGATAGCGATGGCGCGGCGGCCGATGGCCTCCATTTCCTTGACCACTTCATCGGCTTTGTCTTTGGCCGAAGTGTAAGTGATGGCGACGTTCGCACCGTCGCGCGCAAGGTGCTTCGCTATTGCGGCGCCGATGCCGCGGCTGCCTCCTGTGACCAAGGCGATCTTGCCTTCAAGTGCAGAGCTCATCAACTAATCCTCCCGAGTGATGCCGTCATTCTCTTCGCAATAACCATGCCATTCCGCTGGCAGCCAGGGATGGCGAGAAAAACATCAACCCAAGCGCTGACCTTCACGCGCACACCGGTGCTGGCTGTCCTTGATAAACACATGATGTTGCCACCGGAAACACCGGGATCCTCCTGCCTGGAAACAGACGAGTAGCTGGTAGCCAGTTACTCGGCCTCCATCCTCTCTGGCACGGGACTTGCTACTGAGCGCGGCAACGAACCGACAGAAAGATTAACCCGTTTGGCAGCGACACAAACCATATTCATCCCTCGTGAGCTTGATGCGAACGAGCCGCGTGTCGCGGCTTCGCCTGAGACGGTGAAACGGCTGGCGGGTCTGGGCTTCGAGGTGATCGTCGAGAAGGGCGCGGGCCTCGGCTCGCGCATCACCGATCAGGAGTTTGCCACGGCGGGTGCCGCGATCGGCAAGGCTGCCGACGCGTCGAAGGCCGATGTGGTGCTGAAAGTGCGCCGGCCGACCGATGCGGAGCTGAAGGGCTACAAGTCCGGCGCGGCCGTCATCGCCATCATGGATCCCTACGGCAACGATGCGGCGGTGGCCGCGATGGCCAAGGCCGGCATCACCTCCTTCTCGATGGAGTTCATGCCGCGCATCACCCGCGCGCAGGTGATGGACGTGCTTTCCTCGCAGGCCAATCTCGCCGGCTACCAGGCGGTGATCGACGCGGCCGCCGAATATGACCGCGCGCTGCCGATGATGATGACGGCGGCGGGCACCGTGCCGGCGGCGAAAGCCTTCATCATGGGCGTCGGCGTCGCCGGCCTGCAGGCGATCGCCACCGCGCGTCGCCTCGGCGCCGTCGTCACCGCCACAGATGTGCGCCCGGCGGTGAAGGAGCAGGTCCAGTCACTCGGCGCGAAGTTCCTCGCCGTCGAGGACGAGGAATTCAAGGCGGCCGAGACGGCCGGCGGCTACGCCAAGGAAATGTCGAAGGAATACCAGGCCAAGCAGGCGGCGCTGACCGCCGAGCACATCGCCAAGCAGGATATCGTCATCACCACGGCGCTGATTCCGGGTCGTCCGGCGCCGAAGCTGGTCTCGGCCGCCATGGTCGCCTCAATGAAACCGGGCTCGGTGATCGTCGACCTCGCGGTCGAGCGCGGCGGCAATGTCGAGGGCGCGGTGCCCGGCAAGGTCGTCACGACCGAAAACGGCGTCAAGATCGTCGGCCATCTCAACGTCCCGGGCCGCGTCGCGGCATCGGCCTCGCTGCTCTACGCCAAGAACCTCTACGCCTTCCTCGAGACGATGGTCGACAAGGCGGCGAAGCAGCTTGCCATCAAGCGCGACGACGAGCTGGTCAAGGCGACGATGCTGACCGACGCTGGCCAGGTCGTGCATCCCAATTTCGCCAAGGCCGCCGATGCGCCGCGCACGGAGCCGGCTGCGATCCCGGCCACGATCATGGTTGCCGGCGCCGGCGACACGAAACCGGCACCCCGGAAAACCAACAACAGGAAGGCCGCGGCCAAGTCGCCCTCGTCCAAGCCAGAAGGGAGCGCGTGATGGAACAGCTGCAGAAAGCCCTCGACCAGCTCGATCAGGCGACGGCCGCCGTCCGCCTTGCCGTGCATGACCTCGCCAACGCGCCCGCCGGCGCCGAGGCTGCCGGCAACGCCGCACATGCGCTCTCTGGCGGCGCCATCGATCCCTTCGTCTTCCGCTTCGCCATCTTCGTGCTGGCGATCTTCGTCGGCTACTATGTCGTCTGGTCGGTGACGCCGGCGCTGCACACGCCGCTGATGGCCGTCACCAACGCCATCTCCTCGGTCATCGTCGTCGGCGCGCTGCTTGCCGTCGGCATCGCGGCTTCCGGCCTTGCCGCGGGCTTCGGCTTCATCGCCCTGGTGCTGGTTTCGGTCAACATTTTCGGCGGCTTCCTCGTCACCCAGCGCATGCTCGCCATGTACAAGAAGAAGGAAAAGTGACGTGACCGTCAATCTCGCTTCCTTCCTCTATCTGGTCTCCGGCATCCTCTTCATCCTGGCGCTGCGCGGCCTGTCGCACCCGACCACCAGCCGGCAGGGCAATCTCTACGGCATGATCGGCATGGGCATTGCTCTTTGCACCACGCTGGCGCTGGCGCTGCCCTCGGCGGGCCGCTTCGGCCTGATCGTGCTGGGGCTAGCCATCGGTGGCGGCGTCGGCGCCTATGTGGCGCGGCGCATCGCCATGACCTCGATGCCGCAGCTGGTCGCCGCCTTCCACTCGCTCGTCGGCTTCGCCGCCGTCATGGTGGCGGCAGCCGCCATCTACGCGCCGGAAAGCTTCGGCATCGGCACGGCGGGCGACATCCACGCCCAGGCGCTCATCGAAATGAGCCTCGGTGTGGCCATCGGCGCCATCACCTTCACCGGCTCGGTTATCGCCTTCCTGAAGCTCGACGGCCGCATGTCCGGCAAGCCGATCATGATCGGCGGCCGCCACATGATCAACATCGCGCTGGGTGTTGCCCTGGTGGTGCTGATCGTGCTGCTGGTCACCACCGAGTCCAAGCTGGTCTTCTGGCTGATCGTCGCCGCCTCGCTGGTGCTCGGCGTGCTCCTGATTATCCCGATCGGCGGCGCCGACATGCCGGTCGTGGTGTCGATGCTGAATTCCTATTCCGGCTGGGCGGCGGCAGCGCTTGGCTTCACGCTCGGCAACTTGGCGCTGATCATCACCGGCGCGCTGGTCGGTTCGTCCGGTGCGATCCTGTCCTACATCATGTGCAAGGGCATGAACCGCTCCTTCATCTCCGTCATCCTCGGCGGTTTCGGCGGCGAAACCGCTGCCGCTGCCGACGACGGCATCGAGCGCACCGTCAAGCAGGGATCGGCCGACGACGCCGCCTACCTGATGATGAACGCGCAGAAGGTCATCATCGTGCCGGGCTACGGCATGGCGGTCGCCCAGGCGCAGCACGCGCTGCGCGAGATGGCCGACAAGCTCAAGGCCAACGGCGTCGAGGTCAAATACGCCATCCACCCGGTCGCCGGGCGCATGCCCGGCCACATGAACGTGCTGCTCGCCGAGGCCAACGTGCCCTATGACGAGGTGTTCGAGCTCGAGGACATCAACTCCGAATTCGCGCAGGCCGACGTCGCCTATGTCATCGGCGCCAACGACGTCACCAACCCGTCCGCGCGCGACGACAAGTCCTCGCCGATCTACGGCATGCCGATCCTCGACGTCGACAAGGCCCGCACCTGCCTCTTCGTCAAGCGCTCGCTCGGCTCCGGCTATGCCGGCATCGACAACACGCTGTTCTACAAGGACGGCACCATGATGTTGCTCGGCGACGCCAAGAAGATGACCGAGGAAATCGTCAAGGCCATGGATCACTGATGCTAGGTGGCTTTTGACTGAGTTCGCAACGACGAATAAGGCTGCCGCACCGAAGAAGGTCGCACTGGTGACGGGCGCTAGCCGAGGCATTGGCCGGGCTATCGCATTGGAACTCGCAAAGGGCGGCTTTTCTCTTTGCTTGGCTGCTCGCGACAGTCAGTCACTCGCCGAAACACAGCAGGCTGCGACAGCACTTTCTGGCGCGCCAGCAGCTGTCACTATTGCAGATCTGAAAAAGCCTGACGCCCCGGATCGATGCGTAGCGTTTGCATTAGGTCAGTTCGGTCAGCTCGATCTTTTGGTCAACTGCGCCGGCGACACCAGGCGAGGGGAGTTTCTGGATTTTACTTATGAGGATTGGTTGGATGGGTTCTCGTTAAAATTTTATGCGAGCGTGCTTCTGTGCCGGGCGGCGTGGCCGCATCTGGCTTCACGCGGCGGCTCTATTATCAACATAGTAGGCTCGAGCTCTCGCACGCCAAGCGCGGATTTCACAATTGGCGGCGCGGTCAATTCGGCACTGCTGAACCTGACAAAGGCCTTGGCTGATAAGGGAAGTCGCGACGGCGTTCGAGTGAATGCGGTAAACCCGGGCTATATCAAATCGGGTAGGCTATTCGCCCGCATCGAGTCTTTGATGAGGGAGCGACAGTTAAGCGAAAGCGCCATCGAGAACGAGCTACTTGCTGGCCACCAGATCGTGCGCTTCGGGTCCCCAGAGGATGTGGCTCGGCTTGTTGCCTTTCTTGCATCCGATCAGTCAGCCTACATCCAAGGCGCCACGATTGACATCGACGGCGGCGCTGCCCGGGGAATTTAGTACTGTCGGTCCCCTCCGGCTCTAACGACTGAGCGGCCCAAATGGGCCGCTCAGATGGTCACTGGTTTGAGATGCCCCTAGGTGTTCAGCGACACAACCACTTTGCCAAATTGTTCGTTTGATTCGAGATATCGATAGGCTTCGACGATATCTGCAAAATCAAAGGTCTTGGCGATCACAGGCTTCAGGGATCCGTCCGTGAGTCCCTCGGCAATGAAAGTCTTGGCGGCTTCGAGGCGGCGAGGATCCTGAACGATCTCATGTACAAGGTAACCGCGAAGCGTCAGACATTTACCCAGCACCGTGAAAAGCGGGAAAGGGGTAGGCTCGGGGCTTAGTCCGCCATATTCGAGCAGGATGCCGCCGCGAGCCATGGCAGCAGTCAGTGGATTGAAGATTGGGCCACCGACTGCGTCGAGAACGACCCGCACGCCAGTCGAGCCGGAAATGGCCTTCAGCCGGGCTTCCAAATCCTCCTCATTTGCCGCGATCACATGGGTTGCGCCGAAATCGATCAACGCCTGCTTCTTGGCGGACGATCGGGTAATGGCAATTGGCGTGGCGCCAACCTTTTTGGCGATCTGAATGGCCGCCAGTCCGACACTGCTTGACGCCGCGGTAATAGCGACGAAGTCCCCGGCGCGCAGCTGGGCGATCTCGATCAAAGCGCCGTACGCCGTGAGAAACTGCATCCATAAAGCAGCAGCAGCTTCGAAGGTGAGGCTCGCAGGGTGCTTGACAATGTGCGCGGCTGGGAATGTGGCGAGTTCGCCATGGGCCGGGTATTCGATCATCGAGATCGGTGGAATGGTACTGACAACGTCACCAGCCGCGAACCCGCTTACGCCGGATCCGAGTGCGTCAACGATGCCGGCGGCCTCGAGGCCAAGACGCGAGGGCAACTCAGGGGTCTCGATATAGGTGCCAGCGCGCATCAGCGCTTCAGCCCGATTGAGGCCGATGGCCTTCACGCGAATACGGACTTGCCCCGGGCCGGGAGGCGCCACATCGATATTTTCTATGCGCAGAACCTCAGGGCCACCAAACTCATGAAAACGGACGACTTTTGTCATTATAACTCCTAACGATTTGCATCGAATTGGCTTTACCATGCACAAATCGGGAAGATATATTGGCTCGCAGGAAGATAAGACTAAACCAACGGTTTGGAATATGGATCGTCTTGCCAGCATGACTGCCTTCGTCAAAGCCGTGGATCTAGGCTCATTCGAAGCGGCGGCCTCTGCCCTTCAAATGTCTGGCCCAATGGTTGGGAAGCATGTGCGTTTCTTGGAGGAGCGGCTCGGGGTTCGGCTGCTCAACCGCACCACGCGCAGGCAGAGCCTCACCGATATCGGCAAGATTTATTATGAGCGCTGCCGCATCATTCTTACCGAGGCTGAAGCTGCCGACGCACTAGCAGCCGATCAACTCTCGGAGCCAAGGGGCAAACTGAGAGTAACAATGCCGGTCCATTTTGGCCGGCAATGCGCAGCCCCCGTAATGCTAAACTTGGCCAAGCGCTATCCTGGATTGGAGTTGGAGCTCTCTTTCACCGATCGGCTTGTCGACCTCATGGAAGGCGGGTTCGACCTCGCGATTAGGACGGGAGAATTGACCGATAGAGCCGGACTCATGGCCAAGCGACTCGCGCAGCAACGCATGATCGTTTGTGCTTCGCCAAGCTACATTGCCGAGCGTGGCATGCCCCAAGATCTGTCTGACATCGCGGGCCATGAGACAGTGGTTTATTGGCGCGCTGGGCCGGTTCCTCCTTGGCTGTTCCCGCGCGATAGCGAAGCGCCTTTTGAGATCGTTCCGCCGAGCCGATTTCGCTTCGACGATCTCAATGTGATTGCCGAAGCCGCTGCAGCAGGGGCTGGCCTTGCATGGCTGCCCTCATGGTTGGTGCGCGGTCATATTGCTAATGGCAGCTTGAGGGATGTGTTTCCGACAATGCCGAGCTTTCCTTACGACGCTTATGCCGTCTGGTTGCGGGCGCCGCTGATGCCAGTCAAGTTGAGGCTTGCCATAGATGAGCTGGCAGCATCCTTGCCGAAATTGATGTGAGAGCTCAGAAATGGCGGCCTGTGTGCAGCGTGGGAACGGGCCGGACTGTCGTCCGACCCGTTGCCAATATGAGCCATCAGGCGTTGAGATCGTCATTCGGCTGTCGGTTTGAAGGTAAGGTGGCCGTCCGCGTCCTTGATCCATAAACGATGAATTCTGCCAAGGCGTGGTCAGCGAACTAGGGGAAGCGCTTCGGGCTGCTCGGTGATTACCAGATCGGAGATGGGCTCGTAGAAAGCCTCGTTGACACCTGCGATTGCAGCGTAGGCGGTGTCTGATTTTTCGACCGAAAGGCCGAGAAGGGGTGTGTGCCTGTCGAGGCCGACAGATCGGAACCATCTGGTACCGGGTCGCTCGGCATCGATTTGGGAATGGGCATCCGTGGCATATGCTTCCGACGCGCCCTCGAAAGAAACCAGGCGCAACAACTCGCGTGGTCGCAGCTTGGGCGCCGTCACCGAATGCCCGTTACGGGCTTCAAACAGGTCGCGGCTCCAATCGACTATATAGGGGTGCCATTCGAAGAAGCCCCAGTCGCTTGTATATTCGTTGGTGGTGAAGGCGTCCGCGGACGCGATGGTCCAGAAGGCGAGGTAGTTTCGCCCCGATCCCGAAACTCGTCGAAATCGCTGCACGGTCAGGAAGTGTGGCTTTGCCAACATCTGCCTCAGCTTCGGGCCACTATACCAGTCGTTCCAGGCGGCCTCGCGTGAGGCATCGTTGAAGTTGCAGCGTACGACATAAGCGAGATTCATATTCATCCTCAGATAGGCCCGGCGATCTGGCCTGATCTTGCAACCAATGTGCCAGTCAGTCTGGGCGGCTTCGGGCGGGTCGTAAAACGTCCCTCGGATATGCTTCGCTGCCTTTCTGAAGGACACGGAAGTCACTGAATGCCTGTGCTGCGGACATGGACCGCAATTCCGTGGGCTGTCTCGCACTAACGGTCGACTTCACCGAGGACCTTGTAGAGATAAGATCGTGAAATGCCGAGTTCATCGGCGACACGTTTCTTGTTCCCGCCAAAGGCTTGCATTGCTTCCCGGATAAGCGCGGTTTCGGTACGCTCGATGGCATCCTTCAACCGCGGTAGACTGGCTCGGGGTTCCCGTTCAAGCGGCAGTTCCGAACGCGCGGCGCTCGCTTCCAGACCGCCATGTTGGATCAATGTCTCGGTGGTGATCAGACCGTCCTCGGCAAAGATGAAGGCCCGCTCGATGACGTGACGAAGCTGGCGGACATTGCCAGGCCAAGTCCGCTCCATCAGATAGGTGCCGGCGCTCTCGCTTATCTTCGGAACCGGTTTACGGTGAATACGCGAGAACTCGTCGAGGAAATGTGCAGTAAGCAGCTCGATGTCCTCAACACGCCTGCGAAGCGGCGGCACTTCGATAACGACAGGTGAGATCCGGTAGTAGAGATCGAGACGAAACTTCTCTTGCGAAACGAATGACTGCAAGTCCCGGTTGGTCGCCGAAACAAGGCGAAAGTCGACATGCCGCGGACGCTCGCCACCGACACGTTCAACGACCCGGTCCTGCAGGACGCGTAGCAACTTGGCCTGCACGTCGAGTGGCATGTCGCCGATCTCGTCAAGGAAGATGGTGCCGTCAGCAGCCTGTTCGAACTTACCCTTGCGACCCTTCCGGTCGGCACCGGTGAAAGCGCCGCCCTCATAACCAAAGAGTTCCGATTCAACCAGATTGGCCGGGAGCGCAGCAGCATTGACCATGACAAGCGGGTTGTCGCGGCGTGGGCTCAAGCGGTGCAGTGCATGCGCCACCAGTTCCTTGCCCGTCCCGCTCTCGCCGGAGACCAGTACCGGGACCTCCAAGGGCGCCACCTTGGTGATCTCTGTTTTAAGGCGCTGCATAGGCGCGCTTTCGCCGATCAGGTGCTCGAGGCCGAAACTGCGTCCGCGCAAGACTGCTGCTTCGCGGCGGTGGAACTCGACCTCACCCTCCAATTGACTGATGCGCTTGCTCAGCGCGGCGAGTTGCTCAGGGCCCTTGAACATGATGCGGCCGATCGCGCCGAGGGTCTTTCCATCGCGCAGGATCGGCTGTCGCGAGACCACGCGTTCAACGCCGTTCATGCGCTGGATCTCCCCGATTTCGGGGCGCCCCGACCGCACGACTGAATCCAATCTTGTGTTTTCGATGACGCGCGCGACGGGACGACCATTGGCTTCGCCATGTCGCAGGCCAAAAAAGGCCTCATGCACGGGCGAGATGTAGACAAGACGCGCCTCGCGATCGACCACTGTCATGGCCTCGAAAGGATCGGTCAGCAGCTTCTCGATAATGTCGTAGGCGAAGTCGACGGAGCCGATGAATTCAAGAACCGCGTTGCGGCTCGTGCTGATGAAGATGACGTCGCCATCGGCGTACGAAGAGATGAGCGCCGAATAGTCCTTGCCGCGCAACAGGAGCGGTTGCAGCCGGCGCGTTCTCGCTTCCGCTATCCATTCCCGGTCAGTTGCAAGGGCCCGCACCCGGGGATCGGCACCAGCGCCGCACGCAAAGACAACGCCCTTACCCGTCTGGGTAACCACAAGGCCCTCAATGCCCGACATCACACCCTCCTGAGCCCGAAGACGAGCAAGTGTCGTCAAAAAAGACACACCAGCGCGTTCCGCTGTACTGGATGAATACAATCAGACAGGGCTGATGTAAATCTTAGCCGGATTTCGGTTCAAAATTCTTCGCGTGAGGCATGGGACGCGATTGGCATGCGACTTGCTGATAACGGCTTAGCAGTGAGGAACCGCATGTCGCATGACCACATGATTGCAGGAGGCTTGCCGCTCGACCAGCTTCCCGTCGAGCAAGTAGGCAACAAGGGCTTTGACTTGCTGGAGGGGGTGCGTGTGATCGATTTGACTACGTCGATCGCTGGTCCTTATGCCGCGCAATTGCTCGCCGATTTCGGCGCCGACGTTATCAAGGTCGAGCGGCCTGGCGGCGACGACGCTCGGGCATGGGGGCCGCCCTTCCTTGACGGTGAGTCGCTTTGGTTCGAAAGCGTCAACCGAAACAAGCGCAGCCTGTGTCTGGACTATAGTCAGCCGGAAGGCGTGGCGATCTTGCGCGACCTGGCCGAGAGAGCTGATGTTATCCTGATCAACACCTCTGTACGGGTCGCCGCAAAGCTTGGCCTTGACCAGGAAACCGTGCGTTCGTGGAACCCCCGGCTGGTCTATGTCTCAATCACCGGTTTCGGAATGACTGGGCTCCGATCTGATTTGCCCTGCTACGACCTGATTGCAGAGGGGTATTCAGGGATCATGGACGTCACCGGCGCGGCTGACGGAGATCCGCAGAAGGTCGGCGCGCCTGCGGCCGACATGTTGGCTGGCCAGGATGCCGCCCTCGCGGCAATCGCCGCGTTGATGAGGCGCGCCCGAACAAACGTGGGCGCAACAGTCGACATCGCATTGGTCGATTCGATGTCGCGCTTTGTCGCCTGTCGGATCGTGCCGTTCCTGGGTTCCGGCGAACTCCCCCGGCGGTCCGGCGGTAAGGACAGCGTGATTGCAATCTATCAAGCGTTTGAGACCGCCGATGCTCCGATCACGCTTGGGCTTGGTAATAACAATATCTGGCAACGGTTCTGGGAGGCGCTCGGCAAACACGAAATCGCTGGCGACGGGCGCTTCGCCAGCAACGCGCTACGACGCGAGTGCAGGACAGAAATTGTAGCGTTGATCCAAGAGGTTCTTCTGGGCAAGCCTCGCGCCCATTGGCTGTCCCTGTTTGCCAAGGCGCGGATACCGGCCGGACCTATAAACCGTGTCGATGACCTCGTCAGCGACCACCACCTGCTCGAGCGCGGCCTGTTCTATGCCTTGCAAAGCGGCGATCGCAAAGTTCCGCAGGTTGGCATCGGCATTCAGGTCGATGGGGCGGTCAGCAGGCCGCGGCTTGGGCCACCGCTTCTCGGCGAGCATAGCGCCGAGATACTCGAAAATCTTTTGAGGTACGATCAGGAGCGCCTTACGGATTTGCGCCGCCTGAAGGTGGTCTAGTCATACAAGAACAACGTCGCTCAGGCGGCAAGCTGGCAAGCAAGGGAACCAGGATTCAATGAGCTACGATACAATCATTTATGAAGAAGACGGTCCGATTGGGACGCTTACGCTCAATCGTCCTGACGATGGCAACATGTTCAACCTGACAATGTGCCACGAAATTCGGGATTGCCTGAACGAGGTCCGCCGTGAAACGCGCACGCGCGTGATTGTGCTGACCGGCGCGGGCGACCAGTTCTTCTGCGTCGGTGGCCGCAAGGATGGTATGGAGGATAGCCTGCTTTATGCCGGCACGCTCCCCACTCTGGAGATGTACGAGACGATCGACCGGCTGCAGAAACCTGTCATTGCCTCAGTCAACGGTTTCGCGGTCGGTGGCGGCAACGTTCTGCAGATGGTTTGCGATTGTACGATCGCCAAGGAGAGTGCCGTCTTCCGCCAGGTCGGTCCGATGGTCGGATCCTTCGATGCCGGCTATGGCACCTGGTACCTGGAAGATCTGGTCGGCAAGAAGAAGGCGAAGGAAATCTGGTACCGCAACCCGAAGATTCCGGCCCATGAAGCGCTTGAGCTCGGTTTGATCAACAAGGTGGTGCCCGACGCCGACCTCAAGGAGGAGACGCGCAAGTTTGCGCTGGAGATCGCCGAGCGTGGCTCTTTTGCGCTTGCCTCGATCAAGGCGGCCTTCAACGCTCGCCATGGCGGCGTGTCAGGCCTGTCCCGCATGGCTCACGACCTGTTGTTGCGGGCCTATCTCGAGACGGATGAGAGTCATGAACTTGCCAGCGCCTTCACCGAGCGGCGCAAGCCCGATCCCTCCAAATTCGGGGCCTGATGCGATGCGCCCATATCTGACGCTGCACCATCCTACGGTGGCGCGCGATTATTACGATGCAGGGCTTTGGCAGCCGGACACGTTCTATTCGCTGCTCCAGCGCAACGCTCGAAGGCGACCCGACGATGCGGCCCTGCAAGACGGCCGTTCCGTGCTGTCGTGGGCAGAGCTATTGGGGCGTGTCGATGGGGTCGCTGCGGATCTGAGGATCTACGGCCTTGTACCCGGTGATCGCGTCTCGATCTGGATGTCCAACAAGATTGAGGCCGTCATACTATTCCTGGCCTGCGCGCGCGAGGGCTTTGCCTGCAATCCTTCGCTTCATCGTACCTATACCTGCGCGGAAGTCGCAGGACTTCTCAATCGGCTCTCCGCGCGCGCCTTGTTAACGGAAGAAGGGTGGGGCGCGGACCGAGCGACGGCAAAGTTCGATCAGTTACTCGCCGGTGTGCGATCGCTGAAGATCGTATACACGCCGAAAAGCCTGCCGGTTGCCGCCCCGAATTTGTCGGAACCGTCCCGCGATCCAGACAAGGTCGTCTACCTTGCATTTACATCCGGCACCACAGGGGCACCCAAATGCGTCATGCATTCCGACAACACGCTGTTGGCGAATGCGCGCGAACTCGTGCGCGACTGGGGCCAAGGGTCAGAGACGGTTGTCATGGTATTGGCTCCGCTCTCGCATCACATTGCCTGGGTGGCAGTATCCCAGTGGCTTTTGACCGGCGGGCGTTTTGTCACCGATGACCCGCCAGAGGGTATGAGCCGCCTTGACTGGATTCTGAAGACCGGCGCCACCTATGTGCTTGGGGTGCCTACGCACGCGATGGACATCCTGGCAGAGCAGCAGCAACGGGGTCTGCCACGGCTTGGAAGTGTGGCGACGTTCTATATGGCTGGATCTCCAATCCCGCCTTCCGTGGCGAGCGCTTTCCTGGCGCAGGGGGTCAAGGCACAAAACGTCTACGGCATGACCGAGAATTCATCTCATCAATACACGCATCCGGACGATGATGAGCTAACGATCGTCAACACCTGCGGACGAGGGGGTAACGCTTATCGGGTGCAGATCTTCGATGCAGCCGATCAGGATGTAGCTCTGCCTGCCGGCCAGATCGGTCAGATCGGCGGCAAAGGGGCTTCGCTCATGCTTGGCTATTTCGATAACCAGACGGCGACTGAAGGTAGCTTCAACCGTGACGGCTGGTTTATGTCGGGAGACCTCGGCATCCTCGATGAGAAGGGCAATCTGCGCATAGAGGGCCGCATCAAGGACGTCATCATTCGTGGCGGCCATAACATCTACCCGGCGCATATAGAGGCCATTGCACTGCGCCATGCTCAGGTCGATCGGGTTGCGTGTTTCCCCGTTGCCGACGTCCGGCTCGGCGAAAAGGTCTGCATCGCCGTGATCGGTACGGTCGATGCGGGTGAGCTACTCGAACACCTGGCCCGCGAAGGTCTGTCTAGGTTCGACATGCCGGAATACTTCATCAGGCTGAGCGAGTTGCCTCTGACCCCAAGCGGCAAGGTGCTCAAACGCGAACTGGTCGAACAGGTCAAGCGCGGCGAGATCGCCCCGATAGCTATTCGCTACCAGGCGAGGACGCCAGCATGAGTGTCACCCTTGATCGGAAGGACGATTGCGCCATCGTGACGCTAGATCGCCCGGGGAAGCTGAACGCGCTGTCATTCTCGCTGATCGCAGAGTTGGACGCCGTGTTGGACCAAGCCGCAAGCATGCCTGTGCGCGCCCTGGTCGTTACAGGTGCCGGTGAAAAGGCGTTCTGCGCAGGAGCCGACATTGAAGAGTTACGCGGGCGTAGCCAGACCGAACAGCAGCGCGGCGCAGAGCTTGGTCAGGCGGTGTTCGAGAGACTTTCACATTTTCCTGTGCCCTCGATCGCCGCAATTAAGGGTTATGCATTCGGCGGCGGGCTGGAGCTCGCCATGGCATGCACCTTCCGCATCGCCGCGCGGACGGCGCGTCTGTCGTTGCCCGAGATCAAGCTTGGCCTGATCCCGGGCTATGGGGGGACCCAGCGCTTGCCGAGGCTGGTTGGTGAGGCGCGCGCCATGGAACTCATTTTGACGGGGCGCATGGTCGATGCCGTGGAAGCCTTTCAGATCGGCCTCGTCAACCGTGTGGCTGATGGGGAGCCAGTCGCAGCGGCTATCGAATTCGCAGGGGCATTCATGCGGCATGGCCTGGTAGCGCTGCGGTTGGCGCGATCCGCAGTCGCAAGGGCGCTCGACAATCCGATCCAGGTGGGGCTCAAGATCGAGGCCGATCTGTCAACCCTCGCCTATCAGACTCGTGATTCCGAGGAGGGCATGGCTGCCTTCCTGGAGAAGCGCAAGCCGGAGTTTCGAGATGCCTGAGCAGCAGATTATCGTCACGGGCGCGAGCAAGGGCATTGGCGCCGCCATCGCTACAGACCTCGATCGGCGTGGCTTCATTGTGGCCGGTCTTTCACGCTCCGGCGAAGTGCCTGCCGGTTATGGGCTCGCATGCGACGTCTCCGATCAGCATTCGATTGCGGCCGCAGTGAACGCGGTGGCGGCCAGAGGATACATCACTGGCGTTGTGAACTGCGCCGGAGCGCACGCATCAACCCCGAGCGCGGACTTGCCGGTCGAAGACTTTGAAAGCACCATGCGCCTCAATGCGACCTCGGTGCTCGCCGTCTGCCAGCAAGCCTACCGCCATCTGGTCCGTGCCGAGACGTCGCTAGTCGTCAATATCGGCTCCTTTTACGACAAGCTCGCCGTGGCAGAGAACGTCGCTTACTGCGCCTCGAAAGCGGCGGTCGGCGCGATCACCCGTTGCCTCGCGGCGGAATGGGCCAAGGACGGGGTGCGGGTCATCAATATTGCCCCTGGATATATCGAGACCGATCTCAACCGCGAGTTCCTTGCCAAGGACAAGATCCGGGCCTGGATCGGCAAGCGCGTACCGGTCGGACGGACCGGCAAGCCGGATGAAGTGGCCAGGCTGGTCGGCGCGCTATTTACCGAAAACATCGGCTTTTTGAGCGGCGAGACGATCTATCTGGACGGTATGCAAGGGATCAATCTGTAATGAAGTTTCTGGATCAACTTGAGCGCCGGCGCGGCTGGTCGTCAGACGAGCGCATGGTTCTCGACCAGGTGCGGCGGCTTTGCCAGGAATTGATTGGCCCAAGCGCCGAACACCATGACCGGACGGGCGAGTTTCCGGCCGAAAACCTCGCTGCGCTGAACGCCCTTGGCCTGAACGCGATCTTCGTTCCGGAAGCCTATGGCGGCTCGCCGATGTCATACCGACTCTACCTCGAAGTCGTGAAGACTATTGCGGAGGCTTGCGCGTCGACTGGCATTATCTACGCAACGAACTTCCACGGCATGAAACCTCTGGTGGACTTCGGCAGCGAAGAACAGAAAGCGAGGCTGCTGCCACGCATCGCGGAAGGTGGTATCGGCGCGCTGGCGATCACCGAAAACAGTGCCGGTTCGGATGCCACGGGCATGAAGACGCGCTTCCGGCCTGACGGTGACGAGATCGTCGTCGATGGCAACAAGCTTTTCATCACCAATGGCGATGTCGCCGACCTCATTCTGCTGTTCGGCAAATGGAGTGAGATCGACGATGCCCGTGCAGCCATCTCGGTTCTGGTGTTTGAGAAGGGAACGCCAGGCTTTGAGGTCGTGCGGCTCGAAGACAAGATGGGGCATCGCGGTTCGTCGACGGCTGCGATCGCATTTCACGAATGCCGGGTTCCACACGCAAATCTCATAGGCAACCCCGGGGATGGGCTTCGCATCCTGCTTGCTTCACTTAACAAGTCGCGTCCCAGCATCGCGGCGCACGCGCTAGGCATTGCCCGTGCAGCGTTCTCCGATGCGGTCGCATACTCGAACCAGCGACGCCAATTCGGCCACGCCTTGCTCGAATTTCAGGGCAACCAATTCACCTTCGCCGACCTATCAACGGAACTCGCAATGACAGAGCTGTGGCTCGATTATGTCGGCCGGCTGATCGATGACGGAGAGGTCGACTTTGGGCTCGAGGCCTCCATGGCGAAAATGCGAGCCTCCGACCTTGCCATGCGTCTCAGCACCGAAGCGGTCCAAATGCACGGCGGCTACGGCTATTGCAAGGATTACCGCGTGGAGCGCCTGATGCGCGACGCCAAGATCACGCAGATCTGGGAGGGCACCAATCAACTGCATCGTCAATTGATCGGCAGGAGTCTCATCGCCAAATGAGCAACATAAAGACAGTAGGGGTGTGTGGCGCGGGCGGCACCATGGGGGCTGGCATCGCGATCGTGGCAGCGCGGGCGGGCTTCCGCACCATTTGCTTCGACAGGTCGGCCGAGGCACTCGACCGGTCAAGGCAGAGCACGGCCACATTCTTCGGCAAGTCCGTGGAACGAGGCAAGATGACGACTGCGGAGCGGACTGCCATACTCGACAACATGCGCTCGACCACCGCGCTTGATGTTCTGGGTGAATGCGACCTGGTCATAGAGGCGGTATTCGAGGACCTGGAGACTAAGCGCCAGCTGCTTGGAGCGCTCGACAGCGCATGCGGGCCGCAAACAATTTTCGCATCAAACACCTCGACCTTGTCCATCACCGAGATTGCTGCTGGTTCCAAGCATCCGGAACGGGTGGTCGGTATGCATTTTTGCCTACCGGCACAGTTGATGAAGCTCATCGAGATGTCGCCGGGCCTGCTGACTTCGACCGAGACCTTCGCTGCTGCCTGGGATTGGACGGAGGCCTGCGGCCAGATCCCGGTCAGAACCCAAGACAAGCCGGGCTTCATCCTCAACGCACTCCTGGTGCCATTCAACAACGACGCCATCCGGGCCGTGGAAGCCGGCGTTGCATCGCCGGCAGACATCGACAAGGCGATCAAAGCGGGCCTCGGTTACAAGATGGGGCCGCTGGAGTTGCTCGACTTGATCGGCCTCGACACGCAGATAAGGCTGTCGGAAGCCTTCTATCCCATAACGCTCGACGCACGAGCAGCGGCGCCGCCACTTCTGCGGCGGATGGTTGCCGCAGGCCTGCTCGGGCGGAAGTCGGGAAGAGGGTTCTTCAGCTATGCCGGCGATAAGATGTTCGGAGCTTGAGATGCGCTACACACTGGTAAAGAAAGGCACCAGTCCATCGTTCCCCGACGACGACCCCTTCCTGGCGGCGGCGGTTGCCGACCCGGACGCAGAGGCGGTGATCTACCTATCGGGGACCAAGCTGCAAAGCGATAGCTCGAAGTCCGCTATCCTTGTAGAGCTCGGCCTTGAAAGCCTAGGCTTCCATACAGGCGAAGCGGCGGGAGAAGAGGGCTCCAACATCCTCGGTTTCGCGCGCTATCGGAATGGGGCGGACGCGCCTTCCTCCCTCATCGAACTCGTCACGCAGCCCAAGACTTCCCCCCAAGCCGTGACTGCTGCGCGCGCCTTGCTGGAATCGGCCGAGTTCGCCGTGATCATTTGCAGCGACCAGGCAGGGCGCATCATCGATCGATTGGTCCGGCCAAAATACAACGCGGCGCTGCGGCTGCTCGATGAAGGCCTTGCCAGCCAGAAGGATATCGATCTGACCTGTCGCCTTGGCCTCGGCTATCCCGATGGACCGATTGAACGCACGGTGCGCGGCGGTCTTGCCTATCATCACGACGTCTGCAGGGCCTTATTTGAAACCTATGGCACCCCGGCTTTCGCGCCAGCGCGCCGTGCCGTTGTCGCTGCCCAGCGCAGGGAGGCAGGCGATTGAGACCACTACAGGGACTGCGCGTACTCGACTTCTCGACGCTGCTGCCTGGTCCGCTTGCTTCGCTGTTGTTGGCCGAGGCCGGCGCCGACGTCGTCAAGATCGAGCGCCCGGGGACAGGCGAAGATATGCGTGGCTACGAGCCGCGATGGGGGCGGGACAGCGTCAATTTCGCCATGCTGAACCGAGGCAAGAAAAGTCTTGCCCTGGATTTGAAGCGGGACAGAGACCGCGCCGTGTTAGCGCCGTTGTTGGAGAGCGCCGACATTGTCCTGGAGCAGTTCCGGCCCGGTGTCATGCAGCGGTTGGGATTGGATTACGCGACAGTCGCGAAGACCAATCCGAGGGTTATCTATTGCTCGATAACCGGTTACGGACAAAGCGGCCCCAAGCGCGACGTGGCTGGGCATGATCTGAACTATATTGGCGACACAGGCCTGCTTTCGCTCTCGATGGGAACACCACAGATGCCGGTCCTTCCGCCGGCGCTGGTTGCTGACATCGCGGGTGGCGCCTACCCTGCGGTGATCAATATTCTGCTGGCTCTAGAGGAGCGTCGCGCGACGGGCAAAGGCCGCCATCTCGATATCGCGATGACCGACAATCTGTTCACTTTCATGTACTGGGCGATGGGCAGTGGCCTGGTCACGCAGAAATGGCCCGGCAACGGCACCGATCTGGTAACGGGCGGCACCCCCCGCTATCGCCTCTATCCCACGCAAGATGGCCGGTTCGTTGCCGCGGCGCCGATCGAACAGAAATTCTGGGATCATTTTTGTGATCTGATCGATTTGCAGCAGCGCTATCGCGACGACACGATCGATCCGTCCGAGACTGTCCGCCAGGTCACGACGATCATCTCATCGCGTCCCTCGCAGCACTGGCGAGAGAGTTTCGCTGGTCGCGACTGTTGTTGCTCGATTGTCGCGACTCTCAAGGAAGCACTAGCCGATCCTCACTTTGCCGCCCGCGGGGTTTTCAGCCATCTCGTGACGAACGAAGCCGGCCAGACACTGAAGGCCCTGCCTGTGCCAATCAACGCCGGATTCCGTGGCGATGCAGGTGAGCCTCTGGCAGCCCCAATCCTCGGCGGGTTCGGGGCGGAACCAAACGGATCGGGGCGATGAGGCGGTTTTGCGAACCGGACTTACCTGCGCAAAATCAACAACAGGACAACGCAAAATGAGCGCTCTGTCGCAAGATTCACTTGTCGCCGTGGTCGGTACCGGCGCGATGGGTTCCGGTATAGCTCAGGTGGCAGCGACGGCTGGACATCCGGTCATCATCTACGATGCAATCGAGGGCGCAGCGGCACGCGGCCTCAAGCGCATAGAAGACAGCCTTGCCGGTCTCGTGTCAAAGGGGCGGCTTGGCGACGACGAGCGCCGAAATGTTCTTGGCCGCATCACGCCGGCTGAGGGTTTGGACGGACTGGCCGGCGCCAAATTGTGCGTTGAAGCAATCAACGAGGACCTCGCGGCAAAGCGATCGCTTTTTGCCGCGGTTGAGGACAAGCTGGAGACAAGCTCCATCCTCGTCACTAATACGTCGTCCCTGTCGATCCCCGCCATTGCGGCCGGCCTCGCAAGCCCCCAACGCTTTGCAGGCATGCATTTCTTCAATCCTGCGCCGGTGATGAAACTCGTGGAGGTCGTCAAGGGGCCGGCAACATTGCCCGAGGTCGCCACCACCATTTTCGACACCGCCCAGGCATGGGGTAAAGCGGCGGTCCTTTGCCGATCGACCCCCGGCTTCATCGTCAACCGCATCGCCCGACCTTTCTATGGCGAGGCCCTGCGCATCCTCGAGGAGGGTGTGGCAGACGTCTCGACGATTGACACTTTGATGGTGGAGAGCGGTGGCTTCCGCATGGGGCCTTTCGCGCTGATGGATCTCATCGGACAGGATGTCAACTATGCCGTCACCTGTTCTGTTTTCGAGGCTTACTACGGGGATCCGCGCTATCGGCCTTCCCTGCTGCAAAAGGAACTGGTCGAAGCCGGTTGGCTCGGTCGCAAGACCGGGCGCGGCTTTTACAATTATTCCGACGGTGTTCGGTCTGGTAGCGATCGGCCCGGCGCCGATTCCACCGTGGTGGCTACGGCCGGCCGCCGGTTCGCGGAGCGCATCGAAGGTGTACGCTTCCAGCGCACGGATGGGCGTATGGCAGCCGAGGTCGCGCGAACCCTTGGCGAGCCGGTCATCCTGCACGACCTCGCCCTTGATGCCGGCAGCAGCGGGAGGATCGGTATCTCCGCCTCGCCGGATCTACCGGCCGCGCTGCTGCAACGCGTGATCAAGGCACTCCAGGAAGACGGGCTAGCGGTCTCCTGCCTGAGTGATCACCCCGGACTTGTCGTGATGCGGGTTGTCGCGATGCTGGTGAACGAGGCCTATGAGGCAGCCATGCACAAGGTCGCAACGCCTGATGCCATCGATATGGCCATGCGCCTTGGTGTCAACTATCCGGTCGGCCCGATCGCCTGGGGACAGCGCATTGGCCTGAACGCGGTGCTTCAGGTCCTCGAAGCTGTTCTTGAGCGCACAGGCGACACTCGATACCGGCCGTCACTTGGCCTCAGGCGAGCATGCCTGGCCGACGAGCTTTTGTCGGCGTGACGACTGACATTTTTCCTAAAGCGGTGAGGTGGGGCAGATGACGCGAATGAACGGCAAGGTTATTTTCATCACCGGCGCCGGCGGTGGGCAGGGAGCAGCCGAAGCCGAGCTGTTTGCTCGGGAAGGGGCATCGCTGGTTCTGAGCGATGTCGATTCGAGCAGGGTCGCTGCTATTGCAGCCAAGGTAGAGAAGGCTGGATCGCGGGCGATATGGTGCAAACAGGACGTGACCATCGAGGCTGATTGGGTCTCTGCGGTCGAGAAAGCACGGCAAACATTTGGCGCCCTTCATGTCCTGGTCAACAACGCCGGCACCATCAGCCGGCAAGGAATTGCAAACACCGAGCTCGCCAATTGGAACAGGACGATCGATGTTAATCTGACAGGCGCGATGCTGGGCATGAAGCATTGCGCGCCTGCCATGCGCGACTCTGGCGGAGGCGCTATCATCAACGTGTCCTCGACGGCCGGACTTGGCGCTCACTATGACGCCGCCTATACGGCGAGCAAATGGGGCCTCCGCGGTCTCACTAAGTCGGCGTCGGTGGAGTTCGTCGAATGGAACATTCGAGTCAACTCCATTCATCCTGGCCAGATTGTCGATACAAGCTTCTACCGCGAAGGGTCACCGGGTCACGCTGAATCTGGCCGGCTAAGCGTGCCGATGCAGCGCCAGGGCACGCCGTTGGAATGCGCCCAACTTGTGCTCTTCCTCGCTAGCGATGAGGCCAGTTACATCACCGGAGCCGAAATCGCCATTGACGGCGGTTATTCTGCAGCTGGCGGTCTCTGGTTGCGCAACCGCCTGCGCGATGCGTTAGCTGCCAGTTCGTCGCAGCACTAGATGGCGATCTATGGTGTCGCGGGCCGAGTGCATTTTTCGGCCGCGCTGCGGACGGGATCATTCCGCCGGGAGCATTCGTTCTGGCCTTGCGAAGGAAGTCGGGAGCGCGCGTTAACTGGAGAAGACGATGGTCACTCGCCCTCGTGTTGAGTGCGAGTCATGCTTTTGTGAACACGGTCCTGCTGTATGCGCAAGGCGAGCCGTACTGGGCCGCATCACCCCGCCCAAGGGGCGTAATTAAATTCGCTCCAGCGCGATGGCAATACCCTGGCCGACGCCGATGCACATGGTGGCCAAAGCAAGCTTGCCGCCGCGCTCGCGAAGCTCCAGCGCTGCCGTGCCGGTGATGCGCGCGCCGGACATGCCGAGCGGATGGCCGAGCGCGATCGCCCCGCCATTTGGATTGACGTGCGCAGCATCTTCGGCGATGCCGAGCTCACGCAGCACGGCGACGCCTTGCGAGGCGAAGGCTTCGTTCAATTCGACGACGTCGAATTGCTCGGGCCTCAGGCCGAGGCGGGCGCAGAGTTTCTTCGTGGCAGGCGCCGGACCGATGCCCATGATGCGCGGCGCGACGCCTGCGACTGCGCCGCCGAGGATGCGGGCGATCGGCGTCAGGCCATGTTTCTTCGCTGCCGCTTCCGAAGCCACGATGAGGGCGGCCGCGCCGTCATTGACGCCGGAGGCGTTGCCCGCCGTCACCGTCCCGCCTTGGCGAAACGGCGTCGGCAATTTGGCCAGCGCCTCGATGGTCGTGCCGGCGCGGGGATGCTCGTCCTTCGCCACGACGACAGGGTCACCTTTCTTCTGCGGGATGGTCACCGGCGTGATCTCCCTAGACAGCCGGCCGTTGGCTTGCGCGGCGACGGCCTTGTGCTGGCTGCGCACGGCAAAGGCGTCCTGGTCGGCGCGTGAAATCGAAAAATCCTCGGCGACGTTCTCGCCGGTCTCCGGCATGGAATCGACGCCGTACTGCTTCTTCATCAGCGGGTTGACGAAGCGCCAGCCGATAGTGGTGTCGTAGATCTCCGCATTACGCGAGAAGGCGCTGTCGGCCTTCGGCATGACGAAAGGCGCACGGCTCATCGACTCGACACCGCCGGCGATCATCAGCTCGGCCTCGCCGGCCCTGATGGCGCGCGCAGCGATGGTGACTGCGTCCATACCGGAGCCGCACAGCCTATTCACGGTCGAGCCCGGGATGTCCTGGGGAAGGCCCGCGAGCAGCAGCGCCATGCGCGCCACGTTGCGGTTGTCCTCGCCGGCCTGGTTGGCGCAGCCATAGACCACGTCGTCGATCGCCGCCCAGTCGACGCCCGGGTTGCGCTCGACCAAGGCTTTCAGCGGTACGGCAGCGAGATCGTCGGCGCGCACCAAGGACAGCGCGCCGCCGAAACGACCGATCGGTGTGCGAATGTAATCGCAGATGAAGGCGTCGGTCATTTATGCGGCTTTCCCTTTGGCGGTTCTCGTCGGCGCCGGCGTATCGTCAGGCGCTTCGGCAAATTCTACGATTGAATATCGCAAGGGTTTTGCACCTGCTGACGCGTAACGTCCGGATGTAGCGAGACCAGACAATTCCTTGGTGACCTGCGTTTGCACGTCATTCTGATCCAATATTGAGGACGATCTTGCCCTGCGCCTTGCCGTCGCGCAGCAGCCTTAGTCCTTCGGCGAATTCCTCCAGCGCGAACTCTCGACTGATGATGGGATCAATCTTGCCTGCCATAAATAGCGAGGAAATCTGCTCCTGAGCCTCTTTCACCCGCTCTGGGGTCCGTTCGCGATAGTCGGACCATTGCAAGCCGGTGACGGCGATGTTCTTCACCAGCAGATAGTTGGCTTTGATCGTCGGAATCGTGCCGCTGGCGAAGCCAATAATGACCAAGCGCCCGCACCAGGCCAGCGACCGCAAAGCTGCGGCATTCGAGTCTCCGCCCACCGGATCAATGACGATGTCGACTCCATTTCCGCCCGTCAGCTCTTTGACCTGATCGCGCAATGCGTCCTGTAGATTGGATGCGCAGAGGTTGATAACCGCGTCAGCCCCGGCTTGTCGCGCAATCGCATCGTTGCCTGGCCCGATGATACCAGCGATGACAGTCGATGCCCCCAGTGCCTTGGCCAGCTGGATGCTGGCAACGCCGATGCCGCCAGATCCCCCAAGAACCAGCACGCTTTCGCCTGCCTTGAATGAAGCCCGGTCCTGCAAGGCAAACCAGGCGGTTTGGTAGACCAGGCCGAGAGAAGCGGCCTTGGCGAAGGGCATGCCTTCGGGCAGCACGAAGCAACTTTCCTCGCGGACCCGCAATTTCTGAGCATAGGCGCCATATTCGGTCTGTGCCGCGACCCTTTGACCGACGCTCAGCGATGCCACGCCCGCCCCGATGGAAGAGACGACACCAGCGGCGCATTTCCCGGGAGAGAATGGCAGGGGTGGCTTGATCTGGTATCTGCCCTCAATGGCCAGAATGTCGGGATAATTCGCTTCCGCAGCTTGCACCTCAATGACGACCTCGCCCGGGCCTGCAACGGGATCGGGGACGTCTGCGACGCGGACCTGCTCGAACGGCGCAAATTCAGTTACCCAAACTGCTTTCATGGTAACGTCTCCTGCTGGCAAGGGTTGTCGACGGCCTTAGCGTAGTCGGCGGAACATGGCGTGGCGGCGGACCGAGAGGTGAGGGCGGATCGTCTCCGCCCAACTCGATTTGACCGAGGCCTCGAGCCAGGCTGGCGATTTGGGGACGTCCGGCGAATCGACTTCATAGATGGCGAGATATTCTGGTGCCTTCTCGCCATCGGTCCACTCCAGGCGATAGCGGCTCACCGCTCTAACGCCGGGCAGTTTCAGGAGCTGGGGCAGATAGCGATTGTCGTAGAAATCATTGAACCGCCGATCAAACTCTTCAGGCACGGACAGCTGCGCCAGATACACGTAGTCGCTCATTCCACCACTCCTTTCTTCAAGACCCTGTCTGGCAAGTTGGTCACGTGGCACACCTCACGGTTTGCGAGATAGGCGACGCACCGCTCCCAGCTACTCAGAGGCCAACAAACCTCAACCGAGTTTGAAGGGATCTCTCGGCTGGCCGCTGAGCTCCACAAACACCGTCTTGGTTTCCGTGAACTCCCGCATCGCGTCGGGCCCGTTTTCACGTCCCAGCCCGCTTTCGCCAAACCCGCCAAAGGGAGCCATGTAGCTGACGACGCGGTAGGCGTTTATCCATACTGTGCCGGCACGCAACTTGGCTGATACGCGGTGAGCGCGATGCACATTCTTGGTCCAAACTGCGGCTGCCAGACCAAACCGCGTGTCGTTGGCGATCGCGATCGCCTCCTCCTCCGTCTTGAAGCGGATGACGCTGAGGATCGGTCCAAAAACCTCCTCCTGCGCGATACGCATGTCGTTGGTGACATCGGCGAATATGGTTGGCTTCACGAAATAGGAGCCGATATCGGTGACAGCCTCGCCGCCTTCGACCAGTCGCGCGCCCTCTTGCTTTGCCATCTCGATTGAGGACAGAACCTTCCGATACTGCGGCTCATTCGCGATCGGCCCCATCTGGGTTTCAGCGTCCATCGGATCGCCCAGACGAATTGTCCGGGTCTGTTGAATCAGCTTCTCTAGAAAGGAGTCATGGATGCTCTCTTGGAGCAGCAGGCGAGAGCCGGCGGAGCAAGATTGGCCACTGGCGCCGAATATGCCGGCAATCGCACCGTTTACCGCGACATCGAGGTCCGCGTCCTCAAACACAATGTTCGGAGATTTGCCGCCGAGCTCAAGGGAGACCCGCGTCAGATTAGCCGCGGCGCTGGCAGCGATGCGCTTGCCGGTCTCTGTACCGCCCGTGAATGCGATCTTGTCTATGCCCGGGTGGTTGACTAGTGCCGCGCCTACCACGCCACCGCCAGTGACGACGTTGAACACGCCGGGCGGGAAGCCTGCTTCGTCGGCACGCTTGGCAAGTTCAATGGTCGAGATCGGCGTGTATTCGGATGGCTTGACGACAAAGGTGCAGCCGGCTGCGAGCCCGGCTGCGAGTTTCATGATGAGCAGCATTCCGGGCGAGTTCCACGCTGTGATGGCGCCGACAACGCCCACTGGCTCCTGGCGTGTGAACAGGTGGAAGTTCTGGCGATCCGAGGCGAGCACGCTCCCAGCAAGCTTGTCCGCCATACCCGCGAAATAATAGAAGTATTCCGGCAGGTAGCGCCATTGTCCAAGCATCTCGCGATAGAGCTTGCCATTGTCTGCCGTTTCCATGCGCGCGAACGCTTCCGCATCCCGGGCGACGATATCGCCAAGCTTGCGCAGGAGGTGACCGCGCTGGGTCGCGGTTATCATGCTCCAGGGTCCGGTCTCGAAGGCGTCACGGGCCGCCTTCACGGCGGCGTCGACATGCGATGCATCGCCATCTGGCACTCGGGCCCACGCCCGGCCCGTGTAGGGATTGACGGTGTCAACGTATTTGTCATGCATCACATCCGCACCCCCGATGCGCATGCCGTAGCTCTCAATCTTAGCTTCGAAGCCCATAGGTCCTCCTTCGGGCGTCCCAGCGGACGCCACATCAAGCGTTGATATTCAGGTCAGATCAGGCGATAGGCCTTAGCCATATCCTCGTCGCAGACGATCGAGGCGGTCTGCCTCGTGTCGCCGAGCCGCGAGGGCGGTGGGCATGTCGACCGGAGCGAAGCGTATTTTCTGATGGGGTTGCAACTGGCCAATCAGGTCCATGTCGGCCGCGATGACGGTGCCGAGCGTGAAATAGCCGCCGCCTGACACGGCATCACGGTGCAATACGATCGGTTCGGTGCCGGCGGGAACCTGGATTGAGCCGTAAGGATAGCAGGCATCGACAATGTTGGACGGATCGGCGCCAGCGCCGAATGGCTGTTCTCGCGCCTTGAACTCCAATGGTGACCCGCCTCGAAACCGGTAGCCGACGCGATCAGCGTCAGGCGCCACCGCCCATGTGTCATCATAGAAACGCTGTTCGGCAACGGGCGTGAGGCGATGGTTATAGAGTCCGGGAAGCACGCGCAATACCACATCCGCAGGCATGGTGCGCCGCATTTCATCCGCTACTCGCAACCGGCTCCCCGACTGTCGCTTGCGCGCTCCGGCGGGCAAGCGGTCGCCACTTTTGAGAGGCCGCCCGTCCAGGCCGCCGAACTGGCCATGCACATAGGTCGATCGGCTGCCCAGCAGCAGCGGCACTTCAAATCCACCCGAAATGGCAATATATGCCCTGGCGCCTCGCTTGAGAAACCCGAAAGACAAGGTCTGACCCGGTTCGACCTCGAATGCCGCCCATGTGGGCCGGGATTCTCCGTCGACTTTTGGAGGCAAATCGGCTCCCGTAACCGCGATGATCCTATGGTCGGTAAAGGTCAGCTCCGGCCCCGTGAAGACAGCCTCCAACGCTGCGTCGCCTTCATCATTTCCGACCAGAAGATTGGCCGCCCGCAAGGCATGGCGGTCCATGGCGCCAGAGATCGGGATGCCGAGATGATAGTAGCCGGGACGGCCGAGGTCCTGGATGGTGGTGAGAAGGCCAGGCTTGATGACTTCAATGTCCATCGATTGCCTCCAGCATTTGCTGGTTAAACGCCTTGATGTCTCGCTCGAAGTCGTCGAGCGAGAATGAGGCTGGCGTCTGGCGCAGCTGAAAATCTCCGGTCTTCACTTGCTCCGCGAGGTCGTCATACTCATTGCGGCCGATAGGGCGCATTCGCACGATGTCGCCGGGGCGAAACAGGATCATGAACTCCTGTAGATAGCTCGTCGTCTGCGTCGGATCGTAGATCGGCAGCGGTGTAACGCCGAGCATCTGGTAACCGCCGGCACCGCGCACCGGGTAAATCCCGGTGAAGCAGCCGCCCTGGGATACGCATTGTTTCGGCGTGTCCGTGCGCGGGCGCACATATTTCGGGACTTGGAGTTGTTGGTCTTGCTCCACCATCTGGAACATGAACGGGCTGCCGGCACCGAAGCCAACCATCGTGACCATCCAGGGCGAACCCGAATGTCTGGCGACATAGTCGACTGGGCCGGACAGGCCGTTTATGTGTGCCACGTATTCGAGATCGGTCATTTCAGGGTCTTGGCGGCGGTCGCTGAATCTCGCCATGACCTCACGTGTCCAGGGGTCATCGTAAAATACGGGAATTTCGAGAACGCGTGTCCCTAACGCCTGTTCCCGGTTTGACAGCGATGCCTCGATTTTCTTCACCTCTGCCAGAAGGTCTTCGGCCGCGATGAGGTCCGGATCAAAGCGAAGTTGAAATGATGCGTTGGAGGGGCAGATCTCCGTGACACCTTGGATTTGACTGTCGCGGATAGCATTGCAGATTGACAGGGCGGCCAAGAAGGCGCGCAGCGACATTGCTTCGTCCACCTCGACGACCAGATGCTCGTCCCCGCCAAATGAATAACGCGTCATCAAGATCGTCCTAGGATGCCAGCTTAGCCGGTTCTAGTGGCCGGTCTTCCAGCCATCGCTCAAGCCAGCCGGTATGAACGCGCAGCGCGCCGACATCCGGGTCGAGCGCCAGCCGGCGATGCAGTGGTGCCGTGGTCGCGATGCCGCCAACCTCGAGCACAGCGAGTGCCTGACGCAGTTTCTCAAGCGCTTTTGCTCGCGTCTCCCCCCAGACGATGAGTTTTCCGAGCAAAGAGTCGTAATAAGGCGGCACAATGTATCCCGGATAGAGCCCGGTATCGAAACGCACATGCGACATCTCGGGCAACCGGAGTTCCTCGACCTTGCCGGGTGTCGGCCTGAAGTCTGCGTGTGGATCCTCGGCGTTGATGCGGCATTCAATGGCGTGCCCGGACAGCACGATGACGTCTTGCTGGACAGACAGTGGCTCGCCGGCAGCGATCCGGATCATCTCTTTCACGAGATCGATGCCTGTTACCATCTCGGTGACGGGATGCTCCACCTGGATGCGTGTGTTCATCTCGATGAAGAAATACTCGCCCGTCAGCTCGTCATAGAGAAATTCCAGGGTGCCGGCGCCGCGGTAGTTCACGTGTTTGGCAAGACGCGCAGCCGAAGCGCAGAGTTCGGCGCGCACAGACTGCGACAGGCAAGCGGCAGGGGCTTCCTCCCACACCTTTTGGCGTCGACGCTGCAAGGAGCACTCGCGCTCAAAGACATGGACAGCGTCCTTCCCGTCTCCCAGGATCTGGACCTCGATATGACGGGCGCGTTCGATGAAGCGCTCGACATAGAGGCCACCATCGCCAAAGGCCGCAAGCGCTTCAGCGCTGGCCAGAGGCATCATACGCTTGAGCTCCTCGACCGTATTGGCGACCCGTATCCCCCGGCCGCCACCTCCGGCGGCCGCCTTGATCATCAGGGGCAGGCCAAGCTTGGCAGCTAGATCGGCGGCGTCCGCGGCGTCAACGCGCCCCTCGCTTCCTGGGACGGTCCGGATGCCCGCCGCTGCCGCCGAAGCCCGGGCGGCAGCCTTGTCGCCCATAGCGCGGATCGTATCGGCCCGCGGCCCGATGAATGTCAGCCCTGCCGCCTCGACCGCGTCGACGAAGTCCGCATTCTCCGACAGAAATCCGTAGCCGGGATGGATAGCGTCGGCGCCGACGGCGCGCGCCGCATCGATGATCGCATCTATCTTGAGGTAGGATTTGGAGGCTTGGGCAGGCCCGACCTCGATCTTTTCATCTGCTAACCGCGCCGCAAGCATCTCATGATCGGCCTTGCTAACCACCTGAGCTGTCGCGATCCCCATCTCACGCGCTGCACGGATGATACGAACCGCGATTTCGCCGCGGTTGGCAACGAGTATTTTCGAGATTCCCATGGCCGGCTACGTCTCCAGTTCATAGAGCGGCTGGCCAGGCATGACCGCGTCCTCATCATCGACGAGGTAACGGACAAAGTGCCCCGACTCTTCAGCCTCGATCTGCGTGAACGTCTTCATGACCTCGATCAGCCCCACCACATCGCCTTTGCTGACGGCATCGCCTTCAGATTTGAAGGGCGGCTTGTCCGGCGACTCGCTCCGGTAGAAGACACCCGGGATCGGCGCTGGCACCGTCGTCAATGTCATTTCGGTTTCTCCACTCAGATCCTTGCCAGGCTGCCGAGGCTTCGTCCGCAATCCGTTATCGCCTTCCGGGCGGCGTTGATGACCGCCAGCACGTTGGGCCCGTCACTGTGAACGCATACGCTGTCGACGTCCATCGGCAGAACCTTGCCCGAGCGTATTGTGAGTGTCTTGTGGGTGATGATCTCGGCGACGCGCCGGTAGACCAGGTCGGCATCGACCGGTTTCTTGTGCCTCTCGACAATGACAGAGCCGTCGTCTTCATATTCGAGGTCGGGATAGGCCTCCGGCCAAACCGGAACGCCGCGCGCGACCGCGGTGCTGGAAAAGATTTCCTTCCCGGTGGGGCCGGCCAGGATGATGGGAAGCCCGGGTGCAACGGCGGCGATGGCATCCACGGCCGCTTCAGCAAGTGCCCGGTCACGCAGAACGTAGAACATGGCGCCATGGGGTTTTACGTGGCTCATCGCTACTCCGGCCTCGGTGAGGAAGCCCTGCAGCGCCCCGATCTGGTAGACGAGATAGGCATGGAGGTCATTCGGGCTGATGGCCATCGGGCGCCGCCCGAAACCCAGCAAATCGGGAAGCCCTGGATGCGCACCAACGGCGACGTTGAACTCGCGCGCCAGATTGACGGTATTGCGCATGATGACCGGATCGCCGGCGTGAAAGCCGCAAGCAAGATTGGCGGTGCTGATGAGAGGCATTATGCCGTTGTCGTCGGCCAGACGCCAATTGCCGAACCCTTCTCCAAGGTCGCAATTGATATCGAATTTTCCACCGCTCATCCACGGCCCTCCCTTCCGCTGTAGGCAATTGGCACGTTCGGTCCACGTGCATCCGGGGCCATTGCACGCCCCGTGGAATTCCCGAACGCCCCGTGTTTCCTGGCCACGCCGTGGTGGCTCAGGAATCCATAGCCAATATGGAAAGGATGCGATAATATTTAATAATGATGATGTTCCATCTGTTTTTTTTATAATCCTAGGGTGCTGTCATGACCTTTTCGCTGAAGCAGGTCCGATATTTCATTGCCGCCGCGGAGACCGGTCAGGTCAGTCGGGCGGCTATCCAGTTGAACGTTTCACAGTCGGCGGTGACGACCGCGATCCGCCAACTGGAGGATCTCATCGGGATAACGCTCCTCAACCGCACTTCCCTTGGCGTGACGCTCACGCGTGATGGCGAGCAGTTTTTGCGACGGGGACGGGACATAATTGCAACCGTCGAGCAGGCACTGCACCTTCAACGGGATGGTGAGCGGGAAGTAGCGGGTGAGGTGAGGCTCGGTACCACGACAATCGTTACAGGTTATTTCCTGGCTCCCCTGCTGGCGCGCTTCCACTATGTCTACCCGGACGTCAGGTTGATTCTTGAGGAACTTTCAAGACAGGCTGCTGAAAAGGCCGTCCTAGATGGCCGCTTCGACCTTGCGCTCACGATGACCCAGGATGCGCAGCAGGATGGCGGGCTGAACTATAAGTTGCTGCACAGATCATCCCGCAGGCTCTGGCTCTCCGCAAACCATGCATTGCTCGCCAAGGAGTCGGTAACCCTCGGAGAGGTAGCGCAGGAGCCCTACATCGCTCTGACCGTCGACGACGCCTGGGACAATGCCCTTCGCTATTGGGAAACGGAGCCTGTGAAGCCAAAAGTCGTCTACAGGACTGATTCAGTCGAGGCGATCCGGACGATGGTTGCCTCGGGTCTCGGGGTGTCAATCCTGTCCGACATCATCTATCGCCGTTGGTCATTGGATGGCCAGCGGGTGGAAACCCGTGACCTGCAGAACAATGTGCCTACGCTCGATGTATCGATCGTCACGGCGACACAACGCAAACTCAGCCCGGCGGCAAAGACGTTCACAACGTTCATTCAGCGAATAGTCAGCAGCCCGCAGCTGCCGCAGTGATGGATTGACGGCTCGGAAACTGAGGAGAGAGAGGGTCCGGCCCTGGTTTGAGTGGTTCATTATAAAAAGATCAGATAGTGCTCCCTCACTATTTTGAATTTTACATTGCTCACCAATTTCAGCAGCATCTGACCAGCGCAAGGGATGGAGCTGCGTCGGTGAGCGTTTTCAAATCAGATCCTCTGTCGGGAAGCTGCTATGTGGGCATAGCGGGCTACCGACAGCGTCATCGTGATGCTGATCGGGGAATTGGCGATCTTCCTGCCGGACGTGGCGTGGCTTGGTGTTCTGTTCGGGCCCGACAAGGCGCTGGCCGGCGGGCTCTATCCGTCCATTCTCGCGGAAGTGCTCAAAGTCTTACGCGCCTGTGCCGCGATCCGACTTTTCAGAGCTCAGCCGGCCGGGAGCAAAGCTGACGTTTGATCCGGCCGGTTACGCACTGGCCCTATGACACGGTAAAAAAGGGGAAGGCAATGCTGCAGGCCGCGCCGAATTCCATAGAGTCGCGGGACATGCTCTCGCTGATTCATCCGCAAACTAACCTCGCGGCTCATCTGGAGAGGGGGCCAGAAGTTATAACGCGTGGGGAGGGCGTGTTTGTTTTCGACAATAACGGCCGTCGCTACCTTGAATGTGCGGCCGGCCTGTGGTGCGCAACGCTCGGCTTTGCCAGCGAGCGCCTGGCAAAGGCGGCCTACGAGCAACTCCGCACGCTGGGCTATTATCACAACTACTGGCATTACGCTCACGAGAAGAGCATCGAACTCGCCGAGAAGCTCCTGAAAATCGCGCCGGTCCCAATGTCGCGCGTTCTCTTTCAGAACAGCGGTTCGGAAGCCAATGACACCGCCATCAAGCTTGCTTGGTATCATTGGAATGCGCGAGGGCGTCCCGAGCGGCGCAAGATCATTGGCCGCGACCTTGGCTATCACGGTACCACGATTGCCGCGATCAGCGCCTCCGGCAAGCCAGACATGCAGCTCCCGTTCAACTTGCCGCTTGACCGGTTCATCCATACGCTGACCAATCACTACTACAAGTTCCATGACGCGGGGGAGACCGAGGAGGCCTATTCCGCACGGCTGGCCCAGGCGCTCGAGCAGTTGATCCTTGCCGAAGGACCCGAGACCATCGCGGCCTTCATCGCTGAGCCACTCATCGGCGCCGGCGGGGCAATTCCGCCCTCGCGTGGATACTTCGAGAAGATCCAGGCTGTGCTGGAGAAGTATGAGATTCTCTTCATCGCCGATGAAGTGATATGCGGCTTTGGGCGCACTGGCTACATGTGGGGCAGCGAGGCCTACGGCCTTAAGCCGGACTTGATCGCGTGCGCCAAAGGCTTGTCGGCCGGCATGCTTCCGATTGCAGCGGTGCTGGTCGGGCCGCGGGTCTATGAGACGATGCTGGAGCAAAGCCGCCAGCATGGCAACTTCGCTCACGGTTCAACTTACTCGGGTCACCCGGTCGCGACTGCGGTCGCGCTTGAGGTGCTGGAAATCTATCGAGAGATCGACGTCCTGAGCCGGGTGAAGTCCGCTGGCGCCTATATGCTTGGGCAACTCGAGGAACTGCGTGGGCATCCCTTGGTCGGCGACATCAGCGGCATCGGTCTCGTCGCCGGCATCGATCTGGTCAAGGACAAGGCTTCGAGGACGTTCTTCGAGCCTGCGGGAGGCGTCGGCGCCCTCGTTATGCGCGCGGCGCGCGAGCGCGGACTGCTGATCAGGGTCATCGGTGACCGCATTACACTGTCGCCGCCGCTGATCATCACCGAGTCGGAGATCGATATTATCGTCGATGAACTGAAAATTGCGCTCGACCAAGTCTCGGCGGCCTTGTCGAACGGAAAGTAACGAAGTGCCTCGCGGTGCGTTTTCGTGAGGGCATTGGGGAACGAAGAATGACCCGTCACAGGCGGGATCACTGGAGCGCATCGGGCGGAATTTGCTCCAATCTGAAGCGTCGCTCCTAGATGGTTGGCGGCGCTCGGCATGAGGTTCAGGCCACCGCTCGGCAGTGCGTGAAATCAAGCATGCATACTTCACAATGGGAGACGGAAATGAAAGCATTACTTCAGCTCGCGCTTGCCGCATCAATCGGCATCGCCTGCGCGCTTCCGGCAATCGCCGCTGAACGAGGCCCCGTGCCGGAAGGCCAGAAGGCGGCGTATGAACGTGTCGACCCTCAATTGCCGATAGGGCCGAGTCCCTTGGTGAACTTCAAGCCCAGGAAGGGGCCACCTTGGAGGATTGGCTACGCCAGCAACTATGCCGGCAATGGTTGGCGCGCGGCCATCATGGATGAGTTCACCAACAAGCTTTTGCCGAAATACAAGGCAGCCGGTCTCGTCTCCGACTTCGTGGTGACGCAGTCGGAGCTCAAGGACACGGTGCAGATCCAGCAAATGCGCCAGATGGTCGATGACGGGGTCGACGCAATCATCATCTGCTGTTCAAACGTCACGGCCCTCAACCAGACGATCGAATACGCGCATGACAAGGGCGTCCCGGTGATTTCCTTTTCGGGTTATGTGACATCACCCCTGGCCATCAACGCCACCGAAAACGCTGTGCAGAACGGCTATATCGCCGGCGAATGGCTAGCCAAGGAAATGGGGGGCAAGGGCAATATCCTCTTGGTGTCGGGCATTCCCGGTATGGCCACATCCGACAGCTTTGACCTTGGTGCCAAGGAAGCCCTCGCCGACCATCCCGACGTCAAGATTGTCGGCAATGTCGCAGGCAACTGGACCGATCAGGTCGCGCAGGTCGAGGTGCAGAAGTTCTTGGCCACAAACCCCCAGCAGATCGACGGCATCCTGGCCCAGTCGTCGAATGAGAATGGCGTGCTCAACGCGGTTCGCCAGTCCGGCCGTGAAATGATGCCGATCGTGCTTGGCGGCGAGGCCTCGGCCGCATGCTTCTGGCGCAATACCCCCAATTTTGTCAGCAAGAGCTTCCACTTCTGGCCGCCTCGTGCCGACGCCAGGCTGGCTTGGGACGTCACCTTGCGTATTCTTGAAGGGCAGGGTCCGAAGAACCAGTCGATCTTGCGCCAGGCTCTGCCCTACACGATTGAGGACGTCAATGCGGCTCTTCCGAAGGACTGCAACCCGAACTCAACCGACTGGATCGAACCCAAGGGTGACGATTGGGCAAACTCTGCCGTGCTGGACGCCTTCTTCGAGAGACCGCATGATCCCCTCAGTTGGAAGCCTTGACCGCGGGCGGACAACTCGCACTCTGGCGGAGCCCAATCTCCGCCGGAGTGCTCGACCAGTGAAGGGGCTCCAAAGTGGACAATGGGAAAAACTTCATCGAGCTGAACAACATCGTTAGGGCGTTCGGCGAAACCAAAGCCCTGCGTGGCTGCAGCTTTTCTGCCCGTGGTGGGGAAGTGCATGCGATCGTCGGTGAAAACGGCAGTGGGAAAAGTACGCTCGCCAAGATCATCTCAGGCGTGGTGCGAGAAGACTCTGGCAGCGTCCGGGTACTCGGCGGCCGTCCGCGTAACCCCATCGAGGCTCAAGCGCTAGGCGTGGCCACGATCTTCCAGGAAGTCCTGCTGGCCGACGAAGCAAGCGTGGCGGACAACCTGTTTGTCGGCGCAGATGGGCTCCTCGCCAAAAGAGTCTCCGCACGGGAGAAGCAGTCCCGCGCGCGGGAAATGATGCGCCGCTTCACGGGGCGCGACATTCCGCCATGGACACGCGTCGGGATTTTACCGCTCAGCGTCAAGCAATGGATCGTTATCGGCAGGGCGCTGTTGCGCGAGCCAAGGGTGTTGATCCTGGATGAGTCTTCCGCTGCATTGGATCTTGAGGCGACTGAGCGCCTCCATCACGAAATCAGTCGATTGCGTGAAGTCGGAGCCTGCGTAGTCCTGGTGACACATCGTATTGCGGAACTGGTGCGCATCGCCGACAGGGCAACGATCCTCCGTGACGGAGTTGCGGTCGGAACGCTCGATAAGTCTGCGCTGACCGAGCAGAATCTGCTGGCCTTGATGACGCCGCAGGATCGTCAGATCGCCTCGCTTGATCGGCGCCAATCCTCGGTGATTAAGCCACCGCTGATGACCATGTCCAGTGTGCAGTTGACCGAAAAGGCGCAGGCTTTTGATTTCCAGATCGGCCCGGGGCAGATTGTCGGAGTGACCGGACTCGACGGTCAGGGTCACGAGCTGTTTGCCGCAGCGGCAGCAGGTATCTCCAAGCCCGAAACTGGTGCGCCGCTGATGCACCTGGCAGGCGGCGCGATTCGGGCTTTGCGCAATGCGGCCGATGCTGACGCCTTCGGCGTTGCCTATGTATCAGGCGACAGGAAACGCGACGGCATTTTTCCCAACCTCAGCATTTTTGAGAATCTGGCTATAAGTCTTTATCGCCAGAACACGGGCCTGCTTGGATTGATCAGGCGAAAAGCTCTGGAACAGGCTTTTGCAAGCGAGGTGCGCAGGCTTTCCATCAAGACTGGCCATTCCTCCAACAAGATTACGTCGCTCAGCGGTGGCAACCAGCAAAAAGTGCTGATCGGCCGGGCATTCGCGCGGGATCCGCAATTGATCGTGCTTAATGATCCGGCCCGTGGCGTGGATCTTGGCACCAAACGGGACCTTTACCGTGAACTGCGGAACTACGCCGACGCCGGCGGTGCGGTGATCTACCTCTCCAGCGAGATCGAGGAGTTTCTGGGCTTCGCTGATCGGGTCGATGTGTTCGTCAACGGCAGCCTGTTCCGATCCCTTGAAGGCGACAACATCGCCGAGGCTCCGATCCTGAGTGCCATGTTCGGCCACGGCAATCATACCGGACTCCAAGCAGTGACCGAAGGAAAGGTTCAATGACCTCAGCAGCACATCCCTCCGGCCGGGTGTCCCGCGACAGCCACCTTATCGTTCCGGCGGCTTTGTTCATGATCCTTGTCTTGTCCTGCATTGTCCGTAGCCCGGCTCTTTTTACCGGCACTGGAATCGCAGGGGCCGTGTTGGTGGCAGCGCCGCTCGTTCTTGCGACCATGGCTCTCACGCCGATCGTGATGGCCGGGCGCGGTGCCGTCGATCTAGCTGTGGGGCCGCTTCTTGGCTTAATCAACGTAACGCTGATCCAGTGGCTGGTCGGCAACGGGATCGTGGGCCCCGTCGAGTTCTTCGCCTGGGCGATTGGCATTGGTGTCGTCTATCAACTCTTCCAAGCCTTCGTAATCGTCTTTGTGCGCGTCGCCCCAATCATTGTCACCCTAAGCAGCTATCTCTTTCTCAGTGGGGTCAACTTGATGGTCATGCCGCGGGCAGGAGGAGTGGCACCTGATTGGTTGGCGAAATGGGGCGCTGGCGTCGACCCATTTTCGCCGATCCTTGCCGTTGTTGTTGTGGCGCTTGCTTTGTGGGGTCTTCTTACGCGCACAGCGTTCCATACGCATTTGCGCATGACCGGCTTGGACGAGCGTACCGCGTATACGGCTGGCGTGCGCATCGAAGCCGTGCGCTTCGCGGCCCATGTCGTTGGCGGCGTCTTCGTCGGGCTAGCCGCGATCTGCCACACCGCACTAATCTCTTCCGGGGATCCGATCCAGGCAGGCACTTATACACTTCAGGCGATCACAGCATTAGTGCTTGGCGGTGCCAGCATGGCGGGGGGACGGGGCGGAGCGGTCGGTGCACTCTTGGGTGCGCTCAACATGTTCATGATTTCCCGACTGCTGGCGACGTTCAATTTTGGTATGTACTCAGGCTACGCCACGCAAATGTCTTTTGGCCTCATCCTCATTGCGTCGCTCTTGATCAACGTGCTCGTGAATAGCGCCAACGCGCCAAGGACGAGGTAGCAGATGACCGTGACACAGCTATCCGTGGACGGAGCGAGGGGCGAGTTGGGCTCTTCTGGAATATCGCACATGATCCGAATCAATCGTGCCTTGGCCATCGGCGTCTGCCTTCTTCTCATGCTTGCTATTGCGGGGTCATTCCTCGTGCCAGGGTTTGCCTCGGTCCAGAATGCGCGCTCCATCCTGCTGCTTGCCGCGTTTCTGGGATTGGCATCGCTGGGGCAGACTATGGTTGCCCTGCTTGGGGGGCTGGATCTCTCGATCCCCTATGTCATCGGCGCGGCCAACATCCTTTTGCCTGCGATGATCAATGCGGGATTGCCGGCCCCCATCGCCATCACCATGATCCTGCTGCTTGGGCTGATGGCTGGCGCAATCAACGGCGCGCTCAGTTTCCGCCTTCAAGGCCAGGCCCTCATTATGTCGCTTGGAGTCGGCTTCACGATCGTTGGTGCGACACAGATCTACACCGCGCTCGGCTCTGCCACCGGGGGCAATGTTTTTGCACCGATACCTAGCTGGCTGACGAATTTCGCGGCCTTCAACGGCCGTACATTTGGCTTGCCCATACCGCCGGTCGTCGTAATCTGGTTCCTGGTGATCGTCGCCATGACTTTTGTGGTGAAAAGAACATGGTTCGGCCGCAGCCTCTATGCTCTGGGAGGCAGCCGGAATGCCGCAGCCAGGCTCATGATAAACGAATTTAGACTGTGGGTGGCTGTGCACGCGATCAGCGGCATCATGTCAGCAATGACCGGCGTGCTTCTGCTCGGCTTTTCGGGTGGTGGCTATGTAGCTGTGGGCGACCCCTATCTTTTCACAACAGTTGCGGCGGTGGTGATTGGCGGAACGTCATTGCTCGGCGGCGCCGGTGGTTATGGCGCGACCGTGATCGGCGCACTTGTCCTGACAGTCCTAACGTCCTTGCTGGTTGGTGTTGGACTGTCGATCCCAGCGCAGCAGGCGATCGTGGGATTGCTGCTCATCCCGATGGTCGCTCTGTATGCCCGGATGCCGCACATTCGCTCCCAGGTCTGATGGGTGCAAACGATGAATGCTTTGCCAGCTCGATGCGGCCGCACCGCCTTTATCTGTCGGGTGGCGTGGCGTTCTGTTGAGGGCTGCATTAGCTACCGGCAATCCAGCCCGATGTCGAGGATCGGTGCGCTGTGCGTGATCCATCCGACCGAAATCAGGTCGACCCCGGTCGAGGCGATTGCAGGTGCAGTCTGCGCGGTTATCCGGCCAGATGCTTCGGTGATGGCGCGGCCACCCACCACCGCGACTGCGTGAGTCAGTTGCTCAACGGACATGTTGTCCAGCAGCACCGCGTCGACTCCCGCCGCCAGTGCGACATCGAGTTGCTCAAGTGTGTCGACCTCGACTTCGATCTTCACCATGTGACCTGCAGCTGTCCGCGCCCGCTCGATGGCCGTGCGGATATCGCCAGCGATTGCAATATGGTTGTCCTTGATAAGCATGGCGTCGTCGAGACCGAAGCGGTGATTGACCCCGCCGCCCGCGCGGACGGCATATTTTTCCAGAGCGCGCAGGCCGGGCGTCGTCTTTCGCGTACAGACGATTTTGGCCTTGTGCCCGCGCACCCCTTCGACGATCGCCGCGGTTCGCGTGGCGATGCCGCTAAGATGGCAAAGGAAGTTGAGCGCGGTGCGTTCGGCCATGAGGAGCGCGCGGGCAGGTCCGCGCACCGTGGCCAAGACATTTCCGGCCGAGATGGCAGCGCCCTCCGGGTGGACTACGGTGACCTCGGCGCGTGGGTCGATCAGTTCGAAGGCGAGAGCGGCGACATCGAGTCCGGCGATCACGCCGGGCTGTCGTGCAGCGAGCGCCATCGTCGCGGTCGCATCCGCTGGAACGATCGCGTCGGTGGTTAGATCGCCAGCGCGGCCCAGATCCTCGAGCAGGGCGGCGCGCACCAGGGGCTCGACCATCACACGCGGCAGCGGTGTCAGATTCATGGTGAAGCCCTCCTGTCGAGCAGCGCTATAGGATCGGACACCGTGTCGGAAAGGATTGCTGCCGCTTCGAGCGTCTGGTCGAGCGTCAACCGCAGCGATCGTGGCCGTGCATCGCGCTGCGGGAAATCGGTCCGGAAGTGCGAACCCCGGCTTTCTTCCCGGCGAAGGGCTGCGATCATGATCATCAGGGCGACCAGCGCGGGATCTGAGGCGGCATCATGACCGGAGGCAATTGGCGCTAGTATCTCCGCCGCTTCGCGCAGCGTCTGGCCGTCGCGCTCGATGCCGAGAGCGCGCGACGCGATTGGGCGGATGCGCGAAGCATCGGGCCGCGGCGGCACGATCATCGGCTTCAGCCGTTTGTGAGCGCCAGGCGACGCAGCGGCAACGCTCGCCGCTACCCATGTGGCCGATGTCACGGCCTCAATGAGTGAGTTGCTGGCAAGCCGGTTGGCCCCGTGCAGTCCAGTCCGTGCGACCTCGCCACAGGCCCACAACCCGCGAACCGAACTGCGGCCGTCGGCATCCACGGCCACGCCGCCCATGTGATAGTGAGCCGCGGGACGCACCGGGATCGGCTCCTTGGCGGGATCAATGCCGGCCTCCCGGCAGAGCTGTGCAATCGCCGGGAAGCGCGCGGCGAATCTCGGCCCGAGACACTGCCGCGCGTCGAGGAACACGCTATACCCGGCGCGAAGCTCGCGCCACAGGCCCCGTGCCACGACATCGCGCGGCGCGAGTTCCCCGCCCGGTGTATCGGCGAGAAAGCGCCGGCCGCGCTCGTCTACCAGGATCGCGCCTTCTCCACGCACCGCTTCGCTCACCAACGGCATCGGGCGACGGAAGCGATCGAGCGCCGTCGGGTGGAACTGCACGAATTCCAGATCGGCGAGCTCCGCGCCGGCACGCGCGGCAAGCGCCAGGCCCTGCCCGAACGAGCCGAGCGGGTTGGTCGTGTGATCGAACAACCCGCCAATGCCGCCGGTCGCGAGCACCACGCGGTTCGTCGAGAGCGTCATCGCGTCGCCGTTTCCGACGGCAAGCCCGCCGGCGATTTCGCCGTCCTCGACAAACAGGCGTCGCACGTCGACGCCTTCAAGGACGGCGATCGAAGGCGTCCGTCGCACGGCGGCGGCAAGCGCCCGGACCAGTTCACGGCCGGTGGCGTCGCCGCCGGCGTGCACGATCCGCCGGCGCGAATGCGCGGCTTCGAGCCCGAGCAGAAGCCGGCCGTCGGACGCATGATCGAACCCGACGCCCAGCCGCTCGAGACGCCTGATAGCTTCCGGTGCCGCTTCGACTACGCGCCTCGCCGCGAACTCGTCGCAAAGCCCGTCGCCGGCCCCAAGCGTGTCGGCAAGATGCAGGCCCGGGCAGTCATCGCTGCCGAGGCTCGCTGCAATCCCGCCCTGGGCGAGCGTGCTGGAGGTTTCATCTCCCAGTGAGGCCCTGGAGATGAGGACGACCGGTTCCGGCGCGAGATGCAGCGCCGTCATCAGTCCAGCAATGCCGCCGCCGATGATGACGGGGCGGCTGCAGAGGTCGCGCATGGTCATATGGCGAGCATCCGCTCCACCGCCCGGCTCGCCCGCTCGGCGATGTCCGGATCGATGGTTACGATGTGGCGGTTCTCCTCGAGTGCCGTGCGGATGTTGGCGAGCGTGATGCGCTTCATGTGCGGGCAGAGATTGCAGGGGCGCACGAAATCAACGTCAGGATGTTTGACGGCGACGTTGTCGCTCATCGAGCATTCGGTCATCAGCACGACGCGCGCCGGCCTGTGGCGCCCGACATAGTCGGACATCGCCGCCGTCGAGCCGGCGAAATCCGCCTCCGCGACGACCTCCGGCGGGCACTCGGGATGGGCGAGCACCCTGACGCCAGGATATGCTTCGCGCAGCTCGCGTATATCGGCGGGCGTGAAGCGCTCATGGACTTCGCAATGCGCCTTCCAGGCGATGATCTCGACCTTTGTCTGCGCCGCGATGTTTTTAGCTAGATATTCGTCGGGCAGCATGATCACCCGTGGCGCGCCAAGGGATTCCACTATCGCAAAGGCATTGCCCGAGGTGCAGCAGATGTCGGACTCGGCCTTAACGGCAGCGGAGGTGTTGACGTATGTCACGACCGGCACGCCGGGATAGCGTTGCCGCATCAGGCGCACGTCGGAAGCGGTGATAGAGTCGGCTAGCGAGCAGCCGGCGCCGAGATCCGGAATGAGCACGGTCTTGCTGGGATTGAGGAGCTTGGCCGTCTCGGCCATGAAATGCACGCCGGCGAGCACGATGATGTCCGCGTCGACCGCCATTGCCTTGCGAGCAAGCGCTAGGCTGTCGCCGACGATATCGGCAACGCAATGGAAGATCTCCGGCGTCTGGTAGTTGTGCGCCAGGATGACCGCGTTGCGTTTTCGCTTCAACGCGAGAATGGCTTCGATGTCATCGGTGAAGGCCGGCCATTCGATCGGCGGGATCACCCGGCGCACACGATCGTAGAGGGAGGCGGTGGTCGAAAGCGAAACCGGCACTGGTCCTCCAAATTATTCTCAATATGAGTATAATTACGATATATACTCACAATGAGAATAAGGGTGTCAAGCCCGCGATAGAGGCAATTTCGTCCCTGCGACAACCCGCTCGTCCAGGACGGCGCGGCGGAAGCGGAAGAGTTTCGCTGGTCGTCCGACCGTGTCGGCGGTTGCCTCTCCCGTCTCTTCGATTAGTTCCTGCTGCTCGATGAGGCGCCGGAAGTTCGGCTTGTGTAAGAGCCTTCCTGAGAGCGCTTCCACGGTGCGTTGCAGTTGCAGGAAGGTGAATGAGGGCGGCAGCAGCTCGAACACGACGGGCCGGTATTTGATCTTTGAGCGCAACCGTGCGATCCCTGTCGCCAGAATGCGACGGTGGTCGGCTGTCATCGATACGCCAGGGATAGGCGGAGATGCGGCAGGCTGCGGCCCGCGCACCGCTTCTTCGATCAGGGCCGCCTCGTAGAGTAGCTCATAGCGCTGCAGGACCAGCTCTTCATTCCAGTCGCGGCCGTCGAAGCCAAAAGCGATTGCGGCGCGCTGCCGGCGCTCGCGCTTCATCTGGTCTTGGCCGGCGCCGTCCGCCCAAGCCAGCAGGCGCGGCTGCAGAACCTCCGTAATGATCGGCGGGATGCCAGCGCGGTGATCCTCCCATGGGAAATAATCGTACCAACGCCGCCACGCGCGCTTGGCGGGGCCGACAGTTTGCTCGACGCGCGTCAGGGCGAGATAGCTGATCGAGATCACGCGCTGCTGACGTCGCTCGCCGATCCGGTCGCTGTCAGCAAAAGTGTAGAGCTGCTCGATATAGCCGAGCTGGTGGCCGGTCTGCTGTTCTACCCACGCTCGCAGGCCGGACTGCAAGGACCGATGGCCAAGCTCGAAGGGACCGGAGGGCAGGCCACTGTCTGGCCCGACGGTCAGGACACTCGGCCCCTGATCGGTGACCGCCACGACCACTGCGATCAGATCCACGCTGGCGTCCTGGACGTTGCGTGAAGCTCGCCCTCTGTTCGTTGCTGCTGCTTGGTCCTGCATGATTCACGAGCGCGTCGATCAGAGACGATTTTGGAAGCTGAATCGGATCGCTGCGAAGGTGGACTGCGACCGCTCACCCGTCAACGGCGCTGGGAACTTGCTGGAACAAATGATTGGCGGAGAGATAATTGAAAACATAGATTTTTTCTTATCGATTGTTATCCAGTTTGTTACGCAGTCAGGGATGAGCGCTTTGCGCCTCAAATAGGATGTTAGGCAAAGTTCCCGACAGCCTGAAAGCGGACGTTGTGAGTCCAGGGCTAGCAGACTTGGCTGAAGTTCATCCCTTCCCGCAGCCCCATCCTGCGAACATTCCCAACCCAAATCTGTGAGGGCTGATCGGCCCCCGTTGCGTACCATCGTTTTCTTGCTATGATAAAAAGCGTCATAGATGGGAAAGATATGAAAAAAAACTTCACAACAGACCAGGCGACCACCAAGGATGTCGTCGATATCGCCAGCCTACTAAGCTGGGCCTTCGGTTTCAGGAAGGCACGTTCGCACGAATACATCTCCAACATCGGGCTCGAAACGCTGCGACTCATTCGCGGCGAGGACGGCCGCCCGGTAGTGTGCGCGGGTCTGCTGCAGACGGCGCATATCTTTCACGGCAAGCCCGTGCAGGCGGCCAACATCGTGCATGTGGCGATCGCGCCGGAACGGCGTGGACAGGGACTAGCCGTGCCTTTTGTAGATGCTCTTTGCGACGAGGCGAAGAGCAACGGCGCCGCGATTGCCACGCTGTTTGCCTCGACTCGGCCGGTCTATCGCAAGGCGGGCTTCGAGCTCGCTGGCCACGAGATCGTCTACGAGGCCGATACCGCGGCGTTGCCCTCCGCCAGCCGGCTTGGCTTCGAGCGCGTCGAACTCGACGATCAGCGGCTGGCCGGCGCCTATGCCGAAAAGACGTTGCGCGAATCCGGGCTGCTCGTGCGCGGCACGGCGCACTGGAACGAGTTGCGCCGCGCGCCGACCGATGCGCTCGCCGCCTATTTGGCCGAGGGCGAGGCCGCCTATCTGATCCTCGACATGGGCAACGAGAAGCGTCTTGAGGTCCGGGACTGGTTTGCCGCTTCGCCCGAGGCGGCGCTTGGCCTGCTCTCCTTCCTCGCCCGCTTCCGCTCGGTCTATCCGGCCGTGCGCTGGCACGGCGCTCCGCAGGACGATCTGGTGGCGGCCATGCCGGACAAGGACTGGCGGCTTGCGCATCAGGAGGAGTGGCTGCTGCGCGTGCTCGACCCTGCAGCCGCGCTCCGCCAGCGCGGCTACCATGTCGACGCGGCCCGGCTCGCGTTGCGCATTGGCGAGGCGCCACCGCTGGAGATCGACATCCGCGCCGGCAAGGCGGAGGTAGGCGAGGCGGCCGGCGCGTTGGGCGGCGCGGTGTCACTGCAACCGACCGCCTTCGCCCAGCTCTTCACGGGCTTTCGCAGCGCCTCGAAACTGGCGCAGTATGGCCTCGTTTCCGGCGACTCGGCTGACATACGCCGCTGTGACCAGCTCTTTGCCGGATCGCCGCCCTGGGTGGCGGAACATTTCTGAACATGATCCCGAAAAGGTGGGAACCGGTTTTGGACAGAATCATGCTCACACCAGGAATCTTTTGAGGGATCTTGCATGACACACGCGCTGATAGCCTCGCTGAGAGCGGCGGCAGGCGACATGACGCCGGCGCTGGCGCGCGTCGCCGAGACGGTGCTGGCGCAACCCGACGCCACGCTTCGCCAGAGCATCACCGAGCTTGCCGAAACGTCCGGATCGTCTGAGGCGAGCGTCATGCGCTTTTGCCGCGACCAAGGCTTTTCCGGCTTCCAGGATTTCAAGCTGGCGCTGGCCAAGGAATTGGCGACCGACGAACGGGCGCGCGATAACGGCTCTCCTTCCGACGACATCCAGCGGCTGGTCGAAACCGCGATCACCTCGCTGCGTGAGACCGAGCAGCTGATCGTTCGCGAAGACGTCGCCGTCGCGTCGCGAAAACTCCTCGACGCTTCCGTGGTCGAGTGTTTCGGCATCGCCGCCTCCGCCGTCACGGCGCAGTATCTCGCCTACAAGATGACCCGCATCGGCAAGTTCAGCCGCGCGCTGGGCGATGCGCATCTGGCGGTTATGGCGGCGGGAACCGCGCAGCCGGGGACGGTGCAGGTGGTGATCTCGAGCTCCGGCTCGACCATCGACGCCGTGCGTGTCGCCGAGCTCGCCCGCTCCAAGGGCGCTTTCGTCATCGGTATCTCCAACCGTTCGAAGAGCCCGCTGATCGCCGTTTGCGACCTGGCTTTGATTGCCTCCTGGCCGGAGACGCCGCTCACTGGCGGAGCCTTCCCGTCGAAGATCAGCCAACTGCTCATCGTCGATGCGCTGGTCGCCGAGATGACCAGGCAGGATCCGAAGCGACTGGTCGAGCTCAGCCGCACGGCGGAGGTCGTGAGTGACCGCAGCTTCTGATTTGCCGGTGCTCGCCATCGATATCGGCGGCACCAAGATCGCGACAGCCGAAGTGCGTGGCGGCAGGATCGCCAACCGCCGCCAGGCGCCGACGCCACGCACCGGCAGGGGTGACGACCTGATCGCGGCCATCGCTGGGCTTGCGCCGAAAAGCGGTTTTGGCGCGGTGGCCGTCGCCACCACTGGCATCGTGCGCGACGGCGCGTTGACGGCGCTGAACCCCGAAACCCTGCCGATCGAGGACGGTTATCCGATTGCCTCGGCGATCGAGCGCGCTTTCGGCATGCCGCCGCTCGTCGTCAATGACGCGCAGGCAGCCGCCTGGGCCGAATTCACGATCGGTGCCGGCAAGGGTCATCGGAACTTCGCCTTCTTCACCGTCTCCACCGGCATCGGCTGCGGGCTGGTGATAGATGGCCGGCTGGAAAGCGGCGCGACCGGGCTCGCCGGCCATGTCGGGCACACGCGCTCCGAGCCCGGCGGCATCCTGTGCGGCTGCGGCCGGCGCGGCTGCCTGGAGACGGTCGCCTCGGGTACGGCGCTGGCGCGGCTGGGCAGCGCGCGCCTTGGCCGCAAGGTAACGGCGCCGGAGCTGTTTGCGGCGGCGGAACAAGGCAACGGCAATGCCGCGGAAATCATCGCCGGCGCGGTCGCAGCACTGGTCAACGCCTTTGCTGACCTGGCGGCCTCGGTCGATGTCGACTGCTTTGCCGTCGGCGGCGGAGTCGGCCTCGCTGGCGGCTTCATCGAGGCACTGCACGCGCGCTCGCTCGACCTGCCGCGCGTCTACCGGCGTCCCATCCTCGCCGCGCGTGCGGGCGCCGATGCCGGCCTGCTTGGCACAGCGATGCTGGCGAGTTCGAAAATGCCTGACAGAAATTTTCATCAAAAATAATTTGTTGACAAAAACTTTCATCCGCGCTTGGTTAGCAGGGTAATGCTCTTCCAGGAGATGCCCCGGTGCAGGCCAAGCAGGGCGATTTGCTCGCCATACTCGATGGGACGCTGGTCGTGTCGTGCCAGGCCGAATCCGGCCTGCCGCTCGACGCTCCCGGCCACATCGCCGCGATGGCGCGCTCCGTCGTGTTGGGTGGCGCCACCGGCGTCCGCATCGAGGGGGTGGCCAACGTCGCCGCCGTCCGCGCGGCGGTCGACGTGCCGCTCATCGGCCTGATCAAGTCCAGGCGCGACGACACCGAGGTCTACATCACACCGACGCTCGACGACGTCGCCGCCGTCGTCGAGGCCGGCGCCGATATCGTCGCGATCGACGCCACCGCCCGGCCGCGCCCAGCCGAGCTGAAGGCGATGTTCGCCAGCATCGCGGCGAGGGGGCGGCTCTCCATGGGCGACGTCGCCACGCTCGATGAAGGCCGGCGCGCGCTCGATGCCGGCGCTGACCTCATCAGCACCACCATGGCCGGCTACACAAACTATTCCAGCGACCAGCGCGGCCCCGCCTTCGCCCTGATGGAGGAACTCGCCCGTGCCGGCCTGCCTTTCGTTGCCGAGGGGCGCATATGGTCGCCGCACGAGGCCGTCCATTGCTTCGAGCTCGGCGCCCGCTTCATCGTCGTCGGCGGCGCCATCACCCGGCCCGACGCCATCACCCGCCGCTTCGCCGACGAGGTCGCCGCTTCGAGTGCCCGTCCGCAACTGAGAAGGAACCCGACATGATCAAGCGCCGTCGCGTCGCCGTCATTGGTGCAGGCTTCATGGGCTCCATGCATGCCGGCATCTTCGCCAACATGGTGGGCTCCGAGCTCGCGGCCATCGTCGATCCCAACCGCGCGCTGGCCGAGGCCGTGGCGGCCAAGGCGCCGGGCTGCAAGGTCTATGACAGCCATCAGGCGTTGCTCGGCTCGGAACGCGATCTCGATCTAGTCTCGATCTGCACGCCGGACAATCTGCATCTGGCGCCGGCCGTTGCAGTGGCCGAAGCCGGCATCAACGTCTTCGTCGAGAAGCCGATCTCCTCCAAGGTCGACGACGCCCAGGCCATCATCGCGGCTTGCGAGGCGGCGGGCGTAAAGCTCGGCGTCGGCTACCTGCTGCGCTTCGATCCGCGCTACGCCGCCGCCAAGGAGCTGATGACATCGGGCAAGATTGGTGAGCCGATCCACATCTATGCCCGCCGCAACAGCGCCCGCACCGAGGGCCCGAAGCGCTATGGCGGCAAGCTGCCGCTGGCGCTGCATGTCACCGTCCACGACGTCGACATGGTGCTGTGGATGCTCAAGGGCCAGCAGCCGGTGTCGGTCTATGCGCAGCAGACCGACAAGCTGCTGGGTAGCTCCGGCACGCAGGACAGCATCGCGGCCATCGTGCGCTTTTCCGGCGGCACGGTCGTCAATTTCGAGAGCGCCTGGTCGCTGCCCTCCGGCGCGCGCCACATGATCGACGCGCGCATGGAACTTATCGGCACCGACGGATCCTTCGAGGTCCAGTGCGGCGACAGCGGGCTCTATTTCGCCAGCAACGAGACGTCGCGCGAGATCGATACCCAGCACTGGCCCCAGCTCAACGGCCGTATCGACGGCGACCTCGCGCGCCAGCTCGGCGGCCTCATCGACTGGCTGGACGGCGCGGCGATGCCGATCGCCACCGGCCGGGAAGCCCTTCGTTCGCTCGAACTCACCCTAGCCATGATGCAGTCGGCACAGAGCGGCGAAATCGTGCGCCTCGGTTGAGCTCAATCAAACGGACGGTGCTGTTGCAACGAGGCCAGATGGCCCAAGAATGGGAGACGAAAACATGCTGAACAGACGCAATCTACTGATGCTTGGCGCGGCCGCCGCCGCGCTGTCGCTGGCCGCGCCGGCCTCGGCCGAAGACAAGCCGTTCAACGGCGTGCAGATATCGGTGCTGCTCGAGGGCCATCCGACCACCGACGCCATCCAGAAGATGGTGCCCGAATTCAAGGAGAAGACCGGCATCGACGTGGCGATCGAGGTCGTGCCCGAGGCCGACATCACCGCGAAGGAGCTGCTCGAGTTCTCGTCCAAGTCCGGCCGCTACGATGTCGTCCAGAACAACATCATCTACCTGCCGGGCTTCGTGAAGTCGGGCTACATCGTGCCGCTCGACGATTTCCTGGCCAAGCACAAGGAGAATTTCGACAAGGCCGATTTCGTGCCTGGCTATTTCAACACCAACGTCCTCGACGGCAAGGTCTACGGCCTGCCAGTCTATGGCGAGAGCACCTTCGTCATGTACCGCAAGGACCTGTTCGAACAGTACGGGCTGGCGGCGCCGAAGTCCTTCGAGGACATCGAGAACGCGGCGAAAACCATCTCGGCAAAGACCAACAAGCAGATCGCCGGCATCACCATGCGCGGCCAGCAGGGCATCCAGAGCGTCTATGTCTGGGCGGCCTATCTGTGGGGCTTCGGCGGCTCCTTCTTCGACGCCAGCGGCAAGTCGGCGCTGGCGACACCTGAAGGCATCGCCGCGCTCGACGCCTTCACCAAGGTGCTGAAGGACTACGGTCCGGTCGGCGTCGCCAATTTCGGCTGGGAAGAGAACCGGCTGCTCTTCCAGCAGGGCAAGGCGGCAATCACGCTCGATGCGACCGTCAACGGCGCCTACAACGAAGATCCGGCCGTCTCGACGGTGGTCGGCAAGGTCGGTTATGTGCCGGTGCCGATGAAGTCGGCTTCGCCCAAGGGCGGCTCGTCCTCGCTCGCCGTGCATTCCATGTATGTCTCGGCCGAGTCGAAGAACCAGGAAGCGGCGGCCCTCTTCGCCGCCTGGGCAACCGCCAAGGAGCAGCAGCTGAAATCGATCGAGACCGATCCCAACTCCGGCGTGACCTCGCTCTCGGCGCTCAACAGCGATAGTTTCGGCAAACGCTACGGCGCCTTCAAGGAAGGCATGATCGCGGCCATCAACGCCGGCAACCCGCAATATCTGCCGACGGTCGAGCAGGCGAACGAGATCATCAACAACACTGGCATCGCCGTCTCTAAGGCGCTCGCCGGAACCGCAAGCGCGGCCGACGCCCTGAAGGAAGCTGACGAAGCCAACAACGCCGCGCTCGCCCGCTAGGTCGAGAGGCGTGCCCTGCCGCGTGCGCTCCCTGTGCGCGGCAGGGTGAATTTCCCTGCATTCATGGATTGATGATGAGACCCGTGGCCGCAGCGTCCGATCCTACAAGGCATTTCTTCCAGCCGATCATCGTCTGCCTGACGGTAGCGTCGGTGGCGCTGACGCTGTTTGTCATCTGGATTTCCCTGCACGACCTCTCGCTGATGCGGGCAGGGCGCGAGAAGTTCGTTGGGCTCGACAACTATATCCGCTTCCTCGGCGATCCGCGCGCCATGGCCGCGCTCTGGCGCACGGTGCTCTTCACCGTGCTGGCGACCGCGATCGAGATCGCGCTCGGCCTTGCCGTCGTGCTCTTCCTCGACCGCGACTTCGCCATGAAGCGGCTGGTGCGGACGTTGCTTCTGGTGCCGATCATCATGACGCCTGTGGTCGTCGGCCTCACCTGGCGCTTCCTCTTCGACCCGGCCACCGGCATGGCGAACTATCTTTTGTCGCTGGTGGGCATCGCCCAGGTCGACTGGCTTGGCAGCCCGCGGATCGCGCTGTTTTCGGTACTGGTCGCCGACATCTGGCAGTGGACGCCCTTCGTCATCCTGCTTGTGATGGCCGCGCTTGAATCGGCACCCACCGATCCGCTCAACGCCGCCCGCGTCGACGGCGCACGCGAATGGCAGGTCACCTGGTACGTGCTCCTTCCCATGCTGCGCCGGGCGCTTGCCATCGTCGCGCTGATCAGGGCGATCGACAGCATCAAGGCCTTCGACCTCTTCTACATCATGACGCGCGGCGGGCCGGCGTTGTCGACCGAGACGCTGAACTATTACGGCTATATCGTCGCCTTCACCAATTTCGACATCTCCTACGCCTTGGCTATCGCGATCATCCTGACCGTGTTCACCAATGTCGCGCTGCTCACCATGTACAGCGTGCTCTTCCCGAAGACGGGGGACCGCTGATGGCCAGGCGCGCGCTGTTCTATGTCGGTCTGGCCCTGCTTCTGCTTGCGGTGCTGTTCCCGCTCTATTGGGTCGTCGTCACCTCCTTCAAGACGACGCGCGACGCCTTCGCCATTCCGCCCGTCTGGCTGTTCAGCCCGACGCTCGACAACTATCGGACGGTGTTCGCCAATCGCGGCTTCCTTAGCGCCTTCGCCAATTCCTTCATCGTCTCGATCCTCTCCAGCGCGCTCGCCGTCACCGTCGGCTCGGCCGCCGCTTATGGTCTGGCCCAGCAGCCGGCGGAGCTGCGCCGCGCTCGGGAGAAATTCATCCTCAGCCTGCGCATCGCGCCGGCGCTGCTCTTCGTCATCCCCATGTATTACCTGGCGACCCGCATCGGCGCGCTGAATAAGCACTGGCTGCTGATCGCCGCCTATGCCTTCGTCAACGTACCCTTCGCCATCTCGCTGCTCATCACCTTCTTCGATGACATCCCGAAGGAGTTGCGCGATGCCGCGCGTGTCGACGGGGCGCGCGAGTTTTCGATCTTCTGGCACGTCTATTTGCCGGCCGCTCGCGGCGGCATCATAGCCACGCTCATCCTGTGCGTGCTGTTCACCTGGAACGAGTTCTTCGTGGCGCTTGTGCTCACCGGCCGAGACACTCAGACGCTGCCGGTCTCGATCACCTCGTTCCTGACATTCCAGGGCATCCAGTGGGGCGCGCTGACCGCCGCCGCCACCCTCATCATGCTGCCGATGATCGTGCTCGGCGTATTGGTGCAGGGACAGGTGGTGCGCGGCATGACGCTTGGCAGCGTGAAGGGCTGAACAACCGATGGCGAAACTCTCGATACGGTCGGTCTCGAAATCCTACGGCGCGGTCCCTGTGCTGGACGACGTTTCGGTCGAGGTCGAGGAGGGCTCCTTCGTCGTGCTGCTCGGCCCGTCCGGGTGCGGGAAGTCGACGCTGCTCCATGCCGTGGCCGGGCTTAATCCAATCGACTCCGGCAGCATCGTCATCGGCGACCGCAACGTCACCAACCTGCCCGCGCGGGAACGCGATGTCGCGATGGTCTTTCAGTCCTATGCCCTCTACCCAACCATGACGGTGGCGCAGAACATCGCCTTTCCGCTGAAGATGCGCGGGCTCGACCGTAAGACATACGACGAGAAGGTCACCGGCGTGGCGCGCCTGCTGCAGATCGAGCCACTGCTGGCCCGGCTGCCGCGTGAGCTTTCCGGTGGCCAGCGCCAGCGCGTCGCCATCGGCCGAGCCCTGGTGCGCGATCCGCGCCTGTTCCTGTTCGACGAGCCGCTCTCAAACCTCGACGCCGCCTTGCGCACCGAGCTTCGCGCCGAGATCAAGCGCCTGCACCAGTCGATCCGCCGCACCATGGTCTACGTCACGCATGACCAGACCGAGGCGTTGACGCTAGCCGACAAGATCGTCGTACTGAAGGCAGGCAAGATCGAACAGACCGGCACGCCACTGTCGCTGTACGACGACCCGGACAACGCTTTCGTCGCCGGCTTCATCGGCACGCCGCGCATGAACTTCCTCAAGGCGACCGTCGTGGACGATGGCAAGGCGCTGACAGCAGGCGAGGCGAGGGTGGACATCTCGCATCTCAAGACGAGGCTGGAGAACGGCCAGACGGTGACGCTGGGCATAAGGCCGGAGCATCTCGACGAGAAGGACGGCGTCGCGCTCTCGCTTGCCGTGGACGTCACCGAGCGCCTGGGTTCGACCTCGTACGTGCACGGCGCCCTGGCGAGCGGCCAGAGCGTCGTTGCCGAACGGCGCGAGGACCAGCCGGGCTTCGGCGAGACGATCACGCTGCGCTTCCAGCCCAGCCGTGCGCGTATTTTCGATGCCGAGGGTAATCGCATTCGCTAGCAGATCTTCCTGGATAGCACTGCTGATCGGGGTGTTGCGTCCAGAGTGATCACGGCTTGAGTGGCGCGAGCTCGAATTTCCGTCAGTTTATTACACAGCCTACGGGTATCAGCCCTTCGTGACTTAGAGCGAGAGGAGCCGTTGGTTCAGGAGATTGAATAACTTCACGTCGTCTGCGCCTGTGACCACCAAGCAGTTCGCGGGAGCGTTCTCCCGGTGCCGCTCTGAAACCGCGGCGACCGTGCGGCCGCGATTGAGCGGGGACACGCAATCGATGTCGACCTTGGCGCGAACTCCATCGAAGATTGAGGGGTCAAGGAGAAAGGCAGTGACGCATGGGTCGTGGAGCGCCGGGTCCTTGCCACCGTAGTTGACCATCATCGAAGCCGCCTGGCGCGCAATGGCGGATCCTCCGTTCTGAAGAACGGCGACCCGATCGGACGTGACAATGACCTTGTTGGTGACGTCGAGGCCGAACATCACCAGAGGCGCGCCCGAGTTGAGAACGATCTGCCCGGCGTGCGGATCGAACCAGATGTTGAACTCGGCCGCGGGCGTGGTGTTCCCAGGGCAGAAAGCCGCACCGCCCATGAACACGATCTGCTTGAACTTCGCGGCGATCGTCGGCTCCTTGACCAAGGCCAGAGCAACGTTCGTCAGTGGTCCGATCGCGCACAATGTGACCTCGCCGGGGTGCCTCAAGACCGTCTCGACGATGAAGTCGACGGCGTGTTGAGCGTGCTCCTTGCGCGACGACTCTAGGACGCCGACATCACCGAGGCCGTCATCTCCGTGCACCGAGACCGGGCGAGGGGGCGTGGGAAACATTGCATGTCGGCATCCGGCAAAGACCTTTGCAGCCAGCGTCCTAGTTGAGGATAACGGCCTTGAAGTCATCGCCCGATATATCGATCAGTATGCAGGGCTTTGAGAGTTAAGAAAGCTTCCTGAGCAGGAAATCGAAGAACCGATCCTCGTCGGCGCGAGCGACATTGATCCTGATGCCGGCCGCCATCGGGTTCTGCTTGTCCAGGCAAAAGACGCTGCCCGGGGCGATGAAGATGCCTTCCTGAGCCCCCAGCCTTGCCAGCTCGATATCGCTGATACCCGGAGGCAGCATCAGATAGAGGTAATAGCCTCCGCCATTCCCCGCGAAGATCGAATGCCCGGATCGGGCGAGGGCGCCATGGACCCGATTGGCGGCGGCCTCGATCCGCTGGCCGAGGCGCTTCAGATGCCGATCGTAATGCCCTTCCGATGTCACCCGGTGCAGCAGCCGCTCGACATGGCCTGAACTGTTGACGGTCGTCAGCATTTTGAGCTCGGCAAGCGCCGCGATCTTGTCGGGATGGCCGGCAATGTGGCCCGAACGCAGGCTGGCCGACAGTGTTTTCGAAAACGTGCCGATCGAGATCACCTGGTTGAGCTGATCCAGCGTGGCGAGCCTGTTGGGTGGCGTCGGCGACAGATCGGCGAACGGATCGTCCTCGACGATCGTAATATTATGCCTGGCCGATATGGTAAGTATCGAGTGTGCGACCGACAGGCTGATGCTGCCGCCGGTCGGGTTGTGTCCGATCGACTGCGTGATGAACAGTTTCGGCCGCTGCGTGGCGGCCTTGCTCGCAAAGTCTTCGGCATCTGGTCCATCGGGGAGCCGCCTGATGCCGACGACGCGGACCTGGGCGAGCTTGAGCTTTGCGAACAGCGGATAATAGCCGGGCTCGTCGACCAGCACGACGTCGCCTGGCGTCAGGAAGGCCCGGATCACCAGGTCGAGCGCATGGTTGGCGCCGAAGGTGAGGATGATGTTCTTCTCGGAAGCGTGGATATGCTGTTTTTCCAACCTTCTGGCGATCTGCTGCCGCAGCGGCGGGAAGCCCCATGCCGAGCCATAGCCGTCCGTGCTCGATGACGGCCCTTTGCCCAGAAGCCCCAGATGTCGCCGGATTTCTGACTCTTCGGTCCACGAGGCGGGCGGGCGGCCGTCGCCAACCCTGATCTCAAAGCTCTCCTCCAACTGCGCGTTGAGCAGCGACACGATATCGACCGCTTCGGACAGGTGCTTGGGCCGGCCGGCCGCCGGCTGCGCGGACTTGGCGACCACGAACCCGGATCGGGGCTTGGAGACGATGTATCCCGCGGCCGCCAGCCGTTCGTACGCCTCGACGATAGTGTTCTTCGAGACGGCGTATTCACGCGTCGCGTTGCGGATCGAGAGCAGCTTGCTGCCGGGAACGCGGTCGCCCGACACGATCTGTTCGATCAGCCGCGCCGCCACATTCTCCGCCAGGGTGACGCCCTGCCTGCCGCCTGAAGCAGCCATCTGCAAGCCCTTCTTTGAGGGTACAGATTGAGACAATTTCTCATATCTGTACCTTTAGTAGATGGTAGCAATGATCCATCCTGCTGCAAGAAGAAAATGACACATTGCGTGGGAGGCGCTTGTGACAGATCCCCAGAAGGGCGCAGCGCGCCCCTCCGTCAACTCGCGGCTTGAAAATCTGCGCAATCTTGCCCCGACGGAGCGTCTGGCCCGGCTCGCCGATGCCGTGGCCCTGACCGAGGCGGAGCGCGCGACCTTCGGACCGGGTGGCCTGCCGCTGACGCTCGCCGACGGGATGATCGAGAACGTGATCGGCACCTTCCAGCTGCCGATCGGGGTTGCCACGAACTTCATCGTGAACGGTCGAGACTATCTCGTCCCCATGGCCGTCGAGGAGCCTTCCGTGGTGGCGGCAGCTTCCTTCATGGCGCGCCTTGCGAGAAAGAGCGGCGGCTTCTTCGCCTCCAGTTCCGGCCCCATCATGCGGGCCCAGGTGCAGGTTCTGGAATTGCGCGACCCGCATGGCGCGCGGGCGCGCATCCTGAAGGAGAGGGAAGCGATCATCGCGGCGGCCAACGTCAAGGACAAGGTGCTCGTCTCGCTGGGCGGCGGCTGCCGCGACGTCGAGGTCCATGTGTTCGATCAGACCGCGGCCGGACCGATGGTCGTGGTCCATCTTATCGTCGACGTGCGCGACGCCATGGGCGCCAACACCGTCAACACGATGGCCGAAGCGGTGGCGCCGATGATCGAAGCCATCAGCGGCGGGGTCGTGCGGCTGCGGATCCTGTCCAACTTCGCCGACCTGCGCATTGCGCGCGCCATGGTGAGGATCGCACCCGAAACGCTCGAGACCGCGGAATACAAGGGCGATCGGATCGCCCGCGGCATCGTCGAGGCCTGCGCGCTTGCGATCGTCGATCCTTATCGCGCCGCCACGCACAACAAGGGGATCATGAACGGCATCGATCCGCTTGTCGTGGCCACGGGCAACGACTGGAGGGCCATCGAGGCCGGCGCGCATGTGTGGGCTTCCCGTTCCGGGCGCTACACGTCCCTGTCGACCTGGGAGCTCGACGCCGAAGGGCATCTTGTCGGCACGCTGGAGATGCCGATGGCGCTGGGACTCGTCGGTGGCGCGACCAAGACGCACCCGGCCGCGCGCGCCTGCCTGAAAATCCTTGGCGTTGAAAGCGCGCAGACCCTGGCCGAGGTGGCCGTGGCGGTCGGTCTTGCCCAGAACATGGGCGCGCTCCGCGCCCTGGCGACCGAAGGCATCCAGCGCGGGCACATGGCGCTGCACGCCCGCAACATCGCCATCGTCGCCGGGGCGACCGGGGACGAGATCGACAGGGTCGCGTCCTCGCTCTCCGCCAACCACGACGTGCGTGTCGATCGCGCCAGGGAATTGCTCGAGGAAATACGGGCGGAGAAGGTATGAACGTTCGTCTTGATGGCGGTGAACCCGTCGTCTCGACTAGCATTCGATGACCGGCGCCGTTGTGCTGCCCGATCTCAATCAGGCCATTGGAAACCAAGACGTGACTGAAGTGGATCCCAACAGCGATTTTCCGGTGCGGAGCGGCCCGCTCGCCGGCGTCGTCGTCCTCGACATTACGCGTGTGGTCGCCGGACCGTTCTGCTCGATGCTGCTCGCCGACCTCGGCGCGTCGGTGATCAAGATCGAGAATCCGGAAGACCCGGACTATGCGCGTACCTTTCCGCCCTTCGTCGGCGAGGAAGGCTCCGAGCTCAGCGCCTTCTTCACCCAGTTCAACCGGAACAAGCTCGGCCTCACCGTCAATCTCAAGTCGCCCGAAGGCAAGGCCCTGCTCAAGCGGCTGGTCAGAAAGGCCGATGTCTTGGTCGAAAACTTCCGGCCGGGCACCATGGACAAGCTCGGCCTCGGCTATGAGGTGCTCAAGGCCGAGAATCCGCGGCTGATCTATACCGCCATCAGCGGCTTCGGCCGTACCGGTCCCAACTCCTCCAAACCCGCTTACGACAACACCGGCCAGGCGGCCGGCGGACTTTGGTCAATGAACGGCTATCCGGACAGGCCGCCGGTGCGGGTCGGCACCATCATCGGCGACCTCGCGGCGGCGCTCTATGCCGCGATCGGCACGCTGGCCGCGCTGCGCCAGGTCGACAAGACCGGCGTCGGCCAGGTGGTCGACGTCTCGCAGCAGGACTCCGTCCTGACGCTGACCGAGAATGCCGTCGTCCGCTACACGGCAAGCAAGGAGATCGCTTCGCCGCTGGGCAACGACCATCCCTTCGTGCGCCCCTATGGGCAATTTCCCTGCAAGGACGGCTATGTGTTCTTCGGTGGTTACACCGACAAGTTCTGGGCCATCACCTGCGGCCTCTTCGGCGAGCCCGACAAGGCGACGGACCCCGAAATCGACACGATGGAGAAGCGCTTCGATCCGATCGTTGCCGAGACCAGGGTCAAGCCGCTGCTCGATCGCTGGTTCAGCCGCTACACCAAGGCCGAGCTTGAGGAACTCGCCGGCGACAAGGTGCCGCTGAGCGCCATCAAGACCATCGCGGAAGTGGTCGAGGACCCGCACATAGCCGCCCGCAACATGATCGTTCAGGTGCCGATCGGGCGGCAGCTTCTCGGCATGTTCGGCCTGCCCATCAAGCTCTCCGAAATGGCCGAGGCGGCGCCGCAGAAGGCGCCGGCGCCCGGCGAGCACAACGATCTCGTTCTCGCCCGGCTGGTCGGGCTTTCGCCGCAAGAGCTGGACGCCATGAAATCGCGAGGGACGGTCTAGCGATGGCGATCGATTTCAACGTCGACGGGCCTGTGGCCACGATCCGGATCAACCGTCCGGAAAAGCTCAATGCCCTGAGCCTGGCCATGTATGAGGATCTCGGCCGCGCCTTCGACGAGGTGCGGGACGACGACCGGATCCGGGTGGCGGTGCTCGCCGGAGCCGGAGACCGGGCCTTCTGCGTCGGGGCCGACCTGAAAGAGTCCATTCCGGCGCTGGCCTCCGACAGCTTCGATATTTCCGCCTGGGACCCGGCGCATATCAAGACCTCCGGTTTTTACAAGCCGGTGGTGGGCGCCATCCGCGGCCTGTGTATCGGCGGCGGTTTCGAACTGATGCTGGCCACCGATATCAGGATCGTGGCCGAGGACGCCGTCTTCCAACTGCCGGAGCCGGCTCACGGCTTCGTTCCCGCCGGCGGCACGCTTGTGCGCCTCGTTCGCCAGATCGGCTACGCGCACGCGATGGAGATTCTGTTGACCGGAAGGCGGTTCACGGCGGCCGAGATGCTCGCCTGGGGCGTCGCCAACCAGGCCGTGGCGAGCAGCGAGGTCGAGCGCGTGGCGCGCGATATCGCCGAGCGCATCGCATCCTTCAGCCCGACAGCCATCCAGACGATCAAGGAAGCGGTCCTGACATTGCAACACCTGCCGCTTGGCGATGCCTTCCAGCAGGAAGCGCGACTCGGCCAGCGCACCTTCACGAGCGACGACGCCAAGCGCGGACTCGACGCTTTCGCCAACAAGGGCAAGTGACCGTGGCAACAGCATCCGAAAAAATGACGCCGAGCGCGGCGACGAAGACAAGGCACCGGATCGGCCTCACCCAGGAACTGATCGTGTTCGTCGTCGCGGTGCTCCTCTTTGTCTATTTCTCGGTCGCCCTCAATGGATTCCTCAGCCCGGAGAACATCCTCAACCTGATCCGGAACGTCGCCATGCTGGGCATGCTCAGCCTCGGTATGGCGGTGGTGGTCATCGGCCGCGGCGTCGACCTTTCCCTGGTCGCGGTGATGGCGGTCTCGCTCACTTTGTCGATCGTACTTGCCAACCAGGGCTATGCGTTCTCTACCGCCCTGGCCCTCGGGCTGGCCTTCGCGGTCGCCGTCGCGGTGGTGATGGGTTTCCTGATCGCCTATGTCGAAATCCCGGCCATCTTTGCGACGCTCGCGGTATCGGCGATCGTCTATGGCCTCGGGCGAGGGGTGATAGCGTCGCTCGACGTAAACAACATTCCCGACAATCTGCACTGGTTCCTGTTTCTCGGACGCGGCGCCGTGCTTGGCATCCCGATGCCGATCTGGCTGTTCGCGATCTGCTCGGCAGCACTCTATCTCTTCCTCAGGAAGACCGGTCTCGGGCGCTTCATCTACGGCATCGGAGACAACATCTCCACGGCGCGGATCACCGGCATACCGGTCCGGCCGATCATCATCCTGCAATATGTAATCTCGAGCACCATGGCCTTCCTGGCCGGCTGCGCGACGGCGGCTTCCGTGGCCAGCATGAACATGCGCATGGTCAACTCCACCCTGATATACGACGTGCTTCTGGTCGTCATATTGGGCGGCATCGGCCTCACCGGCGGACGCGGCGGCGTCCGCAACATCCTGGTCGGCACGGTGCTGATCGGCCTGCTGCTGAACGGCATGACCATCCTCAACATCTCCTACACGGTCCAGAACCTGCTCAAGAGCACGGTGCTGCTCTTCGCGCTGGTGATCGACGCCCTTCTCAACCCCCGAGATGAACAGACATCGCAGCAAGGGGACATCTGAAACCGACAGTCATCGAATGGGAGGAACCGAGATGATGATCCTGAAATACGCGGCGGCCGCGCTCACGGCGGCCATCATTTTCACGAGCTGCGCGACGGCGCAGGAGGGCATGGCCGATGCGCTCAGGCAGCCGACGCTCGATTCGCTTGCCGGCAAGAAAGTGGTCTTCGTGCCGATGTCGATGAGCTTCGACCTGCCGGAAGGCTGGGCCGCGATTATGGAAAAGGAAGCCAAGCGGCTCGGCTACACGATCGACATCCGCGACGCCAACTGGAGCACCGACACCGGCACGCGCGCGCTGACCCAGGCGATCACCGAGAAGCCGGACATCATCGTCGTGCAGAATTTCGATGTGGCGTCCTACGCCCGCACCCTGAAGAAGGCCGAGGATTCGGGCATCAAGGTCGTCCAGGTCAACATGAAGTCGAGCTATCAGACCGATGCCTTCGTCGGTGCCGACTGGTACGGGATTGGCCAGTACGCCGCCAACCGCATGATCGAGAAATGCGGCAAGGCCACCGGCAAGAGCGGCAAGATCGCCATCATCCAAGGTCCGGCAACGGCGGCGGCCAGCGTCTATCAGCTCAACGCCATCACCGAAACGCTCAAGGGCCATGACGATATCAAGATAGTCTCCAGCCAGACGGGTGACTGGGATCAGTCCAAGGCGCATGGCATCGCCCAGACGGTGATCCAGCAGAACCCGGATCTTTGCGGCATCATTGGCTTCTGGGACGTCATGGATGCGGGGACCGGCGCGGCCATTCAGGAGTCGGGCAAGGACATCTACCTGATCACCTCGGGCGGCGGAAACAAGACCGCGTGCCAGGGCGTGCAGAACGGCACGTTCAACGAGGTCATCTCCTATGACGTCGAGGGGCAGGGCCGAGACCTGAACAACACCATCAAGGTCTTGCTGCAGTCGAAGGAGCCGGCAGGCTCGCTCAAATTCGCGCTCTATACCCCCAACAAGTTCATCACCAAGGACACCATGTCAGCGAACAGCTGCTGGGACCTCGATCAGTTGAAGAAGTAGGGAACAGGCTGGGCCGCTGCGCGACAAGGCGGCGGCCCCGGCCGAGGCCGGATTTGATTGGGACGTTGTGATGGAAGCGATCGAGCGCCTCTATTTTCGTTATTTTCCTGAAAAGGTGCTTGGCGAAGTGCTGTCGAAGCGCTGGAGCGACAATGCCGTTCCGGTTTTTGCCACGATCCTCACGGTCGGTTTCTTCCTTCTGGAAAATCCGCATTTCTTCACGCTCGACAGCGTGACCGAGACGTCGCGCCAGCTCTCGGAGTTCGCGCTGGTGGTCGTGGCGACGGGCATCGTGCTGCTCGCGGGCGGGCTCGACCTTTCGGTCGGCAGCGTCTTTGCGCTTGCCAACATCACGGCCCTGATCTGCATCTCGCTGCTCGGCTGGCCGGTTTGGGCGACAGTGCTTGCCACGCTGGCGGTCGGAGCCGTCTGCGGCGCGGTCAACGGCTTCCTGATCGGCTATCTGCGCATCCGGGCGTTCCTGACGACGCTTGTGACGCTGATCATCATCCGATCAGTCGTCGACATCATCCTGCTCCACTATGCGGTGGACGTCTCGGCGGTGTTCCCGGATTCCGACCTCTGGGCCTTCATCGGGGAGGGCAGCGTCTTCGGGATCCCGTTCTCCTTTCTCGTAGCCCTGGTCGTCATCGTGCTGTGGCATGTGGTGCTCACCCGCGCCAGGACGGGCTGGCACATCACCGCTGTCGGCGGCAGCCGCCGCTCGGCCTACAATGCCGGCCTGAAGGTCAAGTTCGTCATCTTCTCGACCTATGTCTGGTCGAGCGTGCTGGTGTCGCTGGCCGGTGTGTTTTTCGCCGCGCGTCTCGGCAGCGCCGGATCGGACACCGGCGTCGGCCTCGAGATCGCCGCGCTGACAGCGGCCGTCCTCGGGGGCAACAGTTTGGGCGGCGGCCGCGGCTCGGTCGTGAAGTCCGTGCTGGGCGCGGTGGTCGTGCTCATCCTCACCGACAGCATGGTCCGCATCGGCATCACCGGCGGCATCAGTTCGATGATCCTCGGCATCGTGCTGCTCTGCGTCGTGGCCATCGACGTTCGCTGGCTGAAGAACAGGCACAAGCTGCTCAACAAGGTCTATTTCTCGCCGAGTTATTTCCGCCTGCCCGAGCTTCCCGACACCGACGCCGGATCGGCGAGCCCCTACGCGCTCAACGACCGGCTGAAGGACGTCACGCTGATCGGCAAGGGAGAGATCGAGGGGCCGGAGGACGTCATCTTCGACGGCCAGGACAATCTCTACTGCCCCAATCGCCATGGCGACATCGTGCGCTTCCTGGCGCCCGATTATGCGCAGTGGGAGATTTTCGTGCATATCGGCGGCCACCCGCTGGGGATGGCGTTCGACGCCGACGACAACCTCAATGTCTGCATCGGCGGCATGGGCCTCTACCAGGTCTCGCCCGACCGCAAGGTGACCAAGCTCACCGACGAGACCAAGCGCACCTTCCTGTCGGTCATCGACGATTCCCGCCTCAAGCTCGCCGACGACCTCGACATCGCGCCGGACGGCCGCATCTTCTTCTCGGAAGCGACCATCCGCTACGACATGCATGACTGGCCTACCGATGCGCTGGAGAGCCGCGGCAACGGACGCCTAATCTGCTACGACCCGCGGGACCGGTCGACGGCGACGATCCTGCGCGACCTGCAGTTCCCGAACGGGGTCTGCATGGCCGGCGACGGAGAATCCTTCTTCTTCGCCGAGACCTGGGGATGCCGCATAAACCGGTACTGGTTCGCGGGGCCGAATAAGGGCAAGCGCGAGGTCACGATCGCGAACCTTCCCGGATATCCGGACAATATCAATCGCGCCTCGGACGGCAATTTCTGGCTGGCCCTGGTCGGCATGAGGTCGCCCGCTCTGGATCTCGCGATGCGGATGCCGTCGCTGCGCAAACGCATGGCCAAGCGGGTCGCCAGGGACGAGTGGCTGTTCCCCAACATCAACACCGGCTGCGTCCTGAAGTTCAGGCCCGATGGCGAGATCGTCGAATCCTACTGGGACCTTGGCGGCAAGAACCATCCCATGGTGACGTCGATGCGCGAGCACAAGGGCCATCTCTATCTCGGCGGCCTCTACAACGACAGGATCGGCCGGCTGAAATTGCCCGATGCCGATCCCGAATGGACGTCGCAGGCCGCCTATTGGGGAGCGCGCGCATGAGCCTCTTGCGTTTCGTCGGTGGCATCGTCGACCGGTTCATGGGCGGCCGCGGCGAGCATTCGATCACCGTGCCGGTCATGGACGGCGCGCTGAAGCCGAACAATCTTCTTGAACAGGTCTCCAGCATCGCGACGCTGAAGGACGCCGATAATCTGTTGATCGCCGGCAACCTCGTCCTGGCCTCGTCGGGAAGAAGCCTGGTCGAGATCGCGAGCGACGGTTCGGTCGCGACGCGCGCGACCTATGAGGCGGACATCACGTTCCTGGCGGCCTCCGCCGGCGGCGCGATCGCAGTCGGCCTGGATGGGCAGGGCATCGCGATCGTGGGCGGATCGCATGATGGTCAGCGGCTGCCGGCCGCCCTCGGCAATCAACGCCTCAATTGCCCGACCGCCGGCGTGTTTGCCGATGAAGACACGCTCGTGGTCTGCAACGGTTCGGGCGCACATCCCGTTGGCGAATGGGCGCGGGACCTGCTGGAGCTCGGCCGCGGCGGCAGCGTGCTGAAGATCAATATCGGTGCCCGCGACGCTTCGGTGATCCAGGATGGTCTCGGCTATCCTTCCGGCGTGTGCATCGCCGGCCGCGATCGTGTGGCCGTCAGCGAGGCATGGCGGCACCGTCTACTGACGGTCGGGATCGGCGGCGAAGGCCGCGCAACGCCGCTGGCGGACCTTCCGGCCTATCCGGGCCGCATCTGTCCGTCTATCCGGGGAGGGTATTGGCTGACCCTGTTTGCTGTGCGCTCCCAGCTGCAGGAGTTCGTGCTGCGTGAAAAACGCTACAAGCGCGAGATGATGGAGACGGTCGCTCCCGAATACTGGATCGCGCCCACGCTATCGAGCGGCCATAGCTTTAAGGAGCCGCTGCAGGCGGGCGGGGTCATCCGGCTCGGCATTCACAAGCCATGGGCGCCCACGCGCTCCTACGGGCTCGTGGTTAGGCTTGACGATGAGTTCCAGCCGATCTGGAGCGCGCACAGCCGGGCCGACGGCAAGCGCCACGGCATAACTTCCTGCGCGGAGCAGGCCGGGCAGTTGCTTTTGACCTCGAAAGGCCGCGGCGAGATCATCGCCATCGACCACCTCGATCCTAGCGAGCCCGACATCGTTTCCACCTTGGATGCCGTAGCATGACACCCATTGTCGATCTCAAGGCGGCAACCAAGGATTTCCGCGGCAATCCGGCGTTCCTGGATGTCGATTTCCAACTGCTGCCTGGCGAGATCCACGCTTTGCTCGGCGAAAACGGCGCCGGCAAATCCACGCTCACCAAGGTCCTAGCAGGGGTCTATCCGCTGAGCAGCGGCAAGCTGTTCATCGATGGCCGGGAAGAGCGCCTCAGCACCCCCGCCGAGGGCCTCGCGAAGGGCATCGCCATGGTCTACCAGGAGAACAGCCTGGTGCCATCGATGACGGTCGCCCAGAACATCTATCTCGGCAAGGAGAAGCCGCTCAATCGCCTGCGCGGCGTCTATATCTCGGCCCAGCAATTCCTGCAGTCGCTCAATTTCCATGTCGATCCCTCGGCGATCGTCGGCTCGCTCGGCGCAGCCCAGAAACAGATGGTGGAGATCGCGCGGGCGGTTCACCACAAGGCCAAGGTAATCATCTTCGACGAGCCGACGGCGACGCTGACGCCCGAGGAGAAGAGCTATTTCTTCAAGCTGATCAGGAAACTGAAGGAAGAAGGGGTCTCGATCATCTTCATCTCGCATGCGCTGGAGGAAGCGCTGCTGGTGGCGGATCGCATCACCATCCTGCGCGACGGCAGACTGGTTGCATCCGACAAGGCGTCCGCCTTCGATCGCCAGAAGATCATCCAGGCGATGGTCGGCCGCACGCTCACCGACGAGATCTACAGCGGCGCTTCGCGGAGCCGCGCGCCGCGTCGGCGCGGGCCAAAAGTGCTTTCGGTCGAGAACCTGTCGATGGGCAACATGGTCCGCAACACGTCCTTCTCGCTTTATGCCGGCCAGGTGACGGGCATCTTCGGCCTTGTCGGATCCGGCCGCACCGAGACGCTGAAAGTCGTCAGCGGCGTGCTCAAGCGCGACTTCTTCCACGGCGGCGAAGTCAAGATCGGCGGCCAGCCCAAGCGCTATCTGGTGCCGGCGCCCGCCGTCCGCGACGGCATCGTCTACGTCACCGAGGAGCGCAAGGCCGAGGGCTTTTTCGAGACGATGAGCATCGCCGAGAACATCTATATGGGCCATCTCGGCGGCCAGGCCTATGGCGGCCTGAACATCATATCGATGAAGCAGGCGCGCTCGCTCGCCGAAGACTGGCGCAAGCGTCTGAACATCCGTGCCATCGACCCCAATGCGAAGGTCATCGAGCTGTCAGGCGGCAACCAGCAGAAGGTCGTCATCGCCAAGGCCCTGGTGCAGAAGCCGAAGCTGGTGATCTTCGACGAGCCGACGCGCGGCGTCGATGTCGGCGCCATCGCCGAGATCCACGCCTTCATCAACCAGCTCGCCGACCAGGGAATCGCAATCGCGGTGATCTCTTCCTACCTGCCGGAGATCCTCACGCTGTCGGACCGGATTCTCATTGCGCGCCAGGGCAAGATCGTCGAGGAAATGGATCGCCGCAACGCAACGGAAGAGGCAATCATGTATGCCGCGGTCCATTAGGATCGTGCGCTGAAGCGATGGATCAGTCGCGCGAACCCGCGCCGGCTTTCAGGCGTAGCGCCAGGGCGCGGGCATGCGCCAGCTTCCGGATGTCGACGCCAGTGTCGTAGCCGAGCCGCGTTAAATGCGCGACGACAGCCTCCGTGGCGACATTGCCGGCCGCACCCGGCGCATAGGGGCAACCGCCCAGCCCGCCGACAGCGCTGTCGAAGATCCGGATGCCGAAGGCCAAGGCAACATCGACGTTCGCCAAGGCCTGGCCCGACGTGTCGTGGAAGTGACAGGCAAGATGCGAGGCAGCAATGCCACGGGTAACCTCGGCCAGCATCCGATCGACCCTTTCGGGACTCGCGCGTCCGATCGTATCCGCGACGGCCACCTCCCCGCAGCCGATGCCAATCAGGCGCTCGGAGACATCTCTCACCGCTTCCGGCTCGATAGCCCCCCTCATACCGGCAGTCGATGGCGCAGGAGACGTAGCCTCTCACAGGGAGCCCGTGGACGGCGCTTATTGCCGAGCGCGGCATCGTGCCGGCTAGCGTGCGCGACATATCCGAGACCCCCGGCTATTCGCAGGGCGCGTTCTATTGGAATTTCGCGGACAAGGATTCGCTGCTCGTCGAGCTGGTGGACGGCCAGCTGGTGCAGCTGGCGGAAAGTTTCGACGCGCTTATCCGAGAGACGGAACCGTGCAGTCTCGATGAGACGCTGTTGGCATTGGTGCGTTGGCTGAACGAGCAGCACGCCGATCAGAGACTGTCACATCTGATGCTCGAGTTTCAGATGTATGCAAATCGGAGTCAGAACTTCGGTGCCAGCTTCCGCAAACGGCATGCCGGTCATCTCTCCACGTTCGCAGACGGCTTTGCGGTGCTTTTTGCGCGCTATGGAAAAGTTCCGCCGTTATCGCCCATGCATATGGCGATCGGGTTTATTGCGCTTTGGAACGGGTTCAGCGCCTTGTCGCCACAGGATTACGGGGTGGCGCCGGGCGACGTGTATCTGCCGTTCCTTCGGGCGCTCTTTGCGGATGCCGCAGAGGAGGCTTGAACGAGGAGACTGCCCAAACCCTCGAGGTTCGGCAGCGACGCGTGGTCTGCTATGCCGTCAATTTCATCGCGAAGTCTTCGGCGAGTGCCACTCTGTCAACGTCAACATCGACGCTGAAACCACGCGCTTTCAGATGCCGGACAAGCACCCCGCTTGCCAGGTTACCCGCGGCCCCGGGCGCATAAGGACATCCGCCGAGCCCTCCGGCGGCGCTGTCGAACACCCGGATGCCGCGCCTCAGTCCGACGTCAACATTGTCGAGTGCCTTTCCATACGTGTCATGGAAATGGCAGGCGATCACGCCGGACGGAAGCTCTTCGAGCAGCGTTCCAAGCATGGTGTCGACGTCGCCGGGGCTGGCCGTGCCAATCGTGTCAGCCACGGCTATTTCATGGCATCCCATGGCAAACAGTTTTCGAGCGATATGCGCAACGTTGTTTGGATCGATATGTCCCTCGTACGGGCAATTGACAGCGCAGGAGATGTAGCCTCGCACGGGGACGTCGTGATCCCTTGCAAGCGCAAGGATCTCTTCAAAGCGCGCAAACCCTTCCGCAATGCTGCAGTTGGTATTTTTCCTGGAGAAGGTTTCGGAAGCACTGCTGAACAGCGCAATCTCATCGGCGCCGTGCTCGATCGCTGCATTGGCGCCCTTGGCGTTGGGAACCAGCACGGAATAGGCAGTGCCAGGCTTTTGTTTCACGGTCGCCATGACCGCTTCATGATCGGCCATTTGCGGGACCCACTTCGGCGATACGAAAGCCGTTGCTTCGATCCGTTTGAAGCCGGCATCCGAGAGCATCTCGATCAGCTTCACCTTATCTTCCGTCGAGATCAGGCGTTTTTCGTTTTGCAGTCCGTCGCGGGGGCCCACCTCGACAATGGAAACCAGATCGTCCGTCATCTCAGTGCACCGCCGCATACATGATTTTCTCCTCGGTCGCGTCCTCGATCGCCATCTCCTCGACGATGCGGCCCTGCCGCGCCACCAGGATGCGATCCGAGATGGCGAGGATTTCCGGAAGATAGGAGGAGATGACGACGACGGCTGCGCCTGCATCGGCGAGCTTCTGGATCATCTCGTGGATTTCGGCGATGGCGCCCACGTCGACGCCGCGTGTCGGCTCGTCGAAGATGATCAGTTCCGGAGCCTGGATCAGGCTCTTGGCGATCACCACCTTCTGCTGGTTGCCGCCCGACAGTTCGACGACTTTGGCGTTCTGCCGGATGGTGCGGATGCTGAGCCTGTCGATCCATTCCGCGGCCTCGCGCCGTGCCTGCGACATGGTCACGACCGATGCGGGATTGGCCCGTTTCGCCAGCTTGCCATAGAAAATGTTCTGGGCAATGCCCATCGTGTCGAACAGGCCGTCGAGCTTGCGGTCCTCGGTGATATAGGCGATGCGGTTGTTGATGGCGCTGCGCGGCACGTTGAAGTGCACCGTCTCTCCGTTCAGCTTGATGCGGCCGCCATGGAAGAAATCCCGCTTCAGCACGCCGGAGGCGATCTTCATCATCTCCGTGCGGCCGGCGCCGACCAGCCCGAACATGCCGGTGATCTGACCTGCGAAGATCGACATTGTGGCGCTGCGCACCGCCTTGCCCATGGAGACGTTTTCGAGCGCCAGCACCTTCCTGCCCGCCGGCCGGCCGATGCGCTTCTTGCCGTAGAGCTCGTCCTTCAACTGGCGGCCGACCATGGCCTGCACGATGCGGTCGCGGGTGAAATTCCCGGTCTCGTCGGTGACGACCAGCTCGCCGTCGCGCAGGATCGAGATGCGGTCGGCGACCGCGAGGGCTTCTTCGAGCGCGTGGCTGATGAAGATGATCGAGCCGCCATCGGCCTTCAGCCGCTCGACCAGGGCGAAGAAATGCTGCTTCTCCTCAGGCGTCAATGTGGCCGTCGGCTCGTCGAAGATGAAGATGCGGGCATTGTGCTGCACCGCCCGCGCAATTTCGACCATCTGCTTCTTGGCGGCGCCAAGGGAGGAGACCAGCGCCGTCGGCTCGACGTGAAAGCTCAACCGCTGCAATTGCTGCTGTGCCCGGATGTTGACGCCGCGCAGCCGGTTGAAGAAATTCTCCTCGCCGAGGAAGAGGTTCTGCGCCACAGTCATGGAGGGGATGAGGTTCGTCTCCTGGAAGACCATGGCGACGCCATGCGACAGTGCATCGCCCGGCGATGTGAAGCTGCGTGCCTCGCCTTCCACCAGCATCTCACCGGATGTCAGCGGATAGAGACCGGCGAGGACCTTGGTGAGCGTCGATTTGCCGGCGCCGTTCTCGCCCAGCAGCGCATGGACTTCGCCCTTGCGCAGCGTGAAATTGACGTTCCTGAAGGCGGCAACGCTGCGGAATTCCTTGGTGGCATTCCTGAATTCGACGATGTCGGTCATGACCGGGTGCCTCGCGAAAGGTCCAGGCGGAGCAGGGTGCCGGCGCCGCGCGAGGCGGCATAGAGAAAGCCGTCCATCTCCACAACGGAGGCGATGCCGTGCATCTTTCCGTCGGCACGTGAATGATAGCTCGCGACCGGCGACAGATCGGCATCGAGGCGCACGACCATGCCGTAGGAGCGCGACGGCGCCCAAGGCTTTATGATGCCCATCTGCCGCACGGAGCCGGCCTGCAGCGGCTGTTCCTCGTTGCCGCTCTCGGCAAAGTCCGGGCCGATCCAGGCATCGGGCGGTATGGTCGCCATCATCTCCATGCGGTAGTCGGCCTCGGTGAGCACGAGTTCGGTCAATTGCCGTCGCGGTGCGAACAGGGCGAGCCAGTAGCTGCCATCCGATGATGGAGCGAGCCGGGCAGGGTAAGCGGGCAGTTCGCCCAGCAGGCTCCGAGGGGCTGCGCCGGGCGCCACCGCAACGATCCGGTGCCGCCAGCTTTCCGCCACGGCGACGGCGCCATCGGGCGTATGGGCCAGGCCGTAGGGGAAGGCCAGCCCGCTCTGCACGACATCGGTCTTGCCGCTGGATATGGCATAGCGGATGAGCTCGCCGGTTGTGCCGTGGCTCATCAGGTCGCGCTTCCAGTCCGATATAGGGTGCTGGCGGGAGCCGATGGCGAGCAGCAAGGCATCCTCACCGTCGAACAGGCCGGCGTTGACGCAGGACGTGTATTCGCGCGGAAGGTCGAGCTGTCGCTGCTCGCCCGTCGCCCTGATCAGCTTGAGGCCGGTGGCCTCGACCGCGACGGCGACATCGCCTGTGGGGGAGGCTGCGGTCATCGTAACCGGTCCGTCGAATTGCCGCACGAGCGTAGCGGATTTCGTCTGCAGGTCGATGCGGAACAGGCTGTTGCCGCTGCTGCAATAAAGTCCGGCCGGCGATGCCGCGAGATTGTCGATAGCCGGCAGATCCAGCAGATGTTCGGTCGTATCGAGCAGATTGTTGGGCTTGTAGACGCCGTCCATGGGAGGCACCCTCAGCACATCCTCGTCGCCACGGCCGAGAAAAGCGGAAATGCGGGAAAAGATGCTCATCAGTCCTTCCCCCAATAGTCCTTGCGCGCCGTCCAGCAGGGATCGGCATTCGGCAGGCGGATGCGGCCGATGCGATTGTTGGAGACGCCGCCGAGATAGAGATAGCCCTTGTGCTCGCAGGTCGAAGTGATCGAGGGATGGTTTTCGCCGGCGCGATCCCAGAGCACGTCGAGGATTTCGCCACTTTCGGAAATCTGCACAACGCAGCCGCGATTGACATTGGGAAACAGCCATTCGTCGGCCGCGATCCGCCTGGCCATCCGTTTGCGAAAGCCGGGTTTCTTCATCGCGAGGTCGAACGTCCGGGTCCGGAGACCGAGGAGCGCCACCCAATAGGCGCCGTTCGAGCCGCGATTGATGTTGTCAGGATAGCCGGGCAGGTTGGCGACCAGCACTTCGCGCTTGCCCTTGTGCGGGCCGTCGAACCAGTAACGCGAGATGCGGCAGGCCCAGGTCTCGGCGAAGATCAGCGACTGGCCGTCGCGGCAGATGGTGATGCCGTTCGGGAAGATCAGGCCGCGCAGCAGGGTGCGGGTCCTGCCCGTGCGGGGATCGTGGCAGATCAGCCTGCCATTGCCGCGACCTTCGAGCGCGTCGACCACCCAGTCGGACATTTCGTAGCGGATCGTCGCCTCGCTGAAGAAGATGCGGCCATCCGGCGCGACATCGAGATCGTCGGGCAGCCTCAGGCGGGAATCGTCAATCACCGACAGCCAGCTGCGGTTGGTCTCGTCGGTGACGCGGTCGATCTTGCCGCCCGGGCTGACCTTGTAGACCCCCATGCCGCCGACGCAGGTCAAAAGGTCGCCATTCTGCGCAAAGGACAGGCCGAGCGGATGGCCGCCGATGCGGGCGAAGATCTCATGTCTCCGGTAGTCGGGCGCGAGGAAACGGACGATCGTGCCGTGACGCGTGCCGGTATAGAGATGGTCGTTGCGGTCGAGCACCACGTCTTCCGGCCCTTCGACATCGCCGAGACCGATGATCTCGACATCGGCGAGCCGGTCGTTGAGGGCGAAGGGGTCGTCGGCGGCTTTCCGCCGCTCCGGCAATTCGAGATAGGTGGGCGAGACATAGACCTTGCTCAGGATCTTGCCGCGGTTTTTCACCCATTTCGCGTCGAAGAGCACGGCGAGGATCAGGATCAGGCCGAGCAGCAACTGGTTGACGGAGCCGGGCGTCGACAGCCGGATGAGGCCGTTGGTGAGGATCAGCACCAGGATCGCGCCGATGATGGCGCTGCCGACCGAGCCGCGTCCGCCGCCGAGCGACACGCCGCCCAGCACGACGGCCGTCAGCACCTGGATTTCGAGGCCTACGCCGGTGTCGGCGCCGGTGCTGCCGAGCCGGGCGGAGAACAGGAATGCCGCCACCGCCGTCAGGATGCCTGACGACACATAGGCCATGCAGACGGTCCGCTTGACGTTGATGCCGGCGTTGTAGGCCGATTTACGGGCGCCGCCGACGGCTCTCAGCCGCCAGCCGGGCCTGAGCCGCGACAGCGTGATGTGGATCGCGACGGCGATGACGACGAAGATCAGGAAGGAAACGGGCAAGCCGTGGAAATCGCCGAAGCCGAGCGTGTCCCAGACTGGCGACTCCGGCGTGTTGCCGACGATGGCACTGGCAAGCCTCGGGAAGATGATGTCATAGATGGAGCGGTAGATGACCAGCGTCACAAGCGTGGTGATGAAGGCGCGGAGCCTCAGATACCCGATCAGCACGCCGTTGAGCAGGCCGCACACGAGCCCGGTCACCAGCGTCATTGCTAGCGCCACCGGGAAGGGCAAGCCGAGCACGTTCATGCCGACCAGGGCGGCGAGCACGCAGAGCGCGAACATCGAGCCGACTGAAAGATCGATGCCGCCGGACATGATGACGATGGTGAGCGCCAACGCCACCAGACCGAACTCCGCCAATTGCCGCGAAAGATCGGCGATATAGGCGGCGTTGAGCAGGCCCGGAATGACGGAGGCCATGATGATTGTCACCACCAGCAGGGCGGCGACGGGAATCGCGCTGTCGATCCAGCTCTTCGACAGGATTTCTCCGACCAGGCGGCCGGAGAAATACCTGTAGCGCAATTGTATCAGCGTCTTGCTTTCTGCCATGCTCGCCTACTTCAGCTCATCAAGCGTCCAGCAATTGCGCTGGTTGACGTTCGCCTTGGTGATGAGCGTGAGGGGATTGAAGTACATCGTCTTTGTCTCGCCGGCCGGGCTGTCCGACATCAGCAGGCGGGCGATCTCCTGATTGAGCAAGTCGCCCTGCAGCGGCACGTTGTAGCTGATGTAAAGATTGAACAGGCCCTTGGTGACATTGTCGCAGCCGACTTGATTGCCGCCGCCCGAGGTGACGAGGAAGACCTGGTCGCTTTTGCCCGCTTCCTTGATCGCCGAGGCCGTGCCGGTGTCCTGATTGTCCCAGATACCGATGCCCCCGCAGAGGTCGGGATGCTGCTGCAGCACGGTCGCCATGATCGAGCGCGCCTTTTCCGGATTGTATTCGGTGGCCTGCTGCGACACGACCTGGATGTCGGGATGCTGGCTCAGCACCTTGTAGATGCCGTCGAGCTGGAAGACATCCGACGCCGCGGTCGGCACGCCGGTGTCGATGGCGATCTTGGTGGAGACGCCTTTGCCCTTGTCGCACTTGTCGACGATCGCCTCGGCTGCCTTCTGGCCGATCTCGGTCCAGTCGGCGCCGACATAGGAATCAGTCGTGGTATTGGATTCGAGATTGATCTGGACGATCTTGATTCCGGCAGCCTGCGCCTGCTTCAAGAGCCGCGCATAGGACTGGATATCCGGATTGTGGATGACCATCAGGTCGGGCTTTTCTGTGATCAGCGACTGGATCGCCTTGGTGCCGGCGTCGGTGCTCCAGGCCGGATCACGGATCTCGAACTTGTAGCCGAGACGGTCGGCCTGCTTGCGCATCTGCGCCGCCCAGCCCTCGGTCAGGTCGAAGCCCATGGAAAGCGGCACGAACACCACTTTCTTGTCCTTCATCGACGTGTGGAACGTGGTGCTGCGCGGGTTTTCGAGACCCCTGTCCTGTGCGGCGGACCAGCCGAGCCCAGCGGCGACCATGACGGCTGCGAGGGCGATTGTCTTCAAGGCACGTTGCATATTCTCCTCCCTAGTTATCTTCAGCTACAAAGATCAAAGGTCTCCGGCCTGCGACGTCTGTTCGTCGCGTGGGTTGACAATGGAATCGGCCACGATTGCCAGAAGCAGAACCACGCCTTTCACGAGGTTCTGGATGGTGTAGTCGATGTTCATGATCGTCATGCCGTTGAGCAGGATGCCGACGAAGACCGTGCCCAGAATGACGTTTCGAATGCTGCCGTGGCCGCCATTGAGGCCGATGCCGCCGAGCACGACGACCAGCAGGATGTCGTAGATCATCGTCGAATTGAATAGCCGGGCATTGATCGCATTGGCCGACGAGGCGAGGATCAGCCCGGCGACGAAAGCGATGAAGGCGCTGATGGCATACTGGGCGACGATCATCGGCCGCATCGGGACGCCGGTGGTGCGGGCCGCATTCGGATTGTCGCCCATCGCATAGATCATCCACCCGAAGCGTGTTCGCGACAGGATGAACTGGAACAGCGCACACAGCAGCAGGAAGGCGATCACGGTGACGGGAATGCCCAAGACGTTGCCCTGGCCTATCAATGCGAACCAGTCGGTGTTGACGGGCACGTTCTGCATTTCGAGCGCGAAGAAGAAGGTGCGGCCGGTTCCATAGATTACTGAACCCGCAGCCAGTGTGGCGAAGATCGGCGGCACGTCGCCGAAGGCGATCAGCGCGCCGATGATTACGCCGGAAAGGATGGCAAAACCTGCGCCGATCAGAAGCGCCAGAACGAAGGGATAGCCGGCGGCGGTGATCACGAAAGCCCAGGATACCGAGACGACCATGATCGCGATCATCGACACGTCGATGCCGCGCGCGATCACCACCAGCGCCATCCCCAAGGCGAGGATGCCGAGGATCGAGACGCTGCGCACCAGCACCAACAGATTGCCGGCGCTCAGAAATCCCGGCAGCAGCACCGAGAACAGCACGAAAGCAATCACGGCGAGCGTGAAGACGATGCCTTCCTGCGTGGCAATGATCCCGCGAACGAAGCCTGTCTTCGATGGATTGGGCTGATCGGAGCTGGCGACGGACATCGAACTCAGCCCCCGAAAAGCTTGGCGATCGCCGGCACACTGAGAAGTGCGGCATAGTACCCCATGAATTGCATGCCGGTGTTGAAGCCGATGATCCGGTAAAGCAGTCCGCCGACAAGACCGATCGCGAGGATGACAGCGAGCGCCAGCAGCCCGCCTTCCCACAGCCCGATCACCAGGACCAGGCCGACAAAGGTCCCGATAATCGCTTCATGGCTGACGTAGCGCGACACGAAGGCGGCGGCGGTGCGCGCATGGTTCATCGCGAAGGGATAGGCGATCAGCGCAGCGATCGCGACACCGATCAATCCATAGACGAGAAACTCAAAGGGCGTCAGGAGATTATGGAGGTTATTCACGGCACCGGTCGCGGCATCCACCGTGAAACGGGGGGCTGCGTTGTAGAGTGGCGCGGCCGGGCCTGCGGCGACCGGGCTGAGCGGCAGGCCGAAGGCGACCAATGGGATGAGGGCTTCTCGCACGTCGACCAGGAGATGGACGATCACCATCGGACCGCGAGGGGAGGACCTGAAGACATGGACCTCGACGTCACGGCAACCGCCGCCAAAGCCGACGAGGATAGCGTCCTTCGCATTGGCGCAGTCGACAATTCGATCCTTGGCAGCCAGGATATTGATGCGGACTCCATGTGGATCGCGGATCTGCGCCCTCATGACGGGCGCCGTGCTCGAGGTCGTGAACCCGCCCCCGGAACGCGCGATCCGTGCCATATAAGACGCGGCCGCCACCACGGATGGCTCTTCAACCGCCATCGGGATCAGGTAGTCGCGTCCGTTGACCTGGAAATTCGTGGCAATGCCGAGCGGCAACGCGAAGGTGCCGATCACGTTTTCGATCATGCCATTGGCCCGATGGATGTCGAGCGCGCCGTCCCCGGAAAGGGTTGCTTTCTCGGCATCGGAGAGCGAGACAGCCGCGGCAACTGCCAGCCGTTCGGCAGGCGAAAGGTTGCGCATATTTTCAAGTCGCGAATTGATGGATGGGCGCTGTACGCCCTTGTTCACGTCGGCCAAAGCCGCCTCCCACGTGAATTTTTTTGGATCCTCTTGATGGAGTTATCACCACTTTGGTACCCTAAAGAAAAGGTACACTTTAAGAATATTGTCTGAAATTGTACCCATGGGAGGGATGTGTTTGAGGAACGCGATAGCTGCACCCGCTAGAGGGCCCACCTTGGCGGAAACGGTCGTGGCGAAGTTGCGCGAAGACATTGTCTCCGGCGCGCTTCCCCCCGGAAGCCGCCTTCTTTCCATCCGCAAAGCCGCCGAGGCTTTTCAGGTTTCCAAGAATACGATCGTCGAGGCCTACGACCGATTGGCGGCCGCCGAATTGGTCGCGGCGCGCAAAGGATCCGGCTTCGTCGTGGTCTTCGCGCCCGATGGAACACAGAGACCGAAACATGTCACCGAAGCCGTAGATATTGCTTCGCTCCTCAGCGCGCAGCTCGACCAGGACTTTCAGATCCGTGTCGGTGACGGTCGGCCGCCGCCGTCATGGACCGAGCAGTCGGAGATCAGGCGGCATCTCGCGTCTCCAGGGCGAAGCTTGCTGGCCGAGTCGGACGCCTATGGCTCGGCGCTTGGCTTTCAGCCGCTCCGCCAGCAGATCGCAAGCCGCCTTGGGGCACAGCACATCGACGCTCGTGACGAGAACATCCTGACGACGTTCGGCGCGAACCACGCGCTCGATCTCATCATCCGCAGCATGCTGGTCGCCGGCGACGCGGTCCTCGTCGACGAGCCAGGCTATTATCCTCTCTTCGCCAAACTGGCCTTGGCCCAGGTCCGGATGGTCGGCATACGTCGAAATCCGGACGGACCTGATATCGCGGATCTCACCGCCAAGCTGATATCCGAACGGCCAAAGCTGTTTTTTACCCAGTCGCTCGGACACAATCCGACGGGCGGTTCGATCGCCTTGCCAGTCGCCCACGCAGTGCTCACGGCGGCACTGCGATACAACCTGGTCATCGTCGAAGACGATCCATTCGCCGATTTGCCGTCCCCGTCGATTCACAGGCTTGCGACGCTTGATCAGCTGAACAATGTCATATCCGTCGGTACGTTTGCGAAGACGCTGTCCGCCAGCCTGCGCTCCGGGTTCATCGCCGCCCGTCCGGACAGGATCGCGGCGCTTGCCGAACTCAAGATGCTTACGACAGTCAACAGTTCCGGGCATATTGAACGCCTGTTGCACCGGTTGATAGCGGAAGGCCACTACGACCGGCACCTCAAGCGCCTATGGCAGCGGATTGAAAGCGCCTCCAGCAAGGTTCAGGAGAAACTCCATCTTGGTGGCTGGGCGACCTATTCGGATCAAACCACAGGCTATTACCAATACCTGCTTCTGCCTGAAGGTGTCAGCGACCTAGATCTGGCCCGGGACGGCGCCAAGGAGGGCATCTTCATCGCACCCGGAAGCGTTTTCTGTGTCGACAAACAAACCCCGCTAGCACGGGGGATCCGGATCAACGTTTCGCGTGCCGATGATCCTCGCTTTTACGATTTCCTTCTGCGCAATTTATAAGCTCCGGAAAATGGCCGTCGAGCTCCGCCCCTCGTTGCTCGGCTCGACGGCCCATGCGCGAGCTTGGGAGGATGCGCGCACATCGAGTATAAGCGACAGCCGGCGCAGCGGACACAAGCGTGATTGGCATAGTCCAGAAAAAAGCACCTCAGATTGGTAAAGTGCTTTGATCCGAACTCTAGTGATCCACGGTTTGCTTCCTGATCCCGTTCGATGAGCCGGGACTCCGATCATCACCCATGCGAGCGAGAATTGCTGTAGGAGAGATACCTACCGCAACTTCACAACGAACTCGTTTAGACTTACTGTTTCTTAAATTCTTGCGCCTGCCAGATATCTCGCATTTTTGAGTACGCTTTTTCGTTGATCTTCTTCGGGGGGAAGAATGTTTGGACGATCCACGCTCGTACTTGCCTGCATCGCTTTGAGTTTCGGCGTCGCCAACGCGGCGGATTCCCGTTGCGTGGTCACGAGCTACAATCCGGTCAAGGGAATTCCGCCGGGTTACGCGGAGAGCCAAGGCTTCAAGGGCCGCTTCGATTATCCGAAAACCACCAGTGAGCAGCCGCCGGACTTTCTCGCGAACAAGGACTTCAGGGCCGACTGGCGCGGATACATGAATGCCGTCCTTGATTATGCCTTCGAGGGCAATGAAGACGGTACGGAAGCTGGCGTCCCGACCTCCTTCCGTCATCCATGAAAATACCAAGCGCAAATGGTATCGATGGACCGGGGAGACTCGGGACGGGAGTTTCTGCACGGTCTGACCTCCGAGCGTCCGACACGGCCCAATCAGCTTGGCGATGGAGTTCTGGGAGGCGACCCACCAACTGCTTCATGAGTTGGAGCGCAGCGTTCTCGCTTGCGGTCTAGAAGAGCGTCTCCGCAACGTTTCATCGGAAGAGTGTCCGGGATCTGGAAGTTGCTTCTTTTCTCTCCAAGTAGGTCCAAAACCGAGTTTGCGGCATGGCGTCCCAACGGACCGTTCAATCGGCCCTTCCAACCCATTTCGGGACGACCGTCCCAGCCGTAGGTGACGCCCTTCAGCTGGGCGTTGACGACGCTCTCCTTCAGCGCGTCGTTTGCCGTCGCGTTTGCGTCGTCGCCCCACATCAGCCCAACCGGTTTCAGTCGGCGCCAGGGATCCGATGACGCCACATCAGCAGCGTAAACGAATGTCCCGAAAACCCAACCGCTGGGTCCAGCTCTTGGATCACGAACCGCAATATCGATCTGAAGGAGATGCAGCGGCTGAACGCGCTTTGTAGGGTCGGCAGTGTTCCATCGCCGCTCCGGTCAAAATGGTCCCTCTCCATGCGGCGCATCATCCGGCACGGCTTCATGCGCCACGAGCTCCCTGTCGAACTTGAGGACGGCTCCATCGTGGCAAGCACGTCATCCGCCAGCCAGCATAGGCTTGTCTGGCCGCCGCCGAGCTTCTTCTCCGGCAGCAGGTTCGTCTCGCGCAGATTGTCCGGCACCATCTTCTTGTGGCCGCGGCGAGTCTGGAGGAACAGCCGGTCCGCGGTTATGGGCGACGGGATGTCCTCTTCCAGCACGATGGGTGTCGGCGATCGGGTCACCGACAGCAGCGCCTACTCCCTTGCCGCGCATGGGTGAGCACGCACGGGCGCTTCGCATAGCCAGCAAGACCTCTACGGTCGAAATGGCTGTTCAGAGTGCGCCTGCCTTTGGCGAAGCAAATCGTTGTTGACAGGCGTCGGCCCTTCCATATAGTCTTGGTATATACCAATGATCGCGACCGAGGGGAGGACGTCTCTACGCTCGAAAAGCACCGCAGAGCGGGAAATCCCGCCTGCAGGAGCATCTCGACTTTGCCCCGTCGCGCAGTCGAGCTTCGCATCGGCAGTTGTCCTCGCGGTCCATTGGTATATCCCAAAGGGCGGTCGGATCTCGCTGCGCGAAAAGTGAGTCGCGTCGTTCGTGGGAGCCCGGGATCTTTGAGCCAGAAGCCCGTTGGTGAGCATTTCACTGGTATCTACCAATCGGTAATGCCGTAAACAAGAGGGAGACTGGAATGAATATCCCACACAAGAGGTTCGCGGTGATTGCCGCTGCGGCCGTCATGATCGCCGGAGCGGGTTTGCCCGCACGAGCGGCGGACGTGGTGATTGTCGCAAACGGTGGCCCGCCCCAGGACGCCCACCGCCAAGCGATGTGGCAACCCGCCTCAAAGGCCCTCGGAATGACATTCGACGAGGACACTTCCCAGAGTTGGACCGAGGCCAAGGCGCAGGTCGATTCTGGTTCCGTCACCTGGGACATAGTGAACTTGAACATGGGCGAGGTGCCGCAGGCGGTTGCGGCGGGCATCTTGGTCAAGCTGCCTGCGGACATCGTTGACCGGACCCACTACGCTCCTGGTTCCGTGAACGACTACTGCATGGGAAACACAGTGTTCTCCATGGTCATCGCTTACAATACAGCCAAGTTCGGGAACAACGGGCCGAAGAACATGGTGGACTTCTTCGACGTGACGAAGTTTCCTGGCAAGAGGGCGCTGCTCCGCAGCCCGAGAAGCAATGTTGAGGCTGGTGCTCTCGCGTTGGGCCATTCTCAGAGCGAGCTATACAGCTACCTGCAGACGGACGATGGGCAGAAGGCTGTGCTCGACAAGCTCGCCGATCTGAAACCGACTGTCACTTGGTGGGACAGCGGTTCCCAACTAACTCAACTTATCAAGGACGGGGAAGTCGACCTGGCTTACGGTTTGGATGGTCGCATCAATGCGGCGATCGATGCCGGCGCGCCGTGGAAGATCGTCTATCAGGACGGGCTGCTCAGTGTTGATTGCTACGCAATCCTCAAGGGAAGTCCGCATCCCGAAAACGCTCTCAAGTTCCTCAAAGAGATCCTCAAGCCTCAATACACCAAGGACATGGTGAAGTACGTCGCCTACGGCCCCGCCGACCTGACGGCCTACGACGGCATGGACCCGAAGGTCCTTTCGAGGTTGACTCTGGCGCCGAAGAATCTGGTCGGTCAGTATCCTCAGGATGTGGACTTCTGGGGAAAGAGCGGGGCCAAGCTGTCGGAAGCGTTCGACGCGATGCTTGTGAAGTAGTGAAGACGGCCTTGGTGGCGGAGCTTCCGCCACCAAGGCCAACTCTAAAAAGCAGCCAAGTCTCGAGCACGCCCACCAAACCTCAAGTGCCGAGATAGATCACTTCATCGCCGCGGTCCTAGTCGTCTCGAACAGCGTCGGTCATGGTCCCGCGTCAGGAGACCGGCGACGAAGGGGAGGGAACCGTCAGGCGCTCGCGCAACAACCGGATACCGCAAGTGCTCAGGTCCAGGGCGACGACGTCTACCACCCTTCGAAGGCGTCCCCGATCGGCGGAAGCGAGGTTCGGGGCGACTGGCCACGCGTCGAAGCAGACGACAGCATGTCAGCCTGGATACGCCGCTAAAGCACCTTGCTAAGAAATGCGAGTTGCTCCCGCTCCTGGAATGAGCCGCCACCTTCATGATCATTGAAGGTGTAGGACTTGATCTCCTTGTCGCCCGCATAGGCGTTGAACGCCGCGTAGACCGTTGATGGCGGGCAGACCGTGTCCATCACCGCCACGGAGAACAGGGCTTTGGCCTTCGCTCTGCGCACGTGGTTGACGACATCAAAGTAGTTGAGCGTGGCGAAGGCAATTTCCACCATATCGCGGTGAACGGAGAGGTAGCGTGACACTTCGCCATAGGGATCGCGCGGCGCGAGTCCGACGGCTCTCGGAAAATCGCAGAGGAACGGGACGTCGGCTACCACCGCGTTGACGCTGGGATCGAGGCTCGCAGCGGCCAGCGCCAGCGCACCCCCCTGACTCCCGCCGGCTGTCGCAATCCGCGCCGGATCAATCTCGGCTCGGCTTCGCAACGCCTCGATGGCGCGCACGGCGTCGGTGAACACACGTCGGTAAAAATAGGTCTGCGGGCTCCCGATCCCTCGCGTCATGAACCCCGCATGCGACGAGTCCGACCCGATGGGATCGGGCGTTGCACCGACCGACCAGCCACCGCCCTGGCCGCGCGTATCCATCACCAGCAGCGGCCGCCCGGAAATAGGCCATAGCAAATGGTCCTGCGGGAAACCGCGGCCGCCGTTGTAGCCGATGAACTTCACCACAGCACCAGCGTCAAATGCGTTGCGCGGCTTGATATACCACCCCTTGATCGGATGCCCGCCCCAGCCGGCGAAGGTTACATCGAACACCTCGACTAGCGGGAGTCCGGCATCAACTAGCTCGAACGTCGCGTTAAGCGGCAGCGATCTCGCCTCAGCTAGGGTGGTCGACCAAAACGCGTCGAAATCGGTTGGTGGCACGATGCTGCTGCAATAGGACGGCAGGTCTGCGGCATTGAAATCGAAGAACGGCATTCACTTCTCCAAAATCGGTTCGGCAACCAATCGAGGTTGGCAGACCCCGAAAGTCACAATCAGTTCTGACCGCGGGCGCCCCGGCGCGGATGGCCGATGGGGGCAGCGGCTCGACGGGGCTTCAGCACCGCCCCCGCCCCGTCGGCAGCGCCGAGAAGTAACCGGAAGCTGAGAAATCATCGCCATGACGAACGTTCGCGACGCATCCTCCTAGGCCGACGTCCGGGCGAGCCCGTCACCAATCCATCACCACCTTACCCGAACTGCCGCTCCGCATCGCGTCGAAGCCAACCTGAAAATCGTCGATCCCGATCCGGTGCGTGATCAGTCCCGACACGTCGAGTGGCCCCTGAACGAGCGCGATCATCTTGTACCAGGTCTCGAACATCTCACGGCCGTAGATGCCTTTGAGATGCAGCATCTTGAAGATGACCTTGTTCCAGTCGATCTCGAAGCCGGTAGGCGCGATGCCCAAAATGGCGATCTTGCCGCCATTGTTCATGGTGTCGATCATGTCGCGGAAGGCGGGTGCGGCGCCTGACATCTCCAGGCCGACATCGAACCCTTCGCTCATGCCGATCGAGGGCATCACGTCGCGCAGCAGCTTCTCCTTCGAAGCATCGACGACATGCTGCACGCCGAGCTTGCGCGCCAGGTCCAGCCGGATCGGGTTGATGTCGGTGATGACGACTTTTCGCGCGCCGACGCACTGCGCCACCAGCGCGCCCATGATGCCGATCGGGCCGGCGCCGGTGACCAGCACGTCCTCGCCCACCAGATCGAAGGACAGTGCGGTGTGAACCGCATTGCCCAGCGGATCGAAGATCGCCGCGATCTCATCCGGCACGTCATCGGGGATCGGCACGACATTGTGCTGCGGGATGACCATGTACTCGCCGAAGGCGCCGGGGCGGTTGACGCCGACGCCCAGTGTGTTGCGGCAGAGATGCCCTCGCCCGGCGCGGCAGTTGCGGCAATGGCCGCAGACGATGTGACCCTCGCCCGAGACGCGCTGGCCGACCTTGTATTCGGTGACCGCGGCGCCGAAATCGGCGACCGTGCCGACGAATTCATGGCCCGTCACCATCGGCACCGGCACGGTCTTTTGCGCCCACTGATCCCAATTGTAGATGTGGACGTCGGTGCCGCAGATCGCGGTTTTCTTGACCTTGATCAGCACGTCGTTGGGGCCGATCTCCGGCACCGGCACCTCTTCCATCCAGATGCCGGGCTCGGCCTTGGCCTTCACCAGCGCCTTCATCATGTTGGACATTCTTGTGTTCCTTGAATCGCTTGATCCGGTACCGTTTTTCGGTGCCAGCCGGTCACGAAATCACGCCCAGTTCCTTGCCAACCTCGCCAAACGCTTCGACCGCGCGGTCGATGTCGGCGCTGGAATGGGCGGCCGACATCTGCGTGCGGATACGCGCCTGACCCTTCGGCACCACCGGGAAGGAGAAGCCGATGACATAGATGCCGCGCTTCAGCATGCGCGCGGCCATCTCCTGCGCCAAGGCGGCGTCGCCCAGCATCACCGGAATGATCGGGTGATCGGCGCCGGCAAGCGTAAAGCCGAGCTTGCCCATCCTGGAGCGGAAGCGATCCGCATTGGCATATAGGCGCTGGCGCAAGGCGTCGCCGTGGCGGATCAGGTCGAACACCTTGATCGAGGCGCCGGCGATAGCCGGCATCAGCGTGTTGGAGAAGAGATAGGGCCGCGAGCGTTGGCGCAGCCAGTCGACCACCTGCCTCTTGCCGGACGTGTAGCCGCCGGAGGCGCCGCCCAGCGCCTTGCCGAGCGTGCCGGTGATGATGTCCACCCTGCCCTCGACACCGCAGTGCTCGGCCGAGCCGCGGCCGTTCCTGCCAACGAAACCGACCGCGTGGCTGTCGTCGACCATCACCATCGCATCGTATTTCTCGGCCAAATCGCAGACGCCGCGCAGATTGGCGATGATGCCGTCCATCGAAAACACGCCGTCGGTGGCGATCAGCCGGAAGCGGCAGTCCTTCGCCTCCTTCAGCCGGGCCTCGAGATCGGCCATGTCGTTGTTGGCGTAGCGGAAGCGCTTGGCCTTGGAGAGCCTGACCCCGTCGATGATCGAGGCGTGGTTCAGCGCGTCGGAGATGATGGCGTCCTCCTCGCCAAGCAGCGTCTCGAACAGGCCGCCATTGGCGTCGAAGCAGGAAGAGTAGAGTATGGTGTCCTCCATGCCGAGGAAGGACGAGATCGTCGCCTCGAGCTCCTTATGCTCTTCCTGCGTGCCGCAGATGAAGCGCACCGAAGCCATGCCATAGCCATAGCGGTCGAGCGCATGCTTTGCCGCGTCGCGCAGGTTCAGGCTGTCGGCGAGGCCGAGATAGTTGTTGGCGCAGAAGTTCAGCACCTTTTCGCCGCCGACCTCGATCTCGGCGGACTGCATGGAGGAAATCACCCGCTCGGATTTGTAGAGCCCGGCCGATTTCAGGTCTTGGAGCTCGCTGTCGATATGGGAAAGGAAAGTCTGACTCATGCGCACATCCGCTCCTCGGTGGACGGATCAGGACTCTGATGCGCGTACAGGATCTCGTTGTAGGAGCCGACAATGCCCAGGTTTAGCGAGCCGTTGACGCCGAGCTTGTCGTCATCTGCCGGCGAGGAAACGGCAAAGCTGTGGGCCAGCTTCCCATAAACGAGGACAGAACGGTATGCACCGGTCTGTTTGGCCTCATCGAGGCGACGGAGTAGAGCGCTGCGCATGTCGGCGCTACGTGCCGCGACACGATCGGTCAAGTTCTGATCGCCTTGACGGTGGGCATTTGAGATTCTCCGTGGACAGCAGCAAACGGTCAGATGCCCGGCTTCAAGTAGTTGCCAGCAGGAGCTGCTTTCATGAACTGCGGCACCGGAGACGCCTCGCCAATGTAGACGCGGGCAGGTCGCGTGACGATGAATGCTACGTACTCTGCAACGTCCTCGGGTTGGAGCAGTTTCGAGTGATCATCGACATGGTTTTCGGCTCGCTGTTGAGTATCGACGGCTCCCGGGCAGAGCGCGGTGGCCTTGACGCCGAATTCGATTCCTTCGGAATCGGTCGTCTGGGTGAAGCCAAGCATGCCAAACTTCGACGCGGCGTACGCGCCGAATTTCGCAGAGGCCACTTTGCCGGCACGCGAGACGATATTGACGATATGGCCGCTTCGGCGGTCACACATATGCTGAAAGAAGGCTTGTGTACAAAGGAATGTGCCCTTGAGATTGATCGCCATCATCCAATCCCAGTCTTCCTCTCTTATGTTGGGAATGGCGTTGTGGATCGCCACGCCGGCGTTGTTTACCAGGATGTCCACCGCACCGAAGCGATCGAACGCAGCCTGCGCCAAGGCCGTGACCTGAGATTTATGCTGGATGTCGGTAAGGACGGCCAGCGCACCGGGACCACTCGCCCGGACCTCTGCTGCCACTGCTTCGATCTGGTCCATTTCGGGCGCCGCGAGAACGATGTTACAACCTTCCCTGGCGAGTGCGAGAGCGGTGGCGCGTCCGATACCCCGGCCAGCGCCTGTGATGACGGCGGTTTTGCCTTCCAATTTCACGAAAGATCACCTTTAACGTTGAGATCCCTGTTGCGGCCGTGCTGCAGGGGGGATGTTGAGGGTTAGTCCTGAGCGTCACAGTGATAGCGGCGAGGTTGGGTGCGAACTGCATCAGCGCTATTCAATGCTCCTTTGTCATTGGTATATACCAAATTGTCAAGGGCTTTGCTGCCAAATCTCGCGCACCATGGCTATCAGCGCGGCGCCGGTTGGGCCAAGCGCCTCGCTGGGGCGCTTCATTGGACTGGAGCCTGCACCAAAGTGCTCCGAATGGACCTTCTCCACTGTTTGGTTTATGCCAATGCCGGTTGCTCCGACCGTATTCAGGAATATGGATTGCGGCGGGCTTTGTTGCCCCAGCGTGCCGCCAGCTCTCGGCGGTTGGATAGCCCGGGCTGCCGAAGAAAGATAAGCTTATGGAAGACGCTACTTTGGACAGCGCCCCGTTCTACGTCAGGATCCAGAAAGATCTACTCAAGCTCATCCATGACAAAGAGGTTGAGCCGGGCGGACGCTTCCCCTCCGAAAGAGAGCTTTCGGTACGTTTTGGAGCCAGCCGGATGACCATGCGCAAAGCAGTTGATCATCTTGTGCAGGCGGGTGCGCTCGAGCGACGCGGCACGAGCGGTACGTACGTTCCCGACCATTTGTTTGACCGCCCGTTGAGCGACCACTCGCCATACAGCATCTCCGACGTCGTAAAAAAGGCCGGTCACACCCCAGGATCGAAGTTGCTGTTCTTCGAGCGACGGGAGGCCGATAACCTCGTTGCGTCAAAGCTCGGTCTGGACCTGGGCGATCCAGTTATCGCCATCGAGCGGCAACGGACAGTCGATGGAGTGCCAGTCTGTCTCGAATTCAGCCACATCCCAGCACGTCTCGTGCCAGGGTTGTCTGCAAGCGACCTGCTGGAGAACAATTCCCTCTATAAAGTTTTTCGGGAAACATTCCACGTGGTCCTGCATAGTGGTACCGGGAGCATCGGCATCCACTACGCCACGAAAGCGGAGGCAGAACTCCTTGACCTAAAGCCGGGGGCCTCTGTGCTCTTGTTTGACGCTGTGACGATAACGAGTGACGGCCACCCTTTTGAGTATCTGCGCTCTCTAAATCATCCTGATCGCGTAAGCTTCACAATTAACCAACCGCCGGGGAAGCCGGACGCTCGCCAGGGCAATCCCCCCATCCGCTGGATGTTCAACAGCTAGCCGGAACCAGTTCACGCTTCCTTTTAGGCTGTACGATGTCAAGCACTGGGAAGTGAACGCCTTAGACTCTGTGAGAGTTATGTATGCCGTTGGTGCAGGGCGCGGCCTCACATTTTCGGCAGACTGACAGCGCATTAGACGAGCCTGTCAAACGCGCACGCGTTCGGCAAGCAGGAGTATGCGGCTTGGAACCTGGAGACGCTGCCGCGCAAGCCAATCGGCACTGCACGTTTAAGGCGGCAACCCTGGCCAGCGCCGCAGTCAACCACCATCGACATCTACGCCGAACAAGCTTGTTTCAGCTCGGCCTTCTCGTTGCCGGAAAATCGTTGTTGACAGGCTGCGGGCCTCATGCATAACATTGGTATATACCAATGGCCGCGGGCTATGGAGGAGAATATCTCTACGCTCGAAAAAGAGCCAGCGCAGCAGGTATCAGCTCGCAGAAGCATTTCGATTTGAACGCCTCGCGCCGTCGAGCTTTGCATCGGCAGGCATTTCGGCCACCGCTGGTACATTCCAGCGGCAGGGGAAACTCGTTGCGCCGGAGAGCGGCTCACGTGGTTTGTGGCGGCAGGAGTTCTCGCGGGCGAAAGCCATTTGGTCGAGCACTTCACTGGTATGTACCGTCCGGTAATACCGCAACAGGAGGGAACTGGAATGAATAGCCGACGTCACAGGTTCGCGGTTATCGCCGCTGCCGCCATCATGATCGCCGGAGCGGGTTTGTCCGCACGAGCGGCAGACGTGGTGATTACCGGAAGTGGTGGCCCACCCCAGGATGCCCAACGAAAAGCGATGTGGCAGCCTGCCGCAAAAGCTCTCGGTATCACCTTTGACGAGGACACGTCCCAGGCTTGGACTGACGCCAAGGCGCAGGTGGATTCAGGTTCCGTCACTTGGGACATCGTAAACTTCAACATGGGCGAGGTGCCGCAAGCGGTTGCGGCGGGCATTTTGGTCAAGTTGCCCGCAGATATCGTCGACCGGACCCAGTACGCTCCGGGCTCCGTAAGCGACTACTGCATCGGAAATTCCGCCTTCTCAGAGGTGATGGGATACAACACCGCTAAATTCGGCGACAAGGGTCCTAAGAATATGGCGGAGTTCTTCGACACGAAGAAGTTCCCGGGTAAAAGAGCGATGACCCGTGCCGTGAAAGGCAACGCCGAGGCAGCTGCCCTGGCGCTGGGCAAGCCTCAAAACGAGGTTTACAGTTTCCTGGCTACGGACGAAGGCCAGAAGGAAGCGCTTGATAAGCTCTCGCAATTGAAATCGTCTGTGACCTGGTGGGATAGCGGCTCTCAACTCACCCAGCTGATCGTGGATAAGGAAGTTGACTTGGCCTACGGTTGGGATGGTCGCCTCAATGCAGCCATCACCGCAGGTGCTCCGTGGAAGATCGTCTATCAGGATGGAATCCTCCAGACGGACTGCTATGCGATCCTCAAGGGCAGCCCGCACCCCGAGAACGCCCTTAAATTCCTCAAGGAAATTCTCAAGCCTGAATACAGCAAGGATATGGTGAAGTATGTCGCCTATGGCCCTTCCGATCTGAGGGCCTACAAAGGCATGGACCCGGCTGTCCTTTCGAAGCTGACCCTGGCACCGCAAAACCTAGTCGGGCAGTACCCCCAGGATCCCGCCTTCTGGGGGGCCAACGGCGCAAAGCTGTCGGAAGCATTCGACGCGATGCTTCTGAAGCAGTGAAGATTGGCCTTGGTGGCGGAACCTCCGCCACCAAGGCACCACAAACCTCAAGTCCGGACGAAGCTTCAGAGCCATGCGGCGGGACGGTCCAGAGGGCTTGACCTCACCGAGTTCAGGCATGGGCATCTAGCAGGCGCAGCGCTGCATCGGGCATGCACCAGGGTTGGAACGCATAGGCCCTGAGACAACTTCGAAGTCAGGCTGAAATCAGAACTTAAGGGGATCGACTGACGATGGCCAACAACAGACCAGTTATTCTTATTTCCGGCAGTGACGGTGGTATCGGCTCGGCGATAGTCAGCGAATTGATGGAGCGCGGCTATCGGCTCAGCCTGGGTGCGATGAATGCTCGCGCCCTCGTTGAGAAATTCGGACCAGAGACACCCGACCGCATCTACCAGTCATTCGATGCTTTCGACCGCTCCAGTGCTAAGTCTTGGGTTGATCGAACAGCTAAGACATTTGGACAGATCGACGGGGTGGTGAACGCTATCGGGCTTGGTCTGCGTGTCACCATCATGGACGACAACGATGAAGACCTGGATAAGCTCTGGGAGGTGAACGTCAAGACGCCCCTGCGCCTTGTCCGGTTATGCATGCCGTATCTAGAGGCTTGCGGCAAGGGCCGTGTGGTCAACCTTGTTTCACTGGGTGGCAAGCGAATTAAGAATGTCACGGTCGGCTATGGCACGACGAAATTCGCCGCCATGGGGCTGACACACGCGATCAGGACTTATGGTTGGGATAAAGGAATTCGGGCAACAGCGCTTTGTCCTGGGTGGGTAAAGACGAGCATGAGCGTCAAGTCGCCCACCCTAAAGATTCAGCAGGACGAGATGACGGATCCGTCCACGATAGCCCATCTCGTCAGAACGGCGATCGAGCTTCCGAACAATGCTGCAATGGCCGAGATGGTCGTCAATTGCGAATTCGAAGATATCTTCTGATTTCAATAGTCGAGGATACAATGGAATATCGTCTACTCGGCCGTTCGGGCCTAAAGATCTCAACCGTCACAATGGGAACGATGACCCTAGGTGGCGTGGGTTGGGCGAAGAAGACCGGCGACTTGGGGGTCTCGGATGCCAGGCGACTCGTCGATCTCTGCATCGACGCAGGCGTCAATCTCATCGACACCGCCAATGTCTACTCCAACGGAGTAGCTGAAGAGATTATTGGAGAGGTCCTGGGTGGCAAGCGAAAAGGGGGCGTCCTTCTTGCCTCCAAGGCACGCTTCCAAATGGGTAACGGATTAAATGATGTTGGCTCCTCACGCCATCACTTGATCGCTGCATGTGAAGCAAGCCTGAAGCGGATGAGAACGGACGTCATCGACTTGTATCAGTTACATGAGTGGGATGGGCTGACGCCATTGGAAGAAACGATGGAGGCACTTGATACGCTGGTGCGTGACGGGAAAGTCCGTTACATCGGGTGCTCCAATTTCTCTGGCTGGCACATCATGAAGGCGCTAGGTGTCAGTGAGCGGGACAGACGTCATCGCTTCGTAAGCCAACAAATTCACTACACGCTTGAGTCTCGCGACGCCGAATACGAGCTCCTTCCAATTTCGGTCGACCAGGGACTAGGCGTTCTCGTATGGAGCCCACTCGCCGGCGGCCTGCTCTCCGGCAAACATCGCCGCAACCAGGCGGCGCCACAGGACAGCCGGCAATTTGCTGGCTGGACCGAACCTCCAATCCGCGACGAGAACCGTCTATGGAATATCATCGATGTGCTGGTGTCGATTGCCAATGGGCGCGGTGTATCCGCCGCTCAGATCGCACTTGCATGGTCGCTTGGGCGAAAAGCCATTACGTCGGTCGTGATCGGCGGGCGTACTGATGCACAGTTCAAAGACAACCTGGCTGCGGCCGAACTAAAGCTGACAGCAGACGAGAGGAAGGCTTTGGACGAGATCAGCATGCCACCGGTAATCTATCCGTATTGGCATCAGAGGAACGAGGCCAGCGATCGACTGAGCGAGGCAGACTTGACGCTCCTAGGTCAACATCTTCTTTCTTAGTGCACGGTTGATTAGCTTCGTCGGCCGAAGAAGCAGATGGGTTGTGCTGCAAAACCGCCCGATCTCTTCATGATCCCGGGTGCCTGACTTACATGCGGGTGTGGGCCTGCTGCTTGATCGAGACGATCCATTGAACTGGTAGTGACATGTAGGGGCGCTACGCAGGGCAAGCTCAGCAGACCCTCGACCAAGAGTACCGGGAACATGACGCGACGCGACACAGTAGCGGCGGCGGTGCTATAGCGATCCTAACGAAAGTACTCAGCTGGTCTACTTGAAAGGAAATCTTTGCCAAGACGCACGGGACTGGCGTTATTCGGCCTGATCAACATCCTCCAATGTTACCAGAGCTTTCAACAGGATTGCCGGGATGACAAATTCGTCATTGACACCAGTCACGGCTTTCTCTAGATTGGTATATACCAACTGGCGCAACGCGGCGAGTGGCAATATCGGAGGGCGCATCTCGCCCAACGAGGAAGAAAACGCCGTGCGGTGGCAAAACCAGCAGGTAGCGGGGATGAGGTCGGCGCGGACTATCGTGTCGGACCCTCATCTCCAACTTGACACGACTTTCAATACAGCAGCGGCGCATCCTCCCGTGCCTCTGCGAAATGTGGCCGGCGAACTTTTTGTTCGTCGGCCACCCCATCATTCTGCGGCTGGGCGCACTAATGGACGCTAACGAGAGTTCAGAACACTACGCATACAGCGCTGATGTCGCGTCCAAGTCGCTTCCGATCTCCATTCGGTCTGTGAACAAGGCTTACGGCGCGGTCGCCGCGCTTAAGGACGTCAACCTCGACATCAAGAGCGGGGAGTTCATGACGCTGCTCGGGCCGTCGGGATCGGGCAAGACTACCCTTCTGATGGTTCTCGCGGGGTTTGTGCGTCCGCAAGCGGGATCTGTGATGTTTGGGGATGAAGAGGTCATCGCAAAGGCGCCTCACGAGCGAGGTATAGGGATGATGTTCCAAAACTACGCTTTGTTTCCCCATATGAGCGTGGCAACAAACATCAGCTATCCACTCAGGATTCGTAAATGGTCCAGGGAACGGATCGATGCCGCGGTAGACGAGGTGCTCTCCACGGTCCAACTGTCCGGGTATCAATCGCGCCGCATTTCCGAGCTATCCGGGGGGCAGAAGCAGCGCGTTGCGCTTGCTCGGGCCGTGGTGTTCAAGCCCAAGATTTTGCTGATGGATGAGCCGCTATCGGCACTCGATAAGAACCTGCGGGAGTTGATGCAGCTCGAACTACGCGGCATGCATGAACGCCTGGGCATGACAACGGTTTTGGTGACGCACGATCAACGAGAAGCCCTGACGATGTCAGATCGTATCGCCGTCCTGCGTAACGGCGAAATCGCGCAGGTCGACAGTCCCTCCGCCCTTTATAACGCGCCAACAACAGCATTCATCGCGGGTTTTCTGGGCGAGTCTGCATTCCTGGCAGTAACGTCGCGCGACGGCATGCCCTTTTACCGGGAGCAACCGATCGTGGTCCCTGACGGTAGTGCTGTTTTGGAAGACGGCTTCCTGGTGCTGAGGCCTGAGAAACTCGAGGTGGTCACTACGCATATACGACAGCCGGAATATAACTACTTTGAGGGATCACTGGAGCGTGTTCTTTTCCAAGGCGAGAGTAGCGTGGTCTTCGTTCGCTTGGCCAATGGCGAGCGCGTTGCTGTTCGGCGTCATTTGAATGAGGGAAACAGCACTGGTCTTCCTCCGGCAGGTAGCCGTGTCGCGCTTAGCTTGCATAAGAACGATAGCCGGATCGTTCGCGACGACTTGAAGCGCTGATATGACGACCGCTGCTTCAACCGCGACCACCGACTTCAACGTCGAAGTCCTACGCAGTGCAGAGGGACGGGAGCGCCGGATCCTTCTGTCGCTCACTCTGCCGGGCATCCTGCTTGTCGCATCCGTTATTCTGCTGCCGCTTTGCGTAATGCTGTATGAATCTTTCATCGGGGAGAGCGGTTCCTTCAGTGTGGAGAACTACACAAGGCTGTGGACGAGCCCGGTCTATGGACAGGTCTTCGAACTGACCTTCAAGGTATCCTTGTTTACCACCTTGCTGGTTGCGATCATCGGCTATCCACTGACGTATGCACTCTCGCAGTTGCCCGAGCGCTCGCAGAACCTGGCCCTGCTGTGCGTCCTGCTACCGTTTTGGACGCCGGTACTCGTACGCACCTACGCCTGGTTGGTGCTCCTCCAAGACAACGGCCTGATAAATAAAGGACTCACGGGGCTTGATTTGATCTCGCAGCCCTTGCCGCTCAGCCACAACATGACCGGCGCGCTCGTTGGAATGGTGCAAGTGATGCTGCCTTTTCTCGTGCTGCCACTCTTCGCGTCGATGAAGGCGATTGACCCCAACCTTATGGCTGCCGCGTCCAATCTCGGTGCCAAGCCTTCTCGAGCTTTCAGGGACGTCTTTTTCCCATTGTCACTGCCTGGATTCCTTTCGGGGCTCTTGATCGTCTTCGTCCTCTGCCTTGGGTTCTATGTTACTCCGGCAGTTCTGGGTGGCGGCCGCGTGATCATGGCTGCGATGCGTATCGAAGCCAATGTCCGGGCCTACTCAAACTGGGGCGCCGCTAGCGCGCTTGGAATTGTCCTTCTGCTTATCACTGTCTTTCTGATCCTCGTGGCTGGCTTCGTCGGTCGTAAGGCAGGCAAGGGGATGTTCCGATGAAGTGGCTGCTGCAACCGGCGTCTCTAACCCAGGTCACACATTTGCAGCGGCTTTGGTTGTACGCCCTTACAATTCTGACGCTAGTATTTCTCGTCGCGCCAACGTTGATCGTCATTCCGATGTCCTTTTCGGGGTCGAAGTTCCTTCAATTCCCGCCTAAGGACATTTCTCTCACCTGGTACGTGAACTACTTCACGTCGCGACAGTGGATGCAGGCGACATGGGTCTCGGTTAGCGTCGCCATACTCAGCATGCTTTCCGCGACCGCAATAGGTACTGCGGGGGCTTACGGAATCTGGGTCGGTAAACCGCGCTTCAGAGCGGCGATCTGGGGTCTATTTGCTCTCCCAATGGCAATTCCCGTGATCCTGCTGGCGATAGGATCGCTATTCGTGTTCGCCAGGTTGGGTCTCGTGAATACAACGCTCGGCCTGACCCTCATGCACACGGCAATGGCGCTGCCGTTCGTAATGATCGTCGTTACGGCGGGTCTGGCTTCGTACGACATCAATCAGGAGCACGCTGCGCGCAGCCTCGGTGCTTCTCGTCTGTACGCTTTCTTTACCGTCACCCTGCCGCAGATCAGGTTTTCCGTGATTTCGGCGATGCTGTTTTCGTTCTTCGCATCGTTCGATGAAGTCGTTGTGGCGATGTTTATATCTACTGGACCCGGCTCGACCCTAAACCGCAAGATGTTCAATTCACTTAGGGACGAGCTCGACCCAACGATCGCTGCGATCTGCACCTGCCTGATCGCCATTTCGATCCTGCTAATCGTCATCGGCCAACTCACCAAACCTCGCTCACCGAAATAGCGTCGATCACACGAGATCGATGCGACAAGTCAAACCAGTCAAAACATCGAAGGACTCACGATGATTACCGAACAAACTGACGCTCAAATCAAAAATGCGTTGAACGCCGTGGCTGGTCGCGAAAATGTCACCGACATCTTCTTTGTCGCCTGTGGGGGCTCGTACGCGCACATGCTTCCAAACCAATACATCGTGGAGCGCGAAGCAAAGGCGATCATCGGCAACGCGCTCAATGCGGCCGAGTTCAAGGCGCGGGCGCCGAAACGCCTGGGCAAAAATTCCATCGTCATCGCCTGTTCCCATTCGGGCACGACCCCGGAAACCGTGGAGGCGGTCAAAATCGCCCGCGCCGCGGGTGCTCTGACCATCTCATTGACACATGATCTTGGTAGCCCGCTCGACCAGGAGTCCGAATATATAGTCTCCTACGTCCATGCACCCCTGACCATGTCGCCCATTCATTCGGCAGCGGTGTTGCAGAGGCTGACCTTCGGCATTCTCAAAATCCGAGAAGGCAACCCAAGGGCCGATGATTTCGAGAAGGGCTTGGCGGCGTTCCCCGCTCTCGCGGAGAACCTCGTCGCTGACCACGGTGGCAAGGCCGCTGAATTCGCGGAGACGCATAAACGCGAAGCGATTATCTATACGATGGCGTCGGGAGCGAACTTCGGACAGGCCTACTCATTCGCCATTTGCCTTCTGCAGGAAATGCAGTGGGTTCACTCGGCGGCAATACATGCCGGCGAATATTTCCACGGCCCGTTCGAGATCACTGACTTTGACGTGCCGTTCATCCAACTCATGGGTTTGGGACCATCCCGCGCGATGGACGAGCGCGCGCTCGCCTTCGCGCAGAAATACAGTAAGCGCGTGACGGTGGTGGACGCGAATGATTTCGGCGTGACCTCATTGCCCGAAAGCGTATCCGAGTATCTCGCGCCGTTGGTCTTCTCGCCTGTCTTGCGTGCCTACGCCGACAAGCTGTCCGAGGCCAAAGGTCATCCGCTGACCGTCCGCCGCTACATGTGGAAGATGGAATACTGACTTCCAGGCTTTTTAGGTACCCAGCCTGCCTGCGTGCGACCACCTCAACGCCCAGGCTCGCTGGTCGGCTAGATGATGACGAAAGGATGGCTGAAGCGTGCAAATCGCTTCTGCCACCTACGGTCGAACGCCCAGATCCACAAGATTCGAAGGTTCTGCATCATGTCTTCCGCCTCGCAATTCGAACGTGGGCTCGTCGGGGTCGGTGATAACGTCGTTGACCATTATCTCGATCAAGGCGTCTACTACCCCGGCGGCAACGCCTTGAACGTTGCCATCCTCGCTCACCGGTTCGGGGTGGCCAATAGCGCCTATATCGGCATTTTGGGCTGTGATCAGGAGGGCGCCCATGTGCGGGCCAGCATCCTGGCCGAGGGACTCTCAGATAGCCAACTGCGCGTCGTGAAAGGCGAGACGGGCAAGGCGAAAGTAACTCTGGTCGACGGTGATCGTGTCTTCGTTGGCTCCAATAAGGGAGGTGTGCGCAAGAGGGTGATGCTGCGCATGGACGACGATGATCTCGACCTCATCTCTCGGCTGGGGCACGTGCATTCTTCGTGCTTCAGTTATCTCGAGCCGGAACTCCCTCGCATCCGCGCGATTGCTCATGGCCTTTCGTTCGATTTTTCAACTGGTCGCGATAGGGACTACTTCGCCGCGATATGTCCGCTCGCGACGATCGCATTCTTTTCGGGTTCGGACATGAATGACGCCGAGACAGAGGCGTTCATCCGGGAGGCACATCTGCTCGGCGCGCAGACAGTGTGCGTTACCCAAGGCGAACGCGGCGCCGTCTTTAGCGATGGTCGGTCGACTTTACGTCAGGGAATCGTGCAAGCCAAAGTGGTCGACACGATGGGAGCTGGAGATGCGTTCATCGGAGGCTTCCTTGCCGCTATGCTCCAGGGGGCCTCAAGTGAAGCATCGCTTTTACATGGCGCGACATCTGCAGCGGCAGCTTGCGAGTGGTCAGGAGCCTTCGGCTATCCACATCCCACTAGTTAGCGGCGGGATGCGAGCAGGGTGCTTCTAGCGTTAGGAATCCGGCCCCGTAGACCCGGCCATTCTTGCTCGAAGCATTACGTAGCCGATGACGGTCCGTTGCTCAGCATGAGGTTGAGGCCGGCGAGTTGCACAGGCCCCCGCTAATCGGCAGCTAGCAACGAATGGGAGCTATGATAGTGCCTCAAGCGGATGTCCTAGGGCCTGGTATCGCCCATATTTCATCAATCGGCGCCGCGATAAGGGTGCCGTCGATATCGCCCGATCGTAGGCTCTCCAGACTCTGAGATGCGGACTGCGTATGCACGACGTCTTTCATAGATTTGTCGAGCACCTGTCCGAAAGCACCAATGCGGCTGATCTACGCGATGCCTTGGCCGAGACTGCGTCCTCGCTTGATCTGCCCTCATTCGCTTATCTCCTGCCATCGCTCGGTTCGCGTCGGGGGACCGATCTGATCTCCACCTATCCTCAACCATGGACATCTCACTATCTTAATAGCCGCTACGAACATGTGGACCCGGTAGTCCAGCAGGCCCGGCTAGGCCCGGATGCATTCCGCTGGGATGCGGACGGAGGCGATCTAGACTTGTCGACCCCACAGCGGCAGTTGATGGATGAGGCGACCCAATTCGGCATCCGCTGTGGCTTTACAATTCCGATCCATGACCGTCGGGGGATGTTTGCCGCGCTAACTTTCGTCTCAGATGAACGGCGGCCGCTTTTCTTTCGCATGATTGAGCGCTACGAGAGCGCGCTGCAATTGGTGGCCGTCTTCTTTCACATCCAGGCACGTCGCAGGCTGACGTCGGAGCCAATGGTGGATGGCGTCGCTTTGTCCCGTCGGGAAACTCAGTGCTTGCAATGGGCTGCTCGCGGCAAATCGGATTGGGACATCGGCCGCATTCTGGGAATTAGCCAGCGCACTGCCGCCTTTCATCTGGACAATGCCAAGAAGAAGCTTGGCGTGCGAACCAAAACCCAGGCAGCCATCCGCTTCGCATTATCGAGATCGACAGATCTGACCTGACCACCCCACCACGCTGTATACATGCACAGGTTGTGGCGACAAGGACCTTCGCCTCCAATCACGACCGATATTTGTCGCGAAGGAGAAGGCCGCCATGATGCAGTTGATCACGCCGGATCGTTACGCTGAATTCAGCCACGAGCTCGAGGAGATGCACCGCTTGCGACATCGCGTCTTCAGGGATCGCCTCAAATGGGACGTGCCGGTCAACGGCGGTTATGAAGTCGACTCGTTCGACGCCCTGGGCCCCCACTATCTGCTGCTCAGGGGACCGACTGAACGCATCGAGGGCTGTGTCCGCCTGTTGCCCACCACCGGCCCGACAATGTTGCGCGACAGCTTCTCCATTCTTCTTGGCGGCCGCCAGGCGCCGGCAAGCCCCGGGATCTGGGAGAGCAGTCGCTTCGCGCTCGACGTTCCGCCCTCCGCGCCTAAGGAGGCTGGCATTGCGCTCGGCACTTACGAACTGTTCGCCGGCATGATCGAGTTCGGCCTGTCCCGCAACCTGCACACTATTGTCACCGTGACGGATTTGCGCATCGAGCGGATCCTGCGCCGTGCCGGCTGGCCGCTCGAGCGGTTGTCCGATCCGCAGACGATCGGCGACACGCGCGCGGTCGCGGGCTTTCTCGAAGTCTCTACCGACATCCTGGAGGTCATTCGCGGCAATGGCGGGATCAAGGGCCCCGCGCTGTGGGCGCCGGTCATGAAGAACGGCTGATCGGAAGGCTCATTCCACCCCGTTTGGGAACGTATGATGAGCGATTCGAGTTCTGGTCTAGCCTGGCCGGATTGGCAGGACGAGAATGCCTATCACTATTCCGCGTCGCTCACCAGCCGCGGCTGGGCCTGGGAGTTTTTGAGGCGCAATCGGATTTTCCGAGCTGAGATAGCCGCGGCCTTGCGATGGATTGATTCATCAAAAACGCTGACTGGTACCATATTTCGGATGCCGCCTGGAGCATTCGATCTTTCGTCCTGGGGGCTGATTTTTTGCAAGCTCGATCGAAAGTAGCGCGGACGTCTTCTGGCGTCCGCGGCTATGTCCGCATGTTCTTGACGTTGCTGCCAAGCGGGCGCCGCGATCACCCAAGACGGACATATTCGATGTCTCGACCCTATCCTGCCGGGTGTCCGTCCTTCATGCGGAAGATGGGCATCAGGACGTCCTGTTCACCGACGGTGTCCGGAACCTGCAACTGGCAGTTTCCGGCGCGAATCTCATCGAGCCCGTGCGCTTGACGGCCAACGTCCTCTGGCCATCCGCGGAGACGAAGCAACGTCTGGATAGTCTTGCGTGCTTGAATGCCCTCCGATCGACCGGACGACTTCCACCGAGATTGTTCCCGGCCGAGCCCCGGTGTGCCCGATTGCGATGGGTTCTGCGCGCGCTCGACGGCTCGATTGCCGGCGCCTCGCATCGCGAGATCGGCCTCGCCCTGTTCGGGAAGGCTCGCGTCGAGCAGGATTGGGCCGATCCCGGCGACCATCTCCGTGACATGGTGCGTCGTGCGGTCAAACGCGGGCGCGTGCTCATGAACGGTGGATACAGGCGGTTTCTGCTGTAAGCTCGCCTTCGGCCGGTCAGCTGGGGAACAATTCCTTATACCCGCTCTCTATCAGCCAGCGCGTGCGCTCAAGATGACTTCGAACCGCTTTGCGGGCTCGAACCGGCTCCCGCTTGGGATCGATGCCCAATATGGTCAGCGCCATCTCTTCTTCGCTGGCATTGTCGGCGCACGCGTCGATGAGACTGAGATAGATGGAGAAGTGTCTGCTGTCGTAGGCGGTCAGGTGATCCGACCAGGGCACTTCGCTTTGGATTTCCGTTTTCATCTTGTCTGTTAGTTCAGCCTTCGGGTGGCTTGCGATCCAGAATGACGTCCTCTGACCGGCTCATCATAGCGAATAGGAACGATCATTCCTAGAACGATAGTTCCCGTTCTGGTCGGTATCTGGCCATGGATCTCAAGGAGGTCATGGCGGTCAACATGCGTCGTGTGCGCCATGATCAGGGCCTGACGCAGGAAGAATTGGCGGCACGCGCAGACCTGAGCATGCGCTATGTCGGGTCAATCGAGCGTGGTCGGGTCGCGGCAAGCGTGACAGTTTTGGGACGACTTGCAAAAGCCCTCAACGTTGATCCTTGTGATCTAATCAAGCAGTTGTAGTAAGCGGCTCAACTGGCTTGTCCGTTCGCATCTCTCGAATGAGGGCGCCTGCGCGCTGATGGCGCGCACCGGTTGCTCGTGAACCGAGCCCGCTTTCCTTCGACAGGCTCAGGCGGTCTCGGCCATACGGCTTCGCCCCTTGGCGCATGCAGCCCTTGCGGGCTGTGACGGTCGCCGGCCCTTCGGGCGGCGCAGTCTTTTTGGGTTGGCCTTTCCGGCGGCGCGGTGTGGGCGGCTCTCCCTTCTAGGCCCGCCGCGACGGCCCGCAACCCTGCGCTTCGCTCCGGGTCCTCCACTTCGTTCCGGTCCTGCGGATGCCGGCCGCCTCTGACGGCGGGCCTTTCCGGTCGTTTTCGCCGCCCACCCCGCTTCCGGGGAAGGGCGCAGCGAGAGTTGCGAGCGGAGATCAGATCATGCGCAAGACTGGCAAACGTGGAGCCCGTGGTGAGGTCGGCGCAAAACAGGGCGAGCCGCTTAAGCGCACCCTCTATTCCGAAATCACCGACCGCATTATCGCCGATCTCGAGCGGGGTTCGGTGCCTTGGGTCAAGCCATGGGGGAGGGCGAAGGCGGCGCTTGGTCTGCCGAAGAATGCCGCCACAGGGCGCAGCTATTCTGGCATCAACATCCTGATCCTGTGGGGTGCGGTCATCGAGCGCTCATACCCGGGCCAGAACTGGCTGACCTTCCGGCAGGCGCTTTCGCTCGGCGGCAATGTCCGCAAAGGCGAGCACGGCACGACCATCGTTCACGCCGATCGCTTCATCCCAAAGAATGAAAAGGAACGCGCCAAGGCCGAGGACACCGAGCCGCACGCGGTACCCTTCCTCAAGCGCTTCACCGTGTTCAACGTTGCGCAATGCGATAGCCTGCCGGAGCACCTTTACAGCAATGCCGAACCGCTGCCCGAGCGCGAGATCGTCCCGAAGGCCGAAGCGCTTATGCGCGCGAGCGGCGCTGATATTCGCATCGGCGGTGACCGCGCATTCTACTTGCCTGCCGGCGATTTCGTGCAACTGCCGCCGCAGCCGGCCTTTTTCGAACCGGTCAACTACTATCGCACCGCTCTGCATGAATTAGGCCATTGGACGGGTCATCCGACCCGGCTCGCGCGTGATTTGTCCGGTTCATTCGGCTCCAAGGCCTATGCGCGCGAAGAACTGGTCGCCGAGCTCACGGCCGCCTTCACCTGTTCGAGCCTCGGCATCGAGCCGACCGTGCGCCACGCCGATTATATCGGCTCATGGCTGACCGTGCTGCGGGAGGATAATCGCGCCATTTTCCGCGCCGCCAGCCTTGCCTCCAAAGCCGCTGATTTCCTGCTCGCCTTTCAGGCTGACGAGAGAAGCGGCGCGCAAGAAGGGATGGCGGCATGACCGCGCGCGATCCCGTTCCGCTGCAGAGCGAGCCGACGCCGGAAGGCGAGCAGACGCTCGTTCCCGGCGTCCGCCCAATCACCGCGCGTGACCGGCTGGCGCTGTTGATAGACGCGCCGATGCGCCCGCGCACGGCACAGAAGCCGCTTGATATCGGCCTCTTCGATGAGGCCCGGCGCAATCAACTCGACCTCTTCTGACAAGGAGTGTTGCCATGATCCTGATCACCGAAGACCTGCGCGCGCGGCTGCTCGCCAACGGCGCGACCGATACGGAAACCGACCACGTCCCCGTCATGAAACTGTTCAATCCGGCAGGTGCCGCGACCTGGCTTCTGACCGAACTCGACGCAGACGGCGACACGCTGTTCGGACTTTGCGATCTCGGTTTCGGGTTCCCGGAACTCGGCAGCGTCAGCCTTGCGGAACTTGAGGCTGTAAAAGGGCCGCTTGGGCTTGGCATCGAACGCGACGTTGATTTCGAAGCGCGTTTTCCGCTGTCCGTTTATGCCGAAGCCGCTCGGCTATCCGGCCACATTACCGAGACCGAGCGGCTTTTGCGGCAGGCTGCCGCATCCCTCGAAATCCCAATGCCCGAGTTTCCGCCCGACAGGACGGAATGACCGCGCCGATAGGCGCAAAACCCGCCCGCCGCTCGGCCTTTGGCCTCGCGGGAAAGGGCAATTTCAACCAGTGCAAACAAGGAGACAGAACCATGCAGCTTGCCCACGTTTCTATCGACCATTTGAGTATCTCGGCGGCCAACATGCGGCATTCCAAACGCGCGCCCGATATCTCCGACATCCTGCCGTCGGTGCGGGCACGCGGCGTGCTGGTGCCGCTGCTGGTGCGGCCGAACGGATCGCCGGACAGCTTCGAAATCGTCGCCGGACGGCGGCGCTATTTCGCGGCCAGAACCGTCGCCGACGAACGCGGCGAGGTCGACCCGCTGCCATGCGCCATCATGGAGGATGGTGACGACGCCGATGCGCTGGAGGCCTCGCTGATCGAGAATACCGCGCGGGACGATCCCGACGAGGTTTCGCAATGGGAAACCTTCACACGGCTCATCAAGGAGGGGCGCGGCGTCGCCGATATTGCCGTCACCTTCGGGCTCACCGAGCATCAGGTGAAACGCATCCTGGCGCTTGGTGATCTGTTGCCCAAAATTCGCGAGGCCTATCGGCGCGAGGAGATCGATACCGAGACGGTGCGCCATCTCACGATGGCCTCCAAAGCGCAGCAGAGGGACTGGCTGGCGCTCTACGCCGATCCCGAGCAACATGCGCCGCGCGGCTGGCAATTGAAGCAATGGCTGTTCGGCGGCCAATCGATCTCCACCAAAGTCGCGCTCTTCGCCATCGAGGATTTTCCCGGCTTGATCGTGTCCGACCTGTTCGGCGAGGAAAGTTATTTCGCCGACGCGGACCTCTTCTGGCAGAAGCAGAACGAGGCAATTGCCGCCAAGCGTGATGCCTATATCGAAGCCGGATGGTCCGAGGTGGTGGTGCTGGAACCCGGCCAGTACTTCCATTCGTGGGACTACGAGAAGACGCCGAAGAAGAAGGGCGGCAAGGTCGTCATCACCGTCTCGCAGCGCGGCGAGGTCGAGGCTCACGAAGGCTACCTGTCGCGCAAAGAGGCGCGCCGCGCTCGTTCCAACGGCGAGGCAGGCGAGGAAGCAGAGACACCGGCGAAACCCTCACGGTCCGAGCTCAGCGGACCGATGCAGAACTATGTCGATCTGCATCGCCACGCAGCCGTGCGGACAGCCTTGCTTGACCATCCGAGCATCGCCCTGCGCCTGATGGTGGCTCATACCATTACTGGTTCGAGCCTTTGGCAGGTGCGTCCTGAGCCGCAGCGCGCCGCAAACGAGTCGGTGGCCGCAAGCATCGCCAGCTGCAAGGCCGAAGCCGCTTTCGCTGAAAAACGGCGCGAGGTTCTGGCACTGCTCGGTACGATCGACGAGGAAGGTCCCGTCGCCGGCGGCAATGGCGACGACTTCGCGCTCGCCAGTGTCTTCGCGCGTCTGCTGGTTCTTTCGGACGAGGATGTCTTCAGCGTCCTGACCCTCGTGATGGCCGAAACGCTCGCCGTCGGCAGCGCCATCATCGAGGCGCTCGGCAACCATCTTGACGTCGATATGCGCGACCATTGCCAGCCGGACAACGCCTTCTTCGAGCTGTTGCGAGACAAGGAGGTCGCCAATCAAATGCTCGCCGATGTCGGCGGCACACACGTCGCCGAAGGCAATGCTTCGGAGAAGGTGAAGACGCAAAAGAAGATCATTCGCGATTTTCTTGCCGGCGAGAACGGCAGGCAGAAAGTCGAATTCTGGCTGCCGCGCTGGATGAAATTCCCGGTCGAATCCTACACGGATCGCGGCGGCTTCCGCACCGCCGATCAGTGGTCCAAGGTCCAGTCGCTGTTCGTGTCTGAATGATCATTTCCGTAAGGCGGGTGGCGACGTTGCGGACGTCGCCGCTCGTCCGCATGCCGGGCTGTATCGAGCGCGCGGCAAGTGCCTTCGGTGTCGCCGGGCCGCTCCAGTTCTCACCCGGCGCACCATCCTTTGATCTTGGGGCGAAACCTTGGCCGCTGGTCTGGATCGGCGCTGGCTGCGTGGGCAGGATTGCGTTGGCACGGCACCGGAGTGCCGGTGGTCTCAACAGTAGCTTGGCCTTTGTCTGGCTCCGTGACCGCGTCTCCAGTCCATCTTCGTTGCTTGTTGCCAGGACCATTCCCCTGCGGCTGGCTTGTCGACCTATGGGCGGATCCGGCCCGCCCGAAACCCTCGCCAGCAACTTCTTTCCCCGCCGCCTGCGGCGGCTCCTCGCGCCGCTTCGCTTCAAAAAAGCTCCCCGCTCGGGTCCTCCGCTGTCGCTTCGGCCCTTCGGGTTCGGGCGGGTCGGACGCGCCCATCACGGTCCGCCATCGCAGGGGAATGGTCCCCGGCGACAGCAAAAAGGAGACTTTCAAATGACCGCGATCGGATATGTCACCAAGCAGGAGAACGGCAGCTACAAGGGCCAGCTCAAGACGCTCAGCGTTCGTGCTGACATCGACATCGTGCCCAACCAGGCCAAGGGCGCCGACAGCCATCCCGACTTCCGGGTGCTGACCCAAGGCGTCGAAGTCGGCGCCGGCTGGGTCCGGACCGGCGAGGCTTCCGGCAAGGATTATGTGAGCCTGTCGATCGCCGCCCCCGAGTTCGGACCGCGAAAACTCTACGCCAATCTCGGCCGCGCCGCCGGCCAGGACGATGATGACACCTATGCCATCATCTGGAACCCGGCCGACTGACCGGCACTGAGAAAGCCCCCGCGCCGCCACCGGCGCGGGGGCACTTCCAAAGCTCTCCATCCCCGCCCCAAAGGGGCGGCGAAAACTCCCGACCGACTCTTCGCCCGTCCCGCAAGCGCTCTCGCTCGCTGATCCTTGGCACGGCCTTCCATCGGCGAAACGAGGATCATCATGGACGACGAAAACGAACGCGCTGCCCGCGCCAAGAAGGGCAGTCCGTTCCTCAACACGGCGCAGGCTGCCTTCTATATCGGCCTTTCACAACGGACATTGGAGAAGATGCGGATCAAGGGCTACGGCCCAAAGTTCCGCAAGCACGGCCGCTTCGTCCGCTACCACATAGACGAGCTCAATGAGTGGTCGAAAGGCCGCCAGAACGAGATCGATACCGATGATGGAGGCCGCTCATGAGCCGGCGCCCGTCCATACATCTGGCCGGCAGTGCTCTGCGTCGAATTCGGGCACGCAAGGTGATCGCCGTTGCTGCGATCGGCCTCAGCCTGATTGGCATCACGGCCTTCGCCAGACCGGCGCCTTGGCTCGTCTGGAACGCCTCGGCGAGTGCGCCGATCGGCCTCTACCGCGTCGTCACTGGAGCGCCATCGCGTGGCGATCTCGTCCTCGCACGCGCACCGGAATTCATTGCCGATGTTGCTGCTGAGCGCGGCTATCTGCCTCGCAATGTGCCGCTGGTCAAGCGCGTCGCAGCACTACCGCGCGAGCATGTCTGCGCTTTCAACGAAGCGATCATCATTGGCGGCGAGATCGCCGCGCGGCGGCTCGCAACCGATACCCAAAACCGTCCGCTGCCTTGGTGGAGGGGCTGCCGTTTGCTGGCAGGCGACGAGGTTTTCCTGCTGAACGGCGACGCTCCTCGCTCCTTTGACAGCAGGTATTTCGGGCCAGTTCCGATCCAAAACATCATCGGGAGGCTCGTGCCGCTATGGACCGAGTGACCCTCCTCATGCTTGGCATGATCGCTGTCGCGCCATGCGCCTGTTCCGCCTCGACCGACGCTGAGCCGGTCGCCATCTCCCTAGGTCCGCAGCTTGGAAAGTGGCAGCAGTTCGTTACTGAAGCAAGCCAACGTTTCCGTGTCCCGCAGGTCTGGATATACGCTGTCATCGATGCCGAGAGCGGCGGCAGGACCATGCTCCACGGTCGTCCACTCACCTCGCGCGCCGGCGCCATGGGCCTCATGCAGGTGATGCCCAAAACATATAACGAGATGCGGATCGAACACGGTCTCGGCGCCGACCCGTATGATCCGCTCGACAACATTCTGGCTGGAACCGCTTACCTGCGCGCCATGTATGACCGGTTCGGATTCCCTGGTTTGTTCGCTGCCTACAACGCCGGACCGGAGCGCTACGACGACCATTTGCAGCGCGGACGACCGCTGCCGTCCGAGACGGTCGATTATCTCAGAAAGCTCAATGCGGCCGGCGTTTCGGCTGCGGATATCAACGTGTTCAAGAGCAAATCTCCACCCGCAAAGGCGCCCAAAGCGTCCTCCGGGCGGTCACTCTTCTTCCTGCGCGACGGCGTTCGCGCGGGCAATCCGAACGGGCAAATTCTGGTGCCGCTCGGATCAGATCGAGCTGGATCGGAACGGCCGGACGGCAGGTGAGGTCCGAGTGTGGCGAATTTGGTTGGAGGCGGGTGGGGGGAGGTTCGCGGAAGGCAAGATAAAGGGACCGCCTCCCGGAGGCGGTCAAGTCTTTGTCTGCACATCGTTTTTGCCGGAGGCTGTTCACGTGCCTTGGAGGCTGATGACGGCAACCCTTTGATCTGGCGCCAGATTTCCGGGAAGCTTCACGTGAAGAATGATGAATTCAGGCCGAAGCTTGGCAAAATCGGCTCGCAGGGCTCGAAGGCAGGAAAGCGCTTCGCCGGCCAGGTCCGGGCGGCGATCAACCGAGCCGGCGGCAAACCCCGTCGTGGCGGCCGCTTCACAGGAAGCCGGGCAGGGCGTGGTGGCGCTGCTGCGGCGCTGCTCAAATCACGCGATCGCTACGCCGCCTTTCGGCTGCGACGTGTCGTCGTCAAGGCACGGGTCGTCAAACTGGCCGGCAAGGGTTCGGACGGAGCGCGCGCACACCTGCGCTACCTCCAGCGCGACGGCGTCACCCGCGATGGCGAGTCTGGCCAACTCTATGGTGCTGACAAAGATCGGGTCGATGGCAGAGCCTTCCTCGATCATGCCGACGGCGACCGGCATCAGTTCCGTTTCATCGTCGCTGCCGAAGACGGCATTGGGTATGACGACCTCAAGCTACTGACCCGGCGCCTTATGGCGCAGATGGAAGAGGACCTCGGCACGAAGCTCGACTGGGTTGCCGTGGACCATTTCAACACAGGTCATCCGCACACCCACATCATCGTCCGTGGCAAGGATGATCGTGACGAGAATCTGGTGATCGCGCGCGAGTACATCTCCTCTGGTCTGCGAGAGCGGGCGGCCGAGCTGGTGAGCCTCGACCTTGGTCCGCGCACGGATCGCGAAATAGAGCAGCGCCTGCGCCAGGAAATGGAGCAGGAACGCTTCACCAGCATCGACCGCCAGCTGCTACGCAATCGAGATCACGACGGACTTGTTGCGCCGGATGGGCGGGATGCATTTCGCCAGACGTTGCAGCAGGGACGCCTGCGTAAGCTCGAGCGGATGGGTCTTGCGGCGGAAATCAACGCGGGCCGCTGGCGCCTGGACGATGAGCTCGAAGCAACACTGCGCCGGTTGGGCGAGCGTGGCGACATCATCAAGACCATGCATCGTGAACTGACTGGCCGGGGGCCTGCTCGCAGTGCCGCAGACTATGTTGTCCATGATCGGCCGGGACAAGAGACCCAGCCTATTGTCGGGCGCGTTGTCGCGCGCGGACTGAGTGACGAGATCAACGACCGGCATTACCTCATCGTCGACAGCCTGGACGGTAAAAGCCACTATATCGACATCGGCAAAGGCGATGCCAACGAACCGACCCCTGACGGCTGCATCGTCCGGGTCACACCTCGGAATACTGAGCCCAGACAGGTCGATCGCACGATCGTCGACGTCGCGGCGGTGAACGGCGGCCGCTACAACAGCGATATCCATCTCAGGCACGATCCATCAGCCACCGAACGCTTTGCCGAGACCCACGTCCGTCGGCTTGAGGCGATCCGCCGTGCCACCGGTGGCCTGGAGCGAAAGCCGGATGGCACTTGGATCATCGCGCCGGACTATCTGAAATGCGTTGCGGACTACGAGCGCCAGCGGGCAAGGGCCGAGCCTGTTATGGTCGACAAGCTTTCTTCATTACCATTGGAACGGCAGGTCGGCTTCGACGGTGCCACCTGGCTCGACAGTGAGCTGGTTTCCGACAAAGCGGAGCCCTTGCGCAATTCTGGCTTCGGACGCGAGGTACGGGAGGCACAAGCCCGTCGGCGCCAGTGGTTGATCGCGCAAGGGCTAGCGCACGAGGAGCAGGACCGGATCGTCTGTCGCGCCAACATGCTGGCGGTCCTGCGTCAGCGCGAGCTGAACCGCGTTGCCGGTCAACTGTCGGACGAATTTGGACTGTTGTATTCCGAAGCGAAGCTTGGAGTTCGGGTAGAAGGCACGCTGCGCCAATCGATCGAACTTGCCAGCGGCAAATTTGCCGTCATCGAGAAATCGCGCGAGTTCACCCTCGTGCCATGGCGGCCGGTGCTCGACCGTCAAATTGGCAAAGACGTCTCTGGCATCATGGGGCGGGAGGGGATTTCATGGACCATCGGCCGGCAGAGGAGCGGGCCGAGTGTTTCGTGATATGGCTGCACGGAATCTTCGTCCAAATGTGCCTGCAGGGTGCTCCGTCGAGAGTTTAATGATTAGCCGGCCAATTTAATGGGGATGGAAGTAATGAAGGCTTAAGCGACTGATAAGGCAACATTATCATTCGTTTTGTCTTGCCGACAAGCTGTGCGTTTTTGGCCGAAATTGATGGCATAAAGCGCACCGCCGCTTTACCCTGGAAAGCATGATTCGCCTCGATCCAGCGATCGCTACGTCCGTCCTCACGCCGCCCACCGTTCCGGCCTGGGCGCTAGGCCGGGACGCGCCCAGTGACGCGGCCGCCGCCTTCCAGGCGGGAGCCGCACTGGCTTCGCTGGACACGCTTGCCCGCGCGCAACCTGCTTGGGCCGGCGCCTGGCGCCAGCGGCTGGCGCTCAACTGTGCCGCCGCCTCGATGCGGCTCGCCGGCCGCGCCGAGGATGAAGCCGCGCTGCGCGATGCCTGGCAGCTTTGCCCGGCCGGCGCCGATCCGGGTCCGGCCGGCACCATTTTTGGCGCCTGGCGCCAGTTGGTGCTGCAGCCGCCGGCGGTCAGCGCCGATCGGCTGGCAAAAGTGGCCGAGATGCTCGGGCTCGCCTGGGACAATGAGGCTCTCACCGACCTCTGCGCGCAGATCGAGCAACTGGCGGGCTCCCAACGCCCGGCGCCGTTCGCGGCGGCGGCGATCGCCACTCACGTCGTCGCCATGCGGCCCGATGCCGAGCTGTTTGCCTGGTGGCTCGCCGACCTGGTGCTGGCGCGGGACTTGCGCTGGCCGCGGCCGTTGCCGCTGTTGATAGCGCGGGCTTTTGGCCCGGTCTTCCGCGCCGAGGCCGGCGGCGGCACGCGCATCCGACCCGGGCAAAAGGGTTTTGAGCGCGCGGTCTGCGTCGCGCTGGTTCAGGGAGCGGCCGAGGCTTGTCGGTTGGCGGCCGAGTTGTCGCGCCGCGCTGAAAAACTGCTGGCGGTGGCGCCAAAACTGCGCGCCAAGGGCGCCGGCGACGTGATCGTTTTGCTCCTGAATGAAGATGCCGTGGCCGGATCGCTTGTGACAAAGAACCTGTCGCGCTTTGCGGCGCGGCGGCTGTTCGAGCGCCTCCAGCACCTCGAGGCCGTGCGCGAGCTCTCCGGCCGTCCGACCTTCCGGCTGTTTGGGCTGTAGCGATGAGCCAAGCCTCCGTCCGCCGCAAGATAGACGATCAGCCGGCGTTGCTGGACACCGAGCTGGAACATCTGCCGCCGGAACTGCGCTGGCGCGAATGGATGGGCCGCGTGGAAGCGGTGATCTTTGCCGCCAGCGAGCCTGTGCCGCGCGAGGTGCTGGCGCGGGTGGTGGGAAAAAACTGCAATCTCGACCTGGTCATCGACGACATCCGCGCCGAGCTCGCCGGCCGCCCCTACGAGTTGGTTTCCGTCGCCGGCGGCTGGCAGCACCGGACCAAGAAACTCTTTGGCGACGCCATCCACGCCGCCTTCGGCACCCCGGCGGGGCAGGGTACAAAAGAGCTGACGCAGTCGGAGGCGCTCGTGCTGATGTGCATTGCCTATTTCCAGCCGATTACGCGTGGCGAGCTGTCTTCCTTCTTCGGCAAGGAGGTGTCGCGCGACCTGATCGGCGTGCTGCGCGGCCAGGACCTCATCGCCTCGGGGCCGCGCAGCCCGCAGCCCGGCGCGCCCTATACCTATGTGACAACCAAAACCTTCCTGTCGCAGTTCGGGCTCGACACGCTGCGCCAGTTGCCGGATTTTGAGGCGCTCGAGGACGCGGGCCTGCTGTCGAAGGAGAAGCTCCTGGCAGGAGACACCTCTCTGGGGTTCATAGGAGCACAGTCGGATAAGAGCGATATTTTTTTCTGACGGTTAGCGCCGATAACAGATGCGCATGACAGCCATCGGCGCCATCTTTCATCGCGGACAGAACACCTATTGCAAAACGATCAGTATCGGGCGGTACTGAAGCGGGAAAGGGGAGTGCTTCGAGTGATTGCTTTTGAAAGGCTTCGACAAAAGAGAGTGCGCTCTGCGCCCAGTAATCTCCCCCCGGCACTCCGAGAGATTATCGATTACCGCAAATCCGGGCTGAGCCTTAATCACATTGTAGGCTGTCCTTTGGATTGCGGCTACTGCGTCAGGCACATCTTCGCAAACTACGAGATGAAACGCCCTCACCTGATCGTGGACGATGAGGTGGCGGTTGAGCAACTGGTCGGTCATTGGGCGTTCGTGCCGCATCGAACACCTCTGCAGATATTCAACCGGGCGACAGACCCATTTCTCCCCGGTGTCAAAGATCATCTCTTTGCCACTTTGAAGCAGATCGATGATCGTGGTCTTTCAAACCCGGTGCTCGTGATCACCAGATGGGAAATCGATGCCTCGGACGTGGCTTGGCTGGAGACGCTAAGGAATGTCAAGCTGACGATCCTGGTGACGTGGTCGGGGATCGACAACGACAGGATCGAACCCGTCTCGTCACGCATCGCGGAACGATCGCTTGAGGTCTTGCGGAGCGCGGCCAGCCGAACGAAAATCGTGCTGTATTGGCGGCCGTTGATAGCGGGATTGAACGATACGTTTGCCCATCTGCAGCACGCGCGCGCACTCGCGCAGTATGCCGATGCGACCGTTTTTACCGGTTTGTTTTTCAGGGAGGAAATCCGGGAACATTTCCGGGCTGCCGGAATCCCTGACCTTTACCAGGAAGTTGCTCGGCGCAAAATCCTTCCCAGCTCGGTCGAGCGGCGCGTGCTTCGCGCGTTTGAAGGTGTCCCGATATTTCGCAAGACCTCGTGTGGCGTTGCATATGCCCACGGAACGGCGGATTACAACGGTCATTTCGGGATAAGCGAGATCTGCGATATCTGTCCCAACGACCAACGAGCACTCTGCGGCAAGGCGCATCGCCGCCCAGATATTGATGAGGTGCGGAAACTGGCGGAAATGGTCAACCTACCAACCGACAACGCTCTAGTGACGGACCGGGCCGTAGAGGTGAGCGGCAGCACCGAGTATCAGCGCTACTTCATCCAACACGCGTTGAACTACCAAGTGCACGATCGCGCCCAACCTCATCGACCATATCGTCACGGCAGAGCGGAGGTCGGTTGGGAATGAGTTCGGACCGATATTGGGTCATAGATGTCGAAGGCAACGGCGCCTCCCCCCCGGAGATCGTGGAATTGGCCATGATAGAGCTCTCAGCGCTGGTGCCGACCGGAAAGCAATTCCATTGGCTGGTGAAGCCTTCGCAGCCCATCCAACCAGCGGTGACCAGGATCCATGGGCTTACAGATGATGACATCGCCGATGCGCCGGAGATTGCAGACATAGCCGATGAAATTCTGACTTGGACTCAAAATGGGAGGATCATAGGTCACAATGTCCGTGTCGAGTTGGAGACCATCCAGCGCGAGATTCCGGAGTGGAAACCGGTCGCCGCGATAGATACGCTCAAGCTGGCTCGGTCCTTGAAACCGGGCCTAGATTCCTATGGCTTGGAAAAGCTCGGTTCATTCTTCGGGCTTATCGATGAGGCCGCCCGGCGAACGAACCGCAAGCATCATTCCGCCCTCTTTGATGCGATGCTTACCGCGCTGATCTTTGCTGACCTATTGATGCCACTGGAGCAAAGCGCGCGCGAGGATTGCCTTCGCGACGCCGATGTCCTCTTTAGCCGACAGAGCAGCTTCTTATGACACGAACCGTCGTGAAAATCGGGGTAGCAGGAACACACTCGACCGGAAAGTCCACTTTCCTGGAGAGGCTTAGGTCTCGGTTGTCTGATGGTGGGTACAAGACCGGACAAATCGAAGATCTTGCAGCGCGCGCCCGCGCCCGGGGCTTTCCGATTCTGACCCAACACACGTTCGAAAGTACACTCTGGATCATGGCAGAGGGTATGAGGCTGGAAGCTGAAGCCTCTCTGAATGAAGATGTTATCTTGATCGACAGGCCGGTCTTCGACGCTCTGGGCTATCTTCAAGCTGCGTTGCAGATTTCCGGCCGATCGCTTCCTCCTCGGCGAGTCGAAGAGCTGCAGACCATCGCCGCCGCTCACGCTGGCGACTACGACATCATTCTCCTTACGGAACTCGATCCAAGCATTCCCCTTGGCGAGGGTCGAGATGAAAATCAAGCATTTCGTATTGCGGCTGGCGAGCACATCGCAGCGATCGCCGATAGATTTGGGTTGCAGCCACTTCGTCTCACCTCTGGAAATGCAGATGAGCTCCTGGAGACTGTTTACGGCATGATCATCAAAAGTCTCCCGCAGGCACAGATCTCCTGCCATTGCTGCACAGAGTGACAGCACCAACGCCGCCACATCCATTTTAGTAGGTCCTAGTCACTTCTGGCGCCGGCCAAACGTTTAATCTGAAATCATGCCGCTCTGGGCGAGCCGTCAGTAGCGCTTCTGAGTATTGCGTTCGGGCAACTGAATAGCCGGCGGCGTCAATCCATTCGATGCCGTCGTCGCGGACTACAGGGCGCACATCATAGGACCCGCGCCGACCGTCCGTTGCCGTGAGCCGGGCTGCGCTTCCCCGTACGGCCTCTGCAGCATCTCCTTGCCTCACGAGCGTCCTTTGCCATTCAAGGAACCGTTGCGGATCGATCAGCGTCTCAGCGCCACGATCGTAGCCTTCTTGTGCGAGCCATGCTTCGAATGCCAAACGTCTCGCCGCCGCCTCCTCGCGGGTCTGCGCTATCCCTTGTGCGAGAGCGAATGCGACGAAGGGATCGAGCGTGCCCCAGCGCAGAAGTTCGCGGAACCAAAAACCTACCCACGGCAAGCGGGTCGTCGCTCGCCATGTATCGAGAGTGGGCGTTTCTAGACCGGCCGCATTCTCGCCCCAGGCTCGTGCCACCGCTGCACCAACTGCAACTCCCAGCTTAAACTCGATGTTGTCAGCGACAAAGCGTTGCCAGGAGCGTAAGCGCTCGGCCTCCGGGGCTTGAGAGCTGGGTAGCTGCATCCACCAGCCCATGATGCCGCGCCAATTCGCAAGCGAAGCTTGATCGTTGACGGTGTCTCGCACGCGGAAGCCAATCCCGGGCTCCGCCCGGACGCGCTCTCCGAGACGGATGAAAAGTGCGAATTTTTGTTCTGTTGGCCACGCGCCATACTCGACTGCTCCTTGCAGCTCGGCGATCAGCTGAGGTGCCACAAGTTCGAAGCGCCGTCCGATATAAGGCGTGAAGCCGTACTGGTACAGCCGTTGACGCTGCTCCGTGTTTGGGTAGAGCCGCTCAACAAAGGCCCGTCCCCGCCTCACGAAGCTTCGTTCCAACCAAGCCTCTTCGGCAGCGGCAACGCGGGCGAATGTTCGTTGCCACAGGTCCTGCAACAGCGCCTCGGTTCGCGCCCCATCCAAAACCTGCTGGTCCGCCCGAGCGAGTTCTTCGATCGCGCTGAGCAGGAACCCGTCCAGCTCGTCAAGACTGTCGCCGAGCTGATCCGCCGGAATGCGCGATGCGACGCCGAGATTGGCGCCGGCGCCTTCAGGCAGTGTCGCTTCCAGCCAGGAGAGAAACTGTTCTTCCGTTCGAAGTCCGGATTGCGCCGCAGCCTTTTGCCAGATGGAGCGCAGGAGTACGACAAGCGGACTGTGCACAGGACCGGCCGCTTGCTCCGCCTGAAGTCGGCCGAGCAGATTGTTATAGTCGGCCTCTGCTCGCCGGATTTGACGCGATTGCTCTCTGCGCTGGCCGCGCGCGGTGGTCGAGACAGCTTCCGGGAGCGCCACCAGCGTCATGCCCTCGATCGACTCCGCTGCGCCCGGCCGACCCGCACGGCCCGCCAAGTTGCGGAACTCAGCAGTCGACATTGGCACTACGATCGGCTGACGAGCTTGGGCGTCGTAGCTGCGACGCTCCAGGCTGGTCAGGAATATGATGTCGAATGGCAGATTTACTCCTTCCGTCAGCGTTGCCGTGGCGATCGTGACCGGACAGATCCTGCGATCGATAAGGTCGGTCATCAGCCGCCGCAGGCGCTGTGGCATCTGACCATGACTCGTCGCGATGCCGCGATCGAGCAGGCGGAGTTCGAACGACTGCTGGCCACAATAATCGATGCAAGCTGCACGGGCTTCCTCAAAGCGCGCCTGCCCCTCGGCGTCGATCGGCGGGACGAAGGGCGGGACAGTTTGCCATCCGGGAAGGTCAAACGCCTCAACATAGCGTTTCATCAAGCGCTCCGGCGATTGAGCGACCGAAATCAAAACGCGCCGGTTTCCCTCAAGCAGGTGCAGCGCCGTCCACAAAACATACAACTCGTTGTAGTGCGGCAAGCTGTTCCGAATACCGGCTGCAGGAAGCGGCATGGCTGGGAGGCGTAGCGGAAGGTAGACTGGCGCGTCTCGTCCTCGGACATAGAGCGGCTGACCATTCACGATATCGAGGACGGCTTCAGGCGCGCGTCGTGGATTTACCCGCAGGCCGCCAATCAGCTGCCGGCTGCTGCGATAACCCAAGCCAACCGGCATGGCGTCTGCACGCCCCTCTATCCATCGAGCAACGGGACCCGCCGCGCCGCCAGCGACCGCGGTCAAGGCTATTCGCGCCATTCCCGGCTTCACCGAGAATAGTCGCGATACCATTGCCTCCAGTCGCATCGCTCGGCTGGTGTGGGCGGCGAGCGCCTCCTGCGCGTTGGCGTCATTCTCGCTGACGACCTGATGTGCCTCGTCAAGGATGAGCAGTCGCAGCCGCTGGACCAGCAGGTGACCCACATAGCGCATCAACGCCTCGGCCTTCTCGACCGTGGCGATCAGTACCACTGGACGGTCAGCGGTGAGCCAGTAGTCGGTGATCCCCCAGTCGGCACCGCCGTAGAGCCCTGTCACAATCAGGTCGCTACCCAACTCTGCCGTCAGCTTTGCTTCCACCTCGCTCGCCAGCGCACGTGAGGGAACTAGGTAAAGCGCAAGTGGTGCGGCCCCTGGTTGTGTGTCAACCAAAAGGAGTTCCTTCACGAGGGCCAGATTGGCAACCAGAGTCTTGCCTGAACCGGTCGGAGTGCAGAGTGCAAAGCTGTTGCTCGTGATGAGGCGTTCGAGACCTTGAATCTGCGACGTCCACAACACACCTCGACCGCGAGCATACTGCTCACGCGCGAACCTCCACATCCGCGCTTGCAGTCCCGGTACGTTTGCCGTCAGTCGCGAGACGCGGCCATGAAGGCTGTTGTCGGAATACCGCTTTGCGGTCGCCTCGATCAGATTGATCAGTATCCATAATTCGTCGCTGGCGAGGCGTGTCGCCAATGCGCTCAGGCCCGACAGTTTGTTCGCCGCATGCTCGATCCGGGAACTATTGCCTCTGCGGAGACTGTCGCCAATCAGACCGACAGCGCGCACCAATTCGACCACGACATACCAGCCAATCTTGCTCGCGGGGGGCGCGGGTGCGCCCGCGTCCCGATCGTCTGGCGCGCGAGCAACCTCGACGCCGTCCTCGGCCGGTTCGTCGCTCTCAATGTCCGCCTCGTCCTCCGCTACAAGGAGCGGGCCCGAGCCGTCCCGCCCCGTAAGCGCGGGGTTGTCTCTCCAGAATGCGGCAGAACGCTCGAGCAGACGGTCAAAGTCGGTACTCAAAAACGCAGCGAAGATTTCTGCAACACCCCGACCGTACCCCCCCTGACGCAGCAGACTTGTCGCCATCGCGGGCAGGCCAGCCAACTGATAGGCGCCGGCAGCAAGCAACCCGACGGGCACGTCGCGGGTGACTGAGTCAGACGATCGTGCCAGCCATTCGAGTAACTCGGCGGCACGTCGGTAGCATCCGAGCGCGTCCACTGAGCCTTGTCCCTCTATCTCCCGGAAGATCCCTGCGGCATGTAGCAGCCGACGAGCATCGTCGAACTGCTCATGTGACTCGCTCTGGGCCCACCCGATAGTTGGCACGTGCCAAGAGTTCTGCAGACTTCGAACGAACAGACGCGCCTGTGCCGGCGTCAGCTCGTTTTCGGCGGCCCGGCCAAGGCGGATATTCATCGCCAGTTCGCGACGCTGTTCGTCGAGCCGAGCCATCATCGATTATTCCATAGAGACCGATAGATTTGCTCGATGAGCTCGACGCCGCCCTCAAGCACCAGCTCGACGACCTGCAGTGGCCGCCCAGCGGTATATTCCGGCGGCGGCGCCGCCACCGGAAGATAGGCTTGGCCCGCGCCTCTCCGCGCTGCCCGATTGCCGGCGACGAAGACCAGATCGGTTCGAGGAAGAGGTGCTGCCCCGATCAGCAGGGCCCGATCGAGAGACACGATCGCTTCTGCATACTCATCGCGCGCCTTTTCGCAAAGTAGTCGGTGCATTTGCTCAAGGCCTTGTGGCGCCGGGAGGCCACGGTTCATTTCATTCCAAACGCCGTCGTTGCTTCGCACTCTCGCCCCTGCCGGGCCAGTCCAGCTGCCAAGCATCATGTCGTTCATGGCACTCGGCGTGAGCGCAGCGCGCCACTTCGCCTCCCCGGCAATGAACCGTACGACCTCACCACTGACCGGATCAATTCCAAGCGCAATGAAGTCATTCCCATGACGTCCGGAAACCTCGCGAACGCGAGCCGGGTCGCGAGCCAGATCAAATATGTAGGCCTCCACTTCGGCATGGTACCGGAACAGGAAGATAGGAATCGTCCATTGGTGGCCGCCGATGAACCGATAAGCTTGGGTCATCAGACCGGCCATTACCTCACCGAACAGTCCTTTTTTCGCGGTCGCTGGGAGGCAGCTCGGATACTGTGCATCCGCGCCTGGGCCATCCGCGTCTGGATGGAGGTCGATTCTGGCGGCACGATGAAAGACTTCCCGGGCGTCGAGGTGAGCGGACTCGAAATACGGGCGCAACTCCTCGACGACAGTGTTGTCATTTGCGACCGCCTGTTCGAACAGCAGGTGTCCATAGTTTCCGTTCATCTGCGCGGCCCCTCGGAGCCAGCGATTAAGAAGAGGCATTGGCGGCGGGTAATTATGCAGCATCGGATATTCGTCCGCCCAGCCCGATCGTCGTAATCTCGATCCGCCCCAAATCAAGCACGTCACTGACGGTCACGGCTGCACCTGATACCGGCCATCTCGTATGCGCTCGCATCCCTAAGATCATTCCCTCCAGTCAGGCGCAGGATCTCGGCGACATAGTCTTTTGTCAGCAGGGTTTCCACGCCGGCCTTGACGGCATCATCGAGGTAAGAGATGCCGTCGGTCCCATCGCTCAGCCCTCTGGCGCTGGCTACGGCCATCTCGGCAAGGCTCGTCGCTGTCGGATGGAGAATGGTCGCGCCGATTCGGGTATAGATTACCGTCGCGATGCCTTCGAAATTCGTTAGGCTCTCGATGATGATACTGTTGGGCGTCGGCTGCTTTGGTGGCGCATAGCTTTTGGTCGATCCAACTTCGTGTAGTTCCCTTCGGTAAAGGCGGTCGGCCGCCTCTTTGGCATCGAGCTCGACCACGAGTATCTCGGCTTTTACCGGGCAGCCGAGTTCGCTAGGGACCAGCGTTGGCGCCCCTTTTCTTGTTCGACTCTGCCGCGCGAACTCCACGGGAAATGGCGTTTGACTGGCAATGCGCGAGGTGATGAAAGGCTCGATTTCGTCACCAGGATCGCCGATCAGCGATCCATACGCCAATATGCCGACCGTCCCGAGCATGCTTTCGGTACCTCCTGACCGCCCGCCGTCCTTGATCAACGGCAATCTGCCGTCTATATTTATGGCAAGTTGCCATTTGCAGCAAGGAGGCTGTCATGTCGATCGCTATCGTCGAGGAAGTCGCACGAAAGCTCGGCGGCCAGAGCGTGCTTGGCCGGGTCGTGCGTTCGCAAGCCGACCTGGCCTTGGCCGTGCGCAATAGGCTACCGCTCTCTGCCCTTCGGGGGCTTAGCCAGGCCGGAATGTCCGAGCAGGAAATTGAGACATTTGTGATCCCGCAGCGCACCCGCCGTCACCGCGCGGACAAGCAGCAGCCATTGACCGTGGATGAGTCGGATCGCGCTGTCCGGCTCTTGCGAGTCCAATCTCTGGCCGAGCAGACCTTCGCTGATCAGGAGAAAGCGAACCGCTGGCTTCGTCGGCCGCTCCTCGAACTCGGCGGTGAGACGCCGCTCGTGGTGGCGCAAACCGAAGCCGGCGCGCGTGTCATCGAGACCATCCTCGGCAAGATCGCTTGGGGCGCCGCTGCCTGATGTTCCTCTGGCGTTTGTCGGGCAAACAGTATGCTCAGGCACTCGACGGCGGCTATGGTCTTCACTTTGACGGACGCTGGAACACTGTCGGCCATGCGGTCACTTACTGCGCGACGTCTCCTGCACTCTGCGTTCTCGAGAAGCTCGTTCATGTCGAGGACCCGGCGCTCCTGCCGGAACTTGTCATGGTCACGTATGAGCTGCCAGATTCGGTAGCGATAAAGGACATTAGACTCCCGGATTTGCCGCCGAACTGGCGTCGTCACGAGGCCTGGAGTCAAGACAGGGGAGACGAATGGCATGGGGGACGCTCCACCCTGTTGTTACGCGTACCTTCGGCCATTGTGCCGGTAGCTAATTCACCGGACGTAAATGTGTTAATAAATCACAGCCATCCGGCTGCGGCCGACGTCCGAATCGTTGGCCAGGAACCCTTCTCACTCGATCCCCGACTGTTTTGAAGGCGTTGACGCACAAGACACGACTTGATCCTCCCATTTGCGAGCCTTCGTCGTGATAGTGATGGAAATCGGCGGGCACTTCTTGTTTTTCTCCCTCATCTGAGGCAGAAAAAGCGGAACTTTGGGCGATTCGAGGATTCGATGACGACACCTTCCCCGCTAGTTCTGTCGCAGCCCGATCAGGTGATTGGGCGTCTTCAGGGGCTCGGCCTGACGGAAGAAAACCTACTGCACGCTGCGCGCCGCTGGCATGTAGCCTGGAGTGGATTCACGGCGAACCACCCGCCGTTCGGAATCGGCATCGCAGCTTGGATGGAGGCGGTGGCGGCATTGCGCGAGACGACTATGCCCTTGGGCTGGGTGCGATCAGATGAGCGCAACTATGCACTTGTGATCAGCCCCGACGGCGCGATGGCAATCAGTGTTGCCACCGGCGACGCCGGAACCGGCCGGCCTGATACCAGCCCGAGCAACAAGGCCCCCAAAGGCGTCAGCACAGCTGATGCGATCTCGGTCAATCAAATCCAGTTGGAACTCGATTTGCCGGTGCCGGAACTTCCGTCATCAGATGACGATGGACCGCTGACCTGGTTCTTACTCCTCCACCGTGCACACGACGAAATTCGCTGCGAATTGTCCTTGCCTCTCGAGATGTCGCCCGATGGCAGGATCAGTCGCTGGAAAGAGCGGTTGATCCTGTCTTCGATCCCGCTCGATGGAGATATTATCGAGGTTATCGCACCGGAGGGGCCCGATCTGGATATCGACGTGAAGCGAAAGGCATGAGCACCATCGAGATTTTTAACTCGTCTCGATTGACATGGGCGCGGCGCCGCCGTGGCTTAACGAAAACGAAGCTCGCCGTCTCACTGGGCGTCGATCTGCGGTCAGTCTCCGCGTATGAGACCGGGGAATTCGCTCCGGAAGCGGACAAGCTGACCCGAATCGCGCGCGTGCTTAAGTTTCCCGAGAACTTCTTTTTCGGCGACGATCTCGAGGAGCCCGCATTCGATACCGCCAGCTTCCGATCGATGTCGAAGATGACCGCCTCACAGCGGGACACAGCGCTCGGGAGCGGCGCGATTGCGTTGCTACTCAACGAATGGATCGAAGGGCGTTTCGATCTTCCTCACGCCGATGTTCCCGATCTTGGGCGTGACGGCAGTCCTGAGGGCGCCGCAGAAGCTGTGCGGCGAGCTTGGGGCCTCGGCGAACTGCCGATCAAGAACATGGTTCACCTTTTGGAAGCGAAGGGCGTGCGGGTCTACTCGCTCGCCATCGACGCCGTTGAGGTCGATGCATTTTCTATGTGGCGGCAGGATCGTCCGTTCGTGTTCCTCAACACTTTGAAGTCCGCTGAGCATGGGCGTTTCGACGCGGCGCATGAGCTTGGACATCTCGTACTGCACCGCCATGCTGCGCCGAATGGTCAAGAGGCGGAGCAGGACGCCAATTCCTTCGCCTCGGCATTCCTAATGCCGGCAGCGAGCGTTCGTGCACACGCGCCTCGTTTCCCGACCATCGACAATCTTATCCGACTGAAGAAAATCTGGGGCGTTTCGCTCGCTGCCATCACATATCGTCTGCACAAGCTTGGTTTGCTGACAGATTGGCATTACCGCAAACTCTACATTGAGATCGCCTCGCGCGGATATCGCAAGACCGAGCCTGCCGAAGGGCCGCGGGAGGTCTCGCAAATCCTTCAAAAGGTCTTCGCAGCGTTGCGGGAAGACGGAATCGGGAAGCACGATATTGCTTGCGCCCTGAATGTGCATGCCGAGGACGTCGATGAGCTCGTCTTCGGTCTCGCCCTTACCGGTCTCAACGGATCCGGCCGTCCTCCCACGCCGAAACGTCGGCCGGAGTTAACGGTCGTATCTTCGCGGGAGTAAGTCGATGCTGGGCTTTCCTGAGGCGCAGGCCATCGAAGATCTTGCAGACCTCCTCTATGACTTCTTGCCGGGAAGCGGAAACAATCGCACGGCGTTTCCACTGGCAGCCGCGCAGGCCGGCGTCGGCGACTTGTGGGTTCCCGGCAGCAAGCGTCCGGCGATCGTTCAACTCCTCACCGCTACTCTAGAGCGACGCCGTCACCTGTTCACGAAGCTGATCATGTCGATTGTGCGCCAAGCGATGACCTATCGCCGTGGCAAAGGCAATCCGTTGACCCGTGCCGAGATCGAACGGCTGAATAGCGTGCTCCCGGGCGTCTCGTTCAAAATTCCCGAACTGCTGGATCGCGCGTTCCTTGAGAGTCTGAGCGGCACATCAGAGGTACGGCGCGAGCCGCAATCGGGCCCCCTCAGCGTAGAGCGGAGCAAGGTGCTCGCTTCACTCCTAATCGAAATCGGTCGTCTAAATCCCCAAGAGCGCGGCCTGCGTTTCGAGGGCTTCCTTAGTGAACTCTTCGGCGCCTTCGAGTTGGCGCCGCGCGGCTCGTTCCGGCTCGTTGGCGAGCAAATTGACGGGAGTTTTCGACTGGATGGGCAAACCTACCTTGTCGAGGCAAAGTGGCACGGACCGCAGATCGGCTTCGCCGACCTGATGACATTCTCTGGCAAGGTTGGAGGAAAAGCATCCTGGTCGCGCGGCCTGTTTGTGAGCAATTCCGGCTTTACCGCGGAGGGGCTTGAAGCGTTTGCGCGCGGCCGCCAGACCAATCTGATCTGCGTTGATGGCCTCGATCTTTATGAAGTGCTGGATGGCCGCGTGAGCCTAACCGAGGTATTGCGCCACAAGGACCGGCGTGCAGCAGAAACCAACCGGGCCTTCGTGCCGGTGCGCGACCTGAACCTAAGGCGAGCCTAGATGAGAAGGGCGAAAGGCTCCGCTCGTCACATGTTCCCTTCATCGAGACCTCATCATCATTGGCATTTTTCCGGGTGGATGCCCTATATTGAGGGGTAGTTGGCGTGGTCGGACGGTCAGCCGGCCACCGAACAAGAATACCTGCACCGAGGATATTCGGAGCAGCCCAGAAATTCGCCGAACCTGCCCCTCTTTCTAACGAGGTGGCCGCCACAGTTTTCTGTCGGGCATGAGGGCTTTGGCGCCTTGCTGCGATATTTCTGTTTCTTGAATTCCCAAGGATGGATGTTGTCCTTGAAGGCCCATATGCCTCGCTTTGCGCGTCTGGCCTCTTCGAGGGCATCGAGGTAACGCTGATCGGGTCCGTATCGCTCCAGAACCCAAGCCCAGCCATTGACGACCATCTCTAGCTCGATGTTTCTCGTCACGCGGAAGGGCGCCCCAAACGTTGTTATGACATGAGGGCGTGACGACGGTGTTCTGAACTCGCCGGCGGCGTAATCCAGCGTCAGATAGGGAACGCAGACGACACGGCCGTACGTGTCTACTGGCCGCCCGGTATTCATCTTCATCAAGATAGCAAGTTCGACCCACTTGCCGCCGATCAGGTCGGTGAGGAAATCCTTGGCTTCGCGGCCGCCGGGCTGTTCCATCTCCGGAGCATCGATGAATCCGAATCTTGCGGTTACCTCGATCTCGGCTTGATCCTTAGGGTTTCCTGTCACCTCGGAAACCCTGACCCGAGTTAGAAACCCGTCGCCGTCGAACACCTTCAGCACCGGAACCCTGACTGTGTCCGTTTGTGGATCCTCAGGCACAATGATGATGGGATCTACTTCTTGAGCCATTGTGTCGGCGGCAAAGGAAAACGAGACTATACCGTCCCCGTTCTTCGTTTCGGAAGAGCTAAATTAGGCCAAAATTCTGGATCCGGAGCGGGCGTTCTCGTCACCCTGGGGGCTCATCGAGCATTATCGGGCCAGAAGGGCCTATCCCTTAACAGTGCTCGCCGGAGCCGCAGAACGGACCTAGGGATATTGAAACGGACATGTTCGCTTTTTGTGCTTCGAAAGTCGCATAAAGGGCAGTCTGGAACTGGCGGAAAGACGGTTTCCTCGACCGGGATCTGTCAGCTTGCGACGGCGCTGCGCAGCAGCATGAGCTCGCCGATGTTTTCGATGATGATATAGCCGACCAAACGGCCCTTGCCATCCACCACACCGACGGCAGGTGCGGCTCCACTCTTCAGGTGTTCGAGCGCCCTGATGAGCTTATCATGGTCGCGCACCACCGGGATATTTGCCGCCATTGCCTCGATCACAGGAGTCTGACCGCCGTGCTGCTGCAGGCCGGTGACGAGCCCCTCCCGCGTCAGCACACCGCGCAGCACGCCGGCAGCATCGACGATCGGGAACTCGTGTTGCGTCGTGCGCAACAGGCCCTGTGCTGCCTCGTCGAGGGTCGCGGTCGCCGGCAGGCTTTCGAACCGGCTGATCATGACGTCGCGGACGTTAACGGCACGCGCCGCTGCCTCGAGCCCCATCGCCTGCGTTTCCGCAGTGGCGGCGAGGTAGACGAAGATGGCAACGAATATGAGCAGCACGTTGCCGGCGACGAGACCGATGAAGCCGAAGGCGAAGGCGGCGAACTGACCAACGGTCCCCGCAATCTCCGTCGCGCGCTGGCGGTTGTAGCGCGTGGCGAGCAAGGCCCGCAGCACACGTCCGCCATCCATCGGAAAGGCCGGAATGAGGTTGAACAGGACCAGCCATATGTTGACGGCAGCGAGGCGAGCCACGAACGCGACATGCGGGTTATCCATTGACATCAGCGCGTCGATACCGACGGCGGTCCCGAGCGCGACGACGAGGAAAGCGGCAATGACGACATTGACCAACGGGCCGGCGAGCGCCACGACGATCTCTTCCGACGGCTTCTCGGGTAGGCGCTCCAGCTCCGCGACGCCGCCGATCGGCAAGAGCGTGATCTTTGGAGTTCGGATGCCGTAGCGACTAGCGGCAGCGGCATGGCCGAGCTCATGCAATACCACGCAGGCGAACACGGCGCCGATGAAGCAGACGCCCTCGATCGCAGCCGACGTTCCACCCTCCTGGAAATAGGCGATACCGATCCAGGCAAGCAGCAGCAGGAAGGTCAGGTGGATGCGGATCTCGGTGCCGCCGACACGGAGGATCGGGTAGGACCACTGCATGGTGTGACTCCGTGGGGTCGGGAAGTGCCGGAGAAATAAGTACGAGCTATTCGCCGCGAAGGCTAGATTGTGAACTGCCTCCACTTAGAGCAGTATTGCAGTCTGCGTTACGGTGCCGTATATACAGTTGCAGCACAGGAGCGAGATATGGCCACCACAGTCCCGAGAAAGGAAACACCTGTCTCGATGCGATTCCGCGACGATGATCTGACGATCATCGATCGTGGCGCGGAACTGCTCGGCTTGTCGCGCACCGAATTCATGCGCCGCGCCGCATTGCACGAGGCGCAGGCGGCGATCCTCAACGAGACCGTCATCCGCCTCTCGCCCGACGCCTATGACGCCTTCATGCAGGCAATTTCCGCCCCGGCGGCCGCTCCGCCGCCGAAGGTGGCCGAACGGCTGCGACGGGCAGCACCCTGGAAACGCTAGGTGGCGCTTTCCGGCATTGAACTGCTCGGCAACACGCATCGGCTTGACGCTTTCGACTGCGGCAAGCCGGCGCTGAACGCGTGGCTCTCCGGCTTTGCCCGTACCAACCAGCAGCGAGGTTTCACCCGCGTTCTGGTCGTTCACGAGGACGGGGACGTTGTCGGGTATTATGGTCTTGCGCCAGGCGTGATCCAGCCGAACAGCGCGCCTCGGGCGATCCGCACCGGGCGGCCACCTGACCCCATCCCCTGCCTCCTGATTGGACAGCTTGCCGTCGATCATCGCTATGCTGGGCAGGGCATCGGCAGCGGCCTCGTGAAGGATGCCCTGCAGCGCTGCATCGCCGGGGCCGATATCGTCGGCGGCCGCGCAGTCGTTGTCCGGGCGATTGACGCCGAAGCGGAGCGCTACTGGCAGAGCTGGGGCTTCATCGCTTCGCGTGACAACCCATCCGTGCTTATGCGGTCAATCCAGGACGTGCGCCTCTGGATGGCGGACAAAGGGCCACTAGATTCGCGTCAATCGGTTCTTTAAGGCTCGAGTGAATCGCCCTCGCCGTCTCCAGTGTACCGCACGGAACGCATGGACAAGCCGGTTCCGACCACTCGGCGCAGCCAGCTTACCGATGCCGGTATGCCCGACAGACACCTGTGGTTCGCCCGCGCGTTAGCAAGAACGAGTCGACGAAAGATCGCGCGTCTAGCTGCACCGGAGCAAAAAGGTCTTTGCCGACGTCATTTCAGGGTGCGTTCGGCTCGGCCGCGGGGCAGGGCAGAAAAGAGCTGTCGCCCGTGGCTCTCGGCTGATGTGCTTTCCAGCCGATCACCCCAGCGTCGTGCTTCTTCGGCAAGAAGGTACGCAAGACCTGATCGGCGTGTTGCGCGCGCAGGATCTGATCGCCGCCGGGCCGCGCAGTCCGCAGCCGGGCGCGCCCTACACCTATGTGACGACGAGAACTTGTCTATCGCAGTTCGGGCTCGACACGCCGCGCCAGCTGCCGGACTCGAGGCGCTCGAAGACGCCGGCCTGCTGTCGAAGTAGAAGCATTTGGCCGGGGATACATCGGCTTGGTCGGGGAGGGCGACGGCGAAGACGGCGATCGAACGAGAGGCGTCGTTCAGGATGAGGCGCTCTGAACTGTTCGAAAAAGGGGTCACTACGACAACCAACTTAGGGCCACGCAACGGATCCAGCGTCAATGTCCTCTTCCATTGGGCTCGATCGTACGTGAGGAGTATTCCAGTTACCGCTGGCAGGCGCGATGCTTGATACATTTTCCAAACGGAGAAAGCACATGACGCCTACGAAACTACTCGTCGGCCAGATTGCTCTCGTATTTGCCATTGTCATTCTTGGCATGTGGACCGCGACCCAATGGTGCGCCCACACGCTGGACTATCAAGAGCAACTTGGAGCGCCATGGTTCGTGGCGGCTGGCTGGCCGATTTACAAGCCATGGCGACTGTTCGAATGGTGGTTCCATTTCGACGCCTACGCGCCCGAGGTCTTTGACCAGGCAGGTGCGCTTGCCGGTGCCAGCGGGTTCTTGGGCTGTGCGGCCGCAATCGCCGGTTCGCTCTGGCGCGCACGACAGTGCGGGCTGGTCACCACTTATGGCTCTTCACGGTGGGCCAAGACGCAGGAGATTGCGAAGGCAGGGCTATTTCGACCGACCGGCGTTTTCCTCGGCAAGCTGGAGGACCGATATCTGCGCCATAGTGGCCCGGAACACGTCATGGCCTTTGCCCCGACACGCTCAGGCAAGGGCGTTGGCTTGGTTGTCCCAACGCTCCTTTCCTGGACTGGTTCAGCTGTCATTCATGACATCAAAGGCGAGAATTGGCAGCTGACCTCCGGGTGGCGATCGAAGTTCTCATACTGTCTTTTGTTCAATCCGACCGATCCAAGGTCGGCGCGCTATAATCCATTGCTGGAAGTCCGCAAGGGCTCGGACGAGGTTCGCGATGTCCAGAACATCGCCGACATCTTGGTCGATCCGGAAGGTGCCCTGGAAAGGCGAAATCATTGGGAAAAGACTAGTCATTCACTCTTGGTCGGCGCCATCCTCCATGTGCTCTACGCCGAGGAGGAAAAGACGCTCGCACGCGTCGCCAACTTTCTGTCGGATCCGCAACGTTCTTTTGCCGCAACGCTGCAGCGCATGATGACGACGAACCATCTTGGAGCCGCAAACAAGCCTCTGGTCCATCCCGTCGTGGCTTCCGCGGCGCGTGAGGTGCTGAACAAGTCTGAGAACGAGCGTTCGGGTGTTCTCTCGACCGCTATGTCGTTTCTCGGTCTCTATCGCGATCCAACCGTGGCCGCGGCAACGTCGGTCTGCGACTGGCGTATTGCTGACCTCATGGATGCCCAGCGACCTGTGTCGCTCTACCTGGTTGTGCCGCCGTCAGACATCTCGCGCACCAAACCGCTGGTGCGACTGGTGCTGAATCAAATCGGCCGGCGGCTCACTGAGCGCCTCGAGGGCGATCCAAAGAAGAGCCGCAGGCATCAACTGCTCATGATGCTCGACGAATTTCCGGCGCTCGGTCGGCTGGACTTTTTCGAGACTGCGCTCGCCTTCATGGCGGGATACGGCATTCGCGCCTACCTGATCGCGCAATCTTTGAATCAGATATCCAAAGCTTATGGCGAGAACAACGCCATTCTCGACAACTGCCACGTGCGCATTGCCTTCTCATCCAATGACGAGCGCACGGCCAAACGTATCTCTGATGCGCTTGGCACTGCCACGGAACTCAGATCCATGCGCAACTATGCCGGCCATCGGCTGGCGCCCTGGCTTTCGCATGTCATGGTCAGCCGCCAGGAGACCGCTCGCCCGCTGCTGACGCCCGGCGAGGTGATGCAGCTGCCGCCATCAGACGAACTGGTGTTGGTTTCTGGGTTGCCGCCGATCCGTGCGAAGAAGCTGCGCTATTACGAGGATCAGAATTTCACCGAGCGAGTACTGCCTTCGCCGGTCCTGCACGACGGTTCCTACTGCGACTGCCCTGCCGCGCGTCCGGACGATTGGACTGGACAGCTGCGCAGCGTTGACTGCCGTCTAGCTGTCGACGACGAAAGTGTCGGAGCGGCAACTGACGACGAGGGCGGCGTTCAGCAGCAGCGTCATCCTGGTTTGCCGGAAGAACAGGCCGTCGTCGCCCACGAGCCCGACCAGGAAGATCTGTTCAAGCCCGTCGACGATGATAGCGAAGCACTCGCCGACAAGCGTGTCATAGACCGAATTTCCACCGCGACACGTGCCTACGGCATCAATGAGGGCAGGGGCGACGACAAGGACATCGTCCCCGGCTTCTGAGGCCTGCTCTGAGGCAGAGCGCAGCTCAGCGTAGATAACGGCGATAAGCGATTTCGGGCGTCTGACCGATGCTTGTTCCAGTCGCCGGCGCAACGCCGGCCTGTCGAGAACAAGCCGCATGAAGTCCCATCGCATTCGCCATCAGTTTCTGCTCGGACCCGAGTTGAGCGAGAAGCTGGACAATCTCAGCCGCGATCCATCGACCACGAAATCCGCCGTTGTGGCGAAGGCGGTAGAAGCCTTCATCGAGCGGCAGGGCGAGACTGAGCTCGATCGGCGCTACGGCGTCAGGCTCGATCGTCTTTCGCGCGACCTCGCCCACGTCAGGCGTGATGGCGAGATGATCCTGGAGAGCCTGGCGCTTTTCATCCGCTTTTCGATCACGCTTCATGCCCACACGCCGGTCCCGGACAGGGCGACACAGGCTGTTGCCCAGGAGCGGTTCGACAAATTCGTCGAGCAGGTCGGCCGGCAGATCGCTTCGGGTAAGCGCTCGCTTGGCAAAGACAAAGGCATGGGAGGCGAAGCATGAGCTCTCATCCCGAAGCCGACCATCGCCGTCGCAGTATGCTGCGCACCGCCATGGGGCCGGCGATCACCGAGGCGCTGGCCGATCCATTGGTCATCGAAGTGATGGTCAATCCGGACGGCGCGCTTCGGCTCGACCGGCTGGGAGAAGGTCGCGTTGAAACCGGCGTGCACATGCACCCGTCGGAAGCGGAACGGATCATCCGCCTGGTCGCCTCTCATGTACGTGCGGAGGCACACGCGGATAATCCGATCGTCAGCGCCGAGCTGCCATCGGGCGAACGCTTCGAGGGTCTGCTGCCGCCGGTGGTGTTGGGGCCATGCTTCGCGATCCGTAAGCCAGCGGCAAAACTCTACACGCTGGCCAACTATGTCGCCGACCGCATCATGTTGCCACTCCAGGCCGATGCGCTGAAGAAGGCTGTGCGCGAGCGGCGCAACATTCTGGTCGCTGGCGGAACGTCGTCGGGCAAGACGACACTTGCCAACGCACTGCTGGCCGAAGTCGCCGAATGCGACGAGCGGGTGATCTTGATCGAGGACACGCGCGAACTGCGATGCGCGGCGCAGGACTGCGTTGCCCTGAGAACCAGGCGGGGTTCGGTCACACTGGCCGATCTCGTGCGCTCGACGCTCCGGCTCCGGCCCGACCGCATCATCGTCGGCGAAGTGAGGGGCGCGGAAGCCCTCGACATGCTGAAGGCCTGGAACACCGGGCACCCTGGCGGCATCGCCACCGTTCACGCCAATTCAGCGCGCTCCGCTCTCTACCGCATCGAGCAACTCGCCCAGGAAGCCGTTGCCACCGTTCCGCGTCGGCTCATCGCCGATGCTGTCGACCTGGTCGTCTTCATCGCCGGGCGCGGATCCTCGCGCCGCATTGATGCGATCGCCGAGGTTACCGGTCTCGACGGCAGTGGCGACTACGCCATCACCCCGCTCACGATTCCGCAACTCCAGCAGCTTTGAAAGGTCATTTCATGCGCAAGAAGCTTCGCTTTCTTTCGTCCACCGCGCTCGCGTTTCTTCTTGTCGCGCCGGCTTACGCGGCAGGCTCCGGCATGCCCTGGGAACAGCCGCTGCAGCAGATCCTGGAATCGGTGCAGGGGCCGGTCGCCAAGATCGTCGCAGTGATCATCATCATCACCACCGGTTTGACGCTTGCCTTCGGGGACACTGCAGGCGGGTTTCGCCGGCTGATCCAGATCGTCTTCGGCCTGTCGATCGCCTTTGCGGCATCGAGCTTCTTTCTCTCTTTCTTCTCCTTCGGCGGCGGAGCGCTCGTCTGATGGTCGCGGGCGAGCAGCACGTCGAGGGCTTCGAAGTTCCCGTCCACCGGGCACTGACCGAGCCGATCTTATTAGGCGGTGCGCCGAGAGCGGTGGCGATCCTCAACGGCACGGTGGCCGCGGCAATCGGGCTTGGCTTGCAGCAGTGGATCGCCGGACTGGTGCTTTGGATCGCCGGCCACACGCTCGCAGTCTTTGCCGCAAGACGCGATCCTGACTTCGCCGCCGTGCTTGTCCGTCATCTTCGTCTGAAGGGATGGCTTGCATGCTGAACCTTTCAGAATATCGCGGCAAGGCCGACCGGCTTGCCGATCATCTGCCTTGGGCAGCACTCGTCGCGCCCGGCATCGTGCTCAACAAAGACGGCAGCTTTCAGCGGACGTTGCGGTTCCGCGGTCCGGATCTCGAAAGCGCGACGGAAGCCGAGCTCGTGGGCATCTGCGCCCGGGCCAACAACGCGCTTAGACGCCTTGGCTCCGGCTGGGCACTCTTCTTCGAAGCGGAGCGCGTCGAAGCGCTTGGCTATCCGCAATCACGTTTTCCCGATGCCGCCTCATGGCTGGTCGACGAAGAACGGCGTGCGGCCTTCGAGGGCAAGGTTGCGCATTTTGAGAGTCGCTATCACCTGACCTTGCTGTTCATGCCGCCGCCGGACAGCCAGGCGCGGGCGGAAAGCGCGCTTGTCGACTCTCATCATTCGGACGGCGAGCGAAACTGGCGCCAGGAGCTGGCGCGGTTCGGTGACGAGACCGACCGTGTCCTGGATCTTCTGTCGGGCTTCATGCCTGAAGTGCGCGTGCTCGACGATGCCGAGACGCTGACTTATCTGCACGGCACAATTTCAACCCGCCGCTATTCCGTCGCCGTTCCAGAAACGCCGATCTATCTCGACGGCGTCCTGGTCGATGCTCCACTTACCGGCGGCTTGGAGCCGATGCTGGGTGAGCAGCATCTGCGTACCCTTACCATCCTCGGCTTCCCGAACCTCACCCGGCCCGGGCTACTCGACGCGCTCAATCATCTGGATTTTGCCTATCGCTGGGTGACGCGTTTCATTCCGCTCGACAAGACGGAAGCCACGAAGACGCTGACTCGGTTGAGGCGCCAATGGTTTGCCAAGCGCAAATCGATCGTCGCGATCCTGCGCGAAGTCGTGACCAACGAGCCGGTTCCGTTGGTCGACAGCGATGCCGACAACAAGGCGCTCGATGCCGACGAAGCACTTCAGGCATTGGGCGGGGATCATGTCGGCTTCGGCTATCTCACCACGACCGTGACGGTATGGGACGAGGATCGCCAAGCCGCCGCGGAGAAACTTCGCGCTGTCGAGCGCATCGTCAACGGGCTCGGCTTCACCACGATCCGTGAGAGCGTCAACGCGGTGGAGGCATGGCTCGGCTCATTGCCCGGCCATGTCTATGCCAATGTTCGCCAGCCGCTCGTTCACACATTGAACCTTGCCCATCTCATGCCGCTGTCCTCAGTGTGGGCCGGCCCGGCGGAGAACGAACATCTGGCCAAAGTCACCCGCGCCGAAGCCCCGCCGCTTCTCTTCGCTGAAACCGGTGGATCGACACCATTCCGGCTCTCCACGCACGTCGAAGATGTCGGCCACATGCTGATCGTGGGACCGACCGGCGCCGGCAAGTCGGTGCTGCTTGCGCTGATCGCCTTGCAGTTCCGGCGCTATGCCGGCGCGCAGGTCTACGTCTTCGACAAGGGCAATTCGGCGCGCGCGGCGACATTCGCCATGGGTGGAGAGCACCACGCGCTCGGCGCGGACGGTGCGCTTGCTTTCCAGCCGCTGCGCAACATCGACGATCAGGCGGCCCGCGGTTGGGCGGCCGAATGGATCGCAGGTCTCATCGCCCATGAGAATGTCACCGTCACGCCTGAGGTGAAGGAGGCGATTTGGTCGGCACTCACCAGCCTAGCTACTGCGCCGGCCCAGGAACGCACGCTGACTGGTCTGTCGGTCCTGCTCCAGTCCAATGCGCTGAAATCCGCGTTGATGCCCTACACGCTCGACGGTCCGTTCGGCCGGCTGCTCGATGCCGATGACGATCGGCTGGCCTTGTCGGATGTGCAGTGCTTCGAGACCGAGGAGCTGATGCACAGCCGGGGCGCTGTACTGCCGGTTCTCACCTATCTTTTCCATCGCCTCGAGGAGCGTTTCGACGGCCGGCCGACCCTGCTCATGCTCGACGAGGCGTGGGTCTATCTCGACAACCCGCTCTTTGCCGCCCGGATCCGCGAATGGCTGAAGGTGCTGCGCAAGAAGAACGTCTCCGTCATCTTCGCCACACAGTCGCTTGCCGATATCGCGGGCTCTTCGATTGCATCGGCAATTATCGAGAGTTGCCCGCAACGCATTTTTCTTCCCAATGATCGTGCGGTGGAGCCGCAGGCGAGAGCGGCCTATGAGCGCTTCGGTCTCAATGAGCGGCAGATCGAACTGATCGCCCACGCCACGCCGAAGCGGCAATACTATTTGCAATCGCGCCGCGGCAACCGTCTGTTCGAGCTCGCGCTCGGTCCCATCACTCTGGCGCTTTGCGCCGCCTCCGATCCGGCCACGCAGACCCTGGTCGACAGTGTGCTGTCCGAGCACGGGCAGGACAGCTTTGCCTCTCATTTCCTGAATGCGCGCAGCCTCGATTGGGCCGCCGAGCTTCTCCAGCAGTTTCCTCAACCAGACACGGAGCAATCGTCATGATGGGACGCCGCCTTTTCACCAGCCTCGTCACTGTTTCCCTGATCGCCAAACCGATGGCCGACTACGTTCGGCCGGCTTACGCCCTGATCGTGTTCGATCCGTCGAACTATACGCAGAACGTGTTATCGGCGGCACGCGCGTTGGAGCAGATCAACAACCAGATCCAGTCGCTTCAGAACCAGGCGACCATGCTTCAGAACATGGCGCGCAACCTTCAGAATCTGGATTTTTCTTCGGTCGGACAGCTCACCGGTTCGCTCCAGCGCATCGATGGGTTGATGGAACAGGCAAGTGGCCTGAGCTTTGACCTCAATAAGCTTCAGAACCAATGGCGTCAGCAATATCCGGAAAGCTACGACGCTACGATCAAGGCCAGCGATGTGGCGAGCGCCGCCCGCGAGCGCTGGCAGAGCGCCATGCAGGCGTTCCGCCAGACCATGGGGGTTCAGTCGCAGATCACCGAGAATGTGCGCGGCGATGGCGATCTGCTTGCCGATCTCGTCAACCGCAGTCAAGGGGCGGCCGGTGCGCTCGAGGCAAGCCAGGCCACCAATCAGCTGATCGCCCTTTCGACCAAGCAGCAAATGCAGATCCAGACGCTGCTCGCGACGCAGTTTCGAGCCGAGGCCGAGGATGCTGCCCGCAAGGCGCAGTCCGAGGAAGCCGCTCGCCAGACGACAAAGCGCTTCCTCGGCACCGGCACGGCCTATCCCGGCAATTGACCATCAACTCTTCACGACGAGGAAGGCGGCGACATGAATGACCTCGGCGTCATCGATCTCTTCATGGCGACTTTTACCCGCTATATCGACAGCGGGTTCGGTCTGCTCTCCGGCGATGTGGCCTTCCTCACTACCACCCTGATCGGCATCGACATCACGCTTGCCGGTCTGGCCTGGGCGCTTGCAGGCGAGCCCAACATTTTCGGCCGGCTCATCCGCAAGGTGCTCTATGTCGGCGTCTTCGCCTTCATCCTGAACAACTTCAAGAATCTCGCCGATATCATCTATCGGTCCTTTACCGACCTAGGCATCGACGCGTCCTCCGGCAATCTCTCGGCCGACAATCTCCTGCATCCAGGCCGTATTGCCGCAACCGGCTTTGAAGGCGCCTGGCCGCTGCTCGATCAGGCGAGCCAGCTTCTCGGCTTCCCGGAAATCTTTGGCAACGCGCTCACCATCTTCGTACTGCTCGTGGCTTGGTTCCTGGTCATCATCGCGTTCTTCATTCTGTCGATCCAGCTCTTCATCACCATCCTCGAGTTCAAGCTCACCACGCTGGCGGGTTTCACTCTGGTCCCCTTCGCGCTCTGGAACCGGTCAGCATTTCTGGCCGAGCGCGTGCTCGGCAACGTGATTTCCTCGGGCATCAAGGTAATGGTCCTTGCCGTCATTGTCGGCATCGGCTCCACGCTGTTTGGCGAATTCGCATCCGCGCTGCAAGGCAAGGAACCGGACTTGGCCGCGGCCATGTCACAGGTGCTGGGAGCACTGGCATTGCTCGGGCTCGGTATTTTTGGTCCCGGCATCGCTTCGGGTCTTGTCTCCGGCGCTCCGCAGCTTGGCACAGGCGCCGCGCTCGGGACCACGGCGGCAGCCGCGGGATCAGCGCTCGTTGCCGGAGGCGCGGCGTTTGCCGGGGCGCGCATGGCAACCGGCGGCGGTCTCGCTGCAGTCCGTGCCGGCACAACCATGGGATCGGCCGCTTCCACGGCGTGGCAGTTGGGACGGGTAACCTCGCCTGACTCCGGCCTGTCAGGTGTGGCTGCTGGAATGCAGGGGTTGGCAGGAGCCGTCACCGGCGCCGCGATGCGCACAGCTCGATCTGCCACAGGAGCGTTCGGACGCAGCGCGGATGCCGGTCGCGAAGCCGCGTGGACTGCCACGGGCGGTGCACCGACTGCATCAATGAGCGGAAGCCCTGCCGGTGCTGGCCCCAATGTCGCGCCGACCTGGGCAAGGCGCCTGCGGTCCGAGCAGACAGCTCGCGCCCATCGCCACGCCGCCATGCAGGCCGTCCGTGACGGCGACAGGCCTGGAGGCAGCGCCAACCCCTCTCTCAACGACAAGGACGACTAGATGCTGTTCAAGCGACCCGTTCAACGTTACGGCAAGACACCCGAGCCGGTCACGCCGTATCAGAAGGCCGGCCAGCTCTGGGACGAGCGCATCGGCTCGTCTCGAGTACAGGCGCGCAACTGGCGGCTGATGGCTCTTGGCTGTCTGGCCTTGGCGACAGGACTCTCCGGCGGACTTTTGTGGCAGTCGATGCAAAGCCGTGTCGTGCCTTATGTTGTCGAGGTCGACCGGTTCGGCGAGGCCCGCGCCGTCGCGCCGGCAATCCGAGACTACGAACCCACCGATGCCCAGATCGCCTGGCATCTCGGCCGCTTCATCCAGAATGTCCGTTCGATCTCCACCGATCCGGTGCTGGTGCGGCAGAATTGGCTGGCGGCTTACGATTTCGCCACCGATCGCGCAGCGCTCTTTCTCAACGAATACGCCAAGGCGAACGACCCCTTCGGCCAGATCGGCACACGCAGCGTGTCGGTTCAGGTGACCAGCGTGGTCAGGGCTTCCGACAGTTCGTTCCAGGTCAAATGGACCGAGCAGGTCTTTGAGCGCGGCAGCCTGGCCAGCACGACGCGCTGGACCGCGATCCTCACCATCGTGATCCGCCCGCCAAGCAATACAGACCAGCTGCGCAACAATCCGCTCGGCGTCTTCGTCAACGCCATCGACTGGTCGCGCGAGCTCGACAGCGCAGCACCTGCATCCGTTTCCCCGAAGGAGCCCGCCAATGACAAATAAAGCCTCATCGCTCCGTACCGCGCTGGTCCTGTCCGCGTCAGCAGCCCTTGTCTCCGCCTGTGCTTCGAAACCGGTGCCGCCGCCTCAGATTTCCTATGACGATGCGGACTTCAAGCCGGCCGCAGTCGAGAAGCCGCCGGAGAAGCCGGTCAGGATCGTCGAGGTGCCAAAACCCTTGCCGTTACCCGGCCAGTTGCAACCCGATCCGGGCAAGGTCGCCGAGGACAAACGCTCCCCTGAAGAACGCGTCGCCGACGCCAACAAGGCGGCGACACAGCAACCGACCAAATACGGCTATGTCAATGCGGTGCAGGTCTATCCCTTCACCGATGGCGCGCTCTATCAGCTCTATGCCGCGCCGGAGCGCGTCACCGATATCGCTCTACAGCCGGGGGAGAAACTGACGGCCGTGTCGGCCGGCGACACTGTGCGCTGGGTCATTGGCGACACCGTCAGCGGCACCGGTGACAATCAGCGCACCCATGTGTTGGTAAAACCCTTTGCGCCGGGGCTTATTACCAACCTTGTCATCACGACGGACCGGCGCACCTACCACCTGCAGCTCCAAAGCACCGAGAAGATCGCAATGGCGGCGATCTCCTGGACCTACAGCGAGGATCAGATCGTCGCGGTTCGCCAACGCAACGCTCAAGCCGAGGAGACCATGCCGGTCGCGTCGAATGTGGCGCTCGAGAACATTCACTTCCGCTACGCGATTACCGGCGATACACCGCCCTGGAGACCGACGCGCGCTTTCGACGATGGCAGCAAAGTCTATATCGAATTCCCGCGCCGCATCGATCAGGGTGAGGCACCGCCGCTCTTTATCGTCGGTGCTGACGGGAACAACCAGCTCGTCAACTACCGGATGCGCGGCAACTTCTATATCGTCGATCGCCTGTTCGCCGCGGCAGAGCTTCGGTTAGGCACTAAGCAGCAGCAGGTGGTGCGCATCACGCGGGCAGACGGCCGACAACCATCGCCCCGTATGTCACACTTTCCGCGTCTTGGCAGGTGAGGGGGAGGGCTCATGACCGATACTCACCGCTCTAATACTTCGCCGAAGCTGGATCCTGAGCAACTGCAGCTGCGCGCTTCTCCGAGACGCGCCGTACGCTTCAGGGGCGGCGTGATTATTGCTATCGCCGCTGTTGGATCCAGCGCCATATTCGGCGTCGCCATGGTGGCACTTCGAGGGCCAGCTTGGCGCATCAACGGCCAGATGGAAGACCGCTATAACACCGAGCGCAAGCCAACCGCCGAAGGAATCGACGCGCTTCCCAAGGACTATTCTGGGGTTACGCCGAAGGCTCCGGTCCTTGGGCCACCACTGCCGGGCGACCTCGGCCGTCCCATCCTCGAGCGCCAGCGACAGCTCGGCATCGCGCCGGGACAGGATAACTCCGCCGAGGAGCAGCGCCTTGCCCAGCAGGCGATTTCGGCGCGTGAATCGCAAGTCCTCTTCCGCATCGACAATCGACCTACCCAGACAGATCTCGCTGGTAAGGGGCGAGGTGCCCAGCAGTCGTTTGAGCCGCTTCCACAGTCCGATGCGACACGCGGATCGCCTTCGGTTGCACCAGCCGAGGGCGACCAAAACAACCAACAGCGCAAACTCGATTTTATCGACCAAAAGGACGCGGGCGGGATCTACAATCCACACGCGCTGCAGACACCTGTTTCGCGATATCAGCTCATGGCCGGTAGCGTAATCGCCGCGAGCCTCATTACGGGTATCAACTCCGATTTGCCCGGCCTTGTCGTCGCACAGGTCACCGAGAATGTGCACGACACGGTCACCGGCAGCACCTTGCTCATTCCACAAGGGTCACGGCTGATCGGTACCTATGACAGCGTGGTCGCTTTTGGGCAAAAACGGGCACTGCTGGTCTGGCAACGCATTGTGATGCCGGACGGCTCGTCGATCAAAATCGACAATCTACCCGCGACAGACACTGCCGGCTATGCGGGGCTGGAGGACAAGGTGGATTTGCACACCTGGCAGCTGATCAAGGGAGTGGCGGTAGCTACGTTGCTGGGCGTCGGCACTGAGTTGAGTTTCGGGAGGAACGAAAGCGATCTGGTCAAGGCGATCCGGCAATCCACTCAGCAGAACGTCAGTCAAGCTGGCCAGCGCATCACGGACAAGAACCTCAACATTCAGCCCACCATCACGGTCCGCCCTGGTTGGCCGCTGCGGGTGATTTTGTACAGAGACGTCTTGCTCAGGCCATACACGGGTTGAAGAGGAATAATCATGGCCAGCCTAAAGCTAGGAAAGCTTCCCGACAGGACACCTTCGAAGATCACCATCACCGTTAGCGCGGCCTTGAGCCAAGCTCTCAACGACTACGCGGCGCTTTACCGCCAGACCTACGGCCAGTCGGAAACGGTGGCTGAACTCATCCCATTCATGCTGTCGGAGTTCCTCCAAAGCGACCGAGCTTTTGCCAAGGCCCGAAAGGAAGGTGTGCCTGGTGTCGCGTTTGAGAAACCGCGACGGCAATCAGCTTCAACAGCAGACAATGCGTAGCGCGGGATGTTCCGAGAAGGACAGGCTCTTGAACCTGGGCGCCGCCTTCAGCCTCTTTGATCGGCCGCCAAGTTTCGCGGTGGGCTTTTTGACCGGAGCGGCCTTCCTTCCCAACGATTTTGCCAGCGCTGAGCGGACAGCCCAATCGTCTGGGGCGACCATGGGATAATCCTTCGCCAACCCATTTCGCCCGGTGTTTATCGGGCGTCATTCCGCGCCGGGTTGCCAGATGGCGCTTAAGGGACTTGTATTTCCGAAGGGCCGCACGTTTTCCAGTGCGTTGAACGTAGCGCTTGAGGCAATCATCGCCGCATTTGCAAACTCGGAGAGCGACTGAAGGGACCCGGTGCTGCAGATGGCTACTTTCTTCTTCGCCTATTGCCGCGCATGCAACTCGGCGGCTAGCGCTTCAAGCGCTTCCATGTCGGGCGCGTAGTTGGCCGCATGCGCTGGGTACCGCTGCATCTGCTGGCGATAGAAGTTCAGCCACTTCGGCAAGTCAGCGATCGGAAATGTTCCTCGCCATATGTCTTTCTCGAGCGTGAAGGTGCCCGCCGCCGAATCGAAAGTCGCTACCGTCTTCATGGGCGCATTAAAGTGGTCTCGAAACAAAAGGCGCGGCCGATCGTTAGCGATCTGCAACGATGGGTCCACCATGCCATCCACCTCGATAGAGAAAACCAAATACGATCCGACAAGCAGGATCTTGTCCGTCTGGTTCGTGGCCAGCGGCAAGCGTTACGATTTCGAGGAGGTGCCGCCGGAGACCTACGCGGCGTTACGGTCGGCGTTTGTCAAAGGTCGCTATTTCAACGACCATATTCGCAATCACTTCCGCTATCGCCAAGTTCCTGACTAGCTGTCCAGTTGAAGCGGCTCGTGTTCGTCCTGCTCGTGCCACATGTCTTTCAACCACTTGGCCGCACGTCTCATACCACAGAAGTTCGAATCTTCGTCAGCGGCCGGCTGGCGGTGCACCGTCACCTCTGGACGAGGGCCGAGCTTAGAAAGCTTCGTCATCCTCGAAGACGGTGCGTAGATTTCAGGCTGCGCGGCTTCGGTCGCATGTATCGGGTTTTCAGGGCGCCAGGGCTCGTCGTCAATTCGACCGCCACAAGCACCGCCGCCAACGCTTTCTACATCGAGTAGCGCACAAAAGAATGACATTTAGAGGGGAGAAGGGCGTCCCAGACCACCAGTCTCCCCTCCCGTCAAAAGGCTGGCGATCAGTAATCGCCGTTATAGTAGCGGTCGTCGCAGGGCGCGGTGTAAATCCGGCCGTAGCGGTCCTGGTAGCGGCAGAGCTGCTCGCCGCGGCGCTTCGGAGTGGTCGCGCTGCCGACGACGGCGCCGAGCAGCGCGCCGCTCGCAGCGCCGATCACCGTACTCTTGGTGTTGCCGCCGATGGCCTGGCCGACCAGCGCGCCGCCGGCGCCGCCGATCAGCGCGCCCGTGGTGGCCCTCTGCTGACCCTCGGTTTGTGTCTCGCATCCGGCAAGGGCTGCGGTCATCAGCACCGCCACGAAAACCTTCTTGATCATCATCTCCAGAACTCCTTTGAAGCCCCAAAGACCAAAAGAAACAGGGGCGTACCCGGCCGCAGTGGTCTCGCATTGCGGCGGAACGGCGGCAAAGCCCGCTCACGAAGTGAGTCATGGTTTCCCGGCTGTTGAAGAGCATGGTCGCCAAAACGGAAAGACGGCGCTTACCCGAGGAACGATTGCCCGGCCTGCTTCACTCTTAGCGGGACCAAGATCGGGACCCCTGAACACTGTTCTCCAGCCGTCACCGTGCTGAGCGATGAAGGCTCGGGAATTGTTTCCCCATCCTCAACAAGGCCCTCGACATGGAACGCCAGCGCCTGCGCAGCGAGCTCACGCACCTCGCCCAGGCTTGCACCGGCAGTGACGACGCCCGGAAAGTCGGGAAAAGACACTCCAAAGTCGCTGTCGCCGTCTCTATGAACTAGCCCGACGTAGTGCCGCATACCCTTTTCCTCTGTGCGCTTGGCGCTAGTTTGAGACATCGATAAGACGACGGAAAGCGATGGACAAGGTTGCATCGGTTCGCAGTGCTCCCTCGGGCAGGCGCATGGTGCGCGCAGCCCAGTATCTGCGCATGTCGACCGAGCACCAGACTTACTCGATCGACAACCAGAAGGATGCCATCCGCGACTATGCCGATATCATGGGCTACGACATCGTCGCCACCTATGAGGACGTCGGTCGCAGTGGTCTAAAGCTGGGAGGGCGTCCGGGCCTTCAGCAGTTGCTGGCCGATGTCGAGAGCGGGACAGCCGATTTCGAGACGGTCGTTGTATATGATGTCAGCCGCTGGGGACGCTTCCAGAATATCGATGAGAGCGCCGCTTATGAGTACCGGTGCCAGATGGCCGGGGTGCGGATCGAATTTTGCGCCGAGCAGTTTGCAAACGACGGAAGCATCGGATCCGATGTGCTCAAGGCTATCAAGCGCAGCATGGCGGCCGAGCATAGCCGCATGCTGTCGCAGAAAGTGTTCCTGGGTCAGGTAAGGCTGATCCGGATGGGATTTCGCCAAGGCGCAAAGGCTGGGCTCGGCCTACGACGCTTACTTATCGACCAACAGGGGCACCCAAAAGGCATTCTTTCATCCCACGAATACAAGAGCCTGCAGACGGATCGAATCGTTCTGGTGCCCGGCCCGCCCGGCGAGATCGCAACCGTGCGATGGATCTTCGATCACTTTGTCAAAACACGAAAGACAGAGCTTCAGATCGCAAGACTGCTCAACAAACGCAGCGTGCTGACCGACCGCGGGCGCCCATGGACACGGGAGTCTATGCACTCGCTGCTGACCAACGAAAACTACATCGGCAACAGCGTTTGGAACAGGAGCTCGACCAGGCTCAAAGGCTGTCATGTCAGCAATCCCCCGGAACAGTGGGTGCGGGCGGAAAACGTCTTGGAGCCGATCGTGGACCGCAAGGTGTTCAGCCAAGCGCAGGCTATCCTCAAGACCATCTATCGCCACATGACAAACGAGGAGATGTTGGCCGCCCTCAAGGCGCTCCTGGCCCGTCGCGGCGCCTTGTCCGCCTCGATTGTCGACGCCGCACCCGATTGCCCGCCGTCCACGCGCTATCACTCGCGTTTCGGAAGCATCGTCAAAGCCTATGAACTGATCGGATACCAGCCACCCAAGAGTTGCCGCTTCATCCATGTGAACCGGCGCCTGGAAACGATGAGGCAGGGGGCGATCCAGGATCTGATGGCGGCGTTTGAAAAGTGTGGCGCGTTTGCGACCTATGATACGGAGACGGACCTGTTGCGGATCAACCATGAGATCACTGTGGCGATCGCGGTAGGACGCTGCAGGGTTTCCGGCCTTGGCTATCCGCGCTGGTTCTCGAGGGCTGATCATCAGCCAACGCCGGACATTTTTGTCCTGATCCGGATGAATCCCGGCGACCTCACCATTCGAGACTACCTGATTGCTCCCGCATGTGAGATCGCTGGCAAACGGGAATTGCATGCTGACAACGGGGCGCGGCTGGATTCATATCTCTTTCCCACGCTCGAGCCGCTTGTTGCGTTGGCGGAGCGGGTATCCGTCGAGGGCGCACTATGAACGTTAAGCGCCTGAGCCGGGAAGCCGCCTACGAGGCGCTCCTGCACAGTGACCGCAGAAACGCGAGGCGTTTTGCCCTCGACCAGCAAGCGCCAAGGATGCGTCGTTTCGGCCCCAGGCTCCTCAAGACCTATGTCGCGGAATGCAAACGAAAGCGTGCCTTCATAGAAGAATCAGAAGAACTGGAAAAACGCCTGGAATGTATCGCCGCGGCGGTTCTTTTGATTACGGGCGACTGGCAGTTCCGCGCCCTGCTTGCATCCGAGGGCCTTGCGACGATGCCAAAATCATTGGCACAGAGGGTTCAAGGCTTGCCGCCCGCACAACGCTCGCTTCAGCCCGCCTCTGTACCGAGCGCCCCCCTGCTCCCCGCCGGCGAGGTTTGCCCGGAAGTCCGGAATCTGCTGCGGGACTGCACTGGACCGGCAAAGCTTTTCGCCTTGCTCGGGCTGGTCGTTCCGGTCAGGCAAGTGGAGATTGCCCGGCTGATGATTGCCATGAAGCGGGTCAGGTTCAACTACGTGAAAATGCTCGTCGCTCTTACGCCACGGTCCCTTCTGGCCAAGGATGCCGATCCGCGAAAGGAGATTGCCGGCCTTTCCGAAGATCAAATGGCAGAGATGGAGCCCGAGTTGGCCAAGCTTTGCTTGGCGTATCTAAGCGCCGTGGAACGACGCGGGCCAGCGAGCCTGGAGCTGGTCGCGGCCAGCCGCTATTTTGACCGGTTGATGGATAGTTCCAAGGTTGTGCGTTATTTGGCCCATAATTTTCCCGGCCATTTTGAAGAGTTTCACAGCTTGTCCGTACCCGTCCTGGAATAAGTGGAATCATCCATTTGCTATCAATATCAGCTTTAGATGGATTGCCGCTTCGGCGAGGTGGGCCGGCGGAATGTCCGATTTTCGTCCTCGTGTCTCCAAGCAGAGCGACCGATTACGCCCCATCCCGGTCGTTGAGTTATGGGGAATACACGTTCGCGCGGGGCAGACTGAGCGGGACTGGGAAATGTTTTCCCGGCCTGTTGAGCAGGGCTGCGGCCAGCGTCGAGTAGGTTGTCGCTCGGGGTGGAGGACATGTCTGAGCGGACATGCCGCCGAGACCATCGGCGGGCAGAACGGGAAGACTAGTTAGCGCCGTGCCCACAACTATGGCAAAAAGTTTGCAGTATCTCGGCACGTCTTCATCTGTTACTTTGACTATTTATAGAGTCTCTGGGAACTGATCTTGGTTGATCGCCTTCACTATACGCCAATCCGATGGGCATGCCTGTTGCGAAAATCGCGCACTATTTGATCGAACGACTGGCCCCGACCTCCGGACCGCGTATTTTCGTTGCGACAGCTATGGCCATGCCCTATGGCTCGAGCAAAGCGCCGCCGTATTGCGCCCAAAGGTGTTCGCAGTCCCAGATCCTCAAGCTTGGCGTTCCTGGTTCCCCATACAGGACCATCGCACCGCGAACGTCGTAACCAAGCACCGACGCATTGGCGACAAATTGGATGGCGCGCCCTAGGCTGATAGCGCAGATCCGGGTTTCAATTTTGCTGGCGAGGTCGATCACTCCGAAGATTTCCGCGTCGGCGCCTCTGCCGGCCAAAACAGCCATGGAGATCGCATCGTCCCGAGCTAGCAACATCGCGAGAGTCCCTCAAAGCGGCGCTTTCTAACTTCGATGTGCGAAATTGGTTCCGCGTGCCCGAAAGAATCTGAGATCAACCATCCAGTTCAAGCGGCTCATGGTCCGGCCGCTCATGCCAAATGACCTGGCGGAGATCGCGCCGGTCGACCGGCTGGCCGCATTTCCTGCAATCGTAGAAATGCTCCTGCTCGCGGGGAGGGTCGCCCCCGTGTCGTCGCCCGAGGATGGGTGGCCCAAGGTCCGAAAGCTTCGTCACCCGCGCAACTTCCTAGCCTCGCGCTCGAGCGTCTTGCGGTCGTTGCCGTGCTCGCCGATCAGTTCCCGAACTTGCTCGGGCGTGATCCGGTGCTGCTTGGCGAAATACCTCACCTCGTAGTCCTCATCTGCCGACACGCGGTCGCGGTCGCGGAAATCACGTTTGCTCTTGTCGTCCGTCATGGCGCTGTTCCTCCTGGCAGGGAAACCCATCACCGGGCACGAACGTTCCAATCTGCTTTTTCAGCAATCGCTAACGGAACGCCTGCGGCTGTGCGATATTTGAATCAAATTCGAGTATCGCGTGGGGTTTCGATGCGTAAGCCCGCCGGCGGCGTCCGGTTATCCTTCATTCGTCCGATGGAGCCCGATCTGGTCGAGCAGCCGCCCAAGGGCGAGGGATGGAGCCACGAGGTCAAATTCGACGGCTACCGCACCCAGCTCATCAAGGATGCTGACGGCATCCGCCTCTACACCAAGACCGGGATTGACTGGACGGCCAAATATCTCCCGCTTGCCACGGAGGCGAGTTCGATCGAGGCACAAAGCTTCATCATCGAATGCGAGACGATCGTGACCAACGAAGCTGGGCTGTCCGACTTCCATGCGCTGCGCGCGGCGATCACCAGACGCCCGCAGGATCTCTATCTCGTCGCGTTCGATCTCCTTCACCTTAACGGCCACGACCTGCGCGACATGGGGCTGAAAGACCGCCGGGAGATTCTGCAGGCGCTCATTCCCTCTGGCGGCCATATCCAATTCAGCGAGGCGCTGCCAGGCACCGGCGATGCCGTCTATCACCTCGCGTGCGAAGCCGGGCTGGAGGGCATCGTTTCGAAGCGGCTGGACAGCGTCTATCGCAGCGGTTCGACGATGAATTGGCGCAAGATCAAATGCTACGTCGAGAAGGAGATGGAGATCATCGGGGTCAAGCGAGAGACCGGGAAGCCGGCGATGGTGTTGATGGCTGACAACGGCCGCTACATGGGCGGTGCCTTCGTCACTTTCAAAGCCGACAAGCGGCAGGCATTATGGGAGCGCGTGCAGGGTAAGACCGGGGCACCGCCACCAAAGGGCCTGACGAAAGAAAGAGCTGAATGGCTGAGGCCCGGTCTAGTCGGCCGGGTCAAGTTTCTGAAGGGTGAGGAGAAACTTCGCCACGCCTCACTCAAGGATTTTCGGGAAGAAAGCTAGGCAGCTGCTGGCCGCCAAATGTTCCTGTTGATCAGAACGACGACAGGGATGGGAACATGGCGGCCAAGGCGCGCAGCCTTGCGCGAGCGGCTTCAGCCCTTTTCGCGGTAGCCGGCGGTAACCTCGTCTTTGTGCGCGGCGAAGGCTGCCAGAACCTCGTCTTTCTCGGGCTTGGGAATCTTGAAGTGGTCCAGGGTTCGTCCGAGCTCCGCTGCGACCTCATCGAACTCCGCGGGCGAGATTTTCAAGCGGCGGTGGGCTTCCTCAAGGCCGAGTGGTGTCGAGCCCGGCCTGGTGGCCACAAACTTAAAAGGACCGCCCGAAACGTCGCAGACCCAAAGCGTGCGCATGAACTTGAGGCCGGGCAGCCGTTCAAGGTTCTTGGTATGCCATTCCCGCAGCTGGGGGTTCTTGGCCTTCTGGCCGACAATGGGATTCTTCACCACGGCGTCACTGAAGTGGTCCACCACAGCAGCTATGGCGAACACGCCACCCAGCCGCTCATATAGACTTTTCTCAGGCTTCGTTGGCTTTGTCTGCGCGAGTGCATCGTGAGCCGGCAATACAGCCATAGACGCGGCGGCCGCCGCCAACACAGCGACAACGCCTCGTCTTGTGAAGGGGGTCGAAACAGCTGTTTTCATTTCTGATCTCCTGCAGCTACGCCACAGCAAGCCGCAGCCTGTCTGGCGCCTTCAATGAAGTCGCTTCGGACATGTGATGCTCTTTATCCACCCAGGAGAGTCTGGTGCAGCCAACGGCTTCGTCAATATGAGCATTCGCTAACGTAAGAAAAACGGGGCTACGGCGAATTCTGAAATAAAAGGCCGAAGGCCGCTACCTCATCAAAACTGCTTACCGGCGCGGATCATCGCCCGAGCAATGGCAAGCTCTGCCTCAACCTTGGCGTTTTCCTTCTGGGTCATGTTGTCGGCGGCGATCAGGCGCCGCAGGGCGCGAATAACTTCGCCGCGCTGCCAGCCCGCATCCAACATGCAATCAACAATGGCTTGGAACCCCGGCTCCATTGCTTCCTGACAGTCAATCTCGCGGTCCGGGTAGGCACTGGCGCGCCTAGGAGGGCTTATCATAGGAATTTCTCTCCCTCGCCGCGGTGTTCAAAGCAAAACCAGTGCGACGGCTGGCGCGGTCGGGCAAAACCCCAGCCGGCATCCTTGCCGCATCCGGCGTGCTCGCAGGCATGCCCGAGAGGGCCATGCTCGCGCGGCTGGATCGGTTCGCCGGGTCGCGTCGGTTCATCGCTCATAGCAGCTTGATCGGTTCGATGAGCCCGGCATGGTCATTCGGTTTCTTGTCGATGGCCGCAGCATTCACCTCTCGACCGACACGATAGAACTGCAATTGCCCGTCGATGTCGTGGTTCAGAATGTCCCTCAGATCGCCTGCCGGCGTCTTGGGGTCGAGCCAGGCATCGTAATAGGCGGGATCGAGAATGAGCGGCTGGCGATCGTGGATCTGATCGACCGGTGCCGCGGATGGCTCGATGATGATCGTGCAGCTCGTCACGTCAAGGTTCGAATTGTAGGCCCACAGGCCGGCGAACGAGAAAGGCGCGTGGCCCGGCTGGAAAATGAGCCAGGGGTCTTTCTTGCCGTCGGCGGGCGAGATCGTCCATTCGTAATAGCCGTCGGCCGGGACAAGGCAACGCTTCGACTTGAAGGCGTCCCGAAAGGCCGGCTTCGTGTCGACGCTCTCGATGCGGGCATTGAACATCGCCGCCTTCGGCATCTCTTTGGCCCAGAAGGGTACCAGCCACCATCGCCCGGTGCGTACCTTGTGGTTGCCGTCGTCGGCCGCCGTGATGAACGGCACCTCGTCGGTCGGCGCGATGTTGTAGCGCGGTGCGTCGTTGCGCCCGACGTCGGCGGGAGCCGTCAGCCGGTAGAGGCGGTGGATCTCCGACCACGGCAGATAACGGGTGTAGCGTCCGCACATTCCCTCTACCTCAGTTCCGCAGGATTTCCGGCACGCTGAGCGGCCCGATCTCCAGAATTCGCTCATAGGCGCCCTGGCGGCGCCACACGCCGCGTGCACGCCCGTTTTCCCTGTCACGCTTCGGATCGAATACGATGCCACCGAAGTGGTCAAGGAAAGCCCTGGCGGCCTCGCGATCGGCGAAGCAATGCAGCCGCCATTGTTCCTGCTTGCCGCCCTCCCAAACCGCGATCACCGCTCTTGTCCTGCATGTCAGCCCTCGCTCCTGAAGGAAACGCCTGATCAGCGAGAAGTTGCGATCGGTGCAGATGTCGTCGGGCAGGGCAACTTGGTGCGGCATGTCACGATCGATGATCGAAGGCGCCGGGATGCCACGGCTTCGCCTCACCATGCCGGAGGCAGAAAACTATCAGCTTGAAGACGCATGGCCGCCAGCGTGAGGGCAATCGCGGTATTGGCTGGCGGCTTCTCCATGTGCAGATAGCCATCAGCACAACGCCACGCGGCGACGCTCAAGTCATCGTCGTCATCTTCGTAGCGGTCCAGTTGGATAATGCGGGCATCACAAGGATCCTGGTCGACCTCGATCTTCCAGCCCTGAAGGGATTTCTCGGTGATGGCCGCAACCTCAGCCAGGTTGCTCGTGAGATACGGAAGGCCCAAAGCAGCGGCCTCTTCGGGCGTCCCCGGCTCATTGACCCAACCCATGACATAGCAGATGTCGATGTCGAGCTGCCGGTCAGGACCGGTGGCTGTTTCGAGGCGCTGAATGATCTCCCGGTAGCGCCGCTGCCTGTCCGGCCAAGTCGCCAGATTGGCCATCTTCACCCTCGGCTCGACCGCGCCGATTCCCAAAACTCCATGGGCTCGGACGACCTTATCCGCGGGCCAACCAGCACAACATGCTTCGCACGCGGCCCGCTCGGCCTTCAACCAAACACTGGCCGTCGCATCCTGATCCTCAGTGGGTTCCGCATCTTCAGGAAAACCCTTCATATCCCACAGTTCAACCGCGAACATGCCGCTCGCCGCGTCCTCGTAGGAAATTCCAGAGTCCTCAAAAACCGCCCCCGCAGCGGCTACCCCGCGGGCAAGTTCTTCAAACGTTGCGTTCTCGATCACCAATCGAAGTGGCATTTCCGCCTCCTGTGGCTATCCTGCCATCAGTGAACAAAAAGAGAACGCGGGAGTCAAGAGACCTCTTGACGACACAGGAATATGTTCCTCACTTCAAGGAATGCCGGAACAACCCGAAAAGTGGCCGAGAGGCGTCGCCTGGACCCTGACGCATGCCCATGATGCCGGGCAAGTGGCGGGCATCCGCTGCGCCCGCTGCAACATCACGCGCTACTACAAGCCGCTCGAGCTGCGGGAGGTGATCGGCAACGTTACGATCGATGAGGTGCGGGACAAGGTGCGCTGCCAGCAGTGCGGCAGCCGGGAGTGGATGAGCGCGCAGCTATTCCACCCGACAGGAGAGCAGTCGCACACGATCCGCCTCCGGCGCCTGGTGGAGATCAGATGGGAGAAGCGGGTGGTCTGGCGAGATGAATAGGTGAACTGCGGGAGCGGCCCGGCGCACTGGCGGGTAGGCCAGCACGAGCCGGGTCTAACAGGCGGGGGCTCGGAAACAAACACGGCACCGGCTGATGATAAATATACGCTCCTGCCGCAATGAACGGCACGCATCTATAAGGCGGATCCAAGAGTAGCCGCACGCGCCGCTGCGGAACACCGGTCTCTAATTCCCGCGTGGTCTGGATCTTGGTCCTGGCAAGCTTTCACACGGATTTGCAGCCAGTCTGGCGGTTCGCGGGTCCCTTAGCCACAGAGACTTCTTTTTTCTTTCCAGTATATGATTGCGATCGAAATCGACGGCCGCTTGGCCTTTCGTCGCGGCGATCACATAGTCGGCTCTGTTCGTTCGATAGTCTTCTTGGACAGACATCGCTTTCCTCCCGGTCCGCGGCCTTCCCTCCATAGGCCCGGACCGAGACACTAGCTGCCGATGCATCGCAGGAGTCTACAAATTGAGGATTGTATTAAAATGATACACTTACCCCCGCGCCCATCGGAGCTTGTAGGACCGCTGCGGCTCTGTGCTATCGTGGAGAACGCTTTTACTCCTGCTCTTCGCCAGCTTGGTCCCAGGCTTGCGGCCAAGGCCCATCGACTTCGCCAGTGTCGACCGCTGCGCTGCGTAATTCGGCGCCACCTGGCGGCGTGTCCGGCGTCGTCCAAGGCGATGCTGTAAATGACGGTCGCACCCCTACGAGCCCGGTTACGCTGCCCCCACTCCAGACATTGGGGGGCGGCAATATTTACAACGGGACTGATGGAGGTGGCGGCGTCGATACTGGTTCGGGCACCATATACAACAGTCCAAACTAGGCTGATGGCGGGCCCAAGGCGTTAGAGATGTAGCCACTTGGCCGCCCAGTTTTCCTAAGCGAAATAAACGCAAAATGCCGTCAACCTCGGAGCCTTTGTCCCGCTGAAATTGCTGAAATATAAAGCTGGGGAGTGGAACAGCCCACTCCCCAGCCTTAGAGAATGTCGCCAAATTTGGACAGCACTTCGCTCGTTGGAGCCGAGTGGCAATCCCGAGCTATTTGCTGCAGACCGCGCCTGTCTGGGCTTCAAGAGCTCGCTCTCACTGACAGAGCAACCTTCTCCGGCCGCCTCGGGATAGATCGTTCTGTAGATCGGAACGCGGGCCCCATTTCATGATCAGCAGCTTCGCGCCCCGATCTCGGCCGTACAGATCAGCGTTGCCGTTCCCTGAAGCTGCCGTAGCAGGCTAGCGGGTGCAGAGGTCGTGCCGGTACCAGGTGAGGACGTACGATCCGGTTGTCGCAGCGAAAGCTACCGCCTGTGTTTCTGAATCCTGCTGATGCGAGATCAAGCCATGTCAAACCGTCAGGGACGATGCGACTAAGCGCGCCGTCCCCTGGAGCTTGATGTCTAGGCCGCCCGCAGGCCCACCATCGGACGCAGGTTCTGGTTCATGCGGAACAGGTTTTGCGGGTCATAGCGCTGCTTGATGTCCAGCAGCCGCCGATAGTTGCCGCCATAGGCCGCTTCGACCCTGTCGACCTCGTCCTCTGGCATGAAGTTCACATAAGCCGTGCCAGCGGCGTAGGGTCGTGCTTGCTCGTAGATACTGCGAGCCCAGTCGATGCACGCCTGGTCCATTGCCGGTTCGCGCCAGCGGGCATGGACGTTCATGACGAAATGCGAGCTGCGCTGCGGAAACGCGGTGGCGTCCGCCGTGACCCGGCCCGCCGCCCCACCGACATGGCCGAAGAATATTTCGCATTCCGGACCCGGAAGCCTGGCAATCGCCGCCGTGGTGACCTCGATCGCGCTGTCGGAGAGCTCGGTGAAGTCGTGGCTTTTCCAGTAGTTGCGGGCGCCCGGCGCAAGCAGCGGGTCGAAGGCTTGCTGCCAGCCGGTGAACGGATTGGAACCGACGACGTCGGCGATCGGCGTGCCGATGGCGCGAAGCCCCTGCGTCGCCTTTTCGCCGGCCAGGGTATCGCCGCAATAGCACATAGCCAGCACCAGCACATCCTTGCCGTGCCATTCGGCCGACAGGAAGGGAAGCGGCGGCGCCTGCCGCATGACCACCCAGCAAGTCAGTTCGTCGGGGGCCGCTTCCAGCGCCTCGCGATACTCCCGCAGCACCTTCCGCGCATCGGCGAAAGGATGGACGACAAGCCCCGACAGCACTTGCGGCCCGAACTGATGGAGTTGGAACTCGAATGCCGTGACGACGCCGAAATTGCCGCCGCCGCCGCGCAGCGCCCAGAACAGGTCGGGGTTCTCGCTCTGGCTAGCGCGCAGCAACTTGCCGTCGGCGGTGACCACGTCGGCGGAAACCAGATTGTCGATCGTCAGCCCGAATTTGCGGGTGATCCAGCCGAAGCCGCCACCCAGCGTCAGGCCGGCAATACCCGTGGTCGAGTTGATGCCGGTCGGCAGGGCCAATCCGAAGGCCTGTGTTTCCCTGTCGACATCGACGAGCGTGGCGCCGGGTCCGACCCAGGCCCGCCGTGCCCCGACATCGACCCGCACCGACTTCATCGGCGACAGGTCGATCATCAGGCCGCTATCGCAGACGGCGCTGCCGGCGATGTTGTGGCCACCGCCGCGCACGGAGACGAGGAGCTTGTTTTCCCGTGCGAAGTTCACGGCGGCAATGACGTCCGAGGCGCCGACGCAGCAAACGATCAGCGCAGGCCGCCGGTCGATCATGCTATTCCAGATGCTGCGTATGTCGTCGTAGGCGGCGTCGCCTTCCCGCAGCACCGTGCCACGTATTTGTGCCGAAAAGGCTTCAAGCGTTGCGGCCTCGACGGTCGTCGTGCCGCCTTCAAGGGTGGCAAAGCTCATGGCATTCATGATTTCCTCCCGATCTTGTTGGTGAGCCTCTCTCCTGAATTTAGTGTGCGCTTATATTAGACATCAGGCAAGTTGCGACCCCATCTCGTCCGTAGAGATCAGCTGCCGCGTCCTGAAAGCAGACATCGCAAGCGAGGACTCCGGAGGTCGCGGTTGCGCTACTCGGCAGCCGTCTCCGATGGCTCCTCTGCCGGCCCCGAAGGCCTGGCCTCGGCATGGGGCTTGCGCCGTGAAAACAGCGACCTGAGCATGACGTAGAACACCGGCGTCAGGAACAGGCCGACGAAGGTGACGCCGAGCATGCCGGAGAACACCGCTGTGCCGAGCGACTGGCGCATTTCTGCGCCCGGGCCTGTTGCGATCATCAGCGGCACGACGCCGAGGATGAACGAGAAGGCGGTCATCAGGATCGGCCGCAGCCTGAGGCGGCAGGCTTCGACGGCAGCCTCGGCGGCCGACAGGCCGCGTTCCTGCGCTTGCCGTGCGAATTCGACGATCAGGATCGCGTTCTTGGCGGCAAGCCCGATCACTACGATGAGGCCGATCTGCACGAGGATGTTGTTGTCCAGCCCTCGGAAAGTCACGCCCAGCAACGCCGCGAGCACGCCGAGCGGCACCACCAGCACAATGGCGAACGGCAGCACCCAGCTTTCATATTGCGCCGCCAGCGCCAGGAACACGAACAGCACCGACAGTCCGAAGATATAGACAGCGGCATTGCCGGTGTTGCGCTCCTGATAGGCGAGCTCGGTCCATTCATAGGAGGTACCGGCCGGCAGCGTCTTTGCCGTGATCCCCTCCATCAATGCCAGCGCGTCGCCCGTGGAAACGCCGGGCGCGGCGTTGCCCTGCAACGGCACCGAGACGTACATGTTGTAGCGCTGGACCAGCGCCGGACCGGTGACATCGCGGATCTCGATCAACGTGCCGAGCGGAACCAGCGCGCCGGTCGCCGAGCGCACCTTCAGTTTCAAGATGTCGGCGCGATCGAGGCGGAACGCCTGATCGGCCTGCGCCCGCACCTGGTAGACGCGCCCGAAAGCGTTGAAGTCGTTGACATAGGCGGTGCCCAAATTGATCGACAGCGTCTCGAAGATGTTGGGGATCGGCACGTTCAGGATGCGCGCCTTGTCGCGATCGATCGCCAGGAAGAATTGCGGGCTCGAGGCGGAGAACGTGGTGAACACGCCCGTCAGCCCCGGCGTCTTGTTGGCTTTGCCGGCGATTTCGTAGGCAAGCGCCAAGATCTGCCGCATGTCGGCGCTGTTGCGCTCCTGGATCTGCAGCTTGAAGCCTCCCGCATTGCCGACGCCGCGGACTGGCGGCGGTGGCAGTGCGATAATGAAGGCTTCCTTGATGCTTTGCAGGCTGCCGAACAGATTGCCGATGACCTTGGTCGCCGACTGGCCGGCCTTCAGCCGCTCGTCAAACGGCTTGAACCTGGCAAAGATCACACCCGCGTTGCTGGCGTTGGTGAAGGTCGCGCCGGAGAAGCCGGCGAAGGCGACTGCGTAGTCGACGCCAGGCGTTTTCTGGATGATCTGCGACGCCTGCTGGATGACCGCATCGGTTCTCGACAGCGAGGCGCCGTCCGGCAACTGGACGACGACGATCGCATATCCCTGGTCGAGCGACGGAATGAAACCGCGCGGCACCGTCTGCACCATGTAGACGGTGGCGTAGATGAGGGCCGCGAAAACGGCCAGCATGGCGCCGATCGCTATCCGCGAGCCGACCAGCGCGTGGATGATGCTCGAATACCAATGCGCGACCCTGTCGAAGCCGCGATTGAAGCCGTCGGCGAGCGCCCGTCCGAACCGCGCCAGGAAAAAGCGCGGCGGCGCCGCCGCAGCGTGGTGCGGCTTGAACAGCAGTGCGGCCAGCGCCGGCGAAAGCGTCAGCGAATTGAATGCCGAGATCGCCGTTGACACAGCGATGGTGATCGCAAACTGCAGGTAGAACTGCCCAGAAATGCCGGGGATGAAGGCTGTCGGTACGAACACGGCTATCAACACCAGCGAGATCGCGATGACCGCCGTTCCGACTTCGTCCATGGTCAGGTGCGACGCCGGATTGGGCGCCAGCCCACTGGCGATATTGCGCTCGACGTTCTCGACCACGACGATCGCATCGTCGACGACGATGCCGATCGCCAGAACGAGGCCGAACAGCGTCAGCATGTTGAGTGAGAAGCCGGCGGCGTAAAGCACCGCCAGCGCGCCGATCAGCGACACGGGGATCGCCACGATCGGCACGATCGCCATGCGCCCCGATTGCAGGAAGACGATGATGACGATGATGACCAGCAACATCGCCTCGAGGATCGTCTTGTAGACCTCCTGGATCGACTCGGCGACGAACTCGGTCGATCGAATATCTGAAGAACCCGCCGTCGCGCGAGAAGCTCGTAGAACTGATCAAGGCGATGGGCTTCACCGCCGCCCCAGTTGCTGCGCGAGAAGGGCACGCCCTACGCGGAACTCGATCTCGCTAAGGCGAGACAGGGCGCGTGCGGTTATCGATGCGTCGGGCACATGGCAAACGCCGAACCCACTCGGGGGCGCCGGCGGCATCCCGGCCGAAGGCGAAACGGAATTCGCAAGCCAGATTGCCTACGGCATACCGGATGTGCTCGGAAAGGACCGCGATCTGTATGCGGGTCGCACCAAGGTGAGGGATGGCTGCATGAAGTGAAGTTCGACGGCTACCGCTCTCAGATCGTGATAGATGACGCTGACGTTCGCATCTTCACCCGACGCGGGCTCGACTGGACAGCCAGGTATCGCGCCCTAGTCGAGACAGCCAGAGGGCTCAACGGTCAAAGCGCGATCATCGATGCCGAAATCATCGTCCTGAATGAAGCAGGCGTTTCGGACTTCGGCGTGTTGCGCAAAGCGATCACCCAGCGTCAGGACGACCTCTATTTCGTGGCCTTCGACCTCCTCCATCTCAACGGCCATGATCTCCGGGACATGGCTCTAGAAGACCGGCGAGAAGTGCTGCAGGCATCGATCCCTGCAGGCGAGCGGATCCAGTTCAGCGAACAGCGCTTCGAGGCACAGGCGCGGCGGTCTTCTACCTGATGGACAAGGCAGGCCTTGAAGGTGTCGTCTCGACAGAGCAAGTATCGCTCAGGACCGTCGACAAACTGGCTGAAGGCGAAGTGCTACACTGTCGACGAACATGACCTTATCGGCGTCGAGCGCGAGCCAGGCAAGCCGGCCTTCGCGCTGATGGCCGAGCGCGGCACCGGGCGTTATGTCGGCTCGGCTTTCATCAATGCCGGAAGAGCGGTGCGCGAGCGGCTCTGGCAGTGCGTTCAAGAGCATGCCGGGCCGGCGCCGAAGGGGATGGGCGGCCGGCGACGCAATGGGTCAAACCGGGGCTGATCGGCCGCGTGAAGCATCTGCGCGGCGAGGAGGACTTGCGCCACGCCTCGCTGCATGATTTTCGGGAAGATGGAATCTAGGAGAGATCCACGTCAGGCGCCCTGGCGAAAAGCGATGACAAAGCGCGGATGAAATCGGAGAGGAAGTGGGGAGCGACGGCGAGGGTCGATTGCATCGATATAGGAACCGGATGCGGACACTCGGGTTATGAATTGGAAGGGACCGCCCATTAGGAGATGATGATGACCCGGCTTTTATTCGCAGCAGCCATGATGGCCCTGTCTACCGGTCTTGCCTTCGGGCAAACGAATAGCACCACTTCCAGTGGTTCTTCCACAACAAGCACTACAATGCCGAGCGACCAGAACACGGACACGACAACGACCAAGTCGACCAATCCCAACTCGGCCAAGGATTGCGCCCCTGGACAACAGACCGGCAGCGCGAAACAGGCAGCGCCCGGGCAACAAGATACCGACACCAAAGCCGCTGCGCCGGGCCAGATGAAAACGACAACCGAAGGCTGCTAGATTCAGAAAGTGGACCTTGGCCCGCTGGCTCGACCAGCGGGTTTTTCTTTAGGCCTTGTCCACCAGCGGGGCCTTCCGCTTCGGTGGCACATAGGATGTCACTAGCCTGAGGGTATCCATGTTCACCGTCACAGGAACACCCAGGTTCACAGTCACCCAATCCCCTTCGATATGCGTGACGTCGCCTGTCAATTCTATGTGCTGGCCTTTCTTCACCGTCGATGTCCGGTCGACGACCGAGTGCGGAAACCCATAAGACGGGATCGAGACGCTGACGCGATCCTCAGTCACACGTCGGCGCACGGTCGCTGTGATGGCGACTTCATCGCCGACCTTGATGCCCTTCGCCATGGGTGAGAGTCTGGCGCGGCTGGCGGCTTCGTCAAGCACTCGCTAATATGGACCGGTCTGAGTTTGAAATCTGGCAGCGCCCAAACGGAAAACCCGTCGCAGCTAATGAGCGTAAGCGACGGGCTTTCGGTTGTCACTGAGGCGGCTACAGTCCTGTGATCGACCACCTAACGGTTAATTCGAAAGCGGCGGAATCGTTCCGCGCCTCCTTGGATGGCTCGCTGAAGGAATTGTTTGGCGCATTCCTCCCAATCGATAGGTGTTTGCTCCTGCTCGCGAACAGACTTCTTGAAAGCCTCGCGCAGCTCGTCAAGGTCGAATGCCGAAAGCCGTTTTGCCTTGCTCGTCATAACGGGGTTCATACGGCCCAAAGTCCTAAGCCTTCAAGAAAGCGGGCCTGACTTCTTTTGGGTGTATCTCGATGTGTAAGGTGTGCGGGGGGCGGCCCGGCACCTGGGCGGGGTAGGCCAGAACAGTGCCGGCCTAACCGGTGGGGTCCGGGGGACGGGCACCGGCTGAGGACATTTCATTGCTAATATACGATACGTGCGAATGAAGATCCGGCTATTAGCTCCTTGGACGAACCGCGTGCTGGCTGGACCCTATTCGGGGCAATGGTCTGTTTTCTTACGGAGGATTCGCTAGGTAGCTGCGGCGAGTGTAAAATGCCTCTGTCGTCCGCGCCCAGCCGAGGCAAGCAGGCGCTCATCACGCCTTCGCCCCGGTGAGGAATGAAAGCGTCATGGCTTCCAAAAGATACAGCGGCATATACATGCCCGCCGATATCGACATCCTTCAAAGGGTATTCGACCAACTGTGCAAAGAGCGCCGTCTGGCCCTGAAAGATTCGGAGCAGAGGGAGCGCCTTGCCCGCGAAGTCATCGATGCTTTCGAGAACGGCCTCACCGACGAAACGGAGTTGTGGCGGGCGCTTTCAAAGCTGCGTTCGGCTCGGGCGGGGTGAGCTAGAGGCGAGCGCGAGCACTACGGCGCCGGTGGCCGCGATGTAGAGCGGAACGAAGCTCATGAATGGAGACTCAGGTGAGAACCGGCGACCGATGCATATCATGTGTTGGGGAACAACTGAACGCTTCGGCCGCCGGCCCTCGGCGGGGGCGTTGCCCTTTCAGGCAACGCTGATAGGTGGGGCCTGCAATTGGTCTTCGAGCAATTCGAAGCCATCGCCATGGTAAACAGGCGATTACTATCCACAGGGCTCGCTACTGCGTCTTAGGGCTCTCGGGCCAGGGCAGCAGCCGACGTCTAAAAACCTGTAGCTCGTCGTCGCAGCACATCGAGTAGGCGAGTGCTTGAGTTTGGGCGCTCGCCGTCGGCTGCGTCGTGCCTGATTCACCTGGCACAACCAAGACTTCGCTTTTTATCCCAATTCCAGGTCATTAGGCTGTGCGTCACAACGTTACAAAATATACCGTAAGTTATTGATTTTATTGAAATCGGTTAGAGTTCAATCAACTGACATCCTCCGGGCCCACCATTATCTTTATTATCAATGGTAGGGTGGTTCGCCACGAGGTTCGCCAAGCATCGGCTTGCGCGTCACCAGACGCACGACTCGATCCATCCCCTGCACCGCCAGCCGAACCTGCGAGGTTTCTCATCACCTCGACGAGGTGCTTGCCGTAGGGGATGAGTTGACGATTCTCAAAGACGGGCAATTCGTCGGCACGTATCGCACGAGCGAGATCGCGTCGGGTGAAATTCATCGTCGCATGGTGGGGCGCGAGCTTGCGAAAAGCATTTATCCGCCGCGACCGGCGAGAGATGACAAGGCGCGAGGGCCCGTCGTTCTCGAAGTCAGTGACGCTGCCGTTGGCCGCGAGCTCAATAATGTCAGCCTGGATGTTGGTGCCAGCGAAATCCTCGGCCTTGCCAGATTGAAAGGCGCCAGTGCCGAAGCGCTGTTTGCGGCCATTTGCGGCGACTTGCCTTTGCGCCATGGCTCCATGAAGCTCGCGGGCGGTTCATACGCGCCGTCGAGCCCGACTTTCGCTTGGCGGCGGGGTGTTGCTCATCTGCCGGGCGATCGCAAAAATGAAGGGCTGATTGCCGAGTTCAGCGTACTCGAGAATCTGGTGATGGCCCGCCCCCCGCATCATGGGCCGGTCTTCGATCGCGCCGCTGCAACCACCATCGCGGGCGATCTCATCGCCCAGATCGGCATCAAGGCGCAAAGGGTCCTGTCGTTCGCTCTCCGGAGGTAATCTGCAAAAGGTGGTGATCGGCAAATGCCTAGCCGTCCAGCCATGCCTGCTCCTGCTCAACAACCCTACGCGCGGCGTCGATATCGGCGCCGCGCGGAAATTTACCGCATCATAAGGCAGAAGGCGGCGCAGGGCCTCGCCATAATCCTGTCCTCGGAAGACATGCCTGAACTGATCGGAATGTCAAACCGGCTGCTGGTGCTTCGACCAGCGCCATCGCCGCCTTTTATGGCGCTGCCGGCGCGCTGATGGTCGTGCTGCTGTGGGTCTATTACTCTGCCCGTGGAACGAGGTTCGCGCATCGGAACGGGCGCCGCGACCAGAAGATATCGCGTTGTGCTGCAATCCGATCCTTCTCGTTCAAAGACAAGCCAACAAACAGTGTAGCCGCCCAGAATCAAAAAGGCCGCTGGCCGGACGTCATCGTGCCGACCTTGGTGAGCGCTTCTTGAAGCTGCAATGTCGCCATGCCTGCTAAACGCTGAGGGCAATGCGGGTTCCCGCCAAATCGGCTGGCGACGCGAGGTGCAGTGCCTCCTACGCGTCGCCAAGTCAGGGTAGGCCTACTTGTTAAGTCCGTTGGCCATGTCCAGGTGGTGCTGCAGATGCGGCAATGTCGTCCCTGCCCATGCCTTCAGATCGGCCTGTTCGCCACCCTCGCTGTAGCGCTTGAAGAGATCGACCGCATCCTTGTGCGCATCGACCTGATCGGAATGGTACCGCTTGGTGAAGTCATTGCCCTGCAGCGCCTTCAAATCGTTGAGGGTCGACTGCTGCTTGTCGGTCATGGCCGTCGGAAGCGTGGCCTTCACCTTTCCGCTGGTCACGAGGCCCTTCAGATCGGCGGTGGTTTTCTCGTGGTCGGCGACCATCTGCTTGGCAAAGGCCTTCGTCGCTTCGTCGGACCGTTCAAGCGCCAGCTTGCTGGACTCAATCTCGAACATGTCGCTGGCGGCTGCTTCGGTAACGAAGTCCTGCGTCGACGGTGCAACACCCAGAACCGAATTCACGCCGGTCTTTTCCGTGGTCGAGGTTGATTGGGCCAAGGCCGGCGACGCAAGCATAACCGTCGCGACCGTCAGAGCGAACGTTTTCATTGATTTGTCTCCGTTGTAATTTCCGAACCGAAGACAGGCTTGTTTGTTCCCGTGACCTCTGGTTTGCGATACGAAGGTTCCCCGTATCCAAGTCTAACGCAGAACGCCGCCTATCATTCTGACGTTGAAGGGCTTCGGCGCCGCGCCGAGTCCGCTTCGCCGCCGCTCGTGTTCAGCTCCATGATCATGTCCTGACTGTTTTTTTGCGCACGGTGTCCAAACGACCGAGGAAGAAGCTGACCGTTTCATCGTCGATCAGCCCGTTGATGGAAATATTGGACTGGAACAGGAGCTTGTCTCGGTCCAGGCTGGTCCATCCCGCTCGTGTGAAATGCTGTGAACATGGAAGGTCATGGAATCTCGCGGGAATGTTCGGGCTCCCAACCGTCCATCGATCCATTCGTTCGTCGTGGTCTCGGATTAGCGGGAACCTCGGTGCCAGGGTCGGGTTATCTCGCTGCAAGGAGATGCCCATGAATGCGACGAAGAAATTCCTGCGCAGCTGGCTGGAGGAGAATGTCGGCACCCTGCCCGCCGACACCGAGGTCAGTGTTCCGATGCTGGCGCGGCAGTTCGAGCAGGACGCCGATGCCGCCGGCTACCGCCGCGAAGTGCGGGAGCAGGAGGTGGGCAACATCGAAGACGTCGTCCGACGCGCGCTCGATAAAAGCGGCGCCGAGAATGCGGAGACCGAATCGAATTCTGATGAGGAGAATTCACTGGCACCGGTTATCGATGCCTTGGAAGCTGCCGAGCCCGACCATGAGGCGCCGGACGACGCCGAGGGCCTGCGGTAACGGTCAGCAGTGGCGGAACAAAGAGCGACGTCAGGAGTTTGGCACCCGATTCATCCACGGCAGCCATGCAGCCCTTCGGTCCAACAGAGAAGCATACGATGAATAAGTCCCCCGGAAAGAGCGATCCTGTCGCGTCGGAATCCAGCAGCGGTCGGGCAAACCGGCAAGCCGAGACATTGCCGGAGCAAGACCCCGCGGAAGGCTCGAGCGAGACGGTGGATCGCGAGTTGGAACGGCAAAAGCGCTCGCCTCGGGCTGAAGATCGAAAGTCCGGACGACAGGCGCTGCGGGATCAGGTCGAGGAAGAGACCGAACTGCCTCAGAAGGGGTCGGCCTGATCGCGAGCAGCGACGCGACTGCTCTCGTGACAAGGTCCAGGCGGAACCTGCTCCTGTTGCTTGCAGCGGCAACGGCTGGGCTGGCGCTCTACAACAATCTCCTCGCGAGACAGGCATTGGCTGGACGTCCGCTCGGGCGCTTCATCCACCTCCGCGGAACCACGCTGCATTTCCTGGAAGCGGGCAATGGGCAACCGGTGCTGCTCCTGCACGGCAACGGCGCTTCGGCGGAGGACTTCACAACAAGCGGCATCTTCGACAAAGCCGCTGCCAGGTATCGTGTGCTTGCCTTTGACAGGCCCGGCTTCGGCCTGAGCCCACGCCCGGTAGGCAGACCTTGGACAGCCGGCGCCCAGGCCGATCTCATCCAGGCCGCTGCCGAAAAACTCGGCATCGGGAGCTATGTGGTTGTCGGGCACTCATGGGGAGCCACCGTGGCGCTCGAGATGGCGCGACGGCATCCCCGATCCGTCGCCGGTGTTGTCGTTGTCGCTGGCTACCATTATCCGCCGCCAAGGCTGGCACTTGCCATCTCGGCGCTGCCGGCCATCCCGCTGATAGGTACGGTTTTGCGTCACGCCCTACTGCCTTCGTTGGTCAGGCTGAACTGGCGCTGGGCGATGGAGAAGATATTCCACCCGGCAACCGTCGCGACGCCTTTCGCAGCAACGACAAGGGGGCTCGCGAGCCGCCCCTCGCAACTGCGGTCCATCTCTGCGGAGTCGTTCCTGATGCTTGCCTCAGCACTGTTCCCACATCGTCAATATGCCGACATCGCCATTCCTGTTGGGATAATTGCCGGCGCCCGCGATCAGCTGTTCGATGCCAAGGCCGAGGCGCTACGGCTGCAGGCCGAGATAGACCACTCGCTGGTCGATATCGTCCGGGATGCTGGACATATGGTGCATCAAAGCAAGCCGCAGGCGGTTCTGACGATGATCGACAAGATTGCCGCTTTCGCGAGCTTTGCCGGCCCGGTCTCTGGGAATCTATTCAACTCTCCGGTCCCTAAGACACGCCCGCGTCGACAGCACGAGGAACGTTCCGATACGACGCTCCGGGGCTGCTTTGTCCAGACGAGGAGGTTGCCCCTTTGAGAGCAAAGCCCGAGGGGAAATGAGAACTCGCTAAAAAGCTGCTCGTCCAGGGGAACATCGCGGCGGGCGGGAGGTTCGGATTAGATCGAGGAGGTGCACCATGAACAGTGTCATCTATCTGATAGGTCTGATTGTCGTTGTGCTAGCAGTGCTTTCCTTCCTCGGCTTTCACTAGGAGGCACCATGCAGCGCGAGAATGATCGGGGCCGCGAGACCGCCGACTTTTCCGAGGCGAAGGACGAAGTTTCCGACCGAATCCGGCAAGAAACCCAAAGCGCCGGCGAAGCTCTTCACGATGCTCGCGACGAGGTCGCCCGCAGGGCGGAGGCTTATGCCGCGGAAGCTCGGCAGGCTGCCGCCGAAAAGGCGGAGCAGACGCAGCGCGATATCGGATCGAGCCTGGCCGCTTTCGGCGGCGCCCTGCGCGCCGCGAGCGACCACTTGGCCAACAGTGACCAGAGTGCGGTCTCCAATTTCATGCAGGAGGCCGCAAGCGGGCTGGAACGGCTGTCCTCCTCGTGGAAAGAGAAGTCGTTCGGACAGGTGCTTGAAGACGTTCAGTCCTTTGGCCGCCGAAATCCTGGAGCGCTTCTTGCCGGTTCGGTCCTGGCGGGATTGGCACTTGGCCGCTTCGTAAAGGCTTCGCCGCCCGGCACGCGCCACCCGACGCAGGACGCGGCCAAACCTGAACATTCCGGACAAACCGGCATCGGAACGAGCGCGCGCCGGGATAACGCTCCAGCAAATTGGGGTTCCGATGGCGGCATACCCGGCAAAGCAGCGGAGCTGAAGAAATGAGCACTCAGGATAATCCAAGTCTCGGCATATTGGTCGCCGATCTGGCGCAACAGGTCAGCACGCTCGTGCAAACGGAGGCGAGGCTCCTAAGAGCGGAGATCTCGGAGAATGCGACCAGGGCTGGCGCAGGCGCCGTCGAGGTGCTGGGCGGCGCGATATGCCTGCTCGCAGCGCTGCTGGTTTTGTTGCAGGCACTCGTCATCGCCCTGGCCCGCCTTGGTCTGGGCGCCGGGTGGTCCGCTTTGCTCATCGGCGTCGTCGTGGCCGTGCTTGGGGTGATCCTGTTGCGGACCGGCACGGCGAGCATGGCGCTTTCCGAGCTCGCGCCGGACCGCACACAGGAACAGCTCAAGCGTGACGTGAAAGTGATCAAGGAACAAGCGAGATGACCGAGAGATCCGCAGCCGAGATCGAACGCGAGGCGGAAGCTACGCGCGCAAGGGTGGTGGCGACCGCCGACTCCATTCGCGACAAAATGACCCCCGGGCAGCTCTTCGACGAATTTACTGGGCTTTTCAGAGGCAGCGCGGGCTCCGACATGCTTCACAACCTGAAGGCCCAGGTGCGGGACAATCCGTTGCCGCTGACTGTGATCGGCGCGGGCCTGGCCTGGCTGATGTTGGGCAGCGGCGCTTCCGCCACCTCAGCTGATACCGATGATGCGACGCGGCGCGGTCCTGGCCCCGATCATCGATCATTCGGCGCTGGAATCGGTTCGACCGCCTCGGATGCCGCGGACTCTGTTGCCGAAGCGGCCAGCGGAGCGGCCGGAACTGTCGCGGGAATGTCAACCGAAGCTGCCGGCACAATGTCGAACGTGGCAAGCAGCGCAGCCGACACACTGGCGAGTTCGGCGGCGGCTGCGGCCGACATGGCAACGAGTGCCGGCCGCTCGGCGCATGGTATGCTTCAGGACCAGCCTCTCGCTGCAGCCGCCATCGGCCTCGCCATCGGCGCTGCGATCGGCGCCATGCTGCCCCACACTGAGGTCGAGGATGAGCGATTGGGTGCCTATCGCGAGAGGCTTCGGGACAGTGCCGAAGACACTTTGAAAGAAGGCCTCGACGCTGCAAAGCAAGTCGCGGCCGAAGCCTACCAGACGGCGAGCGACGAAGCCGGACGGCAGGCCTCGAGCGAGGGAACGCTGGCCGACAAGGTCGGCGGCGTCGTCAAAGCCGCGGCCGACAAGACCGACGAATCGGTGCGAGAACAATTCTCCGGTTCCGACCTGTCCTCGTCCCGGAAATCTTGATGCTTTTTAACACGTCCAAGGAACAATGCGCGCCACCCTCGGTTTGGGCAGCGTCAACGATGGAGACACTGCAATGGCTGAATCGCGCGAATGGCTTGTTCAATGGCTGAGGGACGCTCACGCAATGGAGGAACAGGCCGAGACGATGCTGTCGGGCCAATTGAGTCGGATAGACAGTTACCCTGAACTCAGCGAGCGAATCCGTAGCCATCTGGAAGAAACGAAAGAGCAGTCCAGACGGCTGAAGACCTGCCTGGATGGCCTCGACGAAGGATCGTCCGTGCTGAAGGACGCAGGCGGCAAGCTGACCGCCACCGCGCAGTCTATCAGCGGCGTCTTCGCCGGTGACGAAGTCATGAAAGGCTCTCTGGCGAGCTACACGTTCGAGCATATGGAAATCGCGTCCTACACGATCCTCATCGCTGCGGCCAATGCAGTGGGCGAAGCCGAGATTGCCCGCGTGTGCGAACAGAACCTGCGCGAAGAGGAAGCCATGGCCGAGTGGCTGAAGGACCACCTTCCGCAGGTCACCCAGACGTTCCTGACGCGTGCGGAAGCAGACAGCGACAGCGCCAAGCGCTGAGACGGCGATTAGAGCGGTTCACTGTTTCACGGAAACGGCGAACCGCCTCATCTTCTTGTTTTGACCTAGTTCCGGACGGAACCGCGGGCGAGCGGCCTGCCTGTCTGCCTATTCGTCATTCTCATCCTGGAACCGCGGTGATCTTGCACGCGGCTTGCGATCTCGGTCCCTTGCGGATCATCTCAGCCCGTAGAGGTAGGCCGCGACATCGCGCGCCTGCTGCTCGGTGATCCTTGTCGACGGCATGGCGGTGTGCGGATTGATTTCCCGTGCCGAGCGGATCCAGCGGATCAGGTTCTCCGGATTGTTCGCCAGCACACCCCCGATGTAGATGCGCCCGGCAAGGCTGCCGTCGAGCCGCGGCCCGACCTGACCTTGCGCCCCCGGCACGCCGGCAATTGTATGGCAGCCGGAGCAGCCATTCGCGGTCATGATCGGAATGGCGCGATCCCCCACGCCGCCGGTTGCGACATCGGACTCGTGCCGAACACGCTCGCGCCGGTCAATCCACAGGCTTCCCGCCGCGACCCCGATGGCCAGAAGCACGACACCGACGATCACGCCACTGAGCAGCTTAGCCAGGTCGGAGCGCATGGGCCGCCTCCCTGGTTCCGCTGTTGCTTATCCAGAGGCCGGCGAGCAGCAAAGCGGCTCCGCCGTAGATCAGCCCGGCCGGCACCCACATCACAAGCCCGGCGAGTTGCTGATCCTCGAGCGGGCTCAGGCGCCAGAGCGCGGCGCCGGAGGCATTTTCCGGGTACCAGAGTCTTGGCGAGACCAGCAGCAGGACGCCAAGCAAGCCGGTGTGCAGGGAGGTGAAGAACAGATGCATGACGGAGATGCCATAGGTCTGCTGTCGGCCGGAGCGCGGCAGAAGCACCCACCAGAACAGCAAGCCAGTGCCGAGGAAGCTCGCATGCTGCGCATAATGCAGCACACCCTGCTGCAGCGCTGCCTCGAACAGCACCGGGATATGCCAGATCCAGATCGCTATTCCATGGAGGATCGTCGCGCTGAGCGGACGAGCGGCGAAGGCCCAGAGCGCCTGCAGCACCTTGCCATGGGTGAGCTTTCCCGTCTCTCGACGGAGTGTGGTTGGCAATGCCCACATCAAGGCCGCGCCGGGACTGGCGGCGACAAGAAGCGGCGCCGCCACGGCCATCAGCAATTCATGCTCGACCATATGGGCAGAAAACACCCGCTCGCCGAGCGCATGGATGGGGCTGACCAGCGCAACGGTCAGCACGCTCCAGCCGGCCGCGAACAACAGAGCTTGCTGCAGCCGCTCGTGACGGCCTCGGCCGCTGCGACGCCACAGACGACCTGCGCCGATCCCATAGATCATAGCGATCGCCAGCAAGGGAAGGGTGATGGGTAGCGCCAACGTCCATCCGGCTTCCGGCGCACCGGCGCCGTAGCAGATAGAGGTCGAGAAGAACACTTCGAGGCTCATCGCAGGCACTCGTCGAGGATGAGCGCCGCGCTGCCCTGCATGACGATGACGAGGGCGAACAGCAGCGCCGCGAGCATCCCGAGATCGGCGACGAAACGCTCGGTGCCGCGTGTGCGCTCGGGCTTGAAGGCGGCGCCGCCCTGCCGCTTCGCCCGCCATGACAGCGCGCCGCCGAGCAGCGAAAACACCGCGAGCAACAGCGCCAACGGGAGCACCACCTGCACCTGGCGATTGCACTGCCAGTGCACGAGCGCGTAGTTCAGCTGCGTCGAAATTGCCCAGGCCAAAGGCCCCGACAACAAACCTCCCCAGGACGTGCCAAGCCGCAGCGCGCGCATCTCAGCCCCACCTCGGTAGCCAGTATATGAGCAGGTAGATCGGGATCCAGGTGAGGACCACGAAATCCCAGTAGAAGACATTGTCGCCGACATCGCCGAAGCGCCGGCCGCTATAGCCATGGTGCGTAAACATCAGCACTGTCAGAACGATCGTATCGCCGACATCGGTGATCAGATGCGTGGTGTGGAGCCCGAGCAGCACCCAGAGCATCGAGCCGTAGGCGTTCGTGTCCCAATAGATGTTCAGCGCCGGAAACTCGAACCAGCGCACGATGAGCGGTGCAACGCCGAGCAGCGACATCACCACCATGCCGATCCGCACCGGCCCGATCGCACATTCCTTGGCGTAGCGGTTGAGCATATGGTTCGGCACCAGGCTGACGATGAGAAGCAGCGTCACGATCGTTCCCGGCCAATGGTTGGGCTGCGGGGCGCTTAGCCGCCAGTTGGGCCACAACGTCGCGAGATAGAGATGGGCCCCGGCGGCCAGCGCAAAGCCCGTGCCTTCCAGCGCCATGAAGCCAAGCGTGCCCCACCAGGTGGGGCTGCGCGGACCATGTCCAAAGGTCGGCAGGCCGGAAATATCCATGGCAGGGCGCTGGTTCATTCCTCGTCCTCCGGATCGCCTTTCGGCCAGAACCAGCCAATCAGGGTAACGGCGATCGGCGCGGCGCCCCAGACAATCGCCCAGGGTGTGAAGATTGAGTAGAGGAAGGTGCCGCCCACGGCGATGGCCGCCAGCAGCGGCCAGATCGACGGCGTCGCCGATTTTTCGCGGATGTCGGGATGGGCCTCCGCCACTGTCGAGATGATCAGTTCGCGAGCATCGACGCGAAGCCCGGTCGCGACGGGAAGCGGCTCGCGTTCGGCCCAGAGCGGCTCGACATTCGTCACGACCGGAATGCGCGCGAAATTATAGCTGGGCGGCGGCGAGGACGTCGCCCATTCCAGCGTGCCGGCGTCCCAGGGATTGTCGCCGGCTGGCGCACCCTTCAACACGCTGTGGACGAGGTTGAAGGCAAACAGCACGAAGCTCAGGAAGAAGAGCACCGCGCCGGCGCTGATGAAGAGATTGATGTTCCCCCAGCCGAGCTCGGCCGGATAGGTGTAGACCCTGCGCGGCATGCCCCAGAGACCGACGATGTGCATGGGGAAGAAAGCCGCGTTGAAGCCGATCAGGGCGAGCCAGAAATGCCAGCGCCCGAGGCGCTCGCTCATCATGCGGCCGGTGATCTTGGGGAACCAGAAATAAGCCGCGCCGAGCAGCGGAAAGACCGCGCCGCCGATCAGCACGTAATGGAAGTGAGCGACGACGAAATAAGTATCGTGCACCTGAAGGTCGAGCGGCACGGAGGCCAGCATGACGCCGGTGAGGCCGCCGATGACGAAGATGAAGAAGAAGCCGAGGACGAACAGCAGCGGCGTGCGGATCACCGGCCTGCCGTCCCAGAGAGTCGCCAGCCAGCAGAAGATCTGAATACCGTTGGGGATGGCGATCATCATGCTGGACGCGGTGAAGACGCTGGCGCCGAGCTTCGGCAGTCCGGTCGCGAACATGTGGTGGACCCAGAGGCCGAACGATAGGAAACCGACGGCGATCAGCGACAGGACCAGACCGAGATGGCCGAACACCGGGCGCCGGGCGAAGGCCGGAATGATGGCGGAGACCATGCCCGTAGCCGGCAGGAAGATGATGTAGACTTCAGGATGACCGAAGAACCAGAACAGGTGCTGGAACAGCAGCGCGTCGCCGCCTTCGGCCGGGTTGAAGATGTGCGTGCCGACGAGCCGGTCGAGGATCAGGAAGGTCGAGGTGATCATCACGGCCGGCATGGCGAAGACGACGACAAAGGACGTGACCAGAAGCGACCAGACATAGAGCGGGATCTTGTCGAGTGACATGCCAGGCGCGCGCTGCTTGAATACGGTGACGATGGTCGCGACGGCGACAGCCAGCGAGGACACCTCGGTGTAGGTGATCATCTGCGCCCAGACGTCGGCGCGCTTGCCGGGCCCGTATTCCGGGCCGGACAGCGGCACATAGGCGAACCAGCCGACATCCGGCGCCATCGAGAGGGCGAAGGATACCCAGGCGAAAAGCCCGCCTGAGACATAGACCCAGTAGCTGAAGGCATTGAGGCGGGGGAAGGCGATGTTGCGGGTGCCGACCATCAACGGAACCAGATAGATCCCGGTCGCCTGCACGATGGGCACGGCGAACAGGAACATCATGGTGACGCCGTGCATCGTGAACAGCTGGTTGTAGAGATCCGGGCCAATCAGGCCGCGTTGCGGGCCCGACAGCTGAATGCGCATGGCGACGGCATTGAGCCCGCCCAAACACAGGAACAGGAAGGCGGTGATCAGGTATCTTCGTGCGATGACCTTATGGTCGACGCTCGACAGCGCGCCGATGATGCCGGCAGGCGTGCGCCACGTCCGCGCCAGCCAGCGATGCAGGCTGGCGTCATCCATGCCGGTGTCGCGCGGTCCGTCTCGCCCTGGTGCGATATCGCCTTTGGCGGATGCCTCGCGCTCCGGCGGCAAATCGCGTTCGCTTGTGAGATCCGCGCTGCTCATTTCAGCCCCTCTAGATAGGCGACGATGACGTTGAGCTCGTCGCCGCTGAGATCGACCACCGGCATGTGAGACCCGGGCTTGACGCCTTGCGGATCGGCTATCCAGGCGGCGAGATTGCCGCGGCTCATCGTCAATGTTCCGGCCGCGAGCGTTTGCCGGCTGGCGACATGGGTGAGATCGGGCGCGACCGTACCGCCCGCGGGCGTGCCGCCTATCTTGTGACACATCACGCAGGGCCGTTTCAGGAAGAGATCCTTTCCGGCCTTGGCCTCGTCACTCATTGGCGCGGAGGCCGGCTGCAACTGGTCCCGCCACCAGGCGTCGAACTTTGCGCGCGGCTCGGCGATGATGAAGGTGCCCATGTTGGCGTGCTGCGCGCCGCAAAATTCCGCGCATTGGCCCCGATAGACGCCGGGCTTGTCCGCCTTAATGTCGAGCACATTCATTCGGCCGGGAATGAGGTCGAGCTTGCCGGAAAGGCTCGGGACCCAGAAGGAATGGATCACATCCGTGGAGGTGAGAAGAAGCCGCACTGGCTCACCGGCGGGAATATGGATCTCGTTCGCCGTGGTCAGGATGCGGCTCGGCGTGGCGTCTTCGTAGCGAACCTCCCACCACCATTGATGGCCCGTGACGCGAATGGTCAGCGCGGCGTCCGAGCCAATCGCGGCGAGCGTCCTGTTGGCGAAGAAGCTGAGCAGAGTGAGCCCGACCAGGATCACGGCGGTCAGCCCGACGGCGGTCATCACCACGCGCAGCTTCCGATTGTCGGCGCCGGCGTCAAGTACAAGCGGCTCTAGACGTTCTCGCGATTGCATCATCAGCGGCGCGGCAAGACCGATCATCACCAGCACCCACACCACCGCGCAGAGCCCGGTGAAGAACCAGATCAGCCATGCCAACTCGCTCGCGGCGGGGCCTTTCGGGTCGAGAGCCGATTGCCAGCCCGCGCACCCGTGAAGAAACAGGGCGATTGCCGTGGCCAACGCAATCGAGGCGAAGCGTTTCACGGCGACTTCCCCAGCGTGGCGGCATCGGGCATGCGGTTTTCCGAGGGATGCGCCATCATGTCGTCATTGCGGGAAGGCGCGGCGGAGGACGGCGCGTTGCCGCTCAGCGAGCGAACAAAGGCTGCAAGCTCCCAGATCTGATCGTCGGGGATCTTGTCGCGGAAGCTCGGCATGCCGTTCGGACGGCCGTCGCGGATCGTGGCATGGATGCTTTCCATCGAGCTGCCATAGATCCACTTTTCGTCCATCAGCGCGGGGCCCATGCCGCCGCCGCCATTGGCATGGCACCCCGAACAGTTGAACCAGCCGAACAGGCGCTTGCCCTCGCTCAGATGAAAGGCATTGGCCTCGAAGCTCGCCGCCTTGTTGTCTGTGGGGGAGGGGCGCTGTCCGCCGGGTTCCAAAGTCGTTACCGGCGTCGGCTGTTCGCCGGAGCCGAGCGCCGATTGCGGGCGCGTATCCCGCTCCTCGCGCTGGCATGCCGCCAGCGCTAAGACCGCCAAGAGAAGCGTGGCGGCGGCCGGTTTCATTGCACCGGGCTCCCGGCCATGTCGAGAAGCGGCACGCCATATTGCGTCAGGATCGCGTCGATCTCGGTCTTGTGCCTGGCGAGAGCGCTGTTCACTGCGCTGCGCAGCGCATCGTCCTCGCGCCTAACGCCCATGGAGATGTCGTACATCAGCGGCAATTGCGGCCCGTCGATGCGAGGTGAGACCGGCGTGATCCGCAGCGGCACCTTCTGCTTCTGGGCGAAATAGCCGGCGAGCGGACCCCAGACCACCGCGACGTCGATCTCGCCGTTCGCCAGCGCCTCGACAATGCGCGCTGGAGGATTAGGAGCGGAGTAATCGCCATAGACGGGGTAGCCGATGAGATGCCCGACGATGCCGCGGCGGCCAAGCGCCTGCACAGGAGGCGAGTTGGCGCCGTCGTCACCGATGAGCTGGACGCCGATACGCACGTCGCGGAGCCGCGGGTCGTTGAAGGAGGTCACATCCGGGCCGTCTTGGCGGCTCACGAAGACATAGGACGAACGATAGTAGGGCGTAGTGGTGCGCAGCATTTCGACATTTGTGGGCATCCCGAGCACCAGATCACAAAGCCCGGCTTTCAGCGTGTTGCGAACGAAGCCGCGGCGCTGGGCCCACCAGGTGTAGGACAGCTTGGCGCCGAGATCGGCGGCGACGATCTGGGCTATCTTGTTCTCGAAACCTTGGCCGCTGGCGTTGGAGAACGGCATGTTGTTGGGATCGGCGCAGGCGCGCAGTTCCCGCGCATCCGCCGCACCGGCCACAACCAGCCAGACCATCGTGACGAGACCGGCCGCGAAGGCCCGCAGGGCAGACCTTTTCGCCAGCGGGGTCAGTTTGAATGCATCAAGGCAGCCGGAACACATAGAGTGTGCCTCCCGCCGTTGTTGCATTCTTCAGATCCTTCATGGCGTTGACGAAACCAAGCGCGGCGGTGGCGTCGCGCGGATCAAGATCGCCCGATACGATGGCGCCGGCCCAGCCGCCGACACCAGACAGGATCGCGACATATTGGTGTCCGTCGGGGCCGCGATAAGTCACCGGCTGGCCGATGATGCCGGAGGAGGTCTTGAACTGCCAAAGCAATTCGCCGGTCTTCGCGCTGACGGCCTTGAACCAGCCTTCCATGGTTCCATAGAAGACGACATTGCCGGCGGTTACGACGCCGCCGCTCCACACCGGGAAGTTTTCCTTGAGGCTCCAGGCCGGTTTCTCCGCCGCGATGTCCCAGGCGGTGAAGGCGCCGCGATTGCCGCCGGGGCCCGGAATCATGCGGACGTTCATTCCGACATAAGGCGTGCCGGCGATGTAGTTCACCTCGACGCCTTCCTCGTCCATGCAGAGATTGTTGTGCGGGATGTAGAGCAGCCCCGTCTTCGGCGAGAAGGCGGAAGGCTGCCAGTCCTTGAGCCCCGATGCGGTCGGGCAAATGTCGCGGACAACCTTGCCGGTACCGATCTTCTTGTCCGGGTTTTCGATCAACCTGCCGGTCTTGAGATCCACACCTTTGCTGGAGTTGACCGGACCGTAGGGTTTTGCAGACAGCACCTCGCCGGTGGTGCGATCAAGGACATAGAGGTAGCCGTTGCGTTCCGGGCGGACCAGCACCTTGCGCGGCTTGCCCTGCCAGTTCATGTCGAGCAGGACTTGCTCGTTGATGCCGTCATAGTCGTGCAGATCGTGCGGAGTCCACTGATAGAACCATTTCGCCGCTCCGGTATCGGGATCGCGGGCAAAAATGCCCGATGTCCATTTGTTGTCGCCGGGGCGCAGATCCGGATTCCAAGGCCCCGGATTGCCGGTGCCGTGGAAGATCAGGTTGAGATCGGGATCATAGGAGATCCAGCCCCACATATTGCCGCCGCCGATCTTCCAGGCTTCCGGCGGCCATGTCGTGACGCCAAGGTCCTTGCCTTTGTCCATGTCGTAATGTGGCTTGAATTCCGGGCCGATCAGTACCTGGTCGTCGGGACCAGTATTGTAGGCCGTCCAGACGACATGGCCGTCGCCAGCGTCGAGCGCCTTAACCCAGCCGCGCACGCCCATCTCGCCGCCCGAATTGCCGACCAGCACTTTGCCCTTCACCACCAGCGGCGCCATCGTGATGGTCTCGCCGACATTGATGTTGCCGATATGGGCGTTCCAGACCGGCTGGCCGGAGTTCGCATCGAGCGCGATCGTGTGGCCGTCCAGCGTGTTGAAGAAGATGCGCCCGTCGGCGAAAGCGGCACCGCGATTAACGACGTCACAGCACGCTACCCCTTGCGCCGCGGGCTCGGGATTGGGTTCGTATTTCCACTTGATCGGTGCGCCAGGTTTGGAGAGGTCGAGCGCGTAGACGACGTTGGGAAACGGCGACACGATGAACATCGTGCTGCCGATCACCAGCGGCGCAGCCTCCTGGCCCTTGTTCACGCCGGTCGAGAATGTGAAGGCCACCTGCAGGTTCTTCACATTGGTTTCGTTGATCTCCGTCAGCTCACTGTAGCGGGTAGAGGCGTAGTTCTTGGCGGGCATCGTCCATTGCCCATCGTCGGGCGGCGCTGCGGAGGCAGGCGGCGCGATCGTCGAGGTGGAAGGAGCTTCCGAGGCAGCGGCCAGAAATGGAAGGCATGCCAGCAGCAGCGCTCTAACGAAACCGGGCCCGGCAGAACGCCGTCCATTAGCTGATCGGCCGGTTCGTCTTGCGTCGACGCGCTTCGGTGCCAGCTGCTGTGTCCTCGTCATTTCGGGTCGGAGCCTCCGACGCCGGCGCCCAGTTCCGCGGCGACGTCGCCTTCCTTGCCTTGGCACAAAGGATGACCCCAGCCCGATGCGCTTTTCCCGCCGGGGTCGATATCATATATGATGGCGTCCTTGAGATTGGGATTGACGCCTGCCGGAACCTTGTCGAAACCCAGCGCCGTCCGAACGCGCCAGGCGACGTTGTGGTCGGCGCAGGAGGAATCGCCACTAACGCCAAGGCCGCCGACGATCCTTTTGCCGTCATAGAGAGCGAGGCCTCCGCCGAACACCACGACGCCTCCGATCGGCTTGCCGATCAGCGGGTCGTTGGCGCTGCCGAATGTCCCGGCGTCCCCGGCGTAAGCCGCCGCCTGATTGACGGGGCTTGTGGTCTGCAGGCCGAAAAGCGGCTCAGCCGGTTGCGCCCCAGCGTAGAGATTGGCGGTCGAGAGGGCCATGTTCGCCACACTGACACCATTGGCTGTGTTCGCTTTCTCGGCCTCGATCAGCCGGCTGCCGGGCCATTGTGCATCCGCCGTTGGGCCGCTGAAAGCCATGGCGCAGACCGTGCCGTCGCGGGCGACGATTGCAGCCCATTCATTGGTCTCGAAGCCGCCATTCGCCGGACCGCCGCTTGCCTTGACATTGGCCTTGAGGGCCGAGAGCAGCTTGTCGTGATCGACCGGGCAGGGCGCCTGCGCCCGCGCAGGGGTTTGCGACAGCGCTACGATGGCCAGGATCAGGAGGCCAAGAGCAGCTGACGGAGACTTGCGGTAACGCATGGCCTTCGGAACACCCACCTCGTTCAACTCGGACAGCAAGGGAACGACCGAACCGGGGTGGCGGAGACTCCAGTCGCTCCGTCCTGCAATCTGATCCTGCTCTTGCTGCGCGAAACCGAACGGATAACGGGCTTCTTTGTTCCTGTTGTCCAAGAAGGGACCGCAAGAATTGCGGGCCAGCCCTTCCTGGATGGTTTGCAGCTGTCGAGAGGTTCTTGGCCTTGGATTATGACGTGCGGACCGGGGAACAAGCTGAACCGGCCTGCGTTGGCAGGCAATGGAGCAGCTTCGATCAGATTTTGCGGCAATGGCGCAGCGCGGTTACTGGCTGGCCCTTGTGCACGTGTTTCTCCCTTACGGGGTGGGCGTGTTCTTCCTGATCAGGACTTGCCACTGTTTATGACTCGGCCCTCCGGTCTCGCCAGCGTCGAGTTCGAGGCGAGGCGCACAGGCGCAAACGCCGGCCTGGACAGCCCAGGTCACGAATACCCTCCTAGCTGCAGCGATCGCGCCACGGCCGTCATAGGCTGCGCAGCAAGCGTCGCTGGCCCGGCCGTGCAGCCTGCCGCGCTTTTCGAACGGCCATTCCTCCAGAAACTCGATCGCGTCCATGGCGCAGCGTATTTTCCTTACGCCGAATGGCGCGTCATCGACGAGAACGGGCTCTGAGAACGCATCGGACTTCATCGCGCTACATCCTGCTGCTGATGCAGCCAGTGATGGGCCGGTTTCTGGATCGCAAATTTCGATGTTGCCCGGATGTCCGGGGCCGATCGGCACAGGTTCTTGAAAGACTTTGGGGCCCATTCGTTCCTCCGGTCAATCCGCCGCTCGGCGACGACCAAAGGGACACCTTCCGCATCGTCTTGGGCGCACTAGGGACGCCGTAGACGGAAATATTGGAAGCGCGATTTTCCGCGTCAAGAGGCGGCCAGTGGATGCTGATCTTGCTTATTTATTGATCTGTTTGACGGACGGCAAAGGAGGCATGACTAGAGCTGCGAATGAAGCCTGCTGGCCAGCCAGTCCGTGAATTTCTCGGTCGGGGGACGTGCTCTCCATTCTGCCAGGTCTCAATCGCCCTGCTGTTTGCGGCTGCGATGCTTTTCGATTTCCTCAGGCTCCTTATCGTCAATACTGGTGATGTTCGAGGCCGAGCTGTTTGACCGCAGCATCTCATCCAACTTGGCGTGGATTGCCTGGGTGTCGCGATGCTCTGCCCGTTGAATGAATAACGTCATAGCCCAGGTGAAGAGGGTGGCCGCCCCGTGCCAATTTAAGCTATGAGGCTCGAAAGCCAACCAGAGCGCCGCGTAAGCCAACAGAACCAGGAATGCTGCAGGCCGAGACGTTAATGTGCCGATTGAGGTCACCAGACTTGTGATCGAGTGATTTGCCATCTTCAAAAACCTTCGGCCCGGATTCTGGTTCCAGCTCGTGGGCTAGGCGCTGGAAGCGAGCCTGAAGCGACAACAACTTTCGACAAAACCGTGCATCCTTCGCACGCAATCGGCGTGCGATGGATCTAATGAGGCGGACCGCACGCTTCGTCAGAGAATGGATCGACGAGTATAAGGCGGAACCACCGGCTGCAATCCCGGCCGAAATCACCGCCGAGAAGCTAGCCGAACAATGCATGGCCGACGCGAAAGCGGAAGTTATGCGCGTTCACAAGAGTTTGCTCGGGAAGAACGCTGTTAGGGAAAGCAGCTCGATTGGCGTCATTTGATCTGCTCAAAAGTGCATTGGCGCGGTGCTCTGTCCGGGCGCCAACGCAGCAACTTCGTACCGTGTCGAAAGGAATCGCCAGTGACGTGGTCGTGTCGGACTCGACGACCAGTTCCGGTCGGACCGGTTCCTAGGCTCCGCTCCGTTCTGTGCTCCAGCGACCAGGACCACCGGGCGCTTTGCCGGTGAAACCCGGCGACCCGAGCAACGCTTCCAGGCGCCGGGTTACTGCGGGCCTATTCTCGTTGCTTATCGTCGAAGTGAAGCCAAGATTGTCGAGCTTGCCGTCTTCATTATAAAGGCCGAGCAGCAAGGACCCAACTTCCTGTCGTTCGGCGAGGTAAGGGAATCCGCTAACCACGCAGTCGGCGCTCTGCATGCGCTTGATCTTTATCATCGCGCGCTCGCCGCAGAGATACGGATGGTCACGCCGCTTTGCGATGATACGGCTCTTGTGGCTATCTTGCTGCGGGAACAGAAGCGGCCGGGTCGCGGTTGTTCTGGATGGCGCCCAAGAACGACAACCTCGATATGTCCGAAACGGAGATCGCGGGTGGCTGCTTATGCGGTATCGTAAGATATCGCGTTACGAACACGCCTCGCGTCCATTATTGTCATTGCGACATGTGCCGCAGGGCTACCGGCAGCGCCTTCGTGGTGTTGGCATGGATGCCAGTCGATGCTCTATTCTGGACCAGCGGAAGGCCAAAATACCGGCGCTCGTCACCGCTAGCCGAGCGCGGTTTCTGCGAGAATTGCGGTACGCCGCTCACGCTGGGTTACGATGCAAATCAGGATGAGCTTGCGCTACACGCCGGCACTTTGGACGCACCTGAACGTTTTGAGCCGCGTTATAATTATGGCGCGAGTCAAAGGCTTGGTTGGGTATGCTGCGGCATTGGCTTACCAAATCGAAACACGGAGGAAAGGTGGTGAGCGGTCGGCCGTTCGACAGAGCGTTGCTCGGCATCCTTGCTGGTGTCGCGGCGACCATGGCGATGACTGCGACGATGAGACGGCTGCACGCGATTTTGCCTGACGACGAGCGCTATCCGCTTCCACCTCGTGAACTTGTCGACAACTCCGTCGTGGCCGCTGACGAGGATGGCCTGCGGTCGAAGACATTGCTCGCGCATTTCGGATTCGGCGGTTTCACGGGCGCTTTATTCGCCCTGCTGCCTGCCATTCGAGGGGATGGGGTAGTCTATGGCCTTGGCGTGTGGGCGCTGAGCTACTTTGGCTGGATTCCGGCCGCCCGCATTCTGGCGCCTGCGCATCGCCATGCGTTCAGAAGAAACTCGCTGATGATAGCAGCTCATATCGTCTGGGGTCTGACGCTTTCAAAGTCATTGAAGGAAATGGAAAGCGCGGCTGACGAAGCGTTCGCGTCATCTGGCAAGCGGCCTATGAGGCCTAAGGAGAAGGCAGAGAGGAGGCGTGGGTGAACCGTCAATGCCTTCAATCATTCTGGAGCGGCATCATCACCCATTCAAGCGCGGGATCACGTCCGACGGCAACCCGGAGATGAGAGTTCTCGTCACAGGGTCTGGCGGCTTGATCGGCACGGCAATTTGCGCACGACTGATTTCCGAGGGATGCGAAGTTGTCCGGGTATCGCGACGAGAACCGGACCGAGCCGACGGAGACGGAAGGGTCGTCATCGATATGGCGAAGGCCTTGGCCCCCGAGGATTGGAACCATGCTCTTCAAGGTATCGATGCGGTAGTGAATTGTGCCGGCGTCCTGCAGGACAGCGCCCTCGATCATATGGCGGAGGTTCACGCCTCGGGCGCGGCGGCGCTGTTTCGCGCCTGCGCGCGAGCAGGCGTGCGCCGGATTATCCACTTTTCCGCTATCGGTGTCGATCGGGAGCAGCCGTCAGCCTTTTCCGCCAGCAAGCTGGTCGGAGATGAGGCGCTTATGGCGCTTGACCTGGATTGGATCATCCTGCGGCCTTCTGTCGTTCTGGGGCAACCGGTGTTCGGTGCAAGCGCCCTCATTCGCGGGCTTGCCGCTCTGCCCGTTCTCCCATTGATGCCGGACACCGGCCGGCTCCAGGTGGTCCAACTCGGCGATGTCGTGGAAACGGTGATCTTTTTCCTGAGCGCCGACAGCCCGTCCCGTGTTGCTGTCGAACTGGCGGGGCCGGATGCATTCACCATGGAGGAGTTGATCGCGCACTACCGCAAATGGTTCGGATGGACAACGGCACGCGTGTTTGCTCTCCCGCACTGGGCGGCGCGTCTCCTCTATCGCCTCGGCGATGCGGCAAGCATTTTGGAGTGGCGCCCGCCTGTGCGAACCAACGCTGCCCGTGAAATCACCCGAGGTGCGATCGGTGATCCAGAGCCATGGAAGACAGCCACAGGCATTGAGCCTCAAGGACTCGCGGCTGCGCTTGCGGCTAACCCGGCCACAGTGCAGGACAGGTGGTTTGCGGGCCTGTATTTCATCAAGCCGGTGATCTTCACGGTACTGCCGTTCTTCTGGATCATGACGGGCGTCATTTCCTTGACTACGGGCTGGGCAAGCGGAGTCCAGCTTCTCGTCGGGACTTCGGTCGGCGCGCTGGCAGCGCCGCTGGTAGTCGCGGGTGCCTTGGCCGACATGATCGTCGGCGCGCTCATTGCGTTTCGCAAGACGGCGCGCACCGGGCTCTTGGGAGCGATCGGCATATGCATCTTTTACGCATTGGCCGGCACGATCCTGCGACCCGACCTTTGGAACGAGCCGCTGGGGCCGCTGATCAAGATCCTGCCGATCGTCCTACTGCATCTCGTGGCGCTCGCGGTTCTGGAGGAGCGCTGATGCTTTATTTTGTCCTCAAATACATGCATGTGGTCGGCGCGGCCATCCTGCTTGGAACAGGCGCGGGTATCGCCTTTTTCATGCTGCTCGCGCACCGGACCGGCAATGCCGCAACCGTGGCAGCTGTCGCCCGCATCGTCGTCATTGCGGATTTCCTTTTCACCGCCACCGCAGTCGTAGCGCAGCCGATCACCGGCGTCGCGCTAGCCTGGCACGTCGGCTATTCGCTCTGGGAAGGCTGGATCGCGCTGTCGATCGTTCTCTACATCGTCACCGGCCTTTTTTGGCTCCCGGTGGTGTGGATGCAGATGGAGATGCGCGACCGGGCGTCGGCGGCAGCGCAGGCCGGTCAGCCGCTTCCGCACAGCTACCACCAGCTATTCCGGCTCTGGTTCCTCTTCGGCTTTCCGGCCTTCGGCGCCGTCGCCGCGATCTTATGGCTGATGATTACACGCCCAGTCATCGACTGGTTTGGGGCTAGCTGATGGCGAGCCTGAGTCTCTTCCGGTTTCTCCGATAGACGGGCCAGGCCTCACCCTCGTCCTGGCCTCTCGATCCAGTCCTGAGCAGGCGTGCGGCCGACATTCCTCGGATTCATCAGTCGGCTTGGATCGAATAGTTCCGCCAGCCGTTAGAGACGGAGCCATCCCGGAGACAGAGATGAACGTCAGCGGCGAAACCACCAAATCCCTTTGGATGAAGAATGCGAAATTCCCTCCGGCTCAACGGCTCAAACAAGATGAGCGATGCGACGTCGCTGTGGTGGGCGCCGGCATCGCTGGTGTCTCCGTGGCTTACGAACTCGCCCTGGCGGGGCGGAAAGTAGTATTGGTAGACCGCGGCCCGCTACTGGGGGGCATGACGTCTCGCACGACCGCTCACTTGGCGCCGATCTGCGACGACGGGCTGAGCGAACTCGTCAGGGTACGTGGCGAGGAACTAGGACGAGGTTTCCAGGAGAGCCAAGCGGCTGCCGTCGACCGGATCGAGCAACATGTAAGGGACCTCGGGATAAACTGCGACTTCCGGCGTCTCGACGGTTTTCTCTTTCCGGCGGCGTGGATGGACGAAGAGGAAGCCGGAAAGACTTGCGAAGAAGAATACGAGGCGGCCGGCAAGGTTGGTGCCACGGCCGAGCACGGCAAAGGCGTCCCGCTCAAAGGGCACGAGTCGGCACCTGTCTTGCGCTATCCCAACCAAGCCACCTTCCACCCGCTCAAATATCTCCAGGCGCTTCTGGCCGACTTTGAGAAACGGGGCGGCAAGGTGTTCGCCGACAGCGCCGTCGTCGAGGTCGAGGAAGGCGAGCAGGGGGTTCGCCTCCGTGTCGAGGGTGGAGGGACGATCATGGCGAAGAGTGCGGTCTTCGCCACCAACTCCCCCATCAACACCGTCGTCGCGATCCACAGCAAGATGGCGCCCTACCGCACTTACGCCATGGCTTTCGAATTGCCCAAGGGCTCGCTTCCGGACGCGCTCTATTGGGATATGGATGATCCCTACTACTACGTTCGTCTCCATCCCGGTGCGGCCGAAATCGATTATCTGATAGCGGGCGGAAGAGATCACAAATCCGGAGAAGCCGACGATGGGGACGCGCGTTTTGATGCTCTCAAGGCATGGATCCGAGCGCTGGTGCCTGGCTTGGAAGATGAGACGGCACGATGGTCGGGCCAGGTTCTCAATACCGTCGACTATTGCGGCTTCATCGGCCGCAGCCCTGGCAGCCACAACGTCTTCATCTCCACCGGAGATTCTGGGCAAGGCATGACGCACGGCGCATTGGCGGGACTTCTCATCCGCGACTTGATCGTCAAGGGGTCAAGCAAGTGGGAAAGTGTCTATGCTCCCGATCGGATGCCACCGGCGGCGCTGGCGAATTACGTCAGCGAGAACCTCAGGGCGGTAAAGAACTTCGCCGAATATTTGCTGCCGGGCGAAATCACGTCGGCCGAAGATCTCAAACCTGGCGAAGGCGGCATCCTCCGGGACGGCCTGAGCAAGCTCGCGGTTTGCCGCGACCAAAGCGGGCAAGTCCATATGCGTTCCGCTTCCTGCACGCATCTCGGCTGTATCGTCCACTGGAACTCGACCGAACAATGCTGGGACTGCCCATGCCACGGATCGCAGTTCGCACCTGACGGCAGCGTTCTGAACGGGCCGGCCATTCATGCTTTGCCGGAGAAGGACGCCACTGCAGCCTCGCCTATCACCTTGCGCACCCGGGGCACACAATAGTCCAAGAGCGGTTCTCCCACTCTTTTAAGCATGGTGCCCGTATGGTCGACAGCTGTTTCATCAGGCCGCGCGACTGAAACGATCCGCTCTGAAATCATCGAGCAGTGTTTCGCAGCGGCCGGTCGTGATGAGTTCGGCCATGGCCTCGCCCACGCCCGGGCCGAGCTGGAAGCCGTGTCCGCTGAAGCCGAAGGCGTGGAACAGGCCCGGCGTCGTTGCCGATTGCCCCATGATCGGCAACATGTCGCGCACATAGCCCTCGCAGCCGGACCAAGTGCGGATGACCGCGACCTTTGCGATTGCCGGCAGAAGCCGCGCGACGGCGCGCAGCTGCACCGGAAGGCGCATGGGATCGGCCTTCGCACGGCCCGGATCAAGATCCACCGGCACCCTTTCGGCCGCGCCACCGAAGACGATATTGCCACGCTCGACCTGACGCAAATAGGCGCCATAATGCTTGTCGCGCGTCCAGATGCCGACCACCGGCAGGATTCGGTGCGGCAACGGCTCGGTCACGCCGATCTGCGGTCCGCGGGCATCGAGCGGAACCTCCTCGCCGAACAGCGCGGCAATGCGCGCGCCCCAAGCGCCTGCGGCATTGAGCAGGCATTCGGCGGCGAATGGACCTTTTGAGGTGGCGACAAGGAAACCGGAGTCGGTCCGCTCGATCTTTTCGACCGGGGCTCCCTCGATGATTTCCGCGCCGAGCTTGCGGGCGGCTTCGGCAAAGGCCGGCGCGATCAGCCGCGGATTGCCGCTGCCGTCCTGCGGCGAGAACGATGCCGCGATCGCGTCGGGACCGAGGCCGGGAAAGCGGGTACGGATCCCGCGCGGGTCGAGCTCCTCCAACTCGAGCCCCCATGACCGCGCAGCTTGAGCGTAGGCCCGCATGTCGGCGAGGCCGCCATCATCGAAGATCAGCCGGATATGACCGGTGGCGCGGAACTCCACGTCGCGTCCAAGCATCTTCTTGGCCTTGCCCCATAGTGTGAGCGAGCGGTGAGCCAGCGGAAGCTGGGACAGATGACGCCCCGTGCGCCGGATGTTGCCGAAAGAGGCGACAGTGGCCCCGCTGCCGATCCGGTTGCGCTCGATCAGGGTCACGCTCGCGCCGCGCCTGGCGAGGAAATAGGCCGAGGCCGTCCCCATCAGCCCGCCGCCCAGCACGATCACATCCATAGTCATTCCTTGTGCAGAGCGGATGATCCTTGAATATGCCAATCTTGTCCGCGCGGCGGCATTGCGTCAAAGATGGGTTTGGACAAAAGCCATAAGCTTTACCTATGGAGTGGCAATGCGGGCGCGGCAGCTCGAAGTGTTCATCGCCATCATGCGTGCGGGTACCGTGACCGCAGCGGCGCGGATGCTGAACATTTCCCAGCCTGCGCTCAGCCAAACCCTGCTTCATACGGAGGACGAACTCGGCTTCACGTTATTCGAGCGGGTGAAGGGCCGGCTTCGCCCGACCCCGGAGGCTTTGGAGATTTTCCCCGATGCCGAGAGGCTGTCGGCAGGGCTCGATGGGCTGCGCCGCAAGACCACGGATCTCCGCCTCGGTCGCACGGGGCTGGTGCGGGTCGCGGCCTCGCCGCCGCCGGCCATGGCGATACTGCCGTGCGCGTTCACCAGGTTTCGGGCGCAGCACCCAGACATATTGCTGCGTTCCCATAGCGCTCCGATCGCCGCGATCGTCGATATGCTGCGCGCAGGTGACGCCAGCCTCGGCGTAGCCATGGATGACCGCCTGCCTCCCGACATCGAGGCCGAGGTGATCGGGAGCGTGGGCTTCACATGCCTGCTACCCTCCGGCCACGCGTTGCAGGAGAAGACCGAGTTGACGCTTGCCGACCTCGCCGGGGAAGAGTTAGTCTCCTACCGTGGAAACACGCGTCCCGCCGACGAACTGGCCCATGCGGCCCGCGCGCAGGGTGTGGCGCTTTCGCCGTCGATCGAGATCGACGCATCCATCTCCGCGATCGGCTTCGTCCAGGCCGGTCTGGGTATCGCCCTCGTCGATGCACTGCTGCCGTGGCGCCAGTTTGCCGGGCTTGCCGTCAGGCCGCTCGCGGCGGGACCGGAATTTCCGATCGCGCTGCTTACTTCGCGCGCCCGAGCCCTTTCGCTGGCCGACGAGATGATGCGCGATGAAATCCGTTCGGCCTGTGCCGTTGTCTTGGGCGAGCGAGACTCAATGGCATAAGCAAGTCTTATATCCTTGCTCATCATACATCTTGGACCCGCACCATCCCGTCGTGCCAGCTTTGCCTGGCAGACAGGAAGGGACGCATCCATGGACAGCGCCATCGCTCGCGCGGCGGACGGAGCACAGAAAGGGGCCGACTGGAAGGTCGGCGTCGATATCGGCGGGACATTCATCGATTTCTGCGCGCTGGAGGCAAAATCCGGACGCGTCGCTTCGCTGAAGGTGCTGACGACGCCGGAGGATCCGGGCGCCGAGCTGATGACCGGTCTCACCTTGCTTGCCGAGCGCGAAAGCTTCGACCCTACCCATATGACGCGCTTCGTGCACGGCACGACCGTCGGCATCAACACGATCATCCAGCGCAAGGGCGCGCCGCTCGCGCTGTTCACCAATGCCGGCTTCGAGGACGTGATCGAGCTCGCACGGCTTCGAATGCCGGACATGTATTCGCTGTTCTGCTCGCGGCCGGACCCGCTGATCTCGCGCGACATGGTGTTCGGCATCCCTGTCCGCATGCGTGCCGACGGGACTGAATCCCAGACGCCGGACATGGCGGCTGTAGAGAGAGCGGTCGCAGCGGCGAAAGCAGGCAGGGCGCGAGGCATCATCGTGTCGTTCCTCCATTCCTGGCGCAACGCTGCGCAGGAAGCCTCAGTCAAGGCGGCCATTGCTCGCCTGGCACCAGACCTCTTCGCCTTTTCCTCGGCCGAGGTGTGGCCGGTCATCCGCGAATATGAGCGCAGCTCGACGGCCATCCTCAACGGCTATGTCCATCCGCGCGTCTCGGGCTATCTGACTGCGCTCGAAGAGCGGCTGAAGGATCACGGCGTGCCGGCTCGGCCGATGCTGACGAAGTCGAACGGCGGGCTGATGAATGCCGCCGAAGGCAAGCGCGCCTGCGTGAACATGCTGCTGTCGGGAACGGCCTCCGGCGTCATCGGCGCCTCATGGCTGGCTCGCCAGGCCGGCGAGGACAAGGTTCTCACGCTCGACATCGGCGGGACCTCGGCCGACTTCGCGCTCATCATCGATGGCGAGGCGCAGTTCGGAACCGGCGAGCTGATCGGCGAATTTCCGCTCCATATCCCATCCGTGTCGGTCAGCTCGATCGGGATCGGCGGCGGCTCGATCGCCAGTGTCGACGCTCAAGGGGTGTTGCGGGTCGGACCCGAGTCGGCCGGCTCGACGCCTGGACCGGCATGCTACGGCCGCGGCGGCGAGCAGCCTACGGTGACGGACGCCATGGTGGCGTGTGGGTGGCTCGGTCACAGCGAGATGGCCTATGGCCAGCTTCGGATCGACACCGGCCTGGCGCATCGCGCTGTCGGCGAGCTTGCCGCCCGGCTCGGCCGTCCGGTCGAGCAGACCGCGCAGGCGATCCTCGACATCGCGGTGTCGGAAATGTTCGTCGAGGTCGAAAAACTCGCTTCGCGCGCCGGCGTCGACTTGCGCGAATTCACGCTGATGCCGTTCGGCGGCGGCGGCCCCATGCTCGGCGCCTTTCTTGCCCGCGAGCTCGGGATGAAGCGCGTCATGGCGCCGCGCCGCCCCGGCGTGGTGTCGGCGCTGGGCGGGCTGGTGGCTGACCTGCGCGGAGACTTCATCCGCACGATCTTCAGCCCTCTGTCGGGCGCGTCGCTTCCCACAATCCGCGAGGCCTTCGAGGCGCTTGCGCGCGAGGGCCGCGACTGGCTCGCGGCGCAAGGGCACGATGCGGCCGCGCAACTCAATCTCTCCTGCGACATGCGCTATGTCGGGCAAAGCTACGAGATCGAGGTCGTCCTTTCGCCGGAATGGCTGGTCGATGGTAACGCGGAGGCCGTCAAGCATGCGTTCCACCGCACCCACGAGCAGCTCTACGATTTCCAGGATCCGGAGGGCGAGATCGAGCTTGTGAATGTCCGGCTGTCCGCGGTAGGCGCAGGCCCTGCACTCTCCTTCCCGGAGAACGACGAGATCGACGTCCCGGCCGTTCCGGCGCGTCGACTTCCCGTCTATACGGGCCTGAGCGTCGAGACCGTTGACCTCCACGACCGGCAGACGCTCCTACCCGGCAGCACGTTCCGCGGGCCCGCCGTGGTGGTGCAGGAAGACACGACCTTTGCTATTCCCGCGGGAACGCAGGCACGGGTCGACCGCCACCTCAACCTTCTGCTGACCTTCGCGGAGTAACGCCTTGTTCGACCGGACAAATCTTCAGGTTCTGGCAAATCATGCCCGCGCGGCCGCCGAGAACATGGCGCACACGCTGCACCGCACCGCGCACTCCGCCTTCGTCAAGGAGACTCAGGACTTCACGGTGATGCTGATGGACCGTTCTGGGGCGACTTTCGCCGTCCCGATGGAACTCGGCGCCACCTGGTATCCGGGGCTTTCCTATCACCGCGCTATTGCCATGGTGGGCGACTATCGGCCGGGCGACGTCGCCTTCACCAACGATCCCTATTCCGGCCATGTCGCGACACACGCGCCCGACACGCATCTGTGGAAGCCGGTCTTCGTCGAAGGCGAGATCGTCGCCTGGACGGGAGGGCATATCCACAACACAGACATGGGCGGCGCCGTGCCGGCTTCGCTGAGCCGCGCGCTCACCGAGATCCATCAGGAAGGCATCCGCTTTCCGCCGATGAAGCTGGTGAGGGAAGGCGTCTTCGACGAAACGATCCTGCGGATCATGAGCACCAATGTGCGCAAACCCGACCTCAACATCGGCGACATCAAGGCGCTGGTGGGCGCGCTCAACACCGGCGAGCGCAAGATCCAGGCGATGGTGAGGAAGTTCGGCAAAGCCGGCTTCATCGAAGGCGTTTCCGCTCTTCTCGATCATGCTGAGGCGCAGGCGCGCGACGTGCTGCATTCCATGCCCGACGGCACATGGGAATTCGCCGACTACGCCGACGAGGATTCGGTCGAGGCCAATCCCTGCCGGCTCAAGCTGACGCTGACCATCAGGGCCGACGAGGCGGTGCTCGACTTCACTGGTTCCGATCCGCAGCTCGGCTCCTCGCTCAACGTGCCTTCGGGCGGCGACCCGCGCCACACCATGCTGCTCGTCGGCGTCTACTATGTGCTCTACACGCTCAACCCGAAAATCCTCCTCAACACCGGGCTTACCCGGCCGTTCACCTGCATCACGCCGCAAGGTTCGGTGCTGAACCCGGTCCATCCCGCCGCCGTTGGCATGCGCTCGCTTACCTGCGCCCGGCTGCGCTCGGTCATTTTCGGCGCCTTCTCGCAGGCGGTGCCGGAACGTTTGCCGGCGGCGCCTGCCGGCAACAATTGCATCGTCAATGTCATGACCACCGACGAGCGCACCAGCCGCAGCGTCATCGCGGCGGTGAACCCGGTTGTGGGCGGCGGCGGCGCGATGCCGCATCGCGATGGCACCAACGGATCGGGTGCCGATGCCGCCTATCTCAAGAATACGCCGATCGAGATCACCGAGACCGAGACCCCGGTCGAGTTCGTCAAATACGGCCTCGCCAGGGACAGCGGCGGCGCCGGGCGTTGGCGGGGCGGGCTGGCGACCGAAATGGCTTTTCGCGTTTTCGCGCCGGACTCCAGGATCACGGCGCGCAACCGCGACCGCAGCTTCTTCCGCCCGTGGGGCGTGCTGGGCGGCAAGGCGGCGGGCCTGTCGGACATGGTCGTCAACGCGGGAACTGAGCACGAGCGGCGGCTGGGAAACATCGATACGGCAGTGCTGCAGCCGGGCGACGTGCTCGAGATCCGCTCCGCCGGCGGCGGCGGGCGCGGCGATCCACACCAGCGCGAGCCCTGGCGGGTGGCTGAGGATGTACGGCGCGGCTATGTCTCGCCAACTGCTGCCGAGCGCGACTATGGCGTCGTCTTCCGCGGCGGCGAGGTCGACGAGCAGGCGACCGCGCAACTGCGAGCGCGGCATAAGCCGGCCGCCAGCCATTTCCATTTCGGGCCGGAGCGTGACGGCTATGAGGCACAGTGGACTCCGGCCGCCTACGACCAATTTCATGCCATATTGGACGCCCTGCCGATCCACTGGCGGTTCTTCGCCAAGACGGAGATTTTTCGGCGCATGAAAGACCGCTCTGGAGCGCATGGCGTCCAGGCCGCCTTCGATGCGGTCTGCGAACGCTTCCCTGAATTGCCACGTCCGAGGCCGGTGCGAGAGGCCGCGGAATGAATACTGGCCGCATCGTTCGGCTGGCCGAGCGCGACCGCCCAGAGGTGCGTGTTGTTATCGACGGTGAGACATGCAGTGCGCTTGCCGGCGACACCGTGCTGACCGCCATGCTGGCGTCCGGACTCGCGTTACGAAACTCCGAGTTCGGGCCCGAGCCGCGCGCCGGCTTCTGCCTGATGGGCGCCTGCCAGGACTGCTGGGTGTGGCAGGAAGAGGGGCCGCGCCTGCGCACATGTTCCACGCCGGTTATTGAGGGCATGCGGTTGCGGACGACCCCGCGGGAGAGCTGGCGGTGAGCGAGGGCTCATCGTCGAGGATCGTCATCGTCGGCGCCGGTCCGGCCGGCATAAGGGCCGCGGCGACGCTGGTCGAGGCTGGGCTTCACCCGGTGGTGATCGACGAAGGGCATCGCGCGGGCGGGCAGATCTATCGGCGCCCACCCGATGGGTTCGTCCGCACGCTGAAACAGCTCTACGGGTCGGAGGCGGCGAAGGCGCGCGCGCTGCATGCTCTCTTCGACCGGCTTGCCGAGGAAGGGCGGCTTACCCATTTTGCTGACAGCTCGGTCATCGCCGTGCATGAGGGTCGGCTGCACGTGCTGGGGGAGGGCGGCGTAAAGGTGATCGGCTATGACCGCCTGATCCTCGCCACCGGCGCGTCCGACCGTGTCGCACCCGTTCCTGGCTGGCAGAACGCCGGCGTCTACAGTCTTGGTGCTGCGCAGATCGCGCTCAAGGCGCAGGGCGTAGCCCTTGGGCGACGCATTGTGCTGGTGGGATCTGGGCCTTTGCTGACGCTGGTCGGAGCCCAACTCATGAAGGCTGGAGCGGATGTGGCGGCGGTGCTGGATACATCCTCCTGGCGCCAGCAGATGCGGGGTTTCTCCGGACTTGCGGCCCGGCCGATCGTCGCGGCGCGCGGTCTCGTCCTGCGGGCCCGGCTCGGTGGCCGCTATCATGCGGGCGTGACGCTGGATCAGATCGAGGCGGACGCGTCGGGCGCTACGGCGGTGCGCTGGCGCGACGCCGGCGGACGGCAGCGCCTCACCCCTTGCGACATGGTCGGCATGGGTTGGCACCTGCAGGCGGAGATCCATCTGGCAGACCTGGTTGGATGCGTCTTCGGCTATGACGAGCAGTGGCGGCAATGGCTGCCGAAGACCGACGCGATGGGTCGGGCCGGCAATGGAGTCTACCTTGCGGGCGACGGGGCTCGTCTCCTCGGCGCGGATGGAGCGGAGATCGCGGGGCGTTTCGCGGCCGTGGCATGTCTCATGGATCTCAGGCATGTGGCGCCTCCTATCCAAGCCGATCTGCGCAAGCTGGCGCGGCTCGGGCGCTTTGCCCGCGGCCTAGCTTGCGCCTTTCCCTGGCCGGCCGAGATGGTGCGAACACTGCCCGACGAAACAGTCATCTGCCGCTGCGAGAACGTGACCGCCGGCGCCGTGCGCGAGGGCGCGGATTTCGGCGGCGGCGAGGCTAACAGGGTGAAGTCGGTTTCACGTGCCGGCATGGGGCGCTGCCAAGGGCGCTATTGCCAGTTGGCCGCCGCCGAAGTCGTCGCGGCGCAGTTAGGCTGTACGCCCGACGCGGTCGGCCGCTTTCGCGGGCAGGCCCCTGTTCGGCCGGTGCCGATCGGCGCCTTTCTCCGGGAGGGCTGATGCAGTCACAAAGGCTCCGCCTGTCAGGCGATGTCGGAATGTCGAGCGTGAGATTAGAAGTCAGCGACTTTGCCCCAGGACGAAGCGTCGAAGCGCCGCGGGTCATAGCATGCCGGATCGACGATCGGTTCCGCCCCGGTCACAAGATCGGCGACGAGGTGTCCGGCACCAGGTCCGATGCCGAAGCCATGACCCGAAAATCCGGCGGCCAGAAAGAAACCCGGAACGGAATGGATCTCGCCGATGGCCGGCACGCCATCCGGCGTGCTGTCGATGTAGCCCGCCCAGGCGGCACTTATCCTGGTCTTTCTGAGGTCCGGCAGAAGTTCGAGCGCGCGAGAATGCGTCAGGCGGATCGTCGACTGATCCGGAACTGGATCGAGGATGCGCATGCGCTCCATCGGCGTTGTGCGGTCGAGCCGCCAGCGTTTCAGCGTTTCATGGCCCGAAAGCGCGCCTTGCAGGCCGCCGGGCGCCAGGCTTCGCCAGCGCTTCAGAAACATTGGCACGAACTGCGAGGAGAAGCGCAGTTGCTGCGGCGTCACGTCGACGCGTCCGCGCCCGCTAATCGCGAGCGTGTAGCCGCCGTCGCCGCGACGCGTGGCCGAGATCCGTGCCGTGTGCAGCGCATCCGGCAGACCCTGCGCGCCGGGCGAGACGGACAGGATGGAGGAGCGGACCGACGCCTGCGGAAAGCGGAAGCCGAACTGCCTGCAAAAAGAGGAGGCCCAGGCGCCGCCGGCCATCACCGCCACCTTGGTTGGTATCGTGCCGTTTTCGGTGACCACGCCGCTCAATCGCCCGCCCTCGGTCTCGATGCCGCGCGCGGCGCAATTCTGATGCACGCTGCCCCCAAGCTTCAGGACGGCGCGGGCGACCGCGGGCGCGGCCCGCGATGGATCGGCGGTCCCGTCGGTGGGCGAGAAGACGCCGCCCTTCCACGTCCGACCCGTGGCGCGGCCCCGCTCGCTGGCCTCGGCCGTGTCCAGCATATGCGTGATGACTCCGGCGGTCCTGGCGAAGTCGCGCCAACGCGCCCAGCCGGCCAGTTCCGCGTCGTCATTGCTGAGGTAGAGCAGGCCGCAGCGGTGGAAGCCGGTGTCCTCGCCGGTCTCCGTTGCAAAGCGCTCCCACAAATCGAGGCTGTGGGTTGCCATCGGCAATTCGCGGGCGTCGCGATTCTGCTGGCGGCACCATCCCCAATTCCGCGAGGACTGCTCGGCGCCGATGCGTCCCTTTTCGACAAGCGCGACCTTCATGCCGCGCCGCGCCAGGAAATAGGCCGCGAAGACACCGACGATGCCGCCGCCGATCACCACCGCATCCGCGGACTGCGGCAGTTCGCCGGACGTCTCGATTTGCTGCAGCAGTGCGCGCATCGTCTCTCCACCTTGACGCGCCAGTCTAGCGTGTTGCGCAGGCAGGCGCTGCTGCAGTTGAGGCAGAGGCAGAATTTTATTCCGGCAACCCTGCCGAGATCGGGAGCCGCTGCGTTTCAAAGCGGCATCCGCTCTGATGGACAGGCTAGCGAGCCGTGGTAGTGTCAATGGTAACCAGCGTTGCAGCATTTTGTGCTATGGCGCGCTTTCTACGGAGACGGCTGTGAAACTGGATCGGATCGATGTCAAGATTCTGCACGAATTGCAGAAGAACGGCCGCATCACCAATGTCGAACTGGCCGAGCTGGTGCATTTGTCGCCGAGCCCGTGCCTCATGCGGGTCAAGAAGCTCCAGTCGGAAGGCTACATCGAGGGCTATTCGGCGCAGGTCAATATCGGCAAGCTCGGCCAGACGCTCACCGTGTTCACCGAGATCACCTTGAAGAACCATCGCCAGGTCGACTTCGCCCGCTTTCTCGCCGTCGTCGAAAAGATTGATCAGGTCATCGAGTGCCACCTCGTCTCGGGCGGCTATGACTATCTGATGAAATTCGTCACCGCCGGCATCGGCGAGTACCAGACGATCATGGAGCGGCTGACCGATATGGATATCGGCATCGACAAATATTTCAGCTTCGTCGTGTTGAAGTCTCCCATCGTCAAGGCGCATATGCCGCTGCCCAGCCTGTTCCCGATGTGAGACTCCGTTTGACTCGTCAGCGGTGGCCGTACTGGCTGACGAGCTCAGGATCGCGGACAAGGCCGTCGAGCCAGGTCGGATCGAGATTCGGCACGGAGGAGAACAGAAGCTTGGAATAGGGGTGGGTGGCCGCCTTGACCTTGTCGGGCGTGATCTGCTCCACCCGCTGGCCATTGTACATCACCATGATCTCGTCGCAGATGGCCTCGACGACTGAGAGGTCGTGGCTGATGAAGATGTAGGACAGACCCAGCTCGCGCTGTAGCTCCTTGAGCAGCTCGATCACGGCGGACGCTACCACCGTATCGAGCGCCGAGGTGATCTCGTCGCAGATGATCAGCTTGGGAGCAGCCGCCAGCGCGCGTGCGAAATTCACGCGCTGCTTCTGGCCGCCCGACAGCTCCGAGGGATGGCGATAGCGCAGCGCCTTGGGCAGTCGCACCATGTCGAGCAGTTCATCGACACGCTTCGAGCGCGCGTGCCTGTCCAGCCCGTGATAGAAGGCCAGGGGCCGGGCGATGATGTCCTCGACAGGCTTGGCCGGATTGAGCGCGGTATCGGCATATTGGAACACGATCTGCATCTCGCGCAGCTGGTCCTGGCTGCGTTTCTTCGCGGCGCGCTCCAGTTCCTTGCCGTCGAAGATGATGTCGCCGGCTGCCGCCGGATGGATGCCGGCGATGACCCGCGCCAGAGTCGACTTTCCACAGCCGGACTCGCCTATGATCCCGAGATTGCGCCCCTTGTCCACCACCAGGCTGACCGAATCGACCGCCCGGATAAGTGGCAGTCCGTTATCCCGTACCGGTCCATAGCCGGCCGTCAGATTGTCGATACGCAGCAGCTCATTCGTTGCGGCTTCCGCCTCAGCCGCCGGTTGCCGCGGCTTAGGTTCGAAGGCGGCCAGCAGTTCGCGCGTATAGGGATGCTTGGCAGCCGAAAGTATCCCAGCCGTCGTTCCGGTCTCCTGCACTTCGCCGCCCTTCAGCACCACGATGCGGTCGGCGATCTGGGCGACAACCGCGAGGTCATGGGAAACATAGACACCCGCTATGCCGCCCGCCTTCATGACCGCCTTGAATGCCTTCAGCACGTCGATCTGCGTCGTCACGTCGAGCGCCGTCGTCGGCTCGTCGAAAATGACCAGCTTGGGATCGCCGATGAGCGCCATGGCCGCCGCCAGGCGCTGCAATTGCCCACCGGAAACCTGGTGTGGATAGCGGGCGCCGATCCCTTCCGGGTCCGGCAGCGACAAGGCCCGGAACAGCTCTACCGCACGCTTTCGCGCCTGCTCGGGAGGCATCAGCCTGTGGATGCGCGTGACCTCGATCACCTGCTCCATGATCGTGGATGAGGGATTGAAGGCGGCGGCGGCGCTTTGCGGAACATAGGCGATGTCGGTGCCGCGCAGCCTTGCACGTTCCTTCTCGGAAAGCGCAGCCATGTCCTTGCCGTTCACATTGATCTCGCCGCCGGTTATCCGGCAGCCGGGCCGCGCATGGCCCATGAGCGAGAGCGCCACCGTCGTCTTGCCGGAGCCGCTCTCGCCGATCAGGGCGATGATCTCGCCGTCGGCGATGTCGAGGCTGACGCCCTTGATGATTTCGACCAGACGTCCGGCGTCGGTCGTCGCCTCGATCCTCAGATTCCTGACCTCGACGAGATTGGTCATGCGTCGCGGTCCCTGATCTTCTGCGGCAGGTTATCGATCAGCAGGTTGACGCTGATGGTAAGGCTGGCGATCGCCAGCGAGGGCACGATGACGGCGGGAGCCGCGAAGGGCAGACCACCGATGTTCTCGCGTACTAGTGCACCCCAGTCGGCTAAAGGCGGCTGCAGACCGAGGCCGAGGAAGGACAGGCCGGAGAGCAAGAGCACGATGAAGACGAAGCGTAGGCCGAAATCGGCGAGCACGGGGCGGATGATGTTGGGCAGGATCTCGGACCCGATGAGATAGGCCGTGCTTTCCCCACGGACACGGGCGACGGTCATGAAATCCATGGTGTTGATGTTGACTGCGAGTGCCCGTGCGAAGCGGTAGGCGCCGGGAATGTAGATAACCGCGAGCGTCAGGATCAGCACCGGGATCGAGGAGCCGACCGCGGCGACCACCACGAGGCCGAACAGCTTGCTGGGGATGGAGTTCATGGCGTCCAGGAAGCGGCTGAGGCAGGTGTCGAACCAGCCGCCGCTCACGGCCGCGAGCATGCCGAGCACGACACCCGAGAAGCAGGCGATGGAAACGGCGGCGAGCGATATGCCGACGGTGTAGCGCGCGCCCATCAGAACCCTGGAGAGCATGTCGCGCCCCAGATAGTCGGAACCGAGCCACAGGCCCTGGCGTATTGGGCCGAAATAGTCATCGTCGACGATGTCGCCAATCGGATGCGGAATGATGTAAGGCGCAAAGATCGCCACGAGCGTCCACGCCAGGATGACCAGCGAGGCGACGACGCCCATGAGGTTGTAGCTGTGGCCCAAGAAGGACCGCCGGGAAGATGCCGCGCGCGCCATCGTCATCTGAGCCTCGGGTTGGACATGATGGCGACGATATCGGCGGCCGTGATGAGCAGAAGGTAGCCGAGGCAGAAGATCATTGCGCAACTTTGTATCAGCGGCAGGTCGCGGGTGGCGACCGCATCGACCATCAGCTTGGCGATGCCGGGATAGTTGAAGATCGTCTCGACGATGATAACGCCGCCCACCAGATAGGACAGCGAGAGCGCGACCGCGTTGACGATCGGTCCCAGCGCATTGGGAAGCGCATGTCTAAGCACCATGCGGCTGCGCGAGGCGCCCTTGAGAAGCGCCATCTCGACATAGGGCGTGGAGAGCGTTTCGATCACCGCGGCGCGGGTCATGCGGATCATCTGGGCGGAGATGACGAAGGTGAGCGTGATCACGGGCATCGCATAGATACGTACGAGGTCGGTAAGCGAATGCGCCTCGTTGACCGAGGACAGCGCCGGCAGCCATCTGAGATATACGGCAAAGAGCAGCACTGCGAGAGTTGCGACCATGAACTCCGGCACGGAAATGACGCCGATCGAAAGCACGGTGACGGTGCGGTCGTAGAGGGAGCCGCGCAGCATCGCGGCGGTGATGCCGAGCGTCAGCGCCAGCGGCACCGAGATCAGCGTGGTGATGCCTGCTAGTTTCATGGTGTTGACGAAGCGGCCGCCGATCAGCGCCGCGACCGGCATCTCGTTGGCATAGGAGGTGCCAAGGTCGCCGTGGAGCAGGCCGAGAAGCCAGCGCAGGAAGCGCAGGATCGCCGGATCGTTGAGATGCATGGCCTCGCGCAAGCCTGCGACCGCTTCGGGAGTCGCAGCCTGGCCGAGCAGGATCGATGCCGTGTCGCCGGGAAGCATGCTGGTGGCGAAAAACACGGCGAACAACACGATCAGAAGGGTGACGACTGCAACCGTCAGCCGCTTCGCCACGAGCTTGAGAACCCCAGACTTCATGGAAGCGCTCCCTGCGGTTGCGTTCGGCCAAACAATCTTGCGCAATGCAGTGCCGGGGGACAGGCTGACCGGCCCCCGGCAGGCGCCTCTCAGGCTTCGAACCAGAGGTACTCCGCCATCGCGTAACCCATCATGCCACCGAGCGGGTTCGCTTCCAAACCCTTCACCTTGCTAGAGAGGGCATCGACGTTGGAAATATAGGCCGGGATGATGGTGCCCGCCTCCTCGGCGATCATGGTCTGCATTACGCCGTAGATTTCCTTGCGCTTGGCCTGGTCGAGCAGGCCGCGTGCCTCGACGAGCAGCTTGTCGAACTTCTCGGACTTGTACTGGCTTTCATTCCAGGGTGCGTTGGAGGCGTAAAGCAGCGAGAACAGGATGTCCGGCGTCGGGCGCGGATTGATGTTGCCGAAATGGACCGGCGCTTTGAGCCAGTAATTGTCCCAATAGCCGTCGGAGGGGACGCGCTGCACATCGAGCTTCATGCCGATATCCGCGCCGGCGGCCTGAATGATCACCGCCATGTCGATCGACGAGGTCGCGGCGTCGGAGGCGACCACGGGGATGGACTGGCCGAGCAGGCCGGCTTTCTGGAAGTGGAACTTCGCCTTGTCCGGATCGAAGGCCTTCGGCTTGAGGTCGGCATTGTGGAAGATGTTCGCCGGCGAGACGGGCTGGTCGTTGCCGATTTCACCGAGGCCGCGCAATGCCGATTTGACGATCTGCTCGCGGTTGACGAGATACTTCATGCCGGCCACGAAGTCGGCCTTGCTGCCCGGATCCATGTCGAGCCGGATGTTGAGGTCCGTGTAGTTGCCCGAGGTCGTCTTCGACAGTTCAAAGCCTTGCTGGCCGCTGATGAGCTTCATCGCACGCGGATTGATCGAGGCGGCAAAATTGATGTCGCCCGAAAGCAGCGCGTTGACGCGGGCGCTGTCGTCGCTGATGGCGATGAATTCGAAGGAGTCGAGATAGGGCTTGCCCGACTTCCAGTAGTTCTTGTTCTTGGTAACCACCGAACGCACGCCCGGCTCGAACGTCTGCAGCACGAAAGCGCCGGTACCATTGCCTTTCGAGAAGTCCGTGGTGCCGTCCGCGACGATCATGAAGTGGTGCAGCGCCAGGATGGTCGGCAGGTCGGCATTCGGGTCGGCGAGGGTGATTTCGACGGTCGATTTGTCGACTGCCTTGAAGCCGGTCATCTGGGCGGCGATCTTGGCCACCTTGGAACCGACCGCCTTGTCGAGGTGACGCTTCAGAGAGAAGACGACGTCGTCGGCGGTGAGGTCCTTGCCGTTGTGGAAAGTGACGCCCTTGCGCAGCTTCACGGTCCAGGTCTTGGCGTCCTTGCTGTTGAAGCTTTCGGCCAACTCCATCTGCGTCTTGCCGTCCTTGTCGAGGAAGGTCAGGCGGTTGTAGAGCGAGCAGCAGCGGACATAGTCGGTAGAAAGCGACGCCTTGGCCGGATCGAGCGTATCGGCGGTCGAGGACGACCAGCCGGCCGCCTTGAAATTTCCGCCGGAGACCGGCGTGGCGGCGACGGCATTGGTGGCGCGTCCGAGCACCATGCCGCCCGCGGCAACCGCTGCGCCGCCGGCCAGCAGCATCTTGAGCAGTTCGCGGCGGCTCGCGCCCCGCCGGATGGCGTTTTCGACCATGGCATCGTCTGCGCTGGTCCAGTTCGTGATCTTGTCGGTCATGTCATTCCCCTTTCTGGTTGTTCATCGGGTTGCTCGTCTTGATGCGGCTTTCCGGGCTTGGGCTCAGGTTCGTTCCTTCAGGCTTTCCCGCACGGCCGCGGCAAAGGCGGCCATCGAGGTGAAGTGGTAGTCCGGCACGGTGAAGGCCTCGGGCTCGATCGTGCCGCCATAGCCTTTCTGGGCATGCCGGCGCTCGATCCAGCAATTGGTCAGGCCAAGCGTCCGGGAGATGCCGATATCGTGATACTGGCTTTGCGCGACATGCAGGATGTCGTCCTTGCTGTCGCCGCGGGACGCCACGAAATCGAAGACCTTATGGAAGAAGGCTGGGTCGGGCTTCTCCGTGCCGGTATCGTCGGCCGTGAAGGTGGCGAAGAAGGGCGATCCGAGCTGCTTCTCGAAATGGTCGAGCGCCCAGCGCCGAGCATTGGTCATGGCGATCACCTTGTGTGACTTGGCGAGACTGGCCAATGCCGCAGCGCTGTCGGGAAAGCCCTGCCAGAGGCTGGCTGAATTCCGCAGGCGGACGCCGTATTTCTCCTCGGCCGGCAGGCCGAGCTGCGGTGCGATGACCATGTAGACGCGTGCAAGATCGTCGGGGAAGAGGCCCGCATCGGACATGTAGCGAGCCTCCCGGTAAAGGGCCAATGCCTCCTCACCGTCTACCGAAACACCTGCCTCGGCCGCAATTCCGGCCAGGCAGCTCGTGATGCCGCCCTCGAAGTCGATCAGCGTGCCGACCACATCGAAGGTCATGTATTTGAACTCGCTAAAGGCCCTGGCCAAGAACTAGCTCTCCTCTGCGCGCGTGGCTGAATTGCTTGGTGCTGAACAGAACAAAATTCCGTGCCGCTCAGGACGTCCACCTTCTTCAAGAGCCCGCAAATTCGGGCATTCTGGCCTTGTCTTTAAAAGCAGTCTGGCACTTCCCCCGCGCTGGATTCGCCGAAAAGGCGCGGGGCTGCGGCACAAAATTGCGAAATCGTCCGCGCCCGCGATATTTCGAGATGCGAAAAATCGGCGGCGTTCATGCGAGGGCCTTGCGGACATCCGGATCCGCCAGCGTCTGGTCGAGTGTGAGGCGCGTGCGCTCGATGATCGCATCGATATCGCTGTCGGTGCAGCAGAGCGGCGGCGCGTAACCGAGAACGCCATGCGCGAAGGCACGGATGATGAGGCCATTGTCCCATGCCCGGTCGAAGATGCGCCGCGCCGGCATGGCCGCGGCAGGAAGCGGCGTCTTTTTCTCTTTGTCGACGACAAGCTCGATCGCGGCAAGCATGCCGCGGCCACGCACATCGCCGACGAGCGGGTGGTCGCTCAGGCTTTCCAACCCCGCCGTCAGGCGAGCGCCGGCCTTGACACCGTTCTCCAGCAGGCCGTCCTCATAGAGCTTCAACACTTCGAGCGCGACGGCGGCGCTGACCGGATGGGCGGAATAGGTGTAGCCGTGGCCGATCGCCGAAGCGCCCGCGCCATCGGCGATGACATCGTAGACATGGTCGGCCATGAAGACGGCGCCCATTGGAACATAACCCGATGTCAGGCCTTTCGCCGTCGTCATGAAATCGGGAACGATGTCCTCATCCGTGCAGGCGAACAGCGGCCCTGTGCGGCCGAAGCCGGTGATCACCTCGTCGGCGATGAACAAGATGCCGTACTTGCGGCAGAGTCCGCGCATCTCCTTGATCCAGCCTTTCGGCGGGACAATCACGCCGCCGGAACCCTGGATCGGCTCGGCATAGAAAGCGGCGACCAGTTCCGGACCGATAGCTTCGATTTTGGCCTCCAGCGCGCTGAGCGATGCGGCGATGATCGCGTCGCCGTCCTCGCCCACCGGATTGCGATACGGATAGGGCGAGGGGATCTTGTGCTGCCATTCGAATGGAATGCCGAAGCCCGCGTGGAAGGCGGGGAGCGCGGTGAGGCCCGCGCCGACCACCGAGGATCCGTGATAGCCCTGCTCGATCGAAATGAACTGGTCGCGTTTCGGCTCACCCCTGGCATTCCAGTAGTAGCGGATGAAACGAATAGTGCTGTCGACCGCGTCGGACCCCCCGAGCGTGAAATAGACGTGGTTGAGATCGCCGGGCGCGCGCTCGGCCAGTTCCGAGGCGAGCCGGATGGCCGGCTCCGAGCCGAGGTCGAAATAGGCGGTGGCGTAAGGAAGCTCGCGCATCTGTCGGGCAGCCGCCTCGACGATGCTGTCATGACCGTAGCCGGCGTTGACGCACCACAGCCCGGCGAAGCCGTCGACGAGTTGCTTGCCGGACGCGTCGGTCACGGTGGCGCCCTTGGCCGATTTCAGCACGCGCACGCCGAGCGCCTCGTGGCCGCGATAAGAGGAGACCGGGTGGATGAGATGGGCGCGGTCGAGTTCGATCAGGGAATTGGCGAGCATTGTTTTCTCCGAACTAGCCGAGCGCCTGGTTGGCGAGGGCGTAAACTTTTGGCCTGGCCCGTGCGGCGTCCGTCCTGGACGGGCGATCCATGGCGACGCCGCCGCCGACATGGCCGAGGCCGATTTTCGTGAGCCAGTCGGCTATGCCGGTCCGGCTGTCGGTATCGACGCGCAGGAAGGCGGCGGGGCGCGATGCAGCGAAGAAGCCGATCAGTGCTTTGGCGTCGTTGGCATTTCCCGCGATGACCGGACCGATCACCTCGCCGCGCCCGAACGGGCGGATTGCGGCATAGGCCTCGATCACGCCATTGCGGCGGACGAGGGCGAATTCGCCCCGCTCAGCCAGCGCGTCGATCAGGGCTTCACGGTCGGCGCCATAGGCGTCACGGTCCAACGCCTTGATCTCCGGCAGATCGCCAGGGCCTGCGGCCTCCACGCCTTCGGGCAGGCCAAGCTCGGCAACCTTGCCTTGATGCTGCAGGACGATGCCGGAGGGCACGAAGCCGAGCTTCTCATAGAGCGGCATGCCGTCCGCCGTCGCGACCAGCCGCAGCGGACGGTCGCCGGCAAGGGCGAAGGCCTGTTCCATGAGCCGGCGCCCAAGCCCTTTGCCCCGGGCGTTCCTGTCGACGATCACCATGTTGATCATGGCGCAATCGGCGCCGTAGGGTGTTACCAGAATTGTTCCGTTGACCCGGCCGTGATCGTCGAGCGCAACCGCGCCGCTCGAAAGCTGCAGCGCCATCTGCCAATCCTGCGGGCGATGCGGCCAATTCTCCTGGCGAGAAAGCGCGACTGCGCCCTCGATATGATCCGGCCCGAAGTCCTGGAGTTCGATCTCGCCTTGCTGCATGAGGCACCTTTCCATCTGGCCCCAGTCTCGGTCATCGATGCGCCGCAGATCGTCTGAAGTTTCGACTTCGACAGTATCATTTGCCTTTGCGCAGGGGGTGTGCCGCATCTTGTGCTGGCGCCTATCGAACTGGATGCGCCTTACGCCTCGATCGGCGGTATCCATCGACGCGCAGATGCTACAGCGTGCCAAACCGGATGCCGGATACGGAACTTTCTGCTTTCGGGAGGCGCTTTTCGGTCGGGAGGATCGCTGCCTGCCGGCCTATGATGAAAGACATCCCAACGCGGATGCGCTTCCACCGGAGATCGACGGATATGGCTTCTTTCAGGCCCAAATACATCACCTTCGACTGCTATGGCACGTTGACCAATTTCCAGATGGCGGAGGCGGCGCGTGACCTCTATGGCAGCCAACTCGACGAAGCGTGCATGCAGGAATTCATCAGGAACTTCGCGGCGTATCGGCTCGACGAGATTCTGGGCGACTGGAAGCCTTATGCCGACGTGGTCCACAACGCGCTCGAACGCACGTGCAAGCGCAACGGCGTCGCCTTCAGCCCCGACGACGCCAGGATGGTCTATGAGCGCGTCCCGACCTGGGGACCACATGCCGACGTTCCGGCCGGCCTGGCGAAAATCGCCAAGGAAATTCCACTGGTCATCCTCTCCAACGCCATGAACGCGCAGATCATGTCCAACGTCGAGAAACTCGGCGCGCCGTTCCATGCCGTCTACACGGCCGAGCAGGCGCGGGCCTACAAGCCGCGCTTCAGGGCCTTCGAATATATGCTCGACAGGCTGGGCTGCGGCCCCGAAGATATTCTTCACTGCTCGTCGTCGTTCCGCTACGACCTGATGTCGGCTCACGATCTCGGGATCAAGAACAAGGTCTGGGTCAATCGCGGCCACGAGCCGGCCAACCCCTATTACGGCTATGTCGAGATCGCCGATATTTCCGGCCTTCCGAGCGTGGTCGGTCTTTGAGTCAGGCGGATTGCCGATGAAGTTCGTCTCCTACTGGCACGACACCGCCCCTGTCTTTTCCGGCGGGGTGAAAGGCACGCTCGAGGGGCATTACGATGCCGCCATCATCGGCGGCGGCTTCACCGGCCTCGCCGCGGCGCGCCAATTGGCGAAGGCCGGCGCCAAGGTGGTCGTGCTGGAAGCGGAGCGCGTGGGCTGGGGTGCATCCGGACGCAATGGCGGGCACCTGAACAATGGCCTTGCCCACAGCTACCTCTCGGCCAAGGCAGAGCTCGGCAAGGAGCGCGCAATCGCGCTCTACCGGGCGCTGGACGACTCGGTCGACACCATCGAGGCATTGGTCGCCGAGGAAGGCATCGACTGCAATTTCCGCCGCGCCGGCAAGCTGAAGCTTGCCTCCAAGCCGCAGCATTTCGAAGTGATCGCCCGCAACTTCGAAGCCATCCATGCCGAGGTCGATCCGGACACGGCGCTGCTGTCGCCGGCCGATCTCAAGTCCGAGATCGGCGCGTGCTTCCATGGCGCGATGCTGTCGAAGAAGAGCGCCATGATGCATATGGGCCGCTATGTGAGCGGCCTGGCTGCGGCGGCCGTCCGCTACGGCGTCGTCATCCACGAGAACACCATGGTGACTGACTGTAAGCAGACCGGCAGAAGGCATGAACTGACCACGTCCCGTGGCCGGATCAGTGCCGACAACGTGCTGGTGGCGACCGGCGCCTACACAACGCCGAATTTCGGCTATTTCCGCCGCAGGATCATCTCCGTCGGCAGTTTCATCATCGCGACGCGGCCGTTGAGCGCGGCCGAGATCGCCGCCACCATGCCGGGCAATCGGACATGCGTGACCTCGATGAACATCGGCAACTACTTCCGGCTTTCGCCCGACAACCGCCTGGTCTTCGGCGGTCGCGCGCGCTTCTCGGCGAGATCCGACCAGCGTTCCGACGCCAAGAGCGGACAGGTATTGCGGGCGAGCCTCGCTGCGATCTTTCCGCAGCTTGCCAAGGTCGAGATCGACTATTGCTGGGGCGGGCTGGTCGACATGACCAAGGACCGTTTTCCGCGCGCCGGCTACCATGACGGGATCTGGTACGCGATGGGCTATTCCGGCCACGGTGCGCAGCTATCCACCCATCTCGGCATGATCATGGCCGATGCCATGCTCGGCCGCGAGGACCGCAACCCGATGAAAGGCGTCGAGTGGCCTGCCATTCCCGGCTATTCCGGCAAGCCCTGGTTCCTGCCGGTGGTCGGTCTCTACTACAAGGCGCTCGATCGGGTGAGGTAGGCAGTAGGCAGTGTTTTCCTATTGCCTACTGCCCTATTCCCATGTGGAACGTTTTCATCTCGAGATATTCCTCGATGCCGGCCTGGGCGCCCTCACGCCCGAGACCGGACTGCTTGACGCCGCCGAAGGGAGCCACCTCCATCGAGACCGATCCGGTGTTGAGCCCCACCATGCCGAACTCCAGCGCCTCGCCGACGCGCCAGGCGCGTTTCAGATTCTCGGTGTAGAAGTAGGAGGCAAGTCCGTAAGGCGTGCCGTTGGCCAGCGCGATCGCCTCCTCTTCCGTGTCGAAACGGAAAAGCGGTGCGACCGGACCGAAGGTTTCCTCGCCGGCGAGCTGCATGTCATTTGTCGCACCAGTCAGCACCAGCGGGGCAACATATTGCGGCCCTTCGGGCAGGGCCGGCCTCAGCGTGACGATCTCAGCACCTTTGGCAAGCGCATCGTCTACGTGGCGGTTGATCTTCTCAACCGCCGCCATGTTGATCATCGGTCCGATGGCGACGCCGGCCTGAGTGCCGGGCCCCACCGTCAAGGCGTTGACGCGGGCAGTGAGCTTGGCGGCGAAAGCCTCATAGACCCCGGCCTGGACGAGGATGCGGTTGGCGCAGACGCAGGTCTGGCCGCCGTTGCGGAATTTCGAGGCGAGCGCGCCCTCGACGGCGAGGTCGAGATCGGCGTCGTCGAAGACGATGAAGGGCGCGTTGCCGCCGAGTTCGAGGCTGAGCCGCTTCACGCTGTCGGCCGCGCCGCGCATCAGCAGCGAGCCTACGCGCGTCGAACCGGTAAAGGAGATCTTGCGCACGGTCTCGTTCGCCATGATCTCCTTGCCGATCTCGGCCGGCATGCCGGTGACGATGTTGATGACGCCGGCGGGAATGCCCGCCCGTTCGGCGAGCACGCCGAGCGCCAGCGCCGAAAAGGGCGTGAACTCGGACGGCTTGATGACCACTGTGCAACCGGCCGCCAGCGCAGGCGCGACCTTGCGGGTGATCATCGCGTTGGGAAAATTCCACGGCGTGATGATGCCGCAAACGCCGACGGGTTCCTTGAGCACGATAATGCGGCGGTCTGCCGTGGGCGAGGGGATGGTGTGGCCGTTGATGCGGCGCGCCTCCTCCGCGAACCATTTGACGAAGGAAGCGCCGTAGCGGATCTCGCCTCTCGCTTCGTCCAGAGGCTTGCCCTGTTCCGTCGTCAGGATCAGCGCGAGATCTTCCAGATGCGTAAGCATCAGGCCATGCCAGGCCTCCAGCAGGGCAGCACGTTCGGCGTTGGTCTTCTTCCGCCAATTCCGATAGGCGGAAGCCGCTGCGTCTATGGCCGCGCGGGTGTCAGAGCCGGCCATGTCGGGCACTGTGCCGATCGCGGCCTGGGTCGCCGGATCAATAACATCGACCGTCCCGCCGGAGGCGGCGGCGACCCATTTGCCGCCGATCAGGCCGGTCTCGCGGAATAGACTTTTGTCGTTCAGGCTCTTCATCGAAAACGACCCTGCATTCAGTTGAGCGCCGAGATGACGGCGGCGGTGATGGCGTCCGTGCTGTCCTTGCCGGCAATGGTTCCAAGGCCTCGAGCGGTTGTCGACTCGATCGCTTTCATGACGCGGCCGGCTGCGTCTCTTTCGCCCAAGTGGTCGAGCATCATCGCGCCCGACCAGATGGCGGCGATCGGATTGGCGATGCCGAGATGGGCGATGTCGGGCGCGGAGCCGTGCACCGGCTCGAACATGGACGGTGCCGAACGGTCCGGGTTGATGTTGGCGGAGGCGGCGTAGCCGAGCCCGCCCTGGATCGCCGCGCCGATGTCCGTCAGTATGTCGCCGAACAGGTTGGAAGCGACGACCACATCAAGGCTCTGCGGTTCCATGATCATGCGCGCCGCGAGCGCATCGACGTGATAGCTGGTCACTGCGATATCCGGATAATCCGCAGCCAACTTTCGCGTGATCTCGTCCCAGAAGACCATCGAATATTTCTGCGCGTTGGACTTGGTGACGGAGGCAAGCTTGCCTCGCCGCGCTCGCGCCTGCTCGAAACCGAAGCGCAGGATGCGCTCGACGCCGGCGCGGGTGAAGATCGAGGTTTCCACCGCGACCTCGTCCAGCGTGCCTTGGTGAACGCGCCCGCCGGCGCCGGAATATTCGCCTTCGGTGTTCTCGCGGATGCACAGGATATCGAAGCTTTCGGCTCTGAGGGGACTCGTCACGCCCGGCAGCAGGCGGTGCGGCCGGATGTTGGCGTATTGCACGAACGCCTTGCGGATCGGCAGCAGCAGGCCGTGGAGCGAGACGGAATCCGGCACTTCCGCCGGCCAGCCGACGGCGCCGAGAAGTATGGCGTCGAAGCTCCGCAAGGTCTCGATACCGTCCTGCGGCATCATGTGGCCGGTCTCCTTGAAGAAGCGGCAGGACCAGAGGAATTCGGTTCCCGTCAAGCCAAAGCCGCAATGTTTGGCTGCCGTTTCCAGCACCGTCCAAGCGGCGGAGGTGACATCACGGCCGATGCCGTCACCAGGGATAAGGGCGATCGAATAGGTTTTCATCGGCGTCTCTTCAGAGGCTGATCAGGACGCTCTTGGTCCTGCGGTTGGCGAGATAGGCTTCGCGGCCAAGGTCCTTGCCGATGCCGGAGCGCTTATAGCCGCCGGTCGGCAGGATGTGGTCGCGCGAGCGGCTGTACCGGTTGACCCAGACGGTGCCCGCTTCGAGCTTACGCGCGAAACGGATCGTGCGCGACAGGTCGGAGGTGAACAGGCCGGAGGCCAGTCCGTAGGTCGGGTGACTGGACAGCGAAAGCGCCTCGTCCTCGGTCTCGAAGCTCTGGACGGTCAGGACCGGACCGAAGATCTCCTCGACGATCGCCGGATTGTTTTGATCGACATTGGCAATCAGTGTCGGCTGGTAGAAATAGCCGGGAGCATCCATGGCGGCGCCCCCGGTCAGGCATTCGCCGCCGGCCCCAACTGCGGCCAGCACGATGCCATCGACACGTGCCCGCTGCCGTTCCGAGATGATCGGCGAATAGTGGGTCGTCTCGTCCCATGTCGGCCCTGGCCGCACCGCCTTCATCTTTTCCAGGATTGCGGCCGCCAGCCTGTCGGCCACGCTCTTCTCGACGATCAGGCGCGTGCTGGCCACGCAGGCCTGGCCGGCGTTGAAGGTGACGCTGCTGGCGATTGCCGTTGCCGCCTTGTCGAGATCGGCATCGGCAAAGACGAGCTGAGGACTCTTGCCGCCCAGCTCCAGCGTCATCGGCTTGACGCCGGTGCGGGCGACGTTCTCCATGATGGACGAGCCGGCGCGGGTCGAGCCGGTGAAGCTGACCTTGGCGATCTCGGTATGGCCGGTCAGCGCCGTGCCCGTGGTCTCACCATCGCCGAGCACCACGTTGATCAGTCCAGCGGGCAGTCCTGCTCTGAAGGCGAGCTGCGCCATGTAGATAGCGGAAAACGGTGTCATCTCCGATGGCTTCAGCACAACCGCATTGCCAGCGGCCAGCGCCGGGCCGAGCTTCCATCCCGCCATCGAGATCGGAAAGTTCCAGGGGGTGATGGCGCCGACCACGCCATAGGGTTCGCTCACGATCATGCCGAGACTGGCGTCGTCGGTCGGCACCAGTTCGCTGCCTTCCTTGTCGGCGAACTCGGCGAAGAAGCGGATCTGCTCGGCGGTCACGGCGATGTCACCGGCAACCACCTGACCAACAGGCCGGGTCGAGCACAGTGCCTCGATCCGGGCCAGCGTTTCGGCTTCCGCCTCGATCAGGTCGGCCCAAGCGTGAAGCGCTTTTGTGCGCTCGCGCGGGCGAACGCCGCCCCAGTTGCTGGCCTTCAGCGCGCCCTTGGCGCTTTCCACCGCACGGTCGACCATGTCGACGCTGGCCACGGGGCAGGCGGTATATGCCTTGCCGTCCGAAGGGCGGCGCATTTCGATCCCGCCCTCGGCCGAGATCAGTTCACCGCCGACGAAGTGGCCGACGGGAAGGGGAATCGTGTCCGGATCGAAACTCAAGCTCATGGGCGACCACCCTCCAGCATCGACCCTAGCCTAGCGTGTGCTGACACGCAGCATGCGTTGTTCGGCGACACGCCACCGACGAATCTTGCGTGCTGGCCGCGAGGGGCGGCAAAATCTGTTGCGGTGGCTGGAAGCTAAGTGTCATCAACCGACCGTGACGTAGATCTTGCGCACCGTTTCGATGGTCTTCCAGACCCCGGTGAAGCCCGGCTTCATCACGAAGCTGTCGCCGGCGCGGTAGGTCACCGCCTCGCCGGCGTCGGGCGTGATCTCGACCACGCCGGAGAGGATGTGGCAAAACTCGAAAGTCTCCCCCTTGACCGAGCGCGTCTCGCCCGGCGTCGCCTCCCAGACGCCGGTATGGACGAGGTCGCCCTTGGCAACGTCCTGCGCCCAGGTCTTGAAGGCGGGGTCGCCGGCAATCAGCCGCTCGGGCAGCGCCTTGGATTCGCGCGGCTGGAAGGCCGGGTTGATGTCGACGGTTTTAAGCAGGGACAATGGATGACCTTTCCGTTGGAGCTCAATAGCCGCGCGACCGGTCGACGAGGCCGATGGGATCGAGCCCGGCGCGGTGACGCTTGATGTTGTCGATGACGGCCTGCGCGGCAGTCACGGGCTGGGTGACGCTGGCGACATGCGGGGTCAGGACGAGCTTCGGATGCGACCAGAACGTATGTCCCGCGGGCAACGGTTCGGGATCGGTCACGTCGATCATTGCGGCCGAGAGGTGACCGCTGTCGAGCGCGGCGACAAGCGCTTGGTGGTCGAGCTGCGGTCCTCGGCCGGTGTGAACGAGCGCCGCCCCTCCGGGCAGTTTCGCGAACAGGTCGGCATTCAGAAATCCGCGCGTCTCCTCGGTCAGCGGCAAAAGGCAGACCAGTATGTTGCTGGCCGCGACCAGCTGCTCCAGCCCAAGCTCGCCATGATGGCAGGTCACGCCCTCGATCCGCCGCGGCGAGCGGCTCCAGCCGGCGAGCGGGAAGCCGAAGGGCTTCAGCCGGTCGAGAACAGCCTGCCCGAGCTGCCCCAGGCCGAGCACGCCGATCCGGCGAGAGCCGGCCTGGGGCTGCGGGATATCGCGCCATTGTCCGGCGCGCTGTTGCGCCAAATAGCCCGGCAGGTTGCGGTGGAGCGCAAGCACGGCCAGCGTGACGTATTCCTGCATCATGCGCACGATGCCTTCCTCGACCATGCGCACGATCTTCACCGTAGCAGGCACCGCGTCGAAGCGGAACTGATCGACGCCGGCGCCGATGGAAAACAGGATTTCCAGGTTCCGGTAGCGGGCGAGATTATCCGGTACGGTCCAGGTGATCAGATAGCGCACCGCGTCGGCATCGACTGTCGCGCCGTCCATCGCGAAGGGGAGGTCCGGCAACTCTTTGGCAAACGCGTCGGCAAAGACCGCTCCGCGTCGCGCATCGGAGTTGAACAGGAATGTCATTCCGGTTGCTCCTTCAAGCAGCGCAGCGCGCGCCCAGCGCTTCGATCATCCGCCGACAGGCGGCGAGCTCGCTGGCGAGGATATATTCGTCCGGCTTGTGAGCGCGGCCGATATTACCGGGGCCGCAGATGATCGCATCGAAGCCGGCGGCCTGGTAGAGCCCGGCCTCGGTGCCGTAGCTGACGGCGGCGAGCGGCGCTTCACCCGTCAGTTCGCGCAGCAATGCCGCAAGTGCCGCGTCATGCGACAGCGACAGCGCCGGATAGGCGCTGATCGGCGTCCACTCGACCCGAAAGCCGTCGGCCGCAAGGGGCTCGGCCTTCGCCTTGACGGGCGCGAGCAAGCTGGTCGGGTCGACGCCGGGTATGGCGCGCGCCTCCATCTCCAACGTGCAGGTGGCGGGGATGATGTTGACCGACTGTCCGCCCGCGATCACGCCCGCCTGTAGAGAGGAGTAGGCTGGTTCAAATGCTGTGTCGAACGGACCATGCGTCAGCCGTTCCGCTTCGCTGACGGCCGAGCTCAGCACATCGGCCATGGCGTGGATCGCGTTGAGCCCAAGGTCGGGCCGCGAGGAATGGCCAGAGCGCCCGTGGATAGTCACGCGGGCGGCCGCCTTGCCCTTGTGGCCGCGCACGGCGCGCATGCCACTCGGCTCGCCGACGATGACGCCGAGAGGCCTTGCGCAAAGCTCGGGGAGGCGGGCGATCAGGTGCGGCACGCCGCGGCACCCGATCTCCTCATCATAGGAGAAGGCGAGGTGGATCGGTCTGGCGAGGCGCAGACCGGCCAGGTGCGGCACAGCTGCGAGCGTGGCGGCAAGGAACCCCTTCATGTCCGTGGTACCGCGCCCATAGAGCCGCTCACCCTCCCGGCGCAGCGTGAAAGGAGCCGAGCTCCATTGCGGCTCGCCGGCGGGAACGACGTCCATGTGGCCGGACAGGACGTAGCCTGGGACATCGGCCGGACCGATCGTCGCGAAAAGATTGAAACGGTCGCCTTCCGGTCCTGGGAACAGGGTGACCTTCGCTCCTTCTTCGGCAAGATGTGCCTCGATCCAGCCGGCGATGTCACCGTTCGCCCTGCCGGCGACCGATGGAAAGGCGACGAGACAGTCGAGGATGTCGAAGACGTTCATTCCAGCCCTCAAGGCATCTAAGGTTCGCCGGCATCGATGCCGCTGCTGGTGAATTTCCCTAGAGGATGCATACGTTCCTTCGCGATTGCATGCCGAAAGCGGAAGTGTTTCAGTTGAATCTTGCGTTGGTGCTCGACTTTCGAGCAAATCGTATCGGTCTGGTTGTTTAGCGTTGGCAGGGCAGGGGCGGCGTGTGTCACCCGTTGCGCAATCTTTCAGAGGCAAGGAATTGAGGCCGTCCGAAAGCTTGAAAATCGATGCCTTCTCGATGCGCATCGCCGACATCGAAGACATCGAACTCGACCGCTTGCATGCGCACTCGCTGTCCGTGGGTTGGCCACATCGGGCCGAAGATTGGCAGTTCCTGCGCGAATCGGGGCACGGTTTCGTGGCGCTCGATGAGATCGGCCGTGTTCTCGGTTCGGCAATGTGGTTCGAGCATGGTCCCGGCTTCGCAACCATCGGCATGGTCATCACCTCGCCTCGGCTTCAGACGTTAGGGGCGGCGCAATGGCTGATGAAGCGGGTCTTCGACAAGATCCCTGGGCGCGACCTGCGTCTCAACGCTACCCGCGCTGCGCGGCGTCTCTATCTCTCGCTCGATTTCCAGCCGGAGAAGGCGGTCTACCAATGCCAGGGCATAGCCCGCATGCCTACCACCGGCAGTTCGGCGGAGGCGCGCGGCGACATCCGGACTTTGGACGCAGGCGATGTTACGGCAGCGATCGCGCTCGACGCGGCGGGCTTTGGCGTGAGGCGGTCGGCGCTCATTGAAAAACTCTTCGCGCATTCGGCCGGTTATGGGGTTTTCGACGGAAACAAGCTGACCGCTTTCGCGCTCTGCCGCCCGTTCGGGCGTGGTCATGTCGTGGGGCCGGTCGTGGCCGAAAGCGATGCTGATGCCGTAGCAATTGTCCGGCCGCACATAGCCGACCATTCAGGATCTTTCCTCAGGGTCGACACCCATATGGACAATGGAGAGTTCGCCGCCTTCCTGTCGCACGCCGGAATGCCGGTCTTTGACACGGTGCTGACCATGTCGCTGGGCAAACGCTTCGCCGATTTTTCCAACGGTGGCTCGGCCAGGCCGAGGACCTATGCCCTGGCTAGCCAAACTCTCGGTTAGTTCGGTGTTCTCGCCGACAAAGAAGAGCCGGCCTCAGGCTAGAACCCGCCCAGTCCGGTTTCGGCCCCCATATTGGTCATCCGTGAGGCTGCGGTGCGCTCGAGATGGCACCCGTTGGATTAGTCTCTGAGCTAATGATCGCCTCGTTCAGTGTCTTTTGGTTCGCCAGGCCATCCTAGAGAATACGAAGGAAACGGGTTGGCGAACCAGCCGCTAACGTATTGTTTTCCCGTAGAAAACGACGACCTTCAGCGACTAACATAATCGTTATTTGCCAACGGGTTATGAAGCGGTTCGCCAAAGTTGATTCAAGAAGTTGATCGAGCCACTCAACGACCGCATCCTTTGGCGCCGCCTAGTTCCAGACCCAAAGCGGACACGTCGGGGCGAGGCGGCCGAGGTCGCCGGACGCCGAGGCGACCGCCTAGCTACTGGTCAACATGTTCGAGAGCGGCCGGAGAACGGAAGAAGAGCTGCTTGAGGCGGTTCAGACTACGCAGGCCTACCGCCGGGCGAGCTAGGCGGCACCCCCCCGGCTCACCGCGTCCCGCCGACTTTCGGTGAGCAGCTAGGCTTCGTGACGTCATGGGCAGCTGGCAGCGCCGGTGCTGAGAGGAACTCACGTCTTTATGCTCGGCGCTGGAGGGAACTCTTGGGGCTGAAAACTGAGCCGCTCCACCGTGGCAACAATCGCGACCGACAGCGCCTCGGCTTCGTCGAGGAGCCTCGGGCCGTAATGCCCGTTCACCTGCTCCTCGCTCATCAGCACGCCCGGCGGGCAGTGCTCCTCGATCGTCGCTCGGATCATGCGCAGCGCGGCCCGGCACTCGGTGATATCCATCGTTTCCATGATGAACAAACATTCGCTTTAGCTAAAATGTTCCGCGGCAGCCTGGAACCGTTTGGAGCCGGCGAGTTTCGACAATGAGCGGCTCATCTCCCCTGGGCCGCTCAGCTTGTAGTCCACCAATTTCAGCCCGTCGCTTGTGTCATTTGGCGACGGGCTTTTTCTATCAGGTGGATGTCTTCCGCTTCGGCGCGACATGGCTGGTGACCAAGCGCACAGCACTGCGCTTGACCGTAATCCGAGATCCTTGCCGCCGACAGTCACGGTATCCTCGTCGAGACGGACGACTTCGCCGGCCAGTTCGATCTTCTGCCCGCTGCTTATATTGCCAGGAAACCACGATGAGCGCTTCGACTGAACCCGGTTGCTACCTAAGTGCTCGACATGGGCAACGTTCTCTGGCGTCAGATCAAACGCGGCGACCTGCCCGGATCTTGAATCTGTGACCTTCATTATGAGCCTGACGCTCCAGTTCTCACTTTCATCCTCTCTGGCGCGCCAGTTGGCCTACAAAGCCGATCCATAACGGTTGACTGTTGGCTCGTATGCCACCTGGTATTCAAGCCTCGACGGCCTCGACCACGCACAAGCTTAGACTGCGACATTCGCGAAGTGCGATTGTCATGTTGTCATGCGGTGCGCTCGCGCGTTCGCGGACCGGAAATCATGACCCGAAGTCGCCCTTCGTCAGCCGCGAAGTGAATGGCAGCTTTGCGCCTGTCGGCCGTAGAGACCAGCCTTGCCATATCCCGAAGGCAGACGTTGTGGGCATGACGCTGGAGGTCGAGGTTGCGCGTTCTATGCCTGCTCGCGCACCGTCATATCATTCGGTCGATCCCGAAGCGGCGCCCCGTCGCACGGATTCCCGACCCAGAACAGGTCGCCCGTCCGGAAAGGGCATGACGTTGCGACGCGGGAACACCGCGCTAACTTCGCCATTGCAGCTTCTCTTTGACCTCGAAACCAGTTGGCCACTTGGCCGGGCTACGGAACTCGATTCCATAACGGCCCGCAAGTTTCGCTACTTCCGAGCGCCTAGCTAAGAAAGACAAGGACAGCGGGAATATCTGGCTGCGGAAGTCTTCGGAGTTTCGATGATGGGACGAAGGGGAGGAACCGGACCTAAGCGTGCGCTTTCCAAGCGCACCAGATCATTGTCGCTACTCCAAACAGACCTAGTGCCGCTTTGCGTCATTCCTTGGAGTTTTCAGGTATTTTTCGCTATGCTGCTGATGCATGACGCAGTACGCGCCCGCAAGGGCGAGAAGCAGGCTGTGTAAGACGAGTGCGAATGCTCACAGAAATTGTCGATGCGCTTTATGAAGCAGCGTTCATAGCGGAAAAATGGCCCTCTGTGCTCGAGCAGATCACCAATGCGTCGGCTTCGAAAGGCGGTGCTCTCTTTGTCTTCGCGGATGGCGCGCCCGTTCGCGGAAAGGCCGTTGCATGGCTCCAGGAACTGATGAACGAATTCCTTGAGGATGAGAGCCTGCGCCTGTCCACTGCCGCTGCGCGTATGGGCACCGTTCGGCCCTCGAGCTTTGTGGATGTAGACAGATTCATGACGGCCGACGAGGTGCGGGATGATCCGATACGCGTTCGGTTGCGCGCGCGTGGCCTGGGCGTGAATGCCTGCGCGGCCATCCCGATGCCCACCGGTGAGATGGCGATGTTCGTTTTCCAGCGCGGGCTGGGCGAAGGGGGCTACGACGAGCGCCGACTTGAAGTTCTTGACCGGATGAGGCCTGACATGGCGCGCGCCACACTCGCGGCCGCGCGGCTCGGCCTTGCGCAGGCGCGCGGCGCCGTCGACGCCTTGGCCAACATCGGGCTTCCGGCCGCCGTTCTCGCCGCCAATGGGCGTGTCCGGGCGACCAACAGCCTGTTCGATCGCGAGAAGTCGATTTTCCTGCCTACGGCGTTTGGCGGCGTCGCCGTTGCCCATTCTGAGAGCAACCGTCTGTTCCAGGCTGCGCTGCAGGCGAAGCGTGGCGAACTCCTCCCGCGGTCCATCCCTGTGCCGGGCACACCGTCGGCGGTAGTGCATGTGCTTCCGCTCGAACGCAGCGCGCATGACCTTTTCGACGGAGGTGATCTGCTCGTCGTCGCGACGGCAATCTCGGCAAGCGCCCTCGTCCCGTCCCCGACCATCTTGACGGGCCTGTTCGACCTGACGCCTGCCGAGGTAAATCTTGTGACCGCGTTGGCCAAGGGACATAGCCTCAAGGCGGCGGCAGCCGAAGCAGGCCTGCAATTCTCGACTGTGCGCACCTACCTCAACCGCGTTTTCCGCAAGACCGGTACAAACCAGCAAAGCCAGTTGGTTGCCCTCCTGAAGTCGGCGCACCCCCTTCCGCGCTGACCGGGGCTCCCAAGGGGCCACCCTTCGAACGCAGCCCGTCACCCTTCCTATCATCATATGATGATAGGCGACCCACGGTTTTCGCGGCAGTTTCATCTGCGGCGCCTGATGCTATCCCGCTTACGAGAGCGACGCCGCAATTCGTCTGCCGAGGGATGGCCCATCGGCAAGGGGCATGATGATGCTTGGAAGCGTTGTCCGTGGTTCACAATCTTTTGAGAGCCTGCTGAGCCGGGACGAAACTACCGTGCTTGGCGGCGAGCAGGTGGCCATCCTCGCGACCTGCAAGAGAACGCCCAATACGCTAGCATGTTCGACTGGACGATCCCCGCCGGGCAATCGCGTCGAAACGCGCAGATTGAGATCGAACGCGCCCAAATTCATGGCGCCAATATCCGGCATACAATCATTCAATTTCCCCGAGTCAGATCACAGCCCTAGCAATGGGAGCGGCGCTACAGCTGCTTCGATCGAATGTCTCCGCTGCGCGCCGTGTTCGCGGTTCCGGTCGCGGGGCTTGTCAGCGCAGCAGTCCACCAATCCCGTTTGTCTTGAGGTATAAGACGATGAGAACCATGGCCAGCACGAAGGGGATCGGCGCCATCGCCGTGCTGCTGATCGTTGGCGGACTGGGCATGGCGCTGCCTGCCCGGGCGGCGGACGTGGAAGGCAGTTCCGATCACCCGCTGGTCGGACGCTACGACGGCTCCGAGATCGTCGGCTACGACGTCACGGAATACGATGAGGCAAACCTCGTCGAAGGTCCTTTCTCGCCGACGAGCACCAATGGCGGCACCGGCTTCAAGACGGTCGAGGGCCACATCACGCTCATCTACTACGCGCTGCCGCAAGGCCGTTCGACGCTCGAGGTGCTCCGCAACTACGAGGATAGCCTGAAGTCAAAGGGCTTCTCGGAGGTCTTCACCTGCGCCACCAAGAACGGGTCCTGCTTCGAATCCGGTCAGCCGGAGGGTGGATATCTGCTCGGCCAGGCCGTCGGCGATCCGCTCAGTCTGCCAAAACTTTCGGACGATTACGTGCACAACTGGTTCCAGCAAGGTGGGCGCTATCTTCTCGCCCGGCTCGACCGCCCGGAGGGCGCGGTCTACGCGGCTCTCTATCTTGGCGAAAGCAGCAGCGGCAACGTCGCCGTCGTCCGGGTCGTCGAGACGAAGGAGATGGAAACCGGCAAGATCCGGGTGGTCACTGCAAAGGAGATCGGCTCGGCGCTCTCCGACACCGGAAAGATTGCGATCTATGGGATATTGTTCGACTTCGACAAGGACGTCATCAAGCCCGAGTCCAAGCCGACGCTCGACGAGATCGCGCAGCTACTGACGTCGGAGCCAGACCTGAAGCTGCGTGTCGTCGGCCACACCGACGACCAGGGCGGCGCGGACTACAACCTCGATCTGTCCCGACGGCGCGCTGCCAGCGTCGTTGCGGCGCTCGTCTCCCAATATGGCATCGCCGCCGATCGCCTCGCATCGGATGGCGCCGGCATGACGGAGCCGGTCGCCTCCAACGATACCGAAGAAGGACGCGCCAAAAACCGCCGCGTCGAACTACAGCGGGACGACCTGAGTGGTGGTGCGCCTGGCGGAAGCGGAGGCGCTCGAGCCAGTTCCGGCGATGCTGGTTAGGCAGGACAAGGCACGTGGCAACAGACGAGAAGGACCGTCAAATGGCTACCAAAGAATGCCGGACCGGGGCCGGCGGGTTCCAGTTCATTCTCTTGAGCATAGCTGCCCTGCTCGGTTTGAGCTGGCCGGCTTTAGCTGCCTCGGAAGTTCGCGAGATCGCGCCGATCGGCGCGTCGGGTCCTAAGCGGATTTATCTGCCGTCGCTAAAGAGCGAGATGGAGGCGCTCGTCGAGGCCGCGCAAAACGGCGGCATTTTCCTGAGCCACGGGTCGGTCCAGGGCAATGCCATCCAGATCAACAAGGTCGATAGCTTGAATGTCGACTTCGTGCCAGGGTCGGGCACAAGCACCGGCCACAAGCTCAAGACATTCAGGCCGGTCGGCGGCGGCGATGCCCCACCGGTGGACGAGACCGGGGGAGGCGGCACGCCTGAGACACCGGCGGATATGGGTGGCATGCCGCCGATGCAGCAGGCAGAAGGCACTTGCGGTAGTGGCAATGCAGTGGCGACGGTGGTGATCAACCAGCCGGGCCTCGACAAACTGAACGTGCGCAGCGGCCCTGGCGGCCAGGTGATCGGCACCGTGGCGGAAGGCGACACGGTGTCCGTCATCGGCCCGTGCGGCGCGATTAGCGGGGCGGCCGGCATCACCAAGCGGAAGACGCAGCAAGGCGGCGGAGGTGGCGGCGCCGGTGGCTGGTGCCAGATCAGCGCGCCGGTGCACGGTTGCGTCTCTGCCCAGTTTCTTGCGTTTGGCGGCGGTGACGTTGGCCAACCCGGCGGTGCGGCCGGGATCGTGAGGTCGAAGGGCAAGCACCAGGCATCGGCGTCTGCGACGGCGAGCTTCGGCGGAAGCTGGAGCGCCATTGCCGACAACGTCGCCTACAGCCTCTCGCTGAAGCAGAAGGGCAACAGCGTCTCCGGCAACTACCAGGGCTCCGACGGCAGCGCCGGAACGATAAGCGGCAAGATGAACGGCAATCTCCTGCGCTTCTCGTGGGTGCAGCGCGACGGCACCAAAGGGAGCGGCAAGTTCATGCTCGCCGACGACGGCCGGTCGTTCGACGGCAGCTACAGCTTCGGCAGCAATCCCGATGCTGTCGAGGGAAGCTGGAGCGGGACCCGGCAATGATCGCGGGGATCTGATGTTTTCGTCGGACGCAGCTTCAACACGTACCCGCAGGAGTTGGGCCATGTCTTTCGGGCGGATGGCGCGCCGCTTCTGCGGGCTTCTCACGATATTGATGCTGATGTCTCTTCCCCAGCCGGACCCGGCGCATGCCAGCGACTGCACCTCTTTCTCAGGCGTCTGCGTGGATGAGCGCCTGACGTTCAACGGAAACTCCCGCATCCTCGAGATCACCCTGTGGCCAGATGGAAATACTGACGTCTTTAACGTAATCGTGCCCGGACAACCCCAGACGGAATGGAAAACGGGTTCAGTTCTAAGGCTAGCGGTTCAGCCGGATGGCACGGTGACCTATTCGGCACAGGGTTGCTTCGGCGGCAAATATGGACTCTCGTCGAGTTGCGGGAATTGGCGCCAGGTCACGCGGCGATTCCCGCCGCTCGTTACTGCCAATACCGGCAGAAACAGGGGAGACTCGACCTTATCAACTGCCGAAACGGGTGTCGATCGACCGGGCCACGATTACGACCGGTTCGATTTGGAGGCCACAATCGCAGGCTTCGGATCCTGCAAGTCGGCGTGCGAGTCCGACGCGAACTGCAAGGCTTGGACTTACGTCAAGGCGGGCATTCAAGGTCCGAAAGCAATATGCTGGCTGAAATCGGCTGTGCCACCGCCAACGCCGAACGGCTGTTGCGTCTCGGGTGCGAAGGCGCAGACAGCCTCGGCACCTCAGCCACCGCCGGAGAAGCCCATCAAGCACACCGGCAGGGGCAACGCGTGTGTCGCCTACGGCGATCGCATGTCAGCCATTGCCGGCGAGGCGCGCGGTCTTGGCTGCAAATTCGTCCAGATCGCCCCTTGGAACAATCCCCACGACTATTGGCTGCTGCGATGCGTGGCGCATTCCGGTGACGGTGTCGCCGATTCCGAGGAGGCCAGGTTCAAGCAGCGATTGAATGACTGTAAGAGCGGCGGTGGAGATAGCGCCGCCGCGGCAGATGGGGGTGGTGACCGGGCCGACAACTCCTGCGGCGGTGGGACGGCGACGGTGGTGATCAACCAGCCGGGGCTGGACAAGCTCAACGTGCGCAATGGTCCCGACGGCCAGGTGACCGGCACGGTTCCGGAAGGCCAGGCTGTGTCGGTGACCGGTCCGTGCGGCGGGACAGGCGGCGCTGCAGGTATCATCGCAAACAAGCCAAGCGGCGGCGATGGCTGGTGCCGGATCAGCGCGCCGGTGTCCGGCTGCGTCTCAGCCCGGTTTCTGAAGTTCGGCGGCGGGGCAGCCGGCTTTGCCAAGAGCGCGGCTGGATTCGCCAAGCCGAAAGAAAAGCAGGCATCGGCGTCTGCAGCGGCCGGCTTCGGCGGAAGCTGGAGCGCCAATGCCGACAACGTCGCCTACGACCTCTCGCTGCAGCAGAACGGCAACGGCGTCTCCGGCCGCTACCGGGGCGATGACGGCAGCGCCGGGCAGATCAACGGCAAGGTGAGCGGCAACGTGCTGCGCTTCTCCTGGGTCCAGAAGGACGGCACCCGAGGCAGCGGCAAGTTCACGCTCGCCGCTGACGGCCAGTCGTTCGCGGGCAGCTACAATTTCGGCAACAACCCCGACGCCGTGGAGGGCTCCTGGAATGGGACGCGGCAATAGGCAAGGGAGCGCATGATCGTGACGGTTAACACCATCAGTCGATTCCTGCCGCCATTGGCAATGTTTGGCGTTCTCCTGCTGCCGGACGAGACGCTCGCCGCCGCCCTCAAGCTCACATGTGGGCGCGCCGATGTCATGAACCCTAAGTGGAGTCTGCCGATGACGTTTGCGTACGCAGGCGGCGACGCCGGCCCGGTTACGGTCAGCGGGCCTTTCGGCGACTTTTCGATCGCTGTTAAGCGCTCCTCCACGTCAATCCAGGGTGAGGCCGGCGAGGCCCTCGACGGCACCGCCAATGTCCGCGTCAAGCTGCCAACTCTCGCCGATCTTGAAGCATGCATCGAGCAAATCCGCGATCCGGCGTCGAAGCCGGACGACAAGGACGCGTTCCTCAACGCGCGCGACGCGTGCCTGCAGAAGCTCGATCCGGCGCCGGGAGGCGCCGATGTCGTGGCGGGACTGAGGATCGGGTTGCTCGCCGACGAGGGCGATTCGAGCGGCGAGGACGGCTTTGTGGATCTCAGGCTCAGATACGAGGGGGAAAGTCGGGCGCCGGACGGGGCGATGACCGTCGAGCCTCTTCCAGCCCAATGCCTTTTGGAAAAGTGACGCCATCTGGGGAAGAGGCGAAGAGGGGAGCTTCGCCCCACGACACATGGCTGGATTTCCGCTGCGGTTATCAACACAACAATTCAACCGATCTTGGAGTGCATCATGCCTCTCATGTCAGTTCTGCGGACATCGGTCGTCGGTCTTGTGATCATGTCATGCGCAGTAATCGCCACCTCGGCGTCCGCTCGCGACCGTCCGGGAACGCCGACAGACCCGCAAATATATGGAGGGTTGGGGCTTGGCATTACCGTGATATGGAAAAATACGGCGGGAACCGTTTTTACAATCGGCGGAGTGCGTCCCGAATTGGTCGGCTTCGAAGTTGAGATGACCAAAAATGGTAACAAGTATGCGCCACGGAGGTCGGCATTACCTCGGGAGGTTGGAGCCAATTGGAACGCTTACTCCTTCGATTACCACACGACGCCCAACCAGCTGCCGACCAGCCCAATCAACATGGTCGGCTTCAAGATCGAAGATGTAGAGCCAAATACCACATACTGTTTCAGAGTCAGGGCACGAAGGAAATCCGACCAGGTTGTTTCGGCGAATTGGTCGGGCACATCCTGTGTCACTACGGGGACACCGCCGCCGCCGCCGGAGAAGCCCATCAAGCATACCTGCCGGGCCGGGGATCAGGGAGCGTGCTCGACTTCGTCTGGCGAAATCCCGTGGGGGACAGTTTGCGTTCGTTATGCGATGGCAGCCGTTAAGGCCGAGAAGGAAAACAGCAGTCGCGGCTGTGGTGGCACCGGCTCACGATGGACTTCGAGCGGGGAGGATCACGTCAAGTGGTGCATGAGTCACAAGGACGACATGCGGCTTCTGGACATGGAAGCCAAGGCGCGATCCGATGTGCTGGCCGCTTGTGGCAGCGGCACCGGCAATGCAGGTGGCGGTGGTGACCAGACCGGCGGCTCCTGCGGCGGGGGGACAGCGACGGTGGTGATCAACCAGCCGGGGCTGGACAAGCTCAACGTGCGCAATGGTCCCGATGGCCAGGTGACCGGCACGGTCCCGGAAGGCCAGGCTGTGTCGGTGACCGGTCCGTGCGGCGGGACAGGCGGCGCTGCAGGTATCATCGCAAACAAGCCAAGCGGCGGCGATGGCTGGTGCCGGATCAGCGCGCCGGTGTCCGGCTGCGTCTCAGCCCGGTTTCTGAAGTTCGGCGGCGGGGCAGCCGGCTTTGCCAAGAGCGCGGCTGGATTCGCCAAGCCGAAAGAAAAGCAGGCATCGGCGTCTGCAGCGGCCGGCTTCGGCGGAAGCTGGAGCGCCAATGCCGACAACGTCGCCTACGACCTCTCGCTGCAGCAGAACGGCAACGGCGTCTCCGGCCGCTACCGGGGCGATGACGGCAGCGCCGGGCAGATCAACGGCAAGGTGAGCGGCAACGTGCTGCGCTTCTCCTGGGTCCAGAAGGACGGCACCCGAGGCAGCGGCAAGTTCACGCTCGCCGCTGACGGCCAGTCGTTCGCAGGCAGCTACAATTTTGGCAACAACCCCGACGCGGTCGAGGGCAACTGGAACGGAACGCGGCAGTAGCCGCATTGCAAGCGAGGTCGAAATCATGAGAACGCTTCAAGCAATCGCAGTGATGCTCTGCATCGGTCCGCTCGCGAGTTCACCCGCCCTGGCCAGCAGTTATGATGGGAGCCGCAATGACGACCAGGCGACAATTGCTGCTGCCTCGTTGCCGGGACTGGTACCGGCCGGATCGACGGCGGCGAGCGCCGTTCGGGCGATCGAGGTGGCGTGGGACTGCCCGCCAGGCTATGTTGCCGGCCGGTACTATCGTTCTTGCGTGCCGGATCGCCGATTGCCGAATCCGACGTTGACACCGAACGCGGAGCAATTGCCCAGCGCAGTGCAACGCAGGACTTTCACGTGCTCTGAAGCCGGTCTGATGCCCGGCGGAGACGCCGGCGCTGTCAATGGAGAGAAGTGCCTGTCGTCCGGGGTTCCACTCCCGGACAGGCAGCGCGTTCGCACTTTCTTGCACCGACGATGGCTTCGGGGAAATGGCACCGGCATAAGCAGTGCCCGGCAATGACTGGCGCGAAAGCGTCGTCGGGGAGCGCCGGCCGCGTTCCTAAGTCGAGTTCCCTTTTCACAGCTAGCGCGCCGCGATCCCTTCGCGGCCTGGCGGAGTCTCTGGACGGAGAAATTCCAAATGTCATCCCTGAAAGTCGCTCGGCCGCTCCCGGCAGTCCTGTTTGCTATCGCGCTCGTCACCGCCGGGGAGGCGGTCGCGGCCGAGGGGCCGTACAGCACCCCGGTGATACGAGCCGCCACCTTCGGCTGCACGTTCAGCAACGGCCAGTTGATCTGCGGCACCCTCGAGAAGCACAGGCGTACCGACGGGCAGCAGGGTGGTAATGAGGGTGACGGAACCGAACGTGAGCCGCCCTGCCTTCCTGGAGGCGCCGCAGGATTGACCAAGTCCCGCAAGCCCTGCGACGCGCGGGCGGGTCTTGCTGCAAGAAGAAGAAAAAAGACGTCGACATCGGAAACGAGGGCGAGCGCTCATGCCCGCCCGGCTATGTGGTCCTGAAGGAGAAGAACAAATACGGCGCGTTCTGCGAACCGAAGGAAGGATTTCCCGCTCAGGCTGACCAAGGTGGCGCAGTCCCTGCGCCCGCCGCGCTTCAAAACGTTTGCTGCAAGCCAGGCGAAGGAGGCCCCCTACGTTTGTTCCAGCGACAGCACTCCACCTGAGGCGGAGGCATCGATTCGGTCTTCATTGCAGAAGCTATTTCCAGAGGGCCACGTCACCTGCGCCCCCGAGAGAGCCCAAGGAGGTATCCCTCCAGGCTTCTAAGGCTGTCGGACGCTCGGCAAGCAACTGGCCGCCGCGGTCTCGGCAACCCCTTGGTCGAACGGAGAATTCCAATGTCACTCTCGAAAATCGCTCCGCCGCTTCTGCCTGTGCTGCTTGGTATCGCTGTCGTCGCCGCCCGCGGAAGCGGGTGCTTCGGAGGGGCCATTCAGCGCCCGGTGCTGCAAGCCGCTAGCGATCTTGCTGCTTTGTCTCTTTGGGAAAGGGTAGGGTGATGTGGGATTTCTCGGTCAGCAAATCCGTGGCGATCATGCTCAGGACATGGCCGTTCATCCTTTTCCGCATGGTCGTCTATTTCGCCATGACGCTCGCCTACATCTCTGCGGCGGGCACAGGCGCTGGCATCGGCTGGGGCGTCGGCCACATCTTCGCCGACGGCGGGCCAGAAGGAACGGCCTTCTATGGCGGCATCATCGGTTTCGCGCTGGTTTCCATCGCGATCTACTGGATCCGCGAATACATCCTCTATGTGCTGAAGGCTGGCCACATCGCTGTCATGGTGCACCTGATGGACGGCCGCGACGTGCCGGGCGGCCAGGGACAGATCGCCTATGCGAAAGCGGTCGTCCGGCAGCGCTTCCCCGAGGCCAACTTCCTTTTCGTCGTCGACCAGTTGGTGAAGGGGGCGATCCGCGCCGTCACAGGTCTGCTCGGCGGCATCGCCGCCTTCCTGCCGGGGTTGGACGGGCTGGTGCGCTTCGCCAATACAGTAATCCGCATCTCGCTGACCTATGTCGACGAAATCATCCTTGGCTACAACATCCGCATCGACTCGTCCTCGCCCTTCGAGACCGCCCGCCAAGGCGTTGTGCTCTACGCCCAGAACGGCACGAAGATGTTGAAAAACGCGGTGTGGCTGGCGCTGATCCTGTGGGGCGTCACCTTCGTCATCTTCCTGCTCATGCTGGCGCCCGCGGGTGCGGTCGTCTATCTCATGCCGGGCCAGTTCAGCGGCTGGAGCTTTGTGCTGGCCATCGTCCTCGCCTGGGCGCTCAAGGCGGCTTTTGTGGAGCCCTTCGCCATCGCCTCGCTGATGCAGGTCTATTTGAAGACGATCGAGGGCCAAGTGCCGAACCCGGAATGGGACCACAGGCTCTCCGAAGCGTCGCGCCAGTTCCGCGAGTTGAAGAACAAGGCGATGTCGTCTTTCGGCGAAAGGCCGGCAGGGGCAGCGCCGCAGCCGAGCATATGAAAGGGGATCGACGTCTTGCTGGCATCTGTCGGCGGCATCGCCTTCGGCCACGATCTTCTGTCGCAGGGCCCGCAAGGACAAAGATCGCGAGACGCTACCATCATGCGGATCATCGGCGGCGTTCTCTGCTAGCGCTCGGGTAATCTCAGTTGAGGTCATTGGCTGGGGCCTAGCCCGCTTCGCGTACTTGCCTTCGACAGGCAGGAGTAGACCGAGGTACTTCCTCGTCCCCATGCATTGATCGCAGCCGACCCCTCTTCATCCGAGGAAGAGAGTGCCCGTCGCAGGCGACTGACCGGCGAGACCACAAGGTCACCAGCAGCTCGAATACAATCGGATCTAGCCGGAACGGCTGCTTTCTGACGAATCCGTCCGAAAGCAGCCCGCCAAGTGCCGGCCCCTGAGCGGTAGTGTCCTGCGACGTTTCTTTCTCGGCCAATCAAGGCCGAGGAGAACTCACATGGGCCATTCTCAATTTGATGATGCTAGTCGCGAGCGCGCAGCTTGGAATGCCGGAAAGACGGTGGGAACCAAACGGCCGCTCACCCAGAAACAGATGTGGGCAATTCGCTTTCCTCGCCAAACTGGAGGCTCAAAAACACGTCGCCGTCTCCACAGACCGCAGCTGAGCACCGCGAGTGTGCGGCGCCCCACATGGGCGCCGCAGGTCTGTCTGAGAGTCAGCGAATAGCAAGTTAGACGAACCGACCGACAACCCAATCGATGAACAGGCGGACGCGCGGGGAGAGCTGCCGACTGCGGGGGTAGAGGACAGAGACCTGCCCGCTGGAGAGGGGGTAGTCGTGCAGTACGCGCTCCAGCCGCCCGGATTCAAGGTATGGCTCAACGTGGAAGAGGGGCATTTGGGCCAAGCCGAGCCCAAGCAGGACGCCATCGAGGAAGCTCTCTGTGCCGGTGACGGTTAGGGGGGCGGGAAGTTCGATTGCGGTCGTACCGTCCCGGCGCTCGAACTCGAACGGGGCCAGCGTGCCGGTGGTGATGGATCGCAGGCCGACCATCTGGTGGCCGGCCAGTTCATCGAGTGAGCCAGGCCGCCCGAAACGGTCCAGATAGGCCGGCGAAGCGCAAGTGATGCGCGGCAGTTGCGCGATCGTTCGTGTGACCAGGTCGCTGTCGGGCGACGCGCCGTATCGCAGCACGCAATCGACGCCCTCGCGCACGACATCGACCCAGCGGTCGCTTTCGCTCATCGCGATCTCGATGCCGGGATAGCGGGCCATGAAGTCCGGGATGCCAGGCATGACGAAGTGGCGGGCAAGGGTGCCCTGTACCTCGACACGAAGCATGCCCCTGGGAACTGCGCCCCTGAACGCGCCCTCGGCGTCCTCGATGTCGTCGAGGATGGCGAGGCAACGCCGATAATAGGCTTCGCCGTCCAGCGTTGGTCGCACGGTCCTGGTCGTGCGCTGCAGGAGCCGGACACCTAGGCGTTCCTCAAGCTGACGGATCACCTGGGTGGCGGTCGACCGCGGGATGCTGAGGTCGTGCGCGGCATCCGTGAAGCTGCGGCGTTCAACCACGCGCGTGAACAAGCGCATTGCGCCCAGGCGGTCCATTGTTTGTTCTGTCAGAACAGTGTTGCTGTTTTGAGGTAGATTATCTCGTTCTCTCGGAATGGCAAATAGCACTCATCGCTCAACGACGAGCGTCCAAACGGAGAACTGAAATGAATACGGACAACACCAAAGTCGCGATCGTCACCGGCGCTTCGCGCGGGATCGGTGCGGCGATCGCGACGCGCCTCGCCAAGGATGGCTTCACCGTCGTGATCAACTATGCCGGCAGCGCCGGAGAGGCCGACGCCCTGATCGAGGCCATCGAGGCCAAGGGCGGACATGCGATCTCGGCGCAGGCCGATGTCAGCGATCCGACCGCGGTCGCCCGCATGTTCGACGCGGCCCAGGCGGCATTCGGCGGCATCGACGTGCTGGTGAACAACGCCGGCATCATGAAGCTGGCGACGGTCGCCGACAGTGACGACGCGCTCTTCGATCGGCAGGTCGCGATCAATCTGAAGGGGACCTTCAACACCCTGCGCGAGGCCGCAAAGCGCCTTCGCGAGGGCGGCCGGATCGTCAACCTGTCGTCCAGCGTCGTGGGTCTCCACCAGCCGACCTATGCGGCCTATGCCGCGACGAAGGCGGGCGTCGAGGCCATGACGCATGTGCTCTCGAAGGAGCTGCGCGGCCGCAACATCACGGTCAACGCCATCGCCCCGGGGCCGACGGCCACGGCGCTGTTCCTCGACGGCAAGCCGCAGGCCGTCATCGATCAGCTCACCAAGCTCGCGCCGCTGGAGCGGCTGGGGCAGCCGGAAGACATCGCCGCGGCGGTCGCGTTCCTCGCCGGCCCGGACGGCGGCTGGATCAACGGCCAGGTGCTGCGCGCCAACGGCGGAATCATCTGATCCCGCGCTCAACTCAACCCCGACAAGGAAAGGAATTCGTCATGACCAAGAAGATCGTTCTCATCACCGGCGCGTCGAGCGGCTTCGGCCGGCTGACCGCCGAGTCGCTCGCCCGTGCCGGGTATACCGTCTACGCCTCGATGCGCGATGTTGCCGGCAAGAACGCTAAGAATGCCGCCGACATGGTCGCCATGCCGCACACCGACATTCGCCCGATCGAGCTCGACGTGCAGTCGGAGGACTCGGCCAACGCCGCCGTCGCGAAGATCATCGCCGAAAGCGGCCGGATCGACGTGCTGGTCCACAACGCCGGCCACATGATGTACGGCCCGGCCGAGAGCTTCACGCCCGATCAGTTCGCCCAGCAATACGACGTCAATGTGCTCGGCACTCAGCGCGTCAACCGCGCGGTCCTGCCGCACATGCGCAAGGCCAGGAGCGGCCTCCTGGTTTGGGTGTCGAGCTCGAGCGTCGCCGGCGGCACGCCGCCTTACCTCTCGCCCTATTTTGCGGCGAAGGCGGCCATGGACACGCTCGCCGTCCAGTATGCCCGCGAGCTGGCCCGCTTCGGCATCGAGACTTCGATCATCGTGCCGGGCGCCTTCACCAAAGGCACCAATCATTTCGCCAACGCCGGCAGCCCCGCCGACAAGGACCGTCTCGCCGAGTACGAGAATGACGGCCCCTACAAGGGGTTCGGCGAGCGGGTGCAGAAGGCCTTCGCCAATATCGTGCCCGACAACGCCGACGTGCAAGGCGTGGCCGATGCGATCGTCGACATCGTCGACACGCCGTTCGGCAAGCGCCCGTTCCGGGTCACCTATGACCCGACCCAGGATGGGGCCGATGTGAGCTTCGCGGTCATCGACCGTATCCGCGCCGAGATGCTGCATCGGGTCGGTCTGTCCGATCTGCTGCACCCCGCGGCCTGAGACGGGAGACAAGACGATGTTTGTAGTGACTGGAATTACAGGCCAGGTCGGCGGTGCGGTGGCAGAGCAATTGCTCGCCACCGGCCAGCCGGTTCGAGCGGTCGTTCGTGACGCTCAGCGCGGAGCAGCCTGGGCGGAGCGCGGGTGCAATATCGCGATCGTGCCCAACGCGTCGGACGCCGCCGCGCTCGGAGCCGCCCTGGAGGGCGCCAAGGGCGTGTTCCTCATGAATCCGCCGAACTACGATCGCGAGCCGGGCTTTCCGGACACAAGCCGGGTCGCTGCGGCCTTTGCGGAGGCGCTGGAGAGAAGCCGGCCGGGTCGAGCGGTCTTTCTGTCGACCGTCGGCGCGCAGATCGAGCGTTTCAACCTGCTCAACGATGGCGGGATCGTCGAACAGGCCTTGCGCGGCGTCCCGGTTCCGGTGGCCTTCCTGCGACCGGCCTGGTTTCTCGAAAATGCGGCTTGGGACGTGCCGGACGCTCGTAAGGGGCGCATCCATAGCTTCCTTCAGCCCTTGGATCACGGCATCGACATGGTTGCGGTGCGCGACATCGGCGCCGTGGCGGCGGACCTGCTGGGCCAGACATGGCAGGGCGCTCGGACCGTCGAGCTGCGCGGTCCCGGCAAGGTCAGCGCGCAGGATATTGCGGACGCCTTCAGCCGAGCCCTCGGCACGGACGTCGCCATCGATGCTGTCCCGCGCGACACCTGGGAAGCGCGATTCCGGAACGAGGGGATGAAGCATTCCGAAGGGCGGATGGCGATGCTCGACGGGTTCAACAACGACTGGATCGTGTTCGAGGGCGGCTCCGCAGAGCAGCGCACCGGGATGACCTCGCTCGACGATGTGGTCCGCGCGCTCGTCGAGCGGCGCTGACGGAAAGGAGAAGTAAGATGGCAAGAGTCTTCATCACCGGATCTTCAGAGGGCCTCGGCCTGATGGCGGGTCAGCTCCTTGTGGAGCAAGGCCATCAGGTGGTCCTTCACGCGCGCAATGCGCAACGCGCCGATGTCGCTCTCAGAGGGCTCCCCGGTGCGGAAGCGGTCCTCCAGGGCGACGTCGCGACAATCGCGGGCACGCGCGCGCTCGCTGAGAGCGCCAACAGGCTGGGCCGGTTCGACGCCGTGATCCACAATGTCGGGATCGGCTACCGGGAGCCGCGACGGGTCGAGACGGAGGATGGCCTGCCGCACGTCTTCGCGATCAACGTAATGGCGCCCTATCTCCTGACTGCGCTGATGGAGCGTCCATCCCGTCTCGTCTATCTGAGTTCCGGCATGCACCACCATGCCAGCGCCAATCTGGACGATATGCTTTGGACGCAGCGTCGTTGGGATGGGTCCACGGCCTATGCGGAGAGTAAGTTGCTCGACGTCCTACTCGCCTTCGCGGTCGCTCGCCGGTGGCCGGACGTGGTGTCGAATGCGCTCGAACCGGGCTGGGTGCCGACCCGAATGGGTGGGCCGGGCGCGCCGGACGACATGGACAAGGCGCATCGAACGCAAGCGTGGCTCGCCGTCAGCGACGATGCCGCTGCGCGCGCCACCGGTGAATATTTCTATCATCAGCGCCACCGCGTCGCGAACCCCGAGGCCTCCGACGTCGCTCTTCAAGATCGCCTTCTGCGGAGATGCGGAGAGTTGTCGGGTGTCGATTTCCCGGCCTGACGCGCGGGTTTCGCTGCGATCAGCTTGGGACAGCCCGACGGGTTGCGGTGGGTTGCTTCGGCGAGCCAATTAGCAAGCTTTTTGAAGGGAAGCTTGGATGCGGCGTCGTGTTCGACGGAGATTTCTCTCCGTCGTAGAGCCGACTAAGATGGACGCTGACGGTACTTTATCCGGCTCTCGTGCGTCATTCATCGACAGGGAAAACACAGTTCTAATGTCGATAGTTGGCGATAGACCGCGATTGGTGGTTCGGACCAATTCCTGAGCAAAATCGGTAGCGTCGTTTTCTGACGGGCTCGAAGACGGTACTAATTGCGCTGAAAAATATTTTCATACGGAAAATCAGATGGTTAGCTTGGCCCCGAATAATCGAGTGGGAGTAGAGGAACGGCGACAATAGCGTAATTTCGGCAGCGATTTTCGCTGCCGAGCGCGTTGCCTTCCTGTCCATATCTGGCTCCTAGTTCGGCTAACGATCTCCATCTCTGATCCGGCAGACGCGATCTGCGCCCACATCCCGGATCAAGTAAAGTGCTTTCGAATGGCGGGAGCACTATGGCGTAGAACGGGTGCGTAAAGGCGTGTCCGCTTTGCGCCTCAGTTTCAGCCATTCGAAGTAGCCAGTCGCCCCCCAAAACCGGACGTTTATAGCTTCATTGTCGCGTTTGGGGCTGAAGTCTTGTGGCTGCAGGCTTCCGGTCGATGAGCGCCGGCACCCAATTTGATTGGAATTGCGGACTGGGCGATAATGCCAATGCGCACCTGCATCGGGTGGAAATCGATGGGCAGTGACTACCGCGTGCAGCAAAGGGTGGCCCGATGACGACGGCGACGGCCGATCAGGTCTTTCGGTTTGGCGGGTTCACGCTCGACCTTGCCATGGGTACGCTGCGCGGCGTCGGCGAGCCGCTGTTCCTGCGACCGAAAGCCTATGCGTTGCTTTCCCATCTCGCGCGCAACATGGGCCGTGTCGTGCCCAAATCAGAACTGATGGACGTCGTCTGGCCGGGCGTCTACGTCACGGAGGATTCGCTGACCCAGTCGGTGCGCGAAATCCGCAAGGTTCTGGGCGACGACATGGTCCGCACCGTCTCCAAGCGCGGTTATATGCTGGCCGCGGAGGCCGAGGCGGCGCCCGAGATCAGCACCCAGCCGATCGTAGCCGTGGTGCGCTTCCGCAATGAGAGCGGCGACCCGGCCGACGAGGCGATGGTCGACGGCTTCGCCGAGGACCTGATCAACGGCGTCGCGCGCTTCGGCACGGTCACGGTGCTGGCACGCAATTCCAGCTTCTCCTTCACATCGTTCGGCCGCGCCGAGTGGCCGCAGATCCGCGCCCGCATCGGCGCCGACTATCTCGTCGAAGGCTCGCTGCGCCGCCAGGGCGAGCATGTCGTGGTCGCCGTCAGCCTGGTCGACATCGCCACCGCCAGCCAGCTCTGGGGCGACCGTTTTCAGTCGCAGGGGGAAGGGCTGTTCGCGATAGAGCGCGAGATCGTCGAGCAGATCGTCAGCCGGCTGGTCACGCGCGTCGCCAATGCCGGGCTGGAGCAGGCATCACGCAAGCCGGTCACCAGCCTTGCCGCCTATGAGCTTCTGCTGCGCGGCTTTGCCATGCTGCGCGATCCCGCCCAGACCGACCAGCGAGGCGCCGAAGCCCTGTTCGAGGCGGCGATCGCGAAGGATCCGAACTACGGGCTGGCCTATACCTATCTCGCTCTCGTGCGGTCCTTGGACGGGGAATTCGGGCGCGCGAGCGACGCGGTTCTGGAAAGTGCGCGCGACCTTGCCGACAAGGGCCTGGCGCTGTCGCCGGACCAGCCGACGGGACATCGCGTGCAGTCGCTGATCCGCCTCTATATGCGCGACCACGAGGCAGCCGAGCATCACATGCGCATCGCGCTGCAGCTGAATCCTTACGATGCCGATAGCATCGAGCAGATGGGCATGCTGCTCACCATGCGCGGGCGGCCGCTGGAGGCGCTGACCTGGCTGGCGCGCGGCATCCGCATCGATCCCTTGCACCCGCACTGGTACCAGTTCGACCGCGCGCTGGCGCTCTATATGATGGGGGAATACCGGCAGGCGGCCGACGCGCTGGAATTGGCGACGCGGCCGGCCCCGTGGATCCGCACGCGGCTGGCGGCCTGCTATGCCCAGATGGGCGAGATGGAGAAGGCGAAGCGGCAGATCGCCCTCATCGAGGAGGGCGATCCGTTCTCGCCGCTCGATTATGCGTTGCGCGGCGTGCCGTTCGAGAACCGGGCCGATGCCGAGCATCTCGCCGAAGGCGTCAGGCTTGCCCTCGGCGAGACTATATCCGGGGCCGATCAATCGGCCACGACCACGATGTAGCGGCCCTGATAGGCACGATAGTAGGTGCCGCCGCAGCGCCAGACGTCGAAGCCGTTGACCTTCTTGCGGACGCAGCCGGCAGGCAGCGTGGCGACCCAGGCGGTGGTGTGCCGCAGCACGCGCCAGGTGGTCGTGCGGCGGGCGACGCCGGCGGCGCTGCGCGGCGTCCAAGGCGCGCCGATGCGGGCCTCAGCGGCGCTGACCAGCGACAGCGCCGGCACGGCGCTGCTGACGATCTCGACGGTGGTGAGTGCCAAGGCAAGCAGGGCTGCCGCGGAGCGGTATTTCTCCAAGGATTTCATGGACACTTCCGTTTCTCCAGATGTTGGGTTGAAGTCTAGTGGGAGGATGCAGCGGAAAGCCGGGCCGAACCCGCCAGTGCCGCCAGGTGAGCAACCACGAACAGAAAGTGCGCCGCGGTTGTGACGTAGCCGACGACGAGCACGTCGGCGGCGATGAAGAACTGCCAGAACAGCAGATTTGCCGTTCCGAGCAGTACATGCACGGCAGCCAGCACGGCGTGCCAGTTGCGGGAGTAGGCGATGCGCCAGAGCGCCACGCCAACGATCAGCGCAAGCCCGTGCGCCTCGATGAAGCCGATGCCGGTGCCGGGCGCATCGCCGAGCAGGATCGCTTCCGGGCCGCGCCCGAAGAAGGAGCCGGCGATATCGGTGAAGAGCCCGCCCGCCGAGGCCAGCATCAGGAAGCCGGCGTTGAAGCGAACAAGCAGATTTCCGTAGAAGGGGGGCATAGCCGTTTCCTTTCAGGTTGGGGGTTGCCACGGCGGTGCTGCCGCCGTGACAACTCGGGTTGGGTAGTAGGCTCAGGCCGCTATTGCCTCCGGTTCGGCAGCGACTGTCGCCTGGTCGGCCGCAGCGATGGTCTCAGCCGGCGCCTTGATGCCGAACCAGGTGACGTAGAGCGTCGGCAGGAAGACCAGCGTCAGCACGGTGGCCACCATCAGCCCGCCCATCACGGCGTAAGCCATCGGTCCCCAGAACACCGTCGGTGCGATCGGGATCATGCCGAGGATGGCTGCCGCCGCCGTAAGCAGGATGGGCCGCAGCCGATGCGTGGTGGCGCTGATCACCGCGGCCCAAGGCTCTTCGCCGGAGGCAATGTGCTGGTCGATCTGCGCGATCAGGATGACCGAGTTGCGGATCACCATGCCGATCAGCGACATCACGCCGAGGATCGCGACGAAGCCCATCGGTGCGCCGGAGATGAGCAGCGCGCCGGCGACGCCGATGATGGCTAGCGGAGCGGTGAGCAGCACCAGCACCAGGCGCTGGAAGCTCATCAGCTGGATCATCAGCACCGTCGCCATGATGAACAGCATCAGCGGGAAGACCACGAAGATGCTGGCCTGCGCCTTGGCGCTGTCCTCGATCACGCCGCCCTGTTCGACGCTGTAGCGCGCCGGCAACTCCGCCTTGAAGGTGGCGATCGCCTTCTCCAGCCGCTTCGAGACGACGGTGGCGTTCTCGCCGGGCGCGACGTCGGCCTGGACGGTCACGGTCGGCAGCCGGCCGCGGCGCCAGATCAGCGGCGGCTCGGTCTGGTAGCTGAGCTTCGCCACCTGTTCGAGGGGCACACGCCGTCCACCCGAAGCGCTGATCGTCAGGCCGCGCAGCGTGTCGATGCTGGCGCGTTCCGAATCCACGGCGCGGGCGACGATGTCGACAAGGTAGGTGTCGTCGCGCATCTGCGTGATCGTCGAGCCCGACAGCACTGCGTTGATCGTCTCCGAAAGCTGCTGCGAGGAGATGCCCAGCGCACGCGCCCGGTCCTGGTCGACCTCGACCTTGATGACCTTGGCCGGCTCGTTCCAGTCGTAGTTGATGTTGCGTACCGCTGCGTCGCTGCCGAGCACTTGCGCGAACTGCTGCGCGAGGCTCCGCGTCTTGTCCGGGTCCGGACCCGAGACGCGGAACTTCAGCGGCCAGCCGACCGGCGGGCCAAGCTCCAGCGGCGTGACGCGGGCCATGACATCGTCGAAGCCGGTCGAAAGCTCCTTCTCCAGGCGGTCGATGACCGCTTGGCGCACGGCGTGGCCCTTGGTGACCACCACCGCCTGGGCGAAGAAGTCGTTGGCGAGCTGTGCGTCGAGCGGCAAGTAGAAGCGCACCGCGCCCTGGCCGACATAGAAGCTCCAATGGTCGATGTCGGGATCGGAAGCGAGCAGCTTCTCGACGCGCTCCACCACGGCATCCGTCGCCTTGATCGAAGCGGTGCGCGGCAACGTGAGGTCGAGCATGACCTCAGGCCGGTCGGACTTCGGGAAGAACTCCTGGCCGACGAAGCCCATCGCCACGACCGAAAGCGCGAACAGCCCGGCGGTCGCCGACAGCACAAGCCATTTTGCCCGCATCGCCATTTCAAGCATCGCCTGAAAGCCGCGGGCGATGCGCGACGGCTGATGGCTGCCGCCATGGCCCTTGATGCGGTCGGGCAAAAGGAAGACGCCGGTGAGCGGGGTGAACAGCACCGCCACCACCCAGGAGACGACGAGCGCGATGGCGACCACCGCGAACAGCGAGAAGCAGTATTCGCCGGCGCCGCTCTTGGCGAAGCCGACCGGCACGAAGCCGGCGATCGTCACCACCGTGCCGGTCAGCATCGGGAAGGCGGTCGACGTATAGGCATAGGTGGCGGCCGAGATCTTGTCGTAGCCTTCCTCCATGCGAGCAATCATCATCTCGACCGCGATCATGGCGTCGTCGACCAGGAGGCCGAGCGCGATGATCAGCGCGCCGAGCGAGATGCGCTGCAAGGAGATGCCGAAATACTCCATGGTGACGAAGGTGATCGCCAGAACCAGCGGGATGGCGACCGCCACGACGACGCCGGGACGCCAGCCGAGGGCCAGGAGTGAGACGGCAAGCACGATGGCGATCGCTTCGCCGAGGCTCTTGGTGAACTCGCCGACGGATTCTTCGACGACATGCGACTGGTCCGCGACCAGACCGAGCTCGACGCCGAGCGGCAGCTCGGCTTCCATCTCATGCTTCTTCTCCTTGACGTTCTCGCCCAGCGCCAGCGCGTCGCCGCCCGCCGTCATCGACACCGCGATGCCGACGGCAGGCTTGCCGTTGAAGCGGAACATCGGCTGCGGCGGGTCGGAATAGGCGCGCTTGACGTCAGCGACGTCGCCCAGGCGGAAGTAATGGCCGTTGGCGTAGAAGTTGATCGCCTTCAGGCTCTCTTCCGAGGTGAAGGAACCCGAAACGCGAATGGCTATGCGCTCCGGGCCTGCGTCGACGGTGCCGCTTGGCGTCAGCGCGTTCTGCGCCTGCAGCGCCTGCGTCAGCATGCCGACATCGAGGCCGAGGGCCGCGACCTTCTGCGTGGAGAATTCGAGATAGATTTTCTCGTCCTGCTGGCCGATCAGGTCGACCTTGGCGACGTCCTTCACGGTGAGCAGGCCGGCGCGCAGGCTGCTGGCCATATCCTTCAGTTCGCGATGGCTGAGGCTGTCGGAGGTGAGCGCGTAGATCAGCGAATAGGTGTCGCCGAACTCGTCGTTGAAGAACGGACCCTGCACGCCGGATGGCAGTGTCGGCTTGATGTCGTTGAGCTTCTTGCGCACCTGGTACCAGAGCGGCTGCACCTGATCGTCGGCAACCGTGTCCTTCAGGTTGACGAAGACCACGGATTCGCCGGGCTTGGTGTAGCTCTTGACGTAGTCGAGGTCGGGCAGCTCCTCGAGCTTCTTCTCGATGCGGTCGGTGATCTGCTCGACCGTCTCGCTGGTGCTGGCGCCCGGCCACAGCGTCTTCACCACCATAGTCTTGATGGTGAAGGGCGGGTCCTCCTCGCGGCCGAGGCCGCGATAGGCATAGAGGCCGGCAAGGGCGGCCGCGATCATCAGGTAGACGATGAAGCTGCGGTGGCGCAGCGCCCATTCGGAAAGATTGAAGCTGGTCATGACAAATCCCTCTCAGCGCGCGCGAAGGCGCGTTCCGCCGGCTTCCGCCGGCTGGCCAAAACAAATGACGGTTGGGTTCAACTCAGCGCCCGCTATTTGGCGGGCGCTGTCGTTGGTCAGGCCAGGCTGTGCATGGTGCCGGGCACGCGGTACGGCGCGCGCTCCGCCGTCCTCGGCCTGATGGCGAGACCGGCGAGATAGCGCTGGAAGCCGGCCGCCTCCTGTACAGGCGAGGCCAGCGCGACATGGCCGTCCGGTCTCACCAGATAGGCGGCGTCGCGCTCCAGGCCGGCTTTCCCCGCGCTCTCCGACCAGCCGAAGGCATGAACCGGAATGCCGGTCGACGCCAACATCGCCCGGAACTCGGCGTTCACCTCGCCATAGACATGCACCTGCCAGTCGAGCGAGCGCAGCGGCTCGAAATTGTCGCTGCCTAGTGTCGGCACATAGGGCAGGCGGTCGCCCCCGCTCACCTTGCCGGCCGTGCCCGAACTGATCGGGCTGGCCCGGTACTGGATCGCCGCCTGCGAGATGAGCCCGAAGAAGGCGCGCGAGCCGATCGAGGTGTGCAGTGCGATGTTCAGGATCTTCGGCATCGCATAGCGCCGGAACAGGCCGATGAGCAGTGAGCGGCTGGTGATGAAACGAAAAGCCGTATCCGTGCTCTCGATCAACTTGTGAGCAAAGGCGATACGCTCCGGCTCGTAGCTGTCGAGCAAGCGGGCATCGGCCCGGCCTTGCACGACGGCGGCCAGCTTCCAGGCGAGGTTCACCGCGTCGCCCATGCCGGTGTTCATGCCCTGGCCGCCGGCCGGGCTGTGGATGTGACCGGCATCGCCGCAGAGGAAGACGCGGCCGACGCGAAAATTCTCGGCGACACGGTGGTGGACGCGGTAGGTCGAGAACCAATTGACCTCGTCCACGGTGACGCCGGTGTCGCGCTCGACATCGGCGCGGATCGCCTCGAAGCTGATGGTCTCGTCCGCCTCATGCGCCTTCGGCACGATGCCGATCAGCCGGATCGAGCCCGACTGCCTCACCGGCATGACGATGGCGAAACCATAGATGCTGATCGTCGTGTCCATGCCATTGCGGGTGATCTCGCCCCGGCCTTTCACGTCGGCGACATAGAAGGATTGCTCATAGGCGCCGCCGGGAAAGCCGATGTTCAGCTCGTGTCGCACCGTGCTGTGGGCACCGTCGCAACCGGCGAGGTAATCGGCGACGACGGTTTCGGTCTTGCCCTGTTTGCTCAGTGTCGCAATGACGGCGTGGCCCTTGTCCTGGAAAGCGACTAGCTCGATGCCGCGCTCGACCTCGACGCCGGCGCGTTCCAGATGCGTGATCAGCACGCGTTCGTGGATGTCCTGGGGTAGCGCGAAGGCGAAGGAATAGGGGCTGATGCCGCGGCCGAAATCCGACAGCGGCAACCGCGCTGCGACTCCAGCCGGCGTGTGCACGGTGAGCTGCTCGATCTTCACGCCCGCGGCAAGCACGTCATCGACGATGCCGATCTGGCGGTGGAACTCCAACGTGCGCGCCTGGACGGCCAGCGCCCTGGAGGTTTCGCCGGGAGCGGCGGCCTTGTCGAAAATGCGCACCGGGACGCCGAGCTTGGTCAGCCAGAGCGCGAGCGTCAGCCCGGTCGGGCCGGCGCCGGCGATGAGGACCTTGGTGTTAGCAATGGTCATTTTTCTTCTCCCTCAACGATACGGACTTTTTCGTGTTCCCGCAGCCGGTTTACGCCGGCGGTGACGACCCGGTCGCCCCTGGCGAGCCCGTCGCTGACGACGACGCGGTCGGTCTCGTAGCGGGCAACGGTGACGGGTTTGAGCTCGACGGCCGACGCGGCGCTGACGACCCAGACGGCCGGCTGGCCGTCCTTATCGAACAGCGCCCTGCCCGGCAGCAACACCACCGGCGCGCTGGCGATCTCGGCCCGGCCGGCGACACTTGCGCCGAAGCGCATCTCGTCCGGCGCATTCTCGAGCGAGACCTTGACCTGGAAAGTGCGGGTGGCGGCATCGGCCATCGGCGCGATTTCGCGCACCGGGCCGATCGCGGTGACCGCCGGGTTGCTGAGCAGAGAGACCGTCACCCTCGGCGGATGCCGCGTATCGGGCGTGTTGGCAAAGGCGGCTTCCGCGATCGAGAACACCGCGTCGCGGCTCTTCGGGTCGGCGACGCGCGCCACCATTTGGCCGACATTGACGGACTGGCCGGCTTCGGCGCCGGTGGCGGTAACTATGCCGTCGAACTCAGCCCGAAGCTCGGTGTAACCGAGTTGGTCCTTGGCCATGGCGAAGGCGATGTTCGCCGATTTCAGCTTCGCTTCGGCCGAGCGCAAATTCTTCAGCGTCGCATCGTGGTTGGCGCGGGTGGTGAACCCCCTGGCGAGCAGGGCGCCGATGCGTGCCTCGGCAGCCCTGGCTTCGACCAGCACCGCCTCGGCCGCTGCAACGTCGGCGTCGGCGCTGGCAAGCTGGTTGCGATAATCCTGGTCGTCGATGCGGGCCAGGACCTCGCCCTTCTTCACCATCGCGCCGATCTCGCCGATGCGCTGGATGAGCTTGCCGGAAACGCGAAAGCCGAGATCGCTCTCCAGCCGCGGCTTGATCTCACCGATCGCGACGCGAATCTCGGCGTTGCTGGTCGGCGAGACCGCGACAGCCTTGACGAGCTTCGTCTCGGGAGTCGCCGGCGCCGCGTTCGATGCCTCGCTTCTCGCACCATGCCAGACTATGGCGGCGCCGCAGGCCAGGGCGGCGATCGAGCCGGCGACGAGGCGGCGCCTGAGCGGCTTGTTATCAAAGAGTGCGGCAATCATGTTGTCTCCATGCGCAAGGGTGCGGCCGCGCTTGGGAGGACGCGGCAGGCTGAAAATCGTGCCGGCTGCGGGAGAAAACGGTGTTTCGGCTCTCTCATGCGCCGGCCAGAACGTTTTGCGATTTCGGCGGCGCGAAATCCCGAACGGTTTCTGAAGATTTTCCGATGTTTTGCCGATGACGAGTTCGGAGCGCTATTGAGGTGAAGGCTGTCGGCTATTTAGCCAGATCATCCCTCAAGCCGACGTTCCTCTTTCGGCCCCAAAGCGGTCGCGCTAACGCCCTTGGTCAACATGTATTCATAGCCCTTTTGGAGGATAGGAAAGAGCCACCGACCGCATTGAAAACTACTCCTCTTCCTGATCCTTAGGTTCGCCCGACCATACGAGATTATACGAAGGATATGGGTTGGCTAACCATCCTGTAAGCCATTGATTTTCTTTGGCAGTCTCACACCCTCAGCGCCTACCATTGTCGTTATTTATCAATGCTTTATGGGGCGGTTCGCCACGAGGCTGCGCGTAACCAGACGCACGACTCGGTCCATCCCCTGGACCGCCAGTCGAACCTGCGATGCCTCGCGCGAATAGAGTTCGGCATGATCGATGTCGTCGTGACCGAGCAAGTCCATGGGCAGCCTGGTCGAGGCCCCGGCTTCCGCCAGATAGACCTCAAGCGACAGCTCAAGACTGAGTCGACAGTGCGTTTGCAAGCGATCTCGGCCTCACGTGAGGCCGAGCCGGACGAGATGGCGAACGACCGGCGAAAACATCTGCTGGCCGATATAGGATCCCATGTTCGTGTTCTCGAAGAGCACTTCGGCGAGGGCGCTGTCCTCGACCACCGGAATAGCGGCCTGCCGCGCTTGAGCAGCCATCTCGTTGGCAGCGCGGCCCTGACCTTTGCCGACGACCGTCGGCACCGGCGTTTCGCCCCTGATGTAACGCAACGCTACGGCCCGGTCACCGGATATGAAGACGATGACCGCATTTTTTACGCCCAGCTTCGCCGGCCGTATCACCGCTTCGCGCCGCTGCCGCTGCTGTTCATGGCGAATCAAGGGATCGCCTTCGAGGTCCTTGTGCTCGCGCTTGTATTCGGTTGTCGTCATGCGCATGTCGCGAAGAAACAGCCAGCGTTGAATAGGGACATCGATCACGCCGATGACGACAAAAGCCAGGCCGGCGGCGATTCCCAGAGGCGTCAGGACTGCCTTGATCACCGGCTCCAGACATGACGGACCGCAACCCGGCGCATCGAAAAGCGGCTGCAGCCATGTGGTCAGGACCACGACGAACAGGCATGCCAGCAGCACCAGCTTCATGAGGCCCTTGGCAAACTCGATGACGTTGCGGAGCGACAGGATCTTCTGCAGGCCCCTGGCCGGATTTATGTGGTCGAACTGCGGTTTGAGCGGCTCGAACGAGAAGACCGGCCCGAACGTCCCAAGCATGCCGAAGGCCGCAGTGAGAACGACAACGATGCCGACCAGCGGCAGCGTGGCAAGCATCAGCAGCGAGAATGAATGCCGGACAGCGCGCAGGCTGACATCGCCAAACGAACCGCCAGGCACGGTTACGGTCTGCACGAGTTCCGAAAGGTGCCTGAAGAGCATCGGCCAAGAAAAATAAAGATACGCGAGCGCTGCGAAGAAAGTGAAGCCCGAGATAAGGTCGCGGCTCTGGGGAACCTGGCCTTTGCGGCGGGCGTCGCGCAGCTTCTTGTCGGATGCCGGTAGTTTCTTTTCCTCAGCTTCTTCGGCCATGTTGCAATCTTACCGCACTGTTGTGGTTCCAGTCTGCCTATGGGCTGTGTAAGGTGGCGCCGGGCTTGAATACGGAGAGGTGGATATGCGGTTGCATGTCGTATTCTTGCCTGTGGCCATCGCGCTGGCGCTGTCCGCTTGCCAGACGGCCAAAACCGGCTCGATCAACGCGAAAGCCCAAGGCCCGTCCTCGCAGTCGGATCGGCTGATCAAGCTTGCCGACGATATCGACGCGCGCGGGGAAAGTGATACCGCGATCGCGCTCTACCAGCGTGCGGCAACGATGCCGGACGCCAAGGCGGGCGCGTTCGTCAAGGCGGGCGATGCCTATATGCGGGCCGGATACCCGGCTGACGCGGCCAAGGCCTATCAGGCCGCGCTCGCGAAAGCTCCCAATGACGGGAAGGCGATGCTCGGCCTTGGCTCGGCTATGATAGAGGCGGGCGACATCGACGCCGGCATGCGCGCGCTCACCCAGGCAGCGCCTCTGGTCAACACCAGTGGCGCCTATAACCGTTTGGGCGTGGCGCAGACATTCGCCGGCCAGATCACCGAAGCGCAGGCGACTTTCGCCCAGGCGTTGAAACTTGCGCCCGGCGACCTCGACGTCCAGACCAACATGGCGTTGGCGGCGGCCCTTGAAGACAATTCCGCGGCGGCATTGCCTTTGGTGCAGAAGATTGCGGCTGCACCCAATGCGCAATTGCACCAGAAGCGCAATGTCGTGATGGTCTATGGACTTCTTGGCCAGCCCGATCAGGTCAAGGCCTCGCCGCCTATCGGTCTGACGACCAAGGAGGTGGCCACCTTGCTGGCGCGCGCCAGAACCATCCGGTCGAAGGGCAGCACGCAGGCCAAGGCCAAAGCGCTCGGCTCCATCCTGGGCTAGAGCAATTCCAGAAAAAGCGCGAAGCGGTTTTCCGTCCGGAACTGCATTAAAACAACGAGATAAAGCAGTTCGCCGATTCCGTGAAACTGCGAACTGTTCTAGCGCGTGGCAGCGCAGAACCAAGACCGATCTCGCGTCAAGCTTGACGCGAGGAGCGGCGCTGCGGGCGCGGAGTTGGCATAGGCTCACTCGACTGGCTGCGTCGTTTGCGTCGTCGCCGGCGCTGTATTGGCTCCGCCAATCGGAGCCTCCTCGCCATCGAGGTAACGACGGGCCGCGCGCGCCGTCGGCGACGCCGGCGCCGCCCCCATGCGCTGGCCTTCGACAAGGTCGCGTTGGCTTTCTGCCATGCGCTGAAGATTGTAGGCATTGGAGCAGCCGGACGGCAGGTGGGAGCCGACACCGGAGACGATCGTCAAATCGGTCCTAGCGGCTGGATTGTCATCATCAGCCGGTTCGGCCAGGCATGCGTTGGGAGCAAGGACCGAGCCGCTGACGCCTTTCTCGGAGCCGCCGGTGTCGGTCGAGACATAGCTGTAGCCGGGTGAATAATCCTGCCGATGTTGCGGACTGTTCATGCAGCCTGCCAAAAACAGCGCGGGAACAACGAAGCAGAAAGCGATGCGCAATGTCATGGTCGTTTCCCGCTATTTGATGATCAGACCGGTCGCCGACGCGTCGTTGGCGTGCTTGCGACTGAGACGCTTGGCAGCCGGACGGTCGAGCGGCGTGGCGAGGCTGTCGCGCACCGGCGCCACCAGATAGGGAGTGATCAGGATGACCAATTCGGTCTCTTCATGCTGGAACCGCTGCGATTGAAAAAGGGGTCCAAGCACGGGCACGTCGCCGAGAACCGGAAATTTTTCCAGGTTGCGAGAGGTCCGCTGCTGGAAAAGGCCAGCGATCGCAAAGGTCTGACCGCTTGCCACCTCCACCGTAGTGTCCGCTCTTCGCACCACGAAGCTCGGCATGGCAAAGCCGTTGGCGCTTACGGAGCCGGAATCCGACAAAGAGCTGACCTCCGGCTGGACGTGCAGCGCGATGCGATTGCGGCCGATGAGCGTCGGGGTGAAACCGAGCGATACGCCGAAGGGTTTGTACTGGATGGTTGTGACGTCGGATCCCTGCGCGATAGGCACGGGAATCTCCCCACCAGCCAGAAAGTTCGCCGTCTGTCCGGTAACGGCAGTCAGGTTCGGCTCGGCCAGTATCTTGACCACGCCGTTGCGTTGCAGGGCCTCGATGAGGACGTCGAAATTGAGGCCGTGCGCCTGGTTGAGGCTCAGACCAAAATTCCCATCGCCGCCCGAGGGCACGCCATTGTCCTGGAACATGTTGAATTCGAAGCCACCGCTCTTGTACCCGACGGACCAGTCGACACCATACGACTGCAACTCCGTGCGCGAGACTTCGGCGAAGCGGACCCGGATGTTGACCTGCTGCGAGCCCTGCACGGTCATGTTGTTCAGTGGCGGCTGTTCCGGCGGCGAGAACGTTCTTGCGACGTTGTCCAGATCTTTCGCCTCGTCGACGCCTCGGGCTTCGCCCGTGATGGCGATGCGGGTTCCGAAAATGTGCAGATTTGTTGCCGAATTCGGTTGCATTGCATGCTTGGCCTCGGCGGCGGGCGTGATATCGGGCGTGACGCGGAATTGAGCGGTTGCCTCGATCCGCTCGTCGGCCGTGATCGCAATAAGGTTGGTCAGGCCGGGTTTGAGGCCAAAGACATAGACCAAACTTGGCGACACGATCTGGAGGTCCGCGATCGTGGTGTCCGCGACCAGGACGGATTCGACCGGCTCATTGAACCGCAGCAAGCGTCCTTGCCCGACCGGCAGATCGAGGCTTGGCTTGCTCGGCAGGGGCGAAGCATTCTGCGCCGCCGCGCCGCCGATCGTGAACAACAAAGCCAGCAAAACACCAACCGTCGCGATAGCGAGCCAGCGCATATCCGTCCGCCCGGCGGCGGATCGAACGCCTGCTGCGGTATCGTGGATTGTCATCCCGTTCCTCTCCTGATTCCCCAGATATCCCCGTTCGCCATGCCTTCGTCATGAGACTGTCTCCTGCGCGACTTTCGCCTGAGCCGACGGCAGCGCCTGGGCGCGCGCGCCGGCTCTTCCGCCACGGCCGGTGATCGTCGCCAGCGGCTGGACGTTGAATTCCTGCGCAAGTTCCTGGAAGGACAGGACCGGAAGCTCGATCGCATTGTGCGCGAGCAGGCTGCGCATGTGACGGCGCACGTCCATCGCGGCAAGCACGACCGGCGAGGCGTCGGTGGAGTTGTGCGACAGGGCCCGCTCGATTTCGCTCACCAAGGCCTGCGCATCGTCGTCCGAGAGGTTCAGGAATGTGCCTGACGATGTGCTTTGCACCGCGTTCCGCAGGATATCCTCGGCTGAACGCTGCAGCACATAGGCCGCGATGATGTTGTTGCGGTCGGCGGAACGGAAGCTGATCTGGCGCTTCAGGGATGTGCGGACATACTCCGTTAACAGGACGACGTCCTGTTCTCGTTGGCCCCATTCGATCAGCGCTTCAAGGATCAGGCGCAGATTGCGGATCGGCACGTTTTCGCCGACGAGCCGGCGAAGCACTTCCGCAATTTTCTGCAGCGGCACGATCTCCTGCGCCTGCCGGACAAGATCCGCATAGTCCGGCTCCATGTCCGACAGGAGCCTGCGCGTCTCCTGAATCCCGACGAAATGTCCTGCATAAAGCCGAAGTGCATTTCCGGTCCATCTGGCCGCCGTTTCGACGGGTGTGGAGAAAATGAAACCGGCCTCTTTCAGCGTCGAAATGTGGCTGTCATCGACCCACACGAATTTGCGCTGACCGGCGATCGATGCGGCTTTTTCGTAAGTCAGCTCAAGTAGATCCAGATGCGTTGCATCGGCTTCGACGAGAACACGGCCGGCGGGAATTTCGGCATCCAGTATGGGCGCGCCTTCCAGGTCGATGCGGATGCTTCGCGGGGAGAGCATCTCGTCGGCCTGCATGCCGATGGCCGGAACGTCGACACCGAGATCGCCGAAGACTTCGCGGCGCACGCCGTCGGCGAACACGGCGAATTCGGACTCGGGAATCGTCTCCGCGAGTTCAGCCCCGAAGCGTACGACGATGCGGTAGGAAGCAGGCAGCGTTCCGCTGGAGATTGCCGATAGCGAAGCGGAACCACTGCGTTGTTCCTGCACCGCGATCTGGCTGACGTCCTGAGGCTCGGAGTCCTGAGCGCTGCGGCGATTGATTGCATAGGCGCCCGCGCCGAAGCAGGCGCCAAGGACCAGGAATACGATGGACGGAAAACCCGGCACCATGGCAAGGCCAACCATGATCACTGCTGCGAGGGCAAGCGCACGCGAGTCCCGCAGAAGCTGGCTGGTGATCTGCCGGCCAAGGTCGCCTGTTCCGTCGGCACTGCCGACGCGCGTCACCATCGTGCCGGCGGCGATCGCGACGAGCAGCGCCGGTATCTGCGCGACCAACCCGTCACCCACGGTGAGCAGCGAATAGGTCGCGGCCGCGTCTCCCAACGACATGTCGTGCTGCAGCGTGCCGACGGCGAAACCGCCGACCAGATTGACCAGAATGATGACGATACCGGCGATGACGTCGCCCTTAACGAATTTCATGGCGCCGTCCATCGCGCCGAACAGCTGACTCTCGCGCTCCAGCTGCTGGCGCAGGCGGCGTGCCTCAGCCTGATCGATATCGCCGTTGCGCAACTCGGCGTCAATGCTCATCTGCTTGCCCGGAAGCGCATCGAGCGTGAAGCGCGCGGCTACCTCGGCGACGCGTTCGGCGCCCCGCGCAACCACGATGAACTGCGCGACGGTGATGATCAGGAAGATAACTAGGCCGACCGCGATGCTGCCGCCGACGACAAAGGTGCCGAAGGCGGTAATGATCTCCCCGGCGTCGGCCTGCAGCAGGATCAGTCGCGTGGTCGTGATCGTGATCGCCAGCCGGAACAAGGTGGCTATGAGGATGACAGACGGCAGCGATGAGAATTGCAGCGGATGAGAAACATAAAACGACGCCAGCAGGATAAGCACGCTGATGGCGATGTTCGCGGTGATGAGAAAGTCGACGAGAAACGTCGGCAATGGGATGAGCATCATCACTACGGCGACGAGCATCAGGACGGCGATGACCAGGTCGCTGCGGCGTGACAGTCTGGCAAGGAATTGCAGAAGTCGCTCCGACGCGGTCATCAGGCAGCCCGATGCGACAGGAAACTGAGCAACGCGCTGTGCGCCTCGGTTTTGCGCCCGGCCACGAGCAGGGCGCGACTCTTCAGCAATGCAAGCACCGGGTGGTCCATTCCTTCCAAGGTTTCCAGCCTGGCAATCGTCGCAAGCGCCTTTTCGGCCTCGCCATCCAATATGAGCAGATGCGCCAGCGTCCTGAGAACGCTGGCATTTCCCGGCGAAAGCTGCGCGGCGATAAGCAGGTACGCAGCCCCCCGCTTGGCCTGCCCGTGGCAGCCGTAGAGATAGCCCAGGACATGCAGCAGATGGACGGTGTCACGCGGGTCGGTCAGATTTCGACTCCTTCCTGCATGCGGCCAAGCAGGTCACGATGACGTTCGATTTCATCCTCGATCAGCGTTCTGGCGAGCGTCTTGAGTTGCTCGCCGCCCTCAAGGTCGGGAACCAGGTTCGCTATGAAATGCTGTAGAATAGGTACCGAGCGGCGCAGGATGGCCGGCTCCGGAATGATGGGCATGACGAAATTGGTGAGTATATCATCCAGCGATTCTCCGGCCGCATGTCGAGAAGCTTGGAATTCCGCCGTTTCAGACCCTCCCGCGGCAGCGGCCGATTTCGTCCCCTGAGCACCCTTGGCGGTTTTATCGACGCCATTCATGCGTCGCCGGCTGATCGTTTGCCCGCGCCCGCCTTCGGCCTGATGCACGTCGCGGCCGGCGGTTTCCACCCTCGCCGAATCGAGGCGCGGCCCTTCTAGTCGGCGGTTCACGGATATTTCAGCGCGACTGTGGCGCCGCCCTTGGTCAGCAGAAGTTCCGTCTCGCCGATATGCTTGATGGTCCAGCCGTCATCGGTGAATGCGCCTTCGTGATAGCGCGCGCCGTCGGCTGCGATGACATAAGGCCGGTCGCCATACCAGATCGCCTGCAGCGTCAGGCGCGGCGCCTGCTGTGTGTTGCCGGTCATGACATTGGATACGAGGGGAACATGACCGCCGAAGGTCTGGTCGAACCAGGATTGCGTCTCTGTCCATACGCCTCTCTTGTCATCCGGGATCACGCCCGAAACCACAAGGCGCCCGGGCGATCGCTGGACGGTCAAGGTGTTTATGCCGGACTGATCGAGACGCTGTTTGAGCTGGCTTTCCGCATCAGCGACAGTTTGAATTTGCGCCGGCGATGAATCGTCCAGCACTTCCTGGCCGCGCTCCCCGGCGAAAGCCATTCTGACCGGCTGATCGTCTTGAGAAGATGCCTGTGGGCCAATGTCGGACTTGGCGAGCGAGAATCCGTTGGCGCCGACGGAAACGGCGAAAACGGCAAAGAGAACGCCCCCCGCGACCAGCATGGAGCGGTTGCCGATCGACCACCGGCTCGACGGGTGTCCCGGACTGACCAGCCGGATACGGGCGTCGCCGATGCCGATGACTAACGGCAACCTGCAGCGGCTGCCATGTCCTTGACGTATGATTTCGCCTGTGGCGAGCGCAACATCGCCGCCGACGGCTTCGACTTCAAACTGGTTGCCGTTGCGCCGCAGCCTGGCGTGTATCGGAGCGATGCCCGCATCCCTGAGGACGATGTCTGACTCGGTGCTGGAGCCGATCGTATAAAGCGCTTCAATCAGACGGAGCTCGGCGCCGGCATGAAAACCCTGCGTCACGCTGAGCGCGATGGGCTGTGCGGGTGACGACGACTGGGTGATAATCGATCGCAGCTGGCGCGCCGGCGCAGCGTCCAAATATCTGCCGATAGGGCTAGCGGTCATGCCACCTCATCTCCCGCCGATGACGATTTCGAATGCAGCCGGACAAATGGGCTTCAGTCATGCAAGTGCGCCGCCGCTTGCTGTCGGCGGCGCATAGGTTGAGCATCCTCGCGTCAGGCCTTCTCAGCCGATTCGCCGAGCGTCTTGGCGGTGCTCATCAGCATGTCATGCTGGGATTTCGCGATATCTTTTGTGATCTCCAGGTTAAACATGCGTTCCTGTTGTTTGATCATCTTGTCCAGGTTTTGTTCCGGTGACCCTGCAGAACCGGACGTAATGGGAGGGGTGGCAGCCATCATTGTCTCCTTGAGGGGCTGTTCAAGTTGCAAGCCCGGGCTCGTGCATGCGGTCCAGGACCTGCCGAAGCAATCTAGGACAGGATGATCGAAAATGAAAGTCCACTTGGAATATTTGAGGCTTGTTTGTTCCAACTGTTGCGTTTCAGGCGCTCACGGAGTAGCCTGACCGACGGGGTTTGATGGGGTAATGGGAATGGAAAAAGGTCCGTTGGCGGAGCTGTTGGTCGAACGGTTTGAGAATATGCCGCCGCAACTGCGGGTGGCGGCGCGTTTCGTCCTGGATCACCCCAAGGATGTGGCGCTGATGTCGATGCGCGAGCAGGCGCAGCAGGCCGGCGTTTCGCACAGCACGATGATGCGATTGGCACGTTGGCTTGGCCTTGAAGGCTACGAGGACATGCGCAGCCTTTATGCGCGCGCGCTGCGCGAGACGACAGCCGGAGAACCGGCCCGGCAGGGTGGCGAACGGGATGGCGATTCGGGATATTCGACAGCCGGGGTCGTTGCCGACTCTCTCGCTGCGCAGATCTCAAGTCTTGGCGAGTACGGCAACGCCATGCAATTCATCGCTGCCGCCAACCTCGTTGCGGGATCGCGCAATCTTTTCGGCCTAGGCTTGCGCTCGGCTTATCCGGTCGCGAGCCATTTCGTTGACATCATGTCGTTTGCGGCTGGCGGCGACCGCAATGTGATGCTGGTCGGCGAGATGGCCGGACAAGGCCTGCAAGCCCTTCAGCATGCGGGACGCGGCGACGTGCTGCTTGCCGTCGGCATGTCGCCTTACGAGCGCACAACGATAGAGGTGGCGCGCCAGGCGGCCCGGCAGGGCGTCGGCGTGGTGGCGATCACCGACAGCAGCGTCTCGCCGCTGACCCGGATCGCGCGGGAAGCGATCATCGTCACCTCGAATTCGCAATCGTTCTTCCGAAGCATGGCGCCGGCATTCGCTGCCGTCGAAATCCTGGCGGCGCTGACGGCAGTGCGGTCTGGGGCGAATGCGGCGGAACGCGTTAAACAGTCGGAAGAGCAACTTGCTGCTTTCGGCATTTATTGGAAGCTCCCTCGATAACGACAAGAAAGGTTGAAATCGGGACGGGCGTGACGGCGGCGGGCCGCCGGCAGCAAGTGATTTCCGGAGGTCGTCTAGATGGTTCGCCCGATAACGCTCGCCAAGCCGCCCCTCCAGACACAGAAGGTCAATGCCAACGCGGATGCCGCCCAGGTAGCACGGCTGGAGGTGCAGGCGGCAGCGCTGCGGGACCAGATCAGGCTCGCCAACAGAATGGGCGAGCGCGATTGGGCGGCACAGGCTCGCCAGGAACTGGCGCAGGTAAACACGCAATTGAGTTCCCTTCAGCCGAGCCCGGCAACAGCTCCGGCGGCGCCGGGCGTCAATGTCGCGAACGCGAGCAATGGCACATCCGGCAATGGCACGACGGTAACCCCGGCACTCTATGTGAACACCAATCCGGCAACTCCGGCTGTGACGCTGGTGGATCTCAATGGGAGTCCGGCCAAGGACAATCCCGCAGCAGCGAATACCGCCCGCGATATCGTCAACGACGTTACCGGAGGCAAAAGCATCGAGCAGATCGCGTCTGATCGCCACCTGACGCGCGAGCAGGTTATCGCCGCGCTCAGGTCCGGTGGGATGATCGTGTCAGACAGCAGTGCGCCAAACGGCGACACGCAGACGACGAAAATCACGGATGCCAGCGGCCGGACCGTCACACAGTTTTATGACTACCAGCACGACAGCTACTATGCGACAGTCCAGGAACAACCCGGCGGCGCGACGACGACCTCACCGATCCGGGATGGGCTCGGACGCAAGGAAACCACCAGCTACAATTCAGACACTGGCGCCATAACGACGCGCTACGAGGACGATCTCGGGACCGGAACCGTCACCGAACGGACGTCATTGCCCGACGGCGCATCGGTGGAAACGGTGACGCCGGGCGCTGGTCCTTCCCTGCCAATGACCACCGTCACCGGCCCGGACGGCCGCAAAACCATACTGGCGCCCTCCCAGGATCCAGGTGGGTCCACCACGCAGGACATCAACCACGATCTTGCCGACGGAAAAAGCATCGACCAAATCGCTAAGGAAAATGGCCTCACCAACGAGCAGGTGATCGGCGAACTGCAAGCCGCCGGCTACAAGGTTACGACCAACAACAGCAGCGACGCGCAGTCGGTCGAGCTCGCCGATCCGCGCACTGGCGGCAAGACCGTCTATTCTTACGATTATCAGCACGATGTACGCACCGTCACGACCACCGCGGACGGCAAGAAAACGTCGCTGTCCGTCGATGGCAACGGAACCGAAACCAAGACGGTCACCGACAAGGACGGTCGGGTGACCACGACCACCACCAAGAAGATCAATGGCGGCAAGCCTGTCGTGTACGAGGTCCAGCCGGACGACAACCTGACCCAGATCGCGCGGCAATATGGCGTCACGCTGGCTGACCTCAGGCGCACGAATCCGGAACTTTTCAGCTCGTCGCGCGACCCGAACACAATCCATACAGGCGAAAAAATTACCATCGACAACGGCACCCGCACGACGGTCGAGGTCACATTCAACGGCTATACGCTGACCACCAAGCCCGATGGCAGCATGACGCTGCACAACAACACCACCGGCGCCGACCTGAAGATCGAGGCTGGAAGCACGCAAGAGGCCCTGGCCAGGACGCTGCTGGCGGTGAACCCCAACAGCAGCGACCCCAAGGAGGCGAAGGAAGGCGAGGTCGTGAAGACCTTCGTCGAAGGGATCTTGGCAGGAGAGGCCTTGCCCGGTCTCATCGACGCCGCGGAAAAGGCCGGACAGGACAAACAGGCCCTGATCGACAAATACCACCTGGGTATGCCCGCCAAGCCTAAGCTTGACGGGCAGAACAGGGTTGTCGATCCTTTCGGCGATCCGCCGCAGGGCAACGCGCCCTCCGGGGGAAAGTGGATGCCGATGAAGATCGACGGCGTCTGGACCTGGGTCGACCCACAGGTCGCTCAGGCCATCATCGACGAGAACATCGCGCTGTCACGCGTCACCGAGATGCGGGCTCTGGCAGTCCAGGGACAGGAACAGCTCAATGTCGATATGCTCGATCCCGCCTACAAGGATGCCGTCGGTGGTGCGCAGACCATCCTGAACAAGGCGTTGGCGCCTCACGGGCTGCAATGGAACGCCCAGAAGCCGAAAGGCACGCTTGCCGATGCACGCGAGCGGGTGACCAAGGCCAACACCTTGCTGAAGAACGCGCAGGATGCCCGCGGCGAATATGAGAACGCCGGGCGCGTCCTCAAGGACGCCATCGCCGGGCAGGGTCCGCTGACGCCTCTTGGAGATCCGAATGCGCCGTCAGTCAGCGCGCGGGGCACTCCCGACCTTCATCCGCAACGCGATCAAAGCGTCGCCGACCACTCCGCTGTCGACAAGCTGTTTTCCGAGGTCGGCCTGCATCTGAGCAAGGGTGATAAGCTCACAATCGATTTCCTGGTCGGTCAGGCTGACCTCAACGGTGTTCCCAAGGACTCGAAGGAATACAAGGAACTCACGACCCTGCAGACGACGGCAGGCAGTCAGCTCGAACTGGCGCAGGCCTATCAGGACTATTTCGACGCCCATGCCAATGCCACGCAGGTCAGCGCGCGGCAGACGGACCTCGAGCAGAAGCTGTCCAACGAGTATCTTGGCGAACAGAAGTTCAACTTTGACGAGAAGTACAATCGCATTAGCGGCGATTACCTTGGGCACTACAAGAACTCGACGCTCGAGATCCGTGACGGCCAGCTCTGGGTCATCAACCATTTCGACGAGGGAACCACCGAACAGCAGCTGACCTACAGCCTGAGCGACAAGAACGTCAGGGACGAATATCGCGATCGTCAACTCAACAAGGACTGGCAGGCGCTTCTGGCCGGCTATGGTTCCAACGCGAAAGTCTGCACGGCAAATGGTCTGCAATCGGTAAGGTCCAGCGAGGAGCAGGCGGCAAAGAGCTTGAACGACGTCCTGGATCGCCAGCTCGGCAACAGCCTCGCCGATCTGAACGCCAAGCTGCCGATGCTGCAGACCAATTTCGACAATGCGCTGACACATCACAAGCCGGGATCGGTTGACGCTCCCGAAGGCACACTGCCCAACGGCGCGCAGCCGGTCGAGATCAAAGTCGGCGGACAGACGATCAAGGTGGCGCCGGACGTCGCCCAGAACTATGAGCAGAATGGGATCGACGCCCTGACCCAGGGCGGGAAGGCAATCTGGATCGACCTTGATACGGAAGATGACGATAAAAGTGGTCGCTGGGTCGATCCCGGACTGGCGGTCGCCAAGCTCAGGCTGGAGGCGACAAAACTTCAGATAAGTCAGATCGGGGATCTGCGCAGACAGTTGCAGGGCTTCAACGACTATCACGAGCTTCGGCTCAGTGAGCCGTCTCTGCTGGCCGATGACAACACCAGTGTCGACAAGACCTATCTGGACGAGCACGAGCAGCTGACGCTCGACGCCATGTATCAGCCGAGATTCCAGCAACTGCTCAAGAAAGGCTACGACAACGAATTTCGCGAGCAGCGCGGCACGGATCTCGATGAAATGGTGGCCCGGAAGCTCGGCCTGGACAGTTCGACCGATGACGGCCGCGACGCGATAGAGAATGTGACTGACGAGATCCGCGATATCGGCGGCGACAATCCGTATGTGCGCAGCGTGCCGATCTTCTATGTCGACGACCAGGTCGGAACGCAGCAGGTCACGCTGTTTGCGGTGCGCGACGGGGATGGCAACACCCGCTATGTCGACGCGACCGGCAAGAAGTTCGACGACCTCGGCGATTTCCAGGACAACAACAGCCAGTTCGGCGAGAACGGCAAGCTCGTCGTTCCCAAGGACCTCGAGATGAAGGCGGGACCCGACGGCAAGATCGCGCTCGACGTGGTCAAGGCCCGCAATGTCTCCGTCTGGGACAAGGTCGTCGATCCGCTGGTTGGCATCGGCACCGGCATTGCCACCATCCTGTCGTTCACGCCGGCCGCGCCGGTCGCGGCGCCGCTGGCCTATACCGGCGCGGCCTATCTCGGGACCAGAGCGGTCATAAACGAGGTCAACCACCTGGACCATGGTGGCGAGTGGTACGACACCGAGTCGTTGACCAACATCGCCAGCGCAGCAACCACCGTTCTGCCCATGGCTTCCAGCGGCCTACGCACGATCGGCATGGCGGCGAAGAGTGAGTCATTCCTGGCAGGCGTTGCTGCCAGTCCCCGCGCCTTCGCTGGCAGCATCGGCGCAACACGATCGAACTGGGCGTTGGCATCTGAAACCCGCACATACATGCAATCGACTGCCAGACTGAACAAGGCGGCCTGGGGGATGGATGTCGGCTCGGTGGTTGTCGGCTCGCCGTTACTGGCAACATCGGCCTACGATCTCGCCGCCAACCGAGACCAGATGAACGGTCTCCAGCTTGCCAACGCGCTTACGGGCCTTGGCACCGGCATCACCGGCACGGGGCTCGGCATCCATGGTCTGCGCACGATGCGGCCAGGAACGGGCACACAGGACCCCAACGCTCCCGGCGCTGATGCAAATCCGCCCGGCAGCGACGGACCGTTCCAGCAACCGCCCGGCGGCAAACGACCGTCGCAACTGGCGCTGGAACCCGGCCCTTCGGGACGTCCGATGAATGTCTACGAAATCGGCGCCGACGGGGTTTACCGGCCAACGGGAGAGCAGGTCTTCCACGACCCCAGCCTCCCGGTGATCCCGGGAGAAGTGATCAAAACCGATGACGTCGGCGGCAACGGCGCGACGGCGGCGCCGGTCCGCGATCCTGAAGGCTCGACCGCCTCAGGCATACCGCACCCCGCTGACGGCGACCCCATCGTCGTGCCGGGCGAGCCGACAGTAAAGGAAGGGCCGGTACGTCTTGTCTGGGATCCGCAGACACGCAGCTTCACCGGCATGCCGGATCGCGACACGAGTGGCTACGTCTACACCAGCGGCAAGGACCCGAAGACGCCATCGGCTTATCTCGACGGCCTGAGCGCCGAGCAGCTGATGAGCCGTTATGAACAGGAGAAAGGCTATTATTCGAGCCGCGAGATGGCCGAGCGCTATGGCCCGGATGGCGTTCAAATCCCGCGCACGCCCCTCCGCGAGACCTTGCCCGACTTCCGCGTCGGCGTCACCGTCCGGGTCAGGCTGAACACGGGCCAGGCGTTCGGGATCGGCTCGCCGACAGTTGCGGCCGTTGGCTTCGGCGTCGGCACCAAAACCGACTTCGGCATGATCGGATGGTCGATCCTCGACAGCGTCGGCCAACGCAGCCTGACGCCGTTCAAGGATGCCCTCGGCACCCAGGGCGTGGTGTCTTTCCGGGCACGGGAATACAGGAACATAACCAGCCTTCAGGCTGGTGTCTGGCCGGTATCCAATCAGACGGCCTTCCCGGTTCGCAGCAGCGACTTGTCCGCAGCGGCGAGCAAGGCGATATTCCACGATGCCAGCGGCTACGAGGCCAAGCCGGTCGATGCCGCCATCGTGGGGATGACACCCGACGGCAAAGGCACCGTGATCGAGATGATCTACACGCCCTCGCTGAGTGGCAAGGAGGTCAGCCTCGCGCCGGGCCAGCACGATTTCTTTGGCGTGCCGGCGGAAAACAGCTCCGGCCATGTCGTGCTGCAAGGCACGCTTCCTTTCGATCGCGTCATGACCGAGACCAAGGCCGGAATACGCCTGCCGATCGTGGCCAATCATGTCGCGGCAGTCGATCAGATGCCGCGCATCGGTTTCGAGAAGCGTCCTGAACTGCCTGTGACCGACACGCTGCGGCCGGGCGACGTCGTGTCGGCACAGGCGTTCGACCAGATCCAGTCGGCTCTTGGCGCGACAAAGCTGAAGGTCCAGTTCGCCGTCAACGACCCGGCCAAGGGATCCGAACTAATCACGGCGATCGGGCAGGGCGATGGCATCCGGTCGATTCGCGACCTCGTCAAGTCCGGTCAGATCGATCCATCGAACACGGTTTCCCTTGTCGATGAGCCGACACAGAGCGGACTGCGGCTTTCAGCCATACCGGGCAAGTCGCCTACGGCGGATATTGTCTTGCTGACGGGCGAGAAGGCTCGCGTCGTCAACCCCGAGGCGATGCTCGTCGACGTCATCTTCAACGACAGCAACAGGCTGCCGGGCGCGCTGGGTTTCAATCCGGACCGGATGGTCACGTCCGCGACCTACAAGGTGAAATCGACAGTGCAGTCTTGGATTCCGGCGCGTTTTCGCCCCGAGGGATCGCCACAGTCCCGCTACATGCCGAGCGCCGGCAACATCTATCGGAAACTGTACGGCTCGGACGGCACGCCCGCCACGCGTTACACGCTTTCAATGTCGACGCCGCCTCTGCCTGCAGGAGCGGTGGCTTACAGTGCCGAAGTGAGGTTCCAGTACAAGTCGAAGGCGGCCAAGACCGCTCCTTCGATCGCCAAGGGCGAAGACGCGACACTGACCTTCGATCGGGCCAATGGGCAGAGCGAAACGCTGACGGTCCCGGCTTGGCTTGCTCACGCCGTGCAGCCGTCGGGCGATGGTGCCGCGAAAGGCGTTCCGAAGGGAGGCAGGGCCTCCCTGGAGAAGTTCCTCGGCGAGTTGGAGAAGACGGCCAGGCCCGACCAACGCGCCGCGATAGAGCAGTTCCGGACCGAATTCGGCCCGTCGATCGTCGACGGCGGGTTCATACGCCAGGACGTTGCCGACGGCGTGCTGACGTTCCTGTCCTCGCAGGTAGGAAGCCGCCGAAGCGGCCCGATCCAGATAAGGGACGAGAACGGGCAATCCGTGACGGCCACTCGTTACGGACCGCTGCCAAAAAGCGCAGAGAACGTCTATGTGCCGCCGGCGGACGGGCCGCAAGCGCGTGGCGACGAACCGGAGTTGATGCACAAGTCGCATATTTTGTTCCGGGATCCGGATACAGGCGAAGCATACGTCCTGCCATGGACGCGCGGTGCCTCGGAGGACCATGTGCCGGGCGGCCAAGCGACGCCAACGGGAGAGGCGGCGCCGGCGCACGCACCCAGGAAAGCAATCGAGGCGGCTCCGCCGACAACCTATTCGCTGCAACAGATCCGCAACATGCGGCAGCCGGAAAAGTGGAAGGCAGGCGAGACCTATACGCGCGAACTCAACAGGTCGCTTGGAGAAGCCCATTTTCCGGTCGAGGCCAACCCGGACGGTCCCCATCCTGTTACCGGCCAGGGTGGGCGTTACGTGGATGCGCCAGTCTTCAAGAGCCAGGACGTGATCGAGGCGATCGAGGTCAAGACCTATCATCGCTGGACGACCATCAATGGCGTCGCCCAGATGCGCGAAGTTCCGCTTACGCCGAAGCTGCAGGAGCAGATCAACAAGGATGTGGCGCTGCGGAACGAGAACTCAGGCTATCAACCGCGCTGGGTTTTCCTCGATGCGCCGCCTTCGGCCGAGTTGCAAGGGGCGCTCGACGATGCCGGGATTGTCGGTAACATCTTCGGACACAACAAACCTGCCGCAACAACACCGCCGCCCCAACCCGCGGCGGTCAGAAGCGGTTCCGGCCGTGCCATTCAGCTCGAAGACGAGAGTGGCGAGGTGATTACGGCGGCAGTGCTGGGTACCGGGCCGAGGAGCCCGGAGCAGGTCCATGTTCCGCCCTCAGACAGCACGCACGTATGGGGCGATGCCCCGGAGATGGCGGACAAGACGCACATACTGGTGTACGACCCCGATACGGGCGAGGCCGTGGTGCTGCCCTGGATACGTGGAGCTTCCGACGGTCACGTGCCGGGAAGCCTGGGCCGTCCGGAAGAGAACAATCAACAGGCCAATGCCGCCGCGCAGCCTTTGCGCGGCAAGGGACAGTCGGCGTCGAACAGTCGGCCGCTCACCCGGGACGGCGTCAGGGCTACCCCGCTTGATCAGGTGCCGGATCTCGTCATGGGTGATTTCCAGCCGACCCAGGTTCCATGGCTGAAGCGCGAGCAGGTCGCCGAGCTGACCGAACAGCAGTTCGGCGACATGGATAAGGCCGGCTTGCTGCCCTATCTGACCAAGAGCCAACTGCGCGGCATCCCCAAGGCAAAGACAGGCTTTGTCAATATAGCGAGCCTCGGCGAGAAGCAGATTCCATGGCTGACAGAGGGCCAAATCCGGAATGCAACGGACCAGCAGTTCCAGGATCTCGGTAAAGCCAGTCTGACGTCGCACCTGACGAAACCACAGCTGCAGGCGATCAAGGGGGACAAGGTCCAGTTCGTCGACATGTCGACGTTGGGCGCGCGCCAGGTTCCGTGGTTCAGGCCCGGTCAGGTCGCCAAGTTCACGTCACCGCAGTTCAAGGACTTGGCGAAGGCCGGTTTGCTTAAGCATGTCACCGAGCGGCAGGTTCGGGCGATCCCCGAACCCATGGTCGGCTCCGTGGACGTCGCAAAGCTCGATCCCAGGCAGGTGCCGTGGCTGACCGAAAAGCAGATCCCGGTGCTGACCCGCGATCAATGGGGCGCCTTCACCATTCACCACACCGAGGCTTTCATCCAGCCGCAGATCGAAGCGGCGACACCAAATCAGTTCGGGGAGACGAGCCCTGGCCAGTTCCGCAAGTTCACGCCCGAGCAGTTCGAGTGGATGAGCGGGGACCAGAAGAACGCTCTCTCCGTGCTGCAGCTGACGACCTTCCGGGCGACCCATAAAAAGGCGATGATGCCGGACCAGGCCGCCAGCGTCGATCTGGCGCTGAGCCATGCCAGGATGCGCGAGAACGCTCAGGCACTCGCCACCTTTGGCGGCATGTCGACCACCTCTTACGTGCTGTGGAGCTCGCTGCCTCCGACCTGGACCGCTACTGCCGGAGCGGTGGCATTCGGCGTGCGGGGCTTCGTTTTCGGCGCGCAGGCTGTCTTCCCCAACGCGACCGCAAACCATAAGCCGTTCGGGCGGTTCCTCAATGCGCTCGGCGGGGCCACATTCATTGCCGCGGCGCCAGGGGCGGCGACTGGGATGGTCCAGGGGAAGGGTATTGTCGTCAACAGCACGTTCTCACTCGGCAATGTCGTCTATGGCACGAAGTCGATGCTGCAGTCGTTCACCGGCAGGCCGGTGATCCGAAACCTGGCCGAGTATCTGGCGGGTCCTGGCTATGTGCTCGGCTGCGCCGTCTACACACTGCACTCCTGGCCCGCGCCGATCGCCACGGTCGCCGGCACCATGTTCACGTTCGGCTGCGCGGAGTTCTGGGCGTCGGCGATAAGAACGGACCGGACGAATCGCCGTTCGGTGCCGCGAACCGACGCCGATATCGCGGCGGCTGCAAAGTCCGACAAACGATGGGCCACAGTGGATCGATGGACGCTGGGCATCACCTTCGGCATCGGAATGCTTCTCTTCTCTCTGGACTCCATGCTCGCGCAGCCCTGGGACCCGAAAACGACCGCTCCGCCCAATCCGAAGAAACCGGATGGCGATACGTCGTCCCCGCAGCCCGACAATCACTCGGATGTTCCAGGCAAGCCGAAGACCCCGCCCGAAGACTTCCCGCAACTCGTCGTGTCGGCGGATGACGGCCTGAATTTGCGGAGCCAGCCCGAGGACGATTCTGCCGTGGTGACGGTCCTGCAACCCGGCACGTTCGTCGAGCAGACCGCGAAGCCCTCGACCGATCCGTCAGGAGAGGCCTGGATACCCGTCGAAGGGTTCGGACCGGACGGCAAAAAACATAGCGGCTGGGTCTCCGGCGACTATGTCGAGGTTCATCCCGCGGGCAGCAGCAATTCGGAGGGCCGCACGAATCCAACCCTGGAGAAAGACGGCTATCGGTGGGTCGAAGTCAGGGACGGCGACAGCATTCGCCTCATCGCCAACGCGCATTCGGCCGACGTGGCGGATACGGTGGTGCTTAACATGGATCATATTCTGAGCCCGGATATGATTTTCTCCGGCGACCGCATCTACCTGCCGATTGCGTCGGTCGGCTGAGACGCTACGGGCTCAACTCCGAGTTCGTCGGGAGGCTGCGCCTTGCCGATTCTCGCGGCATATGCATGTGCAATGCAGCCGGCCAGCTTTGCAGCCCGCTCCGCTACAGGGTTGGATGGTTCAGAGGAATATGAAGCGGTGAACCGCAGGTCGGAGGGATGCCATTCGCAGTCGACGATGCGTAGCGCGCCGCTGGCAGTATGATCCTGGACGACTTCCCTGGGAAGGGAGGCGATGCCGATGCTGTTCAGCGTCATCGTGATGGAGGCGGCCAGCGAATTGGCCGGAAAGATACGCGGCGCCGCTTCAAGTTCGCCGCTCAGCTTGCGGTAAAGTTCGCTGTAGGGTCTCGTCGGGCGCGCATAGCTGATGATCGGGAATTGCATCAGGTCGTTCAGCGTCAGCTTTCCGCAGTTGGGCAATTTCAAGGACGGCGAGCAAACCCATACGAGCGGAAAGGAAGGCAGTTCAATATTCTCGATGCTGTATTCCTGAATGGGGCCCATAAGCACTGCAAGATCAAGCCGGTGGGACATGAGCTCGTTGCGAAGGGTCGTCGTCGTGTCGACGACGATATCGGTATCGACCAACGGATAGTTTGCCTGCAATTCCTTGAGGAAATCGGGAAGCCAGGTGTGCACGATGGTCTCGGCAACCCCGAGCCTGAGCACACCCGCTGTCTCTGAAAGGGAGTTTGCCGTCAATTGCAGCCGTTCGGCGACACGCAGGACACGCTGCGCCGGCGGCAGCAGGCGCTGGCCCTCGGCGGTGAGTCTTACGGTGCCGCTCTGCCTCTCGAACAGCTTCGCGCCGAGCGCTTCCTCCAGACCGGCAATTCGGGTCGATACCGCCGGCTGTGTTGTGTTCAAGCGTTCCGCAGCCTTCCGGAAGCTTCCGAAAGTCGCGACCAGGAGAAAGGTTTCGAGCTGTTTGATGTTGAAAGGGATCACGTTTCAATGCCGGACAATAATCTGGGCGCCGATCTTCACTCGGTCATATAGGTCGATAACGTCTTCATTTGTCATGCGGATGCAACCGGAGGAGTTGGCTTGGCCGACGGTCCATGGCTGATTGGTGCCATGAACGCGATAAAGCGTGTTGCCGATATAGAGCGCACGTGCGCCCAATGGGTTGTTCGGCCCTCCCGCGACACGCGCCGGCAATAAGCGGCCTTTCGATGCCTCCCTTAACCGCATTTCGGCCGGCGGCCGCCAATCCGGCCAGTCCTTCTTGCTCGAAATCGTGTCGCGACCGGACCATTCCAGCCCCTCCCTGCCGACACCGACCGCATATCGCAGCGCCTTGCCATTTCCCAATATGTAGTAGAGGCGCCGCTCCCTGGTGTTGATCACGATTGATCCCTTCGGTTGCGTCTCACCGAAATCGACGATCTCTCTTGGGATTGCCGACCATGCCGGCCTCATTTCGCCATCCGCGGTCTGGTCGGGAGCGGATGGCGAGACCAGCACATTTCGGGCTTGATCGTAGCTCCAGCTTCGCGGGTCGTAGCCGCTGTTCGATTGACCTTGCGCCGGCGCCATCGCGGCAGTCAACACGGCAGCAACCAGAACCGCTTCACCCAAGCCCTTGCCAAGGCGCGACCGGACCAGAGCCCAGCGCCAAGGAACGCCGGCCGGAGCATTCAAGCTCAAGAGCAGGTTATTGTGTGCCGCCACCGGGGCTGATCCCTTCAAATTCCAGCAACAAGCCGGCGACCGCGAGCCCTCGCTGCTCCGATTCCAGGCCGCACCATATCGCTTTGCTCGCTGATCGCAACATTTGGAACCAAATACACAAGTTCAATCCAATTGGACTTCCATTTTGACGACGCGCGCGATAGGGTGAATTTGGCGGGTAAACCATGAGACGGGCGACGCGGGGCCTTCGCTCCTCGTCCCTGCGATAGGACCAATGTTGACTGGACGCGGTACCTGCCATGTCGATCGGTTGTCGCAAGCCAGCGCTGCCATCATGGCCGGCGGGCTGGCGGCGATCATGACGTTCGGTCTTGCTGTTTCGCGGGCCGATGCCGCCGAGCCGCGCTGGCCGCAGGGTCCCTACAAATACATCACCATCGATCAGTCGGTGACGGATGCGCTTGTCGAACTCGGCCGCAACATGCGGGTGCCGATGCGTATCAGCAAGCTCGTCAAGGGACGTTTGAGCGCCGGCATGCCGGTTGGAACGGCGCGCGAATTTCTGGAAGAGATTTGCAATCGATACGGTCTGGTCTGGCATTTCGACGGCATCGTCATGAATGTCGCCACTGAAGCAGAGGTCCAGACCGAACTGATTCCGCTTGATGCCAACAGGGCCGCCGGCGCGGAAGACCGGCTTTCGCGACTGGGCGTCATCGATCCGAAGTTTCCAGTCAAGGTTTCCATGCAGGACGACGTCGTCTCGGTATCGGGGCCGCCATCCTATATCGAACTCGTCAGGAAGACACTCGGAGTTCCCGCCGCGCAAGGCGGCAAACAGGAGCCCGGCAAGGTCGCTTCGGTCCGCGTTTTTCGCGGAAGGCAGGCGGAGGCGCAGAATGTCCCCTCCGGAAAACCGACCAAGGAATAGGAGGGCAGCTTCATGCAGATCGCGCCGATTGGAGCCCTGGAGGCCTCGCTGGCAAGCTTGACCACCAGCATAGGCTCGCAACAGCAGATCACCGCCGGCGCGGCGGCGCAGCCGGGCAACCAGATGGTGGGTGCCAAGCAGGAAAAGCACGAAGCGGCGAAGCCCAACGCATCTGAGCGCGGCGATGTCGCCACAGGCGCGGGCCGACAGGTGGCGCAGGCGTCGTCGGGAGCCAATCCGGCGATGGCGGGCCAATCTTCCGGATCGGAGCGGGCAGAGCCGATCATCGAGCGCAAACTCTTCGACTATCTGGCCGAGGTGGAAAAGACCGGAGGGGGGGCAGCCGCGGATTCCTCGGCCCTGTTCGGTTCTGCTGTCCAGTCGCTGGAAGGAACAATGCAGCAGGTCCAAAGGGCTCTCGGCAAGGCGAACACACCAGCGCAGACCGAAACGGCCACCACCCAGGATGCCGCTCCGTCAGGCAAGGAAGCCGAGAATGCGCCGGCAAAGAATGCCCAGCAACTGCTCGAGCGATCCATTTCCGTGATGTGGGCAGCAGCCAATCTGGAAATCGTGACCAGCAGCGTGAAGGCCGTGACGTCGTCCACCAGCACGCTGATCAAGCAACAGTAGGCGTTGCGGAGTGTTCGTGCGCGAATTGGTCCTGCCTCGGCGGTCAGCGCTGTTCAATCGATGCGTCGCCGGGTGTCGCGTTGCGCTTGTCGTCGCGGGCATGCTTATGCTCCAGGCCTGCTCGGTGGAGCTCTATTCCAACCTCGATCAGCGGCAGGCCAACGAGATCGTGGCCACGCTGATGCGTCATGGAATTCCGGCTCAGCGGGAGGCCGGCAAGGACGGCAAGATGACGGTTTCCGTACAGAAGGGCCGTTTTGCCGAAGCCATGGCTATCCTCGACGAAAGCGGTTTGCCCAAACAGGAATTCCAGACGCTTGGCGAGGTGTTCAAGAGGGGAGGGCTCGTGTCCTCGCCGGTGGAAGAGCGCGCAACGATGATCTATGGCCTGAGCCAGGAGCTGTCGCAGACAATCTCCGACATCGACGGCGTGCTTTCCGCGCGGGTTCATCTCGTTCTGCCCGAGAATGATCCACTGAGGCAGCAATTGGTGCCGTCGTCCGCGTCGGTTTTCATCAGGCATCGCGCATCCGTGCCGATGAACGAGCTGGTCCCGCAGGTCAAGATGCTGGTGTCCAAGGGTATCGCCGGACTGACCTACGACAACGTCTCCGTCACGCTCATTCCGGTCGCCGCGACAGCCCCGGAGCAGGCATCCGAGCCAGGGTTCACAACTTTCCTTGGGCTCAGGCTGCATCCGGACAGCGTGGCGGCCGCGATGTGGCTGTTCTACGGCATGGCGGCGGCGATACTCGCGCTGGCTGCCCGGCTGGCCTACCTGCAGTGGTATCGGCGGCCCGATGTCTACGCCCTCGACGCTTCCGCAATGCCCGCGAGGAAGGCATGACCGGGACCGGTTCAGGGCAAGCCGCCAGCCCGGAATGGCAGGCATTTATCTCCGGCCTCGCATCCTATGCGGATGCGGCCCGACTCGCGGAATGCTTTGACGGTGCGATCAGCGAAGCTGCATGCCAGCGCATGCTGCAGTCGCAACGCCTGCATGAGCGGTTGTCGAAGCTTCTGCTCGAGCATTACCGACTCTCTCGCGCGGTCGATGAACCCTCGGATGACGTGGATCGGGCGATTGCCTTGTTGTCGGGCGAGGAGCTGGAGGACCTCGCCCTTCGCTCGGGCGCAATCTACTGGGCCGGCAATCTTGCCGCCGTCATTGACGGGCGCGAAGCCGATGCCTTGCAGGCGGCGCTTGGCGCGGATCTCTGCACCTTTGCGGTCGCCAACCGCGATCTGGCCGGTCCAGCACGGGCGTTGCAATCGCTTGAGGATATCCGCGTTCGTGTCTATGCCGACGGTCTGAGCTGCCTTGGCGGATGGTGCCAGGCAATGCCCGGCGAGACAGGTGCGCGCGTCCGCATCAAGCTCGTGCCGAACGAATTCGTCGACCGGACCGCCAAGCCGTTCATCGAGGTCGGCCCGGCAATTGTGCGCCGAGCGATGGGTTAGCGTAATGGCCGAAGCGGACACTGCGACAGCGGACACTGCGACCGTTGAAACACCAAGGCGCCCCCATGCCCGCATCCTGCGCGCCGCCGAGGCGCGCGCCTGGCAGGATGGCTATGCATTTCTCGATGCGGCGAGGCGTGATGCCCAGCAAATGCGCGAAGCCGCCCGGCGCGCCTACGCAGCCGAATACGCGCAGGGTTATGAGGACGGCAAGGCGCAAGGCGACGCGGATGCCAGCCGGCTGATCAGCGAAACCGCAGTCAAGGTGGATCGCTATCTCGGTGGACTGGAAGCCGAAGTCACCGGGCTTGCCCTCGAAGTCGTCAGGCGAATTCTGGGGGAATTCGACGTCGGCACACTTGTAGCCAAGGCCGCCAGACAGGCCGTGACCGAAATTCGCCGCGCCAGATATCTGAAAATCCGCGTCCATCCCGCTTCCGTGGACAGAGTTCGCGAGGAGCTCGACGCGGTCTTGCGCAAGAACGATCTGGGCATGATGGTTGAGATCGATGCGGATGATACGCTGGCGCCGGCGGCTTGCATCCTTTCGACCGATATCGCCGTCATTGATGCCAGCATTGACGCGCAGCTCGATGCCATCGCCGCTGCAATCCGGTCAAAGGCCGGGGCGCCGGCATGACGGGTTCGGCAATCGATATCGAAAGCCGTCTGGCTTCCATCATTCCGAATCTCCGTTCCGGCCTTCGTGACGATTCAAGCCGCCCCCGCAAAGGACGTGTGCGGCGGGTGACCGGAATGGTCATTCATGCGACTGTCGAGGAAGCCAGGATCGGCGAGATATGCGAGCTGGTCGACCCCAGAACCGGCAGGACGACCAAGGCTGAAGTCGTGGGCCTCATGGATGAGATGGCGGTCCTCGTTCCACTGGGCGATCTGGCCGGTCTTTCGAGCTTGACCGAGGTCATTGCGACCGGCAAGGATCAGCTGGTGCCCGTCGGACCCGGCCTTCTGGGCCGGGTGATCAGCGCGTTCGGTGAGCCTTTGGATGGCAAGCCGCTTTCACCGGACGGCATTGCAGGCAGCTACCCGGTCAATGCCTATCCGCCATCCCCGCTGGAACGCAGTCTGATTTCCGAGCCGATCCAGCTCGGAATCCGCGCACTCGATGGACTGCTCACCTGTGCGCGCGGGCAGCGCGTCGGTGTTTTCGGCGAGCCAGGGGTCGGCAAGTCTATCCTGCTTTCCGATATCGTCAGCGGCACCGACGCCGACGTTGCCGTGGTCGCTCTGGTCGGCGAGCGCGGTCGCGAGGTGCGCGAATTCCTCGAACGCCAGCTTGGATCGGAAGGGCGCGAGCGGGCAATCGTCGTCGTCGCTACTTCGGACCGGCCCGCCATCGAGCGCGTCAAGGCCGCCTATGTAGCGACAAGCATAGCCGAATTTTTCCGGGACCAGGGCAAGCATGTGCTGCTTGCGATGGACAACATAACGCGGTTTGCACGTGCGCAGCGCGAGATCGGCCTGGCCTCAGGCGAGCCGCCGACGCGGCGCGGTTTTCCGTCTTCGCTGTTTGCGGTCCTGCCGCGCCTGCTCGAGCGCGCCGGGCCCGGTCGCGTCGGATCCATCACCAGCCTCTACAGCGTTCTCCTGGAAGGCGACGGCACGCTGGATCCGGTCGCCGAGGAAATCCAGGCGCTGCTCGACGGCCATGTCTTCCTGTCGAGCGAGCTTGCGCAACGCAACCATTTTCCTGCCATCGATGTCCTGCGCAGCCGAAGCCGCCTGATGGATGCCGTCGTGCCGTCCACGCATCGTGCCGACGCCGGCCGCTTGCGCGAACTGCTCGCCCGCCATGCCGACATCGAACTGCTGCTGCGCGTCGGCGAGTACGAAAAGGGCAGCGATGCCGCTGCGGACGAGGCGGTAGCGAAGATCGATGCCATCAACGCCTTCCTGCGTCAGCCGTCCGCCATGCACGAGAGCATCGAGAAGACTCGCCAACTGATGCGGGAGATCGTCAATGAACGAGCGTGACATGATCGCTCGACTGCGCGACCTCAGACGCCGCCGCGAGGAGCGCGCAGAGGAAGAAGTGATCAGAAGGCGCGCCGCCGCCAACCAGGCCGCAAGGGACGTTCAGAATGCCGCCGACGCCGTTACGGAACATCTCCAGCGCACGGCTGACACTGAATATGCGGCCTTCGGTGCACTGGTTGGACAGCCAGTGAATGCTGCCAGCCTTCATCGGCTTCAGGGACGGTTCGAGGTCGCCGCCAGGAAGACAGGGCAGTTGCGGGAAGGCGAGAAGATGGCTGGCGTCGCCGAGCAACGACGGAAAGTCGAGTTGTCGGAAGCCCGCAATGACCACCGCGCGAGCATGAAGGCTGTGACCAAGCTGGACAGGCTGTCGGAGCAGCTGGCCAGACGCAACGCCCGTCGTCGCCAGGCCTTTGCCGAACTCGCAGAGGAAGAGGAGCGCGGGCAACCGCGCCTGTCCACAGAACGCTAGCCCAATCCGTGATCGTGAATATGGATGTGATGCCACAAGCCTTCGCGTCGGCGAAAAGGAAAGCGCGGGTGAAACCGGCGAAACGTGCGGCGACACGGTCGGGCGTCGTCGGACCGCTGCCGCTGGAACCCGTCGCGCCGGGGGACGTCGACGCGTTGAGCATCTTCTACCGCCGGCGCGCCCCTGCGGACATCACGATTGCAGGAAAGGCCATGGCGGTTAGGACCGTTTGGCCGGCGCAGCAGCCAGATGACGAGTTGGTATGCACCATCGAGTTCACGATCGGAGACACGATTGGCAGCTTGCGCTTGCCATTTGCTGTTGTCGAACGGGGTTTCGCCGGTGCTGTCGACCTGATCGACATGGAACGACTGACGCCCGGTCATGCCGCCCTGCTGTTGGAGGCTGCGTTCGAAGACGACCTCGAATGGATTGAGGGCAAGCTGGGCGAGGGGATCGCGATCACCTCGGTCGCGCGAGGAAATGCCATCTCGGGCGAAACTCCATTCGCTTTTGTCCTGACCGGCAAGGATGAAACGATAGGCTGCGTCTTGACCGCGAATGATGCCTCTCTGGCGGTGCGGATCGGTCGCGTTCTCGACGAGCTCGGCAAGATCAGCGCGCCGATCCCGGCCGAATTCCCGCTGCCGGTCTGCCTTCGGCGCGGCCCGCTCGCGATCACCCTTGGCGAGCTTCAAAGTCTGCAGGCCGACGATGTGGTGCTTTTCAGCGATGCGACTGAGGAGCGCATGGCGACGCTGGTCATCGCCGAGCGCCTTTTTGCGCCGGTGGCCCTGACCGCCGCTGGCCCGCAATTGCTCGCCGCGCCGACTGCAATCGCTGGATCGAATTGGGAGTGGACCATGAACCAGAAAACGTCGCCGCCTGACACCTTGGAAGAGTCGACTTTGGATGAATTGTCGGTTGCCCTGGCCTTCGAGATCGGCCGCACGGCAATGCCTCTCGGAGAAGTGAGGCAGCTTGCGCCCGGCGCCATCGTTTCGCTCGCCGATGTAGCCGAGGCGACTGTCGACATCCTGGCCAACGGCAGGCGTGTCGGTCGCGGCGAGATCGTGCGGATCGGAGAAAGCCTGGGCGTGCGGATCGTGCGCATGTTCGAAAATGCTTGATAACTCGCCCAATCTGCTCGGAATTCTGATCGCCGTCGGTGTGGTCGGGTTGCTGCCGCTGGCGGTCGTCACGATGACGGGCTTCCTGAAGATTTCGGTCGTGCTGTTTCTCATCCGCAACGCGCTTGGCGTTCAGCAGATGCCGCCCAATCTGGTGCTCTATGGCATAGCGCTCGTACTGACGGTCTATGTCACCACGCCATTGCTGAGCGAAATGTCGAGCCGGCTTCAGGAAGGGCAGGTGCAGTTCCAGACGACGGATGACCTTGCCAGGGCAGCACAGCTGGTCAGGGAGCCGTTGCAGCGCCACCTCATGAAATTCACCCAGCCGCAGGAGCGGCAGTTCTTTCTCGATGGGACGAACCGTCTGTGGCCGCAACAGGCGCGGCAGAATCTCAGGGACGACGATCTGTCGATTCTTGTTCCTGCCTTTGTCGCATCCGAGCTCACCCGTGCCTTCGAAATCGGCTTCCTGCTTTATCTGCCTTTCCTCATCATCGATATCGTCGTTGCGAACGTGCTGATGACGCTCGGCATGATCATGGTTTCGCCGGTCCTTATTTCGATCCCGCTGAAACTGTTCCTTTTCGTCGCCATAGACGGCTGGTCTCGGCTGATGCATGGCCTCATCCTGAGCTATGGCTGACGCCGCTGGAGGCTTTGCATGAGTAATGATTTCATCCTTGCGAAGGTCCAAGGCGCGCTTTTGACGGTATTGCTGGCGTCCAGCCCGGCGATCATCGCGGCGCTGGCGGTCGGCATTCTCGTCGGCCTTGCCCAGGCGCTGACGCAGATTCAGGACCAGTCGCTGCCGCAGACCATCAAGCTGGTCGTGATCCTGCTGGTCATCATGGTCTTCGGTCCGCTGCTTGGCCAGCAGATCGCACGGCAGGCCTCGACGGCGCTCGACGAGTTCCCCGTCGTCACGCGTTGAGGCACGCGGATGCCGGTAGAACCACTCTTCACCTCGGTCAAGGAACTTCAGTTCTATCTCCTGGCAGGCGCTTTCGCGCTCGCACGTATGACCGGGTTCATGCTCCTGATGCCACTCTTTTCGCGCGTGCCGCTGTCAGGGCTCCTGCGCAGTGGCGTGGCGCTGGCGCTGGCGGTTCCGGTCTTCCCGATGATCGTGAACAAGCTCATGAGCCCCGATGTCCCGACGACGATGATCGTGCTGTACATGCTCAAGGAGGTCGTGGTCGGGGTGACACTCGGGCTGGCCATGGGCATACCGTTCTGGGCGGCGGAAGCGGCGGGCGATATCCTGGATCTGCAGCGCGGCTCCTCAATGGGTGCGTTGATCGACCCGATGATGACCCATGAGACGGGGGCCACCGGCACCTTACTCGCCATTATCATGGTCACGCTCTATCTTGCAGCCGGCGGCCTGCAGCTTTCCTTGACCGGCCTCTACGACAGCTACGGCCTTTGGCCGATCGACCGCCTTCTGCCGGTGTTCAGCAAGGACGCGGCCGGGATATTCCTCGGTCTGCTGAACCGCATCCTGGTGATGGCGCTGACCCTCGTTTTCCCGCTCATCATCAGCATGCTCTTGTCCGACATCGTGTTGGCCTTCCTGGCGCGCGCCTCGCCGCACCTCAATGTTTTTGCGCTTTCGCTGGTCGTCAAGACGCTCGTCTTCAGCCTCGTTTTTGTCCTCTACGCGGCGTTCCTGCTCTCCTACATGAACCTCGACCTTGGTTTCCTACGAGAGGCAGGCCACCAGATAGAAGCGATCGGCTGCCTAAGCTGTCAGTGAGAGTCAGTATGTCTATGCTAAAATTCTAATGTTGTAGTCTTCGCCGACTAACCAATAAATACAATTTATCGAAGAGAAAAGATTTTTGCAATTTGACAACCGGACGGATCGCCGATGATCTTTCGCATCTTTCGATGCGTCTGTGAAACGTGCATATTTCCGGAAGCCATGCCTCGCCAGACAACTTCATTGTTCTATGACAATTTGCGACTGGTCGATGCGGATAAGCTGCGCAGTCTGGTTAGGACGGGTGCCTATGAGGGACATACCGGAGGGCTTGCGAGCGGCAAGCTCCAGGCCAATGTTGTGATTGTGCCCCGTCGCTTTGCTGTCGATTTCCATCAGTTTTGCGTCCGCAATCCCAAAGCCTGTCCGCTGGTGGGAGTGAGCCGCGCCGGCAGCCCATTGCTGCCAGCGCTGGGTGATGTCGATATCCGCACCGATGCTCCCCAGTACAATGTCTACTACTTCGGGGAAGTGATCCGTCAGAAGACGGATATTATCGACCTGTGGCGGGATGACTTTGCCGCCTTCGCGCTCGGCAGCGCGCTTACCATAGAAGCGGCCCTCATGGAAAAGGGCGTCAAGCTCCGCAGCAACGGCCCCGGCAAAGCGCTTCCCAAGTTTCGGACCAAAATCAAGACGCGCGGCGCAGGACCGTTTGGCGGCGAGATGGTTGTCTCCATGCGTCCCATAAGAAGGTGCGATGTCGACAAGGTTCGCGCCCTCACTGCACGCTTCCCGCTCGCCCATGGTTCTCCTATCCATGTGGGCGAACCATCGATTATCGGAGTGAGAGATCTGACCGCTCCCGACTGGGGTGATGCGGTCGAAATCATGGAAGGAGAAGTCCCGGTGTTCTGGGCCAGCAGCCTGACCGCGCAAGATGCGCTTGCTCGCGCCGAACTCGCGATCTCGATCACGGTATCGCCAGGGCATATGTTGATCACCGACGTCGACGCAAAAGCGGATGCGAGCACTTTCGGGGTTTGATAGCAGGGTTCCGGCTGCGGCATCGGGCCCCAATTCGGTATTCCGCTCTTCGAGATTGTCGATCCTCGGAACGCCCGATTGTTAGTGGCGTTGCACCTCAAATAAGTTCCCTAGCTGGAGGATGCGATATGGAAGGGTTCAAGCCCGAAGACAGCTTTCGGGGCGACGTTGCAAGGCGTTACGACGATGAGCTGCGCGGCGATGAGGACGACGAGACGGTTCTGTTCCTGCCCGAGATCGCGGCCGGACGGGATTGCCTGGAGTTCGCGATCGGCTCGGGGCGAATTGCCTTGCCACTGGTCGCCGCCGGCCTGCGCGTCGATGGGATCGAGCTTTCGTCCAACATGATCGAAGGGGAACTGAAATCTGAGCGATGACGGCCTCGCGTGAGTCGCGCGAGGCCGTCATCGCTTCGGCGAACTGTCGTCGTCCAGCGTCCAGCGACTGCGGCTCCGCCCGGAGCGCGGCTCCTCTCTGAGCGCTGCCTCCAGTGCGGTACGGTGGAGGGCGATTGCTATCTACAGCCGGGCCAATTGTGTTGCGGTCGAAAGCCCGCCTCGGCTTGACCGCCGTGCAACTCGCCCGACGGTCGGTATTCATTGCCGATTGGCGCTTCAGCGTACCACATAGACGATGCGGCGCGTCGATGGCTCAACCAGCACCGGTCGATTGTTCACATAGACATATCTGTACCGGTAGTTCGGGATCTTCTGTAGGGCTACCGTGTCAGGCAGTGTCGCGCCGGTGACAACCTTGCCTTGAAGGTAAACAGGCTTGACCCGATGCGCGCTGATGTAAGTGCGCACCTGTTCGGGCGGATTGATCACGGTGCCGGCTGCACCGCCGCCGACGATCCCCGCCGCGCCGCCCACAGCAGCGCCTACCGGTCCTCCGATGATGGCGCCGGCGATCGCGCCGGTAGCGCCGCCGGCGACGGCTCCGGCATTAGCCTGATCGCGAGGAGGTTTCACGACCGCGATGCCGGAATTGGCCGGCCGCTCGGTTAAGACGACCCGATTGCCGCCGAATTCTGCGGTGACGTAGTCGGAATAGACCCAGCCTTGACCACCCGCCTCGGCGATGGTGCACCATTTCGAGCTTTGCAGGCAGCCGTTCAGCGTGGCCGTCTGGCCCGCCCGCAACACGCCAATGACCGGATACTGCGAGCCCGGGCCGGCACGAACGTTAAGGTTTGTAGTGGCGGATACGGGAGTGTCCGCAAAAGCTGCGCCAGACAAGGCGACAAGCGCGCCTGTCACTGCAGGTAACAAAAGCCTTCTCATCGTTCTGTCTCCGTTTCATGGTTCCCTCAGAGCCAAAAACGAGAAAGAACCGTGTGCGTTCCGACTAGCGGAATCGCTGAACGGATAGATTCCAAATGTTATCATTGGGTTCGCTCTGCCGCTCCCGCCGGCGTCATATGATCGGGGTGCCATCATCGGAGTGGCCTTGCCGCACGTCCCCGCGCGGTCGGCCGTAGAGCCGTTTACACTGATCGCTGGAACAGCCCTCGTCGCGAGGGCAAGCCGGGCATCTCTTGAAATGACGGCGTTACTGACGCTATATAGCGTCATAGTTTCTGGCAGTGCACGGAGGTGCTGCGATGGGTCTGGCACAATATGCGGATGACGGATTGTTCGCACCCAAGAAGATTGCGGAGGCTTTCCGCACCACGAGCGAGGAGATCGCGCGTACCGCTGGTCTGGGCAAAGACGCGGTCCAGCGCCGGGAACGGGTGCGCTCAGACAAGACGCAGCGCCGCCTGCGCGAAATGGTGGAAATCGTGAACAAGGTCGAGCCGCGATTTGGCTCCGCGCTCATGGCCTATGCTTGGTATCGGTCCGAGCCGCTGCCGGGATTTTCGGGGCAGACGGCAATGCAGCTCGTTCGGGAGGGTCGAGCCAATGAGGTCCTCGACTTCATCGACGCGGTCGATGCGGGGATTTACGCCTGACGATCGCCGCCATCACCTATTCGGGCCGGCTCTACCGCGCCCTCAATCCGGTGTATGCCCGCGAGCCTATGTCGGGACGCGGTGCCGAGCTTTATGGAGGGCGTTTCAACCCCAAGGGGATGCCGGCGCTCTACGCGTCGACCTCGGTCCTGACGGCTTTGCGCGAAGCCAACCAGGCGGGCGATCTGCAGCCGACGACGCTGGTCGCTTATCGTGTCGAGATCGAGGCCGTCTTTGATGCGGGCGACGCCACTGCACTTGCAGCAATGGGTCTCGATGCGACGGCCCTCGCCGACCCGACATGGCGCGATCAGATGAGAGACCATGGCGAGGCGCATACGCAGCGATTTGCCCGTGAGCTGGTCGCGCAAGGCTATAATGGCCTGCTCGTGCCGAGCTTCGCCAAGGGCGCCGCAATCGGCGACTCGAATCTCGTTCTGTGGCGATGGGGTGACGCTGCCCCATCCAGGCTCGAGCTGATCGACGACGAGCACCGGCTCGGCTGACCTAGACTAGCCGGCCGCTGCCCGCGTTGCCGCGGCGCCGCCGCGACATTTGGAGACGGCGTGCGATGCCCTCCCGGCAAGCCACCCTTTTCCAGCTAGGTGCTCAATATCCGTTCTGAAAGCGCCTTCTTCAGGTCTCCAGCAAGCCATCCTTGGCAAACAGATGCTGCGGATCGCGACCCGCAAGCAAACGGTCCAGCAGCTCCTTCTCGATTGCCACATCATGGCCTCATGCACCCTATCTCGCCTCGCTCCACGCCTTGGCTTCAGGCCCTTCAAAGAGATGCAGAACTGCTTTCGCAATTATATTCTTGATCAACAGGCTCAGCGTAAGCCGAGCTGAAGGAGCGATTGCATCGATCGTCAGAAGGTGAGGCCGCGTTTTCAGCGATCTTAGGTCGGCTTCTTGCCCGCATATCCCTCCTGCTCAAATCCAGTGTACGGTTCTACAATTCGTATTCGACTGGGGTTCTTGGAAGCTTTTCGAACTTTCTGGGTAGCGCCTCAGCCCGAATTGCGGGTGCTTATGGACAAAGCAGGATACTAGATCGGTTTTTGGACGGTTTGTAAGGCACCGACTAATGGTGTGCGCGCTGTTCAGATAGCGCGCGTCAGCACGCATCTCCCAATAATGAACGGCAGCTTTGCGCCTTCAGATCAAGCTTTGAAGTCCAAATTCTCGGACGCTCGAAGCAGTCATTCATTCGCAACACGGCACACGCGTGCCCAGCCCTGCAGCTACGGAACCTCGGGCTAAATATGAAACTAAAAGATATCGTGCCCTGTCGGCCGGCGTCCCCACCGAAGAAATCACTCGGACCATGTGGGTCAATCATGAAGCCTCGTGGCATTGGTTACTCAACGTGGGTGCGGACGACAGCCAACTCTGAGTCAACGCATTCTCTCCATCGTAATTTTTCCTGAACACCCGCTGCCAGCTCCGGTCCCCTTAAATTTGCCGGTTCCGTTGTCACCCCTTATGACGCCCGTCAGGATGTTCCCGCCTGTCTTTCCCTTATAAACAAATGTGTGTTTGATATTGACGGCACCACTACTGGAAATACTTCCCGTAAATCCGGAGCTGGACGATACGTTGCCGTCATTTATGAAGACGGTTGTCGAGAGTTCTCGCCAATCGCCGCAGTCCGTTGTTGCACGTCTGATTAATGTCCATGTGCCATTAAACGCGCTTAGACCGCTCGCCTGAGGCACACAATGATCGTCCTGCACCCTCATCCCGTTGTCGCAAGTAAGCGGGCAGACACGGCCTCGGACCGCCCTTAGCCTTTCCAGAATTTCTGCCGTCGGTTCCAGCGATGCCAGTCTGACGCCTTGGCGATCCGCGTAGGCCTGCAGCGCTTTGCGGCTGCCGGCCCCCCAGTCTCCGTCAGCCCAGCCCCAAAGGCACCCTATGCGCAAGAGTTCTCTTTGGGTGGCGCGCACAAGTTCGCTTGGGTCTGTGGCAGGAGCGGATGACTGGACGAGCGGGTCGCGATGTTCAAGGCTTGCGACTTCCGTCCCCTTGGCATCGTCGGTTGCGTTGGTGGCGCGTCCCGCCTCCGGCAGGTGCGCCACCTGCCGTTCCGTTTCCATGCGCTTGTCGATCGCGTCGATCTTCAACCTCGCAAGGGCGGCAAAAACGCCGCCCGGAAATTGCAGCAAATACGCCTCGAAGAAGCTCTTGTCGGTCGCGTCCTTGATAGTCGCCCAATAAGCAAGCTCGACGGCGTTGTCGGGCGACGCAGACTGTGAAGTGGGGGCAGATACCGCTTTCGGTTCTGTGGGGAGAGGCTTCAACACGACTTCGCCGGTCAGCGACGAGTTCTCCCACGGCACTTGCTTGCCATCCGTGGCCGCCAGAACATCGCGGCGCACGTCGATGAGTTCGCGCATGATGTCCTCGCCCGGTGTGCCGAGGTGAGCGACCAGTGCGCTCGTGAATGGAGAATTCCGCCCTGCTCCGTCCATGGCGACATTGCCCGGTTGCGTCGCGAAAGCTATGAGCGAGCCGACTCCGCTGCCAAGTCTGGCCAGACCCCGGCTTACGGAACCTGAGCGGGTCCCCATCGAGCGGGAAAGCTTCTCGGCGAACGGATTGTCCCGGCAGGCATCCAGGAAGATGAGGTTTACCTTGGAACTGCGCTCCATCGCTGAAAGTACGAGGTCCATGGGAAGTGCCTCGAAGTCGAGGTCATTGTAGCTGGATAGCTGGGCGTCGACCGGCACCATGTAGTTGTTGCCGTTCACCTGCAGGCCGTGCCCGGCATAGAAGAACAACGCTATGTCAGCGCCGTCGAGCTTTTCCAGGAACTGGCGCACCGTACGACGCATGTCCGAGAGGTCGAGGTCCTGGCCACTGACAACCTCGAAGCCAAGGCTTTGAAGCTTGGCATTCATGTCGGACGAATCGTTCTTCGGATTGGCGAGTTGTGCGGCGTGCTGGTAGGCCGAATTGCCAATGACCAATGCCACCCGCTTCTCGGCGGCTGCCTGTCCTGAAACAGCAATAAACAATAAAACCAAGAGAATGATCGCGCTGCGCATGGCAGAAACGGCTCCCCAAGAAACTGTAGCAGAGGCTAATGCAACCGAAAAGAGCTAGGCCCCTGGCAGCGGACGAGTGGCCTGCCTTGGCAGATAGCGCTCAGGTGCTGGTCCGTGCATTCCCATGCGAGCGGGTGACAGTTTGCTTGGTAAAGGTGAACGGCTATGCTCGCAGCGAGTAGCGCTTCCTCTGGCTTAGGGGGCTATTTCGGGGTGCGAATACTTAGAGGGATCGTCAACCTCCCGCGAGATGGCATCGCCGCCTCGCTCGCCTATCTGGTTATGCTGGGCATCTCGACTGCTCTCGTGTCACCGCCGTTGGAGAATGTTCTGCGCGATGTGATGATGGTCTCTATCTCGCCATTCACGCGCGCTCCTCCCAACATCGTCGTGGTCGCAATAACAGAACAAACCCTGGAGAAATTTCCATACCGGTCACCGCTGGACCGCGGGTTCCTAGCCGAGATCGTGGCCCGGATCGAGCAGGCTCACCCTCTTGTCATCGGTATCGACCTTTTGTTCGACCAGCCAACGGAGCCGCAAAAGGATGCTCGGCTGGAGAACGTTATCGAAACCGCCGCTGTGCCTGTGGTGATCGGCTCGGCGTCGCGCGCTGATGGCCTCACCCCGAGGCAGTTCGACTATCTCAACGCGTTCGCTCCATCTGCAAGGCGGGGCCTTGCCGCGTTGTCGCACGACAATCTCGATGGCGTGATCCGCGGGGCTTTTCCCGGTCGACAATCGAAAGAGGGCTGGACGCCGAGCTTTGCCGCCGCGATTGCAGCATCCACTGGCGTCAGTCGCGGCCGCAGGACGGAAGAAATGGTCTATTACCGCACGATCAACGGCTTGCCCTTCAACTTTCCAACCTATCCGGCGCAAGCCGTTGCGCTGGCACCGTTAAGTTGGTTCGAGGGGAAATATGTTCTTATCGGCCTGGACGCGCAGCAGATAGACCATCATCCAACACCATTCGCATTGTTGGGCGGCGCGCAAACCGGTGTTCTCCCTGGCGTCGTCATCCACGCCCACGCTTTGGCCGGGCTCCTGACTGGGGACAGAATAATGATCCCCACGTCTGGAGTGGGCTACGCGCCAATGCTTCTTGCCGGGCTGTTCTGCTTGTGGCTCGTTTCGCGGCCGATCCCGGTGGTCTTCAAACCCGTCGCGGTCGCCGGTGCGGTGCTGCTGGTGTGGATCGGCGAGGCGTGGGCCTTCGCGAGGTTCGCAATCCTCGTCCCGATGGTCGCCCCAGCATTGCTCGTGCTCGGTCTGTCGGCGTTCGCTGGCTTCCTGGCTTGGAGACGGGACGCGAACGCTCGCCTCTTCATTCAGAGCGCGTTCTCCAAATACGTCAGCCCGGCCGTCGTTGCTGAGATCGTCAAGGAGCCCGACGCTCTCCATCTCGGTGGCGAGAGGCGCGAGATCACCTGCGTATTCACGGATATCGAGGGATTTGCATCACTCAGCGAAAAACTCGCGCCAGAGGTGCTCGCGGAGATGCTGAACGAATATCTGGACGGACTCTGCGAGCTGTTCGTCATGCACGGAGCGACCATCGACAAGGTCATCGGGGATGCGGTGGTCGGCTTCTTCGGAGCTCCGGCAGAGCAAGATGACCAGGCGGACCGGGCGGTGTCCTTCGCGCTGGCTGTGCAGGATCTGACGCAGCGGCTTCGAGAAGGAGGACGAGGCCATTCATTCGGCGCCACCCGCATAGGTATTCATGGCGGGCCAGCAATCGTCGGCAACTTCGGGGGAAATCGGTTCTTCAATTACACCGCCATCGGAGACACGGTAAACACCGCGGCCCGACTGGAAGGTGCAAACAAGTACATTGGCACCAAAAACTGCATAAGCTCGGAAGTTGCGAAAAAAGCAACGCGCTTCTTGCTGCGCCCTGCAGGAGTTCTGCACCTTAAGGGCAAGATCCAGGGCATCGAGGCCTTCGAGGCAATGAGCCGTACGTCAGAAAATACGATACTTTGCGAAGAATATGCCAAGGCGTACGCCCTGCTTGCCACCGACGACAAGCTCGCGACAGTGGCATTTGAGAAATTGGTCGCAAACTACCCGCAAGACGCTCTGATCGCTTTTCACCATGGCCGTCTTGCAAGCGGACATTTCCGGGCAGACATTCATCTTGCCGAAAAATAGGGGCCATGATGAGCTTCATGCGTCCGATCTCGCAAATCACCTCTCTGACCCTTGCCGTAGCCCTTGTCGTGACGGCGCAATTCGCGGTGGCCGGCAGCCAATATGTGGTCCTGTCGACTGAGCCGGTTGTGGATGAACTGCCGCCCGGCAAGGTTTTCGCGCCAAGCGACGTTATCAATGTGCCCGCCGGTACGGTCGTCACGTTGCTGGGCGAGGACGGCAGCGTGAATCCCATTTCAGGGCCTGCTGCCTTCGTGGTCACTGAGGATGCCTTGACGTCCAAAAGTTCGCAGGCGACCGGCGACGGACAGGCTTCAAATCTTGCGCTGATAGCGAGCCTGTTGACCAATGAGCGCCAGAGAAGCGAGTCTATCGGAAGCGCACGCACCACCGCCGACCAATCCAGACCAAGTGGACTTGACGATCCCTGGGCGATCTCCATCGAAGAATCCGCTCCCGGCTGCATCCGCAATGGTGAGGTGGTTCTTGCGCGCCGCGGGATCGGCAACAGAGCAGTGTTCTCGGTTCGCTTCGGTGGTGGACAGGCTTTGACCGGCTTGATCTGGAACGCCGGCAAGCCCACTTACTCTCTTCCGGACCCTATTCCCGCCGGTGTAAAATCTTTTGTCGTCGAGACCAACAAGACATCGGCTTTGATCGAAATAAAGGTGTTTCCGGAAAACGCCGTTCTCGAGAATCCGCTGGAAGTTCTTGGATGGATGGTGAGCAGCGGTTGCAAACGCCAAGCGCTGGCCTTTGTGCATCAGCTTGTGACGGAACAGCGGTAGCTTGCCGGCCAGGAGCCGTGCCGGGAACGACTTGCTGGCCGGCCTGACCACTGGTGCAAGCGTGCCCTGAGCCTAACCGGTCGGCTCTGTGTTTCCCGTAAAGTTTGTTCCTCTATCTATGATGGCCAGCGCTTGATTGCCTGGCCGGCACCTCGCTGATAGCCTCGCCTGTCAGAATTGGGAGGGGAGCATGAAACGGTGCATTCTCCTGTTTGTGACGTTGGCAGTGGCGCTCTTTGCAGGTTCCACGCTGGCCGACAGGTTTCCCGCCGGTTTCAACAACAATGGCCTCAACGGCCCATTGAGGCCGGTGACGAAGGGCGGCATCACTACTTTCCAGATATTCGACCGGAAATGCAGCAGTGTGGACTACGGTGACGGCCGTGGCGAGAACGACTGCCACAACGGCAACGTACGCTCCACGCTAATAGGCCCTGACGGCAAAACGGGCGAGAGCATGGAGTATCGCTTCGATCTATGGATCGATCCATCGTTCACCTACCCCGGCTTCTACAACGACCATGCTATAGGCTTCCTGCCGGGCGCATTGGACAGCCGCCTTCGTATCGCCAGTTGGGAGGGGCCGTTCATTCACAACTTTCTTTACATGCTGAAAGTAGACGCAACCAAAGGCGTTACCTTCCTCGGCAAAGAATGCCAAGCGCCGGCGCGCTTCGGTTCCTGGGTGGCCTTTTCCATGAAGATCCGATGGGCAGCCGACAGGACGGGCTGGATCAGGGTCACCTGCGACGACGAGCTAATCTATTCCGCCGACAGCGTCGCTACCAATCAGGCACCGCATTGCTACATCACCAATCAGTGCGAGCCCGGTGTTGCGAAGAATCCGAAGCGGTTTACCTTTTGTCTCGGTCCGGTGATGGCGGGCTTCGGTCCCGAATGGGAAAAGTACGGACTCGCGTCACAGTTCACTGCGATCCAGCCTGAGGGTATCACTATCAAGATGCGCAACCTTTCGGCAAAGAAAGGAGCCAAGCCGTAAACCAGTTTGTGTGCCCGGTGATTTGGAATGAGCGCCCTGCCGCCCCCTCCTTCAGTGTCGCGCAGATCGCTGCGCGAACCCGCAATTGGCCCGCTGCCCAATTACCTTAGGCCATCATTCGCTTCTTGGTAGGCTATCCCGAAAGCTGACAGTCCAGTTCCGGCCCAAACGGTCGTGCTAACGCCTTGGTCAACATGTATTCACGGCCCTTTTGGAGGTTAGGAAAGAGTCACCGACTGCATTGAAAACTACTCCTCTTCCTGATCTCTAGGTTCGCCCGACCATACGAGAGAATACGAGGGATATGGATTGGCTAACCATCCGCTAAACCATTGATTTTCTTTTTGAATCCCACACCCTCCGGGCCCACCAAAACCATTGATTGCATTTGTCGGTTCCAAAAAATAGCGATTTGGATCCAAAAAATAGCGAGTTGGGTTCCAAAAAAAGCGAACCTAGTCAGCACGTATTGGTTTCCCGTAAGCTATTGGTTTCAATTTTGTTTTCGTATTTTGGTTGAACGTAACACGGCTGAGTTGCTTCCTATGGCCGAATGCTTTGCCCCTGCGTGGCAACCGCGAGATCGTTCCCTCGTCTTCGGCCAGTGCTATCCAATGCTTCTGTATGTATCCAACTATTCGGTCGTCTGATCGTCTGGCTACGGCCTGTTCCGTATCATTCTGGCGCAGTGTCCAACATTGGAGAAGAAGAATGAAACTCATCGCACTTGCTGCCGCCTCTCTTGCTGTTTCTGCCGGAACCGCTCTTGCCGGCAGCGACCACTACGGGTCAGAAAAGGCGACTTCTGCCGACAAGTTGCATACCTCCTCGGTCGAAATGATCGACGGACATGCCAAGCATGACGCCGGTCAAACGGTACGAAAGCCGGTCGCGCCTAACGACAAATACGGACAGGGTATTTGGGGACGCTAGAGCAAAAATAGCAATGAGCCACTCGGTCTTTCTTCGGATCGAGCGGCCTTCATGCCGATATCCGACTTGATCGAGGCCCCGCGCGCTTGCCGCACTCGATTATCTGGGCGGTCCTCGAGAAGAACAGAGTGGCCACCGATTCTGCTCGTGAAAGCTCAGATCGCAAGAGGTCCTAATCGGTGTCGCTCCTGTCGTGTGATCGAGCGCACGGCTCAAGGCGGCGGGCTAGTGGCATTCAGGATTGGAGGCATTTGTTGAGGCTTTGATCATGAGCTGGTGGATCGCCCCTCCTCTCTACATGGCTCTGGTGGGCGTCGCCGGAATTGTCGTCTGGTACGTCATTCCGCAGCGTCTCTCCAACACAAGGCTGATCGTTCAGATTGCGTTCTTCCTTACGATGTCGGTTCTCCTTCTGGACGGAGCCGTCGTCCCGTACGAGTTAACTCGGAGTAGTGAGACAACCGCCCGAGCGATACTCTTCGGGGTGGCGAAAGCGTTGTGGTGGCTTCATCTCGCATGGGCGCTGATCGGTTTCGTCCGCATCTTTCTCGTCTTCGAGGGGAAGCCACGCGAGGCGCGGCTCTTGCAGGATCTCGTCGTCGGCGTCGTCTATGTTGGAATGCTGCTGTCGGTCCTCGCTTTCGTCTTTGGCGTGCCGGTCGGCACCCTCATCGCCACCTCAGGTGTCTTTGCCATCATCCTGGGACTGGCGTTGCAGACTACGCTAAGCGACGTGTTTTCAGGCGTCGCACTAAACCTCGGCCGCCCCTTTGTGCTTGGGGACTGGATCGTCTTGAGTGATGGCACCGAAGGCCGCGTCGTAGAAACCAGCTGGAGATCGACCCAGGTGCTCACCTGGACCAACAACGTCGTTGCACTTCCGAATAGCTTTCTGGCCAAGCTTGGGTTGACCAATATGAGCAGGCCAGACGAGAGTCACGGAATCGCCTTCAGCATAAGAATCGCGCCCACCAAAATGCCGGCAATCGTGGTGGACGTGATGCATACAGCCTTGCTGAGCTGCAACTCCATCTTGAAAGAACCGGCGCCCTTGGTGGTCATTCGGGATTTGAACGCTGTGGCGATCGAGATCGATCTGGTTGTTCATGTCGAGAATCTCGGCCGACGAATCGCAGCGCGGAATGAAGTCTTCGATCTCGTCTACCGCCACGCCAAGTCCACCGGCCTGCTGCTTGCGGCGCCTCCCTCGTCGATCGCCGTGAGCAACCTGCCGACTGAAGAGACGGCGAGGCCGCCAAGTGTCACCCCGATTGATCTTATAAGAGCCATACCGATTTTTTCGGCACTGACGGACGACGAGCAGGAGGCCCTTGCCGCGACGACCTCGGTTCGTACCTACCGGAAGGGGGACATCATCGCACGGCCGGGAGAGATGCTGCCGTCGCTCATGATCGTTCGAGCAGGCATCATCGCCCGGCAACTGGGCGAGGACGATGACCGCATGCAGGATATCGGTCGTCTCGCGCCCGGCGACTTCTTCGGCGAGACAGGTCTGCTGGCCGGCATCGGCGAGACCTCGACATTGCGAGCGTTGACCCATGTCGTGGTCTACGAAATTGACCAGACAAGCTTCGCTCCTTTGCTGCTCGCCCGGCCCGAAATGGCCGAAGACCTCGCGGCGGTGCTCGCAACCGGCCTATCAACTTCAGGCGAAAGCGGCGCTCCGGAGCAGCGGCACACGCGCTCGAGATCCGCGCTGATCAGGGCCATTCGGACGGTTTTTCGCGACATTCCGCTCGGACGCCTTTTGGACACCGGGACGTAGGCCTCGCAAGAGCGGAGGAAGCGATGACCATCCTACGGGGCGAAACACCGAGTTCAGGATAGCAAGAATTGCCTCCTACGGAACTTTACGCTTGGCGCGCGACTCACCGAGACGATCTGCCTCATGGAGCGTTCGCAACCGCCTACTACAGGCTGAGGACGGGCGGGTTGTTCTCATTTCACACGCAGGATGCTGTTGCGTATTTCCGTGGCGCTCGCGTCAAATTTGCAAGCGCTCAGCTTCACAAGGCAGGTCGATCGGTTCACCCGGCGTCGAGTTCCGACGGTGCTGCCGGCACTCGCAGGATCACGGTCGTGCCAGCTCCCAGGATGCTCTCGATCTCGACGCTTCCGCCGTGTTCCGCGGCGAAATGCTTCACCATCGGCAAGCCGACACCACCCCGGCCCTTGCCCTTCGTGGTGAAAAATGGCTCGAAGGCGCGGGCAACGGTCTGCTGCGTCATTCCGATACCCCTATCGACGATGCGAAGCTCGATAAGAGTGGGACGGCCTTGAACGACGGTGGCGTCGATTAAGATCAAACCGCCGCCCGGCATTGCGTCACGCGCGTTGAATAGAAGATTTAGGACCGCATTCTGCAGGCCCAAGCGATCGCATTTCGCGCGAGGCAGGCCGGATCCGACACGAACCTCAAGCTGGATATGCGGCTCGCACGCATACCGGATGAGGGCCTCGACCTCGATCAGGCAAGCACCTACGTTGGTTTCCTCGATCTCGGGATGGCTCTCTTGAGCCCTGCTTATCGTCTCCCGAACAAGTGCGCCGGCCCGCAGCAAGGCCGTCCTGGCGCTGCCGATCACGGGCTCGAGCGCGGGAGCCACCGAGACGTCAGGTTCCCGTGCGATGCGGTTTAGCGCGGATAACGCGATCTGGATAAGATTGCCCAGATCGTGAACGGTGCCAGCTGTCGGCGGCTTCGTGTGCAGGCTGTGCCGAGCGGCTTCGGCGGATGAGTCACGGGCATACTCGCCCGCTGGGTCGGCTTTTGGCTCTGCGCTTAGCATCTCAGCCTCTTCTGTTCGGTAACGGCCTATGTCTCCGGGGACGCTATTTCGACGGGCCTTTGCCATCGATTGGATCGAGGGAGAGGGCTGACCATACCGCGGTATATGTCTTGCTGCGGATCTCGTTGGACCAAGCCCGTTCGATCGGTGCCAGGGCTTTATTGAGTTGGTCGTCCGCTTGTCCGATTCTCGGCCGACATGCTGGCTGCCTAGCCCGTACTGTCCGCTCCGCCCCTCCAAGTTTATCCGTGTCGTCTGACCGATCGATGCCTCCATACGCTGCCCTTTGCCTCTCGTCGGCTAGAGCTCCGAGTTGTCGAGTGCAACAACCCTATACTTTCGCATCGGAAGACCGATGCCCCCGTAGAATAGTTCAGCGCACAGGCTCGGAGCATTCTTCGCTGCAACTGGTAACGCCCGGTCGCAAAGGAGAAGGAAGTGCTAAGGACTACGAGAATTTTGATGCTCGCCGCGGCGTTTGCCGTTTCGGGTGAGGCCATGGCCCAACCCGCGGGCCGGCAGGTCAAGCCGACAATCGTGCTGGTGCATGGCGCCTTCGCCGAGTCGTCGAGCTGGAACGCGGTGATCGCCGACCTCAACAAGGACGGCTACACGGCCATCGCTGCGGCCAATCCTCTTCGCAGCGTCGCGGGCGATGCAGCCGCGGTTTCGGCCGTCGTCCGCTCGATCTCAGGACCGGTCGTGCTGGTCGGCCATTCATATGGCGGGCCCGTCATCACCGAGGCAGCCAATGGAAAGAACAATGTGAAGGCGCTGGTCTATGTGGCCGGGTTTGCGCCGGAGACCGGCGAGTCCAGCCTCACGCTTTCGGCAAAATTCCCCGGCAGCACGCTGGGCGACGCGCTTCTGCCGGTGGCGCAGCCCGACGGAGGCCAGGACCTCTATATCCGGTCGGAAAAGTTCCACGAGCAGTTCGCGGCCGATGTACCGTCGGCCAAGGCCAGCCTGATGGCGGCGACCCAGCGTCCCGTCGCCAAAGCCGCTCTGGCGGAGCCATCGGGTGTCGCCTCATGGAAGACGATCCCCTCTTACGCGATCTTTGGCTCAGCCGATCGAAATATCCCGCCTGCGGTCATGAAGTTCATGGCTGAACGGGCGCATGCCGTGAAGACCGTCATCGTCGAGGGCGCTTCCCACGCCGTGATGGTTTCGCATCCCGACGAGGTCGCCGCGCTCATCGAGGAAGCTGCCTCAGCCCGGTGAAGAGCCGGCTGCCCGCTACGGCCGGCATTCCGTTCCGCAACGCAATTCAGCATTAAAGGCAGGAGATTGGATATGAAAATCGTCATCATAGGCGGCACAGGACTCATCGGTTCGAAGACCGTCGAGAGGCTGCGCAAGAAGGGTCATGAAGTGCTCGCAGCTTCACCGAACAGCGGCGTCAACACCGTCACGGGCGAGGGCCTGGCGGAAGCTCTCGCTGGAGCACAGGTCGTCATCGATCTCGCAAATTCGCCTTCGTTTGAGGACAAGGCCGTTATGGAGTTCTTCGAGACCTCCGGCCGGAACCTCCTCGCGGCAGGCAAGGCGGCCGGCGTCAAACACCACATCGCACTCTCGATCGTGGGCGCCGAGCGCCTGCCCGATAGCGGCTACCTGCGCGCCAAGATGGTGCAGGAAAAGCTGATCCGGGAGTCTGGAATTCCCTACACCATCGTTCATTCGACGCAATTCTTCGAGTTCCTGGGCGGCATCGCCCAGTCGGCAACGGTTGGCGATACCGTAACTCTTCCGTCCGCCTACTTTCAGCCGATCGCGTCGGACGACGTGGCCGACGCCATGACGGACGTAGCGCTCTCGGCCCCGATCAACGGCATCATCGAGATCGCCGGGCCCGAGCCGATCCGCATGAGCGACCTCGTCGCGCGGTTCCTGAAGGCGACGAACGATCCGCGCAAAGTGATCGGGGATCCCCACGCGCGTTATTTCGGCACGGAACTGGACGACAGCTCGCTGGTCCCCGGTGATCATCCACGCATCGGAGCGATCCGTTTCGAGGACTGGTTCACCCACGCCCCGCTCCCACGACGCTGATCCACCGCGGTCGCGCATCGCCCGATGACGCGCAGTCTACCTTCAACGCGAAAAGAGCGAACCGATGAAAGACGACTTTTCCTCCTCCGCTGGAGCATCACGCCGGGACATCTTGTTAGGCGCACTCGCCACCACCGCAGCGACCGGCCTCTCCATAGCTGCGCCCGCGCAAGCAGGGCGGACGAAAGACCTTCCCTCTCCCAGACCAGACAAAGGACCAAGGACCATGAGCACCGTTACCACCAAGGACGGCACTGAGATCTATTACAAGGACTGGGGTCCGAAGGATGCCCAACCGATCGTCTTCCACCACGGCTGGCCGCTCAGCGCCGACGACTGGGACGCGCAGATGCTTTTCTTCGTCGCCCAGGGATACCGCACCATCGCCCATGACCGGCGCGGGCACGGCCGCTCCGCACAGGTGAGCGACGGTCACGACATGGATCACTATGCCGCCGACGCGGCGGCGGTGATCGAGCACCTCGGCTTGAGAGACGCCATCCATATCGGTCACTCGACCGGCGGCGGGGAAGCGGCCCGCTACGTCGCCCGCCATGGCAAGGGGCGCGCCGCGAAGCTCGTCCTGATCGGCGCCGTGCCGCCGATCATGGTAAAGACGCCGGCAAATCCAGGCGGCCTTCCAATCGAGGTGTTCGACGGGCTGCGCAAGTCGCTCGCCGACAACCGGGCGCAATTCTATATCGATTTCCCGTCGGGACCTTTCTACGGTTTCAACCGGCCGGGCGCGAAAGCGATCCCGGGCGTCATCCAGAACTGGTGGCGGCAGGGAATGATGGGCGGCGCCAAGGCGCACTACGATGGCATCAAGGCCTTCTCGGAAACTGATTTCACCGACGACCTCAGGATCATCGACGTACCAACTCTCGTCATGCACGGCACGGATGATCAGATCGTGCCGTTCGCGGATTCCGCGCCTTTGTCCGCAAAGCTCCTGAAGCACGGCACGCTCAAGGTCTACGAGAACCTGCCGCACGGCATGTGCACGACCCATGCCGAACTGGTGAACAACGACCTTCTCGCTTTCCTCAAGTCATAGGCTCACGCCGTACCGCCAGCTAGAGCCTGCCGCCGGCCGTCCTCCCCCCTCCGGCCGGCGGCTCCCAATCAAACCAAACCGCGACTGGAGCCAGACAATGATCAAGACCATCCTCTGCTGCGCAGCAACCGCAACGATTCTCGCAAACGGGGCACTTGCCCACGATACGATCGGCGAGAACGTCAAGCTCGTCTACGACCATCCGCTCCCCAACGTGCCGGGCAAGAGCATGCGCGCCGTGTTGGTCGAATATGCACCTGGCGGCACCTCCTCGGCACATACTCACCCGAAATCCGCCTTCATTTATGCGACCGTTCTCGAAGGCGCGATCCGCAGCAAGGTCAATGATGGGCCGGTCACGACCTATCACGCCGGCCAGAGCTTTTCCGAGTTTCCGGGCGACCGTCACGGCGTCAGCGAGAATGCCAGCGCGACTGAGCCTGCCAAGCTGCTCGCCGTGTTCGTCGTCGACACCGCCGAGAAGGAACTGACCACACCCTACGGCGAATGAAAGCCAAGGAGCAAAGCCATGTCCGCATTTGACAACAAGGTCGTCATCGTCACGGGTGGAAGCTCCGGCATCGGTCGCGCGGCGGCGCTTGGGTTTGCCAGGCAAGGCGCAAAGGTGATGGTAACCGGCCGCCGCGCGACGCCGCTGAAGCAGACGGTCGCCGAGCATCCGAACATTGTCAGCCTCGTTGCCGACGCCGCGGAACCCGAAGATGCTCCGCGCACCATCGCCAGGGCAATCGACACATGGGGTCGCCTCGACGTGCTGGTGAACAACGCCGGCGCCGGTGCTCTTCTGTCCCTGCGTGATGCTGCCGCTGAGCGGGTCGCGAACATATTTGCCGTGAATGTCTTCGGCCCCAGCCTGCTGGCGGCGGCAGCACTTCCGCATCTGGTGGCGACGAAAGGAGCGATCATCAACATATCGAGCACGTTGGGTCATCGGCCCGCGGCTGGCCTCTCCCACTACGCCGCCAGCAAAGCGGCGTTGGAACATCTGACCCGCTGTTGGGCGCTCGAGCTCGCGCCCGAGGGTGTGCGCGTCAACGCCGTCGCAGCCGGCCCGACCGAATCCGGTGCGCTTACGGGCATGATGGGGCTCTCACCGGAGCATGCTGCCGTCATCGAGGAAGCCGAGCGCGAGCAGATTCCGCTCAGACGACGCGGCAGCCCGGATGACGTCGCCAGGTGGATTCTGCATCTTGCCGATCCGGCCTCCGAATGGGTGACAGGGCAGGTCGTCGCCGTCGACGGAGGTCTGGGTCTCACATGATCGCGGACAATGAACTTCTGCCCCGGCTGCACGAAATCCGCTGAGGAGACCAGGAAGATGAACAGCGCCAACAGTCGTGAGCTTGCAGGAATTTCGGTTCCGGACACGCCGCTTGTGGAGCAGGCCTTCGACTATGCTCGCCGGGAATGCGAGCCTTATCTGTTCAATCACGTCGTCCGTTCCTGGTTGTTCGCGACGCGCATAGGACAGCTTCGCAACATCGCTCACGACGCGGAAGTCGTTGCCGTGGGAACACTGCTGCACGACATCACGCTTAACGAACGCTTCAACGGTCCCCGCCGTTTTGAAGTCGAGGGTGCGGATCTGGCGCGGGTCTTCGCGCGGCAAGGAGGTGTCGACGAGCGCCGAGCCCAATTGATCTGGGATAGCGTCGCCCTGAACTCGACACCATCGATCGGTCTCTACAAAGAGGCTGAGGTAGCGCTTTGCACCGCCGGGATCTGCCTGGATGTCGTCGGCTTGCAATACGAGATCGTCCCTGCCGCAGAGGTCGCAAGGATCGTCGAAGAGTTCCCGCGGCTCGACATGAAGCGGCGCATGACACGGTGCTTCTGCCACATCGCCGAGACAAGGCCCGAAACGACCTATGACAATTTCGTTCGGGATTTCGGTGAACGCTATGTCCCCGGGTACCGGGCACCTTCTTCCGTCGATTTTGTAGCAAGCGCCCCCTTCGACGAATAGCAGCACGCAAAACAGGTCGCATGAATTTGCCGCCTGACGAGTTCGGTTTTCAGCCAGTCGCCGTTAGTCGACGTTGCAATTCTGGCGCGCCGAATCCCGTTGACGGCCGGTACCCGATCAGGCCGAGGTCTCGCGCAGCGGGATGGGCAATGTCTCCCAAGCCCGGATCAGTTCGCCGATGGAGGCCGCCTCCATCTTGCGCATAACGTTGCCGCGATGCAGCTTCACCGTCACTTCGCTGATGCCGAAGTCGAAGGCAATCTGCTTGTTGAGGCGGCCGCGCGCCACGTGATGCAGGACCTCACGCTCACGTGGCGTCAATGTTCGAAGTCGTTCGACATTTCGCTCGACCACCTCCGCCTTCGCCCGTTGCGAGGCGTCCATTGCTATGGCTGCGATTACAGCATCAAGCAATGTCTGGTCTCGTACCGGCTTGGTCAGAAAATCCACTGCGCCGGCCTTCATTGCCTGAACCGTCATCGGTATATCGCCATGACCAGTGAGAAAGATGATCGGCTTCGGGTTGCCATTCTGGGCCAGATGATGCTGCAGGTCGAGACCGCTCGCTCCCGGCATGCGCACGTCCAGGATCAGGCAGCCGGGTTTGCGCAAGACGTCGGCGTGGAGCAATTCTCGCGTCGAGCCGAAGCAGACCGGCTGGAAACCCGCCGACAGGATCAGCTCTGACAGTGCCTCTCGAACCGCCGCATCGTCATCGACAATGATTACCAGCGGCTGCTCCGCTTCGCCTATGTGCGGTGACGGTGCCGATCTTCGCTGGAGCGGCTGGTCAACTCTCATCATTACCCTCCATTTCTCGATCGTTTAAGGCGTTGGCAACGGCGGCGAGCAGGGCTTGACCGTCGAAAGGCTTGCGGAAAAAACCGCTGATACCCTGGGCGCGAAACTGATCCGCTATCTCGTGGCGGCCGGTGATAAGGAACACGGGCAATTCCGAACGAGCCTTCTTCACTAGGTCGCGAAGTTCGAAGCCATCTGTGCCGGGCATTCCGATGTCGGTGATGAGCACGTCCACGCCCAACAGTCCGCAGGCGAGCAGCGATCGCGCCGAAGAGAAGCAACAAGCGACATAACCCGCGGATTCCAGGAGGTCCTCCAGCGACTCGAGGACTCTCGGATCGTCGTCGACAACCGCCACGACAGGTCGCATCTTGCTCACACTCAGATCCCTCCCGCTCGTCGAGAGTGGGTAATCGGTATCTCCAATCGTTCCGCCATGCGCACGAGATCGGCGAGCGACGCCGCCATCATTTTCTGCATCACGTTCCTTCTATGGATCTGCAACGTAACCTCGCTGATCCCCAACTCAGCCGCGGCCTGTTTGTTGAGGAGACCACTCACGACAAGCGGCAGCACGTCGCGCTCGCGCGGCGTGAGCTCCAGATAGCGTTGCCTCAACATGATGAGTTCGGCGCGCTCCGATCGCCTTTCCCGATCCTGGGCGATCGCCGTCTGGATTGCGGCCATGAGGTCGGCGTCACTGAAAGGCTTTGTCAGGAAGTCCACGGCGCCGTGTTTGATCGCGCGCACCGAGGATGGGATGTCGCCGTGCCCTGTTATGAAGACGATCGGCGGATGATCGCCCTCGGCGATCTGCTTCTGCAGATCGAGGCCGTTGATGTCCGGCAATTCCACATCGAGGATGAGGCAGGCGGGGACGTCCGGCTTTTTCGCCAGGACATAGTCGCCGGCCGATCCGAACGCGATGGCGCGCATGCCGTGCGACTCTAGAAGCTCACCAAGCGCTTCCCGGATGCGCACGTCGTCATCGACGATGAAGACCATGTGGTTGTAGGTCGTCATGCTGCCGCTTTCATTTCAACGGGCATTGTGAAGACGAACGTCGTTCCGTGCGGCTCGTTCTTCTCCACCCACAACCGTCCGCCGTGCGACTCGACGATCGAACGGCAGATCGCGAGGCCCATGCCCATGCCGTGCTCTTTCGTCGTAAAGAACGGCTCGAATATTCGGTCGGGAAACTCGATGCCCGGGCCACGATCGCTGATTTCGATCTGGATCGCATCCCTTACCCGGCGCACGCGAAGTCCAAGAACTCTGTCGCCCGCAACGGAGTCCATCGCATCCATGCCGTTGCGGATGAGGTTCACCAGAACCTGCTGAATCTGCACCCGATCGAGCGCGACGACAGGAAGGTCGTTTTCGACATCGATGTCCATACGAACACGCCGCCGCGCCGCCTCTTCAGCCATGAGATCACGCGCCTCCGCGACGACGCTGCCGAGCGTTGTGTAGGCCATCGCGTCTGCGGACTGCTTGAACAAGGCGCGGATGCGGCTGACGACATCCGCCGCCGAATTGGCATCCCGGATAATACGCTCCACCGTCTTCTGCGCCCGCTCGATATTTGGCGGTTCGGCCGTGAGCCAGCGCTGGCAGGCATACGAGTTGGCGACGACGGCCGCCAGAGGCTGGTTCACCTCATGCGCTATAGAGGCCGAAAGCTCGGCAAGACTCGCCGCCTGGCTCGCACGTGCGAGTCTCTCTTGCGCCAGACGCAGCTCTTCTTGCGCTCGAACTTCACCATCGATGTCCAGACAGACGACGTTCCACTGAACAATCGCCCCTTCGGCATTGCGCATCGGCGCTGCGCGCGTATCGACCCAGCAATATTCGCCATCGAAGCGCCGCAGACGGTGCCTCCGCGCATATGGTTCGCCAGTGGCCAACGAATGGGCATAATTCGTTTTGACGCCCGCCAAGTCGTCAGGATGAACACCTTCGTCGAGTGTGCGGGCCAGGCGCGACTTTCCCTTGCCGTCCATTGACTCCAACTCATATCCGAGGAATTCGCGGAGCTGACGGCTGCGATATATCGGCTCGCCATTCGGCGCGGCGCAGTCGATCATCACCGGCAGCGTTTCAACCAGCTGCCACAGCGAACGTTCTCTCTCGCGCAGCGCCACCTGCGCGCGCATCTCATCGTCGATGTCGATGGAAACCTGGTACCATTGCACGATCGTTCCGTCTCGATCGCGCAGAGGCTCGCAACGGCCCTCTATCCAGCGATAATTGCCGTCCCTCCAACGCCGGCGATATCGCATGATGAAGGAGTTGCCAGTTTTGAGGCAGTTGGCCGACGTAGCGAGCACCTCGGGAGCATCTTCGGGGTGAACCAGCTCTTGCGCCACCCTGGTGAAATCTTCGAAGCTTGCCCCGGAGATGCCGAGATCCTCCAAAGACCGCCTGTTGACGTAGGCCAGTTTGCCATCGGGCGTCCAGCTCCAGATGTGGACCGGCAAGGCATCGACAAGCTGCTGAAGCTCGCGTTCTCTTTCGCGCAATGCCTCTTGCGCTCGCATCTCGTCTTCGATGTCGATTGAAGCCATATACCATTGCACGATCGCGCCATCGGCGTCCCGTAACGGTTGCGCTCGCGCTTCTATCCAGCGGTAGACGCCATCCTTCTCGCGACGACGAAACCGGTTCACGAAAGGCTGGCCGGTGGCAAAGCCATTCGATGCCCTCCGGAACATTGTCGGAAAGTCTTCAGGGTGGGCCAGGTCCCGAGCCAAGGCATCGAAGTCCTCGATGTGCGTGGGTGGCGAACCGACCTTCTCCAGATATCGTTTGCTAGTGTAGGTGATCCTGCCTGAAGGAGCGAAGCTCAGGATATTCACGGGCACGACGTCAATCATCTGTTCCAGCTGGCGTTTGCTGCTCCGCAGTGCTTCTTCGGCTCGCACCTGATCATCGATGTCGTGTGACAACCCGTACCATTGTACGACGGATCCCTCCTCATTCCGCATCGGCTCTGCACGGCTCGACATCCAGCGATAGACGCCATCCGCGCGACGCAGGCGATAGTTCAGCGAGAAGCTCTCGCCGGTGATGATGGAATGGTTGAGCGCAGCTTCCAGCTTGGCCGCATCTTCGGGATGTACGACAGCCGCTATGGCAGCTGTCAGACCATTTCCTCCCGCACTCTCGTATTCTCCCACGTCGAGACCGAGAAACTCGACCATTTGCTTGCTGAAGAAGACCGGCTCGCCCGACGCAGACAGGCGCCAAAGGAAGCTCGGCACCATATCGACAAGTTGCGAGAGCTCGCGTTCGCGGAGACGCAGCGCTTCCTGGGCGCGCATCTCATCGTCGATATCGATGGAAATTGCATACCATTGTACGATCGCGCCGCTATGATCACGAACCGGCTCCCAGCGACCATCCACCCAGCGGTAGGCGCCGTCCGCTCGACGCATGCGATACTTCATCGAGTGGGGCTCGCCGGTAGCCAAGGAATGATGGAGCCTTTTCAAAAGGCGGGCAGCATCTTCCGGATGGACGAGAGACTGGATGGCTGCCGCCATCCGGCTCATTCCCGGCCTGTCCAATTGCGCCACGTCGTTCAGTCCGAAGAAGTCGAGCAAGCGTTTATTGAAGAAGATCGGCTCACCTTCGGGTGTCAGACGCCTGATCTGGACCGGGACCATGTCGACGAGCTGAGAAAGTTCCCTTTCCCGGCCACGCAGCGCCGTCACGGTTTTCTTGTAGACGTCATTGTCGAGTGCAATGCCATACCATCCCACGATACGACCGCGGCTGTCGCGTGCTGGCCGCGCGGCTGCTCGAGCCCAGACATAGATGCCGCTCGCGCGCCGAAAGCGAAACTCGACATTGAAGTGATCGCCTGTCTCTAGGCAGTGGCGCCATGTGGCTGCGATCTGCTCATAGTCGTCCGGATGAAGCAGACGCTTCCAGGCGGTATGCCCCTCGTCCAAAGACGCGTTCAGTTCTTCCAACGTCACCCCAAGAGAATTCTGTGCAAACGGGTGCAGGTAAATCCATCTGCCGGCCGCGTCGAACGCCCATCCGTTCCCGAATATGCTCTCAACGACCTTCGCCGATCGAATTGGTTCAGCCTCGCTTTCTACCGATGGGTCCAACCCTGCCGAGGCGAGTGCCTCCCTATCCGTCACCAGATCGTCGATGTCGACACTCACACTGTAGCCTGGTTCTGACCGCGTCTCGTTCCAGCGATAACTACCGTCGGCCTGGAGTTGCCGATGCCTCGTCACCTGAGGAACACCCGTCCAGAAGGCGCGGGCGGCAGCGTGAGCTGCGGCAGTCCGGTCATCCGGATGGACAAGGCTCAGCGAATGCGGAGCATCGGAAACGGCTTTGCTTTCGAGCGTATCACTGATGACGTCAGCGAATCGTTCCTTGGCCGCGGACGGAACATCACCGTCGATCAGTGCACCGTACCATGCAAGGATACGACCTATGCTGTCGCGCAACGGCTGCCCCGAGCTTCTGCTCCAACCGTAAGCACCGCTAGCGCGCAATAGGCGATGCTCCATATTGTAATGGTCACCTGTTTGCAGGCAGCGACGCCACATAGTGACGGTTGCGTCGTAATCGTCTGGATGGACTAGCCGCTTCCACCCGACCGCGCCCTCTTCCGAAGGCGAATTGAGCTCCTCCAGCGTTGTGCCGAGAAGCGTCAGCGCGCTAGGCGTCATGTAGGTGAACTTGCCCGAGGCGTCTGTCGCCCACGCGTTGCCGACCACGCCTTCGATGATCCGAGCCGCTCGCAATGCTTCGGGGTCGATTCCGCCAATGGACTTAAACGCTGTCGTCATTGCCTTCTCCTCCCGGATAAAGAAAACCGGAGACCGTCAGCGCCTTGTGTAGCACTCATCCTTGGATCTGGGTGGCGATTTGGCTTGCCAGCTTAACGTGGCCATGCCTCGGCCGCACCTCATGGAAATCCATGAGATGTGGCCGACCCGGCGTTGCGGATAAGGCTGTTAGACCTCTGGCGTGAAGGTTCAAGTAGCCATGGTGAAGGGGAACTGCAGGCAGGTGCTTGTGCGCGAGCTTGTCTTAGCGGGTCGCCGCTCGCCGGCAAAAGATGGCGTTCAGCACACGTCGGTCATTTATTTCGACACCCGCAACCTATCCCGTGGTGTGGCTCGCCCTCTCCCTCGACACAATCGACCAGCAAACGCACCTCGATGTACGTCGTCGATGCCGCGTGTAAGGCGGCGGTCAGCAGGAGATGAACATGAGCCTAAACAAAACCTCACACCCCCGCAGAACGGGGACCGAAGAGTTGGTTCCGTCTCGCTATGCGGTACGAGTCGGCGAGATCGAAGTGCTGGTGGTCAGCGATGGAGTGCTACCGCTTCCAACCAACATGTTGGGATACAACGCCGACCCCACCGTGCATGCGGCCTGGCTGAAGGACATGTTCCTGCCTCCGGACGCCTTCGACTGGGCGCTGAACGCGGTCGTGGTGCGCAGCGGCGGGCAGACCATGCTCATCGATGCCGGGCTAGGATTGGACCCGGAGTTGAACTTGCCGCGGGCCGGGCAGTTGATCAAGCGACTGGAGGCCGCCGGCATAGATCTCGGATCCGTGACCGACGTGGTGCTCACCCACATGCACATGGACCACGTTGGCGGGCTGCTCGTCGACGGGGTGAAAGACCAACTGCGTCCGGACCTGCGGATCCACGTGGCGGCCGCCGAGGTCAAGTTCTGGGAGTCGCCCGATTTCTCCCGCGTCTCAATGCCGCCAGGGTTCCCGGATGCGCTTCGGGCAACCGCCAAGCGGTTCAGGAAAGAGTACGCGAGCAAGCTGCGGCTGTTCGATGAGGAACACGAGGTGGCGCCGGGCGTGATCGTCTCTAGAACGGGCGGCCACACTCCCGGGCACAGCGTAGTCCGCGTGGCATCCGGCAAAGACCGGCTGATGTTTGCTGGCGATGCCGTGTTCACTGTCGGGTTCGAACACCCTGACTGGTACAACGGTTTCGAGCACGATCCCGAGGAGGCAGCTCGCGTTCGGGTCCGACTCTTGCGGGAACTGGCGGAGACCGGAGAGCTGCTGGTGGCTACTCACATGCCGTTCCCCTCCGTCGGCCATGTGGCGGTGGACGGCGATGTCTTTCGTTGGGTGCCGGTCTTCTGGGATTACTGACCGCTCGTTGGGTCAGGGCCTAAACTAGGGCGCGTACTCATAGTGTTAATGAGTTTGCGCCCTGGTTTTCCCGCAAGCTTGGCCGTTCGCATCACTTTTGCGACTCTCATCTTCGCTCGCCTCTGTGAACGGGGATCGATTCCACAGCCTTGGCTGCGACTGTGCCGCAAACGACGACTCACGTCACGCGATGATGGCAGCTTCTTCGGCATTCGGCTCGGGCTGGCTCCGTGTGCCGCGACCCTCTGAAACTGCAATCCAGTCGCCGATCACCTACGGGCGCCTTGGCCAGACGATTGAATGCCCGTTGCAGCAGGGTTGTTCCATATCCCGACTGGCATGCCGCTTTCACCACCGGTCACCGAGCGGCTAAAGACTTACCAAACCAAGGTGGCGGACGGCTTTCCATTGGCCGCCGCCGAATCGTTATCTGTCAGCTTGCGACGGCGCTGCGCAGCAGCATCAGCTCGCCGATGTTTTCGATGATGACATAGCCGACCAAATGGTCCTGGGCGTCCACCACGCCGACGGCAGGGGCAGCTCCCTTCTTCAGGTGTTCGAGCGCCTTGATGACCTTATCATAGTCGTGCATCACCGGGATATTTGCGACCATTGCCTCGATCACAGGAGTCTGACCGCCGCGCTGCTGCAGGCCGGTGACGAGCCCCTCACGCGTCAGCACGCCGCGCAGCCGGCCGCCATCGTCGACGATCGGGAACTCGTGTTGCGTCGTGCGCAACAAGGCCCGTGCCGCCTCGTCGAGGGTCGCGGTCGCCGGCAGGCTTTCGAACCGGCTGATCATGACATCGCGCACGTTAACGGCGCGCGCCGCTGCCTCGAGCCCCATCGCCTGCGTTTCCGCAGCGGCGGCGAGGTAGACGAAGATCGCGACGAATATGAGCAGCACGTTGCCGGCGACCAGACCGATGAAGCCGAAGGCGAAGGCGGCGAACTGACCAACGGTCCCTGCGATCTCCGTCGCGCGCTGGCGGTTGTAGCGCGTGGCGAGCAAGGCGCGCAGCACACGCCCGCCATCCATCGGAAAGGCCGGAATGAGGTTGAACAGGACCAGCCAGATGTTGACGGCGGCGAGGCGAGCCACGAACGCGACATGCGGGTTCTCCATCGACGTCAGCGCGTCGATGCCGACGGTGGTGCCAAGCGCGGCGACGAGGAAGGCAGCGATGACGACATTGACCAACGGGCCGGCAAACGCGACGACGATCTCTTGCGACGGCTTCTCGGGCAGGCGCTCCAGCTCCGCGACGCCGCCGATCGGCAAGAGCGTGATCTTTGGAGTTCGAATGCCGTAGCGACTAGCGGCAGCGGCGTGGCCGAGCTCATGCAATACCACGCAGGCGAACACGGCGCCGATGAAGGCGATGCCCTCGATCGCAGCCCGTGTTCCGCCCTCCTGGTAATAGGCGATGCCGATCCAGGCGAGCAGCAGCAGGAAGGTCAGGTGGATGCGGATTTCGGTGTCGCCGACACGGAGGATCGGGTAGGACCACTGCATGATGTGACTCCGTCGGTCGGGAAGCAGGCCGCGCCCGCAGAGAAGCATGCCCCCGTTTGCAGTCGCGTCAAGTGCCTCGTCATTCGTTCGGGCGTGCGCTCCGGCCGGCTGTCAATGCAGGGGATTTCGGCCGGTGCGCGCACCGACGGTGGGCCGCGAGGACCCGTTCCGTGACCGAATGTTGAGCCTCGCCGACCTTCAGCCAGGCGAAACGGTGTTCGGCGTGGCCTGCGGGACGGGCACGCTGGCGATCGCGGCAAGGCGACTGGTCGGTCCGGGCTTTAGCATGGCCGATATGGACGCGTTGGCCGAGATGATCGACGGGGCGCGCGCCAAGGCCGTTCGCGCCGCTCTAGGTGTGGCGCCACGCGCTACGGCTGGAGAAGTGCGCCACCGTACTGCGCCCAAAGGTGTTCGCAGTCCCAGCTTCTCAAGCTTGGCGTTCCTGGTTCGCCGTAAAAGACCATTGCACCGCGAACGTCGTATCCAAGCACCGACGCGTTGGCGACGAATTGGATGGCGCGCCCTAGGCTGACCGCGCCTATCCGCGCTTCAATTTTGCTGGTGAGATCGATCACTCCGAAGATTTCTGCATCCGCACCTCTGCCGGCCAAGACAGCCGTCGAGATCGCATCGTCCAGGGCAAGGAGCATCGGATGAGTCCCCGTAAGCAGCGCTTGCTAACTTCGATGCGCGAAATTTGTTCCCGCGTCCCTGAAGGAATCTGGGTCCATGGGTTGCCCGGCGGCGATTTCAGAGAATCGGCCCGACCCTGCACACTGCCTTGACCTGCTTGACATGCACATGGATCAGGCATTTCGCACTCGCTGAGGCGCCCGAGTTGATGCGGATCCTTTTGACGCAGATCAACGACCATCCGTCGCATCCGGACAAGGGTAAGAACAAGGCGCTGGCGCCCGTCGTCTTCTCTGGTGATTAGGAATCGACGAATGCCCAACACAACGGTCATCGATGACGGCACTGAGTTGCTCCCCTCGAATGACCGTTCGGCGGGCCGAATGCTTGTGCCGAATAAGCCCGAGATCAGCCTCCCGGAGATCATTCCTGCCGCCGTGAAACGGCGCCGCCGGCTTTGGCTCGCGTTGGCGCTGGTTGCGATCGCCGGCGCGGCGGCAGGCGGATATTGGTGGCTGCATGCCGCTCCCGCACTGCCCGCCGGGATCGCCTTCGGCAACGGCAGGATAGAGGCAGACGAGATCGACATCGCGGCCAAGTTCAGTGGTCGCATCGCCGCGCTTCTCGTTGATGAGGGTGATGTCGTTCGCGCCGGCCAAGTGGTCGCGCGGATGGACACGCAGGACCTTGAGATGTCGCTCCGCAAAGCCGAGGCACAGGTGCTTGGGGCCAATCGGATGCTCGACGAGGCGCGGGCGGGCGTCGAGCAGCAGAATGCCCAGGCCAAGCTCGCCGAGCAGCAGCTCACCCGCGCGATTGTCCTCGTCGACAAAGGTTACGCGACAGCCGAGATTCTCGATCAGCGGCAGCAGCAGATGAGCGCTGCCGATGCCGCGCTCGCGGCGGCCAATGCGCGCGTCGGACAAGCCGAACAGACGCTGGCGGCCGCCAACCACGATGTCGACCTCTACCGGATCAATATCGCCGACAATTCGCTCGTCGCTCCGCGTGACGGCCGCGTTCAATATCGCCTCGCCAATATCGGCGAGGTGGTCGGCGCCGGCGGCAAGGTCTTGACCATGATCGACACGGGCTATGTCTATATGGACATTTTCCTGCCTACGGCGGAAGCCGGTCGCACGACCGTAGGTAGCGCCGCGCGCATCGTGCTTGACGCCGCGCCTGAATCGCCGATCCCGGCCAAGGTCGTCTTTGTCTCCGGAGAGGCACAGTTCACGCCGAAGGCTGTGGAGACCAAGGCGGAACGCGACAAGCTGATGTTCCGAGTCCGCGTGCGCGTTGATCCCGACTATCTGCGCATCCATGCAGCGGAGGTGAGCTCGGGAGTTCCCGGGCTCGCCTATGTGCACCTCAACGGCAGTGCAGAGTGGCCGACCTTCCTTGCACCAGGGCGGACGGATGAGCCATCTCGCTAATGTCATCGCCGTCGAGGGGCTCTCGCACTCCGACGGTCGCAGGCTTGCGCTCGAAGGCGTGACGCTTACGGTCCCGACCGGCGCGCTGGTCGGATTGATCGGCCCGGACGGCGTCGGCAAATCGACCCTGCTCAGCCTGGTCGCCGGAGCCAAACGCATTCAGACCGGACGCGTGGAGGTCTTCGGCCGCGATATGGCCGACCAGCTCCATCGTTCTGCCGTGTGTCCGCGCATCGCCTTTCTGCCGCAGGGGCTTGGCAAGAACCTTTACCCCGATCTCAGCGTCCGGGAGAATATCGATTTCTTCGGACGCCTCTTCGGCGAGCCGGCCGGCGAGCGCGCCCGGCGCATTGACGCGCTGCTCGAGGCGACCGGCCTGGCGCCGTTTCCCGACCGCCCGGCCCGGAAACTCTCAGGCGGCATGCGGCAAAAGCTCGGCCTCTGCTGCGCGCTTGTTCACGACCCTGACCTACTTATTCTCGACGAGCCGACAACGGGCGTCGATCCGCTGTCGCGCCGGCAATTCTGGGAGTTGATCGAACGCATGCGAGCGCGGCGGGCCGGCATGAGCGTGGTCGTAGCCACCGCCTATATGGAGGAGGCGGAGCGCTTCGACGAGCTCATCGCCATGAATGCCGGGCGGATCCTCGCTTCGGCCACGCCGGCTGAACTGAAACGGCTGACAGGGCAGGGGAGCCTGGAGGAAAGCTTCATTGCGCTTTTGCCCGAGGCGGTTCGCGCCGGGCGTCGCGCGCTCTCAATTCCGCCGCGGCCATCGGGCGAACACGAGGCGGTCATCGTCGCTCGTGGCCTCACTCGGCGCTTCGGCGAATTCGTAGCGGTCGATGACGTGAGCTTCGCCATCGAACGCGGCGAGATCTTCGGCTTCCTCGGCTCGAACGGCTGCGGCAAGACCACCACGATGAAGATGCTGACCGGGCTGCTGCCGGCCTCCGACGGCAGTGCCTGGCTGTTGGGACAGCCGATCGATGCCACCAACATGCGCCTGCGTAGGCGTGTCGGCTACATGTCCCAGTCTTTCTCGCTCTATACCGAGCTGACCGTCAGGCAGAATCTCGATCTGCATGCCCGTCTCTTCCACATCGCCGCCGACAGGGCGAAATCGCGCATCGCCGCGCTCATCGAGCGGTTCGGCTTCGGCCCTTATGTGGACCAGCGGGCATCGGAGCTGCCCCTCGGCATCCGTCAGCGGCTCTCTCTCGCCGTCGCCGTCGTGCACGAGCCGGAGGTCCTTATCCTCGACGAGCCCACCTCCGGAGTTGACCCGCTTGCGCGCGACAGCTTCTGGGAGCTCCTCGTCGAGCTTTCGCGGCGGCAAGGCGTCACCATCTTCGTCTCGACCCATTTCATGAACGAGGCGGCGCGTTGCGATCGCGTCGCGCTCATGCATGGCGGCAGGGTGGTGGCCGCCGGCACGCCGACGGAGCTGGCCGAAGCCAAAGGCGCAGCCGATCTCGAGGATGCCTTCGTGGCCTATCTGCAGTCTGCAGGCGGCGAAGGCTCAAGCTCGGTCAGCGGTCCGCCAGAGCCTGAGCGCGCCGCGACCTCTTCGTCCGCGCGCGTGGCACCGCGGGCCGGCTTCAGCCTGGGGCGGCTTTTCGCCTATTCGTGGCGCGAGGCGCTGGAGCTTTGGCGCGATCCAGTGCGGCTCGGTTTCGCCCTGCTCGGCACGGCATTCCTCATGATCGTCTTCGGGCTCGGCATCAATACCGATGTCAATCAGGTGACTTTCGCCGTCCTGGACCGCGACAACACGCCGGAAAGCCGTGCCTATCTGCAGGAGTTCCGCGGATCGCCCTATTTTGCGGAACGCAAAACACTGGCCAACTACGACGATCTCGATCGGGCGCTGCGCAGCGCCGCCTTCGCATTGGCCATCGAGGTACCGCCGGGCTTCGGCCGCGACCTCCGGCGCGGGTCAGCACCCGAGATTGGCGCTTGGGTCGACGGCGCCATGCCTTTCCGTGCTGAAACCGTCCGCGGCTATCTCGCTGGCCTGCATCAGCAATATGTCGCCGATGTCGCGGGCGCGGCCGGCAGTCGGCCAGCGTCGCCGGTCATCGAGACTCGATTCGTCTACAATCAGGACTTCAAGAGCATCTTCGCCATGGTGCCGGGGACGATCGCGATGCTGCTGGCATTCATGCCTGCAATGTTGATGGCTGTTGGCGTCGTCAGGGAGAAGGAGCTGGGTTCGATCGTCAATCTCTACGTCACTCCCGTCACGCGGCTCGAATTTCTCCTGGGCAAGCAACTGCCCTACGTCATCCTTTGCCTGATCAGCTTTCTTACCCTCTTCCTAATGGCCGTTTTGCTGTTCGGCGTGACGCTGAAGGGAAGCTTCTGGGTGCTCCTTCTCGGCGCGCTGCTCTACGTGACGGCGATGACCGGCTACGGCTTGGTGATCTCGGCATTCACGCGAACCCAGATTGCCGCGCTCTTCGTCGCGGGAATCATGACCTCGCTGCCCGCCGTGCAGTTCTCCGGCATGTTGGCGCCCGTCTCCTCGCTGGTGGGTTTTCCGGCCTTCATGGCCCATACCTTCCCGGCGATGTATTTCCTGCGCATCTCGGTCGGCACCTTCACCAAGGCGCTCGGCTTCCAGGAACTTGCCGGAAGCCTGTTGGCGCTGGCGGTCTTCATCCCGATCCTCATCTTGATCAGCCTGGCATTCCTCCGCCGCCAGGAGGCATGATGTCATGCAGCACCTGGCAAACATCTTCTGGCTCGGCACCAAGGAACTGCGCAGCTTCTCGCGCGATTTCGTGCTCTTCGGCTTCGTCATCTACTCCTTTACGCTGGCGGTCTATGCGCAGGCCGAGAGCCCGGCGCAAGAGGCCCACAACTCTTCCGTCGCCATTGTCGATGAGGACCATTCGGCGCTCTCGCGTGCGATTGCCGCAGCCCTGCTGCCGCCCTATTTCAGCTCCCCGACCGAGGTCGTCGCCGGTCAGGTTGACGAACTGATGGACACCGCCCGCAGCACGTTCGTCCTCGATATTCCACCGCATTTCGAGCGCGACATCCTGGCGGGCCGCCAACCGGTCATCCAGGTCAATGTCGACGCCACCGCCATGATGCAGGCAGGCATCGGCGCCGGCTATCTGGAGCAGATCATCGCTCGCGAAATCGCCCGCTCCGCTACGGCTTCCGAAACTTCGCAGGCCGAGCCTGTGAATCTCGCTGTTCGCGTCGCCTTCAATCCCAATCTCACCACGCAACTCTTCAATGCGGTCATGGCCATCATCGGCAACGTCAACATGCTTGCCATCATACTTGCGGGTGCGGCAATCATCCGCGAGCGGGAGCACGGCACGATGGATCATCTGCTGATCATGCCGCTCACGCCTTTCGAGATCGCGGCTGCAAAGGTGTGGGCGAATGGCCTGGTGATCACCGTCGCGGTCGGCCTGTCACTCTGGTTGGTGATAGAGACGCTGCTCGGAATTCGGATCGTCGGTTCCGTCCCGCTCTTCATGGCGGGCGTCACGATCTATTTGTTCTTCGCAACCGCCATCGGCATCTTCCTGGGCACGGTGGCTCGCTCGATGCCGCAGCTTGGGCTCCTGTTCGTCCTGGTCGCTTTGCCAATGAACATCCTGTCCGGTGGCAACACGCCACTCGACAGCATGCCGGCGTTCTTACGTACGGTAATGCAGTTGTCGCCCTCGACCCATTTCGTAAGCTTCGCGCAGGCTATCCTCTATCGAGGCGCCGGCATTGACGTGGTCTGGCCGCAGTTTGCTGTCGTCGGAATCGCCGGCGGCGTATTCTTCGCCCTCTCCATCATGCGTTTCCGCAAGATCAGCGCCGCCATGATGTGACGTCGCGATGCTGACCGCGGCGCTGTGGCTCGTGACCCTCATCGTGTTCGCTCCGATCGCCGGAGGGAAGTCGTTGGCTGTACAGCGTCTCAACGAGCCGCATGGCCAACTTGCGTGGGTTGGGCGCGGTGTATGACAAGTGCGTCAGATCCGATCAGCGCCAGCAGCGCCACGACGGCCGTTACCAGCTGCGGAACCTGAAGGGCGCCGAAGTTGCCAGAAGCGAAAGCCGGCACAGTGACTTCGGTTTCGGAGGAAGGCGGTGGTCGCAATCCGCCTGATCGCCGACCCTGCACTCGCCAATCCCGACACGCCCAACATTTTTGAAGGCCCGCCCAGACGTGCTTACGCCGTTCGTTCAATGCCTGTCCTGACGCTCCAAGGCGCCCCGAATGCTGTCACTCAGGGTGTGATTGAAGAACGGCTTTTCGACAATCGGGATCCCGGCGGCGGCTGCGCTCTCCCGCAGCATCTTACTCGGAGACGAGGTGATCAAGATCGCCGGCAGCCGAACCTGCCCGTTCCGTAGTCGCTGCAGCAGTTCGAGCCCGTTCACTGCCGGCAAGTCGTAGTCGATGACCAGGCAGCCAAAGGGCGGCAGCGTCACCTCGTTCAACACCTCTGTCGCATCGGCGTAGGTGCGGACCGAAAACCCCTCGAGCTCGAGCGAGAATTTGAGTGATCTCAGTACCGCCGGGTCGTCATCAACCACGATTACTGTCGGTTTGTCGCGCGATACGGAATCCGCAGCTTCCATCGCATTGACCTCCAAGCATCCGTTCACGATCCAGTAAGCCGTTACCAGAGACACTTCGCTTTGACCTGAGGCAAAAACAGCGAAACGGCCTGCAGATGTCGCCGATCTTGGGAAGATGGCACTGCTATGAGCGCTCGTTCAGCACGCTCGGGATCAGTGCCATACCCACGAGTTCGGACAGATTCGAAGCCTGCATCTTGGTCATCACATGTGCCCGGTAAATCTCGAGGGTCCGCGAGCTGACTTTCAAATCGTGCGCGATCGTTTTGTTCGAATATCCGGCTATAAGGCCTTCGAGCACCTGCCGTTCAATATTGGACAGATGGGCAAGCCTACCCTGAACGTCCAGACATTTGGCTTCCTGCGTCGCGTCTCGCTCATGCTGGCTGAACGCAGACCGAACCGCAGCCAATACTGCCTCGTCGTCGAAGGGCTTCTCCAGGAAATCGACCGCACCTGCCTCCAGAGCTGTCCTCGCCAGCGCGATATCGCCGTGGCCCGTAATGATGATGACCGGCAAGTCGATGCGGAAGCTTTTTACTCGCCGGAGCAGCTCAAGCCCGTCGATTTCCGGCATTCGCAGGTCGGTGACGATGCATCCCCGTTCGGCGCATTCGATGTTCGCCAAAAAGGCAACGGCCGTTTCGTAGCTGCGCACCGAGAGTTGGGCCGTGCCAAGCAGAAAAGCGAGCGACTTGCGCACTGCCTCGTCGTCGTCGACGATATGGACGACGCTGTCAGTGGGCATCGGTGGCCTCCTCCTTCGTCACCGCAGGCAATGTAAAGCGAAACGTCGTTCCGCCGCCTGGACGCGGCTTGGCTTCGATCTGCCCGCCATGCGCCTCGACAATTGTGCGAGAGATCGAAAGGCCCACTCCCATCCCGCGCGGCTTGGTGGTGGCGAATGGTTGAAACAGTCTCGCCGCCATTTCCTCCGAAATGCCCGAACCAGTATCATCGACCTGCACGACAATCATCATGTCATCTGCAGGCTTCGAGCGAACGGTCAGAGTCCGCTCACTTGATTCCTCCATGGCCTCGATGGCGTTTCGGATCAGGTTGACCAGGACCTGTTGAACTTGAACCTTGTCGGCCAGGACAAGATCGGCACGGGGGTCAAAGTCGAACGTCACGCGCAAGCCCTTGTCCTTGGTGCCGACAAGCGCAAGCGCGGATGCTTCCTCGACGAGCTTGGCAATGTGTTCGACTTGTCTTTCGCTCTCCCTGCGACCGACGAAATCGCGCATGCGCCGAATGATCTGACCGGCCCGCAGCGCCTGATCGGCCGCGCTGTCCATCGCGTCTCGAAGCATCGCCAGCCGCTCGCCGGTGCTGTCGTCGAGCAGGCGGCGTGAGCCTTTCAGATAGTTGGCTATGGCCGCCAACGGCTGGTTGAGTTCATGAGCGATCGCCGATGCCATCCCGCCCATCTCAGTTAGGCGTGACACGTGGGCGAGTTCAGACTGCAGCTCCTGAAGTCGTGCTTCGGTCTCCTGCCGCTCCGTCAGGTCACGGATGAACCCGGTGAAAAATCGCTGGCTCGCCGACCATATCTCTCCGACGGCCAGTTCGATTGGGAACGTCGAGCCATCTTTGCGTCGCGCTGCAGCCACACGGCCAATTCCGATAATGCGCTGCTCTCCGGTGTCGCGGTAGCGCTTGACGTAACCATCATGTTCCTCTCGATAAGGCGAGGGCATCAGCAGCGTCACATTGTTCCCGATCATCTCGGCCGCGGTGTAGCCGAACATCCGCTCGGCGGTCGCGCTGAAGGACTGGATGATGCCGTGCCCGTTGATCACGATCGTGGCTTCGGGAACTATGTCAATGATCGATTGGAGATGGGCCTCCCGCGTCAAGGCCAGAATGCGCGCCTGCCGCAGCCGTTCACCGATCCAGGCCGTCCCGACCCCGATCAATACAAAGACAGCGCCATTGGCGACCTCCGTCCAACCGACTGCCCTGTAATTGGCAATGAAAAAGAAAACGAGGGGAACGCTCAAGCCGGTGGCCAGAACGCCAGGACCGAAGCCGCCCGCCCCAGCCGCGAGCAGCACGGCGGGCAGGAAGAAGAGGTAAGGAGCTTGATCCTTGAGAACCGATGCCAAGACAAATCTTGCGGCGAAGGCGACCGCGACCGCCGCCAGGGCGATGGCATAGCGCAAAGCCGCTTCTCGTCCTGAGTTCGACCGATTCCGAACCGGCACGCCATTCGATCCCACGGGTGAGTTGACCGGAGAGCCTTCCTACCGCAAGCAGTCGCGACTGAACGTTGATCTGAAGCAAATTTCTCAAGCGAAGCCGATTGGTACGATAATTATCTTGTTGCGGAGAAGAAGGACTGAGATGCCCGCATGTCGTTTTCGCCGACATGCACCAACGCAAGTGCCTGCTGCTGCCCGGCCGGAACCCGTAGGAGACATACCTCGAAATTGGCTCTATGAGCGTTTTGACCGCGTACTGCGCTGTTGCGAGTCGACAGCAGAGCATTCACAGATCGGCACTATCGGGCGGGCCGATCGCTGCAGAGCTTTCCAGCCTGCGCAGGCGGCCACGCTGGTGATCGGTTCCGGTCTCATCCATTAGCCTTATCATCCAGAGTTTCCGAGACAGCCGTCGGTTAGACAGAATTCGAATAATCAAGCGTCTTGCGCAGGGCCTCGACCCTGCAAGGGACCATCCTGAAGTAGCGACCAATCCTTTCGGTCGAAAGGCCGAGGTCGACCAGTATGGCGATCGTGAGCTCGGGCCGAGGTCCCAAATCAGGGGACCTCCAATTGGAGCTCGCACACACTTTCTGACGATGTTCCCGCAACTGTCCGACCTCCGAATGCGCACTCACTGTGCATCTCCGCACTTCAATGCTTTCGCCGAACCAAGCGTCAACTCTCATATGGGTTACGAAATAGCCGCTGATCAGCCGCCATCATTGATGCGCGTCAAGGACCGGGCGATCTTCGCATCGCCTGGTCAAAAGCCGGTGACGATTGGTGGCGGCGAAAAGTTCTTGAAGCCAAGTCGCGGCTCGTCACAGCTTGGATCGAATTCGCCGAGTGGAACCGAGCGGTGGCATTGAGGCACGCTCGTATGTGAGTTGCTGGTGGTGCCAATAGAGCCAGTGGTCTGCGAGCACCCGGCAACCGTCACAAGTAAAATGATCGAGGCAACTAACTTTTTGCCCTTGAGAACCTGTTTTTCACTTGACATGGACACGCCCCTTTCCGACTTACAAAGCAATAGATTAGTCAATCATTTACCATAACCTGCTCACAAGATTCTTTGTCCCAGATCAAAACCACGGCCCGGCTTTGAAACACCGAGAGACGGCAGCGTCGCAGACGCACCGATGATCAGCGGCGGCTTGCACTTGCGGGTCATCAAGCTGATGGGTCATGACGGCGGTTGTCCCGGCCCGAGGACGAAACTTGCGTCCGAGGCAAAGCGGCACGACGCGGCCAAGCAACGGTTACCAGATCTCGGAGGAACGGCGGGCTTGGCGGCCACCGAGACGGGCACCGAAGGCTGCGGCGAAGGCACGGTGACGACAAAACATCTCGTCGAACACGCGCCGTTTGCGGACGTTTCGGGACGAGACGGCTTTCGCAGTCCTCGTTCCATGGCGACAACTATAGGGTCATCACCATGCGGCCATCGACCTTCCCGGCTCCGAGATCGTCGAAGATCGTGTTGATGTCCTCGAGCTTCGCTTTGTGAATGTGTGTCTTGACCTTGCCTTCGGATGCGAACTCAATGGCTTCGGCCAGATCCTTGCGCGTGCCGACGATGGACCCTCGGATCGTGATACGCTTCAGCACGACGTCGAAGATCGGTGTGCCAAACTCGCCGGACGGAAGACCGTTCAGGCTGATCGTGCCCTTGCGTCTGACCATCTGCAGCGCCTGTGAGAAGGCCGGCACCGAAACGGCGGTCACCAGCACGCCGTGAGCGCCGCCGCCGGTCGCCTTGACCACCTGCGCCGCCGCGTCGGGCGATTTCGCGTTGATGACAGCGTCAGCTCCAAGCTGGCGCGCCAGGGACAGTTTCTCGTCAGTCACATCGAGCGCGGCCACATGCAGACCCATTGCCTTGGCATATTGCACAGCGACGTGCCCGAGACCGCCGATCCCCGAGATGGCGATCCATTCGCCCGGCTTGGCTTCGGTCTCCTTGATGCCCTTGTAGGTGGTCACGCCAGCGCAGAGGATCGGCGCCATCTCGGCGAAATCGACATTCTTGGGAAATCGCGCCACGTACGGAGCGCTGCCGATGGCGTATTCGGCGAAGCTGCCATTCACCGTATAGCCGCTCATATGCTGGTGCTCGCACAGTGTTTCCCACCCGGTGCCGCAATATTCGCAGCAGCCGCACGCGTCGTGCAGTCAGGCGATGCCGACGGGATCACCTTCTTTAAGTCCGGTGACGCCTGGCCCCAAGGCGGCGACGATGCCGGCCCCTTCATGGCCCGGGATGAATGGAGGCGTTGGCTTGACCGGCCAATCTCCGCTCGCCGCATGAAGATCTGTGTGACAGACGCCGCTGGCAATGATCTTGACCAGGACTTCTCCCGGCCCCGGCTCGGGGATCGGCACTTCCTCGATCGTCAGCGGCTTGCCGAATGCGTGGACCACCGCGGCCTTCATTGTCTTTGCCATAATCGATCTCCTTTGAATTCGTCGATCGCACAATAGAAGCGCCGGACCGCACGGCTTTGATGCAGGTCAACGCCGTCGCCGGCGTCGCCAGATCAAGGCCGGAAGGGTTTCTGGGCTGGTCAGTCGGCGACCGAACTTTCGTGCCGCTTGTCCCACGACAACAGTCTCGGACAAGGCCCGGTGGACATCAGGCAAAGGCGGAAGAGATCGGCAGCCGGCAGATCCTTTTGCCGCAAGCGGCGAAAACCGCATTGGCGATGGCCGCTGCCGTAGGCACCGATCCCGGTTCCCCGACGCCGGTCGAGGCTACCTCCGGATCGCCCACGAAGGCGACGTCGATGGTCTCAGGGGCATCATCGAATGTGGCGATCGGATAGTCCCGCCAGGACGATGACGTGACGACGCCGTCCCTTACCTTAAGCTCCTCCAGCAGGGTCGGCGTGAACTTGCATTACAAGGAGCGCGCAGCGTGCCTTTCGTTGTCGGGTCGGGTTGCGGCGCCGATCCGCCGGAAGATGAAACGTTCCGCGCCGTTTCTCTCCGGCGCTGCCCCTGCCAGCGCGGCGTCGGTCATGTGCTTGTGGATCGGCGACTTGATGCACGCCGGATCCGTAGCCGCGGCATCACCGGCAATCGCCATCGCCTGACACCTGCAGCCGCCCCAGTCGACCTCGCGACGCTCGCAGCTTCGGCACGGCTCCTGCATCCACTCGGTGCCGCGGAAAGCATTGAATGCTGGTGAATCGGTCCAGATTTCGGCAAGCGTGCGCTCTCCGAAGCGCTCGAAGCGAAGCGAAGGAATCGTCTGCGCGGCATGACACGGCAGCACCGTGCCGTCTGGGGCCACCATGAACGCATCGCGCGCCCAGCCGCCCATGCATGGCTTGGGGTAGATGGCAAAATAGTCAGGCGGGACGAAATCGATGTTGATGACGCCGGCCAGCTGTTCCTGCGCCGCCGCGACGGTGTCGGCCTGCCGGTCGACCGCGGCGCGTTCGGGCATCAGCGCATTGCGATTGGCCAGCGCCCAGCCGGCATACTGCACGTTGGCGATCTCAAGCCGCTCCGCGCCCAGCGAAAGGGCCAGATCGATGAATTCCGGCACTTCCTCGATGTTGTGGCGATGGATCGGCGCATTGATGGTCAGCGGCAGCCCGGCCGCGCGGGCGCGGCGTGCCGTCTCCAGCTTCTCTTCATGGCTGCCGACATGATTGCCGATACGGTCGGTGGTCGCTGGGCGGGCACCCTGAAAGCTAAGTTGCAGGTGGTCGAGACCGGCTTCGGCAAAGGCCTCGATGCGGCCATCGGCAATGTTGATGCCGGCGGTGATGAGGTTGGTGTAGACACCGCGCGCCGAAAGTCCGGCGATCAATTGCTCGAGGTCGCGGCGCAGCGTCGGCTCGCCGCCGGACAGATGCACCTGCAGAACGCCGAGATCGGCGGCCTGCGAGAAGAGATCGAGCCAGGTCGGTGTGTCGAGTTCGCGATTGGCCTTCAGCAATTCAAGCGGGTTGGAGCAATAAGGGCACTGCAGCGGGCAGCGATGCGTCAGTTCCGCCAGCATGCCGATCGGAGGGAGAACGGCCTCGCTCATAGCCTCACCAGCAGCTTGTCCGACCATTCCTGCAGGAAGGCGATGACGTCGGCTGCCACGGCCTCCAGATCGGCGTCATAGTCGGAGGCAAGGTGGGCGATGATGTGGCCGACGGTGGATCGCCCATCGCAGCGGCGCAGTATGTCGAGGCTGATCTCGTTCGGCCAGAATACCTTCTCTGGCGAAAGCACGGCGAAGGCCTGCCGCACGGGGTCGTACTGTATGCGCACATGCTTCGGCAGCGACGGCGTCGACTGCAACGACACCAGGGCTCTTTCGCGCAGAACCATCATCAGACCGACTCCGGGCGAAAGGCGCCGGGGGGTATGTTTCCCGGCGCGCCATAGGCATGTTGAAGCGCGTCGAGCATGGCCCAGAGTACATCGCATTTGAACACCAGCGCATCGATCGCCCGCTGCTGGCGTTCCGCCGTATCGGCGTGGCCGAGCACATACGCGAGGGCGAAGTCGGCATCGCGCGACGCCTGCTCGGGCCGGCGGCTGAAATAGGCCAGCGTATCCTCGGTGACGTAGTCGTATTTGGCCAACATCGCCGGCACCCGTTCGCCGATGATGCGCGGCGAGAACATCTCGGTCAGCGAAGACGCGACCGCCTCGAGCAGCGTCCGGTTCGTGCAGAAGGAAAGGTAGGCGCCGACGGCGAAACGGGTCGCCGGCAGTGCCAGCCTTTCGCTCTTGACGGCTTCGGCATCGAGCCCGAGCGAGGTTGCCAGATGCAGCCAGCGCGCGATGCCGCCGCTCCAGCCGTCCTCGCCGTCGTGGTCCTCGATGCGTTTGCGCCAGGCAGCGCGAAACGCGGGATCCTCGGCACGTGCCAGGATCATGGCGTCCTTGCGCGGAATGACGGCCTGGTAGCAATAGCGGTTCAGCGCCCAGGCCTGCATTTCGCCCTTCGACAGGTCGCCACCGGTCATTCTGTGATGGAAAGGATGACGATTGTGATAGCGCTCGTCACCGACCCGCCGCAGCACGGCCTCGAGCTCGCTCTTGGACAGGCCACCTGCGGCCGCATCGCGGAAATCGCTCAAAATTCCATCTCCATCCCATCGCCGGCGACTTCCCAGCCAGCGGCCTTGACCGCCGCGTGTTCGGCGGAATTCTCGTCGAGAACCGGATTGGTGTTGTTGATATGGACGAAGATGCGGCGGCCGATCCTCAAATCGGCCAAGCCGGCAATCGAACCCGCTTGTCCGGACATCGCGATGTGCCCCATGCGCGCACCGGTTTTCTGGCCGACGCGGGCAACGATCATCTCGTCGTCCGTGTAGACGGTGCCGTCGAACAGCAGGCATTCGGCATCGCATACACGAGCGCGCAGGGAGGCATCTATGCGCGCGCAGCCGGGGATGTAGAAGACAGCGCCGCGGCTGCCGGCCCCGGTGATGCGGACTCCGATCGTGTCGCCCGTGTCGGAGCTGAAATCGGCGCTGGGATCGCCTCCTTGCTCGAGATAGAGCGCGATCTTTCCGGTCACGGGAAAGGCGTCGACGACCACACCGGTCTCGCGGCCGTCCGCATCGCGGATCGCCAGTTCCTCCGTTCGCGCCAGGAGGCGCCGCGGCACGATCGCCGGATCGAGAACATTGAAAATCGAATTCGCCGCCAGCGTCGCCAGCACCTGCGCCGTTGCATAGATTGCGAAAGGCTGTCGTTCGCGCAGGCTGAGCAGGCCGGCGATATGGTCCACGTCGGCGTTAGTCAGCACCACCGCGCGGATAGGCGTCGAACGCAGCGGCGCGTCGGTTGCGGGCTGCAATTCAGGCGTCTGCGCAATCTGCTGGCGAATGTCGGGCGACGCGTTGAAGAGAACCCAGCCTGCCCCGTCCGCCGATGCGGCAATGCATGATTGGGTTCGTGAATGCACGCCGGGCATCCCGGCGCGAGCCGCACGGCTCAGGCGATAGTTGCAGTTCCATTGCGGAAAGCCGCCTCCCGCCGCCGATCCGATGATCTTCACGCGCATGACGATGCCTGCTCCGCGGCCCATTTGACCGGCAGCAAATTCACGATGGTAAACGGCTTCGCGCCCGCGTTTCCCACGGCAAAGCCCGTCGCGAGGACCTCACGCGGCAAGGGGGTGCATGCCCCTGTTGGCAGGGACATGCACCTTTGCGGCCTACTTCCTGGGAGGAATTTCAGCAGGCAGATACCGCGAAATTTCGAAGCCCGCAGCAACCTGGCACATGGTCGGTTTCTTCCAGCTCTTCTTCTTCATGGCATTCTCCTCTTCTGCCAGCCCGAAGGGGCCGGTCATGTCGTTTGCGCCATTGCGGGCAATGCAATGGCTCGTCCATCACCTCACAAATGGACAAATGAAACAATGGGTTCTCAAACAATCAAAAGCAAATGAGCAAAGCACGATTGTCTATCTCAAAGATCGTTCCTTCTCTCCATCACCTGTCCAGCTTCACACCTATATGTCACCCTGGCGCCGCGGTGATCGCGTTGTCATGCTCGTCGATCAGCGGCACGTTGTAGTCGAGCAGGAGCTTGTTGATCTCCGCCTGGTTTTCTCGGATCACCTTGTTGAGCGTACGCTTCCATTCCTGATCGGATGGACGTACCCCCATGGTGATGCGGTAGGACATGCGCGAGCCGGTCTTTTCCTTGACCAATGGAACGATCGCAACATTCGCATTGAGTTGCTTGGCATAGTAGCCCGCCATCGGCCCCCACAAGATCGCCGCGTCGATCTTGCCGGCAAGCATGTCCTTGATTACGACCTCTCCCATCGACGGGGTGACGCGCGTGTCGACGGACAACGGGTAGATTTTAGCCGTTCGCAGGAGTTTGTTGGCGGCCATGTTGGCAGTCGGCGGCGTGCGTTCGACGACGCCAATCCTCTTGCCGGTGAGTTTCGGATCCTCGATCGTCTCGACACCTTCGAGGTCGTCGCCCTTCGGATGCACGAGAACATAGGAGGAGCGATAGTATGCATTGGTGTTCTGCACCAGCTCATCGCCCTGAGCATAGCCCATGATGACGTCGCATCGGTTGGCGGCAAGCGTGTTGCGCACGAAGCCTATGACGGTCGGAAACCATGTGTAGGCGACCGACTTCCTTCCCGTCTTGCGGGCAACCAGCTCGGCCAGCTTGTTTTCGAAACCTTGGCCGTTCTGGTCGGTGAACGGCATGTTCGAAGGATCGGCGCAGACGCGCAGCGTATCGGGATCGACCAGTTCGCCCGCTGCCCCGAGGCCCGCGCCTTGCGCCTGGGCGTTCGACGGGGACATGGCGAGCGCGCCGAGGATCAGCAAGACAACGCGTTTCGATGCGTCACCGCCGGTCATGTCATCCACCCATGCAGGATTTTTCGGCATCCTTCGCCGCTTGAGCCTTGTCTTCGTGCTTGGGCGGCCTTCCGCGGGGTGCCGCGCCATCGGCGCGGGCACGCAGATAGACGTAGAGATCGTCCAGGTAGCAATAGACGTTCTTGTTGTCGCCGAAGGCCGGCATGACGTTTTCCTTGCCGTTGGCGGTATTCTTGCGGCCCTGGGCGACGATCGAGAGAAAAGTGGGGTAGTCGATGTTTTTCAGGCTGTTCGCCAGGGCCGGCGCGTAGCTCGAACCTGTTCCGTCCTGTCCGTGGCAGACATGGCAGTCCGAGTGATAGCGGCGATAACCGCTGAACGTGTACCAATCCACGGTTCCGTTTCCGATCTTGTAGGTTGGATTTCCATCCGCGTCCAAATACTTGCCGCCTTCTTCCTTCACCGCCTTGGCTTTGTCTGCGCTGTCCTCAGCCTGCGCCGGACCTGAGCCGGCCGGAGGCAGAAGAGCCAGGGCGAGAACGGAAATTGCAATGCGAACAAACATTCAGACGCTTCCTTCTTTTGCCAAGGACAAAGGGTTGCCGCCGCGCCGCGGCGTTGATCGATGTTTCGGGTGCGCGGCAAATCGAGAGCCCGGAAATACCTCCGGGCAACCGGGCTCTCGTATTTTCAGGTCTTCGGTCCCTAAGGCCGTTTCCGGATATCAGTCCGGAAGACCGAAGACGGTCAGCTGGCCGCCCAGCGTCGTGTAGTCGGCAAGTGCTGCGTAACCACCGACTGCTCCCAGACCGGCGGTTCCAACGACCGCGGCCTGATCGCCTTGCGCGCGGCCCTGATCGACGGCGCCATGCCAGGCAGCGGCGTTGTCGGGTGACAGCAACCCGCCGGCGAGGCCGATGCCGGCCCATCCACCGACGCCGGAGAGAACGGCGATGTACTGCTTGCCGTCATGCTCGAAGGGCGTGACGTTGCCGATGATGCCGGACGGAGTCTTGAACTTGTAAAGTTCCTTGCCCTTCTCATCGACCGCCTTGATGTAGCCTTCGAGCGTTCCGTAGAAGATGACGTCACCGGCGGTCGCCAGTGCGCCCGACCACACCGAGAACTGCTCGGGCTTCGACCAGACGATCTCGCCCTTGGCAGCATCCCAGGCGATGAAGTTGCCCATATTGCCGTCACCGCCAGGCGCGGGATACATCGACACCGTGGCGCCCACATAAGGCTGGCCGGCCGTGTAGCTCACCTTATATGGCTCGTAGTCCATGCACACATGGTTGGTCGGCACATAGAACAGGCCGGTCTTCGGCGAGTAGGCGGCCGGCTGCTGGTCCTTGGTTCCAAGTGCTGCTGGGCAGATGCCCGTCGAGTTGGTGTCCTCGCCGTTCTGCTGGGTCGAATATTTCGCCACGACCTGCGGGCGGCCATATTCCTTGCTCTTGGGGTCCATGTTGACTTCCGTCGCCCAGTTCACCGCCGGATCGTACTTCTTGGCGACGAGAAGTTCGCCGGTAGCGCGATCCATGGTGTAGGCGAAGCCGTTGCGATCGAAATGCACCAGCACGTCATGCTTCTTGCCTTTGACCTCCATGCCGTCGACGAGGATCATCTCGTTGATGCCGTCAAAGTCCCATTCGTCATGCGGGGTCATCTGGTAGACCCATTTGGCCATGCCGGTGTCGGCATCGCGGGCAAAGATGGTCATCGACCAGCGATTGTCTCCGGGGCGCTGGACCGGGTTCCATGTCGAGGGATTGCCGGTGCCATAGTAGACGAGGTTCAGCTTCGGATCATAGGAATACCATCCCCAGGTCGTGCCGCCTCCGGTCTTCCACTGCTCGCCTTCCCAGGTGTTCGTGCCGGAGTCCTTCCCCACCGGCTTGCCAAGCTGGGTGGTCTTCTCGGGATCGATCAGGGTGTCTGCATCCGGACCTTCCGAATAGGCCTTCCAGGCGAGCTTGCCATCTTTCAGATTGTAGGCGGCCAACCAGCCGCGGACGCCGAATTCCGCGCCGGAGACGCCGACGAGAACCTTGTCCTTGACGACCACGGGCGCCGACGTCCCGGATTCACCCTTTCCGCCGTTCGTGTTTTCGCCGTTCTTGACCGACCACACGACCTTGCCGGTCTTGGCATCGAGCGCAACGACGGTGGTGTCGGCCTGGTTGAGAATGATCTTGCCGTCTCCGTAGGCGACGCCGCGATTGACCGTGTCGCAGCACATGATCGGAATGACGTTCGTGTCTTGCTTGGGCTCGTACTTCCAGAGGATCTTTCCGTCCTTGTTGAGATCGAGAGCGTAGACGGTGTTCGGGAAGGGCGCGTGAACATACATCACATCGCCGATGATCAGCGGTCCACCCTCATGGCCGCGCAGCACGCCGGTCGAGAAGGTCCACTTGACCTGCAGGTTCTTCACGTTCTCCTTCGTGATCTGCTTGAGCTTGGAATAGCGGGTGTTGGCGTAGTCACCCGTCTGCATCACCCAGTCTTTCGGGTTTTCGGCCATCTTCGCGAGCTCTTCGTTGGCTGACGCCGCATAGAGCGCGCCGAACGACAGTAGCGCCGAGGCCGTTACAATGTAGGTAGCTTGCGTAAGTGCGCGCATCAATATCCTCCCAGGTTAACGACGAGAATCGATTGTTAAACCCACAAGGGGCAATCCAAGCGATTCATTTGGGAAGTATTTCCGGCAGCGTGTCACGACCTAAACCAACCAGTAGAGGCACATTTCTGCCCTCCACCCATTCAGCCTAGCCTGTACCCGCCCAATTGGCCTACGAAAGACTGCCGCCGCTCCCTTGTTACGGCGACGTCCTTGAAGCCGGAAACAAGGTAAGGCTATGTCATCGCAAAATGCCAGGCAAGGAAAAACCCCTGTGGACATGTTGCATTGCGTCATCAGTTTGCTGCAATGCAATATAAAGAAGAATGGTAAAAAATAAACCCGGCAACAGGCCGCCGAACGGCTTTAGCCATGTCATGCTATATATAAAATTTTCACCTTTCCATATTCACGATATGATATGATTGAACTTTATTTCAGCATATTTTACTGAATTTGTTGGCATGGCCATCATTGGTTGCCCGGTAGTGAGCGAGGGCCGAAAAGAAGCCAAGAAGATGGGTGCGGGGGCGGATCACGAGGCTGCCCTGAACCACTGTTGTCGGTGGGCAGGGCATTCCTCCTTTGGTCCTATACGGGGGCAATGAGAGGTTGACCGGGCTCGCGGCATGTCGCCAACTTGGCGCGACGATGATGGCTCGCTGCACGGCGCTCGGGCAACAGGAGGAATTTCTCATGGTCAGATATGTTGGATTTTCGATCCTGCCGCTCCTCTTTTCATCGACAATGGTCCTTGCAAACCCAGCAGGCGCCGCGGGGGACTACCCGACGGCGACGATCGTCGACTATGTGCTCGGCTGCATGCAGACGAATGGCCAGACACGTCAGGCGCTGGAGAGTTGTTCCTGCTCGATCGATGTCATCGCCTCGATCCTGCCTTACGACCATTATGAGAGGGCCGAGACCTTCAAGAGCATGTCTCTGACGACCGGCGAGAATGCAGGCCTGTTTCGCGAAAGCGCGCCGGCGAAAGCCGCGCGTACGGAGTTGAAGCGTGCGCAGGCGGAAGCCGACGTGCGTTGCTTCTAGAGCGGTTCACCGTTTCACGGAAACGGCAACCCGCTCTGTCTCTTTGTCCTGACGCAATTCCGGACGGAAAACCGTTTCCACTTTTCCTGGAATTGCTCTAACGCTTTGCCCTTCAAGGGAATTTCGCCCCCGCTGGGCGATCAGGTCACGCCCGGAAATTGCTGGTGGAACGACCGCAGAAGGTCGCTCGTCGCCTCTGGGCCGCGGTGCTGCCGGGGCAGCGCTACGTCGAAAATGCCGAGCACATGCGCGGGCCGCGGCGCGAGCACGATGATGCGATCCGACAGCTTCAGGGCCTCGGTCAGGTTGTGCGTCACCATCAGGGCGGTTGTAGGCCGGGCCGACCATACCGCAAGAAGCAGCTGCCGGAGCTGCTCGGCGGTCCGCCCGTCGAGCGAGACGAAGGGCTCGTCAAGGAAAAGCACCGCCGGCTCGGTGGCGAAGGCCCTCGCGATTGCTGCCCTTCGCGCAAGGCCGAGCGAAAGCTCCGCCGGATAGAGCGAGCGCATACCGGCGAGACCGAGAGTGTCAAACAGCCCGTCGAGATTTTTCATTCGTAGGTCTTTCGGCAGCGCCAGCCTGACATTCTGCTCCACCGTCCGCCAGGGCAGCAGGGTGGGCTCCTGGAACACGGCGGCTATGCGGTTCGAGCTGCCTTCAGGCAGCTGGAAGGACCCGGAAAACTGCTTGTCGAGCCCAAGCAGAATACGCAGCGTCGTGGTCTTGCCGCAGCCCGATGGTCCGAGCAGGCAAGCGAATTCGCCTTGCCGGACCTCGAAGGAAAGATCTTTAAGCGCCGTGACCGAGACGCCCTGCGCGGATCTGAAGGTCTTTTCGGCGATGTCGACCCTAAGCGGGGCGACGGCGCCAACGGGTTGCATGTCGTTCAACGGGCTGCACCAGAAGAAGTTCGACGACGAGCATCACCGCCACGAAAGCCAGCGTGTAGGCCAGAATGGCAGCGACGTCGAAAAGCTGGAAATAGAGATAGATCTGGAAGCCCACACCGTTGGAGCGGCCGAGCAGTTCGACCACTAGAACGATCTTCCAGATGAGCGCGATGCCGGAACGCGAGGCGGCGGCCAGATAGGGCTGCAGTTGCGGCAGCAGGATATGGCGAACGCGGTCGAGGGGACCGAAGCGGTAGACGGTCGCCATTTCGGCGTAACTCGGGTCCAGCGCCCTGGCGCCCTCGCGCATGGTCACCACGACATTCGGGATCTTGTTCACGGCAACCGCGCCTATCGCGGCCACCTCGTTGAGGCCGAACCAGATGTAGGCGAGCACGATGATCACCAGCGCGGGAATATTGAGGAACAGGATCACCCAGGGATTGAAGAACCGGTCCGCGCCGCGGTAGCTGCCGAGGAGAATACCGATCACCGATCCGACAATCATCGCAACGACATATGCCGCGGCAACCCGGCCGAGGGTTGCGCCGAGATGGTAGAAAAGCTCGCCGCTCGCCGCCTCTCTCAGCAATACCTGCCAGACCTGTCCAGGCCCTGGAAGGGCTCGGCTCGGCCAGGCGTTCGCCGCCAGGCCCCACAGCAGGCAAAGCCCGAGCAGAGAGAATATCACTGTCAGCGCGGGCATCAGCGCCTCTGCGGGGCCGGAACGGCTGGAAATGCCAGCCGTATCGCCAGGCTTGCGATCGCCGTCGTCTCTTGCGGTCATTTCGTGGGCTCCTGCCAGAACGTGCCCGGCGCCATGTCCGGCGCGCTGCCGACCAGCTTTTCGCCGCCGATCCCGGCCAGCACACGATAGAGCCTGCCGGCGTCGGCCGCTTCCTCGGCGACCGGCCGCCTGGGGATGCCCTCGCGATAGCGGTCGCGCAGCTTTGCCAGTTCCTTGCCATCCGCGCGGACAATCGGCGCGAGGCGCAGCCATTCCTCGTCGGACCTTGCCAGCAGATCCTTGGCCTGCGCGGAAGCCTTGAGGAAGCCGCGGACGGCCTGCGGATTGTCGTTCGCCCATTTGTCGTGGAACACATAGCCGAGCGCGGACACCGGGCCCGCGGCGCCGAGCGCCTTTTCCGCATCATCGGCGCCGATCAGCCGGCGAAAGCCGTTGGCCTCGAGCCGGGCGCAAAAATGCCAGAAATTGAGCAGCGCATCGAGTTCGCCCTGAATTGCTTTTTCCGAAATCAGCGGCGGCGCGCCAAAGACGACATCGCTGATCGCTTGCAGGTCGAGGCCGTGATCGCGCCTGGCCAGCGCCTGTATCAGCAGCCAGCTCTTGTCGAGGGCCCCGCCGGCGACGCCGATCTTCTTTCCCTTGAGGTCGGCGATCGTGCGCATCGGCGATGCGTCCTTCACCATGATCGCCCCGACGGCCGTCGAATAGGGGGCCAACGTGACGTCGCCGCCGGCCGAGCGCTGGCGCGAGACCCACAGCCAATCGGTCACGATCATGTCGATCGCGCCGGCCAGTATGGCGACATTGGTCGCATCCTCGCCGGCGAAATAGATCACTTCCAGATCGATCCCGTTGGCCGCGTCGAACTTGTGCTCTTTCAGCGTACCAAGCTCCCAGCTCACCGTGCCGAATTTCAGCACGCCGATGCGAATCTTGGACACGGCGGAGGCGGCAATGGCGTGCGAGCCAAGAAACGCTGCAGTCCCGAGAGCCGTCAAACGGAGCGTTTCCCGCCGCGAAATCATGGTGTTTCCTCCCGGGATTGGCCGGTCAGATCGCCCGGTCCTTCGTCGGGAAAGCGCATTTCCAGCGCCTGATCTTGAAGGTCGGGTGATCCTGCGACCATTTCGCGATCTCGCTGGGTGCCAGGATCATGCATTGGAACAGGGAGCCACGGCTCTCGAAATAGAGATGCTCATCCCTGCAATTGCCGGGATTGGCGCTCAGGCAAACCGTCAATATGAGGTCGACCATATTCATGCTGCACCTCTTGCGCGCATAGACGCCCGCTCTGGCGAAATCCTGCCCGCCCCATTGCCTGGGAAAATATCAGCCTGGACAAACGCAGCCTGACCGGGTTCCCGAGGTGCCCATGAGAATCCGGAATGACCTGAAGCTACGCGTTCACCCTGAGGCCGTCAACAAAGGCGAAAGGACAGTCGGTGTGGACCTTCGTATGGTTGACTTCGTCAGGGCAATGGCATGCAAATCATCCGGGGCGTCTTGACGATCAATGAGGAAATGCCATGCGCGCTATCGCATTTTTCGCCGTCGTATTCTTAGCGACTTTCATCACGAACCAATCCCAAGCGCAGGATGCCGCGGCGGGTGAGAAGGTCTTCATGAAATGCAAGGTCTGCCACGTTGCGGACAAGGACCAGAACAAGGTCGGTCCGTCATTGAACGGCGTCATCGGCCGTACGGCCGGCACGCATCCGGGGTTCAGCTATTCGCAGGCCATGATTGCGGCTGGAAAGTCCGGCGTGAAATGGGACGAGCCAACGCTGACGACCTATCTCCATGATCCAAAGGCCATGGTGAAAGGCACGAAGATGGCGTTTGCCGGCCTCAAGGACGACAAGGACGTAGCCAACGTCATCGCCTATCTCAAGCAGTTCTCGAAGTAACGGCCTTGCCGGCCGCTCGATTGCGATCGGCCGGCGACTGCCTCCACAATCGGCGCAGCCGGTATTGCATGTCGCCCAAATCGCGTTTTTGGGAGAATGACATGCGACGCGCTTCAGGCAGCGGCATGCAGCCTTCGCATCGCGGAGGGCAGATCGAGCAGGCTGTCGCAGACAAGGTCTGCGCCAAGCTCTTCGACTGGGGCCTGAGTGTAGCCGCCGCGCAGCAGAACGACGGGCATGCCGGCGGCGCGCGCGGCGCCGACGTCGCTGCCGCTGTCTCCCACCATCAGCGTGTCGGCGGGTTCGACCCCAAGCTGATCGAGCGCCAGCAACAGGGCATCGGGTGCCGGTTTCAGGCATGTCACCGCGTCTCCGCCGACGATCGCGCCGAGATATTCCGTCAAGTGGAAATGCAGCAGGATTTCGCGGGCCGCCAGTTGCGGCTTGTTGGTGACGACGCCCATGGCCATTCCGTTCAGGTGGAAGTGCGTGAGCACTTCCCTGACGCCGGGCATCAGCCTTGTCAGGCCGGTCAGATGTCTGCGGTAGATCGGCGCCATGGCGCGATTGACCTCGTCGAGCGCGCCGGCGAGAAGCGTGGCTCCGGAAGCCGCGAAAGCCCGCTCGACCAACTTCCTCACGCCGCCACCGATCATTGCCCTGACCTGATCCACGCGTAGCGGCGACAGGTCGCGGCCGGCCAGCAGCTCGTTGACGGCCGCCGCTATGTCGGGCGCCGAATCGATCAACGTGCCGTCAAGATCGAACAGGATCGCCCTCGGAGACCGAAACGGCCTGCTTGCGCCGACGTTCATGCGGCCTCCTTCCATTTGATCGAGCAGCCGATCGAAGCGATCTGGTCCAGCGGTCCGTCACCTGTTCGAGCGACCTGCTTCATCGCCTCGAACAGATCGCGCCTCAGGCCGGGCGGTCCGGCGTCCCGTCGCGATGCGTCCAGCCGGCCGCGATATTGCAGGGTCAACTCGCTGTTGAGGCCGAAGAAATCCGGGGTGCACACGGCGCCATAGGCGCGCGCCACCGCCTGCTGTTCGTCGTGCAGGTAGGGGAAGGTGAAAGCATTCGCCCTGGCGAATAGCTTCATGTTGTCGAAGGAATCGTCTGGATAGGTGCCGGCATCATTGGAGTTGATCGCGACAAAGCCCACCCCTTCGGCCTTGAGGTCGTTGGCGTCACGCACGATGCGCGAAATCACCGCCTTCACATAGGGGCAGTGGTTGCAGATGAAGGCGACGACCAGCCCGTTGGGGCCGGCTTGGCCGAAGATCGAATGCGATTTGCCGTCGGTGCCGGGCAAAACGGCATCGACGGCTTGCCAGCCGAAATCGCAAACAGGTGGGATCGCCGCCATGTCATCCTCCGACCAAGCAGTTCAAGCGGCTCGCCGGATCGCTCCGTCGGCCGCCTGTCTGATTGCGCCGATATTGGCGCGATAGGCCGCCTCGGTGCCGCCCTTGAAGACTGCGGAGCCGGCGACGAGCACATTGGCGCCGGCCGCGGTGACCAGGGGAGCCGTCTCGGGCGTGACGCCGCCGTCGATCTCGATGTCGATCGGACGTTGGCCGACGAGCGCCTTGACGCGCCTGACCTTGTCGATGACCGCCGGAATGAAGGCCTGGCCGCCGAAACCCGGATTGACCGTCATCAGAAGCACCAGATCGAGCCGGTCGAGAACATATTCGATGACGCTTTCCGGTGTCGACGGATTGAGCGACACGCCGGCCTTCTTGCCGAGGTTCCTGATCGCCTGCAGCGAACGGTCGAGATGCGGCCCGGCCTCGGCATGCACCGTAATGATGTCGCACCCGGCATCGGCGAAAGCCGCAAGATAGGGATCGGCCGGTGCGATCATCAGATGACAGTCGAAGACCTTGTCCGTTCGATCGCGGATCGTCCTGATCACCGGCGGGCCGAAGGTGATGTTGGGCACGAAATGCCCGTCCATCACGTCGAGGTGGATCCAGTCGGCGCCTGCCGCCGAGACGGCCTCGACCTCGTCGCCGAGGCGCGAAAAGTCGGATGACAGAACGGAAGGGGCGATGATGGTCTTTCCGGTCATTTGCTGTCTCCTTGCCCAGGATTTAGCGCGAACACCCGGCTGGCGGTGATGTCCTCAGCCGAGATCGTCGACAGTGCCTTCGCGTCGAGCGGTCCCTTGGCGCTCTCGAACAGGCGATTGGCCTGCCTCAGCCGTGCCCGGTCGAGCGCGTTGCGGATCGAGCGGGCATTGGCGAAATGCGGCTGCGAGCGGCGGCGTGCGATGTAGTCAGCCATTGCGGCGGTTGCCTTCGTGTCGAACAGGTAATTTTGCTGGTCGAGCATTTGTTCCGCGATCCTTAGAAGCTCGTCGTCGGAATAGTCGGGAAAGTCGATGTGGTGGGCGATGCGCGAGCGGAATCCCGGATTGCTTTCGAAGAAGCGATCCATGCGCTGCGCGTAGCCGGCAAGGATCACCACGAGATCGTCACGCTGGTTCTCCATCACCTGCAGCAGGATCTCGATCGCTTCCTGACCGTAATCGCGCTCGTTCTCGGGGCGATAGAGATAGTAGGCCTCGTCGATGAACAGCACTCCGCCCATCGCCTTCTTCAGGATCTCCTTGGTCTTGGGCGCGGTGTGGCCGATATACTGGCCGACCAGGTCATCGCGCGTCACCGAGACCAGATGGCCCTTGCGGATATAGCCCAGCCGATGCAGCAGGTCGGCCATGCGCAGCGCGACGGTCGTCTTGCCGGTGCCGGGGTTGCCGGTGAAGCTCATATGCAGCGTCGGCGTCTCGTGCGCGAGGCCCATGCGGCGGCGGGCCCGCTCGACCAGCAGGAGCGCCGCCGTTTCGCGGATGCGTCTCTTGACCGGGGCGAGACCGATCAGCTCGCGGTCGAGCTCGGCAAGAACGTCCTTGACGCCGGAAGTTTCGAATTCCTCACGCAGGTCGATCGCCGCCGGGACGGCTTTTTGAGGCACTTCCGTTTCGGCCAGGGCTGGCGCCGACATGGCATTCTCCTCTCGTCGCGATGATCAGCCGTACCTCGTTCCAGCCGGCTTGTCGGCGGCGTAGGGCTTGGTGGTGTAGCGGATCATGCGGCCTGCGGCTTCCTGCCGCTCGAGCCGATAGCCGGGTTCCTCGGCCGGACGGTTGACGATGAAGGAGAGCTTCACCGATTCCCAGCCATGCGAGGAATCGAAGGCGACGATGCGGATATAGCGATCGCCATAGAGCTTGCGGCATGCGTTCAGCTCCATCATCAGCGCCGCAGCGTCGGGATTGTCGAACATCGGGTGACCCCACATCTCCCAATAGACGTTGCGCGGGTGCGGGTCGTCGGTGAACTCGAGGCTGACGGTCCATTTGTTGTCGATGCAATACTGCACCTGCGCGCGTATCTGGTCGTCGGTCAGGTCGGGCAGGAAGGAAAAGGCCCCTTGGGTGATACGCATGACGGTTCTCCTTATTCGGCTGCCGTTGCCACGGGGACGAAGTCCGGCGTGTCGGTCGAGGCATAGTTGAAGGTCACATCCTTCCAGGTCTCGAGCGCCTGTTTCAGCGGCAGACAGTTCCTGGCCGCGTTCTCGAGGATCTGCGGTCCTTCCCGCACATAGTCGCGGCCCTCGTTGCGGGCGAGGATCATGCATTCGAGGGCGACGCGATTGGCGGTGGCACCGGCGGCGATGCCCATCGGATGGCCGATTGTGCCGCCGCCGAACTGGAGCACGACGTCTTCGCCGAGCAGGTCGATGAGCTGATGCATCTGGCCGGCATGGATGCCGCCCGACGCCACCGGCATCAGCTTGTTGAGCGAGGCCCAGTGCTGGTCGAAGAAGATGCCGTTCTCCAGCTTCATCGGGTTATGGTCCTCGCGGCAGATGTCGTAGTAGCCCCTTGTCGTCGCCGGATCGCCTTCCAGCTTGCCGACGACGGTGCCGGCATGGATGTGGTCGACGCCGGCCAGCCGCATCCATTTGGCGATGACGCGGAACGACACGCCGTGGCTCTTCTGGCGCGTGTAGGTCGAATGGCCGGCGCGATGCAGGTGCAGGATCATGTCGTTCCTGCGCGCCCACTTCGCCATCGATTGGATCGCCGTGTAGCCGATCACGAGGTCGATCATGACGATGTTGGAGCCGAGTTCCTTGGCGAAGTCGGCGCGCTCGTACATGTCCTCCATGGTGGCCGCGGTGACGTTGAGATAGGTTCCCTTGATCTCGCCCGTCTCGGCCTGCGCCTTGTTGACCGCCTCCATGCAGTAGAGAAAACGCTCGCGCCAATGCATGAAGGGCTGCGAGTTGATGTTCTCGTCGTCCTTGGTGAAATCGAGCCCACCCTTCAGCGCTTCATAGACGACACGGCCGTAATTGCGGCCGGAAAGGCCGAGCTTCGGCTTGACGGTGGCGCCGAGCAGCGGGCGGCCGAACTTGTCGAGGCGCTCGCGCTCGACGACGATGCCGGTCGCCGGGCCCTGGAAGGTCTTCACATAGGCGACGGGAAAACGCATGTCTTCCAGCCGCAATGCCTTCAACGGCTTGAAACCGAAGACGTTGCCGATGATCGATGCCGAGAGATTGGCGATGGAACCCGGCTCGAACAGGTCGAGATCGTAGGCGATGTAGGCGAAATACTGTCCGGGCGCATTCGGTACGGGGTCGACCCGATAGGCCTTGGCGCGGTATTTCTCGCTCGCCGTCAGCCGGTCGGTCCAGACCACCGTCCAGGTCGCGGTCGAGGATTCTCCAGCAACCGCCGCCGCCGCCTCGATCGGATCGACGCCGTCCTGCGGTGTAATGCGGAACACCGAGATTATGTCGGTATCCTTGGGCTCGTAGTCGGGCTCCCAATAGCCCATCTTCTTGTATTCCATGACACCGGATCTGTAGCGGTCCTTGCCGGTCACGGTTTCGGATTTATTGGGCATGACGCTGGTCCTTTCCCTTGTTGGCGGACCGCCGCTCAGGCGGCTTTGGCGGTTGCGATTTGCGGGTCGAGTTTTCCCGCGGCGTAACGTTTCGCCATCTCGTCCATGGCGATGACCTTGATCTTCGAGGCGTTGCCGGCGGCGCCGAAGCGTTCGAAACGATCACGGCAAAGGTCGCGCAAGGCGTCCATGGCGGGCTTCAGGAATTTGCGCGGATCGAATTCGCGCGGATCCTGCGTAGCAATGCGGCGGAACTGTCCGGCCATGGCCATGCGGCAATCGGTGTCGATGTTGACCTTGCGCACGCCGTGGCGGATGCCGCGCTCGATCTCCTCGACCGGAACGCCGAAGGTCTGGGGCATCTCGCCGCCATACCTGTTGATGATGTCCTGCAGTTCCTGCGGCACGGAGGACGAACCGTGCATGACCAGATGCGTGTTCGGCAGCTTCTCGTGGATCGCCTCGATCACCTGCATGGCCAGGATGTCGCCGTCCGGCTTGCGCGTGAACTTGTAGGCACCGTGGGAGGTGCCGCAGGCGATCGCCAGCGCATCGACGCGGGTGGCGAGCACGAAGTCGACCGCCTGATCGGGATCGGTCAGGAGCTGGTCGTGCGACAGCGCGCCCTCCGCGCCGTGACCGTCCTCGGCCTCGCCCTGGCCGGTTTCCAACGAGCCGAGCACGCCGAGCTCGCCTTCGACGGAAGCGCCGACCCAATGCGCCATGCGTGCGACGCGTTCGGTGACGGCGACGTTATAGTCGTACGGGGCCGTGGTCTTGGCGTCCGCCATCAAAGACCCGTCCATCATCACCGAGGTGAAGCCGTGGCGGATCGCCGAAAGGCAGGTGGCTTCGTTGTTGCCGTGATCCTGATGGATGCACAGCGGAATGGCCGGATGCATCTCGGTCAGCGCCTCCATCATCTTGGCCAGCATGATGTCGTTGGCGTAGGAGCGGGCGCCGCGCGAGGCCTGGATGATCACCGGCGCGTCGCAAGCGCTCGCCGCCTCCATGATGGCGAGGCCCTGCTCCATGTTGTTGATGTTGAATGCCGGCACGCCGTAACCGTGCTCGGCGGCATGGTCGAGAAGCTGGCGAAGGGTGATGCGGGCCATTGTCGGTCCTCCTAGATGATGAGCCTCAGCGCCGCTGCGGCGACAGCTTCGGGCGTGATGTCGAAATGCCGGTAGAGGTCCGGCGCGGGAGCGCTGGCGCCGAAGCCGGTCATGCCGACAAAAGCGCCCGTGTCGCCGATCCAGCGGTCCCAGCCGAGGCGGGCGGCCGCCTCCACGGCGACGCGCGGCGCGGAGCCGAGGACGGACTTGCGGTAGTCCCCATCCTGTTCCTCGAACACTTCCCAGCACGGCATCGAGACGACCGCGGCGGCGATGCCGTGTTCGGTCTCCAGCCGCTCGGCGGCGGCAACGGCGATCTCGACCTCCGAACCGGTGGCGACCAGCGTCACGGCTCGGTGCGCGGACGGCTCGCGCAAGACGTAGGCGCCCCGGCCGGATCGGTTTTCGTCGCCGTGTGCCTGGCGCAGCATCGGCAGGTTCTGGCGCGAGAGCACCAGCACACTCGGCCGGGTCTCGCTCTTCAGCGCCAGTTCCCAGCACTCCGCCGTTTCGACGATGTCGGCCGGACGGAAGACGTTGAGGTTCGGTGTCGCCCGCAGCATCGCCAGGTGCTCGATCGGCTGATGGGTCGGGCCGTCCTCGCCGAGGCCGATGGAATCATGCGTCATCACATAGACGACACGCTGGCCCATCAGCGCCGAGAGCCGCATCGCGCCGCGCGCATAGTCGGCGAAGCACAGAAAGGTGCCGCCGTAGGGCACGAACCCGCCATGCAGCGCGATGCCGTTCATGGCCGCGGCCATGCCGTGCTCACGGATGCCGTAGTGAATGTAGCGGCCCGCGTAACCACCCGGCACGATGCGATCCATGCCTTTGGTGATCGTCAGATTCGAATGCGTGAGATCGGCGGAGCCGCCGACCGTCAGGTCGGTTGAGCCGTTGATCGCGGCAAGCGCCATTTCGGAGGCCTTGCGCGTTGCAACCTTGGTCGCCTTCTCGACATGCTCCTTACGGAAGGCGCCAAGTGCCTCGAACACGGCATCGGGCAATTTGCCGCCGATCGCGCGCTCGAAGGCTTCGCGCCGCGGCGAGGCGGCAAGCCGCTGCTCCCAGGCGCGCCGCGCCGCTTGCCCGCGCTCGGCAATCTCGCGCCATGCGGAAAGGATATCGTCCGGCATCTCGAACGGTGCGTAGGCCCAGCCGATGTTTTGCCGCGTTGCGGCAATCTCCGCATCGCCCAGCGGCGCGCCATGCGTCTTTTCGGAACCGCCCAGATTGGGCGCGCCCTTGCCGATCACCGTGCGGCAGGCGATCAGAGATGGCCGATCCGACTGCCGCGCGGTCTCGATTGCCGCGGCGACGGCCTCCATGTCGTGGCCGTCCACCGACTGGACAAGCCATCCCGCTGCTTTGAACCGGGCTGGCTGATCCATCGATGTCGACAGCGAGGTCGGTCCGTCGATGGAGATCGCGTTGTCGTCCCAGAGCACGATCAGGCGGGAGAGCTTCAGGTGACCTGCGAGGTCGATCGCCTCGTGGCTGATGCCTTCCTGCAGGCAGCCGTCGCCGGCGATCACGTAGGTGTAGTGGTCGACGAGATCGGCGCCGTGGCGGGCAGCAAGCATGCGCTCCGCCAGCGCCATGCCGACAGCGGTCGAAATGCCTTGTCCGAGCGGACCGGTCGTCGTCTCGATGCCAAGCGCGTGGCCATGCTCGGGATGTCCGGCGGTACGGCTGCCCAGTTGACGAAACTGCTGCAATTCCTCGATCGGCATGTCTTCGTAGCCGAGCAGGTAATGCAGCGCATATTGCAGCATCGAGCCGTGCCCGGCCGAAAGCACGAAGCGGTCGCGATCTGGCCAGTCCGGCGCTGTCGGGTCGATATTGATGAAGCGGCCGAACAGTACCGTCGCGACGTCGGCCATGCCCATCGGCATGCCCGGATGTCCGGAGTTGGCCTTCTGCACGCTGTCCATGGCCAACGCGCGGATGGCGTTCGCCATGTCGCGCTCGGAGACGGCGGCGGCGACGGACTTCAATGCTGCCAGGCTGGTCATGGCGTCCTCCTCACGACACACGTTTCTTGCGTTCGATCAATTGCAGGATGAGCGGCGTCAGGATCAGCTGCATGGCAAGGTCGAGCTTGTTGCCCGGCACCACTATGGAATTCGGCCGCGACATGAAGGAGTCGTGGATCATGGAAAGCAGGTAAGGGAAATCGATGCCGCGAGGATTGGCGAAGCGGATGACCAGCATCGATTCGTCTGGGGTCGGAATCCAGCGGGCGATGAACGGGTTGGAGGTGTCGACGATCGGCACGCGCTGGAAGTTGATCGCGGTCTGCGAAAATTGCGGGACGATGAAGCGGACATAGTCCGGCATGCGGCGCAGGATCACGTCCATCACCGCCTCGGTGGAATAGCCGCGTGTTGCGCGGTCGCGATGGATCTTCTGGATCCATTCGAGATTTATGACCGGCACCACGCCGATCTTGAGGTCCGCATGCCTGGCTAGGTTGATCTTGTCGGTGACGACGCAGCCGTGCAGGCCTTCATAGAAGAGCAGGTCGCTGGGAGCGAATTCGCGCCACTCGGTGAAATTTCCCGGCGGTGTGCCGGTGAGCTTCTCCTCGTCCTCGTCATGGACGTAGGTGCGGGTCCTTCCGGTCCCCCGGCGGCCATATTCCTCGAAAACCTCCTCGAGGATACCGAGCTCGTTGGCCTCGGCATGGAAGTGGGTGAAGTTCGGGTTGCCGGCCTTTTCCTGTTCGGCGACCGCCACCTTCATCGCCGCGCGGTCGTAGCGATGAAAGGCGTCGCCTTCGATGAAGGCTGCTTCGATGTTCTCGCGCCGGAAGATCAGCTCGAAGATGCGCTTGACCGAGGTCGTGCCCGCGCCCGACGACCCGGTGATGGTGATGATGGGGTGCTTCGCCGACATGATGCTGCTCAGGCCCTGAAAAGTCCGCGACGGCTGAACAGCGGCGCACGCTCGCCGATAGCGCTGGGTTCGGTGTGATAGCGGGCGATCCGCGCGACTTCCCGCGCGGATCCGAAGACCACGGGTATGCGCTGATGCAGGCTGTCGGGCTCGATTTCGAGGATGCGGGTAATCGTATCGGTCGCGGCACCGGCCGCCTGCTCGATCAAATAGGCAATCGGATTGGCCTCATAGACGAGCCGAAGCCGGCCTTGGCGGTAACCCCTGCGTTGGTCGCCGGGATACAGAAACACGCCGCCGCGCATCAATATGCGATAGCAGTCGGCGACAAGCGAGGCGATCCAGCGCATGTTGAAGTCCTTCTCCCGTGGGCCTTCGGTGCCTTCGAGGCAGTCGTCGACGTAGAGGCGCACGGCCTCGTCCCAGTGGCGGTAATTGGCGGCGTTGATGGCGAACTCCTGGGTCCGCTCCGGGATTATCCGGCTTTCGTAGGCCTGGACGAAGGTGCCCAGCCTGGTCGAATGCACGAAGACATGCGTGCCGCTGCCGAGCGACAGAACGAGTGCCAGCTGCGGGCCGTAAATAAAGAACCCGGCGCCCAGCATGCTCACGCCTGCCTGCAAAAAGGAGGCGGCCGGATTGGCGTCCGGCGCGCCAGTTGCAGGGAGGAGGGAGAAAATCGTTCCGACCGACACGTTGGTGTTGATGTTGGAGGAGCCATCCAACGGGTCGATGGCGATGGCCAGGGGGGCTTGCCTGTCGAGCAGGACCGGCTGCTCCAGCTCCTCGGAGGCATAGAGCGCGACCGGAGCGTGACGCATGGCGTCGAGGAAGATGTCGTCGGCGAAGACGTCGAGATCCGTCTGGACATCGCCGTTGGGATTGGCGCCACGGGTCCCGGCAAAAGCGGTGCCGAGCGCCCCTTGGTTGATGGCGTTGCGGACCCTGGTGGCGGCCTGCGTGAGCTGACGGATGGTGGCAACGACCGTGGAGCGGCGTTCGTCCGGCGGGTCGCCGAGATAGGAGTTCAGAAAAGCGTCGAGTGTTGGCGCCGGCATCGTAACCTCCCGGTCCGGCGGTATCTCCTCGAGGCCGGATTGAGAGATGAAACCAAACGATCCGAACTAAGTAAAATTCAATAACTTTACTTAGGCAGTAAAAAAAATTTATTATGCTGCATGAGAAACCTCACGCTCAAGCAATTCAAGACCGTTCAGGCAATCGTCAGCCACGGGAAAATCGTCAGCGCTGCCAAGGTGTTAGGCCTTTCTCCCCCAGCCGTGACGATCCAGTTGCGACAGGTGGAGGAGGAGTTCCAACTGGCCTTGTTCGACCGGACGTCGGACGGCATGCGTCCCACCGCCGCAGGGCTGGCCTTCGTCGAGGCGGCGCACGCTATCGAGGAGCGGCTTCGTCTGCTCGACGACGAGATGGACGCCATCAAGGGCGTGCGCACCGGCAGCCTGAGGCTCGGCGTCGTTTCGACCGCCAAATATTTCGCGCCGCGACTCATGGCCGGCTTCATGAAGCAGCATCCCGACATCGACATGCGGCTTGCTATCGGCAATCGCGCCGAAACGATCGATAGCCTGAAGAACCACGACATCGACATCGCGCTGATGGGCCGTCCGCCCAAGGAAGTTTCGGTGCGCGCTTCGGTCTTCGGCGATCACCCGCTGGTCATCATCGCGCCGCCGGAACACCCGCTGGCGTCGGCACGCGACATTTCCAAGGAAAGGATCGCCGAGGAGCATTTCATCATTCGCGAGCCGGGCTCGGGCACGCGCATCTCGCTGGAGATATTCCTGAGCGACGTGCCCGGCCGGATCGACGATCTCGGCGTCGAGATGGGCTCGAACGAGACGATCAAGCAGGCGGTGATGGCAGGTCTCGGCATCGCCTTCATCTCCGCCCACACCATTGCCGCGGAAACGGAAGCGGGCCGGCTCGTCATTCTCGACGTGGTCGGCATGCCGATCCGCCGGCAATGGTTTTCGGTGATGCGCACCGACCACGTGATCTCGCCGGCGATGGCGACCTTCAACGATTTCCTGATGCGCAAGGGCGCAACGTATCTGCCCCTGTTCGGCAAACTGTATCCGCACGCCGAAGCGAAGGAAGCAGCACCGAGGCAAAAATGAGAGCGCCTGGAAAGCGGCCAGAGAGTGAAGCGCCAGACATACCGGCCGAAGAAATCATGCGACAAAAAGCCGACAAGGGCGTGGAAAACGCACCGCCATCGATGGCGGTTGGTTGGCTCGCATGGTATGTTGCAGTGCGAAAGGGCAGGGGCACGCGCTTCATACTCGCAAACAAGACGGATGGGCAGCCAACCCTGCATGCAAATCGCTATGCGTCCCGGGCGTGGGGTTCGGGAATTCGAAGGGGAAGGGGCAATGCTTTATACAATCGTGATGATGGTCTGCATGACGGCGGTGCCGCAGACTTGCGAGCAACGCGAGGAAATGGCGGACGGCCTGGCCATGAATCCCGGAGTGGCCTTCATGCAGGCGCAGCCGCTGGTCGCCCATTGGCTGGAGACACATCCTGGCTATTTCGTGCAGCGCTGGCGTGTGCTGCCCGGCCGGGGAACCTGACGGACTATTTCTTCGGGGCAAGCGTTTCCGAGACAGTCTTGGACAGCTGATACAGCCGCTGCTCGATTATCGTCGGCACATCGCAGACGTAAGTCAGCGATTGCGCACGCTCGTTGAAGATTCGTGTCGCGAAATTCAGCTGGTCCGTCCGTCGCTCGACCTCGTCCTGATCGGCGTCGGGTTTTGCACGCAACGCATCGACATCGGACGCTTCCTTGCGCAATTCGGCGGCCATTTCGAGTTGCCTGTGGGCGTAGCGGGATATGCCGGAAATCACATGCGAACGCTCGGCGTCCATGTGGTCGAACATGCCCTGCTCGAGCATCGCCATTTTCGGCGCAAGTTGCCCGGCGGGCAGCGAGGCCGCGAAATCCTTGATCTTCTTCTGGGCGTCCGCAATCGGCAGCCTGCGAGCCGCCACCTCCTCGACCAAGGCGGAGACCGAAGGGTCCTCCGACCAGTCCTTCGCGGCTGCCGGGATATCCGGCCCGTTCCAGACCTGGCCGAGCGAAAGTTGCGGTACCTTGCGCTGCACGCAGGGCCAGTCCGGATCAGTATTCGCGGCGGTGGCGCCGGCGCTCGGTACGAGCGTGGCAGCCGCAACCAGGCTGCAAACAAGCCTCATCCTTTCCATCAACCGTTTCCTCCCGTGCCTTGTTTGCGGGTTATCAGGCCGCGCGAAGGGTCGTAAGCGATGATGGCACCTCCCAGGAACAGCAGCGTGCAGCCGGCCACGACGCCCAGCGACACCCAGTCGACCTGCCCGTAGAAGGCGAAGCGGATCAGTTCGACGGCGTAGGTGAAGGGGTTGGCGAGGCAGAGCTTGTAGAGAAGCGGGCTCGCTTCCTGGATGCGCCACAAAGGATAGAGCGCAGGAGAAGCGAAATAGCCGGGAAAGATGACGAAGTTCATGATGCCGGCGAAGTTTTCGAGCTGCTTGATCATCGAGGACAAAAGCATGCCGAGCGCACAAAGCATCATGCCCGACAGGAACAGGGCCGGCAGCACGAACAAATAGCCGAGCGGCGGCGCCTTCACGCCCCAGAACCAGGCAACGATCAGAAACGCGTAGACCTGTGCGATCGATACCGAAACGCCGGCGAGCATCTTCGACAGCAGCAGGTACCAGCGGGGAAATGGACTGACCAGCAGGATGCGCATATTGCCCATCTCGCGGTCGTAGACCATCGACAGTGAAGACTGCATGCCCGAGAACAGCAGGATCATGCCGCACAAGCCTGGCGTGATGTAAACCTCGTAGAGCACGTAGGTCTTGTAGGGCGGGATGATCGAAACGCCGAGCACCTGTCGGAATCCGGCGGCGAAGATGAACAGCCAGACGAGCGGTCGAACCAGCGATGAGATGAAACGCTCGCGCTGGTGCAGGAAGCGCAGGCATTCCCGTACGACGATACCTTTGAGGCAGATGAGATAGTGACGAAGGCCGAACGCGCCGGACGCCCGCGGCGGGGCGGCGGCGACCTTTTCCGGCATTGCGGAAGCGCTCATGGCGAGATCTCCGCGATGCCGGCTGCTTCGCTGCGGCTGAGCCTCGAAAAGGCGTCGCTGATCGAACCGGCGCCACTTGCCTTGACGACGTCGGCGACCTGGCCCTTGGCGACAAGGTCACCCTGACGCAGCACGACGACATGGTCGCCGTCATAGACCTCGTCGATCAGATGGGTGGCCCAAAGCACGCCGATGCCCTCGGTTTCGACCAGCTTGCGGATGGTGGCGAGAATGCCCGCGCGCGATTGGATGTCGAGACCGACTGTCGCCTCGTCAAGCAGCAGCAGGGAAGGGCGGTGGAGCAGCGCCCTGGCGATCTCGATGCGCCGCATTTGGCCGCCCGAAAGGCTGCGAGCCTTGTCATGCTGACGGCCCCGCATGTCGACCGTCTCGATCAGCGCCGCAATGCGCTGCCGGGCTTCGTGCCGTCCGATGCCGTGCAGCGAGGCGTGATAGGAAAGGTTCTGGTACACGCTCAGATCGAGATCGAGCGTGCGTGCCTGGAACACGATGCCGACACGCCTGAGCGCCTCGCCGGAAGCACGGCTGACGTCATGGCCGAAGATGCGGATCGATCCCCGGCGCGTGTCGTAAAGGTGACTGATCAACGAGAACAGAGTTGTCTTGCCGGCACCGTTGAGACCGAGTAGCGCGGTGAAGGTCGCAGGCGCGATCGAGAACGAGACGTCGTTGAGCGCCCGCTTCGGACCATAGGAATGACTGACGCCGGCGACGTCGAGCGCCGCCACCTCATCTTCCGCTTTCCTCGTCCTCGCGTGCTGCATGGATGGCTCTCTTCGGATGCTTATCTAGCGCGCTCGCCGCCTTTGGCCTTGGCGGCAGGCCCAGTCTTCCGGCTGCTTCATTGGGGCGATATGGCCACGCCCCAGGGCTGCTGGCCGACGGTGACCGACTGAACCGGCTCGTCGGTCGCCGTGTCGATGAAAGTGATGTCGTTGGAATTGCCGTTCGTGGTGATCAGTGTTTTCTGATCGGGGGTGAAGTCCAGATGCCAGACGCGCTGGCCGACGAGGATGTACTTTTCCACCTCGTAGCTTTCCGTGTTGATCACCGCGACATGGTTGGCCGGGCCGAGCGCGACATAGGCCTTCCTGCCGTCGGCGCTGATGGCGATGCCTACCGGCTGAATGGTTTCGGCCCTTAATCCCGGAATCGCGAACTTGATCTTCTTTACCACCGCGCGCTTGGCGTTATCGATGACGCTGACGGTGCCGCCGACCTCGGCGCTGACCCAGACCTGCGATCCGTCGGGCTTGAACGCAGCGAAGCGCGGGCGCGTGTCGACCAGCACGTTGTCGGTTACGTCATGACTCTCGGTGTCGATGAAATGCGCCATGCTGGTGGTCTCCGAGGTGTTGACCATGGTCTTGCCGTCTGGGCTGACGGCCATGCCTTCCGGTTCGACGCCAACCGGAATCTCGGTCTTGACTTCCTTGCCGTCGACGTCGATCGCGGTGACCAGATTGTCGTTTTCGTTGGCGACGTAGAGCGTCTTGCCGTCGGGCGAAAGCACGAACAATTCGGGATCGTCGCCGGAGGGCAGCGTGCCGACGACCTCAAGCGTCGCGGTGTCGATGATCTGGATCGTATTGTCGTCGCTGGCGCACAAATAGATGAACTTGCCGTCGTGCGATATGGTGATGCCGCGCGGCCTCTGGCCGACGTCGACGGTCTTGACCACCTGCATGGTCGCCGTGTCGACGACGGTCATCGTATTGTCCTTCTCATTGGAGACATAGGCCGTGTAGGCCGATGCGGGGCCGGCCATGATGCCGGTTGCGACAATGGCGAGTACCCAAGCTCGTCTCTGCACGAATTCCTCCCGATTGGCGCTACTTGAGAACGCATTTCGTTTCCGGTTGATCGATGCCGAGGGTGTCGAGCTCCGAGACCTGGTGGAGATAACCCTCCTGGGGAGATGTCGAAACGACCGATTTGGTATCGCCTAGCAGGATCGGCTGGCGCAGCTGGAGGTTCCATTTGCGGAAGGTCAGCTTCTGTCCCTTGAAGGCGGCGACCGAGAAATCGTCCGAGCGGATGTAATCGCTGATCTTTTTCGGATCGTCGCCATTGGTGCGCGTGGTGGCTTCGCCGACGGCCCGCACGGCCGTCCAGGCCGACATGTCCTTGGACAGCATTCGCCGGCCTGTCGTCTTCAGGAAGCGGCTCTGCATCTGGATGCCGCCCCACTGCTCACTCGCGGGGTGCCATGACGATGCCACGAGACCGGCCGTGCCTGCGACCAGCCGCGACGTCCAGGTGCGGTAGGGCACGTAGGTCCCGAACACCTCGCTTTCATCGGCCACAAGCAGCACGTCATGCTCCGGCAGGTCTTGCGTGAATACCGAAATCTGCTGCTGTATCTGCGTGGCTCCGGTATCGGTGCGGCGCGCCGTGCCGGTGTCCTTGAATTCCTTCTCCGCCACGATCTGGCCGCCGAAGCGGGCCGCCGCGCGGCGCAACGCGTCCGCATAGAGGTGGTCCTCATCATGCGAGCCATAGAGCAGCGCCCAGTTCGGCCATTTCTTGACCATGAGGTACTGCGCCAGCGCGTCGGCGAGCATGCTTCGCGTCGGCGCGATGTGGAAGACATTTATGCGGCAGTCCTCTTCGCGCAGGCTGTCGTCGGTGGCGCCGACGTTGAAGATCAGCACCCCCTTGTCGCGCGCGATGTCGGCGATCGACAGCAACTGCTTGGCCGAGAGGTCCGCGACCACATAGCGGTCGCCTTTGGCGATCAGGTCGTCGAATGCCTGGACCGCATCGGCTTCCGGCTTTATCTCGGCGACGTCGAGGCTGAATTTCTGCTTGATGAACTTGCCCGTCGTATTGTTGTCGCCGATGGCGACATTGGCGCCGGCGACCCCTTCGTCACGCGGCGGTAGGTCGAGCAGGGAAAGCGTCAGCCGCGGCGCGTAGGCCCGTAAATAGCCGATCTTGATTTCGGTTATCTGTCCTTGCGGCCTGATCGCTCCGGCCGGCTGCACGGTCGGTTGCTGGGCGAACGCACCCGGAGCTCCAGCGGTCAGGGACAGAAAGCACAAAAGGGCCGCCAAGGTGCCCGGCACCGCGCTTGTCATCGACAGAATTACCCATTCTTGCGCTTGAGCCCGATCGTTGCCGGCCCGGCGCAAAGTCAAGGTGCCCCGAGTCGAGCTTAGTGAACCCGCGGGATTTATCAACCTGGCGAGCAGAGCGTCACGGCTCTGCTTTAGTCCTATTCCCATAGCGAGGAGGTCGGGCGTGACGGCTCGCCGGAACTGCGCGGAAATTTCCGAATCGAGCCTCGGGATCGGCACCGCGTCCACAACGCAACTGCCTCGAGGCGGGTGAGGGAGGGGGACCTTGGTAGAATAGACTTATAAGGTGGATCGTTCGATTATCGCGACCTCACGGCAACCAGGAAATGGAATTTTTTGTTGCAAGGCAGGCCTCAAGCCCGCCGGGATGGGAAATTCTTCGACTGCCTTGGGAGGAATGCCTCATGAAAACGCGAGCCGCAGTTGCCGTTGGTGCGGGAAAGCCGCTGGAGATCATGGAGGTGGACCTCGAGGGGCCGCGCGAGGGCGAGGTGCTGGTCGAGGTGAAGGCGACCGGCATTTGCCACACCGACGAGTTCACGCTGTCGGGCGCCGATCCGGAAGGCATTTTTCCGGCGATCCTGGGCCATGAGGGCGCCGGCATCGTCGTCGACGTCGGCAAGGGCGTGACCTCGGTCAAGAAGGGTGACCATGTTATCCCGCTCTACACGCCCGAATGCCGGCAGTGCCCGTCGTGTTTGTCGCGCAAGACCAACCTGTGCACCGCCATCCGCGCCACGCAGGGGCAAGGATTGATGCCCGACGGCACCTCGCGCTTCTCGGTCGATGGCGAAAAGCTCTTCCACTATATGGGCTGCTCGACCTTCTCCAACTTCACCGTGCTGCCGGAGATCGCGGTTGCCAAGGTCAATCCCGACGCTCCCTTCGACAAGATCTGCTACATCGGCTGCGGGGTGACCACCGGCATCGGCGCGGTCATCAACACGGCCAAGGTCGAGCAGGGCGCGACCGCGGTGGTCTTCGGCCTCGGCGGCATCGGCTTGAACGTCATCCAGGGTCTTCGCCTTGCCGGCGCCGACATGATCATCGGCGTCGATGTAAACAACGACAAGAAGGCCTGGGGCGAGAAGTTCGGCATGACGCATTTCGTCAATCCGAAGGAGATCGACGGCGACATCGTGCCCTACCTGGTCAACATGACCAAGCGCGGCGCCGACCAGATCGGCGGCGCCGACTACACCTTCGACTGCACCGGCAACACCAAGGTGATGCGCCAGGCGCTGGAAGCCTCGCATCGCGGCTGGGGCAAGTCGGTCATCATCGGCGTCGCCGGCGCCGGCCAGGAGATTGCGACCAGGCCATTCCAGCTGGTCACCGGCCGCACCTGGATGGGCACCGCCTTCGGCGGCGCGCGCGGCCGCACCGACGTGCCGAAGATCGTCGACTGGTACATGGAAAAGAAGATCCAGATCGATCCGATGATCACCCATACGCTGAAGCTGGAAGACATCAACAAGGGCTTCGACCTCATGCATGAGGGCAAGTCGATCCGCAGTGTCGTGGTTTACTGAAGCTGCCGCTAGGCCGCGGCCCGAAACGCCCGCGCCCTTTGTGGTCAACATGGGAGGAAGTGTAAATGGCGGAAAAACTGCATCCGAAGATCGACAACGGCCTGCCGAAGGAAAGTGCGAGCTTCTCTGGCGGCACGCTGGTCTGCGCCTGCACCAGCAACCCGGTGAAGGTGAAGGTCAAGGGCCAGATCGCCCACAACCACGCCTGCGGCTGCACCAAGTGCTGGAAGCCGGAAGGCGCGATCTTCTCGGTGGTGGCGGTTGCCGGCACAAGCGACGTCACCGTCACCGAGAACGGCGACAAGCTGAAGGTGGTCGATCCGGCGGCGCTGATCCAGCGCCATGCCTGCACCGGCTGCGGCGTGCACATGTACGGCCCGGTCGAGCGCGACCATCCCTTCAAGGGCCTGTCGTTCATCCATCCCGAGCGCTTCGAGGAGGACGGCTGGTCGCCGCCTGGCTTCGCCGCCTTCGTCTCCTCGATCATCGAATCCGGCGTCGACCCGAGCCGCATGGCCGGCATCCGCGCCCAGCTGAAGTCGATCGGGCTCGAACCCTATGACTGCCTCAACCCAGGCCTGATGGACTACATCGCCACCTGGACGGCCAAGAAGTCAGGCGCCTTGGCGGCATAGTCCGCACTGCCGCGGCGGGGGGCGTGGCAGCCGCGCCGAAAACGTCTGGGCGGCCGGCGAGGCCATATTCCTCGCCGAGCGCCTCGGAGCATCTGAATCTACCGCCATCTTGGCGCTGTGATCGATCCGTGGAGATAGCCAATTCGCGATGCCGCAGGGTCGGAATTCACGAGCTGTCCACCGCGATGGAAACGCAGCGACGGCAGGCGGCCATTCTTCTCGCCGGCGAAGAACATCGCCATCGATCCGGTTCGAAGCGGACGCTCCAGGGCTTTCTACGGCTGCAGTCTGCCGGGCCGCCCGCGGCCGAGCGAGCCGTCAGCACGGGCCTGCAGGTAGGCATAGATTTCGTCCACATAGGGTGCGAAGTTGGGATCGCCGGCAAAGCCTTTCATCACCGAGCCGCCGTCGGCACGGCCGTTGAGCACGGCGCGCCGGAAGGCTTCGATGTCGGGCAGCCGGCTGACCAGGGACGGCGCGAAGGTCGACCCCACGCCGTCGGGGCCGTGGCAGCGGCCACAGCCCGCATGATAACGCCTGAAACCGTCATAGGTCCGCGCATCGGCCTTGCCGTCCACGACCCTATAGAACTTTCCGGGAGCGGCGGGATCCCGCGCCTCCGCTCCTGCGCCGGCCGTGAGGCTCAGGACAGCGGAAGCCAGGACAACCCTCTGCAGCAAGCTACCCATCTGTCCGTCATCCAACAGCGGCGGAAATCCATTCGCCGGACCGACAGGCCGAAATCACCCTACTTGGTCGCTCCTGGGCGAAACAGGAGCGAAGCTCCGTCGTGGCGCCCCTGGATCCCGTACCCTCCGCCGCAAAACGCGGCAGAACAGAACTCCGCGCCGTCGCAACGTTCTGAAGTCATGGCACAGGATCCCGAAGGTCTGCGCTACGCCGGTTCAGGATGACGATGGAATGGGCGCCCCCCAACGGTGCCGGCCAGCCCGATTCAGGGCGCGGTGGCAGACGTCCTGACCGGCTCCGCGCTGTCCAGCGTCAGGTCGTTCTCCGCGGCGTTGGCCGGAACGAAGTTCGGGTCGCTCACGAGCAGTGCCTTGCCGTCGCGCAATATTTCGAAATCGATCGACGGCTGGCCGACGGCCTGCGGCACGGAGATCATCATGCGCTGGCCCGGCGCGAGCGTGGAGACGACGCGGACCGGCTGCTGCTCGGCCCCGGAAGCCATGGTCGCGACGACCCGGTAGCCGTCCTGCTCGACCGTGTAATAGACGGCGCCGCTGAAGCTGCCGAGCTGGATGCTGTGGCCGCTGCCCGGCACCAGTTCCGATGCCGCCGCGCCACCCGTGGCGGCGAGCAGCGCAAATGCAAATGCGCCAAAACGTCTGGTCATCGCTATCTCTCCTTCGGTTCAGCGAACTCCCGGACAGGCGGCCCGCCCGGAATATCAACTGACTTGAGCCTACGCGCCGCGGCTTTCCCGCACATCGGTACGATCACCCAAATTTCGGCTGTCGCGTTCCTAATTTCGCTACAGCGCTTTCCATTTGAACCGGTCCTGTTTCTCCGACGGCAAGCCGCCTGACAACGTGGAAGTCCGCCCGCGGGAAACCCTCCGGCAAAACGATTCAATCAGGAACGAAAGGCTTCGAATCAGGGCGCGGCGACGGTGGGGAGCAGCCACGGCTCGCCGCGCAGCCGTAGCAGCACTTCCATCCGGTTGGCGGCGTTGAACTTGCCGAGCACCGATGAGACCTGGTGCTCGATGGTGCGCGGCGATCGCGACAGGGTCCGGGCGACCTCCTTGTTGCTCTTGCCCTCCGCGATCAGCGCGAGCACTTGCTGCTCGTGCTGCGTCAGGCCGAGCGGGTGCTGGCGGGCGGCCGTGTACGGACCCCGGCGCACCTTCGGCAGCCGGCCGGCGATGCCCAGGCGCTGCGCCAGCTTGCGCCCCAGCATCGCGGCGGGACGCGCCTCGATCGCCTCCAGCCTTGTCACGGCGCTCGCCAACGCCATCGCGGCATCGGCGCCCCGCACCTGCATCAGCGCAAGCGCCGCCTCGTAGGGGAGGCCGAGGCGCTCCCATTCCCTGGCCGCTGTCAACGGATCGCCGGAAAGCTCGACCGCGCGCCGCCACGGAATGCGTGTCGTCGGCGCCGGCAGCGGCTCCTCCATCCCGCATCGTCGCCACCACACAGCCAGTTCGCCGAGATCGGAAGGGCGGAAGTTGGCGAGATCCATCGCAGCCAGCGCCGCCAGCTGCTCGTGGCCGGCTGCGCGGTCCTCGGCAAGCCAGGCGGCCTCGGTCAGCGCCATACGAACCGGCACGATGCGTTGCAGCTCGCCGGTCGGCAGTCCCTCCTCCAGCGCCTGCTGCAGCAGGGCAGGGCCGCCGGGTTCGCCCAGCCGCACGCGCACCCTGCCGAGCACGGTGAGCGCCGGCAGGTGCATGACCACCGGCAGGCGTTCCAGTTTCATCACGCCTTGCGCTATGGTCTCGGCGTCGCGAAAGCGGCCCTGCTCCATGCGAAGCTGCGCCTGCCGGCCGAGCAGATACTGCGCCGGCGAATCGAGGTCATGCCGGGCGGCGAACACGATACCTTCGGAGAGCAGCCGCTCGGCGAGCGCGAAGTCCTTGGACACGACCGCATATTCGGCATAGTTGGTGTAGGCTCGCGCCGCATGGTCGTGGAACCCGTGCTCGAGCGCGAGCGCCAGGCTTTCCTCCATTCGTTCGCGACCGCCCGGACGGTCGTCGAACAAAAGCGAGGTGCCGACATTGTTCAAGGCATGGACGCGCGTTTCGACCTCGCCCAGCCGGTCGGCCAGGGTGATCGCGCGCAGGCCCCACTCGATCGCCTCGTCGAAGCGGTAGTGCAGCATATGCAGCTGCGAGCAGGTGCTGTAGGCCATCGCCAGTTCCGGCCCGGGCGGCAGGTTTTCCACCTCGCGCACCGCTTCGTTGGCAAAATGTTCCGCCTGCTCGCCTTCGCCGCGGCGCCAATGCAGCCTGGAAAGGTTGCGCAGGTTGAGGCTGATCTTGTCCGGGCGGTCGAGTTCTCGCCAGAGCGCGATGGCGCGATGCCGCGCTTCGATGATCGTGTCATAGACCTGCAGTGCCAGCCCGGCCTCGTAGGCCCAGGATTCGTAGAGCTGGGCCGCCTCGGCCGGCGGCGCCTGCGCGATGTATCTGAGCGCCGTCGCCAGATGCGAGGCGGCTTCGCTATGCGCCCCCAGCCGCGCGGCCTGCGCCGCGGCCCGCGGCGCGAGTTCGAGAACGCGCGCGCCGTTGTCGGCGGCGGCGGCGTGATGCACCCGGCGCGCAAGCTGGGCGCCAGCCTGTGCTGCCGGAAGCCTTGCCATCGCTGCCTCCGCCTTGGCATGAAGCGACCGCTGAAGGCTGGGCGACAGCCGCTCGAGCGTCGCTTGCCTGGCCAGCTCGTGGCGGAAGGTCAGGGCGCCTTGAGCGTCCCGCCGCAGCAATCCGCGAGCCACGCAGCGGTCCACGACGGCGTCGACCTCGGCGCCGAGAAGGGCGCGGATCAGCCACGGCTCCACGCTGCCCGGCTCTATGCTCATCATCTCCAGCACCTCGCGCTCGCCGGCCGTCAGGCGCGACAACCGCGACCACACGGCGTCGCGGATGGAATCGGGGACGTGCCCCGGCTCCGCCTCGCTGCTTGCCAGAAGCTCGGAGACGAAAAACGGATTGCCCCCGGTGATCTGGTAAAGATCGGCGCCGGCGCGGCCCGACTGTTCGGCGAGTGACGTGACCGCCTGGGGCGAAAGCGGCTTCAGCGCAATGCGGGTCAGCGATGCCGCCGGCAGATCGCCTCTTATATGCGTGAGCGGATGGTCGGCGACGAGCTCGTCGCTGCGCGCGCTCAGCACCAGCAAGGCGCGAAGCACGGAAATGCGACGTCCGAGATATCGGATAAGATCGAGCGTCGCATTGTCGGCCCAATGCACGTCCTCGAAAACGAGTACCGTGGTTCCTGACCGGTGCTGAAGCGCATCGAGGAGCGCGGGAAAGAGCCGTTCGGGCGCGGCTCCCTGGTCGAGCAGCGCTGCGACCTCGGGGTCGAGCGCCCGCGCCATGTCCTGCAGGGGCCCGAGCGGACGGGGCGTGAAAAGCGCCTCGCACCAGCCCCACAACACCCGACAGCCTTCGCCCGCGCGGTCGGTGAATTCCTGCAGCAGCGAAGTCTTGCCTATCCCGGCCTCGCCTTCGAGCAGCACGATGCCGCCCCGCCCCTCGGCGGCACTGGCCGCGGTTGCCAGCAAAGTTTTGAGAGGTCCCTCTCGCTCGAGCAGCATTGGCGCAACCGTTTCCAGAACATGTCGCCCAAGAATGCCCCGCGTTTGCCACATGCTTGAAAGCAAGACAGTGGAGCGCCTCACAAAAGGCGGTTCGAACGCGACGCGCTTCAAGCCGCGAGTGTACCCCAACCAGGCCGGCTTTCCATTAGCATTGCTTAAAATTAGGCCAAATCCCGGCGGGCCTGATCACTTCCGGTACGCTCATGCGGATGCGCAGGATATCGATGCCGCCATTCGGTGTCGCGGCCAAGAGGTCCGGGGGCGTTTAGCGCGACGCATTGCGGCATGCCTCACCCAAGAACCGCCTGCTGCGCGGCGGCGCCAGACCGCATCTGGTTGAGAAGGCGTAAGTCAGAAATGTTCACGAAACAAAGCCTGAGAAAACTGGACAAAGGCCCGCTTCCCCAGGACACGCCGATTGGGGATGCAGGTGCGGCGACATGGCCGGTGGGGTAGCTTGGCCGAAGGCCGGTATGGAGAGAATGGGATGCGCGCAGCGCGCATGGGCTGCAGGCTTGGCTTGCGGGCGCTCACTGCGCTGGCGTTTGTCGTCGCGCCTCTTCAACTCTCCTTAGACGGTTCTGTCGTGACCAAGGCCTATGCCGGCAAGGGCGGCAACGGCAATGGCGGTGGAAATAGCGGCAACGGCGGAAATAGCGGCGGAAACGGCAGCGGGAACGGAAATAGCGGGAACGGCGGCTCTAACGGCAACTCCGGCGGCAACAGCGGCAACGGAAACAGCGGTTCGAACGGTAACGGCAATAGCGGGAACGCCGGGGGCAACAACAACAGCGGCGGAAACAGCGGCAACAGCAAGGGCGCGACGAACAGCGCCTCCAACAGTGCCGCCAGCACCGCCGATGTCGACGATCATGTGAACGCGGCGACCGGCGACAAGGTCGAGGTCAGTGGCAACAGCATCCAGGTCACGCACCGGAACGGAATGAAGGAGAGGATCGAGAACGGCCGTTTCAGCATGGAGGACAAGTTTGGTCGCACCATCGTCGAGCGCAAGGCCACAATGGCCGATCTCAGTCGCCTGAAGAGTTTGTGAGAAGAGAGTTTGTGAGAGCGAGGTTCTATCTGGATTAGATCGCGCAATTGGTCATCTTACGACGGAATTCCCACTGTTCATCTTATTCCGACGCGGAATCGGCAGTTGTATCGGGCGAAAGCCCGATAGCAGCGAAGGGTGGCGGCAGCGGCCAACGCCTCGATCCAGACTGAACCGCTCCAATGCGCTGCCGGCGGCCGCCTTTCTCTCGCACAGCGGAATGCCGGTCTTCGACACGGTACTGACCATGTCGATGGGCAAACGCCTCGCCGATTTTTCCGTCGGCGGAGCAGCCGCACCGATGACTTATGCCCTTGCCAGTCAGACTCTCGGACAGCTCAGCCTGACGGCAGTCCTCAGCCTGGCCTTGCAGCGAGGCGCCTACTCTGATTCCTTAATGTCGGTGGGGATCGCCTGATTCGTGCGCTTGCTGCGCCGGTTCCGCATGGTGCGGCGCGGCGGGTGCCTGCCGTAGAGAGATCACAATGACCGCCAAGCCGGAAATCCTGGAGATGAGACCTAAGATCACCGTAGTCGGGGTCGGCGGCGCCGGCGGAAACGCGGTCAACAACATGATTGCCGAAGGCTTGCAAGGGGTCGAGTTCGTCGTTGCCAATACCGACGCTCAGGCGCTCACCATGTCGAAGTCGCCAAGACTGATTCAGTTGGGCGCGCATGTGACCGAGGGCCTGGGGGCCGGATCCTTGCCCCAGGTCGGCAGCGCGGCGGCAGAGGAATCCATCGATGAGATCATGGATCATCTGGCGGGAACGCATATGTGTTTCATCACCGCCGGCATGGGGGGCGGCACAGGGACCGGCGCCGCGCCCATCATTGCGCGCGCCGCGCGCGACGCCGGCATCTTGACCGTGGCCGTCGTCACCAAGCCGTTCGTGTTCGAAGGCAAGCGCAGGACGCAGGCCGCCGAGGAAGGCATAGAACGCCTTCGCGAGAGCGCCGATACGGTCATCGTCATTCCGAACCAGAACCTCTTCAGGGTCGCCGACGCCAGGACAACGTTTGCCGACGCATTTGCCATGGCGGACCGCGTTCTCTACGCGGGTGTCGGCTGCATCACCGATCTCATCGTGAAAGAAGGCCTGATCAATCTCGACTTCGCCGACGTGAAGTCAGTGATGCGGGACATGGGCCGGGCGATGATGGGAACCGGCGAGGCCTCCGGAGAGGGTCGCGCAAGGACGGCGGCGGAGGCCGCAATCGCCAATCCGCTCCTCGACGAAGCCTCCATGACCGGCGCCAGGGGCCTGCTCGTATCGATCTGCGGCGGCATGGACATGACACTGTTCGAGGTCGACGAAGCTGCGACGCGGATACGCGAAGAGGTCGATGCCGACGCCGACATTATCGTCGGTGCCATCTTCGACCAGGCGCTGGCGGGAAAGTTCCGGGTGTCGGTCGTCGCAACGGGCCTGCGGCAGAACGCGGACATGGCACAGCTCGAGCAAAGGATCGCTTGAAGCCAGAACTCTCCGCTTCAGGGGTGGCAAACCCCACTGCATCACGTTGATTTCCTTGCCTTGTCGAGGCCTTTATCGAGGTTTCCCATTCCTGTTGCTCCAAAGCGACAGGCAACACAAGCGCCGTGGCCAACAGCAGCGGCTCGCAGTCTCCGAGACTTCCAAGACGCAGCGGTAGATCTGGCTGGAGCAATTTGCGGGGCCGTTCGCCTGCCACCGAATCGAACGGAACAGTTTTGGTTCTGGCAAGTTCGATAGCAGGGAGGAACCCGATGCTCGATTTCGAAAATGCCCGGCAGCACATGGTTGCCGCCCATCTCGCGCGACGCGGTATTCGCGATCCCAGAGTGCTTGAAGCGATGCGTCAAGTTCCACGCGAGGTGTTCGTCGAGGAAGGTTTTGAGGAGTTCGCATACGAGGATTCGCCACTGCCGATCGGTCACGGCCAGACGATTTCGCAGCCCTTCATCGTTGCCCATATGGTCGAAATGGCGGAGGTCGAGGCGACGGACCGCGTGCTCGAGGTCGGCACCGGATCTGGCTATGCCGCCGCGATCATTGCCAAGGTTGCCGATCGCGTATTCACGGTCGAACGACACGGTGCCCTTGGTGAAATGGCACGACGTCGGTTGAAGCAGCTGGATATCGGCAACGTGGAGCTGCGCATCGGCGATGGAAGCAAGGGCTGGCCAGAGAAAGCGCCATTCGATGCCATAATCGTGGCGGCTGGCGGACCGGTCGTGCCCGAAGCCCTCAAGGACCAGCTCGACATTGGCGGCCGGCTGATCATTCCCGTGGGGATCAACGAGATAGAGCAGCGTTTGATCCGCGTGACCCGCGTCGGCGCCAAGAAGTTCGAGGAAGAAGATTTGGGCGGCGTGATGTTTGTGCCGCTCATCGGGGAACACGGATGGTCCGACACGGCTGAACGCTCTCCCGGTTTTTCGAAGAAGAGTTTGCCCGAACTGATTTGCCACGCCGCAGAAGACCTGCCGGAACCGGAGGATCAGGCGTTCGGCGGGTTCTTCGACAGGTTTGCGGATCGACGGATCGTCTTGCTCGGCGAGGCGACCCACGGCACGTCGGAGTTTTACCGGGCCCGCGCAGCGATTACCCGGCGGCTGATTGAACATCATGGCTTCTCGGTCATTGCCCTGGAGGCTGACTGGCCTGACGCATCAGCTGTGAATCGCTTCGTTCGCGGACTACCGGCGCGGGAAAGCGAACCCACGCCTTTCAGGCGCTTTCCGACCTGGATGTGGCGCAACCGGGAGTTTGATGCTTTCCTCCGCGATCTTCGTACGCATAATGAAGCCGCCGACCCCGATCGACAAGCCCGCATCTACGGTCTCGACATCTACAATATGAGCGGCTCGATCGCCGCTGTTCTGGCATACCTCGACGAGGTCGACCCCGAGGCGGCGGCGGTGGCCCGCGAGCGATACGGCTGCCTGACACCGTGGCAAAACGAACCCTCCACTTACGGGCGCGCAGTGCTCACTGCCGGATACCGTAACTGTGAGGACGCCGTGGCGAAGCAGTGTCGGGAGCTTCTTGAAAATCAGCTTCGCTATGCGAGCGACGGCGGTGACGAGTTTCTCGATGCCGCGCAAAACGCCAGGCTGATAGCGTCCGCGGAGCGGTACTACCGCGTCATGTACTACGGCGGCGCGGAAACATGGAATTTGCGCGATCGGCACATGTTCGAAACGCTCGAGCATCTGCTCGATGCAAGGGGCTCGGACGCCAAGGCCGTCGTTTGGGCACACAATTCGCATGTTGGTGATGCTCGCGAAACCGAGATGGGAAAGATCCGTCGGGAACTGAACATCGGTCAGCTCTGTAGGGAGAAATTCGGCAGCGAGATTGCACTGATCGGTTTTGGCACCCATGCCGGAACCGTGGCGGCTGCGAGCGACTGGGACGGCCCGATGGAGGTGAAGAAGGTCAGGCCTTCTCACGAAGAGAGCGTGGAGCGATGTTTCAACTTGGCGGGAAAGCCCCGCGCAATCGTCGATTTTCAACGGAACAGCCAGGCGACGGAGGCCCTTGCGGCGCAGCGACTCGAGCGGTTCATCGGCGTGATATACCGGCCCGAGACCGAACTGCTGAGCCATTATGCGGAGGCTTCGCTATCGCGGCAGTTTGATGCGTTTGTTTGGTTTAATGAGACGAAGGCGGTGACGCCATTGCCGTTTGAAGGCGAGGGCGGCGGTCGGGTCCCGGATACCTTCCCGTTCGGGCTGTAGTTTAGTTCAAAGCGATAAGTACCGCGATCTTCCAAGGAAAGCAGTCGTTCGACGAAAACCTTGTTGCCTTCAACGGCATCCCTTTTGCGGAACGGCGCTTACTGCTTGATCTGCTCGAACGTGCATTGACGCGGCGCCTTGTCAGGTCGCCAGCGCACCAGCCTTGTTCCGTGGCGGAAGCGGTTGCCGGTGACGTGGTCGAAGCGGACTTCCACGACCAGTTCCGGCCGCACCGGCTCCCATTCTCCGCTGCGCTCGGTGCTCCAGCGGCTCGGGCCGCCCGGTGCCTTGCCGGTGAAGCCGAACCCGCCGCGTAACTCCTCGAGTTTCTTGGTGATCGCCGCCCGGACGTCATTGCCGATCGCCGAGGTGAAGCCGACATGGTCGAGCAGGCCGCGCTCGTTGTAGAGGCCAAGCAGCAGCGAGCCGACAAGGCGCTTGCCGTTCAGGTATCGGAACCCGCCCACCACGCAGTCGGCCGTGCGCAGCCGCTTGACCTTGATCATCGCGCGCTCGCCCGGCCGGTAGGGTTCGTCCAGAGCCTTGGCGACGACCCCATCGGTCGAGCCGTGATCTGCGCCTTGCAGCCATCGTTTGGCGGTTGCGAGTCTCGTGGTGGATGGCGAGAGCCGCAAGCAGGCCTTGTCGACCTCCGTCACGAAAGCCTCAATTGCCGCCCGCCGCTCCTGCAGGGGCTCTGCGAGCAGCAACTTGCCGCCCGGTGCGACGAGCATGTCGAACAGGATCAATTGCGCCGGCGTTTCCACGCTCAGCTTTTGGATCCGGCTCTCGGCCGGGTGAAGCCGCATCTGCAGTGCGTCGAAGGAAGCGCGGCCCTCGATCTCGATCACGATCTCGCCGTCGACGACGAAATCTTCGGCATGGATGTCGCGCAGAATGGCCGTAAGTTCGGGGAAATAGCGACCGAGCGGCTTCCCGGATTTCGCCCTGAGGTCGACGGTGTCACGGCCCTTGAAGGCGAGACAGCGAAACCCATCCCATTTCGGCTCGTATTCCCACGCGCCGCGATCCTCGGGCAGCGCCTCGGCGGTCTGCGCCTCCATCGGCTGCGTGTCGAGAGGCAGCGGGAAGCTGGTTTCGGATGCAGCTACCATCGCTCCTCCCTGTTGTGGTGCGGCAGGTCTATGCCACAGAAAAGCCAGGCGAACCGGCGCGAAGCTCCCGACGTGAGGCGCAAGCTATGCCGCGGCCGCTCGACCATACCAACGCCGCTAGGCTTCACCGGCTAGCTGTGACTGTGACGTGCGCGCGTTTTGGCTGCCTTCCGGGCCGCCGCGGAGCGATCACTCGGGCCTTTGGTTCTGGCTGCCTTCTTCGCAGCGGCCGACCGCTCTTCCGCCGTCCGGCGGGATGCCGCTCTCTTGGCTTGTTGCGAGAGTGCCTTGTGTGATGCACTGCTTTTCGGCTCGTCCTCGAGAACCTCCGACACTGCGTGCGAGACCTTCGGGCGATGCTTCGGCTTGCGTTCACCCTGGCCTACTTCGTAGGCGTACTCGGCGCCCTTGCGCGTGCTCTTCTTGACCTTGCCTTTTCCGGGTGGCGGCAGGTCGACGCCCGCGCGGCGCGCCTCAGAAAGGCCAATTGCAATTGCTTGCTTGGTGGAACGCGCGCCGTGCTCGCCGCGGCGAACTTTCTTGATCTCCTCATGCACGAATTCGCCCGCTTGCGTGCTTGCCGACTTTCCTTCGCGCTTGTCCTTTCGTGCCTTATCGATGATTTTCTTGTCCGGCATCACCTTCTCCTTGCTCGGAATGGCTGAAGCGCCGTTGGTTCCTTTTGAACGCGAGTCGTTGGTGAGGGTTCCAGCTTTACGGTCGAGCGGTTTCGGCATGACGCCGACAACCGAGCCTTGGGAGGCAGAGATCGAAGCGAAAGGTGACAACGCGATGCATGTATTGGTTCGGGCTGCGGCGATAGTTCATCATACTGCTGGCACTGCTGTGTCTGGGATTGTGGTATTCGACCGGCGGATCGGGCTTTCTGCTCACTGCCGGCAGCACGCCAGCCCAGTAGCTCGCCTGGCGAGCAATCGCCGAGAGAAATGTTGTCCGCCGTCGGACGCACAGGAACTATAGGTCGCTGACCAGCATCGGGCCAAAAGAATGCCGGATGGACGAAACAATAGCTCCAGTCGCGTGTTCTATCTGCAATGGGCGCGAGGGTGATTTTCGTCAGGGAGGCGATGATGAGCGCAACCGGTCTCGATGTTTTTGACAAGACCGTACAGACCACCAACATCTGGCTGAACGAGATCATGGATGATCTCGGCCCCGACCGCCAGTTGGCGTGGCACACGCTGGGCGTGGTCTTGCGGACCCTGAGGGACAGGTTGCCTGCGGAACTGGGAGCCAACCTGGCTGCCGAACTGCCGCTTCTGGTTCGCGGTGCATATTACGACCAGTACAAGCCGTCCGACCTGCCACGCCGCGATCGGTCCGCTGAAGAGTTCCTCCACCCCGTGGGGGAAGGCCTGAAATCCGGGCGACCCGTCAACGCCGGCGATGCTGCAAGGACCGTCTTCAAGGCGCTCGCCCATCATATCGATCTCGGCCAGTCGGCCAAGGTACGCGATGCTTTGCCAAAGGACATCCAGAGGCTCTGGCCGGACAGCGTCGGCGCGTAGCTGAACGCTGTGAGGATGGCTATGCAGGATGGGGCTCGGCTGAAGGCGCAGAGGAGGTTGCGGGCCGCATGAGAAGCGTGCGCGCGTTTCCCGCTTTGGAAAAGTAGGCCATTACGCGAGGCGTGATCGAGCGACGGCTTCAAGATCGTGGCGATGGAGGACTACTGGCCGAACGCCGAAGCGTCGGCCGCCAGTGCGCCGATGCTTCGGATTTGGGATTTCGAGCAATCGAAGAAAGCGCCGAGCCTTCCGGCCCCAACTGAGGGTCAACGAAGGGAGGCTCATCTCCAGTCGACTTTGCGCAGTCAATGCGCAGTCTGCGAATGCTCGCCGCCCGGTCGCGAGATGTCGCGCAAAGCCCCTCCAGCCTCCGCGGTTTCGCCATTTGTCGCAAGGTCGCCAATGGAAACAATGCCGACGAGCCGCTTGTCTCGATTGAGGTAATTGCTCACCCCTACGCCTGGGCGAATGCCAAGGGACGCGCGTTGAGGGTTGTGGTTAGGGCGTCGAGTGGGTCGATGGCCCGTCGTCGGGCGGTTTCGAGGACGGATCGAATGTCGGCGTAGAGCTTGGCGCCCCACTCTGTTCGGAACCCGTTGGTGATCTTGCGGAATGTCACGCAAGGGCGCAGGGCGCGCTCGGAGGCGTTGTTGGTCGCCTCCAGCGCCCGATTGGTGATGAAGACGAACAGGTTTCGGCGGATTTCACCGATTGTCTTGTGCAGCTTGATGCCTTCTTCGTGGGTGGGACGCAGCCTGAGCAGCTCGCTCAGCTTCTTGACGAACTTCCTGTTATAGAAAGCCAGCTGTCGATCGCTGAGCTGATCGCGCTCGCGACCGATGCGGCAAGCGCGCTTGAGCAGCGCGATCAGGCCGGGCGCAAAACAATCGTCGCCGGCATCCATGGCATACTGAGCGTCACGGATGAGATGCGCCAGACAAAACTGGTGCTGACGTTTGGCGAAGCCCTTTTGGGCACCATAGCGGTCGGAAAGCCAGAAATCGGGGCGACGATCAGCCAGGAAGTCTTCCAGCACACGCTTGGCCCGCGTCGGATCGGCCAGGAAGACGGCGCTGTCCTTGTGATGAACCACCCAGAGCCAGAAGTTGCGCTTGCCGACCCGCAGGCCGGTTTCGTCCGAGGCCAGCGCCGGCGCGACCATGAGGTCGTTGCGAATGCGCTCGGTCTGCGCGGCGAAGGGGACTGCGGCCCGCTTGAGCATGTTGACCAGCGCCCCCTCGCTGATCTCCACCCCGAATAGATCGCACAGCGTCCGCGACAGGCGTTCGAAGGCGATGCCGTGCGTGTAGCGCAGGTAAATCACCAGGGCGCGCAGCTTTGCCCCGAACGGCGAGCCAGGCGGCATGTCCGCCGGTGCGGCAGCCTTGAAGCGCCGGCTGCAGTTCGGGCAGGCGCCGCCGTAAAGGTTGATCCGCGTCACCACCGGTTCGATCGGCGGAAGCTCGACATGATCATAGGCTTCGCACAGCCATTGCCGCGCGCCCGAGACATCCGCCCGGCAATGTGGGCAGCACGAAGCGCGCATCTCCAATGTTTGCGTCGGGTTCGAAGCCATCGCACGATGCGCCCCGGTCCGCCCTTTCCGGCGCCGCCGCCGCTTGCTTGCCGGCGGCGTTGCCGCCGAAGCCTTGCGACCTTGCGAGGGCGGAACACTCGAATTATCCGGTGTCTTTGGCGGAAGCCCGAGCCGCGCCTCCAGTTCCGCAACCCGCCGCGTCAACTGCTCGATCATCGCGGCCTGCGCCAAAATGATCTCTATCAGCTGTTCCCGGTCCAGCGAATCAAGAACCGCGCGATCCATCCGCAGCTTGAATCACGCAATGCCATTCCCGTCAAACCCACGCCGGCTTTCGAGAGGGTGAGCAATTACCGATTGAGAACGGGGAGTCGGCGCACCTGCAAGTCGCCCATGTTCTCGAGCACATGCTCGATCTCCTCGTCATCAAAGCAGTATTTGACCTCCGAACTCATGACATCGCGTACCTTGGTGTCGGGACCCTTGCCCAACGCCACTCCACGAATGGCGATATCGCGATCGGTTATCATGCCTACCACCCGATCATTGTCGCCCACAGGCATGGCTCCTGCGTCAAGCCTGTCCATCATCTGTGCTACATCGCGAATTGACTGTTCGGGATTCGCGATCTTTACGTTCCTTGTCATGCAACTGCCGATTTTCATTGTACTCTCCCATCAGTACGAAGCCCGCCGCCAGATCGATGTTTGACCAGGAACTCGCTGTCCACCGGTAGCGTTCCATCACAAACCGGGGCCGCGATTCCGGGTGCATCCGCGAGAGCAAGATATCCACCGGATCCGGCGCAGCCTCCGTCGCCGCCGCTCGGCTGAGGCAGATATCAAATCCTGCATTCGCCTCTAAAGCAGGGGAACGACCGGTCAGCCGCCGAGCCGGCGTGGAACTGTAAACTTCCTCCAAAGTTTGTGCATGTAAAGGAACCTGTACGATGTCGAAATCAGCGAAACGGGAAAGACCACACAAACCAACGCCGCCCAGCCCCAATCCAAAGGACAAGCCGCCGAGGGATACGCGTGAAAAGCCGGCGCCGAACCCAGACGGTCCTAGCGAACTACCCGATACGAGCACGCGAGAAGAGGTCAAACCAATCAGGCCTAATCTGAAGCGCTAGTGAGGTCTATCCGGTGCTGAGATCTGGGATGTGATCGGTCGCCGCTGCGCCGGGCCACGCCTCACTTGGTGCGGGGCAGAATCCCCAAAAGTTCGCCCAAGTGGAGCGGCAACTGAGGTGACGCGTGCAATTCGGCACAGCTTTCTTTCCACTTCTGGAAATATTCGCCGACGGGAATCCCGCTGCGACCGGGCCAGCGGTTGAGTGCGCCAAGCGCCTCGACGCAGTCCGGAGCCTGCTCGTATTCCGAGAGAATCGTCAGGGACATCGCTTGCGCGAACGGATTGAGGGCCGGAACCTCGATCTCGCTGCGATGATCGTGGAACCAAGCCGCGGCATCGCTGGCAAGCCCCTGGCTGCCGGCGAGCGCGCTATAGCCTCTGACGATGTTTGCGCGATAGTCGGCAATGGCGTCTCCGAAGGCGTTGTCGCCGGCGAAGGGAGGGTTTTGCTTCCAGTCCTTCGCCAGACGTCCCAGGCCATGCAGCGACAAGGCCTCCACCATCGCTTCCTCGAGCCATTGGCAGGGCAGCGCGGGCTTGGCGTCGACCTGCCAGCTGTTGGCAAGCACATGACCCAGTTCATGGCCGAACTGGTAGGCAAGCTTCGACCAGTCCCGCTCGCCGATGTCGACGATGATCCACGCCATATTGGTCCCATCCGGGTGCAGCCAGATGGCGGGCGTGCCGGATGTATGCTCCTCGATGCGCAGCCGCGTCGGCTGGCGGTCGGAGACGAGGCGAATGCCGTCAAGGCAAGCGTGCCGCATCCGCTCGACGACCTGAACGACGGCACCATGAAGCATCCGGCCCCAGTCGCCCGCAAGCTCGACGGGAGCGCGAAGCAACCCGGCCGATGGTTCAGCTTGGGCATTCACGGACATCATGGCCGCCAGACTCCTGCCCAGAATCCACCGCGGCGGGGAAACCAGACCAAGGGATGTGACGGTTAACGCCGTAAACTCTCGTCGGTTCATCGAAGCGATGTCAGCCCGTTGGCCGGACTTGTAGGCCGGAGATCAAACCCGACCGCCAGCAGGCCGAGGCCAGCGCCCCTTACTGCTGCTGGTCCATCGCTATTCGATCCGAAGGCAAGTCGTCATCCAGAATAACGAGTGGGGGCATGCACACGAAGGCCCGCATCGAAGTATATGCGCCGCACATCGCGCAATCGATGCCGGTGTCGTCAAGGACGACGGCGGTTCCAGGAAATGGGATCAGTCTGCTGCGCAGCGGGAGACATTTTTCGAGAAGTATGCGCGCGCCTTTTGGCGTGATCGTGTAGGCCTGCAGCCCAAATGAATGCTCGACCTTGATGAGCGATCTGGGGAATTTCTCGAACTGGAACGAGGTCGTTCTTTTGCTGTATCTCCGGTCGTAGAATTCCAGCTTGGCTTTCGAAAAGCCCAGATCGAGCCATATGAAGGAAGGATCAAATATATAGCCCCATTGTATGATATCCCAATCCGCCGGCGCTTGGGCCATTAAAGTGGCCGCTTCCTCTACAAATTGGAATGAAGATCGAACGTCGTCTTCGAAGATAGTTATTATCTTATTCTGCGAAACTGACTGCTTCCATAGATTGATGTGAGACAGGGCGCATCCCAACGTGCCTGGAGGGTATGCGCAATCGGCAGTTATGAGGCCTTCCTTGATGAGCTCATCCCTGTCCAGCGAAGCCCCGTCAACCGCCGATACGCGAACCGTTTCGCGCCTTAGATGCCAGTTGTTGCTCTGATATTTGTTCCAGCGCTCGACGCTGCGGTCGAGGTTTATCAGGTGAATTTGCGACGAAGCCGTCGACTCGTCAGGTTTGGGCGATGCCGGCGCGGATGCAGGGATCGTGGCGCCGGCAAGCACAGGAGTGTCGCCCGCGTTTTGCAAAAGTTCTCGTGCGCGCTCGATCCCGTCACTCACGTGGTATTCGTGGTCGCCGAAAGTGATGTAGCCGTAGACCTGCCGATTATCCATGTACTGGATGATGCCCGCCTTCCTGGCGCTGTCGGCAAAGATGACGTACTCGTATCGTGACGTGCCGTCGTCATAGGTCAGCTCGTTGAGCACGTCGGCGCGCACGAGATAGGTGCAGTGCACCAGCGGCATCTCGATGACGCCGCGTACATGGCGATTGAGCACCCAGGCATATTGATCGCACTGCCTATAGTAGCCGTTCGCGTCGATCTCGGCGTGGTAGTTCGAATAGTATTGGCCAGGCGAGATGGAGCGGAGCAGGGGAGCGACGATCGGCAGATCGAGCGCGACAAGCTCTCGCAGCGTGGCTGCGCGCACGAAATTGTCGACATCGACGACGAAATAGAAGTCGCAGCCATGCTCGAGCGTCTTCTGCAAACTTATGTTGCGGATTCGCCCGAGCACTTTGAAACGCGTCTCATTCCATTCGTGTTCGCGAAACTGCTCGACCCGATCGGCGACGTCCGAAGCGTCGATCTCGACTGCCGAATAGAGATGACCGACGCGCTCCACCCATTCGCGCAATATGTGCTCGGTCCTGTCGGTGTTGTTGTTCGTTCGGATGTAGAGGACGATCGATTCCTTCGGGTAGTCGAGCGCCTCGATGCATTCGAGGTAAAGGGGGAGTGACGGCTCCTTTTGCTTTGCCAGTATCGATATCAGAACGCGCGGCATGCCCTTCAATCGCGAGCGCAGCGAACGCTGCCGGACCAGCTTGTGCTGTTCGATCAAGGTTTCGCTGCCGAACCGTCCCAACTGCGGTGGTTCGCGCACCTGCAGCTTCTCGGCGGCAAATCGCGCATTGGCCGCCACGCGCTTCAGCATGTCCGACGGCGATTTATCGGAGATCAGCAATTTCAAGCAGGCATCGAGTGACTCGCGGTATGCGCCGGCCCAGTACGCGTTGACGGAAAACTCGTCGAGCAGCCCGTAGTCGTAGACCCAGGGCTGAACGAACAAGCCGGCTGGCGCCTTGAGGTCCAAACCGCGCCGCGCGTACTCCTGCCCTTCGGCGTTCCTGCCCTGGTCGCGGCAATAACGGCTCGCCGCATGCAGCGCCTCCCCGCGGGCCGGCACTGTCTGGGTCGCACGCTCGTAGGCGCCGACGACCTCTTCGAATGGCCGCTCGAGAGCCGCCATCATGTTGCCCGCTTCGAGGAGGCTCACATAGACCTCCTCGTTCCAGAAACCCAGATCGGCGCGCTTCAGGTAGTGTTCCAGCGCCTTCTCGCGCTCGCCGCAATCCCTGTAGCTCTGCGCGAGATAGAACGTGTAGCGCGATATCAGGAACGGGTCGGTCTCGGTTGCGAGCGCGTTCTCCAAGACAGCCGCATCGTCCTGATATTTCCTTGGGTTCTGACTGCGGGCTCCCCCACGTCCGGTCGCAATGCGGAAGCCCTCGGCGTTCAGCCGTGTGATCGGCCCGGGAGGCGCCTCGAGATATTCGTGCAGCACCCCTTTGAAGGAGAAGGGCAGTCGGTTGCGGCAAATCTGCGGGCGGTAGAAAGAGATGTCGCCATGCGACACCTCGATGTCATACAGATCGTGTTCCATCCGCGACTTGAATGCGATCGGCTCGAAGTCGCGATCGACGATCAGCACGTCATCGGCATCGATGATCATCGCATAGTCGATCCATTCCACCTCGCGCAACTGCTCGAGGGCGAAGCTGCGGTTATATGCAAAATCCCGCCATGGCTCGTCGATGACGGCACCTTGGACGTTGTGGGTGGCCAGGAAATCGCGGATTACGTCTTGCGTGCCGTCGGTGGAGCCCGTGTCGACGACGAGCACATAGTCGACCAGTGGAAGTGCGCTGGCGAGGCAGTTCAAGATGACCTTGGCCTCGTTCTTGACGATCATGCACAGGCCGATGGTGCTCATGCCAATCCCTCGGTGGAACGGCGCACGCTGCGCGTCTGTCCGTTCCCGGCAATCATGTTGAAGCAGAGTCGCTTGCCGTTCGTCATTTGCCGACTGTAGGGCTGCCTGATGGCTGCAGACCAAGGCCATATTCGCATTGCGGCGCCATCTGGAACACTGATCCCTTTAGATGAGGATCGGTCCGATTTTACACTCCATGGTGCTCGTCGCCCAGATCGTGCGACAGCCAAACGCTTTACGGCCAGTTGCATTTTCCGTCCCCACACCCGATGCGTCCGCTCCATCGTCAGCCGGCATCTTTCGCCGCGGCCAGGCTTGCTCGTCGGAACAATCTTCAGCTCCGCCGCGATTTTTTCGCGCGACGGCGGACCGACTCTAAGCCTCGGATTTTCAACGCCGTTCGGACCCGGCCAGGGGCCCGGTCACAACTTTATAGTTCATAAGTTGTAAACCAACCCATTTACAAGTTTATAAATTTCGAATTTACTAATATCTAATGCAACGGGAGGGTAGCCGCAGGCCGGGCGGGAACGCCGTGGGTTTGCGGATGTCTGCGAAGCTAGTGGAGTATCCGGGAACAAAGCCACCTCCTGCGAGGGGGCTTTGACAGCACGCGCGCGTGCCGTCGTTTCAACATCAGCCTGTCAGCCAGGCCCGACGATTCCCAATCGATGTTCCCTCGCAAGTAGTCCGGGTTCCCTCGCAGGTCGTCGCCGAGCGATCGCGACACGCGTGATGGAGTTGACAGTGGTTCGAGTGTTGCCGCCCACCTGCGGGTGCCGCGCCGATGCGGCCTTGCCCCCGCGCCTGACTCCTCCGAATCTTTCCGCCCGCAACGGTCGCCCAGCGATCGGCAGGCGCTCGGCGATGATTTCGCTCAGTGAACGACGGGGCCTTTCCCGAATTCGACAATCCTTGGCGTCCGTTACCGTGGCCCGCCCGGCCCGGTTACGAGCGCCGGGCACCGACTGAACACAAGGAACGAGACAGGACAAACAGCGGCGCAGGCCGACCGAGGAGGATGTGATGAGCTACACAGCAAGCTTTGCGGTCACGGAAGTCACGGTTCGCGGCGTCTTGCCCATCGGCGACACGACCGAGAACGCAACCTATTTCATCCTGGATACGGCAAAAAGCGCGATCGTGGGCCAGGTCATGCTCCCCAAGGCCGTCAAGCGAAGCCTCGCTGTCGCGCTCACGGTCAAAGTCCCAAGCAGCGCCGGTTCATTGGCGATCGGCACGTTTGACGATGGCGGGAACTTCCAGGTTGCCAGCTTCCTGCGGGTAGAGATCCCCACTGTTCAAAGACCCGACGGAGCCGTCGGGGCATCCGGAAGGTGATCCCGTCCGATCCATTGCCTGTCGCTCGCCCGCCAAAACAGCGGGCGGTTTCCCCCTGAATTGAATTTGACGCCAACAGGAGCCAGTCATGGCCCGTGCCTCTGAAATTCTCTTTGTGGATTCTTCAATTTCCGACATCCAGACCGTTCTCGGCAATTTGAGGCCCGAAGTGCGGGCTGTCGCGCTCGATGGCCGCCGACCGGCCGCGCAACAGATCGCCGCCGCCCTCGAAGGACAGGAGGAACTCGACGCCGTCCACATCATGGCGCATGGAGCGCCAGGGCGCGTGAAGCTGGCTGGAGGAGACTGGACGGCCGCCTCATTGAAGGAACAGGCCGATGATTTCGTTGCAATCGGCAGGGCGCTCGCAGTGCATGGCGAGCTTCGGCTGTGGAGCTGCGAAACGGCGTTGGGAAGCGCTGGCGAGATTTTCGTTGCGGCATTGGAAGAGGCGGTAGGCGCGGACGTCCGTGCCTCGACGTCGCTGGTTGGCGCGGCCGCCCTGGGCGGCTCTTGGGAACTGCCGAAATACGCGCCCTCTTCGCCTTTGCCGCCAATCACTTTAGCTGGCGTAGCGAATTACGCGGGGATACTTGACGCAGGTAACCTGACGCTTTCTGGTTTTACGGATTCAGGTAGTAGCAAAAGTATTAATACATACTATCTTATCGATACAAACAATACGCTAACAACGGCCGATGATACTGTCGTTGGTAGCTTTGTTCTTAATTCTTCAGCCAATAGCGTGGCTCCAAATTTTGCAGTAACAATAACAGTCCCGGATATCTCTCATACATATCTTATCTATGATTCAGGATTCCGCCAATACGGTACGCTTACGCCTGTCGCCGACGTCGACCCCGCCACTCCGGGCGACCAACCGGGTTATGATTTCACCACCACGACCATCAATAACGTCGGCGCTCCCGGCAACGATGGCAATCACTTTAATGATGGCCTTTTAACTCTCGCGAGCTCTGGTGCCGTGGGCGCAACAGGCCCGGCGGGTGCTACCGGCGCCACAGGCGCGACCGGGGCCACCGGTGCGACTGGCGCGACAGGCGATACCGGTGCGACTGGCGCGACAGGTGATACGGGTGCGACAGGTGCCACGGGTGATACCGGTGCGACTGGCGACACCGGCGCCACAGGTGCGACCGGCGACACCGGTGCAACAGGCGCGACCGGCGATACTGGCGCCACAGGTGCGACCGGTGCAACGGGCGCCACAGGTGCGACTGGCGATACTGGTGCGACCGGAGCCACGGGTGCAACCGGTGCGACCGGCGATACGGGCGCCACAGGTGCTACGGGTGATACCGGCGCTACAGGTGCGACTGGCGACACCGGCGCCACAGGTGCGACCGGCGACACCGGTGCAACAGGCGCGACCGGCGCCACAGGTGCGACTGGTGACACGGGTGCAACAGGCGCGACCGGCGATACTGGCGCCACAGGTGCGACCGGTGCAACGGGCGCCACAGGTGCGACTGGCGATACTGGTGCGACCGGAGCCACGGGTGCAACCGGAGCGACAGGTGCGACCGGCGCAACCGGAGCGACTGGTGCCACAGGTGCGACCGGCGCGACCGGAGCCACAGGTGCGACCGGTGCAACGGGAGCCACAGGTGCGACTGGCGATACCGGTGCGACCGGAGCCACGGGTGCAACCGGAGCGACAGGTGCGACTGGTGAGACTGGAGCCACGGGTGCCACAGGTGCGACCGGAGCGACTGGTGCCACAGGTGCGACCGGTGAGACCGGAGCCACAGGTGCGACTGGAGCGACCGGCGCGACTGGTGCCACCGGAGCGACTGGTGCCACAGGTGCGACCGGCGAAACCGGAGCCACAGGTGCAACCGGAGCGACCGGCGCGACTGGCGCGACCGGTGAGACCGGAGCGACGGGCGCGACCGGAGCAACTGGTGCCACGGGTGCGACCGGCGAAACCGGAGCCACGGGTGCGACCGGCGCGACTGGAGCTACTGGAGCGACCGGCGCGACTGGTGCCACCGGAGCAACTGGTGCCACAGGTGCAACCGGAGCGACCGGCGCGACTGGCGCGACCGGTGAGACTGGAGCGACGGGCGCGACCGGAGCGACTGGTGCCACGGGTGCGACCGGCGCGACTGGAGCTACTGGAGCGACCGGCGCGACTGGAGCCACAGGTGCAACCGGAGCCACAGGCGCGACTGGAGCTACGGGTGCGACCGGCGAAACCGGAGCCACGGGTGCGACTGGAGCTACTGGCGCGACCGGAGCCACAGGCGCGACTGGAGCCACAGGCGCGACTGGAGCTACTGGTGCCACGGGTGCGACCGGCGAAACCGGAGCCACAGGTGCGACTGGCGCGACTGGTGCCACCGGAGCAACTGGCGCTACGGGTGCTACCGGAGCCACGGGTGCAACCGGAGCAACGGGCGCGACTGGAGCCACTGGCGCGACTGGTGCCACGGGGGCGACCGGCGAAACCGGAGCCACGGGTGCGACCGGCGCGACCGGCGCGACTGGTGCCACCGGAGCAACTGGCGCTACGGGTGCTACCGGAGCCACGGGTGCAACCGGAGCAACGGGCGCGACTGGAGCCACTGGCGCGACTGGTGCCACGGGTGCGACCGGCGAAACCGGAGCCACAGGTGCGACCGGTGCCACAGGCGCAACGGGAGCGACCGGAGCCACAGGTGCAACCGGAGCGACCGGCGCGACTGGTGCCACGGGGGCGACCGGCGAAACCGGCGCCACGGGTGCTACTGGCGCGACCGGCGCGACTGGAGCCACTGGCGCGACCGGAGCCACGGGTGCAACCGGAGCGACTGGAGCCATGGGTGCGACCGGAGCGACTGGAGCGACTGGCGCGACTGGAGCTACTGGAGCGACCGGCGCGACCGGAGCCACGGGTGCAACCGGCGCTACTGGAGCCACCGGCGCTACAGGTGAAACTGGTGCCACAGGTGCGACCGGAGCGACTGGAGCCACGGGTGCAACCGGCGAAACCGGAGCCACGGGTGCAACGGGAGCGACCGGAACTACTGGCGCGACGGGCGCTACCGGAGCCACGGGTGCGACCGGTGAGACCGGAGCCACGGGTGCAACCGGCGCGACTGGTTCCACTGGAGCCACGGGCTCGACCGGTTCGACGGGAGCTACCGGCTCGACCGGAGCCACCGGCCCAACCGGAGCGACCGGCGCAGGCGGCGGAACGGGTGATCGCGAGCATGGCAACAATGGTGGCGGCAATGATCCTGACGGAAGCGACAGCAGCAACCCGGGCAAGGGTCATCCTAATGACGGCACCGACAATGACGGCTCGCCGGGCAATGGCGGCAAGGCCAGCATCACGGCCAACACGCTGGGGCTGACGGACACCAAGAAGTTCCTGCAGTCCGCCGGCAGCGACACCGGTGGCGGCAAGGGCTCGTTCAAGCAGCTCGTCAGCCAGGCTGTCGGTGCGGTGACGACCGATCTCTTGAACGTCCTCAACACGGTCAAGGGCTTCGGCCAGAGCCAGAACAAGCCGTCCGGCGCCACCTCCGACCTGACTTCGGACAAGGGCAAGCAGGGTGCCGGCTATGCCCAGACCGACGACACGCTGAAGAAGGCTCTGAAGGATATTCTCAAGCCGAATGAGTGAGTGTTGGTCGAAAACAGCGCGCGCGGGCCTTGCGGAAACGCAGGGCCCGCGTGCTCGTGATTCCGGCGCGGGCAATGGGCTCGTCCCGCGGTCAATTCCGGACTATGATGAGGCTTGCCAGAAACCCCGGCTGACGCGGCGCGCCGGGAGCATGCCCTCGCTTGTAGGTCGCAGGGGGAGTGCAGGGTGAGCGCATATTTGAGCCCGGTGGCCGAACCGATCCCGACCCGCGCCGACGCGGAAGCGGACGCGGTCGGCAAAGCTGGCAGCGAGAGCGGAGCGGGGCGGTTTCCCGGCGGTCCCGCCGGGTTCGAGCACGTCGCGCCGCGCCTCAAGGCGATGATCCGGGTCGCGCGTTATCACGGTTTCGAACTCGACCCGAACGAATTCAGGGCGGCGAGCGCGGGCAAGTTTGCAAACGCCGCCGACCTTTCCCAATGGGCGCAGAGCGGCGGCATGTGGTCGCGCGCGGTTCGCATCCGCTGGTCACATCTCCTGCGCTTCGAGCAGACTGGGCCCGTCGTCCTTTTGTTCAGCGACGGCGGAGCAGGCCTTCTTACCGGGGCCAGCGCCGAGCGCAATGTCGTTTACCTGAAGAGCGTCGATGCGCCGGACGATGCGGAAGGCGTAGCCATCGACGAACTGCGACTGCTGCAGGTGTGGTCGGGCGAGGCCGTTCTGCTGCGGCCGGCGCGGTCGTACATCGCAGCGGACGCGCCCTTCACGTTCGGCTGGCTGGTCGATCTCGTGCGGCTCGAAAGCCGGCCCTTGCGCGACATCGGCATCGCCTCCTTCACGCTCTCCGTCCTGACCATCCTGCCCCCGCTTATCGTCATGACGGTGGTCAACAAGGTGCTGCAGTTCTCCAGCATCTCGACCCTGGCGTTGCTGAGTGCGATCATAGCCGTCGTCTTCGTCTACGAGACGCTGCTCGGTCACGCGCGGCGACTGATCGTCAACGTCGTCGGCGCGCGGCTGGACACCAAGCTGAACCTGCACGTCTTCAGCCGGCTCCTGCGCCTGCCGCTGGACTATTTCGAGCGTCATCCGGCCGGCGAAACCCTATACCATCTCGCCCAGGTCTATCGCATCCGCGAGTTCCTGACGGGAAAGCTTCTCACCACGTTCCTGGATCTGATCACGCTCGCCGTGCTGATCCCGGTCATTTTCTACATCAACGCCACGCTCGCCTGGATGGTGCTCGCCTGCGCGGTCGTGATCGTCTCGATCATCTTCGCCTTCCTTGTGCCGCTGCGCCGAAGATACCAGCAAGTGGTCGATGCCGAGACCTGGAAATCGGCGGCGCTCGGCGAAACCGTCGTCGGCATCAAGACGGTGAAGGCGCTCGGCCTCGAACCGCAACGCAACGCGCTGTGGGACGAACGGGTGGCGGATGCCGGCAAGGCGCGTCTCGCCTTCGGTCAGCTCGCCAACTGGCCGCAAACCCTCGTCACGCCTATCGAACGCGTCATGGTCCTCGGCACCATGCTGATCGGCGCCTATCTCGCCATGAACGACCGCTCGGGCTACATGGTCGGCAGCCTGTTCGCCTTCATGATGATCGCACAGCGCGTCGCGCAGCCGCTGGTCGGCCTGGCCCGGCTGGTCGAAGATTACGAGGAGGTCGGGGCCGCGATCGGCGAGGCGGCATCGGTCCTCAACCGCCCGTTGGAAAGCAGCTCTCATTCGGCGGGCTTGCGGCCAAAGCTCGTCGGGGAAATCAGCTTCAGCGACCTGACCTTCAGCTATATCGGCACCAAGACGCCGGCGCTCGACCGGGTCAGCTTCGAGATTCCGGCAGGCACGATGTTCGGCATTGTCGGGCGCAGCGGATCCGGAAAGTCGACGATCGCGCGCCTGCTGCAGGGGATCAATCGCGACTACAGCGGCTTCCTCAAGCTTGACGGCGTCGACCTCAAGGAAATCAACCTGCGTCACCTTCGCCAGGGACTGGGCGTGGTGCTCCAGGACAATTTCCTTTTCCGCGGTTCGATCAGGGACAATATCATCGCCGGACGTCCCGGCCTGACGCTTTCCGACGCCATGCGCGCCGCTCAGCTTGCCGGCGCTGCCGAGTTCATCGAACGCATGCCGAACGGTTACGACACCTATATCGAGGAAGGCTCGCCCAACCTGTCGGGCGGCCAGAGGCAGCGGCTGGCGATCGCCCGCGCGCTCATCCACGATCCGACCGTCCTGATCCTGGACGAAGCGACGAGCGCGCTCGACCCCGAGAGCGAGGCGGTGGTCAGCGCCAATCTCATGCGCATCGCCAGCGGGCGCACGGTTATCATCGTTTCACACCGGCTAGCCTCGCTCACCGAATGCGACCACATCCTGGTCATGGACCAGGGCAAGGTGCTCGACGTCGCGCCGCATTCCGTCCTTCTGGAGCGGTGCGCAGTCTACCGCCAGCTTTGGTTCCAGCAGAACCGGCATCTTGATGGCCGACATGGTCGTCTGGCGGCTGTACCGCCTCGTCCCGTCTGAGCTCGGCCGGCCATGAGCAGCACCACCTATTCCACCCTTCCTGTCCGACGGCGTCGGACAGAGGTCAGCGATCCCACCGCGCCCGCGATTCTCGAATTCCAGTGGCCGTCGACGGCGGTCGCCAACGCGCCCATTCCGCGGGTGGCGCGCGGCATCGTCTGGATCATCACGAGCATGGTCGTCGCGTTAATCACACTTGCGGCCCTGATACCGGTCGACCAGGTCGTCACGACGAGGGGCCTGGTGGTCTCGCAGACGCCCAACATCATCGTTCAGCCACTGGAGACGGCGATCGTGCGCTCGATCGAGGTGCGCGAAGGACAGCGTGTGAAGGCCGGGCAGGTGCTCGCCCGTCTCGACGCCACCTTTGCCTCGGCCGACCTCACTGCGTTGGCTACCCAGGTCACGACGCTCGAAGCCGAGGTGGCGCGCTTGAAGGCGGAAGCCGACGGGAAGCCTTTCAACTATGACGGACTGGACCCGAGCTGGACATTGCAGGCATCGATCTTCGATCGCCGCAAGGCTGTCTACGATGCCAAGCTGGAAAGCTTCGACCGTCAGAAAGACGAGCTCAGTTCCGTCATCTCACGCTCGCAGTCCGATGCCGACGGCTACCGGCAGCGGCTGGCAGTGGCGGCGTCGATCGAAAAGATGCGCCAGCAACTCGAAGAGAGACAGGTCGGAAGCCGCCTCAACACGCTTATCGCCGAGGACAATTCGGCGGAAATGTCGCGCTCGCTCAGCAATGCCGAGCAGACGACCGAGGCGGCCAAGCGCCAGCAGGCGGCAGTTGCGGCAGAGCGTGACGGCTACATTCAGAGCTGGCGCGCCGACGTCTCGCAGAGCCTGTCGGAAGCCAATTCGCGGATGTCCGACGCCCGCGAGCTGCTCAACAAGGCGAAGCTTCGCAAGCAACTGGTGGAGCTGAGGAGCGAAGCCGACGCCACCGTCCAGTCGGTGGCCAAGGTCTCCGTCGGCTCGGTCCTGCAGTCCGGCGAGCGATTGATCACGCTGGTTCCGGCGGACGCGGTGCTCGAGATCGAGACGAACATTGTCGGCCGCAGCAGCGGCTTCGTCCATGTCGGCGATCCCGTGGCGATCAAGTTCGATACCTTCCCCTATTCGCAATATGGCCTGGCGCACGGAACGGTCCGCACGGTCAGCCCGGATTCCTTCTCGGCCAGGGAGCAGGCGCGCGACCCGAACAGCTCGCTGGCGATGCTGCCCGCCGATGCCGACTTGTTCTATCGCACGCAGATTTCCATCGACGACGTCGCCCTCCACGGCGTGCCCGCCGACTTCGCGGTAAGTCCCGGCATGCCGGTCACCGCGGACGTGAAGGTAGGTCGCCGCACCGTCCTCAAATATATTCTCGGCGCGATGCTGCCGATCGGTCAGGAAGCGATGCGGGAGCCGTGACATGGCGATCCTGGATCGGCTGACTGGACGCATCCACCCGGCGCTGGCGCTGCGCAGAGCGATGCAGCTTGCCGAAAATGGAAAGCCCGCCGAGGCCTTTCCGCTCATGGCGATCGCCGCACGTGCGGGCATTCCAGAGGCCGAGTACCGTGTCGCCCGTTGCTACCTTGAAGGCCTGGGCGTGCCGCCGAGCCAATCGGAGGGCGCGCGCTGGCTGCGGCGGGCCGCCGACCGTGGAAGCGCCGACGCGCAGGCGCTTTTCGCCGCGCTTTGCGTGGCCGGACTGGCAGGGCACGAAGACGGCGAAGGCGGCGCCAATTCGGAAAGCCTGTTCAAATCGGAATTCTCGCAAGATCCTGATTTCGAGGCAGCGTTGCGGTTCGCCCGAAAAGCGGCGGAGGCCGGCTCCGCAACCGGGCAGGCAATACTCGGCTACATCCTGACCAAAGGCCCGAAGGCCATGCGCGATCTCGATGCCGCGCATGGCTGGTACGAGAAATCCGCGGCTGCCGGCTGTCCGGAGGGATGCCTTGGCCTTGCCCTGTCGCTCGCCCGACGCAGGCAACCGGAGCAGAGGGTCAGGATCGCCGCGGAGCTGCGGCGCGCCGCGGATGCCGGCCTGCCGACGGCGATCTATTTTCTTGCGGTCCTCACCGAGCACGGAATGGGCGTGCCCGTCGACCTGGAGTCGGCTGAGGCACTCTACCGGCTTGCCGCGGAAAAGGGCTTTGCCTCGGCGCAGTTTCGGCTGGGACTCGCTCTGATCGAGGGCAGCCTGTCGCGTCAGGATCCGGTCGCCGGCGAGGCGTGGATGCGCCGCGCGGCACTGGCCGGAAATCTCGACGCGGCTCATCGCCTCGGCGAACACTATGTGAAAGGCCCCCGGCCGGACTATGCCGAAGCCGCGACATGGTATCGGCGGGCCGCGGAGAGTGGCCATCAGCTGGCTGCCCGCGCTTTGGCGTCGCTCTATCTGTCGGGGAATGGTGTTGCCCGGGACGTCGAGGAAGGAACGCGCTGGCTGCGCGCCGCCGCTAATGACGGCAATCGCCAATCGCAAGTCGATCTCGCGAACCTTGTCCTCGAAGGCGCAGGCGAAGCGGACGACGGTATCAACGTCGCAGCGTGGTTTGGGGCGACGGCTTCGTCGGGTGACCTGGTCGCGGCCTTCAATCTCGGGCTCTGTTTCGCCGAGGGGGTAGGAGTGCGCAAGGACCAGGAGCGGGCGGCGCAATGGACGAGGCGCGCGGCCGAAGGCGTGGCCGAGGCGCAGTATATGTATGGGCGCATGCTGCAGGAGGGCCGCGGCGTGACCGCCGACCAGAGCGAGGCTCGTATCTGGTTCGAGCGGGCCGCCAATGCCGGCATGGTGGACGCGCAGGTGGCTCTCGCCGAAATGCTTTACAACGGGCATGGCGGAGAACGCTCGTTTGCATCCTCGGCGCATCTCTTCAAACAGGCTGCCGCTGCGGGCCATGCCGGGGCGATGTTCGCGATCGGGGCGCTCTACGAGACCGGGCAGGGCCTGTCTCTCGATCGCAAGGCGGCGCAGAAATGGTTCGCAGCCGCCGCCGAACGAGGTCATGGACATGCGCAGCTCATGCTAGGCCGCTATCTCTCCAAGGGCATCGCCGGTGAACACGACTTGCCCGCTGCTCGGATCTGGCTCGAACGGGCGGCTGCTCAAGGCGTCGATGAAGCCGCCGAGGAGCTCGCCGATGCCGAGCCAGGTTAGAGGCGACTGATAAATCCGGAAGGGCGCGATCGGTCAGCGCCGGCTTCCGGCGCAATGCGGCTCACGATACGGCGGCGACTTCGGTCAGCTCTCTCGCCGGCACAATGATGCGCGTCACATGCTCGGCGATCGCCAGGCTCGAAGTCAGGCCGGGACTTTCAATGCCGAACAGATTGACCAGCCCCGCAATGCCATGGATCGAGGCATCCTGGATGACGAAGTCGCTGTTGGCTTCACCTGGGCCGGAGAGCTTCGGCCGGATGCCGCTATAGGCCGGCTGCAGGCTGCCGTCGGCCAGTTCCGGCCAGTATTTGCGAATCGCGGCGTAGAAGCGTTCGCCGCGTGCCGGATCGACCCGGTAGTCGAGCACCTCCGTCCATTCGACGTCCGGTCCGAACCTAGCCGTGCCGGCAAGGTCGAACGTCAGATGGACGCCAAGCCCACCAGGCTCGGGCACCGGATAGACGAGGTGCGAGAAGGGCGAGCGGCCGGCCACCGAAAAGTAGTTGCCCTTGGCGTAGCGAAGCGTGGGCAGGAACCGCCGGTCGAATCCTTCGAGCGCGCCGGCCAGCGCGACCGCGCCCAGGCCGGCCGCGTTGACGAGACGCGACGTGGCGATCTCGAAACCGTTGCCGGTCGCCGTGTCGGTCGTCTGGAGCACGATTTGGCCGGGCTCGATACGGCCCGAAACGATGCGTGTATTGAGCGAGAGCATCGCGCCGTTTTCCTCGGCGTCGCCGAGCAGCGTCAGCATCAGGGCGTGGCTGTCGATGATGCCCGTCGAGGGCGAAAGCAGCGCCTTCGTGCAATGCAGCGCCGGCTCCAGCGCTTGCGCCTCGGCGACGGAGAGAAAGCGCAGATCGGCGACGTCGCAAGCGGCCGCACCGGCGCGGATCGTGGCGAGCACGGGCTCCTGCGCTTCGTCGGTCGCGACGATCAGCTTTCCGCAACGCCGGTGCGGGATCGAGCGTTCCATCGCGTAGCGGTAGAGCATGTCGCGCCCGGCAACGCAGAGCCGGCCCTTCAGCGATCCTTGCGGATAGTGGATCCCGGCATGAATGACTTCCGAATTGCGCGAGCTCGTCTCGGTGCCGATGGCATCCGCCGCTTCGAGGATCAGCGTGTCGAGGCCCTGCGCCGCCAGGCCGCGCGCGATCGCAAGGCCGATGACGCCGGCCCCGGCCACTATGCAGTCGACCTGTTCCATGTCGCATCTCTTCGGTTGCGTACGCGTTGCTCCTGCAGGGACTATACCGTCTCCGTCTGCCTTGGAAATCTCATGGCGCTATCGATTGTGACACAGCGGCTCTTGCGGCCGCATCTCGCCATAAGGCATCAAGCTGCGGATGCGAGGCGGATTCCCGGAGTTTCTCGACAGGGGGAGGGGTCCTGTCTTTCGCTTCCGCCTGCCGACAGGAGCCATCATGGACGCCAGACCGAATTCCCCTGAAGCCCGCGACATCCGCTACCACATGCATGCCTACACCAATGCCCGCAAGCATCAGGAGACGGGTCCGCTGGTCATCGAAAAGGGCGACGGCGTCTATGTCGAGGACATCGCCGGCAACCGCTACATCGAGGCGATGGCCGGCCTTTGGAGCGTCGCCGTCGGCTTCTCGGAAAAGCGGCTGGTCGAGGCCGCCACGCGGCAGATGTCGAAGCTGCCCTTCTATCACGACTTCGGCTCGAAGGCGCATTCGCCACTGATCGACCTGGCGGAGAAGCTGGTGCAGATGGCGCCGGTGCCGATGAGCAAGGCCTATTTCACCAATTCCGGTTCCGAGGCCAACGACACGGCGATCAAGATGATCTGGTACCGGTCGAACGCGCTCGGCCAGCCGGCGCGCAAGAAGATCATCAGCCGCAAGCGCGGCTATCACGGCGTCACCATCGCGTCCGCAAGCCTGACCGGGCTGCCGAACAATCATCTTTCCTTCGACCTGCCGATCGCCAATATCCTGCACACGTCGACGCCGCATCATTGGCGCGATGCCGAGCCCGGCGAAAGCGAGGAGCAGTTCTCCAGCCGGCTGGCCGACGATCTCGAGAAACTGATCCTCGCCGAGGGACCGGAAACCATCGCCGCCTTCATCGGCGAGCCGATCATGGGCGCCGGCGGTGTCGTCGTGCCGCCTGCCGGCTATTGGGAAAAGATCCAGACGGTGCTGTCGAAATACGGCATCCTGCTAGTGGCCGACGAGGTGATCTGCGGCTTCGGCCGCACCGGCCAGATGTTCGGCTCGCAGACCTTCGGCATCAAGCCGGACATCATGGTGCTGTCGAAGCAGATCTCGTCTTCCTACCTGCCGATCTCGGCACTGCTGATCAACGATCGTGTGTTCGAGCCGATCGCCGACGAGAGCAACCGCATCGGCACGTTCGGCCACGGCTTCACCGGCGGCGGGCATCCGGTCGCGGCGGCGGTGGCGCTGGAAAATATCAAGTTGATCGAGGAGCGCGATCTCGTCGGCAACGCGCGCAAGGTCGGCGCGCATTTGAAGGCGCGGCTGCGCAAGCTCGTCTCGCATCCGCTGGTGGGAGAAGTGCGCGGCGTAGGCCTGATCGCCGCCGTCGAGCTGGTCGCCGACAAGGCGAGCAAGGCGGCGTGGGGCAAGCCGGCCGCGCTCGGCGCGCTGGTCAACGGCTTCATGCAGCAGAATGGCGTCATCTCGCGCAACATGGGCGACGCCATCGCCTTCTGTCCGCCGCTGATCATCACCGAGGCCCAGGTCGATGCCCTGGTCGACGCGTTCGAGCGATCGCTCGACGAGGCGCTGCCGCAGGTTCACCCGCAGGGCTGAACCAACCCCTCTTACGCAATGCTTCCCGATGGTCGAGATCGCGATCGAAGTCGGCTTCGAGAACGCCTCGCACTTCTCCAAGCCCTTTCGCGAGACGCTCCGCCCGCCGCCCAGCAAGGCGGGCCGGCAAGCCAAAACTGACTTGCCGGCAAGAAAGGTTGTGCAGGCTTGTCGTCCAAGCGCCTAGGCTCGCAGAATCAATCGCCGAGATATTTCACCGACGGTCTTGTCGGGTCAGGAACGGACGTCTTAGCCTCGACGGCGGGCACTTCCACGTGTCAATGCGTAGTTTGCGAGTGCTGACCGCCTGGTTGAGAGATACCTTCCAGCGCCTTTCCCGCATGAGCAGCTTCGTCGTTTCCGGCGAGATCGCCGAGCGAGACAATGCCCACCAGTCGTTTGTCCCTGTCGAGCACGGGAAGGCGCCGTACCTGGATATCGCTCATGTTCTGAAGCACGTCGCTGATTTCCTCGTCCTCGAAGCAATATTTGACATCGGTCGTCATGACATCTCGCACGGGAGAGTCAGGCCCCATTCCCATGGCAACCCCCCGAACGGCGATATCCCGGTCGGTCACCATGCCGACCAGCCGATCGTTGTCGGCAACCGGAATGAGTCCGGCGTCCAGGACGGCCATAGCCTGGGCCACATCACGCAGAGTTGCTTCTGCGGTCGCAATTCGTACGTCCTTGGTCATGCACTCCTGCACTTTCATGGCGGTTCTCCCAGAATTGGTGCGCTTGCTGAAGACTTGGTCAACGCCCAATGAACCTGCGACGTTCCGATAAATTTGGACCCCGGCCATGCGGCCGGTCGAAGCAACCGAGTTGGCGTCAGTACGCTATCGGGGGAACCCGGAGCAGCAAGCGTACCAAGCAGGGCTTAAGCCGGCTTGTCGTGTTTGTCGTCCGGATGCCTGGGCTCGCAGAGCCGTTTCTCGAGGAAGCGGTGATCTGAGCGGCCCCTGCGATTTCACTCGGCCGCCTGAACCTGGCGGGCATCGATGATCGCTCTTATCTCCGAGCGACAGGAACCGCAGTTGGTGCCGGCGCGCAGCGTCGAGCCGATCGCCTCCAGACTGTCGCATCCCGAAGCGACGGCCGCGGCGAGCTGGTTGATACCGACATGGAAGCACGAGCACACGACCCGTCCGATGGCGGGCGTGGGCGCGGGCGAGCGTCCGGACAAAAGCGCATGGCGATCGGCAGGCGATAGCGGCTGGCGGGTGGCCAAGAGCGACACCAGCCAGTCCCGCATCGGCAGTTGGTCGGGAGCGGCGACCAACAGGGCCTCGGCCATGGTGCCACCTTCGTCGATGGCAGCGGCGCGATAGGCGAGCCCTCTGCGATCGGTGTATTCGAGCAGATGATCGTGCCGTTGAACGGCGAGCAGCTTGCGCGCCAGGAGAATGCCTTGGTCCGGCGGCTCGGTTCCGGTCAGCTCGTAGACCCAGCCGCCCTCGACTGCGCGCCGGCTCCAATGGACGAAACCGGTTGGCCTGAGATCCCGCCGCGTGATGAGCACGCCGGCCCAGCCGGTGTTCTCGCGCACGATCCGGACCGGAACATGCTTGAGCTCCGGCTGGCCGGAATGCGGGTCGGTGACGGGCGAGGACAACAGGCCTGCGGCGGCCTTGGCCGCGAAATGACCGCTCCAGTGCATGGGCATGAAGGCCTGGCCGCGACGCTGCGCGTCGGACACGCGCACTTTTGCGCGGACGAAGCCGAAGCGCGTCGAAAGATGCGCGAGGTCGCCGTCCTTCAGATGATGCGCGGCGGCGTCCACCGGGTTGAGGTCGACCGCTGGTTCCGGCGCGTTCGCCATCAGGCGCGGCACGTTGCCGGTGCGCGTCATGGTGTGCCACTGGTCGCGCAGCCGGCCGGTGTTCAGGGCAAGCGGGTAGGCGGCGTCGACCGTGAAAGCCGTCGCCTCTTGCCGCACCGGGACGAAGCGCGCGCGGCCGTCGGGTGTGGCGAAGCGGCCGTCGGCAAATAGTCTTGTCGGCTGCTCGTTCCGGTCCAGCACGGGCCAGTGGCGCGGCGCGAAGGCGGCGTAGTCCGCTTCGCTGAGATCAGCCGCACCGCCGAGGTCGAACAGGCGCTCGCCGTCGTTCTCGAAAGCGGAGAGCGCGGCGTGCTCGCGGAAGATTTCGGCCGGCGTCCGATAGGCAAAAGCATCGCCAAAACCCATGCGGGTGGCGACCTCGCAGATGATGCGCCAGTCGGTTCTTGTCTCGCCGGGCGGCGGCAGGAACGGCCGCTGGCGCGAGAGACGCCGTTCCGAATTGGTGACCGTGCCGTCCTTCTCGCCCCAGGCGGCGGCCGGCAGCAGCACGTCGGCATAGCGCGTGGTGTCGGTGCGGGTCACATCCGAGACGGCGACGAAATCGCATTTGGACAGGGCAGCGCGCACACGCGAAGCGTCCGGCATCGAGACCGCCGGATTGGTGCCCATCACCCACAGCGCCTTGATGCGACCGTCGGCGACCGCCTGAAACATGTCCACGGCCTTCAGGCCGCCGCGCCGCGCAACCTTGGGCGCGTTCCAGAAGCGGGAGACCCGGTCGATGTTGGCCTCATCGGCGAAGTCCATATGCGCGGCGAGCTGGTTGGCCAGGCCTCCCACCTCGCGGCCGCCCATCGCGTTCGGCTGGCCGGTGACCGAGAACGGTCCCGTGCCCGGCTTGCCGATGCGGCCGGCGGCGAGATGGCAGTTGATGACGGCGTTGACCTTGTCGGTTCCATGCGCCGACTGGTTGACGCCCTGGCTGTAGACGGTGACGGTCCGCTCGGTGCCGGCAAAGAGTTCATAGAAAGCCTGGACGTCGGCGACGGCCAGCCCGCAGCCTTTCGCGACGCGCGCGATCGACGGCGCGTCGGCGCCGGCCAAAGCGGCCGTAGCGTCGAAGCCGGAGGTGTTGTCGCGGATGAAATCGACATCGATCCTTCCGGTCTGGACGAGATGCGCGAGCAGCCCATTGAACAGAAGCACGTCCGTGCCAGGATCGAGCGCCAGATGCAGGTCGCACTCGTCGGCCGTGGCGGTGCGCCGAGGATCGATGACGACGATCCTGGTCCCGCGCTCCCTGCGTGCTGCGAGCATGCGCTGGTAGAGCACGGGATGGCACCATGCGGTGTTGGAGCCGGTGAGCACGATGAGATCGGCGCACTCGAAATCCTCATAGACTCCGGGAACGACGTCCTCGCCGAAAGCGCGGCGATGGCCGGCGACGGACGACGCCATGCAGAGCCGCGAATTGGTGTCGATGTTGGCTGAGCCGATGAAACCCTTCATCAGCTTGTTGGCGACGTAATAGTCCTCGGTGAGCAACTGGCCGGAGACGTAGAAGGCGACCGAGTCCGGCCCGTGCTCGGCAATCGCCTGCGAGAATTTCGCGGCAACGAGATCGAGCGCTTCGTCCCAGCCAACCTGCCTGCCACGGATTTCCGGCTGAAGCAGACGGCCTTCGAGGCCGAGCGTCTCGGCAAGGGCCGACCCCTTCGAGCAGAGGCGGCCGAAATTGGCCGGGTGCTCGGGATCGCCGCGGACGGTCGTCTTGCCGTCCGCGGCGATCTCGGCCAGCACGCCGCATCCCACCCCGCAATAGGGGCAGGTGGTCCTCACCTCGCGTGCTTCTTCCATGCCTCAGGCCGCTTTCGAGGCCAGCGCTTCGAGCGCGATGAAGAGCCGTTCGCCCTCGACCCTGACCGGGATCGTTCGGACAGAGCCTTCGTCGGCGCCGAGCGCCTTGCCGGTCTCCAGCGAGATCACCCAGTTGTGCAGCGGACAGGTCACGGACGCTCCGTGGACGATGCCCTGGCTCAGCGGGCCGCCCTTGTGCGGGCAATGGTCGTCCATGGCAAAGACCTGGTCATCCGCGGTGCGGAAAACGGCGATCTTGCCTTGCGGGGTGGCCACGCAGCGCGCGCCGCGGCGAGGGATGTCGGAAAGGGAGCCGATCGATGTCCAGGTCATTGGGCCGCCTTTGCTTGATATGAGTGCGCCAAAGGCGCCCCCCTCTGTCCCGCCGGATGCAAACCTATCCATCATTCCGCCGCCTCCGCGAAGCCGACGGTGGCAAGCGGCCGGAACTCGTGCTTGTCCTTGCCGGAGACGCGCTCGGACCACGGATCGACCTGCGCGAATTTCTGGCTGAAGACGAAGCGCTCGAAATAGGCGCGGCGCTTCTCGGCGTCGTCGAGGATCTGTTTTTTGACCTCGGCGGTGCCGATCCGCTTGGCCCATTTGTAGATGCGCTCCAGATAGCGGGCCTGCTCGCGATACATCTGGACGAGCGCCACGATCACCTCCAGCGCCTCGTCCTCGGTCTTGACCAGGCCGAGCACTTCGGTGCCCTTGATGTCGAGGCCGGCGGCGCCGGCGAAATGGATCTCGTAACCGGAGTCGACGCAGACCACGCTGACATCCTTGCAGGTCGCTTCGGCGCAGTTGCGTGGGCATCCCGACACCGCCATCTTCACCTTGGCCGGTGTCCAGGAGCCCCACATGAACTTTTCGATGCGGATGCCGAGTCCGGTCGAATCCTGCGTGCCGAAACGGCACCAGTCCGAGCCGACGCAGGTTTTCACGGTGCGCAGGCCCTTGGCATAGGCGTGGCCGGAGACGAAACCGGCCTTGCCGAGATCGGCCCACACCGCCGGCAGGTCCTCCTTGCGGATGCCCAGCATGTCGATGCGCTGACCGCCGGTCACCTTCACGGTCGGGATGCGGAACTTGTCGACCACGTCGGCGATGGCGCGCAGTTCGCCGGCGCTGGTGACGCCGCCCCACATGCGCGGCACGACCGAATAGGTGCCGTCCTTCTGGATGTTGGCGTGCACGCGCTCGTTGATGAAGCGCGACTGATAGTCGTCGGCATATTGGTCAGGCCAGTCGCAGACCAGATAGTAGTTGAGCGCCGGCCGGCATTTTGCGCAGCCGCAGGAGCTCTTCCATTCGAGCTCCTGCATGACGGCGGGTATCGTCTTCAGACCCTTCGCCTTGATCAGGCGCCGCACGTCGTCGTGGCCGAGTGACGTGCAGCCGCACATCGGCTGCACCGCCGCCGGATTGTAAGCGTCGCCCAGCGTGAGCTTCAGGAGCTGTTCGACCAGGCCCGTGCACGAGCCGCACGAAGCGGAAGCCTTGGTGTGGGCGCGCACGTCGTCGAGGCCGGTCAGGCCCTTGGCCGTGATCGCGCCGGTGATCTTTCCCTTGCAGACGCCGTTGCAGCCGCAGATTTCCGCATCATCCGCCAGTGCCGCAACGGCCGCCAAAGGGTCCGAGGAAGCGCCTCCCTGCAACGCCTGTCCGAAGATCAGCGTGTCGCGCATCTCCGATATGTCGGTCGCCTTCTTCTTGAGGTCGTTGAACCAGGCGCCGTCGGCCGTCTCGCCGAACAGCACCGTGCCGATGATGCGGTTGTCCTGCAGCACGACGCGCTTGTAGATGCCGGCGGATGCATCGCGCAGGATGATCTCCTCGCGGTCGTCGCCGTCGGCAAAGTCGCCCAGCGAATAAAGGTCGATGCCGGTGACCTTGAGCTTGGTCGGCGTGTCGGAGTGGACGAAGCGCTTGTCCTCGCCATCCGCCAGCCTGGCCGCCGCCACCCGCGCCATCTCGTAGAGAGGCGCGACCAGCCCGTAGACATGGCCGCCGACCTCGGCGCATTCGCCGAGCGCCATGATCGCGGCATCGGACGTCTGCATGCGGTCGTCGACGACGATGCCGCGATTGACTTCCAGCCCTGCGTCCTTGGCCAGGGCGATGCTGGGGCGAATGCCGACCGCCATCACGACCAGCGTTGCCGGGATGATCGTGCCGTCCATGAGCTCGACGCCCTCGACCTTGCCATTGCCGAAGATGGCCTTGGTGTTGGCCTTGGTCATGACCTTGATGCCGCGTGCCTCGACGGCCTTTTGCAGCAGGTAGCCGGCGGCGGGATCGAGCTGGCGCTCCATCAGCGTCGGCATGACGTGCAGTACGGTGACGTCCATGCCGCGTTCCTTCAGCCCGGCAGCGGCTTCGAGCCCGAGCAGGCCGCCGCCGATGACGACCGCCTTGGCGCGCGCCTGCGCGGCAAGCAGCATGGCGTTGACGTCGTCGAGGTCGCGATAGGTGAGCACGCCGGGCAGGTCCTTGCCCGGCACCGGAATGATGAAGGGCACCGAGCCGGTGGCGATGACCAGCCTGTCGTAGCTCTCGGTCACGCCGTGGTCCGAGGTGACGGTCTTCGCGTCCCTGTCGATGGCAACGATCCGGTGGCCCTTGTAGAGGGTGATGCCGTGCTTGATGTACCAGCCGTCGCCGTGGATGACGATTTCCTCGAAATCCTTCTCGCCCGAAAGCACCGGCGACAGCATGATGCGGTCGTAGTTCACGCGCGGCTCGGCGTTGAAGATGGTGACGCTGTGGCGGTCGGGCGCGGCTTCCAGCAGGTGCTCGAGCATCCTGCCGGGCGCCATGCCGTTGCCGATGATGACGAGTTTTTCGCTCATGTCCGGTCTGCTCCGATCTATTCGGCGGCGTAGGAAAGGGGCGCAGGCTTGACGGCGGCCGCGCGCTCCATCCGGCGGATGGTGACGTGCATCCAGACGAGGCACGAGACCACGATGAGGAAGAGCAGCATGAAGCAGCTCGACCAGACGCCGGTGAGGTCGTTCAGCGCGCCGAAGGCGATCGGCAGGACGAAGCCGCCGAGGCCGCCGATCATGCCCACCACGCCGCCGACCGCGCCGACGCTCTGCGGATAGTAGACCGGGATGTGCTTGTAGACGGCGGCCTTGCCGAGGCTCATGAAGAAGCCGAGTACGAAGGCGACGCCGATGAAGGCGAGCGGGCCGATCTCGAAATGGAAGGGGATCGGCCCGCTGATGCCGCGCACGACGTAGTCTGCCGAGGGGAGAGACAGAACGAGGGTCGCCACGGCACAAACGCTGAAGGTCCAGTAGAGCACGGTGCGGGCACCGATGCGGTCGGAAAGCACGCCGCCATAGGCGCGGAAGATGCTTGCGGGGATCGAATAGGCGGCGCCGATCATGCCCGCGGTGGCGATGCCGAAGCCGTAGACGCCGATCAGGTAGCGCGGCAGCCAAAGCGACAGCGCCACGAACGCGCCGAAGGAGAAGAAATAGTAGAAGGCGAAGCGCCAGACCTGCAGGTTCTTCAGCGGAGCGAATTCCTGCCAGAAGCTTCTCGCGGGTGCTGCCTTGCCGGCGCGACGCTCGCGGATGACCGGATCGTCGTCGGTCGTGAGCCAGAACACGGCCGCCATGACGACCAGCGCCGCCGCCCAGATCAGCGCCACCGACTGCCAGCCCCAGGAGAGCAGCACGAACGGCGCCAGGAATTTGGTGACCGCGGCGCCGACATTGCCGACGCCAAAGATGCCGAGAGCCGTTCCCTGCCTGCCGGCGGGGAAGAAGCGCGAGACATAGGCGACGCCGACGGCGAAGGAACCACCTGCAAGCCCAACGCCGAGGGCCGCGATCAGCATCTGCTCATAGGTATGCGCGAAGGCGAGCAGGAAGGTCGCGACCGCCGCAGCGAGCATGGTCATGGTGTAGACCAGACGGCCGCCGTAGCGGTCGGTCCATACGCCGAGCACGATACGCACGAGCGAGCCGGTGAGGATCGGCGTGCCGACGAGCAGGCCGAACTCGGTCTCGTTCAGGCCGAGTTCCTGCTTGATGCGCACGCCGATGATGGAAAAGATCGTCCACACCGCGAAGCAGACGGTGAAGGCGATGGTAGACATGACGAGCGCCTGCCGGGGAGCACTGTCCTGGCTGGGCGGGGCTGGGAGGTTTGCGGTCATGGTCGGCTCCGGTTTGCGGCGTGGGAGGCACCGCGAGTTGTGTTGATGAGGAAGCGCGGCATCGCTCAGCGCGACGAGAGCTGGCGCTGCGCGATCGTTTCGGGGCGCTTGCCGTCGGTCATAGTGCTTGGGGGAAACAGCAGCAGTGCCACGGTGAACAGCACCGCCGTCAGCATGCTGCTGGCGATAAAATCGCGGCGCGTGAAATCCTTGAGCGTTGTCGCAATTCCGATCCGTGTCGTCATAGTCGTCTCCGCCTGGCGCCGCCTGGGATCGGCGCGTCGATTCTCGGGTTCGGGTCCAAAAACAAAAAAGCTGCCGTCCAGGTCTCTCGCGTCCGTACATCTGGGATCGCGTGGTTACCTGAGCGGCAGCTTTGCCTGTGGCGCCCGCCATTGGACGCCGTATTCTATTGCCCACGAGGAGCTCGATTATTTCAAAGCATGAAGCGTGCCAGTTTTGTGTCGATGGGGATTTTCAAGCAAAATCAATTGGAACCTGCCTCCCGTGCCGACCGGGCCAAGCGGCGATACGGTCAAACATTGATCAACGGGACGGGCATGGCGCACAAATATTGTGCAATGCACAAGAATGACGCGCAAAGGATCAGGCGCGCTTCTGGCCGGCAATGTAGGCGTCGATCTTGTCCGGATCGAAGATCTGGCCGTCGAAGAAACCATCGGGGCCAAGGATGAGACTGGCCCCTGCGGAGCCAACCGGCGTCGCAGCCTTCAGCGCGCCCTCGACCTTGGCATTGGCGCCGGGCAGGGCCACGCCAAGCGGCTTCAGCGCCGAGCGGTAAAGGTCGGGCCGATAGCAGTCGCGGGCGATCGCCAGGTTTTGCGGCGTGTGCCGCAATTGTCCCCAGCGTACCATCTGCGTGTAGAACCAGAGCGCGTGGCTTTTCCAAGGGAAGTTCGCCGCCTTGTCGAAGGGCAGGAAGAAATCCTCGACGCGCCGCTCCGCGCCGCCGCCGAGTTGCAAGCGTCCGGTGAGCGCCGGCATCTGGATCGCCTCCGGCTGGCCAAGGAAAGCGGGCCTCGCCATCAGCGCGGCCAACTCGTCGCGGTTTGCAGGATCCTGGCACCAGCGGGCGGAATGATGCAGCGCCCTCAGCAGGGCCGCCAGAGTGTCAGGATTCTCCTCCGCCCACGCCCTGCGGGCGCCGATCACCTTTTCCGGACTGTTGCGCCATAGCAGCGCCTTGACGGTGACGATGCGGCCGGTGCCGGCGGCGACGGCAGCGCTGTTCCAGGGCTCGCCGACGCAATAGCCGTCGATGCGGCCGGCGGCGAGCGCGTCGGCCATGAAGGGCGGCGGCACGATGACGACCTCGATATCGCGGTCAGGATCGACGCCGCAGGCGGCGAGCCAGTAGCGCAGCTCGTAATTGTGCCCGGAATGCGGATGCACGACGGCGAAGCGCAGCGGATCGCGGCCGGCGGCCGCCCGCGCGCGGATCAGCGCGCCGAGCGCCGCCCCGGCACGCGCCGGATCGAGGTCGGGCGCAGCGCCGTTTGCCGCCATGCCTTCCCACGCCGCAGTGGAGACGGTGATGCAGTTGCCGCCGAGCCCCAGCGAGAAGGGCACAATGGTCTCGGAGGCGAGCGGCGTGAGACCGAGGCTGCAGGCGAGCGGCATCGGCCCAAGCATATGGGCGACATCGAAATGGCCGATCGCGATGCGGTCGCGGATGTTGGCCCAGGAGGTCTCGCGATGCAGTTTGAGCTCTATGCCTTCGCGGGCGGCAAAGCCCATCTCGCCGGCCGCGACGAGAACGGCGCTGTCGAAGAGCGGCATGAAGCCGGCGGTGATCTGATGCGCAGCGGTCGTGCTCATTCGCCCTCCAGCGGTCCCAGCAATCCCGCCGCCGTCACCAGGCTCTGGGCGATCTCGGCGATCTTGCGGTTCTGGTTCATGGCGGTCTTGCGCAGAAGCGCGTAGGCCGCCTCCTCGCTCAAGCCGCGCGACTTCATCAGTATGCCCTTGGCGCGATCGACGACCTTGCGGTTCTCGAGCTCGCTGCGCGCTTCCTCCAGTTCGCGCGCCATGCGCGAGAAGGCATTGAAGCGGCTGATCGCCATGTCGAGGATCGGCTTGATGCGCTCCTTCTTCAGCCCGTCGATGACATAGGCCGACACGCCGGCGTCGACCGCCGCTTCGATCGAGGCCCGGTCGGAGCGGTCGACGAACATGGCGATCGGCCGTTTCACCGCGCGCGAAAGCTGGAACATGTTTTCCAGCATGTCGCGGTTAGGGTTCCCGAGATCGATGACGATGACATCCGGCTCCAACTCGGCGATGCGCTTCGCAATGCCGGCCACGTCATGGACCACGGTGACATGCCGATGGCCGGCATCCCGCAGTCCGGCTTCGATGATCGAGGCGCGGATGCGGTTCTCGTCGATAACAAGGATGGTCAACGAACCGGCGGACATGCGCCTATTGTGCAGCCCGGCCGGAATTGTGCAATGCGGTAGCGTGGTCCGAAGCGAACTTTCCCGTCGGCGGCAATCCCAGATATTCGAAGGCTCTAATTTTCGAAGGTGGTTTTTCGCTGGGCCAAAATGGTCAAAAACGTATCAGTCGGCGCGGTGTGGCGAGGTGGCGGCCATCCTTGGCCGCCGCTATCCTGACCCTAGACGAGCCAAACAAACGGCCGCGGTTCGAAGGCTGAAATACCCGACAGCCTCCGGGAGGAAGCATGGGACCCGATCTGGAAGTCATACAGATAAGGCCTGGCGAGTCATTCGCGGTGAAATGGCACGGCTATCCGTACCATACGGTGCGCTGGCATTTTCATCCGGAATACGAGCTGCACCAGATCGTCGCGACCAAGGGCCGCTATTTCGTCGGCGACTTCATCGGCGAATTCGATATCGGCAATCTCGTGCTGGCCGGCCCCAACCTGCCGCACAACTGGATCAGCGAGGTTCCGGAAGGCCAGTCGGTTCCGCTGCGCTGCAGGCTGGTCCAGTTCAGCGAGGAATTCATCGGTGGCGCGATCACGACTTTTCCGGAGCTCGGCGCCGTCTCGCCGCTGCTCGACCTGTCGCGGCGCGGGGTGCTGTTCAGCAAAGCCGTGAGCAGACAGGTCATGCCCCTTCTGGCGGAAATCACGCATGCCTACGGCGTACACCGGATCAGCCTGTTCATGTCGATCATGGAGGCGCTGAGCCGAGAGACCTCGCCGCGCGTGCTCGCCAGCGAGAACTATCTGCCGGACCCGTCGGGATATATGTCGGCCGGCATGAACCAGGCACTTGCCTATATCCGCGAGAACCTGACGCAGCAATTCAACGAAGGCGATCTCGCCGCGATCGCAGGACAGACGCCGAGCGCCTTCTCGCGGTCGTTCCGCAAGCACACTGGCATGTCGCTGCTGCAATACATCAAGCGTCTGCGCATCAACCTCGCCTGCCAGATCCTGATCAGCGACGAGCAGGCGCAGATATCGGACATCTGCTTCGAGGTAGGCTTCAACAATCTGTCGAACTTCAACCGCCAGTTCCTGGCCGAGAAGGGCACGCCGCCTTCGCAGTTCAGACGATTGGTTGCGGACAATTTCGCGGCCGCGCGCGCCGCATAGAAAGGAGTTTGGGAGGAAAAACAAGCCTAAGTAAGAACTAGGACGAAGCGATGGGTCGCGCGAGCGAACCAGCGATGGATGAGTATCGCCTCGTGTCATGCCAGCGGGAGGAAGCCGTTGGGCTGCTGCACGAGTTCGCTAGACTTCCGATCGGGCGGCAAGAGCAGACATCCAAGCCCGATGTCGAGGTCCGTTACATCAAACAATGGGAATGGAGAAGACCTTATGTCCAGATACATATCCAGATTGGCCGCGGCCGCCATGGCCGTCTCGAGCCTCGCCCTCGGCGCGACGTTAGCCAATGCGCAAGATATTGCCGGTTCCACGGTCGCGTTCCTGATGCCCGACCAGGGTTCGACACGCTACGAAGAGCATGATCATCCCGGCTTCGTCGCCGAAATGAAGAAGCTCTGCGACAGCTGCAAGGTGCTCTACCTCAACGCCGACGCCGACGTCACCAAGCAGCAGCAGCAGTTCAATTCGGTCATAACCCAGGGCGCCAAGGTCGTCGTGCTCGACCCGGTCGATTCCGCCGCGGCGGCGTCGCTGGTGCACAACGCGCAGGCACAGGGCGTCAAGGTCATCGCCTATGATCGTCCGATCCCCGACGCCAAGGCCGACTTCTATGTCTCGTTCGACAACAAGGCCATCGGCAAGGCGATTGCCGCCTCGCTGGTGGAGCACCTCAAGGCCAAGGGCGTGTCGAGCGACGGCGATGTCGGCGTGCTGCAGATCAACGGCTCGCCGACCGACGCCGCGGCGGGCCTGATCAAGGACGGTATCCATGAAGGCCTCAAGACCGGCAGCTACAAGACGCTCGCCGAATTCGACACGCCGAACTGGGCGCCGTCGAATGCCCAGCAATGGGCGGCGGGGCAGATCTCGCGCTTCGGCAACAAGATCGTCGGCGTGGTCGCCGCCAATGACGGCACCGGCGGCGGCGCCATCGCCGCATTCAAGGCCGCCGGCGTCGATCCGGTGCCGACGGTGACCGGCAACGATGCCACGATCGCCGCCTTGCAGCTCATCATTGCCGGCGACCAGTACAACACTATTTCCAAGCCGAGCGAGATCGTCGCGGCGGCAGCGGCGAACGTTGCGGTGCAGCTTCTCAAGGGCGAGACGCCGAAAGCCGAGACGACGCTCTACGACACGCCCTCGAAGCTCTTCGTGCCGGCGGTGGTGACGCAGGAGAACCTCAAGGCCGAGATCATCGACAAGAAGATCCAGACCGCAGCCCAGCTCTGCACCGACCGCTACGCCGAAGGCTGCAAGAAGCTCGGCATTGAATAAGGAGCAATGCCGCTTGCGGCATTGTCTCCGGGGCAATGCCGCTTGCGGCATTGTCTCCGAACGCGATGCGGCGCAGCCGCGTCGCTGGCGATATACTCGGCGCGTCGCCAAGGCGACAGCCGGGCGTGTCCGGCCGCTACCTCCTGGCGGCCGGCCATATCGACCGCAAACGGGGAGAAACAGCGCCATGGCAATACCCGACACGCCGTCCACGACAAGCCGCCAGCCGGTGCTCAGCCTGCGCGGCATCTCGAAGAATTTCGGAGCGGTGTCGGCGCTCACCGATGTCGATCTCGATATCAATGCCGGCGAAATCGTCGCGCTGGTCGGCGACAACGGCGCCGGCAAGTCGACGCTGGTGAAGATCCTCGCCGGCGCGCATATGCCGAGTTCGGGTTCGATCACCTTCGATGGCCAGCCGGTGACGCTTGCCAATCCCGCCGCGGCGCTCAAGCTTGGCATCGCGACAGTCTTCCAGGATCTGGCGCTCTGCGAAAACCTCGATGTCGTGGCCAACATCTTCCTTGGCCGCGAGCTCCATCCGCTTCGTCTCGACGAAGTCTCGATGGAGGTGCGCGCCTGGACGCTGCTCAACGAGCTGTCGGCACGCATTCCCAGCGTGCGCGAGCCGGTCGCATCGCTCTCGGGCGGGCAGCGGCAGACGGTCGCGATCGCCCGCTCGCTGCTGATGGAGCCGCGGGTCATTCTCCTCGACGAACCGACCGCCGCGCTGGGCGTCGCGCAGACGGCAGAGGTGCTCAACCTCATCGAGCGCGTGCGGGATCGCGGACTGGGCGTCGTCATGATCAGCCACAACATGGAGGATGTGCGCGCCGTGGCCGACCGCATCGTGGTGCTGAGGCTCGGACGCAACAACGGCATCTTCCTGCCTGGCGCGTCGAACCAGGAACTGGTGACCGCGATAACCGGCGCCGACGACAACGCGGTCTCGCGGCGCGGCAGGCGTGCAGCCGAGAAGGTGCAGGGAGAACAGCCATGACGACGGCTTCCGACCGCAATCCCGGCGCGCTGCTCGATCGCAGCGATGAGCGGCTGAAGGATCGCAGCGGGGCGAAGGGCGCCATCAGAGGCTTTCTCGACCGCGTCCGCTCCGGCGATCTGGGATCGCTGCCGGTGGTCGTCGGACTGGTGCTGATCTGCACCATCTTCCAGACGCTCAATCCGGTCTTCCTGTCGCCGAACAATCTGGTCAACCTTTTGTTCGACTGCTCGACGGTCGGCATCATTTCGCTCGGCATCGTCTGCGTGCTGATGGTCGGCGAGATCGACCTGTCCGTCGGCTCCGTCAGCGGCTTGTCTTCCGCGCTGCTCGGCGTGCTTTGGGTCCAGTGGGGCTGGCCGGTCGCGCTGGCCATCGTCACTGCCATGGCGGTCGGATTCGTAACCGGCTGCGTCTATGCGTTCCTGCTCAACAGGCTCGGCATGCCGAGCTTCGTGTCGACGCTGTCGGGCTTGCTCGCCTTCCTCGGATTGCAGCTCTACATCCTCGGGCCGACCGGCTCGATCAACCTGCCTTACGATTCGCCGCTGGTGAATTTCGGCCAGCTCCTGGTCATGCCGCACTGGGTGTCGTACACGCTGGCGGTGGTGCCCGGCGTGCTCGCCTTGGCTCTCGGCTACCGCAAGGCGCAGCGCCGCCAGGCCGCCGGGCTGTCGTCGCGCTCGTTCGGCGGGCTTCTGCTCCAGGCCGTCGCGATCACGGTTGCGCTCGAGCTGGTGGCTTACTACCTCAACCTGTCGCGCGGCGTGCCCTGGATGTTCGCGCTGTTCGTCGGCCTGGTCGTGGCGATGAACTATGCGCTGAAGCGGACCCAATGGGGCCGCTCGATGACCGCCGTTGGGGGCAACCGCGAAGCGGCGCGCCGCGCCGGCATCAATGTGCGGCTGATCTACACCAGCGCCTTCGCGCTCTGCGCCACGCTGGCGGCTACCGGCGGCCTGCTCTCGGCGGCACGCCTGGCAACCGCCAGCCAGCAGGCCGGCACCGGCGACGTCAACCTCAACGCCATCGCGGCGGCCGTCATCGGCGGCACCAGCCTGTTCGGCGGCCGCGGCAGCGCCTATTCGGCGCTGCTCGGCATCATCGTCATCCAATCCATCGCAAGCGGCTTGACGCTGCTCGATCTGTCATCCTCGCTCCGGTACATGATCACCGGCTGCGTGCTGGCGATCGCGGTCATCGTCGATTCTCTCGCCCGCCGCTCGCGTGTCTCACACGGCCGCGCTTGACAGCTCATCAAGAAGGCGGCTCATCGAAGAGGATCGCAATGTCTGAAAGTCTCTCCGGCAAGGTTGCCGCAATCACCGGCGCTGCCTCCGGCATCGGGCTGGAATGCGCCCGTGCCATGCTCGCCGCCGGCGCCAAGGTCGTCCTGGTCGATCGCGCCGAGGATAAGCTGAAGACGCTCGTCGCCGAGCTCGGCGACAACGCTTCGGCGGTGGTCGCCGACCTGCTCGATCCGGCGAGCGTCGACCGCATGATGCCCGAGATTCTCGAAAAGGCCGGCCGGCTCGATATTTTCCATGCCAATGCCGGCGCCTATGTCGGCGGCGAGGTGGCGGCTGGCGACCCCGACCAGTGGGACCGGATGCTGAACCTCAACATCAACGCCGTGTTCCGCACGGTGCACGCGGTGCTGCCGCACATGATCGAGAAGAAGAGCGGCGACATCATCGTCACCAGTTCCGTCGCCGGCTTCGTTCCCGTGGTCTGGGAGCCGATCTACACGGCGTCGAAATTCGCCGTGCAGGCCTTCGTCCATACGCTCCGCCGCCAGGTGCTGAAACACGGCATCCGCGTCGGCGCCGTCGCGCCCGGTCCGGTGGTGACGGCGCTGCTCAGCGATTGGCCGAAGGCCAAGATGGAAGAGGCGCTGGCGGCCGGCAGCCTGATGGAGCCCAAGGAGGTGGCCGATGCCGTGCTCTTCATGCTGACGCGGCCGCGCAACGTCACCATCCGCGACCTCGTCATCCTGCCGCAGAGCGTGGACATCTGAGACGTCCGACGGCGGCAACTGGATGAGCTGATCGACGTCCTCGACGCTGCCCCCGGAGACCGCCACGAGCGCCACGGCGCATGCCGTCACCATCAGTGCCAGTCGCGCGCGTGGTTGAGATGTACGTCGGTCAGGCCGTTGCGGAAGAAGCGCTGGTAGTAGCCGACATCGACGTGATGCACCTGCAACCATATGCCGGGCACATGAATGGCGTCGCAATGCGCCGGGAAGCGGCCGTGCGTCTCGTAGATGTAGGTGCAGATGTCGCACACGCAGTCGATGACCTCCGGCGTATAGACCGCCGCCTCGCTGAGATAGCGGTGGCCGTAATCGCCCTTGTAGATTTCGGCAAAAAGCTTCTCGTCCGCGTAGAGGCCGCTCTTGCCGAACTTCTCCTCGATCACTTCGGCGACGGCGTCGGCCATCGTGTCGTAGTAGGGCGGCGACATGCCCTTGATCAGGTGCTCGCCCTTGAAGCGCAGGCCGATCGGGTTGCTGCGCAGATTGGAGTATTTCGGCAGTGGTATGTGCCAGCGCAGCAGGTCCATGAGGCACCAGCGCGGCACCGCCACGTCGAAGCCGAGCATGGCGCCGTAAGTCTTTGAGAACTTCGGATCGCCGAGCAGCACCGGCGGGCTGATCGAGCCATGGATCCAGGCGCCGAGCCCCATGGCATCGGCGACGAGGAAGATGTTCTGCAAGAGCAGGTCCGCCTCGATCTGAGTGCGCAGCGAGCCTATCGCGCCGAGCGGGATCTTCAGGTCCTTGTTGAGGAAACCCTTCTTGACCCAGCGCTTGACGCCGGCCGAGCGATAGAAGTTGCGATCGTCGACGATGTGAGGCCGCGCGCCATCGGGCTGGGTGAGCAGGTACATCATGCCGTTGATGTACTGGCGCGAGAGATCGACGACCGGCAGCAGGATGGTGGTGCCCGGCAGGTTGGAGAGGAAGCGGTTGGAATCGAGATAGGCCGGAAAATCGCGCTGGCCTTCGGCGACGTCGAGCCGGCGATCGAGAATCTTCACCTTGGCTTCCCGCGCACGCTCGACCAGTCGCTCCGGCGTGAAGGCGATGTTGCCGTCGGCGGGCGGCGGCATCTTGCGCAGGAAATAGGTGCCTGAGTCGTTGATCAGGAAGAAATGCGTGCCTTGCGCATTGTCGGGGCTGCCCGCGGTGCGGCCGGCCATGGTGAGGTTGGGCTTGGCCATCACCGGCTGCCTCGTCGCCGGATCCTCGAAGGGCCGGTCGGGCATGGTGAGGCCGGTGCAGCCGGTCATGGCGATCAGCACCGCCTCCTCGAGTTCCGACAGCGGCTCGCGCGGCTCTTCGGATTGATAGCTCATGCTGCCGGCGAGCACCGAGCTGCCCTGGCTGACGCGATGAGTACGGCGGCGGAAGATCGCCTCGACCAGCGGCCGCCTCAGCAGTACGTCGAGCCCCGAAGCGATGCCGCCCTTTGCCGTCGGGGCCGGCTTGATCGGCGCCGTCATGGCTTCGCTCCCGCCATGGCCGGGTCGGTGCTTGCGGGCACGATCGGCCGCCAGGGCGCAAACGCGCTCTGCATTCTCGGCAGCACCGAGGCGAGGTCGGGGCAGTGGCGCAGGATCAGGCTGGTCATGCCGTTGTTGGCGATCCAGTCGATGCCGAAAGGCGAGTAGATCTCCGGCCGGTAGTCGACGGTGAGGAAGCGGTCGCTCTGCAGCCGCCGTGACGCCATCAGGATGAAGATGCGGAAGGCGGTGTCGCTGAAGCCGAAGCCCGCCGGCGCCGGCTCGGAGAGCAGGCCGACCACGGTGTCGATCTTGTCGACGTCGCCGTAGATCTGCTTGAGCAGCCGCGCATCCTCGGGGCTCGCGGTGACCTCCTCGAAGCTCCTGATGCGCGGCCGGTGCAGACCGGCACGAAAATCATTGTAGCGCGGCACGCCGCGCCGCCTGGTGCGCACGATGTCGACCACCGAGAGGTCGATGATCTCGTTGTCGCGCTCGAGCTTCAGCAGCGACCTTGGGAAGTTGTGCAAGGCGATCGCGCCGGGATGCGCGACGCCGAAGGAATAGAGCGTGTTGCGCAAGCCGAAGGAGCGCATGATGTCGTCGGCATTGGCGCCCTGTATGTCGAGGAAGCCCTTCTCGGCGATCTTCTCGCCTGACCGGTGGTGGTAGAAGCAATAGTCGTCCGGCAACAGCGGATGCATGCGGTAGACGGTGGTGAAATCCTCGGTCAGCGAATAGGGCGCGGTGTGGTGGTCCGGCATCGTCTTCGGGATACCGGTCGACGCATGCTCGTCGAGCAGCCACAGACCGAATTTGGTCACCCAGTCGTTGGCCGGCGGGCCGTTCCAGTTGCTCGAGAGGCCGACCTCGATCGCCCGCGTGGCGAGGATTGCCGGCGTCCACTCCACCGTATGGATCTTGGCGATGAGCGCCGAGACGATGAGCCGGGCCGTCTGGTAGATGCGCTCGTCGTCCCAGTTCTTGCAGCGCGAGCGCAATTCGTCGCAGAGCAGATTGTGCTCGCGCGCGAACAGCGTGTGCATGGCGCTGAGGCCGAGCCACCAGCTCTCGTTGAAGCCGGTCACCTCGAAGCCTTTGATGTCGACCGGCAGGTGGTTGTCGACCAGCCTGATCTTGGCGCCTTCGCGCAGCATCATCGCCTTGGTGCTGTTCGGACCATAGACCTCCGATCCGTCCCACCAGTGCGAGGCGGCATTGCCGAAATAGATCGGCGGCCAGCCGGGGCCGCGGTCCAGTTGCTGGTTGCCGGCAATGCGCATGACCTCCTCCGGTTTGCCGCCGACGGCGTTCGTCCACTTCATGCCGGGAGGCAGCGGCACGGTAATATCGTTGGTGCCGAGCGGATTGCGGGCATGGTTCACCCAGTCATGCACCTGGAACTGGATCCAGGCGGCGGCAAGGATGTTGAGCGAGCGCGCCGGAATGAACGTCTCGCGATGCAACAGTTTTTCCGCGACGACGACCGGATTCGGCGTGTCGAACAGGTCGGGCGCGTAAGCCGGTTTCAGGTTGCGGCCGAAGGTGGCGCCGACCGCGCCCATCTTCGGCACCGACAGGTCGTTGTAGGTGCCGTCATAGGAGCGCGTCTGCCGCACTTGCTCGGCGATCGGCGGTTGCGGCTCCGGCCGCGCCTCGGGCGGCGCCTCGACCGCTTCCGTGTCGATGAGGTTCTTCTGCCTCAGCACGTAGCGGAAGGCGTCGAGGTTGAGCAGGCTGAGGCGCAACGGCAGCTTGTGCCATTCGACGAAGCGATTGATGGCAACGAAGGACCGGCGCGCAATGGCGCCGAGCACGCGGTTGCGCAGCGGCGCTTCGGTGCGCCAGCGATAGGCGAGCCGATGCGCGGCACTCGCGTCATACACCACCTTGCGCGCCCGGTTGAGATTGCCGAGCGGACGGAACTCGTCGGTCGTGTTCCACGGGTTGAAGGCGAGCTCGTCGATCACCCTCGTGTTGGTGAAGGCCTCGGCGGTGCCGACCGACGGCTGGGTGATGGTAAGCTCCGCCACCTTCACGGGCGGCGAGACGGTTTCGGTCCACTCGACAGCGGTATCCTCGATCGGCGTCGAGCGCTCGTCGATGTAGGGCTGGACACACAGCTCGAAACGGACGTCGCCCGCCGCGAGCCGCGTGGCGAATTCGTTCGACAGATAACTCGCATCCGTTGTGGACGCCTCTGGCGCGGGTGCCGCGCTCGGCACGGGCCGCAGCAGATAGCGCACGGCGAGCGTTTCGCCCCAGCGGATGGCGCCGCGGCTCCAGAAGGTCTCCAGCGCGACGCTGCGCACTTTGCGGTTGCGCCCCTTGGAGACGTTCCTCAGCATGCGGATCACTTCAGCCGGACTGAAGCGGAAGGCGAGGCCGACAAGGCCGATCAGCTTGCCGATCGCGCCGCCCGCGGTCGCCTTGGCGAAGGCGACGAATTGCCGGGCATCGCGAGCATGCGAAACCGGGAAATTGGTGGCCAAAAGGTCGTGCTGCTCCTTGTCCGAAACCTTGACGCGCAGCGCCACGCCGCGCAGGTCGGGCTTGTAGTCGGGCTGGCCCGAGGCGTTCGCGTTGGAGAAGCGCACGATCGCCGGATAGGATTTTCCCGGCTGGGCGAAGCCGGCGCGGAAGTCGGCGGGAAGATCGTCATTGAAGCGCAGCGTCGCGTCGATCGAGGCGAAGATCGGCTTGGCATGGAAAGCGCGCCGGATGCCCGCCGTCTTGGAGCGCCGCCTGGTCTTCAGCTGGACATGCATCATGTCCTGCGCCAGCCGCTCGAACAGCAGGCGCTCATCCTCCGCCGAGCCTTGCGGTATTTCGCGCCAAATCGTCGTTGCTTGCCTGCCTGGTTGCGTCAACAACGCTGCCTCCCTGGCTCGAAGCGGTTCAGCGTTTGTCAGGCTTGCCGAACCGCACCAACTCTTTGTTTTCACGGAAAACCGCTGTGCAGTTTTCCTAGAATTGCCTAATCCGGGCGGATGCGCTCCGCGATCATTTCGGCGACGCCGGCGACCACACCCTCGGGCGAGGCGCTGTAGTGCGGCAGCGCCAGGCGCGTGATGTGGGCGTCGATGATCGCGGGCTTGCCGAGCGCCAGCGCGTCCTCGAGCGCGGCTTCGAATTCTTCCAGAGTCTCGACGCGATAACCCTTCGCGCCGCAGGCCTGGGCGTAGGCGACGTAGTCGGGATTGCCGAAATCGACCAGGCCGTATTCCTGGTAGGATTGCAGCTGGTAGAGCTTGATCAGCTGGAACTCGGCGTTGTTGAAGACGATCCAGATCACCGGGATGTCGTATTGGACGGCGGTGAGCAGCTCGAAGCCCGAGAGCAAATAGCAGCCGTCGCCGCAGCCGACGATCACCGTCCGCTCGGGATGGGCTAGCTTGACGCCTAGCGCGCCGTTGACGTTGCCCGCCATCGGGCCGAAACCGCCGGGCTTGCGGAAATTCTGGCCCGGCGCGATCTGCAGATAGTAGCCGAGCCAGGCGAGGTGCGCGCCGGCATCGGCGAGAACGATGGCATTGTCAGGCAGCCGTTTCGACAGCGACTGCGCCATCTGGCCGGGATGGATCTTGCCGGTGAGATGGAGGATGTGCTCGTCGCTGTAGTCGGTCGCCTCGCGGTCTGCCGGCGGGCTCGGCTCGAGCAAGCCCGACATCTTGTCGAGCAGAGCGCCGACGGCCAGCCTGGCGTCGCCGATGATGGCGCCGTCGGCCTTGTAGACCTTGTCGATCTCGCCGATGTCGATGTTGATGTGGATGAGCTTGCGGCCGGCGAACAGGTCGTCGCGGAAGCCGAAGGTGGCGTGCTGGGCGAAGGAATTGCCGACGGCAAGGACGACATCCGCCTCGAGGAAAGCCTTCCAGGCGGCGCTGTGGCCGCTGTCGCAGAAGACACCGGCGCACAGAGGGTGCCGCTCGGCTATGATGCCCTTGCCGTCCAGCGTGGTCGCGAAGGGGATCTGATAGCGTTCGACGAGTTGCTTCAGCTCGTGGCCGGCGCCGCTCTTCACCGCGCCGAAGCCGATCAGCGCCAGGAGCTTCTTGCCCTTCTCCAGCGCCTCCACCAGCGTTTCGGCCACGTCCTGCACCCGAGCCGGGTCGGGCAGGACAGGCTTCACCCGAAGATCGATCGGACGGAAATTGTCGACCGAAACGCCGTGATCGGTGAGGTCTTCCGGCACATGGATATGGACGGGGCCTGGCCTGCCCTCGAAGGCGATGTTGACGGCTTCTTCCAGCACATCGCAAGTTTTCGAGGCATCGGTGAGCAGGAAGGATTTCTTCGTCGTCGCGGCAAACATCGCCTGCGAGTTCGGCGTGCGGCTCACGCCCGACGTCTCGTTCAGTGCGCCTTTGCCGGTCCATGTGCGCGAGGCGTAACCGGAGATGGCAAGCACAGGGTAGGAATCCGACATCGCGACCGCAAGTCCGGAGAACAGGTTGAAGGCGCCGGGGCCGGCCGTGGCGAAGCAGACGCCGAGGCGGCCCGATAACATGGCATAGCCGCAGGCGATGAAGGATGCAGCCTGCTCATGCCGCGTGATCACCGGCCGGATCGACTTGGAGTGTTTCAGCGCCAGCATCAGCCCGGCGGCATTTTCGCCCGCGCCGCCGAATGCGGCGCCGACGCCGATCCCCTCCAGCCCTTTGACGATCGCCTCGTAGACCCGCATCCGCATCGCCCCCGATTGCGCTTCCGGCCTGCGCGATCGAAGGGGTCCGATGTCGCGCGGTGGAATGGGCAGAAGTATTTACAAATGGAATCAATAGGCCCGGCAATTTATGCTTCTGGCCGCGTGCTGACTGTGAAACAGCTAACATTCATGGAAAATGGAGAAGAAGCTCAAGGCAGAAAAGCCAAGTATTTCCAACGCAAGGGACTGCACGCGCCCGAAAAGATCGGCTAGGCGCCGGCGACCAAAGTGGGGGCCAGCCGTCGGCCGGCCATTCGCCGTATAGCCGCGCTCTCGCGAGCGCCCGGCGCCATATACTCCGCCACATGCGGCCGATTGGGAGGAACGATCTCGCGGCTGACGCATTTTGGTTCCCGTCAACAGTTTGAGGGAATCCATGCGCATTGCCCATGTCGCGCCGCTCTATGAATCCGTCCCCCCGAGATTTTATGGCGGCACGGAGCGCATCGTCTATTATCTCACCGAAGCGCTGGTGGAACTGGGACACGACGTGACGCTGTTCGCGAGCGGCGACAGCGAGACCTCGGCGCGGCTGGTGCCGGGCCGCGACCAGGCGATCCGCCTCGACCCGCGGCCGAAGAAATCGGAAATCGCTGCGCATCTGGCGATGCTTGCCGACGTGCGCGAGCGGGCCGACGAATTCGACGTCATCCATTTCCATCTCAGCCATTTCGCGCATTTTCCGTTCTTCGAGCACATGTCGGGTCGAACGGTGACGACGCCGCATGGCAGGCTCGACTATGTCGACCTGGCGCCGGCCTACAAGCGCTTCCCGCGCTTTCCGATGATCTCCATCTCGCACAGCCAGAAGCGGGGATTGCCCGACGCCAACTGGCTGGCGACGATCCATCACGGGATCCCGGTCGATGCCTATCAGCCCACGTATGACCCGTCACCCGAAGAGCCGTATCTAGCCTTCCTCGGGCGCCTTTCGCGTGACAAACGGCCGGACCGAGCGATCGAGATCGCGCGCCGGTCCGGATTGAGGCTGAAGCTGGCCGCCAAGATCGGCGATGACGACCGCGCCTATTTTCACGACGAGATCGAGGCGCTCATCGACGGCGACCGCGTCGATTATGTCGGCGAGATCGCGGAAGACGAGAAGGCCGGCTTTCTCGGCAACGCCGCGGGCCTTCTGTTCCCCATCGACTGGCCGGAGCCGTTCGGCCTGGCTCCGGTCGAGGCCATGGCTTGCGGCACGCCGGTGATCGCCTGGAACTGCGGCGCCCTGCCGGAGATCATCGACCAGGGCGTGACCGGCTTCGTCGTGGACACCGCCGATGAGGCCGTCGCCGAGATCCCCACCCTTCTCGAACTTGATCGACGGCGGGTGAGGGCGGCCTTCGAAAAGCGGTTTTCAGCCACCAGGATGGCACGCGACTATCTCGCCGCCTATATGCGCCTGATCGGCATCCGGGAGGCGAGAGCCTCCTGATCGGCATTGTCTTCGGGGGCGGGACAAAACGAAGAGGTGACGAATGACGCAACTCGACGAGCGAAAGCTCGATCCCGCGGTGGCCCTTGCCTCACTCGACGAGACGGCACCGCGGGAGCCGCATCGGCTGTTCGCGCTCAAACAGGGCGACTGTTTTGCCGTCACGGACGCCTATGGCGACATCAGGGGCGCCGGCGACGGTTTCTTTCGCGACGATACGCGCGTCCTCTCCGAATTCCGCCTGACGGTCGGCGGCAGACCGATGTCGCTGCTTGGCGCCTCGCTCAGTCAGGACAATGTGCTGTTCACCAGCAACCTGACCAACCTGCCGATCCAGAGCGCCGCCGGCCGCGACATTCCGCAAGGCGCGATTCATATCGAGCGCGTCAGGCTGATCTGGCAGGATCGGCTGTTCGATCGCATCACGCTTTCCAACTACAGCCGCGAGCACTCGACCATTGCCGTCTCGTTGCATTTCGCCGCCGACTTCCGGGACATGTTCGAGGTGCGCGGCTCGACGCGGCCGAAGCGCGGAACGGTCCATGTCGCCAAGACCGACAAGGCGTCGGTGCTGCTCGGCTATGACGGTCTCGACGGGTTGCCGCGCCTGTCGGTGATTTCCTTCTCGCAAGCCCCTGACCGGTTGGGCGACAATCGCGCCGATTTCCTGATCGCGGTCACCAAGCGCAGCAGCAAAGTGCTTTATGTCGAAGTCGGTCCGGAGGTCGCCGACATACCCGGGCGCGACCGCTTCCGCGCCGCCGCGGCCCGCGCCCGATTCGGCATGCGCGCCAAGCGCCGGCACGGCGCCACGGTGCACAGTTCCGGTCGCGTGTTCAACGACTGGGTCGAGCGCGCACGCGCCGATGTCGCGCTGCTCACCACCGAGCTCTCGACCGGGCCTTATCCCTATGCCGGCATCCCGTGGTTCTCGACGGCCTTCGGCCGCGACGGCGTGATCTCGGGACTGCAGATGCTGTGGCTCAATCCCGGTCTCGCGCGCGGCGTGCTGGCGTTTCTGGCCGAGCATCAGGCGACGGAGACGTCGCCCTTCATCGATTCCCAGCCGGGCAAGATCATGCACGAGACCCGTAAGGGTGAGATGGCGGCGCTGCGCGAGCTTCCTTTCGGCCGCTACTATGGCGGCGTCGACACGACCCCGCTCTACATTCATCTCGCCTGCGCCTATGCCGACCGCACCGGCGACATGGCTTTCATCGATACCCTCTGGCCATCGCTCAAGGCGGCCGCCGAATGGACGGAAGAGGCAAGCCGGGCGACAGGTTTCGTCACTTACCAGCGTGGGGCCGAGTCCGGGCTCGCCAACCAGGGCTGGAAGGACAGCATCGACTCCGTCTTCCATGCCGATGGCCGCATGCCTAAAGGACCGATCGCGCTGGTCGAGGTGCAAGGCTATGTCTTTGCCGCTTACCGCGGCCTTGCCGCGCTCGCGCGCCGCCGCGGCGAATTCGCCGATGCCGAGCACTGGGAAAACCTCGCCGAGGAAATGCGGCTGGCCGTCGAGCGCGACTTCTGGATGGACGATCTCAACTTCTACGCCCTTGCCATCGACGGTGAGGGCGAGCCCTGCAAGGTGCGAACGTCGAACGCCGGGCATCTGCTCTATGTCGGGCTGTCGCAGCCGGAGCGAGCCAAGATGGTCGCCGACCAGTTGCTGTCGGCCTCCTTCCATTCCGGTTGGGGAGTGAGGACGCTCGCCGACGACGCGATCTTCTTCAACCCGATGTCCTACCACAACGGCTCGATCTGGCCGCACGACACGGCGCTCTGCGGCGTCGGCCTGGCGCGCTATGGCGAGCGCGAGAGCGTGGTGCGACTGATGAGCGGCACCTTCGAGTCGGCCGTGCATTTCAACATGCGCCTGCCGGAGCTGTTCTGCGGCTTCACCCGAGCGCCGGGCGAGGCGCCGATCGCCTATCCGGTCGCCTGCCTGCCGCAGGCCTGGTCGGCAGGCTCAACCTTCATGTTGATGCAGGCCTGCCTCGGCCTGGAGATCGATGGCTGGGAAGGTGAATTGCACATTACGCGCCCAAGGCTGCCGGCTGGCATCGACACACTCACGCTTCGGCATCTATCGGTTGGCGACAGATCTGTCGACCTCACCTTCCAGCGTGTCGGCGACCGCGTCGTTGCCTTCCTCGCTGATCGGCATGAGGGCCTGGTGCCGCTTATTGTGCGCACGTAAGCGGAATTCTGCAAGTACGCGTCGGATAATCGAAAAATGTCGGAACCGACGACCGGTTTACGCGTTTGCAAATTCGTACCGGTCTACCGCTCCGCAGCCGGCAAGAACGAAAAACAAAATAGCGGACAGCCGGAGGCAACCTGGCATTCAATGATACAATATGGCGTCGACCTTTGGTGGGTCCTTATTCTAGCAAGTCTGACACTTTCCGCTCTGGCGATCTTCATTTCAATATTCCGGCACCGCCGCCGGCATCCGAAGGACGTGAACACGTTCGCCTTGGGTGAGGACGTCGCCTCGGAAACCGCGCGCAAGGTGCTGCGCGAATTCGAGAAGAACGGACAGTCGGTCGATGCCGCCCTCGTCACCTGGTCGCCGGAGACGTTGCGCAAGATCCTCACCGAGGATCTGCCGGACGCACAGGTCATCGTCGTTTCCAATCGCGAGCCCTACATCCACAACGAGGACAAGAATGGCGATGTCGAACTCGTCGTGCCCGCAAGCGGACTGGTTTCGGCACTCGAGCCGATCACCCGCGCCTGCGCGGGCACGTGGATCGCCTATGGCGGCGGCAGCGCCGACCACCTGGTGGTGGACGGGGACGACCGTGTGCAGGTGCCCCCTGGCAGTCCCTCCTACACGCTGCGCCGGGTCTGGCTGACGGACGAGCAATATCAGGGTTACTATCTGGGCTTTGCCAATGAGGGCCTGTGGCCGCTCTGCCATATCGCCTTCACCCGCCCGATCTTTCGCGATTCCGACTGGGAAGCCTACGAAGCCGTCAACCGCAAATTCGCCGATACCGTGGTCGCCGAGGCGCGCAACAACCGGCCGATCGTGCTGGTGCAGGACTATCACTTTGCGCTTTTGCCGCGCATGATCCGCGAGCGGCTGCCAGAGGCGATCGTCATCACCTTCTGGCACATCCCATGGCCGAACTCCGAGGTGTTCAGCATCTGCCCGTGGCGCGAGCGCATCCTCGACGGCCTGCTCGGCAGCTCCATCATAGGCTTCCACACGCAATTCCATGCCAACAACTTCACCGAAAGCGTCGACCGCTTCATGGAGAGCCGGATCGAGCGCGCGGATGCCGCCGTGTCCTATGGCGGCCAGACGACCTTGGTGCATGCCTATCCGATCTCGATCGAATGGCCCGTCGAGTTGTTGAGGGCCCTGCCTTCGGTCGAAGAATCCCGGCAGCACATCCGCGAGCGGTTCGGCATTCCGGCCGATGCCAAGCTCTGCGTCGGCGTCGAGCGGCTCGACTACACCAAGGGCATCCTCGACCGCTTCCACGCGCTGGAGGAGCTGTTCATTCGCCACCCCGAGACGATCGGCCAGGTGGTGTTCCTGCAGATCGCCGCGCCCAGCCGAGGCTCGCTGCCTGCCTACAAGCAGCTGCATGAGGAATGCCAGCGCTTAGCCGAGGAGCTCAACGAGCGCTACGGCAGCGAGAATTACCGTCCTGTGGTCCTGGTGGCCGCGCATCACTCCCAGAAGGACGTCTACGAAATCTACCGGGCGGCCGACATCTGTCTGGTCACCAGCCTGCATGACGGCATGAATCTCGTCGCCAAGGAGTTCGTCGCCGCACGAGACGACGAGCAGGGCGTGCTTCTGCTCAGCACCTTCGCCGGCGCATCGCGCGAGCTGCTGGAGGCGCTGATCGTCAACCCCTACGACGCGGCGATGATGAGCGAGGTCATGCTGCAGGCGCTGACCATGGGGCCGGAGGAGCAGCGTGGGCGCATGCGGCGCATGCGCGAAATCGTCCGCGACAACAATGTCTATCGCTGGGCCGGCAGCATGCTGCTCGACGCGGCGCGGCTGAGGAAGCGCGACGAGCTCGACCGGGTCACCGCATTATCCGACCGGTCGGTGAACGGCGACAATGTCGTCTCCATGTTCGAACGCAAGCAGGCAGTCGGATTCCGATGAATATCCAGACAGATTTGACGCCGCGCCTTTCCGACGGCCGGTGGGCGCTCTTCCTCGACATTGACGGCACCTTGCTGGAGCATGCCGCCCATCCGGACAGCGTGTCGGTCAGCGACGGCCTGCGGCTCCTCCTGGAGACGATCGAACGGCGTCTGGACGGCGCGCTCGCCTTCATCACCGGCCGTTCGATCGCGGCCGTCGACGGACTGTTCGATCCCTTGAAGCTGCGGATCGCCGGCCTCTATGGGCTGGAGCACAGGCTGACGCCGGACGGTCAAATCGAGGCCGCCGACGAGCCGGCGGACATGGCAGCACTTGCCGACGAGATCGAGCTGGAGCTGGCAAGCAAGTCCGTCTATGTCGAGCGCAAGGGCCCGGTGCTCGCCATTCACACAAGGGCGGCCCCGCATCTTCTGGCGCGCGCGACGGAACTGGTCGAGGCGGCACTTGCCCGCCTGCCGGAAGGGTACAGGGTCATCGCGGGTAACGCGGGGGTCGAACTGATGCCGCTCGAAGCCGCCAAAGGCGCCGCGATCCGGCGCTTCATGCAGCTCGATCCGTTCAGCGGCAGACGCCCGGTGTTCCTTGGCGACGACACGTCCGACGAAAACGGCTTTGAGACCGTCAATGCCGCGGGCGGGATCTCGATCCGCGTGAAGCCGCAGGGCGAGACCGCGGCACGTTTCGCCATTGCCGACGTCGCCAGCGCGATCGCCTGGCTTGAAGCCAATTTCGGCGGCGGCGCCGAACAGGCGAGCCGCGGCGATCTCGTTGCCTAAGCGTCTCATCGTTTCACGGAAACGGCGAGCCGCTCTCTTTGTTTTGATGCAATTCCGGACGGACAACCGCTGCACACTTTTCCTGGAAAAACGGCCCCGCGAACGGGGCCGTAGCATATTCGCCTACACTGACTGCCTACTTGCTGCCGCCGTTCTCCTTGACGCTGCTGCAGAACTCCGGATGGGTGTTGGCCGCGTTGGCGTTCTTGGCCTCGTCGGCACATGCGGTCATCATCGCCGTTTGATCCTCCGGCGACAGTGCCTTCCACGCCTTCACGAAGGCGTCCTTGCTGACCATCGTCTTCATGCTGGAGTCGGTATAGAAAGGCTGCATCTTGGCCGGATCGTCGAGCGCCGAAGTACCAGTCTGTCCGGCGGCGAGTGCGGAGCCGGCAACCATCGAAAGCGCCATCGCGCCGAAGCAGATCATCTTGACGTTCATGACATAGACCTCCTGTTTCTCCGGATCGTTCGAGAAACGATCATGTCATCAACGGAAGATTTGGATCAAAGTTCCTCTACTTCATGCAACGCAGAAAAGGTTTTTCTGAGCAAGCTTACAAGCGAGAAACTTCTCATCACCCGCCGTTAAGTTTGGTTGTTCTGCTTCAGGATGCAATCATTAGTGGGAAATTCCGCTGCCTGGCCGACAAGGCGCGGATCAGTTCCTATCGACCGGTTTGGAGCGCATCCGCGAGACGGTCTCGCGCTCGGCGCGCTTGGAGCGCATCGGCGGCAGGCCGCGGTCGACAAGGTCCATGTCCTCCAGCACCATGTCGCCCATGCGCTTGAAGGCGACGTCGAGCGCGCCGGCGCGGTGGGCCGAACGCAGGAAGCCGGGCAGCGCGCGCACCGGATGCTTTTTCGCCAGCGGCTCTTCCGGGAAGACATCGCTGGCGGCAACGATGTGGCCGCTTCGCACGGCCTCCATCAAGGCCGCGAAATCGACGACGCCGGCGCGGCTGAGCAGGATAAAGGCGGCCCCTTTGCGCATTTTCGCGAAAGCGTCGGCGCCGAGAAAACCCTGGTTCTCGCTGGTCACCGACGCGACGACGAAGACGAAGTCGCTTTCCGACAGCACCTTGTCGAGAGAAGAGGGCTCGACGCCATGCTCGACCAGCACGGAAGGCGGCAGCCACGGATCATAGACCCTGGTGCGGGTGCGGAAGCCAGAGAGCAGCCGGTTGAGCGCGCGGCCGAGATCGCCGAAGCCGATGATGCCGACATCGGCACCGGAGAGGAGACGCGCGGTCTGGTTGCCGTCGCCGCCCCAAAGCTCCTTGCCCTGCCGGAAGGCGAGATCGGCATCGACGATGCCGCGCGCTAGGTTGAGCGCCATGGCAAGGCCCAGCTCGGCGACCGGCTCGGCGAAGACCAGTCCGGTGGTGACGACGTGGATGCCGCGGGCAAACAGCGTCTCATAGGGCATGTTGTTGATGAGGTTGGTCTCGACATTGAAGATGCAGCGCAGCGCCTTCAATTTCTCCAGCGTTTCGGGCGCGATCGGCGGCTGGCCGACGATGTAGCGCGCTTGGGCAAGCACATCGGCTGGCAACTTCGCCACGCCTTCGGGCGTTGTCTCGACGATGCGATATTTCCTGCGAAACAGCGCCAGCTGCGGCGGCGTGAAGATCAGATCGAGCGTGCGCGGTTCGGGCGCGCTGATCACCAGCGGCAAGGCTTTGGCGGACATGATTTTTCCTCCCGGCGCGATTGGATCGCGTCAATCACATCTGCGTTTTTTACTCCGGATGAAACGATTTACAACAGCGAAAAATCGATTTATCGGTTATATTAGTCAGAGGACAGGCGATTGCCTGTCCTCAGGAGGAGGCTAATGGCGCAACAGGAAGCCCAGCAGCGGCGCCCGTCGATCCACGACGTGGCAAGCCACGCCGGCGTGTCCGCGGCGACCGTCTCCAAGGTGCTGTCCGGCGTCACCACGGTGAAGCCGGAAAACGCACAGCGCGTCCTCGATGCCGTCGAGCTTCTGGGCTACCGCGTCGATCCGCTCGCTTCCGACATGCGCAGGGCCAAGCGCCGCATCATCGGCGCCATCATGCCGGAGTTCGAAAGCGAGTTCTTCGGCCAGATGGTGAGCGAACTCGAAGGCCTTGCCGAACAGCGCGGCTATACGCTCGTCGCCGCCTCCAGCCGTGAATCGGAACAGCGCGAGAAGGAGATCCTTGCCCGCATGCACGACTGGCGGGTCGCAGGCGTCGTGCTGGCGCCGGTGCGCAACGAGCATGGGCCGGCGGCCGCCTTCATGAAGGCCAACGGCATGACCGGCGTGCTGATCGACCGCGTGCTTGCCGACGATGCCTTCGATACGGTTTCAGCGGACAGCGCGGCGGCAAGTGCCGAAGTGGCGCGCGCGCTTGTCGGCCAGGGCCATCGCCACATCCTCGTCGTCGGCCTCGGCCAGCAGGCGGCGACGGTGCGCGCTCGCCTCGAAGGGTTTCGCAACACCGCACTCGAGCTTGCGCCCGACATTCGTATCGACGTCGTGCTCTGCGAAAGCGACGTCGAACCGCTGCGGACGCTGCTGCGCGACTATTTCAGCAAGCGCGAAGCCGGCGACGACCGGCCGACGGCGGTCTATTCCCTCTTCCTCAAGGGCACGCTGGTAGCGCTGTCGGAATTCCGGCGGCGCGGCTGGCATTGCCCGAACGACATCTCGCTGGTCGGCTTCGACGATGCCGAATGGATGCAGGTGACCTGGCCGGCGATCGCCGCGGTGGTGCAGCCGGTGCGCGAGATCGCCGGCAACGCGATGGAGGTTTTGTTTCGCAGGATCGAAGGCGAGGGGGGGCCGCCAAGGGCGCGGCTCGAACCCTGCAAGGTGTTGATGCGGGAATCCGTTGGCTCGCCAGGCAGCGTCCCGCATTCCGGGGGAGGAGACCGACAATAGCCCCCATTGTCGACAGCGGAAGAAAGGCGCCGGCCCTGGCCGAGGCATCCGGCGCAAACAACAAACGGAGGATGGAATGACATCGCTTTTCCCAAAGATAAATCGATTTACCATTGCCTTGGGCGTGGTTCTTGCCGTTTCGGCTATTGGCGCCGCCAAGGCGGAGGACGGCGAATACGGCGTGTTGATGAAGACCTTGGCCAATCCGTTCTGGGGTGCGATGGCCCAGGGCGTCGCCGACGGCGCCAAGGAAGCCGGCGTGAAATACTTCCAGCAGGCGGCCGAAAGCGACCAGGCGGCCGAGCCGCAGCTCAACCTCTGCAACACGATGCTCGAGCGCAAGCCGGTGGCGATGATCACCGCCGCCATCAACTCGACCAACCTCTTGCCCTGCCTGAAGTCGGCGCAGGACGCCGGCATCAAGATCGTCGACCTCGACAACAACCTCGACCAGGCGGTGCTCGACAAGGAAGGCGTCAAGGTTACCTTCCACATCGGTTCCGACAACGTCGCTGCCGGCGCGCAAGGGGCGGAATATCTCGTCTCCAAGCTCGGCAAGGACGCCAAGGGGCCGGTGCTGGTGATCGAGGGCCTCTCCGGCAACATCACCGGCGAGAAGCGCGCCAAGGGCTTTGCCGACAAGCTGAAGGAACTTGCGCCGGGGCTGCAGATCGTCGCTTCATTGCCGGGCGACTGGGATCGCGGCAAGGCGGCCTCGATCGCCACCGACACGCTGACCGCGCATCCTGATCTCGTCGCCATCTTCTGCGCCAATGACGGCATGGCGCTGGGCGCGGTGGAATCGGTCTATGCGGCCGGCAAGGGCCAGCAGGTGACGATGATCGGCGTCGACGGCAATGTCGATGCTGTGAAGTCGATCAAGGAAGGCCGCCTCAACGCTTCCGTCGCGCAGCTGCCCTATCTGGTCGGCAAGCAGGCGGTAGAGAACGTCAAGAAGGCGCTCGCCGGCGAGAAGGTCGAGGAAAGCATCGCCGTGCCCACCCTGGTGCTGACCAAGGACGTGCTCGACGCCGGCAAGGAGCCGATGCTGCAATATGTGAAGTGAGGAAATAGGCAGTAGGCAGTAGGCGATCCGAGCGGTTCGATCGCTCGGATCGCTTCCATATTTTCACTACTGCCTAAGCCCTACTGCCTAGTGCCCGCTCTTAAAGGTGCAAAGACATGGCTTCTGAACAGCCCGGGTTCTGGGCTCGGGTGCAGCGCGCATCCGTCGAGCGGCTCCATATCAGGCTGGAGTCGCTGCTGGTGCTTGTCTTGCTGAGCGCGGCGATGGCGCTGCTGTCGCCCTTCTTCCTGTCGCTCAGCAATTTCCTCAACATCCTGCTCGCGACCTCGACGATCGGCGTGCTGGCGATCGCAGCCACCTTCGTCATCGGCTCGGGCGGGCTCGACCTTTCGCTCGGCTCGGTCATGGGCCTTGCCGGCGTGGCGGGCGCCTTCGTCGCCGTCAATCTCGGCTGGCCATCGGTGTTCGCGGTGATCGCCTGCATCCTTGCCGGCGCCATCGCCGGCTACATCAACGGACAACTGGTCACCCGCGCCTTCGTGCCGGCCTTCATCGTGACGCTCGGCATGCTGGGTCTCGCGCGCGGGCTGGCGCTCGTCATTTCGCAGGGCAGGGCGATCTACGGCCTGCCGCCAGAAATCGTCTATATCGGGCAAGGGAGGCCCCTCGGCATTCCGATGCCGGTCATCATCTTCGTGCTTACCGCGATCGTGGCGCATGCGGTGCTCGCCTATACGCGCTTCGGCCGCCACACGCTGGCGCTCGGCGACAGCGAGGGTGCCGCCCGCGCCGCCGGCATCCGCGTCGAGCAGCATCGCCGCATCATCTACACGCTCTCCGGCGCGCTCGCCGGTCTTGCCGGTCTGCTCTTCACCGCCCGCGTCAATGCCGGCGATCCGACCGCCGGCATCAACTATGAGCTCACCGCCATCACGGCGGCGATCATCGGCGGCACCAATCTGTTCGGCGGCCGCGCCTCGATCCTCGGCACGATGATCGGCGCGCTGATCATGGGCGTGCTGCAGAACGGGCTGACGCTGCTTGCGGTGCAGTCCTATTACCAGCAGATGGCGATCGGCGCGGTGCTGATCCTCGCGGTCTTCATCGACCAGTACCAGGTGCGGAAAGAGTCGCGCGTATGACCCTGCTTTCGCTCCACAACATCCGCAAGAGCTTCGGCGCGGTCGACGTGCTGCACGGCGTCGACCTGTCGGTCGCTGCCGGCGAGGTGGTCGGGCTGGTCGGCGACAACGGGGCCGGCAAGTCGACGCTGATGAAGACCATAACCGGCATCTACCGCGCCGATACCGGCTCGATCGAATTCGACGGCAAGGACATACTCGCCCTCGACCCCGGCCAGCGCCGCCGGCTCGGCATCGAGATGATCTACCAGGACCTGTCGCTTGCCAAACAACAGGACGTTGCCTCGAACATCTTCCTCGGCCGCGAGCCGACGAAAAGGCTGCTCGGTCTGTTCCCGGGTTTCGTCGACAAGGCTGAGATGGATCGCCAGGCGGCGCGCATGATCGAGCGGCTCGGCGCGCATCTGCCATCGATCAGCCGCTCCGTCGGCTCCTTCTCCGGCGGCCAGCAGCAGACGGTGGCGATCGCGCGGGCGCTCACCTTCAATCCGAAGCTCGTCATCATGGACGAGCCGACGGCGGCGCTCGCCGTGCGCGAGGTGCAGAGCGTGCTCGATCTCATCCGGCGCCTAAAGTCGGAAGGCATTGCCGTCATCCTGATCTCGCACCGGCTGAACGACGTGCTGTCGGTCACCGACCGCATCGTGGTGCTGCGTCACGGAAGAGCGGATGCCGATCTCGTCACCGCCAGGACCAACATGAACGAAGTCGTCAGCCGCATCGTCGGCGGCGGCGATACGGCCGCCGCGGCGGCGCATGAGCAACGAGGCTGACATGAACACATTCGGACTGCACACTTTCGCCATCGCCCCGCTCTGGGACCTCGCCCGCATCGAGCCGCAGATGGACAGGCTGAAGGAGCTCGGCATCGGCCTGATGGAGATCCCGCTGCTCAGACCCGAGGAGATCGACACCAAGCGCACGCGCGGCTTCGCCAACCACTATGGCGTTCAGCTCATCCCGTCGCTTGGCTTGCCGCGTGCGCTCGACGTCGTCGAGCGGCCCGAGGAGGCGCTCGACTTCCTGCAGCCGGCCTTCAAGGCCTGCAACGAGGTGGGTGCCGAGGCGCTCGGCGGCGTCACCTACGGCACGATCGGCAAGACCACGGGCCGCGCGCCGACGCAAAGGGAGATCGACGGCATGTGCCGCTTCCTCGAACGCGCGGCGAAATCCGCCAAGTCGCGCGGCCTGAAGCTCGGCATCGAGCCGTGCAACCGCTACGAGACGCATCTGATCAACCGCGGCATCGACGCGGCGCGCATCATCGAGCGCATCGGCGCCGACAACATCTTCATCCACCTCGACACCTACCACATGCATATCGAGGAAGAGAGCTTTGCCGCGGGCTTCGAGGCGGCGGCGCCCTTCCTCGGCTACGTGCATGTCTCGGAGGCCAATCGCGGCGTGCCGGGGCGCGGCATGCTCAACTGGGCGGCCTGTATGAAGGCGATCGCCGACATCGGCTATCAGGGCGCGATCACGCTCGAAAGCATGAACCATGTCGACGTCGACATCGCCGGCGGGCTGGCCGTGTGGCGCCCAGTGGCGGAAGATCCGCGCGACGTCATCGAGATCGGGCTGCCGTTCCTGCGCGAGGAAGCGAAGAAAGCGGGGCTGACGCTGGGATAGGCAGCAGAGCTCCTATAGGGAGCGGCCAAAGCAATCCTGGACGGTTTCGATTTACCGAACCAAATAGCTGGTGCAATGTGGGCTTCGGAGGATTGAAACCGTGCCATTCGCCAGCATAGGCGGCGTCACGCTGCACCACCGCCATATCGAAGCGACCGGTACTTCGCGTCCGATCATCTTCATCAATTCGCTCGGCACCGACTTCCGGATCTGGGACGACGTCGTCGCGCGTCTTGAAGGCGAAATGCCGATGCTGGTTTACGACAAGCGCGGCCACGGGCTTTCGGACATCGGCAGCGGTGCGCGTTCGATCGGCGACCATGTCGACGATCTGAGCGCGCTTGTCGATCACTTCGGTTTCGAAAAGGTGGTGCTCTGCGGCCTGTCCGTCGGCGGCATGGTCGCGCAGGGGCTTTATGCTCGCCGACCGGAATGCGTCGAGGCGTTGATCTTGAGCGACACGGCGCACAAGATCGGTACCGCCGAGAGCTGGAACAGTCGCATCGCGACGGTCGAGCGCGACGGTATAGAGGCGATTGCCGACGGCGTGCTGAAAGTGTGGTTCACGCCGGATTTCCATGCCAATCGCGCCGCCGAGCTTGCCGGCTGCCGCAACATGCTGACCAGGCAGGCGCTGCCCGGCTACATCGGCACATGCAGGGCGGTGCGCGATGCCGATTTCACCGACAGCGCGCGCCGCATCGCGGTGCCGACGCTTTGCATCGTCGGCGACCAGGACGGCTCGACGCCGCCGGACCTTGTGCGCGCGCTTGCCGAATTGATCCCAGGCGCGCGCTTCGAGGTTATCCGTGGCGCGGCGCATATTCCTTGCATCGAGCGGCCCGACGCGCTCGTCAGTTTGATCCGCGACTTTGTCGCCTCGTTGCCTGAGGGAAAGCACGCCCATGGATAACGACTCCAAGAATGAAAACCGATACCGGACTGGGGTCGAGGTCCGCCGCTCCGTGCTCGGCGATCAGCATGTCGACCGTGCCGAGGCCGCGACGACCGATTTCGATCTGCCGTTCCAGCAGCTGATCACCGAGGCCGCCTGGGGAACGGTGTGGTCGCGCCCCGGCCTGACGAAGCGCGAGCGTTCGATCGTGACGCTGGCGCTGCTTGCGGCGCTCGGCCATGACGACGAGGTGGCCATGCATGTGCGCGCCACCACCAATACGGGCGCCTCGCGCGACGATATCCGCGAAATCTTCCTGCATGTCGCGGTCTATGCCGGCGTGCCGGCGGCCAACCGCGCCTTCAAGATCGCCAAGGAGGTGTTCGCGCAGATGGACGGAGTCCCCCATGCCTGAACCTGGCTCCAACCGGACGCCGGAAACCGGTGCCTTCTACCAGCGCGACCGCCAATGGCACCCGCCGGCATTCACGCCTCCCTACAAGAGCTCGGTGCTGCGCTCGCCGCAGAAGGCGCTGATCGCCTTCGACAACACGCTGTCGGAACTCACCGGCCCGGTGTTCGGCCATACCATGCTCGGCGAGCTCGACAACGACCTGATCCACAATTTCGCCAGGCCCGGCGAGAGCGCCCTCGGCGAGCGCATCATCGTCCATGGACGCGTGCTCGACGAGCGCGGCAAGGGCGTGCCCGGCGTGCTGCTCGAATTCTGGCAGGCCAATGCCGGCGGCCGCTACCGCCACAAGAAGGACGGCTATCTCGCGCCGCTCGATCCGAATTTCGGCGGCTGCGGCCGAGCCATCACCGACGAGGACGGCTTCTATGCCTTTCGCACGGTCAGGCCCGGACCCTATCCATGGCCGAACGGGCCGAACGACTGGCGCCCGGCGCATATCCACTTTTCCGTGTTCGGCCACGGCTTCGCGCAGCGGCTGATCACGCAGATGTATTTCGAAGGCGATCCGCTGATCTGGCGCTGCCCGATTGTCGGCGGCATTTCCAACAAGGCTGCCGTCGAAGCGCTGATCGCCGCGCTGGACATGCAGTCGACAATCCCGATGGATGCGCTCGCCTACAAGTTCGACATCGTGCTGCGCGGGCGCCGCTCGACGCTGTTCGAGAACAGGCCGGAGGGCAATTGATGGCACAATCGCTCGACCGGCTGAAGGAGAGCCCTTCGCAGACCGCCGGACCCTATGTGCATATCGGGCTGACGCCGAATTTCTGCGGCATCGGCGGCGTCTATCCGGGCGACCTCGGCTCGACGATGGTCAACGACCAGACCAAGGGCGAGCGCATCGAGCTGCGCATCCGCGTGCACGACGGCACCGGCACGCCACTCAAGGATGCGCTGATCGAGATCTGGCAGGCGGACGCCAACGGGCTCTACAATTCGCCGGCCGAATTGCGTGGCGCGGCCGATCCTAATTTCCCTGGATGGGGACGGCAGCCGACAGACATGGAAACCGGGACCTGCCTGTTCCAGACGATCAAGCCTGGCCGGGTGCCGTTCCGCGACGGGCGGCTTATGGCGCCGCACATCACGCTGTGGATCGTGGCGCGCGGCATCAATATCGGCCTCAACACGCGGCTTTATTTCTCGGACGAGGAAAAGGCCAATGCCGAGGACCCGATCCTGGGGCGCATCGAGCACCGCGTGCGTGTGCCGACGCTGATCGCCGAGCGCCGGGGCGACACCTACGTCTTCGATGTCCATCTGCAGGGCGAAAAGGAGACGGTCTTCTTCGACAGCTGACCGTGGCCGACATGACCGTTTCGCCCTTCGACCATCCGCTGCTTTCCGGCCTGCTCGGCGACGAGGAGGCCACGCGGCATTTTTCCGTCGAAGCCGACATCGCCGCGATGCTTACCTTCGAGCGGGCGCTGGCCGAGGCGGAAGCCGAATGCGGCGTTATCCCGCATGATACCGAGGCGATCGTCAAAGCGCTGGCCTCCTTCCGGCCGGACACGGCGAAGCTGCGCGCCGGTGTGGCCAGGGATGGCGTCGTGGTGCCGGAATTGGTGCGTCAGATCAGGGCGGCGGTCGGCGATCCGCACGGCGAGTTCGTTCATTTAGGCGCGACCAGCCAGGATGTCGTCGACACCTCGCTTGTGCTGCGCCTCGGCCGGGCGATCGATCATATCGGCCTGCTGCTCGGCGAAAACATCGTGCGGCTCACCGGGCTCGCAGAGGAGTTCGGGGGCAGGGCGCTGATGGGGATGACGCGCATGCAGCCGGCAATTCCGATCACAGCAGCGGACCGGATCGCTTCGTGGCGAGCGCCTCTCGAGCGCCACCAGCAGCGCCTGAAGGAACAGTCCGGCCGGCTGCTTGTTGTGCAGTTCGGCGGTGCGGCCGGCACGCTCGACAAGCTCGGCGACAAAGCGCCGGCCGTGCGCGGGGCGCTCGCCGCCAGGCTCGGCCTTGGCGACGCGCCGCAATGGCATGGCCAGCGCGACGCGCTCGCCGAGTTCGCCGGCTGGCTGTCGCTCGTCACCGGCAGCCTCGGCAAGTTCGGTCAGGACGTCGCGCTGATGGCGCAAGCCGGAACCGACATCAGGCTTTCCGGCGGCGGTGGCTCGTCGGCGATGCCGCACAAGCAGAATCCGGTGAAGGCGGAAACGTTGGTCGCGCTAGCCCGCTTCAACGCTACGCAGCTTGCAGGTATGCACCAGGCGCTGGTGCATGAGCAGGAGCGCTCGGGCGCCGCCTGGACGCTGGAATGGCTGATCCTGCCGCAAATGGTGGTGGCGACGGCAGCGGCGCTCAAGCTTGCCGCCGAGCTTGTCGGGCAGATCGAGAGCCTTGGCCGCTGATGCGCACGCAGGTGGCCATCATCGGCTCAGGACCGTCCGGCCTGCTGCTCGGCCAATTGCTCGCCACCATCGGCATCGAGACGGTCATCGTCGAGCGGTCGACCCGCGAGCATGTGCTTGGCCGGGTGCGGGCCGGCGTGCTGGAGCAGGGCACGGTCGATCTGCTCGGCGAAGCGGGCGCTGCGGGGAGGCTCCATGCCGAGGGCCTGCCGCATTCCGGCATCTCGCTCGCCTTCGACGGGCGCCTGCATCGCATCGACCTCACGGGCTTGACCGGCGGCAAGCATGTCACCGTCTACGGCCAAACCGAGGTGACGCATGATCTGATGGACAAACGCGAGGCGGCTGGGCTCGTCACCGTCTACGAGGCGGCGAATGTCGCGCTGCATGATTTCGACAGCGCATCTCCCTTCGTCACCTACGACAAGGACGGCGTCACGCATCGTATCGACTGCGATTTCATCGCCGGCTGCGACGGCTATCACGGCGTCAGCCGCCGTACGGTGCCGGAAGGCGCGCTGAAGACCTTCGAGCGGCAATATCCGTTCGGCTGGCTGGGCGTATTGGCCGAGGTGCCGCCAGCCGATCATGAGTTGATCTACGCCAATCACGAGCGGGGCTTTGCACTCTGCTCGATGCGCTCGCCGCGCCGCAGCCGCTACTATGTGCAGGTCCCCGCCGATGAGCATGTCGAGGCCTGGTCTGACGACCGCTTCTGGGAGGAGTTGCGCCGGCGCCTGCCGCCGCAAACCGCGGCTGCCGTCACTATCGGGCCGTCCTTCGAGAAGTCGATCGCGCCGCTGCGCTCCTTCGTCGCCGAGCCGATGCGCTTCGGAAAATTGTTCCTGGTCGGCGACGCCGCCCATATCGTGCCGCCGACCGGCGCCAAGGGTCTCAACCTCGCTGCCAGCGACGTGCGCTATCTCTTTGCCGGGCTTCGCGAATTCTATGGCGACAAATCCGAAGCCATGCTCGATGCCTATTCAGCCAAGGCGCTGGCCCGAGTCTGGAAAGCCGTGCGCTTTTCCTGGTGGATGACGACGATCCTGCACCGTTTTCCGGAAACCGGCGAATTCGGCCAGCGCATCCAGGAAGCCGAGCTCGAATATCTGGTGCATTCCAAAGCGGCGTCCGCTGCGCTCGCCGAAAACTACGTCGGCTTGCCTTACTGATCGGCGGACGCGGTCACACCCGTTCCAGCGCTATCGCGATCCCCTGGCCAACGCCGATGCACATGGTGGCCAAAGCAAGCTTGCCGCCGCGCTCGCGAAGCTCCAGCGCTGCCGTGCCGGTGATGCGCGCGCCGGACATGCCGAGCGGATGGCCAAGCGCGATCGCCCCGCCATTTGGATTGATGTGCGCGGCGTCCTCGGCGATGCCGAGCTCACGCAGCACGGCGACGCCTTGCGAGGCGAAGGCTTCGTTCAATTCGACGACGTCGAATTGCTCGGGCCTCAGGCCGAGGCGGGCGCAGAGTTTCTTCGTGGCAGGCGCCGGACCGATGCCCATGATGCGCGGCGCGACGCCTGCGACTGCGCCGCCGAGGATGCGGGCGATCGGCGTCAGGCCATGTTTCTTCGCTGCCGCTTCCGAAGCCACGATGAGGGCGGCCGCGCCGTCATTGACGCCGGAGGCGTTGCCCGCCGTCACCGTCCCGCCTTGGCGAAACGGCGTCGGCAATTTGGCCAGCGCCTCGATGGTCGTGCCGGCGCGGGGATGCTCGTCCTTCGCCACGACGACAGGGTCACCTTTCTTCTGCGGGATGGTCACCGGCGTGATCTCCCTAGACAGCCGGCCGTTGGCTTGCGCGGCGACGGCCTTGTGCTGGCTGCGCACGGCAAAGGCGTCCTGGTCGGCGCGTGAAATCGAAAAATCCTCGGCGACGTTCTCGCCGGTCTCCGGCATGGAATCGACGCCGTACTGCTTCTTCATCAGCGGGTTGACGAAGCGCCAGCCGATAGTGGTGTCGTAGATCTCCGCATTACGCGAGAAGGCGCTGTCGGCCTTCGGCATGACGAAAGGCGCGCGGCTCATCGATTCGACGCCGCCGGCGACCATCAACTCGGCTTCGCCGGCCCTGATGGCGCGCGCAGCGATGGTGACGGCATCCATGCCCGAGCCGCACAGACGATTGACCGTCGAGCCAGGGATGTCCTGGGGGAGGCCGGCAAGCAGCAGCGCCATGCGGGCGACGTTGCGGTTGTCCTCGCCGGCCTGGTTGGCGCAGCCATAGACAACGTCATCGACGGCCGCCCAGTCGACGCCCGGGTTGCGCTCGACCAAGGCTTTCAGCGGTACGGCAGCGAGATCGTCCGCACGCACCGAGGACAGCGCGCCGCCGAAGCGGCCGATCGGCGTGCGGATGTAATCGCAGATGAAGGCATCAGTCATTTATGCGGCTTTCCCTTTGGCGGTCCCTTGATGCGCCGCCTTGGTGCGGGCCTGCAGGTCGCGCAATGTCTTCAGCTCGAGTTCCGCCGGCGCCGGCGTCTCGTCAAGGGCCTCCGCGAACTTGACCGTCCAGCCACAGGTCGCCTGCACCTCTTCGCGCGTGACGCCGGGATGCAGCGACACGACGGTGAATTCCTTGGTCACCGGGTCAGGCTTCCAGATGGCGAGATCGGTGATCAAAAGCGTCGGGCCGGCGGTGTCGATGCCGAGGCGCTTGCGATGGTCGCCGCCCTCGCCATGGCCGAAGGAGGTGAAGAAGTCGATCTTCTCGACCATGCCGCGCTTCGACTGCGCCATGGTGATGTAGACCTCTCTCGACGAGGTGGCGATCTCCGGCGCGCCGCCGCCGCCGGGAAGACGGGTCTTCGGGTGCGCATAATCGCCGATGACGGTGGTGTTGATGTTGCCGAACTTGTCGAGCTGGGCGGCGCCGAGAAAGCCGATCGAGATGCGGCCGCCCTGCAGCCAGTAGCGGAACATCTCCGGCACCGCGACGGTGGTGACGGCCGTGTCGCACAATTCGCCGTCGCCGATCGACAGCGGCAGCACGTCGGGCGCCGTGCCGATGGTGCCGCTCTCATAGATCAGCGTGATGTCGGGCGCATGCGTCAGCCGCGCGACGTTGCAGGCGGCCGACGGCGCGCCGATGCCGACGAAGCAGACATCGTCGTTCTTCAGTGCGCGGCTGGCGGCGATCGTCATCATCTCGTTAGGGGTGAAGCCCAGGTTTGGCGTGTCGTTCATGCGGCTTTCCTCAGATGCTCGACGCGGCCGGCAAAATCTTCCGCCGTGCTTTCCAGGACGTTCTTCCGCATCCATGCCTGAAAGCGGTCGCGGTCGGCGGCGATCTCATCCCATTCGAGATAGGCGGCGTTGTCGCGTTCGTAATAGCCATGCGCATAGGAGGGATGCGAGCCGCCGGGCACGACCGCGATCGCCGCGATCGTCCATCCCGGCAGCACGGTGAGGTTGGGGTGGAGATCGTCGAAATCGTCGACCACTTCCTCGACCGTCACGACCGCGCGCTTTGCCGCTAGCACCGCCTCCTTCTGGATGCCGATGATGCCTTCGACCAGCACGTTTCCTTTCCGGTCCGCCTTCTGCGCATGGACGAAGGTGACATCGGGCCGGATTGCCGGCACGGCGGCAAGCACCTCGCCGGTAAAGGGGCAGGTGACGGACCTGATGTTTGGATTGACCGCAGGCAGGCCTGCGCCGCGATAGCCGCGAAACACCGCGCAGGGGAGGCCGGCCGCGCCCGCCTCATAGGCGTTGGCCATGCCTGCATGGCTGTGCTCTTCAACCTCGATCGCGCGCGGAAAACCGTTCTCGATGGCGTCGCGAACGCGCCTGAGCAGGCCAACACCCGGATTGCCGAGATAGGAGAAGACGATCTTCCTTGCCATGCCCATGCCGATCATCTGGTCGTAGATCAGGTCGGGCGTCATGCGGATCAGTGTCAGATCGCGAAAACCCTGGCGGATCGCCTCATGCGCGGCGGCGGTCGGGATCAGATGGGTGAAGCCCTCGAAGGCGACAGCGTCGCCATCATGCAGGTTCTCCGCGACGGCCTCTTTCAGCGGCAGGAACTTGACCATCTCCAGGCTCCGGGGATTCAGTTTGCATTGCGAACACAAGTTTTCCATGGGCAATGCGGCGCGTCGAGAAATTCTTCTTCGTTTGATTTGGCGAGTTCCCGCCCCTTCTGTGACGCCGGATACCAACAGGCAAGTGAGGGAGAGCGGCGACGGTCGTAACAACGACGTTGACTCCCCGGCTCATATCCAATACTGAACAGGATTATACAGGTTCATTGAACAGGTATCGATATGGCCCGTCGCGCGATGCAGCTCACCCCCGGCACGGGCAAGCCCGAGCAGATCGCGACGGTGCTGGAGCGCGAGATCCGCTCCGGCGTGCTCGGCTTCGGCGATCGCCTGCAGAGCGAGAACGAGCTTGTTCAGCGCTTCTCCGTCAGCCGCAACACGGTTCGCAAAGGATTGGAGGAACTATCCAATCGCGGGCTGATCACCACCAAGGTCGGTATCGGCTCCTTCGTCACTTTCGACGGCATGCCGGTCGATGACGCGATCGGCTGGTCGCGCGCTTTGGCCAATGCCGGCGCCAATGCCGAGACCCGGACGTTGCGGCTCGAGGTCATCGAGGACGCCGAACTCGCGGCGAGACTCGGTGTCGAAAACCCGTCATTCATCGCCGTCGACCGCGTGCGAACCAATGCGGACGACGGACATGCCATCTCGATCGAACGCAGTCGTCTGCCTTTATCGCCGGAGCTTGAAGACGTGCCGCTGCGCGGCCTGCGCGAAGGCTCGCTCCACCAGACTTTGCGCGGGGCAGGGCTCGTTCCAGACCATGGCGAGGAGTGGGTCGACATCGAGATGCTGAGCGCCGCGGACGCCGCCATCCTCGACTGCGCGCCGGGCACGCCTTTCCTCAGGACGCGGCGGCTGACACGCGCCGCAGACGGGCGCGCCATCGAATTCGTCACCAGCCTGCTCAACCCGGCGCATTTCGCGCTGCATCTGGAATTTTGAGCATGGGCACGGCCGATATGACCGACCGGGCAATGGGCGCGCTCATCGGCGGCGCGCTGGGCGATGCGCTGGGCATGCCGACGCAGCTTCTGTCGCCCGCCCGTATCGCCGAGCTCTACGGCCACGTCGAAGATTTCGTCGCGCCCGCCGCCGACCATCCAGTGTCCAAGGGGCTGCCGGAAGGCGCCATCACCGACGACACCGAGCAGGCGCTGCTGCTCGGCCGCATCCTGGTCAGTTCCGGCGAGCGCTTCGACCACGGGCGCTGGGTCAACGCGCTGCTCGACTGGGAGCGGGACGTCAAGGCGCGCGGCAGCTACGACCTGCTTGGCCCATCGACCAAGCGCGCCATCGACGCGATCAATGAGGGCGTGCCGGCGGAAGAGGCGGGACGCGGCGGCGACACCAATGGCGCAGCCATGCGCATCGCGCCTGTCGGCATCATGATGCTACCGGAGCCGCTCGACGTGCTGGTCGCCAAGGTCGCCGAAACCTGCCGGGCCACGCATAACACCTCGATCGCCATTGCCTCCGCGGCCGCCGTCGCTGCCGCGGTCAGTCTCGGCGTTTCGGGCGGCGACTGGCGCGCCGCGTCCGGCCATGCGGTCGCAGCGGCGAGACTCGGCGCCGCGCTCGGCCATTGGGCGACCGGCGGCGATATCGCTGCGCGCATCCTGTGGGCGCAGGAGCTGGTTCGCGGCAAAACCGAGAACGACGCAATCAGGCTGATCGTCGACCTGGTCGGCACCGGCGTCGCCAGCCAGGAATCGGTGCCGGCAGCATTCGCGGTGCTGGAGGTGGCGCAAGGCGATGCGTGGCAGGCAGCCGTCATTGCCGCCAATCTCGGTGGTGACACCGACACGATCGGCGCTGTCGCCGCCGGCATGGCGGGCGCGTGCTCGGGCTTGTCGGAGTTGCCGCAGCATCGCATCGCAAGGCTCACGGGCATCGACCTCGCGGAAGTCCGCACGCTGGCCAGCGATCTCGTCGCGGCGCGGACGGCAAAGGCTGGCTCGGGCAAGGAGGCTGCAGCATGAGTGGACGGCTCGTCCATGTCGGCAGCGCGGTAGTGGATTATGTCTACCGCATCGATGCCTTGCCTGCGCCCGGCGCGGAAAGGACCGCGTCGAGCTACGCGCGGGTTGCCGGCGGCGGCTTCAACATGATGGTGGCGGCGAGCCGCACTGGCATGAAAGTGGTGTTCGGCGGGCGGCTCGGCACCGGACCCGACGGCGATTTGCTGCGGTCGGCATTTGCCGCCGAAGGCATCGAGACGCTGACGCCGCCGTCACCACTGATGGACAGCGGCAATTGCGTCGCCATGATCAGCAGCGACGCAGAGCGCACCTTCGTCTCATGGCCGGGCGCCGAAAGCGTGCTCACGCCAGACATGATGATGCCTGTCCAAATCATCCCGGGCGATTGGATTTTCACCTCCGGCTACACGCTGAGCTATCCCGGCAGCCGCGATGCGCTCGCTGACTGGATCGAGGCGCTGCCGGCGGACAGTCCATTGGTCTTCGACCCGACGCCGGTGATCGCGGAGATTCCGCGGCCGATCCTGGACAGGGTGTTGGCGTGCACCACCTGGCTGAGCTGCAACGCGGACGAGGCCGCCGAAATCGCCGGCGCGGGCGACGCGCAAACCGTCGCCATCCGCTTGCTCGCGCAGCATTGCCCCAAGGCTCAAGGCGTGGTCATCCGCGCCGGCGCGCGCGGCTGCCTGGTGCGGCTGGCGGAAGGCGGCACGCGTGCGATCCCCGGCTTCGCGGTCAACGCCATCGACACCAATGGTGCCGGCGACACGCATATCGGAGCCTTCATCAGCGCATTGTCGCGCAGCCTGTCGGCTTACGAAGCGGCCGGCTACGCGAACGCCGCCGCGGCCCTTTCCGTCACGCGTCATGGCGGCTCGTCAGCGCCGACGGACACACAAATCCGGGAATTCCTCGCCCTTCACGATCGCCCGGTGACCGTGCGTGGCGAGGAGCAAGAGGCCACACCTTAACAAGCCCGCAAAGCGGGCAAACAATGAGAGGAAAACAACATGCGCATGCCCAGACTGACTGCTTTTCTGACGGCGGCCGCCGTCTTGGTTTCCGCATTCACGCTGGCCGCTCAGGCCGCCGAAGAAGTGCATGTGTTGAACTGGAAAGGCTACGGCGCCGACGAGCCGTGGGCGGTCGCCAATTTCGAGAAGGCAACCGGCTTCAAGGTGGTCAACGACTTCTTCAACTCCGAGCAGGAGATGCTGACGAAGCTGAGGACCAATCCAGGGCTCTACGACGTCGTCATGATCAACGCTGCCTTCAACGATCAGGCGATGGCCGGCAAGCTGATCCAGCCGATCGACACATCGAAGCTCTCCAACTATGCCGACATCGCCAAGGACAAGGCCGGCTCGCCGATGCTGAACCACGACGGCAAGGTCTATGGTGTGCCGTGGGTCTGGGGCCTGACCGCGCTCGCGATCAACGAAAAATCCTTCGACAAGCCGCCGACGAGCATCACCGAAATGTGGGATCCGGCGCATAAGGGCCGCGTCGTCATCCGCGACGACGCGGTCGAGGCGGTGCAGTTCGGCGCCATTGCATCGGGACAGAACATCAACGACATCAAGGACATGGAGGCAGTCAAGGCGAAGCTCACCTCGCTGATGCCGCAGATCAAGACCTTCTGGAGCTCGGAGAACGACTGGAACCAGATGGTCGCCTCCAACCAGATCGACATCGGCACCTATTGGAGCGGCTCGGCCGACCGCGCCAAGACACATTTCAAGCTGCCGGTCTCGCTGGTCATTCCGCAGGAAGGCGCCGTCGCCTGGCTCGATGCCTTCTCAATTCCCGCCGGCTCGAAGAACGCCGCCGGCGCCGAAGCCTTCATCAACTACATGATCGACCCGAAATTCTATGTCGAATGGGTTACCAAGGTCGGCGCGCCGGTCTCGGCCAACACCAAGGCGGTCGAGGCTCTCCCTGAGGACGCCTTCAACCGCAAGGTCATGGGCAGCCCCGAGGTCGCCAAGCGCATCCAGTTCCAGGCGCCGGTCACCGATGAGCAGCGCGAGAAATACCTGGCGCTCTGGCAGGAGCTGAAGGTCAACGTGAAATAGTTGGCTCGGGGAGGAGAGGCATCATGGCCGAGCAGCTCGCGACCGGTCCGCGCCGCGGACTGAAGCCCGCCCTGCCGCTTCTCCTTCCCGCCTATCTGTGGCTGACGGTGGCGATCTTCCTGCCGCTGTCAGCCATGGTCTTCTTCTCCTTCATGACCGACCTGCCGCTGGCAGGGAAGGATTGGGCCTTCACGCTCGGCAACTATGCCGCCTTCTTCTCGCAAAGCCTCTACTCGACACTGCTGTTCGCCTCCTTGCGGCTCGGGCTCGAGGTCACGCTGTGGTGCATCGTCATCGGCTATCCGGCGGCCTATGTGCTGGCGAAGGTGCTGAAAGGGCGCAGCCGCGAGGCGATCTTCCTGCTCGTCATCCTGCCTTTCTGGTCGAACGGGCTGGTGCGCATCTTCTCCTGGGCGATGGTGCTGCGCGAGGGCGGCATCCTCGATACGGCGCTCAACGCCGTGCTGCCGTTCAAGATCAACATCGACCTGATGTACTCCTATCCGGCCGTCATCATCGGCCTCGTGCACTCCTACGTGCCCTACATGGTGCTGACCTGTTATCTCACGCTGCAGGCGATCGACGACTCGCTGATCGAGGCCGGGCGCTCGCTCGGCGCCTCGCGGCTGCAGGTGCTCAAGCGGGTGATCATCCCGCTGTCGATGCCCGGCCTTATCGCCGGCGCGGCACTGATCTTCGTGCCGGTCGTCGGCTCCTTCATGGAGCCGCGCATCCTCGGCGGCCGCACCGGCACTTTCTACGGCACCGTCATAGAGGATCAGTTTGTCGCCGTCTTCAACTGGCCGCTGGGGGCGGCGCTTTCCTTCATTCTGCTCGCCGTGGTGCTGATCATTCTGGCGCTCGCGGCGCCGGTGTTGCGGAGGGCCGGCTGATGGCGACGACGCGCATCCTCGAATGGCTCGGCCGCTTCTATATCGTCCTGCTGCTCGCCTTCCTCTATCTGCCGATCATTATCATGGCGCTGATGTCGTTCAACGTCTCGCCCTTCTACCAATTGCCGTTCGAGTGGACGACGGACTGGTATCAATCGCTCTGGCAGAACGACCAGCTGATCGCGGCGACCTGGAACAGCATCGAGATCGCTGTCATCACGACGGTCATCTCAACGGTGCTGGGCTCGATGGCGTCGCTGGCGCTTTACCGCTATGAATTCCGCGGCAAGAAGCTGCTGCAGGCGCTGCTCTTCCCGCCGATCGCCATTCCGTGGCTGATCACCGGCACGGCGATGCTGATCTTCTTTTTCGGCATCGGCATCGGCCGCGGTCTGGTCGCCATCCTGCTCGGGCATGTCGCGCTGGCGCTGCCTTACGTGATCGTCGTTGTGTCCGCCCGGCTGCAGACCTTCGCGCCGGAGCTGGAGGAGGCGGCTCGCTCGCTCGGCGCCAACCAGTGGCAGGTCACCAACCGCGTGACGCTGCCCTGGATCATGCCCGGCGTGATCGCCGGCGGGCTGTTCGCCTTTGCCGTCTCCTTCGACCAGTTCGTCGTTTCGTACTTCCTGTCGACGCCCGGCCAGACGACGCTGCCGGTCGAAATCTACGCCGCGATCCGCAAGGGATTCACGCCCGAGATCAACGCGGTGTCGACGATCATCATCGTGGTGTCGATGGCGCTGATGCTGCTCACGGCGCGCTTCTTCAAATTCGGCGGAGAGAAATAGATGGCAGGCGTCCAGGTCGCGAACGTCTCCCGCAGCTTTGGCGCGCACAAGGCGCTGGACGACGTCTCGATCGACTTTCCCGATGGCGGCTTCTATGCGCTGCTTGGGCCTTCGGGCAGCGGCAAGACCACGCTGCTGCGCCAGATCGCTGGCTTCGACTTTCCCGACACGGGCCGTATCGCCATCGGCGGTGAAAGCGTGGAGCGCGTGCCGGTCGAGAAGCGGCGCATCGGTATGGTGTTCCAGAACTACGCGCTGTTTCCGAACATGAGCGTCGCCGACAATGTCGCCTTCGGGCTTTCGGTGCGCGGCGAGCCGAAAGCGACGATCGCCACGGAAGTGCAGCGCGCGCTCGATCTCGTGCAACTCGGCAAGCTTGGCGGGCGCCGACCGCACCAGCTTTCCGGCGGCCAGCGCCAGCGCGTAGCGCTGGCGCGCGCCATCGTCACCAAGCCGCGCGTGCTTCTGCTCGACGAGCCGCTCGGCGCGCTCGACAAGGCGCTGCGCGTCGACATGCAGATCGAGCTGAAGCGCATCCAGCGCGAGATCGGCATCACCACCATCTTCGTCACGCACGATCAGGAGGAGGCGCTGACGATGAGCGACCGCATCGGCATATTGCGCGACGGCAGGCTGGTGCAGGAAGGGCCGCCGGAGGAGATCTACGACAGACCGCAAAGCGAGTTCGCCGCGACCTTTCTCGGCGACGCCAACATCTTTCGCGGTGATGCGACCGGCAACGGCATCCGGCTGCCGGATGGCACGATGATCGTCGCCGCCTCCGGGCCATCGCTGGCGGCCGGCGCCAAGGCGAGCTGCGCCGTGCGGCCGGAACGCATCCAAATTTCGACCGGTACGACGAGGCCTGACAAAGGCGACGCCAACACGCTCAAGGGGCAAGTCTCGAAACGCATCTTCGCCGGCAACAACAGCACCTATTTCGTCGAGCGTGATGGGCAGACGCTGAAAGTGATCGTCCAGAACACCGGCGCCGAGCGGCTGGCCGAAGGACAGCCGGTGGTGCTCAGCTGGTCGCCGGAAAGCACGGTGCTGATCGCGGCAAGCTGACGGTTGCCGCTGCCGATCCCTGATGGGAAATGATGGTGTGGGCCTTGGCTGATGTGCAGGCCATGGCGTTATATCCAGTCCTCGACGGGAGGAATGGATGGCGAGCACGGGTTTCGAACCGGATGTGAAGGTTCGCACCAGAGAATACCGGATCGGCTGCATTGGGGCCGGCATGATCATGGCGGAATGCCATCTTGCCGCTTACCATGAGGCTGGCTTTCCGGTGGTCGCACTTGCTTCGCGCACGCGGGCGAATGCCGAAAAGGTCGCCGCTCGCTGGGGCATCGACACCGTTCACGATACGCCGGAACAGCTCATCGAGGACAGCCACGTCGAGATCGTCGACCTTGCCTTCCCGCCCGATCAGCAGCCCGCGCTGATCCGCCATGCCCTGCGACAGCCTCACGTCAGGGCGATCCTGGCGCAGAAGCCGCTGGCGCTGTCGGTGGAGGAGGCGGTCAAGCTGCGCGACGAGGCGGCGGCCTCCGACAAGATACTCTCGGTCAACCAGAACATGCGCTACGACCAGTCGATGCGCGTCCTGAAGCAGATCATCGACAGCGGGGCGCTGGGCGAGATCGTCTTTGCCGAGATCGACATGCACGCGATCCCGCATTGGCAAACCTTCCTTGCCGATTACGATCGGCTGACGCTCGCCAATATGAGCGTGCACCATCTCGACGTGCTGCGCTTTCTATTCGGCGATCCCGATGAGATCACCACACAGGCGCGCAAGGATCCGCGCACTCGGTTTGAGCATGTCGACGGCATCACCGTTTCCACGCTCAGATTTCCCTCCGGCGTACTCGCCGTGTCGCTGGAGGACGTCTGGTCAGGCCCGCGTGAGCAAGGTTATCAGGACGACCAGCACATCAACTGGCGCGTCGATGGCGCCAAGGGTGTTGCCAAGGGCACCATCGGCTGGCCAAAGGGCGTCGCATCGACGCTGACTTACGCCTCGACCGAGACGACCGGTGGAAAATGGGTCAGCCCAAGCTGGGAGACGATGTGGTTCCCGCATGCATTCATCGGCGTCATGGAGCAATTGCAATACGCTCTGAAGACCGGCACGCCGCCGGCGCTGTCCGTTGCCGACAATGTCAAGACCATGGCGCTGGTCGAGGCCGGCTACCGCTCGATGGCGGAGGGCCGTACCATCAAGCTCTCCGAAGTCCGCGTCGACTGAGAAAGCCAAAGGCACGACGGCGGAATCGCTTACCCGGAGGAGTTCACCTCATGATGCAGGCAGGTATCTTCACAGGCTATTTTCCCTACGAGGTCGAGGAAGTCGCCAGGCGAATCCGCGCGCTGGGTTTCAATACCGTGCAGCTCGACCTGCATTTCAAGGATATCGATCTCTCGGCCGGGCAGATCACCAGGAACAAGGCAAGGACGGTGCGCGACACGTTCCGCGACTACAATCTGCCGGTCTGCTGCGTGTCCGGCTACACCAACATCATTCATCCGGACAAAGCCGAGCGTGAGAAGCGGCTTGCCTATCTGAAGGAGATCATCCGCAATGCACGTGAATTCGGCAGCCCTTACGTGATCTCCGAGACCGGCACCTACAACACCGAGTCCGACTGGGTGCATCACCCGAAGAACAAGACCGAGGAAGGCTTCGAGGAATGCCGAAAGGTGATCTCGGATCTTGCGCAGACGGCTTACGACCACGGCGCGGTGTTCCTGCTCGAGACCTATGTCAACAACGTCGTCGGTTCGGTCGAGGAGACGGTCAGGATGTTCGCGCAGGTGGATCACCCAGGATTAGGCTTGTTGATGGATCCGACCAATTATTTCGAGGCGCACAATATCGACCGCATGGATCAGGTGCTGAACCAGGTCTTCGACACGCTGACCGACAAGATCAAAATCGCGCATGCCAAGGACGTGAAGCGCTCGGGCAGCGACAAGACGGAAAAGCATGCCGATATCGGCGACGCGGATGCGCATGAAGGGCTGACCTTCCGGGGCGTCGGCGAGATCGAATTGCCGGCGCCGGGGCTCGGCGCGCTCAACTACGACCTCTATCTCACGCGGCTCAGCGAGAAGCACCCGAATATTCCGGTGATCATCGAGCATCTGACGGAAGACGACGTGCCGCGCGCCAAGACATTTCTGGACGGGAAATTCCGCGCCAACGGTCTTTGAGAGCCGGCGGGGGAAGCGACGATGACGACGGCCGCCGGGACGAAGCGCGACTACAGCCTTGTCGGCGAAAGCACCCGGCTTGCGATCGAGACCGGGCTCGCATCGGCCGAGTGGTACCACACCGACGTGCCGCGCAAGACTATGAAGGAGCTGATGCAGCGCTCCGACGGGCCGGCGATCCGCGACACCGTCATCTGGATTGCAGCGATCCTGGGCTCGGCCGCCGGCATCGTCTGGTTCTGGGGCACGTGGTGGGTGGTGCCGTTCCTGTTCGTCTACGGCGTGCTCTATGGCTCTTCGAGCGACTCGCGCTGGCACGAATGCGGCCACGGCACCGCGTTCCGCACGCGCTGGATGAACGACGTCGTCTACCAGATCGCCTCGTTCATGCTGATGCGCAATCCGGTGCAGTGGCGCTGGAGCCATGCCCGCCACCACACCGACACCATCATTGTCGGCCGCGACGCCGAGATCGCCGTGATGCGACCGCCGGACCTCTTGAAGGCGGCGCTTGCCTTCACCGGCGTCCTCGACTTCCGCTATTCGCTGCCGACACTGGTGCGCCAGGCCCTCGGCAAGCTGTCGGATGACGAGACGAGCTACATCCCGGAGATGGAGCGGCACAAGGCGGTGGTCGCGGCGCGCTGGCACATGGTCGTGTATGCCGCGACGATCTTTGTCGCGATCGCGCTTGGATCATGGATACCGATGGTGCTGATCGGCCTGCCGCGCCTCTACGGCACTTGGCACATGGTGCTGACCGGCCTGCTGCAGCATATCGGCCTTGCCGACAATGTCATCGACCACCGGCTCAACTCGCGCACCGTCTATATGAACCCGCTCAGCCGGTTCATCTACTGGAACATGAACTACCATGTGGAGCATCACATGTTCCCGATGGTGCCCTACCACGCGCTGCCGAAGCTGCACGAGCTGATCAAGCACGATTTGCCGGTGCCGAACCCGTCGATGTGGCACGCCTATCGCGAGGTGTGGCCGGTGCTGCTCAGACAGCTGAAATACGAGGACTACTACCTCAAGCGCGAGCTGCCGCCGACGGCCAAGCCCTATCGTGGCGAATTTCACGAGCTCGATATGACGGCAGCGGCTGCCGAATAGGCGTCGCGCAGCAATCCGGAGAAAGACGATGGCGGAGTGGGTCGAAGCATGCGCGGTGGGCGACGTGGACGAGGAGGACGTGATCCGCTTCGACCACGGCGGCCGCACCTTCGCGATCTACCGCTCGCCCGACGACGAGTTCTTCGCCACCGACGGCTTTTGCACGCATGAAAAAGCGCATCTGGCCGATGGGCTGGTGATGGACGACATCATCGAATGCCCCAAGCACAATGGACGCTTCAACTACAAGACCGGTCAGGCCAAGGGCGCGCCGGTATGCGTCAACCTCAAGATCTATCCGGTCAAAGTCGAGGCCGGCAAGGTGATGATCGAGATCGGCTGAGAGCCGTTAGCCAAGTAAAACAGGAATATACCGATGAGCCGAAAGAGACCGACCGTCGCCGACCTGCGCGCCATGAAGGGCAAGCGGCAGCTGACCATGCTGCGCGTGCTGACGCTGGACGAAGCGGAGGCCGCCGAACGGGCCGGCATCGACATCGTCTCGGTACCGCCGGAGCTGGTGCTCAATCCGCAATATCGCGATGCCGCACCCAGCCTTTTCACCATGCCGGGCGAAAATTTCTTCGAGATCGGCACGGCGGACGATTTCCTGCGCTGGTCGTTCCGGCTCTACAAGGCCGGCGCGGATGCCGTCTATTGCAGCGCCGGCTACGCCACGATCAAGCGCATGGCCGACGATGCGATTCCCGTCATCGGCCATGTCGGGCTCATTCCTTCCCGCGCGACCTGGACCGGCGGCTTCAAGGCGGTCGGCAAGACCGCCGATACGGCCATGCAAGTGTTCGAGGCGGTGAAGCAGCTGGAGGCGGCCGGCGCGATCGGGGCCGAGATCGAGGTGGTGCCGGTCGAGGTGGCGAAGGCGATCTCCGAGCGCACCTCGCTGATCATGCTGTCGATGGGCGCGGGAACCGGCTGCGATGCCCAATACCTGTTTGCGGAAGACATTCTCGGCACCAATCGCGGCCACATGCCGCGCCACTCGAAGGTCTATCGCAACTTCGCCGCCGAGTACGACCGGCTGCAGGCCGAGCGCATCGCGGCGTTTTCCGAATACGTCGCCGACGTCAACAGCGGCGCCTATCCGGAAGACAGGCACATCGTGCATATGGATCCGGACGAACTCACCCTCTTCATGAAGAGGATAGACGGAAAGCTCTGAAAGAACAGCTTAATCCAGCATTAGGCCCGCCAGGTCCCGTCGGCGAGCGCGGCGTGGAGCGTGTCGGCATTGGGGCCGAGCGGCCGGTCTTCCTTGAGGGTCGGCACATGGGCGCGTACAGCCGCATGGATAACGCCGGTAGCGGGCGCCAGCGTGAGGCCTTCGCGCAGGTCGACCGCCTGCGCCGCCGCCATCAGCTCGAAGGCGATCAGGCGCCGCCACAGCACGATCATCTCGGCGCATTTGGCGACGGCAAGCGGCGTCTGCGTGGCGTGGTCTTCGACGCCCTCGGACACGGGCAGGAAGTCGAGCATCACCGGATTGGCCTTGTGGCGGATGCCAGCCAGTATCGCCGTTACCGTCTTCTGCAGCGGCACGAAGCCGGCAGAGGCGCCGCCTACCGGCGACAGATATTTCGGCAGACCGTGGCGGGTTGCGCCGGTGAGCTGGATGAAGCGGGCGGCGGACGCTGCGGCGCATTGGGCGATCGCCAGCCCCAGCGTCTCGAAGGCCAGCGCCAGCGATGCGGTGTGGAAATTGCCGGTCGACAGCACGAGCGAGTCTTCGACCAGCACCAGCGGGTTGTCGGCGGCGGCGTTGAGCTCGATTTCGACCGCGAGCCTGGCGTGATCGATCGCCTGGATCAGCGCGCCGTGGATCGAGGGCATGCAGCGGATCGACAGCGGATCCTGGATGGTCGTCGGCGCCGGCGCCTCATCGCGCGCCAGCAGATCGCGCAACGCCTTCGCCGCAACCTGCTGGCAGGCAGCAGGCCGCGCCAAGTGCAGGCGGGGATCGAGGATGGTGCGGTTGGCGCCCAGCGCCTCCATGGTGAGCGCACCGGCCTGTTGTTGCTGTTCCAACGCCGAGAGCGCATCGGTGAGCGCCAGCGCGCCGGCGCCGGTGGAGACGGCGGAAGCGTTGATCAGCGACAGGCCGTCCTTGGGTGCCAGGCTGACTGGGGCAAGGCGTGCCATCATCAGCGCCTTTGCCGAAGGCATGCGCCTGCTCTGATAGTCGGCATCGCCTTCGCCGATCAGCGTGTGGGCGATCGCCGTCATCAGCACCAGGTCGCCGGCGCCGATGGAGCCGAGCGAAGGCATCACCGGATGGACGCCGGCGTTGAGCACATCGACGAGCGCGGTGAAGACATGCGGCGAGAGACCGGAGCCGCCCGCCGAAAGCATGGCGATGCGGGCGAACATCGCCGCGCGTACGAGCTGGGTCGGCAATGCGTTTCCCACCGCGGCACCGCGTCCGTCGAGAAGCTGGCGCTGGAACGCGCCGGCATCGCCTTCGACCGTCGTGCCGAGATTGGCGCCTAAGCCGGTGTTCAGCCCGTAGATCTGCTGACCGCCGGCGGCGGCCTCGTCGAGCACCTTGCGCGCCTTGCCCAGCCGTTCGATGACGGCGGGCGTGACCTCGACCTTTCCTGCATTGCGCGCGACGGCGGCAACGTCCTCTATGCTGACCCCGGCGCCGGTGAGAACGAGGGGGGTCATGCGAAGCGCAGCCTCTGGCCGATGCCCTTGTCCGCGGCCTTGGCCAGCATCGCCTTGCCGAGCGCGATGTCGGATAGCGACAGGCCGCGGTGCCAAAACAGGATCGTCTCGCCGTCGCTTTGGCGTCCGGCTTTGAGGCCAGCGGCGATCTGGCCGAGCTCGGCATGCAGCGTCGCCTCGCTCAGCCGCCCCGTCTCGACATGGGCGCGCAGCGAGCCGAACTTGCCGCCTTTGCACTGACCCCAGTCGTCGACGACGATCTTTTGCATGATCTCGGTGAGCGACAGCTCGACCGCGCTCATCGTGCCGTAGGGCACGACCAGCGCGCCCCGCTTGACCCATTCGGTCTTGAGCAATGGTTGCGGCTCCGGCAGCCGCGAGGCCTCTACGACGATGTCCGCGCCTTCGACGCAGCTCTTCCAGTCGGCCACGGCCATGACCGGCTTGCCGAGGTCGGCGGCAAGCTTGGCGGCGAAAGCGTCGCGGCTTTCCGGCCGGCGCGAATGGACGCGGATCTCGTCGAAATCGAAGAGGTGATCCAGCAGGCGCACATTCCAGTAGGCGGTGCCGCGCGCGCCGATATGGCCGAGCACCTTGGATGACTTCTTCGCCAGATGCTTGGCGCCGATGGCGGTGACCGCGCCGGTGCGCACGTCGGTGATGACGGTGGCGTCGAGGATGGCGCGCGGCGTGCCGGTGCGCGGGTCGAAGAGGTTGAGGATGCCGAATTCGGACGGCAGACCGTGCAGGTAGTTGTCGACATAGTCGCCGACGACCTTCACGCCGGCCGCATCGAGCGGCGCCACGTAGCCGCGCAGCACGTTGAAATGGCCGTGGAAGGACGGGTCGGGCTCGAGATGGACGCGCGGCTCGATCACCGTCTGGCCCTTGCCTTGCGCGACCAGCCCGGCTTCGACGGCGCCGATGATCTCGGCGTCGCTCATCGCCAGCGCTTCGATATCGAGAGCGTTGAGGTAGTCGATATAGATGGGCTTCATGCATTCCCCTCGGCCGGCCCGCGCTCATCCATAACAGGCGGAGGGCCGGCAAGGAAGTTTGTTGGATAAGTTCTGGACTGAACCGGATTAATGCTGTTCAACCAGCGCGTCATGACAAGCATTCCCGACAACGAGGCCGTGTCCCGGCCCGTGCCGATGGCGACGCGCCAGGCACGGCGCCGAGGTCTCGGGGCATTTGATGGCGAAATGACGTCCATGCGGGTGGAGGTCAGACTTCCGTGGATAAAACGACAAAATTCCCAATCTCGCTTTCCGGATACGAAATCGAAGGCCTGATTGGAACTGACGCTCCACGGCTGGCGCCGCTGTATCAGGCTTGCTCGGACTATATCGAGCTGGAACGCGGCCAACCCCCCGATCCCGCCAGCGCGAGCGAGGAATTCGAGAACTTTCCACCGAGCCGGACGGAAGCCGACAAGTTCGTGTTCGGGCTAAGAGCAGCCGACGACGGCCAACTTGTCGGCTTGCTAGCCTGTGACCGCGACTATCCGAGCGTGGGGTGCTGGTGGATCGCTTTGCTCATGATCGACAAAGCCCTTCGCGGAAGAGGCCTGGCGCGAGCGCTTTGCGACGGGTTGTTCACCTGGTTGAAGTCTCAGCATGTCCAACGAGTAGAGCTCGGCGTGATCACGGAAAACGTGCAAGCTCTTGGCTTTTGGCAGGCGCGTGGCTTCGAGCCAATACGGATGGCGGGACCGGTCAGCATCGGTGCCAAACAGCACATGGTTCAAGCCTTCGGCCGCTCATTGTGAGCGGCCACGCGCTTCCAAGGTGGCAGCAGGCATTACGCTACACCGGCCGATAGACCTTCTCCGCCGTGTTCCAGAAAATATCCGCCTCGGCCTTGGGCCCGTGCCTGGCCACCGCGGCGCGGTGCGCCTTGATCAGCTCGGCGTGGCTGGTCCAAAGCTTCTCGATCGGGAAGTTCGAGCCGAACATCAGGCGGTCGCTGCCGAGGATTTCGATCGCGTTGTCGACGATGTAGGCGATGAGGTCCGGATCGTTGCGATGCACGAAGGTGCCGAGGCCCGATAGCTTGGCGTAGAAATTCGGAGCAGCAGAAAGCGTGCGCAGGCCGGTCTTCCAAGCTTCAGTCGTTTCAGGCTCCATGCCGGTCAGCATGCCGGCATGGGTGAGGATGAAATTGGTCTGCGGGTTTTCGCCGACCAGCGTCAGTCCGTCCTTCATTTGTGCTGGAAAGAGCTGCAGGTCGAACGATAAGCCGTAGTCCTTCAGCCGCGCCACATTGGCACGAACCTTGGGATCGACCACCTGGTCGGCCGAGGCGGCGAAGCGGAAGGCAGGCGTCTCGTGCCAGTGGAGCTGCATGCGCAGGCCGCGCAGCAACGGATATTTCATCAATCGGTCGATCTGCGGGCGGACATCGTCGACCGTCATGTCGGCATAGCCGACGACGGCATGCGGCCAGCCGGTTTCCTCCGCCGTCTTCTGCAGGAAGGCTACTTCCTTCTCGAAATCCTCCTTGGCCCAGTTGGTCTGGACATAGACGGCCTTCTCGACGCTGGAACCTTCCTGGTCGTCGAGGAATTCGCCGATCGGATAGTCGCGACGGATCGGCTCGTAAGGGCCGAAGATGCGCGGCACCATCGGCCCAACCAGCCAGGGCTGGTCCTTCTGGCGCCAGATGTGGAAATGCGCGTCGATCGCTTTCTGCATCACGATACCCTTTTCCAGATGGTTTCGGCCGCCCGAGCGGGGCGGGCGAGCGACAGGATGAAGTCGGTCAGGCTTCTGACCGAAGAGCCGTCGACCAGGTCGTCGAGCAGCGGCAGGATGGCGCGAAGTGCTGCCGTCGCCGGGCGGAAACGCGGGTCGCCGGCAAGCGGCGTCGCCAGCGACAGCCGGAAGGCGCGGGCACTAAGCCGCCGTATCGCGGTTTCGAGGTCGGCATGGTCGCCGCGCTCCAGCGCGTCCGAAAGGATCACCACCGCCGCGCCGCGCGCGAAGGCTGAAAAGCGCGGCACCGACAGGAAGGTGAGCAAGGTCGGTCCCATGCGGGTGCCGCCGTCCCAGTCGTCGACGAGCGCTGCTGCGCGGGCCAGCGCTTGATCGCGGCCACGGATGCGCAGCGCCGAGGTGATGCGGGTGAGCCGGGTGCCGAAGGTGAAGACTTCGGCGCGGTCAGCGCCTTGCACCGCCGCATGCGCAAGCTTGAGGTAGTCGGCGGTGTGCAGCTTCATCGAGCCGGAGACATCGATGAGCAGGAGCAGTTTTCGCGGTACGGCCTGCCGGCGGCGCAGCAGCGGCGAGGGGATGTCGCCGTCGGCGCTGACGATTTCGCTGAGCGAGCGCCTGAGATCGAGCGTGCCGCGCGAGCGGGTGCGCATGGTGCGGAAGGAACGACGCGCGGGCAGGGCGGAAGCGAGCTTGCGGCGAAACTGGCCGAGTCCATCGGCGTCGCGCTGGAAATCGCGGCTGCTCAACTGTTCGAGTGCCGAGGACAGCTCGCCGCCTTTCTCCTGGCGAACGGTCAGGCTTTCCTGCTGACGTGTGCCGCGATCGTCCTTGATGCGCGTTTCATCGTCCTCTTCGCCTTCGATCGAAGGCTTGGCGTCGCCATAGAAATAGCTGCGGAAATGCGCTTCGAATTCGCCGCGGCGATCGGGCGAGGGGGCAAGCGTCGCAAGCGCTGCCTCGCGGATGTCGTTCATCGAGCGCGGGCTGAGCAGGGTGATCGCTTGCATGAAGCTGGTGACCTGTTCGGGCGCAATGGCGAAGGCGTGGCGGCGCAGCAGCCGGGCGAAACCGAGGAAGGGTGCGGCGGCGCGAGGCAAGCTCTCCTCTCCCCGTTTACGGGGAGAGGATGCCGGCAGGCAGGTGAGGGGCGGCGCTGAGTTCTGCTTGGCATGGCGCTGCCCCTCATCCGCCCCTTCGGGGCACCTTCTCCCCGTAAACGGGGAGAAGGGATTGTCGAGGTCGCGGCTCACGCCAGCGCCTCCTCGACGATTTGGTTCAGCTCGGGCGCGATTGCAGCCATATCCTCCTCGTCCTTGATCAGCACGCCGATGGCGCGGCGGAAGGCTTGCGGCCAGGGGCTGCCGCCTTTTTCCAGGATGGTCGCGGCATTCGCCCATTCGACGGCCTCCGCGATGCCCGGCGGCTTGGCCAGCGGGCGCGCGCGGATCTGCTGCACGGCCCTCGCCACGGCGCGCGCGGCCGCCTCGGCGACATCGCCGGCGCGCAGCATGATGATCTCCGCCTCGCGCTGGGCGTCGGGATAGCCGATCCAGTGATAGACGCAGCGCCGGCGCAGTGCCTCGGCAAGTTCCCGGGTTCGGTTCGAAGTCAGGATGACGATGGGCTGGGTCGCGGCGCGGATGGTGCCGCGCTCGGGAATGCTGATCTGGAAATCGGAGAGGAACTCCAGGAGCAACGCCTCGAATTCATGGTCCGAGCGGTCGATCTCGTCGACCAGGAGCACGCGCTGGTCCGGCGCGCGCAAGACTTGCAGCAACGGCCGCGCGATCAGGAAACGATCGTCATAGATGTCGATCTCGTGCTCGCCGGCATGGCGGATGGCGAGCAGCTGGCGCTGGTAGTTCCATTCGTAGAGCGCGTGCGCGGCGTCGATGCCTTCGTAGCATTGCAGCCGCACAAGCTCGCGGCCGAGCAGTTCGGCGATCGCCTTCGCCGCCTCGGTCTTGCCGACGCCCGGCGCGCCTTCGAGCAACAGCGGCTTGCCCAAGCGGATCGCCAGGAAGATCGCGGTGGCAAGGCTGTCATCCGCCAGATAGCGCGAAGCGGCAAGGCGCGCGGCGACCGCCTCCGGGGAAGCCGCGACATCTACTGCGTTGACGCGGGTCATCTTGCGGTCAGCCCGCGGCCTGCGCCTTCAACGCCCGCAGGATGCGTTCGGGCGTGATCGGCAAAGTGTCGATGCGAACGCCGACCGCGTCGAAGACGGCATTGGCAACCGCCGGGATCTGCGGGTTGGCGCACATCTCGCCCGGACCCTTGGCGCCGAACGGGCCGTCGGCGGAAGGACGCTCCAGCACGATGATCTCGGTTTCGGCGAGATCGCCGGGGCCAGGCATCAGATACTGGTTGAAGTCGGTGCCGCCATGGTCGCGGTTTGGATAATAGGGCTCGGTCGTCTCGTAGAGCGCGTGGCTGATGCCCATCCAGGAGCCGCCGACCAACTGCTGCTCGACCATCTTCGGGTTGAGGGCGCGGCCGATCTCGAAGACGTTCTTCACGTTAAGCACCGTCACCTCGCCGGTCTCGTCGTCGACCTCGACCTCGGCCACCGTGCAGGCATGGGCGTAGCAGGTGGAGGGCTTCATCGCGCCGGTTTCCTTCTCCGGATAGGAGCGCGGGATCAAGAACATGCCGCGGCCGGAGATCGAGCGGCCACGCTTGAAATGCGCCGACAAGGCGACGTCGAAGATCGAGATCGATCTTTGCGGGGCACCCTTGACCAAAATGTTGCCCTGGCCGTCGGTCTCGAGGTCCGAGGCATTCACCTCCAGCTCTTCCGCCGCCACTTCCAGCATCACCTGGCGGGCTTCCTTGGCCGCCTGGATGACGGCGTTGCCGGCGCGGTGCGTGCCGCGCGAAGCGAAGGTGCCCATGCAATGCGGGCCGGTGTCGGTGTCGGCGGTGTCGATGACGACGCGGTCGGTCGGCACGCCGATCGTCTCGGCGCAGATCTGCGCCATGATCTGCTTCATGCCCTGGCCGAGATCGACGCTGGAAAGCGTGACCATGAAATTGCCGGTCGGCGTCGAATGGACCAGCGCCTGGGTCGGGTCGCCGCCGAGATTCATGCCGGTCGGATAGTTGATCGCGGCGACGCCGCGTCCACGCCGGATCGCCATCTCACGCTCCCTTCCTGTAGGAGGACATCGCCATGTATTTTTCCGCCACCGGCCAGTTGGCGGCGCGCGAGGTTTCCTGCATGCATTCGATCAGCGCCGCGCCTTCGGTCGGCTGGCGATGCGCCTTCATGTCGCCGTCGCGATAGGCGTTGATGAAGCGGAACTCGAACGGATCCATGCCGATCAGCCGCGCCAGCTTATCCATCTGCACCTCCAGCGCGAAGTCGCCGATGGTGACGCCGAAGCCGCGCATGGCGGACGAAGGCGTGCGGTTGGTGTAGACGCAGTAGGTGTCGATCCAGACGTTGGGGATCGTGTAGGGCCCGGGATAGTGCGCGGCGCCCTTCTGCGCCCCGTAGGGCGAATGGCGCGAATAGGCGCCGGCATCGGTGTAGCCGATCACCTTGCGCGCGACGATGCGGCCGTCCTTCATCACGCCGTCCTTGATGACGACTTTTTCAGCCGCACGCGGCGAGGAGATCTGCATCTCCTCCTCGCGGCTGTAGATGAAGGAGACCGGCCGTCCGGTGAGCTTGGCGGCGAGGATGGCGATCGGCTCGACGATGACGTCGACCTTGCCGCCGAAGCCGCCGCCGACCGTGCCGCCGACGAAATGCAGCTTCGAGCCCGGCATCTGCAGGATGATCGAGGCATTGTCGAGGGTGAAGAACATCGCCTGGGTGTTGGTGTAGCAGGTGAAGCGGTCGTTGCCCTCGGGCGCCACCACGCAGCCGGTGGTCTCGGTCGGGGCGTGCTCGATCGGCGAGGACTGGTAGGTCTGCTCGAGAATGTGGTCGGCCTGGGCAAAGCCTGCCTCGACATCGCCGAAGCGCACCTTGCGGCACTCGCCGCTGTCATAGAGGTAGTAGTTCTGGCCGTGATATTCGTTGACGACCGGCGCGCCGGGCTTCAGCGCCTCCTCCATGTCGAACACGGCCGGCAGAACCTCGTAGTCGACCCTGACCTTGGCGGCGGCTTCCAGCGCCGCCCGTTCGGTCTCGGCCAGCACCGCCACCACGGCCTCGCCCTTCCAGCGCACCTTGCCGTCGGCAAGCACGGTCTCGTCCTCCGGGCCGATCTGGATCAGGATCAGGATGGTGTAAACATTGTGCGGCACGTCCCTGGCGGTCAGCACCCTCACCACGCCCGGATGCTTTTCCGCTTCCGATGTGTCGATCGAGCGGATGCGGGCATGGTGGTGCGGGCTGCGCACCATTTTCAGATGCAGCATGCCGGGGAAGTTGCGGTCGGCGAAATAGGCGGTCTTGCCGGTGACATGTCCTGGCGAGTCGAGGCGCGGCCGCGGCTGGCCGATCTCGTTGAGGCCGTCCTTGCGGACATCGGCAAAGTAGTCCTTGCGCAGTTCCATGATAGTGATCCTCAGGCGGCGTTCTGCGAGTTGGCGCGCGTGGCGGCCAGCACCGCCTGGATGATCGGCTCGTAGCCGGTGCAGCGGCAGATGTTGCCGGAGAGTGCCTCGACCACGTCCTCACGGCTGGGGTTGGGTGTATGGTCGAGCAGCACCTTGGCGGCAATGATCATGCCCGGCGTGCAGAAGCCGCATTGCGTGGCGAAGGCGTCGAGGAAAGCGCGCTGCAGCGGATGCAGGACGCCGCCTTCGGCAAGGCCGGCGGCGGTTTCGATCTCGGCGCCGTTGCAGGTTTCCGCCAGCGTCAGGCAGGAAAGCCTCAATTCGCCGTCGATGATCACGGAGCAGGCGCCGCAGGTGCCTTGGTGGCAGCCGCCTTTCGGCGAGGTATCGCCGATCTTGTTGCGCAGCGCATGGAGCAGCGTCGTGCCGCTCTCGATGAATTCGGCCTTTTCGGAGCCGTTGAGCGTGAACTGAACCGGGACCTTCGCCATTTTTCCTCCTTGCGCGCCTGCCCGGATAACCGGACAGACGCGCGTCCCCCACGGACTTATTTTGGTGCTTGTCGCCCAAAACCGCTGCGCACTTTTGGGCGACAAGCGTTAGCTCAGCAACAGTCGCCCGAGATGGACCGGCAGAACCTCGGCGCGATACCAGGCGCTGGCGATCGGGTCGGTGATCGGTGTGATGCCTTCGCCCGCGGCAGCAAGCGCCGGCGCGATCTCTTCGGACGTGAGCTTGCAACCGAGCAGCGCATTCTCAGCCGCCTTGGCGCGCATCGGCCGGTCCGCCATGCAGCCCAGCGCGATGCTTGCCGAGGCCACGGTGCCGTCGGCGGAGCGCTGCAGGAGCGCGGCAATGCTCAGCACCGAGATGCCCTTCGGCTTGACCCGCGACACTTTCAGGAAGCGGAAGCTCTCCGTCTTGGGCAAGGAAAACTCGACGGCGGCGACGATGGCGCGGCTGCGATCGCGGCCCGCCAGGAAGGTCTCGATCGGCATTTCGCCGTTCGCAGTGACAACCGCGGCGTCCAGCGCCAGCAGCGCTACGGCGAAATCGCCGTAGGGAGCGGGGGCAAACAGATTGCCGCCGACGGTCGCCATGTTGCGGATCGCCGGCCCGCCGACGGCGCGCGCGGCCGGCGCGAGCGCGGCAAGTTCCGGGTGGCGGGCGATCGCCGCCATGGTGACGGAGGCGCCGAGCTTTACCTTGCCGCCGGAAACGGCGATCCGCGCAAGATCGGGGTCGGCGACGCGCACAAGGTCGGAGACGGAAACGTCGCCCTCATTGGCGGCGCGAACCACCAGCGTGCCGCCGCCGAGATAGCGGGTGCCGGACGCCTGCAGGGCCGCATTGGCGTCTTTCACCGTCGGAAAAGTCTGCAACGCAAGCGACATGTCGCGCTCCCCGATTTAGCTGTTGCCGGCGAAATGGGCCTTCAGGGCATTGAAGCCGCCCTGGAAGACATTGGCGCCCATGCCTTCGGCCAGCTTGTCGGCTTCTTCCGGAGCAGCGTCGAAGCTCGCGGTCCATTCGGCATAGGTGCGGTTGCCATCGGTCACGCGCCGCAATTGCAGCGTTGCCTGGTGATTGGTGAGCGGCTGCGGCGTTTCGAGGATCGAGTAGCTGACCAGGAAATTCTCGTCGGAGAAGTCGAGCAGCTTCTCGCGCAGCCGCGCGCCGCTGACCAATTGGAAGTTGCGCACGCAGCCGATCGTCGTGGGGTCCTTGCCGTCCTCGATATGGCTTTCCACCATGCGCGGGTGCCAGCTCGGCAGGCCGTTGAAGTCGCGGATGCGTGCCCAGACCTGTTCGACCGGCGCGTCGATGACGCTGGAAATGGTGACTTTCGCCATATGCTCGCTCCCTTGCCAAGATGGGAAGAAGACTAGGGCGGCCGGCCGGATGCGCTTATCAACGCGTCTTGCGCGCCTATCAATCAGTCTGAAAAATGGCGCGCTTCAGCGGCTCAGGACATCGCCCGGGCCGCTTCGCGATAAAGCGTCGGCGGCACGCCGACATGGTCGCGGAAGAAGCGTGAGAAATTGCCCTGCGTGGTGAAGCCGAGATTGCAGGCGACCGAGATCAGCGGTTCCTGCGACCACTGCAGCTGGCGCACGGCTTCCTCCATTCGCAGCGTGTTCCAGTAGACGTTCGGCGTCAAATTGGTCTGTTCCTTGAACAGCGCGAAGAAATGCGGTCTCGACAGGCCGACGCTGCGCGCCACGTCATCGAAGGAGATGCGCTCGCAGACATTGGCCTTCATCAGCTGGATCGCCTTGCGGACGCGGAAATCGAGCATCGTGTTGACGCGAGCCCGCGCTGCCTGGGGCGCCGAAGCATCGGCCGCATCGAGCACGCTGTCGATGAAGCGCTCGATCTCGTAGTTGGCGACATCGTCGATGCTTTCATTGTCGCTCAGATGATCGAGCAGGTTTGCCGCCGCCTGATGCAGCCACGGCTCCAGCGTGATTGCCGCCTGCGCGAACAGCGGCGCCGACGAGGGCAGATCACGGCGCCGGCGAGCCCAGTCGGGATCGATGTAGAAGGCGAGGAACAGGCCGGGCCTGCCGTCATGAGAAAGGGCATGGCTGTGGGGCTGAAACGAGTTGATGCCGGCGGCGGTGGTCGGTCCGAGCCGCACCGTCTCGCGGCCGATCGTCATTTCGCCGGCGGTGCCTTCCAGCCAGATGATGAGATGCGCCTCGCCATGGGCATGGGTGACGAAGTCGTTGGCGACATTCAGGACAGAGACATGTCCGAACCGGCCCCAATAGAGCCTGATCGCGTCCGTCATGGGTATACTTCCTCCCGCAGGCGACTGGCCTCCCTTCGCCTGCTGGGGGATTTTGCGGCCGGGGTGCGGCCACGTCAAGGCAGGCGGAATGCCATGGAAACTGTGCTTCCGATGCCGAAAATGGATTTTCAGACTGAGCGATATGGGGCGGCCCTTCTCCCCTTGTGGGAGAAGGTGTCGCCGAAGGCGACGGATGAGGGGTGCTCCAGGGAAAGCCAGCGTCTCACTCCGCTGGAACACCCCTCATCCGTCTCGGCGCTGCGCGCCGATCCACCTTCTCCCACAAGGGGAGAAGGGAAAGTTGCGCCTTAGTCGCTGCGCCGGAAGTTGCGGATGCGGTCGAACAGCACGGCCAGGATGATCGCGCCGCCGATGAAGGTGCCTTGCCAGAAAGCGTTGATGCCGAGCAGGCCTAGGCTGTTGCGGATTACTTCGATCAGCGCGGCGCCGACGACGGCACCCAGAGCCGTCCCGACGCCGCCGGCGAGATTGGCGCCGCCGATGACGGTGGCGGCGATCACCTGGAGCTCCATGCCGGTGCCGATATTGGTGGTGACGGCGCCGAGCCAGCCGGTCTGGATGATGCCGGCGAGACCGGCGGAAAGCGCCGAGATCATATAGACCGCGACCTTGATCTGGCGCACCGGAACGCCGGTCAGCGTCGCCGCGTGCTCATTGCCGCCGATGGCGAAGATATGCCGGCCGAACTTGGTCCAGCGCAGGGTGAAGCCCGTAAGCAGCGCCAGAAGGATCATATAGAGCACCGGGTTGGCGATGCCGAACACCCATGCGCCGCCGCCCAGAGCGAGCAGCTTGTCGTGATCCGGTCCAAACTGGAAAACGACGGTGTTGTTGGAGGCGACCATGGCGAGGCTGCGGGCGACCGAGAGCATGCCGAGCGTCACCACGAAAGGCGGAAAGTCGAGATAGGCGATAAGGACGCCGTTGAAGGCACCGATAATGAGTGCGGTGGCAATCGAGACGCCAATGCCGGTGACGATGCCGTAACCGGCATGCATCGTGACGGCAAGCACCATCGAGCACAGGCACAGCACCGAGCCGACCGACAGGTCGATGCCACCGGTGATGATGACGAAGGTCATGCCGAGCGCGATGATTGCAACGAAGGTGACGTTGCGGGTGATGTTGAAGATGTTCTTCGACGTGGCGAAGGAATCCGTGGCAAGGGACAGGAAGAGGCAGGCAAGGATGACCGCGATCACCACCCAGAAGGTCTGGCTGGACAGCATGCGCGACAGGAAGGTGTGCTGCTTCTGCGCGATCGTCTGGTCAAGTGTGACTGCCATTATCGACCTTTCCTGCCAAAGGTGAAGCGCGCCAGCGGCGCGAGTTCCGGATCAGTGCTGTCATGCCACCTGTTCGATGGCCCCGGTGATCAGCCCCGTGACTTCCTCGGGCGAGCTCGAGGCGATTTTCTTGTCGGCGACCTTGCGGCCGCGACGCATGACGATGACGCGGTCGGCGACGTCGAAGACGTCGGGCATGCGGTGGCTGATCAGCACGACGGCGATGCCCTGATCGCGCAAATGGCGGATCAGGTTCAGCACTTCGGCGACCTGCCGTACCGAGATCGCCGCGGTCGGCTCGTCCATCAGCACGATCTTGGCCTGCGACAGCATGGTGCGGGCGATCGCCACCGCCTGGCGCTGACCGCCCGACATCTGCTTGACGAGGTCTCGCGGCCGCGTCTCGGATTTCAGTTCGGCGAAGAGCTGGCCGGCGCGCCTGTACATCGCGGCATAGTCGAGAATGCGGAACGGGCCGATGCCGCGGCGGAGTTCCCGCCCGAGATAGACATTGGCGGCGGCCGTCAGATTGTTGCAGAGCGCCAGGTCCTGGTGGACGATCTCTATGCCGTGCTGGCGGGCCTCGGCCGGCTTGTGTAGGATCAACTCCTTGTCGTCCATGCGCATCGTGCCATGGCTCGGGCGGAAGTTGCCGGCGATCATCTTGACCAGCGTCGACTTGCCGGCGCCGTTGTCGCCCATCAGGCCGACGACCTCGCCGGCCTGCAGCGTGAACGAGACGTCGTTCACCGCCTGGATGGCGCCGAAATGCTTCGAGATGTTGGCGAGTTCGAGAACCGACACCAGCCTTAAGCCTCCCCGTTTCCGTTCCACGAGCGCCGTCATCGATGCCGGCGCCGCATGGGCCTCGCACGTCCAACTCCTCCCGAGCGGGTGCGATCGGTGCATTTAGGCGAAAGCCTGCATGGGCGTCAATCAACTGTCGGACGATTAATTTCGGATCTCGTCGAAAAATCGGTTTTGTAGGACAAATAGGAATTGACGTTAGCTGCGAGCCGTTATTAGCTAGCGTTGGAGGAAGGGCTTGTCCTCGCAAGACCGCCGCCCGATGGAGGCGGCTGGCGGGGTTTGGTCAGGATCCGGCAAGGCCAGCGTTCATCGAGCTGGAACGGATCGGCAAATGCTTATCGGACCGGTTTAAGACACGAGCATTCAAGGTGATTGCCGTGTTCCTTGCATCCGGGCCGATCGGTGTGGCGGACACGTCGTGTCCGTCTGTTTTCAAGGGAGGAGATGATATGAGGAAATCACTTTTGCTCGCCGCCGTCGCCGCCATGGCGTTGGGCGCCGGGCCGGCTTTGGCCAAGAAACAACTCGTCATTGTCGTGAAGGGTCTCGACAACCCGTTCTTCGAAGCCATCCACCAGGGCTGCGAGAAATGGAACAAGGAAAACGCCAGTTCCGAATATGAATGCTTCTACACCGGTCCGGCATCGACCTCGGACGAGGCCGGCGAAGCCCAGATCGTGCAGGACATGCTGAGCAAGCCGGATACGGCGGCGATGGCGATCTCGCCGTCCAATGCGCCGCTGATCGCGCAGACGATCAAGAGCGCCAATCCGTCGATCCCGATCATGACGGTCGACGCGGACCTGACCAAGGAAGATGCGGCGCTGCGCAAGACCTATCTCGGCACCGACAACTATCTGATGGGCAAGCGCATCGGCGAATACATCAAGAAGGCCAAGCCGAATGGCGGCACGATCTGCACCATCGAAGGCAATGCCGCGGCCGACAACATCCTGCGCCGCGCGCAGGGCATGCGCGATGCGCTGTCGGGCAAGGAAGGCCTGTCGGAGTTGAAGGGCGAGGGCGGCTGGACCGAAGTGGCCGGCTGCCCGGTGTTCACCAATGACGACGGCGCCAAGGGCGTTCAGGCGATGACCGACATCCTCGCCGCAAATCCGAAGCTCGACGCTTTCGGCATCATGGGCGGCTGGCCGCTGTTCGGCGCTCCGCAGCCCTATCGCGACCTGTTCAAGCCGATGGCCGAGAAGATCGCCAAGAACGAGTTCGCCATCGGCGCCGCCGATACCATCGGCGACGAAGTGGCGATCGCCAAGGACGGGCTGGTGACCGCGCTGGTCGGCCAGCGGCCGTTCGAAATGGGCTACAAGGCGCCTTCGGTGATGCTCGACCTCATCGGCGGCAAGAAGGTCGACGATCCGGTCTTCACCGGCCTCGACGAATGCACCAAGGATACGGTCGACACCTGCATCCAGAAGTAAGCTTCGATAGCTGGGGCGCCCCTCGTGGGCGCCCCTTCACCCTTTTCCGCTTGGACCATGAACGCGGCCTTTGCCTCCGGTAACAGGCGAGGGCCTTCGTGCGCCCGAAATTTCTTGGCGGATGATTGCGGGCGGCCTCTGCCCGCGACGGGAGGCACCGGAACGCGGATGCCACGAGAAAAGTCAGGGAAGCGCCTGGCCGAACCGGTCCAGCCGGCTACGATCCGCAGGCCCGAGGCGACGCGGATCGCCGGCCTCAGCGTGCATGCCTCGCTGGCGGGCGAGATCGGCCTCAGGATCGTGCGCGGCGACTACCCTCCCGGCACCATCCTGCCCAACGAAGCCAAATGGTCGGAAACCTTCAACGTCAGCCGCTCGGCAGTGCGCGAAGCGATCAAGATGCTGATGGCCAAGAGCCTGCTCTCCTCGCGGCCGAAGATCGGCAGCTGGGTCGAGCCAAGGGAGCGGTGGAACCTGCTCGACCGCGACGTGCTCGCCTGGTACGCGACGTCGCCCGATCGCGAAGTGTTCCTGAGGACGGTGCAGGAGTTCCGCCACATCATCGAACCGGAGGCGGCAGCCTTCGCGGCGACGCGGCGCTCCGACGAGCAGATGATCGAGATCAGCCAGGCCTGCCGCGAGATGGGGGAGGCGATGCATTTCCAGGAGCGCACGCGCGCCGATACGCGGTTCCATATCGCCATCCTGCGCGCCTCGGGCAACGAGCTTTTGGTGCCGCTCGGCGTGCTGATCGAGTCGGCGCTCGACCATCTCTTCGTCTTCGTCACGCGCGAACACAGCGACCAGCGGCGGGCCCAGTCCCTGCACGAGGCGATCGAGCGGAACATCCGCCTGCAGCGCCCCGCCGCCGCGAGAAGCGCGGTGCACAAGCTGCTCGCCAACACCGACGAGGTGATCGGGCGGTCGCGGCGGTGAGGACTCGCCCGGCGGGCGTCAGATCTTCTGCTTCACGCCGTCCTTCGACGGCATCAGGTCGACGCCGTTGAGCTTGCCGACATGGGTCGCCAGCATCGGCACATACTGGTCGGCCGGTCCGGCGGCGAAGGCGGTCGCGAACGAGTTCTTGGTGGCGTTGCCCAGCGGGTTGGCAATGCCGGCAGCGCCCGCCATCGATTCCAGATAGGTCAGATCCTTGAAGGCATTGGCGATGGAGAATTTGTGCGCGTCGCGATCGCCCTCCAGCGTCCAGCGCATGAAGGTCTGATAGAAACCGCAGTCCATGCGGCCGTTGCGGATGACGCTGTCGAAGCGCGGCGGCGAGATGCCGACCTTCTGCGCCAAGGCAAGCGCCTCCGAATAGATCGCCGCGTAGCCCAGCGAGATGAAATTGTTGAGCAACTTCATGCGATGGCCGTCGCCGGTGTCGCCGATATGGACGATGCGGCCGGCCCAGGTCTCGATCACCGGCTTCAGCCTGGCGAACACCGCGTCGGGCGCGCCGACCATGGCATCGAGCGTGCCTTCCCAGGCCTCCTTCGGCGTGCGGCTGAGCGGCGCGTCGACATAGTCGACGTCGAGCGCCTCGAGCTCGGCGGCGAGCGCCATGGTGGAGACCGGGTCGGATGTCGAGCAATCGACGACCACCGAGCCTTCCTTCAAGCCTTCCTTCAGCCCGCCGGGGCCACGTATGATCGCCTCCACCTCGCGCGAGCCGGTGACGCAGATGAAGACGATATCGGACGCCGCCGCCACCTCGCGAGAAGTCGATGCTTCTTTGGCGCCGCGGCCGATCAGGTCTTCCGCCGGCTTGCGGTTCTTGCGGCCAAGGAAGGTCAGCGGATAGCCCTTGTCGACGATGTTCTTGGCGATGCCGTGCCCCATCAGGCCGAGGCCGATGAAACCGATGTTTTCGCGGGCAGCGGTGGTGGTCATGTCGTTTCGTCCCTGTTTTTCCTGATGGTCGGCGCCGGCGCGACCGGCCGGCGAGCGATTGCTGGAGAAGGTTTTCGCGGATCGCGGTTGGCAGGCGATTGCGGAATACCATATTGTCTGACAATACACATAATTCTCGTGCAATGTGGAGAGCAAAATGACGAAGCGGATCATGTTCACCGGCGGCAGCGGCAAGGCCGGCCGCCATGTGGTCCAGTACCTGGTCGAGCATGGCTGCCAGGTGCTCAACATCGACGCCAAGCCGCTCGACAACCCGAAGGTGCGCACGCTGATCACCGATATCACCGACAGCGGTCAGGTGTTCAATGCGCTGTCGAGCTATGCGGGGTTGCACGAGTTCGATCCGTCGCTGCGGGCGCAGCCGGTCGATGCCGTGGTGCATTTCGCCGCCATACCGCGCATCATGATCACACCCGACAACGAGGTGTTCCGCATCAACGCGATGGGCACCTACAACGTCATCGAGGCGGCTGTGAAGCTCGGCATCCGCAAGGTGATCATCGCTTCCAGCGAGACGACCTACGGCCTGGTCTTCGCCAACGAACCGCGCAACCCGACGCATTTCCCGCTCGATGAGGACTACGACGTCGATCCGATGGACAGCTACGCGCTGTCGAAGATCGTCAACGAGAAGACGGCGCGCGCCTTCGCGCTGCGCAGCGGTTTCGACATCTATGCGCTGCGCATCGGCAACGTCATCGAGCCGCATGAATATGCGCTGTTCCCAAAATGGTTCGCCGATCCGGGTTTCCGCAAGCGTATCGCCTGGAGCTATATCGATGCCCGCGATCTTGGCCAGATCACCTTGCGCGCCATCGAGAAGGACGGATTGGGCTATCAGGTGTTCAACGCCGCCAACGACGACACCTCGTCCGACCTGCCGACGGCGGAGCTGCTGAAGCGTTTCTATCCGGGCGTGCCGGTGAAAGCCGAGCTCGGTGAATTCGAGACGCTGCTGTCGAACCGCAAAGCTCGGGAGGTGCTCGGTTTCCGCCCCGAACACAGCTGGCGCAAATACGTCAAGACTGCGTGAAGGGAGCCAAGCCCCGGCTGAGCTGTGCACATCCCGGCATCTTGCGGCAAAGCTAGCCTTGGCGTGCTTGACAGCTTCTGAAAACCGGACTTTCTGGATATATGCGGGACGCAAAGCCGAACAACGAAAAAAGGGCGACGAGAGTGGCATCCGCCGATCGTATGGCGGGTGTTCGCCGGCCGGATGCGCCGCGCATCCCGGGCGCCAGCGTGCATACGTCGCTGGCCAGCGAAATCGGCCTTCGGATCGTGCGCGGCGACTATCCGCCTGGCACCATCCTGCCCAACGAAGCGAAATGGTCGGAGACCTTCGACGTCAGCCGTTCCGCGGTGCGCGAGGCGATCAAGATGCTGATGGCCAAGAGCCTTCTGGCGTCGCGGCCAAAGATCGGCAGTTGGGTGGAGCCGAAGGAGCGCTGGAACCTGCTCGACCGCGACGTTCTCGCCTGGTACGCGACCTCGCCGGATCGCGAGGTCTTCCTGAAGACGGTGCAGGAATTCCGCCATATCATCGAGCCGGAGGCGGCCGCTTTCGCGGCGATGCGGCGCACCGACGAGCAGATGGCCGAGATCAGCCAAACGTGCCGCGAGATGGGCGACGCGACCAGCCTGCAGGAGCGCACACGCGCCGACACGCGCTTCCACCTCGCCATTCTGCGGGCCTCGGGCAACGATCTCCTGGTGCCGCTCGGCGTCCTGATCGAATCCGCCTTCGACCATCTCTTCGCCTATACGACGCGCGAGCTGGACGACCTGCAGCACGCCCAGAAACTGCACGAAGCGATCGAGAGGAACATCCGGCTGCAGCGACCGGATGCGGCGCGCAACGCCGTGCGCAAGCTGCTTGCCAATACCGACGACGTCATCCGTTCGCGCTGAGGCCCGCCGGAATACAGGTCAGGCCTCAATCCTGCTTTTCGCGCCCGAAGGCGACGCGTAACTCGTCCTTGGCCTTTTCCAGCACCCGCTTACGCTCCTCCGGCAGATTCCTGCCGGCACGGTTGATGTAGAAATTCAGCATCGACATCGCGGAGCGGAACGGCTCCGCCTTGCGGCGGTGGCTGTGCTCGGCCGAGCGCTTCAACGAAGCGGCGATCTTCCTGGCATCGTCGGATTCGAAGACATGCTCCTCGAGATCCAGCGCATCGCTGTGTTTGGTCACTTCGGCCGACCATTTCTTCCTGGCGGTCATGGTGAAGCTCCTTCCTGGGGCACAACTCCCCTTCAGGCACAACTCGGGGCAGCATGGCCGGTTCCAAGTTTCTGGAGCCACGGATTTGCCGGTCGTGGCGCTGCTCGATGCGGGAAATGGGCAGATAGTGGTGCCGGACCGCCGACGCGGGAACAGCAATAGGAAGTGCCTTGACGACAATCTCCGGAAGCGCGGCAAACAGCCCCGGCATCGACAGCGGCTATGCATGGATGCGGCTTGCCGTTTCGGTGCTGCTGGCGACGATAGGCGGCGCCGGCATGTGGGCGGTGGTCGTCGTCCTGCCCGCCGTCCAAGCCGAGTTCGGCGTCGATCGCGCGGCAGCCTCGATGCCTTACACCGCGACGATGATCGGCTTTGCCGCCGGCAATGCGCTGGTCGGACGCGCCATCGACCGCATGGGCTACTGGATACCGGCGCTTGCCTCCGCGCTGGCGCTCAGCGCGGGCTTTGTTCTTGCCTCGCTCACAACATCGATCCTGGTATTCACCCTCGTCCAGGGGCTTTTGATCGGCGTCGGCACGTCGGCGATCTTCGGGCCGCTGATCGCCGACGTCTCGCACTGGTTCAATCGCCGCCGTGGCGTCGCGGTGACCGCGGCCGCCTCCGGCAGCTACCTTGCCGGCGCCGTCTGGCCAACCGTCATGCCCTATGTGATGCAAAGCGGTGGCTGGCGGTTCACCTATGCAACGATCGGGGTGATCTGCCTTGTGACCATGGTGCCGCTGGTGCTGATGCTGCGGCGCCGCGCGCCGCGCGAGGTGGCTCAAGGCTCGCCGGGCAGCCGGCCGGTTCACCCGATCTCGCTGTCGCCGGCCGCGCTGCAAATGCTTCTGGTCGTCGCCGGATTCGGCTGCTGCATGGCGATGGCTATGCCGCAGGTGCATATCGTCGCCTATTGCATGGATCTCGGCTACGGCGTCGCGCGCGGCGCCGACATGCTGTCGATCATGCTGGCGGCGGGTGTCGTAAGTCGCATCGGCTCAGGCTTCCTCGCCGACCGCATCGGCGCGGTGAAGACGCTGCTCATCGGCTCGGCGCTGCAGTGCCTGTCGCTGCTCTTCTACATTCCCTTCGACGGGCTCGCCTCGCTCTATGTGGTCTCGCTGGTGTTCGGCCTGTCGCAAGGCGGCATCGTTCCCTGCTATGCGATCATCGTGCGCGACTACATGCCGGCAAAGGAAGCCGGCCAGCGCGTCGGCATCGTCATGATGGCAACGATCTTCGGCATGGCGGTCGGCGGCTGGATGTCGGGCTGGATCTACGATCTCACCGGCTCCTACGCCGCGGCGTTCCTCAACGGCATCACTTGGAACCTGGTGAATCTCGCAGCGGTCCTGCTCCTCATGTGGAAGGCGAGGCGGAGCGCCGAAGCGCTGGCTTGATGTCCGTCAGGTGGCTGGGACAGGCTGACCATCGCTTGACAACGGCCATCGCCTGCGCGACCCAGATCGGATGGGACGGGCTGCGGGATATTGGCTAGGATGTTGACGGTCGGCCCGCTGCCGCGCTGCTTACGCGCAGAAAGGGCAGGGCTGTGACAAAGCCCCGCTCACGCCGCGGCGGCGGTCGCCCGACCATCGCCGACGTGGCGCGCAAGGCGGGTGTGGGCGCCATTACCGTGTCGCGCGCCCTGCGCGAGCCTGGGCGGGTTTCGGAAGATCTGCGCCGGCAGATACAGGCCGCCGTCGACGAGCTCGGCTATGTTCCGGATCCCAACGCGCGGGCCTTGGCCTCGGCGCGCGCGGAAGTCTTCGGCGTGCTGGTGCCGTCACTCACCAACAACGTCTTTGCCGAAGTGGTGCGCGGCATCTATGACAGCCTCTCCGATGGCCCGTTCCGCATTCAGCTCGGCAACACGCACTATTCGGGTCTGGAGGAAGAGCGGCTGCTGCAGGTGTTTGCCCTGCAGCGCCCGGCGGCACTGATCGTTGCCGGCATCGACCAGACGCCCCAGTCGCGAAAACTGCTGGAGACGGCCGGCTGCCCGGTGGTGCAAGTCATGGAAACCGGACCGGATCCGATCGATATGCTCGTCGGCTTCTCGCATTTCGACGGCGGCCGGGCGGCCACCGAGCATCTGATCGAAGCGGGCTACAGGCGGATCGGCTTCATCGGCGCGCGCATGGATCCGCGCTCGCAGCGGCGCCTTGCCGGCTATCGCGCGGCGATGGAAGCGGGCGGCCTGTTCGACCCCCGTCTGGTCACCACCACGCCGCTACTGTCCAGCGTGACGCTCGGGCGCGAGCTTCTGCGCGATGCATTGGCCAAGATGCCGGCGCTCGATGGCGTCTTCTGCAACAATGACGATATTGCGCTCGGCGTTCTGTTCGAATGCCGCCGAGCTGCGATCGCGGTGCCGAAGACGATCGGCATCGTCGGCTTCAACGATCTCGACATGATGCAGGCAGCCTTTCCGTCGGTCACCAGCGTTCGCACGCATCGCTATGAAATCGGCCGCCAGGCGGTGGCGATGGCGCTTGCCGCGATCGCCGGCCAAAGACCGCAGCAGCGGGTCGTCGACCTCGGTTTCGAGCTTATACGCCGCGAGAGCACCACTCGCTGAAACACGCAGAGGCGACTGTGCAAATGCCGGTTTACAGGCTTTAATGGTAGCGCTACCATTTTTGCGTGAAGTCTGTTTATTATACATAAGCAACAGCTCATGCTTGTTTATTATGTATAATATGATAGTTTCATAAGCCGCCTGGAGAGGGGATGGGAGGGGGAAAAGAGGGACGGCGCAAGCCACCTCGCAAGCGTATCGGATTGGCAGGAGGGTGCCGGCCGACCGCCAACACATTCAACAAGCAGAACTGCAACTGGGAGGAATACCGATGATCAAGTCACTTGTTGGCGGCGTCATTGCCGCCACTGCATTCGTCATGCTGAGTTCTTCGGCGATCGCCGATCCGGAGATCGTGAAAGGGCCGTCCGCCGAGCCCGACTGCTTCGCGCCGTGGGCGGCCGACACGCAGTTCTTCAAATATCCGAAGAAGGATGGGCCGTACCGTATCGCGCTCGCCAACGGCTACATCGCCAACACCTGGCGCATCCAGATGATCCAGACGGCCAAGGCCTATGCCGCGCAGCCGGACGTTGCCAAGAAGCTGAAGGAATTCAAGGTGGTATCGACCGGCGAGGATGTGCCGGCGCAGATCTCGGCGATCAACAACTTCATCGACTCCGGCTTCGACGCGATCGTCGTCAACGCCCAGAACCCGACGGCGTTCGGGCCGGTCATCAAGCGCGCCAAGGAAGCCGGCGTCATTCTCGTCGCTTTCGACAACATCCTCGACACCAAGGACGCCATCAACGTCAATGTCGACCAGAAGGGCCTCGGCGAGTTGTGGGGCAAGTGGCTGGTCGCGCATGTGCCGAATGGCGGCAAGGTGCTCGAGGTGCGCGGCGTCGCTGGTACCTCCGTCGACACCGACCGGCACAACGGCATCCACGAGGTGCTCGACGGCTCAGGCAAGAAGTGGGATGTCACCGAGGTCGTGGGCAAATGGGACGACGGCGTGGCGCAGAAGGCCACCGCCGACGCCATCGCCACCAGCGGACCGTTCGACGGCATCACGGGACAGGGCGGCGACACCGGCATCGTGCAGGCGATGATCGACGCCAAGCATCCGTTCGTGCCGTTCGGCGGCGAAACGGAAAACGGCTTCCGCAAATTCTGCGCCGCGCATGCGGGAGATGGGTTGAAATGTTCGTCGGCCGGCACCGGCCCTGCCCAGGTCGCGGTCGCCATCAAGACGGCGATTGCCGCTCTCGAAGGCAATGTTGTGCCGCAGTCGGTCAAGCTGCCGCTGGCTATCGTCGAGGACCCGAACTTCAAGGCGGGACAGGATTTCTTCCCGGACCAGTCCGACAATTTCTTCGTCGGCAATTCCTTCCCGACCTGCGGCATCAATTTCACCGCCCAGGAAATCATGGGTCAGACCAAGGAAAACAAGTAGCTTGACCATCCGGCGCCGCGGCCTTCGCGGCGCCGGCCGCTTGATGCCAATCGCGAACTGGCCTGGGGAGGGCTGATGGACGGCGCGGCTCCGCTCTTCCGCATGGAAGGCATATCCAAGCGCTATGGCGGCGTGCGGGCCTTGGAGAAGGCCGACCTCACGGTGACGGCCGGCAGCATCCACGCCATTCTCGGTGAAAACGGCGCCGGCAAGTCGACGCTCATCAAGATCATGGCGGGCGTCGTCGCGCCCGACGAGGGTCGCATGACGCTCGACGGCCGCGAGGTGAGCTTCGCGTCGCCGGCCGCCGCAAACCAGGCCGGCATCGCCTGCATCTTCCAGGAGCTGTCGCTCATTCCGGAACTCAGCGTCGCCGACAACATCGTCATTTCCGATCCCCCGAAACGCTTCGGCATGATCGACCGCAAGGCGCAGCGGCGCATGGCGGAGGAGGCCCTTGCCCGCGCAGGCGCTTCCGACATCCATCCGTTGGCATTGGTCAAGGACCTGCCGCTGTCGCGTCGGCAGATGGTCGAGATCGCCAAGGCGCTGGCTAGGAAGCCGCGCATCCTGATCCTCGATGAGGCGACCTCCGCGCTGACGGCCACGGACGTCGCCAAGGTCTTCGACGTGCTGAAGCGGCTGCGCGAGGAAGGGCTGGCGCTGCTTTATATCTCCCACCGCATGAACGAGATCGCCGAACTGGCCGACCAGTGCACCGTGTTCCGCAACGGTCGCAATGTCGCCAGCTATCAAGCTGGATCGAAGAGCGACAACGAAGTCGTCGAGCTGATGATCGGCCGGGAATACAGCCACATCTTCCCGCCAAAGCCCACCATACCGGCTGCCACGACGCCCGTGCTCGAGGCGCGCAACCTCACCTGGGCCGACCGTCTGGACAACGTTTCTCTGAGCGTCAGGGCAGGAGAAGTGGTAGGGCTCGGCGGTCTCGACGGCCAGGGCCAGCGCGAGCTGCTGCTTGCGTTCTTCGGCGTGTTGCGGGGTCTTTCCGGGCGGATCCTGGTCGACGGCAAGCCGGTCTCGATTGCCAGTCCCTCGGCCGCGAGCGACGCCCGCATCGGCATGGCGCTGATCCCCGAAGACCGCAAGACGGAAGGGCTGATGCTGCCGATGACGGTGCGCGAGAACCTGTCCTTCGCAGCACTTGGCAGGCTGTCGAAAATGGGCGTGATCGACCGCGCGACGGAACAGCGGCTGATCGACGACATGGTCGGGCTGCTGGCCATCAAAACGGCGGGCCTCGACATTCCGGTCGGCGCGCTTTCCGGCGGCAACCAGCAGAAGGTGGTGATCGCGAAATGGCTGATGCGGCAGCCGCGCATCATCCTGCTCAACGATCCGACGCGCGGCATCGATGTCGGCACCAAGCAGGAGCTCTACCAGCTGATGCGCAAGCTGGCCGACGCTGGCGCGGCGATCCTGTTCTATTCGACCGATTATGACGAACTGATCGGCTGCTGCGACCGTGTGCTGGTGCTCTATGACGGCGCGGTCAAGCGGGAACTGGTCGGCGCCGAGATCACCGAGCGTGCGCTGATTGCCAGCGCACTGAACATCCACGGTGACAGCAATGGGCCAAGGCAGGGAGAGGGCGCGTGAAGGATTGGCGCTACTGGCTGGCAGAGCAGCGCGGGACGCTGCTTGCCTTCGGCATCTTCATCGTCATGTTCGCAATCTACAGCGCCAACCATCCGGCCGGCTTCACCGCCAATGTCGTGCAGACGGCGGCGAACAAGGGCGTCTTGCTTGCCTTTGTCGCCATGGCGCAGACGCTCGTCGTGATCACCGCGGGCATCGACCTGTCGGTCGGCATGATCTTTACGCTGACCAACTGCATGGCTTCCTGGCTGGTGATCGGCACCGGGCTCGAAACGGCGTTCGGGGTGGTGGCCGTGCTCGGCACCGGGCTCATCTGCGGGGCGATCAACGGCGCCATCGTGATCTATGGACGCCTGCAGCCGATCGTGGCGACGATCGCCACGGGCGCCGTCTATTTCGGGCTGGCGCTGCTTTTGCGACCGGTTCCCGGCGGATCGGTCGATGAGGGTCTCGCCGACTTCCTGACCGGGCGCTTCTTCGGCGTGGTGCCGGCCAGCCTGGTGGCGCTGTTTGTCGTCGTGCTGGTCGTGTGGGTGCCGTTCAGCCGCTCCGAACTCGGCCGCGCGGCTTACGCTGCCGGCTCGTCCGAGACGGCGGCCTATATGTCGGGCGTACCGATCCGCAGGGGCAAGTTCCTTGCTTATACGCTGGCCGGCCTGCTTGCCGCGATCGGCGGGCTGTTCCTCACCTTCTTCACCTATACGGGCGAAGCCGCCTATGCCAGCGGCAATGCCTATACGCTGTTCTCCATCGCGGCCGTCGTGCTCGGTGGCGTTTCTTTGTTTGGCGGCAAAGGCAGCGCCGTCGGCGCGATTTTCGGCGCGCTCGCCTTCCGCACCATCGGCGACCTCCTGTTCGTCTTCGATTTCGATCCGCTCTGGCAGCCGCTGTTCCAGGGCATTATCCTGTTGATCGCGGTCAGCCTCGGCGCCTTCGCGCTGTTCAGGGTGCGCAACCGGCTGGAGTGGTTCCTGTGAGCGAAACGACGCTTGGCGGCATCGCCAGCCGCATGCCGAAATTCATCCGCCGCGCCGATCCGGCGGTGGCGACCGCCTTTGCATGCATCGTGATCCTGCTTCTGGTGGGCAGCCTCTATTCGCGCAGTTTTCTCTCGCCGGAATATCTCCTGCAGCAGCTGAAGGTGGCCTCGTTCCTCGGCGTGATCGCCACTGGCATGATGCTGGTCATCCTGCTCGGTCAGATCGACCTGTCGGTGCCGTGGTCCGTGGCGACCGGCGCCATGATGGCCTGCGCGGCCGCTGCCTATGGTCAGTTCGGCGTCGCGCTCGCCATCCCGTTCGGCATCCTGTGCGGGGTGGCGATCGGCATCGTCAACGGCATTGGCGTCGCCTACCTGCGCATTCCCTCGATGATCATCACCTTGGCCACCAATGCCGTCGCGCAAGGGCTGATGGTGGTCTATACGGGCGGGTTCTCGCCGCAGGATTCGGCGACGGCGGCGATGCGCTACCTCGCGACCGGTTTCACCATTCCGGGAGTGCCGAATGCCGTGATCATCTGGGCGCTGATAGGAGCTGCAATGGTATTCGTGCTGACACGCACTAGTTTCGGCCGCGCCGTCTACGGCATCGGCAATCGCGAGCGCGCCGCCTATCTTTCCGGCATCGACACGCGCCGTGTGGTGATGGTCGCCTTTGCCGTGTCCGGCGGGCTCTCGGCCTTCGGCGGCGTGCTTCTGGCGGGCTATGCCTCGAAGGCCGCGCAGTCGATGGGCGATGCCTATCTACTGCCGTCGATCGCCGCGGTGGTACTGGGCGGCACCTCGATCCTCGGCGGACGCGGCTCCTATCTCGGAACCGTCGCCGGCGTGATCCTGATCACGCTGCTGCAGTCGATCCTGTCGGTCATGCAGATGCCGGAGGCGGGGCGGCAGATCATCTACGGCGTCGTGATCGTCGCCATGCTTCTGCTCTATGGCCGTGCTCCGGCAAGTCGCTGATCGCGGATGAAGGATCGGCAAAGGTCACAAGCGTCGGAGGCTCCTTTGAACGACATCCGGTCAGCGCCGGCCATCGTCGCGATGGGGGTTGCCGGCTGCGGCAAGACGGTGGTCGGCGAAGCGCTGGCCGAAGCGTTGGGCGCCGTCTTCATCGAGGGCGACCGGTTGCATCCGCCGGAGAACGTGGCGCGCATGGCGCGCGGCGAGCCGCTGACGGACGCGTTGCGCGAGGGCTGGCTCGACGCCATCGGCGAGCGCATCGCGGCTTCCGTCGCCGACGGACGGAAAGCCGTGGCTGCCTGCTCGGCATTGAAGCGCAGCTATCGCGACAGGCTGCGCGGTTTTTGCCCGGGCATCGTCTTCCTCTATCTCAAAATCGATCGCGAGACGGCCTGGAGCCGGGTCGCGAACCGCAAGGGTCACTTCATGCCGGCAAGCCTGGTCGACAGCCAGTTCTCGACGCTGGAAGAGCCAGGCCCGGATGAGTTCGCCGTGACGGTGGATGCGACGCGGACCGTGGCCGCGATCGTGAAGGAAGTCCTTGGCTAGAACGTCGGCAATCCAGTTTGCTTCAAGCGGCGTCGCCGCCGATCGCGGGTTGGTCCTGCCGCCCAGTGAGCCGATCGGCGCTGGACCAGGCCATCATCTGATCGGGGTATAATTTGACCGCTTCCAGCAGACGGTCGCGCTTGAGAAGGATATAGCCCGCCTGCAGGACGAGGTTCTTTGCCGTCACGTCCCTTGCCGGCAAGGAGGCTGGCTGGATAGCGTGTGGCTTCAGCTCGGGGCTGACGATCGCGCGGTACTCGCGAAAGGGTACGGTCTCCAAGGTCGACATGGCAAACAGCGCTGCACCGGCGCGCGCCGCGAAATTCGCCGGCGCCGAGGCGAGGTGAGTCCAGCCATGCTCGCCCATGGCAAGCTCCGTGAAGGTGGAGCCCGCGTAGATGGTGTTGGTCATCAGCACGACGCCGTTTTCCTTGAGCGCCTTCTGGATGCGCGCCGTGACCTGGTAGGCGTCGGCGCGCTCGAAGACGATGCGGCTTTTCAGGAAGCGGTTCTCGACCTCGACCAGCGGCCTGTTGATCACATGCAGACCGAATTTGCTTTCCGAAAAGCCGTGGAAAGTGACGCTCACCTGGTGCGCTTCGATTCCGGCCTCGAAGAGGGCGCGCTTGCCGATGATGGTCTGGGCGATGAACTGATCGCACCAGACGATGGCGCCGCGGCCGCGCTGCAAGGCCAAGCGCAAGCCGTCGAGCCCTTCCAGCCGGATAGAGGGCGACCAGCGGCGAGGAACGAGATGAGCGGCAAGCATCAGGCGGCGGCGATGCGCGGCGGCGAGATGGCCCCTGAAAAGGCTTTGCGTGTCGACGCCATCGCCAAGCACCGCTTTGATCGCGACATCATAGCGTGCGAATTCCTTGCGAAAATGGCGCTTGCGCCGAAGCGTCGAAACCCAATCGCAGATCGGCGCCCACCAGGCGACGGGCAGCAGCGCCGCCACGCCGAGATAGAACAGGGACAGCAGGCTTTCGCACAGATCCCTGTTGGAGAAGCGGCGCAATTTGCCGGGGCGAACGAGCTTGCGGCTGAAGAAGCGGACGGTTTCGTCGCGCTCCGGCACCAGCACGTCGGCGATGATCTCGGTATGATAGACGTTTGGACATGAAGGTTGCCGGCTGGCCCCGCGGCAATTGCCTAGCCAAGGCAGCCTCATGCGTCAGGTACCCCCAAACCTTGTTCCATCCGTCAGCCGCTTTACTGCGTCTGTCGCGGAGAGACAACCAAACGGTATGGCGCCGCGGCTGAGCGGTCAGATCTGCGAAGTGAGTTCGGCCGGGAAATCGTCGTTGTCGGCGTCGCGCATGGCGGCGAGGCTGCGATTGTCGAGCACCTCGGCGATCGCTTGGCGCACTTCCAGCATCATGTGGCGGACCTGGCACGTCGCCTCGTCGCAATCCTCGCAGCGCTGGTATTGCGTGCGGCTGGCACAGGGGATCGGCGCCAGCGGCCCGTCCAGCACGCGCACGACGTGGCCGATCTTGATCTCGGAAGCTGGCCTGGCGAGGCGATAGCCGCCTTCCTTGCCCTTGCGGCTTTGCACGAAACCGGCATTGCGCAATTCGCCGAGGATCGCATCCAGGAATTTCTTCGGGATGTTGTTGGCGACCGCTATGTCATTGACGAATGCAAGCTGGCCAGCCGGCAGGCTGGCAAGATGCACGAGGGCCTTGAGGCCGTATTTGCCTTTTTTGGTCAGCATGCCCGATTCAATTCATCAAACCCCAGTCGCCCTGCATCTGGCGGTTGTTTGTGTGCAAATCATGACAGTTCGGCTGTGCAGCGCATTTTGGCACAACAATTCGCCCGCACAGGTTTAGGCACAAACGCGTTGATTCTTTGTAACGTTTTCACACCGGTTGTGGGATTTCCCCGACAAAAACGATGCCAGCGCCAGATATAAAGAAAGCCGGCAAAAGCCGGCTTTCCTGCTTCCTATGATTGTGGATCAGCGGCTGCCGTAGGCCTGGTCGAGCAAGCCGCCGGCCGCGAAATGCTCTTTCTGTACCTTGTCCCATCCGCCGAAGACCTCGTCCACCGTCAACAGGCGGACGTCGGGAAATTCGGCCTTGTATTTCGCCGCGACCGCGGCGTCGCGAGCCCGCAGGCCGTTGCGGGCGGCGATGTCCTGGCCCTCGGGCGAATAGAGGAAATCGAGATAGGTCTTGGCGAGATCGCGGCTGCCGTGCTCGTCGGCGACCTTGTCGACGATCGCCACCGGAAATTCGGCCAACAGGCTGACCGAAGGCGTGACCTGTTCGAACTTGTCGTCGCCATATTCCTTGCGGATGCCACGCGTCTCCGACTCGAAGGTGATCAGCACGTCGCCGATCTCGCGCTGCACGAAAGTGGTGGTGGCGGCGCGGCCGCCGGTGTCGAAGATCGGCACGTTGTTGAACAGCTTGGTGATGAACTCCTTCACTTTGGCGTCGTCGCCCTTGAAGGCTTCCTTGGCGTAGGCGGTGGCGGCCAGATAAGTGTAGCGCGCATTGCCGGATGTCTTCGGGTTGGGGAAGATCACCTGCACATCGTCGCGCACCAGATCGTTCCAGTCCTTGATGTGCTTGGGATTGCCGGCACGGACCAGGAACGACGGCAGGGAATAGAAGGGCGAGGCGTTGTCCGGGAAATCTTTCTGCCAATCGGCGGAGACGAGGCCCTTCTTGACCAGAAAATCGACATCGGTGACTTGGTTGAAGGTGACGACATCGGCCGCCAAGCCTTCGGCAATGGCGCGCGCCTGAGCCGAGGTTCCGGCATGCGACTGATCGACGGTCACGCCGGAATGCTTGGCGACGAAGGCCTTGTTGACGTCCGCGAACAATTCGCGGCCGACGTCATAGGATGCATTCAGCAGCTTGTCGGCCGGCCAGGCCTGGGAGGATGCGAGGGCGAGGCCGGCAATAGCGGCGATGCCCAGCAATAAACGCTTCATGGAAATCTCCTTTGGAATGATCGGAACTATGGTGCGACGATAAAAAGGAAAGCCGGGTCCGACGAGGCACGCACTCCGGGAGCCGTGCGGGCAGCCGGAAAATATCGCGCCCGAATAGCGGTTTGGTAGGATTTTCTTCCAACCCGATTCAGGCGGCGCCACCGCCGCGCGCAGTGGGAAATGGCAAGCGCAAGATACGTCAGGAAGCTGGGAAAAGCTTCCAGCGCCGCGGCCTGAAGGCCACCCGGCTCTTCTGTGCCGCGGGATGGTCGACCGGCAGCTCGATCTCGACGCGTTGGCGTTCGCCGCCGACCTCGAGCTCGACCCGCCTGGTGCCGGCGACGCGCCGGCTGGCGGCGACCGTGCCGGCGATGCAGCCGCTGCAGCCGTCGAGCAGTTCGACATCGTGCGGGCGAAAGTAGAGCAGAGCCTCGCCGGACGGCGCGTGCGGCGCCTGCAGGCCGATCGGCCGGTCGGCGATCCAGACCTCGCCATTGTCGACCTTGACCGGCAGCGAACTCGACTCGCCGATGAAGCTGTAGACGAAAGGCGAGTTCGGCGTGTCGTAAATCTCGTCGGCCGAGCCGACCTGCTCGATGCGGCCCTGGCTCATCACCACGACACGGTCGGCGAGCTCGAGCGCCTCCTCCTGATCGTGGGTGACGAAGACGGTGGTATGGCCGGTACGGTCGTGGATTTCGCGCAGCCAGCGGCGCAACTCGCGACGCACCTGCGCGTCGAGCGCGCCGAACGGCTCGTCGAGCAAAAGCACCTTGGGCTCGATCGCCATGGCGCGGGCCAAAGCGACGCGTTGGCGCTGGCCGCCGGACAGCTGTGCCGGATAGCGCTTTTCCAGCCCCGACAGTTGGACGAGGTCGAGGAGTTCCGAAGCGCGTCGGCGGATCTCCTGCGCCGAGGGACGCGCGGCGCCGTGACGGACCTTCAGGCCGAAGCCGATATTGTCGGCAACCGTCATGTGGCGGAACAGTGCGTAATGCTGGAAGACGAAGCCGACATTGCGCTCCTGGATCGACTTCTGAGAGGCGTCTTCGTCGCCGAAGAAGATGGCGCCCTTGGTCGGCCGCTCCAGGCCGGCGATCAGGCGGAGCAGCGTCGTCTTGCCGGAACCGGATGGCCCAAGCAGCGCGATGAGCTCGCCCGACCTGATGTCGAGCGACACGTCGTGGAGCGCCGGAAACCGCTCGAACTCCTTGCGCACGTTGACAACGCGAACTTCCATACAAATCCCTCAGTCAGTTGATGCATGTCGTTGCCCCAAAACCGCTACACACCTTTGGGCGACATGCACCTTAGTGTCCGCGTGTCGCGGCGATCTCGGCGCCGTAACGCATCTCGAGAAGCGTTTTCAAGACCAGCGTCACCAGTGCCAGGCCGGCAAGCAGCGAAGCGACCGCAAAGGCACCGACGGCGTTGTACTCATTGTAGAGGATTTCCACATGCAGCGGCATGGTGTTGGTGAGGCCGCGTATGTGGCCCGACACCACCGATACCGCGCCGAACTCGCCCATGGCGCGGGCGTTGCAGAGAAGCACGCCGTAGAGCAGCCCCCATTTGACGTTCGGCAGCGTCACATACCAGAAGGTCTGCCAGCCATTGGCGCCGAGCGAAAGGGCGGCCTCCTCGTCGCCATTGCCTTGTTCCTGCATCAGCGGGATCAGTTCGCGGGCGACGAAGGGGAAGGTGACGAACACGGTGGCCAGAACGATACCCGGCACGGCGAACAGGATGACGATACCGTGCGCCTTCAGCCAGGCGCCGAGCAGGCCTTGCGCGCCGAAGAGGAGCACGTAGACCAGGCCGGAAATCACCGGCGACACCGAGAAGGGCAGGTCGATAAGCGTGGTCAGGAACGCCTTGCCCTTGAACTCGAACTTGGCGATCGCCCAGGCGGCCGAGATGCCGAAAATGACGTTGAGCGGCACCGAGATCGCCGCCACGAGCAGGGTCAGGCGGATCGCCGACCGCGTGTCGGGGCTGGCAAGCGCCTCCGTGTAGGCACCAATGCCCTTGGCGAGCGCCTCGTGGAAGACGATGATCAGCGGCAGAAGCAGGAAGACGGCGAGGAAGGCGAAGGCAATTGCCATCAGCACGGCTTTCACAGGCCGGCTTTCGGTCACCGCCGCCGACTGGCTTTCGTGCAGCGGCTCGTAGGATTTGATCTCGGGATCAGCCATAGCGCTTACGGCTCCATGTCTGCACGAGATTGACGACCAGAAGCATCACGAAGGACAGCGCCAGCATGATCGCCGCGATCGCGGTCGCCGCCTCGTAATTGTATTCCTCGAGCCTGATCACGATCAGAAGCGGCGCGATTTCGGACTTGAAGGGCAGATTGCCGGCAATGAAGATCACGGAGCCGTATTCGCCGACGCCGCGGGCGAAAGCGAGCGAGAAGCCGGTGATGATGGCCGGCGCCAGACCCGGGAAGAGCACGCGGGTGATGATCTGGAAGCGGTTGGCGCCAAGCGTGGCGGCGGCTTCCTCGACCTCCTTGTCGAGCTCCTCCATGATCGGCTGTACCGTGCGCACGACGAATGGCAGGCCGATGAACACCAGCGCGATGACGATGCCGAGCGGCGTGTAGGCGACCTTGATGCCGAGCGGCATCAGAAGCTGGCCGATCCAGCCATTCGGCGCATAGAGCGTGGTAAGCGCGATGCCGGCGACCGCGGTGGGCAGGGCGAAGGGCAGATCGACCATCGCATCGGCGATGCGGCGGCCCGGGAAACGGTAGCGGACCAGCACCCAGGCGACGACCGTGCCGAACACGACATTGACCACGGCGGCAATGAAGGCGGTGCCGAAGCTGATCCTCAGCGCGTTGAGGGTGCGCCGGTCGACGGCGATCGCCCAGAAATCGGTCCAGCCGAGCGCGGCCGAACGCCAGACCAGACCCGAAAGAGGGATGAGGATGATGAGCGTGAGGTAGGCAAGCGAGAAGCCGAGCGTCAATCCGAAGCCCGGAATGACGCTCGGCTGTCTGAACCGCCACCCCGCCTTAGCGGGTGCTGTGGTCATGCTGTTCTGGATCTTCCCTTCTATTCAAACCAGAATGGCTGTTCGCAGTCATGTTCGGAAAGCGTGCCAGATCAGGCCCGCCGGCCGTCTGGCCTTACTGGGCCGGCTTGTAGATCTGGTCGAATATACCACCGTCGCCAAAATGGTAAGGCTGCGCTTTCTTCCAGCCGCCGAATTGCGGGTCGTCGATGGTGACAAGCTTGATTGCCGGCAGCTTGGCAAGGTCCTCGGCCGGCACCAGGTCGGGCTTGGCCGGACGATAGTGGTTCTTGGCGATCAAGGTCTGGCCTTCCTTGGAGTAGAGCCAGCCGAGGTAAGCTTCGGCGACCTTGCGCGTGCCCTTGGCGTCGACATTGGCATCGACCACGGCGACAGGCGGCTCGGCCAGGATCGAGGTCGGCGGATAGACGATGTCGAAATTGTCGGCGCCGAATTCGTCGAGCGCGAGATAGGCTTCGTTCTCCCAAGCGATCAGCACATCGCCCAGCCCCTTCTGTGCGAAGGTCACCGTCGAGCCACGGGCGCCGGTGTCGAGCACCGGGACGTTCGCATAGAGCTTGCCGACGAATTCCTTGGTCTTGGCTTCGTCGTTGCCGTCATTGGCGTTGGCATAGGCCCAGGCGGCAAGATAGTTCCAGCGCGCACCGCCGGAAGTCTTCGGGTTGGGCGTGATCACCTGGACGCCGTCCTTCACCAGATCGTTCCAGTCGTGGATGCCCTTGGGATTGCCCTTGCGCACCAGGAAGATGATGGTCGAAGTGTAGGGCGCGGAATTATTCTCGAATTTTTTGCGCCAGTCCGGATTGATCTTCTTCGTCTTGGAGACGATGGCGTTAATGTCGCCTTCGAGCGCCAGCGTCACGACATCGGCGTCGAGGCCGTCGATCACGGCGCGGGCCTGCGCGCCCGATCCGCCATGCGATTGCTGGATGGTGACGGTTTCGCCGGTTTCCGCCTTCCAGTGCGCGGCGAAGGCCTCGTCATAGGCCTTGTAGAGTTCACGTGTCGGATCGTAGGACACGTTGAGAATAGTCGTATCGGCAAACGCGAAACCGAGCGTGCCGAACTGGACAGATGTGGCGACCAGCGCGCCGAGCAGTTTCCTGAAATGAGGGTTGGTCATTTCCGCCTCCGTTGAACTGCTGCGAACTCTAGCGAGTTTATAGAAATTAGATGCATTGAATGTTGCCTTTTTCGCCGCCTTGCAGAAATTTCTCGCCGAGCGGCGGCCAATCGAGGAAATAACTTCCTCTATTGGCGGGCGTGGTTCATCGTCAGCGGGCCTAATTAGAAGCGCTGGCGTCTACGACAAGTCCCGCGGCCTAGTTGGCGGTCACCGGAAAATCGAAGCGGCGTTTTGGAAATGGTTCGCCGACAAGCGTGAAATGCCACCATTCGCGCGCATAGTTGCGGAAGCCGGCGGCGCGCATGGCTTCAAGAAGCATCTTGCGGTTGGCCGCCGCCTCGGCGGCGAGAGGACGGTGGGCCGTCTCGCTCGCCGGATCGAAACAGTCGAACCCGGTGCCGAAGTCGAGCGTGCCGATATCGGCTGCGCCGCAAGCGGGGTGAATGGTGCTTTTCTTGTCCATAGCGGCGATGGCGAGGTCGACGGTCGAGCCGCGCGAATGGCTGGAGAACTCGCCGACATAACCCTTGGCGATGAGATCGCCACGCTCGACCGTCGGATACCATTGCGGGTCAGGCGGGCCGCCCTGTTTTGTCCATTCGCGCAGGTCGGCGACGGCGCGCGCCGGGCGGTAGCAGTCGAAGACGACCAGCGTCAGGCCTGTTTCGGTCATGGCTTTCTGCACGCTGGACAGCGCCTTCGCCGCCTGCGCGGTCAGGATGCAGACCGGGGCATCGTAGCCGTCGGCCTTGCGGTGCAGGAAGTTTTCCAGGCCGGCATAGCGGATGTCCTGGCGGATGCTCGGATCGACATCGGCGAGCCTGACGAAGCCCGCGGGCAGAGGAGCGGTGTGGGCTGGGGCGGTGACGGTCAGGATAACCAGCGTTGCGAGAAATGGTCCCAATAAACGCCGGCGCGAGGCACCCCCCTCTGCCCTGCCGGGCATCTCCCCCGCAAGGGGGGAGATTGGCAACTTCGGCGCTGCACCCCTCTTTCCAACGTTGAGAGTTGGCGAAAAGCGCGAAGCGAATAATCTCCCCCTTGCGGGGGAGATGGCCGGCAGGCCAGAGGGGGGTGCCTCGCGCCCAACAGAAGACGGATAAGCGCAATCCCCTGAATCGCTTGCCGCGTTCTACTCAACGAAAACCTTCACGCTGGCCGCGCGGCCGGCGGCGTCGATCACCGTCAGCGTCGAGTAGCCGGTACCGTCGGGCTGCCAGGTCGCGGTGCGGCGGCGATCTATGCCGGCAAGCGGCTTGCCGTTGGCAAGCCAGCGGAACGGCGCTCGGCCGCCCTGCAGCTTCAGCACCAGCGGCGTGGCGTCTGCCGAGTTGGTGCCGAGATCGACGCGGGCGCCGTCCGGTGGGAAGATGATGGTGGGTGCCGGCTCGGTCGGCGTTGTCTGCACCAGCCCGTCCGACCCGGCGCCGAAGCGGGCGAGCGTCACCGGCAATTCCTCGCGCTTGGGATTGAAGACGCCCGGCGGCCTGCCTGGCAGCGGCACGCCGGCGAGACCGGAGCGGACGAAGCCCTCGAACAGGATCGGCGCCGCCGAGACGTAGCCCGACAGGCCAGGGATCGGGCTGGCGTCGGCGCGGCCGACCCACACACCCAGCACGTAGCGGCCGTCGAAGCCGACCGACCAGGCATCGCGATAGCCGTAGGAGGTGCCGGTCTTGTAGGCGATGCCGCGCTGCATGGCGCCTTCGGGCGGCTTCACACCGGACAGGATGTCGTCGATCTGCCAGGCGGCCTGGTCGTCGAGGATGGTGGCGGTGGTGCGCTCGGCATCGGCCGGTTCGGTGCCGTCATGCAGCGTGTGCATCTTGCCGCCATTGGCGAGGCCCGTATAGAGCTGCACCAGGTCGCGTAGTGTCACGCCGGCGCCGCCGAGCCCGATCGCCAAGCCCGGCGCCTCGTTGGGCGGCAGGACCAGGTTGACGCCAGCCTGGCGGAAACGCGCGGTCAGCCTTGCCGGGCCGACCGCATCGAGCACCCGGATCGCCGGCACGTTGAGCGAAAGCTGCAGCGCCTGGCGGATCGAGACATCGCCCTGGTAGCCCATGTCGAAATTCTTCGGCCGATAGCCACCGAAATCGGCCGGGCTGTCCTCGATGATAGTCTCCTGCGCCACAAGGCCTTGCTCGAAGGCGAGCCCGTAGATGAAGGGCTTCAGTGTCGAACCGGGTGAACGCACCACCTTGGTCATGTCGATCCAGCCGGAACGGCTGGCGTCGAAGAAATCGGCGGAGCCGACCTCGCCCAGAATGTCGCCGGTGCGGGCATCGGCCATCACCATCGCGATGGAAAGCTTGGGCCCGAGCTTTCTGGCGGCCTCCCTTGCCACCTGCTCAAGCCCTTGCTGGACGCTTCTGCGGATGGTGAGCTGCAGCGGCTTGCCGGGTTCCGCCTTGGGCAGCATGGCGTAGGAAGCATGCGCGGCCAGCGCCGGCAGTTTTCGGCGCAGGCCGGACACGTCATCGAGCGCCGCACGCGCGGCCTCTCTTTCGTTGAGCAGGCCGGCGGAAACCATGCGGGTCAGCACACGGTCGCGTGCTGCATGGGCGATGTCGAGGTTGCGGTCGGGCCGGCGTTTTTCGGGCAGTTGCGGCAGTGCGACGAGGAGGGCGGATTCCGAAACGGTCAGCCGCTTCGGCTCCTTGCCGAAATAGGCGAGCGAGGCGGCGCGCACGCCTTCGAGATTGCCGCCATAGGGCGCCAGCGTCAGATAGCGTTCGAGGATCTCCTGCTTGGAAAGCCTCTGCTCGATCTGGATGGCGCGCAGGATCTGCTTGAGCTTGGAGCCGAGGCTGCGGCTGTCGCGCGGCTCGATCAGACGGGCAAGCTGCATCGACAGGGTCGAGCCGCCCGAGACGATACGGCCGCTGGTGACGAACTGGCCGGCGGCGCGGCAGAGCGCCAGAACGTCGACGCCACGGTGATCCCAGAAGCGCTTGTCCTCATAGGCGACCAGCATGTCGACCAACTTTCGGTCGACCTGGTCGAGCCTAGTTTCGAGCCGCCAGTAGCCGTCCGGCGTGGCAAAGGCGCGCAAGAGCTGGCCGTCGCGGTCCTGCACCTCGGTCGAGACCCTCAAGGTCGCCGGCAGCGGCGGCGGAAAGGCGCGGTCGAGCTCGCAGAGGGCGGCTGCGGCGATTGCTGCAAACCCAGCGAGTGAAGCTGCGGCGATGCCTGCTCGACGGAGAAATTTCTTGGAGAGCATGGCGCTGCCCCTCAACCGCCTGCCGGCACCTTCTCCCCGTATAGTGACGGGGAGAAGGGGGCTATCCGCGACGTCGGCTTCGGTCCTGCGACTTTGGCGATTGGCGAAAACCTCGACGCAAGCCCCTTTCTCCCCGTCACTATACGGGGAGAAATGTCCGGCAGGACAATGAGGGGCAGCGCCATCGCTATGTCTATCAAGGCGCTTACTCCGCCTTGACCTCCATCATGCCGGAGGCAGTGCGGGCCGAGTATTGCGGTCGGTACATGTCCTCCACCGTCGCCGCCGGATGAGCGTAGGTGCCTGGCGTCACGGCGCGCACGACATAGGCCAGCGTGATGTTGCGGTCGCCGTCGCCTTCGTTGGGGTTGAAGGCGGCAACGAAACGGTCGTCGCGGAACTCGAGATGTGCGGCGTCGGTCTGCGCCAGCCAGGAGAAGTTCGACAATTGCGCGCTGGAAACCAGGCTCGGGTTGTCGATCTCGAAGCCGGCCGGCAACAGGTCGGTCACCAGAACGCGCGAGGGCCAGTTGTTCTGCTCATAGACCTTGAGCACGACCACATAGCGCTCGTTCTGCTTGGCTTCGGTGACGTTGGCCTCGGTGCCGTCGAGCTTGTAGTAGGTGCGATCGACGGTGAAGCCGTCGCCGCCGGCCGGCAGCGGTTCCACCGGTGCCGCCACCGCGGTTACCACCGCCTGTAGCGGCGTCGCGCCGGTGTTGGCGATGGTGAGCGGGCTGCCCTCCAGATCGCTGCCGGAGATACGGTCGGAATAGCCGCCGGAATGCGGCGTGCCGTTGATGGAAAGCGTGATGGAATCATTGCCTTCCTTCAGCGCTCGGGCGGCAAGCAGCATCCAGGCCTCGTCCTGCGTGCTCGTCCAGCGGGCATCGGCGCGTTCCCTGGCGGCCAGCCTGATCAGCTGCGGCACGATGCTCGGCACGGGCTTCGATTCCGCCGCCAGCGCCAGCATCGCCGCGCCATCGCGGAGCGGCGAGCCGTAGTCGGAACGATAATAGTCGTACTCGGTACTGGCCTGCGCCAGCCGCAGCGCCGTCTGGAACGTCGCCTCCGAACGCTGCGTGTCGCCGTAGAGTGCGAGGCTGGCCGCGAGCTGGGCGACGGCCATCGGGCTGGAGAAGGCTTCGAGCTGCGTGTCGGCATAATAGCGCAGGTCGCCGATCGAGGCCTTCTTGTTGCGGGCGAGCACATAGAGCGCATAGGCGATCTCGCTGCCGCGATCCTGGACGTCCTGGTCGTAGCCGAGCGAGTTCTGCAGGTTGTTCAACGCCTGGTTCATCGCCTGGGCCGGCACGTCGTATTTCTGCTCGCGCGCCCGGGTCAGGAATTCACTGACATAGGCGTCGAGCCAGAGATCGCCGGAGCCCGGACCCCAGAGGCCGAAGCTGCCGCTCGACGCCTGATAGCTCAGCACCTTGTAGACGGCGTCCTGGATGCGGCCGTGCAGTTCGGGATCGCTCTCCATGCCGATGCTTTTAGCCATGTCGTTGACATAGAGCAGCGGCATCGCGCGGCTGGTGGTCTGCTCGGCGCAGCCATAAGGATAGTGGTCGAGGCTCATCAACAGCGAGGGCACGTCGAAGGCGGCGGCTTGCGAAACGCCGATGCTGACCGAGGCGCCGTCGAGCACGCTTGCGGCCAGCAGCTCCTTGTCGATGCGCAGCGAACCGCCTTTGGGCTTCAGGTCTGCCACCATGCGATTGGTGACCGGGAGCTGGGCCGGACGCACCGGCAGGTAGAGCGTCTGCTCGACCTCGGCGCCGCTGTCATGCGCGAGCTTGACGGTGATCGAGGCGTCACCCGCCGTCCGCGCGATCAGCGGGATTGAGAGCGACTGCCGCTTGCCTTGGGCGAGCGTGAGCTTCTCGGGCAAGGGCTTGTCGCCGGTCGAGAGATCGCCGGTCGTGGTGACTGAGAGCTTGTAGTCGCCGACGGGGCCGTCGGTGTCGGCGATGTCGAGGCGCATGGTCGCGGCATCGCCGGGTGCGAGGAAGCGCGGCAGGCCGGCGGTGATCACCACCGGATCGCGCACGATGACGTCGGTCTGGGCATGGCCGACGGCTTCCTTGGTCCAGGCGACCGCCATGACCCGCACGGTGCCGTTGAACTGCGGGATGTCGAAGTCGACCCGTGCCTTGCCGTTGGCGTCGAGTTGCACGGGGCCGGAAAAGAAAGCGACCAGCTTCTCGGTCGGCGGGCTGCCTTGCGACTGCATGTTGGCGCCGTCGCCGCCGGTCCGCAATTTGCCGGTGGTGCCGAGCGAGCCGTCGATAAGACGGCCATAGAGGTCGCGGATCTCGAGACCCAGCATGCGCTGGCCGAAGAACCAGTCTTCCGGATCGGGCGCCTTGTAGTTGGTCAGGTTGAGGATGCCGACATCGACGGCCGCGACCATCACATAGGCGTTGCTGCCGGGTTGCGCGCCATTGACGGCGACCGGGATGGATAGCTGCTGGCGCGGCGCGGTCTTTTCAGGCGGCGTCAGGGTGACGGCAAGCTTCTTCGAACCGGGATCGACGGTCAGCCACTTGACGCCGATGGCGCGCGCCGGCATGCGCGATTGCTCGGCATCGCCGGGCCGGAACAAAGTCGCCGTGACATAGGCGCCGGCGCCCCAGTCGTCGCCGACCGGGATGTCGACGGTGCTGCCGCCGGCCGGCACCGATGCGGTGACGGTCTTCAAGAGCTTCTCGGCGCCGATGGTGACGAGCAGTTCGCCGGCAAAATGTGGCGAAACCTTCAGCTCGGCGACCTCGCCGGCGGCATAAGTATCCTTGTCGAGGGCGATCTCCAGGCCGTCCGGAGTCTCGGTGGTGGTGGAGGCGACGTACCAGCCGGCGTCGAACTCGTAGCTGGTCGCCGGACCGTTCGGGTCGGCGGTTCCCACTTCCAGCCGGTAGCGCCCCCAATCGACGGGCAGCGACACGGTCGCCTCGCCGTCGGCTTTCAGGTCGATCTGGCCGTTGGCGACGGCCTTGGTAAGGTTGACCGCTTCATAATTCCAGGAATTGTTGGAGCGATACCATTGGTAATTGCGCTCGACCTTGACCAGCGACCACTGGGCGCCCTTCAGCTCCTCGCGCTTGCCGTTCGGATCGACCGCGATGATGTTGAACTTCGCGGTTCCGCCTTGCGGCACCTCATCGCCTTCGAAGTCCGGACGGATACCGATCATCTCCTTTTCCGGATGAACGGCGATGTCGAGCGAGCGCTCGACGGCACGGCCGCCGGCTTCGCGCATGCGCACGGTCACCTTGGCGTTGATCAGCTTGGTGGTCGAGGGCAACTGGTCGATCGAGACCGGGAAGGTCGCCTTGCCGTCGTCGCCGACGACGGGAAGATTGGCGAGCGGCGTCACCGTGGGTTCGGCCGACTGCTCGTCGGCGAGACCGAAGGTGAAGTCCTCGAACCGCTCCCAGCTGTCGGTGGTCGACAGGGTCATCTCGCCTTCGAGCGCGAGGCCGGCTGCCGGCGCGCCGTAGAGGAAACGGCCGTCGACGCTGACATTGGCCGTCTCGCCCTGAGCGATCTCCTTCTTGTCGGCGGTCAGGTCGAACTCGATGCGATCCGGCACGAAGTCCTCGACCAGGAACATCTGGCTCGCCACGGGCGACTGCTTGGGATCGGTGTAGATCGATACCGTCCAGGTGCCGCGCATGGCGTTCGGCTCTAGCGGCAGGTCGACGGCATGGCCGCCGGCGGAGACGCCGTCGCTGACGATGCGGCGGTTCTCGACGCCGTCGGGACGGGTGAAGATGAAGGTGAGCGGCAGGTTCTCGACCGCCTTGGCGGCACCGTCGCGGGCGAGCGCCGCGACATGGACGTCCTCGCCGGCACGGTAGATGCCGCGCTCGGTCCAGGCATAGACGTCGAGCGCGCCGGGCGCGGCACGTCCGGCAACGCCGCGATCCGACAGATCGAAGCCGGCGCGGCCCATGTCGAGGAAGACGAAGTCGTTGTCGCCCTGCTTGGCCATCAGCACGGCCGGCACCATGCCGCCTTCGCCGCGGGTGAGGCCCGGGTTGAACACGGCGTGGCCTTCGGCGTCGGAAGTCGCGGTGCCGAGAATCTCGTTGTTCTTGGCCAGCAGCGTCAGTTCGGCGCCGGCGATCGGCTTGGCGGAGCCGAGCGAGCGGGCAAAGACATTGAGGCCGTCCTGGCCGGTATAGGTGGACAGACCGATGTCAGAAACGACGAACCACTGGGTGGCGCGCGACCCATACTCGTCGCTCTTGTCGTCGACCGGCTGGGCTGTCAGCACATAGACGCCGGGTTTACGCTGCGGGATCGCCTCGTCGACCGGGAAGGAGGTGGTGACCTCCTTGTTGAGGTCGTTGGCGATATCGAGCGTGCCTTCCCAGACGGGCTCGCCCATCTGGTCGGAAATGGTGGAAATGTCATAACCGTCGAGCTGATGCAGGAACTGATAGCCGGACAGTAGCTGCGCCAGCGACCGGTCGCCGATGCGATAGAGCTTCATCTTGGCGGCGTTCATGTTGACGGTGACGACCGGGATGCCGCGGCGGGCGCCGGCCGGCAGCACGAAGCTGTCGCCGGTGAAGCGGGCAGACGGGGCGCGGTCCTGGACATAGATCGACAGCACGACCGGGGCGGCGATCGTCTCGCCGATCGCGGCCGGCAGGCCAGCGCGGAAGGTCACGTCATAATGCTGGCCGTGTTCCAGCCCTTCGACACAGATCTGCTTGTCCTTGGCCTCGACGGCTTTGGGAGCGGCGTTATCGACGGTGATGAACTGCGAATAGTCGGCGCCGGTCTTGACCAGTTCCTCGGAGAACTGCGCGCAGATGCGTGGTGAAGAGGAATCGGCGTCGACGGAATGGTCGATGACGCGGAAACCCTTGCGCGCCTTGAGATCGGCATAGTCGGCCTGGACGGCTGGCGAGTTCACCAGCGCGAGGCTCGCCTCATAGGCCTGGATCGCCGGCCGGAAGAGGTCGCGCTTGTCGAGGCCGGCGGCCAGCAGCGCCAAGGCCTCGGCTCGGGTCTTTGCCGTGCGCACCAGCTTATAGGCGTTGAAGGCGGCCGAGGTGATGTTTGCCGGCAAGGTCGAGGGTTCGGAGGTGTTGGCAGCCGGCTGCACGCCGAGCGTCTCGCGCGCCAGCGACAGCCAGAGCGCGCCGTCGTCCGGCAGGACGGAAAGGGCCGCCTGGTATTTCTGCATGGCCAGACGATGGTCGCCGGTCAGCGCCGCCTGCTCGGCCGCGGCCTGGAGCGCCGCCAAGCCCTCGGTCGGCTTGTCATAGGCCGGGTCGGTCAGCTTGTTGCGGAACTGCTGCGCCTGGTCGGCCATCCAGCTGGGAAAGAAGGCGAGCGCCGGCGGGGCGCCGATATCGGGATCGCCGTCGACATTGGCAATCTTGCCGGCGACGGCGCCGCTGAACGGTTTGAGCTGGTTATAGTCGGATTTGAGAAAGCACCATTTGGCCTTGGTGTTGTAGGTGAAGGCGCGGCAGGCAGGGTCGCCGAGGCATGTGGTCTTGCATTGATCGAGGCTGACATTCTGGTCGGACCTGAGGTCGAAACCGAAATAGTCGGAATTGTCGGTCGTCACGATTCGCCTGGCTTCGGCCGCAAGTGCTGCACCATTCAAGGCGAAAAAGAGAAGGAGAAGGATAGAGAGACCACGAGCCGCGCGCATTGCCACATCACCCTCCAGACATTGCCAGCGTCCGGGCATGATCAAGCATCAAACGGGCTTGTCAACGCCGGAACGCGGCAGGTTTTTTCCACCTGCCAACGGTTTCCATGCCGGCCAAAGGCCGGTATTTCGACAGAACCTCTATGAGAAGGATCACACTTTCTTGCGAAGATGCAAAAGGTGTGAATTCCAAGCCCGGTCTATTTAAGACAATTGGATTATGGCCCCTTTACGAGCGTTTCAGAACTTCATTCCAATTTTAGATTTGTCGACTAGGTTGTCTTAATGCGGGCGCATGAAACGCAGATGTCAGGAGGGATCGCGCCAGGGCGCGGGCTTCCGCGCGTCCTGCTTTCGGCGCTTGTCTGCTCGGCCATCCTCGCCGGTGAAGCACGGACGGCGGCCGCTTTCGAGATTTTCGGCATCAAGCTCTGGGGTTCGTCCAAGGACGAGGATGCCGATATCGTCGATCCTTTGCGCTATTCGGTGACGATCGATGCACCGGATGCCGACAAGGACCTGGCCGAGAGGCTGGAGAATGCCTCGGCGCTCAAAAGCGACGAGGAGCATCCGGTATCAGGGTCGCTCGGCCTGATGGCCAAGGCGCGCAGCGACCGGGAACAGCTCGTTGCCGCCCTTTACGCCGACGCCCGCTACGAAGGCGTGGTCACAATCACCATCCAGGGCAAGTCGATAGACGAACTGCCGCCGGATGCCGAGTTCAAGGGACCGCAGCCCATTCCGGTGGTCGTCAGCGTTGCGGCCGGTCCTAAATTCACGCTGGGCGACATCAGGCTGAAAGGCGACGCGGCGGGCCTGGCGAGCGCCGATTTCGGCCTGATCGCAGGCGGCGATGCAGGATCGGGCGCAGTGCTCAAGGCTGAAGCGGCGATCGTACGCGCCTTGAAGGAAGAGGGCAGGCCGCTCGCCAAGGTGACGGATCGCGAGATCGTCGCCGATCACGCCACCTCGACGCTCGACGTCACGCTGACGGTGGCGGCCGGCCCAGTTGCCGGCTATGGCGACACGACGGTCGAGGGCACGGAGAAGGTCGATCGCGACTTCACCGAATACATGACCGGGCTGAAGCGGGGTCAGCAATATTCGCCGCAAGAGATTGACGATGCCCGCGATCGCCTGCTCGGGCTCGAGGTCTTCAACAGCGTGACCATCAAGGAAGGCGACAGCCTCGACGCCCAAGGCAATATTCCGATGGACGTCCAGGTCAGCGAGCGCAAGCCGCGCTTTTTCGGCATCGGCGGCACGTTTTCGAATACGGAAGGGCTGGGATTGGAAGGCTATTGGGGCCACCGCAACCTGTTCGGCCAGGCAGAGAAGCTGCGTATCGACGGCTCCATCAGCGGCATTGGCAGCAACAGCCTTTCCGCGCTTAACTACAATGCCGGCATCATGTTCGAGAAGCCGGGCGTGCTCGGGCCGACATCGAAGTTCTTCACCGGCATCAAGACGGTATTCGAGCACCCCGACGCCTACGACCATTTCTCGGTCAAGGGCAATATCGGTGTCTCCTACGATCTCGACAAAAGGCAGCGGGTCTCCGCCGAATTCGCCCTCGATTATTCGCGGATCACCGACGCCTTCGGCAAGCACACCTACCTGATCGCCAGCGTTCCGCTGCAATACGTTTATGACAGCCGCGACAACAAGCTCAACCCGACCAGGGGTTTTCGGGCGCTCGCCTATGCCGAGCCGAGCTACGATATCCTGAACGGTGCGACCTTCCTCAAGCTGAAGGGCGAAGGCTCCGCCTACCAGTCGCTCGACACGGCAAGCAGATTCGTGCTCGCCGAACGCGCCGCCATCGGTTCGATCGTCGGCACAGGCCTCCAGAACGTGCCCGCCGACCGGCGCTTCTATTCCGGCGGCGGCGGTTCGGTGCGCGGCTATGCCTATCAGGGCATCGGCCCGAAGGACATCGAAGGCCAGCCGATCGGCGGCCTGTCTCTCTTCGAAACCTCGGTCGAGATGCGCATAGCGATCACCGACACGATCGGCATCGTGCCCTTCGTCGATGCCGGCACGGTGTCAACGAAATCCTTCCCCGATTTCGCGGACGTCAAGGTCGGCGCCGGCGTCGGCCTGCGCTATCTCACGCCGTTCGGGCCGCTGCGCGTCGATGCGGCCGTGCCGCTCAACCGCGATCCGAGCGATCCGCATTTCGGCATTTATGCCGGCATCGGCCAGGCGTTCTGACGATGAAGACATTCTGGCGCATCCTTCGCATCTGCCTTTACGCGCTGCTCCTGCTGCTGGTGGTGGCGATCGGCGCGCTCGTCGTTCTGACCGGGACCGAAGGCGGCCGGCAAAATCTCGCCGGCATGATTTCGAAAATGGCCTCGACCGAGGACCGCAAGGTTACTGTCAGCGGCATCGAAGGCATATGGTCCGGTGCGTTGCGGGTCGATCACGTCGTGCTGGAGGATCGCGTCGGACCCTGGCTGGTGGCGCGCACGGTGGCGCTCGACTGGTCGCCGACGGCGCTCTTGTCACGCAATTTCAACGCCGATCGGATCGCCGCCGAGCGCATCGAGCTGGCGCGGCTGCCGCAAGCCAGCCAGCAGCCTTCGCAGGGCGGTTCGAGCAGCCTGCCGGTTTCGGTCGATGTCAAGCAGATCGACTTGCCGGAGATCGCGCTCGGGCAGCAGCTTGCCGGCAGCGGCATTGCCGAACTTGCCGCCAAGGGTTCGCTGAAAGCCGACCCATCGCCGTTGGCGATCGAGACGGTGCTCAACGTCGCCCGCCACGACGGTAAGCAAGGCAATGTCGACGCCAAGGTCCATTTCGCGCCGGCCGACAACAAGCTCGACCTCGATCTCAAGGCGTCGGAGCCGGCGGGCGGGATCATCGCCAACCTGCTCAAGCTGCCCGATGCGCCACCCGTCGACATCGTCGTTTCCGGTACCGGGCCGCTCGCCAATTGGAGCGGCATCGGCACCTTCGTCGTCGACCGCCAGATCATCACCCAGCTCACCGGGCGCCATCAGCTCAGCGACAAGGGCCACTATATCGAAGCCAAGGGCGACGGCGAATTCGAGCGCTTCCTGCCGGATAAGTTCAAGTCGCTGTTCGCAGGCAAGACGAGCTTCGACATCGCCGGCACGGCGACCACGGCCGGTGGGGTCGATATCGAGCGCGCCACTATAGAGAGCGACACCGTGCATGGCACGGCGACCGGCAATGTCGACCCGAAAGGCACCAGCGACCTTGCCGTCGAGCTTTCAGCCAAGGGCAAGCCAGTCACCATCGATGTCGGCAACAGCGCCGTGCCGATCCTGATCGCGGTCCAGAAGGCGACCGCACGTGCCTTTGGCGACGGCAAGACTCCGATGGTCGATATCGGCACCGCGCTGGCCTCGATCGCTGTCGGCGGCACGCAGCTCAACAATGTGACGGGAGAGATCCATTCCGATGGCTTCGATGTCGAGACCCTTGGCGGTCCGGTCAGCGTCAAGCTCGCCGCCGCCGGCCTGAAAACCGACGTTGCGACGCTGGCGCCGCTGGTGACGGGCAAGCTCGCCGCCGATCTTTCAGGCACGGTCAGCCGCGATAACGTGACCGTCGACAAGGGCACGTTGCGCAGCGATGCGCTCAATGCGGCGCTGACGGCCGGTGTCTCGCTCGCCGATCTGTCGATGACGCTGAAGATGAACGCCGACGCCGTATCGACGGCGCTGCCGCCACAAATCAGCTCGCTGCTTGGCGAGCGGGTGAAATTCTCGGCCACCGCGACCCGCGATCCGCAAGGCGCGTTCGCGGCCAATTCGCTGGAGATTACCTCCGGCTCGCTCAGCGCCAGCGGCACCGGCAGCATGCAAGGCTCGGACATTCAGGCCAACGTCAAGGGCGCGCTGGGCGACGTCTCGCCGCTATCGTCGCTTGCCGGCACGCCGCTCGCCGGCGGGATCAATTTCGCGCTGACCGCGAGCGGGCCGCGATGGGCGCCGGACTTTTCGATTTCAGCCGACAGCGCCAGCCTGACGGCGGCTGGCCGGACGGTGAAGGACATCAAGCTCTCCACGAAGGGCAAGGCCGATATCGCCAACCCTTCGGCCGATGTTTCACTGACGGGCAGCGTGGAGGAGCAGCCGCTCGACATCAGCGCCTCGCTGGTGACCGCCGACGGCAAGCGCTCGATCAGGGGGCTCAGCCTGGCGCTCGGCGACAACAAGGTTTCGGGCGATCTCGCGCTCGGCGATCAGTATCTGCCGCTCGGCACGCTGACGCTTGCGGTTCCCGACATCGGGCCGCTGGCGGCTCTCGGCGGGCAATCGGCGACCGGCGATATCAACGGCACGATCGCCTTCGCCAAGGATGACGGGGCTCCGACCGTCACGATCAACGCGGCAAGCACCTCGATCGCGCGCGGCGACCTGGCGGCAAAGACCATCACCGTCAACGCGCTGATCGCCAACTATCTCAAGGGACCGGCGATCGCGGGCACGATCAAGGCCGACAGCGTGACTTCCGGAAGCACGGTGATCAGCGGCATCGGCATCGATCTGAAGCGCGACGGCGATTGGACCAACTTTGCCGGCGGCGCGACGGCGTCGGGCATTCCGGCCACCGCCACCGGCCGCGTGAAGATCGCAGGCGGCAAGACCAGCGTCGAGATCGCGTCCGGCGAAGCGACCGTGCGCGGCATCAAGGCGACGATCGCCGAGCCGTCGAGCCTTTCGATCGCCAACGGCGTCACCACCGTCGAGAAGCTCGCGCTCAATCTCGGCGGCGGCACGGCGACCGTTTCAGGCAGTGCTGGCCAGATCTTCGACCTGACCGCCAATTTGGCCAATCTGCCGGCGGCGCTCGCCAATGATTTCGTGCCTGGTCTCGATGCGGCCGGAACGCTGGAGGGCACGGCGCATGTCGCGGGTCCGTCGGCCAACCCCGATGTCCGGTTCAATGCCAAGCTCGCCGGCGCGGAGACCGCCCAGACCCGACAGATCGGGCTTGGGCCGCTCGATCTCGACGCCGCCGGCAGCGTCTCGACGTCGGGCGGCCTCGTCGTCGACCAAGCGACGCTTTCCGGCGACAAGATCTCGGGCAGGGCCGCCGGCACCATCAATCCGAACGGCGCCAGCGATTTCTCGCTCGACCTCAACTCGAACGGCCCGAGCCTGCCGCTCAAATTCGGCACCGCCGCAAGCCCCGTCGACCTGGAATTGCAGACCGTTTCGGTGAAAGCCGCGGGGCAAGGCGCGACGCCGCGCCTCGATATCTCGGCCACACTGCCCTCCGCTACGGCCAACCACATCAAGGTGGAGGGCTTGGCGCTGGCGCTGCATTCCGACGGGTTCGACGTCAAGAGCCGGACGGGCCCCGCCTCCGGTATGATCGCGGCCGACAAGATCGATCTCGACAATCCGACGGTTGCGCCGCTGGTTGCCGGCAAGGTCACGGCGAAAGTCGCCGGCAGCCTTGCTCCCGACGCGATCACCATCAATAGCGGCTCGGCGACCAGCGGCGCGGTCGACGGCGCCTTCAATGGCAGAGTGTCGTTTGCCGACGGCTCCGTCGACTTCACCGTCAAGGCGGACGTGCTCTCAGCCGCCTTGCCGGCGGCGGTGCGCGGTGTTCTCGCCGAGCGCACGCAACTCAGCGCCACAACGCAACGCGACGCCAAGGGCAATGTCAGCGTCGGCCCGGTCAAAGTAGCTTCCGGCGCGTTCACCGCCGACGGGCAGGCGAGCATCGCCGACAACACGCTGAGCGCCGCCATCAAGGGCGCGCTGGCGGATATTTCGCTGCTGTCGAAGGACGCCAAGGGCGCCATCACCTTCGCGCTCAATGCGCAGGGCGCGCCTACGGCACCGGACCTGTCATTGACGGTGAACAGCGACCGGCTTTCGGTGGCGTCGCGCGATATCACCGGGCTGAAGCTGATCGCGACCGGCAAGGCCGATGCCGCCAGTCCGGCGGCCAATGTGCAACTGACCGGCAATGTCGCCGGGCAGCCGCTGCAGGGCAGCGCGGTGCTTGCCACCACCAACGGCAAGAGCGCGATCAACGGGCTTTTGCTGTCGCTGGGATCAAGCAAGATCTCCGGCGATCTGGCGCTCGACCAGGCTTTCGTGCCGGTGGGCACCGTGTCGCTCGACCTGCCCGACATCGGACCGCTGGCGGCGCTGGCACTGGAAAAGGCGGAAGGCGACGTACGCGGCACGATCGCCTTCGCGAAAACCGACAACGGACCGAATGTCGCCGTCAAGGCGACCACGGCGGCGATCAAGCGCGGCGACCTCTCGGCCAAGAACGTCGCCATCGATGCCCAGATCGCAAACTATCTCGCGGCGCCCGTCATCTCCGGCACGATCCGCGCCGGGAGCGTGATCTCGGGCGGCACCGCCGTCACCGGCATCGACGTCGACTTGAAGCGCGACGGCGACTGGACCGGCTTCTCCGGAGGCGCCACCGTGAAGAATATTCCGGCGAAGGCGGCCGGCCGGGTGAAAATGGCGAACGGCACGACGACCATCGAGCTCGCGTCGGGCCAGGCGACGGTGCAAGGCATCAAGGCCGCGATCGCGCAGGCCTCGACGGTGACCATCGCCAACGGCGCCACGACGCTCGACCGGCTGGTGCTCAATCTCGGCGGCGGCACGGCAACGGTGACGGGCAAGGTCGCGCAGACGCTCGACATCAACGCCAATCTGGCCAGGGTGCCGGTCTCGCTCGCCAACAGTTTTTCGCCCGGCCTCGATGCTGCGGGCTCGATCTCGGGCACGGTTAAGGTGTCCGGCGCGCCGGCCACGCCGGCGGTCGCCTTTAACGTCGACGCTTCGGGTGTGCAGACCTCGCAGACGCGCGGCGCCGGGCTCGGCGGCATCAACGTCTCGTCGTCCGGAACCTTTGCCGGCAACAAGCTCGCTTTCGACGCCAACATCAGCGACAGCGCTGGCCTTGGCCTCAAGGGCGGCGGCACGGTGACGACAGCAGGTGGGCCTACATTGGCGCTCGACTTCAACGGCAAGGTGCCGTTTTCCTTCCTTGCCGCCAAGCTTGCGGCGCAAGGCCTGGCGCTCAATGGCACCGCCAATGTCGACGTGCAGGTGCGCGGTCCCGCATCGTCGCCGGTGATCAGCGGCAAAGTCACGACATCCGGCGCACGCCTTATCGACGCGCGTTCCGGGCTCGCGGTCAACGACATCGCGGCCGACGTCTCGATCGGCGGCGGCGTTGCCAGGATCAATCGCCTGACCGGTACTTTGTCGACGCGCGGCAGCCTTTCGGCCAGCGGCACAGTCGGCATTACCCCGGCGCAAGGCTTCCCGGCCGACCTGTCGATAAAACTTACCGATGGCCGCTATACCGACGGCAGGGTGGTGACCGCCAATCTCGGCGGCGACCTGACCATCAAGGGGCCGCTCGTTTCGGCGCCGGTGATCGCCGGCACCATCAATCTGGCGAGGACGGTCATCACCGTGCCGGAAAAGCTGCCGGGCTCGCTCTCGGCGCTCGACGTCAAGCACAAGAATGCGCCACGCGCGGTGCGGGCGCAGGACAGGGCGCTGAACCCGCCGACATCTAGCGGTAGCAGCAAGGGCGGCGGCGGTCTTGTTCTCGACGTCACAGTCAACGCGCCGAACCAGATCTTCATCCAGGGCAGGGGCGTCGATGCCGAGTTCGGCGGATCGCTCAAGCTGACCGGCCCGGCCTCGTCGCCGCAAGCCGTGGGCACCTTCACCCTGCAGCGCGGACGGCTGTCGATTCTTGCCAAGCGGCTGACCTTCACCGAAGGCACGGTCGGCTTCCAGGGTTCGCTGGTGCCTTATCTCAACCTGACGGCGACTACGACGACAAGCAGCGCCACCGTCACCATCGTCGTTTCGGGCGAAGCGACCAATCCGAAGTTCACTTTCTCCTCCGTGCCGGCGTTGCCCCAGGACGAGGTCCTGGCACAGCTCATCTTCGGTCAATCCATGTCCAAACTGTCACCGCTGCAGATTGCGCAACTGGCGCAAGCCGCCGCGCAGCTGGCAGGGGTCGGCGGCTCGACCTCACTGCTCGAGAACCTGCAAAGCGCCATCGGCGTCGACAATCTCGACGTGACGACGGACGAGAAAGGCGGCACCGCGGTTTCCGCCGGCAAGTACCTCAACGACCGCACCTATGTGACGATCCAGAAGGGCGACAAACCAGGCTCCGGCAAAGCAACGATCGACCTCAATGTCGGGCGTGGCGTGAAACTTCGCGGCGAGGCCAACGACGCGGGCGAAGCCAAGGGCGGCGTCTTCTACGAGCGCGAATATTGACGACGTGGCGCTCGCCTCGGCGGGCCTGAGGGGACTTTTGCCGTGCGCGCAAGGCCCTTATCCGCCTAAAATGTCTTGATTTAATCCGCTCGTCGATTTTTTCAGAAATGTGCGCTGCACTAACAAATTTGCGTCATGACTGTCGTTATCGCGCGAACCGGCCTCATTCCAAAGTTGCACATTCGCCACCATGTTCCCAGTCCACACCGTGTTTTGACATCACGGTCCGGATGCGGAATGTTAAAAGGCAGAAAGCCAAACAATGGGAGTTAGTCATGGCAATCTACAAAAGTAACGGTGACCGCGTTCCGGACCACATCCTGGCAATGGCCGAACAGGCCAAGTCGGGCGAGGTGGACCGCCGTGAATTCCTGGCCTTGGCCACCGTCTTCGGCGCATCGACGGCAATGGCCTACGGCATGCTCGGCCTCGCCGCTCCGACGCCGGCCAAGGCCGAGGACGTGCAAGGCAAGAAGGGCGGCGTGCTGAAGGTCGCCATGTCGGTCAAGGATCCGAAGGATCCGCGTACCGCGGATTGGTCAGAGATTGCCAACGCCGAGCGCCAGGCGCTCGAGCCGCTGGTTAAGTACACGAAAGAGTACACTTTCGCGCCGTACCTGCTGGCAAGCTGGGACATCAACGACGACGCCACCGAATACACGCTGCACGTGCGGCCGGGCGTCGAATGGAACAACGGCGACAAGTTCACCGCCGACGACGTCATCTACAATTTCACCCGCTGGGCCGACAAGGGAGCGGAAGGCAACTCGATGCCCGGCCGCCTCGGCAGCCTGGTCGACGACACCACCAAGAAGCTGCGTGAAGGCTCCGTCGTCAAGGTCGACGACATGACGGTCAAGCTCAAGCTGAGCAAGCCTGACATCGCCATCATCCCGAACCTGTGCGACTATCCGGCACTGGTCGTGCACAAAACCTTCGACGAGAAGGGCGCCAACTTCAAGAACTGCCCGATCGGCACCGGCCCGTTTGAGCTCGTCTCCTACGATGTCGGCCAGAAGGTGGTCTACAAGCGTCGCGAGACCGGCAAGTGGTGGCAGGGCGAGGCTTTCCTCGATGGCGTCGAGTTCATCGACTACGGCACCGATCCGGCGGCGACGGTTTCGGCCTTCGAGTCCGGCGAGGTCCAGACCAACCACGAAACGACCGCCGACTACATCAAGATCATCGCTGACGTCGGCGCGCCCGTATCGGAAGTGGTGACCGCCGCCACCGTGGTGTCGCGCTTCAACGTCACCCACAAGCCCTATGACAACCAGAAGGTTCGTCAGGCGATGTTGCTTGCCGTCGACAACGCCACCGTGCTGCAGCTCGGCTACGGCAATGCCGGCACGCCGGCCGAGAACCACCATGTGGCGCCGATCCATCCGGAGTATGTCAAGCTGCCGGAGGTCAAGCGCGATATCGCCAAGGCCAAGCAGATGCTGACGGAAGCCGGCGTGATGGATTTCGAGCACGAGCTGATCAGCAACGACGAGGACTACCACAAGAACACCACGGACGCGATCGCGGCGCAGCTGCGCGAGGCTGGCATCAAGGTGAAGCGCACCGTGCTGCCGAGCTCGACCTTCTGGAACGACTGGACGAAATATCCGTTCTCGGAAACCAACTGGAACATGCGTCCGCTGGGCATCCAGGTCATCGCCATCGCCTATCGCTCCGGCGAAGCGTGGAACGAGACGGCCTACGCCAATCCGGACTTCGACAAGAAGGTGAACGAGGCGCTCGGGATCGCCGATGCGGAGAAGCGCAAGACGGTGATGAAGGACATCGAGCAGACCCTGCAGGATTCCGGCATCATCATCCAGCCCTACTGGCGCAAGCTCTACATCAACATCAAGCCCGAGGTGAAGAACCACTCGATGCACCCCACCTACGAGCACGACTTCGGCAAGGTCTGGCTCGATCAGGCGTGATCCTTTGCGATGAATACGAGGGGCGCCAGCCCCTCGTATTTGCAGCTTCGTCGCCGTTGCGTATTGTGCAGCGGTGGCGGGGCCTCACAAGGTTTCCGACACAGGGTTGAACGTATCTGACCCCAACCCGGCCGGCAGGGGGGCACGCATGTTCTCATTCATCGCCAGACGCATCGGCACCATCCTGCTCACGATGCTATGCCTGACGCTGGTCGTCTTCTTCCTCGTCAATCTCGAACCCAATCTGAAGAAACTGGCGATCAGCCAGACCGAGATGCACACTTCGGCCGACCAGCTCGAAAGCTGGCTGGTCAACCATGGCTACCGGCAGAACTTCTTTGCGCGCTACGGCCAGTGGCTGGGCATCCTGCCGAAGCAGCCGATCACGGATCCGGCGACCGGAAAGATGATGCAACGCTTCACTTTCTGCAATGATCCGACCGTGCCGACATTTTCCGGTGTGCTCGAAGGCGATTTCGGCTGTTCGACCAAATTCAAGACGACGGTCGCGGCCAAGCTCTTCCCGGCGCTCGGCGCCACAGGCGTACTGATGTTCTGGGTGCTGGCGCTCATGGTGCCGGTTTCGCTGCTGATCGGCATCCTGGCGGGGATGCGCGAAGGCTCGCGCACCGACCGGACGTTGTCCGTCGCCTCGATCGCCTCGACGGCGACGCCCGAATATGTGTCGGGCGTCATCTTCACCGTCATCTTCGCGTCGTGGCTCGGCTGGCTGAACGGCTCGGCCGCCTCCGCCAGCCAAGGCATCACCTTCTACAATTTCACCCTGCCGGTGATCACGCTGGCGATCTACGGCACCGGCTATATCGCGCGCATGACGCGCGCCTCGATGGTCGAGGTGATGACGCAGCAATATATCCGCACCGCGCGCCTCAAAGGCCTGTCATTCGGGGGCGTGGTGGTCAAGCACGCGCTGCGCAACGCGCTGATTGCGCCCTTCACCGTCATCATGCTGCAGTTCCCGTGGCTGCTCACCGGCGTCGTCATCGTCGAGGTGATGTTCCGGTACCAGGGTTTCGGCTACACGCTGGTCGAGGCCGCGGGCAACAACGACATCGACCTTCTGCTCGGCTGCTCGCTGGTCTCGGTGTTCATCGTGCTGATCACGCAGCTCATCTCCGATGTCGGCTACGCGTTCCTCAATCCGCGCATCAGGGTTCAATAGGGGGACAGGGCGGATGCAAATCGAATATATCAGCGCCTTCGACGTCGTGGTCGGCGTGCTATGGCGCTTCTGGCCGGTGTGGGTCGCCCTCGTCGTGGTGATGGGTGTCAGCTTTGCCTACAAGAAGAAGCTCGGCCTCTACGGCCAGCTCTTCGACAGCGGCGTCGGCATAGCCGGCGTCGGCATCTGTCTGTTCTGGCTGTTCACGGCGATCTTCGCCTCGACCATCTCGCCCTTCGATCCGCTGGCGCAGGTGTCGATCATGAAGGACACGCTGCCCGGCGCGATCGAGCCGACGTCGAAGCTCATCTATTATTTCGGCGGCGACAAGCTTGCCCGCGACGTGTTCTCGCGCATGGTCTACGGCAGCCAGATCGTGCTGATCATCGCGCCGGCGGCGACCGGTTTCGCGCTGATGGTCGGCATCACGCTCGGCCTGCCGGCCGGCTATTACGGCGGCAAGATCGACACTATCCTGTCGTTCCTCGCCAATCTGGTGCTGGCCTTCCCGGTGATCCTTTTGTTCTACCTCCTGGTGACGCCAGGCATCATGGACACGCCGATCCCCTATGCGATGGCCGGACTGTTCTTCCTGTTTCCGATCATCTTCTTCTGCGTGCTGTTCTGGACCCGTTACAAGAACCGGCCGGACCGCCTCTACATCCTGCTCGGTGTCACGCTCGTCGTCGGCGGCTGGATCTATGCCGGCCTCGTCTTCGACAAGGACCCGCTGAAGATCGTCCACATCGATCCCAACCAGCTCAACATCTTCGTGGCGGTGGTGTTCGCTTCCAGCCCAGGCGTGTTCCGCATCGTGCGCGGGCTGACCATGGACATCAAGACGCGCGACTATGTGGCGGCGGCGCAGACGCGCGGTGAATCGCCCTGGTACATCATGCTGTGGGAAATCCTGCCCAACGCACGCGGACCGCTGATCGTCGATGCCTGCCTGCGTATCGGCTACACGACGATCCTGCTCGGCACGCTTGGCTATTTCGGCCTGGGCCTGGCGCCGGAAAGTCCCGACTGGGGAACCGCGATCAAGGATGCGAGCCGGCTGCTGCGCTCCTTCATCCATCCGGCGCTGCCGCCGACGATCGCGCTGATGTCGTTCGTGCTGGGGCTGAACCTTCTGGCGGACTCGCTGCGCGAACAGTCGATGAAGGATTGATGACGGGGCCTTAGGCCCTAGTTGCCCGGAGCATGATCCCGAACCGAAGGTCAGCGTAGCAAAAAGTGGTACTCTGGTTTTCGGACAAGATCATGCTCTAACAAAAGACCAAGGATTGGAGCGACCCATGAACGAGGCAGTTCGAGATCCGGCCAAGCCCTCCAACGGGCCAATCATCGAGATCGAGAACCTGTCGATCTCCTTCTTCACCCGCAAGGGCGAGATCCCGGCGGTGATGGACTTTTCCTGCACGGTCATGCCTGGCGAGGCGATGGGCATCGTCGGTGAATCCGGCTGCGGCAAGTCCACCGTGTCGCTCGGCATCATGCGGGACCTCTCCAACATCGGAAAGATCGTCGGCGGACGGATCAAGTTCCAGGGCAGGGACATGGGCGAAATGTCCGAGGAGGAGCTTCGCGCCATCCGCGGCAACAAGATCGCCATGATCTACCAGGAGCCGATGGCGAGCCTCAATCCGGCAATGAAGATCGGCCAGCAATTGATGGAAGTGCCGCTGATCCACGACAAGGTCTCGAAGGACGAGGCCTACAAAAGAGCGCTCGACATGGTGCGCGCGGTGAAGCTGCCGGACCCCGAGCGCATGATGCGCTCCTATCCGCACCAGCTTTCCGGCGGCCAGCAGCAGCGCATCGTCATCGCCATGGCGCTCTTGTCGAAGCCGGCGCTGCTTTTGCTCGACGAGCCGACGACGGCGCTCGACGTCACAGTCGAGGCCGGCATCGTGGAATTGGTCAAGGGGCTCGGCGAGAAGTTCGGCACCTCGATGATCTTCGTGTCGCACAATCTCGGCCTCATCCTCGAGACCTGCGACAAGATTACGGTGATGTATTCGGGCGAGGCGGTCGAGACCGGCAAGATCGAGGACGTCTTCGACCGGATGCGCCACCCCTATACGCAAGGGCTGTTCCGCTCGATCCCGCTGCCAGGCGCCGACAAGAATTCGCGGCCGCTGATCTCCATTCCCGGGCAGTTGCCGCTGCCGCATGAGCGGCCCATGGGCTGCAATTTCGGCCCCCGCTGCCACCATTTCGTCGAGGGCGTCTGCAACGCCGCCGAAATCCCGATGGTTCCGGTCGAAGGGCATGAAGGCCATTTCTCGCGCTGCGTGCGCTTCAACGAGATCGACTGGGAGGCGCTGCCGCCTGGCGCCAAGAAAGTCAATGAAAAGGTCGAGCCCGGCGCGCCGGTGCTCAAGATCGACGACCTCAAGAAATACTACAAGGTCGGCGGCAGCGAGGTGTTCGGCTCCAGCGAAGGCCGCGTCGTCAAGGCCAACGAGACGATTTCGTTCACCGCGCGCGAATCCGAGACGGTCGCAATCGTCGGCGAGTCCGGCTGCGGGAAGTCGACGCTCGCCAAGGTGCTTCTGGGGCTCGAGACCGCGAGCTCGGGCACGGTGACGCTGGGCAACAAGGAGATCCAGTCGACCGGCATCGAGAGCCGCAATGTCGAGACCGTGTCTTCGATCCAGATGGTATTCCAGAACCCGTTCGACACGCTGAACCCCAGCCATACGGTCGGCTCGCAGATCATCCGCACGCTGGAGAAGTTCAATGTCGGCAAGACGGTCGCCGAGCGGCGCAAGCGCATGCTGGAACTGCTCGACCTGGTGAAGCTGCCGCGGGCCTTCGAGACCCGCAAGCCGCGCCAGCTCTCAGGCGGCCAGAAGCAGCGCATCGGCGTGGCGCGCGCCTTCGCCGGCGACGCCAAGGTGGTGGTGGCCGACGAGCCGGTCTCGGCGCTCGACGTCTCGGTGCAGGCGGCGGTGACCGAGCTTTTGATGGACATCCAGCGCAAGAACAAGACGACGATGCTGTTCATCAGCCACGACCTGTCGGTGGTGCGCTATATCGCCGACCGCGTCGTGGTCATGTATCTCGGCTACATCGTCGAACAGGGCACGACGGATCAGATATTTTCGCCGCCCTACCATCCCTATACCGAAGCGCTGCTCTCGGCGATCCCGATCGCCGACACCAGCGTGGTCAAGAAGCACATCGTGCTCGAAGGCGACATCCCGTCGGCAATGAACCCGCCGACCGGCTGTCCGTTCCAGACACGCTGCGGCTACAAGAAGCTGGTGCCGGACAATCTGTGCGAGACCAAGGTACCGCCGATAAAGAATCTCGGCGACGGCCATATGAGCCTGTGCTGGCTGGCCGACGATGTGCTGGCCAAGATGGAGCCGGTCATCAAATTCGACAAGGAGCACGCCGCGCATGAGGGCGTGCCGGATGACGCGCCGCACGGCGCTGGTCCGGGCTTTGCCGGTACACCTCCGAAGCGTCCGCGCGGAAAGAAGCCGAAGCCGAACTAATTTAAGGGCGTGGCGCCGACATCAGTTCCGCGCCACGGTCAGCTTCCACACTGCCGCAACTGCGTGGCGTAGTCGCGGGCCATCTGGTCGGTGGCGCGCGCGTAGTTCTGTACGCCGGCGTCGCCGCGATTGCCGCGGCCGTAGGTCGACCAGCCGAGGTAATAGGCGAGATAGAGGTTGTAAGTGTCGTTGCGGGCGACGCCGAACGTGTCGGCGGTCTTGGAATGATACCAGCCGACGAAATCGATGGCGTCGGCGAAACGGCTGCGGCGCGCCGCCCAGTTGCCGGTCTCCATCTGATACTGCGACCAGGTGCCGTCGAGCGCCTGCGAGTAGCCCGCGGCAGTGGAGACGTGCTTCCAGGGAATGAAGCCGAGCAGCTTGGTGCGCGGCGGCCGGGCGTTGCTCTTGAAGCCGGATTCCTTGCGCACCGTCGCCATCAGCACCGGGACGGGAATGCCGTATTTCTGCTCGGTGCGTTCGGCAGCGGACTGCCAGTTGTCGAACCAGCCGTCGTTCTGGTCGAAGACGGCGCAGACGTTGTTGATATGGCTGGGCGCCGTCGCGCAGGCCGAAAGCGCCAGCAGCACAGAGACAGCGACAATTTTACTAAAACTCGATCTACGCATCGGAAGACGAATAGGCGGAAATCATAAAAGGAGTCTTTCGAGCTTCCTTAACGCCGGCCGTAGTGCGCCGATCTGGCTCTATCGATATTTCGACCAAATGCGTCGCATTTCTCTCCATCGATTTTGAAAAATGCCGCCTTGGCTAAAATCACGCCGGCAAATGGCGAATTCCTGACAGCTCATGGGCCACGTCGGCGCTCTGATGCGCGCATGACCGAACCAAGACGAAAACGCGGCGCCGAGCGAACCAGCAACCGGGGGCCATCCGCCATCCCGCAGTTGCCGCTAAGGCGCGTGACGAATCCCTACCCGCCGATGGCTCTGCTTTCGGCCGACCAGATCGAAGCCATCCATCAGGCGTCGATGCACATCCTGGAAAATTTCGGCATCGAGGTGATGAGCAGGAGGGCGCTCGCCCTGTTCGAACGCGCCGGCGCCAAGGTCGATCACAGCTCGATGAATGTGCGCGTCGATCGCGGCATGGTCGACGAGGCACTGAAGACGACGCGTGCCAGCTACACGCTTACGCCGCGCAACCCGGCCCGCGCCATTCATCTCGGCGGCAACACCATCAACTTCACGCTGGTCGCCGGGCCGCCCAATGTGCACGACATGGAGCGCGGCCGCCGTGCCGGCAACCTCGCCGACTACTCGGACCTCGTCCGACTGGCGCAGCATTTCAACTGCATCCACATGCTCGGCAACCAGGTCTGCGCGCCGATCGAGCTGCCGGCGAATTCGCGTCATCTCGACACCTATTTCGCCAACCTGACGCTGACCGACAAATGCTTCCATGTCTCGGCGATCGGCCGGGGCAGGGCGCTGGACGGCATCGAGATGATGGCGATTGCGCGCGGACTGACACTGGAGCAGTTGGGCGAGGATCCCGGCGTCACCACCATCATCTCGGTCAACTCGCCGCGCCGCTTCGACGAGATGATGGCCGAAGGGCTGATGACCATGGCCGAGTTCGGCCAGTCGGTGGCGGTGACGCCGTTCACGCTGATGGGTGCGATGAGCCCGGTGACGCTCGCCGGCGCGTTGGCGCAGCAGAACGCCGAAGCACTGTTCGGCATCGTGCTGACGCAACTCGTGCGGCCGGGCGCGCCGGTGATGTACGGCGCCTTCACCTCCAATGTCGACATGAAGTCCGGCGCACCAGCCTTCGGCACGCCGGAGAACACGAAAGCAAACATCGCCTCGGGGCAATTGGCGCGGCGCTACAATCTGCCGTACCGCACCACGCCCGGCTCCGCCTCCAATGCCGCGGACGCCCAGGGCGCCTACGAGACGCTGATGGCGCTGTGGGGCGCCGTGCTTGGACACGGCAACCTCGTCTACCATGCCGCCGGCTGGCAGGAGGGCGGGCTGACGGCGTCGTTCGAGAAGCTCATCATCGATGTCGAAATGATCCAGCACATGATGGAATTCCTGCGGCCGATCGCGGTCGACGAAGGCGAACTGGCCGTCGAAGCGCTGGGCGCGGTGCCGACGGGCGGCCATTTCTTCGGCGAGCCGCACACGCTGGAGCGTTATGCCACCGCCTTCTATCAGCCGATGCTTTCCAACTGGCAAAATTACGAAGCCTGGCAGGAGGCCGGCGCGCTCGACGCCACGGCCCGCGCGACGCGGCTATGGAAGAAAGCGCTGGAGGAATATGTCCAGCCGGCCATGGATCCTGGCGTGCGCGAGGCCCTCGAAGCCTATATCGCGCGCCGCAAGGAAGCGATCGGGCAGGGCGAGCCGTGATGGTTTTGGAATGCTGGCGCCGCCCCTCATCCGCCTGCCGGCACCTTCTCCCCGTGAAGGACGGGGAGAAGGGAAGCGCTCCAGCGCCGGTGCCCCCTCTCCCCGTTCTTCACGGGGAGAGGGTAAGGGTGAGGGGCAGCGCCGACTTTGAAAAGAGATAACTGCCTCCCAACCTGAATCCACTCATTCGCTCAACTCACTGAAATAACGAGAAGAACCCATGAAGTCGCATGCAAAGGTCGTGGTCATCGGCGGCGGTGTCGTCGGATGCTCGGTGCTGTTCCATCTTGCCCGCCACGGCTGGACCGACGTCGTGCTTCTGGAGCGCGATGAGCTGACTTCCGGCTCGACCTGGCACGCGGCCGGCGGCATGCACACCATCAATGGCGATCCCAACGTCGCGAAGCTGCAGAAATACACGATCTCGCTTTACAAGGAGATCGAGGAGCTTTCCGGCCAGGCGACCGGCGTGCATCTGACCGGCGGCGTGCTTTTGGCCGCGACCGAGGCGCGACTCGACTGGCTGCGCGGCGTCGTCTCCAAAGGCCGCTATCTCGGCATCGATCTCGAAGTGATCTCGCCGAACGAAGCGGCCGAGCTGATGCCGCTGCTCGACCCGAAGCAATTCGTCGGGGCAGTGCGCAACAAGGAGGACGGCCATCTCGACCCGTCCGGCGTGACGCATGCTTACGCCAAAGCAGCGCGCAAGCTCGGCGCCGAGGTCGAGCGCTTCACCAAGGTAGAGGACATCGTGCGCCGGCCGGACGGGTTGTGGCGCGTCATCACCAACAAGGGCGAGGTGATTTGCGAGCATGTCGTCAATGCTGGCGGACTGTGGGCGCGCGAGGTCGGCCGCATGGTCGGGCTGGAGCTGCCGGTGCTGGCGATGGAGCACATGTACTTGATCACCGAGGACATGCCCGAGGTCGCCGACTGGAACAAGAAGACCGGCACCGAGATCATCCATGCGGTCGACTTCGACGGCGAGCTTTATTTGCGCCAGGAGCGCGGCGGCATGCTGATGGGGACCTATGAGAAGGCGAACAAGCCGTGGTCCGAGTTCCAGACGCCATGGAATTTCGGCCATGAGCTGCTGGAGCCGGACATCGACCGCATCGCGCCGTCGCTGGAGGTCGGCTTCCGCCACTTCCCGGCCTTCCAGAAGACCGGCATCAAGCAGATCATCAACGGACCCTTCACCTTCGCGCCGGACGGCAACCCGCTGGTCGGCCCGGTGCGCGGCCTGCCCGGCTTCTGGGTCGCCTGCGGCGTCATGGCGGGCTTCAGCCAAGGCGGCGGCGTCGGGCTGGCGCTCTCCAACTGGATGATCGAGGGCGATCCCGGCGCCGATATCTGGGCGATGGACGTGGCGCGCTACGGCGACTGGGCGACGATGGCCTACACCAACGCCAAGGTGCGCGAGAACTATTCGCGCCGCTTCTCGATCCGTTTCCCGAACGAGGAACTGCCCGCGGGGCGTCCGCTCAAGACGACACCGGTCTATGACACGCTGTCGGCCAAGGGCGCGCAGTGGGGCGTCGCCTATGGGCTGGAAGTGCCGCTGTGGTACGCGCCGGCAGGCGTCAAGGACGAGTTCTCGTGGCGGCGTTCGACCGACTTCGACCATGTCGCGAGCGAGGTTGCCGCCGTTCGCAACAGCGTCGGCCTGTCGGAGATTTCGAGCTTCGCCAAATACAGGGTGACGGGCAACGGCGCCGCAGCCTGGCTTGACCGCGTGCTCGCCTGCAAGCTGCCCAAGCCAGGCCGCATGACGCTGGCGCCGATGCTGAAGGCAGACGGCAAGCTGATCGGCGACTTCACGCTCGCCAATGTCGGAGATGGCGAATGGTTCATCGCCGGCTCAGGCATTGCCGAGCAGTACCATATGCGCTGGTTCGAGGCGCATCTGCCCGGGGACGGATCGGTGCGCGTCGAGGCGCTGGGGCAGAAGCTCACCGGTCTCGCCATTGCCGGACCGAAGGCGAGGGAGGTGCTGGCCAAAGTCACCCGCGCCGATGTCTCCAACGCTGCCTTCCCCTTCATGGCGGTCGCCAGGATGGATATCGGCATGGCGCCGTGTCTCGTCGGCCGCGTGAGCTATACGGGCGATCTCGGCTACGAGATCTGGGTGGCGCCGGAATATCAGCGCGCCGCTTACCACGCGCTGATCAAGGCAGGCGAGGAATTCGGCGTCGGCCTGTTCGGCTCGCGCGCGCTCAATGCGCTCAGGCTCGAGAAGAACTACGGCTCATGGGCGCGCGAGTACCGGCCGATCTACGGACCGGTCGAGGCCGGGCTCGATCGTTTCGTCGCCTATGGCAAGGAGGCCGATTTCATCGGCAAGGAAGCGGCGCTGGCCGAACGCAAGCAGGGCGGCAAGCTCAGGCTGCGCACCTTCATCGTCGAGGCTCACGATGCCGACGTCATCGGCGACGAGGCGATCTGGCATGACGGCGTCGTACGCGGCTGGGTCACCTCGGGCGGCTATGCTCACAATTCGAAGAAATCGGTCGCGATGGGTTATGTGCCGAAGGAGATCGCCGACAGGCCGGACGGCTTCGAGATCGAGATCCTGGGCAGGCGCCATGCGGCGCGCATTCAGGCGGCGCCGCTGTTCGACGCCAATTTCGAACGGATGCGCGCCTGAATTCAGGCGCGCATCAAGCTGTCAGGCCTTGGCGCTGTCGCGATTGTCCAGCGCGAAGGAGCCCGGACCGGCAAAGAACAGATAGAGGAAGACGAAGCAGAACAGGATGGCTGCGTCGCCGCCATTGTTGGCCGGAAAGAAGTCGCGCGGCATGTGCACCATGAAATAGGCAACCGCCATCTCACCGCAGAGCAGGAACGCCACCGGGCGCGTGAAGAGCCCCAGCGCGAGCAGGACGCCGCCGGCAAACTCGAGAATACCGGACGTCAGTGCAAGTCCGGTCAGGGCCTCGGCATGGGCTCCGGGAGGAAAATTGAACAGTTTCTGGGTGCCGTGCTCGATGAACTGCAACGCGGTCATGATGCGAAGCACGCCCAGCACCTGCGGACGGTATTGGGCAAGGCTTTCGAAAAGCTTCACGCAGAACTCCATTTCATCCCTTCGGAGCCGGCCATAAATTAATGCCCGGCACCCACTCACCTTCCTATGGCCTGCCATCAACAATCAGTGATGGAGAGACCCAGCGCACCTCCCATATTTCTTCTCTCTCTGGTTGCATTTATATCCCTATGGTTGTATTAGTCTGCAGATACTCCAAACTATCTGGGTCACCTTTGCCATGAAGAAAGCCGCCATTAGCCTATTCGCATTCCTTGCAGGCACCAGCTTCGCCATGGCCGGCGACGCCGGCTGCGATGCCTTCAAATGGCCGGTCACACGCGAGCAGGCCCTGTTTCCGGAAGCGCCGGCCGCGCAATCCGGCGCTGCCTTGACAGTCGGGCAAGCGGTGGATTTGTCACTCGCGGCGGTCGACACGATCAGCTTTGAGGTGCCGCCGCAACGCGCACCGGCAGCCGGCTCGTTCGGTGCGACGGCAAGCGTGACCGTGCCACCTGAAGGCGAGCTCCAGTTCAGCCTGTCTGATGAGGCCTGGATCGATGTCGTGCAGGACGGCCATTCCGTGAAGTCGACGGGTTTCAGCGGCGTGAAGACCTGTCCGGGCATTCGCAAGAGCGTGCGCTTCAAACTTTCCGCCGGTGGTCCGGCTACCGTGCAGCTCAGCGGCGCCAAGAAGGCAGATCTCAAAATGGCAGTGCTGACGCCCGAGTAATCTCAACAGCGAAAGGTCGGCGAGACAACGTCCCTATATGTCCTGCCGGCTTTCGTCGGATGGAAAGCCAAGCAATTGGCTTTCCATCCGCTTCCCACTGCCACGAGGACGAGATCGGCTGTTGCCGCCGGCTTCGCCATTTGTCACCGCACTGGGGCCAGCAACGCGAAATGCGCGCCCTGCGGATCCTGGCATTGGACGACCCACTGCGCGCTCGGCACTTCCATCGGTCCCATCATGACCTTGCCGCCATTGTCGGTGACGCGTTTGGCCGCGGCATCGATGGCGTCGACGTTGAAATAGAACAGCCAGACCGGCACCGGAATCTGCGACGGCTTGTTCATCATGCCGCCGCCTGATTCCGGCCCCGCGGTGAAGGTCTTGTAGATGCCCATCTCGCCCATGTCGAACTCGCCGGCGCTCTCCCAGCCGAACTGGCCCGCATAGAAGTCGAACGCCGCTTTCCAGTCCGAAGTGTAAAGCTCATGCCAGCCGATATGGCCGGGCGTGGTGGCAGGCACCGGCGGTTGCCCAGGCTGGTTGGGCTGCAGGAACATGAAGGTCGCGCCCTGCGGGTCAGCAACCACGGCGAAGCGGCCGACTCCCGGGATGTCATCCGGCGGGCGATGGACGGTGCCGCCGGCCTCCTGCAGCGCCTTCGTCGAGGCGTCCACATCCTTGGTGTAGATGTAGCCGAGCCAGGCGGGCGGCATGCCCATCTTGGCGGCATCCTCCGGCATGGTCATCAACCCGCCGACGCCGCGCACGGCCGAATTCATCACGATATAGCGAGGCATGCCCGGCGCTTTCGCAAAGGGCTCGGCCTTCCAGCCGACAACGGCTGTGTAAAAGGCCTCGGCGGCGTCGAGGTCGGTGGTCATCAGTTCGTACCAGAAGAAGGGTTTTGGGGAATTCGGCATGGTCGGTCTCCTCACCGGTTCAGGCAGCGATCGCGGTCCGATCCATCCTAGGACGATCTCGGCGACAGAAATCCGACATCTGGACCAGAAATCGCGAACGGCAAGGCGCGCCGGGCCTGCAATCTTGCGTGTTCCGCGGTTTTCGACTTTGCTGGCGTCAAAGAGGGGCTGTTTTCCATGCGTCGAATGTCGCTCACGCCCGAGCTCGTCGCTCTGTGCCACCGGGAGGAGGTCGATCCGGGGCCGAGCGGGGAATGGACACAGTTGAACGACGACGATTTCCGCGCGCTTGCCTTGCGCCTGTCGGGCGAAGCCGACGAGGGGCCGCTCTGGGTGTTCGCCTATGGCTCGTTGATCTGGAAGCCGGCCTTCGAGTCCGTCGAGCAGTGGCGCGCCTCGGCCCATGGCTGGCATCGGTCCTTCTGCCTGGACCTTGTGCGCTGGAGAGGCAGCGCCGAGCAGCCGGGGCTGATGATGGCGCTCGAGCGCGGCGGGTGCTGCGATGGCGTGATCTACCGTCTGCCCGATGGCGAGAAGCCGGCCCAGATCGAGCGGCTGCTGCGGCGTGAAATCGACGATCACGAGGCTGTCAGCTCCGTCAGATGGGTTCCGGTACGCACGGCACAAGGATCGTTGCGGGCGCTGGGCTTCTGGGTTGGAGTGACGGGCAGGGGGACGTCGCTCAGGCAGCCACTCGAAAGGGTCGCAAAGATACTGGCACGCGCGTGCGGCCATGTCGGCTCCGGCGCCGAGTATCTCTACAACACCGTCAGCCACCTCGAGACATTCGGCATCCATGACCGCAATCTGTGGCGACTGCAGCAGCTGGTCGCCGACGAGATCAGGTCGCTCCATGGCCACAGGATCGCAAGCGGCGGACCGTCGGAGACAGCAGTTCCCGCTATAATATGACTACGATTATCAAGTTTTTATCCAGCCATTACAGTGGCTTGGCCGAAAATTGACCAATTGATAAAAAAATAAAACGTGCTAGCCTTCCCCAAAACAAAACAAGGGGAACTGGAATGGCGACTGGTCATTTCATCGAAGGCATAGCTGGCGGCAGGCTGTCGGCCGAGCAATATGCCGACAATTTTTCCGACCTGCATCCGCTGCTCGATCACCACGAGGCGCTGGTCGAGGCCGATCGCTGCTACTTCTGCTACGACGCGCCGTGCATGAATGCGTGCCCGACGTCGATCGACATTCCGATGTTCATCCGGCAGATCGCGACCGGCAATCCACTGGGCTCGGCCAAGACCATCTTCGATCAGAACATCCTTGGCGGCATGTGCGCCCGCGTCTGCCCGACCGAGACGCTCTGCGAAGAGGTCTGCGTGCGCGAGGTGGCGGAAGGCAAGCCGGTGCAGATCGGCCGGCTGCAGCGTTACGCGACCGACGTCGCGATGGGCGAGGACAAGCAGTTCTACACGCGCGCCGAACCGACCGGAAAAACGGTCGCCGTGGTCGGCGCCGGGCCGGCGGGTCTCGCGGCGGCGCATCGTCTTGCCCGTCACGGTCATGACGTCACCATTCTCGAAGCGCGGCCGAAGGCCGGCGGCCTCAACGAATACGGCATCGCCGCCTATAAGAGCGTCGACGATTTCGCCCAGGCGGAAGTCGACTATGTCACCGCTATCGGCGGCATCGACATCCAGAACGGCAAGGCGCTCGGCCGCGACTTCCAACTGGCCGACCTGATCCGCAACTACGATGCGGTGTTCCTCGGCCTTGGGCTTGGCGGCGTCAATGCGCTCAGGGCCGACGGCGAGGACGCCGACGGCGTCGCCAACGCCGTCGAGTTCATCGCCGAGCTCAGGCAAGCGAGCGATCTTGGCAGCCTGCCGGTCGGCCGGCGCGTCGTCGTCATCGGCGGCGGCATGACGGCGATCGACGCCGCGGTGCAGTCGAAGCTGCTCGGCGCCGAGGAGGTGACGATCTGCTACCGGCGCGGGCAGGAGCACATGAATGCCTCCGGCTTCGAACAGGATCTGGCCGCCGCCAACGGCGTTACTATCCGCCACTGGCTGCAGCCGAAGCGCGTCATCGCCGAGAACGGCAAGGTGTCGGCGATCGAGCTCGAATACACCGCGATCGACGGCGACAAGCTTGCCGGTACCGGCGAACGGCTGACACTTGCCGCCGATCAGGTGTTCAAGGCGATCGGCCAGAGTTTCACGCCGGCGGTGCTCAACGGCAGCGTCGCATCGATCGAACTCGAGGGCGGCCGCATCAAGGTCGACGCCGAGGGCCGCACCTCGCTGGCGAAAGTCTGGGCCGGCGGCGACTGCATCGCCGGTGGCGACGACCTGACGGTGTCGGCCGTGGCTCAAGGGCGCGACGCCGCCGAATCCATCCACCGGGCACTGACCTCTAACGGGAGGGCATGAGCATGGCAGACATCCGCAACACCTTCGTCGGCATCAAGTCGCCCAATCCGTTCTGGCTGGCCTCGGCGCCGCCGACCGACAAGGCTTACAATGTCGAGCGCGCCTTCAAGGCCGGCTGGGGCGGCGTGGTCTGGAAGACGCTGGGCGAGGAGGGGCCGCCCGTCGTCAACGTCAACGGCCCGCGCTACGGCGCGATCTGGGGCGCCGACCGCCGCCTGCTCGGCTTGAACAACATCGAGCTGATCACCGACCGCGACCTGCAGGCCAATCTGCGCGAGATGAAGCAGGTGAAGATGAATTGGCCGGATCGGGCGCTGGTCGCCTCGATCATGGTGCCGTGCGTCGAGGAAAGCTGGAAGGCGATCCTGCCGCTGGTCGAGGAGACCGGCGCGGACGGCATCGAGCTCAATTTCGGTTGCCCGCATGGCATGAGCGAGCGCGGCATGGGCTCGGCCGTGGGCCAAGTGCCGGAATATATCGAGATGGTGGTGCGTTGGTGCAAGCAGTACACGCGCATGCCCGTCATCACCAAGCTGACGCCGAACATCACCGATATCCGCAAGCCGGCCCGCGCGGCCAGGGCCGGCGGCACCGACGCGGTGTCGCTGATCAACACCATCAACTCGATCACCGGCGTCGACCTCGACAGTTTCGCGCCGCAGCCGACCATCGACGGCAAAGGCTCGCATGGCGGCTATTGCGGCCCGGCGGTCAAGCCGATCGCCATGAACATGGTGGCCGAGATCGCGCGCGATCCGGAGACTCACGGCCTGCCGATCTCCGGCATCGGCGGCATCACCACCTGGCGGGACGCCGCCGAATTCATGGCGCTCGGCGCAGGCAATGTGCAGGTCTGCACGGCGGCGATGACCTATGGCTTCAAGATCGTGCAGGAAATGATCGCGGGCCTGGAGAACTGGATGGACGAGAAGGGGCACGCCTCGCTCTCGGACATCATCGGCCGCGCCACGCCCAACGTCACCGACTGGCAGTATCTCAACCTCAACTATGTCGCCAAGGCGCATATTGACCAGGATGCCTGCATCAAGTGCGGGCGCTGCCACATCGCCTGCGAGGACACCTCGCATCAGGCGATCACCAGCATGGTCGACGGTGTCAGGCATTTCGAGGTGATCGAGGCGGAATGCGTCGGCTGCAATCTTTGCGTCAATGTCTGCCCGGTGGAAGGCTGCATCACGATGGAGCCGCTGGCGGCCGGTTCGGTGGATCAGCGCACGGGCAAGCCGGTGTCGCCGATCTACGCCAACTGGACGACGCATCCAAACAATCCGATGGCCAAGGTGGCGGCGGAGTAAGCTTGGGTTCCTTGCCCCGGCGAGGTGGCCCCGCGAAGCCGGGATGGAGAGGCGCCTTGGCTGCTGGACACGGCTGAGGGCCCCTAATTCCAAGCGGCTGGTCTTTGGCGATAGCGTGCATGGCAGCTTGGTGCATGCATTGTCTAATGTAGCGCTGGTCGACCCCCCACTCCGTCTCGGCTTCGCCGAGCCACCTCTCCCCCGATCGACGGGGTAGAGGAAAGGCGCCAAGCCTTTTGCCGTCAACGCCCGTCCAGCAAGGTTCCCTTCCTTTCCCTCCTGATACTGTTCCTCATCGTCGCAACACCCATGTTCCACAATTTCTGGGACCATCAGGGTCCGGATCGCGCCTCTCGTATCAACGGCTTCGTCGGCAATGTCGCTTTAGCCGGAGGGTTCCTGGCGCTGATCGCGCATTCTGTTTGATCTCGGTCGCCGGATTCGGCGCAATTGATGCCGCAGCGTTAATCGCTCCGTCGCGATTGCCCTGTATTAGCAAATGCAGGTTCGCCACTCGGAGCGTTCATGGAGCGGAGCTGGACTGCATTCTGGACACGCGTTTCGGAAGCCTTCCATCAGGCGCTGTTCCCGTTCCGGGCTGTCGCCCAAGTCCTTGGCGGGCATCCGAGCGACATTCAGATATGGTGTTTCCTGTGCGGCGTCTTCTTCCTGACGGTGGTCGCCATACAGACCTATGGCGACATCGTGCTCAGGCGACGCGGCGTCCTTGCCACCGGCAAGGTGGTCCGCATCGACAAATCGAGCGACGGGCCGGATACGCCGATCATCGAATTCGCCGACCGGCTGGGCAAGACATGGCGGTTCACGTCCTATTTGCCGGTCAACGGAACTACCAGGAATGTCGGCGCGCCAGTCGACGTGATGTACGATCCGCTTCGCCCGAAGCGGGCACGCGAAGTGGGCCGCCCGCTGATGAAGGCGGTCCACCTGATCGTCTGGTATGCGGTCGTTACGGGGCTGATGGCACTCGCCTTCTTGCCCGGCCTCACTTCCAATTGATCCATTCGCCGTTCAGGCGGCAAAGCGCAGGCCGCCGTCGCAAGTCAGCACCTGGCCGGTCATGAAGCCGTTCGAGACCAGGAAGGCGATCGCGTCGGCAACGTCTTCGGCGCGGCCGATACGGCCGACCGGCGTCTTGCCGGCATATTCGGCAAACACCGCCTGCCGCTGTTCGCCCGGCAGAAAATCCCACCAGGGCGTGTCGATGACGCCGGGCGCCACGACGTTGACGCGCAGCGGCTTCAACTCGACGGCCAGGATCGGCGCTACGGTGAGCAGCATGCCGTTGATGGCGGCGATGCCGGCGACGCCGGGCGCGGCGAGCTGCGCCGAGACGGCCGAAATGAAGGTGGCCGACCCGGCCCTGTTCAAGGTCGGCAGGGCCGCCTGCAGACAGGCCAGTTGCGGACGGATCTTCTCGTCGACGCCGCTGCCGATGTCGGCAAGGTCGAGGGTCGCGAACGGCCCAAGCCCCTTGCCGCCGCTCGCGGCCAGAACGAGATGATCGAAGGGCCCGAGGCCTTCGAAGAACTGCCGGACCTCATCCGGCTTGGTCGCGTCGAAAGCGGCCTTGCCGACGGTGCCGCCAAGGCTCGCCCAGGCGTTCTTCAGCTTCTCCTCGTTGCGGCCGGTGATCGTCACTTTCATCGTGGGGCTGACCAGTCGTTTGGCCGTGGCAAGGCCGATGCCGGACGAGCCGCCGATGATCACGCAATGTTCGATGTTCTCGCTCATGAATTTTGTTCCTTGGGCGTCGTGGAAGATTGTCCGGTCAGTTCGAGGCTGAGCGCCCGCAACTGGCGGCGGGCTTTTTCGTCATAGGCCTGGGCGTCGGCGCGCGATTCCCGCTGGCCGTCGAAATAGAGGCCGCTGCGGCCTTCGAGCGCCGGCGACGCCGCGAGGTTGAGTGTCGCGTCGGCGCCGGTCTCGACCGAGCTCCATGGCGTGACGCCCGCCTGCCGGACCATGGTGGTGTCCATGTAGCTTGCGGGATGGAGGGCATTGACGGTGACGCCGGTACCTTTCAACTGTTCGGCCAAATCGATGGTGAACAGGATCTGCGCCAGTTTGCTCTGGCAGTAGGCGCGCACGCCGCTATAGCCATGTGTCAGCATGACATCGGCGAAATCGATCGCCTGCTGGCCGGCCGAGGCGACATTGACGATGCGCGCCGGGGCGCTTGCCTTGAGCAGCGGCAGCAGTTCCGACGTCAGCAGGAAGCCGGCGAGATAGTTGACGGCGAAGCGCAGCTCATAGCCATCGGCGCTCACCTGCCTTTTCGCACCTTGGCCGCCGGTGCCGACACCGGCATTGTTGATCAAAACATCGAGCCGGTCGGTCCTTTTGCGCACGGCTTCGGCGAGGCGGCGCACCTCGGCGAGCGAAGAAAGGTCGGCGACGAGAAATTCGGCCTTGCCGCCCTTTGCCTCGATGGCGGCGACTGTCGCCTTGCCGCGGGCTTGGTCGCGGCCATGCACCAGCACGCGGGCGCCGGCGGCGCCGAGCCTTTCGGCGACCACGCGGCCGACGCCCTCGGTCGAGCCGGTGACGAGAATGGTCTTGTTCTTGAGTTCCATGTTCAGAGCCTCCTTGTGTTGCTCTGAACCCAAGATGGGGCGCGGCGCGCATTCCAAACAGTTTAAACTTTATCCTGGTATCAGTACTGCTATAATAGCTTCATGGATGCCGTGACCCATTCCCCCGAGGACACCCGCCGCCGCGAACTCGGCGCGTTCCTGCGCTCGCGCCGCGAAAGGCTGTCGCCCGCCGACATTGGCATTGCGACCGGCGCCCGGCGGCGCACGCCCGGGCTGAGGCGCGAGGAAGTGGCGATGATCGCCGGCGTCGGCACCACCTGGTACACCTGGCTGGAGCAGGGCAGGGACGTGCGGCCGTCGGTCGAGGTACTTTCGGCGCTCTGCGAAGCGTTGCGCCTCGACGCAGTGGAGAAGCGGCACCTGTTCATCCTCGCCGGCCGCCAGCAGCCGGAGCGTCGCGTTGCTGCGCCCGAAAAAGTCGATGGCACGCTGCTGCACATGCTGCAAAGCCTCGTTCTGCAGCCGGCCTATGTGGTTGGCCGGCGCTGGGACGTGCTGGCCTGGAATGACGCCGCGGCGGCGGTGTTCGGCGACTATGGCCTGCTGGAGGGCGACGCCCGCAACATCGTCCATCTGGTGTTCACCAGCCCGCATCATCGCCGGCTGCTGGTCGACTGGGAAGGGCTTGCGCGTGTGGTGCTCGCTTCGTTCCGTGCCGAAAGCGCGAAATATGTCGGCGATCCGGATTTCGAGCGGCTGATCGCGCTGATGATGCGCTCGAGCCCGGAGTTCCGCGATTGGTGGCCGCGGCGGGACGTGGCGCGAAGGCTGACGGGAGTGAAGCACGTCCGCCATCCCACCGCCGGCGCGATGGCCTTCGAACATATGAGCCTGTCGATCGACGACGGCTCGGATATGCGGCTGATCGTCTACACGCCGCTCGCCGAGCAGAACTCGATCGCGAAGTTGAAGAAATTGCTCGAAGCGGAGCCGGCCGAGCGACGCAGCGCCTGAGGTTAGTAGGTCGCAGGCCCCTCAACTTCGTCATCCACGGGCGGAGCGGGAGCGAAGCGGACGCGGAGACCCGAGGATCCATTCCGTTACCTTGGCCATGGGGTGCAGCAGTGCAGAATTTTGGACCGCAGCGGCGCTTCGAGGTCACGGAATGGATCCTCGGGTCTGCGCCGCGTCGCTTCGCTCCCGCTCCGCCCGTGGATGACGAAGCTGAGAGGCTTCGGCTAATCTCGAAGGGCAGCAATAGCCAAACGGCTCGCAAGCTGCTCAAGCCCGTTGAGCTGTCATGACGAGCCGCTCAGCCCTTCGGCTTCAGCCCTTCGAGGAACAGCTGCTCGAGGAACCGTGCCGCGTCCTCGAAGCGACCGTCGCCGCCACGGTCGGGACCGAGCACGGCGCGCACCTGGACGTCGAAATCGGCGTAATGCTGCGTCGTCGCCCAGATCGAGAAGATCAGATGCCACGGATCGGTGCGGGCGATCTTGCCGGCGCGCATCCAGCCCTTGATGACGGCGGCCTTCTCGTCGACCAGCGTTTTCAGCTCGCCCTCCAGCATCGGCATGATGCGCGGTGCGCCTTGCAGGATCTCGTTGGCGAAGAGCCGGCTTTCGCGTGGGAAGTCGCGCGCCATTTCGAGCTTGCGGCGGATGTAGCTTCTGAGCTCGGTCATCGGATCGCCGATGTCGTCGAGTTCCCTAAGCGGGGCCAGCCAGGTGTCCAGGAGCCGCTGCATCAGGGTCTCGTGGATGTCTTCCTTGCGGCGGAAGTAATAGAGAAGGTTCGGCTTCGACATGCCGGCGGCCTCGGCGATCTGGTCGATGGTCGAACCGCGAAAGCCATTGGCGGAGAAGACTTCGAGCGCGGCTTCCAGGATGAGTTCACGCTTTTCCAGCTGGATGCGGGTGCGGCGTGGAGTCGAGCCTTCCATCGTGTCCGTCATCCTTGCCAGCCGCTAAAGCAATTCCAGGAAAAGTGCGCGGCGGTTTTCCGTCCGGAATTGCGTAAAAACAAAAAGTTGGAGCAGGCCAGCGGCTCTATCAAACGCTGGACTGCTCCAGCGTGCGGTCTCGCTGGACCAATTCTCTGGACCAGTTTTTCTCCGAGCCGTGGAACGCGCTTTTGATGCCGCATTTCCGCTAGTAGTCCCTTGACCGCCGACAGGGCGGTGCTAACGTTTGTCCAATCGGTCAAAAATTTGCGTAGCACGAAAACGCAACGAAGACCAAGCCTTGGGAAGACTAAGCGTTAGCGTACCGAAACAGGTTACAAGGGGAAGTCTTGGTCATGTCCAACCGGCTGAAAGTCACGCCGAACGATCTCAGCGCATTCTGGATGCCGTTCACGGCAAACCGGCAGTTCAAGCAGGCGCCGCGTATGTTCGTGTCCGCCAAGGACATGCACTACACGACGAGCGACGGCCGCAAGGTGCTCGACGGCACCGCCGGTCTCTGGTGCGTGAACGCCGGCCACTGCCGGCCGAAGATCACCGAAGCAATCCAGAGTCAGGCGGCGGAGCTCGACTATGCGCCGGCCTTCCAGATGGGCCATCCGATCGTGTTCGAGCTGGCGAACCGCCTGGTCGACATCGCGCCGAAGGGCATGGACCACGTCTTCTTCACCAATTCCGGTTCTGAATCGGTCGAGACCGCGCTGAAGATGGCGATCGCCTATCACCGCGTCAGGGGCGAGGGCTCGCGCACCCGCCTGATCGGTCGCGAGCGCGGCTATCACGGCGTCAATTTCGGCGGCATCTCCGTCGGCGGCATCGTCAGCAACCGCAAGATGTTCGGCACGCTGCTCGGCGGCGTCGACCATCTGCCGCACACTCATCTTCCGGAGAAGAACGCCTTCTCGAAGGGCGTGCCTGAGCATGGCGCGGAACTGGCGAACGATCTCGAACGTCTCATCGCGCTGCATGACGCCTCGACCATCGCGGCCGTCATCGTCGAGCCGGTCGCGGGCTCGACCGGCGTCATCCTGCCGCCGAAGGGCTATCTGCAGAAGCTGCGCGAGATCTGCACCAAGCACGGCATCCTGTTGATCTTCGACGAGGTCATCACCGGTTTCGGCCGCCTTGGCGCACCGTTCGCGGCGGACTATTTCGGCGTCACGCCGGATATCATGACCACGGCCAAGGGCGTGTCCAACGGCGTCATCCCGATGGGCGCGGTGTTTGTCAAGAAGGAGATCCACGACGCCTTCATGACCGGCCCCGAGCACATGATCGAGTTCTTCCACGGCTACACCTATTCGGGCAATCCGATCGCCTGCGCCGCGGCTCTCGGCACCTTGGACACCTACAAGGAAGAGGGCTTGCTGACCCGCGGCGACGAACTCTCGTCCTACTGGGAAGATGCGCTGCATTCGCTCAAGGGCGAGCCGCATGTCATCGACATCCGCAATATCGGCCTGATCGGCGCGATTGAGCTGGCGCCGATCGCCGGCAGCCCGACCAAGCGGGCCTTCTCGGCCTTCGTCAAGGCGTTCGAGCGCGGCGCGCTGATCCGCACCACCGGTGACATCATCGCGCTGTCGCCCCCGCTGATCATCACCAAGGGCCAGATCAACGAACTGATCGACCATGTCAGGGACGTTCTGCGCTCGATAGACTAAACTGCTTCAACCGGTCGGGCGGTGTCGGGAACCGCCGCCCGACCGGAGACATGAAATGAGAGGACTTTGAATGGCCGCCCCCGGCGAGAATCTGCGAGTGAATTCAGACCGTTTGTGGGATTCCATAATGGAGATGGCGAAGATCGGCCCCGGCATTGCCGGCGGCAACAATCGCCAGACGCTCACCGATTCCGACAGAGAAGGTCGCGAGCTGTTCAAGTCCTGGTGCGACCAGGCCGGGCTCACCATGGGCGTGGACCAGATGGGCACCATGTTCATGACTCGCGCCGGCACCGATCCGGACGCGCTGCCCGTCTATGTCGGCTCCCACCTCGATACCCAGCCGACCGGCGGCAAATATGACGGCGTGCTCGGCGTGCTGTCGGGTCTGGAGGTCGTGCGCTCGCTCAACGATCTCGGCATCAAGACCAAGCATCCGATCGTCGTCACCAACTGGACGAACGAGGAGGGCGCGCGTTTCGCCCCGGCCATGCTTGCCTCCGGCGTGTTCGCCGGCGTGCATACGCAGGATTACGCCTATGGCCGCAAGGACCTCGACGGTCTGACCTTCGGCGACGAGCTGAAGCGGATCGGTTGGGTCGGCGACGAGAAGGTCGGCGCGCGCAAGATGCACGCCTATTTCGAGTATCACATCGAGCAGGGGCCGATCCTCGAGGCCGAGAACAAGCAGATTGGCGTGGTCACCCACTGCCAGGGCCTTTGGTGGCTGGAATTCACACTGACCGGCAGGGAGGCGCATACCGGCTCGACTCCGATGAACATGCGCGTCAATGCGGGCCTCGCCATGGCGCGTATCCTGGAGATGGTGCAGACGGTCGCCATGGAGAACCAGCCGGGCGCCGTCGGCGGCGTCGGCCAGGTGAAGTTCTCGCCGAATTCCCGCAACGTTCTGCCGGGCACGGTGATCTTCACCGTCGACATCCGCTCGCCCGACCAGGCCAAACTCGACGGCATGCGCGCCCGCATAGAGAAGGAAGCGCCGAAGATCTGCGAGGCGCTCGGCGTGAAATGCTCGGTCGAGGCGGTCGGCCATTTCGATCCGGTGACCTTCGATCCGACGCTGGTCGGCCGTGTCCGCACGGCTGCCGAGAAACTCGGCTACAGCCACATGAACATCATTTCGGGCGCCGGCCACGATGCTTGCTGGGCGGCCAAGGTCGCGCCGGCGACCATGGTGATGTGCCCCTGCGTCGGCGGGCTCAGCCACAACGAGGCCGAGGACATCTCCAAGGAATGGGCGGCGGCGGGCGCCGACGTGCTGTTCCACGCGGTGGTCGAGACGGCGGGAATTGTCGAATGACCGAATAGACGTCACCTCGAAAAGCCGCTCGCAAAGAAGCGCGAAAAAGATCAGGGGAACAGATATGACCAAAGTCATCAAGAACGGCACCATCGTCACCGCCGACCGCACGTGGAAGGCCGACGTGGTGTTCAGCCACGGCAAGATCATCGCCATCGGCTCGGACCTGCACGGCGACCACGAGTTCGACGCTACGGGCTGCTACGTCATGCCGGGCGGCATCGACCCGCACACCCATCTCGAAATGCCTTTCATGGGCACCTATTCGGCCGACGATTTCGAGTCCGGCACGCGCGCGGCACTCTCCGGCGGCACGACCATGGTCGTCGATTTCTGCCTGCCGGCGCCGCAGCAGTCGCTGCTCGAAGCCCTGCAGATGTGGGACAACAAGACCTCGAAGGCGTCCTGCGACTATTCCTTCCATATGGCCATCACCTGGTGGGGCAAGCAGGTGTTCGACGAGATGGCGACCGTCGTCGACAGGGGCATCACCTCGTTCAAGCACTTCATGGCCTACAAGGGCGCGCTGATGGTCGACGACGACGAGATGTATGCGTCGTTCCAGCGCTGCGCCGATCTCGGCGCGCTGCCGCTCGTCCATGCCGAAAATGGCGACGTGGTTGCGGCCCTCTCGCAAAAACTGCTTGCCGCCGGCAACAACGGGCCCGAGGGCCATGCCTATTCGCGTCCGCCGGAGGTGGAAGGCGAGGCGACAAATCGCGCCATAATGATCGCCGACATGGCCGGCGTGCCGCTCTATGTCGTGCATGTCTCCTGCGAGCAGAGCCACGAGGCCATCCGCCGCGCGCGCCAGAAGGGCATGCGCGTTTTCGGCGAGCCGCTGATCCAGCACCTGACGCTCGACGAGACCGAATATTTCAACAAGGACTGGGACCATGCGGCGCGCCGCGTGATGAGCCCGCCTTTCCGCAGCAAGTGGCATCAGGATTCGCTGTGGGCCGGCCTGCAGGCCGGCTCGCTGCAGGTGGTGGCGACCGACCACTGTTCCTTCACCACCAAGCAGAAGCGCAACGGCCTCGGAGACTTCACCAAGATTCCGAACGGCACCGGCGGCCTCGAGGACCGTTTGCCCATCCTGTGGACAACCGGCGTCAACACCGGCCGGCTGACGATGAACGAGTTCGTCGCGGTGACCTCGACCAACATCGCCAAGATCCTCAATATGTATCCGAAGAAGGGCGCGATCGTCGAAGGCGCGGATGCCGACATCGTGGTCTGGGACCCAAAGCGAAAGAAGACGATCTCGGCCAAGAAGCAGCAGTCGGTGATCGACTACAACGTCTTCGAAGGCTTCGAGGTGACCGGCCTGCCGCGCTTCGTCTTCTCGCGCGGCGAGCTGTCGATCGAGGAGTCGGACGTCAAGGCCAAGATCGGCCATGGCGAATTCGTCGCCCGCGAGCCGAACGCTGCGGTCAACCGGGCGCTGTCGACCTGGAAGGAGATTTCCGCGCCACGCAAGGTGGAGCGGTCCGGCATTCCGGCGACCGGAGTTTGAGCGTGCGGATAGCTCACCTTATCATCGCGGCAGCCGTGCTGCTGACCGCAGGCTCGGCCTTTGCTGCCGGCATCGACCTCAGCAAGCCTTACGGCGACAAGTATGGCTGTATCAACAGAAACGGTCAGGAAGTCGCCGCCGATCAGATGCTGCTTCTGACCGACAAGGAGCTGATCACTGCAGCCAGCGCCTGCACCTTCAGCGACAAGCAGATGCAGGCCGATGGTTCGCTTGTGGTGACAGCAAAATGTGAGGCGGAAGGCGAAGAGGGGCAGTCGCCGACAAAGTTCATCATCAAGCGCAGCAAGAAGAATGCGAAGAAGCTGGTGGTGACCGACCAGGACGGCAATGCAATGGGCGAAGTCTCCCGGTGCAAATAGCGGCGAGAGAGATCCCTCCGGCCTCAGGCGACCAACGCATCCAGCTCCGGCAGCAGGACGACGCTTTCCTGCTCGTTGGGATCGGTGCGGGCAATGACCGCCGAAGAGGGCGCGCCGCTGAGATTTGCAGGCAAATGCGGCATTCCGGCCGGGATGTAGAAGAGATCGCCGGCCTTGACGACGATGTGGTGCTCGAGCCGGTCGCCGTACCAGGTATGGACCTCGCCGGAGAGCACATAGATCGCCGTCTCGTGGTTCTCATGCATATGCGCCTTGGCGCGGGCGCCGGGCGGCATGGTCAAGAGATGCATGCAGATGCCGGAAGAGCCGACGGTCTCGGCGGCGATACCGGCGAAGTAGCTCAGCCCCTGCTTGCCTTCATAAGTGCTTTCAGGGCGAATAAGATGACAAGTGGGTTTAGGCGACATAGGCAAGCCTCCGGGCGGCGTCGATCTGTTGGGACAGGACGAGTGGAAAGCAACATAAACGCAAAATCAACCGGATTCCGGCCAGCGCGGCAACGGCTGCGAAAGGCAGGCTGCAGCCAATGAGCGGACAGTCGCCAGCAGTCGTTTCGGCAAGCAAGCTCGGCCTCACCTTCCAGACCAATGACGGTCCGGTGCAGGCTCTGTCCAATGTCGATCTCACCATCAACAAGGGCGAATTCGTCTCCTTCATCGGCCCCTCCGGCTGCGGCAAGACGACGTTGCTGCGCGTCATCGCCGACCTGGAGAAGCCGACATCGGGAACGATCTCCATCAACGGGATTTCGCCGGAGCAGGCGCGCGAGAAGCGCGCTTACGGCTATGTCTTCCAGGCGGCGGCGCTGTTCCCGTGGCGCACGATCGAGCGCAACGTGGCGCTGCCGCTGGAGATCATCGGCCTCAGCCAGGCCGAGCAGGCGGAGCGCATCAAGCGCACCATGGAGCTGGTCAACCTCTCCGGCTTCGAGAAGAAATATCCCTGGCAGCTTTCCGGCGGCATGCAGCAGCGCGCCTCGATCGCGCGCGCGCTCGCCTTCGACGCCGACCTGCTCCTTATGGACGAGCCGTTCGGCGCGCTCGACGAGATCGTGCGCGACCATTTGAACGAACAGCTCCTCGAGCTCTGGGACCGCACCAACAAGACGATCTGCTTCGTCACCCATTCGATCCCCGAGGCAGTCTATCTGTCGACGCGCATCGTCGTCATGTCGCCGCGGCCGGGCCGCGTTACAGACATCATCGAATCGACGCTGCCTAGGAAGCGGCCGCTCGACATCCGCGAGACGCCGGAATTCCTGGCGATCGCCGCGCGCGTGCGCGATGGCTTGAGGGCTGGGCACAGCTATGATGATTGAGGGTGATCTTCCTCCTCTCCCCGACGGGGAGAGGGTGGCCGGAGCGAAGCGGAGGTCGGGTGAGGAGGCGGCCGCCCACCGCTTCGTCACCCGAGGGCGGAGCAGGGGGGCCAACGCGCATGTAGTGGGAGCCGCCCATCGCGATTTCGTCATCCTAGGGCGGAGCGACGCGAAGCGGAGTGCAGACCCTAGGATCCATGCCGTGACCTCGGCCGAAGGGTCAAAACGGCGAAGAATGGCCACTAAATGCCGCGCGGCGCAGGGAGCCCTATTCTGCACCGCTGCGAAGCCGAGAAGGAACGGCATGGATCCTAGGGTCTGCGCTGCGTCGCTTCGCTCCTTGCTCCGCCCTAGGATGACGAACAACGCGCCGCGCCACGCTCTATCGCTGAGACGAGGGGAGCGGTAGATGGACTCCTTCCGCTCCAAGATCATCCCCGTCACCACCATCCTCGCCGGCGTGGTTGTTCTCTGGTATGTCTTCGCCGTCATCCTCAACGCGCCGTTCCAGCGCGATCTCGACCAACGGGCGAACCAGACCCGCGGCACCGTCGAATTCATCGGCAAGACGCTGTCGCAGCCGAAGCCGACGCTGCCGGCGCCGCATCAGGTGGCGGCGAACTTCTTCGAGAACACATTCCTGCGCAGCGTCACCTCGAACCGCAGCCTGGTCTACAACGCCTGGGTCACGCTGTCCTCGACGCTGCTCGGCTTTGCCTTCGGCACGGCGCTCGGCATCGTCATCGCGGTCGGCATCGTGCATGTGACGACGCTCGACCGCAGCCTGATGCCGTGGATCATCGCATCGCAGACCATTCCGATCCTGGCGGTGGCGCCGATGATCATCGTGGTGCTGGCGGCGGTCGGCATCACCGGCCTGATCCCCAAAGCGTTGATCTCGACCTATCTCTCCTTCTTCCCGGTCGCCGTCGGCATGGTGAAGGGCCTGCGCTCGCCCGAGATCATGCATCTCGACCTGATGCACACCTACAATGCCAGCGCCTCGCAGACCTTCTGGAAACTTCGCGTGCCGGCCTCGGTGCCGTTCCTGTTCACCTCGATGAAGGTGGCGGTGGCGGCGAGCCTGGTCGGCGCCATCGTCGGCGAGTTGCCGACCGGCGCCGTCGCCGGTATCGGCGCCAAGCTGCTCTCCGGCGCCTATTACAGCCAGACCATCGACATATGGTCGGCGCTGGTCGCAGGCTCGGTGGTTGCCGCACTTCTGGTCATGGTGGTCGGCATCGCCGGCCGCCTTGTCGACCGCGCCATGGGCGGGAGGCCGGCATGACCAGGCTGAAACCGTCCTGGCAATCGGTGCTGGCGATCCTCTTTTGCCTCATTGCCTTCGCGCTTGGCGCAATGTCGAAACCGGAAGCGGCCGCGCTCGCGCAGCCCACGGCAACGATCGCCTACCCGTATATGGGCACGAAGGGGCTGATCCTCGGCTTGCTGCTGATCGCGGCGCTGGTATCGGCGGTCAGGCTCGCGCCTATCGTCGAGGCTGTGATCCTGTTCATCGGCGCCCATGTCGCCGCCTGGCTTCTGATCAAAGGCATCGCCGGTTTCGAGGGCACGGCGTTGGCGCCCTATTTCCTGGCTCTCGCCGCGGCCTGGCTGCTCGCCTGGCGCTGCGCGGCCCTGTTATCCTCCCTGCGACCCACTGCGAGTGGGGCGAAGACTGGACTGCGCCTGATCATCCCGGCGATCTTTGGCGCCTGGATCCTGATCATCTGGGAGGCGGTGACACGCGGCGCCGGTATCCCCTTCATTCTGCTGCCGCCGCCGAGCGCCATTGGCGCGCGCATTGCCAACGCGCTGCCGATCCTGGGCGAGGATGTGCGGCAGACGATCTTCAAGGCGGTTCTGGTCGGCTATATCGTCGGCAACCTCGCCGGCTTCGTCGTCGCCATCCTTGCCGACCGCGTACCGTTCCTCAGGCGCGGGCTGCTGCCGATCGGCAACATGGTTTCGGCACTGCCGATCATCGGCGTCGCGCCGATCATGGTGATGTGGTTCGGCTTCGACTGGCCGTCCAAGGCGGCGGTCGTCATTATCATGACCTTCTTCCCGATGCTGGTGAACACGGTCGCCGGGCTTGCCGCATCCGGCCACATGGAGCGCGACTTGATGCGCACTTATGCCTCGGGTTATTGGCCGACGCTTCTGAAGCTCAGGCTGCCGGCGGCGATGCCGTTCATCTTCAACGCGCTGAAGATCAATTCGACGCTGGCGCTGATCGGCGCCATCGTCGCGGAGTTCTTCGGCACGCCTGTCGTCGGCATGGGATTCCGCATTTCGACCGAAGTCGGACGGATGAACATCGACATGGTTTGGGCCGAAATCGCAGTTGCAGCACTGGCGGGTTCGGTCTTTTATGGCGTGGTCGCTCTTATCGAGAGAGCCGTCACGTTTTGGCATCCCTCTGTCCGTGGTGGATAGGGGCGGTGGGTTTGGGTGCTAACTTCAGAGGGTAAAAATATGAAAAGACTGGTAATTTCTGCTCTAGCCGGCGCGATGTCGCTGGCCGCTTTCCAGGCTATGGCCGCCGACAAGGTGACGCTGCAGCTGAAATGGGTCACGCAGGCGCAGTTCGCCGGCTACTATGTCGCCAAGGCCAAGGGCTTCTATGATGCCGAGGGCCTCGATGTCGACATCAAGCCGGGCGGTCCGGACATCGCGCCGGAGCAGGTGATCGCCGGCGGCGGCGCCGATGTCATCGTCGACTGGATGGGTGGCGCGCTGGCGGCTCGCGAAAAGGGCGTGCCGCTGGTCAACATCGCGCAGCCGTTCAAGAAGGCCGGCATGGAGCTGGTCTGCCCGAAGGACGGCCCGATCAAGACCGAAGCCGACTTCAAGGGTCATACGCTCGGCGTCTGGTTCTTCGGCAACGAATATCCATTCTACGCCTGGATGAACAAACTCGGCCTCAAGACCGACGGCGGCAAGGACGGCGTCACCGTGCTGAAGCAGAGCTTCGACGTGCAGCCGTTGATCCAGAAGCAGGCGGACTGCATCTCGGTCATGACCTATAACGAGTACTGGCAGCTGATCGACGCCGGCTACAAGCCGGAGCAGCTCACCGTCTTCAACTACTCGGCCATGGGCAACGACCTGCTCGAGGACGGGCTCTACGCGCTTGAGGACAAGCTGAAGGACCCGGCCTTCGAGGACAAGATGGTGCGTTTCGTGCGCGCCTCGATGAAGGGCTGGAAATACGCCGTCGACAATTCGGACGAAGCGGCCGGTATCGTCATGGACAATGGCGGCCAGGACGAGAACCACCAGAAGCGCATGATGGGCGAGGTCGCCAAGCTGATCGACAATGCCGACGGCAAGCTCGACCCGGCGACCTACGAGCGCACCGCCAAGGCGCTGCTCGACCAGAAGATCATCGCCAAGGAGCCTTCGGGCGCCTACACAACCGCGATCACCGACAAGGCGATCAAGTAAAGGTCAGGCTTCTGCAACGGAGTTGAAAGGGGCGGGCGACCGCCCCTTTTTGGTTGGCGCCGGTAAAATATGCGTGCGCAGGGATACAAAGCGCCGGCCAACCGTTGCTGTAAGTGCATCCGCGCGCCGGGGGAGCCGTGGCGGACGCGTCAGCAAACGGAGGTCCTCAATGCGTATCTACTCCTTGCCGCTGCTTTCGGCGTTCGCGGTTTCGACCGCCTTCCTGCTCGCCTCGCCGGCCATGGCCGAGACGATGAAATTCAAGGCGACGCTCGATGGCAGCCAGCAGAACCCGCCCGTCACTACCAAGGCCAAGGGAACTGCCACGCTCACATTCAACACCACCAGCAAGAAGCTCAGCTGGAACGTCAAATATTCCGGTCTCAGCGGGCCGGCGTCGGCCGGTCACATTCACGGTCCGGCGGCAAAGGGTGAAAACGCGGATCCAGTAATCCCGTTCAAGAAGGTCAAGAGCCCGATCAAGGGCTCGGCGACGCTGACGGATGCCCAGGCCACCGACCTGGAGGCCGGCAAATATTACGTCAACATCCACACCGCCGCTAACCCGGACGGCGAGATCCGAGGACAGATCGAGAAATCAACAGGCGCATCGATGTAGCCAGATTTTTCCAGGCCGTAACGAGGCGGGTGACCCGTCTCGTTCGGCCTGATCACGACTTGTCGCGGATCTGCGTCAGCGTGCGGGTCGGGGTGATCGCTTCGGGATCGAGCCTGATCTCGACGATCGCGGGCTTGCCGCTGGCGCGCGCGCGTTCGAAGGCGGCAGCGAAGTCCCCGGTCTTTTCGACCGTCTCGCCATGGCCGCCATAGGCGCGGGCGAGAGCGGCGAAGTCCGGGTTCTTGAGGTCGGTGGCGACGACGCGGTTCGGATATTCCCGCTCCTGATGCATGCGGATCGTGCCGTAGATGCCGTTGTTGACCACTACGATGATGATCGGTAGGCCGTATTGCACGGCGGTCGCGAATTCCTGCCCGTTCATCAGGAAGCAGCCGTCGCCGGCAAAGGCGACAACGGTGCGATCCGGGAACAACGCCTTGGCGGCAACGGCCGCCGGTGTGCCATAGCCCATCGAGCCGGAGGTCGGGGCGGCCTGCGTGGCGAAGCGGCGGAAGCGGTGGAAGCGGTGCACCCAGGTGGCGTAATTACCGGCGCCGTTGGTGAGGATGGCGTCCTCCGGCAGCACCTTTTCCAGATAGTTCATGATCGGCCCCATCTGGACGGCGCCTGGGCCGGTTTCAGGCGGTGTCGACCATTCGAGGTAGGCGGCGTGAGCTTTCGCCGTCTCGTCCGCCCATGACGGCGTGCCGACCGGCTTGCGCTTGGCGAAGGCTTCGACGAAGGCGGCGGGCGAGGCGTTGATCGCCAGCGTCGGCCGGTAGACGCGGCCTAGCTCGCCGGCGTCAGCGTGGACATGCACCAGCGCCTGGTCGGGGTAGGGGCTCTTCAGCAGCGTGTAATCCGAGGACGGCATCTCGCCCAGGCGACCGCCGATCAGCAATACGACATCGGCCTGCTTGATCTGTGTCGCCAGCTTCGGATTGATGCCGATCCCGACATCGCCGGCGTAATTCGGGTGCAAATGATCGAACAGCATCTGGCGGCGGAAGGAGCAGCCGACTGGCAGTGCCCATGCCTCGGCGATCGCGCGCATATGCGCCACCGCTTTCGCATTCCAGCGCGTGCCGCCGAGGATGGCAAATGGGCGCTTGGCGCCGTTGAGCAGCATTTCAAGCGCGTCGAGCTCGGCTTCGCCGGGATATGTTTCGACCGGCGAATAAGGCAGCGCTTCCGGCGCCTCGACCTCGCTGGTCAGCATGTCCTCGGGCAGCGAGATGACGACCGGGCCGGGGCGGCCGGATGTCGCGACGGCAAAGGCGCGGGTGACGAATTCCGGGATGCGCGCGGCATCGTCGATCTCGACCACCCATTTGGCGATGTCGCCGAAGAAGCGCTTGTAGTCGACCTCCTGAAAAGCCTCGCGCTCCTTGGCGTGACTGGCGACCTGGCCGATGAACAGGATCAGCGGCACCGAATCCTGCATGGCGATGTGGATGCCGGCGGAAGCGTTGGTGGCGCCGGGGCCGCGGGTGACGAAGCAGATGCCGGGCTTGCCGGTCAGGCGCCCCTGACAGTCGGCCATCATCGCGGCACCCCCTTCCTGGCGGCAGACGATGGTGCGGATCGAGGAGTCGTGCAGCGCGTCGAGCACAGCCAGATAGGATTCGCCGGGCACGCAGAAGATGCGGTCAGTGCCGTTCGCTTCGAGCGCCTCGACGATCAGTTGTCCGCCGGTCTTCATTTTGCTGATCTCTCCAGTTCGGCAAGGATTTCTGCAGTGTGCTCGCCAAGACGCGGCGAGGGGCGCTCGTAGACGAGCGGCGTGCCCGACATCACCATCGGCGCGCGCACGGAAGGCAGCAAATTGCCATGGCCGTCATCGAGGTCGAGCCGCATGCCGCGCGCGATCGTCTGCGGATCGGCGAACATCTGGCCGATCGTGTTGATCGGGCTTGCCGGAACGCCTGCCGCTTCGAGCTTGGCCAGCAGCGGATCGCGTTCCCAGGTGCTCAATACCTCGATGATCAGCTCGCGCAGCCTGGCGCGATTGGCGACGCGGGCGGGGTTGGTGGCGAAATCCGGGTTGGCGGGCAAGTCGGTCAGACCGACCACGGCACAGAATTTGCCGAACTGGCCGTCATTGCCGACGGCAAGGATGATATGGCCATCCTTCACCGGCAGCACCTCGTAAGGCGCGATGTTCATATGCGCGTTGCCCATCTGCACCGGCGATTTGCCGGAAACCAGATAGTTGAGGTTCTGGTTGCCGAGCGCCGAGATCTGGCTGTCGTAGAGCGCCATGTCGATGTGCTGGCCTTCGCCGGTCTTCTCGGCATGGCGAAGTGCCGCCTGGATGGCGATCACGGAATAGAGGCCGGTGAACAGGTCGGAGATGGCGACGCCCGCCTTCTGCGGCTCGCGGCCGGCCTCGCCGGTGATCGACATCATGCCGGCCATCGCCTGGATGATGAAATCGTAGCCGGCGCGTGGCGCATACGGGCCATCCTGGCCGAAGCCGGTGATCGAGCAATAGACGAGGCGCGGGTTGGTCTTCTTCAGGCTCTCGTAATCGAGGCCGTATTTCTTCAACCCGCCGAGCTTGAAGTTCTCGATCAGCACGTCGGCCGTGGTGATGAGGCGGCGCAGCGTGTCGGCGCCCTCGGGCTTGGAGAAATCGATGGCGATCGAGCGCTTGCCGCGATTGCAGGAATGATAATAGGCGGCCGACAGGTTCTCGCCGTCATGGCTCATGACGAAGGGCGGCCCCCATTTGCGGGTGTCGTCGCCGCCGTCCGGGCTCTCGACCTTGATGACATCGGCGCCGAGGTCGGCGAGCAACTGGCCGGCCCAAGGTCCCGCCAGGATGCGGGCCAGTTCGATAACGCGGATGCCTTTCAGCGGAGGTTCAGCCATGGATCACCGTGGTTTGACGAAGCGCAGCCTCTATCAATCGTAGCAGGCTGTGTCACGACTCATGCTGTAGGCCACGCCGATCACGACTTCAGCACGTTGTCTGCCCAGGCGGAGAAATCGTTCATGACGAGATCTCGATTGACCTCGTTCAGGCTTTCGTGCCGCGTCTCCGCGTAAACCTTTGAAACCAGATTCGAAAAGCCCATTCGGTCCATGCGCCGGGCGAGGTGGCTAACCGCCTTACCATAGTCCGAAGCCGGGTCCCTCTCGCCGCCGACCAGGTTGACGGGAAGGTCGCGCCGCACGCCGGTAAAGCTGGAATCCTTGCCGGCGTAAAGCGCCATCTCGACCACATCGCGCCACATCGAGATGGAGGCATCCCAGCCGCAGAGCGGATCGGCGATATATTTGTCGACCTCGACCGGATCGCGCGACAGCCAGTCGAACAAGGTCCGATGGTTGGGCACGGCCTTGCCCCAGGCCTGGAAGGTGAGCCTCGGCAGCAGGCGCGACGGCACGTCCGATCCCAGCCGCATCCGCTCCCAGCCGAGGATGCCCAGCGCCAGCTGGCCGAGCAGGCCTTGCGCGAAATTGCCGTTCCAGATCGCGGCGGCATGGATGCGCCCGGAATGGCGCAGGATGAAATTCAGCGCGATCGAGGCGCCGAGCGAATGTCCAAAAGCGATCACCGGCAATCCTGGATGCTCTGCGGCGATCAGATCATGCACCGCGCCGACATCGGCGATCACCTTGGCGATGCCGTCGACGTCGGCGAACCTACCGAGCGGCGCGTCGGGCGCCTTTGTCGCGCCATGACCGCGATGGTCATGGGCATAGACATGGAACCCGCGGTCCGCGAGGAAATCGGCAAAGCGGGCGTAACGCGCCGCATGCTCGGCCAGGCCGTGATTGATCTGGATGACGGCGCGCGGAGATGTCCGCGCTTGTCTCACATAGAGGTTGAGGTCGGCCCCGGTCGGTGAGGCCAGCCTGGTCTTCCTGTCAAATGGCATGTCTCGCTCCCTTCGCGACTGATGGGCGAGGGTTTCGACGGCGTCAAGAGAGCGCGATCCTTTCGACCGGATCGGGCGCGCCCATCGCTCTCCTGGGGATTATTTTCGCGCGACGAAAAAGATCGTAATTCTGACACTTCGCCTGTTCTAGTGTGACGAATTCAATACGGTTCAATGATCGCCGGGAGAGCGGGAATGCGGGCTTGGGCATTGTGGGGTTCGGTTGTTCTGGCTCTGGTTGGCGCCGACGCGGCGCATGCCGATGTGAAGATGAGCGGCACCTTCGTGGCCGACAGCGCCTGTCCTGCGACGCAAGCCATCAAGAGCGGCAAGAATCCTGGCGACGTGTCCACTCAAACAGGACAGAGCTACCAGCTTTTGGCCGGCAACAAGGACGAACCCACCCACTACCTCATCCAGGTTCCGGGAGCCGATCCGGAACGACGTTGGGTGAGGATCGGCTGCGGCCATGTCACCGGCGGCGGCGCCGCGGCCGCACCGGCATCCGCCGGCCAGGCCAAGCCGTCGCAGCCCGCCTCCGGCAAGCCTGAATATGTCTTCGCTCTGAGCTGGCAGCCCGCCTTCTGCGAGACCAAGGGCAGCAAGCCCGAATGCAAGGCACAGAGCCCCAGCGAGTTCGATGCTTCCCACTTCACCCTGCATGGGCTGTGGCCGCAGCCGAACGGCAATTTCTATTGCCAGGTGTCGGCCGGCGACAAGGCCAACGACAGCCCCGCGCATTGGGGGGACCTGCCGCCCGTCAATCTCGATGCCGGCACGCGCGCCGAGCTCGACCAGGTTATGCCGGGCACGGCTTCCAAGCTCGAACGCCATGAGTGGGTCAAGCACGGCACCTGCTACGGCAAGAGCCAGCAGGACTATTTCTCCGACGCGCTCAATCTGATGCGCGCGGTGAATGCCTCGCCGGTGCGCGACCTCTTCACCAAGAACATCGGCAAGCAGTTGACGTCGGAGCAGATCCGCAATGCCTTCGACAAGGCCTTCGGCGCCGGCGCCGGCGACCGGGTGCGCGTTTCCTGCCTGGTCGATCCGTCGAGCGGCCGGCGGCTGATCGGCGAGCTGACGCTCGGCCTCTCCGGCCCGATCGGTCCCGACAGCAAGCTCGCCGACCTGCTCATGGCTTCGGCGCCGACGGGCAAGGCCGGTTGCCCGAAGGGCACGGTCGACGCGATCGGGTTTCAGTAAGAGCTCGGCAGCCGGGTTTTGGCTGTCGAAGTCAGGCGGTCTTCGGAGCTGCCCGTCGGTTGTTGGCGTCGCTGCCCGGCTCGCCGACCACCCTGTCGCGGCCGCTCGACTTGGCCTTGTAGAGGCGCTGGTCGGCCAATGCGAAAATGTCGGCCAGGCAGCGCGTCGTCTCGCCGACCGTCGAGACGCCGGCGCTGACGGTTATGTTGAAACGGCTGGTATGGCCTGAGGTCTTGACTGCGTTCCTGATGCTTTCGCCGAGCAGCTTTGCCAGCGAATGCGGCCGAGGGCACAGGATCGCGAACTCCTCGCCACCGATCCTGAACACCTGGTCCTCGCTTCCGACAGTCTCGATCAGCGCGGCGGTTATCGATTTCAGCACCTTGTCGCCCTCGGCATGGCCGAACCGGTCGTTGATCGATTTGAAATGGTCGACATCGACGATCAGCAGACTGAGCGGCTTGGCGGTCCGGATGCACGCCGCGACAGCCGCCTCGCCGTCGGCATCGAAGCTGCCGCGATGCAGCAGTCCTGTCAGGCCGTCGCGGCCGACATGCTTGACCAGCGCCTCGTAGCGTTCGCGATAGGTGAGGGTGTCGAAAATGTCGGAGAGGCCGCGCGGCACGGCAATCTCGTGGTCTTCCACCCATTCGAGGTAGGCGACAAGCATGCCGCTGTAGACGAGTGCCGCGGCCATCTTGGCGAACCAGCCGCCGAAGAAGACCTCGATCGGCGCACCGGCGACGAAATGCAGCGCCGTGAAGAAGCCGGCCTGGTCGAATGTCAGCACGCAGGCGACCGAAGCCAGGTGCGTGCAAGAGGCAAATGGCGCAGATAGGCGCCGAGCTTTTCGTAGAGCAGGATGATCAGGATGGCGTCGACGAAGAGCAGCGAGGTGCCCCACGCCATCAGCCAGCCCATCTCGTCGATGAAGGCGATATCCGGCATCTTGCCGTCCGGAAGCGGCGAGATCGCGTGCAAACGCAGGACGAGCACGAGAGCGATCATCAGCGCATTGCCGAGCAGCAGGCCGTAGATCGGCTGGCGGACGGTCGCGGCGTCCTCCTTCATATACAGAAGAAGCAGCATCACCAGCTTGCCGGAGAACATCACGGCGGAGCCGGGCGAGACCATGCCGAAGGGCAGCGCGACATAGAAGGTGCTGGCGAGGTAGGTTTCGAGGAAATGCATGACGCCGAGCGCGCAGATGAACACGCCGAGCCCGATGCGGCGCCGGAAGCGGAAGAGCGTCACCATGGCGCCGAAGTACAGAACCGCTTCGGCAAGCAGCAAGGAACCGTTCAGCACGTCGTCGATCCGATCTCTCCCGAAAATCGCGGCCTTGCCGCGATTCCCCAACCTTCTTCGTTCTGAAGGGGAATGGTTAACCGCTGCTTTCACCGGCTCGGGCCGTGCAAGGATTTGATCGACTACGCATGGCTGCCTCCAATCCAGCGAAAGCCTCAGGAAGGTCCGGGATGCTGAAAGCGATTGCCGTTAGGCGCTTCATCGCCTACATAGCGCGCAACCCCCATCCAATGTGACACCTCAGTTTCCAGGGAAAGCGCGCGTGGCTCGCCAGTTCATCTATCACATGTCCGGCCTGTCGAAGGCCTACGGCACCAAGAAGGTGCTCGACAACATCCACCTGTCCTTCTACCCGGATGCCAAGATCGGCATCCTCGGCCCCAACGGTTCGGGTAAGTCGACGATCCTGCGCATCATGGCCGGGCTCGACAAGGAGTATCAGGGCGAGGCGTGGCTGGCCGAGGGCGCGACCGTGGGCTACCTCGCGCAGGAGCCGCAGCTCGACCCCAGCAAGACCGTGCGTGAAAACGTCATGGACGGCGTCGCCAGGAAGACCGCCATCATCGAGCGCTACAACGAGCTGATGATGAACTATTCCGACGAGACGGCCGACGAGTCCGCCAAGCTGCAGGACGAGATGGACCGCCTCAACCTGTGGGACCTCGAGCAGCAGGTCGAGATGGCGATGGACGCGCTGCAGTGCCCGCCCGCAGATTCCGAGGTGACCAATCTGTCGGGCGGCGAGCGCCGCCGCGTGGCGCTCTGCCGGCTGCTGCTCGAGCAGCCCGACCTGCTGCTGCTCGACGAGCCGACCAACCACCTCGACGCCGAGACCACGCAATGGCTGGAAAAGCACCTGCGCGACTATCCGGGCTCGGTGCTGATCATCACCCACGACCGCTACTTTCTCGACAATGTCACCGGCTGGATCCTCGAGCTCGACCGCGGCCGCGGCATTCCGTACGAGGGCAACTATACCAAGTATCTCGACGCCAAGGCCAAGCGCCTGATCCAGGAAGGACGCGAGGACGATGCCCGCCAGAAGGCGATCTGGCGCGAGCGCGAGTGGATCCAGTCCTCGCCGAAGGCGCGCCAGACCAAGTCCAAGGCGCGCATCAAGGCCTATGAGGAGCTGGTCGAGCAGTCGCAGAACCGCAGGCCCACCGACACGCAGATCGTCATTCCGTCGAGCGAACGCCTCGGCAACGTCGTCATCGAGGTCGAGGGTCTCAACAAGGGCTTTGGCGACGAGCTTCTGATCGAGGACCTGTCGTTCAAACTGCCGCCGGGCGGCATCGTCGGCGTCATCGGCCCGAACGGCGCCGGCAAGACGACGCTGTTCAAGATGATCACCGGCCAGGAAACGCCGGATGCGGGCTCGATCCGCAAGGGCGAAACCGTGAGGCTCGGCTATGTCGACCAGAGCCGCGACGCGCTCGACCCGAACAAGACGGTCTGGGAAGAGATCTCCGGCGGCGCCGAGGTCATCAAGCTCGGCAAGCACGAGGTCAACAGCCGCGCCTACTGCTCGTCGTTCAACTTCCGCGGCGGCGACCAGCAGCAGAAGGTCGGCAACCTCTCGGGCGGCCAGCGCAACCGCGTGCATCTGGCCAAGATGCTGAAGGGCGGCGGCAATGTGCTGCTGCTCGACGAACCGACCAACGACCTCGACACCGAGACGCTGAGCGCGCTGGAAGATGCGCTCGAAGCCTATGCCGGCTGCGCCGTCATCATCAGCCACGACCGCATGTTCCTCGACCGCATGGCGACCCACATGCTCGCCTTCGAGGGCGACGCGCATGTCGAATGGTTCGAGGGCAATTTCGAGGAATATGAGAAGGACAAGCTGCGCCGCCTGGGCGCCGAAGCGGCGACCCCGCACCGCATGACGCACAAGCGGCTGACAAGGTAGGACAGTCCACGGGTGGCGAACAAATACGAGGTTCTGAAATGGCTGACTGGTCCGCCGCCCAATATCTGAAATTCGAGGACGAGCGCACGCGGCCGGCGCGGGACTTGGCGGCACAAGTTCCCGTCGACTTTCCGCGCCGCGTCGTCGATATCGGCTGCGGTCCGGGCAACTCGACCGAGCTTCTGGTCGAGCGCTGGCCGGATGCCGAAGTCCGCGGCTTCGACACTTCGCCGGACATGATCGAGAAGGCGCGGGCGCGGCTGCCCAATGTCAATTTCGAACTTGCGGATGCTTCCACCTGGCAGCCGCAGAAGCCGGTCGACGTGATCTTCGCCAACGCCGTTTTCCAGTGGCTGCCAGAGCATCCGGCGGTGTTCCAGCGGCTGATGGGACTGCTTGCGCCCGGCGGCGCTCTCGCCATCCAGATGCCCGACAATCTCGCCGAACCCTCGCATCAGCTGATGCGCGACACGGCGGCCGAGATGCCGTTCTCGGCGAAGCTGAAAGGCGCCGCGCGCGCGTCGCTGCCGCCGGTTTCCTTCTACTACGATCTCCTGTCGCCGCTCGCGGATCGGGTGGATATCTGGCACACGATCTACAACCATCCGCTGGCCGACGCCGAAGCGGTCGTCGAATGGGTCAAGGCGACGGGACTGAAGCCTTTTCTCGATCCGCTCGACGCGGGCGAGAAGAAGACTTTCCTCGAAAGCTATGCCGCCAAGATTGCAAAGGCCTATCCGAAGACGGCGAACGGCAAGGTGCTGCTGCGCTTCCCGCGCATCTTCATCATCGCCAAGCGCGCCTGACCGCTTCCGGTCAACTCATCGCGATAGCCGCGCAGCAGAGATTTAAGCTGGCATAAACCGGCCAAATGCGACAAGGGTGGCCCGCCCGCTTCGGCACCAACAGGCTGCGCCTCGGACGGATTGGACATGCATCGCGTCATCATCAGCGGCATCGGCGCCGAAATCCCCGAGCCAGTCATCACCAATGAAGAGCTGGTCGGAAGCTTCAACAGCTGGGTTGATACCGAAAATGCGCGCCGTGCCGTCACCGGCGAGACGCTGTTGCAGAAGTCGGACAGCGACTTCATCGTCCATGCATCGGGGGTGCAGACCCGCCATGTGATCGAGCGCGAAGGCATCCTCGATCCCACCCGTATGGCGCCACGGATTCCGGCGCGGCCGGATGACGCGCTGTCGCTCCAGGCGGAGTTCGGCATCGCATCCGCCAGGAAAGCGATCGCTCATGCCGGCGTGAAAGCGTCGGATATCGATCTGGTGATCTGCTCGGCCTCGCATCACCAGCGGCCTTATCCGGCGATCGCCATCGAGATGCAGGAGGCGCTGGGCACCAAGGGCGCCGGCTTCGACATGGGGCTGGGCTGCTCTTCAGCCGCGGCGGCGCTGCACATCGCGGTCAACCTGGTCAGGGCAGGGGCGCACAGGCGCATTCTGGTGTCGACGCCGGAAATCATCACCGGCCATCTCAATTTCCGCGACCGGCAGACGCATTTCATCTTCGGCGACGCCTCCGTCGCGATGATCGTCGAAGGGCTCAACCAGGGCGAGAAGCAGCCGGGGCGCTTCGAGGTGCTCGACACGCGCACCTGGACGCAGATGTCGAACAACATCCGCACCAATCTCGGTTACCACACCCGCACCGCCCAGGACGATCCCTACCAGATCAACCTCGAAGGCAATCTGATCAAGCAGGTCGGCAACAAGGTGTTCAAGGAAGTCACCGTCGCGGGCCATAAATTCATCGTCGAATTCCTGGCCGAGCATGGGCTGACGCCGCAAGGCATCCGCCGCTTCTGGCTGCATCAGGCCAATGCGCGCATGAACGCGATGATCCTGAAACTCGCCTTCGGCCACGATGTCGACCATGACCGCGCGCCGATGGTGCTGGAGCGGCTCGGCAACACGGCGGGCGCCGGCGCGATCGTGGCGCTGTCCGAAAACCATGCGGACATGAAGGCCGGCGATTTCGGCCTGCTCTGCGCCTTCGGCGCCGGCTATTCGATCGGTGGCGCGCTGCTCAGGATGCTCTGAAAGCCACGTCAAGCGGGCGCGAAGGGCACCAGCATCGGCACGCGCCTGGCATAGTCGTCATAGGCGGGGCCGAGCTCGCCGCGCAGGAAGCTCTCTTCCAGTCGCGCCTTGACGACGATGCCGACAAGCAGAAGGCCGGCGCCGGCGATGCCCCAGACCGTGCCCTTCGCAGCCATGGTGGCCAGGATCGACAGCAGCAGGCCCGTGTAGATCGGGTGGCGGACCAGCCGATAGGGACCGGTCTCGACCACGCGATGATCGGCCTTGGCTGTGATGGTGCCGGACCACAGCCTGCCGAGATGCAGGCGCGCCCACCAGGCGAAGGCGATGCCGATGGCGATCAGGGCGACGCAGATCCACGTCTCGGCAAGCGTCGGCGTCCACAGCCGCAGCCTGCCGGCATAGCCGTGCGCCGGCACGAACAGCAGGATGGTGCCGGCGAGCCACAGTACCCGATATTGCGCCTCAGCCCTGAAGCCTGCGCGCTTTTGCGCGGGGTCGGCCCAGAAGGAGGCCAAAGCCCAGGATACGATCCAAGCCAGCCACAAGGCAGCGATTGCGGGTCCGGGATGCATGATCAACCTTTCGTCTTGGCGCCGCCATGAAAGCGACGCCGCGGGGCCAAAGATAGTGGCGGCCAGTAAGAACGTCGTGATCGCAAGGGCGGGCGGCGGGCAGACACCGCTCCTATTCGCTCGAACAGCTAAACATCCACTGTACGCCAAAGGCATCGACGAGCATCCCGAAGCTCGTCCCCCAATATCGACGCGCCAGAGGCACGGTGATCCCGCCGCCCTCGGCCATGTTACCGAACAGCGCCCGCATCGTGATGAGGTCGTCGAACTCCAACATCAGCGCCGAGCCTTTCATGGGCTCGGCGTCGTCATTGTCGGATGCGTGAAAAAGGATGCCCGGCCCCTCGAAACGGGCATGCAGCACTTTCCCTCGCATGGCCTCGGTTCGCACGGGCATATTGTTTTCACCCCAGCGCAGCAGGACTGTTCCCCGGCCGAGGCCGCAACATTCGTAAAAGGCGAGAGCCTCCTCGCAGTTGGTCGTGAAGAACAGCGAGGGAGAAAACCGCATCCCGTGTCCTTGCTTCTGAACCGTGGTCGTCATGCGGCGGCCATCGCCGCCGCGACCAGCGCCTCGCCTGAATATTGCCGGCCGCCGATACCCCAGCCGCCGTCGGGCGCATTGAGAATGTTGATCCAGGTATTTTCGGGCCTGTGACCCGGCACGCAAAGGTCGGTGACGATGCTTGCGGCGGCCATGATGAATGCCTCTCGTGCCTCGATGGAGGCAAGGCCTATGTTCGGCAGTTTCAATTCCACCATGACGACAGGCCGGTTGGCACCGCCCGCATAGATGCGATGATTCGGCAGGACATGGACCGTTCCGCCGACGATTGCAGTGAAAAATGCATTCCCGGTGGCTCCGGAGGCCTCGATGAGCGCGGCGCTCAGGCGGGGAAGGATTTCGCGCTCTCCAGCTGCTGTCAGCACGCCTTCGGGCGCGGTCACGGTGATCGGCATGATGGGTTTCCCTTGCTTGCTGCGGATGGCCCTGACGGCTCTGGTGCTTTGCGCTTGTCAGGTTACGTATTGATTGTTACGTTACATCAAATCGGCAAGTCAACAGGTTTCGTATCGATCACTATGGAAAATCTCGAGAAGTCACGCGGCGGCAGGCCGCGTGCATTTGACCCGGAGGTTGCGCTCGACGCCGCGATGCATTTGTTCTGGGAGCATGGCTATGAAGCGACCTCACTTGCCATGCTGCGCGAGGCCATGGGCCTGACGCCGCCGCAGATCTACAATGCCTTCACCGACAAGGAGACGCTGTTCCGTCGGGCGCTGGCGCGCTACCACGAAAGGGAGATCGGTTTTGCGCTCGACGCGCTTAGCGCGCCGGTGCCGCTCAAGGAGGCGATCCGTTTGCTGCTGATGGGCGCGGCTGAGGCCTACACCCGGCCGGGCAAGCCCGGCGGCTGCCTTTTCATCAGCGGTGCGCTGGCGACCTCGCCGCAGGCGCAAGCCGTCGCGGACGAGCTCAAGACATATCGCAAGGCGACCGAAGCGGCGATCGCGACGCGGCTGGGCAAGGGCCAAGAGGCCGGCGAATTGCCGGCGAATCTGTCCGTCGAGCGATTGGCCAAATACCTGACCGGCGTCATGCACGGAATGTCGATCCAGGCGCGCGACGGCGCTTCGGCGGAAGACCTCAGGGCTATGGCCGAGATCGCTCTTGCCGCCTGGGCAGCCGAAGTGCGAAAAGCGGCCGACTCAAATGGCGAAACCGATGCCGGACCTGTTCTCCACGATTGAAACGCCCTTCGAGATCGTGCCGGGCCGCAAGCTCGCGGCGATGGCCGCGGCGCTTTACACGGCGCCTTCCGATCATTTCGAGACAAGACGGGTGGAGGAATTGCGGCTCGGCTTCGACGGCATCGAGGGCGATTTCCATGCCGGCGCGACGCGGCGTTCGGGCGGGCGCGAGCCCTGGTATCCGCGTGGCACCGAGATGCGCAACGAGCGGCAGTTGTCTCTGGTCGCCGCCGACGAACTGGCCATTGTTGCCGAGCGCATGGGCATCGCGGAGATCAAGCCGGAGTGGATCGGCGCCAACCTGCTTATCGAAGGCGTGCCGCATCTTTCCATGCTGCCGGCGGGATCGCTGCTGTTTTTCAAGGGCGGCGTGACCGTCAAGGTCGACGCCCAGAACGGGCCCTGCCGCTTTTCCGGCCGCTCGGTGGCCGAGCATGCCGGCATGACTGATCACGAGGCTGGGGCATTGCTGTTTCCGAAAGCAGCCAAGCGCCTGCGCGGTCTCGTCGCCTGGGTCGAGAAGCCGGGCGTCATCAGGACAGGCGAGGAGATATCGGTGCGGGTGCCGGAGCAGTGGATCTATCGCGCCTAAAGCGCATCGCGCTGAAACGGATTCAGGCGACGCGCTTCAAGTCTTTGTTTTGATGCCTGCCGTTCTCCCAAACCGCTGCGCACTTTGGGCGACATGCATTAGTAGCGCACCGGGCTCGACCAGGCCGGATCGTCGTGCTTGTTCCAATAGAGTGCCATCAGACGCTCAGTGATCACGCCGACCTTGCCGTCGGCGACAGGCGCGCCGTCGATCGTCGTGACGGGCATGATGCCGCCGGCAGTCGAGGTGATGAAGACTTCATCGGCTGTCTTGAGCGCGGCCACGCTGACATCCGCCGCCACCGCAGGGAGTCCCGCCTCGGCGCATAAGTCAAACACGGTGCGGCGCGTGATGCCGGGCAGAACGCCAACGGCGGGCGTCGACAGTTTGCCCGCCTTGACGCAGAACACGTTAAAGCCCGGACCTTCGGCGACGTTGCCGTTGAAGTCGAGGATCAACGCGGTGTCGGCGCGGCGGTCATAGGCGTCGTAGAGCCCACGCACCAGGTCCAGCCAATGGTAGTTCTTGATCGAGGGATCGATCGAGGCGGGCGGGATGCGGACCTTGTCGCTGATCGCGACATGCAGGCCGCGACGCAGCTGCTCGGCATTGGCGACGGAGCCAAAGGGGACGGCGAAAGCCATGAACCGGTTGACCGCCTGACGCGGATCGCGACTGAAGGTCGGCGATGCGCCGCGCGTGCACAGCATCTCGACATAGGCTGCTCGATGGCCGGACAGCGCAACGCAGTTGTGAAGGATTTCGGCGACGCCGTCGCGGTCGAACGGGATCGCCATGCGGAGCTTTTCCAACCCGCCGAAGAAACGCTCGAGATGCAGATCGAGACGGAAAAAGTGGCCATCCCAGACATGGACCGTGTCGTAGGTGGCGTCGGAGTGCAGAAAGCCCCAGTCGAGCACCGAGACCTTGGCCTGCGACATCGGCAGGTATTGTCCATCTAGGTAGGCGACGCCGTCCGGATAGGCGTGCGGGTCGACGTGACGATCTGAAAGAATGGGCAGCGGCGCAGCGGGCTTGGGGGCGGCCTGGCTCATTTCATTCCTCCTTCGTCGTTCCGGGAAGGCAGGCTAGCGTCCGGCCCCGAATGAAGTAGAGCCAGGCCGCTGGCGCTGCTTGGCCGATCAGGTGGCTGGACGACCTCATTCGTCCTCGTCGTCCTCTTCCAACAAGCGCGTCGCGCGCCAGCGGGTGAGCACCTCATTGGTTTGATCGATCACGAAGAAGCGCGCCGAGTCCCGGTCATAGCCTTCGGCGAGCAATTTCTCGTAGTCGGTGTGGGCGTGGCGGACATGGGCGATGGTTGCCAGCCACACCGCGATCGTCGGCGGCAAGGTCTTCATATGCACGGCCCCAGCATCGGCGCGGATCTTTTCCATGTCCGCGTAAGGGCCGAGCGGCAAGAGCGCGGTCAGTGCCTTGGCAATGGCGCGGCGGCGGCCGGTCGGCGTGCTCATTTCTCGTCACGCCCGGCAATGTTCGCTTCCGGGAAGGCGTCGATCGAGGCGTAGTAGGGCTTGACGTCGACGACCGGCGTGCCATCGAGCACGTCGATGGCATCGATCTCGATCCGGCCTCCCTCGATATCGAGCGCGACGAGCTTCGCGACATGCAGTCCGACGGGGTTTGGCCGGGCAGGGGAGCGTAGCGAGAAAACGCCTTTCGGTTCAGCGGCATGGCGCGGTTTCTGCACAATCAGATTCCGCGGCGCATGATCGAGCCAGGACAGGATGACGACGTGGCTGGCGCGGTCGAGATTCTGCAGCCCCGGACGATAGCGCTCGTCGATCAGGATGGCTGCCGCCCGTCCGGTGTCGCGGGCGGCGCGCATGTTCTTCGGGCAGTCCTCGCGGCTCGTCCAGGGCGAGACTATGCGGCCGATGAAGACGACATGGCCGTCGGGCGGCATATCCGCCGGGTCGGTTTCAAGGAGCTTCTCACCCTCGCGTATCTCGAACATCGCCCTCGTCCGCTCAATCGTTCGCGGCGCGAGGGTCACGGCTGCGCCATTTTCTTGTCCGGAAGCGACATAGTGCTTGCCAGGGTTTCAAATTCGACATAAACATATCTTTATATCTTTCAGCGAGTACCCGTTCATGCATGTCACGCTCGACACGATGGTAGATACATTGAAGGCGGCAGCCGAATCCAGCCGCCTGCGCATCCTGGTGCTGCTGTCGCGTGGGGATCTCACGGTCTCCGACCTCACTGAAATCCTTGGCCAGTCGCAGCCGCGCGTCTCGCGACATCTGAAGCTCCTGCTCGACGCGGGGCTGATCGGCCGCTACCAGGAAGGGTCCTGGGCCTTCTTCAGGCTGTCCGATACGGACAGCTCGCGCGATTTCGTGCAACGTCTGGTTTCTGGCGTGCGCGAGGCCGATGTGCAGGTGGTACGCGATCTGGAGCGGCTGACCGCGGTCAAGCGCAAGCGGCAGGACCGGGCCGCCGAGTATTTTTCCGTGAACGCCGCGAGCTGGGACCGCATTCGCTCGCTGCATGTGCCCGATCGAGCGGTGGAAGCCGCATTGCTCAAGCTCGTCGGCAAACGGCCGTTCCAGTCGATGCTCGACCTCGGTACGGGCACGGGCAGGCTGCTGGAAATCTTCGCGCCGCTCTACAGGCGCGGCGTCGGCATCGACATGTCACGCGAGATGCTGACGGTGGCGCGCGCCAATCTCGACAGGGCAGGGGTCGCCAATGCGCAGGTGCGCCAGGGCGACATCTTTTCGCCGCCCGTCGAGCGCAACGCCTTCGATCTCGTCACCATCCACCAGGTGCTGCACTATCTCGACGATCCGGCACGGGCCATCGGCGAGGCGGCGAGGCTGCTGCGTCCGGCGGGCAGGCTGGTCATCGTCGACTTCGCGCCCCATAATCTGGAGTTCCTGCGCGACCAGCACGCCCATATGCGGCTCGGCTTCTCCGATCGGCAGATCGCCGACTGGTTCGAGGAGGCAGGGCTCGATCTCGAGGACAGCCAGGAATTCGAGCCGCGCGGCCAGGCCGAGGCAAAACTCACCGTCAAGCTCTGGCTCGGCCGCGATCGCCGGCTGCTGATTGCCGACCCGTCCAATGATGCGCTACCAGCAAGGGAAACAGCCTGATGAACCAATTCCGCTTTTCCCGCCGCCCCGACATTGGCGACAAGGTCCGGGTCTCGTTCGAGTTCTTCCCGCCGAAGACGGACGAGATGGAGGCAAGGTTGTGGGACACTGTCACCCGGCTGGAGCCGCTCAAGCCGAAATTCGTCTCGGTGACCTACGGCGCCGGCGGCTCGACGCGGGAGCGCACGGCGCGGACGGTGAAGCGCATCCTCAACGAGACGACGCTGACGCCGGCGGCGCATATGACCTGTGTCGACGCGGCCCGCCATCAGGTCGACGCCGTCATCCGGGAATTCGCCGGCTTCGGCGTGACCCGTTTCGTCGCCCTGCGCGGCGACCCGGCGGCGGGGGTGGGAACCGCGTACCGCCCGCATCCCGATGGCTATGCCAACGGCGCCGAACTGGTCGGAGCGCTGAAGAGCGTCGGCGATTTCGACATCTCGGTTTCGGCCTATCCGGAAAAGCATCCGGAAAGCCCGGATTTCGCCACCGACATCGACATGCTGAAGCGCAAGGTCGACAATGGCGCGACGCGGGCGATCACCCAGTTCTTCTTCGACAATGATCTCTACGAGCGCTATGTCGAGCGGGCGCGCCGCGCCGGCATCTATATCCCGATCGTGCCCGGCATCCTGCCGGTGCATAATTTCACGCAGGTCGCCAATTTCTCCTCGCGCTGCGGCGCGCTGGTGCCGGCATGGTTGGCCGAGCGCTTCGAGGGGCTGGAGAACGATGCGCAGACGCATGCGCTGGTGGCGTCAGCCGTGGCGGCCGAGCAGGTGCACGATCTCGTCGAGCGCGGCGTCGGCGATTTCCATTTCTACACGATGAACCGCGCCGATCTGGTCTTTGCCGTCTGCCACATGATCGGCATCCGCTCGCATGAATCGGAGGCTGCTGGGTCGGCTGCAGCCTGAATGGAAAAGGCCGGGTGGAACCCGGCCTTCTCGAATTGATTTGGACTATTTGCGGTGCTGGTCTTCCCGGCTTCGGCGGGTCAGGGAAGAACGCCTATGATAAGGGCGCCGATGAATGCAAACGCAGCACAGATCATCAATGCGTTGATTGGCCTCGTCAGTCCCATGTCATAGCCTCCTCTTAAGAGCTATGGCCGGAATCTAGAGTCATTTGGGTCACAGGCAAGCGGAAAATATGCTGCATTGCGACGTGATTGTGGAATTTGCGACCGCCGATTTGTCGTTAGCCGTTGAAACTCTTCGGCAAAAATCGATCCAAAAGTTGTGAAAAAATTATGGCGAAGCCGTGGCATGGCACCGCTACCATCGGCCGAACAGGCGGCCGTCGATGGTGATCAGGCCGAGTCCGATCAGCGCCATGCCGCCGATCTCGAAGGCCGCCAACCTCTCGCCGAGGAACAGGAATCCGAGCAGCACGGCGCTGACAGGCACGATCAAAGTCACCAGCGAGGCGTTGGTGGCGCCGGCCGAGGCGACGAGGTTGAAATAGAGAATGTAGGCAAAGGCGGTGGAAAGCAGCGCCAGCCCGAGCACTGCGGCCCAGACCGGCGACGAGACCGAAAACAGCCCGGCCGGGCCGTAGGTGAGGAGCACGACGGGGATCATGATGATGGTCGACGCGGTCAACTGTCCGGTGGCGATCACCGGCGAGGGGACGCCCTTGAAGCGGCGCGCGATCATCAACGCGACCGCGTAGGATAGCGAGGCGCCGATCAGCGCGAACTTGGCCCAGACCGGCCCGCCGAGGCCGGCAATCAAGCCCGGGCCGATCATCACCGCCGTTCCCGCAACGCCGAGCGCGATGCCGGCCAGCTTGTTCCAGGAGAGCTTTTCGTCCGTGGTGAGCGCATTGGCGAGGATCAGCGTCCAGAACGGCGTCGTGGCGTTGAGCACGGACGCAACGCCGGCGCCAAGCTCGGTCTGGCCGGCGAAGATCAGCGAAAAGGGAATGACGTTGTTGGTCAGCGCCAGCAGGAAGAACAGCCCGGCATAGGGAAAGGCGAAGCGGAAAGACGGACCGCGGACCGCCAGATAGAGCTGAAGCGCTGCCGCGGCGATGGCGACGCGAAACAGCACTAGCGCCAGCGGATGGATCTCGGACACGGCGATGCGGGCAAAGAAGAACGAGCCGCCCCAGATCGCGCCGAGCAAAAGCAGCTGAGCCCAGTCCTTGAGCGTCATCGGTCCGCGAGTCGCCGCGGCGCCAGCCGTAATCGTCATCTCTTCAACCCTCCCAGGCCGGTCGCAATCTCAAGCCCGCCGAACAGTTGCAACCGATATCCGGTCTGGGGGCAAGGGCCACCCGAAACCTGACCAGTGGTTTAGCGTTGGCGAAAGGGTGCGGCCGGCCGCGGGGGAAGGCGAGACACAGAACTGTTTTCTTTGGCGGCTAGCTAGGATTAATTGTGCGCGGCCAGATCAAGGATTCGTCCATGCAGCGATTCGAAAATGCCCGCGAGGCGGCACTGGCGCTTCGCCCGGACGATCCGGTCTACTGCTTCCGCCCGCAGGTGCTGAAGGCCGACGCCTTGCAGTTCATGGGCATGTTTCCCGGCAAGACCGCCTATGCGGTGAAGACCAATGGCGAACAGATCGTGCTGAGGACGCTGATCGAGGCAGGCGTCAGCGCCTTCGATGTCGCTTCGCCGGGCGAGTTCGCCGCCGTGCGCGCCGTTTCGCCGGATGCCGAGATGCTCTACATGCATCCGGTCAAGGCGCAGTCGGACATCAAGCTGGCGCTGGAGAAATACGGCATCCGCGTGATCTCGCTCGACCATGAGGACGAGATCACCAAGCTGACGCGGGTGGTGCGGGCGCTCGACATCGACCCCGGCGCGCTCACCGTGTTCGTGCGCATCCAGACCAAGGGGCACGCCGCCTATGAGCTATCGAAGAAGTTCGGTGCCGGGCCGGCCAATGCGGTCGAGCTTGCCGAGCGGCTCAACCGCACCGGCTACAAGGTCGGCCTTTGCTTTCATGTCGGCAGCCAGATCGAGGATCCCGACACTTATGAGCGGGCGCTGGCCTCGGCCGACTGGGTGCGCAACCGGCTGACCTTCGACATTGCCGGGCTCGACGTCGGCGGCGGCTTTCCCGCCGAATACGGCCACGACCCCAATCGCAGGCACATCGAGATGCCGTCGCTCGGCCAGCTGATGTCGCGGCTGGCCGGCGACCTCAAGGAATACCAATTCGACGAGATGCCGCTGGTCGCCGAGCCAGGCCGCGTGATCGTGGCGCGCTGCCTGTCGCTGATCGTGCGCGTGCTCTTGCGCAAGGGCAAAAGGCTCTACATCAATGACGGCATCTGGGCGTCGCTCTCCGATTCATGGACCGGCAAGATCACGCTGCCGGCGCGCTTCATCCCCGACCCCGCGATCCGCACGCGCAACGGCAGCGAGAAGACCATCGTGCCGTTCAAGGTCTGCGGCGCGACCTGCGATTCCGTCGACATCCTGTCCAGGCCGTTCTGGCTGCCGGAAACGGTCGACACCGGCGACTGGATCGAGATCGGCCATATCGGCGCCTATTCGCTGTCGCTCAGGACCCGCTTCAACGGCTTCTTTCCCGATACGTTTGTGGAAGTGACGACACCTTTCGACGAAGGCGATGCGCCGCAGGGGTTTGCGAGTTTGGAGACGATGGCGGATTGAGCTTCTCCTTCTCCCCTTGTGGGAGAAGGTGGCCGAGCGAAGCTCGGTCGGATGAGGGGTGTTCCAGGGAACGCCAGCGCCTCACTCCGCTGGAACACCCCTCATCCGTCTCGGCGCTGCGCGCCGATCCACCTTCTCCCACAAGGGGAGAAGGAGAGGGTGCTATAATTTCGCCAGCAGCTCCGGCGTCGGCCAGCCGTCCACCGGAAGGCCGAGCCGCATCTGCTCCTTGCGGATCGCTTCGCGTGTGTTGGTGCCCAGGATGCCGTCGACGGTGCCGACATCGTAGCCCTTGGCTTCGAGCTTGGTCTGCAGCGCCTTCATCTGGTCGCCGTTGAGGCCGGGCTCCGGCGTTCGCGGATCGAATTGCGGCGCGCCGGCCAGACGGGTCGCGAGCACCGCTGCAGTGAGCGCGTAGGTGAAGGACTGGTTCCATTCCAGATAAACGTCGAAATTGTCGTAGGTCAGGAAGGCGGGGCCCTTGCGGCCCATCGGCAAGGCCAGACCGGCCTTCAAGCCGTTGTCGACCAGCGGCGTGCCGTTCGGATTGGTGACGCCCCACGCGGCCCATTGCGACAATGGCAGCTTGTTGGTGCGGCCGGTCTGGTCCCACGGCATTTCGTCAGGAACGCGCACCTCCTCGACCCAGGGCTGGTCGCGCTTCCAGCCGCGCGACACGATCTTGTCGGCCGTGGTCATAATGACGTCCGGCGCACTGTTCCTGAGATCGACCTTGCCGTCGCCGTCGCCGTCGACACCGCGGGCGAGGTAGTCGGTGGGCAGGATCTGCGTCTGGCCGATCTCGCCGGCCCAGGCGCCCTTGACGTCGGCCGGCAGCACGCCGCGGTCGATCAAGGTCAACAGCGGTATCAGCTGCGGCCGGAAGAGCTGGGGCCGGCGGCAATCGTGCGAGAGCGTGACCAGCGCATCGAGCGTATGGAAATCGCCCTGAACGGCGCCGAAATCGGTCTCAAGTCCCCAGAAAGCGGTGATGACGGCCGGCTGGACGCCGAACTCCGTTTCGGCGCGCGCGAAGACGTCGGCATATTTCTTCAGATTGGCCGCGCCCTGCTTCAGGCGGTAGCCGGAGATCATGCGGTTCGAGAATTCGGTGAAGGTCTGGGTGAACACACCCTGGGCGCGGTCGCGTGCCAGCACCTTCTGGTCGATCGTGGCATCTTCCAGCGCATCCAGGCCAACGTCTCCGACGCCGGCCGCCTTGGCTTCGGCCGCGACGCCCTGTTTCCAGGCTTCGAAATCGCCGCCGCATTCCTGCGCCGCCACAGGCCAGGCCAGAGCACCGAGAACCAGCGCCGCCAAGATATCAACGCGCAATCGCATCGCTTCCCTTTCGAGACCGCCGCATGATCGCCAGCACCCGGCCGGGTCTGAATAGGATCATGCGTAGATTTCAAAGCCCAGGAGCGCCATTCGGCACCCTGGTGGGGTGCGCCGCTCCGCATCACCAGCGGTTGCAACTATCGCCGCCCGCCCTGTCGAAAAGCAGGCACGGGGGCCGATGTCAACGGGTGTTCTGCCGCAGCCACTTGTTCCAGGCAGCTTCCGAGCCGTTGAAAACGTTGATGTCGGACTTGCCGGTCATGCCGGGTACGATGCCGGTGCCGGTGTACTGCCAGAAGGTGAAGGGATGGCTGCCATACTTCTGACGCGGATGACCGGCGACCGAGCGCAGCCAATAGGGATAGCCGCGGAATGTCGCCAGTTGGTTGTCGTCGAAGAAGTCGAGCGAGGTGTAGATGATCGGCTTCTTGCCGTAATGGCGCTCGACGATCTCGAGGAAGGTGGTCATCTCGGTGCGCACGGTCGCGGGATCTGGGCGCAGCCTGCAGGTCGGCGACTTGGGGTTCCATTCCATGTCGAGCACCGGCGGCATTGCCGACGCATCTCTTGGAACGTTGGCGATGAACCATCTCGCCTGGGTGGCGGCCGGCGTGCAGAAATAGAAGAAATGATAGGCCGCGCGCGGGATTCCGGCGGCCTTGGTGCGTGCCCAGTGTTCGTTGAAATAGTCGTCGAACCGGTCGCCGCCCTCGGTCGCCTTGATGAAGGCGAAGGAAATACCGTTGGCCTTGGCCGTCGGCCAGTCGACCGAGGTCTGGTATTTGGAGACGTCGGTGCCGTGGATGGCATAGTTCCATGGCGCGCCGCTGTCCCATTCATGCGGCTTGGAATCTTCGAAGCGCGGCGCGCGCACCGCGACTGCCTGCGACGACGGCGACAGCGGCGAAAGATCGTCGACGGTCGAGCAGGCGCCCAACAGCGTAAGCATCAGGATGGCCGCAAGACGGCGCATGGTATCCCCCGAGCCGGGATCAGCCGGCCGCTGATGGGTCCTTCACTGATGGTGGTCGCTTACGCGGGCCCCCTCCGGACGATCGCCCCACAGGACCGCCCTTCTTTCATGCATGTCGGTGTCCCAAAGCAGCTTGGCGCTTTTGGGCGTCATCCCTCCGTGATCGCCGAACATGGTTGATAATCCATTGACGGCGCTCGACATCGGTCGTGATTTTGCGGAAGCAATGGCGGCAAATCGATGACATAAAGCGTGCCGGAAATCCAAGGGGCGGGAAAAAGATGCGGGCTGTCGTGAAATTCATCAAGTGGCTGCTGGGCCTCGTGGTGCTGGCGGTGGTCGCGCTCTTCGCCTGGCTTTATCTTGCGCCGCCCGAATTGATCCGCGTCGGCTCCGGCTATTCGGCCAAGATCGTCTGCTCGAACGTGTTCATCGTCGGCCGCGACCCGAATGAAGTGCTGGCGGTCGACGTTCAGGCACCAGGCCATCCGCTGCTTCGCCTGATGAAGGTTTCGGTCGACAAGGAAAGAGGGCTGGTTTCGGCTGGTCTGTTCTGGGTGCTGGGCAAGAGCGTCGCCGTCGAGCGCGACGGAGTCGGCTGCGCGTCGGTTCCCGATGGCGACACCGGCAAGGCAAGGCAGGCCGTCCCGCATGTGGCGCCGGCCGCTCCGACGACGCAGCCAGATGCGCTCTGGCCTGATGGCGAGCGCGTGGATGCGTCGCAAAATCCGGAGGTTTCAAAGATCATCGACGATGCCGCCATGGCCGGGACCGGCATGCGTGCGGTCGTGGTGGTGAAAAACGGCCGCATCGTCGCGGAACGCTATGGCGACGGCTTTTCGGTCAAGACGCCGCTGCTCGGATGGTCGATGACCAAGACGGTGAATGCGGCGATCGTCGGCACGCTGATGAAGGACGGCAAGATGGCGCTCGACAGCAAGGGCCTGTTCGCGTCGTGGAAGGCCGATGGGCGGGCGGCGATCAGCCTTGCCGACATGATGGCGATGTCGAGCGGACTGGAGTTCAACGAGGACTACGGCGACGTCGCCGACGTGACGCGTATGCTCTATCTCGAGCCGGACATGGCGGGCTTCGCGGATGCCAAACCGCTCAGCGGCGAAGTGGGCAAGGTGTTTTCCTATTCGAGCGGCACGGCCGTCATGCTGTCGCGGCTGTGGCAGGACGCGATCGGCGACAAGGCGAAGGCGCTGGCATGGCCGCGGACCGCGCTGTTCGAGCCGCTCGGTATGCACAGCGCCGTGCTCGAGACCGACGAGCAGGGCACCTTCGTCGGCTCGTCCTACCTCTACGCCACGGCGCATGACTGGGCGCGCTTCGGCCAGTTCCTGCTGCAGGGCGGCGTCTGGAACGGCGCACAGATCCTGCCGGCTGGCTTCGTCGATTGGATGCGGCAACCCGCGCCGGCATCGAAAGTCTACGGCAAGGGCCAGGTCTGGATCGAGGGTCCGGGCGACGAGGGTAGTCCAGGCGCGGGCGCCGCGGCCGGGCTGCCCAAAGACACCTATTGGATGGAAGGCCATGACGGCCAGACAGTGGCCATCATCCCATCGGAGCAATTGGTGGTGGTGCGTCTTGGGCTGACGCCGGCCAAGCTCGGCTACCGGCCGCAGACGATGGTGGCCGCATTGGTGAAGGCCCTGCATCACTGAGGGCAGGCTACTTTCGGGGGCCGATCACGCCAAGCCAGGCATAGCCGCGATAAAGCGTTCTGAAATGGAAGGTTGCGCCGATCCGTTCGGATTCCGATACAAGCACGTCGCGCAACGAGGCGCGCGGCTCGACATGGAATTTCCGCAGCCAGCCGCGGAGCAAGGTCCTGAACCAGCGCGGCAGCCCTTCCTGCTGGCCGAAATCGACGACATGCAGCGAACCGCCGGGTGCAAGCGCGGCGAGCGCCGCCGAAACCGTCTTTTCCCAGCCGGGGATCATCGACAGCGAATAGGATACGAAGACGCGGTCGAAATGCGAGGTGCCGAAAAGCGCCCTGGCATCGAAATCCGTGGCGTCGCCGCGCGCCAGGTCGACCCTTGCCGCAAGTCCTTCGCGGGCCATTGCGGCCTTGGCCGTTTCCAGCATTTCGGCCGAGATATCGAGGCCGAAGAATCGGGCGTCCGGATAGCGGCGGGCGGCAAGAACGATGTTGCGGCCGGTACCGCAGCCGAGCTCGAGCACGGTGCCGCCTCGCGGCACGTCGAGCCCCGCGATCAGCCGGTCGCGGCCGAGCAGGTAGTATTTACGGGTGAGGTCGTAGATGTGGCGCTGCCAGCGATAGACGCCATCCATCAGCTCGGCATGGCTGGCCGGCAGCTCCGTCGTACTCATGCGGCGCGCTTCACGTAGAGATGGAAGCCGCCATAGATTGCCGAGCGGTCCTTGGCCGAGAATTCGCGCGAGGCCTCGCTGTCATAGTGCCACTGGTCGAGCAGGGAGTTGGAGACGCGGCCGGGCAGCAGGCTGGGCTCGGCCGCGGTGCGGAAGATCACGCGCGCGCCAACCGAGGCCGTGCGGGTGATCTCTGTCCACAGATCGTTGAGCAGGTCGTCTGTCATCCAGTCCTGCGCGTCGAGCAGGACGAAACGGTCGACCGAGCCCGCATCCTTGCCGGCCAGGAATTTGATCAGGTTGGCATGATGGATGGCGACGCGATCGATGTTGGCGCGGATCGTCTCGTAATTGCGCTTTTCCAGATAGGCGGGAAGCGCAGCCTCGCCGGGTTCCGGGTAGCGGCGGGCAAAGGCCTGCCAGGCGAAATAGTTGTTCTTCAGCGGGAAATCGCAAGCGAGCTTTTCCAGCCGCGCTTTCAGGACACTCGCCATCGAGCCGTCGCCGGAGGTAATCAGCGAATCGTACTGTGCCGGCGGGATGCCGAGGCCGAACAGCGAGGCCTTGCGCGACGTCGCCCAGCGCAGGAGCTTCTTGTCGAAGATCGGCGCCAACTCCTCGTTGAAGAAGCGGCGCTGCTCGCCGATGTTTTCGGCCCTCATGATGCCGGCCGGATCGACGCCGAACAGCTTGCCGACGCGATGGCCCATGGCGATGAACAGGCCAAGCAGGCCAGTTTGGTAGAAGTTGCGGTCGAAGACCGAGATGCGGCGTCGGCCGCGCCAGTTCCTACGCTCCCAGTAGTGGCGGCTGACCGGATCGAGATGCGGCGCGATGAAACGGTCGTAAGCTTCAGAATTGTGGCTGGTGTCGGCGGCGCCGAAGAAGCGGAACAGGTCACCCTGCGATGGCAGATGGCGCACGGCTTCCAGCTTCATGCGGTTCAGCGCGATGTGCGCGGCGTTGAGGTCGACGGCGTCGACCCGGGCCGGCGAGCGGGTCAGGTAAGCCAGAATGTTGCAGCCGCCTGACGCGATTGTGACGATGCGATGGCCGGCGCCGAGTTGCATGGCCTCGATGTCGACGTCCGGGTCCTCCCAGATCTGCGGATAGACGAGGCCGGAAAACAAGAAGGCGAAGAGCCGCTCGGAAATGCCGTCCTTCGACAGTGCGCGGTTCTGATAGACCGCTTTTCCAACTTCCTTGCCGCGCCGAAAAACGAGTTCTCCCGAAACATCCGACATGGCAAGGTGATTCCCCGTTTGCGTTGGCGCAAGCGGGTAGCGCAGCGTCATGACAGACAGGTGACAGCCTGTTGACGTTAAGTTTACGCTTCCCTCACGCCTTGCCGAATCCGCCGGGCGTCGGCGTGACGACGATGACTGCCTCGCCGGCATCGAGCGTGGTCTGGTCGCAGGCCTTCAGCACATCGACCGACCCATAGTTGCGCCTGATCTTGGTCGAGCCGGCCTCGCCGTCGCCGCCGCCGTTCAGACCCTGGGGCGGGCGGTTGCGGTGCGAGGAGAGGATCGCGCATTCCATTCTTTCAAGGAAGCGGATGGTGCGCTTGGTGCCGTCTCCGGCGTTCCACTTGCCTTTGCCGCCGGAGCCCCCGCGGATGTGGAAATCCTCCAGCACGACCGGGAAGCGCAGTTCCAGCACTTCGGGGTCGGTGAGCCGCGAATTGGTCATGTGCGTGTGGACGCCGGAGGTGCCGGCGAAGCCGCGGCCCGAATTCATCCGGCCGGCCGGGGAGCCCGAGCAGATCGTCTCGTAGTACTGGTATTGCTTGTTGCCGAAGGTGAGGTTGTTCATCGTGCCTTGCGCGTTGGCCATCGCGCCCATGGCGCCGAATAGCGCGTTGGTGACGTGCTGCGAGGTCTCGACATTGCCGGCGACGACCGCGGCCGGGTAGGCGGGCTTCAGCATGCAGCCGTCGGGGATGACGATGTTGATCGGCCGCAGACACCCGGCATTCATTGGGATCATGTCCTCGACCATGACGCGGAAGGCATAGAGCACGGCGGCCCGGGCGACCGGCTCCGGCGCGTTGAAATTGTTCTTCTCGACCTTCGAGGTCCCGGTGAAGTCGACCGTCGCCTCGCGCTTTTCCCGGTCGACGGTAATCCTGACCTTGATCACCTGGCCGGTGTCGGTCGGGTATTCGTAGTCGGAGCTGTCGGGCAGCCGTTCCAGCACGCGGCGCACGCTCTCGGCGGCATTGTCCTGGACATGGCCCATATAGGCCTCAACGACATCAAGGCCGAAATGCGCGACCATCTTGCGCAGCTCCGCCACGCCCTTTTCGTTGGCGGCGATCTGCGCCTTGAGGTCGGCGATGTTCTGGGCGGGATTGCGGGCTGGATAGGGATGGTCGGTCAGCAGCGTTTCCAGCTCCTTCTCGCGGAAACGGCCGCGATCGACGATGCGGAAATTGTCGAACAGCACGCCTTCCTCGTCGACGTTGGTAGCCAAAGGCGTCATCGAGCCGGGCGCCGTGCCGCCGACATCGGCGTGGTGGCCGCGGGAGGCGACGTAGAACAATATCTCCTCCCCCCTTGAGGGGGAGGTGCCGCCGAAGGCGGCGGAGGGGGTCGTTGCGGCAGTGCTCGACGCTTCGGCTGTGCCTTCTGAGGCGACCCCACCCGACCGCTTCGCGGCCACCCTCCCCTCAAGGGGGAGGGAAAAAACCGGCGTCACCACGGTGATATCGGGCAAATGCGTGCCGCCATTGTAAGGCGCATTGAGCGCGAAGACGTCGCCCGGGTGGATGTCGCCTGAGTTCAGGCGGATGACGGTTTCGACCGAGCGGTCCATGGACCCGAGATGCACCGGCATGTGCGGCGCGTTGGCGACCAGCGCGCCGTTGCGGTCGAACACGGCGCAGGAAAAGTCCAGCCGTTCCTTGATGTTGACCGAATAGGCGGTGTTCTGCAGCGTCACGCCCATCTGCTCGGCGATCGACATGAAAAGGTTGTTGAAGACCTCCAGCATCACGGGATCGGCTTCGGTGCCGAGCGCCGCTTGCCGGCGCTTCCTTTCGACACGACGCAGGAGCACATGGTTCCTGGCCGTGATCTCGGCCTGCCAGCCCGGCTCGACGACGATGGTCTGGTTCGGCTCGATGACGAGCGCGGGGCCGGCCACCTTATGGCCGGGCTTCAAATCCTCGCGCCGGAAGATGCCGGCATCGCGCCAGGCGCCGTCGGCAAAGAATTGCCGGTTCTGCCAGGGACTTGCCGTTCTGTCTTCGAGTTCTGATTCACTTTCTCCGCGTCTGTCGGCTCCGGCATCACTGCCTTCGACGCCGACCGCCTCGACGATCATCGGCTTGTTCTCGTAGACGAAGCCGAACTGTGCCTTGTGGGCGGCCTCGAAATCGCCTCTCGCGCGGAAGATCGAGCCATGCTCGAAATTCACCGGCAACGCCGTATCGGTGCCGTCATAGCGGATTTGCAGGATCGGCTTGGAGGCGATGGCGGCTTCCGTAATGCCTTGCGCGGCAAGCTCGGCGATGACATCTTGGCGCAGTGTCGCAATCAGGTCCTCGATCGAGGAGCGGGACTCTTCGGCGAGCGGTTTGAGCAAGGCCTGCTGGCGCGAGGCGAAAACCGTCGACAGCCCGATGCCGTAAGCCGAAAGCAGGCCCGAGAACGGGTGCATGAGCACCGCTTCCATGCCGAGCGCATCGGCGACCAGGCAGGCATGCTGGCCGCCAGCGCCGCCAAAGCAGTTCAAGAGGTATTCGGTGACATCGTAGCCGCGCTGCACCGAGATCTTCTTGATGGCGTTGGCCATGTTCTCGACGGCGATGGTGACGAAGCCCTCAGCTACCGCTTCCGGCGAGCGTCCATCGCCGATCTCGGCGGCCAAAGCCGTGAATTTTTCGCGCACGGCGTCGACGTCGAGCGGCTGGTCCTGGCTGGGGCCGAAGATCGCCGGGAAGACATCGGGCTGCAGCTTGCCGAGCATGACATTGGCGTCGGTGACGGCGAGCGGCCCACCACGTCGGTAGGCGGCGGGGCCAGGATTGGCGCCGGCGGAGTCAGGGCCGACGCGAAAGCGGCCGGCCTCATAATGCAGGATCGAGCCGCCGCCTGCAGCGACGGTGTGGATGCGCATCATCGGCGCGCGGATGCGCACGCCGGCGACTTCGGTGTCGAAGGCGCGCTCGTATTCGCCGTCATAATGGGCGACGTCGGTCGAGGTGCCGCCCATGTCGAAGCCGATGACCTTGTCGAAGCCGGCGAGCTTCGCCGTCTCAACCATGCCGACGACGCCGCCTGCCGGACCCGACAGCAGCGCGTCCTTGCCCTGGAACATGTCGGCGGCGGTCAGCCCGCCCGACGACATCATGAACATCAGGCGGGGGCCGGCACCCAACTCTCCCGCAACCTTCTGCACGTAGCGCGACAGGATCGGCGACAGATAGGCATCGACCACCGTGGTGTCGCCGCGGCCGACCAGCTTGATCAGCGGCGAGACCTCATGGCTGACCGAGATCTGGCTGAAGCCGACCTTGCGGCAGACCTTGGCCACGGCCTTTTCGTGGTCCGGGTATTTCCAGGCATGCATGAAGACGATGGCGACCGCGTCGATGCCGTCGACCTTGGCCTGCTCGATCGCCGGGCGGCAGGCGGCGATGTCGAGCAGGTGCTCGACGCAGCCATCGGCGCGCACACGTTCGTCGATCTCGATGACGCGCTCGTAGAGCTGCTCCGGCAGGATGATTTCCTTGGCGAAAATATCTGGTCGCGCCTGATAGGCGATGCGCAGCGCGTCGCGAAAACCCTTGGTGATGAGCAGGAGCACGCGGTCGCCCTTGCGCTCGAGCAGCGCGTTGGTGGCGACAGTGGTACCCATCTTGACGTCGCCGATCCGGTCCGCGGGAATGGCGCCGCCGGATTCAAGCCCAAGCAGATCTCGGATACCCTGGATGGCGGCATCGGCATAGGCTTCAGGATTCTCAGACAGGAGCTTGCGCGGATGCAATTGGCCGTGCGGATCGCGGCCGATGATGTCGGTGAAGGTACCGCCCCGGTCGACCCAGAAATCCCATTTCTCATTGGTGGCTGCGGCGTCCGACATCTGACTATCCAATGTATGCGAGCTAAGGCCTTGTTAGTTCGCCTTTTTAGCCCCGGCAATCGCCCGTTGATGTTACATATGGAAACGCAACGTTACGAAACCCGTGGGGTGCCTGATGCATTTCTTCTGCGACCCGTTCACCGAAACGTGAACGTTTACTGAAGGAGAGATACCATGAAGAAGCTCATTCTGGCGTCTGTTTCGGCGGTCGCCCTGCTGGGGGTCGCGGCTTGTAGCAACAGTGGTACCGGTACAGACAATACAACCACCCAGAGCACCAATCCGCCGGCTGCCGAGCAGCCGATGAAGCCGGCTACGCCTGATGCTACAAAGCCCGCCGAACCGGCTCCGGCAAAACCTGCTGCACCCGCGCAGTAAACGTCAATCTGCTCAAATCGGGAGGCCGGCCAAAGGCCGGCCTTCTTTTGTCGGTACTGCGGCCAGCAATCTGCGGACCTGCGGCATCGTCCCGGCTTGATAGCGGTGGCCGGTTCGCACTAAGAAGCCGGCATGTCGATTTGGGACCGCCTCGGCGACTTCATCGCTCGTGTTTCGTCGTCGGCGTCCTCGGGCGTCGCCGATGTCGTCGAGGCCGTGCGGACAGTGTTCTCCGGCGATGCGGATCTGCGCCGGCGCGTTGCCTTCTCGGTGGCGATGATCGCGCTCTCGGCCAAGATGGCCAAGGCCGACGGCATCGTCACCCAGGACGAGGTGCGCGCCTTCCAGGAAATCTTCGAGGTGCCGCCGAGCGAAACGCGCAACGTGGCGCGTCTCTACGATCTCGCCAAGCGCGATGTTGCCGGATTCGAAATCTATGCCCAGCGCATGGCGCAGCTTTGTGGTTCGGGTCATCCGAATTGCATGATGCTGGAGGACATACTCGACGGGCTGTTCCACATCGCCAAGGCGGACGGGCTGATCCACGAGCGGGAAGGGCAATTCCTGCATCGCATCGCCGAGATTTTCCGGATCGACGAGGCGCATTACCAGGCGATCCTGTCGCGTCACGTCAATCTCGGTGCCGCAGATCCTTATGTCGTTCTCGGCATCGAGCGCGGCAAGCCGCTCGAGGAGGTCAGGAAGCGCTACCGCAAGCTGATCTCCGACAATCACCCGGACAGGCTGATCGCCCGCGGCCTGCCGCAGGAGTTCATCAAGATCGCCACGACAAGGGTCGCCGCGATCAATGCCGCCTATGAGATGATCGAACGGGGTCTCAGGCACGTATGAGCGGTTTCCTGCCCGACCAGCCGGGTGCCGAGGTCAGGGTGTCACCGAATTTCGGCCCGCGACGCGAGACGTTCAGGCCCGACATGATCGTACTGCACTATACCGGCATGGCAACAGGCGCCGGCGCCGAGGCTTGGCTGTGCGATCCGGCGAGCGAGGTGTCCTCGCACTATCTTGTCCATGAGGACGGCCGGATCGTGCAGATGGTGCGCGAGAGCGACCGCGCCTGGCATGCCGGCAAGAGCTCGTGGTTCGGGCGTACCGACATCAACTCCTGCTCGGTCGGTATCGAGATCGTCAATCCCGGGCATTCGCTCGGCTACAAAGCCTTTCCGAAGCGGCAGATCGATGCCGTCATCGGCCTGTGCGCGGGGATCTCCGACCGGCATTCCATTGCGCCGCAAAGGGTGCTGGCACACTCTGATGTGGCGCCGGGGCGCAAGGTCGACCCGGGCGAGAAGTTTCCCTGGAAAGCTCTTTTCGCGGCCGGCGTCGGCCATCTCGTTCCCGCGGCTCCGATCAGGCAGGGAGCGGCGCTGAAGGCGGGTGACACCGGCGCCGAAGTCGAGGCACTGCAGTCGATGCTGGCGCTCTATGGCTATGGCGTCGAGATAACGGGGGTCTTCGATCGCCAGACGGAAATCGTCGTGGCGGCGTTTCAGCGGCATTTCCGGAGGCGGCTCGTCGATGGCGTGGCGGATGGCTCGACGATCCGCACGCTGCAACGGTTGCTGGCTGCCGTAAAGGCAACCTCATCCAAATAGTCTGGCCAGGCTGCCTAAATTACAATTTGTCATACAAAGTGAATTGCCTCGCCTTCATTGGCGCCAAATCGCTCTCCAAACGCATCTCCCGCAAGTTGTCGGACATCTATCCCCCAAAGATGCTCCGATGTTGAATTGGCCAAGCTGCGCGAAGTTCTTCGCGCGGTTCTAACAGAACAGGACTACATGCAGAGATTGACCGTTTTAGCGGCAGCCGTTGCTGCCGGAGTGATGACTTTTGCCTTCAGCCCGGCGAATGGCGCGCCCCTTAGCCTGCGGGCGGCCGACAATGGGTTCGCGGCAACCCCCGCGACGCCGAAGGCGACCCAAGATCGCAAAACCGCAAAATCCGACAAAGTCGCCGAGGCAAAGGTGCAGAAAGCCGCCACATCGAAGCCGGCGAAATCGACGGTCAAACGCAGTGCAAGGCGCGGCAGGCAAACGATCGATCTGACGGCGACAGCCTCCATCCGTCCCGAAAAGACCGCCCTTTCGTCCCCCGCTTCCGGCGACGGCCAATATTCGGCAATCATCGCCCGTTATGCGGCGAGCTATGGCGTTCCGGTGTCGCTCGCCAAGGCCGTCATCAAGATCGAGAGCAACTACCGCCCGAACATGGTCGGCAGCGCCGGCGAGATCGGCCTGATGCAGATCAAGCCGGCGACGGCGCGGATGATGGGCTATACCGGTTCGGCCAAGGGACTGTTCGATCCCGACACCAACATCAAATACGGCATGAAGTACCTCGCCATGGCGCAGGGCCTCGGCGGCGGCACGACCTGCGGCACGATCCTCAAATACAATGCAGGCCATGGCGCGAGGCGGATGAACCCGGTTTCCGCCGCCTATTGCAGCAAGGTGAAGGTGCAGATGGCGGCGCTCGGTTCGCCTGCCTAACGTATGTCGCCCAAAAGTGCGCAGCGGTTTTGGGAGAACGACATGCATAAATACAAGACTTAAAGCGCGTCGCCTGAATTCGCTTCGGCGCGACGCGCTTTAAAAGCGGATAGCTGCTTTTTTGTTTGCGTTTTCAGGTGCGAACCCCTTTATACGCGCTGCCAGCTGGCCGGGCGGCCGCGCCCGCGAGAGCCGAAAGGCTGCGGGTGAGGAAAGTCCGGGCTCCATGGAGACACGGTGCCGGCTAACGGCCGGCGGGGGAAACCCCAGGGAAAGTGCCACAGAAAGCAAACCGCCGCGGCACTTGCCGCGGCAAGGGTGAAAGGGTGGGGTAAGAGCCCACCGCGCGACTGGCAACAGGAGCGGCACGGCAAACCCCACCGGGAGCAAGACCGAATAGGGGCGGTGCGAGGGGAAACCTTCGAGGGCTGTTTCCGGCCCACCGCCCGGGTAGGTTGCGTGAGGCGCGTGGCAACACGCGCCCAAGATGAATGGCCGCCACGTTCTCGCGCCGCAAGGCGCGAGGGCCATACAGAACCCGGCTTACAGGCCAGCTGGCATTTTCCGATATCGACAATGCCCTTGATATCAACAGGTTGCAGCCATGGGCGTGCCTGCTGATTCAAGCGCCTGGAGTTGGCTCGGTTCCACGGCTCTACCGATGCGTTCCTTGAAACCGGTACGATTAAATCGTACCTTGGTTACAGGGAAGGCATCGGAGCGCGTCATGGGCCAGGTCGACAAACGCAGCATCACACTTTCGCCCGAGCTGGCGCGGGCGGTCGACGACGTGGTCGCCGCCGGCGAGTACGCTTCGGCGAGCGAAGTGATCCGGGATGCGCTCAGGCAATGGAAGGACCGGCGCGACCTGCTCGGCTATACTGTCGAGGAACTGCGCAAGCTGGTGCAAGAGGGGATCGACAGCGGGCCGGGCCGGGACGGCCAGCCAATCATGGAGCGTTTGCGCGCCAAATATGCAAAGATGGCCGACGCCCGAGGCTTCGAGGAGTGAAATACCGGCTGCTTCCCCGGGCAGAATCCGACGTTGAAGCTATCGGCGACTATATCGCCGAACGAAATCCCAGTGCTGCGGTCCGCCTCGTCCACGCGCTGGAGAGGCGATGGGATTTGTTGACCTTGCATCCTTTCTCCGGCGCTCCCCGTGACGAGATCGGGCCAGGCATCCGCCACCTGATCGTGGGCGAATATCTTACTCTTTATCGCGTTACCGAGGATGCGATCGAAATCATCCGCGTGCTGCACGGGCGGCGTAACATAGAAGCTGGCGACGTGAGTTTGTAATCGACTGGACTGGGCGACAGTCAACCGCCAAGCCGGTCCAGAGACGCCTCGATCGCCTGCCACAATACCTCCACCGGCTCGCAGCCGATGGCCAGCCTTACGAAGCCGGGCGGCACGGCATCGCCGCGCTTCGATCGCCGTTCGGCCGATGTATGCACGCCGCCGAAGGACGTCGCCGATTCAATCAGCGGGCAGTTGTCGATGAAATCCTCGGCCTTTTGCTCGGAGGCCAGCTCGAACGAGATGAGGAAGCCGAAGCGTTCCATCTGCGCTCGCGCCAGATTGTGCGAGGGGTCGCCCTCGAGGCCCGGAAAGCGCAGGCCGCTCACGGCGCGATGCCCCTTGAGACGACGGGCGATCGTTTCCGCCGAAGAGCACATGCGGTCGAAGCGCACCTCCAGTGTTTCGAGGCCGCGATGCACGAGCCAGGCCTCGAACGGGCCGGGGATGCCGCCGGCCGTCTCGCGCCAATCCTTGACCCTTGCGACAATGTCCGGATCGCGGCTGGCGACATGGCCGAACAGCACATCCGAGTGACCATTGATCGCCTTGGTGTCGGCCGACACGACGATGTCGGCGCCGAGGTCGAGCGGGCGCTGGCCGAAGGGCGTCATCGTGGTGTTGTCGACGATGAGAAGCGCGCCTTGCTCGTGGGCGGCCTTGGCGACGGCGGCGATGTCGCAGATGTCCAGCCGCGGGTTGGACGGGGTTTCGACGAAGACCAGCCGGTAGCCGGCGAAACCGCCGTCTAACATGTTGGACGTCGCTCTCACGTCATAGGTGACGCCGAGCGGTTTCAGGAAACGCTCCGCCAGCGCGCGTGTCGTGTGGTAGCCGTCCGAGGGCAGGAGGATGCGGTCGCCCGATTTGACGAGCGCGAAAAATGCCGCCGAAATCGCGGCCATTCCCGATGGAAAGGCGACGCACTGAGCATCTTCGAGGTGGGCCAACATATGCTCGACAGCATGCCAGGTCGGATTGCTGAAGCGGCCATATTGATCGAAGCCGGTCGCGTCGCCCGGCGAATGAAAGATCGAGGCCATGATCAGCGGCAAGGGGATCGGATCGCCCTTGGCGAAATCGCCGCTGCGCAGATGGGCAAGTGTCGCGGCGCGTGACTTCGCGGTTTCGGACATGGGCTCATTCCTTCGCTGAACAGGGGTTCGACGCTAGGCGCGCCGGCTGTTCCCAGCAAGCCGCGTCTTTTTGGGCCAGATCGTTCTAAACGCTTCGTTAGGCTTAATGGACGATAAAGACGGGACGTGCCGTCAGCCTGCTCCTTCTGGTTGTGGCGCGTGCGTTTGTGATACCTCTTCCCGTTGACGCCCATAGTGCCCCATGATATCCCATTCGCATCATCAAGCCTTCGTTCCGCGTCAGGGTGAAGCGTGCGCCAATCGGGCAGTCGCGGCGGCTGCGCGTTTGCCGGTTTTCGCCTTGGTGAATGAAGCGATTTGTCGCGAGGCGATGCGCGGCGGCGGCGCGGAGAAAAACATGGGAAGGGGTGCGGCGGCGACAGCGGCTGTAACGTGTGGTGGACCGATTTCTGTCGAACGCAGTGAACAGGATCGATGCGAAGGGGCGGGTGTCCGTCCCGGCGCATTTCCGCGCGGTCGTGCAGAAACGTGGCTATGCGGAGCTCTATGCGCTACGCTGCCTGGACCTTCCGGCGATGGACGTCGGCGGGCTCGATCTGCTCGACCGCTACGAGCAGCGGATCGCGCTCGAGGATCCCTTCCTGCAGACGGCGGACGATATGTCCTTCTTCTGCCATGGCGACGGGACGTTCCTGAAACTCGACCAGGACGGCCGCATCACGATGACCGATTTCATCCGCGAGCACACGGGCATCTCGAACGAGGTGGCGTTTGTCGGCCGCGGCAATTTCTTTCAGATCTGGGAACCGGGCCGGCTTGCCGCCTATGGCGCGCAGGCGCGGGCCAGGCTTTTGCAGCTTCGGCAGGGGACGAAGCCTGGGGAGCGACCGGAATGATGGCTGGCCACGGCGATGATCCTCACGCCGTTGGCGGACTGGTCCGTCACATTCCGGTCCTCCTTGCCGAAGTGCTGGAGGCGCTTCAGCCCAAGGCGGGCGAGACGATCATCGACGGGACGTTCGGCGCCGGCGGTTACACCGGCGCCATCCTCGAGCGCGGCGCCTCGGTCGTGGCCATCGACCGCGACCCGGATGCGATTGCCGCGGGCAGGGCTCTTGAGCGGCAGGCCGGCGGCAGGCTGACGCTCGTGCAGGCGCCGTTCTCGACACTCGACGAACACGTCGATAGCGCCGACGGCGTCGTGCTCGACATCGGCGTTTCTTCCATGCAGCTCGACCAGGCCGAGCGCGGCTTTTCCTTTCGCGCCGACGGACCGCTCGACATGCGCATGGCGCAGGCGGGCCTGAGCGCCGCCGACGTCGTCAACACATTCAAGGCGGGTGACCTTGCCCGCATCTTCGGTTTTCTTGGCGAGGAGCGGCATGCCGGCCGCATCGCCCGCATGATCGAGAGCCGGCGCGAGAAGCGGCCTTTCGAGCGCACGCTCGACCTCGCGGACGCCATCGCCACCCATATCGGCCGAGCGCCGAAGGACAAGATCCATCCGGCCACACGCGTCTTCCAGGCGCTGCGCATCTTCGTCAACGACGAGCTTGGCGAGCTGGCGAGCGCGCTGTTTGCCGCCGAGCGCGTGCTCAAGCCCGGCGGGCGGCTTGCGGTGGTCACCTTCCACTCGCTGGAGGACCGCATCGTCAAGCGCTTCATCGCCGATCGCGCCGATGCGGCATCGGGCTCGCGCCACATGCCCGACGCGCCGGCGCGGCTGGCGACCTTCCGCAAATCCGGCGGCGGGGTCACGCCGGGAGAGGCCGAGATCGCCGCCAATCCGCGGGCGCGCTCGGCCAGGCTGCGCGCGGCGATCCGCACCGACGTGCCGGCGCGCGCCGGCGATTTTTCGATTTTCGGCCTTCCAAAGCTTCCCGCCGTCGAGCGGCCGGGGGAGAGGTAAGCACGTGTTTCGTACCAGCGACATAGTCCTGATCGCCGTCATGGTCTCGGCGGCGGCGTTGACCTACAAGACCAAGCGCGAAGCCGAGGACCAGCTGGCGGCGGTGCAGAAGATCCAGGCGCAGATCCGCTACGAGGAAGACACGATCGATCTTCTGAAGGCCGACTGGAGCCTGCTCACCCAGCCGGCGCGGCTGCAGAAGCTTGCCGAAATCTACAAGACGCAGCTCGGGCTCGAGCCGCTCAATGCCCACCAGATCGGCGGCCTCGACGACGTGCCCGTGAAGCCGGTCAACATCGAGGACCTGTCCTCGCAGCGGCTTGGCGGCATGGCCGACAATTCCGGCAAAGGGCCCTCGGGCGGCAAGGATCCGGTGGTGACGGGGAGCACCGTTCAATGATCAGCAGGCTTCCAAGGATCGGTAACCTGCTGAAACGTCGAAAGAAGGTGGCTGAGGACGGCTCGATCGTCGTCGACGCCGCCCGCAAGGCGACCGGCGGCAAGGCCAAAACCCGCATCGTCATGACGATGGCGGTGTTCTTCACCATCTATTCGACGATTGCCGGCCGGCTGGTCTATCTCGGCCTGCAGAATCCGGACATGTCCGGCGGCCCGCAAAGCCGCGTCACGGCCTCACGGCCGGATATCGTCGATCGCAATGGCGAGGTGCTGGCGACCGACATCAAGACCGCATCGCTGTTCGCCGAGCCGCGCCGCATCGTCGATGCCGACGAGGCGATCGAGAAGCTCTCGACGGTGCTTCCCGAGATCGACTATGAGCAGACCTATCACAAGCTCAAGAGCGGCGCCGGCTTCGTCTGGTTGCAGCGGCAGCTGACGCCGAAGCAGCAGGCCGACGTCATGGCGCTCGGCATTCCCGGCCTTGGCTTCCGCACCGAAAAGCGCCGCTTCTATCCGAGCGGCGAGACGTCTTCCTACGTTGTCGGGCTCACCAACATCGACAATAAGGGCATCTCCGGCATGGAGAAATATATCGACGACCAGGGTCTGACCGACCTGCAGGCGTCGGGACTGGCGGTGGCCAGAGACCTGAAGCCGGTGAAGCTGTCGATCGATCTGCGCGTCCAGCACGTGGTGCGCGACGAGGTAGCGACCGGCATGGAGCGGTTCCACGCGATAGCTGCGGGCGCGGTCGTCCTCAACATCAAGACCGGCGAAGTGCTGGCCATGGCCTCGGTGCCGGATTTCGATCCCAACAATCCCTACAACGCCCAGGACAAGGACCGGCTGAACCGCATGTCGGCCGGCCTCTACGAGATGGGCTCGACCTTCAAGAGCTTCACCACAGGCATGGCGCTCGACTCGGGCAAGGTGACCCTGGAGAGCCGCTTCGACGCGTCGCGTCCGATCAGGATCGGCCGGCAGACCATCCATGACTTCCACAGCAAGGGCCGTGTGCTTTCGGTGCCTGAAGTGTTCATCTATTCGTCCAACATCGGCTCGGCCAAGGAAGCCGAGGCTGTCGGCATCGAAGGGCATCGCGAGTTCCTGCATCGGCTTGGCGTGCTCGAAAAGATGCAGACGGAATTGCCGGAAGTGGCGCGCCCGACCGAGCCAAAAGTCTGGAAGCAGGTCAATTCGATCACCATCGCCTTCGGCCATGGCGTCTCGACGACGCCGCTGCAGACCGCCGTCGGCTGCGCCGCGCTGATGAGCGGCTATCTGATCGAGCCGACCTTCTTGCCGCGCACGGCAGAACAGGCGATGGAAGTGGCCAAAAGGGTGGTCAAGGACAAGACCGTCGAAGGGATGCGCTATCTCTACGCGCTCAACGCCGAGAAGGGGTCCGGCAAGAACGCCAGGGTTCCGGGCTACCGTGTCGGCGGCAAGACCGGCACAGCGGAGAAGGTCGTCAACGGACGCTACTCGAAGGAAAAGAACTTCAATGCCTTCGTCGCCGCTTTCCCGATGGACGATCCACAATATATCGTGCTGACGATCGCCGACGAGCCGAAGCCGGAAAAGCCCGGCATGGGGGCCACCGCCGCCTCGAACGCGGGCATCATGGCAGCCAACATCATCAGGCGTGCGGCTTCCATGCTTGGCGTGAAGCCAGATTTCAGCCATGAAAATGGTGCAACGCTGGTTTCCTATCAGTGATTCTTGGGGCGCGCCGGCAACTGCGCGCTATTTTGTTGCGATGAACGGGACTCGATGCATCTGAAAGATCTAGCCGGTATCCTACCTGTCGAGGGGACAGCTTCCCGCGATCTGGAGGTTACCGGAATTTCCTCCGATTCCCGCCAGGTAAGACCGGGCGTCGTCTTCTTCGCGCTTGCCGGCAGCAAGGCCGATGGCGCGGCCTACGCGGCTGACGCCGCCGGCCGCGGTGCTGCGGCGATCGTCGCCGGCCGCGGCAACGCGATCTCAGCACTGCCGATCCCGGTTCTTGCCGTGGACGATCCGCGCCTGGCATTGGCGCTGAGCGCCGCGCGCTTCTTCGGCAAGCAACCCGGGACGATGGTCGCCGTCACCGGCACCAGCGGCAAGACGTCGGTTGCCGCGTTCACCCGTCAGATCTGGGAGCAGGCGGGTTTTGCCGCCGCGTCGATCGGGACGACGGGCGTGGTGGCGCCAGGGCGCAACGAGTATGGTTCTCTGACCACGCCGGATCCGGTGGCGCTGCACAGACTGCTCAAGGAATTGGCGGATGAAGGCGTCACCCACGCTTCGATGGAAGCCTCCAGTCACGGCCTCGATCAGCGCCGCCTCGACGGCGTAAAACTGGCAGCCGGCGGTTTCACCAATCTCGGCCGCGACCACATGGACTACCACCCGACGGTCGAGGACTATCATCGCGCCAAGCTGCGGCTGTTCGACACGCTGCTGCCGAAGGGCGCGCCGGCAGTGATCTTCGCCGACGATCCCTGGTCGGAGCAGACGATTCATGCCGCGCGAACAGCTGGCCTGAATGTGCTGACCGTCGGCCGCCATGGCGAATTCCTCACGCTCAAGCGCGTCGAGCATGAGCGGCGGCGCCAGCGTGCCGAGGTCGAGGCCGACGGCGTGCTTTACGAGATCGACCTGCCGCTGGCCGGCGATTTCCAGATCGCCAACGCGCTGGTTTCGGCCGGTCTTGCCATCTCGACTGGAACATCGGCCGGCAAAGCCTTGGCGGCATTGGAGAAACTGAAAGGCGCGCCCGGGCGGCTCGACCTCGTCGGCACGACGGCAGCCGGCGCTCCGGTCTATGTCGATTATGCGCATAAGCCCGACGCGCTGGAGAACGTGCTCTCTTCGGTGCGTCCCTTCACCACGGGCCGCGTCGTCGTCGTGTTCGGCTGCGGCGGCGATCGCGACCGCGGCAAGCGGCCGATCATGGGCGAGATCGCCACCCGGCTCGCCGACGTCGTTATCGTCACCGACGACAATCCGCGCACCGAAATTCCGGAAACCATTCGCGCTGCAATCCTTGCCGCGGCACCCGGCGCCATCGAGATCGGCGACCGCCGCAAGGCGATCCATGAGGCGGTCGCCATGCTTCATGCCGGCGACACGCTGATCGTTGCCGGCAAGGGGCATGAAGAAGGCCAGACGATCGGCACCGAGACTTTCCACTTCTCCGACCACGAGGAAGTGCGCGAGGCGCTCCAGGAGCGCGTCGCATGAGCTTGCTCTGGACGTCGGAGGCACTAGTCGAGGCCATGGGAGGCAGGCCGATAGGCTCGCTGCCGGCAGGCATTACCGGCATCTCCATCGACAGTCGCAGCCTCGAGCCCGGGAACGCCTTCTTCGCCATCAAGGGCGAGACGATGGACGGCCACGATTTCGCGACCGCAGCGGTGAAGGCGGGTGCTGCCGTGCTGGTCGTCGCCGAGGGCAAGCTGCCGTCGCTCGGAAGGCTTACGGCACCGATGATCGTGGTGCAGGACGTACTCGCAGCCCTTGAAAAGCTCGGCGTTGCGGCTCGCGCGCGGTCACGGTCCAAGATCATCGCGGTGACCGGTTCCGCCGGCAAGACGACGACGAAGGAAGCGCTGCGCCATGTGCTGTCGGCGGTCGGCAAAGTGCATGCCTCCGCGCAATCGTTCAACAACCACTGGGGCGTGCCGCTGACCTTGGCGCGCATGCCGCAAGACTGCGACTACGCGGTTTTCGAGATCGGCATGAACCATCCGGGTGAGATCAGGCCGCTCGTCAGGATGGTCAGGCCGCATGTCGCGATCGTGACGCTGATTGCCGCCGCGCATCTCGGCTTCTTCAAGAATCTCGACGAGATCGCCATGGCCAAGGCCGAGATTTTCGAGGGCATAGAGCCCGGCGGCGCAGCACTGCTCAACCGCGACGATCCGCGCTGGAAGCTGCTCGGGAAAATGGCGAGAGAGGCCGGCGTCGAGCATGTCTTCGGCTTCGGCGAAAACGTCCGCTCGGCCTTCCGCCTTGTCGGCTGCGAGCTTCATGCCGACCATTCCGACATCGCCGTCAAAATCGGCAAGAAGGACGTGACGGCCCGTGTCGGGGCGCCTGGCCGACACATCGTACAGAATGTGCTGGCCGTGTTGGGGGCCGCGCAACTGGTCGGCGCCAACCTCGACAAGGTGGCAGCAGCGCTTGCCGACCTCTCGGCCGAGCGCGGGCGCGGCAGGCGCCACATATTGCGTCATCCGAACGGTCCGATCACGCTGATCGACGAGAGCTACAATGCCAACCCGGCGTCGATGGCGGCAGCCATGGCGCTGCTCAACGCCACGCCTGTCTCAGGCGAGGGCAGGCGCATCGCCGTGCTTGGCGACATGCTGGAACTCGGCAGCCATTCGGCGAAACTCCATGCGGCACTGGCCGAGCTCATCGTCGGTACCGGGACGCGCAACGTCTTTCTCGGCGGTCCGGAGATGCGGGCGCTGGCCGACGTTCTGCCCTCCGATGTCGAAACCGAATACCGGTCAGGCGCGGAAGAGCTGAAACCGGTCGTGATGTCGGCAATCAGGCCGGGCGACGTGGTCATGGTCAAGTCGTCGAAAGGCATCGGATTTTCAAAGCTGGTCGAGGCATTGCTCGGCAAATTTCCGGCGGAAGCCACAACCATCGAACCGACCTGAGGTCGGGATCCGGGGGACGGATGCTCACTTTACTCGTTGATTTCGCGGACAAGATCTCGGCCTTCAATGTCTTCCGCTACATCACTTTTCGCACCGGCGGCGCGCTGATCACGTCGGCGCTGATCGTCTTCATATTCGGGCCGACGATCATCAATTCGCTGCGGCTTCGCCAAGGCAAGGGCCAGCCGATCCGCGCCGACGGACCGCAGACGCATTTCAAGAAGGCGGGAACGCCGACCATGGGCGGGCTGATGATCCTGTCCGGCATCATCGGCTCTTCGCTCCTGTGGGCGAACCTTTCCAGCATCTATGTCTGGGTGGTGCTTCTGGTCACCGTCGGCTTCGGCTCGATCGGCTTCTACGACGATTATCTCAAGGTCACCAAGCAGTCGCATCTGGGCTTTTCCGGCAAGGCGCGGCTGGCGATCGAATTCGTCGTCGCCGGCATCGCCGCCTGGGTGATCATGCATAATGGTCAGGCGCCGTTCTCGTCCTCGCTGACCTTCCCCTTCGCCAAGGAATTCCTGATCAATCTCGGCTGGTTCTTCGTGCCGTTCTCCTGCTTCGTCATCGTCGGCGCGGGCAATGCGGTGAACCTGACCGACGGCCTCGACGGCCTGGCGATCGTGCCCATCATGATCGCGGCGGCATCCTTCGGCGTCATCGCCTATCTTTCCGGTAACGCGGTCTTCGCCGAATACCTGCAGATCCACTTCGTTCCCGGCACCGGCGAACTCGCCGTCGTGCTCGGCGCGGTGATCGGCGCCGGCCTCGGCTTCCTGTGGTTCAACGCCCCGCCGGCCGCGATCTTCATGGGCGACACCGGCTCGCTGGCGATGGGTGGCCTGATCGGCACCATCGCGGTCGCCACCAAGCACGAGATCGTGCTGGTCATCGTCGGCGGCCTGTTCGTGGTGGAGATCTTGTCGGTCATCATCCAGGTCGGCTACTTCAAGATGACCGGCAAGCGCGTCTTCCTGATGGCGCCGATCCATCACCATTTCGAAAAGCTGGGCTGGACCGAGAGCCAGGTGGTGATCCGCTTCTGGATCATCGCCGTCATCCTGGCGCTGGTCGGCCTCTCCACCCTCAAGCTCAGATAGGATACCGCTTGATCGCCGCCGCTTCCTTCGCAGGCAAACGCGTTTCGCTCTTCGGGCTCGGCGGTTCGGGGATTGCCACCGCGCATGCGCTGATCGCCGGCGGCGCCGAGATCCTCGCCTTTGACGACAATCCCGACAGCGTCGCCAAGGCGGCCGCCGCCGGCATTGCGACCGGCGACCTGCGCGCCGCCGACTGGTCGCGCTTCGCGGCCTTCGTCCTGTCCCCCGGCGTGCCGCTCACGCATCCGAAGCCGCATTGGGCGGTGGAGCTGGCGCGCGGCGCCGGCGTCGAGGTGATCGGCGACATCGAGCTGTTCTGCCGCGAGCGCATCCAGCGCGCGCCGAGCGCGCCCTTCATCGCCATCACCGGCACCAACGGCAAATCGACGACGACGGCGCTGACGGCGCACATCCTGAAATCGGCCGGACGTGATACCCAAATGGGCGGCAATATCGGCCGCGCCGTCATGACGCTCGATACACCGGAACCCGAGCGGCACTATGTGGTGGAGTGCTCCTCCTACCAGATCGATCTCGCGCCCTCGATCAATCCGACCGCCGGCATCCTGCTCAACCTGACGCCCGACCATCTCGACCGGCACGGCACGATGGCGCATTACGCCTCGATCAAGGAAAGACTGGTCGCCGGCAGCGACGCCGCGATCATCGGCGTCGACGATTCCTGGTGCGCCCAGATCGCCGACCGGCTGGAACGAGCCGGAAAGCAAGTGATCCGCATCTCCAAGCGCCTGCCGCTGACCGACGGCTATTTCGCCGACGGCACCAATCTGATGGAGGCCGTGAACGGCCGTTACAGCCGTGTCGCTTTCCTCGAAGGCATCGGCTCGCTGCGCGGCCAGCACAATGCGCAGAACGCGCTCGCCGCGGTCGCGGCCTGCCTCAGGGTCGGTCTCGAGCTCGGCGAGATCCAGGCGGGGCTGGAAAGCTTCCCCGGGTTGGCGCACCGCATGGAGCAGGTAGGCCGCAAGGACCATGTTCTGTTTGTCAACGATTCCAAGGCGACCAATGCCGACGCGGCGGCACCCGCGCTGTCGAGCTTCAACCGCATCTACTGGATCGCCGGCGGCCTGCCCAAGGAAGGCGGCATCGAGCCGCTGCGCGGCTTCTTCCCGCGCATCGCCAAGGCTTATCTGATCGGCGAGGCAGCACCTGCTTTCTCCGCCACTCTCGGCGAGGCGGTGCCTTACGAAATCTCCGGAACGCTGGCGGCCGCGGTCGAGCATGCCGCCCACGACGCCGCGGGCGACACCAGTGGCGAAGCGGTGGTGCTGCTTTCGCCGGCCTGCGCCAGTTTCGACCAGTTCAAGAATTTCGAGGTTCGCGGCGAAGCCTTCAGGCAAGCTGCGACTGCTATTGATGGAGTGAAACCCATCGGAGGGCCACGTTGATGCAAAGCCGTCTCGACAAAAGTCCAGTCGCAACCTGGTGGTGGACGATCGATCGCTGGTTCCTGGCGGCATTCCTGTCGCTGATGGGGCTGGGCATCGTCCTGTCCTTCGCGGCAAGCCCAGCGGTCGCCGAGCGCATCGGCCTCGACAGCTTCCACTTCGCCACAAGGCAGATCATCTTCACCATCCCGGCGCTTGTCGTGATGCTGGCCGTTTCCTTCCTGGAAGCACGGCAAATCAGGCGCATGTCGCTGGTGATGATCTGCATCATGCTGGTGCTGATGGTGGCGGTGCTCTATATCGGCGTCGAGGTGAAGGGTGCGCGGCGCTGGGTGTCGCTGGCCGGGCTTTCGATCCAGCCGTCCGAATTCCTGAAGCCTGCCTTCGTCATCATCTGCGCCTGGCTGTTCGCCGAGCACAAGCGCCAGCCCGACATCCCCGGCAATCTCTTCGCCATGCTCTTGCTTGCGCTGGTGATCTCACTGCTCGTGGCACAGCCTGATCTCGGCCAGACGATGCTGGTGTTGGGCACGTGGGGTGTGATGTTCTTCATGGCCGGCTTGCCCTGGTTCTGGATCGTCGCACTGGGTGCCGCCGGCGTCGGCGGCGTGTTCGCTGCCTATACCGTCTTCCCGCACGTCGCCGCCCGCATCGACAAGTTCCTCACCGGCGAAGGCGACACATTCCAGGTCGACATGGGCCGCGAAGCGCTGATCAATGGCGGCTGGTTCGGCGTCGGCCCGGGCGAGGGCACGGTGAAGCGGGTCATTCCGGACAGTCACGCCGACTTCGTGTTCTCGGTCGCGGGCGAGGAATTCGGGCTGATCATGTGCTTCTTCATCATGTCGATCTTCGCCTTCATTGTGCTGCGCGGATTGAGCATCGCACTCAAGGAGCATGACGATTTCACCCGCTACGCCGTTGGTGGGCTGGTCACCATCTTCGGCCTGCAATCGGCCATCAACATGTGCGTGAACCTGCAGCTGATGCCCGCCAAAGGCATGACGCTGCCCTTCATCTCCTATGGCGGCTCCTCGCAGATCGCGATTGCCGTCTCGATGGGCATGGTGCTGGCGCTGACGCGCAGACATCCCGAAAAGCGCAAGCAGATGGGCTATGCTTTCTCGCAGCGCACTATCGCGGCGGAATGAGGCTGGATGTCGAAGGGTGTTATCCTGCTTGCGGCCGGCGGAACGGGCGGGCATCTGTTCCCGGCCGAGGCGCTTGCGCATGAACTGATCGAGCGCGGCTGGAAGGTGCATCTTGCCACCGACCACCGCGCCGAACGCTATTCGCGCCAGTTTCCCGCCGTCGAAGTCCACTCGATCGCGTCGGCGACATTAGGCTCGAAAAATCCGATTGCCATGCTCTCGGCCTTCTGGAGCATCTGGCAAGGCGTGCGGCAAGCGGGGCGGGTGATCGCCAGGATCAAGCCCGAAGCCGTCGTCGGCTTCGGCGGCTATCCGACGCTGCCGCCGCTCTATGCGGCGACCCGGCGCAAGGTGCCGACGCTGATCCATGAGCAGAACGCCGTCATGGGCCGCGCCAACAAGGCGTTGTCGAGCCGGGTCGACGCGATTGCCGGCGGCTTCCTGCCGGAAGGGGCAAGTGCCGCCGGCGCCAAGACGGTGACCACCGGCAATCCGGTCAGGCCGCAAATCCTCGAAGCGGCGAAGACGCCCTACACGGTGTCCAACGACGGCGAACCGTTCCGCTTCCTGGTGTTCGGCGGCAGCCAGGGCGCGCAGTTCTTTTCCGACGCCGTGCCGGCGGCGATCGCGCTCCTGCCCGAAGCGCAGCGCAAACGGCTGGCGATCACCCAGCAAGCGCGCGCCGAAGACGTGGCGCGGGTAAAGGCGGCGTACGCCAGTCTCGGCGTCGACGCGCAGGTCTCGCCCTTCTTCACCGACATGGCGGCGCGCATGGCGGCGGCGCATCTGGTGATGTCGCGCTCCGGCGCCTCGACCGTATCGGAAATCGCCGTCATCGGCCGCCCGGCGCTGCTGGTGCCGTATCCGCATGCCCTCGATCACGACCAGGCGGCGAATGCCGCGGCACTCGCTGCCGCCGGCGGCGCCGAGCTCCATCCGCAGTCGACGCTCTCGGCCGAGCGGATTGCCGAGCTGGTCGGCGGGCTGATGCAGGACCCCGGTCGGCTGGCGGCGATGGCCGCGGCCGCCCGTTCGGCCGGAAAACCGGACGCAGCGCGGTTGCTCGCCGATCTGACAGAGGCTATTGCGTCCGGCAAAACGGTTTCGGACTATAGGAGGACGCGCGCATGAAGATGCCGCAGACGATCGGCCTCGTGCATTTCATCGGCATCGGCGGAATCGGCATGAGCGGCATCGCCGAGGTGCTGCACAATCTCGGCTACAAGGTGCAGGGCTCCGACCAGGCGGACGGCGCCAATGTGCAGCGGCTGCGCGACAAGGGCATCGAATGCTTCGTCGGCCACAAGGCCGAGAATATTGGCGACGCCGAGGTGGTCGTCGTGTCGACGGCCATCAAGAAGTCCAATCCCGAGCTCAAGGCGGCGCGCGAAAAACTGCTGCCGATCGTGCGGCGTGCGGAAATGCTCGCCGAGCTGATGCGCTTCCGCCAGGCGGTCGCCATCGGCGGCACGCATGGCAAGACGACGACCACTTCCATGGTGGCGACGCTGCTCGAGGCCGGCGGGCTCGATCCGACCGTCATCAACGGTGGCATCATCAACGCCTATGGCACCAATGCGCGCATGGGCGACGGCGAATGGATGGTGGTCGAAGCCGACGAGAGCGACGGCACCTTCCTGAAGCTGCCGGCCGACATCGCGGTCGTCACCAACATCGATCCCGAGCACCTTGACCACTATGGCAGCTTCGACAAGGTGCGCGAAGCCTTCCGCCAGTTCGTCGAGAACGTGCCGTTCTACGGCTTCGGCGTGATGTGCACCGACCATCCGGAGGTGCAAGCGCTGGTCGGCCGCATCGAGGATCGGCGCGTCATCACCTATGGCGAGAACGCCCAGGCCGACGTGCGCTTCACCAATCACCGCATGGACGGAGCGGTGTCGGAGTTCGACGTGGTGATCCGCGACCGCAAGGGCCGCGGCTCGACGACGATCAAGGACCTGCGGCTGCCGATGCCTGGCCGGCACAATGTCTCCAACGCGACGGCGGCGATCGCGGTCGCGCATGAGCTTGGCCTGTCAGCCGAGGCGATCAAGAAGGGCCTGTCGTCCTTTGCCGGCGTCAAGCGGCGCTTCACCCACACCGGCTCCTGGAACGGGGTCGAGGTTTTCGACGACTACGGCCACCATCCGGTCGAGATCGCCGCGGTGCTCAAGGCCGCACGCGGTGCCAGCAAGGGTCGCGTCATCGCGATCGCGCAGCCGCACCGTTTTACCCGGCTGCATGACCTGTTCAACGAGTTTTCCGTCTGCTTCAACGACGCCGACACGGTGATGGTGGCGCCGGTCTACCCGGCCGGCGAGGAGCCGATCGAAGGTGTCTCCTCGGACGCGCTGGTGTCGCGTATCCGCGCCGGCGGCCACCGCGACGCGCGCTATATCGAAGGCCCGGCGGCGATCGCGCCGGCCATCCGCGACCTGGCAAAGCCCGGCGACTTCGTCGTCTTCCTCGGCGCAGGCAACATCACGCAGTGGGCTTATGCGCTGCCCAAGGAACTTGGGGGAACGCCCTCATGATGCGCGGCCAGGCCCTGATAGACAAACTCGGCGACAAGCTTACCGGCCTGCGCGGCCGCATCACGCCCAACGCCGAGATGGACAAGATCACCTGGTTCCGTGCCGGCGGACTGGCGGAAGCGCTGTTCCAGCCGGCCGACGAGGAGGATCTCGCCGCTTTCCTGCGCGCCGTGCCGGAAGAGGTGCCGATCACGGTCGTCGGCGTCGGCTCGAACCTTCTGGTGCGCGACGGCGGCATCCCCGGCTTCGTGATCAGGCTGTCGGCCAAGGGCTTTGGCGAGGCCGAAGTCACCGGACCGACCACCATCGAGGCCGGCGCCGCGACACCGGACAAGCGCCTGGCGGCGGTGGCTTACGAAGCCGGCATCGGCGGTTTCCATTTCTATCACGGGATTCCAGGCGCCGTCGGCGGGGCACTGCGGATGAATGCCGGCGCCAATGGCGCCGAGACGCGCGAGCGAGTCGTCGAGGTGCGGGCGCTCGACCGCGCGGGCAATGTCCATACGCTGAGCAATGCCGACATGGGCTATGCCTATCGTCATTCGTCGGCGCCTGGCGGATTGATCTTCACCTCCGCCATCTTCGAGGGCATCCCGGAAGACAAGGCGGTCATCAAGGCGGCGATGGATGCCGTGCAGAACCATCGCGAGACGGTGCAGCCGATCCGCGAGAAGACCGGCGGCTCTACCTTCAAGAATCCCGAGGGCACTTCCGCCTGGAAGGAGATCGACAAGGCCGGCTGCCGCGGACTGATGATCGGCGGCGCGCAGATGTCGCCGATGCACTGCAACTTCATGATCAACACCGGCACTGCGACCGGCTACGACCTCGAATATCTCGGCGAGACGGTGCGGGCGAGGGTGCTGGAGAATTCCGGCATCCGGCTGCACTGGGAGATCAAGCGGCTGGGCGATTTTCGCCCCGGCCATGCCGTGCAGGAATTCCTGGGGCAGCTTCTTTAGCTCGCTGCGATCTTCAAGTAGTGCTTGAACATGCGCGGTCGGCGACGACGTCAAGCGTTGCTGCAAAGACTCAACAACACACTTTTCTCGCCCGTTTTCGCGGAAAGTGAATCTCTCGGAATCATAGGCACTTGCCAGGGAATCAACTCTCTGATTCTCTGCCCTAAAGCGTTTCCTGATTTGAGTCGTTTGACGCGTTACCCGCGTTTTCCGTCTGGGGGGCAACCTGCCGGAAGACTCGGACTCAATGTGCGGAAATGTTGCGTGCGGAAATGGCGGTTGCGGACCCGGCGTGAGAGGGAATGACGGGATGAAGAAGAAGCATGTGGCTGTTCTCCTGGGGGGATTCTCCTCGGAGCGGCCCGTGTCTCTGTCCTCGGGGAAGGCATGTGCGGATGCGCTCGAGAATGAAGGCTATCAGGTCACCCGTATCGATGTTTCGCGCGATGTCGGGACTGTGCTTGCCGAGCTCAAGCCCGATGTCGCCTTCAATGCGCTGCATGGCCCGTTCGGTGAGGATGGCACCATCCAGGGAATTCTCGAATATCTCGGAATTCCCTACACCCATTCGGGCGTGCTCGCTTCGGCGCTGGCCATGAACAAGGAACAGGCCAAGAAAGTCGCCAAGGCGTCCGGCATCCCGGTCGCGGAATCGAAGGTGGTCAACCGCTTCGCAGTCCAGAACAAGCATCCGATGAAGCCGCCTTACGTGGTGAAGCCGGTCAACGAGGGTTCGAGCTTCGGCGTCGTCATCGTGCATGAGGGGCAGTCGCATCCGCCACAGGTGATCGGCTCGTCCGAGTGGCAATATGGCGAGATCGTCATGGTCGAGCGCTACATCCATGGGCGCGAACTGACCTGCGCGGTGATGGGCGACGTGGCGCTCGGGGTCTGCGAGATCATTCCGACCGGCCATTCCTTCTACGACTACGATTCAAAGTACGTGCCCGGCGGATCAAAACACGAAACCCCTGCAAAAATTTCACCGAATATTTACCAAAAAATACAGACACTGGCCCTCAAGGCTCATCTTGCTATCGGTTGCCGGGGCGTTTCCCGGTCGGACTTCCGTTACGACGACCGTCACTCCGAAAACGGCGAGGTTGTCTGGCTCGAGATCAACACCCAGCCGGGCATGACGCCGACGTCTCTGGTGCCTGAAATCGCCGCGCAAGCGGGACACTCGTTCGGCGATTTGTTGAGTTGGATGGTGGAGGACGCTTCGTGTCTGCGTTGAGGTGGGGACAGGGCAAAGGCGGCGGGGCTGGGCCTACGCTGTTTGGTGTGTCGCTGTCGTTCGACCATTTCGTCTTGCCGCGCCAGCTTCGCCGGCCGGTGCGCTTGCTTGCTCGCCTCTGTGATGGCGAGTATGAGGCGCCGCGCTTTTCCGCCGCGATCCTCTCGGCTGCCTTGCTGGCTTCGGCTGGAGCCTATGGCGCTTATCTCGGCGGCTATAGCGACGCCATCGTGCAGGGTGTGACCGCCCGGACCGGATTCGCCGTCGACCAGATCAAGGTCGTCGGCAATCGCCAGACTTCGGAGATCGACATACTGGGCCAGCTCGGCCTCGACGGCTGGACGTCGCTGATCGGCTTCGATGCCGAGGCCGCGCGCGAGCGCATCGCGACCTTGCCTTGGGTCGAGGTTGCCGCGGTGCGCAAGATCTATCCGCACACGCTGGAGGTGCGTGTCGAGGAGCGTGAGCCTTTCGCGCTCTGGCAGCAGGGCAATTCGGTTTCGGTCATCGAGCGCTCGGGCGAGGTGATCGCGCCGTTCTCGGGTGGCAAGGAGGCTTTGCTGCCGCTGATCATCGGCACCGGCGCGCCGGCCAAGGCGCCGGAGTTTCTCGGCAAGATCAAGCGCTATCCCGAGCTTGCGGCTCGGGTCAAAGGCTATGTCCGTGTCGGCGAGCGGCGCTGGGATCTCAAGCTCGAGAACGGCATCACGGTGAAGCTGCCGGAAGACGGCGAGGATCAGGCGGTCGCCGAGCTCGTGAAGCTCGATCACGACAATGGGCTTTTGACGCGCGACATCGCCGCCGTCGACATGCGGCTCTCCGACCGGCTGGTGGTGGAGCTTTCGCCAGAAGCCGCGAGCCAGCGCGAAGCCGCTCTTAGCGAAAAGCCGAAGAGCCTGACGAAGCGCAAGTCGGAGACGAAGATATGAGCTGGCTTGGCGGCAGCGGTGATGCATCTTCGCGCCGGTCGGGCACGCTTACGGTGCTCGATGTCGGCTCGAGCAAGGTTTGCTGCGTGGTGGCGAAGCTGAAGCCGCGCGAGGACGGCAAGCTTCTGCGCGGGCGCTCGCATCGCATCCAGGTGATCGGCATCGGCCATCAGAAATCGCAAGGCGTGAAGTCGGGTGTCGTCGTCGATCTCGACCGAGCCGAGCATGCCATTCGCCTCGCCGTCGACGCGGCCGAGCGCATGGCGGGGCTCACCGTCGATTCCCTCATCGTCAACATGACGGCCGGCAGGCTGAAGAGCGAAGCCTTCTCGGCGACCATCAATCTTGGCGGCCATCAGGTCGAGGAAGCCGACATCAAGCGCGTGCTCGCCGCCGGCGCCAAGCAGGCGCTGCGGGCCGAGCGGGAAGTGGTCCATTCGCTTCCGGTGGGCTTTTCGCTCGACGCCGAACGCGGTGTGCGCGATCCGCGCGGCATGGTCGGCGATGCGCTCGGTGTCGACATGCATGTGCTGACAGGCGACGCCGCGCCTATGCGCAATCTGGAGCTTTGCATCAACCGCTCGCATCTGTCGGTCGAGCGCATGGTGGCGACGCCTTATGCGAGCGGTCTCGCGGCGCTGGTCGACGACGAACTCGAAATGGGCGCTGCCTGCATCGACATGGGCGGCGGCACCACGACGATCTCCGTGTTCGCGGAGGGCAAGTTCGTGCACGGCGACGCCATCGCCATCGGCGGCAACCATGTGACGCTCGACATGGCCAAGGGCCTGTCGACCTCGCTCGACGCCGCCGAACGGCTGAAGGTGATGCATGGCTCGGCGCTGCCCGGCAGCGCCGACGACCGCGACCTGGTCTCCATCCAGCCGATCGGCGAGGAAGGCGAGCTGCCGCTGCAGATCCCGCGCTCGATGATGACGCGCATCATCCGCGCGCGCATCGACGAGACGCTGGAGCTCTTGCGCGACCGGTTGAACAAATCGGGCTATGGCAACGCCGTCGGCAAGCGTGTCGTTCTCACCGGCGGTGCCAGCCAACTGGCTGGCCTGCCGGAGGCGGCGCGCCGCATCCTCGGACGCAATGTGCGCATCGGCCGGCCCCTCGGCGTGGCTGGCTTGCCGGAAGCGGCCAAGGGCCCGGCGTTTTCGACCCCGGTCGGACTTCTGATCTATCCGCAGATGGCGAGCTTCGAGAGCCATTCGGCGAAGGGACTTTCCGGTTTCAGGATGACCGGAACGGGCGGAAAACTGCATCGCATGAGTCAGTGGTTGAGAGACAGTTTTTAATTTGACGGGGACAGCCCCATAGGCGGCCGCAGCGGCGAGGCGGCGGGAAAGGCAAAGGACGGAGACAATGACGATCAATCTGCAAAAGCCGGACATCACCGAGCTGAAGCCACGCATCACCGTGTTCGGTGTCGGCGGCGGCGGCGGCAATGCCGTCAACAACATGATCACAGCCGGCTTGCGCGGCGTCGAGTTCGTGGTGGCCAATACCGACGCGCAGGCGCTGACGATGTCGAAGGCCGAGCGGCTGATCCAGCTCGGCGCGCATGTCACCGAAGGCCTCGGCGCCGGCTCGCAGCCGGAAGTCGGCCGCGCGGCGGCGGAAGAGTGCATCGACGAGATCATCGATCATCTCTCCAACACGCATATGTGCTTCGTCACCGCCGGCATGGGCGGCGGCACCGGCACGGGTGCTGCTCCGGTCGTTGCCCGCGCCGCGCGCGAGAAGGGCATCCTTACGGTCGGCGTCGTCACCAAGCCGTTCCATTTCGAAGGTCAGCGCCGCATGAAGACGGCCGACATGGGCATCGAGGAACTGCAGAAATGCGTCGATACCCTCATCGTCATCCCGAACCAGAACCTGTTCCGGCTGGCCAATGACAAGACCACCTTCGCCGATGCCTTCGCCATGGCCGACCAGGTGCTCTACTCGGGCGTTGCCTGCATCACCGACCTGATGGTCAAGGAAGGCCTGATCAACCTCGACTTCGCCGACGTCCGTTCGGTGATGCGCGAGATGGGCAAGGCGATGATGGGCACCGGCGAGGCTTCAGGCGAGGGCCGTGCGATGGCCGCCGCCGAAGCGGCGATCGCCAACCCGCTGCTCGACGAAACCTCGATGAAGGGCGCCAAGGGCCTGCTGATCTCGATCACAGGTGGCCGCGACCTCACCCTGTTCGAGGTCGATGAAGCGGCGACCCGCATCCGCGAGGAGGTCGACCAGGACGCCAACATCATCCTCGGCGCCACCTTCGACGAGGAGCTGGAAGGCGTGATCCGCGTTTCGGTGGTCGCCACCGGCATCGACAAGTCGGCGGCCGAAATCGCCGCGGCGCCGATTTCGATCCGCGCGCCGCAGAAGCCGGTCGCCCGTCCGGCGGCGCCTGTTCAGGAAAGCCGTCCTGCGCCGGTTCAGCAGCAGGCTTACGAGCCGCGCGCGGTCGATCCGGTCGCCGAGGCGATCCAGCTTGCCGAGGCAAACGCCGCCGCGATGGCGCAGCCGCGCCAGGCGCCGGTCGACGACTTCCGTCCGCAGAGCAAGATCTTCCAGGCCCCGCCGGCGCAGCCGCAGCCTCAACCGGTGGTGCAGCAGCAGGTCGTGCAGCCCGCGCCGCAGCGTGAGATGCCGCAGCCGGTGGCGGCGGCACCGCAGCGCATGCCACGCGTTGAGGACTTTCCGCCGGTTGTGAGGGCGGAAGTGGAAGCCAAGACCCGCCCTGCCGATCATGAGAACAGCGGACCGATGGGGCTGATCAAGCGGCTGACGAACGGCCTGACCCGCCGCGAGGAAGAACCGGCCCGGCTGCAGCCGGCACAGCCGCGCGAGCCGAAACTGCGCCAGGCGGCACCGGAAATGCGCCGTCTCGCCAGCCAGGACCCGCAGCTTTACGCACCGCGTCGCGGCCAGCTCGCCGACCAGGGCCGACTCACACCGCAGAGCCGCACGGTCCAGGAAGACGACCAGCTGGAGATTCCGGCATTCCTGCGCCGCCAAGCCAACTGATCGATACAGCGGGTCGCTGACCGTTAACGATATATAACGGTTGTTAACAGGCAGACGAGAGATCGTCTGCCTGTTGGCGTTAGAAAATGCCTGTAAAACAGAGGGTTATAAGCGCCTTCTCGTTCAGGGTAGCGGTTACATGGGGTAAGAAACCGTGATTTGGAGTCTCCCGGACGGGTCATTATCTTCGCGTCGGACTAAGTCGGTTAGCCGGGATTCGGGGAGTTAGCCCTGCCTGCCGATCATATCAGAGCCGCATGCCTTGTTCATTTTGCCGCATTTGCTGCGGACGTCAGGTGATCCATCTGGCTGAAAATGCTCAAGAGTCTGACAAAGCGGACGCTGGCAGCTAGGGCTTACGGGGTTTGTCTTGCACGACTATCAGACGACAGTTAAAGCGCGCGTGACGTTGACCGGCACGGGCGTGCACAGCGGCAGGCCCGTCACCGTTCATTTCCTGCCCGCAGACGCCGACACCGGTATCGTGTTCCACCTTTCCACCGGCGATCAAAGCCGTGAATTCCGCGCGTTGGTCTCCGAGGTCGGCGCCACCGACCTTTGCACCATGCTCGGTGATCCGGACGGCGAGCATATCGGAACCGTCGAGCACCTGATGGCGACGGTGTTCGGACTTGGCATCGACAACCTCATCATCGAGATCGACGGCTCGGAAGTCCCCATTCTCGACGGCAGCGCCATGGCCTTTGTCGAGGCGTTCGATCAGGCGGGCATCGAGACGCTTTCGGTCAGGCGTCGCTATATACGCGTGGTCAAGCCGGTTCGCATCGAGGCCGGCGCATCATGGGCGGAGTTCCGCCCCTATGACGGCACGCGCTTCGAGGTCGAGATCGATTTCGAGAGCCCGGCCATCGGCCGCCAGCTCTTTGCCTCCGACATCAACCCCGACATCTTCCGCCACGACATCGCGCGGGCCCGCACCTTCGGCTTCATGAAAGATGTCGAGCGGCTGTGGGCCGCAGGCTACGCGCTCGGCTCGTCGCTGGAAAACTCGCTGGTCATCGGCGACGATAACCGCGTCATCAATGTCGGCGGGCTGCGCTATCCGAACGAATTCGCCCGCCACAAGACGCTCGACGCCATGGGCGACCTGGCGCTGGCCGGCGCGCGCTTCATCGGCTGCTTCCGCTCCTATCGCGGCGGCCACCGGATGAATGCTGCGGCTCTGCGCCGCCTGCTGTCCGACCGCACGGCCTTCGAGATTGTCGAGACGCGACGCCGCGAGCGTGGTCGCGCCGCCGAGATGATCGCCGTCAGCGGGCCTGTCTACGCGCCCTGGGTGATCTGATTCTTAACGGTTTTCTGGCTTTGTAGGCGGAGCTTGTGTTGCATGGTTGCATCACAAGCCCGTGAAATCGCGCAGCTTTGGGCACGGCGCCAAACCGCCACAAAAATGCGCGATTGGCCGCAGATAGCGTTGCCGCATTAGGCAGTTATGGTTTATGGCTGCTGCCCCAGATCGAAATGACGCCGAAAGGGCGGAAATCAATCATGTTGCTTAAGCGAGTTGGTCAATCGAATGCGCCGCGTAGGGCTGTTTTCCTGGCGTTTTCGTTGATCGCCCCTTCGCTCGTGCTGTCAGCCTGCATGTCGTCCGAGAAGGATGTCAACCTGGCGACCTATGTCGACCAGACTGAGCCGGCCGACGTTCTTTACAACCAGGGCTTGGCCAACATGAACGCCGGCCGCCTCGACGAGGCGAGCAAGAAGTTCGACGCCGTCGACCGCCAGCATCCCTATTCGGAATTCGCCCGCAAATCGATGGTGATGGGTGCTTTCGCCGACTATCGCGCCGGCAACTATGACGAGGCGATCGGCACCGCCAAGCGCTATCTCACGCTCTACCCGTCGACCGACGATGCCGCCTACGCCCAGTATATAATCGGGTTGAGCTACTACCGGCAGATCAAGGACGTCACCCAGGACCAGAAGGAAGCGCGCCAGACGGTGCAGACCATGCAGGACCTGGTGACGCGCTGGCCGACCTCCGAATATGTCGACGACGCCAAGGACAAGATCCGCTTCGCCACCGACCAGCTCGCCGGCAAGGAGATGCAGATCGGCCGCTATTATCTCGAACGGCGCGAATATATCGCCGCCGTCAAGCGCTTCCGTACAGTGGTCGAGACCTACTCCAACACACGCCATGTCGAGGAGGCGCTCGCGCGCCTGACCGAAGCTTATTATGCGATGGGCCTGACCTCGGAAGCGCAGACGGCCGCGGCGGTGCTCGGCCACAACTATCCAGACAGCCAGTGGTACAAGGATTCCTACAAGCTCCTGCAGAGCAATGGGCTTGAACCACGCGAGAATGCCGGGTCGTGGATCTCCAAGGCCGGGAAGCTGATCACCGGCGCCTGAAGCTTCCCTGATGCTGTCCAGACTGTCGATCCGCGATATCGTCCTGATCGAGAAGCTGGACATCGACTTCCTGCCTGGGCTCTCCGTGCTGACCGGCGAGACCGGGGCCGGCAAATCGATCCTGCTCGATGCACTGTCGCTGGCGCTTGGCGCGCGCGGCGACGCTTCGCTGGTCCGTCATGGCGCGACACAGGGCCAGGTCATTGCCGTGTTCGACGTGCCGCGCAATCATCCGGCGCGCGCGCTGCTCGCCGAAAACGACATCGAGGACGATGGCGACGTCATCCTGCGGCGCGTGCAGACCGCCGATGGCCGCACGCGCGTCTTCGTCAACGACCAGCCGTCCAGCGTGACCCTGATGCGCGACGTTGGCCGAGCCTTGGTCGAGATTCATGGCCAGCATGACGAGCGCGCGCTTGTCGATCCCGGCGCGCATCGCGAGTTGCTTGACAGCTTTGGCGGTCATCTTGGCGCCGTGCGCGGCAACGGCGAGGCTTGGCGCTACTGGCGAAGCTGCGAGCAGGAGCTTTCCCGGCATCGCGCCAAGGTCGAGGCGGCGGCGCGCGAGGCGGATTATCTCAGAGCGTCCGTCGCCGAGCTGGCGAAGCTCGATCCGCAGCCGGGCGAGGAAACCGAGCTGGCAGAACTGCGCGCCCAGATGATGCGCGCCGAAAAGATCGCTTCCGAGATCCACGATGCACAGGACGTGTTGTCGGGGCCGTCCTCGCCCTTGCCGCAGCTCGCCAGCCTGCTGCGCAGGCTGCAGCGCAAGTCGGGCGAGGTGCCGGGCCTGCTCGACGAGGTGGTGAAGTCGCTGGACGAGGCGATGATCTCGCTCGACGCGGCGCAGTCCGGCGTCGAGACGGCGCTTCGCGCCACCGAATACGATCCGCAGCGCCTGGAAAAGGCCGAGGAGCGGTTGTTCTCGCTGCGCGCGGCCTCGCGCAAGCACAATGTCGCGGTCGACGACCTGGCGCAGCTGCGCGACACGATGGCGGCCGACCTCGCCGACCTCGACGCCGGCGAGGAGCGGCTACACGGACTGGAGAAGCAAGCCGCCGCCGCGCGCGAGGCTTACGACATTTCCGCGGCGCAACTCTCTTCGCTGCGCCACGCGGCGGCGGTCGGGCTGACCAAGGCGGTGATGGCGGAACTGCCGGCGCTCAAGCTCGAGCGGGCCGAGTTCATCGTCGAGATGCTGAGCGACGCCGAAAGTCGCATGGAAGAAGGCATAGACCAGGTCGAGTTCTGGGTGCGCACCAATCCGGGTACAAGGCCGGGACCGATGATGAAGGTCGCGTCGGGCGGCGAGCTGTCGCGCTTCCTTCTGGCGCTGAAAGTGGCGCTGGCCGACCGCGGCTCGGCGCCGACCCTGGTTTTCGACGAGATCGACACCGGTGTCGGCGGCGCGGTGGCCGACGCCATCGGCCAGCGGCTGGCCAGGTTGTCGAAGCGGGTGCAGGTGCTTTCGGTCACGCATGCGCCGCAGGTGGCGGCGCGCGCCGCCACACACTTCCTCATCTCGAAATCCGGCGGCAAGGACCGTGTCGCCACCGGCATCGCCGAAATGGACCGCGCGGCGCGCCAGGAAGAGATCGCGCGTATGCTGGCCGGCGCCACCATCACGGATGAAGCGCGCGCCGCGGCGGAACGCCTGCTGCGCGAGAACACGGCGGCAGCCTAAAGCGCGTCGCGATCTTTCAGATTCGCGCCATGCGCTTTAGGTTTCTGATTTCACGCATGTCTTTGTCCCGAAACCGGTTCCCACTTTCGGGGACATGCTTTTAGGCGGCTTGAATTCTTTCACGTTCGGAAGATGAGTCAGCAGATGGCTGCATCCTGCTGTTCAGGAATGATTTTTGCGCAAGCCGACTCCCTGCCGACGATTCCTGATTTATAGTGGCCCGCCATAATTCGAGGACCGCACTTCATGTCGGAAAAACCAGTCGAATCGCTGAGCGAAAGCGAGGCCGCGGATGAGTTGAAGCGGCTGGCCGCGGAGATCGCCGAGCACGACCGGCGCTACCACACCGAAGACGCGCCGACGATTTCGGACGCCGAGTATGACGCGCTGGCGCGGCGCAACCTCGCGATAGAGGAACGCTTTCCCGATCTCGTGCGCGAGGATTCGCCGTCGCGGCGGGTCGGCGCACCGCCTGCGGAAGGCTTTACCAAGGTGCGCCACGCGGTGCCGATGCTGAGCCTCGCCAAAGCCTATACCGACCAGGACGTCGCCGATTTCATCGAGCGCGGCCGGCGCTTCTTCGACCGCGACAAGGACCTCGACATCGCCTTCACCGCGGAGCCCAAGATCGACGGGTTGTCGGCCTCGCTGCGCTATGAAAACGGCGTGTTCGTGCAGGGCGCGACGCGCGGCGACGGCGCCGTCGGCGAGGACATCACCGCCAATCTGAAGACGATTGCCGATATTCCGAAGAAGCTGCACGGCTCGGGCTGGCCGGAGGTCATCGAGATCCGCGGCGAGGTGTACATGACCTATGCGGAGTTCGAGGCGCTGAAGGAACGCTCGGCGGCCGTCGGCGGCCAGGACTATGTCAATCCGCGCAACACGGCGGCCGGATCGCTGCGCCAGAAGGATCCCTCGGTCACCGCCAGCCGCAACCTGAAATTCTTCGCCTATGCCTGGGGCTATACGACGGCGGATCCGGCTCCGACCCAGTACGATTCCGTGCAGAAGTTCAAGGAGTGGGGGTTCAAGGTCAGCCCGCTGATGGTGCGCGCGAAGTCGATAGACGAACTCATTGCCCACTACCATCGCATCGAGGAGCAGCGCTCCTCGCTCGGCTACGACATCGACGGCGTCGTCTACAAGATCGACCAGCTCGAGCTGCAGCGCCGCTGGGGGTTCGTCACGGGTGAGCCGCGCTGGGCGGTCGCCCACAAATTTCCAGCCGAACAGGCGATGACGACGGTGCAGAGGATCGACATCCAGGTTGGACGCACCGGCACGCTGGCGCCGGTGGCCCGGCTTGCGCCCGTGACGGTCGGCGGCGTGGTGGTCGAGAACGTGACGCTGCACAATGAAGACTACATCAAGGGCTTCGACAGCAACGGCCAGCCGATCCGCGACGGCATCGACGTGCGTATCGGCGACACGGTGGTGATCCAGCGGGCGGGCGACGTCATTCCGCAGATCGTCAGCGTCGTCATCGACAAGCGGCCGGCCGCCGCGGTGCCTTACGAGTTCCCGCATACCTGCCCGGTCTGCGGCTCGCCGGCGACGCGCGAGATCAACGAGAAGACCGGCAAGGAGGATTCCCGCCGGCGCTGCACCGGCGAGTTGATCTGCGCCGCGCAAGCGGTGGAAGGATTGCGCCATTTCGTGTCGCGCGGCGCGCTCGATATCGAAGGCCTGGGCGCTGAAAACATCGACCTCTTCTTCAATGCCGGGCTGGTCAAGACGGCGGCCGATATCTTCACGCTGAAGGACCGCCGGCCGGCCGTCACCAAGGCGCTGGCCGAGCGGCGCGAAGAGCAGGCGAGGCTGCGCGAGGAGGCATCGGGCAAGACGCGCAAGAATGTGCGCAGCATCGAGGAGCGCAACTACGAAGGGCTGGACAAGCTGTTTGCCGCTATCGACGCGCGCCGCGAGCCGGAGCTCGACCGCTTCATCTTCGCGCTCGGCATTCGTCATATCGGCGAGACGACGGCCGCCGTGCTTGCCCGCCAGTTCTCGACAATCGAAGAACTGATCCGTGTCGGCAAGGAGACGGCAAAGGCGGAGGATCCGCACGACGTCTTCCCGTCGATCAACGGCATCGGCGACACGGTGATCAACGCGCTGCGGGATTTCTTCGGCAACGAGCGCAACGACGATGTGCTCGACGCGCTGCTCGCGCAAGTCCATCCGAAGCCGTATGTCATGGAGATCTCGGCCGGCAGCGAGGTCTCCGGCAAGACGGTGGTGTTCACCGGCACGCTGGAAAAGATGACGCGCTCCGAGGCCAAGGCGATGGCCGAGCGCCTTGGCGCCAAGGTCGCGGGCTCGGTTTCGGCCAAGACCGACCTAGTCGTCGCAGGTCCCGGCGCCGGCTCCAAGCTCAAAACGGCGACCGATCTCGGCATCGAGGTTATCGACGAGGACACCTGGCTGCAGCGCATCGGCAGGGGCGGCTGATGGCGGGCGCGTTCAAAGGTTTTGGCGAGAAGGCCATCCCGTTCCTGAAGGCGCTCGATTTCCACCAGAGCCGCGAGTGGTTCCAGGAAAACCGCGACCTCTACGAGAGCCAATTGCACGAGCCGTTCTGCGATCTCGTCGAGACGCTCAGCGAGCGTTTTGCGGCGGCGAGACTTGGCCTGCGCGGCGACCGCAAGAAATCGCTTTTCCGCATCAATCGCGACGTGCGCTTTTCCAAGGACAAGCGACCCTACAACCGGCATCTATCGGCCATCCTTTCGCCGGACGGCACCAAGATGGAGCAGGGCGTATTCTACGTGCATATCGGATTGGAGCGCTGCTTTGCCGGCGTCGCTTGGTGGCAGCCGGGGCCTGAACTGCTGCAGGCGATGCGCAAGGCGATCGTGACGAAGCCGGCGGCGTTCCGTGGCACGGTGGCGGCGCTGAAGAAGGGCGGCCTCGCGCTCGATTCGGAAGATCGCCTGAAGCGCGCGCCGCGCGGCTTCGAGGACGTCACCGATGACGATCTCGCCCAGGCGGTGCGCAACCGGCATTTCGTGGTCCGGCACGAGATCGATCCGACGACGATTTACTCGGCCGGGCTGGTCGACGATCTCGTCGATTTCACCTCGCGCGCCAGGCCGCTGCTCGATTGGGGCAGGGCGATTCAGGGCAAGACCGGATAACCGGAAATCCTTCGCGATCAGTTCCGCTGATCGTCGGCTCAAGCGAATTGGTGTGACAAGGAGGGCGACGCTCCCTACATCAAACCGTCTGAAGCGCGTCACCTGAAACGGGTTCAGGCGACGCGCTTCAAGTCCTTGTTTTGATGCATGTCGTTATCCCAGAACCGCTGCGCACTTCTGGGCGACATGCAAAAGGGAGCAGTTGGATGTCAGCGGAAGCAATCTCCGAAGGCCGTGCGCAGAGCGATTTCTGGGAAGGCGTGCGGCTGTCGATGCCGGTGGTCGTCGCCTCGGCGCCGTTCGCGGTGCTGTTCGGCGCTTTAGCGGTCGACAACGGCCTTTCCGTTCTCGAAGCCTTTCTGATGAGCGCCATGATCTATGGCGGCGCCAGCCAGATGGTTGGCATCGAGCTGTTCGGCCAGCATGTCGCGCCGTGGCTGGTCGTGCTGTCGATCTTCGCGGTGAATTTCCGCCACGTGCTCTATTCCGCCGGCATCGGCCGGCGCATCGCGCATTGGCCGGTGCTGCAGCAGGCGCTCGGCTACTTCATCCTGACCGATCCGCAATATGCGATCGCCGAGGCGAGGGCAGAGTCCGGCCGGCCGATCGGCTTCGTCTGGTATCTGGGACTCGGCCTGCCGGTCTATGTGTTCTGGGTGATCGAAAGCGGCCTGGGTGCGGTGTTCGGCAAGATGATCCCGGATACCCATGCGCTGGGTATCGATTTCCTGCTGCCGATCTATTTCCTCGGCCTCGTCATGGGCTTCCGCAAACGGCCGCTCTGGCTGCCGGTGGTCGCCGCGAGCGCGGCCGCCTCGATCGTCGCCTACAGGACGGTCGGCTCGCCATGGCATGTCTCGATCGGCGCGATCGCAGGCGTGCTCCTGGCGGTGATCCTGCCGCCGCATCACAGCGGCGTGGGGGAGCGGCCATGAGCACGACCTTCTGGATCATCCTTGCCGGCGCCATCGCCACCTATCTCACGCGCGTCGGCGGCCACCTCGTCATCTCGCGCTTCGAAAACATCCATCCGCGCGTCGAGGCGGGCTTGAACGCCGTGCCGGCCGCCGTGCTGACGACGCTGGTGGCGCCGGAACTCCTGCATGCCGGACCCGCCGAATGGGCGGCGCTGATCGTCACCGCGCTGGTGTCGTTGCGCGGCGGCCTGATGGCGATGTTTTTGGCGGGCACTGCCGCACTGATATTGGCGCGGCAGTTCGTGGGATAGGTCAGATCTTCGCGTCGTGCGGAAGCGGCGCGGTCGCCTTCTCCAGCCAAGCCAGCGTCTCGCCGTCCACCATCGGACCGATCTCGGCCAGGACTCGCGCGTGATACTGGTCGAGCCAGTGCAGTTCGTCGCGGGTCAGCAGATCGCTGCGGATAAGGCGCTTGTCGATCGGCGCCAGCGTCAGCGTCTCGAAGCCGTGCATGGCGATGTCGCCGCCCTCGATCTGCTCGGCGGACGTGACCAGGATAAGGTTCTCGATGCGGATGCCGTAGGAGCCTTCCTTGTAGTAGCCAGGTTCGTTGGACAGCATCATACCGGCAAGCAGCTTCTCGGTGCCGGTGCGGGCGATGCGCTGCGGGCCTTCATGCACGGCAAGATAGGAGCCGACGCCGTGACCGGTGCCATGGGCGAAGTCGCAGCCATACCTCCACAGCGCCATGCGGGCAACTGCATCGATTTCCGAGCCGCGCGTGCCGGCAGGGAAGCGCAGCGTCGAGATCCCGATCATGCCTTTCAGCACCAGGGTGAAGCGCTCGCGCATCTCCTCGGTCGGCTGGCCGATCGGCACGGTGCGGGTGATGTCGGTGGTGCCGTCCTGATATTGTCCGCCGGAATCGAGCAGGAACAACTCGCCGCTCTGAAGCTTGCGGCTGGTGGCGCGTGACACGCGATAATGCATGATGGCGCCGTTCGGGCCGGCGCCGGAAATGGTGTCGAAGGAGACGTCGCGCAGAGGCATCTGCGTTTCCTCGCCGGTCTGCTGGCGGATTTCTTCGAGCTTGGTCACAACGTCGATCTCGTCGAGCGTGTCCGGCTTCTGCCGGTCGAGCCAGCAGAGCAGCTTGGCGACCGCGGCACCGTCGCGACGATGCGCGGCGCGGCTGCCCGCGATCTCGGCCTGGCTCTTGGTGGCGCGCGGGATGCGGGCCGGATCGGCGGCGGATATCACCTTGCCGCCATTGCTCTCGACCAGCATCTTCAGCTTTTCCGCAGCCAGCACCGGATCGAGCGCGATTTTTGCACCATCGTCGGCAAGCCCAGCGATGGCTGCTTCGAACTCGCCCGGATCGTGCAGGTCGGCGAGCTGGGTGAGATAGGCCGCGACCTGACGCGAGAATTTGCGCGGGTCCATGAAGAGCTGGTGCTTGCCGTCGGCAGCCAGGATGGCGAAGCCTAAGGCCAGCGGCGTGTGCGCCACGTCGCCGCCACGGATGTTGAAGGCCCAGGCGATGGAGGAGGGGTCGGTCAGCACGGCGTGCGTCGCGCCGTCCTTTTCGATCGTGCCGGCCAGCCGCGCCAGCTTGTCCTTGGCAAGCTCGCCGGCAAAGGCGATCGGGTGGAGCTCCACCGGCGCGCGCGGCGGCTCCGGCTGGTCCTTCCAGATGAGGTCGATCGGGTTCTTGTCGAGCGGCACCAGCGTCGCGCCGGACTGCTCGGCCGATGCCCTCAGCAACTTGACCTCACCGATCGTATGCAGCCACGGATCGAAACCAAGCCTGGCGCCCTTGCCGAGATTGTCCTTGATCCAGGAGGCCGGCGGATTGTCGATAAGGCTTTCGATGGTGAAGATGGAAAGGTCGACCTCGCCGCGCACCTGCAGCGTGTAGCGGCCGTCGACGAAGATGAACGCGCGGTCGCGCAGGACGATTGCGACGCCGGCCGAGCCGGAAAAGCCGGTCAGCCATTTCAGCCGCGCCGAACGGTCGGCGACATACTCGCCCTGGTGCTCGTCGGCACGCGGCACCATGAAGCCGTCCAGGCCGTTCTCCACCAGCCACTGGCGCAGCATCGCCACGCGCGGCTTGCCGACAGCCGGATCGCCGGCGGAATCAAAGGTCTGGAACATTGTGGCATCTCCCTCGAATGGCTTGCCGCGACCCTAGAGCGGTTCACCGTTTCATGGAAACGGCTAACCGCTTCACACTTTTCGTGGAATTGCTGTAGCGCATACCCCTGGCAACCGGAATCGATTTCGGCAGGGCCAGAGTACGGCTGTGTCTCAGCGCTTGAGGTGGATCGTCACCCAGCCCTCGCGATGCAAGGTGCGGACGTGGCGGAAGCTCTGGCCGACATAGGCCGAGATCACCGCATCGCGCTGGCGGTCGAGGATGCCCGACAGCACCAGCGACCCGCCCAGCTTGACGTGCCTTGCCATCTCGGGAGCCAGCCGCATCAGCGGCCGTGCCAAAATGTTGGCGACGATCAGGTCGAAGGGCGCGCGCCTGGCGAAGATCGGGTGATGGAAGCCAGGCGCCGCCACCGTCTCGACCAGCGCCTTGACATGATTGAGGCGCGCATTGGCGGCGGCGACGCGAACCGCGACCGGGTCGATGTCGGTCGCCAGCACGGGGATATGCGCGAGCTTCGCCAGCGCTATCGCCAGCACGGCACTGCCGGTGCCGAGATCGAGCGCGTTGCGCGGCCGTTCGCGCAGCACCACCTGCTCCAGCATTTCGAGGCAGCCGGCGGTTGTGCCGTGATGGCCGGTGCCGAAGGCAAGGCCCGCCTCGATCTCGATAGCGAGATCGCTGCTGTGGCGCTTGCCGCGATCATGCGCGCCGTGGACGAAGAAACGTCCGGCGCGGACCGGCTTCAATCCTTCGAGCGAGCGCGCCACCCAGTCGATGTCGGGGAGCGTTTCGCGTTCGACCTGCTTCGGCAGGGCGAGTCCAGCGAGGATGTCGTTGATCCGGGCTTCGACGGCATCGACATCGCCATCGGCATAAAGCGACACTTCATGGATGTCGTTGGCCTCGTCGACCTCCAGCACGGCGAGCGGCAAGCCGTCATCCTCGAAAGCAGCGTCGAGCGCCGCGAAGATGCGGTCGGCCTCGGCCTTGCCCGCGGTGAAATGGAGCCTGGTCTGCCCCATCAGGGCGACTCATGTTCGAGCATGATCATTTTCGAGAACCGGTTCCCACTTCTTGCTACGCCGACCTTCGGTTCGGGATCATGCCTGGCCGCCCGCCGCAAGCCGCTTCAGCTTGGCAATCGCGGTGTCGGCGCTTTCGCCATAGGCGATGGTGCCGGCGAACTCGCCCTTGGCGTTGAGCAGCAGAACCGAGGCCGTGTGGTCCATCGTGTAGTCGCCGTCGCCGGTGTCGACCTTCCTCCAGTAGATGCCGAAGGCCTTTGCCATGGCGTGCACCTTGTCCGGATCGCCGGTGATGCCGGTGATGCGGTCGGAGAAATTGCTGACGTAGGAATTCATGATCTCCGGCGTGTCGCGCTCAGGATCCACCGTGACGAAGTAGGCGTTGAGGTTCTTGCCGTCGTCGCCCATCGTCTTCAGCCAGCCGGCCAGTTCGAAGAGCGTGGTAGGGCAGACTTCCGGGCAGTGGGTGAAGCCGAAGAAGACGACGCTCGGATGACCCCGGAACGCGGCCTCGGTGATCGGCGCTTTCTTCTGGTCGATCAACGTGAACGGCGCGCCGTACGGCTCGCCGCCGTAGTGGCCGCGGTACCAGTCGAAGGTGAGCCAGCCGATGCCCGCCGCCATCAGGACGAGAATGCCGACCAGGATTGAGCGCATCATCAGAAATTATCCGTCGTGATTGCCATGGCGTGCCGGATCGGGCGCGGGCCTGTTTCGACAGACAGTTCTAGCGGTTCGTCGCCACGGGCGCAAAGATGTCGCGTTGCCGCAACCGTGACGACCCGAATGGTGCACGAGGCCCAGCGCCGTGATCGAACGGCTTGCAAATGCCTCGGTCTTATCCCACCTGACATCGGCTAAACGCGAACCCGAGGAGGTCTCCTTGCGAAAACTGATCGGCTTATTCGCCGCATGTCTTGCCCTGAGCGCCGGCGCAGCGGTGGCGGACGAAGTCGGCAAAGTCGGCGTCGACTGGGTCGGCAACGACATCATGATCGACGCGATCAAGGACCCGAAAGTCGACGGCGTCACCTGCCATGTCGCCTATTTCGACCGCAGCATCATCGATCGATTGCACAAGGGCAATTGGTTCGAAGACCCGTCGGATTCGTCGATCTCATGCCGCCAGACCGGGCCGATCACCGTCGGCGACATCGACATGAGCGAAGGCGGCGAGGAGGTGTTCAAGCAGGGCCTCAGCCTGATCTGGAAGAAGCAGGTGGTGAACCGCATCTACGACAGGAAGAACGAGACGCTGATCTATCTGTCGCATTCGCGTCAGGTGCAGAACGGTTCGGCGAAGATGTCGGTCACCACCGTGCCTCTCTATGGCCAGAACGTCGTGTGGACGAAGGGCAAGCCGCAATAGGCTCCGACTGCTCCCGCTTGCGGGACCAATCGCTCGGGCGTAAAGCCGCGCCATGGACCGCCCCGAACACCTCGTCCTGAAAGACCCTGAACCGCGCATCCATCCGACGGCGGAGCTGAAGGGATGCAAGCTCGGTCGCTATGCCTCGATCGGCGAGCGGGTGATCCTGCGCGAGGTGACTGTCGGCGACTTTTCCTATTTCGAGCGCCACTCGGAAGCGATCTACACGACGATCGGCAAGTTCTGCTCGATCGCCGCCAACAGCCGCATCAACGCGCTCGAGCACCCGATCGAGCGGCTGACCCAGCACAAGGTCAGCTACCGGCCGAACGAGTATTTCCGCTGGCTCGGCGTCGATGCGGCGTTCCGCGAGCGGCGGCAGGCGAGGTCGGTCAGCATCGGCCACGATGTCTGGATCGGCCACGGCGCCGTGATCATGCCTGGCGTGACGATCGGCAACGGTGCCGTCATCGGTGCTAACGCCGTGGTGACGCATGACGTGCCGCCTTACGCGATCGTCGCCGGCGTTCCGGCCAAACCCCTGCGTCAGCGGTTCGCCGCCGACGTTGCGGTACGCATCGAGAGCCTCGCCTGGTGGGACTGGGCGCCAGAAAGACTCGCCAGGGCGATCCCGGACATGCAGTCGTTGCCGATCGAGGCCTTCCTCGATCGTTGGGAAGACGAAGCCTCCTGATCCGTCACGATTTCAGGAATCAGTGCCCCTTCCGCCATGCGGGGGTGGCGCGGCGGAAGGGGCTGGAGGTAAACCCGCTGTGAAGCGGAGCAGCAGGCTTCTTCACCTGCACCGAAACTATCGCAACAAACCCATAAGGTGGTTTTTCCTGAAGCTGCCCTTTTGGCGTGTGCTCAATTGTACAGGATACAGTCGCAAAAATACTGCCGGCAGGGAACCGGGAGCGGCTGCCGCCTGTTTTTGATCAGGATCTGTATTCAGCCCTCGGCCGAATCCAGAACGCTTGGCCATTCAAGGATTTTCGATGATTGAAAAGTTTTTCACCAGGATCGCCAATGCCGTGGCGCATCTCGCGGGGATGCCGCCGACATTTGCCTTGTGCGGGTTGGTCATTGTCGTTTGGGCTTTGAGCGGACCGGTCTTCGGCTTTTCGGATACTTGGCAGCTGGTCATCAACACCGGGACGACGATCGTCACCTTTCTGATGGTGTTCCTCATCCAAAACACGCAGAACCGCGATAGCGCCGCGATCCAGACCAAGCTCGACGAGCTGATCCGCGTCAGCCGCGCTCATAACACCTTCATTGGCATCGAGCATCTGACCGAATCCGAGGTCGAGGAGATCCGCGAAAAATGCGAAAAAGCCGCAAAGCGGCATGACCGGGAGGTTGCCGCCGTGACCGTCAAGAAGGCCGCCGGGCAAAAGCACGCCCCCAAAAAACACGCCGCTTGAGCGCCGCCTTATCGTTCGGGATGCGGCTCGTTCGGTGGCTCAGCCGTCCATAAAGGCCGCGAACGCATCCTTGTGATCGGGATGCCAGCGCGACAGGGCAGGGCGGTTTTCGATGATGTCGCCAATCGCCCAGGCCATGCGCTTTTCATCCGTGGGCCGCGCAACCTCGTTGTCCGGGCAAAGGATGTAGAAGTCGCCCTGCTTGAGCGACGCCAGCATGAAATCGATCACCTGCTCGCCCGTCCAGGCGCCGGCCGGCTTTTCCGTCGCGCCCTCGGTCAAGCCGGTATAGGTGAAGCCCGGGATGAGCAAATGCGCGGAAACCTTTGCTCCGGGTTCGTTGCGCAGCGCATGGGCCAGGCCTTCGGTGAATGTCTTCACGCCAGCCTTGGAGACGTTGTAGGCGAGATTGCCGGGCGGCGTCGTGATGCCCTGCTTGGAGCCTGTATTGATGATCAGGCTAGGCTTATCCCCGGCCAGCATGCGCGGCGCGAAGGCCTCGACGCCGTGCACGACGCCCCAGAAATTGATGTCCAGCAGCCGCTTCCAGGCGTCGCGGTTTTCCCACGGCTTGCCCGGATTGTTGCCGACGCCGGCATTGTTCATCAGGACCGAGACGGCGCCGAATGCACCGTAAGCGAGTTCGGCCAGGCGGTCGACCTCGTCGGCCTTCGAGACGTCGGTTGGAATTGGGAGAACGGCATCGTCCCCGGCAATGTCGGCGACCGCCTGCCGGGCCTGGTCGAGGCGCACGCCGCCGATATCGGCAATGACCGTCTTCATGCCCATGGCCGCAAATCGTTTCACGGCGGCAAGGCCGATGCCGCTCGCGCCGCCGGTGACGACGGCGACATTGCCGGAAGCGAAAGCGGGCAGGGCGGTCTGGATTTCGGCGTCGCTGGTCATGGTCGATGTCCTTGTTCCGGGTCGAGCCGAACTTAACGCCAGTCGGGGCCGAGACAAGCCTCGATCGCCGCAGTAATTGACCGCGACAGCGGCAACGGGTTGACCGCGACAGCGGCAACGGGTTGACCGCGACAGCGGCAACGGGTTGACCGCGACAGCTGCCGGCGCGCATGCTGCCGCAAAAAGGAGTTGGGTATTGACCGATTGGATCGGCATCCTGAAGGAGCAGACCGCCACCGGCGAGCAGATGGGCCGCGACGTGCCGAAAATGCTTGCCAATCCCGATATCAGCGAGACACAGGTAAAGACGTTGTTCGCGGCGCTGGAGGAACAGGCTGACTTCGCCGAGAAGCTGCGTCTGGCGCTGGAGAAGTTCGGCCACGACTTTCCCGTCATCAAGGCGGCCGAGCGGCTGGAGGAGCGCTACGCCGACCTTGCCGCCTCGGCGGCCGAGAAGCTGAAGGCGATGAGGAAGTAGCGCGGTTTTTTCGCAATTTCCGAACAGGAAACCGCTACGCACTTTTTCCTGGAATCGCCCTGGCTATTTTTCGATTAGACGTTCGAAACGTTTGTCGGGCGCAAACCAGATGGTGGCCACCAGCACATAGATGGCCACGCCGATCCATTGGCTGACGAAGGTCAGCGCTATCCCGGCCAGATAAAGGGCCAGCGAAATCTTGCCCTTGCGGTCCTGGCCCAAGGCCCGGGCAAAGGTCGTCTCGGCGCCGTGCAGATGGCGCAGTTTGATGGCCAGGATGTTGTAGGCAACGGCGCAGAGCGCCAGATCGACGCCGTAGACGGCAACCGGCACCGGGGCGAAATGATTTTCGCCCATGAAGGCCGTGGTCACCGGCATCAGCGACAGCCAGAACAGAAGGTTGAGGTTGGCCCACAGGACGCGGCCGTCGACGCGTTGCACGGTGTGGAACATGTTGTGCAGATTGTTCCAGTAGATGCCGACATTGATGAAGGACAGCACGTAGCAGAAGAAGACCGGCCAAAGCGGCACCAGCGCGGCCAGGTCCTCGCCGTGCGGCACCTTCAATTCCAGCACCATGATGGTGATGATGATGGCGACGACGCCATCGGTGAATGCCTCGACCCGTCCCTTGCCCATGGTTCCTCCTTCGTCGGTTGACAGACGTTACGCAAGGATTTCGCGCAAGGCCATACTGCCAGAATTGTCAGGAGGGCGTTCGGAATGCGGGACGGCCGCCACTACATGAGTGTCGGGGCTTGCAAACTGGCCGGAGGTTCCGATGACCAGCTACGCTCAGACAATCACGCGCGACAATGAACTCAGCGGCGGCGGCGCGATGGCTGCCGTCGCCGCCATGATTGCAGCGCTCTTTGCCGGGAGCACGGCTTTGACGCCGCTCTATGTGATCTACAAACAGGCCTTCGGATTCTCGCAGATCACCCTGACATTGGTCTATGCCGTGTATGTGGTCGGGAATCTGGCGGCGCTGCTGTTTTTCGGCCGATTGTCGGATGTCATCGGCCGCCGCCCGGCGGCGATGGCGGCAATGGGCGTCGCCGTGATCAGCGCGCTGTTTTTCCTCTTTGCCGAAAACCTGGCTTGGCTCGACATCGCCCGTATCCTCAGCGGGCTCGGCATCGGGATCGGCGCGGGAACCGGAACTGCCTGGCTCGCCGAACTGATCGAAGGCGAGGACAAGTCGCGCGCCGCCATCATTGCCACCAGCACCAACTTCGTCGGCCTCGGGGCCGGTGCGTTGGCGTCGGGGCTGCTCGCCGAATACGCGCCCTGGCCGCTCAGGCTGACGTTCGCAGTCTATCTCGCCTTGCTTCTGCTGGTGACCCTCATGCTCTGGCGCACGCGAGAAACCGTGCCGCAAACCAGGCGGCTCGTCGAAATTTCGATGCGGCCGCGGCTTTCGGTTCCCGCCGGCATTCGCGCGCAATTCGTGGCGCCGGCGGTCACCGGCTTCGGCGCCATGGCGCTGGTCGGCTTCTATGCGGCGCTGGCGCCGAGCATCATGGCGCAGCAGCTTCACGTGACCAACCACGCCGAGGCCGGCGGGCTGTTCTTCGAACTGTCGATCGTGGCGGCCGCGACGATCCTGGCGACGGCACGACTGTCGAGCCGCTTCACGATGCTTGCCGCGCTCGTGTCAATGATCCCAACCGTGGCGCTGATCGTCGCGGCGCAGGTCTTCGCCTCCACGGCAGTCATGATCATCGGCACGGCGCTGTGCGGCGTTGCCGCCGCCTTCGGCTATCGTGGCGGCCTGCAAGTGGTAAACCACATAGCGCCGGCCGACCGCCGCGCCGAGGTGGTTTCGGCCTTCTTCGTCTGCTGCTTCTGCGGCAATGCGCTGCCGGTCATCGGCATCGGCGTGCTGTCGAGCCTGACCAGTGCTACCGTCGCAAGCCTGGCCTTTGCCGGCATGATCACGATCTTCGCGCTGGTGGCGCTGGGGTTCGGCCTGCGCTACGCGAGGTGATGTCGAACAGCGCAGCGATGCCTCAGCCGTTCGGCGTTTCGGGCGAAAGGTGCGCGCGCTGGCGCGGCACGCCGAGGCCGGTGTCCGGAGGCTCGCCCGCGGCCGGCCGCCCCTCGATCATTTGCATGACCCGCCAACGGCCGAAACGATAATAGGCGGCGGCCAGCATGAGCGAAGTTATCGAGCCAGCCGGGAAACTCCACCAAAGCGCCTCCTGGCCGATCACGCTCCTGAAGGAATAGGCGAAGCCGGTACGAACGATCAGCACCGAGATGATCAGGATGATGAGCGGCGGCATGACGGCGCCGGTGGCGCGCACCGTGGCAAACAGCACGATGGTGATGCCGAACAGGATGAAGGACCACGACGCCACCTTGTTGATGTGGGCGGCGATGTCGATCGCCGTGCTGTCGCCGGTCAGGAACAGGCTGAGCACCGCGCGATCGAAAACGAACAGCAGCGCCACCAGCGCGCCGGTGAGCACGAGGTTGAACCCGACTCCCGAAGCGGCGACCCTACCGATGCGATCCCAGCGCCCGGCGCCGACATTCTGCGCCGCCATCGAGGAGACTGCGGCGCCGATGGCCAGAGCCGGCATCTGGATATAGGTCCAGAGCTGCGCCGCGATGCCGTAGGCCGCTGCGACCTGCGAGCCGTAGGAATTGACGATCCCCATCACGGTCAGCGCCGCGGCCGAGATGACGATCATCTGCAGGCCCATCGGCACGCCCTTGAAGACGACGATGCGCAAAAGCGCCGGGTCCGGCTTGAGCAGGGCGAGGTCGCCGCCCGCCAGCCGCAGCGGATTCTTGCGCGCATAGAGCACGATCAGGATGGCGACCACGCTCACCGTCTGGCCGATCAGCGTCGAGGTGGCTGAACCGACAATGCCGAGCTCGGGGAAGGGGCCGATGCCGCGGATCAGCAGCGGGTTCAAAACGACGTCGAGCACGACCGCCAGCGCCATGAAGACAAACGGCGTGCGCGAATCGCCAGCGCCGCGCAGCACGGTCATGACAAAGGACAACAGGTTCATCATCGGCACGGCGACGAAGATGATGCGCAGATAGGCGCGCGCCAGCGGCAAGGCGTCCGCCGGCGTGCCGAGCCCGGTGAGGATGGCGTCGACCCAGATCCAGCCGCAGACCGCGAACACCATCGAGACGAGGAAGAAGAAGGTCGCGCTGGTGCCGACGATACGCCGCGCCTCGGCCAAGTCGCGGGCGCCGACGGACTGCGCGACCAGGATGGTCGCCGCCATGCCGATGCCGAACACCGTGCCGAGGATCAGGAACAGCACCAGATTGGCGTTCGAGGTCGCGGTCAGCGCCGCCTCGCCGAGGAAGCGCCCGACCCAGACGGCGTTGATCGAGCCGTTGAGCGACTGCAGCACGTTGGAGCCGAGCACCGGCAAGGCAAACAAAAGCAGCGTGCGCGGAATCGGGCCGCTGGTCAGGTCGCCGGTCCGCCGGCGAGCGGGCTTGTCGTCATCCATGTTGTTATCCATGGTGGGGCGGGCACCGAAAATGAATCAGGCCCGCGATGCTATCGCAGGCCTGATGGTGATGCATCCCTTGCGGGTTGGATGCCTCGTGGCACCCGACCCGATGAACGATGTTAGTTCGCGGCGAGGCTGTTTCCAGACAGGCCGGGGATCGTAACCTGATAGACCAGGAAGGTGGTGTCGACATCGGCGCCATCCTCGGCCTTGTAGGGCGCGCCGACCTGGAAGCCGTCCTGGGTGAGGAAGTCGTTGTCGTTGGCGACGAACAGGAAATAGTCGTCGGGCAGCTTCGGATCGAGCACGCTCACCAGCGACATCGCTTCCCATTTCTCCGAGAGGTTGTTCTTGTCGTTCGGCGCGCCATTGTGCAGGCCGAAGCGGCCGAGCTCACCCTTGTCGTTGATATCGATGAAGGTCGTGAGCTTGGCCGGCGTCACCGACGGATCGAGCACGCCCTTCGGCGCGACCGGCTTGTCGGCGGCGTCGAACGGACCATTGGCGATATCGGTCGCGCCCGTCAGGTCGACAATGTTGATCTTGCGGTAGAGCGACTCGGCGTCCTTCAGGCCCTGGCCGTTGCCGCTGTCGCGAGCCAGCATCAGGAAACTCTTGTCGGACAGCGCCACGATCTCGCTCTGCGCGGCCACCTTGGTCTTGCCTTTGGCGTCCTTGAACACCGGCAGCGGCACGACATATTCGTGCGCCAGCTTGAGGTGGGCGAGGTCGGAGGCGTCATAGACGAGCGCGCGGGTGTTCTGGCGCGTCGAACCGGAATCGCCGCCATCCTGGCGCGGCGCTGACTGCAGCACCGCGATCAGGAACTTGCCGTCCGGCGTCATCGACATGCCTTCGAGGCCCTGGTTGTTCTGGCGACCGGTCTCGGGATCCTTCGGATCGGGCTCGGCCGCGCCAGGGCCGGGGTTGTCGGAAGCGAAGTTCGGCTTGCCATGGCGCATCGGCACCAGAGCCGCCGGCGGCTGGGTGGCCGACATCAGATGACCGTCGGCCGAGAAGCGGTAGATGTTGGGGCCATATTCGTCGGAGATGAACATGGTGCCGTCGGGCAGGCGCACGATCGCCTCGTCGTCCAGCGCCAGCTTGCCGTTGTCGGCCTGCGGCAGGATCGGCATGTCGCCGGCGGCCGGGCGCACGCCGTTGAGCGGATCAAGGCCGGTGGCGTCAGCGCCCTTGTCGTCGGTCAAGAGCATGGTGTCGGCTAGCGTCGCCTTGACGCTCGACTGTTCCTGGCCGGCGGCGGGCGCGGCGCCCGGAGCGGTCGGGGTCAGCTCGATCGAAATGGTGTTGAGGCGCGGCCGGTAGTCTGTGGTGCCGACGACGTTGTAGCCGCGGTCCGGCAGCAGCCACAGCGAGCCCTTGTAGCCGGCGCCGTCACGCGTCCAGGACTTGGTGTCGATCGACATGCCGGAGCCCGAACCGAAGGTCTCGCCGAACTTGTCCTTCTGGCTGGCCGGAATGCGGCCGATCCCGACAAGCCCCTTGTTGACATAGGCGACGCCGTCGGCGAGCGCCGGGGTCAGGGTGGTGAACAGGGCAAGCGCGATGCCGAGCGAGACAGTGCGGTTCAAACTTTTCATGGATATCCCCTTCTTGACGAACAGATCGGCCAATGCCTGGAAGGGCGCGGCATCGAAGATGCGGCGAGCCGGTTTCCGTCGAGCGGTCTAGGACTTGAACGTGATGGTTGCGTGACAGTTTCCCTTCTCCTACAAGGGGAGAAGGGAAAAGCCAAGGGGAGAAGGGAAAAGCGCTCAATCGCTTTCCCGCGCGATCAGCTCCAGCGGCCAGACCTCGCGGATGGTTCGCGGTCCCTCCGGGCCGGCGAAGGCAGGGAGCGAGGCGAGCAGCATCTCGGCCAGTCGCCGGCCCATGGGCTCCAGCGACGGACGGAAGGCGGTCAACGCCGGCGAGAAGTAGCGGCAAAGCGGCGTGTCGACGATGACGATCACCGCTATGTCGTGGCCGGGCCTGATGCCCATCTCGGCCAGCGCCTTGCAGCCGCCGAGCGCCATGGCGTCATTGTTGAAGATGATCGCCGTCGGCCGGTCCTTGGAGAGCATCACGCGCGGCGTCACCTGGTAGCCGCCGGGCTCGTTGATGAAGCCGTCGGCGATCAGGCCGGGGTCGACTTCGATGCCGTGCCTCTTCAGCGCCTTGCGGTAGCCGTCGAGGAACAGGTAGCCGAAGTTGAGATCAAGCGAAGGGCGGATGGCGGCAATGCGGCGGTGGCCGTGCGCGACCAGCCGGTCGACGGCTTCATCACCCGCCCTCTCGAAATCGATATCGAGCGAAGGATAGGTGTCCCCGCCGGATTGACTTCGGCCAAGCGTGGCGAAGGGAAAGCCGGCCTTGCTGAGGTAGTCGATCCGATCGTCTTCCCGCCGTGTATTGGCCAACACGACCGCGTCGGCCCGGCGCGTCTCAACCACGCGGCGCAGCCTCTCCTGCTGATATTGGCCTGGCTCACCCATGACGACCATCAGATCTAGGTCATACTCGGCGAGCCGCGCCTGCAGCCCGGTCAGGAAGGGAATGAAGAACGGCTCGCCATATTGCTGGTCGCCCGGATGCGGCTGCAGCATGAAGGCGATCGAGCGGGTGGCGCCCTGGCGCAGGCTGCGGCCGGACTGGTTGGGCGAATAGTTCAGCTTCCTGGCCGCCTCCAGCACGCGCTGGCGGGTCTCGGCATTGACGTCGGCGCGACCGTTCAAGGCGCGCGACACGGTGCCGATCGAAATGTTCAGGTGACGCGCGAGATCGTGGATGCTGGACGCCAAGGCAGGTTCTCCCCCTTCTTCGCTAGCACCGGCCGGCGCTCAGGCCAAGCAGCCGATGACGATTTTCGCGAGTGGGTGATTGACATTCTACGCCATCGGGTGTGTTGTCGTAAACGTTTACGGGAAAACGTTTACGGTACGCCGTGGATGCCGTGACGGTCGGCCTGGAGGGGCCGAACGGGAGGAGTGCTGGATGATGAAGGTCGTCCTGGTCGGGTGCGGAGCCATGAGCAGGCACTGGCTCGATGCCGCAAGGCAGATCGACGGGCTTGCCGTCGTCGGTCTCGTCGATCTCGATGCCGAGCGGGCGAAGGCGAGGGCGCGCGAATACGGGCTTGCCGCCGCCGTCGTCGGCACCAGCGTTGACGCCGTTCTCGGCCAGACGAAGCCCGACGCCGTGTTCGACGTCGTGGTTCCCGCGGCCCGGCGCGAAGTGGCCTTCTCCGCTTTCGCCCATCATTGCCATCTGCTTACCGAAAAGCCGCTCGCCGACAGTCCGCAAAATGCCCGCGCCATCATCGAGGCTGCCCGTCGCGCCGGACGCGTTCACGCCGTCGTCCAGAACCGCCGCTATGTCGCCAATGTCAGGCGGATCCGGCGGTTTCTGGACTCCGGCGCCATCGGCAAGCCGACCAGCATCCATGCCGACTTCTTCGTCGCGCCGCATTTCGGCGGCTTTCGCGAGGAGATGGCCCATGTGCTGCTGCTCGACATGGCGATCCACACTTTCGATGCCGCGCGCTACATGGTCGCCGGCGAGCCTGCCGGCGTCTACTGCCAGGAATGGGAGCCGGCCAATTCCTGGTACCGGCAGGGATCGTCCGCCAGCGCCGTCTTCGACTTTGGCGGCGGCAAGGTCTTCACCTACGCCGGCTCGTGGTGCGCCGACGGCTTTCGCACCAGCTGGGAGGGCAGCTGGCGCATCGTCGCCGAGCGCGGCAGCCTGTTGTGGGACGGCCATGAGGAGCTGAGGGCGGAGGTGGTTGCGTCCGGCCGCGACGGTATCATCGACAAGACCCAGCTGATCGAGGTGCCGGCGCTCGACCCCGCCGATCGGGTGGGCGGCCATCTCGGTATCATCAAAGATTTCATGCACGCGGTCGAAACCGGGACCGAGCCCGAAACGCGCGGCGCCGACAACATCAAGAGCCTGGCCATGGTCTTCGGCGCCATCGAAAGCGCGGAGACCGGACGGCGCGTGGCGATCGCGACCCAGGAAGGATGACGATGCCAAACCCGCTTCTCGACATCAGGATCGGCACCATGGTGCGGGCCAATCTCGACGATCCGGCCGCCTATATCAGACAGATCCTGCCGCTTGGCTTCGAAAGCATCCAGCCCTTCTTCTGGCAGACGCTGGGCGGCAAGGACCTGCCGCGGCTGGCCGGCGAGATCCGCGAGGCGATCGGCGATGCCGACGTGACCGTGTCCTCGATCGGCGTGTTCGGCAATCCGCTGGAGAATGGCGATACCGATCGCGGCGTGCTGGCGGCCTGGGAGACGGTGATCGACAATGCGCATCTGTTCGGCGCTTCCACTGTCAGCGGCTTCACCGGCCGCATCCGCGGCAAACCGCTGACCGACAGCCTGCCGCGCTTCCGCGAGGTGTGGGGGCGATTGGCGAAGCGCGCCGCCGACAAGGGTGTGCGCATCGCCTTCGAGAATTGCGCGATGGACGGCAACTGGGCGAGCGGCGACTGGAACATCGCCCACAATCCCGACGCCTGGGAGCTGATGTTCAACGAATTGCCCAACGACAATCTGGGCCTCGAATGGGAGCCGTGCCATCAGCTCGTCTATCTGATCGACCCGATCCCGCAGATCCGCAAATGGGCGCCGCGCATCTTCCATGTCCACGGCAAGGACGCGACGGTGCGCTGGGACGTGATCCGCGAGCATGGCGTGTTCGGCCGCCTGCCATTCGTGCAGATGCGCACGCCGGGCTTCGGCGACAGCGACTGGACGCGGGTGATCAGCGAATTGCGGCTCGCCGGCTATCGCGGTGCGATCGACATCGAAGGCTGGCACGATCCGGTCTATCGCGGCGACCTCGAGATCACCGGTCAGGTACGGGCGCTCGACCATCTCAAGCAATGCCGGGGAGGCAGGACTTATCTGCAGAACCCGGCGTGAGAACGGCCGGCTGGAGGAGCCGGCCCGAACGCTCGCGGCCAAGCGCCGAAACAAGGTCAAAACCCTCGATGTGCGAGGACAAAAGGGAGGAACGTGCATGAGCATCGCGATGAGAACGACACTTTTGCGCACGACCGTGGTGGCGGCCGCCACGGCGCTGGCCGCCGCCGTCTCCACCTTGCCGGCGCAGGCGCTCGACGCCCAATGGTGCAAGGACGTCCATATCCGCTTCTTCGTCGGCGGCGCCGAGGGCGATGCCTTCGGCACCATCGTCTATAACGGCGCCAGGCAGGCGGCGGCCGATCTCGGACCGAAGGTCGACTACATCTTCTCCCAGTGGGACGTCGAGAAGATGGTGCAGCAACTGCGCGAGGCGGTGGCGGTCAAGCCGAACGGCATCGCCATGATGGGCCATCCGGGTGATGCCGCGATCATGCCGCTGGCCGAGCAGGCGCATAAGGACGGCATCAAGATGATGTATCAGAACGTGCCGGTGCCGAAGGTGGTGGCGACGTTCGGCGGCGGTTATGTCGGCGCGCAGCAGGAGCAGCAGGGCCGCGCGCTCGGCGCCGAGGCCTTCAAGCTCGGCAAGCTCAAGGCCGGCGACAAGGCGATCATGATCGGCCCGTTCGAGAACGAGAACCGCGGCGCGCGCGAGCGCGGCACGGTCGCGGCGCTGAAGGAGGCGGGTGTCGAAGTGATCCAGCTCTCTTCGCCGCCGAGCGGCGAATGGGCGTCCGATCCCAATCTCGCCATTCCGGTGATCACGGCGGCGCTGCTCAACCACCCCGACGTCAAGGCGGTCGGCTATCCCGGCGGCCAGATGCTCGGCAATGTCGCCACCTATATGCAGGCGGCCGGGCGCAAGCCGGGCGACATCTTCAATTTCGGCTTCGACACCAGCCCGCAGATCGTCGAGGGCTTCAAGGGCGGCTGGGTGCAGCTCACGGCCGACCAGCAGCCGTTCCTGCAGGGCTATCTGCCGATCCTGAGCCTCTGCCAGCAAGTGGTGCTCGGCCTTGCACCCATGAATGTCGACACCGGCGCCGGCTTCGTCACGCCGCAGAACTACGAGATCGTCTCCGAGCTTGCCAAGCAGGCGCTGCGTTGACCTCCCAGGCGGTCGGCCGGGATCAACCCGGCCGGCCGGACCGCCGGCGAAAAGGCCGGCAGACGGACAATTCAAGCGAGGATCGCATGGGCGAACGCATCATCGAACTGCGCGACATCAAGAAATCCTATGGCCAGGTCTATGCGCTGGGCGGCGTCAACCTTAGCGTCGACCGCGGCGAGGTGGTCGGCCTGATCGGCGACAATGGCGCCGGCAAGTCGACGCTGATCAAGATCCTGTCCGGTGTGGTCAAGCCGACCAGCGGCGAGATCCTCGTGCGCGGCAAGCCGGTGACCGGATGGAGCGCCGCCCGCTCGCGCGACGCCGGCATCGAGACGGTGTTCCAGGACCGGGCTTTGGCCGTGCAGCAGACGATCGTGCGCAACATCTTCATGGGCCGGGAGCTGACGGGCTTTCTCGGCTGGCTGAAGGTCAACAAGGAAATCGAGGAAGCGAGCCGGCTGATGCGCGAGATCGGCTTCACCTCGAAAGTGTTCACGCCGCAGTCGATCGTCGGCCAGCTTTCGGGCGGCGAGCGCCAGGGCGTGGCGATCGCGCGCGCCATCTACAAGCAGGCGGAGCTGATCATCCTCGACGAGCCGACGACGGCGCTGTCGCTGACCGAGACCGCCAAGGTCTTCCATTTCGTGCGCCAGGTGCGGGCGAGCGGTCGCTCGATCCTGTTCATCGGCCACAACATCCACCACGTCTTCGACATCGCCGACCGCTTCGTCGTGCTCGACCGCGGCAAGGTGGCGCTCACAGCCGACCGCAGCGAGGTGAAGTCGGCCGAGGACCTGATCAACTTCATGGAAGACGTGGCGCATCCCGGCGGCTTGCCGGGACTGCACGAGGACGCGGAGCAGAGAGCGTGATGAGCAAGGCCATGGAACCCGATCTGCAAACTCCTCTCGGGAGAACAAGCGGCCAGGCAGCTAAGGAATGGAGCCATCCGTCCAATCACTGGCTGCGCGGCTTCGTCCTCGATAATCGCGCATCGCTGGGCACACTTGCCGTGTTCATCGTCATGATGGCGGTGTTCATCATCGCCAACCCGACCGTCTTCACGACCTGGTATCTCTACAGCTCGGTGCTGACGACGCTGCCCGTTGCGCTGTTCGTGGTCGTGCCGCTGGTCTTCGTCGTCACCTGCGGCGAGATCGACCTGTCGTTCCCGGCGACCATGGGCTTCGCCTCCTGGGTCTTCGCGCTGGTGGTGCAGGCCGGCTACGATCCGTTCCTCGGCATTGTGGCGGCGCTCGTCACCGGCACGCTGCTCGGCTTCCTGGTCGGCTCGCTGGTGGTCTATGGCGGCCTGTCGTCGCTGATCGCGACGCTCGGCATGAATTTCCTGCTGCGCGGGCTGATCCAGATCATCAACGAAGGCAAGTCGACGGCGCTGACCAGCCTTGCCGACAGCTCAGCCTACACGATCTTCTCCAGCCAGATCTGGGGCATTCCGGTGCAGATCTTCTGGGCGATCGCCTTCGTCGTCTTTTCGGCGCTGCTCTACAACCGCCATCGTTTCGGCGCGCAGGTGAAGGTGGTCGGCGACAATCCGGACAGCGCCAAGCAGATGGGCATCGATGTCAAGCGCGTGCGGGTGAAAGTGTTCGTCTTCGTCGGCATCGGCGCCGCGATCGCCGGCACCTTCTCGGTGATGATCAACTTCACCTGGTGGCCGACGGCGGGCGACGGCTATCTTCTGCCGGTGCTGGCATCGGTGTTCGTCGGCGGCACGCCGACCTGGGGCGGCATCGGCACGGTGGTCGGTGGCGCGATCGGCGCGGTCACGGTATCGTTCATCCAGACCGGCGTGGTGGCGGCCGGCTTGAGCGGCTTCTACGTGCAGTTCTTCAACGGGCTGATCATCATCCTGTCTCTGCTCGGTCATAAGTGGAACCAGGCACGGTATCGGTGAAGGGGTTGCTCAAACTCCTGTGACAAACCCGTCGAGCACGCGTTTCTGGCCGGCCTTGTCGAAGTCGATGGTGAGCTTGTTGCCGTCGATCGCGGCGATGTTGCCGTTGCCGAATTTCTGGTGGAACACGCGGTCGCCGACGCTGAAGGCGGAAGGCGTGTCGGCGACGGATTTCGCAACCAGCTCGCCCTCGATGGTGCGGCCCTTCACCGAGGTGCGGCCGGCGCCGTAACCGCTATCGGTCTCGCCATAGCCGATGCGCTCGACCTGGTGGCCGGAGCGGGTGCCCCAGTTGCGGTCGGTCGCCTCGGTGCGGTTGGCCTGCGCGCGCTGCCAGCCGGGCGTCGCATAGGTATTGGAGAAGCTGCCCTGATCCTTGGCGCCGATATTGTCGAAGCGCGAGGCGCCATAGGGATTTTGCCGGCCGCCGCCGCGACCGGAGGCGAATGAGCCGCCGCCATAGGGATTGCCGTAGCCGCCGTAGGAGTTGCCGCCGTCGGCGACGTCGACATGGGTTTCCGGCAATTCGTCGAGGAAGCGCGACGGGATCGTCGATTGCCACAGCCCGTGGATCAGACGGTTGGAGACGAACCAGATATGCAGGTTCTTCTTGGCGCGCGTCAGGCCGACATAGGCAAGGCGGCGTTCCTCCTCCAGGCCCGACCGGCCGCCTTCGTCCAGCGCGCGCTGGTGGGGAAAGAGGCCTTCCTCCCAGCCGGGCAGGAAAACGGTCTCGAATTCGAGACCCTTGGCCGAGTGCAGTGTCATGATCGAGACCGCGTCGAGCGACTCGCCTTGCTCGGCCTCCATGACCAGCGCGACATGCTCGAGGAAGGAACGCAGCGATTCATACTCCTCCATGGAGCGGATCAGTTCCTTGAGGTTCTCCAGCCGCCCGGGCGCTTCCGCCGAACGGTCGTTCTTCCACATGTCGGTGTAGCCGCTTTCCTCCAGAATGGTCTCGGCGAGCTCGGTGTGGGGCGTGGTCTCCAGCGCCTTCTGCCAGCGCTCGAAATTGGCCGCGACCTCGCGAAGTGCTGCACGCGGCTTCGGCTTCAGCTCGTCGCTTTCGGCGAGCGTCGCCGCGGCCTCCAGCATCGGGGTGCGCATGGCGCGCGCCGTGTCGTGGATCTGGCGAATGGTCGCTTCGCCAAGGCCGCGCTTCGGCACGTTGACGATGCGCTCGAAAGCGAGGTCGTCGCCGCTGTTGGCGACGACGCGGAAGAAGGCCAGCGCATCGCGGATTTCCAGCCGCTCGTAGAAACGCGGGCCGCCGATGACGCGGTAGTTCAAGCCCAGCGTGATGAAGCGGTCTTCGAAGGAGCGCATCTGGAAGGACGCGCGCACCAGGATCGCCATGTCGTTGAGATTGTGCTTCTGCCGCTGATAGGCCTCGATCGCCTCGCCGATGGCTCTAGCCTCTTCCTCCGAGTCCCAGGCGGCATGGACATGCACCTTGTCGTCCTCGGGGTCGTCGCGGTCGGTGAACAGCGTCTTGCCGAAGCGGCCCTCATTGTGGGCGATGAGGTGCGAGGCGGCGCCCAGGATATGCGCGGTGGAACGGTAGTTGCGCTCCAGCCTGATGATGGTGGCGCCGGGAAAATCCTTGTCGAAGCGCAGGATGTTGTCGACCTCGGCGCCGCGCCAGCCATAGATCGACTGGTCGTCGTCGCCGACGCAGCAAATATTCACGCTCACGGGCTGTTCCGCGCCTGCCGGCGCGGGCCCTCCGCGGGGGCCTCGCAACGGCTCGGACGCCCGGTCGGGCTTGCGGCCTTCGGCCGAAATATCCCATTCCTCACCGCGGGCTAGCGATTCCTCTTCGGGAACTGGCGGTCTGTAGTGCCCCCCCTCTGTCCTATCGATAGTCGACTTCGAAGCGCTGGGGGCGCGGCCGCCCGGGGATCCGCTCCTTGGAACTCCCGGCCGCTGCGCCAACAAGCGCAGCCACATGTATTGCGCGGTGTTGGTGTCCTGGTACTCGTCGACCAGGATGTATTTGAACTTGCGGTGATAATCCTTCAGCACGTCCGGATAGGCGCGGAAGATACGGATCGGATGATAGAGCAGGTCGCCGAAATCGCAGGAATTCAGCGTCTGCAGCCGCTCCTGATAGGCCTTGTAGAGCTGGCGGCCCTTGCCGTTGCCGAAGCTGCGCGCATCGCCTTCCGGGATATCGTCGGGGCCGAGGCCCTTGTTCTTCCAGTTGTCGATCATCTGGGCGAACTGCTTGGCCGGCCAGCGCTTGTCGTCCAGACCTTCCGCCTGGATGAGCTGCTTGATCAGCCGCACCACGTCGTCGGTGTCGAGGATGGTGAAATCGGATTTCAGCCCGGCAAGCTCGGCATGGCGGCGTAAAAGCTTGACGCCGATGGAGTGGAAAGTGCCGAGCCAGGGCATGCCCTCGACATTTTCTTCACCGATCAGGATGCCGATACGCTGCTTCATCTCGCGCGCGGCCTTGTTGGTGAAGGTGACGGCGAGAATCTGCGACGGGAAGGCCCTGCCGGTGGCAAGGATGTGGGCGATGCGCGTGGTCAGGACCCGCGTCTTGCCGGTGCCGGCGCCGGCCAGCACCAGAACCGGCCCCTCCGTTGTTTCGACGGCTAGCCGCTGCTCGGGATTGAGGCCGTTGAGATAGTCGGGCGCACGGCTCTGCGCGCTGCGCGCGGCCATGGCGCGCGCAGCAATGCCGGACGGGGCCGCGGGCCGCGCATTCGGTTCATCGAAAAAAGGCATGTCTTCGGAAAAGCCCGACATCGCTCCCGAATGTAGTGATTCGGGAGCGAAAGACCAGAACTGTCTACGTTTTGTTCTATTTTCGCGTGCCGCCGACCAACTTGACAGCCGGAGCGGGCAGGGGAAAGCTGCCGGCAGGGCAAGGGCGGCGTGCCGTCGCCTGGAAGGCGCCGCAAGCGCAACAGTCGAAGGAGCACCGTCTTGGCTGTCACCATCACCTCCCTCGTCCTCTTCCTTATCGGTCTGGTTCTCGGCGGCGGCGGCATCTGGTTGGTTTCGCTGGGCGGCAGCTGGTACTATGCGATTGCCGGTCTCGCTTTCCTGATCACCGCCTGGCTCGTTTTTCGCCGCAGATCGACAGGGCTCTGGCTCTATGCGGCGATCGTGCTCGCCTCGCTGTGTTGGGCGGTATGGGAAATCGGCTTCGACTGGTGGCAGCTCGGTCCGCGCGGCGGCATCATCGTTCTCGTCGCGCTGTGGCTGCTGACGCCATGGGCAAGGCGAGGATTCGCCGGTCCGGACGGGCGCGCCCCTCTCATCCTGGCGGTGCTCGCCTCGCTTGCGGTGGCTGGCTATTCGATGACGACCGACGCCACCGACATCGGTGGCACGCTCGACACCGACAAGGTGACGCCGACGGCCAATCTCGGCGGCGACATGCCGGCCGGCGAATGGCATTTCTACGGCCGCACGCCATTCGGCCAACGTTATTCGCCGCTCGATCAGATCACGCCGGACAATGTCGCCAAGCTCCAGCCCGCCTGGACCTACCGCACCGGCGACGTCAAAGGCCCCGACGACATCGGCGAGACGACCTATCAGGTGACGCCACTGAAGGTGGGCGACGCGCTGTTCATCTGCACGCCGCACAATTTCGCCATCGCCATCGATGCCGCGACCGGCAAGGAGAAGTGGCGCTACGATCCGAAGGTCAAGCTCGATCCCAACCGCCAGCACCAGACCTGCCGCGGCGTGTCCCACTATGCCGACCCGAAGATCGCGGCCGGGCAGCCTTGTGCTGGGCGCATCTACCTGCCGACCTCCGATGCCAGGCTTATCGCGCTCGATGCCGCCAGCGGCCAGGTGTGTTCGTCCTTCGCCGAAAGCGGCACGCTCAATCTCATGGCCAACATGCCCTATCCGAAGTCGGGCTATTATTATTCGACCTCGGCGCCGCTGATCGTCGCCGGCAAGATCATCGTCGGCGGCGCGGTCAACGACAATTATTCGACCGAGGAGCCATCGGGCGTCATCCGCGCCTACGATGTCGGTACCGGTGCCCTTCTGTGGAACTGGGACTCCGGCAATCCGGACCAGACGGCGCCGCTGCCGGCGGAGCAGAAATACACGAACAACTCGCCCAACATGTGGTCGACGGCGAGCGCCGACGAGAAGCTCGGCCTGCTCTACCTGCCGCTCGGCAACCAGACACCGGACCAGCTCGGCATGGGCCGCAGCGCCAATACCGAAAAATTCTCCTCCTCGATCACCGCGCTCGACCTCAACAGCGGAAAATTGCGCTGGGTTCGGCAACTGGTGCATCACGATCTGTGGGACATGGACGTGCCGGCCCAGCCGACGCTGGTCGACATCACCTCGGTCAACGGCACGGTCGTGCCGGCGCTGGTCGTGCCGACCAAGCAGGGCGACCTCTATGTGCTCGACCGGAGCACCGGCGAACCGATCATCCCGGTGAAGGAGATGCCGGCGCCGGGCGGCGCGATCGAAGGCGACCATGCCTCGCCGACACAGCCGGAATCGGGGCTTTCGTTCAATCCCAAGCGGCTGACCGGCGCGGACATGTGGGGCATCACCATGTTCGACCAGCTGGCATGCCGGATCGCGCTCAGGAAATTGCGCTACGAGGGACGCTACACGCCGCCCTCGCTGCAGGGCTCGCTGATCTATCCCGGCAATTTCGGCGTCTTCAATTGGGGCGGCGTCGCGGTCGACCCGGTGCGGCAGGTGATGTTCGGCATGCCGACCTATCTCGCCTTCACATCGACGCTCATTCCGCGCGCGGACGCGCCGCCGCCGGGCGACGCCACGAAAGGCAGCGAGCAAGGGCTCAACCGCAACGAGGGCGCGCCTTACGCGGTGGTGCTGAAACCGTTCCTGTCGCCGCTCGGCATCCCTTGCCAGGCGCCGCCCTGGGGCTATGTCGTCGGCGTCGACCTCAGGACCGGCCAGATCGCCTACAGGCATCGTAACGGCACCGTCTACGACATGACGCCGCTGCCCCTGCCGTTCAAGGTCGGCGTTCCGGGCATCGGCGGGCCGATGATCACCGCCGGCGGCGTTGCCTTCCTGGGCGCGGCGGTCGACGATTATCTGCGCGCCTACGATCTCACCACCGGCAGGCAGCTCTGGCAGGCGAGGCTGCCGGCCGGCGGGCAGTCGACACCGATGACCTACACGGTCGCCGACGGCCGCCAGTTCGTGGTCATCGTCGCCGGCGGCCACGGCTCGGTCGGCACCAAGCCGGGCGATTATGTGATGGCCTACACGCTGCCGAAATAGAGGCAGGCTTAGAGCGGTTCAGCGTTTCACGGAATCGCCGAACCGCTCTAAGTATTTGTTTTTACGCAATTCCGGACGGAAAACCGTTACACACTTTTCCTGGAATTGCTCTAGAGTCCGAGACAGTTCCTCGGGCAAGGCACCTGGCCGAGCACCTGGTTGGCGAGAACCGGGCCGGCGGCTGCTTCGGCCAAAATGCGATGATGCGACATGACAGGCATCACAGCCCGGCGGGGCGCGTTGCCAATGAGCGAACGGTCCGGCCAAACGGTCACCGGTCCGTGACTGGACCCTGCGAGCTTCAACCCTATCTTGCGCATCAAACAGCCGTCGAGGGAGAGCCATGACCGAACCTGTCGCCAAGCCCGTGATCACCCAGGCGATGATCGATGCCTATGACGAGTACACGCATCTGACGCTTGACCGGCGGCGCTTCATGGAGCGCCTGACAAGGCTCGCCGGATCGGGCGCGGCGGCCGCCGCGATCGCGCCGATGCTGGCGGCGAATTCGGCCCAGGCGGCGATCGTCGCCGAGGACGATCCGCGCGTGAAGGGCGAGGACATCACCTATCCCGGCAGCAGCGGCGAGATGAAGGGCTATCTGGTCAAGCCGGCCGGTCAGTCCGGCAAGATGGGAACCGTCATCGTCGTCCATGAGAACCGAGGTCTCAACCCGCATATCCGCGATGTCGCGCGGCGCGTGGCGCTGGAAGGCTTCATTGTGCTGGCGCCGGACTTCCTGTCGCCGCTGGGCGGCACGCCGTCCGACGAGGACAAGGCGCGCGACATGGTCACCAAGCTCGACGCTGCCCAAGTCGCGGCCGACGGCGTCGCGACAATCGCCTATCTCAAGGGCCTGAAGGACGGCAACGGCAAGGTCGGCGCGGTTGGCTTCTGCTGGGGCGGCGGCACGGTGAACACTCTCGCCGTTAATGCCCCCGATCTTGCCGCCGGCGTCGCCTATTACGGTATGCAGCCGAAAGCCGAGGACGTGCCGAAGATCAAGGCGGCGCTGCTGTTGCACTATGCCGGACTGGACGAGCGCATCGACGCCGGCATCGATGCCTACAAGAAGGCGCTCGACGCCGCGCATGTCGAATACACGGTCTATGTCTATGACGGCGTCAACCATGCCTTCAACAACGACACTTCGGCCGCGCGCTACGACAAGAAGGCGGCCGACCTCGCTTGGGGGAGGACGGTCGCGTTTCTGAAACAGAAGCTGGCCTGAGCTGGATCTCGACGCACCTCACCGGTGCTGTCCGGGGATCACTCCCGCGCCGGCTTGTGCATGGCCACGCCCGCCACGACCAGCGCAATGCCGAGGCAATCGGTGAGGCTGGGAACCTGGCGCAGCACGACGACGCCGATCAGCGTCGCGGTGAGCGGCAGGAGCGAGAGCATCAGCGCGAAGCTGGCGCGTGGCAGCCGCGCCATGGCGAGTTGGTCGCATATATAGGGGATCACCGAGGAGCAGACGCCGACGCCGATGGCGGCGAGCAGCAGTTGCGGCGCCGTGAAGGCGGGCAGCGCCTCGCTGAAGCCGACCGGCAGCACGACGAGGAAGGCGATCGCCATGGCGGTGCCGAGGCCCGCGATGCCGATGCCCGTCTGCGCGATGCGGTGACCCAGCACGATGTAGCCGATGAACAGCGCGCCGTTGAGAAAGGCCCAGAACAGGCCGACCGGATCGCTGGACCATTTGATATCGATCAGCAGCAAGGTGCCGGCGACGGCGATGGCGAGCGCCACGAAATTGCGCCGGCTCCTGAGGCCGACGAGGGCGACGCCGATCGTGCCAACGAATTCGATGGCGGCGACCAGCGAGATCGGCAGGCGGTCGAGCGCCAGATAGAACGCGCAGTTCATCACCGCCAGGCAGGCGCCGAAGGCCAGCAGCAGGAGCCGTGCCGAGCGGTCGGCCCGCGCGAACACCGTCCATGGCCTGGTGAGCGGCGCGAAGACGAGCGCGGCCGTGGCGATGCGCAGCCAGGCCATGCCGAGCACGCCGACCCGAGCGAACAGCAGCACGGCGAAAGCCGGCCCGAGATAGTGGAAGACCGCGCTGACGCAGAACCAGACATGCGGCGGCAGCGCATTGGCAAGGCCGGAGAGAGCAGGGCGCGCAGCGTGGGTGTCGCCGGTGGTCTGGTTTGCCGTACGAACTTGCGCTTCGGAATTCATGCGATCATTATCGCAGGCGAATTTCGCTATTTATATAGGCACTAAACGGCTTTTTGGGCCGCTCACTTTCTGAAGAAAGAGAATTCTCTTGAAACGCCTTCGAAATGAAAATGCCGATCTGGATGCGGCGGACCTGAAGATCCTGCGGCTGCTGGAAAAGGATGCACGCACGAGCACGGCAGAGCTGGCGCGTGCCGTCGGGCTCTCGGCGCCAAGCGTCGCGGAGCGCATCCGCAAGCTGCAGGAGAACGGCGTGATCGAGGCCTATACGGTCAGAATCAATCCGGCGGCGCTCGGCCTGAAGCTGTCGGCATGGCTCAGGATCAGGCCGGTGCCCGGGCAGCTCGCCGTCGTTGCCGAGATCATCCGCGAGCTGCCGGAAATCGCGCAGTGCGACCGGGTGACCGGCGAGGACTGCTTCATCGCTTTGGCGCATGTCGGCTCGGTGACCGAGCTGGAACGGGTGATCGACAGGATCATCCCCTATGCGATGACCAACACCGCCATCATCCAGTCGTCGCCGGTCGAGCCGCGCTCGCCGCTTCGCGGGCTAGAGCAGTTCATCGTTTCACGGAAACGCTGAACTGCTCTAACTATTTGTTTTTACGCAATTCCGGACGGAAAACCGTTACACACTTTTCCTGGAATTGCTCTAAGGGAGCGCTGACGGCTCAGTGTAACCGCGCCGCATGCGCGCCTGCTTGAGAATCGCGCGCCAGCGGATCATGTCGAAGGGGATGGGCTCGTTGTTGTTGGCGATGTGAAAAATCTCGTTGTTGACGTTCTTCAAAGATCGCCAGAAATCATAGTCGGTGATGCGCGGATCGGCCGCCAACCGCTCCACTTCCACCTTGATGTCGGTCTTCATGCACTATCCTCGCACCGCATTCCGCCTGCCACCTGCGCGCAACCCGGCAGGGTCGTTGTCGAACGCGCCACTGAGTCGTTCAACGGACTCAACTGGCTTGTTCACGTTAAAACCTTGGTAAGGTTAACGCACCGGTGGACAGTCAACAATCAGATACAGCCTTTCCAACGGGAGCGCATGGCTCCGGCAGCGGTCCCGAGGGGTGCTGAGCTTCCGCTGAACGCACTGCAGCAGGCCGATTGGCGGGCCGGCCGCGTTTTCAAACGTTCCAGCCGACCATGGGCAAGCGAAGCAGGCGCAGCGCCCATGATGGCGTCAAATTCGCAATTCACAGCCTTCAGCAAATTATCTACTTGTCGTGATTCGAAGCGTCTATCCCAGCCTGTTTCGATGAGCTAATTGGTCTTGATCTGCATGCCTGCAGCCCGGGGAAAGGCGGCTGCGACGTTAACAGACAGTTCGTCTCTGTTGCGTAGCATGCAACTCACCACTGTAGGGGCGTTGATGTCAGAAAAATACTACGAAGCACGCATCAAGTGCGATGTCCTCAACGAACTCAGAAAAATGCGGATTATCAACTCCCGTACCACCATCGCGTCCGAGTACGTACTGGGTTCCACGGGGCGGCGCGCCGACCTCGCGTGTTACAATGGCAAGTTGTCGATCGGGGTTGAGATAAAAAGCAGTTACGACACCCTAAGTCGGCTACAACACCAGATGGCAGTTTACACGTCGTGCTTTGACGAGGTGATGCTTGTAGTGGATGAGCGTCACGCTAAACAGGCTCTGGACGAGGCCCCACAGCCGGTCAGCGTATTTCAGATGAGCAGACAAGGGCGGATGTCCCTGCTTAGGGCGGCTGATGGGTCGATACAGAAATCAAAGTCAGTTTGCCTTAAGTTGCTTACTATGTCGGACCTCAGAAAGCTGCTTGGCGTGCCTTCGGCGAGCCCAGCTAAGAAACAGGCGCTCCTGCGAACTGCCGCTGAGTTGCCCGACGAAATCATATTCGACTGGGTTATGACAGCCTTCGTGCAGTCGTTCGGCCCGACGTCAGATAGGTTCTGGGATAGTGTCGGACGTAAGAAGATAACCTATGAAGCAATGGCTCTTCTAAGTCGGTTCGCACCGGCGCGGAGAGCTGTAGTCGAAAGGGCGCAGGATCAGCTACTGTTTTGGGAGGCGTGGCGGCATCACGCCAAAGAAGCTCTACAAGCAATGAATGCTTAAAGATCGCTCCACTCAATTTCACCTGAGTTCTCTACTCCGGACTGCATGTGCATATGGATGTTGATTCGGGCGGCAGTGGACATCTTAGGTGAATAGATTGCAACCTCGTCGCCCGCAGCCGTCTTCTTTATCATCTCTGTACCCCATATGCCCATATCCTGCCATTCCGGACATTCGGTGGCGCGTATTGCTGCCAACTTATAAGCTTCCTCACGGTCTTCTTCATCGGCTTCTCTAAAGAATTTCCACTTAGTCGAATAGGCATTGTCAATGCGAGGAGCCGGGCTTCCACCACCACCGTTTTGCTTTTCAGCTCGCACACTAGCTCGATCACAGTAGATGGTACTGTTTTGGCCGATTTGATCGGTGACTACGTCGTAAAACTTGCGTTCGAATATATCTTGCTCAACGATGCCGGTGAACGACGTCGGGAACGTCGAGGCAGATACTGATACAAAGCAATCAGGAAGTATATCTCTAATCGATTTTGCAATGTTAACGGCGATAGCCGCCTTATTCAGAAGATACTTGTCTTGACGCTGGAAGTCCAACACGAAGAAAACATCGTCATTGTATGTGTATTTTTTGAAAAGATTAGCTATGTCAGTTGCGATAGAGAATATTTGCTCATGAAGACGGATCACAACGCCTTTACCCATCGCTTTGAAAGCTTGTACCTGTGCTACTAGCTCTCCGGGGGCAGCAAGTTGTACCGTGGGTGTGAATTGTGGGTTTTCGTCTACGAAGGCGCGCCAGGCTTGGTAGCCGTTTGATGGGTCGCGGAGCTTATCAAATACGTCATGTACAGGTCTCCGAGGTCCATCAAATACCTCATCTGTGAGATCGACAATGATGGGCTTTCCCGAGCTACAGGCGATCACCTTGGCGATAGTGCTTGGGAACTCTCTAGCCGTGGTCCAAGGCTGCAATATCACAAACGGGAGAATCCCTACCTTTACCTGAGGGCTAAGCTCCTCAAGAGCTTGCATTTCCGACGGTCGCACTCCGATAATCGGAACATACTTGAATGCCCCCAAATCCATTGCGATTGACCCTTCCACGTCATGGAATGCCGAGCCGAATCTTCATGGCGGCTTCAGACACATTGAACTTATCAGCTAGAAAGCCAACGACATTGTCAATCCTTAGTGTCTTTGCTCGGTCCAACCAGTCATCGACAAGCTGTTGAGGCATCAACAGATCGGCCGCCATTCTATTCGCTTGAGCTTCTCTACGATCAGACAACTCAGAACGGTAGAGCACATCGTCCGTAATGCCATCACCTATTTGGTCACGATGAAGCAGGAAGTGGCCCAGTTCGTGAGCTACAGTGAACCGCTGGCGACGAGAAGAGTCATTTCTGTTCACTTTGACAATGTACTGACCGGCGGCATCAGGATCGGGCCGGATTTCGCCTGAGATGCCGTTAGGGAGCGCTGTGGCAATTACTTTTACCCCAAGAGCCTGCGCAATCGCAGACAACCTTACAGGCGCACTGTCGTGATGTTCTTTGATCAAGGCTATCATACCATGATCTAGAGAGTGCCATTCGGGGCTCATTATGGGCTCTCCTTAATCCTTGAAGGGTGCGTCAGGGTTAGAATTTTGATTCGGTTTTTCAGCTCGCAAAGACGCATCACTAAGTAGAATATGATCTACTCGCTCAACTAGAAGCTTTCGCAGATCGCCGGCTTTAAGTTGCTCAGATATGTGCTGGATTATGGTGGTCTCTATCTGTTTTGCGAAAGGTCCTTCTGAGATCATGCTATTAAGGTGATTTTTGGAGGCGTCTTCAGTCATCTTTTGAAATTGTGAGTATCCCCAGACCGCGAGTATGCCTATGAACACTGCGAGCACTGTTATGATAACAGTTACAGCTGTAAGCATCAGTGTGATGAAATCAACATACGACATTTCGTGGCCTGCTAGCTTATCTGGAGCGATTTTTACTGATGTCAATGCAATTATGATGAATATTGCGCCCGACAAGATCCCCAAAAGGTAGACAGGAAGGTGGTCAGGTTGCTTGTATGCCGTCACGATCACTGCGCCCTGCTGTCGATGTTCCTATTATGTTCGCTTTTTTGTGGCTTGGCAAGGTCCCCTCTTACACTGACACAGCCAAGGGCACAGATGGCAAATTTTCGTCTCATCCCGCCGGCGAAGGCGGCAACGCCATAGCATATCGCTGCACTCGCTTGCTTCATGTTCCTGACTGGTTCGCGCGTATCGGAAGCAATTGGTGTGCGATGGTCGGACGTCGATCTCGGCGATATGACGGCGCGCGTTGTGCAGTCCAGGCTAGATGGCGAGGAACGCACAGCCCATTTGCCTCCGGCGCTGGTGCAGGCTGTCGAGGCGATACCAAGCAACCGCAACCCGGATGATCATGTGTTCGGCTACAAGGATTCTCGCGCCGCACAGCGGCTATGGAGGCAAACTTGTGAGCGCGCAGGGATCAAATTCCTGTCCTTCCATTCATGCTACCATGGCTTCGCTACCGGCCTGCTGCACAAGGGTCTCGACACCGTGACGACGGCCACGCTCGGAGGTTGGAAAATCATTCGACATGTGGTCGAGAGTTATGGCCATGCACGGGAGGATAGGACCCTAGCCAACTTGCTGACACAGGGTCGGCGCCGTAGAAACAACGCTGTAGGCCAAAGGACGCATCCCTTGGTAAGGTTAACGCGGGCGGGCGGGTTTTCAAGCGCTCTTGCGTTTGATGCCGATCGAGCGGCCGGCACGCTCCGGCATCGGCAGCGCGGCATGGGCAGAGCGCATGGCTTCGATCTGCGCCATCACATCGGCCGGGAAGGGGGCGACCTTCGGCCCTGCCATATCGACGTGCAACGACAGCGATTCGGACGTCGCCGCCAGCCAGCCGTCGACATGACGGATCTCCTGATAGGCCCGCAGCCGCTTCTCGTCATGGTCGATGAGCTGGAACGAGACGTTCACCTTGTGGTCGAGGTGAAGCTCCTGCACGTAGCAGACGTGGACTTCGGCCGTGTAGATGGTGAGGCGGCGTTCCTTGGCATAGTTCGGCCCCATGCCCATCAGCTCGAACGCTTCGTCCGAGCAGCGGTCGAACAGCACGTTGTAGTAGGCCATGTTGAGATGGCCGTTGTAGTCGATCCAGTCCTTCTCGATCGCCATCGGCTTGGAAATGATTGGCGCGGGCATCGTCATCTGGTTTTCCTTGATCGTCGCTGGACAGGGTGTGGCTGGTGCGGTTCTGGTTGTTTGGCGCAATTCCGGACGGAAAACCGCTTCACACTTTTCCTGGAATTGCTTTAGGCATCATCCATAGCTGCATTACAAGAGTGGCCACTGGTCCATTCGCGGAGGAAATCATGGCTTTGAGCGACCTCAATCCCGTCGAGCGCAACGAGGAAGGCATCGCCACAGTGCTCGGCATCCTCAAGCAACAGTTCGGCGAGCGTTTTCAGACCGGCGAGGCGATCCGCAGCCAGCACGCGCACACCACCACCTATATCCCGACCCAGGCGCCGGACGGCGTCGTCTTCGCCGAATCGACTCCGGAGGTGCAGGAGATCGTGCGCGCCTGCGCCGCGCACCGCGTGCCGGTCATCGCCTTCGGCGTCGGCTCCTCGCTCGAGGGCCACACCAACGCGCCGGGCGGCGGCATCTCGATCGACACCTCGCGCATGAACCGCATCCTTTCGGTCAATCCGCAGGATCTCGACTGCACGGTCGAGCCCGGCGTGACGCGCGAAGACCTCAACCGGCATTTGCGCGACACCGGTCTGTTCTTCCCGATCGATCCCGGCGCCAACGCCTCGCTCGGGGGCATGGCGGCGACGCGCGCCTCCGGCACCAACGCCGTGCGCTACGGCACCATGCGCGAGAACGTGCTGTCGCTGACCGCTGTGATGGCCGATGGCGAAGCGGTGACGACCGGCAAGCGGGCGAAGAAGAGCTCGGCCGGCTACGACCTGACGCGGCTGCTGGTCGGCTCGGAAGGCACGCTCGGCATCATCACGTCGCTGACGCTGAGACTCCAGGGCATACCGCAGGCGATCTCCGGCGGCGTCTGTCCGTTTCCCAGCCTGGAGGCGGCCTGCAACACGGTGATCGCGACCATTCAGATGGGCATCCCGGTGGCGCGTATCGAACTGGTCAACGCGCTGCAGATGCGGGCAATGAAGAACTATTCGAAGCTCGACTATCCGGAAAGCCCATGCCTGTTCGTCGAATTCCATGGCAGCGATGCCGGCGTCGCCGAACAGGCAGAGACGTTCGGCATGATCGCCGAGGAAAATGGCGGCGGGCCGTTCCTGTGGACCAGCGTCGCGGAAGAGCGGACGAAGCTCTGGAAGGCGCGGCACGACGCCTATTGGTCGTCGCTGACCTTGCGCCCCGGCGCCAAGGGGCTTTCGACCGATGTCTGCGTGCCGATCTCGCGGCTCGCTGAATGCGTCACCGAAACCGAGGCCGACATCGCCGAGATGGGGCTGGTAGCACCCATCGTCGGCCATGCCGGCGACGGCAATTTCCATGTGCTGGTGCTGATGGACGTCGACAGCCCAAAAGAGATCGCGCTTGCGGAAAAATTCGTCGCCAGGCTCAACATGCGCGCGATCGCGATGGAAGGCACCTGCACCGGCGAGCATGGCATCGGCCAGGGCAAGGTCGGTTTCCTGCGCCACGAGCTCGGCCACGGCGTCGACGTCATGCGCACGATCAAGCAGGCGCTCGATCCGCTGAACATCATGAACCCGGGCAAGATCCTGCCGGCGACCGGGTGACCAGCCGCCAGCTCTACTCCTGCGCCCCCTCGACGAGCTTCTGCAGCATCGGCCGGGTCGGCGCGAAAAAGGTCGTGCCGGTATGCGGTGTCGAGAAGTCGAGCAGCCGGTCGTAGGCGCCCGGCGGCTCGCCGACATACATGCGCTGCAGCATTTTCTCAATCACCCACAGATAGCGCGTGTAGCCGATAAAATAGGTCCCGAACTCCTTCTGCCCCGGCCGCCCGAAAGGCATGTTGTCGCGCAGGATATCGTATTCGTTGCCGGCGTCGTCCTCGATGGTGGCCAGTGACTTGTGCGACTTGCGCGGCTTGTCGTCGTCATCGATCTCGATGTTGTCGATCTTGGTGCGGCCGATGATCTCCTCCTGGAGATGCGTCGGCGTTTCCGCCCAGGCGGCCATGTCGTGCAAATATTTCTGCACGACGACGTAGCTCCCGCCGGCGAAGTCGGCGTCCTCGTCGCCGACAAGGGCAGAGGTCGGCAGGTCGAGACCGGTCGGGTTGGCGGTGCCGTCGACGAAGCCGAGCAGGTCGCGCGCGTCGAAATAGCGAAAGCCGGCAACTTCGTCGACGACAGTCACGTTGCCGCCCAGGCTGTCCAGCAGGATGCGCTCGAACTCGAAGCACATGTCGGAGCGTTCGGCACGGATGTGGAAGAGGAGATCGCCCGGCGTCGACGGCGCCGAATGGACCGATCCCCTGACCGGCGCAAAGGCTTTCAGCTCGCGCGGCCGCCGGTCCGGGGAAAGACGCGCCCAAAGGTCGGCGCCGATGCCGGCGATGCACGACAAACGGCCGGACAGGTCGCGGAAGCCGACATTCTTGACGAGATCGTCAAGCGCGCCGAGCACCGAAGCCACGTTCGCCAGGGCCGCATGATCGCTGCCGACCGTAACGACGAGGAAGACCGCGGCGAGCGACAGCGGAGCGTCGACGCTCTGCGCGTCGATCGGCACCCTGTCCCAGTTCTTGCCTGACATCGGGAACGCTCCGCTTCTAGGTTGGCTCAAGGATCGCGGCAAGCCGCTCGGGAAGGATGCCGAAACGATATCGCGACCGCAGGCGATCGCGCAACAGCCGGCGGTGCCTGCGTTTTGACAGGATGGCCAAGGCGAATTGCCTCTTTATCGACACGCGGATGCGGGTAGAGTGCGGCTGACTTTAATCCTACGTTCTGGAGCAGATGCTCGCTCGCCTGTTCGTGATCTTCGGTGGCCTGTTCGTGCTGGTGCTGTGCGCGGCGCTGGTGGTGCCGTATTTCATCGACTGGACCGGCTACCGCGCCGATTTCGAGCGCGAGGCGAGCACCATTCTCGGCCGCAAGGTGACGGTGAAGGGCGATGCGACCGCGCGGCTTTTGCCGTTCCCTTCGGTGACCTTCTCGAACGTGGAGGTCGCAGGCGGTCCTGGGGGCCAGCCGGCGATGACGGTCGAAACCTTCTCCATGGATGCCGAGCTTGCGCCATTCCTGCGTGGCGAGCTGCTGATCTTCGACATGCGGCTGGTGCATCCAAAGGCGACCATCGACGTCGCCGGCGACGGCACGGTCGACTGGGCTATCCGGCCGTCGACGCCATTCAATCCGAGCCAGATCGCGATCGAGAAGCTGACGGTGACCGAAGGGCAGATCGAGCTGCGCCATGCCGCCGGCGGGCGCAGTCACCTGATTAGCGAGATCGACACGACGATTTCCGCCAAGTCGCTCGCTGGTCCATGGCGGATGGATGGCAGGCTGCGCTTCGATGGCATGCGCACGGAGGTCTCTGCCTCCACCGGCAAGGTCGAGGCAGACGGCCAGATGCGGCTACGGGTGAAGGCCGGTCCAGACGCCTACCCTTTGGCCTTCGAGACCGACGGCAATGCCGGCATCGTCAAGGGCGCGGCCGTCTATTCCGGCCAGTTCAAGATCGCAAACGCAGACAGGGCCGAAGCGAACTCGGTCGAACCGCGCGGCGCGGAACCGGTCAAGGCCGGCGCCGGCAAGCCCGATCCGGGCTTCCGGCTGAACGGCAAGTTCGCGCTCGACCACCAGAAGCTTAACGTCGACGAATTCCGCTTCGAAACCGGGCCGCTCGACGATCCCTACACCGCCGACGGCAAGGCCTCGGTCGATCTCGGCCTCAAGCCGCATTTCTCGATCGAGGCCAGCGGCGCGCAGGTGCAGTTCGACGAGGCGGTGGGCGCGTCCGCCGGAACCGGGCTGACGCTCGACCAGCGCATCGCGGCGTTCGAGCAGACGCTTCAGCACATGCCGAAGCCGACGATACCGGGCAGGGTCGAAGTCAGGCTGCCGGCGGTGGTGGCAGGCGACACGACGGTGCGCGACGTGCGGCTTTCGGCGGAGCCGGTCGAGGGCGGCTGGTCGGTGAAGTCGCTTGCCGCGACGCTGCCGGGCCGGGCAACGCTCGAGGCCGACGGCATGCTGAGCGTCGAGGACCATTTCGGCTTCACCGGCTCCTTGCTGCTTGCCGTGGGGCAGCCATCCGGTTTCGCCGCCTGGCTGTCGAAGGATGTCGACGAGGCAATCCGGCGTCTGCCGGCGGCGGGCTTCAAGGCCAAGGTCGATCTCAGCGAGAACCGGCAGTCCTTCAGCGACCTCGAGCTCATCCTTGGCAAGGCCAAATTTTCCGGCCGCATCGATTCCAGCCAGCCCGACGGCGCAAAGCCCTCTGTGCTGATGCAACTGGCGGGCGGCGAACTCGACGTCGACGGGCTGGCGGCCTTCGCCTCGATCTTCGTCAGCGACAAGGGCGCCAACCGCTTCGCCGACCGCGACCTCGATTTCCAGATCAAGGCGGGTCCGGTCAGCGCCGCCGGACTGACGGCCGACACTGTGGATGCGGCGTTGCGGCTGCGCCAAGGCCTGCTCGAGATCGACCGGCTCTCGATCGGCGGGCTTGCCGGCGCATCGATCAGCGCCACGGGGCGTATCAAGGACTTTCCGGAAAGCCCGACGGGCAAGCTCGACGCATCCGTCGTGGCCGTCGATCTCAAGCCGCTCATCGACGTCGCGGCGCAGCATTATCCGGGCAATCAGGTTCTGAAGGGTCTGGCCGCCCGCGCGACCGCCTATCCGGAACTGTTCCAGGACGCCCGCGTCGACCTGGTGACAAGCGCCGCCGACAATGGCGACGGCACCACCGGGCTCGCGCTGTCGGCGCAGGGCAAGGCCGGCGGTTCCGCCTTCTCGGCGTCGCTCTCGGGCAGGGGAATGCCGGACCGGCTTCTCGATGCGCCGGTGTCGATCACCTTCAATGCCAGGAACCAGAATGCCGCCACGCTGCTCGCGCTTTACGGCCTGCCGGCGCTGCCGCTCGGCATGCTTGGACAGGCAACCACCGATGTCACGGCGAAAGGCTCGCTGGGCGGCGGGCTGGCGACCAGCTTCAACCTGACGGCCGACGATTTCAGGGCGAGCTTCGACGGGACAGTCGCCGAGACGGAGCAAGGCGCCACCGCCAAGGGCAAGGTCAACCTCGACGCCGCCGATATCGAGCCATGGCTGATGACGACCGGCGTCGGGCTGCCCGGCATGGGAACCGGCACTTCGACAACGCTCGCCGCCGACGCCGATTTCGGCAATGGGCTTTTGGTGCTGAGCGGGCTGAGCGGCGCCATCAACAAGGCGGCGGTGTCCGGCGACGTCAATGTCGACAGCAAGGACGGGCTGCCGCATATTGCCGGCGCGCTGGCGCTCGAAGAGCTCGACCTCGACCCGCTTGCGGTGTCGCTGTTCGGCGACCAGTCCTTCCTTGCCGCGAAAGGCGGTGGCTGGCCGACGGCGCCGTTCAGCCAGAAGTCGACGCTGCCTTTCAGTGCCGATCTCGACCTCAACGCGGCGGCTCTTGCCGCCGGACCGTTTGCCACGGCGCATGATGCGGCGCTGTCGCTGAAGCTCGACCGGGAAGGCATCCATGTCTCGGACCTCAAGGCCAAACTCTACGGCGGCGCGCTGACCGGCCTGTTCGAGCTCAAGAACACGGACGGCACCGGCTTGTTGTCGGGTCAATTGAAGCTTGCGGGCAGCGATCTTACCGCAGTGCTGCCGGATGCCGGCATCAGCGGCAGCGGCGACATTTCGGCCGCGCTGTCGACCAGCGGCAAGTCCGTGGATGCCATGATTGCCGCTTTGTCGGGGTCCGGCACCGCGGCGCTGAAAGGACTGAGCATTGCCGGCATCAATCCCGACGCCTTTGCCGCCATCATCGCCAAGGCCGATGCGATCGGGCGCGACATCGATGCCGCCAAGACCGGCGGCTTCGCGCCACAGATCGCCGGGCAGGGAAGTTTTGCGGCCGGCGACACAGATATCGCCTTCACCGTCGCCAACGGCATGCTGCGGGCGCCGCCGATCAGCCTCGACAATCCGGCGGCGACACTGTCGGCGGACGTCACCGCCAACCTCGATGCGAGCAGCGTGGCTGCCAGCGGCTCGATCACCTACCGACCGGGCGACGAGGCGCTGGTCGGCTCCGAACCGGCCGTGAATTTCAGTCTCGCCGGCCCGCTCGGGGCAACGGCGCTTCAGTTCGACAGCGCGCCACTGGCGCAGTTCCTGACACAGCGCGCGCTGGAGAAGGAGCAGCAGCGGGTCGAAGCGATGCAGGCGGAATTGCTCGAGAAGCAGAGGCTGCGGCGCGAGGTGCGCTATTACGCTGCGCTGCAGGCCGAGCGCGACCGGGCGGCCGAGGAATTGCGCCGGCAGGAGGAAGAGGCGCGGCAGAAAGCCGAGGCCGAGGCGAGGGCGAAAGCCGAAGCGGAGGCGGCGGCACGAGCCAAAGCGGAAGATGAGGCGAAAGCCAAGGCGGAAGAAGAAGCAAGGGCAAAAGCGGAAGCCGATGCGAAAGCCAGGGCCGAGCAAGAGGCGGCCGATGAAGCGGCAAAGGCTCAGGCCGAAGCCGACGCGAAGGCCCGGGCCGAACAAGAGGCGGCCGATGAAGCGGCAAAGGCGCAGGCTGAGGCCGACCGCAAGAAAGCGGAGCAGGCAAAGCAGGAAGCTGATCGCAAGAAGGCCGAGCAGGCGAGACTGGAAGCCGAGCGCAAGGCGGCTGAGCAGGCGCCGAAGGTCGATCGGTCGCTTCCCGGCGTCAACGAGAATTCCCCTCCATTGCCGGCGAAGCCCAAGGCCAACCCCTTCACCATCGAGAATCTGCTGAAATCGCTGGACGGCGGTTAAGGCTCATCCACCAGGAAGCCGCAGGTCTGGCATCCGGCCACGTTCGTCGTTCAGGACGGCTCCTGACGAAAGAGCAGGCGCTTGAGCATGGGCTCGATCCGCGAAAGTTCGTCGAGATGGGCAGCCGACAATTCGGCTAGGCGATCGTCGGCAAGAGGGGTGAGATGCAGGAGCACGCGGCGGTGGTCGGCCTTGTCCTGATCCCTTGTGACCAATCCCGCCTCACTCAGGCGGTTTACCAGTTCGACGGCGCTGTGATGGCGGATGCGCAGCCGCTCCGCCAGATCGCCGACCGCCACGGGTCCGCCGCCGGGATAGCCCTTGATCGCCAGCAGCGCCTGGTGCTGGCGCGGCGTCAGGCCTGCCTCATTCGCTTGCAACTGGCTGAATTCCAGGAAACGGCGGATCAGGTAGCGGAATTCGGAAAGCCGCTGGTAGTCGGCCTGGCTGATGGCGGGGCGCGGTTTTTGCGGATGCGTCATTCCTCGACTTGTAGGCCTTTCCTGCGAAAGCTCAGCTCCTCCCACGAAAGTCAGGGCGGCCTGACGCGATCAAAATGACGCGCACTGCGGTCGAAAACAGTCTTGAAGAATTATATCGTGTTGCGATATGTCGCCGCCCGACAACCGGACGGCTCTGCCGCCAAGCGCAGGGCACAGCAAAGCATCGGCAATATCGCGGCGTGAGGCCTTTCAAGGCGACTTGCCGCCGCGCTTCGCCCAGGCCAGCACATAGAGCCTCAGCGCGGAGGAAAGGTTGGCGTCGCGCGTTCGCGTTTCGTCGATCTCGGCGACGAGGGCCGCGAGCGAGATCGAGCGTTGCGCCGCGATCGTGACGAGATCATCGTAGAAAGGCTGTTCCAGGGAAAAGCTGGTGCGGTGGCCGCGGATCGTCACCGAGCGCTTTTCGACCGCGGCCATCGGAGGCGCTCAGCGTCCGTCCGGATCGCCGGACTTTTCGCGGCGATGGCCGTCCAGGAATCTTTCCGCCCGGTCGGACGTCAGCCGGTCGCGCTCGCGGTCGGCCTTGGTTCGACCGTGCAATGCGCGGTTCTCGTCGGCCAGGCGTTCCTTCTCGCTGCGCGCTTTCTGCTTGCGGGCCTGGCGGAGATTGACGACCTCGCCCATGTCCCCGGTCACTTCTTGCGGAAGGCGTCGAGCGAAACCACGTCGGCGCTTTTGCCGCCGGTATCAGCCACGGCAGGCTTCTTTTCGGTCTCGGCGGCCTTCTTCTTCGATTCCGTTTTCTTTTCGGTCACGACCGCGATCGGCTCCGCGGCCGGCGTGGCAGCGTCGTCTTCCGCAATACCCTCGGCCTTGACGTCGAATTCGAGCTCGAAATTCACCGAAGGATCGTAGAAACCGCGTACGGCGGAGAAGGGGATCTCGAGCTTTTCAGGCACGTCGGAGAAGGAGAGTCCAACCTCGAAACCGGTGTCAGTCACCTTCAGATCCCAATACTGGAATTGGATGACGATGGTCATCTGTTCCGGATAGCGCTCGCGCAGCCGTGAGGAAATGCGCACGCCGGGCGCGCCGGTGAGGAAGGTGATGAAGAAATGATGATTGCCGGGAAGGCCGGTGCGCGCGACTTCGGCCAGGACCTTGCGCATGACACCGCGCAATGCCTCCTGGGCCAGAATGTCGTAGCGGATGTGGTCGTCGGCCATTTGACGGTCGGGTTCCGTTGAATCGTCCGCATAGCTGTAATCAAGCTTGGGCGCGGCGTAAACCGCATATAGGTGCCTAACGCCGAGGCCAAGAGGGGATGGCTGTGATTTGATCGCTCAGGCGTGGGCGAGGGCCGCCTGCCTGACGGACGCTGGTTTCCGCCGGCCGAAGGCGCTGAGGAAGGTCCGCACGCCGTTGGTGGCGGAGCGCAATACCTCTTCCTCTGTCGGCATGCCGCCGAGCATGAAAGTTATCTGCAGTTCGGCGTTGACCAGAGCGAGGAACTGGCGCGCCGCCACGTCCGGATCGTCGATCGACATGTGTCCGGCATAGGCAAGCCGCGCGAAGCGGGCGGCAAGCGCCGACCAGGTGCGGCCCGGTCCCTGTTCGCGCCACTCGGCGAAAAGCTCCGGATAACGCTCGCCTTCGGCCTGGATCAGCTTGCGCAGGAAGCGGCCGTCGCGATTGCAGATGCAGTTGTGGTTCATGCGCACGGCGAAAGCGACCAGATCGGATTCGAGATCGGTGGGCTGGTCGGGGAAGGTGGCTATGGTCGCGAAGATGCCGGCATTGCAGCGCTCGGTCAGGTCGCGCACGACGGCCATGAAGAGCTTTTCCTTGTCGCCATGGTGATTGTAGACCGTCTGGCGCGAAACGCCGGCCTCGGCCGCGATCAGGTCGATATTGGCGCCGGCATAGCCTTGCCGGCAGAAAACCGAAGCGGCAGCGTCCACCACCGATATGCGCTTGGCCTCATGGCTGCGTGGCGGGAAAGTGTCAGGAGAAACGCCGGGCTTCATGAAAATCTATATAGCGGTGATTGACGAATTGGACAAGCCTGTCTAAATTTGTGGACACGATAAAGGGAAGCCGCTCTCCGGCAGACGGATGAATTCGCTCTGATAAAGACGAACAAGTTTGCTCTCGGATGTCGGATTTCCCCGGGATGGAACGTCCTTGGGTAGACGCCGGACCACGGCGGCAACCAGATCCGAAAGAAGCCCTATCATGAGTCCCAAATTCCTCCGCATTGCGGTCGTGCTCGGCTTGTTGTCTGCAATCGGCCCCTTCGCCATCGATATGTATCTTCCCGCGCTGCCCTCGATCGGTGAGGATCTCAATGCCGGCACCGCCGCCGTGCAGATGAGCCTCTTGATCTTCTTCCTGTCGATGGGTTTCGGCCAGATCGTGGTCGGACCGATCTCCGACATGATCGGGCGCAAGCTGCCGCTCTATGCCGGCCTCGCGCTGTTCATGGTCGGCGGCGTCGGCTCGGCGATGGCGCCCAACATCGAATGGCTTATCGCCTTCCGCTTCCTGCAAGGGCTCGGCGCCAGCGCCGGCATGGCGGTGCCGCGCGCGATCGTGCGCGACCTGCACACCGGCAACGAGGCGGCCAAGCTGATGTCGCTCTTGATGCTGGTGTTCTCGGTGTCGCCGATTCTGGCGCCGCTGACCGGGAGCCAGATCATCGAAAGCTTCGGCTGGCGCGCCGTGTTCTGGACCGTGACGGGCGCCGCGGCACTTGCCACCGTCCTGCTCGCCACCGCGCTCAAGGAGACGCGGTCGGTCGACGAGCGCGCCAACTCGTCCTTCGGCACGGCGCTGGCGGGCTACCGCTACCTGATGGGTGATCGCAACTTCCTCGGCCTGACGGCGATCGCCGGCTTCGGCATCGCGAGCTTCTTCGTCTATCTGTCGAGCTCGTCCTTCATCCTGATCAACCATTACGGTCTGTCGCCGTCGGTCTACAGCGTGTTCTTCTCGATCAATGCGGTCGCCTTCATCGGCATGTCGCAGCTGACCGGGATGCTGGCCGACCGCTTCGGCTTGAAGCGTGTCGTCTGGGTGGCGGTGACCGGCTACGCCACGGTGATGGTGGCGCTGTTCGCGATCATGGCGTCTGGCGTCGACCGGCTCGACGTGATGGCGGCGCTGCTCTTCGTCGGCTACGGCTTCCTCGGGCTGGTCATCCCGACCACCTCGGTGCTGGCTATGGAAGAGCATGGCGAGATCGCCGGCACGGCCTCGGCCCTGATGGGCACGCTGCACTTCGCCATCGGCGCGCTGGCGATGGGTGTGGCGGGTCTCTTCTTCGACGGCACGCCGTTGCCGATGGTCGCCGGCATCACGCTCTGCGCGGTGATTTCCTTCACGCTGGCGAAGGTCACACTCGGCAGGGCGCGGGAAGCGGCGGAAGCGCCTGCCGAATAAGAGACTCGACAAAAGATCGAAAAAGGCCGGGCTTGCCCGGCTTTTTTCAGGTCCCAGGCAGGCCGACCGCATCGAGGACGAAGCGCACCCGCTCCTCCACCGTCGCGAGCGGCAAGGGCACCAGCTCGTAGCCAAGTTCGGCATAGACGCCCGCTACCGATTGAAAGGTGCGCTCGGCCTCGTCGAGTGTCTGTTTCCGCTCTTCGTCCTGGGTGAAGATTTCCGGCCATGGCGGCGCGATGAAGACGCGATGCGCGTAGCGGAATGCCGTTGCCGCACGTTTGACGTGATCGGGCACCGGCGAGCCGCAAAGCCTGAGATAGCCGATCGTGTCCGGCACGCCGCGGTCGAAGAAGACCGGACCGGGCTCGGCATGCGCCGCATGCCAGGAGCGCAGCTCCCAGGACAGCATCAGCTCGGCAAAGAGCGCCCGGTCCTGCCAGGGAAGGGCAGGGCCGCCGATCGCCACCTGGTCGCGGATGATGCCGCGCCCCGCCTCGGGCGCCGTCGCGAAGCCAGCCGTCTTCAGTGCCTCGATGAGCGTGGTTTTGCCGGAACCGGGACCGCCGGTCAGCACGAAGAATCGATCGGAATCGTTCTGCATGATTTTTCCATGGATTGAGGAACGGCGGGCAGGACGACGCGTGCGCGCCGGGCGAGCCTTGGCGTTCAATTGATTTGCAGGGAAAGAGGGGAGAAGGTGGAGGTTTCTGTTGCCAGGTACCTCCGAACCCCGCCTAGAAGTGCGAACCCCTAGGGCTTGATTTGAAGCGTTCGCACTGCATTAAGCAGCGAGACGAGCTTCCGCATAGTTGTCGTTGGCAACTATAAGTTCAGCCCGATGACGGTGGTACAATGCCGGGCGAAAGTACGATCTTTACACCTTCGTCGATCCTATTTCGCCCCCAGCAAAAGCCGCTCCGTCATCCAGAGCGGTTTTTGGTGGAGGCGCCGGGTACCGCCCCCGGGTCCGAACGGCTTATTTCATCGCCTGTTTATCGCCATAGTCGGTCAAGCCGACGAAGCGAATATAGGGATCGATGGCGGAAAATGAAAGACCAAACCGGCACTTGTCCCCGGCGCCAAACTCGACAGCCGAGGGTTGACTTGCGCCCCTACACAATCGAAGCTCCGCCGGCGATGAGGAATCTCTGACCTAGCGCACAGGTTGCGCGGCGCGCCACATGCCTCATCGATCGGATCCGTGGCGCCGACGAGGGGAAGTTCGATGGCCGACTATCTTGCGGATGTGAAGAAATACGATGCCGGCGCCAGCGCCGACGCGGTCGAGAAGATCGTCAAGCATCTGGGCATCGCGCTCAGGAACCGCGATTCTTCGCTGGTGTCCTGCACGGACCCGAAGGAGCTCGAGCGCGTCCGGGAGAATTGGGTCGGCAAGAAGCTCGGCGTCGCCGACGCCAAGAAGGCCGACGCCTCGATCGAGAAGACCTGCAAGGCGATGGCCGCAGACAACACCAAGAGCCGCGTGACCTTCTATTACCTGGTTGCCAAGGATCTGGGCAAACTGGGTTCTCTCTGAAGATTCTCCGCAGGCGGATCGGCACGAGTCGTGCCGGTGCCGGCCTCTGGCGCACGAATCCACTTGTAGCAGGCTTTACGGTGTTCGACCGACGGCCAGTCGGTTATGATCGCCTGTCACCCGAATCGAGGCGAAGCCGATGCGCCAATATCTCGACCTTTTGAAGCATGTGCTGGAAAACGGCGCCGACCGTGGCGACCGCACCGGTACCGGCACGCGCTCGGTGTTCGGCTATCAGATGCGCTTCGACCTTTCGCGCGGCTTCCCGGTCACCACCACCAAGAAGCTGCACCTGAAGTCGATCATCCACGAGCTGCTGTGGTTCCTGGCCGGCGACACCAACATCAAATATCTCAACAACAACGGCGTCACCATCTGGGACGAATGGGCGGACGAGAACGGCGATCTCGGCCCCGTCTATGGCAAGCAGTGGCGCTCATGGCCGGACGGGCATGGCGGCGAGATCGACCAGATCGCCGGACTTCTCAAGGAAATACGCAAGAATCCCAATTCGCGCCGGCTGATCGTCTCGGCCTGGAACCCGGCCGAAGTGGAGGCGATGGCGCTGCCGCCTTGCCACTGCCTGTTCCAGTTCTATGTCTCGGAAGGTCGGCTTTCCTGCCAGCTTTACCAGCGCTCGGCCGACATCTTCCTGGGCGTGCCGTTCAACATCGCGTCCTATGCCCTGCTGACCATGATGGTGGCGCAGGTCACCGGGCTGAAGCCGGGCGACTTCGTGCACACGCTCGGCGATGCGCATCTTTACTCGAACCATTTCGAGCAGGCGCGCGAGCAGATGCGGCGCACGCCGAAGCCGCTGCCGACGATGTGGATCAACCCGGAGGTGAAGGATCTTTTCGCCTTCCGCTTCGAGGATTTCCGCCTCGAGAATTATTTCGCGGATGCGAGCATCAAGGCGCCGATAGCAGTTTGAGGTGTGTTGAGATTCAGGTCAGGCCGAGCCGAAAATGGCGGCTTCCTGCGCTTCCGGTGCTCACGTACTTTGAGTACGCTCCGCTCCGGTTCTCGGAAACCACCATTTTCGGCTCGGCCTGACCTGAATCTCAACACACCTCAGGTGCTAGGCCCGGGACTTCCTGAGCCCAACCCATTCAGTCGATCCCGACCATGACGTCGGAGGCCTTGATCACCGCATAGGCCTGCTTGCCTTTCTCGAGCTGCAGATCGGCAACCGCTTCGTTGGTGATCGAAGCGGTGACGAGGACGCCGCCGATATCGATCCTGACATGCGAGGTGGTCGCTCCCTTGGTGATCTCGGTGACCTTGCCCTTCAGGATGTTGCGGGCGCTGATCTTCATCTGCCTCTCCTTGGTCTTCGCTGTATAGAGCTGACTTCATCGTAGGCCGGGATGACCTCGCCGTACAACGGCGCTGTAGGTAAAAAGCCTTCCCTTGTTATGTTCACCCGGATATATCGATCAAAGGCATTCGGCCGAACGGATTGCAAAGCAGGGAGAGGTTTCATGACGGGCATGGGATTTGGGTTGAAGGCGATCGCGGTTGGCGGTCTGACGGCGCTGTTGATGGCGGCCGTGCCGGCGGCCCATGCCGACGACAAGGTGATCGTGTTCGCCGCCGCCAGCCTCAAGGACGCGCTCGATGCGGTCAACAAGGCCTGCGAGCCCGAAGTCGGCGAAGCGGCGACCATTTCCTATGCGGCAAGCTCGGCACTTGCCAAGCAGATCGAAGGCGGCGCGCCGGCCGACATTTTCGTCTCGGCCGACCTCGACTGGATGAAGTATCTCTCCGACAAGAAGCTGACCAAACCGGACACCGAGGTGAAGCTGCTCGGCAACCAGATCGTGCTGGTGGCGCCGAAGGATTCCACGGTCGAGGCCAAGGTCGAAAAGGGCTTCGACCTCGCCAAGCTCATCGGCGACGGCAGGCTCGCGATGGGCGACGTCAAGGCCGTTCCGGCCGGCAAATACGGCAAGGCGGCGTTGGAATCCCTGGGCGTCTGGTCCTCGGTCGAAGGCAAGGTCGCGCAGGCCGAGAATGTGCGCGCCGCGCTGAAGCTGGTGTCGACGGGCGAAGCCCCGCTCGGCATCGTCTATGCCACCGACGCACATGCCGAGAAGGGCGTGAAGGTCGTCGGAATCTTCCCCGAGGATTCGCACCCGCCCATCATCTACCCGATTGCCCAGACGGCGGATTCGAAGGACAAGGATACGGCTGCCTTCCTGAAATGCGTCGAGTCGGCTAAGGCCGCGGCGCTCTTCAGGGAACAGGGTTTTACGGTGCTCGCGCCGAGCAACTGAGAAAGACCTTACACCGCATATGAATTGGCTGCTGGACCTCACTCCCGACGAATGGAATGCGGTCCGGCTGTCGGTCAAGGTGGCAACTGTGGCGATGTTCGCCAGCCTGCCACCCGGCATATTGATCGCGCTCCTGCTGGCTAGGGGGCGGTTCTGGGGCAAGACCCTGCTCAACGGGCTGGTGCATCTGCCGCTGATCCTGCCGCCGGTGGTGACCGGCTATCTGCTCCTGCTCACCTTCGGCCGGCGCGGGCCGGCCGGCGCCTTTCTCGCCGAACATTTCGGCATCGTCTTTTCGTTCCGCTGGACAGGCGCGGCACTCGCCTGCGGCGTCATGGGCTTTCCGCTGATGGTGCGGGCGATTCGGCTGTCGATCGAGGCGGTCGACCGCAAGATGGAGGCGGCCGCCGGCACGCTCGGCGCCAATCCGATCTGGGTGTTCGCCACCATCACGCTGCCGCTGATCCTGCCCGGGCTGATTGCCGGCGCGATCCTTTCCTTCGCCAAGGCGATGGGCGAGTTCGGCGCGACGATCACCTTCGTCTCCAACATCCCCAACGAGACGCAGACGCTGCCCTCGGCGATCTACACTTTCACGCAGGTGCCGGGCGGCGACGCCGGGGCACTGCGGCTGACGCTGATCTCGGTCGTCATCTCGATGGTGGCGCTAGTGGCTTCCGAGGTCCTTGCGCGGCGGGTCGGCCGGCGGATGGACATCGAATGACGCTGTTCGTCGACATCAATCATCGCCTCGGCGATTTCTCCATCGAAGCGGATTTCGAAAGCGCCGGCCGGCTGACGGCGCTGTTCGGGCCTTCGGGGTCGGGCAAGACGACGCTGATCAACCTGATTGCCGGACTGATCAGGCCGCAGAAGGGGCGCATCGCGGTCGAAGGCCGCGTGCTGGTGGACACCGCCGCCGGCATCTTCGTGCCGATGCACAAGCGGCGGATCGGAATGGTGTTCCAGGACGCGCGCCTGTTCCCGCATATGAGCGTCGCCGGCAATCTGCGTTATGGCCGCTGGTTCACGCCGCCTGCCGAGCGCTACGCCAATGTGGATGCGGTGGTCGATCTGCTCGGCATCGGTCCTCTGCTCGACCGGCGGCCGGCGAAACTATCCGGCGGCGAAAAGCAGCGGGTGGCGATCGGCCGGGCTCTGCTTGCCAGTCCAAGACTCCTCTTGATGGACGAGCCGCTCGCCTCGCTGGACGAGGCGCGCAAGGCCGAGATCCTGCCCTATATCGAGCGGCTGCGCGACGAGACGAAGATCCCGATCGCCTATGTCAGTCATTCCATTGCCGAGGTGGCGCGGCTGGCGAGCGACGTGGTGGTGCTTTCGCAAGGCAAGGTCGCGGCCTTCGGCCCGACAGAAGCGATCATGCAGCGGCTAGACCTTTTGCCGGCCGAGGAGCGCGGCGAGGGCGGCGCGGTGCTCGACACCAGCGTGCTGCGCCACGACGAGGCTTTCGGCATGACGGTGCTTGGCTCGCCGGCCGGCGAGATCCGCGTGCCACACCTCCCACTGGCAGCTGGAGCTCTGGTGCGGCTGCGCATCCGGGCCCGAGACGTCATGATCGCGACCGAGCAACCGGCGGGCCTCAGCGCGCTCAACATACTGGCGGGGACGATCGCCGCGGTCAGGCCAGGCGTCGGGCCTACGGTGGAGATCGCCATCGACTGCAATGGCGCAATCGTGCTGGCGAGCATCACCGAGCAGTCGAAACAAACCTTACGCCTTGCGCTTGGCCGCAAGGTCTTCGCGGTGATCAAGACCGTGAGCTTCGACGGTACGACGACTGGCCCCGGGCTGCCGGTCGAGGCCGACGGATGACGGAAGAGCATGGCGCTATGTTGCATTGGAATAGCGATTTGCCTGCAAAGGGGGTAATCTGGACGTGACCGCAAAGGACAAGGAATGCCATCGCTGAGCCTGCGGATAAACCTCGATCCCGACGGACGAATTGGTCCGGGCAAGATCGAGCTTCTCGAGCAGATCGCCGCCTTCGGCTCGATCTCGGCCGCGGCGCGCGGCATGGAGATGTCCTACAAGCACGCCTGGGATCTGGTCGAGGACATGAACCGGGTGTTCGGCAAGCCCCTGGTTGCCGCGCAGACCGGCGGCAGGAAGGGCGGCGGCGCGCAATTGACCGCCGTGGGCCTCGCCGTCGTCAGCCGCTTCAGGGCCATAGAACGCGCGGCCACTTCCGCCGCCGCGGTGCATATGCAGGCTTTGCAGGCGGAGATCGATGCCGGGTAGGGGAGTAGGGGAGTAGGGGAGTAGGGGAGGATATGATGTTCTGGAGTTGCTCAACGCAAAGGCAATCGACGACTCCCTATTGCCATACTGCCTTACTCCCCTGACTTCCTCAGCAGATAAGTGTCCATGATCCAGCCCTTTTTTTCCCGGGCTTCCTCACGCATCCTTTCGATCTCGGCGCCGACATCGCCGAGCCTGCCGGAGACGATGATCTCGTCCGGCGTGCCGAGATAGGCGCCCCACTGGATGAAGACATCCTGATCGGCCAACGTGTTGAAGGCGCATTTGCCGTCGAGCATGACAACCGTCGTTGCAGCGTTTGCCGGCAGCCCTTCTTCGGTCAGCCGGCGTCCGGTGGTGATCAGGATCGAGTCACCGATACGGTTGAGCGCGGTCGCGTGAGCGGCGGCCAGCGCCTGGATCGCGGTGATGCCCGGAACGACCTCGAGCTCGAAACCGACATTGGCCCTGAGGCGCACGCGCTCCAGGATGCGCAGCGCGCTGTCATAAAGCGAGGGGTCGCCCCAGATCAGGAAGGCGCCGCAGCCGTTTTCACCCAGCTCGTCGCTGATCAGCCTCTCATAGATCTCGGCGATAGCCTCATGCCAGTCGTCGACGGTCACGCGATAGGATGATGTCGGCTCGGCCCGGACCGGCACGTCGAACTCGACGCGGCGCGACTTCGGATTGGTGACGAAGCGGTCGCAGATCTGCCGGCGCAGTTCCGCCAGATCGGTCTTGCTTGCGCCCTTGTCGGGAATGAACAGCACGTCGGCGCGGTTCAGGCTATTGATGGCCTGCATGGTCATGTGTTCGGGATTGCCGGCGCCGATGCCGATGACGAGAAGCTTGCGCATGCGGGTTCTCCTGCCCGATCAGGCGGCCGGTGTCCAGACAGGCGCAGGCAGCCATGCGTGATCTCAGGGCTTTGAAACGCCGTATGGAAACGGGTAGAGCGGTCCGCCGTTTGGCAGAAACGCCAAACCGCTCTAGCTATCTGTTTACGCAATTCCGGACGGAAAACCGCTACACACTTTTCCTGGAATTGCTCTAGATGGAAGCACGCATCGGGGTGGTCCCGGTATTGCCGTCGAGAGGGGGATCCATGTTACGCACTATCCTCGCCGCAGCGCTGGCGTTTTTAGCCGCACCGGCCTTTGCCAACGATTCCGTCGCCGAGCTCGGCACAGGCGGGCTGATCCTGTCGCGCAGCGACGCCGTCGCCATGGAAAGCGAGGACCTTTTCATCTCGCCGGAGAAGGTGACGGTCGACTATGTCTTCCGCAACAACACCGACAAGGACGTCAGCGCCATCGTTGCGTTCCCAATGCCCGACATCGAGGGCGATCCGAACGAGATGCCGGCCATTCCGGACGCGCAGAGCGACAATTTCCTCGGCTTCGAGGTGACGATCGACGGCGTCGACGCGAAGCCGCAACTCGAGCAAAGGGCGTTTGCGCTGGGCATCGACATCACCGCCGATCTCAAGGCGCAGAACGTGCCGCTTTATCCATTCGGCGACGCCGCCAAGGCGGCGTTGGCGAAGCTCCCCAAGGACGTCGCCGAGGATTGGGAAAACCGCGGCATCATCATCGAGGATACCGCCGATGACGGTTCGGGCATGCAAACCGCCTATGCGCCGTTCTGGCAGTTGCGCTCGACCTATTGGTGGCGTTCGACCTTCCCGGCCAACAAGGAAGTCCATGTCTCGCACCGCTACAAGCCGAGCGTCGGCGGCACGTCCTCGGTCAGCTTCTACTATGACGGCAAGTTCCAGGGGCAGTATGACGCCTACAAGACCCGGTACTGCATGGACGGAACGTTCGAGAACGCGGTGCGCAAGGCGGCGAAGGAAAATCCCGACGGCTATCCGAAATATTTCGAAAGCCGTATCGCTTACATCCTGACCACGGGCGGCAACTGGGCGTCCGGCAGTATCGGCAATTTCAAGCTCACCATCGACAAGGGCAGCGCCAAGAACCTGGTTTCGTTCTGCGGCGACAACGTCCGCAAGATCGGCCCAACCACGTTCGAGATGACGGCCAAGGATTTTTACCCCGAGCACGACATCGACATCCTGCTGCTCGAGCCGTCGGACAATGGCGGGAATGGCGGCTGATGGACATCGCGATCTATGTCGCCATTGCCGAGAGCGGGGTGATCGGGCGCGAAGGCGGGCTGCCGTGGCGGCTTTCCAGCGATCTCAAGCGTTTCAAGGCCGATACGATGGGCAAGCCGATCATCATGGGCCGCAAGACCTATGAAGGTATCGGCCGGCCGCTGCCCGGAAGGCTCAACATCGTGGTGACACGAGACAAGGGCTGGCGCGCCGACGGTATCGAAGTCGCGCATTCGCTCGACGAGGCGATCACGCTGGCCAAGGTGCGCGGCCGCTGCATGGCAGGCGCCGAGGAGATCTGCGTGGTCGGCGGCGGCGAAATCTATTCCCAGGCCTTGCCGCTTGCCGACCGCCTGCATGTTACCCATGTGCTTGCCAAGCTCGATGGCGACGCCCATTTCCCGCCGATCGACCCGGCCATCTGGCGGATCGTCCGTTCCGAGGATTTTCCGGCAGGCGAGAAGGACAGCCATGCGACGCGCTACACGGTCTACGAGCGCCGCGGCGACGGTCATTGACGACGACAAAGGGTCGCTGCCGGCCCAAATCGGACGGCGCGAGCGGCAGACCGCGTTGAAAGCGCGTCAAGGCGTCCCTATAGAAGAACGACAGTACAGCGCCGGGCGTCCAACCGGATGCGCAAGAGGCCGCTGTAAAACTTTGATTTGGCGCATGATTCCTTTCCGAAAACCGATTCCGGTTTTCGGTGTCATGCGCTAGGATCACGCCGCAAGGCCTGAGGGAACCGAAGCGAAAGGACATTCATGCCCTGGAACGACAAGAGCGGTGGCGGCGGCCCTTGGGGCGGCGGCGGCAATCAGGGACCCTGGGGGCAGGGGCCCAAAGGGCCAAGCGGACCACAGGGTTCCCCTCCTGACCTCGAGGACATCATTCGCCGCGGCCAGGACAGACTGCGGCGCGCGCTTCCGGGAGGCGGCGGCGCCAGCCCGGCCGTCTTCGGGCTGATCGCGCTCGCGCTCGTCGTGCTTTGGGCCTTCAAGGCAATCTATACCGTGCAGCCTGACGAGGTTGCCGTCGAATTGCGCTTCGGCAAACCTAAGGCTGAGCTTTCGCAGCCAGGCCTGCATTTCCACTGGTGGCCGATCGAAACGGTCGAGACGGCCAAGATATCCGAGCAGCTCGTCAGCATTGGTGGCGGATCGGCCAGCGGCTCCGGGCTGATGCTCTCCGGCGACCAGAACATCGTCAACGTGCAGTTCTCGGTCGCCTATCAGGTTTCCGACCCCAGAGCCTACCTCTTCGATGTCTCGGATCCCGACGGCATGCTGACGCAAGTGGCCGAAAGCGCCATGCGCGAGGCTGTCGGCCGCCGGCCGGCGCAGGATATCTTCCGCGACGACCGCCAGGGCATCGCCGCCTCGGTGCGCGAGATCATCCAGACGACGCTGGACGGCTACAAGGCCGGCCTGCAGGTCAATGCGATCTCGATCGAGGACGCCGCACCCCCGCGCGAAGTGGCCGATGCCTTCGACGAGGTGCAGCGCGCCGAGCAGGACGAAGACAAGTTCGTCGAGCAGGCCAATCAGTATTCCAACCAGAAGCTCGGCCAGGCGCGCGGCGAGGCGGCCCAGGTCCGCGAGGACGCCGCCGCCTACAAGAACCGCGTCGTGCAGGAAGCGGAAGGTGAAGCCCAGCGCTTCATCTCCGTCTACAACGAATACGCCAAGGCGCCCGACGTGACGCGCAAGCGGCTTTATCTGGAAACGATGGAGAGGGTCCTGAAGGACTCGAACAAGGTCGTCGTCGAGCAGGGCAACGGGCAAGGTGTGCTTCCCTATCTGCCGCTGCCGGCACTGCAGCCGAAAGCGCCGCCGGCGCCGGTGCTGGGAGGCAACCAATGATGGCCAACCGTCTTCCAGTCATCGCCGTCATCGCGGCGGTCCTTCTGTTCCTGCTCTACTCGGCCGTCTTCGTGGTCAATGCCGGCCAGCAGGCGATCGTGCTCAGGTTCGGCGAGATCATCGACGTCAAGAGCGAGCCCGGCATCTACTTCAAGGCGCCGTTCGCTTTCTTCGACGCCGACAGCGTCCAGATGATCGAGAAGAGAGTGATGCGGTTCGATCTCGACAACATCCGCGTCCAGGTTTCGGGCGGCAAGTTCTACGAGGTAGACGCCTTCATCGCCTACCGCATCTCGGATCCGCGCACCTTCCGCGCGGCGGTGTCGGGGCAGGTGGAGCTCGCCGAGGCTCGCCTGAAGACGCGTCTCGATGCAGCGCTGCGCCGCGTCTACGGCCTGCGCGACTTCGAGGCGGCGCTCTCAGAGGAGCGCGCCGTCATGATGCGCGAGGTGCGTGACCAACTCCGCCCGGACGCGACATCGCTCGGCCTCGACATCGAGGACGTGCGCATCCGCCGGACGGATCTGACCGCGGAAGTCTCGCAGCAGACCTATGACCGCATGAAGGCCGAACGTCTGGCGGAAGCCGAGCGACTGAGGGCGCGCGGCAACGAGGCAGCGCAGCGCATCAGGGCCAGGGCCGACCGCGAGGTCGTCGAGATCATCGCCGAGGCGCAGAAGGAATCGGAAATCCTGCGCGGTGAAGGCGACGCACAGCGCAGCGCCACCTTTGCAGACGCGTACAAGCGAGATCCGGCTTTCTTCGATTTCTATCGTTCGATGAATGCCTATGGCACCGCGCTGGACAACACCGGAACGACCATGGTGCTGTCGCCCGAGTCCGAGTTCTTCCGTTATTTCCGCGATCCGGAAAGCAAGCCCGTGCCTGGACAACCGGCCGCGCCTGCGACGGCACCTGCCGCGCCTGCGACGCAACCCAGCACCGCCCAGTAGCGGCGGTGCAGGATTTCCTGGCGGCAATCGGCCTGGTTCTGGTCATCGAAGGCCTGGTCTATGGCGGGTTTCCGGCTTTGGCCCGGAAACTGGCTACGGAAGTGCTGTCGATGCCGGAAAATGTGTTGCGAATCGGCGGATTGGTCGCAATCGCAATCGGCGTCGGCATCGTTTGGCTGGTCCGCGGCTGATGAAATTCCTTGGTGCCGAAGCGATTGACGATTTATCCTTCGCCGATAGCTATAGCCGCAAACGTGCCTTATTTCTTGCCAACATGAAATTGGACGGGCGCCTTTAGCGGAAGCCTTTTCCCTTTCTAGAAACACCGGGAGGCCACGATGATATCCGACACCCTGTTGCGCGCGGCACGGCGCACGCTTTTCGCCGGCGCCACCGCATTCGTCGTCGGCATGATTGCCGTCCCGTCTTTCGTCACGCCAACGATCGCTTCCGACGGACCTCCCTCGGTCGCGGATCTCGCCGAGCGTCTGCTCGGCGCGGTGGTCAACATCTCGACCTCGCAAACCGTGAAAGGCACTGAAGGGCCAGGCGCGGTGCCGATGCCGCAGCTTCCCGAAGGCTCGCCCTTCCAGGACTTTTTCGACGACTTCTTCAAGAACCGCGGCGGCGACAAGGGCGGCGGTGGGCAGAAGGTGCAGTCGCTGGGCTCCGGCTTCGTCGTCGACGCCGAGCAGGGCATCGTGGTGACCAACAATCATGTCATCGCCGATGCCGACGACATCGAGGTGAATTTCTCCGACGGTGTGACGCTGAAGGCGACACTGGTCGGCACTGACACCAAAACCGATGTCGCGGTGCTGAAGGTCGATCCGAAGGGCCACAAATTGACGGCCGTGAAATTCGGCGATTCCACCAAGATGCGTGTCGGCGACTGGGTGATGGCGATCGGCAATCCGTTCGGCCTCGGCGGAACCGTCACTGTCGGCATCGTCTCGGCGCGCAACCGCGACATCAATTCCGGCCCCTATGACGACTTCATCCAGACGGACGCCGCCATCAATCGCGGCAATTCCGGCGGTCCTCTGTTCAATGCCGAGGGCGAGGTCATCGGCATCAACACGGCGATCATCTCGCCGTCCGGCGGCTCGATCGGCATCGGCTTCTCCATTCCCTCGCAGCTTGCGGCGGGCGTCGTCGACCAGCTTCGCCAGTATGGCGAGACGCGGCGCGGCTGGCTTGGCGTGCGCATCCAGCCGGTGACCGACGACATCGCCGAAAGCCTCGGCATGGCGACCGCCAAGGGCGCGCTGGTGGCCGGCGTCATCAAGGGCGGACCGGTCGACAACGGTTCGGTTCAGGCCGGCGACGTCATCATCAAATTCGATGGCAAGGACATCCACGAGATGCGCGACCTGCCGCGCGTCGTCGCCGAAAGCCCGGTCGGCAAAGCGGTCGACGTCGTCATCGTGCGCAAGGGCGTTGAGCAGACGGTGAAGGTTACGCTTGGCCGGCTCGAGGACGGCGAGAAGCTGGCCAGCGGTGAGAACGGCAAAACCGACCAGGACAAGGGCGACAAGGCGGCTCCGGTGTCCACGGCTGCGGTGCTCGGCATGACCGTCGGCGAGCTCAACGATCAGACGCGGCAGAAATTCGGCATCGCGGCCGACGTGTCGGGCGTGGTGATCACCGACGTTGCCAAGGATTCGGCCGCCGCCGAGCGTGGCATCCAGCCCGGCGAGGTGATCACTGAGATCGCGCAGGAATCGGTGGGAACGCCGAAGGACGTCATGGACCGGATCGGCGCGCTGAAGGAGCAGGGTCGCAAGAACGCTCTGCTGATGCTGGCCTCGAAAACCGGCGAGCTGCGCTTCGTGACGATCCGGATGGATTGAGTCCAGCGACCCACAGGCTCATTGAAACATCCCATGGGATGTACTATTTAGGCTTGTGAAGCGAATAGTGCTGGATACAAACGTTCTGACGGCAGGCTTGCGAAGCAGGAATGGTGCTTCGTTCGCAGTCCTGAGGATGATCGCCGACAGGCAACTTCGTCCCCTGGTGACAACAGCGCTGTTTCTTGAGTATGAAGCAGTGCTGACGCGGCCTGAGCAGACCACTGTCCATGGGCTGTCCGCAATGGAGTTGGATCGTCTGCTGGCTGGTTTTGCTGCGTTGGCGGAGCCTGTAGAGCCGCACTTCCTCTGGCGTCCGCAACTAGCTGATCCGAAGGACGAAATGGTACTCGAGGCCGCCGTCAATGGCAGGGCAGACGCGTTGGTCACGCACAATCGCCGAGATTTTGCCGTCGCGTCCAGTCGCTTCGACGTGCCGGTCGTCAGCCCGGCTGAGCTGTTGGAAGGATTTCGAACATGAGCAAGGCAACTTATCCATTGAAGCTGCCACTCTCGGTCAAGGAAGCAGCGGCGCGGCTGGCAAAGGCGGATGGAGTTTCGCTCAATCAGTGGATTGCCTCGGCGGTGGCACAAAAAGTTGGGGCCATGGAAACCGCAGCTGATTTCCTGCGCCAACGGGCTGGTGACGCATCCGGTGAGGATTTTGCAAGAATTCTTGATCGGGTCGCAGCCGGTCCGCCACAGGCTGGCGACGAGCGATCTTCTGAAAAGCACTGATCAGCGCTGTCGCGCTCGCCAATCTTCGCGCGGCAGCCTGTAGAGGACATGTCGCTTCAGATGAAGATGGCTGTCCGGCACGGAGGGATGGTCGAAGTCGGCGCTTGGATCGGCGCGCATGCCGAGCCGTTTCATGACGGCGATGGAGCGGTGGTTTTCCGCGACGGCGAAGGAGACGATCTCCTCCAGCCTCAGCGTTTCGAAGCCGAAGGCGAGCCAGGCTTCGGCCGCCTCGGTGACATAGCCCTTGCCCCAGAATTCCGGGGCCAGCCGCCAGCCGATCTCGATCGTGCCAGCCGGCAGCGATGGCACATCATCCGTATCCAGGAGACCGACGAAGCCGATGCATTCGCCGGTGGCCGCGATCTCGGCGGCGGCGAAGCCGTAGCCATCCTCCTCGATCCAGCCGCGGAATTCGTCCATCTTGGCGTCCGCCGCGGCGCGGTCGCGACGAAACGAAAAGAACTCCATCACGCGCTCGTCGGAGTTGATGCGATGGAAAAGCGCGCGGTCGTGCTCTTCCCAGTTGCGCAGGGTGAGGCGTTCGGTGCGGATCGGCTTCACTGCACGAACTCCTCGCTCCTGTAGCCCTGGAGATAGAGCAGCGCGGTCAGGTCGCCATGATCGATGCGGATTCTTGCCTGCTCCGCCACCGCCGGCTTGGCGTGGAGGGCGACGCCGGTGCCGGCCAGTCGGATCATGTCGAGATCGTTGGCGCCGTCGCCGACGGCAACGGCATCCTCGGTCGACAGGCCAAGCCTGGCCGCAATGTCGAGCAGCGCTTCGGCCTTGGCGGCGCGGCCGAGGATCGGCTCGGTCACCGTGCCGGTGAACCTGCCGTCTTCCTCGACAAGCCGGTTGGCGCGGTTCTCCTGGAAGCCGAGCAGCGTGGCGATGCGGCTGGTGAAGACGTCGAAGCCGCCGGAAACCAGCGCCGTCCAGGCGCCGTTGGCGCGCATCGTGCGCACCAGCGCCGGGCCGCCGGCGGCCAGCGTCAGGCGGTTGGCGATGATGCGGTCGACCACCGCCGTGTCGAGTCCCTTCAGCAAGGCGACGCGCTCACGCAAGGCCGGCTCGAAAGCGATCTCGCCATTCATCGAGCGCGCCGTGATCGCGGCGACATGCTCCTTGACGCCGATCTCGTCAGCCAATTCGTCGATGCATTCCTGGTCGATCATGGTCGAATCCATGTCGGCGAGCAGGATCTTCTTCTTCCTGCCTTCGGCCGGCTGGACTACGATGTCGACCGGATCGGAGGCCAACGCGGCGCGCAGATTGGCCGTCAGTTCCCCGACGTCGGGCGTCTCCGGCAAAACCAGATCGCAGGCGACATCTTCGGCCAGCCAGTGAAGGGCGCTTGCGCCGGCCGTCCGCGAGGCCATATTCGCAAGCGAGGCCGACACTGCGCGGTCTTCGGGACGGGATACAAGCGTGGCGATCAGCGGCATCGAAAATTCCGGCAGGCAGGCGGGCAAGGGCCGCGTGAAGAACGCGATCCTGATAGCGGGACCGACCGCCAGCGGCAAGTCGGCGTTGGCGCTCGATCTTGCCGAACGGCTGGGCGGTGTCATCGTCAACACCGATTCCATGCAGGGCTATTCGGTGCTCGATGTGCTGACGGCGCGTCCAAGCGCGGCCGAAATGGCGCGTGTGCCGCATTTCCTCTACGGCCATGTGCATCCTTCGACAGCCTACTCCACCGGCGCCTGGCTGCGCGACGTCACCCGGCTGATCGAGCAAGGCGTTTTATCGGGGCGGCCTGCGGCCTTCGTCGGCGGCACCGGGCTCTATTTCCGCGCCTTGGCCGAAGGCATCTCCGAGATGCCCGACATTCCGCCATCGGTGCGCGAGCGCTGGCGCTACGAGCTCAAGGAACAAGGGGCAGAAAGGCTGCACCGCATCCTGATGCGTGAGGACTCGGCCGTCGCCATGCAGCTCAGGCCGACCGACGGCCAGCGCATCGTGCGGGCGCTGGAGGTGCTCGACACGTCGGGACGGTCGATCCTTGACTGGCAAGCGGCGCGCGGCCAGCCGCTCATCGACCGCGACAGTGCACGCTTCCTGGTGATCGAGCCGGATCGCGGCGAGCTCGTCGCGCGCATCGAGGCGCGATTCGACCAGATGCTCGACAAACGCGCGCTGGACGAGGTCAGGCAGCTGATGGCGCTCGACCTTGCTCCGAACCTGCCGGCGATGAAGGCGATCGGAGTTCGAGAGTTGCAGGCCGCTCTAGCCGGGCAAATGAGCTTCCCCGAGGCGATAGAGCGCGCCAAGATTGCGACGCGCCAATATGCCAAGCGTCAGACGACCTGGTTCAGACACCAGCTCGGACCAGAGTGGCAAAGGCTCCGGCCGGGCGAGGAATCGGCGATTCCGGACCGATAGATAGCGATTTCAATCAGAGGCTTGGAATCGCGGCACAGCCTCCGCCACGGTTGTCCAGGTTAACCGTCCGTAAGGCCGAGCGTGCCATAACTTCGATGGCTCGTAGTGCCGCGGGGAGTTATGCGTTTTCACAAGGCGGAATCCGCTTTTTTCGTCTTTATTTTCGTGATCCTGGCCGCCGGCCTGGTGACTTTCCACGGCTATGGCCAGTTGCAGGACATTGCGACCGATCTCGACACCGCATCGCGTCTCCATAGGATCATCTATCTCAACAAACTGCTGTTCGTGACCGGCGCGCTGCTCGCCGCCGCCTTGTTCTTCGGGACCTTTTTCATCTATCCGCTGATCCGCGGCCAGGTGCGGGAAGAGGGCAAGCTGCGCGCCATGACGGTTTCGCTGAGCGCCCGCTCACAGACGCTCGAGCAGGCGGCGCTCACCGACGGCCTGACCGGCATGCAGAACCGCCGCTATTTCGACGACGCGCTGCGGGAATATCTCGACGAGTTCGGCCGCATCGATAAGCCAGTGGGCTTGATGATCCTCGACCTCGATCATTTCAAGCAGGTCAACGACACGCATGGTCACGATGTCGGCGATGAGGTGCTGAGGGCCGTCGCGCAATGCGTGCGAGGCATGACGCGCTATCACGACGTGGTGGCGCGGCTTGGCGGCGAGGAGTTTGCCGTGGTCACGCCCAACATGGATGCGGAGCTGCTCGCCCGATTCGCCGAGCGCATCCGCAAGGCGATCGCCAACCTGTCGATCCTGTCGGGCAATGTGCGGCTGAAGGTCACCACCAGCGTCGGTCTTGCCGTCTGGGATCGCAGGGAGAGCGCGGAGGACTTCTACCGCCGCGCGGACCGCCAGCTCTACGAGGCGAAGAAGCAGGGCCGCAATCGCGTCTGCGCCTGAAATTCCGTCACTAAATTCGTGATGCCGGCCGCCTGAAGCCGCTTTCTGCGCTTCCGGCCTTCGCCGGCCGAAGCACTCATGAGTGGTGCTGCAGGTAAGGCTATGGCCGGCGTAGGCCGGTTCTCGAAAGCGACATCAGTCGACTCAGCCTGACGAATTTCCTGACGGAATTTGCCAATCCCAGTCGACGAAGCAGAGCCTTGGTAAGTCGTGTCAGTTGACGGGAGGACGCAAGTTCAATCGTTCTGCTGGCGCATGCCGAAGGTCGAGGGCTTCAGGCCGTAGCGCAGGTCGAAATCGTCGTCCGGCTGGACGCGCGGCGCGGCGGGCTTTCGATAATCTGGATCACCGGCCTGGCGGCCCGAGTCCACCGCCTCGGCGAAGGCCATGGCCTGCTGCGGTTTCGGTACGTTGCGCAGCCGCTCGACGATCCCGGCGAGGTCGACGTCGTCGCCGGCTTCCGCCGGCAGGGTCTGCTCGCGCTTCGCCGTTCCCGGAATGAATTCCCGCGACAGTTTTTCGAATTTGAGCCGCATTGTCGTCGCCACGCCTTCGCCGAAGGCGATCGCCTCGCGCTGACCCATCGAAGACAGGAAGGCGAGCGTCGAGGCAGAGGAATCGGCGATCGCCGACCGGATGATCGCCTGGTCCTGCTCGTTGGCGAGCCGCATGGCGAAGAAGGTCGAGCATTGCGACAGGATCGTCGGATCGAGCTCGCCTGGGCGCTGGGTCACGACGCCCAGGTAGCAGCCATATTTGCGACCTTCCTTGGCGATGCGCGACAGAGCGTGCCTGGTCGGCGCGAAGCCGAGGCGCGGATCGGCCGGCATGTAGCGATGCGCCTCTTCGCACAACAAAAGCAGCCGCAGCCGCCCCTCGCTCCAGAGCGCAAGATCGAAGGCGAGGCGCGCCAGCACCGAGCAGACGGAATTGACGACCTCGGACGGCATGCCCGCCATCTCGAAGCAGGTCACCGGACGACCGTGGTTTGGCACGCGGAAGATGTTGCCGATCGTCTCGTGGATGGTGTCCTCGATCAGCCGCGAATTGAACATGAAGCGGTAGCGCGGGTCGGCAGCGGCCGATTCGATGCGCGTCCTCAATGACTTCAGTGTCGGACGGTCGTTCTTGCTTTCAAGCAGACCCATGCGCTCGTCGATCTGCTTGAGGAGGTCGGCGATGCGGTAAGGCACCGGCGTGTCCGCCGTCAGGGCGTCGCTGCCGCGCCTGATATAGGAGCCGGAGCTCGGATTGCGGTAGAGGTTCTTGGCGGCCGGGATGAGGTCGCGCAGGACGTCGACTTCCTCCGGAACGGTCTCGCGCCCGCGAAACAGGACCTCGGCGAATTCCTCCAGCCTGAACATCCAGAACGGCAGGTCGAGCGTCTTGGAATCGACCTTCACGCAATATTCCGGAAGCGAGGCGGCAAACTCGTTGTGCGGGTCGAGTATCAGCACGCGCAGGTCCGGCCGCGCCTCGATCGACTTGCGCAACAGCAGCGAGACGGCCGTGGATTTGCCGACGCCGGTCGTGCCGACAACGGCGAAATGGCGCGCCAGCGTGTCGTCGATGGCGATGTTGGCATCGATCGCCTCGTCCTGGGACAGCGTGCCGATGGTGATCGAGTGCCGGCCGGCGAGATCGTAGACGGCCTGCAGGTCGCGACTGCGGATACGGTGGGCAATAGCGCCGATATGCGGATAGGTGGTGATGCCGCGGTCGAAGACCGGCTTGGCGCCAGGCTCGGCGCCGTCGCGCACCTCGCCGATCAGCTCGATGCTGACTTCGATGGCATTCTGACCCTCGTTGCTCCAGACGCGGTCTGACTTGCCGATCGCATAGACGAGGCCGACGGTGCGCGTCGAACCAAGGTTGATGGAAATCATCTTGCCGACGGTCCACAGGCCGGTCACCGTGCCCTCGGCATCCTCGGCATAGGCGCTGATGGTGGCGCGCGCTCCGTCGCACTGCACGACATTGCCCAGAATACGCTTGTCGTTCTGTTGGGCGTTGCGGCGCTCCTGCGAGGTCGGCTCCCCGACGGAGCCTTCGCGTTCAACAAACATCGGTGACCTGTCCCATTCCCCTCAACGTCAAACCTATCCCAATCGGGGTTAAGGGCGCGTGAGGTCGGATGGTGTAGGGCCTGTTAAGGTGGCGGCAAAAATTCGATCGAATAGGCCCTTCCGTCACGCTTGCATTTCGATATATTGGATGAATGGATGATATATCGAACAACATCACATCCACGATCGGCAGGCGGATACGCTCCGAGCGTGATTTACGAGGCTGGTCGCTGACCGAACTGGCCGAGCGCTCGGGTGTTTCCAAGGCGATGCTGAGCGCCATGGAGCGCGGCATGACAAGCCCGACCGCGGCGCTCCTGGTGCGCATCGCTTCGGCTCTCGGCATGACGCTCTCGACTTTGATCGCCCGAGCCGAAATGCAGGGCGGCGGTGTGTCCCGCAAGGACGAGCAACAGGTCTGGCAGGACCCTGCCACCGGCTATGTCAGACGGCACCTGTCGCCGGCATCGCAAATGCCGCTCGAACTGATCCGGGTCAGTCTGCCGGCAGGCGCCAAGGTCAACTTCCCGGCGGCCTCCTATGCCTTCATCAAGCAGCAGATCTGGCTTATCGGCGGCCGCCTGGACTTCACCGAAGGCGATGTCGTGCACCAACTCGAGCCGGGTGACTGCCTGGCGCTGGGCGCGCCGTCGGATTGCACGTTCCATGCTCCCGGGCCGGAAGGCGCCGAGTATCTGGTGGCGCTGGTCAGGGGCTGACCGCATGGCACGCCGGCCGAAGCGCTCGCACAATGGCGGGCCGCCTCTCGACGATTACGAAGGCCCGCCCTGGGGCAAGGGCGACGCCTACATCTTCCTGGCCTGGCGCGCCGCTCACGACACGGCCTGGAAGGCGCCGAGCCAGACCGTCATGCTGATGCGGCTGGAAAGGGCCGAGCGGCTGGGCCTGACCTATGAGGAATACACCCTCGAGATCCTGGAGCGCGGACGGCACCTCAGCGAGGACGACGCCGAGCGCATCGCGGAAATCCGCCGCGCGCGCCGCCGAAGACGGACCAGTCATTTCGGATGAGCGCGACCCGACACTACCCGGAGAGCACCGACATGAATTCCTTCGAAATCAGGGCGTTGGATGATGACGCAAAAACCAGGGGGCTGCTGGCCGCCCTGCTGATCGAGACGGTGGCCGCCGGCGGATCGGTGAGCTTCATGCATCCGCTGTCGACCGATGCGGCCCATGAGTTCTGGCGCAAATCGCTGGATGCGGCGGCGCGCGGAGAAAGAGCGGTGCTGGGCGCATGGGACGGCGGGACGCTTGTCGGCACCGTCACGCTGCTTCTCGACTGCCCGCCCAACCAGCCGCACCGCGCCGAGATCGCCAAGCTGATGACCGGTCGCGACCATCGCGGCAGAGGTGTCGCGACCCGCCTGATGCGGGCCGCCGAGGAACTGGCCGTGAAGAAGGGACGCACCTTGCTGGTGCTCGACACAGCAAGCGAAGAGGGCGCGGCAGGTCTTTACGAGAAGCTCGGCTTCACGCTGACCGGCGAGATTCCGGACTATGCGCTCAAGCCGCATGGCGGGCTCACCGGCACGCTCATCTACTGGAAACGGACAGGGCGTTCGTAAGGCAATTGGCCGTCGGAGGAACGCTGAGCCAAGGCGAGAGGCCTGGTAGCTGATGGCGCGAGCCGTAGCTGAGTTTGACAGGAAGGCGCGGCGCAGGCCGACGCCTTCCTGCACCAAGGGGCGCTAGCTCTTGTGATAGACCTCCTGCAGCCCATAGACGGGCGTCGGCATGCCGACCTGCCGGGCTTTCAGCTGCAGCGACAGATATTGCGAGTAGTGGCGGGACTGGTGCAGATTGCCACCATGGAACCACAGCGCTTCCTGCTGCGTCGGCTTCCACATGTTGCGCTGCTCGCCTTCCCACGGACCAGGATCCTTGGTGGTGTTGGAGCCGAGACCCCAGACCTTGCCGACCTTGTCCGCCACTTCCTGCGAGATGAGGTCCGCCGCCCATCCGTTCATCGAGCCGTAGCCGGTGGCATAGATCACGAGGTCGGCCGGCAGTTCGGTGCCGTCGACGAATTTGACGCCGGTTTCCGTGAGTTCTTGCACCGCCGCGCCTGGGCCGCTCTTCAGCTTGATCGAGCCGTCGATGACGAGATCGCAGGCGCCGACATCGATATAGTAGCCGGAGCCGCGGCGCAGATACTTCATGAATAGGCCCGAGCCATCGTCGCCCCAGTCGAGCATGAAGCCGGCTTTTTCCAGATCCTCGTAGAACTTGGCGTCGCGCTCCTTCATCTGCTGGTAAAGCGGAATCTGGAACTCGTGCAGGATGCGGTAGGGCAGGGAGGCGAAGATCATGTCCGCCTTTCGCGTCGTCATGCCGTTCTCGACCGCCTGCTCCGAGTAGAGCGCGCCGAGACCGATATCCATCAGCGTGTCGGATTTGACGATGTGCGTGGACGAGCGCTGCACCATGGTCACGTCCGCGCCTGCTTCCCACAGCGCCGCGCAGATGTCGTGTGCGGAGTTGTTCGAGCCGATGACGACGACCTTCTTGCCGACATATTTGTCCGGACCGGGATGCGTCGAGGAATGCTGCTGCTCGCCTTTGAAGATGTCCTGGCCTTTGTATTTCGGCCAATTCGCCTTGCCGGACATGCCCGTCGCCAGCACCAGCTGCTTCGGCTTCAGCTCGATTTCCTTGCCGTCGCGTTCGACGACAACGGTCCATTCCTTGGTCTTCTCGTCATATCTCGCGGATTTCGCGGTGGTGGAGTTCCAGTAGTTCAGCTCCATCACCTTGGTGTACATCTCCAGCCAGTCGCCGATCTTGTCCTTCGGCGCGAAGACCGGCCAGTTCTTCGGAAAGTCGATATAGGGCAGGTGATCGTACCAGACCGGGTCGTGCAGGCAGAGCGACTTGTAGCGCTTGCGCCAGGAATCGCCCGGACGCTCGTTCTTCTCGACGATGATGGCCGGAACGCCGAGCTGCTTCAGCCTGGCGCCAAGAGCAATCCCGCCCTGGCCGCCACCGACGATGACGACATAGGGCTGCCGGGTGTGACCGAGTTCGGCGATCTCGTCGTCGCGCTCCTCTCGCCATGTCTTGCGGCCCTTGCCGTGGCCGTGCTTGGCGCCGAGCGGGCGGGTGAAGCCGGCCTTCTCCTCATGGCCTTTCAGCTCGGCGATGGTGGTCAGCAGCGTCCAGATCAGGTCGCCTTTGAAGCGCACGAGACCAAAGCCGCGCGCGGCGCCGGTCTCGAAGGTGATCCAGGCGGTGGTGATGCCGCCGTCCTCGGTCGCTTCCTCGCCCTCGGCCACCGTCCAGCCGGTCGGCCTGGTGTTGCTGAGCGTCGCCTGCAGCATGTCGCGGATCTGGTCGCGGCCCTCCATCGTCTTCAGGTTCCAGGTGAACGCGACGAGATCGCGCCAGTAGCAGTCTTCCTGGAAGCAATTGACGGCAGTATCGATGTCGCCGGCTTCCAGCGCCTTGCCGAATTTATCGAGCAGCGCCTGCGCCTTGGTGGTGGGTGTCCTCTCGAGCATGTGTTCTCCTCCGCTTGCTAGAGTCCGGAAATGAACTGCAAATGACGTGCCAGCCGCAATGCCAAACGAGAAATTATAATGCGATCAATCAGTTAGAATGACCCCTTGGGTATCTCACCTGTTGCGCTGGTGCTGCACGCGCCACAGCGCGCCACAGGCATCGCAACACTGGAGCGGTTCACCGTTTCACGGAAATGCAGAACCGCTCTATCTCTTTCGTCTTCACGCAAATTCCGGGCGGAAGACCGCTTCACACTTTTCCTGGAATTGCTCTAGTTCGGCGCTTCCAGCCGCAGTCGCTTCATGCGGCGATGCACGGTGGTGCGATCGACGCCGAGGCGCCGCGCGGCCTCGGAAATGTTCCAGCCCGTGGCCGCCAGGACGTCCAGCAGCGCCGTGCGCTCTTCGTCAGGCGAGGGGACACGCAGCGCGACCAGGGGACCAACCGGAGCCGACGACGCCAAGTGGGGCATCGCGAAGTCGGGCAGGTCGGCGTGCTGGATCGTGCCGTCGTCGCAAAGTGCCACCGCCAGATCGATGGCGTTGACGAGCTCGCGTATATTGCCGGGCCAGCCATGACGGATCAGCGCCAGCCGCGCCGCCGGCGACAGCTTCGCCGCCCGACCGGCAAGGCGTGTGCGTTCGCTGACCAGCCGGTCCAACAGCCATTCGAAATCGGTGCGCTCGCGCAGCGCCGGCAAGGTCAGCGAAGCGGCGTTCAGCCGATAGAACAGATCCTCGCGGAAACGGCCCTCGGCGACCAGCTTGCGCAGGTCATGATGCGAGGCCGAGATGACCTTGATATCCACGGATCGCGGCTCAATGCCGCCGACCGGGATCAATTCGCGCTCGGCGATGACCCTCAAGAGCCGCGATTGCAGCGCGTAGGGCATGTCGCCGATCTCGTCGAGGAACAGCGTGCCGCCGTCGGCACTCTCGATCAGCCCCTTGCGCCCCTTGGCCGCGGCCCCGGTGAAGGCGCCCGCTGTGTGGCCGAAAAGTTCGCTCTCGATCAGATGCTCGGGGATGGCCGCGCAATTTATGGCCACGAACGGGCCCGTGCGTTCCGAGCTGTCATGGATCGCGCGGGCGAGAACCTCCTTGCCGGAGCCGGTCTCGCCATGGATCAGGGTCGGAATTGATGTTCGCGCCAGCTTGGCGGCTTTGAGCTGCATAGCCGCCATTGCCGGGTCGCCGCCCGAAAGCTCCGCGATCGGCTTCGGCAGCAGTTCGACGGGAACGCGGCGTCCGGCCGGCGGCTGCGGTTCGATGGCGTGCGCGAAGAGGGCGCCGCCGTTTCGGCCGAACACAAGCCGCTCCTCGGTCGGGCGGCCGCGCGTCAGGCTCGGCAGATCGTCGATGCCCATGTCGAGATAGCGAGAGATCGGCTGGCCGATCGGGGAGGGCGAATGACTCCAGTCGACGCCGCCGGCCTGCGCCAAAAGCAGTGCTGCGCCACGCGTCGTGCCGAGGATGCGGCCCGATGCGTCGAGCGCGATCGCCGCCTCCGGATCGACGTCGAGGAATTCAGGCGAGCGCGAAAAGCGCAACACCCATTCGGAATGCATCTGCGCCATCAGATTGGCGAGCTCGATGCGGCGAGCGGAAGCCGTCACCAGGTGCAGAGCGAGGTTCTGGCTGACCTTCGGCTGCGGCGAACGCAGCAGCGAAATGTCGAGCACGGCGGTCAGCTCGCCCTTGGTGTCGAAGATCGGCGCGGCGGTGCAGGAAAGCGGCGTGTGGGTGGTGTCGAAATGGTCGGTCTGATGAATGGTCATCGCCTCGCCGGTGACGATGCAGGAGCCGACACCGCAAGTTCCGGTGCGGCTCTCCGACCATTCGGAGCCGAGATAGAGCCCTGCCTTGCGCAGCTGGTCCATGAACAGCGGGTCGCCGAGGAAGTCGACGGTCACGCCCTTGGCGTCGGCCAAGAGCAGGACGTAGTTCTGGCCGGCCACCTGCTTGAACAACGTTTCAAGGCCGCTGCGGGCAATCGCAATCAGCCGCTCGGATTGCTCGCGGTGCTCGCGCAGCTGGGTGTCTGGAACGATATAGGCTTCGGTCGGCCGGGCGGGGTCGAGCCGGTGCTTGTCGACGCAGCGCAGCCAGGACTGCACCACGATGTCGTCGCGGACCGACCGCGCGCCCGACAGGACCTGCTCGATCTCGCGAATATGCTCCCGTTCGCCAGCCATGCGTCCTCCTCGCAGCCAACGTCCCTTGCGGCCGCATAGTGGTGCCTCGGAGATACGCGCTCAACTGTACTATGGTAGCGCGCGACGGTGCCGATCTCCCCGGCCGCGAATTCGCGCGCTACCCCCATTGACGAGCCCGCGTTTTCGCCCTTATTGTCCGCGCCCATGAAAACAGCACTCATTCTCGTAGGCTGGCGCGTGGGCAAGGCGGTGTAACCGCCGGGCGAAAACCTCCCATGCGCATCCCACAGGCTCCCTCGGGGGCCTTTTTTATTGCCCAAAACCCAACTAAACGACCAGCAATCGCCAGATGGCGACCAGTACGGGACCAGACCGATGAGCAACGGACAGAACGAGCGGCGCGAAATGACGGGTGCCGAAATGGTGGTGCAGGCGCTGAAGGACAACGGCGTCAAGCATGTCTTCGGCTATCCGGGCGGCGCGGTCCTTCCGATCTATGACGAGATATTCCAGCAGGACGAGGTCGAGCACATCCTGGTCAGGCACGAGCAGGGGGCCGGCCATGCGGCCGAAGGCTACGCCCGCTCGACCGGCAAGGCCGGCGTGCTCCTGGTGACGTCCGGCCCCGGTGCGACCAATGCGGTGACGCCGCTGCAGGACGCGCTGATGGATTCCATTCCGCTCGTCTGTCTCACCGGCCAGGTGCCGACTTCGCTGATCGGCTCCGACGCCTTCCAGGAATGCGACACGGTCGGCATCACGCGGCCCTGCACCAAGCACAATTGGCTGGTGAAGGACGTCAACGATCTCGCCGCAACCATCCACGAAGCCTTCCATGTGGCGACCACCGGGCGTCCTGGTCCCGTCGTGGTCGACATTCCGAAGGACGTGCAGTTCGCCAAGGGCATCTACGTGCCGCCGCAGACGGCGCCGCGCACCAGCTACCAGCCGAAGGTCCAGGGTGACCTTGAGAAGGTGAAGGCCGCCGTCGAACTGATGGCCGCTGCCAAGAAGCCGATCATCTACAGTGGCGGCGGCGTCATCAATTCCGGTCCGGAAGCCAGCCATCTGCTGCGCGAGCTGGTCGACCTCACCGGCTTCCCGATCACCTCGACGCTGATGGGGCTCGGCGCCTATCCGGCTTCCGGCAGGAACTGGGTCGGCATGCTGGGCATGCACGGCACCTACGAGGCCAACATGGCCATGCACGACTGCGACGTGATGGTCTGCATCGGCGCGCGTTTCGACGACCGCATCACCGGCCGGCTCAACGCCTTCTCGCCGAACTCGAAGAAGATCCATATCGACATCGATCCGTCCTCGATCAACAAGAACGTTCATGCGGACGTGCCGATCCTGGGCGATGTCGGACGGGTGCTGGAGGATCTGGTGCGGCTGTGGCGGGCGACCGCCAAGGCCGACAAGAAGGCGCTCTATCCGTGGTGGGAGCAGATCGCGAAATGGCGCGCGCGGGACTCGCTCGCCTACAAGACGAACAGCGACGTGATCATGCCGCAATATGCGATCCAGCGGCTCTATGCGCTGACCAAGGATCTCGACACCTACATCACCACCGAGGTCGGCCAGCACCAGATGTGGGCGGCACAGCACTATCATTTCGACAAGCCGAACCGCTGGATGACCTCGGGCGGGCTGGGCACGATGGGCTACGGTTTGCCGGCGGCGCTCGGCGTGCAGATCGCGCATCCCGACGCGCTGGTCATCGATATCGCCGGCGACGCTTCGGTGCAGATGACGATGCAGGAGATGAGCTCTGCGGTGCAGTACGAGGCACCGATCAAGATCTTCATCCTCAACAACCAGTATATGGGCATGGTGCGCCAGTGGCAGCAGCTGCTGCACGGCAACCGTCTGTCGCATTCCTACACCGAGGCGATGCCGGATTTCGTCAAGCTGGCGGAAGCCTATGGCGGCCATGGCATCCGCTGCGACAAGCCGGACGAGCTGGACGATGCGATCCGCGAGATGATCTCGGTCAAGAAGCCGGTGCTCTTCGACTGCCGCGTGGCGACTTTGGCCAACTGCTTCCCGATGATCCCGTCGGGCAAGGCGCATAACGAAATGCTCCTGCCCGACGAGGCGACCGACGAAGCGGTGGCCAACGCCATCGACGCCAAGGGCAGGGAACTGGTGTAGCCGCGAGCTAACGTCGCGGCTGGAAGGCCGTGTGGAAACAGAGTGTTAGATCCAAAAGATTGAAGTCGAGATTCACGTCATGAACGCACAGCTCCAGCCGACGGGCTCCGCCTATTTCATCGCCAAGGAAACCGAGAAGCCGGAAACGCACACGCTTTCCGTGCTGGTCGACAACGAACCGGGCGTGCTTGCCCGGGTCATCGGCCTTTTCTCGGGGCGCGGCTACAACATCGAAAGCCTGACCGTCTCGGAGACAGAACACGAGAAGCATCTGTCGCGCATCACCATCGTGACGCGCGGCACGCCGCATGTGCTTGAGCAGATCAAACATCAGCTCGAGCGCATCGTGCCGGTGCATCGCGTGGTCGACCTTACCGTTCGCTCGCACGAGCTCGGCCAGGAGCGGCCGCTGGAGCGCGAGCTTGCCTTGGTCAAGGTCGCCGGAACGGGCGACGCTCGCGTCGAGGCGCTGAGGCTGGCGGATGCCTTCCGGGCCAGCGTCATCGACGCCAACACCGAGCATTTCATCTTCGAGATCACCGGCAAGGGCTCGAAGCTCGATCAGTTCATCGCCATCATGAAGCCGCTCGGCCTGGTCGAAATCTGCCGCACCGGCGTGGCGGCGATGAACCGCGGCCCGCAGGGCATGTGAGCGCGCCGGCAACTCTCCGCTCGCACTGCTTCAACCTCTCTGGTCCGGCAGTCGCCCATCCGTGGCTTTTGCGCGTCTGCTAAAAAAGGACAATAAGACTGACATATCCAGGGAGGATATGATGTCCCTCAACGCATTCCTTGCTCTGTTGGTCTACGCCTTCGTGACTTCGATCACGCCGGGACCGAACAACCTCATGCTGCTCGCCTCCGGCGTCAATTTCGGCATCGTCAGAACCGTTCCGCACATGCTGGGCATCAGCATCGGCTTTCTGGTGCTGCTGCTGGCCGTCGGTTTCGGGCTCGGCGCGGTGCTGACGGCGGTTCCCGCGCTGCACACGGCGCTGAAAATCGCGGGCGCCGCCTATCTGCTCTACCTCGCCTGGAAGATCGCCATGTCACGCTCGATGAGCGACAGAAAAGGGGCGGAGGCGCGGCCGATGCGCTTCATCGACGCCGCGGCGTTCCACTGGGTCAATCCCAAGGCGTGGGTGATGGCGATCACCGCCATGGCCGTCTACACCGATGCGGACCACCCGTTCGTCTCGGTGGCGCTGATCGCGGTCGCCTTCACCATCGTCAATCTGCCAAGCGTGTCCGTGTGGGCCGGATTCGGCACTGCGCTGCGCGGCTTCCTGTCGGATCCCGTGCGGCTGAAATGGTTCAACATCGCCATGGGTCTGCTCTTGGCCGCAACGCTCTGGCCGATGCTGCGCTGAGCACATTCGCAGGCCGGTGAAAGGGTCCGCCACGGCACATTAGCCGGCTGCAAAGCGATTGTGCAGTGCACATTAAATCTTCGTAATGCCGCGTTTTGGCCCTTTTCCGCCAAAGCCTTGTCCTATCTATTCGGCGAAAATCGCGGCAAGGCGCCGTGAAACGAGCTAGAATGGACCACCGAGATCGGCGTGTCGGGTAGAGGGCTCATTGTCGATGCGCGGAAAAATCGCCACTACCGTCGTTGCGCTGGCCTGTCTTGCAGGTGCCGGCCTTTACCTGTCGCCCGCCACGATGGGCAAGGTCCGGCAGCTGATCTCGGGCCAGCAGGCCGACGCGGCCAGCGCAGACAAGACGGCCAAGGCATCGGGCAACCAGAAGGGCGGGGGTGGCCCGCGTTCGGCTTCGATCGTTTCGGCAACCGCGACGACCGCCGATTTTCCGATCCGCCGCTACGCCATCGGATTCGTCTCCTCACCGTCGGTGGTCAGCGTGAACGCCCGTGTCTCCAGCCAGATCGTATCGATCGCGGTGAAGGACGGGCAAATGGTCAAGGCTGGCGACCTCCTCTTCGCGCTCGATGATCGCGCGCTGAAGGCGCAGCTTGCCAAGGACCAGGCGACGCTCGCCAAGGACCAGGCGCTGTTGGTGAGCGCCCAGGCCGATCTGCAGCGCGCCAAGGATCTCGTCGCCAGGCAGGCCGGCACGCAGCAGACCTACGATCAGGCGCTGGCGGCGCAGAAGTCCGCGGCCGCGACCATAGACGCCGACAAGGCGACGATCGATTTCGATACGGTCCAGCTCAGCTATGCGACGATCACAGCGCCGATCGCCGGCAGGCTCGGCGCCGTCAATGTCGCAGTCGGCGATCTGGTCACCACCAGCAACGGCAACTCAAGCAGCACGACGCCGCTTGTCACCATCACGCAGATGGACCCGCTGCAGGTGAATTTCACGCTGCCGGAAGGCGACCTTGCCTTGTTGCACAAGGAGTTGGCGAACCCGCAGCAAGGGGACGTGACGCTGACCAAGGACGGCAATCCGACGCCGATCGGCAAGGGCACGCTCGATTTCGTCGATTCCAGCGTCGATACCGCCTCCGGCACCATCGCCACGCGGGCGAGCATACCGAACTCCGACCTTTCGCTTTGGCCAGGCCAGTATGTGAACGTCGTGCTCGACGCCGGCACGATGCCGCAGATGACCTCGGTGCCGACGGTCGCGGTGCAGCCCAGCCAGAAGGGCTCCTTCGTCTATGTCGTCAAGCCCGACAACACAGTCGAGATGCGGCCGGTGCAAGTGGCGCTGATGGAAGGCGAAAACAGCGCCATCAGCCAGGGGCTGAAGAGCGGTGAGAAAGTCGTCGTCGAAGGTCAGACCAGGCTGAAGGACGGCGCCGCCGTCCACGAAGGCAAGACCGCCGGCAACGGCACCGATCAAGCCACTCCCAAGGTCGCGGAAGCCGACGAGCCGAGTCGTGCTGACAAGGCGGGCGGGTCGCGGCCATGATCTCCGAATTCTGCATACGCAGACCCGTCGCCACGCTGCTGATGTCGTTCGCCCTCGTGCTGGGCGGTATCTTTGCCTACAAGTTCCTGCCGGTCGCGGCGCTGCCGAGCGCCGAATTTCCGGTGGTCAACGTCTCGGCCCAGCTGCCCGGCGCTTCGCCGGAGACGATGGCGACGTCCGTTGCGACGCCGCTCATCAAACAGTTCTCCACGATCGCCGGCATCGATTCGATCTCGACCACCAACTCGCTCGGCCAGACCTCGATCGCCATTCAGTTCGTGCTCAACCGCAACATCGACGCGGCGGCCGCGGATGTGCAGGCGGCGATCGCGCGCACGCAAAGATCGCTGCCGCCGGAAATGACCGCGCCGCCGAGCTATCGCAAGGTCAATCCGGCCGACGCGCCGATCCTGCTGATGTCGCTGGTCAGCGACACGGTCCCGCTGACCGATCTCGACGCCTTCGCCGAAAACGTCATCTCGCCGTCGCTGTCGACCATCGACGGCGTGGCGCAGGTCTCGATCTTCGGCCAGCAGAAATATGCGGTGCGCATCCAGATCGATCCGACCGCGCTTGCCGCGCGCGGCATCTCGATCGATCAGCTGCAGGCGGCTATCGCGTCGGCCAACAGCAACACACCGCTCGGCGTGCTGCAGAACAACAAGCAGCAGCTCACCATCACCGCCAACACCCAACTCGACAACGCCGCCGGGTTCTCCGACCTGATCATCGCCACCAAGAACGGCCACCCGGTGCGGCTGGGCGAGGTGACCCGCGTCGTCAATTCGGTGCAGACCACGACCACCGCAAGCTGGTACGATGGTACCCGCGCGATCATCATGGCCGTGCAGCGCCAGCCCGACGCCAACACCGTCGACGTCGTCGACAAGGTCAAGGCGATGCTGCCGTCCTTCCAGGACCAGATGCCGGCCGCCGCCAGCATCAAGTTGCTCAACGATCGTTCGACCTCGATCCGCCAGGCTGTCGACGACGTGCAGTTCACACTGCTTTTGACCGTCGCCCTGGTGGTGATGGTGATATTCGTCTTCCTGCGCCGGCTGACCGCGACGATCATCCCGGCCGTGGCCGTGCCGATCTCGCTGATCGCCACGCTGGGCGCGATGTTCCTGTTCGGCTTCTCGATCGACAACATCTCGCTGATGGGTCTCACGCTCGCCGTCGGCCTCGTCGTGGACGATGCCATCGTCATGCTCGAAAACATCTTCCGTCACATGGAGGAGGATGGGCTGTCGGCCTTCGACGCTTCGCTGAAGGGAGCGCGCGAGATCGGCTTCACCATCATCTCGATCTCGATCTCGCTGGTGGCGGTGTTCATCCCCGTGCTTCTGATGGGCGGCGTCATCGGCCGCATCTTCAATGAATTCGCGGTCGTGGTGACGGTCGCCATCCTGGCGTCGATGTTCGTGTCGCTGACGCTGACGCCGATGCTGTGCTCGCGGCTGCTGTCGGTGACCAAAGCCGACCGCGAGGCGCATGGTGAAGGCCACGGCCGTGACCTCTTCACGCGCGGCTACGACTGGCTGCTCAGCTTCTGCCTGCGGCACACCTTCTTCGTATTCGTCGTCTTCATCGGCACGGCGGCGGCGTCGGTCTGGCTGATCCAAGCCTCGCCGAAGGGCTTCTTCCCGCAGGAGGATATCGGCCAGATTTCGGTGACGACGATGGCCCGGCAGGACATTTCCTTCGACGCCATGGCGAAGCTGCAGGGCCAGGTTGCGAACGTCTTCGCGCATTCGCCTTACGTGGCGCATGTGGCCTGGTCGGCCGGCAGCGGCAACAACGCGCTGAACCAGGGCCAGCTCTATGTGCAGCTGAAGGACAAGGACCAGAGGCCCAATATCGAGAAGGTGCTGTCGGACTTGCGGCGGCAGCTGGCCGGCGTCGCCGGCATCGAGACCTATATGCAGCCGGTTCAGAATCTCCGGCTGGGTTCGCGCTCTTCCGCCAGCGCCTACCAGCTCGTGGTTCAGGGCCTCGATACCGGCCAGACCGATATCTGGGCGCAGAAGCTCAACGATGCGATGGCGGCGGACCACACGACATTCACCGACGTCACCAGCGATCTGCAGAACAACGCCCTGCAGGCGACGCTGGTGGTCGACCGCGACAAGGCCGCCCAGCTCGGCGTCGACACCAGTACGCTGCGCTCAGCCCTCTATGGCGGTTTCGGCACCGATCAGGTCTCAACCATTTTCGGTTCGGCCGACAGCTATGAGGTGATCACAGAGCTCGATCCGAAGATCGAGTGGTCGCCAGAGCGCATGCTGGCCATCCAGGTGAGGACGGCGAGCGGCAGCCTGGTGCCGCTCGGCGCCTTCGCCCATGTCGATCGCACGGCAGGCGCGCTGACTGTCAACCAGCTCGGCCAGCTGCCGGCGGTGACGATCTCCTACAACCTGCCGCAGGGCGTGTCGCTCGGCGATACAGTGACCCGCATCGATCAGCTGAAAGAGCAGATCGGCATGCCGAAGGCGATCTCGACCAGCTTCGCCGGCACGGCAAAGACCTTCCAGGATTCGCTCGCCAATCAGGGCCTGCTGATCGGCGGCGCGATCCTGACGATCTATATCGTGCTCGGCATGCTCTATGAGAGCTTCATCCATCCGCTCACCATCCTCACCGGCCTGCCGTCGGCGGTGCTTGGCGCGGTGCTGGCCCTGCGCTTGGCCGGCATGGACCTGTCGGTCATCGCGGTGATCGGCATCCTGATGCTGATCGGCATCGTCAAGAAGAACGGCATCATGATGGTCGACGTGGCGCTGGAACTCAGACGGCAAGGCATGTCGGCCAGGGATTCCATCCACAGGGCATGCTTGATGCGTTTCCGGCCGATCATGATGACGACGCTGGCCGCCTTGATGGGCACGTTCCCGATCGCGCTCGGCACCGGCGCCAGCGCTGAGCTGCGCCAGCCGCTCGGCATCGCCGTCGTCGGCGGCCTGCTCGCCTCGCAGGCGCTCACGCTGTTCGTCACGCCGGTGATCTACGTCTATTTCGAAAACTTCTCCGGCTGGCTGCTCAGCTTCTCGTCGAAGAAGAGCCGGCCGGCGCTGCACGCGGTCGAGCCTGTCGAGCAGCGTTCGCTGTTCGACTCCGAGGAAGAAGCCGAGCCGAAAAAGGTGGCTGCAGAGTAGGCCACCGCTTCTGGCCCAAGGCGTGGTGCTTGCGGCGGCTTGTCGGCGATCCTAGTCTGGTGCCATGTCCCATGATCACGACCACGACAACGAGCTAGACCCGTTCGCCGCGCGCGTGCGCGCGCTCGAGACGATCCTCACCGAAAAAGGCTTGATCGACCCGGCGGCCATCGACGTCATCGTCGATACCTACGAGACGAAGATCGGCCCGCGCAACGGCGCAAGGGTGGTGGCCAAGGCCTGGAGCGATCCCGCCTATGCCGAATGGCTGAAACGCGACGCGACGGCGGCGATCGAATCGCTCTCCTATAGCGGCCGCCAGGGTGAGCACATGCAGGCCGTCTTCAACACCGAGGAGACGCACAACCTTGTCGTCTGCACGCTCTGCTCCTGCTATCCATGGTCGGTGCTCGGCCTGCCGCCCGTCTGGTACAAGGCGCCGCCTTACCGTTCGCGGGCGGTGATCGATCCGCGCGGCGTGCTGGAAGAGTTCGGGCTGACGCTGCCCAAGGATAAGAAGATCCGCGTCTGGGATTCGACCGCCGAGCTGCGCTATCTGGTGGTGCCGATGCGCCCTGAAGGCACCGAGAGCTGGAGCGAGGAACAGCTTGCCGGGCTGGTCAGCCGCGACGCGATGATCGGCACGGCACTCGCCAAAGAGCCGGGATGAGGGAGGAGCCGGCATGAACGGGCCGCAGGATCTCGGCGGGCAGATGGGGTTCGGACCGGTCGCGCCCGAAAAGGACGAGCCCTATTTCCACGCCGAATGGGAAAAGCGCGCGCTCGGCGTGACGCTCACCGCCGGCGCCATGGGCGCCTGGAACATAGACGAGAGCCGGCATGCGCGGGAATCGCTGCATCCGGCCGACTATTACGCCTCGAGCTACTACCAGATCTGGATCAAGGCGCTGGAGACGCTCTTGAAGCGACACGGCTTTGTTACCGAGCGCGACCTTGCAGCCGGCAAGGCGGTCGATCCGGCCGCGACGCCCAAGCGCGTGCTGAAGGCGGCGGACGTGCCGGCGGTGCTCGCCAAGGGCGGGCCGTGCGGCCGGCCGGGCGCCGCGCCGGCGCGATTCCGAGCAGGCGATCGCGTGCGGACGAAGAATTTCAACCCCACCGGGCATACGCGCCTGCCGCGCTACGCGCGCGGCAAGAACGGAACGATCGAGGCGGTGCGCGACGGCTTCGTGTTCCCCGACAGCAATGCGCACGGCATGGGCGAGAACCCGCAATGGGTCTATACGGTGGCTTTCGACGGCGCGGAGATCTGGGGCGAGGGCGCCGATCCGACTTTGATCGTCTCCATCGATGCCTGGGAGAGCTATCTTGAGCCGGCCTAAGAGCGAACGGCCGACGGTTTTTGACGATCCGGTGTTCGCGGAGCCATGGCAGGCGGAAGCTTTCGCCATGACGGTCGCGCTGCACGACAAGGGCCTGTTTTCGTGGAGCGAATGGGCGGATGCATTGTCCGCCGAGGTGAAGAAGCCGGACGCCGCAAGCGACGGCCACGACTATTACGAGCACTGGCTGGCGGCGCTGGAAAAGCTGCTGTCGTCAAAAGGCATCGCCGGCAAGGGCGAGGTCGACGAACTCGCCGCCGCCTGGGAACGCGCCGCACACGCCACCCCGCACGGCAAGCCGATCCTGCTGGAGAATGATCCGGGGCCTGGCAGGTAGCATGGACTCCAACAGGTTTGTTCCCTTTACGTTCTTGTTTGCTGCTGATAGCGTGCCGGGCCGGTAGCAAATGAGATCATCGCCGGCGATACCGGTGACGGGACGTCCAATCTTGTATTTCGCTCGCGAATCCGGTCTGTCGGGCTGATGGAATTCTCTCCCCAACAGGACGAGGCTCTGAAGGCGGTCGGGCGCTGGCTGAAAGACGGCCGGCCGCAGGTCTTTCGCCTGTTCGGCTATGCCGGCACCGGCAAAACGACGCTGGCGCGCTATTTCGCCGAGCATGTCGACGGGCAGGTGCAGTTCGCCGCCTTCACCGGCAAGGCGGCCCAGGTGCTGCGCTCCAAGGGCGCGATCAACGCTCGCACCATCCACTCGCTGATCTACCGGCCGAGGGGCGAGGAGTCGGTCGAGGACGAAGTGACCGGCAAGACCTCGATCTCGCCGACCTTTGCGCTCAACCGGCAAAGCCCGATCGCACGCGCCAAGCTGGTCGTCATCGACGAATGCTCGATGGTCGACGAGCAGCTTGGCCGCGACCTGATGAGCTTTGGGACGCCGATCCTCGTTCTGGGCGACCCCGCGCAGTTGCCGCCAATCTCGGGCGGCGGCTTCTTCACCGAGCACGAGCCGGACGTGCTGCTAACCGAAATCCATCGCCAGGCACGCGACAATCCGATCATCCGGCTGGCGCTCGACGTGCGCGAGGGCCGCGAGTTCATGCATGGCGACTACGGCACGGCGCAGGTGATCGGCAGGGAAGGCGTCAACCAGGAGCTCGTGCTGAAGGCCGACCAGGTGCTGGTCGGCACCAACCGCACGCGGCGCCGCTATAACCAGCGGCTGCGCGAGCTGAAGGGTTTCAATGCCGACTATCCGCAGGCCGGCGACAAGCTGGTGTGCCTGCGCAACGATCCGGCCAAGGGGCTGCTCAACGGCTCGCTGTGGAAGGTGATGACCTCGTCGCGCGAGACGGTGAAGCCCGGCATCAACCTGCTGGTCTCGCCGGAGGAAGACGATCCCGACCGCGGCGTCGCCAAGATCAAGCTCTTGAAGGCGGCCTTCGAGGATCCGGACGCCGAAATCCCCTGGCAGCAGAAGAAGCGCTTCGACGATTTCGACTACGGCTATGCGCTGACGGTGCACAAGGCGCAGGGCTCGCAATGGAACGACGTCGTGCTGTTCGACGAGAGCTGGGCGTTCAAGGAGACAAGGCAGCGCTGGCTCTATACGGCGATCACCCGCGCGGCCGAGCGGCTGACAATCGTGCGATGACGTGGCTGGTCACACCGACCTGGCGCCGAGCCATTGCCACGCCGACGGTTCGTCGTCGCTGTCGAAGTGCCTGAATTCGAAAGGCAAGGTCCTCGGGAAGAAGGCCTGGACATAGGATGCCCAGGCCGGATCGCCGATCGCGGCGCAGCGCACCACATGTTCGAGCACATGGGCCGCGCCCTGCCGGAGGGTCTCCTGCGATATGCTGGTCCAGTCGATGCTTCCGTGATCGGTCAGCCGCACCAGCACGTCGATCCTCGGATGCAGCGCATAGGCCGCTTCCAGCAGGCCGAACAGATTTTCGGCGTCGGCCGGCGAAACATCCCCGACCACGTCGATGGCGAAAAGTGCGTCTCGGTTGGTGTCGATGCGGCGTATCGCCGGCACAGCATCGAGGGAATTCACTGGCAAATCCTTGCGTTGGCCACCATCTCGTCCTCTGGAACACCGGAAACCCTCTATCTGTTCCCTGCAAAGGCGCTATAGATGCGCGCCAGCACAGCGGTTCAGTGTTTGACAAGATCGCCGAGCCGCTCTGAGTATTTGTTCAATTGGACGCTGGATCATGCCCGCAAAGCTTTCGGTCAACCTCAACGCCGTCGCCATGCTGCGCAACCGTCGCGATCTGCCGTGGCCGAGCGTTACCGGAATTGGCCGCATCGCGCTTGCCGCCGGCGCGCATGGACTGACTGTCCATCCGCGTCCCGACGAGCGGCATACCAGGCATTCCGACCTGCCGGAAATCAGGGCGCTGATCGACGATGAGTTCCCCAAGGCGGAATTCAACATCGAAGGCTATCCGACCGAGGATTTCCTGGCGCTTGTCGAGAAGAACCAGCCGGAGCAGGTGACGCTGGTGCCGGACGACCCGGCGCAGGCGACGTCGGACCATGGCTGGAATTTCGCCGCCCAGGCCGCGTTCCTGACGCCGATCGTCAAGCGGCTGAAGAAGGGCGGGTTTCGCGTGTCGCTGTTTTCCGACGCCGATCCGGCCGGCGTGAATGCCGCGCGCGATACCGGCGCCGACAGGATAGAGCTCTATACCGGGCCCTATGGCGGTTACCATTCCGATACCGCCAAGGCGGCCAAGGAGTTGGAAAGACTGGGAAAGACCGCGGATGCGGCCCATGCGGCGGGGCTTGAGGTCAATGCCGGCCACGACCTGACCGTGAACAACCTGCCAGCGCTCGCCAAGCGTATCCCGGCATTGGCCGAAGTATCGATTGGACATGGGTTGACAGCGGATGCGCTGGAGTATGGCATGGCCGGCACGGTTGGGCGGTTCTTGAAGGCCTGCGGATGGTAGGGCGAGGAAGCCTTGCGTAGTCCCGGCGATTGTCGCGGCTCCAGCGTGTTGCGTGGCCTTCGAGTACCGCGAATCCGATAAAGTGGGGTCAATGGTGCTAGCCAACGCCAGCGGCGAGTCGGAAATCCTCGAACACTCGCACCATGCCGAAGCCGAACGGCAGCACAGCACCAAGGTGCTCATGCTCGGCGCGCTCGGCGTGGTCTATGGCGATATCGGCACCAGCCCGATCTACGCCTTTCGGGAGGCGCTTCATGCCTCGTCGGGGGCGGTTGCCCGTCACGACGTGCTTGGCGTGCTGTCGCTGATCGTGTGGGCGCTGACGATCATCGTCACGATCAAATATGTCGCCTTCGTGCTGAGGGCGGACAACAAGGGCGAGGGCGGCACGCTGTCGCTGATGTCGCTCGCGCGCAGCGCCTATCCACAGGGCTCACGCCTCATCCTGGCGATCGGCCTTTGCGGCGCGGCGTTGTTCTTCGGAGATTCGATCATTACCCCGGCCATTTCCGTGCTTTCCGCGGTCGAGGGCTTGGAGGTCGTGACGCCGGCGCTCGATGCCTATGTCGTCCCGATCACGCTGGTGATCCTGGCGGTCCTTTTTGCCGTGCAACGTTTTGGAACAGGCAAAGTGGCGGCCGTCTTCGGCCCGGTGACGGCGACGTGGTTCCTGGCAATCGGCGTTGCCGGCCTCTATCACATCGTGGACGATCCCTCCGTTCTTCTGGCGGTCAATCCGTACTATGCGGTCTATTACCTGGCCACGACCCCGACGGGTGCTTTCGTCACCGTCGGCGCGGTTTTTCTGGCGGTCACCGGTGCCGAGGCGCTCTATGTCGACCTTGGCCATTTCGGCCGCAAGCCGATTGTGCTGGCGTGGTTCTCGGTGGTTTTCCCTTGCCTATTGCTGAACTATTTCGGGCAGGGCGCCTTCGTGCTCTCGCATGGCGGCAAGCCGACCAACCCGTTCTTCCAGATGCTTCCCGAGTGGGCGCTGATGCCTATGGTCGGCCTGGCAACGGCAGCGACGGTCATCGCCAGCCAGGCGGTGATTTCCGGCGCGTTCTCGCTGACCAGGCAGGCCGTGCAGCTCAACCTCCTGCCGCGCATCGAGGTGCAGCACACCTCCGAGATGCAAAGCGGCCAGATCTACATGCCGAGGGTCAATCTCCTGGTCGCGCTCGGCGTGATGCTTCTGGTCGTCGGCTTCGGCAGCTCGAGCGCTCTGGCCTCCGCCTACGGCATCTCGGTGACCGGCGAGATGCTGATGACGACAGTCCTCTTGTTCGTGGTGATGCGCTGGCTCTGGAAATGGCAGCTGGCGGCTGCCGTGGTGCTGGCGCTGCTCTTCGGTGTCATCGATCTCGGCTTCTTCTCGGCCAATGTGGTCAAGATCGTCGAAGGCGGCTGGGTGTCGATCACGGTTGCCTCGATCATGGGGCTGATCATGTGGACCTGGATCCGTGGCAGCCGCTACCTGTTCGACAAAACGCGCCGCAACGAGATCCCGCTCGACTTCCTGGCGATAAATCTCCTGAAGAAGAAGCCGCAACTCGTGTCGGGTACCGCCGTGTTCCTGACCAGCGATCCGCTGAGCGCGCCGACCGCGCTGATGCACAGCCTCAAGCACTACAAGGTGCTGCACGAGAAAAACGTCATCCTTTCCGTGGTGACTGCGCCGCAGCCGGTGGTGCCGGACAGCGAGCGCGTGAAGCTGGAAACCGTCAACGAGCTGTTCATGCGGGTGTCGTTGACCTTCGGCTACATGGAGCAGCCGAACATCCCGCGCGCGCTGGCGATCTGCCGCAAGCAGGGCTGGAAGTTCGATATCATGACGACGTCCTTCTTCTTGTCGCGGCGTTCGCTGAAGGCCTCGCCCAACTCCGGCATGCCGGTCTGGCAGGACCGACTGTTCATCGGCCTAGCGCGCACGGCGGCGGATGCGACGGAGTATTTCCAGATCCCCACCGGGCGCGTGGTCGAGATCGGCACTCAGGTCGCGATCTGACCCTTCAAGCCGGCGCTTTGTGCAATAGATTTGAATGGACCGACGCAGGTGGAGCCCTGCATTGGTGGCATGGGAGCCCTAACGCCAGGGCACTTGATATTGCACCGCAGCAAGCGTAGAGCACCGCGCATTTTATCGGAGTATCGTCCATGGCCCTTGCCAATGGTGCTGAGGCGGAACCCGTCGACCAAACGGGGCATCCGGAAATAGAGCAACACAGCACCAAGGTGCTGATGCTGGGCGCGCTGGGCGTGGTCTACGGCGATATCGGAACCAGCCCGATCTACGCGTTCCGTGAGGCGTTGCACGCCTCGTCGGGTGGCGACGTCGCCAACCGGGCCGATATTCTCGGCGTGCTGTCGCTGATCATCTGGTCTCTCACCATCACGGTCACCATAAAATACATCATGTTCGTGCTGCGCGCCGACAACCGCGGCGAAGGCGGCGTGCTCTCGCTGATGGCGCTGGTGCGCGGCAGTTTCCCCACGCGCTCGGCGATCATCCTCGGCATCGGCATCATCGGGGCGTCGCTGTTCTTCGGCGACGCGGTGATCACGCCTGCGATCTCGGTGCTTTCGGCGGTCGAAGGCCTGGAGGTCGTGACGCCGGCCTTCCAGCCTTATGTCGTGCCGCTGACACTGCTCGTCCTCGCCATCCTGTTTGCCGTGCAGCGCTTCGGCACGGGTGGCGTCGGCCTGGTGTTCGGCCCGGTCACAGCGATATGGTTCCTGGCCATCGGGCTTTCCGGCATCAATCACATCGTCGACGACCCCGAGATCCTGTGGGCTATCAGCCCGCATTACATTGTCGCCTTCCTGATCAATTCGCCCGATGTGTCCTTCGTGACCATCGGCGCAGTGTTTCTGGCGGTGACCGGCGCCGAGGCGCTCTATGCCGATCTTGGCCATTTCGGCCGCAAGCCGATCGTGCTGGCGTGGCTGGCGATCGTGTTTCCGTGCCTGCTCTTGAACTATGCCGGGCAGGGAGCCTTTGTGCTCGCCAAGGGCGGCACGGTCGGCCATCCGTTCTTCGAAATGAACGAGGGCTGGGCGCTCATCCCCATGGTGGCGCTGGCGACGGCGGCGACGGTGATCGCCAGCCAGGCAGTGATTTCCGGCGCCTATTCGCTGACCAGGCAGGCGGTGCAGCTCAACATGCTGCCGCGTCTCGAGATACTGCATACGTCGGAGAAACAGTCCGGCCAGATCTACATGCCGCGCGTCAACATGCTGCTGGCGCTCGTGGTGATGCTGCTGGTGGTCGGCTTTGGCGCGTCCAGCAGACTTGCCTCGGCCTACGGCATCTCGGTGACCGGCAACATGCTGGTGACGACGACGCTGCTCTTCGTCGTGATGACGCGCATCTGGAAGTGGAACATCTGGCCGGCGGTCGCGCTGACGGCAATGTTCGCGCTCATCGACATCGGTTTCTTCGCCTCCAACATCGTCAAGGTCTTCGAGGGCGGCTGGTCTTCTCTGGCCGTTGCCTTTGCCATCATCCTCGGCATGTGGACCTGGGTGCGCGGCAGCCGTTATCTCTTCGACAAGACCCGCCGCAACGAGATCCCGCTCGACTTCCTGGCGGCGAACCTTTTGAAGAAGAAGCCGCAGCTGGTGTCCGGCACGGCCGTGTTCCTGACCAGCGATCCACTGAGCGCGCCGACCGCGCTGATGCATAGCCTGAAGCACTACAAGGTGCTGCACGAACAGAACGTCATCCTTTCGGTGGTGACGGCGCCGCAGCCGGTGGTGCCCGATAGCGAGCGGGTGAAGATGGAGACGGTCAACGAGCTGTTCATGCGGGTGACACTGACCTTCGGCTACATGGAGCAGCCGAACATCCCGCGCGCGCTGGCGATCTGCCGCAAGCAGGGCTGGAAGTTCGACATCATGACGACGTCCTTCTTCCTGTCCCGCCGCTCGCTGAAGGCCTCGCCCAATTCCGGCATGCCGATATGGCAGGACAGGCTGTTCATCGGCCTTGCGAAGACGGCGGCGGATGCGACAGAGTATTTCCAGATTCCCACGGGACGCGTCGTCGAGATCGGCACGCAGGTCGCCATTTGAGGGGCTGCAAGGCATAGAGTGACCGGAGGCGGGCATGAGCGGCGAATTGGTGCTCGTCACCGGCGGTTCCGGCTTCCTTGGCGCTCACTGCATTCTGGCGCTTTTGCAGGCAGGCTACCGGGTTCGCACCACCGTCCGCTCCGCCAGGCGCGAAGCCGATGTTCTCGCGATGCTGAAAGTGGGCGGTGCCGAGCCCGGTGACGCGCTTTCCTTCGCCCATGCCGATCTCATAACCGACGCAGGCTGGCCGGAAGCGGTCGCCGGCTGCGACCATATCCTTCACGTGGCTTCGCCTTTCCCGCCCGGCGTGCCCAAGCACGAAGACGAGCTGATCGTTCCGGCGCGTGAAGGAGCGCTGCGCGTGCTGCGGGCCGCGCGCGACGCGAAGGTGAAACGGGTGGTGCTCACCTCGTCCTTCGCCGCCATTAGCTATGGCCAGACGCCAGTTCCCGGCCGCCCGTTCACGGAAGAGAACTGGACCAATCTTTCGGAGCAGGTGAGCGCCTATGTGAAGTCGAAGACGCTTGCCGAGCGGGCTGCCTGGGACTTTGTTGGCCGCGAAGGCGGCGCATTGGAGCTGGCGGTCGTCAATCCGGTCGGAATTTTCGGGCCGGTCCTGGGCCCGGACCATTCGACCTCGACCGACTTCATAAGGCGCCTGATGGATGGCGAGATGCCGGGTCTGCCGCGTATGGTGTTCGGCGTCGTCGACGTGCGGGACGTGGCGGATTTGCATCTCCGAGCCATGACCAATCCTGCCGCCAAGGGCCAGCGGCTCCTGGCCATCAGCGGCGATTTCATGACGACGCTGGAAATCGCGCAGGCGCTGAAAGCGCGACTGGGCAATGCGGCGGCGCGCGTTACCACGCGAGTGCTGCCCGACTGGCTGGTGAGGTTTGTCGGGCTGTTCGACGGGCAGGCGGCCCAGATCGTGACGGAACTCGGCAAGGCGAAGAATGCCACGGGCACGAAGGCGATGCGTATGCTCGGCTGGGCGCCGCGATCGCGCGAAGACGCGCTCGTCGCGACCGGCGAAAGCCTGATCCGGCTCGGGTTGCTCAAAAGAGCGAAATAGCGCGCCCCGGGGGGCGAGACATCCGAGGCGCGCCGATTTCAGCCGAGCAGGGCGGCCTTGTTCGCTTCCAGGAACTGCTTCAACGTTTGCGGCTTCCGCCGCGACAGCGTCTCGACCGCGTCGGTGACCATGCCGATGCGGCCGGAGCGGGTGTTGGCGTCGAACGACACGATGATGCGGGCAAAGTCCTCGGGAAGCCCCGCCGCCTTGACGCCCTCGGTCAGAGCCTCATCCGGCACCTGGATGACTTCGACCGGCTTGCCGGTGACTTCGGTCACCAGGGCAGCGATCTCGCCGACCGTGTGGGCCTGCGGACCGGTCAGCGTGTAGGTGGCGCTCTCCTTCGAGCCGGAGGCGAGACTGGCGGCGATGGCAGCCGCCATGTCGTCGCGCGCGCCATGGGCGATGCGGCCATCGGCGGCAGAGGTGTACCACTTGCCGGACGCAATGGCGTGCGGCAGGGCCAGGAACAGGTTCTCCTGATACCAGCCGTTGCGGAAGATAGTGTAGGGAATCCCGCTCGCCTTGATCGCCTGCTCGGTGCCGTAGTGATCGCCGGCGAACAGCACCGGCGAGACGGGCTCGGGATTTGGCATCGAGGTGTAGAGCAGGTGCGAAACGCCGGCCGCCTTGGCCGCGGCGACCGCCGCCTGATGCTGCCTCAGGCGCCGGTCGCTCTTCAGGTCGAGCTCACCGGTCGAGACGATCAGCACCCGGTCGGCGCCTTTGAACGCGTTCTCGAGCGATGCCGGATCGTCGAAATCGGCTGCCCTGACGGTGACGCCGCGGGCCGCGAGGTCGGCGAGGTTTTCGGGGTTGCGCGTGGTGGCGATGATGTTCGCCGGCGCGACCTTCTGCGCATCCAGCAGATGATTGACCACGGCACGGCCGAGATGGCCGGAAGCGCCGGTGACGAGGAGGGTTTCGGTCATGGGAGGTTTCCTGAAATAGCGCCGAGAGGCGGGTGCTGTTGATGGTCTCAAAAAGAGACCAGCGCTAAAATAGGAATTGACCCAAGGCCGTAAAGAAGGCAGTTTTTCGGGAGGTAGGCACAGCCAGGGAACCAGTGGCCGGCCGCCGCCTCGACCAATGGATGCCGCGATGGACAGCAAGATCTTCAATCTGAAATCGAAGCTCGAGGTCTACAAGGCCATGACCGGCGGCGGCAATTTCGCCGATTGCCCGGTTCGCGACGTGATCCAGGGCATCAGCGGCAAATGGAGCTCACTGCTGGTCATGGCCCTGGCCGAGAAGCCTTACCGGTTCGGGGAGCTGCGCCGCCTTGTGCCCGACATCTCGCAGCGTATGCTCACCCAGACGCTCTACGAGCTGCAGCGCGACGGCTATGTGCATCGCGAGGTGTTTCCGACCAAGCCGCCGAGCGTCGAGTACAGCCTCACCGATCTCGGCCGATCGATGTTTGCGCCGTTGCAGATGCTCATCCAATGGGCCGAGCTCAACCACGATGCCGTGCGCGATGCGCGCGCCGCATTCGATGCCGCGCACGCCTGAGATATCCGCAATCGGCGACAAGCATCGAAGCGCCAGCTGTGATCGACCTGTTCAGGCCGATCGGGCTTGCGGGGTTTCAATGGCCTGCAGCCGGATGATCTCGGACAGATAAGACCCCTTTGCCCGCAGGAAGGCGTGCAGCCGCCGCGGATAGTCGGCGCCGACCGCTTCCTTGACCGATTGCCGCTTGCTCAAGGCCTCGCGCCAGGCGTGAATCAGAGGCTTGCCGTCGAGAATGCCGAAATCGTCGATATGGTCGAACGTGTCGAAATAGCGAAAAATCGGCCCGTAGACCGCATCGACCAGCGAGAAGCGGTCGCCGGCGAACCACGGACCGCTCCGCCGTTCCGACAGTTCCGCCTCCACGCGGGCAAACATTTGCGCCAGAGCCTTGCTTTCACGGGAAAAAGCGGCCTCATCGGCAGCGGAATAGAAGCGGCCGATCGCATTGAGGATGGCCGAGCCGAATTCGATCCAGGCGCGGTGCCGCGCCCGCATGAGCGGATCGGCCGGATGCAGCGGATTGGTCTCGGTCTCCTCGAGGAATTCGAGGATGACGGCGGATTCGAAAATAACCTCTTCCCCGCCGCCGTGTCGAACGCGGAGCAGCGGCACCTTGCCGAGCGGCGAGATGGCCTTGAACCAGTCGGGCTTGTTCGAGAGGTCGACATTGACCCGTTCGAACGGCACGCCTTTCTCGGCGAGCGCAATCGACGCGCGCTGGACGTAGGGACAAAGGTGATGGCTGACCAGGGTGAGCCTTGCGGTCATCTCACTCTCCCCAGACATAGTTCAGCGCACCGTCCTCGACGCGGGTCGACAGGAACATCAGGCGCGAGCCCTTCGGCGCCGGGCCTTCGAGGCGCTCGCCGCTTTCCATGTCGAACCGGGCGCCGTGCCACTGGCAGACGAAGGCGCCGTCCTTGCAGTCGAGCGGACCGCCGAAATGCAGGCAGGCATTGGCCGCGGCGCGGATGCGCTCTCCGCTGCGCCAGACATGGATCTCGCGGCCGAAGAAGGGCACGACCATGCTGCCGGTCCGCGGGACATCGGCCACTTTACAGATTTCATGTTTCATCGGAGTTCTCCTTGTCGATGCAATTGCATCTATATGGATGTATCTGCATCGATCGTCAATCTTGATGCAATTGCATCTATCGAGTAAAGTCGCTCGATGACGAGAAAATCTCCTGCGCCCGAAGCCATCAAAGCCTGGGGCCGCCTTATGCGCGTGTCGCGTCAGCTGGTCGAAAAGGCGGAGGATGCCCTGAAAGCCGGCGGCCTGCCGCCGCTCGCCTGGTACGACGTGCTGCACGAGCTTGCCGAGGCGGGCGAGGGTGGCTTGCGGCCTTTCGAGCTGATCGATCGGGTCTTGCTGGCGCAGTACAACGTCTCGCGGCTGCTCGCCCGGCTGGAGGCGGATGGCCTGGTGGAGAAGTTGCCCGTCTCGGACGATGGCCGCGGCCAGACCGTGCGCATCACGCCAGCGGGGCGGGAGACGCGCCGCCGCATCTGGACAGTCTACGGAAAAGCCATATCGGAGCTAATGGGCGGCAAGCTTTCGGCCAAGGAGCTAGCGATGCTGGCTGGTTTGCTCGGCCGGCTGCGCGATCCGCCGATCACGGAATGACAGCGCCGCCCGACCTGGCTTTCAGGACGGATGCGAGGCCCAAACAAACGCGATCGTCGCCAGCGCGCCAAGCGCGACGCGGACCAGGTGCATCTTGCCCCATTTGACGATCATCGATCTTGCCTGCGGATTGTCGGCCTCCACCTTCATCGCTTCCAGCAAGCGGTTGGTCGGCATCATCACCAGCAGCGTCCATGGCCAGGGCAGGATGATCGCCACCGCGCCGGCCAGAAAGCCAGCCACGCCGGTTTGCCACCAGGCAATCAGCCCGAGAGCGCAGGCGACTACGGCGATGGAGGCCTGCATGGCGGCGCCGGGCTTGTAGGAAGGCTGCCATTCCCGCAGCAATGCCTTGTCGTCCAAGACCAGCCGTGCGGGTTGCTCAGCGACGCTGACATAGACGGCGGCACCTGTGAAGGCGGCAGCCACGACCAAGGCAAGCAGACCGGCCGGCATCCTGTCCTCCAGCAAGAGAAGCCATCGGCGGAAAAATAGCGCTTGCATGGCTGCCGGCAATACGGCATAGAAGCCGAACCGTAACGTACGGTACGCCTACGTGGCGATGGAGGTATCCGAGGGAAGCGTGTTGCACAGCGTGCCAGACATCGACAACAGCGAAGCACTCACCGAACGGCAGCAAGCCGTTCTGGACGCGGCGCTGCGCCTGCTTGTCGAGGAGGGCGACAACCTGACCATGACAGCGGTGGCGCGGCGGGCAAGCTGCTCCAAGGAAACGCTCTACAAATGGTTCGGCGACCGCGACGGGCTGCTGACGGCGACGGTGCAATGGCAGGCTTCGAAAGTGCGAGTGGCGCCTGTCGATCGCAAGGGCCTCGACCTCGCTTCGCTGACGGCAAGTCTCGAGCGCTTCGCCTCCGACTGGCTGAGGGTGATTTCCAGCGATACGTCCATCGCGCTCAATCGCGTGGCGGTCGGCCATGCCGGCTCCGGCAAAGATGACCTTGGCGCGATCGTGCTGCAGAATGGGCGTTTCGCGCTGGCCAGGCGCCTGAAGCCGGTGTTGGAAGCAGGGCGCGAGGCCGGGTTGCTCGACTTCGACGATGCCGAAACGGCGTTCCGGACTTTTTTCGGGCTGGTCGCCCGCGACGTGCAGATCCGGCTTCTGCTCGGCGACCGGCTGCAATTGACCGAGGCGGCAATCGGTGACGACGCCGCCCGCGCGACGCAGCAGTTTCTCGCTCTCCACGGATCGAAGATCAGGAGAGCAAACAACCGGCCGCAAGGCCCCGGAGCCGGATGATTTCAGGTCAAGTCGACCTGAAATCTGAATCCGGCTCCAAATCAAAGAGATAGAGCATGATGTCGTCCGAAAACCGCTTCACAGTTTTCGGCATCATGCTCTGATCTTCAAAACGGGAAGGAAGACGAAATGCGTGTCTATTATGATCGTGACGCCGATCTCAATCTGATCAAGGGCAAGAAGGTCGCCATCATCGGCTATGGCAGCCAGGGCCGGGCGCATGCGCTCAACCTCAAGGATTCCGGCGTCAAGGAGATCGCCATCGGGCTGAAGGCCGGCTCGGCGACCGCCAAGAAGGTCGAGGCCGACGGGCTCAAGGTGATGAGCGTGTCGGACGCCGCCAAATGGGCCGACCTGATGATGATGGCGACGCCCGACGAATTGCAGGCCGACATCTACAAGAACGAGATCGCGCCGAACATCCGCGACGGCGCCGCGATCGCCTTCGCGCACGGCCTCAACGTGCATTTCGGCCTGATCGAGCCGAAGGCCTCGGTCGACGTCGTCATGATCGCGCCGAAAGGCCCCGGCCACACGGTGCGCGGCGAATACCAGAAGGGCGGCGGCGTGCCGTGCCTGGTCGCCGTCAACCAAGACGCTTCGGGCAACGCGCTCGACCTCGCGCTTTCCTATGCCTGCGGCGTCGGCGGCGGCCGTTCCGGCATCATCGAGACCAACTTCCGCGAGGAATGCGAGACCGACCTGTTCGGCGAGCAGGTTGTGCTGTGCGGCGGCCTGGTCGAACTGATCCGCGCCGGTTTCGAGACGCTGGTGGAAGCCGGCTATGCGCCGGAAATGGCCTATTTCGAGTGCCTGCACGAGGTCAAGCTGATCGTCGACCTGATCTATGAGGGCGGCATCGCCAACATGAATTACTCGATCTCGAACACCGCCGAATGGGGCGAATATGTCTCGGGTCCGCGTATCATCACCGCCGAGACCAAGGCCGAGATGAAGCGCATCCTGAAGGATATCCAGACCGGCAAGTTCACCTCCGAGTGGATGCAGGAGTACCGCGCCGGTCTGTCGCGCTTCAAGGGCATCCGCCGCATGAACGACGGCCATCAGATCGAGGAAGTCGGCGCGAAGCTGCGCGCCATGATGCCGTGGATCGCCAAGAACAAGCTGGTCGACAAGGCGAAGAACTAAGCGATCCACATTCGTTTGCCTTGCGCGTCCTCGGGTTTCGCCCTGCGGTCGCGCGGGGAGATCGCCGAGAACAAGCTGGTCGACAAGGCGAAGAACTGGGAAGCTTGCGCCAATTCTACCCTGCCCGCCATCTGCCGCAGGTTTCTGTGCTTCCGGCCTTCGCCGGCCGAAGCCCTCGTAGTGTCTCGCTCTATGAAGGCTACGGCCGGCGCAGGCCGGTTCTCGAAACCGCGCCAGCTGACTCGGCAGGGCGAATTGTCATCAAGCTCCGGTCGTGAAACATGAAGCCGGCGGAGCGATCCGCCGGCTTTTCATGCTCACCCATAGTGCCAATGCGGCTTCGGTTCCGTGCCGTTGAACTCGACGCCGATGCGGTCCTCGCGGCGCCAGCGGACGATCGCCTTGTAGCCGATGCCGTCGGTCGGCACGTAGAGCAGAAATTCGTCCGGCACGCGCGCCTCGATCGGCACCTTCAATTCTGCGCCGCTGGGATGCATGTTGCGCACGGTGCACTTGACCTCGGAATTGTTGATGCCGGTCAGGATCGCCGCGCCTTTCAGCACGCGTTGCCTGTGCTTGCCTCTCAACTCGTTCTCAGCCATGGGACGGCACGATCTTAGCGAATCGCGATACGGCGATCGTCATGTGGGGGCACCGGCACCACTGATAGACGCCCTTGCTAAATTTAGGGTTATTGCCTCCACCGCCGATTTCTTTTTTTGCCGAAACAGAAACGGCGCCGCGATGGGGCGCCGTTTCATTCTTGCTGTAGACGGGATCAGATATAGGGCGAAATGCACTGCCGACGCGGGCCGTAATTAGGCTGGAACGTGTTGTCCCAGGCGCGATAGGACCGGTAGCGGTCGTAGCACCATTGGACATGTGCTCTCGAGAGCCGCTCCGTCCGGTAGATGCGCCGCGGCTGGTAGTAGCGCGGATAGGGATCATAATAGTTGTCGTAGGCGAGGGCGCCTAAACCCAAGCCGAGGCCGAGTCCCAAAAGCGCCGCGTCGCCACTGCGGAAATGCCGATGATGGCGATACCGCCAACGCCAGTCGCCGCCGTCCCATCCACCACCGTCCCAGCTGCGGGAGAAATGACGGCCGCGAAAATCACCGCCACGCCATCTGAAGTCGCCGCCGCGCCGCCAGCGCCAGTCATACATCTGCGGCGAGTAGTTGTTGCCGCCGGCCCAGCTGTCGCGGATAGGTATGACCGTAGGCGCCGCCGTGCCGGCAGCCGTCGAGAGATCGGGCTGCAGGATCGGGCCGGCGATCGACGCCGCGGTCAGGCCCGCCATGAGGCTCAGGGCCATCAGCCCGGAGCCGAGAGAAGACAAAAGCGGTTTCATTTCACTCTCCAAGGAGTAAAGGCCCCACGCCCAGAACACCCCGGGAAGAAGCCTATTGATGGGACTTTTCGTCTGAACGGAGGATGAACGGAAAGGTTCCGTCAACCATGACGGGTATCGCGTGGCTCTTGTTTTCACCCCCGCTTGCGGGCAAAGGTCTCGGCCATGTCGCTGCGCCTCGCCACCTTCAACGTCGAGAACCTGATGAACAGGTTCGATTTCTCGGGCTACCGCAACCAGCTCAACGAGGACCGGACGCTGGCGCTGTTCGATATCCAGAACGAGGCTGAATACAGGCTGCTCGAACAGGCGCGCACGATCGCCCAGTCAGACGACACCCGCCAGCTTACCGCGCTCGCCATAGCCGCAACCCGCGCCGACATCATCTGCATGCAGGAGGTCGACAATATCGAAGCGCTGAAGGCCTTCGAATATGGCTATCTCTTCAAGATGATCGGGCAGGGCTATCGCCAGAAATACACCACCGCCGGCAATGATGCCCGCGGCATCGATGTCGCCGTGATGATGCGCAGCGAGACCGCGCAGGGCCAGCCGATCGAGTTCGTGCGCATGACCAGCCATGCCTATGTCACGTTCGAGCAATTCGGCCTGTTCACGCCCGAGCTTGCGGCACTTGGGTTCCTGGCCAACGAGCGCATCTTCCGGCGCGACTGCCTGGAAATCGACGTGACGATCGGCGGGGTGCCGCTGACGCTCTATCTGGTGCACTTCAAATCGATGGGCTCGCCGCGCAACGGGCTCGACGGCCGCGAGGCGACGATGCCGCTGCGCATGGCCGAGGCGCAGGCCGTGCGCCGCATCATCGAGGAGCGTTTCGGCAGGGACCATGCGGCCGACAAGCGCTGGGCGATCTGCGGCGACATGAACGATTACCGGCAGCGCGTGAAGATCGAAGGCGACAGTTTCGATGGCTACCGTTTCGAGGTGGTCGACGAAGCCCAGTCATCGATCAATGTGCTCACCGCCGGCGGCTTCTGCGAGAACGTCGTCGAGCGGCGGCCGGAGATGGATCGCTGGAGCTTTTATCACACGCGGGGGCCGGAGGAACGGCACCTGTGCCAGTTGGATTATATCCTGCTGTCGAAGGCGCTGGCGGCGAAGAACGCCACCGCGGTGCCGGAGATCATCCGCAACGGCCAGCCCTGGCGCACCATCTTTCCGCCAGGCCAGGAAGTCGAGCGTTTCCCGCGCGCCGGGTGGGACAGGCCGAAGGCTTCGGACCATTGCCCGGTGGTGATCAATCTGGACATGGCCTGAGCCCGTGAGTTTCGACCTGCCGCGCAACGTCATCCTGCCGGTCGACGAGGTCGACGTACGGCTCGACCCAAATCCTCATCCTTTTGAGTGCGACAACCAGGTGGCGATCGCCGAAAACTGGCGACGCGAGATGGACGCAAAGCCGGCGCTCTACGACGGCACGGTGGTGCTGCTTTCGACGCTCGCCTATCGCGACAACCGGCTTGTCGGCCGCTGCCATGCGGTGAGGTATTCGACCTTCATGCTTTGGCGCAAGAACCGCGAGCTGAGCGGCGCCGAGCATGCCTATGCGCATGCCGTACTGGTGGCCGGCGACAACGCGCTGGTGGCGATCCGCATGGGCTCGCACACGGTGAACGCCGGCCGCGTCTACTTCGCCGCTGGCTCCTTCGAGCCGATCGATTTCCGCGACGGTATCGTCGATGTCGACTTCAACATGATCCGCGAGGTGGGCGAGGAGACCGGCATCGACCTGTCGGCGGCTCGACGCGGACGGCGCTATCATGCGCTATCCACGCCGAGCGGCACGGTGATCTTCCGCCGTTACCATGTCGCCGAGCCGGCCGAAGAAGTGGCGCGCCGCATCAGCGCCTACGTTGCCGCCGAGAGCGAGCCGGAGATCGATGGTCCGGTGGTCATTCGCAATGCCGTGGACCTTCCCGATGGGCTGATGGGCCATATGAAGCCGCTCATCGAGTGGCATTTTTCCGGAGAGCAGGACTGACGCGATCGCGGCCTGCCGAGCCCAAACGGCGGTCTATTCATGCCTCAGCGCATCGATCGGGTCGAGCCTGGCGCCGCGCAGCGCCGGGAAGAAGCCGAACACCATGCCAATCAGCGCCGAGAAGCCGACGGCAAGCAGGATGACCGCCGGGCTCGGCGAAAAGGGTATCGTCAGCGTCGCCGAGGCTAGGCCGGCAAGGGCCAGTCCGATCAGGATGCCGATGATGCCGCCGAGCAGCGACAGCACCGTCGCCTCGACCAGGAACTGGATCAAGATGTGCTTCTCATGCGCGCCGATCGCCAGCCTGATGCCGATCTCGCGCGTGCGTTCGGTGACCGAGACCAGCATGATGTTCATGATGCCGATGCCGCCGACCAGGAGGCTGACGCCGGCGACGGCGCCCAGCATGCCGGTCATGGTGGTGGTGGCGCTGGCCATGGCGTCGGCGATCTGGGTCATGTCGCGGATCGAGAAATCGGGATCGCGGTCCGGCGTGATGCGGCGCGTGTCGCGCAAGATGTCCTCGACGCGCGGCTGCAGTTCGGCGGTCGGCGTCCTGTCGTCGGCGGCGATGTAGATATTGTCGATGTCGCGATTGCCGGCAATGCGCCGCTGGTAGGCGGCTAAAGGCATCAGCACGACATTGTCCTGGTCCTGGCCGAAGCCGGTGTAGCCCTTCGGCTCCAAGAGGCCGATGATCCTGCAGGACGTGCGGTTGACGCGGATGGTCTCGCCCTCCGGATCGCCGGCGCCGAAGAATTGCTGGCGCACCGTCTCGCCGATAAGGCAAACACCGGCGCCGGCGCGTGTCTCGGAATCGCTGAAGGGCCGGCCGGAAACCAGCTTCCAGTCGCGCGCGTCGAGATAGGCGCTGTCGGTGCCGGTGACGCCCGACGTCAGGCTCTCCGTACCGAAGATGACGCGCACCTGCTTTTGCGAAGCCGGCGCGATGGCACGGGCGCCGCTGAGGTGGGCGACCAGCGCTTCAACATCCTTGGCGGCAAGCGGTCGGGTGACCTGGTCGAGCCCGCCCGGTCCGCCGGGCCCGGCGGGACGGCCTGCGCGGACGACGAGAAGATTGCTGCCGAGCTTCGAGATATCGGCCTTGACCTTCTCGGTGGTGCCGGAGCCGATGGTGAGCATGGCGATGACGGCGGCAACGCCGATGACGATGCCGAGCAAGGTCAGGAACGAGCGCAGCACGTTCCGGCGGATCGAAATCAGCGAAAGGCGGACGGTCTCCCAGATCATGCGGCCTCGGCTTTCGTTGTGTCCGAGGCGACGTGGCCGTCGAGGAAGCGCACGGTGCGCTCGGCATAGTCCGCGACGTCGGCCTCGTGTGTGACCATGACGATGGTGAGGCCGAGCTCGGCGTTCAGCCTGGTCAGCAATTCCATGATCTCGTGCGTGCGCGCCGTGTCCAGATTTCCCGTCGGCTCGTCGGCGACGAGCAGCGTCGGTTTGGTGACGATGGCGCGCGCGATCGCAACGCGCTGCTGCTGACCGCCCGAAAGCTCGGCTGGCGTGTGGTGCTCGCGCCCGACCAGCCCGACCTGGGCAAGCGCCTGCATGGCGCGATCACGGCGCTCGCGGGCGGAAACGCCACGATAGATCAGCGGCAGCTCGACATTTTCCGCCGCCGTGGTGCGGGGCAGCAGATTGTAGCCCTGGAAGACGAAGCCGACATAAAGGTTGCGCAGCAGGGCGCGACGGTTGCGGTCTAGGCGACCGGCATCGATGCCCATGAAGCGGTAGGTTCCGGCCGTCGGCGTGTCGAGACAGCCGACGATGTTCATGGCGGTCGACTTGCCTGAGCCGGACGGACCCATGATGGCGACGAATTCACCTCTGCGGATCGCAAGATCGACGCCGGCAAGCGCATGCACGCGTGCCTCGCCCGAGCCATAACTCTTCCAGACCTTGTCGAAAGTGATGAGCAGGGGGGCGGGCACGGATCAGCTCCGCTGCTGCGAGCCGGTGATGACCTCGGCGCCTTCCTCGAGGCCGGACGTGATCTCGGTCAGTTCGCCGTCGGTCGAGCCGATCCTGACGTTGACGGCATGCGGCCGGCCTTCTTCCAGCACATAAAGCGTGCGCGAGCCGTCGGTCGGCGCCTTCGCCACCTCGCGCTGCCGGTTGGGACGGCCCATGCGGCCGGTGAACAGGTCGCTCAGGCTCCAGCCGCGGGCCGCCGGTTGCGCCGGGCGGTAACGGAAGGCCGTGGCCGGCACGGTGAGCACGCCCTTGGCCTGCCTTGTCACCACCGCGACGGTTGCCGTCATGCCGGGCCTCAGCAGAAGCTCGCCGTTGTCGACTTCGAGCCGTGCGTTGTAGGTGACGACGCCATCGGTGGTGACCGAGGCGTAGGAGATGTCGCGGATCTCGGCGTCGAAGGGGCGGTCCGGGAATGCATCGACCGTGAAGCGGGCATGCTGGCCGGGTTTGACCTGGCCGATATCGGCCTCGTCCACCGCCGCCTGCAGCTCCATATTCCGCAGATCGGCGGCGATGACGAACAGCACCGGCGCCTGCAGCGAAGAGGCGACCGTCTGTCCGGGATCGACCGAGCGCGTGAGCACGATGCCGTCGATGGGCGCGTAGATGGTGCTCTTGGCAAGATCAGTCTGCTGCGCCTTGAGATCCGCCTCGGCAATAGCGAGATTGGCCTCGGCGCTGTCGAGCGCGGCCTTGGAGCGATCGCGCGTCGCAGTCGCGGCCTCGAGCGACTGATCCGTCGCCATGCCGCGCTTGGTGAGCGCGCTTGCGCGGACCGCCGCGTTCTCGTTTTCCTGCAACGTGACCTTGGCGTTCTCGACGGCCGCGGCTGCCGCCTTGGCCGAGGCGGTGGCGCGCTCAATCTGGACCTCGAGCTTGGCGGTGTCGAGCTTCGCCAGCACGTCGCCCTTCTTCACCTGCTGGTTCTCGTTGACCGCGACGGAGCGGACGATGCCGGAAAGCTCGCTGGAGATGTCGACCTGCGTCAGCGGCTGCAGCGTGCCGGTCGCCGACACCTGCACGGTCAGGTCGGCGACCGTCGCCGAAGCGGTCGTGTATTCGATTCGGGGCGGCGCGGCGGCGTTCCACCGGTAGAGGCCGATCGCGGCCGCCACGACCGCCAGCGCCAGCAGCGCATAGAGCCAGCCTCGCCGGCGCTTGCGGCTCATGCCTTTGCGGTCGAGCCCGAGAGCGGCTTCGATGGAAGTGTCGGATTCTGCGTTTGGCGGATTGACAACCTGGTCCACCCCAGACCCCTATAGCGAAAAATTGCTGTCCCTATTGGTGCACAAATCATGCCTTAAGGTTCGAATTTCAAATTAAATTTCCCTCATGTTGGGATTGAGGCGGAAAATTCGGGACGAGGCGGAAGGTTTTCTCGATGGCACGCAGCTACTTGCTTTACGATGTGTTCACGACCGAGCGGCTGGCGGGGAATCCGCTCGCCGTGGTGCTGGACAGCGTGGGGCTGGACAGCGCCGCCATGCAGGCGATCGCGCGCGAATTCAACCTGTCCGAGACGGTTTTCGTGCTGCCGCCCGACAATCCCAAGCACCGCAATCGGATTCGCATCTTCACGCCCGATTATGAGATGCCGTTCGCCGGCCATCCGACGGTCGGCTCGGCGATCGCGCTTGCGGAATTGGCGGGCGAGGCGGCTGGGGTCTTCGTTTTGGAGGAGAATATCGGCCCAGTGCGCTGCGCGGTCAGCAAGCATGACGGCGCCATTTATGCCGAATTCGATCTGGCGAAACTGCCGGATCGCCTCGAACTCGCCGCCGACCCGGAAATGATCGGCGCAGCGCTCGGCCTTGCGCCGCACGAGATCGGCTTCGAGAATCACCGCGTCTCCTTCTGGTCGGCCGGCGTGCCCTATGTCGCCATTCCGGTCTCCGGCCTCGATGCGGCGGCAAAAATCAGGCTGGACAACCAGGCCTGGTCGGAGCTCGCGCCGCGCAAGAGCGAATGGGCTTTTGCCAGCCCCTATGTCTATTGCCGCGAGACAGTGCATCATGACAGCGCCTTCCATGTCCGCATGATCGTGCCCGGGACGCCCTCCTACGAAGACCCGGCGACCGGCTCGGCGGCGGCCGCCTTTGCCGGCGCGATCATGCATTTCGATGGTCCGACGGACGGAATCACGCAGCTTTGGATCGAGCAGGGGCTGGAGATGGGACGGCCCTCGCGCATCCGGCTCGAGCTCAATGTCGACGGCGGAAAACTGGCGTCCGCGCGCATCGGCGGCCATGCGATCAGGATCGCGGAAGGTCAGCTTTTTTGTTTGACGGGTGCGGCACTTAGGCGATTTGTCGGGAAATGATCCCGGCGGGGCTGGACATCACCGAAAGCGGCGGCTATATGCGCCGCCGACGCTGGGTTCTCCGGCGGTGTGGGTGTGTAGCTCAGTTGGTAGAGCAGCTGACTCTTAATCAGCGGGTCCACAGTTCGATCCTGTGCACACCCACCAAATTTTCCAGTCAAATCAATGACATGAGCAAACATGGCATCAACTAGATTGTCACATTGTCACGCCGTAGTCACCGCGTGCAATCCGTTACCTACAAGGAATGGTCAACATTCTTGACGGAAGTCGGAAAGAGAGGCCGACTTTGTTCGGTTTACAGTCGTCATTAGGATCGACGGTCTGAACGAAAACCCGTTCGGTCCACCCGAATGAAATGGCTTTCACCATGTAGATGTTACCTCCTCCGCACGTCGCTGCGCCAACGACGGCGCGCGCGGAAACCATGGCTCGGGACGAGGAGACGGCGGCCATCCGCTCGAGCTAGCTAGGAGATGGGGAAATGAAGAACAAAAACAAAAACAGGCTTGACGGCAATCCGCCCCATACAAGCAATTACGGTGTGTTATTGTTAACAGTTGCGCGCTAAGGTAGCGATCGGGCGTGGGGTGTCGTCACCAATGACGACTGTTAGATCGCTTTGCGGGCGCCCATGTTCTGGAACAAACGCTTTGTTCGAGTTGCAGTAGGAGTCCTGCTGCTGGTTGCCGCAGTTCTTGCTCTCTTGCCTGGACTCACGGGATATACCAGCCTCGACGGCACCATCAATGCGCGTTTCGCCGAGATCTCGGCCCCGATCGAGGGCACCGTGCTGCAGACGCCGCCGAAAACCGGCACGCACCTGCCGGAAAATGCAGTATTGCTGACGATCCGGAACGAGCGAGTGAATCGCGCCGTCGAGACATCCCTGGCCGCGGAACTGGAGACCACGCGGAACAGGGTGCAGGCGCTCGAAAATCAGCGCAGCGAGCTGGTAGCGCTGCGTGCCAGATTGGGCCGACGCTTCGATGCCTATAGCAAGGCAATGATCAACAGCATCGAACAGCAGATTGCGATTTCGCGTCAACGCATCACGATGCTGGCTGCCCGGCGATCGGCGAGTGCGGCGGAACTCAAGCGCAACTCCACGCTGATCGTGAGGGGTGTCGTTTCGCAAGCCAGTGTCGACGAGGCGCAAGCGACAGAGATCGCGGCCTCGGCAGAGGTCGAAGTCGAAAACCTGACCCTGAAACGGCTGGAGCGGCAACTGGAAGCGATGCGGCAAGGCGTTTTTCTCGAGGACGGGCAAAACGACGTTCCTTACTCGCACCAGCGGCAGGACGAGTTGGCGATCCAGATCGCCGATCTCGATGCGCGTGCCGCAGAAAGCCGCACCCGTCTGGCAGAGCTTTCAAAGCAACTGGCAGAGGAGGCGCGACGGGTCGACAGCCTCGAACACGCGGTCATGACAATGCCCTTCAACGGCGTAATCTGGCGTAACAACGTCGTTGCGGGAGCCAATGTCGTCGCCGGAAACGAACTGCTGCGCGTGCTCGATTGCCGCGACCTCTTCGTGGATATTCTGGTTCCCGAGGTCGATTTCGACCAGATCTATCCGCGCCGCGCCGCGGAGGTCCGCATCCTCGGGACGGATAATGTCATTGACGGTGAGGTCATTTCGGTTCGTGGCAATTCCGCGGTGGTAGAGGAGCCGACACTCGCGGCGATGCCTCCAAGCGGCAGAGGGCGCAACGCCCGGATCAGGGTGGCGCTCGCAAACTCGTCTCTCAACACCGACTACAGCAATTTCTGCCATGTTGGGCGGTCGGTCCAGGTCCGCTTCCACACGCGCAGCTTCACGATGGCCCAGTGGCTGACAAGGCTATGGTTCAGTATCTGGTAGCGCTGGCCCCGACCTTCCTGGTCGCGGCTTTCTTCGTCATCCTCGTCCAAGGCTGGTCGCGGTACCAGACCTGGACGCGCACCGTCACCTGTGCAGTCGTTTTCGCGGTCGCTGTCCGGTATCTCTGGTGGCGTCTCACCGATACCGTGCTGCCCTATCCCAATGATGGCCTCGATTTCTACTGGGTGTGGTTTCTCTATGGCATCGAACTGCTCGCATTCTTCGACATAACGCTCTTCCTCATCATCATGAGCCGGTATGTCGACCGCAGCGCCCAAGCGGACGCGCTCGCAAGCGGTTTCTTCCGCCGGCCTCGGCAAGAGCTTCCGACAGTCGACGTTTTCATCCCGACCTACAACGAACCGTTGGATGTGCTCGAGCGAACCATCATTGGCGCGCTCGGCCTCCATTATCCCGGGGAAAAGCTGAAGGTATACGTCCTAGACGACCAGCGCCGGGATTGGCTTCGGCGGTTCTGCGAAGAAAAGGGCGCAGTCCACGTTACCCGACGGGATAATGCCCACGCCAAGGCCGGCAACATGAACAACGGCCTTACGGTGAGCGACGGCGAGTTCGTTGCAGTGTTCGACGCGGATTTCGTGGCACACCGGAACTTTCTTCGCCGCACACTGCCTTTCTTCACCGATCCCAGCATCGGCATCGTGCAGACGCCGCAGCATTTCTTCAACAGGGATCCCGTCCAGATCAATCTCGGACTGGAGCGGTCGTGGCCTGACGAACAGCGCCTTTTTTTCGACGAGATGGCGGCCAGCAGGGATGCTTGGGACATAAGCTTCTGTTGTGGTTCGTGCTCGATCGCGCGTCGCGCGGCACTGGAGGCGATCGGCGGCTTTCCGACGGAGTCGATCACCGAGGATCTGCTGACCACCCTGACGATGCTGAACAAGGGGTACAAGACGCGCTATCTCAACGAGCGGCTCTCCATCGGGCTCGCCGCGGAAAACCTGAAGGGCTATTTCGTGCAGCGGCAACGCTGGTGCCAAGGCGGGATCCAGACTCTTTTCGTGCACAACGGACCCCTTCGCGGTCCGGGTCTCAGCCTGTTCCAGCGCATCATGTTCCTGCCTGTGAGCTGGCTCGTGCAGTATTTCGTGCGCCTGGCGATCCTCATCGTCCCTGCCATGTATTTCTGGACGGGGTATCCTCCGCTCTTCTTCACGGAAGCAGCCGATCTGGTGAGCCACCAACTGCCTGTTCTCGTCGCCTATTTCCTGCTGATGCACTGGATCACGCCAACACGCTATCTGCCGGTGGTTTCGAGCGCTGTCGGCGCCTTCTCCACCTTCCGGATGCTGCCGACTGTGATTTCGAGCCTGATCCGGCCATTTGGGCGGCCGTTTCGGGTGACCCCCAAGGGAAGCTCGAATGTCGACAACAAATTCGACGGCTACACCTTTGCCTGCCTGGCAATATTGATCGCGGCCACTGCGGTCGGACTTGTGATCAACGTCATTCCGGAATGGGCGCGCATTCCTCCGGGGGAATTCTCGCCAGTCGCAATCTATTGGGCGCTGGTGAACATTGTGGTGCTCATGATCGCAGTGCTGATCTGTTTCGAGAAGACGAATCCCGCCTCCGAGAGCCTCCGTGCGGACGAGCCGGCGCGGTTCGGCGGCATCGCCGGGCGGGCTGTCAGCCTGACGCTCAGCAAAGCCGTGGTCGAAATCCCCATCGGGACCGACGTCGAGACCGGCAAGGTCGCCGAAGTAGCGCTGCACGGCGTCGAGCCCTTCGAAGCGGAACTCAGGGTTGTCACGAGGCGCACACAAGGAAGGCGCCGGGATACCGGCCCGTTCAAATATGGCCACCTCCATTACGATCTGACTGGAGCGGCGCGCGACCAGATGATCATCAAGCTCTACACCGGCGATTACTCGCAGGATATCGAGGAGCTTCGACGGCGGACCGTGGCCGCCGGCCTGTTCTCTCGGACGTTCGGGCCGGACTATCAACGCGCATAGCCAAAAAGGTTCGTCGATTGTGTCAGATCGAATGCACCTCGATACGCAGGACAGTCCAGCGATCACCGCGGAAGTTGAGCGACTTCTGGTGCGCCGCACGCGCGACATCCGCCTGAAGGGCGACATCCAACGCCTGTTTCGGGCGCGTATCTGGTCGCAAACGGCGAAGATCATCCGCGCCTGGATGATCTGGGTGGCCTTCCTGGATGTGTTGACCCTCGCGCTCAACATGTTGATGCTTCCGAAGGCGATCGCGCTGTCCATGCTCTTGCCGGGAGCCATCATCCCGCCCGTCGTTGTGGCCGTCGTCCTCGTCTGGCGAACGCCTCGCGCTCCCTGGCTCCAAGGGGCGACGTTGATCGCGGGCATGTTGCTCATCCTGCTGTCGGTTGCTCTGGTCGGCGTGAGCGCCGGGGGCGAATTCTACGAACGGCAGCTGAACATCATGCTGTTCGTCGCGATCACAGCCATCATCATCTTCGGCATTCCACTCGCCTGGACGGTGACGATCGCCGCTTTGGCTCTCAGCCTCTATCTCGTTTTTCAGCTACAGAACCCGAGGCTCGAAATCGGGAGCGCCGTGGCCGCGACGCTGTTCTTCGCCAGCGGCATTTTTGCGACGGTTGCCGCGCGGCGCACCATGACAATTCTCGCTCAGAAGACTTTCCTGTTTGAGCTTCGCGACCGGCGCAGAGTTGCCGAGCTGGCGCAAGCAAACGATCAGCTGAAGCTTCTGGCAAGGACAGATCCCTTAACTGGCCTCTCCAACCGGCGCTGGATGACGGAAACGCTCGACCATCTGTGGAGTAGCGGCAGAAAAGGCCCAGCCGCCGTCGGCATGCTGATGTGCGACATCGACGACTTCAAGAGGCTGAACGATCGCCTCGGCCATGCCGAGGGCGATCGCTGTCTGGTCAGAGTCGCCGGCATTATCCGGGACAACGTGAGGCATGATCGAGATCATGTAGCCCGCTACGGCGGTGAGGAATTCCTGGTGCTCCTTCCGGAGGTAAACGAGCAGGAGGCTGTCGCAGTGGCGGAGCGCATCCGCGAGAGTGTCGAAGCCGCCGCGTTTCCCAATCCTGCATCCCGCGTATCTCGCCACGTCACCATCAGCATCGGAGTTGCAGTTCAGGCGCAGGCTGACGAGGCAAGGTCGCCGGAGCAACTTCAGCGTCAGGCGGACGCGGCACTTTACCTAGCCAAGCAAACCGGTCGCAACCGAGTGCTGCTCCACAGCCCTGAATCAACCGTGCGCAAGAACATTCGATCGACACGGTGAAGTCGTCGGGTGGCCGGCGACATTAGCCTTTCAATTTCCTCGACGAAGACTTCTTCGCTGAGGAGTAAGCCACTCATAGGCCTCCACCATGAGCCAAAGGCGACCGGGACAGGATTGATCCGTCGCGGCCCCAAACGGTGAATTCCCGCAGGCGCGCAAGTCTGCTTTGTCTCGCGGCTGGTGCCTGACGGCGAAATCGTAAGCAGAAGGTTAGGAGCGATCCGTGCCGCAAGCCGGTTGCCGTTTGCGAGCCAAGGGAGCAGCGATGGGGCCTAATGCTCCGCATGCATCGGCAATTTCGCTCGCGGCATTTACTTCTCCGACACGCCGGCCTCGGCAAAGCTCGCCATCTTCGCATGGCACTCCAGCGCCGAGCGCACGACGTTGACGGCCAGGCAGGCGCCGGAGCCTTCGCCGAGCCGCATGCCGAGATCGAGCAGCGGCGGCAGGCCGAGCGTTTCGAGCAGGCGGCGGTGGCCGGCTTCGGCCGAGACGTGGGCGGCGATCGTGTGGGCGAGGCCGGTCGGATGCAGCCTCGCCAGCGGCGCCACGGCGGCGGTGCAGACGAAGCCGTCGAGCAGCACAGGCACGTTGTTGCGGCGCGCGGCGAGCGTGGCGCCGAGGATGGCGGCGAGCTCACGCCCGCCCAGAGCTGCGGCGACCTTCAGCGGATCGGACAGCGAATCGGCATGGCGCTTCAGGCCGGCCTCGATGGCGGTGATCTTGCGAATGAGGCCAGCGTCGTCGACGCCGGTGCCGCGTCCGGTCCATTTCTCGGCGCCGCCGCCGAAAAGGGCGGCCGAGATCGCGGCCGCCGGCGTGGTGTTGCCGATGCCCATCTCGCCGAAGCAGACGAGGTCGAGATCCCTGGTCACGGCGCCATAGCCGGCCGAGACCGCGGCGAGGAAGGCCTGCTCGTCCATGGCCGGCGCTTGCGTGAAATCGCCGGTTGGATGCTCGAGATCGAGCGGGATGACGTCGAGCCCGGCCCCGGCGATGCGAGCGAGCTGGTTGATGGCCGCGCCGCCGCCAGCGAAATTCGCCACCATCTGTACCGTGACTTCCGAAGGATAGGCCGACACGCCCTGCGCGGTAACGCCGTGATTGCCGGCAAAGACGAAGACTTTCACCGCATCGAGCTTCGGCATGTCACGGCCCTGCCAGCGGCCCAGCCAGGCGGCGATCGTTTCCAGCCGGCCGAGGCTGCCCTGCGGCTTGGTCAGCGTGTCCTGACGGCGGGCGACCGCATTCACCGCGGCGTCGCTGCCGGCGGGGAGATCGAGGCAGGCGGCGCGAAGGTCTTCGAGCGATTTGAACGACATGGGGCAATGTCTCCAATTGAGGGTCAGGGGGATAGGGAAGCTGAGGCAACGAGCAGGACCGCGATTTCGGCGAGCTGCTGCAGCGCGCCGATCGTGTCGCCGGTCTGGCCGCCGATCTGGCTGAGGCAAAGCGAGCGGAAGGCGGCGAACAAAAGACCGAGCAGGATGAGCGCGACAATGGCGCCGCCGAGGCCGAGCGCCAGCAGCGCTACGGCGCCGAGCGCTGCTCCGACGCCGGCTGTCTCGGCGCTGACGGCGCCTGCACCGGCTGAGAGGCCGTCGGCGCGAGCGGGCGGTAGAAGATGCATGAAGGCGCCGAACAGACCGCGAGAGGCGGCATGCGCGGCCAGCAGTGCCAGGAAGACATGTCCCGGTCCGGCCAGTTCCGAAAGCGCGCTCCAGCGGATGAGCAGCGAGATGCCGAGCGCCGCGGCGCCATAGGCGCCAATACGACTGTCGCGCATGATCTCCAGCTTCTTCTCGCGCGTCCTGCCGCCGCCGAAGCCATCGGCGATATCGGAAAGTCCGTCCTCATGCAGGCAACCTGTAGCAAGCATCGTCGCTGCGAGTGTGAGCGCCGCGGCCGGGCCGGCGGCAAGGCTCAGGCCCGCAGCAATGGCGTGGACGAGCGCGCCGATGATCGCTGCGGCGAGGCCGGCAAAGGGCGCGGCCCAGATGGCATCGGCGAGGCTGCGGCCGCCGAAATCGCTCGACGGAAGCCTCAACCTGGTGAAGAAGACGAGGCTCAGGCCGATATCGTCAAGCAATTGCCGAGGCGCGGAAGGGCCGCTCATGCACCCCTCGCAATGGCGTGGAAGAAGGTGCCGCTGACATGGCCGCGCCGGTAGCCCGACGCGCCAAGCGGATTGCCCTGACCGTCGGCGAGGTCGGCGAGCGGCTCGTCGTTGCCGCTGGCAGTCATTTGCGCGTAGTGGAACTCATGGCCGCGGATCAGCGTGCCTTCGGCGCCGAGCGGGCAGGCGGCGCGCAGCCGCGCCTCGCGGTAGCCGAGATTCATCTTGCGCCTGGCAAAGCTGGTCGAATGGCCGAGCAGGCCAAGCATTTCATGGCTCACGCCATCCGCGTCCTCCAGCGATTCACCCAGCACCATGAAGCCGCCGCACTCGCCATGCACGGGCTTACTCGCCGCGAAGCGCGCCATTCCGGCTCGGAAGTCGGCAGCTTGCGCCAGCTTGCCGGCATGCAGCTCCGGATAGCCGCCAGGCAGCCAGCAGACATCGCAGTCTTCGGCCGGCGCCTCATCGGCAAGCGGCGAGAACCGGACGATCTCGGCGCCGGCCTTGCGCCAGTGCGCGATGACATGCGGGTAGAGGAAGGTGAAGGCGGCGTCCTCGGCCAGCGCGATGCGCTGTCCGGGCGGCCGCAACCCATCGCCGAAATTGCCGGACGCCGGTTCCAGCGGTGTCGCCAGCTTCAGGATTGCGTCGATATCGAGCGATTTCTCGACCATGTCGGCCAGTCGGTCGAGATGCGCCATCAGGTTTTCGTACTCGCCGGCCTGGACGAGGCCGAGATGCCGTTCCGGCAGGTTGAGCGTGGGATCGCGCATGATGGCGCCGACCACCGGCAGGCCGATCGCCTCGATCGCGTCGCCCGACAAGCGCCGATGGCGCTCGCTGCCCAAGCGGTTGAGCACGACGCCGGCCATGCGAACGTCCGGATCGTAGGTGGCAAAACCCTTGGCGACGGCGGCCGCCGTGGTCGACTGCCCCGAAACGTCGAGCACCAGAAGCACGGGCAGGCCGTAGAGCCGGGCGAGATCGGCGGCCGAGCCCGAGCGGCCTTCAGGCGCGGGAATGCCGTCGAACAGGCCCATCGCGCTTTCGAGGATGACGTATTCGGCGTCGTCCGCTGCCTGTGCGGCCAGAGCGTTGAGCAGGGAAGGGGACATCGCCCAGCTGTCGAGATTGATGCCTGACAGGCCAGTCGCGGCGGTGTGGAAGCCGGGGTCGATATAGTCCGGTCCGGACTTCGCGCCGCGCACCTTAAGGCCGCGGCGAGCGAGCGCGCGCAGCAGGCCGATGGTGACGCTGGTCTTGCCCGAGCCGGAGCGCGGCGCGCCGATGATGATCGCGCGGGCGGTCACAATCCACCTGCCAGGACCGCGCGCATGGCGACGATCTCGCCGACGACGATCAGCGCCGGCGAGGCGAGCCCTGCGACGGCGGCCTCGTCGGCAATCGTAGCGAGCGTGGCGACGACGATGCGCTCCTGCGGCGTGGTCGCCGCTACGATCACGGCCGCCGGGGTCGAAGGCGCGAGGCCACCCTCGAGCAGGGCGTCGGCGATAATCGGCAGGTTGGCCATGCCCATATAGACGACGATCGGCTGGCCGGTGCGCGCGATCGCAGCCCAGTCGATATCATCATCCGTGCCCGCCGCATGGCCGGTGGCGAGAATGACGGCCTTATTGATGCCGCGCATGGTGGCGGGGATGCCGGTGGCAGCCAGGGCGCTCAGACCGGAAGTGAGGCCGGACAGCACCCGGAACGGGATCCCTTCGCGGGCGAGTGCCAGCGCCTCTTCTCCGCCGCGGCCGAAAATATAAGGATCACCGCCCTTGAGGCGCACGACACGGCGCCCCTCGCGTGCCAGCCGCACTAGCAGGGCGTTGATATCGTCCTGCTTCATCGAGGGTTTGCCGCCGCGTTTTCCGGCATAGAAAAGCTCGGCGCCTTCGGCGACGGCCACGACGTCGGGCGAAACCAGCGCGTCATAGACCAGCGCGTCGCATTGCCCGAGTGCGGCCAGCACCTCGAGCGTCAGGCAGCCGGGATCGCCCGGACCGGCGCCGGCCAGCCAGACATGGCCAGCCTCGAGCGCACGCGGCTTGAAGTTCAGCCGCGCCAGCGCCTGCTCCACCGAGGTCTGCCTGTTTCTGCTGGCGATGTCGTTCACAATCCGTCCCGTCCGCGAAAACGCCGCTGGTAATGGGCGTCGTAAAGTGAGCTCTCGCCGAAATCCTGCGCGGCCAAGGCACTGCCGACGAAGATGATCGCCGTGCGCTCCATCGGGTTTTCTGCCAATTGCGCTTCAATGGTGCCCAGCGTGCCGGTCAGGATCCGCTCGTCCGGCCAGGAGGCGCGGAAGACGACCGCGACGGGACATTCGGTGCCATAGAGCGGCGTGAGTTCCGCCACGATACGATCGATGGCGTGGATGGCGAGATGGATGGCGAGCGTGGCGCCGGTGCGGCCGAAGCCGGCAAGCGTCTCGCCGGGCGGCATTTTCGAGGCACGGCCGGAGACGCGGGTCAGCACCAGGCTTTGGGCGAGTTCGGGGATGGTGAGCTCGCGGCGCAGCGCCGCGGCGGCGGCGGCGAAGGAGGGGACACCGGGCGTCAGCGTGTAGGGGATGCCGTGCTTTTCCAGCCGCCTGATCTGCTCGGCCACCGCGCTCCACACCGAAAGATCGCCGGAATGCAGGCGCGAGACATCCTGACCGGCTCTGTGGGCGGCGACATACTCGGCCTCGATCTCGTCGAGCGACATCGGCGCGGTGTCGATCAACCTGGTGCCGGGCGCGCAGTGTTCCAGCAATTCTGGCGCGACGATCGAGCCGGCATAGAGGCAGACCGGGCAACTGGCCAGCAGCCGGCTGCCGCGCAAGGTGATGAGGTCGGCCGCACCAGGGCCGGCGCCGATGAAGTGGACGGTCATTCAGCACCTCCGCCATGCGCGATGGCGCAGGTCACCGGGCCGAGCACGGTGCGCGGCCCGAGCAGTTTTGCACCCTTACCCGCCGCGGCCAGGGCCGACGCTTCCGAAACCGAAGGCGTGCCGGCATGAGCCTGCGACACTTCGGATCGACTGATCGTGCCTGCGGACGCGGCCTGCAACGCATCGTCGGCGACGACGATCACCGGAAGCGAGAGATCATGACCTGCGCGGAAGATCGCTTCCTCGTCGCGCTTGATTTCGCCGGTCGCTAGCGCCGAAAGCGCGGTCATCGCCAGCCCGTGCGCTTCGAGCGCGGTTTCGATCGCGGCGCGCACGTCGCGCGCAGTCACGCCTTTCCGGCTGCCGATGCCAGCGATCATCATGGCTTCACCCAACTCCACTGCATGACGGGCATTGCAGGACGCCAGGCCTGCATGGACCCGATGGGGGAGGCGCGCGAAAGCGCGATGCGGGTGAGATCGCCGCCGCGCTTGTTGTGCTCACCGAGAAGCAGTGCCTCCATCTCCAGCGTGACCGCGTTGGCAACCAGCCGGCCGCCGGCACGCAGCGCCCTGATCGCCTTCTCCAGCACGCCGGCATCGCTGCCGCCGCCGCCGATGAAGATGGCGTCGGGCGTCTCCAGTTTGGCCAAGGCCTTGGGGGCCATGCCTTCGATCACGACAAGGCCGGGCACGCCGCAATGCGCCGCGTTACGGTGGATGCGTGCGGCGCGCTCCGTGTCGGCTTCGACAGCAATGGCGCGCATCGAAGGATGGGCCAGCATCCACTCGATGCCGATCGAGCCCGAGCCGGCGCCGATATCCCACAACAGCTCGCCGCGCCGCGGCGCCAGCGCCGACAGCGTGATGGCGCGGATCTCGCGCTTGGTGATCTGGCCGTCATGCTCGAACAGATGGTCGGCAAGGCCGACGGTCAAGGGCAGGATGCGCGCGTCCGGCGTCGATTCAATTTCGAGCGCCAGCACGTTGAGCGGATTGATGTTTTCGAGATCGAAGGCGTCGGCGCAAGCGGTTCGATGTGCTTCATCCGGACCGCCGAGCGCTTCGAGGACCGTCAATCGCGACGGCCCGAAGCCGAGTTCTTCCAGTAGTCCGGCAATGGCGGCCGGTGCGTCGCCGTCGGATGTGAGCGCAAGAATACGCGCGCCAGCGTGGAGCAGGGGCCGGATCAGGTCAATCGAATGGCCGTGCAGCGAGATGGTCTCGACATCCTGCAGCGCCCAGCCGAGACGGGAGGCCGCCAGCGACAGCGACGACGGCGCCGGCAGGACCATCATCTCATCCGGCTTGACCTTGCGCGCCAGCGTGACGCCGACGCCGTGGAAGAAAGGATCGCCCGAGGCGAGCACGCAGACGTTTTTGCCCGCGAGCGCCAGCACGTCGCGCATTGCGGCGTCGAAGGGTGACGGCCACGTGCGCACCTCGCCCTTGGCCAAACCTGAGACGAGCCCGAGATGCCGCTTGCCGCCAAAGACGACCGCGGCCTCGGCAATCCGCTGCTTGGCCTCGTCGCCGAGACCCGCTACACCGTCCTCGCCGATGCCGACCACGGTCAGCCATATCGAGACCGGCTTGGCAATGCGCGGACCTTTAGCAGGCATGATGACCCACCGCATTCTGATCCTCGGCGGAACCACGGAGGCCCGGCAGCTGGCGGGCAAGCTGGCTCGCCGGGAGGATTTCTCGATCACGCTGTCGCTTGCCGGCCGTACCGAAAGTCCCGTGCCGCAGGGCGTGCCCGTTCGTACCGGCGGCTTTGGCGGCGCGGAAGGGCTGGCGGGCTATCTCCATGAAGAACACATCGATCTGCTGATCGACGCCACGCATCCTTACGCTGCGCGCGTTTCGGCCAATGCCGCTGAAGCGGCCAGGCAAACCGGTTTGCCGATTCTCGCCCTGCGTCGCCAAGGCTGGGAGCCGGTCGCGGGCGATCGCTGGACGCTGGTCGACAGCGTCACCGAAGCGGCCAGCGCGCTTGGCGCGGTCCCGCGCCGTGTCTTCCTGGCGATCGGTCGGCAGGAAGCCGGCGCTTTCGAGACCGCGCCGCAGCACCGCTATCTGATCCGCAGCGTCGACCCGGTCGAGCCGAGGCTGGCTGTTCCCGATGCGCTGTATCTGCTGGCGCGCGGGCCGTTTGTGGAAGCCAACGAACGGACGCTGTTCGAGCGGCACGGCATCGATGCCGTCGTTTCGAAGAACAGCGGTGGTGACGCGACCTACGGCAAGATCGCCGCGGCGCGGGCGCTCGGCATCGAGGTGATCATGGTACGCAGGCCGCATCTGCCGAACGTCCCCTCGGCAGATAGCGTCGATCAACTGGCCGCCAAGGTCGATCATTTCTTCGACCCTGTTGCCGACCGCGGCGTGTAGACCAGCGCGGGCTGTTCGCCGCGCTTGATGATGCGGGTTTCGGGCGAGCCGATGATGATGCAGGTGGCCATGTCGGCCTTCGCCGCATCGGCATCCGCCAGCAGAAACACCTCGATCCGCTCGTCCGGCCGGCCGGCGGCACGGCCGAAGATCACCGGCGTGGTCCCTGGCAGGATGGCCTTCAGGCATTCGAAGGCTCGGCCGAGTTGCCAGGGCCGCGCCTTGCTGATCGGATTGTAGAGTGCAATGACGAAGCCGGCGCCGGCTGCCGCCAGCAGGCGAAGCTCGATCAGGTCCCACGGCTTTAGATTGTCCGAGAGCGATATGGCGCAGAAATCGTGGCCGAGCGGCGCGCCGATACGAGCGGCGACCGCGAGCATCGCCGTGACGCCGGGCACCACCGCAAGATCGATCGCGCGCCATTCTTGCGGCCCGGCTTCGATCGCCTCGCAGACGGCTGCCGCCATGGCGAACACCCCGGGATCGCCGCCGGAAACGACGGCGACATTGTGGCCTCCGGCGGCCTTGGCCAGCGCCTCGTTGGAGCGGGCGAGCTCCTCGCGGTTATCGGAGGCGACGCGTGTCTGGTCCTCTCGCAGCTCGAGCCGGTCGAGATAAGGCTTGTAACCATAGAAGAAGGAAGCCTCGGCCACGGCGCGGCTTGCCTCAGGCGTGACCTGGTCGGCATTGCCGGGACCGAGGCCGATAACGGTGATTCGGCCGCTCATGGCTTTGCTCCGCAGGCCCCGGGGCGGGCGGACCAGCCGGCGACCAGAACGATGGCGAAATAGGGCGCCTTGTCGTCCGGCTTTTCGGCAAGCCGCATGGAGACGCTGCCCAGCATCGTGCCGCGCTCGACATAGACGGCTTTTGCCAGCTTGCCCGTCGCTTCCAGCGCGCGGCGGATCTTCGGCAGGTTGCGGCCGACCTTCATGATCACGGCGGCATCGGTGTCGGCCAGCCGGCGGGTCAGCTCGAACTCGCTCATCGTGCCGGGAAGCACGGTCAGCACGTCGTCGCCCTGGACGATCGGCAGGCCGGTGGCCGACCAGCAGCCGGACATGGCGGTGATGCCGGGGATGACCTCGGTCGGGAAGCGATGCGCCAACCGGACATGCAGGTGCATGTAGGAGCCGTAGAAGAGCGGATCGCCCTCCGACAGCACCGCAACCATCCTGCCAGCGCCGAGATGCCCGGCGACCTGTTCGGCCGACTGCTCGTAGAAATCGGCGATCTGCGAGCGGTAGTCGTCGTGATCCTTGTCGATCTCGGTCGTCACCGGATAAAGCAGCGGCAGCTCGATCATGTCCGGACGGAAGCGCGTCTCGACGATGGTCCGCGCATTGCTGTTGTTGCCGCGTTTGGCGAAATAGGCGACGACGTCGGCCTCGGCCAATGCCCGCGCGGCCTTCAGCGTCAAAAGTTCCGGATCGCCGGGGCCGGTGCCGACGCCGACAAGCCGGCCTTTTACAATCGCGTTCACAGGCCCGGCCTCGCCAATGCGTTGAGCGCCGCAGCGGTCATGGCGCTGCCGCCGAGCCTGCCGCGCACGATGGCGTAGGGCACGCCGTAGGAATTCTCGGCCAGCGCATCCTTCGATTCGGCGGCTCCGACGAAGCCGACCGGCATGCCGATGATCGCGGCGGGCTTAGGCGCGCCATCGCGCAGCTTTTCCAGCAGATAGAAGAGCGCGGTCGGCGCATTGCCGATGGCGACGACCGATCCGGCCATACGCTCGCCCCAAAGATCGATGGCCGCGGCCGAGCGGGTGTTGCCGATTGCCTTGGCGATCTCGGCGGTGCGCGGGTCGCGCAGCGTGCAGATCACCTCATTGCCGGCAGGCAGGCGGGCACGGGTGACGCCGTGCGCGACCATTTCGGCATCGCAGAAGATCGGCGCGCCGGCGGCGAGCGCGGTCCGGGCGGCGGCAACGAAATCGCCGGAGAAGACGAAATGGCTGGCGGCTTCGACCTGGCCGCAGGCGTGGATCATGCGGATCGCGACATCGGCTTCGGCCTCGGAGAAGCGCGACAGGTCGGCCTCGGCGCGGATAATGGCAAAAGAGCGCTCGTAGATCGCCATCCCGTCATGAATATAGTCGTAGGCGGCCATTTTCAGTTCCGTCGATAGAGTTCGGCGACGCCGGCCGCGCCAAGCCTTGCCAGGCAGGCGGCGGCGGTCTCGCCGGGATGTCGTGCGCTGCGGATTGCAGTGGCAATGCCGGCAACCCCACGCGCGGCGTCATAGCCCGGCCTGTATCCGGCAGGAAGGGCCTTTGCCGTCCCGTCCACGACAAGTCCGGCTCCGTTTTCGTCGCCGACCAGGGTGAGCGCCGCCGGGCCGGGATGGGCGCAGCCCTTGGCGCAGCCGGAGATGTGCAGGGTGATGGAGGTATCGAAGAGGTCGGCGCTTTCGGTCGCGATCGTCTCGGCGATGGCGCGGGCGGCAATGCGGGCGGAAGCGCAAGCCGGCGCGCCAGGACAAGCGGCGATGCGGGTGCGCGGGTCGGCTGGGGAGGTGACGAAGCCGAGGGTAGCGGCGGAGGTTTGCAGCGAAGCGCAGGCTGATGAGGAGAGGCCGAGGAAGAGCAGGGCGCGGCCGGGGGCCAAGCGGATTTCGGTGGAGCCGCGTTGCAGGACTTGCCTCACGAGTTCGATGAGAGGCTGCGCCGGCATGCTGCCAAAGGGCAGGCCGATGCCAAGGGCGTGGTCGTTGGCTAGGTCGAAAAGACCGACGGGGGAACGTTGGCGCTCCACGGCGCCCCCCTCTGTCCTGCCCGTCCTCCGCAGCAGCTGCGCTGCAGCTGCGGAGGGTGGACCGGACATCTCCCCCACAAGGGGGGAGATTGCACTGTCGCCGCCGGTTTCGCCAATCGCTGACGTCGCAAAATGAGGGTGGGCTCCAGAAGGGGAGCCGGCGGCGAAGCTGCCAATCTCCCCCCTTGTGGGGGAGATGTCCGGCAGGACAGAGGGGGGCGCGAAGGAATGCCAGCTCGCGAGAGAGACCAACTGCCGCTCCGTCAAATCCCGCGTATGTGCCTCGCGGCCTCTTTCGGCGACCATCCTCAGGGCAGCTACCGCTATATCCCGCGCCGCATCCCCATCGACCAATGCGAGCGGCCTGGCGCTTCGGCTGTCACCGCCAACCGACACGCGCCAAAGAAGCTCGCCTCCAGCCCGCACCGCCTTCAGCCGCACATCGGCCGTCAGCGCATCCATGGCCAATTGCCCGCCGCCGTCGACAATCACCGACACTTTCGGTCCCAGCCTTGCAGCCAGCCCGGCCTCGTCGATCGCAGCCCTGATCCGCTCAGCCAACGGGCGCGGGTCGGCGACCTCCTGCGGATCGATTCCCGCCAGCGGCCCAATTTCGACCGGAACGCCCGTGCGCACCGCAATGCCAAGCGCATCCACCTCCGCCGCCAGCAGCCGCGCGCTTTCCGCCGTCAGCCCGCGGATCTGCAAGCTGCCGCGCGCGGTCACTTCCATGATGCCGTTGCCGTGGCGCAAGGCGGATTCGCCGAGTCCGACCAGCGATCTGGGCGAAAGTCCTCCAGCGACCGGGTTGAGCCGCACCAGCAGCCCGTCGCCGGTCTGCATCGGAGCGCTCAGGGCAGGGCAGGCGCCGCGGCGGGAAAACGCGTTCATGCCGCTACCCCGCTTGCCTGCGCCTCGGCGATCAAGGCCGCAAGATCGTCGTCGATGGAGTTGCGGAGCGGATGCCAAAGCCCGCGCCGCCGCGCCGACAGGAACCGCTCGGCGATGACTTTTGCTGCGGCTGGGTTCTCGCGCAGCAGGAAGGCGCGGACATCAGGGTTGCCAACATAGGCGTCATGCACCGCCTCGATCAGCGCGCCCGAAATGGCGTGCGTCGTCTCGGCGAAGCCGACGAGACGGTCGACCGTCTCGGCGAATTCGGAGGCGCCGCGCGGGCCGTGGCGCATCTGGCCGGCGATGAAGCGCGGATTGACCGCGCGGGCCCGCACCACGCGCGACACGGCCTCGCTCACCGAGCGCGGCTTCGGCTTCTTCGGATCGGTCGTGTCGAGCACGATGACGTCGGCATTCCTGCCAAGGGCAGCAAGCGCGGCCGAAAATCCGCCGATAAAGGCGACGTCGGCCGAGCCTTCGAGGATGTCGCGCCCCGGATCATCGCCGGTATGGACGAGAAGATCGGCCTCGGCGATGCGGCCCTCGAAAGCGCCGGGCGCCGCAACCGCTTCGCCGTCGGCGCCGCCATAGGCGTGCGAGGTGGCCTCGAGATAGGCGCGGCCGATCTCCTCGCGCGCCCCCCATTCGCCGCGCGACAGCAATTCCTCGACGCCCGCGCCGTAGGTTCCCGGCGAGGTGCCGAAAATGCGCGGGCCGATCTTGCCCCGAGCGCGGGTCGCTGCAGCGAGGGGATTTTCGGTATCGTCCTCGTCGCGGCTCGCAACCGCATTGGCGGCGGCGTCTATCAGCGCGATCTGGGTCGGGAACATGTCACGGAACAGGCCTGAAATGCGCCAAGTGACGTCGACGCGCGGGCGGCCGAGCGTCGCCGGCGGCAGCACCTCGATACCGGTGACGCGCCCGGTCGCGGCATCCCATTGCGGCCGGCAGCCCATCAGCGCCAGGCCTTGCGCGATCTCCTCGCCGCCCGTGCGCAAAGAGGCCGAGCCCCAGAGGTCGATGACCAGCGAACGGGGCCAGTCGCCATGGCTCTGCATGTAGCTCCGCACGACTTCTTCCGCCGCCGCCTGGCCAAGATCATAGGCGGTCGGCGTCGGCATGGTGCGCGGGTCGGAGGTGAAGAGGTTGCGGCCGGTGGGCAGCACGTCGGAACGGCCGCGCGCCGGCGCGCCGGCCGGGCCTGCCTTGACGTGGCGGCCGTCGAGGGCGGCGAGCAGGGCAGTCTTTTCGGACTCGGCGCTTTGGCGGCGCAGCGGATCTGCTTCGTCTTGCGGCGCGCGGCCGTAGACATGCAGCCCGTCCTTCACCGCGAAATCCTTGAGGTCGCAAAGCCAGGCGTCGATGCGGCGCAGCGCTTCGTCCGGCGCATCAGTGCCGGCAACGCCAGCCTCCGCCGCAAGACCGGACTTCTGTGCGGTCTCGACGATCAGCCTCGCCAGCCGATCGCGGCGGCGACGGTCGAGCCCGTCGGCCTGGGCGTATTCGTCGACAAGACGCTCGAGGCGCTGCTGTGCTTCGTCCAGACCGGCGCCTGTGAGCGGCGGCGGCAGATGGCCGAGCGTGACGGCCGAGATGCGGCGCTTGGCCTGTGCCGCCTCGCCGGGATTGGAGACGATGAAGGGATAGACGACCGGCAGCGAGCCGGTGACGATCTCGGGAAAGCAGGTGTCGGAGAGCGCGACTGTCTTGCCCGGCAGCCACTCCAGCGTGCCGTGCGCGCCGACATGGACGATTGCGTGAACGCCAAGCGATTTCTGCAGCCAGAGGCCAAAGGCGATGAGCTCGTGGCGCGGGGGGAGCGTCGGGTCGTGGTAGTCGGCGCGGCGGTCGGCGGAGCGGCCGCGGTCGGGGGCGAGAGCGACGGTTACGTTGCCGAAGGTCGCGGCGCGGAAGGGGAAGCCTGGCGAGGAGGCTGCCTGTAAAGGACGGCGTTCTGTCGCGCCCCCCTCTGTCCTGCCGGACATCTCCCCCACGAGGGGGGAGATTGATCTGTCGCCACCGCTTTCGCCAATCGCCAGCGCTGCAGGAATGGCGCCATCGACGGACCTGCTAATCTCCCCCCTTGAGGGGGAGATGTCCGGCAGGACAGAGGGGGGTGCCTCGCGCAGACCTATCTGGTCTTCCGCGCTGCCCCAGGCAGCCCTGACTGCATCACGCGCGCCTCCCGGCAGTTCCGTGGACGAGCGCAAGTAGTCTTCTAGACTTAACCCGTGTCCGCCCATTTCCAGCGCATCCAGCAACGCGCGCGGCGATTGCGGAATCCCATCAACCGCATAGCCTTGTTCCTTCAGGTCATGCAGCATGGCGAGCACGCTCGAGGGCACGTCAAGCCCGACGGCATAGCCTGTACGCCCAGGTGCGCTCGGGTAGTCCGGGATCAGGATCGCCAGCTTGCGCCTGGCCCGCTCAGTCTGCCGCAGGCGAACGAAGGCCGCGACGCGCTTGGCGACCTGCGCGACCCGATCGGCCTTCGGCCGGTTGGCGAAAGCGCGGAAGGCAAGCGCCGGGTCGGTCTCGATCTCGCCCTTGAAGGAGATCGCGCCGGCCAGAATGCGGCCGTCGAGCTCCGGCAGCACGACGTGCATGGCGAGATCGGCCGGCGCCAGACCGCGCTGGGTCTTCTCCCAGACCTCGCGCCTCGTCGTGGCGACGATGACCTGGAACACAGGCACGCCGGCGCGGTCGAAGAGCGTTTCTGCGCCCGGCTCGGCGCCGGAGGCGAAGGCGGTGGCGGTGATGATGGCGGCAGGGTTCAGCGATGCGAGGGCGGTTTCGACGAAGGCCAGAGACGCCGGGTCTTTTAGGCTGGATACGAAGATCGGCACCGGGGTCAAACCTTGCGAGCGTAGCGCGTCAGCCAACGCATCGATCGGTGCCACGTCGGCGGCGAGCAGCATCGAGCGGTAGAAAAGGATGGGGATGACGGCGAAACTGTCGACGTCGAGTTCCGTCACACCCCCCTCTGTCCTGCCGGACATCTCCCCCGCAAGGGGGGAGATTGCTCTGTGGTCGACGGTTTCGCCAATCGCAGATGTTGCAGATGGCTGTTTTGATGCCCCTGAAGAAGAGGCGCCGGGGCTGGTGACGGCTGATCTCCCCCCTTGCGGGGGAGATGTCCGGCAGGACAGAGGGGGGTGCGAAGGATCGCCGACTTTTGCGAAACCCGGCTTCTCAACGACGCCGACTCCTGGCTCATAAAACCCGGCTTTCGGCACGCTCACTGCCTCGGTCACCACCGCATCCGACCCAGCCAGTCGGGCCAATCTCCGCACCAACACAGCCATATTGGTCGGGCCACCTTCGCGGAAATAGCCGAGTAAGGCGTCGAGCTCGGCGCGCGGCAGCGTCGAGCCTTCGATCAGGCGCTGATCCTTGTCATGGCTTTCGCCCGGCAGCAGCGCCAGCTTGATGTTTCGTTCGCGTGCGACCGCCGCAAGCTGGTCGCAGCCGTAGCGCCACCAGTCGTAACCGCCGAGAATGCGGACCAGGACGATCTTGGCATGGCGGGCGACGCTGTCGATCCAGAGATCGACCGACATCGGGTGGCGCAGGTCGCGAAGGGCAGCAAGCCGCATCGAGGGCAGTCTTTCAGCGTCCGCCTTCCAGGCGGCGGCGAGGCCGGCAAGGTCGCTGTCGGTGAAGGACAGCGCCACGACATCCGCAGGCGTCTGCCTGAGGTCGATCGGCTCGGCGAGATCGTCGAGCGAGGCGGATGTCGTGGTGAGGATATGCATCGCTTTTCGTGTTGGGCTTTTCGTGCTTGCCTCAGCCGGCGAGGATACGCTCGACCGCTGGGCGATTCAGCCCCTTGAGGCCGATGACGACGAGCCGCGAGCGGCGATCGTCCGCAGCCGTCCAGGCGCGGTCGTAATAGTGATTGACGCGCGGGCCGACGGCCTGCAGCAGCAGCCGCATCGGCTTGCCGCCGACCTCGACGAAGCCTTTCACGCGCAGCACGTTTTCCTGCTCGGCGGCGAGGGCGACGCGTTTTGCCAGCTCGTCCGGATGCGAGATCGACGGGATATCGATGACGAAGGAGTCGAAATCGTCATGCTCGTGGTCGAGCTCGTCGTCATGATGGGTCTTGCGGTTCTCGATGTCGTCCTCGACGGCAAGGCCGAGGCCGAGCAGGACCGACGGATCGACCTTGCCGTGCGTCGTCGGCACCACCTTCACGGCACGCGCCACATGCTCGCCGATGACGGCGTTGGCGCGCTCCGAGCCAGCCGCGTCCATCAGGTCGCTCTTCGACAGGATGATCAGGTCGGCGCAGGCGATCTGGTCCTCGAACACCTCCTCGACCGGATCGTCATGGTCGAGGGAATCGTCGGCAGCGCGCTGCGCCTGGAGCGCGTCCATGTCGGAGGCGACGCGGCCGTCTGCCAACGCCGGGCCGTCGACCACGGCAATGACGCCGTCGACGGTGACGCGGCTCTTGACCGTCGGCCACTGAAAGGCCTGAACCAGCGGCTTCGGCAGCGCCAGGCCGGAGGTTTCGATCAGGATGTGGTCGACCTTCGGCGAGCGCGACAGGATCTGGTCGAGCGCCGGCACGAAATCGTCCGCCACGGTGCAGCAGATGCAGCCGTTGGCGAGCTCGACGATGTTCTCCTCCGGGCAGGTGTCGATGCCGCAGCCTTTCAGGATCTCGCCGTCGATGCCGACGTCGCCGAACTCGTTGACGATGATCGCCAGCCGCTTGCCCTTGGCGTTTTCGAGCAGGTTGCGGATCAGCGTCGTCTTGCCGGCGCCGAGGAAGCCGGTGACGACGGTGCACGGAACACGGGAAACGGAAGCGTTCATGGTCAGTCCTTCAGGAGATCGAGAGGCGGGATGCGGGCAACCAGGCCGCGTTTGAGGGAATCGGGCCGGCCGCGCCACGGAATGAGGCCATCGGTCGATGTGGCGAAGAGCTTCGCGCCGGCGACGAGGTCGGCGCCGCTGTTCGTTTCCAGGTCGCCGAAGACATAGCTCCAGCAGCCGTCGCGCAGGAGCGCGGCGCTCAGGCGGCGCTTGCAATTGCCGAGGCATTCGACAGTGCGGATGCGGATATCCTGGCCCGACGCTGCGCTGCGCGTGTCCTCGGCCAGCAGGGCGCCGGCGCGCGGATGCGCGTCCGAACCGCTCTCGTCGCGGCAGGACGAGCAGACGATGACGGTCACGCCGGCCAACGCGTCGGACTCGGACGAAATGTCCGCACTGTTTGCCGGGAAACTGCCGTTGCGATCCAAAACCAGGCTCCTTGCCCGGAAAACCCGCCGGGCGTTCGGATACTTAAAGTCTCAGACGGCAGGTCTCCTGGCTCGCGGGTCATCGCCTTCTCGTGCCGCCTTCCCGGGGACATCCCAGTGGTTTTCGGCTGAGGCTCGTCGCTCACAGTTGCGGGGACAGCCGCGGATTTGGAATTTTTCAACTCCGCACCGCATTCCCTCTTGGCTCCTCCCTTTGCCGGGAGGAGACCGTCTGGGTCAGGATTTAGGCTTACGGCTATGCGCCTGTCAACGCGCGGCTACGACACCCGGATGTCGGCCAGCGCCGGTCCAAGGTCGCCGGCCGGCGTCACCTCGATCGCCTCCAGGCCGAGCCAGGATTGCATCTGCTTCAGCTCTTCGAGCAATTGGGCCGCCGTTTCGGGCGGAGCGTGAGCTTCAGCGTAGGCGGCGTGGACGCGCAGCACGCTGGCCGGGCGATCGGCCCGCAAGTCGACACGCGCGACGATCCGGTCGCCGAGCAGGAAGGGCAGCACGTAATAGCCGTATTGGCGCTTTTCGGCCGGCGTGTAGATCTCGATGCGGTAGCGGAAGTCGAAGAGCTTTTCCGTCCGCGTGCGCTCGAAGACGACGGGGTCGAACGGGGCGAGCAGCGCGCGCGCCTCGACCCGGCGCGGGAGGCGGGCGTCCTTGTGGAGGTAAGCGGTCTTGTCCCAGCCCTCGACCCGCACCGGCAGCAACTCGCCAGCCTCGACCAGTTCCTCGATCCTGTCTTTGGTGTCGCCGGGTGCCAGACGAAAGTAGTCGCGCAAGTCGCCATAGGTGGCGATGCCATGGGCGCGGGCGGAAATGCGCAGCAATTCGCGATGCGCGTCCTCGACCGAGGGTACAGGCAGGTCGAGCACGGCCTGCGGCAAAACGCGCGCGGGCAGGTCGTAGTAGCGCTCGAAGCCGCGCCGGTAAGCGGTGGTGATGCGTCCGGCCCAGAACAGCCATTCGAAGGCGTGCTTGGCCTCGCTCCAGCCCCACCAGCCGCCATTGCCCTTGTGGCCCTCGATGTCGGAGGCGGCGATCGGCCCGCGTTCTGCGACTTCTTTATAGATCTCGTCGATCATCGTCTTGCGCTCACGACCCCATTTGGCGAGGCCGAGATACATTTCCTCGCCGCGTTCGGCGCGCTGCATGCGCCAGCGCAGGAGCGGATAGGTCTCGACCGGCAGGAACGACGCCTCGTGCGCCCAATATTCGAAGATGGCGCGCTTGCGGGTCACGGCTGCATTGTCCAGCAGCGCAAGCGGGTAGGGGCCGAGGCGCGAATAGAGCGGCATGTAATGGGCGCGCACCACCGCGCTGACGGAATCGATCTGCAGCAGGCCGGTCCGGGAGAGCACGCGGGCGAGGTGCCGGCGGTTGGGCTCGCCGCCCGGACGAGGGTCCGTGAAACCCTGCGCGCCGAGCGCGATGCGCCTGGCCATGCGAAGAGAGATTTTTTCCTTCATCAAGGTGCCTTTGCCTCGATCCGTTTACATGTTTCCCGGCCGGTGATTCCAGCCATGCTAGCAGGCAAATGGCGGGAGATATGTCAGGAGAGAAAAGTGGAGTAAAAAGTGAAGGAAATCAAACAGGAGCGGATCGGACCAGTTTCTTCCGATATGGCGTCCAGCGCCGGATTTTGAACAAGGTTTGACTTGCGTCGCCGAAACCGCTGCGCTAACCCTCGCCGCGTTGCAGCATGGGCCCCTTTAAAACGGTTCAGCGGTTAAACTGTCACGCTTCCGCATTAGAGTCCGTTGCTGTAATCAAAGTGAACTGGCCCGCCAAAGGAAAGTCGCCGCATGAGCGCACTCCTAAGTTCGTATCTGCCCATCGTCCTCTTCATCGCAGTGGCGATGGTCGTCGGTCTCGCGCTGATCATCGCGCCGTTCCTGGTGGCCTACCGCAATCCCGACCCGGAAAAGCTTTCCGCCTATGAATGCGGGTTCAACTCCTTCGACGACGCCCGCATGAAATTCGACATCCGCTTCTACCTGGTGTCGATCCTGTTCATCATCTTCGATCTCGAGGTCGCCTTCCTGTTCCCATGGGCGGTGTCCTTCTCGAAGGTCGGCATGCTCGGCTTCTGGTCGATGATGGTGTTCCTGGCGGTGCTGACCATCGGCTTTGCCTATGAATGGAAAAAAGGAGCGCTGGAATGGGATTGAACGACAGTTCAGGCACCCTCGTCGCGCCGAAGCCCAAGGGCATCATCGATCCCAACACCGGCAGGCCGGTGGGGGAGGACGATCCCTTCTTCCTGGAAATCAACAATGAACTGGCCGACAAGGGCTTCCTCGTCACCTCGACCGAAGCGCTGATCACCTGGGCGCGCAGCGGCTCGCTGATGTTCATGACCTTCGGCCTCGCCTGCTGCGCGGTCGAGATGATCCACACCTCGATGCCGCGCTACGACAGCGAGCGCTTCGGCGTCGCGCCGCGCGCGTCTCCGCGCCAGTCCGACATCATGATCGTGGCCGGCACGCTGACCAACAAGATGGCGCCGGCGCTGCGCAAGGTCTACGACCAGATGCCGGAGCCGCGCTACGTCATCTCGATGGGCTCTTGCGCCAATGGCGGCGGTTACTACCATTATTCCTATTCGGTGGTGCGCGGCTGCGACCGCATCGTGCCGGTCGACATCTATGTCCCCGGCTGCCCGCCGAGCGCGGAAGCGCTGCTCTACGGCATTCTTCTGTTGCAGAAGAAGATCCGCCGCACCGGCACGATCGAACGGTGAACCAATGGCCTTGGCGTTGAACGAACTCTCCACCTATCTCGGCGAGAAGCTCTCCGGCCGTATCGGCGAAGCCGTGCTTGCCTATGGCGAGCTGACGGTTTCCGTCGAGCCGGGCAATCTGATCGAGGTGGCGACCTTCCTGCGCGACGATCCGCGCTGCCAGTTCATCTCGATCATCGACATCTGCGGGGCCGACTACCCGTCGCGGGCCAAGCGCTTCGACGTCGTCTACCACTTGTTGTCGCCCAAGCAGAATGGGCGCATCCGCCTCAAGGTCCAGGCCGACGAAGAGACGCTGGTGCCGTCGCTGACCTCAGTCTACCCCGGCGCCGACTGGTACGAGCGCGAGACCTACGATCTCTACGGCGTGCTGTTCTCCGGCCATCCGGACCTGCGGCGCATCCTCACCGACTACGGCTTTGACGGCCATCCGCTGCGCAAGGATTTTCCGCTGACCGGCTTCGTCGAGGTGCGTTACGACGACGAGGCGAAGCGCGTGATCTACGAGCCGGTCGAGCTCAAGCAGGAATTCCGCAATTTCGATTTTCTTTCTCCCTGGGAAGGGACGGACTACGTCCTGCCGGGGGACGAAAAAGCCAAGACGAATTGAGGCGCCAGAATGGCTGAGACCTCCGTCCGCAATTTCAACATTAACTTTGGGCCTCAACACCCTGCAGCGCACGGTGTTTTGCGGTTGGTTCTTGAGCTCGACGGCGAGGTTGTCGACCGCGTCGATCCGCATATCGGCCTGCTCCATCGCGGCACCGAGAAGCTGATCGAGGCCAAGACCTACCTGCAGGCCGTGCCCTACCTCGACCGGCTCGACTATTGCGCGCCGATGAACCAGGAGCATGCCTTCGCTTTGGCCGCCGAGCGGCTGCTCGGTATCGAGGTGCCGAAGCGCGGCCAGCTGATCCGCGTGCTCTATTCCGAAATGGGCCGCATCATGTCGCACATCCTCAATGTGACGACGCAGGCGATGGACGTCGGAGCGCTCACCCCGCCGCTATGGGGCTTCGTCGAACGCGAAAAGCTGATGGTGTTCTACGAGCGCGCCTCCGGCTCGCGCATGCATGCGGCCTATTTCCGGCCGGGCGGCGTGCACCAGGACCTGCCGCAGAAGCTGATCGAGGATATCGGCAAGTGGATCGACCCGTTCCTGAAGTCGATCGACGACCTCGACGCGCTGCTCACGCCCAACCGCATCTTCAAGCAGCGCAATGTCGATATCGGCACGGTGTCGCTGGCCGACGCCTGGGCCTGGGGTTTTTCCGGCGTGATGGTGCGCGGCTCGGGCGCTGCCTGGGACCTGCGCAAGGCGCAGCCCTATGAATGCTATTCCGAGATGGATTTCGACATCCCGGTCGGCAAGAACGGCGACTGCTTCGACCGCTATCTCGTGCGCATGGAAGAGATGCGCCAGTCGGCGAAGATCATGCGCCAATGCGTCGATCTGCTGCTCGGCAAGGAGAGCAGCGGCCCGGTGTCGAACCTCGACGGCAAGGTGGTGCCGCCGAAGCGCGCGGCGATGAAGCGCTCGATGGAAGCGCTGATCCATCACTTCAAGCTCTATACCGAGGGCTACCGCGTGCCGGCCGGCGAGGTCTATGCGGCCGTCGAGGCGCCGAAAGGCGAGTTCGGCGTCTATCTCGTCTCCGACGGCACCAACAAGCCCTATCGCTGCAAGCTGCGGGCGCCAGGCTTCGCGCATCTGCAGGCCATGGATTTCCTGTGCCGCGGCCACATGCTGGCCGACGTCACCGCCGTTCTTGGCTCCCTCGACATCGTGTTTGGTGAGGTCGATCGCTAAATGTCAGTCCGCCGTCTCGCAGAAGCCAGCGTCCAGCCAGCGTCCTTCACCTTCAACAAGGAGAATGCGGCGGCGGCCAAGCAGTGGATCGCCAAATATCCCAAGGGACGCGAGCAATCAGCCATCATCCCCTTGTTGATGCTGGCGCAGGAACAGGAAGGCTGGGTCACCAAGGCGGCGATCGAGACGATCTCCGACATGCTCGGCATGCCGCGCATCCGCGGCCTCGAGGTCGCGACCTTCTACACGCAGTACCAGCTCAATCCGGTCGGCACCCGCGCCCATATCCAGGTCTGCGGCACAACGCCCTGCATGCTGCGCGGCTCCGAAGCACTGATGGATGTCTGCCGGTCGAAGATCCATCACGATCAGTTCCACACCAACGAAAAGGGCACACTGTCGTGGGAGGAGGTCGAATGCCTCGGCGCCTGTGTCAACGCGCCGATGGTCATGATCTTCAAGGACACGTTCGAGGACCTGACGCCGGAACGCCTCGCCGAGATCATCGATCTCTATGAAGCGGGCAAGGGCGCGGAAGTTAAGCCGGGTCCGCAGAACGGCCGTACCGGCTCCGAGCCTGCGTCCGGACTGACGACACTGAAGAGCGAGAAGGCGATCCTGAAGTCGACCCGCGACAAGGAAGCCAAGGCAGCGGCGAAGGCGGCCAAGGAGGCTGCGGCCTCGGCGCCGGCTGCCGCGCCGGCCGCCGTCGTCTCGCAGACACCTGCGGCGCCGGCGCCCTCGGCTCCGGTCGGGCCATCGAAATCCAGCAAGCCGAAGACCGATGCGCCCGAAACCAGTCCGGCGTTGACGACGCCGTCGCCGGTCAAGGTTTCGCCCGCCACAGAGAAGGCTGCCAGTGTCAGGGCACCGCGCCACTCCGCCGCCAATGCCAACCAGGCTGATCCGGAAGTCGAAGGGGTTTCGAAGCCGCGCAGCGGGCCGGCGATCAAGGCCGAACCGGCTTCCGCCTTCAAGTCACCCGAAACCAAGCAGCCCGCCGCCAAGGCGGCTAAGCCCTCGCTTGAGGACAAGAACCGCCCGGCCGGCATCGAGCGGCCGGCAGCGGTCGACGATCTGAAGCTGATTTCCGGCGTCGGTCCGAAGATCGAGGGCACCTTGCATTCGCTCGGCATCTACACTTTCGCGCAGGTTGCCTCGTGGAAGAAGGCCGAGCGCGAATGGGTCGACGGCTATCTCAATTTCCGCGGCCGCATCGAGCGCGACGACTGGGTGAAGCAGGCCAAGGCGCTCGCCAAGGGCGGCGTCGCCGAATACATCCGCGTCTTCGGCAAGAAGCCGGTCTGAGGGACGAGAAATGCTCCAGGACAAAGACCGCATCTTCACCAACATCTACGGCCTCTTCGACAAGTCGCTGGCCGGAGCGCAGGCGCGCGGCATCTGGGACGACACGCCCGGCCTCATCGCCAAGGGGCGCGACTGGATCATCAACGAGATGAAGGCGAGCGGCCTGCGCGGCCGCGGCGGCGCCGGTTTCCCGACCGGCCTGAAATGGTCGTTCATGCCCAAGCAAAGCGACGGCAGGCCGGCCTATCTGGTCATCAACGCCGACGAATCCGAGCCGGGCACCTGCAAGGACCGCGACATTCTGCGCAACGATCCGCATACGCTGGTCGAGGGCGCGCTGGTCGCCGGCTTCGCCATGGGTGCGGTCGCCGCTTATATCTATGTGCGCGGCGAGTTCATTCGCGAGCGCGAGGCGCTGCAGCGGGCCATCGACGAGGCCTATGCGGCGAAGCTCATCGGCAAGAACAACACGTCCGGCTACGACTTCGACGTCTACATGCACCATGGCGCCGGCGCCTATATCTGCGGCGAGGAGACGGCGCTGCTCGAAAGCCTGGAAGGCAAGAAGGGCCAGCCGCGGCTGAAGCCGCCATTCCCGGCCAATGTTGGCCTCTATGGCTGCCCGACCACGGTCAACAACGTCGAATCGATCGCCGTGGCGCCGACCATCCTGCGCCGGGGTGCCGCCTGGTTCTCGTCCTTCGGCCGGCCGAACAATGCCGGCACCAAGCTGTTTTGCGTCTCCGGCCACGTCAACAACCCGTGCACCGTCGAAGAGGCGATGTCGATCCCGTTCCGCGAGCTGATCGAGACGCATTGCGGCGGCATTCGCGGCGGCTGGGACAATCTGCTGGCGGTCATACCCGGCGGCGCCTCGGTGCCGTTGGTGCCGGCCGAGCAGATCATGGACGCGCCGATGGATTTCGACGCGCTGCGCGATCTCAAATCCGGCCTCGGCACGGCGGCCGTCATCGTCATGGACAAGTCGACCGATATCGTGAAGGCGATCGCCAGGCTTTCCTACTTCTACAAACATGAGAGCTGCGGCCAGTGCACGCCGTGCCGCGAAGGCACCGGCTGGATGTGGCGTGTGATGGAGCGGCTGGTGCGCGGCGAAGCGCAGAAGCGCGAGATCGACATGCTGCTCGACGTCACCAAGCAGGTCGAGGGCCACACGATTTGCGCGCTGGGCGACGCGGCGGCCTGGCCGATCCAGGGCCTGATGCGGCACTTCCGCGGCGAGGTGGAACGCCGCATCGACGAGTTTTCGCGCAACGCGCACCGGGTCGAGCCGGTGATGGCGGCGGCGGAATAGTATTTGTGAAGACGGGCAATTGCCCGGGACGGAAAAGCAGGGGCGGGGCGTACGAAGAAACGACCAGGAGATGTCTATGGCGCCGTATTCGATAGCCTACCCGTTGATGCCTTATTGGGACCAACTCGAGAAGATGAACCAGGACCTGACAAAGATGATGCCGAGGGAGATGGCCAGCGCCGTCAATCTCATGGCGCATCCCGTCGCGGGCGCGGCCGCGATGTCGGCGCTGGGCATCGGATTTGCCAACCAGGCCCTCGGCGTATGGATGGGTGCGCTCTCCGGCGCGGTCGAAGCCTCACAGCGCATGTTCCAGCCGTTCCTCGATGATCTCGAGGCGCGGACCGCAGCCGCCAACAATTCGTCCAAGGCGCGCAAGGCGACCGAGACGCTGATCGCCGAGGCGCAGACCTTTGCCAGGGACATGACCGACATCGCGGCCAACGCCACCGAGAAGGCGCTCGACACGGCAGGTGCCGACACGGTTGCCGGAACGGCCGCGACCGGGCTGATGCCGGAGGATTTCAGGCAGCCCAAGGCGATCGACAAGCCGGGGAAGCCTTCCGACCTGAAGGCGATTTCGGGCATCGGGCCGAAGCTCGAGAAGGTGCTGAACGGTCTTGGCATCTGGACTTATGGCCAGATCGCTGCCTGGACGTCGGAAGAGATCGCCTGGGTCGAGGATTACCTGTCGCTTGCCGGCCGCATCGGCCGCGACGACTGGACCGGTCAGGCGGCGGCGCTGGCCGCCAAGTAGCGAGATGAAATGCCGGGCGCGGCATCAGCTGCGCCCGGAAAGAGAGATTGCGGGAAATCCGCGAGGGTTTGAGGCGAATGGCAAAGCTCAAGGTCGACGGGAAAGAGATCACGGTACCCGACCACTACACGCTGCTGCAGGCGGCCGAGGACGCCGGCGCGGAAGTGCCGCGCTTCTGCTTCCACGAGCGGCTGTCGATCGCCGGCAATTGCCGCATGTGCCTGATCGAGGTGAAGGGCGGCCCACCCAAGCCGCAGGCCTCCTGCGCCATGGGCGTGCGCGACCTGCGCCCCGGTCCGAATGGCGAGCCGCCGGAGATCTTCACCAACACGCCGATGGTCAAGAAGGCCCGCGAAGGCGTGATGGAGTTCCTGCTGATCAACCATCCGCTGGATTGCCCGATCTGCGACCAGGGCGGCGAGTGCGACCTGCAGGACCAGGCGATGGCTTTCGGCGTCGATTCCTCGCGCTATCACGAGAACAAGCGCGCGGTGGAAGACAAGTATATCGGCCCGCTGGTCAAGACGGTGATGAACCGCTGCATCCATTGCACGCGCTGCGTCCGCTTCACCACCGAGGTCGCCGGCATTTCCGAGCTCGGCCTGATTGGCCGCGGCGAGGATGCCGAGATCACCACCTATCTCGAACAGGCGATGACGTCGGAATTGCAGGGCAACGTTATCGACCTCTGCCCGGTCGGCGCACTGACCTCCAAGCCGTTCGCCTTCCAGGCGCGGCCGTGGGAACTGACCAAGACGGAATCGATCGACGTCATGGATGCCGTCGGCTCGGCGATCCGCGTCGATTCCAGAGGCCGTGAAGTGATGCGCATCCTGCCGCGCGTCAACGAGGCGGTGAACGAGGAGTGGATCTCCGACAAGACCCGTTTCATCTGGGACGGTCTGCGCACACAGCGCCTCGATCGCCCCTATGTGCGTAAGGATGGCAAGCTCGCTCCGGCAAGCTGGGCGGAAGCTTTCGCGGCGATCAAGGACGAGGTGTCGAAGACCGCACCCGAGCGCATCGGCGCCATTGCCGGCGACCTCACCGCGGTCGAGGAGATCTATGCGCTCAAGCTTCTGATGGCGGCGCTCGGCTCCAAGAACATCGACTGCCGCCAGGACGGTGCTGCGCTCGATCCGTCGCTCGGCCGCGCCAGCTACATCTTCAATCCGACCATCGAAGGCATCGAGCAGGCCGATGCGGTGCTGATCGTCGGCGCCAATCCGCGCTTCGAGGCCTCGGTGCTCAACGCCCGTATCCGCAAGCGCTGGCGCGTCGGCAACCTGCCGGTCGGCGTCATCGGCGAGATCGGCGACACGCGCTATGACTACGAGCTCATCGGCGCCGGGCCAGAGTCCTTGAAGGACCTGGCCGACGGCAACGGCAAGTTCTTTGAGGTGCTGAAGAATGCAACTCATCCGCTGATCATCATCGGCCAGGGCGCCTTGGCGCGCTCGGACGGCGCGGCGGTGCTCGGCCAGGCGGCAAGGCTGGCGACGGCCGTCAATGCCGTCACGGCCGATTGGAACGGCTTTGCGGTGCTGCACAACGCTGCGGCCCGAGTCGGCGGGCTCGACGTCGGCTTCGTGCCGGGCGAGGGCGGCAAGAATGTCGCCGGCATGCTGGGCGAAACGGATCTCCTGTTCCTGCTTGGCGCCGACGAGATCGACATGGCCAAGACCGGCGGCGCCTTCGTCGTCTATATCGGCACGCATGGCGATGCCGGCGCGCACCGCGCCAACGTCATCCTGCCGGCTGCCGCCTACACCGAAAAGTCCGGCACCTATGTCAACACGGAAGGCCGCGTGCAGCAGACCAACCGCGCCGGCTTCGCCCCGGGCGAAGCGCGCGAGGACTGGGCGATTCTCAGGGCGCTGTCGGATGTGCTCGGCAAGAAACTGCCGTTCGATTCGCTGGCGCAGCTGCGTGCCAAGCTCTACGGCGAACATCCGCATCTCGCCCGCATCGACCAGGTTCTGGCCGGCAGCGCCGAAGACATCGCCAGGGCGGCGAAGCTCGGCGGACGCCTGAACAAGGGCACTTTCACTTCGCCGGTGAAGGATTTCTATCTGACCAACCCGATCGCGCGGGCCTCGGCCGTGATGGCTGAATGTTCGGCGCTGGCCAAGAGCGGCTTCAAGCAGGCGGCGGAATAAGCATGGATACCTTCTTCTCCTTCTACGTGCTGCCTGCGCTGCTGATCCTGTTGAAGTCGGTGGTGCTGATCGTCGTTCTTTTGATCTTCGTGGCCTATGTGCTTTACGCCGACCGCAAGATCTGGGCAGCAGTGCAGCTGCGCCGCGGCCCGAACGTCGTCGGCCCCTGGGGCACGCTGCAGGCCTTCGCCGACCTGTTGAAGTTCGTGTTCAAGGAGCCGGTGATCCCGTCCGGTGCCAACAAGGGCGTTTTCCTGCTGGCGCCGCTGGTCTCGGCGGTGCTCGCAATCTCGGCCTGGGCCGTCATTCCGGTCAGTCAGGGCTGGGCGATCGCCAACATCAATGTCGGCATCCTCTATGTCTTCGCCATCTCCTCGCTCGAGGTCTATGGCGTGATCATGGGCGGCTGGGCGTCCAATTCGAAATATCCGTTCCTCGGCGCGCTGCGCTCGGCCGCGCAGATGGTGTCCTACGAAGTCTCGATCGGCTTCGTCATCGTTACGGTGCTGCTCACCGTCGGTTCGCTCAACCTCTCCGACATCGTGCTCTCGCAGCAAGACGGCCTCGGCACCAGGCTCGGCATGCCCAACACGTTCCTCGACTGGCACTGGCTGTCGCTGTTCCCGATGTTCATCGTGTTCTTCATCTCGGCGCTGGCGGAGACGAACCGTCCGCCTTTCGATCTCGTCGAGGCGGAATCGGAACTGGTTGCCGGCCATATGGTTGAATATTCGTCGACGCCGTTCCTGCTCTTCTTCCTGGGCGAGTACGTCGCCGTCGTGCTGATGTGCGCGTTGGCTACCATCCTCTTCCTTGGCGGCTGGCTGCCACCGTTCGATTTCGCGCCTTTCACCTGGGTGCCGGGCTTGATCTGGTTCGTGCTCAAGGTCTGCCTGGTGTTCTTCATGTTCTCGATGGTGAAGGCGTTCGTGCCGCGCTACCGCTACGACCAGCTGATGCGACTGGGCTGGAAGGTCTTCCTGCCGATTTCGCTCTTCATGGTCGTCGCCACCGCGGCCTTCCTCAAGATCACGGGGTTTGCGTGATGTCCGCTCTGGCCCAAGCCGCAAAGGCGCTGCTGCTGAAGGATTTCGTCAGCGCCTTCTTCCTGTCGATGCGCCAGTTCGTGGCGCCGAAGGAGACGATCAACTATCCGCACGAGAAGGGGCCGCTGAGCCCACGCTTCCGTGGCGAACATGCGCTGCGCCGCTACCCCAACGGCGAGGAACGCTGCATCGCCTGCAAGCTCTGCGAAGCGATCTGCCCGGCGCAGGCGATCACCATCGAGGCCGGCCCGCGCCGCAACGACGGCACGCGCCGCACGGTGCGCTATGACATCGACATGGTGAAATGCATCTATTGCGGCTATTGCCAGGAAGCCTGCCCGGTCGACGCCATCGTCGAGGGGCCGAATTTCGAATTCGCGACCGAGACGCGCGAGGAGCTTTACTACAACAAGGAAAAGCTGCTCGCGAACGGCGATCGCTGGGAGCGGGAATTGGCGCGCAACATCGCGCTGGACGCGCCCTATCGCTGACATTTGACGCATGGACGGGGCGCAGGGGTCTCGTCCAGAGGATGATCCCGAAAAGTTGCGGACTTTTCGGACCAGATCATCCTCCAGAATAAGAATAAAAGAGGATGATCCCGAAAAGTTGCGGACTTTTCGGACCAGATCATCCTACGGAATGAAAGAGTGGCGCATGTTTCTTTCGATAGGGGTCTTTGAACCCGATCGGAACATGCGCTAGGAACACGCGGCTTCGCACCGGAGGCGGGACGAAGCCAGAGACAACGGAGAGGATGAATGTCCGATCCGACAGGAACCCGGGGGAACCCATGCTGAGTGGATTAGAGGCGGTCTTTTTCTACCTCTTCGCCTTTATTGCCGTGGCGTCGGCCTTCATGGTCATCTCGTCGCGCAACCCCGTGCATTCGGTGCTGTTCCTCATCCTCACCTTCTTCAATGCCGCCGGGCTGTTCCTGCTGACCGGCGCCGAGTTCCTGGCCCTGATCCTGCTCGTGGTCTATGTCGGCGCGGTGATGGTGCTGTTCCTGTTCGTCGTCATGATGCTCGATGTCGACTTCGCCGAGATGAAGCAGGGCGCGCTGCAATACGCGCCGATCGGCGCGCTGGTCGGGCTTATCCTGGCGGCTGAGCTGATCGTCGTGCTAGGCGGCTACAGCTTCGCGCCGCAGCTCGCCTCCACGGTCGCGAAGCAGACGCCTGATCTCGCCGCACGCTCGAATACGGCCGCGCTCGGCGACATCCTCTATACGGACTACCTCTATTACTTCCAGATCGCCGGCCTCGTGCTCCTGGTCGCCATGATCGGCGCCATCGTCCTGACGCTGCGCCACAAGGAAGGCGTCAAGCGGCAGTCAATCGCCGCTCAGGTCGGCCGCACGCCGGCCACGGGCATGGAAATCCGCAAGGTCAAGTCGGGCGAGGGTATCTGAGATGGTCGTCGGCATCGCGCATTATCTGACGGTTTCGGCGGTCCTGTTCACGCTCGGCGTGTTCGGCATCTTCTTGAACCGCCGCAACATCATCGTCATCCTCATGTCGATCGAGCTGATCCTGCTCGCGGTCAACATCAATTTCGTCGCCTTCTCGGCGGCACTGCATGACCTCGTCGGACAGGTCTTCGCCCTGTTCGTGCTGACGGTGGCCGCGGCCGAGGCCGCGATCGGACTTGCCATCCTTGTCGTCTTCTTCCGCAACCGCGGCTCGATCGCGGTCGAAGACGTGAACCAGATGAAGGGTTGACGGGAACCACCATGTACCAGGCCATCGTCTTCCTTCCGCTGCTCGGCTTCCTGATTGTCGGCCTGTTCGGCAATTCGCTCGGCGCCAAGGCATCCGAATACATAACCTCCGGCTTCCTGGTGATCTCGGGGGTGCTGTCGTGGATCGTCTTCTTCACCGTCGGCTTCGGCCATGGCGAGGTGTTCACCGTGCCGGTGCTGCGCTGGATCCAGGCCGGGGGCCTCGATGCCGCCTGGGCGCTGAGGATCGATACGCTCACGGTCGTGATGCTGGTCGTCGTCAACACGGTGTCGGCGCTGGTCCATATCTATTCGATCGGCTACATGCACCACGATCCGGACCGGCCGCGCTTCTTCGCCTACCTGTCGCTGTTCACCTTCGCGATGCTGATGCTGGTGACGGCCGACAACCTGGTGCAGATGTTCTTCGGCTGGGAAGGTGTCGGCCTCGCCTCCTACCTGCTGATCGGCTTCTGGTACAAGAAGCCGTCCGCCAACGCCGCCGCGATCAAGGCCTTCGTCGTCAACCGTGTCGGCGACTTCGGCTTCGCGCTCGGCATCTTCGGCGTTTTCGTGCTGTTCGGCTCGGTCAATCTCGGCACCGTCTTTGCCAATGCGGCCTCCTTCCTTCCGGCCGAAGGCGCGCCGGAAGGGGCCGCCGTGCTCACCTTCCTCGGCCATGCGCTCGACAAGCACACGGCGCTGACGGTGGTCTGCCTGTTGCTCTTCATGGGCGCCATGGGCAAGTCGGCGCAGGTGCCGCTGCACACCTGGCTGCCCGACGCCATGGAAGGCCCGACGCCGGTCTCGGCGCTGATCCATGCCGCGACCATGGTGACGGCCGGCGTGTTCATGCTGGCGAGGCTTTCGCCGCTGTTCGAGCTGTCGCATTCGGCGCTCACCGTCGTCACCTTCATCGGCGCCTTCACCGCCTTCTTCGCGGCGACTGTCGGTCTGGTCCAGAACGACATCAAGCGCGTCATCGCCTATTCGACCTGCTCGCAGCTCGGCTACATGTTCGTGGCGCTCGGCGTCGGCGCCTATGGCGCGGCGATCTTCCACCTGTTCACGCACGCCTTCTTCAAGGCGCTGCTCTTCCTCGGCTCGGGCTCGGTCATCCACGCCGTCTCCGACGAGCAGGACATGCGCAAGATGGGTGGATTGAGGACGCTCATCCCGAAGACCTACTGGATGATGGTGATCGGCACGCTGGCGCTGACCGGCGTCGGCATCCCGGCGACGGTGATCGGCACCGCCGGCTTCTTCTCGAAGGACGCCATCATCGCGACGTCCTTCGCCAGCCACAACGCGGTCGCGGGCTTCGCCTTCGTGCTGCTCGTGATCGCCGCCTGCTTCACCAGCTTCTATTCCTGGCGGCTGATCTTCATGACCTTCCACGGCGAGCCGCGCGCCAGCCACGAGGTCATGCACCACGTACATGAATCGCCGCCGGTGATGCTGGTGCCGCTCTATGTTCTGGCGGCCGGCGCGCTGTTTGCCGGCATCATCTTCCACGGCGCCTTCATCGGCGAGGGCTATGCCGAATTCTGGAAGGCGTCGCTGTTCACGCTGCCTGAGAACCAGATCCTGCACGAGATCCACGAACTGCCGCTGTGGGTGGAACTGGCGCCGTTCATCGCCATGCTGATCGGCCTGGCGGTCGCCTGGAAGTTCTACATCCGTTCGCCGGAACTGCCGCGAAGCGTCGCCGCCAACCATCGCCTGCTCTACGGCTTCCTGCTCAACAAGTGGTACTTCGACGAGCTCTACGACTTCCTGTTCGTGCGGCCGACGAAGCGCCTCGGCCGTTTCCTGTGGAAGACCGGTGACGGCGCCATCATCGACGGGCTTGGTCCCGATGGCATCTCGGCGCGCGTCGTCGACGTCACCAACCGCGTCGTCAAATTGCAGACCGGCTATCTCTACCACTATGCCTTCGCCATGCTGATCGGCGTGGCCGCTCTCGTCACCTGGATGATGCTCTGATGACCGACTGGCCAATCCTCTCGCTGGTCACCTTCCTGCCGCTGGTTGGTGTTCTGCTCATTCTGCCGATCAGCGACGACAGCGAAAACGCGCGGCGCAACATCCGCTCGATCGCCTTCATCACGACGGCCTTCACCTTCGTGGTCTCGCTGTTCATCTGGAAGGGCTTCGACAATTCGCAGGCCGGCTTCCAGTTCGTCGAGAAGCACGCCTGGCTGGATTCAGGCATTTCCTACCATATGGGCGTCGACGGCATCTCGATGCTGTTCGTCATCCTGACCACCTTCCTGATGCCGCTTAGCATCCTCGCCTCCTGGGAGGCGATCGAAAAGCGGGTCAAGGCCTATATGATCGCTTTCCTGATCCTCGAAACGCTGATGATCGGCGTGTTCTGCGCGCTCGACATCGTGCTCTTCTACGTCTTCTTCGAGGGCGGCCTGATCCCGATGTTCATCATCATCGGCGTGTGGGGCGGCAAGCGGCGCGTCTACGCCTCGTTCAAGTTCTTCCTCTATACGCTCGCCGGCTCGGTGCTGATGCTGCTCGCCATCATGGCGATGTTCTTCCAATCCGGCACGACCGACATCACCACGCTCTTGACGCACAATTTCCCGGCCAGCATGCAGACCTGGCTGTGGCTCGCCTTCTTCGCCTCCTTCGCAGTGAAGATGCCGATGTGGCCGGTGCATACCTGGCTGCCGGACGCGCATGTCGAGGCGCCGACCGCTGGCTCGGTCATCCTTGCCGCCATCCTGCTGAAGATGGGCGGATACGGCTTCCTGCGCTTCTCGCTGCCGATGTTCCCGCTGGCGTCGGAGACGTTCGCGCCGCTGATCTTCACGCTCTCCGTCGTCGCCATCATCTACACCTCGCTGGTGGCGCTGATGCAGGAGGACATGAAGAAGCTGATCGCCTATTCGTCGGTCGCCCATATGGGCTTTGTCACCATGGGCATCTTCGCGATGAACCAGGAGGGCGTGCAGGGCGCGATGTTCCAGATGCTCAGCCACGGCCTGGTCTCGGGCGCGCTGTTCCTGTGCGTCGGCGTCATCTACGACCGCATGCACACGCGCGAGATCGACGCTTATGGCGGTCTGGTCAACAACATGCCGAAATACGCCACCGTGTTCATGATCTTTACCATGGCCAATGTCGGCCTGCCTGGCACCAGCGGCTTCGTCGGCGAGTTCCTGACAATGCTCGGCGTGTTCCGGGTCAACACCTGGGTGGCCTTCTTCGCCGCCACCGGCGTGATCCTGTCGGCGGCTTACGCGCTCTGGCTCTACCGCCGCGTGATCTTCGGCGCGCTGACCAAGGAAAGCCTGAAGAACCTGCTCGACCTGTCGCCGCGCGAGAAGGCGATCATCTACCCGCTGGTGGTGCTGGTCATCTTCTTCGGCGTCTATCCGGCGCCGGTGTTCGACGCCACGGCGCAGTCGGTCAAGGCGCTCGTCACCAACGTCACCGCATCCATCAATTCCGCGCAGACCGCGGCGGCGAACTGACTGGGGAAACACCATGACGCCGGACCTTCTCTCCAGCCTTTCGCTCTCGACGCCGGAGCTTATCCTCGCCATCGGCGCGCTGGCGCTTCTGATGGTGGGCGCCTATTCGCGCTCCAACAACACGATGACGGTGACCGGGCTTGCGGTCGCGGTGCTTGTGATCGCCGGCTTGTGGCTGGCGTCCTCGGGCGGCGAGGGGGCTGCCTATGGCAGCGCCTTCGTTCAGGATTCCTTCGGCCGCTTCATGAAAATGCTGGCGCTGATCGGCTCGGCGGTGACGCTCGTCATGTCGATGCGTTTCGCCAGGCAGGAGCATTTCGACAAGTTCGAATATCCGGTGCTGATCGTGCTCTGCACGCTCGGCATGATGCTGATGATCTCTGCCAACGGCATGATCGGGCTCTATCTCGGCCTCGAGCTGCAGTCGCTGGCGATCTATGTGCTGGCGGCGATCAACCGAGACAATCTCCGCTCGACCGAAGCGGGCCTCAAATACTTCGTCCTCGGCGCGCTGTCGTCCGGCATGCTGCTCTACGGCATCAGCCTCGTCTACGGCTATACCGGCAACACCGGCTTCCACGAGATCGCGACAGCGCTGGGCGGCGGCGAGCGGCAGCTCGGCCTCGTCTTCGGCCTGGTCTTCGTGCTCGCCGGCCTCGCCTTCAAGATCTCCGCCGTGCCCTTCCACATGTGGACGCCGGACGTCTATGAGGGTGCGCCGACCCCGATCACCGCTTTCCTCGCCGCCGCGCCGAAGATGGCGGCGATGGCGCTGATCGTGCGCGTCACCATGGGCGCCTTCAAGCCGATCGCCGCCGACTGGCAGCAGATCGTCGTCTTCATCTCGATCGCCTCGATGGCGCTCGGCGCCTTCGCGGCGATCGGCCAGACCAACATCAAGCGGCTGATGGCCTATTCCTCGATCGGCCATATGGGCTACGCGCTGGTCGGCCTTGCCGCCAACAGCCAGGCCGGCGTGCGCGGCGTCGTCATCTACATGCTGATCTATCTGGTGATGACACTCGGCACCTTCGCCTTCATCCTCGCCATGCGGCGCAAGGAGGGCAATGTCGAGCAGATCGGCGATCTCGCCGGCCTTGCCTCGACCAACCCGATCATGTCCACCATTCTCACCATCCTGATGTTCTCGCTGGCCGGCATTCCGCCGCTCGCCGGGTTCTGGGGGAAGTGGTACGTGTTCCTCGCTGCCATCAACGCGCATCTCTACGCGCTGGCGATCATCGGCGTGCTGGCCTCTGTGGTGGGTGCCTATTATTACCTGCGCATCATCAAGATCATGTGGTTCGATGAGCCTGTCGGCGGCTTCGTGCCGATGGCCAGCGAATTGCGCCTCGTGCTCGGCGTCAGCGGCGCCTTCGTGCTGTTCTACGTGCTGATCGGCGGGCCGATCGGCAGCTATGCCGAAGCCGCCGCCAAGACCTTCTTCTGACAGGATGGCATTTCGGCTGGCTCCAACCGCGGCGTCGGAGGGGTTCCGGCTCGAGGCCCATGACAGTGTCGGCTCGACCAACGCGCTGGCGCTGGAGCATGCGCGCGCCGGCGATCCCGGCAAGCTATGGGTGGTCTCGAAGAAGCAGGAAAGCGGACGCGGCCGGCGCGGCCGCGCCTGGGCGACGCCCGAAGGCAACCTGGCGGCAACATTGCTCCTGGTTCCGGGCGGCGAGCTCAAGCTTGCCGCGACGCTCGGCTTCGTCGCGGGGCTTGCCCTGGCGGACGCGCTCGATGCCATCGTCCCGCGAGGCCGGATCGCCGTCGGCCTCGATGGTGCCAGCGAAGGGCGCAACCGCTTCGAGCTGAAATGGCCGAACGACGTGCTCGCCTCCGGCGCCAAGCTCGCCGGCATCCTGCTGGAATCGGCGATGCTCGAAGGCGGCCGCTTTGCGGTAGCCGTCGGCATCGGCGTCAATGTCGTGGCGTATCCGGAGGATTTGCCTTATCCGGCGACGTCGCTGCAGGCGCTGGGCGCCAATTGCGACGCCGAGATGCTGTTCCTGGCGCTTTCGGACGCCTGGAGCGAGAATTTCAGATTGTGGGACGACGGGCGCGGCCTCGCCGCGATCAGGAAGCGCTGGCTGGCGCGCGCCGCCGGGCTCGGCGGCGAGGTTGCCGTCAGAATTGACGGCAATGTGGTGCGCGGCGTCTTCGAGACCATTGACGAGGACTGCCGTTTCGTGATCCGCGACGATGACGGATCTGTTCTGACGATCGCGGCCGGCGACGTACATTTCGGCGCGGTCGCCTCGGCGCGGGTATAGTTTTGTTTTGCGCAATTTCGGACGGAAAATCGTGACACACTTTTCCTGGAATTGCGCTAACGGCTTGGCTTGAGCGGCCAGGAAGGAAAGATGCATGGCGAATAGAGAAAACGCCGAACTCGTGTTTGCGCCGCTTGGCGGTGTCGGCGAGATCGGCATGAACTTCGCCCTTTATGGCTACGGGCCGGCCGACGCGCGTGAGTGGATCGTCGTTGATGTCGGCGTCACCTTTCCCGATACCGCGCATCCGGGTGTCGATCTCATCCTGCCCGACACGCGCTTCATCGAGGAGAATCTCGACGGCCTGCGCGGCATCGTCATCACGCATGCGCATGAGGACCACTACGGCGCGCTGCTCGACATCTGGCCGAAGCTCAAGGTCCCGGTCTGGATGACGCCCTTCACCGCCGGCCTGCTCGAGGCCAAGCGGCAGGGCGAGCAGAATGCGCCAAAAATCCCAGCGACCGTCTACCGGGCTGGCGAGAAGTTCACGATAGGGCCGTTCGAGATCGAGGCCATTCCGGTGGCGCACTCGATCCCCGAGCCGATGTCGCTGGCGATCACCACACCGGCCGGCACGGTGATCCACACTGGCGACTGGAAGATCGACCCGGCGCCGACGATCGGCCCGAAGACCGACGAGGCGCGCTTCCGCGCCTATGGCGACAAGGGTGTGCTGGCGCTGATTTGCGATTCCACCAATGCGCTGAGGGAAGGGGAGTCGCCGTCGGAAGTGGCGGTCGGCGAGGGCCTCAAGGGCGTCATAGAGAAGGCCAAGGGCCGCGTCGCGGTCACCACCTTTTCCTCCAATGTCGGGCGCATCATCTCGATCGCCAGGGCGGCGCGCGATACCGGCCGGCAATGCCTGGTGCTCGGCCGCTCGCTGAAGCGCGTCATCGATGTCGCGACCGAGCTCGGCTACATGGACGGCCTGCCGGAATTCATTGCCGAGGAGGATTACGGCTACATCCCGCGCGAGAACCTGGTGATCATCTGCACAGGCAGCCAGGGCGAGCCGCTGGCGGCGCTGGCAAAGCTGTCGCGCGACGAAATGAAGTCGGTGGCGCTGACGGCCGGCGACACGGTGGTGTTTTCCTCGCGGACCATTCCCGGCAACGAGAAGGGGATCCTCGAGATCAAGAACCGGCTGATCGACCTCGGCATGAAGATCGTCGAAGACGGCGATGCGCTGGTGCATGTCTCGGGCCACCCGCGCCGCAGCGAATTGCGCAAGATGTATGAATGGGTGCGGCCGCAGATCGGTGTGCCGGTGCATGGCGAGGCGGCGCATCTGGTCGCGCAGGGCTCGTTGATGTCGATGTCGGGCATCGGCCAGGTGGCACAGGTGCGCGACGGCGATATGCTGAGGCTCTGGCCCGGCCCCGCCACGATCATCGACCAGGTGCCGTTCGGCCGCCTCTACAAGGATGGGCTCTTGATCGGCTCCGACCAGGCGATGGGCATACGCGACCGGCGCAAGCTGTCCTATGCCGGCCATGTCGCGGTCAATGTCGTGCTCGACGAGAAATACGAGCTCGCGGGCGATCCGGACCTTGTGGCGATCGGCGTCGCCGAGGCCGACGCCAGCGGCGAGACGCTGGAGGACCTGATGCTCGATGCGGCAATCGGCGCGGTGGACTCCATCCCCCGCCAGCGCCGAAAAGACCTCGATCTTGTGCAGGAAGCGGTACGCCGTGCCGTACGCGGTGCCGCCAACGAAGCCTGGGGCAAGAAGCCGCTGGTGACGGTATTCGTCACGCGGTGACGAATAAGGGAGTAGGGGAGTAGGGCAGTAGGGCAGTAGGGGAGTAGGGAAGCACGAGTTTTCTTCAGTCTTGTTTTTCCCTACTCCCTTACTGCCCTACTTCCTTACTTCCCTAAAGCGGAGCGCTTTATGCTCGGACGCCTGAACCATGTCGCGCTTGCCGTGCCGGACCTGACCGCGGCGGCTGCCGCGTATCGCGACAGGCTGGGCGCCAGGCTCAGCGAACCGCAGGCGTTGCCGGAGCATGGCGTGACGGTGGTGTTCGTCGATGTCGGCAACACCAAGATAGAGTTGCTCGAGCCGCTGGGCGATGCTTCGCCTATCGCCGCGTTCCTGGAGAAGAATCCCTCGGGCGGCATGCATCACGTCTGCTACGAGGTGGACGACATCCTCGCCGCGCGCGATCATCTCAAGGCGAGCGGCGCGCGTGTGCTCGGCGACGGCAATCCCAAGACCGGCGCCCATGGCAAGCCGGTGCTGTTCCTGCATCCCAAGGACTTCTTCGGCACGCTGGTCGAACTGGAGCAGGCATGAACTGGATTTCGTTTGTCGCGTTGTTCTTCGTCACCTGGTGGCTGGTGCTGTTTGCCGTGCTGCCGTTCAGCCTGCGCACGCAGGACGAGGACCATGATGTCACGCTCGGCACCGTTTCGAGCGCGCCGCGCGGGCCTCATATGCTGCGCGCGGCGATCCGAACGACGATCGTCACGGCGATCGTCCTCGGCATTTTCTACGGCATGACGAGAGGACTGGGCCTGAGCCTCGACGATATCCCGCACATCGTGCCGGACTTTAGTCATACTGCCGGCCGCTAAAGTCCTATTCAGTTTCCGCAAGTATTGATCAACCGACACGCGCTTTGGTTGAAATCGGAAGCCGGCTTCCGATTTTGGCGGCTAGCTGTGAGTAATGCTGTTTGGCAGGTCGCTCTGCTAAGCAGATGATTGCACAAAAAAAATGCAAGGCACGAGGCCTTGCAATTTAAACGCGTCCGATCTGTTTCCGGTGTCCGGCGGCAGCGAGTTACCGCGCCTAGATCGCATCCTCCCAAGACTTTGACCGCGTAGGAGAGCAGATTTTTCTCCGCCCTCTCGGTTATCGGCGCACACTAGACCAAGGCAGGTGAAAATGTCACGAAGAATTTTGCCTCCAAACGGGCAATATCGTGCTGCACTGCACAATAGTGCGGCAGGGCTTGCTTGTGAATCGATCAAATTGAAGGAATCGGCATTTTGCGGCCTAAAGCGCGTCGCGGCGGGACAGATTCAGGCGACGCGCTCCCAAAACCGCTGCGCACTTTTGGCGACATGCATTAAGCAGCCTTTTTGGTCAGGTGCAGAAGGCCCAACACTTTGGAGCGCTCGGGTTTCCATTCCGTCATGAAATGGCTATGAAGCCCGGGCAAGCAGCCTCGGTTGCACCGATTCCGGCGCCGCCATCCTCACTTACGGACCATTCCATGCGTTTGTCGCGCTATTTCCTGCCCATTCTCAAAGAAAATCCTCGCGAGGCCGAGATCGTCTCGCATCGGCTGATGCTGCGCGCCGGCATGATCCGCCAGCAAGGGCAGGGCAGCTTCTCCTGGCTGCCGCTCGGCAAGCGCGTGCTTGACAAGGTCTGCCAGATCATCCGCGAGGAGCAGAACCGGGCGGGCGCGCTGGAAATCCTGATGCCGACCATCCAGTCGGCGGATCTCTGGCGCGAGAGCGGCCGTTACAACGACTACGGCAAGGAGATGCTGCGCATCAAGGATCGCCAGGACCGCGACATGCTCTACGGTCCGACCAACGAGGAAATGGTCACCGAGATCTTCCGCGCCTACGTCAAGTCCTACAAGGACCTGCCGCTCAATCTCTACCACATCCAGTGGAAGTTCCGCGACGAGGTGCGTCCCCGCTTCGGCGTCATGCGCAGCAGAGAGTTCCTGATGAAGGATGCCTACTCCTTCGATCTCGATTTCGAAGGCGCGAGGGCCGCATACAACCGCATGTTCGTGTCCTACCTCAGGACGTTCACGCGCATGGGACTGCAGGCCATTCCGATGCGCGCCGACACCGGCCCGATCGGCGGCGACCTCAGCCACGAGTTCATCATCCTGGCCGAGACTGGCGAGAGCCAAGTGTTCTGCGACCGCGCCTATCTATCGCTCGACGTGCCCGGCGCGGACACGAACTTTTCCAACGATGCCGAGATCGACGGCATCGTGAAGAAATGGACGACGCCTTACGCCGCCACCGACGAGATGCATGACGAAGCCGCCTGGGCGAACGTCCCCGATGGCGACAGGCTCTCGGCGCGCGGCATCGAGGTCGGCCATATCTTCCATTTCGGCGAGAAATATTCGAAGCCGATGGGCGCCAAAGTGACCGGGCCTGACGGCAAGGACCATTTCGCCTCGGGCGGCTCCTATGGCATCGGCCCGTCGCGACTGGTCGCGGCGATCATCGAGGCCAGCCATGACGAGAACGGCATCGTCTGGCCGGAAGCGGTGGCGCCGTTCGATATCGGCCTGATCAACATGAAGGTGGGCGACGCCGAGTGCGATCGCGTCTGCGACGAGCTTTACTCGGCGCTGAGTGCTGCCGGCAAGGACGTGCTCTATGACGACACCGACCAGCGGCCCGGCGGCAAGTTCGCCACCGCGGACCTGATCGGCCTTCCCTGGCAGGTGATCGTCGGCCCGCGCGGCGTGGCCGCCGGCGAAGTCGAGATCAAGAACCGCCGGAGCGGCGAGCGCGAAACGCTGCCGATCGCGGAAGCCAAGAAGCGCCTGGGTATCGCCTGATGAGCGAGGCGGCTGCAGCCCGATCGCCGGCAGGCGCCTTTTCAGGCTTCGAGCGTATGGTGGCGTGGCGCTACCTACGCTCGCGCCGCAAGGAGACGGTGATCTCGGTCATCGCCTCGATCTCCTTCCTCGGCATCATGCTGGGTGTCGCAACGCTGATCGTCGTCATGGCGGTGATGAATGGTTTTCGCGCCGAGCTTCTTACACGCATTCTCGGTGTCAACGGCCATCTGATCGCGCAGCCGCTCGATTCGCCGCTGGAGGACTACGCCCAGGTGGCGAGCCGTATCAATGGTGTTGCCGGCGTCAAATACGCCATACCGCTGATCGACGGGCAGGTGCTGGCGCAAGGCAATGTCGGCGGCGGCGCCGGCGCGCTGGTGCGCGGCATTCGCGCGGAAGACCTCGGCAAGATCTCGATCGTTTCCAGCAACATCAAGCAGGGCACGCTCGACGGTTTCGACACCGGCGACGGCGTGGCGATCGGCAAGCGCATGGCCGAGAATCTGGGGCTGGTGCTCGGCGACACGATCACGCTGATCTCGCCGGAAGGCGACGTCACGCCGCTCGGCACGACGCCGCGCATGAAGGGCTACAAGGTGGCGGCGATCTTCGAGGTCGGCATGTCGGAGTATGACAGCTCGATCGTCTATATGCCGTTCTCGGAAGCGCAGCTCTATTTCAACATGGACGGGCGGGCGCAGACGATCGAGATCTATGTCGACAATCCCGACAATGTCGATGCGCTGAAGCCGCAGGTGGAACAGGCGGCGCAACGGCCGATCGAGCTCGTCGACTGGCGCCAGCGCAACGAGACCTTCTTCTCGGCGCTGCAGGTCGAGCGCAACGTCATGTTCATGATCCTGACGCTGATCGTGCTGGTGGCGGCGCTCAACATCATCTCCGGCCTCGTCATGCTGGTGAAGGACAAGGGCCACGACATCGCCATCCTGCGCACGATGGGGGCCTCGCGCGGCGCGATCCTGCGCATCTTCCTGATGACGGGCGCGGCGATCGGCGTCACCGGCACCATCGCTGGCGTGCTGCTCGGCGTCGTCATCTGCCTCAACATCGAATCGATCCGCCAGTTCTTCTCCTGGATGACGGGCAGGATCCTGTTCAACCCCGAGCTCTATTTCCTCAGCCAGCTGCCGGCGAAAATGGACGCGCGCGAGACCACCTATGTCGTCATCATGGCGCTCGGCCTATCCTTCATCGCGACCGTGTTTCCGGCCTGGCGGGCGGCCCGGCTCGATCCGGTCGAAGCCCTGAGGTACGAGTGATGGCCGAAGCCATTATCGAGCTCAAGGGCGTCGAGCGGCACTATGTCCAGGGGCCGCGCAAGCTCACCATTCTGAACGGCGCCGACTTCTCGCTCAGACGCGGCGAGATGGTGGCGCTGGTGGCGCCGTCGGGCAGCGGCAAGTCGACGCTCCTGCATACTGCGGGACTGCTGGAGCGTCCGGACGCCGGCGACGTGATCCTCAGCGGCCGCGCCTGCGGCAGGCTCTCCGACGAGGAACGCACAGCGATCCGCCGCAACGATATCGGCTTCGTCTATCAGTTCCATCATCTGCTGCCGGAATTCTCGGCGCTCGAAAACATCATGATGCCGCAACTGATCAAGGGACTTCCTCCCAAGGAGGCGTCGGAGCGGGCGGCACAGCTGCTCGATTACATGCAGATCGGCAAGCGCGCGCAGCACCGTCCGGCCGAGCTCTCGGGCGGCGAGCAGCAGCGCGTGGCAATAGCGCGCGCCGTCGCCAATGCGCCGCTGGTGCTTCTCGCCGACGAGCCGACGGGCAACCTCGATCCGACGACCGCCTCCTATGTCTTCGACGCGCTGGAGGCGCTGGTCAGGCAGTCGGGGCTGGCGGCGTTGATCGTCACGCACAATCACGAACTCGCCTCGCGCATGGACCGGCGGGTAACGCTGGCCGAGGGGAAGGTCGTGCCGCTTTAGGGTGTGTGTCTCCCGACGTCGTCATCCTAGGGCGGAGCGACGCGAAGCGGAGCGAAGACCCTAGGATCCATGCCGTTACCTCCGCCGAAGAATGCAACGCTGCAGAATGGGGCAGAGGTCGGCTCCTCGGGAGCCTCGTTCTGCATCGCAGTATCGCCTCTATATCACGGCATGGATTCTAGGGTCTGCGCGCGTCGCTTGCTCCTTGCTCCGCCCTAGAATGATGGGTGGACGGCCCCTTGCGGCATCGAATGTGCCAAACTGGTCGTGTTGGAACCCAGCGGAGGAGACCGTCCGTCATGCAAGCTATCAGATTTGGAATCGATTTGGCCAAGAACGTGTTTCAGGTGCACGGCGTGGATGCAGCCGGGCAGGTGGTGGTGCAGCGCCAGCTGCGGCGCGCGCAGGTGGAGAAGTTCTTCGCCGCGCAGCCGCCGGCGCTGATCGGCATGGAGGCGTGCGGCTCGGCCCATCATTGGGCCCGCACGCTGAGCGCGCTCGGCCACGAGGTCAAGCTGATGCCGCCGGCCTATGTGAAGCCCTATGTTGCGCGCAACAAGAACGATGCCCGCGATGCGCAAGGCTGTTGCGAAGCGGTGAGCCGGCCCGACATGCGCTTCGTGCCGATCAAGACGGTCGAACAGCAATGGGCCCGAGCGCTGCATCGCACACGTGACCTTCTGGTGCGCCAGCGCACGCAACTGGCCAACGCCATGCGTGGGCAGCTCTATGAGATGGGTCTGATAGGTGCCAAGGGGGCCGCAGGCATCGAGGCCCTGCTGCAGCGCATCGAGGCAGCCGATGAAGCCATTCCCGCGGCGCTGTTGATCTGTCTGGCGCCTCTGGCCGGGCAATGGCGGGCGCTGGATGGCGAGATCGGCAAGCTGGACAAGCAGATCCTGGCTCAGGTCAGGCAGCAGCGAGCGGCCTTGCGGCTGACGACGATCCCGAGCGTCGGCCCGATCATCGCGCATGCAGCCGTCGCCACCATCGGCGATGGCCGCCAGTTCGCTTCGGCCAGGGACTTCGCCGCCTGGCTGGGCCTGACCCGCAAGAGCCATGACACCGGCGGCAAGCACAGCTTGACGGGCCATATCAGCCGCGCCGGCGACAGGGACCTGCGAAGGCTGCTCATTCTGGGCGCCAGTTCCTGGTTGCGCCAGGTCAGGGCCAAACCCGACAAGGGCTCACCCTGGGTTCGCGGCCTGCTGGCCAGGCGGCCGGTCAAGGTCGCCGTCGTCGCCCAGGCGGCCAAGACCGCCCGCATCATCTGGGCAATGCTGCAATCGGGACAGGAATACAGGGCGCCGACTGCGGCATAAACGCAAATCGAGGCCCTCAACAAGCGTAAGGAGCAAAAAGCAGCACGGCAAAATGGTCAGGACCTGGGTCGAGACACTCCGCCTTCGTCATCGCGATACAAAGCGCGCTAGAATGATTGGAACTCGATCCGCGTAACCCTTGCGGGCCAGCGGTCTTCGAAATCGACCGCACTAAAGGCCGAATACATGACCGCTCCAGACCTGCGCCGTCGTTGCCATTTTGCCTCTTGCCCAAAAGGGGCCGTCCATACATGACGAAGTGGGTGTGTTGGCCAATCGCAAAGGGCGGTGTTCTGCCTGCGTAGCAACCTCGTCAACCTTTCCTTAACCGTGCCCAAACGGACCGCCGGGATTCGCCCGGGGCGTCGCTCCCTGATCGTTGACATTCGAACAAAATTAGAACAAATTACGAACATACCAACAACAGGAGAGAGTTATGGCCGATCTGGTTCAGGATGTCGTCTCGCTGGTTTGCATGAGCACATTTCTCATTTCCATGGCGATCTGGATTGGCGCCATGTGATCGGGCGGCTCGCCGCCGCTTGCCCGGGGGCAACGGTCCGCCCTCTGTTTGGGGCGGGCAAGAGCCCGCCCTGGGACGGGCAAGAGCCCGCCCCTTGTTAAGCCTTTCTTGGCTGCGCCGCCGCTAGGCTGGTTTCCGAAACTGGGAGCCAAAGGCAGTGTCGGTCATCGCCACGGTCACCCTCGTGGCCGGAAATCTCGGACTGATCTTTCTTTTGATGACGGCGCCGCTCGGGCAGCGCACGGTTCGCGTCAGCCGTGTTGTGGCGGCTGACGCGAACCGCCTCTGGCAGGCGCTTTGGCCGTTCGGCAGCCATGCCGGCTGGTCGGGTGAAATCCTTTCCGCCGAACCGCTGGACGGCGAGGGGACGGCGCTGATCAAACTGTCCTGGGAAGGGCGGGATGGCAGGCCGATCGAGCGCAAGGCACGGTTCGACGACGTGGTGGAAGGCAGCCGCTTCTCGATGCGGGTCATCGAGGACACGGCGCTCGATTCGTCGTTCTGGGCCAATTATAGCGAAACCGCCGAGCTCGTCGCAGAAGGGGATGCGACGCGGGTCACGCTTACACAAACCGATCGCTATCGCGGGATCGCTTTCCTGATCTTCCGCTTCTTCGCCATGCGCCGCGAGCTCGCGAAGCTGCAAGTCTGGGCGAGAACCGGAACCTATCGCAAGGGCGGCTGGTTCGAGCATCCGGTGAGCCAGATCGGTTTCGCTCTGCTTTCGGCCTTCATCCTGTGGCCGTTCTTCGGGCTCAATCCCGGCGGGCTGGCGCTCGCCGCCATCCTGACCTCGGTGGTCGCCCTGCACGAGCTTGGCCATATGGCGGCGTTCCGCCTTACGGGACATCGCCAGGCGCGGATGATCTTCATCCCGCTGCTCGGCGGCATCGCCATGGGCGGCAGGCCCTATGACAGCCGCTTCGAGGTCGCCTTCGTGGCGCTGATGGGCGCGGGCTTCTCCGCCTTCCTGGTGCCTCCCCTGATCGCCGCCAGCGGCCTTGCCGGCAGCGAAGGGCATCGCCTTGCGGCAATGCTGCTGGCGACGCTTGCCGGCTGCGCCTCGCTGTTCAACATCGCCAATCTGGTGCCGGTGTGGAAGTTCGACGGCGGCCAGGTACTGCGCCAAATCTGTCCGGGACCGCTCGCGCTGGCGCTGGCGTCCTTCCTGCTCTTGTCCGCCTTGCTGGTGCTCGGCTGGCGCGCCGGTTTCTCGCCCAGCTTCCTGCTCATTGCCGGCGCAGTGTTTTCGATGCTCAGCCTACTCACCGTCGGAAGCGGCGTGAAGCCGCGTCATGAGCTGAAGCCGATCCGGACCTTCGACCGCCTGGCCATGGCCGGCGCGCTACTCGCGGTCTTTGCCATTCACGGCTACGGCGTGCTCTGGGCCTCCGCCCAGCTGATGTAGCTGCGGCGGGTTCAGCCTGCCTTTCGGGCCAGCTCGGCGGCTGGAACCGCGGCAGGTCCGAACACGTGCTCGAAGGCGGATTTCAGCGCGACGTCGAGGTCGGCCATGGTCACCGGCAGGCCGAGGTCGACAAGGCTGGTGACGCCGTGGTCCGAGACGCCGCAGGGCACGATGCCGCTGAAATGACCGAGCTCCGGCTCGACATTGATGGCGATGCCGTGAAAACTCACCCAGCGCCTGAGCCTGATGCCTATTGCCGCGATCTTGTCCTCGGCGGGCGAGCCGTCCGGCAGGGCGGGGCGATCCGGCCGCACCACCCAGACGCCGACCCGGTCCTCGCGCCGCTCGCCGCGCACGTTGAAGGCGGCGAGCGTGCCGATGATCCATTCTTCGAGCGCCGCGACGAAGGCGCGGACATCCTCGCGCCGGCGCTTCAAGTCGAGCATCACATAGGCCACGCGCTGGCCGGGGCCGTGATAGGTGTATTCGCCGCCTCGGCCCGCGGCGAATACCGGGAAACGGTCGGGCTCGATCAGGTCCTCGACGCGCGCGCTGGTGCCGGCCGTATAGAGCGGCGGATGCTCGACCAGCCAGACCATCTCGCCGGCAGCGCCGCTGCGGATCGCCTCGGCGCGCGCCTCCATGAAGGCGAGCGCATCAGGATAGGGGGTCAAGCCGGGCTCGATGACCCACTCGACCGGCGCCGAACCGGGAAGGGGCAGAAACGACGTGGCGATCTGGCTGCGTTCTGTCATGGCGCGTCTCTTCTGAGGCGCGCCATGGTTGGAACCGGATCCAGGCGAGCTCAGATGTGTTCGTATCCCCAAATCCGTCAGCGGCTTCGGGCGATGTGCAATTGCACCTCATATGGCGGCAATCGACAAAAACGTCCAGTTCCGCCGGCTCGCGGCAAGGCTGTGAGGCGTTGTGCCAGATGCTTTGTCCGATGCATGTCGTCCTCCCAAAACCGCTCCACACTTTTGGGCGACATACATTAGCGAATATTCCGCACGGCGCACTTGTTTCGCCGGAAACGATTTGCTACAGGCCCCGGGCCGGACGGTTCCGGCTCCTACCACGTGCGGTCGTGGCGGAATTGGTAGACGCGCAGCGTTGAGGTCGCTGTGGGGCAACCCGTGGAAGTTCGAGTCTTCTCGACCGCACCAAGTTCTTCCGACAAGACCGTTTCTGATCCGCCGGCAGGACCTGCGCCAGCGATCAATATCGCGGGCTTCCGACTGGCTTCTGGGGGCTGAAACGGTAACGGCGGCGTGTCATGCAGACCACGCCGCCGCACTCGCAATCCTGCTCGATCAGAGTGTCAGGCCGCCTTCTTCGTCCGCGCCAGCGTATCGGCCACGACCTCGCCGAACGAAGCTGGCGTCGGCACGATCACGACGCCGGCTTCCTTCAGGATCTCGACCTTCTCCTGCGCCGACTCGCCGAAGGCGGAGATGATCGCGCCGGCATGGCCCATGCGGCGGCCCTTCGGCGCCGAAAGGCCGGCGATGTAGGCGATCAGCGGCTTGCGCATATTGTCGCGCGCCCAGATCGCGGCTTCGGCTTCCTGCGGTCCGCCGATCTCGCCGATCATCACCACGGCGTCGGTGTCCTCGTCGCGCTCGAAGAGCTGGAGGATGTCCTTGAAGGACGAGCCATTGATCGGATCGCCGCCGATGCCGACGCTGGTCGACACGCCGATGCCGAGCACCTTCATCTGCGAGGCCGCCTCGTAGCCCAGAGTGCCGGAGCGCCCGACGATGCCGACGCGGCCGGGCAGATAGATGCTGCCCGGCATGATGCCCATCAGCGCCTGTCCGGGCGTGATGACGCCGGCGCAGTTCGGCCCGACCAGCCGCATGCGGTCCTCGAAACGGTAGCGGCGCATGTAGCGCTTGACCTGCATCATGTCCTGCGAGGGGATGCCGTCGGTGATGCAGACGCAAAGCTTTATGCCGGCGTCGGCCGCTTCCATGATCGAATCGGCAGCGAAGGGCGGCGGCACGAAGACGATGCTGGCTTCGGCACGGGTCTCGCGCACCGCGCCCTTGACGGTGTTGAAGACTGGCAGGCCGAGATGGGTCTGGCCGCCCTTGCCGGGTGTCACGCCGCCGACCAGCTTGGTGCCGTAGCGCTTCATGTCCTCGGCGTGGAAGCTGCCGATCTTGCCGGTAAAACCCTGGACGATGACGCGGGTGCTGCGGTTGAGCAGGATTGCCATTTCTCGACCTCCCTCAGGCTGCTTTTTTGTTCTTGGCGGCCGCCCGCCAGGCGGCGACGGCTTTCTCGGCGGCTTCGGCCAGCGTGTCGGCGACGATCACCTTCTCGCCGGAATCGGCCAGGATGCGACGGCCCTCCTCGACCTTGGTGCCGGAGAGCCGCACCACCAGTGGCACATCGACGCCGACCTCGCGGATCGCCTTGATGACGCCCTCGGCCACCCAGTCGCAGCGGTTGATGCCGGCAAAGATGTTGACCAGGATGGCCTCGACTTGTCTGTCGCCGAGCACGGCGCGGAAGGATTTAGCCACACGCTCGGGCGAGGCGCCGCCGCCGATGTCGAGGAAGTTGGCCGGCTCGCCGCCGGCGATCTTGATCATGTCCATCGTCGCCATGGCGAGGCCGGCGCCGTTGATGATGCAGCCGATATTGCCGTCCAGCCCGACATAGGAAAGGCCGCGGTCGCTGGCGAAAGTCTCGCGCGGGTCTTCCTGGCTCTTGTCGCGCAACTCGGAGATTTCCGGGCGGCGGAACAGCGCGTTCTCGTCGAAGGACATTTTTGCGTCGAGCGCGACGAGGCTACCGTCGCGGGTCACCACCAGCGGATTGATCTCCAGCATCGAGGCGTCATAGTCGCGGAACACCTGATAGCAGCCGAGGATGGTTTCGGTGGCCTTGCCGATCAGGTTGCTCTCAAGGCCGAGGCCGAAGGCGATCTCGCGCGCCTGGAAGCCCTGCATGCCGACACCGGGATCGACGGTGGCGCGGATGATGGAATCCGGCTTCTTTTCGGAAATGTCCTCGATCTCCATGCCGCCGGCGGCCGACGCCACGATCATGACGCGCTCTTCCTTGCGGTCGAGCACGAAGCCGAGATAGAGCTCCTGCGCGATGTCGACCGCTTCCTCGAGATAGAGGCGCGAGATCAGCTTGCCGCGCGGACCGGTCTGCTGGGTCACCAGCTTGCGGCCGAGCATGGCTTCCGCCGCGTTGGAGATCTCCTCGTCGTTGGAGCACACCTTGATGCCGCCGGCCTTGCCGCGCGCGCCGGAATGGACCTGCGCCTTCAGCACCCATCTCGAGCCGCCGATCTCGCGCGCCCGGTAGGTCGCCTGCTCGGGGCTGTAGGCAAGCCCGCCGCGCGGCACATGCACGCCGTGACGGGCGAGCAGTTCCTTGGCCTGGTATTCGTGAATGTCCATCTTGTACTCCCGGTAATTCTTTAATGCGCCGCGCTGTGCGGCCCTCTTGGTCAATCAAGTTTGGCCGGCGCGCTCGATCGCCTCGCTCACCACCAGCACGTTGCGGGCCATACGTTCCGACGCCGCGTCGATCATCTTGCCGTCGAGCGCGGCGGCGCCCTTGCCGAGCGCCTCGGCCTCCTTCAGCACCTCGAGGATGCGGCGGGCGCGGGTGACCTCTTTTTCCGGCGGCGAGAAGACGTCGTTGGCCAAAGCGATCTGCGAGGGGTGGATCGCCCATTTGCCCTCGATGCCGAGCGCGGCGGCGCGCCTGGCGGCTGCCTTGTAGCCTTCCGGGTCGGAGAAATCGCCGAACGGTCCGTCGATGGCGCGCAGGCCATAGGCGCGGCAGGCGACCGTCATGCGCGACAGGGCGAAATGCCATTGGTCGCCGGGATAGTCCGGATTCAGGCCGCCGATGTTGACGGTGCGTGCCTTGTTGCTGGCGGCATAGTCGGCAACGCCGAAATGCATCGCTTCCAGCCGGCCGGGCGTGGCGGCGATCGCCTCGACATTGGCCATGCCGAGCGCCGTCTCGATCAAGGCTTCGAGGCCGACGCGGGTCTTATAACCCTTGGCCATCTCGATCTGGTTGACCATGGCCTCGACCATATAGAGGTCGGCCGGAACGCCTACCTTCGGCACCAGGATGGTGTCCAGACGGTCGCCGGCCTGTTCCATGACATCGACCACGTCGCGGTACATGTAATGGGTGTCGAGGCCGTTGATGCGCACCGAGACGGTCTTGCCCTTGGCGCGCCAGTCGATGTCGTTCAGCGCCTGGATGATGTTCTTGCGGGCGCGCTCCTTGTCCGGCGGCGCGACGGCGTCCTCGATGTCGAGGAAGACGAAGTCGGCGGCGCTGCTCGCCGCCTTGTCGATCATTTCCGGGCTGGAGCCTGGAACCGCCAGCTCGCTGCGCTGGAGCCTGAGCTTCTTGAGGTGGTTGATGGTGTGGCTCATCGTCCGCTCCTCACGCCGCCTCGGCGACCGGCATTGCGGCGGTGCGCCGGAAGTGGTCGATCGCGGCCGCCACGCCGGAGCCCGGCGCCAGGCGCACGCCGCAATCGAGCAGCGCCATTTCGGCCGCCGACAGCGAGGCGCAGACCATCACCTCGTTCAGCCAGCCGAGATGGCCGATGCGGAAGACCTTGCCGAACACCTTGTTGAGGCCGCCGCCAAGTGACGTCTGGTAGGTCCGGTAGGCGCGCTTGACGACGTCGCCGCTGTCGATGCCTTCCGGCACCAGGATCGCGCTCACCGTGTCGGAGTGCCATTGCGGCGCCTTGGCGCAGAGCTTCAGCCCCCAGGCGTCGACCGCCTTGCGCACGCCCTCGGCCAGGCGATGGTGGCGGGCGAAGATGTTGTCCAGCCCTTCCTCGGCGATGAGGTCGAGCGAGGCGCGCAGGCCGCGCAGCAACTGCGTGGCGGGCGTGTAGGGGAAGTAGCCGGCGTCATTGGCGCGGATCATGTCCTCGAAGGAGAAGTAGCAGCGCCTATGGGTGGCGATCCGCGACGCGGCCAGCGCCTTGTTGCTGACCGACAGGAAGCCGAGGCCGGCCGGCAGCATGAAGCCTTTCTGCGAACCGCTCACTGCGCAGTCGACACGCCATTCCTCCTGGCGGAAGTCGATCGAGCCGATCGACGACACGCCGTCGACGAAGAGAAGCGCAGGGTGGTTCACGGCGTCGAGGGCGGCGCGGCAGCCGGCGACGTCGCTGGTGACGCCGGTCGCGGTCTCGTTCTGCGTGCAGAACACCGCCTTGATGCGATGCGCCTTGTCCGCCCGCAGTCTCTCGGCATAGAGGTCGAGCGGGACGCCCGTTCCCCATTCGCAGTCGATGACGTCGACGTCGAAGCCAAGGCGCTCGGCCATGTCGACCCACAGATGCGAGAACTGGCCGAAGCGCGACATCAGCACCCGGTCGCCGGGGTTGAGCACGTTGGTCATCGCCGCCTCCCAGGCGCCGGTGCCTGACGATGGGTAGATGAAGACGCGACCAGTCTCGTTCTTGAAAACTCGCTTGATGTCCTCGAACAGCGGCAGCGTGAGATTGGGGAAGGAGGCGGCGCGCATGTCCTCCATCGGCAGGTTCATGGCCTGCCGGACCTCTTCGGGAATATTGGTGGGTCCTGGGATGAAAAGATGGGTGAACCCAGCCATGCGCGAACTCCTCCGATCGTTGGGATTGTTCGGGGAGTGTCGTTGGGGCGGCGTGTCGCAACAACACCTTGCCGGGTAAGTTGTCGCCGCGCGCGGGTAGGGCGGACCTACCCGGGCTCCCTACCCGAAAGGCGACTTGGAGGTGCGGCGCTTCTCGTTCGCATAGAGCGCGACCGCCATGGCGCGGTTGCGCACATCGAGCTTGTCGTAGAGATTCTTGAGGTGGTACTTCACCGTGTTTTCCGAGATCCCCGTCCGGGTCGCGATCTGGAGATTGGTCCAGCCATCGGAAAGCACCGCGAGCAGCTCGCGCTCACGCACGGTGAGCTGCGACAGCGGCGTGTCGTTGACCTTGTTGATGTCGATATAGGGGATGCAGATGCGCCCATGCGCGACCGCCAGGATCGTCTCGAAGATGATCGGCGGATCGTCGAACTGGAAGCAATAGCCCTGGGCACCGAGGCGCACGCACTGCTTCAGGATGCCGATGTCATGATCGTTGGAAAAGACCGTGATGCGCAGGTCGAGCTTGCGGTTCTGGACTTCCGCCAGGATATCGGCGCCATCCATGTCGGCGAGCCTCCAGCCGATGACGGCGACGTCGAAGCTGGTGTCCGCCGCCAGCTCGAGGAATTGCATGCCGCTCTGCACGGAACTCACCAGCTCGAAACGGCCATCGCATTCGAGCATCTCGCGGAGCGCCGACACGACGAGCGGATTGCGTTCGGCAACGACGACGCGCACGCGCCTCGAGCCAACTGCTTCGTTCGTTTTCCGGGACTTGAGGTCCAAGGCCTGCCGCTTGTCCTTTCGATCTTGCAACTTGCCGGCCACTCAGGACCTGCATCATGACAATTCTGCCGCAACCGCAGGGGCGCGCTCTTTCCGCTGCGACATGCGCTGTCGCGCCGGCTGAAACCGAAAATTGTCCTGCCGCCAGATCGCTTCGAAGGCGTCACGGGACATATTTCGCTGAATATTCCGCATGCTAGCGCAACGATTTCGCAAGACGAATCGCTTCACGGCCCTATCTGCCGCATTGGCATCGGATTTCCCCGAAAAGCGGTTTCCACTTTCGGGGCTCATGCTCTAGACCTTGATTTCGCACCATTTCCGGATTCCTGTTGGCGGAGGCGCTGGTGGAAGCCCAGGACACAGAGACGACCGGCGCCAGGGCCGCCGACGAGCACCACGCCGACATCTACGGCGAGGACGGCGCCGTCCGCTCCTCTTTCCTTGCCCAGATCGGCGCGGCGATCGCGGACCGCGACACGCTCACTTTAAAGCGCGAAGTCGACGATCTGCACCAGTCGGAACTCGGCGATCTGCTGGAGGCGCTGCATCCCGAACAGCGCCGGGCCTTGGTCGAGCTGCTCGGCTCCGATTTCGACTTCTCCGCGCTGACCGAGGTCGACGAGGCGATCCGCCTCGACATCGTCGACAATTTGCCCAACGAGCAGATCGCGCAGGCGGTGCAGGAGCTCGATTCCGACGACGCCGTCTACATCCTCGAGGATCTCGACCAGGAGGACCAGGAAGAGATCCTCTCGCAGCTGCCCTTCACCGAACGCATCAGGCTGAGGCGCTCGCTCGACTATCCGGAAGAGACAGCCGGCCGGCGCATGCAGACGGAGTTCGTCGCCGTGCCGCCGTTCTGGACGATCGGCCAGACCATCGACTACATGCGTGAGGACAAGAACCTTCCGGAGCGCTTCAGCCAGATCTTCGTCATCGACCCGAGCTTCAAGCTGCTCGGCGCCATCGACCTCGACCAGATCCTGCGCACCAAGCGGGCTGTAAAGGTCGAGGAGGTGATGCACGAGACCCGGCATGCCATCCCGGCCACCATGGACCAGGAAGAGGCGGCGCGGGAATTCGAGCAGTACGACCTGCTCTCTGCAGCCGTGGTCGACGAGAACGACCGGCTGGTCGGCGTGCTCACCATCGACGACGTCGTCGACGTCATCCAGCAGGAAGCGGAGGAAGACCTGCTGCGCATGGGCGGCGTCGGCGACGAAGAGCTGTCCGATACCGTGCTGGCGACATCGCGCTCGCGCGTGCCGTGGCTGCTCGTCAATCTGCTGACGGCGTTCCTGGCGGCGTCGGTGATCGGCCTGTTCGACCGCACGATCGAGCATATCGTGGCGCTGGCGGTGCTGATGCCGATCGTCGCCGGCATGGGCGGCAATGCCGGGTCGCAGACCATGACGGTGACCGTGCGCGCGCTGGCGACGCGGGATCTCGACATCTACAATGCAGCCCGCATCATCCGGCGCGAGGTGGGTGTGGGTTTCATCAACGGCATCGTGTTCGCCGTGCTGATCGGCATGGTCGCCGGGATCTGGTTCCACGACCCCAATCTCGGCGGCATCATCGCCGCGGCGATGATCATCAACATGTTCGCCGCGGCGCTGGCAGGCATCCTGATCCCGTTGCTGCTCGACCGCTTCAAGATCGATCCGGCGGTGGCCTCGGCCGTCTTCGTAACCACCGTCACCGACTGTGTCGGCTTCTTTGCTTTCCTTGGGCTGGCCACCTGGTGGTTCAGCATTCGCTAAAGCAATCGAGCGCCGTCAATTGACTTTTACGTAAATGCCGTGCGACGTTGCCTCGGGGTCAAGTGCCGATTCCAGCACATGACGAGGTTTGATCGGAGGAAGGGCGACGCTCCAGCTTGGCGATGCCTGGACGTTTGGGCGTGGGAGCGAGAATGCGGGAATATTACACGATCACCGAACTGACGCGCGAGTTCGACGTGTCGACCCGGACGTTGCGGTTCTACGAGGATGAGGGGCTCGTGCAGCCGATCAGGCGCGGCCGCACCCGGCTGTTCCGCCCCTCCGACCGGCATCTCATCCGTCAGATCATGCGCGGCAAGCGGCTCGGCTTCTCGATCGCCGAGATCCGAGAGATCATCCAGATGTACAAGGAGCCGCCGGGCGAGGTCGGCCAGCTCAAGCTGATGATCAGGCGCATCGAGGAAAAGCGCGAGGACCTGCGGCAGAAGCGGCGCGATCTCGAGGAAACGCTCGCCGAGCTCGACCAGGCCGAGGAGTCCTGCGTGGAGCGGCTGGCGGAACTTGGCGTGAATACCTGAGGGCACCCATCATAGCGAACTTTGGCGATTAGCCGAAGCGTTCCAAACTTCGTCATCCTTGGGCGTAGCGAAGCGAAGACCCAAGGATCCATGCCGTAACCTTTGCCGAATGGTGCAGCGGAGCAGAATTCTGCGCCGTGGTCGGCTCTCGAAAGTCACGGCATGGATCCTATGGTCTACGCCGCGTCGCTTCGCTCCTTGCTTCGCTATAGGATGACGATGGAACAGACGCTTCGGCCAATCGCCGAGGAATGCGATCTGCTTGCGCTAGCGATCTCACCATGGAGCCAGAAAGTGCGTGCTCAAATCCAGCGCCGGACCCGCTTGGCGTAATCCCGATATTTCTTGCCGAACTTTGCCGTCAGCATCCTTTCCTCCTTCTCGATCGCCATCTTCTGCGTCGCGAAGGCGGCGAGGAAGGCGAAGATCAGGAACCAGGCGATACCGGTGATGAAGGCGACGCCGATCAACAGCAGCGTGTTGGCGAGATACATCGGATTGCGGGTGATGCCGAAGGGGCCGGACGTCACCAGATGGTCGGGCTCGGCATTGGGATTGAGCGTCGTTTTCGCGCGCACCATGGTGCGGATCGCCGTGACCCAAAGTGCTGCGACGCCGAAGAGCGCCACCCAGCCGGCGCCGACCAGTATGTCGCCGAAGATGTCGCCGATCCAGGGTAGCGGGTAGAGCATGCCGAGCACGACGCTGAGCGCGATCGCCACGACATAGATCACGGGCGGCCAGGGGATGATCCCATGCTTCGGCTGGGTGTCGGTCATTGCTGTCCTCCCTCCATCGTGCTTTCCGTCGCCGCGGTGCAGGTGCTCGCGAGATCGGCAAGATGCGACTTCCAGATGCTGGTCTGGTCGTTGCTGTAAAGCTTGTCGAGAGACCCTTCGTCCTTCAGCGTGTCCAGCATGCAGCCACAATAGCTGGAACAGAACGTCGTGTCCCGCTGCTGTTCGCAGGACGTCTGGCAGGCTTTCAGGAAGCCGGCGTCCTTGTCTTGCGGCGGTGCCGGCATGACCTGCGAAAGCAGCCAGACCGAGCCGAACAGTACCGGCTGGTGGATGAGGTAGAAGGCGAGGCTGTGTCGGCCGATGAAGGTGAAGGGGTTCGACCAGCGGCCGGGGATCCAGTTCCCCAGCCGGGCGAGAAGCCCGGAGGCCGAAGCGAGCTTGACGGCCGCGATGCCGGCAAGCACCGGGCCGAACCATGGAAACAGCGGCACATAGTCGTTCGAGCGCGGGTTGGTCGCCGACAGCCCGACCCACCACAGCGCCGGATGATCGAAGACTTCCGACCGCAGATAGTAGGGCGCCGCGATCACGGCCGCGGCGACAACGGCCGTCAGCAGCGCCGGTAGCCTGAGGAAGGCGAGGCCGAGCAGGCTCGCCAGCGCGATCTCATGCAGGATGCCGAAGAAGATGAAGCCGTCCGGCGTGGCGATGTAGGTGACGGCCGAGATGGCGATCGCCGCCACGGCAACCATGGCGAAGCGTTTCCAGAAGCTCGGCCAACGGATCTGCCTTCCATGGGCGAGAAACAGGCTGACGCCGACCAGGAACAGGAAGGTCGAGGCGATGCAGCGCGCATAGAGCTTCCACCAGCCGAAGGCGGTCAGGCCGGGCGTGGTGTAGCCGAAATTCTCGAGATCCCAGGTGAAGTGGTAGCTCGCCATCGCGATCAGCGCGATGCCGCGCAGGATGTCGATGGCGGCGATGCGGCTGTGTTTCGGCGCGTCCTGGACGGCTTCGCTTGTCGTTTGAAGGCTCATCATCTCGCAATCCGATTCAGTCGTGCCAAACGACTATCACGGTTCGCGCGAACAGCAGAGGGGCCGCTGCCGTTGGGGGAATGGCGCGCCGCTTTAGGCCAGCAGCGGAAAGCCTTTGGCCGGCTTCGCTTTTCGGCCTCTCGGAGTCGGTTTCCTGCTACCTGCCAGCCGGTAGTCCGGCCAGATTTGGCGAGCGATTCACTTTCGGAGGGCCGATGTCCACCCATGTGCGCCATCCGATCTGGCTTCCGGCTCTCAGGCCAGCCGATGCGCGCACCTTCGCCTCGCTCTATGCGGTCGAATCCTTTGCCCGCGCCACGATCTCCAGCGTCATCCCGATCCAGGCCTACGAGATCCTGCACAACGAACAGATCGTCTCGATCCTCTACACCATCGTCTCGCTGCTCGGGCTCTCGGTGACGCTGTTCATGCCGATGCTGATCCGCCGCTTCGCGCGCCGCTGGGTCTATACGGCCGGCTGCCTGATGCTGGCGATCGGCTCGGTGTTCTTCGTCACCCACACGCTGCCGGGACAACTCGCCGGCATGCTCTGCCGCGTCATGGGCGCGAGCGCGCTGTCCATCACGCTCAACCTCTACATCATGGATCACATCCGCAAGACCGACTTCATGCAGGCGGAGTCACTGCGCATGGCCTGGTCGATGTTTGCCTGGACGGGCGGACCGACGCTCGGCATCTTCCTCTACACGCGCTTCGGCATCTATGCCGCGCATGGCGCGGTCGTGGCTTTCGCGCTGGCACTGCTCGCGCTGTTCTGGGCCTACCGGCTGGGCGACAACCCGTCGATCCGTCCCGGCAAGAGCCGGCCGGCCAATCCGCTCGCCAATATTGGCCGCTTCGTCGCGCAGCCGCGGCTCAGGCTTGCCTGGCTGATCGCCTTCGGCCGCTCCTGCTTCTGGACGACCTTCTTCGTCTATGGTCCGCTGTTCATGGTGATCACCGGCGAGGGCAAGCTTGCCGGCGGGCTGCTGGTGTCGGCGGGCAACGCGCTGCTGTTCATGGCGATCTTCTGGGGCAAGGCGGGAAAGCGTTTTGGCGGCCGCCGCACCATGACCTTCGCCTATTTCGCCATGGCGACGATGCTTTTCGCGGCCGGCGGCGTCGGCGACGCCGCGCCACTGCTCACCGCCGCCTTCCTGCTTTGCGGCGCCTTGTTCACGATCGCGCTCGACGCGCTGGGCTCGACCGCCTTCATGCGCTCGGTGCGCTCTTACGAAAGGGCGCAGATGGCGGCGGTCTACCGCACCTATCTCGATTTTTCCGAGCTGACGCCGCCGCTGGTCTATTCGGTGGTGCTCTCTTTCTTCGGTCTCGGCTCGGTGTTCGTCACGCTCGGCCTGTTAGCCGCCTTTTGCGGCTTCTTCACCTGGCGCTATCTGCCGAAGTCGTTTTGACTGGGGACTGAAATGCCGCGTGGCGCCCGCGCACCCACTCGTGGAAGCGGCGCAAATCATATTCTTCGGGCATCAGCACGCCGGCTTCGTGACGGATAGAGCGCAGGCCCTTCTGGTTGACCTCGCAGATCGCGGCGTCCTCCTCCAGCACCTGGGTGCCGAAGGCGACGATGTTGTCGATATCGGTTTGTGCGAGCGCTTCCGGCGCGAAAAGCCATTCGGCGGTGAGCTCGGTCTGCTCGGGTCCGAGCGGCGCGAGCCGCACCGTGCGGACGTAGTCGACATGGCCAACGATGAACATCGAGGGCAGCGATGTGGCGTAGGTCTGGCCGGCGACGCGCTCGGCCGGCGTCAGGCCGGCAAAGACCGGTCCATGGACACGCCCGTCTTGCGACCAGGTTTCGGCGCCGGCGCGCAGACCGCCGGAAAACTCCGGCGCGTCGTTGTCGGCGTGGCGCGCCCATTCCGGATCGTCGTGCCTCGCCATCAGGCCGCGGCCGTAGATCGGCACCAGCCGCGACAGGTCCTTGTGCACGCCCGGGCAGTGCAGGCACTCGTTGAAGTTCTCCCAGAAAATCTTCCAGTTGCAGTTCATCACCTTGCTGAGCCGGTGGCCGGTGACGAGCGTCTCCAGCGGCCAGTTCGCAAGGTCGCCGGAAGCAGGATCGAAGGAGGCTTCCGACGAGCCGCCGGCATCCTCGGCAAGGTTGACGAAGACGAAGCCGCGCCAGACCGACAGCGCCACCCGGTAGAGCGGGAAATCGGCCTTGTCGAAGCCTTCGGGCAGCGATTTCGACGGCACCCGCACCAGGTCGCCGCGCAGCGAGTAGGACCAGGCGTGGTAGGGGCAGGTGAGAAGCCTGGCCTTCAGCCGCCCAGCGCTTTCCTGGCAAAGCTGCGAGCCGCGATGCCGGCAGGTGTTGTGGAAGGCTCGCAGGCTTCCGGTTTCGTCGCGCAGCACGACGACTTCCTGCGAGCCGATGCGGGACGTTCGAAAGGCGAGAGGTTCCGCGAGATCGGCCTCGCGGCAGACCATCAGCCAGCTCCGGTACCAGATCGCTTCGAGATCGCGCTGGTAGGCATCGGGTTCCCGATACGCCGTGGCGGGCAATGTCGGCTCGAGGCTGGTAAGACCATAGTAGCGATCGCGTCCGCTCGGATTCGGCTGCATCGGCTTCTCCTTCGCTGCCGACAGCCGACACCCGGGCCGGGCCGTTGTCAATTGCCGGGCATTGTGGCGTCCCGGCACCGCCCTTAAAGTCGTTTCCGACGCTGGCGCTTGCCGGCTGGTCGGGATCGCAAATATGCCTACAAGAACGATGTCGCTCACCGAGGAGCTGGTCGCTCGCTGTTTTCGAGTCGTCGAAGACAGCGGCCCCGATCCGCATGCCGCGCACCTTGATAACGCCGACTATGAGACGATGCTGGACGCCCTGGAGGCTGAACTCCCCGCTGACGAGCCACTCTGGCTGTTCGGCTATGGCTCGCTGATCTGGAAGCCCGAGATCGATCATGTCGAGGAGCGGGTTGCCGTGGCGCGCGGCTGGCACCGTTCCTTCTGCATGAACATGACGCGCTGGCGCGGTACCAAGGAGCAGCCGGGTCTGATGATGGCCCTGGATCGCGGCGGGCAGTGCAAAGGTGTCGCTTTCCGACTGAACGGCAACGACCGCCGGCAGGCATTGGACAAGCTTTTCCGGCGCGAGATGACGCTGAAGCCGACAAGCTATCATCCTCGGCTCCTCAACCTGACGGGCAACGCCGGACGCTTCCAGGCGCTGGCCTTTGTCATCAACCGCAAAGGCACGACCTATGCCGGTCCGATCGAGGAGAAGGTGGTGGTCGAGCGGCTGGCGACATCCTGCGGCCATTGGGGCTCGGGCGCGGACTATCTCTACAATACGGTGAAGAACCTCGAGCAGCGCGGCATTCACGACCGCCATTTGTGGCGATTGCAGCAGCTGGTTGCCGAGCGGATCGCCGCTTCTTAGAGCATGTCTCACGAAACAGGGAACCGGTTTCGGGACAAAGACATGCGTGGGATCAGAAACCCAAACCCGTGCCGCAATCACGCTGCGGCGTGACGGATTTTGGTTTGCCGGGCGCGACGATTCTGCCTATAGTCGATCGCGTCGTCGGTTCCGTTTTTGGAGCCAAGAGGGAATGCGGTGAGGGTGGAGTTTCCGCCCAAAGCCGTGGCTGCCCCCGCAACTGTGTGCGGTAGTCCTCTCCATAAACCACTGAGGATTTTCCTCGGGAAGGTGGGGAAGGGCGCGGATCCGCGAGCCAGGAGACCTGCCGGCGACGGGAAAGTTGACTTCGATGCCCTCGGGTGGAGGGCGAAAGGACAAGACATGAATACCGCTTCCGTCTCCCTCGGCGCCTCCGTCTCCTCGCAGTCGCGCATCATGCAGCTGGCCTTGGCCGCGCTGCTCGGCATTTTCGTCGTCGGTTTCGTCGGCTTCTCGCATATCGATGCGGTCCACAACGCCGCCCACGACTATCGCCATTCGATGGCTTTTCCCTGCCACTGAGCAAGGCCTGACATCATGAATCTGTTTCGCAACGTCGTGTTCATCGCGGCGATCGCGGGGCTAGTGGCGGGCATAGCGCTCGCCTGCATGCAGGCCTATGCGACCGTGCCGCTGATCCTGAAGGCGGAAGTCTATGAAAAGGCCGGCAGCGGTCATCACCACGATCACGCCGCCGCCAGCACAAGCAACAACGCAATGAGTTCGGCCGCTCCGGCGGACAACGCGATGAGCAGCGTGACTCCGGTGCCGGCGGAAGCGGCTGCTCCGGCCGAGGACGAGGGCTGGGCGCCGGCCGACGGCTTCGAGCGCTTCGCCTTCAACGTGGTCGCCAACATCGTCACCGGCATCGGCTTCGCGCTGATCCTGGTCGCGATCTCCGAATTCGCCGGCGGCATCGGCAACTGGCGCCAGGGCGTGTTCTGGGGCCTTGCCGGTTTCGCGGTTTTCACCCTGGCGCCTGGCCTCGGCCTGCCGCCCGAACTGCCGGCGATGCCCGCGGCCGACCTTTTGCCGCGCCAGATCTGGTGGATTTCGACAGTGGCCGCGACGGCCGCCGGGCTCGGTTTGATCGCTTTCCGAAAGTCGTTGCCGCTTGCGATCCTCGGTGTTGCGCTGATCGTGGCGCCGCACATTGTCGGTGCGCCGCAGCCGGAAAGTTTCGAAACGGCAATTCCGGAAGGTCTACATCACCAGTTCGTCGTTGCGGTGACGCTCACCGATCTGGTTTTCTGGCTGGTGCTGGGCGCAGTTGTCGGCGTGGTGCGCGGCCGCTTCACCGGCACGGCGACCAGCCTGCGCGGCAGCTTTGCCTGATCGCGCCAAGGGTCGTCTGACCTTCATCGTCGGCGGGGCGCGCGCGGGAAAGAGCGCGCATGCCGAAACCTTGGCGACGGCGAACCCATCGCCCTGGACCTACATTGCAACCGCACAAGCCTATGACGACGAGATGCGCGAGCGCATCGCGCTGCATCGCGCGCGCCGCGGCGAAGGCTGGGTCACCGTCGATGCGCCGCTCGATCTCACCGACGCGATCGAGGCCTTGCCCGATCACCAGCCGGTGCTCGTCGACTGCCTGACATTGTGGCTGACCAATCATATGCTGGCCGACCATGACATCGAGGCCGAGTGCCGGCGGCTGACCGATGCGCTGTCGCGGCCGCGCGGACCCTGGTTCGTGGTGTCGAACGAAGTCGGGCTCGGCATCGTGCCGGACAACGCGCTGGCGCGCCGGTTCCGCGACGCCGCCGGCCGGCTCAACCAGCAGGTCGCGGCGGTCGCCGATAGCGTGTTGATGATGGTGGCGGGGCTGCCGCTCAAGGTGAAATAACATGGCCGAAATCGACGACAAGACCATCGACGACAAGACCATCAACGAGGGGGACGCCGAACGCCATCGCGCCAAGATGGCCAAGCGCAAGGCGGTGCAGGATGCCGAGGTGGCCGGCAAGACGATCGAGAAGGGACTGCTGATCGTCAACACGGGGCCGGGCAAGGGCAAGACCACGGCTGCCTTCGGGCTGGCGCTGAGGATGCTGGGCTACGGCAAGCGCGTCGGCGTCGTCCAGTTCATCAAGGGCAAGTGGCATACGGGCGAAAAGGATGCCTTCGCCGCTTTCGGCGACCGCGTCGTCTGGCACGCGATGGGCGAAGGCTTCACCTGGGAAACCCAGGACCTGAAGCGCGACATCGCCGCCGCCGAAGCCGCCTGGGCGAAGGCGCTCGAGTTGATGGCCGACCCATCGATCAGCCTCGTGGTGCTCGACGAGCTCAACATCGCCCTGCGCTACGATTATCTTGATCTCGAGAAGGTGGTCGCGGCGCTGAAGGCGCGCCGCGAGGGCCTGCACGTCATCGTCACCGGCCGGAATGCCAAACCGCTGCTTGTGGAGGCGGCCGATCTCGTCACCGAAATGGGTCTTACCAAGCACCACTTCTCGGCCGGCGTGAAGGCGCAGCAGGGAATTGAGTTTTAGCCGCCGATCAAAATGGTCAGGTAGATCACGATCGCCGACAGAATCGCGAACAAGCCGATCAGCAGCCCGTCGGCGACGCGGTAGAGCTTCAGCGCCTGTCTTATGTCGGTGCTTTCCGCCTCGCGCCGGCCGCCTTCGCCCATGAAGGCGTCCTCGACGATCTCGCCGCCATAGCTGCGCGGCCCTGCCAGGGACAGCCCCAGCGCGCCGGCCATGGCGGCTTCCGGCCAGCCAGCGTTGGGCGAGCGATGCTTTTTCGCGTCGCGGCGCATGACCAGCCAAGCCTCGCGGGGATCGGCGCCTTTGACCAGGAAGGCCGCGAGCACGATCAACAGGCCGGTGAGCCGCGATGCCGGCAGGTTGATCCTGTCGTCGAAGAGCGCCGCGGCGCGGCCGAATGCCTCATATTTCGGCGTGCGGTGGCCGATCATCGAATCGGCGGTGTTGGCGGCCTTGTAGGCAGCGCCCCCGGCCAGCCCGCCGATACCGGTCCAGAAGGCAGGCGCGACGATGCCGTCGGAAAAATTCTCGGCCAGGCTTTCGATCGCGGCGCGGGCGACGCCCGCCTTGTCGAGCTTTTCGGGATCACGGCCGACGATGCGCGAAACGGCGATACGGCCAAGCGTCAGGCCGCCGGTCTCCAGCGCATCGGCGACATCCTCGACATGCTCCGCCAGGCTTTTCTGTGACAGCAGCGATGAGCCGATGATGGCTGCAATGACAACGCCGGACGGGAAGATCAGCCAAAGCAGGACATGCAGCGCCAGGCCGATGGCCGCCGGCACCAGCAGGATGACGAGCAGCGCCTGGACGCCGCGGCGACGACGCAATTCGTCGGAATCGGTCGCGCGGTTGAGCCTGCGATCGAGAAAGGATATCAGCCTGCCGATCCAGGTTACCGGATGGCCGATGGCGTTAAACAGCCAGTCGGGATAGCCAAGGGCACGTTCAACGGCGAGTGACAGGAAAGCGATCAGGATCGACATGAAGCTTCTTGACGGAGCGGTTGCTGCAGTGGATCACGGCGGATCCCTCGGCCGGGCGAGCGCGCTCTTCCCCCACGCGCCACGGCCTTTCGTCGACCTCTCGACAGGTATCAATCCGCACTCCTATCCGCTTTTTGAATTGCCCGCCACCGCCCTGTCACGATTGCCGGAATCCGAACGGCTGCGTGAATTGGCCGAAATTGCGGCCAAGGCCTATGGCGCGCCGTCGGCTGCGCATGTCGCGGCTGGGCCTGGCACGCAAATCCTCCTGCCGCGCGTCGCTTCACTGGTGAGGCCCGGCAAGGCGCGGGTGCTCGGTCCGACCTATGCCGAACACGCCAGGGCTGCCGCGATCGCGGGCCATGCGGTCGCGGAGGTGAACGAATTCACAGCGTTGGCGGACGCCGACCTTGCGGTGCTGGTCAATCCGAACAATCCGGATGGACGGGTGATCGAACGGGACCGATTGCTCGATCTCGCCGTGCGGCTTCGCGCGAGGGGCGGCCTGCTGGTCGTCGACGAAGCGTTCATGGATGTCGGCCCAATAGAGCACAGCCTGGCCGGCGATGTCGGGGAGGGCGGCATCGTGGTGCTGCGCTCCTTCGGCAAGTTCTTCGGCCTTGCGGGCGTCAGGCTCGGCTTCGCGCTTGCCGATACGCTGACGGTCGAGCGGCTCGACGTACAACTCGGGCCTTGGGCCGTTGCCGGCCCGGCGCTCGAATACGGTATCCGCGCGTTGGCGGACACCAAGTGGCAGGGCGACATGCGACGACGCCTTGCAGGCGATGCCGAGCGTCTCGACGCGTTGCTCGGCCGATTCGAGGTTCCGGTCGCCGGCGGCACCAGTCTGTTCCGCTATTTGTCTTTCCCTGACGCTCCAAACCTGTTTGCGGCACTTGGGCGGCGTGGTGTGCTGGTTCGCCATTTCGCCGCGCGGCCCCATGTTTTGCGCATCGGTCTGCCGGGCAGCGAGGAGGAATGGCAGCGCCTCGAAAGCGCGCTTGCCGACTGGGCCGCGCGGCGCGACGATGCGGCGAAGGAGACCGCGCCATGATTCACGTCTGCTCGCTGTCGAAGCTGGAAGAGACGGTGGCGAGGACTGGCGCCGAGCGGCTGCTGTCGCTGCTCGCGGCGGGCACCGAAGTGACACGTCCGGCCTCCATCCTGGCGGAGAATCATCTGCATCTGGTCATGCACGATATCGCAGTCGCGCAGGAAGGCATGACCATGCCGGGCGAGGAGCATGTGCGCGCGCTGCTCGACTTCGCCTATCGCTGGGATCGGGTAAAGCCCATGGTCGTGCACTGCTATGCCGGCATCAGCCGCTCGACGGCATCGGCCTATATCATCGCGGCAGCGCTGGCGCCCAAGCGCGACGAGGCGGAACTGGCGAAGACGCTACGCTTTCTCTCGCCGTCAGCGACGCCCAATCCCCGGCTGATTGCCGTCGCCGATACCTTGCTCGGACGTGACGGCCGGATGATTGCGGCGATCGAAGCAATCGGGCGCGGCGCCGACGCGTTTGAAGGGACGCCGTTCGAGCTGGATATCCAGGCTTAAAGCGCGTCGCGTTGAAACGGAGTCGGGCGACGCGCTTTAAACTCTTGTTTTTATGCATGTCGTTTCCGCAAAACCGCTGCGCACTTTTGCGCGACATGCATTAAAGCAGCCAGTCCGCAAGCTTCGCCTTACGAACGTCCCTGACAAGGCTGATGAAACCATCCGCCTGATGCTCTGCGGTCAGCCGGCCTTTTTCGGCGGTGGCGATGCTGGCGTCGCCGACCACGCCGTTCGGATTGAGGTCGCTGGCGATCCAGGCGAAGGCGTGCGTTCCGGTGTGGCGCAGCAGGGCGAATTCCTTTTCGGCGCGACCCACATGCGAGACGAAATTATCGGCCTTGGTCATGTCGACGAGGTCGGGCCGGAAGTGCAGCATCAGCGAGGTCTCGACATCGCCGCCATGGATGCCGTGGCGGTCTTCCAGCTCGGTATACATGCCGGCCGGCCGGCCGAAGCGCTGCCAGCTCGTCTTTACCGCCAGCATTTTTGCGCGCACGCGCAGTTCGCGCGTGATGATGCCCATGATCTCTTCGTTGCCGCCATGCGAGTTGACGACGATCAGTTTTCTCACCCCGGCGCGCGCGATCGACAGACCGAGCTCGGTCCATGCATCCACCAGCGTCGTGGCCGGCAAAGTCAGCGTGCCCGGCGCATGCAGATGCTCGTTCGACTTGCCGACAGCCTGGACCGGCAGGATGCGGATATCGAGTTCGCCGGGCAGGCGCGCGATCACCGTCTCCAACATGCCCATCATGATCGAGGTGTCGGTCGAGACCGGAAGGTGAGGGCCATGCTGCTCGATCGCCGCCACCGGCAGCACGGCGATCGTTGCCTCCGCGTCGATCGAGGCGTATTCGGTCGTCCGGTAATCGCCCCACCATACCCGTCTTTTTGTCATGTCGTCTCCCGAAGGTCTGTTTGTCCGGACTGGAGCGGTCTAAAGCGCTTGGCGTCCGCGGGCAACCGCTAGCCGGCTGCCAGCACTTCCACCTCGACCTTGAATTCCGGGCGGGCAAAGCCCGAAACGATCATAAGCGTCGAAGCGGGCGCCGGATCGGAAAAGAGGCGGTTGCGGACATCCATATAGGCTTGCAGATGCGTGCGATCGGTGACGAACGCATTGATGCGCACGACATCGTTCAGCGTCAGCCCGGCTTCGCTTAGGATTGCGGCGATGTTCTTGAAGCAGAGCTCGGTCTGCGCGCCGACATCGTCGGGGACGGTGTCATCCGCAGCGATGCCCAGCTGGCCCGAGCACAGGACAAGACGCTTCCCCACCGGGATTTCGACGCCGTGACTATAGCGGGCAAAGGGCGGCTTGATCGATTGGGGGGCGAGGTATTTGAGCATGCCATTCTCCTGTCCGCCGGCAGACTAAGGCCGGATTCACGAAAGCTTCAAGATGCGGTGCATGCCGCCCGGGCGATTATGGACAGGCGTCCAAAAAATAGGCACGATGCCTCCCGTACAGCATGACCCGTCCGGTCTCGGCAATGACTGCCGCGCAAGCAGGCGGCCCAGGCGGTGGCATGTGTCTTGCTTCTTGAACCAATGGTGTCGAGCCCAGCGCACAGCGCGCCGGAGCCAAGAGAGGGTGATGTTAATGTACGGAAAAGAAAAGATCCTGGCGGGTGCGATCGCGCTGCTTGCAGCCAGCACGCTGGGCGCCGCGGCCAACGAGAAGGTCACCTTCGGCACCAACTGGCTGGCCGAGCCGGAACATGGCGGCTACTACCAGGCGATCGCCGACGGCACCTATGCCGCCTGTGGTCTCGATGTCACCATCATGCAGGGCGGCCCTCAGGTCAGCGGCCGCCCCATGCTGCTTGCCGGAAAGATCGATTTCTACATGGGTGGCAACCTGCTCTCGGCCTTCGACGCCGTGCAGCAGGGCATTCCGATGCGCGTCGTCGCCGCCGACTTCCAGAAGGATCCTCAGGTCATCATGTCCCAGCCGGGGCAGGGGCTGGATAAATGGGAGGACCTCAAGAACGCCGACCAATACATCCTCGCCGACGAGGGTGCGCAGACCTTCTTCCAGTGGATGGTGACCGATCTCGGCTTCGATGCCGCCAAGCGCGTACCCTACACGTTCAATCCGGCGCCCTTCATCGCCAACAAGAAGTCGATCCAGCAAGGCTATGTCACATCCGAGCCTTTCGCCGTGCAGAAGCAGGGCGGCTTCGTGCCGAACCAGTTCCTGCTCGCCGACAACGGCTGGGATACCTACGCGACGACCATCGAGGTGATGCAGGACACGATCGACAAGCGGCCGGAGGTGGTGCAGTGCTTCGTCGATGGCTCGGCCAAAGGATGGTACAATTATCTCTACGGCGACAACAAAGCCGCCAACGAGATGATCAAGAAGGACAATCCGGACATGACGGATGAGCAGATCGCCTTCTCGATCGAGCAGCTGAAGAAGTTCGGCATCGTCGATTCCGGCGATTCGGAAAAGCTCGGTATCGGCGGGATGACCGATGCGCGCATCCAGAGCTTCTACGACAAGATGGTCAAGGCCAAGGTCGCGCAGCCGGGCATCGATATCAAGAAGGCCTATACCCTCGCCTTCATCAACAAGGGTGTCGGGCTGGAGCTGAAGAAATAAGGCGGCCTGCCTGAGATGATCCAGGAGAAAGTGGCGCAGAAAGCAGCATCGAGCGAGAGCCCGATGCTGCTTTCGCTGCGCAATGTCGGCAAGGTGTTTTCCAACGGCGTGACGGCGCTGAGCAAGGTCGATCTGGCGATCCGGGAAGGCGATTTCCTCAGCCTGCTCGGCCCGTCGGGCTGCGGCAAGTCGACGGCGCTGAGGCTGATCGCCGGCTTGTCGACGCCGACCTCCGGTCAGCTCGACTGGCGCGGCTCGATCGATCGCTCGAATATCGGCTTCGTCTTCCAGGAGCCGACGCTGCTGCCATGGGCGAGCGTCTTCGACAATGTCTGGCTGCCGCTCAGGCTGAAGGGCGTGTCGCGCGCAGGGGCCAAGCCCGCCGTGATGGAGATGCTGTCGCGCGTCCACCTCACCGGCTTCGAGAATGCCGTGCCGCGCGAGCTGTCCGGCGGCATGAAGATGCGCGTTTCGATCGCTCGCGCCATGGTGACCAAGCCGCGCATCCTTCTGATGGACGAACCCTTCGCGGCGCTCGACGAGATCACCCGCTTCAAGCTCAATAACGACCTTCTAGAGCTTTGGCAGGACGAGCGCTTCACCGTCGTCTTCGTCACGCACAGCGTCTTCGAGAGCGTGTTCCTGTCGAGCCGCGTCGTCGTCATGGCGGCACGACCGGGCCGGGTCCACGGGGAACTTGCCATCGAAGCGCCTTATCCGCGCGACGAGGCGTTCCGGACCTCGCCCGACTATGCCGCACTTTGCCGGCAGGCCTCGGACGTGCTGGTGAATGCCATCAACTCAACCGCCGGACCTCACCATGACGGCCACTGAAGACACCGCAATGCAGCTCGACGCGGAAGAGGCGCGCCGCGTTCGCCAGGAGCGGCTGGAGCGGATCGGCAAATGGGTGCTGCCCTTGACGATCATGGTGCTGGCGATCTGGCTGTGGGACCGCATCTGCGTCTGGAACGAGATCCCGCAGTACATCCTGCCGCGTCCTGGCGTGGTGCTGCAGACGCTGCATGACGATGCCGGCCTGTTGTTCTCGTCGCTCCTGGTGACGCTCAGGATCACTTTTCTCAGCCTGTTGCTTGCCGTCATCGGCGGCGTCGGGCTGGCGGTGCTCTTCGCGCAGTCGAAATGGGTGGAGATGTCGTTCTTCCCCTTCGCCATCGTGCTGCAGGTGACGCCGATCGTCGCGATCTTCCCGCTGATCAACATCTACATCAACAATCAGACGACGAAGCTTCTGCTCTGCGCCTGGATCGTCGCCTTCTTCCCGATCCTTTCCAACACGACGCTCGGGCTGAACTCGGTCGACCGCAACTTGCGCGACCTGTTCAAGCTCAACGGCGCGACACGCTGGCAACAATTGCGCTATCTGCGCCTGCCGGCGGCGATGCCTTATTTTCTCGGCGGGCTGAAGATCGCCGGCGGCCTGTCGCTGATCGGTGCGGTGGTGGCCGAATTCGTCGCCGGCGCGCAGGGACAGTCGTCCGGGCTTGCGTCCCGCATCATCGAGGCCGGCTACCGGCTCAACGCTCCCAGGCTGTTCGCGGCGCTGATCCTGATCTCGCTGACCGGCATCCTCATCTTCCTGGTGCTGTCGCTGGTGTCGCATCTCATCCTGCGCCGCTGGCACGAGAGCGCGTTGAAGCAGGAGCGGTAGGGTGCGTGATGTGATTGAGAATAGTGAGGGGCTGGTTGAGCCGAAGACACAGCGAACAGGCGTGCGGAGACATCGCGAACAGTTTTGTGCCGCCGCATTCTGGGGCGATCGTAACGGAATGGATCCTCGGGTCTACGCGTCCGCTTCGCTTCCGCTCCGCCCGTGGATGACGAAGGACAAGAAAGCGGATGCAATTCGCCAACGCTGGAGATTGGTAGGAGCTGCGGTATCCCCGACGTTTGCGATTGGTGCGGGCATCCTTCCTCTTCGTCATCCACGGGCGGAGCGGGAGCGAAGCGGACGCGCAGACCCTAGGATCCATGCCGTTCCTTTCGAGCTTAGCGGCGGTGCAAAACTGTTCGCGATGTCTCCGCACAGCCGTTCAGCGTGTCTCCGACCCAACCGACCCCTTTGGGGAACTATGTTGCATAGGACAGCGGGGGGCAGGCCTTGATACCAACCTCTGGTTCTTATCGCCTGGCCAACGTTCGGCTTCATCGATCCCTCACGCCGGGTCTTGCCGCCGCTTTCGACCCGGACGGGTTTGCACTGGCCGCCATTACCATCGCCGATGGCAAGATCGCCGACCTTGCCGCGCACGACCGGGCAGTGGCACCGGCCGAGGCGATCGACCTCGGCGGCCGCATCGTGCTGCCGTGTTTCGTCGACTGCCACACGCATATCGACAAGGGCCATATCTGGCCGCGAAAGCCCAATCCCGACGGCACCTTCATGGGCGCGCTCAATGCCACCGGCGCCGACCGCGCCGCCCGCTGGAGCGCGGAGGACGTGGCGCGGCGCATGGATTTCTCGCTGCGCTCAGCTTACGCGCATGGCACCAAGGCCGTGCGCACGCATCTCGACAGCGTGCCGCCGCAGGAGGAGATCTCCTGGCCTGTATTCGAGACGATGCGGGAAAAATGGCGCGGGCGCATCGAGCTGCAGGCCGCCTGCCTGCTCGGCATCGAAGGCGTGCGCGACAAGGCCTGGTTCGAGCGGCTGGCGAAACGCGTCGCCGCGGCCAAGGGCGTGCTTGGCGTGGTCACCTATATGGTGCCCGACCTCGAAGAACTGCTCGACAAGGTGTTTGCTGAAGCCATCAAGCACGGGCTCGACCTCGATTTCCATGCCGACGAAACTGACGATGTCGCGGCGATGTCGCTGAAGAAGATCGCCGAAGCTTCGCTGTGGAACGGTTTCGACGGCAACATCCTGGTCGGCCATTGCTGCTCGCTCTCGCGCCAGCCGGACCTGGAGGTGCTCGACACGCTGGACAAGGTGGCGAAGGCCGGACTGGCGGTCGTGTCGCTGCCGATGTGCAATCTCTATCTCCAGGACAGGCGCGGCAACAACACGACCCCGCGCTGGCGCGGCGTGACGCTGCTGCACGAGATGAAGGCGCGCGACATCAAGGTGGCGGTCGCTTCCGACAACACGCGCGATCCGTTCTACGCATATGGAGATCTCGACATGCTTGAGGTCTATCGCATGGCGACCCGCATCCTGCATTTCGACCACCCGGTCGGCGACTGGCCGAAGGCCGTGGCGGCGACGCCGGCCGAGGTGATGCGGCTCGACGGCGCCGGCACGCTTGCTGCCGGCGGCAGCGCCGACTTCGTCGTCTTCAAGGGACGGAGCTGGACCGAATTGCTGTCGCGGCCCGAATCGGATCGCATCGTCGTGCGCGACGGCAGGGCGATCGAACGCCAACTGCCCGACTATGCCGAACTCGACGAACTGATGGTGTAACGATGGATATCGTAGCGCTGAAGCGCGACCTGGAAGGGCTCAAGATCGACGATCATCCTGCGATCGTCCAGCAGAAGAGCCGCGACTTCTACTGGTACAGCCCGGTTCTGAAGCAGCAGCTTGACCACATCAAAGGCGACCTGATCGTCACGCCGAAGAATGAGGGCGAGGTGATCCGCGTGCTTGCCGCCTGCCACCGCCACGGCGTGCCGGTCACGCCGCGCGGCAGCGGCACGGGCAATTACGGGCAGGCGATGCCGCTGTCCGGCGGCGTGGTGCTCAATCTCGCCGAGATGAACGACGTGAAGACGATCGCGCCGGGCCGCGTGGTGACCGGACCAGGCGCGGTTCTGGCTGAGATCGACAAGGCGACGCGGGCGCACTCCAGCCAGGAACTGCGCATGTCGCCGTCGACCTACAATACCGCTTCGATCGGCGGCTTCGTCGCCGGCGGTTCCGGCGGCGTCGGCTCGATCCGCTGGGGTGGGTTGCGCGACCTCGGCAATGTCATCCGGCTGAGAACCGTGACGATGGAGGCCGAGCCGCGCGTCATGGACCTCACCGGCGAGGAGGTTCTGAAGGTGATGCACGCCTACGGCACCAACGGCATCATCACCGAGGTCGAGATGCCGCTGACGGCGTCCTATGACTGGATCGATGTCATCGTCGGTTTCGACGATTTCATGGACGCGGCCGGCTTCGGCAACGACCTCGCCGTGCAGGACGGCATTTTGGCGAAGCTGATCACGCCGATCGCCGCGCCTATCCCCTATGACTATTTCAAGCGGCACCAGAAATTCTTCCGGCGCGAGCAGAGCATCGTGGTGTGCATGATCGCGCCGCATGCCATGGACGCCTTCCTCGCCTTCGTCCGCAGCGGCAAGGGCGAGATTGTCTTCCGCGCCGACCAGGAGGCTGACCTCAAGGGGCTGCCGCCGGCCTACGAGCTGACCTGGAACCATACGACGCTGCGCGCCATCCGGGTCGATCCGACCATCACCTATCTGCAGGCGCGCTATCCGTCGCCGGACCATCTCGTCCACGTCAAGGCGATGGTCGATCGCTTCGGCGACGAGGTGCCGGCGCATCTCGAATTCATTCGGTTCGATGGCGCCATCGGTGCAGCCGGCCTGCCGCTGGTGCGCTACACCACGGAAGAACGGCTCGACGAGATCATCCGCATTCATGAGGACAATGGCTGCTGGATCTTCAACCCGCACCGCTACACGCTGGAAGAAGGCGGCATGAAGCAGACCGACGAGGTGCAGCTTGCCTTCAAGCGCGAGACCGACCCGCAAGGCCTGCTCAACCCCGGCAAGATGATCGCCTGGGAGAATCCCCGCTACGACTACCGCTCGGGCAAGCCCTTCCTGTTCAAGGGCCTGCAAAAGGCGAGCTAGGTCGATGAGCGTGCGGCGCTGTACCCCCCTCTGGCCTGCCGGCCATCTCCCCCTCAAGGGGGGAGATTGGCAGCTTCGGCGCCTCGCTTCCAACGTTGGAGATTGGCGAAGGCGGCGAAGCGAATAATCTCCCCCCTTGAGGGGGAGATGCCCGGCAGGGCAGAGGGGGGTGCCTCGCGCTGATCTGCGAGTTTCTTTATGAACATCCTCATCCTCTACGCGCATCCGGTGGAGACCAGCTTCAATGCCGGCCTGCACCGGACGATCGTCGAGCGGCTTTCCGTGGCCGGCCACACCATCGACGACTGCGATCTCTATGCCGAGGACTTCGACCCGCGGCTCACGCGCGCCGAGCGGCTCGGCTATCATGGCCAGCGTGAGCCGAACGATGCGGTCGCCGGCTACATCGAAAGGCTTCAGACAGCGGAAGCGTTGGTGCTGTCGTTTCCGGTCTGGAACTACGGCTATCCGGCGATCCTGAAAGGCTTCTTCGACCGCGTCTTCCTGCCCGGCGTGTCATTCAAGCTGGTTGACGGCAAGGTTCGGCCGACGCTGCACAACATCCGCAAGCTCGCGGCCGTCACGACCTATGGCGGCAGCCGTTTTCGCGCCATGCTGATGGGCGATCCGCCGCGCAAGATCGTGAAGCGCATGCTGCGTGCCACCATCAGGCCCGGCGCTCCCGTCTCCTATCTCGCGCATTACTCGATGAACCTTTCGACGGATCAGACCCGCAAAGCCTTCATGAGGAAGGTGGCCGCCAGCATGGACGCGTTCTGATGCGTGTGCTGGTGGTCTATTGCCATCCGGTTCCGGAGAGCTATTGCGCGGCGATCCGCGATACGGCGATAGAAGTGCTGACACGACGAGGCTGGGACGTGCGGCTCCTCGACCTCTATGCCGAGAATTTCAATCCGGTGATGAGCTGCGGGGAGCGACGCTCCTACAACGACCGCGCGCCTGAGGATCCGGCACTCGAGCCGCATTTCGAGCATCTGCAATGGGCTGAGGCGATCCTCTTCATCTATCCGACCTGGTGGTATGGCCTGCCGGCCATGCTGAAGGGGTGGTTCGATCGCGTCTGGGCAACCGACATCGCCTTCAAGCTGCCCGTCGGCAAGGGACGGATCACGTCGCTGATGCGGCATGTGACCAAGGTCGGCGTGATCACCACTTGCGGCGCGCCGACCTGGTGGAGCGTCGTTGTCGGCCAGCCCGGCCGCAAGACGATTCTGCGTGGCATGCGCGCGCTCTGCGCCACGCGCTGCAAGACCTTCTTCCTGGCGCATTATCTGATGGATTCTTCGACGCCGAAGAGTCGGGCGGCTTTCCTCGGCAAGGTAAGGGCGAGGCTGGAGAGGTTTTGAGCGCCGTCTTCCCCTTCTCCCTTGTGGGAGAAGGTGGCCGCGTCGCGGCCGGATGAAGGGTGCTCCAGGGAAAGCCAGCGTCTCATTCCGCTGGAATACCCCTCATCCGTCTCGGCGCTGCGCGCCGATCCACCTTCTCCCACAAGGGGAGAAGGGGAAGGCTGCGCTACATCTTCACCCTTTCCGCTTTCGGATCGTACATCGGCTTCAGCGATGCTTCCGCGGCGAACCGCGCACCGGCGATTTCCACCTCGTAGGACGAACCCAGCATGTCCGCCTCGCTCTCGCCCTGGCACGGCACATAGCCGAGGCCGATCGCGCCGCCGAGATGGTGGCCGTAATTGCCGGAGGTGATCGGGCCGACGATCCTGCCGTCGCGCAGGATCGCTTCGTTGTGGAAGAGCAGGGGCTCAGGATCCTTCAGGCGGAACTGCACCAAGCGGCGGCTTAGCCCCGCTTCCTTCTTTCGCAGCACCGCGTCGCGGCCAATGAAATCGGGCTTGCTCGTCTTCACCGCAAAGCCGAGGCCGGCCTCCAGCACATTGTCCTCGTCGGTGATGTCGTGACCGAAATGGCGGAAGGCCTTTTCGATGCGGCAGGAATCGAGCGTATGCAGGCCGCAAAGCTTCAGGCTGACATCGGCGCCGGCTTCAGTGATCGCTTCGAAGACGTGGGCAGCCTGGTCGCTCGAGACATAGAGTTCCCAGCCGAGCTCGCCGACATAGGTGACGCGATGGGCGCGGGCGAGCCCCATGCCGACCTCGATCTCTTGAAAAGTGCCGAACGGATTGGCCTCGTTGGAGAAATCGTTCGGACTGACCTTCTGGATCAGTTTTCGCGAGTCCGGACCCATCAGGCAGATGACGGCTTCGGCGGCGGTCACATCGGTGATGACGACGAACTCGTCGGCCACATGCCGCCTCAGCCAAGCAAGGTCGCGCTGAAGCGTGGCGCCCGGCACCACGAGGAAATAGGCCGTCTCCGACAGCCGTGTCACGGTAAGATCGCTCTCGATGCCGCCCTTGGCGTTGAGCATCTGCGTATAGACGATCCTACCGGGCGCGACGTCCATGTCGTTGGCGCAGAGCCGCTGCAGGAAGGCACAGGCGTCGCGGCCCTCGACACGGATCTTGCCGAAGGAGGTCATGTCGAACAGGCCGACGCCGCTGCGCACGGCGAGGTGCTCCTCGCGCTGGTTGTCGAACCAGTTCTGCCGCTTCCAGGAATAGCGGTATTCGCGCTCCTGTCCGGGCCTAGCAAACCAGTTGGCCCGCTCCCAGCCCGCCACCTCGCCGAAGACCGCGCCGCGCGCCTTCAGATGCTCGTGCAGGGGCGAGCGACGCACGCCACGCGAGGTCGCCATCTGGCGGTAAGGGAAATGATCGGCATAGAGCAGGCCGAGCGTTTCGGAGACGCGCTCCTTGAGGTAGCGGCGGTTCTTCTGGAAGGGCTGAGCGCGGCGGATGTCGACCTCCCAGAGGTCGAAGGGCGCCTCGCCGTCGTTGATCCACTGCGCCAACGCCATCCCGGCGCCGCCCGAGGAGACGATGCCGATCGAATTGTAGCCGGTCGCCATCCAGTAGCCGGAAAGCTCCGGCGCCTCGCCGAGATAATAGCGGTCGTCGGGCGTGAAACTTTCGGGACCGTTGAAGAAGGTATGGATGCCGGCCGTGCCCAGCATCGGCATGCGGTTGACGCCCATTTCGAGGATCGGCTCGAAATGGTCCATGTCCTCAGGCAGCTGGTCGAAGCAGAAATCCTCGCGAATGCCGTCCATGCCCCAGGGCTTCGCCACCGGTTCGAAGGCGCCGAGCATCATCTTGCCGGCGTCCTCCTTGTAGTAGGCGCACTCGTCCGGCACGCGCAGCACCGGCAGGCGAGAGAGACCCGGGATCGGCTCGGTGACGAGATAGAAATGCTCGCAGGCATGCAGCGGGATGGTGACGCCGTTCTGCCGTCCAAGCTCGCGCGCCCACATGCCGGCGCAGTTGACGACGATGTCGGTCTCGATCGTGCCCTGATCCTCGCCCTGCGCCCAGGAGACGCCGGAGACGCGGCCATTTTTGGTGTGGACCTTGGTGACTTTCACGTTCTCGATGATCGTGGCGCCGCGCTGGCGCGCGCCCTTGGCCAGCGCCATGGCGATGTTGGCCGGATCGCACTGGCCGTCGAGCGGCAGATGCACGGCGCCAACCACGTCGGAGACGTTGAGATGCGGATACATCTCCTTGACTTCGCTCGGCGAAATCTCGCGAACGTCGACATCGAAAGCGCGGGCGAGCGATGCCTGCCTATAAATTTCGTGCTTACGCTCCTGGGTGAGCGCCACCGTGATCGAGCCGACCTGGCGCATGCCGGTGCCGACGCCGGTTTCGGCTTCGAGCTTGACGTAAAGGTCGGCGGAATACTTCGCCATCCGCGTCATGTTCTGCGAGGCGCGCAACTGGCCGATCAGGCCGGCCGCATGCCAGGTCGTGCCGCAGGTGAGCTGCTTGCGTTCGAGCAGCACGATGTCGGTCCAGCCGAGCTTAGCCAGATGATAGGCGACCGAGCAGCCCGAGACGCCGCCGCCGATGATGACGGCGCGGGCTTTGCTGGGAATGGTCTTGGTCATGCGGCCTCGCGGCGATAGTTGGAAGCGAAGCGGCGTACGCGAAGCGCTGCTTCCTGAAGGACAGGTTCGGGCTGGCAGAGGCTGATGCGGATGTGGCCGGCTGCGGCCTCGCCGAAGCTCGAGCCCGGCATGACGCCGACCTTTTCCTTGTCGAGCAGCGCCCAGGCGAATTTCTCATCGTCAGGCTCGACGGCCGAGATGTCGAGCATGACATACATGCCGCCTTCGGAGCCGTGCACGGTGAGTTCATTTGCGCCGCGTATGGCATTGAGGAAGACGGTGCGGCGCGCGGCGTAGCGCTCGGCGATTTCCTTCACGCCGTAGTGGTTCTCCAGCGCCTCGGCGCAGGCGATCGAGATGAACGCCGGCAGGCCGTAGGTCGTCACCAGGTTGAGGTCGGTCATCAGCGCTATCATCGCTCTCGGGCCGGTCAGCCAGCCCATGCGCCAGCCGGTCATGCCGTGGCTCTTCGACATCGAATTGATGACCAGCGTGCGCTCGGCCATGCCGGGCAGCGAGCGCGGCGAGATGTGCTCGCCGCCGCCAAGCGTCCAGTAGACCTCGTCAGACAGCAGCCAGAGATCGCGTTCCTTGCAGATTTCGGCCAGCTCTTCGAGCCGTTCGCGCGAGTAGACCGCCCCGGTCGGGTTGTTCGGCGTGTTGATAAGGATGGCGCGCGTGTTGGGCCTGAGCGCCGCGCGGATCATGTCGGCGTGCGGCTGGAAACCGTCCCCGGCCGGCGTCTCGACCACGGTGAAGCTGGCGCCGGCGGCGCTGAAGGTGTTGGGATAGGTGGCGTAGTAAGGCGCGACGACGATGGCGTGATCGCCGGCATCGAGCACGCCCTGCACGGCGGCGTAGAGCGCGCCCTGGCCACCAGCCGTGGCGATGATCTCGTCCGGTTCCGTCAAGATGCCGGTGCAAGCGGTGGAGGCCGCCGCCATCGCCTTGCGCAGGCGCGGCAGGCCTGGCAGAGGGGTGTAGTGATGGTTGCTGCCGCGGACGGCGTTGACGCAGGCCTCGATCGTCTCAGAGGGCGTGTCGAAGTCGTGATCTCCGACCGAGAGCACGATGATGTCCTCGCCGGCCGCCCTGCGGGTCCAGGCGGCGAAATGGACTTCCCAGCCATCCTTGCCCGAAGGCACGATGCCGGTAATGCGCTTCGATGGTTTTGGCATTCTAGGACCTTTCCCGACCATATCGGCCGCATTCTGACGGGCTATTTTGCGCCAATTCCGGCGCAAAGCCCCTTGTGCGTACCGCCGGTACGCCCTGCGGTTCTTCGCTTGATCTTGTCACAAAATTCCTCCGCCAGAATGGACCGCCACGGCCGGGAAAGGTCCTAAGCTCTCAACCTCTCATTCTTCGGATCCCAGAGCGGCTCGTCCTTCTGCACCACCGCCTTGAAGCGGTCGCCGAAGATCTCGACCTCGATCGCCGTGCCCGGCTCGGCAAGGTCGGCGCGGAGCATGCCGAGCGCGATGGATTTGTCGACACGATGACCCCAGCCGCCCGAAGTCGTCTCGCCGACGATGCTGCCGCTATGCCAGAGCGTCGACATATAGGGCGCATCGCAATCGCCGGGGTTCTCGACGACAAGCGTGACGAAGCGCTTCTTCACGCCCTGCTGCTTTTCGTTGAGCAGCGCCGCCTTGCCGCGGAAGTCGGGCTTGTCCCATTTGACGAAGCGCTCCAGCCCGCCCTGCAGGATCGAATAGTCGGTCGACAGATCGCCCTTCCAGGCGCGGTAGCCTTTTTCCAGCCGCAGCGAATCCAGCGCATACATGCCGAAGGGCTTTAACCCATGCTTCTGGCCGGCGGCCCAGACCGCGTCGAACACGGTGGCTGTGTTTGCCACCTTGGTGTGGATCTCCCAGCCGAGCTCGCCGGCGAAGGAGACGCGCACCAGCTTCGCCCAGCGCCCGGCGACGGTCGTTTCCTGATGCGTCAGCCAAGGCAGCGTCAGATCGGCGGCGCAAACCTCGGCAAGGATGGCGCGCGAGTTCGGGCCGGCGAGGATCTGCGTGGAGTATTCCTCCGTCCGGTCGGTCAGCGTGAAGGCCGCATCGGCCGGCATGCGCGACTTCAGCCATTCGAAATCGTGCCACTGCGCCACCGCCGCGGTGATCAGCGTCATCTGGTCTTCACCATGGCGCACGACCGACATTTCGGTGACGATGCGGCCCTTGTCGTCGGCAAAATAGACGAGGCCGATACGGCCGGGTTTCGGCACGAGGCCGGTGACCTGCAGCGCCAGCCATTCGGCGGCGCCCGGACCTTCGAGGTTGAAGCGCGAGAAGCCGGGCAGGTCGAGGATGCCGGCGGCGTCGCGCACGGCCAGGCATTCCTCTCGCACACGCTGCTGCCACGGTCCGTCGCGGCGGAAGGTCAGCGTCGATTCCTCCGAAATGTCGTCGCCGGGCTTCGCATACCAGGTAGCGCGCTCCCAGCCGTTGTAGGCGTCGAACTGGCCGCCGAGCGCCTTGATACGATCATGCAGCGGTGAGTGTTTGCGGTCGCGCCCGGCCGGCCAGGCATGGCGCGGGAACTGGATGGCGTATTCATTGCCGTAGATCTCCAGGCCCTTGGCGACACAATAGTCAGGAGCGGACGCGAAGGCGGTGAAGCGGCGTGGGTCGCAGGACCACATGTCCCATTCCGTCTGACCCTCGGTCACCCATTCGGCCAGCACCTTGCCGGCGCCGCCGCCTTGCGCGATGCCGAAAGTGAAGACGCAGGCCTCGAAGGCATTCGGCACGCCGGGCATCGGTCCGATCAGCGGGTTGCCGTCGGGCGCGTAGGGGATCGGCCCGTTGATGACCTTGGAGAGGCCGGCGGTGCCAAGGATCGGCACGCGGGCGACGGCGTCGGCGAGATAATGCTCCAGCCGGTCGAGGTCGTCGGGGAAGAGCTGGAAGGAAAAATCCTCCGGCATGGGATCGTTATGCGTCGCCCAGTGCGCGCGGCAATTGCGCTCATAAGGGCCGAGATTCATGCCGGTCTTTTCCTGGCGCAGATAATAGGACGTGTCGACATCGCGCAGCAACGGCAGCTTATGCCCCTGTTCCTTCGTCCAGGCGGCCAGCTCGGGGATCTCCTCGAACAATATGTACTGATGGCTCATCACCATCATCGGCACTTCGCGGCCGAACATTTTTCCAACTTCGGCGGCGCGGTAGCCGGCCGCGTTGATGACGATCTCGCAGCGGATTTCGCCCTGCGGCGTCGCGACCACCCATTCGCCGTTCTCGCGGCGAACGCCGGTGACCGGGCAGAAGCGGATAATCCTGGCGCCCATGTCGCGCGCGCCCTTGGCAAGCGCCTGCGTCAGCTGCGCCGGGTCGATATCGCCGTCGCTCGGATCGTAGAGCGCGCCCTCCAGCTCGTGCGTCTCAATGAAGGGATAGCGCCGCTTGATCTCGTCGAGGCCGACGACATCGATGTCCATGCCCTGGTAGCGGCCCATGCCCTTGGCGCGCTGGAACTCCTGCATACGCTCCTTGGTGTGGGCGAGTCTGAGCGAGCCGGTGACATGGTAGTTCATCGGATAGTCGACCACTTCGGCCAAACCCCGGTAGAGCTCTGTCGAGTAGCGCTGCATGTTCATCAGCGACCATGACGAGGAGAAGGTCGGCACATTGCCGGCGGCGTGCCAGGTCGAGCCGGAGGTCAGCTCGTTCTTCTCCAACAGCACGCAGTCGGTCCAGCCGGCCTTGCAGAGGTGGTAGAGCGAGGAGGCGCCGACGACACCGCCTCCGATGATCACCACGCGCGCCGTGGTCGGCAAACCGGCCATGTTTCTTCCTCCCAAGCTCCAACTCAATATACCGGCGGCGAAACCACCCAGATGACTACTGCCGGCTCGGCGCCCGGATTGCGCCAGCGGAACGGCTTGCCTTCGAAACGAAAACTGTCGCCTTCGCCGAGCCGATGCCAGACGCCGCCGATCTCGATCTCGAAAGTGCCCGACACGACATAGCCCGCTTCCTCAGTCGGACGGCGCGCTTCGGTCTTCAGTTCGGCGCCCGGCGCGAAGACCGAGCGCAGCATCTCGAAGCTACCGCCGAGGTCGGGCGACAGAAGCTCCTCCACGAGACCTGATTCGCTTGTGCCAAGCGAGCGGCGGCTGCCCGCGCGCACAACCACGCCGCGTTCCTTCTCGACAGGCACGTCATGGCTGAAGAACAGGCTGAGCGGCACGCCAAAGAGCTCGGCGAAGGCTCTGAGATCGCCGAGCGAAGGAACCGAAAGTCCGCGCTCGACCTGGCTGACCCAGCCGACGGAGCGGCCGAGCTTGAACGCGATCTCGCTGAGCGTCAGCCCGCGCGCCTTGCGCAGCGCACGGATATCGCCGGCAAGCAGCCGCTCGCCATTGTCCTGCTCCGGTCTGACGGCGGTCGAGGCCAATCGTGAACTCGTGAAAAAATATGAACAATTTTCATGTGAGGACAAACCAGTGAAAAAATCAAGCGGATTTTCATACGCTGCAAGATTTGCTTGCGCGATTTTGGCGCTTGATGCAAAGGCTGCCCTACGAACGGAGGGTGGGGCGTCCGATCGGGACCAATCTAGTTCTTGTGTCTGCGGATAGTCGTTTGCGGAAACCGGGTTCCGGCCATGCCTGAAGGGACGGCCCATGCTGGATAAGAATAGCCGGATCGTGCTCGATGCGGCGATCGTCGACGAGGCGATCATTTCGCGCCGGTCCGTGCGCGCGTTTTTGCCCGACATGGTCGACGACGAGACGATCCGCGCCATCCTGACGGTGGCGGCGCGGGCGCCGTCAGGCACCAACATGCAGCCTTGGCGGGTCTATGTGACCAAGGGCGAGGTGAAGCAGCGCATCAGCGACGCCATCCTCAATTCCGGCATTCGTGCCGAGAAGGCGGAGTGGGACGAGTACCGCTACTATCCCGACCAGTTCTTCGAGCCTTATCTCAGCCGGCGCCGGGCCAACGGCTTCGGTCTCTACGGCGCGATCGGCATCGGCCGGCGCGAGGTCGACAAGATGCGCGCGCAGCACGATCGCAACTTCATCTTCTTCGACGCGCCGGTCGGCATGATCTTCACGGTCGACCGGCGGCTGAACAAGGGGTCGTGGATCGACTACGGCATGTTCCTGCAGAACATCATGGTCGCGGCGCGGGGCAGGGGGCTGCATACCTGTCCGCAAGCCGCCTTCGCACCCTACCACCGGCAGATCCGCCCGGTGCTCAACATTCCCGACGAGGAAGTCGTCGTCTGCGGCATGGCGCTGGGCTATGAGGACAACTCCAAGCCCGAGAATGAATTCCGCACCGACCGCGCGCCGCTCGAAGAATGGGTGACGTTCGCTGAGTAGCGCGGACAGGGACCGGTCGCCCTGACTGCTAGTCCGTGCTCATATGGGCACCGTGGCCGCTGACATGGGCGCCGTCCTGCGGTGTCAGCCTGAGATAAGCGAGCAGCGCGCAAAACGTGATCAGGGCCTCGACGATGAACAGGATGCGGTAGTCGTCGACGCTGGCCTGGCCGCCTCCGGCAAGCAGCGACAGCAACGCCGCCGCCAGGCCGACGCTGATCGCGACCGCCAGCTGCCAGAGGATGTAATAGAGCGCGCTGAAGCGCGAGAGCTGCTCCGGCGCGATGTCCGAGTAGGCGAGATTGCCGGTCGAGGCCCACTGCACGGAGCGGAAGAGGCCGAAGACGAAGATGTAGGTAAGCACGATCCAGGCGGGCGTGCTTTCCTGCATCAAGGCAAACCCCGCGACCAGCAGGGCGACGATCGGCGTGTTGGTGACCAGCACGCGCCTGAAGCCGAAGCGGTTGAGGATGCGCGGCATGAAGAAGCGCATCAGCACCGACCCGATCGCCGCCACGAAGGTCAGCGATCCGGCCTGGACGGCGCTCATGCCGAAGCCGAGCTGGAACATCAGCGGCAAGAGGAAAACCACCGAACTCAGCCCGATCGTGTCGAGACCGCCGCCGGTCAGGAAGCTGACGCGAAAGGTGCGGATGCGCAGCAGGTTGAGGTCGAGCAGCGGGTTACGGGTGCGCAGGCAGTAAAGCGCGGCGACGGTCAGGATGGCGATCGCCAGCCCGAGCTCCATGGCGATGCTGGCGCTCGCGGCATCCTTCGCGGCAAGCGAATCCATGCCGAAGACGAGCAGCGCCATGCCGCTGCCGACGAGCAGGAAGCCCGGAAAATCGAAAGGCGTGCGGACCGGCTTGGTGATCGTGGGGAACAGCGAGGCGGCGAGCAGCGCGGCCGTCAGCGCGATCGGTATGTTGATGTAGAAGATCCAGCGCCACGACACGTAGGTGGTCAGCGCGCCGCCGACGAGCGGCCCGACCAGGGGGCCTGACTGGCCGGCGAGCGAGATATACATGTTGATCTTGAGCGTGCGGTCGCGCGGGAAGCTCGACAGGATCACGACCTGGCCGAGCGTGCCCATCAGCGCGCCGCCGAAACCCTGCAGCGCGCGCGAGCCGACCAGCATCCAGATGTTTTCCGACAGGCCGCAGAGCGCCGAGGCGCTGGCGAAGACGAGCAGCGCAAAGCAGTAGACGTTGCGCAGCCCGAAGCGATCGGCCAGCCAGCCGCCGAGAGGCATCGTGATGATCAGGCTCGCGACATAGACGGTGATCAAAAGACCGAGCTGGCTCGGCGGACGGTTCAGGCTTTGGCCGATGCCTGGCAGCGCGGTCACAATGACGTTCTGGTCGAGGCTGGTCATGAACACGCCGCAGGCAACGGTTGCCGGCAACAGCAGCGACGGGTCGCCCGCCGGAGCAAAGCGGGTCGTGGCTGTCGCCGTAGTCTCTGCGGTCATGGAAGGAATTGTCGAACTGGTTGCCTGAGCGGGCTCCGACCAGAGCCCGTTCCTTATCTATCGTCTTCGCTGGTCCAAGGCTCAAGCAGCAGTTGTAGCCGTCGATAGTGAGGCACCTGCTGGACCAGTCGACTGGTCCTATTTGCTCTACTGAACCTCGTAGCCGACTTCCTCGCCGGCGTGGCACAAGGCTTTCCAGAACGACCGAGCAAACGATCGGAAGACGTAGATGTCGAACTGATCCGCGCCGGTGCGCTGGATCTGGGCGAAAACATCGTGATGGTTGGTCGAGCGGCCTGCGCCCAACGGGAAGGCCGGCAAGGCAAAATCGATGGCGAAGAATTTCGCCAGCACCCATTCCGCTTTCGGTCCGGCGACGCGGATCGCCGTGCGGCCGTGCGACAGGTCGGTGAGCGTGCCGACCGAAGGCGTGATCACTCCCGTAAACGCGGCGGCCAAGCCCTCCGCCTCGTCGACCACGGTGAACTTGCCCGGCGCGAAGCCGAACGCCGACTTCGCGCCATTGCTGACGCCGCCGCCGGCGCCGTCCGGAAGGGCAAGGCCCGTCACCTTGTATATGCCCGACATCAGGCGCTTCTCCTCGCCTGGCCACGCGGCAAGCTGCAGGATCGAGCCTGGCCGCGTTTCGGACAGGATGACATCGACGCCATGTTCGAAATTGCCATGCGAGCCTGGATGGTAGACGGGCTCCAGCGGCGATTGACGTTCAAGCATGCATGCGGCTCCCGTCCGGATCGTAGAAATGGTTGGAGACGATCTCGACCGGCCCGAACCGGTTGCGCAGCGGGTCGGAAACGAAGGCGCGCGTGCCGTGGCGCGCCTTGCCGCCCCTGACCAGCGCCAGAGCGATGTATTTGCCGAGCGCCGGCGAATAGCAGCAGGCGGTGATGTGGCCGATCGAATCGTGCGGGTTCTCTTGGTCCAGTTCATCGACGATATGTCCGCCACCGTTGAGCGCGCGGTTGTCGAGAGCGATCACGCCGACCAGTTCCAGCCGGTCCGGAGCGATCAGCCCCTCGCGGTCCATCATGGCGGAACCGATGAAGGGTTTCTTCTTCGACAGCATCCAGTCGAGATGGAGGTCGCGCGCGGTGGTGCGGCCGTCGATCTCGGCGCCGGTGACGTGACCCTTCTCGATGCGCATGGTGCCCAGCGCCTCGAGCCCGTAGGTGACAAGGCCGAACGGCTTGCCGGCCTCGATGAGCGCTTCCCACACCCGTGTGCCGTAACCGGCGCCGGAATAGACCTCGAAGGCCATTTCGCCGGAGAAAGAGAGGCGGCAGATCATCACCGGCACGCCGGCGATCTGGCCATGGACGATGCCCATGAAGGGAAGCGTGGCGTTGTCGACGGCTGTGCCTTTGACACAAGAGGCAAGGATGGCGCGGGCCTTCGGGCCGCCGATCGCGGCACCAGCCCATTCGTCGGTGACCGAGGTGACGGTGACCTTCAGTTCCGGCCAGATGACGTCGAGGAAATATTCCAGATGCTGCATCACCTTGCCGGCATTGGCGGTGGTGGTGGTCATCAGGAATTCCTGCTCCCCGAGCCGCCAGGTGGTGCCGTCGTCGAAGGCAAGACCGTCCTCGCGCAGCATCAGGCCGTAGCGGGCCTTGCCGACGGCGAGGGTGGAAAACATATTGGTGTAGACGCGGTCGAGGAATTCGGCCGCGTCCGGTCCTTGCACGGCGATCTTGCCGAGTGTCGAGACATCGACGATGCCGGCGCTCTCGCGTGTCGCCTGGGCTTCGCGTACGTAGGCCTGCTCTACGGTCTCGCCGGCGAGGCCGTAGATCATCGGGCGATACCAGAGTCCGGCCGCATACATGGTCGCGCCGTTGGCGATGTGCCAGTCATGCATCGGCGTCAGCCGCTCCGGCTTCAAATCGCCGAAGCGCTCGGCCGCCAGCGAGCCGATCGAGACCGCCGTGTAGGGCGGGCGGAAGCGTGTCGTGCCGACTTCCGGTATCGGTTTGCCGAGCGCCTCGGCCATGATGGCTAAGCCCGGCACGTTGGAGTTCTTGCCCTGGTCGGTCGCCATGCCGAGCGTGGTGTAGCGTTTCAGATGCTCGACCGAAACGAAGCCCTCGCGATGCGCGAGCCGAACGTCCTCGGCGGTCACGTCGTGCTGGAAGTCGACGAAACTCTTGCCCTTGGCCTTGATCTCGAAGACCGGCGCCGGGTCGGGATCGCCAGGAACAGCCTCGACAACGGGCAGGGGCGCCGAGGACGGCGTTCCGCCGGCGGCCTGGAGGCCGGCCGCGCGGCCCTCGGCGATGGCTTCGGCAGTGGAAAAACTGCCGGTGAAGGCGCCGGCGCCGATCCAGCGCTGCGTCGGCTGCGGCGGCAGGAAGGCCTGCCTGGCAGTGTCCCATATGGCCTTTGCACCGGCCTGGCTGGCGAGATGGATTGTCGGCGACCATCCGCCCGACATAGCCAGGCAGTCGGCATGGATGCTGCGTTCTTCGCCGCTGAGCGCACCGCTCATCATGTCGAAGCGTTGCACCTTGAGGCCGGTGAGCGCCTTGCCGCCTTCGGTCGCGATTACGGCATGGCCCGCAAACAATTCGGCCTCGGCTTCGCTCGCCAGCCTGCGCATCTCGTTCGAGACGTCGCCGCGGACATCGATGACGGCGACGACGGCAGCGCCTGCCTTCTTCAGGGCGACCGCCGAGCGATAGGCGCTGTCGTTGTTGGTGAACATTGCGATCCGTTCGCCAGGCAGCACGCCATATTCGTTGGCGTAGCGTTCGGCCGCATGTGCCAGCATGACACCCGGACGATCGTTGCCCGGAAACACCAGCGGCCGCTCGAAGGAGCCGGTGGCGAGAACCGCTGTCTTGGCGCGGATCGCCCAGTAGCGCTGGCGCGGCTCGCCTTTCGCCGGCACTTCCTTATGGTCGGTCACCCGTTCGAGGGCGGCCAAAGTGTTGCCGTCGTAGTAGCCCCAGACGGTCGTGCGCGGCAGCAGGCGGACATTGTCGTTGCCTTCGAGCTGGCCGACGACGCGCGCCGCCCAGTCGGCGGCCGGCGCGCCGTCGATGGTTTCGCCAGACCAGTTGGCCGAGCCGCCGAACTTTGCCTCGAGATCGGCCAGGATCACGCGCGCACCCTGGTCGGCGGCGGCCTTCGCTGCCATCAGGCCGGCCGGGCCGGAGCCGACGACCAGCACGTCGCAAAAGGCGTTCATGCGCTCGTAGCGCGCAGTGTCGGGCGCAACACCCGCCTTGCCGAGGCCGGCGGCGCGACGGATGAAATGCTCGCAGAACATCCAGAACCGCGTGCCCTTCAGCGGGCCGAATACCGGTCCCATGAAGGTCTTGTAGTAAAAACCGGCCGACAGGATCTTGCCGCCGAGCTGGTTGAGCGCGCCGATATCCAAAGCGAGCGAGGGGGAGCGGTTCTGGCTGACAGCGACCAGCCCGTCATAGATCTCGACCATGGTGGCGGGGATGTTGGGCTCGCGCACTTCACCGCGCAGCACCGTCAACAGGGCATTCGGCTCCTCGACGCCGGCGGCGAGCAGGCCGCGCGGGCGGTGGTACTTGAACGAACGACCGAACAGCGTCACGCCATTGGCGAGCAGCGCCGAAGCCAGCGTGTCGCCGGCATGGCCGGTATAGGGCGCGCCGTCGAAGGTGAAGCGGATGGTGCGCAGCCGGTCGATGCGGCCGCCGGTTTCCGTGCGGCGAGGGCTCACTGGTTGCCTCCCGCTTTATGGCCCGCGGATTTGTGTCCGCCACGGGCGAACGCCGTACTCAGGATTTCATGGGTCAGGGTATTGCGCACGACCCGCAGATGCGCGCGGCAGCCGCCGGAATGCTGCCAGATCTCATTGTGGTCTCCGGCCGGGTTCAACCGGTCGTAGACATAGGCATTCCAGGCATCGAGATCCTGCGAGGCCGGCTGCGGCCGCTCGCGGTTGCCGTCGCCCTGGTAGGTGAATTCGACGACGTCGCGCGGGCCGCAATAGGGACAAGTGATCAGCATATGATTGAAACCCTAATGCAGCCGCGGATTCGCGCCCTGGCCTTTGTCGTCGATGATCAGGCCACGATAAAAACGGTCGAGCGTGAAGGGGGCGTTGAACTCGTGCGGCTCGTCCTTGGCGATGGTCCAGGCGAAGCACCAGCCCGAGGCTGGCGTAGCCTTGAAGCCGCCGTAGCACCAACCGCAATTGAGATACATGCCGGGCAGCGGGCCGGTGGTGATGATCGGCGAGCCGTCCATCGTCATGTCGCAAAGCCCACCCCAGGAACGCAGCATGCGCACCCGCGCAAGGCCCGGGAACAGCGCCAGCATCTCGCTCATCACCTCATCGACGATCGGCAGGCTGCCGCGCTGGGCGTAGCTGTTGTAGCCGTCGAGGTCGCCGCCATAGACGAGGCCGCCCTTGTCGGACTGCGAGATGTAGAAGTGGCCCATGCCGAAGGTGAGAACGGTGTCGACGATCGGCTTCAGCGATTCCGAGACGAAGGCCTGCAGAACGTGGCTTTCGATCGGCATGTGCGAAATGCCGGCAAGCTGCATGACATGGCCGGTGCTGCCGGCGACGGCAAGCGCCACTTTCCTGGCGCGGATATCGCCGCGTGTCGTCGTCACGCCAATGACCTGGTCGCCGTCGCGCAGGAAGCCGGTGACCTCGCAATTCTCGATGATGTCGACGCCGCGCCGGTCGGCGCCGCGCGCATAACCCCAGGCGACCGCGTCGTGCCGGGCGGTGCCGGCACGTGGCTGCATCAGCCCGCCAAGGACGGGAAAGCGCGCCGAGCCCGAGACGTCCAGCGCGGGGACTAGCCGCTTGATCTGGTTGACGGTCATCAACTCGGCATCGACGCCGAGATGGCGCATCGCGTTGCCGCGCCTTGCATAGTCGTCGAGCTGGGCCGGCGTGTGCGCGAGATTGAGGCAGCCGCGCTGCGAGAACATGACGTTGTAGTTGAGGTCGTGCGAGAGGTTCTCCCACAGCTTCATCGAATGCTCGTAGAAGCGGGTGTTTTGCGGCAAAAGATAGTTGGAGCGCACCGCCGTGGTGTTGCGGCCGACATTGCCCGAGCCCAGCCAGCCTTTTTCCAGCACCGCGACATTGGTGATGCCGTGTTCCTTGGCAAGGTAATAGGCGGTCGAGAGTCCGTGGCCGCCGCCACCGATGACGATCACATCATAGGACGCCTTCGGGTCCGGCTTGCGCCACGCCGGCTTCCAGTCCTTGTTGCCGTTCAGCGCGTTCTTGAGCAGCGAAAAGGCCGAATATTCCGCCATTCTTCCTGTCGTCCTGTTGGTGCGAGGCGGCACACTATAGAGCAGCCCACAACCGCAAAGCCAAGATTGCGCCATCGCTTTTCGACAGGCCGACTTCGATCCATGCCATCGCTCCACGGATCGGGACGGCTTGCCGCCTGATATGGCGGTCTTTATCAAGGATGGAATTTTCGAAGATTTTTCGGCCGCGAGTCGCCCGTCCGTCATGATTTCCCGACTGCTACGCCTGATCCTGGTCGCCATCGTCGTCGTCGCGACGCAGCCGTCGTCCCACGCCATGGCGCAGGCGATTGGCCAGGGCTCCGCACAGCTCATCGCCGATCAAACCAAGGCCATGCAGGACCTGACGGCCAAGACCGACGGCCTGGAGAAGAAGATAAGCGATCCCGATGAAGACGATGCCGGGCTCGTCGATATCCGCCTGCAGCTCGAGGATATATCGCGAGCGGCGCTGAACAGCGCGCTGGCGTTCCGTTCGCGCCTCAACGACATCAACGATCGCGTCGAGGTTCTGGGGCCGCCACCCGCGCAAGGACAGCAAGAGCCCGCGATCGTCGCCAATGAGCGCGCGGCGCTCACGGCCGAGAAGGCCGAGATCAACGCGGTGGTCGCCAGCGCGCAGAACCTGTCGATCCGCATCAGCGGCCTGGTCGACAATATCGCCATCAAGCGCAGCGAGCTTTTCCGCAGCGTTCTGACGAAACGCTACGAATTGACCGATGTGCTGAGCCCGCAGGGCTTTTCCGACGCGCATGACCAGTTCACCGGCCTCTACAAGGCAGTGGCGTCCTGGCTGACCTTCGCGTTCAAGTTCAAATTTCAGGCAATCCTTGCCGCGACGCTGATGGCGCTGGCGCTGGCGGCCGTGCTCCTGATAGGCGGGCGGCGGCTGTTCGGCCGCATTTTCGAGCCCAATCCATCCGTGGAGGATCCATCCTACCTCAGCCGGCTGTCCGTGGCGTTCTGGTCGACGCTGCTGCCGACTGCGGCGCTCGGCGCGTTCTTGGCCTCCGCAGTGTTCTTCTTCAACTATTACAACGTGCTGCGCGGCGATATCGGCACATTCCTCAATGCGCTGCTCGCCGTAATCGCAGTGGTGTTCTGCGTCAACCGGCTGACCAATGCGGCGCTCGAGCCGCGGCTGCCTAACTGGCGGCTCATTCCAGTTGCAACCGGCCCTGCGCGCTGGCTGGTGAGGCTGACCACCGCCATGGCCGTGGTTCTCGGCATCAATTACTTCCTGTCGGTCGTCAACGAGAAGATGGGTTCCCCGCTTTCGCTGACGATCGCCAGGGGTTTTGTCGCCACCATCATCGTCGGCGTCATCCTGATCCTGATGGGGCTGCTGAGACCATTCAGGACGGCTGACGGCGCATGGCGTCCTTGGCCGGCATGGCTTCGCTTCATCGCGATCGGGCTCGGCCTGTTCACCATCGCTGCGGCGCTGCTCGGTTATATCGGCCTCGCGCTGTTCGTCTCGTCCCAGGTCGTGGTCACCGGCACCATCCTGGTCACCGCCTATATCGGCTTCCTGTCGGCGCGGGCGATCGGCGAGGAGGGCGGGTTCGCTGATACGTCGGTCGGGCGATGGCTGTCCGCCAATTCCAGCTACGAGGACACCGCGCTCGATCAGCTCGGCCTGGTGGCCAGCATCGCAATCAACCTGATGATCGTGCTGGTGTTCCTGCCGCTGATCCTTCTGATGTGGGGCTTCCAGCCCGGCGACATCGAGGCCTGGGCCTACAAGCTGGCAACGGGCGTCACCATCGGCTCCGTCACCATCTCGGTGCTCGGCATCCTCACCGGCATCGTCGTCTTCGTCATCGGCTATTTCCTCACGCGCTGGTTCCAGGGCTGGCTCGACGGGTCGGTGATGGCGCGCGGCAAGGTCGACACCGGCGTGCGCAACTCGATCCGGCTGGCCGTGGGCTATGCAGGCGTGGCGCTCGCGGCACTTATCGGCATATCGGCGGCTGGTATCGATCTTTCCAATCTGGCGCTCGTTGCCGGTGCGCTGTCACTTGGTATCGGCTTCGGCCTGCAGAACGTGGTCTCGAACTTCGTCTCCGGCCTGATCCTGCTTGCCGAACGCCCGTTCAAGGTGGGCGACTGGATCGTCGCCGGCGACATCAGCGGCACGGTGAAGAAGATCAGCGTGCGTGCGACGGAAATCGAGACGTTCCAGCGGCAGTCGGTGATCCTGCCCAATTCGAACCTCATCAACAATGCGGTCGGCAATTGGACGCATCGCAACAAGCTCGGCCGCGTCGACATCAGGGTCGGCGTCGCCTATGGCAGCGACGTCAAGCGGGTGCACACGCTTCTGCTCGATATCGCCCGCGCCCATCCGATGGTGCTCAAGAACCCCGAGCCCTTCGTGCTCTTCGCCAATTTCGGGACGGCCGCGCTCGAATTCGAAATCCGCGTGTTCGTGGCCGACGTGATGAACGGCAGCATCGTCCAGAACGACATACGCTTCGCGATCTTCGATATCTTCGAGGACGAGCACATCGAGATCCCGTCGACGCCGCGCGCCGTGGTCGAGACAACGAAGCACGAGTCGTGGCCGATCGACGACGACAAGATCGAGGCGGAATTTGCCGAGCGCGAGCGGCTGGAAGCGGAAGCAGCGGCCGAACGCGAACGGCTCGCCAAGATGAAGCGAAGGGGCCGCAAGCCCGATCCAGGCTAGACGTTGCGCCATTTTCCGGTCGGTGAAACCAATTGCGGCATGAATGCGGCATTCAGTTGCGGTTCAGCTTGCATCTCATATAAGCTCTCATGCAAAGGGCGAGAATGCCTTGCGAAAATGCAACAGAGGCGGTGTGGAAACACCGGAAATTGCAATGTGGAAGTCTGTCGTTACCGCCATCGCTTTCTTGGCCCTGGGCGGTTCGGCTTTTGCCGCCAGCGCGGTCAACAAGGACGCTCAGACGCGGACGTTGATCGTGACCGAAGGCGGCGGCAAGACCGAGCTGGCGCTGGCCGCCGGCGAGACGGTGGAGTTCTGCCCGAATGGCTGCTTCGTCACCCTGCCCAATGGTGACCTCGAAGCGCTGACCGGTTCAGAAACGGTCGAGATCTCGGGCGGCGTTGCCCGGATCAAGTAAAATCCTTAGACGCGATCGGCGAAGGCCGGGCGAACGCCCGGCCTTTTATCGTTTCCGGTAGCCGCTGCTTAACGATAACACCGGAAATACCCCCGCACAGCGCGCCGCAACCGGGCGTTTTAACGTTCGCTCCGTCATGCCCCGTTATATCCATCGCGTAGGCGCCGAAATGCGGCGCGGGGTGAGCAGGGCGGGGCAATGGACGCGCGGTCGGACGGGAACGCAATTCCGCTTGCGGTCGATCTCGACGGCACGCTGATTGCAACGGACCTTCTGTGGGAAGGCCTGTTCATCCTGCTCAAGAAGAATCCGCTCTATCTCTTTGTCCTGCCGCTCTGGCTGACCGGCGGTCCGGCGCGGCTCAAGCAGGAAATCGCAGCGCGCATCGACATCGATCCGGCATCGCTGCCTTACCGGGTTGAATTGCTCGAGCGGCTTCGCGGCGAACACGAGGACGGCCGCAGGATCGTGCTGGCGACGGGCACGCCGCGCAAATTCGCCGAGGCGATCGCGGCGTATCTCGGCATCTTCGAGCGCGTGCTGGCGACCGACGGACCGCACAATTTGACTTCGGCCAGGAAGCGCGCCTCGCTGGTCGCCGCCTATGGCGATGCCGGTTTCGACTATGCCGGCAACAGCCGCCATGATCTCAATGTGTTCGATGCCGCGCGCAACGCCATCGTGGTGGCGCCGGACCGCAGCGCGCAGCGCTGGCAGGCGGCGCGCGGCGCCGAGACGATGCCGGCGCCGAAGCGAACGCTCAAGACCTACGTCAAGATGCTGAGGGCGCATCAGTGGCTGAAGAATTCACTGATCGCGGTGCCGATGGTGCTGTCGCACGAGTATTTCAACATCGGCATGATCTGGCAGTGCCTCCTGGCCTTCGTTTCGTTCAGCGCCGTGGCCTCCGCCATCTACATCGTCAACGACTTCTTCGACCTCGCGCTCGACCGTAAGCATCCGACCAAGCGCAACCGCCCGTTCGCCAGCGGTGTTCTGTCGATCCCGTTCGGCCTCGGCGCCGTCTTTGTGCTGCTCGCGATCGGCATCGCCACCGGCTGCCTGCTGCCGATCGAGTTCCTCGGCGCGCTCGGCGGCTATATGGTCGTCACCACGGCCTATTCGCTGTCTTTCAAGCGCATGCTGTTGATCGACGTGCTGACGCTCGCCGGCCTCTACACCATTCGCGTGCTGGCGGGAGCGGCGGCTACGGGCGTCGATGTCTCCTTCTGGCTGCTCGCCTTCTCGATCTTCTTCTTCCTGTCGCTGGCGCTGGTGAAGCGTTTCGTCGAATTGCGCACGACCGCCATCCCGGTCGGCGAGCGCATCGCCGGCCGCGGCTACCGCACCGAGGACCAGGAGATCGTCGCCCAGGCGGGCATGGCCTCGGCCTTCTCCTCGGCGCTGGTGCTGGCGCTCTACATGGACAGTGTCGCGGTGCGGGAGCTTTATCCGCACCCGTGGGTAATGTGGCCCTTGGCGCCGATCGTGCTTTATCTCACCATGCGCGTCTGGATCCTCGCGCGCCGCGACGAGATGCATGACGACCCGGTCGTCTTCATCATCCGCGACTGGCGTAGCCAGATCGTGGTGGCCATCGGCGCCGTGCTTCTGATCGCAGGAGGCTGGGGCTGGTGAGCGCCGGCGGCGAATATTTCGGCAGCTTCGGGCTGGCGACGCCGCCGGCGCGCCGGGCGATCCCGGCGGAAGAAGCCATCGCGCTGTTGAAAAGCGGCACGGCCAAGCCGGGCTCGCTTCTCGGCTACGGCAATGGCCGCTCCTATGGCGACAGCTGCCAGAACGACGCCGGCATGGTAGTCGACATGCGGCCGCTCGGCCACATTCGCGGCTTCAACGCCGAGACCGGCGTGCTCAAGGCCGATGCCGGCGTGCTGCTTTGCGACATCATCGCCCATGCCGCGCCTTACGGCTTCTTTCCGGCCGTGGTTCCCGGCACGCAGTTCGTCACCCTTGGCGGCGCCATCGCCAATGATGTGCATGGCAAGAACCACCACCGGCGCGGCACGTTCGGCTGTCATGTCGAATCCTTGACCTTACTGCGGTCCGACGGCCGGACCTATCGCTGCTCCGAGACCGACAACGCCCATCTGTTCAGGGCGACGGTCGGCGGCATGGGGCTGACCGGACTGATCTTGTCGGCGTCGATCCGGCTGATGCGTGTGCCCTCGCTCGACATCGTCGAGAAAACGACGCGGTTCCGCGATCTCGCCGAATTCTTCGATCTTGCCGACGCCGCCGACCAGGCCAATGAATATGCCGTTGCCTGGATCGATCAGCTCGCCGGCGGCCACGGGCGAGGGCGCGGCCTGCTGTTCACCGGCAACCATGCCGAGCACGGCTCGCATGCCGCCATGCGCGCAGGCAGTCGGCTCTCGGTGCCCGTGCAGCCGCCCTTCAACGTGCTCAACCGGCCGTTCCTGGCTGCCTTCAACGCTGCCTATCGATGGAAGAAGGGTCGCACGCCGGCTGCGCGCCAGGCGGGTTACCAGGGCTTCTTCTTTCCGCTCGACGGTGTGCGCGACTGGAATCGGCTCTATGGCCCGCGCGGGCTTTTCCAGCACCAGTGCGTGGTGCCTGAGGCCATGGCGCGGCGCACCGTGCCGGCACTGCTCGAAGCGGCGCGGCATGCCGGGCAAGGCTCGTTCCTGACCGTGCTGAAGCGGTTTGGCGCCGTCGGTTCGCCGGCGCTGCTCTCGTTTCCGCGGCCGGGCTATACGCTGACGCTCGATTTCCCCAACAGGGGCGAAAGGACGCTGCGGCTGTTAGCCGAACTCGACCGCATCACGATCGAGGCCGGTGGCGCCGTCAACCCCTATAAGGATGCCCGCATGAGGCCCGAAACCTTCGCGGCGTCCTTCCCGGAATGGCAACGGCTGGAGGCGCTTCGCGACCCGGCCTTCCTGTCGGATTTCTGGGCGCGCACAGCGAAAAAACTGGAGGCTCGGCGAGAGGCCGTGGTGGCCGCAGAATAGGTCGAATTTGAGTAAATCTTGGTAAATGAAGCGTTCATATCCGGGTTTTTACTAAAAATATACATGTGATTTCACGAAATATTTGCAGGTTTGTAGTAGGACCGCCCAAGGGCGGGGTGGCAACAATGAAATACATCTTCTTCATTCTCTTCACGGTCATGACCAATGCCGCTGCTCAGCTCATGCTGAAGCAGGGCATGATGTCGATGGGGCCGATCTCTTTCGACAACATCAATCCGCTCGTCAAGCTGCTGCAGATCGTCTTCAGCCCCTGGGTCTTCCTCGGCCTCTGCACCTTCGTCATCTCGATGGCCTCGCATCTCTACGTGCTGTCGAAGGTCGAGCTCAGCTTCGCCTATCCGTTCCTCAGCCTCGCCTATGTCGCGGTCGCCGTCTTTGCCTATTTCGTCTTCCGCGAGGACCTCAATGGCTGGCGCATCGCCGGTATCGCCTGCATTTGCGTCGGAACGATTTTGATCGCTCAAAGTGGCCGCGGGCACGAGAACCAGACCGCTTCCATCACTTCCGACAAGATCGGCACAAACGAGATCCTTCGATGAGACATGTGATTTTCGGCGGCGACGGTTTCGTCGGCCGGCATCTTGCTCCCAAGCTTGCTGCGGACGGCGAGAACGTCGTCGTTGCCGACATCGTCAAGAGCGACCTGCCGCACTATCGTTCGGTGCGCTTCATCACTTGCGATGTGACCGATCCGGCTTCGGTCGCGGCAGTGGGCCTCAAGGCGGGCGACATGGTCTACAACCTGTCGGCCAAGATGCTGTCGCCGATCCAGGTGCGCGCCAATCGGCACGACTTCTTCTTCCCGGTGAATTTCCACGGCACAGAGCACATCATCCAGGCGATGGACAAGGCCGGCGCCTCGAAGCTGGTCCATTACACGACCGACATGATCTACGGCCATACCGTGGTGCTGCCGATGACCGAGGACCATCCGGTCGCGCCGCTCGGCGAATATGGCCTGTCGAAGCTGAAGACCGAGGAGCTCGCCGCCGAATGGCGCAGGCGCGGCATGTCGATCTCGCTGTTCAGGCCGCGCCTGATCATCGGACCCGGCCGTCTCGGCATCCTGGAGAAACTGTTCAAGCTGATCGACTGGAACCTGCCGGTGCCGATGATCGGCTCAGGCAGGAATCCCTATCAGTTCATCTCGGTGTTCGATTGCGCGGAAGCCGCGCACGCAGCCTGGAAGGCCGGCGTGCCGAACGAGGCTTACAATCTGGGCTCGCTCAATCCGCCGCCGGTCAGAAAACTGCTCGGCGACCTGATCAGGCATGCCGGCTCCAAGTCGATCCTGCTGCCGACGCCGGGCTGGGCGGTCAAGCGCACGCTCGACCTGCTCGATCTCATGAACATGCCGATCATGGATCCGGAGCAGTATCTGATCGCCGACGAGGAATGCGTGCTCGACGTGTCCAAGGCCGAGCGTCAGCTCGGCTGGGTGCCGCAATATCGCGACGAGGACATGCTGATCGCCGCCTACAGCGAATACCGCGCCAAGAAGGACGGCCACGCCGTCGCCACCGAACACGTACCTGCCGAATAAGGCGACGAAGGGGGATTTCGAGATGACCGTCATTGCCAAGCCGGAACCCGGCGTGCACGCGCTGCTCGAAGCGCCGGCGCTGCTGCCCGCCACCGTCGCCAAGCCCGAGCTGATCAGCGTCGAGCAGGCCAAGGCGATGGACGTCGCCCGCATCACGGACCTGTTCAAGGCCCACCTCAACCCGGGCCAGCTGCATTTCATGAAGCTGCTCGGCTTCCACAAGGTCAAGATCGAGCGCGCCGAAGGCATGTTCTACATCGACCAGAACGGCCGCAAGATCCTCGACTTCTTCGGCGGCTTCGGCTCGCTGGCCTTCGGCCACAACCATCCGCGCATCCTCGAGGCCCGCAAGAAGTTCCAGGAGGAGAAGCGCCAGGAGATCGCCATCGCCTTCATGTCGCAATATGCGGCGGCGCTCGCGCACAACATCGCCAAGTGCTCGCCCGGCGATCTCGACATGGTGTTCCTCGGCTCCTCCGGCTCGGAGGCCATGGAAGCGGCGGTGAAGCTTGCCGAACGCGCCGCAGGCCCGAAGCGGCCGAAGGTCGTCTATGCCGAGAACTCCTTCCACGGCAAGACCAAGGGCGTGCTGGCGATCACCGACGGCCAGCTCTACCGCGCCGAGTTCAAGGTGGCGGACAATGCCGTGCGCGTGCCCTTCGCCGATATCGCGGCGGTCGAACGCCTGTTCAAAAGCGATCCGGAGATCGGCGTCATCGTGCTGGAAACCATCCAGGGCGGCGGCGGCATCATCCAGGCGCCGGCCGACTACTGGCGAAAGCTGCGCGCGCTTTGCGACCAGCATGGCGTGCTGTGGGTGGCCGACGAGGTGCAGTGCGGTTACGGCCGTTCCGGCCGTTTCTACGCCTTCGAGCACTACGGCGTCGTGCCGGACGTGACGGCGCTGGCGAAATCGCTCGGCGGCGGCAAGGCCGCGGTCGGCGCCATGATCGCCAGGCGCGATGTCTACATGAAAGCCTATGGCACGCCGAAGACGGCAATGATCCACGCCATGGCGACCTTCGGCGGCATGGGCGAGGCCTGCATCACCGCGATCGAGGCGCTGAACGTGCTCTATGACGAAGGGCTGATCGACAATGCTGCGTCGACCGGCGACTACCTTTTGCAGCGGCTGCAGACGCTGAAGGCGAAATATCCGAAGATCATCAAAGGTGTGCGCGGCAAGGGTCTTATGATCGGGCTCGAGTTCCACGATTTCTCGCAGACCTTGCCGATGGTGCTGCGTCCTGTGGTGAGTGTGCTCGACGACAAGCTGAAGGGTTCGCTCTCGGGCTTCGTCGGCTCGCTCTTGCTGCGCGACTACGACGTGCTCGTCGCCTTCACCGAGTATAATCGCAACGTCATTCGGCTCGAGCCGCCGCTGATCTGCCAGCGCGAGCATGTCGACCGCTTCGTCGACGCCTTCGACAGCCTCCTGTCGCGCGGCATCGTGGCGATCGTGAAGGATTTCGTGAAAAGCCAGGTCCGCTGAGACAGACGATGCTGACCAGGCCACCCGTCGCTCCCGCCAATCCGCTCGACCGGCTGACCGGCGCCGGTCTTGCCTGGGGCGAGGGGACTTACGCGAGATGGGCAGCCCCGATCGGCGCGGCGACCTTCTCGCTCTACATCCTGCTGACCGCCGTGACGGCCTGGTTCATGCCCGACGTCAATTGGGACATGCTGCCTTATCTGGCGATCGCCGAGGAGGGCCGCTATCCCGATCCGCAGGCGCTGCATGATTATGCCTACAGCACGATCAAGGCCGGCGTGTCGGCCGGCGACTACAAGACGCTGACCGACGATGGCGGCGGCTTCCGCAACCACATGGCGGAGAATGCCGCCGACTTCCACTCGCTGCTCGGCATGTACCGGATCAAGTTCCTCTATGCCGAAATCCTGTCGAGCCTCAGCCATGTCGTGGCGCCGGTTAAAGCGATGCGTCTGGTGCAGGTCTTCTCGGTGCTCTTGTTCGGCGCCGTCACGCTCATTTGGCTGCGCGCGGAAGGCGCGCTGGCGCTGGCGCCGGTCGCCGGCGCCATCCTGATCATGGCCGATTTCGGCGATGCGGCGCGGGCCTCGACGCCTGACCTTCTCTGCTCGGCGCTGTTCCTCGGCGGGCTGTTTGCCTATGTCCGCAAACACGAGGCAGCGACGGCTATCCTGCTTTTCCTGGCGTTCATGGCACGGCCGGACAACATTGTGTTCCTCGCCATCTTCGCCGTGCTGCTCGTGGCATTCCGGCAGAAGGCGTGGGGGGCGCTGGCCGGTTTCGCCGCCTCCTTCATCGCCTATTTCGCCATCTCGCACTGGGCCCAGCATCCCGGCTGGTGGCCGCATCTGTGGTTCTCCAGCATCGAGCAGCACTACAATATGGACAGCTTCGAACCGCCATTCTCGGTGGCCGCCTATCTCAAGGCCTTCGCCGCCTCGGTGGTGCGCGCCATTACCGTAGACAGCTGGGTCGGGATCTCGGTGCTCGCGCTCGCGGGCTGGTATGGGCTCGACCGTACAGGCTTCCGGTTCGACCGCCGCGCCGGCATCCTGCTTGCGGCGCTCGTGCTCGGCGTGCTCGCCAAGTTCACGGTCTTCCCGATCCACGACACGCGCATCTATTTCCCCAATCTTCTGCCGCCCTTCCTGATGCTCGCCGCGCCACTGATGGCGCTGTGGACCTCGGCGAGGCAAGGCCGGCACCGCGAGGCGCAGCAAGTTGCCGGAGACAAGTCATGAGCTCGGCTTCCAACCTAGCGCGCGTTCTGCTGTCGCTCGGATTGCCGGCCGGGCTGCTCGACCGCGGACCCGCGCTGCACGGGACGAAGTTCCTGGCCAAGGCGGCGCTCAAGGCGCGGTTCGGCGGCGGACGACCGTTCCAGATGGTCAATGTCGGGGCTTGCGACGGCGCGCTGTTCGATGACGTGACGCCTTGGCTGCACCGTATCAAGGGTGCTCGGGCGATGCTGGTCGAGCCGATCCCCTACAACCAGAAGCGGCTGCGCGCCAACTATCCGGATACGAGCCGCTTCGTCATCGAGCCGGTGGCGGTGACCAGGACAAAGGGCACCATCACCGTCCACACTTTCGACGCAGCCGCGCTCGAGGCCGGCACGCTGCCGATCGAGTTCATCGGCTGCTCCTCGGTCACCGACACCAATCTGATGTCCGGCAAGAACGCCTGGGGCGAGGCGGACGCCAACTTCAACAAGTTCGCGCCGCATCTGAAAGACATCGAGGTGCTGTCGGAGACATTGCAGACGCTGCTCGACCGCAATCGCATCACCCATATCGACGCTTTCCTGGTCGATTGCGAAGGCGCCGACTGGATGGTGTTCGACCAGCTCGACCTCCAGCGCTATCGCCCCGGCATGATCAAGATCGAGGTCGGCGCGCTGCCGGCTGCCGAGATCGGCCAGGTCGTCATCAAGCTCAAGACCGCAGGCTATCAGGTCGGCTTCCAGGCCGAGGACATTTGGGCTTTCGCCTGAGTTTTCGCTACCGAGCTTCCATGCACGATGGCGTTGAGCCGCAATGCCGGCCAAACGCGCTTGACAAGATGGCGCTGGCCCGTTCAACCTAAGCCATTCACCAGGGGAGTCCCGGCAAGGGGCTGAGATACTGCTGGCTTTTGCGGCGCAGTGACCCGTTGAACCTGATCCAGTTCATACTGGCGTAGGGACGGTGCAAGCGCTTTGCGGGCGTTCATGCCCGAAGACCTGTCTCAGGCAGGCAGACCGAAGCGTCTTTTCATCCTTCCGGCACAGAACTGGGTCTCCAATGCAACGAGCAAAGGAGCCTCAAATGAATGCCCTGACCCCCACCGTATCGACTGGACCGCTGCCGGCGTCGCGGAAGATCCACAAATCCGGCGCCATCCACCCGCAGATCAGGGTGCCGATGCGCGAGATCGCCGTTCACCCGACTGCCGGTGAACCGCCGGTGACGGTCTACGATCCGTCAGGCCCCTATACCGACCCCGCAATCGAAACCGATATCGAGAGGGGGCTTGCCCGCCTTCGGCAAGACTGGATCGTGGCGCGTGGCGATGTCGAATCCTATGACGGCCGCCATGTCAGGCCGGAGGACAATGGATTTGCGACAGGAGAGCGCCTGACGCGGGAGTTTCCGATCCGCAACCGTCCGCTGCGGGCCAAGGCCGGCAAGGCGGTAACGCAGCTTGCCTATGCGCGCGCCGGGATCATCACGCCCGAAATGGAGTTCGTTGCCATCCGCGAAAACCTCGGCCGCGAGATGATGCGGAGCGGGCTGCAACGGGACGGCGAGGCGTTCGGCGCATCGATACCGGACTTCGTCACACCGGAATTCGTACGCGACGAGGTGGCGCGCGGCCGCGCGATCATCCCCGCCAACATCAACCATCCCGAGAGCGAGCCGATGATCATCGGCCGCAATTTCCTGGTGAAGATCAATGCCAATATCGGCAATTCCGCCGTCACCTCTTCGATGGCCGAAGAGGTCGAGAAGATGGTCTGGGCGATCCGCTGGGGTGCCGACACGGTCATGGACCTGTCGACCGGCCGCAACATCCACAACATCCGCGAATGGATCGTGCGCAACTCGCCGGTGCCGATCGGCACGGTGCCGCTCTACCAGGCGCTGGAGAAGGTGGGCGGTGTCGCCGAGGATCTGAGTTGGGAAGTCTATCGCGACACGCTGGTCGAGCAGGCCGAGCAGGGCGTCGACTACTTCACCATTCATGCCGGCGTGCGGCTGCATTACATCCCGCTCACCGTCGGCCGGGTTACCGGCATCGTCAGCAGGGGCGGCTCGATCATGGCGAAATGGTGCCTGCACCATCACCGTGAAAGCTTTCTCTATGAGCATTTCGCGGAGATATGCGACATCGCCAGAGCCTATGACGTCTCTTTCTCGCTTGGCGACGGCCTTCGTCCCGGCTCGATCGCCGATGCCAATGACCAAGCCCAATTCGCCGAGCTGGAGACGCTTGGCGAATTGACGAAGATCGCCTGGGCAAAGGACTGCCAGGTGATGATCGAGGGCCCCGGCCATGTTCCCATGCACAAGATCAAGCAGAACATGGACAAGCAGCTCGCCGTCTGCGGCGAGGCGCCTTTCTACACGCTAGGACCGCTGACCACGGACATAGCGCCGGGCTACGACCACATCACGTCCGGCATCGGCGCCGCCATGATCGGCTGGTTCGGCACGGCCATGCTCTGCTACGTGACGCCGAAGGAACATCTCGGCCTGCCGGATCGCAATGACGTCAAGACCGGCGTCATCACCTACAAGATCGCGGCGCACGCCGCCGACCTCGCCAAGGGGCATCCCGCGGCGAAGATCCGCGACGACGCGCTTTCGCGGGCACGGTTCGAGTTCCGCTGGGAAGACCAGTTCAACCTGTCGCTCGATCCCGAAACCGCGCGCTCGATGCACGACGAGACCTTGCCCAAGGAAGCGCACAAGGTGGCGCATTTCTGCTCGATGTGCGGACCGAAATTCTGCTCCATGCGCATCTCCCACGACATTCGCGCCGAAGCGCAGAAGGAGGGGATGGCGGCGATGGCGCAGAAATACCGCGCAGGCGGCGATCTCTACATGCCGGTCGAAACGCCCGGGGCGGAAGAACAAGCTTTGGCGCAGGACGATCAGGGGACGGACTGAACCGTGCGCCGTGTCCTTGTCAAAGGCGCCGGTGTGGCAGGCCTCACCGTCGCCCATGAATTGGCCGCGCGAGGTGCGTCGGTCACGGTTGCCGAAATTCGGAGCCAGATAGGCGGCAATGCCTCCTGGGTCGCCGGCGGCATGCTTGCCCCCTGGTGCGAACGCGAAAGCGCCGAAGAGACGGTTGTCACTCTCGGCAGAACTTCGGCCGACTGGTGGGAAAGGGTGCTGCCCGGGCTCGTGACGAGGGCCGGCACTCTCGTCCTCGCCCATGTGCGCGACGCCTTCGAGCTTGCCCGCTTTGCGGCCCGTACCCGCAATCACGAGCCCGTCGACGAAGAGGCGATCGCCGCCCTCGAACCCGATCTTGCCGGTCGCTTCCGCAAGGGCCTGTTCTTCGCCGGCGAAGCTCATCTCGATCCGCGTCGGGTTCTCGAAGCCCTCGCCAGCAAGCTGCGTGCGATGGGCGTCGTCTTCCTTTTCGAGGTGGACGAAGTGGCCCTTTCCGGCTTCGATCAGGTGATCGACTGCACGGGCATCGCGCGGGGCGAAGACGATTTGCGCGGCGTGCGCGGCGAGATGCTGATCCTCCACACGCGGGAGGTCTCGCTCACCCGGCCGGTTCGTCTCCTCCATCCGCGTCATCCGATCTATGTCGTGCCGCGGGCCGATCATCACTTCATGGTCGGCGCGACCATGATCGAAAGCGACCATGACGGGCCGATCACAGCCCGTTCGCTGATGGAGCTCCTCAATGCGGCCTACGCGCTTCATCCGGCGTTCGGTGAGGCCGAAATCGTCGAGACAGGAGTGGGCGTGCGCCCCGCCTATCCCGACAATCTGCCGCGGGTGAAGCGTCGGAAGGACGGCGCGATCACGATAAACGGCCTCTACCGGCACGGTTTCCTGCTCTCACCGGCCATGGCCGAGCAGGCTGCCGGCCTTCTCTTCAATTCATCTGCCGACCTGGAGTCCGAAAATGAAGCTGATCGTCAATGGCGAAGCGCTTGAGGTCAGGGCGACGACGCTCGCCGCTCTTTTGAAGGAGCTCGACTATGAAGGCGGCTGGCTCGCCACCGCGCTGAACGGCGATGTCGTGCCCGCGGCCGAACGGGCGGAATTGCGGGTGAACGAAGGCGACCGGATCGAAATCCTGTCGCCCATGCAGGGAGGCTAGCCGATGTTCGATCTTCTCGGGACAAAGTTGGCTTCGCGCCTGCTGCTGGGCACCGCCCAATATCCTTCGCCGGCGATCCTTGCCGAAGCGGTCAAGGCGTCGGGCACCTCGGCGGTCACCGTTTCGCTGCGCCGGGAAATGGCCGGCGGCAGGGCCGGCGAGCAATTCTGGTCGCTGATCCGCTCGCTCGGCGTGAGGGTGCTGCCCAACACCGCCGGCTGCCATTCCATCAAGGAAGCCGTGACGACCGCGAAGATGGCGCGCGAGGTCTTCGGCACGTCCTGGATCAAGCTCGAAGTGATCGGCAACCACGACACGCTGCAGCCCGATGTGTTCGGCTTGGTCGAGGCCGCGCGCATCCTTTGCGAGGACGGATTCAGCGTGTTCCCCTATACCACCGACGACCTTGTCGTCGCCGAGCGGCTGCTGGAGGCAGGTTGCAAGGTTCTGATGCCGTGGTGCGCGCCGATCGGCTCGGCGCTCGGGCCGGTCAACATCATGGCGCTGCGATCGATGCGCGGGCACTTCCCCGACGTGCCGTTGATCGTCGATGCAGGTCTCGGACGACCGTCGCACGCGGCAGCCGTGATGGAGCTCGGCTTTGACGCCGTACTCCTCAACACGGCGGTCGCCAAGGCTGGCGATCCGGTGGGCATGGCGCGCGCTTTCAGCAAGGCGGTCGATGCCGGCCGCGAAGCCTATGGTTCGGGACTGCTCGAGCCGCGCGACGTCGCCGTGCCATCGACGCCTACAATCGGCAGGGCGGTTTTCTCATGAAGCTCGATCCCTTCTACCTGATCGTCGACAGCGCCGCCTGGATCGAGCGCCTGGTGCCGCTCGGCGTCAGGCTGGTGCAGCTCCGCATCAAGAACATGGACGAGGGCGGGCTGCGTGCGGAAATCCGCAAGGCAAAAACCTTGTGCGCACGGCACGATTGCCAGCTCATCGTCAACGATCATTGGCGGCTGGCGATCGAGGAGCGCTGCGACTTCGTCCATCTCGGCCAGGAGGATCTGCAGGCCGCCGACCTCCCGGAGATACGGACGGCCGGCATCAAGCTCGGACTGAGCACGCACGATCATGCCGAACTGCAGACGGCCATGGCAGCCAGGCCCGACTACGTCGCGCTGGGTCCCGTCTATCCGACCATCCTGAAGAAGATGAAATGGGCGCCGCAGGGGCTCGAAAGGGTTCGCGCCTGGAAGGGCGCCGTCGCACCCACTCCACTGGTCGCCATCGGCGGCCTCAATCCCGAGCGGCTCGATGGCATTTTCGAGGCCGGCGCCGACAGCGCCGCGGTGGTGACGGACATAACCTTGAACCCGGATCCCGAGGCGCGCACCAGGGAATGGATCGAAAAGACCGACCCATGGCGCTGAACCGAGACCCGCACGTGCTCGTCGTCGGCGGATCGGATTCCAGCGGGGGCGCCGGAATTGCGCGCGATATCGAGACGATCTCTTCAATCGGCTTGCGCAGTTGCGTTGCCGTCACCGCGGTGACGGTGCAGACACACCAATCCGTTACGGCAATCCACCATATGCAACCCGGCCTGGTTGCCGATCAGATGCGCGCGGCGCTGAGGGCCAACAAAGTGTCGGCGATAAAGATCGGCATGCTTTCAACGGGACGCGTCATCGCGGCGGTTGCCGCCGTGCTGCGCGAAAATCCGCGGATACCGACAGTTCTCGATCCGGTGCTGGCTTCCTCGTCGGGCAGGCAGTTGCTGGAGCCGGGTGCGATCGGAGCCTTGAAGCGCGATCTCATGCCGCTCTGCTGTCTTGCCACGCCGAACCTCATCGAGCTGGCGATCCTGACCGGTTCGGATTTGGCTGTGGACGACGATGATGCGCTGCGGCAGGGAGGGCGATTGCTTGCGGAAGGGCTGCGGGCGCTGCTCATCAAGGGCGGCCACGCGACGGGGTCCAAATCAACGGATATCCTGTTGAATTCTGGACGAGAGCCTATCCACTTCGACATGCCCAGGCTCGCCGGATCGATGCGCGGGACGGGCTGCATGCTGGCAAGCGCGATCGCCGCGCATGTGGCCGGCGCAAAACCGCTCGAGGACAGCGTGCGCGAAGGCAAGCGGTTTGTCTTCGAGAAGCTTGTGCGAGGTATCGAGCGCGAATTCGGCCCCGGCGCATAAGGAAATCCTCACCGGTGACACCCCGGACGAGGCGCGTTCGGCTGTCAGGGTCGCTCGGCCTTTTCCCAATGTCGCAAACAGGCTTCAATCACCCCACCGCTCGGCCCTATAGTCCGCCCGCTTTACCACTTTGGAGTCGCGGGCAATGGCAGAGTTTCCGAAAAAGGCGAAGGTCGTCATCGTCGGTCTTGGCGGTATCGTCGGCGCGTCGGTCGCCCATCACCTGATCGAGCGCGGCTGGGACGACATCGTCGGCATCGACAAGTCGGGCATCCCGACCGATATCGGCTCGACCGCGCATGCCTCCGACTTCTGCTACACGACCAGCCACGACTTCCTGTCCTGCTGGACGACGCTCTACTCCATCGATTTCTACGAGAAGATGGGCCACTACGCCCGCATCGGCGGCCTCGAAGTCGCCCGCGTCGGCGATGATGGCCGCATGGACGAGATCAAGCGCAAGATCGCTTCCGCCAAGGCTTTCGGCACCCGCGCGCGCCTGATCGAGCCGGCCGAGATCAAGGAGAAGTTCCCGCTGATCGAGGAGCATCTGGTGCAGGGCGGCCTCTGGGATCCCGACGCCGGCCTCGTCATCCCGCGCTCGCAGACGGTCGCCGGCAAGCTGGTCGATCAAGGCGTAGCCTCCGGCAAGCTCCAGGCTTTCGCCAATACCTCGGCCAAGGAGCTGATCGTCGAGAATGGCCGCATCAAGGGTGTGGTGACCGAGCGCGGCACGATCGAAGCCGACTATGTTGTCGTCTGCACCGGCATCTGGGGGCGGCTCACCGCGGCACTGGTCGGCGAGGACCTGCCGGTCATGCCAATCGACCATCCGCTGACCTTCTTCGGCCCCTACAACGAGTTCGCCGGCACCGGCAAGGAGATCGGCTGGCCGCTGCTGCGCGACCAGGGCAACTCCGCCTATATGCGCGACACCGGCGATCCGAAGACCGCCGAAGGCGGGCAGATCGAATGGGGCTATTACGAGGAGACCAATCCGCGCCTCTGCCATCCGCGCGACCTCTTGGAGAAGGACCAGGCGCGGCTGTCGCCGTCGCAGCGCGACCTCGATATGGAGCAGATCATGGCGCCGCTGGAGCGCGCCATGGAGCTGACGCCGATCCTCGGCGAGCTCGGTTACAATGAAGGCCACTCCTTCAACGGCCTGCTGCAGGTGACCACCGATGGCGGCCCGTCCATGGGCGAAAGCCAGAAGGTGAGGGGGCTGTGGTATGCCGTCGCCATCTGGGTCAAGGACGGCCCGGGCATGGGCAAGCTGATCGCCGACTGGATGACCGACGGCCGCACGTCGATCGACCATCACGCCATCGACTATTCGCGCTTCTACCCGCACCAGATGAAGGAGCAGTTCATCTGGGATCGCTGCACCGAGACCGCGATGAAGGTCTACAATCCGGCCGTGCATCCGCGCGAACCCTTCTCCAAGGGCCGCAACATCCGCCGCTCGCCGTTCTGGGAGCGTGAGAAGGAGCTCGGCGGCTATTTCATGGAGCTGGGCGGCTGGGAGCGCGCGCACGGCTATGCCGCCAACGAGCATCTGCTCGAGAAATACGGCAACCGCGTGCCGGTACGCGAGAACGAATGGGACAACCGCCATTTCTGGCGCGTCTCCAATGCCGAGCACCTGGCGATGAGCGAGGATTGCGGCATCGTCAACCTCTCGCATTTCTCGATGTACGACGTCGAAGGGCCGGCCCATGTCGCGCTGCTGGAATGGCTGTGCGCGGCCAAGATCGGCGGCGACAACAATATCGGCAAGGGCATCTATACTCACTTCCTCGACGAGGAAGGCATGGTGCGCGCCGACTTCACGGTGATCCGCATGGCCGACCGCTGCCGGGTGATCGACGGCGCCGACGCCGGGCCGCGCGACTTCCGCTACATGCAGCGCACCGCGCAGGACAAAGGCTTCGAAGTCACCGTCACCGACGTGACCGAGAAATATGTCACCATCGGCATTTGGGGGCCGAACGCGCGCACGACGCTCCAGAAGGTGGTCGAGGACCCGAATGGGCTGACGCCGGAGAATTTTCCCTTCGCGGCGATCAAGCCGATCAGGATCGGCGGCAAGGATGTCACCGCCTTCCGCATCTCCTATGTCGGCGAGCAGGGCTGGGAACTGCATATGCGCTACGAGGATGGGCTCGCCGTCTGGGACGCGCTGCGCTCCACCGGCGTCATGCCGTTCGGCGTCGAGACCTACGCCAATACGCGCCGTATGGAGAAGAGCCTGCGGCTGCAGAATGCAGACCTCTTGACCGAGTACAATCTGCTCGAGGCCGATCTCGCCCGCCCGAAGGTCAAGGAGAACGACTTCTGCGGCAAGGCCAAACATCTGGAGTATCGCGCCCGCGAGCATCAACCGGCGATGCTCTGCACGCTGGTGATGACCGAGAACACCGATTCCAAGGGCGTCGCGCGCTATCCGGTCGGCACCATGCCGGTGCAGGATCCGGCGACCGGCGAGACGCTGGTCGACGAGCTCGGCCGCCGCTCCTTCACCACCTCGGTCGCCTATGGCCCGACCATCGGCAAGAACATCGCGCTCGCCTACCTGCCCTGGGCCTACTGCCAGGAAGGCCGCAGGCTGCAGGTGGAGTATTTCGGCGAGACCTATCCGGTGGAAGTCGCAGGCGTCGGCTACAAGCCGCTCTACGATCCGGAGAACCTCAAGCCGAGAAGCTGAGCCTGTGTTCGCCTGAACAGGCAAAAGGCCCGATCGACGCCGGGCCTTTTTACTTTGTTCATGCCCAATTATCGCTTACCGTCACGTCATGTCCGCTTCCCGTCGAACAGGGCATTGGCTTTCGGGCGCCGCCGCGCTGGCGCTGCTCCTCGGCCTGACCGCGCGATCCACCGCCGTCGAACCGGTCGATGTCGAGCTGGTGCTGGCGGTCGATGTGTCGCTCTCCATGTCGCCGGCCGAACTCGAGATCCAGCGCCACGGCTATGCGGCCGCGCTGACGCATGACAACGTGCTCAAGGCCATCGCCGACGGCGCCTACGGCAAGATCGCGGTCACCTATGTCGAGTGGGCCGGCACCCGATGGCAGCGGGTCGTCGTGCCGTGGACGGTGATCGCCAATCGCTCCGATGCAGAGAGGGTCGTGGCCCAGCTCAATGCCAGTCCGCCGGACAGCGCGCGGCGCACCTCGATCTCGGGCGCGCTTGAATTCGGCAGCGACCTTTTCGCCGAAAGCGGCTTTCAGGGCACCAAGCGCGTCATCGATGTTTCGGGCGACGGACCCAACAACCAGGGTGCCCCGGTCGACATCACGCGCGACGAGGTGGTGAGGCAAGGCATCACCATCAATGGACTGCCGCTGATGACCAGGGGCGGTTTCAGCGGCGCCTTCGACGTCGCCAATCTCGACCGCTACTACAGCGACTGCGTTATCGGCGGGCCGGGCGCCTTCATGATTCCGGTCAACGACTGGACGCAATTCCCCGAGGCAATCCGCCGCAAGCTGGTGCTGGAACTTGCCGGTCCGGCATCGCGGCAATGGGCGGCCGAAGAGGCGGCTCACCCGCCTGTCGTGCAGGCCGACGACAGGCCGGCCGCCGATTGCTTGGCCGGCGAGAAGATGTGGCGCAACCGCGGTTGGATGCTGGACAACCGCTAACAGCAATTCGTAGCGTTTCAGATCGAACTTCTGTTATGGCTGGAAAGCAAATCGCCCACGATGTCACCAGCAGCAGTGCGAAGGCGCAACGGGCTGAGGGTCTCTCGCTTATCGGAGCCTCTTGTCTTGGAGGAGCGCTAGGATGAGCACCGACCGAGACACAGTGCGGTCCTATGATGCGGTTGCGGCGGAGTACGCTGCCGAGGCCGCGGCGATGCCCGGATGGGTCGCGACAGAGATCGATGCCTTCGTGACCGGACTGGGTGGCTCCGGCAGGGTGCTGGAGATCGGAAGCGGGGGCGGGCGGGATGCACTCGAACTTGAGAAGCGGGGGATCAGCGTCCGGCGCACCGACATTTCAAAGGGTTTTGTCGAACTGCTTCGCGAGAATGGCTTCGAAGCCGACCTGTTGGATCCGCTGACCGACGACCTGGCCGACCCGCAGCGCCCTAGCACGCCATATGACGGCGTCTGGGCCTGTGCCTGCCTGATTCACGTCGCGCGCGAGGATTTCGGCAAGGTCCTTGGACGGCTTGCCGAGGTGACCCGAACCGGTGGGCGACTGCACGCCTCGGTTCGAGACGGCGATGGCGAGGATGTATCCACACATGGTGCCGCGCCCCGCCGCTATGCCGAGACGTACTGGCGCGAACCTGCCCTGCGGTCCGCACTCACGGACGCCGGCTGGGTCGTCAGCGGGATACGTCGGTGCATGGGAAGGCCTGATGATTGGTGGCTGAGTGCTCGGGCGAGTCGGGCGTGACGCGCACAGAGTTCTGGGCCCGCATGGAGGCGGATATCACGTCCGCATGCGGCACCAAAGCGGGGTCAGCTCGAAGTTCCGGTCCGGGTCGAGAGCCGAAATCAACTACCAAACAATTCCGGGAGAAGCGCAGCGGTTTTCCGTCTGGAACGTTATAGCAGGGCCGAGGTTGGCGGCTGGACGATCAGGCGCGAGCTTGCCTCCGCGCGCGGCACGATGGCAAAGTGCTCCTGGGGCCGGCGGCATCGCTCGAAGTCATTGAACGAGGAAGAACGACAATGAAACGCCTGCTCATTCCGACCGTGTTTGCGTCTCTGCTTTGCACCGGCAGCGCCAGCGCTCAATTCTACGGCGAGGCCGCCTGCGTGCTGTTCGAGAATGCGAACTTCCGCGGACGCTCGCTCGAAATGGGTCCCGATGACGCCACCAGTTTCGGGGGCGGGTTCTGGAACGACCGCGTCTCCTCGGTGCTTGTGCGCCCGGGCTGCACGCTCGTCGCCTACGAGCATTCCGGGATGCGCGGCCGCTCGATCGAGCTCGACCGCAGGGTTCGCAATTTCGGAGGTTCCGGCTGGAACGACCGCATCTCATCGGCCGAGTGCTATTGCGACCGATATTGAAGCCGACAGCCCGGGCGGCGACCGCAACCGGTGAGGCGCGCAGGGCTTTTCAGGAGTTTTCCGGGCTCTGAGTTGGGACCATGGTCGATGACCGGTCCTGCTTCATTGACAAGCCTTTTGGGCTCTGTGAGACAATTTCGCCTCACCAGACAAAAAAGGGGAACCAAAATGAACAGGATCAGCATTTTCGCGGCGGCACTGACGGCTATCGTCGGATTGTCGGCGCCGGCGATGGCCGCGACGTCGCTCACCATCGGCATCAGCGGCTGGACCGGCTTCGCGCCGCTGACTTTGGCCAAGCAGGCCGGGCTTTTCGAGAAACATGGGCTCGATGTCACGCTGAAGAAGGTTCCGCAGGCGAGCCGTCCGCTGGCGATTGCGAGCGGCGATCTGCAATGCGCGGCGACCACGGTCGAGACCTGGATGGTGTGGAACGCCAGCGGCGTCGCCACCAAGCAGATATTCCAACTCGACAAGTCCTATGGCGCGGACGGCATCGTGGTACGCAACGACATCAAGACGGTCGCCGACCTCAAGGGCAAGAACGTCGCGTCCTCGGCCCCCGGCACGTCGCCCTATTTCCTGCTTGCCTGGGTGCTCAACAAGAACGGCATGTCGACCAAGGACGTGACGGTCGTCAATCTGGAGCCGGATGCGGCCGCACAAGCCTTCCTCGCCGGGCAGAACGACGCCGCCGTCACCTACGAGCCCTTCATTTCGGCGGTGCGCGACAAGGCCGACCAAGGCCATATCCTGGCGACCACGCTCGACTATCCGATGGTGATGGACACTGTCGGCTGCACGCCGGACTTCCTCAAGGCCAATCCCGATGCCGCCAAGGCGCTGGCCGACAGCTATTTCGACGCGCTCGAAATGATCAAGAAGGATCCGCAGAAGTCCTACGAAATCATGGGCGCCGACGTAAAACAGTCGGCCAAGGAATTCGAGGATTCCGCCAAATACCTGAAATGGGCTGATCGGGAAGCGAACAAGCAATTCTTCACCAAGGACTTCCAGGATTTTTCCAAGACGGCGGCGGAACTGCTGCTGCAGATGGGGCTGATCAAGGAAGCGCCCGATGTGACGACGCTTGCCGACACCAGCGCGGTGGCCAACTGACCGCGCATCTCCCGATCGACGGCGGCGACAAGCCGCCGTTCTTTCTCCTTGAAGCGCGTCACGATCTTTCAGGTTCGCTCCCTGCGCTTTAGGTTTTATTTTGCGCATGTCTTTGCCCCGAAACCGATTCCCACTTTCGTGAGACATGCTTTAAGGACAGTGCCTGATGCTGCGTCCCTTGCATCCCGTTCCGCCGGGCGCCCGAACCGTGCTCGGCATCGCCTTCTTCGTGCTCTTCGTGGCGTTCTGGGCGTGGATCACGCTTGGCGGCCATGTGAACCGGATATTCCTTGCCGACCCGCTGTCGATGCTGAAGGACGGCTGGCGGCTGCTTGTCGAGGACCGTTTCTGGCTCGACATCCTGATCACCATCTGGCGCGTCTTCGGCGGCTTCGTGCTGGCCTCGATCATTGCCGTGCCGATCGGCATAGCCATGGGTGCCTGGAAGCCCGTCGAGGCGTTTCTGGAGCCGTTCGTGTCCTTCGCCCGCTACCTGCCGGCGTCCGCCTTCATACCGCTGCTCATCCTGTGGGCCGGCATCGGTGAACTGGAAAAGCTGCTGGTGATCTTCGTCGGCTCGGTCTTCCAGGTCATCCTGATCATCGCGGTCAAGGTCGGCGGCACTCGTCGTGACTTGGTCGAAGCCGCCTATACGCTAGGGGCGACCGACAACGGCATCGTCAAGCGGGTGATCATGCCGGCCAACGCGCCCGAGATCGCCGAGACGCTGCGGCTGGTGCTCGGCTGGGCATGGACCTATGTCATCGTCGCCGAGCTGATCGGCTCGTCGTCGGGCATCGGCTACATGATCATCAACAGCCAGTCGCGGCTGGCGACGGGGCAGATCATCTTCGGCATCATCGTCATCGGGCTGATCGGGCTCTTGTCCGATTTCGCCTTCAAGGCGCTCAACCGCTGGCTCTATCCATGGAGCCTAGCGTGAGCAAGCTTCTGATCGAAGGCGTTTCCCGGACCTTTGCCGGGGTGGGCGGCGGACAGCCGGTGCAAGCGCTCCAGCCTGTCGACCTCGCGGTCGCGGCCAATGATTTCATCACCATCCTCGGCCCGTCCGGCTGCGGAAAATCGACCTTGCTCAGGATCGTCGCCGGGCTGGAGGCGCCAAGCGCCGGCCGCGTGCTGCTCGACGGCAAAGCCGTCACGCGTCCGGGCCCGGATCGCGGCATGGTGTTCCAGTCCTACACGCTGTTCCCCTGGCTGACGGTCGCTGAAAACATCGGCTTCGGCCTGCGCGAGCGGAACATGCCCGAGCGCGAGCGCAACGACATCGTTGCATCCTATGTCGATCTCGTCGGGCTGAAGGGCTTCGAGAACCATTGGCCGAAGCAGCTTTCGGGCGGCATGCAGCAGCGCACGGCGATCGCGCGCGCGCTCGCCAACGACCCTGCAATCCTTTTGCTCGACGAGCCGTTCGGCGCGCTGGACAACCAGACGCGCGCCCTGATGCAGGAATTGCTGCTGGGCATCTGGGAGCGGCGCAAGAAGACGGTGCTGTTTGTCACCCACGACATCGAGGAAGCGATCTTCATGGCTTCGCGCGTGATCGTAATGAGCGCGCGTCCCGGCCGCATCAAATCCGATGTATCGGTCGACCTGCCGCACCCACGCCACTACACGCTGAAGACCAGCCCGGAATTCTCCACGCTGAAGGCGCAACTGACCGAAGACATCCGCATCGAGGCGATGCGGACGGCGCAGACCCAATCCGTTTAGGTTTTGGACGGCCTCAAGCCGCCAAAAGTTGCTTGCGGTCGACGCGTTCCTGCTGCGGCGAGCGCGCGTAGAGCTCGCGGTAGCATTTGGAGAAGTGCGAGGCGGAGACGAAGCCGCAGGCCACTGCCACTTCCACCACCGGCATCGACGACTGGATGAGCAGATGCCTGGCGCGGTCGAGCCGGATTTCCAGATAATAGCGGGCAGGTGAGCGACCCATCTCGGTGCGGAACAGGCGCTCGATCTGCCGGCGCGACAGGTCGACATGGTCGGCAATCTCGATCAGCGACAGCGGCTCGGCGAGGTTGGCCTCCATCAGTTCGATGATGGTCAGCACCTTGGAATTCTGCACGCCGAGACGGGCTCGCAGCGGCAGGCGCTGGCGGTCGGTCGGGCTGCGCACGCGGTCGGTCAGAACCTGCTCGCAGACGCGGTTGACGAGGCTCTCGTCGAAATCGTCGCCGATCAGCTTCAGCATCATGTCGAGCGCCGCGGTGCCGCCAGCGCAAGTATAGACATTCTGATCGATCTCGAAGAGGTCGGCAAAGACATTGGCTTTCGGGAATGCTTCGGAGAAGCCCGGCAGGTTCTCCCAATGGATGGCGCAGCGCTTGTTTGACAACAGGCCTGCGGCTGCCAGGACATGCGCGCCGGTGCAAAGCCCGCCGACCGCGACGCCGCGGTTGTATTCCTCGCGCAGCCAGGCGAAGGCCGACTTGTTGTGGTAGCGCTCGACATTGATGCCGCTGCAGACGATCGCCATGTTCGGCCTGTCCGGCCCGGCCATCTTCTTGCGCTCTTCCTCGAGCGAGGTGTTGACGGCGCATTCGACGCCGTTCGAGGCGCGCACTGGTTTGCCGTCGATGCTGGCCAAACGCCAGCTATAGGCCTCGTAGCCGAGCATCCGGTTGGCCGAGCGCAGCGGGTCGAGCGCCGTCGCGAAGGCGATCATGGTGAAGTCGGGGATAAGGAAGAATACAAACGATCTCTTGATCGGGTGCTTTACGGCATTCACGGGTAAACCTCACGCGGCCATGACGCGAACAGAATGTCGCTAATAGCATAGCGACATCAGGAAAAATCATTCTTGTCAATCGGGTAGGCGGCTAAGTGAAGATTAAATTTGCGACACGGGTCGCAAATGGGCAATCGCCGATGGCGCGCGCCTCTGCGGCTACCACCTCAGATACCCAATGAAGGCGCCGTCAAAATAAAAACGCCGCCTCGGCGAAGCCGGGCGGCGTCGAATTCCATACACGACGACGGCATCAGGTGCCGTCGGCGACAGCTGTCTCAGGCAACGAAGCCGAGGCGAGCGGCAGCCATGGCGCCCGTCTGGCCGGGCATGGTCTTGGCGAGGCGCTGACGCTCGAGGGCGGTCGTCAGGTTCATTTCGCGACGAGGGAACAGGCGGGCAAAGAGCTTCATCATCATCTCCATTTGGTTGCTCAGACGGGTCGCCTTCGCTTAATGGAGTGGGGCAGCTCGTTTTTGCTGCGGTCGATATAGGCTTGCTTGAGCAAAAACTAAATCGCAAAAGCGAAGCGCTTGACATGAAAAGCGACACGGATTGCGACATATTTGGGCAAAATGCCCGAAATCTACTATTGGTTACAACGCGTTAAATGGAAATCTGCCGTGCTATGCGAGTGGTTCATATGCGTCATGCGGCAGCCGCATGGCTGAAAAAACCGTTTGAGTGCAAACAAAAAGGCCTGCCGGTCTGACGCCACGGCAGGCCCTTCGGTACTCGATACACACTTAGCTACTTCGCTCCGGCCCAGGTTCCGACGCCGAGGCGCACACCGGTCTTGGCATCGGCGGCTTCCGGCCAGCCAATATCCTTCTGCAGCTCGATCGGCAGCGAATGGATTGCGCGTTCGGTCTGGTAGCGGGCGCGGGCGGCGCTGAACTCGGTCGCGAGCCGACCGATAGACGACAGGATAGACATTTTCTTTCTCCTCGATTCGGGCAGAGAGGCGCCCGGCAAATGCATTACGTCAGGTCTGTTTCAGCTTCATTTCACGTCGATTGCAGGTCCGTGTCGTGGTCGTCTAATGGCTGCTTTTGGCAGCATCCTGCATCGATCGGTTGACTATGCGCCCGAAGTGATGTTCAATCAAACGAAATGGGATGATCGTTTGCATCAGAAAAATTGAAGGCAAGCCGTAATGAACGCCCCACTTAACCACCCCCTTCCACTGCTCGACCTCGACGTGCTGCGCACTTTCGTGGCGATCGCCGAGACCGGCAGCTTCACCACCGCCGCCAATGCCGTGTTTCGCACTCCCTCGGCCGTCTCCATGCAGATCAAGAAGCTGGAGGACATCCTCGGCCGTTCCGTCTTCGCGCGCGACGCGCGTTCAGTGACGTTGACCACTGATGGCGAGATGCTGCTCGGCTATGCCCGGCGGCTGCTGTCGATCAACCGCGAGGTGGTGTCGAAGTTCATCATTCCCGACATTGTCGGCGTCGTGCGGCTGGGTTCCCCGGACGACTATGGCGAACGTATCCTGCCGCATGTGCTGAAGCGCTTCGCGCAGTCGCATCCGTCGATCGCCGTCGATGTCACCATCGACCAGAGCATCAATCTGCGCCGCCGCATGGACGACCGCGCGCTCGACCTCACGCTGCTCACCAATTCCTACAAGACCAGCGCGCTCGGCGCCGAGGTGCTTTTGACCGAACCAATCGTCTGGGCCGGCGCCAAGGGCGGCTGCGCGCATCTGCGCGAACCGCTGCCGGTGTCGCTGTGGGAAGAAGGCTGCGCATGGCGGGCGGGGGCGCTGGAAGCGCTCGGCCGCGAGGGCCGCAACTACCGCGTCGCCTATATGAGCGCCCACACCGCCGGCCAGCGCGCGGCGATCATGGCGGATCTCGCCGTGGCGCCGCTGCCGAAGTCGTTCCTCGGCGACGAGATGGTGGAGCTCGGCCAGAAGGACGGCATGCCCGATATCGGCACCTACAATCTCGCCATGGTGGTGGCGCCCGACGCCAGCGCGCCGGTGAAGGCCGTCGCCGATCACATCCGCGCGACGTTCGAGCTGTTCCGGGAAACCGGCAAGTTCTAAGGCTATTCGGCCGCCGGCGCGGTGCTGGCTGCGATCGTGGCTCTTGTCCTGCGCCGTGCGCCGAGGCGGCGTGGCATCGGGTCGCCAGTGAGGAAGTCGACGATGCTGTCGCGCGCGCGTCGCGCTTCCGGCATCTCGATCAGCGGCCAGACATGGAACATGCCTTCCTCGTAAACGACGTCGACTTCGACGCCGGCAAGGCGTGCCCTTTCCGCGAAGATCAGATTGTCGGGGCTGAGCAGGTCGCGCGAGCCTGTGAGCAGGAGCGTCTTCGGCAGCACGGAGAGATCGCCGTAGAGCGGGCTGATGTGCCAGTCGGAGCGGTCGATGCCGGCGCTGTAGAGCCGAATCGCCTCGAGCCCGCCGGGAATACCGAGCCATGGATCGTTGCGTTCGGCCTCGAACACCTCCGGATTGGACAGCGACATGTCGAGGCCGGGCGAGATCAGCACGTGGCGCGACGGTGAGGGAAGGCCTTCCTCGGCGGCCATCATGGTGAGCACGACAGCCATGTTGCCGCCGGCGGAATCGCCCATGAAGATGATGTCCTCGGCGTCGGTTTCTTCGAGCATGCGCCGGTAGACGTCGCCGACCATCCCGAACATGTCGTGGAAATTGTGCTCCGGCGCGATCGGATAGATCGGCACGGTGACGCCGAAACCCAGCCGCTCCGCCATCTCGGCGATCAGCACCCAGTGATAGGACGTCATCTGAAAGACGAAGGCGCCGCCATGCAAATACAGGATGCGCCGGCTCTCGCCGGCTTTTGGCGCGATCTCATAGACCGGAAAGCCATCGACGCTTGTTTCGGAGATGTCGAGCCGAGCCTTCAGCAAGGCCGGCGGATGATAGTCTTCGGTCCTGCGGGCGTAGGCGATCCAGCGCTGCAGATTTTCGGGACTGGAAAAGGCCTTCTTGCGGCTGTGCCTGAGAATGAACGAAACGACGTGGCTTTTCAAACTGGGCATGTGAATACACGGACTTCGGCAGAGCCGACTAAGAGAGTTCCCCGCTATTCGAAGATTGTATCTCGGTTAAAAATGTCAAGGTTCGTCGCGGGCACATCGGCGTGATGCGACGCCCTGAATCCATAGCAGGCGCGTCACCGTCGCCCTGGCAGCAACGCGGTGCGCAGCCTGTTGTCGCCGATCGCCGAGGCCGCTCGCCGGCCCCGGCGCTTGCCGAGCAGCTTGCATTTGTCGGCGAAGGTCATCAGCGCGGCGTGCCCAGGAGCAGTTTGTGAAGGGCAGCCTGCGGGTCGCTCGGGGGCGAGGCCGGCCAGCCAATATCCTTCTGGACATGCACGGGCAGATCGTTGAGCGCGCGGATAGCCTTGTTCCTGGCATGGGCCTGCCTGATGGTCACGCCGAAGCGGCTGAGATTGTCGAACATCGACATTGTGGTTTCCTCCGGAAGGTCGCGCCGGCCTGAAGACATTTCACGCCAGCCCTTCGATGGCGGCTAAATGCACCCGACATGTTTCCAGCGGATTTCACGAAAACAGCGTTTCGGTTTCCGGATCTGGCGATCCGGAAACATTTGCATGCAAATGAAATCGAAGTGCGTTTGGCGAGAAGCAGGCCTATTCGCGGCCGCGGCGTGCCGCGCGCTCCTCGCGTGAGCGCCGGCGCGGGGTGGCATCGCCGGCAGCACCATCCTCACTCGTTGCCTTGCGCGGCGGCAGCTTCACAGCGGCCGCAAGCTTCGGGAACGGGTCGACCTTGTTCGGCAGCGCCATGGCGTAGACGAAGTGCTCCTGGAACTTCGGCTCCAACGCGGTCTCGATCTTCTCGATGCTGCTCACCGTCTCCTCGATCTCGCGGCGGTAGCCGCGATTGAGGAGCGCCATGCGCGCGCCGGCGCCGGCGGCGTTGCCGACAGCCTTGACCTTGTCGAGGTCGCAGTCGGGGATCAGCCCCAGCACCATGGCGTATTTCGGATCGATGAAGGAGCCGAAGGCGCCGGCGAAATGGATGCTGTCGACATGGTCGGTGTGCTGCTTTTCCATCAAAAGCTTGGTGCCGGCATAAAGAGCCGCCTTGGCAAGCTGGATGGCGCGCACGTCGTTCTGGGTGATGGTGATCTTCGGCTCGCCGTCCTTCAAAACGTAGGAGAAGGTACGGCCATTGGGGACGATGCGCGGCGAGCGCGCGGCCAGCGATCCATCGACGACGCCGTCCTCGGAAATGATGCCGGACAGATACATTTCGGCCACCACTTCGATGATTCCGGACCCGCAAATGCCGGTGACGCCAGTCGCCTGCACGCTCTCGGCGAAGCCGGGCTGATCGGACCAGAGTTCCGAACCGATGACGCGGTAGCGCGGCTCCAGCGTGTCAGGGTCGATGCGCACGCGCTCGATGGCGCCGGGCGCGGCGCGCTGGCCGCCGGAGATCTCCGCCCCTTCGAACGCCGGCCCGGTGGGAGAGGAGGCCGCCACCACGCGCGTGCTGTTGCCGAGCACGATCTCGGCATTGGTGCCGACATCGACGATCAGCATCATCTCGTCCTGGCGGTGCGGGCCTTCAGAGAGCGTGACAGCGGCGGCATCGGCGCCGACATGGCCGGCGATGCAAGGCAGCATATAGAGACGCGCGCCCTGGTTCAGCTTCAGGCCGAGGTCGGAGGCCTTGATGCGCACGGCGCCAGAGACGGCGAGCGCAAACGGCGCGCCGCCGAGCTCGGTCGGGTCGATGCCGAGGAACAGGTGGTGCATGATCGGATTGCCGACGAACACCGCGTCGAGGACGTCGTTGCGCTGGACGTTGCCTTCGGCGCAGACCTTGTCGACGAGGCCGGAAACGGCCTCGCGCACGGCGACCGTCATGCCTTCGCGGCCGTCGGGATTCATCATCACGTAGGAGACGCGGCTCATCAGATCCTCGCCGAAGCGGATCTGCGGATTAGAGGTGCCGGATGAGGCCGCGACACGGCCCGAGAGCAGCGATACCAGATGCATGGCAATCGTGGTCGAGCCGATATCGCAGGCAAGTCCGTAGGCCTCGTTCTTCAAGCCGGGCCACAGCGCGATGACGCGCGCGATATCGCTGTCGGCATCCTTGTGGATGGCGGCGGTGGCGGTCCAGTTGCCCTTGCGCAGGATGCCCTGCACCTGCGGCAGCAGATAGAAGTCGAATTCGAGGTTCTTGAGGCCCCAGTCCTTCATCAAGGCAATCTTGAGCCGGTCGAGGTCGCCGAGCGGCTTGTGCATGTCGGGTTCTTCGATCTCGACATAGCACATACGGATCGCCGTATCGCGGGCGATGACCCTGGTATCGGCGTCCTTGCGGATGGTCTGCGCGTTGATGACCGTATCCTGCGGCACGTCGATGACGAGGTCGCCGAGGATCTGCGCCGAGCAAGAGAGGCGACGGCGCTCCGGTAGGCCGCGCACGCGTTCGTAGCGCTCTTCCTTGGCGCCCTTCTGCGAAATGTGGTCGTTGGACGATATGATCTTGTGCTTGGCGAAATTGCCTTCCTGCACCTCGATCTGGCAGCGCCCGCAGGTGGCGCGACCGCCGCACACGCTCTCGACATAGACACCGAGCTGGCGCGCGGCGTCGAGCACCGGCGTGCCGACAGGGAACCGCCCGCGCTTGCCTGACGGCATGAACAGCACGAGCGGATCGGTTATGTTCGGGGGAGGGTTCATACGCGAATACCTCCCTCTGTCGAAAAAGTCACAATCTCTACCTTATGCCCTCGCCATGCGGGCTTCACGGCCGCCGCGGCGACGGCCGCCGGCAGCGGCGCCATCGCCGGGGGCGGTTACCGCCACCGGCGCGGCAACTGCATGACCGCCTTCGGCCGGTTTGTAGTCCTTGTAGGTGCGGATCCAGTTGGTGCAATTCTCGTCGGTACCGTTGAGAACGTTGGCGCCGCGTACGGCTTCCATTTCCTGCGGGCGGACCGGATTCATGATCGCCGACGTCATGCCGGCGCCGATCACCATCGGGATGAAGGCGGCGTTGATGCCGTGGCGGTGCGGCAGGCCGAAGGAGATGTTGGAGAGGCCGCAGGTGGTGTTGACCTTCAGCTCCTCGCGAAGGCGCCGCAGCAGCGCGAACACCTGGCGGCCGGCGTCGCCCAGCGCGCCGATCGGCATGACGAGCGGGTCGACGACGACGTCGTGCGCGGGAATGCCATGGTCGGCGCAGCGCTCGACGATCTTCTTGGCGACCGCGAAGCGGACATCCGGGTCCATCGAGATGCCGGTCTCGTCGTTGGAGATGGCGACGACCGGAACGTTGTATTTCTTGATCAGCGGCAGGATGGCTTCGAGCTTTTCTTCTTCGCCGGTGACGGAGTTGACCAGCGGACGCCCCTTGGCCACCTTGAGCGCAGCCTCGATCGCGGCGGTGACCGAAGAGTCGATGGACAGCGGCAGGTCGACGAGGTTCTGCACGATCTCCAGCGTCTGCACCAAAAGCGCCGGCTCGGTCGCATTGGGGTCGACGGCGGTGACGCCGGCATTGACGTCGAGCATGGTGGCTCCGCAGGCGGCCTGCTCCAGCGCATCCTTGATGACGGTCTCGAAGTTGCCGGCCACCATCTCGGCGGCCAGCTTCTTGCGGCCAGTCGGGTTGATGCGCTCGCCGATCACGCAGAAGGGCTGATCGAAGCCGATGACGATTTCTCGGGTGGCCGAGGCAACGATGGTGCGGGTCATGCGATCTCTCCGTCGGGATATAAAGAGTTCTTTATATCGTTATCTGATTTTGTTCAAGGCGGATGGTGCCAGCCGCGCTCTTGGACTCTAAGTTCATGTATGTCGTTGCCCCAAAACCGGTTCCCACTTTTGGGCGACATACATCAGTGCGCGGTCTTCACCATATCCACCTGGGTTTCGGTAATCTCGTCGTGCAGTATGTGGTCGAGCCGCTCGGCAACCAACTGATCGTCGCGGCGGATCTCCCGCTTCCAGGGCTGGCGGCCTTTCAGCACGCCCGATTCATCGACGATCTCGGCGACATACTCCTCCTGGCGATAGGCCATCACATGGACGCCGGCGACGCCCGGAATTTCCTTCACCTCGTTGATGATGTCGATGCAGAGCTGCTTGCCTTCCTTCTTCTGGTCCTGCGCGCCCTCGAGCCGCTTGATCACCGCATCGGGGATATGGATGCCCGGCACGTTGGAGCGGATCCATTTCGCCGTCTTGGCGGAGGCGAGCGGTCCGACGCCGCACAGGATGAAGACTTTTTCCGTATGCCCCAAGTCCCGCGCCTTCTGCATGAAGCTTTTGAACATCGGCACGTCGAAGCAATATTGCGTCTGGACGAATTGCGCGCCGGCGGCGATCTTCTTGCCGAGGTGGATCGGGCGGAAATCGTAAGGCGGTGCGAAGGGGTTGACGGCAGCACCGAGGAAGACCTGCGGCGGCGTCGTCAGCTTGCGGCCGGACAGGAACTTGCCGTTGTCGCGCATGATGCGGATGGTTTCGAGCAGCGACATGGAATCGAGATCGAACACCGGCTTGGCGCCCGGCTGGTCGCCGGCCTGAACGCCGTCGCCGGTGAGGCAGAGCATATTGGCGACGCCCATCGCCGCCCCGCCCAGCACGTCGCCCTGGATGGCGATGCGGTTCTTGTCGCGGCAGGCGATCTGCATGATCGGGGCGTAACCCATGCGGGTCAAAAGCGCGCAGATGCCGACCGACGACATGTGACAGTTGGCACCCGAGGCGTCGACCGCGTTGATGGCGTCGACCCAGCCGTCGAAGATCTTGGCGCGGTTGTAGACGTCTTCGGGATCGGCGCTGTCGGGCGGGTTGAGCTCGGTCGTCACCGCGAACTCGCCGCGGCGCAGCACGCGCTCCAGCCGGCCGCGCGAAGTGTGGCCCGGCAGGGGATCGAGCGGCAGGTGGATGCCCGCCGGATTCTCGTCGCGCTGGCGGGCGGTCATGCCGAAGCTCCGGGGTTCTGCACGTTCCGAGCCGTTTCACGCGCGGCGGCGGCCTGCGCGGTCACTCGCAGCCAGGCCGAGGTTTCGCGCAGCGACTGATCGACCGGCTTCTGCACGGTGAGGATCTTGTCGCCATGCACCATGTTGCGCGAACCTTCCCAGGCCTTGACCCAGACGCAGGGCATGTCCGGCTCGACCTCGCAATTGCCGTTGGCGCGCACGCCGCCGCAGGGGCCGTTGCGAAGCTGCTTGGGGCAATTCATCGGGCACGACATGCCGGTAGAGGAAAGCACGCACTGGCCGCACATGCGGCAGTCGAACATGAAGCCCTTGACGCGCTTCTCGACGAATTTCACCGGAGCTTCGACACGACCATAGCCGATGCCCTTCCACAGAGGATGCAAAAGCAGGAAGACGTCGGCGAACCTGCTGTAGAACCATTCGAGCAACCGCGAGTGCCGGATAGACCATAATCTCACGGCAAAAGTGCGCTGGACGCGCCGCTGCGGGGACACGTCCGCAGGCTTGTAATCGGACTTCGGCGCTGCCTTCTTGACCAATGTGGCCTGGGTAACCGCCGGCTGTTTCTCAGACATTTTCTTTCCCGCCAGCCTTGACCAGAGCGACCAGCCGCTCGCGGTCATATTTCGCGTCGAGTTCCTGATAGGCCTTCTCGACCTCGGCCTCGATGTCGTCGCCGACCGGAACCGGATCGGCCTTGCGCCATTCGGCCAGATAATCGTCGGTGCCGCCGGCCCCGGTGCGCATGGCGCACATGTCGATCGCCTCGGTGAAGCGCAGCGGCAATTCGCGCTTGGCGTTCTGCCGGCCCTTCTTGACGATGACCTGCGCAGGGATGTCGCGCCAATAGACGACGATCAGATCGGCCATGAATTCTCAACTCCTCGATGTTGGGAGCATTGCCGCATGCGCCGTTGGGCCGCTTGTTATGGGACGACGCGCGCGCCTTCAAAAGCGACGCTGTCGATGACGCAAAGCGAACGCTGGGAGCCGCAGCCGGCTGACTACCAGACGCGCTTCGTCAGGCCGGTCCAGAGATAGAACCAGATCGTCGGGTGAAACCACTGCTTCGAGGGCAGGCCGGGATCGATCGTCGCGAGCTTTCCGGCCAGTGCGTCGCTGACCGCCTCGACGCAGACGTCGCGCGAAAACGCGGCCTGCCGCAGCGCGTAGCTGGCGATGGTGTCGCCATGCTTCGGCTTGCCGCGCGCCTGCTTCAGCACGCCGCCGGTGTCGACGCCGGCATCGACCAGATGCACGGTGGTGCCGAAATTCCCTTGATCGCCGGAGGCAAGCGCCCAGTATCCGCCATTCATGCCGCGATATTTCGGCGCGATGCCGGCATGATAGTTGAGCACCGGGCAAGGCATCTTCGCGAGCGTGTCTTTCGACAGCAGCCGGCAGCCGGCGAGCAGCACGACGCCCGGCTTGAGGTTTGCAATCTCTTTGAGGCATTCCGGCCCGTTGGCCGACGGGACATGGATGATCGTATGGCCGGGGCGAGGCTCTGTCTCGAGCTTCTCCTCGGCTATCAGGCGCGCCGCATGGCCGGCGAGGAACCGCTTGCCGAGCCTGGTCAGCACCATGGTGCCGAGCTGGCCGATAGCGGAGACCCAGCCCTGGCGGCGGGCGCGGCCGAGCAGCAAACGTTTTTTGGATTCAGGGGTTTCGAGGATGACGCGGACGGGGCCGACGCGATCGGCGATGGCGTTGACGATCGCCCAGATATGCGGGCCACCCTCGGTGACGACCACGACCGGTCGCGGACTGGATTCCGACGCTGCCATGGCAAGCACCCCCTCTCAAGTCGGGCGCATGCTAGTGCGAGCGGGTTAACCCTTGGTGAGCCGTCAGCGCTTGAATTCCATGACGTCGAGCTTCGATTCGTAATAGGGCGCGGGCAACTCGATGCGCCATTCCGTCGCGCTGTTGCGGAAGGCGTAGCCGACCTGGTCGCTTTCGGGACCGCTGCCATAGGGCTTGGCCTTGTCGTCATTGACCGAGAACGAGCCGAGATAGATGGCGCGCTTCTCGCCATCGTCGAAGAAGCGGCCGGCGGTGCGCTGCGAGCCGCTGATCTTCTGCAGTCGCCAGCCTGAACCGTCGTCGCTCACCTTGCATTTGAACCAGCCATAGATGACGAGCGGGCTCAAGCCGCCGACCTTGATGGTGCGGCATTTCCAGTTGCCGGTCAGGTCCTTGTCGGAGAAAGCGACCAGCGGCTTGGCGAGCAGAGCATCGAGTTGCTTGACCTCGGCAGGATCGCCAGCCTTCGCTTCCTCGAGGGCCGCCTTGCGCGTCTCGCCATATTTGTCGAGCCGCGCCTTGTCGGCGGCGGTGATCAGCTTCTGCACCTCGCCATCGGCATGGGCCGGCAGGGCAAAGCCGACAAGGCAAAGGGCGGCAAGCAGCAGGCGAGGGGTCATGGATGATTCCCGGATCGGAGGCTGGAATAGCGGTTTCTCGGTCTGGCGCACAACTTACCCGTTCGCCGATCGTTGTCATCCGTGCTTAACAGCGTGACGTCGGAAATGACGGTTTGATCGATGCGTATCTTGCTCACAGGATCATCGGGCTGGCTGGGCAGCGCGCTGGCGCCGAGGCTGCGCGGCCTTGGCCATCAGGTGATCGGCCTCGACCCGGTTGCGTCGTCGCAGACCGAGGTGGTCGGCTCGGTTGCCGATCGCGAGCTCGTGCTGAGGACCGTCGGCGAGAAGGGCATCGAGGCCATCGTCCATAGCGGCGCGCTGCACAAACCGAACATCGAGCGCTATGAGAATTCGGACTTCGTCGCGACGAACGTGCAAGGCACGCTCAACCTGCTCGACGCGGCGGTGGCGCATGGAATCCAGCGTTTCGTCTTCACCTCGACGACATCGCTGATGATTTCACAGGCGATCCGCGCCGGCTTCCAGGGCGGCGCGCGCAAGGCCGCCTGGCTGACGGAGGAGATGTCGCCGGAGCCGCGCAACATCTACGGCGTCACGAAGCTTTCCGCCGAGCATCTCTGCCGCCTCTATTATATCGAGCACGGCCTGCCGGTGGTGGTGCTGCGCACGGCCCGCTTCTTTCCCGAGGCCGACGACATGGCGCATGCGATCGAGCAATCAGACGCCAATACGAAGGCGAACGAGTTGCTGTTCCGCCGGCTGACGGTAGAGGACGCGGCGGAAGCCCATGTCGCGGCGCTGGAGAAGGCGCCGAGCCTTGGCTTCGACATCTTCATCGTCTCGGCGCCGACACCGTTTCGGCCGCAGGATTGCGCCGAGCTGATCGCCGACGCGCCTTCCGCCGTGGCACGTTATTTTCCTGATTATCCCAGACTCTATGCGAGGAAAGGCTGGACGATGTTCTCCTCGATCGACCGCGTCTACGATCCGTCGCGAGCGAGGGAGAAGCTGGGCTTCGTCTGCAAGACGAGCTTTGCCGATGTGCTGGCGGCGCTCGAAGCGGAGGCGTGAGGCCGTCAGGCGCCGGACGCCGCCCGCGCCAGTTCGCCGGTCAGATCTCCATAGCCGGTCGAGCGGCGCTCATAGGCGAGGCCGAGCAGGGCAGCGGCTTTCTCGGCAACCTTGTCGAGCTCCGGATCGTCGGTCTGGGCGAGATAGATCAGCTTCTCGTAATTGCCGAAATAGTCCTTGATCAGCTCGGGATGCCGGTCGAGGCCGAGCGGCTTGATGAAGAAGGCATCGAACTGGCGGCAGAGGAAGTCGGTCATGTAGAACGACATCATGTCGCCGTCGGCGACCTTCGCATAGGCGTCCATGCCTTGGTAGAAGGCAAAGCAGTGCGGGCCGGCCATGCGCTCGACGCCGTGCTTTGCGATCACGCGGTCGAGCAAGCCGCCGGTGCCGCAGTCGGCATAGCCGACGAAGATATGCTGGTAGCCCTGCGCTTTGGCCTTCTCGATCGCCTTGTCCATCGCTGGCGCGATGCGGTCCGGATAGAAGTGGAACTCGGCCGGCAGGCAGGTCAGTTCGAGATGATCGAGCTTTAGCTGTTGCTTGACGGCCAAAATTTCGCGCGCAATCATCCCGCAGGCGATGACGAGCAGCCTGTCCGTTTGATTCGGTTCCGTTTTTTGCGTTTTGACCAAGTCTGACCGGCTTTCGCTGCGGGGCTAATATCTGTCGAGGGAGACACCGTTCATGAAACTGCTACGCATCGCGCCGATGGCCATCCTTGCCTGCGCGCTTGCACTCACCGCCTGCGCCAACACCATTCGGGGCGTCGGCAAGGATGTCAAATCGACGGCAAGGGCGGTCAAGGACACTGTCGCCAACTGATCGGCAGCCTTTCCATCATCTGGGAACAAAAAAGCCGCGCTGCAAGGCGCGGCTTTTTTCGATCCATCCTGATGCCTTGGGTCAGGCGGAAGCGCGCACGTTGTGCTTGCGCTTCATGAAGTCCTTGGCGGTCTCGACCGCCACGGCCGCGTCGCGGCAGTAGGCGTCGGCGCCGACGGCCTTGCCGAACTCCTCGTTGAGCGGGGCGCCGCCGACCAGCACGACATAGTCGTCGCGGATTCCCTTTTCCTTCATCGTGTCGATGACGACCTTCATGTAGGGCATGGTGGTGGTGAGCAGCGCCGACATGCCGATGATGTCGGGCTGATGCTGCTCGATCGCGTCCAGATATTTCTCGACCGCGTTGTTGATGCCGAGATCGATGACGTCGAAGCCGGCGCCTTCCATCATCATGCCGACGAGGTTCTTGCCGATGTCGTGGATGTCGCCCTTGACGGTGCCGATCACCATCTTGCCCTGCTTGGGCGCGCCCGTGGCAGCAAGCAGCGGGCGCAGGATGGCCATGCCGGCCTTCATGGCGTTGGCCGAGAGCAGCACTTCCGGAACGAACAGGATGCCGTCGCGGAAATCCTCGCCGACGATGCGCATGCCTTCGACCAGGGCTTCGGTCAGCACCGTATAGGGCTGCCAGCCGCGCTCTAGAAGGATATGCGTGCCTTCCTCGATCTCTTCCTTCAGCCCGTCATAGAGGTCGTCGTGCATCTGCTGCACGAGTTCCTCGTCGGAAAGCTCGGAAAGGATGATCTCGTCGTCGGACATTTTTTCTCGGGCTCCTTGCTGCTCGGAATGCTTGCTGCAGCTTATAAATCGATGCGCCAATACCTAACCCGCGAGGGCAAGGTAGCCATAGCTGATTTGCGACTTCCCGCAAAAGGAAAGCGACTGAAAAGTTGGCGCTTTTCTTGTCGATTTTGCGACAGGCGTTGGCGCTGGCGGGCCGTTTCCAGTAGGGTGCATGGCTACGATCCGGCAAGAAGCGGCGACAAACCGGCCGCGAGCCAATTCAGGTCAAATCTAGGATGGACGATCATGAGCGATAACGCGTCAGTCGAGCAGGAAGCGTCGGGCGGAAGACGCGGACGCGGCGCCAGCGGCGGCGCGGCGGCCAGACGCGCGGCACGCGCCGGCGGCGGCCCGGGCACCCAGCTCACTTATATCAAGCGCAAGATCAACGTCTACGAGGTCCTCGACGAGGAAGGCCTGGCGCTGATCGAGAAGAACACCGACACCGTGCTGGAAGAAATCGGCATCATCTTCCGCGACGACGCCGAGGCGCTCGCACTGTGGAAAGAGGCCGGCGCCGACGTGAAGGGCGAGCGCGTGCATTTCCCCAAGGGGCTCTGCCGCTCGCTCTTGAAGACCGCGCCCTCGATCTACACCCAGCATGCGCGCAACCCCGAGCGCTCGGTGCAAATCGGCGGCAAGGCGACTGTGTTCGCGCCGGTCTACGGCCCGCCCTTCGTGCGTGACCTCGACGGCAATCGCCGTTACGCCACACTCGAGGATTTCCAGAATTTCGTGAAGCTCGCCTATATGGCGCCGTCGATCCATCACTCGGGCGGCACGGTGTGCGAGCCGGTTGACGTGCCGGTCAACAAGCGACACCTGGATATGGTCTACAGCCACATCCGCTACTCGGACAAACCGTTCATGGGCTCGGTGACCGCGCCGGAACGCGCCGAGGACACGGTGGCGATGGCCAAGATCGTGTTCGGCGACGACTTCGTCGAGAACAACACCGTGCTGACTAGCCTGATCAACGCCAACTCGCCGATGGTGTTCGACGAGACGATGCTCGGCGCGCTGAAGGTCTATTCGCGCCATAACCAGGCCTGCATCGTCACGCCCTTCATCCTGGCCGGCGCCATGAGCCCGGTGACGGTCGCCGGAACGCTGACGCAGATCCTGGCCGAGGTGCTGGCGGGCGCCTCATTCACGCAGCTGATCAGGCCCGGCGCGCCGGTGCTGTTCGGCACGTTCGCCTCGTCGATCTCGATGCAGTCCGGCGCGCCGACCTTCGGTACGCCGGAGCCGTCGCTGGTCTCCTACGGCGCGGCGCAGCTCGCCCGCCGGCTCGGCCTGCCGTTCCGCACCGGCGGCTCGCTCTGCGCCTCGAAGATCCCGGATGCGCAGGCGGCGTATGAGAGCGCCAACACACTGAACTCGACGATCCTTGCCGGCACCAATTTCGTGCTGCATTCGGCAGGCTGGCTCGAGGGCGGTTTGGCCTCCTGCTACGAAAAATTCATGATGGACATCGACCAGCTCGGCATGACCCAAAAATTCTCCGAAGGCGTCGACCTGTCGGAGAATGGTCAGGCGATGGATGCCATCCGCCAAGTCGGTCCAGGCAGCCACTACCTCGGCTGTGACCACACGCAGGCGAATTTCCAGACCGCCTTCTACCGGTCCAACATCGCCGACAACAATTCCTACGAGCAGTGGCTGGCCGAAGGCGAGAAGACGGCGCCGCAGCGCGCCAACGAGCTCGCCCGCCGCTGGCTGGAAAGCTACGAGGCTCCGCATCTCGATCCGGCGATCGACGAGGCGCTGAAAGACTTCATCGCCAAGAAGAAAGCCTCGATGGCCGACGCCTTCACTTGAAAGGAGCCCGAGTCAGGCCGGGCTAAAGTCGCCAACATCATCCACAAGGAAGTCTGGCGGAGCGCGTTCTCCGACCCGGACCGGAAGGGATGATTCTTTCGCGCGGCACGATTGAAGGGGTCGCGGCCGCGCTTGCCGCCCATGGCCTGATCCCTCGCGGCGGCTTCCACTTCGCAAGCGACGAAGCCGCGCCTGCCGGGCTTTCGGGTGCGCCCGCAAAGTCCGCCCTCCTGGTCGGACAGGCGGGCGCCGCACCCTGGCCGCATTTCCAGCGCTGGCTCGAGGGGCAATCGCAACCCATCGCCGATCCGCTCGACACGTGGTCGCGCGAAGTGATCGGCAGGGTCGCGCAACAGTTCGCCGCCCGCGCCGTGTCGCCCTCCGATCGGCCCTATCTGCCATTCCAGCAATGGGCGATGCGGGCCGAAGGGCTGAGGCCGTCGCCGCTCGGCATCCTCATGCATCCCAAATACGGGCTCTGGCATGCCTACCGCGGCGCGCTGCTGTTCGAGGAGGAGGTTTTCCTCCCCGAGCCTCACGAATCGATTCATCTTTGCGACACATGCCTCGAAAAACCCTGCATGAAATCCTGTCCGGTCGATGCCTATTCCGAGCAGGGTTTTGCCCATGATGCCTGTCTCGGCCATGTGCGTGGTCCCAGCGGCGAGCCTTGCCGCACCGGCGGCTGCCTGGACCGCAAAGCATGTCCCTACGGCACGGACTATCGCTATCCGCCGGAGGTTCAGGCCTTTCACATGGCAGCGTTTGCGCGCCTTTAGGATCAAAGCCGCCAGCACGAAATCTTGAACGGCGGGCTCCGGGATTGTCTTGCCGGAGCGCTCCAGCCGGATATCTATCCCGCGACCGTCGACGGAGAGCATCATGGCCCGAAAAGACATCGAGATCGAAACCGAGGACGGCAAGGCAAAGGCCCGGCTTTTCCGACCGGCTGCCACGGCCAGAGCCGGCGTCGTCCTCTACATGGATATTTTCGGTCCGCGCCCTGCTCTCGACGAGATGGCCGAACGCCTGGCGGGGCACGGCTATGGCGTGCTGGTGCCCGACTTGTTCTACCGCAGTGCGCCCTACGGACCGTTCGATCCCAAGACCGCTTTTGGCGAGGAAAGGACGAAGGCTGAACTGACGGCGTTGAGAAGTGCGACGACGCAGGACATGACGACCAGTGACGGCGAGGCCTTCCTCGATGCTCTGGCGGCCGAAGGCTTTGCCGGACCTGTCGGCGTCGTCGGCTATTGCATGGGCGGCGCGCGGGCGTTGAACGCTGCGGCGGCTTATCGTGGCCGCATAGCCGCCGCAGCCAGCTTCCATGGCGGCAATCTGGCAAGCGACGCGCCCGACAGTCCGCACCTCAAAGCGGCGTCGATCAAGGCGCGCGTCTATATCGGCGTCGCCGGCGTCGACGGCAGCTTTCCGCCGGAGCAGTCGGCGCGGCTGGCCGAGGCCTTGCGCGTGGCGGAGGTCGACCACGTGATCGAGAACTATGTCGGTATGGCGCATGGCTGGTGCGTACCGGACCATGGCGTCTTCGACAAAGCCGGCGCCGAGCGGCACTGGAAGCGACTGACCACGTTCTTTGGTGAAACACTCGGATAGGCTTCGCCTTCAGATTGCGAAGATGGCGCGCTTGGCGCGAACCTTCGGATGTTCGCCCTGCCCCTCATCCGTCCTCCGGACACCTTCTCCCCCTGATTGGCGGGAAGGAAGTTATGCCTTCGCAAAAAAATCTTTCCATCGCCCCAAGGATTGGCCATTAGCCTTCGTCCAACAGGCAAATGACGGCGATGATGCTGGACGACAGCGAAGCCTCCGATGCCGAATTGATCGGGCGGGCGAAGGGCGGAGACAGGGGGGCTTTCGGCAAACTGCTCGAAAGGCACTATGGCTTCGTCTATCGCGCCGCCTATCGCTGGTGCGGCCGGAAGGCCGACGCCGAGGACATCGCCCAGGATGTCTGCGTGCGGCTCGGCCGGGCGATCCGCGACTATCAGGGCAACGGCGCCTTCACGACATGGCTCTACGCCATGACGCTGAACGCGTCGCGCGACATGATGCGCAAGCGCGCCCGCGACGCCGCCAAGACAGAAGCCTTTGGCACCTATGCGCTGATTGCGGGGGAGGGCTCGGCGGAAAGCCAGGACCCCATCGAGGCGCTGTGGGCAGCGGTACGCATGCTGCCCGATAAGCAGCGCGATGCGGTTCTGCTCGTCTATGGCGAGGGCATCAGCCACGCTGCGGCGGCGGACGTGATGGCGATCTCGGAGGCGACGGTTTCCTGGCACATCCATGAAGCGAAGAAACGGCTGAAGGTGCTGATGCGTTCAGCCGGGGAAGTGTGACCATGGTCGATGACAACGAACTGGAAAGGCTGCGCGATCTGGCAGTTCCGGCGCCTGACGGCGAGGCGAAGGCGCGCGCGTTTGCCGCGGCGATGCACGCCTTCGACGGCCAAGAAAATATTTCGACCGTCCCCCAAGGAACGCCGGCAGGTCTTCGTCTCACGGAGCGAGCAAGAACGCTCTGGAGAGAGATCATGCAACGGAAACTCATTGCCACGCCGGCCATCACCGCGCTGGTCGCGCTGCCTATCGCCGGATATGCCGCTTTTGAGATGTTGAAGGAGCAGCCGCCAGTCATCGGCGGCAACGAAGGCAAGGTGACCGAGACGGTGGCCGACAAGCCGGTGGCGCAGAAGCCTGCGAGCAATGGGCTGGCGACCAACGAACCGCTGGCGGCCGCGCCCGCCAAGGAGAAGAAGACCGACGGCGATAGCGAGGATCGCCTCAAGGATGAGGCGCAGATCGCGCCGGCGGCGCCGAAGCCGGCGACCGAGGTGGACAGTCTGCTCAAGCAGGAGGTTGCGCCGGAAGCTATGCCGGCACCGCCGCCCGCGCCGGCGGAGAGCGGCCAGCTTGCAGCCGGCGGACGCGCCAATGCGCAAGCACCCGCAGCCACCATGCGGTCTGCCGAGATGCCTGCCGGCAGGGCCGCCGTTTCCAAGCTGATGGTGCAGCCTTCGCCCATGCCGGCCGACCAGATGCAGCCGCAGGAGGAAAACCGCGACCGCATCGAGACCTTCAAGACCAATCCGGTGCATGCAACCGCCCAGGATCCGGTCTCGACCTTCTCGATCGATGTCGACACCGCCTCCTATTCCTTCGTCAGGCGTTCGCTGAAGGAAGGTATTCTGCCCGACCCGGACACTGTCCGAGTAGAGGAGATGATCAACTACTTCCCCTATGACTGGAAGGGTCCGGATTCAGCTTCGACGCCGTTCAACTCGACCGTCACCGTCATGCCGACGCCCTGGAACCAGCGCACCAAGCTGATGCATGTCGCCATCAAGGGCTTTGACGTGAAGCCGGCCGAGCAGCCCAAGGCCAATCTGGTGTTCCTGATCGACGTGTCGGGCTCTATGGACGAGCCGGACAAGCTGCCGCTGCTGAAGTCCGCCTTCCGGCTGCTGGTCAGCAAGCTGAAGCCCGACGACACCGTCTCCATCGTCACCTACGCCGGCAATGCCGGCACGGTGCTGATGCCGACCAAGGCGGTGGAGAAGCAGAAGGTCCTTGCGGCCATCGACAATCTCGAGCCCGGCGGATCGACGGCCGGCGAGGCGGGCATCAAGGAGGCCTACAAGCTTGCACAGCAGTCCTTCGTCAAGGACGGCGTCAACCGCGTGATGCTCGCCACGGACGGCGATTTCAATGTCGGCCAGACCGATGACGACGATCTCGAGCAGCTGATCGAGAAGGAGCGCAAGACCGGCGTGTTCCTCTCGGTGTTCGGCTTCGGCCGCGGCAATCTCAACGACCAGATGATGCAGACCATCGCCCAGAACGGCAATGGCACGGCGGCCTATATCGACACGCTTGCCGAGGCCGAGAAGGCGCTGGTCGAGGACGCATCCTCGACGCTGTTCACCATCGCCAAGGACGTCAAGATCCAGGTCGAGTTCAACCCGGCCAAGGTCTCGGAATATCGCCTTGTCGGTTATGAGACCCGCGCGTTGAAGCGCGAGGATTTCAACAACGACCGCGTCGATGCCGGAGACATCGGCTCCAGTCACTCGGTGACGGCGATCTATGAGATCACACCCAAGGGCAGCGGCGCCGAGCAGGTCGATCCTCTGCGCTATGGCGAAGCGAAGGTCGACAATGGCGGCGTCGCCAATGCCGACGAATATGCCTTCGTCAAGATCCGCTACAAGCTGCCGAACGAGGACGTCTCCAAGCTGATCACCACGCCGGTGACCGCCGCCAACGAGGTATCGTCCTTCGACCAGGCAGGAAGCGACCAGCGCTTCTCGGTCGCGGTCGCCGCCTTCGGGCAGAAGCTGCGCGACGAGGACCAGACGGCGAATTTCGGCTACGACCGCATCCTGGAGATCGCCAACGCGGCCAGAGGCGCCGATCCGTTCGGCTATAGAGCCGAATTCCTGTCGCTGGTGCGTTTGGCCTCGTCGCTGGGAACCAGGCCGTGAACCCCTTGGGTGCAGGGCGGACGGCTTGCCGTGTCCGCCCTGCACCTATAGCGAACAAATTCTGCAGCGCAACCGAATGACGCAACGAACTGCAGGCAGGTATCGATGCCTCGCTGGGCAGCTATTGCACGTAACTGGTCGCAGCCCGGCGAATCCTATAGCTCTTCATCGACGCGCCGCAGGATTGCGCGATAACGGTTGCATACGTCGGGATCCTCATAGAAGTCCACTTCCGTATCTACGATGTCGTCCAGGCTTAGTCCGCGATAATGCGCCTTTACCTTTGCCAGGACGTCTTGCGCTTGCCTGATTTCGCCGAGTTCGGAATGGCAGATGATAAGACGAATGAGCGACCACGGTGTCACAGTCGCCATTTTCGCATAGCAGGCCGCCGCCTCGCGATATCGCCCGGCCGTCGTCAGCAGGACGCCACGGAAGTCGTCATACCATCCCACGGCGTATGGGTCGCGGCGCTGGGCTTCGGTTATTTCATCAAGCCCTTGCTCCGGCCTGTTCGTATGATTGAGGAAAATAGCGCGGATACTGAGAATGAATGGGTCGTTCGGATTGAGCGCAACCGCCCGGTCAAGGCTGAATTCAGCCTGCTTGAATTGGCGCAGGTACAAGTGAGCGAAGCCGGTGGCGAGATGCCCATAGGCTTCGTCGGGATCAAGGTCCAATGCTGTTCTGGCGATCTCCAGTCCGGAATGCAAATGACCGGGATTGTTGTAGTCCCAATAGTATTTGATGGACTCCACAAAGCTCAGCATGGCGTGGGCGGCGGCAAACTGCGGATCGAGCTTCACCGCCTGGCGCAGAAAGGGTTCTGCTTCAAGCACGGTTTCATAGACGGCCGCGAGTTGCAGCGCCCGCAGGTAGAACTCATAGGCCGACATATTGTTGGTCGGCCTGGCCCTGGCGCGCGACGCAATCGCGGTTCTGGCCTGGCGGGCCAGACGGGCTGCGATCATCCGGGTGATTTCGTCCTGGATGGCGAAAATGTCGTCGAGTTCCCGGTCGTAGTGCTCGCCCCAGACATGAGCCATCGCGGGCGCATCGGTCAGCTGTACGGTGATCCGTACCCGGTTGTTGATCTTGCGCACGCTGCCTTCGACAACGTACTGGACGCCAAGTTTCCTTGCCACCTCCGCCAGATCATTCGCCTTGCCACGGAACTGACGGGAGGAGTTCCGTGCAGTAACCAGGAACTCCTTGAACTTGCCGAGCTCAGCGATGATGTCTTCGGTAATTCCGTCGCTGAAATAGTCTTGCTCCGGGTCGCCGCTCAGGTTGTCGAAGGGAAGTACGGCGATGGACGGTCTGGACGGCGCCGTAGCCTCCGCCGCAGCCGCGAAGGGCCTGGGACCGGCATATTTATAACCGCGCCCATGCACGGTCACGATCATCTCGGCAGGCAGCAGCTTTCGAAGCGCCGAAATGTGGACCTGCAGCGTGTTCTCCTCCACCACCAGGCCCGGCCAGACCGTAGCGAAAAGTTCGGTCTTGCCGATCACTTCATCCGGCTTATCGAGCAGCATGGCTAGGATGTCGAAGGAGCGGGCCGAAAGCTCAACCGGCCCATTTGGCCCCAGCAACTGCCGTTCGGCGCGCTTCAAACGATAGTTCCCAAATTCCAAGTCCATTGGCCAAGAACCCGTCCCCTCGCGGCCAAGATAGTCGAAGATGACCCTGAAGGCGAACTTCAGGGCTGTTCAGGACTCTTCAGGTCCGCACCAAGGACCTGAGCGGGAAGCGGTGTCATCCTCACCATTGCGGGAGGACACCATGGCTGACATCCCCACCACCGCCCCGACTGCCCGCCGACGCCTCAATCTGCCGCGGCTAGTCTTTCCAAGGCTCGCAATCGGCGTATCGCTCAATGCCATGTCCAGCTTGATGGGCGAAGCGCTCAAACTGGCCTACGTGGACCCCTACGCCAGTGTTCGCCGCCAGGCGCCGGCCGCCCCGGACGACGATCTCGAAGGCCGAGATCCCGTCTGGTGACCTGCAAGGTCCTCACCGAGCGGTGGTTCAGCAGGAGCTTCCGGGTCAGCCGCGGGATATCTGGCTTGGGGCAGACCTGCCGGCCTCGCCGATCGTTAAATTGCGTGGCTTTTCCGGAACCTAGTCGCAATGACCTTCTGTTAGTCGAAACTGATAGAGGACTTTGAGGGGCTGGAATTGCATATCACCGGGAACGTGTCGTCGGCTGCGGGCAATCTTCAGGCGCGAGCGCCGTCCGCTCCATCGGCTGAATCCGCGCGTATCAGGAACGATGTCGATGCTGCCCGCAACACGGCGCTCTCCGCGCTGAACAACGACCGCTTCCGCGTGATGCTGGAGCAGATCAGCGACCCGCGGGCGTCCGGCACGTTGATGACGATGAGCGCCGACAGCAACAACACCGCCGGTACCGACCTCAATACGGTGCTGTCGCGCTACGACGAAAACAGCCAATAGAAAGGAGCGTCAGGCGCGGCTGCGCCGGCGTTCGCGACGGCCTTCGCCAGCCTCGGCCGAACCGGCCGAGGCGATCTTGTTGCGCATCGGACCGATGCGCTCGACGATGGTCTCGACGGTCGGGCGCACGGACTTGGTGTGACCGTCGAGCGCCTTGCGCATCGCGGCGAGGTGAGCGAACGAGGTGCCGCAGCAGCCGCCGACGATTTTCGCGCCGGCATCGACCGCCAGCCGGACATAATCGGCCATCAGCTCGGGCGTGCCGGAATAGTGGATCTCGCTGCCGCGGAATTCCGGAATGCCGCAATTGCCCTTGACGATCACGGTGGCTTCCGGCTTGGCGTCGGTCATGTCGAGCAGCGAGGCCAGGATGTCGGCCGCGCCGACACCGCAATTGGCACCGACGCCGAGCGGAGTCTGAGACAGCCCATCGGCAACGCTGTGGATGTCCTTCGGCAACAGCCCCATCATGGTGCGGCCGGCCGTGTCGAAGGAGCCGGTGTAGGTATAGGGCAGGCCGACGCGGATCGCCGCTTCGGCCGCGGCGCGGATCTCGTCCGGCGCCGACATGGTCTCGATCCAGGCGACTTCGGCGCCGCCGGCCTTGAGACCCTCGATCTGCTCGGCAAAGGCATCGACCGCGTCCTCATAGGTCATGGCGCCGAGCGGCATCAGCAGCTCGCCGGTCGGGCCGATGGAACCGGCGACGATCACCTTGCGGCCGGCCTTGTCGGCGACCGAGCGGGCGATTTCGGCGGCGCGCTTGTTCAATTCGCCAACACGGTCCTGGGCATGATGCAGCTTCAGCCGGTGACGGGTGCCGCCGAAGGAATTGGTCAGGATGATGTCGGCACCGGCGTCGACGAAATTCTGGTGGAGTGTGGCGATGGTTTCGGGCGAGGTCTCGTTGAGCAGCTCGGGCGCTTCGCCGGCCTCCAGTCCCATCGCGAACAAATTGGTGCCGGTGGCGCCGTCGGCCAAAAGCACGCCCTTTTCGGCAATCAGTGCGTCGATCGGATTGGTCGCGGTCATGGCTTTGGCTTTCATATCCTGAATTCGAATAACGATATAAAGAAGTCTTTATATCTAGTCAATGAATTTGCAGGTCGCGACAGCACCCTTGCGGCCACCTTCGCGATGGCAGCGTTCAGACAGAGCCGGAGGGGAACGACATACCGGCCAGCCTCTGCGTGAAGCTCGCCGCCTCATGCGCGTTGATGTCGGCGGCGCGGATCAGATTGTCGAAATGGCTGGTCAGGGTGCGGACCGGCTGGGTGGCGTTCAACACCAGATACATGTCGCCGACATAGATCGCGGCGCGATAGGGACCGAAGATCGTGTAGGGGATAGAATAGCGCATGCGGCCGTCGTAGAGGAACAGCCGGAAGGTCGGGTAAAGGTCGTCGAGGAGCGTTGCCATGTGCAGCAATTGCCTGCGACGCTCGGCTTCCGGAAAACGGTCCCATATGCCCAGACCGCGCGCGAAGATCTCCAGTGTATGGCGCGGCATGCAGACTTCCATGTCGGTCTCGGGCCGCCTGTTGTAGTCGATGCGGTACTGCGTTTCGCCGGCCTGCGCCTCGCGGCTCTTGTTGGCGATGCCCGCCTCGTACTCGACCAGCGCCTCGGTGCGTAAAAGATCCGGAATGCCCGCCGGGACGTAGCGGATCTTCGTGCCGGCCGCCTCGGCATGCCATTTGGCAAGCAGCGTGCGGTCGAAGCCGTCCGGCGCCTCTTCGATCTCCAGGCTTTCTCTTATTTCGCCGGTGACGCCTTCGTCCTGGCTCAAGCCCAGCAGCCAGTCGAGCGACACCTTGAACTCGGCGGCTATGTTGAGAAGCGTCTCGGCGCGAGGCAGGCGGGTCGAGGCGCCTGACAGCAGTTGCGACAGCGCCGAACGGTCGATGCCGACAGCCGTCGCGAAGGCCGACTGGTTCAAGTCGGAGCGTGTCAAGAGCAATTTCAAACGCTCCCGGAAGATCGTCGACAGATCACGCTTGTCCATGCCGCAGCTCCTGCCTGAGGGAGGAAAAATTTGCGCCAGTACAGCATTCGGCTGCTGCGAAGGCGTAAATGAATCTCCGAATTTGTTTACAATCTATAACATTTGCCGCCAAAAATGCGCAATCGCAACAGTTTGTGCGCTTTGTCGCGTTGCGACAACGAAAGGCTCCTGACACAATGTTGTCAGGAATCAAACTGGTTCCGGCGACTGGAAGGCAGTGGTCGATAGCATGACTGGCATAAGCAAGAGACGCAGCACCAAACCGGCCGTGGAATGGCCGACCGTATTCCTCGCACTCTTCTGTTACGGCGCCTGGCTCGCCACGGGTTTCCTGCTTTGGCCTTCCTATCCGCTGCTGGCGCTCGCCGTCCTGGCCGTGATACTGGCACTGCAGTCCTCGCTCATGCACGAAGTTTCGCATGGCCACCCGACCCGCAACGCCAGGATCAACGAAGCCTTCGTCTTCCTGCCGGTCGGCTTCGTATGGCCGTTCCGCCGCTTCAAAACGATCCACCTTCGCCATCATGCCGACGAGCGGCTGACCGATCCGCTGGACGATCCGGAAAGCTATTACCAGGCGCTCTGGATGCATGAGGAACTGCCGCCGGCGATGAAGTTCCTGCTCAAGATCAACAACACCATGGTCGGCCGCTTCATTCTCGGCCCGTGGCTGTCGTCGATCGGCTTCTTCATCGATGACGCCAGGCAGATTGCCGCCGGCGACAAGACGATCCGCAACGCCTGGCTGCTGCATGCCATCGGCCTTGTCGTGGTTGTGCCGATCGTGACGTTGGCCTTCGGCATCCCGCTCTGGCTCTACATACTGGTGCCGGTGTGGTTCGGCCAATCGCTGATCTCGGTGCGCACCTATGCCGAGCACCAGTGGTCGGAACATCCGGAGGGGCGCACGATCATCGTCGAGCGGTCGCCGCTGTCGTTCCTGTTCCTCAACAACAACCTGCATTTCGTGCATCACAAGAGCCCGACGGTCGCCTGGTACAAGCTGCCGAAGATGTTTCGCGATCGCCGCGAAGAATGGCTGCGGATGAACAACGGATATGTCTATCCGAGTTATTTCGCGCTGATCAAATCCTTCGCCTTCAAGGCCAAGGAGCCGGTGGTGCACCCGGTGCTGCGCCGTACACCGGAGCCCGGCCGTGCCTTCAAGCCGCGCATCAGGGCGCGTAATGTGAATGGACTTGGAACGGCTCCAGTGCCGGCCGAGCCGCCCAAAGAGTAATTTCGACTTTCCGCGACGGCTTTTTCTCGCGGAACGCAGGCGCCGATGGCCGCCGGTCATTGAAAGCTATTCATCATGAGCAAGTTGGTTGCGGCCTTGCCGATGTATGACTGGCCCGAGGTGCGTGGCGAGGTCGACGCGCAATGGGCGCGGCTCCGCGACGCTTTCCGGCAGAGAGGTATCGACGCGCCGGAGAAAATGGCGCGCAGCAATCGCGATTTGCCGCCGGTGCCAGGCGGTATCCGCGACGGTACCGGAAGACTGATCGCGCCCGACCCGACGACATTGCCCCCGGACGATTTCGATTTTCACCAGCTTTGGCTGAGCCCTGCGCTGCTCTTCGGGCAAACCTGCTGGGGACCGATGGGACTCGGCCTGGCCGCGCATGTGCAGGTGATTGCCCAGCCAAGCTATGACGAGTTCGAAGGCGGGCAGGGCGAGCTCTATTCCAGCGCGCTGGTGATGCTGGCCGATGGCGGGCCGTCGGTTACCTCGCCCGAGGATGGCAAGGCCGTCATCCCGCTCGATCTCGTCCGCGGCAAGCGCTTCATCTTCAACAATCCGGATTCCATGTCCGGGCTGCTGGGGCTGACGCGCGACCTGGAGGCGATCGGCGAAACTCCAGACATCTTCGCCTCGCGCAGCGAAAGCGGCGGCCACCGGTCGTCGATCGTCGCCATCGCCGAGGGCAGGGCCGACGTCGCCGCCATCGACTGCCAGAGCTGGGCGTTGGCCCAGCGTTTCGAGCCGGCGGCGAAGCATGTCAAGGTCGTCGGTTGGACGGCAAGGCGCAAGGGCCTTCCGTTCATCACCGCGAGGACTACGCCGGCCAATGTCGTCGCATCCATGCGCGAAGCCATCGCCGGGCTTGGCCTGGAAGGGTCAGTCGCCAAGCAGCCTTTCGTCGAGCGGATAGGCTGAGAGCTTTTCATTGCCGGTCTCGGTGATCAGGATCTGCTCCTCGATCTTCACGCCCTCGCGTCCACCCATCCTGCCGATGTAGCTTTCCACGCAAAGCGCCATGCCGGGCTCGAGCACGCCGTCAGGCGTGTCGTCCGTCCAGTCAACGGCATGCGGCAAGGTTGGATATTCGTCCGCCAGGCCGACGCCGTGGTAGAGCACGCCGTAGCGCGTCGGGAAGCAGTCTCCGGGTGGCACCGCAGAACGCTCGACGAGATCGCGAAACGAGATGCCCGGCCGCAATAGGCTGGTGTTGTGCGCGATCTGGTCGGCGGCGATGCGGAACAGGTCGCGCTGCTCGTTCGATGGCCTGCCGTCGCCACAGAGCCATGTGCGCGAAAGATCGGCGCAAAATCCATAGGGGCCGATGAGGTCGGTGTCGAAGGCGACGAGGTCACCGTCCTCGATCACGCGCGACGAGCATTCCTGGAACCAGGGATTGGTGCGCGGGCCGGACGACAGCAGCCGGGTCTCGATCCATTCACCGCCGCGCGCGATGTTGCCGCGATGGAGCTCCGCCCACAATTCGTTCTCGGAAATGCCCGGCCTCAGCGCCGCTTCCATCTCGCCCATTGCCGCCTCGCAGGCGACGACCGCGCGGCGCATGGCAAAGATTTCGTCGGGCGACTTGATCAGGCGCGCGTTCTCCATCACAGCCTCCCCGTTGCCGACCGTGATGCCGCGGCGGGCAAGCTCGTCGACGCCTTCCGGGTTGATGTGGTCGACGGCGATGCGGCGATTGCCGCCGCCGTGCTCGGCAAGGAGTTCGGCGATGCCGGCTCCCCAGCGGCGAACCTTCTTGTCGGTCAGCTCGCCGCTATAAAGATACATCCACGACACAGCCGGTCGCACCTCGTCGACGACCCCGGCGTGATCCGACAAGTGCTCACAGGAGAAATAGTCGAACAGCACCACCGGGCCTTCGGTGGCGACGAAACAGTGGCGGGTCGGGTTGTGCGCGACCCAAAGCTGCATGTTGGTCGTATCGGTCGCGTAGCGGATGTTGACCGGGTCGTAGAGCAGGGCGCCGGCATAGTCGCGACGCCTGAGCTCGGCGCGGATGCGTTCGAGCCGGTATTTTCGCATCGCCGGCAGGTCGGGAACGGCAATGCCTGCGGCCGCCCATTCGGCTTCGGCCTGTGCGCCATAGCCCAGGACGTGCTGGTTGAGCGCGGCAGCCTTCTCGCGGGAAGCCTCGCGCAGCGCTTCGACGGAGCCCGGTTCGAAGGGCATGATCTTGCGGTGGCGGCCGAAGCGAAATTTGTCCATGCGGTCCCCCTGCGCCTATTGCACCGCGATCTTGTGAAGCCTGGTGATCGTCACCTGACGGGTTCGCGGCGTGCCTCCGAGCAGCTGTGGCACCTCGATGCGCCGATGGATGGTGTCCATCACGTAGCCCGCCTTGGCGATCCTGTCGAAGATGACCCCGACGGGCTCCCTGTCATCAGCCAGGACGAGCACCGCCGGCTCGCGGATCGACTGGCTGAAGTCAGGTATCTCGTCGTCGAGTATGACAAGATCCGGATCGACCAGCCGCAGATTGCCGACCCAGAACCAGCTTGAGACCACTGTGCCTACCGGTCCGTCGGCGGTGATCTGGTCGTAAAGCGAACGATAGTCCATCCGCACGATACGGCCGCGGTTGTCGCCGCCGTTCAGATGCATGTACCAGCTTGCCGGTAACGCCAGAATGGCAAGAACGGCGCCGACGAAGACGATCGTGCCTTGCGTCTTCCGGCCTCTGTCTCCCATGGCGTCGAGCCGCATGGCAAGGGCGACAGGCAGCAGAACAAAAACAGGGAGCATCCAGCGATCGCGAAATTGCGTCACGCCGCTAACAAGAACCACGACGAGCGTGAGCAACAAGGCGAGGGCAATCGCCCGCCAGACCAACTTTTCGGGCCACGATGCCGCCACGGGTGATGGTGCGGATTCCTTGCGTGCCAGAAAGAAGGCGAGGGCGAAGACCGCGATCGGAAGTCCGGCGAAGTTGAGTATCGCATTGCCAAGGCCAAGAATGCCGAGAGATGCCGTTTTCGCCGCGCGGCCGCCCTCAACGCCATCGAAGCTCCCGCCGTGCGCCAGCAGGTCTCCCAGATGCGTGAGGCTCCAGTAGAATGTCGGCAGGCAGGCAAGGATCGCCACAACCACGCTGATCAGGAAACGGCGATCGAAGGTCGTCTCACGTGTCTCGCGAAGCGACAGCGCCGCAAGGAACAGCGCGGCGAGAAAGATCACCACATTGTATTTCGACAGCGTCGCCGCGGCCGTCGCCAGGCCAAGCAGCACATAGGCGGCCGTCGAACGCCGTTTCTGCAACTCGACCACCGCCAGAAGCAGCAGCGACGAAAAGGAGAAAACCGCGATCGAATGGGTGAGGGCGTGCTGCATCTCCCACACGATCTGAGGAAAAAGCAGCAGGCCGAACATCGCCGCGGCGGCCGCGCGGTTCGAGTAGCCGAAGCGGCGCACCGCTGCAAAGGACGCGATCAACCCACCGGCCAGCAGGGCGTATTTGACGATCTTGAGCGCGAAGATGTCGGTGCCGACCAGCGATGCGGTGAGGATGCCGAGCCAGGTGTATAAAGGCGGCTGAGAGCTGCCATAGCCGGCCGTCAGGAAGCGCATCGCCATCAACTGTTCGGCGTCGTCGACGCCGACGCCCGTGCCCACGACGTGGGACGAGAGCGTCATCATCGCGATCTGGACAAGGCAGTATGCAAGAGCAAACGCGATCGGGGCGCTAAATGGGCCGACCCGTTCATCGCAGAGCCAGTTGGTCCATTTCTCTAGCTGCCGCAAAGGGGTCGTCTTCTCACTGATGCGTTGGTGGCCGGTTGTCTATATAGCCGGCCACCGGCGCGATCCGAAAGCGGTACATTCAGGGTGAAACCGCGCACGCTCCTGGAGTTGCTCTAGGCGCGCATCTTCTCGCCGCTCGGGTCGAAAGGCGGCTCGATATTGATGCGGGCCGGGCGGCGGTGGCCGAGGATCTCGATCTCGAACAGACCGGCGCTCTCGTCCTCGGCAAGGGCGGCCGGCACATAACCTTGCGCCATCGATTTCTGAACATAGTGCGCATAGCCGCCCGAAGTGACCCAGCCGACCACGCGCCATTCGCCGTCGACGATGCCGCGCACGGCGGAGGCGCCTTCGGCGGCCCTGGAGCCGCGCACTTCCTTGCCCGTCTCGTCGAAACGCGGCGCGCCATAACCATGCGGCTTTTCCACCGTGCCGTAGTCCTTGCCGACCTTCGCCCAGATCGGCTCGTCGCCCATCACGTCGGCGTCCGCCGCATCGACGATGAAGGAGACACGGCGCAGCTTCGGCCCCTGCGCCTGCTCCTTGGCTGACGCCTCACGGCCGATGAAGTCGTTCTTCTCCAGCTTGATGAAGCGGTCCATCGAACCTTCGAACGGTCCGTAGATCGGGCGCAGTTCGCGGAACCAGGTCGGGAAGTTCTTCTCCAGGCGCATCGACAAGAGCGCGCGCATGCCGAAATCGACGATGCCGAATTCGGCGCCGGCGTCCTTGATCGCGTGATAGACCAGACGCTGGTAGGCGGGCGCCATCCAGATCTCGTAGCCCAAGTCGCCGGTATAGGTGATGCGGTTGACCATGCAGGGCGCGCCGCCGACCGCCATCTCGCGGAAATCCATGAAGCGGAAGGCCTTGGTCGAGACGTCGACATCGACAAGCCTCTGCAACAGGTCGCGTGATTTCGGTCCGGCGATGGACAGCCCGACCAGCGTCTGGTCGAAGCGGTGGATGCGTACCGAACCGTCCTTCGGCAGGTGCTTCTCGAACCAGCGCATATGATATTTCTGTGCGGCCGACGAGCCCCAGATCATGAAGCGGTCCTCGCCGGTCTTGGCGATGGTGAAGTCGCCGATCAGCTTGCCGAACTCGTTGACCATAGGGGTCAGCACGATGCGGCCGGCCTTCGGCATGCGGTTGGTCATCAGCCGGTTGAGGAAATCCTCGGCCGCCGGTCCCGACACCTCGTATTTGGCGAAGTTGGCGATTTCGGTGACGCCGACCCTTTCGCGCGTGGCGCGCACTTCTTCGCCGATCGGACCGAAATCGTTGGAGCGGTGGAAGGAGACGATGTCCTTTGGCTCGGTGCCCTTCGGCGCAAACCAGAGCGGGGTTTCGAGTCCCCATGAATCGCCCATGACGGCGTTGTTGGCGAGCATGGTGTCGTAGAGCGGCGTCGTCTGCGCCGGACGGGCGGCAGGCAGTTCCTCGTTCGGGAAGCGGATCGAGAAACGCCGCGAATAGTTCTCGCGCACCTTGGCGTTGGTGTAGCGCAGCGTCGCCCATTCGCCGAAGCGGGCGACGTCCATGCCCCAGACGTCGAAGCCCGGATCGCCATGCACCATCCAGTTGGAGAGCGCGAGGCCGACGCCGCCGCCCTGGCTGAAGCCGGCCATGACGGCGCAGGCGCACCAGAAATTGGTCAGGCCCTGTACCGGACCGACCAGCGGGTTGCCGTCGAGCGCGAAGGTGAAGGGGCCGTTGATGATCTGCTTGATGCCGGCCTTCTCGATGCCGGGGAAATGCTTGAAGCCGATCTCCAGCGACGGCGCGATGCGGTCGATGTCGGGCTGCAGCAACTCATGGCCGAAATCCCACGGCGTGTTCACCGGCGACCACGGCTTGCAGGCCTTCTCATAGGTGCCGAGCAGGATGCCGTTGCGCTCCTGGCGGGTGTAGATCTCGCCCTTGAAATCGAGCACGCCGATCATCTCGCGGCCGGTCGACTTGTTGAATTCCTCGACCTCCGGCATCGGCTCGGTGAGCAGGTACATGTGCTCCATCGCCAGCACTGGCAGCTCAACGCCGACCATGCGGCCGATCTCGCGCGCCCACAGTCCGCCGCAGTTGACGACATGCTCGGCCTTCACCGTGCCCTGCTCGGTAACGACGTTCCAGGTGCCGTCGACCTCCTGCGTCAGCTCGATGACGCGGTTGCGCAGCACGATCTCGGCGCCGAGTTTTCGCGCGGCCTTGGCATAGGCATGCGTCGTACCGGACGGATCGAGATGGCCTTCGACCGGGTCCCACATGGCGCCGACGAAATTCTTCTCGTCCATCAGCGGGAACATCGCCTTTGCTTCCGAAGGCGTGATCAGTTCGGTGTCCATGCCGAGATAGCGACCCTTGGCGTGGGCAAGGCGCAGGAAGTCCATGCGCTCCGGCGTATCGGCCATCATGACGCCGCCGGTGAGATGCAGCGAGCAGGACTGGCCGGAGAGCTCCTCGATCTCCTTGTAGAGCTGGACGGTATAGGCCTGCAGCTTGGCGACGTTGGGGTCGCCGTTGAGCGTATGGAAGCCGCCCGCCGCATGCCAGGACGAGCCGGAGGTCAGCTCCGAGCGCTCGATCAGCATGATGTCGGTCCAGCCGGCCTTGGCGAGGTGGTAGAGCACCGAGCAGCCGACGACACCGCCGCCGATAACAACCGCTTTTACGTGGGATCTCATGAAGATAGGTCCGTTTTTGAAGATACTGAATCGAGTGATTGAGGCGTGAAGACAAAGCGCAGATCGGGGGCGACGATGTTTTCCGCCATCCTGCCGTCAAGCGCGGCAAGGATGGTTTCGCAGACGGAAGCGCGATGTTTCAGGCCGTCATGGTTCCAAAGGCGCAGGATCGAATAACCTTGCGCGCGCATGAAGTCGTCGCGGCGGCGGTCATAGGAACTGTCGGCGTGTTGGGACCCATCGACCTCAACGACCAGCCATTTTTCGCGGCAAGCGAAGTCCGCGAAATAGGGGCCGATGGAAAATTGACGCGTGAACCGGTAGCCGCCGAGCTTGCGCGCCTTCAGCTCAAGCCAAAGCAGTGCTTCGGCCTGATTGCCTGTCTGACGGAGGTCTCTTGCTCGCTGGGTGGTACCTTGTTTGCGGCGGCTTCGCGTTTGAGCAGCGCCTTCCCCACTCCGTCGCCGCTTCGCGGCGCCACCTGTCCCCCCTCCGGAGGGAGAGGAAGGGTGCCACCGAGAGGAAGGGCGCCGGCTGGAATCGCCTCGCGCCTTTCCTCTCCCCCGTCGATCGGGGAGAGGTGTCGAGCGAAGCTCGACGGAGTGGGGGTCGATCGTGCACCAAATCCGCTTGATTTCCTGCTCGCTGGGTCGCGCCCGCTTTGCGGCGGCTTCGCGTTTGAGCAGCGCCTTCCCCCACTCCGTCGCCGCTTCGCGGCGCCACCTCTCCCCCCTCCGGAGGGAGAGGAAGTGCGGCACCGAGAGGAAGGGCGCCGGCTGGAATCGCCTCGCGCCTTTCCTCTCCCCCGTCGATCGGGGAGAGGTGTCGAGCGAAGCTCGACGGAGTGGGGGTCGACCGTTCATCCTCAACCCAGATGGATCAGAAGTCGGTCGGCGCGCCGCCTTCGGCGCGGCGCTTATCGACGAAATCGTTGAGCTCTTCGCGAATGGCAGGGTCCATATAGGGCTCCTCGTAGGAAGCAAGGCGCTCCTTCCAGACCTTGTTGGTGCGCTCCAGCGCCGTCGGCGAGCCGGCCTCGGTCCAGGTTTCGAAATTACGCCAGTCGGACACGATCGGCGAATAAAAGGCGGTCTTGTAGCGCTCCTGCGTGTGCTGGGTGCCGAAGAAATGACCGCCCGGTCCGACCGACTGGATGGCGTCGAAGCCGAGAGCATCCTCGGAGAGATCGAGCGGGGTGAGGAATTCCGCCACCATCTGCAGAAGATCGATGTCGAGAATGGTCTTTTCGTAGGAGCAGCGCAGGCCGCCTTCCAGCCAGCCGGCGCCATGCATCATCAGGTTGCCGCCGCCCTGGATAGCGCCCCACAACGAGAAGACGCTTTCATAGGCGGCCTGCGCGTCGACCGTGTTGGCCGCGCAGGTGTTCGAGGTGCGATAGGGGATGCTGTAACGGCGGGCGAGCTGACCGCCGACGAGCTGAGCCTTCATGTATTCCGGCGTGCCGAAGGCCGGCGCGCCGGACTTCATGTCGACATTCGAGGTGAAGCCGCCATAGCCGACCGGCGCGCCCTTCCTCACCATCTGCGCGAACGCGATGCCGGAGAGCGCCTCGGCGTTCTGCTGCACCAGCGCTCCGGCGATGGTGACGGGCGCCATGGCGCCCGACAACGTGAACGGCGTGACGATCACCGCCTGGCCCATGCTGGCCATCTGGACGATGCCTTCCATCATCGGCACGTCGAGCTTGAGCGGCGAATTGGTGTTGATGATGGTGAAGACCGAGGGCTCTTCCATCAGCTGCTCTCGGCTGATGCCGCGGGCGATGCGGGCGATCTCGATGCCGTCGACATTGCGCTCCTTGCCGAGCGAATAGATGTGGAAGACTTTGTCGGTCAGCATGGCGAGGTCGCGGATGCATTCGAGGTGCCGGACCGAAGGATGGATGTCGATCGGCTCGACCGGATAGCCGCCGGTGCACTGCAGGATGTTGTGCATCTGCGCCAGGCGTAGGAAGTTGCGGTAGTCGGCCTGGTTGCCTGGCCGCCGGCCGCGATCGAGGTCGGAGCAATTGGGCGCCGAAGCCATCATCGACAGGATGACATTGTTGCCGCCGAAACGCAGATTGTGTGCCGGATTGCGGGCATGCAACGTGAATTCCGGCGGGCAGTGCGCAATCAGCTCCAGGATCATGTCGCTGTCGAAGCGGACGCGCTCGCTGCCTTCGCTGACGTCGGCGCCATGCGCCTTCATGATGCGGCGCGCTTCCTCATGCAGCACATCGACGCCGATTTCCCTCAAAACGCGCAGCGAGGCGAGGTGGATCGATTCCAGCTCGTCGTCGGAGACCAGCTTGGTCGGCGTCAGCGGATTCTTCAGCTGCCGAAAGGGCGGCTGCTCGAAGGCCGCCGATCCGCCAGCGCGCTTCCCCGCACGGCCGCCGCGGCGGGCGCGATCTGTTGCCAATGCCGGTTCGGCGGGATGAAGGGCGGCGGTCATGAGAAGCCTCGTGAGGATGCGAAAGTGGCCGGCATAATGGACCGGCGGCAATGCTGCCGGTGAGGAGGCGGCGACCACTAGGGCGAGGGAAGCGACATGACGGAACGGCAGCCGTCGCCCCGGTCTGCTGACCCAGGTTCGGGGCGACGCTGCTCTTGAATGTTGGCGCGACGAACGCGATGTAGGCAAAGCCCCAGACGCCGGAGACCCGCATGACCAGCACAATGACCAAAACCCAGCCCGAACTGGCGGCCGAGGATCCCTTCCTCTGGCTGGAGGACCGCAATAGCAAGGAGGCGCTCGACTGGGTTCATCGCCAGAATGCGGTGACGGTCGCCGAATTGCAGGGCGACCCTTCCTATCAGGGCGCGTTCGAAACCGCGCTCGACCTGATGACCGCCGAGGACAATATCCCGGTCGGTGCGGCGCTCGCCGGCCATGTCTACAATTTCTGGCAGGATAAGACCAATGCGCTTGGGCTGTGGCGCCGCGCGCCTGTCGCCTCCTACAAGACCGCCAAGCCGGAGTGGGAGACGATCATCGACTTCGACCAGCTCTCGGCCAAGGAAGGCGTGAAATGGGTGTTCGGCGGGGCGAGCCGGCTCTATCCCGATTTCGACCTCTGCCTGCTCTCCATGTCGCCCGACGGCGGCGACGCCAGCGAGATGCGCGAGTTCGACATCGCGACGAAATCCTTCGTCGAGGACGGTTTTCGGGCGCCCGCCTCGAAGTCGGGTTTTTCCTGGCTGGACAAGGACACGGTGATCGTCTCGGCGGCTTTCGAGGAGGACGACAAAACGCAGTCAGGCTATCCGCGTGTGATCAAGCTCTGGCGGCGCGGGACGAAGCTGGAGGACGCAACGCCGATCTTCGAAGGCGAGAAGCATCATCTTGCGGTCGGCGGCGGCGTGGAGTTCGACGGCGACAAGAAGCATGTGCTGCTTGGCAAAACGATCGACTTCTTCACCTCGCACAGTTTTCTGCGGCTGGCTTCGGGCGAGAACCGACGCATCCCGCTGCCCGATGACGCCACCGACACGGCGATCTTCAAGGGACAGCTCGTTTTCGGCGTGCGCAGCCCGTGGACGGCGCCGGACGGCACACGCTGCCTGCCCGACGGGCTCTATTCCGTGGATTTCGACCGCTGGATCGAAACCGGTACGTTCGAACCGATCGAGACGCTGCTCAAACCGGAGCATCGCGTTTCCATCGCCGGCCTCGCGAGGACAGAGGACCGCCTGTTCATCAACCTGATGGACAATGTGCGCGGCAAGGTCGTCGTTTGCGATCGCACCGACAAGGGCTGGTCGCTGAAACCGGTCGGCCTGCCCGATAACGGCAATGTCGGCATCAGCCATGCCGAGCATTTCGGCGCAAGCGTCTCCTTTTCCTTCACCGATTTCCTGACGCCGAGCTCGATTATCTGGTCGGACGACGATGGCGAGACGCTGACGACCGTGAAGGCGCAGCCGGCGCGGTTCGATGCCTCGCCTTATGTTTCGGAGCAGTTCGAGGCGCGCTCGAAGGACGGCACGATGATCCCGTATTTCGTCGTGCGGCGCCGCGACCAGACAGGGCCGGCGCCGGCGCTGCTCTATGGCTATGGCGGCTTCGAAGTGCCGCTCCTGCCAAGCTATGCCGGCATCCGCGGCAGGCTCTGGCTGGACAAGGGCAACGCCTATGTGCAGGCCAATATCCGCGGCGGCGGCGAATTCGGCCCGGCCTGGCATCAGGCCGCTCTCAAGGCCAAGCGCCAGAACGCCTTCGACGATTTCGCGGCGGTGGCCGAGGATGTGGTCAGGCGCGGCATCACCACGGCGGCGCAACTCGGCATCCAGGGCGGCTCGAATGGCGGCCTGCTTACCGGCGTGTCGCTGACGCAGCGGCCGGAGCTGTTCGGCGCCGTCATCATCGATGTGCCGCTGCTCGACATGCTGCGTTACACCGAACTACCGCCGGGCGCGTCATGGATCGCCGAGTATGGTGATCCCTCGAAGTCGGAGGAGGCAGCCTGGCTCGGCGCCTATTCGCCCTATCAGCATGTCGCCCCGGGCACCGGCTATCCGCCGGTGCTGCTGATGACGTCGACCGCCGACGACCGCGTCCACCCCGGCCACGCGCGCAAGATGGCGGCGCGGCTGCAGGAAGCCGGTCACGGCAGGACGCTGTTCTTCGAAGAAACCGAAGGCGGTCACGGCGGGCGCGGCGACCGCCGGCCGCAAGCGGCACAGACGGCGATGCGCTATGTCTTTCTACAGCGCGCGCTGAGCATCGGACCGAAAAGTGGAAGCCGGTTTTCGGACAATCCGATGCTCGACTGAAAACGCGGCGCAGCTTGAATTTATGGCCATGGGCGGCTTAATGTGCCGCCATGGTCCGTATCAGCACATCAGGCGCCTTCGGGGTCGCGGTGACGCCGTCACCGCGCACGCTACGTGCCGAACTGTTGCGGCTGTGCGCCCGCATCGGCTACTCGCCGCCCCGTTTCCTCTGACGAATCCGCCCCGGCTTCTGCCGGATTGGTTCCAGAGGAAAGATCAAATCCATGACCTATCAGAACTATTCGCTGAAGCAGCTTCAGCAAATCGATGCCGCGCATCACCTTCATCCCTTCACCGACCACAAGGAACTGCGCGAGATCGGCTCGCGCATCATCACCCGCGCCGACGGTCCGTTCATCTACGATTCCGAAGGAACGAAGATCCTCGACGGCATGGCGGGCCTTTGGTGCGTCAATATCGGCTATGGCCGTGACGAGCTGGCCGACGCCGCTTATGCGCAGATGAAGGAACTGCCTTACTACAATTCCTTCTTCAAATGCTCGACGCCGACGCCAGTGCTTTTGTCGAAGAAGCTGGCGGAGCTGGCGCCCAAGGATGTCAGCCAGGTCTTTTACGGCTCGTCCGGCTCGGAGGCGAACGACACGGCGCTTCGGCTCGTGCGCCACTATTGGGCGTTGGAAGGCAAGCCGGAGAAGAACCGCATCATCTCGCGCAAGATGGCCTACCACGGCTCGACCATCGCCGGCACCTCGCTCGGCGGCATGGAGCCGATGCACAAGCAGCTCGGCGGCGCGGTGCCCAACATCGTCCATGTGATGATGCCCTATGCCTATGAGCTCGCGCTGCCCGGCGAAAGCGACCATGATTTCGGCATACGCGCGGCCAAGGCGGTGGAGGACGCCATCCTCGAAGCCGGCGCCGACAAGGTTGCCGCCTTCATCGGCGAGCCGGTGATGGGTGCGGGCGGGGTGAAAATCCCGCCGATGAGCTACTGGCCGGAAGTGCAGCGCATCTGCCGCAAATACGACGTGCTGTTGATGCTCGACGAAGTGATCACCGGCTATGGCCGCACCGGCGAATGGTTCGCGGCGCAGACCTTCGATGTGGAACCCGACACCATCACCACGGCGAAGGCGCTCACCTCCGGCTACCAGCCGCTGTCGGCGCTGCTGGTCGGCGACCGCATCAGCAAGACGCTGGTCGAGAAGGGCGGCGAGTTCTATCACGGCTACACCTATTCCGGTCATCCGGTGGCCTGCGCGGTGGCGCTGAAGAACCTCGAGATCATCGAGCGGGAAGGCCTGGTCGACCGGGTCAGGACCGACACCGGTCCCTATTTCGCGCAGGCGCTGCAGGAGCGCATCGCCGGCCACAGGCTGGTCGGCGAAGTGCGCTCGATCGGCCTGATGGGGGCGATCGAGATCGTCAAGGACAAGGCGACCAAGGAACGCTACCTGCCGTCGGGCAGCGCCGCCGTGGTCGTCCGCGATCATGCGATTGCGCAAGGCATGATGCTGCGCGCCACCGGCGACACGATGATTTTGTCGCCGCCGCTCATCTGGACGCGCGACACGATCGACATGGCTTGCGAGCGCATCGCCAAGGCGCTCGACCTTGCCGATGCGGATCTGCGGAAGCGTTGAACGAAGCGGGTCGTCTCGTCGTCATCCTGGGGCGGAGCAAGGAGCGTAGCGACGAGCGCAGACCCCAGGATCCATGCCGTGACCTCGACCGAGGGGTGCAGCGCTGCAGAGTTCTGCGCCATTGCACCGCTTCGAAGTCACGGCATGGATTCCAGGGTCTCCGCGACGGAGCTTCGCTCCTGCTGCGCCCTGGAATGACGAGGTGAAGGGGCATTGCATAAACGCAAAAACCGCGCCCCAACGGGAACGCGGCTTTTGCCAGATACGCATGGCGCTTCGCTACGAGAGACTTGCGAAACTTACGGGCTCCGGTACGCGAGACCTGATCCGGAGCGCCGGGCGGTTGCGATGTCCGCCTCGCAGTCCGTTTTAAAGGCACATCGTTACCGGTGCGTTATCGAGAGCTTAAGCAAATCTAAATTTGCCGGCTTTGCGTCGAAAAAATCCGCTGATAAGCCTTTGAAAGCAGTGGTTTAGATTTTATCGCCGCGCAGGAAATTAATAATGCCGGAAAAATCGACTCCGGCATTCCCTTGCGCGTTGAACAGCGCGTAGAGCTGCGTCGCCTCGGCGCCCAGAGGCGTCACCGCGCCGGCACTTTGCGCGGCTTCCTGCGACAGTTTCAGGTCCTTCAGCATCAGCGCTGCGGCAAAGCCTGGCTTGTAGTCGCGGTTTGCAGGAGATGCCGGAACAGGACCGGGCACCGGGCAGTAGGTGGTGAGCGACCAGCACTGGCCGGAAGAGGTGGAGGCGACGTCGAACAGCGCCTGATGCGAGAGGCCGAGCTTTTCGGCAAGCACGAAGGCTTCGGCGACGCCGACCATCGAGATGCCGAGGATCATGTTGTTGCAGATCTTGGCGGCCTGGCCGGCGCCGTCGCCGCCGCAATGGACGATGCGGCCGGCCATCGGCTTCAGGATCGGCTCGGCGGCGGCGAAAGCCGCGTCGGAACCGCCGGCCATGAAGGTCAGCGTGCCTGCGGCGGCGCCACCGGTGCCGCCAGAGACCGGGGCGTCGATCGAGGGCAGGTCATGCCTGGCGGCAATCGCATGCGCCTTGCGCGCTGATTCGACATCGATGGTCGAGGAATCGATGAGCAACGCGCCTTTCTTCGCCTTGGGCGCGATGTCCTCGTAAACCGACAGCACATGCTTGCCGGCAGGCAGCATGGTGATCACCACATCGGCGTCCTTCACCGCGGCGATGGCGTTGGCCATGACGGTGACGCCATGCTCTTTCGCGACGGTGAGGTTCTCCGGAACTAGATCGAAGCCGTTAACAATGTGCCCCGCCTTTACGAGGTTGGCAGCCATAGGGTTGCCCATATTGCCGAGGCCGATGAAGGCAATAGTGGTCATCGTTGTTTCTCCGGAATCTTCGCCTTCAGCGGCCTATCAGCGCGCGCGCGATGATGACCCGCATGATCTCGTTGGTGCCTTCGAGGATCTGGTGGACGCGCAGGTCGCGCACCAGCTTCTCGATGCCGTAGTCATGCAGATAGCCGTAGCCGCCATGCAGCTGCAGCGCCTCATTGGCGACGTCGAAGCCTATATCGGTGACGAAGCGCTTGGCCATCGCCGACCATTTGCCGGCATCCGGCGCCTTGCGGTCGAGCTTCGAGGCGGCGGCGTAGAGGAAGATGCGCGCCGCCTGCAGCTCGGTCTCCATATCGGCCAACCTGAACTGCAATGCCTGGAACTGGTTGATCTTGGAGCCGAACGCGTTGCGCTCGGCGGTGTAGGCAAGCGTCTTGTCGAGCGCCGACTGCGCGCCGCCCAGCGAGCAGGCGGCGATGTTGAGCCGGCCGCCGTCGAGCCCGGCCATGGCGATGCCGAAGCCGGCGCCTTCGGCGGCAAGCAGGTTCTCGGCAGGCACCTTGCAATCCTCGAAGATGACCTGGCGGGTCGACTGCATGTGCCAGCCCATCTTGTGCTCGTTGGCGCCGAAGGTGAGGCCCGGCGCATCCTTGGGCACGACGAAGGTCGAGATGCCTTTCGGCCCGTCGCCGCCTGTTCGCGCCATCACGACATAGAGGTCGCTGTCGCCGGCTCCGGAAATGAACTGCTTGGCGCCATTGAGCACATAGTCGCCGCCGGTCTTCACCGCCCGCGTCTTCAGCGCGGCGGCATCCGAGCCGGAGCCGGGTTCGGTCAGGCAATAACTCGCCAGCCATTCCATCGAGGTCAGCTTCGGCAGGAAGCGTTGGCGCTGCTCGTCGCTGCCGAAGCGGTCGATCATCGAGGCCGCCATGTTGTGGATCGAGATGAAGGACGAGAAGGCCGGATCGGCGCGGGCAAGCGCCTCGAAGATCAGCACCGCATCGAGGCGGCCGAGCGCCGAGCCGCCGACATCGTCCTTGATATAGATGCCGCCGAGGCCGAGCGGCCCGGTCTCGCGGATCACATCGGCGGGAAAGTGCTTCGCCCGGTCCCAATCGAGCGCGTTCGGCGCGACGCGGTCGGCCGCGAAGGCCTCAGCCATCTCCTTTATGGCGCGCTGTTCCTCGGTGAGTTCGAATTGGCCAGTGCCCGCATCGACTGCCGCGTCCATGGCGTGCTCCCTGTCGTTTCAGACCTTGTGGCCTGTCGTTTTTGGCTTTGCGCAGCGATCAATCTAGACCAATGATGCCGCCGCGCAACCCAGCCTTCCGCGGACCGGCTGTGCATGGATTGATCAACGGAGCCTTGCGTGCCGACAATTTTCGACCAGTTGCTGGAGCGGTTCCACTTCTATCTCGCCGGTGTCGGCAGCGATCTGGTCGCGGACGCCGTCGCCCGCATCGGCTGGGACATGCCCTCGCGCCGGCTCGAACCGCGCGCGCTCGGTTGTCTTCGCCATCTCGATCGCATCGCCGAGCTTGCGCAGCCTCACAGCAAGCCGTTGGCGCGGTTCGTTGCCGATCATCGAGACGAGTTGCGCTGGGGGCAGACCTATACGGCCGCCGATTTCGGCCAGGCCTTCATCGACAGTTACGGTTGGCTGGAGGTGTTCGGCACGCGCGGGCACTTCGTCAATGATGAGGTCGCGGCCGGCCTGCTGATCCTGGGGCCCGGCATCGTCTATCCCGACCATCACCACATCGCCGACGAGATCTATATTCCGCTGACCGACGGCACCGAATGGCGCATGGGCGAGGGGGATTTCCACGTTCGTGCGGGCGGCGAGGTCATTCACCACGCGTCCAACGTCAGCCACGCCATGCGCACGGGCAAGGAACCGCTCATGGCGCTCTATATCTGGCGTGGCGGACCGCTGGCGCAGAAATCGACGATCGGCTCGGAGGGCAGCAACTGATGGCAAAAGCGATCATGCTGCAAGGCACCGGCTCCGATGTTGGAAAGACTGTGCTGGTGGCGGGGCTCTGTCGTGCCGCCCAAAAGCGGGGCCTGAAGGTCAGGCCGTTCAAGCCGCAGAATATGTCGAACAACGCCGCCGTCGCCGATATCCCCGGCGACAGCAATGCCGGCGGCGAGATCGGCCGCGGGCAATGGCTGCAGGCGCTGGCCTGCGGGGTCCGGCCGACCGTGCACATGAACCCGGTGCTGCTCAAGCCGCAGAGCGACATCGGCTCGCAAGTGGTGGTGCAGGGCAAGGTGTTCGGCGAGGCGCGGGCGCACGACTATCAGGCGATGAAGGCACGGCTGATGGACGCGGTGCTCGATTCCTGGGCGAAGGTCGGCGAGGGCGCCGATCTGGTCATCGTCGAAGGCGCCGGCTCGCCGGCCGAGATCAATCTGAGGAGCCGCGACATCGCCAATATGGGCTTTGCGACGCGCGCCAACGTGCCGGTGGTTCTGGTCGGCGACATCGATCGTGGCGGCGTCATCGCCTCCGTCGCCGGCACGCATCTGATCCTGCCGGAGGAAGACCGGCGCATGATTGCCGGCTACCTCATCAACAAGTTCCGCGGCGATGTCTCGCTGTTCGACGATGGCATAAGCGCGATCGAGAAATTCACCGGCTGGCCGTGCTTCGGTGTCGTGCCATGGCTGAAGGCTGCCGCGCGCCTGCCTTCAGAAGATTCAGTCGTGCTCGAGCGCCTCGCTTCCGGCGAGAAGCGGGCGCTGAAGGTGGCGGTGCCGATGCTGGCGCGCATCGCCAATTTCGACGATCTCGATCCGCTCAAGGCCGAGCCGCAGGTCGAGGTGGTGTTCGTGCCGCCGGGCAAGAAGCTGCCGGAGGACGCCGGCCTAGTGGTCATACCCGGCTCGAAGTCGACGATCGGCGACCTTCTGAAATTCCGCGAGAATGGCTGGGATCGCGACCTCGTCGCCCATTGCAAGCGCGGTGGCCATGTCGTCGGCATCTGTGGCGGCTATCAGATGCTCGGCCGCATGGTGCGCGATCCAGACGGTATCGAGGGCATCGTCACCGAGACTGAAGGCCTTGGCCTGCTCGACATCGAAACGGTGATGGAACCGGAAAAGACGGTGCGCAATTCAAGCGCCCATTCGGTGCAGTTCGGCCTGCCGCTCGAAGGCTACGAAATCCATCTCGGCCGCACCACCGGTCCGGACACGGCGCGGCCGTCGGCGATCATCAACGGCGTCGAGGACGGTGCCATCTCCGCCGACGGCAAGGTGATCGGCACCTATCTGCACGGGCTGTTTTCGGCGAATGCCTTCCGCGCCGCTTATCTCGAGAGCCTTGGCGTCAGAAGCGGCGGCGTCGACTACCGCGCCGAGGTCGAAAAGGCGCTGGACGAGGTCGCGGCCGAGCTGGAAGCGCATCTCGACTGTGATGCGATTTTTGCGTTGGCGCGATAGGTCTGTTCCGCTGCACGGAAGCCGGGCTGGCCGCATGTGCCCCGAGCATAGAGCGTCTTGGCGGTTATCCGAGCCATCTAAGCGGTCGTCATTCTATGGCGGAGCAAGGAGCGAAGCGACGCGTGCAGACCATAGAATCCATTCCGTGACGTCGAGGCGTTGCAGCCGTGCAGAATTCTGCTCTGCTGCGCCCTTCGATCGAGGTCACGGAATGGATCCTCGGGTCTCCGCGACGGAGCTTCGCTCCTGCTCCGCCCGTGGATGACGAAGTTCAGGCGCTGTCGCCAATCCCCAACGTCAGCGAGACGTCCTACCCCGTCTCCCCGGCCTTCGGCCAATAGGTGCCGAAGGACCAGACATTGCCTTCCGGGTCGAGGCAGATGAACTCGCGGCTGCCATAGTCGCGGTCGACCAGTTCCTGAATGATCTTGGCGCCGGCCCTTCTTGGCTTTGGCATAGGCGGCGTCGGCGTCATCGACGGCAATGTAGATCGACTTGCCGCCACTACCGCCCGGCTCGCCGACCATCTTGCCGTAGTCGTCGTCGCGGGCCGTGCCGAGCATGATCATCGAGGACCCGAAGGTCAGCTCGGCGTGATGGACGAGGTCGCCCTCGCCATAGCGGGCGCGCACTTCGAAACCGAAGGCGTCGCATAGCCAGTCGATGATCTTGGCCGCGTTCCTGTAGCGCAGGGCAGGATAGATACGGGGTGCTTCGTTTGCCGCGGACATGACAATCTCCCTTGTGTCGGTTGATGAGAGCCAGTCTCGCTTGGGGCGGTTTCCGCGTCTTGAAGAAGTGTTACCTGCCCCCGGCGGCCTAAGCCAGCGCGGCGAGCGCGGTTGGCGTTTCGCCGGCGAACTGGCGGAATTCGCGCACCAGGTGCGCCTGGTCGGCATAGCCGCAATCGGCGGCGATGCCGGCCCAGTCGTCTTCCTGCCGCTTCGACAGCGAGAGCGCGTGGTTGAAGCGCACGATGCGCGACAATGTCTTCGGGCCTATGCCGATCGCGTCGGAGAATTTGGCCGCCAGATGCTTGCGGCTCCAGCCGATCTCTTCGGCGAGCGCCGAAATGCGGTTGCGGCCGCCCGACGCTATAACCTTCCTGTAGGCCCAGGCGACTTCGGGCGAAAGCGGGTTCGCCTCGGCAAGCCGGCTGGTCACGAACCCCTCGGCAATCGCAAAGCGTGCGTCCCAGTCCTGCGCCTCGCCCAGCCGTTCGCGCAAGGCGATGCCTTCGAAGCCCAGCGCATCGTCGAGGCCGACCATGCGGTCCTTGAGCTCGCTCATCGGCAGGCCGAAGAATTGCCTGGCGCCGAGCGGGGTGAAATTGACCTGGACGCAGCAGGCGCCGCCGAAGGATTCGATCACGACAGGACCGGCATAAAGGCCGGCAGCGAAGCTGGCGAAACGGTCATTGTCGCCGGGATCGCGGCCGAGTCCGATGGCGAAGGCCTCGGCAAAACTGATCACCAACGGCACGGTGAGCGAGGCATATTCGACGATGCGGAAATGGCCGGGCCATATCTCCCGATAGCCGCAGATATCGGTGACAATGCCCGCTAGCAAGGCGGTGGGCTTACGCCGGACCATCTCGAAATGGAGGGCGGAAGAGCGATTGTCCTGCCGATGGCGCTCTGTCTCGTCGGACATGGCTCAAGCCTACCAGACCTTGCCCTCGAATCAAAAGCGCCCGGGCAGAGCCGGGCGCTTCGAGTTGCTGAAGATCTGCCAGCCTTTATGCACCGCGCATCAGGCAGCCGGCGGCAAGCACGATATAGGCGATGAGCATGATCCAAACCGCCGCGAGAGGAATGAACGCAAGAAGGCCAAGAGCGGCGAGAAGGCCGATGATGGCGATGACCAACGAAACAATGAACACGATCTGGGTGGGCGCACTGAGATTCATGTCTGGTCCCTCCAACATGATTCGCAACACTCGAATTCTACCAGCAGGACCGTCACACACCAATTAGCTGGCGTAGGGGATTGGCCGGGTCGGCAAGCAGCTTGATCGCCAGCGCCACGCAAACGATCACCAGCAGCGGCTTGATCAGTTTGGCGCCGATCCTGATGGCGAGGCTGGCGCCGACGCGTGCGCCGAGAAACTGCGCCACGCCCATCATCAGACCGATCTTCCAGTAAACGACGCCGACAGCGGCGAAGACGACGAAGCCGCCAATGTTGGAGGCGAAGTTGAGCAGCTTGGTGTGTGCCGTCGCCTTGAGCACGCCGTAACCGGCGAGCGCGACGAAGGCCAACATGAGAAACGAACCCGTCCCCGGGCCGAACAGGCCGTCATAGAAGCCAATCGCCGGTACGATCGTCAGGCCGAACAGAAACGGAGACAGGCGCTCGGCACGATCGACATCGCCCATGTTGGGCTTGAACGCAAAATAGAGAGCAATGGCGATCAGCAGGACCGGCAACAGAGCACGCAGGAAGTCGCCGGGCACGACCGTCGCCAGCAGGGCGCCGATGGCGCCGCCGACGAGCGCCAGCAGCGCGGAGGGGAACTGGCGACGCAGATCGACCTGACCGTTCGCGGCATAATGGATGGTGGCCGAGCCGGAGCCGAACATGCCCTGCAGCTTATTGGTGCCGAGTGCCGCGACCGGTGAGAAGCCCGCGAGAAGCAGCGCCGGAATCGTGATCAAGCCGCCGCCGCCAGCGATCGAATCGACAAAGCCCGCGGCGAAAGCGGCGGCGATCAGTATGAAGACGGACTGCAGGGTAAGGTCGATCATCGGGCTGGGGGGCGAGGCGAGGAGGGAGCCGCAGCTTCCATCACGCTTGCCCAGTTTGCGCAAGACCGATTCCACGCTAACAATCAGGCGGAATCGCAAAGGGGAGGCTGATGGCGATGGCGCTGCTCGATCAGATACGCTCGATCTTCGACGGCGACCCGGGCGTGCGCAAGGTGGCGGACGATCCGGTGCTGTCGGCGGAGCTTTTGATGCTGTTCCGCATGATCCTGGCCGACGGCTCGGTCTCCGAGAGCGAAATGGCAGCCTTCCGGCGCATCTGCAAGGAAGCCTTCGGTATTCAGGAATCCTCGATCGACAGCGTCATCGAATATCTCAACGACTACGGCTACGAGACCAACGGCTCGCAGGCGATCGCGCTGTTCCGCGACCTCGACGTCGAGCGGCGCAAGCTGCTTGCGCGCCACATGGCCGAGATAGCCAAGGCCGACGCTAAGCTCGCCGAGAGCGAGGTCAAGCTTCTGCGCCGCACGCTCGACCTGCTCGATATCAGCCCGGTCGATCTGGTCAAGCCGGAGGGCTGAGCGCGGCTGCCCGGCCGGGTCCCCGCCACTTCGCGGCGTCCGGCGTTCGCTGTCGGCGCTGCGGGAACCGGCTGCTCAACCCTGTTCATGCATGCGCCGCGCGATCGCGCGGTGAAGGTCTGGCGCCGCCGCGACCAGCGCCTGAGCCGATTCAGAGCGAGGATTGTCGAGCACATCGCTGGTCCGGCCGCGCTCGACGATCTTGCCTTCATGCATGACCAGCACTTCATCCGACATTGCGCGGGCAACCGTCAGGTCGTGGGTGATTAAGAGATAGGCGATGCCGAGCTTCTGGTTGAGCTCGGCGAAAAGGTCGAGGATCTGGGCGCGGATCGAGACGTCCAGCGCCGAGACCGGCTCGTCGGCCACCACCAGCTTCGGCCGGGTGATGATGGCGCGGGCGATCGACAGGCGCTGGCGCTGACCGCCCGAGAATTCATGCGGGTACTTATCCATGTCGCGTGGGCCAAGCCCGACCTCGTGCAGCGCATTCGCGACAATCTCGCGGCGCTCGGCCCGCGCCGGCTGCTTTTCCAGAAGGTGCAGCGGTTCGGCCACCAGCTTCTCGACCTTCTGGCGCGGGTCGAAGGAGCCGTAGGGGTCTTGGAAAACCACCTGCATGTCACGCCGGGCCGGCTTCAGCGCCGCCTCCGCCTTACCGGTGATGGTCTCGCCGCGAAAGCGGATCGCGCCCGCCGTCGGCCTGTCCAGCGCCAGGATCATGCGAGCGAGGGTGGATTTGCCGCAACCGGAGCGTCCGACGAGCGCAACAGACTGGGCGGGTTCGATGGTCAGCGAGACGTCGTCGACGGCGCGGATCGGCTCCGCTGGTCGGAACAGGGATTTGCGCCGGCCCGGATAATCGCGGCTGACGCCTTCGACCTCGAGCAGCGGCTTTGCCGAGCCGGCAAGATGGGTCTTAGGCCGCGCCGGCACGTGCATGGAAGCAAGGGCCAACTCGCGGGTGTAGGGGTGAAGCTGCTCCGACAGCGTGCGCGCGGTATCGCCGGCCTCCATCACCTCGCCTTGCCGCAGGATGGTCAGGCGATCGGCCATCTCGGTCACCACCGCGAGGTCGTGCGAGATGAGCAGCAGGCCCATGCGGTTTTCGCGCACGAGATCACGCAACAAGTCGAGAATCTGCGCCTGCAGCACCACGTCGAGCGCCGTCGTCGGCTCGTCGGCGATCAGGAGCTTCGGCTTCAGCGCGCACGCGATCGCAATGACGACGCGCTGGCGCTGGCCGCCGGAGAGTTCGTGCGGGTAGCGCGACAGCGGGAACTTTGTCTCCGGCAAGCCGACCCGGTCGAGCATTTTTCGCGCCCGTTCCTCGGCTTCGGCGCGGCTCGTCTTGGTGTGCCAGCGGATGCCCTCGGCCACCTGCTCGCCGATCGTCTTGACCGGATTGAGCGCCGTCATCGGCTCCTGGAAGACCATGCCGATGTCGTCGCCGCGCAGCGCGCACATCTGGTCCTCGCTCGCGGCCAGGAGGTCGATGCCATCGAAAGTGACGCGTCCGCTGGTGCGCGCCAGATGCGGCAGAAGGCGCATGACGGTCAGTGCCGTCATCGACTTGCCGGAGCCGGATTCGCCGACCAGGCCGACCACCTCGCCGGGCGCGATTGCGAGCCCGACCTCCTTCAGGATCGGCGTCTTGCCGATGGCCAGCGACAGGTTCTCGATCTCGAGCAGGCTCATCGCTGCCGCCGCGATTTCGGATCGAAGATGTCGGCGATGCCGTCGCCGAGCAGATTGAGCCCAAGCACGGTGACGACGATCGCCATGCCGGGAAAGATCGCCATCCAGGGCGCCGTCACCATGCGCGTCTGGGCGTCGAACAGCATGCGCCCCCAGCTCGGCATCGGCGGTTGCGCGCCGAGACCAACGTAGGAGAGGCCGGCTTCGGCAAGGATGCCGAGCGCAAACTGGATCGTGCCCTGGACCAGCAGCAGCGTCGCGATGTTGGGCAGGATGTGCTCGATGGTGATATGCGTCATGCCCTTGCCGGCGGCGCGCGCGGCGAGGATGAACTCGCGCGGCCAGATCGCCAGGCCACCCGCGCGAGCGACGCGGGCAAAGACCGGGATGTTGAAGATGCCGATGGCGATGATGGCGTTGACGGCGCCGGGGCCGAAGATGGCGGTGATCATGATCGCCGAGAGCAGCGCAGGGAAGGCGAAGACGAGATCGTTGACGCGCATCAGCGCCTCGTCGGCAATGCCGCCGCGCGCGGCGGCGAAAGCGCCGAGCGGCACGCCGACGCCCATGCCGATGCCGACCGCCACCAGTGCCACGGCGATCGAGTTGCGGGCGCCGACCATGATCATCGACAGGATGTCGCGACCGAAGTGATCGGTGCCGAACCAGTGCGCCAGCGACGGCGCCTGCGTCTTGTCGGCGATCACCAGCTTGGTCACGTCATAGGGCGTCCAGACGAAGGACAGCAGCGCGACCGCGGCTACGAGCAGGGTGATCGCGAAGCCGATCAGGAACGAGCGGTTGCGGAAGGCTTTGGCCAGAGCCCCGGCAAGGGTTTCCTCGGGCAACTCGACGCGCATCGTCATTGCCGGCCTCTCAGCCGCGGATCGACGACGGCATAGGAGAAGTCGACCAGCAGGTTGACGGCGATCACGGCGGCGACCAAGAGCATCACGACGCTCTCGACGACGATCAGGTCGCGCTGGGTGATGGCCTGGAACACCAGCCGGCCGAGACCGGGCAGATAGAAGACATTCTCGATGATGATGGTGCCCGCGAGCAGGAAGGCGAATTGCAGGCCGAGGATGGTGAGCACCGGGATCATGGCATTGCGCAGCGCGTGGCGCCAGAGCACGGCGCGGTAGGGCAGGCCTTTGGCGCGGGCGGTGCGGATATAGTCTTCGTTGAGCACCTCGATCAGTGCCGAGCGGGCGACACGCGCGAGGATCGCCGCTTGCGGCAGGGCCAACGCCAAGGCAGGCAGCAGCAGCGACTTCAGCGCCGGCCAGATGCCGGCGCTCCAGCCGGGAAAGCCGCCGGCCGGCACCAGCCGCAGCCACACGGCGAAGAGGTAGATCAGCATCAGGGCGAACCAAAAGTTCGGCACAGCGACGCCAAGCTGCGCCGCGCCCATCGCAAGCGCGTCGCCGGCCCGCCCCTGCCGGCTGGCCGAAAACACGCCGACCGGAATGGCTATGACGGTCGAGAGCGTCAGCGCGACCAGCGCCAGCGGCAGGGAAACGACGACGCGCTCACGCACAAGTTCGATGACGGGAACCGAGTAGGTATAGGAGCGACCGAAATCGAGGCTGAGCAGCCCGCCCGCCCAGTGCAGGTAGCGCAGGACAAGCGGCGCATTCAGCCCCATCTGGTCGCGCAGCAGCTCGACCTGCTCGGTGCTGGCGTTGAAGCCCAGCATCAGGCGCGCGGGATCGCCGGGCAGGATCTCCATCACGGCGAACACCACCATCGAGGCCAACACCAGCGTGATGGCCGCGATGATGAGACGCTTGAGGAGGTAGGCGGTCATGGGAGGTGGTGCCCCGCGACGGCTGGATGAAGGCCGAGTTCCCGCCAACCCCCATCCGTCCTGCCGGACATCTCCCCCTCAAGGGGGGAGATTGTGCTCTCGCTACGGCTTTCGCCAATCGCCAACGGTGCCAAGGAAGAGGCGGCGATGAAGCCGCCAATCTCCCCCCTTGAGGGGGAGATGCCCGGCAGGGCAGAGGGGGGTGTGACGGAGTGCAAGTTTCGCCTTTAGGCCGTCAATCCGTCCACTTCACCTTGGTGAGGTCGTTGGCCTGGATCGGGGCGTTCTCCCACAGGCCCTGCAGCTTGGCGTCCCAGACGCCGACCTTCGGCAGCTCGTAGAGGAAGCCGACCACGGCGTCGTCGGCGAGGATCTTCTGCGCTTCGCCGAGCAGTTGCTTGCGCTTGGCTTCGTCGGAGGTGAGGTTGAGGTCGGCGATGATCTTGTCGAAGGTCTGATTGTCGTAATTGAAGTAATAGTCCTTGCGCGAATAGATATCGATGTCGTTCGGCTCGGTATGAGACACGATGGTGAGATCGTAGTCCTTCTTGGTGAAGACCTGGTCGAGCCATTGCGCCCATTCGACCGGAATGATCTCCAGGTCGATGCCGACCTCGCGCAGCTCGGAGGCGATGATCTCGCCGCCAAGCCGCGCATAGGAAGGCGGCGGCAGCTTCAGCGTCGCCTTGAAGCCTTTTTCGAGGCCGGCCTCCTTCAGCAGTTCCTTGGCTTTGTCGACGTTGTGCGGATAGAGGCCGGTGAGGTCGACATAGTCCTTGTTGGCGGGCGACATATGCGAGCCGATCGGCACGCCGAGACCGGCCGAGGCGCCGTCGATGATCGCCTTGCGGTCGAGCGCGAAGGAGATCGCCTGTCTGACCTGCAGCTTGTCGAAGGGGGGCTTCTTGTTGTTGATCGAAAGAATCGTCTCGCCTTCGGTGGAGCCGATCACGACCTTGAAACGCGGGTCGCCCTTGACCTGGGAAACGCTGTCGGGATCGAAGAAGGGAAAGGCCTGGATGTCGCCGGAAAGCAGCGCCGGCACAGCGGCGGCGGCGTCGGGCACGATGCGGAACTCGACCTTGTCGAGCGCAACGGGGGCGCCCCAGTAGCTGTCCGACTTCACCAGCGAGATCGACGAGCCCTTGGCCCAGTTCTGGAACTTGAAGGGGCCGGTCCCAATCGGCTTTTCCTTGTTGGTGTCGGCGGATTTCGGCGACACGATCACCGCGTCGCCCCAGCCCATGTTGTAGAGGAAGGAGCCCTGCGGGTTCTTCAACGTCACCTTGACGGTGGCTGGATCGACGACGTCGACCTTGTCGATCTGCGCGAACAGCCCTTTCTGGGCATTGACCGAATTGTCGGCGCGAGCGCGGTCTAGGGAGAATTTCACGTCGTCGGCGCTGAAGTCGCTGCCATCGTGGAACTTCACGCCGGTGTGAAGCTTGAATGTGTAGGTCTTGCCGTCATCAGAGATGGTCCAGCTTTCGGCGAGGTCGGGCAGAACCTCGCCGTTGGGGCCGATGCGGGTGAGGCCTTCGAAGACATTGGCATACAGCACCTCGTCGATCGCGGCGGCCGCGCCCGCGGTCGGATCGAGATGCGGGGGTTCGAGCGGAATGCCGATGACGAGGTCGGTGCGCGCGGCAAACGCCGACGTGGCGGCGGCAAACGACAGCACGGCTGCGGCAAAAATGGTCTTCCACAATTTCATCGCTGAACTCCCATTGCTCAAAATATGCTCAAGCCAGCGGATAGAAGCGTGATTTGGCCCGGGAGTAAATTGCGTTTCGTGCTGCCGGGCAGCGCCAAGGGAAATGTTTTTCCGGATCAGCCGTTCGTACCGCGCAGCAGCGCGTTGAGGCCGATCGCCATCACCTTGGCCGATTCCACCATGTCGGCGATGCCGACCCATTCGTCCGGCCGATGGGCAAGATCGAGAATGCCTGGGCCATAGGCGATGCAGTCGTAGATATGGCCGATGCGGGCGACGTGCTTCTGGTCGTAGGTGCCGGGCGAAATCACATAGTCGGGCTCGCGGTCGAAGACCTCCATGATGCCTTGTGCGACAGCCTTCACCACCGGTGCGTCGCGCTCCGTCATCAGCGGCAGAACTTCCATCAGGTCGCGGATCTCGTAGTCGAACTTCTTCCGCTCGCGCTTCAGCCGTTCGAGGATGCCCGTGACTTCGCCCTTGACGGCGGCGAGGTCCTCCTCGAGCAGGAAGCGGCGGTCGATGGTCAGCCGGCAGGAATCGGGAACATTGGGCGAGGGCAGGCCCGGCCTGAAATCCTCGGTCTGGCCGCCATGGATGGAATTGATGTTCATGGTCGAGCGCCGGGCGCCCTCGGGCACCACCGGCATGCGCGTCACCTTGCGGTCGAGCGCCGGGAACAGCTCGTCCTCGAAGGCCTGCAGCACGGCGCCCATATGGCGCACGGCGTTGTCGCCGAGGAACGGCATCGAGCCATGCGCGATCTCGCCCTTGGTCTCGATCTCGGCCCACCAGACGCCGCGATGGCCAAGGCAGATGCGATCCTTGTTGAGCGGCTCGGGAATGATGACGTGGTCGACCTTCGGCCTGGAGAAGTAGCCCAGCTTCGCCAGATGCGCGACGCCGCCGAAGCCGCCGGACTCCTCGTCGACGGTGCCTGAAATCTCGATGGCGCCGGAGAAGTCGGGATAGACCTCCATGAACGCTTCCGCGGCGATGACGGAGGCGGCGAGCCCGCCTTTCATGTCGCAGGCGCCGCGGCCGTAAACCCGGCCGTCCTTCACCAGGCCGGCAAAGGGATCGACGGTCCAGCCTTCGCCCGCTTCGACCACGTCGATATGCGAATTGAAGTGCACGCAAGCACCGGGCGAGCGGCCGTCGAAACGGGCGACGACATTGACGCGCGGGTAGCGGTCGGTGTCGCCGGGCGTGCCCTCGGCGCGAATGAACTCGGCCTCGAAGCCGAGCTTTTCCAGCCGCGCACCAAGATACTCGGCGCATGGCCGGTAGGCCTCGCCGGGGGGATTGACGGTCGGAAAGCGGATCAGGTCGGCGGCCAGCGCGACCAGGTCGTCGACCCGGTCGTCGACTGCCCGAAGGAGTCGTTCATTCATCCGACGGATTGAAGAAGCAATGCCGCGGTTTTGCAAGCCGCCACTCGCTCACCGTCAAACAATAATCAGCCGAGCAATCATCCGTCAGGCTCAAAGGTTAAACCGTCGAGAGTGTGTGCCGTATCGGCAACCATGGCGCGAAAATCATTCAAATTCGCCGCATCGGATTGGCGGTTTCGTCAACGAGTGTGTGGTACTTAACGCACCTGCCGGCAAAATGATGGAAAAGAACCACGTGATGGCAAGGGGCAATCGAAGGGGTTTGATCGCATGAAGAAGTCCGTTCTCATGGCAGCCGTGCTGGCAACCGCGCTGCTTGGCACATCTCTTGCCGGTAGGGCGGCCTCGCTGGTCGCCAACATCGACGTTTCCACGCAGACGATGACCGTCAGCAAATATGGCCAGGTGCTCTACCGCTGGAACGTATCGACCGCGCGCAAGGGCTACTTCACGCCGCGCGGCAGCTACCGGCCGCAATGGACGGCGCGGATGTGGTACTCGCGCAAGTACGACAATTCGCCGATGCCGTATTCAGTGTTCTTCCACGGCGGCTACGCCATCCACGGCACCGGCGCGGTGAAATATCTCGGGCGGCCGGCCTCGCATGGTTGCGTGCGCCTGCACACGGCCAACGCCGCGACCTTCTACGCGATGGTCAGGGAAGTCGGCTACGGCAATACGCGGATCGTCGTGACGAACTGATCCGGTCTGGACAGCCGGTTAGGGCAGTTCATCGTTTCACGGAAACGCTGAACTGCCCTAACTATTTGTTTTTACGCAATTCCGGACGGAAAACCGCCGCGCATTTTTTCCTGGAATTGCTCTAAATTATTGGCCGGTTGTCTCTCTTGCCTGTCCGCGCTTGCGCCGGCGGCCGCTCATCTCCCAGCGCTTGTGGAACCACATCCACTGTCCGGGATCCTCGCGCACCCAGCGCTCTACGACGTCGGCGAGCAGCTGGGTCGTGGCGTGGACGTCGATACTGCCGCCTTCGGTGCGCGGCAGGGTCAGCTTGTCTTCGATCTCGAGGCGGAACCGGTTTCCCGGCAACCTGACGCAGCGGGCCGGATAGACGTCGCAGTCATAGTGGCGGGCGAGCATGGCCAGCACTGGATTGCTCTGGCAGGGGCGGCCGAAGAAGGTCGTTTCGACGCCGTTCGTGAATTTCTGGTCGACCAGCACGCCGATATTGCCGCCGTTTTCCAGAATGGAGGCAAGGGCGAACGATGCGCCTGTCGAGGAGGGCAGCAAGCCTCCCATCGTCGAGCGGCGTGTCGAATGGATGTAGTCGGCGAGGTATGGATTGTTGGGCGGGCGAAACAGCGCCGTGATGTTCATGCCGAAGGTGGCGGCCGCCACCGGCAGCAGCTCGAAATTGCCGAGATGGCCGGTAAACAGGATATGCGGCTTCTTCTCGCCGGCGATCGCGACGAAATGGTCGATGCCGCGGACCTCGACCCGGCCCGGCTTGGTGGTGTTAGGATCGAAGTCGAACAATGCGTCGAGGAAGATATACTCGGCCGCCAGGCGAGCCATGTTGCCCCACATGTCGGACGCAATGGCCTCGATCTCGGCATCACTCTTTTCCGGATAGGCGAGGCGCAGATTGTTGACCGCCACCCTATGCCGCCCGACCAGAGGCCCAATGCGGCGGGCGACGCGGTCGGCGAAGTTGAGCGCGCTGTCCGGCGGCAAAAGCCGCAGCAGGCCGATCATCGTCATGGCAAGCCGCGCGACCAGCCAGTGCTCCATCTGGCGCAGCCGCCGGCCGTAGCGGAACATGAAGTCCCGGCGGGCTTTCTTGAGCACCTTGCCGACCATCTTGTCCTAGGAAACGCGCAGGATGATCTTGCCGAAGACGTCGCGGCCTTCCATGCGCTTCAGCGCGGCGTCGATATCGTCGAAGCCGACCTCGGTATCGATGACCGGAGCGACAAGGCCGGCCGCCATCTTCTGCATCGCATCGGCCATGTTCTCCATGCGGCAGCCGAAGGAGCCGAGCAGTTTCAGTTGCTGCTGGAAAAGCTGCATCAGGTTGACTTGCGTCGACACGCCGGACGTCGAGCCGCAGGTGACGAGACGGCCGCCACGCTTCAAGGACAGCATCGAGCCGGCGAAGGTATCGGCGCCGACATGCTCGAACACGACATCGACGCCCTTCTTCTTCGTCAGCTTGCGCACGACGCCTTCGAAACGGTCCTCGCGGTAGTTGATGACATGGTCTGCGCCAAGCGCCTTCGCCTTGTCGATCTTGTCGTTCGAGCCGACCGTGGTGATGACCGTGCAGCCCATGCGCTTCGCCAGCTGGATGGCGGCGGTGCCGATGCCTGAGCCGCCGGCATGGACGAGAATGGTCTCGCCCGGTTCCAGCTTCGCATTGTCGAACAGCATGTGCTCGACCGTGCCGAAGGTGACGGGCGCGACGGCGGCGCCGATTTCGGTGACCCCAGGGGGCGCGGGCACCAGGAGGCGGGCGGGCAGGTTGATCTTTTCCTGAGCGAAGCCGTCGAGATGAAAACCGTGGACGCCGGACACATGCTCGCAGAGATTGTCGCGGCCTTCCCGGCAGGCGCGGCAAAGCCCGCAGGTGCGCGCGCCATAAATCGACACCAACTGCCCCGGCAGAAGGTTGGAGACACCTGGTCCGACCGCCTCGACTTCACCGGAGGCCTCGGCGCCGACGACCAGCGGCAGCTTGCGCTTGGCGAAGGCCATGCCGCGCCAGCCCCAAACGTCGATGTGGTTGAGCGCCACCGCCCTTATGCGGAGCGTCACTTCGCCTAGCGATGGCGGCGGAGGAGGCAGCAGGTCCACCGTTTCAAGGCGGCGGTCCTCGATAAGTTGCAATGCGCGCATTTGGCCTGTCGGTACTGTGGAAGCGGAAATGTCCGCTAAAGCGCGTCGCGCAGAAACGGATTCAGGCGTCGCGCTTTAGCTCTTTGTTTTGATGCATGTCGTTCTCCCAAAACCGCTGCGCACTTTTGGGCGACATGCATTAGACCGGTTCCCGCGCCATGACAAGGCAGGTGTTCTGGCCGCCGAAGCCGAAGGAATTCGACAGGACCGTGCCGACTTCGGCGCTGCGCTTCGTGTTCGGCACGACATCGAGCACGATTGCGGGATCGGGATTGTCGTAATTGATCGTCGGCGGAATGACGCTTTCGCGCATCGTCATCAGCGAGAATGCGGCCTCGACCGCGCCGGCGGCCGATAGCGTGTGGCCGATCATCGACTTGTTGGACGAGATCGGCATCGAGCCGATCCGCTCGCCGAAGACGGTCGACAGCGACAGATGCTCCATCTTGTCGTTTTCCGGCGTCGAGGTGCCGTGAGCGTTGACGTAGTCGATCTCGTCTTCGCTGAGGCCCGCATCGGCAAGGGCGGCGCGCACCGCGGCGATCGCCGGCGAAGCGTCGGGTTTGGAACGGGTGCGATGGAAATCGTCGGCCTTTTCACCACAGCCGCGCATGATGCCGAGGATGGTCGCGCCGCGGGCGAGGGCTGCCTCCAACGACTCCAGCACCAGCGCGCCGGAGCCTTCCGCAAGGACGAAGCCGTCGCGGTCCTTGGAGAAGGGTTTTGACGCCTTCTCGGGAATGTCGTTGTGGGTGGAGAGCGCCGAGAGCAACGAGAAGCGGATCAGCGCCTCGGCCGTGGCTGAACCGTCGGCGCCGATCGACAGCGCCTTGTCGCACTCGCCGCGCCGGATCGCCTCGACGCCAAGCTGGATGGCAGTGGCGCCGGAAGCGCAAGCGGTCGACAGCGTGATCGGCAGGCCGCGCGTTCCGAAACGGTCGGCCAGGCGGTCGGCGATCGAGCCGAACTGCGTGGTCTCGAAGATGTCGAGCTCCTTCAACGCGCGAGCCACGCGCAGCAATCTCTCCGAACCGCTTTCCTTCTTGTCGGAATTATAGAGCGAGAAGCGGTCGGCCCAATCGAGCTCGACCGGCGGCGAGGCGAGAAACAGCGGTCCGCCGAAATCGCCGGAATCGAGGCCTGCCTCCGACATCGCCTCCTGGGCCGCCGTCTCGGCCAGCTCGTAGGTGAGGGGACTCGCACCCTTGGAGCTCGACGGCAGAAAATCGACCATGCCGGAGATGCGGGTGTTGAGGTGATCGACCGGAAAGCGGGTGATCGGATGGATGCCGGATCTGCCTGAGGTCAGCGCCGCCCAGTTATCGGTCTTGCCGACGCCCAGCGACGTGACGACGCCGATGCCGGTCACGGCAACGATCGGCCTGCCCATGTGATCGCGGAGATTGGCCATGTTTTATTGCCTCGCTCTAAGCGGCTTTGATCAGCCCCAGGCCCTCGAATTGGTGATAGCCGATCGCCGTTGCAAGGACGGTCGTGGGGGCGCCTTCGAATGGCCGCTCGGCCGTGGCATCGAAGGCAGGATAACCGGCCTTGCGATCGACGGCGAGCGCGGCGAGCGCCACGGCGAAGGGGAACTGCGCTTCCTTCATGTGGCCAGTAAGCGTCGAGAAGGCGCGCACGGCAAGCGCCGGGTTGGCGTCGAGCGCCGCCTTTTCGGCCGCCGTGGCGGCATGGGCCCCCGAGGCGCCGGAAATGGTCAGCAACGCGCCATCGGGCAGAGCCGCCTGCTTGAGCAGCGCGGCGATTTCGGCATTCAGCTCGCCGCGCCGGCGCCTGGCCCGGCCGGAAACCACGGGACCGAGCTCGGCGTAGATCTTGCGACCGCGGCTCATCGCGTGCTCGCGCTGTTCGAGCACAAGGAAGGCACCGCCCGAGCCGGTCACCACGCCGCCGCCTTCCGCCCCCTGCCGCTGCCAGACCGGCCTCCAGGGACCGCGGTGCAGATAGCCGGCGAGCTCGTAGCCCAGCAGCATGTCGGAATGTTCGGTCTGGAACGCGCCGCCGACCAGCACATGCGTCGACTGGCCGGAACGGATGCGCGCGGCGGCCGTCTCGACGGCCGAGACGCCGGCGCCTTCCTCGCCCATGAAGGTGCGGGACGAGCCGGTGACCTTGTGCACGATCGAGATGTTGCCGGCGAGCAGGTTCGAAAGCTGGGCGAGGAACAGCGTCGGCCGCAATTCGGTGGTCAGCTTCTCGTTGAGCAGCACGCCGCGGTCATTGCGGTTCTCGGAAGCAGCGAGGATCGCGCCGTCGACGGCCTCGTCACGCTCGCCGCCGCCGGCCGCCACCACCATGTCCATGGTCGTGCTGAGCTCGTCATTGCCCTTGATGCCGGCATCGTCCAGCGCCAAGCCGGCGACATAGGTGCCAAGCCGCTGCCAGGTCTCCATCTGGCGCTGGTCGCCGCGCTTGGCGATCTGCAGGTTCCAGTCGATCTCGGGCAGGGGGTGGATGGTGTAGGGAGCGAAGCGGGTCGCATCGAGCACCGGCTCGACACCCGGCCGGGTCAGCTTCTGCCAATGCGCGTCCGGACCTTCTCCCAGCGAGGAGACAAGGCCGATGCCAGTGATGACGACGTCGTGGGAATTCATAGGCGGCCGTTGTGGGTCAGGTTGCTTCCGATTTTGCGCATGATCTTTTCCGAAAATCGCTGCCGATTCTCGGGGTCATGCGCTGGGCACATCAAGACCACGCCCGGGCCGTCTCAGGCGGCCTTGGCCGCGACCAGCGCGTCGATCTTGGCGCAGAGGTTCTTCATGACGAAGTAGTCGTCGGTCGAGGCCTTGCCGTCATTGACCTCCTGCGTCCACTTCTCGAGCGGCACCTTGATGCCGAATTCCTTGTCGATGGCAAAGACGATGTCGAGGAAATCGAGGCTGTCGATACCGAGATCGTCAATGGTGTGGCTTTCGGGCGTGATGGTGTCGATATCGATCTCGCTGGTGTCGGCAATGATCTTGGCGACTTTCTCGAACGTCGTGGACAAGGGCTCTTCCTTCGGTTGCGGGCGGAATCTGTCCGCATCTTGTTTGGGCGCTGTCTAATCGGTTTTTCCGGGCAGGAAAAGGCCGAATGCACGGCGCGCAGATGGGATGCCGGCTTTCGGAACGCAAGAAGGGCCGCCGGTCGGCCCGGCGGCCCTTCCCGTTAACCTTAAGTCAGCTCAGCTCTCGCGGAGCTTGACCAGGTCGTTGAGCAGCCCGCCCGTACCGTTATGGACGGTCAGGCGCTCGACCTTGCCGGCGATGGCTTCGAGAGCCTCGAGCTCCTTCAGCCGCAGCATCACCGGGTTCTCGGCCATCACCTTGGCCGTGTTGAGCAGCGAACGCGTGGCGTTCGTCTCCTCGCGGCGGCGGATGACGTTGGCCTCGGCCTGCTTCTCGGCCGAAACCACCTGGTTGAGGATTTCGCGCATCTCGCCCGGCAGGATGACATCCTTGAGCGCGATATCGCTGACCTCGAGGCCGATCGCGGCCATGTCGGCACGGACCTTGGCCGCCGCCTCCTCGTCGACCGTCACCTTCTTGTCGAGGATCTGGTCGAGCGTGAGCGCGCCAAGCGTCTTGCGGAAGGCGTACTGCAGGGCGCGGTAGAGGGCTTCCGAGAAGTCCTTGACCGTGCTCACCGCCGTCACCGGATCGACGACCCGGTATTCGGCGGCGATGTTGACGCGGATCGTCACGCGATCCTTGGTCAGCATTTCCTGCCCGGCGACATCAAGCGACTGCCGCTTGAGGTCGACGACCTTCACCTGGACCATGCGCCCGACGTTCCAGAAGGCGTGCACGCCCGCGACAAGCGCGCGGGTGTAGACGCCGTCCACGAACAGCAGCCCGACCTGGCCGTCCGTGACCGGATGGAAGAACATGTGTTCCGTCTTCCGGGCCTGGCCGATCCGGCGCATCAAGGCCGGTTCGACGGCCAGATCGGCCGCCGTGTCGACGGACGTCACCTTCCACGGGCCGGCATCCGTCCACAACACGAGCTTGCGGTCCGGAGCAAGAACGGCGTGGAGGACGCCGTCGCGCTCGATGACGGCAATGTCGGCGCGCCCGGTGCGAACGACCGTGAAGTGACGCGCGGCCACATCCGGGAGCTTGTCGAATAATGCCTTCTCGTATGCCGAAACGAATTCCGGGTTCTTCAGGTCGTGCCTGGAGACTTCCAGGTTGCCGCGCCGGTTAGCGAGCCAATGTTCGCCCGGCATCAGGACAGCCTGGATCTCGCCCTTGTAGAGGGCGACGGCACGTTCGTTTTCCTTCACGAGGACGCGCTGGCGTCCAAGTAGCTTTTCGAGAATGGTCTTCATTGTCTTCACTCCTGTCGGGCATGGCCCCATGCGAGGCGTCACGTCATGCGTCGATCGTCCTTTCGTTTCTCGTTTCAACTCCCGGCACGAATGATCCGGAGACCGGTGGCATCGCCAAGCGGCGGGCTTTCGGGAGCGGATCGCGGGGCGGCGAAGCGGGCGCCGGAAGCCGAAGCTTCCTTGCCGGCCGCGTCGCGCCTTGATCGTCACCGCGGGCCTGGCCGCGAGCCGACGGCGCAGGACATCGCCGTCCGGCGGGGCCGAAGCCCTGCCGTCCATGAAGTCCTCGCATTCCGGTCCCCGGACCGTTTTGGATAACACCACCTGAAGGTGTCGGCTTATCAGGCCGTTGGAGAAGGATTCGAACCTTCGACAGTCAGATTATGAGTCTGATGCTCTAACCAATTGAGCTATCCGTGTCGTGGGTGTGGGAATCGAACCCTGCCTCCGGACCCAAATCCGGCGCTCTCCATGAGCTACACCCGCAAGTCCCAACACTCCGAAACGGCGCCGTACACAACGCGGCAAAGCCGTCTGCGCGGGCGGAGGCGAAAGCTCCAACCGTTGTGCTCGCTTCGGTTTTCGTGACCGGGAGCGCGCCCTTTAGACCCTGCGACGGGTTGTCGCAAGCGGCATTGTCGCGGCGGATTCGCGGCTTCTTTCGGTTGTTGCATTTCGGCAACGATTGCGTGTACCGATGTACCGTGGTACAAAAGGCCATGATTGTAGAACGTGTTCAGACCGGGGTTCGCCTGGAAAAGAGGTTGGTGAAGGTGCTCAAGGCGCTTGCAGAGCATCGCGACATGAGCCTTGGCGATCTCATCGAGGGCATCGTGCTGCACGCCTTCGAAGGCCAGGCGCCGTTCTCGCCGGCAACCTTGGAAACGATTGATCAGCTGAAGCGCATCTACGGGCTGGAGCTCGGCGCGACGGACAGCCATCGCCTCGTGGAAACGATTGGGAAAGCCGATGACGAACCATCTTGAGCGCAACCACAGCATTTTCCTTGCCGGACCGGTCGAACGCGTCTTCCCGTTGTTCACGCCGATCGGGGAAACGCTGTGGGTCGACGGCTGGGATCCGGAGTTTCTGCATCCGCAGGATGGGGAGACGCGCCGTGGCATGGTCTTCCGGACCAGCCATGGCGACGAGACCACGCTCTGGGCCTGCACGGATTGGGAGCCTGAGGCGCATCGAATGCGCTATGCCAGGGTGACGCCGGATTCGCGTTTCGGATTTGTCGAGGTGGCCTGCCGCCAGGCCGGCACCGGAGGCACACAGGTGTCGATCGCCTATACGCTCACGGCCTTGAACGAGGTGGGACGGTCATATCTGTTCGAGCTGACGGAGGATGCGTTCGAGCGCATGATCGAAGGCTGGAAGGTCCGCATCGACGCATGGCTGCTGAAGAATGCGTCGGCCAACCTGGCCAGCTAGAACGTAACCCGGCCGAGCACCTTGAGGCCGTCGCCCTCCGGCGCCACAACCACTGCCTCGCCCTCGCGCGGCGCGATGCCGGTGAGCGCCTCGATGTTTTCCAGATGCGTGACCAGCACGAGATTGTCGGAACCGGAATATCCGCGGATCTCCTTCATCACCGCCTCCAGCTGGGCAGCCTTCTCAGCCGGATCGGTCGTGAGCAGGTCGAGCGGCGCAAAAGGCTCGGGTTCGGCCTCGAAAGCGATGCGGGCGGTGTCGAGGCAGCGGCAGTAGCGGCTGGAGAGCACGCGCTCGATCGGGGCAGCGCGCGCCGCGAAGAGGGCGCCGATGCGGCTTGACTGCTGCTTGCCGCGTTCCGACAGGTTGAGCTGGGTGGCGCAATTGCGGATGTCGAAATTCGCCGGGTCGGTATTGCCGGTGACGAAGGCATGGCGAAGCAGCACGACATGGCCGCCATCGCGCAGCAGCGCCCAGCCCGCGTCGGTCGCGTGGGCGAGCGTAGGAACAGCAAGCAGGAAAAGCGCCAGGGCAAGTCGCAGCATCAGAAGTCCTTGAGACGGCCCGAGAGACCCCGGGTCCGATTGGCATATAGGAATCGCAAAGCGAGCCGAAAGACAAGCTGAGGACCCGGCGGATGGGGAAGCCAGCCCCGATTGCACCGCGATCGGGGCTCGCCTATGACGAGAAAAATGTCTCTGCCCCGAAAATGACCCCGCTCACCGAAACCGTCCTCTTCGTATTCAGCCTCGTCGCGCTCGGCTATCTGGCCGGGTTCGCCGGTTATCTGAGGCCGGCAAGCGGCGAGGGCATCTCCGAATTCGCAGTCAACGTGGCGATGCCGCTGCTGTTGTTCCAGACGATGGTGAAGTCCGATTTCCACGGCGTGGCGCCGTGGTCGCTATGGGGCGCCTATTTTGCGGCGGTCGCCGTCACCTGGACCGCCGGTCATCTGGTCACGACGCGCGTCTTCGGCCGGGACGCCCGCGCCGGCGTCGTCGGCGGTGTCTCCTCGGCTTATTCCAATGTCGTGCTGCTCGGCGCCCCCTTCATCCTCGGCATTTTTGGTCAAAGCGGCTTCGAGGTGCTGTCGCTGCTGGTCTCGGTTCACCTGCCGATCATGATGATGGCCTCGATCGTGCTGTTCGAGATGTTCGGCCGCGGCGGCGACGAGCAAGTGCATCCGCTGCGCGTCATCAGGAATTTTCTCAGGCGGCTGTTCGTCAACCCGCTGATCGTCGGCATTCTGGCGGGGCTCGCCTGGCGCTTCACCGGCGCGCCGCTGCCGGCGCTGATCGGGCGGCTGGTCGACGCGCTGGCCGACACGGCCGGGCCGGTGGCGCTCTTTGCGATGGGCCTCAGCCTGCGCCGCTTCGGCATTTCCGGCAACGTCCGGCCGGCGCTCGCGCTGTCGGTACTGAAACTCTTCCTGATGCCGGCCCTGGTGCTCCTCCTGGTCTGGCTGCTCGGCCTGCCGCCGCTGACGGCAAAGGTAGCGGTGGTGGTGGCGGCGCTGCCCTCCGGCATCAATTCCTATCTCATCGCCGTCCAGTTCAGCACCGGCCAGGCGCTGGCCTCGAACCAGATGACAATCGCCACCGCGAGCGCGGTGCTGACCACGTCCTTCTGGCTGACGGTGGTCGTCCACGTTTTCGGCTGACAGGGGCCAGGCGCTCGCTTTTGCTGGCCCAACCCCTATATGCCATCTTGTGATTGCTTGCAGGGCTTTCCCTAGGTAAGAGCATTGCGCCAGTGTGCGGCCCTGCACGCCTATCGAATATTCAGAAAAACGGCCGATCAGCGCGCCGAACGGAGGCCAGACCATGCTTCAGAAAACCAGTCATTTCATGCGCCAGGCCAATCTCATCAACGGCGAATGGGTGCAGGCCGACAGCGGCCAGACCATCGACGTCAACAACCCGGCCACGGGCCTCAAGATCGGCACGGTGCCGAAGGCCGGCAAGGCCGAAACCCGCCGCGCCATCGAGGCCGCCGAGGAAGCCTTCAAGACCTGGCGCAAGACCACCGCGCTCGAACGTTCGAAGCTCTTGCGCAAGCTGCATGACGCGATGATGGACAATCAGGACGTTCTGGCAGAGCTGCTCACCATCGAGCAGGGCAAGTCGCTGTTCGAGTCCAAGGGCGAGATCGGCTCGGCCGCGAGCTATATCCTCTGGTTCGCCGAGGAAGGCCGGCGTGTCTATGGCGACATCGTGCCGTCGCCGTGGGGCGACCGCCGCATCCTGGTAACCAAGGAGCCGGTCGGCGTCATCGCCGCCATCACGCCCTGGAATTTCCCGTCCTCGATGCTTGCCCGCAAGATCGGCCCCGCGCTTGCCGCCGGCTGCACGACCGTGGTCAAGCCGGCTTCGCAGACGCCTTATTCGGGCCTCGCCTGGGGCGCGCTCGCCGAAGAGGTCGGCTTCCCCAAGGGCGTCATCAACATCCTGACCGGCTCGGCCGGCGAGATCGGCGACGAGCTCTGCACCAATCCGCTGGTCAAGAAGATCACCTTCACCGGCTCGACCGAAGTCGGCAAGATCCTGATCCAGAAGTCGGCCTCGACGGTCAAGAAAGTGTCGATGGAGCTCGGCGGCAATGCGCCGTTCCTGGTCTTCGACGACGCCGATGTCGATCGTGCTGTCGCCGGAGCCATCACCGCCAAATACCGCAATTCCGGCCAGACCTGCGTCTGCACCAACCGCTTCCTCGTGCAGGCCGGCATCTATGACAAGTTCGTCGAGAAGCTCGCCGCCGCCAGCAACAACCTGAAGGTCGGCTCCGGGCTGGAGGAAGGCGTGCAGCAGGGACCGCTGATTGACGAGAAGGCGGTCGAGAAGGTCGAGGAGCTGATCGCCGATGCGACGTCCAAGGGCGGCAAGATCGTCGCCGGCGGCAAGCGCCATGCGCTCGGCGGCTCGTTCTTCCAGCCGACGGTGATCGCCGAGGCCACGCCGAAGATGCGCTTCATGAAGGAGGAAATCTTCGGACCGGTCGCGCCCGTGTTCAAGTTCGGGACCGAGGAAGAGGCGATCGCTCTGGCCAACGACACAGAGTTCGGCCTCGCCTCCTATTTCTACACCGGCGATCTCGGCCGCGCCTTCCGGGTGATGGAAGGTCTGAAATACGGCATGGTCGGTGTCAATGAAGGGCTGATCACCACGCCCGAGGCGCCGTTCGGCGGCGTCAAGGAATCCGGTCTCGGCCGCGAAGGCGGGCATCAGGGCATCGAGGACTATCTCGACACCAAATATGCCTGCTTCGGCGGCCTCGGCCTCTGACAATCATCCATGGAGCAGGGCGGGCGGATTGGCTTGCCCTTGCCGGACGAGACGCAGCCGGCCTAAATCCACGGATCATGAAGCGAGGTTTCGGGCACTGCGATGAAGGACGGCGAGGTCTTCGGCACGACGCAAGCGGGCGAGGCCGTTCGCCGCTTCACCATCAGGGGCGGCGGCCTCACCGCCAGTATCATCGGGCTCGGCGCGATCATCCAGGACCTGCGGCTCTCCGGCCACGATGCGCCGCTGGTGCTGGGCTACGACCGGTTCGAGCCCTATGAGACCGACCGCGCCTATTTCGGCGCCGTGGTCGGCCGCTTCGCCAACCGCATCCGCGACGGCCGCTTCACCATCGCCGGCAAACGCTACCAGACGGACCGCAATTTTCTCGCCAAGCACACGCTGCATGGCGGCTCGGAAGGCTATTTCCACCGGCCGTGGACGGTCTCGCTGCACGGCCGCGATTTCGTGACGCTGACGCTGCACGATCCCGACGGTACGATGGGCTTTCCAGGCGCGCTGGACGTCACCTGCACCTACCGGCTGAAGATCCCCGGCACGCTCAGCATGGAGCTGACCGCGACCTGCGAGGAGCCGACGCTCTGCAATCTGGCGCAGCACTCCTACTTCAATCTCGACGACGGCGGCGCCGGCGACATCCTCGACCACCGGCTGATGCTCAATGCCGGCGCCTATACGCCGGTCGACAGCGAGATGATCCCGACCGGCGCGGTGAAGCCGGTCGACGGCACGCCCTACGACTTCCGACAGTCGCGGCTGCTGCGCATGGAAACGGAAGGGGAGCAGCTTCCTTACGACCTGAATTACTGCCTCGCCTCCAGCCGTGGACCGCTCCATCAGGCGGCCTGGGTGCAGGGCGCCAGTTCCGGCGTCGAGATGGAGGTCTGGACCACCGAGCCTGGCCTGCAGCTCTATATCGGCCAGTATGTCGCGCCATCATCGCCTGGGCTGGATGGCCGCCTCTACAAGCCGTTTTCCGGTTTCTGCCTCGAAGCACAGACATGGCCGGATGCGCCGAACAGGCCCTATTTCCCGCAGGCCACATTGTGGCCTGGCCAGATCTACCACCAGGTGACGGAATACAGGTTCCGCCTGCCACAGCTCGTCTAAAGCGCGTCGCGATCTTTCAGATTCGCGCCATACGCTTTAGGTTTCTGATTTCACGCATCCCACTTTCGGGAGACATGATTTAGCCTTCAAAGGCTGTTCTTAGAATCTCGAAGGGCGCCAGAGCGCCGCGCACCTGAACGACGGCTGCAGCCACGCGATGCGCGCGCCGAACCGCGTCGGCGGGCGCATGGCCGGCAAGGCGCGCGGCGAGATAGCCGCCGTTGAAGGAATCGCCGGCGCCGGTGGTGTCGACGGGCGTGGCGACATGCACGGCGTCGACTGTTTCCGAGACGCCGTGCACGGCAATCAATGCCGGCTGCTCGCCATTCTTGACGACGACTTCGCCAGGCCGCTTGCCAAGCCGCTCGGCGGTCGCCTGCGGTGTCCCATCGCCGAACAGCATTTGTTCGTCCGGGAATGTGGGCAGCGCAATATCGGCGACGGCGAGCGCTCCCAGGATCGCAGCCTGCGCGGTTTCACGGCTTGACCAGAGCCTGGGACGGTAGTTTGGGTCGAAGGCGACGAGCGAGCCCGCCGAGCGGGCGGCTGCGATGGCCGCAAGCAGGGTCTTGCGCGCCGCGTCGTCCAGAATTGCCAGGGTGATTCCGGAAAAATAGACAAGCGCCTGGTTTTCAAGGCTTTTGGCGAGTGCCCCCGGATCGGAGGCGAGCTGGCGCGCCGCTGCGTCGCTTCGCCAATAGGTGAAGGCGCGCTCGGCTCCGGTGAGCGTGATGGCGTAGAGCCCGGGCCTGGCGCCGGCAATGACCGGACTGTTGCCGATGCCGATGCCGTTTTGGGCGAAGAAGCCGATCTGATCGCGCGAGAAAGGGTCGTCGCCGAAGGCCGACACATAGGTCGCCGGCCGGTCCGGGCTCAGCGCATGCAGCGCCCACAGCGTGTTGAAGGTGTCGCCGGCAAAGCCCATGCGCCAATTTGGGCCGTTCTGGCCCGACAGTTCCAGCATGCACTCGCCGATCGACACGATACCATTGGCTTCCATGCGGCTTGTCCTCCTAAAGCTCTGGTGCTGTAGCTTTTTGCGAGCGGCAGCGCCATGCTTGGCTCGGGCCGTTTTTTGCGCCAGAAGCGATTTCCCACAGGTGGGGCGGGATGCTGCACCCAGCCCGCGACGTTATCAGCCGAAGAGGAACCGGTTTGGCATCGATATGGCGTTACATTCTTGCGGGTCTCGGTCTGGCTGCCTTGCTCGTCGGCATCCTGGCGGTCGTCTATCTGACGGCGCCGCATTCGGCGCCAGGTCCCGACACGTCGCGTTCGAAGAGGACGGCGAGCGGCCTGTTCGTCGCCAGCTTCGAGCCGGAACGCGGCGTCATTCGGCAAGGCGAGCTGCAGTCCTGGCTGCTGACGCTGAAAACCGCCGCCGGCGCCCCGGTGGAAGGTGCCGCGATCACCATTTCGGGCGGCATGCCGCAGCACAATCACGGCCTGCCGACCAGTCCGCAGGCGACCGACTATCTGGGCGAAGGACGCTACCGCATCGACGGCGTCAAATTCACCATGAGCGGCTGGTGGCAGCTGCGCTTCGTCATCTCGGCGGCGGCGGGTTCCGATTCCGTCGTCTTCAACATCGTGTTGTGAGTGGCCGATGAGGCGTCTTGCCCGCGTCGCAAGCCTGGCCGCTCTTGCCGCGCTCGCCTTCCTTGGCGGCTGCGGCAAGCCTGAGTTCAGCGATGCCGAGAAGAAGACCATCGCCTCGCTGGCGCTGAACACGCTGCCGGCACTGAAATCTGACACCACGAACCAATATGCCGACGTGCCGGCCGCGGCTGCGCTCGGATCGACATTGTTCTTCGATGTCGGCATGAGTCGCGACGGCACGGTGTCCTGCTCGACCTGCCACAAGATCGACCGCCAGTTCCAGGACGACCTGCCGCAAGCGGTCGGCGTCGGCCGAACCAATCGGCGCACCATGCCGCTGGTCGGCGTGGCGCGCGATCCATGGTTTTTCTGGGACGGGCGGCGCGACAGCCTTTGGGCGCAGGCCCTGACGCCGCTCGAAAATCCGCTGGAGCAGGCCGGCAACCGCGCAGCTTTCGCGCATTATATCAAGAGCCGGTTCGGCGAGCGCTACGAGCGCATCTTCGGGCCGCTGCCCGATCTCTCGACTGTGCCGGCCAATGCCAGCCCGCTCGGCACCGATGCGGACAAGGCGGCGTGGAACGCCATGCCGGCCGGCCAGCAAGAGGACGTCAACCGCGTCTTCGCCAATATCGGTAAGGCGATCGCGGCCTTCGAGCGGTCGATTGAGCCTGAGCAGACGCGCTTCGACCGCTTCGCCATCGATCTTGCGACCGGCGCCAAGCCGCAGGGTGATGCTGCCTTCTCGGCGGAAGAGATCCTCGGGCTGAAGCTGTTCGTCGGCAAGGCCAATTGCGTGACCTGCCACAACGGCCCGCGCTTTACCGACAATGCTTTCCACAACACTGGCGTGCCGCCGGTCAAGGATCTGCCGCCGGATCGCGGCCGGGTCGATGCTGTAGCCCAGGTCCAGGCCGATCCGTTCAACTGCTTCGGTAAGTTCCGTGACGGGGACGCCGGCGCCTGCCGAGAGTTGCGTTTCATGGTGAAGGACGGGCAGCAATTGCTACGCGCCTATAAGACGCCGTCGCTGCGAGGCGCGGCTGCCCGTGCGCCTTACATGCATGCCGGGCAGTTCTCGTCGCTCGACCAAGTCGTCGCGCACTATTCGAAGGCGCCGGCTGCCGTCGAGGGCGTTTCGGAAGTCCATCCGCTCGACCTGTCCGATCGTGAACGGGCAGCGCTGGTGGCCTTCCTCAAGACCTTATCCGAATAGCTAGAGCCTGATACATCCCGATAGAATCGGGATGAGGCTCTATCTCTTTTTTGTCGGACCATGATCTATCCGAAAACCGGCGTCCACTTTTCGGGATCATGATCATCGGTCCTTCACCGTCTCCATCGCTACAAAGGTAGATGTCTGCGCAACGTGCGGCAGAGCCGAGATGCGCTCGCCGAGCACGCGGCGATAGGCGGCGATGTCGGTGGTGCGGACTTTCAGCAGATAATCGAAGCTCGATGCCATCATGTGGCATTGCTCGATTTCCGGCACGCCCTGCACCGCGCGGTTGAAAGCGTCGAGCGCGGCCGAGCGCGTATCGGAAAGCTTCACCTGCACGAAGGCGACATGGCCTTCGCCCATGCGCTCGCGGTCGATGATGGCGCGGTAGCCTCTTATATAGCCGTCCTTCTCCAGCCGCTTCACCCGCGCCTGCACCGGCGTCTTCGACAGACCGACCTTCAAAGCCAGTTCCGACATGGAAAGCCTGCCGTCGCGCCCGAGCGCGGACAGGATGTTGCGATCTATGCGGTCCAATTGGTCTTCGATCATCGATGCGGTGGTCTAAATGACGGGAAATCTATCCACATGATAGTTCGATCGAACTATCCTGTCAATTTCTTTGGACCGATCGGAGTCTGCAGCTATGCTAGCTTGCGTCATTCGGTCCGGCGACCGCCAGACCGCTCGCTAACGCTTGCTTTCATGGACCCGACATGCCGCTTGACGCCATCCGCCAGCAGATCCGCGCCAACTACATGCCCGACGAAGACGAGGCGGTGAAGCGATTGTCTGCGGCGGCCGGGCTTTCGGCGGAAGAGCGCAAGGCGATCTCAGCCCGGGCGACCGACCTGGTGCGCGCGGTGCGCGGCTCATCGGACCCTCGGTTGATGGAGGTTTTCCTCTCGGCCTACGGCCTGTCGACCAAGGAAGGCGTGGCGCTGATGTGTCTGGCCGAAGCGCTGCTGCGCGTGCCCGACGCCGAGACGATGGACGATCTCATCGCCGACAAGATCGCGCCGCATGACTGGTCGGCGCATTCGGGCAGCTCGAGTTCCATTTTCGTCAACGCCTCGACCTGGGCGCTGATGCTGACCGGCCGCGTGCTCGACGAAGGCGAGGGCGGCATCGAAGGCACGCTGCGCGCCATGGTGAGAAGGCTCGGCGAGCCGGTTATCCGCAAAGCCGTTGCGGCGGCGATGCGCGAGATGGGCGAGCAGTTCGTGCTCGGCCGCACCATCGCAGAGGCCGTCAGGCGCGGCCGACCGATGACACAGAAGGGCTACCTCTATTCCTTCGACATGCTGGGCGAGGCGGCACGCACCGAGGCCGATGCGCTGCGCTACCACAAGGCCTATGCGGATGCGATTTCCTCGCTCGACGCCGGCTCGAACGGACCCGACATCCGCTACAATCACGGCATTTCGGTCAAGCTCTCCGCCCTTCATCCGCGCTACGAGGTGGCGCAGAAGGAGAAGATGCTGCCGGTAATGGCCGAGCGGCTTCTGTCGTTGGCGCTTGCGGCGCGGCATTCGCGCATGGGCCTCAACATCGACGCGGAGGAGGCTGACCGGCTCGATCTGTCGCTCGATGTCATCGAACGTGTGCTGGCCGAGCCGGAACTTGCCGGCTGGGACGGTTTCGGCGTCGTCGTCCAGGCCTATGGCCCGCGCGCGGCCTTCGTCATCGACTGGCTCTACGCGCTCGCCAGGAAATACGACCGCAACATCATGGTGCGGCTGGTGAAGGGCGCCTATTGGGACACCGAGATCAAGCGGGCGCAGACGCTCGGGCTCGCCGGCTATCCGGTCTTCACGCGCAAGACCAACACCGACGTCTCCTATCTGGCCTGCGCGCGGAAACTGCTGTCGATGACCGACCGCGTCTATCCGCAATTCGCCACGCACAATGCGCATACGGTCGCCGCCATCCTGTCGATGGCGAAGGACCGCGATTCCTTCGAGTTCCAGCGCCTGCACGGCATGGGCGAATCCCTGCACGAGACGGTGCGCAAATCCGAAAGTACCCGCTGCCGCATCTACGCGCCGGTCGGCGCGCATTCCGACCTGCTCGCCTATCTGGTGCGACGGCTCTTGGAAAACGGCGCCAACTCGTCCTTCGTGCATCAGTTGACCGACGAGGAGGTTGAGCCGGAACAGATCGCCCGCGATCCGCTCGAGGCCGTCGAGAAACAGGGTCCCGCCGCCAATCCCGCGATCGCGCGTCCCGCCGCAATCTTCGGCGCCGGCCGGCGCAATTCCAAAGGCTTCGACATCAGCGACTCGGTGACGCTCGCAGCCATCGACAGGGCGAGGGCTGAGTTCTCCGGTACGGACCGCTGGCATGCCAAACCTGTCACGTGCGCCGCCGGCTACGGCAAGCAGCGCCAGATCGTCAATCCGGCCAAGCCCGACGAAATCGTCGGCACCGTGCATGAGGCGGCGGCCAAGCAGGTGGCGACCGCCGTGCGCATCGCCGTCGACGCGCAGCCGGCCTGGGCAAGACGCCCGGTTGCCGAGCGCGCCGCGATCCTCAACCGCGCCGCCGATCTCTACGAGGCCAACGCCGCCGAGTTCTTCGCGCTCGCAACGCGAGAGGCCGGCAAGTCGCTGGCCGACGGTGTCGCAGAGGTGCGAGAGGCGGTCGACTTCCTGCGCTATTACGCCGCCGAGGCGGCGAATGCCGAGGCGGGCACCGAAGCGCGCGGCGCGATCGTCTGCATCTCGCCCTGGAATTTCCCGCTGGCGATCTTCACCGGCCAGATCGCTGCGGCGCTGGTCACCGGCAATTCGGTGATCGCCAAGCCCGCCGAGCAGACGCCGCTGATCGCGTTCCGCGCTGTCGAGATGCTGCGCGAGGCCGGTGTGCCGGAGGACGTCATCCAGCTTCTGCCGGGCGACGGTCCGTCGGTCGGCGCGCCGCTCACCGCTGATCCGCGCATCGCCGGCGTGTGCTTCACCGGCTCGACCGAGGTGGCCAAGCTGATCGAGAAGCAACTGGCCGAGACGGCGGCGCCCGACGCCATGCTGATCGCCGAAACCGGCGGGCTCAACGCCATGATCGTCGACTCCACCGCGCTGCCCGAGCAGGCGGTGCGCGACATCCTTGCGTCCGCCTTCCAGAGTGCCGGCCAGCGCTGCTCGGCGCTGCGCGTGCTCTATGTCCAGAAGGATGTCGAGAAGAAGATGCTGGAGATGCTGAAGGGCGCGATGGAAGCGCTCAATGTCGGCGATCCCTGGGTGATCTCGACCGATGTCGGCCCGGTCATCGATGACGAGGCGCAGGCCTCGATCAGCGATTATTGCACGAAGAAGGGGCTGGAAGGCCGGCTGATCGCCAAGCTGGAGGCGCCGAAGAACGGCCGCTTCGTCGCGCCGCATGTCTTCCGCGTCAAGGGCATCGAAGAGATGGAGCGCGAGGTGTTCGGCCCGGTGCTGCATGTCGCGACCTTCGACGCCGACGACATCGACGCGGTGATTGCCGCCATCAACCGCAAGGGCTACGGCCTGACCTTCGGCCTGCATACCCGCATCGAGGGCCGCGTCCAACATTTCGTCGACGGCATCCATGCCGGCAACATCTATGTCAACCGCAACCAGATCGGTGCTGTCGTCGGCTCGCAGCCTTTCGGCGGCGAGGGTCTGTCGGGCACCGGACCGAAAGCCGGCGGGCCGCATTACCTGCGCCGTTTCCGGAAGGGACCGGAAGCCGGCACGGAGGTTGGCGAAGGCCATAAGGTCACCGCCACCGAACTCACTGACAATATGCCGGATCCGACGTTTGGCGGCTGGTCGACGCGGCCGGATCGCGTGGCGATCCTGCGAAAGCATCTGCGCGGCAAGGGCGCGGCGGCGATTGCGGCGGCTGCGAGCCTCGATTTCGGGCAGGTCGACCTGCCCGGCCCGACCGGCGAGGCCAACACGCTGTCGCTGGCGCCGCGCGGGCGGGTGCTCTGCCTCGGACCGGATGCCGACACGCTGCTTGCGCAAACGATCCAGGCGCTTGCAGCCGGCAACGCCGTTCTGGCGGTGGCGCCCGGCGCGCCGGCAGCGCTGTCGGCGCTGACCGGGAAGGGGCTGCCGCTCGCGGCGATCGACGGCCGGCCCGACCCGGTCGAGGCACGGTCGCTGCGCGTCGACGTCGTCGCCTTCTCCGGCACGCCCGAGGCGGCGCGCGTCGTGCGCAAGGTGATCGCCGAGCGCGCCGGGCCGATCGTGCCGCTGGTCAGCGAGGTGCTCAACCCGGCGGCCTACGCCCATGAGCGCGCCGTCTGCGTCGACACGACGGCGGCCGGCGGCAATGCCAGCCTGCTTGCGGCCGCATAGCGGCAGCGAATATTGTCAACGGCTGCCGCGACAGCGGCGGTCAGGCGCCTTCGACGACCGAAAAGCCCTCGAACTGGGGATGGCCGAGATAGTGCACCTTCGAGGTACCGGCGTTGCGGTGGGCGGCGCGGAAGTTTTCCGATTTGGTCCAAGCGATGAAATCCTCATGGCTGGCCCAGACGGTGTGCGAGGCGAACAGCGTGTAGCCTTCGGTCTCGTTGACCGGACCGCGCAGCAGATGGAATTCCTTGAAACCCTGCATTTCGGAAAGGTTGGAGTCTCGGTTCCTCCAGACGTCCTCGAAGACTTCTTCCGAGCCGTTCTGGACCTTGAAGCGGTTCATGGCGATGTACATTGGTATTCCTTTCGAAATGGATGAATCCTGACGGGTTAAGACGGCTTCAGCGGTGGGCCTAAAAGGGCCCGATCCGCGCTTTGAACAGCCAACTTGACCTTCCGGTCTCGGGTGGAATGGGAGGGAAGGGGGCCTGCTTGCGCACCAGCGTCAGGGCGAATTCATCGAGCTCGGCAGACCCTGAGCTTTCGGCGAGCTGCAAGTCGCTGATGCTGCCGTCGGCCCCGACGATGAAAACCACCCTGGCATTGTTGCGAGCCTTGGCCTGGACCGATTTCGAAACGCGACGGTTGGCGCGGGCAAGCTTCTTTTGAATTTCGCCACTGTAGCGGGATTCCAGGGCGTTGCCGGCGGCGGCCTTTACCTTGCCCCTGCTGGCGATGACCGGCGCATCGCGCGCATCGCCATCCGCTGTTTCCGCGCCGCGCGTTTCAACGGGTTGGCCTGACCCTGCCGATCCGGCTCGCGCTACGGCCGGGGCCGGCGGTTGCTCGGGCTCGGCGGGGCGCGCTTCGGCGCTTCGAGGTTCGATCGCGGCTGTCGGATCGCTGTCCTTGGGAACACTCTGATCGGCCTGGCGCGGCGCGGCGGCCGCCAGGATATCCGGCGTGGGGGTTGGCTCTTTGACGGCTTCTGGCTTGGGCTGAGACGTCACCGGTTCGCTTGCCGGTTGCGGCGCTTCGGCTGGCGGAGTGGGCTCTACGGCCCGCGGTTTCACCGGTTGCGGATCCGGCACCAAGGTTACATCCACCGCGCCGGACGCGGCGTCATTCAAGGCGCTGCCCTGGGCGTTGGCGCCTGACTGGTCGGTGCCCTCGGCCTGGATCGCGTCTTGAGAGTCGAATGTTCCGGCGGGCGCGATCAGAAACGCCGCCGCCACGGCGCCATGGAGCAGGCCGGAGGCGACGATGGCCACTGGCCATTTGCGCGGCCCGGCCGTTTGCCGCGGCTGCACAAGCTGCTCGGCCGGCGTGACCGCCAATTCGCTGCCTGCGTCGGAGAGGTGATCGATGTCCTGCATATCTGGCGCCGAGACCTGCCGCGCGCGATGGGGAGTTGTCAAATCAAGATCGGTTGCCGCCCATGGCAGCGTGCCGGGAGCGGGCCATGCCATGGTGTCCTGCGGGAGGGCCAGATGCAGTCCCATCTCTATACACCAAAAGCGATGCCGGTCTTGGTCGAGGTTTTCAGACCGCGCATGCAAGCCGCTGGATCGACGCCGGTGCCGACGCATTCCGTCGCGCTGTTGATCAGCACGCGGCCGATCTTTCCGCAATCGGCGCCGGCGAGGTCGAAGCGGGTGACCTTCGTCTTGCTGGCCGGCAGATCCTTGAAGTCGAGCACGGTGAGGCGATCGACAACGCCGACCTCGTTGAACAGCGCGATCTCGAAAGCCGCCTTCGAGAGGTCGGCGCCGAGCGCGTTGTTGACGACGAAGGCCAGCCGGCAGCCCTTGTCGGAGGGCTGCGCGGCGTTGAGCTCCAGGCTCAATGTCGGAACTGGAGCCTGAACCGAGGCCGGTGCCGGCGTGGACTGGGCCCACGCCGGCACCGGGCCGAGCGACATCGCCAGCGCCAAGAGACGAAGCGATGTCGTTGAGCGTGGCATGTCCGGTCAGCCTCCGAAGCGCATGGTTGCCGCCAGCTTCAGCGTGACGCCGGGTTCGTAGAGAACCGCGGTCGTGCTTCCGTTGAGCGGGTTGGTGTATTTGACGTCGAACAGATTGTCGGCACGGAAATCGACCTTGAGATTGTCCGTCGCCTGGTAGCTGGCAAAGGCATTGACCAGCGTATAGTCCTTAGCCACCGGATTGCCCCTGGGCTTGCCGTTGTACTGCACTTCGCCACCGACGGTGAGCTTGTCTTCGAGGAAACGGAGGCCGAGCTGCGCCGTCACCTGCGAAGAAGGGATGGTGGCGAGGTCGGCCCGCTCGCCTTCATAAGAGACGGTGTGGCCGTTGATGATCGAGGCCGAGAGGCCGGCAAAGCTCCAGCCGGCGTCGTAGACGCTTTCCAGCTCGAAGCCATTGATCTTGGCCTTGGCAAAATTCTGGTACTGGAAGCAGATCGGGATGCCCGGGCCGAACGGGCAGCCGCTGGTCGGATCGAAAGCCGAGAGCGTGACGCCGTCGATATAGTCCTCGACATTGTTGTTGAAATAGGCGGCCTTGAGCCGCAGTGCATCGCCGGCCTCGAGAATATCGTTCTGCTTGTAGTTGACACCGAACTCGACGGTCTTGCCGGTTTCAGGCTTGAGATTGGGGTTGGGCAGGAACGGGAAGGTGACGCCGGCGGGGTGATTGCCACTGATCAGCGTCTCCGTCAGTGAGGGTGACCGGTAGCCTTCCGCGTAGGTGCCATAGAACTGCAGGCCCGCGAGGCCGGCGCTTTCGAAAGGCGAGACGCCGACGGTGATGCGCGGCGACAGCCTGTCACCCGATGTCTCGTGGTCGGAGTCCTTCAGGCTGTAACTGTCGTAGCGCAGGCCGGCGATGATCTCGATCCATTCCCAGGTCAGCTTGTCCTGGATGTAGGCGCCGGAGACGTTGCGTTTGCCCGACGGCGTGTAGAAGCTGTCGCCGCCGGCTGTGCCGCCGGTCTCGACGTCATCGCCGACCCAGTCGCCGCCATAGGTCAGCTCATGCGCGATGCCGGCGGCCTCGAAGCGCGACGTGTTCCAGATGTCGATGCCGGTCGTCCCGACATCGAAGGTCGACAGCGAGCCGGCGGGCAGCACCACGGGCAGACCCGTGCTGGGGTCGAACCGGTTCTGCGGAACGAGCGTCTTCAGATCGAGGTTGGTCTTGTTGTAGGAGGCGTTGATGTGGAGGTCGAGCCAGCTCTTGGCATCGTCGGTGATGTTGTAGCGGGCGGTGAAGGTGTTCGACTTGAGGTCGACATCGTTGGCGGGAACGCCGCTGCTGGTCTCCGTCCAGCCGTCGCTCGAGCCGATCCAGCCGAGCTTCAGCTCGCTGTTTTCGCTCGGACGAATGGTGGTCTTGAGCAGACCGCTCAGCACATCGAAGCCGGTGCCGGCCACGGTGTCGCCGCCGCCATTCTTGTAGTCGCCGTAGTCGCGATAGACGATGTTGCCCAGAACATCCCAGTTCTCGTTGAAGCGGTAGGCGCCGCTGGCGCTGGTGGTCCAGCCCTTGCCGTTGCTTTCATAGCGGCCGGTAACGGAGGCGGCCCAGCTTTCCTCCGGCTTGAGGAAATCCTCGGCATCCTTGGTATCGAAGAAGACGACGCCGCCGATGGCGCCGGAGCCATAGGTGTTGGCGACCGGGCCGCGGATCACGTCGACCGATTTGATGAGCTCGGGATCGACATAGAAAGTCGACTGCGTGCCGTGGTCGGAGCGCTGGAAGTCCTGCCTGGCGCCGTCGACGATCACCGCGACGCGGCCGAAATCCTGCAGGCCGCGGATGTTGATGCTGGAGCTGACGCGCCGCGCGTCGGCCTGGACGGCGACGCCCGGAACGCCGAGCAGCATTTCGTTCGGCGTCGTCGCCATGCGGCGGTCGAGCTGTTCCCTATCGACATGGCTGGCCGATGCCAGCGACTGGATCGCCGTTTCGCCAGTGCGGCTGATGACCAGGATCTTGTCGAGCAGGGTCGAGCCGCCTGCAGGCTTCTCGTCAGTCTTCTTTGCTTGATCCGTCTGCTGGTCAGCCGGAGGCTGCGTGGCCTGTTGCGCTTTGGCCGCCGGCATGCCGAGCGCGATTGCCGCAGCGCCGGCAAGCAGCGCCGCCATTCCCTTCGCCATCGACCGATCTGTCGGCCGTCCCCAATTCACCAACCCCATGCCCCAGCTCCAAATTTTCAGGCTCGATGCTGGCTGGCGCGGGGCTCGCTCGCATTTTTGATCACATCCGGCGTCTTAAATGTTGACTCATTTAGTCCAGTAATGCACGACTAGTAAACATGATTATTCGAGTCAAGAATTTAATCGGCATTTTACGAGGCGCCTGCCAGGTGGCCGGCACAGGAAAGGACCGAACGAGATGAACACGTACAATCCCAACGACTTCCGCTATCGCGTCCGCCGTTCAGACGACACGCCAACGCGATTCGAGCGCGTGCCGATGGCGGTGCGCACGCTCTCCAGCAACACGCTGTTCCAGGGCGAGGACGAGATCGGCATCGAGCATCACGGCGCGCTCTACCGCCTCAAGATCACCCGCCAGGGCAAGCTGATCCTCAACAAGTAAGCGCGGCCAGCGGGCGGCCGCCAAACAGAGCAGACAGGAAGTGGGTAGGTGGACGACATGGACCAGCGCGTGAAGCCGTCGCCGGACGAGATCCGGCGGGCGCGGGAAGACAATCCGAAGCTGCGAGAGCGTGATCTTGCGGCCCAACTCGGCATTTCGGAAGCCGAGCTGGTCTCGGCGCATTGCGGCCAAGGCGCCGTGCGCGTCGAGCCGCGCGTCAACGATCTGCTGACCGGCCTCGAAGCGGTCGGCGAGGTGATGGCGCTGACCCGCAACGAGAGCGCCGTGCACGAGAAGATCGGCGTCTATGACAAGATCGTCACCGGCAACCACAATGCCATGGTGCTTGGCGAGAACATCGACCTGCGCATCTTCCCGAAGATGTGGGTACACGGTTTTGCCGTCGAAAAGCGCGACGGCGGCGAGATCCGTCGCAGCCTGCAGTTCTTCGATGCGGCCGGCGAGGCGGTGCACAAGGTGCATCTGCGGCCAGCGTCGAATCTCTACACCTACCAGAAGCTGGTGGCGGACCTCGAAGCGTCAAACCAAGAACCAAGCGTCACAATCGCCCCAAGAGCGCCGGAAGGCGAAGTGGAAGGCTCAGTTGCGACCACCGACGACCTGCGCGACCGCTGGAGCCGGATGACCGACGTGCATCAATTCTTCGGCATGCTGAAGACGTTGAAGCTCAGCCGCCGCCAGGCGGTGCGCATGGTCGGCCAGGACTATGCCTGGCTGCTCGACAACGATGCCGTCAGCGCCATGTTCCACCACGCTGCCGAAGGCGAAATGCCGATCATGTGCTTCGTCGGAAACCGCGGCTGCATCCAGATCCATTCCGGCCCGATCAAGTCGGTTAAGCCGATGGGGCCGTGGATCAATGTGCTGGACGAGACCTTCCACCTGCATCTCAGGACCGATCACATCCAAGAAGTCTGGGCGGTGCGCAAGCCAACCAAGGACGGCCATGTCACCTCGCTCGAGGCCTATGACGCCAAGGGCGGCATGATCATCCAGTTCTTCGGCAAGCGCCACGAAGGCGAGGGCGAGCGGGAGGACTGGCGCTTCCTCGCCGAGAACCTGCCCCGCATTCCCAGCCCGACCGCTGCATGAGGCAAGGCCCGATGTGTGTTGTCTTCCGTTTCCGCTCGGCGCTTGCGCCATTGCTTGGCGTTCTGCTTGCTTTCGCCGCTCCGCCTGCCGGAGCAAATGAAAACACGGCCGTCTTCTCGGATACGTCGCGGATCGCTTCGATCGGCGGCTCGATCACCGAGATCGTCTACGCGCTTGGCGAGGAAGGCCATCTCGTCGCCCGAGATTCGACCAGCTCTTTCCCGCAAGCCGCGCTCGAGCTGCCCGATGTCGGCTACATGCGTGCGCTGTCGCCGGAGGGCGTGCTGTCGGTCAATCCGTCGGGGATTCTCGCGCTCCACGGCAGCGGCCCGAAGGAAGCGGTCGATGTGCTGAAAAAGTCGAGAGTGCCCTTCATCGAGGTACCCGAGCGCTACAGCCATGAAGGCATCCTCGAAAAGATCCGCATCGTCGGCAAGGCGCTGGGCGTCGACGCCAAGGCCGAGAAACTGGCGACCGAGATCGATGCGAAGCTGAAGTCGGCCGAGAAGCAGACGGCTTCGATCAAGGAGCGCAAGCGCATCCTGTTCGTGCTGTCGACGCAGGGCGGCAAGATCCTGGCCGCCGGCAGCGACACCGCCGGCGACGGCATCATCAAGCTCGCCGGCGCGGTCAACGCGGTCGACGGCTTCTCCGGCTACAAGCAGATGTCGGACGAGGCGATCGTCACCGCCAGGCCGGATGTGATCCTGACGATGAAGAACGCTGGCCCTCCGATCGCCGAGGACGAGTTGTTCGCGAACCCGTCGATCGCGTCGACGCCCGCGGGCATCGCCCGCAAGGTGATCAGTATGGACGGCGGCTATCTGCTGGGTTTCGGGCCGCGCACGGCCGAAGCCATCCACGATCTTGCCGTCTCGTTCTACGGCAGCCAGGTCACGGACTGAGCGGCCATGGCCGAACAGTCGATTGCCGGTCCGGCAGGTGGGGCGATGGCATCCGCCGGCGACCGATCGGCACGGGCAAGGGTCGTCATCCTGCTTTTGTCGCTTGCGCTTGCGCTGTCCGTGTTCCTGTCGCTGACCTCGGGCGCTTCGGACGCGTCCGCCGTCCGAGCCATTCGTGACTGGCTCACGGGAACCGTGCCAGTCGATGCGGCGCTCGCCGCCCGCGACCAGCTGATCGTCTTCGACATCCGCATGCCGCGCGTCCTGCTTGGAGTGCTGGTCGGCGCCGCTCTCGCCGTTTCCGGCGCGGTAATGCAGGGCCTGTTCCGCAATCCGCTTGCCGATCCCGGCCTGATCGGCGTCTCTGCCGGATCGAGCCTTGGCGCGGTAGCGATCATCGTGCTCGGCACGACCTGGCTCGCACCTGTCACGCTCGCCCTCGGCTCGCTCGCCTTGCCGCTGGCGGCTTTCTTCGGCGGCTTGGCGGTGACATTGTTGCTTTACGCCATCGCGACGCGTCAGGGCCGGACATCGGTTGCCACGATGCTGCTCGCGGGCCTCGCCATCGCCGCCCTTGCCATCGCGCTCACCGGCATCCTGATCTTCATGGCCGACGACCGGCAGTTGCGCGACCTGACCTTCTGGCAACTCGGCTCGCTTGCCGGCGCGACATGGCCGAAGATCGGCACCGTCGGCCCGGTAATCGTACTGGCACTGTCCGCGATGCCGTTCCTGTCGCGGGGCCTCAACGCGCTGGCGCTCGGCGAGGCAACCGCCGGCCATCTCGGCATCCCGGTGCAGCGGCTGAAATACACGGCCATCGTCGGGGTTTCGGCGGCGGTCGGCGCGTCGGTTGCCGTCAGCGGCGGCATCGGCTTCATCGGCATCGTCGTGCCGCATCTCTTGCGTCTCGCGATCGGTCCCGACAACCGCTACCTTTTGCCGGCCTCGGCCTTGCTCGGCGCCTCGCTGCTGCTGCTCGCCGACGCGATCGCCCGCACGATCGTCGCTCCGGCCGAGCTGCCGATCGGCATCGTCACGGCAGTGACCGGTGCGCCGTTCTTCCTGTGGATACTGCTGCGCAAGCGCGGCATCGTCGATTTGTGAGCTGTCCATGATCGATGCACGCGACATCTCGGTGGCGATCGGCAATAAGCGCATCGTATCCCATGTCGATTTCGCGGCGCCGCCGGGCGAGGTGACGGCCATCGTCGGACCGAACGGCTCGGGCAAGACGACGCTGCTCAGGGCGCTGACGGGTGAGCTCGCCTATGCCGGCACGGTCACGCTCAACGGCCGCGATCTATCGACCATAAAACCGGTCGAGGCAGCGATGCGGCGCGCCGTGCTGCCGCAGTCGACCAGTCTGTCCTTTCCGTTCACTGTGCGTGAGATCGTTCGCCTCGGCCTGATCGGAGGCCGTTCGGGCGTGCTGCCCGGCGAGGATGCGCGCCTGCCTGAGCGAGCGCTGGCGCGCGTCGATCTCGATGGTTTTGCCGGGCGCTTCTACCAGGAGCTTTCCGGAGGCGAGCAGCAGCGTGTGCAGCTTGCGCGCGTGCTGTGCCAGGTCTGGGCGCCGGTACTGGAGGGCAGGCCGCGCTATCTCTTTCTCGACGAGCCGGTTTCCAGCCTCGACGTCAAGCACCAGCTCATCATCATGGACATCGCGCGCGATTTCGCCCGGCGAGGCGGCGGCGTGGTGGCGATCCTGCACGACCTCAACCTGACGGCAATGTATGCCGACCGCATCTCAGTGCTGCATCGCGGCCAAGTGGCGGCTGCCGGTTCGCCGAAAGACGTGCTCAACGACGAACTGATCGAAAAGGTCTTCGACTGCCGCCTCAAGGTCGGCGTGCTGCCTTCGGCAAGCGTGCCGTTCGTGCTGCCGCAATCGGCGGCTTAGGCGTAGCTGCGTCGCTGCGCTCCTCGCTCCGCCTGTGAATGACCAAGTCATGGACGGCGGCGCGCCCGGGAAGCCGTGGGCGGCGGCGCCCTCGAAAACCGAGCCCAGGGTTCGATTACGCCGCCGGAGCGCGCTGCTCCAACAGGTCGATGCCAAGCAGGTGGCGCACGTTCGGGCGCGCCGCGACGAGGTCGGCGATCGTGTAGCGGGAGAGCACGGCGAAGAAGGCGTTGAGCGCCTCGCGCAGCGCCGAATTCAACGCGCAGCTGTCAACCAGCGGGCATTCGGCGGCGTCGTTCTCGAAGCATTCGGCCATGGCGAAGCTCTCTTCCGTGACGCGTACGACATCGAACAGGCTAATCTGCTCGGCCGGGCGGCCGAGCCTCACGCCGCCGTTCCTGCCGCGCACGGTTTCGACCAAGCCTGCTTCGACCAGTGGCTGCAGGATCTTGAACAGGAACAGCTCCGAAACCGAGTAGGCGGCGGCGATCTCGGGGATACGGCTCAGCCTGTCGGTGTTCGCAGCGCAGTACATCAGTATGCGCATCGCATAGTTGGTCTGGCGCGTGAGCCGCATGGTATCCTCGCGAAAATATTAGCTTGAGCCGAATATGGCCCATAGTTTGGAACAATTCCAGACTGGACCGCCACATAGCTGAATAATCGTGTCAACTTTTTGTGCATGCCGGTGCGCATGGCCGGCCCGATATGCCTCATACGCTTTTGAGCGGGCGTTTCGCCGGCGCAGGCACTAGATAAGTCCGGGTGCAAATAGGAAACGGCCTTTCCATGTCACGATCAGCTCCGGCCCTCGCGCCGGTTCGATTCGACGCCGATGCGCAGGCAAAGCTCTCGGCATTGCGGCGGACCAAGATCATCGCCGCGGCCGCGCTCGCTTTGTGCGTCCTCGTCTTCTCGCTCGCCAAGTCTTTCCAGGGCAATCATCCCTGGCTCGGCTTCGTCGCCGCCTTTGCCGAGGCGGCGATCATAGGCGGGCTCGCTGATTGGTATGCGGTCGTCGCGCTGTTCAGGCGGCCGCTCGGCCTGCCGATCCCGCATACCGCCATCATCCCGGAAAACCAGCACCGCATAGCCGACAATCTCGGCCGTTTCATCGAGGCCAATTTCCTCGCGCCGGAGCCGGTGCGGGAAAAGCTTGCCGAGGTCGACTTTGCAGCTCTCGTCGCCGACTGGCTGGCCGATGCCGAACGCGCCGCCGACTTGTCGCTGTTCGTCGCCCGGCTGGTGCCGCAGACACTTGCCGCGGTGGAGCAGTCCGGGCTGCGCGACTTCGCCACCAGCCGCATGCTGGAGCAGATCGAGAAGGTGCCGCTGGCGCCGCTTGCCGCCGACCTGTTGTCGGCGCTCACCGACGACCGTCGTCATCAGAAGCTGTTCGACGAGTTCACCAGGGTGGTCGGGCGTTTCCTGAACGACGAGAAGGCCCTGACGACGATGCGCGAGAAGATCCGCGAGGAACTGCCGTCGCTGTTCAACCTGTTTCGTGCCGACGCCTATCTCCTGAAGAAGATCGTCGCTTCGGCCGGGTCGCTGCTGGAGGAGGTGCGGGCCGATCCCGATCATCCGATGCGCGGCGAATTCGACCGTTTCGCGCTCGGGTTCATCGAGCAGCTACGGACGTCGAAGCAATATGCAAGACGCGCCGAGAAGCTGAAGCGCGATTTCCTTGGCCGTCCGGAAGTCAGGGCGCTGGCCGGCGACACGTGGGCAAGCCTGCGCCTGTTCATCGAGCAGGACGCCAAGGCGCCCAATTCGATGATCCGCGAGCATCTTGCCAACATGTTCGTCGAGGTCGGCCGGCATCTGGCCGACGATGCGCAGATCAGGGCCGACATGAACCAGGGCTTCGTCGTCGCGCTCGCCTCCTTCGTCGAAAGCCAGAAGAGGGGCGTGTCGAAATTCATCGCCGACCAGGTCAAGCGCTGGGACCTGGCCCAGTTGACGCGCCTGATCGAGATGAACATCGGCAGGGACCTGCAATATATCCGCTTCAACGGCATGGTGATCGGCGGCCTGGCCGGTTTGGTGCTCTATACGGCCGAGCGGCTGTTTCTCCTCAATTGACGCGGGCCGGGCGCGCACTATTCTCCCTAGCGGGCGCCGCAAAAGGCGGCAGATCGGGAGGCGACGATATGGCAAGACGACCGGAATCCGACTCTTTCCTCGACATCTTCAGCAGGTTCGGCCGCGACCTGAAGCTGCCCAAGGTCGACGTTCAGGCGATCCTCGATCATCACCGCAAGAATCTCGAGGCTCTGGAGAAGTCGGCCAGGGCAAGTGCCGCCGGCGCGTCGTCCGTTCTGTCGAGGCAGCACGAAATGGTGCAGGAAGCGCTCAGCGAAATCACCCGGATGGCACAGAGCTACCAGGCCCCGGGCAATCCGCAGCAATTGATGACAAAGCAGGTGGATTTCGCCAGGAAATCCTTCGAGACAACGCTGAAGAATGCCGGCGAGGTCGCCGACCTGGTCCGGAAGTCCGGCACCGAATCGATCGAAATCCTGCGCGACAGGATCAAGGACGCGATGGCGGAAATCCGGGCAGGCTACGACGGCAAGTGAGCCATCCGGTTTCCAGTATTTCCGAATCGGGTTCGTGCGTTGAACAACCGGAGCGCGGGGCTGCGCGTTTCCTGCCAGCCGTAAAACCGTCAACTCCAGGAGCGAAATCGCGTCTAGGCGTGAAATCGCCGCGCCGCGAATTGACAGGAGCCGCCGGTTCATGGTCGGGAGACTGGCAGAAGCCACCAGGAAAGCAGGAATGACGGAAAATCGGCCGAGAACGCCGCCGACCTTCGAACAGTTGCGGACAATGGCCGGCCAGGAGATCGGCGTGTCGGACTGGACGACGGTCGACCAGCAGCGCATCGACCAGTTCGCCGAATGCACGGGCGACCATCAGTGGATCCATGTCGATCCGGAGCGTGCGAAACGACAGAGCCCGTTCCGCACCACGATCGCGCATGGCTATCTGACGCTGTCGATCATCGGAGCATTGGCGCTCGAGATGGGCATCGTGCCGGAAAACACCCAGGCCGCCTTCAACTATGGCTTCGACAAGGTGCGTTTCCTGGCGCCGGTGAAGTCCGGCGCGCGCATCAGGCTGCGCACGACGCTGCTTTCCATGGAGGACCGCGGTCCCGGCCAGTATCTGATGAAGGCCGCGAACACCGTCGAGATCGAAGGCGAGCAGAAGCCGGCGCTGACGGCCGAGACGCTGGTGATGATGTATGAGCGCCGCAAACGGGCAGCAACCTGATATTCAGGTTGGACCGGCCCGCGACGCAACCTAGCGGCGGGACGCCGCCATCGCCCTCTCAAGCACCCTGAAGATGCGCTCGTCGGCGCACTGGGTAACGTTGAAGCGCATGAAGCGGCCGGCGGTGTGCGACAGGCTGAAGACTTTGCCGGGCGCCAGCACGACGTTTTCCGCCAGCGCATGGCGGGCGACGTCGGCGGCGTCGATGCCGTCGGGCAGGCGGCACCACAGGAACATGCCGGTGGGCTGGTCGATCCAAGGCACGATACCCATGGCTTTCAGTTTGCCACCGGTTTCGGCCATGGCGCGCGACAGGCGGGTGCGCAATTGCTCGACATGCTTGCGGTAGCTGCCGTCCTTCAACAGGGTCAGCACCAGTTCGGCGGACAGCCGCGCACCGCCGAATGTCGTGGCGATCTTGAGATCGGTCAGGCCTTCCATCCAGTCGGGTGGCGCGGCGATGAAGCCGCAGCGCACCGAGGCCGACAGCGTCTTGGAGAAGGAACCGATCTGGACGACGCGCTGCAACCCGTCGAAGGCCGCGAGCCTTGGGGCAGGGCTATGCTCGAAGTCGGCGAAAATATCGTCCTCGACGATGGTGAGGTCCGCCTGGTCGGCAAGCTTCAGGAGCCGATGCGCGGTGACCGGCGACAGGATCGCGCCCGTCGGGTTGTGGATGCCGGAATTGGTGATGTAGAGGCGTGGCCGGTGCTCGGCGAGCGCCTCGGCGAAGAGTTCGATGTCCGGTCCCGAAGGTGTGTAAGGCACGCCGACGACCTTGGCCTGGTGGGCGCGCAACAGCGCGTGAAAGTTGAAATAGCAGGGATCGTCGACCAGGACCGCATCGCCGGGCTCGATCAGGAAGCGACACAGAAGATCGATCGCCTGGGTGCCACAATCGGTTAACATGATTTGGTCGGGCGAAACCTCGATGCCGTGACCGGCCATGCGCCTTGCCAGCAATTGGCGTAAAGGCGGCAGGCCGAGCGGCGTGCCGTAATCGGCAAGCGCCACGTCGTCCGCGCGGGCGGCGGTGCGCAGAGCCCGGCGCAAGGCGGCCTGCGGCATCCAGGACGCCGGCAGCCAGCCGCAGCCAGGTTTCAGCATCTCACCTGCTTCCAGCGATTGCCTGGAAACCCAGAGTGGGTCGACGGCGCGGTCAAGCCGAGGGCCGATCTCGGCCAGCGACAATGGCGCAAGCTGGCCGGCGGCATAGAAACCGGAGCCCGGGCGCGAACGGATCGTGCCTTCCGCCGCGAGGCGCTCATAGGCTTCGACCACAGTCGACTTCGAAACCTGCATGGATTTGGCCATGGCCCGTATCGACGGCAGGCGGGCTCCCGGTGTCAGCGTGCGCGCCGCGATCCGCTGGCGGATCACCGCCATGACGGTTTCGACGAGAGTGGCGCCACTGGCATTTGGGCCGGATACGTCCATCTGTACTTCCCCGCGGACCATTACAGTTTTGTGGAATTGTACCCCATTGTCTCTGGCAATGCCACGTGCCGCACCGGTACGGAAGCGCAAACGGAGCGGATGATGGACAAGAGTTTCAACGGCTGGCTCAACGGCTTCATCGGCGTGCTGATCTTCAGCGGCTCGCTGCCGGCGACGCGCGTGGCGGTGGTGGATTTCGACCCGACCTTCCTGACATCGGCCCGCGCCGCGATCGCCGGCCTGCTCGGGATCGCGATGCTGTTCCTGTTCCGCGAGAAGCGACCGGCGCGAGGCGATCTGGTTTCGCTCGTAGTCGTCGCGCTGGGCGTCGTGGTCGGCTTTCCCTTGCTGACCGCGCTGGCGTTGAAGCACGTCACCGCTGCGCATTCCATTATCTTCGTCGGTCTGCTGCCGCTGGCGACCGCGATCTTCGGCGTGCTGCGCGGCGGCGACCGTCCGCGCCCGGCCTTCTGGTTGTTTTCATGCCTGGGCAGCGCGCTCGTCGCGGGTTTTGCCTTGTCGCAAGGCGTGACCGCGTCACCGGTCGGCGACGGCTTGATGCTTGCCGCCATCATCGCCTGCGGGCTGGGCTACGCCGAGGGCGCGGCGCTATCGCGCAAGCTCGGCGGCTGGCAGGTGATCTGCTGGGCGCTAGCGCTGTCGCTGCCGGTCATGCTGGCGCTGAGTCTTGCGACGCTGCCGCCGTCCTTCGCCAGCGTTGGCTCCAGCGCGTGGATCGGTCTCGCTTACGTCTCGCTGTTCAGCATGCTGATCGGCTTCGTGTTCTGGTATCGCGGCCTTGCGCAGGGCGGCATCGCCGCCGTCGGGCAGCTGCAATTGCTGCAGCCCTTCTTCGGCCTGGCGCTGGCGGCAACGCTGCTGCATGAGCGGGTCAGCCCATTGATGGTGGTCGTCACGCTTGGAGTGGTGGTGTGCGTGTTCGGGGCGAAGAAGTTTGCAAAGCCGGGTCCGCCATTGCGCACAGCCGAGCGATGAGGGCGTTGTTTCCGACTCAAAACTTCGTCACCACACCGATGCCGATGCCCTCGAAGCCGCCCATCGCCATCAGAGCAGCCGGCGCCTCCTCGAGGCTGATCCTTTTGCCCACCAGCAATTCGGGTTTCAGCTTGCCGGTGCGGATCATCTCCATCATCGCGGAATAGCGGTAGGCCTGCATGCCGTGGCTGCCGAGGATTTCGAGCTCGAAGGCGATCACCTTGTCCATCGGCACCTGCGGGCGGGAATGCTCGCCCAGCATCAGCCCGACCTGAACGTGGCGGCCGCGCCGGCGCAAATTGGCGATCGAGTTGAAGCATGTCGTCGGGTGGCCGAGCGCGTCCATCGACATATGCGCGCCGCCATTGGTGATCTGCTTGACCGCCTTGATCACGTTCGGCGTCGTCGAGGCGTTGATCGTCGCCACCGCGCCGATTTTTTGGGCGAAGTCCAGCTTCTCGTCGGTGAGGTCGATGGCGATGACGTTGGCGCCCATGGCGCTGGCGATCATGATGGCCGAGAGACCGACGCCGCCGCAGCCATGCACCGCAACCCATTCGCCCGGCGTCACCCGGCCCTGGTCGACGATGGCGCGGAAAGAGGTGACGAAACGGCAGCCGAGGCTGGCCGCGGTGGCGAATTCCATCTCGTCGGGAAGGCGCACCAGATTGGTGTCGGCATGCTCGATGCCGACATATTCGGCGAACGAGCCCCAGCCGGTGAAGCCAGGCTGGGTCTGATGCTCGCAGACCTGATGATTGCCCGAGGTGCATTCGAAGCAGCGGCCGCAGCCGACGGCGAACGGCACGGTGACGCGGTCGCCTGCCTTCCAGCGGCTCACCTGCTTGCCGGCAGCAACGACGACGCCCGCCAGCTCATGTCCCGGAACATGGGGCAGGGTGATGTCGCTGTCATGGCCCATCCAGCCATGCCAGTCGCTGCGGCAAAGGCCTGTCGCCTCGACCTTGATGACGACGCCATCGGCCGCCGGCTTCGGGTCGGGAACGGTCTGGATCGTCGGCGCCTCGCCGAATTTTTCGAAGACGACAGCTTTCATGGGAGTGCTTTCATATGTTTCAGTTCAAAAGACAGTACGGGTGAGCTGTCCGAAGCTAAGTTGGCGATGGTGGTTGGTCGAGAAGTGGCTGCCGCTTGCGAAACCACTCGTCGGCTTCGGCGTCCCAGGGCCATATGCCCGAGGTATTCGGATACACGAGTTGCATGACGCGGAAATCCGCACCGTCGTAGAACCAGATGTCCCAACCGAAATGTTCGGGATATTGGTCCGGATGAACGGAGCCGAACTGACAGTCAAAGCCGCCGCCCAGGAAACCTGACGCTCGCTGTCCGATGCCGAACTTTTCGCCGTTTCGCACCCGCCGGCAATATTCGTTGATGATGCTTTGGGAAAGCTCTGGTTTCAGCCCGATAATGACCAATTCGGGAACCTTGAAATTGTGCTCTATGCCGACCGAATAGGCGAACGGCGGATGCTCGTCTTCTGCCAAGACATACAAGATGTGGCAGCCATACGCCTCAATGTCGGCGAGCGCCTTTGCCTCGTCTGCATCCTTGGCTTCTCTATTCGGCATCGATCTGGTTCTGCGGTGCCGCCTTCTGGAAGGCGGGAAGCGCCATGCAGGCGGCGTGGATGCGCGAGATCTCCGGGTAGGGCGCCATGTCGATGCCGAAGCGGGCGTTGTTGGTGACCTGGGCGGCAAGGCAGATGTCGGCGAGCCCCGGTGTCTCGCCATGGCAGAATGTGCCGGTCTCAGGCGACGAAGCCAGCAGCTTTTCAAGCGGCTGGAAGCCTTCGTTCACCCAGTGCCGGAACCAATTGACGACGTCGTCGTCGCCGGCGCCGAACAAGCTGCGCAGCGAGGTCAGCACACGCAGATTGTTCACCGGATGGATGTCGCAGGCAATCATCTGCGCCAGCATCCTGACGCGGGCGCGCCCCAGCGCATCCTTGGGCAGCAGCGGCGGCTCCGGCACCGTCTCGTCGAGATATTCGATGATCGCCAGCGACTGGGTCAACAGTGTGCCGTCGTCCAGCACCAGCGCCGGCACCAGGCCCTGCGGGTTGACCGCGAGATAAGCGGGCTCGAGATGTTCGCCATGGCGCAGATGGTGCGGCACATAGGTGTAGCTCAGCCCTTTCATCTCCAGCGCGATCCGCACCCTGTAGGAGGTGGAGGAGCGGTAGTAGTTATGAAGGACGAGATCGCTCATCGGATCAGGGTCTCGGCTGGCCGATGGCCACCTCTATGGCGCCTATGCCGTCGACGCCGCCGGTGATCCTGTCGCCCGCCCGAACCTCGCCGACGCCGGCCGGCGTGCCGGTGAAGATCAGGTCGCCTGGCCGAAGCTCGACCGCCTCGCTGCAGATCGAGACGACATCGGCGACCGGCCAGATCAACTCGGCCAGGTCGCCGTCCTGTTTCACGTCACCGTTGACAGCGAGCCAGATGCGGCCCTTTTCGGGATGGCCCGACTTCGCCACCGGAAGCAGGGGACCGCAGGGCGCGGACTGGTCGAAGGCCTTCGACCAGTCCCAGGGGCGGGCCGCCTTCTTCGCCTGGTCCTGCAGGTCGCGGCGGGTCAAGTCGACGCCGACGCCGTAACCCCAGACATGGGCAAGCGCCTCGGCGCGGGCAATACGAAACCCAGCCCTGCCGATCGCCACGACCAGCTCGATCTCGTGGTGGAGATTGGCGGTCAAAGGCGGGTAGGGGATCTCGGCGCCGCTGTCGACCACCGCGTCGGCCGGCTTGGTGAAGAAGAAGGGCGGGTCGCGCTCGTCATTGCCGAGCTCGCGCGCATGCGCCGCGTAGTTGCGGCCGACGCAGAAGATGCGGCGCACGGCAAACCGCTCCGCCGAGCCGGCGACGGCAACCGAAGCAATCGCTGGCGGTGGAAGGACGAATTCTGGCACGGGCTGCCTCTGTGTTGGCATGAATCGTCCGCACCTTCGGCCGATTTCGACGGGCGGGCAAGGCTCTATGACCTCGAACACATTGGCCCTGTCGTTTCAGTGACAATGCCGTGTAGTTGGGCGATATACTATTTGCCAATAAGCTGACCATGGTCACGGGACTATCCTGTGCCCGACAAAACCGAACCAATGCCCGAACTTGTGCAATGACCGCCGTCAACGAGCGCGCCCGCTTCCTGATCATTGACGACCATCCGCTGTTTCGCGAGGCGCTGCATAGCGCCGTGCAGATGGCGTATCCGGATGTCGACACTGTCGAGGCGCGCTCGATCGCCGAAGCGATCGATCTTCTCGCCGACGCAAAGCCATTCGACTTGGCGCTTCTCGACTTGAGCATGCCCGACGTGCACGGCTTCGAAGGACTGCTGCAGCTCAGGACCCGTTATCCGCGCCTGCCGGTGGTGATCGTTTCGGGCTATGAGGAACCCAAGATCATCTCCGAGGCGCTTTCCTACGGCGCCGCGGGTTTCATCCCGAAATCGGCAAGGAAAAGCGATCTCGCCGCCGCCATCCGCTCGGTGATGGACGGCGCGGTCTATGTGCCGGAAAATTACGAAGGTCAGTCGCCGGACGCCGACAGCACCGACCGCGCCGACATGGTACAGCGGCTGGCGACGCTGACGCCGCAGCAACTGAGGGTTTTGCAAATGCTGCGCCAGGGCATGCTCAACAAGCAGATCGCCTATGAGCTGCAGGTGGGCGAGACCACGGTCAAGGCGCACGTCTCGGAAATCCTGCGCAAGCTCAACGTCTACAGCCGCACGCAGGCGGTGATCGAGGTATCGAAGCTGGACAATGCGGAGCTGTTCAGGGATCAGACCGGGTTTTGAGCGTAGTTTCTATAGCGGTTCACCGTTTCACGGAAACGGCGAACCGCTCTATCTCTTTGTTTTGACGCAATTCCGGACGGAAAACCGTTACACACTTTTCCTGGAATTGCTCTAAGCCAGCAGATGCGCCAACAGCGCGCGCAGCTGCGCGGGCTTCAGAGGTTTGCGCATGAGCTCGATGCCGGCGGCGCGGGCGGCCTTGGCGACGAGCTCCGAGCCGTCTGCCGTGACGATCAGCGCCGGCACGGGGCGACCGAGATAGTCGCGCACTTCGGCGATGGTTGCGGTGCCGAGATCGCCACCGTCAAGATGCTGGTCGGCGATGACGATGTCGGGCACCCAGTCGGTATCGCCGATCAGGTCGAGAGCGTCGTCCGTCGAGGTAGCGGCACGTACCAGGCACTGCCAGCGCTCGAGCAGCGAGGTCATGGCGCTCAGCACGTCGGTGTCGTTCTCGACCAGCAGCACCTTGGTGCCGAACAGGCCGTAGCCGCGCGGCCGCTCCATGTCGGCGGCGCCTGCGGCCGGCTCGGCTGCGGCGCTCATGCCGACCGGCACGTCGATGTGGAAGATCGTGCCGCGCCCGACCTTTGAGGAGAAGGTGACGGGGTGGCCGAGTGCGGCCGCCATGCGGCGCACGATCGCCAGGCCGAGGCCCAGCCCGCCCGCAAGTCCTGCCTCGGTCAGGGTCGAGATGCCGCGATGGAACTCCTCGAACACCGCCTCGCGCTGGTCGTCGGGAATGCCGCAGCCGGTGTCGGCGACGTCGATGCGGATGATGTCACCGCGATGCCTGGTGCCGACCAGCACGCCGCCGGAGCGGGTGTAGCGCAGCGCGTTAGAGAGGATGTTTTGCAGGATACGGCGCAGCAACGTACGGTCGGAACGCACGACGACATTGACCGGCCGGAATTTCAGCGACAGGCCCTTGTTCTGCGCCTCAGGCAGGAAATCCGAGCGCAGCGAGGAAAACAGCGCCTCCAGGCTGACGTCGACGATTTCCGGCTGGACCACGCCGGCGTCGAGCTTGGAGATGTCGAGCAGCGTGCGCAGCAGGTCTTCCATCGTCTCCAGCGAGCGCTCGACCTGCCGCACCAGTTTCTTGCCTTCCGCACTGGTCTGCACTTCGGCGAGCGCCGAGACCGACAGGTGCGCGGCGTTGAGCGGTTGCAGCACGTCGTGGCTGGCGGCGGCGAGGAACCTGGTCTTGGAAAGATTCGCCAGCTCGGCATTTTCCTTTGCCGCGCTGAGCTCGATGTTCGACCGCTCGAGCCGGCGCAGCGTCGTATGCAACTCCTCGGTGCGGGTGCGCACCTGGTTCTCCAGCGAGATCGCGGTCTGGAACAAAGAGAAGGCGTTGACCTGCTGGTCCATCGAACGTTCGACGCGGCTGACGAGAGCGGCGTTGATCTTCTTCAGCTTCTCGAGGTCGTCGATATCGCGAAGCGGCATGGCGGTTCACTCGGCCGCCCGACGCTCACCGAAGGCGATGCCGGTGAAGGTCTGGTTGAGATGCATCGAGCGGTATTGCTCGCCATAGGTGCCGAAGCCGATGACGTTGTTGGTCCGGTAGAGCTCGGAAATATCGCGGAAGACCTGGCGGTTGCGCGCGTCGAGCCGGCGCAGCACGCAGTCGAAGCCAAGCACCATGTCGATACCGCCGAGCTTGCGCTCGACATCCAGCAAGGCGGCGCGAGTCGCTTCGACCATGTTCTTGGGCTGGGCGATGGATAGAACGACGCCGTCGTCGATGGCGCAGAAGAAGGACAGCGAGCCGTCGGCATGCATCCGCTGGATCGAGCGGCAGTAATATTCGCCGCCCACCTTCACCACGACGGGGTGCGAGGCAAAGCTTAAGGGTGTCAGCATCTGCGGCACGATGCCGACGGAGGCGGCATATTCCTCCGCAGCGTTGGTGGCGTTGAATTCGCGCACGATGCGGTGGTCGGGATCAGATTGAGTGACCACCAGCTTCTCGTCGGTGGGAATGAAATTGTCGGTCTTGAAGACGTGGAAGGGAATCTCGGTCGCGATCAGCACGACGATGGCGCTGTCGGAAGCGACCTTGCCGTTCGAGATCAGACTGGTGGTCTCGAATTTCAGGTTATCGCCGGCCGAACCGCCGATCAGCGGAATGTCGTCCAACCCCCAGTGGATGGCCGAGGTCACCGCTTCCTCGGCATAGGACAGCCCGTCGATAAAGCAGAGCGCGAAAGTGTCTTTGGCCCGCCCAGGTCCGACACGGTTGCGCAGCGAACGTCTCAGCGCGGCAACCTCGCCGGTAATCCGGTCCATGCTCGACGAAGAGAGGTTGTCGACCATGATGCTTGCCGTCGAAAAGGACGCGGTAGGAAGCAGCAGTGCAAGGACATGGCCTTCCTCGAGGCCTTGAGGGGTGATTTCACCGGCGGTCGAGCAGCCGGCATAGTCAAGCGAGGGTGCATGTGTCTTGAGTGCTTCCGACAGGGCGGCCGCATCGACGAGGCTCTGGGAAAAGAAAAGCAACGCAAAGCCGGCGTCCATGGCCGCGGCCTCCGTCGCGACCATCCGGGCGAAAGCGTTCGCGTCGGGCTCATCCGTGGTGAGCGCCGAAAGGCCGCAAGCATAGCGCGTCCGTGAACTGGCCAGCGACTTCCTCCCTGCATTTCCTCCGACGCTTTTTTGTGTGCGTTCAGCGCGCTTGCGTCGAAAGGCATTGTTGTCTTCAACCGTCATTTTGGCAATGGGCGGGCCTCATGCTGCGTGACCGAAAGTACAATATGCGGAGTTTCGGACGAACTGCATTCTCGCAGCGTGGCGCTTTGGGGGCACTTCTTCCGGTGCATTATACGGTATAGGAATAGCGGATAGCCGGGGCAGCCGGGCAATAACCCGCGCCGGGACTACCAAGGTAATACCTAGGGAGGATTCATGTCGGACATATCGTTGACGGTGAACGGAAAGCGAGTCAGCGGCGTTGCCGAAGACCGAACGCTTCTGGTTCATTTCTTGCGGGAGAATCTGGGTCTCACCGGGACGCATGTCGGTTGCGACACCTCGCAATGCGGGGCCTGCGTCGTGCTTGTCGACGGCAAGGCTGTGAAGTCCTGCACGATGCTCGCGGCGCAGGCCTCGGGTTCGAGCGTCGTGACGATCGAGGGACTGGCAAACGGCGCCGACCTGCACCCGGTGCAGGCAGCCTTCAAGGAGCACCACGGTCTGCAATGCGGCTTCTGCACGCCGGGCATGATCATGGCGGCGACAGACATAATCGCCCGCCACCCGCAAGGCCTCGACGAGGCCACGGTGCGCGCCGAGCTCGACGGCAATATCTGCCGCTGCACCGGCTACCACAACATCGTCAAGGCGATCCTCGCCGCATCGCAAGCGATGGCGAAGGGATCGAAGGGCAAGGCCAGGCAGGCAGCTTGATAGGGGAGTAAGGGAATAGGGGAGTAAGGGAGTAAGCAACTTGGCGCTTATTTCCCTACTCCCTTACTCCCCTACTGCCCTATTCCCCTAAATTCCGGAGGAATTTCTAATGGGTATCGAAGGTGTCGGCGCCCGCGTGGCGCGCAAGGAAGACAAGAGGTTCATCACCGGTGGCGGCCGCTATGTCGACGACATGGTGGTTCCCGGCATGAAGCATGCCGTGTTCGTGCGAAGCCCGCACGCGCATGCCGAGATCAAGAAGATCAACGTGAAGAACGCGCAAGCGATGCCGGGCATCGTCGGCGTTCTGACCGGCAAGGAGCTCAAGGCCGACGGGATCGGCAATCTCATCTGTGGCTGGATGATCCACTCCAAGGACGGCACGCCGATGAAGATGGGCGCCTGGTCGCCGCTCGCGGTCGACAAGGTGCGCTATGTCGGCGACGCCGTCGTGATCGTCATCGCTGACACCAAGGGCCAGGCGCGCGACGCCGCGGAAGCGGTCGAAATCACTTACAAGGAACTGAAGGCAGTGGTCGAGGCGACCAAGGCGCTCGAAAAGGGCGCGCCGCAGGTCCATGCCGAGGCCGAGAACAATCTCATCTTCGACTGGGAACTCGGCGACGGCAAGGCAACCGACGCCGCAATCAAGTCGGCCGCCCATGTCACGCGCATGAAGATCGTCAATAACCGGCTGGTGCCGAACGCGATGGAACCACGCGCGGCTCTGGGCCACTACGACAAGGCCAAGGACCACTATACCTGCTGGACGACCTCACAGAACCCGCATGTCGCGCGGCTGGTGCTGAGCGCCTTCTATAATGTCGCACCGGAAAACAAGCTTCGAGTAATCGCGCCGGACGTCGGCGGCGGCTTCGGCTCCAAGATCTATATCTATCCGGAGGAGATCGTCTGTCTCTGGGCGTCGAAGAAGACCGGGGTTCCAGTCAAATGGGTCGCCGACCGCACCGAAAGCTTCCTCTCCGACGCGCATGGCCGCGACCATGTCTCGACGGTGGAGATGGCCTTCGACAAGGACAACCGGATCACCGGCCTCAAGGTCGACACAATAGCCAATCTCGGCGCCTACATGTCGCTGTTCTCGTCCTGCGTGCCGACCTACCTCTATGCCACGCTGCTGTCGGGCCAGTACGACATTCCGGCGATCCACGCCAATGTGCGCGCCGTCTACACCAACACGGCACCCGTCGACGCCTATCGCGGGGCAGGGCGGCCGGAGGCCACCTATGTCCTCGAGCGCATGATGGAGACCGCCGCGCGCGAGCTTGGCGTGTCGCCGGCGGAACTGAGGCGCAAGAACTTCATCACATCGTTCCCGCACCAGACGCCGGTGATCATGAACTATGACGCCGGCGACTATGGCGCCTCTCTCGACGCGGCGATGAAGGCTGCCGACTATGCCGGCTTCGCCAAGCGCAAGGCGGAAGCCGCCAAGCAGGGCAAGCTGCGCGGCATCGGCATGAGCTGCTACATCGAGGCTTGCGGCCTTGCGCCGTCGGCGGCGGTCGGTTCGCTCGGCGCCGGCGTCGGTCTGTGGGAATCGGCGGAAGTGCGCGTCAATGCGGTCGGCACGATCGAGGTGCTGACCGGCTCGCACAGCCATGGCCAGGGCCACGAGACGACCTTCGCGCAGCTGGTCAACCAGCGCTTCGGCGTGCCGATCGATTCAGTCTCGATCGTCCATGGCGACACCGACAAGGTGCAGATGGGCATGGGTACTTACGGGTCGCGCTCGGGCGCCGTCGGCATGTCGGCCGTCGCCAAGGCGCTCGACAAGGTCGAGGCCAAGGCCAAGAAGATCGCGGCGCATCTGCTCGAGGCGGATGAAGGCGACATCGTCATCGAGAATGGCGAGGTCAAGGTCGCCGGCACCGACAAGAGCCTACCCTGGTTCCAGGTCGCGCTTGCCTCCTACACCGCCCACAACCTGCCTGCCGGCATGGAGCCGGGCCTGAAGGAAACGGCCTTCTACGATCCGTCCAACTTCACCTTCCCGGCCGGCTGCTACATTTGCGAGGTCGAGATCGATCCGGAAACCGGCCTGACGGAAATCGTCCAGTTCGTCGCTGCCGACGACTTCGGCAACATCATCAATCCGATGATCGTCGAAGGGCAGGTGCATGGCGGTATCGCGCAAGGCGTCGGCCAGGCGCTGCTCGAAGGAGCGCATTATGACGCCAGCGGCCAGCTTTTGACGGCCAGCTACATGGACTACACGATGCCGCGCGCCGACGACCTGCCGTCGTTCAAGGTCTCGACCTCGAACACGCCATGTCCCGGCAATCCGCTCGGCGTCAAAGGCTGCGGCGAGGCCGGCGCCATCGGCTCGCCGCCGGCGGTGATCAACGCCATCACAGACGCGCTCGGCGTCGTCGATATCGCCATGCCGGCGTCGCCGTCGACCGTGTGGTCGGCGATCCGCGCGAAGAAACACTGAAAGAGCGAATAGCGAATAGGGAGTAGCGAATAGAGGAAAAGCGCGATGCGAAGGGATGGGTCCTATTCGCTATTCGCTACTCCCTATTCGCTTTTTTCCCGAAGGGAGGAAGACAAATGTACTCGGTCAACTACCATCGCGCCGCCTCGGTCTCCGACGCCGCCAAGCTGTTGAAGAGCGGCGATGCCAAGCTGCTCTCCGGCGGCATGACGCTGATCCCCGCCATGAAGACGCGGCTTGCAGCGCCCTCCGACCTTGTCGACGTGTCGAGGCTGAAGGAGCTGCAGGGCGTCAAGGTGTCCGGCAAGACGGTCACCATCGGTGCTGCGACGACGCATTATGAGGTCTCTGCCGACGAGAAGCTGAAGAAGGCCTGCCCGGCGCTCGCGCATATGGCCTCGCTGATCGGCGATCCGGCGGTACGCTACAAGGGCACGATCGGCGGCTCGATCGCCAACAACGATCCGGCGGCCGACTATCCGGCGGCGCTGCTGGCGTTGGGAGCGACCATCGTCACCAACAAGCGCGAGATCGCCGCCGACAAATTCTTCAAGGGGCTGTTCGAAACGGCGCTGAAGGACGGCGAGATCATCACGGCGGTGACCTTCACCGCGCCCGCCAAGGCCGCCTACCAGAAATTCCGCAACCCGGCATCGCGCTACGCCATCGTCGGGGTGTTCGTGACCAAGGGCAAGGATGGCGTGCGGGCAGCAGTGACCGGCGCCGGCGACGACGGCGTCTTCCGCCCCAAGGAAATCGAGGCGGCGCTGGCGAAGAATTTCGACGCCTCGGCGCTCGATGGCGTCAAAATCTCCGCCAAGGGTTTGATGAGCGACATCCATGCTTCCGCCGACTACCGCGCCAATCTGATCGCAGTGATGGCCAAGCGCGCGGTGGCCGCGGCCAACGCCTGAACACTCCCGTCCTGAACGAAAGGAGGGGCCGCCGTAGCGGCCCTTTTTCCTGTGTATTCGCAACTGGTTGGCCGGAATTACCTGAGAATTCACGTCTTCGCACTTGCACAAGATTATCCCGCATTGCAAAATAAATGCGGCGGGAGACGGAGCGGTTCCGGGCGCGGCTGTCCGTGCCGGGGCTTCGAGTTGCGAAGGGACGGGTATGACCGACATCTCCGCGACGGCCGGTGTCCTGCCACGGGCCGCAGCCGACAGAGCGGCACGGACAAGGCTGGCCTATCTCGACGGCTGGCGCGGCCTGTCGATCGCACTGGTGCTGATCGGCCATTTCTTTCCCATCCCCGGCATCAATCTCGGTGTCTTGGGCGTCGAGTTCTTCTTCGTGCTCAGCGGCCGGCTGATGGGCGAGATCCTGTTCATCGAGCGCTTTCCGCTGAAGAAATTCTTCAAGCGCCGGTTCTCGCGCATCTATCCGGCACTGCTGGTGTTCGTGATTGCCGCCATGATCGGCCTTTCGGGCACCTTCATCGCCTTCAAATGGAAGGCGGCGCTGACGGCGCTGACCTTCACGTACAACTATGCCGGCATTCTCGTTAACCGCGCCGGCGCGCTCGACCATATCTGGTCGCTCGCCATCGAGGAGCATTCTTATGTCATCCTGGCGCTGATCAGCGTGGTGGTGTCAGGGCGCGCCACTGTCGTACGGCTGCTTGTGGCATTGTCGCTGCTGGCAATGGCCAACGGCGCCATCTCCTACTGGCTTCTCGGCATGGACTACGAGACCAGCTACTGGCGCACCGACGTGCATATCGCCTCGATCCTGCTTTCGGCGGCGATCTGCCTGCTCAAGGCCGATGGGCGGCTGCCGGCATTCCTCAGGAACCAGCATGTGGCGTTGGCGGCGGCCGCGGGCGCGGTCCTGCTGTTCCTCGATCCGGTGCCGACGCCCGTGCATTATCTACTGGGCGTGCCGCTGCTCGCGCTTGCCGTCAACACGCTCGACTTCGCCGGTGGCTATCTGACCGGATTGCTGTCATCGCGGCCGATGGTGATGCTGGGGCTGTGGTCCTACTCGCTCTATCTCTGGCAGCAGCCCTTCTACAAATTCGTCTATGATCGGGACGTCACACCGATCCCGATGCTGGCCGCGGTCTTCGCCTGCGCGCTGGCAAGCTACTACATCGTCGAAAAACCCGCCCGCGGCTGGCTCAACCGCAACTGGTGAGCAGAGCCCGTCCATCCGATAAATCGGGATCGTTCCCTTTTCGGGATCATGCTCCAGGTCAAGCCGCCTTGCCGTTCTTGCGCGCGGCGAGATAGCGCCGAAGCCCGGCTTCGCCGCGCGGCGTGGTCCAGCGGTGGTTCCAGGCAAAGGCCGGCCTGAGCAGGGGCGCGAGGAGTTTGAGGATCGGCCTTTCCACGATAACCTGCCAAGTGAGCTTCACATGCGTGCCGGTTCCGGACGGCGACAGTTCGGCCCGCCACAGGCCATCGAAATCGCCGAAGGTCTTCACCACTACCAGCCTGCCCGGCTCGAGCTCGGCGGCCTCGATGATGAAGTTCAGCTCGTAGGGCAGGGCGCCTCGCGCCCTGGCTCTCGCCCGCGATCCGACGACGCCCTTGCCTCTTTTGTCCAGCGGCTCGACTTCCTTGTAGGCATCGCCCCACCAGAGCGGTAGCAATTCGGCGTCGGACAAAACGTCCCACACTTCCTGCGGCGTCCCTTCCGGGATGTCCCAGCTCTCGTCGAAACGGAAGACGTTGCTCGGCATGACGGTCGCCCCCCTTGTGGCGAAAAACCGCTTACATTAGCGGCGACTGTTTTATCGTGCTAGCGCCTCTCGCTGCCAGGGAGCGTTTTCCGTTCTTTTGAAATCGAAAAACTCACTCCGACTATTTTGTTTCGATTAGATCTGGCTGCAAAATGCCCTAGTTGATTTACTCGCCCCAATGCACTTCAAGAACCCGCATGAGCAAGCCTGATCCCGACGAAGTCTCCCGTCAATTGGCTGCCCGATCGCTCGCCAACGACGATCCGACCGGTTGGTTTGAGGAGCTCTATCGCGCCGCGGAAGCCGGCGAGGCACAGGTGCCATGGGAGCGGACGGCCCCCAACGCATTGCTTGCCGAATGGGTGGCCAGCAGCGATGGCCATGGCAAGTGCGCCGTCGTCGTCGGTTTTGGCACCGGCCAGGATTCAGAGTTCATCGCCTCTGTCGGCTATGACACCACTGCCTTCGAGGTTGCCGCCACCGCTGTCTCGGCTGTGCGGCGGCGTTTTCCCAATTCGAGCGTCGACTATGCCAAGGCCGATCTCCTCGCCCTGCCGGCTCAGTGGGTCGGCCGCTTCGATCTCGTCGTCGAGTGCCTCACCGTGCAGTCTCTGCCGCGCCCACTAAGCGCCCAGGCGATCGCTGCCGTTGTGAGCCTCCTCGCTCCGGGCGGCAGGCTGATCGCTATCGCCACCTCGATGTCCCCCGACTGCGACATGAACGCAGGTCCGCCTTGGCCGCTGACCGAAGCCGAGATCGGCATATTCAGCAGGCCCGGAATCACCGTCGTGAGGCAAGAGCATTTCCCCTTCGCGGACGATCCCGGCTTTGGACGGTGGCGCATCGAGTTCGCGCGTGAAAGTCTGTAGAGCGGTTCAGCTTTTCGCGGAATCGCTACTGCAGTTTCCTGAAATTGCCCTAGCTGGTGACGGGTTTGGCGTAGTAGCGCACCGACTTCTTGCCACCATGGATCACGGCATCGCCCACCTCGGCGAAGCCGAGCGCGGCGTGGAAGGCATCCGAGGCAGGGTTCGGCGGATCGGCATTGACCTCGCAGGTGACGATCGTGTGGCCGGCGCGCCGGACATGCTCGAACAGATCCTCGTAGAGGCGGCGCGCATGGCCGCGGCCGCGCGCTTCGGCGGCGACCACCACCCGGTCGACATAGACGAAGCGCGGATAGCGCTCGCGGAACCACACAAAATTCGGGCTGTCGTAGCGGGCGTCCTGATCGAAGCACATGATGAAAGCTTCGAGCGCGCCGATGCGGCGCGTGTAGAATGCCTGTCCGATCAGGAACGACAACCGGTCCGGCTCCAGCCAGGACAATTCGGCGGCATGCTCGTTGTTGAGAACGAGAATGGCCGCCTCGTCGGCGGGTGAGACGCGTTCGATCGGCGGCCTATCCTTCGACATAGTCAGTTCCGGCATCAGGCCCTCGCGGCCGCGATCGTCGCCGCCACCAGGGCCTCGTCGGTCACCGTATTGCGGTATTCGCGATCGAGATCGTTGCCGCCCATGCCGACATGCGGATTGCGGTAGCGCATGGCGCTCGGCACGTCGGCGAGAGCGGCGAAATGCATTTCTCGCAACCCGGTTCGTTTGCCGACTTCACCTATGTTGTCGGGCGCCAGCGCGCCGCAACCGAGGATGATGATGCGTTCGCCGGCCTGGCGAACGAGCCGCGCCAGCAGGGTGACGCCTTCCAGCGCCGTATCGCGCTGGCCGCTGGTCAGCACACGGCCGACCTTGCAGCGGATCAGCGCCTCGAGTGCCTCGGCCGGATCACGCGTCATGTCGAAGGCGCGATGGCAGGTGACGTTGAGCGGGCCGGCGGCGCGCACCAGTTCGCTCATGCGCGCCTCGTCGATGGCGCCGTCGGCGGTCAGGCAGCCAACGACGACGCCCGCCACGCCAAGGTCGCGCAGGGCTTCAACATCGGCGAGCATCGACCGGTATTCGGCCTCGCTATAGAGAAAATCGCCGCCGCGCGGACGCACGATGACATGGAATGGGATGGTCGCGCGTTCGAGCGCGGCGCGCACCGTGCCGAGGCTCGGTGTTATGCCGCCTTCCACGAGGCTGGCGCAGAGTTCGACCCTGTCGGCGCCGGCGGCCTGCGCGGCAAGCAGCCCGTCAATGCCTTCGACGCAGATTTCGATCAGGGGTTTTGGGGCGTCGGTCACCGGCATCCATCCATGTTGAAGAGAGAGCGCAGCCCTAGCATTGGGGTGATTGCGGCGAAAGGCGCATCGATCGGTCCAGCACTGGAGCATTTGTCACGTCCAGGCGTCCAAAGACCGTTGACATCAATAACTCTATGGTTATAAATAAATCCATAGCTGACAGGTTATTGATCGGGTGGGCGAATCCGCGAAGGAGAGCTTTGAGCCCGGCCAGAGATCCCTGCAACAGCCTGGCAGCGGCATGTCTTGGCTCTTGAGACATTGTTGGAGAAACCGGACAAGGAGGATGCAGTGAATGACATCGGAGAAAGAACGTTGGCAACCGAGACCAAATCGATCCTTGTCGAGCGGCTCCTTCCGCACGCGGTCGACAAGGTGTGGCGCGCGCTGACCTCTCCGCACCTGGTCGCCGAGTGGCTGATGGAGAACGATTTTGAACCCAATGAAGGCCACCATTTCACTTTCAGCGCGAAGCCGGTGCCCGGCTGGTCAGGCGTGGTCAACTGCGTGGTGCTGAAGGTCTCGCCACCGCGTCTGCTCGTCTACAGCTGGGGCGACGGAAGTGAGTCCGACAGCGGCTTGAAGACTATTGTGACCTGGTCACTGACGCCCGAGGGGCCGTCCACGCGGGTGCGGATGGAGCAATCCGGTTTCAGGCCGCAAGACGAGCCCGGCTACAAAGGCATGGGAAGCGGTTGGCCACGCATCCTGGAGCGGCTCGAGCAAGTCGCGGCTGGGCAGGGCTGACATTTCCGGCGTTGCGCCTGCCGAAGGCGCGCAACAGCAAACCAGACCTGAACCCTGATGTAGCGCATTCCAGGGCTTGTAAAGACACGTCCAAAGGAGATGGACTATGGAAGCCAGATTGAAGAACCCGGTGATGCTCATCCCCGGCGCCCTGCAGGCGCTGCTGGCGCTGGACAAGTCGACCGAGGCCGCCGAGCTGCCTTATGTGACGCGAAAGCTCATCCATCTGCGTGCCAGCCAGATCAACGCTTGCAGCGTCTGCGTCGACATGCACGCGCGCGAGCTCAAGAAGGCCGGCGAGAAGGACGAGCGGATCTTTGCCGTATCCGCTTGGCGGGAAACGCCCTACTTCACCGGCGCGGAGCGCGCCGCCCTGGCGCTGACGGAGGCCGCGACGCGATTGGCCGACCGCTCGGACGCCGTGCCCGACGACGTCTGGGACGAGGCAGCTCGCCACTATGACGACAAGGCGCTTGCCGCGCTGGTGATCCAGATCGCGCTGATCAACGCCTTCAACCGCCTGAACGCGCCGACCCGGCAGCCGGTGGGCGCCTGGGGCTGACATGGATGATCGGCGTCCGCCTTGGGGCGGCGCCCGACCGCGGACAGCCGAGCCGTTGCCTGGCTACTGCTTCAAGATCGTATTCTTGGCGCCTTGTTCGACCTGGTCGATCACCAGGAGCTTCACCGGATCGGTGCCAATATTGGTGGCCTGGTGCCATTGCCCGATCATCTCGACGATGAAATCGCCGGTCTTGTAGGTGTTGCTGCTGCCGGTCTCGACATTGGTGACCTTGAGCGTGCCTGCCTCGACATAGGCGTAACGCGGGAAGGGGTGCTTGTGGACCGGGAGCGTCGCGCCGGGCGCGATCTGATAGGCTGAAACCTGAACATCGACATTCTTCTGCGGCAGCGTGATCGGCTGGCCGGAAGCGGTCGTCGTCTTGGACGCCAGCGGCGTCACCACGACAGGTGTGCCGGAACTGTCCAGCGCGTTGGCGGTGCCCGAAGAAAGCGCTGCTGCCAGGAGCAGCGCCGATGCCAGGATATTGCGCACGATTTCCTCCCAAAATGGTCGGCAGAATCGCGCAGGCCTCATCCGCGCGCAAGTGGGAGGCGGCATGATCAGATCGTGCCCAAGCCCTGCTGGCGATCCTTGAGCGGTGCCGGCCATCGCCACGCGCCAGGTTCTTGATACACCGGATTCATCCCCTAATTATTCCGTGGGCGCCGTAGTCGCGGATTGCTTGGGGGCAGCGACGGTTTGCGACGTTCTGACCGCTTGTCGCGGAAGGACGGCCGGGCCGACGCAACTTTGGAGGCTCCCGTGCGTCGATTCCCTCGATCCAGCTTGGCATATTTCGCATTCGCTTGCTCGATCGCGATGGCTTGCGCGGGGCCAGCAGCCGGCGGCCCGCGCGGCGGAGGGCATGACGCTGGCGACCATCAAGGCGATGGCGGCAATCATGACGAAGGCGGCAACGGCGGCCCGCACAAAGGACCTGCCGGCGATCCCGTCGGCGACATTAGCGACCCGTTGTCGAACGATCCGCCGCCGAACGATGATGGGATCAGCACCACTACAACGGCGGCAGCACCGTCAACTCCAGCCGCCACTGCCGACCCGCCCGCAGGCGGCGGACATTCGCTCGACCTTCCGCTCGCCTTGCAGCCTGCCGAAGGCGGCATTGTTCCACCAGCGGTTCATCCAATCGAAGTGCTGCCGGGCGTCCCGGATAGCGTCGTTCGCGCCTGCCATGACGCGGTCGTGCAGGCCGCCGCCTCATTTGGCGCGATCAGTGTGGGCGTCAGCAGCGCAGGTTCCATACATCGGTTAAGCCGGACTAAGATGTCGGCCCCGATTCAGGTCAGCATCGATTATGTGCGTGACGGCAACGTCGAGACGCGTCAGGCGGCGATCGGATGCGAATTGAACGCTAAAGGCAACGTGATCGGCCTGACATAGCGTACGGCCACGTCGTGGTCTTCCCTGCCTTCGCCGTGTTGCGAGAGGGGCGCGGCAAAGACCAGAGCCTTTACCGTGGGCCCGTGAAGTCGTCTGGAACTCAGTCCAACGTCGGGCGGCTCGGCCGGAGGGAAAACGGAAGCGTGAAGGTACGCACGCGGATTACCCGCGACGAATTGCGAACCTTGTTGCGCGCAGTCTTCTGGCTGACAGCCTTCACCTTGCCTGCGCCGGCCGATGCGCGGCCAGAGCGCGGCTTCAGCGGCGGATCAATCTGTGCTTCGCGGCTTTCGGCCCTGAGCTTGTCATTATCCGCGCGCACTGCGGCCAGCTCGCGGGCGAGAGAAACAGTCGCTTCACGTTGGTTGTCCAGAGCCTCCTTGAGCCTGATGGCTGCCTGCCCCAAAAGGTCTCGGGCTGCGTCGCGCTCGAGGCGGGCTTTGTCGAGGTCCTCCTGGGCCGAAACTGCCGAAGCGCGTTCTCGCTCCAGAGCCTGCGCCGTCTCGGTTGCAGTCTGCTCGGCATGCTCTCTCGCCGAGACGGCCCTGGCTCGTTCTTGTAAAGCTGCATCGCGCTCCAGGCGGGCTTTGTCGAGGTCCTTCTGGGTCGAGGCTGCTGAAGCGCGTTCTCGTGCCAGGACCCGCGCCGCCTCGGCCGCGGTCTGCTCGGCACGCTCTGTTGCTGAGACAGCCCTGGCTCGTTCTTGTAAAGCTGCATCGCGCTCCAGGCGGGCTTTGTCGAGGTCCTTCTGGGTCGAGGCTGCTGAAGCGCGTTCTCGTGCCAGGACCCGCGCCGCCTCGGCCGCGGTCTGCTCGGCACGCTCTGTTGCCGAGACAGCCTTGGCTCGCTCCTGGTCAGCCGCGTCGCGCTCCAGGCGGGCTTTGTCGAGGTCCTTCTGGGTCGAGGCTGCCGAAGCGCGTTCTCGTGCCAGGACCCGCGCCGCCTCGCTCGCGGTCTGCTCGGCACGCTCTGTTGCCGAGACAGCCTTGGCTCGCTCCTGGTCAGCCGCGTCGCGCTCGACGCGAGCTTTGTTGAGATCCTCGCGGATCGAAGCTGTTGCAGCCTGTTCCCGTGCCAGGGCCTGCGCCGTCTCGGCCGCAGTCTGCTCAACCCGTCCTCTCGCCGTGGCTGCACCGGTCCGTTCCCGCTCGGCCGTGTCCGCGATCGCGGCCTTGGACTGCTCCATTGCGGCTATGTCGCCACGAAGGTCCTTCGACTTCCGGCGCTCCTCGTCGAGCATTCCGCTCACTTGCGCCAGCGAAGCCTCGGCCTTGGCGCGATCCTGGGCGGCCTTGGCCTCAAGCTGTTCAATTTGCGCCCGCGCTTGCGATAGGTCTCGCGCCATCCGTTCGGTTTGCTGACGCTCCAGGCGAGCAGCGGGCATCTGTATAAAGACGTAGTTGAGGGTCTGGCCCGCCAGCGCGCGGGCGTCTTGCGCAATTCGCCGCAATGCGTCGAACGTGCGGGCTGCCGCGAGTTCGTTGCGCAAACGCTCCTCGCTGGCTTTGCCGGCGGCTGCCATGCTCGTCTTCAGTGCGTCGATCTGTTTGCGAGACTCGGAGAGCGCGCTCTGCAGCGAGGCGCTCCTGGCACGCTCTTCTTCCGCAGCTTGGTGCTCCTGGCCGGCCAATTCCCTCGCAGCGGATGCCTGAGCAAGAGCCGCCTCGACTTGCGCCTTGGCGGCCGTAGCATCCGGTCCAGGCAATTCGACATTCGTGCGCCCATCTTCCTGGGCTGGTTCATGCACACCTGACGCAGCATTTGCCGGAAGCTCGACGGGGCGCGAAGGATCGGGATGGTCCAGGACCTGCGAAATGATGGGGACGTTCTCGACCAAGTTTTGTCTCGTCATCGCGTAACCGAGCGGCACGGCCAGACAGATTGCGGCAACGCCCAGGCGTAACGCGACACTCGTCGGCCTGTGAACGCGGGGAGGCGAGGCCATAGCGAAGCTGGTCGCCGAAGCGAAAGCATTGGGCTGCACCCCAGGCGGGCTCTCGCCTGCCTCGGACGTCGTGTCGAAATCGAAATACTCGTTTCGCAACCCGGACTGCCGATCGTCGAGATCATCCTGAGGTCTGCCATCAGGGGCCGGGGGCACGGCAGCCTGGGAGGAAGCAGGCTTGGCTGCAAGGTCGGGTGGGCGGTCCCAAGCCCAAGAAGCCTCATCGAGGGGAGTAATCCTGCTTTCGCTCAGGTACGCATTTGGTATCGCGTGCCGTCGCATAGCGATGAGGATGCGCCGGAGTACGAGACAGACGCCTATCAAGACAAATATCGTCATCCCGCCCAGGAGGGCGAGATCCGTGTTATCTGCGTAAATTCCGGCAAGATGGTTTGACATCGCAGTGCCTGTGCGGTCTTCGGTGTAATTTAATCTCGTGAGGCTTTGTGTGCGTCCTCGCCTTGGTGCTGGCTAAAGCTTCTGCCTGCCCTCGAAGCTGTCGCTGCTTCGGCCCCCCAGTCTGCGCGAATTTGTCATTGCATCGCGCAGCATAGGAGATGCCCGCGCCGATGATTTTTGCCTGAAACGAAACCAGAAAACGCCGTGACCGCCGATTGTCGGCGGCCGAGGACGTGCAGAACTCCGAAAAGCCGGCCCGCACCTCGCCATCCTCAATGTCCCGAGAGGTCTCCCACGGTGCGTGCCATTCCGCCATTTCGGAGTCTGGACGGTCCATCGTGAGGGTAAGCTAGGTCACGGACCCCGGCGGTCAACCATCTCGGCAGCACTTCGGCCATGCGAAACGGCCATGGTGCCTGCTCTTCGCGGCGGGACTGAGTCCTATCTCTTCAGTTCCTCGTCGGCGCCATGTGCTGAAAGAAAGACTCGCCGGGCGAGGACCCCAATAACTCAAGCCCGGCGAGAGGTTACTTCCTGATCCCCCGATCAGGACCGATGGGAGGAGCACCGGCAATCTCTTCGGTGCAAGACAGGTGCCAGCATTTTGGTCCAAAAACGAAACACCCGGAAGGGTGGCCGGCGCCTCTCGTTGGGGAGATTGCCTGAAGTGTGCGCCGGCCTGGCGGCCTATTAGGTCCGCCGCATATGCAAATCGGCTAACTTACCTCGAAAGGGTATGGTGCGATCGCGGAAGGCACGCCTCCTAACGTGACCCGGTTGCGAACCACGAGACAAATGCGGCTTCGGCGCCGTTGGACAGCGGCGGCCAACACGCGCTCAGCGCGAGATTGCGCGGCGCGCGGAGGCCGGCCCGGGGCCGCGCATGTAGTAAAGTTCTGGCCGGTAGCTTGGTGCAACGAATTCGCGAAAGGCCGATACCAACCGAGCGATCAAGGTCCACATCGAACGCCCCTATGACCTTGTGACGGCCGGCGGACATGGCGGCAAAATCCGCGACGCCGATACAGTCACGAGCGAAGGACCGCTCGAACAAAAGACTGAATGGGATTGGATCGCTGTCACAAGTCTCCATGCGGTCTCGGACGAAAAGAAGGCTAACCCGAGGGCCGTGGCCAAAAATGCTGCGGGAAGGCCAAACAGAACCTTACGCTTCGTCATTGTCCCAACCTCGCACACGCCGGTGTTGATATGGAACAGTGCCTAAATTCCCGGCGTGCCTGAAATTACGACCGCAAGAACCGTGCCACGCTTGCAGTCGAACGAAGGAACGATTCCGGCGACGTCACGGACCAATGTCCCACCGTGATGTCAGCGGGCAGGGACGTCGGTCGCAGGGTCGAATGCCACGTATGGCCCTTAGCCGGTTCATCAGAAATTGCTAAGACTCGCCGACATCGGGGAGTGTCGTATGGATCCGCTGCGCATTTACCTAGAGGCCAAGCGCTGGGCAGACTCGGTAGCGCCGCCGCCTAGATACAATCCTTTGCTGGCAGGTGCGTTTGGGGCGACGATAGCCGGTGGCGTGGTCGCGGTTTTTTGCTGGCTTGCCGGCAGCAGCCACGTGACAGGGGCGACCATCGTCACGATGATTTTGGCATTCGCTCTGCCGTACTTCCACCAGCGGAGCAAGGACTCGAACAATGCCGGGGCCTTTGCGTCAGTATTCAGCATCCTATTGGAACTGGAGAGGAAGAGAGAAGCAGGTCGTCCAGAGACCTCTGCCGAAAAATGACCGGCGCCTGTCGGTGGAGGTTGCCTGAAACGCTGGCGCCGGCCAGGGAGTGCGCACGCGCAGCCATAGCTGAGTCCTGACGCAGGGTCACTCGTCTCATTTCAGAACAGATTCCTGGCATCTGTCTTGCACAGCAAGGCTTGCCGGTTGATCCCGGTCCTGATCGCGTACTCTGGTCAGGTAGTAGGCTCGCCGGGCTTGAGGGAGTTGGGGTCTCGCCCGGCGAGTTCCTTCTATACGTTGTCGCTAATGTGACCGGAACACATCCAAAGAACGGCCGGGACGCATCCATACGGACGATGCCTCTCGGCCAGCACAACACAATATGGCCAGACGGCCATCAGCGCGCTTGCGGCGATCCCGACATCCATTGCCGCTCCGTCAGCATCGGAAAAATCCGGAGTTGCCGTGGCTCGCGGCCGAGCTTCCGGCCGCGGAGGCAAAATTCGCCGAGGCCCGGGAACATGATACGGGCCCGGGAGCATGGCAAATGGGTTGCAAGCGAAGTTCAGGCTAATGCGACGTAGCCCAGATTGTCGCCCAAGAGTGACCGTGCCGGCAGAGCGGCAGGATCGGCTTTCCCAGCAAGTTATCGAGAATTGTTGGCTCCCCGGGCCGGATTCGAACCAGCGACCAACCGGTTAACAGCCGGTTGCTCTACCACTGAGCTACCGGGGAACGGAGGCTCTGATGTGAGTGGCGCAGCCTATAGCAAACACCTTTCGGCTTTGCAAAGCAGCAATTCGCAATTTTTCTCCAGTTTTTCGTGCGGCCATTTGTGGCATCGTTTCGGCGTGCCCACATATGAACGGCTTCACACTGGCGCGGAACAAAGCGGCCGGTTGTTGCCTTTGGTACCGATGACGCAGATGGATCTGGTTTTGAATGACGGCAGCTGACGACGACAATGCACCGGCGCGGAAGATCACGGTCTTGGGCCGCGAGTTCGCGATGCCGCGCTCGCGCGGACTGCGGATCGCGATCGGCGTGCTGCTCACCGTCGGCGGGATTCTGGGCTTTCTGCCGATTCTCGGTTTCTGGATGATTCCGCTGGGCCTGTTGGTCCTATCCTACGAATTCGCGCTGGTGCGTCGCCACAGGCGGCGCTTCGTCGTCTGGTGGGAACGCCGCCGCCGGCCTGATTGAGAGCCTGCCAGGAGGCGGCCATCAAGCTCCGGCGACGCTGCCGAGGACGGCCGCAAGCGATCGGCAACCACTTGTCTGCGATGACGCATGGAAAGCGCCGGGAATGACCTGCCGGTGCTTGACGACCTTCCACCGCCAACATAATGAGTTCGCTCGGAACGCCGGGAGCATGGAAGGCCTCGTGGCGGAGTGGTTACGCAGAGGACTGCAAATCCTTGCACCCCGGTTCGATTCCGGGCGAGGCCTCCAATGCCCGGACTCCGGCGCCGTCGCGCCGGAGCGTCAGGTTCCGGTCGAATTGGCTCGCGGACTTTACCTGGGAATTGGATCGGGCGCGGGTGGTGAATTGGCGCGGAAAGCGGGTTGGTTGGGACATGAACGCTGATTTCTCCGAACGCCGCGTGAGGATGGTCGATGGCCAGATCCGCACCACCGACGTGACCAGCGCGCCGCTGATCGAAGCGATGCTCTCCGTGCCGCGCGAAGTCTTTGTCAGTGCCAGCCAACGCGATCTGGCCTATATCGACGAGGACATCCGTATTTCCGACGGCGTCAATGGCGGCAGCGCCCGCTACCTGATGGAACCGTCGCCACTCGCCAAGCTGCTGCAGCTGGCTGAGATCAGCGACAGCGATAGCGTGCTCGATGTCGGCTGCGGCACGGGCTATTCGGCCGCCCTGCTTTCCCGAATCGCGAAATCGGTGGTTGCATTGGAGAGCGATCCGGCGCTGGCGGAAGCCGCGAAGTCGACACTTTCGATACTTGGTTGCCAGAACGTGACGGTGGTGACCGGGCCGTTGCCGCAAGGTCATGCCGCCAAGGCGCCCTATGACGCCATCTTCGTCGGCGGCAGCGTCGAGGAGGTGCCGGCGGCATTGCTCGACCAGCTCGCGGAGGATGGACGGCTGGTTGTGGTCGAAGGGCGGGGCAACTCTGGCGTGGCCCGGCTATTTTTCAAGGCTGGGGGGGTTGTAACCGGAAGACGCGCCTTCAATGCGGCAATTAAGCCACTACCGGGGTTCGAACGTATCCATGCGTTCGAATTTTAAGCGTTTTTGCCTTGCGGCGAAGGCGCTGTCATGATCGCTTGCGCCTGAACAATCGTTGCTGATTTGCCTGACCGGGGATTTTCGGGGGGCGGTCAGCGGGGGAACGATAACAACGCGACGCGGGCTGATCCATAAGGAGAGGCTGCGTGGCGTGGTTCCCATGCAAAACGAATGAGGGATAATACGTGCCGCCCCTACGCAAGACTTTTCTAACAGCCATGCTCGTTTCGGCGACAGCGCTTTCGCCATTGGCCGCATCGGCAGAAACCATCACCGGCGCGCTCGCCAAGGCCTATCAATACAACTCCCAGCTGAATTCCGCCCGCGCCGGCGTGCGCGTCACCGATGAAGGCGTGGCCATCGCCAAGTCGGGCTACCGGCCGACCGTCACCGGTTCCGGCAGCATCGATTACACCAATACGCACGGATTTGGTTCCAGCAGGAGAATAACGACCGGCAGCTTCGGCATTCAAATCAACCAGCTGCTGTTCGACGGCTTTCAGACCAAGAACAACGTCGCCGCCGCCGAATCGCAGGTGAAGGCTTCGGTCGAGAGCTTGCGCAACACCGAAGAGAACATCCTGTTCAACGCGGCAAGCGCCTATATGGACGTGATCCGCGATCGCCAGATCGCGGTGCTGACCGAGCAGAACCTGCAATTCCTGACCGAGCAGGCGCGCGCCGCACGGTCGCGCTTCGAGGTCGGCGAGGGAACCCGCACCGACGTCGCCCAGGCCGACGCTTCGCGGGCGACGGCGGTGGCGCAGCTCGCCAGCGCCCGCGCCACGGCTCTGGCCAGTGCCGCGACCTATCACCAGATCGTCGGCGACGAGCCGGGCAAGCTCAAGGCTGCCGCGCCGCTTGGCAAGCTATTGCCGGGAAGCATCGATTCGGCCTTCACCATCGCCGCTGCCGAGCATCCGGCCATCCTTGCCACCGAACATCTCGTCGACGCCGCGGCGTTTTCGGTGAAATCGGCGGAAGGCGCGCTGCTGCCGCAGGTCTCGGCTTCCGCGGGCATTTCGGACAACTACAGCCACACCGTTCCCACCTCCCTCACCAACCCCAACGGTAGCTCGACGTCCGCCAATATCGGCGCCACGCTGACCATTCCGATCTATTCCGGCGGCCGGACCTCGGCGATCGTGCGGCAGAACAAGGAATCGCTCAGCCAAGCGCGCATCGAAGTCGACGTCAGCCGCGACCAGGTGCGCCAGGCCGTGGCGTCGGCGTGGACGCAGTACACCGCCGCCCGCGAAAATGTCGACGCCAACCGGCAGGTGATCGCCGCCGCGCAACTGGCGCTCAACGGCGTCATCGAGGAGCGCAATGTCGGCCAGCGCACCACGCTCGACGTGCTCAACGCGCAGAATGCGGTGATCACGGCCAAGATCAATCAGGCGAGTTCCGAGCACGACGTGGTGGTGGCGAGCTATGCGATCCTGTCGGCGATCGGCCGCCTGTCGGTCGACCGGCTCGGTCTGGCGGTCACCAAGTACAAGCCGGAAGAGCATTACAACGCCGTCAAGGACAAGTGGATTGGGCTGCGCACGCCGGACGGCCGCTGATCCTTCCTGTAAGCTTCCAAAAGCGCCGCGTATCCGATGGATGCGCGGCGTTTTTGCATCTGAAAGCCAACCAGTCGGCTGCTGACGTCGGAGGCGGCTAATCTGTTGAAATCCAATGTCTCCCCAGATTGGGGATTCTCGGATGACGATCGGTCGGTTACGCTGTCGCCATTGATTCGAATTCCGGCCGGCCGGAATGGAAATCTGCAATGGGTCACAAGGGCGGCGGATGTGACGATGGCGACGGCAAGCAGCGCACAGCGCGAACCTTCCATGGAAGAGATTCTCGCTTCCATCCGAAGGATCATCGAGGACAGCGACACCGGCCGCAAGCAACCGGCGGCCGAGGGCGGTGACGTGCGCCAGGACCTCCAGCCCACGCCGGCGGCACCGGCCGCCGAGGTTGACGCCTTCCGTTCAGAGCTGAACGCGGAATCCGCTCCCCGGAAGCCGGTGAGTCTTGCGGAGATTCAAGCCCAGCTTGCGGCGTCCGATCCGGCGGCCGCGCGCGCCGAGACGCGCTCCGAGCCGATGAAGACCGCATCTGCACCCACAACCCTGGCGGAAGTCGGGGCCAGGATCGCCGCCGAGCCCGACACGCCGGCGGTTGCGGGGGCGGCGGCGAGCTTACCGCAAAGCGCCGATACCATCGTCGCCGACTGGCGGCGCGAGATCGCTGCCGTTGGTGGAAGCTCCGTCAAGGCGAAGGTGGCAACCCGTCCTCCGGGAGTGGCACCCGAAGTCGAGATCGATGAGGAGGATGTTGCCGCGCCAACGGTCGAAACCGCAGCGCCCGGCAAGGTTTCCGGGCTGTCCTCGACCGACTTGCCGCCGGCGCGGCCGGCGATCCTGTCCGAGCATGCGGGCCGTCAGGTCGCGGCGGCATTCGGCGAGCTTTCCGACGCCTTCGCCAGCCGCAGCAAGAAGACTTTCGACGAGATGGCCGAGGAGATGCTGCGGCCGATGCTGCAGGATTGGCTCGACAACAATCTGCCGACGCTGGTCGAACGGCTCGTGCGCGAGGAAATCGAGCGCGTGGCGCGCGGCGCGCAGTGATTTCGCCCGGCCGTTCGAGGTAAAGGCGCCGCCATCGGGCGGGAAATGCGGCTGCGGGATTGCCGTCGATCGCGGCAAGCCTATCTGGGCGAGGCAGGCCTATCCTTCTCGCGGTTGACTCGGCCAAGAGCTTCCGATTTACACCGGACGCTTGTTACCGACAGTTCGGACTTCCTCCATGCTTGATAAAACCTACGACGCCAAGACCGTCGAGCCGAAGATCGCCAAAATCTGGGAAGAGGCCGACGCGTTTCGCGCCGGCGCCGGCGCGGAGGAAGGGGCGGAAGCCTTCACCATCGTCATCCCGCCGCCGAACGTCACCGGCTCGCTGCATATGGGCCACGCGCTCAACAACACGCTGCAGGACATACTGGTGCGCTTCGAGCGCATGCGCGGCAAGAACGTGCTTTGGCAGCCCGGCATGGACCATGCCGGTATCGCCACGCAGATGGTGGTCGAGCGCCAGCTGATGGAAAGGCAGATCCATCGCCGCGATCTGACGCGCGAGGAGTTCATCGAAAAAGTCTGGGAGTGGAAGGCCGAATCCGGCGGCGCGATCTTCAACCAGCTGAAGCGGCTCGGCGCCTCGGCCGACTGGAGCCGGGAGCGCTTCACTATGGACGAGGGCCTGTCCAAGGCGGTTCTGGAGGTCTTCGTCACCCTCTACAAGGAAGGGCTGATCTACAAGGACAAGCGCCTTGTGAACTGGGATCCGAAGCTGTTGACGGCCATTTCCGACCTCGAGGTCGAGCAGCACGAGGTCAACGGCAATCTCTGGCACTTCCGCTATCCGGTCGAGGGGGCGGTGTTCGACCCCGAGAACCCGAAGACCTTCATCACGGTCGCGACGACCCGCCCCGAAACCATGCTCGGCGACACCGCTGTGGCCGTGCATCCCGATGACGAGCGGTTTCGCGATCTGGTCGGCAAGAACGTCATCCTGCCGATCGTCGGCCGGCGCATCCCCATCGTCGCCGATGAATATTCGGATCCGGAGAAAGGCTCAGGCGCGGTCAAGATCACGCCCGCGCACGACTTCAACGACTTCGAGGTCGGCAAGCGCCACAAACTGCCTGCGATCAACATCCTGACCGTCGATGCCGCCGTCAAGCTCAAGGATAACGAAGACTTCCTCGCCGGTCTTGAAGTGACGCCGGAGCGGCAGGCCGTCTGGGATGAGCTCGACGGGCTGGACCGCTTCGCCGCGCGCAAGAAGATCGTCGAACTGATGGAAGCGGGCGGCTTCCTCGGCAAGGTCGAGCCGCATCGCCACACGGTGCCGCATGGCGACCGCGGCGGCGTGCCGATCGAACCGTTCCTGACCGACCAGTGGTACGTGAACGCGGCCGAGCTCGCCAAGCCGGCGATCGCCTCGGTGCGCGAGGGCCGGACCAATTTCGTGCCCAAGAACTGGGAGAAGACCTATTTCGACTGGATGGAGAACATCCAGCCCTGGTGCATCTCGCGGCAGCTGTGGTGGGGTCACCAGATACCGGCCTGGTACGGGCCTGACGGTCGCGTCTTCGTCGAGAAAACCGAGGAGGAGGCTTTAGCCGCGGCGATCGAATACTATCTGGCGCTGGAAGGGCCGTGGAAGGCCTGGGTCGAGGACAGACTGGAGAATTTCCAGCCGGGCGAGATACTGACGCGTGACGAGGATGTTCTCGACACTTGGTTCTCCTCGGCGCTGTGGCCGTTCTCCACACTCGGCTGGCCCGACCAGACGCCGGAGCTCAAGACCTACTACCAGACCGACGTGCTGGTGACCGGATTCGACATCATCTTCTTCTGGGTGGCCCGCATGATGATGATGGGCCTGCACTTCATGGACGAGGAACCGTTCCACACGGTCTATGTCCATGCGCTGGTGCGTGACAAGAACGGGCAGAAGATGTCGAAGTCGAAAGGCAACGTCATCGACCCGCTCGACCTGATCGACGAGTATGGCGCCGATGCGCTGCGCTTCACCTTGACCGTAATGGCGGCGCAGGGACGCGACGTGAAGCTCGACCCGGCGCGCATCGCCGGCTACCGCAATTTCGGCACCAAGCTCTGGAACGCGACACGCTTCGCCGAAATGAACGAGGTCGCCAGGAACGACGACTTCTGGCTGAACGATGCCATGCTCGCGGTCAACCGCTGGATCCTGACCGAGCTGACGCGGGCGGCGCGCGCGATCACCGAGGGCATCACCTCATACCGCTTCAACGAGGCGGCGGGCGCCGCTTACCGCTTCGTCTGGAACCTGTTCTGTGACTGGTATCTGGAGTTGCTGAAGCCGGTGTTCATGGGCGCGGACGAAGCCGCCAAGGCGGAAAGCCGGGCCTGCGTCGCGTTCGTGCTGGACGAGATCTACAAGCTGCTCCATCCGATGATGCCGTTCATGACCGAGGAGCTCTGGGCGCAGACGGCGGGCGAGGGCAAGGAGCGGGAGTCGCTGCTTTGCCATGCCACCTGGCCGTCGCCCGATTTCGAGGATGACGACGCGGCCGCCGACATCAACTGGTTGGTCGACCTCGTTTCCGGCATCCGCTCGGTGCGCTCGGAAATGAACGTGCCGCCGGCGGCGATCGCGCCCTTGGCGGTGATCGGCGCCAACGCAACGACGCGCGAGAGGCTCGAACGCCATGATCAGGCAATCAAACGCCTGGCCCGCGTCGGCAGCATATCGCTGGCGGAAACGCCGCCCAAGGGCTCGGCCCAGATCGTCCTCAACGAAGCGACCGTCTGCCTGCCGCTCGGCAGCCTGATCGATCTTGCCACCGAGGCTGCGCGCCTGCAGAAGGAACTGGCCAAGGTGACCGAGGAGATCGCTCGCCTGCACAAGAAGCTCTCGAACGAGAAGTTCGTCGCCAACGCGCCCGAAGAGGTGGTCGAGGCCGAGCGCGAAAAGCTGGCCGAATATCGCGAGGCGCAAGAGAAGCTTTCGGTCGCCCTGACCAGGGTTCGCGACGCCGGCTGAGGGCGAAGATTCGCCCCGCCGGAAGGCCGCTTTCCCTCACGGCACCTGCTGTGGATACAGCCATGCCGTTGCGTTAATTTTGACGTAAACGGAAACTTTACGCCCCATTGTTGCCATAATGTAACAATGGGGCCTTTTTCCCGCAGAATGGCTTGTTTTTGGGCCGTATCGAAAGGTTTTTGCAGCTTTTTCCTGCCATTCGACGCCTGTCAAGCCGCGATTGGGCTCGATTTCGCGGCCGGGCACGATGGCGAAAATGCGTGCTGTCAAGATGTACGTGTACAACTCTTGAATTCGTAGTTGCGCCGTTAACCCGAATTGGCTCTAGCTTGATCCCGCGTTTTTCGGGGAGGGATTTCCATGAACATTTTGTGTCTTAAAGCGCTGCTGGGGGCAGGGTGCTTTTCGCTGGCTTTGGTCGGAGCGGCGATGCACCCGGCGCATGCCGGCGGCATCGAGCGCGGCGGCTACGACATCGACCTGCTGTTCGATCCGGCGCCGTTCGCGACGGAGGCGGAAGCGACTTTCGTGATGCCGGACCGCAAACTCAAGAACGCTGTCGACACCTCTGGCAACCCGATTGTGTTGACAGGTATGAGCTCGGCCAAGGATAGCGAGGACTATTGGGTGCCACGCATCGGCGCCAAGGTCCAAGTCGTCCAGGGCGTCGACTGCATGGTCGACTATTCGCAGCCTTGGGGCGCACACACGGCGCCGGGGGTATGGAATGGCGCCTATTCCAACATGGAAACCGACATCAAAAGCGACAATTACGCGGCCACCTGCTCCTATAAGATGGATGCGGGCAAAGGCCAGATTCGCTTCATCGGCGGTGTGTTCTACCAGAAGGTCTACGGCTTCAAGGAAGACTTGGTCTCGCCGCTGGTGCCTGACTTTGGCGGTACTGGTCGTGTCGATCTGACGAGCAACGGCTGGGGTTGGCGGGCTGGCCTCGCATACGAAATCCCGGAGATCGCGTTGCGTGCCAGCCTTGTCTACAATTCGAAGGTCAAGCTCGACAACATCTCGGGCACTCTGGATCTGACGAATGTCGGCGGAATTGTCCTGCCGATCTACGGTTCGACGCAGTACATGCCGGATGTAGTGGAATTGAAGCTGCAGTCGGGTATCGCGCCCGGATGGCTCGCCTTCGGTTCGATCAAGTGGGTCAACTGGAGCGTGCTGCAGAGCGTTCCCATCTGCGTGGTAGGTACTCCCGCTGCGGCATGTGTCACGGGTGACGAGCTTCATTCAGCCCAAGTGACTTCACTTGACCTTATGTACCGCGACGGGTGGACGGTTTCTGGCGGCATTGGCCACAAATTCAACGATCAATGGAGTGCCGCCGGTCAGCTCACATGGGACCGCGGCACTTCGCATGGCTATGGCTCGCAAACCGATACTTGGACCCTCGGTGGCGGCGTAGCCTATACGCCGAAGCCGAATATCGAAGTTCGCCTGGCTGGCGCGATAGGCGTGCTGACCAGTGGTCACTCGGGAATAGTGAATGGAGAGAATGGGTACCAGGCCGGCACCGAAGTTAGCTATGACTTCGGCAACGATCTGGTCACGGCGATTTCGGGTGGCATCAAGATCAAGTTCTAGACGTCGGCATTCCACGAAAAAAGGCCGGGCATCGCCCGGCCTTTTTTCGTTGTGCAATCAACGGTCTGGCCCGATTGGCCGATCCTATGTTGCAGATTCTCATCACAACCGGCGCCCTTCACGATTGTGACGTTTTGGCAACAGTTTATGGACAACCCCTGCTCTAGAAGTCTCGCGGAGGGAACTGCCTATTTCCCGCCATAAACCCGGAGCAACCCGGATAGGTCTCGGGATGCGTGCCAGGTTGGCGCGGCGATGGGACCGGCCGCGGGGTGTGCGGCAAGGACGAGTATGGACGCCAGGGTGATCTCCAAGGCCAAGCTGCCCAGCCGCTACGTGACCGAAGGTCCGGCGCGCGCACCGCATCGCTCGTACCTCTATGCAATGGGATTGTCGGCGGCCGAGATCGCGCAGCCGCTGGTCGGCGTCGCCAGTTGCTGGAACGAAGCGGCACCCTGCAACATCTCGCTGATGCGCCAGGCGCAGGTGGTCAAGAAGGGCGTGGCGGCCGCCAACGGCACGCCGCGCGAATTCTGCACCATCACCGTCACCGACGGCATCGCCATGGGCCACCAGGGCATGAAGTCATCGCTGGTGTCGCGCGAGGTCATCGCCGATTCGGTCGAACTCACTATGCGCGGCCATTGCTACGACGCGCTGGTCGGGCTTGCCGGCTGCGACAAGTCGCTGCCCGGCATGATGATGGCGATGGTGCGGCTCAACGTGCCGTCGATCTTCATCTATGGCGGCTCGATCCTGCCCGGCAGCTATCGCGGCCGCCAGATCACCGTGCAGGACGTGTTCGAGGCGGTCGGCCAGCATTCGGTCGGCACGATCGGCGATGACGAGCTGCTCGAGATCGAGCAGGCGGCCTGTCCGTCGGCGGGTTCCTGCGGCGCCCAGTTCACCGCCAACACGATGGCGACCGTCGCCGAGGCGATCGGCCTTGCCTTGCCCTATTCCTGCGGCGCGCCGGCGCCCTACGAAATGCGCGATCGCTTCAATTTCGCTTCCGGCGAAAAGGTGATGGAGCTGATCGCCAAGAACATCCGGCCGCGCGACATCGTCACCCGCAAGGCGCTGGAGAATGCGGCGACCGTCGTGTCGGCCACCGGCGGCTCGACCAACGCGGCGCTGCACCTGCCGGCGATCGCGCATGAGGCCGGCATAAAATTCGACCTTTTCGACGTGGCGGCGATCTTCGAGAAGACGCCCTACATCGCCGATCTCAAGCCCGGCGGCAAATATGTCGCCAAGGACATGTTCGAGGCCGGCGGCATTCCGCTCCTGATGAAGACGCTGCTCGACCACGGCTATCTGCACGGCGACTGCATGACGGTCACCGGCCGCACTTTGGCCGAAAATATGGAGCACGTTGCTTGGAATGACAGCCAGGATGTGGTCCGTCCCGCCGATCGGCCAATCACCAAGACGGGCGGCGTCGTGGGCTTGAAGGGCAACCTTGCCCCCGAAGGCGCGATCGTGAAGGTCGCCGGCATGTCGGAACTGAAATTCTCAGGCCCGGCGCGCTGCTTCGATTCGGAAGAGGAGTGTTTCGAAGCGGTCACGCAGCGCAATTACCGCGAAGGCGAGGTTCTCGTCATCCGCTATGAAGGCCCGCGCGGCGGGCCGGGCATGCGCGAGATGCTGTCGACGACGGCAGCGCTCTACGGCCAGGGCATGGGCGGCAAGGTGGCGTTGATCACCGACGGGCGCTTCTCAGGCGCCACACGCGGCTTCTGCATCGGCCATGTCGGGCCGGAGGCGGCGGTCGGCGGACCGATCGGGCTCATCAAGGATGGCGACGTGATCTCGATCGACGCCGTGAAGGGCACGATCGAGGTGGCGCTCTCGGATGCGGAACTCGCGGCACGGGCAAAGGAATGGAAGGCGCGCAAGACCGACTATCAGTCCGGCGCGATCTGGAAATATGCGCAGACCGTAGGGTCGGCTCGCGACGGCGCGGTCACCCATCCGGGCGGTGCGAAAGAAACACACTGCTATGCGGACATTTGAGGTGTTGAGGTCGTCGGTCTTTTCGGCACTGGTCGCGGTAGCGACCTTGGGCGCCGTCGGGCAGGCCATGGCCTTCGACGACAAGGTGTTCGACGACAAGACCGGGGTGAAGCCGCAGTCGAGCCCGTGGGCGGTGTTCCAGTTCGGCTTCTCCGCCTACAAGAATGGCCACAAGGACCAGGCGGTCGAGGCCTATAAATATGCCGCCGAGAACGGCCAGATCGGCGCCACCTGGAAGCTTGCGCGCATGTATGCCGAAGGCGACGGCGTGGCGCGCGACGATTATGCGGCCTTCAAGTTCTTCTCGGAGATCGTCGACCAGGACGTCGAGCCCGGCTCGCCGGAGGAAAGCTATGTCTCGGACGCCCTTGTCGCGCTCGGCGACTATCTGCGCAAAGGCATCCCAGGCAGCCCGGTCGAGGAAAACGAGATCGCGGCGCAGGAATACTACATGCGCGCCGCCGCCAACTACCGCAATCCGAACGCCCAGTTCGAGATCGGCCAGATGTTCCTCAAGGGCGAGGGCGGCGTGAAGGCCAGCGTCAAGCAGGCCGGGCGCTGGCTGCAGCTGGCGGCTGAAAAAGGCCATGCCGGCGCGCAGGCGACGCTTGGCAATCTCTTGTTCCAGAGCGGCAAGGTCGTGCGCGGCCTGGCGATGATGACGGCCGCACTCGAGCGTGCTCCGCCCGCCGATCAGCCCTGGATCCGCAGCATGCAGGAAGAGGCCTTCGCCGCCGCCGGCGAAGCCGACCGCCGCACGGCGATTTCGCTGGCCGACGACATACTGACCAAGGGCAACAACGGCGACCAGTAAGCGGGCCAGATCTCCCCCTCAAGAGGAAGATCAGCAGCTCTTCAGTTCTCGGTCGGCTCCGTCGGCACCAGGCTGGGCGCCGGCGTCGAGATCGAGGTAGGATGCAATTTCGGCGCCTGGCTCTCGCCTGGGCACTCATCCTTGACCTTCGTCCACGACGTGTTGTTGAGGACCATGTCGCAGCGCGCGAGGTGACTTTCGCCGGCGACGGTCAGGCAGGCCGTCTCACCGACCTTGAAGGATTTGCCGTTGGCAAGGCATGCCTGCGCGGCCGCCACCGACGCCGGCGCGGCAAACGCCAGCGCAAGGCCGGTCAGGCAAAGGACAAATCGGACAGCCATCGAACCCCCGCAACAATGCGCATCAAACGCGCAATTTGTGGCGATATCAGGATCTTACGAAAGTCGCTTGCAGCTGGTGCTTTCAGGCCGGCTGCAAGTCGAGATCGATCGCCACCGGCACATGGTCGGAGGGTTTTTCCCAAGCGCGCACATGTTTTTCGACCGAGGCCGAGGAAAAGCGGTTGGCGGCTTCGGGCGACAGCAAGAGGTGGTCGATGCGGATGCCGTTGTTCTTCTGCCAGGCACCGGCCTGATAGTCCCAGAAGGTGTAGACATCGGGCGAGTCGGTCACGGCGCGCACGGCCTCGGTGAAGCCGAGATTCTTCAGGCGGCGGAAGGCCTGCCTCGTCTGCGGCTGGAACAGCGCGTCGTTCCGCCAGTTTTCGGGGAACCTGGCGTCGGCAGGCTCGGGGATGACATTGTAGTCGCCGGCCAGCACCAGCGCTTCCTCGAGCCTCAGCCGCTCTTCCGCCCAGCGCTCCAGCCGCGCCATCCACGACAGCTTGTAGGAAAACTTCCGCTCGTCATCGATCGGATTGCCGTTCGGCAGATAGAGCGAGGCGACGCGCAAGGCGCCTTTGTCGGTCGAGAAGACGCCTTCGATGAAGCGCGCATGGTCGTCGGCATCGTCTCCGGCCAGACCGCGATTGACCTCGTCGAAGGGGAGCTTCGACAGGAGGGCGACGCCGTTGAAGCTCTTCTGGCCGTTGGTCTCGACATTGTAGCCGAGCGCCTCGATCTCGGCGCGCGGGAACTGATCGTCGAGGGTCTTGATCTCCTGCAGGCAGACGACGTCCGGCGCGCTCTCGGTCAGCCAGTGGGTGAGGTTGCCGATGCGGGCGCGGACGCCGTTGATGTTCCAGGTGACGATCTTCATGCGGACCTCAATCTTCTTCCGGCGCAAGGCGCTCGACGAGGCCGATCGTATTGCCTGCGGGGTCCTTTAGAAAGGCCATCCATTCGCTTTCCCCCGCCGGACCGAAGCGGCCTTCGGTGTCGCGGTGCACGAGCGTGGGCGGCGCGGTGAAAGGGATACCGGCGGCTTTCGCCTCGGCGTGGAAGGCCTCGAGACCGGCAATGTCGAGATAGACGGTGCCCGGCGGAATACCGTCGGTGAAGAGCAGCCGCACATCGCCGGCCATGATGAAAGCGATGCCCGGCGGATCGTAGCGCGCATGCACGCTCATGCCGAGCACGCCCTGCCAGAAGGCCAGCGTCGCATCGAGATCGCGCCCGGCCGACAGCGCGACCTGGCGGACCGCGCCGATCGCAAGCATCGTAATTGTCAGATGGAGAAACTGGTGCCGCAGCCGCAGGAGGCGACGGCGTTGGGGTTCCTGATCTGGAAGGACTGGCCCATCAGGTCGTCGACGAAGTCGATCACCGAGCCGCCCATATAGACCAGCGAGAGATCGTCGATCAGGATCGTCGCGCCATCCTTCTCGATGGCGACGTCGTCGTCGTTGCGACTGTCGACCAGATCGAACTTGTAGGAAAAGCCCGAGCAGCCGCCGCCTTCGACGGAAACGCGCAGCGCCGTCTTGCCCGGCTCGCCGGACAGGATCCTGGCGATCCGCTTCGCGGCCGCTTCTGTCATCTCGACCTTCATGGCAGTCTTGGCATCCGCGCCCATCGGCGTCACCTTGCTTTCGGTTTCCCATGATAGGTATGAAGCGGGCGCGGGCAAGTCAACTGGTGGGTGAATGGGCAAGGATGCTCTCGGCGATATCGGATTCGGCTACCGGCCGCGCGCCGTCTATGCGAGCGATCCGGCGCGCTCGCGCGGCCGGCTGTTCGACGAACCGGAAAGCCCGACCCGCACGCCGTTCCAGCGTGACCGCGACCGCATCATCCACTCCACCGCCTTCCGCCGGCTGAAGCACAAGACACAGGTGTTCGTCGCGCATGAGGGCGACCACTATCGCACCAGGCTGACGCATTCGATCGAGGTGGCGCAGATCGCGAGAGCCCTGGCGCGGGCGCTGCGCGGCGACGAGGATCTCGCCGAAGCCGTCGCCCTGGTGCACGATTTCGGCCACACGCCGTTCGGCCATACGGGCGAGGAGGCGCTGAACGAGAAGATGGCCGCCTGGGGCGGTTTCGACCACAATGCGCAGTCGCTGCGCATCGTCACCAGGCTCGAGCGGCGCTATGCCGATTTCGACGGGCTGAACCTTACCTGGGAGACGCTGGAGGGGTTGGTCAAGCATAATGGGCCGCTCACCGATGCAAGCGGGAAGGGACTGAAAGGCCCGGTGCCGCAGGCGATCCGCGACTATTCCGAACTGCACGACCTCGAGCTCGATCGCTTCGCCGGCATCGAGGCGCAGTGCGCCGCGATCGCCGACGACATCGCCTACAACACGCATGACATAGACGACGGCCTGCGCTCCGGCTTCCTGACGCTTGAAATGCTCGATGACGTCGGCCTGCCGGGCTCGATCCTGATGGGCGTGCGCGCCCGCTATCCGCAGCTAGACGACGTTCGCACCGGCCACGAGCTGATGCGCCGGCAGATCACGTTGATGGTGGAGGATGTCATTGCTTCCACTGCAGCCAATATCGAGCGCCTCAAGCCGGGCAGCGCCGATGCGGTGCGGGCGGCGGGCGAGACAATGGTAACCTTTTCGGCCGATATGGCCGCGGCCGAAAAGGAACTGAAGGCCTTCCTCTACAAGCATCTCTACCGGCATTCCGAAGTGATGCGCGTGCGGACGGGCGCCGAACAGATCGTGCGCGATCTGTTCGATGCCTATTTCGCCGACCCGCGCGCCATGCCCGACGGATGGCGCGAAGGGCTCGACAGGGCGCAGGATCGCATCAAGGCACGCAGCGTCGCCGATTTCCTGGCCGGCATGACCGACACCTATGCGCTCAAGGAGCATAGGCGTCTGTTTGACCACACGCCCGATTTGAGCTAGGGCGAGCCACGATTTTTGCCGGCCAAGCAGCCGGTCGCCTCTTAAAGCCCAGAGCATACCCGATGAATATCTTCGCCGATTTCAACGCGCGGATCGTAAAAGCTGTCGAAGCTCTTGATCTGAAAGACAAGGATGGCGCGTCGCCGGATCTGTCGCGCATCGCGGTCGAGCCGCCGCGCGATGCGAGCCATGGCGATCTCGCCACCAATGCGGCGATGGTGCTGGCGAAGCCCACCGGCCAGAACCCGCGCGTGCTGGCGGAAAAGCTGGCCGAGGCCCTGCGCGCCGATGCCGACATCGCATCGGCCGACATCGCCGGCCCGGGCTTCGTCAATCTCAGGCTGAAGGACGGGTTCTGGCAGGCGCATCTCGCGGTGCTGCTCGGCGAGGGGCGCAATTATGGCCGCTCGAAGATCGGCGGCGGCCGCAAGGCCAATGTCGAGTATGTCTCTGCCAATCCCACCGGCCCGATGCATGTCGGGCATTGCCGTGGCGCCGTCGTCGGCGACACTTTGGCCAATCTGATGGCCTTCGCCGGCTACGACGTGACCAAGGAATACGTCATCAACGACGCCGGCTCGCAGATCGACGTGCTTGGGCGCTCGGCGATGCTGCGTTATCGCGAGGCGCTTGGCGAAAACATCGGCGAAATCCCGGCCGGTCTCTATCCCGGCGACTATCTGGTCCCTGTCGGCCAGGCGCTGGCCGAGGAGTTCGGCCTCGGACTGCTGGAGATGCCGGAAGAGGAAGCGCTGGCGATCGTCAAGGACCGCACGGTCGACGCGATGATGGCGATGATCCGCGAGGATCTGGCGCTGCTCAACGTGCATCACGACGTGTTCTTCTCCGAGCGCACGCTGCATGCCGACAACGCCAAGAAGATCCGGGCGGCGATCGCCGACCTGACGCTCAAAGGGCATATCTACAAGGGCAAGCTGCCGCCGCCCAAGGGCGAGAAGCCGGACGATTGGGAAGACCGCGAGCAGACGCTGTTCCGCTCGACCGCCGTCGGCGACGACATGGACCGGGCTCTGGTGAAGTCGGACGGCTTGTTCACCTATTTCGCGGCCGACGTCGCCTATCTCAAGGACAAGGTCGAGCGCGGCTTCGTCGATCTGATCTATGTGCTCGGCGCCGACCATGGCGGCTACGTCAAGCGGCTGGAGGCGCTGGCGCGCGCGGTCGCCGGCGACACGGTGAAGCTCACGGTGCTGCTCTGCCAGTTGGTGAAGCTGTTCCGCGACGGCGAACCGGTCAGGATGTCGAAACGGTCGGGCGATTTCGTCACGCTGCGCGACGTGGTGGAAGAGGTCGGCCGCGACCCGATCCGCTTCATGATGCTCTACCGGAAGAACGATGCGCCGCTCGATTTCGACTTCGCCAAGGTCACCGAGCAGTCCAAGGACAATCCGGTGTTCTACGTGCAGTACGCCTCGGCGCGCTGCCACTCTGTGTTCCGCCAGGCGAGCGAGCAACTGGGCGAGGCGAATTTCGACCGAAACCGGCTCGTGGCCTCCGTCGCGTCGCTGACGGATGAGGGCGAAATCGGCCTGATCCGGAAGCTGGCTGAATATCCACGGCTAATCGAATCCGCGGCACTTGCATTGGAGCCGCACCGGCTGGCATTCTACCTTTACGATCTGGCTTCCAGCTTCCACGCACACTGGAATCGGGGCACCGACAACCCAGACTTACGTTTTGTTAAGGTTAACGATCCACAATTGACGTATGCCAGACTAGGGCTGGTGCAGGCTGTTTCGGATGTTTTGACCTCCGGCCTGACGCTGATAGGAGCTGATGCGCCTACCGAAATGCGTTAGGTTTGACTAAAAAACCTGTCACCTTTTGCCCACATTGCGCTGGTAGGGCCAACCCTGCGCGACGTCCATGGCGTCCGACTGTGTGCGAGTTTGGGAACAATAATGGCAGACAGAACCCAGCTGAAAGTAGCCGAAAACAACCACATCGCTGACGACGATCCGTTCGCGGAACTGACCCGGATCATGGGTTTCGACCCGCGTCAGCCGGTCAGGCCGCAGACGCCGGCGGTCGCGAAGGCTGCGCCGGCAAACCAGGCTGCGGAAGACACAGATTTCGACATCGACCTCGAAAAGGAGCTGATGGGCGAATTCGACGTTGCCGAGGAAAGCGCGCCGGTCGCGCAACAGGCGGTCCAGCACGAGCCGGCTTACGACGCCGCCACCGCCGCTCTCACCGACGACGAGCTTGCCGCTTCTTTCGAGCAGGACTTCGTCTTTGACGACGCGGCCGATCACGCCCACTTTGCCGCGCCCCGCGCGCCGGAGCCTGCCGCCCACATTGACTTCGACGATGATTTCGACAGGGCGGTCGGGGGCTCCTTGGAAGTCTCGCCTCTTGAGGACGAAGTCTCGCCTCTTGAGGACGAGGTTTCGCCTCTTGAGGACGAGGTTTCGCCTCTTGAGGAAGACCTTTCCATCGACCAGGAAATGGCAGCCTCGCTGGATGACGGCTTCCGGTCCGGCCATCACGACGCCGATGCGGGCCACGGCGCCACCGCGGCAGTCGAGCCTGCGGCCGAGGCGGCATTCGATGCCGATTTCGACAACGCGGTCCAGATGTCGCTCGAGGACGAGCTGGCGTTCGATGACCGTGAGATCGAGCAGACCGGGTCCGCTGACGTTCAACCGGTCGAAGCTCACGCCGCCGACCAGCCGACCGCCGCCGAGGACTTCGACAGCCAATTCGATCAGGCGCAGTTTGATCAGGAAATGGCCGATGTCGACACGGATTTCGATCAGCCGCACGACCTGACCCTGGAACGGGAACTGTCGGTCGAGAACGAGCAGCCACAGGCTGTCGATGACGAGCAGCCGCAGGCTGTCTCGAACGAGCAGCCGCAGGCCGTCGAAGCACCTGTGGAGACAGCACGTTTCGCCGCCGATATCGAGCCCGTTGCCGATCACGAAGCAGCGGCGAAACAGGTCATCGAAGACGATTTCGAGCTCAGCTTCCGTGACGCCCTTGCCGAGGAACCGGAAGTCCCCGCCGCCAATCCTGAACCGGTCGCCGATCACCAGACCGCAACCGATCAGGCCTTCGAAGACGATTTCGAACTCAACTTTGGTGACGCTCTTGCCGAGGGGCCGGAAGTTTCCGCAGTCGCGCCCGTCGCCGCGGCTGAGCCGTCATTCGAGGATCCTGCTCCGGCCGTCTCGGCCCCGGTTCCGCCGGTCGCCGCAGTCGAACCGGTCAAGCCGGTTGCAACCTCTGCCGAGCGAAGCCTGGAAGACGAGCTCAACGCGCTGCTCGGCGCCATGACCGCGCGGCCTATCCCGGTTGCGCCTGTTCCGGCCGCCCCCGCTCCAGTCGTCAAGGAACCCGCTCCGGCACCGCAACCGGCCAGCCACGCCGGCCCGCAGGCTGCCGTCGCCGACGATCTCGACTGGGACCTCGATGAGCACGAGCCGACGCGCGACGAGCAGACCGCCCGGCCTGCCGATCTCGATGGGCTGCTCGCCGGCGAACTCGACCAGCAGGGCTTCGAAGACACGGCGGTCGAACAGAATGCCGAGCCGAGCATCGATTTCGACGACGAGGCATTCGATGCCGCCTTCGCCAAGGGCATAGAGCAGGACGCGCCGGTCGCGCCCGCCGAGCCGGACCGGTCGTGGAGCCGCGTGACGCCGGTCGCCGCGCCGGCGCAAGCGTCGTTCGCGCCGCAACCGCAGACGGATTCATCGCCGCAGATCGCGGCTCCCGCCTATCGCGACGAGCCGGTGAAAGACTATTTCGCCTACGCCAAACCCGCTTCGTCGCCGCAGATGGCAGCGCCTGCCTATCGCGACGAGCCGGCGAAGGACTACACTGCTTACGCCAAGCCAGCCTCGGCGCCGCAGCCTCGCCATCAGGAGGAAATGCCCGATGTCGAGACCGTCGACGTGCCGGAGCGCGTCGTGGCGCTGGCCGACGATCTCGATATCCCGGAACTCAGCTTCGAGGAAGATCAGCCGGCGGCACCCGCCTATGACGATCTCGATGCCGAGTTTGCGGGCCTGCTCAACGAGATGAACGCGACCGAGATCGCAGCGGCTCCGGTACAGAGCCGGGGTTATGACGACGATTCCTACAATACCGGATTCAAGGCCGGCTACGATCGTCGCGAGTTGCGTGCGGAGACGACCGCCGCTCCGGCGGCTGCGTCCCATGCCGCGGCCGCGAGCGAGTTCGATGCCGATGATTTGCCCGGCAGCCGTCCGGTTTCGCAGGCTGACGACTTTGCAGTCGACGAGCTCGACTACGATCCCGAGCTCGATGAGGCGATGACCGTGCCGGGCCTTGCCGAGCGCGAAGCCGCAAAGCCGCGCAGCCGCGGTTTCATGGTTGCGGCGCTCGTCGGTGCCGCGGTGATTGCCGGCGGTCTCGGTGCTCTTGCCTTCTCCTTCGGCGGCAAGGGCGGCGGCGAGGCGCCGGTGATCGTCAGGGCCGACAATTCGCCGATCAAGGTCAAGCCGGAAAATCCGGGTGGCGCCGTGGTGCCGAACCAGGACAACAAGGTCTATGACGCCGTGGCCAAGAGTGGTGCGGCCAAGCCCGCCGAGCCGGTGCAGCAGAAACTGGTGACAAACGTCGAGGAGCCGATCGACGTGGCGTCGAAGGAGCCGCCGCAGAGCCGGATCGTCGACCTTTCGCCTGATGACACCGATGCCGCGCCGGGCACGGACGCGGCGGGCAATGCGAACGCGGCTGCGCCGGCTCCGCAGGTGGTTGCACCGGCTCCGAACACAGTGGCGCCAGTTGGTGCGCAAGCGGATGCGCCCAAGAGCGCCCAGCCGGCTGCTCCGGCGCCGAAGTCGGAGGACCGCATCGCGCAGGTGCTGCAGGAGGCCGACAAAGGGACCAGCAACGATGTCGTCGCCGTTGCGCCGCGCAAGGTCAAGACCATGATGGTGAAGCCTGATGGCTCGCTGGTTCCGCACGAGGATCCGGCTCCCGTCGCGCCGAAAGTCGCGGCGACCGAACCAGCCGATCCGGTGCCGCAGCACGTGGCTCCGGCAGGGCAGGGCGACGCCCAGCCGACGGGAACCGTCACGCCGGCGACCGATCAGACAGCCGATCAGGTCGATTCCGGTCAGGACGAGACCGCCAAGCCGGCGAAACCCGCTGCCGCGCCGAAGGCCGAGGCCAAGGCTCAGTCGACCAACACGCCGGCGAAGGTGCCGGTGGCGCCGCCGCGCCCGTCCGACCAGCCGGTCGACATCGTCGGCGAGGTCAAGCCCGACAAGGTCGCCTCCATCGATCCTGCTGCTGCAGGCGGCGGCTCGTGGTCGATGCAGGTCGCCTCGCAGCCGACGGTTGAAAGCGCGCAGTCGACCTATCAGGACCTGCAGCGCCGCTACGGCAGCGTGCTTTCCGGGCGCAAGGCCAACATCGTCAAGGCGGAGATCGCTGGCAAGGGCACGTTCTACCGCGTCCGCGTTCCGGCGCAGTCACGCAATGACGCGATCAACCTGTGCACCAGCTACAAGGCGGCCGGCGGTACCTGCTTCGTCTCACGCTGACCGTTTCGAACATCTCAAAGCCGGTGCTGCCGCAAGGTCGCGCCGGCTTTTCGTTGTGGACGGCTCACGGCTTGCGGGCGCCGTCAGGCAGGGGTGATTCCCTTTGCTTGGCCAAAGCTTTAAGGTTTCATTCATGACCGAATCAAAATCCATGATCCTCGGCTGCGCCGGTAAATCCCTCACTGAAGAGGAAATCCGCTTCTATCGCGATGAACGGCCATGGGGCTTCATCCTGTTTGCCCGCAACATCGGTGAGACCGGGCAGATCCGCGACCTGGTCGCCTCGATGCGCGACTGCGTCGGGCGTCCGGATGCTCCGGTCTTCATCGATCAGGAAGGCGGCCGGGTGCAGAGGCTGCGTCCGCCGCTGGCGCCCAATTATCCCGCCGGCGGCGCGCTCGGCGCCCTTTGGCGCGACGACCGCGAGGCCGGCCGCCGCGCCGCTTGGCTCTTGGCGCGGCTGCATGCCTTCGATCTGCTGCGCCACGGGATCACTGCCGATTGCCTGCCGGTGCTCGATGTGCCGGTTGAAGGTGCCTCCGACGTCATCGGCGCGCGTGCCTATGGCAGAGAGCCCGAGGCCGTGATCGAGCTTGGCCGGGCTTCGGCCGAAGGCTTGATGTCGGGCGGCGTCCTGCCGGTCATGAAGCATATTCCCGGCCACGGCCGTGCCTTCGCCGATACGCATTTCGCGCTGCCGACGGTCGACACGCCGCTTGCCGAATTGCGGGGACATGATTTCGCCCCGTTCAAGGCGCTCAACCATCTGCCGATGGCAATGACGGCGCATGTCGTCTACAGCGCCGTCGACCCGGACAATCCGGCAACGACCTCGGCCAAGGTCGTCAACGAGGTGATCCGCGGCGAGATCGGCTTCGACGGGCTCTTGATGAGCGACGACACGTCGATGAAGGCACTTTCTGGGGATTTCCCGACAAAGGCGGCCGCGATCCTTGCGGCCGGCGTCGATCTCGTCCTTCACTGCAACGGCGTTTTCGAGGAAATGTCGGGGATCGCGTCGCGTACGACGGCGCTCGAGGGCAAGTCCCTGGCGAGAGCGGAGCGGGCGCTGACCTATATCAAGAGCCGCGACGTCGCCGACGAAACCGCGATACGAGCGGAATTCGCCACCTATTTCGAAGCGGTGGCCTGAACCGAAGGAAAGAAAGGCAAGTGGCGGAGACATTGGACAGCAAGGCCGCGAAGGCCGCACCGATGGACCGTCTGTGGGCCGAGAACGACGATTCACGTCTGACCGGCGATCCTTCCCTGGTGGTCGACGTGGCCGGCTTCGAGGGCCCACTTGACCTTCTGCTGCATCTTGCCCGCAACCAGAAAGTCGATCTGGCACGCATTTCCATCCTGGCTTTGGCCGAGCAGTATCTGGCCTTCATCGAGAAGGTGAGGGTGCTCAGACTGGAGCTCGCCGCCGACTACCTGGTGATGGCGGCATGGCTCGCCTTCCTCAAGTCGAAGCTCTTGATCCCGAAACAGCCGGGCGAAGAGGGTGAGAGCGGCGAGGAACTGGCGGCGGTGCTGCAGTTCCGGCTGAAGCGGCTGGAAGCGATGCGCGATGCCGCCGCGAGGCTCGTCAACCGAAACCGGCTCGGCCGCGATGTCTTCGCGCGCGGCATGCCGGAAATGGTGATCGTCGAGAAGCGCAATGCCTATTCGGCTTCGCTCTACGATCTTCTGACCGCCTATGCGCAGCAGCGCCAGCGGCAGGCGATCAACAATGTGACGATCGCCCGGCGCGCCGTCTGGTCCTTGAAGGACGCGCGCGAAGTGCTGGCGCGGCTGGTCGGGACGGTCGGCGACTGGACGGCGCTCGATAGCTTCCTGATCCAATATCTGGTGGCGCCGGAGGAGAAGCGCACGGCGGTCGCCAGTTCCTTCGCCGCCACGCTCGAAATGGTGCGCGAAGGCAAGCTGGAAGTGCGGCAGGATCAGGTTTTCGCACCGATCTATCTGCGCGGCCGCGCACAAGGGGTCAAGGCAGTCGAGGTGGCATCATGAGCGAACGCGCCAACGCTTCGGTCATTCCGTTCAAGGTCGAGGACGAGCCGGAAGACGAGATGGCCGAACAGGGTTCTATCGAGAACCCCGCCGAGCGGCTGCAGTTGTCGGAAGCCGTCCGCATGGCCGAGGCGATCATCTTCGCCAGCGCCGAGCCGATCAGCGAAAGGCAATTGGTGGCGCGCCTGCCCGAGGGCGTCAACATAGCGGCGGCAATGGCCGATCTCCAGGAAATCTATGCCAAGCGCGGGGTGAACCTGGTGCGGGTCGGCGATGCTTGGGCATTCCGGACCGCCGGCGATCTCGCCTTCCTGATGAGCAGGGACTCGGTCCAGCAGAGAAAGCTTTCGCGCGCGGCGCTCGAGGTGCTGGCGATCATCGCCTACCACCAGCCGGTGACTCGCGCCGAGATCGAGGACATCAGGGGCGTCGAGACCTCCAAGGGCACGCTGGACACGCTGCTGGAAACGGAGTGGGTCAGGATGCGTGGCCGTCGCCGCACGCCCGGCCGCCCTGTTACCTATGGCACCACCGATGCCTTCCTCGACCATTTCGCACTGGAGGAAATCCGCGACCTGCCCGGCATGGAGGAGTTGAAGGGCGCCGGGCTCCTGTCGACGCGCATGCCCTCCAATTTCTCGATCCCGGTGCCGCCGGCCGATCCGGAGGCGCTTGCCGAGGACGAGGATGCGCTGACGGATATCGACCTCGAGGAGCTTGGGCTGCTCACGCCGCGCGTCACCGAAGAGTGAGCGCAAACCGGCCGCGAATGTCTATGGGGGAAAGCCTGCGCGGATTCGTAGCAAGGCGCTCACGCCGAAAATGCGTGACATCGGCTAGCCATTTTATCAACTTCATTGCGGTTGTGTTTGAATCCCTGAGCGAAAACGCATAGATCATCGCCGAGGGAAAACATTCGAGAGAGATTGTTATGGGTTCACTATCGATATGGCACTGGCTGATCGTTCTGGTCATCGTGCTGCTGCTGTTCGGCCGCGGCAAGCTGCCGGAGCTGATGGGCGACATGGCCAAGGGCATCAAGAGCTTCAAGAAGGGCATGGCTGACGACGATGCCGACGACAAGCGTACCGTCGAGCACCGTGCCGACGAGACCGTTTCGCCGGGCAAGGAAAAGGTCAGCAAGAGCTGAGCCCCAGGCTCTCGTTGGAACAGCTCTCGTTGGAATAGATCGCCATGTTCGAAGTCGGTTGGAGCGAACTGCTGGTGATCGCGGTCGTCATGATCGTGGTCGTCGGGCCGAAGGATTTGCCCAACATGCTGCGCACTTTCGGCCGCACCGCGGCCAAACTGCGCGCCATGGCGGCCGATTTCCAGAAGCAGTTCAACGATGCCTTGAAGGAGGCCGAACTCGACGACGTCAAGAGTTCGGTCGACAGTCTTCGCGGCCTCAATCCGATGACCGAAATCCGCAAGCAGCTCAATCCGTTCGAGCAGGCGGCCGCTGATGTGCGGGCGGGCGTCGATACGATGATGAAGCCCAAGTCGGCCGATGCGGCGGCATCGACGCCGCACGCGGCCGAGCCGCTCAAAACCGGCGCAACCGAAATGCCTGGCGTCAACGGGACTGAAGCGGCTGCGGCCGCGCCGATCTTTCCGGCAATGACCGACGCCGCCGTGACCGCGCCAGTTGTCGCGACGGCTACGCCCGCCCAGCCGTTGAAAAAGGCGGCGGCGCCGAAGGCGAAGGCGGCCGGTGCCGCGACGAAGGCAGCATCGACCAAGGCTCCCGCGGCGAAGATCCCGACAAAATCCGCGCCGGCTTCGGCAAAGGCGGTAGCACCCGCCAAGAAGATGGCGCCCAAGGCTGAAGCCAAACCCACCGCGGCGAAGAAGCCGGCTGCAAAGAAGGTCGCCGACACCAAGAAGACGGCGGGAGCCGCCAAGTGAGCGTTTCGGATCAGGAAAGAGACGAGATCGAGAAATCGTCGGCACCGCTGATCGAGCACCTCATCGAGCTGCGCCGGCGGCTGATCTGGTCGCTGGGCGGCTTCTTCATCGCGTTTCTCGTCTGCTTCTTCTTCGCCAAGCGCCTGTTCAACCTTCTGGTCATCCCGTTCAAATGGGCGACGCAATGGGCCGGGCTCGACCCGCATAAGGTCGAGCTGATCTACACGGCGCCGCAGGAGTTCTTCTTCACTCAGGTGAAGCTTGCCATGTTCGGCGGCATGGTCATCGCCTTCCCGCTGATCGCCACGCAGATCTACAAGTTCATCGCGCCAGGCCTCTACAAGAACGAACGCAGCGCCTTCCTGCCGTTCCTGATCGCGTCGCCCATCCTGTTCCTGATGGGCGCCTCGCTGGTCTACTTCTTCTTCACCCCGATGGTGATGTGGTTCTTCCTCGCCATGCAGCAGGTCGGCACCAACGACCAGGTGCAGATCTCCCTGCTGCCGAAGGTGTCGGAATATCTCAGCCTGATCATGACGCTGATCTTCTCCTTCGGCCTGGTGTTCCAGCTGCCGGTGGTGACCAGCCTTTTGACGCGCGTCGGACTCTTGTCCTCGCGGGCACTGGCCGAGAAGCGCAAATGGGCGATCGTCATCGCCTTCGTCGTCGCCGCGGTGCTGACGCCGCCCGACCCGATGAGCCAGATCGGCCTCGCCCTTCCGACCATCGTGCTCTACGAGGTCGCCATCTTCTCCTCGCGCATGATCGAGCGCAGCCAGGAGCGTGACCGCCTGGCACGCGAGCGGCGGGAGAACGGCGGCACGGTCGCCGACAAGGCGCCGGACACCTCGTCAAGCTGAGACGACGCGGCGTCGGGGCCGGAAAATAGCGGCCTCTTCGGCATGCCAGCTTGCATCGATGACGGATGCGGTTTACGCCCTCGAACCTTAGTTTGAGGACGGATCAATCATGCTTGACATCAAATGGATTCGCGAAAATCCAATCGCTCTTGTCGATGCGCTGGTGAAGCGCTCGTGGTCGGCAGGCGAGGCGCAGTCCACCGTCGACGAGCTGATCGCCAGGGATGAGGCGCGGCGCGCGCATCTCAGCGAACTGCAGGTCAAGCAGGAGCGCCGCAACGCCGCCTCGAAGGAGATCGGCAACGCCATGCGTTCGGGCGACGCTGCGTTGGCGGAAAAGCTCAAGGGCGAAGTCAGCGATATCAAGGCCTTCATCCAGAACGGCGAGGCGCGCGAGCGCGAGCTCGACAAGGCGCTGAACGACGCTCTCGCGGTGTTGCCCAATGTTCCGCTCGACGACGTGCCGGTCGGCAAGGACGAGCACGACAACGTCGTCAAGCGCATCGTCGGCGAGGTGCCGACGCGCCCGAACTGGGTGAAGGAGCATTTCGAAATCGGCGAAGCGCTCGGCATGATGGATTTCGAGCGGGCGGCGAAACTGTCGGGATCGCGCTTCACGGTGCTGAAGAGCCAGCTCGCGCGCATGGAGCGGGCCATCGGCCAGTTCATGCTTGATCTCCACACGACCGAACATGGCTATGAAGAGATCCAGCCGCCTCTGATGGTGCGCGACGAGGTCCTGTTCGGCACCAACCAATTGCCGAAATTCGAGCTCGATCTGTTCTTCACGCCGCATGGCGACGGCCGCCTTGGCCTGATCCCAACCGCCGAGGTGCCGCTCACCAACCTCGTGCGCGAGGAGATCACGGCTCATGAAAAGCTGCCGCTGCGCTACACGGCGCTGACGCCATGCTTCCGCTCGGAAGCGGGCTCGGCCGGCCGCGACACGCGCGGCATGCTGCGCCAGCACCAATTCTACAAGGTAGAGCTGGTCTCGATCACCGACCAGGACAGCTCGCTCGCCGAGCATGAGCGCATGACGCAATGCGCCGAGGAAGTGCTGAAGCGCCTCGGCCTGCCGTTCCGCACGGTGACGCTCTGCACCGGCGACATGGGTTTTGGCGCGCGCAAGACCTATGACATCGAGGTCTGGCTGCCGGGCCAGAACGCCTATCGCGAAATCTCGTCCTGCTCGGTCTGTGGCGACTTCCAGGCGCGGCGCATGGATGCCCGCTACAAGGACAAGGACGGCAAGGGCAACCGGTTCGTTCACACCCTCAACGGTTCGGGCACCGCGGTCGGCCGCGCTCTTATTGCCGTCATGGAAAACTACCAGAATGAGGACGGCAGCGTAACCATTCCTGAAGTGCTGCGGCCTTACATGGGTGGCCTCGCCAAGATCGAATCGAAATGAGTCCATGCGCATCCTGCTGACCAACGATGACGGCATCCATGCCGAGGGGCTGGCGTCGCTCGAACGCATCGCCCGCACGCTCTCGGATGACGTCTGGGTGGTGGCGCCCGAGCAGGACCAGTCGGGCTATGCGCATTCGCTGTCGATCTCGGAGCCGCTGCGGCTGAGGACGGTCGGCGAGAAGCATTACGCCGTGCGCGGCACGCCGACCGACTGCGTCATCATGGGCACGAAAAAGATCCTGCCCGGACCGCCCGACCTCATCCTGTCGGGCGTCAATTCCGGGGCCAACATCGCCGACGACGTCACCTATTCCGGCACCGTTGCCGGTGCCATGGAAGGCGCGCTGCTCGGCGTGCGCTCGATCGCGGTGAGCCAGGCCTATTCCTATGTCGGCGAGGATCGCGTCGTTCCTTACGAGACGACGGAGGCGCTGGCGCCGGCGCTGCTCAAGAAGCTGATCGCGATGCCGCTGCCGGACGGGGTGCTGCTCAATGTCAATTTCCCGAACTGCGCGCCCGACGAAATCGAGGGCACGGTCGTCACCTCGCAGGGCAAGCTGGTGCATAGCCTCTGGGTGGATGAGCGCCGCGACGGTCGCGGCCTGCCTTACTATTGGCTGCGCTTCGGCCGCGAGCCGGTCGAAGGCAAGAAGGGCACCGACCTCCATGCGTTGCGCAACCGGCTGGTGTCGGTGACGCCGCTGCAGCTCGACCTCACCGCCCATGAACTCCGCGACCAGCTGACCAAGGCCCTGTCATGACCATGGACGACCGCGAAGGTTTTGCCGCTTTCCTGCTCCGTCTGCGCGGCCGGGGCACGGCGCCGAAGGCGTTGATCGCCGCCTTCGAGGCGACGCCGCGGCGCGGTTTCCTGTCCGCGCAATTTCATTCGATCGCCTGGTCGGAGGGCATGCTGCCGATCGAATGCGGCGAAGCGATCGAGGGTGCGGACCTGCAGGCGGCGGTGATCGCGGCTTTAGCCATCGAGCCGGGCAACCGCGTGCTCGAGATCGGCACCGGGTCGGGATATACGGCTGCGGTGATGTCCAGGCTTGCCGCGCGCGTCGTGACCGTCGACCGCTACAAGACCTTGACCGAACAGGCAAAGCAGCGCTTCGAGGCGCTTGGCATCGGCAATGTCATCGCGCGCCAGGCGGACGCCTCCAATGGCTTGCCCAACGAAGGGCCGTTCGACCGTATCCTCGCCTGGGCGGCCTTCGACAGCCTGCCGCGCTTCCTGCTCGACCAATTGTCGAGCGGCGGCATCGTCATCGCGCCGATCGGCCCGGAAGAGGGCGAGCAGGTGCTGGCCAAGCTCACCAAGGTCGGCAGCCGTTTCGAGCGCGAGGACATCGGCATGGTCAGGCTGCAGCCGATCCTGCGCAGCGTCGCCGCGGTCATCTAGCGGGGTTGGATTCAGGTGAGGGCCGGCCTGCAAATGGCGGCTTCCTGCGCTTCCGGCCTTCGCCGGCGGAAGTATCCATAGCATAAGAGTGGCGTGGCAGTTACGCTCCGATCCGGCTCTCAGAGACGATCATTCCCGACTCGGCCTGACCTGAATCTCAGTCCGCCCCGAGGCACCCCAAAAAAGTTTTAAGAAAATTTTCGCCGGATTCTAATGGGTTAACCGGCCAGTAACATTAACGCGCTTTAATCAAGACCAGTTTGTACCGGGTCTGTGCGGGTTACTGCGATGCAATTCAATAGTTTGAAGGCAAACGGACGCAATCTGGCGCGCGGCTGCGCCGTCCTCATGATCGCCGGCGCGGCGGCCGGGTGCAGCTCGCAGGCCATGCGCTTCAATGGTGTCGACGACGTGTTCACCTCGTCCACCAACAACCAGCGCGCCATCATCAACAAGCAGGGTGTCGACCAGCCCTATCCGGGCGATACGGTCGCGCCGGCGCCGGTAGACGGCAGTCATACTCAGTCGGTGAGCCGCTCCAGCCTCGAGCCGGTGACCTCACAGCAGCTGCCGCCGCCCTCGGCGCCGGCAGCGCCCGCCAAGCCGATGCGTATCGCTTCAGCCCCGGCGCTGGCGCCAGCTCCCGCCGCGCCGCATCTCGACAAGGCGACTACCGGCACCATCGCGCCGGCCGCGAAGCCATTCAAGACCGCCGAGCCCGATGCCGTGCGCAACGCAAGTGCCGCGCCGCACGCCACCGAGATCGTGGTGAGGAAAGGCGAGACGATTTCCGGTCTCGCACGGCAATATCATGTGCCGGCCGATGCGATCATCAAGGTCAATGGGCTCGATGCCAACAAGGGCATCAGGACAGGCCAGAAGATCGTCATCCCCGCCTACGCCTATTCGAGCAAGGCCGGGCCGAAGGTTGCCGACGCCACCAAGCCCGTCACGCCGAAGCAGCCTGCCGGCGTGCCGGAGAAGGTTGCCGTTTTGCCGCAGCAGCCGAAGCTCAAGGATGGCAAGTCCGCCGCGCAGGTCGATGCATCGGCTGCCGCCAGCGGCTCGAAGAACGCCAAGCCCACGCCGCAGATGGCTGAGGCAAAGCCGGCGGGCGCCGGCGGCACCTACACCGTCCAGCAGGGCGATTCCCTGTCTTCCATCGCCCGGAAGACTGGTGTCAGCGCCACGGCGCTCAAGCAGGCCAACGGCATGAAGGACGGCCTCTTGAAGATCGGCCAGACGCTCAAGGTTCCGGCCGGCGGTACCGTTGCCGTCGCCGCCGCCAAGCCCGCCGCGACCAAGCCGGCCGTCGATCCGGTTACGACGGCGACCACGCCGCCGCCGGCAAAGACCACGCCATCGGAGACGCTCGCTTCCTACACGCCGCCGAAGAAGGACGCAAAGGTCATCCAGCAGGCCGAGGACGACGAAGCGGTGGCGCCGGATGCAACCGGCATCGGCAAGATGCGCTGGCCGGTGCGCGGCCGCGTCATCTCCGGCTTCGGCTCCGGCAAGGACGGCGTCGACATCGCGGTGCCGGAAGGAACGCCGATCAAGGCGGCCGAGAACGGCGTCGTCATCTATGCCGGCGACGGCCTCAAGGAGTTCGGCAACACGGTGCTGGTGCGCCATGAGAACGGCCTGGTCACCGTCTATGGCCATGCCAGCTCGATCGAGGTGCAGCGTGGCCAGAAGGTCAAGCGCGGCCAGGAGATCGCGCTGTCCGGGATGAGCGGCACGACGGACTCGCCGAAGCTGCACTTCGAGGTGCGCAAGAATTCCGCCCCCGTCGATCCGAGCGGCTATCTCGAATAGAACAAGAACAATTGCGGGCCGCCTGACCTCCAGTCCGGCCCGCCGTCTTCAGCCCGCTCCGCCAGGGGCGGGCTTTTTCAGTGCCGGCGACCAATCCTGGATCAATCCTTGAGCGGCCTGCCGAGGCGGCCGGCAAGATCCTGGGTGAATTGCCAGGCGACGCGGCCGGACCGACTGCCGCGCGTCGTCGCCCATTCCAGCGCTTCCGTGCGCAGCGTTTCGGGGTCGATTGTCAGGTCGTGGTAACGGACATAGCCGTCGATCATATCGAGATATTCGTCCTGCGAGCATTTGTGGAAGCCGAGCCACAGGCCGAACCGGTCAGACAGCGAAACCTTTTCCTCCACCGCCTCGGAAGGGTTGATGGCGGTCGAGCGCTCGTTGTCGATCATGTCGCGCGGCAAGAGATGCCGCCGGTTCGAGGTGGCGTAGAAGATCACATTGGCCGGCCGACCTTCGACGCCGCCTTCGAGCGCCGCCTTCAGCGACTTGTAGGAGGTGTCGTCATGGTCGAAGGAAAGGTCGTCGCAAAATAGGATGAAGCGACAGGGGGCAGCCTTGAGCAGACCCATCAGCTTGGGCAGCGTGTCGATGTCCTCGCGGTGGATCTCGATCAGCTTCAGCGGCCGGTCGAGCTTGTCCGAGACATTGACCTTGGCGTGCACGGCCTTGACCAGCGACGACTTGCCCATGCCGCGCGCGCCCCAGAGCAGCACATTGTTGGCGGCAAAGCCGGACGCGAAGCGCGCTGTGTTGTCGAGCAGGATGTCGCGGACGCGGTCGACGCCGCGGATCAGGCCGATGTCGACGCGGTTGACCTTGCGCACCGGCTCCAGATAGCCGGGATCGGCCTGCCAGACGAAGCAGTCGGCCACGCCGAGGTCAGTCTCCGGAACAGGGGGCGGGGCGAGGCGGGAGACCGCCTCGATCAGGCGGTCGAGCTTTTTGCTCAGGGCGTCCAGGCTATCGGTCATTTCGAGGTCTTTTCGTTCAGGCATCTTGCAACGTGAAGCGGCTTCATGGCTGCGCACCAAGGACCAACCGCAAGCATTTGTTGGAGCACGATCTTTTCGGCCAGCTCCTGGTGGCTTCCGGCTGCGACGCTCTAGCACGCGCCAAACGGCTGGAAAAGCAACGGATTCGGCGGGTCGCGGAGTTGCATTGGCAACTTTACCGACTATATTCCGCCCAAATTTTCGCGGGGCCGTCCCGGCGTATTTCACCATCCAGGAGTTTCTTGATGTTCGTCACACCGGCATACGCCCAAGGCGTCGGCACCTCGCCCGATATGTTCATCAGCATTTTGCCGTTTGTCCTGATTTTCGTGATCATGTATTTTCTGATCATCAGGCCGCAACGCACGCAGTTGAAGAAGCGCCAGGAAATGCTGGCCGCGGTGCGCCGCGGCGATACGGTGGTGACCGGCGGCGGCTTCGTCGGCAAGGTGACCAAGGTGATCGACGACAATGAGCTGGAGATCGACCTTGGCGGCGGAACCAAGGTGACGGCGCTGCGCTCGACGATCTCTGACGTGCGCGTCAAGGGCGAGCCGGTGGCGAACCAGAACGCCAAGAAGTAATCATCACCTCGATGGCGGAACGCTGCCGCTTGTACGCCTGAACGGATAAGAACGAATGCTGTATTTCTCGCGCCTGAAGATGATCCTGATCTGGCTGGCCGTGGCCGTCACAGTGATCCTCGCCGCGCCCAACCTGTTCCCGGCAAGCACGCTGGCGCAACTGCCGAGCTGGGTGCCGAAGCGGCAGATGACGCTCGGCCTCGATCTTCAGGGCGGATCGCACATCCTGCTCCAGATGGATCAGAACGACCTGATCAAGGATCAGCTGGAGACGACGCGCGACGAGATCAGGACGCTGCTGCGCGATGCCAAGATCAATTATACCGGACTTTCAGGCTCCGGCCGCACCGTTCAGGTTCGCATCAACGATGCAAATCAAGTCGATGCCGCCAAGGCAGCGCTGAAGCCCATAACCAATCCAGTCAATGCCAGTCTATTCACTGGCGGATCCGTTCAGTCGATGACGCTGGACGATTCAGAACCTGGGCTACTGAGATTTACCGTCACCGACGCTGGCCTCAAGTATCGGACATCTACGGCGCTGTCACAGGCAATCGAGGTAGTCGAACGGCGCGTCAACGCGCTTGGCACCACGGAGCCGATCGTCCAGCGACAGGGTGACGACCGTATTCTCGTTCAGGTACCCGGTCTTCAGAATCCTCAGCGACTTAAGGATATTATCGGCCAGACCGCCAAGCTGACGTTCCAGATGGTCGATACGTCGGTGCCTGTCCAGGACGCGCTGAAGGGGCGGCCGCCGGCTGGCGACTCGATCCTCTACTCACAAGACGATCCGCCGGTGCCCTATTTGATCGAGAACCGCGTCATCGTGTCGGGTGAGGACCTGTCGCAAGCGACGCCAACCTACAATTCGCAGACCAATGAGCCGGTGGTCTCCTTTACGTTCAATTCGCGCGGTGCCACCCGGTTCGGTCAAGCGACCCAGCAGAATGTCGGCAAGCCCTTTGCCATCGTGCTCGACAATCAGGTCATCTCGGCGCCTGTCATCCGCGAGCCGATCCTTGGCGGAACCGGACAGATTTCCGGCAATTTCACCGCCGAAAGCGCCAACGATCTCGCCGTGCTTTTGCGCGCCGGCGCCTTGCCGGCAAAACTGACCATCATTGAAGAACGCACGGTGGGTCCGGGCCTTGGTCAGGACTCGATCCATGCGGGCAAGATCGCAGGCATTATCGGTTCGATCCTTGTCGTCGCCTTCATGTTCGTCGCTTACGGATTCCTCGGCTTCCTCGCCAATGTGGCCTTGGCCGTGCACGTTGCGATGATCGTGGGCGCGCTGTCGCTGCTCGGCGCAACGCTGACCTTGCCGGGTATCGCCGGTATCGTGCTCACCATCGGCATGGCGGTGGACTCGAACGTTTTGATCTATGAGCGCATCCGCGAAGAGCGACGGAACGGCCGCTCGGTGATCCAGGCGATCGACACCGGCTTCTCCAAGGCACTGGCGACGATTGTCGATTCCAACGTCACCTCGCTGATCGCGACCGTGGTGCTGTTCTGGCTCGGCACCGGTCCGGTCAAGGGCTTCGCCATCACCTACGCCATCGGCATCCTGACCACGGTCTTTACCGCCTTCACCTTCACCCGCATGCTGGTGGCGATCTGGTTGCGCCGGGCCCGCCCGAAGGAACTGCCGCGCGCGCCGGTTACCTTCATTCCGCCCGGCACCAAGATCCCGTTCATGGGCATCCGCCGCTGGACCTTCGCGCTGTCCAGCCTGCTGTCGATCCTGTCGGTCGTCGGGTTCCTGACCATCGACATAAATTACGGCATCGACTTCAAGGGCGGCTCGATGATCGAGGTGCAGGCGAAGCAGGGCAACGCCGATCTCGCTGACATCCGTGGCAGGCTGTCCGAGCTCAACATCGGCGAGATTCAGGTGCAGCAATTCGGTCAGCCGAACGACGTCCTGATCCGCGTCGGAACACAAGATGCCGGCGAGAATGCCGAGCAGACCGTCATCGACAAGGTGCGGGGCGAACTGCAGGACCAGTACGACTTCCGCCGCGTCGAGGTGGTGGGACCGACGGTCTCCGGAGAACTGGCGAAGCAAGGCACGATCGCGATGCTGATCGCGCTGGTCGGCATCCTTCTCTATGTCTGGTTCCGCTTCGAATGGCAGTTCGCGGTCGGCGCCATTGTCGCCACCGTGCACGACGTGGTGATGACCATCGGCTTCTTCGTCATATCGGGGCTGGAATTCAACCAGTCGTCGCTTGCCGCGATTCTTACCATCATCGGCTATTCGCTCAACGATACCATCGTTGTCTACGACCGTGTGCGCGAAGATTTGCGCAAGTACAAGAAGATGCCGCTGCCGCAACTCCTCAACAACGCCATCAACGAAACGCTGTCGCGAACCACGCTGACGTCGGTGACGACATCGCTCGCGCTTTTGGCACTGGTGCTGTTCGGCGGCGAGGTGATCCGTTCCTTCACGCTGGCGATGCTGTTCGGCGTGGTGTTCGGCACCTATTCGTCGATCTTCATCGCCGCCCCGCTGCTGATCCTCTTCAAGTTGCGGCCGCAATCCGCGACCGCTGAAGAGACGAAGCCGGCGAACGGCAAGGCCGTGACGACCTGACGCCGCTAGAGCCGGATGATTTCAGGTCGAGTCGACCTGAAATTTGAATCCGGCTCTAAATCAAAGAGATAGAGCATGATGTCGTCCGAAAACCGCTCCACACTTTTCGGCATCATGCTCTAGACCCATGGCCAAAGGCATCATCATCCGCGAGGCGCATTTCCCGGGCAGGGCGCCGATCGAGGCCTATGGCAATGGCGGATTTCGCTTTGCCGACATGTCGCATCGTGGCTCGCTGCTCTGCCTGCCGTCAGGCATCCATGGCTGGGAGCCGGCCGATCCGTCAGCGCTGAAGACCTCCGACTTCGACAAGCTGTTCGCCCAGGCCGACAAGGTCGAGATCCTGCTGGTCGGTACCGGCAAGGATCTGCGGCCGCTGCCAGCAGCGTTGCGCACCGCGTTCAAGGAGGCCGGCATCTCGGCAGATCCGATGTCGACGGGAGCGGCCGTGCGCACCTACAACGTGCTTCTGGCCGAGGACCGCGCCGTGGCCGCGGCCCTTGTTGCTGTCGACTGAATGGCCGGCACATCCAACACCGTCATGGACGCGGTGCGTGCCGCCGACCATGACCGCTATCTGTCGGCACTCTATGCGCCGGCCAACAAGCGCGACGCTTTGCTTGCGCTCTATGCCTTCAATGCCGAGATCGCCGGCGTGCGCGACCGCATTCATGAGCCGCTGCCGGGCGAGGTCAGGCTGCAGTGGTGGCGCGATGTCATCTTGGCCGAGGGCGAGGCGGAGACCGGCCATCCGACCGCCGATGCGTTGAGGGCGGCGATTACCGCCCATCACCTGCCGAAGGCCGCTTTCGAGAACATGCTCGAAGCGCGCGTGTTCGATCTCTACGATGATCCGATGCCATCGCGGATCGACCTCGAAGGTTATTGCGGCGAGACGGCCGCGGCGCTCATCCAACTTGCGGCAATGGTGCTCGATGCGACTGCTGCGCCAGGCCTTGCCGAATTGGCGGGCAGGGCCGGCTGTGCGCAGGCGATCACCGGTCTGCTGCTCCTGTTGCCGCTGCACCGTCGACGGGGCCAATGCTACGTGCCCGCAGACATCCTGGCGGCCGCTGGCACGACGCCGGAAGAGTTCGTCAAGGGCGATGGTGGGGCCGGCGCTGAGCGAGCAGTAGCGGCGACGATTGCGCTGGCGCGAGAACATCTCGGCGCTTTCGAGAAGGGCGCATCGGCTCTCCCAGCGTCACTGCGCCCGGCCTTTCTGCCGCTCGCCCTGACGCGCGCCTATCTCGACAAGATGGAAAAGGGAGCGCCGTCGCCGTTGAAGGGCGCTGCGGCGCTCTCAGCATTGCGCCGGCACTGGCTGCTCTTGCGTCATGCGACCCGGGGCCTGGGCACCCCTTTGACGTAAACGTCAATCGTGCTAGGTGTTCTGCCGGCTGGACTCGCCGCCGAAGAAGAGCGAGCCGCCGGAGGAGAGGCCTTCACATGAGCCTGCCTGTCCTGGTCATCCTTGTGGTGGTCGGCATCGCGCTGTCGGTCGCGGCCGTGCACTTTACCGGCGGCACAATTACCGCCACCCTCGCCACTGCTGATCAGGCGCTCGCGCGTTTCGCCGACGATTTTCCAGACGAGAAGCCTGGCACGGTCAGGTTGACTGCGGACAGGCATGCCGCGTTTCTCGATCTTGGCCCGCAACGCTGTGGCATCGTCCAGAGCATCGGCGACTGCTTCCTGACCCGCATCGTCACACCGCAGGACATTCTGGCGTTCACAAGGGAAGGGAATTTGGTGTCGCTAAGGTTGAATGACTTCACCTGGAAAGGCGGCAAGTTTGCCTTCGCCAACGAAGCTGACGCGCGGGCGGTGGCAGCGGCGCTGCAGAACCATGATCAGATCCGAAAGGCTGCGTGATGGACGACTACAACTTCCCGCAGGTCACGCAGCTTGCCATCCCGTTCTTCGTCACGGCGATCCTGATCGAGCTCTGGCTGGTGCGCACGGGCCGCGCCAAGGGATCGTTCGAGACGCGCGACACGCTGACCAGCCTGATGATGGGAACCGGCAATGTCGTTGCCGGGCTGCTGCTCGGTGTCGTGTCCTACTGGGCGCTGCTATGGCTCTGGCAGTTCCGCTTCTTCAATCTCGGCCTGTCGATCTGGGTGTTTGTCGCCGCCTTCCTGCTCGATGATCTGCGCTACTACGTCTATCACCGCGTCGCGCACCGGGTACGCTGGGTCTGGGCCGAACACGTCAACCATCATTCCAGCCAGCACTACAATCTCTCGACGGCGCTCAGGCAGAGCTGGACCGGCCTCTTTACCTTCACCTTCATCCTGCAGGCGCCGCTGGTGCTGCTCGGCTTCCATCCGGCGGTGATCGCCTTCGTCTTCGGCTTCAACCTGGTCTGGCAGTTCTGGATCCACACCGAAACGATCGGCAAGATGTGGGGCTGGTTCGAGTTCATCTTCAACACGCCCTCCCACCACCGCGTCCACCACGCCACCAACCCGCGCTATCTCGACGCCAATTTCGCCGGCACGCTGATCATCTGGGATCGCATGTTCGGTACTTTCGTCGAGGAGCTGGAGGAGGACCAGCCGCGCTACGGCATCGTCAAGAACATCGGCACCTTCAACCCGCTGAAGGTCGCCTTCCACGAGTGGATCGGCATGTTCAAGGATGCGGCTATGCCGGGACTGACGCTCAGCCAGCGCCTCAACTATCTCATCCAGCCACCCGGCTGGAGCCATGACGGTTCGCGCGACACGTCGGAAACGCTGAAGGCGGCCTATGTGCGGAGAAATCCGGGTTCGGCGGGGAAGCCGGGATTGCCGGAGGCGAGCGCCGAGCCGGCTGAGTAGCTATTCTGTTAAGACGGCTCGCCGCCTCGCATCAAAGCTTCGTAGTCGCGCCCGCCATAGAAAACATTGACGATGCGCACGATACTGCTTTCGATGACATAGGTGATGACGGCGGAATGTTCGAACGGGACCATTCTCAGTCCCGGAACGATATAATCGAGCGAACGTCCGCCATGAGGAGCATTGCCGATACGTTGACAGCGGTCTTCGATACGCAGGACAAATTTCAGTGCGAGATCAGGATTCCCGCTGGCCTCGGCGATATGCCGGAAAATATCAGTAAGATTATTGTTGGCGCTTTCACGATACTCAACCTCAAGCCGCCGAATCATCGTTACGGCCTGAATATTGAGCGGCGTATCTTTCCAATCGGGCGCGAACCTCTTCCCCGGAAAGGTTTGGCCTCTTGTCCTCGAGCGAAGCCTTCACTCGCGCTCGGATCGAGGCGATGCGTTCGGCATGCTCTTCCTCTTCGCGCTGGAAGGCGCGCAGCGCTGCGCGGATGACTTCGCTCGCCGATCCGAAGGAGCCGTCCTCGACCTTTTCGCGGATCATGCGCGCCATGGCTGGCGTGACGGTGACGGACAGTTTCTCGGCGGACTCCATAGCATCGCTCCATGCATATAAAGTAGGATGATATCCTACTTTATATGGGTCGTCCAATCGGAATCGAAAGCTTATTCCGCTGCCTGTGCCTGAACCGGCAGCCCCAGCCACTGCCTGCAATCGGCAAGCGCGCGCGCCGTAATCGTTCTGCGCTTGGCGACGGTTTTGTCCTTACCGCGCAGGCGCTTGCCCTCGGACTTTGGCGCCTCGACCGGCGGGAACAGGCCGAAATTGACGTTCATCGGCTGGAAGGAGCGTTTGCCGGGTTCATCATCCGAGACGATGTGGCCGCCGGTGATGTGATTGAGCAGCGCGCCGAAGGCCGTGGTCGGCGGCGGCAGCGAGGGCGCCTGGCCGAGCCGTTCTGCGGCGGCGAAGCGGCCGGCGAGCAGGCCGATCGCGGCGCTTTCGACATAGCCCTCGCAGCCGGTGATCTGGCCGGCAAAGCGCAGGCCCGGTCGCGATTTCAGCTGCAGCGACGGATCGAGCAGCGTCGGCGAGTTGATGTAGGTGTTGCGGTGCAGGCCGCCGAGACGGGCGAACTCGGCATTCTCGAGCCCGGGAATGGTGCGGAAGATGCGCACCTGCTCGGCATGCTTCAGCTTGGTCTGGAAACCGACCATGTTGTAGAGCGTGCCCAGCGCATTGTCCTGACGAAGCTGCACTACCGCATAGGCCTTGACCGACGGATTGTGGACGTTGGTCAGGCCCATCGGCTTCATCGGCCCGTGGCGCAGCGTCTCGACGCCGCGTTCGGCCATCACTTCGATCGGCAGGCAGCCGTCGAAATAGGGCGTGCCTTCCCACTGCTTGAACTCGGTTTTTTGTCCTTCCAGCAGCGCCGCCACGAAGGCGAGATATTGCTCCTTGTCCATCGGGCAGTTGATGTAGTCCTTGCCGGTGCCGCCGGGGCCGACCTTGTCGTAGCGCGACTGGTACCAGCAGACATTCATGTCGATCGTGTCGAAATGCACGATCGGCGCGATGGCGTCGAAGAAGGCGAGCGCATCGGCGCCGGTCGCCTCCGCGATCGACTGCGCCAGCGAGGGCGCGGTCAGCGGACCGGTGGCGATGATCGCCTGTTCCCAGTCCGCCGGCGGCAGGCCGGGCACTTCCTCGCGCTGGATGGTGATCAGCGGATGCGCCTTGATCTTCGCTGTGACCTCGTCGGAAAAGCCGTCGCGGTCGACGGCAAGCGCGCCGCCGGCCGGGACCTGATGCGCGTCGCCGGCGCTCATGATCAGCGAGCCGGCAAGCCGCATTTCGGCATGCAAAAGGCCGACCGCATTGGTCTCGGCATCGTCGGAGCGGAAGGAATTGGAGCAGACGAGTTCGGCGAGTCCCTCGGTCTTGTGCGCGTCGGTGCCGCGCACCGGGCGCATTTCATGCAGCACGACTGGCACACCGGCTTGCGCGATCTGCCACGCGGCTTCGGAGCCGGCGAGGCCGCCGCCGATGACGTGAACGGGATTTTTGCTCATGAGCGCCGAAATAATCGCTCGACGCGGCGAATGCAATTGCCGGCTTCACGAGCCGATGCGGCAAGCCTGCTTCCAAAAACAACAACACCCGCCGGGGGAGGAGGTCCGGCGGGTGTCGTTTTGGGGGTCGATCCTCGGGAGGAGGTGAAGATCGACCGTATTCGTCATCGCCGGGGAGGAGGTCGGCTTTGACGAAATTCCTTTCGCCTTTTTAGAAGGGCGAAACCTTCGAAGACGAACTACGTTCGCTTGGAAGACGAACTTCGTTCGCTTCTGAACAACGCCCGCCGGGGGAGGAGGTCCGGCGGGCGCCGTTTCGGTGGTCAACCTTTGGGAGGAGGTAAAGGTTGACCGTATCCGTCAGGGTCGGGGAGGAGGTCGACCCTGGCGAAATTCCTTATCAAACCGCCTTGCGGGCGATCATCTTGATCTCGTCGCGAACGATGCCGAGATCATGGAGCTGGCGGTTCGAAAGCCGACCCAGCTCGGAAACCGTCTCGCGATAAACGCGCCAGTTACGATAGCTACGGATCAGGTTCATTGTCTTAGTCTTTCAAAACTGGTTCGGACCATTCGCGGTCCGAAGCGGATTAGACCGCCTTGCGGGCGACGTAGTGGATGTCGCTGCGGCTGATGCCGAGGTCGGTCAGTTCACGGTTCGACAGGCGGCTCAGCTCGGAAACGGTTTCCCGGTAGCGGCGCCAGTTGCGGTAGTTGCGGATCAGGTTCATGGTAGTTCTCGTTTCGTCTTTAGTTCGGATCATTCCGTTTGTGTACGAACAGAAAATAGGTGGGATCATATCGGTTTAAAAGTGCCATTGGCGCATGGCAGCAATGCAAATTGTGCAATGCAACATTAACGGCCATTCACGCTTGCGACACAAAGAAGGCCGAATCGGAAAATGCCGCTGCGTCAGCGGTTTGGCTGTTCCGGCTAAGAGAATGACCAAGCTTGGGGGAACGCATGGCGAGCTATGCGACAAAGGTTAGGGTCGATATCGCCCGCTGGCGGGAAGCGGGCCTGATCGATGCGGCGACCGCCGAGGCCTTGGCGCGCGACGTAACCGCCAACGAACGAGCGTCGCTGAGCTTCGGCTCGATCCTGGCGATGATGGCGGCGCTGCTGTTCGGCGCGGCGATCCTGATCTTCGTCGCGGCCAACTGGGAAGCCATTCCGCGGCTGGCGCGGGTGGCGGCGCTGTTTGCGGTCATCCTCGCCGGCTATGTCGGCGGCGCCGCTCTGAAGACACGCGACCATGCGGCGATCGGCGAGGCGCTATGGATCGTCGCCGCCGCGGCCTTTGGCGGGTCGATCGCGCTGATCGGCCAGATGTACCATTTGTCTGGCGACGAGGCTTCGGCGTTGCTGACATGGTGCGCCGGCACGGCGCTGGCAGCGGTCGCCCTGCGCTCCAGCCCGCTCACCGTGGCCGCGGTTGGGATCGCCGATGGATGGCTGTTCTTCAAGGGGTTCGGCTATTACTGGCACGCCGGGTTTCCGCATTTCTTCGTCGCCATGGCGATCGTTCTGTTCGCCATCTCGTTCTGGACGCGCAGCCTGGCGGCGCGTCATTGCATCATCCTTTCGCTGATCTTCTATCTTGTCCTTCTGGCCCTGGATCACGACACGCTGCGGGTCGCCATCCCGGTGGTCGCGGGTTCAGCGGCGCTGTTTGCCGCCGGCGTCTTTGCCGCCGGACCAGTCGACAGGATCCTGCAGCTCGGCGGCCGCTTGCCGTTGCATGCGCTGCTCGGATTCCTGACGGGCCTTGCAATCATCCAATTCGAGCTCGCGGATGAAAGCACCTACAACAGCGGCTTTGCCGTTGCCTCGATTATCGCGTTGGCCGGCATCGTCGCGGCAATCATGCTTGCGGGGCGCGAGAGCCGCGGGCTGCGTTGGCTGGCCTATGTCGGCTTCGCTTTCGAGCTGGCCATCATCTACAGTGTCACCCTGCAGTCGATGCTGGATACGGCCGGCTTCTTCCTCGCCGCGGCCGTGCTGCTCGGCATCCTGGCGCTGGTCATCATCCGCATTGAAAAACGCATGAGGGAGCCCGCAGGAGGAGCAGCGGCATGACCGGGAACAGACTGATCATCTCGGCGCTGGTGCTGGCGCTCGTCCAGATCGGCTTCCTCAGCTGGATCATCGCCGGGCGCGCGGCGATCTTGCGCAACGGCAAGGAAGTTCTGCTCAAGGTCGAGCCCGTCAATCCGCGCGATCTCCTGCGCGGCGACTATATTTCGGTCAACAGCATATCGCGGATCCCGGTGAAGCTGATCGCCAACATCCCGCAAGGCAAGTTTTCCAGCGACGACACCTCGATCGTGGTGCGGCTCAAAAAGGGCGCCGACGGCTACTGGCAGCCGACGGCGGCGTGGTTCGGCAAGGCGCCGGCATCGGCAGGACCGGACGAGGCAGACATTGCCGGCCATCTCGCCGAGGGCTGGGGCCTTCGTGATCCGGACGCGACGATCGCGCCTGAGTACGGGATCGACCGCTTCTATGTGCCGGAAGGCGAGGGCATGGCGATCCAAACAGACATGCGGGTGCGGCCATTCGGCATCAAGCTGGCGCTGGCGGCCGATGGGACGCCGCAGATCAAGGCGCTCATGGACGGCGACAGGACGCTGTTCGAGGAGCCGCTTTATTAACTTTATTAAAGAGCTGCGTGTCTTGAGTTGGCGCTGAAGAGTTCAGCGTGCGCATTGCCTGCGCCGGTCCTCTTCGGCCAGGGCTTCGGAGGTTTTGCTCTAACGAGCCTCAAGGTGGCTTGCCACCCTGAGCTCGTCAGAGCGAAGGGTGGTGCGGATGAAGGGACTCGAACCCCCACGCCTTTCGGCACTGGAACCTAAATCCAGGGCGTCTACCAATTCCGCCACATCCGCGCATCCCGGCAATCCCATGTAGCCATCATTCTGTCAATGTCGGGGTCCAAATCACCGTCATTCGCTAATCGCGAAGATGGTTGAAAATTAGCCTAGCCTGTGACAAAAGGCGTGTCGAATGTGACGGGACGCGACTATCCGCTTCTGCAGAATGTGAAAAGAAGTAGGAAAAACAAAGACTTCTTCACATTTTTGGAAGCATAGGTCAGGAGAGTTTGAGCCGCATTGGCGGTCAAATCACCAGGTTCCGTACCAAAAGCCATTTCCGGCAAGATTATACCGGCAGGCTGTGAACGGCTAAGGACCGTTTGGCAGCCTCATTGGTGAAAACAAAGGTTTTAGGATGCAGGTCACCGAAACGCTCAACTCCGGTCTCAAGCGCGAGATCAAGATCACCGTGCCGGCCGGTGACATGGAAGCCAAGCTGATGGCGCGGCTGAACGATGCCCGCGACAAGGTGCGGATCAACGGCTTCCGTCCGGGCAAGGTGCCGGTGCAGCACCTGCGCAAGATGTACGGCAAGTCGTTCATGGCCGAGGTCGTCAACGAGATACTCAACGACTCGACCCGGTCGATCATCTCGGGCCGCGGCGAGAAGGCCGCGATGCAACCCGAAGTCATCATGACCGAGGACGAGAAGGAAGCCGAGAAGATCCTGGCCGGCGGCGCCGACTTCGAGTTCCGCCTCAACTACGAGGTCATCCCTGCGATCGAGATCAAGGATTTCTCCGACATCAAGGTGAGGCGTCAGGTTTACGACGTGCCGGAGTCCGAGATTGAAGACCAGGTGAAGCGGGTCGCCGAATCTGCGCGCAGCTACGAGCCCAAGGACGGCAAGGCCGCGGAGGGCGACCGCGTGAGCATCGACTATGTCGGCAAGATCGGCGGCGAAGCCTTCGCCGGCGGCGCCGGCACCGACCAGCCGCTGGTGCTCGGCTCCAAGGAATTCATTCCGGGCTTCGAGGACCAGCTGATCGGCACCAAGGCGGGCGACGAGAAGCTCGTCACCGTCACTTTCCCGGAGAACTACCAGGCGGCGCATCTGGCCGGCAAGGAAGCCACCTTCGACGTCACCGTCAAGGAAGTGGCCAAGCCCGGCGAGCTCGAGATCAATGACGAAACCGCCAAGAATCTCGGCCTGGAGTCGCTGGAGCGCCTGCGCGAGATCGTGCGCGGTCAGATCGAGAACCAGTTCGGTTCGATGACACGCCAGAAGGTGAAGCGCCAGCTGCTGGATCAACTCGACGCCGCCTATTCCTTCGAGGCGCCGTCGAAGCTCGTCGAGGCCGAGTTCAGCAACATCTGGGCGCAGGTCAACCGCGACCTCGAGGCCGCCGGCCGCACGTTCGCCGACGAGGAGACGACGGAAGAAGAGGCGCGCGCCGAATATATGCGCCTGGCCGAACGCCGCGTGCGTCTCGGCCTGGTTCTTGCCGAGATCGGCGAGAAGGCCGGCGTCACCGTATCGGACGAAGAGCTGCAGCGCGGCCTGTTCGAGCAGGTTCGCCGCTTCCCGGCCAACCAGCAGCAGGAAGCCTTCGAGTTCTATCGAAGCAACCCCGAGGCGATCAATTCGCTGCGCGCACCGATGTTCGAGGAGAAGGTCGTCGACTACCTGCTCGGTCAAATCTCGGTTGATGACGTCAAGGTCAGCAAGGAAGAATTGATGGCCGACGACGAGGAGGCCGAAACCGCGACCAAGGCGAAGCCGGCGAAGAAGGCTTCCTCGAAGAAGGCCGAGGCCAAGGCAAGTGAAGCAAAGTCGGGCGAGGCCGCCGGCGAGGCGGAAGAGCCCAAGAAGAAGGCCGCGCCGAAGAAGAAAGCCGCCAAGGACGCCGAGTAAAAAACGGCTCGATACGTGATTTGGAAAGGCCGCCCTCGAGGCGGCCTTTTTCGTTGTTGCCGCGCGGCAACACAATCGGCTTCGGATGAATGCCGGCTGCTGGCGATACCGAACGTTGATGATTATCTGCGCGGTATCGCATTTGGCGGGGTTGTTTGGAGGCGCGGGTGATCATGGCATTCAAGATGAGGGGCGTGGTTGTTGCCGCGGCGCTCTTGCTTGCCTCGGCTTGTGTTGCTCAAGCCGGACCCGATCTCGGCAACTGGCGCGTCGATGCCGCCGGCGGCCAGGTGACCGCATCGCTTTACGCCACCAACAAGTTGATCACCGGCGGCGGCGCGCTGGGCTACAGTCCGGTGCTGACGCTGGCCTGCCGGTCCGACGGTGAACCGCGCTGGAGCGAATGGCTGCAGCTCAACGACGCTGTTTCGGCCAGCCGCAAGATCACCATGTCGGTCATGGTCGACGGCGGCACCAAATTCGACGAAAACTGGTCCGTCGGCCCACGCGGCAAATTGCTGGTCAGGGAAGGGGATGACGGCATCAGGCGGCTGGTTTCCGCGAACCGGCTGTTGCTGTCATGGCGCTTCGGCCTGCTGTCGGGACGCGGCGAGGCCGATTTCGATCTCGCCGGACTGTCGGAGGCAATCGGCCAGATCGCTGCAAGCTGCAAGACCGACCCGCCCTGATCGTGCCGTCCAGAACAGGCTTGCACGGACGACGACACCGAAAATGGGAGCCGGCGAAACCCGACCCAGTTTCTGCCGCTTTTGCCGTTTCGGGCGGCTACCACCCCTCGCAGCCTAAACCTTCGCAAAAGCTGGCTTTTTCTACCCATTGAGATGATTCTGTGGTATGTAGATGCCGCAATTCCACTGAAGAGACACGGACATTCCGCTCCACCGTGCAGGGTACGCCAGCGGGCTGGTGTGGTGCGGATCGTCCGACGTAAACGACGATCAGGGAGGAAGTGCCATGCGCGCAACCGCGCTTTTCATCGTCTTGTCCGCCACGACCTTCTTTGCAAGCCCATCGCAGGCGCAGGACGCCGCCGCAGGTGAGAAGGTCTTCACCAAGTGCAAGGTCTGCCACATCGCGGATCAGGACAAGAATAAGGTCGGGCCGTCCCTGCATGGCGTCATCGGGCGCACGGCGGGCACACATCCCGATTTCACCTATTCCGCGGCCATGATCGCGGCCGGAAAGTCCGGCGTCAAATGGGACGAACCCACATTGACGACCTATCTTCACGATCCCAAGGCCATGGTCAAAGGAACGAAGATGGCGTTTCCAGGCCTCAAGAGCGACCAGGACATAGCCAACGTCATCGCCTACCTGAAGCAGTTTTCCAAGTAAGCGCGGCCCTCCCAGGCCCATTTGGTGGTCGCCTGCTTATTCCGAAGGAAGACGGTCGGCAGTTGCGCAGTTGAATATCGCGCCCGGCGCCGTCACGCCGGCAGCGCAAAAAATCCCAACAGCAGCAGAATGACTATGCCAAGGCCGAGTATGAGAAGCGTCCGCGTGTCCATGACGTTCACCTTCGCATCTTGACAATACCGAAAAAGCGGCCCTGGAGCCAGAACGCTGATGCGGCTGACCATTAAACGCGTTACGCAGAAACGGATTCGGGTGACGCGCTTTGAGTCTCTGTTTTGATGCGTGTCGTTCCCCCAAAACCGCTGCGCGCTTTTGGGCGACATGCACCTAAAGCGCATCGCGATCTTTCAGGTTCGCTCCATGCGCTTAGGTTTTTGATTTTACACATGTCTTTGTCCCGAAAACCGGTTCCCACCTTCGGGAGACATGCTTTAGCCGACGCCGTCCGGAGGGCGACAAATCGGGCGCAGAGGAGTATGTTGGTACCGGGTGCAGGTCGCGGTTTGCGTGGCCACGCAGAGCGGTAGCACCGTAAAGATCCGCGACCGTGCCGGACTTGGTCTGGAGGATTGGTCATGGCAAGCTTTCACGTGATTGCAGGGGCCAGCGAGACGCTGGAGCATACCAGAGTCAGAAAGATCGGCGTTTCCGACCTCTTTGACGCGCTTCGGCGCGGTGTCGAAGACTTCATGGTCAAACCCTCGCACATCGTCTTTCTGTGCATGATCTACCCGCTCGTCGGCGTGGTGCTTGCCACTTGGACGTCGGGAGCAAACGCGCTGCCGCTGCTCTTTCCGCTGGTGTCCGGCTTTGCGCTGATCGGCCCATTCGCGGCGATCGGCCTCTACGAGATCAGCCGCAGACGGGAAGCCGGGCTCGATGCGTCCTGGCGCCACGCGTTCGAGGTCAGGAACTCCCCGGCGCTGCCGGCCATCGCCGCGGTCGGGATCATGCTGTTCGCGATATTCATCGCTTGGCTTTTGACCGCCAAGATTTTCTATGAGCAACTGTTCGGCCCCGAACCGCCGGCGTCACTGTCGAGCTTCATCAATGAGATATTCGCCACCGGACGCGGCTGGACTTTAATCGTGCTGGGTCACGCCATCGGGTTCGTATTCGCCGTGGTCGTGTTGTGCACCACCGTGGTCGCTTTCCCGTTGCTGCTCGATCGCGATGTCGGGGCCTATGAGGCCATCCACACTTCAGTGCGCGTGGTCCTGGCCAACCCCATTGTGATGCCCGCCTGGGGACTTATCGTCGTCGTTGGGCTTATCGTCGGCTCGCTGCCTGTGTTTGCGGGACTGGCGGTGGTGCTGCCGATTCTCGGCCATGCCACCTGGCATGTATACCGCAAGGTCGTGGAGCCGCCGGCCGCCCGCAGACCGGCGAATTGACGAACCGAACCCTGTCATGGCGCACCGGCGGAAATGCCGGTGCGCTCAGAAGGCCCGGTGGCTGAACCGCGCCTGACGCGCGCCCGTGGTCAGGTTGCGGAAATCCTTGCCGCTGACATGCACAAGCGTCTTGTGATCGCCGCCCTCGAAATAGACCTCGGCGGCATCACCGAGGCTTTCGTCCAGGATGACCGGCACGTCATAAGCCGCGCCGATCGGCGGTATGGCACCGATGTCGCAATCATCGAAAAGCGATACCACTTCGTCTTCGGAAGCGAGGCCGAGGCGCCTGTCCATGACGTCCTGCAGCTTGTTGAGCTCGATCCTGTGGGTGCTTGGGACCACGGCCAGCGCATAGCCGAGTTCGTGGTGAACGACCACGGACTTCGCCATGATGCTGCCGGGCACGTGGGCGGCAATGGCGGCCTGCCGGCTGGTGGCAGTTCGATGATGCCCGACGGTGTCGTAGGAGATTCCCTTGCCGTCGATAAAGTCTCTCAGTTTGTTTGCTATCGTCATTGTCCGCGTCCTTTGCTCGAGTTCACGGCGCATACGCCAAACCAAAATGGGCCGGCAGCCTGTTGTTTCAAGGCACCGGAACCGGCCGTTCCCGGCTGGTTGTGCTGCGGATGGACCCCGTATCGGGTGTCAGGGGCCGGGCCCGAAGAACGCGATACGGGTCAGCAGCGTATAGTCGGCCTCGAAGACCATCATCGTCACGAAAACCAGCACCAGTATCGGTGGCAGGATGATCGCATACATCATCGCCAGCCGCTCCCAGGCCATATGCATGAAGACGGCGACGATCAGTCCTGCCTTGAGCATCATGAAGATCAGGATCAGCGACCATCTGAGATAGCCGTGGATGCCGAAATAGTCGACCAGATAGGAGCAGGTGCTGAGAATGAACAGCCACGCCCAGACCACCAGATAAAGCTTGATCGGGTGCTCCTGATGCGTCTCCGACTTGGCGACGATCGCCGCGTCATGGGGATGCAGTGCGTGCTGCCCAAGACCGTTTGCGGTTGCTTCAGCCATGTCTGCCTCTCAACAAGTCTGCCTCTCACCAAAGATAGAAGAAGGCGAAAATGAACACCCAGACCAGGTCGACGAAGTGCCAGTAGAGTCCCATGATCTCGACATTCTCGTAGCGGCCGCGGCGGCTCGTGAAAAACCCGGGTCGTCCGATGTCGAAATCGCCGCGCCAGACTTTTCGCGCCACGATGATCAGGAAGATCACGCCGATGGTCACGTGGGTGCCGTGGAAGCCCGTGATCATGAAAAAGCACGAGCCGAATTGCGCGGCTCCCCAGGGATTGCCCCAGGGACGAACCCCTTCGGTGATCAGCTTGGTCCATTCGAAGGCCTGCATGCCGACGAAGGTTGCGCCGAGCGCGGCGGTCAAAAGCATCAGGATCGCGGTTTTGCGGCGATCGCGGCGGTAGCCGAAATTGACCGCCATGGCCATGGTCCCGCTGCTTGAGATCAGCACGAAAGTCATGATGGCGATCAGGATCAGCGGGATTTCCGAGCCGCCGATGCGCAGGGCGAAGACCTCGCTCGGATTCGGCCACGGCACGCGCGTGGACATCCGCGCCGTCATGTAGGAAAGCAGGAAGCAACCGAAGATGAAGGTGTCGCTGAGCAGGAAGATCCACATCATGGCCTTGCCCCAGGACACGTTCTTGAAGGCGCGCTGATCCGAGGCCCAGTCGGCGGCGATCCCGCGCCAGCCTTGGGGGCGATCCAACTGGCTGGTATGCGTCAGTGTCGTCTCGGCCATCGCCAGTCTCCTAGGTCAGCAGCCGTTGGCAAATGCTCACGAACGTTGTCGCCCAGCCGGCCAGAACGGCGAAGATGCAGAGCCAGACGAAAAGCAGGAAATGCCAATACATGGCGCAGAGCTCGACGCTGAGGCTGAGCCGCTCCGGCCGCGTTCCGTTCCAGGCGCCGGCGCTCGTCCTGCCAAGGCCGACCAGTCCGCCCAGTATGTGCAGGCCATGCGTCGCGGTGATCAGATAGAAGAAGCTGTTGGCCGGGTTGGAGGCCAAAAGGTAGCCGTCATCGGTCAGTTGCCGCCAGGCCATCAACTGGCCGGCCAGGAAGGCGAGGGCGGTCAGCCCGGCCGTTGCAAGACCGAGCCTGACCATGTCCACCTGGCCTCTGCGCGCGGCGACCACGGCACATTGCAACGCGACGCTGCTCAGCACCAGCACCCCGGTGTTCAGCCAGAGCAGGCGCGGCAGCGGCAGCGGCCGCCAGTCCGACAGGCCCATGCGCATGAAGTAGGCGCTGGTGAACAGCGAGAACAGGCAACCGACGACAGCGAGGAAGACACCGAGGCCGATCTTGGCGGTGGGCAGGGCCGACCGGTCGAAGCCGACGAAGTCCCCGGCCACGCCTTGCTCCAGCCACGGCTTCGCCATTAGCCGCTGGTGCGAAAGCCACCAACCGGCAAAGCCGGCTATCACCAGCAGAAAGACCAGGATGACGCTCATGCCGGCTCCCTGGAGGGGCCGAAAGAGCCCGGCACGTTCTGTGGGATGAAGTCCTCCTTGGCCCCTGGCACGCTGTAGTCGTAAGCCCAGCGATAGACGATCGGCAGTTCCTTGCCGAAATTGCCATGCGCCGGCGGCGTCTCAGGCGTCTGCCACTCGAGCGTCGTTGCCCGCCACGGGTTGCCGCCGGCCTCGCGGCCATGGCGGATGCTCCAGATCAGGTTGAACAGGAACACCATCTGGGCGAAGCCGACGATGAAGGCCATGATGCTGATGAACGAGTTCAGATGGTGGGCCGATTCCGTCATGATATTCATGTCGGTCAGTTCGGCGTAACGCCGCGGAACGCCCATCAGGCCGAGATAGTGCATGGGGAAGAAGATCAGATAGGCGCCGACGAAGGTGACCCAGAAATGGAAGCGGCCGAGCGTCTCGTCCAGCATCCGTCCGGTGACCTTCGGATACCAGTGATAGATCGCACCGAAGATCACCAGGATCGGCGCGACGCCCATGACCATGTGGAAATGGGCTACGACGAACATCGTGTCCGACAGCGGCACGTCGACGACGACATTGCCGAGGAACAGGCCCGTCAGGCCGCCGTTGACGAAGGTGACGATGAAGGCGAGCGCGAACAGCATGGGTATGGTGAGGTGGATGTCGCCGCGCCATAGCGTCAGCACCCAGTTATAGACCTTGATCGCGGTCGGCACGGCAATGATCAACGTCGTGGTGGCGAAGAAGAAGCCGAAATAGGGATTCATGCCGCTGACATACATGTGGTGCGCCCAGACCACGAAGCTCAGCGCGCCGATGGCGATGATGGCCCAGACCATCATGCGGTAGCCGAAGATGTTCTTGCGCGCATGCGTGCTGATCAGGTCGGACACGATGCCGAAGGCCGGCAGCGCCACGATGTAGACTTCCGGGTGGCCGAAGAACCAGAACAGATGCTGGAACAGGATCGGGCTGCCGCCATTGTGCTGCAGCTGCTCGCCCATCTCGACGATCGCCGGCATGAAGAAGGAGGTGCCGAGCAGACGGTCGAGCAGCATCATGACACAGGCAACGAACAGCGCCGGGAAAGCGAGCAGCGCCATCACGGTGGCGGTGAAGATGCCCCAGACGGTGAGCGGCAGGCGCATCAGGGTCATGCCGCGTGTGCGGCCCTGCAGCACCGTCACCACATAGTTCAGGCCTCCCATGGTAAAGCCGATGATGAACAGGATGAGCGAAGAGAGCATCAGGATGATGCCCCAATCCTGGCCGCCCGGCGTGCCGCTCATGATCGCCTGTGGCGGGTAGAGCGTCCAGCCCGCGCCGGTCGGCCCGCCCGGCGCAAAGAAGCTCGACACCAGGACCAGCACGGCGAGCAGATAGACCCAATAGCTCAGCATGTTGACATAGGGGAAGACCATGTCGCGGGCGCCGACCATCAGCGGGATGAGGTAATTGCCGAAGCCGCCAAGGAAGAGCGCGGTGAGCAGGTAGATCACCATGATCATGCCGTGCACGGTGATGAACTGGTAATAGGCCTCCGGAGTGATGAAGTCGAACGTGCCGGGGAAGCCGAGCTGCAGGCGCATCAGCCAGGACAGCACCAGCGCGACAAGGCCTATCGCCGTTGCCGTCGCCGAATACTGGACCGCTATGACCTTGGCGTCCTGTGAGAAGACGTATTTCGTCCACCAGCTGTGCGGATGGTAGAGCTCGACCTCCCCGACTTCGGCGGGTGGAACGGCATCTGCGGGTGTGACATCGACCATGGGAGCACCTCCGTGCCCTGTTCAGCGGGCCTCGAGCGTTTCGAGTTTTGCCGGGACGCCCAGATTGGACGCCATCGTCTTTCCTGACGCTTGGTTCGCCGAGCCGGTTTGCTTGGGCGCGGACAATTGCGCAAAGGTCTGCTGCTGGCCGAGCCAGGCCAGATAGTCCTGCTCGGTGTCGACCACGACCACGCCATGCATCAGCGGATGTCCCTGGCCGCACAGCTCGGCGCACAAGACCTGGAAGGTTCCGGTTCTGGTTGGCGTGAACCAGAAATAGGTGACCGATCCGGGGATCATGTCCATTTTGGCGCGGAATTCCGGGATGTAGAAATCATGCAGCACATCGATCGAACGCAGCAGCACCTTGACCGGCTTGCCGACGGGAAGGTGCAGATCGGCGGCCTCGACCAAGACGTCGTCCTGGCCGTTGGGATCTTTGGGGGCGATGCCCAACGGATTGTCGGCGGTCACGTCGCGGGTATCTGAGGTACCGAGCTTGCCGTCCTTGCCCGGCAAGCGGAAGCTCCATTGCCATTGCTGGCCGATAACCTCGATATCGGCGGCCTGGCTGGGAACGTTGACGAAGCGGCTCCAGACGAAGAGACCGGGAACGAGCAAGGCGGTGACGCCGGCCGCGGTGGCGATCATCAGCCACGATTCGAGCCGCTTGTTCTCCGGTTCATATGCGGCGCGATTGCCTTCCCGATGCCGGAAGCGGAAGACGCAATAGGCCATAAAGAGCACGACAGCGGAAAAGACGATGCCGGTGATCCAGAAGCTGATGATGATGGTGTTGTCGATATAGTCCCAGTTCGAGGCGATCGGCGTCCACCACCATGGGCTCAGGAGGTGGAACAACACCGAGCCCACAACGATCAAAACGAGTACAAGCACAATGGCCATGTCCCGTCCTCCCGATATTTCACCGGAGCGCGAAGCATCCTATGGAAATACCAAGCCCCATCATGCTTGATTTCCTGTTGAAATTCCAGAGCCGACTATCTGAAGAGGAGACGATGTCGTTCGCCCGGCAATCTCGAATGTCGGGCAAACGCCTCAAATCAGCAGCAGCCCCTTCATCGAGGCGTTGCCCTTGCGGCCGATGATGATGTGGTCGTGCACCGCGATACCGAGGGGCTTCGCCGTATCGATGGTCTGCTTGGTCATCTGGATGTCGGCGCGGTCGGCGCGAGGGCGTCGGGTCGCCGGACGGATGGTTGTGCACAAAGCCGCTGATATCCACATCATGCTGATATTCTTGGGCTTTCTTTGATGCCTGTTTCAGCGGGGGTTGCGCCGGGGAGCGGTAACCAATGACAACTCATGATGATGCCGCTGACTCATGTTCGCTCACAATTGAGATACGTGGAGCATATCCACCCGCCCTGTAGAGAACGAGGATTCGATGGTACACTCCTCGGACTCCTCAGCCCGCAATCCCAGGAAAGTATGATTCATGCCCTCCGAGGCCGAGAGTCGCGGCTTCGCGTCCTGCCGGAGCGCCATCTCTGGTAAGCGAGATGGCCATCTGGTCGATTGCATGACCCCGCTTGCGGGAGGGTTGAGTATCTCAAATGGGGACTCGCTCGCTTTCCGGCTAAGATCAAACTATCTTGCTCGGATCGGCTCTAAAATTGATCGTGGTGTGCTTGAGGGGGTGAGCATGTATAATTCTTCGCGAGGATTTCAGGAGAAATTTGTCGACATTGACAAGGCCCCTGGCGTCAACGCCTCTCAATTGGAGAACGGCGAATTGAGAGCTATGCACGTCAGTTGGCAGGCCGGCGAATGCGCATATGCGACGAGATGTAGCTTGGCCGAAGGCTACATGCTCTATCTGACGAGATGCGATCTGGCGCCGCACCCGAACTGGGTCGATGGCCGCTCTGCGCCGCTGCGCACGCTTAACTCAGGCCAGTCTCTGCTATTGGATTTGCGTGCACAGCATTCCGCGCTTGTCACCGGAGATGTCGATTGCGTGTCAGTCTACACATCGAGCGCAGCATTGCTCCGGTTTCAGGCAGAACATGATTTGCCTTGTCATGGTTTACTGCATGCTCCCGAGAACGTGATCCACGACGACGGCGTGCTCCGGCACTTAGGGGAAGCTCTCTTGCCCGCCCTTCAGCAGCCGAAATATGCCAGCAAGCTCTATGTGAATCACTTGACGCTGGCGCTGCTTTTCAGGCTAACGACTCAGCACGCAGCAGATGATATCGCCAAGGCCCGGTTGATCCAGCCATTGCGAGGCGGACTTGCTAGTTGGCAGGAACGGCGAGCCAAGGAGATGTTGCTGGCAAGTATGGATGGCGGGATCGGCCTTGAGGAGCTCGCTGCACAGTGCCAACTGTCGCGTAGCCATTTCGCTCGAGCATTCAAGGCCTCAACCGGATTGTCGCCTCTTCGTTGGCTGGCCAAACAGCGGTTGGAACGGGTGAAAGTCTCGCTGAAAAACACAAATCTATCTTTGGCGGAGATCGCCGCGTCCTGCGGTTTTGCGGATGCCAGTCACCTCACTCGAGTGTTCATCCGAGAGACAGGCCATCGTCCAGGCGCCTGGCGCCGAGAGCGGCGTCGTTAAGCGGCGGCGCTTCACAGCACTCCGGTCCAATCATCGGCACCCGCGATCATCGGCACCACGTCGGAGTCGGCATAAATTCGTTCCTCAACAAAGGAGCGAACTATGCAAACCAAGACCATTCTTATCACCGGTGCCGGGTCGGGCTTCGGCAAGGGGGCCGCCATCGGCATGGCCAAGAACGGACATACTATTATCGCGACTTGCGAAGTCTCGCCGATGGTCACCGCAATGCGCAACGAAGTGAAAGCGCTCGGCTTATCCGAGCGCATCCGCGTCGAGCGCCTCGACCTCCATGATCCCTATGATATTAAGCAGGCTCAGAGCTGGGACTTCGATATCCTCTGGAACAATGCCGGCCGCGGCGAGCCCGGCCCGGTGTGGGAGATCCCGGTCGATATCGTCCGTCGCAACTACGAGAACAATGTCTTCCTGCCGCTGGAGCTGACCCAGGGCGTTGTCCAGCGCTGGATCCGCGAGGGGAAGAGTCAGGGCAAGAAGGTGGTCTTCACTTCCTCGATGGGCGGCCTGTTCACTCCGGCCAACTGGGGCACCTATGTCTCGACCAAGCACGCGCTCGAGGCGTTCGCGGAGGCGATGCAGCAGGAGCTGGCGAGCTACGGGATTAAGGTCCAGACGATCAACCCGGGCGCCTATTACACCGGCTACAACGAGACCATGGCGGACAATCCCTTCCGCTGGCTCGATGACTCGAAGAATTTCACCAAGCGCGCTGACTTGCGCAAGGGCTTCGACGACTTCTTCGCGACGCCCGAGGGCAGGATGGACCCGCAGGAGCAGATCGACCGGATGATCGAGATCGTTCCGGCCGACACCGGCAAGTTCCGCAACGTCTGCCCCAAGGCGATCGAGGACATGCTCAGGCAGCATCAGCTCCAGGCTTGGGAAAACCAAATCTGAGCCGGCGCCTCCCGTCGCGCCGTCATCCCCCTTGGGCGCGGCGGCAACATCTTTCTCAAATTGGAGGCGTTCAATGACTATCTCCCAGGACCAAGCGGATAAAGTGATCGCCGCCGGCCGCCGCGCCGCCGAGGCAATTGGCGTCCCGATGAACATCGCCGTTCACGACGACGGAGCCAATCTGAAGGCCTTCTCGCGTATGGATGGCGCGCTGCTCGGTTCGCTTGACATCGCCATGGCCAAGGCTCGCACGGCGGCGCTGTTCGGGTTCAATACCGAGGCACTCTACGAATTCTGCAAGCCGGGCGGCACATCACCTGGGTTCGAAAACACCAACGGTGGTCTTGTGGTCTTCGCCGGCGGCATCCCGATCCGCGACGCGAACGGCAGGCTACTCGGCGCGGTGGGCGTCTCAGGCGGCGCAGTCGATCAGGACTTCAGTGTCGCGCAGGCGTCTGTCGCCGGCCTGCAGCCGACCGCATCGTGTTCGGGGGACGAGCTATGATGCGCGGCATCAAAGCGATCACACCTAGCGTCGTAGCCCTTTCGTTGTGTGGGGTGCTGTTTTTGATGGCCGAGGGAGCGTCAGGTCAAAACATGAGCGAACAGGAGCGCAAAATCGTGAGCGAGCAGGAACGCAATCGAGCCCTGGTGTCAGAAGGCTTTGCAAAGTGGGCTTCCGGGTCAGGGAGTCCGTATGACCTTCTCGCCGACGGCGCCCGCTGGACCATCACCGGCAAGTCGCTCGCCGCAAAAACCTATCCTTCCAAGGAAGCCTTCCTGAGCGAGGTGATCCGGCCATTCAATGCGAGGATGCGCGACCGGCTGGTCCCAACGGTCAACCGCATCTACGCCGACGGAGACACGGTCATCGTCCATTTCGACGCGAGCGGCGCAGCCAGCGACGGCAAGCCCTATGTCAACAGCTACGCGTGGATCCTGCGCCTGGAGGAGGGTCGGATCGTCGAGGCTCATGCCTTTTTCGACAGCATTGCATTTGACGATCTGTGGCGGCGGGTCGCGCCAACAGCGAAGTAATAGGCGCGGTTATGATTCAGAGACCGCGCATTGCGATCGTCATCAGCACGACACGGCCGGGTCGGTTTGGAGACACACCCGCCGAGTGGCTCCTTGGACTAGCCCAGGCGCGAGATGACGCAGATTTTGAACTCATCGATCTTCGCGACTACCCGATGCCATTCTTCAACGAAGAACGCGCGCTGGTGTATGCTCCCGCGCAAAACCCGGTGGCAGTGCTCTTTGCGGAGAAGATGCGAAACTTCGACGGATTTATCTTTATCACGGCGGAGTATAACCACAGCATCACGGGGGTTCTGAAGAACGCCCTCGACTACCTTTATACAGAAATGCATCGCAAGCCGGCGACCTTTGTCGGCTACGGCGGCGTGGGCGGATCGAGAGCCGTCGAGCATCTTCGTCACATACTAGCAGAGCTTCAAATGGCGACGCTCAAGTATGCGGTCCATATTGGTGCAACAGAGCTTATCGGCATGCTCCGTGAAGGCAGAACGATGGCAGATTTCCCGCATTTGGCGGACGCGGCATTCATCATGATCGACGATCTGCTCTGGTGGACTAATGCGCTCAAGATGGCGCGCGCCGCAAAAGAAGACGTCGAGTGCCGGCTGTGAGCCCGCCGCCGTCTACGACAATCTGGCCTGGCTGATGTCGCGTGGCGCAGTCGGGTTCGGCATAGGTCACATCGAGCCGCCACAATGAGCTTTGCCGCTGTCCTCATGTGCTAATCAGACAGTCTGGTTGGGCGCAGTTTCAAGATCGTCGGGAGCCATTCGGCATCACCTACGTGGTGCCGATCGTTGAGCAGTATCGAAGTATAGGCTGACCTACGATCCGAACGGGTAGCTTCCGGGTCGATGCGTGCGGCGCGCAGGGTTCGCGTATACGCCATGTACTTTGAATCCATGGCGTCACGCATGTGCCCGTCATTGAGCTGTGCGAAGGGTAGCGTGATCGACTGCGTCCCTAAGGTCAGAACGAGGTGGTCGAACGTGCCGATCTCACCGAAGAAATGGCGCAGATCAGCCTCATCGGCAGGTGAAACGACATGGCCGCGCGCCAAGGGGCCAAGCAACTGAGCTCTGGCTGCCGCACGCTCCCGCTGTCGTCCGGTTATGATCACGCGAGCGCCAGCCTTGACGAACAGCTTCGCGGTGGCGTGTCCGATGTCGCCCGTCCCTCCGACGATGACTGCCGTCTGCTTTTGCAGGTCCATATACGCCGTTCCTCTCTGTCGAAGGTATCAACTTTGTCCGCTACCTTGGCGGTCTGCCCCGTCAGTCAAGTCCGGCAGCGAAATCCCGAATGTCAGCGGCAAGAACGTCCGTCTGCTCGAGCATCGGAAGATGGCCGCCCTCAACGTGCTCGCGCCACAATCTGATGTCGGGGCGCGATCGCTCGACGAAGCGGCGCGGCATGCGGGGCAGGAGCGGATCGGGAAACGACGAGTAGCCGAACGGAACCGCTATCTTCTGCCCTGGCTGCAGGCCAAACGGCTCCGTGGCAAAGCCGGCGTAGGGCCAGATCGAGGTCGCCACCGTGTCGGTGACGAGAAACAGCATGACTTCGGTCAGCAATCGGTCCGGGCCGTAGATCGCGTCGACGCTGCGCTTGCGCGTGTCGCTCCATTTCTGCCACTTGTCGAGCATGTAGGCGGCCCAGCCGACCGGGCTGTCCGTTAGGGCATATGTGATGGTCTCGGGGCGCGTGAACTGGAGGCGAAAGTAGGCGCTCTCACGATCCATGTTCTCCACCTCGGCTTTCGCATAGGCCATTTCCTCGGGAGCTGGGTCCGCGACACCCGTTTGGCCTGACCCATACTCCGCGCCAGCATGGCGGAAGGCGATCATGTGGGCATGGATGCCTGCCAGGTGGTCGGGCGTGTCGATCGCGATCCAATCGGCGACCACCGCGCCAAAGTCGCCGCCATGAATGAGGTAACGGGCGTAACCAAGAACATCGGTCATCAGGCGATCGATTCGCCTGGAGATGAAGCGGAGGCCACGGATTTGATCGTCGGGGGCTTCCGAGAACGCGAAACCCGGCAAGGACGGCACGATTACTTCGAAGCCATCGTCTGCGAGCTTCTCCGCCAGCGGAAGCATGGCGGCAAATGTGTACGGCCATCCGTGCAGGAGCAGCAGCGGCGGATGGGCGCCGTGTCCGCCGGCCGGAGCAAGTCGAGCATAGTGAACGTTTCGGCCGTCAATATTGACCAGATATTGCGGGGTGCGGTTCAGCGACGCCTCGATCGACCGCCAATCGTAAGTGTCGCGCCAGTACGACACGAGCTTCGCGAACCAGTCCGCATCTACGCCATACCGCCAGCCGGTGGTCTTCGAGACGTTCGGCCAATGGACGGTCTGGAGCCGATCCCTGACGCGGGCGAGCGTTGCGTCGGGGACATGGATCTTGAACGGTTCAGCTTGGGACATGGTGTTCGATTCCTTTGATCCGGAATCGGCCAGCAGTGCATTGGGCATCAAGCTCGCCGCCATCAGCGCTGACGCCGAGGCGAGGACTGCTCTGCGATCTGCTTCAAGAGACATGGGTTCATTCCAATTGAGGGCAAAGCCATAGCCTGAAATCATCGTTGCCATGAAGCAAATGGCATGTTTTCATGACAGTCATGAATGAGAAGAATTTTCGGGGCGTCGATCTGAACCTGCTGGTGATGTTCGTGGCGGTGATGCGCGAACGATCGACGACGCGCGCGGCCGAGCGCCTGTTCGTGAGCCAGCCTGCGGTGAGCCACGCGCTGCGGCGGCTGCGAGCGATCTTCGACGACCGGCTGTTCGTGCGCGTGCGCCAGGGCATGGTCCCGACACCGCGCGCCGAGGCGCTCTACTGCGACTTGCTGCCGAGCCTCGAGGCGATCGAGCGCAAGCTGCAGGAACGCGACCACTTCGAGCCGGGGCCTTCCGAACGCGTGTTCCGACTGGGTCTGCCGAGCGCGCTGGACATCTGCGTCATGCCGCTACTGTTGGAGGCGCTCGCTAAGCAGGCCCCTCGCGTGAGTCTGGTTGTGCGGCCTGTGAGCCTGCATACGGGGCCAGCGCTTCTCGACAGCGAGGAGATTGAGCTGGGCGTGTCGGTATTTCCGAGGATCGAATCCTGGCACCGCCGCAGGAACCTGGGCCCGCGCAACTACGGCTGCGTGTTCAATGGCCGGCGGCTGGGAATCCGGCCGCCGATCACCCTCAAGCGCTACCTCCGCCTGCCGCACCTGCTGACCTCGTTCAGCGGCGAGCGAAGCGGCGTGGTCGACACCGCCCTTGCCAAGCAGGGGCTGAGCCGTCGTGTCCTGGTGGCGGGCGACCTTGCCGCGCTGCCGTTCTATCTCTCCAAGTGCGATGCGGTCGCAACGCTGCCCGACTACGCAGCCCGGGTGGTCGCGGCCCGGCTAGCATTGAGCTACAGCAAGCCGCCACTCGCGCTGCCGGATTTTTCGCTCTCCATGATCTGGCATGACCGGCACGACTACGATCCCGGCCACCGCTGGTTCCGCGACCTGGTCGGCGAGATCGTCATTGCCATCTGAAGCTCGTCTCGCAATGCCCGTGGGAGGCGGAATTCTCGCCCTGGCACGTCCGTGGTCCATGGGTGCCGCTTGCTCAAGGTCCGGTGCCCGGAGTCGAGCTGACCCCGCTCTGACCGCAGGCCTGCGAACGGGCACCAAACGCATCTGTCGTCATTCGGATGGCATGGCGCCACTGATCAGCTCCGCGAGGGAGCGGAGCACATGCTTTGGCGGGTGCGCGCGGTACTCGTCCGTTTGATTGGTGCGGTTGGGAGCGAAGGGAGCGGATCATCGCCATGAGTTCGGGCCAACAGGATCATGCCGGGAGGAGCCCGAGTGTTCAGTGGAAGGCGGCAGTCTTCGCGCGCGATGGCACGCGCCAGATGTCATGTCTGGACCTATGAGCGGCTCGGGTGAACTCCCCGACTCGGCAATCGCATCGAAACCGAAATGTCTGCAATTGAGTCCGTTCTGCTCCAAGCAGACATCGCTAAATCAGCAGCAGCCCCTTCATCGAGGCGTTGCCCTTGCGGCCGATGATGATGTGGTCGTGCACCGCGATACCGAGGGGCTTCGCCGTATCGATGATCTGCTTCGTCATCTCGATGTCGGCGCGCGAGGGCGTCGGGTCGCCGGACGGGTGGTTGTGGACCAGGATGATGGCGCTGGCGGACAGTTCGAGCGCGCGCTTGACCACCTCGCGCGGATAGACGGGCGTGTGGTCGACGGTGCCGGTCTGCTGCACTTCGTCGGCGATCAGCCCGTTCTTCTTGTCAAGGAAGAGGATGCGGAACTGCTCACGGGTCTCGAAGGCCATCGCCGAGCGGCAATAGTCGAGAAGTTGCGGCCAGTTGGACAGAACCTCGCGGCTCTGCACCTCGCCGCGGGCCATGCGCTGGGCGGTCGCCGCGACGACCTTGAGATCGGTCGCCACCGCCGGACCGATGCCTTTGACTTCCTCGAGCAGGGAAGGCGGCGCGCCGAGCACCTCGGCCAACGAGCCGAAGCGGGCGATCAGCGCCTTGGCGATCGGCTTGGTGTCAACGCGCGGGATCAGCCGGAAAAGCAGGAGCTCGAGCAACTCATAGTCGGGCAGGGCATCCGGTCCGCCGGCGACGAAGCGTTCGCGCAAGCGTTCGCGATGACCATGATAGTGCGGCTTTTCGGCCGGCTCGGCCTTCGCGGGCCGCCGGATCGGCAGCTCCGCGAAAAATCCCCGCTCGTCGTCGCCGGTTTCCCCCATAGGCCGCCCGCTCTTGGCCGGAAAGGCCCGGCAAGAAGAAACTCTAAGCCGGTAGGCCGGGGCCAGTCGAGTTTTTTCGGCACGGGCGCGAAATCCTGCACCGGCTTCGGTCGTGTCGACGGGTGTGCGCGCACTGCCGCGACGATGATTCGAGGGGCCAGCCTGCGTATTGAAGGTGACGAAGGCGCCCGATGCGCGAGGAGGACGCGCAAAGCACCCTCCGAATAGCGACTCAAATGCAGGCAATCGGCCTTCGTCGTGCCTTGTCAGAAGCGGTAGGTGACGCCCGTGCCGATCAGCCACGGGTTGAGCCTGGCCTTACCCGTAAAGTCCGTGCCGCCGACCGTGACGTCGAATTTCGGCTCCAGGAAGAGCTTCTTGACGTCGAAATTGAAGCCCCAATGCTGATCCAGCATGTAATCGAATCCGACCTGCAGAGCGCCGCCGAATGTGTCCTTGACATGGAGAGCGTCGGCACTGCCGGCATCCTGGTTGTAAAAGATCGTGTAGTTCACGCCAGCACCGACATAGGGCTTGAAGGCGCCGAAATCGGTGAAATGGTATTGCAGCGTGAGCGTGGGCGGCAGCAACCAGACCTTGCCGATCTTGCCCAATCCGCCGATCGTTCCCTCGCCGTAGATATTGGCGTAGGTGGTGCCGAGAATGAGTTCGGCGGCGAGATTGTCGGTGAAGTAATAGGAGATGTCCAATTCCGGCGTCACCGTGTCCGAATAGGAAAGGTCAGAGCCCGGGATTCCGTTGACGTTGCCCTTGTCGTCCGTGATCACGCCCAGGGCGCGCAGGCGAATCTGCCAAGGGCTGGATGCCGCTATGGGAGCCTCTGCTTGCGCAGTGTCCACCGATCGTACGTCCGCCGCCGCGGCCTGCTGCAGCCCTGCCACAACAAGCGCGATGGCAACCGTCGTGATCCCTCGCCGTCGCGGCCCCATCCAGTCTCTCACCATGATATCTCTCCTTGAAATTTCGAATTTGGTGCGCTGCAGCAATGACAGCCGCGGAGAGATGCTCGGTTGACCCAGATCAATGGTGGAATGAAGTAGATTGAAGCAGCATTTTCTTCGATGTCGCATGTAACAAAAATGCAACAATGACGATCGCGACAATGAGGCGGAGCCCGGCCTAGAAAGACCGAGTAGCCATGGGCGCAGAGGGCCGAATGTCGCGACGGCGTGAGCTCCAAAAGAAGAAGCCTCTTGCGCACAGCGATACGATGAGCGGCATACCCCTGCGCGGGACCATGGACGTCGTGGGGGAAACTTCAAGTGCTACGGTCGGGGACGGTCCGGCGGCAAGAATCCTAGAGCAATTCCAGGAAAAGTGTGAAAACGGTTTTCCGTTCGGAATTGCGCCAAAACAAAGAGATAGAGCGGTTCGCCGTTCCCGTCTTCCCGTGAAACGGTGAAATGCTCTAGGCCGGCAGACCGGGGCGGTCGAGCTTTTTCGGCGACAGCGTGAAGATCTCGCAGCCGGTATCGGTGACGCCGATCGTGTGCTCGTATTGTGCCGACAGCGAACGGTCGCGCGTCACCGCCGTCCAGCCATCCGACAGCACCTTCACATGCGGGCGGCCGAGGTTGATCATCGGCTCGACGGTGAAGATCATGCCGGGCCGCATCTCGACGCCTTCGTTGACGGTGCCGTAGTGCAGGATGTTCGGCGCGTCATGAAAAAGCTGGCCGACGCCGTGGCCGCAGAAGTCGCGCACCACCGAACAGCGCTCGGCCTCGGCATAGGTCTGGATCGCGGCGCCGATGGCGCCGGTGCGGGCGCCGGGCCGGATCGCGGCGATGCCGCGCATCAGGCATTCATAGGTCACTTCGAGCAGGCGCTCGGCGGCGCGCTTGATCGTCCCCACCGGGTACATGCGCGAGGAGTCGCCATGCCAGCCGTCGAGGATATAGGTGACGTCGATGTTGACGATGTCGCCGTCCTTCAGCGGCTTGTTGTCGGGAATGCCGTGGCAGACGACGTGGTTGATCGAGGTGCAGGAGGACTTGGTGTAGCCGCGATAGTTGAGCGTCGCCGGCAGCGCGCCGTGGTCCATGCCGAACTCGAAGACGAAGCGGTCGATGGTCTCGGTAGTGACGCCGGGCTTCACCATCGACACGAGTTCGTCGAGGCAGCGCGCGGTGAGGTCGCAGGCCTTGCGCATGCCGGCAAAGCCTTCTTCGCCATAAAGGCGAATCTGGCCGGTGTTTCTCAAGGGGGCCGTTGCGGCGTCGAGATAGGTAACCATTCTTGTCCGTTCGCGGGTTGGCTCCTGACGCGAGCCGATGCGGGAATTTTCTCCAGATTTGGCACCGGAAGCGGCAAGGTTCAAGGACGAAGTGCCTTCAACCGGTTTGCTGCGGGGAATATTCGCTGGCGCAGAGCTGGCGCGTCCGGGTTAGTTGCAAGCTTTCCTTTCGCTGCCCCATGGGGTAGGGCGGTCTGGATATGGGAGATTTAATGCCGTTGACGGCATCGGAACGCGCAAGATCGACGCTGCAGCCATTCAGGACCGCATGCTTGGCCCTGATGGCGATGCTCGTGCTCGCGCTGCTGGGCTTCGCTCAGGCCGAAGTCTCCGCGTCCGCCGCCTCGGCCGCGGGCGGCCCCGGCCTCAGCGCAACGCGGCAGGGCGAAACGCTTGCATTGCTGAGGGTCACCGGCAAGGCGCAGGCCATCGAGGCCCGCGCCGGCCGGCCGCTGCCCTTGAAGCTCGTCGGCGGCAATCCCGGCGCGCTCGCCCCCGCATCCGATTTCCTTGTCAGCGGCCAGGCCTTGCCGGCGCAGGCGAACATCGCGCCTGTTCCCGTGGCCGCGACGCTCTCGCATGCCAACCAGCCTCGCGCGCCACCAACGGGCTGAACCCGGCGGCCGCTGACCGCAGTTTTCACACCTCAAACATTCCTTCGCGCTGCGATCTGGCGACGGCATGTGCCGCCCGCCGGCTGCGTGGCGCGTCCATTGGACATTTCGCGATGCGACGTATCAAGACCTTCAAAACGCTCACGCGCGCTGCCTCGGCAGCCTCGTTTCTCACCGTCCAGGCAATCATCTGCGCCGGCACCGTCTACTGGGCCATTGCCGAAACGCTTCGCATGGAGGGGACGGCCGCGATCGTGCTCGGCGTCATCTTCGCCATTCCGTCCGCCTATCTGCTGATGGTGGTCTCGCGCATGGCCTACGATGCGGAGACGGACCCGGCGAACCAGTAGGCGCGAATGAAATTGGCGGAATACGGGACGGAGCGATGCCTGTCGCATCGCCCCGTCGAACGATGTGACCAGGGTGCCGATCCGCCGCACCCAGGCTCGAGCGGCCGACCGTACTGAGGTCACATTCCTGTCCCAGAAGGCGTCAAAAGAATTTTTTCAGAACGAACGGCGCTGCTCGGGCTTCGCCAGTTCGGGAGACAGGGAATGGACAGACTGCAATTCGAGGTGCCGGTGCGCATCACGCCCGCGCCCGGCCTGCCGGTTGAGGAAATCTACAGCGTCGAGCAGGCGCTCGACTTCCTGCAGGACTGGCCGAAGCGCCGCCAGGGCAAGGTCTATGATCTCGCCTTCAACGCCTGCTTCGGCGCGACCGTCGATGTCGCGAGTTCGGAGGAAGCCTGCCGCGCCTTCATGGCTTTCTGCCGCATCAGCGGGTTGCTCGCCCGGGATATGATGTTGCCGGTCAAGCGCGGCGGCAGCGCAAGGAGATTTCGCGAGGCGAGGGCGTAAGGCTTCAGCCGGCGAAAGATACCCCTCTGTAGTGCATTCCCACCTGCACGCCGCGCACGATCAGTCTGGACAGGATCTCCATGTCCAGGGGCATTTCTGGACGCCACACATCGAGCAGCAAGGCAATACGCGCCTGATCGGCGTTGTTCATCACCTCGTGCTCGAAAGTGTCGTCCCAAAGCATGCACTCGCCGTCGGAGATGCGCCTGTCCTCATGGTTGATCATCATGACTGTCGCCGGCCGGCCATCCGCCTGTTTCGGGATGACCAGACCGAGATGAAATCTCATGATGCCGCGAAAGGGACCGCGATGGGGCGGGATATGCTTGCGCGGCGCCAGGAATGAGACGGCCGCCGATTTGACCTCGGGGCATTCGGACAGCAGCCGGCCGAGGGTGGGCATTCGCGCGAGGTTTTCCGGAATCGTCATGTCGTAGGCCTTGAGCACGAACATGCGCCAATCGAGGCCGTCATTGGCCGAAATCTCGGCCTGCTCCGGCATGATGTCGTGGAAGCGCGGCACCCTGTTCAACTGCACCGCCAGGGCTTCGTCGCGAATACTCTGCCAGGCGGCCGCGAACTTCGTCGCGTTGGGGAAATGGGTGCTGATATCAAGAATCGCTGGTGCATCTATGCGCTTTTCATAGATACGACGCACCAGATTGGTTCCAAGATCGTAGACGTTCGACATCGCATTGCCTCGACCAGGTTATAGTATAGTGGATGATTGCTTTCAGCTATTGCTCACGGAGATTTGTTCCGAGGGCTTCAGATAGACGTCCGGCTTCATATCACTGCGTTTCCGATGCCAGCCGCGGACCGGCGCCGACATCGACGACTTCAGGCTTGGCGCTGTCGATCGTGCCGTCCCAACCGCCGCCGAGCGCCTTGTTGAGTGCGATGTAATCGGTGGCCAGCGACACGCGGCTCTGCAGCAGGGTGTCCTCGGCCGTGTAGAGCGACCGCTCTGCATCCAGCACGTCGAGAAGGCTTGTCTCACCCGCTTTGTAGAGTGTTCTTTCGAGCCGGGCGGCGTCGCCATAGGATTTTGCGGAAGAGGCGAGCTTGCCGTTCCTGATCCGCTCCTGCGACAGAGAGACGGTGGCGTTTTCCACGTCCTCCAGCGCCGTCAGCACGGCGGCCTTGTAGGCAATGAAATATTGGTCGCGCTGGGCTTTGGCGATCTCGACGGCCGCCTGCAACTGACCGGCGTTGAACAGCGGCACGCTGAGCGTCGGGCCGAACGACCAGCCGATGGTGGAATTCCTGCCGAGATCGCCGAGCTTGAGGGCGGTGGTACTGATGTCTCCCGTCAGGCTGACGCTCGGATAGCGCGCCGCCTCTGCCTGGCCGATCTTGGCCGTGTACTGAGCATATTGCCGTTCCGCCATCCGCACGTCGGGGCGGGTCAGCAGGATGTCGGCCGGAATGCCGGTCGGGATCGGCAGGCGCGGCGCCGGGATCGACGTGGGGCGCTTCAGCCGCTCGACCAACGCCGCCGGCGGACGGCCGGTGAGCACCGAAAGGCGGTGCACCGCTTCGGCGTAGTTCGCTTCCAGGGTCGGGACGTCGGCTTCCGTGCTGCTTGCCTGTCCCATCGCCTTGGCGACATCGGCAGCGGTTGCCGTGCCGGCCAAGGCCATGGTGCGGGTGAGCTCGGCGGTCTGCCTTTGCGATGCAGCCGAGCGCCGGGCAAGCGCGATGCGGGTCTGGTAGCCGCGGGCCTGGACGTAGTTGGAGGCAACATCGCCGATCAAGGTCAGCAGGGTCGAACGGAGGCTCTCTTGGGAGGCGTCCAATCCGTAGCGGGCGGCCTCGACACTCCTGTGGTTGGCGCCGAAGAGATCGAGCTCCCAGCTGGCGTCGAAGCCCGCCTGATACTGGTCGTAGGTCTCGCTGGCGGTCCCGCCCGAGGTGGTCGCGGCGACCTTGTTGCGCGTGGCGGAGGCCGAACCGTCGACGGATGGAAACAGCGTCCCCGCGGATTGGCGGTAGGACGCGCGTGCCTCGCGGATCTTGGCCTTGGCCGTCGCCACGTCCAGATTGTCGGCAACCGCTTCCTCGACCAACTGGTTGAGCTCGGGATCGCGGAGCTTCCGCCACCATAGCGACAACTGCGCCGGCTTGGCCGGCTTCGTCGCCTTCCAGTCGCTCCAGGTCGCTGGCACGACCAACAAGGGCGTCCGATAGTCTGGACCAACGACGCATCCGGAGAGCAGAAGGCCCGCAAAGGCGGGCAAAAGCAGCCCTTTCGCGGTCCGCAGACCACGTTCGAAACCCATCATGACGAAACCCTTATTGCTGAGTGGCTGTGGCTGGCGTCCCGCCCGTATCCTGCCCAGAATCCTGCTTGGCGGCCTTGCCCTTGAAGATGCGGCGCACCGTGACGAACAGCAGCGGCACCAGGAACACGCCGATCACGGTTGCCGCGAACATGCCGCCCATCACGCCGATGCCGACGGAATTCTGCGCGCCCGAACCCGCGCCGCTGGCGATTGCCAATGGCGTGACACCGAGAATGAAGGCCAGCGACGTCATCAGGATTGGCCGCAGTCGTTGCCGCGCCGCTTCCAGCGTCGCCTCGACCAGCCCCATTCCCGCCGCCTGCCGTTCGATGGCGAATTCGACGATGAGGATGGCGTTCTTGGAGGCGAGACCAATCGTGGTCAGCAGGCCGACCTTGAAATAGACGTCGTTGGTCTGCCCGAACAGGCTCGCCGCCAGCAGCGCGCCGAAGATGCCGATCGGCACCGACAGCATGACCGCGAACGGGATGGACCAGCTCTCGTAAAGCGCGGCGAGGCAAAGGAAGACGACGAGCGCCGAGATCAGATAGAGCGACATCGCCTGGTTGCCGGAAAGCCGCTCCTGATGCGAGAGCCCCGTCCACTCATGCGCGTAGCCTGCGGGCAGTTGCGCGACCAGCTTGTCGATCTCGTCCATGGCGGCGCCTGAACTCACGCCCGTCGCCGCCGCGCCCTGGATTTCCACGGCCGCCGAACCGTTGTAGCGCTCGAGCCGGGGCGAGCCGTATGTCCAATGGCTGGAGGCGAAGGCCGAGAATGGCACCATGGCGTTGCCGGAATTGCGGACCTGCCATTTGTCCAGGTCTTCCGGCTGCATGCGGAAGTCCGCGTCCGCCTGCAGATAGACCGGCTTCACCCGACCGCGATCGATGAAGTCGTTGACGTAGTCGCTGCCCCAGGCGGTGGAGAGCGTGTTGTTGATGTCGGAGAGGCCGATGCCGAGGGCGCTTGCCTTTTCCTGATCGATGTCGACCGAGAACTGCGGCTGATCCTCCTGGCCGTTGGGGCGGGTGTTGGCGAGCAGCTTGCTCCGCGCGGCAAGACCGAGAAGCTGGTTGCGCGTCTGGATCAGCGCCTCATGGCCGGCGCCGTTGACGTCCTGCAGATAGAAGTCGAAACCGCTGGTGTTGCCGAAGCCCTGGATGGCGGGAGGGGCGAGCGCGAAGACTTGCGCATCCCTGATCTTGGAGAAGGCGGCCATGGCGCGGCCGGCGACCGCCTTCGCCGCCAGGGCCGGCGACGTGCGCTTGTCGAAATCCTTCAGCCGAACGAACGCGATACCGACATTCTGTCCAGCGCCGCCGAAACCGAAGCCGGATGCGGTGAACACCCCATCGACCGCGTCCTTCTCCTCGTTCAAATAGTGGTCGGTCACCTGGGCGAGCACGCGCTCGGTTCGGTCCTGTGTCGCGCCGACCGGCAGCTGCACGCTGGTGATCAGGATGCCCTGGTCCTCGTCGGGCAGGAATGAGCTTGGCAGCCTGGCAAACATCCAGCCCATGGCAATGACGATGGCCAGGAAAACGACGAGGAAGCGCTTGCCCCGGTTGATGATGCCGTGCGAGCCGTCGCGATAGGCCGTCGTGCCGCGGTCGAAGGCGCGGTTGAACCAGCCGAACGGACCTCTCTGCGTCGCGTGATCCCTCGGCGGCCGCAGGATCGTGGCGCACAGCGCGGGCGTCAGCACCAGCGCGACCAGCACCGAGAGCACCATCGCCGAGACGATGGTTACCGAGAACTGCCGGTAGATGATGCCGGTGGAGCCGCCGAAGAAAGCCATCGGCACGAACACGGCCGACAGCACCGTGGCGATGCCGATCAGCGCGTCGGTGATCTCGTTCATCGATTTGCGCGTCGCCTCTCTCGGCGGCAGGCCTTCCTCCGCCATGACGCGTTCGACATTTTCGACCACGACGATGGCGTCGTCGACGAGCAGGCCGATGGCGAGCACCATGGCGAACATGGTCAGCGTGTTGATCGAGTAACCGAAGAAGGAGAGCACACCGAAGGTGCCGAGCAGCACCACCGGAACGGCGATCGTCGGGATGATGGTGGCGCGCAGGTTCTGCAGGAAGAGCAGCATCACCAGGAACACCAGCACGATCGCTTCTGCCAGCGTCTTAACCACCTCTTCGATCGACAGGCGTACGAAGGGCGATGTGTCGTAGGGGTAGACGACCTCGACGCCTTGCGGGAAGGTCGAACTCAGACGGTCGATGGTCGCGCGCACCGCCTCGGCGGTGCTGATCGCATTGGCGCCGGTCGCCAGATTGACCGCGACGCCGGCCGACGGCTTGCCATTGTAATGGGCGGCCGTCGTGTAGCTTTCGGCGCCGATCTCGACCCTGGCGACGTCGTTGAGCCGAACCAGCGAGCCGTCGGTGTTGCTCTTCAGGATGATGTTGCGGAACTGCTCGGCGGTCTGCAGCCGGCTCTTGGCCGTCACCGTGGCATTGAGCTGCTGTCCCTTGCGCGCCGGCAGGCCGCCGATCTGGCCGGCGGAGACCTGGGTGTTCTGCGCCTCGATCGCGGTGACGACGTCGCTCGGCATCAGCGCATATTGGGCGAGCTTGTCGGGGTCGAGCCAGATGCGCATGGCATAGCCGGAGCCGAAGAGCTGGGTGGAGCCGACGCCTTCGACGCGCTTCAGCGTGTCGTTGACCGTGCTGTCGACATAGTCGGCAAGGTCTGTCGAGTTCATCTTGCCGTCGGTGGAAACGAAGCCGATGACCATCAGGAAGCCGGTCGAGGATTTGGAGACGGTGATGCCGTTGCTCTGGACGACCTGCGGCAGCTGCGACTGCACCAGCTGCAGCTTGTTCTGGGTCTGCACCTGGGCGGTGTCGGGATTGGCGGCGCTGGTGAAGGTCAGCGTGATCGAGGCCTGTCCGGTCGAGGTCGACGTCGCCGTCATGTAGTCGAGATTGTCGATGCCGGTCATGCCTTGCTCGATGACCTTGGTCACCGAATTCTCCACCGTCTGGGCGTCGGCGCCGGGATAGCTGGCGCTGATGTTCACCGTGGTGGGCGCGATCTGCGGGTATTGCGAGATCGGCAGCGACCGGAGCGCGAGCAGGCCGCCCAGCATGATCACGATGGCGATCACCCAGGCAAAGATCGGGCGATTGATGAAGAAAGTCGACATCGCCTCAGTTCCCGGTTGCGCCAGACGGTTGCTTGGCGGCGCCGGCAGCCTTGCCGCCAGCCGGTTCCGCCGTGGCGGAGGTCTGCTGGCGATCCTTGATCTCGCCGGTCGCCTCGTCGATCGTCACCTCGACCGGCGTCGCGTCGCCGCCTGCGCGCACTAGCTGCACGCCTTCAACGATGACGCGGTCGCCGTCGCCGACGCCGGAGTCCACCAGCCAGTTGTTGCCGACGCTGTTGCGCACGCTGAGAGCACGTGACTCAACCTTGCCCTGGGCATTGACCACCATGGCCGTCGCCTGACCTTTCGGGTCGCGGGTGACGGCGCGCTGCGGCACCAGGAAGCTGTTCTGCGCCACACCTTCCTCGACGATGGCGCGCACATACATGCCTGGCAGCAGCAGGCGGTCGGGATTGGGGAACTGGGCTCTGAGCGCGAAAGTGCTGGTGGATTGGTCGACATTGGCGCCGGCGAATTCCAGCTTGCCGGTTCGCGAGTAGATGGAGCCGTTGTCGAGCTTGAGCTTCACGCTGACGTTGGGCCCGCTGACCTTCAGCCGGCCTTCGTTGATCGCCTGACGCAGGTTGAGCAGATTGGTGCTGGACTGCGTGACATCGACATTGATCGGGTCGAGCGCGCGAATGGTGGTCAGCACCGTCTCCTGGTTGGCGGTGACCAGCGCTCCCGGCGTGAGCGTGGATTTGTCGATCCGGCCGGCGATCGGCGCGGTGATCGAGGTGCGGTTGAGGCTGATGCGCGCCGTCTCGACGCTCGCCTTGGCCGATGCAACGTCGGCCTGGGCCTGCGCCAGCGTCGCGGCGGCATCGTCAAAGTCCTGCTTCGAGACGACGTTCTGCTTCAGCAGTCCGGAATAGCGGTCGAACTTGGCCTGGGCGGTGGGGAGCGCCGCTTCGGCCTTCTGCCGGGCGGCGACGGCGCTGTCATAGGCTGCCTGGTAGCTCGCCGGATCGATAAGGTAGAGCGGCTGTCCCGGCACCACCTCGGCGCCTTCCTGGAACAGGCGCTGCTGGATGATGCCGTCGACCTGCGGGCGTACCTCGGCGATGAGGGAGGCCGCCGTGCGGCCGGGCAGTTCGGCGGTGATCGCGACCGATTGCGGATGCAAGGTGACGACGCCGACCTGGGGCCGGCCGACGCCGCCCATGCCCGCAGGAACCTCGCTCTTTTCCTGCGAACAGGCCGCCAGAAAGAGTACCGCACACAGCATTCCTGCCCAGGGAGAGAGGCGACGTGGCCTCGTCGGCAAAAGAGAATGACTAGGCTGGATATGCATCGGCTGGATCTTTCGCTGAAGTTGCAGTCGCCGCCTGACCATCGACGGCGCCGGCCGCGACCAGCACGGCGACGAGGAGAAGATGCCTTTTACGCAATTTTCTGGTCATGATTTTCAGTGCTTGAAGACGACATCGGAAGCGACAGGCGGTAAGCGGCGAAGCTCAGCCGGATCGCCCCTTTTAGCGCCTGCTTCGACAGGATCCGTTGCCTGGCATCGGCGCTGGAGCGGATTGGCAAGGGCGAGCCCAGCGAGGCAAGCAGCCGCAGCATCATCAGGGCTTCCCACATCATCATGCGCTCCACGCTTGACGGCGGTCGCGCGGTCGCGTCCGCCAATTCGCAAAAGAACCGGCCGGCCCGTGAACGGGTGGATCAGCGGACCGGCCGGTGCAGACGGTCAGAGTTGCTCGCCATTCCGGGGTAGGGGTGGCTGAAGCTGTCCGTGCGGATCTCCAGGGCCGGCTACGTCGTCCGGCGGATTGCCCCATGGACCGGGGGGCGGGCCGTGCGGTCGATCCGCTGAAGCGAGGATTTCGAGCTGTTCGGGCGTCAGCTTGGTGCGCAGCACGGCGATCGCATCCTTCAGCTTGGCGGCCGAAGCCGCGCGCTTGGTGACTTCGTCGGCCAGTCGCTCCTGGAAGGCGAAGGGATCGCGTTGCGCCTGGTCGGGACCGCCGGGCGTGGACGGCCCGCCTACTTCAGAGCCACTGCGAGCGCCGGGGCCATGGTCGAACCGCGGCGGCGCCAGGACCGCCTGCAGCGCGCTGGTATAGTCGCGCCAGGCATCGAGCTGCTCGGTGCGGATGCCGATGCGGGTCTCGAGCGCCGAAAGCCGAGCGGCAAGCATCTCCGGCGGTGGCGGTCCCATGCGGCGGAAGGCTTCCGGCCCCTGTGGCATCGGTCCGTGCCGCATCGGCCCATGCGGGCCGGGCCAGGGCATCGGGCCCGGGCCCGCATCGTCCTGCCGGCCGATCGCCGGCGGTTCGTCACCAGGCGCCGCGGCAGGGTCGGACTGGGCGGCCAGCACGGGATGGATGGCCGCGACCGAGAACAGGCCGAGCGCCAAAAGTCTGCTTCGCATGACGTGATCCTTTCCTGCATGCTTCGGATGGCGGGAGGATAGGAAGCGTCTTTTGCCGTTTTGCTTCGGCGCGTTGCCGAAGGTTTCCAGAAAAGGGAGATTTGTTTCTGAATGTTTCCGGAGCCTTCCCGGAAACATTCGGTTGCAAATTTCCATGCCGCTCTTTCGGCCGCTCTTCCTATAATCGGTGGCGAACAAGGTGAGATGGGCTGGGAATGCAGGCACAACCCCACATCCTCGTCGTCGATGACGACCGCGAGATCAGGACGCTGCTCGGACGCTATCTCGACGGGCAGGGTTTTCGCGTCTCGGTGGCGGCCGACCGGCGCGAGTGCGAGCAGAAGCTCGGCTCAGGCCAGTTCGACCTCATCGTGCTCGACGTCATGCTGCCCGACGGGTCGGGTCTCGACATCTGCCGCGCCTTGCGCGACCGCAAGCCGCATATTCCGGTCATTCTGCTGACCGCGCTGAAGGAGGATGTGGACCGCATCATCGGGCTGGAGCTCGGCGCCGACGACTATCTCGGCAAGCCGTTCAACCCGCGCGAGCTTTCAGCCCGCATCCGCGCGGTGCTCAGGCGCTCGGCGCCGGAGGAAGCCGCTCCGCCCAAGGTTCGCGTCTATCGTTTCGCCGGTTACAGGCTTGAGCCGGACACGCGCAAGGTGATCGACGCCGAAGGTGCCGCGATCGACCTTACCGGCGCCGAGTTCGACCTGCTGCAGGTCTTTCTCGACCGGCCGGGGCGGCTCCTGTCGCGCGATCAGCTGCTCGATCTGACGCAGGGGCGCGAGCGCGAGCCGCTCGACCGGTCCGTCGACGTGCTGATGAGCCGGCTGCGTCGGAAATTCGCCGAGGCGGGCGAGGAGAACCTGTTCAAGACCGTGCGCAATGGCGGCTATCAACTGACCGCGCGTGTCGAGACCGCGGAGACCGGGGCATGACCTCGCTGCGCCGGCGGCTGATCATCCTTCTGGTCGTTTCGATCCTGGGCGTCGTCGGGCTCGCCACCTTCGTCGCGGTGAAGGTGCTCGGCGGGCCGTCGCCGGAACTGATCATGGGCCCGCTCGCCCACCAGATCCAGTATATGGTGCAACTGGCTCCCGCCCACGCGCCGAATTCAAGCGATGCACCCGTCATCGTGCAGGATCGCCCGGCCGACGGCTTCGAGGACCGCAAGCACACAAAAATGCTGAACGAGATCCTGCGCCACAACGGCCTCGATGTTTCGGCCGTGGTCAGCCGCAATGCCGACAGGCCGGGAATGGTCGCTTCGGTCGAGCTGCCCGACCATCGCTGGATGATCGTCGATGTCCCCGATTTCGGTCCGCCGCGCGATGTCTGGTACGGGCTGGCGGGCTGGATGGTGCTGATCGTGCTCGGCGCCACGCCGGTGTCGATCTACTTCACCGGCGTGCTGGTGCGGCCGCTGGAAATGCTTGAGGCCGCCGTCAGCAAGATCGGTTCGGACGGGGTGCTGGCGACGGTTCCTGAAGAGGGGTCGGCCGAAGTCAGGGCCACCGCGCATGCGCTCAACCAGCTTTCGGCAAGGCTCGAGGCGGCGATGGAAAGCCGCATGCGCCTTGTCGCGGCCGCCGGCCATGACCTCAGGACGCCGATGACCAGGATGCGGCTCCGCGCCGAGTTCCTCGACGAGGATCGCGAGAAGTGGCTGAGCGATCTCGACGAGCTCGACCGCATCGCCGACAGCGCGATCCGCCTGGTGCGCGAGGAGGTCAACCAGGATGCGGTAGAACCGGTGGAACTCGACGGGCTGGTCCGCGACATCGAGACCGAGATGACGGCGCTCGGCCATGCGGTGACGATCGACCATCTCGATCATGTGTCCGTCAAGGCCGGCGCGCTCGGCCTGCGCCGCGCGCTGCGCAACCTGATCGTCAACGCCGCGACGCACGGCAAGAGCTGCACCGTCTCGCTATCGAGGCAAGGCGGCCGGGCGGTCCTGACCATCGCCGACCGCGGCCCCGGCATCCCGCCGGACCTGTTGAACAAAGCCTTCGAGCCGTTCTTCCGGGTCGATCCGGCACGCACGCAGTTCATCCCGGGCGCGGGACTGGGGCTGGCGATCGCGAAGGAAATCATCGAGCGCTACGGCGGGATGATCCGTCTGGAGAATAGGCAGGACGGGGGACTGGTGCAGACTGTGGTGTTCGCGGCCGTTTCTTAATGGAATCGACGCTATCGAGGTTGCTTTATTTGACTTGTTCAATCACCGGGGCCGGCGGCTGGTCGGTTGCCGGAGCCAGCGTGCAATCTTGCCCCTTGCATTCCTGGACAGGGTTATCCTTTGGGGGCAAGCAATTTTGCCCCTCGCAGTGTTTTGCCGCCTGTTCTTGCGTTGCATCACCGTTCGACTGGGCAGGCTGATCCTCGGCGCGGAGGGGCTGCAGTCCTGCCAGTACGGTCATGGCCGCGCACAAGAGCGTTATCCGAAGCAAGTTCATTCTCGCCTCCACGGCTGAGAGCGGGGATAACTTTACACTTTCGGGTCGAGGCCGACATACCGTCACCGGCCAACGAAGTTAACGTCGCGTTTTCGCTCATGCACGATACAGATCTCGCGCACGTGGTCGGTTTCATCTTGGCAAGGGAAAGACTTGGTACGCCCAAGGGGAATCGAACCCCTGTTACCGCCGTGAAAGGGCGGTGTCCTAACCGCTAGACGATGGGCGCGCTCAGACGAAGCGGCTTATAATTGCGTTGTTGGCAACCGGCAACCCATGCGCAGCCACATGCGACAACTTTTTTCAAGCGTGGCAAAGGGCGGTTTCGTCATCCTATGGCGGAGCAAGGAGCGAAGCGACGCGGCGCAGACCATAGGATCCATGCCGTTACGCTAAAGCGTTGCAACGGTGCAGAATTCTGCTCCGCTGCATCCTTCGGCCAAGGTCACGGCATGGATCCTTGGGTCTTCGCTCCGCTTCGCGTCACTACGCCCAAGGATGACGAGGTCGGGGAGGCTCAGTTCTCGCCGCTGCTGGCGCGCCGGCGGCAGCGCCAGTTCCAGTCGCGCTCGGGCCCGACGTCGACATGGATCGATTCGGTGTGGCAGTAGGTGCCGACGCCGCCGCGGCCGGGCATCGAGCGGACATAGCTCGCCAGCTCCCACTTGGACACGCCGGGCACCTGGATGTCGGCGGCGGCGCAATACATGTGCAGCGAGTTCTTGGCTCCGTTGGCGCGGCGGTTGCGGGACGGGTCGCGATAGCCGGAGGTGACGATCATCTTGCGGCCGAAATGGCCCTCGATGGTCTTCAGCACGCGCACCAGCGACGGCTTCAGGCAGGCGACGTCGACGCTTTCGTTCTGCTTCAAGAGACCGTTGGGCGCGAGCCTCGCCATGCCGGCGGCGGACGCCACCTGGTAGGAGCCGCCTTCGTCCTCGTTGAGGTCGACGTCGCTCTCGTCGTCGATTCCGGACTTGCGCTTGATCTCGAACAGCGCCGTCTGGCGCACGCCAGGCAAGGCATCGGCGCCGGTGATGTGGTTGCTTGGATCGTCTCCGAGGGAAGCGAGTTGCACCGGCTTGTCGCCCGGGGTCGCGGAGGCGAGCGTCACGATCGGCTTGGCCGGTGGCGGCGTGGTCTTGGCCTGCGCGGCGGGCTGGCCGCTCGAACGCGTGTTGATCAAGGGTGCAGGCGCTGCCGAGGCCGGGGTGGTGCTGAACAGCGAGGCGAACAGGCCCTTTTTCGGCGCGGCAACCGGCTGCTGCGCCGGGTCACCCGCCGTCACGTAGACGCCGCCATTGTTCATGACCGGCGCTGTCTCAGCCTGCGCTTGCGACGCGACCGCGGCGGCATCGCCGGCAGCGACCTTCTCGGCGACGGCTTTCGTCTCGTCAGCCGTCTGCGTCGGCTGCACCAGCGGTTGCGGCGTATTGCCGGCAATCGAGGTGGCGCCGGCAGGCACGGCGACCTCAGGGAATGCGGCTCCGGGCCGTATCTCCGGCACATAGGCGACTTTTTCGGGCAGTGGCTTGTCGCCTTCGCCCATCACGGTCGATGCCGCCTCGGGCGAGGCCGACGCCACTTGCTGCGTCGAATCGGTCGAGGCCACGGGCTTGGCGGTGGAAGCCGCGCTCATCTCGGTGGCGGTTGAATTGTAGCCGGGAGTGACGACCGACATCGTCGGGTCGCCGGTCGAGGTGCAGGAGGCCAGAAGCACGGAGAAAAGCGCTGCCACAATGCTGCGGCTTTCCCTTCGTGCAAGACGCCAACCCACTGGTTTCAAAATAAAATTCCCCCTCGGTATCCGGTCCGTTCATCATCGCCGTGGCGCTCCAGTGCCCCTGGCGATGACCTCCTGTTCCCGAACCGGAAACGGGATCTGTGTCGATCTGCAAGCCTCGGATTTCTTCTGCGTCTGAAGGCGAACTGAGGCTGCGAAAACGATTAACGCCCACCATTTCGCCCTGTTTTGAGGGGCCGTCAACTCACCAGACATTACAGTCCGTTACACACGCACCTTGACATAGGTGCCCGGCGCATCCCCCAAGGTTTTCATACGCTTGCCCGGTTGGCGGGCGGGTAGATGCACATTGTCCTGGCTTTCGATCCAGTGCTGCCAGTGCGTCCACCACGAGCCCGGATGCTCGTGCGCGGTGGCGAACCAGGTGTTGAAATCGCCCACCGGCTTGGCGCCGGTCCAGTACTGGTATTTATGCGCCGCAGGCGGATTGACGACGCCGGCGATGTGACCGGAGCCCGCCATCACATACTCGACGTCGCCGCCGAAAAATCGCGAGCCGAGGAACACGGAAAGCGCCGGCGCGATGTGGTCTTCCTTCGTCGCCAGGTTGTAGACCGGTATCGTGATGTCGGCCAGCGAGACGGTGCGGCCGGCGAGTTCCATCGTGCCGCGCGAGAGATTGTTCTCGAGATAGCAGTTGCGCAGGTAGAAGGAATGGTTTGCCGCCGCCATGCGCGTCGAGTCAGCATTCCAGTAGAGCAGGTCGAAGGGCAGGGGGTCCTTGCCGCGCATGTAGTTGTTGATGACATAGGGCCAGATCAGGTCGCCGGAGCGCAGCATGTTGAAGGCGGTCGCCATCTTGGTGCCTTCGAGATAGCCCTTCTCGTTCATCGAGCGCTCGACCGCGGCAACCTGGTCCTCGTCGACGAACACCTTGAGGTCACCGGCATGGGTGAAGTCGACCTGGGTGGTGAAGAAGGTGGCCGACTTGATGCGGTGGTCGCCTTCCTGCGCCAGAAGCGCGAGCGCCGCGGCCAGCAGCGTGCCGCCGACGCAATAGCCGATCGCGTTGACCTCTTTCTCGCCGGTCGCCTTCTCGACCATGTCGAGGCCAAATTGCAAGCCTTCGCGAATATAGGCTTCCCAGCCCTTGGCGCCGTGGCGCTCGTCAGGATTGATCCAGGAGATGACGAAGACCGTGTGGCCCTGCTCGATCGCCCAGCGGATGAAGGATTTCTGCGGGTTGAGATCGAGGATGTAGTATTTGTTGATCCAGGGCGGGCAGACGAGCAGGGGGCGCCTCAGCACCGTCTCGGTCGTCGGGTCGTACTGGATGATCTCGGCGACATCGCTGCGGCCGATCACCTTGCCTGGCGTCGTGGCGATGTTCTTGCCGATCTCGAACGGCGCGTAGTCGGCCTGGCGGAGCTTCAGGTCGCCCCTGCCGGCGGCGATATCCTCGGCCAGCATCTTCATGCCGCGCACGAGGTTCTCGCCGTTGGAGGCGACGGTCTCGCGGAACAGTTCCGGGTTGGTGAGGATGAAATTCGAGGGCGCGATCGCGTTGGAAACCTGCTTGACGTAGAAGCTCGCCTTGTGGCGGGTGTGCTCGTCCAGGCCCTCGGCATGCTCGACGAGGTCGGAAGCCCAGCGCGAGGTGACGAGATAGGCCTGTTTCAGGAAATCGAAGAAGGCGTTGCGGCCCCATTCCGGGTCCTGGAAACGCTTGTCGCCACGCTCGGGCTTGACCGCGTCCTCAGCCGTTTCGGCATTGGGGCTGACCTTCTGAATGGCGTTCGCCCAGACCGTCATGTAGCCGGCGAAGAGCCGCGTCTGCGCTTCCAGCGCGCGCTGCGGGTCGGCCAGCCAGTATTCCGAGAGTTTGGAGAAGGTCTTGACCATGTCGACCACGGGTTCGGCGACATGGTCGCGCACCTCACCCTTCTCGCGCGGCTCGGCCCAGGCGGAGGCAGCCTTGCCTGCCTGCTCGATCATGCGCGCCATGTTCAACGCGAAACGCTCGGGATCTTTGACCAGATATTGCTCGACGGTCGAAGGTCCGCCATTTTCCGCTTTGTCCGAATCGGGCGCTTTGGACATGGTTCGCGGGGTTCCTCCCGGAGCGTTTTCTTGACATATTACCATGGGACATCTGACCGGGTCCAACACGCTCTAACCCGGCTGCCAGGAAAACAATATGACGATTAATGTAGGCGGGACTTATTTTCTCGGCGCCGGTTCGATTTGCCGCATCGCCGTCGCGGCAGTGGTGCTGTGTGCGCCGCTGCTTGCGGGCGGCTGCGAGACCAGCAACAACAATTCGGCGCCGACGGCGTTGACCGAGGGCCCGAAGGATACCGGCTCCTATCCGAACCTCAACATTCCGCCGCAGGTGGCCGCCAAGCAGCTGTCCAAGGAAGAGACCGCCGCCAAGCTCGGCGAGCTCAAGGCCGACGAGCAGGCGCAGCTTGCCAAGGGCGGCGGCGTCAAGCCGACCGCCAATCCTGCCGCGCTCAACACGCTCGCCAGAACGCATGGCGACGACACGCTGAAGCAGATCGAAGGCAAATGCGATCCCGCCCTCGACCCTAACTGCAATTAGGTTTATATCGCGCGCCGAAAGCGCCCCCGTTTGATCGTCTGGAACTGAAATGGAAGAATTTCACAAGGTCCGCCGGCTTCCGCCTTACGTGTTCGAGCAGGTCAACCGGCTGAAGGCCAGCGCCCGCTCGCGCGGCGCCGACATCATCGACCTTGGCATGGGCAATCCGGACCTGCCGACGCCGAAAGCCATCGTCGACAAATTGTGCGAAGTGGTACGCGATCCGCGCACCCATCGCTATTCGTCCTCGCGCGGCATTCCCGGCCTGCGCCGCGCCCAGGCGAACTACTACCAGCGCCGCTTCGGCGTGAAGCTCAACCCCGACACGCAAGTCGTGGCCACCCTTGGTTCGAAGGAAGGCTTCGCCAACATGGCGCAGGCGATCACAGCGCCCGGCGACGTCATCCTCTGTCCCAATCCGACCTATCCGATCCACGCTTTCGGCTTCATCATGTCGGGCGGCGTCATCCGTTCGCTGCAGGTGGAGCCCGACGACGGCTTCATCCCGGCGGTCGAGCGCGGCATCCGCCACTCGATCCCGAAGCCGCTGGCGCTGATCCTCAACTATCCGTCCAACCCGACTGCGCTGGTGGCCTCGCTCGATTTCTACAAGGACGTGGTCGCCTTCGCGAAGAAGAACGACATCATCATCCTGTCGGACCTTGCCTATTCGGAGATCTATTTCGACGGCAACCCGCCGCCCTCAGTGCTGCAGGTTCCGGGCGCGATCGACGTCTGCGTCGAGTTCACCTCGATGTCGAAGACCTTTTCCATGCCCGGCTGGCGCATGGGCTTCGCGGTCGGCAACGAGCGGCTGATCGCGGCGCTGACCCGGGTCAAATCCTATCTCGACTACGGCGCCTTCACGCCGATCCAGGTGGCGGCGGCGCATGCGCTGAACGGCGATGGCGCCGACATCGCCGAGGTGCGCGAGGTCTACCACAAGCGGCGCGACGTGATGGTCGATTCCTTCGGCCGCGCCGGGTGGACGATTCCTGCGCCGGCGGCCTCGATGTTCGCCTGGGCGCCGATCCCGGAGCAGTTCCGCCAACTCGGCTCGCTCGAATTCTCCAAGCTGCTCATCGAGCATGCCGACGTGGCGGTGGCACCGGGGATAGGCTTCGGCGAATACGGCGACGATTTCGTCCGTGTCGCGCTGGTCGAGAACGAGCACCGGATCCGGCAGGCGGCGCGCAACATCAAGCGGTTCCTGGCTTCGACCGCCAAGCAGCCCAACAACGTCGTGCCGCTTTCGGCCCGCCGCTAAGCTCGCCGCACATCACACCGACCAATCTTTGAGGGGCGTCGCCGGACATGGCTGAAGCGTTGCGTGTTGGAATTGCCGGCCTTGGCACGGTGGGCGCCTCGGTGGCGCGCGTGCTCGACGAAAAGGCGGCGGAACTCACCCGCCAGTGCGGTCGCGACATCCTCGTCACGGCCGTATCGGCCCGCGACCCGAAGCGCGACCGCGGCGTCGATTTGAGCGCTGCCAAGTGGTTCGGCGACGCCGTGGAGATGGCCGAAAAGGCCGACATCGATGTCTTCGTCGAGTTGATCGGCGGCGACGAAGGACCTGCCCGCGCATCCGTCAAGGCGGCGCTCGAGGCAGGCCGCCACGTCGTGACCGCCAACAAGGCGCTGCTGGCCAAGCATGGCGTGCAGTTGGCGGAGATCGCCGAGAAGAAGGGCGTGCTGCTCAACTACGAGGCGGCGGTCGCCGGCGGCATCCCGGTCATCAAGACGATGCGCGAGGCGATGGCCGGCAACCAGGTCACCCGCGTCTTCGGCATCCTCAACGGCACCTGCAACTACATACTGACCCGCATGGAGGCCGAAGGCATCTCCTTCGACGCCTGCCTGAAGGACGCGCAGCGCCTGGGCTATGCCGAAGCCGATCCGACCTTCGACATCGAGGGTCACGACACGGCGCACAAGCTGTCGATCCTGACCAGCCTTGCCTTCGGCACAAGGATCGCCGCCAACGACATCTACATGGAAGGCATCTCCAACATCACCCAGGCCGACATTCGCGCGGCGGCCGATCTCGGCTACCGCATCAAGCTGCTCGGCGTCGCCCAGCGCACCGACAGCGGCATCGAGCAGCGCGTGCATCCGACCATGGTGCCGACGGCCTCCGTCATTGCGCAGGTGCACGGCGTCACCAATGCGGTGGCGATCGAGACAGACATCCTTGGCGAGCTTTTGCTCTCCGGCCCCGGCGCGGGCGGCAACGCCACCGCCTCCGCGGTGGTCGGCGACATTGCCGACATCGCCAAGAGCCGGCCGGGCTTCCAGCACGCACCGGTCTTCGGTTGGCCGGCGAGGGAATTGAAGCCCTACAAGAAGGCGCAGATGCGCAGCCATGCCGGCGGCTATTTCATCCGGCTCACGGTCCATGATCGCATTGGCGTCTTCGCCGCGATCGCCAAGCGCATGGCCGACAACGACATTTCGCTGGAATCGATCGTGCAGCAGGCGGCCGGTCCGGAAACCCAGGCGCAGAAGACGGTCATCCTCGTCACGCATGAGACGACGGAAGCGGCAGTGCGCAAGGCGGTCGAAGGCGTCACCAAGGACGGCCATCTGACCGACAAGCCACAGGTGATCCGCATCGAGCGAGCCGAATAGTTCGAGTCACATTTCATCTTTAATCGATTGATCTTGCTGCCATTTCAAAAATTGGCATGGCAAGTCTTGCCGTTGTCATGGAGCTTTGCCAGAAGAAGCGCGCCTCTGGCGGGAGGTGTCGAGCAGTAGGGCGGTTCAGAACCGAACCGCCTTCATCAACGAGGAATGCCCATTCATGAACATGGCCCAGAACATCGCAGCCGGCCTCGACCGTATCCTCACCATGGAAGTGGTGCGCGTCACCGAGCGGGCCGCCGTTGCCGCCGCCCGGCTGCGCGGGCGCGGCGATGAGAAAGCCGCCGACCAGGTCGCCGTCGATGCCATGCGCCAGGAGCTCAACCGCCTGGCCATCAAGGGCACGGTGGTGATCGGCGAGGGCGAGCGTGACGAGGCGCCGATGCTCTATATCGGCGAGGAGGTCGGCACCGGCAAAGGCCCGGCTGTCGACATCGCGCTCGACCCGCTGGAAGGCACGACGATCTGCGCCAAGAACCTGCCCAATGCGCTCGCCGTCATCGCCATCGCGGAAAAGGGCAGCCTGCTGTTCGCGCCCGACGTCTACATGGATAAGATCGCCATCGGGCCCGGCTACGCCGAGGGCATCATCGACATCGACGCCCCGCCGGCGGAAAATATTGCCAACCTCGCCAAAGCCAAGGGCGTGGCGGTGTCCGACATCACCGCCTGCATCCTCGACCGGCCGCGCCACGCCAAGCTGATCGACGCCGTGCGCGCCACGGGCGCGGCGATCCGGCTGATCGGCGACGGCGACGTCGCTGGCGTCATTCACACCACCGACCCGGAAGAGACCGGCATCGACATCTATCTCGGCACCGGCGGCGCGCCGGAAGGAGTGCTGGCCGCGGCGGCGCTCCGTTGCACTGGCGGACAGATGCAGGGCCGGCTGATCCTCGACACGCAGGAGAAGGCGGCACGCGCCGCAAAGATGGGCATTTCCGACCCGAAGCGGGTCTATCGCGCACAGGACATGGCGCGCGGCGACGTGCTGTTTGCGGCAACCGGCGTCACCGACGGCAATCTGCTCGACGGGGTCAGGTTCGGCCGCACCTTCATCACCACCCACACCATCGTGCTGCGCTCGTCCTCGCGCACCGTGCGCGAGATCAAGGCGCGTCACCAGGATCTGGAAAAGTTTTGATTCGTCCTGCCCACTCGTTTGACACAATCGCCGACGGGCAACCGTTCCACAGTTTTCCTGGAGTTGCCGACTTTCCCGGAATTGCTACCGCCGTCGCATATTGATATCTGCCGAAGGATGATCTGCGGACGGCGCGTCGCATGACGGGCGAAAGACGTTTCTTCCTCGATGTCAGGCAGTCGGCGACCGGTGTCTCCTGGGAGCACCGGCTTACCGAGCGGCAGGACATGGCCGCTTTGGCCATCGCGCAAGGCCATGGGGTGCCGGACATCGTCGCGAGGGTGCTCGCCGGACGTGGCGTGACAGCCGAGCAGACCGAGCGCTTCCTCGATCCGACCATTCGCGAGCTTTTGCCGAATCCGACCTCGCTCACCGACATGGAGAAGGCGGCGGCGCGGCTGGCGGAGGCGATCGTGGCCGGCGAGAAGGTGGCGATCTTCGGCGACTACGATGTCGACGGCGCCGCCTCGTCGGCGCTGCTCAAGCGCTTTCTCGCGCATTTTTCGGTACCATCCGAAATCTATATTCCAGACCGCATCTTCGAAGGTTACGGCCCCAATCCCGAAGCCATGCGCGAGCTCATCTCGCGCGGCGCGAAGCTGATCGTCACAGTCGACTGCGGCACCAACAGCGCAGCATCGATCGAGGCGGCCAAGCAGGCCGGCGCCGATGTCGTGGTGCTCGACCATCACCAGGTCGGCGGCGCGCTGCCGGCGGCCGATGCGGTGGTCAACCCGAACCGGGAGGACGATCTTTCGGGGCAGGGGCATCTGTGCGCCGCCGGCGTCGTCTTCCTGTGCCTCGTGCAGACGGCGAAGGTGCTGCGCGAGAAGCTGCCGGACGTCGCGCCGTTCGACCTGCTGTCGCTGCTCGACCTCGTCGCGCTGGCGACGGTTTGCGACGTGGTGCCGCTCACCGGCGTGAACCGCGCTTTCGTGGTCAAGGGACTGCAGATAGCGCGCCAGCAGAGGAACGAGGGGCTGGCGGCGCTTGCGCGGGTTTCACGCATCGGCGAGCCGATCAACACCTTCCATCTCGCCTATCTGATCGGGCCGCGCATCAATGCCGGCGGGCGCATCGGCGATGCGGCGCTCGGCAGCCGGTTGCTCGCCACCGACGATCCTGTGGAAGCGGCAAGCATTGCCGAGACGCTCGACCGGCTGAACCAGGAGCGGCAGCAGATGGAAATGGAGATGCTGGCGCAGGCGCGTGCCGAGGCCGATGCCGAGCTTACCGGCGGCAATGGTCCTGCCATCGTCGTCACCGCCAGCAATAGCTGGCATCCCGGCATCGTCGGTCTGCTGGCCTCGCGGCTCAAGGACCATGCGCGCCGTCCTGCTTTCGCCGTTGCCTTCAACGCCAATGGCATCGGCACAGGTTCGGGACGCTCGGTCTCCGGTTTCGATCTCGGCCGGCTGGTGCGCGAGGCGGCGGAGGCCGGGCTGATCGTCAAGGGAGGCGGCCATGGCATGGCGGCCGGCATCACCGTCGAGCGCGCCAAGCTTGGCGCGCTGCGGGCCTTCTTCGAGGAGCGCGCCGCGGCGGACGTGTTCCGGCTGCAGAGCGAGGAAAGCCTGGCGATCGACGGCGCCTTAGCCGCCGAGGGGGCGACGCTGGCGCTTCTCGATGCGCTGGAAAAAGCCGGCCCGTTCGGCGCCGGGCACATCGCTCCGGTGTTCGTGCTGCCGCGCCACCGGCTCGCCGATGCGCGGCCGATCGGCACCAACCACATCCGCGCCGACCTGCAATCGCAAAGCGGCGGCAACCTCCAGGCAATCGCATTCCGCGCCGTCGACACCGCGCTTGGCGAATTCCTGTTCAAGAACAGGGGCAAGACCGTGCATGTCGCCGGTTCGCTGTCGGGCAATTACTGGAATGGCAACCGGACGGTCCAATTCCGCATCACGGACGCCGCGGTTGCTTGAACTTTGACTGCGGTTTCGGATCAGGCGAGCACCGTCTGCAACCGCGTCAATTCGCTGATCTGGGACATCGTCGCCTGATAGCCGAGGCGGATCGCCTCGTCGGCGCGATGGAATTCGGTCAGGCCGATATGGCTGAGCTTCGGCTGCAGCGACATGTCTGGTGGGTCGCCGGCGAGCCTGGCGCGCGAAATCCGGTCCTGGATGATGTTGAAGGCCTCGACCATGACGCCGGTGATGCCGAGGCGCGTCTGGTGCGGCTGATGCTGAGGGTTGACCTGGCCGGGGCGCGGCGCGTCGCTCTCGACGACGAGCTCACCCGCGCTGTGCTTGATGACCGCGGCACGTCCGAACAGATCGTAATGCAGGTTGACGGCCACCACGAGCGGCTGCTCGTAGGCACGGCAGACAGACACCGGCACCGGATTGACCAGCGCGCCGTCGACCAGCATGCGGCCGTTGCAGTTCACTGGCGAGAAGACGCCGGGCAGCGCGTAGGACGCGCGCATGGCGGTGATCAGCGAGCCGTGCGACAGCCAGATTTCGTGGCCGGTGCGGATTTCGGAAGCGACGGCGACGAAAGGCTTCGACAGGTCCTCGAAACGGATACCGTCCACGTGCTCACGCAGACGCGCATCGAGCTTCATACCGCCGAACAGGCCGCTGCCGCGCAGATTGAGATCGAGAAGCCCGAAGATGCGGCGCTTGGTCAGGCTCCTGGCGAATTCCTCCAGCTCGTCCAGCTTGCCGGCAAGATAGCAGCCGCCAACGAGCGCGCCGATCGAGGTACCGGCGATCATCGACACTTCGATGCCGGCTTCGTCCAGAGCGCGCAGCACACCGATATGCGCCCAGCCCCGGGCGCAGCCGCCGCCGAGCGCCAGCGAAATGCCCGCCTTCCTCGCCGTTTTCGATCCGGGCACGCCGCCGGACGATGCAGGGCCGTTGGCTTCCTGAACGTCAGGTCTGCTGCGCAATGACGCCCATTCGAGCATCATGATCTCCCTTGTCCCGTATCCCTTCTACATCAAGGATATTTGAGAATAGTGAATGTGAGTGGTTTGTGAATATTGAATGGTTCACACCGGCTTCCGATACGTTTGTTGCGCATCGAACAGCGGCTTGCTGCCATCGTCGGCAAGCGTCGCCTTGCCGTCGTCGAGCCCCACCGTCCGATAAAAGCAGGAACGCCTGCCAGTGTGACAAGTTGCGTCGTGGCCCAATACTTTGACGCTCAACCATATCGCGTCCTGGTCACAATCCGTGCGCATCTCGACGACGCGTTGGAAATTGCCCGAGGTCTCGCCCTTCTTCCACAGCGCGTTGCGTGAGCGCGACCAATAATGCGCGACGCCGGTTTCCAGCGTCAGCGCCAAAGCCTCCGCGTTCATATGCGCGACCATCAAAAGCATGCCGTCGCCGGCGTCGGTGACGACGACGGTGACGAGGCCGGCTGCATCGAAGCGCGGAGAAAGAACGGTGCCTTCCTCCAGCGCCTTCTTGTCTGCTGGAGCTTCGGGAAATTGCAGTGCCGACATCGCCGGTCCTTGTTTTGATCCATGCTGATATTCAGCGGAGGCCGGGCCTGCGTAAACGGCGGCTCCTTGCGCTTCCGGTGCTCGCGTACTTCAAATACGCTCCGCTCCGGATTTCGGAAACCACCATTTTCGACTCAGCCTACGCCTTTAGCAGGTGACGGCGGGCGCTTAAAGCGCGTCGCGATCTTTCAGATTCGCTCCATGCGCTTTAGGTTTTTGATTTTAAGCATGTCTTTATCCCGAAACCGGTTCCCACTTTCGGGAGACATGCTTTAGGCGCGCACCATGGTGACGAAGCGCACCTGCTCCTCGGGCGTGTCCTTGAAGACGCCGGTGAAGGTCGAGGTGAGCGTGGTCGAACCCTGCTTGCGGATGCCGCGCATGGCCATGCACATATGCTCGGCCTCGATCATGACGGCGACGCCGCGCGGATTGAGCACGTCCTGGATGACGCCGGCGATCTGCGCGGTCATCGCTTCCTGCGTCTGCAGGCGATGCGCGAAAATGTCGACGACGCGGGCGATCTTCGAGAGGCCCACGACCTTGCCGTCCGGCAGGTAGCCGACATGCGCCTTGCCGATGATCGGCACCATGTGGTGCTCGCAATGGGAGTGGAACTTGATGTCCCTGACGATGACGAGATCGTCATAGCCGGCCACTTCCTCGAAAGTGCGGCCAAGCTCCTCGGCCGGGCACATGTCGTAGCCGTTGAACATCTCGCGGAAGGCCTTGGTGACGCGCTTCGGTGTATCGACGAGGCCTTCGCGATCCGGATTGTCGCCGGTCCAGCGCAAAAGCGTGCGCACGGCGGCCTCGACCTCAGCCTCGCTCGGGCGATCGGTGACAGGCTTCTCCATATAGGAGGCGGGGGGCATGAGTTTCTTGATGACGGCATCCATAAAGGCGTCTCCCGTAGTCCCACTCAAAGGTGGGACGAGTTGAACGGACCACGACCTTTCGGGTGAAACTCGCCCGGTTTCCAGCCCGTAAGCGGCGTGAACAGATGAGCAATGACAATGGCTTGAGCTTGCCTTGTCGATGCCCGGCTGCCAGCATTATATATGGTCGTGCAGAGCGAAAGGAAGACGCAACAGCGGCAAACCCTGTTCGCTTGGCGGCGACGGATTGGAAAAATATGATCGACGACGTCTACAATGCGAAAATTCTGGGCTTCGCTGGAAACATTGCGCGGATCGGCCGGCTCGACCACCCCGATGCGACCGCCAGGGCGCACTCCAAATTATGCGGCTCGACGGTCACCGTCGACCTCAAGATGGATGGCGATATCGTAACCGATTTCGCTCATGACGTGAAAGCCTGCGCGCTCGGCCAGGCATCCTCGTCGATCATGGCCCAGCATGTCATCGGCGCCAAAGCCGGCGAGCTGCGCGCGGTGCGCGAGACCATGCTGAAGATGCTCAAGGAAGACGGCGCGCCGCCGGAAGGCCGGTTTGCCGACTTGAAGTATCTGGAGCCGGTGCGCGACTACAAGGCGCGCCACGCATCGACAATGCTGACCTTCGACGCGGTGGTCGACGCGATCGGCCAGATCGAGAAGAAGCGCGCCGGACAGGCGGCTTGAGGACACTCCCCTACTAGGCCGCGCCCCTGCTTTGGGCAAATTCGCTCCGTATCCAGTCGGCGAAAGCCCTGGCCGGCTCGGAAAGATCCCGCAAATTTCTCGCCACCAGCCAGTAGGCGCCGGACGCGACGTCGATGTCGAAGGGCTTGACCAGCGCGCCGGAGGCGAGCTCGTCGCCGATCTGCAAGAGATCGCCGAGGGCCACGCCATGGCCGAGGAGTGCGGCCTGCTTCGAGAGCGAAGCGTCGGAGAGCATCGGACCGCGCGCCGGCACGGCATCGGCCGGCACGCCGGCCGCCTCGAACCAGCGCGCCCAGCCCTGGCGGTTTTCCTCATGCAGCAGTGTGTAGTGGCGAAGGTCGACCGGCTTCTCAAGGGGAGGGCCGGACGCCAGCAGCGCCGGCGACAGGACCGGTGAATCGACGGTCGAGGCCAGCCGTTCGGCATTGCTGCGCGGCCACGCGGTCGCGTGCGCGCTGAAGCGCAAGGCGAGCTCGGGCTGGTCGCCGCGGAACTCGATCAATCTCGGATCGACGTCCAGGGAAACGTCGATATCGGGGCGCAACTGACGAAACCGGTTGAGCCGCGGCACCAGCCATACCGCTGCAAGCGAAGGTTCGACGCTGACGCGCACTAGCGACTGTGCCGGCGAGCCCGCAAGTTCCGAAAGCAAGCGATCAATGTCGTCGAAGCTTCTAACCAGTTGGTCGAGCAGCCGGCGTCCGGCATCCGTCAGCTCGACGCGGCGGTGGAGGCGGACAAACAGCGGCTGTCGCAGGAAGGTCTCGAGCTCGCGGATCTGCCGGCTGATCGCGGCCTGCGAAACATAAAGCTCCTCCGCCGCGCGGCTGAAGCTCAAATGCCGGCCGGCCGTTTCGAAACTTCGCAATGCCGTCAGCGGCAGCCGGCCCCGCTTCATATCGCATAACCTCAAGTTATCTGACGCGGAAATTATACTCGTTTGAGGGCCAAGGCCAGCGGCGGTCTAATCGGACTCGAAGGAGCAACTGCCATGAACCAGTTCCTGGCCATTTTGAGCGACGTCATGCGGATCGCCACCTTTCAGTGGCACGGCGAAGCCCGGCACGGACGCGGCTGCCATGACCATCGGCATATTTCATGTCACCACTCACCGTGGACGGACAGGTATCCTAACCGTCGCTCCAGACCATGAGGGCAAAAGATCATTGCGTTCACGATTCGAAGCCCACATCTATCGCGAAGAAGAACGCTGTGGAGCAAGGTGGTTGGCTGACCACGATGGGCATACGCATGGCGCCCGGCCGATCCGGCACGGGCGCAACTGGCCGGGACCTTGGCGCAAGACTCCGGGACGCATCCTTGGCACGTCGCTGGTGCGCCTTTACCAACTGACGCTTTCCGGCTTCGTCGGCAACAGCTGCCGGCATCTGCCGACCTGCTCCGAATATGCGCATGAAGCGATCGCCCGCCATGGCCTGTGGGCCGGAGGCTGGATGGCGCTGTTTCGGGTTTCTCGCTGCGGACCGTTCGGAACGCACGGCATCGACCGCGTGCCGGAGACGCTTGGCGCGCGCTATGTCTGGTTCATGCCGTGGCGCTACTGGCAGCTCGGCCGGAAACGCGGGCAAGCGGAGCGCTGACCGCATCGACTTTCCGCAGGCCGTGTTTACGATCTGGTAGGGTTAACGCCAAGCTGCACAAACACTGCCAATTTGAAACAAAATCGAGACAAGACGCCTCGCTAAGCCGCTTCCCGTAATCCCTTTCCGGAGTGGCTTCGATGCGCCAAATGGACCGCTATCCCTTCTTTATTGCCATTATTCTGTTCCTTCTGGCCTGGATGCTCGGCCTGCCGATGCGGGCGCAATCGGCACCGCTCGAGGACATCCACTGCACGCTGATCCAGGATTCGGAAAGCGGCGCGACGCTTTACCAGGACGGTGTGTGCGACCGGCGCGTCAGCCCGGCTTCCACCTTCAAGGTGCCTTTGGCGCTGATCGGCTACGATTCCGCAATCCTGAGCGACCAGCATACGCCGAGCTGGGACTACAAGCCGGAGTTCAACGCGGTGAAGCGCGACCGCAAGACCGTCGACCCGACGATCTGGGAACGCGACTCCATCATCTGGTATTCGCGCGAGATCACGCGCCGGCTGGGAGCGGATCGTTTCGCCGGCTATGTCTCGAAGTTCGTCTACGGCAACGCGGATGTTTCGGGGACCGCCGGCAAGAACGACGGCCTCACCAATTCTTGGGTGGATTCCTCGCTCGAAATCTCACCCGTCGAGCAGACGGCGTTCCTGCGCCGGCTGCTCGCCGGCAAAATGCCGGTTTCGGCCAAGGCGCATGAGATGACGAAAGCGATTATCCCAACCTTCGAGTCGGGGGACTGGACCGTGCAGGGCAAGACCGGCAGCACGAGGCTCGGCAAGAGCAAGCGTTCGCTCGGCTGGTTCGTCGGCTGGGCCGAGAAGGACGGACGTCGCATCGTCTTTGCAAGGCTGGTCGTCGACACGAAACGCACCGACACGCCGAAGGGGCTCGCCACGCGAGCGGCGTTCCTGAAGGATCTACCGCAACTGGTAAAGTAGTTCTCAGACGCTGCGGCGGGCGCGCAGGATGTGCCCGCCAGAATTGCGGCGGCCGGCTTCGGGAGTCCTGGCAAAACGGACGGCAATGTCGCCGTTGTCGAGATCCTCGATCTCATCGAAGCCGAGATCGGCGAGCGACTTCGCCAATTCATCGGGGACCAAGAAGCTGATCCAGGGCTCGCCGATCGCCGCGACACGCGCGGCATAGAAGGCAAGCGTCGCCTGGCCCGCGGCGTCGCGGTTCCCGGCCGGCTCGCTGTAGTCGAAGACGACTTCCGAACCGGGGATGCCTGCAATGTAGTCAAGCGTGGTAAAAATCGCTTCGCGCGTCAGGTAGGGCACGACTCCCAGCCAGATGAAGAAGCTCGGCTCGGTCGTGTTCAGACCAGCCGCCGCCAATTCGCCTGCCAGACTCTGGCGTTCGAAATTGACCGGCACGAAGGCGGCCCCTGCCGGCTCGGCAAGACCGGCCTCGGCGATGCGTTGGCGTTTCCAGGCCTGTGTGGCCGGATGATCGACCTCGAACACCGTGACGCCCGGATATGGATTGCGCAGCGCAAAAGTGTCGAGGCCGGCGCCAAGCACCACGACCTGTCGCACGCCGCGCCGCACCGCCGCCGCCAGCCAGTCCTCGGCAAGGCGAGCGCGTGAGGCAACGAACAGGCGCATGCGACGCCCGTGCTCGTCTTCCTGCGAGAGTTCCCCGGCGTTCGGCGCGGCCTCGCCCAGAATCGCGAGCGCATAGGGATCGCGAAACAGCGCCGCCTGCGGTGAAAACTGATGCAGCGCCCGCAAGCGTGCGACGCGAAGGGCGGTTCGGCTGGGTGTGGCGTCTTCCATTCCGGTCATCCAAATCTGTCCCGGCATTATTCGCAAGCCTTCGCGACCGGCCTGCGACATCGCTGGCGACAATTCCTGACGGGCCGCTCTTTACCTGAGGCGGCGCTGCCTCTAAAACCGCGCCCGCCGGCCCTCCGGCTAACCCCTCTGCATGCCCCAGCGCATTCCTGCGACATGCATTTTCACCACCCGCGCTCGTTTGCGGGACTGGATAGGAGAAGATTGATGCTGAATTCCGTTTCCCTGACGTTTCCCGATGGTTCGGTCCGCGAGTACGACGCGGCGATGACCGGCGCCGGTCTTGCCGAATCGATCTCGAAGTCGCTGGCCAAGAAGGCCGTGGCCTACAGCCTCGATGGCACCGTGCGCGATCTTTCCGATCCGCTCGGCAAGTCCGGCAAGGTCGAGATCATCACCCGCGAGGATCCGCGCGCGCTGGAACTCATCCGCCATGACGCGGCACATGTGCTGGCCGAGGCCGTGCAGGAGCTTTGGCCGGGAACGCAGGTGACCATCGGGCCGGTGATCGAGAACGGGTTTTACTACGACTTCGCGCGCAACGAGCCGTTCACGCCGGACGATTTCCCGGCGATCGAAAAGAAGATGCGCGAGATCATCGCCCGCAACAAGCCGTTCACCAAGGAAGTCTGGTCGCGCGAGAAGGCGAAGAAGGTCTTTTCCGACAAGGGCGAGCGCTACAAGGTCGAGCTGATCGACGCTATCCCCGAGGATCAGGAGATCAAGATCTACGCGCAGGGTGATTGGTTCGACCTCTGCCGCGGTCCGCACATGGCCTCGACCGGGCAGGTCGGCAATGCCTTCAAGCTGATGAAGGTGGCGGGCGCCTACTGGCGCGGCGATTCCAACAACCCGATGCTGACGCGCATCTACGGCACCGCCTTCGCCGACCAGGCGCAGCTCGATGCCTACCAGACGCTGCTCGAGGAAGCCGAGAAGCGCGATCACCGCAAGCTTGGCCGCGAGATGGACCTGTTCCATTTCCAGGAAGAGGGGCCGGGCGTCGTGTTCTGGCATGCCAAGGGCTGGAAGATGTTCCAGAACCTGGTCAACTACATGCGCCGCCGCCTCGACGAGCACGGCTACCAGGAAGTCAACGCGCCGCAGGTGCTGGACAAGAGCCTTTGGGAGACGTCGGGCCACTGGGGCTGGTATCGCGACGCGATGTTCAAGGTCACCGTCGCCGGCGACGATACCGACGACGACCGCATCTTCGCGCTGAAGCCTATGAATTGCCCCGGCCATGTGCAGATCTTCAAGCATGGGTTGAAGTCTTACCGCGAACTGCCCGTGAAGCTTGCGGAGTTCGGCAACGTGCACCGCTACGAGCCATCGGGCGCGCTGCACGGGCTGATGCGCGTGCGCGGCTTCACGCAGGACGATGCGCATATCTTCTGCACCGAGGAGCAGCTCGCCGCCGAATGCCTGCGCATCAACGACCTGATCCTGTCGACCTATGCCGATTTCGGCTTCGACGAGGTCGCCGTGAAGCTGTCGACGCGGCCGGACAAGCGCGTCGGCACCGACGAGGCCTGGGACCATGCCGAGGCGATCATGAGAAACGTGCTGGAGACGATCCGCACGCGCTCCGGCAATCGCATCAAGACCTCGGTCAATCCGGGCGAGGGCGCTTTCTACGGCCCGAAGTTCGAATATGTGCTGAAGGATGCCATCGGCCGCGAATGGCAGTGCGGCACCACGCAGGTCGACTTCAACCTGCCGGAGCGGTTCGGCGCCTTCTATATCGGCTCGGATTCGGAGAAGAAGCAGCCGGTCATGGTGCATCGCGCGGTGTGCGGCTCGATGGAACGCTTCCTCGGTATCCTGATCGAGAACTATTCCGGCCATTTCCCGCTGTGGTTCGCGCCGCTGCAGGTGGTGGTGGCGACGATCACCTCGGATGCCGACGAATACGCGATGAAGGTCGTCGATCGGCTCAAGGCGGCTGGCCTGCTGGCCGAAGCCGACCTGCGCAACGAGAAGATCAACTACAAGGTGCGCGAGCACAGCCTGGCCAAGGTGCCGGTCATCCTCGTCTGCGGCAAGCGCGAGGCGGAAGAGGAGACCGTCAACATCCGCCGGCTCGGTTCCCGTGACCAGGAATCGCTCAAGCTTGCGGATGCGGTGACGTCGCTCGCCGAGGAGGCGGTCTCTCCGGACCGCAAGCGCCGCGCGGCCTGATTTTTCCCAAACACTCTTAAAGCGCATCGCGCTGCGACGCGCTTTAAGTTCTTCGTTTTGATGCATGTCGTTTTCCCAAACCGCCGCACACTTTTGGGCGACATGCATCGGAATGGCGGTGGCATGGTCCACCGCCATTTCACACGCCTGTCACGCCAAACCTGTAACGAGCCGCCATGCTCAAGCTGAAACTGCGGGAAAGGCCGTTTCCCGAGCTCTCCTACGCCAACCAGCATCAGCCGGCGCTGACGCGATGGTTCATCCATTCCGTCGAAGGCCTGTCGGGCCGCGACCGGTTTGCCGTGCTCTATGATTTCTGGCGGCGCCAGGTGGCGCCGACCGGTGAGCGCGTGTTCAGCCGCATGCTGGAACTGATCGACGTCAGGGTGCGCAACGCCGGCCATTGGCCGCCGGTGAATTTGCCGGACACGCCGCTGGTTATCGTCGCCAACCATCCGTTCGGCATCGGCGACGGCATTGCCGTGCTGTCGCTCGCCGAGCAACTCGGGCGGCCGTTCCGGGTCATGATCCACAAGGATCTGCTCAAGATCCGCGAGATGGAAGCCTATTCGCTGCCGATCGATTTTTCCGAGACCAAGGAAGCGCTGAAGAACAACATGGCCGTGCGCCACGAGGCGGTGCGGCTGCTGAAGGAAGGCGTCACCATCGTCGTCTTCCCGGCCGGCGGCGTCGCCACGGCGCCGAAGGGTTTCGGCCGGGCGATCGACCTGCCCTGGAAGATGTTTCCGGCCAAGCTCATCCAGGAGGCCAAGGCCTCGGTCATTCCGATGCATTTCTCCGGCCAGAACGGCCGCCTGTTCCATCTGGTCAGCGGCCCCATGAACATGGCCGAGCGCGACAGCCGCGTGGCGAAGTTCGTCGGCAAGGCGTCGCTGACGCTGCGCACGTCCTTGCTCATCCGCGAGTTCGCGCGGCTCTCCGGCAAGGCGATCGAGGTGCGCCTCGGCGATGTTCTGAGATGGGGTGAGCTCGAGCCGCTGCGCGACCGCAAGACGCTGCTCGACCGGCTCTATCGCAGCGTCTTCGACCTCGCGCCGCCGGCTGCGCCGCGCGGGCGCGTGCCGTTCCTGCCAAAGCGGATGCGGAAAGCCGCCTGAGCCTTTTGGCAATTCCGGACCGAAAACCTCAGTCCGCGCCTTCCTCGGGATCGATGGCGGACGTTTCGTTGGCCACGACCTCGATCTCCTGGTTCTGGCCCGCCACGACGGTGAAATCCTTCTGGTAGATGCGGTCGCGGTTCTTGGCGATGATGGTGTACTGGCCCTCGGCCAGCACCATCGAGGCGAAGGCGCCGACGGCTTCCTTGATCGGATCGCCGGATTCGTTGAGCAGCGACCATGAGGTGTCGGCGATGGCTTCGCCGCCGGGCTCGCGCACGAGCTTCATCGTCATCTCGGCCGCGCGATGCTCGACGGTGGCTTCGGTCAGCTTGCCGGCCTCGACTCGGATGTCGGAGCGGATCACGGCGTTGACCGCGCCATAGGTGGAGACGACGTGGTAGGTGCCGGCATTCAGCCGCACCACCGTATTCGGCTCGACATCGGGGACGATCAGCGCGCGGTCGCCGTTGGTCGCGGCCTGGCCTTCATAGATCGCAAAACGGAGCTTCTTCGGCGGAATATGCGCGCCGCCCGAGGTCACGGCGTCGAGCTTCAGGCCGCCGGCATCGAGGACGAGGTTCTCGCGCTTGGCATCCTTGCCGACGGTGATGCGCTTGGTGGCGCCGGCCCGCCCGTAAGAGGCATGGACCAGATAGCTGCCGGGGTCGAGCTGGAACACCGCCGTGCCGCCATGCGCGGACGCCACCATCGGCAGCTTGCCGTCGCTGGCGGGTTCCGGCTTGAACACGCGCCAGACGATGCCGCGGGTGATGTCGGCGCCCTTGTCGGTCAGTTGCGCCGAAAGGGTGATCGCGCCGCCGCTACCCAGCGCCAGCGACCTCTCGCTCTTCGGCGTCGCATAGCTTGAAATGCCCGGCAGCTTGATGTTGCCGACGTCGTTGGCGTTCTGGGCCAGCGCGAACGAAACCGGCACCGCGAACAGCGCGGCGATGAGCCCGATCACGAAAAGGCGCAGAGTCCCCTCAAACATGCCTTGCGTTGAAGCCCAAGGCGGTGGCAATTTCAAGGCTCAAGAGCCTGCCGCCTCCCGCCAGGGCTCTTTATCCGGCGCATAACGCGCCATTGCCCGAGCCGCCCGACCTCCCGATGGCGTGCTTCAGCTCAAAATTGAATGCTTAGGAGACTTGCGCCCATGGCGTCGCCGATCATCGACTTCCTGCTGACCCGCAATTCCGCGCCGATTCCCGACCTCAAGGAGCCGGCGCCGAGCGATGCGGAGATCGCCACGATGATCGCGGCCGCCTCGCGCGTTCCGGACCACGGCCGGCTTGAGCCCTGGCGGTTCGTCCTCTACCGCGGCGAGGCACGGGTCGAGATCGGCAGGAAGCTCGCGGCCCTTGCAGAGCAGCGCGAGGGGCCGCTGCCCGAGGGGCGGCGCAATCAGGAACTGGCGCGCTTCTCGCGCGCGCCGCTGGTGATCGGCGTGGTGTCGGTGCCGCGGGAGAACCCGAAGATCCCGCAATGGGAGATGTTCCTGTCGGGTGGAATGGCGGCTATGAATCTGATGATTGCGGCCAACGCGCTGGGCTATGGCACCAACATGATCAGCAACTGGTATTCCGACGTCGCGGAGGGCAGGGCGATCCTCGGGCTGTCGCCGCAGGAGCGCGTCATCGGCTTCGTCCATATCGGCTCATACCAAGGGCCAGCGCCCGAGCGGCCGCGGCCCGATCCGGCGAAGCTCTATGCCGACTACGCGGGACCCTGGGCCGGCTGACATGTTCTACGAGCCGTCCAAGGGGCACGGCCTGCCGCACGATCCATCGAAGGCGATCGTGGCTCCCCGCCCCATCGGATGGATATCGACGTTGAACAGGGCCGGTGAGATCAACCTTGCGCCCTATTCTTTCTTCAACGCGTTTTCGACGCGTCCCTTCATCGTCTGGTTCTCATCGGAAGGCGCGAAGGACAGCGCCACCTTCGCTGAAGAAACAGGCGAATTCGTCGCCAATCTCGTCAGCCGCGAGCTGGCCGAGAAGATGAACCGCACGGCCGTGGACGCGCCGCGCGGCGTCAGCGAATTCGCCTATGCCGATCTCGCCATGGCGCCGTCGCGCCTCGTCGCGCCGCCGCGCGTGGCGGAGGCGCCCGCCGCCCTCGAATGCAAGGTGACGGAGATAATCCGGCCGCGGGCGCTGGACGGCACCGAGACCAGCGCCATCGTCGTCGCCGGCGAGGTCGTCGGCGTCCACATAGACGATGCTTATCTCAAGGATGGCCTGTTCGACATCGTCAGGGCCGGCAACGTCGCCCGGCTCGGCTACATGGACTATGCCAGCGTCAACGAGATCTTTTCGATGCGTCGGCCGCGCTGGGGGAAGGATTAGCGCGGCGCGCGGTCATCACGGCGCGCACATAGCCTGGCTCGCCGATCCTGATGCTGCCGTCGGGAAGCCCGAGAATGCGGTCGAGCGCGATCTCATAGAGCCTGACGCGCTTTTCCAAGGCTTCGATCGCAACTTCCATGTCGGCATCGCTGCCGCTGGCAAAAGCCTTGGCGATGACGTCGTGCGTGGCCATGCCGAACTGCATGACGATATCGGCGACCCCTTCCGGATCGAAGGTGCGGAACGTGCCGTCCGCGACGCCTTGCCGGATGATCTCCACCAGCACGGGGGAAAACGACGCGCTGGCCGCCAGATTGATGCGGTGGAACAGCACCAGGTTTTCCGGCCGAAACAGCGTTTCGAACAGCGCCCAGGCTTCCGCGGCGGTTTCGATCTTTGCCTGCCGTGATTTCGCCAGGAGCGCATTTAGTCGACCCAGCGGGTCGAGGGCCGGATCGGCGACAATGTCCTCGACGCCGGCGAGCGCCTGTTTCGCAAAGCGCCCGGCCAGCGCTTCCAGCAGCGCCTCCTTGGAGGGAAAGTAGTGGTAGAAAGCGCCCTTCGAGATGCCGGCTGCGGCGATCACGTCGTTGAGGCTCGCTTTGTCATAGCCATGCGTGAGGAACAGGGCCTGGGCATGGTCCAGCAGTTCTTCGCGCCTGAGTTCCGGGTGCTTGACGATACGGGGCATGACGAAACCTTGTGCATGCGACGGCCGTTCCCGTCCAGATGACGACAGTCGACGCTTGAGCTATAGACCGTTGGTCGGTATGATAGACCAGTGGTCGGATTCGACCAATAGCGGCGGGGCATGTCATGGCAGGTGGGTCATGGTCGCGAAATTGATTATCCAGACATTCCTGTGGTTCGGCTTCATGGGCGCGTTGCTCTTCATGTCGGCCGGAACGCTGCATTGGCCTGGAGCATGGGCCTATCTGGTCCTGATGGTGGGGCTCAGCCTGACACTGGGCGTGGCGCTGGCGCGGCGTGATCCCGGCCTGATGAACGAGAGGCTCAGCCCGCCGATCCAGAAGAACCAGACGGCGGCCGACAAGGTCCTGCTCTCCGTTCTGCTCGCCGGCATCTTTGCCTGGCAGATCCTGATGGGTCTCGATTTCCGCTTTGGCTGGTCGGCCGTTCCCGCTTGGCTGCAGGTGACCGGCGCGATCGTGCTGCTGGTCAGCATCTGGATCTGCTACCTGACGATGCTGGAGAACAGCTTCGCGGCGCCTGTCGTGAAGATCCAGGACGAGCGCGGCCAGAAGGTCATCACCACCGGCCCCTACAGCTATGTCCGCCATCCGATGTACGCCGGGGCCATCCTGTTCTTCGCCGGCACGGCGCTGCTGCTTGGCTCGTGGTGGGGGCTGGTATCGGTCCTCGCCTTCATCGTTCTGCTCGCCATCCGCACCTTCATCGAAGAAAAGACGCTGCGTACCGGCCTGCGCGGCTATGACGACTATGCAGAGAATGTCCGCTACCGGCTGATCCCGATGGTCTGGTAACGGTTCAGGCGGAAATGCCGGCGGCTTTGGCGCGGGCGAGCAGCCGCTGGGCGAGCCGCAGATGCGGGCGGTCGTACATCTTGCCTTCGATGCCGACGACGCCCGGATTTCCCGCCGCCGCGAAGGCGTCGACGATCGCCTGCGAGCGCTCGATCGCCTCGGCCGACGGTGTGAAGGCGGCGTTGATGACCGGCACCTGCGCCGGATGGATCGCCATCTTGCCGGTAAAGCCGTCGCGTTCGGCCTCGCGGCACTCGGCCTCGAAAGCGGCCATGTCGCGGAAATCCGGAAAGACGGTGTCGATCGCCGCAACCTCGGCCGCGCCGGCTGCCAGGATCGTCAGCGTGCGCGCAAGGCGGAATAGATCGGTATAGCGGCCGCTCTCGTCGCGCGCCGAGCGCGCGCCGATCGCGGCGGACAAATCCTCGGCTCCCCAGGTAAGCCCTGCGAGCCGGGTGCTCGCTCCTGCATAGCTTGCCGCCGCCAACACGCCTGCCGCGGTTTCGGTGATGATCGGCAGGATTCTTATGCCGCCGTCCGGCAATCCGTTTTCGGCCTCGTGCACGCGAAGCTTGGCCGCCAACTGCTGCACATCCTGACCGCTGTTCGACTTCGGCAGCATGATGCCGTCGGGCTTCACCGGGACAAGTGCGGCAAGGTCGTCATCGGTCATGCCGGTCGTGAGGTCGTTGACGCGCACATAGATGGCGGAGCTGATCTGCTGGCTTCTATCCGAGATGAAGCGAGCCGCGACTTCGCGAGCGGCCGCCTTGTTGGCGGCGGCCACGGAATCCTCAAGGTCGACGATGACCACGTCAGCGCCGGCGCCGAAGCCCTTTTCCAGCTTGCGCTCGGAATCGCCGGGCGCGAAAAGCAGTGAGCGCATCAGGCCGCCTGCTTCTTCATCATCGCCTGCCTCGTGCATTTGGCGACGAGCACGTCGTCCTGATTGTAGGCGCGGTGCTCGAACTCGACGATGCCGCGATCCGGCTTCGACTTGGATTCGCGCACCGAAACGACCGTGGTCTCGACTCTGATGGTGTCGCCATGGAAGACCGGGTGCGGAAACACGGTTTCCTTCATGCCGAGATTGGCGACGGTTGTGCCGATGGTGATGTCGTTCACCGAAATGCCGATCATCAGGCCGAGCGTGAACAGCGAATTGACCAAGGGCTTGCCCCATTCGCTCTTCGCCGCGAAGTCGAAATCGATATGCAAGGGCTGCGGGTTCAGCGTCATCACCGAAAACAGCATGTTGTCGCTTTCGGTGACGGTCTTGCGCAGCGAGTGGCGGAAGACATGGCCGACGACGAACTCTTCCAAATAAAGCCCGGCCATGGTCGATCTCCTCCGCTTGTCCCTGCTTGATAGGCGTTGGTCGCGGCTCCATCAAGCCGGTTAAGAAACATGGTGAACCGTTCGTAAACCATTTCCAGACTACCGTTCACAACGGGGCCGGGAACATTCCGGCGAGGGCGTAGCTGGTCGGCATGATTGTTTCGCATTTTCTAAAATGGATTGATACGGCAAGGGTTTCCGAGCGCGCCGCCGCCGCGAGCGCGCTGGCCCGCGCCTACATAAACTCCGACCTGCCGTTCGAGGATCGCTGCGCCGCCGAGGCAGCGCTCACGCTGCTGCTCGACGACGTCTCCGCCAAGGTTAGGCAGTCGCTCGCCGAGGCGTTGTCGATGAGCCACCACGCGCCGCCGCAGGTGATCGCAGCACTCGCTTCCGACCAACCTGAAGTGGCGGCGCTGGTGCTGGCGCGTTCGCCTTTGCTTACCGACGCCGATCTCATCGACCGCGTCGCCGGCCGCCAGAAGGCCACCCAGAAGCTGATAGCCAACCGTCCCGTCGTCTCGATGTCGTTGGCGGCAGCCATTGCCGAGATCGGCGAGCCGGAAGCCTGCGCAACGCTCATCGCCAATAGTGGCGCCGACATTGCATCGCTGAGCTTCCGGCGCATGGCCGAACGCCACGGCCATGTGCCGCTGGTGCGCGAGGCGCTGATCGCTGACGCGCGTCTGCCTGCCGATTGCCGGCACATGCTTTTGGTCAAGCTCGGCGAGACGCTGAAAGGGTCGCCTCTGGTCTTGGCGCTGATGGGCGCCGCCCGCGCCGATCGCGTGATGCGCGATGCCTGCGTGAAGGCCTCGGTGACATTGATCGAGGGCACACGCGCCGAGGAGCATGCCGCGCTGATCGAGCATCTGAGGCTGCGCGGCGATCTCACCGCAGGCTTCATCATCCGCACCATCGCGCATGGCAAGGTCGACTTCTTCGGCTCGGCGCTGGTCGCGCTTGCCCAGCAGTCCGAACAGCGGGTGAGGGCGCTGCTGGCCGGCGGCCACGACGTCGCGCTGCAGGCGCTGTTCCGCAGCGCCGGCCTCGCCGCCGCCACGCACGGCATCATCTTGCGGGCGCTGAAGGTCTGGCGCGAGGTCGCCAACGGCAAGCGCGTCGCGGGCGTTCAGGAAGTGAGCTGGCTGATGCTGAAGGAGCTCGGCGGGCAGACGGCCGAGGGCGATCTGGCAGGGCTGGTGAAGTCGATCCATCTCGACGCGCTGCGCGAAAACGCGCGCGGACACGCGCTGGCGATAGCGGCGGCTTAAAGCGCGTCGCGCTGAAGCGGATTCAGGCGATGCGCTTTAAGCTTTTGTTTTGATGCATGTCGTTTCCGCAAAACCGCTGCACACTTTTGCGCGACATGCATTAAGGCGTCAGCCTCGACCTCTCGCGAAGAAATCCGGATAATCCTCCATCGCCGCGGCGATGATGCGCAGCGAGGCCGCGACCTGCAGCATTTCGGGCCGGTCGCTGCGATCGGCGATGCCCGCCGCATATTGCCTCGCCACGGCGACGGTCGACGTCTGCGGCTCGCCATGTCTCCTGAACAGCAATTCCCGCGCCAGGCCCCTCAGGAAATTGCCGATCGATTCCACCGTCTCGTGTGGGATCGCGGAATTCAGCTGCGCGCCGCGCAGCCGCAGCACTTCGAGCCCGACGGTGACGGCGGCGATGCTGCCGCCCAGTATGGGATCGCCCTTCCTGCCTGTCTGCTGCAGCTGCGGCATCAACTGGTTGATCCGGTCATAGGCCAGGCTTTCGAAGGCCGAACGCCTGGGAATGCGCTCGTGCAGGCAAAGGCGCGCCAGGTCCTCGCGCATTGCCTGCGAGATGCGCTCGACGGTGACCCAGGGGTTGGCCGGCAGCACGACGATGAAGACGCCGATGGCGATCAGGATGCCGACCAGGATCGACGCCGACCCGGCGAAGAACGGGCCGGGATCATAGGTCATCAGCTGGTGCGGGCTGAGGAAAGCCAAGAAATTGATGGCGAAGGCGGTGGCGACGCCGACATAGCGCGGATTGGCCATGCCGAGCGCCGCCGGCACCATGATGGGCACGACAAAGAGTGCGAACCAGCCGAAGCCGGGGAGTGCCGGGAGAGCGATCTGGCCGACAAGGAAGGCGAAGGGCAGCGCGAGCAGCGTTCCCCTGAAGAAACCCCAGGCGGACTGGACCGGATCGGGCCGTGCCGCGAACAGGCTGGAAACAACGGCAACGAGGATGACGGTGCCTGCGGTCTCCGACCATTTGGTCGTCAGCCAGAAGGCTGCCACCAGAAGCGTGGCGAGTGCGGCGCGCACGGCGTTGCGCCAGGCGGCGTGATAGTCGCGATGCACGACCAGCGCCGGCTGCTGTCGTTCACGAGACGACCTGGAAACCGGCGAGCGAAGCGCATCCAGGCCACGCATCACCTGTTTCAGCGCCTCCGCGAAATCGGCGGCGATGGTGAGGCGGGTGATGGTGCCGACCCTGTCCTCGCCGGGTTCGGCCGGCGTAGCCGGCGCCTCCCGCGCCTTGGTCGCGATCGCGTCGAGCCGCGCAATCCAGGGGCCTGTGTCGTCAAGTGCGCCTGGCGTTGCCGAGAGCTCACCGACGAAAGCCTGCAAGTCGCTGCGCACGGGGAGGAGCGTCGCGTTTTTCGGCGCGGCATGAGTGTGCAGCGCGCGGGCCGCCGACAGCGCCCACAGCAGCTGTCCGATCGTGCGCCGCACCGGATGGGCGCGCGTGGCGAAACTTGGCGCCTCCAGACGCGCATAGGTGCGCATCTCGGCAAGCGTCTGAGCGTCGGTGATCAGCTTGCGCTGCAGGGCCGCAAGGCCAGCCGGGTCTCCGCCGGAAAAGGCGCCGGAGGCATAGTCGGCAAGATCGAGAATGCTGCGCTTCAACCTCGAGATGATGGCGTCCGCCGCCAGCTTCGGCAGGATCAGTCGGCTGGTGACGCCGGCGCAGACGATGCCCAGCACGATTTCGGCGCAGCGCGCAATGGCGAGATCGACGACGAGATGCGGCTGACCGAAGGCCGGCAGGCTGATGATCATCGCGGTGTAGCCGGCAAGGGCGGCACCATAGGCCTCCGGATTGCGCAGCAGCGAGGAGACGAGCGTGCAGACGCCGATCCACAGCGCCAGTGCCGTCACCAGGAGCCAGGGATTGATGCCGAACAGCGACGTGATGCCGATCGCCGCAGCGCCGCCGGCCAACGTGCCGAGCAGCCGGTAGAAACCTTTCGCCAGCACCATTCCGGCCACCGGTTGCGCGACGATGAAGACGGTCATCATCGCCCATTGCGGATGGTCGAGCTTGAGGGCGTAGGCGACAAGCAGCGCGATCAGCCCGGCCGAAACCGTGCGCAGTGCGAAGATCCAGTCCGAGCGCGTCGGCTGCGTCAGGCCGCTCAGCGGTGTCTCGACAAGCTCTTTCAGCCGCGTCCAGGTCACGTGCAGGTCTCCGTATCGGAGCCTGTTATGACCGGCAGGTGCTCAGATATCCAGCACGTCGGTCTCGGCGAATTCGGCGCGTTCCTGGATGAAGCGGAAGCGCGCCTCGGGCTTGGTGCCCATCAGCGCGTCGACGGCATCCTTGGTCGCCTCCTCGGCATCGATCACATCGACCCTGAGCAGCGTGCGCTTCCTCGGGTCCATGGTGGTCTCCTTGAGCTGCGAGGCCATCATCTCGCCAAGGCCCTTGAAGCGGCCGATCTCGACCTTGCCGCGCCCGGTGAATTCGGTGCGCAGCAACTCGTCCTTGTGCGCGTCGTCACGGGCATAGGCGACCTTGCCGCCCTGACGGATCGAATAGAGCGGCGGCACGGCCATGTAGAGGTGGCCGCCACGGACCAGGTTCGGCATCTCCTGATAGAAGAAGGTGATCAAAAGCGAGGCGATGTGCGCGCCGTCGACGTCGGCATCGGTCATGATGATCACGCGATCGTAGCGCAGGTCCTCGTCGCGATATTTCGAGCGCGTGCCGCAGCCGAGCGCCTGGATCAGGTCGGAGATCTGCTGGTTGGCGGCAAGCTTGTCGTTGCCGGCGCTGGCGACGTTGAGGATCTTGCCGCGCAGCGGCAGCACCGCCTGGCTGGCGCGGTCGCGCGCCTGCTTGGCCGAGCCACCGGCCGAGTCGCCTTCGACGATGAAGATCTCGGCCCCCGCTGCGGCGTTCTGCGTGCAGTCGGCCAGCTTGCCCGGCAGGCGCAGCTTGCGCACCGCGCTCTTGCGCGACACTTCCTTTTCCTGGCGCCGGCGCACGCGTTCGTCGGCGCGCGCAATCACCCATTCGAGAAGCTTCGAGGCTTCCTGCGGATTGTCGGCCAGCCAATGATCGAACGGGTCGCGGATGGCGGTTTCGACGATGCGCATCGCCTCGATGGTGGCCAGCCTGTCCTTGGTCTGGCCGACGAATTCCGGCTCGCGGATGAACACCGACAGCATGCCGGCGGCCGATATCATGACGTCCTCGGTGGTGATGATCGAGGCGCGCTTGTTGCCGATCAAATCGGCATAGGCGCGAAGGCCGCGGGTCAGCACATTGCGGAAGCCTGCCTCATGCGTTCCGCCTTCGGGGGTGGGAATCGTGTTGCAGTAGGAATTGAGGAAGCCGTCGCCGCCGAACCAGGTCACCGCCCATTCGAGCGAGCCGTGGCCGCCCTGCTTGTCGCTTTTTCCCGCGAAGACCTCGCGGGTTACCTGGAATTCGTCGCCGAGGGTAGCCTTGAGATAGTCCTTCAGGCCGCCCGGGAAATGGAACTCGGCCTTGGCCGGGGTCTGGTCCTTTTCCTTGATCAGCGACGGATCGCAGGTCCAGCGGATCTCGACGCCGCCGAACAGATAGGCTTTCGAGCGCGTCATGCGGTAGAGCCGGGCCGGCTCGAAGGCGGCGCCCTTGCCGAAGATCTGCTCGTCGGGATGAAAGCGGGTCCTGGTGCCGCGGCGGTTGTGCACCTCGCCGAGGTGCTCCAGACCGCTTACCGGGACGCCGCGCGAGAAGCGCTGACGATAGAGCTGGCGGCCGCGCGCGACCTCGACCTCGAGGTGATCGGACAGTGCGTTGACGACCGAAACGCCGACGCCGTGCAGACCGCCGGAGGTTTCGTAGACCTTGGAGTCGAACTTGCCGCCCGAATGCAGCGTCGTCATGATGACTTCGAGGGCCGGCTTCTTGAATTTCGGATGCGGATCGACCGGGATGCCGCGGCCATTGTCGGTGACGGTGAGAAACCCGTCGGCCGAAAGCTCGACATCGATGAAGGTGGCATGGCCGGCGACCGCCTCGTCCATCGAATTGTCGATGACCTCGGCGAACAGGTGATGCATCGCCTTGTCGTCGGTGCCGCCGATATACATGCCCGGGCGGCGCCGCACGGGTTCCAGCCCCTCCAGCACCTCGATGTCGGCGGCGCTGTAGCTCTCGCTTCCGTCGCGCGAGGCCGTCGAGCGCTTCGCGGCCTGTACGATCGGATCCGCGGCGCGCGATGGCGTGCGCACTGGTTGTGGCTGCTGCTTTTCCAGGTCGCCGAAAAGGTCGTTTCTGTCGTCCATGCTGGCCCTAGCGTTGGGTACTGCGAATCACTCCTCGATACTGCCACGCTTTTGGCGGGCGAACGAGGTTCCTGTTCCGTTCAGGGATCAAAGTCTCTCTTATTCTAAAACCATTCGATAACCAAGCCGCCGGAAATAGGGCGGTCTCCATACCCTTGGATTCCCGATTCTTTAACATTAACGCCTAGGGTGAGCCTCAACGACAAAAGACCACGGGGCGTCAGGGGTTTCGTTGTGAGGGGCAGGGCCATAACCATGATCGGCATCGCCGCCGTTTTCGGCGCGATCTCGATCTTTGCCGCGGATTTCTGGGTCAAAAGCCAGGCGAAAGCCCAATCCGAGCAGAAGGTGGCGTCGATCGCGGCGCCGCAAGAGCCCAAGGTCGAGTTCAAGACCATAGTCGTGGCGAGCGCGCCGCTTCGTTACGGCACCGAGCTCGATCGGTCGCAACTCACCGAAATCCCGTGGCCGCAGGATTCCTTGCCGCAAGGCGCCTTCCCGACCATCGACAAGCTGCTTGCCGAAGGCAGCCGGGTGGTGCTGTCGCCGATCGAGGTCAACGAGCCGGTGCTGCTCGCCAAGCTGTCGGGGCCGAACGGCCGCGCGACGCTTTCCAACATGCTGTCGCCAGGCATGCGGGCCGTCACCATCCGCATCGATGAGATCGCCGGCGTCGGCGGCTTCATCACGCCGGGCGACCGGGTCGACGTCGTGCTGACGCGCGATGCCGGCGAAATCCAGGAAGTGGCCAAGAACGCCCAAGGGGCGGCCGGCTCGACGGTCACGTCCGAAATCGTCGTTTCCGATGCCAGGGTGCTTTCGGTCGGCCAGGGTGCCGACGAGCGCAAGACCGAGCCGCAGGTCGCCAATTCCGTGACCCTCGAGGTGACGAACGAAGGGGCACAGAAGGTCGCGCTTGCCCGCACCGTCGGCACCTTGTCGCTGTCCTTGCGGTCCGCCGCCGACGCCAGCGCCAGCAGCAATGGGCTCACCACCATCTCTTCCTTCGGCGGCTCGGTTGCCGCGCGCGCGGAGGCGAGCGCCGCCTCGCTGGTCAATGCGGTGGCGAAGGAGCCGGAAGGGCCAAAATTCAAGACGGTGATCGTGTCGCGCGGCGAGAAGGTCGAGGAATACAAGGTTCTTTCCAAGCAAGCCGAGGGAGACGTCGTTCCTTCCAAGGAACAAGAACAATAGCCGGTGGGGACCGGCCGGGGACGGGACAATGCCTGTGTTGAACAAAGAACGGACAACCAGAGGGCTGCGCCTTCTGCGCGCGATGGCTGCGGGCGCCTTCCTGGCAGCCGCGGGAACGCTTGCCTTCGGGGCGCCGGCCCGGGCAAACAACGATGTCGTCTACGTCTCGGCGACCAAGAATGCCTCGATCAAGGTCGCCAAGGGCAAGCCCAAGACGATCATGACGAGCGCCGCCTTCTACCAGATCGTCATCGGCGATCCGGAGATCGCCAACGTCAACCCGCTGACCGACAAGTCCTTCTATGTGCTGGGCAACAATCTCGGCACCACCGGCATCGCGCTGTTCGACCAGAACAAGCAGCTCGTCGGCACCATCGACGTCGAGGTGACGCTGGATACCGACCAGCTCGCAAGCACCATCCGCGCCAGCGTGCCGGATGCCAAGATCAGGGTCGGTTCGGCCAACGGCCGCGTGGTGCTGTCGGGTGAGGCCGACGACGCGGTCGCGGCCGAGAAGGCGAGCAAGATCGCGTCGCGCTTCTCGGGCAACGAGGAAGTGATCAACTCGGTCAACATCTCGTCCTCGCAGCAGGTTCAGCTCAATGTCCGATTCGTCGAGATCAACCGCCAGGCGGGACAAGATCTCGGCGCCAAATACGGGGCCAACTTTGCCTTCGGCATGGGCGGCCGTGACGTCATCCTTGATCCCGGCACCGTGCCGACGGCCGGCACCGGCGAGATCATCGGCCGGTTGCTCTCCAACGGCGTTTCGATCGATATCGCCATCAAGGCGCTCGAAGAGCGCGGTCTGGCCCGGCGGCTGGCCGAGCCGAACCTGATCGCCCGCTCGGGCCAGACGGCAAGCTTCCTCGCCGGCGGCGAGTTTCCGATCCCGGTCTCCGAGGACAACGGCAAGATCAGCGTCACCTATAAGAAATACGGCGTCGGCCTGGATTTCACGCCGACCGTGCTCAAGGATGGGCTGGTCAGCCTGGATATCGCGCCTGAAGTGTCCTCGATCGACACTTCTGCCTCCATCCAGGTCAGCAACGGCATTTCCATTCCGGCTTTCATCGTGCGTCGCGCCAAGACGTCGGTCGACCTGAAGAACGGCCAGAGCTTCATGATCGCCGGCCTTTTGCAGTCGCAGAACGACATCACGACCTCGCGTCTGCCGGGGCTCGGCAAGCTGCCGGTGCTGGGCTCGCTGTTCTCCTCGAAGTCCTATCAGCGGCGCGAGACCGACCTCGTGATCATCGTCACACCTTATCTGGTCAAGCCGGTCGACCCGTCGAAGAAGATGGTCGAGCCGACCGACGGAACGCAGCCGCCAAGCAATGTCGACTACTTCCTGAACAACAACGAGGAAGTGAGCGCCTCGGCGCCCAAGCGCCCGGTGGCGTTGGCCGACGGCAGTGTGGCCCGTCCGGCGGCCGCCACGACCTCCGGCCACTTTCTCGATCTGCCGAAGGACTGAGCTCATGCGTCTGGCTCCCTGTATCGCTCTGCTGCTTGCCGGTGCCTTCGCAGGCTGCACCAGCGACGACTACGTGCGCAGCGAAGGCGTGACGACGGCTGCCGGCAACGCCCAGGCGTCGAACACGGTCATGCAGATGGTCGACCCCTGGCAGTACGGCGTCCAGAACACCAGGCTTCTGGTGCCGGCCCAAAGCACGAGCCCCACGGCCGGCGCCGCCGGCGCGAAAGCCGGTTCGGAGTCGGCATCGACGACATCGGCATCGACGACATCAAACTGATTGGCTGGCGATCATGGCATCCGGCACCAAGACAAAGAAGATCCTGCTCGTTTCAACCGACAGGGCGTTCTCGCAGGACACGCGGACGGCTTTCGCAGCCTCCGAGGTCATCGAGCTTTTGACAGTCGAGAGAAGCGTCAACGAGCTTCGCGGTGAAGTCCAGGAAGCCGAGTTCGGTGCCGTCATCGTCGACATGGATGCAGCCAAGCTCGAGGAGATCGAGTCGCTGCAGCGCATCATGCGCCGGCTCGAAGGCCGGGTTCCGGTGGTCGTCGTCACCCAGGAATTCAATGCGGCGGCGGTGCGCATCCTGGTGCAGCTCAAGGTCGCCGACTTCCTGGTCAAGCCGATCACCACCGCAGACCTGGTGCGTTCCGTCATCCGCGCGCTGCAGGGGCCGGGGCGCGAGGAAAACACCGAGTCTCAGATCTACACCTTCATGCCGGCCGCCGGCGGCGTCGGCACCACCACGCTTGCGCTCCAGACCGCCTTCCAGCTGCATCATTCGGTGACGCGCGGCGCCTCTACCTGCGTGGTCGACCTCAATTTCCAGCAGGGCGCCTGTGCCGAATATCTCGATCTCGAGCCGCGCTTCGACATCACCGAAATCGAGAACCAGCCCGAACGCCTCGACCGGCAGCTGCTTGATGTCATGCTCTCAAAGCATGCGAGCGGGCTCTGCGTGCTGGCCGCGCCGACGCGTCCCTCGGAAATGCGTTCGTTCAAGACCGATGTCGTGGTGCGCATGCTCGACCTCGTCTCGGCCTATTTCGACAATGTCGTCATCGACATGCCGCGCACCTGGTTCCCATGGACCGAGACGGTGCTGCTCGGCTCCAACAAGCTCTATATCGTGGCCGAGATGACGGTGCCTTGCCTGCGCCACACGCAGCGTCTCATCCAGGCCATCTACGAGACTGCCGGCAAGGAAGTGAGGCCCAACGTCATCGTCAACCGCTTCGAGCAGAAGATGTTCGACAGCGGCATCAAGCAGGCCGATGTCCAGGACATTCTCGGCGAACATTTCGTCGGCGGCATCTCCAACAACTACCGGCTGGTGCGCGAGGCAGTCGACCGGGGCGTGCCGCTGCACGACATCGACCCCAACGCCAATGTCGTCAACGACCTGAAGAAGATCATCCTGCCTGAGGAGGCGGTGACGACGACGGCAAAATCGAAGTCGCTGTTCGGCCTCGGCAAGGGCCTCTTGAAGAGGAGAGCAGGATGAGCAGCCGCTTCTCCAACCTGCAGAATCGCGACGTCCGTCCGCTGCGCCCGCCCGAACCCGCGCCCGTTGCGCACCATGCCGTGGTCATTCCGACGACCCGCAAGCCGGCTCCGCCGAAGCCGGATGCGGCACCGGCAAAAAGCGCCAACAAGGTGCTTGACGCGCGCGTGCGCATCCACCGCATGCTGCTCGAGGAGATCAACCTCGTCGCGCTGGAGCGGCTGCCCAAGGATGAAATGCGCCGTCAGGTGCATGAGTTCGTCTCGGAAAAGACGCGCGAGGAGCGGATGGCGATCAACACTGCCGAGCTCGACGCCCTGGTCGACGACATCGTCGACGAGATGGTCGGCCTCGGCCCGCTGGAGCCGCTGCTCAAGGACCCCGAGATCAACGACATCCTTATCAACGGTCACCAGAACTGCTTCGTCGAAAAACGCGGCAAGCTGCAGCAGGTTCACATCCCGTTCAAGGACGAAGCGCATCTACTTAGGATCATTAACAAAATCGTCGCTGCAGTCGGACGCCGGGTCGATGAATCGCAGCCGATGGTCGACGCCCGCATGCTCGACGGCTCGCGTTTCAACGCCGCCATCCGGCCGGTCGGCGTCGACGGGCCGCTGGTGTCGATCCGCAAATTCTCCAAGAACAAGCTCGGCCTGCACAAGCTGGTCGAGTTCGGCGCCATCACCCAGAACATGGCCGAGGTGCTGGCGGCGGCCGTGCATGCGCGCAAGACCACGATCATCTCCGGCGGTACAGGTACCGGCAAGACGACGATGCTCAACGCATTGTCGGCCTTCATTCCCGAGGACGAGCGGTTGATCACCATCGAGGACGCGGCCGAGCTGCAGCTGCAGCAACCGCATGTCGCGCGCATGGAAACGCGGCCCGCGAACATCGAGGGTCATGGCGAGCTGAAGCAGCGCGACCTGGTCAAGAACGCGCTGCGCATGCGGCCCGACCGCGTCATCCTCGGCGAGTGCCGCGGCGAGGAGGCCTTCGACATGCTGCAGGCGATGAACACCGGCCATGAAGGTTCGATGGCGACCATCCACGCCAACACGCCGCGCGACGCCATCTCCCGCCTTGAGCAGATGCTCGGCATGACCGGCATGCCGATGACGGTGCAGTCGATCCGCAGCCAGATCGCCAGCGCCCTCGACATCATCGTGCAGCTGACGCGCCTGTCCGACGGCAAGCGCAAGGTGACCAGCGTCGCCGAGGTGACGGGCATGGAAGGCGACGTCATCCAGATGCAGGAGATCTTCCGCTTCGTGCGCACCGGCATGGAGGCCGACGGCAAGATCGTCGGTCACTTCGAGGCGACGGGCATCCGTCCGCGCTTCCTCGAGGACCTGCGCAACATGGGCATAGAATTTCCGGGCAAGTATTTCGAACCCGGCCGGCCGCAGGAGTAGCCGGTGCTCGAGGGGTTCGGTCCGATCTACGCCGTCTACGCCGCTGCTGCGCTCACCGGCATCATGGTCGCCGAAGGCTGCTACCTGCTCTATGCCGGCCGCAGCGACAAGCGCACGGCGATCAACCGCCGCATGAAGCTGGCGGAGAACAAGATCAGCCAGGAGCAGGTGCTGATCCAGTTGCGCAAGGAGCGCGGCGTCGAGGGCGGCGCGTCCCTGTTTTCCCTCGATCGCTTCCGCGCCTTGCGCACGCAGTCCGGCATGATCACGCCGTTGCCCAAATTCCTCATGATCACGTCTGGGGCGGCTTTCGCGCTGGCCCTTTTCGCCATGTGGTACGGCCTGCCCTTGCTTTTCGGGCTGGTCCTGTTCGTCGTGCTGCTGCCGATCCTGCCGGTGATGGCGTTGCGCTTTCTGCGCAAGCGCCGGCATAAGCGCTTCGGCCTGCAACTGCCGGAAGCGCTGGAGCTGATCACGCGCGGCCTCAAGGCCGGCCACCCGGTGCCGGTGGCGATCGCGATGGTGGCGCGTGAGATGGCCGATCCGATCGGCACCGAGTTCGGCGTCGTGGCCGACGAGGTGACCTACGGCTCCGATCTGGTCTCGGCGCTCAACAACCTTTTCGAGCGGGTCGGCCACGAAGACCTGCCGCTGTTCGTCACCGCCGTGTCGATCCAAAGCAGTTCCGGCGGCAATCTGCGCGAGATCCTGGACGGGCTGTCGGCGACGATCCGCGAGCGCGGCAAGCTGCGGCGCAAGGTGCGCGCGATTTCGACCGAGGGCCGCATGTCGGCCTATATCCTGACCGCCGTGCCGGTGCTTCTGTTCACCGCCATCATGGCGCTCATGCCGCAATTCTACCGGGAAGTGTGGGGGATACCGAAGACCTGGTACATGCTGGGCGGCTCCATCCTGTGGCTGCTGCTCGGCAACGCCATCATGTTCAAGATGTCGAATTTCAGGTTCTGAGATGGAGGACATCATCCGCTTCCTCGCCTCGCTCGCGCCGACATCGCTGATGCCGGTGGCGGTGCTGCTGCTGGTGCTGGGTGGCGGCGCGATGGCCTGGCCGCTGGTCGTCGCCAAGGGCGATCGCAACGAGGTCAAGCGCCGGCTGAAGGTCGAGGTGGTCCAGCCGATCGAGCAGGCGGAGCCGGCGGCACCCAGGAAGAACGCAAACGCCGTGCGCGAGAAGGCGGTGAGGCGGGCGCAGGAATTCTACGCCAAGAGCGACCCGGAGAACGTCGCGCGGTTGCGCATGAAGCTCATCCAGGCCGGCTACATGGAGCCGCGCGCCGTCGGCATGTTCTTCCTGATCCGCTTTGCCGCTCTGGTCGGCGTCGCGCTTGGCGCATTCCTGGTCAACCATTGGGCGGCCAGCGCCGAGTCGACCATGACCAGCCGCTGGACCTTCATCATCCTGTCGGGTGCGGCAGGCTATTTCCTGCCGGGCCTGGTCCTGACGCAGAAGGTGCGGGAAAAGATGCGCGAATACCGCAACGGCTTTCCCGACTTCATGGATCTGATGATCGTCTGCTCCGACGCCGGCATGAGCATGGAGGCCGGCATCGAGCGCGTCTCGAAGGAACTGGCAAAGACCTATCCGTCGCTCAGCCAGAACCTGCAGCTGGTGTCGCTGGAGCTCAGGGCCGGCCGCAGCCTCGACGATGCGTTGAAGGCGCTCGCGGACCGATTGAGCCTTGATGAGGTCCGTTCCTTCGCGACGCTGTTGCAGCAGTCCAAGGAACTCGGCACCAGCCTGTCGGGCGCGCTGCGCGTCTTTTCCGACGAGATGCGCCACAAGCGCATGTCGCTTGCCGAGGAGAAGGCGCATGCCCTGCCGGCCAAGATGTCGGTGCCGGTGACGGTGTGCATCCTGCCGGTGGTGCTGATGGTCGCCATCATTCCCATTGTCGTGAAGCTGACGGCGCACTGAGGCATGTTGATATTCAGATGATGCCGGCCTGCAGGCGGCAGTTTTCTGCGCTTCCGGTGCTCACGTACCCAAAAGTACGCTCCGCTCCGGTTCTCGAAAACCACCACTTTCGGCTCGGCCTGACCTGAATCTCAACATGCCTCAAGCTCCGCGTATTGGTTAACGCATCCTTTGCACGCAACTGAAATTTAGGGGCTTTTCGGCACCGAAGCTTAATCGCTGTGCTCTATGGTCCTTGCTGAAGAACGACCCGGCAAATCGGGCGATGGGGCAGGGGCATGCGTCACGGACTTTCCAGGGCAGCAGCGGCGTTGGCAGCCGTCTTGATGATCACCGGCTGCACGACGAACAGCAACGTCGACACCACCAAGACCACCGCGATCCAGCCGACGGCCAAGGACGTCAGCGCAACCGACCTGGTGGAGGGCAAGGCGCAGTTCCGCGAGGCGAATTTCGGCCTTGCCGAGCAGCATTTCCGCAAGGCGGTGGAGCTCAAGGCCGACAATGCCGAAGCCTGGATGGGGCTCGCCGCGTCCTATGACGAGCTCGGCCGCTTCGACTTCGCCGACCGCGCCTATGCCCAATTGCTCAGGGTCGCCGGACGCAAGCCGCAGATCGTCAACAATATGGGCTACTCGCAGCTGCTGCGCGGCAACAAGAAGAAGGCAAGGGCGCTGCTGCTCGAAGCGAAGGCCGGCCTCGCCGACCAGACCGTCGTCAATGCCAACCTTGCGCTGCTCGACAAGAGCTGATCCGCTTCCACGCTCCTTGCCGTCGCGGATCCGCGCCGGCATTTCAGGCGGCACGTCGACGCTTTGTAAACCCTTTACCGACGTAGCGGCGGGCGCCAGCTGAAAACGGTTTGCGCCGGGCGTCTACAACCTACATTGAGGAAGCAACGAGACTCCCCAAGGCAGATCTTCAGAGATGTTGGATTTCAGCTCGCTCCTGCTCGCGGCGGCGCTGTCGGGCACTTGCCTCAGCATCACCTTGTTCGCGATCTGGTTCACCGCGCCCAGCGCGCGTTTCATTCCCACGGTCGCTTGCGGCATGCTCGTGCTCGTTGCCCATGTCGTCCTGTTCTGGCGCTATACCAAGGATGCCAATCCGTGGCTCTGCCACATCGTGCTCGCCCTGCTCAGCCTGGGCTTTCTGGCCATCTGCCTGTCGGCGATGCAGTATCTCGGCTTTCGCAACTACCGCCGCGCGGTTCTGCCGACGCTTGCAGCCATGGCCGCCTGCGCCGCTTTCACCTATCTCGGTTTCGACGGCATCGGCTTCCAGATCACCTACACGGCGGTGACGGTGCTGCTCGCGGCGATCGGAACGATGTTCTGGATGAAGGGCGATCACGACCGCCGGATCCTGCTCGTCGTTTCGTTCCTGAGCGGCGCCTGTGGGGTATCTTTCGCGCTGTGCGGCCTGGTGCTGCTCGTCCACGGGCAATGGGTGCTGGGCGCCGCCCCGGACAATTGGGCCGAGCGGGTGAACTCCGTCGTGGCGGTCGCCTGCATGACCGGCCTCGGCGCGCTGGCGCTTTCGCTGCACCATCTGCAGGCGCAGATCGAGCTCAAGGCCGAGACGATGACCGATCCGCTGACCGGCCTGATGAACCGCAGGGCGCTCGGCGAGCTTTACGGCGATCGCAGCTTCGGTCCGTTCATGGCGATCGCGATGTTCGATCTCGACCATTTCAAGGCGACCAACGACGTCTTCGGCCACCCTGTCGGCGATCAGGTCCTTTGCCGCTTCGCGGCAGTGATCAAGAAATATGGCAGGGCCGGGGTCGACGCCTTCCGGCTGGGCGGCGAGGAATTCGCGCTCGTCATCTCGCGCATGACGCCGGAAAAGGCGCATGACATGGCAAGCAGGATCGGCGTCGCCTTCGGCACAGAGATCGTTCCGACCCATCGCGGCCCGCTGCGCAGCAGCGTCAGCGGCGGCATGGGATTTGGCGCCGCCGTCGGCCGGAGCCTGGACGAAGTGCTGGCGGAAGCGGACGCCGCGCTCTATGCCGCCAAGCGCGCCGGGCGGAACCGCGTGATCGCCCAGCACAAGGAAGGCCAGCCCGACAGCGGGCCGGCCCTGAAAACCGCTTGAACGACTACTCGGCGGCGCCGAGATATTCCGTCAGCGGCGGGCAGGAGCAGACCAGGTTGCGGTCGCCGGCGACATTGTCGATGCGTGATACCGGCGGCCAGTACTTTGCCGCCAGATCGACGTCGCCCGCCGGATAGGCTGCTTCCAACCGCGAGTATGGATGGGTCCATGCGCCTGCCAATGCCTCGGCTGCGGTGTGAGGAGCGTTGACCAACGGGTTATCGGCCAAGGGCCATTCGCCCTTTGCCACCTTTGCCGCCTCGCCGGCGATCGCGATCATCGCCTCGCAGAAGCGGTCGAGCTCGCGCTTGGGCTCGGACTCGGTCGGCTCGACCATCAGCGTGCCGGCAACCGGGAACGACATGGTCGGCGCATGGAAGCCGTAATCGATGAGACGCTTGGCGATGTCGTCGACGCTGATGCCGGCGCTGTCCTTGAGCACGCGGGTGTCGAGGATGCATTCATGGGCGATGCGATCACTCCGGCCCTTGTAAAGGAGCGGGAAATGCGGCGCGAGCCGGGTCGCCACGTAGTTGGCGGAAACGATCGCCGTCTCGGTCGCCTGCTTCAGCCCTGCGCCGCCCATCATGCGGATATACATCCAGGTGATCGGCAGGATCGAGGCACTGCCGAAGGGCGCGGCCGCCACGGCGTGCGCGGAGCCTTCGGTGACATGGCCCGGCAAGTAGGGCTTCAGATGCGCCCTGACGCCGATCGGGCCGACGCCCGGGCCGCCGCCGCCATGCGGGATGCAGAAGGTCTTGTGCAGGTTCATGTGGCAGACATCGGCGCCGATGTCGCCCGGGCGGGCGAGGCCGACCAGGGCGTTGAGGTTGGCGCCGTCGAAATAGACCTGGCCGCCGTGCTCGTGGATGAGAGCGCAGAGATGGCGCGCGCCTTCCTCATAGACGCCGTGCGTCGAGGGGTAGGTGAACATCAGCGCCGCGAGGTTCTTGGAATGCTCGTTGGCCTTGGTCCTCAGATCGTCCATGTCGATATTGCCGTCGTCGGTGCAGCGGATGACGACGACGCTCATGCCCGCCATTGCCGCACTGGCCGGATTGGTGCCATGCGCGGAGGACGGGATCAGGCAGATGGTGCGATGGCCCTCGCCGCGCGCGCGGTGATAGGCGCGGATGGCGAGCAGGCCGGCATATTCACCCTGACTGCCGGCATTGGGCTGCAGACTGACCGCGTCGAAACCGGTGATCTCCGACAGCCAGGCTTCCAAGTCGCCGGCCATGGCGCGGTAGCCCGCCGAATGGCCGGCTGGCGCGAAGGGGTGCAGGTTGGCGATGCTCGTCCAGCTCACCGGCATCATCTCGGCGGCGGCGTTGAGCTTCATCGTGCAGGAGCCGAGCGGGATCATGGCGCGGTCGAGCGCGAGGTCCTTGTCGGCCAGCCGGCGCAGGAAGCGCATCATGTCGGTCTCGGAATGGTTCTCATGGAAGACCGGCTGCGTCAGGAACTCCTTGCCGCGCGGCTTGCCGGGCATGGAGCCGGCTTCCACCGTGCCGGGCTTGGCGCCGAACAGCGCCGCGATCGCCTCCAGGTCGGCTTCCGTCGAGGTTTCGTCGAAGGCGATGCCGACGCGGTCGGCATCGATGACGCGCAGCAGCCTGCCGATCTTTTCAGCGGCGGCGGCAATCGAGCTTGCCTTGCCCTTCACCTCGACCGTCACCGTGTCGAAGCGATGCGCGCCGAGGACTGCTACGCCTGCTGCCTTCAGCCCCGCCGCGAGGCGGTTGGCAAGGGTGTGGACGCGCTCGGCGATAGCCTGCAGGCCGGCGGGGCCGTGCCAGATCGCATAGGCAGTCGCCATGTTGGCAAGCAGCGCCTGCGCGGTGCAGATGTTCGAGGTGGCCTTGTCGCGGCGGATGTGCTGTTCGCGCGTCTGCAGCGCCAGGCGATAGCCCGGGCGGCCCTTGGTGTCGGTCGACTGACCGACGAGACGGCCGGGCATCAGCCGGGTCAATCTGTCGGAGACGGCGCAATAGGCGGCATGCGGGCCGCCAAAGCCCATCGGCACGCCGAAGCGCTGCATCGAACCGACGGCGATGTCGGCGCCGAGCTTCGCCGGAGAGTCGGTCAGCGTGAGCGCAAGCGGGTCGGCGATGAAGACGACCAGCGCGCCGACGGCGCGGGCCCTCTCGATCGCCGCCTTGTGGTCGCCATAGACACCAAATGTGTCCGGCCAGGAGACGAGCAGGGCCGCGGTGTTGTCGTCGATCGTCTCGCCGTCGACCTCGGTGCCGAGGGGCTCGGCGCGCGTGCGCACGACATCGAGCGTCTGCGGATGCGGCGCGCCGGCGAGCGCCACCTTGGTGCGCTTGTCGCGGTGATGGCGCAGCGCGATGCCGACCGCTTCGGCGACAGCGGTGGCTTCATCGAGCAATGATGCCGATGCCACCGGCAGGCCGGTCAGCTCGGTGACCAGGGTCTGGAAATTGAACAGCATCTCCAGCCGGCCCTGGCTGATCTCGGCCTGGTAGGGCGTGTAGGCCGTATACCAGGCCGGGTTCTCGAACATGTTGCGCTGGATGACCGGCGGCACAAAGACGCCGTGATAGCCGGCGCCGATGAAGCTCTTGAGCACCGTGTTCTTCGCCATGATCGCCGACAATTCGGCCAGCGCTTCGGCTTCGCTGGCCGCGGGAGGCAGATTGAGCGGCTGATCGAGGCGTATCGATCTCGGGACGGCCTGGCTTATCAGCGTCTCGACGGACGGCACGCCGATGGTGGCAAGCATGGCCCTGACATCGTTGACGCTGGGGCCGATGTGGCGGGCCGAGAAAGGAACAGGTGCTGCGGTCATGTCCAAAATCCTGCTATCAGCCGATATGGGCTTTGTAGGCGGCCTCATCCATGAGGCTGGCGAGCTGGCTTTCGTTCGATAGCTTCATCTTCCAGAGCCAGCCGTCGCCGGTCGCCGCCGAGTTGACCAATGAAGGATCGGACGACAGCGAGGTGTTGGCTTCGATGATCTCGCCGTCGACCGGCGCGTAGACATCCGAGGCCGCCTTGACGGATTCGACGACCACCGCAGTGTCGCCCTTGGCGAGCTTGCGGCCGATTTCCGGCAGTTCGACGAAGACGAGATCGCCGAGCTGCTCCTGCGCGTAGTCGGTGATGCCGACTGTGGCGACGCCGCCCTCGACGCGCAGCCATTCATGGTCTTCAGTGAAATAGGTGTTTGCCATCGGGAATTCATCCTTTGCGGTAGCAGTGTGGCGTGAAGGGGAGCGAAGTGACGTCGACCGGAATTTTCGTGCCACGGACATCGGCGAACAATCTGGTGCCGGGCCTGGCCATCGCGGTGTCGACATAGCCCATGGCGACCGGGTGGCCCGTCGAGGGGCCGAAGCCGCCCGAGGTGACGTGGCCGGTCGGATTGCCCTCGGCGTCGACCAGCGCCGCTGCCGCGCGCACCGGCTGGCGACCATCGGGCTTCAGGCCGACGCGCTTCTGCGACGGGCCGCGCTCGAGGATCGAGCGCAGCGCGTCGGCGCCGATGAAATGACCGGAGGCGCGGACCTCCTTGGGGATTGCCCACATCAAGCCGGCGCTCGCCGGGTCGATATCGGGTGTCAGATCCTGGCCGTGCAGGCAGAGCCCGGCTTCGAGCCTAAGGCTGTCGCGGGCGGCAAGGCCGATCCATTGCACGCGCTCGTCCTGCAGCAGCTTCGCGACGAGATCGCGGGCATCCGCTTCCGGCAGCCCGATCTCGAAGCCGTCCTCGCCGGTGTAGCCGGAGCGGCTCATGAACCAGTTTTGCCGGGGCTCGACACCGTGCATGAACAGCAAGGAGCCGGTTTCAATGCCGGCTCGCGAAAGGGCCGCCCAGGCGTCCGGGCCCTGGATGGCCAGGAAGACGCGGTCGAGCGGCTGGACCTTGGCGTCGAAATCGGCCGCCAGCGCGCGGAGGTGCTTTTCATCCTCGACCGCGTTGCCGGCATTGGCGACCACCATGAAACGCTGGTCGCTCAGCCTGGTGACGATCAGGTCGTCGATGATGCCGGCCGCCTCATTGAGGAAGAAGGTGTATTTGGACTGGGAGATTTCCAGCGCGCCGGCTTCGAGCGGGCAGGCGCGATCGAGAAGTGAGGCGGCGCCCGGACCGCTGACCTCGAACAGCTTCATGTGCGAGATGTCGAACAGGCCGGCATGCTCGCGCGTGTGGAGGTGTTCCTTCATCACGCCCGCTGGGTAAGTCAGCGGCATCGACCAGCCGGCGAACGCGCCGAAGCGCGCGCCCGCGGCGTTATGCAAATCCTCGAGGGGTAGGTGTTTGGTGCCTTCGCCTGTCATGTCTTCTCCAGAGTCGCACGCAATCGACCGCCATTGGCGGTCCAGTCCGTGCCCCTCTGTCTGAAGCCTGAGAGACTCGCGCCCCGGAACTCTGTCGGCAGCGCTTACACCTTCGGCGCGGGACGAATCCCGACTTTCCAGAGTTGTCTTTCCCGTCCACGGTTCTTTTGCCTGAGAGATTTCGGGCGATTTCCCCTTCGGCGACAGCTTTCGCTGTTCTCTCCCGCAAACAGGTAGGACTCAGTCGCCTGAGTCCCCGACGCGCCATCCATAGCCCGTCGGCGACACCTTGTCACCTCCCAGCGACATCTAAAGCGCTGAGGCGACCCGCTTCGATATTTGTTTGATGCATGTCGTCCTCCCAAAACCGCTGTACACCTTTGGGCGACATGCATCGGCCGACAAGTCTTCGACAACCGCGCGGTTTGCCAAGCTCCAAGACGGAAGCGGCGGCCCGGTTTCTAGGAGCTGGTATTTCCGGAAGAGGACCTTTAAAGGCGGCCTGTCGGCAATCGGTACCAAAGTAGTTGAGCACGTCACAATTCCGCCCGGAGATACAGGGGCTGCGGGCAATCGCAGTCTGCATGGTGGCGGTGTTCCATGTCTGGCCATTCCTGATCCCGGGCGGCTATGTCGGCGTCGACGTGTTTTTCGTCATTTCCGGATATCTCATCACCGGCGTTCTGGTGCGCGAGGCGGAGGCAACCGGGAAAATAAACATCCCAGCCTTCTATTTGAGGCGGGCGCGACGGCTTCTGCCAACGGCGATGCTGGTGCTTCTGGTTGTCGGCGCGCTGACGCCGCTGTGCCTTCCCGCATCACAGTGGGTCGACGGCATGGCCGAAATGGCACTCAGCGCCGTTCAGTTGGAAAACTGGCGTCTGGCTGCGAAGTCTGTCGACTATCTGGCCAGGGATAGCGCGCCGAGCCCCGTGCAGCACTATTGGTCGCTGTCCATCGAGGAACAGTTCTATGTCGTCTGGCCAGGACTGATCATGGCCGGACTGTCGGCGTCACGCTTATTCAAACTGTCCTGGCGAGCGATGCTCCTCGCGCTCTTCGGAACCGTCATCATTGCCTCGCTGGCTGCCTCGATGTGGCTGACCGCTGTCGACCCGGCCCCAGCGTATTTCGTCACATTTACCCGTATTTGGGAACTCGCCCTCGGCGGCTTCGCGGCGCTCGAGTTTCCGGCGATCGGCAACGCGAAGCGGCGCATCCTGGGCGTTCTCGGCATCGCGGGCATTCTCGCGGCTGGCTTTCTGTTCTCCAGCAAGACGCCTTTTCCCGGCTATGCCGCGCTGCTGCCGACCTTGGCAACCATATTGGTGATCCTGTCGGGACGGAGCAGCTCACCGCTGAGTGTTTTTGCCTTGCTGAAAAGTCGCCCGTTTCAGTTCGTCGGCGATATCTCCTATTCGCTCTATCTCTGGCATTGGCCCATTGTCGTATATGTCTCCCAGCGAACGGGCGAGACGGTAGGTCCGCTGGCCGGCACAGCCATTTTGCTCGCAAGTGTTGGCCTGGCTGCGATTTCGAAAGTTCATGTCGAGGACCGTTTCCGTTCGCCGCGGTCATCACATTCCGTGCGCCGCAGGCTAGGCGAGCTGGCCGCCGCCCTGGTCGTTTTCTCGCTCGTCCCACTGGTCGCGCTTTTTGCCCAACACGCCGGCCTAGCGAGGGAGCGCGCATTCATCGCCAGCCATCCCAACGACTATCCAGGCGCCAGATCGTTGTTTGCCAACGAGCCCGTGCCTGTCGTGACGGCCTTTGCGCCGCCCCTTGCGACAATCAAGCAGGACCTTCCGCCCACCGAAGCATGCCGTGTCACCCTCGATGGCGCCGAACCCCTCCGTTGCCGGTTCGGCGACCCAAACGGCCACTTCAAAGTCTTTCTGATCGGTGATTCGCATGCCGAACAATGGGTGCCGGCGTTTGAAGGAGTGGCTGCGGACCGCGGCTGGAATGCCTCCAGCTTTACCAAGTACGCCTGCCCCCTATTCCCAGCCATGCTGGCGTTGAACGATCGCCCCTATACGAATTGTCTGAACTGGGGGCAGCGCATGCTGGAGATTATCCAGCAGGAGAAGCCGGATCTCATCATCTTGGGGCAGAGGCTCGATCTGCTGCCATATTTCAAGGAAGGCGAGGCGCAGGTACCGGTCCCCGCCACTCTGATACAATTGTGGCGCAGGCTCGAGGCGTTGGGCGCAAAGGTAATCGTGATCGCCGACACACCTTCCTGGGGGGTGAAGCCTGAGAATTGCCCGGACTGTTCCATCCCCTACAAGTCGATTGCCCGGCCCGATCCGCTGATCGCCGCGCACCAGGCCTATGGACGACCGGTGGGGTTGATCGATTTCAACGACTTTATCTGCCCTAACGAACACTGTCCTGCGGTCATCGGCAACGTCTATGTATGGCGTGACAAGGATCATTTGACCGCAACCTATTCAAGCTCGATGACCGAGGTCTTCGGCAAGCGGCTCGATGCCGCAATTGCAGCAATCGGAACCGGAAACTTTGCCACAGGGGGACTGTCGACAAGCCTTCGCTAACCACGCCGTTTGCCGGTTTCTCAAGATACTTCCGATATGAAACGACGCACTACAGCGCCGCGTGTCCTCTTGGACGCGCAAAGGACGCCAGGAACCGTGCGGCCGAGGCGCTCGCTCGACGCGCCGAGACGATCGACGCAGGCGAGGCCAGGTGGCTGGCCGAGCGGGTTGGCGACGGCCTACGTCCGCTGCGCGACAACGAACGCGCGCTGCTGACATTGATCAAGCACGCGTAGCCGGAAATCCATCCGGCGCTGAAGCCGCTGCTTGACAAGGTGGCTTGAGGTTATTGCTTCGGCTTTGCCTGTTCCGGCTTGGCGCCGGTGTCGAAACGCGACATCCATTTGAAGCCGCCGAACCAGTAGCGGCGAACACCCGTGATGGTGCCATCGGCGGTGCGCGCGCTGATCCAGTTGTCGACGTATTGGACGAGGCGGACGTCGTCGGGGCGCAAGGCGAAGGCTTCCGGCGTGCGCAGCAACGGGCCGCCCACCAGCTTGAATTTCGCGTCATAGAGCCTGGCCGCCATCTGCGGCGTCGGCGACGTGGCCACCATGGCCTGCGCGTCGCCGCCGATGAGAGCGGCAAAGACGGCGGTCGTGTTGTCGAAGGACAAGATGTCCGCCTTCGGGAAGGCCTCCTTGGCGGCGGCCTCGTCGGTGGAATTGGACAGCACGGCGATCTTGTAGCCAGGCGCCATCAGCGCCTTGTCCGGCCGTTTGCCGAGGCCGGCTATCGACGCGACCATGCGGATGTCGGCGGCGCCGGTGGGATTGGAGAACACCACCTCGCGGGCACGCTCCGGCGTGTTGGCATAACCGGCCGCGATCAGATCGAAGTCGCCCTTGAGCAGCCGCGCCTTCAGGTCGTTCCATGGTACCTCGACCAGCTTCAATTCAACGCCGAGATCCGAGGCGAGCGCGTTTGTCAGATCGACGTCGTAGCCCGCGAACTTGCCGTCGGCCTTTTTGAGGATCCAAGGCGGATTGATTGCCACACCGACCGTCAGCGTCTTCTGGTCGATGACGCGCTTGAGGCTGTCATCGGCGCGTGCCGGCAAAACAGTCAGCCAGGCAGAAAGAGCAAGTATAATCGTCGCGATTACCTTAGCGCGCATGAATATAACCTCGCTGCTGGCCCCTCTGGTTGTCAGATTTACACAGAGGTGCCATTCTGTCGATAGCGGACCCCTGACGGAGATTTGCAAATGTCGGTGCGGATGGCAGTTACCGGTTCGATGATGTTCCTGGCCAGCGCCTTCGGCAATCCGGCAAAACTGTCGCTGCTGCCCGACGCGGCGCAGGCCGCAGGCCCTCAACGCGTGGTCTGCTCCAGCGCGGATTATCGCTATTCCTATTGCGGGGTCGACACGCGCGGGGGCGTGCAACTGACCAATCGGCTGTCGAAGTCGCGCTGCCAGTACGGCAGCAGCTGGGGCTACGACGGCGGCGGCATCTGGGTCGACAAGGGCTGTTCGGCCGAATTCGTGGTCGCCGGGTCCGGCCGCAGGCCGTCCCCGGCGACGCGGCGGCGGCGATCATCGTCGGGGGCATTGTCGGCGCGATCCTCGACAACAACAACCGCCACGGCCACCATTCGGACAATTACTATCCGAGGCCCCAGCCGCGGCGCGACGATCAATGGATCGACCCGACGCCGCAATTCGACAGGGACGGCAATCCCAATTTCGATACCCACGGCAACTATCAGGGATGCCACGGTGTCGGCTGCATGGTGGACGATCCGGACGAATGATCGCGTCGCCAAGGTCTGCGTGCTGAACTCCAGACGCGTCCGGCCGTTGCCTATCGGGGACCCATTGTCATGCAAAGGACGATGTTGGAATGGCCTTCGGGCCACCCGATGAATTCGGCCATACGCTCGAAGCCGGCCTTTTCGTAGAGGCCCGGCGCCTGGAAGTCGTGCGTCGTGACCCACACGCGCCGCGCGCCGCGAGCGGCGGCCTCGGAGACAAAAGCATCGAGCAGCTTCCTGCCATGGCCGACACCTCGGCAGGTTTCCTCGACCCACATCAGCTCGAGCTCGGCGATCCCCGCCCAGGAATAACCGGCGGCGACGCCGACGGCGCATCCATTTTCGTCTCGCAACGCAAAGATCAGGTTCCGGTCATCGTCGCGGCCGACAAGGCGCCGGTTGCCACCGTTCAAGCGCTCCTCGATGGCATCGAGTTCGGTCGGCGCCAGATCATGCTCGGCCAGCAGGCGAGGGGTCATCAAATGCCGCCATACCAGTCGTAGCCATTGTCTTCCCAATAGCCGCCGCGGCCGCCGCCGATATTGGCGAAGCTGTCGACCAGCTCGATCTTGTGAATGTATTTCGGCATCTTGTAGCCGAGCTGGCGCTCGACGCGGACGCGCAGCGGCGCGCCGTTCTCGACCGGCAGCGGCTTGCCATTGAGGCCATAGGCCAGGATGGTCTGCGGGTGGCGGGCGTCGATCAGGTCGATGGTGCCGTAATATTTGATGTCGCCCGACAGGCTTTGCTCGATCGTGTCGAGGCAATGGAACATGACGTAGCGCGCCTCAGGCTTCACCACGGCCTGGTCGAGCACCAGCGACAATGGCGTGCCGGTCCATTTGGCGATGCAGCTCCAGCCTTCGACGCAGTCGTGGCGCGTGATCTGGGTGCGGCTCGGCATGTTCTGCAATTGCTCGCGGGTGAGCGACAGCGGTTTTTCGACGAGGCCGGCCACCTCCAGGCGCCAATCGGCGAAATTGTTGGCGAGCAGACCCTTGTAGGTGTCGTCGTCGGGCGCGGTGACGCCGTTCGGCCGCTGCGGTTGGCGGATATCGGCCTCGGTGAATTCCGGCGCCAGCGCGTCGCGGCCGGCAAGCAGGCGCTGCGCACGCCAGGTCAGGCCATTGGCGTTTTCGAGGAAGCTGCGCAGGCCGCCGCCGATGCCAAGGCCACTGTCGAAGGCGTCGCAGCCCGACAGCGCGATGCCCGACAGCCCCAGGCTGGCGGAGGTCAGGAACTTTCTTCGGTTCATCTGGAACTTGGGGCTGATCTGGAATTTTGCCATGTCAGGCGCTCCTCTCGGTTGGCTGGTCGCGCTTCGTTGGCGGATCGGTCCGGTACCAGCCGGTGATGATCGAGCGCAGCTCGTTGATCGGGCCGGCTGCCATGATCATCAGCATGTGGATGATGAAGAAGAGAACGAGCAGCACCATGATGGTGAAGTGGATGGTGCGCGCCGTCTGCCGGCCACCCAGGATTTCATTGAGCCAGGGCAGCACCGAATCCATGCTCGGCGACATGGCAAGGCCGGTCGCGATCATCAGCGGCAGGAGCACGAAGAGCACGCCGCCATAGGCCATTTTCTGCAGCGTGTTGTAGTCACGCGTGTGATGGAACTTCAGCTTCGCGTGGTCGACGATATCGCGCGGCAGCTTGCGCAGATCATCCAGGCGAGGGGCAAGGTCGCGGCGGATATGGCCGTTGACGAGGCCGGCGACCAGCCAGATCAGCAAGGTGGCGGAAAGCACCCAGGCGAAGAAGAAATGCACGACGCGCGCGGTGCCGAGATCGTAGTAGGACGGTATCGTCGCCCAGGCAGGGAATGCACGCGGCGTCTCCTGTCCAGGAGGGCCCGACCAGCCGAGCACGCCGGTGGTGTCGAAACGGTGACCGAAGACTTCGGTGTAGCCGCGCGGGCCGTTGTCGGTGTCCTCCGCGCCGATCTGGAGGATCGTATTGTTGAACGCGAAGCCGGACTGCTTGCCTATGTAGAGCTGCGGACGAGCGTTGAAGATCTGCAGGCCCGAGAGCAGCATGAAGAACAGCGAGATGGCCCACAGCCAGTGGGTCAGCCGTGTCCAGCGCGACTGCCGGTAGATGAGGGTCGTGTCCTTCGCGTCCGCCTGGGCGGCGGGTTGGCTCGTGCCAGCAGAATCCATTCTATCCTCCGGCCGCATGATCCCACGGCCTCTTCAGGGCATTGTCTTTTCCCCAATACGTCGCGGCGCAAGGCAATGTTTCATGCGATCACGTATTTATTACGGAGCGCCCAGGCTGACCGCGAGATTGACCGCGGCGGCCACGATCACCGTGTTGAAGAAAAACGTCAGGATCGAATGAATGAGTACGACCTGGCGCATGTGCGAGGTCGTGATCGCGGTGTCGGCCGTTTGCGCGGTCATGCCGATGACCGTCGCGAAATAGAGGAAATCCCAGCCTTCCGGCCTTTGTCACCGGGGGAAATCAAGGCCGCCGCCCGGAATCTTCTTGTTGGTTTTCTCGTCGATTTGATCGCCGTCCACCCAATAGACATGCGCGTAGTGCAGCGCCGCCATGGCATGGATGGTGAACCAGCCAAGCGGGATCGACAGCATCGCGAACAGAATCTCCAGCGGATGCGCGGCATCCTTTTGGTTGATGAGCTGAAACAGCGAGCCGATGGCGATACCCACGACGAAGAGCGTGACGGCAAAAATCAGCAGCACCGGAAGGTCAGTGGCGCGCGCGTTCTTGCTGAGATAGCGGCCTGTAAGCCTCGGCATCAGGGCGAGGACCAGAATGATGAAGGTCAAAAAGAACACGTTGGCGCCGATCGAGTAGGGAAGCGGCAGGCGCAAAAGCAGTGCAAGAAGCAGCGCGACGATGCCGATGGCCGCGGCCAAAGCGAACTGCATGTGCCGATGCATCGGCGTCTTGACGGATGTGTCGTCACCCATGGCCGGCCTCTGAAAGGCGTTCGGATCAATCCGGTGTGGCGGATTTGAAGGCCCGCCGCAAGATGCGGTCGAGCTCGCCGAGAAAGTTCGACCTGTCCTTCTGTGTGAAGGCGGCGTTGAAGCCACGGCTTTCGCCGGTCTCTCGCAGATGCTGCTTGAGATCGCGCATCGCCACCGCCATGCCGATGGTCTCGGGCGTGAAGGGGCGGCCTGTAGGCCCCAGCACATGCGCGCCGAGCGCCACCGTGCGCGCGGCAAGCGGGATATCGGCCGTCACGACGATGTCGTTGGGCCTGGCATTCTCGGCGATCCAGTCGTCCGCGGCATCCGCGCCCTTGGAGACGACGACGTTGCGGATCATCGGATCGCGCGACGGGCGCAGCCCGCCATTGGAGACATAGGTGACGACGACGCCATGGCGCTCTGCAACCTTCTCGACCTCGGCTTTCACCGGGCAGGCGTCGGCATCGACATAGATGATGGGCGCAGGCAATCGTCTCTCCAAATGTACAAGGGGCCAAATGTGCAAGGGGCCGGCGAAGGCCGGCCCCTTGCCTGAAATTTCGGGAATTGTCAGGCCGCCAAGGCGCCTGACTTCTTGGCTGTCCAGGTGGCGATATAGTCCATCAGGCCTGGGTTGAGGCAGTCATAGGGTTCGAGCCCGATCGACTTCAGCTGGGCGCGGATGCCGGCCATGCGGCTCGGGTCGACGCCGGATTCGATGATCGAGGAGACGAAGGCGGCGAAGCCCGGCGGCGACCAGCCGTCCTCCTCGAAGCGCTCGGGATGGATGAAGGACAGGCCCTTGAAGGGATGGTCGCGCTCGACCGGGCCGTACATGTGCACGCCGCAGCCGGTGCAGGCATGGCGCTGGATCAGCGCCGCCGGATCGACCACCTTCAGCTTGTCGCCGTTCTCGGTGACGGTGACGTCGCTTGTGCCGGCAACCGCCACCACCGAGAAGATCGCCCCTTCCGGCTTCCAGCATTTGGTGCAGCCGCAGGCGTGGTTGTGGGCGATCTGGCCCTTGACCTTCACCCTCACCGGGTTGCTGGTGCAGGCGCAGACCAGCGTGCCGCCAGAGAAGCTCGCGCTTTCCTTCGGCAGGCCGTTGTCGATCTTCGGATGCAGTTTTTCCGCCATTTACACTTCCTCCCATGTTGACCACAAAGGGCGCGGGCGTTTCGGCCCGCGGCCTAGCGGCATTGCTTCAGTAAACCACGACACTGCGGATCGACTTGCCCTCATGCATGAGGTCGAAGCCCTTGTTGATGTCTTCCAGCTTCAGCGTATGGGTGATCATCGGATCGATCTGGATCTTCTTTTCCATGTACCAGTCGACGATCTTCGGCACGTCGGTGCGGCCGCGCGCGCCGCCGAAGGCGGTGCCCATCCAGGTGCGCCCGGTGACCAGCTGGAAGGGCCTGGTCGCAATCTCCTGGCCGGCGCCGGCGACGCCGATGATGACCGACTTGCCCCAGCCGCGATGCGAGGCCTCCAGCGCCTGGCGCATCACCTTGGTGTTGCCGGTGCAGTCGAAGGTGTAGTCGGCGCCGCCGATCTGGTCGGCGCCGCGCTTGGTCATGTTGACCAGGTAGGGCACGATGTCGCCGTCGATCTCCTTCGGATTGACGAAATGCGTCATGCCGAACTTCTCGCCCCAGGCCTTCTTGTCGTTGTTTAAATCGACGCCGATGATCATGTCGGCACCGGCAAGGCGAAGACCCTGGATGACGTTCAAGCCGATGCCGCCGAGGCCGAAGACCACCGCGGTCGCGCCCTGCTCGACCTTGGCCGTGTTGATGACCGCGCCGATGCCGGTGGTCACCCCGCAGCCGATGTAGCAGATCTTGTCGAAGGGAGCGTCGGGATTGACCTTGGCAACCGCGATCTCCGGCAGCACGGTGAAGTTGGAGAAGGTCGAGCAGCCCATATAGTGGAAGAGCTTTTCGCCATCGACCGAGAAGCGCGAGGTGCCGTCGGGCATCAACCCTTGCCCCTGCGTGGCGCGGATGGCGGTGCACAGGTTGGTCTTGCGCGACAAACACGACGGGCACTGCCGGCATTCGGGCGTGTAGAGCGGGATGACATGGTCGCCCTTCTTGACCGAGGTCACGCCCTTGCCGACGTCGACGACGATGCCGGCCCCCTCATGGCCCAGGATCGCCGGAAAAATGCCTTCCGGATCGGCGCCCGACAGCGTGAACTCGTCGGTGTGGCAAATGCCGGTCGCCTTCACCTCGACCAGCACCTCGCCCTCGCGCGGCCCCTCGAGGTCCACCTCCATGATCTCAAGCGGCTTTCCCGCACCAACGGCAACTGCGGCTCGCGTTTTCATGAGGCATTCCTCCCAAGACAATCTTCAAAGTTTCGGCTTATGGCAGGCTGCCAGGCCTGCCCGGCGAGGCATGTACCGCCTGCCGTTTATCATGCGCCCACCGCCACCTTATCGGGTTCGAGGATGGCGGCCAACGTCTCTTGCGACGTTTTTCGGCGCGGTTTCCGCAATCGGTATCGGGCGCCGAGGCCAGGGCTGCAGACACTTGAGACGCGCCGGAATTGTCCATAGAACTGGGCGGCTTTGCCGGAGGGACGACATCCGAATGTTCAAGAAGATCCTGATCGCCAATCGCGGCGAGATCGCCTGTCGCGTGATCAAGACGGCGCGCAAGATGGGGATTGCCACGGTGGCGGTCTATTCGGACGCGGATCGCGATGCCGTGCATGTCGAAATGGCCGACGAGGCCGTGCATATCGGGCCATCGCCGGCCGCGCAGAGCTATCTCCTGCCTGACAGGATCATCGCCGCCTGCAAGGAGACCGGCGCCGAAGCGGTGCATCCGGGCTATGGCTTCCTGTCGGAGCGCGCCTCCTTCTGCGAGGCGCTGGAGAGGGAAGGCATCGTCTTCATCGGCCCGAAGCCTAAAGCGATCCGCGCGATGGGCGACAAGATCGAATCGAAGAAATTCGCGAGCCAGGCCACGGTCTCGACCGTGCCGGGCTGGCTGGGCGTCATCGAAAATGTCGACCATGCCGAAAGGATCGCCGGCGACATCGGCTACCCGGTCATGATCAAGGCGTCGGCCGGCGGCGGCGGCAAGGGCATGCGCATCGCCTGGAGCGAGGCGGAAGTGCGCGACGGCTTCGAGCGCGCACGCTCGGAAGCGAAAAGCTCCTTCGGCGACGACCGCGTCTTCATCGAGAAATTCGTCGTCGATCCGCGCCATATCGAGATCCAGGTGCTGGCCGACGCGCACGGCAACGCGCTCTATCTCGGCGAGCGCGAGTGCTCGATTCAGCGCCGCAACCAGAAGGTGGTCGAGGAAGCGCCGTCGCCGTTCCTGGACGCCAAGACGCGCAAGGCCATGGGCGAGCAGGCGGTGGCGCTGGCGAAAGCCGTCGACTACCAGAGCGCGGGCACGGTCGAGTTCATCGTCGACAAGGACAAGAACTTCTATTTTCTTGAAATGAATACGAGATTGCAGGTCGAGCACCCGGTGACCGAGCTCGTCACCGGCATCGATCTGGTCGAGCAGATGATCCGCATTGCCGCAGGCGAAAAGCTCGGCATCAGGCAGAGCGACGTGAAGCTCAACGGCTGGGCGGTGGAAAGCCGTCTTTACGCCGAGGACCCTTTCCGCAACTTCCTGCCCTCGATCGGCCGGCTGACGCGCTACCGGCCGCCGGAAGAGGGCACGTCCGGCGATATCGTGATCCGCAACGACACCGGCGTCGCCGAAGGCTCCGAGATATCGATGTTCTACGACCCGATGGTGGCGAAGCTCTGCACCTGGGCGCCGACGAGGCTGGCGGCGATAGATGCGATGTCCGAGGCGCTGGACAGCTTCGTCGTCGACGGCATCGAGCACAACATCCCGTTCCTGGCGGCGCTGATGCAGCATCCGCGCTGGCGCGAGGGGCGGCTGTCGACCGGCTTTATCGCCGAGGAATATCCGGACGGCTTCGCGCCGGTCGAACCGGACAGCGAGGAAAGGGCGGTGTTCGCCGCCGTCGCCACCGCGATCGAGCTGCTGCGCCGTGACCGGCTCGACCGCCTCGGCGGCCGGCTGGCGCCGCATTCCGGCCATCTCAAGCGTGACTGGGTGGTGAAGATCGGCACGGATTATCTTTCCGCCAGCATAGTCGACGGCATGGTCTCGATCCCGATGGAGGTCGACCTCTCGATCGATGGCGGCAAGCCGTTGACGGTCGCTTCCGTCTGGCGACCGGGCGACGCGATCTGGCATGGCACGGTCAACGGCAACCGGATCGCAGCGCAGGTCCGGCCGGTGCTGAACGGTCTTCGCATCGCATGGAAAGGCATGTCGGTGACGGCGCGCGCCATGCTGCCGCGGACTGCGGAGCTGGAAAGGCTGATGCCGGAAAAGCTGGCGCCGGACACCTCGAAAATGCTGCTCTGCCCGATGCCTGGCCTCGTCGTGTCGATAGCCGTCGCGGAAGGGCAGGAGGTCAAGGCGGGCGAGACGCTGGCCGTGGTCGAGGCGATGAAGATGGAAAACGTGCTGCGCGCTGAGCGCGACCTCACCGTGGCGAAGCTCAATGCCAAGCCGGGCGACAGCCTGGCGGTCGATGCGGTGATCATGGAATTTGCCTGACGGCTTTGCTGTGCGCAGGCGAAGGCTGGACTCGCATCGCGCGCTTGCGGACAATACATCTCACCCGAATGTTGAGTCCTTTCGAGCGACACGAGCCCCATGGCGGATGAACGACTTCCACGCGACCCGTTGCAGCGCGAGGCAGCGGTAAAGGCCGCTCAACCGGAAGCGCAGGCGCGGACCTTCATCCATCTGCGCGTGCATTCGGCCTATTCGCTGCTCGAGGGCGCCTTGCAGCTCGGCGCCATCGTCGGACATGCGGTCAAGGACGAAGCGCCGGCGATCGCGGTGACCGACACCAACAATCTGTTCGGCGCGCTCGAATTCGCCCAGAAGGCTGTCAAGGATGGTATCCAGCCGATCATCGGCTGCCAGATCGACCTTGCCTTTGCCGGCGAAGCGACCGATGCCCAGCGCGACCGCCGCCGGCATGGCCCCGAGATGTCGCCGATCGTGCTGATCGCCGCCAGCGAGGCCGGCTATGCCAACCTGGTTCGGCTGATCAGCAAGGTTTATCTGGAGACGCCGCCCGGCGAGCCTGTGCATCTGACCAGCGCCATGCTGGAAGGTCATTGCGATGGCTTGATCTGCCTGACCGGCGGCCCGCGCGGCCCGATAGGCAGTGCGCTCAAGGCGGACCGCCGCGACCTTGCCGAGCAGCGGCTGCTCTTCCTCAAGGGCCTGTTCGGCGACAGGCTCTATGTCGAGCTGGAACGGGTCGCCGGCTATGACCGCATGGTCGAGAAGTCGACGGTCGACCTTGCCTACACCCACGAATTGCCGCTGGTCGCAACCAACGAGGCCTTTTTCTCCAAGCGCGAAGACTATGAGGCGCATGACGCGCTGATTGCGATTGCCGAAGGCTCGGTGGTGGCCGCCGACAACCGCAGGCGGCTTTCGCCGGACAATTTCCTGCGCAGCCAGGCCGAGATGGCGCGGCTGTTCTCGGACCTTCCGGAAGCGATCGACAATACGGTCGAGATCGCCATGCGCTGCGCCTACTATCCGAAGAACCGCAGCCCGATCCTGCCGCGCTTCACCGGCGCCGACGCCGCCGACAAGGACGCGGCCGAGAAGGCGGAAGCTGCGGAACTCGCACGCCAGGCGCGCGAGGGACTGGAGGCGCGGCTCGCCAAGCATGGGCCGACGCCCGGCTATACAGTGGAGCAATATCGCGAGCGGCTCGAATTCGAGCTCGGCATCATCGAGAAGATGAAGTTCCCCGGCTACTTCCTGATCGTTGCCGACTTCATCAAATGGGCAAAGGCGCAAGGGATTCCGGTGGGGCCGGGGCGCGGTTCAGGCGCCGGCTCGCTGGTCGCCTATTCGACCACCATCACCGACATCGACCCGCTGCGCTTCTCGCTGCTGTTCGAGCGCTTCCTCAATCCTGACCGCGTCTCGATGCCGGACTTCGACATCGACTTCTGCCAGGACCGGCGCGAGGAGGTCATCCGCTACGTCCAGCAGAAATACGGCCGCGACCAGGTCGGCCAGATCATCACCTTCGGAACGTTGCAGGCGCGCGCCGTACTGCGCGACGTCGGCCGCGTGCTGCAGATGCCCTACGGCCAGGTCGACAAGCTCTCCAAGATGGTGCCGCAGAACCCGGCCAATCCGGTCAAGCTGGCGGATGCCATCGCCAACGAGCCACGTTTCGCCGAGGAGGCCGAGAAGGAGCCGATCGTCCAGACGCTGCTCGACACGGCGCAGAAGCTGGAGGGCCTCTACCGCCATGCCTCGACCCATGCCGCCGGCATCGTCATCGGCGACCGGCCGCTGTCGGAGCTGGTGCCGATGTACCGCGATCCGCGGTCGGACATGCCGGTCACCCAGTTCAACATGAAATATGTCGAGCAAGCGGGGCTGGTTAAGTTCGACTTCCTCGGCTTGAAGACGCTGACCGTGCTGGAAACGGCGGTGAAGCTCATCCGCCGCCGCGGCGTCGACATCGACCTTGCCCGCATTCCGCTCGACGACAAGGACACCTACGCCATGCTGTCGCGCGGCGAGGTGGTCGGCGTGTTCCAGGTTGAAAGTGCCGGCATGCGCAAGGCGCTGATCGGCATGCGGCCGGACTGCATCGAGGACATCATCGCGCTGGTGGCGCTCTACCGCCCCGGCCCGATGGAGAACATCCCGACCTACAACGCCAGAAAGCATGGCGAGGAGGAGATGGCCTCGATCCATCCCAAGATCGACCATCTGGTGAAGGAGACGCAAGGCGTCATCGTCTACCAGGAACAGGTGATGCAGATCGCGCAGGAGCTTTCCGGCTATTCGCTCGGCGAAGCCGATCTGCTGCGCCGCGCCATGGGCAAGAAGATCCGCGCCGAGATGGACAAGCAGCGCGAGCGCTTCGTCTCCGGAGCGGTCGAGCGCGGCGTTGCCAAGCCGCAGGCCGACTTCATCTTCGACCTACTGGCCAAGTTCGCCGACTACGGCTTCAACAAGTCGCACGCCGCCGCATACGCCGTCGTTTCCTACCAGACCGCCTATCTCAAGGCGCATTACCCGGTCGAGTTCCTGGCGGCGTCGATGACGCTCGACATGAGCAACACCGACAAACTGGCCGATTTCCGGCAGGACGCGCTGCGCCTCGGCATCGAGGTGGTGGCGCCGTCGGTGATGACCAGCTTTCGCCCCTTCGAGGTCGGCGAGAACAAGATCTTCTACTCGCTGGCGGCGCTCAAAGGTGTCGGCGACGCGGCGGTCGAGCACATCGTGGCCGTGCGCGGCGAAAAACCATTCAAGAGCCTTGCCGATTTCTGCGAGCGCGTCGATCCGAAGATCGTCGGCAAGCGCGTCTTCGAGAGCCTGATCATGGCCGGCGCGCTGGACTGCTTCGGGCATGATCGCGCCGTGATGATGGCCGGCGTCGAGCGGATGATGGGGCTGGCCTCGCTGGCGCAGCAGAACGCCATCTCCGGCCAGGCCGACATCTTTGGCGCATCGCTTGGGAGCCAGTCGCAGGCGCTCAACCTGCCGGCAACCGAGCCGTGGCTAGCCGCCGACCGGCTGCACCGGGAATTCCAGGTGGTCGGCTTCTATCTCTCGGCGCATCCGCTCGACGAGTACAAGGCAGCGCTCGAGAAGATGCGCGTCCAGAACTGGGCGGAATTCTCGGCCGCGGTGAAGCGCGGCGCCGCAGCCGGCCGGCTCGCCGGCACCGTCACCACCAAACAGGAGCGCAAGACCCGCACCGGCAACAAGATGGGCGTCGTGCAGTTTTCCGACACGACCGGCCAGTACGAGGCCGTGCTTTTCTCCGAAGGCCTGGCGCAGTATCGCGACATGCTCGAGCCCGGCCGTTCCGTGGTGATCACGGTTTCGGCGGAAGACCGGCCGGAGGGCATCAATCTGCGTATCCAGACGGTGCAGTCGCTGGAGGACGAGGCAAGCCGCATCCAGAAGGCGCTGCGCATCTTCGTGCGCGACGCCCAGCCGATCAACATGCTGGCCAACCAGCTTGCCGTGAAGGGCGAGGGGCAGGTGAGCTTCGTGCTGATCAAGGAAGCCGGCCAGGGCGAGGTCGAGATCGAGCTGCCCAACCGCTATCGCATCTCGCCGCAGGTCGCGTCGGCCATGCGCGCGGTTCCGGGAGTGGTGGAAGTGGAACTGGTGTAGAAGCCTGGCGCGATGCGTCGCGGCAAGCCCCACCACCCTGCCAGGCAACTCCGCTCGAAAATATCCCCGAACTGTCGAAAGCCGCAGAGGTTTGCCGAGGCTTGAGCAACCGGCTGGATGGACTTTTTGAGGCAACGTCAAATTCGCAGTGCGACGCCGGCAACTGGCCATGTCGGCATATCCGGATGTGCCGCTCTTGTGACGAGAGCACAAAAATCCCGCCAAGTACTCGCCAAACCATGTCATTCGCTCAACGGTGAATGCTTCTGTATATCATTGACTAACTTGTTCTTGCTAAGGTTGCAGGTAGGCTGCGGAAATGTTGGGGCGTATGTCTGCTTGTCAGTAAGGCTGGCGATTGGGCAGGAGCGGGGCACGATGGTAGACAAGTCGAATTTCGCGACGGTCCAGACCGATCTGGACTCTCTGCGCAGTGATGATGCGGCTGCACCTCTCGTATCGGCCATTATCCCTTGCTTGAACGAAGAGCGCACGCTCGGCATCTGCATCCGCAAGGCGCTTGACGTTTTTGCAAAGCGGGGCCTCATCGGTGAGGTCGTCGTCGGGGACAACGGGTCGAGCGACCGATCGGTTGAGATTGCCGAGTCCCTCGGCGCGCGTGTCGTGCACCAGCGGGTCAAGGGATACGGCGCGGCGATCAGCGCGGCGGCTGAAGCTGCGCGAGGCAAGTACCTCATCATGGCGGATGCGGACGATTCCTACGACTGGAGCAGCCTCGGCGACTTCATCGACGCGTTGGAGGACGGTGCCGAACTGGTCATGGGGGATCGCTTCGCCGGCGGTATCGAGCCCGGCGCCATGCCCCCGCTGCATCGTTATCTCGGCAATCCGCTGCTTTCGACAATTGCCCGCTGGCTTCACCAGTCTCCGATACACGATTTTCATTGCGGCATGCGAGGGTTCACCCGCGATGCGTTCCGCAGGATGGGCGCCCGCTCGCCCGGCATGGAATTCGCCTCGGAGATGGTCATCAACGCGCATCGCGCGGGCCTCGTGATCCGCGAGGTACCGATCAAGCTCTATCCGGACAAGCGCGGCCGCCCACCTCATCTGCGTTCGTTCCGCGACGGTTGGCGGCATTTGCGGCTGATCGTGGCCCATGCACCCAACACCATGTATCTCATACCCGGAGCGACCTTGCTGATGGCTGGCACTGTTGGCCTTGCGGCCCTCGCCGCGGGACCTGTCCGGATCGGTGGGTGGTATTTCGGAATTCACTTCGTCGCGCTCTCGGCAATGGCCACGCTGATCGGCCTTTCGGCGATCCTTTTCGGCATGTTGGCCAAGGTGGCGATCGCTATCTATCACCCGGGCCACGGAGGTCGGATCGTGCCCTGGCTGATGCGCGGCCGCCCGCTGGAATGGCTGGTCTTTTCCGGTGGCGTGCTCGCGGCGGCGGGCTTTGTCGCGGACGTGTTGCTGGCGCTGCACTGGATTTTTGTCGGTGGTCCGATGGAGCAGTCGGTGCACCTGACCTTTGTGATCACCACCGCCTGCGTGGCCGGCATGTCCATGGTGCTGGCCGGCTTTGTGCTCAAGCTGCTGCTTGATAATCTGGATGACAGGCGTGCGTTCTGACCGCCCGACTGGCTTTCAAGCCGAAACTAGAGCAGGTAGCTGTGTGGACGAAAAACCATTTCTATCTGTCGTCATGCCGGTCCACGAGGGGGCTGCATGGATTGAAGCAACACTTGACTCGCTGGTTGCCGAGCCGACCGGCGATCTGGAGATAATCATTGTCGACAGCAGCCCGACGAGCGCTACCGCAGCCATCGTCGAGCGATTTGCCCACCGATTACCGCTCCGGCTGCTTCAGCGAAGGGACCTCACGCCTTGGCAGACGAAGACCAACTTGGGCGTCGAGCTAGCGACCGCTGATCACGTCTGCATCCTCCACCAAGACGACCTGTGGCTGCCCGGGCGCGTCGAGGCCGCTCGCCGCTGGCTCGGTGGCTCGCCCGAAGCCGCGCTTCATTTGGCTCCGACCGCCATCATTGACCGCTACGGACGCCGAGTTGGGCGCTGGAACTGCCCTTTGCCGGCCGACAAGGTGCTCGGAGCTCAATTCCTGCTGGAGCGGCTGCTTGTGCAAAACTTTGTCTCTGTGCCCGCTCCGATATTCCGTCGAACCGCATGGCTGGCGTGCGGGGGCATGGATGAGAAACTATGGTATACGGCGGATTGGGACATCTGGGCGAAGCTCGCCGGTACCGGTCCGGTCCTTTATCACGACGAGATCACGACGGCCTTTCGGGTTCACGGCAGTTCGCTGACTGTCACCGGGTCCCGTGACGTCAGCGAGTTCCGGTCGCAAATGCAAATTGTCATGGAGCGCCATCTTCCCGGGCTTCCGGCGAGCAGCCGACGCAGGGTCGAACCTGCCGCCCGGGCGTCGATCAGCGTTAACGTGTCGCTGGCCGCCGCGTCAGGAGGCGACTCGAAGGCACTGCTTCGCGCTGCGCGTGTCGTACTCTCGCTCGGACCAAGCGGCATGAGGCGCTACTTGCGTGACTCGCGGTTGCGGGAGCGTGTCGCATGCCGGCTTCGCGCGAAACTGACAGGGGCTTTCTGACGCCGATGCCTGGTCCAGCTATGCCCATGGACGAGCAGGGCGCGGGTCCCCGCAAAAGACCGCTTGTGGAACGAGGGTGGCGATACACGCTGGTGGGGCTGACATGCGCCATTGCGCATAACGCCATCATGATCGCGGTCGATCACCTGGGGGGACACTACCTGCTGGGCATCCTGGTTTCGTTCCTGACTGTAACGCCGATCGGATACACATTGCACAGCCGGTTCACCTTTGCCGAGCCACTTCGCTTGAAGGCATTCACGCGCTTCGTAGGAGGCGTGGTGGCGGCTTATCCAATCTCGGTGGCCATGATGGTTGTCCTGTGTTCCGGCTTCGGTCTTAGTGTTGCGATTGCCACTCCAATCGCCACCATCGCCCTATTCGTCTGGAACTTTGCCGCTGCGCACTGGGCCATCTTACCGCGTCTCTGTCTGCGCCCCGCAGCCATGCCGACATCATCCATCCGCCTGGCGAACCGCCAATCAATGAGAAACGAGGAGTAAGAATGCTGGCACCAGGTCAGGTCGCGCGGAAGGTTCTTGGCCGGCATTTTGAGCCGGTTGGCAATGTCTATCGTCGTGTGTTCGTCAATCTCAACCTCATTGCCGATTTTCTTGATCGCGAATTGCCGAACGGCGCGAAGATATTGGACATTGGCGGCGGCGACGGCGCGCTTATCGAGCGGCTCCTAAATCGACGCCCTGACTTGGCGGTTACGATGTGCGATCTAGCTCCTTCAATCGGCACATTCTTAAGCGACGTAAATAGGGCGAGGGTTGAACTTCTGCCTGCGACTGATCTCGTCAGCGTAACCGGGCTTTATGATGCCGTGACAATCTCCGACGTCATCCACCATGTGCCGGTCGATCAACGCGGCGCGTTCTTCAAGTCGCTGGCCGACAGCTGCGAACGCTGGGCTTGCCGGAAGATCATATTGAAGGACATCGAGCCGGGTGGCGTGCGCGCTACGCTCTCACTTCTTGCGGACCGACACATAACCGGAGACAAGCATGTCGTGCTGTTTTCACGCTCGGACTTTGCAGTCATGGCGCGACGGTATTTTCCGAAAGCGCAGAGGGTATCGGGTTTGCCTGACTGGCCGAACTATTGCGAAGTGTTGACTTGGTAGTCTCTAAACCGATTGTCCCGCGATCAAAGCCACCGCCTGTCGGCCTGTGCCGCGGGTGTTAGGCGTGATGTGTGCCGACTTACACGCCAGTCGAATTATTTGATCGCGATGGTGCTGAGCATACTGGCGATCCGGTGACTCTCTGGGCGATCGACAAGCAATTTGTCGATGAACTTGAGCGGGAATGTTAGCGTTAAGACTGCGCCCTTCGCCAACATGTAGCGGGTCCGGTTCTCCCGACCCACAATTACCCCAACGTACTCGGAAAGGATGTTGACGATTGCACTCGTCGGTCCCTGATGCGTTTGAACCTCAACGCTTCCAAACCGCCGAAGAAGCTGCTCGATTCCGTCCTTCGTGAAGTTGCAGTAATGAGCGGGGTAGCCATGATACGGAAACAGGAACGGATTGATGCACAGCAGCTTGCCTCCTGGCCTCAGGACGCGCATCACTTCATCGACCACCGCAGCCGGATTGGGAACATGCTCGATCACGCTATCCAGAATGACGTAATCGACTGAGTTGCTCGGAAGGGGGGTGTGCTCGATATCCGCGACGAGATCGACATTCGGTGCGGGGAACAAGTCTATATTGAGCACGTCGGAGCGGATGCGCCGAGCGCCGGAGCCGAACTCAATGACTATAGCGTGTTCAGGCACCGATGCTAGAAACGAGTTCAGCGTGTCGTGCGGTGAATACTCGCTTGTGATGAGTCGTTTCAGCGAATTGTAGAGGCGGGCGCGGGTGCTGGTGCCGGCATACGCCTCTTCATGGAAGCTGGCGTCGAAGCCTTGCCTTACCGGTGGCTCGGCAAAGAACGGAATGCCCTGTCGTATGGGATAGATGGCGGAGCAAGACTTGCATGTTAGGGTAACTGGGTCGGCCGCAAGCTCAGCATAGCAGGTTGGGCAGACAAGGCCCGACGTGAATTTGGATTGCAGCACGCGCTGTCCTTTCAAGTCTCCACATTATTTGGGAGAGCAGGTTATCATGCATGAATATAGGCATTTCTTAACGGGAGAAGGCTAACAGTTGTTAAAATCCGCTCGATGCAAGCTAAACGGGCGGACTCGGCAAGAACCCACTATCCACATGCGCGACCAAGATAACGCAACGCGGTTTCGGCATGGTGTTCGGGCAAATAACCACGTCGAGACCGAGGTGAAGTTGCCCTCCTCAAATTCGCTGTTTGCGGGCGGGGCGGTAGCGATCGGGGGCGCAGCCGGCGGTACGCGGGTGGCTCTCTCTGAGCCAGGGGTCGGGGGTATCTTGGACACGCGAGCACTTGCACACAGATCAAGCCTGCTGTTCGGTTTCGGGCAGCGCCAAGCAATGACTTTTCTGAGCGTCCTGATTGCGCTCAAGATCATTTTGCTCTTCACCTTGGCTTGGAACGCTCGCTTTGTCATGGACGAATTCGTCCAACTCGGATGGGCCAAGTATTTCTCCAATGGCCTGTTCGGCACGATTTGGCATGCCAAGGCGGTCGGCTATGCGGTTTTCTACGAGATCGCCCACCAGGTTGGCTGGGATGCCACGTCGATTCTGCTTGCCGGCCGTATGCAGACTGCACTGCTGGCGTGCGGGACCATTGCTTTCGTTTATGCATGCGCCCGCGCCCTTGGCGAAGACCGCGTGCGTGCCTTGATCATCGTCCTTCTCCTCCTGTGCTTCTCGAATTTCATGGAGCGCATCTTTCGCACCGTCGCCGAACCGCTGGCGGTGTTCTTCGCCATTGCGTCGCTGCTGGTCGTTTTGCGGGCGCGTGAATTGAGGGGATGGCAACTGGTCGCCGCCGGCGTACTAAGTGGCCTGTCGTTTCTCGCTACTCAGAAATCGCTCTACTTCAATCTTGCGCTCGGCCTTGGTCTGGTCGTTGACGCAGCGTTGATGAGACGCTACGCGACAGGCATCGTCCGCGGCGTATGGCTCGTGCTGGGGTGGACCGTTCCCATAGTTGCCTATTGCTTCATCTTCGGCGGCACCGATCCTGTTCCGATTGCCAGGAACCTCATATTCGGCCCTCTTGAAATCGCGGCGCGCGGGGGCGGTGACTACGGGGGGCTGAGGCGCTTCGTGGTTCAAACGCTGGCGCGGAACTATGTTCTTTACGTCTTCTGTTTCGCCGGCATGGCTCTGTCCCTGACGCAGATCATGAAGCTCGATGAACGGAGGCGGATTGCGCTGATCTTCTCCGTCGTCATCACGGTGCTGGTTTTCGCGCACGACCAGCCGTGGCCATACGTGTTCATCATGGCGTTGCCGTTCATGTCGCTATGGTCATTGACGATGCTCGACGGTATCGCAACCCGTACGCGTTACCTGCGCCTCGCGTGGATAGCTCTGGCCACGGCGATGGCGATAAGCTTCGTTGCCAATCTGCTCTACCTTCGCTTCGACAATGCGGCTCAACTTGAACTGGTGGCGCGCGCGGAGTCGTTGCTTGCACCGAATGAGCGGTACTTCGACGGCGTGGGAATGCTGCCCAACCGGATGGAGCCGACCACCTTGTGGCTCGACAAACACTATGTGCTCAAGACTTTGCGGGAAAGCGGGCGCTCCGAGGCGTACAGCGTCCTGAGCAAATCTCCGCCGAAGTTGATCCTGTGGTCCTATCGGATGGACTATATCTATCCAGTGGTCGCGCCCGTGATCTTGAACAGCTACGTCCGTGTCGCGCCAAATCTCAGGATCGCCGGTGCTCGCCTTCATCCCGGTGAGCGGAAGATCTTTGAGGTTCCGATCGCTGGAAGCTACGCGCTCTACGGCGCCGATGGAACACCGTTGCCGGGCCAGGTCGAAATCGACGGCGCCGTGCTTGATCCGCCATTTCAGCTTACGACCGGACCGAAGACTGTAGTATTGCGCAACGGCGCAGGCGAAGCCTTGCTGCTGCCGACGGGCTCGTACGCCGGACATTTCAAGGCCGGCGGTGACAACGAATTTCTATTTGATGGCGTCTACGACTGAGCGCTGCTGTGGACGCGGCGGCTGAACCAGGCGACCGACCAGTGAATGGCTTGTAGCTACGAGGCGGCGACTTCGGCCGTCTGCGGCGCCTTCTTCTGCAGGTTGAGCAGGTTGCCGGCCAGGATCAGCGCGGCGCCGCCGGCGGTGAAGACGTCGATCTGTTCGTGATAGAGCAGCCAGCCGATCAGCGCCGACAGCGGCACGCGCAGGAAATCCATCGGCGAAATGACGGTCGCATCGGCGTGGCTGAGCGCGCGGGCCATGCAGAAATGCGAAGACATGCCCGTGAAGGCGACCACGAATATCGACGGCCAGAGTTCGACGGCCGGGCTGCGCCAGACGTAGAGCGCCGGAAGGAGGCCGACCGCGGACTGGATGATCAGCATCCAGAAGATGATGCGCACGACGCTGTCGGTGCGCGTCAGCGACTTGACCATGACCACCGACACGCCGAAGCACATCGCGGCGCCCAGCACGACGAGGTGACCGGGATCGATGGAGCCGACGCCCGGACGCACGATGATCACCACGCCGATCAGCCCCAGCACGATCGCCGTCAGCCTTGGCCGCGACAGCCTTTCGCCGAGAAAGCTCACCGCCAGGATCGCGGTCCAGATCGGGGTCGTGAACTCGATCGAGATCAGCACGGCCAGCGGAATCAAGGTCAGCGCATAGAGCCAGGCGGCCTGGCCGGCATAATGAACGACGTTGCGCGCGAGGTGGGCGAGCGGGCGCTCGGTGCGCATCGCCTTGAAGCCGCCGCTCGTCATCACCAACGGCAGCAGGATGAAAAAGCCGATCACCGAACGCAGCTCCAGCACCTGGAAGACATTGAGCGCGGCCGTCGCGGTGCGGCCGGCGACCGACATCGCCAGGAACGAGGCGATCGACAGCGCCATCCAGAGGGCGGCCTTGGTGATCGAGGGAGCGGGTGCCATGGCGCTATTTCGCAAGCCGGACCTTCGACTGCAACCGCTAGTCGACGCATTCGACTGGGCCAGTCCGGGCCGCGCCGGGGCGGCGTTAAAAAACAGTCACGATGAAGGCGGAACCTGCGGCCGTCGCAGGCGTTCGAGTCGTCATATTCGCAGCCTTTCGATGCTGGGGGAGATTCCGATGAAATCGATGATGTTGTGTCTGCTCGCCGGCTGCCTGACGGCGGCGACGGACGCACGTGCCGACGATGCCGATTTCTTGCGCTCGTTTCAGGGCAGCTTCGCCGGCAACGGCACCTACAAGGTAAGCGCCAGCGCGCCGACGGTGAATATCTCCTGCGACTTCAAATCCGGCGCTACCTCGACCTCGCTGTCGCTCGATGGCAAATGTCGCGGGCTCATCCTGATGACGCGGGAGATCAGCGCGGATCTGAAGGCCACCGGCAGGGGCTATAGCGGCGTCTATATCGGCTCGCGCACGGGACCGGCGCAGTTGAACGGCAGCCGCTCGGGCAATGCGCTCAATCTCGGCATCCGCTGGGCAAAGGAGGTCAATGGCGACCGCAAGGCGCAATTGACCGTCGAAAAGACCGGCAGCGACGGCATGCGGCTGACCGTGACGGATGTCGATCCGAAAACCGGCAAGACCATGGTGACGAGCCGGATCGACCTGAAGCGCACCTGACCACCGCTGCACTGCCGGCCGGCTTCAATCCTCAAGCGGCTCGGGCGGATTGGCGCTGCGGCCCTTGCCGAACGTATAGCCTGTCTCGACGGCCTTTCTGCCGAACTTGTCGCGCAGCTCGTCGATGGCCGTTTCGGCCAGCGCGCGCTTGCGCGACTGAAGGTCGACCAGATCCGGCGGGTCGGCCTTGCCGTCGTCGGAGAGATCGCTGACGCCGATGCCGAGCAGCCGGAACTTCGTGCCGTCGGCCTCGCGGCGCAAGAGATCAAGCCCGGTCTGGAAGATGCGGTCGGCAAGTCGTGTCGGGTCGCCGAGCTGGCGGTTGCGGGTACGGAGCTTGAAATCCTGCGTCTTCAGCTTCAGCACCACTGTGCGTCCAGCAATGCCGGATTTCTTCAGCCGCGCCGAGACTTTCTCCGACAGCCCGCGCAGCACCGGCGCCAGTTCCGCCAGGGAGCCGATATCGTTGTCGAAAGTGGTTTCGGCCGACACGCTCTTGGCGTCGCCGTCCGGGTCGACGCGGCGGTCGTCCTCGCCGCGCGAAAGCCGGTAGAGCCGGTCGCCCATAACACCGTAGCGGCGCATCAGCTCGCCGCGCTCCATGCGCTGCAGCTGGGCGATCATGCGGATGCCGTCGCGCTCCAGCGTCGCGGCCAGCGCCTTGCCGACGCCCCAGATCATTGTCACCGGCTGCGCCGCGAGGAAGCTTGGCGCTTCGGCTTCGCCGATGACCGAAAAGCCGCGCGGCTTGCGGAAGTCCGACGCGATCTTGGCCAGGAATTTGCAGTAGGAAAGGCCGGAGGAAACGGTGATGCCAAGCTCCTTTTCGACGGTCTGCGCGAAGCGGGCCAGCACAAGCGCCGGCGGCATGCCGTGCAGCCGCTCGGTGCCGGCGAGGTCGAGAAACGCCTCGTCGATCGACAGCGGCTCGACCAGCGGCGTCAGCGCCTGCATCAGCGCGCGCACCTGGCGGCCGACGCCGACATATTTTTCCATGTTGGGCGGAATGACCACGGCTTCGGGGCAGGCCTCGAGCGCCTTGAACATCGGCATCGCCGAGCGCACGCCCTGGATGCGGGCGATGTAGCAGGCGGTGGAGACGACGCCGCGCCTGCCGCCGCCGACGATCACCGGCTTGTCCTTCAGCGCGGGATTGTCGCGCTTTTCGATCGCCGCGTAGAAGGCATCGCAGTCGATATGGGCGATGTGCAGCCGGTAGAGCTCGGGATGGCGCACAAGCCGCGGACTGCCGCAGCGCTCGCAGCGGCGCGTCTCGGCACGCTGCAGCGCCAAGCAGTCGCGGCAAAAACCGTGTTCGGGATTATTGACAGGAGCCGCCATCGCTGCGAACATAAAGAGAACAAATGCAATGGTACGACAGCGCAGTGCCGGCAACAAGCTTGGCCTGGGGAGAATGCATGAGCACGACCATAGCACCGCTGACACCTGAGCGCTGGGTCGACTTCGAGGACCTCTTCGGCAAGCAGGGCGCCTGTTACGGCTGCTGGTGCACGCATTTCCGGCTGACGCCGGCGGAGCGACGCGCCAGCGACCGCGAACGCAACAAGGATCACATCAAGGCGCGTATCGAAGCCGGCCCGCCGCCGGGGCTTCTGGCTTTCGAAGACGGCAAGGCGGTCGGCTGGATGCAGATCGGCCCGCGCGCCGACGTGCCCGAATGGAACAATCAGGGCAGGGGCTCGGCGCCGGTAGATCCTGCCGATGCCGGCGATCCGAACGTCTGGGCGATCTCCTGCTTCTTCATCCGCGTCAAGGCGCGGGGCAGGGGCATCACGCACCGCCTCGTCGACGGCGGCATCGCCTTTGCCCGCGACAACGGCGCCAGGCTGCTGGAGGCCTGCCCGATCGACCTGTCGCGCGATTCGCGCTCGATCGGGCTGTTCGTCGGCTCGTCGCGGGTGTTCGAGAAGGCCGGGTTCGAGAGGCTTCTTGAGCGCAAACCCGGCAGGCCGCTGATGCGGCTGGTGCTTTAGCGGCATGAGCTTTTGGCGTACAGTCGTCGTCTTGCGGCTGTAACGCATCTTTCCTACCAGAAGCACGAAACGATTTTCGCCTTCCGAGAACGGAGAACCGACGTGAAGCATATTTTGCCAATTGTTGCGGCTCTTGCGTTCAGCGTGCCTGCTGTGGCCCAGACGGTCGACAGTCAAGGCGCCAAGCAGCTTTCCGACAATCTGGCGCGCTATTTCGGCAAGCAGGCGTTCGACAAGGGCGTGCTCAAGGTCTCGGTCGAAGGCGGCGCCTACAAGATCGCGCTCGACATCAAGGCGCTGGTCGATGCCATGCCGAAAGAGAAGCCGCTGAGATTCGATCTCGCGCCCTATGCCTTGATGGTGAAGCCGCGCAGCGACGGATCCTGGGACGTCGCCTCGGATTTCTCGCAAAGCATGGCCTTCGAATTCAACGGGCCGGAGGGCCCGCAAAGCATGCAACTCGCGGTCAAGGACGGCAAGGGCACCGCCGTTTACGATCCGAATCTCGCCGCTTTCACCAGCGGCGCGAGCTCAATGGCCGGCATGACGATGACATCGCGGGAAGCCAAGCAGCAGGCGGACGTCACCGCCGGCGCCGGCACCGCGACCATTGCCGCCACCAAGTCGGCCAATGGCGGCGTCGACTTCACGGCGACGCAGAAGGTCTTGAGCTTCGTCGAGACGATCAAGATCGACGATCCCGACAATGGAATGAGTTTTCCGCTGACGCTGAGAACGCCGGAACTGTCGGTGGAAGCGAAGGGCAAAGGCGTGCGGACGAAGCCGCTGCTCGACCTGCTTGCCTTTGCCGTGGCTAATGAGGACGAGGCCAAGCTCAAGGCCAACCAGGCGGAGCTCAAGACGCTGCTGCAGGCCGCGCTGCCCGTGTGGGAAAGGATAGACGGCAACTACGGCTTCAAGGATTTCGAGGTGGAGAGCCCCGTCGGCAAATTCGGGGCGAAGCAGTTCAGCACGACGGTCGGCATGGACGGCGTCTCCCAGAGCGGCAAAGTCGACTACGCCATCAAGGCCTCCGGCCTGACGATCCCGCAGCAGACGCTGCCCGGCTGGAGCATCGCGCTGCTGCCGACGGATGTCGACCTCAATTTCGGCGGCGCCAATATCGATCTCGACACCATGGCGAAGAAGGCGATCGAGGCCTTTGATCTCAATAAGAATCCACCGCTGTCGGATGAGTTCGGCGACGCTCTGGTTGCCGATTTCCTGGCCAAGACGCCGAAATTGGTCCTCGGGCACAGCACGGTGAAGAACGGCAGCATCGAGGTCGCGATGGAAGGCGAGATGACGTTTCCGGGCAAGAAGCCGGATGCAACCGTCACCGTCGATGTCGCGGGCTACGACAAGATCGTCGAGGCCTTGCAGGAGGGTGCCAAGAGCGATGCGCAATTGGCACAGGCGTTCCCCTTCGCGCTCGCCGTCAAGGGCTTCGGCAAGACGCTGCCCGACGGCCGGCTGGAATGGGTGATCAATGCCAAGGCCGACGGCTCGGTCACGGTCAATGGCGCCATGCTGAAGCCAGCCGATGCGGTTCAGGACGACGGCTCGGGCCAGGATGACAATGGCGGGGCAGGGGCGAAACTGCAGCCCTGAGCGCGTTCGCTAAAGCCCGAGAGCGCCCGCGATCTTCGGCGCGGCCTCGTGCCAATTGTCGACGGCGATGATGTCGGCAGGCGTCGGCGGCAGGAAGGCGCGCAGCGCATTGTCGGCCATCAGGTGGAAGAGGTGCGCGTCGGCGACCGAGTTGCGCGCCGACATCAGATTGGAGGGCTGGTCGTCGACGAAGGCGACGGGCCTGCCCTTGGCGCCGCGCAACTTGGCGATGGCCGGTCCTTTGGCCATTTCCGTGGTCAGCAGCGGATAGTTCAGGCCTAGCGCGTCGAGATGCGCGCGGCGCACGGCACGATGCTTGTGCGGCATCGCGGTCAGGAGCACGATCTCGGCGCGCCGCCCGAGCGACGCCAGCGCTTCCGCCGCACCGTCGGTGATGCTTTGCCAATCGGCCTGCGCGTCGAAGAAGTCGCCGAGAAGGGCCGTGACTTCAGCCTGCTCGATCAGCCGGCCGGACACCGTCTCGGCGATGTTGCCGGTGAGGCGGAAGGAGGCGAGCGTCAGCCGGAAGCCGCGCGTCTTCAGGAAATGCGGGAACGGCCGGACGAATTCGAGCACGACGTCGTCCACGTCGAGCACCAAGAGCGGCCGGTCGTCGGCGGCTAGCTCCTCGATCTGGCGCGCGGTTTCGGGATCGTCGCTCATGTCGAGCGCTCGTGATCGTCATTGCCGAGCGGCAGCGCTCGCAAGGCCTTGCCGACGGCGGCCGGCGGCGTGCCGGTCTCCTCGGCGAAGCGCAGGAGCGTCGGCTCGTGGGCGAGGATGAACTGCAGCACGCCGGCGAGAAAGCCCGGCTCCTCAGACGCCTTGCGGATCGAGCTTGCCTCGATCCCGGTGATCGCCAGGAAGCGGGGCAACAGCTCCGGATCGCCGGCGATGAAGCCCAGCGCCCTGACGGCAAGGGTTTCCGCCTCCTCGCGCATTGACGCTGCGTTCGCCATCGCTACCTTTGCTGATGTGGATTTTGAGTCTTCCATCCGAAGTAAGGGCAAGCGTCGCCTGCGGCAAGCCTCAGCCGCTTCAGCCCCTGCACCCGCAAGCGGAATCGGTGTGCTTTTCCAACGGCCGATTTGCGTTTCGTCAATGATATTGACGTAAGGTACGTGCGGGTTGGGTGCGATCCGGCAAGGACGCATGACGGCGGTCTTCGGTTCCGGGGACAGTCGGGACGGGAAATTGATGGCTAAGAAGGTCATGATCGTCGAGGACAATGAGCTCAACATGAAGCTCTTTCGGGACCTCATCGAAGCCAGCGGTTACGAGACGGTTCGCACACGCAATGGCCTGGAAGCGCTTGATCTCGCGCGCCAGCATCGGCCGGACCTGATCCTGATGGACATCCAGTTGCCCGAGGTTTCGGGCCTGGAGGTGACCAAATGGCTGAAGGAAGACGACGAATTGCATTCTATCCCGGTCATCGCCGTCACCGCCTTCGCGATGAAGGGCGATGAGGAGCGCATCCGCCAGGGCGGTTGCGAGGCCTATATCTCCAAGCCGATCTCGGTGCCGCGCTTCATCGAGACGATCAAATCCTATCTGGGCGATGCCTGATGCCGAGCCGGAGCCTTTGAAATGACCGCGCGGATCCTCGTCGTCGATGACATTCCCGCCAATGTGCGGCTGCTGGAGGTCCGGCTGCTTGCCGAATATTTCGAGGTGCTGACGGCCGGCAACGGCCCGGACGCGATCGAGACCTGCGAGAACGGCAAGGTCGACGTCGTGCTGCTCGACGTTATGATGCCCGGCATGGACGGCTTCGAGGTGTGCAGGCGGCTGAAGAGCGACCCGGCGACCTCGCATATACCGGTGGTCATGATCACCGCGCTCGACCAGGTGTCGGACCGAGTGCGCGGCCTCGAGGCCGGCGCCGACGATTTCCTCACCAAGCCGGTCAACGACCTGCAGCTGATGACGCGGGTGAAGAGCCTGGTCAGGTTGAAGTCGCTGACCGACGAATTGCGGCTGCGCGCCTCGACCACGCGCAACATCGGCATCGAGGAGCTTTTGAGCCGCAACTTCGCCACGGAAGACACCAAGCCCAGCGTGCTTCTGGTCGACGAGCGCAAGTCGTCGATCGAGCGCATCCGCAAGATGCTGCGCGGCAGCGCCGAGCTCGACGTCGCCACCGATCCGAATGCCGGCTTCTTCCAGGCCGCCGAAACTTCCTATGAGTGCGTGCTGATCTCGACGGCCTTCACCGATTTCGATCCGCTCAGGCTCTGTTCGCAACTGCGCTCGCTCGACCGCACCCGCTTCCTGCCGATCATCCTTTTGGCCGATGCAGGCGAGGAGGGGCGCATCATCCGGGGCCTCGAGCTCGGCATCAACGACTATCTGACGCGGCCGATCGACCAGCACGAGCTGACGGCGCGCCTGCGTACGCAGGTGCGGCGCAAACGCTACAACGACCAGCTGCGCGCCAGCGTCACCCAGACCATCGAGATGGCGGTGACCGATGGGCTGACCGGACTGCACAACCGCCGCTACCTCGACAGCCATCTGCAGACGCTGTTCGACCGCGCCGTGGCGCGGCGGCGGCCGCTGTCTGTGATGATCACCGATCTCGACCGCTTCAAGTCCGTCAACGACGCTCACGGCCATGACGGGGGTGACGACGTGCTGCGCGAGTTCGCGCGGCGGCTGCGCAAGAACGTGCGCGGCATCGACCTCGCCTGCCGGTTCGGCGGCGAGGAATTCGTCGTGGTCATGCCCGACACCGATGGGCTCGTCGCCGAGAAGGTGGCCGAGCGAATCCGCGCCGAGATCGCACAGGTGCCCTTCGCAGTCGGGACCGACGGCAAGACGATCGACGTGACGGTCAGCGTCGGCGTGTCGTCGGTGCTTAAGGGATCTGATACGGTCGCGGCGCTGATGAAGCGTGCCGATCTTGCGCTCTACGAAGCCAAGAGCGGCGGCCGCAACCGGGTTGTCGCCAAGGCTGCCTAGGCGCGTCGCGCTGAACGGATTTGGGCGACGCGACTTAGGTCTTTTGATCTATGCATGCCGTTTTCTCAAAACCGCCACATACTTTTGAGCGACATGCGTTGGTGGAAGCAGCGAATATCGGATCATCCAGCAAGGTTAGGAATTTACCTTAACCCAAGCGATTCGCCAGCCGTGGTTAAGAAATGGTTGATTTTCATACGTTCTTGCGCAAATCTGCGTCGCATAGACCGAAGACGAAGCCGGCACGAGGGTAGACTGCCCGGCTCGATCCGAAAAATACCCCATGATGCTCAGGTCCGCCGCATCTCCTGGGTCCGTGGGGTCGGCCGGCCGGCGCTGGCACATAGTGGCCTCCTCGTACCGCTGCCAACCGCCGACCGGCCCCCATTTCCCGCAAATATGTTCAACCTCGCGCACAAACGGGCTGGAACCGTTTTCGCCCTGGGCCCTCGGCCACGGGCAGGAAACGGCCCATAGATCCGTTGGCTAAAGCGCGTCGCGATCCTTCGGATTCGCTCCCTGCGCTTTTAGGCTTTTGATTTTGCGCATGTCTTTGTCCCGAAACCGGTTCCCACTTTCGGGAGACATGCTTTAGCTCCGGTGCACGGCGGTCTAACGACCGGTCGCAGCGCCCATCGCTTCATCATCGCAGGGTTTCCGCGACGCCACTTCGCGGCTTGCTCCGCCTGGGATGAAACGAACACTGGATCTTGGCCGCCAGTTCAAACAAAAACGCCGCCCAGTGGGCGGCGTTTCGGCATTTCCAGGATGACCAGATTACTTGATCTTGGTTTCCTTGAACTCGACATGCTTCTTGGCGATCGGGTCGTACTTGCGGAACGACAGCTTGTCCGTCTTGGTGCGGCTGTTCTTGCTGGTCACGTAGAAGAAACCGGTGTCGGCGGTCGACAGAAGCTTGATCTTGATGTTTGCGGCTTTGGCCATGATGTTCGTCCGTTAATGTTCGTGGAGTTTTGGCCGCTGGAACACGGGGAAACACCCGGACGCGGGAAACTTGGCGCGACACATAAAGAACGCGCCCGGAAAGTCAAGCCCGCGAGGGCTTTCGCGATCGTTTCGGTTCGGGTGCCAACCGCGGGTTATGGAAGTATGGACGGCTGATCGATCACCCAAAGCCAAGTCCCGTCGCCTTGCCGGCGGGCAATTTCCACCGTCACGGCTCCATCGGGAAGGCGTGTTGAAGTGAGTGCCAAATCACCGTTGACGATGGCCGGGCGCTGATCTCCAAGCTCAAACCTTTGCCCCGCGGCCACCAGCTTGGCGTAGAAGCTGCGGATGGTATCCCTGCCGCGCGCCAATTGTGCGCCGCCGGTGTGGAGGACGGCATCGGGCTCGTAGAGAGCCGCCATGCCTTCCGCATCTCCCGCCTGCTGGCGAGAGACCAACAGCCGCGCCAGATCCTGAGGGTCGTATGCAGGCTTACGGGTTGCCTCGTCACTCATGGCGCGACTTCGTTCATCGGGCGAATTCCCAGTTCCGGCGTCACTCCGCCGCGACCTTCCAGTCGCCGGTCGTGTTCCACCAGCGGTTCGGATTGGCTCGATCGTCGAGGCCCTTGGAACGGCTGGCCAGCAGCGGCTGGATGCGGATGACCGGCTCCTCGTAGGAGTGCGCCTGGAATATGGCCTCGGCGACGCGAGCGGCAAGCGCCTGGTCGTCCGGCAGTTCGAACGACACCTCGACCGTGCCCGGCCGCCGGCGCAGCTCGATCTCGGCACCTGCGGCAGCACCTTCCAGCGTCCGGTAGCGCTCGATGCCTTGCGCCGACTGATAGGCGTTGCCGTCATACTTGCCCATGCGCAGCGGCGTGACCGCCACGACCGCCTCCATGATGCGCTCGACATCGGCCGCCGGCGCCTGGAAGCTGACAAGCAGAAGCAGTTCCATCCTGAGGGATTTGGTTTCAAAGCCGCTGTCGATCATTGCTCTGTCCTCGCTCTTCCTGCATTGGAGCGAGGTATAGCAGGGGTCCTGCTGACACGGTGATGTCAGCAGGCCAAATCTTCGGCGGACATTTTCCGCTAAAGAATCTTCCGCACCAAACGGACGCAGACCAGCAGCATATAGGCGGCAAAGAACAGGGCCAGCGACCAGCCGAAGCCCGAGGGGCCGAAGGCGTCCATGCCGATGCCGATCGCCTGCGGGCCGATCACCATGCCGACACCGTAGCAGAGCACGAACGCGGCATTGGCGGAGGCAAGCTCATGACCGGAGAGCTGCGAGCCGAGATGCGCGAGGCCGATCGTGTACATGGCGGCGACCACGCCGCCCCAGACGAACAGAAGTGCCGCCATCAGATGCCAGTTCTGGGCGAAGAATGGCATGAACACGGTGCCCGCGAGACCGACCGTGGCGCAGGCCAGAAGCAGGTAGCGGCGGTCGGAGACGCGGTCGCTGATCATGCCGATCGGGATCTGCAGGAGCACGTTGCCGAGGCCGATCATGGTGAGCAGCAGCGCGGCGTCGGCCTCCGAATAGCCGATGCGGTTGCCATAGACCGGGAACAGCGAGAAGCCACCGGTTTCCACGGCGCCGAATACCAGCACGGCGAAGGTCGCGGTCGGCACCATCCAGATATAGCGCAGGAAATGGCTGGTCTCGCCGTCGGCGACGATCGCCGGGCTCTCGTTGCGGGCTGCGAGCACCGGAATGGCCGCGAGCGTCACCAAGCCTATGGTGACGCCGAACGGCAGGAAGCCGCTCGAGCCGAGATGCGCGAACAGCCAGGGGCCTGCGGCGAAGCCCAGCGACAGCACCGTGGCGTAGATGCCGAGCACGAGGCCGCGGCGATGCGGCGGCGCCGAGGTGCTGATCCAGAATTCCGACAGGATGAAGAGCACGGTCAGCGAGATGTGCAGCGCGACGCGAAGCGGGAACCACATCCAGAAGTCCGGCGCGAAATGGAAGCCGACGAAGGCAAGCGCGCCGGCGGCAATCATCAACAGCATGGTCCAGGCGACGCCGAGCCGCGTGGCAAGCGGCGTGGCGAGCGGGGCCCCGGCGATCGAGGCGAGGCCGGCGACCGCCGTGTTGAGGCCGATCATCGAGGCCGAGTGGCCGCGCGTTTCGAGGATGACGCTGAGCAGCGGCATGCCGAGGCCGATGGCGATGCCGACCACGCTGATCGAGGAGATCGCCGCGACCATCGGCAGCCAGTGTACGCGTTCGTCGCCCTTTTGCTGGGTATCGACCGTCATGGGATATGGATGCTCTGCTTCTAAAGGACTTCGCGGACGAAGCGGTTTCGGATGAGCCGGAAGAACGGCACGGCACCGCCAGGGCACAGCAAGGGATCGTGGGCGAGCCGCTTTTCCAGTTCTTCCAGGATCATGCGGGTGATGTCGGGAATATCGGCCTTGCGCGCCTCGGCGAGCGGCAGCCAGACGAGCTCTTCAAGCTCGTTGGTCGGACCGCCATCCGGCAACTCCACGGCGACGTCATCGCGCCAGGCGCTGAAGAAGCGCGTATCGAAACGGCGCACGCGGTTGGGTGGAGTTATCGCGCGGGCGATGAAGCGCAGGGCGTCCAATGACGGCGTCACGCCGTGTTCGACGAAACCCTGCCAGTCGCGCTTGGCGGTCGCGAACGGGCCCTTGCGGCCGATGAGCAAGCCGGCCTCCTCGTAAGTCTCACGGATCGCAGACAAGGCGATGGCACGCGCCCGAGCAGTGCTCGCGCGGCCTGGACCGCTGGCAAGCCTTGCCGCTTCCTCACGGTGCAGCGGAGCGGCGACGGGAATACGGCTGTCGGCAGGATCGGTGCGGCCGCCGGGGAAGACGAATTTTCCAGGCATGAAGGCATGCCCGGCATGGCGCCGGCCCATCAGCACCAGAACGTCGCTGCCGCTGCGGTCAAGCAGGATCAAGGTTGCGGCGTCGCGCGGACGAAGCGGCCGGCCGCCGTGCACGGCCAAGCCTTTATCGAGTTTATCGACATCCGCCTTGGTCATTCCTTCCATGCGCTCGACCTAGCGGAAACTTCTCGAATGCGAAAGTGGCTTGCGCGTTCGGGTCCTGCACCAGCCCGGACGAAAAGTCGCTGCTGGAGCAGCTCCAGGAAAAGTGTGCTGCGGCTTTCCATTCAAAATTGCTTAAAAACAGATGCTTGGAGCGGGACTGCGTTCTACCCGAACGTTGAGCCGCGGCCTGAGCCTAGGGATGCGGCTAAAACTCGTCCTTCTCGCTGCCGAAGCCATGCATATAGAGCGCCCATTGCAGGCCGATGACGGCGCCCTTGACCGGCTGCAGCAGCGCGACGGCCAGACCAAAGGTCAGGGGCACCCAGATCAGCGCGTGCTGCCACAGCGTGAGCGTCGAGGTCGCCTCCACGCCCATGAAGGCGCCAACCACGATGTGGCCGACGATGACGATCACCAGATAGGCGGGCAGGTCGTCGGCGCGGTGGTGATGCAGCTCCTCGCCGCAAACGCTGCATTTGTCGACGGACTTGGTGAAGGCATAGAACAGCTTGCCTTCGCCGCAATGCGGGCAGCGGCCAAACAGGCCGCGCTTGATCGCCGTCCACAGCGGACGCGCGACGCGGCCCGAATGATGCTCGCCGCCGAAAACCTGTTCTTCCATCACCTTCTCCTGCCGCGGGGCCCGAAGCGCGACTGCGATGCGCGGGCGCGGCCCTTGGCCTTGTGGAACGACCGTCGCGAGCCTGGCAGCGGCTTCGGATCGCTCAGCATCTCGAAACGCATCGCGCCGGCCATCGGCGCGACCTCGAGCAACCGAACCTCGACGCGGTCGGCAAGCTGATAGCCCTTGCCGGTGCGTTCTCCGAACAGGGATCGAGCGGTTTCGTCGTAGATATAGTAGTCGCCGCTCAAACTTGACACCGGGATGAAACCATCCGCGCCATATTGCGGCAATTGGACAAAGAGTCCCGCCTTGGTGACGCCGGAGATGCGCGCGTCGAAGGTATCGTTGATGCGCTCGGCGAGATAGGCGGCGATCAGCCGGTCGACAGTGTCGCGTTCGGCGGCCATGGCACGGCGTTCCGTGGCAGAGATCAGCGCTGCGACCTCCTCCAGCCGATCGGCCTCCTGCTGTGCCAGGCCGCCGGGGCCGAGGCCCAGCGCGGCAATCAGTCCGCGATGCACGATGAGGTCGGCGTAGCGGCGGATCGGCGAGGTGAAATGCGCGTAGCGCCTCAGGTTGAGACCGAAATGGCCGATGTTCTTCGGCGAATATTCGGCCTGGCTCTGCGAGCGCAGCACAACCTCGTTGACCAGCGCCTCGTTGTCGGCGCCGCGCACGCGCTCCAGAATACCGTTGAACTGTCCCGGCCGCATTTGCGCGCCACGCGCCAGCGACAGGCCAAGCGTGTGCAGGAATTCCCGCAGCGATTCCTGCTTGGCCAGAGAAGGCGCGTCATGGATGCGAAAGACGAGAGGTTCCTTCTTGCCTTCAAGCGTCTCGGCGGCAGCGACATTGGCCTGGATCATGAACTCTTCGATGAGCTTGTGGGCGTCGAGGCGCTCCGGGACGACGACACGGTCGACGGTGCCGTCGCTCTTGAGCAGTATCTTGCGCTCCGGCAGGTCGAGCTCCAGCGGCTGGCGGGCGTCGCGGCCCCGCTTCAGCACCGCATAGGCATCCCAGAGCGGCTTCAAGACGCTGTCGAGGATCGGCCCGGTCTTGTCGTCGGGCATGCCGTCTATCGCCGCCTGCGCCTGCGGGTAGGCGAGCTTCGCAGCCGACTTCATCATGACACGGTGGAAGGAGTGCCTGAGCTTGCGGCCTTCCGCGGAAAAGGTCATGCGCACGGCGATGGCCGGCCGATCCTCGCCTTCGCGCAATGAGCAAAGGTCGTTGGAGATGCGCTCCGGCAGCATCGGCACGACGCGGTCCGGGAAATAGACCGAGTTGCCGCGCTTCAACGCCTCGCGGTCGAGCGGCGTGCCGTAGCGGATATAGGCCGCGACGTCGGCGATCGCCACGGTGGCGATGATGCCGCCGGGATTCTTCTCGTCGGTATCGGACGTGGCAAAGACGGCGTCGTCATGATCCTTGGCGTCGGCCGGATCGATGGTGACCAGCGGCAGGTCGCGCCAGTCCTCGCGGCCGGCAAGCATTGCCGGTTTCATCGCATCGGCTTCGGCAATCACATCGGCCGGAAAGACGTGCGGAATGTCGTGGGCGTGGATGGCGATCATCGAGACCGCCTTCTCGCTGGTCAGCGAGCCCAGCACTGCCAGCACCTTGGCGCGCGGCAGGCCGTAGCGAGAGGCGCGGGCCGGCTCGACCTCGACCAGGTCGCCGTTTTTGGCGCCGTTCTGGAATTCCTTGTCGACGATGAGCTCGGGCTGGCGCCGCTCCGCCGGCTCGATCCGAAAGCTGCCGTCCTTCAGCACGCGGAAGACGCCGAGCACCGCTTCGCTGCGCTTCTCGAAGACCTTCATCACCCGCCCGGTGTAGGCGGGGCCGCCATGGACGGCACTTGCATCGTCAGTCGGGAAGGTCTTGGCGAGCACGCGGTCGCCGACGCCGGGGACGGGGCCGCTGGCGCCGCGCGAAATGCGGATGGCAATGACGGGCGGCGAGCCGGGACCGGTATATTCGCTCGGATTGGCCAGCAGCACGCCGTCGGCGTCGCGACCGACAATGTCGAGCACGGCGACATGCGGCACGGCGCCGGCGCGGGTGTGGCGTTTGCGGTCCTTCGTCAGCAGGCCCTCGTCCCGTAAGTCGCGCAGCAGGTCCTTCAGCCAGATGCGGTCCTCGCCACGCAACGCGAAAGCCTTGGCGATCTCGCGCTTTCCGGAGCGATCGGGATTCTCGGCGATATAGCGCAGGATTTCGTCACGCGAGGGCCGGTAGTCGTCCTTGACACTGGCCCTGGTGTCGGCGCTGCGCGGATCGCCGTGGCTTCTTCCGGAGATCCTGCGCGCCACGTCCTGCTATCCTTTCTTGGCTGCCCTGCGGAACGGCTTCTTGCCGCCTCCGCCCTTGGCTTCCTTTTCGGCGATCAAAGCGAGCGCCTCTTCCATCGTCACCGACTGCGGGTCCTTGCCCTTGGGCAGCGTCGCATTGACCTTGCCGTAATTGACGTAAGGCCCATAGCGTCCGTCCCGGACGACGATCTTGCCGCCGCCGTCGGGGTGGTCGCCCAGTTCCTTCAACGCCGCAGGCGTGGCGCCGTTGCGGCCGGCCTTGCCCTTCTGCTGCTTCTCGGCGATCACCGAGACGGCGCGGTTCAGGCCGATCGAGAAGACGTCCTCGATGCTTTCCAGATTGGCATAGGTGCCGTCGTGCAGCACAAAGGGCCCGTAGCGCCCAAGGCCGGCGGAGATCATCTTGCCGGTCTCCGGGTGCTTGCCGACGTCGCGGGGCAGGGCCAGCAGGGCCAGCGCCTTTTCATGATCGATCGACTCGGCCGTCCAGCCCTTGGGCAGGCTCGAGCGCTTGGCGTCCTTGCCTTCGCCGCGCTGGATATAGGGGCCGAAACGGCCGCTGCGCAGCGTGATCTCCTCGGCAGTGTAAGGATCCTTGCCGAGAAGCTTGACCCCGTCCTCGCCATTGCCATTCTCGCCATTGGGATTGGCGGCGTCGCCAAGCTGGCGGGTGTAGGAACATTCCGGATAGTTCGAGCAACCGACGAAGGCGCCGAACTTGCCGAGCTTCAGCGACAGATTGCCTGAGCCGCATTTCGGGCAGATGCGCGGGTTCGAGCCGTCCTCGCGCGCCGGGAAGACCAGCGGCGCCAGTTCGTCGTTGAGCGCGTCGAGCACGTCGGTAACGCGCAGTTCCTTGATGTCGTCGACCGCGCCGGAAAAATCCTTCCAGAAGTCGCGCAGCACATCCTTCCAGGCGAGCTTGCCGTCGGAGATCTCGTCGAGCTTTTCCTCGAGCGAAGCGGTGAAGTCATATTCGACATAGCGCTCGAAAAAGCTTTCGAGGAAAGCCGAAAGCAGCCGGCCCTTGGCCTGCGGCACCAGCTTGCGCCGGTCGATGGCGACATAGTCGCGATCCTCCAGCGTCTTCAGGATCGCCGTATAGGTCGACGGCCGGCCGATGCCGAGTTCTTCAAGCTTCTTGATCAGAGATGCCTCGGAATAGCGCGGCGGCGGCTCGGTCGTGTGCTGGGTGGCGTTGATCGCCTCGCGTGCAAGCTGCTCATTGGCTCGGATCTCGGGCAGGCGGCGGCTTTCCTCGTCCTCGGCGTCCTCGTCCTTCTGGTCGGTGTAGGCGGCGATGAAGCCGTCGAAGCGGATGACTGAGCCGACCGCGCGGAGCTCCGCCGTGCGGGCGCCGTTGACGGCCTCGATCTCGACCGTGGTGCGCTCGATCTCGGCCGGCTGCATCTGGCTGGCGATGGCGCGCTTCCAGATCAGCTCGTAGAGCCGTGCCTGGTCGGCATCGAGATATTGCCGGACCGATGCCGGCGTGCGCTTGAAATCGGTCGGGCGGATCGCCTCATGCGCTTCCTGGGCATTCTTGGCCTTGACCGAATAGTAGCGCGGCTTTTCGGGCAGGTATTTTGCGCCGAACTCGTTCACGATGGCATCGCGCGCGGCATCGATCGCCTCCGGCGCCATCTGCACGCCGTCGGTTCGCATATAGGTGATGAGGCCTGCTGTCTCGCCGCCGATGTCCATGCCTTCGTAGAGCTTCTGCGCCACCTGCATGGTGCGGTTGGCCGAGAAGCCGAGCCGCGAGGAGGCGGCCTGCTGCAGCGTCGAAGTGGTGAAGGGCGGTCCGGGGTTGCGCTTGGTGGGCTTGGCTTCGACCGACAAGGCCTTGAAGGTCGCGCCTTCCAGCATCGCCTTGATGTCGTCGGCCTGTGCCTTGTTGGCGATGTCGAGCTTCTGCAGCTTCTTGCCGGCATAGGCAGTCAGCCGCGCCTCGAAGCTGTCGTTGCGCGGCGTGTTGAGGATGGCGGCGATCTGCCAATATTCCTCGCGGATGAAGCGCTCGATCTCGGATTCGCGATCGCAGACGAGGCGCAGCGCCACCGATTGAACGCGCCCCGCAGAACGGGCGCCGGGCAGCTTGCGCCACAGCACCGGCGAGAGCGTGAAGCCGACCAGATAGTCGAGCGCGCGGCGAGCGAGATAGGCGTCGACCAGCGGCGCGTCGATCTGGCGGGGATTGGCCATGGCTTCGAGCACGGAAGACTTGGTGATGGCGTTGAAGACGACGCGGCTGACCGGCTTGTCCTTCAGCGCGCGCTTCTGCCGCAGCACTTCCAGCACATGCCAGGAAATCGCCTCACCCTCGCGATCCGGGTCGGTGGCGAGGATCAGCCCGTCGGCGTCCTTGACCGCCTTGGCGATGTCGGCGAGACGCTTGCCGGAGGCGGTGTCGACCGACCAGGACATGGCGAAGTCCTCGTCCGGGCGCACCGAACCATCCTTGGCCGGCAGATCGCGGACATGGCCGAACGAGGCCAGGACCTTATAGTTCTTGCCCAGATATTTGTTGATTGTCTTCGCCTTGGCCGGCGATTCGACGACGACGACGTCCATGAGGTCTCTTATCAGCTGTGAGGCGGCGGAAGAACTCCGCGGCGCACGACGAAATCCCACTCTTTTCGTCGCTCACATGGCCGCGCTTTTGCAATCGGTCAAGGGGAAGGACCCAATTTGCGGACCCGCCGGGGGCGATACACTCTTAGAGTGTATGGCGAAGATCACATTTTTTGGGAGGAAGGTTCGTATCTCGGAGCACGGAAGAATCGGGTCACCGACGCATGTCGACACACAAGCGACATCGACGCAGGCGCGCCATCAGCGACGCAACCAGGCGGGCGCCGAAAGATATCCGGCAGCCCACCCGGATAAAAATCAGTCGGCCGCGACAACGTGCCATGCGCCGGCGACGCCTTCGCCGGTCACGTCACCGGCCTTCTTGTCCTTAACGTAAGTGTAGACCGGCTTACCGTCATAGGCCCACATCTTGGTGCCGTCGGTGCGCTCCACGATCGTCCATTCGTCATCCGCCTTGGCACCGGCCTCGGCGTTCAACGGCGGCCAGTTGGCGGCGCATTTGTCGTAGCAGTTGGATTTACCCTTCTCGTCCTTGTCATAGGTGTAAAGCGTCATGCCCATGGCATCGGTATAGATCTTCTTGCCGCCGACTTCGGCCTCTTTCCATGCCTCGGCGGCGTGGGACGCGGCGGTGCCGAGCAACAGGGCCGCGAGCCCGAGTGCAATCGATTTCATGGCAATCTCTCCCTGAGAACAAGCACGCGGCAATCGCGCGCTGCCAAATCAACGCACGGGGAAGGCCATTTCTTCCTCGGTCGGGCGACCGCGTGCCACACAATGGTGATTGGCATGGAGGCCCGCGCATCGCTATATCGGCGCCAGCACAATCGGGGCCAGATGAAATGGCATTGGACATCGGCTATGTCAGCGCGGTCGGGGCAGGGGCGATCTCGTTCCTGTCGCCATGCGTGCTGCCGCTGGTGCCGCCCTATCTCTGCTACATGGCGGGCGTGTCCGTCGACGATTTCCGCGGCAATCGGGGCGTGACGGCACGGGAAGGCGCGCGCGGCGCGCTGCTCTATGCCTCTTTTGCCTTCGTGCTCGGCTTCTCGACCGTCTTCGTAGCGCTCGGCGCGGGCGCCTCGACCATTGGCCGTCTGCTGCGCGTCTGGCAGGAGCCGTTGGCGATGGTGGCGGGCGCGCTGATCATCGTCATGGGGCTGAACTTCCTCGGCATCTTGCGCATCCCGCTGCTGTCGCGCGAGGCGCGCTTCCAGTCGCAGGGCAAGCCGGCCAACATGGTCGCCGCCTACGTCATGGGACTGGCCTTCGCCTTCGGTTGGACGCCTTGCATCGGCCCGGTGCTCGGGCCGATCCTGACGCTGGCCGGCGGCCGCGAGACGGTGGGCGAGGGTGCGTTGCTGCTTGCCGCCTATTCGCTCGGCCTCGGCATTCCTTTCCTGATCGCGGCGCTGTTTTCCGGCGCCTTCATGCGCTTCCTCGGCAAATTTCGCGTCCATCTCGGCCGTGTCGAGAAGGCGATAGGCGCGCTTCTGGTCGTCGCCGGCGTGTTCTTCCTGACCGGTGGCGTGCAAAGCGCGTCCTATTGGCTGCTGGAGAATTTTCCGATGCTGGGGAGGTTGGGGTAAGCCGGGTTCAGGAACGGGAGCGAGCGCTCGCGTTGATGAAACCGAATCCGCGGACTTTTTCGCAAAGGAGCGATGCTGGCGAGATGATATCCAGGGCGGACGCCGAGACGTTCTTCAAGACGTATGCGAAGGTCTTCAACGACGCAATTGCCGGCGACGTCGGTCTGGACGACGTTGCCGCGATCTACTCAACCGGCTTTGTCTCGGTGACGCCGGCAGGTGTCATGGTCGGCGAGAATGGCCAGCGATTGAAGGAGGTCATGAAGAAGGGCTTCGAGGCCTATCGGGCGATCGGCACGAAGAAAATGACCTGCGGAGGCGTTACGGTGATGCCCATCGACCAGGATCATTGCGTGGCCAAAGTGCAATGGTCAGGCGACTACGAGCGCAAGAACAAAGATCGCCTTACCATCGACTTCGAGGTTAGCTACCTCGTCGAGAGGCGCGATGGCGATCTGAAGGTCTTTGGCTGGATTGCAGGTGACGAACAGGCTGAATTCAGAAAGCACGGCCTTTTGTAGTCGCCGCCGGAGACCTGCCAATTAAGCGTGAACTGCTTCGCCATCTCACCGGAATTTAACCGCATTGGTACAGCATCACGCCGCTGTTAGCATGCATTGATTCAGCTTTCATATGGTTGCCCTTTCATGAGCCAGAGATCCTGCCTGTCCGTCATCCTCGCCGCCGGCGAAGGCACGCGCATGAAAAGCGTGATGCCCAAGGTGCTGCACGCCATCGCCGGCCTGCCGATGGTGGCCCATGTCGTGAAAGCCGCCGAGGCCGCAGGGGCAACGGGTCTCGCGCTGGTGATCGGCCATGGCGCGGAAGAGATGAGGAAGGCGGCGCAGAAATTCGCGCCGAAAGCCGAGACTTTCGTCCAGGAGGTACGGCTCGGCACCGCACATGCCGTGCTTGCCGCGCGCGAAGCGATCTCAAAGGGTTACGACGATATTCTCGTGATGTTCGGCGACACGCCGCTGATCGATGCGGGGGCGCTCGCCGCCGCGCGGCAGAAGCTGGCGGAAGGTGCTGCCGTCGCGGTGATCGGCTTCCGCCCGCCCAATCCGACCGGCTACGGCCGGCTGATCGAAAAGGGCGGCCGGTTGGTCGCCATCCGTGAGGAAAAGGACTGTTCCGAGGCGGAAAAGAAGATCGGCTTCTGCAACGCCGGGATGATGGCGGTCGCGGGCAAGCATGCGCTTCGACTGCTCGACAAGGTCGGCAACAACAACGCGAAGGGCGAGTTCTATCTCACCGACATCGTCGAGATTGCCGGCGCGGAGGGCCTCGACGTGGTGGCCACCGAGGCGGGGTTCGAAAATGCGCTCGGCATCAACAACCGGGCCGAGCTCGCCGAGGCGGAAGGCATCTGGCAGGCGCGCCGGCGGCGCGAGGCGATGCTTGCGGGCGTGACGCTGATTGCGCCGGAAACCGTCTATTTCTCGCACGACACCGAAATCGGCGCCGATACGATCGTCGAGCCGAATGTCTGGTTCGGGCCGGGCGTCAAGATTGCCACCGGCGCCACGATCCATGCCTTCAGCCATCTCACGGGCGCCACCATCGGGGAAAACAGCGAGGTTGGGCCGTTCGCGCGACTGCGTCCCGGTGCCGATCTCAGAAAGAGGGCCAAGGTCGGCAATTTCTGCGAGGTCAAGCAGTCGACCGTCGAGGAAGGCGCCAAGGTCAACCACCTGACCTATATCGGCGACGCGCGCGTCGGTGCTGGGGCAAATATCGGCGCCGGCACCATCACCTGCAACTATGACGGCTATTCGAAATTCTTCACCGACATCGGCGAGGGCGCCTTTATCGGCTCGAACTCGTCGCTGGTGGCGCCGGTCTCGATCGGCAAGGGCGGCTACATCGCCTCGGGCAGCGTGATCACCGAGAGCGTGCCCGACGATGCGCTTGCCTTCGGCCGCGCCCGCCAGAAGACCCTGCCCGGCAAGGGCAAGGAACTGCGGGAACGCTTCGCCTCGGTCGCGGCGGCAAGGAAGAAGGCTGCGGAGTAACGCCGGCACGTAGTTAGGCGGCTTTGCCGAAGGCCGCCGCGGTCGTGATCTGAGCCAAGGGATGAACGATCGGAAACCAAGGCTCTGAAAAGCCGAGCAATTCGAGTAATGGGATTGCAACGACGGCCTGGCATGGTGCATCGGTCGCAAAACCGTTCCTGATGACACGGAACGAAACGCAAAGTGACTTTCGCGGCAGTCCGGCAATCCCTAGATAACGCTGGGTTTCCGCATGAAATCGGGGGCAGGGCATGTGCGGTATCGTTGGAATTGTCGGCCATTCGCAGGTCGCGCCGCTGATCGTCGATGCGCTGAAGCGGCTCGAATATCGCGGTTATGACTCTGCCGGCGTCGCCACCATCGAGAAGGGCGAGCTCGGCCGACGCCGCGCCGAAGGCAAGCTGATCAACCTCGAACGCCTTCTGAAGGAAGACCCGCTTGACGGCACGATCGGCATCGGCCACACGCGCTGGGCGACGCATGGCGTGCCGAACGAGACCAACGCGCACCCGCATTTTTCCGACGGCGTCGCCATCGTCCACAACGGCATCATCGAAAACTTCGCCGAGCTGCGCGACGAGCTCTCCCGCGATGGCTACAAATTCTCCTCGCAGACCGACACCGAAGTCGTCGCGCATCTGGTGGCGCGGGAACTCACCAAGGGGCTGAAGCCGGTCCAGGCCGCGCATCAGGCGCTGAAGCGGCTGTCCGGCGCCTTCGCGCTGGCGATCATGTTCAAGGGCGACGAGGACCTGATCGTCGGCGCCCGCAACGGCCCGCCGCTCGCCGTCGGCCATGGCGACGGCGAGATGTTTTTGGGGTCGGACGCCATCGCGCTGGCGCCTTTCACCAACGCGGTCACCTATCTGGAAGACGGCGACTGGGCCGAAGTGCGTCGAAACAGCGTCACCATTTATGACATCGACGGCAACAAGGTCGACCGCAGGCGCCAGCAGTCGCTGTCGACCAGCTTCATGGTCGACAAGGGCAACCGCCGGCATTTCATGGAAAAGGAAATCCATGAACAGCCGGAGGTGATCTCGCACACGCTGGCCCATTACGTGGATTTCGTCGCCGGCGTCTCGAAGCCGCTCGAGCTGCCCTTCGACTTCGCCGAGATCGGCCGGCTGGCGATCTCGGCCTGCGGCACCGCCTATCTCGCCGGGCTGATTTCGAAATACTGGTTCGAGCGCTACGCGCGGCTGCCGGTCGACATCGATGTCGCCTCGGAATTCCGCTATCGCGAGATGCCGCTGTCGGCGAACGACGCGGCCTTCTTCATCTCGCAGTCGGGCGAGACCGCCGACACGCTGGCCTCGCTGCGCTATTGCCGCAAGGCCGGCATGACGATCGGCGCGGTCGTCAATGTGCGGGAATCGACCATGGCGCGCGAATCCGACGTCGTGCTGCCGACGCTTGCCGGCCCGGAGATCGGTGTCGCTTCGACCAAGGCCTTCACCTGCCAGCTATCGGTGTTGGCTTCGCTGGCTGTGCGGGCTGGCGTGGCGCGCGGCTCGATCTCGCGCGACCAGGAAAAGCAGCTGGTGCGCGAGCTTTCCGAGGCGCCGCGCTACGCCACCCAGGTGCTGAAGCTCGACGAGCAGATCGAACGCATCTCGCGCGAGCTCTCCCGCTACAAGGACGTGCTCTATCTTGGCCGCGACACCAATTTCCCCCTCGCCATGGAAGGGGCGCTGAAGCTCAAGGAAATCTCCTACATCCATGCCGAAGGCTATGCCGGCGGCGAGCTGAAGCACGGGCCGATCGCGCTGATCGACGAGAACATGCCGGTGATCGTGATCGCGCCGCATGACCGCATCTTCGAAAAGACGGTGTCGAACATGCAGGAAGTGGCGGCGCGCGGCGGCAAGATCATCCTCATCACCGACGCCAAGGGTGCGGCGCAGGCGGGCATCAAGGCGATGGAGACGATCATCCTGCCCGATGTGCCGGAAATCATCGCGCCGATCATCTACGCGCTGCCGATCCAGATGCTCGCCTATTTCACCGCCGTGTTCATGGGCACTGACGTCGACCAGCCGCGCAATCTGGCGAAATCCGTGACGGTGGAGTAGGCTTCGCCAGCGGTGGACCGAAACGCACCTTCGTCATCCACGGGCGGAGCAGGAGCGGAGCTCCTGCGCAGACCCGAGGATCCATTCCGTGACCTTACAAAGAATGCAGCCCATCAGAATGGTCGCTTGATCATCCATCCGTTATACTTCATGCATGACGGGTTATGTTTATATGACTGCGAGCAAGAAGCGCGGCACCATCTACATCGGAGTAACAAACGATCTGGCCCGTCGAGTGCCAGAGCATAGGTCCGGCGAAGGCTCGCGCTTTACCGGGCGTTATGGCGTGCAGCGCTTGGTCTGGTACGAGGAATATTTCGACATCCGGGATGCCATCCAGCGCGAGAAGTCGCTGAAACGCTGGCCGCGCCAATGGAAGATCGAACTGGTCGAAAAGACCAATCCGGAGTGGTTTGAGCTTTTTCGCGGCACCGGGTGGTAGCGCCTATTCTGCACCGCTTCTATCCGGCCGAAGCGTCACGGAATGGATCCTCGGGTCTGCGCGCGTCGCTTCGCTCCATGCTCCGCCCGTGGATGACGAGGGGAAGGATGTTTCGGCTAATCGCGAACCTAAGCAGCTTTCATTTGGAGCGTTGAAAGCCGTTACCTTGCAGTGGCTTTGTACCATAGCATGATACATGCTGGGAGGCGCGCTCGCCCTAACCCTTTGAGGATACCGAGCTATGCTCAACTTCGCACGCCCTATCCATCCTGGGGAATTCCTGCGCGAGGAGTATCTTGTTCCCCTTCGCATGAGCGCCGGCGCATTGGCGCGGAAGCTCAACCTGCCGCGTACTCGTATCGAGCGTATCGTAAAGGAGGAGGTCGGCCTTACTCCCGATACAGCTCTTCGCCTTGCCAGATTCTTCAACACCACACCCGAGTTCTGGATGAACTTCCAGAAGGCCTACGAGCTTGAGACCGAGGCGAGAAAGATCGCGGCGGAACTCGAAAAGATTGTGCCGCTGGACGCAGCGGCATGACCAACGCTCTTTAAAAACTTCGCAGTTCCAAACCGGCTCGCGGTTCACTAATCTCGGCGCTGCAACCTGCGCCGCGGTGAACCTATGTCCGATGCTCTGAAGACCTCTGGCATGACCCGGCTCAGGAATTATTTCCTGACCGGCTTCATCGTCTGCGCGCCGCTGGCGATCACCGCCTATATCGCCTGGTCCCTCATCGGCTGGGTCGATTCCTGGGTGAAGCCTTACATCCCCGCCCGCTACAATCCCGACACCTATCTGCCGTTCCCGGTGCCCGGCTTCGGGCTGATCGTGGCGCTGGTGCTGATCACGCTGATCGGCTTCCTGACGGCGAACATCGTCGGCCGCGCCATCGTCAATTTCGGCGAGCGGCTGCTCGGCCGCATGCCGCTGGTGCGCGGCATCTATGGCTCGCTGAAGCAGATTTTCGAGACGGTGCTGTCGAACAAGGGCGATATGTTCCGCCAGGTCGGCCTTGTCGAATATCCGCGCAAAGGGGTCTGGTCGCTGGTCTTCGTGGCCAGCGAGAAGGAAACCGAGATCAACCAGAAGCTCGACCAGGAAGGCGATCCGCTGGTCGCGGTGTTCATGCCCTGCACGCCGAACCCGACCACCGGCTTCCTGATGTATGTGCATAGATCCGAGATCGTGCTGCTCGACATGACGATCGAGGACGGAGCCAAGCTGATCGTTTCGGCCGGCATGGTGGCGCCGGAGGTCAAGGCCAAGCTGGTGACGCTGAACGGCGAGCCTGTCGAGGGGGCGCTCGCCAACCCGGCGCTGGGTGCCGCTCAGCCGGCGCGCAGAAGCCGCACGGCCTCGTCGCGCCCGAACAGATAAAGCAGCAGCCGGAGCGCCTGGCCGCGTTCGGACTGCAGTTCCGAATCGCGCGACAGGATCAGCCGGGCGTCGTCGCGCGCGGCCTCGAGCAGATCGGCATGGAACTCGATGCGCGCCACCTGGAAGCCTGGGGTGCCGGACTGGCGGGTGCCCAGCAGCTCGCCTTCGCCGCGCAGCTTGAGGTCCTCCTCAGCGATGCGGAATCCGTCCTCGGTCTCGCGCATCACCGACAGCCGGCGCTTCGCCGTCTCGCCGAGCGGATCCTTGTAAAGCAGCACGCAAGAAGAGGGCCGGTCGCCGCGCCCGACCCGGCCACGCAACTGGTGCAACTGCGCAAGCCCGAAGCGTTCGGCATGCTCGATGACCATGATCGTCGCGTCCGGCACGTCGACGCCGACCTCGATGACGGTGGTCGCTATCAGGATGCGCGTCTCGCCCTGCTTGAAGGCGCGCATCGCCTCGTCCTTCTCCGCACCCTTCATTCGGCCATGCACCAAGCCGATCCGGTCGCCAAACAGCGGTTTCAGAGACGCGAAACGGTCCTCCGCCGACATCAGCTTGATCTCTTCGGATTCCTCGACCAGAGGGCAGATCCAGTAGATTTTCTGACCTTCGGCGACGGCATCGCGCATGCGCCCGACCAATTCGTCCAGCCGCTCCATTGGCAAGGTGACGGTGCGGATCGGCTGCCGGCCGGCCGGCTTCTCGGTGAGCTTCGAGACGTCCATGTCGCCAAAGGCGGTCAGCACCAGCGTGCGCGGAATGGGGGTCGCCGTCATCACCAGCATGTCGGGCGCATCGCCCTTGGCGGTAATCGCCAGCCGCTGGTGGACGCCGAACCGGTGCTGTTCGTCGACGACGGCAAGGACGAGGTCGTGGAACGTCACCGTCTCCTGGAACAGCGCATGCGTGCCGACGACGATGTCGATCGCGCCACTGGCAAGGCCTTCGAGCGTCTCAGCGCGCTCGCGGCCTTTTTCGCGGCCGGTGAGGATGGCGACGCTGAGGCCGGCTTTCTCCGCGAGCGGCTCGATCGTCGCCAGGTGCTGGCGCGCCAGGATTTCGGTCGGCGCCATCAGCGCCGCCTGGCCGCCGGCCTCGACCGCGCGCCCCATGGCGAGCAACGCGACCACCGTCTTGCCGGAGCCGACGTCGCCCTGCAGCAGGCGCAGCATGCGCTCGGGATCGGCGAGGTCGGCATTGATTTCGCCGAGCGCGAATTCCTGGCTGGGCGTAAGCTTGTAGGGCAGGGCAGCGCGCAGTTTCTCGACGACGCGGCCGTCGCCGGTGAGCGGCCGGCCCGAAAGACGGCGGATTCTGGCCCGCACCAGCGCCAGCGACACCTGGCCGGCCAAGAACTCGTCGTAGGCAAGGCGTCGCCAGGCCGCGCCCTCGACGGCAACGTCGATGGGGTCCTTCGGGTAATGGATGCGGCTGAGCGCATCGCCGAAAGACGGAAAGCTGTGCCGGCGCATGAAGGCCTCGTCCTGCCATTCCGGCAGCTCCGGCAGGCGGCCGAGCGCCTGTCCGATGGCGCGGCGCAGCACTTTTGCCGACAGGCCGGCGGTGAGCGGATAGACGGGCTCGACCAGCGGCAGGCCGTCGGCCTCGTCGATCGGCGCGATATGGTCGGGATGGACCATGGTCGGGCGGCCGTTGAACCACTCCATGCGGCCGGAGATCACGACACGTTCGCCCTCGGGAAGCATCTTCTGCAGATAGGCGGCATGGGCATGGAAGAAGGTCAACGCGACCTCGCCGGTGTCGTCATGGGCGTAGACGCGGTAAGGCACGGACCTGTTGCCGCGGGGCGGCGGCTGATGGCGGTCGACCCGCACCTCGAGGGTCACGATCTGGCCTTCGGCCGAGAGCGCGATGCCCGGCCGGTTGCGGCGGTCGATCACCGTGTTGGGCAGCACGAACAGAAGATCGCCGGCGCGCGCGGCGCGATCGCCGAGATCGGCCGGCACGACCCGCTCGATCATGGTCGCGACTTTCGGGCCGATGCCGGCGAGCGAGGTGATCGGGACGAACAGGGGATCGAGGATGGAAGGACGCATGGTGTCAGCTTATGTCGCGACGGCCGCAGCGCAAAGGCTGACACCGGTCGCTATCCACGCTATATGCGCCGCTTCGAACAGGGATACGGCGCGATGACCGGAACACAGCGATCAAGCGAGGGGTTGGATGCCCGCCGCCGCAAGCTCCTGTTCCGCTCCTGGCATCGCGGCATGCGCGAGATGGACCTCATCCTCGGCTCCTTCGCCGATGCCGAGATCGGCGCCTTGACCGACGACGAAATCGACCAATATGAAATGCTCCTCGAAATCCCCGATACTGAATTCCTGCCGATGATCATCGGCGAACGCCCGGTTCCGCCCGATATCGATTGCGCGGTGCTGCAAAAGATCCTGGCGTCGCGCCGGACCGTGACATTTTGAAAAACGCATAACCCATGAGCCTCATTCCTTCCATCGGCCTGCCCAAGGGCCGCGCCGGTCAATTCATCGTCGACGGCGTCGCCGACGGCTACGAAGCCTTCGCGCTGGTGCGGACGGCGCAGGAGATCGCGCCCGACAAGCCGGTGCTGTTCGTCGCGCGCGACGGCCAGCGGCTGCCGGCGATCATCGATGCGCTCGCCTTCGCGGCGCCCGGCCTGCCGGTGCTGGAACTGCCTGCGTGGGATTGCCTACCCTACGACCGTGTCTCGCCGGGCGCCGATGCCGCCGCGCGGCGGCTCGACGCGCTTTCCGCCCTCATTGCGCTCGCCAAGAAGCCGCATCGCGCCGTGGTTCTCACGACGGCCAACGCGCTGCTGCAACGCATTCCGCCGGCCGGGCTGATCGAAGCGCAGACATTTCATGCCAAGCCCGGCAACCAGATCGATATGAACGTGCTGATCGCGCGGCTGGAGACTTCCGGTTTCGAGCGCGTGCCGACCGTGCGCGACGTCGGCGAATTCGCGGTGCGCGGCGGCATCCTCGACCTCTTCGCACCCGGCTGGAGCGAGGCGCTGAGACTGGACTTTTTCGGCGATACGCTGGAATCGATCCGCGTCTTCGACGTGGCGACCCAGCGCACCACCGGGCAGCGCAAGTCGATGGCGCTGCAGGCGATGAGCGAGGTGGCGCTGACGCCGGAGACGATCAGCCGCTTCCGCCGCGCCTACATCGAAGCCTTCGGCGCGCCGTCGCGCGACGACGCGCTCTACGCTGCCGTCAGCGAGGGCCGGCGCTTCGCCGGCATGGAGCACTGGCTGCCGTTCTTCTACGAGCGGCTGGAGACGGTGTTCGACTATCTGCCGGATGCGCCTGTCATCTTCGACCATCTGGCGCATGAGGCACTGGCCGAGCGTCACACGCTGATCCTCGATCACTACGAGGCGCGCCGGAAGCAGGCCGACGGCGCGCTGAAGGATGCGGTGCCCTATAAGCCGGTGGCGCCGGACCTGCTCTATCTCTCGCCGGAGAATCTCCGCGCTTCGCTCGGGCCGCGCGAAGACATCGACTTCACCGTCTTCGATGCGCCCGATGTCGGCGGCAAAAAAGTCTTCCACGCCGGTTCACGGCAGGGCCGCAGCTTTGCCGAGGAGCGCGCCGACCCCAACATCAACGTCTTCGACATCGTGGTGAAGCATATCGCCGATGAACGCGCCGCGCGCCGCCGCGTCATCGTCGCCGGCTGGACCGAAGGCTCGCTCGACCGGCTTGGCCAGATTCTGGCCGAGCATCATCTCGGCAATCTGAAGCCGGTCGCGACGCTTGCCGAGGTCGAAAAGCTCGAGCCGGGGCAAGCGGGGCTCGCCGTGCTGCCGCTCGAATCCGGCTTCGAGACCGACAATATGGTCATCGTCGCCGAGCAGGACATTCTCGGCGACAGGCTGATCCGGCGTTCGAAGCGCAAGAAGAAGGCCTCCGACTTCATCGCCGAGGCGTCCTCGCTGTCTTCCGGCGACATTGTCGTCCACGCCGACCACGGCATCGGCCGCTTCGTCGGACTGCGCACCATCGAGGCGGTCGGCGCGCCGCATGACTGTCTCGAAATCCACTATGCCGGCGACGACCGGCTGTTCCTGCCGGTGGAAAACATCGAGCTTCTGTCGCGCTACGGTTCGGATTCGGCGGAAGCGACGCTGGACAAGCTCGGCGGCGGCGCCTGGCAGGCGCGCAAGGCAAGGCTGAAGCGGCGCCTGCTCGACATGGCCGGACAACTGATCCGCATCGCCGCCGAGCGGCAGATGCGTGCCGCGCCCACGATGATCCCGGCCGAAGGCCTCTATGGCGAGTTCGCCGCGCGCTTCCCCTATGAGGAAACCGACGACCAGCAGACGGCGATCGATTCCATCATGGACGACCTCGGCGCCGGCAAGCCGATGGACCGGCTGGTTTGCGGCGACGTAGGCTTCGGCAAGACGGAGGTGGCGCTGCGTGCCGCTTTCATCGCGGCGATGGAAGGCTTCCAGGTCGCGGTCGTGGTGCCGACGACGCTGCTGTCGCGCCAGCATTTCAAGACCTTCTCGCAGCGCTTTTCCGGCCTGCCGATCCGCATCGCTCAGGCCTCGCGCCTGGTGGGTACCAAGGAACTGGCCGAGACCAAGAAGGGGATCGCCGACGGCACGGTCGATATCGTGGTCGGAACGCATGCGCTGCTCGGCAGCTCGATCTCGTTCAAGAATCTCGGCCTCCTGATCATCGACGAGGAGCAGCATTTCGGCGTCAAGCACAAGGAACGGCTGAAGGAGCTGAAGAACGACGTGCATGTGCTGACGCTGTCGGCGACCCCGATCCCGCGCACGCTGCAGCTGGCGCTGACCGGTGTGCGCGAGCTGTCGCTGATCGCCACGCCGCCGGTCGACCGCATGGCGGTGCGCACCTTCATCTCGCCCTTCGATCCGCTGGTCATCCGCGAGACGCTGCTGCGCGAACGCTATCGCGGCGGCCATTCCTTCTATGTCGTGCCGCGTATCAGCGATCTTTCGGAAATCCATGATTTCCTGAATGAATCCGTGCCGGAGCTGAAAGTGGCGGTCGCCCACGGGCAGATGCCGGCCGGCGAACTCGACGACATCATGAACGCCTTCTACGACGGCCAGTACGACGTGTTGCTGTCGACCACCATCGTCGAATCCGGCCTCGACATTCCGACCGCCAACACGCTGGTCATCCATCGCGCCGACATGTTCGGGCTGGCGCAGCTCTACCAGCTGCGCGGCCGCGTCGGCCGCTCGAAGGTGCGCGCGTATGCGCTGTTCACGCTGCCGGCCAACCGCAAGCTCACCGACACGGCCGAGCGCCGGCTGAAGGTGCTGCAGTCGCTCGACACGCTCGGCGCCGGCTTCCAGCTCGCCAGCCACGACCTTGACATCAGGGGCGCCGGCAATCTGCTGGGCGAAGAACAGTCCGGCCACATCAAGGAGGTCGGCTTCGAGCTCTATCAGCAGATGCTGGAAGAGGCGGTGGCCGAGGTGAAGGATTCCGGAGAGGTGCAGGACGGCGGCTGGTCGCCGCAGATCGCGGTCGGCACGGCCGTAATGATCCCGGAGAGCTACGTGCCGGACCTGCAGCTCAGGATGGCGCTCTACCGCCGCCTCGGCGACCTCGAAACCACAGAGGAGATCGATGGTTTCGGCGCCGAGCTGATCGATCGGTTCGGGCCGCTGCCGGAGGAAGTCACGCATCTCCTGAAGATCGTCTTCATCAAGGCGCTGTGCCGCAAGGCCAATGTCGAAAAGCTCGATGCCGGCCCCAAGGGCGTCGTCATCCATTTCCGCAAGCGCGAGTTTCCCAATCCGGTCGGGCTGGTCAAGTTCATCGGCGAGCAGGGCTCTCTGGCCAAGATCAGGGCTGACCACAGCGTGGTCTTTATCCGCGACTGGCCGAATGCCGAGAAGCGCCTGGCGGGCTCGGCCGTGGTGATGACGCAACTGGCGCGGCTGGTCGACAAGGCCGCCTAACGGCTTCAACACGACGCTCCGGTGGCCCAAGTCATTCGCCACCACTGAAAAACCCGGCTAGAATAGGCAATCGGCTTCGTGTAAGGAGCCGCCACCTCATACCGGGGCTGAAATGGCGAGCGAGGGCGTTCGCCGGTTTGTTTGACGCAATTCCGGAGGGCGGGCTACGGCGAAGTCGCCGAGCCTAACCGCTTCGCATTTCCGGGAATTGCTCTGAAAGGGCGTTTGGGTGCAGCGATGACGAAATGGTCGCCGAATTCGTGGAGAGCAAAGCCGATCAAGCAGGTCCCGGCCTATCCGGACCTTGCGGCACTGCAGGCCACGGAGGCCCGGCTCGCCACCTACCCGCCGCTGGTCTTTGCCGGTGAGGCGCGCAAGCTGAAGAAGCAACTGGCTGCGGTCGCAGCCGGCGAAGCGTTCCTGCTCCAGGGCGGCGACTGCGCCGAGAGCTTTGCCGAGCACGGCGCGGACAACATCCGCGACTTCTTCCGCGTCTTCCTGCAGATGTCGGTGGTGCTTACCTTCGCCGGCGCGCAGCCGGTGGTGAAGGTCGGCCGCGTCGCCGGCCAGTTCGCCAAGCCGCGCTCTTCCGACAACGAGACCAAGGGCGGCGTGACGCTGCCGAGCTACCGCGGCGACATCATCAACGGCATCGAATTCGACGCCTCCTCGCGCATCCCGGATCCGGCACGGCAGGAGATGGCGTACCGCCAGTCGGCAGCGACGCTCAATCTGCTGCGCGCCTTCGCGCAGGGCGGCTATGCCAGCCTGGAGAACGTGCATCGCTGGATGCTGGGCTTCGTTGCCGATAGCCCGCAGGGCGAGAAATACGAGTCGCTCGCCACCCGCATAACCGAGACGATGGATTTCATGCGCGCGGTGGGCATTACCTCCGAGACGAATTTCGCGCTGCGCGAGACCGATTTCTACACCAGCCACGAGGCGCTGCTGCTCGGCTACGAGGAGGCGCTGACGCGCGTCGACTCGACCTCCGGCGACTGGTACGCGACCTCCGGCCACATGATCTGGGTCGGCGATCGCACCCGCCAGCCCGACCATGCGCACGTCGAATATTGCCGCGGCATCAAGAACCCGCTCGGCCTGAAATGCGGTCCGTCGCTGACGCCGGACGGCCTGCTCGAACTGATCGACCTGCTCAATCCCGAGAACGAGCCCGGCCGGCTGACGCTGATCGCGCGCTTCGGGTCCGACAAGGTCGCCGAGCATCTGCCGAAGCTGGTGCGGGCGGTGAAGAAGGAAGGCCGCAACGTGGTGTGGTCGTCCGACCCGATGCACGGCAACACGATCGAAGCGGCCGGCTACAAGACGCGGCCGTTCGACCGCATCCTCAAGGAGGTGCAGACCTTCTTCGAGGTGCATCGCGCCGAGGGCACGCACCCGGGCGGCATCCATGTCGAGATGACCGGCAAGAACGTGACCGAATGCACGGGCGGCGCCCGCGCCATCACCGCGGAAGACCTGCAGGATCGCTACCACACGCATTGCGATCCGCGGCTCAACGCCGACCAGGCGATCGAACTGGCCTTCCTGGTCTCGGATCTGCTCAAGAAAAGCCATCCAGTCCAACACAAGCAGGCCGCCAACGCCTGAAAGGTTTGCCGGCAATCGGACCAGGCGCCGGAGAGATCCGGCGCTCGTTTCGTTTTAGGGCTCGGTCGCGAGGCGCCATCCGCCAAACCTTACGAAAATTTATAGTTCCACGACCATCGCGAGACCAAGATTGAGGTGGAGGTGTCGCCGCCGCGGCCGAGAAAGCCGCGCACACGGCACAGGTTCCACCATGCGGCACGAGCATGCCATCATCCATCACCGCGCGATCGACTTCTGGTCGGCGCGGGCGGCGGTGCTTGTCGTCATCTGCCTGCAGCTTCTCGTCATCAACGATCTGTCGTTCGGACCGCGCTGGCTCGCGCCCGCGATCGAGGCGGCGCTGCTCGTGCCTTTGTCGATTGCAACGGCCTGGACGCAAATGGCGACGCATAAGGCCGTCGACCACGAGCATTGGTACGCGATCGGGCGGTTCCGCGTCTGCATCCGCCGCACCGCCTTGGTCATGACCGGCGTCATCAGCATCATGAATTGCGGCTCGCTGGTCTTTCTGGTCCAGAAGCTGCTCGAAGGCCATGCCGGCGCCGGCACGACGCTGCTGGTCGATGCGCTCAACATCTGGGTCACCAACGTCATCGTCTTCGCGCTGTGGTTCTGGAGCACGGATCGAGGCGGCCCGCCGACCTGCGGCCTGGTCAAGCGCGCGCATGCCGATTTCCTGTTCCCGCAGATGACGCTGCCCGATCGCGAAACCCGCGACTGGCTGCCCGGCTTTGTCGATTACGCCTTCCTGGCGTTCACCAACGCGACGGCGTTCTCGCCGACCGACACCTTGCCGCTCAGCCAGCGCGCCAAGTTGTTGATGATGGCCGAAGCGATGATCTCGCTGCTGACGATCGCGCTGGTGGCCGCGCGCGCCGTGAACATCTTGGCATGAGCCTTAAAGTCTTTGCTCCTATGCATGTCGTTTTCGCAAAACCGCTGCACACTTTTGCGCGACATGCCTTAACGCCCGCGCTCCCAGCGCATGTTCGCCAGCCTGGGATCGGCAAAGGCCGTCCTTGAGAATTCGAGCCGCTTGTCCGGGAATTCGCAGATCGCCTGGACGCCGCGCGAGCCGATGCGGATGCGCCAGGTGTGAGGTTCCAGCGGCTTGGCCTTGGCAAAGCCCCTGCACGTCAGAAGCGCGATGTTGGCGCCCTTCGGGTCGCGCGCCGAGCGGTAGCGGATCGCCTGCATCTCGGCCTCGCGCGCGACATCGGCGATGGCCTGGCAGGCGGCATAGTCGGTCGGATGCGTCCATGCCTTCTCGTCGCGGTCGAGCGGCGGCCTGGTGAGGTCGATGGCCTTCTCGCATTTGATCGAAGCGGCAAAGGCTGTGTATTCGGCGGCGTCGTTCGGCCATTGCGTCTGCGGCGATTCGGCGAAGAACAGCAGGCGATAGAAGGCCATCTCCGCCACCGCCGTCAGCACCGTCTCGGCGGCATAGTAGACGCCCTTGGTCTTGCCGGCGCGGCGGAAGCGCGAGCCGTACGGATAGACCGAGCCGTAACGGAAGGGCGTCGCCAGAAGATAGTGGAGATGGCGGCATTCGAGCGGGATCTGCGGCTTGGTCTCCTCGATCAGGTCCTCCAGCAGGCCCTGCTCGTCGAGCGTGTCGATGAGCTTCAGGGTCGAGACGCGGTGCTGCGCCTCGACCATCCGCCAATACTTGCCTTCGAGCCTGACGGCCTCAGACGAGAGCGCGTCGGGAGTCCAGGTAGGCGATGACATCGACAAGTCCGGCAATGGTCAGGATTTTTTCGAGCGGCGTGCCGTCGAGCGCCGTGTTCGGGTTCTTCAGCCATGCTCGGGCGACGGTCTCGTCGCCGCCGACGATGGCGTCGAGCGAGCGGAACAGCCGGACGAACAGCACCGCAAGCTCGAACGGCTTGGTGCCGCGCTCGAGCAGGAATTCCTGCTTGCGCATGCGCGAGACGGTCGCTTCCGAGACGCCGATGACCAGCGCCAGCGTTCTCGCGGTGATGTCGAGCAGGTCGGCCGCGCGCAGCGTGGCCTTGGTGATGACGGCATTTTCCGCCGCCGTCGCGGCGGCGACTGGACGTTGCATTCAGCGCACCCTTTCATTTCTGTGGAAAATATAGTCCACAAAAATTCATTTGGAAAGGGATTGGTCGAATGCGTGCGCCGAAATATCAGTCTTTCTTGTAGAGCAGCCAGCCCTTGCCGGCGCGGCCGGCCATGGTGGAATGCCTGGTCACGCGGTTGCGGCCGCTGACCTTGGAGCGATAAAGCGCGCGGTCGGCCTTGGTGTAGAGGTCTTCCGGGCTGTCGGCCTCGGAAGCCATGCAGATACCCATGGAAACCGTCACCGTGCCGTAGTTCATGCCGGTCTGGCTGCTGGTGAAGGGCGTCTGTTCGATCAGCACGCGGATGCGCTCGGCAATCTGGTAAGTGGCGTCCTCGCTGGCACCTTCGACGATGAGCGCGAACTCCTCGCCGCCGGTACGGGCCACGAACATGTCGGCGCGAATGCTGCTTTGAAAGATCTCGGCGACGATCTGGATGATCTTGTCGCCGACCGGGTGACCGTAACGGTCGTTGATGTCCTTGAAGCGATCGATATCGGCAAGGATCAGCGCATTGAACAGGATGCCGCGGTTGCTGTTGTAGATGCGCGTGATTTCCTTGTCGAAGGCGCGGCGATTCCAGATCTGCGTCAGCGGATCGGTATCGGCGAGCCGCTTGTATTCCTCGAGCTTCGATTTGACGCTCTCGAGCTCGGCGGTCTTTTCGCTGAGCGTGCTGGAGATCTGGCGGTTGTGATCCAGCGTCGAACTGGTGGCGGCCGACATGGCGCCGGCGATCTTCTGCAGCAGTTCCTGCGAAAGCAGGCTGCGATTGCTCAGGCCGCTCGACGTCTCGTCGAGGATGCGGCCGTACTTCTCGATATGCGAGCGCTCGCTGCGCAACAGCGCGGCGATGTCCTCGAGCTCCTTGGCGACGATCTCGCGGGCGTGCTCGACGATGGCAGGCCCGTGGTGCTGCGGGAAGAAGGTGCGGCCGATGCCGTCGAGCTCCTCCTGCGTCGGCCGGTTGCTCAACGAGACGACGGCGAGGCTGAGCTCGTGGTTGCTGCCGCTCAGCGCCTCGTAGAAGATTTCATAGTTGCGCGGCAGGCCGAGCACGCCGAGCTGGCGCATGGTCGCCACCACGGTGCTGGCGATGTCGCCATTTCGGTCGGTCGGGACGGCTGCGGGTTGCATAGTCTTTCACTGCCCTTCAGTGCGACCGGAGACCTGCCACCGCCGGGAGTCGCCTACGCGGGGATTTGAATGAGAATTGCGAATGCGACGGTGCGTCCCCAACGCGACCTTCGCTTGCAGGAATCATAGATGCAGTTGCGCTAAAGTTTCCTTAATGGCCTGCATTTCCTCATTGTCTCTGCTACCACAGGCTGCAATTCGCTGCGGGCGTGGCTTTTGAAAGGCGCCTTTTCGGTGTCGCATTTGCCTGCGCCCGGCAGCCGCAAAACTGGAATCTTGTCCGGCACGATCGAGGCGAACGACGTCGAAGGAGGCCGGGATGGACGAAAATCACAGTGGATCATGCCTGTGCGGGGCGGTGCGCTTCAGGACGAGGGGCCCGTTGCGCGGAGTGGTCTATTGCCATTGCTCGCAATGTCGCAAGCAAACCGGCCATTTCGTTGCCGCGACGTCCTCGAGAGACGCCGACATCGACATAGAGGGGGCCGACACGCTCGCCTGGTACGGCGCTTCGGACGTTGCGAAACGCGGCTTCTGCCGCAGCTGTGGCTCCGTGCTGTTCTGGAAGCATAACGAACTGGACACCATCTCGATCATGGCCGGCTCGTTCGACAAGCCGACCGGCCTTTCGGCCGAAAGCCACATCTTCGTCGGCGACAAGGGAGATTACTACGCGATCGACGACGGACTGCCGCAATTCGAGAAGTCGACACCGTCGATCAAGGTCGCGGACGAATGACTTTTGGAGTGACTGCCTTATTCCCTTGATCCGGCCGTTGCGATAATCCCCTGACGGTGATTCGAAACGGGTCTGGGCATGCAGCGGCTTATCGACGCTTTCATCAATTCGGTGCGGGCCTTCCGCAAGCTGGCCGCCCACGAAGCGGCATTCCAGCAGGAACTGCTGCTGCTCGCTCTTGCCCTGCCGGCCGGCTGGTTCATTTCGGTGTCATGGCGCGGCTATGCTTTGCTGATCGGTGCGGTCCTGCTGATGATCATGGTCGAGGTCATCAACACGGGCATCGAAGCCGCGTGCGACGCCATTTCCCGCGAATTCCACATCGAGATTCAGCTTGCCAAGGACTGCGGCTCGCTGGCCGTGCTGATTTCGATCGTGATTGCCGCCGGTGTCTGGGGTATCGCTCTGATCGAACGCATCGTCGGGGCGCCGATCTGAGCTTGCCGGCATAGGCTTAAGACGGGCGATCCAACTGATCGCCTTCCGCGTCCTTGGCTCGTTCCCTTCCGGCAACGCGGTGCGCGACCAGCCACGCAAGAATCGCGACGCCGAGGCCGACCGCAAGCGCAACGAGCAGGCGCTCGTGGCGAATGAGCGCCTGGCCGATCAAATGCTCCGCGCTGAGGCCGAAGACGTAGCCGAGGGTGCCGAACAGCGCGGCCCAGACTGCCGACGAGACGGCGTTCAGGATGACGAAGCGTGGCAGCGACACGGTGGACAATCCTGCGGCGATGCCGCCGACCAGGCGCATGCCATAGATATAGCGGTTGGTCAGCACGTAAATGTTGGGATGGGTGTTGAGCAGTCGGTAGGCACGGCGGAAGCCCGGCCGCCGGCGCATCCTGCGTACGTAGGGATGATCGGCGAAGCTGCGACCGAGGATGAAGAAGAAGGTGTCGCCGGCGAAGGCGCCGAGAAAGGCGGCGGCGAAAGCCTGCCAGAGCACGAAGACTTGCTGGTGCGCGAAGAAACCGCCGAGGATGGCGGCGCTTTCGCCCTCGGCGACGCAGCCCAGGAAGACCGCGACAAGTCCATACTGCTCGATGAGACGGTGGATGGTCTCGGTCATCAGCTTGGCGACCGTGCCGAGAGCTTCTCGTCGATCCGCCTGATCTGCTCGGCCATGCGCAGGATCTCGTCGCGCATGGCGATGATCTCGCTGTGGCGCAGCTCATCGAGCTTCTCATGCAGTGCCATGATCTCGATCTCCGCCTTCAGGTTGACCTCGTAGTCGTGTGCGGCGTCGATGCGGTCGCGCTCGGTCTGGCGGTTCTGCGACATCATGATCACCGGCGCCTGCAGCGCGGCGACCATGGAGAGCACGAGGTTCAGGAAGATGAAAGGATAGGGGTCGAAGGCGTTGCGCGTGAGTAGCCAGACATTGCCGAAGGTCCAAAGAAGCAGGAAGGCGATGAAGCCAAGGATGAAGGACCATGAGCCGCCGATCCGGGCGATGGTATCGGCGATGCGATCGCCATAGGTGGAGTGGAAAGCAACGGCCTTGTTGGTGTCCCTGGTGATGGTGGTGCGGTCGAGCGCGCTCTGCAACACTCTGCTCTCGAGGGCCGTGAGGCCGTCGGGCTTTCGCTTCAGCCAACGCTTTGCCAGATCGTCGATCGTCTTGTTCATGGTCCCTCCATCCCTCAGTCTGTCATCTGTTCCCGCACAATTCCGGATGGAAACTGCAGCACACTTTTCGTGGAATGCTCTTGTTCTCACGCAATTCCTACGGAAAACCGTGCGCAATTTTTCCTGGAATTGCTCATAGAGGTAGAGGCTACCGAGCCCGACGGGAAGTGATAGATTGGTTGGAACAGACGAGGGCGGAGATGGCCGATTTCCAGAAAATTCGTGCCCGGGCGGCAAAGCGCAAGGGCGGTGAAGGAGCGCTGGCGTCGTTGCTTGGACCGATGCCCGACAACGCTGCCGTGGCGAAAGTTTCCGATGACCGCATCCTCTCCACCATGGCCGAACGCATCTTTGCCGCCGGCTTCGTCTGGCGCGTGATCGAGCAGAAATGGCCAGGTTTCGAGGAGGCGTTCCTTGGCTTCGAGCCGAAGCGGCTCCTGTTCCAGCCGGACGATTTCTGGCACGAGCTGGCATCCGACAAGCGCATCGTGCGAAACCCGCAAAAGATCAAATCGGTTCGCGACAATGCGGCCTTCGTCGACCGCGTCTCCAACGAGCACGGCGGCTTCGGCAAGTTCCTCGCCGAATGGCCGGCCGACGATCAGGTCGGGCTGACCGCCTATCTCGGCAAGCATGGCAGCCGTCTGGGCGGCAACACCGGCCAGTACTTCCTGCGCTGGCTGGAGTGGGACACCTTCATCGTTTCCGCCGACATGGCGGCGGCGTTGCGCGATGCCGGCCTCGACATCGCCGAAAGCCCGACCTCGAAGCGGGACCTCGACAAGATCCAAGCGCAGCTCAACCAATGGTCGGCCGAAACGGGGCTGCCGCGGCGGCACATCTCGCGCATCCTGGCGATGTCGATCGGCGAGAACCATTCGCCGGATACGCTGCGCGAATATATGGGCGAGCAGGCCTGACCGGCTGCGACCGTAGTCCGGAAATCGTCGGCGCTTGCCGATCACGTACAAGGTGGCACAAGCAAACGTCATTGCTCGGCGAATTCCGCCACGCTAAATCCACGTCATGACCCAAGCCGCCCCAGACATCCTGCGCATTGCCGTCGCCCAGCTCAACCCCACCGTCGGCGACGTCGCCGGCAACCTCGCCAAAGCGCGCGAGGCGAGGGCGGATGCGGCACGTCAGGGCGCCGACCTCGTGCTCTACACCGAGCTCTTCCTCGCCGGTTATCCGCCGGAAGACCTGGTGCTGAAGCCGGCCTTCCTGAAGGCTTGCGAAAAGGCGGCGCAAGATTTCGCCAAGGACACCGCCGATGGCGGTCCCGGCGTCATCATCGGCACGCCGCTGAAGCGCAAGAGCGGCACGCATAATTCGATCGTCTTCGCCGACGGCGGCAAGATCATCGCCGAGCGCTACAAGCTCGACCTGCCGAATTATGGCGAGTTCGACGAGAAGCGCGTCTTCCAGGCCGGGCCGGAGCTGCAGGGGCCGGTGAATTTCCGTGGCGTGCGGCTCGGCATTCCGATCTGCGAGGACATCTGGGGCGACATCGCCGTCTGCGAGACGCTGGCTGAAAGCGGCGCGGAAATCCTGCTGGTGCCGAACGGATCGCCCTACTATCGCGCCAAGATCGACGTCCGCCACCAGGTCGTCATCCGCCAGGTCATCGAAACCGGCTTGCCGATGATCTACGCCAACCAGCTCGGTGGCCAGGACGAGCTTATCTTCGACGGCGCGTCCTTTGCCATCGGCGCGGACAAGACGCTTGCCTTCCAGATGAGCCAGTTCGAGGAAGCAGTCGCCGTCACCACCTGGAAGAGAAGCCGCGTCGCCACAGGCGCGCAAAATGCAAACAATTCCGACCATTGGGTCTGCTCCGAAGGCCCGATGTCGAAGATCCCCGAGCGGGAGGAGGCGGATTATCGCGCCTGCATGCTCGGGTTGCGCGACTACGTCAACAAGAACGGCTTCAAGAACGTGGTGCTCGGGCTCTCCGGCGGCATCGACTCCGCGATTTGCGCCGCGCTCGCGGTCGACGCGCTCGGCGAGGAGCGGCTGCGCACCGTCATGATGCCCTATCGCTACACGTCCAAGGACTCGCTGAAGGACGCCGAGGACTGCGCCAGGGCGCTAGGCTGCCGCTACGACATCGTGCCGATCTCCGAGCCGGTCGAAGGCTTCAAGCATGCGCTGACCCAGCTTTTCGAGGGCACTCAGGAGGGCATCACCGAGGAAAACCTGCAAAGCCGCGCGCGCGGCACGATCCTGATGGCGATCTCGAACAAGTTCGGTTCGATGGTGGTAACCACCGGCAACAAGAGCGAGATGTCGGTCGGCTATGCCACGCTTTACGGCGACATGAACGGCGGCTTCAACCCGATCAAGGACCTCTACAAGATGCAGGTCTACGCGCTCTCGCGCTGGCGCAACGCGCATGTGCCACCGGGCGCGCTCGGCCCATCGGGCGAGGTGATCCCGAAGAACATCATCGACAAGGCGCCGTCGGCGGAACTGCGCGAGAACCAGACCGATCAGGACTCGCTGCCGCCCTATCCGGTGCTGGACGACATTCTCGAATGCCTGGTCGAGAACGAGATGGGCGTCGACGATATCGTCGCGCGCGGCCATGACCGGGCGACGGTGACGCGCGTCGAGCACCTGCTATACATCGCCGAATACAAGCGCCGGCAGGCGGCGCCGGGCGTGAAGATCACCAGGAAGAATTTCGGCCGCGACCGCCGCTACCCGATCACCAACCGGTTCCGCGACCGCGGCTAACCTAATTTCACGACAGACCAGCAACCATGCCTGACGTTGAAATCAGCTTCGACCTGTCACGGATCGATTTCCGGGCGACCTCGGACCAGTTGATGGCGAGCTATTGGGGCAGCGCGCGCAACGACGAGATGCATCGTCGAGCCTTCGCTCACTCGCTTTGCGTCGGCGCCTATGTCGACGGCAAGCAAGTCGGCTTCGCCCGAGCGATCACCGATTACACAGTCTTCGCCTATCTTGCCGACATCATCATCTGGCCGGAGCATCGCGGGCGTGGCATAGGCAAGCGACTCGTGCAGGCCCTCCTCGACCATCCCGAGGTGAAGACCGTGTCCCATTGGAGCCTCACGACCAGCGACGCCCACGGCCTCTACCAGAAATTCGGGTTCGAGACCGACGGGCGCTACATGCGACTGGAGCGCAACCCCCTAGCCTGATGGATCGGATCGGGCACAACCGGCCGTTGTTGCAAATTCATCGCAGTGCTTGGGCCAAATGTCGTTTTGGCGACAGCCTGCCTTGGCGAGGTGGTGAGCCGCCTCTATAAGAGCCTCTCCGCGATTCCCTTTCGGGAGGACCGTATGGCAGGATTTTACATCGTTATGCGAGGCCGCGAAGCCTAGGTCTGCACTGGCTGCCCGAAATCCCTTCGGAAAGCCAGATGCGGAACAGGCATTTGCCGCTGCCGGTCGCCGCCTCCGGGCGGGCGCCAGCCCATACTGAACCTTCCGCTTTAGAGGGCGCCGTCGGCGCCGACGCGAGTTTTCCGATTTGACTTTACCGGGACCGGGCCTGTCTGCGCCCGGATGACATCATGGCTCGTTTCAAGATCGACCTGCGCGCAAGCGCCTTTCGCAGCGTGCTCGGCTTCACGTTCGACCACTGGCGCCGCCAGCCGTGGCGGCTGTCGCTCATCATGGGCGCATTCCTCCTGGCGACACTCGCCGACGTGCTGACGCCGCTCTACTCCGGGCGGCTGGTCGACGCGGTCGCCAGCAGTGCCGGCGCCGACGAGGTGGCTTGGCACGCCGCGATGTCGGCGTTCTCCATCCTGGTAGCGCTGGCGTTGGCCGGTGTCGTGCTGCGCAACGCCGCCTTCATGTGGATCGTCGAATTGACGTTGAAGATGATGTCGGACATCGCCGCCGACGCCTTCCACCGCGTCCAGCGCTTCTCGACGGACTGGCACGCCAACAGCTTCGCCGGATCGACGGTGCGCAAGATCACGCGCGGCATGTGGGCGCTCGACCTGCTCAACGACACGATCCTGATCGCGCTGCTGCCTTCGGTCGTCATGCTCGTCGGATCGACGCTGCTGCTCGGCTGGTTCTGGCCAATGATGGGATTGGTGGTCGCCGTCGGCTCGGTGCTGTTCATCGCCGTCACCGCACTGCTGTCGCTCGGCTATGTCGCGCCGGCGGCACGCCTTGCCAACAGCTGGGACACGCGCCTCGGCGGCGCGCTGGCCGACGCGGTGAGCTGCAACGCGGTGGTCAAGGGCTTTGGCGCCGAGACCCGCGAGGAGGCGCGCCTTGCCAGGGTCGTGGCCAAATGGCGCCTGCGCACGGGCCGCACCTGGATGCGCGGCACGGTCAACGGCACCACGCAAGGCGCGATGCTGCTCCTGATGCGGGCCGCGGTGATCGGGCTGGCGCTGGTGCTTTGGACGTGGGGCGAGGCAACCGCCGGCGACATCGCCTTCGTGTTGACCTCGTTCTTCGTCCTGCAGGGCTACCTGCGCGACATCGGCACGCATATCCGCAACCTGCAGCGCTCGATCAACGACATGGAGGAACTGGTCGATTTCCAGTCGGAGCCGCTCGGCATCGAGGACCGGCCAGGCGCTCGGCCGATCCGGATCACCGAAGGCCGCATCACGTTCGACAAGGTGACGTTCCACTATGGCAATCACCGGTTGCCGCTCTACCGCGACTTCTCGGTCGACGTAGCGGCGGGCGAACGCATCGGACTGGTCGGGCATTCTGGGTCCGGCAAGACGACCTTCGTCAAGCTGATCCAGCGCCTCTATGACGTGAATGCGGGCAGGATCCTGATCGACGGCCAGGACATCTCGAAGGTCGCGCAGGCATCGCTGCGCGGCCAGATCGCCATCGTGCAGCAGGAGCCGATCCTGTTCCACCGGTCGCTGGCCGAGAACATCGCCTATGCCAGGCCGGGCGCCACGCAGGCAGAGATCGAACATGCGGCGAAACTCGCCAGCGCGCATGACTTCATCGCCAACCTGCCCAAGGGCTACGGCACCCTGGTCGGGGAGCGCGGCGTGAAGCTGTCGGGCGGCGAGCGCCAGCGCGTGGCGATCGCGCGCGCCTTCCTGGCCGATGCGCGCATCCTGATCCTCGACGAGGCGACATCGAGCCTCGATTCGGAATCGGAGGTGCTCATCCAGAAGGCGATGGAGCGACTGATGGTCGGGCGCACGACATTGGTCATCGCACACCGGCTGTCGACCGTGCGGGCGCTCGACCGGCTGCTGGTCTTCGACCGCGGCCGCATCGTCGAGGAAGGCTCGCATGACGAGCTGATCAGGCTGAACGGCGGCATCTACCGGCGGCTGTTCGAGCGACAGGCGCTCGAGCTGACAAAGGGGCTCGTCGCGTGAAACAACGGCATCCGGCTTCGGCCGGGTGCCTTCCCGGCTAAGGCGCGTCGCGATCTTTCGGATTCGCTCTCTGCGCCTTAGTCTCTTGATTTTACGGCATCTTTGTCCCGAAACCGGTTCCCACTTTCGGGAGACTGCATTAGCGGGCGGACCCGTCAGCCGTAATGCAGCCTAGGCTTGGGCTCGGTGCCGGTGAACTTGACACCGACGCGGTCGTTGCGGCGCCAGCGGACTTCCGCCCGATAGGCTACCCCATCGACCGGAACATAGAGCAGGAAATGATCGGGGACGCGCGATTCCGGTGCGACTTTCAGCTCGGCACCGCCGGGATTCTGATTGCGCAGCGTACAACTGACCTCGGAATTCTGTATGCCCGTAATGATCGTCCCGCCCTTGAGCACGCGCTGGCGATGCTCGCGCCGGTGTTCGCCGGAGGTCTCTTCGGGTGGTTGCGCGGGGTTCATCATTGATCGACGCCATTAGCCGAATCGCACTTGCAGCGGCAACAAAGCACCGATGCCCGTGCACCGCAATGCGCAGCATGCTCGTCGCACTGCATATGTGGTTATGTGATCGATGATTTAGGCGAATCTATGCGGATCGGCGCAGAAATAGGCGATGATCTGGCAAAGGTCGGGCTCGTTGACCATGCTGACGGCCTCGGCGGAGCCGACCCATTTACGGGTGCGGGCGCGCTTTTCCTTCCAGCGGTCGGCGACGCGGTCGACCTTGAGCGGGAAGACCAGGACCTCGCAAGGCACTTCCTCACCGGAGGCCAGAACCTTGCCGTAGAAGTAGCGCCCGGCTTCGAGATGCGAGACGGCGCCGCGCAATCCCGCCTCTTCGCTCGCTTCGCGGGCGGCAGCCTCGCAAAGCGGCTCCCTTGCCTCCGGCCAACCTTTGGGCAGGACCCAGCGTCCGGTGTCGCGGCTGGTGATCAGCATGATCTCGACGCCGCTTTCACCTTTGCGCCAGGGCAGGGCGGCAACCTGCAGGCGGCACGGCGCCGTGCCGAAGAGTCGCCGGACTCTTTCGGCCATCTGGTTGTGCGTCGTCGGCCTCGTCAACATTGGAGAAGCTGCCCCCAGCCTCCGGAATCGTTTGCCATCTTACGAATCTTACGGCGAATTATGAGCTTTAAAAGTAAAAAACTTCACTCGTTCGGGAAAATCCCCCCAGAAAAAGTCGATCTCACAAAGTAATTGGGCCCATGAGGCGCAAATCTTAGGCGTGCGCGCGCCTTCGCGGCCGGATTCTTGGAAGATATGGCGGCTACTCAACCGGCGTGATCGTCGGCGATCGGCTTCTGATAGGTGAAACCCATGTCCCAGGGGAAGTAGATCCAGGTGTCCTGGCTGACCTCGGTGACGAATGTGTCGACCAGCGGCCGGCCCTTCGGCTTGGCATACACGGTGGCGAAATGCGCCTTCGGCATCATCGCGCGCACGATGCCCGCCGTCTTGCCGGTGTCCGTGAGGTCGTCGATGATCAGCACACCGGCGCCATCGTCGGCAAGAAGCGAGGGCGAAATCTCCTTCAGCACCTGCAACTGACCCTGGCTGGTGTAGTCGTGATAGGAGGCGACGCAAACCGTCTCGATGACGCGGATACCGAGCTCGCGGGCGATGATGGCCGCGGGCACCAGGCCACCGCGCGTGATGCACACGATCGCCTTCCATTGTCCCCTGCTGGCGCCGGAGAGCCGCCAGGAAAGCGCGCGGGCATCGCGGTGGAACTGGTCCCAGGAGACCGGGAAGGCTTTTTCGGGAAGGGACATGGTTCGCGCACTCCTGAAGCGCGCTCCGTGGCGCGCAGATACTATGGAATGCAGGCGGAATTAGCCGGAAAGCGCCAGGCTTGGCAAGGTGGCAGCCAGCGATGGCTGTGGACTTGAAGCGCGTCGCGCTAAATGCGTTCAAGCGACGCGCTTCAGTCTTTGTTTTGATGCATGTCGTTTTCCCAAAGCAGCTGCGCACTTTTGGGCGACATGCATCAAGTTCTTGTTCGATGCGGGTCTTTGTCCCGAAAGCCGGTTCCCACTTTCGCGAGACGTGCTTATCTCGACAGGAAGGCGGCTACGTTTGCCGTGCGCAGCACGGTGCGGGTGACGCCGCCGAACAGGAACTGGCGCAGCCAAGAGTGGCTGTAGGCGCCGAGCACCAGCAGATCGGCGCCGGATTCGGCGATCCTTTCCTGAATGATGTCGTCGACGGAGGCTCCGTTCGATTTCTGCACCGAAACGCTGACATTGGCGCCGTGGCGGGACAGCGCGGCCGCGATCTCGGCGCCGGCCGCCTCGGGAGCTTCGTCGAGCGTTTCCGGCGGATCGATGACGAGGATGTCGGTCTTGTCGGCTTCGCTGATGAATGGCAGGGCATCGAAGGCGGCGCGCGCCGCCTCCTTGCTGCCGTTCCAGGCAAGCAGCACGCGCCTGAAGGTGGTGACCAGCGGCCCGGCATGCGGAACGACCAGCACCGGCCGGCCGGCGTCATAGACCAGCGTGTCGACATCGGCGCCCGGGTCGCCACCGGACTCGCGCTGCGCGGCGACGATCAGATCCGCCGCCCGCACGCTCGATATGCCGGTCAGCGCGCTGTCGCCGGAGAAGCTCTCCAGGCTGCGCCATTCGAAGGACAAGCCGGAATCCTCGATGCGTCTGAGGAAGACCGCCTGCAGCTTGTCGGCGCGCTCCTTGTTCATTTCGGACGAGACCTGCAGGAATTCCGTGTCGGGGAAACCGGTGGCCGACGTATAGGGGACCGGCAGCGCTTCCGCATGGATGCCGACGAGGTGGCTCTCGAACCGCTCGGCGAGGGGGATGGCGCAGTCGAGCACGCGCTCGGCGTCCTGTTCGTTCTGCAGAATGGCGACGATCGTCTTGAAGCGCATGACGTCCCCCTCAATGGCGGCACGAGAATGCCGTTTCAAAAACGCCAGTGTAGCCTTTCTGGTTCCGGAGATCAGCTTGCGGCCGACAAGCCCGCCACCATGGCCTCGACGTCCTTGCGCGCGGCCTCGAGGGCCTCTTCGTTGCGGGCGCGTACCACAAGCTCGGTCCAGAACTTGCCGTCGCCATATTTCGGGTAGGAGCCGATGACGGTGTCGGGATGCGCTTTCTGGATGTCGGCCAGCGGTCCGCCGATCAGGCCTTCGCCGAACGGGCAATCCACCGTGGCCGACAGCATCTTGGTGCCGGTCTTCAGCGTCGGCACGACATTGTCGAGCATCGCCTGGAAGATCGACGGCACGCCGGCCATCACGTGAACATTGCCGATGCGGAAGCCGGGCGCGATCGATACCGGATTGTCGATGTGGTCGGCGCCGCGCGGCATGCGCGCCATGCGTTTGCGCGCCTCGGTGAATTCGATGCCGCGCTGGGCATAGCTTGCTTCGAGCATGGCATAGGCCTTGGCATCGTATTCGCAAGGCACGCCGAAGGCCCTGGCTATCGAATCGGCGGTGATGTCATCGTGTGTTGGGCCGATGCCGCCGGTGGTGAAGAGATAGGTATAGCGGGCGCGCAGCGCGTTCACCGCGGCGACGATCTCGTCCTCCTCGTCGGGAACGACACGCACTTCCTTCAGATCGATGCCGATCGCCGTCATGATGTCGGCAAGATGGCCGATGTTCTTATCCTTGGTCCTGCCGGAGAGGATCTCGTCGCCGATGACGAGCATGGCGGCGGTGACGATTTCAGGCATGGCTCACTCCGGTAACGGGTCGCCTGAGATAACGCGGCCGGCAGCCGGCCGCAATGCGCAAGCAGGGTAGGCTCTTGTGGCAGAGACAGTTGCGGCTAAGGTGCGCCGGTCCGGCTCGGGTGGAAGATGCTGATATCGGTTTTGTCGTGGCTGATCGGCGGCCTTTTCGTTGCGGCGGCTGCCGTCGTGCTCAGCTTTGTGCTTGCAACATGGTGGATCGCGGCCAAGGCCGAAAGGCTGGTGCCGGCTTGCGGCAAGTTCGTCGAGATCGACGGCAACCGCATCCACTATGTCGAAGAAGGCGAGGGCAGGCCGATCGTCTTCCTGCACGGCCTCGGCGCGCAGCTTCACCATTTCCGGCACACGCTGTTTGGACGTTTCGGGGCCGGCTACCGGCTGGTCGCGCTCGACCGGCCGGGTTCGGGATATTCGGTGCGGGCGGGTGGAGCGAGCGGCCGTCTGCCTGAACAGGCGGAAGTGGTGCGGCGCTTCATCGAGGAACTTGGGCTGGAAAGGCCCTTGGTCGTCGGCCATTCGCTGGGCGGCGCCATCGCACTTGCGCTCGCGATCGAGCATCCGAAAGCGATTTCCGGCATCGCCTTGCTCGCGCCGTTGACGCACCTGGAGGCAAGGGTGCGCCAGAAATTCGACCTGCTCTACGTTCCCTCGCGTTTGTGGCGGCGGGTCTTGGCTCATACGGTGGCGATTCCGCTCAGCCTGAAATATGCGGAGCCCACGATGAAATTCATCTTCGCGCCGCAAGCCGTGCCTGAGGACTATATGATCGCAGGGGGTGGTTGGCTCGGGCTGCGGCCCGCCCATTTCCATGCGACCTCGACCGACTTTGTGGCGGTGGAAGAAGACCTCGGCCGTCTTGAGCGGCGCTATGGCGAGATCGCCATGCCGGCCGGCATTCTGTTCGGCGCGCAGGACCGCGTCATAGGCATCGCGGCCCATGGCGATCCGATGCCGGGCAAGATCGAGGAACTCGACTTCGAACGGGTCGAAGGGCTCGGCCACATGCCGCAATTCGTGGAGCCGGAACGCGTTGTCGCCTTCATCCAGCGCATCGCCGCATGCGCGTTTGCCGGCGTGACCTGAATTTCGACGGCAATTGCGCCGAGCCGAATGATCCGGCTGCTCACGGCCTCGTCACACAAACGTGTCGCGCATCCCGCTCCACGCCGATTTTCTCTTGGAACTTTGCATCCAACCCAGGGTTTCATTGGCGTCGCCGTCACACCTCGGCGACCAACCAGATGGAGTATCCAATGCTTACGAAAATTCTTGCAGCCTCCGCGCTCATGCTGGGTATGGCAACCTCGGCCATGGCGCAGTCCTCGGACATGTGGTCGTGGTGGCACCATGATCGTCCGGTCTCGAACGAACGGACGGTGCCGGTCGATCCTTACGCCACCGGCAGCATCTCTTCGAGCAGCGAAGCCACTGGCCTAAACAGCCTCGGCAATCCAGGTCCCATCGGCCCATGCGCCTCGAATACGCCCGGACCCGACGCCAATGCCGGGCAGAACGTCAACGATCAGTACTGCGGCAAATAACAACTGACGCGTCCGCCAGCGGCCGGCATGAAGGCAAGGGCATGGTCGGTCGCGGCGCGGGCGTAAAAACTAGTCGGAGACTTCGGTTTGCGGCCGGTCGCGACCGTCGGCCAGTTCGTCATGCCAGACGCCCTCGGAATCCTCATACTGGATGCCGTCGGTGTTGCCGGCGACCTGCTGCTCGGCCGAAGCAATTTCGGCGGCGCGCAGCGCGTCCTGGTGCGTGGGAAATGTTTCTGAAAAAGTCGTGCCGACCTTGTAGGCCCAACCGCCGTCATGCTCGACGATCTTGTAAGTCAGTTTCGCCATGGAAATCCTCCGGTAGAGAAACCCTTAATGCTCAATGCAGCTTTTCGTCGGGCAACCTGTCTTCAGGAACCAGCACTTCAGATTCCTCGGCTGCCTCGATCAATGCGCGGCGTGCGTCCGCAGTCGAACGATAGCCCTCCAGCGCCTTGAGGCAAGTGTCTAGAGCATCACGATGCCGCTGGCCGCGATTGAGCGGCCAGACCGTCATCAGGCACTCGGCGGCTTCGCGGGTGCTGCGGATCTGGCGATATTTGCCGACATGGCCGAGTTCGACCACCACCGGCTTTTCAAATGGCTTGTTGTCTGTCATGGCGCGCCAACGCAAAACGGCCAATTTGGTTGCAATCGTGGCAAGACCCCTGCGCCCAAAGGTCTCAGCCCTTGCGTCACCTGTGGAAGCGGTTCAACCGGCCGCCTTCATCCAGTGCCGCATCGTCGTCACCGAGCGCGCCAGCTGCGGCGCCGGACGGATTTCCTCGCCGAACGTCGCCGCCGCGCGCCAGCCCCAGCGCGGATCGGCGAGGAAGGCGCGCGCCAGCGCCACCATGTCGGCGCGGCCATCGGCGACGATCGCCTCAGCCTGCTTCGGATCGTCGATCAGCCCCACCGCGCGCGTCGGAATGCCGGCGCCGTTGCGCACGGCTTCCGCCAGATGCACCTGATAGCCGGGACCGCTGGGCAGCTTCTGCAGAGGCGAATTGCCGCCGCTGGAGCAGCAGAGATAAGCGATGCCTTCCGCCTTCAGCGCCTTGGCCACTTCGATCGCGTCTTCGACATCGAAACCGCCCTCGACCCATTCCTTCACCGAAAGACGCGCACCGAGCATCAGGTTCGGGACGGCTTTCTTCACAGCCCTGGCGATCTCGACGGCGAAGCGCATGCGGTTTTCCAGCGAGCCGCCCCAGCGGTCGGTGCGCCGGTTGGAAAGCGGCGACAGGAACTGGAAGATCAGATAGCCGTGCGCGGCGTGCAATTCGATGAAATCGAAGCCGGCACGCTCCGCCCGCTTGGCCGCCTCGGCGAAACGCTGGATGACTTGCCGGATCTCGTCTTCCTCCAGCGCGTGCGGCACATTCCATCCCGTGTCATAGGCGATGGCCGAAGCCGAAACCGTCTGCCAGGGATCCTCGCCCGGCTGCAGGGGACCGCCACCTTCCCAGGGTCTCCGGTTGGAGGCCTTGCGCCCGGCATGGGCAAGCTGGACGCCGAATTTGGTTCCGGGCGCTGCGACGCGCCTGGCGGCATCGAGCGTGCGCTTGGCCGCCGCCTCGTTGTCCTCGGAGTAAAGGCCAAGGCAGCCGTGCGAGATGCGGCCGCGCCGCTCGACGTCGGTCATCTCGACGGTCACCATGCCGGCACCGGATATAGCGAGGTTCATCCAGTGGTGGAGATGCCAGTCGCTGGCGGAGCCGTCCTCGGCCGAATACTGGCACATCGGCGCCACCGCGATGCGGTTGGGGAAGGTGAGGTTGCCAAGGGTGATCGGCTGGAAGAGAGATGGCGTCATGAAACGGGGCTCCTGGGAGAGATATCGCTATCTAAGGAGCCGCGGCGCCTCGCGCCAGACACGAGCCGGTGAAAGTCTTGCTGGACCAGCCGGTTTCCAGGATTGCGCAGGCGCCCGTTCGCCGATAGAGCGGTTCCCCGCTCCCCGTTTCGCGGAAACAGGGAACCGCTCTATCTCTTTGTTTTGACTTGACGCAATTCCGGACGGAAAACCGTTTCACACTTTTCCTGGAATTGCTCTGAGGCTTGCCGGCAGCATGGAGTTCACCATGGAAGATCGCGTCCGCATCCGCTCTGAGGAAGTCCTGTCCGATGACTGGGCGGTGCTGAAGAAGACGGTGCTCGACTATCGCCGCCGCGACGGACGCTGGGAGACGCAGACCCGACAGACCTACGACCGTGGCGACGGCGCGGTCATCCTGCCCTTCGATCCGGAGCGCTCCACGGTGCTCCTGGTGCGGCAGTTCCGCTATCCGGCCTATGCCACCGGCCACCGCGAGCCGCTGATCGAGGCCTGCGCCGGCCTGCTCGACGAAAACGATCCGGAAACCTGCATCCGCAAGGAAGCGGAAGAGGAGCTCGGCTACCGGCTGAAGGACGTCGAGCGGCTGTTCGCGCCATTCATGAGCCCCGGCAGCGTGACGGAACGGCTCTGGTTCTTCACCGCGCGCTATTCGCCGGCCGATCGCATCTCCGACGGCGGCGGAGCGCCGGACGAGGGTGAGGACATCGAGGTTTTGGAGATGCCGCTCGACGAGGCGCTGGCCGGCATCGCCGCTGGCCGTATCGTCGACGCCAAGACCATCATCCTGATCCAGCATCTGAAATTGAACCCGATCACGCCCTGACGGGCGTCACCGCGTTACGGCTCATCGGCTCGCGACAGGGCATTGGCCGGACGGACCGCCTGCCGCCGGATATCGATAGATGCGCAGCGGGCCGGCAACGGGACACTCCGCCAGCCAGTCTGGAGGCTTTCCTGTGGCCAACCGGCTGGCAAACGGAAACCGGGCTTCGACCGGCTTGAGGGTCTCTTCCTCCACACGGCAGACCGCAACATGGGTGGCCTTGGTTTCATCAAGCAGCCGCGCCGGATCGGGCGTAGCCGGATCGAAAAATCGCAGGACGCGCTCGATGCCCTTGGCCGATGTGTGAAAAGGGACGGCCACGACCTCGAGCCCGACGGGAGATCCCAAAGCGGCGGCCCCGATATTGGGAGGCGCGAACAGCCGCGCGCCGTCCGGCCAGACGAAACCGGCGCCGGCTTTCTCGCAGGCCCTGGCGATATCGATGCCGAGAGGCCGCATTTCCGCCGGGGGCCAAACCATTTGGACTAGAAAGAGGGCGGCGATGATCGCCACGCCCGGAGCGGCTAGAAGCGAAACGCCCGGCAACCCGTCGTCGGACCTTGCGCCGAAATAGCCCCGCAGCGACAGCCGGGCAGGAAGGGCTTGGTGGATAAGCAGGGCGACCCCTGGGCCGACGAAGAGCGGGAAAAAGCGGAGATATCGCAGATAGAGCAGTCCCAGCAGGAGGCCGACCGTCGAGAAGGCTGCAAGAACGATCCAGGCTCGCCTTGTTGTCTTGCCGGGAATGGCCAAAACGCATGTCGCCGCAGTGCCCAGGATGGCGAGGAAAAACCTGGCGAAACGATCGGAGCTCAGAAAGTCCGGGCTGAGGAAAGCGCTGTGCTCCTGTTTGATGCGCGAAAGCCAATTGTCGCGTACGTAGTCGCTCACCCCGACGAGTGGACCGCCGGCGCACTGGGGGAAAAAGAAGACAAGCAGCGCGGCGGTCGCACCGGCGCCCGCGAGCAGGTACAACGCCCGTATCCGCCAGCTTCCAGCTCTCTCCGCTGCGGAGACGCCCGCAAGCACGACGCCGGTGACCACAAGCGCGGTGAGGTGCAAAAGCGAATAACGGTCGCAGGCGGCGCTTGTGTAGGCGTGGGGGCCTACCACCACAAAGAACGCGGCCGTGCCGGTTGCCGCCAGCACGAGACCGTATGCCCGAAGGTCTTCGCCAGCGTCTTTCTTCCCGGCGATGAACGCCAATGCGTAGAAGCCGGCCGGCAGAGCAAGGAACGGCGCCATTTCGGCGCTGATGGCCGTAGACAGAGCCATCAAGGCGCCGTTCAGCCCGGCGGCAAGGCGTCCGCCTCGGATCGTCAGCAGTGCTGCCCCCAGGAGGATGAGCATCTGCAGATTGTGGTAGTCGATACGCCAGGGTTGAAATTCCGCAAATGACGGCAATCCGGCGAAGGCGGCGACGGCCAATACCGCGCCGGGGTGTTCGAATTCGAACTCCCTGATCACCAGGAAAAGCAGGGTTATCGCGACCAGGAGCAGCAGCGGCGGCACGATGAACGCGGCGGTGGAGACTGCAGCTTCCAGCCCGACGAAAGGCGCAAGCGCGACAGCCAACAGCGCGTAGGGCGCGTCGACGATCCACGGCCAGTGCGAGACCATGGGTTCGGGCTGAGCGATACCGGTCAGCGTCCTGTCGAACGGATTGCCCGTTTGTAGAAGATGCCTGATTTCATGCAGTTTCAGCAGGTCGTCGACGTCGCCGTTGGGCATCTTGCCTTGCAACAGCAGCAGGCTCAGAACGGCGCTGAGCGCCAGCCAGACGATTGCGACCGACGGATGGGTACGGCGGTAGATCGCCCCGATTGTCGACATCCCAAGCCCTTCCCATGCGCGCCAGCGATAGATGCATGGAAAAGCTTTCGATCGGGTAACCTGCCACCCGAGGCTCGAAGTAACGAAGGGTGGTGCGGACGACGGGAATCGAACCCGTACGATCAGAGATCGAGGGATTTTAAGTCTCTTTTTTCTGCGGTGCTTCCCGCTCAACGGTCTGGAAAACCAAGACCTCGAGCTGATGGTGAAGTCCGGTTTTCTCCCACATGGGTGGGAAATCCCCACGATTTTTCCCACACAATCAGGTGTGCGAGCCTGTTCCCTTGCTCTTTGCAAAATCCCACACCACGCGTACATGTGCGGGCACTGCGGGCGTGGTGAAATTGGTATACACACCGGACTTAAAATCCGGAGGCCTCGGCCATGCGGGTTCAAGTCCCGCCGCCCGCACCACTAGGTTATTTGCTCTATGCGATTTGAGTTGTTCTTCTTGGGGCGGATACCGTCGGGCAACAAAGGTGGCCCGCACGCGAATTTTGCCGTCGACTTCCGGACCCAAATGCACCACCAGCTTGTTCGCCTCTGGCAAACTAACCCCCTCATTGAGCATACCGGGTGGTTATCCAAGCCTTACAATGGCAGCACGTGGGAGGGTGTCGCGACCTTCGAGCGACACGGGTTGGACTTCGTGGTCGTCGCAAGTCAGCGCGTGTCGTTGTCGATAAAGATGGATGTTCATTTTTATGAACCTGCCGGCGAGTTGTCGGTGGCAAGTGATGTTGCCGATGTCGATAACAGGGTCAAAGTCCTGTTTGACCTTCTGAGGCTACCCGACAACCCTAAGCATATTCCTCCAGGGTTGCTGCCACATTATTGTCTAATGGAGGATGACCGGCTCGTTTGGGAGCTAACAGTCAAGCGCCACAGGCTCCTTCGTACCTTGGAGAAAGCGGAGTACATGACAAGGCTTGATATTAGTGTCCTTCCATCCCGTGGAGCGATGGGAAATCTGTCAATCGTAGACACTTCGGTCTATTAGCAGCTGTATAGCCTGAGCTTGGAGGCTCATATTTTTCTCCCACACAATTTCCCACATGGTCCCTTGCGCGCTGCAAAAGTCGCTTGTGCGGGATCATTGCACCCCTGCATGTAACAATCGTTGCAAAAACAGTGGGTTGGCTGCACAACTTCAGATGGCCAGATACGCAGGCGCAACCAGAACGTTTACGAAGAATGGTCGTGGCATGCTAAAGCGTTGTTTTTGTTGACGCTGTATCGATTATTTTTTTAAGTCCCTTGCGTCTACCAATTCCGCCACGTCCGCAGGCGAGCCCTTTTCAGATGCCGGCCCGAAGCCGTCAAGCCATGTTTACGGGCGTGAGGTCCTTCCGCCAAGCACGACGGCGCAAAACGGCACTGTGGCGGCGATATATTAGTGATGTTTAAAATTCGAGATTGCCCGCACCGATATCGTTAGCGTTTCCTTGCCAACATTCCAACCTGCATTGACGGCAGATGCGTGTGACAATGCGCGGGGCAGGGTGGATCAAGGGATTGCGGGAAGCCGAAGCGCGGGAGCTGCGGCGCCAGATCACCCAGCTCGAGCTCGATTTGATCGAGGCCGCGAACTCGGGGGGCAAGGGGAAGCTTCACGACATTGCGCACAGCTTGCGATGGCAAAAGGCGCGCCTGGAGCGGTTGGAGGAGTGCCTGGCCGCCATGCCGGCCGGCAAGACTATCCGGCCTGATCCTGGATAGTGGCGTGATCGCGCAATTACCCCTTCCGAGGCGTTCGCTACGGTCGCCGTCGTGGTGGATTTGATCCGCCGCGGCCGGCGTCCTTCAGGACCCTACCCATTCCCCCCGCCCCCTGCGGGCGCCGGCCAACTTCGTTCCGTTGCTGCTCCGCAATTCAGAACTTGTAGCTGAAATTCACGCCTAGCGTGTGCAGCTTCACGTCCTGGTCGCGATCGGAGAAGTCGTCCGGGACGTCGAAATGCTCCTTGCCGAAATCGTAATAGCGGTACTGCGCGCCGACGATGATATTGTTGCTCAGCGCATAGTCGACCCCGGCGCCAATCGTCCAGCCGGCGCCGGTGCGCGTCTTGGCGAAGCCGGTGCCGCCGGCGTCCTGCGAGGTTTCGATACCGGCGAAGGCGACGCCGCCGACGCCGTAGACCAGCCAGCGATCGGCCGCCAGGCCAGCCTCGGCATTGACCGAGCCGAGCCATTTTATGTCCGTGCCGACAGAATTTCCGGGACCAAGGAGGGCCGAGCCGTCGATCGAGGCATAGTTGAGCTCGGCCCGCGCGCCGATCACCGCCTGGTTGAACTGCCAGAGGCCGGCGACATGGCCGCCGACAAAGCCGCCATCGAGATCGGGCGAAGCGGCGAACGGCTCGCCTTCAGTACCGGAGATGTCGGAGGAGCCCCAGCCATAGCCGGCCTGCAGGCCTGCATAATAGCCCGTCCAGTCGAAGCCTGGCGCGGTCATGGGCAGGTCGACGCCTGCGTCCGCGGCCAAGGCCGGTCCGGACAGCAGCGCAAGAAAGCCGGCACTGGCGAGCGTCAAACGACGCATCGAGCTCCCCGAAATGGCGGTTTCGAAAGACTCCTTTGCCGCAGACTAACCTCATTCGTCGCCGAACGGAATTGCATGGCTGCAACAGTGGTTTACGTCGGTGGATTGCGGACGCGGTCTTCCAGGTCGCGCTGCTTCTCCTCGGGCGAGGCCAGCCGGCCGAAAGCGTATTCGGCGAGCAGCGAGCCGGCGATGAAGAGAGCGATCGGCGCCGCCCAGGCCCAGAACGAATGCAAGGCGAAGAAAGCCAGGCCGGCCAAGGCTGCCGACACGACGAAGATCGCGAACCTGATCGTCTGCGCCATCTTTCGCCAATCCGGATGGTCAGGGAGCGGGTTCTCGCTCGCTCACGTGGCGGCTATTTTGGCATCGATGAAATCGAGCGCCGCCTGGCTGTATTCGTCCGGCGCCTGCAGCATGGCGAAATGGCTGGCGTTGGGCAGGATGATCAGCTTCGTGCCCGGTATGGCGGAGGCCATGTATTCCGTATGCTCGCGTTTGATCGCCTCGTCATGGTCGCCGGCGACGATCGCGGTCGGCGTGGTGATCTTGCCGAGCTGCTCCTTGGTCCAGGCCGGCTGCGATTCCCACATATGGCTGATCTGTGCGACGAAGGCGTCATACTGGTCGGGCGTCTTCGACAGTTTCTTGTAGTCGCGACCCGAACGCTCGATGTAGGCGGCGAAGGTCTTGTTGGTCATGACGCCGGGGTCGACGCCGTCAGTGGTGACGTTGGCGGCCTGCGCGAAGAGCCGCGTCAGCCGCTCGGGATGATGGAGCGCGATGTCGATGCCGATGATGCCGCCGTCGCTCCAGCCGACCAGGGCGGTCTTGTCGACCTTGAGAAAATCCAGCAGCGCCAGATAGTCCGAGGCCATCAGGTCGTAGCCGTAAGGCTCGTCGGTGCGGGTCGAACGGCCGTGGCCGCGGCTGTCGGCGACGATCACCTTGTGGGTCTTGGAGAGGGTCGCGACCTGGCTCGCCCAGATATCGGCATGGCCGAGGCCGCCATGGATGAGCAGCACCGGGTCGCCCTTGCCGAAAACGGCGTAGTACATCTGGATGCCGTTGACAGGCGCGTAGCCGCTCTCGTCGGGTTTGGGCATCGCCGCCGGCTCCGGCAAGGTCTGCCAGCGTTCCTCCGCGGTGGCGAGGGCGGTCGATGCGATGAACAGGATGATGGTGGCGAACGCTTTGCAGAAACGGGTCACTTTCCCCTCCGACGGTTCGTTTTGGCGGCCAGCATCGCCTTTTGCCTGGAATAGTCAACAAGCGTGGCTTTGCGCCTGAAGGCGGACGGAGGGCTCTGGCTCAGCGCGACGACATTTGCGAGAGTGGCTGCAACAGAGGACCAGCAAATGACCGGCACCAAACCCGCACGCTCCGCAAAACCCAAGCCCTGGACCGAGGCGGCGACGCATCTGGTCGACGTCGCGATGGGGCGCAAGCCCGCCGATCTGGTCATCCGCAACGGGCGCTGGGTGAATGTCCATTCGGGCGAGATCATTCCCGGCACCGATATTGCGATTGCCGCCGGCCGCTTCGCTTATTGCGGGCCGAATGCCAGCCACGCCATCGGGCAGGGGACAAAGGTGGTCGATGCCGGCGGACGCTATCTGGTGCCCGGCCTCTGCGACGCGCACATGCATGTCGAGAGCGGCATGGTGACGGTGACGGAGTTCTGCCGCGCCGTGATCCCGCACGGCACGACCTCGATGTTCATCGATCCGCACGAGATCGCCAATGTGCTGGGTCTGCCGGGTGTCCGCCTGATGCATGACGAGGCCGTCGCGATGCCGATCAACGTGCATGTGCAGATGCCGTCCTGCGTGCCTTCGGCACCGGGACTGGAGCATGCAGGCGCGGAGCTTACGGTCGCCGATGTCGCGGAGGCGATGACCTGGGAAAACATCATCGGACTTGGCGAGGTGATGAATTTTCCGGGCGTCGCCGCCAACGATCCGGTGATGTCGGGCGAGATCGCCGAGACGGTCAAGGCCGGCAAGACGGTCGGCGGCCATTATGCCTCGCGCGATCTCGGCCTGTCGTTCCACGGCTATGTCGCTGGCGGCGCCGAGGACGATCATGAAGGCACGCGGGCCGAGGACGCGATCGCGCGCGTGCGCCAGGGCATGAAGGCGATGCTGAGGCTGGGTTCCGCCTGGTACGACGTCGCGGCGCAAATCAAGGCGATCACCGAAGGCGGCATCGACCCGCGCAACTTCATCCTGTGCACCGACGACAGCCATTCGGGCACGCTGGTCCATGAAGGCCATATGGACCGGGTCGTGCGGCACGCCATCGGCCGGGGGCTGAAGCCGGTGACGGCGATCCAAATGGCGACGCTCAACACCGCCCAGCATTTCAGGCTGGAGCGCGAGATCGGCTCGATCGCGCCGGGGCGGCTGGCCGACCTTTTGATCGTCTCCGATCTCGCCCAGATGACCATCGATGAGGTCTATGGCCGCGGCGTCAGGCTGGCGAAGGCCGGCAAGCTCGAGATCGATATTCCCGCCTACGACTATCCGCGGACGGCGAAGAACACGGTCAAGCTCGGCAAGAAGCTCGCGGCAACGGATTTCGATATCGCGGCGCCTCAAGGCGCCAACGAGGTGCGGGCGCGGGTAATCGGGGTGATCGAGAACCAGGCACCGACGCGGGCGCTGGAGGCGGACCTGCCGGTGGAGGACGGTCTGGTTGCCATGGATCGCCGCAACGACATCTGCCAGATCGCCCTGGTGGAGCGTCACAGGGGCACGGGCGGCGTCACCAATGCCTTCGTCTCCGGATTCGGCTACATGGAAGATTGCGCGATGGCCTCGAGCGTGGCGCATGACGCGCACCACATCATCGTCGTCGGCACCAACAAGGAGGACATGGCGTTAGCCGTCAACCGGCTGGCCGAGGTCGGCGGCGGCGTCGTGCTTTATTCCAAGGGCCAGGAATTGGCGCTGGTCGAAATGCCGATCGCCGGGCTGATGTCGGACGAGCGCGCCGAGATCGTCGCCGCCAAGGCCGAGCAGCTGACGGAAGCGATGCGCAAGGTCGGCTGCTCGCTCAACAACGCCTACATGCAGCACTCGCTGCTGGCGCTGGTGGTCATTCCGGAACTCAGAATCTCCGACGTCGGTTTGGTCGACGTGACGACGTTCCAGAAGGTCGATCTTTTCGTGTGAGCGGTTGCCGTTAGCGGATCATTGACCGCCGGTGGCGATGGTCAGCACCTTGAACGGCGTGGTGATCACCACTTCGGCGACCGATCCCACCGCTTTGCCGAGACCCTGTCCGATATTGTCCAACCCGGCCCCTTGAGGTTCGTCCGCCCGCAGGGCTGCCGGTGTACGCAGCCGGTCGCCAAGCAATTGTACCAGGACCGGATTGTCGGCGAACTTGGCGTGGTTCAAACGGTCGCCGCCTTTGGTGTTGGTCAGATCCGCAACGACCACGCCGTAGCTCGCAAGATCGGCCGCGTTGCCGTAGTCGCCGACGCGCGGCTTGTCGCCGGAAATGAAGCTCGACAGCTTGAGCGCCCGGTCGTCGCCCGATAGCAGGATGGCGAACGGCTTGTCGGGCTTGCCGTAACGGATCATCTGCTTCTTGAAGACATCGACGTCGATGTCGGGCGAAGCGAGGATGACGTAGCCGAGCTTGCCGTTGAGATCGCGGTCGCCGGTGATGGCGAGCTGGCGCAAGGCTTCCATCGTCAGCCAGGTTCCCATCGAATGGGCGATGATGTCGATGCTTTTGGCGCGCGTCTTGGCAAGCATCCGCAGCGTCGCCTCGAGGTCGTCGCGCGCGGCGGTGGAGCTGTCCTTGTCATAGATGTAGCCGGTCGTCTTGCCGCTCGACGCCCATGAGAACAGCACCGGCGTACCCTGGTAGTTCGTATCGTGCGCAATCTGGGTCAGCCGGTAGACGCCGTCGTCGAAGCCGTTGTTGAAGCCGTGCACGAAGACCAAAGCGCGGTCGCCGCGTATGGCAATATCGGCGCCGACCGCCTTGGCGAATTGCGAGGCGTCGCCATAGTGGACGACATCGGTGGCGGTGAACTGCTTGGCAGGGTTGCTGTCGGCCGAACCCTTGGCGCGCTCGATCGCGCCAACCTGATGGATTTTTGGAACCGTGACGTCGACACGGGCGTAGCTGGCGGTCAGCGAACGGTCGCCGTCGAACACCTGCCGCGGGTCCTTGGTCGCCTGCTGGCGAGTCGTGGCGACGAAGATTTCATGGGTGGCCGCAATATCGGAGGCCGGCACCGCGACCGCCTTCCGGTTCAGAAGATCATGCGTATTTCCGCCGGCGCAGCCCGCCAGGGCGAGCGCAAGGGCAAGGCCAACGCCGATCTTCAAACGCACGATCACCCGGGGTCCCCCAAGGGCGGCAAACCTCTCTGGCTACTTCGATAAAGCCAGAGGGCGGCCCGGTCCAGTTCAAAGTCGATGCAGGGCGGCTGCGTAAGCACGGTTACTGGGTGGCGAGCTGGCTGATGCGGTCGGTGACATCGCGGTCGCTGGCAAAGCCATCATCCTCGCGCAGCCGCTGGCCGATCATCTTCACCAGCGCCGGGTTGTCGGCGAATTTGGTATGGTTGAAGCTGTCGCTGCCCTTCTCTTTGGAAAGGTCGACGACCGTGACGCCATAGGAGGCGAGATCGGCCGCGTCCCTGTAGTCGCCGACGCGCGGGCGGGAACCGGCAATCAGGCCGGAGAGCCGGAGCGCCCGGTCGTCGTCCGACAGGAGCAGGATGAATGGCTTGTCGGGCTTGCCGTAGCGGCGCATCTGGCTCTTGAAGACATCGACATCGATGTCGGGTGAGGCCAGAACGACGTCGCCGAGCTTGCCGTTGAGATCGCGGTCGCCGGTGATGGCGAGCTGGCGCAGCGTCTCCATCGTCACCCATGTCCCCATCGAATGCGCGACGATGTCGATGCGCCGCGCGCCCGTCTGCGCGAGCATCCTCAGCGTCACTTCCAACTGGTCGCGGGCGGCGGCGGCACTTTCCTTGTCATAAACGTAGTCGGTGGTCTTGGCGCCCGAAGCCCAGGAGAACAGCACTGGCGTGCCGGGATAACCGGAATCGTGGACGATCTGGGTCAGCCGGTAGACGGCGTCGTCGAAGCCGGTGTTGTAACCGTGCACGAAGACCATGACGCGGCCGCCGCGGGCGTCGATGTCGGCATTGAGCGCGCTGGCGAATTTCGGCTGGGTGTCGTAGCCGACGACCTCGGAAGCCATGAAATATTTGGTCGGATCGTTCGACGTGCCGCGCGAACGCCGCTCGATCTGGCCTGTCTGGTGCACGGGCGGCACCGTGACGCTGACGCGCGCATAGTTCAGCGTCGCCGAACGCTCGCCGTCGAAGACCTTGTTCGGGTCGTCGGAGCGCTTGCGCGTGGTCGCGATGAAGATCGAGTGGTTGCCGGCGATCTCGGTCGCCGTCGTCGGCACGACGACGCTGCCCAGAATTTCCTGCGTCTGGTGCCCGGCGCAGCCTGCCGTCAGCAGAGCCAAGGCAATGATCAAAAGCGTCTTCAAATGCACGTCCAACAAATCCACTCCGGCCGCAATTGGCCATCCACCTCCGCGAAATCTCCCGGACAGGCGAAGTGCGGCGGAAGTAAGTCGTGTCCAGCGGAAATTTGCTCGGCGGTTGGCGACGGCCGCGACACTGTTGCGCGAAAGCCAAATAGGCTGTGCCGCTGCATCGGTGGCCGCAAGCGTCGATTTGTGCGATAGCCAGCGTTTCGCGCCATGCAATCCGAGGGCGATCGCCTCATGAACAGCTTCTCTTCTCGCGTCGCCGCTGCCGCCGAGGCGATCCGCGGGATATTTCCGGAAACGCCGCTGCAGGAGAACGACTATCTGTCGAAGAAGACCGGCGCCCGCATCCTTCTGAAGCGCGAGGACCTGACGCCGGTCCGCTCCTACAAGATCCGGGGCGCCTTCAATTTCTTTCGCAAGGCGCTCGCCGCCGGAAACAATGCCGAGCTGTTCGTCTGCGCCTCGGCCGGCAATCACGCCCAGGGCTTCGCTTTCGTGTGCCGGCATTTCGGCAAAAAAGGCGTGGTGTTCATGCCGGTCACGACGCCGCAGCAGAAGATCGACAAGACGCGGCTGTTCGGCGGCGATTTCGTCGAGATCAGGCTGGTCGGCGATTTCTTCGACGATTGCTATCGCGCCGCCTTCGAATTCACCGAGACCGCCTGCGCGCATATGGTGCCGCCCTTCGACCACAAGGACATCATCGAGGGCCAGGCGACCGTTGCCTATGAGATCGCGGTCCAGATGCCAGGCGGGCGCATGCCCGACATCGTCATGCTGCCGGTCGGCGGCGGCGGCCTGGCCGCCGGCGTCACCCACTATTTCTCCGACCGGCATCGCGACACGCGCTTCATGTTCTGCGAACCGGCGGGCGCGCCGAGCCTCAGCGAGAGCCTTTCCAGCGGCAAGCGGGTCAAGCTCGCCAAGGTCGACAATTTCGTCGACGGCGCAGCGGTCGCCGAGATCGGCCGCGAGCCGTTGCGCCATCTCAAGGAGTTCACCGCCGACTCCGTGCGCCTCGTCCCGGAGAACCGGCTCTGCGCGACGATGATCGAGATGCTCAATATCGAGGGCGTGGTGCTGGAGCCGGCCGGCGCGTTGGCGATCGACGCGCTCAAGGATTTTTCGCGCAAGGAGATCAGGGGCAAGACCATCGTTGCGGTCGTCTCCGGGGGCAATTTCGACTTCGAGCGTCTGCCCGACGTGAAGGAGCGGGCGCTGCGCTTCGAAGGCCTGAAGAAGTATTTCGTCATCCGCTTCCCGCAGCGGCCGGGCGCCCTGCGCGACTTCCTAGAGATGCTTGGCCCGGACGACGACATCACGCGCTTCGAGTACCTGAAGAAGTCGGCGCGCAATTTCGGCTCGGTGCTGATCGGCATCGAAACCAAGGACCGGCGCAACTTCGATCTGCTGAAAGCCAATTTCGACGCCGAGGGCGTGCAGTATCAGGACATTACCGACAACGAGACGCTGGCGGGGTTCATCATATGAGCGGCCAAAAAATGAGCGACAAAGGGACGGTTTTCGTGGCCCTGTTTTCCGGCATCAATGTCGGCGGCAACCGCATCGTCAAGATGGCGGAACTGAAGTCGTTCTTCGAAGGCCTCGGCTTCAGCGATGTCGCGAACTATGTGCAAAGCGGCAACGTGGTGTTTCGCGCGAAGAAGGGCAACGCGGCAGCGCTGGCAAAGCAGCTCGAAGCGGCGTTCGAGAAGAAATGGGACTTCAATTCGCGCATCATGGTGCGCGACGCCGCCTGGCTCGAACGGCTGGTGGAAGGCAACCCCTATCCCGAGGTCGCCGGCGAGCCGACCAAGCTGCACGCCTATGTGCTGGAGCGGGAGCCGACCGCGGAAGAGACTGCGCGGCTCGCAGAAAAGTGCACCGGGCCGGAGCGCTTCGAGATCAAGGGCGACGTGCTCTACCTGCACGCGCCGGACGGACTCGGCAAGTCGGTGTTCGCCAACCTCATCCCGCGCACGCTGAAGGTGCCGGGCACGGCGCGCAACTGGCGCAGCGTGCTTGCCCTGCGCGAAATGGCCGGCAAGGCGGGCGGCTGATTATTCATTCTAGGCAATTGCGGACGGAAAACCGCGCAGCACGTTCCTGGATTGCGCTGGGCTCAGGCGGCCTTTTGCCAGTCGAAGGTCAGCTCCTCGCGGAAGGCGAAGCGCTTGATGTGGTCGGCAACCACGGTTTCCAGCCGCTCGAGCGAGGCAGGATCGTCGGCGGCAACCGCGATGTGAAGGGCCTTGTCGTCGGCATCCATCACCGTGCGGCCGAGCGAGAGCTGGATGGCGCCGTGATGCGGATCGAACTCGACGGGGAACTTGTGCGCCCAATGCTTGCAGAGCTGCTGCAGATAGCGGCTGGCGTGTTCGGTAGCGACGTCGGCGCGGCTGGTCGGCATGGAAATCTCCTGACGGCTCAAGGAAAGCGCCAGCCCGATCAGGCTGGCGCTGCAAGCGGGTAGATAGGCACCATTCGGCGAAACGCCATGGACCGGCCGGTCAAATCCTCGGGATGGGCCGGCGCCTACCAGCTTCCGGTGTTCGGCATCGAGGCCCACGGCTCGGCCTTGGCTTTTGCCGGGCCTTTCTGCAAGAGCTCGATCGAGATGCCGTCGGGCGAGCGGATGAAGGCCATGTTGCCGTCGCGCGGCGGCCGGTTGATGGTCACGCCACTGTCCATCAGCTTCTGGCAGGTGGCGTAGATGTCGTCGACCTCATAGGCGAGGTGGCCGAAATTGCGGCCGCCCTTATATTCTTCCGGGTCCCAATTGTAGGTCAGCTCGATCAGCGGCGCCTTTTCGCTGATGCCGCTTTGCTCGTCCTCGGACGCGGCGAGGAAGATCAGCGTGTAGCGTCCCTGCTCGTTCTCGTAGCGACGCACTTCCTTGAGGCCGAGCTTGTTGCAGTAGAAATCGAGCGATCGATCGATGTCGGCGATGCGGACCATTGTATGGAGATAGCGCATATCGGTTTCCTCGGAGCGTTGCGTTGCGGCGCACCATAGGAGCCGCTCCGCCAAAGGGCAATCGTCCGACAAAACCGGCGCAGCGGCCGATTTCAGGCCGCGCCATTGCGTGCCGACCTGCGCCGGCAAACAACAATTAAGGCTTTCCCGTGCGCAACGGTGAAAAAAGGCACGTCAGGTCTTGCACACCCCGGAAGCCGCAGTGTTAATCTCATGGCAAGAATCAGTCGTTGTTGCAGTTGGAAAAGGGGGCATTCTTATGGGGGAAAAAGCCTCTTTCATGGGGCGGGACGGAAGCCTTGACGACGCCTTGAAGCGGGACAGTGGCGGCGATACCGAGCTTGTCGAGATCGCCGGGGCTATCAAATGGTTCGACGTGGCCAAGGGCTACGGCTTCATTCTTCCGGACGATGGCGTCTCGGGTGACGTTCTCCTCCATGTGACATGTCTTCGAAGGGACGGCTTCCAGACCGCGCTGGAAGGCGCGCGCGTGGTCTGCCTCGTCAAGCAGGGCGAGCGTGGTCTGCAGGCTTTCCGCGTTCTTTCCATGGATGCCTCGACAGCGGTGCATCCGGCGGAGCAGGAGCAGCGCACGCACGTCACCGTGACGGCGGAGAGCGGGCTCGAACGGGCGCTGGTTAAGTGGTTCAACCGCACCAAGGGCTTCGGCTTCCTGACCCGGGGCGAGGGCACCGAGGACATCTTCGTCCACATGGAGACGCTGCGCCGCTACGGCATTACCGAGCTGAGGCCCGGCCAGGTCGTGCTGGTTCGCTTCGGGCGCGGCGACAAAGGCCTTATGGCCGCCGAAATTCACCCCGATATGGGCACCTTGCCGGTCTCGCATTAGGGGTTCCCGACACGATCAGGATGGCCCGTGCACGGCCAACCTTTGTCCGAAAACCGGTTCCACTCGCCTGGATCATGGTCTAAAGCGCATCGCGATCTTTCAGATTCGCTCTGTGCGCTTTAGGTTTTCGATTTACGCATGTCCTTGTCCCGAAACCGGTTCCCACTTTCGGGAGACATGCTTTAGGACGGGGCCCGGACGAGGTATCAAATGGCTCACCGCAACTGGCTGACTGCAGGCGCGCTTTGCGCAGCCATCGTTTTGGCCGCCTATTTCAGTGCCCTGAAACCGAGTGCGGCGGGTGGCCAGGCCATGATGCTGCCGGTCGACCCGACGCCGCTGGTCGCGATGACCGGCTCCGGCAAGCACTCCTTCTCCATCGAGATCGCCGATACCTCCGAAGAGCGCGAGGCCGGGCTGATGTTTCGCAAGGACATGGCCGACGATCACGGCATGCTGTTCGTGTTCGAGAAGCCCGGCGAGGTGAATTTCTGGATGAAGAACACGCCGATGCCGCTCGATCTGGTCTTTGTCGGCCAGGACGGCAAGATCAAGGCCATCAAGCGCGGCGAACCGGAATCCGAAGCCATCATTTCTCCGGGACAGCCCGTAAGCTTCGTGCTCGAGCTCAAGGCGGGAACGGCCGCCAAGGACGGTCTCAGGGACGGCGATCTCTTGCGCCATCCGGCGATCGCCAAGGCGTCGGGCGCCGGTTCCAACTGACCGCGGCAACACCAATGCAATATTTTTCCCATGACGGCTTCGAACTCGCCTATCTCGACCGCCAGCCGGCGTCCGGGCAGGGAGATCCGGTGCTGATGATCCACGGCTTTGCCTCGAGCCATTACGTCAACTGGGTCTCGCCCGGCTGGTTCAAGACGCTGAACGACGCCGGCTACCGCGCCATCGCCTTCGACAACCGCGGCCACGGCTCCTCGTCGAAGAGCTACAACGAGGCCGACTACACGCCGGCCAAGATGGCCTCGGACGCGGCCGCGCTGCTCGATCATCTCGGTGTCGAACGTGCCCATGTCATGGGCTATTCGATGGGCGCGCGGGTATCCGCATTCATGGCGTTGTCCAATCCGGACAAGGTTGCGACGCTGGTGTTGGGCGGCCTCGGTATCGGTCTTGTCGACGGCGTCGGCGACTGGGATCCGATCGCCGATGCGCTTCTGGCGGAGGATCCCGGTACGATCAGCCATGCGCGCGGCCGCTCGTTTCGCGCCTTCGCCGACCAGACGCGGAGCGATCGCCGGGCGCTCGCCGTCTGCATCATTGGCTCGCGCGCGTCCATGAGCGAGGACGATGTCGCGCGCATCGCGCAGCCGACCCTGATTGCAGTCGGGACCAAGGACGATATCGGCGGTTCGCCCGACGAGCTCGCCGCGCTGATGCCGAACGCGATGGCTTTTCATATTGAAGGTCGCGACCACATGCTCGCCGTCGGCGACAAAAGCTTCAAACAGCGCGTGCTGGAGTTTTACGCCGAGAATCCGCTCTGAACGGCATTATCCGGCCTCGAGCGCGGCCAGCGACCGCGCCAGGTTCTTTCGGGCCTGCGCCTCGAACCGCTGCCGGAACTCGGCGGTATGGAAAATATGCGGGCGGGCCAGGAAGCTCTTCAGGACCGCAGCGCGGCCGGCGCGCCACATCGGCTCTTCGACCCAGCCATATTCGCGCCGGACCGCCTTCTCATAGGTGTCGAAGACGTCCGGTTCGGCGCCAAGGATCACCAGGTCCATGTCGAGGAACAGGGCTGCGTCATTGGCAGTCTTCTCATCGCCGAGCGGCGGCATTTGGTGTGTCGCGGTGGCATTGATCATCGCGACGATGCGGGCGACGCGATCGGGATCGGTTAGCCCGGCGAGCTTCTTCTCCGCCAAGGCCGCGCTTTTGGCCTCGTTGTCCTTGGCGCGGCTGTCATAGATCGCGTCGTGGAACCAGATCGCCGCTTCGACGGCGTCCGGGTCATGGAGCAGGCGTCGGCATTCTTCGGCCAACGCCAGCATGGCCTCGACATGAGCGAGGTCGTGGTAATGCCTGTCCCCGGCCTGATAGAGCGCGGTAAGCTCGCTTTTCAGTGCTTCGTCGATCAAGGGTTCGTTTTCCATTGCGGCTTGAATTCCCGTGAACCAAGTCCATTTGACAAAGCACTAAGGAAAATTGAGTTCAACCGTGCTACGATCTGGCCTATATGTGCCGCCGGATGAACGAGCAGGCCGGAGACCGTCGATGAACAGCGTTACGATAGCCCGCCCCAGCATGGTGCAGCCGGTCGATCCGATCTGGCGCGCGATCCGCGACGAGGCGATGGAAGCGGTGAACCGCGACCCGCTGCTTGCCGCCTTCCTCTATTCGACCATCCTCAATCAGGAAAGCCTGGAAGAAGCGGTCATTCATCGGTTGGCCGAGCGCCTGGCGCACCAGGACATCGGCTCCGACCTCATCCGGCAGACCTTCAAGGCGATGCTTGCCGACGATCCCGAGTGGAGCGGGACCGTTCGCGTCGACATCCAGGCCTATTACGACCGCGACCCGGCCTGCGACCGCTTCATCATGCCTGTGCTCTATTTCAAGGGTTTCCATGCCATCCAGACACACCGGCTGGCGCATTGGCTGTGGAACCAGGGCCGCAGGGACTTCGCGCTCTACCTGCAGAGCCGCTCATCCTCGGTGTTCCAGACCGACATCAATCCGGCCGCCCGCATCGGCAAGGGCATCTTCCTCGACCACGCCACCGGCCTGGTGGTCGGCCAGACGGCCGTCATCGAGGACGATGTCTCGATCCTGCATGGTGTGACGCTCGGCGGTACCGGCAAGGCCAGCGGCGACCGTCATCCGAAGATCCGCCGCGGCGTGCTGATCGGCGCCGGTGCCAAGATCCTCGGCAATATCGAGATCGGCCACTGCTCGAAGATCGCGGCTGGCTCGGTGGTGCTGTCGCCCGTGCCGCACAACAAGACGGTCGCCGGCGTGCCCGCGCGGGTCGTGGGAGAAACCGGCTGCGACCAGCCTTCGCGGCAGATGGACCAGCTTCTGCCCTCGCAGACGATGGACCACGTCGTCAGCTTCGACATCTGAATTCGGCAGTCATCGGCCGCGGCCGGAATTCGGCCGCCATTTCAGGTGCCGGTTGTCCCGTGTTATGCTGCCGGCTTGCCTTTACATCGCCATCGTCGGCGTGTCAGAAGCGCGTTCCAACGAACAAGCCGACATTTCGGAGAAGACTTTTGAAGCCGGACGAAATCAGAAAGCTGGACGCCTATTTCAAGCGCGTCTTCCAGAATCCCAAGCTGCAGGTGAAGGCGCGCCCGCGCAAGGAAGACTCGGCCGAGGTCTATGTCGGCGACGAGTTCCTCGGCATCGTCTTCAAGGACGAGGACGACGGCGACTACAATTTCTCGATGGCGATCCTCGACGTCGATCTTGCCTGAGCCGGGTATTTTCGTCCGGGCGCCACGAGCGGCCCGGACGTACGCACGTCTTTGCCCCGAAACCGGTTCCCACTTTCGGGAGACATGCTTTAGTCCGGGCAGTGCCGCGGGATATGCACCCGCCGCCAGCTGGTCGAGCCTTCCCGCACCACCACGCGACGCGCCACGGTCCGGTATGAAGGCGGGATTTGCGTGACGCGCCGCTCCTCTGGCCGCACCAGAACCTCTCGGGCGACGCTTTCATATTCCGCCGGAAGAACGACGCGCCGGACGCGCTCCGGTTCGACGATCACGGTTTCGGCAATCCGCGCGTAGCGCGCCTTGCGCCACACTTTGCAAAGCACCTTGCGGCCATGGATGACGCGCCATTCCCAGGCGTAGCCGCCGTCGTCCACCTTGACCGTGTGGTAGACGGTTCGCGTGACCGCGGGCACGACCTCATAACTGACGCGGGGCGGGGCGATCTGCTCCAGGCCCTCGCTCGTGCCGTAGATCGGCGGGTCATAGTCGACGAGCTGGCCGCCTGGGCTTACCATCACGTCTTCATAGACCGTATCGTAGAGTGCCGGCCTATGCACCGGCTCGTAGCATTCGAGCGCCCGGCCGCCGGCCGCGGTTTGCGAGACGGTGGCGAGCATTGCGAGACTGGCCGAGGCGAGCGATGCGGAATCCTTGCGAAAAAAACTCTTGCGAAAGAAACTCTGGCGAAACATGACATTCCCCCGTTGAAAAAGGACGCCGGTTCAACGCAGGAGTGTATCGGAAGGTCCGGCCCCGGACAGGGATTTCGGGGCTTGTCGTTAAGCCGCGCGGTTAAGAAATTGCTACCGTGGCGGCCGGCTGTCGCCTAAGGGCAGTCCTGGGCGCAACCGACAGCATTTCGTCGGCCGAGGCGCTTGATTCGACTTAACCAGATGGCTAGGAGGGGCGGCCTTGCGCTAGGGTGAGCCGGCATCCTATTTAGGATTTAACGATCCAGAACGATTCCGCCCAATTGCTCATGCTTTCGCTGCGCCGGAATCCATCCAACAAGGGTAGTCCATGAAGAACCCCGTCGAAACCTACATGAACCTCGTTCCGATGGTGGTCGAACAGACCAATCGCGGCGAGCGCGCCTATGACATTTTCTCGCGCCTCTTGAAGGAACGCATCATCTTCATCACCGGTCCGGTCGAGGACGGGATGGCGACGCTGGTTTGTGCACAGCTTTTGTTCCTCGAGGCGGAGAACCCCAAAAAGGAGATCAACCTCTACATCAACTCGCCGGGCGGTGTCGTCACCTCGGGCATGGCGATCTACGACACCATGCAGTTCATCAAGCCGGCGGTGTCGACGCTCTGCATCGGCCAGGCGGCCTCGATGGGTTCGCTGCTGCTTTGCGCCGGCCACAAGGACATGCGCTTTGCCACGCCGAACGCCCGCATCATGGTCCATCAACCGTCAGGCGGGTTCCAGGGGCAGGCGTCGGACATCGAACGTCATGCACAGGACATCATCAAGCTGAAGCGCCGCTTGAACGAGGTCTATGTCAAGCATACCGGCAAGAGCTATGACGAGATCGAACGGACGCTCGACCGCGACCATTTCATGTCCGCCGACGAGGCCAAGGACTTTGGTCTGATAGACAAGGTCATCACGACGCGTGAGCTGGGCGAAACGGCCACCGCATAGGCCCTGGTTGGCAGCTGAATGGCGGGATAACGCGCTTTTGGCGCGGCTTGCGGCATTTCGGCCACAATTGCCTGTTCCCTCGAAGGCTGGGATTGCCTACGTTAAGGCTATGTTGATTTTCGACGGCTTAGCTTTGCATGGGGTTGCTGCGAATCATTGTCGCGTTTTCTGATTTGTGTTTCGTACGGAATGCGCTGTGTGAGCCGGGACACTGGCGGTGGCGGATTGCCGCGATAGATTGGTGAGACGCCAATGCGGCCAGACCATCGGCGGGCAGGCGGTGAAAGGACAGAAAAATGAGCAAGGTAAGCAACAACGGCGGTGATTCAAAGAACACGCTCTATTGCTCGTTTTGCGGCAAAAGCCAGCACGAAGTGCGCAAGCTGATCGCCGGTCCGACCGTCTTCATCTGCGATGAGTGCGTCGAACTCTGCATGGACATCATCCGCGAGGAGAACAAGACCTCGATGGTGAAGTCGCGCGAGGGCGTGCCGACCCCGCAGGAGATCCTCAAGGTCCTCGACGACTATGTCATCGGCCAGCCCTACGCCAAGCGGGTGCTGTCGGTCGCCGTCCATAACCACTACAAGCGCCTTGCGCATGCCGGCAAGAACAACGACGTCGAGCTGGCGAAGTCGAACATCCTGCTGATCGGCCCGACCGGCTGCGGCAAGACGCTGCTCGCGCAGACGCTGGCCCGCATCATCGACGTGCCCTTCACCATGGCCGACGCCACGACGCTGACCGAGGCTGGCTATGTCGGCGAGGATGTCGAGAACATCATCCTGAAGCTGTTGCAGTCGGCCGACTACAATGTCGAGCGCGCCCAGCGCGGCATCGTCTACATCGACGAGATCGACAAGATCTCGCGCAAGTCGGACAATCCCTCGATCACCCGCGACGTGTCGGGTGAGGGCGTGCAGCAGGCGCTTCTGAAGATCATGGAAGGCACGGTCGCTTCCGTGCCGCCACAGGGCGGCCGCAAGCACCCGCAGCAAGAATTCCTGCAGGTGGACACCGCCAACATCCTGTTCATCTGCGGCGGCGCCTTCGCAGGGCTCGACAAGATCATCTCGGATCGCGGGCGCAAGACCTCGATCGGCTTCGGCGCCACCGTGGCTTCGCCCGAGGATCGGCGCACCGGCGACCTGTTCCGCCAGGTCGAGCCGGAGGACTTGCTGAAATTCGGCCTGATTCCGGAATTCGTCGGCCGCCTGCCGGTTCTGGCGACGCTGGAAGACCTCGACGAGCCGGCGCTGATCCAGATCCTGACCGAGCCGAAGAACGCGCTGGTCAAGCAGTATCAGCGGCTGTTCGAAATGGAAAACGTCGACCTGACCTTCCACGAGAACGCGCTGTCGGCGATCGCCAAGCGCGCCATCGAGCGCAAGACCGGCGCCCGCGGCCTGCGTTCCATCATGGAAGCAATCCTGCTCGACACGATGTTCGAGCTTCCAGCGCTGGAAGGCGTGCGCGAAGTCGTGATCTCGGAAGAGGTGGTCTCCGGCAACGCCCGGCCGCTCTACATCTATTCCGAGCAGAAGGAAAAGAAGGGCAACGTCAGCGCCTGACATGACAGCTGATCGGCAATTTTTTCATGGAACGGCGCCCGTGCGGCGCCGTTTTGCTGTGAGGGGTGGGCCGCTTGGTGATGGAGTGGATGAGCGGACCATGTTAACCCTTGATCTTTGCTCCGCCCGCATCCACCTAACAGCGGAAGGCCGAAGCGCCGAATTCTGTGCTGTAAAACTCCCGTCACAAACGGTGGTAGGCGGAACGACGCTCGGTCGTTAATATGAGATTCGCGGTTGGCTCAATTAGCGGCCGCGACATGAAAGGTTGGACAATGGCCAAGATATCCAAGTCTTCCAGCGACGGCGTTTTCGCGGTCCTCCCACTGCGCGATATCGTCGTGTTCCCGCACATGATCGTTCCGCTCTTCGTGGGCCGTGAAAAGTCGATCAAGGCGCTGGAAGAAGTGATGGGTCAGGAAAAGCAGATCCTGCTTGCCACCCAGATGAACGCAGCCGACGACGATCCTGAGCCCGATGCCATTTTCGACATCGGCACGCTCGCCAATGTGCTGCAGCTCCTGAAGCTGCCCGACGGCACCGTGAAGGTGCTGGTCGAGGGCGCCTCGCGCGCCAAGATCGTCTCGTTCACCGACCGCGCCGATTTCCACGAGGCCCGCGCCACGGCGCTGGTCGAGCCGGAGGAGGAAGAGGTCGAGATCGAGGCGCTTGCCCGCTCGGTCGTCACCGACTTCGAAAATTACGTCAAGCTGAACAAGAAGATCTCGCCCGAAGTGGTGGGTGCCGCCAGTCAGATCGACGACTACTCCAAGCTCGCCGACACGGTTGCCTCGCATCTCGCCATCAAGATCCCCGAGAAGCAGGAGATGCTCGCCACGCTCTCCGTCAAGGAGCGTCTCGAGAAGGCGATGGGCTTCATGGAGGCCGAGATCTCCGTGCTCCAGGTGGAAAAGCGCATCCGCTCGCGCGTGAAGCGCCAGATGGAGAAGACGCAGCGCGAATACTACCTCAACGAGCAGATGAAGGCGATCCAGAAGGAGCTCGGCGAGGGCGAGGACGGCCGCGACGAGGCCGCCGAGATCGAGGCGCGCATCAAGAAGACCAAGCTCTCCAAGGAGGCCCGCGAGAAGGCGGAAGCCGAATTGAAGAAGCTGCGGTCGATGTCGCCGATGTCGGCTGAATCCACTGTCGTGCGCAACTATCTCGACTGGCTGCTGTCGATCCCGTGGGGCAAGAACTCCAAGGTCAAGCATGACCTCGCCTTCGCGCAGGATGTGCTCGACGCGGATCACTTCGGCCTCGACAAGGTCAAGGAGCGCATCGTCGAGTACCTCGCCGTGCAGAGCCGGCAGAAGAAGCTGAAGGGGCCGATCCTGTGCCTCGTCGGCCCGCCCGGCGTCGGCAAGACCTCGCTCGGCAAGTCGATCGCCAAGGCGACCGGCCGCGAGTTCATCCGCATGGCGCTCGGCGGCGTGCGCGACGAGGCCGAGATCCGCGGCCACAGGCGGACCTATATCGGCTCGATGCCCGGCAAGGTCATCCAGTCGATGAAGAAGGCCAAGAAGTCCAACCCGCTCTTCCTGCTCGACGAGATCGACAAGATGGGCCAGGACTTCCGCGGCGATCCGTCGTCGGCCTTGCTCGAGGTGCTCGATCCCGAGCAGAACTCGACGTTCATGGACCATTACCTCGAGGTCGAGTACGACCTGTCGAGCGTGATGTTCGTGACGACGGCGAACACGCTGAACATCCCTGCGCCTTTGATGGACCGCATGGAGATCATCCGTATCGCCGGCTACACCGAGGACGAGAAGATCGAGATCGCCAAGCGTCACCTGATGCCCAAGGTGATCCGCGATCACGCGCTGCAGCCGAACGAGTTCTCGGTCGGTGAGGACGCGATCCGCGGCATCATCCAGACCTACACAAGGGAAGCCGGCGTGCGCAGCCTTGAGCGCGAGCTGATGAAGCTCGGGCGCAAGGCGGTGACCGAGATCCTGAGGACGAAGAAGAAGACGGTGAAGATCACCGCGGACAACCTTGCCGACTATCTCGGCGTTCCGCGCTTCCGCTTCGGTCAGGTCGAGGCCGACGATCAGGTCGGCGTCGTTACCGGTCTAGCCTGGACGGAAGTCGGCGGCGAGCTGCTGACGGTCGAAGGCGTCATGATGCCCGGCAAGGGCCGCATGACGGTGACCGGCAACCTGCGCGACGTGATGAAGGAATCGATCTCGGCGGCGGCTTCTTATGTTCGCTCGCGGGCCATCGATTTCGGCATAGAGCCGCCGCTGTTCGACAAGCGCGACATCCACGTCCACGTGCCGGAGGGCGCGACGCCCAAGGACGGCCCGTCGGCGGGCGTGGCGATGGTGACGGCGATCGTGTCGGTGCTCACCGGCATTCCGGTTCGCGCCGATGTGGCGATGACCGGCGAGGTGACGCTGCGCGGCAGGGTGCTGCCGATCGGCGGCCTGAAGGAGAAGCTGCTTGCCGCGCTGCGCGGCGGCATCAAGAAGGTGCTGATCCCGGAAGACAACGCCAAGGACCTGGCGGAGATTCCGGACAATGTGAAGAACAACATGGAGATCATTCCGGTCTCGCGGGTCGGCGAGGTGCTGAGGCACGCGCTGGTCAAGATGCCGGAGCCGATCGAATGGGTCGAGCCGGTGAATCCGCCGGCCGGCGTGGATGCCGGTGACGACGCCGGCAAGTCGCTTGCACATTAGCATTTTCTAACATTGCAACGCACAACGAGAGAGCCGGGCTTCCAGCCCGGCTTTTTCATGTGAAAAATCTCCGAAAAAGTGGAAAAAAGCCCGGAATTCCGCGGTTTTCGGCTTGGGTTCCGGAACGCTTCTTTCTAAAGTCCGTTTCCTGCCGGATGAGTCGTACGTTCCGGTTTTCTCATGGAAGGGAATTTTGATGAACAAGAACGAACTGGTGTCCGCTGTCGCCGACTCCGCAAGCATTTCGAAGGCTGATGCGCAATCTGCCGTCGATGCGGTGTTCTCCGTGATCACTGGCGAACTGAAGAAGGGCGGCGATGTCCGGCTTGTCGGCTTCGGAAATTTCACCGTGTCAAAACGCGCTGCTTCGACCGGCCGCAACCCGCAGACCGGCGCGGAAGTGAAGATTCCGGCGCGCACCGTGCCGAAGTTCTCGGCTGGCAAGGGCCTCAAGGACGCGGTCAACTAAGACCTTTTTCTTTAAGCTCAGAAGAGCCGGGCTTGCCCGGCTCTTCTTTTTCGTGCCCTGCGTCCGCGGGGCGTGCGTTCAGCCGGTCGGCGCGTCGGCGCGCATAAGGCCTTCCTGCTTGAGATCCGCCCACAAGGCCGCCGGGATCTTGACATCGAGCAGCGCGCGATTGCTTTCGACCTCGGCTGGCCGCTGGCCGCCGGGGATCACCGACATCACGGAAGGATGCTGCAGCGGGAACTGGAGCGCTGCCTCGATCAGCCGCACGCCATGGCGCTTGCAGACCGCCTCTATGCGCGCCACGCGGTCGAGCACGGCTTGCGGCGCCTCGGTATAATTGTAGAAAGCGCCCGGCTTCGGTCCCGTAGCCAGGATACCGGAATTGTAAGGGCCGCCGAGAACGATGCCGATGCCGCGCTTCTCGCAGAGCGGCAGGAAGGTAGCCAGCGCTTCCTGCTCGAGCAGCGTGTAACGGCCGGCGAGCAGGAACAGGTCGAAATCGCCGCGCTCGGCGAGCGTCTGGCAGACCTGCCATTCGTTGATGCCGCCGCCGAAGGCCTTGATCACATCCTGGTCGCGCAGCGAAAGCAGGGCGTAATAGCCCGAGGACATGAACTCCTCGATGCGCCTGTCCGACGCCTCCTTGCTGCCGTGGGTGAAGATGTCGACATCGTGCACATAGAGGATGTCGATGCGGTCGACGCCGAGACGCTCCAGCGATGCCTCGAAGGAACGCATCACGCCGTCATAGCTGTAGTCGTAGACTTCCCGGCGCGAGGGCGTCTCGAAGAACTTGCCGATACCGGTGCGCTGGTCGGCCGGCGAGACGCGCAAGAGGCGGCCGACCTTGCTCGACAGCACATAGTCGTCACGCTTCTTGCCGCGCAGGAAAGGATTGAGCCGGGTTTCGGAGAGGCCGAGGCCATAGAGGGGAGCGGTGTCGAAGTAGCGGCAGCCGGTCTCCCATGCCGCCTCCAGCGTGGCATTGGCATCCTCATCGGAGACGGCGCGGTAGAGATTGCCGAGCGGCGCGGTGCCGAAGCCGAGCTCGGTGAAGGTGATGCCGCCATTGCCGATGCGGTCGAAATGCCGTGTCTTCATAGCCTCAATGTTCCCGGATCGATTTGTCTGACATGACACTATCACGCCGCTGGCACAGCAAAAGCACCGAGGCTCGTTGGACAGCAATTTTCGCGGTGATAGCATGAACAAAAACAAGTGTTTCGCACGAAAAGCCGCAAGCCTGATCAAGCCTCGGCAGAATGGGATGAACCGCCATGACGCAAGCCGGACCGGACATGTTTGCAACCGCGCTGGACGAGCTTGCCGCCGTGGTGCGGCGTATCGATGACGACCGGGTCGACGCCGCCTGCGCAATGCTGGCCGATGCCGGCAAGATCGTCGTCTATGGCTGCGGCCGGGAGGCACTTCAGGTCAAAGGCTTCGCCATGCGGCTCTATCATCTAGGCCTGCCGGTTTCGGTTGTCGGCGATATGACCACGCCGCCGCTGGGCGAAGGCGACATCTTCCTCGCGAGCTCCGGACCGGGCGAAACCACCACCGTGCTCACCTTGATGCGTGTCGCCCGCGACGCCGGCGCCAAGGTGCTGCTGCTTACCGCCGAACCGGCGGGCAGCGCCGCGAAGCTTGCCGACTTCACGCTGCTCGTTCCGGCCCAGACCATGGCCAGCGACCACGGCGCCGCCAGAACTTCGGTGCTGCCGATGGGCTCGCTGTTCGAGGGCGCGCTTTTCCTGCTGTTCGAAGTGATGGTGCTGAAGCTCAAGGCGCTCACCGGCGCGACCCCGGAAGCGATGCGCGCCCGGCACACCAACTTGGAGTAGAGACATGCGCTACGAACTGATGCTGCCGCACCAGATCCGCAAGGCGATCGAAGAAAACTGGCCGGTCGTGCTGCCGCTCGGCGTGCTCGAATACCATGGCGAGCACATGGCGGTCGGCATGGACACGCTCGCCGTCATCAAGACGCTCGAACTCGTCGAGAAGGAGAGGGACATCGTCATCCTGCCGCCCTTCTACTATGGCGCGGCGAGCTATGCCGTGGAGCCGCCGGAAGGCAGCGGCTCGGTGCAGGTCGGCGGTCCGGTGCTGGCTCCCTTTGCGGAAGAGCTGTTCTACGGCCTGCTGCGCATCGGCTTCCGTAACATCCACGCCATCATCCATCACCAGACCGAGAATTTTGTCGCCGGCATGCCGACCGATCTCGCCTTCAAGACCGCTGGCCGGCAGGCGATTTTCCGTTTCCTGGAAAAGGAGCGCGGCGAGGGCTGGTGGGGCTCCGACAAGATGGCCGACTATTATGCCGGCCACGCCCAGGGCGAGAATGTCTTCAACTGGGTGCAGGTGCATCCGCTGATGCCGGCCGCCGCCATGAACGGCAAATACCCGTTCGACCATGCCGGCATCGGCGAGACGTCGCTGATGCTGGCGCTATGCCCCGAGGCGGTGGATGCCGGCCATTTCGCGGACAACAAGGGCTGGTACACGAAGGGCGCGCCGGAGGCTTCGGCCGAGCTGGGGCAAAAGGGCGTCGCGATGATCCTCGATCACCTACGGGCGATCCTGCGAGCCTAGCTCCCCCTTCTCCGCTTGTGGGAGAAGGTGGCCGCGAAGCGGACGGATGAGGGGTGTTCCAGGGAACGCCGACGTTCACTCCGCTGGAACACCCCTCATCCGTCTCGGCGCTAACGCGCCGATCCACCTTCTCGCACAAGGGGAGAAGGAAAGGGGCTACTTCACCGAACCGGCTGTCATGCCCATGATCAGATAACGTTCGAGCGCGATGCCGATGATCGCCAGCGGTGCGATGGCTGCCGTGGCAAGGGCTGCCATCGACCACCAGTTGATGCCTTGCGAGCCGGTCTGGCTCGCCACCATCACGGGGATGGTCTTGGCATCCGTCGAGGTGAGCAGCGCGGCGAAGAAATATTCGTTCCAGCAGAGCACCATCGCCAGGATGAAGGCGGCGACCATGCCGGGCAGCGCGATCGGCATGACGATGCGGAAGAACGCGCCCCAGATCGACAGGCCGTCGACGAGTGCTGCCTCCTCGAGTTCGACGGGAATGGAGTTGAACTGGTCGCGCATGATCCAGATGACGATCGGCAAGACCATCAGCGTGTAGAGGAGCACGAGCCCGATGCGCGTGTCGAGCAGGGCCACCTCGCGGTAAAGCACCAGGAAGGGCAGCGCCAGCACGACCGGCGGCAGGATGAGCTGCGACAGGAAGAAGAAGGAGATGTCCTCGTTCTTGAACCACGCGAACTTGTAGCGATAGCGGGTGAGGCCATAGGCGGCGAGGCTGCCGATGACGATGGCAAGGCTGGATGCGCCGACCGAGGTGATGACCGAGTTCATGAAGCGCTTGAGGAATTCGTCGCGCACGGTCGAGGTCTGGAAGATCGAATCCGGCGATAGGCCGAGCGAGCGCCAGCCTTTCCAGTCGGGCTGGAAGTCGATGAAGGGGATGAGGTGGCCTTGCGTGACATCGACGGCCGATTTGAACGAGGTGGTGATCGTCCAGTAGATCGGGAACAGGCAGACGAAGGACCAGAACACCAGCGCGCCATAGATGAAGACGCGGCTGGTGATGAAGGCGGCCGGCGAGCGGATCTCGGAAACGGTGTATTCGGTGGTCTGGACGCTCATGATGCCGCTCAGTTGACGTTGCGCACGAAACGGCCGGCGATCTTCAGCAGCCAGGTGACGAACACGACGATGATGATCAGGTAGACCATGGCGAGCATGGTGCCGTAGCCGACATTCGAGCGGTCGCGATACTCGCGGTAGATGAAGCTCGAAACCGAATCCGTGGCGCCGCCGGGGCCGCCGGACGTTACCGTGATGATGATATCGGCAAGCTTGAGCTTGAAGATGATGCGCAGGATCACCGCCGTCAGCGACACCGGCAGCATCAGCGGAAAGGTGACCTGCCAGAAGGTCTGCCATGCGTTCGCGCCGTCGACGCGCGCCGCCTCGATCACCTCGCGCGACATGGCCTGCAGGCCGGCGAGCAGCATGATCATCATGAACGGGATGAAGGTCCAGGCGTCGAGCACCATGATCGAGATGCGCGCTATGATGGGGTCGGAGAAGAAGGCCGGATTGTTCCAGCCGAGATGGCGCGCCAGCGTCGATGCCGGTCCGAACCGGTATTCCATCAGCGATTTGCCGACCATCCAGGAGACGGCGACCGGCGACAGCATCAGTGGCAGCAGAAAGACCACGCGGAAGAATTTTCTGGCGCGGATCTGCGCGTTGAGCAGCAGCGCCAGTCCGAAGGCGATGACATATTCGACCAGCACCGCCAGCACGTAGAGCACCATGTTGAACAGCGCGTTGCGATAATAGGGATCGCCCAGCATCTGCCAGAGATTGTCGAGCCCGTTGAACCTGCGGCCGGAAAACGAGCTGAGGTTCCAGTCGGTCAGCGCGATGTAGAAGCCAAACAGCGTCGGGAAGATCACCATGGCTATGGTGAAGAGCAGCGCCGGCAGCAGGAACAGCGCGCGTTGGCCGTCCTCGCCGCGCGTCAGCACCTGCCAGGCGCCGAGCGCGACACCCCACAGCACATAGGCGTAGACCACGGGACGCCAGGTATAGAAGCCGACCGTGTCGACTTCGGTCTTGTAGAGGATCTGCATCACGATCGTCGCCAGCAGCGCGAGCGTCGCAGCAACCATCAGGGCCCAGCCGAGGCGCTTGCGGCCGGGCGGAATGAGATCGGTCGCCGTGGAATTTGCCGGCCACGCATTCGCGGTCGAAGTCTGCTCAGCCACGCTTATCGCCTCTACCTTTTGTTTTCACGCAATTCCGGACGGAAAGCCGCTTCACACTTTTCCTGGAATTGCTCGAAGCCCAAGTGATCGGGCGATGCCGGTCAAGATGCGGCCCGGCGACGAGGTGTCGCCGGGCCGCGACTTTCTCACGAGACAGCCTACATGCCGAGCGAGGCTTTGTAGAGCTTGATCTGGTTCTCGCGTCCGATCTGGTCGGTCAGCTTCTCCCAGGCGGCGGCGATGGCATCTGCGCCTTCCTGCGCCTTCATCTTGCCGGCGAAGGTGTTGGCCAGGATGTCCTCGGCGGCGCTGTAATACTGGAAGATGCCGGGGATGCGCGGCTCGATCGCGGCGTTCGGATGGTTGTAGGAGTCGCCCTCCGACTTCAGATACGAGGTGATGAAGGCCTCGTCATAGCCGGCCGCCACCCATTCCGGAATGTTGAAATGGGAGTTGCGATAGGGCTGGAAGCCGGAAGGATAGGCCGCGCACCACAGCGACAGATCCTTGCCGCCGAGATGGGCCGCCGCCGACCACGCCGCCTTCTTCTTCTTCTCGTCGCTGTCGACGCGGGCCATGACATAGACGCCCCAGCCGAGATAGGCGCAGTTCGGCGCATAGTTCGGGCCGCTGGCCAGCTTGTCCCACTTGCCGGTCTTGGAATTGTAGACATCGTCCGAGCCCGGCAGGATCGAGAAGCCGGTGACGTCGCCGATGACCGAGGAGTCGTTGGTCTTGACGTTGGAGCCGATGTCGCCCCACCAGGGGATCATCGAGCCGGTGCCGGCCAGAAACTGCTGGAAGCCGGTGGTGTTCGGATCGGCGTTGATCTGGTCCGGCGGCTCCGAGGGCAGGGCGTCGATCACGTCCTGGATGGCCCGCACCCAGGCCGGATTGTTGATGCGCGGCTTCATCGTGTCGGCATCGAACAGCCAAGCCTTGTCGTCGGGGTGCTTGGCATAGGCCGAGGCGCGGCTGCCGAGGAAGTAGAAGCCGAAGCCGCCCCAGGGCTTGGGCGCGTCGAGGTAGCCATAGACGTCCTGGCCCTTGAACTGCTTGCCCTTGAGGAACTTGGTGACGGCCTGCACCTGCTGCCAAGTCTTCGGCACGCCCCATTCGGCCATGCCTGCCTTGTCGCCGCCGTCGGCTTTCCAGGCTGCCGCCAGCTCGGAGTCGGAGAACACGTCGGTGCGGTAGTTGAAGTTGTGCGTGTCGCCGTCGATGGTCACGCGGTATTGCTTGCCGTCCCAGGTGCCGACCGGCGGCTTCAGGTAGTTGACGAGATCGTCCATGTCGATCTGCTTCTTGACCCAGTCGGGCATCTCCGAGGTGAGGCCCTTGCCGCAGACGTCGCCTTCGAAGGGCGCACCCATCTCGATGATGTCGAAATCGACGGTCTTGGTTGCAATCGACTGCTGCAGACGGGCGTTGTAATCGGCCTGGGCAAGGTCGATCCAGCTGATCTTGGCGCCGGTATAGGCCTCCCACGGCTTCAGGAAGCCACGGAACAGCACGTTGTGCAGGTTCTGATTGTTGAGGCCCATGAAGGTGAGCTCGACGCCGGCGAATTCACCTTCCTTGACGTTGGCCTTGGTCGCTTCCAGGCAAAGCTCGCCGACTTTCTGGAAGTCGGCGTCCGTCGGCTGGCCTTTGCCGACGCCCGGGATCTGCAGGATTTTCGCGCGCAGATCATCCGCGGCGGCGGCCGGTTTGGTCAGCGCGCCGAGCCCGGCGCCGGACGCCGCGGCAAGTGCCGCCATGCTGGCCGCGCCTTTCAGCACATCGCGGCGGGTTGCCCCGGCTCGCACCAGTTTTTCGTAAAGATCGACTCTCATCTCAAGGTTCCTCCCAGAACTTCAGTCGCGAATTGATTTTGCCAATCTCTCGGACGCCGAAACGTCTGCGGTTCTCCTATACCATAGGGGGACGTGGGACCCCACCCTGCGTCGCCTGGAGATCCGATTTCCCGGACAAGGACCGGCTGTCGGATTGGCACTCGCCACTATTCGCGTAATCGATTACCTTGTCAACAAGAATGGCTTTTTATCTATAAGATACCGACTTGCCCTTGCCGTTGGCAATGGCTAGCTTCCACGAAAAAGATAGGGGAGACGATGGCTCAAGTCGCAATTAACAATGTGGCCAAGGCATTCGGAACCGTCAAGGTTCTGCATGAGGTTAGCGTCGATATCGCCGACGGCCAGTTCGTCGTGCTGGTTGGCCCTTCGGGATGCGGCAAGTCCACGCTGCTCAGGATGGTGGCGGGACTGGAAACGGTCTCCGGCGGAACGATCTCGATTGGCGACCGTGTCGTCAACCACCTGGCGCCTGCCAAGCGCGACATCGCCATGGTATTCCAGAACTACGCGCTCTATCCGCACAAGACGGTGGAGCAGAACATGGCTTTCGCATTGAAGCTGCGCGGCACCGATCCGGCCGTCGTTGCGGAGCGAGTGAAGCGCGCAGCCGATATCCTCGACCTCAATCCCTATCTCAAGCGCTATCCGCGCCAGCTTTCCGGCGGCCAGCGCCAGCGCGTCGCCATGGGCCGCGCCATCGTGCGCAATCCGCAGGTGTTCCTGTTCGACGAGCCGCTCAGCAATCTCGACGCCAAGCTGCGCGTGCAGATGCGCACCGAGATCAAGGAACTGCACCAGCGGCTGAAAACCACCACCATCTATGTCACCCACGACCAGATCGAGGCCATGACCATGGCCGACAAGATCGTGGTGATGCGCGACGGCCGCATCGAGCAGGTGGGCGCGCCGCTGGAACTGTTCGACCGGCCGGCCAATTTGTTCGTCGCCGGCTTCATCGGCTCGCCGGCGATGAACCTGCTCAAGGGCACGGTGAAGAAGGGTGAGAAGCCAGTCGTCGACATAGCGGGCTCGGCCTTTCCGATGCCCGCCGGTGTCGCGACCGAGGACGGACAGGCCGTCGTCTACGGCGTGCGCCCGGAGCATCTGGAAATCCATCCCGACGGCGTCGCATCCACGATTTCGGTGGTCGAACCGACAGGCTCGGAGACCTTGGTGTTCGTGCGCTTCGGCGAGGGCGAGATGGTGGCGCTGTTCCGCGAGCGCCACGACTTCAAACCGGGCGATACGTTGAAACTCAGGCCGCGGCTCGACCACGTCCATCTCTTCGATGCGGGGACCGGCAAGCGCCTTTAGAGCTTTACGCAATTCCGGACGGAAAACCGCTCACACTTTTCCGGGAATTGCTCCAGACCGCACACAGACTTCCGAGAGGGAACCATGCTCAAAGGGATCAATCCGCTGCTCAATGCCGATGTGCTCCAGGCGCTGCGGGCTATGGGGCACGGCGACGACCTGATCATCGCCGACTCCAATTTTCCATCCGACTCCGTCGCGAAGCAGACCGTGCTCGGCAAGCTGCTGCGCATCGATGCGCCGGCGGCCGAGGTGGTGAAGGCGGTGCTGTCGCTCTACCCGCTGGACAGCTTCGTCAACGATGCGGCCGCCCGCATGGAAATCGTCGGCAAGCCGAACGAAATCCCGCCGGTACAGAAGGAGGTGCAGAAGGAGATCGACGCGGCCGAAGGCAAGTCCTGGCCGATGATCTCGATCGAGCGTTACGCCTTCTACGAGCGCGCCAAGAAGTCCTATTGCGTCATCCAGACCGGCGAGCGCCGCTTCTACGGCTGTTTCGCCTTCCGCAAGGGCGTCATTCCGCCGGAAGCGGAGTAGAGAAATGGCCGCCGGCAAGCCAGTCGTCATGAAGCCTGTTGTGATCTTGGGCGTCTTCGTCGCCGATACCGCCTATCGCGCCGACCGCCAGCCACGCATGGGCGAGACGATCCTCGGCAACTCGTTCAAGCTCGGACCGGGCGGCAAGGGCTCGAACCAGGCGGTCGCCGCCGGCAAGCTGGGTGCCGACGTCACGTTCTTGACGAGGCTCGGCGTCGATGCCTTCGCCGACATGGCCAAGCAGACCTGGAAGGCGGCGGGCGTGAAGAGCGCCGTGATCGACACGCCGGACAGCTATACGGGCGCCGCCTACATCTTCGTCGAAGAAGGCAGCGGCAACAACGCCATCATCGTCAGCCCGGGTGCTGCGATGCTGATCTCGCCCGCCGACATCGAAGCTCACGCCGATCTGATCCGCTCGGCCGGCGTCTTCGTCACCCAGCTCGAGCAGCCGATCGACGCGGCGCTGAAGGCGCTCGAGATCGCACGCGGGGTAGGGGTGACGACCATCCTCAACCCGGCGCCGGCAGCCAGCCTGCCGGACCGCATCTACGCGCTCTGCGACTATGTCACGCCGAACGAATCCGAGGCCGAAGGGCTGACCGGCATCACCGTCGCTTCGGTCGATGATGCCCGCCGCGCCGCCGACAGTCTGCTGGCGAAAGGCGTCGGCGCCGTCATCGTGACGCTCGGGGAGAAGGGCGCGCTGCTCCACACCAAGGACCGTTCCGACCATGTCGGCGCCGTCAACGCCGGCCCGGTGGTCGAGACCACGGGCGCGGGCGACGCCTTCAATGGCGGCTTGGCGGCGGCGCTTGCCACGGGCGTCGAGCCCTTGGAGGCGGTACGCTTCGCCTGCGCTGTCGCCGGCATTTCGGTGACCCGTCCGGGCACGGCTCCGTCCATGCCGACGCTGCAGGAGGTCGAGGCGCTGCTGGCGAGGGCTTGAAGCCGCCAACCTCACGTATGGCCCAACGGGTCGGTAGCGCTCGTCGGGCGCCTGCCACGACCCTTGTAATTCAGTGTCTTACGACGACATGGTTGCATATTAGCAACGGTTAATATTATTCGACGCCAACGCCTTGCTTCGACGGCGCAGCTGTCCCGTAATGGGTCACTGTGTCTGGCATCCCTATTGCATTGCCAGCAATGCCGGAGTGGACCGCGCTCCGGTAGCCGGGGGCAAATTTGGGGGCCCGCCGCTCCCGAACGGGGCGGCGGGCTTTTTGAGAATCGAGTTGAGGGTCGCCTCGAGACGCCAAAGCCTTGGGTGCCGTGCCGATGTATTTTCCTCAATTTCTGATCGGTATGTTCGCGACGTCGTTGATCGTTGCGATCTGGGCTGAGCTGGAGACCGGCTCCATCTGGAAGGCGCTCGGCTGGGCCATCCTTGCCTTGATCATCCTTCAAATTGGATACTTCGGACTGGTGGTCCGGTTGATCTACAAACGGGGAACGGAAGGTACCGAGGCTGACTTGGTATCGACAAGCTCCACGCCCTCGGTCCATCGAGCGCGTCCGCGTTAGTGGGCGTGCGCCCGGTCCCGCCTTCGGTCCGGCTCACATCAGCTGTCAATCCGCTCCTCGGAACGCAACGAGTGCGAGTGCGTTCACTGTCTTGATCGAACACAAGGCAGCCCGGTTCCCGGAACGGTGAGATGAAAAAGCCCTATGAAAAGCCCACGCTTGTACGGCGCGAGAAGCTCACCGCGCGCACCGCCCAGATCGTCGCCTCCGGCGTGATATTGGGCGAGTGAACCGGAAGCGCGGCTAAAGAATCTTGCTGGTCAGTTCGAGCGTCGTCGTCGCGCCTTGCTCGCTGCCGGGAACATGCACCACGCGCATGACGCGAAGGTCCCTGTTCGATCCCTCGATCAGCAAGGACACGCTTTCGCCAACCCGCGGCAATTCTTGAAACGCGAGCTCGTCCACCTCCCTGGCGTCGTCAATCGAAAAGCGGCATAGCACAGCCATCTCAATCTCTCGTCTTTTGTCCCTGTGCGGAACGAGACAGCTACGCAATGGTTCCGAGAGGTCGGCAGAGCACATGCTTTGGGCGGAGATGCGTGGCCGTGCGCTCAGGCGGCATATCTGTTGACGCCGCCTGGTGAGACGTTGCTCGGCTGACGAGCTGAACAACTGAGGCTTGGAGCTTTATTTGAGACCGAACGTGACGCCGCTAGAGAGCAGGGCCTGGCCGAATGGCGCTGCCGTCGTAAAAGCGCGACAGGCGGAAGCGGGTGAGGTCGTGCCCAATCTCGTTTCCTTGGATCATGTCGGAGACGACCCGACCGATTCCCGGCCCGATACCGAAGCCGTGACCGCTCATACCCGTTGCGACGACGAGGCCGACGATCGCCTGCACGCGATCCACTATGGGGACGACGTCCGGCATCGCGTCGATCATGCCTGCCCAGCTCGCCTTTAGGCGGACCGGCCCGAGCTGCGGGAACAGGCGCCTGAAATTGCGTTCGATCGAACGCAGACCGGAACGTTCGGGAGCGGGATTGAGCACCCGCATTCTTTCGAAGGGACTTTGGGAATCCGGCGCCCATTGACGTCGCGTCGACCAGCCGTCCGGGTAACCCGCCGGCGCGGCCGGCGAATAGCGTGAGCCGAAAGGATTGGCGATCAGGGCGGGAAGGTATTTCGTCGCATGCCGGAATGCGTCGGGCCCCAGGTAGAGCAAATGGCTGCCTCCCGGAGCGAGCGTGTATCCGCCATCCTGTCGGCGTCTGAAAGCGATATGCTCTCCTGCCGCGGCGCCTGCGTGGATTTCTGGCAGCGGCTCCGTTGCCGCGGCGGTCGACCTGACGCTGAGCTGGGGAATGGAAACGCCATGTCTTCTCAGGAACAGGGAAGACCACGCACCGCCAGCGAGCAGAACGCTGGACGTCTCGATGTGACCCGCCTCGGTCCAGACACCGCTGACCCTGCCGGCCGAGATTTCCAGGGTTCGCGCCGCGCAATTCTCCACGATCTTGACGCCTTTGCGGGCCGCAAGCCGAGCGAGAGCGGGCACGGCCATCCAGGGCTCCGCCCGCATGTCGGAAGGTGTCGTCATCGCGCCCTTGAAACTGCGTGACATGCCTTTGATGAGGCCAGCGGTTTCCTGCGCGTTCAGAAGGCGAGTGTCGATCTTGTGGACGGCGGCGATCTTCATGAATGCTTCGAAGCCGGCCATTTTGTCTTCCGAGCTTGCCAGGTAGGTCACGCCTGTCTGCTTCAAGCCGATGTCTTCGCCGCATTCCTCAGCCAACTGCCGCCAGTGACGGGAGGCCTCGATCACGATCGGCAGCTCGTCCGCATCGCGTCCCTGCTTGCGGATCCATCCCCAATTGCGGGAGGACTGCTCGGCCGCAATCCGGCCCTTTTCCACCAGCGTCACCGAGATGTTGCGCCGCGCAAGAAAAAGCGCCGTCGTCACACCGATGACGCCGCCGCCGATGATCACGACGTCCGAACTTTTCGGCGGGGGACCGGGATATTGAATGGGGTTCGCTTCGGAGAACGGGAAAGTAGGCAAGTGGCGCATCCTGAAAAAGACGACGACAGCTATGGCCCACTGGCCGCCACCTTTTCTTGAGGCAGTTCAAGGGAAGGTGAAGTACAAGCTGCTTGGCGAGCGCCCGATATTCGCCCAAAACAGACGGGTAGCCGACGTATGTGCGGCCACGATTCAAAGCTCGATCACATCGGATAACGTTTGCGTTCCACCTCCGTTTCAACGCAGGGGTGGCCTCTATATCTCGTCGCGGGCCGAGAACCGCCGGCGGTGAGTGGCTGCATCGCGACACGACGCGACCAGACGGCCCATTTCGGAGAAGCGGTACAACCGCTTCCTCCACCATAGGGAGAAGCCATCATGCGCTCTTTCATGCCAAAAATCGTCGCGGCCGCATCGATCTTCGCGGCCATACCGCTTTCGAGCGCCTATGCGGTGCACCGTCACCACAAGGTCGACACCATGACCACGGCATCGGTGCCGGCGGATCCAAAGGCGAAAGCGGCGTTGGATCAGTTGCTGAACGTAAGGCAGGGTATCCGAGCGGCAAGGCAAGCCGGCAAGATCACGCAGGACCAGGCACGCGACCTGATGCAGCAGGCGGATACCATCCAGCGTACCGCGCTGACTTCCGGAGACCGTTCGGCGCTAGGGCAGATCAACGCACTGGATCAGCGGCTTCAGAATGCCACCGGCCAAGGCACCTACATCGGTAGTGGCGGCGACGGCGGCTATTACCCGAACGGCTGACGAAGATACGAGCTTCATAAATGGCTGCCGGCGTGACCAACGCCTGCTCTCAGAGCCGTCGGAGAAAAGAGCTTGAAGATCAAGCCTTTCTCAACCCCACGCCGGCGCCACCACCATTCTCAAGGATGAGCTTGACACTTGCTATTTCAAGGGCGCGGCAGACAAACATCCATGTTGTTCGCCTGCCTCGTCGGGCTGCCAAGATGCGGACTCGAGAAATCGAATGATTTTCCCCGCCAGAACAGCAGGACAATAAATACAATGATTTCCGAGAGGGAATGGCGCGAGTGACGGGGCTCGAACCCGCGACCTCCGGCGTGACAGGCCGGCACTCTAACCGACTGAGCTACACCCGCGCACTGACGAGCACGTGTCAGGCGTGTTCGTCGTTGGGGCGCTGGATAAGGGGTTCGTTTGCGGGTGTCAAGCGCGGCATGTGAGCATAACGGCAATCAGCGGAAGGTTTTTTGACAAGTGAGCCGGCGTTGGGGAAATCCGCCGGATAGCGGGTGCGCCGGCCGTTCATTGGGCCTTGCGAACGGAGCCCTAACTGCTTAAAGGTCCGGCCCGGAGCGGGCGATTAGCTCAGTTGGTAGAGCGCTTCGTTTACACCGAAGATGTCGGCGGTTCGAGCCCGTCATCGCCCACCAGCTTCCCGGCACCGATCAAAGAATCACGGCGGCGTCAGGCGGAAATCCTGGCCTTCGGGCAGGAGCTGGCCGCCATCGACGACGATCGTCGTGCCGGTGATGTAGCTGGCGTCGTCGGAAGCCAGGAACAGGAAGGCGTTGGCGACGTCGCGCGGCGTGCCGAGGCGCCCGAGCGGCACGGCGTCCTCCATGCTCTTGATGAAGGCGTCGTCGCGGTGCAGCTTCATGCCTTCGGTCAGGATGTTGCCGGGCTCGACGCCGTTGACGGTGATGCCATAGCCGGAAAATTCGAGCGCCGCGGCGCGGATGAAGCCGTTGATGCCGGCTTTGCTCGCCGAATAATGGCCGTGGCCGGGGCTGCTCACCTGCGGGCCGGTGATGGAGGAGGTGAAGAGCATGCGGCCGCTGCCCTGCGCCTTCATCGGCGTGAGCGCCGCACGGGCGGCGTTGAAGCTGCCGCGCAGATTGACCGCCATGACGCGGTCCCAGTCTTCCGGACTGGTGTTCTCGATGAGCTGCCAGGGGTAGATGCCGGCGTTCTGGACGATGATGTCGAGACGGCCGTGGCGCTGCAGCGCCAATGTCACCACCGCTTCCGCGTCGGCCATTTTCGAGATGTCGGTGTGGATGAAGGCGGCGCCCAGCTCGTCGGCGCTCGCCTTGCCGGCCTCGGCTTCGCTGTCGGCAAGGACGAGTTTCGCCCCCTCCTCGGCGAAGCGCTGGGCTATGCCCTTGCCGATGCCGCGCGCGGCGCCGACGATCGCCGCCACCTTGCCTTCGATGCGTCCAGTCATGCGAGCCGTCCTGTCATGCGAGTCTTTGGCGAATGGTCTGCTTGAAAGCGTCGAGCAGCACGGCCGCCAGCACAAGCAAGCCGTGGATGACCTGGGTGAAGTTGGCCGGCAGGCCCATGAGGTTGATGGCGGTGTTGATGGCCGACAAAAGCAGCACGCCGGCATAGACGCCGGGCAGGGTGCCGACGCCGCCCTTGAGGCTGACGCCGCCGATGACGACGGCTGCGAAGGCGTTGAAGAGCAGGCCGACGCCGAGATTGGCGGTGGCGCCGGAGGTACGGATGGCGAGCAGCCAGCCGGCGAGGCCGGCAATGGCGCCGGCAAGCACGAAGGCGATGATCAGGTTGCGGTTGACGCGGATGCCGGCGCGGAAGGTTGCCGTCTCGTTGCCGCCGATCATCACCAGATGCCGGCCGAACGGCGTCTTGGCCAGGATCAGCGAGAAGACGACGAAGCAGCCGACGGCGATCCAGGCGGTGAGCGGCAGCCCGGCGAGGCGCTGGATGCCGAACCAGCGGATGGCCGGCGCCAGGTCCTGTGCCGATCGCCCGCCCGAGACCACCAGCACGAGGCCGCGCACCCAGATGTAGGAGGCCAGCGTGATGATGAAGGCGCTCATCTTCAGCCTGACGATGAGGAAGCCGTTGACGACGCCGATGACGGCGCCGACCACAAGCGCGACGGCGAGCGACACCGGCACCATCAGCCACTCCGGATGCAGCTGCAGGCCAAGGCCGATGCCGGACGAGCAGAACATGATGCCGACCGCCATGGCGCTGAGGGCAGCCACCGATTCGACCGAAAGGTCCATGTGACCGGCGATGATGACCAGCGCCAGGCCGATCGACATGACGCCGAGCACGCTCGAAGCCTCGATGATGTTGGCGAAGATGCCGAGCTGGAAGAAGTTGGGAATGAAGATCGAGAACACCGCCAGCACGAAGACCAGCATGAACCAGACGAGATTGTCGAGCACGAGCTCGAGGATATGGCGGGTGCGTGGGCTCATCATGTGATCCGGGTAGGGCCGATCCGGTTGACGTCAGGACTGGATGCGCGGCCGCTGCCTGCGGACGCGCCGAGAGGCTCCGGGCCGGCAGGCCCGGAGCTCGATGCGGCAAAGCCTATTCGACGGACTTCACCGTATCCGTCGGCGGCTTCTGGTTGCCCCAGAAGGCGGGGTTGTCGACGTTCGCCTTGGTGATCGCCGCGCCCGGGATCTTGATGTTCGGGCCCCAGGCTTCCTTGGTCACGACCGACTTCAAGCCGAGCACGTCATAGTCGCCGGGCTTGATCTCCTGCTTGTTGGCGACCTTGTCCATGAACATCGCGACCGCGGCGGCCTGCGCATAAAGCGGCTGCTCGACCTCGACGTTCAGCCAGCCCTTGCGGATCAGGTCGAGGCCGACCGGCGCGCCGTTCGAGCTCATCAGCATCACGTCGCCCGGCTTCTTGCCGGCGGCCTCCAGCGAGGCGACGGCGGCGACCGAAAGATGCGCGGCGTGGCTGAAGATCAGGTCGATGTCTGGATTGGCCAGGATCTGGTCGGCGACGATGGTGCCGGCGTTGCTCGCCTCCCACTGCATGGCCGGAAGCGAGATGATCTTGACGTCCGGAAACGCTTTCATCTTCTCTTCGAAACCCTTCTGGATGTCGAGGGTATACGGGTCGCCGGGATCGCCGAGCACCTGCAGGATCTTGCCCTTGACCGAGCCGTTCTTGGCCTTCAGCAGCGCTTCGGCCTGTTCGGCGGCGATGTGGCCGATCTCGACGGTGCCGGCGACGGAGGTGAAGTCGGACGGCGTCGCGGTGATCTGGCGGTCGAACTCGACCACCGGGATGCCGGCCGCGCGGGCGGCTTCAACGGATGGTTTCAGCGCGTTGAAATCGACCGCGGCGAGGATGATCGCCTTGGGCTTCAGCGCGATGACGTCGTTCATCTGCGATTGCTGGGCGTCGGTCTTGTTGTCGGCGTTCAGCGTCTTCATCTCGTAGCCGACCTGCTTCAGGAACAATTCCAGCGCGCTCACCGAGCCGGTCTGGAATTCGTCGAGCAATGTCGGGACCAGGTAGTAGACGGTACCCTTGGACTGGGCGAATGCCGGCGTGAGCGTGGCAAATGCCAGGGCCAGGATACCGAAGACAGAAAGTAGCAGTCGTTTCAATGTCGTTGGCTCCTCTTTTCGCCGGACCCCTCATTTGTCCCTCAGCCCGCCGGTCCGGCACCGGCGAGCGTCTCTCCGGTGATCATGTTGATCACCGCATCGGGACTTGTCTTGTTGCGGGCAACGTCGCCGGCCACGACGCCCTGGCGGATCACCACGATCCGGTCGGCGACCTGGAAGGCCTGCTGCATGATGTGGGTGATGATGACGACGCCGATGCCCTGGCTCGCCACCTGGCGGATCATGTCGAGGCCGCGGCGCGTCTGCTCGACGCCGAGCGCGGCGAAGGGTTCGTCGAGCAGCACCAGCTTGCCGCCCCAATGGACGAAGCGGTTAAGCTCGATCGCCTGCCGCTGGCCGCCCGAGAGATGCTCGACCTTGGTGCGCAACGAGGGAATGCGCGTGCCGGCATTGGCCAAGGCCTTCGCCACCACGGCTTCCATGGCGCGCTCGTCGAGCACCGGAACGCCCAGCACCTTGCGGGTGATCTCGCGGCCCATGAAGAAGTTGGCCACCACGTCGACATTGGTGCAGAGCGAGAGGTCCTGATAGACCGTCTCGATGCCTGCGGCCTTGGCCTCCGCGGGCGATTTGGCAAGGAACTCCTTGCCCTCGAACAGCATGCGGCCGGAGGTCGGCTCGAGCCCGCCGGCGATGATCTTGACCAGCGTCGACTTGCCGGCGCCGTTGTCGCCCAGCAGCGCCACTACCTCGCCGCGTCCGATCGAAAAGCTGATGCCGCGCAGCGCCTGGATGGCGCCGTAGTTCTTGGTGACGTTGTCGAGGACCAACAGGGGTTCGCTCATGCCGCGATGTCTCCGCCTTTCAGAAGGTCGCCCTCGCGCTGCCGCTTGGCGGTGAAGATCTGGCCGAAGCGCGGGGAAAGCACGCCGGAAACGGCAAGCGCGGCCGCACCCCGCAACACTGCATGCTGACCGCCCCGGGCGACCAGGATGCGCGGCGCCGTGCGATCCCTGCGGGCCGAGACCGAATTGTGCAGCGGTTCGGCCGACGCCGCCAGCCGTTCGAGCAGGGCAGGGGAAGCCAGCCCGCCGAGGACGATCGTTTCGGGGTCGAAGAGGTTTTCGATGATGGTGATGGCATTGCGGAAGACCGGCGCGATCTCGGTAACCCAGTCGGCATCATCGCCGCTCCAGCGGCCTCGCGCTTCCAGCGAGATGTAGCGTTCGAGGCAGCCGCGGTTGCCGCAGGGACAGGGCTCGCCGCCCGGAACGACCGGAATGTGGCCGATCTCGCCGGCATTGCCCCAGGCGCCGCGCAATACGCTGCCGTCATGCAGCATGGTGCCGCCAAGGCCGACGCCGAAGTAGAGATAGTAATATTCTGAATGTTTCGTGCCGAGGCCGTAGAAGCGTTCGCCCATCGCGGCTGCGGCCATGTCGTTCTCGAAAAAGGCCGGCAGGCCAGTGACGGCGGTCAGCCGCTCGCGCAGCGGAACTTCCTGCCAGCCGGCCATGGTGGTCGGGCCGACAAAGCTCATCGGCTCGACACCGAACGGTCCCGGCAGCGCCATGCCGATGCCGATGACGCGGCCGCCCGAGCGGCGGCCGGTCAATTCGGCGACCATGGCGCCGATTGCATCGAATGCATCGTCGGGAGCGGCGTTGGGCGCTTCGCGATGCGCGCTCTCGATAACGTCGCCGCTGAGGTTGATCAGCGCCGCATCGATACCGAGCGGGGTGAGGTGGATGCCGACGGCATAACCGCCTTCCGGATTGACGCGCAGCGTTGCCGGCGGCAGGCCGCGGCCCTTCGGCTCCTCGCGAACCGACAGGATGTAGCCCTGCTCTTCCAATTCGCGCACGATGGTCGACACCGTCTGTACGGTGAGGCCGACATGCCGCGCGATCTCGCCGCGGGCGATCGGGCCGAAGCGGCGAATGGATTCGAGCACGATGCGCCGGTTGTACGGCCGTCCGAACTCCTGATTGGTCCCCCGCAACGCCATCGCCTGCGCTCCCAGTTGACGCTAAGTTCGCAGAGAAGATTTATTCAGTCAAATGGAATTCAAAAATAAATTGGCGATGAAATCACTGAAATCGGGGAACGACAGGACGGGTTAGGACCTGTCGACGTGGCGGCCTTGGCTGATTGCTCCCCGCCGAAGCCTCCTCGATGGTGATGGTGAGTGAACCAGCGACCGTTGACGCAGCACGCATGGAGCAGAGATGATCGAATTGCCGTTTGCCCGCGACGAATATCAGCAGCGGCTTCGCAAGATCCGCAGCGAAATGTCGAAGCGTGGTCTCGAACTCCTGATCGTCAACGACGTCGCCAACCAGCACTACATCACCGGCTATGACGGCTGGTCGTTCTACACGCCGCAGGTGGTGCTGGTTCCCATCGAGGATGCCGAACCGGTCTGGATCGGCCGCGCCATGGATGCGGCAGGCGGTCTTCTGACGGTATGGATGAAGCCTGAGAATGTGGTCGGTTTCCCAGAAGACCATGTTCAACGGGCCGACCGCCACCCGATGGAGTGGATCGCGGGCTGGATCGTCGCCAAGGGCTGGGGAAACAGGCATATCGGCATCGAACTCGAAGCGTATTATTTCTCCCCGAAAGGGCATGCCCGGCTCGTCGCCGGGCTTCCCAACGCAAAATGGCATGATGCCGATCTCCTGGTGAACTGGATCCGCGCGGTCAAATCCGCGCCCGAGATCGCCTATCTGCGCAAGGCCTCGACGCTCGCCGAAGCCGCCGTCGCGCGGGCCTTCGAAGTCATTGCGCCGGGCGTGCGCGAATGCGATACCATTGCCTCCATCCAGGCGGCGCAGATCGCCGGCAGCCCGGACTTTGCAGGCGATATCACCGCCCTTCCGCCAACGATCCTCGGCGGCGAGAATGCTTCGGCCCCCCACATCATGTGGAGCGACAGGCGGTTCGGGGAAAACGAGACGATTGCGCTGGAACTCGCTGGCGTCTGCCGCCGCTACGCGGCCGGGCTGGCGCGAACGATGCAGCTAGGGAAGACACCGACGCGTGTCTCGGACACCGCCAAGGCGGTGATCGAGGGCATGGATGCGGTGCTTGACGCCGTCAGGCCGGGAACGTCGGCCGAAGCGGTCGAGGCTGCGTGGCGCAAGGTCATCCAACGCCATGGGCTGAAGAAGGAATCGCGCATCGGCTATTCCATCGGCGTCGCCTATCCGCCGGATTGGGGCGAACACACGATCAGCCTCAGGCCGGGCGACAAGACCGTGCTTGCGCCCGGCAACGTCGTTCATTCCATCCTCGGCATGTGGATGGATGGCTGGGGCATCGAGATCAGCGAGACCATCCTGGTGACCGAAACCGGCTGTGAGACCCTGACCAAGTTCCCGCGAGAGATCCATGTCAAATCCTGAGGGCGAGGCGATGGCAGGCCCTGCCGGCAGCGCCGCTGCGGCCAACATCTGTCAGAGACGCCCGTCGGTCGATTTTCGGTTTGGAATCCGCAACGGAGGTCGAATCGGTCTATCCGCTTCATCACCCCAGATTTCCGCGTCGATGAGGCGGCATTGAAGGCGGGCGCCGCGCCCTCGGCCGCGGCGGCGGTCCGTTTTCTGTCCGTGCAACCGGACTGGCCAAGGCGAACACCGGCTCGTGCGGAGTGGGTACGGACCGGCTGCGACGCCCGTTCAGTATCTGATCACCCGGCGCTCGATCAGCACGACGATGCAGAACAGCGCGATCGACAGCGAGGACGAGAGCACGATCGCGGCGTAGAGACGGTCGGACTGGTAATTGAAGGTCGCCTGGATGATCAGCGCGCCAAGTCCTTTGTCCGAGCCGATCCATTCGCCGACGATGGCGCCGATCACCGCAGTGGCCGAGGCGATGCGGAGCGAGGAGAACAGCATCGGCAGGGCGCGTGGCAGGCGCAGGCTCCAGAAGATCTCCGAGCGCGTCGCCGACAGCACGCGGAACAGTTCGTGCTCGTTGTCGCTTGCCGAATCGAGGCCGCGGATCATGTTCACCAGCGTCGGGAAGAAGCAGATCACCGCGGCGATGACGATCTTCGGCGTCATGCCGAGGCCGAAGATCAGGATGATGATTGGTGACAGCGCCAGGATCGGAATGGTGTTGAAGAACAGCACGATCGGGAAATAGGCGGCCTGCAGGATGCGGCTGTGGACGAAGAGCACCGCAAGCAGCACGGCTGCCAGGTTGCCGATGACGAAGCCGGCCAGCGCCTCGATGAGCGTCGGTCTGAGATTGTCGATGAGCAGTGCGAAATTCTTCTGGAAGACGCCGAAGATCGCCGTCGGCGCCGGCACGATATAGGCCGGCACGCCGAGCAGCGGCAGGAGGTACTGCCAGGCGAACAGGATCGACGCCGCGCCCAGAACGGGTAGCGCAATCATCATTTGCGGGGAGAGCGGCGTCTGTCTCACGATGCGCGCTCCAGCGCGGCGCGCAATTCCACCATGGCGGCGACGATAGCGGCATCCTCGCGCTTGCAGCGATTGCCCTCCTGCTTGAAGGGCCGCATGTCGAGATCCTTCACCACGCGTCCGGGATTGGCGGCGAGAACGATGACGCGCTCGCCGAGATAGGCGGCCTCGGCGATCGAATGAGTGACGAACAGGATCGTCGTGCCGGCGCGCCGCCAGAGCGCCAGCAATTCGTCGTTGAGGCGGTCGCGGGTGATCTCGTCCAGCGCGCCGAAAGGCTCATCCATCAACAGCAGCCTGGGCTCGCCAAGCAGGGCGCGGGCGATCGCGACACGCTGGCGCTGGCCGCCGGAAAGCTGATGCGGCAGGCGTTCACCGAGACCGCCCAGCCCCATCAGTTCCAAAAGTTCCGCACTTCGGTCTTCGATCCTGCGCGTCAGTCTGCGCTGGCCGATGCCGAGCGGCAGCCGCACATTGTCGCGCACCGTGCGCCAGGGCAACAGGGTGGAATCCTGGAACACGAAGCCGACATCGCGGCGCGAGCGCACCGCATGCGGTGTGGCGCCAAGCACGCTGATCGTGCCGCCGAGCGGGTCTAGCAGGTCCGCTACCACCCTCAGCAAGGTCGACTTGCCGCATCCCGACGGGCCGAGGATCGACAGGAAGGAGCCGGCCGCGACGGTCAAGTCGAGGCCGGAAAGCACTTTGACGGCCGTCTGTCGGCCGCCGTAGCCGACATCGAGCCTCTGGGCTTCGATAGCGTTCGCCATTAGATCGGCATGACGTTTGGTTGAATCGTCATGCTGATCTACCTCCTTGTTGGAGCATGATCTTTTTCCGAAACCCGGTTCCCACTTTTTTGCTACGCTGACCTTCGGTTCGGGATCATGCTCTAGGCCGCGGGCGCGTCGAGCTTGGGCCGGTCGGCAGCCGAGAGCTCCAGGATCTTGGTGATGTAGACGTCCTTGGCGGCCGGTCTCCCGTTCGGATACTGGCCGACCTTGTCGAGCAGCGCCAGCTGCTCCTCTATCGAGGCGGGATCGAACGTGCCCCAGCCGTCCTTGGCGGTCGCGCCGTCGAAGGAAAGCTTGAGCACTAGGTTGACGGTCTTCTCTTCCCAGCCGAGATCCATTTCCGGATAGGCGGCAATCATCTTCTTGACGGCCTCCTGCGGGTTGGCATGCACCCAGCCCCAGCCCTTGCCGACGGCGCCGATGAACTTCGCCAGAGTGTCGGCATTTTCCTCGATTGCCTTGTCGGTGGCGAAATAGACGTCGGCGTAGGAGCTAAGCCCGAGATCGCGCACCAAAAGGTCGATGCGGTCATCGCCGACGACACTGAGCGCCTGGGTGTTGGTGATCCAGCCGCCGATGGCGTCCACATCGCCGCGCACCAGCGGCGCCTTGTCGAAGCCGACATTGACGATGGTGACCTCGGACGGATCGATGCCATTCTTGGCCAGGATCTCGTCGATGACGAAACGCGCTGTCGGCTGGATGCCGATCTTCTTGCCTTTGAGGTCTGCGACATTGCGGATCGGCTTGCCCGGCTTCGAGGTCAGCGCATAGGGGCCGGTGCGGAAGCCGCAGGCGATGATCTTGACCGGTACGCCGCTGGCGCGCGCGGCATAGAGCTGCGGTGTTTCGGAGAACTGGCCGAGCTGGGCAGCTCCAGAGACGACCGGCGGCACGGTCGAAGCGTTGGGGCCACCTGGGCTGAATTCGACCTCCAGGCCTGCATCCTTGAAATAACCGTTGGCGACGGCGGCGATGTCTCCGATCTGGCCGTTGGACATCAGCCAGTCATACTGGATGACGACCTTGCCGGCCGCCCTGGCGCTGGGCGTCAGCACCAGCTGCATGCCGGCCGACGCGGCCGCGACCGCTGCGAGGCCGCCCTTCACGAAAGTGCGGCGGTTCAATTCACAGTCTCGGTTCCCACTCATTTTTCGCTCCTGTTGAAGACTTCTTTCTTCCAAGCGCCGCTCCCTCGGCGCGGCGTCGTCTACGGCTGTTCGTCGTGGTAGTCGCCAGGGCCGCCGTCGAGCCAGGCGTAAAGCTCCCAGAGCGTGTCGTCCGGGTCGGTGAAATAGGCGCAGCGCGCATTCCAGACATAGTCTTCCGGCGGGCCGCAGAAGGGCACGCCTTTGGCGCTCAGTTCGCCATGCAGCCGGTCGATATCGGCCGGCGTGCCGAGCTGAACGGCGACGCAAACCTTGTGCGCATGGCGCGGCGATCTCAGGTTCGACACGCCGGTATGCCGGTTGATATGGTCGAGTTCCCAGGCGGCGAGCGTCACGCCCTCGCCATGGAAATCGGCAAAGCCCTCGGCGCGGCGACGCAGCCGAAAGCCGAGTTTGTCGACATAGAAATCGACTGTACGCTCGATGTTCTCGACCAGCAGGCAGACGTCGGAGATGCGGGTGAGGCTTGCCGACATGATTATTTCGCCTCGCTGGTCCTGGAGAGCGGCAGCTTGACGCCGACGCGGTTGGCGGCGCCGACGATGTGCGCGCGCATCGCTGCTTCCGCCGCTGCCGGGTCGCCTGCCACCAGCGCCTCGTAGATGCGCACATGCTCGCCGACATTGATCTCGACGAGATCGTGCAGCGGGTTGGTCATGCGGGCGTAGTGGATCGAACGGCGGATCTGTTCGCAGACGAAGGAGATGAAAGTGTGGATGTAGCTGTTGCCGGTCGCCCGCGCGATCTCGCGATGGAACAACAGGTCGGCGTCGATGCTGCCTTCCTCCCAGCGCTCCTCGCCGCCCATGCGGTCGAGCGCGGCCTTGATCGAATCGAGATGCTCCTGCTTGCGGCGCGCAGCGGCGAGCGCGGCGGACTCGGCCTCGAGGATGCAGCGCAGCTCGAACAGCCGCTCCATATTGTGCGTGTCCTTGAGCGCCTCGCGGTCGATGCGGATCGCGGCCCTTTGCTCCGGCGCCAGCACGAAGGCGCCGATGCCCTGCCGCGCCTCGATCATGCCGTCGGCCCGGAGCTGGGCGATCGCCTCTCGGACGACATTGCGGCTGACGCCGAATTTCTCGGAAAGCTCCTGTTCGGTCGGCAGCCGCGTGCCGGGATTCAGCTCGCCGGATTCGATCTCGCGGCTGAGGAAGGCGGCGACCCGGTGCGGCAGGGTCTCGACGGTGCCGATGGCGGCCAGTCTTTGTTTCATGAGAAAGTCTCCGTCGAGGGCAGCAGGCAGCCGGGATTCATCAGTCCCTTGGGATCGAGCGTGGCCTTCAGCGCGGTGACCATACGGCGATGCGTGGGCGAGAGCCCGGCCCAGAATTCGCGCCGGCGGCTGCGGCCGATGCCATGCTCGGCGCTGATCGAGCCACTGAGGTCGACGGCGATCTCATAAAGACCGGCTGTGATCTCCGCGCCGCGTGAGCGGGCATCGGCCGCGGCGAGATCGAGTGGCGGCAGCACGTTGAAATGGATGTTGCCGTCGCCGGCATGGCCATAGGCGAGCGGGATCCAGCCGGGATGTTCGAGCGCGACGAAGCGGCGCAATCGTTCGATCAGGGCTGGGATGTCCGTAATTCGCACCGAGAGATCGGTGCGCACGTGGTAGCCGCGCTTTGCTTGGCCCTCGACCAGTCCCTCGCGGATCGCCCAGAAGGCCTTTGCCTGCGCGCCGCTGGTCGCGAGCACTGCGTCGGCCACTAAACCTTTTTCCATTGCATCGGTGAGAAAGCCGGCCAGCACGCCGGTAAGATCGATGCCCGGCCCCGAGGACAATTCGATCAGCGCCTGGACGGGCGCTGCGACAGGCGCCGTCACTCCAGGATCGACCAACCGGGCCAGATCGATGCATTCCGAACCGATGATCTCGAAGGCGGAGATCAGATCGGAGCAGGCGCGGCGCGCCCGGTTGAACAGCGTGACCCCCGCTTCGAACGAGGCGAGGCCGAGATAGGCCGTCTCGACGCGGGCCGGCTTCGGGAACAGCTTGACCTCGACGCCGGTGATGATGCCGAGCGTGCCTTCCGAGCCGATGAAGAGCTGTTTCAGGTCATAGCCGCTGTTGTTCTTGCGCAGCCCGGAAAATCCGTTCCACAGCTCGCCATCGGCGAGCACCACTTCCAGCCCGAGGATCAGATCGCGCGCCATGCCGTAACGCAGCACATTAACGCCGCCGGCATTGGTGGCGGCATTGCCGCCGATCTGGCAGCTGCCTTGCGCACCGAGCGCCAGCGGAAACAGGCAGTCTTCGGCCTCGCTCGCATCCTTGATCGTCTGCAGGACGCAGCCGGCGTCCGCCTGAAGCGTGAAGTTCTCAGGATCGATCCGGCGGACGGCGTTCAGCCGCTCCAGGCTGACGACGACCAGGCCGGTTCCGTTGCCATCGATGGCGCCCGAAACCAGTCCGGTATTGCCGCCTTGTGGAATGACGCCAAGTCCAAGCTCGCTGCAGAGACGTATCGAGGCCTGCACCTCGGCAACCGACGCAGGCAGCAGCACGGCAAGCGCGCCACCGCTATAGTCGCCTGCCCAATCGCCGAGAAACTTCGCCATTCCTGCCGGCTCGGCAGTCAAGCCGTTGCGCCCGACGGCGCCTTCGAGAGCGTCGAGTATCTCAGACGAGAGACGGCGAATGGTCATCAGCGGCATAACCAACATCGGGCAATAGGGCGATACATATCATCCTACAACTTGGGCCGAGTCAATCCGAAGCGAGCGCTGTTGCCAGCCGAACTGTGGATGGATCTGGAGGGATCTCCGGTCTGCCGCGAGTCCGTGCGCTAAAGGTACGGCGCAACCTTCTTGCCGACGACGAGGAAGCGCAGCGGGTCGACCGCCTCGCCGTTGTGGCGCACTTCGTAGTGGAGATGCGGGCCGGTCGAGCGGCCGCTGCTGCCGGTCTTGCCGATCACGTCGCCGGCCGCGAGTTTCTGGCCAACGGTGACGTCGATTTCGCTGAGATGGCCATAGCGGGTGGAGAAACCGTTGCCGTGGTCGACCTCGACCATGCGGCCGTAGCCGCCGTTCCAGCCGGCCTTGGTGACGACGCCGGCGGCCGTGACCTTGGCCGGCATGCCGATCGGCGCCCTGAAATCCATTCCCGTGTGCAAGGCGGCCGTGCCGAGGATCGGATCGGTGCGCACGCCGAACGGACTGGTGACGGCGCGACCTGGGGCGGGATTGGTCAGCGGCAGCTTGCGCGCCTCTTTCTTGACTTGATCAAGCGCATCAAGAGCCTCGTCCAACTCCTTGACCTTGCTGTCGAAGATCATAGAGGAATCGAGCGGCACCAGCGGCCCGCCGACATCGTTCTTGTCGAGCTCGGCGTCGACCGGCAGGCCTGCGGCTTGCAATGCCTGCGAGATCGCATCCGCGTTCCTGTAGGCATTGTCAGCGAGCGTGGCGATACGGGTAAGCTGCTGGCTCTCGATGGCCTTGAGCGATGCGTTGATCGACACGAACAGCTTGTCGGCTCGATCCGCGGCGGTTTCGTTGTCGAGCGGATCGGAGCGTGTCGACCACAGCGAGAAGGGCCTGGTGTCGCCGGCGCTCAGGCTAGCGACGGAGTAGCTCGGGGCCTGCGAGAGGCTGCCGGTGATTTCGGCATCGGGCTTCGCCGGTGCATCGCTTGCGGCGGGCACGTCGCCGACCTCGTTTTCGGCACGTTCGAGAATCGGTCCCAACCGGCCATGACGCTGGCTGAGCTGGGTTTGCCTGGCCAGCAGCTCGCTGACCTTGGTTTCCATGAGCTGCTGGTCGAGAAGCTGGCGGCTGGTGATGCGGTCGACCTGAGCGCGAAGGGCGGAGATGCGGTCCTCATAGGCCTGCTGCATGCGCGCCTGCCTGGCGGTCGTGGCGCCGATCAGGTCGTCGCGCAACACCAGATAGGAGGTTGCGAGCAGGTAGCCGATGGCGATCGCCGCAAGCGCCGATCCGATGAACGCGGCGAGCCAGGGGCGGATGGTGAAATGCCTGATCTCGTTGCCCCGGGCGATGATGACCGTGTGGGGCTCCTTGCGCCTGCCGAAGACCGTTGACTGACCGTTTGGTTTCACGGGACCGAGCTCTCATTACGACTCCAACGACAGCCCGGGATTACACATTATTAGGGTTAACAAAGCTTTGCCGGCCGCAATGCGCCCGTAACCAGTTCCCGCATTGCGGGTGGTGAATTGCGGCAGGGAAGGCCAGCAAAAATCGCGGAAGCTGCGGTCTCCGCTTCAGAGCGCGCGCACTGCCGCGAGCACCTCTTCGGCATGGCCCTTGACCCGCACCTGCCGCCAGATGCGGGCGATCGGTCCGTCCTTGTCGATCAGAAAGGTCGCACGCTCGACGCCCATGTATTTGCGGCCATACATCGTCTTCTCGACCCACAGATGATAGGCCTCGATCACCTTGCGCTCCTCGTCGGCGACGAGATCGACGGTGAGATCGTATTTTGCCTTGAATTTGTCGTGTTTTTTTACGCTATCGGGAGACAGTCCGATCACCACGGCGCCGGCCTTCTCGAATTCCGGCTTCAGCTGCGAGAAGCCGATCGCCTCATTGGTGCAACTTGTAGTGTCGTCCTGCGGATAGAAGTAGAGTACGACGGGCTTTCCCCGGAATGCGGCGAGGCTGAGGGAGCCGCCGCCGTCGCGTGGAAGATCGAACTGCGGCGCGACGTCGCCCACTTCGAGATCAGCCATATCGATGCCCTTGTCTGAGGTTACGCGCGGATCGAGCATCGATATAACGTGAAGCGGGGATTCGTCCACGACGAGTTCGTTTACAACGGAATATTGCTTGGATCAGGAGCAACCGCAGCACGAGAAGATCAGGTTCAGGCGTGACGAGATCACCGACCTGGGGATGTTTCCGTCCGCGTGCAGCGTGCCGCCGCTCGGCCGCGCCTCGGTGCGCCGCCGTTTCCGCGTCATCGGCCGGGTGTTTGCGGGGCTCTGTGCTCTGGTGCTTCTGGCGGCGGCCGGTGTCTATGTGCTTGGCACGTCAGGCATCGGCACGGAACGGCTTCGCGCCGAAGCCGAGACGGCCATCGAGAAGCTCGCGGGTGTCGATGTCAACGTCACCGTCGGACCGGCGCGGCTGACGCTCGACGGGTCGAGCTTCATCGCCCTGCAGGTCAGCGACGTCAGTCTGAAGACGGCCGACGGCAAGCCGATGGCCGATGTCGGGCGCGTGCGGTTCGGCATGCGCCTGCTGCCGCTATTGTCCGGCGAGGTCCGGCTGACCAGCGCCCGGTTTTCCGATGCCCACATCATGGTCGCTGCGATGCCTTCCGGCGGCGGCGACTGGACGGCGGCGTTGCGCAATGAGGATGGTCTCGTCGATCCGGAGAAAGTGTCGGCGGCGGTGTTTTCCGGCGTCAACGAAGCCCTGGACGCGGTGCGCGAGGATTCGATGCGCCAGATCGACCTCCGCAATGTCGAATTCGAATTGCCGGCGGGCGGATCGGTCAAGCGCGTGACCGTCGCCGAGGCCACGGTCGCGCAGACCGGTACCGGCAGTATGGAACTCTCATCCGATGCCGACGTCGACGGCAGGCATGTCAGCCTGACGGCTTCCGCCGCACGTGATCCGAGCGCCAGGCGGATCGCATCGTTGGACGCCAGCCTCGAGGTGGCGGACGCCAGCGCAACCCCGGTCGGGGGAAGCTCGAGCGGCGGAAATTCCGCCGCTCCCACTGACAAGTCCCAGGGAGGCAAACTTGGTTCGATTGCGCTGAAGCTTTCGGGCGCCGAGGCGTCCGGCGAAACGCCATCGCGGCTGGCGGCCTCGCTGTCGCTCGGCGGCTCGGTGCTCGATCTCGGCTCACGCGGGCTGCTGCCGGCCGACGTCGATGCCAATGCCACGCTTGTGGCGGGGTCGAACAAGATCTCGATCGACAGGCTGCTGCTCAAGACCGGCCGCTCGGCATTCGATTTCTCCGGCTCGATCGGGCCGAAGCCGGCTGTCGCGGGCGAGGAGCCGTCCTACCGCTACGACCTTGTCAGCGACGGCTCGACGCTCGCGCCGTCGGAATCGCCGGAGCCTGCACTTCAGTTCCTCGCCCGCATCGCCGGCGTCTACCAGACCAAGAGCCGCAAGCTCGTCGCCGAGCAGATCGGCGTCCGCTCCGGAGGCTCGAGCGAGGTGCTGGGCACCGCTTCGCTTGCCTTCATCGACAACGGGCCGCCGGGTGTGTCGCTGTCGCTCAACGTCCACGACATGCCGGTCTCGCATGTGAAGCAGCTGTGGCCCTGGTTCTCCGCCCGCAACGCGCGGCTTTGGGTGCTGGATAATTTGTTCGGCGGCCGCGTGGTCGACGCCAATTTGCAGTTCCAGGTCGTGCCGGGGCGGCTCGGCAACGGCGTTCCGCTTTCCGGCGACGAGGTGTTCGGCCGCTTCCAGGTAGAGGGCTCGCGCTTCGACACGGCGGGCCGCATCCCGCCGATCCGCGACGCGGTCGGCGTCGTTGCCTTCCACGGCAACGACGTCGATATCAGCCTGTCTTCCGGCAGCGTCTACATGCCGAGCGGCCGCACCGTGGCGGCAAGCGGCGGCACGCTGACGGTGAAGCAGGCGAATGTCTCGCCGGTCATCGGCGCGCTCGACATCGACGTCGCCGGCGAAGCGCCGGCAATCGCCGAGCTCGCCTCTTACGAGCCGATCAACGCCATGCGCCATGTCGGCCTCGCGCCAGAGGATTTGAGCGGTACCGTCACCGGGCATGTGCGGGCCGACATTCCGCTGACTTCCGGCGTCGACACATCGAGGCTCGACTGGCTGGTCGCGCTGGACTACCAGGACCTTTCTTTAGCCAAGCCATTCGAGGACCAGACTGTCACCGAGGCCGACGGCTCAATCACCGTCGGCCCCGACCGCGCGGTGATATCGGCCAAGGCGAAGCTGAACGGCATTCCGGCCGAGCTCGATCTGGTCGAGCCGCTCGAGGACAAGGGGCCGCCGCGCAGCCGCAAGGTCGCGCTGGTGCTCGACGATAAGACCCGCGACGCAACGATGCCCGGCCTGTCGCCGCTGCTTTCAGGCACCATCAAAGTGGCGATCGACAAGAGCGGCGAGGGCAGCCAGAGCGTCGAGGCCGACCTGACCAGCGCCAAGCTCGACATTCCCTGGGTCGGTTGGAGCAAGGGGGCAGGCATTCCGGCCAAGGCCACCTTCACGATGGCAAAGTCCGGCAGCACCACCACGCTGTCGGATTTCGCGCTCGACGGAAAGAGCTTTTCGGTCGACGGCGATGTGACGCTGGTCAATGGAGCGCTGTCCTCGGCCCGCTTCAGCAAGGTCGCGCTCAACCGGGGCGACGACGTCGCAGTCTCGGTGAAGCGATCGGGCAAGAGCTACGCCGTCGATGTCAGCGGCGAGTCCCTCGATGCCCGTTCGCTGATCAAGCAGTTCACCTCCGATGTCGACACGGCCACGAAAGGCGCCGGCGCCGACGCGATCTCGGTCAGCGCCGACGTGAAATCGCTGACCGGCTTCCACGACGAGGTGTTGTCGAACCTGAAACTGGACTACAGCGGCGCCGGCTCCCGGGTGAACGGTCTCGATGTCAGCGCGACGGCGAGTTCCGGTGCGGCGATCACCGTCAGGAACACCACAGGCGACGGCGGCCGGTCGCTCAGGATGAAGTCGGCCGATGCCGGTGCGATCCTGCGTTTCCTCAACATCTACGAGCATATGGAGGGCGGGGCGATCACGCTGTCGCTTGCGGGCGCCGCCGACGGGCCGATGAAGGGGCAGGTCGATGCCAGCAATTTCTACGTCGTCAACGAGCCGAAGCTCGCTTCGATCGTGTCGACGAAGCCGGCCGGCGATACGCGGAGCCTCAACCAGGCGGTGAAGGCCGACATCGACACCTCAAGGGTGCAGTTCGAGCGCGGCTTTGCCGAGATCGACAAGGGCTCGGGTTATCTGAGGCTCGCAAACGGCCTGCTGCGCGGCCCGCGCATCGGCACGACTTTCCAAGGCACGCTCTACGACCAGGACAACAACATGGATATGACCGGCACCTTCATGCCGGTCTACGGGCTGAACCGCATCTTCGGCGAATTGCCGCTGTTCGGCCCGCTGCTTGGCAATGGCCGCGACCGCGGCCTGATCGGCGTTACCTACCGGCTGCGCGGCAACGCCAACAAGCCGACGCTCAACATCAACCCGCTGTCCGTGGTGGCGCCCGGAATATTCCGCTCGATCTTCGAGTACAGGTAAGTGCAGGCTGCGCATCGCATGACCAGAGGGCTTGGACCGGCCTTGATGTCGCAGCGGCGGGCGATCACGGGCTTGGGACTTGCAAAAACCGCACTTTGCCGTCAGCCTGAGCGGATGACGGCAAGACTATCGCCAAAACATCTCATCGTCATGCTGCTGGCGGTCTTTCTGACCGGCGGGTTCAGCCTGTCTGCCGCTCAGGCTGACGTCATGTCGGCCACGATGGCGAGCGGCATGGCTATGACCGTCGATGCGGGCATGGGCGCCGGCAGCGCAATGAAGGGCGATTGCAAGGCGTGCCTCAAGGACACGGGCGATAGCCTGAAGCAGTGTCCGCCTGTCTGCATTGCGCCCGTGCTCGCCGTGCTGCCGCAAGACTTTGCCATGACGACGGTGCTCCACTTGCAACAGCCATCGGCGGAGCCCACTCCGTTCCTGCGCGGGCGAAGTTCCCTGCCCGATCCATACCCTCCTAGACCCAGCGCCTGACGCCGTTTCAGCCGCACCACGGCTGATCCCCGGCGCCTGATCGCCTGCGCGCGCATGGTTGCGCCGTGGGTGCGCATGGCAATCCAGGTCGATGCCGAACCACTCGCCATCGATCGAGATCGCAAAGGGTCAGAAGGGTGAAATACGATTCCAATTATTGCATATCACGCCGTGGGTTTCTCGCGGCAGTGGCGAGCGCTGCCGCGTCCGCTTCGCTGCGTCCCGTACGCGCCTCCGCCGTCGATGAACGCTCGCTCAAGGTCGCGCCAGGCAAGGCGCGGTTCGGCGACGCCGACGGTCCATTCACGCCTGTCTGGGCCTATAACGGAACCATCCCCGGTCCAACGCTGCGGCTCAGGCAAGGTCAGCCGGTCCGCATCACAGTCGAAAACGGGTTGGATGAGGACACGACGGTCCACTGGCACGGCATCCGCCTGCCGAATGCCATGGACGGCGTGCCGGGGCTCACGCAGTCGCCTATAAAGCCGGGCGAAAGCTTCGTCTACGAATTCACGCCGCCGGACGCGGGCACCTTCTGGTACCATCCGCATACCGATAGCCTCGTGCAGCTTGGCAGTGGATTGGCTGGCCCGCTCATCGTCGAGGAGGCCGAGCCGGCCGCCTTCGACCGTGACCTTCTGTGGTTGCTGCAGGACTGGCGACTAGCCAAGGACGGCCAGATCGCCGGCGGCTTCGGCAGCATGATGGATGCCTCGATGTCCGGCCGCGTCGGCAATGTGGTAACCATCAACGGGCAGGCGCCGACGGACCAGAGCGTAAGGGCCGGCGAGCGCGTCAGGCTCCGGCTCGCTAATGCCGCACTTGCCCGCATGATGGCCCTGCGCTTCGAAGGCCACCGTCCGGTTATCGTCGCGGTCGACGGCCAGCCGTGCGAGCCGCATGAGCCGGCTGACGGTCGTCTTGTGCTTGCGCCGGCAATGCGCATCGACGTCGTGCTCGACATGCAAGGCGACCCCGGTAGCCGGCATGCCGTGATCGACGACTTCTACGATGGGCTTGCCTACACGCTGACCAATCTTGCCTATGACAAGGCGTCGCCGCTTCGGGCGCATCCGCTCGACGCCCGCCTTGCCCTGCCTCGCAACCCGCTGCCTGCGCCGAACCTGGCGAACGTCGTGCGCCAGGAGATCGTGCTGCAAGGCGGCATGATGGGCGGCGGCAAGCTCGCCGGCGTCGGCGGCATGATGGGCATGGGCATGCCCGGCATGAAGGGCTCCCCCGCCTGGGCGATCAACGGCATGTCGATGACCGGCGACGGCCATGCCGGCATGGCGCCGCAGTTCACGCTCGAGCGGGGCGCGACCTGCCGTCTCACCATGCGCAACGAAACCGCCTGGTGGCACCCGATGCATGTCCACGGCTTCAGCCTCTCGGTGCTGTCGCGCAACGGCGCGCCCGTGCCGCACAGGCAATGGCAGGACACGGTGCTTCTAGCCCCCAAGGACGTGATCGAATGCGCCTTCGTCGCCGACAATCCCGGCGACTGGATGCTGCACTGCCACGTCGCCGACCACCAGATGGCCGGTTTGATGACCGTGTTCCGGGTGACCTGATTCTCAATCCAACCCATCAAACAAGGAGAACTGCAAAAATGAAACTGACCTACGCGCTGACCGCCCTCGGCCTTGCAATCGCAACGCCGCTGCCGGCACTGGCCGCGACGATCGAGGCGGTGATGTACAAGAACCCGCAATGCAGCTGCTGCGAGGCCTATGCCGCCTACCTCGAGAAGAATGGCTTCAAGGTCGACATCAAGCCGGTCAACAATCTCTCGCAGATCAGCAGCGATGCCGGCGTGCCCGCTGACCTCGAAGGCTGCCACACGATCATGGTCGACGGTTATGTCGTCGATGGCCTGGTGCCTGTCGAGATCGTCAAGAAGCTCTTGACCGAACGGCCCGCCATCGCGGGCATCACGCTCGCCGGCATGCCGGCCGGCGCGCCCGGCATGGGTGGCGAGAAGAGCGAGACCTGGACGGTCTATGCCTTCACCAAGGATGGCAAGGCGCCGACCGTCTACGCGACGGAATGAGCGCCATGACCGCACGCAAACTGGCCGTGGCCCTTTCGGCGATACTGCTTGCGGCCTCGCTGCCTGCAACTGCGGCGGAGGCGCCGCAGAACTTTGCCGTTCTCGACACGCCCGCCGCGCTGCCGGAGATCAACTTCGCGGACGCCGCCGGTCAGCCGAAGACGCTGGCCGGCTATTCCGGCAGGGTGGTGCTGCTCAATATCTGGGCGACGTGGTGCGGGCCCTGCCGCAAGGAAATGCCGACGCTCGACCGGCTGCAGGCCAAGCTCGGCGGACCGGACTTCGAGGTCGTCGCGCTGTCGATGGACCGGAAAGGCCCTGATGCCGTGAAGAAGTTCTTCGCCGAGACGGGCGTCACGCACCTTGCGCTGAACATCGACACTTCGGCCCAGGCGATGTTCACGCTCGGCGCCGTCGGCCTGCCGATGACGCTGCTGATCGACCGGCAAGGCAAGGAGATCGGGCGGCTGATCGGCCCGGCCGAGTGGGACGCCCCCGACATGGTCGACTTCATCCGCGGCCGAATCGCCGCCAAATGAGAAAGGAAACGACATGACAACGACCGAACTGACCCGAAGCGGTCAAGTTTCACTGGGCCGCCAATCCATCGTTCGCTCTATTGCAGGCGGACGCCGCGGCTTGGTCGCTGGCGGCGTAGCGATCGCCGTCGCTGGCCTTGCCTTCAACTGGTCGTGGCTTGTCGCCGCCGGCGTCGCGCCGGTGCTGCTCAGCCTGCTGCCCTGCGTCGCTGTGTGCGCGCTTGGTCTGTGCATGAACCGTATGACGGGCGGCTCGTGCCAGACCGGGGACGGTTCGGCAAAAGAAGGCGCTGGCGATCCGAAGGCGCTTTCCGCCGACATGAAAGGCAGTGATTGATGTTCGTCCGGGTGCAAAACGAGCCTGAGGCCCGGTGTGTTTCGTTGGTTCGGGACCAGTGGATGCGCTTGCTATGCGCCCTGTTCGCACTGGCGGCGCTCGCCGTCGGCTTCGCGCATGGCGCACGGGCGCACTCGCTGGATGACATCGACGCCATGCTGCGGAGCGACGAGAAGTATTTCCAGCCAATCGACAAGCCGCTGCCGGATTTCACGCTGCGCGCCGCCGACGGGCGCGTCGTGCGACCGGCCGACCTCGTCGGCAGGGTCGTCGTGCTGCACTTCATCTACACCTCATGCCCGGACGTTTGCCCGCTGCATGCCGAAAAGATCGCCGAGGTCCAGAAGATGGTGAACTCGACTCCGATGAAGGATCGGGTCGTCTTCATCAGCATAACCACCGACCCGCGCAAAGACACGCCCGATGTGCTCAAGGCCTATGGGCCGACGCATGGGCTCGACCCGGCCAACTGGCTGTTCCTGACCACGGCACCCGACCAGCCGGAGGATACGACCCGCAAGCTGGCGGAAGCCTTCGGTCACAAGTTCACCCTCACCGACGACGGCTACCAGATGCACGGCATCGTCACCCATGTGATCGACAGGGAGGGCCGCTGGCGCGCGAATTTCCACGGTTTGAACTTCCAGCCCATCAACCTCGTCACCTTCGTCAACGCGCTCACCAACAATGTCGAGCGCCCGCACCATGAGCAGGACGAAGGCTGGCTGGCGAAACTGAAGAACCTGCTGTGAGGCAGGACCATCGCTCCGGAGAGGAAAGGGAAGCACATGTTCACCAGGACGCACACGAGCCGGTTTTTCGGAAGCATCTTTCGCACCATCTTGCTCGCTGCACTGGCGGGATGGCTGCTGCTCAATCCGGGCTTGCCAGGCGCTCGGATGCCGGCATTCGCGGCCGGCGAAATGTCCCAGGACCAGCTCGACCAGCGGATCCATGACTATATCCTGGCGCATCCGGAGGTTCTCGTTCAGGCGCTGCAGAGCCTGGACGAGCGCCAGCGTCAGGCGGAGGCGGCCGAAGCCAGGAAGGTGCTCAAGGCACGCGCGGACGACATCTTCCACGACAGGCAGAGCCCAGTCGGAGGCAACGCGCAAGGCAATGTCACCCTGGTCGAGTTCTTCGATTATAATTGCCCTTATTGCCGAATGATGGCGCCGATCATGGAACAGGCCGTGGCCGACGATCCGCAGCTCAGAATCGTCTACAAGGAATTTCCCATCCTCGGCCCCGATTCCGTGTTCGCGGCTAAGGCCGCGCTCGCCGCCGACAAGCAAGGCAAATACGCGGCGTTTCACAAGGCGCTCTATGCGGCAAAGACAAGAGTAACCGAGGCGGTCGTGCTCAAGACCGCCGCCGAGGCCGGGTTGGACGTCGAACGCATGAAGGCCGACATGCGTCAGCCGGACATCCAGGCATCAATCGACCGCAACACGGAACTGGCCCAGGCACTGAGGATCACCGGGACGCCGGGCTTCGTGGCAGGTGATCAGATTTATCCCGGCGCGACCGACCTTGCGACCCTGAAGACATTGGTCAACCAAGCGAGGGCCGGCAAATGAGCAGCACCCCAAACCGGCGCACGGTTGTTCTCGGCGCGTTCGGCGTCGCCACGGCCGCGGGCCTTTTCGAGCGGCCGAGGCCAGCAATCGCCGCCGACGATCCCGAATTGGCCAAGCGTTTCAAGGATCTCAGCGAGAACGGCAACAGCACCTGCTCGGCCAAGTTCACGGACTCGATCGCGACGATGCCGCCGATGTCTCGCATCAAAGGCTCATGCTGCAGTCCGATGGAATTGAAGCGCTACGGCGAGCAGGTGCGAGGCCTTGCCAAGTACCGCGCCATCCCGATGATCCCCGGCGATCCTTATGACATTGCGGCCGCGACAGCGCAGCAGATGATGCCGTATTACGATCTGAAGCTCACCGGAGACGAGCAGAAGGCCTATGACTACGCGATGGCCAATTCCGAGGAGAAAGGTCCCTGCTGCTGTCCTTGCTGGCGCTGGAAGGTGTATGGCGGACTGGCGAAATACCTGATCCACGAGCATGGTTTCGACGGCAAGCAGATCGTGGATGTGTGGAACCTCTCCGACGGCTGCGGCGGAGGAATGTAAGGCTTGCCGGCGAAGTGACATTCCGCCCGCTGATCGCGGCTGGCCAACCGGAAACCTCGTCGACTTGACAGACCTGCGCTGCGATCTAGTTCACCTCGCAATCGCCGGTACACGCCCCGGGGAGGCCGGCTCTCGCCACCCAGGGAGGATGATCGCCATGATGGACGGTTCGGCTTGGATGATGGGGGGCATGGCGCTCATCTGGGTCTTGGTCTTCATCACGCTTCTGCTCGGCATAGCGGCGCTGGTCAAATACCTGCGAAGCTGATCGGCCCTGCGTCCCGGCAACGTCGCGGCCGGTGGCACATGGCGGCGAATGGGTCAGATCGGCCGCACCAGGACGTGCTTCTTTCTGCCGAGCGAGAGCTTTGCGACACCCTCCGCGCCCAGATCCTGAGGTGTCACCATGCGCCGGTCGTCGGTCACCGGCTGGTCGTTGAGGCGCACGGCGCCGCCCTGGATGTGTCGCCGCGCCTCGCCATTGGAAGCAGCGAGCCCTGCGGTCACGAATAGCGACAGGATGCCGATACCGGCCTCGAGATCGGCCTTGGCCACCTCGACGCTCGGCAGCGTGTCGGCAAGCGCGCCTTCCTCGAAAGTCTTGCGCGCGGTCTCGCTTGCCGTCTCTGCCGCCTCGCGGCCATGCAACATGGCGGTGATCTCGGTGGCGAGGATCTTCTTGGCCTCGTTGATCTCCGAGCCGCCGAGCTTTTCGAGGCGCGCGACCTCATCCAAGGGCAATGTCGTGTAGAGTTTCAGGAAACGGCCGACATCCGCGTCCTCGGTATTGCGCCAGTACTGCCAGAACTCGTAGGGCGACAGCATGTCGCCGTCGAGCCAGACGGCGCCCGAGGCCGATTTGCCCATTTTGGCGCCCGACGAGGTTGTGAGCAGCGGCGTGGTCATCGCAAATAGCTGCACGCCTTCCATCCGGTGGCCGAGATCGATGCCGTTGACGATGTTGCCCCACTGGTCGGAGCCGCCCATCTGCAGCCTGCAGCCGACGCGCTTGTAGAGCTCGACGAAGTCGTAGGCCTGCAGGATCATGTAGTTGAATTCGAGGAAGGACAGCGACTGCTCGCGGTCGAGCCTGAGCTTCACGGAATCGAAAGCGAGCATGCGGTTGACGGAGAAATGCCGGCCGACATCGCGCAGGAAATTGACGTAGTTGATCTCCATCAGCCAATCGGCGTTGTTGACCATGACCGCGTCGCCGGCGCCGCTGCCGAATTTGAGGTAAGGCGCGAAATTGCGGCGGATGCCGACGAGATTGTCCTCAATGTCTTGCGGCGTCAGCAGCTTGCGCGCCTCGTCCTTGAAGGAGGGGTCGCCGACCATCGAGGTGCCGCCGCCCATCAGCGCGATCGGCCGGTGGCCGGTCTGCTGCAGCCAGTGCAGCATCATGATCTGGATCAGCGATCCGGCGTGCAGGCTCTTCGCCGTCGCGTCGAAGCCGATATAGGCGCTCACCGTTTCCTTGGCGAAAAGCTGGTCGAGGCCGGTTTCATCCGAAATCTGATGGATGAAGCCGCGCTCGCTCATGATGCGCAGGAAATCGGACTTGAAGGCGGACATCTTTTCTTCCCGGAGATCGCTCGGCAACCGGCCGAGCCTGACGTGAAGGGGCGCGTTTAGCATCAGCGGGCGATCAGCAAAAGTGGTTTCCGGTTTTGCGTAAGATCGCCCGCCACTCAAATTGCGCGATCAGCAAAAGTGGTTTCCGGTTTTGCATTCGATCGCCCGCAATGCGGCGCGTCCTTGCTTCGCCCCTCTTGCTGGCGTAATGAGGCGCCCGCGCAAGGGCAGCACGGCCCGACGCGCCGCGACGGGGCCATCCCGCAATCTCAGATCGGACAGCTCCCGCGATGAACAGGAACTATCTCATCCTATTTCTGTTCAGCATTCTCATGACCGTCAGTGGGCTGGCAAGCCTGCCGCCGGTCGACCGCGACGAATCCCGCTTCGTCCAGTCGACCAAGCAGATGGTCGAGACCGGCGATTATATCGACATCCGCCTGCAGGATGTCTCCCGCTACAAAAAGCCGATCGGCATCTACTGGCTGCAATCGGCGGCGGTGGCGCTGAGCGGCGAGGGGGCGCACGCGCCGATCTGGGTCTACCGCCTCGTCTCCATGCTCGGCATCGCGCTCGCCGTCGTCGGCATAGGCTGGACGGGCACCAAACTCTTCGGCGCCGATGCCGGCCTGGCCGCCGGGCTGATGATGGCTGCGATCTTCGCCACCGCCTTCGAGGGCCGCGACGCCAAGACCGACGCCATGCTGCTCGCCTGCTGCGTGGCCGCGCAAGGCGCGCTGGCGCAGGTCTATCTGGCGGCGCGTCGCAAAGAGCCGGTGGCCGGCCATCTGCCCTGGATCTTCTGGATCGCGCAGGGGCTGGGGATCCTCATCAAGGGGCCGGTGACCCCGCTTCTGTCGCTGCTGACGGCAGCAGCGCTGTTCGCCTTCGAGCGCGACTGGCGCTGGCTTTTGAAGCTGAAGCTGGTGCGCGGCGTCGCCATCGTGCTCGTCATCGTGCTGCCTTGGCTCGCCCTCATCAGCTGGAAGAGTGGCGGCGCCTTCTTCCAGGAGGCGGTCGGCAAGGACATGCTGAACAAGGTGGCGCAAGGCGAGGAATCGCATGGCTTGCCGCCCGGCTTCTATATGCTCACCTATTCGCTGTTCATGTGGCCTTTCGGCCTGATCGCGGTCGGCGCCGGGTTGCAAGCCATCAACCGCTTCTGGGACGACCCGGGTCTGCGTTTCTGCCTTGCCTGGTACATCCCGTTCTGGCTGGTGTTCGAGGCGATCCCGACCAAGCTGCCGCATTACGTGATGCCCGCCTATCCCGGTATGGCGCTGCTGATCGGCTGGCTGCTGACCTTGCCGGCAGATCAGGCCAACGCGCCACTGAAGCGCTGGCAGAGCTGGCTTTGGTGGTCGACGGCCTTCGGTGTCGTCGTCGTGTCGATTGGGCTGGCCGCGGTGTGCATCGGGACGCCGATCTATTTCGCCAAGACCTTTTCCTGGTGGAGCATCCCGGCGGCGATCGCCGCGCTCGCCACCGGCTATCTTGCCTTCCCACGCCAATTGCAGGTGCCGCTCGGACGCATCGCGGCGATTGCTGTCGGCGCCGGCATCACCTTCAGCCTGCTGTTCGGCGTGATTGCGCCGTCCTTGAAGCCGATCTGGCTGAGCCCCGCCATCAAGGCAGCGGTCGATGCAAATCGCCTTTGCGATACTACCGTGCTCGCCTCGTCTCCCTATCACGAGCCGAGCTTGGTGTTCCTGGTCGGCACCAACACGGTGCTGACTGACGTCGACGGCGTCGCAAAGCACTTGGCTGCCGATCCGGGCTGCGCGCTGGGCCTCGCTCCGGTCAAGGACGAGCAGAAGCTCAACGAACTGCTTGCCGGGCAGGGCAAGTCGGCGAGGCGTCTCACCGAGATCGACGGGCTCAACTATTCGTCAGGAGACAAGTTGGCGCTCGGGCTTTATCGGGTGGCCCCGTGAGGGATAGTGTCGGGCCTCGGGTGCCCCTATAGGCTTTGCGCAATCATGTCCGCCGCCGCCCTTTACCGCCGCTCGCTCGGCAACTTCCACGACACGATTGCAATCGTGAAGCGGCGCTTTGCCGTGCGACCGGCGCGCTACCCCGAGATTCCCTGGCTCGTCTGGGTCGCCGCATGGCTTCTGCTTGCGGTGGCCGTCGGCCTCAGCCTGGACAGCGCCGCCGGCAGGATGCGCGGAGAATGGACGCCCGCCTTTGTCCATTTCACCGATTTCTTCACGGATTTCGGCCTGGGCGGCTGGTATCTCATCCCGGCGGCTCTCTGCCTCGTCGCTGCCAACCTGACGGACTGGCGCAGCCTTTCACGGCAGGCGCGGATGATGGTCTACAACTGGACGTGCTTCGCGTTCCTGGTGCTCTGCGCGGTCGGTCTTTCCGGTCTGGCGGTCAATCTCTTGAAATACGGCATCGGCCGCGCTCGCCCGCTCTATTTCGACAGTTTTGGGGTTCTGTCGCTGCATCCCTTCGCCATGGATGCGCGTTTCGCCGGTTTTCCGTCCGGCCATGCCACGACGATGGGCGCGGTGTTCGGGATACTGCTGCTGCTCTTTCCCAGGCGCTGGTATATCGCGCTGGCGATTACCGCCTGCATCGCCTCGACGCGCGTCTTCGTCGGCGCGCATTATCCGAGCGACACGGTGGCCGGCTTCGGGCTCGGGCTTGCCTTCGCTATCGTCTCGGGGATGGTCTTCGCGCGGCTCGGTTTCATCTTCCGGCGGCCGTCCTCGACCAGACCGGTGCCGAAGCGCACGTTCCGGCTGCTGTCTTCCAGCGGGACTACGGATAGAGCATCGCCGGCAAGGCGGAGCCGCGGCCAACTGTCGGCTGACCGCCCATAGATAACGTCTGAGAGCGTAAGAAGGTTTATCTCAGCCGCTTTGGCCGCGGATCGGCGAGCTCGCCCGCCAGCCGCCGGTCGAGATAGTCGGCACATTCCTCGATCAGCAGTTCGGCGTGGTTGGCGAAGAAATGGTTGGCGCCGGGGATCGTCTTCTGCGTGATGGTGATGCCCTTTTGCGTATGCAGCTTGTCGACCAGCGTCTGCACGTCCTTGGGCGGCGCCACCTTGTCGGCGTCGCCGTGGATGATGAGGCCGGACGACGGGCAGGGCGCCAGGAACGAGAAGTCGTAGGTGTTGGGCTGCGGGGCGACCGAGATGAAACCCTCGATCTCCGGCCGGCGCATCAGGAGCTGCATGCCGATCCAGGAGCCGAAGGAATAGCCGGCGACCCAGCAGCTCTTGGAATCCGGATGCAGCGATTGCACCCAGTCGAGGGCGGCCGCCGCATCCGACAGCTCGCCGGTGCCGTGATCGAACTCGCCCTGGCTGCGGCCGATGCCGCGGAAATTGAAGCGAAGCGTGGTGAAATCTCGCTTCTGGAACATGTAGAATAGGTCGTAGACGATCTTGTTGTTCATCGTGCCGCCGAATTGCGGGTGCGGATGCAGCACGATGGCGATCGGCGCGCTCTTTTCTTTCGAGGGCTGATAGCGTCCCTCCAGGCGACCAGCCGGACCGGCGAAAATGACCTCAGGCATAAAATACTCCACGTGGCATACGAAGGCGCTAGCCCGGACCTCTTCTGCGGCCCCAAGTTTTCTGTGGCCTTGACGCCGGGCAAGCGTCTTCCTAGAAGCTAGTTTAGAATTGTTCAAAACTGGGTGGCCGAAACGTATAAGTTCGGCCGCCCGCGCCGCAAGCCGGGTAAATAGGACGGCTTGCCTTGCAATTTCAAGGAAATAACGCGCTATCCTCGCGGAATGGCTGCTGACGGGATTGACTGAAGGAAAATGGCCGCAACTCGCGCCTATCTCGACTACAACGCCAGCGCACCTCTCATCGGAGAGGCGCGGTCGGCAATGGTTGCTGCGCTCGATGCCGCCAATCCGTCGTCGGTCCACACCGAGGGCCGTGTAGCGCGGCGGCTGATCGAGGATGCGAGGCGCGACGTGGCGAGGTTGGTCAATGCCAAGCCCGAGCATGTCGTGTTCACCTCCGGCGCGACCGAGGCGGCCTCGACGCTGCTTACCCCAGACTGGCAGATGGGGCGCGGCGCCATCCGCATGAGCCGCCTTTATGTTTCGGAGGCTGACCATCCTTGCGTGCTCGGCGGCGGGCGCTTTCCGGCCGCACAGGTGACGCGTATCGGTGTCGATCGCAACGGCATTGCCGATATCGAGGCGCTGACCAAGGCGCTCACCACGCATGACCGGGCCGATGGCCTGCCGCTGGTCGCGATCCATGCCGCCAACAACGAGACGGGCGTGATCCAGCCGATCGGCCGCATCGCCGAAATCGTCAAGACCGCTGGCGGCGTACTGGTCGTCGATGCCGTGCAGGCTGCCGGGCGGATTCCTATCGACATGTCAGCCGGTTATGCCGATTATCTGATCCTGTCCTCGCACAAGATCGGCGGCCCGAAGGGCGTCGGCGCCATCGTCGCCCAGGCCGACCTGATGATGCCGAAGCCGCTGATCAATGGCGGTGGCCAGGAGAAGGGCCATCGCGCCGGCACTGAGAATCTTCCCGGCATTGCCGGTTTCGGCGCCGCGGCGCGGGCAGTGCTCGCCGGTCTGGACGACATTGACGCGGTCGCGCGTCGGCGCGACGAGGTCGAGGCGATCGTGCGGGAACTGGTCCCGGACGCGGAAATCTTCGGAGTGGCGGCATCAAGGCTTGCCAATACGACATTCTTCGCTATTCCCGGCATCAAGGCCGAGACGGCGCAGATCGCCTTCGATCTTGCAGGCGTGGCGCTGTCGGCCGGCTCCGCCTGCTCGTCGGGGAAAGTCGGGCCAAGCCACGTGCTGAAGGCTATGGGTCGCGGCGACAGTCTTGGTGCTTTGCGCGTCTCGATCGGTCGCGCCACCGGTGCCGAGGAGATCGAGGCGTTCCGGACGGCGCTGGCGGGCGTCGTCGCGCGCCGGGCGGGGAAGGAACAGGCTGCCTGACGGCGGCGGAGCGTCGCACCGAGAGCACCTTGCGGTTCTCGGAAATCCGGTGCTCGAAAGCGAATTCAGGCCATTCGGCCTGGTAGAGTTGTGCGTTTCGTCTTGGCCGGGTGAATTCCAGGTCGGAATGCACTATATGGAGCTTACGCCGCTTCGGGCGCCGCCAAGGTGCTCGTCCCAGCGGTGCCATAGTTTGAAAACTGCCGGGCCTTGACCCCGGCGAGGATGGAGAACGCTTATGCCTGCTGTGCAGGAGACGATCGATCGAGTCCGAAAGATCGACGTCGACCAGTATAAATTCGGATTCCAGACAGAGATCGAGACGGACAAGGCCCCCAAGGGTCTGAACGAAGATATTATTCGTTTGATCTCCGCGAAGAAGCGCGAACCGGACTGGATGCTGGAATGGCGGCTGGGCGCCTTTAGGCGCTGGCTGACGCTGGAAGAGCCGACCTGGGCGCGCGTCAAATATCCGAAGATCGACTTCCAGGATATCCACTACTACGCCGCGCCGAAGAGTTCGCCGGGTCCGAAGTCGCTGAGCGAGGTCGATCCCGAACTGCTCAAGGTCTACGAGAAGCTCGGCATTCCGCTGAAGGAGCAGGAGATCCTGGCCGGCGTCCAGAAGGCCGACACCTCGGAACTGGAGGAGGCCAACGACAACGTCTACAAGTCGGGCCGCGTGGCAGTCGACGCCGTGTTCGATTCGGTCTCGGTCGTCACCACCTTCAAGAAGGAGCTGGCCGAGGCCGGCGTCATCTTCTGCTCGATCTCGGAGGCGATCCGCGAGCATCCGGAACTGGTACAGAAATATCTGGGCTCGGTCGTGCCGACCTCGGACAATTTCTACGCCACGCTGAATTCGGCCGTGTTCACCGACGGCTCCTTCGTCTTCGTGCCGAAGGGCGTGCGCTGCCCGATGGAGCTGTCGACCTATTTCCGCATCAATGAGCGCAACACCGGCCAGTTCGAACGCACGCTGATCATCGCCGAGGAGGGGGCCTATGTCTCCTATCTCGAGGGCTGCACGGCGCCGCAGCGCGACGAGAACCAGCTGCATGCCGCTGTGGTCGAGCTGATCGCGCTCGACGATGCCGAGATCAAATATTCGACGGTGCAGAACTGGTACCCGGGCGACGCCGAAGGCAAGGGCGGCGTCTACAACTTCGTCACCAAGCGCGGCGACTGCCGCGGCGACCGCTCGAAGATCTCGTGGACGCAGGTCGAGACGGGCTCGGCCATCACCTGGAAATATCCGAGCTGCATCCTGCGCGGCGACGATTCCAGCGGCGAGTTCTATTCGATTGCCGTGTCGAACGGCTATCAGCAGGTCGATAGCGGCACCAAGATGATCCATCTCGGCAAGAACACGTCGAGCCGCATCATCTCCAAGGGCATTGCCGCCGGCTCCTCGCAGAACACCTATCGCGGCCAGGTCTCGGCGCACCGCAAGGCGGCCAACGCTCGCAACTTCACCAACTGCGACTCGCTTTTGATCGGCGACCAGTGCGGCGCGCACACCGTGCCTTACATGGAAGCCAAGAACGCGACGGCGAAGTTCGAGCACGAGGCGACGACGTCGAAGATTTCCGAGGACCAGAAATTCTACGTCATGCAGCGCGGCATTCCCGAGGAGGAGGCGATCGCGCTGATCGTCAACGGCTTCGTCAAGGACGTCATCCAGCAGCTGCCGATGGAGTTCGCCGTCGAGGCGCAGAAGCTGATCGGCATCAGCCTAGAGGGTTCGGTCGGCTGACCGCAAAAAGATATTCAGGAAGAAATTATGCTCGAGATCAAGAATTTGCACGCCCGCATCGTCGATGACGGCACCGAGATCATCCGTGGGTTGAATCTCTCGGTGAAAGCCGGCGAGGTCGCCGCCATCATGGGCCCGAACGGTTCGGGCAAGTCGACGCTGTCCTACATACTTGCCGGCCGCGAGGACTATGAGGTCACCGAAGGCGACATTCTCTACAACGGCCAGTCGATCCTCGAAATGGATCCGGCCGAGCGCGCCACCGCCGGCGTCTTCCTCGCCTTCCAGTATCCGATGGAGATACCGGGCGTGGCGACCATGGAATTCCTGAAGGTGGCGATGAACGAGCAGCGCAAGGCGCGCGGCGAGGAACCGCTGAAGGTGCCGGAGTTCCTGAAGCGCGTGAAGGACGCCGCCGCCTCGCTCAACATGGACATGAACATGCTGAAGCGGCCGCTCAATGTCGGCTTCTCGGGCGGCGAGAAGAAGCGCGCCGAGATCCTGCAGATGAAGCTTTTGGAACCGAAGCTCTGTGTGCTCGACGAGACCGATTCCGGCCTGGACATCGACGCGCTCAAGATCGTCGCCGACGGGGTCAATGCGCTGCGCTCGCCGGAGCGGGCAATCGTCGTCATCACGCACTACCAGCGCCTGCTCGAGCACATCGTGCCGGATAGCGTGCACGTGCTCTACAAGGGCCAGGTCATCAAGTCGGGCGACAAGTCGCTGGCGCTCGATCTCGAAACCAACGGCTATGCCGGCGTGATCGGGCAAGCCGCGTGAGATGGGGCCGAGTGAGGCGAGAGCAATGAACATGCACGCACAGCCCCAGCGGACACTGGCCGAGACGGCGCTGATCGATGCCTTCGGCGAGCGGCTTTCGCTGCTGCCTGGCGACGGCGCGGTGATGACGAAGCGCGACGACGCGATCGAAGCCATCAAGCACGGCCTGCCGACGCGGCGCATCGAATCCTGGCACTATACGGACCTGCGCCGGCTGCTGACCTCGGTGCCGGTTTTCGAGGCCGAGACGATCGCGAAGGCACTCGAGCCGGTTCTCGACGGCGCCGCGGTGCTGCCGGTGCTGAACGGCGTCTCCACCGGCAAGCTGCCCGAGATCGAGGGCGTCATGATGCAGCGCCTGTCGGAAAAACTCACCGACGGCAGTGTCGCGCCTGGGCTCGATCCCTATGGCGCCGATGACGCGATCGGCGCGCTGAATACCGCCTTCGTCGCCGACGGCTATTTCGTCGACATCGCCGACGGCACGGTGCTGGAAAAGCCGATCGAGCTGCAGAACCTGCAGTCCGGTGGCCAGGCGCATGTGCGGCTGCTGACGCGCGTCGGCGCCGGCGCCAAGGCGATCATCGTCGAGCGCCAGGCGGGCGAGGCGGACGAAAACGGCGGCGCGCTCATCAGCTCGGTCAGCCAGCTCGTGGTCGGCGATGGCTCCGAAGTGACCTGGCTGATCGTGCAGGAGCAGCCGGATACGGCCACGCATCTCGCCCAGTTCAAGGCGCATATCGGCAAGGATGCGAAGCTGACGCTGTTCGTCATGAACGCGGGCGGCAAGCTCGTGCGCCAGGAAGTCGTGGTCAGGACCACGGGTGAAGGCGCGGATTTCAAGCTGCGCGGCATCAACCTTCTGGCCGGCGACACGCATACCGACACCACGATGGTGCTCGACCATGCCGTGCCGCACACGAGCTCGACGGAAGTGATGCGCAACGTGGTGACCGGCAGGGCGCGCGGCGTCTTCCAGGGCCGCATCAACGTGCACCAATATGCGCAGAAGACCAACGCCAAGATGGCCTGCAACACGCTGCTTCTGTCGGACGACGGCGAGTTCTCGACCAAGCCGGAGCTGGAGATTTTCGCCGACGATGTCGTCTGCGGCCACGGCGCGACGGTCACCGAGATCGACCACAACCATCTGTTCTATCTGATGGCGCGCGGCATCGACGAGAAGACGGCGCGGGGCCTGCTGGTGAAGGCTTTCGTGGCCGAAGTGATCGAGGAACTGGACGACGAGGCGCTGGTAGACGCGCTCGAAGCGCGGCTCGACGGCTGGTTCCTGACGCACGGGTAGCACTTCCCTTCTCCCCTTGTGGGAGAAGGTGGATTGGCGCGGAGCGCCAAGACGAATGAGGGTGCTGGACGGAGTGAGGCGAAGCCTCGGAAGAGCTTGTAATGGACCAGAAGATCGAAACCGCTCCCTATGATGTCGAGGCGATCCGCCGCGATTTTCCGATCCTGTCGCGCCAGGTCTATGGCAAGCCGCTGGTCTATCTCGACAATGGCGCCTCGGCGCAGAAGCCGCAGGTGGTGCTCGACACCATCCAGCATGCCTATTCACAGGAATACGCCAACGTCCATCGCGGCCTGCATTTTTTGTCGAACGCCGCGACCGATGCCTATGAGAAAGCTCGGGAAACGGTGCGCCGCTTCCTCAACGCGCCGAGCACAGACAACATCGTCTTCACCTCCAACACGACATCGGCAATCAACACGGTCGCCTATGGTTGGGGCATGCCCAGGATCGGCGAAGGCGACGAGATCGTGCTCTCGATCATGGAGCACCATTCCAACATCGTGCCCTGGCATTTCATCCGCGAGCGGCAGGGCGCCAAGCTCGTCTGGGTGCCGGTCGACGACCTCGGCGCCTTCCATATCGAGGAATTCGAGAAGCGGCTGACCGACCGCACCAAGCTCGTCGCCATCACTCACATGTCCAACGCGCTGGGCACGGTGACGCCGATCAAGGAGATCGTGCGCATCGCGCATGCGCGTGGAATTCCCGTTCTCGTCGACGGCAGCCAGAGCGCCGTGCACATGGCCGTAGACGTGCAGGATCTCGACTGCGATTTCTTCGTCTTCACCGGCCACAAGGTCTACGGCCCGTCGGGCGTCGGCGTGCTCTACGGCAAGAAGCATAGGCTGGAAGAGATGCGGCCCTTCATGGGCGGCGGCGAGATGATCGAGGAAGTGACGCAGGACATCGTCACCTATAACGAGCCGCCGCACCGTTTCGAGGCCGGCACGCCGCCGATCGTGCAGGCGATCGGCCTGGGCGCGGCGCTGGAATATATGGAGAAGGTCGGCCGCGAGCGCATCGCAGCACACGAGGCGGACCTCAAGAATTACGCGCATGAGCGGCTGCGCGCCATCAATTCGCTGCGCATCTTCGGCGACGCGCCCGGCAAGGGCGCCATCATCTCGTTCGAACTGCAGGGCATCCATGCCCATGATGTGTCGATGGTGATCGACCGGCAGGGCGTCGCGGTCCGCGCCGGCACCCATTGCGCCCAGCCGCTGTTGAAACGCTTCGGCGTGACCTCCACATGCAGGGCATCGTTCGGCATGTACAACACCAGGGCCGAAGTGGACGCTTTGGCCGATGCGCTGGAAAAGGCGCGGAAATTCTTCGGGTGACGACCATGGACGATGTAAGCACCACCGCAGAGACCGCACCGGAAACGGCCGGCAACGGTATCGTGTCGGCCTCGGCTATTCCCGCCGAGGAACTGGCGCGGCTGACCGACGATATCGTGTCGGCGCTGAAGACGGTCTACGATCCGGAAATCCCGGCCGATATCTACGAGCTCGGCCTGGTCTACAGGATCGACATCGAGGACGACCGCTCGGTCAAGATCGACATGACGCTGACCGCGCCGGGCTGCCCGGTCGCCGGCGAGATGCCGGGCTGGGTCGAGAACGCCGTCGGCGCCGTCGAGGGCATCTCGGGGGTCGAGGTCAACATGGTTTTCGACCCGCCATGGACGCCCGACCGCATGTCGGAAGAGGCGCAGGTCGCGGTGGGATGGTATTGACCAACGACCCGACAGAGATTGGTTGGCTTGCAGCAAAGGTGAAACTTCACCATCTTAAGGGCAGACTCATTCCGTGGGCCTTGAACCCGCGCGAACGTGGAGAATAACATGGGACGCTTCGCCGTCATCACGATGACCGACAAGGCCGCCGACCGCGTGCGCGAGATCGTCGCCACGCGGGAGAATGCCAACGGCATCCGCCTCGGCATCAAGAAGGGCGGCTGCGCCGGCATGGAATACACTATAGATCTCGTGACCGAGCCGAACCCCAAGGACGACCATATCGAGCGCGATGGCGCGCATGTCTATGTCGCGCCGGAAGCCGCGCTCTTCCTGCTCGGCACCGAGATGGATTTCGAGCAGACGGCGCTGCGCACCGGCTTCACCTTCAAGAACCCGAACCAGAGCTCAGCCTGCGGCTGCGGCGAATCCGTCGAGCTGAAGCCGGCTGACCTCAAGGCCCTGGCCGAGGCGCGCGCTTCAAGCGCTGCTTAAGTGAGCGCCGAGGCATATCGTTGGCGATGTGCCTGCTGTGACCGGGAGTTTACCGGGCTTCCCACCGATATGGCCTTTGACGCGCCGGTGAATCCGGACGCGCTTGACGAAGTGGCTCGGTCGAACTTCCGCAAGAATGATGATTTTTGCGTGGTGACCTACGCCACAGGGCAAACAGACCGGTTCATTCGTTGTCTGCTGCCTTTGCCCGTGCCTCAGTTATCCGAGGAGTTCTGTTTCGGTGTTTGGATGTCAGTCTCGGAAAAAAGCTGGAATGTCTATCGAGGTGGATATGATAGCGGCCAATATGAGGACGAGCTCTGCTTCGGTTATTTGATGCACGACATTCCTGAGTATCCAAGCTCGATGTACCTGCATGCCAATGTTGTGTTTCAGCCTGGCAATCTGCGGCCCAAGGTTTTTCTGCATGATGCAGACCACCCCTTGGTCGTCGCGCAGCGCGAGGGGGTGGACGTGACGCAGATCGAGCGCTGGGTTGCTCTAAGCCACCGCTCTTAGATTTAGGCGTTAATCAACCCACATCCCAGTCCGCTTGTGCCAGTCGGCGATCGATTCCTCGGGATAGACGTCGAACACCTTGTCTTGTCTGCCGATCACCGGCTCGACCCAGTTCGCCTTGTATTTCAGCATCAGATGGACCTTTTCCGGCGGCTTCGGCAGGTCGCTGTCGACCGCCGAGGCGAAGGGATGGACGAGGTCCGGCCAGGTCGGATCGTAGAGCCAGAGCGCGGCGCCGCATTTCCTGCAGAAATTGCGCTCACCGGTGGAGACCTCGCAATGCGGGTGCTCGTCGTCCTCGATCTCGGCGCGGTAGACGCCGAGGTTGCGCTTGCCCCGGATGTTCATGGTCTCGTAGTCGGCGCCGAGGTTGATCGCAAAGCCGCCGCCGCCCTGCTGCTTGCGGCAGATCGAGCAGTAGCAGAGCATGAACGGGACGGGCGTGTGGCTTTCCACCTCGAAGCTGACGGCGCCGCAGCGGCAGGAGCCTTTGAGCAGGACGGGCATGGCGGGAACTCCATTTCCAGGTCTCAACCTGTCAGCATGCCTTTGGTTGCGGCGATGACAAGGCCCATTCCGGATGCGATGATTGCGGCATGGACGATGAGCGCCTTCGGGAATTGTTGGAAAGCCTTGGCCCGATCAGCATCCGCAAGCTGTTCGGCGGCAAAGGCATCTATTGCGACGGCGTTATCGTCGCCGTCGTCGTGCGCGGCGAGCTGATGCTGAAGGCCGACGAGGAGAGCATTCCCGATTTCGAAGCCGCGGGCTGCAGCCAATGGACCTATATCGGCTCGCGCCACGGCAAGGAGGTGGCGATGCCCTATTGGAGCGTGCCTGACAGCGCCTTCGACGATCCCGACGAAATGGCGGTGTGGGCGCGGCGGGCTTATGAGGCTGGAAGGCGGGCTGGGAAGTGACTTTTTAAGGGCGCGTTGTGGCGACCTTGAAACGTCGAGGGACAGCACCCCCTCTGTCCTGCCGGACATCTCCCCCGCAAGGGGGGAGATCAGCAGCTTCGCTGACGGCGCTACAACGCCTTGGCGATCTCCGCCGCCAGCCGCGCATTGTTCTCGACCAGCGCGATGTTGGTCTTGAGGCTGCGGCCGCCGGTCAGTTCCAGGATCTTCGCCAGCAGGAAGGGCGTCACCGCCTTGCCGGTGACGCTCTGCGCTTCGGCCGCCTTCTGCGCGGCCTGGATATAGCCGTCCATCTCGGCGGCCGGGATTTCGTCGTTCTGCGGCACCGGATTGGCGACCAGCATGCCGCCGCCGAGGCCCAGCGCCTGGCGCGTATGGTACAAATGCGCGATGTCCTCAGGCCCATGCAGCGTCAGCGGGGCACGAAACGGCGACTGCCTCGACCAGAAGGCGGGCATGGTTTCGCAACCATGGCCGATGACCGGCACGCCGCGCGTCTCCAGCACCTCCAGCGTCTTCTCGATGTCGAGGATAGCCTTGGCGCCGGCCGAGACGACGATGACCGGCGTGCGCGCCAACTCGTCGAGGTCGGCCGAGATGTCAAAGCTCTTTTCCGCGCCCTTGTGGACGCCGCCAATGCCGCCGGTGGCGAAGACTTTTATGCCCGCCATATGTGCCGCGATCATGGTGGCCGCCACCGTGGTGCCGCCGGTGCGCTTTTGAGCGACGGCAAAGCCGAGATCGGCGCGCGACAGCTTCATGGCGTCGCCGGTCATGGCGAGCGATTCGCGCTCGCCGTCGGACAGGCCGATCTTGATGCGGCCGTCGACCACGGCGATCGTCGCCGGCACCGCGCCGCCATCGGCGATGATCTGCTCGACCTTGGCGGCCATCGCGCCATTGTCGGGATAGGGCATGCCGTGGGTGATGATGGTGCTTTCTAGCGCCACCACCGGCCGCCCGGCGGCAAGCGCCTCCGCCACCGGCGGGTGGATGTCGATGAAGGGGCGGGCGGTTTCGGGTGTCATGTCTGTTCTCCGATCGAAGCGCCAAACGCTTCGCAAGATGATCTGGGCAAGATGATCTGCGCAAGATGATCCGGTGGCCCTATGCCACCTCCCGTGCCTCCGGCACAAGGGCAAGCGCTTGGCCGAAACCGGCGGTCGTGAAGGACGGCACCGCCTCGGCGCTCTCGATGGCCAGAATCGCCGCGGCAATGCCTTCGCGCAGCGCTATCCGCAAAGGCAGGCCGCGCAGCAGCGCGGCAACGGTGGCGCCGGTCAGGGCGTCGCCGGCGCCGGTGACGTCGGCGACCCGTCGCGGCGCGGGCGGGTCGATGGCAAAGGCACCGGACCCGTCGAAGCCCAGCACCGGAGCGCTGCCGGCCGTGATCACGCCCGCCGTCAGCCCCTGTCGCCTGAGCGCCTCGACGAGATCCGGGCTGGACATGTCGGCGCCGCAAAGCGCCGCCGCCTCGCGGCGGTTCATGAACAGCAGCGACAGATCGCCGAGCAGCGGCGCCAACCGCACGACCTTGGCCGGCGAGATGGCGATGGCGAAGACCGGCCTGTCGCCTGCCTGTGCAAACAGACGTTCGAGCGCGGCTGTCGGCAGGTTCGCGTCGCAGAGGATCGCGTCGGCCTCGGCGATCGCCTCGCGCACCTTGGCGCGGCGGATCTGCTTCGGGAAGGCGAGATCGTAGAGGCCCATATCGGCAAAGCCGACGATCAGCTCGCCCTCGCTGTCGATCAACGCCGTGTAGCTCGGCGTCGTGCGGTCGAGGAACACCACCGAAAGATCGGTGATGCCGGCCCCTGCGATCGCCGCTGCGACCGTCTCGGCCGCCGCGTCGCCGCCGCGTACCGAAAGCAGCGACGCCGACACGCCGCGCTTCACCACGCTGCGCAGCGCGTTGAAGACGCCGCCGCCGACATCCTCGCGCATGATGCCGGGGTTGGAGGCGGCGGGCACGTAAATCCCCGACACCTGGCCGCGCCTGTCGATATGGGCGCCGCCAAGCGCCAGAATTTTCGGGGATGTCGGCATGCCGCGGAGGTGACCTTCGTTGATTGTTCGCGTGCGCACACTAGGTTTCCGCGCATCGCCCCGCAATCGGTGACGCGATTCGGGCCGGCCGGATGTCGAAGTGTCTTTGGGTCAGCGGCGCTGGCGCGCCCTAGCTCTAGTGAGACAAAAAAAGAACAAATCCAGATATCGATTGTTTTTCAGTCATTTGCTGCCCCTTGCCAAATGAGAACAAAAAAGGTACAAAACAGCAGGGATCACGGATTGTCCGGCCTTCATTGACGACCAAGGGGTGATGTATCATGGCTCAGAATACTTTGCGGCTTGTAGAGGATAAGGCAGTGGACAAATCAAAGGCTCTGGATGCGGCGTTGTCGCAAATCGAGCGCGCTTTCGGCAAGGGCTCGATCATGCGGCTCGGCGCCAACGAGCAGGTCGTCGAGATCGAAACCGTGCCGACGGGATCGCTCGGCCTCGACATCGCGCTCGGCGTCGGCGGCCTGCCGCGCGGCCGTATCATCGAAATCTACGGGCCGGAAAGCTCGGGCAAGACGACGCTGGCGCTGCATACCGTTGCGGAGGCCCAGAAGAAGGGCGGCATCTGCGCCTTCGTCGATGCCGAGCACGCGCTCGATCCGGTCTATGCCCGCAAGCTCGGCGTCGATCTCGAAAACCTCCTGATCTCCCAGCCCGACACCGGCGAGCAGGCGCTGGAGATCTGCGACACGCTGGTGCGTTCCGGCGCCATCGACGTGCTGGTGGTCGATTCGGTCGCGGCACTGACGCCGCGCGCCGAAATCGAAGGCGAGATGGGCGATGCGCTGCCCGGCCTGCAGGCCCGCTTGATGAGCCAGGCGCTGCGCAAGCTCACCGCCTCGATCTCGCGCTCCAACACCATGGTCATCTTCATCAACCAGATCCGCATGAAGATCGGCGTCATGTTCGGCTCGCCGGAAACCACCACCGGCGGCAACGCGCTGAAATTCTACGCCTCGGTGCGCCTCGACATTCGCCGCATCGGTTCGGTCAAGGACCGCGACGAGGTGGTCGGCAACCAGACCCGCGTCAAGGTGGTGAAGAACAAGCTGGCGCCGCCCTTCAAGGTGGTCGAGTTCGACATCATGTATGGCGAGGGCGTATCGAAGACCGGTGAGCTGATCGATCTCGGAGTCAAGGCCGGCGTGGTCGAGAAGTCGGGCGCCTGGTTCTCCTACAATTCGCAGCGTCTCGGCCAAGGCCGTGAGAACGCCAAGCTGTTCCTGCGCGACAATCCGGACACGGCGCGCGAGATCGAACTGGCGCTGAGGCAGAATGCCGGGCTTATCGCCGAGAAATTCCTCGAGAATGGCGGCTCCGAAGGCGGCGATGACGGCTTCGAGGACGAAGCCGGCGCCATGTAGGTGCCACAATCGAAATGTATTAAGTTGTGCTTATGTAATCGAGTTCTTTGGTATTGCGTCCCGAACCGCCGGCCTTGTGCCGGCGGTTTGCGTTTCAGAGCCGGTATGCATGCACGGACAGCTCGTGAATTGGCCCAGTTCCGTGTTTCTGGACAGGCTCAAGAGCTACGGCTAAAAGGCCAATCTATCTTCTGAAACACGAAAGCCCATCTGCCGCCGGCCATGCCGGCGGTTCCTACGAAAAGGCAGCATCCATGAGTGGCGTGAACGACATCCGGTCGACATTCCTCGACTACTTCCGCAAGGAGGGTCACGAGATCGTCGCCTCCAGCCCGCTGGTGCCGCGCAACGATCCGACGCTGATGTTCACCAACGCCGGCATGGTGCAGTTCAAGAATGTCTTCACCGGCCTGGAGAAGCGGCCTTACTCGCGCGCCTCGACGGCGCAGAAGAGCGTGCGCGCCGGCGGCAAGCACAACGACCTCGACAATGTCGGCTACACCGCGCGCCATCTCACCTTCTTCGAGATGCTGGGCAATTTCTCGTTCGGCGATTACTTCAAGGAGCGAGCGATCGAGCTCGCGTGGAACCTGATCACCAAGGATTTCGGTCTGCCGAAGGACAAGCTCCTGGTCACCGTCTATCACACCGACGACGAGGCAGCCGGCTACTGGAAGAAGATCGCCGGCTTCTCGGACCATCGCATCATCCGCATCCCGACCTCGGACAATTTCTGGGCGATGGGCGACACCGGACCCTGCGGCCCGTGCTCGGAAATTTTCATCGACCGCGGCGAGCACATCTGGGGCGGTCCGCCCGGCAGTCCGGAAGAGGACGGCGACCGGTTCCTGGAATTCTGGAACCTGGTGTTCATGCAGTATGAGCAGGTGACGAAGGACGAGCGCATCGATCTGCCGCGCCCGTCGATCGACACCGGCATGGGCCTGGAGCGCATGGCATCCATCCTGCAAGGGGTGGAGAGCGTCTTCGAGACCGACCTGTTCAAGCATCTGATCGACGCGGCGTCCTCGGCGCTCGGCCACGGGCCGACCGAGGAAAATTTGGCATCGTACCGCGTGATCGCGGACCACCTGCGCTCGACCTCCTTCCTGGTGGCCGACGGCGTGCTGCCGTCCAACGAAGGCCGCGGCTATGTGCTGCGCCGCATCATGCGCCGCGCCATGCGCCACGCGCAGCTGCTTGGCGCCAAGGAGCCTTTGATGTGGCAGCTGGTGCCGGCGCTGGTGCGCGAGATGGGCCAGGCCTATCCCGAGCTCAGCCGCGGCGAGGCGCTGATCACCGAGACGCTGAAGCTCGAGGAGACCAGGTTTCGCAAGACGCTGGTGCGCGGACTCGGCCTGCTGGCGGACGCGACGGAGACACTCGGCGCCGGCGACATGCTGGACGGCGAGACCGCCTTCAAGCTTTACGACACCTACGGCTTTCCGCTCGACCTGACACAGGATGCGCTGCGTCAGCGCAACATCTCCGTCGATCTGGCCGGCTTCACCGATGCGATGGAGCGGCAGAGGGCGGAGGCGCGCGCGCATTGGGCGGGTTCCGGTGAAGCGGCGACCGAGACGGTCTGGTTTCCCGTGCGTGAAAAGAACGGCGCGACCGAATTCCTCGGCTACGAGACCGAGCAAGCGGAAGGCCTCATCCAGGCGCTGGTCAAGGACGGCAAGACCGTCGACAGCGCAAGCAAAGGCGACGCGATTGCCGTGGTCGTCAACCAGACGCCGTTCTATGGCGAATCCGGCGGCCAGATGGGCGATACCGGCGTTATCTCAGGTGACGGCTTCTCGATAGAGATCTCCGACACTCAGAAGAAGGCAGACGGGCTGTTCGTGCATTTCGGCAAGGTGGCCAGCGGCACGGTCAAGCTGGGTGCCACCGTGGAGCTCAAGGTCGACCATGCGCGGCGTTCGAAGCTGCGTGCCAACCATTCCGCGACGCATCTCATCCACGAGGCGCTGCGCGAGGTGCTGGGCACCCATGTGGCGCAAAAGGGCTCGCTGGTCGCGCCGGATCGGCTCCGCTTCGACATCTCGCACAACAAGCCGATCTCGTCGGACGAGCTCGAGGACGTCGAGCGCATGGCGAACGAGATCGTCGTGCAGAACAGCCCGGTGACGACGCGCCTGATGTCGGTCGACGATGCGATCGCCGAGGGCGCCATGGCGCTGTTCGGCGAGAAATACGGCGATGAGGTGCGTGTGGTGTCGATGGGTACGGGCTTGCATGGCGCCAAGGCCAACCGTCCCTACTCGGTCGAGCTCTGCGGCGGCACGCATGTCAGGTCGACCGGCGATATCGGGCTGGTGCGCATCCTGTCGGACAGCGCGGTGGCGGCCGGCGTGCGCCGCATCGAGGCGCTGACCGGCGAGGCGGCGCGCAAGCATCTCGACGAGCAGGACAAGCGCCTGAAGGCAGCGGCGGCGACCTTGAAGATTTCGCCGGCCGATGTCCCGGCCCGCGTCGAGACGTTGCTCGAGGAGCGCAGGAAGCTCGAGAAGGATCTCTCCGAGGCGCGCAAGAAGCTGGCGCTTGGCGCCGGCACGGCCGTATCCGATGCCCCGCCCACCAACGAAACCGTCGCCGGCGTCGGCTTCCTCGGCAAGGCGGTCAGCGGCGTGGCGCCGAAGGACCTGAAGCCGCTCGCGGATGCCGGCAAGAAGACGCTTGGTTCCGGCGTGGTCGTCTTTGTCGGCGCCGGCGAGGACAACAAGGCGAGCGTCGTGGTTGGCGTCACCGAAGACCTGACCAACCGGTTCAGCGCTATCGATCTGGTGCGCGTCGCTTCCGCCGCGCTCGGCGGGCAGGGCGGCGGCGGGCGCCCCGACATGGCGCAAGCCGGCGGCCCCGACGCCTCCAAGGCCAACGACGCCATCGCGGCGGTGAGGGCGGCCCTCGAAGCCGCCTGAGCCAGCGGATGAAAGTCCTCGTCCTTGGCGGCTACGGACTTATCGGAGAAGCCGTCCTTGGACGTTTGATCGAGGACGGACAAGACCTTGTCGGGCTCGGTCGTGATGTCAGCGATGCGCGGCGGCGCAAGCCGTGCGTAGAGTGGATCGCGGCCGACATGTCGCGGCTGCTCGCGGCGGCGGACTGGGCACCCTTGCTTGCCGGCGTGGAAGCCATCGTGAATGCCGCCGGCGCCTTGCAGGACGGCCCGCGCGACCATCTGGACGCCATCCACCGGCGGTCGGTCGCCGCCCTCGTAACTGCTTGCGAACAGGCCGGTGTGCGCCGACTGGTGCAGATTTCGGCGATCGGCGCCGACCTCGGTTCCGACGATGCGTTCTTTCGGACCAAGGCCGAAGGTGACCGCGCCGTCGCGTCATCCTCCCTGGATTGGACGATACTGCGGCCCGGCCTTGTCGTCGCGCCCGCCGCCTATGGCGGAACGGCTTTGCTGCGCGCGCTGGCCGCGTTTCCATGCTTCGTGCCGGCCGTGCTCGCGGACCGACCGATCCAAACGGTATCGATCACGGAGGTCGCCGAGGCGGTATCGCGGGCCGTCGGCGGATCTCTGGCGCAAGGGCAGGTCATCGATCTCGTCGAGGAACGGGCCAGGCCTCTCGGCGCCGTCCTGCTCGAATTTCGGGCCTGGCTCGGCTTATCCAAGGCGCCGGTCGTGGCGGTCCCGGCGATTGTCGGCCGGCTCGCCGGCATGGTCGCGGATGGGCTCGGCCTTCTCGGGTGGCGATCTCCCTTGCGCAGTGCTGCGCTTGCCGCGCTCGAGAAGGGCGTTACCGGCAACCCGAAACCCTGGACCGAAATCGCTGGCCGCTCGCCGCGACCTTTGGAGGCAACGCTGGCGGCTGTGCCGGCGCATGTTCAGGAGCGGTGGTTCGCACGCCTTTGGCTGCTGAAGCCGGTCGTGTATGCCGTCTTGTCCGCGTTCTGGCTGGTTTCGGGCATTGTCGGGCTTGTCCGGCACAATGTGGCCGCAGACATTCTAACCTCGCGTGGCCTACCGGACGGCCTCGCGCTCGGGATGGTTCTGGCCGGAAGTGTGGCCGACATCGTTGTCGGTGCAGCGGTTGTCGTTCGACCCTTCGCACGATCGGCGCTGATGGCGATGATTGCCATCACCTTGCTCTACCTTGCCGCAGCGGCGGCGCTTGCTCCCGATCTCTGGCTTGATCCTCTCGGAGCCATCGTGAAGGCCGTGCCGACGCTTTGCCTCGTTCTTGTGGCTCTGGCGATTTTGGAAGAGCGATGAGCATCTGGGTCGACATTTTGCGCTGGCTGCACATTATCGGCGCCACCGTGCTGTTCGGCACCGGTGCCGGCATAGCGTTCTTCATGCTGATGGCGCAGCGGACCGGCAAGCCCGAGATCGTCGCTCATGTCGCCGGCACGGTCGTGATCGCCGACGCCATCTTCACGGCAACCGCTGTCGTGGTGCAGCCAATCACCGGCGCGTTGCTGGCGCGCGATATGGGATGGCCGCTCGGTCAAGGCTGGATCGTGCTTTCGCTGCTGCTCTATGCCGTTGCCGGCGCCTTCTGGCTGCCGGTCGTCTGGATCCAGCTGCGCATGCGCGATCTGGCACGGCAAGCCGTGTTGGAAAATGCCCCTCTGCCCGAGGAGGAGAGGCGCCTCTTCCGCATCTGGTTCGCCTGCGGTTTTCCGGCCTTCGGCGCGGTGCTTGCCATTCTCTGGCTGATGGTGACCCGGCCGGAGACAGGATTTTGGCCATAGAACCCGGCCTGAACTGCCGCAGATCGGACGCGCTTGCTTCAGCCAACCTTCTCCGTCCGGGCAAAGCTCGGACGCGCAGCGATGCGCGAATACCAGCTCTCGATGTCCGCGAAACGCGCCAGCATGTCGCGTCCTTCGGCGACCTTGAGGAAATACGCGATGACCGGTGCCGTGTGCAGGTCGGCCAGCGTGAGCTGCTCGCCCAGCAGCCATGGGCCTTTTGCCTTCAGCGACGTGAGAACTTTCAGCACAGTCTCTGCCTGGCGGAGGCCGGCGGCAATCAGTTCCTCGTCGGCGGGCGCCTTCTCGAGCCGCTCCACAGCGACGTCCCAGACCATGGCCCGATAGCCATAGGCATCGAGCATGCCGACGATCTGGCCCATCCTCGCACGAACGCGCGGATCCGCAGGTTGCAGTGCGGGCCCATCAAGGGCTTCGTCGACGTAGCGCGCGATGGCGCCGGTCTCGAACAGCCGAAAGCCGTCATGCTCGAAGGCCGGGATGCGGCCGAACGGGTGGTGTTCGAGAAACCAGGCGGGAATGCCTTCGGCCGCAAAGATGTCGAGAGGGACGAGCTCGTAGTCGACGCCCTTTTCCTCCAGCGTCATCCGCGCGATGCGGACATAGACACTGTAGTCGGCGCCGTAGAGGATCGGCTTGGTCATCGGGCCCGGCCCTCCGCTATGGCTGCGGGCGCTCGTCGCTTGAAAAGCCCATTTCGGGACCTTTCATGCGCTTCGCACACCGCTCCTCACCCCATCGCTTTCTGCAGGTTCTCGTCGATCTTGTCGAGGAAGCCGGTGGTCGACAGCCAGGGCTGGTCCGGGCCGATCAGCAGCGACAGGTCCTTGGTCATGAAGCCGGCCTCGACGGTCTGGATGCAGACCTTCTCCAGCGTCTCGGCGAAGCGCTTCAATTCGGCATTGTCGTCGAGCTTGGCGCGGTGGGCGAGGCCGCGCGTCCAGGCGAAGATCGAGGCGATCGAATTGGTCGAGGTCTCCTCGCCCTTCTGGTGCTGGCGGTAGTGGCGCGTGACGGTGCCGTGCGCGGCTTCCGCTTCCACCGTCTTGCCGTCCGGCGTCATCAGCACCGAGGTCATCAGGCCGAGCGAGCCGAACCCTTGAGCCACCGTGTCGGACTGAACGTCGCCATCATAGTTCTTGCAGGCCCAGACATAGCCGCCGGACCATTTCAGGCTGGAAGCCACCATGTCGTCGATCAGGCGATGCTCGTACCAGAGTTTTCTCGCCTTGAACTCAGCCTCGAATTCCTTCTCGTAGACCTCCTGGAAGATATCCTTGAAGCGGCCGTCATAGGCCTTGAGGATGGTGTTCTTGGTCGACAGATAGACCGGGAAGTTGCGCAGCAGGCCGTAGTTCAGCGAGGCGCGGGCGAATTCGCGGATCGATTCGTCGAGATTGTACATGGCCATCGCGACGCCGGCGCCAGGCGCGTCGAACACGTCATGCTCGATCACCGTGCCGTCCTCGCCGACGAACTTGATCGTCAGCTTGCCCTTGCCGGGATAGCGGAAGTCGGTGGCGCGGTACTGGTCGCCGAAGGCGTGACGGCCGACGACGATCGGCTTGGTCCAGCCCGGCACCAGGCGCGGCACGTTCTTCATGATGATCGGCTCGCGGAAGATGGTGCCGCCGAGGATGTTGCGGATGGTGCCGTTGGGCGACTTCCACATCTTCTTCAGCTTGAATTCCTCGACGCGAGCCTCGTCGGGCGTGATCGTCGCGCACTTGACGCCGACGCCGTATTTCTTGATCGCGTTGGCCGAGTCGATCGTCACCTGGTCGTTGGTGGCGTCGCGGTTCTCGATGCCGAGATCGAAATAGTCCAGCTTGAGGTCGAGATAGGGGTGGATCAGCTTGTCCTTGATGAACTGCCAGATGATGCGGGTCATCTCGTCGCCGTCGAGCTCGACGACCGGGTTCGCCACCTTGATCTTCGCCATGGAAAGAATGCCTCGTTGCTGGGGATCTGAACGGCCTTGCCCGCATGGCTTCGGCCGGGGTTGCGGAGCGTATATCAAAGCCTTTTTGAGCGCGCAAACCGCGATCCATACCACTATGGACGAGTGCCGCCGTCGTGAATGCTTCATTTTCCGAACCGGATGTGGCAGGGGACGCTGAAACGCCGCAAACACTGGTTACGGAGAGCCATGCCAGCCGCAAACGTCCCCGCCAAGACCGCCGGACCGGCGATCATCCTCGTCGAGCCGCAGCTCGGCGAGAATATCGGCATGGTCGCGCGCGCCATGGCGAATTTCGGCCTGTCGGAGCTGCGCCTGGTCAATCCGCGTGACGGCTGGCCGAGCGAGAAGGCGCGCGCGGCCGCCAGCCGCGCCGACCATGTCATCGATGCCACGAAAGTCTTCGACGATCTGGCCTCGGCGGTCGCCGACCTCAACTTCGTCTTCGCCACCACGGCGCGCGAGCGCGACGGCTTCAAGCCGGTGCGCGGTCCGGTGGAAGCGGGCAGGGCGCTTCGGGCGCGCGAGCAGGCCGGACTGCGCACCGGTATCCTGTTCGGTCGCGAACGCTTCGGTCTCTACAATGACGAGGTCGGCCTCGCCGATGAGATCGTCACCTTTCCGGTCGATCCGGGCTTCTCCTCGCTCAACATCGCGCAAGCCGTGCTGCTGATATCCTATGAGTGGATGAAGTCGGGCCTTGCCGAGGAGACCGCGACCAACTTCTCAGGGCCGGAGCTGGTGCCGGCGACCAAGGAGCAGCTGCATAGCCTGTTCACCTATCTTGAAGGCGCGCTCGAGGCGCGCGGCTACTTCCGTCCGGAAGAGAAGAAGCCGAAGATGGTCGACAATCTGCGCGCCGTGCTGACACGGGCGGGGTTCGCCGAACCGGAGCTGAAGGTGTTGCGTGGCATCATCTCGTCGCTCGACAGGTTTTCTCCTGCAATGCCGCGTGGCGACGGCTCGCCGGGCGACGATCCGAGGCGGATGCCGGCAGCACGAAAGCGTGCAGCGGACAAAGAAAGTTAAAATCCGTAAGGTCCAGGCGTTCGAAGTAACCGAATATTATTCGGTTTCGACCCATCGTTATTGAAACGGTGGGGGTAGCAATGTTCACGTCCAATATTGGTCGGCTGCGCTTCTTCTTCTATTCGCTCGGCTTGTTCATGGCGGAAGCGGTGGCGATCGCCCTTTGCATTGCCGCAACGGTCGGCTTTGCGGGGCTGATCAATTCGATGCCTGGGCCGTCGCGGCAAGGCCTGGCCGGCGCCGCGCTTGTCGTGTCGCTCATCTTCGTTGCATTGCGCGGCAACGTCGCCTGGCGCCGCAGCCGCGACGCCGATGCTTCGGGCTGGATCCTGTGGTCCTATATCGTCTTTTCCGGCATCTATGCCTTCCTGCAGGCGGGCGCGCTGCTGGTCATCGATTTCGGCAATCCCGAGAGCGCGCCTGGAGGCCTGAACCTGCTCGGCCTTGCCATATTCGGCCTCTGGTGCACCATCCTGTGGGCGAAGCCCGTCGCCGGCAGCAATATCAACGAGTTGACCGAGGTTTTCGATTTCGAAGGCTCGTTGCCGGAACCGGCGCGCGCCGAGAGGACGGCAGCGAGCGTCGCTCCGGCCGCACCGCGCGCGCAAACCACGCGTGCAGCGCCGGCGCCCCAGCCGTTCGGTCGGCCGCGGCCCGCCGGTTTTGGCAAGCGCGGGCTCTGAGCACTGCGCAAAAGCTGCTGGCATTTGCCACTTCAAGACCATGATCGTTCAGGATAGAAGCGGCGTTGGCCAATTCAGCGGCCAGCCTCTTCCTGTGGTCGGATGACAATGAGCGATCGATCAAGCAACCGCCCGATCCTGATGTTCGATTCCGGCATCGGCGGGCTGACCGTGCTGCGCGAGGCGCGGGTCCTGATGCCGGATCGTCGCTTCGTCTATGTCGCCGACGACGCGGCATTCCCCTACGGCGCGTGGGAGGAGCCGGCGCTCAAGGAACACATCCTCGCTTTGTTCGGCAAATTGCTCGACCGCCTGCAGCCGGCGATTTCGGTAATCGCTTGCAACACCGCCTCGACCCTGGTGATCGATGCGCTGCGCGAAAAATTCCCCGGCCATCCCTTTGTCGGCACCGTGCCGGCGATCAAGCCGGCGGCCGAACGTACGCGTTCCGGCCTGGTGTCGGTTCTGGCGACGCCAGGCACGGTGAAGCGCCAATACACACGCGACCTGATCAGCAAATGGGCGCAAAAATGCCATGTCCGCCTGGTCGGCAGCGACAGGCTGGCCGGACTGGCCGAGATCTATATGCGCGAGGGCTTTGTCGACGAGGAGGCCGTGCGCGCCGAGATCGCGCCCTGTTTCATCGAGCGCGACGGCAATCGCACCGACATCGTCGTGCTGGCCTGCACGCATTATCCGTTCCTCGCCAACCGCATGCGCAAGACGGCGCCCTGGCCGGTCGACTGGATCGATCCGGCGGAAGCCATCGCGCGGCGGGCCATGTCGCTGCTCGAGCACGGTGGCGAGCCGTTGGGCGAAAGCGAGCCCGACATTGCCGTCTTCACCTCCGGCAAGGTGGATTTCGCCACGCGGAGGCTCATCCAGGGCTTCGGCTTGACGGCGGCTAAAGCGCGTCGCGATCTTTCAGATTCGTTCCATGCGCTTCAGGGTTTTTGATCTACGCATGTCTTTATCCCGAAACCGGTTTCCCACTTTCGGGAGACATGCTTCAGCCTTGGAACTGCGGCGCTGAAGCCGCGTTTCTCCTCCGAGCACAGGAGGAACCACCATGCCTGCCACATCGCAAGCTCAGCAAAAGGCCGCCGGCGCGGCACTTGCGGCCAAGCGCGGCGAGATCAAGAAGAGCGAGCTCAAGGGCGCTTCGCGCGACATGTATGAATCGATGAGCGAAGAGCAACTTGAGGAGTTCGCCGAAACCAAGCGCAAGAGCCTGCCCAACAAGAAGTCGTGAGGGCTGACAAAGTTCACAAGAAAAAGCCCGCGGCGAGACCGCGGGCTTTGCCTTGGGCTGTCGGGGTCGGGTCTACCAGATCCAGCGGCAGCGTCGCACCTTGACACGGATGACGTGACGGTGGCCGTGCCGCCATACGACCCTTTTCTGCACCACGACGCGGCAGACCTGCCTATGGCCGTGCCAGTGCCTTGCCATCGCCGGCTCCGGCGTCATGACCGCCATCGACCCGGCCAGCACCGCAGCCCCGGTCAAGGTAAGGAAGAACTTCTTCATGGGAATTCGGACTCCTCTGCTCCAGTCCCTTCATCAAGTGTCAGGGCGAGCTATGTCCAAAGCGATCGCACCCCGCCCTGGTGCCGTCCGCCGGCACCGCATGCAACGCTGAATGGTTATAGGGCTGCCGATCGTCACGCCAGTCACAAGCTTGACAGCAGTTAAATCTCTGTTTAACAGGCCCACCAACACCGGGTGGCGACGCCCGGTGGTTTCTTTTACATGGACAAGACCTCGCCGGCATGCTGGCAGTCTTGTCGAAAATGACGTGTCCCGTGGGTTTTCCGTAGCGTTGCGTGGAAAACCCTGTCAGGTCTCGAAAACGGAGGCCAGAGGAGGGCGCGTTTCCTTCACCCGGAGCCATGGGGCTCCGGGTATATTGTTTTGAAAGGGAATGCGATGAGCAAGCGCGAATCCGCGAAATACAAGATCGACCGCCGTCTTGGCGAAAACATCTGGGGCCGCCCGAAGTCCCCGGTCAACAAGCGTGAATACGGCCCCGGCCAGCACGGCCAGCGCCGCAAGGGCAAGCTTTCCGACTTCGGCCTGCAGCTGCGCGCCAAGCAGAAGCTCAAGGGCTACTATGGCGACGTTTCGGAAAAGCAGTTCCGCAAGGTCTATGAGGAGGCCAACCGCCGCAAGGGCGACACCTCCGAGAACCTGATCGGCCTGCTGGAGTCACGCCTCGACGCGATCGTCTATCGCGCCAAGTTCGTGCCGACCATCTTCGCCGCCCGTCAATTCGTCAACCACGGTCACGTCAACGTCAACGGTAAGCGGGTCAACATCGGCTCGTACCGCTGCAAGCCGGGCGACGTCATCGAGGTGCGCGAGAAGTCGAAGCAGCTCGTCATCGTCCTGGAATCGGTCGGTCTGGCCGAGCGCGATGTGCCGGACTATATCGAAGCCGACCACAACAAGATGACCGCGACCTACGGCCGCGTTCCCGGTCTTTCGGACGTGCCATTCGCCGTCCAGATGGAACCGAATCTGGTCGTCGAATTTTATTCGCGCTGATCGGAAATTCTATCGGCAGGCAATCGAAGGCCGCCCTCGAGGCGGCCTTTTCTTTGCCCGCCAGGTCCGCTAATCCGGGCGACAAGAAAGAACGTGGGGCATACGCGCCATGAACATGCTGCCAGATGCCAAATCACTTGGCGTCAAATCGCTCGAACCGATCGCCGACCAGGAAGAGGGCGGCTTTCATCCGCTGTTTCGCGACGTGCCGACCTCGGTCGAGTTCAACAAGCTGCGCAAGCGGCTCTTGAGGCTCACCCGCCAGGCGATCGAGGATTTCGCCATGGTGAAGCCCGGCGAGCGCTGGCTGGTGGCGCTCTCGGGCGGCAAGGATTCCTACGGCCTGCTTGCCCTGCTGCTCGACCTCAAATGGCGTGGCCTGCTGCCGGTGGAACTGCTTGCCTGCAACCTCGATCAGGGTCAGCCGAATTTTCCGAAACACATCCTGCCGGATTATCTCAGCGCCAACGGCATTGCGCACCGCATCGAGTACCAGGACACCTATTCGGTGGTCACCGACAAGCTGCCCGAAGGCAGCACCTATTGCTCGCTCTGCTCGCGGCTGAGGCGGGGCCATCTCTACCGCATCGCGCGCGAGGAGGGCTGCGCCGCCCTGGTGCTCGGCCACCACCGCGAGGATATCCTCGAGACCTTCTTCATGAATCTGTTCCAGGGCGGTCGTCTCGCCGCCATGCCGCCCAAGCTGATCAACGACGAGGGCGACGTCATGGTGCTGCGCCCGCTCGCCTATTGCGCCGAGGTCGATCTCGAGAAATTCGCCGGCGCGATGAAATTCCCGATCATTCCATGCGACCTCTGCGGCAGCCAGGAAGGGCTGCAGCGCAATGCCATGAAGGCGATGCTCGACGACATCGAGAAGCACATGCCCGGCCGCAAGGACACGATGATCCGCGCCATGACCAATGTGCGGCCCTCGCACCTGCTCGACCGAAAACTGTTCGACTTCGCCGCGCTCGATCAGCGCCTCATCACAGGGCAAGACATTTCCGATGACATTTGACGACTGCGCGATCGACTGGCTGGCCGACCTTCTCGCCGATGCAGCCACGGCCGAAATCATGCCGCGCTTCCGCCGGCTGGCCGAGGGCGATGTCCGCCAGAAGACCTCGGCCGCCGATCTGGTGACCGAAGCAGACGTCAATGCCGAAAGGCTGATCACCGCCAGGCTGCACGAGCGCTATCCCTCGGCGATGATCGTCGGCGAGGAGGCCTGCTCCGACGATCCGACCCTGCTCGCCGGTCTCGGCGACGCCGCACTTGCCTTCGTCATCGATCCGGTCGACGGCACTTTCAATTTCGCCTCCGGCGTGCCGCTGTTCGGCGTCATGCTGGGCGTGGTCGTCGAAGGCGAGACGGTTGCCGGCATCGTCCACGATCCGGTCGGCAAGGACTGGCTGATCGGCGCCAGGGGCGCGGGCAGCCATATCCGCCATACGCATGGCGCGCTGGAGAAGGTGCGCGTTGCCGAGCCGGCGCCGATCTCTAAGATGACGGGTGCCGTGTCCTGGCAGTATCTCAAGGAGCCGGACAGGTCGCGGCTTGCGCGCAACCACACCAAGGCGCTGTCGCAGTTCGGCTACCGCTGCGCCGCGCACGAATACCGGCTGCTGGCGAGCGGCCACGCGCATTTCGTCGTCTACAACAAGCTGATGCCGTGGGATCACCTTGCGGGCGTGCTGATCCATCAGGAGGCCGGCGGCTATGCCGCGCGCATCGACGGCGATCCTTACCTGCCGTCGCATATCGATGGCGGGCTGCTCGTGGCGCCGGACAAGAACTGCTGGGACGAGTTGCGCCGCGAGCTCTGGGCGGACTGATCCCGAGCTGTCGCCTCACACCGGCGGATTGTGTGGCTGGAACAGTCGTCCGCGCTCGGCGACCAGGATCATCAGCAGGGCCGCGACCGACACGCTGCAGAAGCCGGCCGCCAGGGGCGTGACCGTGCCGTTATAGGCCTGGCCGATCAGCGTGCCGAGGAGGCCGCCGAGAAAGGTCTGCATGAAGCCGAGGATGGAGGACGCCGTGCCGGCGAGCTCGCCGAGCGGCTCCATCGCGAGCGCGTTGAAATTCGCGCCGAGGCAGCCGAACGGCACCATCGCGCCGGCGAAGAAGGCTATGAACAGCCATAGCGGCATCTGCATTTCGAGCGAGACGACGAGCCATATCAGGCTGATGGCGAGAAACAGCAACAGCGCGCTTTGCGAGAGCCGACGCATGCCGATCTTGCCGACGAGCCGCGCGTTGAGGAAGTTCGAGAAGGCGAGCACGCCGGCGACGCCGGCGAAGATCAAAGGGAACAACTCGCCGACATGGAAGACGTCGAGATAGATCTGCTGCGCCGAATTGATGAAGCCGAACATGGCGCCGAAGATGAAGGTGCTGGCGAAGGCATAGCAAAGCGCGATGCGGTTGGTGAGCACGATGCGGAAGCCGCCGACAACCGCATTGACCGTCAGTGGGCGGCGGTATTCAGGATGCAGCGTTTCCGGCAGGCGCAGCAGCGACCAGGTCGACACGATCAGCGCGCCGACGGCCATTGTGACGAAGATCCAGTGCCATGTGGCGAAGAGCATGATGAATTGGCCGATGCCGGGCGCGACGACCGGGATCGCCATGAACACCATGAAGATCAGCGACATCACCTCGGCCATGCGCCGGCCCTCGAAGGTGTCGCGCACGATCGAAACGGCGATGACGCGCGTTGCCGCAGCGCCGATGCCTTGCACGACACGGCAGGCGAGCAAGATGGCGAAGGTTGGAGCGACCGCAGCAGCAGCCACAGCCGCGACATAGATGATCAGGCCGGCGACCAGCGGCGCGCGGCGGCCGAAACGGTCCGAGATCGGCCCGAAGAAGAGCTGACCGGTGCCGAAGCCGAGGATGTAGGCGGTGATGACGTATTGGCGGTGGTTTTCGTTCTCGACGCCGAGCGAGGCGCCGATCTGCTGCAACGCCGGCAGCATGATGTCGATGGCCAGAGAGTTGAGCGCCATCAGCGCCGCACAAAGCGCAATGAATTCCCAGCGCGGAATGGGCAAGCTGCTTGCCGATTGCTGCGCCACTACCTGCTTGTCCACGGCAAAATCCGATCGTTCAAACGAATGTGCGCCGGTTGACCGGCGCATCGGTTCGTCCTGTTCCCGTGCTCGGGAACTACAATGCCGAGGTGGGGGCGGCCCCGGAAGTCTTGTTCAACGCAATACCGGACGCAAAATGCTGCGCACCTTTCGTGGAATTGCTTGGCCGACTGGGCAAGCCGGCCGGCGTTCAATCAGGCGGCGCCTTTGACGCTGACGCCCTTCTCGATCAGGAAATCCTGCAATTCGCCGGCCTGGAACATCTCTCGCACGATGTCGCAACCGCCGACGAACTCGCCCTTGACGTAAAGCTGGGGAATGGTTGGCCAGTTGGAATAATCCTTGATGCCCTGGCGCAGCTCGGCCGAGGTCAGCACGTTCACGCCTTTGTAGTCGACCCCGACATAGTCGAGGATCTGCACCACCTGGCCGGAAAAGCCGCACTGCGGGAAGCCTGGCGTGCCCTTCATGAAGAGCACGACGTCGTTGCTCTTCACTTCGCTGTCGATGTAGTCGTTGATGCCACTCATGGGGAATCCTTTCACGCCTGTGGGAGTCAGGCTCGAAGCATGTCCATCAAATAAACCCATAGGTTGGCTGAAACAAGACGTTAGCCGCGACGCATCCGAAATGGCGCAAAGGATGGCGCGATTTGGGCCAAGACTGAGTGACGAAGAGCTCAGTCCGGAACGCTGGTCTGCAAGGCCAGCGCGTGCAGCACGCCGCCCATATTGCCCTTCAGCGCGTCATAGACCATCTGGTGCTGCTGCACCCGGCTCTTGCCGCGGAAGCTTTCGGCCACCACTTCGGCCGCGTAGTGGTCGCCGTCGCCGGCCAGATCGCGAATCGTCACCTTGGCGTCCGGAATGCCTTCCTTGATCAGCCGTTCGATGTCGCGCGCGTCCATTGCCATGACAAAAATCCTGTTTTCGAGCGGGGAGCGGTGCAGCCCGTACGATGAGAGTCGGGATAAGCGTAGAGCCTTTCTGGTCCGGATTGAAGCCGTTCCGTCCATGGCCGAGACTCATGGAACGATCTGATCCGGTTGGGGGACATCGCCGGCGGGCACGTCCTCGCGTGTCGAATAGGCGCGACCGAGGCTGACGGTCAGCACATAGAGCGGAACATTGATCGCGATACCGACCAGGGGCAAGTAGCTCGTCCACTGCCAGACCGGAGAGAAAAACGGCTGGCCGTAGCCGTCGCACATAAGCGAGGAGCCATACGCCCAAAGCGTTCCGACGACGATCGTGACGGCGAAGAGCTTGACGCATGTGGCGATATGCCTGGCTCGAGCCGGCTCCGGCAAAAGCCGCTCCCATAGGACCAGGCACAAAATCGGAACCGCGTAGACGAGGCCTTGAACCGCCAGCATCGGGATCGTGCCGTTGGCCGCGGCAAGGAATTCGACCCGCGTTTCGAGCCGCGGACAAACCTCGCTCGAGGTCGTCGATAACAGGAGAAAGACGAACGGGCCGAGAAACCAGAAAAAGAACAAGGACGGCCAGAAGACGACTGCAAGCAGCGCCCGGACCGCCAGCCTGGTCAAATGGCCTGATCCATGAAGCGCGGGAACCAGCCCTCGTGGGCGGCGGTCAACTCACTGACCGGTACGGCCCGCGCCTCACCGAGTTTCAATTCACGACCGCCGGTCGTGCCGATCCAAGGCGCGAAGATGCCGAGCCTGCTCTGCTCCTCGCGGATCTTGTCCCATTCGCCGCTTTGCGGGTCGATCGACAGCGTCAGCAGGTAGCGGCCCTGGTCCTCACCGAACCAGACCGGGATCGGGTCGGTGCCGGTAAGGCCGGGAACGGTAGCGCCGATGCCCGACGCCATCGCCATTTCAGCCAGCGCTATCGCCAGGCCGCCGTCCGAGACGTCATGCGCGGCGGTGACGATGCCGGAGGCGATCAGCGAACGCACATGGTCGCCGACGCGTTTTTCATGCGCGAGGTCGACGGGTGGCGGCGGCCCGTCGGCGCGGCCGTGGATATCGCGCATATAGATGGACTGGCCGAGATGGCTGCCCCATGTCGGCGGCGCGCCGACCAGCACGATCATCTGGCCCTCGGCGGCAAAGCCGATACGGGCCATCTTCGACCAATCGGCGATCAGTCCGACGCCGCCGATGGTCGGCGTCGGCAGTATGCCGCGGCCGTTGGTCTCGTTGTAGAGCGAGACGTTGCCGGAGACGATGGGGAAGCCGAGCGCGCGGCAGGCCTCGCCGATGCCCTTAATCGCCCCGACGAACTGCCCCATGATCTCCGGCCGCTCCGGATTGCCGAAATTCAGGTTGTCGGTGGCGGCAAGCGGCAAGGCGCCGGTGGCGGTCAGGTTGCGCCAGCATTCGGCCACCGCCTGCTTGCCGCCCTCGTAGGGATCGGCCTCGCAATAGCGCGGCGTGACATCGGAAGAGAAGGCGAGCGCCTTGGTCGGATGACCGTCGACGCGCACGACGCCGGCATCGCCGCCCGGAAGCTGCAGCGAATTGCCCTGGATCAGCGTGTCGTACTGCTCCCATACCCAACGGCGCGATGAGAGGTCCGGTCCGCCAAGCATTTTCAGCAACGTGTCCGCAACATCGGCTTTCGGCGCATCGCTGGCCGCGAGCGGCGCGGGCTTCGTGGCTTCAACCCACGGGCGGTCATATTCCGGCGCCTGGTCGCCCAGTTCCTTGATCGGCAAATTGGCGACCTCGTCGCCCTGGTGCAGCACGCGGAAGCGCAGGTCGTCGGTGGTCTTGCCGACGACGGCGAAGTCGAGGCCCCATTTGCGGAAGATCGCCTCGGCCTCCTCTTCCTTCTCGGGGCGCAGCACCATCAGCATGCGCTCCTGGCTCTCCGACAGCATCATCTCATAGGCGCTCATGCGCTCCTCGCGCACCGGCACCTTGTCGAGATCGAGCTCGATGCCGAGATCGCCCTTGGCGCCCATCTCGACCGCCGAGCAGGTGAGGCCTGCCGCACCCATGTCCTGGATGGCGATGACGGCGCCCGAGGCCATCAGCTCGAGGCAGGCCTCCAGCAGGCATTTTTCGGTGAACGGATCGCCGACCTGGACGGTCGGCCGCTTCTCCTCGATCTTGTCGTCGAACTCGGCCGAGGCCATGGTGGCGCCGCCGACGCCGTCGCGTCCGGTCTTGGCGCCGAGATAGACGACCGGAAGACCGACGCCCTTGGCCTGCGAGAGGAAGATGGCGTTGGTCTTGGCGAGGCCGGCCGCAAACGCATTGACCAGGATGTTGCCGTTGTAGCGCGGGTCGAAATTGACCTCGCCGCCGACGGTCGGCACGCCGAAGGAATTGCCGTAGCCGCCTACGCCCGAAACGACGCCGGCGACAAGGTGCCGGGTCTTGGGATGATCGGGCGCGCCGAAGCGCAGCGCGTTCATCGCCGCAACCGGCCGCGCGCCCATGGTGAAAACGTCGCGCAGGATGCCGCCGACACCGGTCGCGGCTCCCTGATAGGGTTCGATGTAGGACGGGTGGTTGTGGCTCTCCATCTTGAAGACGACGCAGTCGCCGTCGCCGATGTCGACCACGCCGGCATTCTCGCCCGGTCCCTGGATGACCTGCGGGCCGCTGGTGGGCAGCGTACGCAGCCATTTCTTGGATGATTTGTAGGAGCAGTGCTCGTTCCACATCGCCGAGAAGATGCCGAGCTCTGTGAAGCTCGGCTCGCGGCCGACCAGGTCGAGGATGCGCTGGTATTCGTCGGGCTTCAGCCCATGCGCTGCGACGAGCTCGGGGGTGATCGGCACAGAATTGGAAATGGTCATGGGCGGCGATTGGTATCCGTGGTGAGGGGATTTTCTGAGTCTCCTCTTATCGCAAGCTTTCGCGCGATACACCCCACCGGATGACGAAAAACGCCGGAAACCGCAGCCTCGCGCCTGCGCGACCGGGCAGTGCCGGGCGGGTCAGGAAAAACTGTCGTAGCCGGCCCGGCCTTCGTCGAGCAAACGGCGGATGACAGCGACGCCGCGGGCGACATCCTCGCTCTGCCGCGGCTGCGACACGCCGAAGCGGACGCTGTGGAAGACCTGCTCGGAACGGCCGGCCTTGAACTCGTCCTCGTCGTCGATGAGCACGCCTTGCTCCAGGCAGGCATTCTTGAACGTGCCCGACAGCCAGGGGTCCGGCAAAGTCAGCCAGACAAAGGGCACATTGTCTCGTGCCTTGAAGTCGAACCCTGCCAGCGTCTCGCGCACGACATGGAGACGTGCCTGGATTTCGGCAATGCAGCGCTTGCGGATCTCGCTGGCCTGGCCGGACGTCACCAGCCTCGTTCCAACCTCCGCCAGCAGGAAGGGCAGGCCGCCGGTCATCATCTTGTGCGCGACGCGGATGCGGTGGCGGTAGGCGGGCGGACAGGAAAGCCAGCCGCCGCGCACACCGGCCGCGACCGATTTCGACAGACCGCCGGCGACGATCGTGCGCTCCGGGGCATATTCGGCAAGCAGCGGCGTCGGATCGTCAGTCAACTCGCCATAGAGGTCGTCCTCGATCAGGACCACATTGTACTCGTGCGCAATGCGCGCGATCGCCTGGCGCCGCTCCGCCGACAGCGTCACCAGCGTCGGGTTCTTCGCCGTCGGCATCACGAACATCATCTTCGGATGTTTCTGCGCACAGACGCGTTCGAAATCGTCGGGGTCGACGCCTCCATCATCCGCCGACACCAGCGCGGTGCGGCGTCCGATCAGCCCGGCGCTGCGTGATATCTGCGAATAGGTTAGGTGCTCGAAGACGACATAGTCGCCGGGCGTGGTGAGCGCGGCGATCGCCGCCATCACGGCGGCATGGGTGCCGAGAGTCGGAACAATCGAATCGGGCGAGGGGCGGAAGGAGTTGCGCGACAGCCATCGGCTGCCGGCCTCGTACCAGCGTGCGGGAAAATCCCTGGTGTAGCTCGCTATGTCGTGCGGATGTTCCTGCGCAGTGCGCGCCAGCAAGTCCGCGATCACGGTGCCCTGGCCGACATCGGGTGCCGCGGTGCTGTCGAAGCGCAGCTTGCCCGTCGGCGCATCGATGGCGCGCGTGCCTTGGACGGCGGGCTCGATATCCGCTTTCGGGATCTCCGTGCGTTGCGCGAGCACATAGGTGCCACGCCCGACCTCGCCGCTCACCAGCCCGCGTTCGCGCAGCAGCTGATAGGCCCGGCCGATAGTGCCGACCGTCGTGCCGATGTCATAGGCGAGGTCGCGCTGCGGCGGCAGTTTTGCACCGGCGTCGATGACGCCCTTGTCGATATCTGACTCAATGCTGTCAGCAAGGCGCTGATACAGAGGGCCGGAGCCGGAAGACAGGTCTGGGAGCCAATTTGTCATGGTGACAATTTTCTATATTGCGCCGCAGGATGAGTCAATCGATATGAAGTCGCGAGCGGTTGGGGTACAATTGATCAGTTTGGCGGATCGAAAGATGAATACAATTGATACATTCCGTTACAGCGATGCCGAATTGCATGGCCGCCCGTCCGGCTGCCGCAGGTTCATCGACCGCGTCGTGTTTGTGCTCGCTTCCCTGGCAAGGCAGATCGGCCGGATGCTGGAGCGGCGTCGCGGACGCCTTGCACTGCTCGAGATGACCGACGAGCAGCTCAAGGATATCGGCGTCTCGCGTTGCGACGCCCATCGCGAAGGCATCAGGCCGTTCTGGGACTGAAGCGCGTCGGGCGGAACGGGTTCAGGCGATCTGCATGTCGGGTTCGACAGGCCAGCCGGCGGGCTATTTCCGCAGGCGGCCGATGCCGTGGTCGGCAAGCACGGCGAGTAAGCTGAGGCCGAGAAACAGTGCGGTGATGGTCAGCGCCGAGACGGCGACGCTAACCGCGCCGTTCTTCGCCACGTCGAGGAACGGGTAGGGCACCTCGCCGGCGAACGGCGCCCGTATCAGCGCATAGGCAAGATAAGCGAGCGGATAGATCACCCACCAGGAAATATCGCGCCAGCGCGTGCTGCCGTCGGCGCCGGCGATCAGCCACCACAGGACAAAGACCAGCGGCGCCACATAGTGCAAAAGGACGTCGCAGAGGAAGAACAGCCCTTCCGGCGCCCAAAGGCGGGCGAGCACCGTCGTGTAGACGATGAAAACCAGCGTTATGGCGACCGCGACGCCCGTCCGGATGCGCCTGCCGGCGAAGGCCGGAAACCAGGCATAGCCGGTTGGCGACAGCAGGGACGCATGCACCATCACCGCGGCGATGTTGGTCAGGATGGTGAAGAAGCTGAAATAGAAGACGATCGAGCCGAGCAGGCTGCGGCCCGCCGCCATCGACGCCGGGATGGTGATCGCGAACTGCAGGATGAGTGCTATCAGCCCGATAACCAATCCCGCTATCTGCAGGAACTGGCCCATGGCAAGCTCACGCCGCGGCGGTACAGGACGGATTGCCGGCCTGCCAGCGGGCGATGTCGGAGCCGATGCGCGCGCCGAGCGGCTCGGCCATCAGCGGCCCGAAGACGTCGACCTTGCTGGAATTGCCCTGCGCCTGCACCACCAGCAGCGGCTTGCCGCCATAGTGCTTGGCAGGCACCAGCAGGAAGCGCGGCGTGCCGCTGTAGGAATTGAGCTCGTTGGCCATCTGATAGGCTTTGAAGGCCGGGTCCTTGCTGGCGATCCAGCATTTATGCGCGGCGATCGCGACCTGCTCCATGGCAAGCAGCGAGGCGCTCTTGCCTGAAGGCGTCGGCGTGGTCTTGGAGCCGGACTGGCAGGATGCCAGCAGAAATCCGGCGGCGGCCAGGAGAGCAAGGCGAGCAATCGTCAGTCTCATGGTCAGGCCGCCCCGTTGTTCTGAAAGGATCGTTCTGAAGGAATTGTCTGAAACGGATCAAGCGGCGATGCCAAGCGCCCCTTCGAACAGCGCCCGGCCGTCGCTGCCGCCATGCGCCGCCTCGATGAGGTTCTCCGGATGCGGCATCAGGCCGAGGACATTGCCCTTGTCGTTGACGATGCCGGCGATGTCGTTGATCGAGCCGTTGGGATTGGTGCCCTCGGCATAGCGGAACACCACCTGGCCTTCGCCTTCGAGGCGGGCAAGCGTCTCGGCGTCGGCGAAATAGTTGCCGTCATGGTGCGCCACCGGCGAACGGATGATCTGGCCCGGCTGATAGCGGCGGGTGAACATGGTGTTGGCATTGGCGATCTGGAGCTTCACCTGCCGGCAGACGAACTTCAGCGACGAATTGCGCATCAGCGCGCCGGGCAGCAGCCCCGCTTCGACCAGGATCTGGAAGCCGTTGCAGACGCCGATGACCATGACGCCCTTGGCGGCCTTTTCCGCCACCGCGCGCATGACGGGCATGCGCGCCGCGATCGCGCCGCAGCGCAGATAGTCGCCAAAGGAGAAGCCGCCGGGAATGGCGATCAGGTCGACATCGGGGATTTCGGTATCGGTCTGCCAGACGGTCGCCGGCGCCTGCCCCGAAATCTTGGTCAGCGCCGCGATCATGTCGCGGTCGCGGTTGAGGCCAGGCAAGAGGACGACGGCTGATTTCATGGCAGTTCCCGTTTGCTGATCTGATGCAGATACCGGGGCGGAACCTGATTGGTCAACCAGACTCCATTGTCTGAGAGGAAGAATGTCATTCCGTTCCCGGACATGGCCGCCGAGTCGACCCGGAGGATAACATCTTTTCCTTTCCGGCGCCGCGCCACGACGCGTGCCGTCTCGATATCCATGGATAGATGCACGTGCAGGCGCGATTGGCCGGTCAGACCATCACGCAGGATGGCGGGGAGGAATTCTTCCTTCGTGCCGTGGTAGAGCACCGCCGGCGGCGGGCTTGGCATCAATCCGAGATCGACGTCGACGCTGTGGCCCTGGACGGCGCGGATGCGATTGCCGTCGATAGCGAACCGCCTCTTCGGATTTTCCGCGACGACGCGCTCGACGTCGGCCGCCGATGCACCGAATTTCTGTCGGATCACCACACAAAGTGCGCCGAAATCGGCTCAACCACTATCGTCAAGAACAAGCCCGGCCTCTTCTGGTGCATGCCGCAGTACGAGACTCATGAATTTCGAGATCTGGGTGTCGTTCGGCATGGCGAAGCTGATTCAATCCCACATGCCGAACGCATGTCATTTCGGCTCAAAAGGCTTCTGGGTCTCGGCGAGCTCCCTGAGATCCAAGCGCTTTTCTATTCGCTCCAGCCGATCGTCTTGTCGGCCCAGAATCCCATAAATGTTATGAATATCGCTCTGCGTGGCCGCCATGTGACCGCGCATCACGTTCAACTCCCGCTTCGTCTCGGTCACATCCTGGCGAAGCTCGCCAATTTCGTGATGAACGCGCTTCAACAGTTCAAACATCAACTCGTTCGTGGCTTCCGGCATAACGCCTCCGGCACAACCTTAGGTAAGCGTCACACTATAGTTCTCAATCACGGTGTTCGCCAGAAGCTTGTCGCACATCGCCTTGAGGTCGGCCTCGGCCTTGGCCTTGTCGGTACCGGTGAGCTCGATGTCGAACACTTTGCCCTGCCGGACCTGGCCGACGCCGTCGAAGCCCAGACCCGAGAGCGCATGCTCGATCGCCTTGCCCTGCGGGTCGAGAACGCCATTCTTGAGGGTGACGGTGATGCGGGCTTTCATCGGTACTCCTGGGTGATCGGTAGTGCGGAAAGCGGCCTGCCGTGCCGGCAGGCCGCTTGCAATCAATGCTTCGTGCCCTTCGACGGCTCGGAGGAGGCGACCAGCACCGGGCCGGTCGGGCGCGGCGGCTCGTTCTCGTTCATGATGCCGAGGCGGCGGGCGACCTCCTGGTAGGCTTCGACCAGTCCGCCCATGTCGCGGCGGAAACGGTCCTTGTCGAGCTTGTCCTGGGTGGCGACATCCCACAGCCGGCAGGAATCCGGCGAGATCTCGTCGGCGACGACGATGCGCATCATGTCGCCCTCGAACAGGCGGCCGCACTCGATCTTGAAGTCGACGAGCTGGATGCCGACGCCCAGGAACAGGCCGGAGAGGAAGTCGTTGACGCGGATGGCCAAGGCCATGATGTCATCGATCTCCTGCGGGCTTGCCCAGCCAAAGGCGGTGATATGCTCTTCCGACACCATGGGGTCGTCCAGCGCATCGGCCTTGTAGTAGAACTCGATGATCGAGCGCGGCAGCACCGTGCCTTCCTCGATGCCGAGACGCTTTGCCAGCGAGCCGGCGGCGACATTGCGCACGACCACTTCGAGCGGGATGATCTCGACTTCCTTGATCAGCTGCTCGCGCATGTTGAGCCGGCGGATGAAATGGGTCGGGATGCCCATGCGATTGAGGTGGTTGAAGATGTGCTCGGAAATGCGGTTGTTGAGCACGCCTTTGCCATCGACCACCTCGTGTTTCTTCTTGTTGAAGGCGGTGGCATCGTCCTTGAAGAATTGGATGAGCGTTCCAGGCTCAGGTCCTTCATAGAGGATCTTGGCCTTGCCTTCGTAAATGCGGCGGCGATTTTTCATCTGATTTTTCTCTGGATTGGCGGGCAGGCGGCAAGCGACCAGTTCCTGTCCGTCTGCCTAAATTAGTTGTGGCGACGGTGGCGTTCAATGCCGGTGTCTATAGCAATCGCAATGTTTGCTCAATCGGCAAATCCTGCCGATCAACCGGTTTCGGGACCGAAATGCCGCAGTGCAGCATGCGATCAAGCATATTGACCGGCCCGCGGCCTTTTGGTTTGTGCTGGCTGAGCGCACATATTCATCGCCAAGCGAATCGATTTGACCGGAGGGACGTCATGAGCAGCATGAAAGACCGCGAAGAAGGCTTCGAGCGCAAATTCGTCATCGACGAGGAGCTTCGCTTCAAGGCCGCGGCGCGCCGCAACAGGGCGCTCGGCCTCTGGGCCGCCGAAAAGCTCGGCAAAACCGGCGCCGATGCCGAGGCCTACGCCAAGGAAGTGGTGGTCTCCGACATCGAGGAAGCCGGCGATCACGATGTCTTCCGCAAGATCCGCAAGGATTTTGACGCGGCCGGCGTCAACCAGTCGGACCATCAGATCCGCCGCACGATGGACGAGCTGATGGCGCAGGCGATCGAGCAGATCAAGAACACGTAGAAATCATTGGACCAATCGACCGCCCGGCTCAGCCGGGCGGTTTTTCTTTGCCTTGCCGCCGTTTCCGGCTGAAACTGCGTCAGAGCGATGTGCGTCCTTCCGGACGCACATCGCTCTGACATTTGAGTTTTCGCATCGCGCTTTCCGGAAATCGTTCCGATTTGCGGGCCGATGCGTTGTTAACAAGGAAAGTTCCGATGTCGCTCAAGTCCCGCCTGGCCGCCGACGAAACGCTGTTCACCGCATGGTCCGGCGTACCGGACGCGCTGACGGTCGAAATCATTGCCAAGCAGGGCTTTGATGCCGTTACCCTCGACATGCAGCATGGCGGCCACCATGAGGATAGCGTGCTGCGCGGCCTAGTACCGGTGCTGGCCGCCAATAAGCCGGCGCTGGTGCGTATACCCGTCGGCCGGTTCGATATGGCGAGCCGCGCGCTCGATTTCGGCGCCGAGGCGGTCATCGCGCCGATGGTGAATTCCGTGGAGGACGCCAGGCAGTTCGCCGCCGCGATGAAATATCCGCCGACGGGCGAGCGTTCCTGGGGCCCGACCTATGCTTTCCCTCGCCATGGCAAGGGCGACCACGCCGAGTGGCTGCGCGACTCGAACCAGCGCACCATGGCCTTCGCCATGGTCGAGACGCGCGCGGCGTTCGAGGCGCTCGACGGCATCCTCGATACGCCCGGCATCGACGGCATCTTCGTCGGTCCGTCGGATTTCTCGATCGCCTGGTCGAACGGCACCACCGTCAATTCGACGCTGGAAAGCATGATGGAGACGGTCGCCTCGATCGCCGAGCGGACGCGCAAGGCCGGCAAGCATGCCGCGATCTACGTCATCGAGCCGGCCATTGCCGGCCGCGTGGTTTCGATGGGCTATCGGCTGCTCGCCATGGGCTCGGACCACACGCTGATTTCGCTCGGCGCCAAGACTTTGTTGAAGAGCATGCGGGATTCGATCGACGCCTGAAAGGCGAGTAGATCTAGGGTTCCTTCAGTTCCGTCAGGAACTTGGCGAAGGTCATCGAGCCTTCCGGCCAGGGGCCGAACCCGGCGTCGGCATTGAGATGGCCGGCCTCGCCGGCGTCGATGAACAGCGATCCCCAGGCGGCGGCGATGTCCTCGGCGACCTCGAAGGCGCAGAAGGGATCGTTGCGGCTGGCGATAACGATCGACGGAAAGGGCAGCGGATCGCGCGAATAGGGGCCGAAGGTCATCAGATGCCTCGGCCTGATCTCCGGATTGGCAACGTCGGGCGGCGCGACGAAGAAGGCGCCGGCGATCGGCTTCTGGAATTGCGGGACAGCCTGCACCGCGGCCGCCACACCCAGCGAATGCGCGACGATCACCACCGGTCGCTCGGCCTCGTTGACGGCATTGGCTACGTTTGCCGTCCAGTCTTCGCGCACCGGCTTCGACCACTCCGCCTGCTCGACCCGGCGCGCCGTCGACAGTTTCGACTGCCAGCGGGTCTGCCAGTGCTCGGGGCCGGAATTGGTGTAGCCCGGCACGATGAGAATATCTGCGTTCTTGACCTTCATGGCGCGGATGTAGCGAGCGGCCTTGTCTCATGCAACCATGCCGGTGGTCACGTCACAATTGTGAACAACGTGTTCGATTCTTTCCGGCTTGTGTGAACGATCACAATGGACGATCTGAAAAGCGAAAACAGGAACGACTAATAAAAGCTGGCGCGATTGCCTCTGCGAGGTTGGCGTCCGAACGGAGAGTTTGATGAGCGAACTGCCTTTTGCCGCGACCACCCCGGTCAGCGTCTCGCGTGTCGGCCTGAAGGCGCGGGATGCCGAAAACCTTGCCGCCTATTACCGCGCGGTCGTCGGCCTGCAGGAGCTGAGCCGTGCTGACGGCGCGATCACGCTTGGCGCCGCGAACCGTCCGCTGCTGGTGCTGGAGCAGGATGCCTCGGCAAAACCCGACGATCCGCGCAGCGCCGGCCTTTTCCATACAGCCTTCCTGCTGCCGTCGCGCGCCGATCTCGGCCGCTGGATCAACCATGCCGCCGCCAGCCGGATCGGCATCGAGGGCGCGTCGGACCATCTGGTAAGCGAGGCACTTTACCTTACCGATCCCGAGGGCAACGGCATCGAGATCTACGCAGACCGCCGCCCGCAGGACTGGAAGTGGAACGGCGACAGAATAGCAATGGCGACCGAGCGGCTGAACCTGCCGGCGGTCGTGGCCAGCGTGCCGGCGGGCGATGCCGGCTGGCAGGGCGCCCCTGAAAACACCATAGTCGGCCATGTGCATCTGCGCGTCGGCCGCCCGGAAGACGCCGAGGCCTGGTGGCATGACGAGTTCGGCTTCGATACGGTGGCCAGATATGGCGGCCAGGCAGTGTTCCTGTCTTCCGGCCACTACCACCACCACATCGGCGCCAATGCCTGGCACAGCGCCGGCGCCGGTCGCCGTGATCCGGCCCGTTCGGGCCTCGCCTGGGTGGAGATGCGCTCGTCGAACGCCAAGGCGCCGTCGACCCGTGTCGATCCCTGGGGTAACGTGATCCGTACAGTGCCTGGAGATCCTGCGTGAAATGCTGATCCGGTCGGAAATGCCCGCTGATCACGACGCAATCCATCAACTTACTTGGAGTGCGTTCAAGCCGATGGCCTTCAGTAACGACACTGAGGCCGATATTATCCGGGCCTTGCGTTCGGACGGTGACCTGACGATTTCGCTGGTTGCTGAGGACGCTGGGGAAATCGTCGGCCACGTCGCGTTTTCACCGGTGAAGATCAACGGCATCCATGACAAATGGTTCGGGCTTGGTCCGATATCGGTCAGGCCTAGCAGGCAGCGTCAGGGTATCGGTAAGGCGTTGATCGCTGCCGGACTGCAATTGCTTGATGAACTGGGCGCCTGCGGATGTGCGCTGATCGGAAATCCTGAGGTGTACAGCCACGCGGGCTATGTGAGTGACGGGCAACTGACATATCTGGATATCGATACGAAATACGTGCAGCGGGTGGTCCTGCGCGGGCCGGTGCCGCGCGGCGCACTCAGCTTTGCCCCTGCTTTCGGAAACTGAAGCCAGGGGTTCCGGCTGACCGATAGCCGCATGGAAGGTTATCCAAACACCCGCTTGAAAATCGTATCGACGTGCTTGGTGTGGTAGCCGAGGTCGAATTTTTCGCGAATCTCGGCTTCCGGCAAGGCTGCGGTCACATCCTTGTCGGCAAGCAGTTCTTCAAGGAAATCAGCGCCTTGTTCCCATACCTTCATAGCATTGCGCTGCACCAGCCGGTAGGCGTCCTCGCGTGACACGCCGGCCTGCGTCAGCGCCAGCAGCACGCGCTGCGAATGCACCAGGCCGCGGAACTTGTTGAGGTTCTTCAGCATGTTCTCAGGGTAGACCAGCAGCTTGTCGACGACGCCGGTGAGCCGCGCCAGCGCAAAGTCGAGCGTCACCGTCGCGTCCGGCCCGATCATGCGCTCGACCGAGGAGTGCGAAATGTCGCGTTCGTGCCAGAGCGCCACATCCTCCATGGCCGGCATGGCGTAGGAGCGCACCATGCGGGCAAGGCCGGTGAGGTTCTCGGTCAGCACCGGGTTGCGCTTGTGCGGCATTGCCGACGAGCCCTTCTGCCCCGGCGAGAAATATTCCTCTGCTTCCAGCACTTCGGTGCGCTGCAAATGACGAATCTCGACGGCCAGCCGCTCGACCGACGAGGCGATCACGCCGAGGGTGGCGAAGAACATCGCGTGGCGGTCGCGCGGGATCACCTGTGTCGATACCGGCTCCGGCTTCAGGCCGAGCTTCTTCGCCACATGCTCTTCGACATAAGGATCGATGTTGGCGAAGGTGCCGACCGCGCCCGAGATAGCGCAGGTGGCGATGTCTTCGCGCGCGTGCATCAGCCGCTCGCGGCAGCGCGAGAATTCGGCATAAGCCAGCGCCAGCTTGACGCCGAAGGTGGTCGGCTCGGCATGAATGCCGTGGCTGCGGCCGATGGTGACGGTGTCCTTATGCTCGAAAGCGCGGCGCTTCAGCGCCGCGAGCAGGGCGTCGATATCGGCAAGCAGGATGTCGCTGGCGCGCGTCAATTGCACCGCAAGGCAGGTGTCGAGAACGTCCGACGAGGTCATGCCCTGGTGGATGAAGCGGGCATCCGGGCCGACGAACTCGGCGAGATGAGTGAGGAAAGCAATCACGTCATGCTTGGTGACGCGCTCGATCTCGTCGATCTTGTCGACGTCGAATTTCGCGGCGCCGCCTTTCTCCCAGATGGTCTTGGCCGCCTCCTTCGGGATGACGCCGAGTTCGGCCAGCGCGTCGCAGGCATGCGCCTCGATCTCGAACCAGATGCGGAACCGAGTTTCGGGCGACCAGATGGCGACCATTTCCGGCCGGGAATAGCGATGGATCATCGTTTCTGGGTCCTGCTGGGAAAAGCTTCGGCCGCGTCCTAACAGAGGCCGGCCCAATGCTCAACGCCGCTGCCGCGCAAACCAGACAGTGGCGGCGGCAAGTGCCGCGAAGCCGAGCGGAAAATAGAGCCGCACACCCAGGACGACGAACTGGTAGAGCGCCGTCAGCACGGTGAAGGCGAATTCGAATGCCCAGGTGAGCGTGAAGGCCGGCGCGTGCCACTCGGCGTAATAGGAACGGTATTGCAGCGCGAACAGGCCGCCGGTGAAGGCGAGCGTGGCGCTGAGCAAGCACACGAAAGCGGCGGCGGGCGCGGTTTCCCAGTGGCGGCCACGCGACACTAATCTGGCGAACGTCAGCCCGACCGGAAAGGCAAGCGCGCCGCCCATGAAATACAAAAGCACGACGAAGCGGACCCTGTCCGATGTCTCCCATTCGTAGAGCCGGAGGTTGAGGAACGCGCTGGCACCCATCGCCATACCCCAGAGCAAGGCGCCAATGACCGCCGCGCCTGTCGAGGGCAGGGCATCGCGCAGGCGGTTTCCCAGGCGCAGGCGCAAGGAGGTCGGCTGCAGCGGCGTCACGGGCAGCGGACCACGTCGCACGGCGAATAGCCGTTCGGATAGCGCGTCATTGGCGATAGGGTCCGTGTCATCGGCCTCATGCCTATCACGCCATGGTGAATGAGACGTGCTGCTCGATGCATCCAATCCGGCGTTCGTTTGTTATTGTGGACCGTCCCAGCGTAGGACGCGCGGCCACCACCCAACGGAGGACCAGCATGACCACCGACACCAGCAAGATACGCGAGCATATGGAAGTGATCGGCGCCGATGGCGTGCATATCGGCACCGTCGACAAGGTCGACGGTCAGCGCATCAAGCTGACCAAAGCCGACAGCGGCATGGGTACGCACAAGGGCCATCACCACTACATTCCGCTCAGCCTCGTCGCGGAGATCGACGAGAAAAAGGTCTGGCTGTCGGCGAATTCCGATGTCGCGGTGACCTTCGAGGAAGAGAAGTCCGACCCGGCCTGACCGGAAAACTCAGCGCGACGACCAGACGGGGAACAAATCGCCCTCTGCGGGCGTCGCCGCATGGACACCGCGGCTGATGGCGCGCGCCATGGTCGCGCCGGCGGCGGCGTAAAGATCGATTGCCGCGTCGGCGCCGAGTTCGATGCCGCTCCTGCCGGTCGCCAGCGCGAAGACGAGGTCGCCGTCGGCCGGCGTGTGCGTCGGCCAGATGGCGCGTGCGAAGCCGTCATGCGCCGAAATCGCCAGCCGCTTGGCGGCGGCCTTGGTCAGAACCGCGTCGGTGGCGATGACGGCTATCGTCGTGTTTCCGTCTTGCGCTCCGATCTGCCGGTCGCGGTATTTCAGCAAGATTTTCCTTGCATCTCCCGGCATCGGATCGGGATAGCCCAGGCCGCCGAATTCGTCGCCGATCTCGAACGGCGCTGCCCAGAAGTGACGGCTGCGGCCGACCGTCACCGAACCGGTCGGGTTGACGGCGGCGAGCGCGCCGATGGTGACGCCGCTGTCGAGCACCGTCGAGGCGGAGCCCAGCCCGCCCTTCAGCCCGGAGGTGAGCGCGCCGGTGCCGGCACCGACCGTGCCGATCGGAAAGTCGGCCGTTGCCGCCTGCGCAGCCTCATAGCCGAGCTCGCGATAAAGCGGATAGCGGCCCCAGTCCTTGTCGCCGCCATTGGGCAGGTCGAAGAGGATCGCCGCCGGCACGATCGGCACGCGGAAGCCACCGACCTCGACACCGATGTTCTTCTCCCGCAGCGCCGCCTGCACGCCGGAAGCAGCATCAAGGCCAAAGGCCGAGCCACCGGACAGCACGACGGCATGGATCGCGGCGATGGAGTTTTGCGGTTCGAGCAGGTCGGTTTCACGCGTGCCCGGCGCGCCGCCCAGCACCTGGACGCCGGCCACCGCAGGCTCCTCGCACAGCACCACCGTGACCCCGGATTTGAGCCTGGCGTCGGCGGCATTGCCGACTCTCAGGCCGGCGACGTCGGTGATCAGGTTACGCGGCCCGGTGCGGAACATCACTTTTCCTCCAGCGGCACGAAATGCGTGCCGTCGAAGCGGAAGGCGCGGAAGGGGTTTCGGCTGAGGTCGCCTTTTTCGTCGAAGCGGATGGTGCCGATCGCAGTCGCGAAGTCATGCCCGGTCAGCGCCTCGGCGAGCGGTTTGCCGGAGCTTTCCGCATCGGCTGCCGTCGCCTTCGCGACCTGCACCGCGGCATAGGCCGGCAAGGTATAGCCGTCCGTCACGATCTTCCTTTCGCCAAATGCCTGCACGACCTTGGGGTCCGCGGCTTCCGCCCATTCCGGCAATGCGATCATCAGCGTGCCTACCGCATAAGGAACATCGCCGGGCGGCGTGCGCAGCGTTTCGCCGCCGGCGAAGGTGATGCCGGCATTGAGCTGCGCGGCGTCGCGCCCCATGATGGCGATGTCGTCGCCGTCACCGCCGGCGAACACCTTGGTCGCGCCCGCCTTCTTCAACCGGCCGACAAGCCCGATCTGGTTGTCGAGCTGCGGCCGGAACGTGTCGACGAAGACCGGCTTGAGCGCCGCCTGCTCGGCGGCCGCGCGAAAAGTCTCGGCGATCTCGCGACCATAAATGGTGCCGTCATCGACAATGGCGAACAATTCGTTCTGCCAAAGGCGGGTGAGGATCGCGGCCACCGCGTTGCGTTCGTCGTCGCCGCGCGGCCCGAGCCGGTAGACCGGCCAGCCGGTCTTGGCACGCCTGTCGGTCAAGCTCTCGGTGCGCACGCCGACAGTGATGACCGGAATATTGGCGTCCTTCAGGATCGGCAGCGCCGCCTCGATCGCCTCGGTGCAGAGAAAACCCACCACGATATTGACCTTGGCGTCCACGAACTGCCTGGCGGCCGCGGCCCCGCCGTCGGCGGTGCAGGCATCGTCCGCCGTCTTGAGCGTGAGGCCATTCGCTTCCGCCGCCTGTTGGGCGCCATTCTCGATCTGCTGGCCGAGGATCGCCGATGGACCGGAGAGCGGCGCGGCGACGCCGACCAGGACATCGGCGTCGGCGCTCGCGGCCAGCGACAGCCAGAACAGCGCGGCTAATGTTGTCGTGATATGGCGCATTCGGGCGAAGAGGTCCCCCATGCCGGAGTTGCAATCCGGCACTATTCCAGCAAAGACCTAAAGGCTGGCTAATCCTGGCGCAACACGCGAATTTCAGGATTGCGGTCAAGCACTTCGCTTGTGGCATGCAATATGTAGCCATATATAACGGGCTGGTTTTCTGACAGGTGAATCATCAGGTGCTGAAGATCAACGATATCGGGCCGCAACACTATCGCGATGCAATGGCGCATTTTGCCGGCCATGTGCATGTGGTGACCACCGATGGCCCCGCCGGCAAAAGAGGTGCCACGGTGATCGCCGCCTGCTCGGTTTCGGACACGCCGCCGACCGTGCTTGTCTGCCTCAATCGCGAGAATCAGAAGAACGAAGCCTTCATCAAGAACGGCAACTTTGCGCTGAACACGCTCGCCTCGGACCAGGAGGCGCTTTCGGCAGGCTTTTCCGGCATGACCGGCCTGCCGTCGGAAGAGCGCTTCGCGCTCGGCGAATGGGACGTGATCTCGACCGGCGCCCCCACGCTGAAAGGCGCGCTCGCCGTCTTCGATTGTCAGATCATCGATGCCAAGGATCTCGCCACCCATCGTGTGCTTTTTGGCAAGGTGACAGGTCTGCGTATCGGCGATAATTTGCGGCCGCTAATCTACCATAACCGCGGCTACCACGTTCTGTGAAACTGGCGAGCGGATCCACGGAGACAAGATGACAGGGCCTGCGCCGCGCCCCGCGCCGAAGTCGATCGACGAGACGCTCGATCTCCTGACCGGCGCGGACTATGTCGCGGATCGCTCGCTGGCAACCGTGCTGTTCCTGTCGCTGCGCATGAAGCGGCCGCTGTTCCTCGAAGGCGAGGCGGGCGTCGGCAAGACCGAGATCGCCAAGGTGCTGGCCGACGCGCTCGGCCGCCGGCTGATCCGCCTGCAATGTTATGAAGGGCTCGACGTATCCTCCGCCGTCTACGAGTGGAACTACGCCGCGCAGATGATCGAGATCCGCATGGAGGAGGCGGCCGGCAAGGTCGTCCGCTCCGACATGGAGCGCAACGTCTTTTCCGAAAAATACCTGATCCGCCGCCCCGTGCTCGACGCGCTGACCGGCAAGGCGGGCGCGGCGCCGGTCTTCCTCATCGACGAGCTGGACCGCACCGACGAGGCGTTCGAGGCCTTCCTGCTCGAGATCCTGTCGGACTTCCAGGTGACGGTTCCGGAACTCGGCACGATCAAGGCCGAAGAGCCGCCGATCGTCATCATCACCACCAACCGTACGCGTGAGATCCACGACGCGCTGAAGCGGCGCTGCCTCTATCACTGGGTCGATTATCCGAACGCCGAACGCGAGCTGGAAATCGTGCGCCGCAAGGTGCCGCAGGCCAACCGCCGGCTGTCGGCCGAGGTCGTCTCCTTTATCCAGAAGCTGCGCCAGATCGAGCTGTTCAAGGCGCCGGGCGTTGCTGAAACCATCGACTGGGCCGGCGCGCTCACCGAACTCGACAAGATCGCGCTCGATCCGGAGACGGTGTCCGACACGATCGGCGTGCTTCTAAAGTACCAGGACGACATTGCCCGCATCGAACAGGGCGAAGGCCGGCGTATCCTCAATGAGGTTAAGGCCGAGCTTTCGGCCGCGGAGTAGGCGCCATGCCATCACCGCGCCCGGAACCCAGAGAGGCGCTTGCTGACGGGCATATCGCCGACAACATCGTCTATTTCGCGCGGGCGCTTCGCAAGGCCGGCATGCGCGTCGGTCCGGCCTCGGTCAAGGACGCCATCGAGGCGGTGCTCGCCGCCGGCATCGGCTCGCGCGACGATTTCTACTGGACGCTGCATGCGGTGCTGGTTTCGCGGCACGAGGATCATCCCGTCTTCGACGAGGCCTTCCGCCTGTTCTGGAAGTCACGCGAGCTGATCGAGAAGCTGCTGGCGATGTTTTCGCCCGTCGCGCCGGACGATCGCGAAAAACAAAAGCCGCGCGCGGGCGAGAACCGCGTCAGCCAGGCGATGTTCGAAGGCCATCACAAGAACCAGCCGGCGCGGGAAGTGCCCGAGATCGAGGTCGACGCACGCTTCACCTTCTCCGGCAACGAGGTGCTGCGCGGCAGGGATTTTGCGCAGATGGATGCGGCCGAACTGGCCGAGGCGAAAAAGGCGATCGCGGCCTTGCGGCTGCCCTTCGATCTGGTGCGCACGCGGCGTTTCAAGCCTGACGCGCAAGGACGCCGGATCGATCCGCGCGCCATGATGCGTTCGGCCGCGCGGACAGGCGGCGCGCTGATCTTGCCGAAATTCCGATCGCCGCGCGAAGTGCATCCGCCGCTGGTCGTGCTTGCCGATATTTCCGGCTCGATGAGCCAGTACACACGCATCTTTCTCCACTTCCTGCACGCGCTGACGGAAAAGCGCCGGCGCGTGCACGCCTTCGTATTCGGCACGCGGCTGACGAACCTGACCCGCCAGATGCGCCATCGCGATCCCGACGAGGCACTAGCCGAATGCTCGACGGCCGTGAAGGACTGGTCCGGCGGCACCCGCATCGGCGACGCGCTCGCCGAGTTCAATCGGCTGTGGTCGCGCCGCGTACTCGGGCAGGGCGCCGTGGTGTTGCTGATCACCGATGGGCTGGAGCGCGACGACGTCACCGGCCTGTCGGAGGAGATGGAGCGGCTGCACAAATCCTGCCGACGGCTGATTTGGCTCAATCCGCTCTTGCGCTTCGACGGGTTCGAGGCGCGCGCCCGCGGCGTGAAGGCGATGCTGCCGCATGTCGACGAGTTCCGCGCGGTGCATAATCTCGACGCGTTGGCCGATCTTTGCGCCTCGCTCGACCGGCGGCCGACGGCTTCGGTCGATCCGCGCCGCTGGCTGCAGACTGGCGGGAGGCGCGCGGCTTAGCCATATGTTGGTGGGGAGCATGCGTTCCTCGGGAAAAACAGACTTTGCGAGAAAGCGACGATGGACGAGAGCATTTATCTCGATGAGGCCCGCGATCCTCTGATCATCGCGGAAGGCTGGATGAAGGACGGCAAGGATGTCGCCATCGCAACCGTGGTCGAGACCTGGGGTTCGGCGCCGCGCCCTGTCGGCAGCCATCTGGTCATCGACGCCGAGGGGAATTTCCATGGTTCCGTCTCCGGAGGCTGTGTCGAGGGCGCCGTGGTGACCGAGGCGATCGACGTCATCGGCTCGGGCAAGGCCAGGATGCTAGAGTTCGGAGTTGCCGACGAAACCGCCTGGCAGGTCGGGCTCTCCTGCGGTGGCCGCATCAAGGTCTATGTCGAGCGCCTAGGCTGATCATTTATGGATCCGTACGTTCTCAAAACGTTGAACGAGGAGCGCCGCGCCCGGCGCGCCGCAGTGCTGGTCACCGATCTCGGCGACGGTCGCGACCGCATCGTGCGCGAGGGCGACCCCGTCGCTGGCGAGCTCGGGGCGGCGATCGCCAGCGCGTTCCGAACCGGCAATTCGAGGTCGGTGGAGGCGGAAGGGCGGACCTTCTTTCTCAATGCGCATCTGCCGCGCCCACGGCTGGTGGTGATCGGCGCCGTGCATATCAGCCAGGCGCTGGCGCCGATGGCCAGGATTGCCGGCTATCCGGTCGAGATCGTCGATCCGCGCACGGCCTTCGCCACACCCGAACGCTTTCCCGACGTGGCACTGCATGCCGAATGGCCCGAGGACGTGCTGAAGCGCCAGCCGCTCGACAGCTACACCGCGCTCGCCGCCGTCACTCACGATCCGAAGATCGACGATTTCGCGCTGAAGGCGGCGCTCGACGCCAGATGCTTCTATGTCGGTGCGCTGGGCAGCAGGAAGACCCACGCCAAGCGGATCGAGCGCCTGCTGACGCTCGGCGCCAGCGCCGAACAGATCGCCCGCATCCACGCGCCGATCGGTCTCGACATCGGCGCGGCGAGCCCGGCCGAGATTGCCGTCGCGGTGCTGGCACAGACCATCCATGCCTTCCGCTCGCGCGGCCTGGAAAGCAAAGGCGCCGTGGCGTGAAGTTTGGTCCGGTTCCGATCGAGCAGGCCGAAGGCGCGGTGCTCGCGCATGCAACCGCGGCCGGCGAACGCCGGTTCCGCAAGGCACATCGATTGAGCGGCGAGGATGTCGCGGCGCTGAAGGCGGCTGGCGTCAGGGAAGTCGTGGCAGCCGTGCTTGCTTCCGACGATCTCGGCGAGGATGCCGCTGCCGAAAAAATCGCGGCAGGGATGAGCCATCGCAATGTCGAGGTGAAGCCCGCCGCGACCGGACGGGTGAACCTGCATGCCGAAACCGCCGGCGTCTTCACTGTCGATGCCAAGGTGATCGACGCGATCAATGCAGTTGATCCGGCGATTACCGTCGCCACGCTGGCGCAGCATGCGCCGGTCGAGAATGGTCAGATGGTGGCAACGGTGAAGATCATTCCCTTCGCCGTCGCCGCCAACCTCGTCGATGCGGTGATCAAGATCTGCGCCGGCGGCGAAATCTTTGCCGTCAACGCCTATCGTCCGATCAATGTCGGAGTCGTCCAGACGACGCTGCCCGGCGTGAAGCCGAGCGTGCTCGACAAGACCCTGCGCGTCACCGAGGCGCGGCTGGCGCGCTCCGGCGGCCGGCTGACGGCGGAGCGGCGCACGCCGCATGAGGTCGCGCCCGTCGCGGAAGCCGCGGCCGCGCTGGCCCGCGACAACGACATGGTGGTGATCTTCGGCGCCTCGGCCATGAGCGATTTTGCCGACGTCGTGCCGGCGGCGATCGAGCGCGCGGGAGGTAGCGTGATCCGCGCGGGCATGCCGGTCGATCCCGGCAATCTGCTGGTGCTCGGAACGCTGGGCGGCAAGCGCGTCATCGGCGCGCCCGGCTGCGCGCGCAGCCCCAAGGAGAACGGCTTCGACTGGGTGCTGGACCGGCTGATTGCCGGACTGGATGTCACGGCCCGCGACATTGCCGGCATGGGCGTCGGCGGCCTGCTGATGGAAATCCCGACCAGGCCGCAGCCGCGCGAGCCGTTGCCGGCCCCACAGTCGGCAAGCGCGGAGCCCAAAGTCGACATCGTGCTTCTCGCCGCTGGCCGTTCGAGCCGCATGGGCGGGCCGAACAAGCTTCTGGCGCTGTTCGACGGCAAGCCGCTGGTGCGCCGCACCGCGGAGCGCGCGCTGCGGTCGAAAGCCGCCAGCACCATCGTGGTCACCGGGCATCAGCGCGAGCGCGTGCGCTCGGCGCTCTTGGGTCTCAAGGTCACGCTGGCCGACAATCCGGACTTTGCCGAGGGTCTCGCTTCGTCGTTGAAGGCTGGTATCGCGCGGGTCGCGCCCGACGCCGCCGGCGCCATGATCGTGCTCGGCGACATGCCGGGTGTCTCGTCGAAGGACCTCGACAGCCTGATCGACGCGTTTCGCCGTTCAGGCGGCCGCGCCGTGGTGCGTGCCGCGCATCAAGGCAAACGCGGCAATCCGGTGCTGCTGCCGCGTCCGCTGTTTCCGGCTATCGCGCATCTCGAGGGCGATACCGGCGCGCGCCATCTGGTCGAGGCCGAGGGTCTGGACGTCATCGATGTCGAGATCGGGCAGGGCGCTGCGATCGACGTCGACACGCGCGAGGCGTTGGAAGGGGCAGGCGGCGTCCTGCAGGATTGACAAACCGAAGCCGAAGCACGCATGGCTGAGGAATGGCCTTCCGCTTGCGATCCTTCCTTACTCTGGTCACCGCAACAGCTCTTTCCCTCTCGGCCGCCGAGGGACAGACGCTCACGCTGAGACCCTTCAAGGACGACCTCTTCGCCTATCCGGCGACGCTGTCGAGCGGCGACAACGGCGCCTACACGGTGCTCGACTATCGCGAGACGCGCGACATCAACCAGCGCGATGAGGTGCCGGAAAGGCGTGTGCATGCGCAATATACCGATCCCGGCGTGCGCAAGGTGCAGCAGGATCTGATGCTGAAGACCGATGCCGGGGACGTCAGGCATGTCGCGGTCGGCAAGACGGAAGGGGCGGCCATCATCGTGCTCTACCTGCACGGGCAGGGCGGCAGCCGCAAGCAGGGCGTCGACGACTTCACCTTCGGCGGCAATTTCAATCGCATCAAGAATCTGATGGCCGACAATGGCGGCCTCTACCTCTCGCCGGATTTTCCCGATTTCGGCGACAAGGGCGCCGCGCAAGTGGCAGCACTGATCGATCACTATGCCGAGACATCGCCCGGCGCGAAGATTTTCGTGGCCTGCGGCTCGATGGGCGGCATGCTCTGCTGGAAGCTGGCCGCGAGCAAGGAAACGGGTGGGCGCATCAACGGCCTGTTGCTGCTCGGTTCACTCTGGGACGAAAGCTTTTTGACCAGCCCCGCCTTCAAGCGCCGGGTGCCGGTGTTCTTCGGCCAGGGCAGCCATGATGTGGTGTTCGACGTGGCGAAGCAGGAAGCATTCTTCCGCTCGATCCTCGCCAAGTCGAAGACCTATCCGACCCGCTTCGTGCGTTTCGAAACCGGCACGCACGGGACGCCGATCCGCATGGTCGACTGGCGCGGCACGCTCAATTGGATGCTGACGAAAGCACCTTAGGGTCTGTCGATATTCAGGTGAGGCCGGCCTGCAAATGGCGGCTTCCTGCGCTTCCGGTGCTCACGTACTTCAGTACGCTCCGCTCCGGTTCTCAACAGACCCCGACCGCCCTAATCAAGGCGGGGTGTTGTAGTCCAGGACGGTCTCGGGATTGATCTCGCCGTCATAGGAGGCGTCGACATCATACTGCACCAGCGAGAAATTGCCGTTGCGGAACAGATAGGTACCGGTCGATGAAGCGTCGCCGACGCCGCGCCATTTGTTCATGGACGTGATCGTCTTGGTCTTGTCATCGTAGTCGGAATTGACCAGCTGATCGTCGGTCTGGAAGCCGATAATGTGGATCCCCTCGACCTTGCCTTCGCTGTTGTTGTTCTCATAGCGGATGTCGAGTTCCGGCGCTGCGAATTGCAGCTGCCTGACGCCGGAAACGTCGTCATGGATGTAGTAGACCGCGCTCTCATTGTAGGCGGCCGTCGAGCAGAAGAAACGGAAGAGCCGCGTCTCGCGCTCCGGTTCGTCGGCCCCGGCGTCCTTGTCCTTGTAGTGGATGGAGTAGGCGTCCGGCTCGCCGACCGGTTTGCCTTCCGGAGTCTCCTTGTCACACTGTTCGCCGTAGGCGGCGAGGAACGCCTTCTTGGCTTGTTCCAGTGCTTCATCCTTCTTCGGAGGTGGCGGGCCGTTGCCGCAGCCGGCCGGCACGGCATCTTCGAAATCCGAAGTCGACGGCTTGAGCGCGCCCTTGTCGATGAAGATCGGCTGGAACGGCGGCTCCTGGATCTGCGCATTGACCTGCCGCAGGGTGTAGCAGCCGGCAAAGACCTTGGCCTCCCCCTTCTTGTCGGTCGCCTGGATGGCGACGGGCACGCTGTAGTAGATGCTGCCGGCGGCACCCTCGTCCGATACCGCGCCGGTCTTGACCTCGACCGTGTCGGTGTTGTCGTAGCCCTTGACGAAAGCACTGAAATCTTTTGCCGGCTTGGTATCCCCGAAATAACCCCAGGCGCGGGCAAATTCATGCCGGCCGATGGCGCTGTAGAGCGAGCGGACGACTGCCTCTGCGCTGGATCTGTCGTCGATATAGGGCGCTTCGGCGGCGAGTGCCGACCGGCCGATGCCGACAAGGGAGAACAAGGCAGTCGCTGCGAGAAGGACACGTCTCATCGGGAATCTCCGCTCGATAACGAAAATACTACCACGGCGATTGCGGCGAGGCGGTGACGCGGGGGCAGGGCTGCTTGAAGAATCGAGCCAGGAAGCGCTAGCTCACGGCCCGCGGCGCTGAGGCCGCCTGGGAGATTACTAACGTGACCATATCCATGTACGATTTTTCCGTGCCTGTCTTTTCGGCCCGGCTGAAGGCGCTGGCCAGCGTGCTCTCGCTGGCCGAGCAGAACGCGGCCGACCGCAAGATCGACCCGCAAGTGTTCCTGACCGCCAGGCTGGCGCCCGACATGTTCGCGCTGACCCGGCAGGTGCAGATCGCAACCGACCACGCCAAGGGCGCGCCGTCGCGGCTCGCCGGCCGCGAAGTGCCGAAATACGAGGACAATGAGTCAAGCTTCGAGGAGTTGCACGCCCGAATCGCCAAGACGCTCGATCATCTGGCGACATTCTCGGCCGCCGATCTGGACGGGTCGGAGGAGCGGACGATCGAACTCAGGCTTGCCGGCCGCGAGGTGTCGTTGAGCGGGCTGCAATATCTGCTGCACGCCGCCATGCCGAACTTCTACTTCCACATCACCACGGCCTACGACATCCTGCGGCACAATGGCGTGCCGCTTGGTAAGTCGATTTTCCTGGGACGCTAGGCCCAAGGGTTTCCCGGCGCGGCCGGGAAACCCTCCTTATTTTGGTTTCGCAACCCGGACGGAAAAGCCCAGCGGGCTTTTCCGGGTTGATCCGGCGCCGGATCAGCGTATCGACATTTCGCGGGCGATACGCGGAAAATCGGCTGGCTTGATGCCGATATCGGCGCGGTCGGCATTGCTCATCGCGTTCAGAAGCGCGAGCGCCGAGCGATAACGCTGCTGTTCCTGCGGCCGCGGCCGCGCGAACATTTCGGTGAAGAACCCCATATCCCAGGCCCCTAGTTTGCCCTCCACACTGGCAGAATATAGGTGATTTGTTAAAATTGTGCAGTGCAGCAATTGCATGGCAGCCATGCCTGGCGAGCTTTTTTCGCCACAATCGATTTTTTTTGAAACTTTAGCCGAAGCTCGATCGTACGCCCCGTGCTGGCACATGGCCGGCTTTTTCCTCGCCACTCCTGGCGATCTTGCCGGGCTGCACGAAAATGCAGCCCGGCCTTTTGCTTGCGGCCGACGTTTGGAGCGGAATGCCCACAATTGTTAACACCGTTGGCATTCATTTTTAACGACAGCGATCTAAGGTCGGCAACGACAGTGAATACTGTCGCGACAGAGGGAGGCCGAGATCGGCACCGGGAACAAGCTCGATTTCGCTTCGTTGCTCGACGACCTCATCACCGCTTCCGAGAAGGGCGACGATGGAGGCGCCCGGCCATCCATTCCGTTCGACTATCTGTCGGTAGCGGACGAGCTCCACTCCGGCCGCATCAAGGTTGCGGGCGAAAGCGTGGCCACCGAATATCGTGAGGCCGGCGCCGATCTTGCCGCCGAGTTCGCCGCGCTTCTCGACCAGGCCAAGCTGTCGCTTGCCGATGAAGAGCACCGGCCGGAAGAAGACCTGCCGCCGATCGATCCCGAATCGATTGCCGGCGAGCTCGGCCTCGACCGCCCTGGCAAGAATGCCGATTTCGGCCGCATGCGCCGCAACTTCGCCTTCGCCAACCATCCGGACCGTGTCGCCCCGCATCTGCGCCAGCGCGCCATGATCCGCATGCAGGTGGCCAACATGCTGATCGACGAGGCCAAGCGACGCGCGCTGGCCGGCGCCAGGCGGTAGTTCCCTCCATCAGAGACTTCAACTGTTCGCTTCGGCGACCCATCGCAAGCCATCGAGATTGGCTGGAGCCTCTCCAATATTCGTCATCCTTGGGCGTAGCGACGCGAAGCGGAGTGCAGACCCAAGGATCCTGTGTGTTGGTTCCGGTGTATGGTTGAAGTGGGAAGGAGGCCGAGTGGATCCTGGTCGTCCTTTCGGACAGGCCGCGGCATGGCCCGGTCCCTTCCCACCGGTGAACCATCAACCTGAACAGTTGCACGGGGCTGTTCCAAGCAGACCCCGCACCACAGGAAGAGGCGTGGACATGATAGTGCAGAACTATGTCGGCTGCGACATCTCCAAGCAGTGGCTAGACTTTTTTGACGAGGCAAGCGGCCGTTTTCGGCGCATCGACAACCAGGCTGAGGCGATCGCTGCCTATGTGGCAGGCCTTCGTCCCGGCCAAGACTTCGTCGTCATGGAGGCGACAGGCGTGCATGACCGGCTGCTGCGCCACGCGCTGGCCAAGGCCGGCGTGCCGTTCTCGCGGCACAATCCGGCCCATACCCACCACTATGCCAAGTCGACGAGACGGCGCGCCAAGACCGATCGTCTCGACGCCAGGATGCTGAGCGACTATGGCCGTCGCTATCAGCCGGCGGCCGAGCCGGCGCCGTGTGAACAAAACGAGCAGCTTCAATCGCTTGCCCGCTACCGCGACCATCTGGTCGAGATGCGGGCAACGCTGAAGAAGCACCTCGCTGAGGCCTTCGACGAGATTGTCATTGCCGACCTTGAAGAAACGATTGCCGCCTTCGACACACGCATCCATGCGCTCGAGAGCCGGATCGCCAACGTTATTCGTCAAACCGAGGACACCGCCCGCGATTACACGCTGATGATCTCCGTGCCGGGTGTCTCCAAGGTCGGCGCGCTCTCGCTCCTGGCGCACCTGCCCGAGCTCGGCCAGCGTTCACCCAAGGCGATCGCCGCACTCGCCGGCCTTGCCCCGTTCGACAACAAGAGTGGCAAGCTCAACCGCAGGAGCCAGATCCAGGGCGGGCGATCACGCGTGCGCCGCGCCCTCTATATGGCAGCCCTCACGGCCATCCGAACCTGCGACCGGTTCAAGTCCTTCTACAGCGCACTTGCCGCCCGATCAGGCTCCAAGAAACTCGCCATCATCGCCGTCGCAAGGAAGCTCTTGGTCGTCCTCAACGCTATCATGCGCGACAAAACCACATTCGCATGAACACAGTTGCCATGCCGTGACTTGGAAGCGCTGCTACTGTTCAGAATTTTGCTCCGTTGCGGTCCTTGGCGAAGGTAACGGCATGGATTCTAGGGTCTGCGCGCGTCGCTTCGCTCCTTGCTCCGCCCTAGAATGATGGGTGGACGGCCCCTTGCGGCATCGAATGTGCCAAACTGGTCGTGTTGGAACCCAGCGGAGGAGACCGTCCGTCATGCAAGCTATCAGATTTGGAATCGATTTGGCCAAGAACGTGTTTCAGGTGCACGGCGTGGATGCAGCCGGGCAGGTGGTGGTGCAGCGCCAGCTGCGGCGCGCGCAGGTGGAGAAGTTCTTCGCCGCGCAGCCGCCGGCGCTGATCGGCATGGAGGCGTGCGGCTCGGCCCATCATTGGGCCCGCACGCTGAGCGCGCTCGGCCACGAGGTCAAGCTGATGCCGCCGGCCTATGTGAAGCCCTATGTTGCGCGCAACAAGAACGATGCCCGCGATGCGCAAGGCTGTTGCGAAGCGGTGAGCCGGCCCGACATGCGCTTCGTGCCGATCAAGACGGTCGAACAGCAATGGGCCCGAGCGCTGCATCGCACACGTGACCTTCTGGTGCGCCAGCGCACGCAACTGGCCAACGCCATGCGTGGGCAGCTCTATGAGATGGGTCTGATAGGTGCCAAGGGGGCCGCAGGCATCGAGGCCCTGCTGCAGCGCATCGAGGCAGCCGATGAAGCCATTCCCGCGGCGCTGTTGATCTGTCTGGCGCCTCTGGCCGGGCAATGGCGGGCGCTGGATGGCGAGATCGGCAAGCTGGACAAGCAGATCCTGGCTCAGGTCAGGCAGCAGCGAGCGGCCTTGCGGCTGACGACGATCCCGAGCGTCGGCCCGATCATCGCGCATGCAGCCGTCGCCACCATCGGCGATGGCCGCCAGTTCGCTTCGGCCAGGGACTTCGCCGCCTGGCTGGGCCTGACCCGCAAGAGCCATGACACCGGCGGCAAGCACAGCTTGACGGGCCATATCAGCCGCGCCGGCGACAGGGACCTGCGAAGGCTGCTCATTCTGGGCGCCAGTTCCTGGTTGCGCCAGGTCAGGGCCAAACCCGACAAGGGCTCACCCTGGGTTCGCGGCCTGCTGGCCAGGCGGCCGGTCAAGGTCGCCGTCGTCGCCCAGGCGGCCAAGACCGCCCGCATCATCTGGGCAATGCTGCAATCGGGACAGGAATACAGGGCGCCGACTGCGGCATAAACGCAAATCGAGGCCCTCAACAAGCGTAAGGAGCAAAAAGCAGCACGGCAAAATGGTCAGGACCTGGGTCGAGACACTCCGCCTTCGTCATCGCGATACAAAGCGCGCTAGAATGATTGGAACTCGATCCGCGTAACCCTTGCGGGCCAGCGGTCTTCGAAATCGACCGCACTAAAGGCCGAATACATGACCGCTCCAGACCTGCGCCGTCGTTGCCATTTTGCCTCTTGCCCAAAAGGGGCCGTCCATACATGACGAACTGATAGATGCTTCGGCCAATCTCGAAACTGGGCGACTTTGCAAAACGCAAGCGTTTTGCTCTATGTTCAACCTCCTCTTCGCGCAGCCCGCGCAACACCTCCCGCCGGAGACATTCCATGCACAAACGCCGCCTCGGTCGGACCGACCTCCTTGTTTCGCAAATCTGCCTGGGCTCGATGACCTGGGGCCAGCAGAACACCGAGGCCGAAGGCCATGCGCAGATGGACCTGGCTTTCTCCTACGGCGTGAATTTCATCGACACCGCCGAGCTTTACCCGATTCCGCCAAAGGCCGAGACGCAAGGGCGGACCGAGAGGATCATCGGCAGTTGGATGAAGGCGAAGGGAAACCGTGACAAGGTCATCCTTGCCTCGAAAGTGGTCGGCCGCACCGCCAATGCCTGGTTCCGCGGCGACCGTCCGTCGAAGCTGGTGCGCGCCGATATCTTGGACGCGATCGAGAAGTCGTTGGCCAAACTCGGCACCGATTATATCGACCTCTACCAGATTCACTGGCCGGACCGAGATATTCCGTGGGGCTCGAACCCGACACGCGTCGGCGCGGTGGCACGGCGGGCCGACGCTGCCGACGCGCCGGCAGGCGAGACGCCGATTGCCGAGACGCTCGCCGTCTTTGACGAACTGGTGAAGGCCGGCAAGATCCGCCATCTCGGCCTGTCGAACGAGAGTTCCTGGGGCGTCATGCGCTTCCTCGCGGAGTCCGACAAGGGCATCGGCCCGCGCGTAGCCTCGCTGCAGAACGCCTATAATCTCGTCAACCGCACCTTCGAGGTGAACCTGGCCGAGGTCTGCGAGCGCGAGCAGGTGTCCATGCTTGCCTATTCGCCGCTCGCGCAGGGCTACCTCACCGGCAAATACGACCACGGCGCGCGCCCACTCGGCTCGCGTTCGCAACTCTTCAACCGTGGACAGCGCTACGAGACGCCGAATGCCGCGGAAGTGCTGCTCGAATACAATGAGCTGGCACGCTCCTTCGGCATGGAGCCGGCGCTCTTCGCCAATGCCTATGTGTCGGGCCGGCCGTTCGTGACCGCCAACATCGTCGGCGCAACAACCGTCGCGCAGCTCGACACGGCGCTGTCCTCCGCCGAGGTCAGGTGGACGGAGGAGATGCAGAAGGCGGTCGACGCCATCCACCAGCGCGTCGGCAATCCCTGCCCGTGACCGGAAATCATTGAGAAAAAGACAAGAAATCATGGGGGAACAGGCGGATGGAGACGATGGCAGATTTTCCGATCGGGGCCGTGCGTGAACGATTTCCGGCACTTTCGCTGACCGACAGAGGTCGCCGCCGTATCTATCTCGACAATCCGGCCGGCACGCAGGTGCCGCAGGCAGTGGCGGACGCGGTGTCGCGCTGCCTGCTGACGACCAACGCCAATCTCGGCGGGTTCTTCGAAACGACGGTCGCGGCGCAGCAAGTGGTCGACGACGCGCATGCGGCGATGGCCGATTTCCTCGGTGCGGCAAGTGTCGAGGAGATCGTCATCGGCGCCAACATGACGACGCTGACCTATCATATGTCGCGCACGCTCGGCCGCATGATGAAGCCGGGCGACGAGATCATCCTCACCCGCATGGACCATGAGGGCAATGTCTCGCCCTGGCTGCAGCTTGCCGAGGATCTTGGTTTCGTCGTGCGATTCCTGCCGTTCGACGAGCAGAGCTGGCAGGTCGAGGAAGTGGCTCTTCAGGCGCTGCTGTCGGACAAGACGCGGCTGGTGGCACTCAATTATGCCTCGAACCTCACCGGCTCGATCAACCGGGTGAAGGCGCTGACGGCGATCGCCAAGCAGGCCGGCGCATTGGTCTATGTCGATGCCGTCCAGTTCGCGCCGCACGGGCTGATCGACGTGCAGGCGCTCGGCTGCGATTTCCTGGTCTGCTCGGCCTACAAGTTCTTCGGGCCGCATATAGGCATATTGTGGGGCCGCCGCGCCGTCATCGATACGCTGAAGCCCTATAAATGCCGCTGCTCGTCCAACGGCCTGCCGGAGCGGTTCGAACTCGGCACGCCGCAGATCGAGCTGATGGCGGGCCTCACCGCCGCTGTCGACCACTTCGCCGATCTCGGTGCCGCGGCGGGCGAGGACGGCTCGCGGCGGCAACAGATCGCGAGGGCCTTCGAGATGTCGGTCGCCTACGAGAATGCGCTCGCCCGGCAGTTGATCGAAGGCCTGGCCGACATCGATGGCCTGACCATCCGAGGCATCACCGATCCCGAACGCTTCAGCGAACGCGTACCGACAGTCTCTTTTACGGTCGACGGTGTCGCGCCGGAGACGATGGTGCGGCAGATGAATGCCGAAAACATCTTCCTGTGGTCGGGCCACAACTATGCGTGGGAGATCGTCCACCAGCTCGGCATCCCGCCGGAGCAGGGCGTCGTGCGCATCGGCATCGCGCACTACAACACGGCGGCCGAGATCGCCGAGACGCTGGACAGCGTGCATCGTGTGATCGCGATGCTGAGGCAGCAGCGCAGTTAGAGAACTATCGCTGCTTGCCGCCGAAGCCGGTCAGGAAAGCGGTGAGATTGTCACCGAGCGCATCGCAGAGATAGCCGCCTTCCTGGACAATGACCGTCGGCAGGCCGAGCCCGGCAATCGCCTCGCCGATACGCGAGAAGCCGGGCGTCGTCACCGACAGCCCGCCGAACGGATCGCCTTCGAAAGCATCGAGCCCGAGCGCCACCACCAGCGCCTCCGGCGCGAAGGCGCGGATGCGCCGGAAAGCCGTCGCCAGTGCTTCGAGGAACGCCGCGTCGCCGGATTTGCGCGGCAGCGGCAAGTTGAGATTGTAGCCGAGGCCTGCGCCTTCGCCGCGCTCGTCGGCATGGCCCCAGAAGAAGGGGTAAAAGCGCACCGGATCGGCATGCAGCGAGACCGTCAGTATGTCGGGCCGGGCGTAGAAGATGCCTTGTGTGCCGTTGCCGTGATGCAGGTCGACATCGAGGATGGCGACCCGCGCCGCTTGCCTGCGCAGCGCCTGCGCCGCCACCGCCGAATTGTTGATGAAGCAGAAACCGCCGGCGACATCGGCGAAGGCATGGTGACCCGGCGGGCGGCAGAGCGCATAGGCCGACGTCGCGCAGGCCATGACGGCTTCGGCCGCCTCCACCGCGCTCCAGGCGCTCCACAACGCGCTGTTCCAGGTCTCGGCCGAAATCGGGCAGGCGGTATCGGCCATATGATAGCCGGCCTGACCGACTGCCGAGGCCGGGTAGGAACCGTTGCGGGCGATCGGATGGATGTTGGGGATGACTTCGGCGGAAGCGCCTTCGATGCGCTGCCAGCGAGTGAAAATGTGCTCGAGGAAGTCGAGATATTCCGGCGTGTGTACCGCCGCGATCGGGCCGAGGCCATATTCTTGGGGCCGCTCGACCGTCAAACCAGCCGATCTTGCGCCGGCTAGCAATCTTTCGACCCGTTCCGGCTTTTCCGGATTGGGCTGGGGAGCGCCGCTGGAAAGGAAGGCCTTTGGGTCGTGGCGCTTCTGCTCCTCGGCATGGAAGGCTTTCATCGTTCTTCCTCCGGCGCGTCGGCAAAGGCGAAGAAGGCCTCGCCGACGATCTTCTGCACCTGCTCGTAGCTCGACCAACCGATGCCGAGCTTTTCATAGAAGGTCTTGGCGGTCTCATTGTCCGTGTCGACGGAGAGCCTCAAATAGACGCCGCCTGCAGCGCGGCACTCCTTGGCCACCCGCCGCAGCAGTTTCTCGCCGATGCGTCGGCCGCGAAAGCGGTCCTCGACATAGAGGTCCTGCACGAAGACGCCGGGCCGGCCCATCCAGGTCGAGAAGATCGGGAAATGCAGGCAGAGCCCGGCGAACTCGCCGTCGACCTCGGCGATCAGGGTCGAGAAGGCGGGCTTGTCGCCGAAACCATAGCGGCGCAGATCGTCAGCCGTCGAAGTGATTTCCTGGTGCGCGCCGATGTGGGTGCCAAGGCGCAGCAGGGCGGCGTGGATGGTTTCGACGTCGTCGATGGTGCCGGTGCGGAGCAGAATGTCGGTGGCCTGGATGTGCTGCCGCATCGGTCAGTCCGCATGTCCGCCGGCGTTGGAGCCGGTCAACAGATCGTCAAGCTCGCCGATCCTGTCTTCGGAAAAGACACGGATACCGTTTTCCTCGAGCAGCGCGGCGGTCGTGCCTTGGCCAGCCATGCTGGCCCCTGAAAAGCTCCCGTCATAGATAAAACTGCTGCCGCATGACGGGCTGCCGTCCGTCAATACGGCATAGCGGCATCCGGTTTCCCGGGCGAGGTCGAGTGCCAGTTGCCCGGCTTCGCGGTAAAGGTGGGTGACATCGCTGCCGGTTTGCTCGATCACTCTGCCGTGGCCCAGCAGGACCGCATGGCCGTCGCCCGCGGCCTGGATTTCCGCAGGCGGACGCGGCGTCGAAAAACCTGCCGCAACCTCTGGACAGATCTGCACGATCCGGCCTTCCGACTGCCACCGCACCAGTACGGGATGGTGATCGAGCCGAAACGAGCCGTTGTAGCGCACCTTGCTTCCGAGCAGGCAGGCCGAGACAAGCACTCTCTCCATATCGGCACCTCCCTCGGCGAGGGCTCAGTGATTGACCGGCAGGTCAAGTTCGGCGGCAAGTGCCTCCAGCGTGTCGCCAAGCACAGCGATAATCTCGCCGATCTGTTTGCGGGTTGTGATCAAAGGCGGGCAGACCATGAAATTATCACTCACCGGCCCGCCGCGCACGCGCCGCGAGTAGATGATGAGTCCACGCTCGAAGGCAAGATCGATGAGCCGCAAATTGGCGTTGAGATTTTGTGGCAATGGCCTCCTGGCCAAGGGGTCGGCGTAGAGTTCCGCACCCATGAACAGGCCCTTGCCCCGCACGTCGGCAATGAAGGGAAAGCGACCGGAGAGGACTTCAAGCTCGTTCCTCAGCACCTCGCCCATGGCAGCGGAATTCTCTATCAAGCCGAGGCGGTCGACTTCGCTGAGAACAGCAAGGCCCGCAGCGCAGGCAACAGGGTTGCCGCCATATGTATGGCCGTGAAGGAACCCGCCCTTCTCAACCACCGGCCCGACGATCCTCTGTGTCGCGGCAAGCGCGCCAAGCGGCGCGTAGCCCGAACTCAACCCTTTCGACAGCGCGACGATATCCGGCCGGCAGGACCAGTGATCGCCGCCCAGGAATTTGCCGGTGCGTCCGATGCCAGTCATCACCTCGTCGTGGATGAGCAGGATGCCGTAGCGATCGCAGATTTCGCGGATCCGCGGAAAATAGCTGTCGGGCGGAACCAGTGCCGCGGTCGCAGCGCCGCCGATCGGCTCCATAATGAAAGCGAGCACGCTTTCCGGCCCTTCCTCCAAGATCTTTTCTTCCAGCATATTGGCGTAGCGGATCCCTCGCTGTTCCATCGACAGATTGTCGTGGTCGCGATGAACAAGCGGGGCCGGCACCAAAGGCATTGGCCGCCCGACCGGGTCGAATGTCTTGGTAAGGATATCATCGCCAGTGACGGCAAGCGTACCGAGCGTGATGCCATGATAGGAGGGCATACGTCCGATGATTTTCCAGCGTTTGTCCTGACCGGTTGCAACGGCCCATTGCCGCGCGAGCTTGATGCAGGCCTCGACTGCCTCGGAGCCGCCCGATACGAAATAGATACGGTCGAGCCCGTTCGGAAGTCGAGCGGCGAGCCCCCGCGCAAGTTCGATGGCCTGTTCGTTCTCAAATTGGAAGATGTAGGCGAAGCTGACACGGTCCAGCTGCTGCTTCATCGCATCGATAACGTGGCGATTGCCGTGACCAACATTGACGTTGACCGCGCCGCTCGATCCGTCGATGTAGCGACGGCCGCTCTTATCCCACAGATAGATGCCGTCAGCGCGGTCCACGATTGGCTGGGGCCGCCGCGTGAAATGGAACAGATTCGGTCGGCGGTCGGTTTCGACGGACTGCACAGCGCTCATTCACCCTCTCTTGTCTCGGCCAAGGTAGCGGTCGAGAACATTTTTGGTCACGCGTTCGACCATAGCATCCCGCCTTAGCAGGCCGGCGACCCACTCGCAGCTTCCGGCGTGGAAGACCTCGCCCTTGCCGCGCGGGAAATTGACGATCATGCCGTTGCCGCGCTTGACCTTGTCGAGATTGGCGTCGCTCGCCTCGCCGAACAAAGTCTCGGCGGTGAAGCGGCCGTCCTCGTCGGTGAGGAACTGGTCCTCGATCGGGATGTCGGCGCTTTCCTCGACCTGGCTCGCCATGCCGACGGCGAGCACCTGTAAGCCGTCCGGCGCGCCGCTCTCAGCGGTCGGGTAGGGCAGGCCGCCGCGGATCTCGAAGTCCAGCCCGTCGACCTCATAGCCATAGACGTGGCTGTCGGCGCCGAGCAGGTCGCCATAATAGATGCCGGTGCCGGCGAAGGCCCAGTGCTCCGGCCGATAGACCGGGAAGCCGCGCACGCCGCGCGGCGCGCAGCCGCCCCAGCCGGCATAGACGCCGCGCGTTGCATTGAGGCCGAAGGTGGCGCTGCCCGGACGGCCGATCTCCGGCGCTTCCCAGGAGTTGGTGGCGCGGGTGACATCGCCGTCGCGATAGGCGGGATCCTCGGCGCGGGCGCGGTACTTGTAGCAGACTTGCCGGCGGCCCTCGTCCTCCAGCCTGGTCTGCCACATGAAATTGCCGGCGAAACGGGCAGCACGACCGCCGCGCTCGACATAAGCGTCGACCGCGTCGCGCATCTCCCAGGTCCAGTATTCGTCGTGGCCGACGAACGCGACGCAGTCATAGCCGTCGAGGATCTCCGGCGAGAAATGCAGCTCGTGCTGGCTGGCGAGATCGACCGCATAGCCGGCGCGCTCGGCGAAGCGGAAGAAATGGCTGTCGTAGCTCGCCCAGCCGGAAGAGGCGTATTTCTTCGAATGTCCTGTGGCGAAGGCCCATTCCATATGCGGATAGCGCGGCACGGTTCTCGGCGGCACCGCGACCTCCAGCGGCACGCGTGGCGCTTCCTTCGGCAGCACGACGAAGCCGCGGCACCAGGGGCGCTGCGTGGAGACCATCGTGGCATACAGGTCGCGATTCGGGCCGGTGATGCCCTGATAATGGTTCGAACCGCCCCAGGTATTGTAGGCCATCCAGGTGCCGGTCGCCGCGACCTGCAGCAGGCGGCCAGGCTTGCGGCCGGGCAGGGGTGCGACGATGAAGAGGTGGTGGCTGTGTATCGGCTCGCCGTCACGGCCTTCCGCCGAGAGCGTCACGCGATAGGCGCCTGACGGCCAGTCGTCGCCGACGCTGAGCTCGAACGAAGCCTCCCAGCCGCAGCCTTCGACCGAGCATTGGTCGGGCGTATCCTGCCAGCGCGCCGACAGGCCCGTTCCCTCAAAGACCTTGGTCTCGTCTCCACCATCGCGGACGACAACGATGTCGAACCGCGGCGACGTCGAGCTGACGAACAGCGTCACCGTCTCGCCCGGTCGATAGGAAAATCGGTCGCTGTAGCCCCAGATCTCGGCGCTCGCGCCGTCCATTCCCGGCCACTCGTAATAGTGGCCGCGCACGGCCTCGCGGCGCTGCTCGGGCGTCAGCCCGAAATCGGGAAATTCGGCGGGCAACTGCGTCAAGAAGCACCTGAAACCAACAGGCCGCCATTGAGACCATTGGCCGGGCAAGCGTCAAATGGAAACGATCGGGCCAGCAAACGTCTGCGCTTGGCGATATCCGGCAAACGAACTAATTTCATTCGCAGGCGATGTTTCCAACGCCGGGAGCCGACATGCTGCGCGTGCAAAGGGTCAAGGTCGACGACATCTACGTGCCGACGGCGCGTCGCAAGACGCTGCATCCCGAGACCGTGCGCCATCTCGCCGAGGACATCCTCGAAAACGGCATGAAGATGCCGATCCAGGTGCGCCACGACGGCAAGCGCCATGTTCTGGTCGAAGGGCTGCATCGGCTGGAAGCCGCCAAATGGCTCGGCGAAACCGAGATCGACGCCTATCTCGTCCAGGCCCGGCGCCACTAGTTCCATCCTATTTTGCTGCCGCGTCGCCCCCTGCATCACCGCAAGCGATCACGTCCCATCAACGCTTTTTGATTGACGCTGCGATGCTCGCCGCTACCGTGAGCTATTTCCACGAAGCGAGTGTCGATGATGACGAAATACCAGGGCGGATGCCTGTGCGGCGCGGTGCGCTATCGGGCCGAGGCCGAACCGATCAACGAGCGCGTCTGCCATTGCCGGCTCTGCCAGAAGGCGATCGGCGCGGCCTTCAACGCGCGGCTCCTGTTTCGCATCGACGACGTGACCGTCGAAGGGCCTCTGGCGACGGTCAATTCCTCGCCGGACCTCAAGCGCGGCTTCTGTTCTTCCTGCGGCACGACGCTGTTTTCGCGGCGCGATTCCAGAGGTATTCTCGGCGTTACCTCCGGTTCACTCGACGATCCGTCGGCGTTCAGGCCCGACATGCATTTCTGGACCGCTTCCATGCAACCCTGGGTGCGACTCGACGACGGCTTGCCGCAATATGAGGGTGCTCCGCCGGCGTAGAGCTTAACCTTCTCCCCTTGTGGGAGAAGGTGGCCGAGCGAAGCTCGGTCGGATGAGGGGTGTTCCAGGGAATGCCACCGTCTCACTCCACTGGAACACCCCTCATCCGTCTCGGCGCTGCGCGCCGATCTACCTTCTCCCACAAGGGGAGAAGGAAGAATGCCTGCACAAAAATTTCATCTTCGATTCACGAGATAGCCGGCAAAGCGTCATTGGCGAGCCATCATTGGCTGCTTATCTGACCGCCATGCGGGAAGGCATCGAGGAGGCGACGGATGAGCGAGAGCATCAATACCCTGGACGAGCTTTTGAACGACCCGATGATCCAACTCGTGATGGAGCGTGACCGCGTGCGCCCGGCCGAGATTCGCATGCTCCTGGAAAAGGCTCGCGACAAGACCGTAGACGATCCCCGCATCGATCAGCCGGTGCTGCCGCCGGCGCATGTCGTGGCCGGAAGCTGCTTGAAGCAATGGCTGTACCGCTAGTTCATCCCATCAGCTCGAATGCGCCGGCAAATAGCTGTAATGACTGCGGAAATAGGCAATTTTGAAACCGAGTCGCGCGTAGTTGCGGTAGGCCGGACCATCACGTTCGGGGCGCGGCGCCTCGATATCGGCGACGAACAGTTTCGCGCCGGCGGCGATCCCGTCGCGAACCAGCCTTTCGCCAAGCATGGCGTCGAGATCGAAGCTTGGCGCCATGATGCCGGGCACCGGCGCGTCGATGCCGCTCCAGGCGGCGCCGTCCGAGATGAACAGTGAGCGCACCGCGGCCACCGCACCATCACGTTTGAGCATGTAGTGACGCCAGCCCTTGCGGCCGACCAGCGCCATGAGCCAAGGCGAGGTGGGCAACCTGTACTTGCCATCGATGAAGGCAGCCCATTCCGGAGCCGTTTTGGGCGTGACCTCCTCGACCGACAGATCGTCGGCCGAAAACAGCGGTTCGGCCGCCAGCGGCGTCGCATCGCGAAAGATGCGTTCCCAGCCGCTCTGGTGCTGCAGCCCGCGAGCTTCCAGCCAACATCTCAATCGCGACGGCTCGGTATGCGGGCTTGTATAGAACCACGGCCGGAGAATGCCTGCAGCACGATAGTGCGCCAGCAGCGCGTCGAGCTGAGCCTCCGAGGCCGGGCCGTCGACGCCGATGTTCTTCACGCAGTTGAAATGGATGAACGGGATCGTCGTGCAGGTGGTCCAGACGAGGTCGCCGTCGCGAGCGATCGACAGGCCGTGCCGGGCGGCGAAATCCGCGGGTGCGGCACCGTAGAGGTCGAGCCAGGCATTGACCTCGGCGCGCTCGATGGCGCGGCTCATGTCACGTGACACCTCCTCGATCGCGATTTCGGGAACGTGCGTTTCCGGCGGCACGACCGGCTGCAGCTCCGAGAGGGCGGCGGTCGACATGGTGGTTCCTCCTCCGATTTACCTTACAGTGTAAGATTAGTGGATGATAATATGGGGATGCCCATTGTCAAGCGGGATTAGCGGCACCTTACAAATCCGTGAGTTGGATTCACGGGATCGTGAGGCTAAGGCTGTCCTCGAGGGGCTTTGCGAATGACGATTCACTTTTGCTCCGGCAGGACCGGGGCCTGGGGAAAGGACTGGGATGACCGACGTCTGCACTCAAGGGTTGGATACCGGCTTTGTCGGCCTGGGCTATGCCAAGGTGGCGTTTCTCGGCATTGTCCAAGGCATCACCGAATTGCTGCCGATCTCGTCGACGGCGCATATGCGCATCGTGCCGGCCGTGCTGGGCTGGCAGGATCCGGGTTCCGCCTTCTCGGCCGCCATGCAGCTTGCGGCCCTTGCCGCGGTGATCGGCTATTTCTGGAGCGATGTCAGGGAAGTCGCGGTGGGTTCGCTGTCGGCGCTTGCGCGGCGCGACTACGCCAACCGCTACTTTCGCCTGGCGATCGGCATCGTGCTTGCGACCGTTCCGATCGTCATCGTTGGCCTTGCGCTTTCCGGCGTGCTCAATGCCTGCAATTCGCCGCTGCGTGGGCTGGCCGTGATCGGCTGGTCCTGCATCGTCATGGCAGTGCTGCTTGCGCTCTCCGAAATCTATGCCAGCCACAGGCTTACACTCGACAAAGTCTCGGTGCTCGACGCCTTGCTTGTCGGCGTTGCCCAGGTGGGCGCGCTCATTCCCGGCGTCTCGCGCTCGGGTTCGACGCTGACGGCGGCGCTGGGTCTTGGCTATGCCCGGCCGGAGGCCGCGCGGCTCTCCTTCCTGCTCGGCCTGCCGGCGATCGCGCTTGCCGGCCTGAAGGAGCTTTGGGAACTGCACAAGATTCACCTCGGTGCATATGGTTGGTCGGTCCTGGCCGTCGGCCTCGTCGTCGCCTCGATCTCAGCCTTTTTCGCCATATGGGGCCTGATGCGCGTGCTCGAGCGCTTTTCCGCCTGGCCCTTCGTCGTCTATCGCGGCCTGCTGGGCGTCGTGCTCTTGATCAGCGTCGCTGCCGGCTGGCTGAGCTAGAGGCAGCCGCAAAATCGGCTATATCGACACCTGAACGTCCGCTTCGGGTGTCTTGATGGATCTTGCGACGCTGCTGCAATCGTTGCCCTTGCTGGCAACGCTGGTGAAATCGGCGCTGCCGGCCGCCTTCGGCGCGACTTTAGGCGCCGGGCAATGGCTGGCGGCGCTGCCGCCGTGCCGCAACCGGACCTTCGAGACCGCGACCTATCTCGTCTGCGAGACCGATCCGCGGCAATTTTCGATCGAGCTGTTCTGGAAGAACAAGGATGGCGACCTCTATCGCTCGCTGCACAATCTGCGCACGGCCGAGCAGGCCGCCGGGCGCACAATGCTCTTCGGCATCAATGCCGGCATGTATCATCCGGACCTCGCGCCGGTGGGGCTCTATGTCGAACAGGGCAGGCAGGTCACGCCCGCAAAAACCGGGGCCGGCACCGGCAATTTCTCCATGCAGCCGAACGGAATATTCTATCTCAGCGGCGGCAAGGCGGGCGTTCGCGCGACGAGGGACTATCTGAAGCGTCCGCCGCGTGTGGATTACGCGACCCAATCGGGGCCGATGCTGGTCATCGACGGCAGGCTGCATCCGAAATTCCAGGCCGGCAGCCCATCGCGAAAAATCCGCGACGGCGTCGGCGTGCGGGCCGACGGCGTCGCCGTCTTTGCCATCTCGAACGACGTCGTGACATTCCACGAATTCGCGCGCCTGTTCCGCGACGAGCTTGGCTGCCCGAACGCGCTGTTCCTCGACGGCTCGATATCGAGCCTCTATGCGCCGGCCATCGGCCGCAACGACGATTTCTGGAATCTCGGTCCGATGATCGGCGTGTTCAGGCGAGGTGTCTAGACACCAGCCATCGGCCAGCGGCGGAAAGCTGCATCAGGCAGGGCGCCGCGGCGCGGACAGCACCGCGGCGCCTTCACGTTCAGTTGGATGCGTCCTGGATTGCGGACAGCAGCCACGGGCCGCCAGCCTCGCGTGTAAAAGTCCACAATTCGGTCGCTTCGACCGGATTTTTCGGATCGCCCTTTTCGACGGCGCCGGTCTGGCGATTGCGCATGACATCGATGGCCTGCCAGTGCATTGCCGCCGTGGCGTAGTCGCGCGAGCCTTCTCGCCACGCCTCCGCAATATCGGCTTCCAGCAGCTCGAGATTGGTCACGTCGTTTTTGAGGCCATGGGTCGCGTTGTCCGCGAGCTCCTCCGAAAGATAGGAGACCATCTCGGGCGTCGTCAGCCTTCGCAATCCCTGGTGATCCTCGCGGCTGAACGCGGTCTGCACGTCGGCGAGGATACGTTCGAACGCGTCCCGGTCGGTATCCGTGATGCCGATTTCGTCAGCGCCGGATGCGCCGGCCGCACCCAAACCCGTGATGCGGGAAGGGTAGCTGGGTTGGGAACCTCCCCAGCCTTGCTGGCCGAAGGGAAAGCCGGAGCTTCTCATATTGGCCGGCGCGGCATTGTCGCGGCTGAAAAACCGCATCGCCAGCATGATCAGGCCGCCGATGAGCAGCAGCTGGAAGATGAAGCTGAAGCCGCCGCCGATGCCGCCGAAGCCATGGCCGAGCATCATGCCGAACAAGCCGTTGAAGAGCAGTCCGCCGACCAGCCCGCCGACGAAGCCGCCGCCAAACCCGTTCCAGAATCCCGGTCGCGCCTGGCCGGGAAACGACTGCGACGGCGGTATCGACTGGGTGGTGTTCGGCGTCATCGAGCGCGTTACAGGCGCGGTATAGGGCGCGGTCTTCGTCGGTGCCGGGGCCTGGAAAGTACGGCTGCCGCGGCTGCCGAAACTGCCGCCCATGCGCGCCTCGGCTGTGCCTATGGACACACTTCCGAGCGCCATCAGCAGGATCAGGAAGATCGACGCGACTTTGATCGTCCGTGATTTTGACATTGGTGACAGATCCTTGGGTGACAATCCTTGGGTCGGAGCGTTTCAAACGCATCTAGCGAGCCCCCTATATGGGTACGAATTGAGGCGGGGTTAGACCCCGTCTTTCAGACGTCAGTCGCTTTAGGGCCTGCAGCCGTCCAATCAGAGCCTTGCGGCTTCCGGCTTCATGGCGGCCTGGGCCGTCCGCGAATCGCCCGGCCGGACCAAAAGTAAATTTTGATTCAAACTTTGTTGGTAATTTCTCGTTAGGAATGGGGCTTCCGGCGGCGCTGTTCCTGCCCTCGGTCTGTTTTGTTTTGCGTACAGGTCAAGATGCGGATTCCTAGCGTCGTCAGTTTCGTGCTCGCAGCGCTTTGCCTTGCCGGCTGCTCGTCCACGTCGGGCGTCGACGCCTTGCAGGTGCCGTCCAGCGAGACGACAAGCTCCGTCGTGCGGCCGAGCGCGCCGGTGACGAAGGCCGTGAGGACGGTTGACACCGAGACAACAGTCGAGGCCGCGTCGATGTCGGGCGCCGCGCGTATCAAGCCGCCGGCGCCGCTGCTTGACCAGGACAATGCGCGTCCCGGCGACGAGAACTCGCGCCTTGACGACGAGAACTCGCGTCCCGGCGACGAGAATTCGCGCCCCTTCGGCCTCGCCGAGGAAGAGACGGTCGCGTTCCCCGCGCCGGACCTGCCGGACAGCGTCGAGCCGCCGGTCGAGGCCGCCGCGCTCGTCTCGCCGCCGAAGCGGCTGTCGCGCGCTGCACCAGCCATGCTGGCCAGCCCGGTCACCCGCTATGCGTTCCGCGATGCCAAGCCGATCAATTTCGGCCGGTCTTCGCCCCGGCACCTTGCGGTGCACGGCGTCGATGTCTCGCGCTGGCAGGGCGACATCAACTGGGGCAAGCTGCGCGCCCAGGGCGCCAACTTCGCCTATATCAAGGCAACCGACGGCGGCGATCATCTCGATCCGATGTTCATGAGGAACTGGCGCGGCGCCGACGCCGCTGGGCTGAAGCGCGGCGCCTACCATTTCTTCTACTGGTGCCGCACCGCCGGCGAGCAAGCCGACTGGTTCATCCGCAACGTGCCGAAGGTCGAGGGCGCGCTGCCGCCGGTGATCGACGTCGAGTGGAACGGCGACTCCTCCTGCAGGCGGCGGCCCTCCCGCGAAAAAGTGCTGGAGAAGATGCAGGTGTTCATGGACAAGCTGGAGCGCCATTACGGCCAGCGGCCCATCATCTACACCAGCCCCGACTTCTACCGCGACAATCTGCGCGGCGCCTTCCCGGACTATCCGTTCTGGCTGCGCGCGGTGGCCGCCCACCCGTCAAAGGTCTATCCGGGCCGCAAGTGGCTGTTCTGGCAGTATTCGGGCTCCGGCCTGTCGCATGGCGTGAGGGGGCGCGTCGACCTCAACGTCTTCCACGGCGACGAGCGGCAGTGGCGCGCCTGGCTGGGCGGCGGCCAGATGGTCGCCGACGCGGATTGAGCCGCTTTCGGATTGCCTCGCCTATTTCGGTGGCAGAGGTCGCGAATCCGTGATTGCCGCATAGGCCAGCACACCCATGAAGACTGCGAAATAGGCCAGAACGACGGCGACGACGATCAGGGTATCGGTGGGCATATCCATCTCCTCGAGAGAACGGCCGAGGAGACAGCGGGCCGTACGGCATTGCCTTGATCTGGATCATGCGATCCATCAATAGGCAGCTGCAGTGACCTGATTCCGGGCCGACGTCGGGGGCCAGGGACCCCATCACTAAACAAAAGTGCGGTTCGCGCCGCCCGCCTTGCCGCCGTACCGCGCTCAGCAGGTGACCAGATCCGTGTGGCCGAAACCCTTCGAGTAATCGAGCACGGAGATGACTGAAGGCATCACGCGAAAAATGCGGACCTGCTCCGGCGTCGGCATCGGGCCTGGTAGCGAGGCCTGCGGCGGATATTTCATCGGCAGCATCCGCAGAACCTTCTCGGCCTCGGTCCTGTCGGTGACCGGTTGCGCGCGCGCCGCCATCGAAAGTCCGGTAATCTCCATCACCTGAGGCGCGTCGTGGTCGATGGTCAGCGACACACGATCGTCCCGCGCGATGTTCGCTGCCTTCTGGCTGTCCAGGCCGCAGAGGAAGTAGAGGGTGAGGCCGTCGTTGACGTAGCCGACGGTCGTCGCCTGCGGCCAACCGTCGGGTCTCAAGGTCGCAATCGTCATGACCCGATGCTGATCCAACAGCGTCTCGATCTTGTTCTTGATCTCCTTGTCCATCCTTGCCTCCGAAGTCTTTGCTTACGGTGGCCATGGTAAGGATCATGGATAGGGTGGCTTTGACGTACGTCAACGCATGGGCTGCAACGCGCCTGGTCGCGATGTCCGACCGGACGAACACACTTGCATGCGCGCCGCAACTCGCTGGCGCTACGGAACGATCCGGCCAGGCATTCGTTGGAATCGACCAGGGATATCGTGCGGCGAAAGCGAGCGCTCTGCGAACAATCAGGCGAATGACCAAACCGCACCTGTCGTCCATCCGGAAGGAAGAGAACCTGGTTGCTGCCGAAGCCAGTGGGTCGTTGCGGGCCGCCTTGCGGCATCAAAAGCGGAAGGGACCAACATGCCACTGACACTGACCAGTCCTGCGTTCGCCGACGGCGATCCCATCCCCGAATGTTTTACCCGCGATGGCGAAAATGTTTCTCCGCCTCTGAAATGGTCGGGGATCCCTGACGGGACCAGGAGCCTCGTTCTCGTCGTGGACTACCCCGATGCACCACGCGGGACGTTCGGTCACTGGGCGGTGTTCAACATTTCGCCCGACGTCGAGCAACTTGCCGAAGGCGAGGACGGAAAGCCGGGAACCGAAGCACTCCAGCAAGGGAAGAACGACTTCGGCAACGCCTCCTACGATGGCCCGGACCCGCCGGTAGGGCACGGAGTTCACCACTACCATTTCCGGCTGGCGGCTCTCGATGTGCCGAGCCTCGGCATTCCCGGCCAGACCGGCATCAAGGAAATCTGGAAGGAGGCTAGGCGCCATGCGATCGAGGCGGCGGAACTCGTGGGCACATACGAACATGCCGCCTGAGTGGCGAAGGCTTTTTCCCGTCAGGCAGTGCCGGCCGCGTCACTCGGGAGCCCGCAAATGAACAATCCAGACCCGAACAATCCCGAACCGATGCCGGGCGATCCCGGGCCGGAGCCTTCCCGCCCTCCAGTTCCACCGGAAAAGCCGCCCGGAGAACCACCAGGCGTTCCTCCGCCTTCACCCGATCCTATCCCGGGACCGGGGAGGGGACCCCCTGATATTCCGCCGGACGCGCCACCTGAGATCCCGCCGGAGGAGCCGACATTTCCCAAGCCGACGGCAGAAGAATTCCGCCGACGTGTCCAAATCAGATCGCCGGAACCCATTTCCAGAACACGCCTTCCATCCTCTCGGGATAGTATTTGAATTCACATTCGAACCGTCGTCCGTAGCTGGCGGCGGCAGCAAGCGCTGCCTCGCTGACGGGGCGCATGCCCGTTCCCGGCGCGAACCAATCCTCCAGCAGATCGTCCGGCACATAGGCGCCGATCCTCAGCGGCAGTTGTTGCAGGACAACGTCCATTTCCTTCGGCGGCACCGCGTTCATTCGCTTCCTCGCGTGTGCGGTGAATTTGAAGTTCCTGCGATTCAAGAATTCCGAAATCACACCAGGAACTGCGGGCTCGGCCTGGAGTTCCATGAGAACCTCTTCTTCCCTTCTCCCCTTGCGGGAGAAGGTGGCCGCGAAGCGGCCGGATGAGGGGTGTTCCAGCTTGGCGATATGCTCGAAATCGCCGCATCGCAGCGCGCCTTCGTCATCCACGGGCGGAGCAAGGAGCGAAGCGACGCGCGCAGACCCGAGGATCCTGCCGTGACCCTTATCGTAGGGCGCAACGGCGCAGAATTCTGAGCCGTTGCAACGCGTTGATGTAACGGCATGGATTCCAGGGTCTGCGCGCGTCGCTTCGCTCCTTGCTCCGCCCTGGAATGACGAAGCTGCGGGGCGTTCGCAAACTACGCCTCGTTGATCATCGCCTCGATATTGTACCCATCGGGATCGAGCACGAAGCAGGCGTAGTAGTGCTCCGCATAGTCCGGACGCGGCCCGGGCGCGCCGTTGTCCGCCGCGCCGGTCTCGAGCGCCGTCCGATAAAACGCATCGACCTCCGCCTTGCTCTTCACCCGGAAGGCGACATGCAGGTGGGTGAGCGGCGGTTTCTCGCCGGTGCACTGGATCTCGAACAGGCAGCCATTGCCGACATCGAAGGCCCAGAACACGCCTTCCTTGCCGAAGGAGAGGCGATAGCCCAGAGGCAAAAAAGCCTTTTCGTAGAATAGCTTGCTCTTGGCGAGGTCGCTGACTTCGATGGTGATGTGATCAATCATGGCAAAAGCGCGCTACCGGCCCACAGCGCTTGTCAGTCGGCTATGCCTCAACGTACTCAGATAGGCTGACTGCCTTGGGCACTTCCAGCCCATCGGCGCGCAGACCCTCTATGTGGAAACGAATTGCATCGCGGATTTCGTTCTCCACCTCAGGCACTGTTGCGCCTGTCGCGATGCAGCCAGGCAAATCCGGCACATAGGCAGAAAAATTGTTTTCCGCTTTCTCAATTACTACGGCATAGCGCATGCCATCACTCCTTTAAGCCGGACTGCTTGAGGATACTGTTCAATCTAGCTACATCCACCGAAATGGCCATCTCGTGATGCTAAGTCTGGCTCGATTTTGCTATATTATCCAAAGACTTGGCTATCTTTTCAAGTTGCTCTGGTAATCTCTTTGCGCCTGAGGTGTAGAAATATGCCCTTAGATCTATAACAAAGCTCTCAATATATTTACGTGATCCATAGTTGTAAGAGGCTTGAATTGTGAATTTATCGGGCGTTATGACCTTGCCATCAATGGTCTTTCCTACTTCAGGACCTGTGCAAAGATCAATCCAAAAACCGTCCCCAGGGGCAAGCGTTGATAGCGTATTTTTGAAAATATACATATCAGCAATATTTTTTGATTCCCCTCTCATTTCGCCAAATCGATAGAAATCCTTATCGATCGAAAGTCTCAAGTTCTCTGCTGGTGAGGCGCCTCGGTTCCAAATGCGAGCGACAAAAATGGTGTGGTGCTGAATTTCGATGTTGAACGAAATAACTGGCCGGGTTTGAACCTCGATCTGTTTTTGAACCTCTGCAACCATACGCCTGTTAGAATGTGCTATGCTATATGTAAGCCATGCGTATATCGCGGTTATAATCACCAAAATTCCAGTTAAAAAATCTGTGGCTGTTAGTCCAAAGAAGGTAGCCATGGGCTCCTCCAAAAAATAGCCCGCACTTAGCAGTGCGGGCCATATGTTTCATTCTCGATATGCCTTCTCAGCTGCACCCGCTCGTCGAACCACAAGTATCGCACTTCTCGCAGGTGCCGTTCCGCACCATGGTGAAGTTGTGGCATTCCGAGCATTCGTTGCCGGTGTAGCCTTGGAGCAGCGACTGCTGACGCCTTGTCGCGGCGAGCTTCTTCGCCTCGGCGGCCTCGTTGGCGGCAGCGTCGGTGAAGAGCGCCTCGGCGCTGCCGGCGGCCTCGGCTTCCTCTTCCACCATCTCCTCGGCCAGTTCCCTGGCGCGCTCCTCATAGTCGCGCTTGTAGGCCAAGGCCTCGTCGCTCGCCGGCTTCAGCGCCAGTACGTTGGAACCGGCGAAGGCGGCGCGGGCAGGAGTGGTAGCGGAGGAGGGATTTGAACCCCCGCCAAAGCCCTTGGGATCGCTGCCGATGCCCGAGACCAGCTTCACCGGCGAGGCGCCGCGATAGAGGCCCTTGGAGAAGGGCGTCGCCTTGCCTTCGGTGATGCCGCGGCCGAGCGCGGTCTTGTCGAAGTCCGACTGGTCGACATGGGCGAGGTCGTGCCGGCCGAGATAAGAGACGGCAAGCTCGCGGAACACGTAGTCGAGGATCGACGTCGCGTTCTTGATCGCGTCGTTGCCCTGCACCATGCCGGCCGGCTCGAACTTGGTGAAGGTGAAGGCCTCGACATACTCGTCGAGCGGCACGCCATATTGCAGGCCGAGCGAGATCGCGATGGCGAAGTTGTTCATCATCGCGCGGAAGGCCGCACCTTCCTTGTGCATGTCGATGAAGATCTCGCCCAAGCGGCCGTCGTCGAATTCGCCGGTGCGCAAGTACACCTTGTGGCCGCCGACGACGGCCTTCTGCGTGTAGCCCTTGCGGCGGTTCGGCAGCTTCTCGCGGTCGCGGTACAGCCGCTCCACCACGCGCTCGACGATCTTTTCCGTCACCTGCACGGCGCGCTGGGCGGCGGGTGCGGCAATCAGCTGCTCGACGACCTCGTCCTCATCCTCGTCGTCATCGGCGAGCAGCGAGGCATTGAGCGGCTGCGACAGCTTCGAGCCGTCGCGATAGAGCGCGTTGGCCTTCAGCGCCAGCTTCCAGGACAGCATGTAGGCGTTCTTGGCATCCTCGACCGTCGCCTCGTTCGGCATGTTGATGGTCTTGGAGATGGCGCCCGAGATGAAAGGCTGCGCCGCGGCCATCATCAGGATGTGGCTCTGGATCGACAGCGAACGCTTGCCGATCTTGCCGCAGGGGCTGGCGCAGTCGAACACCGAAAGATGTTCGGCCTTCAGGAAGGGCGCGCCTTCCAGCGTCATCGCACCGCAGACATGGATGTTGGCGGCGTCGATATCCTTCCTGGTGAAGCCGAGAGCCGGCAGCATCTCGAAGGAGACGTCTGAGAGCTGCTCGTCGGTGAAGCCGAGCGTCTCCTTCACCCAGTCGGCGCCCAGCGTCCACTGGTTGAACACGAACTTGATGTCGAAGGCCGACTTCAGCGCAGCGTTGAGCGCCGCGATCTTCTCGTCGGTGAAGCCCTTGGCCTTGAGCGTGGAGGGGTTGATGCCAGGCGCCTGGTTGAGGTTGCCGTGGCCGACCGCATAGGCCTCGATCTCGGCGATCTGGCTTTCGGAATAGCCGAGCGTCCTCAGCGCTTCCGGCACGGCGCGGTTGATGATCTTGAAGTAGCCGCCGCCGGCGAGCTTCTTGAACTTCACCAGGGCGAAGTCGGGCTCGATGCCGGTGGTGTCGCAATCCATGACCAGGCCGATCGTGCCGGTCGGCGCGATCACGGTCGCCTGCGCGTTGCGGTAGCCATGCTCCTCGCCGAGCTCGATGGCGCGGTCCCAGGCGGCGCGGGCATGCTCGGCCAGCGCCTGCTGCTTCAGGTCAGCAGCGACCAGCGGCACCGGGTTGACGGCGAGCTTCTCGTAGCCGTCCTTGTCGCCATAGGCGGCGCGGCGGTGGTTGCGCATGACGCGCAGCATGTTTTGCGCGTTGCGGTCATAGTCCGGGAAGGCGCCGAGCTCGGAGGCCATCTCGGCCGAGGTCGAATAGGCGACGCCGGTCATGATCGCGGTGAGCGCGGCGCAGATGGCGCGGCCCTCGTCGGAGTCGTAGGGAATGCCCGAAGTCATCAGCAGGCCGCCGATATTGGCGTAGCCGAGGCCGAGCGTGCGGTAGTCGTAGGAAAGCTTGGCGATCTCCTTCGACGGGAACTGCGCCATCATCACCGAGATTTCGAGCACGACGGTCCACAGGCGAACGGTGTGCTCGTAAGCGGCGATGTCGATCGTGCCGTCTTCCTTGCGGTAGGGCAGCAAGTTGATCGAGGCGAGGTTGCAGGCCGTGTCGTCGAGGAACATGTATTCCGAGCACGGGTTGGAGGCCCGGATCGCACCGGCAGAAGCGCAGGTGTGCCAGTCGTTCATCGTCGTGTTGAAGTGCAGGCCGGGGTCGGCCGACGCCCAGGCGGCATAGCCGATCTTTTCCCAGAGATCCCTGGCCTTCAGCGTCTTCAGCACCTTGCCGTCCTTGCGGGCGGTGAGCTGCCAGTCGCCATCGGCCTCCACGGCGCGCAGGAAATTGTCCTTCAGCGACACCGAATTGTTGGAGTTCTGGCCGGAGACGGTGAGATAGGCGTCCGAATCCCAATCGGTGTCGTAGGTCTTGAACGACATCGAGGTGTAGCCCTGGCGGGCGAACTGGATGACGCGGTAGATATAGTTCTCCGGCACGGCGTCCTTCTTGGCGGCCTTGATCTCGCGCTTCAGCGCGGTGTTCAGCGCCGGGTCGAAGCAGTCGTCGCCATTGCCTTCGCAATTGACGCAGGCCTTCATGATCGCTTCGAGATGCTTCTTGACGATTTTGGAGCCGGTGACCAGCGAGGCGACCTTCTGCTCTTCATTGACCTTCCAGTCGATGAATTCCTCGATGTCGGGATGGTCGGCGTCGACGATCACCATCTTGGCGGCGCGGCGCGTCGTGCCGCCCGACTTGATGGCGCCGGCGGCGCGGTCGCCGATCTTGAGGAAGCTCATCAGGCCGGACGAGCGGCCGCCGCCGGAGAGCTTCTCGCCTTCGCCGCGCAGCATGGAGAAATTCGAGCCGGTGCCGGAGCCGTATTTGAACAGGCGCGCCTCACGCACCCACAGGTCCATGATGCCGCCCTCGTTGACGAGGTCGTCCTGCACGCTCTGGATGAAGCAGGCATGAGGCTGCGGATGCTCGTAGGCGGACTTCGACTTGGTCAGCTTGCCGGTGAAGGGATCGACATAGAAGTGGCCCTGGCTCGGGCCGTCGATGCCGTAGGCCCAGTGCAGGCCGGTGTTGAACCATTGCGGCGAGTTCGGCGCCACGCGCTGGGTGGCCAGCATATAGGCGAGCTCGTCGCGGAAGGCGCGCGCATCTTCCTCCGATTTGAAGTAGCCGCCCTTCCAGCCCCAATAGGTCCAGGTGCCGGACAGCCGGTCGAAGACCTGGCGGGCGTCGGTTTCCGAACCATAACGCTCGGCTTCGGGGAGCTTGGCAAGTTCGGCCTCGTCGGCAACCGAGCGCCACAGGAAGGAGGGGACATCATTCTCCTCGACCTTCTTCAGGCGCGCCGGCACGCCGGCCTTGCGGAAATACTTTTGCGCCAGGATGTCGGCCGCGACCTGGCTGAACTGCGCCGGCACGTCGATGTTGTCGAGGCGGAACACCACCGAGCCGTCGGGATTCTTGATCTCCGACAGGGCCTTGCGGAATTCGATCTCCGCATAGGCAGACTTTTCTGGCTTGGTGAAGCGACGCTCGATGCGCATTGGTCCGGTCCCTTTTGTCTATATATAGCGCTTTTCCCCAGGGATTTCTGCCCCACAGAGTGAAAAGCGCGCTCCGCCGTTTGCCGGCATTGCGAGCAGCGCCGGCACTCTCCTCGTCGCGGGTGCCGGCATGCAGACGACAGCACGTCTTCCCAGGCATTTGCCCAGGCTGCAGACCGACCCGCGGGTCCCTAAACTGAAACTTTGGTCGATTCCCTCGCTCGAGGGAGGTTCACACTATCTAGGGTCGAGCCTGCCTGCAAACACTAAATATAGTGTTAACAGATCATTTTTTCCAGGCCGACAATTCTCCCTTTTGCCACCCAAGCCCCAACATTCCCAACGCTTCCGCCGGCCTCGTGAACGGCGGAAATGTGGGCAAAACGCACAAAATCCGGGAAAAAAGACCGGCCTCTGAACTCTCCGGTCACGCCCGCAAACAGGAGCGCATGGCCTATAAAAAGCGACTCGTTCTGACCCGTCAAGGATTCGTTTTTGTAGCTTTTGTGACCCCCAATATCTTGTGTGTCGCATATGTGGATAACGGGGACAGAAAACCGGCGCAGTGAGACTCGCTCCGGACGCGTTCAAAGCCGGCTACTTGCCGCGATCGTCGCGCGCTCCCGCAACCAGTCGAACGCGCCAGCGCATTTCTATCCACCCAAGACCCGCCGGCGCCTCGGCGCGATCCATTTCGGCTGCCGAAAGACCTTGACGGCCGGATACCGCAATGCACTTATTAGTCCGTAACTAAGATATAAATTCCACAAATATGGAATAATGGAAGGGAACCAAGATGAAGCGCTTCGTGAAAATCGCTGCTTCGCTCGCCGCGCTTGTGCTCTCGGCAACGGGCACTGCCTGGGCCGAGCCCGCCAAAGGCGGCGTTATCGATGTAGCCACGATCGGCGAGCCGCCGACACTCGACCCAATGGCGTCCACGGCCGATCTCGTCGGCATCGTCACCCAGCACATTTATGAGACGCTTTACACTTTCGACAAGGATTGGGGCATCACCCCGCTTCTCGCAGCCGACATGCCGCAGATTTCACCCGACGGCCTCGTCTACACGATCAAGCTGAGGACAGGCGTGAAGTTCCACGACGGCAGCGACATGAATTCCACCGACGTCGTCGCGTCGCTGCAGCGCTGGATGAAGGTCGCCACCCGCGGCAAGCAGGCCGCCGAGGTGATCGCCTCGGTCGACAAGGTCGACGACAACACGGTCAAGATCACGCTCAAGAAACCCTTCGCTCCGTTGTTGGCGCTGCTGTCGCTGAACAACGCCGCCGCCATCATCATCCCTTCCGAGAATGCTGGACAGGATCCGCTGACCAGCTTTGTCGGCACCGGGCCCTATATGCTGAAGGACCGCAAGCCCGACCAGTTCATCCAGCTTGCCCGCTTCGACGGCTACAAATCGCGCGACGGCGAGCCGAACGGCTATGGCGGCGCCAGAAAGCAGTATCTCGACGAGATCCGCTTCGTGCCGGTTCCCGATGCAAACACCCGCGTGGAAGGAGCGGTCGCCGGCCAGTTCGCCTATGTCGATTCGCTTCCGGTCGAATCCTTCGACAAGATCTCCGGCGGCAAGACCGCGCCCGTCATCCTGAAACCGTTCGGTTGGCCGGTTTTCGTCCTCAACACCAAGCAGGGACTGAACAGCGACATCCGCGTCCGCAAGGCGATCCAGGCAGCACTTGCGCCCAACGACATGCTGCTCGCGGCCTTCGGTTCCAAGGATTTCTTCGCCGCCGACGGCGCGCTCTATCCTGAAGGCTATGCCTGGCACACCGATGCCGGCGCCGAAGCCTACAAGCCCGACGGCGATACGGAAGCCGCCGCTGCCCTGCTCAAGGAAGCCGGCTATGACGGCAAGCCGCTGCGCATCCTCACCAGCCGCCAGTACGAGTTCCATTACAAGATGGCGCAGGTCGCCGCAGAATATCTCAAGGCCGCCGGCTTCCAGGTCCAGCTCGACGTCGTCGAGTGGGCGACGCTGACCAAGAACCGCACCGATCCGGCACTCTGGGACATCTACATCACCCACAGCCCGTTCCTGCCCGAGCCGTCGCTGACCGGCATCATGTCGGACTCTTCGCCCGGATGGTGGGTTTCCGACCGCAAGCACAAGGTGCTCGGCGCCTTCAATGCCGAGCCCGATCCGACCAAGCGCGTCGCGCTGTTCGCGGATGTCCAGAAGGCGGTCCTCGACGAGGTCCCGGCGGTCAAGATCGGCGACTTCAACGCCTTGGCCGCCCAGGCGCCGACGCTCAAAGGCGTGACGCCCGCGCCATGGCCTTATTTCTGGAACGCCTATCTGGAAGGCAAATGAGTTCCTCCCGCCTGTCCCGTGCGCAACCGGGGCAGGCAAAACGGGCGCCGGCCAGTCAAGGCCGGCGCCTGAGAACGCTTCGATGAACCACCGAAGAGAACGCCAATGCTGCGCTCGATCCTCAACAGGCTTCTCGGCATGATCGTCGTGATGGCGCTGGTCGTCACCATCGTGTTCGTCATCGTGCGCGTGACGCCGGGCGATCCGGCCGCAGTGATGCTCGGGCCGGAAGCGTCCGCGGCCGACATCGCCGCGCTGCGCTCCAGGCTCGGGCTCGACGGCTCGATCCCGGAGCAGTTCGGGCGTTACGTCCTTGGCGTCGTCCAAGGCGATTTCGGCCAGTCGATCTTCCTCAACGAGCCGGTGACGACGGCGCTCGCTCAACGCGCGGAGCCGACCTTCTTCCTCACCGTCTTCTCGCTGCTCATCGCAACGCTGATCGCCTTGCCGGTCGGCATCCTGGCCGCCTACAAGCGCGGCTCGATCTTCGACCAGGCGACCACCACCGTCGCCATGTTCGCGGCGAGCGTGCCGAGCTTCTGGCTGGGCCTGTTGTTCATCCAGTTCTTCGCCGTCAGGCTCGGCTGGTTCGACACCTCGGGCTATGGCGGGCCGGGCGCGTCCTTCGCCGTCAGGCTGAACCACCTGGTGCTGCCGGCGCTGGCGCTCGGTCTCGTCAGTTCGGCGCTGATCACCCGCTTCACCCGCGCCTCGATGCTCGACGTACTCAACGACGATTATGTGCGCACGGCGCGCTCGAAAGGCATGAGCGAATGGCGCGTGGTGCTTAAGCACGCCTTCAAGAACGCACTGATCCCGATCATCACCGTCATCGGGCTTACCGCCGCGCTGCTCATCTCCGGAGCGGTGGTGACCGAGACGGTGTTCGGCCTGCCGGGCATCGGCAGCCTTGTCGTGTCGGCGGTGCTCAGGCGCGACTATCCCGTCATCCAGGGCGCGCTGCTGGTCATTGCCGGCCTCTACGTGCTGGTCAATTTCGCCATCGACATGCTCTATCTCGTCGTCGACCCGAGGGTTCGCTACTGATGGCCGCGATCTCCGTCCCGCTCCATTCCGAACCCAATATCCTGTCGCGACTGATCGGCCGGCCGACCTCGGCCATCGGCCTGATCGTGCTGGCGATCATCGTTGCTGCCGCCATCCTTGCGCCCGTCATCGCGCCCTATGCGCCGTCGAAGCTCTCGATCGCCAGCCGGCTGCATGGGCCGAGCCTCGATCACCTGTTCGGCACCGACGATCTCGGCCGCGACGTGTTCACCCGCATGCTCTATGCCGCGCGCACCTCGCTCAGCGTCGGCTTCGCGGTGGTCATCCTCTCATCGATCATCGGCACGTTTTTGGGGCTGACCGCGGGCTATTTCAAACGGCTCGACACGCCGGTATCGCGGCTGATCGATGCCATGATGGCCTTCCCGGACATCCTGCTGGCGATTGCGCTGGTCGCGGCGCTCGGCGCGACCGCGACCAACGTCGTGGTGGCGCTCGGCATCGTCTATGCCCCGAGGATCGCCCGCGTCGTGCGGGCCTCGACACTGGTCATCCGCGAGCTTCCCTATGTGGAGGCGGCGCGGGCGTTGGGCGTGCCGACGCCGATCATCCTGATCCGCCACGTCCTGCGCAACGTCACCTCGCCGCTCCTGGTGCAGGGCACCTTCATCTTCGCCAATGCCATCCTGGCGGAGGCCGGCCTGTCTTTTCTCGGCGTCGGCATTTCGCCCGACATTCCGACCTGGGGCACGATGATCGCCACCGGCCGCCAATACATGGACCAGGCCGGTTGGGTGATGATGTTTCCCGGCGCCGCGATCGTCGTGACGGTGCTGTCGCTGCAGCTTCTCGGCGACGGCCTGCGCGACCTTCTCGATCCACGTCTCGCCAAGGATATCTGATGTTTGCCAATCGCTTCCCCAAGGCCGACCGGCCGCTGCTGATCAAGGGCGCCAAACCCGTGGGGTTCGTTGGCGGCTTCGAGCAGCCGATCGACGTGATGATCGACGAGCAGGGCCGCATCGCCGAAACCTCATCGGCGATTGCCGCCGGCGATGACGTCAGGGTGGTCGATGCCAAGGGCGCTTTCCTGTCGTCGGGCTGGACCGACCTGCATGTCCATGTCTGGTATGGCGGCACCGACATCTCGCTGCGCCCCGAACAATGCGGCGCCGCGCGCGGCGTCACCACGATGGTCGACGCCGGCTCCGCCGGCGAGGCTAATTTCCACGGCTTTCGCGAGTTCATCATCGAGCCCGCGAAGGAGAACGTCTACGCCTTCCTGAACATCGGCTCGATCGGCCTTGTCGCCTGCAACCGCGTCAGCGAGCTGATAGACATGCGCTCGATCGATTTCGACCGGACGATCGCCACTGTCGAGGCCAATCGCGACGTCATCATCGGGCTGAAGGTCCGCGCCAGCCACGTCATTACCGGCGCCTGGGACCTGACGCCGGTGCGGCTGGCCAAGAAGCTCGGCCGCATCCTGAAGCTGCCGATCATGGTGCATGTCGGCGAACCGCCGCCGCTCTATGACGATGTTCTCGGCCTCCTGAGCGAGGGCGACATCGTCACCCATTGCTTCAACGGCAAGGCCGGCGGCTCGATCATCGAAGACGAGGATCTCTACCGGCTTGCCGAGCAGGCGGCGGCGCGCGGCATCGTGCTCGACGTCGGCCATGGCGGCGCCTCTTTCTCCTTCGATGTCGCCAGGGCCGCGCTTGAGCGCGGCCTGCCGCCGGCGACGATCTCGACCGATCTCCACAACCGTTCGCTCGACGGCTCGGTCTGGGACATGGCCACGACTATGTCGAAGCTGCTGTCGCTCGGCATGAAGTTCGAGGACGTGGTTGCGGCGTCGACCACGGCTCCGAGGCGCGCCATCCGCCTGCCGATCGAAGGGCTGCTGGAGAAAGGCAAACCAGCGGAATTCACGCTGTTCGACCTCGTCGACGCCGATCTCACGGTGCGCGACTCACAGGGCGCTTTGAGCACGCTGCGTCGGCTGTTCGAACCGCGTCACGCCATCCTAGGTGCAGAGGCTGTTGCCGCGCATCGCCATGTGCCGGCGCAAGGCGAGGGTGGTTCCCATGTCTGTCCGCATTGCGGGTGGAAATCATGACCGAGCCTTTAGCCAGCGACGTCATCCTTTCGGTTCGCGATCTCAAGACCTGGTTCGTGACGCGCCGGGTGACGGCGAAGGCGGTCGATGGCGTGACCTTCGATCTGAAGCGCGGCAGGACGCTCGCGGTGGTCGGCGAATCCGGCTCCGGCAAATCCGTCACCAGCCTTTCCATCATGGGACTTTTGTCGCGGCCGGGCCGCATCGCCGGCGGCAGCATCCTGTTTCGCGACCGGCAGGAGCACGTTCACGATCTCGCCGGCTTCAGCCAGCAGCGGTTCCGCAAGCTGCGCGGAAGCGAGATCGCGATGATCTTCCAGGAGCCGATGACCAGCCTGAACCCGCTGTTCACCGTAGGCGACCAGATCGGCGAGATGATCGCGCTGCACGAGCCGGTCGACCGCAGCGAGGCGCGCAAGCGTGCGCTTGCCATGCTGAGACATGTTGAAATTCCCGATGCGGACTCGCGGCTGGACGATTATCCGCACCAGATGTCCGGCGGCATGCGTCAGCGGGTGATGATCGCCATGGCGCTGTCGTGCAACCCGTCGCTCTTGATCGCCGACGAGCCGACCACGGCGCTCGACGTCACCATCCAGGCGCAGATCCTCGATCTGTTGCGCCGGCTGCAGGCCGAGATGGGCATGTCGATCCTGTTCATCACCCACAATCTTGGCGTCGTGGCCGAGATCGCCCATGACGTCGTCGTCATGTATGGCGGCCGCGTCGTCGAGCAGGCGCCGGTCAACGATCTCTTCGAGCATCAGCGCCATCCTTACACCAAGGGCCTGCTTGCCTGCACCCCGAACGCCGCGCGCGACATCGATGCCGCGGGGCAGCGCCGCGCCCTACATTCGATCCCGGGCAGCGTGCCGCCGATCACCAACCTGCCGCCCGGTTGCGCCTTCGAGCCGCGCTGCGACTTCGCCATCGCGCCTTGTCGGGCAGCCCCGCCGCCGTTGGTACCTGCCGGCCCGCAAGGCGCATCCCGCTGTATCCGGAGCGCCGAGCTATGAGCGCCCCCGCACCTTCGATCGAGGCGAAACCGCTGCTCAGCGTGCAAGGCCTGACCAAGCATTTTCCGGCCAGAGGCGGCCGCATCGTTCACGCGGTCGAGGATGTCAGTTTCGACATAAAGCGCGGCTCGACCGTCGGCCTCGTCGGCGAGTCCGGATCCGGCAAAACCACCGCCGGCCGCGCGCTTTTGCGATTGGTCGAGCCGACCGGCGGCAAGGCGTTGTTCGACGGCGTCGATCTGTTTTCGCTGTCGCAGCGCGAGATGCGCGGCTACCGGCAGAAGCTGCAGATCGTCTTCCAGGATCCGTTTTCCAGCCTCAATCCGCGCATGCGAATCGGCGGCATCATCGGCGAGGCGCTCGACGCGGCCGACTACCCGCGCGGCAGGCGGCGCGCCGAACGTGTGGGCGAATTGCTGGCGCTGGTCGGCCTGTCGCCGGAGCATGCGGGCCGCTATCCGCACGAGTTCTCCGGCGGCCAGCGCCAGCGTATCGGCATTGCGCGCGCGCTTGCCGTCGAGCCGCAATTCATCGTCGCCGACGAGCCGGTCTCGGCGCTCGATGTTTCGGTGCAGGCACAGGTTCTCAACCTGTTCGGAGATCTGCAAAAGAAGCTTGGGCTCACGCTTCTGTTCATCGCGCACGACCTGTCGGTGGTCGAATATCTCTGCGACGAGGTGGTGGTCATGTATCTCGGCCGCGTGATGGAGCGTGGGCCGAGCCGGCTCGTCTATGCCGCGCCGCGCCACCCCTACACCAAGGCGCTGCTGGCAACGGCGCCGGTGCCCGACCCGTCGCGGCGTCGCACGCATATGCCTTTGCACGGCGATATCCCGAGCCCGATCGCGCCGCCGTCCGGCTGCGTCTTTCGCACCCGCTGTCCCGAAGCGATCGCCGCCTGCGCGCAAGCCGTTCCGCCGGTCGAACATGTCGGCGGCGGACACCACGTGGCTTGCATCCGCCACAATGAAAGACTGCCTGATCGGAATCGGGTTGACCGCCGCCAGGGTGCTGCCCTTTAGATCATCGCGATCAACATTCGAGACCACATGACCGCCAACGTGAGAGACCAAGACCTGAGCCGCACCGAAGTCGCCGTCGAACCGCGCCGTTCACGCACCAGCGGCATCGACCGCGTGCTGCAGATCCTGGACTGCCTGCAACGGCGGGGACGCCCGGCGACCGCCTATGAGATCGCGCGCGATATCGGCGCGCCGCTGTCGACCGTCTACGTCATCGTCGACGACATGGTCGAGAAGGAGCTTCTCGATCGCAAGGATGGCGGCCTTTTATGGCTCGGGCCGAGGCTTTATCAGTATGGGCTGACTTATGCCCGCACGCTCGACCTGCTCAATGTGGCGACGCAGGAAATGCACGAGCTCGCCCAGAGTTCGAAGGAAACCATCCAGATATGCGGTCGCGACGGCGACTATATGGTCGTCTTCGCCATGGAGGAGGGCAAGGACCATTTCCAGGTGACGTCGCGTGTGGGTACGCGCACACCACTCAACTGGACAGCGTCGGGCCGGTTGCTCGTCGGCCACCTGCCGGAGGCGGAGCGTCTCGCCATTTTTGCCCGCTCGGCGACCGCTTCACCGACAGGACGCGCTGAAACGGACAAGCATGTACTCGCTCGCGCCTCGGCAGCCGCGCTGGCCGACGGGCTTGCGATCCAGGCCGGCGAATCGGATTTTTCGGTCGCCTGCATCGCGGCTCCGATCCGCGACAATCTCGGAGCTTGCCGGGCGACGATTTCAATCGTCGTGCCGGATGTGAAGCTCCGGCAAAAGGATCCCGATTTGACGTCGCTGGTCCGGCAAAGCGCCAGGCGTATCGAGGAGCGGCTGGGCTGGCGCCACGGAACCCCGTAACCGCATGGACCCGACACCCGGCCGGCAGGCTTTTCATTCCAGCTGGCTTGCACTATCTCTTGCGCTTGCGCGGGGGCGCGTCTTGTCAAGCCTAAAAGCATCCGTTACGCCCCGCTCATGACAGTTACCGTTCGTTTCGCCCCATCGCCGACCGGCCGCATCCATATCGGCAATGCGCGCACCGCGTTGTTCAACTGGCTGTTCGCCGTGAACAACAAGGGCCGCTACATCCAACGCTTCGACGACACCGACATCGGCCGTTCCAAGCAGGAATTCGCCGATTCCATCCTCTACGACCTGCATTGGCTGGGCATTTTCCCGGACGTCACCGAATATCAGTCGCGGCGCGTCGAGATCTACGACGCGGCGGTTGAGCGGCTGAAGGCGGCGCGGGTGCTCTATGCCTGCTACGAAACACCCGAGGAACTCGACCTGCGCCGCAAGGTCCGCCGCACGCGCGGCCTGCCGCCGGTCTATGGCCGCGAAGCGCTGACGCTGACGCCGGAGCAGATCGCCGAATACGAGTCGGACGGGCGGCGGCCGCACTGGCGCTTTCTTTTGCCGAACTTCACCGGCGATCCGCTGCAGCCGGAGCGCACCGAGGTGCATTGGAACGACCTGGTGCGCGGCGAGGAAACCGTCGATCTCGCCTCGCTGTCCGACCCCGTCCTGGTGCGCGAGGACGGCACTTATCTCTATACGCTGCCTTCCGTGGTCGACGACATCGAGATGGGCGTCACCCATGTGATCCGCGGCGATGATCACGTCACCAACACCGGTGTCCAGATCGCTTTGTTCCAGGCGCTGGGAGCGGAACCTCCGATTTTCGGCCACCACAATCTGTTGACCACGGTGTCGGGCGAAGGGCTGTCGAAGCGCACCGGCGCGCTGTCGATCGAGAGCCTGCGCGAGGACGGCATCGAGCCGATGGCGGTCGCCTCGCTCGCCGTGCTCGTCGGCACGTCGGAGAACGTCACGGCCGCGCACGACCTCAACGAGCTCGCCGCGCATTTCGACCCCGCAGCGACGTCCAAGTCCGCCGCCAAGTTCGATCCCGACGAGCTCTTCGTGCTCAACCGGACGCTCATGCATCACATGCCGTTCGAGGAGGTGCGAGACCGGCTGATCGTGCTCGGCATTTCCGGCGACAAGGCGGAGTCCTTCTGGCTGGCGGTGCGTGGCAACATCGACCGTCTGTCCGACGCGGTCGCCTGGTGGCGAATCCTCGCCGACGGCCCGCAAGAGCCGGCGGAGTTTTCCGGCGAGGACCGCGACTTCCTTCACCAGGCGTTCGACCTTCTGCCGGAAGAGCCGTGGAACGGCACCGTCTGGAAGGACTGGACCGGCAAGATCAAGGAAGCGACAGGCCGCAAGGGCAAGCCGCTTTTCATGCCGCTGCGGCTCGCCCTTACTGGGCGGACTTCCGGGCCGGAGCTTGCAGATCTATTGCCGCTGATGGGTCGGGAAGGAACGCTGGCCCGACGACCCTGACCTTGCGCTGATCCGGCGGCAATGCCGACACCGGCGACACCGGCACCTTGGTGACCAGCCGCTTGATCGCCGCGCGGTCGAACCCGCCTTCGGCATCGGCGAGCGTTTCCGGGTCGGCGCCAGGATCGGGCTTGGAAGCCGGCGCCATCGGGATGAGACGCGTCGCTTCACCGTCAGGTTGCGGCCGTTCCGGATTGGGCGGATTGCCGGCGATGATCGAGAAATTGCCGGCTTGCGCGTTACAGCCGCAGGCCGGCGGCCGTGGGAAACTGGCGTTCTTGTAAAGAAAGGCGGTCGGCAGCTCGCTGTAGGGACGGCCGGTCGCCGACGAGATCATCGCGCCGGCGTCATCATCCATGCCGCGCGTGTAGAAGACCTGCATCTCGGTGCCCGGGCAGCTCGATTCGCAATTCTTCTGGTCGCGCTCGAAATCCGCAACAGAGGCGGCGTTCGACATCGGGAAGAAATAGCCGTCGCAAGTGCGCACGCACACGGTATGAAATTCGCCGTCGAGGCGCGGCAGATCCATGCCGTCCGGCTGGCCGATCACGCGGCGAATGTTGCGCACGCTCGGATCGTCGGATGGCACCTCCGGTGCATCGGGCACGTCGAGAGGCTCTGTTTCCTGACCGCGACCGAAAAGCTGTTCGAAGAGATTGCCGGCGCCATTGTCGCGGTTGGCCTGCTGAATGGGCGCACGGCGTGGAGCGATCTCGTCGTCGCGGCAGCCATTGGCGTCGAGCGCCGCGAGGATGCGGCTGCGGTCACGCCGCGTGCCGCCGCTGGCCAGCCGCTCGCGCTTCGCCTGCAAGGTGTCGAGATTGGCGTTCATGCGCTGGATCGAGGCGTTTATCGCCGCGCATTGGCCGACATTGCGCGAAAACAGCGTGAAGCCGCAATTGGCATCGCTTGCGCGGCTACGCGCTTTCGAAAGCTGTTCGCGCTGGCGCGCGATCGCGTCGTCATACTTGCGGATCAGCCCCGGGCCGCCGCCTCCGCCGCGCGTGGCGGCGAGTTCGGCTTCGAGCTGGCGGCACGCAGGGGAAGCCGCCTGCGGCTCGGTGACGGCCACAGCTGACGCCGCCAAGGCTGCAAGCAGCGCCGCGAGGTGCGTCAGCTTCAACCCCTTCATCCGCCTGGAATCCCGATTGCCCGTGGCCGGAAGGCTACCGCGTTCGTGGTTAACTGTTTCCTAGTATGGCCATACCGATGCCAGCAAGAGCATGACGATTCCAACAAACGCAACGTTCCAAACGAGCGAGCGAAGCAAGGGAACGCCGAATGCATAGAGCGGGAGATAGATCAGCCTGGCCGAAAAATAGAGTCCGGCGCCCCACTTGCTGAGCGCGGTCTCGCGGCCAGCGGCGTAGACGAGAAAAACCGCCGCCACGAACACCGGAAATGTCTCGACGAAGTTTCGCAGGGCCCTTTCCAGGCGCCCCGCCATTCCCGTGAGCGGCGGGACTTCGGCGTCTCGGGCGCTCGCCGTCCAGCGGTAACCCCGCTGCAAGCTCGCCGAATGCGAGGCGAGAACTATGTGGATGAAACAGAGCACGCAACTTGCGGCGAGCATGGCTAGTTCGAAGCTCATTCAATCCTCGCACCTGCCCATTCGTCTTTTACGCTTGAATATCGGAACGCGACAGTGTGGCCGCGATGGCCGCCACCAACTTTCAATGAAGCACCATCGGCGTTTTCGGCCAGAGCGGTCCTCAACCCAGATTGGCGATCGCCTGCGCCTTGTGCGCAGCCTCGACCACCGCCAGTGCCGTCATGTTGACGACGCCGCGCGACGTCACCGACGGCGTCAGGATATGCGCGGGCTTGTCGGTGCCGAGCAGGATCGGTCCGACATGCAGCGCATCCATCATGGCGCCCAGCGCCGTCAGCGTGATGTTCGCTGAATCGAGGTTCGGGAATACCAGCAGGTTGGCTTCGCCCTTCAGTCGCGAATGCGGATAGACGCGCTGGCGCAGATGTTCCGACAGCGCGGTATCGGCATGCATCTCGCCGTCGCATTGCAGGTCGGGCGCAATGCGCGCCAGGATCGCCGCGGCTTGCCGCATCTTGAATGCGCTCGGCGCGTCGCGCGAACCGAAATCCGAGAACGAGAGCAGGGCGGCCTTGGGTTCCAGGCCGAAACGGCTGATCTCCTCGGCTGCCAGGACGGTCATCTCGGCGATCTCCTCGGCCGTCGGGTCGATGGAGACATAGGTGTCGGTGAGGAAAATGATGCCGCGCTGCGAAATCAGCATGGAGAGCGTCGACAGGTCGCGGTCCTTGACGCCGGCGCGAGGCCCGATGATCAGCGTGACATTGCGCAGGTGCCGCTCGAAGCGGCCTTCCAGCCCGCAGATCATCGCATCCGCATCGCCACGCTTCAGCGCGAGCGCCGCGATCACCGTATTGTTGGTGCGCACCATGGTGCGGGCGGCTTCCGTCGTGATCCCGCGGCGGCCGGCGAGCTCGATCAGGAGATCGACATAGTGGCGGTAGCGCGGGTCGTCTTCCGGGTTGATTAGACCGAAATCGACACCCGGCCGGATACGCAGGCCGTAACGCTTCAGCCGGACCTCGACGACATGCGGGCGGCCGATCAGGATCGGCTCCGCGATGCCTTCCTCCAGCACCACCTGTGCCGCGCGCAGCACGCGCTCGTCCTCGCCATCGGCGTAGATCACACGCTTGGCGCTCGAGGTCTTGGCCGACGAGAACACCGGCTTCATCACCAGGCCGGAACGGAAGACGAAGCGGTTGAGCTTGTCGATATAGGCCGAGAAGTCGGCGATCGGCCGCGTCGCCACGCCGGTCTCGCAAGCGGTTTTCGCCACCGCCGGCGCGATGCGCAGGATGAGACGCGGGTCGAAGGGCGAGGGGATCAGGAAATCCGGGCCGAACACCGGCGTCTCGCCGGAATAGGCACGCGCCGCGACGTCCGAAGGCTCTTCACGAGCAAGAGCCGCGATCGCCCGCACGGCGGCCATCTTCATCTCCTCGTTGATGGCGCTGGCGCCGCAGTCCAGCGCGCCGCGGAAGATGTAAGGAAAGCAGAGCACGTTGTTGACTTGATTGGGAAAATCGGAACGCCCGGTGCAGATCATGGCGTCCGGGCGGGCGGCGCGCGCCACTTCCGGCATGATCTCCGGGGTCGGATTGGCGAGTGCCAGGATCAGCGGCTTCGGCGCCATGTGCTGCAGGAGTTCGGGCTTGAGCACGCCGGCGGCGGAGAGGCCGAGAAAGACATCGGCGCCGGGGATGACATCGGCCAGCGTACGCGCCTCCGTATCCTTCACATAAGGGTCTTTCCAGCGATCCATCTCCTCGGCGCGCCCCTTGTAGGCGACGCCGAAACGGTCGGTGACCCAGATGTTTTCCACCTTGGCGCCCAGCGAGACCAAGAGGTTGAGGCAGGCGAGCGCCGCGGCGCCTGCGCCGGAAGTGACGATCTTGATGTCGGAGATCGTCTTGCCGGCGAATTCCAGCCCGTTGAGCACCGCCGCGGCGACGATGATCGCCGTGCCATGCTGGTCGTCATGGAAAACCGGAATGCCCATGCGCGCCTTCAGCCGCTCCTCGACCTCGAAGCATTCGGGCGCCTTGATGTCCTCGAGGTTGATGCCGCCGAAAGTGGGCTCGAGCGTCGCGACCGTCTCGACCATGCGCTCGATTTCCGGCGCGTCGATCTCGATGTCGAAGACGTCGATGCCGGCGAACTTCTTGAACAGGACGGCCTTGCCTTCCATCACCGGCTTGGAGGCGAGCGGGCCGATATTGCCGAGGCCGAGCACCGCCGAGCCGTTGGAGACGACGCCGACGAGGTTGGCGCGCGCCGTGTAGTCGGCGGCGGTCGCCGGATCGTCGCGGATTTCGAGGCAAGGGGCGGCCACGCCCGGCGAATAGGCGAGCGCGAGATCCCGCTGGTTGCCGAGCGGCTTGGTGGCCTGGATTTCGAGCTTTCCCGGGGTGGGGTGCTTGTGGAAGAAGAGCGCAGCCTCGTCGAGGTCCGACCGGGCCGTTTTCTTGCTCTCGCCGTCCATCGCGGCCCCTCCCTGCTTGCTTGCTTTCGAGCCTTGTAGCATGCGGCGACGATTCTTCGCGACGCCAAATCTCGATACTGGCGTTCACATTGCCGAAGCCAAAATAATCAAGCTATTTCAGCTTCTTGAAGTATTACTCTCCAGTTTTTCGATAGCCGGAGACCGGCCCGGTCAGAAGGCGCTGACGTAGAGGCCGCCATCCACCGGAATGTTCTGGCCGGTGAGGTAGCCGGCGTGGACCGAGCAGAGGAAGGCGCAGATCTGGCCGAACTCCTCCGGGGTGCCGAGGCGCTTCGCCGGCACGTCGGCGCTGATCCGGGCCTTGCGCGCGGCGGCCGCCGCCGGATCTTCCGGCGTGCCGGCCTCATGCGGGCCGCGCAGCCGGTCGGTGTCGAGCTTGCCGGGCAACAGGCTGTTGATGGTGACGTTGCGGTCGATCACCGTGCGCGCCACGCCGGCGAGGAACGAGGTCAGGCCGGCGCGGGCGCCCGACGACAGGTCCAGCCCGGGGATCGGCACATAGACCGACAGCGAGGTGATGTTGACGATGCGGCCGAAGCCGCGCTTGGCCATGCCGTCGATCACCGCCTGGACCAGCTCGATCGGCGTCACCATGTTCTGCGTCACGCCTTCGAGGATTTTTGCGCGGTCGAGCTCGCGGAAATCACGAAGAGGGGGGCCACCGTTGTTGTTGACCAGGATGTCGGGGTCGGGGCAGGCGGCAAGCAACGCCTTCTGCACCTCCGGTTTCGAGACGTCGCCTGCGATTTCGATCACCTTGACGCCGAAGCTGTCGCGGATGTCTTGCGCGGTCTTCGCCAAAAGCTCGGCGTTGCGGCCGTTGACGACGAGGTCGACGCCAGCTTCGGCGAGCGCAATCGCGCAGCCACGCCCCAGTCCCTTGCTCGAGGCGCAGACGATGGCCTTCTTGCCGCGAATGCCGAGATCCATGGTGATTTCTCCTTTTTTAAGGGCGGCAAGCTAGCGCCTGGGCTGGACCAACCGCAACCGTCACACGGTTGTTGCATGAATCGAGGCATAGGCACGCGAAAGCAAAGGGTGAAATCGCGATGTCCGGTCCAGAGCCCCGCACTTTCCGCACTATGTTCATTTCCGACGTCCATCTCGGCTCGAAGGCGGCCAAGGCCGATTTCCTGATCGACTTCCTGCGCTATCACGATGCCGATACGATCTATCTGGTCGGCGATATCGTCGACGGCTGGCGGCTACGGCGCAGCTGGCATTGGCCGCAAAGCCACAATGACGTCGTGCAGAAATTGCTGCGCAAGGCGCGCAAGGGCGCCTCGATCACCTATATCGCCGGCAACCATGACGAGTTCGCCCGCCAGTTCCAGGGCGTGCATTTCGGCGGCATCGTCGTTGCCGACCGCGCCATCCACGAGACCGCCGACGGCAGGCGTTTGCTGGTCATCCATGGCGACCAGTTCGACACCGTCGTCCACAATCAGCGCTGGCTCGCCTATCTCGGCGACCATGCCTATGATGCGGCGATGCTCATCAACCGCGTCGTGACGAAGCTGCGCCATCTGCTCGGCCTGCCTTACTGGTCGTTCTCGTCCTGGGCCAAGGTCAAGGTCAAGAAGGCGGTGAACTTCATCGGTTCGTTCCAGACGGTGCTCTCCGATGAAGCGCGGCGCTCGCATGTCGACGGTGTCATCTGCGGCCACATCCATCACGCGGCGATCGAAAACTATGGCGATGTGCAGTACATCAACACCGGCGACTGGGTGGAGAGCTGCACGGCGGTGGTCGAACATTTCGACGGCCGCATGGAAATACTGACCTGGGCGCATGTGCTGCCCGAGGTTCCGGCCGGCAAGGACACGCTGGTGCCCGTCGATATCGTCAGTCTCAAGGGCAGGGCGGTCAAGGCCGCCTGAGCGTCTTCCGCAGTCTCGGCCCTGAGTTTCCTTGCCTTTCAACAGCTTTAGCCTGATCGATTGGTCCAGGCAGTTCCGCCGCGCTTTGCCGCATGATAGGGATCGAAACGCGTTGCAGGTCGTGGAATGCAGCGTAATTGGATCGATTCATGCCGCTGCCGCCGCTTTCGCCTGAGCAACTCGTCAAGCCGAGCCATTTCGAACTGCGCATGAGCCTGATCTTCGCGACCTTGTTCGTGTCGCAGGGCACCCATCTGCCGTATTTCCCGCTCTGGCTGCAGGCGAAAGGTTTTCATGCCGAGCAGATAGCCGTCATCCTGGCCGCGCCGATGTTCCTGCGCGTCGTGACGACGCCGATGCTGACCGCACTGGCCGATCGGGCGAAGGATCGCGCCAACGTCTATATCGCTCTGGTTGCGGCGTCGATGATCATTTCGGCCGGCTATTTCCTGCCCGCCACCTATGCGATCGTGCTCGCCGTATCGCTTGTTTTGACGATCGTGTGGACGCCGCATTCGCCAATGGCCGATTCGCTGGCGCTGTCGGGCGTGCGCCGCTTCGGCTCGAACTACACCGCCATGCGCAAATGGGGTTCGATCTCCTACCTTTGCGCCAATGTGGTGGGCGGCTTCATCCTGGCGGCGACCGGCCCTCAAGCCGTTCCGGCGATCATCTTCGTGGCCCTTGCGGCTGCCCTTGTCGCGGGGCTCTGGGCGCCGCGCATGGGCAAGCCGCGCAAGGCCTCGCCGCTGTCGGCGATCGACATCCAGCATTCGGCGCCGAGCCTCTTCAATGCCTATTTCCTCTATTTTACCCTCGGCGTCGGCATCATCACCGCCAGCCATGCCTTCCTCTACGGTTTCGTGTCCATCTACTGGAAGTCGATCGGCATCAGCGATTCCGTCGTCGGCCTGCTCTGGGCTTGGGGCGTGGTCTCCGAGGTCTGCATGTTCGTGCTCTTCAACCGCATTTTCGCCTCTGCCTCGGTCGTCAGGGCGATGGTGATCGCCGGCATCGGCTCGATCGTGCGCTGGATCGCCTTTCCGCTGGTCTGGCCGCTCGGTTTGGGCGTCGCCGGCTTCTTCGGCGTGCAGACGCTGCATTCGGTGTCGGTGGCGATGGTGCTGATCGGCCTGCAGAAGATGATCGGCGAAACGGTTTCTGAAGAGCGCACGGGCGCTGCGCAAGGCATCGCCTATTTCTTCAACGGCTTCTTCATGGCCACGGTGACGCTTGCCTCGGGACCGCTCTACGACCGTCTCGGCGTTGACGGCTTCCTGGCGATGATTCCGATTGCGATCGTCGGTCTGGTGCTGATCGGCCTTGCCGCGCGCTCAGCCCCACAGCGCCCGGTCAGGGGGTGACACCAGCGATCCCTGGTAGGCGAGACCCGGCTCGCGGTCGCGCGCAAGCAGCAGCGGGCCGTCGAGATCGACGAAATCGGCTCCCTGAGCCAAAAGCACCGCGGGCGCCATGGCGAGTGACGTGCCGACCATGCAGCCTACCATGATGCCGAAACCCAGTTCGCGCGCGCGGTCGCGAAGAATCAGCGCTTCGGTCAGGCCGCCCGACTTGTCGAGCTTGATGTTGACGGCGTCATAGAGACCCGCCAGCGATTCGAGGTTCCTCGCCTCGTGCACGCTCTCGTCGGCGCAGATCGGCACGGGATGCGCGATTTCGCGCAAGATGCCGTCGCGGCCGGCGGGCAGCGGTTGCTCGACCAGCGCAATGCCTTGCCCGGCGGCAAAGGCAAGATTGGCCTCGATGTTGTCGTCGGTCCAACCCTCGTTGGCGTCGAGGATGATGCGGCTTTGCGGGGCGGCTTCCGTCACCGCGCGAATCCTTGCCATATCGTTGTCGCCGCCGATCTTGACCTTGAGCAACGGCCGCGAGGCGTTGGCGCGCGCCTGAGCGGCCATCGCCTCCGGCTCGGCAAGCGACAGCGTGTAGGCGGTTTCGAGCGCCTTCGCCGAAGCAACGCCGATCGCGTCCGCCACCGGCTTGCCGCTCAGCTTGGCCTCGAGATCCCACAGGGCGCAGTCGACGGCGTTGCGGGCCGCGCCGGCCGGCATGGCCGCGAGCAGGGCGGTGCGGCCGATGCCGCCGATAATCTGGCCGCGCATCGCTTCGATCGCGGCGTGCACGCCCTCCATCGTCTCGCCGTAGCGCTTGTAGGGCACGCATTCGCCGCGCCCGACGTGTCCGTTGTCGCCGATCGTCACCGTGATGACCTCGGCCTCGGTTTTCGATCCGCGCGAGATGGTGAAGGTGCCCGCGATCGGAAACCGCTCGGCCTCGACCGAAATGACACGCGCCATATTTTTCTTCTCCGGCTGGGCGACACCGGTCTGCCGGCAAATCGACACGCCAGTCCCGTCACGCTAAACAGGACGCCATGTTGACCATCCGCAAACGCGACGCAAGCCGCACGCCTGCCGGTGAGGCCAATCACCAGCCGCGTATCGCCGTCGGCGAGGAGGGCGGCGTGCTCGGCTGCGCCTTTTCCGGCGTCTGGACGACGCGGACCGTCGCATCGGTGGATGCCGAGATGCGCAAGATCGAGAAACGCAACGGCGCCAAGACGCTGACGCTCGATCTTTCCCAGATCGAGAAGATGGACACCGCCGGCGCTTGGCTGATCGACCGGCTGGCCAGCGCCTTCGAGAAGAAGGGCGTGGACGTCCAAGTGCGGGGCCAGAGCGAGATCGCCTCGATCCTGCTCGGCGCGGTCGGCGACGCGGTGCGGCGCGAACCCGAATCGGGGCCGGCCGGGCCACCCAACATCATCCTGCGCGCGCTGGAGTTGGTCGGACGCCGCGTCTACGAGATGCGCGACGACTTCCTCGCCTCGATGAATATCCTTGGCGCCACCATCCGTGGCGCGCAGATGAAGCTTGGCCGCGGCCATGCCGTCAATCCGGCCGCGATCTTCAACCAGATCGACCGCATGGGCGTCGGCGCCATCCCCGTGGTGGTGCTGATGTCGGCCATCGTCGGCGCCATCGTCGCCCAGCAAGGCGCCTATCAGCTCAGCTATTTCGGCGCCGACATCTTCGTCGTCGACCTCGTCGGTGTGCTGATCCTGCGCGAGCTCGGCGTGCTGATGACGGCGATCATGCTGGCCGGCCGCTCGGGCAGCGCCATCACCGCCGAGATCGGCTCGATGAAGATGCGCGAGGAGGTCGACGCGCTGAAGGTGATCGGGCTCAACCCGATCGGCGTGCTCGTGTTTCCACGGCTCGTCGCCCTGGTGATCGCGCTGCCATGTTTGACGATCATCGCCAATTTCGCGGCGCTTGGTGGCGGCATCGTCGCGGCCTGGCTCTATTCCGACATTCCGCCGGCCGCGTTCATCGACCGGCTGCGTGTCGCCATCGACCTCAGCACTATTTTCGCCGGACTGATCAAGGCGCCGTTCATGGCCATGATCATCGGCACCATCGCTTCCGTGGAGGGCATGAAGGTCGGCGGCAGCGCCGAATCGCTCGGCCTCCATGTGACCGCCTCGGTGGTGAAGTCGATCTTCGTCGTCATCATCCTCGACGGGCTCTTCGCCATGTTCTACGCAGCGATCGAGTTCTGAGATGGCAATCGCGAACGGCAATGGAGCCCAGACGACGCGGAACGCGGATGAAAGCGAGATCGTGCTTTCGGTCCGGGACGTCACCGTCGCCATCGAAGACAAGCTGATCCTCGACAAGCTTTCGCTCGACATCAAGCGTGGCGAGATCCTGGGCTTCGTCGGCGCCGCGGGCGCCGGCAAGTCCGTCCTGCTGCGCACCATCCTCGGGCTGATGCCGAAGCAATCGGGAAGCATCAGGCTGTTCGGCGTCGACGTCGACAAGGCAAGTGAGGCCGAGCGCCTGCGCATCGACATGCGGCTCGGCGTCCTGTTCCAGCACGGCGCGCTGTTTTCCGCGCTGACGGTGCAGGAAAACGTGCAGGTGCCGATGCGCGAATATCTCGACCTGCCGAAGAAATTGATGGACGAGCTCGCGATGCTGAAAGTGGAGCTGGTCGGGCTGCCGCCGGACGCGGCGCAGAAATTCCCCTCCGAGCTGTCGGGCGGCATGATCAAACGTGCGGCGTTGGCACGCGCGCTGGCGCTCGATCCGGACATCGTCTTTCTCGACGAGCCGACCTCGGGCCTCGATCCGATCAGCGCGGCCGAGTTCGACGAATTGGTCGTCAAGCTGCGCGATACGATGGATTTGACGGTCTATATGGTCACGCACGACCTCGACACGCTGTTCACCGCCTGCGACCACGTGGCGGTGCTCGGCAAGAAGAGGGTGCTGGTCGAGGGCACGATCGACGACATGCTGAAGAGCGAAGAGCCGTGGGTAAAGTCCTATTTCCGCGGAAAACGCGCCCGGCAACTTGATCTTGCGGCGCGCGCTTAGCCATAAGTGAGGCAATGGAAACCAGAGCCAACTACGTCATTGTCGGCATCTTCACGCTGGCTGCGATCCTTGCGGCCTTCGCCTTCGTCTATTGGACCGCCGCAATCGGCGAACGGGGCGAGACGACGATGCTGCGCGTGCGCATCCCCGGCTCGGCTTCGGGCCTTGGCCGCGGCAGCTTCGTCTTGTTCAACGGCGTCAAGGTGGGCGATGTCAAACGGGTCTATATCGACGTCGACAACCCCACCGTCGCCATCGCCGACACCGAGATCGACCGCATGACGCCGATCACCAAGTCGACGCAGGCTGACATTGGGTTGGCGGGCCTCACCGGTCAGGCGAATATCGAGCTCAGGGGTGCGGATCCCAAGGAAGCCAAGCTGCTCGACGAGGCGGAGAAGGAGGGCAGGATCCCCGAGATCGTCGCCAATCCTTCGGCCGTGACCAACTTGCTGCAGACGGCGCAGAACATCTTCACTCGCGCCGACAAAGTGCTTTCCGAACTCGAAGGCTTCACCAAGGACGTTCGCGGTCCGCTGACGCAGACCGTCAAGAACGTCGAGACCTTCTCCGACGCGCTGGCCAAGAATTCGGACGGTATCGACAAGTTCCTGTCCGCCGTGAGCTCGCTTTCGGAGCAATTGCAGAATGTGTCGGGCCGACTCGACAGCACGCTGAAGGCGGCTGAGGGCCTGCTCAACTCGGTCGACAAGGACCGGATCAAGAGCATCGTCGCCAATGTCGATACGGTCACGGCGAACCTGAAGGAAACTTCGAAGCAGTTCGACACGACCATCGACAACGTCAACACCGCGGTCGGCTCGATCAACGACTTCGCCAAGCAGACGCAAGGCACGCTCGCCAAGGTGAATGGCGTGCTCGACGGCATCGATCCGAACGACGTCCGCACGGCGCTCGCCAATATCCAGAAAGCCAGCGACAGCGCCAACAAGGCGGCCGCCGACATCGCCAAGGTCACCGACAAGATCGCCAACCGCTCCGACGACATCAACGATACCATCAAGAATGCCCGCCAGCTCGCGCAGCGCCTCAACGATGCCTCGGTGCGCGTCGACGGCATCCTCGCCAAGGTCGATCAGCTTCTCGGATCCGGCGAGGCCAACGGCGTGATGGCCGATGCCAGGTCGACGCTGAAATCCTTCAAGCAGGTTGCCGACACGCTGAACTCCCGCCTCGGCACCATCGTAGACAATCTGTCGCGTTTCTCAGGCTCGGGGCTGCAGAATGTGGAAGCGCTGGTGCAGGACAGCCGCCGGTCCATCAATCGCATCGAGGAGGCGGTGACCGATCTCAGCCGCAATCCGCAGCGCATCCTGACAGGTGGCGAAGGAGAGGTTCGTCAGTTTGATGGCAGGGCGCGGCGTTGACTTCGGCTGCCGCGAACGCCAAGAACATGGATTGCAGCTGTAAGTTGATCGTCAGATCCGGGGACATAAACGGGGATCGTGCGTGAAATCGGGTAGAGGGTGGTTGAAGCCGGTTGCCGCCGCGGCGCTCGTGTTTGGGCTAGCCGGCTGCGCGGCGTTGGGAGGCAAGCCGGCGCCGCTCGACACGTTCGAGCTTTCGGCGCCTTCGGTCGACATGCACGGCCATAGCCGCCGTCAGATCCTGATCGCCCAACCCTCGGCGCTGAAGGCGCTGGACAGCCAGAACATCGTCATCAGGCCGTCCGACCAGTCGATCCAGTTCCTCAAGGGCGCGCAGTGGGCGGACCGCCTGCCGCTGATCGTGCAGGCAAGGCTCGCCGAAACCTTCCAGCGCTCCGGCAGCTTTGCCGGCGTCGGCAAGCCGGGCGAGGGGCTGGCGATCGACTATCAGATCATCGTCGAGGTCCGCTCCTTCGAAGTCCGCGTCAATGGCGGCGAACATGCCGACGTCGACCTCTTCGTGCGCATCCTCAACGACCGCAACGGCGAGGTGCGCGCCTCGAAGAGCTTCACCGCGGGCGCGCCGGTCTCCGGCAGCGGCAACGCTGCCTATGTCGACGCGCTGGACAACGCCTTCGGCCAGGCGGCAAAGGACATCGTGCGCTGGACGGACCAGACGATCTAGACAATGATGAGCGAATCCCAAGTCATTCTCCGCAAATGGAGCGGCCGCATCAGGACGGCCGATGAGGAGGCGTATGCCGCCTACATCGTGAAGACAGGGTTGAAAGACTACTCAGAGACGCCCGGCAACCTCGGCTGCCAGATGCTGATGCGCACGCTGGGCGACGGCGTCAGCGAAATCACCACGCTGAGCTGGTGGCGCCACATGGATGCCATTCGCGCCTTCGCCGGGCCGCAGCCGGAGCGTGCAGTCTACTACCCGGAAGACGATCGCTTCCTGCTCGACCGTCTGGAATTTGTCGAGCACCACCGGGTGATCGCGAGCGACGTCCGTCTCGGCGAGGCATAGAGCATGATCCCGAAAAGAAGGTCAGCGACGGCAAAAGAGTTGCAGACCTTTCGGATTAAGACCATGCGACAGAACAAAGAGTCGGAGCGGGATGAATGACTCCTCTCAAATTCATCCTGCTGTAAGCGCCGGCCGAGCCGACAATCGACATCGTGGACATGAAAAAGGCGGGTCGAAACCCGCCTTTTTAGTTTCCGATTCTGCCTGCCGGCTTCAGTGCAGGCGGCCGCTGGCGTGGGCCAGCATGGTGTAGACCTTGCCGGTGTCCGACGTCAGGTAGGTCTGCGCCATGATGTTGTCGCGGTCGTTGCGCGACACGTCCTTGAGCAGTTTTTCGAAATCGTCGCAGTAGCGGTCGACGGCGGCGCGGAACTCGGCTTCGGCCTGGTACTTGCGACGGATCTCGTCGAAGGTCTGCTGGCCCTTGAGAGTGTAGAGGCGGCGCGTGAACACGTCGCGCTCGCCGCGACGATAGCGGTTCCACAACTCGATCGAGGCGTCATGGTCGATAGCCCGCGCGATGTCGACGGACAGCGAGTTGAGCGATTCCATGACATGCAGCGGCGAGCGCTGGGCAGGCGCGGCGCGCGGCGCTTCCGCCGGGGCGGCCGGCTTCAGGTCCTCCTCGCGCGACGCGTTGGTCAGGAGATCGCGCACCCAGCCGCCCTGCGGCGTGCGGCCGTTCGGATCGCGGCGCGGCGTCTCGGCGGGGCGCGCGAGGTCCAGCGTGCCGCGCAGCGTCGTCTCGGCGAGCGGCGCCTGTGTGGCTTGGCGCTCAGCTTGAGGCTGCGGCGCCGGCGGACGGCGCAGCGGCGGCTCGGCGGGGCGGGCAGGAGCCTGCGGTGCGGGGCGCAAGCCACGCGGCTCGCCGGTCTCGCTGCTGCCGCTGCGGCCGGATTTCGCAACGATATCCGACAGTTCCTTGAGCGCGTTGATCTGCTCGGAGACGGCGCGGCGGATGGCAGACGTCGATTCCTTGGCCTCTTCCGGCATCTCGATGACGCCCTTCTTGAGCTCTGCGCGGGTAAGGTCCAGCTCGCTCTTGATCGAGCTGGCGGTGCGCCGCATCTCCTCGGTCGCGTCGGCGAAGCGCCGCGTGGCGGAATCGACGACCTCGGCGATGGCCGTGCGGATCTTCTCCGCCGATTCCATCGTGCGGCCCTCGGCGGTTTGCATCGTCTGGCCGACGAGGTTCTCGAAGGAGCGCATGACCTTCTCGAGGTCTTCCGACTTCTTGACCAGGCCGACGGCGAGGTCCTCGAGCGAAGATTGCCGCTCCAGCGTGTGCTCCAGATTGCTCTGCGCGGAACTGAGCAGATTGGAGGCGCTCGACAGCAGACGGCTATGCTCGTCGAACTTGGTCGCGATCGATGCGACCTCGCGCAAGGTCGCCGACGACAGGTCGGTCAGCCGCGTCGTGTTGGAGTCGACGAGACGCGCCGAGCTGGCAAAGGTCTGGGCTGCCTTTTCCGTGGTCGAGGCGAAGCTTTGTGTGCTGCCGTTCAGCCGTTCCTCGATCTGGCCGAGGTTGACGGCAGCCTGGTCGATCAGCTGGCTGAGTTGAGCGCTGGAGGTGCCCATGCGGCCGATGAGGTCGGCAACGCTGTCGGCCAGCGTCGAGCGCGCGCCCTCGACGGCCGAAAGCGTTTCGGCCGTGCGGCTGGCAAGCGCGTTGACGAGGACGGCGTTTTCGCTGCGCAGCTTCTCGGTCGCCCGTTCTGTGACCTCTTCCACGCTCTTCTGCAGCTCGGACCCGCCCTGGGCGAAGCGCTCGACCAGGGGACGCGCCGTCTCGTCGAGGATCCTCGACATCTCCGCGGAGCGCGCCGCAAGCATGGTGTTGAGCTCGCGGGTGTTGGCGCCGATGGTCTTTGCCGCCTCGTTGGTGCTCTGGCCGATGTGCTGGCCGACCGCAGTGAAGGTTTCGGCGATGACGTTGGCGCGCGAGATCAGCTGGGCTTCGGCGCTGGACACCTGCTCGCTGAGCTTCTGGCCCATCGTTTCGGCGCTGTAGGAGAGGCGGTTCTCGACGCTCGCCACCTGCTCCTCGACGCGGGCGGCGGCGGCGGCGGCGCTCGACGCCAGCCTTTCGTCCGCTCCGGCAAGCGCCTGCTCGATCTCGCGGGCGTGGACGGCGAGCTCCTGGCCGGTCTGGCGGGCACGATCGGCGACGCGCTGCTCGGTGGCCGCGAATGCGCCGACAATGGTGTCGGCATGTTCGCCGATGGTCGAGGTGCTGCTGGCGATGCGCGACACCAGGCGGCTGTCGGCGTCGTCGAAGATACGGGCGATTTCGGACGCCCGCGACGACAGCGCTTCCGACCCCTCGGCGATGCGCGAGATCAGATGCTGATCGGCGGCATCGAAGATGCGGCCGAGATCCGAGGCGCGTGCGGCCAGCGCTTCGGCCGATTCGGAGATGCGCATGCCCATCCGCTCGTCCGCGCCCTCGAAGTTGCGCAGGATATCGCCGGCGCGTGCGGCCAGCGACTGCGCCGTTTCGACCGCACGGGCGACCAGCTTCTGGTCGGCGGCATCGAAGGTGCCGGCGATCTCGCTGGCGCGTGCGGCCAGCTTGTCGGCGGTTTCCTCGGCGCGGGCCATGAGCGAATTGGATGCATCGTCGGCGCGGGCCATCAGCATGCTGGAGGTGTCCTGCGCGCGCTCATGCAGGCGGCGATCCGCAGCCTCGAAAGCGTTGGCAATGTCCTCGGCCCTGGCAAGCAGGGCGGCCGAAGTCTGCTCGGCGCGCTCGGCGATCTTGCGATCGGCGTCGCTGAAGGCGGCGCCGGCCTGTTCGTGCAGGGCGCTGGTGACTTCCATCACCTTGTCGCGCAGCGCGCCGGCAACGAAGACGGCGGTCTTTTCAAGCACGCCGCGGACATTGTCGACGCCGGTCGACAGCGCACGTTCCATGGTGGCCGAGCGTTCCTCGATAATGCCGGTCTGTCGGCTGAAGGCCTGCTCGATCTTCTCGACATCGGCGGCGATCGCCGCTGAGATGTCGCCGCTTTTGGCCGCGATCTGGTCGATGTGCCCGGACACCGAGCGGTCGACGTCCTTGCGCGCCTCGGCGAGCTTGGCGAGATCGTCCTCCAGGGCGCGGGCCAGCATGTCACGGCCCTCCGACAGCTTGCCGACATGGCCGGCAATGACGCCGTCGATCTCGGAGCGGCTTTCGGCCAGCTTCTGCAGGTCGGCTTCGAGCGCACGCTTGAGGATATCACGACCCTCTGCGAGCTTCTCCACCTGGCCGGAAACCAGGCCGTCGATACCGGCGCGGCTTTCTGCGAGCTTGGCAAGGTCGGCCTCGAGGGCGCGCGTGAGGATGTCGCGGCCTTCGGCGAGCTTCTCGACCTGGCCGGCAACGAGGCCGTCGATCGAGGCGCGGCTTTCGGCGAGCTTGGCGAGGTCCGCTTCCAGAGCGCGCTTGAGGATGTCGCGACCCTCGGCGAGCTTCTCGACCTGACCGGCGACCAGCCCGTCGATGCTGGAGCGGCTTTCGGCCAGCTTGGCGAGATCGTCCTCCAGGGCCTTGGACAGCGCAGCGCGGTCCTGCGACAGCCTGTCGGCGTGGGTCTGCATGAGGCCGCTGGCATTGACCATGTCGGAATCGAGAGCGCGCGACAGCTCGGCACGATGGTCGCTGATCTTCTGCGAATGATCGACGATGGCGCCTTGGATGGTATTGAGGTCGGCTTCCAGGGCCCGCTTGAGGATATCGCGGCCTTCGGCGAGCTTCTCGACCTGGCCGGCGACAAGGCCGTCGATGCTGGAGCGGCTTTCGGCCAGCTTGGCGAGATCGTCCTCGAGAGCCTTCGACAATGCCGAGCGATCCTGGACGAGCCTGTTTTGATGGTCGGCGATCGCACCGCTGACCGTATGCAGATCGGTTTCCAAAGCCCTGGACAGCTGGGCGCGTTCCTCCTGCACCCGCTCGGAATGTCCCGCGATGGCACCCCTGATGGTGTTTATGTCTGCTTCCAGCGCGCGCTTGAGGATATCGCGGCCTTCGGCGAGCTTCTCGACCTGACCGGCGACCAGCCCGTCGATCGAGGCGCGGCTTTCGGCGAGCTTGGCCAGGTCGGATTCCAGCGTCTGCGACAGCAGGCTGCGGTCCTCGACGAGCTTGCCGGCATGACTGTTGATCAGGTCCCGGATTCCGCTCAAGTCGCCTTCCAGGGCTCGGCTGAGTTCGCCCCTGTCTTCCGCGAGCTTGGCCGAATGTGTTTCGATCAGGGTCCTTATACCGGCGATGTCGGTCTCCAGCGCCTTGGCGAGCACCGCGCGGCCTTCGGCTATCTTCTCGACCTGACCGGCGACCAGGCCGTCGATCGAGGTGCGGCTGTCTGACAGCTTACCGAGATCGGCTTCCAGCGCGCGCGCCAGAATGTTGCGGCCCTCAGCCAGCTTGCCGACATGGCCGGCGACCATTTCGTCAATCATCGTACGGGCTTGGACGAGTCTGCCGGAGTCTTCGTTTAGGGCCTGAGACAGTCGGTTGCGGCCCTCTTCGAGCTGTTCGAGGTGGCTGCCCAGCGAGGCATCGATGGCTGCGTGCGCCTCGTTGACCTTGCGCAGGTCATCTTCCAGCGCGCGCGAGATCAGGCTGCGGCCCTCGGCCAGTTTCTGGACCTGACTGGCCACGGCGTCATCGATGCCGGCGCGACTCTCGGCGAATTTCGCGAGGTCCTCCTGCATGGCGGCCGCCATACGGCTGCTGCTTTCGGAGAGCTTCCGGCTGTGGTCTTCGATGGCTTCGTCGATGCCGGCGCGGGCATCGGCTAGCCGCTGGATGTCGGCGTCGAAGGAGCGCGACACGACGTGGCGGGCAGCTTCCATGCGTCCGGCGAAATCAGTGGCGCGGGCTTCGAGCATGGACGAGGTCGACGAGATGATGTCGGCCATGTCCGCACCGATCTGGGTCTTGCCCTGATCGATCATCGACGACAGTTGGTCCTTGCTCTCGGCGAAAGTATTGGCGATGTCGCGGGCGCGTTCGACCAGCGTCTCATTGATCTGACGGGCGCGGGCCTCAAGCGCCGCGTTGAGCTTCTGCGTGCCGGTGTCGAGCGCCTCGGCGCGGGTCTGGAACTCGCTGATCAGCGCCTGGCCGCGCTCGGCCAGCGTCCGCTCGATGCCGCTGAGGCTCGCTTCGAATTCGGAGCTCAGCGTGCGCGCGGCCCCGCCGAGCAGCGAGACCATGCCGGTGGTGCGGTCGTCGAGCAGGTCGGTGAGCGAGCGGGTGAGGCCGTCGGTCGTGTCGGTCAGCTTGGCGATGCGGGTGTCGAGCAAGCTGGCGAAGGCCTCGCCGGAGGTCGACAGGCGGTCGGTGATCGTATCGAGCCGGGTCTCTACCGAATCGAAGATCGACATCGAGCTTTCGTTGATGCGATCGATCAGCGTGTCGCCCGAATTGTTGATCGTCATCGACAGCTTGGTCGAGGCGTTGAGGATCGAGTCGCGGATGATGTCGCTGGCGGCGCCGATCTCGTCGCGCAGCGTCTCGTGCGCGCCGTGAATCGAGGCGCGCACGCGCTCTGCATGGCTCACGACCGCCTCGCGTTCGCTGCCGAGCCCGTCGACCAGCGAGCGGATGCGCGCTTCGTTCTCGGAATAGGAGCGCTCGATCTGGCTGACTTCGCTGTGGACGAGCGTTTCGAGCTCGACGGCGCGCGCCAACGTGCGCTCGATGCCTTCGCCCATGGCCGCCACCTCGCGGCGAACGGCCTGGCCGATCATCATGACGCGGTCCTGGGCAAGGTTTTCCGGCTCGGCGAGGCGGAAGGCAACTTCGGTCATCGATTGCGCCGCAATGCGCATTTCCTGGGCGCGCCGGATCATGGCGGCGAAGGCCCAGAACAGAATGACCGGGATAATCGCCGCGACCGCCAGGCCGATCAGCTCGGGGCGGGCGAAGAATTGGTCGAAGCTGCGGATCTTCCAGATGTCCGAACCGAACAGAAGATTGGCGAGGCCGCCGGCGCCGGCGATCCAGGCAAGCGAGATGAACGCTATGACCCAGTAGACGGTGCTCGACGCACGCCGGTTGAGGCCATGCAAAAGCGTCCGGTAATCCTTCTGGCGATCGTCGTTGGCTGGCGTGAAACCGGCGGGAGCCGGTGTGAAGCCGGCCGGCTGCGAACCGCGCGATTCGATTGGGCGCAGCTCCGCCGGCTTTGGCTGAGGCGCCGCCTTCGGCGCCGGAGCCTCATTTGCCGGCTCGATCCTCTGGCTGCGGCCTTCGCGCGCCAGCTCGTCCGCGGCCGCGGAAATCTGGGCCTCGAGATCTTCCATCGACGCCGCCATGTCGAGCCCGCCTTCGTCGCCGTTGAGGTCAAGGTCAAGCGCCTTTTCCAGCTCCGCGGCCACGTCGCTCTCGAGGGATTTGGTCGTCGTCGGTTTCTTAGCCATGCCTTCGCTACCCTGTACTAGCTGCCGCGGGACTTATGATTCTGGCCTGATTTTGGCTTGTCTGGTCCCAGACAGGAGGCTGAAAATGGACGTTCGTATCGTAATGACACACGGGGGTAAAGAAAACATGCATTCAGGGCGATACGTAAAACTTTAAATATAAGGTTAACGGAGGCGTGATTTGGGCTGCCTCTGTGACAACATTTTTCCCTGGCAATCGTTAACGCGATGGCGACGCAAGTCGCCTATTTTTTGGCGGTAGGCCGCCTTTCGGGAGTTGCAGTGCGTATGCGTGGTGACAGTGGGATCGCGTTTTCCATGCCCGGCGGTGACGTGTCGGGAACGGCAGGGTCGCGACCTGTGGATATGGCCCATCTTGCGCGGCAGACGATGGATGATCGCGCGCTCGAACAGGAAGTGCTGGCGCTGTTCGTGCAGCAGGCGCTATCGGTGCGCGACAAGATTGCCGATGCCGATGCCAAGGAACGGGTGCTCCTCGCACACAGCCTCAAGGGCTCGGCGCGCGGTATCGGCGCCTTTGCCGTCGCCGAATGCGCCGCGGCGATCGAAAAGCAGCCCGAGGATGCCCGCATCTTGAAGAAGCTTGGCGTGCTGATCGAGGAAGTGCGGGACTTCATCGCCGCCATCAGCCGCTAGCCCCTCGCGAGAGCACCTTCCGAAAACGTCATTTGGCTGAAAACGTCATTTGGTGGCGTTTTTCGCGCCGCAGTTGACTTGTCCGGCGGAGTGATTATCTCGGCTGCGACTCCTCAGGTGACAAATGACAAAGCTGACTTTCATCGCCAATGACGGCACTCAATTCGACGTGGAGGCCGAGAACGGCTCGACCGTCATGGAAAACGCGATCCGCAACGCGGTGCCCGGCATCGAGGCGGAATGCGGCGGCGCTTGCGCCTGCGCGACCTGCCACGTCTATGTCGACGAGGCTTGGACGGCCGAGGTCGGCGAGCCGGAAGCGATGGAGGAGGACATGCTGGACTTCGCTTACGACGTCCGGCCGAACTCGCGCCTGTCCTGCCAGATCAAGGTGCGCGACGCGCTCGACGGCCTCGTCGTGCGCGTTCCCGAACGCCAGGGCTGAACCAACCCTCCATTTTCCAATTTTTCCCGTGGCTGCTTGGCAGCGGGCCATAGGTCATGCACTGTCCCCACCATTTCCCAAAATGGGGCGGAGCTGATGACGGATACGATCAAGACGGACGTACTTATTGTCGGGGCAGGGCCGGTCGGCCTGTTCGCCGTATTCGAACTCGGCCTGTTCGACATGAAGTGCCATCTCATCGACATCCTCGACCGTCCCGGCGGACAATGCGCCGAGCTCTATCCGGAAAAGCCGATCTACGACATTCCGGGCTGGCCATTGATCACCGCCCAGGGCCTGGTCGACAAGCTGCTCGAGCAGATACATCCGTTCAAGCCGGACTTCACCTTCAACCGCATGGTCTCCAGCCTGGAGAAACTCGAGGACGGTACGTTCCGCGTCACCACCGACGAAAATGAAGTGTTCGAGGCCAAGGTTGTGGTGATCGCCGCCGGCGGCGGCTCGTTCCAGCCCAAGCGTCCGCCCATCCCGGGCATCGAGGACTATGAAGGCAGGAGCGTCTTCTACTCGGTCCGGCGCATGGAGGATTTCCGCGGCCATGACCTCGTCATCGTCGGCGGCGGCGATTCGGCGCTCGACTGGACGCTCAATCTGCAGCCGATCGCCAAAAGCGTGACGCTCGTCCACCGGCGTGCGGAGTTCCGGGCGGCGCCGGACAGCGTCAACAAGATGTATGCCATGCAGGAGATGAAGCAACTGAGATTCCTGGTCGGTCAGGTGAGCGGCTTGGCGGGCGCCGAGGGCCAGCTCTCATCCGCGACCATCAAGGGCGGCCCAGACGGCGATATCGAGGTGCCGTGCACCCGCATGCTGCCGTTCTTCGGCCTCACCATGAAGCTCGGGCCGATCGCCGAGTGGGGGTTGAACCTGCACGAGAACCTGATCCCGGTCGACACCGAGAAATTCCAGACATCGGTGCCCGGCATCTTCGCCGTCGGCGACATCAACTGGTATCCCGGCAAGCTGAAGCTGATCCTGTCAGGCTTCCACGAGGTCGCCCTGATGGCGCAGGCCGCCAAGCGCGTCGTCAGCCCCGGCGAGCGGATCGTATTCCAGTACACGACCTCGTCGACCAGCTTGCAGAAGAAGCTCGGCGTCCACGACTGAGCTATGTTGATATTCAGGTGATGCCGGCCTGCGAACGGAGCCTCCTGCGCTTCCGGCCTTCGCCGGCCGGAGCCACTCGTGAGTGGCCAAGCAGCCGAATTAAGGCTACGGCCGGCGTAGGCCGGTTCTCGGAAGCCGCCATTCTCGGCTCGGCCTGACCTGAATCTCAACACACCTCGGAGGGACTACTCCGCAAGCACGGGCGCGGCGTTCTCGTCATGGCCGCGCAGCGGCTTTTCGGGCATCAGCGCCAGCACGACGAGCGCCAGGACGAGCGTGATGCCGGCGGTGAGGAAGATCATCACGAACGGCATCGCCGATGTCAGCTCGATATGCGTCTCAGAGCCCTCGGCCGCGAGCGGCAGGCCATAGCCGAGCGCGACGGCGCCGAGCATGGCGACACCAAGCGCGCCGCCCAGCGAGCGCAGGAAGGTCAGCACGCCGGTCGCGACACCGAGATGGGCACGATCGACCGCGTTCTGGACCGAGACGGTGCTGACCGGGAAGGTCGTGCCGCTGCCGATGCCGATGAGCGTCGTCAGGACCTCGACTTCGAGCAGCGAGGCTTGCCCCGCAATGGCGCTGAGCACGCCGATGCAGACGATCGCCAAAATGATGCCGATCATGGCGATGCGCTTGTAGTGGACGAAGCGCGGGATCATGCGGCCGCTGAAGGTGGCGCCGGCAACGGTGCCGAGAAGCAGCCCGAGCATGGCGGTGCCGGATTCGCTGACCGAGAGTCCGACGACCGACTGCAGATAGACCGGCAGGTAGACCGAGGCGCCAATGTTTGCCGCCTGCAGCAGGAACAACGACAGCGTGCCGGCGAGCACGATCGGATTGCCCAGCACTTCGAGCGAGATCAGCGGCTCACTGGCCCTCAGCAGCCGTAGCGCGAACAGCGCCCAGAACACGGCCGAGCAGGCGACCAGCCCGAGGATTTCCGGCGAGAGCCACGGATAGGTGCTGCCGCCCCAGTTCAGCGCCAGGAGCAGCAGCGCCGTGGCGATCACCAGGAGCACGGCGCCCAGCCCGTCGATGCGGTGGTGCTTGGCCGCGATAGGCAGCTTCTTCAGCGGGTTGTTGATTATTGCCATCGCCAGGAAGCCGATCGGCAGGTTGATCCAGAAGATCAGCGACCAGTGCAGGTGCTCGGCGAACACGCCGCCAAGCAGCGGACCGGCGACGCTGGCGACCGCCCATGTGCCGGCTATCCAGGCGGCGTAGCGTGCGCGCTCGCGCGGCGGCACGAGATCGCCGATGACCGTTTGGGCAAGCGCGAACAGACCGCCGCCGCCCGCGCCCTGAATCGCCCGGCCGATGACCAGCACCAGCATGTTGGGGGCCAGGGCACTGACCAGCGAGCCCAGAAGAAAGATCAGGATAGCGGCGTAGATGACCGGCCGGCGGCCATAGACGTCGGAAATCTTGCCGTAAAGCGGCGCCATCGCCGTCGCGGTCAAAAGATAGCCGGTCACGATCCATGGCAGATATTCAGCGTGGCCGAGAGCGCGCGCGATGGTCGGCAGGGCAGGGGCGACGATGGTCTGGTCAAGTGCCGCCAGAAGCATCGACAGCAGCACGCCGCCGATAATGGCGTTCTTCTCGCTTTCGCTGATCGGCGGCGAGGTCGCCATCGTCGTGCGATTGTCGACGGTCTGGTCCATGCGTCGTTCTTTCAAAAAGGCCGGCTCAAGGCTCGTGCGCGGTCCGCAAGAAACGGCCGGTTCCGGGACGTCTTCCGCTTGCCGTTCCTATCTCTGCTTCCGAAGCCCGCCCGAGGCGGACCCGGTACATGTCGTCCGATATAGGTCGTTTTCGACCGCCGCTCGAAAGTTTTTCGAATCTGGCACCATGTTTAGGGCGGGATTGGCCTTCGCTGGGACTGCGGCTCCGTCGATCAAGCCGGCGGCAGTTGGCCACTTTGGATGCGCTGCATCCGGTAGCGCAGAAGCCGGATGATCCGGCTTTCGAAGTTGACGCTTTCGACGCGGTCGAACTGCACCTGGGCGCGGTCGTGCTCGGCAAGGATGGCGGAAGAGATCTCGGCGGCCTTGGCCTTCACCGCTTCGCAGGTCTTTTGCGGATAGGTCGCCTTCAGCGCGTCCTCGAGGTCGCGGGCATGGTTCTTGGCGATCTCGACATGGCGCTCCTCGTGGCGCTTGATGTCCGCCGACAGCGTGTCCCAGAACAGCCTGACGTCCGGATCGGCCTTGCGCGGTCGCCGCCATTCGGGAAGGATCACCTTGACCTTCAGAGTGACCTGCGCGTTCGCGATCCGGCAGGAATTCGCAGTCTGCGCGTAGCTGACGCGGGTGGTGAAGGCCATCTGCGTTGCGCCCGGATGCCTGGAGCCGGTGCTCTTCACTTCGGGACCGTTTTTTGTCAGCTGCTTTTCGATGTCGTCCAGCGTGCGGCCGGTGACGGCGAAATAGCTGTAGGTCTTCACCAGATTCGCCGCGCCAGCCGGCGCGGTGGCGAGGACGAGCATCAGGGCGCTGAGCAGGGGACGGTTCATCATGTTGCCTCTTCACGCACCTTGCTTTACGGCCGTTGCCGGCGCAACGAAATTGATTTCGCGCGGATCACACATGGTTGATGGACAATGACAAGGCGATGGCAGCTCGCGCATGGACGCCATCTCGACCTCGGCCCCAAGGCGGTGGTCGTCGGTATCCTCAACGTGACACCGGATAGTTTTTCCGATGGTGGATTGTTCATTGCGCCCGAGAAGGCGATAGCCCAGGCGCGCCGCATGGCGGAAGAGGGGGCCGCCATCATCGATATCGGCGGGGAATCGACGCGGCCGGGGTTTGCCCCGATCACCGCCGGGGAAGAGCAGGGGCGGGTGCTGCCGATCATCGAGGCGCTCGCAGGATCGGGCGAGGCCCTGATTTCGATCGACACCTATCGCGAGGATACGGCGCGTCGGGCCGTCGCAGCCGGTGCGCATATCGTCAACGACGTCTGGGGCCTGCAGCGCGAGCCCGGCATAGCGCGTGTCGCGGCCGAGACCGGCGCCGGCCTCATCATCATGCATACCGGACGCGAACGGCAGAAGTTGCCGGACGTGATCGAGGACCAGTTCCTGTTCCTGCGCAAATCGCTGGAGATCGCGCGCGCCGGCAATGTTTCCGATAGCCAGATCGTGCTCGACGCCGGCTTCGGCTTCGCCAAGGAAACGACGGAGGAAAATCTCGATCTGATGGCGCGGTTCTCCGAGCTTCAGGCGCTCGGCTTCCCGCTGATGGCGGGGACTTCGCGCAAGCGTTTCATTGGAGGCGTCACGGGGCGCGAACCTGCTGAGCGGGCGGCCGGCACCGCGGCCACCAGCGTCATCCTGCGGCTCAAAGGCGCCGATCTTTTTCGCGTCCACGATGTCGCAATCAACGTGGATGCGCTGGCGGTGGCCGATGCTATGTTGGCGCGAGAAACCCACTCTCCCGGACGCTGACCATGTATGTCATCCGCATGAAGAACTGCGCCTTCTTTGCCCGGCACGGCGTGCTGGACGAAGAGGAGACGCTCGGCCAGCGTTTTTATGTCGACGCCGAACTGACCGTCGAGCCCAGCCGGCCGCTGGAGGAAGATTCCATCGAGGATACAGTCAATTACGGCATCGCCTTTTCGGTGATCGAGAAGATCGTCACCGGGCACCGCCGTTTCCTGATCGAGGCGCTGGCGCTGGAAGTGGCGAAGGCGCTGGCGGCTCGGTTTCCACAGATAAGGAAAGCCGAGATTACGGTGCGCAAGCCGAACGCCCCGGTGCCAGGCGTGCTCGATCATGTCGAGGTGACCGTTGTCTGGCCCCAATAGCGTCGTCTACCTCAGTCTCGGCGGCAATCTCGGCGACCCGGCGAAGTCCATGGCCGCGGCGCTGCGCATGCTGGATGGCGATGACAAGACGCGCGTCACCGCCGTCTCCTCGCTTTACCGCACGCCGCCCTGGGGCAAGCTCGACCAGCCGGATTTCCTCAACGCCGCGGCTGCGGTCGAAACGGCGCTGCCGCCACGCGCCCTGCTCGACCTCTGCCTCGACGTCGAGAGACGGCTGAAGCGGGTGCGCGAGGAGCGCTGGGGGCCGCGCCTGATCGACATCGACATATTGGTGTTCGGCGACCGCGTGATCCACGAGACCGGCCTTGAGGTTCCTCATCCACGCATGCTGGAGCGCGCCTTCGTGCTGGCCCCGCTGGCCGAGATCGCGCCCGACCTCGTTGTCGGCGGCAAAAGCGTGTCGGAGCGGCTCGGCGCCGTCGATGCGTCGGGGATCGAGCGCCTGCCGTCAGGCCGGGAATGGTGGCTGAGCTGAAACTCAGCCGGAGAAGCCGCCGCCTTCGAGAAAGGCCTTTTCCTCGAGCGTCGTCTGGCGGCCGAGCATTTTGTTTCGATGCGGAAAGCGGCCGAAGCGCTCGACGATCTCCAGATGCTCCTTGGCGTATTTGAGGTAGTCCGGCGCTCGCGCGGCGGTGAGTTCCACCGATCGCTGCTGGTCCGCAAGCAACTCCGAATGCTCGAAGGGCAGATAAAGGAAGACGCGCAGGCTCTCGTCGAGCGCAAGGTCTTGGCCGGCGGCGATCGCCCGGTCGGCGAAATGCCTGGCGAGCGGATCGGTCGCGTACATATGCCCGGTGCCGCGGAAGCAGTTGCGCGGAAACTGATCGAGCAGGATCATCAGCGCCAACGATCCCTCGGCATGGGCGTTCCAGTCGTCGCATTCACGGCCGGCGGCGGCATAGTGCAGCTCCAGGAAGCGCTTGCGGAAATCCGTGTCGAACGCATCGTTCTTCTCGAACCAGGCGTCCTCGCCGGCATCGCGCCAGAATTTGGTGACGGAAAGCGCCCGCGCGTCGAGCCCTGCCATGCGTTGCTCCTCAGTTCTTCGTCTCTGCCTTGTTCAGCACGCCCGCCGTCTCTTCGTTCAGTGCCCGGCCGGCGTGGCGCGGCTGCGCGAGCGGCGTCGGGATCGGCGTGCCGATATTGCCTTTCAGAAAGCGCTGGCCGGCGCGGATGCCTTCGGCAAGCTGCGTCTCGAAACGGGCGGTGTCGCGGCGGCGCACGTCCTCGATGACCTCGGCAACCTCTTCTGGGTCGACGCCTAGCGCTTCCAGCGCCGAGCCGCCGAACACCAGCGCGGATTCGAAGGTCTCACGCAACTGATAGTCGGCGCCGGCGCGGATGAGCTGCAAAGCGGTGCCCCGGTCGAAGGCGCGCGCCAGGATGGTGACCAAAGGGAATTCGGCCTTGATCAGCTGCGCGATACGCACAGCGGCGTCCGGCTTGTCGACGCAGATCAGCACGGCACGCGCGCGGCCCGCGCCGGCCGCATGCAGGATGTCGAGCCGCGTGCCGTCGCCGTAATACACCTTGAAGCCGAAATCGGCCGCCGCCTGGATCATCTCGACCTCGTTGTCGATGATCGAGACGTCGAGGCCGCGCAAAAGCAGCGGTTGGCTGGCGATCTGCCCGAAACGGCCAAAGCCGATGATCAGCACGCTGCCGGTGAGGCCGTCGGCGATGTCGACGCCTTCGAGCGATTGCTCGTCGCGCGGCGTGAGATAGCGCAGCGCCACGATCGCCAAGGGCGTCAGCACCATGGAGATGATGACGATGGCGGTCAGCGTGGCGTTGGCCTGGCCGTCGATGATGCCGACCGCGGCCGCCGAGGAGTAGAGTACGAAGGCGAATTCGCCGCCCTGCGCCATGAAGACGGCGCGTTCGAGCGCCTCGCGGTGGCCGCTCTTGAGCATGCGCGCGACGATATAGATGCCGAGCGCCTTCATGATCATGTAGGCGACGACATAGATGGCGACGAGGCGCCAGTTCTGGGCGACAACGCCGAGGTCCAGCGACATGCCAACAGCAAGGAAGAACAGGCCGAGCAGGATGCCCCGGAACGGCTCGATGTCGGCTTCGAGCTGATGGCGGAAGGTCGATTCGGAGAGCAGCACACCGGCGAGGAAAGCGCCCATTGCCATGGAGAGGCCGGAAAGCTGCATGGCTAGAGCCGACCCAAGCACTACGAGCAGGGCCGCGGCCGTCATCACCTCGCGGGCGCGGGCGTCCGCCAGGATGCGGAAGAGCGGGTTGAGCAGATAGCGCCCCGCCACCACCAGTCCGATGATCGCCGCGATGCCGATGCCGACTTCGGTCAACCGTTCGGACAGGCTGGTCTCGGCACCGCCGGGCGCCAGAAACGCAACCAGCGCCAGAAGCGGCACGATCATGAGGTCTTCGAGCAGAAGGATCGACACGATACGCTGGCCCTTGGGCGTGGCGATCTCGCCGCGCTCCTCGAGCAACTGCATGACGATCGCCGTCGACGTCAGCACGAAACCGGCGCCGGCGACGAAGGACTGCGCGATCGGAAAGCCTCCGGCCAGTCCGACGCCGGTCAGCAGCAGGGCGCAAACGCCGACCTGCAGCGCGCCGAGCCCGAAAATCTCGCGGCGCAGGCCCCAGAGCCGCGACGGCTGCATCTCCAGGCCGATGATGAACAGGAACATGACGACGCCGAGCTCGGCGACGTGGAGGATGGCTTCCGATTCGGAGAAGACGCGGAGGCCGAACGGCCCGATGACCACGCCCGCCGCGAGATAGCCGAGGATGGAGCCCAGTCCCATGCGCTTGAAGATCGGCACGGCGACCACGCCAGCGGCAAGCAGCGCCACCACCTGTACGAGATCGCTGCTCGATGCTTCAGCCGCCATGCCTGTCGTTCCGTTGTCTCGAAGCACTCCTTGCATGCAGCGGGAGTGGGAGGCAAGGGCAGGGCGCCTGGCAGGAACGGCAGGGCCATTGGCAGGAAACAAAGGTGACGCCTGTCCGGCAAACTCCTGTTGCAGCTTCGTTACACAAGTTTACGCGGCCCGGTCGTTGCGTGCCGCCACAATCAGAGGTTAAGGCACGACCGGCTTTGGCCATTGGGCTTCGGCCATTGGAAGGCAGCGGCGATGGGCAGCTGCCTTTTTTGAGGAGATGACTGACATGAAGAAGTTTTTGCTCGTTGCCGTTGGTGTTGCGGCGCTGGCCGTTTCGGCCTGTTCGAAGGGACCGGAGTGCACGCAGGAAATTGCCACCAAGAAGGCGCAGGATATGGCCGCCGCGCTGCAGGAAGCAATCACCAAGGATCCGAGCAAGGCGGCAGATCTGACGGCCAAGGTGCAGGCCGTGACGACGAAATATCAGAACGCCACGACGCTGGACGAGGCCTGCAAGGCCTATGACGAAGTGACCGCCGCCATCAAGGGTTGAGCTAAGTCAAAAACGGATGAAGGCGGCAGCCATGGCTGCCGCCTTTTGTCAATCCACGCTTGTCTGGTCAGTTCTTGGCTATGGAGCCGACCTCGACCGTATCGACCCGCTTCAGGCTCATGCCGATGACCGGCACCAGCTCTTTGTTGACGCGCACGGCGACCGTGACGGTCATCGAATTGTCGTCGGGGATGCGGGCCTGCATGACGCCATTCAACTGATTGCGGTTGATGGTGAAGACCACCTTCTGCGCGTCGACGACATTGCCGCCGATGATGTCGAGCCCGTTGCCGGCCGAGCCGCCCATGAAGTTGCCTTTGTAACCTTCATGGCCCTTGCGTTCGACGCTCGCTGACATTTTTTGGGTGAACACACCGACCCGGCAGTCTCCGTCCAGCGTCATGCCGACCTTGCCGTCAGGCGTCGAGCCGTTGAAATTGCAGGTGAATTTCGTGCCCTTGTATTTGCCGGCGATGATTTCGCCTGGGCCGACCCATTTGCCTTCGACCGAACGGAAGAACTGCTTGTCAGGTTCTGCGCCAACGGCTTTTTCGACGAGGCCGACCGGTGCGGCGACCGCAACCGCCACGGGCAGGACGCAGGACAGAAACACGCTTTTCATGGACGACACCCGGCACGACAGAGTCTGTTCTTGGGACAGAGACGACCATGAACAAGATTGGTTAATGCTTCGCTACCGGTGGCCGTTTCGACATTTACCCTACTGCTCGCTTTGACCGTCCTTCCGGGTGGCGAACGAGGTCAGCGCCGAGAGGAAATCGCCGAGCCCCGGGCGCTTGGTCGCGATGAACGGCAGCGGGCGCGCCGTTTCCATCGCAGCGATGCCGATGCGCGCCGTCATCATGCCGTTGACCACGCCTTCGCCAAGCTTTGCGGAGAGTTTGGCGGCCAGGCCGTGGCCGACGATCTGCTGCACGAAACTGTCGCCGACGGCGATGGAGCCGGTTACCGCGAGATGAGCGAGCACGCCGCGCGCCAGGCGGATGAAGCCCAGCGTGCCGGGACGGCCGCCATAGAGTTCCGACAGGCGCCGGATCAGCCTGCCGGCCTCGAACACGACATAGGCGACGTCGACGAGCGCGCGCGGGCTGACCGCGGTTACCAGCGAGACGCGCTTTGCGGCCTCCAGGATCATCGCCCTGGCGCGGGTATCGAGCGGCGACAGGATCTCGGTCTCCGCAAGCCGCACCAGATCGCCGCCGTCAATGATTTCGCCGCGCAATTCGGCGAGCGAGCGGCGGCCGGCCGCGGTCTCTGGTTTTGCCGCGACGAAGGCGGCAAGCTCATCGACCAAAGCGCGGGCGGCCTTGGGGTCGTCACGCGCCACCGCATCCAAGGCCCGCCGCTGCAGCTTCTCGACCTCGGCGAGGCGGGCGATCGCCAGGAATTCGCGGATCAGGATGACGAGCAGCGACAAAAGCGCGATCGCCGCCATGCCGGCCGCCAGCCAGCCCAGCCATTCGGCGCGCGCGAAGAGATCGCGGATGAGCTGGTCCGTCCACAGGCCGACCGCGAGCGAGACAAGCACGCCGAAAGCGCCGAAAAACAGGCGGGCCAGCAGCGAGCGCTTCCTTGGGGCGGTCGCCGGCGGCGGCGCGGCCTGCTCGATATCCGGTTCGTCGAAGACGTCGATCGGCGAAGGGACGACGACCGCGACATCGGCCCTTGCGGCCTGCGGTTTGCGCGTCGGCCGTTCGTCGGTGCGATGCTTCTGCGGCGCCTCCTGTTTTGGCGCTGGCTCGGGCTCGATGCGGAAGGCCGCCGGTTTGCGGGGCGCGGTCATGCCAGATGGTCTCCGATCAGGAACTGCAGCGCGCGGTCGAGCCGGATATGCGGCAGCGAGAGCGAGACGCCTTCGGCCGTGCGTTCGAGCTTCGGCGGACGGAACCGCACGAAGCGGATCGCCGATTCACTGCTTTCGCCCTGCGGCCCGGAAGGGTCGAACACCGCGTCGACCTTTTGCGGCAAGTCACCGGGGAATATGGCGGTTTCGGTTTTGCCGTCAAATGTCTCGCCGTTGATCGTTTCGCCTTTCAACGGGGTGCCGATGATCACCGGCAATGTCTCGCGGCCCTGCTTGACCGTGCCTTCGCGGGTCGAGCGCACTGCCGCCATGGCGGCGACATCGACATCGGCGCCGCTGAAATTCGCCCGCGCGACGGCCCGGTCGGCCAGGCGGCGCACGATCGCCTGCAGCCGGTCATGGCTTTCATGATGCAGCTGATCGGCCTTGGTCGCCGCCACCAGGATGCGGTCGATGCGCCTTGAAAACAGGTCGGTGACGAAATTGCCACGCCCTGGCCGGAAGCAGGACAGGATCTCGGTGACGGCGCGTTCGAGGTCGGCCAAGGCGGCGGGGCCGGCGTTGAGCGCCTGCATGGCGTCGATCAGCACGATCTGGCGGTCGAGACGGGTGATATGCTCGCGAAAGAACGGTTTCACGACATGCGTCTTATAGGCCTCGTAGCGGCGCTCCATCATCGCCTGCAGCGATCCGGAACGGGGACGTCGCTCCGACAGCTTCATCAGCGGCGCAAAGGTGAGCGCCGGCGAGCCTTCGAGATCGCCCGGCATGAGGAAACGGCCGGGCGGCAGGGTCGACAGCGCCCGTTCGTCCAGCTTGCAAGCCTTGAGATAGGCCGCGAAGCTTTCGGCGAGACGGCGCGCCGTCATTTCGTCGGCATCGGCATCCGGATCGATCGAGGAGGCGAGCTCGCGCCAGGCATGCGACAGGTCGGACCGCACAGGCAGGGCTGCGAGCTCGACCGCCTCGTGCGAAAAATCGGCGAAGGATTTGCCGAGCAGCGGCAGGTCGAGCAGCCATTCGCCGGGGTAGTCGACGATGTCGACCGACAGCTTTCCCGCCGAAAACAGCCGGTTCCAGCCGGAGGCAGACTCATATTCGATGGTGAGCCTCAACTCGGAAATGGCGCGCGTCGAATCCGGCCAGACGCGGTCTTCGACCAGGGCAGCTATATGGTCCTCGTACTGAAAGCGCGGGACGGCGTCGTCCGGCTGCTCCTCGAGGAAAGCGCGAGCGATGCGGCCCGATTTCTGCGCTTCGAAGAGCGGCAGCCGCCCGCCATGGATCAGGTTGTGCACGAGAGCGGAAATGAACACCGTCTTGCCGGCGCGGGAAAGGCCGGTGACGCCCAGGCGCAGCGATGGAGAGAAGAGCCCTGCGGCGCGGCCCGACAGGGTGTCGAGCGCAATCTTCGCCTCGTCGGTAAAGGTTGTCAGCGATGATGCCAAATCTGCCTCTGGGTCGCCCGTCAGGGCCCGATATAGGCCTCGGGCGAGGCGTTTGAAATGGTGTCAGAGATCGGCCGGAGTGAGAAAGGCTTCGAGATAGCCGTTGCCTTGGCCTGCTTCACCGAGATTGCCGGGAAAACGCACGACGGCGAGGCCGGAGGTGGGAAAGCCGTGGTTGAGCATGCCACGCGCGGTCTCATCGCCGTCACCCGACACCGCCATGGCGAGATCCTCCGTCATCGGGTTGTGGCCGATCACCAGAAGCGAGCCGGTCCCGCCATTCCTGCGGATGATGTCGAGATAGCCGGCGGCATCCTCGCTGTAGAGCGTGTCCAGGAACAGCACGCGGCCGATGTCTGTGCGGCCCGCGAGGCCTTCCAGCGTCTGCCGCGCCCGCTTGGCGTTGGAACAAAGCGTGACGTCCGGCATGTAGTTGCGGGCCCGCATGGCATCGCCCATCGCCTCGGCATCGGCCATGCCGGATTCGTCGAGCGGACGATCGAAATCGCGCACCCCGGGCAGCGCCCATCCGGCCTTGGCATGCCTCAACAAATAAAGTTTGCTCAACCGGTCCCTCACTACTAGCAAGCAACGAAAATCCGTCCAAGGCGTTATGGGATTAGCCACGAGAATGGTCCCATGCACAATGGCCGGCATCGCTCAAACATAGCGAATCGTACAGGAATTCGGCTGTCCCCTTATTGCGAAAAGGCCTGTCTGTGCTGGCCTCCCCCTTCCTAACAATTGCGTGAAACTGTCGCCGATTGCGCTTGTGCAGCCTTCGGTCCGCGAATATATAGGCGCCAAATTTGGGGTTGTTGGGTGAGTCGAATGAACGATATCGTTACCGCCGATTACGTACCCTCCGAAGACGAGCCGTTCATGAACGAACGGCAGAAATCTTACTTCCGCATGAAGCTTATCACATGGAAGAACGATATCCTTCGCGAAGCGCGTGAAACCCTCGAAATCCTCCAGCAAGAAAACGCCAACCACCCCGACCTAGCCGACCGCGCCTCTTCCGAAACCGACCGAGCCATCGAACTGCGCGCCCGCGACCGCCAGCGCAAGCTGATCTCGAAGATCGATTCGGCGCTGCAGCGTATCGACGAAGGCACCTACGGCTATTGCGAGGAAACCGGCGAGCCGATCGCGCTGAAGCGGCTCGACGCCCGCCCCATCGCGACGCTGTCGATCGAGGCGCAGGAGCGCCACGAGCGCCGCGAGAAGGTCTACCGCGACGATTGAGGCGGGCAGGGCAGGCATAGAATTTGAAAAAATGGCCGGGTTTTCCGGCCATTTTTTGTTTTTCGGCTGCCTTCGTAAGCTGCAGAGCGGCTGGCCGCTTATTTGCCCAAGGCACCCATGGACAGGTTCACGGTGGTCCCCGTCATCCCGCGCTTGCCTGGCCCGAGGCCTTGAAGGCCGTCACGTTCGCGTATTGCCGAGTCAGCGTTTGTGGCTGGCAAGCTCGCCGAGAAGCTTGGTCATCTCGTCATCGAGCGAAGGCTTGGCGGCCGGCTTGCTGCTCGCCGGCTTGGGATGCGACTCGTCCAGGGACGCCTCGAGTTCGTGCATCAGCGTATCGTCGATCGAGTCGTTGGAGGGCGGCGGCGGGACATGGCGGACGCTGCCATTCGTTCCATGAGCTGGGAGCGGCATGACCTTCGCGGTCGGCTGGCTCGGCGCCGCCGGCTTTGGCGTGGGGGGCGCTGCGTGCGGACGCGACACTGGCTCTGTCATCGGAGCCGGCGCCGGTGCGGGGGGCTGTCTCGCCGGGGCCGGCGTCGGTGCCGACTGAGGCCCGCGCGGGCGCGGCGCAGCGGCCTGCTGGCCGCCGTCGCCGGTCAGCGCCGGGCGGCGAGGCGCGACCAGCCTTATGTCGCGTTCGACCACGACATCGGTCGGGCCGCCGATCAGGATCAGGTGCTCGATGTCGTCGCGGCGCACCAGCACCAGCCGGCGATGGCTGTCGACGGCAGTGGCGTCCATGACGGCGAGCCGCGTCTTGCGGTTCCTGCCGCCGGCAACGTAGGTGCCGAAAGTAAGGTTGCGGACCACCTTGATGACGAGCAGGACGACGACAAGCAAAATGAGTGCTGCAAACGTCCACAGGATTGCACCAACATAACCCGGACCCGCTGTGCGCTCCACCCACTCCATCATCGGTGCACCCAATCGCCTTCTTGAGGTGACGCGACACTAGACCGTTGGGACTAGCGACCGCAAGTTCGCATCACGCATCGTGAACAGTTTGAAACATGAATCGTTGATTTTATCGGACATTTGCCGCCGGGGCCTTTTCCGCTACAGGAGAATGTGATTCAACCGGCCGTTCGCGGGTGTCGGGGCACCGGAATCACGAGCAGGGGGCACATGGCCAAGGAAACGCGCGGCGATTTCTATCCGGTACCGATCGTCGACCAAAACACGCGTCCGGGCGCCGTCGCCAGGCTCATTATCTTCATCGTCGTCTTGACCGGCGCCGCGATCGTCTTCGGGCTCTTCCGCGAACGCCTCGGCGATCCGTTCCTGCTCGGCATGCTGGGCGTGCTCGCCATGATCGGCGTCGGCTTTCTGTTCGCGACGGCGATCGGCTTCGTGCAGATCGCTCCGCGCTCCACCGGCGACGAGTTGTCGAAGGCCTTCGTCGATTCGATGTCGCAAGGTCTCCTGGTCACCGACACCAAGGGGCGCGTCATCTACGCCAACCGGGCCTATGCCGACATGACGGGTGCCGCTTCGGCGACCGACCTCAAGACGGTCGAAGGGCTGCTTTCGGATATCCCCGAGGCCTCGATGACCATCTACCGGCTGGCGTCCGGCCTGCGCGACGGCCAGGCCGGCGACGGTGAATTCCGGCTCGCGCAGTCGATCAAGCCCGGGGCCGAGCCTGGCGCGCGCTGGTACCGTGCCCGGGCACGTGCCTTCAACGTGCCAGGCCAGCGGCTGCCGATGCTTGCCTGGCAGATCGCCGACATCTCGCAGGAGCGGGCGGAGCAGGAGCGTTTCTTCCTCGACCTGCAAAAAGCGATAGACCACCTCGATCACGCGCCGGCCGGTTTCTTCTCGGCCGACCAGGAAGGCCGCGTCACCTATATCAACGCGACGCTTGCCGAATGGCTGGGCATCGACCTTGCCAGCTTCACCCCCGGCGCGGTGACGCTGCCGGAAATCGTCGCCGGCGACGGCATGGCGCTCGTCCGCTCGGTGAAGGCTGATCCCGGCACCACGCGCAACGCCGTCATCGACCTCGACCTCACCACAATGAGCGGGCAGGCGCTGCCGGTCCGCTTCATGCATCGCGTTTCGGCGAGCCGCGAGGGGGTGAACGGGCCGACCCGCACCATCGTGCTCAACCGCACCCAGGGCGAGGACGCCTCCGCCGACCTGCGCGCCTCGGAAGTCCGGTTCACCCGCTTCTTCAACTCGACGCCGATGGCGATTGCCGGCGTCGATGCCAGCGGACGCATCCTGCGCACCAACGCGCCGTTCCTGTCGCTGTTTTCGTCCGTCGTCGACCGCGACGCGGTCGACCGACGGGTGCGCTTCGAGAGCGTGGTGCATGAGCGCGATAGGCCGGCCTTCGCCGCAGCCTTCGAAAAGGCGCGGCAGCGGCAGGCCAATATCGAGCCGATCGACTCGCTGCTGCCCGGCAATGACGAGCGCCACATCCGCTTCTACGTCAACGCAGTCGCCGACGGCGCCGGCGGCGAGGGAGCGGAGGAATCGGCCATCGTCTACGCCGTCGAAACCACCGAGCAGAAGGCGCTCGAAGGCCAGATGGCGCAGAGCCAGAAAATGCAGGCGGTCGGCCAGCTTGCCGGCGGCATCGCGCACGACTTCAACAACGTGCTCACCGCCATCATCATGGCGTCGGACCTTCTGCTCACCAACCACCGTCCGTCGGATCCGTCCTTCCCCGACATCATGAACATCAAGCAGAACGCCAACCGCGCTGCGTCGCTGGTGAGGCAATTGCTCGCCTTCTCGCGCAAGCAGACGCTGCGGCCGGAAGTGCTCAACCTGACCGATGTGCTCGCCGATCTCAGAATGCTGCTTGCCCGCCTGGTCGGCAACGACATCCGGCTGAAGATCGACCATGGCCGCGATCTCTGGCCGGTCAAGGTCGACATCGGCCAGTTCGAGCAGGTGGTGGTCAATCTCGCCGTCAACGCACGCGACGCCATGCCCGCCGGCGGCGATCTTACCGTGCGCACCCGCAACGTCGCGGGCGAGGAGTGCAAATCCTTCGGCTACCGGGAGCTAACACCGGCCGATTATGTGCTGGTCGAGGTCGAGGACACCGGCAGCGGCATCGCGCCCGACGTGCTGAAGAAGATCTTCGAGCCGTTCTTCACCACCAAGGAGGTCGGCAAGGGAACCGGCCTTGGCCTCTCGATGGTCTATGGCATCATCAAGCAGACCGGCGGCTTCATCTACTGCGATTCCGAGGTCGGCAAGGGAACGGTGTTCCGCATCTTCCTGCCGCGCCATGTCGCCGAGGCAAGGAAGGTTGTCGAGGCAGGCGAGATGCAGGCGGCGGCTTCGGCGCCGGCCAAGCCGGCCGACACCGCCAAAGACCTGTCCGGCTCGGCCACGGTGCTTCTGGTCGAGGACGAGGACGCCGTTCGCATGGGCGGCGTCAGGGCGCTGACCTCGCGCGGCTACACCGTCCACGAGGCGTCCTCCGGCGTCGAGGCGCTGGAAGTCTTCGAAGCCCTCGGCGGCAAAGTCGACATCGTCGTCTCCGACGTGGTGATGCCGGAAATGGACGGTCCGACGCTGCTCGGCGAGCTGCGCAAACGGCAGCCGGACATCAAGTTCGTCTTCGTTTCGGGCTATGCCGAGGACGCCTTCGCCAAAAACCTGCCGGCCGATGCGCATTTCGGTTTCCTGCCCAAGCCGTTCTCGCTCAAGCAACTGGCGACGATCGTCAAGGACGTGCTGGAATCCTAAAACAGCTACCGCTTGCACATTGCGGCGACCCTGTCATGATGGTTAACGGGATGGATCCCATCATGGGGGTGATAAAGCGTGACGCCGCACATCGAGGCGGGCCGGGGAGATTACGCCGAAACGGTGCTGTTGCCGGGCGACCCCGAGCGCGCGCAGTGGATGGCGGAAACTTTTCTCGAAAGCCCGCGCTGCGTCAATCGCCGTCGAGGTGCTCTTGGCTTCACCGGCCGATTCCGCGGCAAGCCGGTCAGCATCCAGGCAACCGGCATCGGCGTTTCCTCTTTCCTGATCTATGCCCATGAGCTGCTAGACTATCACGGCGTGAAGACGCTGATCCGCACTGGCACATGCGGCGCCCTGTCCGAGAACGTTCCGCTGCGCGGCGTGGTCATTTCCAGTGCGGTACGCGCCGAGGGCGCGATGAGCGGGCAAGTGTTCGGACTTTACCGGCCGGCGGGGCCGGACGAGGCGCTCCATGAGCTGGCGCTGCAGCGGGCCGCCGATCTCGGCATCGCGTGCAGCGCCGGCCTGACTGTCTGCAGCGACATATTCCATCACCCCGACGGCCGCGCCCGGTTTGACGAGCCCAGGGCGCTCGGGGCACTGGCGGTCGACATGGAAACCAGCGCGCTCTACCGCATCTCGGCGCAGTTCGGCGCGCGCGCGCTGTCGCTGCTGACCGTGGTCGACCACGTCGCCACGGACGAGCAGACCGATTATTCCGAGCGCCAGGCGCTGTTCACCGACATGACCCGTCTCGCGCTGGAAGTCGCCGCGGCAAGCTAGAGCAGTTCATCGTTTCACGGGAACGCTGAACTGCTCTAGCTGTCTTCGTTTACGCAATTCCGGACGGAAAACCGTTACACACTTTCCTGGAATTGCTCTTAGGCGGCTTCGCGCTTGAGCGCTGCCTGCTCCTGCGTCGTTGGCCGGTGACCGCGCAGATAGAGCGCGCAGGTGGTGCGCAGCATCGAAGCGAAGTTCGGGATCTGACCGTTGATCTCGATCGCCTCGTCATAGAGCGTCGAGATGAATTTGGGTGTCGTCAGACCCTGGCTCTCGGCGATCTCGTCGAGGAGTGCCCAGAATGTCGCCTCAAGCTGGATGCTGGTCGAATGCCCGTCTATGCGGATCGACCGATTGATCTGCCGGTAGCCTTCCGGATCTTGTCCGGCAAAGACTCTGCACATCGTTACCTCCCGTTCTTGTTGGTCTTGGGCGCCGATTGATCGGTTGGGCGCCTTTTGAACACTGCCTGCGCTTCCATTTTCGGCCTGACGGCCGGTTACGGCAATCAGACTTTGGTCCTCAAAGTGCGTCGCGCCGCACTTTGGTCGCCCTGCAAAACTGGCGCGACATTAGCCGTTTTCCATGCGCATGCGTGGTAATCGGCTGCCACCACCTTTTTTCGCCGGCGCGCATAATCTGCTTCGAAAGCACCAAAAGCTGCGGAGTCCGATTTGGCGAAGGCGATTCATACCATGATCCGGGTTCTCGACGAGGCCCGGTCCGTCGATTTCTACAACAAGGCCTTCGGCCTCGATGTCGCGCAGCGGCTCGATTTCGAGACTTTCACGCTCGTCTATCTCAGCAATGCCGATACTCCGTTCGAGGTCGAGCTGACCGTGAACAAGGGTCGCACGGAGCCTTACACGCTTGGCGACGGCTACGGCCACCTTGCCGTGTCCGTCATCGATCTCGACAGCGAGCACGATCGGCTCGGCGCTCTCGGACTCAATCCGAAGAAGATCGTGGAATTCAACCGCGACGGAGCGCTCATCGCCCGCTTTTTCTTCATCGAGGATCCCGACGGCTACAAGATCGAGGTCCTGCAGCGGGGAGGGCGCTTCCAATAGGGGACAAATGCCGCGCGGGCCGGCGCGGCGCCAGCAACGGCACCCGTTGGGGTGCGAACAGCAAGCAGGGAGGAAATTATGGTCACGATCTATGAGAGGAAGCCCCATGAGAGGAAGCCTGGTCTTTCGCGGCGCGAGCTTCTCAAACGCGGCGGCGCAGGCGCGCTGCTCGTCATTTCCGGCAGCGCCGTCATCAGCCCCGAATATGCGTGGGGCTTGGAAGCCACGTCGCTGAAGCCAGAGACGATGGCGACGCTGATCCAGGTGGCGCGCGACATCTACCCGCACGACCAGGTCCCGGACAAATACTACGCCATCGCCGTCAAGGGTCATGACGAGACGGCCGCCAAGGATCCGGCTCACAAGGAACTGATCGAGAAGGGCATCGCCGATCTCGACAAGAAGGCCGGCAGCGGCGGCTATCGCGGGCTCGGCTGGGAAGAAGAGCGGGTCGCGCTGCTGAAGGAGATCGAGAAGACGCCCTTCTTCCAGGCGGTGCGCGGCGGCCTCGTCGTCAGCCTCTACAACCAGAAGGAAGTGTGGCCGATCTTCGGCTACGAGGGCGAGTCCTATTCCAAGGGCGGCTACATCGCGCGTGGCTTCAACGACATCGAGTGGCTCTGAGCCACTCTGTTCTTGAACCGCTTTTGACGGATTTCATGGGAGGAAACCATGGCAGCACAATTTGATCTCAAGAACGATGGCGTGGTCGTCATCATCGGCTCGGGCGCCGGCGGCGGCACGCTCGGCAACGAACTCGCCCAGAAGGGCGTCGACGTCGTGATCCTCGAGGCGGGCGCCCGCCACGAATACGAGGACTTCATCAACGACGAGTGGGATTCGTTCACCCAGCTCGCCTGGAAGGACAAGCGCACCACGTCCGGCGACTGGCGCGTGGCAAAGGATTTCCCGAACCTGCCGGCCTGGATCGTCAAGTCGGTCGGCGGTTCGACCACGCATTGGGCGGGCGCGTCGCTGCGCTTCCAGGAGCATGAGTTCAAGACGCTTTCGACCTACGGCAAGGTGAAAGGCGCGAACCTGCTCGACTGGCCGGTGACGCTCGCCGAAATGGAGCCCTATTACGCCAAGGCCGAGGCCAAGATGGGCGTGACCGGAACCAACAACTGGCCGCGGCTGCCGGGCAACAACAACTTCAAGGTGCTCAAAGCCGGCGCCGACAAGCTCGGCTACAAGGAATGCCACACCGGCAACATGGCCATCAATTCGGTGCAGCGCGACGATCGCAACTCCTGCCAGCAGACGGGCTTCTGCTTCCAGGGCTGCAAATGGGGCGCAAAGTGGTCGACGCTCTATACCGAGATCCCGAAGGGCGAGGCGACCGGCCATCTCGAGGTGCGGCCGAACTCCATGGCGATCAAGATCAACCATGATGCCTCGGGCAAGGTGACGGGCGTCGTCTATGCCGACAAGGACGGCAAGCTGCAGGAGCAGAAGGCCCGCATCGTCGCTGTCGCCGGCAATTCCATCGAAAGCCCGCGGCTGCTGCTCAACTCCGAATCGAGCAAGTTCCCGCACGGGCTTGCCAATTCATCGGGGCAGGTCGGCAAGAACTACATGCGCCACACCACGGGCTCGGTCTATGCCGTCTTCGACAAGCCGGTGCACATGTATCGCGGCACCACCATGGCCGGCATCATCCGCGACGAGGCGCGCCACGATCCGTCGCGCGGCTTCGTCGGCGGCTACGAGATGGAGACGCTGTCGCTCGGCCTGCCGTTCATGGCGGCCTTCCTCAATCCGGGCGGCTGGGGCCGCTCCTTCACCACGGCGCTCGACCATTATGACCATATGGCCGGCTTGTGGATCGTCGGCGAGGACATGCCGCGCGAGGAGAACCGCATCACGCTGCACAAAGACGAAAAGGACGAGCACGGCATGCCGATCGCCGATGTCCATTTCGACGACCATCCCAACGACACCGCGATGCGCGACCATGCCTACAAGCAGGGTCAGTCGCTCTACGCCGCAGTCGGCGCGACCAGGACCTTCCCGACGCCGCCCTATCCCTCGACCCACAATCTCGGCACCAACCGGATGAGCGAGAAGGCGGCCGACGGCGTCGTCAACAAGCATGGCCAGACGCACGACATCAAGAACCTGTTCGTCTCGGATGGCAGCCAGTTCACGACCGGCGGCGCCGAAAATCCGACGCTGACCATCGTGTCGCTGGCGATCCGCCAGGCCGACTATATCGCCGCCCAGATGTCGGCGAAGAGCATCTAGTACTGCCTCCCGACTGCCTGCTGGCGCGGGACCCGACCGGGTTCCGCGCCCTTTTTTGTCAAACACTCGACCGGTTTACGCGCCGACCGGCTGGCCATCCTTGCGGCGGATGGCGATCACGGATGGCCGCGGCGGTTGGCCGTCCTTGAAGTCGGGCCACAGCGATTGTGCCTTGTCGAGCGTTTCGGCATCCTCGGACGGATGCTGGACGGACAGGAACAGCGTCGTGCCGTCGGGCGTGAAGCAGGGTCCGGTCGCCTCCGCGCCATGCGGGCAGGTGAAGAGCAGTTTTGGCAGGCCGCGCGCCGCGCCCTCGGTGTCGACGCCATAGACGCCGTCCGGAAGGTCGAAGTCGTTGGCGCCGTCCGTTGCCACCCACAGCCGGCCGGCCGGGTCGAAGGTGATGTTGTCGGGGCAGACGAACCAGCCATTGTCGGACGTGTCCGGATGGAAGGTGGCGCCGACCTTGGCGTCCTTGGGATTGCCGCAGAGCACGAACAGGTCCCAGGCATATTTGTCGGCGGCGTGATCGGCGTCTGTGCCGCGGCCGCCGGGCGGAATCAGCTCGACGATGTGGCCCCACAGGTTCTCCGGCCGCGTGTTGGCCGGATTGATCTTGGATTCGTCGCGCTTCTTGTTCTTGGTCATGACGGCGTAGACGCGGCCGGTGACCGGATTGGTCTCGATGTCCTCGGGCCGGTCCATCGGCGTCGCGCCGACCGCGTCGGCGGCAAGGCGGGTCTTGAGAAGCACTTCGGCCTGGTCGGCAAAGCCGTTCTCTGCGGTGAGCTTGCCTTGCCCGTGAACCAGCGGCAGCCAGCTCATCGAGCCGTCGGCATCGAAATGCGCCGCCGAAAGCACGCCATCGTCGAGGAGATCCCTGCCGGAGGCGGGATTGGCAGGGTCGTAGGGCTTGGCGGAGACGAAGCGGTACATGTACTCGAAATAGTCGTCATCACCCATGTAGACGACGATACGGCCGTCCTTGTTGCGCACGACGGTGGAGGCCTCGTGCGACATGCGGCCGAGCGCGGTGCGTTTCACCGGCTTCGACTGCGGATCATAGGGGTCGATCTCGACAACCCAGTCGAAGCGATTCGGCTCATTCGGCTCCTTGTCGATGTCGAAGCGGTCGTGGAACCGGCCGCGGCCGTAGATGTCGGAGCCGTCAAAGCCGTAGCGGTCGAGTATGTCGGCGGTCGGCGCCTTCTTCGGGTTGCCGCCGAAGAGATCGGAAACGCCTTCCTCGCAGGTCAGAACCGTGCCCCAGGGCGTGACGCCGCCGCTGCAATTGTAGCTGGTGCCGAGTACCTTGCTACCGGTCGCGTCGGCCGAAGTCCGCATCAGCGCATGGCCGGCGACGGGACCGGAGACTGCCATCTCGGTGTTGGCGGTGATGCGGCGGTTGAGCGGACTATCCTCGACGGTCTGCCACTTGCCGTCCTTCAGCATCACCTCGACGATCGAATGGCCCATGGCCACGAGGCCGAGGTCGACCTGTTCCTTCGTCATCGCCTTGCCGGCACCGTCCTCGGTCATGCCGGGGAACATGACGTTCGGCGAGATGTACTCGTTGTTGACGCAGAGCAGGCCGTGGTCGGAATTCACCGAACCCTTGGGCAGCGGCATGAAGGCGATGTAATCGCAATTGTAGCCGAAGCGCTTCTCCTGCTCTTCCGCCGCGACCTTGTTGCCGTCGAATTCGCCCAGGCCGGCCGCGAGCGGGTCGCCCCAGCGCGCGACGATGGTCGTCTCATAGCCTTCGGCGGCGGCGTGGTTCTTGTCGTAGACCCGCTTCAGCTCCGGAAAGCCGAGCGTGGAAAGGGCGGCAGCGGCATGTGTTTCGCCGGCAAACAAGGAGCCGACGAAGCTGCCGCCGGCAACCAGCGCGCTGGAGGCAAGGCCGCCTCTCAGCAGCTCGCGGCGCGAGACGCGCGCTGCAATGACGTCGCGAATAACAGGGGAGGGTGAAGACGGAGAGTTGGCCATCGTGTCTGCCTCTCGGAGTGGAATGTTGACGACACGCGCTGCCTAGGCCGCTTCGGCAACATCCGGATGACATGAGAACGGCGGAACGCAGACGGCAGGGACGCCGCTGCTATCTCCTGGTGCAGGTCGAAGCGGTGAAGGCGCCGTCCTGCTGCTTCATGATGATGTCGAAGGAGGGGGCGTTCGGATCGTCCAGCGTGGCCTGCGTAAGCGAAATAGAGTTACCGCCGCTGGTATAGCCGCCGAGCGGACCGAGCCAGCTGATCTCGCCATTGGCGTCCATCTGGTAGTTGTAGGTTCCCGAGGTGCCGAAGGTCACGGGGCCGCTATAGACATTGCCCTTGATGGTGATGTCGCCAAGGTTGAGGAACAGGCCGAGCAGATAGACCTCGCAGTGATAGACGCCGTCCGGCAGCTTGCCTTCGGCGAAGTCGGCATGGGCGCTGCCGGCGGCGGATATCAAAAGCAGGAAACTCAGGAAAAAGCGGAAGGCCATGACGTCGCTCGGTTGCGCGGCGACCTTGCCCCATTTTGCCGGCGCCCCGCAACAGGCGCGGGCCTGGTTTTCATCCGGTCAGATTAAAGTTTAGGCATTTTTATCATTTGGGCAAAATCTGGGCAGCATTGCGTAAACTTTTCTCAACCTTCGCGCGCTGCAGGAAACACGAAAGTTCGACGGCTACAAGATAACCGGCTGTAAACGCTTCGCTATTTCACTATTTGCCACCGCGCTTCCGCGTCTGGCACGTCGCTTGCAACGAAATGTGGCGATGCAAAAACAACCAGCGTGGGAGCGTGGAACATGAGGGGTAATTTTTCGACAATAACAAAAATGTTTTCGGCCGGCTTGATCGCTGCCGGCCTGTCAATGTCGGCGCCCGCGAAGGCCGCTGAGGACACCATCAAGGTCGGCATTCTCCATTCGCTGTCGGGGACCATGGCGATTTCGGAGACGACGCTGAAGGACGTCATGCTGATGCTGATCGAGGAACAGAATGCCAAGGGCGGCCTGCTCGGCAAGAAGCTCGAGGCGGTCGTCGTCGATCCGGCGTCCAACTGGCCGCTCTTCGCCGAAAAAGCGCGCGAGCTGATTTCGAAGGACAAGGTGGCGGCGGTGTTCGGCTGCTGGACGTCGGTGTCGCGCAAGTCGGTGCTGCCGGTGTTTTCCGAGCTCGACAACATCCTGTTCTACCCCGTCCAATATGAGGGCGAGGAGAGCGAGCGCAACGTCTTCTACACGGGCGCGGCGCCGAACCAGCAGGCCATTCCGGCCGTCGACTACCTGATGAGCGCCGATGGCGGCTCGGTGAAGCGCTGGGTGCTCGAAGGCACCGACTACGTCTATCCGCGCACCACCAACAAGATCCTCGAGGCGTATCTCAAGTCCAAGGGCGTGCCGGCCGAGGACATCATGGTCAACTACACGCCGTTCGGTTTCTCCGACTGGCAGACCGAGGTCTCGGCGATCAAGAAATTCGGCTCTGCCGGCAAGAAGACGGCGGTCGTCTCGACGGTCAATGGCGACGCCAACGTGCCGTTCTACAAGGAGCTCGGCAACCAGGGCATCAAGGCCGAAGACATTCCGGTCATGGCCTTCTCGGTCGGCGAGGAAGAACTGGCCGGTCTCGACACCGGACCTTTGGTCGGCCATCTCGCCGCCTGGAACTACTTTGAAAGCGTCGACACGCCCGAGAACAAGAAGTTCATCGACGACTGGCACAAGTTCATCAAGAACGACAAGCGCACCACCAACGACCCGATGGAAGCCCACTACATCGGCTTCAACATGTGGGTGAAGGCGGTGGAGAAGGCCGGCACCACCGATCCGGACAAGGTCATCGACGCCATGGTCGGCGTGTCGGTGCCGAATCTCACCGGCGGCTATTCGACCATGATGCCGAACCACCACATCACCAAGCCGGTGCTGATCGGCGAGATCCAGGCCGACGGCCAGTTCGAGACCGTCTCGCAAACACCCGGCCTCGTCATGGGCGACGAATGGTCCGACTACCTGCCGGACTCCAAAGACCTGATCTCGGATTGGCGCGCCCCGCTCAGCTGCGGCAACTTCAACGTCGCCACCGGCAAGTGCGGCGGCAAGGGCACCAACTGATCCCGGTCTGGACCTGGTCCGTGACCTCCCAGGTCTGTCGGATCGCGGCGTGGCCCCGCAATCCGAGACCGCTGCCCGGGCGGGCTTTGGCTGGCCCGGGCAAAGCCTTCAAACCTTTGAGAGCCGCTCGAAGACGATGATCCTGTTGCGCGTGTTTGGCCTGATAATGCTGCTGACGATGGCAAGCCTGTTGCCGTCTGGCGCTGCCGAGGGCGATCTTCGCGCCACGATCGCCAAATTCGCGGCCGCCACCGGTTTCTCGGCCACGGAGGCCGTCGTGCGCGAGCTGGCCGCGAGCGGCGATCCGGCCGTCGAAAGGGCGCTTTCGGCGCTGGCCGAGGGCAATCTCTATATCCGCAAGGCCGATTCCCAGATATTCGTCGGTAAGGACGCCGGTGACGGCATCGAACTGCTCGATCCGCTGAGCGGCGAAAAGGCAGCCGACGCGGCCAAGGCCGACCTCACCAAGATCAAGGTCAACAACGGCCTGCGCCGTACGATCCGCGATGCGCTGGGCACGCTGACGCTGCGCGCCAAGGGTCCTGCCGTGCGCCTCGCCGCCGCGGCGACCATGTTCAGGACGCCCGATGCGGCCAACATCGAGCCGCTCGATGCCGCGATCGCCGCCGAAACCGATCCCGCAGTCAAGGCGATGTTCGAACAGGCGCGCGCGGCATCGGTGCTCGTTTCCGATAAGCCGGAAGCCGACAAGCTCGCCGCCATCTCGATGATCGCGGCGCGCGGCGACCGCGACGCGCTGTCGTTGCTGACCTCGGTCGAGGCCGGCGCTCAGGGCGCTGTCAAGGACGCGGCGTCCGCCGCCATCGGACATATCAATTCGACGCTGGCGTTGTGGGATGCCGGCCAGAACATCTGGTACGGCATCTCGCTCGGATCGGTGCTGCTGTTGGCCGCGATCGGCCTTGCCATCACCTTCGGCGTCATGGGTGTCATCAACATGGCGCATGGCGAGATGGTGATGCTCGGCGCCTACACGACTTTCGTCGTCCAGCAGGTGATCCGCAGCTCGTTTCCTGGCCTGTTCGACTGGTCGCTGGTCATCGCGCTGCCGCTCGCCTTTCTCGTCGCAGCGCTGGTCGGGCTTGCCATCGAGCGCGGCATCATCCGCTTCCTCTACGGCCGGCCGCTCGAGACGCTTTTGGCAACCTGGGGCGTCTCACTCATCCTGCAGCAGGCGGTGCGCACCATCTTCGGGCCGACCAACCAAGAGGTCGGCAATCCGTCCTGGATGTCGGGCTCGTTCGACATCGGACAGCTCGCCATCACCTGGAACCGGCTGTGGATCCTGGTGTTCGCGCTCGTCGTTTTCGCGGTGCTGCTCTACGTCATGAAGCGCACGCCCTGGGGGCTGCAGATGCGCGCCGTCACCGCCAACCGCCGAATGGCCGCTTCGATGGGCATCAAGACGCCATGGGTCGACGCGCTGACCTTCGCGCTTGGCTCCGGCATTGCCGGCATTGCCGGCGTTGCGCTCAGCCAGATCGACAACGTCTCGCCCAATCTCGGCCGCGGCTACATCATCGACAGCTTCATGGTCGTCGTCTTCGGCGGCGTCGGCAATCTCTGGGGCACGCTGGTCGGCGCCTTCTCGCTCGGCATCGTCAACAAGTTTCTCGAGCCTTATGCCGGCGCGGTGCTCGGCAAGATCGTCGTGCTGGTGCTGATCATCCTGTTCATCCAGAAACGCCCGCGCGGCCTGTTCGCGCTGAAGGGCAGGGCGGTGGAAGCATGATCGCGCAACGCCTGTTCGGCGCCGACCGGCGCATCGCCGTCACGATCTTCGTCCTGCTGGCGGCCGCCGTCATCGTGCCGCTGCTCAACCTCGCTGTTTCGCCGTCGAGCGCGCTTTACGTCCCGCCCTATATCGTGGCGCTGCTCGGGAAGTATCTCTGCTATGCGCTGCTCGCCCTGGCGCTCGACCTGGTCTGGGGTTATTGCGGCATCCTCTCGCTCGGCCACGGCGCCTTCTTCGCGCTCGGCGGCTATGCGATGGGCATGTATCTGATGCGCCAGATCGGCTCGCGCGGCGTCTACGGCAACCCGATCCTGCCCGACTTCATGGTGTTCCTGAACTACAAGGAGCTACCCTGGTTCTGGTACGGCTTCGACCATTTCTGGTTCGCGGCGTTGATGGTGCTGGCCGTGCCCGGCCTGCTCGCCTTCGTCTTCGGCTGGTTCGCCTTCCGCAGCCGCGTCACCGGCGTCTATCTCTCGATCATCACCCAGGCGATGACCTATGCGCTGCTGCTCGCCTTCTTCCGCAACGACATGGGTTTTGGCGGCAACAACGGCCTGACCGACTTCAAGGACATTCTCGGCTTCAACGTGCAGGCAGACGCGACGCGCTCGGCGCTGTTTGCGGCCAGCGCCGTGACCCTAGCGCTCGCCGTCTTCGTCACCGCGGCGATCGTCCGCTCCAAACACGGCAAGCTGCTGATGGCGGTGCGCGACGCCGAAAGCCGCACCCGCTTCCTCGGCTGGCGGGCGGAGAACGTCAAGCTGTTCGCCTTCACCGTCTCGGCGATCATGGCCGGCATTGCCGGCGCGCTTTACGTGCCGCAGGTCGGCATCATCAATCCCGGCGAGTTCGATCCGGCGAATTCGATCGAGGTGGTGATCTGGACCGCCGTCGGCGGTCGCGGCACCATCGTCGGTCCGATCATCGGCGCGCTGCTCGTCAACGCGGGAAAATCCTGGTTCACCGGCGTGCTGCCGGAATTCTGGCTGTTCGCACTGGGCGGATTGTTCGTCGCCGTCACGCTGTTCCTGCCGAAAGGCGTCGTCGGCACCTGGGATGGCTGGCGCGGCAAGGCCAAGGCACTGCGCGCGGCCTCGCTCGCTGCGGAGGTCGGCACAGATACCGTCGCGCCGCCGCCGAAGATCATGCGCTCGGCGGCGAGGACGCCCGGCGCCTGGTCCGCCACCGGCCCCGAACCGCAGCCGGCGGAGTGAGCGACCATGGGCAAGTCGAACACCATCCTCTATCTCGACGGCGTCTCGGTTTCCTTCGACGGGTTTCGCGCCATCAACAATCTGTCGCTGGTGCTCGACAAGGGCGAGATGCGCGCGATCATCGGCCCTAACGGCGCCGGCAAGACGACCATGATGGACATCGTCACCGGCAAGACGCGGCCGGACGAGGGCGAGGTCTTCTTCGATGGCCAGGTCGATCTCACCCGGCATGACGAGGCCGAGATCGCCATGATGGGCATCGGCCGCAAATTCCAGAAGCCGACCGTCTTCGAAAGCCACAGTGTCGAGGACAATCTGATGCTGGCGCTGAAGGGTCCGCGCTCGATCTTCCCGGCGCTCTTCCATCGTCGCTCGGCCGCCGAGACGCGGCGCATCGACGATATCCTCGGTATCATCCGTCTCGGCGACAAGCGCGACGAACTCGCCGCCAATCTGAGCCACGGTCAGAAACAGTGGTTGGAGATCGGCATGCTCTTGGCGCAGGACCCGAAGCTGCTGCTCGTCGACGAGCCGGTCGCCGGCATGACCGATGCCGAAACCGAGGAGACCGCGCGTCTGCTGAAGGACATTGCCCGCGATCATTCGGTGATCGTGGTCGAGCACGACATGCATTTCGTGCGCGAGCTCGGCGTCAAGGTCACCTGCCTGCACGAAGGCTCGGTGCTGTCGGAGGGCACGCTCGATTTCGTTTCGGCCGACGAGCGCGTCGTCGAAGTCTATCTGGGGCGCTAAGCATGATCTGGCGGGTTCCGTTCCACCGTTTCGATTTCGCCTTCCTGAAGCGCTGGAGAAGGGGCTGACCATGCTCGAAGTCTCCAACGCCACGCTCCACTACGGCGCCGCCCAGGCGCTGCGCGGCGTTTCGCTGAAGGCCGGCGCGGGCAAGATCACCTGCGTGCTCGGCCGTAACGGCGTCGGCAAGACCAGTTTGATGAGATCGATCGTCGGCCAACACCGGCTGACGAGCGGAAGCGTTGCCTTCGAGGGGAAGGCGCTCGACCGGAGCGCGGCGTATGATCGCGCCCGGTCGGGCATCGCATTCGTGCCGCAGGGCAGGGAGATCTTCCCGCTGCTGACGGTGCGCGAGAACCTGGAATCGGGCTTCGCGCCGCTCAGGCGCGGCGACCGCAGCGTTCCAGCGCATGTCTTCGAGCTGTTCCCGGTGCTGAAGCAGATGCTGGGTCGCCGCGGCGGCGATCTCTCCGGTGGCCAGCAGCAGCAGCTCGCCATCGGCCGCGCGCTGGTGATGCGGCCGAAGCTGCTCGTGCTCGACGAGCCGACCGAAGGCATCCAGCCGTCGATCATCAAGGATATCGGCCGCGCGATCCGCTATCTGCGCGACCAGGCCGGAATCGCGGTGCTGCTGGTCGAGCAATATCTCGACTTCTGCCGCGAGCTTGCCGACGAGGTCAACATCATGGACCGCGGCCAGATCGTGCACACCGGACCGGCCGAGGATCTCGACAGGGCGGACGTGCGGAAGTTTTTGACAGTATAACGCGCCTCGTCGTCATCCTTGGGCGAAGCAAGGAGTGAAGCGACGCGGCGCAGACCCAAGGATCCATTCCGTGACGCTGGCCGAAGAGTGCTGCGACAGAGAATAGATTCTTGTGTGGCGGCCCCAACCATTTCCGGATTCTGCACCGATAGTGACATTTGGAAGTAACGGCAGGATCCTGGGTCTTCGCTCCGCTTCGCGTCGCTACGCCCAAGGATGACGAACTCATTCTACTCTGGCGGCTTCAAAGCTGCATGTTAGTCTTTCCCTGGCCTTGGTGAGTCGGCCGCTTTCCGTACCAGTCGCGAATGAGGGGAAGGGGCGCTCAGCCGGCAAGTTCCACGCAAGCAAGCCTGCCTAGCTTTCTCCTGAGTGATTGTCGGTCGATGCGTCCAACAAGGAACTTGCCAGGGGAAGGCGATGGAACGTTTTGTCGAGGACTATCAGAAGCGGCGCCTCACCGAACGCATCGACATCATGACGGCGATCAACATCCTGATGTCGCAAGGCTACGACGAGGACGATCTGCTTGGAGAAATAACCAAGGTCTTTTACGTCGACCTCGACGCCTATAACGAAGTGATCGGGCATCACTGACCGCTTGAGCCGCTAGAGCGTTTCACCGTTTCACCGAAACGGCGAACCGCTCTATCTCTTTGACGCAATTCCGGACGGAAAGCCGCTCACACCTTTCCTGGAATTGCTTTAGGGATTGACGCAATTCCGGACGGAAGGCTACGGCGAAGTCGCCGAGCCCGATCGTTTCACGCTTTTCCTGGAATTGTCAGAGCTTCAAGCGCAGCGGCGGATGTCGAGCACACGGTTGCGGCCGCCGCGCTTGGCTGCGTAAAGCGCCTTGTCGGCGGCGCTGAGCACCTTGTCGAATTTCGTGCCTTCATTGCTGCCAAAGGCGAAGCCGGCGCTCACCGTGCATTTCAACAGGCCCGTCTCGGTTTCGATCGTCCGCGCCGCGAAGGCCATCCTTATCCGTTCGGCCGTGCTCTCGACCATCTCCGGCAAGGTGCGTTTCAGCACCAGCGCGAACTCCTCGCCGCCCATGCGGGCAGCGACATCGTTCGGGCGCAGATTGCCGGCCAGTTCTTCGGCGAAAACCTTCAGCACCTCGTCGCCGGCGGCGTGGCCGAACTGGTCGTTGATCGCCTTGAAGCCGTCGAGGTCGAACACGACCACCGCCATGAAGGCGCCGACGGGCATCTTGCCATGCAGGTCGAACAACGCGCGACGGTTGAGCAGCCCGGTCAGCGCATCGGTCTCAGCCTCGCGCTTGTGGTGGCGCGCGAGCCGCCCCTGGTTGAGCGCCAGCGACAGCGCGCCGATGCCGGTCATCGAGGCGATGACGATGACCAGGCTCAGATCCTCGGCCCAGTTGCTCGGTGCGTGGCCGAGGACCAGCCTGCCCTCCCATGCCAGCACGGCCGCGCACAGCACGAAGGACGCGGCGGTCAGCGAATAAAGCAGCGCCACGCCAATAAGCTGCGCCGGCGCTTCCCCTCGGCCCTTCCAATACTCATACGCGGTGCCGAACAGAAGCAGCGCTGCAAGAAAATTCTCCAGCATGAAGCCCAGCCCGTCATAGCCGAGCGCCATCGGCGGCAGAGCCAGCGCGAAGGAGATGCCGGCGCCAAGCGCGATGCGCGGCAGCGGCGAGCGGCCGGTCCGGAACTGGTGGGCGGCGCCAAGCATTACCGAGAAGCCGAGCAGGAGCAGCGCCAGCGTCAGGACGCCGAGGGCCGCTCCGGGCGCTGCGATATAGGCGTCATAGGCAAAGACCTCGGCCACAACCACAAGCACGCTGATCGCCCATGTCAGCAGGAACTTGTCGGAACGGGCGGTCAGCCAGGTTCCGAACAGCGTGAGGCTGAGGCAGGCGGCGGAGAAGCCGACGGCCAGCAGCAATGAGTTGTAGTCGAGCAGCATGCACCCGTCCTCGCCGGGCTTCTGCAACCTGGCGTAGGTGCCTTAATGCGGCAAGGAAGTATCGATTACGTTACGATAGTGGTGAAGATGCCATAATTCCGGGGCGTCAGAGGACCGCCACCGACAACAGCAGTATGATGCCGACCCCCATCATCACCAGACCCGGCCAATTCTGCGACAGGCCGAGGAAACCGAGTCCGCGCCGCCGCGGCTCCAGTGTTGGGCCTGGTGTTGCCAGGTTCGGCGCCGGACGATCCGGCGCTGTAGATGCTGGATCGCTCAGGCGCCCACGCCTCAAAGTGGCGCCTGCCATGTACACGACGCCGGCAATGGTAAGCAACGCACCGAGGATGGCGATCATCTTTCCTCGCTCCTTTCCGACGCCGCGGGATTTGGCAAGCGTTTCGGGAGATGGCTGCCTCGCCGTGCGACCTTCGGCGAGACGAGTGGTGCGACTTCAGTCTCTGGCGGCTTAAAGCGCGTCGCGCTGAAACGGATTCAGACGACGCGCTTTAAGTCCTCATTTTGATGCATGTCGTTTCTCCCAAAACCGCTGCGCACTTTTGGGCGACATGCATTAGGCAGAACGGTCAAGGTGGCTGACAGGTTCCGACAAGCCAACCGCCGACCGGCGTCGCGTGGCGCGCCGGGCAGAGCTCCGGCGTTTGAATAGGCCGCGGTGGATGTCCGCACTCTGTAACAGTTCATCGTTTCACGCACGGAAACGCAATTTCGGACGGAAAGCTAGGGCGAAGTCGCCGAGCCCGACCCGTTACACACTTTCCTGGAATTGCCCTAAGCCGCTACCCGCTTCATCAGCGCCATGGCGCCGAAGGGCGCGCGCACCTTGCCTTCGGTGATGAAGTAGACGAACACGTCGCGGGGCTTGACCGGCGCATCGGTCTTGGGATCGGCGCGCGGCAGGTCGGCCGGCTGCTTGCCTTGCGCCCAGGTCTTGGCCCGCGCCGCCCATTCGTCGAGCCCCTTCGGCGTGTAGCAGTCTGGATTGTCATCGCTGCCGGTCTGCAGGCGCGCATAGACGAAATCGCCGGTGACGTCGGCGATCGCCGGATATTTGGCATGGTCGGCATAGACGATCGCGGCGTTGTATTTTCGCGCCAGCGCCGGGAATTCGGGCACGATGAAGCTGTCGTGCCGCACTTCCAGCGCGTGGCGCAGCGGCACGCCGTCCTGCTTTTCGGGCAGCAGCTTCAGGAAAGCCTCGAAATCGTCCGCGTCGAATTTCTTCGTCGGCGCGAACTGCCACAGGATCGGCCCGAGCTTCTCGCCGAGCGCGGCGACGCCGGAGCCGAGGAAGCGCATCATCGATTCACCCGCCTCGCCGAGCACGCGGCGGTTGGTGACGAAGCGGTTGCCCTTCAGCGAGAAGACGAAGCCGTCCGGCGCGTCGCCGGCCCATTTGACGAAGGTCGGTTCCTTGAAGCTGGAATAGTAGGTGCCGTTGACCTCGATGGTCGGCACCTGGCGGCTGGCATAGTGGAGCTGCTTGGCCTTGGCGAGCTTGTCCGGATAGAAGGACGTATCCCAGGGTTCGAAGGTCCAGCCGCCCATGCCGGAGCGGATCTTTCCTTGGCTGGTCATCGTCTTCCTCCCATTTGCAAAAAATACGATTAGGCGGCCTTGTCGACGGGCTTGGCCATGTCGACCACGGTCCATCCCGGCCGGTGCGGATTGGGCCGGCGGCCCGTCTCGCGATAGCCATAGGCCGAGTAGAGCGCGATGTTCCGCTCCATCCGCGAATTGGTGTAGAGCCGAACCTCCGGTACGTGCCACGTTCGTGCCTGTTCATCGGCGAAGTCGAGCAGCCTGATGCCGAGCTTCCTGCCCTGGAAGGCCGGCGCCACCGCGACGCTGAAGATCATGGCGTGGTCGGGATGCCGTTCCAGCACGATGAGCCCGGCCAGTTCGGAGCCTTCCTCCAGCAGCCAGATCTCGCCGCGCTCGATGCGCGGCGCGTAGTCTTCCGTGACCGGGATCGGCGGCGCGCCGAACAGAGCGGTGTAGGGGGCGTAGGCTGCGGTAGTCAATGCGACGATCTTTTTTAGGTCATTCGCGAGTGCTCTTCTGATTTCGGGTAACGCCTCCATCGAAAATATTCCTTGATGAATATGCTAACTTACAATGTGTCCAATATTATGGTTCTCTAATTGATGCCTAACTACGTATTCTGATACATGGTATTCTTCCGCCAATTCTAAAACGTCATCTTCGTACCAGACGTTTTCTTGAGATTTTGCCTGGCGCTCTCGAAGTACAGAGCTCGGGAGGAGGAATTCTGCAGCAAAAGCTCTGCTGGCCTTGTCCGCTTCTAAGTCTGTGTCAGCCACAACGTTGACACTAAGTTCTGGTGCAGTGATGCGATCAAATATTCCCCGAGCTAGCGCGAAGGTGTCGGAGTCGGGCCTGCGCGTAGTAATCTTAAATCTAGGGTTTTGACCGCCGGTACTTAGCGATCGAACTTGTGAAAAGGCCTCTCTGTCAATGAGAATGCTGTCCTCAAATTCGTGCACGCCAAATAGGCTTGCAAGGTTCGCTACGGAGGGAACGGGGTCATTGTGCAACGAAAATTCGGACCGAATTTTCCTCGCGACATCGTATCCCCACTGAAAAGGGGCTTTCTTCTTTTCTTGGTTCAGGCGCAGCTTATTAGATTTCGCGACTATAGAGGGAATAGCCGAAAGGCCTCCCTTAAGACGGTCTAACTGGGTCAGGCTTTTGTCAAGCCACAACGCTCGATCAGAGAAATGGGAACCTCTCGTTGCTGTGAGGAATCTGGCTAGGCTTTCCAGAGGGAGCTTTTGAGAAAGGAGAATGATACCTTCTTCGATGCTCTCTTCCATGTTAAACGGGTCTATTCCTGAAGACGCTGCCATTCTAGCGAAATCGATCTCATCGCTATTCATTTCCGAGATAAATCGCCACTCATTTTGAAAATGTGTGCCAAATATACCAAAAGACTCTAGGCGGCCGTTAACTGCGTCTAGCAGGTTACGAAGTTCATCGATAACTTGGGACGTTAGGGAAGTGGATGAACCTTTACCAAGATACTCTATAGTGGAGTATCCCTTATATTTTGGTATCCAGACTAGGTCGGTGTGCAGTCCTGTTGGCTGAATTAGGAACTGGGGAAAAGAGTAACCCGAATCCGCCCAGACGAACGAATGTCGCCTCCAAAACGCCTCGCGGGACTCATATGTGTGAGCCTCAAACTGTAAGAAAAACCAATTCTCCGCTATCCATTCCGCGAGGGGATAGAGTGGCAGATATACGGCATCACGAACAGAGCGCAGAGAGAGATCTGTAACCCTCGTGACATAGTGACCATCGACTTTGATCGCAAATCGCGACCATGTAGCCCGTAGTTCATCCCCTTTGGCTTTACCGGGATCTTCCCAATCAAATTCAAGCTTGAACATTATTCACCAACGTCGGCCACTCATTCTTCTTCAATGGGTAGCCCTTGTATTCACCGGTTTCCCGATTTACGAGACGTGCTTCGTACATTGTGTCCCCGTCTCTGTACCAAGCATACCGTGGGAATTTTCCTTCCCATGGCTCTCCTATGTGCCCACGCTCGATAGCGGTTTGAAGCCACGACGTGAGTCTTTCCTGATCTCCGCTAACGCTACTATCGCAGATCGTAGCGTCCGATCTAGGTCGGGGCCAGCCAGCGAAAGTAGGTCCGCTTTTGTGTTCGACGCTCCCAACATAACTCGTCTGTTCCGCGAGTGTCGCTAGTTCATGGGGCAGCTTGCCTTGTACTACCTGACGAACACGTGGACGCTTCCGTTTGATAGCTCTCATGGCCTTCCCCCTTGGATGACAGACACTTCCAAGCACGGAAGCTTAGCATGTTCCATCAATTACATTAATGAGTTGTGGTCACTCCGCCGCTTCGCGTTTGCCTCCGGGGCGCCGCTCCAGCAGCTCCTTCAGGAACTGGCCGGTGTAGCTGCGCTTCTCGCGCACGATCGCTTCCGGCGTGCCGGAGGCGACCAGCTCGCCGCCGCCGTCGCCGCCCTCGGGGCCGAGGTCGAGCACCCAGTCGGCAGTCTTGATGACCTCGAGATTGTGCTCGATCACCACCACCGTGTTGCCCTGGTCGACCAGCTCGTGCAGCACTTCGAGCAGCTTGGCGACGTCGTGGAAATGGAGGCCGGTGGTCGGCTCGTCGAGAATGTAGAGCGTCTTGCCCGTCGCCTTGCGCGACAATTCCTTGGCGAGCTTGATGCGCTGCGCCTCGCCGCCCGACAGCGTCGTCGCCTGCTGGCCGATATGGATATAGCCGAGGCCGACCTGGTTCAGCGTCACCAGCTTGTCGCGCACGCCTGGCACCGCCGAGAAGAAGTCGACACCTTCCTCGACCGTCATGTCGAGCACGTCGGCGATCGACTTGCCCTTGAACAGCACGTCGAGCGTCTCGCGGTTGTAGCGCTTGCCGTGGCAGACGTCGCAGGTGACGTAGACGTCGGGCAGGAAGTGCATTTCGATCTTGATGACGCCGTCGCCCTGACAGGCTTCGCAGCGGCCGCCCTTGACGTTGAAGGAGAAGCGGCCGGGCTGGTAGCCGCGCGCCTTCGCCTCCGGCAAGCCGGCGAACCAGTCGCGGATCGGCGTGAAGGCGCCGGTATAGGTGGCCGGGTTGGAACGCGGCGTGCGGCCGATCGGCGACTGGTCGATGTCGATGACCTTGTCGAGGAACTCAAGCCCCTCGATGCGGTCATGCTCGGCCGGATGCTCGCGCGAGCCCATGATCCTGCGCGAGGCCGCCTTGAACAGCGTCTCGATCAGGAAGGTCGACTTGCCGCCGCCGGAAACGCCGGTGACGCAGGTGAAGGTGCCGAGCGGAATCTCCGCCGTGACATTCTTCAGATTGTTGCCGCGCGCGCCGACGACCTTGATCCGCCGGTTCTTCTTCGCCTCGCGGCGCAGCTGTGGCGTCGTCACTTCGAGCTCGCCCGACAGATATTTGCCGGTGATCGAGGCGGGCGTCGCCATGATCTGCTGCGGCGTGCCCTGCGCGATGATCTGGCCACCGTGGATGCCGGCGGCCGGGCCGATGTCGACGACATAGTCGGCATGCAGGATGGCGTCCTCGTCATGCTCGACGACGATCACCGTGTTGCCGATGTCGCGCAGGTGCTTCAGCGTGTCGAGCAGTCGCGCATTGTCGCGCTGGTGCAGGCCGATCGACGGCTCGTCCAGAACATAGAGCACGCCGGTGAGACCGGAGCCGATCTGCGAGGCCAATCGGATGCGCTGGCTCTCGCCGCCCGATAGCGTGCCGGAGTTGCGTGACAGCGTCAGATAGTCGAGGCCGACATCGTTCAAGAAGCGCAGCCGCTCGCGGATTTCCTTCAGCACCCTGACCGCGATTTCGTTCTGCTTTTCGTTGAGCTGCGCCGGCAGGTCGGTGAACCACTGGTCGGCCTTGCGGATCGACAGCTCGGTGACCTCGCCGATGTGCTTTCCGGCGATCTTCACGGCGAGCGCTTCCGGCTTCAGCCTGTAGCCGTTGCAGGCAGGACAGGGCGTCGCCGACATGAAGCGCTCGATCTCCTCGCGCATCCAGGCCGATTCCGTTTCCTTCCAGCGCCGGTCGAGATTGGGGATGACGCCCTCGAAGGTCTTGGTGGTCTTGTAGGAGCGCAGGCCGTCGTCGTACTGGAAGGTGATCTCGCGCTCGCCGGTGCCGTGCAGCACGGCTTCTTGCGCTTCGGCGCTCAGGTCCTTGAACTTGTCGCCGAGCTTGAAGCCGTAGGCCTTGCCGAGCGCTTCCAGCGTCTGCGCGTAGTAGGGCGAGGTCGATTTCGCCCATGGGCTGATGGCGCCGTCCCGCAGCGAGACGTTCTCGTCCGGCACCACGAGATTGGCGTCGATGGCGCGCTGACTGCCGAGGCCATCGCAGGTCGGGCAAGCGCCGAACGGATTGTTGAAGGAGAACAGCCTGGGCTCGATCTCCGGAATGGTGAAGCCGGACACCGGGCAGGCGAACTTCTCCGAGAACATGATGCGTTCATGTGTCTCGTTCTTCGACTTGTTGACCGAGTCCTCGCCCGTCTGGCTGGCGTCGAGCGGCCGGTCGGCGAACTCGGCCACCGCCAGCCCGTCGGCCAGCTTGAGCGCGGTTTCCATCGAGTCAGCAAGCCGCGTCGCCAGGTCTCCGCGCACGACGATGCGGTCGACGACGACGTCGATGTCGTGCTTGTACTTCTTGTCCAGCGCCGGCACGTCGGCGATCTCGTAGAAGACGCCGTCGACTTTGACGCGCTGGAAACCCTTCTTCTGCAGCTCCAGCAGTTCCTTGCGATACTCGCCCTTGCGGCCGCGCACGATCGGCGCCAGCAGATAGAGGCGCGTGCCTTCGTCAAGCGCCACCACGCGGTCGACCATCTGGCTGACCGTCTGGCTCTCGATCGGCAGGCCGGTGGCCGGCGAATAGGGGATGCCGACGCGCGCGAACAGCAGGCGCATATAGTCGTAGATCTCGGTGACGGTGCCGACCGTCGAGCGCGGGTTGCGCGAGGTGGTCTTCTGCTCGATCGAGATGGCGGGCGACAGGCCATCGATCTGGTCGACGTCCGGCTTCTGCATCATCTCCAGGAACTGGCGGGCATAGGCCGAAAGGCTCTCGACATAGCGGCGCTGGCCCTCGGCATAAATGGTGTCGAAGGCAAGCGACGACTTGCCGGATCCTGACAGGCCGGTCATGACGATCAGGCTGTCGCGAGGCAGGTCGAGGTCGACGTTCTTGAGATTGTGTTCGCGTGCCCCGCGAATGGAAAGGTATTTTTGGTCGGCCATCGCCGGTCGCCGCCTCAGGTCTGGAATTTTGCTGGATTGGCGGGTTTGTCCCGGCCATCCTCTATGTAGGTAGTTTGGCCGCCGCGTCGAGAGACGCCACAATCTCGACGGAAACGGCCAACTATGGGTTTAACCGTCTTTCGCGCGAGCGGGCAAGCGGAAAGAACAAAGGCCGAACACGCTCCTGACAAAGCGCTGTGGAAACAAACGCCGTCGATTGCCGGCCTGACTGATCAGCGGCGGTGCCCGACTAACCCGCACGTAACCTCCCGGCGATCACATTTTTCGGTAATCGGCTACTGAACGGTTGACGCAGGCGACCCGCGGGAGCAGTCTCGGGTCGTCAGCGAAGCCGGCCGTCTTTTGATGGCCTCGCCACCCGAAGGTGGCCTGCGAGACGCCGCAGGCACTTGCGATTAGAGCTTCGTACGACAATGGTCGCAACGGACAGAAGGAGCGGAGCATGACGCCACCGGACAGTCCCTTGAGGCTCCACGCAAGGATGGGGCCGCGGCGGGCATAAGTGCCAGGGCGGCGTGAGCGCCGACCCGACAAACCGTGACCTGCCGATTCCTACAATCAGAGACCATAGTCGGATCGTCGGCTGAAGGCCGCGTTGCATCCGAAACAGAACGCCGGCAGTCCACTCCCGGCCAAAGTTGGGTTTCAGATCCATGAAAGCCCCGTCCACCTGCGGAAGCAGTGGCGGGGCTTACATTTTACGGTCAGAAGTCGGCCCTTGGCCCCCGGAGTGTGCGATGAGCCTCAGTGGTTGGGCGGCCCGATGCCGCCCGTCGCCATGTCGATGGTTACGCTGCCGGAAATCCTGACATCGGTATTGCCGATCTTGAACGTGCCGTTGCTGCCGGCGGGCTGCGCGTCGTCCGGTTCGGGCTGCGGGGCTGGTTTGGCAATACGATAGTCGCCGCTGACGCCTGGCAGTTTCTGCGTCGAGCTATCGTCGGCAAAGGCGGTGTTGGAGGTGATCAGCGCGACCGCGAGTGCCGCTGCCGCAGCAACAAGTGGATTTCTGAACGAACGGATCATGCCGGGACTATAGAGGCGCGCCGAAAGCGAAGCCAGACGCGCGGCAATCAAATTGCCGCGCAGCGCTGTCAGGCCGCCTTCTTGCGCGTGTCGTAGACATGATCGACGAGGCCCCAGGCCTTGGCCTCCTCGGCGGTCATGAAATAGTCGCGGTCGAGCGTACGCTCGACCTCTTCGTAGCTGCGGCCGCAATGCTTGGCGTAGAGTTCCGTCATATGGCGCTTGGTGCGCAGGATGTCCTCGGCATGCCGCTGGATGTCGGAGGCCTGGCCCTGGAAGCCGCCGAGCGGCTGATGCAGCACGATCCTGGTGTTGGGCAGCGCGATGCGCCGGCCGGGCGAGCCGGCCATCAAAAGGAAGGAGCCCATCGAAGCCGCGAAGCCCATGCACACTGTCGACACCGGGCAGGAGATGTACTGCATCGTGTCGTAGATGGCGAAGCCGCTGGTCACCACGCCGCCCGGCGAGTTGATGTAGATCGATATCTCCTTGTCGGGATGGTCCGATTCCAGCGACAGGAGCTGCGCGCAGACCAACGCCGAGACGCCGTCATTGATCTCGCCGTTGATGAAGACGATGCGCTCGCGCAGCAGCCGCGAGAAAATGTCGAAGGCGCGTTCGCCGCGGCTCGACTGCTCGATCACCATCGGTACCAGATTGGCAAGGGCGCTCATGGGCGGGGTCTCCTCGGGGTCAGGCTGCGCGCAGCATCATGCATGGCGCATTGGCGGCTATAGGCTTCTTGCGCGCGTCGAGCGAAAGACCGCAGCCGGCGCCGGCCACGGCGATGACAGGCTGCGCCGCCGGCACGAAGGCGTCATGGACGATGCGAAGATGCGTGCCGCCGGAAACCGTGCGCGCGAGCGTGAAGGTGACGATGCTGTCGAAGGAGGGGTTGTCGAATGCCGGCAATCGGTCGGGGGCATCCGCGCCAGGCCGTTCGCGCCAGGAATAGCGCAGCAGCTTGCCGGCCTCGACCTCGAGCACCTCGCAGTCGATCGGCGCGTCCGGTCCGGCAAAGGCGAAGCGCCTGCCGGTTTCAGGCTTCATGTCGTTCGGCATCATCCAGGCGGCGAGCAGCTCCGGCTCGGTCAGCGCCCGCCACACTTTTTCCGGCGGGTCGGGAAGATCACATTCGAAGCTGAGCGGCGCATTGGCCGCTTCCGGGTGTTTTGCAGTCGTCATTGGTCCATTTCCTTCAGAACCGTCTTCAACCTCTCGATGCGCTCCGGCCAGAAGGCGCGGTAGCGTTCGATCCAGCCGAGCAGAGGATCGAGCCCTTGCGGGTCGGCGCGATAATAGGCGTTGCGGCCGGCGCGCCGCTCGACCACGAGACCGGCGCCGCGCAGCACGGCAAGATGCTGCGAGACCGCCGGCTGCGACACGCTCATGCCCGCGCGCAGTTCGGACACGGTCAGCTCGCTAGCCGCCAGCCGCTCGTAGACCGCACGTCGTGTCGGGTCGGCCAAGGCGCGAAAGATCTCTGCTTCGATCATGTAAGAAGCATAAGTCGATACTTATTGGTTTGGCAAGTGCTATTCGACCGGAATCCAACGCCTCACGGGCTCGGACGATCCGTCAAACGTCGCTTCGAAAATCGGTGAAGCCAGCACGGCGTGGATGTGCACCGCCCCGGAGCCGACGGCGCGGAAGCCATGTCGCCGGTGCGCGGGAATGATCAGGGACTGCCCGGCGGCCAAGATCATGTGTTCGTCCTCGATCCACATCTCGGCCTCGCCGGCAATGACAGTGAGCACCTCTTCGACCGTGTGGAAATGCGACGGGGCGCCAACTCCGGGCTGCACCCACTGCTCGAATATGCAGAGCTGTTGCGCGCCGTTGATCGCCGAGACAAGCATGCGGCTTTCGACGCCTGCTCGCCACGTCTCTCTCGGCTGCTTCTCATGTGCAATCACGTTCATTTCGAAAACGAACTCCACCGCAACATGTCGAAATTGCCGAGCATAACACTACATGTTGCTGACATTCCTTGACAACGCGCAGGGATCTAACTAGAACGAAAAGAGAACAAAAACCTTGTGGGAAAAGCCAGCCTCTGCGGGCATGGGCGACGCGCAGGCTGTAAGGTGAGCGACTTAAAATTTGTTTCGGATGAGCGCGGAGAAGTACGATGGCGGGTAGCGTCAACAAGGTCATTCTGGTCGGCAATCTCGGGGCGGACCCTGAAATCCGCCGGCTGAATTCGGGCGATCCGGTCGTCAACATCCGCATCGCCACGTCTGAAAGCTGGCGCGACAAGAATTCCGGCGAGCGCAAGGAGAAGACCGAGTGGCATAACGTCGTCATCTTCAACGACCAGCTCGCCAAGGTCGCCGAGCAGTATCTGAAGAAGGGCATGAAGGTCTATGTCGAGGGCCAGTTGCAGACGCGCAAATGGCAGGACCAGACCGGCAATGACCGCTACACGACCGAGGTCGTGCTGCAGAAGTTCCGCGGCGAATTGCAGATGCTCGACGCACGCGGCGAAGGCGGCGGCGGCCAGGTCGGCAATTATTCCGGCGGCAACAGCCGCGGCTCCGATTTCGGCCAGTCGGGCCCGAACGAGGGCTTCAGCCGTGGCGGCGGTGGCGGTTCCAGGGGCGGTGGCGGCGGCTCGTCGCGCGAGCTGGACGACGAGATTCCGTTCTGAGAACCGAAATCGCGGTGGCTGTTTGAGGGCAAGCGATGTCGCTCGGACCGCTTTTATCCTCGCCATTTCCGATCCCATGGCATGCGTTCGCGGCCTTTGCCGCATTGGCAGTCGGCGGCGCCCAACTGGCGCTGCCGAAAGGCACGTCGCGACACCGTGCGATGGGCTACGTCTGGGCAGCGCTGATGCTGGTCGTCGCGCTCAGCAGCTTCTGGATCCAGCAGCTTCGAGTGATCGGGCCGTTCAGTCCGATCCATCTCCTATCGATCCTGGTGCTAGTCACGGTACCGCTGGCGGTTTGGTATGCGCACACCCACAAGGTCACCGCGCATCGCAGCGCCATGATCAGGCTTTACCTGTTCGCTCTGCTCGGCGCCGGTATCTTCACGCTGCTGCCCGGCCGCGTCATGCACGCGGTCGTGTTCGGCCAATGAGCAATTCCAGGAAAAGCGTGCGCCGGTTTTCCGTTCGGAATTGCGTATAAACAAACATTCGCAGCGGGTCACCGTCCGCTGCATGCAATGTTGCAAGGAAGGTTTATCGTGAAAGCACGCGTCAAATGGGTCGAGGAACGCACTTTTGTCGGCGAGTCCGGCAGCGGTCACAAGGTCGTGCTGGGCACGGCGCATGGGCCGGAAGGCAGGACGCCGGGACCAAGCCCGATGGAGCTGGTGCTGATCGGCACCGGCGGCTGCTCCGCCTATGACGTCGTCCATATCCTCGAGAAAGGCCGCGAGGCGGTTGAGGACTGCGTGGTCGAGCTCGATGCCGACCGCGCGGAGACCGAGCCGCGTGTCTTCACCCGCATCCACATGCATTTCATCGTCAAGGGCCGTGCGCTGTCGCGCGACAAGGTGAAACGGGCGATCGACCTCTCTGCCGAAAAATACTGCTCGGCGACGGCGATGATGGCCAAGACGGCGACGGTCACGCATGATTTCGAGGTCGTCGATACAGCGGTGAAGTAGGCAGTAGGCAGTAGGCAGTAGGCAGTAGGGGCGTCGCTCAAGCAGCCATCAGCGCCCTGACGCCGTCAGCCACGAACTGCACGGCGAGCGCCGCCAGGATGACGCCGAGCAGTCGCGTCAGGATCGAGCGGCCGGTCTGACCAAGAATGCGGTCGATGCGCTCTGCCAGCACGAAGACCAGGTACGTGATGGCGAGACAGGCGAAGATGATGCCGACGAGGGCCGCCTGCGCGGCAAAACCCTCGAAGTGTCCCGACAGCAGAACGGTCGCTGAGATCGCGCCGGGGCCGGCGATCAGCGGGATCGCCAGCGGGAAGGCGGCGATGTTGTGGATCATGTCCTTGGTGATGGCGACGTCGCCGATCTTCTCCTTGCGGTCTTGCCGGCGCTCGAAAACCATTTCGAAGGCGATGAAGAAGAGCAGGAAGCCGCCGGCGACGCGGAAGGCCGGCAGCGTGATGCCGAACACCGACAGGATCGAGGCACCGGCGAGCGCGAACAGCGCCATCACCAGGAAGCCGATCACCGAGGCGCGGACGGAAACCTGCTGACGCTCCTCGCGGTTCATGCCGCGCGTCACCGCGAGGAAGAGCGGCGCCAGACCCGGCGGGTCGATGGTCACCAGGATGGTCACGAAGGCGTTGAACAGGCTGTCGAAGCTCGGCATCGCTGGTCCCCTCCCGCCGGGCGAAGCCCAAGCCCGCAATTGGTAGAGCAAAGCCGGGGCGCTGGAAACAGCCGGAAGGAGGAAATCAGCCGGCTATTGGGCTCTGCCGCAATAGGCCTCCAGGCGATAGCCGTCCGGGTCGATGACGAATGCCGCATAGTAGTTGTCGCCATAAGCCGCGCGCAGGCCAGGCCGGCCATTGTCCCTGCCGCCCTCGCGCAAGGCCGCCGCATGGAATGCATCGACGCCGGCGCGCGTCGGTGCGGCGAAACAGAAGTGCAAGCCGGAGTCCGTGTCGGCCGGCACCGGGCGGCCGGCCTCGTTGACCCAGAGCCGGACGGCTTCAGCGCCGTAACCGAGCGAGCCGGGCGACCGGCTGAGGCAGGAATAGCCTAGCGGTTGCAAGGCCGCGTCGTAGAAACGTTTCGAGGCGTTGGTGTCGCGGACGCCTATCGAGATGTGGTCGAGCATCGTTTTCTCCATGATTACAGTTGGTTGATCGGTCAGGTTGGAGTCGAGCGTCGCGCCAGGAACTCGACCTCGATGCGCCAGGTCTCGCCGCCGTCATGCGAACGCTCGCCCAGCCAGCGGAACGAGTTCTGGGTGATGCGCGAAAAGCTCCAGCGTACCGAGGACCCGGTGTCATCGACGCCTTGCTGGACGATCGTGTCACCCTCGCCACGGCCGATCTGGCGGCTGAAATAGCGGCTGCGCGGATCGCTCCAGAAGATGTGCCAGGCATCGATGCCGGGATCGTAGACGCGCAGCGTCGTGCCGTAGAAGGTCCAGGGACCGAGGGAGGGCGAGGGGCCGGCGTCTCGATCGGGCAATATCCAGACGTCCTGGACCGCCTTGCCTTCCAGGACCCAACCGAAATGCACCTCGCCGCGTCCCGCAAGCCGGGTGCCGTCCTCGAGAGTGCGTGTGGCGTCGAATGTCCAGGCGCCGACGAAGCGGCCGTAGAGCTCGAGCTTCTCGGCAAGGCCCGGATCGGGACCGTCGCTGTGCAGGGCTTCAGCAAAAGGATCGGTCATGTTGCTGCCTCGTTTGTCAGGAGAGGGGAAGCAATAGGGGCACGGCCGGGTTCTGCGCTTGGGAAAAATTGCTATTTTTCGCCCATGACGACGACCGAGAAAAATCTTGCCTCTGGGCCTGGCTGGCAGGTGTCCGACGTGATCTGCACAGCACGAGCGGGCGACAGGCCGTTCGAGGAACAGCATCGCTGTTTTTGCGTCGCCGCCGTGACCAGGGGCACGTTCCGCTACCGGACGCGGCAGGGCACGGCGATGCTTGCTCCCGGCGCCGTCCTGCTCGGCAATCCCGGCGCCTGCTACGAATGCGGCCATGAGCACGGCGCCGGCGACCGCTGCCTCTCCTTCCATTTTTCGCCGGCCTATATGGAGCGCGTCGTCGCCGACGTTCCGGGCGCGAAGCGGCTCGGCTTCGCCGGTCCGCGCCTGCCGCCCTTGCCGGCGCTGGCATCCTTGCTGGCGCAAGCGGAGGCCGCGCGGGAAACGGGCGACGGCGAAGCGCTTGAGGAGCTCGGCCTGCGCATTGCCGGCGCGGTGGTTGGGGCCACGCCCAGTTCTTCCAGGGTCGCATCCGCACCCAGCCGCCGCGACCAGAAACGCGTTGCCGAGACGGTGCGCCTGATAGAGCTCAACGCCGAGCGGCCGTTGTCGCTGACCGAGCTCGCCGACGGCACGGCGACCAGCCCGTTTCACTTCCTGCGCACGTTCCGGCACGTCGCCGGCATGACGCCCTATCAATTCCTGCTGAGGACCAGGCTGCACCGAGCCGCCGTGCGGCTGCGCGCGTCGAACGAAGCGATCTCGACGATCGCTTTCGACGCCGGCTTCAACGATCTGTCGACCTTCAACCGGCGGTTCAAGCGCGAGATGGGGGAGGCGCCGGGCGCCTATCGCGCCCGCCGCGTCAGAGCGATCCGGCGCTTCACTGAACCGCTCTAACCGTTTGTTTTAAAAACGCTACGCACTTTTCCCGGGATTTGCTCCAGCCAATAGGATGCACCGTCAGTCCGATGTCGGGCCGCACCAGCCGGGCAGATAATCCGCGTCCTTGCTCTTGGCCAGGGCAAGGGCCCGCTTCATCGATGGGTTCACGTGGACTTGTCATTGCACGTCGTCCTGCTGTTGAGGTTGTCCTGGGCCAAGCGCCTTGATGGCGGCGTCGACGCTGTGGAATATCCGCTGCGTGCCGACCAGGTCGGCGATCCAGCCGAGGCGGAAGATGCCGCTCAGCGCCACCAGCAGCCCGACCATCAGCGCCAGCATGGCCGCCAGTGCCAGGTAGTGCGGCGAGCCGGATGTCGCGATCAAGGCAAGCCCGCCGGCGAAAAGCGGCGTGATTGTCGAATCCGCCCCGACCGAGAGCTGGCGGTTGGCGCCGAAGAGGGCGAATGCCACGGATCCGGCGACGAAGGCGAAGAAACCGATCTCCGGCTGGAAGCCGCCGAGCCTGGCCGTCGCCATCTGTTCGGGAATGGCGATCGCCGCCAGCGTGATGCCGGCCGCCAGATCGCCGTCGAGGTCCTTTGCCGTCCAGCCGCTCAACGCCCGCAGAGGCAGCCACGAGATCCAGTTCATCGCGTTCGCAGTTTCCGCCCGAGGAAGACGATCCATGGCCGACCTTGCCCCTTTGACGGAGAAATTGACCTTGGCCATATCGTCGCAATCAGCGGTATCCTTTTGAAATTACCACCGAAATTGTCTCTGGAAAAGTGTCGCCGCCATTGGAGTTTCAGCCCGGCTTCCTATATAAGCGGTGAGTGATTCCCGACAGGATTGTGACCTGATTTGACCGACCAGAAGACACCGCGCGGGCCGGACGGCGGCCCCACCGGCATCGAGCCGATTTCGATCATCGAGGAGATGCAGCGCTCCTACCTCGATTATGCCATGAGCGTGATCGTCAGCCGCGCGCTGCCTGACGTGCGCGACGGCCTAAAGCCCGTCCATCGCCGCATCCTCTATGCCTCGCATGAAAGCGGCTACCACTGGAACCGCAAATATGTGAAGTCGGCGCGCCCGGTCGCCGACGTGATGGGTAAATACCATCCGCATGGCGACGCTTCGATCTATGACGCGCTGGTGCGCATGGCGCAGGACTGGTCGCTGCGCGTGCCGCTGATCGACGGTCAGGGCAATTTCGGCTCGATCGACGGCGATCCGCCGGCGGCGATGCGCTACACCGAGTCCAGGCTGACCAAGGTCGCGCATGAGCTGCTGGAGGACATCGACAAGGAAACGGTCGATTTCCAGGACACTTACGACGCCTCCGCCACCGAGCCGCGCGTGCTGCCGGCCCGCTTCCCGAACCTTCTCGTCAACGGCTCGGGCGGCATCGCCGTCGGCATGGCCACCAACATCCCGCCGCACAATCTGGCCGAAGTCTGCAACGGCGCCATCGCCATCATCGACAATCCGGCCATCGACCTGCCGTCGCTGATGGAGATCGTGCCCGGTCCGGATTTCCCGACCGGCGGCATCGTGCTTGGCCGTTCCGGCATCTACAACGCCTATTCGACGGGCCGCGGCTCGATCGTCATGCGCGGCCGCGTCAACATCGAGGCGCGCGGCAACGACCGTGAATCGATCATCGTCACCGAGATCCCCTACCAGGTGAACAAGGCGGCGATGATCGAGAAGATGGCCGAGCTGGTGCGCGAGAAGCGCATCGAGGGCATCTCCGACATTCGCGACGAGAGCGACCGCCAGGGCTACCGCGTCGTCATCGAGCTGAAGCGCGAGGCCGTCGCCGACGTCATCCTCAACCAGCTCTACCGCTTCACGCCGCTGCAGACCTCGTTCGGCGCCAATATGGTGGCGCTGAACGGCGGCAAGCCGGAGGTGCTGACGCTGATCGACATGCTGAAAGCATTTGTCGGCTTCCGCGAGGAAGTGATCAGCCGGCGCACGAAGTATCTTTTGCGGAAGGCTCGTGAGAGAGCTCATGTGCTGGTCGGCCTTGCCATCGCGGTCGCCAACATCGACGAGGTGATCAAGCTGATCCGCACCGCGCCCGATCCGCAGACGGCGCGCGAGCAGTTGATGGAGCGGCGCTGGCCGTCCCACGACGTCGCTCCGCTGATCCAGCTGATCGACGATCCGCGCCACCGTATCAACGAGGACGGAACCTACAATCTCTCCGAGGAACAGGCGCGCGCGATCCTCGATCTGCGCCTGCAGCGCCTGACCGCGCTCGGTCGCGACGAGATCGCCGACGAGCTGAACAAGATCGGCGCCGAGATCGTTGATCACCTTGACATTTTGTCGTCCCGTGCGCGCATCCAGCAGATCGTCAAGGACGAGCTGATCGCGGTCCGCGACGAGTTCGGCACGCCGCGCCGCACCGAGCTCGCCGAGGGCGGAGCGGACATGGAAGACGAGGACCTGATCCAGCGCGAGGACATGGTCGTCACCGTCAGCCATTCGGGCTACATCAAGCGCGTGCCGCTGTCGCTCTACCGGGCGCAGCGCCGCGGCGGCAAGGGCCGCTCCGGCATGTCGACGAAGGAGGAGGATTTCGTCACCCGGCTGTTCGTCGCCAACACGCACACGCCGGTGCTGTTCTTCTCCTCGCGCGGCATCGTCTACAAGGAAAAGGTCTGGCGGCTGCCGGTCGGCAACCCGCAATCGCGCGGCAAGGCGCTGATCAACATGCTGCCGCTCGAGCAGGGCGAGCGCATCACCACCATCATGCCATTGCCCGAGGACGAGACGAGCTGGGGCGAGCTCGACGTGATGTTCGCCACCACGCGCGGCACGGTGCGCCGCAACAAGCTGTCCGACTTCGTCCAGGTCAACCGCAACGGCAAGATCGCCATGAAGCTGGAGGAAGAGGGCGACGAGATCCTCGGCGTCGAGACCTGCACCGACAATGACGACGTGCTTCTGACCGCCAATTCCGGTCAGTGCATCCGCTTCCCGGTCAGCGACGTGCGCGTCTTCCAGAGCCGCAATTCCGTCGGCGTGCGCGGCATCGCCATGGCCGAGACCGATCGCGTGATCTCGATGTCGGTGATCGAACATGTCGATGCTTCACCGGCTGAGCGTGCGGCCTATCTCAAGCGTGCGGCGTCCGAACGCCGGCTGGCCGCCGGCGGTGCTGCCGAGGAGGAAGAGATCGCGCTCACCAATGAGGAGATCGGCGAGGAAGCCGAGCTTTCCGACGAGCGCTACGAATTCCTCAAGGTGCATGAGCAGCTTGTGCTGACGGTGACCGAATACGGCTACGGCAAGCGTTCGTCGTCCTACGATTTCCGCCTGACGGGCCGCGGCGGCAAGGGCATTCGCGCCACGGATGTGTCGAAAGTGGCCGAGATCGGGCGCCTTGTCGCGACTTTCCCGGTCGGCAACGACGATCAGATCATGCTGGTTTCGGACGGCGGCACGGTCATCCGCGTGCCGGTCAACGGCATACGCTTCGCCAGCCGCGCCACCAAGGGCGTGACCATCTTCAACACGGCCGAAGGCGAGAAGGTGGTGTCGGTTGAGCGGATTTCGGAGCCGCAGTCGGACGAGGAAGCCGAAGAGACGCCTTCGAGTGAGGCTGGCACCGCAGAGGATGCGGGCGAGAGCAATCCCGAATAGGCTTTGGCTACGCGCCACCGGCCCCTGGGCCGGTGCGATCATGGCTTGAAATCAGTGGCGACGGTAGACGTTGCGGGCAATGAAGCCATCGAACCGCTTGGTGTTGGCCTTGACGCGCACTCGCGCCGCTTCCTGATGCAGCCCGAAGGCGGTTGCGATCAGCATCACGATGGTCATTGCAGTGGCAAGCATGTAGATCAGCATTTGCGTGTTCTCCTGCGCTCACAACGATAAAGATGGTGCTTTGGTTTCATCTCCTGAAGCGGCAACCTAGTGAACGCTGCGTGAAACGTTCGTGATTGTCGCATTCATCTGTCGTTCATGTCCGTGAAAAGGTTCACGGCCGTTGCGCATCCGGGCACATCAATGGGATTTGCGTTTGTTCGAGAGGCTCGCTAAAGCGTTTCACCGTCTCAAGGAAACGGCGAACCCCTCTTTTGTTTTGCGCAATTCCGGACGGAAAACCGCTCACACTTTTCCTGGAATTGCTCTAGAAGCCTGCCATGACCGAACGCACCGCCCTTTACGCCGGCTCCTTCGACCCGCTGACCAACGGCCATCTCGACGTCCTGAAGGCGTCGCTCGCCGTGGCCGACACCGTCTACGCGGCGATCGGCATCCACCCGGGCAAGACGCCGCTGTTTTCCTTCGAGGAACGCGTGAAGCTGATCGAGGCCGCGACCAAGGCGGAGTTCGGCCGCGACAGCGCCCGCATCAAGGTCGTTGCCTTCGACGGTCTGGTCATCGATGCCGCCAGGAAGCATGGCGCCTCGATCATCATCCGCGGCCTGCGCGACGGCACCGACCTCGACTACGAGATGCAGATGGCCGGCATGAACGAGACCATGGCGCCGGAGCTGCAGACCGTTTTCCTGCCGGCCAGCCCGTCGGTGCGCACCATTACCGCCACACTTGTCCGCCAGATTGCGTCGATGGGCGGCGACATCCGCCCATTCGTGCCGGCTGCCGTTGCAGGCGCGCTCACTGCCAAATTCGCGAAATAGTGCATGTCGCCCAAAAGTGGATCCCGGTTTTGGGGTAACGACATGCACCCAAACAAAAGACTTTCGGAGAAGAGTTCATGCAGCTGAAAAAGCTCGCTTCGTTCCTTGTCGTGCTTGCCGGCGTTTTGGCGGCATCCCTGCCTGCCTTCGCCGCCGACAAGGAAAACACCATGGTCGTCACGCTGAAGGACGGCGACGTGACCATCGCGCTGCGTCCCGATCTCGCGCCCAAACATGTCGCGCAGATCAAGAAGCTGGTGCGTGACGGCGCCTACGACAACGTCGCGTTCCACCGCGTCATCGACGGCTTCATGGCGCAGACCGGTGACGTCAAGTTCGGCAACATGAAGAAGGGTTTCAACCCCGAAGCCGTCGGCACCGGCGGTTCCGACCTTCCCGACCTGCCCGCCGAGTTCTCGCAGACCGAGCAATTTACCCGCGGCGTCGTCGGCATGGCCCGCTCGCAGGACCCGAATTCGGCCAATTCCCAGTTCTTCATCATGTTCGCGCCGGCGCCGAACCTGGACGGCCAGTACACCATCGTCGGCAAGGTCGAGAGCGGCATGGAACTGGTGGACAAGATCAAGAAGGGCGACGAGGCGGACAACGGCACGGTCACCGATCCCGATCGCATGATCAAGGTTCGCATCGCCGCCGACAACAAGTAACCAACTCAATTTTCAAAGGATTTTCTGACATGGCTGAGATCAAGGACCGCGAGAACGCGCTCATCATGGAAACGACCAAAGGCCAGGTCGTCATCGAGATGTATCCGGACCTTGCGCCCGGTCACGTCGCCCGCATCAAGGAGCTGTCGCGCGAAGGCGCTTATGACGGGGTGGTCTTTCACCGCGTCATCGACGGCTTCATGGCGCAGACCGGCGACGTCAAGTTCGGCAATTCGAGCAAACCCTCTTTCGCGCCGTCCCGCGCCGGCATGGGCGGTTCTGACAAGCCGGACCTCAAGGCCGAATTCTCCAACGCCAACCACGGCCGCGGCACCTGCTCGATGGCTCGCGCGCAGAACCCGAACTCGGCCAACTCGCAGTTCTTCATCTGCTTCGACGACGCTTCCTTCCTCAACCGCCAGTACACGGTCTGGGGCCAGGTCATCGAAGGCATGGAGAATGTCGACAAGATCAAGCGCGGCGAGCCGGTGCAGGATCCTGACAAGATCGTGTCGCTGAAGGTCGCAGCGGACGTCAAGTAAAGGCATATCGATAATGGGCGCTGTCTGGTCCCTGCTTGGCATCCTGTCCGGCGCCTTCATCGCCATCCAGGCGCCGATCAACTCGCAATTGGCGCGCGGCCTCGGCCTGCCGGTCGCGGCCGCAGCCTTTTCGTTCCTGTCGGGCGCGATCGTGCTAGGTATCATCGCGGTCGCCGTGGTGAGGCTGCAAGGCATCTCGCTCGACTGGAAGGCGCCGGCGCCGTGGCTGTTCGTGGCCGGCGGCGTTCTCGGCGGCTTCTATGTGACGCTCTCCACAATCCTGACCCCACGCATCGGCGCCGCCGCGCTGATGGCCTTCCTGGTCGCCGGCCAGCTGATTGCCGGCATGCTCGTCGATCGCGTCGGCTTCCTCGGCGTCGCGGTGCGCGAGATCTCGCTTGGCCGCGTCGCCGGGGCCGTGCTGCTGCTGGCCGGAGCGCTGCTCATCCGGCTGTTCTGATGCGCGTCGACCTGTTCGACTTCGATCTGCCGGAGGAGCGCATCGCGCTGCGCCCGGCCGAGCCGCGCGACAGCTCCAAGATGTTGGTCGTCAGGCCCGGCGAAGGCCTGGAAGATCGGATCGTGCGCGATCTGCCGGCGTTGCTCCGCAGGGACGACGTGCTGGTGTTCAACGACACCAAGGTCATCCCGGCGCAGCTCAAAGGCATCCGCAAGCGCGGCGAGGCGATGGCGCAGGTCGAGGCGACGCTGCATATGCGGGTGGCGCCGGACCGCTGGCAGGCCTTCATGCGGCCGGGCAAACGCATCGCTGTCGGCGACCGCATCCATTTCGGCCATGACCAGAATTCTTGCTTCCTCGGCCAGCTCGACGCGACGGTGATCGAGAAGGGCGAGGCGGGCGAGGCACTGCTCGGCTTCGATCTTTCCGGCCCGTTCCTCGATGAGGCGATGCACGCCGTCGGCCACATTCCGCTGCCGCCCTACATCGCCTCAAAACGCGACGACGACGAGCGCGACCGCAGCGACTATCAAACCATCTATGCCAGGGAAGAGGGCGCCGTTGCCGCCCCCACCGCGGGACTGCATTTCACGCCGGAGCTGTTTGCCGCGCTCGATGCCAAGGGCATCGAGCGCCGCTTCGTCACGCTGCATGTCGGCGCCGGCACCTTCCTGCCGGTGAAAGCCGACGACACCGCCGACCACAAGATGCATGCCGAAACCGGCTTGGTAAGCGCCGACACGGCGGATGCGCTCAATGCGGCAAGGGCGCGGGGAGGGCGGATCGTCGCCGTCGGCACGACGTCGCTGCGCCTCCTGGAAAGTGCTGCGCGCGAAGACGGCAGGATCGAGCCCTGGTCCGGACCGACGGATATCTTCATCACTCCAGGCTACCGCTTCCGAACGGCCGACATGCTGATGACCAATTTCCATCTGCCGCGCTCGACGCTGTTCATGCTGGTCTCGGCCTTCAGCGGGCTGGAGACGATGCGTTCGGCCTATGCGCATGCCATCGCAAGCCGTTACAGGTTCTATTCCTACGGGGACTCGAGCCTGCTTTTCCGAGCGGAGACACGCGATGGACAGTGATCTCGAGACAATGGGGCACGACGCGCTGATCGCGGAGGTCAAGAAGCTGCGTGCCGGCATTCGCGCGCATCGCGATGCGACCGGCCATGATCTGTGCTGGCACCACCCCGACCTCTGGAACCTTTTGCCGGAAAAGATCGAGCCGGCGATCGCCGTGCCGCCCTGGCCGAAATTCATGCGCGGGTGCATCCGCTACCGGCAGTCGCTCGACGAGCAGGCACCCGGCGCACCCGTACACGACAAGGAATTCGATGGCTGAGACTTTTTCGTTCAAGCTCACCGCCACCGACCGCAAGGCGCGGCGAGGTGTGATCCGCATGCCGCGCGGCGAGATCCGCACGCCGGCCTTCATGCCGGTCGGAACGGGCGGCACGGTCAAGGCCATGTATATGGACCAGGTGCGCAGCGTCGGCGCCGACATCATCCTCGGCAACACCTATCATCTGATGCTGCGGCCAGGCGCCGAGCGGGTCGCGAAGCTCGGCGGTCTGCATGAGTTCGCGCGCTGGCCGCACCCGATCCTGACCGACAGCGGCGGCTTCCAGGTCATGTCGCTGTCGAAATTGAGAAAGCTCAGCGAAAAGGGCGTCACCTTCCGCTCGCATATCGACGGCGCTCCCCACGAGATGTCGCCGGAGCGGTCGATCGAAATCCAGGGGCTGCTCGATTCCGACATCCAGATGCAGCTCGACGAATGCACCGCGCTTCCGGCCAAGCCGACGGAGATCGAACGCGCCATGGAGCTGTCGCTGCGCTGGGCCGAGCGCTGCAAGACGGCGTTCGGCGACCAGCCGGGCAAGGCCATGTTCGGCATCGTGCAGGGCGGCGACAGCGCGGTGATGCGCGTGCGCTCGGCGCAGGCGCTGAAGGCGATGGACCTCAAGGGCTACGCCGTCGGCGGGCTGGCGGTCGGCGAACCGCAGGCCGTGATGCTGGAGATGCTGGACATCACCTGCCCGGAACTGCCGGCCGACAGGCCGCGCTACCTGATGGGCGTCGGCACGCCGGACGACATCTTGAAATCGGTGGCACGCGGCATCGACATGTTCGACTGCGTGATGCCGACGCGCGCCGGCCGCCATGGGCTCGCCTACACGCGTCGCGGCAAGATCAACCTGCGCAACGCCCGTCATGCCGACGATCCACGTCCGCTGGACGAGGAAAGCGACTGCCCGGCCGCGCGCGACTACTCGCGCGCCTATCTGCATCACCTCGTGCGTTCGCAGGAGTCTTTGGGGGCAATGCTGCTCACCTGGAACAACCTGTCCTACTATCAGAAGCTGATGCAGGACATCCGCGCCGCGATCGAGGCCAAAGCCTTCGAGACGCGCGCCGCCGAGATTTCGGAGGGCTGGGCGAGGGGCGACATTCCCGTCCTCTAGCCGCTCCGTTCCCGCAATTGACGGGCGGCCGCTCCCGGGAGCAGACTTGGTGCCCTGGGGATCGGCATGAGTGTAACCTACGACTTTGCCGGCAAGACGGCTATCGTGACCGGCGGCTCAAGGGGCATTGGCAGGGGCGTGGCGACGCTGTTAGCCCGGTCGGGTGCGGACGTCTGGATATGGGACGCCGACCCCGCGCCTGCCGACGGAATCCGCAGCCAGACAGTCGACGTCACCAAGGCTCAGGACATAAGCAGTGCCCTCGGCGAGGTCGTCGCCAGGACGGGGCGGGTCGACATTCTCGTCAACAATGCGGGCTATCTTGGTCCCTATCTTGGCTTCGAGGCTTTCGATCCGGCCGAGTGGCAGCGCATCGTTGGTGTGAATGTCATCGGCACGTTCGAGGTCACGCATCAGGTCCTGCCGGTCATGCGCAAGGCCGGCAGCGGCCGCATCGTCAATATGGGGTCGCTCGCCGGCAAGGAGGGATTGCCGAACCTAGCGGTCTATTCGGCGGCGAGCGCGGGCATCATTGCCTTCACCAAGGCCTTATCGCGTGAGGTCTGCGACACCGACATCCGCGTCAACTGCGTCGCGCCGGGTCCGATCGACACCGATCTTATCCGGCGTCTCGGAAACGAGGTCGTCAGCGACATGGTCGGCGCCAGCCCGCTGAAGCGGCTCGGAGCGGTGGAGGAGGTCGCGGCGCTGGTTCTCTGGCTCTGTTCCGATGCCTCGAGCTTCAACACCGGCGCGGTGTTTGACATGTCTGGCGGCAGGGCACGGTATTGACGTGACCGCCTCGAGCGCGAACTGTTTTGAAACAACTTTGGATATACAAATCGCCGAGATGACATCAGGCGAAGGTCAACACCTTGCGCATCTCGGGACAAGCCGCGGCGCTAGGCGAGGCGCAACCCAGCCACGCAAGCGGCTCTTCTGAGCCGGTCATTGCCATCCGACGGTGGACAAGCGCGGTATCGCTGGCGATCGCGGCGATTGCGGTGGCCGGCCTCGTCCTGCGCTTACTGGGCGCCCGCGGCGATCTTTGGCTCGACGAGATCTGGAGCCTTACTCTCCTCAAGCCTCTGACCTCGATCGACCAGATATTCTGGCGCGTCAATCACGACAACAACCATTTCCTGAACTCCTTCTACCTCTATCTGGTCGGCCCGGACACCTCGCCGCTGATCCAGAGGGGCCTGTCGATCGCTCTTGGCGTCTTGACGATCCCTGCCGCGGCAGCGGCGGCCGCGCCACGCGGACGCTGGGCGATGATTGCCACCAGCCTCTTGTTTTCCATCAGCTTCCCGATGGTGGAATATGGCTCCGAGGCACGTGGTTACGCCGGCCTCGTACTGTTCACGCTCCTGTCCTTGATCTTGCTGGAGCGGCGCCTCGACAAAGGCGGATCGGCCTTCGGCCTGGCCGCGATGATCCTGCTCGGCATACTGTCGCATCTCACAATGATCGAGACAGCGGCGATCCTTGCGGGAGGGACCCTCTGGCTGACTTTGCGAAGCAAGGACAGCCACGGCCGCACGCTCATCGATGGCGGCCAGAAGCTGTGGCCGATCTTCGCCGCCGTGCTTCCGGTGGCTGCTTGCGTGGCTCTATTGGACCAATTGTTCGGCTTCAAGATAGGCGGGCTCTCACAGTTTTCGTGGTCGGACCTGGTGCAAGGCTATGGCGGACTCATCAAGGGCGAGCTCGGTCTGCCGTCCAGGATCGGCGACTTGACCTCGATCATCGCGGCCTGCGCTCTCGTCTGTGTGTCCGCCTTTGTCTGGCGCGACCGGCGGGCCAGCCTGTACGTGATCGGGATTGTCGGATTGCCCCTTGTCATGGGCGTGGCGCGTCTGCCGAACCTTGGAACTCCGCGCTATTTTCTCGTCAGCGGAACATTGCTGCTGCTCTGGACCGGGGAGATGCTCGGCCGTGGCTTCGACGCCGGAAGGATGAAAGGGCTGCTGGCTTTCGGGGCGTTGGCCGTCGTGGTCGCAGGTGCCGCATCGTCGCTGCTTGGCTTCTATCAATACGGACGTGGCTCCTATTCCGTGATTGTCGAAAAAGTAACGGCCAACGGCACCGCCACCTACGCCAGCAACAGCAGCTTCCGTACCGTTATGGTCGTCGACTATTTTGCCGCCCGGTCCAACCGCAAGGCGTCGCTTGTTCCGCAGAGCAAGGTCTGTGCCGAACGCCCGGGCTGGCTGATCTATGAAGGCGATCCTGACGCCCAGCCGGTGACGATCGAACCGAAATGCGGTGATCTCGTCTATGACCGCGCCGAGTCTTCCCGCTATTGGGGCCTGTCAGGCTTGAGCTGGACACTCTATCAAGGGCGTCCCGCACCTGTGTTGGTCCGGCCGTAGGTCAGGTGCTGACCGAAGTCGAGGCGCGCAGGCTGCAGCCGGTGATCTTGAAGCTGCCGTCCGGCTGCTGTTCCAGCGTGTAGACCGCTTCGTAGTCCTTGCCGTCGGGACCGACGATCAGCACCTGCTGGATGATCGAGCTCGGTCCGGTCTGCTCGACCTTGCCGAAGGAATAGCTCTGCGGCCTGCGCACCGGCGCATAGCCGTTGGTCACCATGTTCATGAAGGTGTCGATGGTCGGAAAGGTGCGCTTCACGTTGGGTGCCGCGAAGCTGTAGGCGGTTGCGCCGTCATCGGCGAGGAAAGCCTTGAGCTGGCTGTCGATGACCGTTTGCGCCGCCTTGATCTCGGCATCGCCGGCGAAGGCCATGGAGATCAGAAGCATCGGAACGAGAGCGAATGCGAACAAAGCGCGGCGCATGGCCTGCCTCCCGGAACTCACTTGCAAAGCTCAGTCTAACATACGCTGGGCGGCGTGCCGCGGTTTCATCGTGCTCGGAATATTCTTCTTACCCGCGCCGCCGTCTAAGCCGGCGCTTCTCATTCAAAGACATGCTGGGCTGGTCAATGGCGGCGGCCGATCGGGTATGCCCATCGCCTGATTGCGGCAAGCGGTCGCCGAGACCTGCGCCGCCTGATGCTTGAAAGCAGGGCGGCAGTCTGCCACAAGGGCCGCTTATTCGCATATAAGCTCACAGGATCGGCAATGAAGGCATTTTTCGTGCAGATAAAGTGCGATCTGGGCAAGGCCTACGAGGTCGCCAGCGCGCTCGCCGACGCCGAGATCGCCTCCGAAATCTATTCGACCGCCGGCAATTACGACCTGCTCGCCAAGTTCTATGTCGACGATGAAGAGGATATCGGCCACTTCGTCAATGAACGGGTGCAGATCCTGCCTGGAATCAAAGACACCTTCACCATCGTTACCTTCCGGGCATTCTGACTCGCCTTTTATGCCCGGTCACCGGGCAGGGTCTGACCCAGCATCGCTCCCGCTGCCCTAATCTTAGGCAATTTGCATAGAGCGGCCGCCGCCGCCTCTCAAATCACCGATTGCGCTTGATTTTCTCCGGCGAGGCCAGTGAAATGGCTTCAGAGGGGAGTACGCGATTGGCAGCGTTCGACGAAATGCTTCCGGAAGCCTCCGGATTGAGAAGACCATATCAGGCTTACGATCGCTGGCTGAAGGAACAGGATCCGGCCAGGCTTACCGAGAAAATGCAGGACGCCGAGCGCGTCTTCCGCAAGACCGGCATCACCTTTGCCGTCTACGGCGAGCAGGACGCCTCCGAGCGGCTGATCCCCTTCGATATCGTTCCGCGCATCATCTCCGGCCAGGAATGGCGCCGGCTGACGCAGGGCATAGAGCAGCGCGTGCAGGCGCTGAACGCTTTTCTCGACGACATCTATCACCGCCAGGAAATCCTGCGCGCCGGGCGCATTCCCAAGGAGCTGGTGGCGAAGAACGAAGCGTTCCTGCCAGAGATGATCGGGGTGAGGCCGCCGGCCGGCGTCTACACCCACATCATCGGCGTCGACATCGTCCGCATCAGCGAGAACGAATTCTACGTGCTCGAAGATAATGCCCGCACGCCGTCGGGCGTCTCCTACATGCTGGAGAACCGCGAGACGATGATGCAGCTCTTTCCCGAGCTGTTCCAGCAGGTCAAAGTGCGGCCGGTCGAGAACTATCCGCAGCTGCTGCGCCAGTCGCTGGCAGCGGTAAGGCCGCAGAGCGCCAAGGGCGCGCCGACCATCGCGGTGCTGACGCCGGGCAGCTACAACTCAGCCTATTTCGAGCACGCTTTCCTCGCCGATCAGATGGGCGTGCAACTTGTCGAAGGACAGGACCTGCGCGTGGTCGACGGCCATGTCACGATGCGCACCACCGAAGGCTACAAGCAGATCGACGTGCTTTACCGTCGCGTCGACGACGCCTTCCTCGATCCGCTGACCTTCCGGCCGGACTCCGCCCTTGGCGTGCCGGGCATCATGGACGTCTATCGAGCCGGCAACATCACGATAGCGAATGCTCCGGGAACCGGTATCGCCGACGACAAGGCGATCTATTCCTACATGCCCGAGATCGTCGAGTTCTACACCGGCCGCAAGGCGATCCTCGGCAACATCCCGACCTGGCGCTGCTCGGAGCCGGACAGCCTGAAATATGTGCTGGAGCACATTGGCGAGCTCGTGATCAAGGAAGTGCACGGCTCCGGCGGTTACGGCATGCTCGTCGGTCCAGCGGCGACCAAGAAGGAATGTGAGGCGTTCGCCAAGAAGCTGCAGGCCAAGCCCGCCAACTACATCGCCCAACCGACGCTGGCACTGTCGACCTGCCCGATCCTCACCGAGAAGGGCCTGTCGCCGCGCCATGTCGATCTCAGGCCTTATGTGCTCGTCTCGGACCGCATCCAACTAGTGCCCGGTGGACTGACCAGGGTGGCGCTCAAGGAGGGGTCGCTGGTGGTCAACTCCTCACAAGGGGGCGGGACGAAGGATACGTGGGTGCTGGACGATTGAGACGAGCGAATAGCGAGTAGCGAGTAGCGAGTAGGGAAAAAGGGGGAATACGACGGCAATCAATTCCTACCGAGATCTGATCGTTTGGAAGGCGGCCTTGAAGTTGGCAGTAAATTGCTACTCGGCCACAAAAGGTTTTCCGAACAGCGAAGCATACGGGATGACATCTCAGATACGACGCTCGGCGGCTTCCATCGCAGCGAATGTTGCAGAGGGTCACGGAAGAGAAAGTACAGGAGCCTTTATCCAATTTCTTCGCACGGCGCAGGGCTCTCTGAAAGAGTTGGAGACTCATCTCATACTGAGTGGAGAGGTAGGACTGATGGTCGAAGCGGAGGTCGCCAGCTTGCTTGGCCAAACTGATGAAATCGGGAAAATGCTGCGTTCGATGATCAGGAGCCTGCAACAAAAGTCATGAGGCCCTTTTTCCGCTATTCGCTATTCGCTATTCGCTATTCGCTCGACACCGGAGCAAGCTGATATGCTTTTGGGCCGCACCGCCAACGGTCTCTACTGGATGAACCGCTATATCGAGCGGGCCGAAAACATGGCGCGCCTGGTCGATGCCGGCCTGCGCATGGCTTTGACGCGTACCCAGAACGCATCGGAGGAATGGAATTCGGTGCTGCTGAGCGCCGGCTCCGACTACGCCTTCAGCCAGAAATACCAGGATTACACGGTCGCCAACGTCTCCGACTTCCTGGTGCGCGATACCTCGAACCCGTCGAGCACGATGTCGTCGATCGAGACGGCGCGCAACAATGCGCGCATGGTGCGCACCGCGCTGACCCGCGAAACCTGGGAGAGCATCAACGAGGCCTGGATGTCGCTGAAGCGCATGCTGGCAAGGCCGATCGACGAGCGCGACCTGCCGACCGTGCTCGATGCCATCAAGCGCGAGACGGCGCTGATCCGCGGCTCGTTCTACGGCACCATGCTGCGCAACGAGATCTTCGACTTCTCGCAGCTCGGCACCTATGTCGAGCGCGCCGACAACACGGCCCGCATCCTCGACGTCAAATACTACGTGCTCCTGCCGTCGATTTCATGGGTTGGCTCGACGCTCGACAATTATCAATGGGAATCGATCCTGCGCTCGGTGTCGGCGCACCGTTCCTACCGCTGGGTCTACGACGCCGACTACAAGCCGACCAATATTGCAGACTATCTGATCCTCAACGTGCGCATGCCGCGCTCGCTCACCTTCTGCTATCGCTTCCTCGGCGAGCACCTGAAATTCCTCGCCGACGACTATGGCGAGCGCCACGCCTGCCACGCGACGGCCGAGAAGACCCAGGCGATGCTGAAGAAGGGGTCGATCAAGGACATTTTCGACCACGGCCTGCACGAGTTCCTGGCTGAATTCATTCGCGACAACACCAGGCTGGGCGACGAGATTGCCCAGGATTATCGGTTCTATTGAGCGGGGCACGCGCCATGCGGCTCAAGATCACCCACCGGACCGAGTACCGCTACGACGCACCCGTACAGTATCTGCTGCAGCGGCTGCGCCTGATGCCGCTCAGCGGGCCGACGCAGACAGTCGCGTCCTGGGCGATCAGGATCGACGGCGCGCGCGAGGAAGTGCGTTTCATCGACCATTTCGGCAACGATACCCGGCTGGTGAGCGCCGAGGGCGGCCACAACGTCATCACGGTCGAGGCCGCGGGCGAGGTGACGACGCGCGACACGGCCGGTGTATCCGGAGCGCACCATGGTTTTACGCCGCTCTGGCTGTTCGCTCAGGAAACGCAGCTCACCATCGCCGGTGACGGCATCCGCCAACTGGCCGCATCGGTCGGCGAGGGGACCGACATCGACCGGCTGCACAGGCTGATGGGCACGATCCGCGAGCGCGTCGCCTACAAGCCCGGCACGACCAGCGCCGTGACGCCGGCGGAGGAAGCGCTGGCTCTGAAGGCCGGCGTCTGCCAGGACCACAGCCACATTTTCGCTGCCGTCGCGCGCGTGATGGGCTTTCCCGCCCGCTATGTCAGCGGCTATCTGATGATGGACGCCTCGGTCGAGCAGGCGGCAAGCCATGCCTGGGCCGAAGCGCATGTGCCCGGCCTCGGCTGGGTTGCCTTTGATCCCGCGAACGGCATCTCTCCCGACGAACGCTACGTGAGAGTGGCGACGGGTCGCGACTATCGCGATGCCTCGCCTGTGTCGGGAATAGTGCTGGGGCAAGCGCAAGAGAAGCTTGCCGTCACCGTCACGGTAGAGCAGTAAACCGCGAACCGCTCTATCTCATTGTCTTGATGCAATTCCGCGCGGAAAACCGTTTCACACTTTTCCTGGAATTGCTCTGGCTCTTTGTCTTGACGCAATTCCGGACGGAAAACCGTTTCACACTTTTCCTGGAATTGCTCTAGAAGAGCGACCATGACCTATTGCGTCGGCCTCAAGATCGATCGCGGGCTCGTGTTCATGTCGGACACGCGCACCAATGCCGGCATGGATTCGATCTCGACCTTCAAGAAGATGCATGTCTGGGAAGAGCCCGGCGAGCGCGTCATCGTGCTGATGTCGGCGGGCAATCTTGCCACGACCCAGGCCGTCGTCAGCCTGCTCGACGAGCGCAACAAGGCGGTCGGCGACCGCCACGAGAAGCTGCTCGAAACGCCGTCCATGTACCAGACCGTGCGGCTGGTCGGCGAAACTGTGAAAGAGGTGATCGCGCAATCGTCGCCAACCGGCGACCAGGCCGATTCCTATTTCAACGCCTCCTTCATCCTCGGCGGTCAGATCAAAGGCAGTCCGCCAAGGCTGTTCATGATCTATCCCGAGGGCAATTTCATCGAGTCGACCGACGACACGCCGTTCTTCCAGATCGGCGAGACCAAATACGGCAAGCCGATCATCATTCGCGCCTACGACCGCGCGATGAGCCTGGCCGAGACGGTGAAGCTGCTTCTGGTTTCCTTCGACTCAACGCTGAAGTCGAATCTGTCTGTCGGCTTGCCCCTCGATCTGCTCTTCCTGGAGAAGGACGCGCTCAAGGTCGGTCTCAAGAAACGGTTCGGCCAGGACGACCAGTATTATCGCGCTATTTCCGAGGGCTGGTCGAACGCGCTTAAGACGGCTTTCGCCAGCTTGCCGGACTTTCCGGGGTAGGTCGCCTTTTTCCGTTCAGGCGGCGGTTGATCGATTATATTTAACACGTTAATCAAATTGCTGATGGGCCGGCGCTATCGCCGGCTATGACTGGTCGATCCGGCGAGAGGCTGTATGAACAACGATGAATTCAAGGCATGGTCGAGACGCGCGGCCGACTGGGGCGCGGACTACCGCGCGAGTCTGCGCGAGCGGCCGGTGCGGCCTGCGATAGGTCCGGGCGAGATCTTCAGGAGTATCGAGGCCTCGCCGCCTGAAACGGCAGAGCCGATGGAAAAGATCTTCGCCGATTTCGAAGCGAAGATCGTGCCGGGCATGACGCATTGGCAGCATCCGCGCTTCTTCGCCTATTTTCCGGCCAACGCGGCGCCGGTTTCGGTCGTGGCGGAATATCTGGTCTCGGCGATGGCGGCGCAGTGCATGCTGTGGCAGACCTCGCCGGCTGCTACCGAGCTCGAGATGCGCATCGTCGACTGGATGCGGCAGGCGCTCGGGCTGCCCGAAGGGTTCTCCGGCGTCATCCAGGATTCCGCCTCATCGGCGACGCTTGCCGCGGTGCTCACCATGCGCGAGCGGGCGCTGGACTGGCAGGGCAACAAAAAGGGGCTCGCAGGACAGGCGAAGCTGTGCGTCTATTCTTCCGACCAGGTCCACACGTCGATCGACCGCGCGGTCTGGGTTTCGGGCATCGGCGAGGAGAACCTCGTTCGCATCCCGGTAGCCGGCCGTTTCCGCGCGATGGACGCGGCGGCGCTGGAGGCAGCGATCATTGCCGATCGCGAGGCTGGCCTGCTACCCGCCGGCATCATCGCATGTGTCGGCGGCACCAGCACCGGCGGCACCGACGACATCGCCGCTGTTGCCGCTATCGCGAAGCGGCATGGGCTTTACCTTCATGTCGACGCAGCGTGGGCAGGATCGGCCATGATCTGCCCGGAATACCGGCATTTCTGGGCTGGCGTCGAGGGCGCCGATTCGATTGTCTTCAATCCGCATAAATGGCTGGGCGCGCAGTTCGACTGCTCGATCCAGTTTGTCCGCCAACCGGAAGACCTCGTGCGCACGCTGGCGATCAAGCCGGACTATCTCAAGACCCGCGGCCACGACGGCATCATCAACTATTCGGAATGGTCGGTACCGCTCGGCCGCCGTTTCCGGGCGCTGAAGCTCTGGTTCCTGCTGCGCGCCCATGGGCTGGAAGGCCTGCGCAGGATGATCCGCAATCACGTCGCCTGGAGCGAAGGCCTCGCCGGGCGACTTGCCATGGAGGACGACTTCGAGCTCGTCACCGAGCCGATGCTGTCGCTGTTTTCGTTCCGGCATCGCGCCCCGGCGGACGCCGACCCGGACGAGCACAATCTGCGGCTTGTCGATGCCATCAACACGGACGGCCGCATCTATCTGACGCAGACCCGCGTGGACGGACGAGTGGCGATCCGTTTCCAGGCGGGGCAGTTCGAGACCACGGCTGCCGATATTGACGCGGCCTTCGATGTGGTCACCGAGGTCGCGCGTCGTCTTGTCTGAGGCGGCAAAATGGGTTGCGAACCGGTTTGCGTTTGCGATCAAGTGAATTTCGTTAGCCGGCTTATACCTATTCATCGCTTTCGTTTTCCGATATAGACCAGAAAAACGAAAACGGAGGACGCCGGATGTTTCTTTCGCCACGCCATGCCGAGATCATACAGATGGCGAAGGACCACGGCCGCGTTCTGGTCGAAGACCTGGCGACACATTTCAACGTGACGCCGCAGACCATCCGCAAGGACCTCAACGACCTCTGCGACCAGCGTTTGCTGACACGCGTCCATGGCGGCGCGTTGTTTCCGTCCGGCATCGAGAACATGGAATATGAGGCGCGGCGCAAGATTGCGGCCGAGGAGAAGGAGGCGATCGGTCGCGCCGCAGCCAGGCTGATCCCCGACAACGCCTCGCTGTTCATCAATATCGGCACTACCACTGAAGCCGTCAGCAAGGCGCTGCTCGACCATAACGGGCTTATGGTCATCACCAATAATATCAATGTTGCCAATAGGATGCGCATCTACCCTTCGATCGAGGTGGTGATCGCCGGCGGCGTGGTGCGCGGCTCGGACGGCGGCGTCGTCGGTGAGGCCGCCGTCGATTTCATTCGTCAGTTCAAAGTGGATTACGCCGTCATCGGCGCCTCGGCCATCGACCACGACGGCGCCTTGCTCGACTTCGATTTTCGCGAGGTGAAAGTGGCGCAAGCCATCATCGCCAATGCGCGTCACGTGATTCTCGTCTCCGACCAGACCAAATTCGAGCGCACGGCGCCGGTTCGCATCGGCCATCTGTCGCAGGTCAACACCTTCATCACCGACCGGTGCGATATCCCTTCGGTGCGCAGGATCTGCGAGGAGACGGAGGTTCGTTTGATCGAGACGGCGCTCGGATAAGGTCGCTTCGCGGGCATCTCACACATCTGTGATATTTCGTTTGACATTCGTATTGAGTTCGAAATAATCCCGTCACGGTTTCGCGAAACACAAAAATGGTGCAATGCGAAATCGTGGAGGAACCCTGTGAGCGCATCCCCGATCCATGACATTTTCGTCATAGGTGGCGGCATCAACGGCTGCGGCATCGCCCGTGATGCCGTCGGCCGTGGATTTTCGGTTTTCCTGGCCGAGATGAACGATCTTGCCAGCGGGACGTCCTCCGGCTCGACCAAGCTGATCCATGGCGGCCTGCGCTATCTCGAATTCTATGAATTCCGCCTGGTGCGTGAAGCGCTGATGGAGCGCGAGGTTCTCTGGAAGAACGCGCCGCACATCATCTGGCCGATGCGCTTCGTGCTGCCTTATGCCAAGGGCTTGCGCCCGGCCTGGCTGATCCGGCTCGGCCTGTTCCTCTACGACCATATCGGCGGGCGCAAGCTGCTGCCGGCGACGAAGACGCTGGACATGGCCAGCGACCCGGCCGGCAAACCACTTAAGCCGCTCTTCCGCAAGGCGTTCGAATATTCGGACGGCTGGGTCAACGATGCCCGCCTGGTAGCGCTCAATGCCCGCGACGCGGCCGACCGCGGCGCCGTCATCCGCACCCGCACCAAAGTGGTCAGCGCGCGCCGCGACGGCGCGCTGTGGACGATCAAGATCCAGAACGTGCTGACCGGCGAGACCGAGGAAGTTCGGGCCCGCCTTCTCGTCAATGCCGCGGGACCCTGGGTCGATCAGGTGCTGGCAAAGGCGGTCGGGCAGAACGACGTGCACAATGTTCGCCTGGTGCAGGGCAGCCACATCGTCATCAAGAAGAAGTTCGACGATCCGCGCGCCTACTTCTTCCAGAACAAGGACGGGCGCATCATCTTCGCCATTCCCTACGAGGAAGAGTTCACGCTGATCGGCACTACCGACCGCGACTATCCCGGCGATCCGCATGACGTGAAGATCAGCGATGCCGAGATCGACTATCTCTGCGCCGCGGCGAGCGAATATTTCGCGCAACCCGTCAAGCGCTCGGATATCGTCTGGACCTATTCCGCCGTGCGCCCTCTCTATGACGACGGCGCCTCGAAGGCGCAGGAAGCGACGCGCGACTATGTGCTGAAGGCCGAAGGCGGGGAGGGCGCAGCCCCCTTGCTCAATTCATTCGGCGGCAAGATCACGACGTTCCGCCGGCTGGCTGAATCGATGCTGGAGAAGATCGAAGGTTTTCTCGGCAAGCGCGGCAAGCCATGGACCGCCAATGCGCCGCTGCCGGGCGGCGATTTCCCGGCGACCGGTTTCGACGCGCAGGTTGCCAGGTTGAAGAATGCCTATCCGTTCCTCGACCAGCGGCTGGCGCGCAGGCTCACCCGGCTGTACGGTACGCGCGCCGAGAAGCTGCTCGGGCTGGCCAAGTCGAATGCCGATCTCGGCCGCAATTTCGGCGCCGACGTTTACGAGGCCGAGCTGCGCTACCTCGTCGAGAACGAATGGGCCGTCACCGCCGAGGACGTGCTGTGGCGCAGGACCAAGCGCGGCCTGCATTTCAGCCGCGAGCAGACAGCGGCCTTGGAAGAATTCATGCGTGGACTGAGCCGACGCCACGTCGCGGCGGCCGAATAATGACCGCCCAATAGCGCGCAAGGCCTGGGAGGAGGCGTGATGCTGGAATTGAGGAACGTGACGAAGACGGTCGGTGCGCAGGAGCATATCCGCGACGTGTCGCTGACGCTTCAGCACGGCTCGCTGAACGTCCTGCTCGGGCCGACGCTTTCCGGCAAGACCAGCCTGATGCGGCTGACGGCCGGGCTCGACGCGCCGACCTCCGGCTCGGTCTGGTTCGACGGCAAGGACGTCACCGGACAGCCGGTGCAGAAGCGCAACGTCGCCATGGTCTACCAGCAGTTCATCAACTATCCGGCGATGACCGTCTACGAGAACATCGCCTCGCCGCTTCGGGTCGCCGGCGTCGATCACGCCAGGATCGACAAGGAGGTGCGCAACGCCGCCGCGCTCCTGAAGCTCACGCCCTATCTCGACCGCACGCCGCTCAGCCTGTCGGGCGGCCAGCAGCAGCGCACGGCGCTTGCCCGCGCCATTGTCAAGAACGCCAGCCTGGTGCTGCTGGACGAACCGCTCGCCAATCTCGACTACAAGCTGCGCGAGGAACTGCGGGCCGAGCTGCCGAAGATCTTTGCCGCCGCCGGCACCATCTTCGTTTACGCGACCACCGAGCCGCACGAGGCGCTTTTGCTCGGCGGCAACACGGCGACTCTCTCGGAAGGGCGGGTCACGCAATTCGGGCCGACCGTGGAAGTGTTCCGCAAGCCGGTCGACCTGGTGACGGCACGAACCTTCGCCGATCCGCCGCTCAACACCATCGTGCTCGCCAAGAAGGGATCCGATTTCCTGCTCGAAGGCGGCGTCAAGCTGCCGGTCCCGCCGGAATTGCTCGGCATTCCGGATGCCAGCTACACGATCGGCTTCCAACCGCACCATTTGTCGCTCGAGCGCCCCAGTGCCGGCGCCGTGCCGGTGCGGGCAAAGGTGACCATCACCGAGATCACCGGCTCGGAAAGCTTCGTGCATCTCGACTTCGCCGATGCGCGCTGGGTCATGCTTGCGCATGGCATTCTCGATTTCGAGACCGACGACGAGGTCGAGGTGTTCATCGATCCGCGCCACATCATGGTGTTCGACCAGAACGGCCGCGCCGTGACTGCGTCGAAGCTGGCGGCCTGAGGAGGAAGCGATGGCGCGCATCGAGGTCAACCATATCCGCCACTCCTACCTGCCCAATCCGAAGAAAGATTCGGATTTCGCGCTGAAGGAGGTGCACCACACCTTCGAGGACGGCGGCGCCTACGCGCTGCTCGGGCCCTCGGGCTGCGGGAAGACCACCTTGCTCAACATCATTTCGGGGCTGCTTCATCCCTCGCACGGCCAGCTTTTGTTCAACGGCAGGGACGTGACCCGTCTGTCGACGCAGGAGCGCAACATCGCCCAGGTGTTCCAGTTCCCGGTCATCTACGACACCATGACCGTCTACGACAATCTGGCCTTCCCATTGCGCAACCGCCGCGTGCCTGAGGCCGATGTCGACCGCAAGGTGCGCGAGACGCTCGACATGATCGATCTCGCTTCGATGGCGAACCGGAAGGCGCGCAAGCTGACCGCCGACCAGAAGCAGAAGATCTCGCTCGGCCGCGGCCTGGTGCGCTCGGACGTCAACGCCATCCTGTTCGACGAGCCGCTCACCGTCATCGACCCGCATATGAAATGGGTGCTGCGCTCGCAGCTCAAGCAACTGCACCGCCGCTTCGGCTACACCATGGTCTATGTCACGCACGACCAGACCGAAGCGCTCACCTTCGCCGACCGCGTCGTGGTCATGTATGACGGCGAGATCGTGCAGATCGGCACGCCGGCCGAACTGTTCGAGCGGCCGCGCCACACCTTCGTCGGCTATTTCATCGGTTCGCCGGGGATGAATGTTCTGCCGGTTGCGATCGAGGGCAAGACGGCGATGCTCGGCGCGCAGCGCATCGAGCTGCCGGGCGTTCCCAAGGCCGAAGCCGGCCCCGTCGAGCTCGGCATCCGTCCGGAATATGTGCGGCTCGGCCGTGAAGGCATGGCGGTGTCGGTCAGCAAGGTCGAGGATGTCGGCCGCCACAAGGTGGTGCGCGCCAGTCTCGAGGGCAAGGAGATCGCCGCCGTCATCGGCGAGGACGACGAGGTGCCGGCCGAACCAAAAGTTCGCTTCGAGCCTGCCGGCATCAACATCTACGCCGATTCCTGGCGTGTCGAGATGGGGGCATAGATGGACAAGACCTGGAACAACAAGGCCTGGTTCCTTGTCCTGCCGGTGCTGGTGCTGGTGGCGTTCTCGGCCGTCATCCCGCTGATGACCGTCGTCAACTATTCGGTGCAGGACACGTTCGGCAACAACGTCTTCTTCTGGGCCGGCACCGAGTGGTTCGAAGAGCTGCTGCATTCCAACCGCTTCTGGGAAGCGATGGTGCGCAACCTGATCTTCTCCTTCATCATCCTGGCGATCGAAGTGCCGCTCGGCGTCTTCATCGCGCTCAACATGCCGAAGAAGGGCTGGGGCGTGCCGGTCTGCCTGGTGCTGATGGCGTTGCCGCTGCTCATTCCGTGGAACGTCGTCGGCACGATCTGGCAGGTCTTCGGCCGCAACGACATCGGCCTGCTCGGCTACTACGTCAACAGGCTCGGCATCAATTACAACTATGTGCAGAATCCGATCGATGCCTGGGTCACGGTCATCGTCATGGACGTCTGGCACTGGACGAGCCTGGTAGTGCTGCTCTGCTATGCCGGCCTGGTCTCGATCCCCGACGCCTTCTACCAGGCGGCCAAGATCGACGGCGCGTCGCGCTGGGCGGTGTTCCGCTACATCCAGCTGCCGAAGATGCAGCGCGTGCTGCTGATCGCCGTGCTGTTGCGCTTCATGGACAGTTTCATGATCTACACCGAGCCCTTCGTCGTCACCGGCGGCGGTCCGGGCAATTCGACGACCTTCCTGTCGATCGATCTGGTCAAGACGGCGCTCGGACAGTTCGATCTCGGTCCGGCGGCCGCCATGTCGCTGGTCTACTTCCTGATCATCCTGTTGTTGTCATGGGTGTTCTACACCGTGATGACCAACTACGACGCGGAGCGCTGAGATGGCGAGTGCCAACGAGACGACACGCGTGAGCGAAACGGTGATCACCGAAGTAGGCAGCACGCTGTCGCAGGACGAGGTGGCGAAGCTCATGCGCCGTCGCGGCGAGGAGTCGCGCTGGTGGTGGATCGTGCCGACGATCTACATCGTCCTGCTTCTGCTGCCGATCTACTGGCTCATCAACATGAGCTTCAAGACCAACCAGGAGATCGTGTCCTCGCTGACGCTCTTTCCGCACGAGCCGACGCTGCGCAACTACAAGATCATCTTCACCGATCCGTCCTGGTATTCCGGCTACATCAATTCGATCACCTATGTGGTGATGAACATGGTGATCTCGGTGGCGGTCGCATTGCCCGCGGCCTACGCCTTCTCGCGCTACCGTTTCCTCGGCGACAAGCACCTGTTCTTCTGGCTGCTCACCAACCGCATGGCGCCGCCGGCGGTGTTCGCGCTGCCGTTCTTCCAGCTCTACTCGGCCTTCGGCCTGATCGACACGCATATCGCGGTGGCGCTGGCGCACTGTCTGTTCAACGTGCCGCTGGCGGTGTGGATCCTCGAAGGCTTCATGTCCGGCGTGCCGAAGGAGATCGACGAGACCGCCTATATCGACGGCTATTCCTTCCCGCGCTTCTTCGTGAAGATCTTCATGCCGCTGATCGCGAGCGGCATCGGCGTCGCCTGCTTCTTCTGCTTCATGTTCTCGTGGGTGGAACTCTTGATCGCCCGCACGCTGACGACGACCGACGCCAAGCCGATCGCCGCCACCATGACCCGCACCGTCTCGGCCGCGGGCATGGACTGGGGCCTGCTCGCCGCCGCCGGCGTGCTGACGCTGATCCCCGGCGCTTTGGTCATCTGGTTCGTCCGCAACTATATCGCCAAGGGCTTCGCCCTGGGGAGGGTGTGATCCATGAATCTCGACTTCTCCTGGATGGCATGGACCTGGCCGACGGCCGCCTTCTTCGTCGTCATCGTGCTGATGCTCTTCGGCATGGGCGTGTGGGAATATGTCTCGCCCGGCGGCAATCCGCGCGTCGGCGTGCTGCGCTTCGAGACGACGCGCGGCGACCGCCTCTTCGTTTCGCTGCTCGGCAGCGCCTTTATCCATCTCGCTTGGCTGGGTCTGGTTGGGCCCAACCTGTGGTGGGCTCTCGCTCTCTCCGTGGTCTACGCGATTGGCGTATTCCGATACGTATAGAGGGGGAAATAGTTGGAGCGGCCGCGTGGTGGCGGCCGCTCCAGATCGCACTTGAAACTTAAGACTGGAGGAGACACATGCGACGGCAATTTCTAACATCAACGACCGCCCTTGTTCTATTGCTCGGCGCGGGCCACGCCTACGCCGGAATGGACGAGGCAAAAGCCTTTCTGGACAAAGAGATAGGCCCCTTGTCGACGCTTTCGCGCGCCGACCAGGAAAAGGAAATGCAGTGGTTCATCGACGCAGCCAAGCCGTTTGCCGGCATGGAGATCAAGGTCGTGTCGGAAACCATCGCCACGCATTCCTATGAATCGCAGGTGCTGGCGCCGGCCTTCTCCGCCATCACCGGCATCAAGGTCACGCACGACACCATCCAGGAAGGCGATGTCGTCGAGAAGATCCAGACCCAGATGCAGACCGGCCAGAATCTCTATGACGGCTGGGTCAACGACTCCGACCTGATCGGCACGCACTGGCGCTATCAGCAGGTGCGCAATCTCTCCGACTGGATGGCGGGCGACGGCAAGGACGTCACCGACCCGATGCTCGACGTCGACGACTTCATCGGCAAGTCGTTCACCACCGCGCCGGACGGCAAGCTCTACCAGCTTCCCGACCAGCAGTTCGCGAACCTCTACTGGTTCCGCTACGACTGGTTCAACGACGAGAAAAACAAGGCGGACTTCAAGGCCAAGTACGGCTACGACCTCGGCGTTCCGGTCAACTGGTCGGCCTATGAGGATATTGCCGCCTTCTTCACCGGCCGCGAGATCGACGGCAAGAAGGTCTTCGGTCATATGGACTACGGCAAGAAGGACCCGTCTCTGGGCTGGCGCTTCACCGACGCTTGGCTGTCCATGGCCGGCAATGGCGACAAGGGCATTCCGAACGGCAAGCCGGTCGACGAGTGGGGCATCAAGGTCGACGAGAATTCGCGTCCCGTCGGCTCCTGCGTCGCCCGCGGCGGCGACACCAATGGCCCGGCTTCGGTCTACGCCATCCAGAAATATCTCGACTGGCTGAAGGCCTATGCGCCGCCGGAAGCGCAGGGCATGACCTTCTCCGAATCCGGTCCGGTGCCCTCGCAGGGCACGATCGCCCAGCAGATCTTCTGGTACACCGCCTTCACCGCCGACATGGCCAAACCCGGCCTGCCGGTGGTGAACGAGGACGGCACGCCGAAATGGCGCGTCGCGCCGTCGCCGCACGGCGTCTACTGGAAGGACGGCATGAAGCTCGGCTATCAGGACGCGGGTTCCTGGACGCTGATGAAGTCGACGCCGACCGACCGCGCCAAGGCCGCCTGGCTCTATGCGCAGTTCGTAGTGTCGAAGACGGTCGACGTGAAGAAGAGCCATGTCGGCCTCACCTTCATCCGCGACTCCACCATCCACGACAAGAGCTTCACCGAACGGGCGCCGAAACTCGGCGGCCTCGTCGAGTTCTACCGCTCGCCGGCACGCGTGCAGTGGACCCCGACCGGCACCAATGTTCCGGATTATCCGAAGCTGGCGCAGCTCTGGTGGCAGAACATCGGCGATGCTTCTTCCGGCGCCAAGAGTCCGCAGGAAGCGATGGACTCGCTCTGCGCCGACCAGGAGAAGGTGCTCGAACGTCTCGAAAAGGCGGGCGTGCAGGGCGACATCGGCCCAAAGATGGCCGAGGAGCACGACCTCGACTACTGGAACAAGGACGCTGTCTCGAAGGGCAACCTTGCGCCGCAGCTCAAGGTCGAGAACGAGAAGGACAAGCCTGTCACCGTCAACTACGACGAGCTGGTGAAGAGCTGGCAGAAGTAACGGCATGACGTGGGCGGGCTCGCCCATGCTAGGAAATGCAGGGGAGGCGGCTTTGCCGTCTCCCCTGTTGCATGAGAAGCGGAGGGATATGGAATGAGCGGTTTTGTGCTGGCCATCGATCAGGGGACGACCTCGACCAGGGCGATCCTGTTCGACGAAAAGATGAAGGTGGCAGGCGTCGGCCAGCAGGAATTCACGCAGCATTATCCGGCTTCCGGCTGGGTCGAGCATGACCCGGAAGACATCTGGTCAAGCGTGGTCGCGACGGTGAAGGCGGCGCTGAAAGCCGCCGGCCGCACGGCGTCGGATGTCGCCGCCATCGGCATCACCAACCAGCGCGAGACGGTCGTCATCTGGGACAAGGCGACCGGCAAGCCGATCCACAATGCGATCGTGTGGCAGGACCGTCGCACTGCACCGCTCTGCCAGAAGCTCCGTAGCCAAGGGCTGGAGAAGACATTCACGAAGAAGACCGGGCTGCTGCTCGATCCCTATTTTTCCGGCACCAAGATCGCCTGGATGCTGGACAAGGTGAAGGGCGCAAGGAAGCGCGCCGAGAAGGGCGAGCTGCTCGCAGGCACCATCGACAGTTTTCTCGTCTGGCGGCTGACCGGCGGCAAAGTGCACGCCACCGACGCCACCAACGCCTCGCGCACGCTGATCTACAACATCGAGAAGAACGCCTGGGACGGCGAACTGCTGGCCATCCTGAAAATACCGGCCACGATCCTGCCGCAGGTGAAGGACTGTGCCGACGATTTCGGCGTCACCCGGAAGGGCCTCTTCGGCGCCGAGATGAAGATCCTCGGCGTCGCCGGCGACCAGCATGCGGCGACCATCGGCCAGGCCTGTTTCGAGCCCGGCATGATGAAGTCCACCTACGGCACCGGCTGTTTCGCGCTGCTCAACACCGGTGCCGATCTGGTGCGCTCCAAGAACCGGCTCTTGACCACCATCGCCTACCGGCTGAACGGCAAGACCACCTACGCGCTGGAGGGCTCGATCTTCATCGCGGGTGCGGCCGTGCAATGGCTGCGCGACGGCATCAAGGTGATCGGCAAGGCCGAGCAGAGCGGCGCTCTGGCGGCGGCGGCCGACCCGGCGCAGCAGGTCTATCTGGTACCGGCCTTCGTCGGCCTCGGCGCGCCGCACTGGGACGCGGACGCGCGCGGCGCCATTTTTGGACTGACCCGCAATTCGGGTCCCGCGGAATTTGCCCGGGCAGCGTTGGAGTCCGTCGCCTTCCAGACGCGCGACCTGCTCGACGCCATGCGCAAGGACTGGAAAGGCGCTTCCGCCAAGACCGTGCTTCGGGTCGACGGCGGCATGGTGGCGTCCGACTGGACCATGCAGCGGCTGGCCGACATCCTCGACGCGCCGGTCGACCGCCCGACGATCCTGGAGACGACCGCGCTGGGCGCCGCCTGGCTTGCCGGATCGAAAGCCGGCGTGTGGCCGAAGGCGAGGGAGTTCGCCAAGACCTGGGCGCTCGACCGCCGTTTCAAGCCGGACATGGACGCCGCCAGCCGCTCGGCGAAGCTGGCAGGTTGGCGCGATGCGGTGAGGCGCACGCTGAGCACGCACTGACCCATCGAGAAGAGCCCGCGCCTTGCGAAGCGGGCTCGGTCAACGACTCCGGGGGTACCGTCAGTAGGGCGAGCGACACTCGCGCCTGCCGTAGCTGGACAGGTATGTATTGTCCGAGGCGCGATAGCTTCTGTAGTGATCGTAGCACCACTGTACATGCGCATCCGCATAGCGGTTCTGGCTGTTGACGATCGCGCCGGTGATCAGCGCGCCGGTAGCGAATGCGGCAAGCGGGAACCAGAAATCGCCGTGACGGCGATAGCCGCGATGATATTCGCGGTAGCCGCGATGGCCGTTCCAGTACACGGCGCCATTGCGCTCATACATGCCGCTTTGGGAGCGATTGAAACTACGGCGCTTTCTCCAGTCCTGGTACTGTACCGTCTGGACATTCGAGAGGTCCTGTCCTTGCGGCACATAATTCGGCTGGGCATTGACCGGCACGACCTCCGCCGCGGCGAACGAAACCGATAGCGCGGTTGCCAGCAGACCCGATGAAATCTTGTTCATGGTCTTCTCCTCGAGGGTGGTTGTCGTCCCTTGCGGAGGCAACGGTCGGGCGGTGCGATAGTTCCGCCAGACGCCTGGTCGCGTTCAACGAGCACGCCCGATGCGCGCAGTCGGTCTGAGCGTAAGACATGCGTGAAAACAATAACTTAAGCGCAGATCGCGATTCCGTTCAAGACGAAGCGCACGACCCGAAGCGTCCCCCCTTCGGCCTTGCGTGCAACAGGGTTCGGACGGACCCTGATGTCGCGAAAAAGCAAGACTTGCGGGCGATCTTTTTCCGGTTGACCGGCCGATGTACTCTCCCTATGTTCCGCGCAATTTCGAGGGCGGCGTTTCCAGCCCACGGGAGCGCGTAGCTCAGCCGGTAGAGCAACTGACTTTTAATCAGTAGGTCATGGGTTCGAATCCCATCGCGCTCACCAAGATTTTGCCAAGAAATTCAATGGTTTGTCAGAGATCGCGCGGGTTTTGCGGCGCCGCTGACTAGTGTCCCCAGGCACTCGATTCCGCCGTCGCATTTTTTGCTTCCCACCAGGGTATTGGCCGCTGCCCCAACGGAATAAGGGGCTATATCTGTCGTTTATTCGGACCAATGCCGTTGGAAGGATGGACCTCAGCCGATTGTGGGCCTGCCGGCAACTCAGGCATTTTGCAGCGCGCTGGCTGATAACCCCAAGCCCCCCGCCCATCAGTCGGCGTACAGCCCGGCTTGCGAACCTCAGTCCAACCCCAAAGCAAGCCGGGCTTTTGATCTAACTAGCATCCATACCGAACCGAGGAGCGCCGCATGATCACTTGCATCCTCGTAGCGAGGCTCCTCCTCCAGCCCGCCAGCATCGTCGCCGGCAAGTCGATCGCCTTCGGCAGCCGGTGATGGCCGACTGATGTACCCCAAGCTCCCGCCCATGGCTGGAGATGAATGTGCCGGGCCGGCAGACGCGGGGAAGCCGGCTTGCGTGGGCAGAACGGTTGCGCGATGCTGTCGTCGGGGTGTGGTGTTCGCGATGCCGATTCTGTGGAAGCACCACTATGTTCATCGACTATTACGAACTTCTGGAAATCAGCCCGAACGCGAATTCGGAAACGATTGAACGGATATTTCGTTATTTTGCAATGCGCTATCATCCCGACAACCGGGAAACCGGCGATGAATCGCGCTTCAGCGAAATCGTCGAGGCGCACAACACGCTCAAGGATCCGGTCAAGCGCGCTCAATACGACGTCCAGTATAGGGACCATTTGAGCCTTCGCCGCGAGCTGACCGAGGAAGCCAGCAACGCCAAAGGGCTGGAGCGCGACATCGTCATCCAGGCCAAACTGCTGTCGCTTCTTTACGTAAAGCGGCGACAGGACGTGAACAATCCCGGCATCGGCGATGAAGAACTCGAACGCTTGTCAGGCTGCCCGCGTGAGCATCTGGAATTTCATCTCTGGTACCTGAAGGCAAAGGGCTGGATTGCAAGGATCGAAAACGGGATGTTCGCCATTACGGTCGATGGAATCGATCGCGCCAATTCCGAGCACCGTCGTGAAGCCCCCGCTACCAGATTGCTGGATCATGCAAACTGAAGGGTAGCGTCGGTTAGCTGCAGCCAGGCTCGAAGGGGTGCCCGAGGGAGGGCAAAATGCCCGAGAAAAAGGTGATCGCCGTCAAGGACTGGACCTGCGCCATGAGCGACGAGCTCGGTCGCGTAGCGCTGACGATCAATCCGACCGACGGCGAGCCGATCCTGGTTTTGCTGACGATCTTTCAGGCGGCAAAGATGGGGCGCGATCTGCAGGCGCCGAAACGCACACAGCTACGCTGAAGCAGTGAAGCGTAGAGTCTCAGGATCGGAGCCTGTCGGAGAAAGGGCTTGGACAAGTGGCGTTACGACGCTCGTTCTGAACAGTGGCGCAGGCGTGCAGCGCGAGGCCACAGGTGGCGCCTTTCTCGCAATGCGGTGATATGGGCGCTGACCCTAACAGCAATTTTGGTCTTTTCCGTTCTGATAGCGATGAAGGCTTGATCGGCAAGCGCAGAAGGAGCCCAACCTTGTCGCCAAACCGGGTGATGGCTAAAGTCGGCTTTCCCGAGGGAGGCTCCAAGATGGCACTTGACCTTTCGGTAGATGCTTCAGCCGCCAAAGTGGCGACGCCTGGCAAATATCTCTTCGGCCCCGTCGCCGACTTCCTCATGCTCGGAGGCAGCGCGTTTCTGATCCTGCCAATCCTGTTCCTGGTGCCGCTCGAATACGAAGGCCTGGTCGCCGCAACGATGGTCGTCGTGGCCTATCTTGTGAACTATCCCCACTTCGCTCACTCGTACCAGATTTTCTACCGTAATTTCGGTCGCAAGGTGAGCGGGAACGGCTACGACAGGAGCCTGCAGCTTCGCTATATTTTCGCGGGCATCGTCGTCCCCGTGATCATGGGCGCGTTCTTTGCTTATGGCGCGGCAACGGAGAATACCCGGCTGCTCGGCTACGCGGCCAATGCGATGTTCTTCTTCGTGGGCTGGCATTACGTCAAGCAAGGCTACGGCATGCTGATGGTGGACGCCGTGCTCAAGCGCAAGTTCTTCGACGACCGCGACAAAAAGGTGCTGCTGGTCAACAGCTATGCCGTGTGGATCCTGGCGTGGCTGCAGACGAACACTGCAGTCACCCAAGGGAACTACTACGGCCTGCAATATTACACATTCGCCGCTCCTTCATGGATCGCCAACGTCGCCCTTTTGGCGGCCGTCGCGTCCACGGCGGCCACGGTCCTGATGCTGGTCAACCGCTGGCGAAAAAACGGCCGCGGGCTGCCGTATAACGGCATCGTGGCCTATGCCGCGTCGCTCTATCTGTGGATCCTGATTGCCAGAATTAACCCGCTCTGGCTGCTGGTGGTGCCGGCGCTCCATTCGCTGCAATATCTGGCCGTGGTCTGGCGATACCAGACCAATGTCGAGCGCGACGTCGCGGATGCCGCAAGAAATCCGGAACCGAAGATACTCTCCCTTGTCGGGCCGCTCTACAGGCTGCGGGTGCTGGGGTTTATCGTCGGGGGCGGGGCGCTGGGATATCTCGGTTTTTGGCTGATCCCATTCGCGCTGACTGCGTTGATCCCCTACGACCAGCAAGTCCTCGGCTCCTCGCTGTTCTTCTTCATCGTCCTGATCTTCATCAACGTGCACCACTATTTCCTGGACAATGTGATGTGGCGCCGCGGCAATCCGGAAGTATCCAAGTATCTGTTCCGGTAGAGCAGTTCATCGTTTCACGAAAACGCTGAACTGCTCTAGCTATTTGTCTTTACGCAATTCCGGACGGAAAACCGTTACACACTTTTCCTGGAATTGCTCTGGAGCGATTCAGGAACGTCCGAGAACCAGCGATACATTCCCGCCGGGATGGCGTTCGAGCCGGCCGGCAAGGTCGAGCTCCAGCAGCACCATGGCGATCTGCGTCGCGCTGAGCCCCGTGTGGCGGATGATCTCGTCCACCCCGACCGGCGTGGGCCCGAGCGCTTCCAGCACGTCGGCGCGGTCGTTCTCGCCGGGCGGCGGCATTGCCGACAGGTCGGGCGCCTCGGCGAGCGGGGCCGGCCGGGATACGCGAACTCCGGCAAGAGGCGCCAGCGCGCCGAGAATGTCGGCTGCCTCGGTGACGAGCGTGGCGCCGTCCTTGAGCAGGGCGTTGCTGCCGGCGGCGCGCGGGTCGAGCGGCGAGCCCGGCACTGCGAAAACCAGCCGGCCCATCTCGTTGGCGAGGCGGGCGCTGATCAGCGAGCCGGAGCGCTGTGCGGCTTCGACCACGACCAGCCCGAGCGCCATGCCGGCGACGATGCGATTGCGGCGCGGAAAATCCTGCGCGCGCGGCTGCCAGCCGAACGGCATTTCCGAAACGATGGCGCCGCCGCGCTCGGCTATGTCTTCGCACAAGCCGGCATTTTCGGGCGGGTAGGGCAAATCGAGCCCGCCGGCGAGCACGCCGACGGTGCCGGTCGAGAGACTGCCCTGATGCGCTGCAGTGTCGATGCCGCGCGCCAAGCCCGACACGATGGCGTAACCGTCGCGGCCGAGATCCGCCGCCAGCATGCGCGCCATCTTGATGCCGGCGAGCGAGGCGTTGCGGGCGCCGACGATCGCCACCGCCGGCAGACGGAACACCGCGCCTTCGCCCTTCATCGCCAGCAGCGGCGGCGGGTTGTCCATGGTCTTCAGCATGGACGGGTAGTCGGCCTCGCCGATGCCGACGAAGCGAGCGCCGGCGCGCCGGGCCGCTTCCAGCTCCGCTTCGGCTTCAGTGGCCGCCGGAATGCGGACGATACGGTTAGCACCGCCCGAAATCATCAGCTCTGGCAGCATTTCGAGCGCGGCCTCGGCCGAGCCGAAGCGGTTGATCAATTCACGGAAGGATGCGGGGCCGACATTCGGCGTGCGGATCAGGCGAAGCCAGCTCAGCCGCTGCCGGTCGCTGAGGCGCGGGCCGGCGGCGGGCGCGCTCATCCCTTCGCCCCGATCTTGCCCTCGGTGCCGGCGAGGAGCCGCGAGATGTTGGCGCGATGCTTGATGAAGACGATCAGGCTCATCACCGCGAACAGGCCGGCAATCTGGGGCGTGCTTATGAAGTAAAGCGCGATCGGCACGACCACGGCGGCCGCCAGCGCGGCCAGGGAGGAGTAGCGGAACAGGAACGCCATGGCGAGCCAGACGACGGCGAAGACGAGCATGCCCTGCCAGGCAAGACCGAGCAGCACACCGAGATAGGTGGCGACGCCCTTGCCGCCCTTGAAGCCGAGCCAGACCGGAAAGAGATGTCCGAGGAAGGCGCCGAAACCGGCCGCGAGCGCCAGCTCCGGCGCGAAGCGGCCGGCAATGAGCACCGCCGCGGTGCCCTTCAGCGCATCAAGCAGCAGCGTGGCGGCGGCAAGGCCCTTGTTGCCGGTGCGCAGCACATTGGTCGCGCCGATATTGCCGGAGCCGATCCGGCGCACGTCGCCGAGACCGGCCGCGCGGGTGATCAAGAGCCCAAACGGGATCGAGCCGAGCAGGTAGCCGAAGATCAGTGCGAGCCCGTAACCCATTGTTCCCCCGCTTATTTTTGTCAGTCGAACCGTGCTTCCGGCGCTGTCGACCGAACGCTCAGGCCGAAAACACTGTGCGGCCCGCCACCATGGTTTGCAAGACCTTGCCCTGCAGGCGCGCGCCCTCGAAGCAGGTGTTCTTGGAGCGCGAGCGCAGGCCGCCTTCACTGACGATCCAGGGCTCGTCGAGATCGAGGACCGCGAGGTCGGCCGCAGCACCCGGCTTCAGCGTCCCGCCCGGCAGGCCGAACAGCTTTGCGGGTGCGGTCGAAAGCGTCTCGACCAGCCGCAGCAGCGGCACGTCGCCGTTGTGGTAGAGGCGAAGTGCGGCGCCAAGCAGCGTCTCCAGCCCGATCGCGCCGGCGGCGGCATCGGCAAAGGGCAGGCGCTTGGTGTCGACATCCTGCGGATCGTGCGAGGAGACGATGATGTCGATGGTGCCGTCCTTGATCGCCTCGATCATCGCCAGGCGATCGTCCTCGGCGCGCAATGGCGGGGTCAGTCGGAAGAAGGTGCGGTATTCGCCGACGTCGTTCTCGTTGAGCGACAGATTGTGGATGGCGACGCCGGCCGTGACATCGGCACCGTCCGCCTTTGCCCGGCGCACGGCTCCAGCCGCCATCGCCGTCGAGATCTTGGCGGCGTGATAGGCGCCGCCCGTCAGCCGCGCCAGGGCCAGGTCGCGCTCCAGCGGGATGAGTTCTGCCTCGCGCGGAATGCCGGAAAGGCCGAGCCAGCTCGCATAGAGGCCTTCGTTCATCACGCCCGACGAGGCGAGCTCGGCATCCTGCGTCTCATGCGCGATCACGCCGCCGAAATCGCGCGCATAGGTCAGCGCCCGGCGCATCACCAGCGCGCTGGGGATCGTGTGGCGGCCGTCGGTGAAGGCGACGGCGCCGGCTTCGCGCAGCAGGCCGAACTCGGTCATCTCGCGGCCTTCGAGGCCCTTGGTGATCGCCGCTGCCGGGAAGATGTTGACGCTTGCCGTATCCCTTGCCGTGCGCAGCACGAACTCGACCAGCGCCACATTGTCGATCACCGGATTGGTGTCGGGCATCATGACGACCGAGGTGACGCCACCGGCGGCCGCCGCGACACTTGCCGAGGCAATCGTCTCGCGATGCTCGCCGCCGGGTTCGCCGATGAAGACGCGCGCATCGACAAGGCCAGGAATGATCGTCCTGCCGGCGCAGTCGATGACAACGGCGCCTTCGGGCGCGCCCTGGTTCAGCGCCGCCTTGCCGGCGGCCGCGATCTTGCGGCCATCGACGACGACGGTGCCGATCTCATCGACGCCGCGCGAGGGATCGACGATATACGCCTTGCTGAAGACCGTCACGCTCATGCGCCGCGCCCCTCATGGTTGCGGCTCTCATAGTTGCGGCGGGGATCGAGCAGCGCTTCCATCACCGCCATGCGAACGGCGACACCCATCTCGACCTGTTCCTGGATGACGCTCTGCGGTCCATCGGCGATCTCCGAGGCGATCTCGACGCCTCTGTTCATCGGTCCTGGATGCATGACCAGCGCATCCTCCTTGGCCGCTTTGAGCTTTTCGGCGTCGAGGCCGAAATAGCGGAAATATTCGCGGGTCGAGGGCACGAAGGCGCCTTCCATGCGCTCGCGCTGCAGGCGCAGCATCATCACCACGTCGGCGTCCTTCAGCCCTTCGGCCATCGAGCGCGACACGATCACGCCCATCCGCTCGATGCCCGCCGGCAGCAGCGTCGAGGGCGCTACGACCCGCACCTGCGCGCCGAGCGCGTTCAAGAGCATGATGTTGGAGCGGGCGACGCGCGAATGCAGGATGTCGCCGCAAATCGCCACGATCAGCTTCGACAGCGGTCCCTTGGCGCGGCGAATCGTCAGCGCGTCGAGCAGCGCCTGCGTCGGATGTTCATGCGCGCCATCGCCGGCATTGACCACCGAGCAGCCGACTTTTTGCGCCAGAAGCGCTGCAGCACCCGCCGACTGGTGCCGAATGATCAGGATGTCCGGCCGCATGGCGTTGAGCGTCATCGCCGTATCGATCAGTGTCTCGCCCTTCTTCACCGAAGAGCTCGCCACCGACATGTTCATGACGTCGGCGCCAAGCCTTTTTCCCGCGAGCTCGAAGGACGACTGCGTGCGGGTCGAGGCCTCGTAGAAGAGGTTGATCTGGGTGCGGCCGCGCAGGGTCGAGGTCTTCTTTTCCGGTTGTCGCGAGATCGCCACCGCCTGGTCGGCGCGATCGAGCAGCAGCTCGATATCGGCGGGAGAAAGATCGCGGATGCCCAGAAGATGGCGGTGAGGAAAAAGCGGCAGGGACGAAGCGTCGGTCATCTCAAGGCGCTGCTATAGGGTGCGGCCCGGCCAGCCGCAAGCGCCAGCTTTGGATTGCGGGCGTTCTCCCCGGTATTTTCGTCGCGCGCCTTGCATTGCTTGGGCTATAAGGCCCGGTGGCTTCGGATTCGCGACCGCGGCCTTGAGATGGTAAGGACCTCTCTGCCAACTGAAGGATTGGGCGTGACCGACGAGGTGATCAACCAGCCGCCGCCATTGACGGGCGGCAATGCATGGCGGGGCGATCCGTTGCTCATCCAGCTTGCCGAGCGTTTTTCCGATCCGGTGCGCAAGGACCTCGACGCTCTCGGCCGGTTCGTCATGACGCAGGAGGCGCAGGAGCTTGCCCGCCTCGCCAACACCGACACGCCGAAACTCAAGACGCATGACCGCCAGGGCCGGCGCATCGATCTGGTCGAATTCCATCCGGCCTATCACGCTTTGATGCGTCGTTCCATCGCCGGCGGCCTGCATTCCTCGGTCTGGGAAAACGGCGATGCCGAGATAGGGCGCCGGCACCAGGTGAGGGCGGCGCGCTTCTACCTGACCGCGGAGCTCGAGACCGGGCATCTTTGCCCCATCACCATGACCAGCGCTTCGCTGGCGGCGCTGATGGCAAGCCCAAAACTGTTCCGCGAGTGGGCGCCGCGCGTGACGACGCGCAAATACGACCAGAGCCAGAAGCCGCCGGTGCAAAAGACCGGACTGACGCTCGGCATGGGCATGACCGAGAAGCAGGGCGGCACCGACGTGCGGGCCAACATCACAAAAGCCGAGCGCGCGGGAAACGGCTTCTATCGGCTCACCGGCCATAAATGGTTCATGTCGGCGCCGATGTCCGACGCCTTCCTGGCGCTTGCCCAGGCACCGGAAGGCCTGTCCTGCTTCCTCGTTCCACGCATTCTGGGCGATGGTTCCGGCAATGGTTTTCGCTTCCAGCGCCTGAAGGACAAGCTCGGCAACCGCTCCAACGCCTCGTCGGAAGTGGAATTCGTCAACGCTATCGGCGAGATGGTCGGAGAACCGGGCGCCGGCATAAAGACGATCATGGACATGGTCACGCTGACCCGGCTCGATTGTGCGGTCGCGTCTTCTGCGGTCATGCGGGCAGGGCTGGCGGAAGCCGTTCACCACACCCGCCATCGCCAAGTGTTCGGCACCAATCTGATCGACCAGCCGCTGATGCAGCGGGTGCTGGCCGACATGGCGCTCGACGTCGCCGCCGCGACGGCGCTGTCGTTTCGGCTGGCGCGCTCCTTCGACGAGGCCGCGAGCGATCGCGGCGAGGCGGCTTTTGCCCGCGCCATGACGCCGGTGGTCAAATACTGGGTCTGCAAGATCGCGCCGGCACTGCTTTACGAGGCGATGGAGTGCCTGGGCGGCAACGGCTATGTCGAGGAAGCGCCGCTCGCCCGCTACTATCGCGAGGCCCCGGTCAACGCGATCTGGGAAGGGTCCGGCAATGTCATGGCGCTCGACGTGCTGCGCGTGCTCGGGCGCGCGCCCGGCCTGTTCGAGGAAGTGCTGGCCGGCATCGATCGCGATCTCGGCACAGGCGGCCGCGGCACCATAGGCGTGCTCAAGGCGGCAATGCAGGTGGCTTCGACCGACCAGGGCTCGGCGCGCCTGCTCACCGAGCAGCTCGCGCTGTCGGCCGCAGCTGCGGAATTGCGCCGGCTGGGAGCAGGGCGGATTGCCGACGCCTTCGTCGAGACGCGGCTCGGCGGCCAATGGCGCACCACCTACGGCATGCTCGATTCGCGCCATGACGCGCGCATGATCATCGACACGCTTTATCCGCCGCTGACCTGAACAAGCCCGAAACGCGGTCCCATCCGGGCTGTGGATAGCCATTAACCTTAACAAATGGTTTCCGTTGCCGGGAGCCTTTGCAAAGCCCACTCTGTCCACCGGAGTAGGGAAGTGTTAACCATGAACATCCCGTGCTCCGCCAGGCAGGAAGCGCATGCGGCACGTCTTGACATCATTTCTGGCATTGCACTGGGCGGTCGTTTTCGCCCTGCTGGCCTACATCTGCATGGATGGCGACCGCGGCATTGCGTCGGCGCTCGGCGTGCTTGGCGTGTCGGTGCAAAGCAGCCGTTTCCCGGGGCTCGAACACGCCGTCGTCGTGGCGCCGCTTTCGATCGCGCTGCTGATCGTCGCGCTGCTGTTCTGCTGGGCTTTCGTCGAGACGCTGCTCAACATTGCGGCGAGGCCGGATACCGGCGATGCGGTGGTGCGGATCGCCTTCATCGGCGCCTCTTTCCTGCTTTCGATCATCCTCGTCGGTGGCGCCGCGCAAGGGATCAACGGCCTGTTCATGGTGGTCGCCATTCAAATGACGGCTCTGCTTGCCTCCTATGTCGCGGTGCTCGCTGAGCGACGCTCGACCCTTGCAGCCGCTATGGCCTCGCATGACAGCGACGCCCGCCTGGCCGCCCATCGCATGGCGGCTGGCGCCGCGCACAGCTCCCTGCTTTCCCGCATCTCCGCACGACCGGAAACCAGACCCGGAGGCCGCCGCTGATGCGCGCGCTGTTCGCATTCTGGGCGGCTCCGTTGGTCCTGTTCTGGGGCTGGTTCTTCCTGTCGCTCAACGACATCAATTTCGGCTATGTGATGCTCAGCCGCCAATTGCATGACCTGGTCTTCCAACTCTACGGCCAGATGCTGGGCATCGATCCGGCGATCATCCCGGGCATGGTCGCGCGGGCCTGCGTGTTCGACAGTTTCCTGCTGGCCGGACTGGTGGCTTTCCGGCGCCGGCGCCAGATCTTCGAATGGATCAGGCAGCGCCGTGAAGGCCCGGTCAGTCCTGAGAGGCTCGGCGGAGCGACTGAAGCCGGTCCAACGCTCCCTGCAGAATAAAGGCCGCCGCGGCCGAATCGATCTTGCCGGCGCGCTTCTTGCGCGAAAAATCCATCTCGATCAGCGTCCGCTCCGCGGCGACTGTCGAAAGCCGTTCGTCCCACAACACAAAGGGCAGGTCGGACAGGGGCGCCATGTTGCGCGCGAAAGCGCGGGACTTTTGCGCGCGCGGCCCTTCCGATCCGTCCATGTTGACGGGAAGGCCGAGCACGATCGCCCCGACATTGTCCTTCTCGAGCTGGGCCAGCAACTGGGCGGCATCGATCGAGAACTTCTTGCGCAGGATGACCGGGCGCGGATGGGCAAAGGACAGGCCGCGGTCCGACACCGCCAGGCCGATCGTCTTGTCGCCGAGATCGAGGCCGGCGAGCGTGCGGCCGCCCACGAGCCTTGCCGGCAATTCCTCGATGCCGATGATGCTCAACAGCCCTCCATGATCTTTCGCTGCGCGGCTTTTTGACAGGCCGCTGGACTTTCAATTTGCCGCCGGCGTTCTATCCTTTGATAACGGGAAAATCGAGGAACGCATTCATGAAACTCACCTGGTATGGCCATTCGGCATTCCGCATCGAGACAAAGGACGCCACCATCCTCATCGACCCCTATCTGGTCGGCAATCCTTCGTGGACGGGCGGCTGGGAAGGCCCGGCAGAAGGTGTGACGCATGTTCTCCTCACCCATGGCCACAACGACCATGTCAGCGGTTCGATCGAGGTGCTGAACAAGAGTGGCGCCATGCTGGTCGCCAATTTCGAGGTCTGCATGTATCTCGTCGGCCAGGGCGTCAGCGACAAGAAGATCAACCCCGGCAATATCGGCGGCACCGTCGATTGCGGTCCCTTCACCACCACCTTCGTCCAGGCGCTGCACTCCTCCTCCTTCGGCGGGCAGGGCGGCACCAACACCTATCTCGGCAATCCGGGCGGGCTGGTGCTGCATTTCCCGGAGGAGAAGACGCTCTATCACATGGGCGACACCGACATCTTCTCCGACATGGGGCTGATCAACGAGTTGCATGAGCCGAAGATCGGCATCGTGCCCATAGGCGACCGCTTCACCATGGGCGGCGCCGTGGCGGCCCTTGCCTGCCGCCGCTTTTTCAGCTTCGACACGGTCGTCCCCTGCCATTTCGGCACGTTCCCGATCATCGACCAGACCGCCGACAAATTCGTGGCCGGCATGGAAGGATCCGGCGTCAAGGTGGCGCTGCCGGAGAAAGGCAAAGCGATCACGATCTAGACGCTTCGCCCTGTTGCGCTGCCTTTGGCGGCGCCCGAAGCATCCGTATGCGGTCCGCCCGGCATGATCGATGTTGCGCCGCAAGCGTCGCGCCGCTATAGCCCGCACTGGTTTTCCCGAGGCAACAAACATGTCCGTTGATCTTCAGACCGTTAAGCGCGTCGCGCACCTTGCCCGCATTGCGGTGAGCGAGGAGGATGCCGAACGCATGACCGGCGAACTGAACGCCATCCTCGGCTTCGTCGAGCAACTGAACGAGGTCGATGTCTCCGGCGTCGAGCCGATGACCTCGGTCACCCCGATGGAGATGAAGAAGCGCCAGGACGTCGTCACCGACGGCAGCAAGGCGACCGACATCGTCGCCAACGCGCCGGCCACGGACGAGAATTTCTTCCTCGTTCCCAAGGTCGTGGAGTAGGGCACGATGGCCATCGAGATCGCCGTCGAGACGCCCTTGCAGGACGATGTGCGCGCGCTGGTGGCGGAACTCAATGCGACGTTGCTCGAACTGACGCCGCCGGAACATTGCTACCACCTGAGCGTCGAGCAGATGGCCGGCGAAGATACGACCGTGTTCATCGCCCGCGACGGCGGCCTTGCCGTCGCCTGCGGCGCGCTGAAGCGCCACGGCGACGCGACCGGCGAGGTCAAGCGCATGTATACGCGGCCATCGCATCGCGGCCAGAAGATCGGCGCGCAAATCGTCCAACAGGTCGAGGCGCTGGCACGGCAGGAAGGGCTGAAGCGCCTGGTTCTCGAAACCGGCGACCGCCACCCTGCCGCCTGGACCGTCTATGAACGTGCCGGTTTTTCGCGTTGCGGCCCGGTGCTGGATTATCCCGACTCCATGTGGTCGGTGTTTTACGAAAAGAGCCTTGCCTGATGAGCGACCTCACACATCTCACCATTTCCGAGGCCCGCGCCAAGCTGCGCGGCAAGGAGATTTCGGCTACCGAGATCACGGAAGCCTATCTTTCGGCGATCGACCGCGCCAATCCACTGCTCAATGCCTATATCGCGGTAACCGCCGACAAGGCGCGCGACATGGCCAAGGCGTCCGACGCCAAGCTGGCTCGGGGCGAGGGCGGGGCGCTCGAAGGCATTCCGCTCGGCATCAAGGACCTGTTCGCTACCGAAGGCATCCACACCCAGGCCTGCAGCCATGTGCTGGACGGCTTCAAGCCGCGCTATGAATCGACCGTCACGGCCAATCTCTGGGCCGACGGCGCCGTCATGCTCGGCAAGCTCAACATGGACGAGTTCGCCATGGGCTCCTCCAACGAAACCTCCTATTACGGCCCGGTGATCAACCCGTGGCGGCGCGCGCGCCTCGACACGGTGGTGATGCCGACGACGCATCAGGGCGACGGCGGCTTCGTCTCGGCCGGAGGCGCGAAGACCCAGCGCACTCTGGACAACGCCCAGCTGGTTCCGGGTGGCTCCTCCGGCGGATCGGCCTCGGCCGTCGCAGCCTTCCTCTGCGCCGGCGCCACCGCGACCGACACCGGCGGCTCGATCCGCCAGCCGGCGGCGTTTACGGGCACGGTCGGCATCAAGCCGACCTATGGCCGCTGCTCGCGCTGGGGCGTGGTCGCCTTCGCTTCGTCGCTCGACCAGGCCGGGCCGATCGCCCGCGACGTGCGCGACGCCGCGATCCTGTTGAAGTCGATGGCTTCTTCCGATCCGAAGGACACGACGTCGGTCGACCGGCCGGTGCCGGATTACGAAGCGGTGATCGGCAAGCCGATCAAGGGCATGAAGGTCGGCATCCCGAAGGAGTACCGCGTCGACGGCATGCCGGAAGACATCGAGGCGCTGTGGCAGAAGGGGATTGCCTGGCTGAAGGACGCCGGCGCCGAGATCGTCGACATCTCTTTGCCGCACACCAAATACGCGCTGCCGGCCTATTACATCGTGGCGCCCGCCGAGGCCTCTTCCAACCTGGCCCGCTATGACGGCGTGCGCTACGGGTTGCGCGTTCCCGGCAAGGACATTGTCGACATGTACGAGAAGACGCGCGCCGCCGGCTTCGGCCGCGAGGTCAAGCGCCGCATCATGATCGGCACCTATGTGCTGTCGGCCGGCTATTACGACGCCTACTACCTGCAGGCGCAGAAGGTGCGCACCCTGATCAAGCGCGACTTCGAGACCGTCTTTGCCGCCGGCGTCGACGTGATCCTGACGCCGGCGACGCCGTCCGCCGCTTTCGGTATTGCCGACGAGGACATGAATTCCGATCCGGTGAAAATGTATCTCAACGACATCTTCACCGTGACGGTGAACATGGCCGGATTGCCAGGCATCTCGGTGCCGGCTGGCCTCGACGGCAAGGGCCTGCCGCTCGGTCTGCAGCTCATCGGCCGGCCGTTCGATGAGGAAACGCTGTTCCAGACCGCGCATGTCATCGAACAGGCGGCGGGCAGGTTCCAGCCGGACAAGTGGTGGTAACGTTGTCCCTCATCTGAAACGGGGTGAGGGATGTTCTACTATCTTTCCAAGATCCTCTGGTTCTTCATCCAGCCGCTGAACCTGGCGATCTTCCTGCTGCTTGCAGGTTTGTTGGCGGCGCTCTTGGGCCGCCGTCGGCTGGCTGCCACCGGCAGCGTGCTCGCCTTCCTGATTCTCGCCCTTTCGGCCTGGACGTCGCTCGGCGCGATGATGCTCAATCCATTGGAAGAGCGCTTCCCCAAGCCGCCGCTGCCGGCCAGCGTCGACGGCATCGTCGTGCTCGGCGGCGGCTTCGAGGGCGCCATCAACCTCGCGCGCGGCGGGTACGAACTGAACAGCGGCGGCGACCGCATGGTCGAGACCGCGATCCTCGCCAGGCGCTTCCCGCAAGCGAAAGTGGTCGTCTCCGGCGGCAATGGCGAGCTTTTCCTCGATGGCGAGGGCGATGCCGATACCGCACCGCGCCTGCTTGGCGCGTTGGGTGTCGCGCCCGATCGCCTGGTTCTCGAGAACAAGTCGCGCAATACCTATGAGAATGCGGTCTTCACCCGCAGGCTGGTCGACCCGAAGCCGGGCGAGACATGGCTGCTGGTGACGTCCGCCTTCCACATGCCACGCGCCAAGGCTCTCTTCGACAAGGCAGGTTTTCCGACCGTTCCCTGGCCGGTCGACTACCGCACGTCAGGTCGCGAAGGCATCGGCCTCTACCGCGACAACCCGGCCGACGCGCTGCAGGCGACGACGGTGGCGATCCGTGAATGGATAGGACTTTTCGCCTATTGGCTGTCGGGTCGCATCGATCGGCCCTTCCCGGCGCCGGGCGGCTGACCGAGCACTGCTTGGCGCGCGGCCGAGAAGAACTGCCGGCGCACCAGCACAGCAAGCAGCACCAGCGTCGACAGCACGAATACGGTCGGACCGACGAACCAGCCGAGATAGCCGATCGAGAAAAAGACGGCGCGCAGGCCGGAATTGAAATGCTTGCCGGCAAGCACGTTCATGCGGGTGGCACGCCATACCGCCGTGTCACTGGCGGGATTGCGCGAGGCCTCGCCATGCGGAACCGGCACGGCGCCGATCAGGATCGAGCAGTAGTTGAACAGCCGGTAGGCCCAGCCGAACTTGAAGAAGGCGAAGGCAAGGATCAGCACCAGGCCGAACATCTTGGTCTGGAAGGCCTCGCGGGAGGATGCGGCGGCCAACGGCAGGTCGGCCATTATGGTTAGAACCCGGTCCGAGGCCCCTAGCAGGGCAAAGCAGCCGCCGAGCGCGATCAGCGAGCTGGACGCAAAGAAGGCGGTGCCTTGCTGCAGCCCGCTCATGATGGCGGTGTCGACGATGCGCACCTCGCGCTCGGCCATGTTGCGCATCCAGGCCTCGCGCTGGGCGTTCATCGCGGTCGTCAGCGACACGCGGCTGATCAGCTTGCCGTCCGAGGCCAGCGTGTGCAGCACCCAGACGACCAGGAAGAAAGCCAGCGCCGCCACATCGGCGGCGGAAAGATGAATGGAATCGCCCATGCATTCTTCTACCACAGGCCCGGCAGGCACTTCGACGGGCGGAGGCAAGCGCCGGAGGATGTCGCTGCCGGAGCAGACAAGGTCGGCAGACGCGGCGACGCGACACGCAAAACAGCGGAAACATCGCAGGAATTCCTATATGTAATTTTCAAGCGGCCCCAGGAGGCAACGGCGCGTGTTCCTTTCGGTTTTCGACCTGTTCAAGATCGGCATCGGTCCATCGAGCTCGCACACGATGGGGCCGATGACGGCCGCGCGCCGCTTCCTGGACGAGATCCTCGCCGGCGACTGGCCGCGCCCCGCGGGCGTCAAGGTCGATCGCATCGGCGCCAGCCTGCACGGCTCGCTCGCCTACACTGGAATCGGCCATGGCTCGGACCGCGCCGTGATCCTCGGCCTTGCCGGCGAGACGCCTCAGACGGTCGATCCGGATGAGGCTGATGGTATCGTTGCCCGCATCGGAGCGGACAAGCGGATTTCGCCGCCTGGGCATCCGTCCTATCGCTTCGACCCGGCCAAGGACCTGGTGCTCGACCGCAAGACGCCGCTGACTGGCCACGCCAACGGCATGGCCTTTTACGCCTACGACGCCTCCGCCCGGCTCCTGCTCAAGCGCATCTATTATTCGATCGGCGGCGGCTTCGTCGTCTCCGAGGAAGAATTGCAGCGCATGAAGGCCAAGGGCTCGGTGACGACGGAAGGCAAGAAGGTGCCGTATCCGTTCAAGAACGCCGTCGAGATGCTGAAGATGGCCGCCAAGAGCGGGCTTTCGATCGCCGAGATGAAGCGCGCCAACGAGGAAAAACACATGTCGCGCGAGGAGCTCGACGCCGGCCTCGACGCGATCTGGAGCGCCATGAAGGGCTGTATCGATCGAGGCCTGTCGCAGGACGGCGTCATGCCGGGCGGATTGAAGGTGCGCCGCCGTGCGCGCCAGCTGCACGACAAGCTGCAGGAGCAGTGGCAGCAGAACCGGCCCAACCCCTTGCTCGCCAATGACTGGCTGTCGATCTATGCCATGGCTGTCAACGAGGAGAACGCCGCCGGCGGACGCGTGGTGACCGCGCCGACCAACGGCGCCGCCGGCACGCTGCCGGCGGTGCTGCGCTACTGGCTGCATTTCCATCCCGAAGCCGACCAGCCGAGCATCCGCGACTTCCTGCTGACGGCCGCCGCCGTCGGCGGCATCATCAAGTCCAACGCCTCGATTTCCGGCGCCGAGGTCGGCTGCCAGGGCGAGGTGGGATCTGCCTCGGCAATGGCTGCCGCCGGCCTTTGCGCCGTGATGGGCGGCACGCCGGAGCAGGTCGAGAACGCCGCCGAAATCGCGCTCGAGCATCATCTCGGCATGACTTGCGATCCGGTCGGCGGCCTCGTGCAGGTGCCCTGCATCGAGCGCAATGCGCTCGGCGCGGTCAAGGCGGTGACCGCCGCCTCGCTCGCCATCAAGGGCGACGGCACGCATTTCGTGCCGCTGGACGCGGCGATCGAAACCATGCGCCAGACCGGTCTCGACATGAACGAGAAGTACAAGGAAACCAGCCTCGGCGGGCTGGCTGTCAACGTGGTCGAGTGCTGAAGACCCTACGCTTTCCGACCCTTGCATTTCTTGCTTAACGATACCAAATTGTGGTACTAAACCGCATGAAGCGAAAGCATCAGGCAACGCTTGCGCAGATTTTCTCGCGACCGGTAAGCGGCACAATTCGATGGTCGGATATCGAAGCCTTGTTCGTGGCTTTGGGTGCTGAAGTCAGCGAACGCGAAGGATCGCGTGTCGGCGTGTTTCTGTTCGGTGAGGTCCGCGTTTTCCATCGGCCTCATCCGACACCGGACACTGATAAGGGCGCGGTTGCCAGCATCAGGAAATGGCTGGAGAGCCATGGAGTGAGACCATGAAGAACATCATTGAGATCGACGGCCACAAGGCATCGGTGTCTTTCGACCCGGAGCTGGGAATGCTGAGGGGCGAATTCCTGGGTCTGGCCGGCGGCGCGGATTTTTACGCCGCGAATGTCGAACAACTCTACGCCGAGGGCGCGGCGTCGTTGAAAGTTTTCCTCGAAATGTGCCGCGAGAAAGGCATCAAGCCTTTTCGGGAATTTTCCGGCCGCTTCAATGTTCGGCTCGATCCCGCTACTCATCAGGCCGCCGTTATCGCCGCCGCCGCCGAGAACAAAAGCCTCAACGAGTGGGTTGCCCAAGCGATCGAAACGGCCGCTCTGGCCTCATGATCTGGCAGTTACAGGCCTGTGTATAACCTCGCCCGTCGTTGAACGCCTTGGTGGCAGTCGCTAGATTGCGGGCATGTCTCTCAATCTCATCAAGCTCTGTGTCGGCTGCGACAGCGTCGAGGATTTGGAAGAGTGGATCGCTTTTCGCCTTGACGAGCGGCGCCGCGCCGGCGAGCCGGCCGAGCACTGGCACACCACGCGCATGGTGCCGACTCGGGGCGAAGAGATCACCGACGGCGGTTCGCTCTACTGGGTGATCAAGGGCAACGTGCAGTGCCGGCAGCTGATCACCGAGATACGCCCGTTCGTTGACGGCGACGGCATCGGCCGCTGCCATCTGGTCCTCGACCCCGAAGTGGTGCGCACCGACTGGCAGCCGCGCCGCGCCTTCCAGGGCTGGCGTTATCTCAAGCCGCCCGATGCCCCGGCCGATCTCGGCAAGGGCAGGGCGGCATTGGCCGAGATGCCGCCGAAACTGCGCCTGGAGCTCGCCGAGCTCGGCCTGCTCTAACTTAGCACCGCACTGTCACTTGGCGGCTGGCCTCGCTGCTCGTCCAATGTGGGACTTGCAAGCACGGCGACTGCGCCCCATCCTGATTAGAGACGCAATCATCCGGATGATGCAAACCGATGGGCGTGATCATCGCGTTGGCGGCCCTGCTGCTGGTGCTTTTCGGCGCCGCCACTATCTTCGTGCGCGCCGATGCCGCCACGATGGCGGACAATCTCAGAACGCTTGGACCTGCGCTGCTGGGGCTGATCGGCACCGCGATGCTCGTGGTCGGCCGCAGCGGCATCGGCGGGCTACTCCTGATTGCGGCGGTCGGCTGGTATGCCTGGCTGCGATCGAAGCGGCCGCTCGCGAAACCTGTGGCGGCCAAACGCTCGACCGTGCGCACCGCGGCTCTCGAAATGGATCTCGACCACGACAGCGGCAAGCTCGAGGGCCTGGTTCTCGCCGGCCACTATGAAGGTAAGATGCTTGGCGCGATGGGAATTGCGGACCTGCAGCAACTCCATGCCGAGCTGCGGTCCGATCCGGAGAGCCGCCAGCTCTTAGAGACGTATCTTGACGGCCGTTTTCCCGTCTGGCGCAAGGACGCGCAGCCGGACAGTGGCGAGGGGCTGGGTGTTGCGCCAGGTGCGGGCGCCATGACTAAGGAGGAGGCCTACAAGATCCTTGGTCTTGAAGCGGGGGCTGCCGCGGCGGATATCCGCAAGGCGCACCGCCGCCTGATGCAGCGCCTGAACGCCGATGTCGGCGGCACGTCTGTCCTGGCGGCGCGGATCAATGAAGCCAAGGACGTCTTGCTCTCCAATCACGACTAGTCTCCTTCGACGCGGAACTTCCCGGGAGGTTCAAAAGCCGCCTATTGCTGGACGGCGTAGCACGAGATTTTCTTTCGCTTCAGCGCATCGCAGGCCTTCCAGGCGGCGTCCTTCGACCCGAACCCGCCGAAACGGGCGCGGTAGTAGGTGACGCCGTCCTTGTCGAACGCGACCGTGAAGCCCTCAGCGTCTGCGAGAACCTTCGGCGCCTGCTTGCTCGTCTTGTCGAGCAGGGCCTTGGCCCCCGACTGCGTGGGCGAGGAGGCGACCTGCACCACCCATCCAGAAGGCACCGACGAGGTCTTGACCGGATCGACGGACGGCGCGGGGGCCGTAGCCGGCTCGGCGTAGGCAGCAACGGCCTGGGATGTGGTCTCGGTCTGCGACGCGGTTTCTTGAGGCGCGGGGGCCGGAGCCATCGCGGCCACGGCAACCGTCTTCACCTTCCTGACCTGGATCACCGGCTTGGTCTCCTCGGCGATCGGGGTGCTGTCGTCAGCCGCATTGTCGTCGGCCGACGCGACTTCGGTGTCGTCGACGGCCGGTTTTTCGTCTGGGGTCGGCGCGTCATGCTTCGGCAGAAGGACCTTCGCCAGGGCCTTGATCGGATTGTCGCCGCCGGCCTTGGCGATCAGATTGCTGCCGCCGCGGGTCGAGGCGCGCGGCAGGTAAGTGTTGATCAGCGAGGCCATCTGGTTGTCGCGGCTGCGGCCGGAAGCGCCGCCCATCACCACGGCGACGAGGCGGCGATCGCCATCGGCGACGGAGGAAACCAGGTTGTAGCCCGAAGCGCGCGTGTAACCGGTCTTGATCCCGTCGACGCCCTTGATGCGGCCGAGCAGGCGGTTGTGGCCGTTGATGCGCTGGCGGCCGTAAAGGAACGAGCGCTGCGAGAAATAGCCGTAATATTGCGGAAAGTGCTCGCGGAGCGCGATGCCGAGCATGGCCATGTCGTGCGCCGTGGTGAACTGACCGGGATCGGGCAGGCCGTTGGCGTTGCGGAAGACGGTGCCGTTCATGCCGAGCTGGCGCGCCTTGGCCGTCATCATGCGGGCGAAATTGTCTTCGCTGCCGCCCAGCAACTCGCCAAGCGCGGTGGCCGAGTCGTTGGCGGACTTCGTCACCATCGACAGGATCGCGGTCTCGACCGGAACCGAGCCGCCGGCGCGCACGCCGAGCTTGGTCGGCGGCTCGGACGCGGCATGGGCCGAGTACGGCACTGGCGTGTTCTTGCTGATCCTGCCCTTCGCCAGCGCCTCGAAGGTGAGGTAGAGCGTCATCATCTTGGTGAGCGAGGCCGGATAGCGCCGGCCGTTGGCGTCGGCCGAATAGAGCACCTTGCCGGTCTTGGCGTCGACGACGATAGCCGCGGACTTCGCGGCGAGAGCCGATGCGACATCGGCGGCGACAATCGTCACCGCGAGCGCGGCGACCATGATTGCCTTGAAGGAGAATGAAGATTTCGAGACGAAGCCCGACAACGCCTGACGCACCGCTACTTACCCTGAATTTTCGTTGCCCCGGAGGCGGCTGAGGGAGTGCCCGCCCCGCTTCCGGCCAAGCTATCGCGGGCAGCGTTACCAATCCGTTTATGGTAACCGCGGCGTTCACCATTTTCCGGCGATTTGAGCCTCTATTTATTCGAATTTTAGCCGTTGCCGCCTCTCGGCCCCTTGCGGCTCAAGGGAATCTTGACTTTTTGTGCAGTGCACAATACATTCGATGCGTTGCACAAGGGCGCCCGGGGCTAAAGGGCGTTTCAACCAAGGGAAAGTGAAATGACCCAGACCTATGAGGACTTCACGAAATACGGCAAGGAGTTTGCCGACACCGGGCTGAAGAGCTTTGCCTCGCTCACCAAGGGTGCGCAGGCAATCGCCACGGAAGCCGGCGAATACACCAAGAAGAGCTTCGAGGCCGGCAGCGCCGCCTTCGAGAAGCTGTTCTCGGCCAAGTCGATCGAGAAGGCCATCGAGATCCAGACCGACTACGCCAAGCAGAGCTACGAGAGCTTCGTGGCCGAGGCCAGCAAGATCGGCAACCTCTATGCCGAGCTCGCCAAGGAAGCCTACAAGCCGTTCGAATCGGTCGTCGCCAAGGCGAAGTAATTTCGTCGGATCGCATATGACACGGCCTGCGGGCCCGCAGGAAGGACCCGGTCGCGGAAGCGCGGCCGGGTTTTTTCATGCGCGGCTGCAACCGCCCGAGCCCTGCCGCATTCACGATTGAGAAAATCGCTGAAGTTTGCCCACCTAGCCATATTGTCAGCTAAACAGAAGGGCTTAAAATCGGCCATCGAAGACCTACATGTTGAACTCGCACGAGGATTCGAAAAGGCAGGACTACGTGACGATCGGTTTGACTGCCACGGCAGACGTGGTGCGAATGCAAGGTGACGGCGACCGAAACGATCCCGGTCGCGGCACAGCGGTCATCACGCGCACCAAAACCAAGACCAAGAAGCCCAGCCTCTACAGGGTCCTCATCCTCAACGACGACTACACTCCGATGGAGTTCGTGGTCCACGTCCTGGAGCGTTTTTTCCAGAAGGACCGCGAGGCCGCCACACGCATCATGCTGCATGTTCATAATCATGGAGTGGGCGAGTGCGGGGTCTACACATTCGAGGTGGCCGAGACCAAAGTGTCTCAGGTCATGGATTTCGCCCGACAGAATCAGCATCCGCTGCAATGCGTGATGGAGAAGAAGTGAGGTAACATGCCGGCTTTCTCCCAAGGCCTGGAAAAGGCGCTACATCAGGCGCTGACATTCGCCAACGAACGACACCATGAGTATGCAACGCTCGAACACCTGCTGCTCGCGCTGATCGACGACACCGAGGCGGCCGCCGTCATGCGCGCCTGCAACGTCGATCTCGACGAGCTCAAGCATACCGTTCTGACCTATATCGACACCGAGCTCGACAACCTCGTCACCGGTTACGACGAGGATTCCAAGCCGACCGCCGGGTTCCAGCGCGTCATCCAGCGCGCCGTCATCCACGTGCAGTCATCCGGCCGCGAGGAAGTGTCCGGCGCCAACGTGCTCGTCGCCATCTTCGCCGAGCGCGAGAGTCACGCCGCCTATTTCCTGCAGGAGCAGCAGATGACCCGCTACGATGCGGTCAATTACATCTCGCACGGCATCGCCAAGCGCCCGGGCGCTTCGGAGTCGCGCACGCCGCGCGGCGCCGAGGACGAGCAGGGCGGCCAGAACGGCGCCGAGCCGCAGGAGGACGGCGGCAAGAAGAAGCCGCAGGACGCGCTGACGGCCTACTGCATCAACCTCAACAACAAGGCCAAGGCCGGCAAGATCGATCCGCTGATCGGTCGCGAGAGCGAGATCAACCGCACCATCCAGGTGCTGTGCCGCCGCTCCAAGAACAACCCGCTCTATGTCGGCGACCCGGGCGTCGGCAAGACGGCGATCGCCGAGGGCCTCGCCAAGCGCATCGTCGAAGGCGACGTGCCCGAGGTGCTGCAGGACGCCACCATCTTCGCGCTCGACATGGGCACTCTCTTGGCCGGCACCCGCTATCGCGGCGACTTCGAGGAGCGGCTGAAGCAGGTCGTCAAGGAGCTCGAGGACTACCCCGGCGCGGTGCTGTTCATCGACGAGATACACACCGTGATCGGGGCAGGGGCCACGTCGGGCGGCGCCATGGATGCGTCGAACCTGTTGAAGCCAGCGCTGTCGTCCGGCGCCATCCGCTGCATCGGCTCGACCACCTACAAGGAGTTCCGCCAGTTCTTCGAAAAGGACCGCGCCTTGGTGCGGCGCTTCCAGAAGATCGACGTCAACGAGCCGACCATCGAGGACGCCATCGAGATCATGAAGGGCCTCAAGCCTTATTTCGAGGAGTTCCACAAGGTCCGCTACACGAGCGAAGCGATCAAGGCCTCGGTCGAACTCTCGGCCCGCTACATCAACGACCGCAAGCTGCCGGACAAGGCGATCGACGTGATCGACGAGACCGGCGCCTCGCAGATGCTGGTGCCTGAGGCCAAGCGCAAGAAGACGATCGGCATCAAGGAAATCGAGGCGACGATCGCCACCATGGCGCGCATTCCGCCGAAGACGGTTTCGGCCGACGACGAGAAGGTGCTGCAGGGTCTCGATGTCGAGCTGAAGCGCGTCGTCTACGGCCAGGACACCGCGATCACCGCGCTGACTTCGGCGATCAAGCTGGCGCGCGCCGGCCTGCGCGAACCGGAGAAGCCGATCGGCTCCTACCTGTTCTCGGGTCCGACCGGCGTCGGCAAGACGGAAGTGGCCAAGCAGCTTGCCGCCTCGCTCGGCGTCGAGCTGATCCGCTTCGACATGTCGGAATATATGGAACGCCACACCGTCTCGCGGCTGATCGGCGCGCCTCCCGGCTATGTCGGCTTCGACCAAGGCGGCCTTTTGACCGACGGCGTCGACCAGCATCCGCATTGCGTGCTCCTGCTCGACGAGGTCGAGAAGGCGCATCCGGACCTGTTCAACATCCTGTTGCAGGTGATGGACCATGGCAAGCTGACCGATCACAACGGCAAGCAGATCGACTTCCGCAACGTCATCCTGATCATGACGACCAATGCGGGCGCGTCGGACGCCCAGCGTGCGGCGATCGGCTTCGGCTCGACGAAGCGCGAGGGCGACGACGTCGAGGCGATCAACCGGCTGTTCACGCCGGAGTTCCGCAACCGCCTCGATGCGATCATCCCGTTCGGCTCGCTGCCGGTGCCGGTCATCCACCAGGTGGTGCAGAAGTTCGTCATGCAGCTCGAGGCCCAGCTTTCCGAGCGTGGCGTCACCTTCGACCTGTCGCCCGAGGCGATCGCCTGGCTGGCCGACAAGGGCTATGACGAGCGCATGGGCGCGCGTCCGCTCGGCCGCGTCATCCAGGAGCACATCAAGAAGCCGTTGGCCGACGAGGTGCTGTTCGGCAAGCTGAAGAAGGGCGGCACGGTGCGCGTCACCGTCGAGAAGAAGGAGACCGGCGAGACCGGCCTGAAGCTCGAATCGCTCGCCGACGAAGCCCCGGTGAAGCCGAAGAAGGAAGAGCCGGAGGACGCGCCGAAGACGAGGAAGGCAGCGGCGAAGAAGCCCGCCGCCAAAAAGGCGGTGGCGCAGAAGCCGGACCCGAAGGGCAAGGACGGCGGCAAGCGCAGCCTTGTCCCGCAGCTGCCTCGCAAGGGCTGATCGGCCTGGAAATCAAAAAAGTCCCGGCATGAACTGACCCCCGAAAGTTGGACACAACCTTCGGGGGTCAGTTCACAACGGGGCTTTTTTCGTTAGAGGGATCGGCATTGGCGGCCGGACAAATCATCATACTGAACGGCGTGCCGCGCTCCGGAAAGTCGAGCATAGCCGGCGCCGTCCAGGAGATGTTCGATGGCGTGTGGGTCAATCTCGGCGTCGACGCCTATGCGCAGATCACGCCGCCGCGACTGCGTCCGGGCATCGGCCTGCGTCCCGGCGGCGAACGCCCCGACCTCGAGGCCTTTCTGCCGGGCTTCTATGCCGCGCTCTATGACTCCATCGCGGCACACAGCCGGCAGGGGCTGAATGTCGTCACCGATGTCGGCCACCACGATGCCTATTCGAGGCCGCTCGACATCCTTCCCGACTGCGCCCGGCGCCTCGCGGGCCTGCCGGTGCTGTTCGTTGGCGTCCGCTGCCCGATCGAAATGATCCTGCAAAGACGCGCCGCAGGCGCGGCTGACCGAACCTACGTGACCGGATCGGACGAGGATCCGCTGCCGCGGCCCGTGCGCCTGTGGCAGGAAGGGGTGCACAAGCCCGGCATCTACGATCTGGAGATCGATACGTCGCGGCTGAGCCCGGCTGAGTGTGCGGAAGCCATCCGGCGGCGGCTCGTCGACGGACCGGAGCCCACCGCCTTCCCGACGCTGGCGCAATCGCGGGCCGGCTGAGCCGGATCAGCCTCCCAGCGCCGCCCGAATCTTGCCGGCGTTCTCGGCGAGCACCTCCGGCTTTTCCATCTGCCCGGAATGCGGCTTCAGCGGCACGCCATCGAAGCGCGGAATGACATGGACATGGAGGTGGTAGACGGTCTGCCCCGAAGCCGGCTCGTTGAACTGCATCACGGTGACGCCGTCGGCGTTGAAAGCCTTTTTCACGGCCACCGCCACTTTCTGCACAACGGCAAACAGCGGCCCGAACGTCGCCGGATCGGCGTCGAGGATGTTGCGTGACGGAGCCTTCGGCACCACCAGCGTGTGGCCGACTCCTTGCGGCATCACGTCCATGAAGGCAACGACCGCATCGTCCTCATAGATGCGGTGCGAGGGGATTTCGCCGCGCAGGATTTTTGCGAAAATGTTGTTCGTATCGTAGACGGTCATGATGCCTCGCTATTTGATGATCGACGATGTTTGTCGCCGGACAGGGTAGCGTCAAGATGGAGCAGCCATGAAGTGGATCGTTGCCGGCTGGCTTTTGTTCATCGTGTCGGCGCTGTTCTTCATCGCCGCGGCATGGCGCGCGGGCGATCTATTGGCGCTCGCAGGCGGCGTGTTCTTCCTGGTCGCCTGCTTTTCGTTCCTTGTCCCGATCGCGGCCAGAAAGCCGCAATAACCGGGGCGTAGCGCGCGGAGCTATTCCTTGAGATCCTTGCGGAACGGCGTGTGCTCTTCGAGATACTCGCCCATCCGCTCCACTTCGCGCCGCTCGCGGCGCAGATAGTCGGCGACCGCGTTGCGCAGGCCGGGATGAGCGATGTAGTGCGCCGAATGCATGGTCACCGGCTGATAGCCGCGCGCCAGCTTGTGCTCGCCTTGCGCGCCTGCCTCCACCACTTTCAGCTTGCGTTCGATCGCGAAGTCGATCGCCTGGTGGTAGCAAACCTCGAAATGCAGGAAGGGGTGATCCTCGATGCAGCCCCAGTTGCGGCCATAGAGCGCGTCCGAGCCGATGAAGTTGATGGCGCCGGCGATGTAGCGGCCATTGCGTCTGGCCATCACCAGGAGGATATCGTCGGCCATGCGCTCCCCGATCAGCGAAAAGAACTGGCGGTTGAGATAGGGCCGGCCCCATTTGCGGCCGCCGGTATCCATGTAGAAGGCGAAGAAATCGTCCCAGGCGCGTTCGGTGATGTCCCTGCCGGTCAGCCAGTCGATCGAGATGCCATCGGCCAGCGCCTCGCGGCGCTCCTTCTTCATCGCCTTGCGCTTGCGCGAGGCAAGCGTGGCGAGGAAGTCGTCATAGCTCGAAAAGCCTTCGTTGAAGAAATGGAACTGCTGATCGGTCCGATGCAGGAACCCTGCCGCCTCCAGCGTCGCTATGTCGGGCTCCGCCGCGAAGGTGACATGGGCGGAAGACACGCCAAGCTTGTCGGTCACCAATTTCAGGCCAGCGGCAAGTCCGGCCCTCACCGCGCTCTGGTCCTCCTCCTTGCCGACCAGCAGGCGAGGGCCTGTGACAGGCGTGAACGGCACCGAGCATTGCAGCTTGGGGTAATAGCGTCCGCCGGCACGCTCGAACGCATCCGACCAGCCATGATCGAAGACATATTCGCCCTGACTGTGCGACTTGAGATAGCAAGGCACGGCGCCGAGCAGCTTGCCTTGCGCCGTCTCGAGTCTGAGGTGATGGCCCTGCCAGCCGGTGCGCCGCACGGCGCAGCCGGAGTCCTCGAGCGCGCTCAGAAAAGCGAATGAAACGAGCGGGTTGTAACCATTTTCATTATCGCCGCGTGTGGTTCCGGCGAAGCCGTTCCATTCCTCGCAGGTGAACGCGCCTATGCCCGCCGCGACGCGGATGGCATAGTCCGCATTCGTTGTCCGTCCATCGTCGTCGTCACCCTGATCCATGGGGCTTATTTAAGCGTCATCAGTGCAGCTACAAGTCACGTTTCAGGCACCGCCTCAGAGCACGATGCCGAAAAGCACGAAAAGGTTTTTTGCTTCGCTGACCTTCGGTTCGGACGACATCATGCTCTCTCTTTGGTTTGTTTGGGCGGATCAGATTTCACGTCGTTCGACCTGAAATCATCCGGCTCTAGGCGACCTTGACCAGATCGGGCTCGAAGCCCTCGAAGGTCATCTGGTCGGCATATCTGAACGTGAGGTCGACCGCCGGCTGGTCGTGCACGGTCCAGGTGATGACGGGCATTTTGAGCTTTTCGCGCACGAAGCTGACGAACGGGTTGGGCAGGTCGCCGGCGGCGTAGGACGTGAAGGCGATGTCGTGCGCCAGCATGGCGAAATGCGCCTCGATCAGCTGATTGTCCTTGCCGTAGGCGGTCAGCCCGCCGGGGATGCCCGGCGCATCCTTGGCGAAGTCGCGGATCAGCCAATGATCGAACGACATGATCGCCACCTTGCCCTTGTAGCGCTTGAGCAGCCTGCCGACGCTCGCGACCAATCCTTTGTCGTGGCCGGGAGCACCTTTCAGCTCGACCACAAGCGGCACCCGACCGTCGATCAGGTCGAGCGCCTCCTGCAATGTCGGCAGGTGATCCCTCGTGCCGCCCACCTTGAGCGCGGTGAGTTCGGCCGCGGTGCGCTGCCAGACAAAGCCGCCCTCGCCGGTCAGGCGTTTCAGATCGCCGTCGTGGATGATGACGGGAACGCCGTCAGACGAGATATGCACGTCGCATTCGATCGCATAGCCGCGCTCGGCCGCCGCCGCGAAGGCCGACAGCGTGTTCTCCCAGCGCGTCTTGTTCATGTCGTGGAAGCCGCGATGCGCGACGGGGCGGGCAATCAGCCAGGAAAGGTCGGTCATGTCAGGCTCGTTCACTCGACTTCGAAAATCGCTTCGATTTCCACCGCGGCATTGAGTGGCAGCGAAGCGGTGCCGACGGCGGAGCGGGCATGCTTGCCGCGCTCGCCGAGGACTGCGACCAGGAAATCGGACGCGCCGTTGGCGACCAGATGCTGCTCGACGAAATCCGGCGCCGAGGCGACGAAGACGGTGATCTTGACCAGCCGGCGGATTTTCCCGAGGTCGCCGAGCGCTGCCTTGGCCTGCGCCAGGATGTTGATGGCGCAGAATTTCGCGCCTTCCTTGCCGGCGGCAGTATCGATGTCGCGGCCAAGCAGCCCGCTGGCCTGCAGCTTGCCGTCCTTCAGCGGAAGCTGGCCGGCGGTGAAGAGCGTGTTGCCGGTCCGGCAGTAGGGCACGTAGTTTGCGGCGGGGGCCGCGGCGGCCGGAAGAGTGACGCCGAGATCGCTTAGCCGCTTTTCGATTGTTTCGCTCATTGGTTTTCCCTATTGCTGGAAGGCGCCGCGTTGGCCGGGCCGAAATTGCTATTTTTGCCTCGCTTCCGCCATGACTTTTTTTAAGCTGGACCATCTTTCCCTGCGGCCTGCCATCGGTCGCGACGATCGGAGCACTTCATGCGCGTGACGCGCCTTTTCCTTTCCGCCGCCTTGCTGTCGACGGTCATCCCGATGGCTCCGGCCTTTGCCGTGCCCGCTCTGCAGGCGCACCGCGCCGTCTACGACCTTACCCTCAACAAGGCGTCCGACCGCTCGGGCATCACCGGCATTTCCGGCCGCATGGTGTATGAGTTCAACGGCTCTCCTTGCGAGGGCTATACGGTGAAGTTCCGTTTCGTCACCCAGATCGTGACCAGCGACAACACCAGGCTGACCGACCAGCAGACGACGACGTTCGAGGACGCCGAAGGCAAGACCTTCTCCTTTGTAACGAAGTCCTTCGTCGACCAGAACCTCGACAAGGAGGTCAAAGGCATGGCGACAAGGGAGCCGAAGGGCCTCAAGGTCGACATCGACAAGCCTGAGAAGAACACGCTCGAACTCGCCGCCACGCAGTTCCCCACCCAGCATCTCGTCGAGCTGATCGGCAAGGCCGAGAAGGGCGAGAACTTCTACCAGACCAATCTGTTCGACGGCTCCGAGGACGCCAACAAGGTGATGACGACGACGGTCGTCGTCGGCAAGAAGACCGACGCCGACAAGTCGGACCCGGAAGCGCCGGCGCTCGCCAAGCTCGCCACCGACAAATACTGGCCTGTCGACATCGCCTATTTCGACGACACCGACAAAAGCGGCGAGGAAGTGCCGGAGTACCGGATCAGCTTCAAGCTGCATGAGAACGGCATCACGCGCGATCTCGTCATGGACTACGGCGACTTCTCGATGACCGGCAAACTGGTCAACCTGTCGCTGTTCGATCAGACCAAGCCCTGCCCGGCTTCGAAATAGCCGCGGGTTAACCACGAAGCAGGCTGCCGAACGGCCCGACTTGAAGGCGCCGCAATCCAGTCCCAGCTTTCCTGACGGCAGTTGGGGGAGAAGGCTTGGGCAGGATCGACGTGTTCGTGGCGCCGCGACCCAATCGGGCGCTGATCAACATGATGACGATCGTCAATCGCATCGTCATGCTGCGTGGGGTTCCAGGTTTCCGCGACCTGTTGCCGTTCAACCGGCTCGCCGGCTTGCGCGGTGTCGCCAATGTCCGCCACATCGACTTTCCCGCCGCCGACCAGCAAAGGCTGCAGACCTGCTGCGGCGAGGGCCAGGCGACGTTCCTCACGCCCAACCATCCGGAATTCTTCACCGACTGGATGATCGACAAGGAGATCGTCTCGCGCGTCAGCCCGCTTGCGGCATCCTGGGCGACGCATGGCGTGGTCAACGGGCTCGGCCGGCTGATGCAGAAATTCTGGTTGGCCAACAATCTCATCGCTCAGATTCCCGGCAACAACGAAGCCGCTAAAGCGCATTCGGTCGACTGGGCGTTGAAGGGTCATGGCGTGCTGCTTCACCCGGAGGGCCGCGTCGGCTGGCACGGCGACTATGTCGGGCCGTTGCTTCCCGGCGCGGTGGAGATGGGGCTCGAGGCGCTGCAGCGCGGTCGCGAAACGAACACGGATTTCAAGGTCTGGGTCGCTCCGGTGGTCTGGAAACTCGCCTTGACCGGCAATGTCGAGCGGGCGCTCGCCAGGGAATGCGCCTATGTCGAGAAAAGCCTGAAAATCGAAGGTGCCGCACACGGCTCGCTGCCGGAGCGCGTCTATCGCATCTATTCGGATCTGTTGTCCCGCGACGAACAGGCCTTTGGCCTGACGGCAGTGCAGGGCGCTTCCTATGCCGTCCGCCAGCAAAGGGCGCTGGCGGAGCTCGGCCAGCGGCTTGCCGACGGCGTTGCGGCTGAGCCCGGCCTCGACCTGGCCGAGCTGTTGCGGCGCTCGCGTCGCTGGCTGCGCGAGGGCGAGGCCGATACCGAGGAACAGAAACGGGTGCGGAAATTGGCGGAAACGATCCAGCGCATCCAGCGCGTCGGTTCCTGGGCCTTCGCCGATCGAACGATCACGCAGGAAGAAATCGCCGAGCACCTGAAGCGCATCCGCAACGACTATTGCAAAGGCACGTTGCGCGACACGATCAACCGCTTCATCCCGCAGCCCGTGGGGCCGCGCTGCGCGCACATCCGCGTGCCCCAGCCCTTGGGGTTGCACGACTACGACGGTTCCGTCGACGAGGCGCTCGTCGTGCTGCGCACGCGTATGCAGGAAGCCGTGACCAGGACCGTGACCGAGCTCGAAGCCGGCGGCGGCTTCATTTCCTATCCGAATCCCTTCTATCATCGCTGACTTGACGTTGGCCCGGGTGACTGTGACGGGCCGGCCCTGTCGGTTGGAGTGCAGCAGGTTCAATGGCTGTCTATGTCGATGCGGCGATCTGGAAATGGGCCGGCCATCGGTGGTGTCATCTGCTTGCCGACGATACCGATGAACTCCACCGCTTCGCCGCCGAGCTCGGCGTCAAGCGCTCGTCCTATCAGGGGCCGCCGAAGACTTCGGCGCCGCATTACGATATCACCGGCTTCGAGCGCGACCGCGCCGTGCGGCTTGGCGCGGTTGAATGCAGCCGCGAGGAGATCGTCGCGATCTTCCGCCGCGTGCGGGTGCCTAACGGCAAGGTAAAACGCTGAGATTTGGGCGGATCGCCGCAGGTGTGGGCGTTTTCGGACGCCCGGCTTGCGTTTGTTGGACTTCCCCTCTATATGCGCGCTCATTCCACACACGGACTTTGGTGTCTGCCCGGGAGAAATCCGGCTGAAACCTCCGGTGGCATCAGGACATAAGTCCGAAATGCCTGTGTCCGTGGAGGCCAACCGGAAAGGAACTAAAGAATGGCTCTGCCTGATTTCAGCATGCGCCAGCTTTTGGAAGCTGGTGCTCACTTCGGCCACCAGACCCACCGCTGGAACCCGAAGATGGCGCCCTATATCTATGGCGCCCGCAACAACATCCATATCATCGACCTGTCGCAGACCGTGCCGCTGCTGCACCAGGCCCTGAAGCAGGTTTCCGACACCGTCGCCAAGGGCGGCCGCGTGCTGTTCGTCGGCACCAAGCGCCAGGCCTCGGACATCGTCGCCGACGCCGCGCAGCGTTCGGCCCAGTACTATGTCAACTCGCGTTGGCTGGGCGGCATGCTGACCAACTGGAAGACGATCTCGAACTCCATCCAGCGCCTGCGCAAGCTCGACGAGACGCTCGCCGGCGAGGCCCAGGGCCTCACCAAGAAGGAGCGGCTCAACCTCGACCGCGAGCGCGAGAAGCTCAACAAGGCGCTCGGCGGCATCAAGGACATGGGCTCGACGCCCGACCTGATGTTCGTCATCGACACCAACAAGGAAGCGATCGCCATCCTCGAAGCCAAGCGCCTCGGCATTCCGGTCGTCGCCATCATCGATTCGAACTGCGACCCGGACAAGATCGACTTCCCGATCCCCGGCAATGACGACGCGGCCCGCGCCATCCAGCTCTATTGCGATCTGATCGCCAAGGCTGCGATCGACGGCATCGCGCGCCAGCAGGGCGCGCTCGGCATGGATATCGGCGCGTCGGCGGAGGCTCCGGTCGAGCCGGCGCTCGACACCCCGGCCACCGAGGCTCCGGAAGCTTGAAAAGCGAAGGCCGGTTGCGGCCTTCATCTTTCCAATAAGTTGGCGCGCTAAAGCGCTTTTGCCGGGCGCATCATCGAGTACCGATGGTGCGTCGGCGCATTTGAAACAAAGAGGCGACAATGAGCATTACGGCTGCACAGGTCAAAGAACTCCGCGACTTGACCGGCGCGGGCATGATGGACTGCAAGGCGGCGTTGAACGAAACCAACGGCGACATGGAAGCGGCCGTCGACTGGCTGCGCAAGAAGGGCATCTCCAAGGCCGACAAGAAGGCCGGCCGCACTGCGGCGGAGGGCCTGATCGGCGTCGATTCCGGCGTTCGCGAAGCCGCAATCGTCGAAGTCAATTCCGAGACCGACTTCGTCGCGCGCAATGCCGCCTTCCAGGAAATCGTCGCCAACGTCGCCAAGGTCGGGCTCGCTTACGGCACGACCGAGGCGGTGGCCGCAGCCAAGTATCCGGGCTCCGACAAGTCGGTCACCGACACCATCAAGGATGCGGTCGGCACCATCGGCGAGAACATGGGCTTCCGCCGTTCGGCCAAGCTCACCGTTCCGCATGGCGCAGTGGCGACCTATGTCCACAATGCCGTCGCCGACGGCCTCGGCAAGCTCGGCGTGCTGGTCGCGATCGAGACCACCGGCAACGAACATGCCGCCAATGCATTCGGTCGCCAGGTCGCCATGCATGTCGCAGCAACCAACCCGGTCGCGCTGACTGCCGAGGAAGTCGACCCGGCGCTTGTCGAGCGCGAGAAGGCGATCTTCTCCGACCAGGCCCGCCAGTCCGGCAAGCCGGAAGCGATCATCGAGAAGATGGTCGAGGGCCGCCTGCGCAAGTTCTACGAAGAGGTCGTGCTTCTGAAGCAGGCCTTCGTGCTCAATCCCGACATCACCGTCGAGAAGGCACTGAAGGATGCCGAGAAGGAGATCGGCGCTCCGGCCAAGATCAGCGCTTACCTGCGCTTCGCGCTCGGCGAAGGCATCGAGAAGGAAACGACCGATTTCGCTGCGGAAGTCGCGGCCGCGGTCAAGAAATAGCCCGAAGCAAGCAGTAAGGCTAAAGAGCTCAGGCAACTCGGCCGGGTGTCCGCATGGATGCCCGGCCGATTTCATGAGCGGTGTCGATAAAGGCCCTGAGCTTCGGCGCCATCGAGGCCCGGCGCGGAAAGTAGAGGAAGAGGCCCGGCTCCTCGATCGCCGTCTTCGGCAGCACCTGGACCAGGCGACCGGCGGCGAGATCGGCGCGCACCAGCGGCTCGAAGACATAGGCGAGCCCGACACCGGCAAGCGCAAGATCGACAGCCGCAAGCGAATCGGTGACGACAGCCGTGCCGCGCGTCTCGACCGCGACATCCTTGCCGTTATCGTTCAAATCCCAACGATAGAGGCCGCCGGAGCGTACGAGCCGGTAGCCGATGCAATTGTGCTTCGCGAGGTCGGCCACGTCGCGCGGCCGGCCGTGCTTTCCGATATAGCCGGGCGAAGCGACGATCACGGCCTTGAAGGACGACGTGAGCCGCACGGTGATCATGTCCTGCGCGATCATCTCTCCCAGCCTGATGCCGGCGTCGAAACCCTCGCCGACGATGTCTACAAGGCCCTGCTCGGCGAAGATCTCGACCGTCACATCAGGATAGCGCTCGGCCATGGCCGCGACCACGGGCGTCACCGCCAAGGGGATCGCGACGTTGGAGGCATTGATCCGGAGCAGACCGGAGGGCCGGCCCTTGACGCCGCGGATGCGGTCCATCCGCTCAGCGATATCCTGAAGGGCAGGGGCCGCCGCCTCCACCAGCGCCTTGCCGGCTTCGGTCAGCGAAACGCTGCGCGTCGTGCGCGCGAACAGCGGCTGGCCGATGCGCTCTTCCACCAGCCGCACGGCATGGCTGACGGCCGACGGGCTCATGCCAAGCTCGGCCGCGGCCAGCGCGAAGCCGCCCCGCCTCGCCACGGCGACAATCACAGGCAGATGCGTGAGCAGATCCCGATCCATTCATGAATGATATCGCATGGTCCTTGCGAACAATGCAATCTTATCGATGCCGGCGCGATGGCCCACATTGCCGTCAACACATTGGCGGCGGGCCGATAGCTCAAGGAGAAGAGACATGAATGCGTTGAGACATGTGACCTTCGCGGCAGGACTGGCGCTGGCGCCGGTCGATGCCGGCGGAACCGAGCCGACCGCTTGGCAAGCGCTCGCCGACGAGCGTGCCGTCATCCGAATCGCGGACGCCATCGACCGCGCCGTCGATGCGCAGGATTGGAAGCTTGCGCGCAGTTATTTCGCCGACCGTGTCGCTGCCGACTTCAGCAGCCTTTCCGGGCAGCCTGCCGCCAACATCGCCTCCGACGACCTGATCGGCGCCTGGGCGGCGAATCTCAAGGGAAGCAAGACGAGCCTGCATCTGCGCACCAACCACCAGGTCGTTATCGAAGGCGACAAGGCTACCGTCCTTTCCAACGGCTATGCCTGGAACAGGATGGAAGGCAATGGCGATCCGCTCTGGGAAGTCTGGGGTACGTATGAGCATCGCCTGACCCGCTCGGCCGCCGGCTGGAAGGTCGACGGGTTCACCTTCCGCATGACGCATGAGCGCGGCAATCCATGGATCAAGGCGACCCCCGGCCAATAAGCCGACATCAAACACGATTGGAGCCTATCATGAGCATGACCTATTACACACTCGGCAACAGCGGCCTGCGCGTCAGCCGGCTGGCGCTGGGCACCATGACCTTCGGCACCGAATGGGGCTGGGGCGCTGACAGGGAAACCGCCCGCGCCATGTTCGACGCTTACGTCGAGGCCGGCGGCAATTTCTTCGACACCGCCGATCTGTATACCGGCGGCACCGCCGAAACCTGGCTCGGTGAATTCGTCGCCGAGCGCGGCTTGCGCGACAAGGCGGTGATCGCGACCAAATTCTCGATGAACGTAGACCCCGGCAATCCAAATGCGGGCGGCAACGGGCGCAAGAACATCATGCGCGCGGTGGACGCGTCGCTGAAGCGGCTCGGAACCGACTATATCGACCTTTATCTCATGCATATCTGGGACAGGCTGACGCCGGCCGAGGAAGTGCTGCGCACGCTGGACGATCTCGTTCGCGCGGGCAAGGTGCGCCACATCGGCCTCTCGGACGTGCCGGCCTGGTATGCCGGCCGGGCGCAGGCGATCGCCGAATTGCGCGGTTATGAACCGATCTCGGCGCTGCAGCTCGAATATTCGCTGACCGAGCGCAGCATCGAGCATGAGTTCGTGCCTTTCGCCACACGCCATGGCGCCGGCATCATGGTCTGGAGCCCGCTGGCCAGTGGGATGCTGAGCGGCAAATATCGCCCGACACAGGCCGGCAATTCCGGCCGGCTGGACGGTTTCCGCAACACCACGCATCCGGGTTTCCAAAAATTCACCGAACGCAATTGGGCGATCGTGGCGGAACTCGAAAAGGTGGCTGCCGAACTCGGCCGCAGCATGGCTCAGGTGGCACTCAACTGGGCGGCAACGCAGCCTGGTATCGCCACGGTCATCCTCGGCGCGACGAAGCTTGCCCAATTGCAGGACAATCTCGCGGCGCTCGGCTTTTCGATTACGCCTGAGCTTCGCAAGCGGCTGGATTCGGCGAGCGGCATGCCGGCGCCGTTCCCGCATTCTTATTTCGGGCCCGAAATCCAGGGGCGGGTGACCGGCGGCGCCACTACCGGCGACAAACCGTCCGGCTATTCTTCACCGGTCCTGATCGAAGGCGAGGCGGTCAGCGTCAGCAGCAACTGATCGAAAAAGCCTGGGATTTTGCGCAAGGGCGCGGCGTGACATCGCCGCGCCCTTCGTGTATCGGGTCGAACCATCATGCCAGCGCCGCCAGGCGAAGCGGGGCAATTTTCGCCTCCAGATTTGCCCGCGCCGAGATTTTCGAGGAACCAGATGACGGTGAAGCCCCTCTATCGACGTGTCTTGCTGAAAGCTTCGGGCGAAGCGCTGATGGGAGAACAGCATTTCGGCATCGACGTCTCGGTCGTCGACCGCATCGCCGCCGACATTGCCGAGGCGCGGGCACTTGGCATCGAAGTCGGTGTCGTGATCGGCGGCGGCAACATCTTCCGCGGCGTGGCCGTCGCCTCCAAGGGCGGCGACCGCGTCACCGGCGACCACATGGGCATGTTGGCCACAGTCATCAACTCGCTGGCGCTGCGCACCTCGCTGAACAAGATCGGCGTCGACGCCGTGGTGCTCTCGGCCATTGCCATGCCCGAGCTCTGCGAGAGTTTTTCACAGCGCCAGGCGACCGCCTACATGAACCAGGGCAAGGTGGTGATCTTCGCCGGCGGCACCGGCAACCCGTTCTTCACCACCGATTCGGCCGCCGCGCTTCGCGCCGCCGAGATCGGAGCCGACGCGCTGTTCAAGGGCACCCAGGTCGACGGTGTCTATTCGGCCGACCCCAAGAAGGATCCGGACGCGGTACGCTTCGACCGCATAAGTCATGCCGAGGTCATCAAACGCGGGCTTACCATCATGGATACGGCCGCGATTGCACTTGCGCGCGAAAACAACATTCCGATAATCGTCTATTCGATCCACGAAAAGGGTGGTTTCGGCGAAATTCTGAGGGGCGGCGGCCGTTGCACGATCGTCGCGGACAATTGACCGGGGCCGGAGTCGGCTAAATGATCGCCGGTTTCGGACGTGACTAGAAGACAAGCAGTGAACCCGGCGAACGGGTCGAGGAGATGATCATGAGTGGCGAATATGACGATCTTAAGCGGCGCATGGACGGGGCGATCGCGGCCTTCAAGCATGATCTTGCTTCGCTGCGCACCGGCCGCGCCTCCAGCAACCTGCTCGACGCCGTCCAGGTCCAGGCCTACGGCACGACGATGCCGATCAACCAGGTGGCCAATGTGACGGTGCCGGAGCCGCGCATGATTTCGGTCTCGGTCTGGGACAAGTCGATGGTCAGCGCCGTCGACCGCGCCATCCGCGAGGCCAATCTCGGCTTCAACCCGATCGTCGACGGCACCAATCTCCGGATTCCGCTGCCCGAACTCAACGAGCAGCGCCGCAAGGAACTGGTCAAGATCTCGCACGGCTATGCCGAGAACGCCCGCGTCGCGGTGCGCCATGTCCGCCGCGACGGCATGGATTTCCTAAAGAAGGCGGAAAAGGACGGCACGATCAGCGAGGACGATCATCGCAAGCGGTCCGACCAGGTACAGAAGCTGACCGACGAGATGATCAGCACCATCGATCACCTGCTTTCCGATAAGGAAGCTGAAATCATGCAGGTTTAGGGTCGGTTTCTCACCGGCTCGAAAGCGAGACCATGGCAACGCCCGCGCATGTCGCGATCATCATGGACGGAAATGGACGCTGGGCCAAGGCGCGCGGCATGCCGAGGCTTGCCGGCCACCGCGCCGGCGTCGAGGCCTTGCGCAAGACGGTGCGCGCCGCGCCCGAGCTCGGCATCTCCTACCTGACGGTCTACGCCTTCTCCTCCGAAAACTGGTCGCGGCCGAAATCCGAGGTCAGCGACCTGATGGGCCTTTTGAAGCTCTTCATCCGCCGCGATCTCGCCGAACTGCACCAGAATGGCGTGCGGGTGAGGGTGATCGGCGACCGGGAAGGGCTGCAACCAGACATCAGGGGATTGCTGCAGGAAGCCGAATCGCTGACCGCCGGCAACGAGGCGCTGACACTGGTCATCGCCTTCAACTATGGCGGCCGCGACGAGATCGTGCGCACCGCGCGCAAGCTCGCCGATGCAGTGGCTCGCGGCGAAATGACGAGCGACGCCATCACGATGGAGAGCTTTGCCGGTTCGCTCGACACCGAGGGCATTCCCGATCCCGACCTGGTGATCCGCACCAGTGGCGAGCTCCGGCTGTCGAACTTCCTTTTGTGGCAGGCCGCCTATAGCGAACTCGTCTTCCTGCCTTGCTACTGGCCGGACTTCAGCCGGGAGCATCTGGCGGACGCCCTGCGGGACTTTGCCGGCCGCGAGCGCCGTTTCGGCGGGCTCGCCGCCCGCGACGTTGCTTTGTAGCGCCGGCATCAATGAGCAATCTCCAACAGCGCGTCATCTCGGCCATCGTGATGGCGGCGCTCACACTTGCGCTCACGTGGCTCGGGGCGCTGCCGTTCCGGCTGTTCTGCGCGGCTATCGCGGCGCTGATATTCTACGAATGGACGCGCATGTCGCGCGCCGAGAGCGGCGCGAGGCTCGGCTTCCTGGCGGAAGCGCTGATTCTCGTCTTTGTCGGAGTGCTGATTGCAGGGCCACCGGCCCTGTGGCTGCTCACTCTGGTCGCAGCCCTCACAGCTATCGCCGCTGCTGCCGCGCGGCTGCGGGGAGCAGCGCAATGGGAGGCATCGGGGCTGGCCTATGCGTCGTTGTCGGGCTTTTCACTCGCCTATCTGCGCGATGACAACCATTCGGGGCTGATCGCCATCCTCTTCCTGTTCGCGGTGGTCTGGGCGACCGACATTGCGGCCTATTTCGTCGGTCGGGCGGTCGGCGGGCCAAAACTCGCGCCGTCGATCTCGCCCGGCAAGACGCAGAGCGGCGCGCTTGGCGGCGCCGTGGGCGGCGTGGTTGCCGGATTGCTGATGGCAATCGCGACCGGGGCCGGCAATCTCATCATGCTTGGCCTTGTCGCCTTGGCGCTCTCGATCGTCTCGCAGGTCGGCGATCTGTTCGAATCCTGGGTCAAGCGCCGACACGGCTGCAAGGATTCGAGCAATCTCATTCCCGGCCATGGCGGCGTCATGGACAGGGTCGATGGGCTTGTCGCGGCGGCTTTCGCCCTGTACCTGATCGGCTGGGTTTCGGCGGGCACCGCCGATCATCCGGCGCAGGGGCTGTTTCCGTTCTAATGCACCGCCGCAGGGCGGAAAAACGGGCACGCCACGGATTCGCCCGGATTGATGTCACAGTCGCGGCGGAGTGTCGCGTTCGCGGGCGAATTTGAGGGCATGACTTGAACGAGATTCTTCACGCCGTCTTCAGCACCCAAGGGTTTGTCCTCGGCACCCTTGTGCCGTTCCTGTTCGTGCTCACCGTCGTGGTGTTCGTGCATGAGATGGGCCACTATCTCATCGGTCGCTGGTGCGGCATCGGCGTGAAGGCTTTTGCCATCGGTTTCGGCCCGGAGCTTTTCGGCTTCAACGACCGCCACGGCACGCGCTGGAAGCTTTGCGCCATACCGCTTGGCGGCTACGTCAAATTCGTCGGCGACATGAACGCGACATCAAGCCAGCCGAGCGCCGAGGAGATCGAATCGTTGACCGAGGCCGAGCGCGAGGTCGCCTTTCACACCCAGCCGATCTGGAAGCGCGCGGCGACCGTCGTTGCCGGGCCGCTGTTCAACTTCCTGCTGACGATCGCCGTCTTTGCGGTGCTGTTTTCGCTCTACGGCCGTCCGGTGATGGAGCCGACAGTGGCCGAAGTCACCGCTGGCAGCCCAGCCGCGCGGGCAGGGATCCAGCCCGGCGACCGATTCGTCAGGGTCGACGGCAGCAAGGTGGAAACCTTTGCCGACGTTCAGCGCCTGGTTTCGGGCCGCGCCGGCGACGCCATCACTTTCACCATGCTGCGCGATGGCAAGGAAATCACCGCCACGGCGACGCCGGAGCCGATGGAGCAGCAGGACGCGCTGGGCAACAAGGTCAAGGTCGCGATCATCGGCGTCGCCAACAATGCCGAGTTCGGGCAGCCGCGACTGGTCTCCTACACGCCCGCGGGCGCGCTGGCGGCGGCTGTCGAGGAAACCGGCCATGTGATCGAGCGCACCGGCCAGTTCATGAAGCGGTTTGTTATCGGGCGCGAGGACAAGTGCCAGCTGGGCGGACCGATCAAGATCGCAAAAATGTCGGGTCAGGCGGCCAAACTCGGCTTCGAGTGGCTGGTGCAGCTTGTTGCATTCCTGTCAGTCGGGATAGGGATTCTCAATCTTCTGCCGATTCCCCCTCTCGACGGCGGCCACCTGTTGTTCTACGGCGTGGAGGCCGTCATAAGACGGCCCGTGTCGGAGCGGATGATGGAGATGGCCTACCGGACCGGTCTCCTTCTGGTACTCGGATTTATGGGCTTCGTTTTTTGGAATGATCTGTTTGGGTGCTGAAATCATGAAGAAATTTGGCTTCGGCCCCGGCCATATTGAGACGCCGTTTACCATGCGTGGGGATATGCGTGACACGAAAGCCACGCAACAGGGTTAAGTAAATACAAATTAACCGGGAGCCTTGCGTGTAGGGGAAATCCGGTTAATACGGTAAGGGAAAATACCGCACGTCCGGTTTTCTCGCCGTGGGGACTACGAGAAAAAGGTACAAAAGCCCGATGAAGGCAGCATCCAAGTTTCTGAGCGCCGCGTCCGCGGCGGCTTTGTCCGCCGCCCTGGTTTTGCCAGGCGCGCTCGCAGTGCAGTTCGTTGCCACATCGGTAGCAGAAGCCGCGGTCGTCAGCAGGGTCGAGGTCAGCGGCAACCAGCGTGTCGATGCCGAAACCATCCGCAATTACATTTCGATCAAGCCCGGCAAGGCCTTTTCGAGCGCCGACATCGATAGCGCCGTGAAGGCTCTGTTCGGCACCGGGCTGTTCTCGGACGTCCAGATCAATCAGGTCGGCTCGACCCTGGTCGTCAAGGTTTCCGAATACAAGGTCGTCAACCAGGTCCTGTTCCAGGGCAACAAGAAGCTCAAGGACAATGCCCTTCAGGTGGCCATCCAGTTGAAGCCGCGCGCGACCTTCTCGCAGCAGGCGCTCGATGCAGACGTCGAGGCGGTCAAGGCCGCTTATCGGCGCATCGGCCGCGACGACGCCGCCGTGACCACCCAGATCATGGACCTCGGCGACAATCGCGTGAACGTGGTCTTCAACATCAACGAAGGCGCACGCACGCAGATCGCGGCCATCAACTTTGTCGGCAACAGCGCCTTTTCCAGCCGCCGCCTGTCGGACGTCATCAACACCAAGCGTTCGACCTGGCTGTCCTTCGTGCTGCGCGACGACGTCTATGACGAGGACAAGCTGCGCGCCGACCAGGAATTGCTGCGCCGCTTCTACTACAATCACGGCTATGCCGACTTCCAGGTCGTCTCGGCCGTCGGCGAGTTGGATGAGGCCACCAACAAATACACGGTCACGATCACCGTGCAGGAAGGCGAGCGCTACACCTTTGGCGACATCAGCGTCGAGAGCACGATCCCCGAGGTCGACTCCAAGTCGCTCGAATCGGTGGTCGAGACCCATAAGGGCGACGTCTACAACGCCAAGGACGTCGAGGACTCGATCGTCGCGCTGACCGAAAAGGTCGCCGGTTCGGGCTATGCCTTTGCCCAGGTGACGCCGCGCGGCGACCGCAATTTCGAGAACCATACGATCTCGGTCGTCTATACCATCGACCAGGGCACCAAGGCCTATATCGAGCGCATCGAAATCCGCGGCAACGACCGCACGCGCGACTATGTCATCCGCCGCGAATTCGACGTCAGCGAAGGCGACGCCTTCAACCAGGTTCTCATTCAGCGCGCGAAGAAGCGGCTGGAAGCGCTGGATTATTTTGAGAAAGTCGATATCTCGACTGTTCCTGGGTCGGCGCCCGACCAGGTTGTCCTGGTCGTCGACGTGGTCGAGAAGTCGACCGGCGAGTTCTCGATCGGCGCCGGCTATTCGACGGGTGGCGATACGCCTGGCCCATCCATCGAAGGTTCGATCACCGAGCGCAACTTCCTCGGCCGCGGCCAATACATCAAGCTGTCGGCCGGCGGCGGCAGGCATTCGCGCGACTACGCCCTCTCCTTCACGGAGCCGTATTTCCTCGGCCGGCGCATCGCGGCGGGCTTCGATATCTACAAGTCGACGCGTGAGTACGATCACTACGATACGGACACGACCGGGGCAACCATTCGCTTCGGCCTGCCGATCACCGACAGCATCTCGACGCAGCTGGCGTATAACATTGCGCAAGAGAAGTATTCGCTGTCCGACGGCTGCGATCCGAACGGGGACGGGGTACCTGACGCGCCCTGCGTCGTGTCGCCGGCGATCCTTGATGGTATCCAAGAGAGCCCATGGGTCAAATCTTCGGTCAGCCTTGGGCTGGTCTACAACACCATCGACGACATGAAGAACCCGCATGAGGGTCTCTACATCACCGGCACGACCGAGGTCGCCGGTCTGGGCGGCGACGCCAAGTGGGTGAAGCTGACCGGGCGCGCGAGTGTCTATCAGACCTTGTCCGAGCAGCTCGACCTGGTCGGCCTGGTGTCGGGTGGCGCCGGTTATGTTGCGGGCTACGGCAATGGCGACCTGCGCATCTTCGACCACTTCCAGAGCAACGACCGCATGATCCGCGGTTTCGCCTATGGCGGCATCGGCCCGATCGCCAGCGACACCAGCGGCGATCATCTCGGCGGTACGACCTATTTCAATGCCTCGGCGGAAGCCCAGTTCCCGCTGCCGGTCATTCCGGAGAGCTTCGGCCTGCGCGGCGCGGTGTTCGCCGACGCGGCAACGCTTTACGGCAGCAAGCTCGATCCGAGCCTGGTAAAGGCAGGCTCGGCTGACATGCATCTGCGCGCTTCGGTCGGTGTCGGCCTGATGTGGGCTTCGCCGTTCGGCCCGATCCGCATCGACTATGCGATCCCGGTCGAGAAGCAGCCTGGCGACGACGTGCAGGAATTCAACTTCGGTATTGCAACTCGTTTCTAATCCGCGGGTTACGATGTTTCCGGGCCGTCTGGCGGCCCGGAATAGACTGATCCGACCTAGCTGGATAATGTTTGTGGAATGACCGATCCGGTGTTCTTCGCGCCTTCACGCCGGTATACGGCTGGCGAGGTCGCGAATCTGACCGGCGCCAATCTCATTGATGCCTCGCAGGCCGATGTCGCTATCGAAGCGTTGGCGCCCGCCAATGAGGGCGGTGATGGTGCGCTCGTCTTCGTCGACGGCAAACGCAACTTCGCTTTGATGCAGTCGCTCAAGGCGGCAGCGGTGCTGTGCCCCGCGGACTTTGCCACCAGAGCCCCGCAGGGGATCGCGGTGCTGGTGCATCCGCGCCCGCAGCAGGCCTTCGCGATGGTCGGGCGGCTGCTCTTTCCGCAAGCCTCGACTCCAGGGCCGATGACCGGCGAAACCGGCGTTTCGCCGGTGGCGCATATCGATCCGTCCGCGCATGTCGAGACCGGAGCGATCGTGGAGGCAGGCGCGGTGATCGGTCCCGGTGCTTCCATAGGCGCCGGCACGGTCATTGCGCCGCATGCCGTCATCGGCCGCTCCTGCAAGATAGGCCGCGATGGTTACGTCGGCCCGGGCGCCAGCATCCAATATGCGCTGATCGGCAACCGCGTCATCATTCATGGCGGCGCAAGGATCGGCCAGGACGGCTTCGGCTTCGTGGCCGGCGCCAAGGGACCTGAGCGCGTGCCGCAGATCGGCCGCGTCATCATCCAGGACGACGTCGAGATCGGCTCCAACTCGACCGTCGATCGCGGCGCGATGTCCGACACGGTCATCGGACAGGGCACCAAGATCGACAATCTGGTGCAGATCGCCCACAACGTTCGCATCGGCCGCAATTGCATTATAGCCGGGCTTTCGGGTATTTCCGGTTCCGTCGTCGTCGGTGACAACGTCACCATGGGTGGCGGTGTCGGCCTCGCCGATCATCTGACCATTGGCCCGGGAGCCAAGCTTGCTGCGAGAAGTGGATTCATGAGCAACGTGCCGGCGGGCGAGGTCTGGGGAGGCTATCCGGCGCAGCCGATGGCGGAAGCGATGCGCGAGATCGCGATGCTGCGCAGACTGGCCAGGACGCGCAAGCAGGGCGACGGAAATGGCTGACATGGTGGCGACGACACTCGAAGCGGTTGACATAATGGGGCTCATGAAGCTCCTGCCGCACCGCTATCCGTTCCTGATGATCGACCGCATCGTCGATATCGACGGCAACGACTCGGCCGTCGGCATCAAGAACGTGACCATCAACGAGCCGCATTTCCAGGGCCATTTCCCGGAACATCCGGTGATGCCTGGTGTGCTGATCATCGAGGCCATGGCTCAGACGGCCGGCGCGATCTGCATCCGCAGCCTCAACACGGAAAAGCCGTCGCTGGTTTATTTCCTGACAATCGACAACGCGAAATTCCGCAAGCCGGTCGGTCCAGGCGACCAGTTGAAGATCCACGTCAAGAAAATCAAGATGCGCGGCAACCTGCTCAAATTCGCTTGCGAAGCCATGGTGGACGGAGCGAAGGCGGCGGAGGCCGAGATTTCGGCCATGGTTGCCGGCTGACGGTTCAAAATGCTTATGAAAATTCAGACATCAATCCATCCTTCCGCGGTCGTCGAAGACGGCGCCCAGCTCGGCGAAGGCGTCCGCATCGGGCCGTTCTGCCATGTGAGCGCCGACGCGGTGATCGGCGACCGGGTCGAGCTGGTCAGCCACGTCTCGGTGATGGGCGCGACCACCATCGGTGCCGCGACCAAGATCTACCCGATGGCGATACTGGGTGGCCCGCCGCAGAACACCAAGCATAAGGGCGGCCGCACCACGCTGGTCATCGGCGAGAGCTGCACGATCCGCGAGGGCGTCACCATGCATCTCGGCACGGATTCCAGCCGTGGTGAGACGATCGTGGGCGACAACGGCAATTTCCTTGCCTACGCCCACATCGCCCACGATTGCGTCGTCGGCAAGAACGCCACTTTTGCCAACGGGGCAACGCTCGGCGGACACTGCGAGATCGGCGACAACGTCTATATCGGTGGCCTCACTGCGGTTCATCAGTTTGTCCGCGTCGGTGACAACGCCTTCATCGGCGGCTGCTCGGCCGTCGTCGGCGACGTCATCCCTTATGCGATCGCCGTCGGCAATCGCGCCAAGCTGCGCGGCCTCAACATCATCGGGCTGAAGCGTTCCGGTCTGCCGCGCGCGGAAATCTACCTGCTGCGCAAGGCTTACAGGACGATTTTCGACCGCTCCCGGACCGTTGGCGAGAATGTGGAAATCGCCAAGGTGGAATTCGCCGCGTCGCCAACGGCCATGAAAATTATTGATTTCGTCACCAGCCGCGGCAAGCGGCATTATGCCGTCCCGCCGCTCAAGGGTGGCGACGATGACGACGGCGATGACGAGGGCTGAGCCCACCGACACAAGGCTTGCACTCGCGCCGGGCTCCAGGGTCGGCATCATTGCCGGCGGCGGCAGCCTGCCTGTGGAAGTCGCCGACGGTCTCGCAGCTCACGGCTATTCGCCCTTCATTCTGTTGATGGAAGGCGAGGCCGACCGCAAGCAGCAGCTTGGCCGATACGAGCACGTTACCATGGCTCTCGAGCAGATCGGTTCCCTGGTGTCGACGCTGAAACGCCATCGCGTCACCCATCTGGTCCTCGCCGGCGAGATCAAGCGCAGGCCAAGGCTAGGCAACATGCGCCCCAGCCTCGGATTGCTGGCGATCGTACCGTCGGTGATCGTCGCGCTGGCGCGCGGCGATGACGGACTTCTGAAGGTTCTGACACGGGGCCTCGAAAAGCGCGGCATCAAGGTGGTCGGCGCGCATGAGGTCGTCCCCGAACTGACCGCCGCAGAAGGCACGCTGACGGCCGCCGGACCAAAGCAATCGGATTGGCGCGATATCGAGGCGGGCCGTGCGGCGGCCAAGGCGATCGGTGCGCTCGACGTCGGCCAGGCGGCGATTGCGGTCGGAGGAAGGGTGATCGCGCTGGAAGGCATCGAAGGCACCAAGGGCCTGCTCGAGCGGACGCGGGAATTGCGCGGGCATGGCAGGCTCGCCGGAAAGACGCGCGGCGTTCTCGTCAAATGCGCCAAGCCAGGTCAGGAGTTGCGCGCCGACTTGCCTTCGATAGGCCCGCAGACGGTCGAGGCCGCACATGCCGCCGGCCTGGCCGGCATTGCCGTCGAGGCGGGCCGCTCGCTCATTCTCGAAGGTCCCGAGACATTATCGCGAGCCAATGCGCTTGGCCTGTTCATCGTCGGTCTTGCCGCAAAGGAGCGGGCCGATGGCCGGTGAGAAACCGCTCAAGGTCGCCATCGTCGCCGGCGAGGAGTCGGGCGACCTGCTTGGCGCGGACATCGTGCGCGCGCTTGAGAAGACGACCGGCCGCAAGATCCAGCTTGTCGGCATTGGCGGGCGGCACCTGCAGGGACTGGGGCTGACACCGCTCTTCGACGGCAGCGAGATCGCGCTGATGGGCTTCAGCGCCGTCTTGCGCGACCTGCCGCGGCTGATGCGCCGGATCAGCCAGACGGCCGCCATCATCGCGGCGGAACGGCCGGACTGCCTGATCACCATCGACAGCCCCGACTTTTCGCTGCGGGTCGCCAAAAAGGTGCGTGCCGCCGCGCCCGACATCCCGATCGTCCACTATGTCTGCCCGAGCGTGTGGGCATGGCGGCCGGGCAGGGCGGTGGCGATGAAGCCCTATGTCGACCACATCCTCTGCATCTTGCCTTTCGAGGTGAAGGCGCTTGCCCGCCTCGGCGGGCCGCCCGGCACTTATGTCGGCCACCGGCTGACGCAGGACCCCGGGGTGCTTGGCGCCGCCAAGGCGCAGAGCTTGCCGCGCGACCTGCCGGAGGATCGCGTCAAGACACTGCTCGTGCTGCCTGGCTCGCGCCGCGGCGAGGTGCGCCGGCTGATCGAACCGTTCGGCAAGGCCATGTCGGTCCTGCGCCAGCGCGGCCATCGGTTGCGCCTGCTGCTGCCGACGGTGCCGCATGTCGCCGATCTGGTGAAAACGTCGGTCGCAAGCTGGGACGAGAAGCCTGAGATCATCACCGATCCGGAGCGGAAATGGCAGGCCTTCGGCAAGGCCGATGCGGCTCTGATCGCGTCCGGAACCGTTTCGCTGGAACTGGCGCTTTGCGGCGTTCCGATGGTCTCCAGCTACAAGCTCGATCCGATCGCGCGTCTCATTTCCCGATATCTGGTGACCACCTGGTCGGCGCTGCTGCCCAACCTGATTTCGGACCGGACGCTGATCCCGGAATTCTACAATCAATATGTCCGGCCGGAGAACCTGGCGCGTCAGTTGGAAGCGCTGTTTGCCGATACCGGCATGCGCGCCTGGCAGAAGGCGGGCTTCGCCGAGATCGTAAGGCGCATGGCAACCGAGAGGCCTTCCGGTGAGATCGCTGCCGAGGTGGTGCTGGGGTGCATCAAGAAAGCGAATAGGGAGTAGCGAATAGCGAGTAGGGGTTGGGATGCCGCCCGGCGCCCCGGTCTTCTTTCCCTATTCGCTATTCCCCATTCGCTACTCGCTCACCTCTTCGCGATCGGCACGTAGTCGCGTTCCGTGGCGCCGGTGTAGAGCTGGCGCGGGCGGCCGATCTTCTGATGCGGATCTTCGATCATCTCCTTCCACTGCGCGATCCAGCCGACGGTGCGGGCGACGGCGAACAGCACGGTGAACATGGTGGTGGGGAAGCCCAGCGCCTTCAGCGTGATGCCCGAATAGAAGTCGACGTTGGGATAGAGCTTCTTTTCGATGAAGTACTCGTCGGTCAGCGCGATCTTTTCCAGCTCCATCGCGATGTCGAGCAGCGGATCGTCCTTGATGCCGAGCTCGCCCAATACCTCATGCGCGGTCTTCTGCATGATCTTCGCGCGCGGATCGTAGTTCTTGTAGACGCGGTGGCCGAAGCCCATCAGGCGGAACGGATCGTTCTTGTCCTTGGCGCGGGCGATGAATTCCGGGATGTGGTCGACATGGCCGATCTCGCCCAGCATGTTGAGGGCCGCTTCGTTGGCGCCGCCATGCGCCGGCCCCCAGAGGCAGGCGATGCCGGCGGCGATGCAGGCGAACGGGTTGGCGCCCGAAGAACCGGCAAGGCGCACCGTCGAGGTCGAGGCGTTCTGCTCGTGGTCGGCGTGCAGGATGAAGATGCGCTCCATCGCGCGGGCCAGCACCGGATTGATCTTGTACTCCTCGCAGGGCACCGCAAAACACATATGCAGGAAGTTTGCGGCGAAGTTCAGCTCGTTCTTCGGATAAATGAAGGGCTGGCCGATGTGGTATTTATAGGCCATCGCCGCGATGGTCGGCATCTTGGCGATCAGCCGCATCGAGGCGACCATGCGCTGGTAGGGATCGGAGATGTCGGTCGAGTCGTGATAGAAGGCCGACAGGGCGCCGACCACGCCGCACATGACTGCCATCGGATGCGCGTCGCGCCGGAAGCCGGTGAAGAAGCGCGACATCTGCTCATGCACCATGGTGTGGCGCGTCACGCGGTAGTCGAAGTCGTCCTTCTGCGCCTTGGTCGGCAGCTCGCCGTAGAGCAGGAGGTAGCAGACCTCGAGGAAGTCGCCGTGCTCGGCAAGCTGGTCGATCGGATAGCCGCGATGCAAGAGGATGCCGGCATCGCCGTCGATGAAGGTGATTGCCGACTCGCAGCTCGCCGTCGAGGTGAAGCCGGGATCGTAGGTGAAGGCGCCGGTGGTGCTGTAGAGAGCGCCGATGTCGATGACGTCAGGCCCGGTCGAGCCGCTTCGCACCTTGAATTCGTGGGTCTTGCCGGCGAGTTCGAGCCTGGCGGTCGACTCATGCGCCTTGCCGCCCGGTTCCAGTTTTGTCGCAGCTTCGCTCATTGCAAACTCCTTTTGTTTCCTCATGCCGGCAAGGCAATTCCTGCAAACGACACGTCGAAATCACCGGAATGCGCGAACTTGCCACCGCATTTTAAGGGGTGCGTGCCAGATTGGGCCAAGGCCTAATGTTGCACTGCGAAACACACCTTTCAATGCCAATCTTCTTGGGCCAGTTCGCTCCTAATCGATTTGATCTCCAATCCGCGCTAGACTTTCGTCGCGTCCCAGCACGGCAAGCACGTCGAACACGCCGGGCGATGTGCTTCGACCGGTGAGCGCGGCTCTCAGCGGTTGGGCCACGGCGCCGAGCTTGTGACCGCCGGTCTGCGCAAAGTTGCGAATAGCGGCTTCCGCGGCTGCGGCGTTCCATTCGCCGGCGACCGCCGCGAGCGCGGCATGGGCGCCGCGCAGAATGGCGCGCGCGTCGCCGCCAAGCAACCCGGCCGCCTTCTCGTCGAGCTGCAGCGGCCGATCCGCGAAGAGGAAGGCGGCTCCATCGACGAGTTCGACCAACGTCTTTGCACGCTCCTTGAGGCCGGGCATGGCGGCAAGCAGCTGCGCCTTGCGCCTGTCGTCGAGCTTTGCCGCGAGCGCCAGTCCGCCCTCGAGATAGGGCAGGGTGGCGACGAAGATGTCGAAGAGAGCCTTGTCGTCCATCTTGCGCATATGGACGCCGTTCAGCGCCTCGAGCTTGGCGAAATCGAAGCGGGCGGCGCCCTTGTTGACGTCGCCGATGTCGAACCAAGCTATCATGTCCTCGATCGACATGACCTCGTCGTCGCCATGGCTCCAGCCGAGCCTGGCCAGATAGTTGAGCAGGGCCTCAGGCAGGTAGCCCATGGCGCGATAGGCCTCGACGCCGAGCGCGCCATGGCGCTTCGACAGCTTGGCGCCGTCGGCGCCATGAATCAGCGGGATGTGCGACATCGACGGCACCGCCCAGCCCATGGCGTTGTAGATGACGGTCTGGCGCGCGGCGTTGGTCAGATGGTCGTCGCCGCGGATGATGTGCGTGACGCCCATGTCGTGGTCGTCGACGACGACGGCATGCATGTAGGTCGGGTTGCCGTCCGAGCGCAGGATGATGAAGTCGTCGAGGTCCTTATTCGGGAAGCGCACCTCGCCCTGCACGCGGTCGCGCACGACGGTCTCGCCCTCGGTCGGCGCCTTGATGCGGATGGCGCCCTTGACGCCGGGAGGCGCCTCGGACGGGTCGCGGTCGCGCCACTGCCCGTTGTAGCGCGGCGGCAGGCCCATGGCTCGCGCTGCCTCGCGCATCGCCTCCAACTCGGCAGGCGTCTCGTAGCTGTAATAGGCCTTGCCCAGGCGCACGAGCTCTTCGGCCACCTCGCGGTGGCGCGGCGCGCGCTCGAACTGCGATACGGCCTCGCCGTCCCATGAGAGACCGAGCCAAGTCAGCCCGTCAAGGATGGCGGCCGTCGCCGCCTCGGTAGAGCGCTCGCGATCGGTGTCCTCGATGCGCAGCAGCATCGTGCCGCCCGTGTGCTTGGCGTAGAGCCAATTGAACAGCGCCGTGCGCGCGCCGCCGATATGCAGGTAGCCGGTGGGCGAGGGGGCAAAACGGGTGACGACCTTGTCGGACATGGAACTCTCAGAGTGGCACTGAAGCAGGCGTGATTGCGCGGACTTTCGCGCGGTCGGCGTTCATGTAGCATAGGAGGTCTGGGGCGCAAGGGGCAGACCCGATGGCTGGACGTGGCCGGGGTGCGGAGCAGGGCGAGGGGACGACGGCGGGCGTCAGCGAGCGCCTGCTGTTTGCCGGCACCGCGCCTGCCGAAGCGACGCCGATTTCGGTTCCGGCGCCGCGCCCGGCTGCGGAGATCTTGCCACCGGGCGGTGATGCCTCGCTGCAGCCGCTTCAGCCGGCGACTATCGATCGGATCCGCAGCCAGTTCCGCCGTACCTCTTTTTCCGCGCTTCGCCGAAGCGTCGCCGAAGCCGCCACCACCGAACTCGACCGCGGCATTGGTTTCCTGCTGGTGCCGGTGTTCCTTGCCGCTGGCGTGATCCTCTATTTCTCCTTGAACAGCGAGCCGGATCTCTACCGGCCGCTGGCGGCGGTGGCGCTGATGGCCGTCTGCGCGGCGGTTTCCCGCTCTTGGCCGAAGACGCATCTTATCTTCATGGCGGCGCTGTTTTGCGCGCTGGGCTTTGTCGCCGCGAAGGTCGAGACATGGCGGGCCGCAACGCCGATGCTCGGCTCCGAGATACAGACGCGGCTGACGGGTCGCGTTGTCGTCGCCGAGGAGATGGCCAATGGCCGGGTGCGGCTGACCATCGACCTCGTCTCGACCGCGCAGCCAAAACTGCGCTACGCGCCGGATCGCGTCAGGCTCTCGGCGCGCGGGATTCCGCCCAACGTCAAGGCTGGATCGCTGGTGACGGGCTATGCACGGCTCCTGCCGCCGACGGGACCGGTTCGCCCCGAAAGTTATGATTTTTCCTTCGACAGCTATTTCTCCGGCATCGGCGCCAGTGGATTTTTCCTCGGCGATCCGAAAGTCATTCCGACAAGCGACCCTCCCGCCCAGGCGAGCATCGCCTGGGCGATCGAGAATGCGCGCGAGACGATTGCCGATCACATCAGAAGCACCGTCGGCGGACCCGAAGGCGAGATTGCCGCGGCGCTGATCGTCGGCGTTCGCGCGGGCATTCCCGAGGATATCAACGAGGCGATGCGGCGGACCGGCATCTACCACATCATCTCGATTTCCGGGCTGCACATGGCGCTGGTCGCCGGCACGGTCATGCTTTTGCTGCGCGGCGTCTTCGCGCTGCTTCCGGATTTCTCGTCACGCCGGCCGGTGAAGAAATATGCCGCAGCGGTCGCGCTGGTGTCGATCGCTGCTTACCTCGTCATCTCCGGCGTGGTGGTCGCCGCCGAACGAAGCTTCATCATGCTCGCCGTCATGCTGGTCGCCGTGCTCTTCGACCGTGCGGCGTTGACGATGCGCAACCTGGCGATTTCGGCCATTGCCGTCATCATGGTGTCACCGCACGAAGTGGTTGGTCCGAGCTTCCAGATGTCGTTCGCCGCGACCGCGGCCCTTGTCGGCGCCTATGCCGGATGGGCCGACTACCGCGCCGGCAAGTCGAGAGCGCCGCCGGCGAAGCGGTCGTTCCTGCGGTTCCTGTCGCACAAGTTGGCTGTCGGGCTTGTCGGCGCCGCCATAACGTCGATCATTGCCGGAACCGCCACGGCGTTGTTTGCCATCTGGCACTTCCAGCGCGTCTCGCCGCTCAGCCTGATGGCCAATCTGGCCGTCATGCCGATCGTGTCGCTGGTTGTCATGCCGTTTGCCGTCTTTAGCGCACTGGCGATGCCATTCGGCTTCGATGGTCCTTTCCTCTACATCATGGGCAAGGGCCTGACGGCGATGATCGCGATTTCGGCCTGGATTTCGGAACGGTCGCCGGTCGATGCCGTGGGGCTGATCTCGATCCAGTCGGTGCTGCTCGCGACAATCGCGCTGGTGATAGCAACCATGGCCACCACCTGGCTCAGGTTGGCGGCAGTGCCCTTCGCGCTGGCCGCACTACTGGCGGTCCCGCAAGTGCGCACGCCGGACCTGCTGATCTCCGAGGACGCGCATCTGGTGGCGATGCCGATCGGCGGCGGAGAGCTCGCCGTCAATCGCGCCCGCTCCAACGACTTCACCACCGACAATTGGAAACGTGCGCTGAGGGCCGAAACGATCGTGCCGCCGGAAACATTCGCGAAAGGCGCATTCGACATCGCCGACCCGGTCGACTTGCCGGCGGGATCCCCCTTTTACTGCACTGGCGATCTCTGCATTGGCCGGCATCCGTCCGGTGCAATCGTCGCCTTGGCGGAAAACCGCGATAGCGCCAGGCCGGCCTGCGGCTTCGCCGACCTCATCGTCATCAACGACGCCACGGCCTACAATCCTTGCCGCGATCCACGCATCCTCGTCGTCACCAAGCGGCAGCTTGCGCGCGACGGCAGCGCCGCCGTCTACTTCGACCCGCAGTCGGCAACGGCGCGAGCCGCCATTCAATACGCCGTCGAAAAGCCCTATCGCCCCTGGCACGAACAGCGGCGCTACTCGCGCGAGGCGAGGGGGCTAGCGCCATACGAGCGGCCTGAGAAGCCACAGACCAAGCCGCCGCCACTCAGTAGCGACGAATGAGCCCGACCAGCTTGCCCTGCACCTTGACCCTGTCCGGTCCGAAGATGCGGGTCTCATAGGCCGGGTTGGCGGCCTCGAGCGCGATCGAGGCGCCCTTGCGGCGGAAGCGTTTCAGCGTCGCTTCCTCGTCGTCCACCAGCGCCACCACGATCTCGCCCGGGCTCGCTGTGTTGGCATTGCGGATGATCACCGTGTCGCCGTCGAAGATGCCGGCTTCGATCATCGAATCGCCCTTGACCTCGAGCGCGTAGTGCTCGCCGCCTGCGATCATGTCCGGCGGAACTGTGATCGAATGCGTCTGGTGCTGGATAGCGTCGATCGGCACACCGGCGGCAATGCGACCCATCACCGGGATGGACACGGCCGAAACGGCGTCGTCGTCATTGCTGGGCGTCGGTGTGCGGGAGGGCGCCGCTGGCTTGATCTGCCGGCCGAGATTGCCTTGACCGCCTTGGATGACGCTCGGCGAGAATTTTCTCGCCGCATTCAGGCCGGGCGCGATCGAATCGGGCAGGCGCAGCACCTCAAGAGCGCGCGCGCGGTTCGGCAGCCGGCGAATAAAACCGCGCTCCTCCAGTGCCGTGATCAAACGGTGGATGCCCGACTTCGAAGCGAGGTCGAGCGCTTCCTTCATCTCATCGAAAGACGGCGGAATGCCGCTTTCCTTGAGCCGTTCATGGATGAACATCAGCAGTTCATGTTGTTTGCGCGTCAGCATGGCGGCCCCCATGGGTTTTGGAACCAGAATCAGAAAAACAAACCCAGAACAAACACTATCTGTTCCAGTTGTGTTCCGCAACCGTTTAAAGTTTAGTGAATCTGTTGACGTTTTGTTCAGCGTAACATCAGAACGCTGCATTCGTCGCCGGCTTCCGCAGCCGGGGCGAAGGGCTCGCGCACGATCAGGCCGTCGGCGTCGGCGAGCATCCTCAGCATGGAGGAATCCTGGATGCTGAACGGTGTCGCGATCAACTGTCCGGCATCCTCACGTACGACTGCCCGCACATAGTCCTGCCTGAGATCGTTGGCGTGCATCGCGGAAGCCAACCGCGCGGTCCGGATATCCTGGCGGTAGCTGCGGCCGCCAAGACGCGCCAGGAGCGGCTTCAGGAACAATTGCGAGCAGACAAGACTCGCCACCGGATTGCCGGGCAGGCCGATGCAGCGGATGTTGCCAAGCCGGCCAAACATCAGCGGCTTGCCGGGGCGCATGGCGATCTTCCAGAAATCGAGCTGCATGCCTTCGCCGGTCAGCACGTCGTGGATCAAATCATGATCACCGACCGAGGCGCCGCCGAGGGTGACGATAACATCGGCGCCGACCGCGACCGCTTTCTTGACCAGCGCCGAAATCGCATCCTGCCGGTCGGCGGCGATACCGAGGTCGAGAGCGCGGGCACCGACCGACTGCGCCGTCGCCGCTACGCCATAGGCGTTGGACGAGATGATCTGGTCGGCGCCGAGCGTGCTTCCGGGCGGCAGCAATTCATCGCCCGTGGCGATGATGGCCACAATCGGCCGACGCACCACGTTGAGGCTCGGATGATTGGCGGCCGCCGCCAGCGATAGCGCTGCCGGATCGAGCAGGCGGCCTTTTTCGAGAACTACATCACCCTGGCCGAAGTCGAGCCCACGGCGACGGACGTTGCGAGCTTCCGCCGTCGGCTCGGTCACTTCGATGCGGCCGCCGCCGAGGTCGTGAACATTTTCCTGGATGACGACGGTGTCGGCCCCTTCGGGGAGCGGTGCGCCGGTGAAGATGCGCACCGCCTTACCCTTGCCGACGGAGCCGGCAAAACCGCGCCCGGCGGGCGCCACGCCGATCACGGAAAGCCGCGCCGGCACAGAGGTCACGTCGACAGCGCGGGCGGCATAGCCGTCCATGGCCGAAGCGTTGAAGGGCGGCTGGGTGCGCAGCGCCACCAGCGGTTCGGCGAGCACCCGGCCGGCCGCATCGGCCAGCGGCACGTTTTCGCCCGGCAGCGCGGTTGCGCCATCCAACAAGCGCCCGAGCGCCTCGGCGACCGGAACCAGCGCCATCGTCAGGAACTCGCCCCGGATTTGACGGACTTGTAGTCGCCCGACTTGCCGCCGGTCTTCTCGACCAGCCTGATGCCGGAGATAACCATGGCGCGGTCCGCCGCCTTGGCCATGTCGTAGATGGTGAGGCAGGCGATCGACGCCGCGGTCAGCGCCTCCATCTCCACGCCGGTCTTGCCGGTGACGCGGGCAAGCGCGGTGACCTTCAGGCCGGGGAGGGCGCGGTAGGGCTCGATATCGACGGCGACCTTGGTCAGGAGCAGCGGATGGCAGAGCGGGACAAGCTCATGCGTCTTCTTGGCCGCCATGATGCCGGCGATGCGCGCCGTGCCCAGCACGTCGCCCTTCTTGGCGTCGCCGGCCAGGATCATCTCCAGCGTTTCCGCTCGCATCGAGACGAAGCCCTCGGCGATCGCCGTGCGTGTCGTCTCGGCCTTGTCGCCGACATCGACCATGTTGGCTTCGCCTTTGGCGCCGAGATGGGTGAGGGCAGGCATCCTCAAAGGGCCTCGGCCGGCGCCTTGCCCGTCAGCAGAAGCTCGGTCGCGGCAGCCACATCGGCCTGCCGCATCAGGCTCTCGCCGACGAGGAAGGTACCGATCCCGCTCTTCTCCAGCCGGCGGCAATCCTGATGAGTGAAGATGCCGCTTTCGCTGACGAGCAGCCGATCGGCCGGCACCATCGCTGCAAGCCGCTCGGAAACGTCGAGGCTGGTCTCGAAGGTCCTCAGATCACGGTTGTTGATGCCGATCAGCCGCGACGAGAGGCGAAGCGCGCGCTCCATCTCCTTTACGTCATGCACCTCGACCAGCGCGTCCATGCCGAGCTCGAAAGCCGTCGCTTCGAGCTCGCTGGCTAAAGCGTCGTCGACGCTTGCCATGATGATGAGGATGGCATCCGCGCCCCAGGCGCGGGCTTCATAAACCTGGTACGGATCGAAGAGGAAATCCTTGCGCAAAGCAGGCAGGCCGACGGCGGCGCGCGCGGCGGTCAGGAAGCTAGGCGCACCCTGGAAGGACGGGGCGTCGGTCAGCACCGAAAGGCAGGCCGCTCCACCTCGCTGATAGGCCCTGGCGAGCGCCGGCGGGTCGAAGTCGGCGCGGATCAGCCCCTTGGAGGGGCTCGCCTTCTTGATTTCGGCGATCAGCGCAAAGCCGCCGGCCTTGCGTTTGGCCTCGAGCGCGGCGAGGAAGCCGCGCGGCGGCTCCATGTCCTTCGCTTTGGCCTTGATCTCGGCAAGCGGCACGTTGAGCTTCGCCGCGGCGATCTCTTCGCGCTTGTAGGTTTCGATCTTGCGCAGGATATCGGACAAGGCTCTAACCGTTCGAAATCTCGACGAGCTTGTCGAGCACCGCGAGGGCCCGGCCGCTGTCGATGGCTTGCGCGGCGGCTTCAATGCCGTCGGCGAGCGTCGTCGCCTTGCCGGCCACCACCAAGCCGGCACCGGCATTCATCAGCACGGTGTCGCGATAGGCGCCGGCGGCGCCGCCCAGCATATCGCGTAATGCCTTGGCATTGTAGGCCGCGTCGCCGCCACGCAGCTCTTCCTTGGTATGGCGCTTCAGTCCGACTGCCTCCGGGGTAAGCGTGAAGGTGCGGATCTCGCCACCGGCAAGCTCGGCAACCTGCGTTTCGCCGGTGGTGGTGATCTCGTCGTAACCGTCGCCATGCACGACCCAGGCATGCTCGGCGCCAAGCGCCTTCAGCGTCTCGGCCACCGGTATGATCCATTCCGGCAGGAAGACGCCGACCATCTGTCGGCTGACGCCGGCCGGATTGGACAGCGGTCCGAGCAGGTTGAAGATGGTACGCGTGCCGAGCTCGCCCCGGATCGGGCCGACGTGCTTCATCGCCGGATGATGCGCAGGCGCGAACATGAAGCCGACGCCGGCCTCGTGGATGCAACGGCCGATCGTCTCCGGCGAAATGTCGATCTTGACGCCGAGCGCCGTCAGTACGTCGGCGGAACCGGTCAGCGAGGACAGGCCGCGATTGCCGTGCTTGGCGACCGGAACCCCTGCCGCCGCGATGACGAAGGCAGAAGCGGTCGAGATGTTGACGCTGTGCGAGTTGTCGCCGCCGGTGCCGACTATGTCGATGGCGCCGAGCGGGGCTTCGACGCGCAGCATCTTGGCGCGCATCGTGGCGACCGCCCCGGAAATCTCGCTCACCGCCTCGCCGCGCACGCGTAACGCCATCAGGAAACCGCCGATCTGGCCCGGCGTCGCGTCACCCGACATGATGATGTCGAAGGCCTCGCGCGCTTCCTCAAAGGAGAGTGCGGTGCCGCTGGCGACCTTGGCTATGTGTGTCTTGAGAGCGCTCATCGTGTCTGTGCTTGCGAAACGGCGGCCGGATCGATGCGAACGTCATACTGCGACTGCAACTGCGCCACCAGCTGGTCGAGCAGGTCGTCGGACATGCCGGCGCTGAAGGATTTCTGCGCATCGTCGGGAACCGAGCTGCCATCGGCGCCAGCCGGTTCGAAGACTTCGGCGACCTTGAACAGGATCTGGCCGTCGCCGGTGGGCGAGGGGATCAGACCCGTGCCGCCTTCGCCGACGCCGAACATGGCCGCAGCACCTTCCTTGCCGAAATCGGCATCGTCGGCTTCGCGCTTCAGGCCGCGCTTGGTCTGCTTCTCGAGCTTCAGCTCGCCCGCGATGACGTCGAGCGTCGCACCTGCCTTGAGGCGCTTTTCCAACTCCTGCGCCTTCGCGTCGAGCCGCTTGTCGGTCTCGGCCGCCGTCCAGTCGGCCGCGACCTTCTGGCGGACTTCGTCGAGCGTGCGGTCGCGCGCCGCGGTGACCGACTGGACCTCGTAGAAGACGAAGCCGTTGTCGGCGGTGGTCAGGCCTTCATTCTCCGTATTCGGTTCGGCTTCGAAGACCGCCTTGATGAGATTCGCCGATTCCGGCAGGTCCTTGACGATCGTGCCGTCCGGCCGCTGGCCGGTGCGGTCGATGGCGTCGATGGTGACCACCTTGAGCTTCAGCTTGTCGGCGGCCTGGGCCAGAGAGGCACCCGAGGCGCGGGTGTCCTCGTAGCTGTCGTGCACGTCGAGCAGGACGCGGCTAGCCTCGCCGAGCGCCAGGTCCTTGCGGATCTGATCGGAGACTTCCGAAAGCGGCTTCACCACCTGCGGCTTGATCTCGGTGACACGCAGCAGCACCGGGCCGAAGGCGCCTTGGACCACCGGGCTAACCTCGTTGGCGTTGAGCGAGAAGGCCGCGTCGGCGACCGCCTTGTCGGCGATCTTGTCCTTGGCCAGCGTGCCGAGCAGGGTGTCGGCCTGGGTCTTTCCCTCGGCGGTGACGATCTTGTCGAAGGTGGCGCCGGCCTTCAGTGAATCATATGCCGCCTTGGCCGCGTCCGGCGTCTTGAACACCAGCTGTTCGATGGTGCGCATTTCGGGCGTCGTGTAGCGCGCCTTGTTCTTGTTGTAGTCGTCGGCGACTTGGCTGTCGGTCACCGCCGTCGGGTCCATGATGTCTTGCGGCTCGAGCCGGACATAGGAGAACTTGCGGTATTCCGGCGCGGCATAGTTCTTCTTGTTGGCCTCGAAATAGGTCTTGAGCGCGCTGTCGGATGGCGCCTCGATCGGCTGCACGAGCGTCTTAGGCAGCACGAGATAGTCGATCGTGCGGTCCTCGCCGCGATACAGCGCAACCGCCTTCAGGAAGGTCTGCGGCGCCTTGAGGCCGTCGGAGATCGCCTCGACGATCTGCTGGCGCACCGCCACCTGCGAGCGGTTCTTGAGATAGTCCTCCGGCCGCATGCCCACTTGGCGCAGCAGATATTCGAAGGTCCTGCGGTCGAACTGCCCGCTCGGGCCTCTGAAGGCCGGATCGTCGCGTGTCAGCTCGGCCAGCCGATCCTTGGAAAGACCGAGCCCCAGCTTGCGGGCCTGTTCGTCGAGGACGGCGCCCGAAACGAGCTGCGCGAGCACCTGGTTATCGATGCCCAGCAGCTTCGCCTGCTCGTGCGTGATGCGCTGGCCATATTGCTGAGAGAGCAGGTTGATCTGGCGATCATAGGCGAGGCGGTACTCATTGATCGACACCGTCGTGCCGCCGGCGGTGATCACCGAATGGTGCCCAGCCAAAGTTCCCGACAGGCGCCCGGAAATACCCCAGACGGCAAAGCTCACCACCAGCAAGGACAGCAACGCCTTCGCGACCCAGGTGCTCGCCGCGCTTCTCAATAAACCAAGCATGCTTACTTCCGATTTTTGCGCATTTTCGCATGCGCCGAGTCTGAAACAAGCGCAATAGCGTCCTTCCGGCCCACTGTCGATTGCTTTGTGGCTTGATTTTGGTAGTGAGGGCGCAGCCTTATGTCGCCTGGAGAACCCGACCCCATGACCCCTGGAATCCGTCCGCTCGTCGCCGGCAACTGGAAAATGAACGGCACCAGCGCCTCGCTCAACGAGTTGAGGATGATCGGCAATGGCTTCATGAGCGGGCTCGATGCGGAGACGGAAGCGCTGGTCTGCGTGCCGGCGACCTTGCTTCACCAAGCCGCCGAGATCCTTTCCCGCACGCCGGTTCGCGCCGGCGGCGAGGATTGCCATCCCAAGGAGAGCGGCGCCTACACCGGCCAGATTTCGGCCGAGATGCTGAAGGATGCCGGCGCAAGCCATGTCATCGTCGGCCATTCCGAGTGCCGCGAGCAATGCGGCGACGACGATGCGATCGTCAACGCCAAGGCATCGGCCGCCTGGCGGGCAGGGCTGGTGGCCATCATCTGCATCGGCGAGACGCGCGCCGAACGCGAGGCCGGAGGGACGCTCGATGTCTTGTCGCGCCAGCTCGATGGTTCCGTGCCGGCAAGCGCCACCGCCGCAAACACCGTCATTGCCTATGAGCCGGTCTGGGCCATCGGCACCGGCCTGACGCCGACCGCCGCCGATGTTGCCGAGGCGCATGCGCATATCCGCGGCAAGCTCACCGCGCTGCTCGGCGATGCCGCGGCCAGAATGCGCATTCTTTATGGCGGCTCGGTCAAGCCGTCCAATGCGGTGGAACTGCTCGGCGTCGAGAATGTCGACGGCGCGCTGGTCGGAGGCGCGAGCCTGAAGGCGGCCGACTTCCTCGCCATCGCGGAAGCCTATATGAACGTGGCGTAGCCGCAGAGGCCGGCTTACGCGGCAGAGGCAGGCTGAAATCTTGCAGCAGCCGCATTGCTCCCCATATTCCCGGCCACGGGCTTGGAAATGCCACCAAAGCATTGTAAGGAGCCGCCTCCAAATCATCGGTCGTATGCGCGGCCGCGCAAGGCCTCGCCAGGATAAATTATGGAAACCGTACTGATCGTCATCCACCTCATGGTCGTGCTCGCGCTTGTCGGCGTGGTGCTGCTGCAGCGCTCCGAAGGCGGTGGTCTCGGCATTGGCGGCGGCTCCGGTTTCATGACGGCGCGGGGCGCCGCCAATGCGCTTACGCGCGCAACGGCAATCCTGGCCGCGGCGTTCTTCGTGACTTCGCTCGCACTATCCATCATCGCTCGATACGGCGAGAAGCCGATCGACATTCTCGATCGCACGCCTGCCTCGACCACCAACAATGCCGGCAAGGGTGTGCTCAACCAGCTGCCGGGCTCGAACGGTCCGGTGGGCAGTTCGCAGCCCGCAGCGCCGGCCGGCGGCACGACGACCACGACCCCGCTTTCGAATGGCGCCACCACCACGGCTCCGGCCACCGCTCCCGCCACCCAGGCGCCGGCGAATCCGACCGCGCCGCCGGCCACGAACGGCGTCACCTTGCCGGTCACCCCACAGGTTCCGAACCAGTAGCCGGGCAAGCATTGCTGCCGCGATCTGTTGTTCTTTGAACACAGTCGCGGCAAATGCTGCTTGATCACGAAGATTCAACCAAGCGTAGCGCTTCGCTCAGCTTGAGAGGTCCGCGGCTAATCGATTATAGATTGCGCGCGGCACTTTTCGGCGTCCTTGGGGGGCGCCGGGCGACGCCGTGGGCAACAAGCATTGAACGATCGGATATTCGCCATGCAGCTTCGCAGCTTCATTATTTTGGGATTCTGTGCCGTCCTCGGCATGGGTTCCGCGGCCTTCGCCTCACCGGCAAACCTGGCCGCTTCGCCGTCGGTCGAGAAGACCGGCGCCATCCCCGTCGTCGCTAAGAGCGACGCATCGCAGCTGAAGCTCCTCAAGAAGAAGAAAAATCCAACCTCCGAGGACCTCGCCCAGATCAGCAAGCTCGAAGCCAAGATCGCGGCTGACAAGGAAGCGGCCAAGGCCAAGGCGCTCGAGACCCGCAAGATGGCGATGCGCGAGGCGGCCAAGGCCAAGGCGGACGCGGCTCGTCAGGAATGGCTATCCAAGAAGGGCACGTCGGCGGAAGTGGCCGACGCCAAGCCGATGAAGAAGATCACCAAGATCATCGCGCCGCTCGAAGCCTTGGCTCCGATCGCGCCGATCCAGACCGACGAACCGATCCCGGCTGAGGCGATGAACATCACGGCCACCGGCAACAATGGTGAGCTGCGCAGCGAGCAGCCCGGCCAGAGGCAGACGAGCAGCAGCGGGTTGTTCGCCGGGCTCTTCGGTGGCCAGTCGGTGTCCTCGATCAGCTATCTGCCGGAGACCCGCGCGCTCGATTCGGCGCTCGCCAAGAAGGACGCCAAGCGGCCGTTCAAGGTGAAGCCGGAATTCGTGCCTCAGGACGTTACCTTCACCGGCTATGAGCCGGGCACGATCGTCATCGACACCAACGCCCGCCGCCTCTATCTCGTCGAGTCCTTTTCCACCGCACGCCGCTACGCCATCGCGGTCGGCCGCGAAGGCCTGCAGTTCAAGGGCACGGTGGCCGTCGGCGACAAGCAGGAATGGCCGCGCTGGATCCCGACGCTGGACATGCAGAAGCGCGAGCCGAAGCACTACGGCCAGTACAAGGACGGCATGCCCGGCGGCGGCGAAAACCCGCTCGGCGCACGCGCCATCTACCTCTATGACGGCAAGAAGGACACGCATCTGCGCATCCACGGCACCATTGCGCCGCAGTCGATCGGAACCAGCGCCTCCAATGGCTGCTTCCGCATGATCAACGAGCACGTCATGGACCTCTACAGCCGCGTCAAGATCGGCACCAAGGTCGTTATTATCTAACGACCAATCGTCATCATCCGACGCGTTAATGCAAACTGCCGAAAGGGCCGGCACCGCCGGCCCTTTCGTTTTGACCGCAAGAAAAGGCCTCGTCGAGGCTACCGGCGCCATTTTGAGAAAAAGCCCTCGCGGCGGTTTTTTCTCTGGCGGAATCAATCAGGCCGCGTTAAGCGATGACTCCCATGGCGCGATATGTATTCATCACAGGCGGCGTGGTTTCCTCACTCGGAAAAGGCATCGCTGCAGCAGCTCTTGGGGCTCTCCTGCAGGCGCGAGGCTATCGCGCGCGGATCAAAAAGCTCGATCCTTATCTCAATGTCGATCCCGGGACGATGTCGCCTTACCAGCACGGCGAAGTGTTCGTCACCGACGACGGCGCCGAGACCGATCTCGATCTCGGTCACTACGAGCGCTTCACCGGTCGTTCCGCGAACCAGCAGGACAACATCACAACCGGCCGCATCTACAAGAACATCATCGAGCGCGAGCGGCGCGGCGACTATCTCGGCGCCACCGTGCAGGTGATCCCGCACGTCACCGACGAGATCAAGCATTTCGTCCTCGACGGCAATGACGACTACGATTTTGTCCTGTGCGAGATCGGCGGCACGGTCGGCGATATCGAGGCGATGCCGTTCCTGGAAGCGATCCGCCAGCTCGGCAACGACCTGCCGCGCAACAACGCGGTCTATGTGCATCTGACGCTGATGCCCTACATCCCGACCGCCGGCGAGCTGAAGACCAAGCCGACGCAGCATTCGGTCAAGGAACTGCGCGGCATCGGCATAGCTCCCGACATCCTGCTTGTGCGCGCCGACCGGCCGATCCCCAAGGAAGAGCGGCGCAAGCTTTCACTGTTCTGCAACGTGCGCGAAAGCGCCGTCATCCAGGCGCTCGACGTGCCGCACATTTATGACGTGCCGATGGCCTACCACAAGGAAGGCCTTGATTCCGAAGTGCTCGCCGCTTTCGGCATCGACCCGGCGCCGAAGCCGCGCATGGAGCCTTGGCAGGCGTTGTCCAACCGCATCCACAACCCGGAAGGCGAGGTGACGATTGCCATCGTCGGCAAGTACACCGGGCTGAAGGACGCCTACAAATCGCTGATCGAGGCGCTTTCGCATGGCGGCCTTGCCAACCGCGTCAAGGTCAAGCTCGATTGGATCGAAAGCGAGATCTTCGAGAAGGAAGACCCGACGCCGTGGCTGGAAAAGGTGCACGGCATCCTCGTTCCCGGCGGTTTCGGCGAGCGCGGCTCCGAGGGCAAGATCCTGGCGGCGAAATTCGCGCGCGAGCGCAAGGTGCCTTATTTCGGCATCTGCTTCGGCATGCAGATGGCCTGCATCGAGGCGGCGCGCTCGCTGGCAGGCGTCGAGCATGCCTCTTCGACCGAGTTCGGTCCGACCGACGAACCAGTCGTCGGTCTGATGACCGAATGGCTGAAGGGCAACATGCTGGAAAAGCGCAGGGCCACCGGCGACCTTGGCGGCACGATGCGGCTTGGCGCCTACCAGGCCGATCTCGCCAAGGGGTCGAAGATCGCCGAAATCTATGGCGACACGCAGATCTCCGAGCGCCACCGGCACCGCTATGAGGTCAATATCGACTACAAGCAGCGGCTAGAGGATTGCGGCCTGGTCTTTGCCGGCATGTCGCCTGACGGCGTGCTGCCCGAGACAGTCGAATATCCCGACCATCCCTGGTTCATCGGCGTGCAGTACCATCCGGAACTGAAGAGCCGGCCGCTCGAACCGCACCCGCTGTTCGCGAGCTTCATCGAAGCGGCGATGGAGCAGAGCCGCCTGGTGTGAACGGTCGGCCGGCGGATTGGCCATGCAGACTTATGTCGCGCTGCTCTACAGCATCATCCTCGGCGGGGGACGGCGCGTCGTCATGTCGGACCTCAAGGCGATGGCCGAAAGCCTCGGGCTGAAAAATGTCCGCACGCTGGTGGCGACCGGCAATCTGGTCTTCGAGGCACGCACGACCAAGATTTCTGTTCTCGAACAACGGCTGGAGAGCGCTTTCGAGGAAACCTTCGGCCGCCATGTCGACATCATCGTGCGCGGTGCCGAAGCTTGGCTGAAACTCGCAGCAGGCAATCCATTCCCGGACGAATCCGCCGATGCAGGCGACCAGGTCGCGGTGCGGGTGATGCGCAAGTCTGCCCCGGCGGATGCGGTTGAAGCGCTCCAGGCCTATGCAGCCAAGGACGAGAAGGTGCTTTTGGTCGACGGCGATATCTGGGTGGTCTTTTCCCGCGAAAGACCAAGCTCGCGGCTGCTCGCCGCCTCCAATCACAAGCGCATGGGCGTCGGCACCTCGCGCAACTGGAATACGGTGCGCAGGCTGGCCGAGATGGTAGGCAGTGCCTTCCCTTCTCCCCCTGTGGGAGAAGGTGGCCGCGAAGCGGCCGGATGAGGGGTGTTCCAGGGAACGCTATCATCTCACTCCGCTGGAACACCCCTCATCCCTCTCGGCGCTATCGCGCCGATCCACCTTCTCCCACAAGGGGAGAAGGGAAAAGTGCGGTCAGGCCTTCGCCGTCTTCGCCCCGGCACCGAGCGCCATGGTGCGCAGCACGTAGTAGACGGCGCCCGCGATCGCCACGCCGAAGAACCAGCCATAGACGCCCCACCAGGACGGCAGCCAGTTGGTGAAGTTGGGCAGGATCGAGGAGAAGATCGCGCCGATGCCGGCGGCGATGAAGGCGTTGACGTGCCAGCCGCCCTGGAAGCGGAACTCGCCGTCTTCGCGGTAGAGCGCGTTGACGTCGACGTCGCTCTTCCGGATCAGATAGTAGTCGACCATCATCACGCCGAAGATCGGCCCCATCGTCGCGCCGATGATGTTGACGAAGGAAGCAGCGCTGCCTTCCCAAGGCGCGAAGGGGTAGAGCACCAGCGCTATCAGCGCCGCGATATAGCCGCCCTTCTTGAAGTCGATCTGGCGCGGGAAGACGTTGGAGAAGTCGAAGGCCGGCGAGACGAAGTTCGCCACCACGTTGATGCCCAGCGTCGCCACCGCGAAGGTCAGCGCCGCGAGAGCCGCCAGGAACCAGCTGTCGAACTTGGCCGAGATCTGGTCGGGATGGAGGAGCACCTCGTGATAGACGTCGTAGGCGGCGATCGTGGTTACGCCGGCGACCAGCGAGAACAGGATCAGGTTGACCGGCAGGCCCCAGATGTTGCCCTTGCGCAGCGCCGCGTTGTCCGGCGCGTAGCGGGCGAAGTCGCAGAAGTTGAGGTAGAGCGCCGAGAAATAGGTCACCCAGATCGCCGCCACCGCGAACAGCGCCGTCCACGATCCCGGCTCGCCGGGCACGCCGGCATCCTTGGTCTTGTCGAGCAGCACGTCCATCGGGATGTCGCTGGTGAAGGCGAAGGTGCCTGACTTCACACAGAGATAGACCGCAAGGATCAGCATCATCACCCACACGGCGGGGCCGGCCCAATCCTGGAAGCGGCGCACCGTTTCCATGCCCTTCTGGATGATCAGGAGCTGCAGCGCCCAGATGACGACGAAGCAGATTACCTCGAGGGTGGAATGGCCGAGGAGATGCGAGCTCTTGTTGAATTCGTCGAACCACTGCAGCCGCGTCAGCAGCGCGACGATCGCGCCCGATGCCGCCGCTGTCTGCGCGCCGTACCAGAAGCAGGCGACGACGGCGCGCACCAGCGCCGGGATGTTGGCGCCCCAGATGCCGAAGGAAGCCCGAGCGAGCACGGGGTAGGGCACGCCTGTCTTCACGCCGGCATAGCCGACCAGGTTCATCAGCGCGTAGATGATCAGCGAACCGATGCCGATGGCGATGATGAAGTTGACGAAGCCGCCGCAGAACAGGAACAGACTTGCGGCGAGATAATAGCCCCAGAGGCTGTGGACGTCGGACGTCCACACGTTGAAGATCGAAAACGGCCCCCAGTTTCTGACCGTTGCCGGGGCCAGATCTTCATTGTAGAGGCCGGGCGATGCGCCTTGTATGGTCATTGCAAGTGTTCCCCTTTTGAGAAAAACGCGCCCTCACGCGTTAACCGTCGAGGTTAAGCCTGACGCAGGGGAACCGGCAAGCAACCCATTTGCCGGCTTTCGCCTTAAAGACATTCAATGAGAATCACCATTATCGCCGACCAAGGCTTATGATGACTGAGTCGGCCCGAGGCTTGTGGCTGTGACCGGACGCCAACCGCCCGGTTCCGAACTTTTTCGGACGGCAACCAAATTTGTTTGGAACCAAACCGCCGGACGTGCGTTTATTCGGGTTCGGCTGCCTTGCGGTCGACCGGGAGGATAACGATGGATCGCTTGCATTTCTTTACCCCAGTGCGAATCGCGCGTGGGCAGGGATACCCCTTGGAGGAAGTCGATAGCGTCTCCGAAGCGATGGTGTTCCTGCGGAAGTGGCCAACGGGCAGACGCGGCCCGGTTTATCAATGCGCCCTGAATTGCTGCTCGGCGGCGATGGCGGGCACCATGTCGGCCGAGGAAGCGAGAAAGGCCTTTGTCGGCTTTGCCCGCATCACTCGGCTTCTCGACGATGACATGGCGTTGCCCTTGGGTGGCACGTCCATGGACAATGTCTACGCCCTGAGGCGATAGCTGGCTCGATTCTCCGGCAGCTCCTGTCTGCTGGACGCGCTGTGTTGCGCGGCGTTGGCCTAAGGCCAACGCCGCGTGATGTTTTGCATTCTTTGCCACCCGTTGTTTCAATTTTCCCTGAAAGTGCGCGTGAGAGAGGCCTCGACCGGAGCCAGCATATAGTCGAGCAAGGTGTGCTCTCCGGTCAGGATCATGACTTCCGCGGGCATGCCGGGGGACAAGCGGATATCACGCAGCTGTCCGAGATCGGCCGTGTCGACCTTCACCTTGGCGAGGAAATAGGGCTCGCCGGTTTTCTCGTCGGTCAACCGGTCGGCAGACACCGAGGTGAGCAGGCCATGGATCTGCGGCAGATGTCTGCTCGGATAGGCCGTCAGCACCACGCGGGCGGGCATGTCCGGATGCACCACGTCGATATCCGCCGGCTTGATGCGCGAATCGATGACCAAATTGGGCTCGTTGGGGACGATATCGAGAAGCGGCTGGCCGCTCGCGATCACGCCCGATTCGGTCGTCACCCGTAGGTTCATCACCGTCCCGGCTATCGGCGCGACGATGTCGGTCCTTGCCAGCACATCCTCGCGCGAGGGCAATTGGCTGCGCAGTTCGGCGAGGTCCCCGCGCACTTTGGCGAGATCCTCATTGGCCGTCTCGCTGTCCTGCTGGCGCAGGTTGAGGAGCTGGAACTCGGTCTCGCCGATCTGCTGGTCGTTGTGCGCCACCTGTGCTCGGTTCGTCGCCTGATTGGCGCGGATGTCGGCCTGTGCGCGCTGCAGAGCCAATATCCGTGGCAGGCGTTCAAGGCCCTTCTTATACATCTGCTGCGCGGAGGCGATCTCCTGGTCGATGAGGCCGAGTTGCTCGGTCTGGGCGGCGATCACCTCCCTCGATCCCGTGCTCTGCTCGTTGATCTGCGCAATGCGCTTTTCCAGGATATGCGTGCGTCCTTCGCGGGTCGCGAGGCGGCTGTCGAGCAGTGCCTGCTCCTCGACGACCACCTTTCGCGCCAGATCGCTATCGGTCGATATCAGCTCCTTGGGAAAGACGATCTGGTCTTGGCCGGAAAGCTCGGCGACCAGGCGGGCCTCGGTCGCCAGAAGGCGGATGTAGCGTGTCTGCAATTCGTCGTAGTGTCCCTGAGCCTGCGTTGTCTTCAGGCTGATAAGCACTTGGCCGGCGCCGACCTTGTCGCCTTCCTTGACATAGATCTTGCCGATGATGCCGCCCTCCAGATGCTGGACCGTCTTGCGGTAGCCTTCCGGACTGACGACACCATTGGCGACGACGGCGCTTGCCAGAAGGGCGACGCTGGACCACACCGCGACGCCGCCGACGAAGACGATCGCCGAGACGTAGCCCAACATACGCGCGGGCCGCGTCCGCTGCTTCAGGTTGCGTCTGCTGGCACGGTAAGCATGCGACCGTCGCGGGACCGGCTTTGCACTTGCAATCAGAAGCACGACCAGCGCGCCGACAGCTGCGGCCATGGCGATGCGTGACGACCGATCCAGCCCGCCGAACCAAATCGACACCGTGGCGATCAGGTTGCCGGCGGAGGCGATGAGTTCCCGCAGGCTGTCCGCCAGCCCGAGCAGGATCGTCGAGAAGCCCTTAAATCGATCGTCCATGGCTCACTCCACCGCCTTCAGGTTTCCCGGCTCGTTGGCGGCAATCTTTTCCCGTATGGCGGGCGCTGTGGGGATTCGCCTCGCCTGTCCGTTGAGAGCGCTGAGCACCTCGTCGCGCGTGCCGAACATCGAGACGCTGCCCTCCTGGATGAAGACGATATGATCGGCCGTCCGCAGCAGATTGATCTGATGCGTGACCAGAACGACGGTGTGGCCCCGTTCCTTCAGCTGCTGGAGCACCTTGAGCAGCGCGATCTCGCCGTCGCTGTCGAGGCCGGTGTTCGGTTCGTCGAGAACGACCAGCGGCGGATCGCCGAACAGGGCCCGGGCCAGTGCGATGCGCTGGCGCTGGCCACGCGAAATCCGGGCTCCGTGCGGTCCGACCTCGGTCCGGTAGCCGTTCGGCAGCCGCAGGATCATCTCGTGAATGCCGGCGAGCCGCGCAGCGGCGATGACCGCTTCGCTGTTGATGTCGCGAAGGCGCGCGATGTTCTCGGCGATCGTTCCGGGAAACAGTTCGACCTGCTGCGGCAGATAGCCGACATATTGGCCCAACTGGTCAGAAGGCCAGTTCCAGACCTCCGCGCCATCCAACCTTACATGGCCGAACGAGGGTCTTAGCGCGCCGACGATGAGACGGCACAGCGTGGTCTTGCCGGAGCCGGACGCCCCGATCACACCGCAGGTTTGCCCGGGCTCGACGCCGAAACCTATCTTGTTCAGCAGCGGTTGCGACGTGCCCGGCGTGCAGTAGTGCAGGTTCTCCAGCTTCAGCCGCCCCTGCGGCCGCGGCAGGATAACGCCAGCATTTTGCACCGATGCGGTGTCGGTGAAGAGCTTCGCAAGATTACGGCGCGCAACTCGCGCGCTGACCAGACTGCGCCATGCGCCGATCGAGCGCTCGATCGGCGCCAGCGCCCGACTGAGCAGGATGGAGGCCGCAATCATCGAGCCCGCCGTCAATTCGCGGCGCAGCACGAGATAGGCGCCGAGTCCCAGCACGGCTACCTGCAGGGCAAGACGCAACGAGCGCGATAGGCTGCCTATGATGGTGGTGCGCCGAAAAAGTCGGCACTGCAGTTCCATCAGAGACTGCTGATTTTCCTCCCAGCGCCGCAGCGCCGGCTCGGACATGCCGAGCGAGCACAATGTTTCGGCACCCTCGACATATTGGCCGACGGCAGCCTGGCTGCGGCGCAGCCCTGCCGCTGCCTCCTGGCCTTTGCGTCGGGTAAGGAAATCATTGGCGAGCGCGGCGCAGAACAACAGTATCGCGCCGGCGAGGCCGACCACGCCCAACGCCGGATGCAGTAGCCAGATGAACGTCAGAAAGACCGGCGTCCATGGCGCGTCCAGGAAGGTCAGCATGCCGTCGCCGGCAACGAAGCCGCGCAAATCCGCCAGATCCTTGAGGCCGACCTCGATGCCGCTGCCGGAGAGGCGCGCTTCCATGGCGCGTTCGACCACCGGAACGCTGAGCTGGTCGTCCAGCCATTGGCTTATATGCCCCAGCATCATCCGGCGGGCGTGTTCAAGCAGCCCGTAAACGGCGATGGCGCCGATGACGGCAAGGGTGAGCCACAATAGCGTGTCGATCGACCCGCTCGACAGCACCCTGTCATAAATCTGCAGCATGTAGACGGTGCTGGAGAGCAGGAGGACATTGGCGAGCAGGCTGAAGAGGAGGAGGGCGGGCGCCTGATGGCGGGCCAGATGCATCACCTCCTGGAATTGTGGTCTCGGCTGCATCATGGATACCCCCCATTTCGATCCTTTTGGTGGATGCCGGGCGCCAGAAGAGGCGCCCGGCCAGGTCCATCAGGCAATGACACCTTCCACGTGGTTGTCGTTGAAGATGCCGGTCCCGTCGATACCGATGGAGAAGCTGTCGCTTGCCGTGTCGCCGTCGAAATCGGCGATCTGGACGGTGAAGTCGAGCTTCTCGTCGGGCGCCGGTTGCGCCTGGCTGAGGCTGAAGCCGCCGATGTCGAAAGTATTGTTGTCGTTGCCGGAAATGCCGTCCGCGTTGCTGATGTTTTCGATGAGGACGCGGTCGTGGGTGCTGCTCGTCGTCCACGTCACCTTGTCGCCGGTGCTCAGGCCGGTGATGATCAAGTTGCCGTCGGCGTCGATCGTGGCGGCCGGGGTATATTGGGTATTGCCCGTCTTGACGACGAAGTCGGTAAGCGAGAACGACGTGATGTCGACGTGCTGGTCGTTGGTGAGCCCGTCGACAAAATTCGCCCCCGGTTCGGCGGCGGTGCTGAACGCCGTGATCTTGACGGTGACTGGTCCGACGCCTGGATTGGTCTGGTTGACGGTGAAGGACGCCGTGTTCGCATTGAACACGTTCGTGAAGGCGATGTTGGCTTCGACGTCGGCCTCGTTCTGATCCAGATTGGGTACGAGGAAGTTTGTATTCGCGCCCGTGACATAGGTGATGAACGCGCCCTCGGTGGGATTGATCTGGTTGCCGTTGACGCCGAACGAGGTGGTGCTGCCGGCCTGGCTGATGTTGAGCACATCCTTGGTCGTGATGTTCCCGCCCTGGGATTGATTGAGCGGATCGTGCCCGATCACCACGATCTGGGCGGAGGCAGGATCACCGAACGTCATGAACAGGTTGCTGCCGGAGGGCGCACCGGCGAAGCTGAAATTGACCTCAGCGGGCGGAGGATTCTGGAGGACATCGAAGGTGTAGTTGCCGCCCGACAGGGTCAGCTTGAAGAAATCGATGTCTCCGGCATTGTGCGTGCCGCTGCCATCGACATCCTTGTAATAGGTGGCGACGGTGTCGTTGCTGGTCAGGTCCCTGAGCAGGGTCAGCTGCGAGGATGTGCCGTCCAGTATCGTCAGCGTGGCCGGCGAGGCGGTGATGCTGTAGGTTGCCGGACTGTCGGCGCCGACCGAGCCGTTGAGCGACTTGGTCACGGTGCTGCCGGCTGCGAAATCCACCAGACCGTCCGCGATGGCCGGGTTGATGGTGGGCGTGTCGTCGTCGACCGTGACGATCAGGGCGTTGGCCGCCGCCGCCACCGTGTCACCGTCGGCGTCGGTGGCGCGCAGGATCGAGCTCAGATTGATCGCCAGGTCGTTCTCCTCGTTGTCCCCCGGCAGGCCGTTGAGCGTCGGATGGTCGAGCTGATCGGCGAGCGTGAAGGTCCAGGCGCCGGTCGTGGCGTCGAGCGCGAAGGTAAACACCGTGTTCGCACCGGCGGAGGCCGTCAGCGTGTTACCGACGACGGCGTAGGTCACCACCACCCCGCCCGAGGTCAGCGCGGGCAGTCCGCTGGTGTTGCTATTAAGGCTGAAAGTCAGCGGCGCATCGGCGCCGGAGTTGAACAACGGCGTCACGCTGCCCGTGGCTTGGGTGGCCTGGCCGGCCACGTCGCCGATGCCGCCGGCGATGCCGCCGGGCACCCCATCCTCGTCGACCGTGCCGGTCTGTTGCGCCTGGCTTGCTGTCGGTGTGTCGTCGTCGACCGTGACGACCAGCGCGTTGGCTGCCGCCGCCACCGTGTCGCCGTCGGCGTCGGCGGCGCGCAGGATCGAGCTCAGATTGATCGCCAGGTCGTTCTCGGTATCGTCGCCCGCCTGCCCGTTGAGCGTCGGATGGTCGAGCTGATCGGCGAGCGTGAAGGTCCAGGCGCCGGTCGTGGCGTTGAGCGCGAAGGTAAACACCGTGTTCGCGCCGGCCGAGGCCGTATGCGTGTTGCCGACGACGGCGTAGGTCACCGCCACCCCGCCTGAGGTCAGCGCGGGCAGTCCACTGGTGTCGGTATTCAGGCTGAAGGTCAGCGGCACGTCTGTGCCGGAGTTGAACAACGGCGTCACGCTGCCCGTGGCTTGGGTGGCCTGGCCTGCCACGTCGCCGATGCCGCCGGCGATGCCGCCGGGCACCCCATCCTCGTCGACCGTGCCGGTCTGCTGCGCCTGGCTCGCCGTTGGCCCGTCGTCTTCGATGACGATCTGTTGGCCGACGAACGTCGAGGAGCCGCTGGACGTCACGATGCCGAAGCCGCCGATGTCGAAAGTATTGTTGTCGTTGGTGGCATCGCTATCCGCGTCGCTAATGTTTTCGATGAGCACGCGGTTGTGGGTGCTGCTCGTCGTCCACGACACGGTGTCGCCGCTGCTCAGGCCGGTGACGATCAGGTTGCCGTCGGCGTCGATCGTGGCGGCCGGGGTATATTGCGTGTTGCCCGTTTTGACGACGACGTTGGTGAGTGAGAATGACGTGATGTTGACGTGTTGGTCGTTGGTGAGTCCGTTGACGAAATCCACTCCCGGTTCCGCGGCGGTGGTGAAGGCCGATATCTTGACGGTGACCGGTCCGATGCCGGGATTGGTCTGGTTGACGGTGAAGGACGCCCCTGTCGCATTGACGACATTCGTGAAGGCGATGTTGGCTTCGACGTCGGCTTCGTTCTGATCCAGATTCGGCACGAGGAAGTTCGTATTCGTGCCCGAGACGTAGGTGATGTACGCCCCCTCGGTGGGGTTGATCTGGTTGCCGTTGACGCCGAACGAAGTGGTGCTGCCGGCTTGGCTGATGTTGAGCACATCCTTGGTCGTGATGTTTCCGCCCGCGGATTGATCGAGCGGGTCTTTCCCGATCACCACGATCTGAGTGGAGCTCGGATTACCGAACGTCATGAACAGGTTGCTGCCAGAAGGCGCTCCGGCAAAGCCGAAGTTGAGTGTCTCAGTCGCCGCGAGCTTGAGGTTATTGCCAAGATTGACCGCGTCATCCGGGTCGCCGGTGTTGCCATGGAAGATCGGCACGTAGGTGACGATGTTGAAGGTGACCTGGTCGCTGGTCGCGCCGGCGTTCAACACGTCCTGCTTGAAGATGACGAAGGCGACCGTGTCGACACCGCCGATGCCATCGCTGTCATATTTGCCGATTACGGTGTCGTTCCCGTCGGCATAAAGCAGGATGGCCTTCCCGTCGACGGTAGTGAGACCGCTGTTGTCGCCGTCGAGCGCGCCACCGTTGGTGTCGGTGAACGTGGTCCCGGCGAGCTGCGAACCCCCGGTGGCGTTGACGGTGACCGAATTCGTCTTGGTCGCGACGCCGACATTGGTCGGGAATGTTGGACTCAGCAGAAGAACCTGCTCAAGATAGTTTCGGAAGGAAAGCGGCAGAGAAGAGTACGCCACATCGGTGTCGGTAAAGCCGTCGCCGCTATCGCCGGTTTGCAGGTCGGCGGTCTGGTCGTTGACGGCTTGGCCGTTGAGAATGAAGCTGATCGTCATTGCGATTCTCCCTGGTTTCAATGCGGGCAGGCGCGAAATCAGCCCCAACGCTGGCAGCCGGCCGCATGGCGCGCATTCACCAGCAAAGCCGGCGCTGCGCGTCGTTAAAAGGAAACTGGAGCTTTGATTGACTCAGGGGGTAGAGGGGGTTGGAGGCACCGCCGCTGACCTTCCGCTCCTTGCCCCATCAGGCAATTCTAGGCGGATGCGTCCTGTGCGCATCGGCAACCCACCAACGGCGGGTACCATGGATCGACGATGAGGGCATACTCAACCCCGCCCCTCTTCAACAGGCATCGACAGCCTGTACGCCTCCCGCTCACAACACGAGCACAAAAAGTTTACTCTCATTTGTGGAAAGTTAAATCGGACTATTGATTTTTTCGGAAATTTGTGACGTGGGGAAATGGTCCCTTTCGACGGGGGACTTTTGTCCCTGCCGTCTGAAATATTTGAAAATAAAAGAGAATATACTAAATCGTGCCGCGTGGACTTAACCGCGGGACCGGCGGAGAGATAGAACAGGCTTATGCGAACGACGCTTGCCGTGGCGCCTATGATGGACTGGACGGATCGGCATTGCCGATTTTTCCACCGTCAGTTGACGCGTCGCGCGCTGCTCTACACCGAGATGGTTGTGGCGGACGCGATCATCCATGGCGCGCGGGAGCGTTTGCTTGGATTCGACGATGTCGAGCATCCGGTTGCCCTGCAGCTTGGCGGTTCCGATCCGCAAAGGCTCGCCGAAGCCGCCGTGATCGGCGAGGCATTCGGCTATGACGAAATCAACCTCAATGTCGGCTGCCCGTCCGACCGCGTCCAGTCGGGCACGTTCGGCGCCTGCCTGATGAAGACGCCGGCTTTGGTCGCGAAATGCGTCGCGGCGATGAAGGCGGCTGTAAAGATCCCCGTCACCGTCAAATGCCGCCTCGGTGTCGACGACCAGGATCCCGAAACCGCACTCGACGCGCTGGCCGACGGTGTGTTGGCGGCCGGCGCCGATGCGCTATGGGTGCATGCCCGCAAGGCGTGGCTGGAGGGGCTTAGCCCCAAGGAGAATCGCGACATCCCGCCGCTCGACTATGCGCGCGTCTATCGGCTGAAAGCGAGAAAGCCGAACGAATTCATCGGCATCAATGGCGGCATTCAATCGCTCGACGAGGCTTCGGAACATCTCGGCCATGTCGATGGCGCCATGCTCGGCCGCGCGGCCTATCATACGCCGGGCGTTCTCACCGGGATCGACACCGCATTTTACGGCGAGCCGCCGACCGCCTTCGACTATGCGGCGCTGGTCGACGCCATGGCGGCCTATGCTGCGCGTCACATCGAGAAGGGCGGGCGGCTCGGTCATGTCACGCGCCACATGGTCGGGCTGTTCCACGGCCTTCCGGGCGCGCGCCGCTACAGGCAGATTTTGTCCACCGATGCCAACAAACCCGGCGCCGGGCCGGAGGTGTTGAGGGCGGCATTCGCCGCGATCGATTTCGCGCAGGCCGAGGCGGCCTAGAACGAAATGAATAGATAGTATATGACCACTCAAAGGGACCGTTCGTAGGAGCGTCATTCGGGCCTTGCGTAACGATTACCGATCACATGCCGCTATGTTGATGGAAAGATTCCTTCTGGTCGTTTTCGCGCTTCTTGCGGGGGCGTCGTTGCTTGCATTTACGACAAGTTCTCACCTCCTTTACTCAAGGCTCAGGAGGCTCGACAAAAGACCGTACTTCCCTATGCTTTCGGTTCCAGGCTACCTGGTTAGCTACTGTGAGAGAGCCTCAGGAACCTTGGACGAAGGATGCAAGCGGCTGATCGAGATCGTTAAAATCAGTCAATATGCTCTCTTCGCTACTTGGTTGATTTTTGCGGTTCTTCTGATTCTCGTACATTAGCCTCTTGCGCCCGCACGCGAGTGGCGGACACCGCGAGGGGCAGTGCCGCCCGTCTCTAGTCCCGCAGGATCATGCGGTCGCCGCGCACATCGAAACCTGACAGCGAACTGATGAAATTCATGCCGAGCAGGCTTTGCTCGAGCATGCCGGGCGCCGCGACCATGACCGGCATATCCTTGCGCACGATGCCGCCGATCGCCACCTCGTCCGTCCTGACGGTGGCGGCGCGCGCCATGCCGTTGGCGGTCGAAACGTCCACGGTGTAGCTGAGCGCCGCCGGGTTGAAGCCGGCCGCCTGGGCGTCCGCGGCCGTGAGCACCGTGCTGGTCGCGCCGGTATCGACAACCGTCCGCACCGGCGCGCCATTGACCAGGATTCGCGCTTCGAAATGGCCGTTGTCGGCCTTGTCGAGCGTCACGGTGGCGCGGCCATTGTCCAAGCCGAGCGCCAGCGGACTTCCCGGAACGAGGCCGGCCGTCACGCGGCTGGCAACGTCCTGCAGCTCGTAGCGGTACTGGTAGCCGGCGATCAGCGCCAGCACGATTGCCGCCCAGACGCCGAGATTGCGCGCCATGTCACCGAGCGGCCGGCCCGAGCGGACGAGACTGGCGCCGATCACCGCCACCAGGACACCCACCCAGATCAGCCGGCTGAAATCGCGGTTCGCGATGCCGAAGGTGCTGCCGGCGGAATCGTTCATCATCAGCAGGATCAGGCCCGCGCCGATCACCAGCATGACGATCCAGAACAGGCGATTCATGGCCGGCCCTTTCTCACGGCATGCCGCGCTCGCGCGCCATGCGGGCGCGCCGCGTCTCGCGGCGTGGCCGACGCTCGACCGTCTCGAGTCTGCCCGGGAGGTCGGCCATAACCGCCCGCCGATCCTCAGGCGTCATAGCGATCCAGCCGGCGATTTCATCGCGCGTGCGGCCGCAACCGAAACAGAAGCCGGTTTTCATGTCGATCGAGCAGACGAGTATGCAGGGAGACTCGATGGCGGTCATGCTGTTCTCTTGGCTTCACTCCACATGGTGCAACCGCATAGCCAATGCAAGCCCTCCGCAATGCGCCGCCAGGCAACGCATTCGCGGCATTGCCAGTGGTTGTGCCGGCCCGCGAACGCGGCTATGCCGCTGCCTTCTCCAGCAAGAACGGCATCCGACATGACCGCAAAGCCTTTCGATGACTTCCGCACTCTCCTGGCGACGCTGACGCCGGCGGACGCCGCCGCCGAAACCCGCATCCGCACGCTGTTTGCCAAGGCCGACAAGCCGAAGGCCTCGCTTGGCCGGATCGAGGACATCGCGGCCTGGCTCGCCGCCTGGAGCGGGCGTGCGCCGCCGCTCGTCAACCGGCCGCTTGTGGCGATCTTTGCCGGCAACCACGGCGCCGTCCGGCATGCCATCTCGCCGCGGCCGATTTCGGCGACCGCCAATGCCGTTGAACTCTGCGCCGCCGGAGGCGCGGCGATCAACCAGGTCTGCATCTCCAACGATCTCGGCCTGAAGGTCTTCGACCTGGCGCTGGACATTCCGACAGGAGACATCACCGAGGAAGCGGCGCTCGACGAGCGCGGCTGTGCCGCCACCATGGCCTTCGGCATGGAAGCGGTCGCCGGCGGCGCCGACCTTTTATGCCTGGGCGATCTCGGTGTCGGCAATTCGACCATTGCGGCGTCGCTATGCGCGGCCCTGTTCGGCGGCAAGGGCGCCGGCTGGGTCGGGCCTGGATCGGGCGCGGATGCAGCAATGATGGCGCGCAAGGCCGAAGTGATCGATCGGGCGCTGGCTTTTCACGGCACCGGCTTCGGCGATCCGCTCGAAGCATTGCGACGGGTCGGCGGCCGCGAGTTCGCGGCGGTGTGCGGCGCCATTCTCGCCGCCCGCATGCAGAAGATCCCGGTGCTGCTCGACGGCTTCGTCGCGACGGCTGCCGCCGCAGTCCTGCACGGGGTCAATTCCTCGGCGATCGACCATTGCCTGCTCGCCAGCCTGTCGCCGGAGCCCGGTCACGCCAAGGTCGCCGAAAGACTCGGTCTGCGGCCCTTGCTCGATCTCGGCATCAGTCACGAAGAAGGAGTAGGGGCTGGGCTTGCCGCCGGTCTCGTCAAGGCGGCGGCGCTCACCAGTTCCGGCATGGCGGCGGCGGTTCGCATCTAAAGCACGCATCCAGAAGCGAGTGTGGCCAATTGTCGACGGGTGGATTTAGCCCGCTGTCTCGCTTCGATTTCAGATGTAATCAGGTTTCGTCCATCTGAAATCATCGCGTAACGCGGCTTCCCAATATCGAACTGCGACGGTCGAAGTCGCCACCGACGCGCCTTGGCGCAGTGCTCGCTATCCATGCGGGATCGCTCCGGGCTACCTGAACGAAGGAGGCATCCATGGTCCATAAATACCGTTCCGCAGCCCTTGGCATGGCTCAAGAGTCTGGGAGGAATGCATGACAAGAACGGCTCGCTTAGGGCGCTGCGGCGTCCTCGTTTTGACTGGTCTTTTTGGCGCCTGGCTCGGCGCCGCCACGGCTCGGGCCGAAGACGCCAACAGGGCCGACCTCGAAGCCTTGAAAAAATCGTTGGCCAAATACGAAGACTATCAGGCCGCCATCCGCGACCTCTATCTGTCGACCGAAGGCTGCGTCTACTACAGCGGTGAAAAGATACCGGGCACGATGGACTATCCGAAAGGCGCCATGGGCGTCCATTTCGTCAACGTCCCGAGCGTCGGCAAGAAGCTCGACCCGATGAAGCCCAATGTCCTGATCTACGAGCCGACCAAGAAGGGCTTGAAGCTGGTCGCGGTGGAATGGCTGGTGCCGATGACGCCGGACGTCAAGGAAGCGCCCACGCTGTTTGGCCAGAAATTCATGGGGCCGATGGAGGGGCACTATCCGCTGATCCCGAAGGAGTTCGTGCACTACGATCTTCACGCCTGGCTGTTCAGCGACAATCCGAACGGCATGTTCAGTCCGACGAACCCGAAGGTGAAATGCAACAAGGCCGAGTTCCCGATGCTGGAGAAACCGACCAAGATGATGCCCGGGCCGATGTAAGCCGCGGCGGGTAATTGCACAAAGGTGCGTACCTTCAAGCGAAGCGCAACAAGGAAACGGCCCCGTTCGGGGCCGTTTCCTGTTTTCATCGAAGCAAGCACGAGGTCAGACCTTGGCGACGATCCGCATGAAGGCCGGCACGTCGTCGCCGAAGCCGACGGTCGCATCGTCCTCCTCCTGGCGATGGCGGCCGGGGCGGTCGCGCTGCGGACGGGCATCGCCGCGCTGTTCGTTGCGGTTGGCCGAACCCTTGCGGTCGTTCTCGGAGCGGATCGCATCCTTGCGGGCGCGCCGCTCGGCGATGTCGGCGACCTCTGCGACGGGCTGCTCCTCGCGTGCGGCGTCGGGCGTCTCGTCATGCCTGGCGTGACGGTCCTTCTTGCGCTCGCCGCGATCCTTGCGATCCTCGTCCCTGCGGCCGGCGCGGCGCGGGCGCCGCGGCCGCGGCGGGGCGCGTCCTCGCTCTCGCTCTCAGTCACGGTCGACAGGTCGCCGTCGTGCCATTCGATCTTGGTGCCGATCAGCTTCTCGATGGCGTCGACATATTTGGTGTCGGACCGCGTCGCGATGGTGAAGGATTTGCCGGAGCGGCCGGCACGTCCGGTGCGGCCGATGCGGTGGACATAGTCCTCGGCATGGATCGGCACGTCGTAGTTGAAGACGTGGCTGACGTCCGGAATGTCGAGGCCGCGCGCGGCGACGTCCGAGGCGACGAGGTAGCGCAGCTTGCCGTCGCGGAAATTGGCGAGCATCTGCATGCGCGCGCGCTGGTCCATGTCGCCATGCAGCGCGCCGGCATCGAAATCATGCTTCAGCAGCGAGCGGAAAAGCTCCGACACTTCGACCTTGCGGTTGCAGAAGATGATGGCGTTCTTCAGCCCGTCGCTCTCGGCCTTCATCAGGTTGCGCAGCGTCTCGCGCTTCTCCCATGGCTTGGTGCCCGACTTCACCAGGCGCTGCGTGATGCTGGTCGCGGTGGACGCGGCCCTGGAGACCTCGACGCGCACCGGCGCGTGCAGGAATTTTTCGGTGAGCTTGGTGATTTCCGGCGGCATGGTCGCCGAGAAGAACAGCGTCTGGCGCGTGAACGGGATCATCTCGCAGATGCGCTCGATATCGGGGATGAAGCCCATGTCGAGCATGCGGTCGGCTTCGTCGATGACGAGGATCTCGACGCCGTTGAGCAGGAGCTTGCCGCGCTCACGGTGGTCGAGCAGGCGGCCGGGCGTCGCGATCAGCACGTCGGCGCCGCGCTCCAGCTTCTTGTCTTGCTCCTCGAAGGAGACGCCGCCGATCAGCAGCGCGATGTTGAGCTTATGGTTCTTGCCGTATTTGATGAAGTTCTCCTCGACCTGCGCCGCCAGTTCGCGCGTCGGCTCGAGGATCAGCGTGCGCGGCATGCGAGCTCGCGCCCGGCCTTTTTCCAGCCGCGTGAGCATCGGCAGAACGAAGGACGCGGTCTTGCCGGTGCCGGTCTGGGCGATGCCCAGCACGTCCTTGCCGAGCAGCGCATGCGGGATGGCGCCAGCCTGGATCGGGGTCGGCTTGGTATAGCCGGCATCGGTGACTGCGGAGAGGACCTTCGGCGACAGGCCGAGGTCCGTGAATGTCAACGCTTCTTGAGCGGTCGTGGTGTCTGAGGACAAGTGTTTGTTGTCTTTGGCTGGTTCAGGAAAATCGCAACACGTGTTGCGGCAGGCGCCGCGCGCCTGCAAGATCGCGGTTGCAGTTAGGCGCAAGTCCGCGATTTGTCAACAGAAACGGCCAGAAATCCGGCGATCGTGAAGACGTAAGCTTAATCGCGATGCTTAATCGAAACAATATCTTTGCGCCGGCTCAATAGCGGAATTGCTCGGCAAGGATGCGTTCGTTCCACGAATGGTTGGGGTCGAACAGCAGTGTCGCGGTCGCGGTGGGCGATTCCCGCACCGTGACCGAGGCAATCGCCTTGACCTCGGTGTGGTCGGCGGCGGCGTTCACCGGGCGCTTTTCCGACTCCAGTATGTCGAAGCGCACGATCGCCTTGTTGGAGAGAAGCGCGCCGCGCCAGCGCCGGGGCCGGAAGGGGCTCACCGGCGTCAGCGCCAGGAGCGGCGCGTCGAGCGGCAGGATCGGTCCGTGCGCCGAGAGATTGTAGGCTGTCGAGCCGGCGGGCGTCGCGATCATCACGCCGTCGCAGTTGAGCTCCTCCAGCCGCACCTGCTCGTCGACGGTGATGCGGATTTTCGCCGTCTGGTAGGACTGGCGCCAAAGCGCCACCTCGTTGATCGCCAGCGCGGAGACCGTTTCGCCCTCGTGGGTCACCGCCTGCATCTCCAGTGGGCGGATCGTCTCGGATACTGCCCTCGAGATGCGCTCCTCGAGTCCGCCGGCGCGGTATTCGTTCATCAGGAAGCCGATGGTGCCACGGTTCATGCCGTACACCTTCTTGCCCGTGCTCATCGTGTCGCGCAGCGTCTGCAGCAGGAACCCGTCGCCGCCGAGCGCAATGACGATCTCGGCGTCCGCGACGGGTATTTGCCCGTAGCGTGCCGACAGGCTCTCCAGCGCCGCGCGGGCGTCGTCGGTGTCGGAAGAGACGAAGGCGAAACGGCTGGCGACTTTGCTCATGGCTCCCGCAGGGCGACCGCCTGCTGGGTCGCGCCGCGACGGCGTAGCATGCGCTGCCCGCATCTGCAAAGGGCGGCACGCCATGCGGTGCGGACAGGACCTGCGCTCGCGCTTCATGACAGGCGTGCAACGAATGTGATGGCCGTAATGGTTAAGACGGGGCTTAAACACTCGTAAAGCCGGAGCGCTCATGTTAGCCGACAGTGGATGGGTTGGCGGGGGCTGGCCAGTCGAGAGACCTGTCTATTGCCGGTAACGCGCTTGATCATAGTCTTCCTGATGATGGGAAGTTTCGCGCTCATGTTCGCCGAACTGGTGCGTCATTCGGAAGAGATGAGCATGAGGCCGCAGCAGCCTGCCGCCTCCCGCTGCGGTGACGCCGCCGGAATGCCCTGCCCGCAAAGGGCGCTTTAACCCACGATCACATCGATCTGAGATGGCTCAACGAGTCTGCTTCAGGTGGCAGCCGGCCTTGCGCTTTTGCGCCAGGTACTCGTCGATCAACTGGCGGTAGCGCACCTTGCCGAAGCTCGGAAAATGGCCGCCATGCACGACCGAGACGTCGATCTCGCGCATGGAAAGCAGGGTCCCGACATAGTCCTCGATGTCGGAGTGGTAGACGTCGTCGATCAGCGGCCCGTCATAGACGATATCGCCGGACAGCAGGATGCCGGTCTTCTTCTCGTAGAGCGCGATGCCGCCGGGCGAATGACCGGGCGTGTGGATGACCTCGAAGGCACGATCGCCGAGATCGACCACCTCGCCATGCTCGAGCAGGCGGCCGGCCGGGGCAGGCGGGATTTGGTAGCGTGCTGTGTCCCACCCTTCCGGCGCGCCGTCGAACATCTCCTCATTGGCGTAGCGGTCCGCGACCGTCCATTCGTTGCGCGGATCGGCGAGGATTTCGGCTTCGGCGGAATGGACGCAGCGATCCGGAAATTCGTGATGACAGCCGATGTGATCGAAATGCGTGTGGCTGGCGACGCAGACGAGCCTGCGCTCGGTCACCAGAGGCACGTGCCGCCGGAGGCTGAAATGGCCAAGGCCGGTATCGAACAGAAGGTCACGATCGCGCCCGCGCACATGCCAGATGTTGCAGCGGAAGAACGGTTTTATCCATGGCTCGTGGATGAGCGTGACGTCGTCGCCCATGCGGATGGTCTCGTACCAATCCGGAGCCTCGATGGCCGGAAGCGTGCCCATCGTTCAGTCCGCCAGCAGGATGATGTCTCGAGCGTTGCACGAAACCGCTGTTGTGTCGCCTGCGTTGACGGTGGCCGACGCAGGAACCTTAGCAATGAATTGCAACGCCCGATCCTGGAGCGAGGTGGCCAGCACGCGCTTGAAGCTGCCCTGGAAAACGACGTCGCTGACCCTGGCAGTGCCGAGCGCGACATCCCCTTTCCCATCACCGAGGATGAGATGCTCGGGACGGATGGCGAGCGCCAGTGCAGCACTTGCCGGAGAGGTGCCGGGCAGCGAGATCGGGCCGAGCCTTGTCGCGACCGTAACGCGGCCATCCCGGCAGTCGCCGGCCTTGCCGGCAAGGATGGTGCTCTCGCCCATGAAGGTGGCCGAGAAGCGCGTCTTCGGCCGCGCATAGACACGCTCGGGCGGCCCTTCGTCCTCGATGCGGCCGTCATTCATCACCACGCAGTGGTCGGCGAGCGCCATCGCTTCTTCCTGGTCGTGCGTGACATGTACGAAGGCGGTGCCGACACGCTTCTGGATCGCCTTCAGCTCGTCCTGCATCTGCCGGCGCAATTTGAGATCGAGCGCGCCGAGCGGTTCGTCAAGCAAAAGCACTGCCGGCTCAATGACGAGCGCGCGGGCCAGTGCCACGCGCTGGCGCTGGCCGCCGGAGAGCTGATGCGGCTTCTTGTCGAAAGCAGCCGCCAGTCCGACGAGCGCCAGCGCTTCGCGCGCCTTAGCGGCCCGCGTCACGCGGTCGACACCTTGCATGCGCAACCCGAAGCCGACATTGGTGCCGACGCTCATATGCGGAAACAGCGCGTAATCCTGGAAGACGGTGGTCGTCGGGCGCTTGGCCGGCGGCACGGAGGTGCAGTCCTGCCCGCGGATGAACACCTTGCCTTCGCTTGGCGTGACGAAGCCGCCGAGGATGGAAAGCAGCGTCGTCTTGCCGGAGCCCGATGGCCCGAGCAGGATCGTGTAGCTGCCGGGCTCGATCACGAGCGAGACGTTCTTCAGCACCGGGAGTTGGCCGAAGCGGTGCGATACGTCGCGGATGTCGACCAATGGCGCGCTCATGCCGGCTTTCTCCGCAGCAGCGTCAGCTCGAAGAACACCACCAGGACGATGGAGACGGCAAAGACCAGCGAGCCGACGGCGTTGGTCTTGGGATTGAGGCCGGAGCGCAAGAGGTTCCAGATCTCCACGGGAAGCGTCGTCTCGAAGCGCGTGAGCAGGAAGGAGATGACGAACTCGTCCCAGGAGAAGGTCATCGACAGGAAGAAGCCGGCGAAGATCGCCGGCGCCATCACCGGCACGGTGATCATCAGCAGCACCTTCCATTCGGCTGCACCCAGGTCGCGGGCGGCGCGTTCGATGTTGATCTGATGGTCGCCCATCTGGCTGTAGATGATGGCGAAGCAGAGCGGCAGGTTGATCACGACATGGCCGATGCCGGCGGCGAGCAGCGATTTCGGCACGCCGGCCCAGTTGAACAGCACCAGCAGGCCCATGCCGATGATGAGATAGCTGACGGTGAGCGGCAGCGTGATCAGGCCGCGCAGCAGGGCCGAGCCCGGCAGCACGAAGCGCGCGAAGCCCCAGGCGGAGAGAAAGCCGAGCGTGACGGATGCGAACGAGGACAGCGCCGCCACCAGCAGCGAATTGACCAGCGCCGAGGTGAGCCGCGTATCGGACAGCACCGCCTGGTACCAGCGCAGCGACGGGCCGGTGAAGGGCGGGATCGGGAAGGACGTCGACTGCAGCGAAAACAGCACCAGCACGACCACCGGCAGGAAGATGAAGCCGTAGACGGCGATGGCGTAGAGCCAGGCGGCGATGCGGACGGCGGCGCGCATGGTCAGGCCCGCTCGATCTTCAGCCAGCGCGCGCAGGCGAGGTAGGCGATGGTGACGACCGCCATCAGGATGATTGACAGCGCCGATGCCAGCGGAAAATCGCCGCGCCGGCCGATCTGCATCATGACCAGTTGCGGCATGACCAGCTCGTTGTTGCCGCCGAGGATCTGCGGCGTGATGTAGTCGCCGATGCAGAGCACGAAGGTGAGGAAGGCGCCGACCATGATGCCGGGCAGGGTGAGCGGCAGCACGACGTGCAGGAAGGTGCGCACCGGCCCGGCTCCGAGATCGGCGGCGGCCTTGCGGTAGCTCGGGCTCAGCTGCTTGAGATTGGCGAAGATCGTCAGCGTCAACAGCATGACGAAGAAATGCACGAAGCCGGTGACGGTGGCGAAACGCGTGTTGGCGAGCTGCAGCGGCTCGGCGGTGAGCCCCATGCCGGTGAGCGCCCGGTTGATGACGCCGTTCTGCGCCAGCACCAGCAGCCATGAATAGGAGCGCACGACATAGGACGTCCAGAACGGCAGCACGGCCAGCATCAGCGCCAGCCGCTGCCAGCGCTCCGGAACCATTTCGGCCAGTATCCAGGCGAATGGATAGGCGAGCAGGATCGAGATGCCGGTGACGATCGCCGTCACCTCCAGCGAGTTCACCATCGCCCGCCAGTAGGACGGATCGGTGAAGAACTGGCTGTAGTTGGCTAAAGTGAAGCCGCCGCCTTCATGCGCCGTGAGGCTCGAGAGCCCCATGGCGATGAAGGGCAGCACGAAGAACAGCAGCGTCCACACCAGCGCCGGCGTGACCAGCGCCCAGGGCAGGGCACGCGAATTGCTTCCGGAAACGCTCATCGGCCGATCACTGCGCCTGCAGCATTTCGGTCCACATGTCCTGCATCTTCTTGTCGAGGTCGGCGTTCGGCGCCGGATAGGCCTGGGCGCGGGCGAGGAAGCCTGGCTGTTCGTCGAAGCGCAGGATCTTCTTCTGCTCGTCGGTCAGCGCCGCCTTCTCGTTCGCCGGCATGCCCCAGTAGCAGGAGGAGGTGGCAAGGCGCGCCTGGCCCTCCGGGCTCAGAATGTACTGGATGAACTTCAGCGCCATGTCCTTGTTCTTGGAATCCTTGAACATGGCGAGCGACTGCGACCACAGCACCGCGCCTTCCTTCGGGATAGAGAAGTCGAGCGCCGGGTTTTCCTTGGCGAGGCCCGCCGTGACCCATTCACCGCCGCCGACAAGGACGTCCACCTCGCCGGTGGCTAGAGCCGTCTGGCTGGCGGTGACTTCGCCGACCAGCTTGGCGTTGGCCTTCATCTTGAGCAACTCCGCCTTGAGGGCGGGCAGGTCGGCCTCGGTAAGCTCGGCGGTCTTCTTGCCGATGGCCAGAGCCGCCATGCCGATCACCGGCAGATAGTAGTCGTAGATCGCGATCTTGCCCTTGTATTTGTCGCTGGTGAGCGAGGCCAGAGACTGCATGTCGGCCGGATCGACCTTGGTCTTGTTGAAGCCGATCGTGTTGTAGCCGAATTTTTCGGTGATGCCGTAGCGCTTGCCGTCGACGATGGTCGACTTGTCCATCTTCACTTCGGGGAAGAGGTCGGCAAAGGGCAGCTTGTCCTCCGGCAGCGGCTCGAACAGGCCTTTCTCGACGCCGCGCGGCACGTCGATGGAATCGATCACCATCACGTCCCAATCGCCTGGCTGCGATTGATCGACGATGGCGAGCCCCGCGCCGGTGCCCTCGAACTCCTTGACATTGACCTTGACGTTGTTGGCTGCCTCGAAGGGCTGCAGCAGCGCCGGATCGGAATGATCGCACCAGATCAACGCATTGAGATCGGCGGCCTCGGCGCCGCCCGCGGCGATGAGCAGCGCAGCCGCCGCGCAGGCGGCTCCGAGACGGGACTTCAGGGCGGAAAGCGGAGTCCGGGCGTTGACGGTCATCGAGTGTTCTCCCTGCCTTGCTGGCTTGTTGGAGAAAACTTGAACCAATTCTAAAATTGAGTCAATTATGATTTTGTGGCAAAGAGGCCGACATGAGTGGATTGCGCGAACGACAGAAGGCGGACCGGCACCGCCGCATCATTGATGCGGCGACGGAACTTTTCCGCGAGGCCGGCTATGAGGGCGCCAAGATCGAGGCGATCGCAGCACAGGCCGAGGTCTCGATCGGCACGATCTACAACTACTACCAGAACAAGGGCGACATCCTCGGCGCGATCGTGTCGATGGAGGTCAACGAGGTGCTGAATGCCGGGCGAGGGGTGGTCGCCAGTCCGCCCGCCAATGTCGGCGATGCTCTGGACACGCTGATCGGCATCTATATCGAGCACTCGCTCAACTATCTCAGCAAGGAGATGTGGCGGCAGGCGATGGCGATTTCGACGCAATTGCCGGACAGTCCTTTCGGTCAGGCTTATACGGCGCTAGACCGCGCGCTCACCGAACAGATCCGCGCCTTGATCGCCCGCCTGCAGGAGATCGGTCTCGTGCGCGCCGACATAGACGGGCCGGCGGTGGGCGAGCTGATCTTCAACAACATGAACATGATGTTCATCGAGTTCGTGAAGCGCGACGAGGCGAGAATACCGGAGCTGCGCGCGGCGATACGAAGGCAGAATAGGATAGTGGTGGCGGCGATTGGGGTGTGAGTGCGTCAGGAGCAGGCAATGCTATTCCTCACTGACGCGCCCTCCGCGCAGGGAGCATTCCTTTCGCGTACCAGAGCTTTCGTCGATTGACGCATGGCGGTTGCGGGCGGAGAACCGGGTCGAGCATTGCGACTTCACCCGTCGGGTATGCCGAGAGCAAGACGGTCCTTCCGAAGGCCCTCAAGGATTTTCGGGTCACGATACGGATCTATGAGAACGGCGCTGACGGTTACGCTGGGCTTGGCTGCCAGGCATTGCCTGACTGCATCGGCAGCGAGAGCGACATCGCCCTCCCGCAAATGGCAAACTGCCAGAAACGCGTATGACCAGAATGAGTAGGAGTTGAGATTGCGGTAGGACTTTATTGCCTCCGAATAGCGCCCGAGAACCAAAAGAATCTGCCCACGCACGTCCCAGAACCAATCGTAGGTCAGCGGATCACGGGCAACACATGCGTCAAGATCGGACAACCCTTCCGCGTGCTGACCGATATAGCTGCGGCACAAACCGCGGATTGCTCGAACCCAGATGTCATTGGGATTGAGGCTCACGCCCTGGTCCAGGTGGGCAAGAGCCTCGTCGAGTTGTCCCAGGAACATGAGCGGGTGAGCCACCGCCTTATGGCACCACGCCTGTTGCGGTCCGAGTTTGAGGGCGCTGCGACCATGAGCCAAAGCCGCCTCGAGTAATTCTCGATTGTGCGGATTCGCGTCGAGCAGCCATCTTGTCGAAAGTACAATCGCCATCATGGCACGGATTGACGCGACGTTCGGGTCGAGTTCGATCGCCCTGACGAGATAGGGCTCCGCTTCCAGGATCGTATCATAGCGAACGAAGCGAACAAGCGCCTGCAGGTAAAGTTCGTAGGGTTGAGTGATAGGAACACGCCGTATTTTCTCTACGCTTGAAATCCGGATCGTTCCCACCACGATCGTGGCAACACTTCTGGCAATCTCGTCCTGAAGATCGAAAATGTCGACGAGTTCCCGATCGAATCGATCCGCCCATATTTGATTGTCGGACCTTGCATCTATGAGTTGGGACGAAATTCGCACCCGGTTGCCGGCACGGCGGACGCTTCCTTGAACAAGGTAGTCGGCGGACAACTGCTTCGCGACGGTCGAGGTGTCGGCAGCCCTGCCCTTGAAGGTGAAGGATGAATTGCGGGCAATGACGTGAAGTTCACCAAATCTGCCCAGTTCGGTAATGATATCCTCCGTAATCCCGTCGCTGAAATAGTCCTGATCGGAATCGCCGCTCATGTTCTCGAAGGGAAGAATAGCAATCACCGGGCTTTGGCTCGGGGTACCGTCACCGGATTGCATGATCGACGTCTCGTCCAGGACGCGGCGCAATTGCTGAAGTTGGTCGCCCGGTTCCACGCTCAACTCGCGCTTCAGCAACAGCTTACATGCCTCATACTGCTTGATGGCAAGAGCTGTCTGGCCCATGGAGACATGGGCCTGAACCAAGGCAATGTGTGACTGTTCGCGTAGGGGGTCTAGGGCCACCAGCCGCTCGGCCGCCACGACGCGCTCGCTACCGCTCACCGATGCTGCAAGGGACTCGAACACACGAATTGCTCGGGCCAACAAGTCGGCGCGGACGTCGCGCAGCCAGTCTTCTAAGACGTTGTCGGTCGAACCTAGGCCGTCAAGGAACGGCCCGGCATAGAGATCGGCCGCTTGCCGGAGCCCGGCGGTATCGCGGCTTGCGGAGGCAGCGATGAACTCGGTTACGTCGACCGAAATGTGCCTTGGACTGAGTGCGACGCGATCTCCGATCAGAACCAGAGTATCAGCTTCCAGATCGCCAAAATCCTTACGGATAGAAGCCAAGGCCTGCCGCAAGCTATTTCTGGCCTGCTCCTCGCCTCGATCACCCCATAAGAGCCCGGCGAGCTTCTGGCGGGTCGCCTCATGGTTCGGCGCCAAGGCGAGAACGCCCAGAAGCGCTCGGTTCTTCCTGGCAGGCACCTCTAGCCTCGTTCCCTCCCGAGACGTCAGGCGAAACCCGCCCAGCAGATCGAGCCGCGCCAAGCTCATCGCGATTTGCTCTGATTTTCGATTTCTTTCGCGATTTTCACGCGGCTTTTCACAGCCACCTCACGCCCTTCATTCGACGTTGCCCTTCGATGACTAAACACATCTGAGGGGGAAACTCCAATGCCCGTCGCGCCGGAGGTTTTGAAAACGGCAAACAAGGTTCGCACAGCCGATTGCGCGAGACTGCCGGGAACCGATTTCGGTCGATCTTTCTGCAAGTTGCCAATGGCTTACGCCGCTGCCATCTGGGCGGCCTACAGCGTTGCGATTGGTTTCAGCTCAAACACCTGTCGCCTCGACGATACCGGAGCTGCGCGCGGCGATACGGCGGCAGAACCGGATATTGGTGGCGGCGATCGGGGCGTGAGGCGATCGAGCGCGAGGGGAAAGGCTAACTGCAGCCGAAGCGCCCCTAACGGTTGATCAGCCATAGGATGGCCGAGACCACGACGCTGATCAGTATTCCCGTGGTGATGGGAACGTAGAGCCTGAAGTTTTCGCGCTCGATCACGATATCACCAGGCAACCTGCCGAGGCCGATCCTGGTCACCCATGGCCACAGCAGGCCCACGGCAACTATGCAGAGACCAGCGACGATCAGTGTGCGCGACATGGGGGCAATCCTGCCGGAATAGCATCCTGCCGGAAATATAGGGGCGACGGTCTCGCCGGCAGCGCCAAGTCCGAAGCCTGTTCTGGTTTCGGCTATCGGGTGGCCTTCGCTACCTGGACCGCGAAGGCGCCTTACTCCCCGAGATTGCCTCTTGAGTTGAAACGTAAATCTGTTACAACCCATAAGGGCATTCTAATGGAGGGGTTGGATGCAATTTTCCATCTGGCATTGGGCAATCGTGCTGCTGCTGGTCGGCGTGCCTGTTTTCTTTGCCGTCCGCTCGGCGGCCAAGCCGTCGCAGAATCCAGGCGACTTGGTGGGATTTGGAGGATGGCTGATGCTGCTGGCAATCGGCCAGACCTTGGCGCCATTCCGCACGCTGGCCGAGCTGTTTTCCTCAAGCGAGGGTTACCAGCAGCTCATGACGCTGCCCAATGGCCCTTTGGCCGTCTGTGGCGAAATCGTACTGTTGCTGGGGTTTACACTGCTGCAATTGGTTGTTCTTGTCGCAATGCTGCGGCGGAGCCCTCGTTTCAAGCGGCTGTTCCTTTATCAGTGGATCGCCATCCCATTTGTGTTCGCGCTCGACGCTGTTTGGACCTCCACGATTCTGGGCGCACCACTCAGTCAGGTTCTCGCGAAAGATGCGCTGGTCGCACCTATCGCCGGATTTGTTCTGACCGGGATTTGGGTTGCCTATGTGTTCAAGTCGGTGAGGGTAAGGAACACGTTCGGTGGAACAGCCGCCGGCGAAGTTGCAACGGCCTTGTAGGTTGCCCCGACCTGTTCGCATGTCACTTAATTTGTCTTGCGGCGCTGAATTGAACCGTCCGCCTCCGCCAAAGCTTCAGGGGACCTAACGACCTTCGGGTGGCCTGCCATCCGAAGCTCGTAGAGCGAAGGATGGTGCCCCCGGCAGGGATCGAACCCGCGACCTTCGGTTTACAAAACCGCTGCTCTACCAGCTGAGCTACAAGGGCACGGCGCTCCGGTAGCACATTTCGTGCGCCAGTAAAGACAAAACTCCGTTTTGGGTTGCTAATGGACCGCGCGGCTTAGCCGGCATGCTGAAAAGCGTCGAGGGGCTTCCTACATCTCCGTGCAGGTGCAATCGCATCGAACGGGGTGCCGCATGATCAGATTCGTCATCATCCTGCCGCTCATCGTCGTGACTTGGCTTCTTCTGGTGAAGGCCGTCAGCGATCTGAAGAAAGCCAACATCGACTGGACCGGCGTCGCCACCTTTGTCGGCTTCATCGTGCTCGCTTTCTGGCTGCGCCACGTCACGGGGATGGGATGAGGGGAGCGAATAGGGAATAGTGAGTAGCGAATAGGGGCACCGATCGCGAACAGCCGTACTCGCTATTCGCTATTCGCTATTCGCAAAAAAATCCCGAACCTTTTTCCGAGCCGCGACGACAGACGGTCAAGAGGCGGATGGATCGCCTCGGTCACGAAACCAAGGAGATCGTCATGTTCAAGCGCACACTCGTTTCCACCCTTATCGCCACCTCGGTCGCCGCCGGCTCTCTCGTCGGCACCGTCCAGCCCTCGGCCGCCCATAGCCATCACCACAACCGCGAAATCGGTATCGGCATCGCCGCCGGCGTCGGCGGTTTCGTCCTCGGCAGCCTTCTTGCCCAGCCGCAGCCGCAGCCGGTCTATGTCGACGAATATGGCGGCGGTTCCTGGCATGTCCGCCGCTGCCTGGCCCGCTACGCGAGCTACGATCCGGACTCGGACACCTATATCGGCCGCGATGGCTATCCGCACTATTGCAGACTCTAAAGACAGGAGCCGGAACACTGAAAAGGGGCTGCACGCAGCCCCTTTTCTTTCGTTTTAGCGGACGTTTAGAGCTAGGTCTTCGTGCCGGAGTCTAGGATCGGCAGTCCGGCCGTCCGGCAGGCTTGGCCGACGACAAGCCGCGCGTTCGGCGAATCGTCACCCTTCGCGACGAGTTCGAAGCTGCTTCCGGCGTCCGGGTAGATCTTGGCCACGAAAGGCTCGCTGGCGCCATTGCCGCCGGACGGGCGCCTGGCGTTGACATAGCCGCAGACCACGATCTCCCGACGGCCATTCAGCGTCCGCTCGCCGGCCAGCATCGTCCCGAATTTGGCGGCCGAAGGGTCCTGCAGGCGCTGGCGGACGCCGGTGGTGATGATTTCCTCCAGGGCAAGGGAGATCGGAATGGGCGAGACCGGAACGGAATTGACGCGTTGGCCGCCGGCATCCGGTCGGGGTGCCGCCGCCACGCATCCGCAAAGTGAAGCGGCAGATAAAAGTTGAACCGTTTTCCGCATCCATGCCCATTCGCATGCATTCGGATGCCGCGGCAAGCGGCCAACGGTGTACAGCAATTTTGCGAATGTTTAAGCTGGCGATGAACGGCAAAGGGCGGGGAGGGACTGTTGGACGAGCGGGATCCGAAGGAAGATCTGATCGAGCCGGTTTTTCGCAACGGCACGGTCACCACCGTCGGCATTCTGCTGGCTTTCTCGCTGGGCTTCATCACCCATTGGGCGGCAAACCCGATCCCCTGGCAAACCTATCATCTGGTCGCCGTGGTGCCGATCCTGATCGGCATTGCCCTGCAGATGCGGGCGCTGGCCATGCTGCTCGACACGAAGTCGCTGCAGCGGTCGATCTATGCGCGCGCCAACCGCATCTTCATCACCGGCCTCGTCTTCACGGCCAGCGGCGTCGGGCTGGCGATCCTGCTCGATTTTTTCGACATAGCGGCCAAGAGCGCCTTGCCGGGCGCCTCGTAGAGCAGTTCATCGCTTTCACGGAAACGCTGAACTGCTCTAGCTATTTGTTTTTACGCAATTCCGGACGGAAAACCGTTACACACTTTTCCTGGAATTGCTCTAGTACGCCTTCACACCGCCGATCATCTTGGTCACCTCGGCCGCGGCCTCCCGCACCAGCGGGCCGATCTCGGCCACGCGCTCCGGCGTCACCCGCACCGTCGGTCCGGAAACGGAAACGCCGCCGATCGGCTCGCCGAACTCGTTGAAGATCGCTGCGGCCACGCAGCGCATGCCGGGATGGCGTTCCTCGTCGTCCACCGACCAGCCGCGATGCTTGATGGTCGCCAGATCGTGCGCCAGCGCCGAAATGTCGGACAGCGTCTTGTCGGTGTAGCGCTGCAGGCCCGCCTTGCGCAGGATGGCCGCGACGCGGTCCGGCTCGAGATGCGCCAGCACCGCCTTGCCGATGCCGGAAGCATGGAATGAGCTGCGCGTGCCCGGCCGGAAGAAGGCGCGGATCGCCTGATGCGTCTCGACCTGGCTGACGAAGACCACGCAATCGTCCTCGGCGACACCGAGATTGGCGGTCTCGCCGGTCTTTTCCATCAGTTCCTGCATGACGATGCGAGCGCGGTCGACCAGTTTTCTGCGGCGCAGGAAGGCCGCACCCATGCGGTAGGTCTCGACGCCGATCGACCAGAGTTGGTCGGTCGTATCGAACTCGACCATGCCGTGGTTTTCCAGCGTCGTCAGCATGCGGTAGGCGGTGGAGGCGGCAATGCCGCTGCGCGCCGCGATCTCGCTCAGGGAGAGGCCGCTGGCGTCGGCGACGATCGCCAGGATGCGAAGCGCCCGGTCGAGCGACTGCACCGAGGCTGCCTCCGACGGCCCGTTGAAAGCGCGCGGCCGGCCGCGCTGGCGCTTTTCCATGGTTTCCATGCCCCGCATTCTGGCCGAATTCCTGCCAAGCACAATGAAAAAGTTTTTCACCGCTTCCCGGAACGATTTCCTGGAAAACAAAAAGAAGAGTGGAATCAGCGGCTAAGAGCCGTTTTCTAGAAATGAAAAAATATTCTGAAAAAATTGAAAAATCAGGAGCGCGCTGGCATTCTCAAGCCAACCAACGAAATGGAGGCTGGACATGGCCAGGATGCGCGCTGTCGACGCTGCGGTTCTCGTTCTCGAAAAGGAAGGCATCACCAATGCCTTCGGTGTGCCGGGCGCGGCGATCAATCCGCTCTATTCGGCGTTGAAGGCGCGCGGCACCATCCGCCATGTTCTCGCCCGCCACGTCGAGGGCGCCTCGCACATGGCCGAAGGTTTTACCCGCGCCAAGGCCGGCAATATCGGGCTCTGCATCGGCACGTCAGGACCTGCCGGCACCGACATGATCACCGGCCTCTACTCGGCATCGGCGGATTCCATTCCGATCTTGTGCATCACCGGCCAAGCCCCCCGCGCGCGCCTCAACAAGGAGGATTTCCAGGCCGTCGACATCGCTGCGATCGCCGCACCCGTCACCAAATGGGCGGTCACCGTCATGGAGCCCTACCTGGTGCCGATGGCGCTGCAGAAGGCGTTCCACCTGATGCGCTCCTCGCGACCGGGACCCGTTCTGATCGACCTGCCGCTCGACGTGCAGCTTGCCGAGATCGAGTTCGACATCGACGCCTATGAGCCGCTGTCGGTCTTCAAGCCGGCGATGACGCGCGCCCAGGCCGAGAAGGCGCTTTCGATGCTCAACCAGGCGGAAAAGCCGCTGATCGTCGCCGGCGGCGGCATCATCAATGCTGATGCCTCCGATCTGCTGATCGAGTTCGCCGAGGTCACAGGGGTACCCGTCATCCCGACGCTGATGGGCTGGGGTTCGATCCCCGACGACCATCGGCTGATGGCCGGCATGTGCGGCCTGCAGACCTCGCACCGCTACGGCAATGCGACGATGCTTGAAGCCGATTTCGTCTTCGGCATCGGCAACCGCTGGGCCAACCGCCACACCGGCTCGGTCGACGTCTACACCAGGGGGAAGAAGTTCATCCATGTCGATATCGAGCCCACTCAGATTGGCCGCGTCTTCGCGCCGGACCTCGGCATCGTCTCGGACGCGGGCGCGGCGCTGAAGATCCTGCTCGACGTCGCCACCGAGTGGCGCACGGCCGGCAAGCTGCGCGACTGGTCGGGCTGGGCCAAGGAATGCCAGCAGCGCAAGAAGACCATGAAGCGCAAGACGCATTTCGAGCAGGTGCCGCTGAAGCCGCAGCGCGTCTATGAGGAGATGAACAAGGCTTTCGCCCGCGACACAACCTATGTCACCACCATCGGCCTGTCGCAGATCGCCGGCGCGCAGTTCCTGCATGTCTACAAGCCGCGCAACTGGATCAATTGCGGCCAGGCCGGCCCGCTCGGCTGGACGCTGCCGGCCGCGCTCGGCGTGCGCGCCGCCGATCCGGATCGCGCCATCGTCGCGCTCTCCGGCGACTACGACTTCCAGTTCATGATCGAGGAACTGGCGGTCGGCGCGCAGCATAAGCTGCCCTACATCCACGTCGTCGTGAACAACGCCTATCTCGGCCTCATCCGCCAGGCGCAGCGCGGCTTTTCGATGGACTACGAGGTGAGCCTCGCCTTCGAGAACGTCAACCGCGCAAACGATCCCGAGGCCGGCTACGGCGTCGACCATGTCGCGGTCGCCGAGGCGATGGGCTGCAAGGCGGTTCGGGTGCGCAAGCCGGAAGAGTTTGCCGGCGCCTTCAAGGAGGCGCAGCGGCTGATGAAGGAGCATCAGGTTCCGGTCGTTCTCGAATTCATCCTCGAGCGCGTCACCAACATTTCCATGGGCACGGAAATCGACAAGATCACCGAATTCGAGGAGCTTGCCGAACGCAACGAAGATGCCCCGACGGCCATCATGATGTTGGATTAGGTCCGGCGGAAAGAAGGAGAAGAAGAATGCCGCGTTTTTCAGCCAATCTCTCGATGCTCTTCGGCGAGCACGAGTTCCTCGATCGCTTCGATGCCGCCGCCCGCGCCGGCTTCAAGGGCGTGGAATATATCGGACCCTACGACCATGCGCCCGACGTCGTCGCCGCGCGCCTCAAGAAGAACGGCCTGACACAGGTTCTGTTCAACCTGCCGGTCGGCGACTGGGCGAAGGGCGAGCGCGGCATCGCCGCGCTGCCCGACCGGGTGCCGGAGTTCCGCCAGGGCGTCGCCAAGGCGATCTCTTATGCACACGCGCTGGGCTGCGAGCAGATCAACTGCCTCGCCGGCATCGCGCCGCAGGGTGCCGATCGCGCGGTGCTGGAGAATGTCTTTGCCGAGAACCTCGCATTCGCGGCCGAAAAACTGGAGCAGGCCGGCATCAAATTGCTGATCGAGCCGATCAACACCCGCGACATCCCTGGCTTCTTCCTGAGCCATACGGACCAGGCGCTGGAGCTGATCGACCGCATCGGCTCGAAGAACCTGTTCCTGCAATACGACATCTATCACATGCAGATCATGGAGGGGGATCTCGCCCGTACCATCGAGGCAAACCTCGGCCGCATCGCGCATATCCAGCTTGCGGACAATCCCGGCCGTCACGAGCCTGGGACGGGCGAGATCAACTATCCCTTCCTCTACGAGCATATCGACCGCCTCGGCTATTCCGGCTGGATCGGCGCCGAATACAAGCCGAAAGCCGGCACCGAGGCCGGGCTCGGCTGGTTCCGAGGGTTTGCCGGGCAGGGGAGTGCGGCGGCGTAGGCGATTTCCGAGAACGGCCGGCGCTGCCCCTCACCCTTACCCTCTCCCCGTGAAGGACGGGGAGAGGGGGCGCCGGCGCTGGAGCGCGTCCTTCTCCCCGTCACTATACGGGGAGAAGGTGCCGGCAGGCGGATGAGGGGCAGCGCTAGCCTCTGAAATAATCGGACAAAGGAGCAAACAAATGGAAACGATCGGCTTCATCGGACTGGGCATCATGGGCGCGCCGATGGCGGGGCACCTGCTCGATGCCGGCTATCCGGTCGTCGCCAGCGACCATCGCTCGAAGCCGCCAGCCGATCTCGTCGCCAAAGGGCTGAAGACCGTGACCGGCCACAATGCCGTGGCCAAGGCCGCCGACATCGTCATCACCATGGTGCCCGACACGCCGCAGGTGGCCGATGTGCTGTTCGGTGAGAACGGCGTCGCTTCAGGTTTGTCGAAGGGCAAGCTCGTCATCGACATGAGCTCGATCTCGCCTATCGCCACCAAGGAATTCGCCAAAAAAATCAACGATCTCGGCTGCGATTATCTTGACGCGCCGGTGTCCGGCGGCGAGGTCGGCGCCAAGGCGGCCTCGCTCACCATCATGGTCGGCGGCGAGGAGAAGGCCTTCGAACGCGCCAGGCCTGTCTTCGAGAAGATGGGCAAGAACATCACGCTCGTCGGGCCGAACGGCGTCGGTCAGACCACCAAGGTCGCTAACCAGATCGTGGTGGCGCTCACCATCGAGGCGGTCGGCGAGGCCCTTGTCTTCGCCTCGAAGGCCGGCGCCGATCCGGCCAAGGTTCGCCAGGCGCTGATGGGCGGGCTCGCCGCCTCCCGCATCCTCGAAGTGCATGGCGAGCGCATGATCAAGCGCACCTTCGCGCCCGGCTTCCGCATCGAACTGCACCAGAAGGACCTCAACCTGGCGCTGGAAGGCGCCAAGGCGCTGGGTGTTGCGCTGCCCAACACCTCGACCACGCAGCAACTGTTCAATTCCTGCGCCGCCAATGGCGGGGCCAAGGAGGATCACTCGGCGCTGGTCAGGGCGCTGGAGAGGATGGCGGGCCACGACGTGGCCTAGCAAATAGCGAATAGGGAGTAGCGAATAGGGATTGCAGGCCGGCAGCCCGCAGTGTTCCGCCTATTCGCTATTCGCTATTCGCTATTCGCTATTCGCTATTCGCTATTCGCTAAGAATCTCCTCGCCGCGTAAAGGCTCACCGCCGCCGCGTTCGACACATTGAGTGAGCGGATCGCGCCCGGCATGTCGAGGCGGGCGAGCGTCGTCACCGTCTCGCGCGTCTTCTGGCGCAGGCCCTTGCCTTCCGCCCCCAGCACAAGCGCGATTTTTTCTCCCGCGAAGCTCTTTTCGAGCTCGGCCGGCCCCTCGGAATCGAGCCCGATCGTCTGGAAGCCGGCCTCGTGCAATTGGCCGAGCGCGTCGGCCAGGTTCTTCACCTCGATCTGGTCGATATGCTCCAGCGCGCCGGAAGCCGATTTCGCCAGCACGCCCGATTCCTGCGGGCTGTGGCGGGCCGTGGTGATCAGCGCACCGGCGCCGAAGGCGACCGCCGAACGCAGGATCGCGCCGACATTGTGCGGATCGGTGACCTGGTCGAGCACCAGCACCAGCTTGGTGTCGCCAAGTGCGTCCAGGCGCTTGGGCTTCAGCGGCTCGGCCTCGATCATCACGCCCTGATGTACAGCGTCCGAGCCGGTGATCCTGTCGATATCCTTCGGCTCGACCTGCTCGGCCGCGAAGGGCAGGGCGGCAAGATCGCCGATCGCCAGACGCTCGGCGGCGTTGCGCGTCACCAGCATCTTTCTGATCTTGCGCCGCGGATTGTCGAGCGCCGCCCGCACCGTGTGCAGGCCATAAAGCCGCACCAGTCCGTCGGCGGGACCTTCGCCCGCCGGCACCGGCTGGCGCGGCCGGGACGCCGGCGCGCCGCCGGCCTTCTGGTCGCGATGCGCGCGCCTCAGTTTGGCGTAGTGGGTATCCTTGCGCGTGCCCGGCTTATTGCTTTTGTTGTCGCTCATGCCGGCCTCTATAGCCGTCCCGTCCGGCTAAGGATATGGGCTGCCACGACGAATACCGAACATCCTCGAAAAACCCTGGTCACGCCGGTTGACACCCACCGGCCTTGCCGCCATAAGGCGCATCGCTGATTTCGGAGAAGATATTTACTCGGGCTCCGGATCGGTGTGAATGCCTCGTTGCATGGCTCCGGCGGCAGACTGGAGAGGTGCCCGAGTGGTTAAAGGGGACGGACTGTAAATCCGTTGGCTTAGCCTACGTTGGTTCGAATCCAACCCTCTCCACCACTGCCGGCCCGGAAGCCCTGAAACGAAAAAGTCTCGGACCGAAAATGCATGGCGCTTTTCGGGTGAATCCGGTACTTCAGTGTAAGGCGCGGGTATAGCTCAGTGGTAGAGCAGCAGCCTTCCAAGCTGAATATGCGGGTTCGATTCCCGCTACCCGCTCCAGACCTCCACTCTCACGAAAGAAAAATGCCGCGCGCCCATCGCGCGCAGCACGTTTCGTTTCGGTCCGGCCGCCTAGCTGTTGAAGGCCGAGGCGACCTGATGATGCTGTGGAATCTGGCCGTTCGGCGTCAGCTTGTCGACGACGCCCGGCAGCGCGACCGACAATTGCTGCAGCAGCTCCTGCTCGTTCATGCCCGTCCGCTGCGCGATCTCGCGGATCACCGCCGGCCCGAGTGCTGAGCCGAGATCGTTGGCGTTGATCGGCTGGTTCTGGCCGGTGCCGACCCAGGAATCGGCGGCGTTGCCGTGGCCGGCATCCTTCAGCTTGTCGAGCAGGCCGCCCAACCCGCCGAGCAGGCCGCCATCGGCGGATGCATCGGTATCCGCCGGTGTCGGCGCGGGGGCTTGCGGAGCGGCCGGCTGTTCCTCGCTCCTGCCGCTCAGCATCTTGCCGACCAGCAGCGCGCCGAGCGCAATCATCAGGGGTTTGGTGATGTTGCCGCCGGGGACGGCGTTGTCGAAAAGGCCCATCGTGGATCTCCTATCAAGTCCGCCCCGGCGCCAGAATGGCGCAACCGGGGGGAATTTCAAGCTGTCTTGAGCTTTTGACAATCATATGAAAATGATTGGCACGGCGGGGATTGGAGGGAAGAGATGGGCATCATCAGCTGGATCATTCTCGGCGTCATCGCCGGCTTCATCGGCAGCAAGATCGTCAACAAGACCGGCCAGGGCATGATCATGGACATCGTGCTCGGCATCGTCGGCGCCATCGTCGGCGGGGTGATCTTCAGCGCCTTCGGCGCCTCGGGCGTCACCGGCCTCAACATCTGGAGCCTGATCGTCGCTGTCATCGGCTCCGTCGTCGTGCTCTGGGCCTATCACCAGATCAGCGGCAAGCGCACGCTGTAGGCGGTTAGGCTGACCGCCCTTCCGGCTGCGGGCGATCATCATGTCTTGGCCGGTCGCCGCGCGCGATCGCATGGCGGCGCATTGGCCAGCGATCTTGCCCGGCGCCCGCCGGAAAGTGGGTAGGGCGGCCGGCTCTACGGATCGGGCAGCCTCAGGCGACCACCGCCAGCCGCCGGCGCCTTTCATCGAGCGACACGATGGCAAGGCCGCTGCCGATCACCAGTAGGATGCCGCAGACGGCGAGCGCGTTCGGGAACTGCCCGAACACCAGCAAGCCGGAAATCACCGCCCAGACGGTGAAGCAATAATAGAAGGGCGCGACCGCGCTCGTCGGCCCGACGCGATAGGCCATGAAGATGAAGAAGTGGCCGAAGATAAGGAACAGGCCGGCGCCTGCGATGAGCAGGAGATGCCGGCCCTCCGGCACCACCCACTGCTCGGAAACGAGATGCGCGATGCCTGAGCCGGCCAGCACGACCACGACTGCGGAGATGGCCACGATCATGCCGGGCACCTCGGCGCCAACCTTGCGTCCGGCGAGGTCGCGCGCCGCTGCCATGGCCGCGTTGCCGAGCGCCAGCAAGGCGTAGATGGAAATGCCTTGCATCGTCGGCTGCGCCACCATGACGGCGCCGACGAAGCCGACGCCGATCAGCGCCATGCGTGCGGCGCCGATCTTCTCGCCGAACAGCAGCGAGGATCCGACCAGCACGAGGAGCGGCGTGATCTGCCCGAGCGCCGTCGAATCGGCGATCTGCATGTTGGCTAAGGCCACGACGTAGCAAAGGATCGCGGCCAGCTCGCAAATGTTCCGGCGCAGCACCTTGCGCTCGAAAAGCAACGGGATCTGCCTGCCATAACCCAACATGAACAGCAGCGGCATGCCCCACAACGTCGCTGCCGCGCCACGCAGCAACAGCACCTCGTAGGGCGGCAGTCCGGCGGTCGCGAGCTTCATCATCGTGTCGTTGACGAGGTAGGACCCCGTCGAGACGATCATGAACAGCGGACCACGGATATTTGCCGGAATGAACTGCATTCGCCGAAGAAATCAGAGGTGTGTCGCGGCGGCAATGGGCCAGCTTCGACCGATCGAGCTGCCCTCGGCAAGCTGTCGATGAGGGTGCCGAAACACGGAACCACGCCCGTTTGAATTCGTCGACGGCAATCCTATATCCTGGCCATTCCCCTGAAATCGGATCGTTGGTTCGGGTCGAGTGCGAGAACGCTCAGCCACAAGGTACTTGTGTTTTGCGGCCGTTGTCGCTAATCGCCCCGCATTCGACTGAACTGAAGGTCAAAGGCCGCCCAAGGAAAGAGACTATGGCAAAAGGTAAATTCGAGCGCACCAAGCCGCATGTGAACATTGGCACGATCGGTCACGTCGATCATGGCAAGACGTCGCTGACGGCGGCGATCACGAAGTATTTTGGCGAATACAAGCGCTATGACCAGATCGACGCGGCGCCGGAAGAGAAGGCGCGCGGCATCACCATTTCGACGGCGCACGTGGAGTACGAGACGGCCAACCGTCACTATGCCCACGTCGACTGCCCCGGCCACGCCGACTATGTGAAGAACATGATCACCGGTGCTGCCCAGATGGACGGCGCGATCCTGGTGGTCTCGGCTGCCGACGGCCCGATGCCGCAGACGCGCGAGCACATCCTGCTTGCCCGCCAGGTCGGCGTGCCCTCGATCGTGGTGTTTTTGAACAAGGTCGACCAGGTCGACGACGCCGAGCTGCTCGAGCTGGTCGAGCTCGAGGTTCGCGAGCTTCTGACCAAGAACGAGTTCCCCGGCGACGACATTCCGATCGTCAAGGGCTCGGCGCTGGCGGCGCTTGAGGATTCCAACAAGACCATCGGCGAGGATGCCATCCGCGAGCTGATGGCCCAGGTCGACGCCTACATCCCGACGCCGGTGCGTCCGCTGGACAAGCCGTTCCTGATGCCGATCGAGGACGTGTTCTCGATCTCGGGCCGCGGCACGGTCGTGACCGGCCGCGTCGAGCGCGGCGTGGTCAAGGTCGGCGAGGAGCTGGAGATCGTCGGCATCCGTCCGACGGCCAAGACGACCTGCACGGGCGTCGAGATGTTCCGCAAGCTGCTCGACCAGGGTCAGGCCGGCGACAACATCGGCGCGCTGCTGCGCGGCATCGACCGCGAGGGCGTTGAGCGCGGCCAGGTTCTGGCCAAGCCCGGTTCGGTGAAGCCGCACAAGAAGTTCACGGCCGAAGCCTACATCCTGACCAAGGACGAGGGTGGCCGTCACACGCCGTTCTTCACCAACTACCGTCCGCAGTTCTACTTCCGCACCACCGACGTGACGGGCATCGTGACGCTGCCGGCCGGCACCGAGATGGTGATGCCTGGCGACAACATCACCGTCGACGTCGAGCTGATCGTGCCGATCGCCATGGAAGAGAAGCTGCGCTTCGCCATCCGTGAAGGCGGCCGCACCGTCGGTGCCGGCATCGTCGTCACCATCAAAGAGTAATCGATCCGGCATTTGCCGGTTCGACAGGAGAGGGCGGTCTTCGGGCCGCCCTTTTTCGTCTCCGGCGCTCCGAAGGCGAAGTGTTACGCCACGCCTTTCAAAGCTGTTTGCAAGCGGCATCGCCGCAACTAGTATGGGTTGTACCCGTGGGGGCTTTGCAAGCGTGGTTCGGGAAAGCCGTTCAGACAGCATTCGGTGGTGGCGCGGGTTCTTGCGCCTGGGGTTGGCCGCCGCGATCGGCCTGGCCGGCTTCGTCGCGGAGGCCAAGGATGAGGCGCCCGATCTCGGTCCGACGATGCGCTTTGCCGTCGTGCGCAGCAGCGCGCCTGGCTGCGAGCCCAATTGCCCGGAGTGGATTTCGGCGGAAGGCACCATCGAGGCCGGCACGCCGGCGCTGTTCAAGCGCCTCTTGAAGACGCTCGGCGGCCGACAACTGCCGATCGTCGTCAATTCTCCTGGCGGCAATGTCGACGCGGCGCTCCAGCTCGGCCGCGCGATCCGCAAGGCCAAGCTCGACATCGCCGTGGGCACGACGGAGTTTTCCGGCTGCTCGCCGCAGATGAAGAATTGCCGGGACGATGACGGCAAGGCCGCCCCCTATTTGGGTATCGCCCCCTATTTGGGTATCGCCCATGACAGCGGCGCCATGTGCAACTCGGCCTGTCCGCTGATGTTTGCCGGTGGCGTCCGCCGCGTCGTGGGCGAATGGGCCTATCTCGGGGTCCATCAGATTACCACCACTTACCGGCGAGAAAAGCTGCTGTACCGTACGACCTACAAGATCGTGAACGGCAAGAAGAAGGTCCTCAGTACCAAGATCGTCAGCCGCAAGAATGCCGGCAGCTACAAGACTTATGAGATGAGCAAGGCGGTCGAGAAGCGTCTGGCGGGTTATCTCAAGGAAATGGGTATCGAACAAGGCGTGCTGGACGTGATGAAGGTCACGCCGGCGAGCGACATAAGGCAGATCGAGCCCGATGACATGCTGGAGATGAAGCTCGTCACCAGCCTCGATTCGCTGGATCTTCTGACCGAGAAGACCATTTGTCGACGCAATCCCGCGCCGGCGAACTGCCGCGAAATACCGACGAACGGCACGCCGGTGGCGGTCGCGAGCGTCGAGATCAAGCCGGCAGGCCCTCAACCGACAGAGACTGCATCATCGTCCAGACCAGAACAGGACATGCGCTTCGTGCTGGTTCGCGGCAGCAATCCGCTCTGCAATCCCGATTGCCCGGAATGGATTTCGGCGGAAGGGGTAATTGCAGCCGGCACGCCCGACAGGCTGCGCGAGCTGCTCGACACGGTCGGAGGGCGCAGGCTGCCTCTCGTGGTCAACTCGCCGGGCGGCGACGTGCAGGGCGCGCTCGCCGCCGGCAGGCTCATCCGTGAGCGCGGGTTGGATGTCGCGGTCGCCCGGACGGATTTCCTCGATTGCGATCCTGGCGCTGTGGGGTGCGGCGCCAAGGACCTCCATACCGGCCTCACCGTCGATGCCGGCGCCGAATGCGACGCGGCCTGCGCGGTTATGATCGCCGGCGGCACAAGGCGCTTCGTCGGTGCCGATGTGCATTTCCTCGTGCACTCCATGGGCATGGAAGACAAGGTCAGGGCGTATCTCGAGGAGATGGCGATCGGCTCCGGCTTGTTCGTCGCGATGCAGTCGGCCCAATATGCCAAGCACAGGGAGCTCAGTCAGGACGAATTGGCGGAGTTCGGATTGACGACCGGGCGCCAATCGGTGGACGCGTTGACGGGCGCCACCATCTGCAAATCGTCGCCGAAGCCCGACAACTGCCGGGTTTTGCCGGCAGCCAACGCCGCTGCGGAGGCGTCGGCGAAGCTGTAGCGGATGCGACAACTGGCCATGGAGGCAGGTTGAGCCGAATCCGATCTTGCCGCTATCCTTCCGTGCTACCGATGAAGGAGGATCGGCGATGAGCGAGGACATCCCGACTTTGTTCGAATGGGCCGGCGGCGCGGAAGCGCTCAACCGGCTGACGCGCACCTTCTACGACAAGGTGGCGCTGGACCCGATCGTCGGCCCGGTCTTCAAGCATATGTCACCCGATCATCCGGCGCATGTCGCCGACTTCATCGGCGAGGTCTTCGGCGGACCGAAGACATACAGCGAAAAGCATGGCGGCCACCGCGAAATGGTCATGCATCACCTCGGCAAGCATCTGAGCGAGGAGCAGCGGCGGCGCTGGATCAACCTGCTGGCCGACGCGGCCGACGAGGTCGGCCTGCCCGACGACCCGAATTCCGTTCCGCCTTCATGGGCTATGTCGAATGGGGATCGCGGCTGGCGAAGATGAATTCCAATCTCGGCGAAACCTGCGATCCGGAGACCGAGCCGATGCCCGCCTGGGGCTGGGGCGTGCCCGGCGGACCGTACAAGCCGCCAGCCGCGAAATCGTGAACGGGGCCGGACTTCTCAGTCCGATCCTTTGCCGGCGACACGGGAAAATCCGGATTTCTGGCAAAGCATATGAAACTGCAGCTGACTGCTCTTTACAGAGCGCGTGGAAGCTTTTAGGAAGCGCCTGCGCTGAAGCGCGTGTACGGGCATAGCTCAGTTGGTAGAGCGGCGGTCTCCAAAACCGCAGGTCGTAGGTTCGAGCCCTGCTGCCCGTGCCATTCCTTCAAAGGATAAGGCATCTGGCGATCACCTTGATCGCCGAGTTGCCGAAGTCAGCCTCACACATCTCTTGCACAAGCCGCGCGCATGCGCGATGGCTGACAGCACGTTTCTCAGCCCGAAGTCGTTTCGGCCGGGCTGGCACTGTCCATCGCGCACACTTGAGAATCGAATACGCTGTGGCATATTCGAAACTGATTTATGGCGCCTAACATATAAGCACGATGGATATCAAGGGAATCGACCTCAACCTCCTCGTATCGCTTGACGTATTGCTGAAAGAGCGAAATGTCACACGTGCGGCCGCACGGCTTAATTTGAGCCAGCCAGCGCTATCCGCCCAACTCAGCCGGCTCCGACAAGCATTCGAGGATCCGCTTCTTATCCCTGCAGATAACGGACGCGGAATGGATCCGACAGCTCTGGCGCTCGAACTGGTCGAGCCTCTCCACGCCGCCCTTAAGGACCTGGAGGTTTTGGTCCGGCGTCGGCCTCGCTTCGACGCGCTAAATGATATCCGCGATTTTCGGATCGCAACGACAGACAATGGCGTCGTAGTGATCGGCTTGCCGCTGTTGCGGCGACTACAAACCGAGGCTGGCTCAGGGATTCGCCTGGCCTTTCACCTGCTTGATGGCACCGGGTCAACGGAACAGGTCGACCGAGACGAGATCGATCTCCTCATCGCACCTCCGAGCATGGTTCCACCGATGCTGAAAAGCCGTCGCCTTTATGACGAAACCTATTCGATGGTGCAGCGCAAATTCCATCCTCGAGGTGATCGGCGGCCGGACCTCGATGCCTACTGTGCGTTGGATCACATTCTAGTTTCCCTGGATGGAGGCGGGTTCGAGGGGAGAGTCGATAAAGTTCTGGCTGAAACCGATCGCAGCCGGCGTGTCGTCTTATCTTTGCCCAGTTTTACCCTAGTGCCACCCGTGCTTCGCACCACGGATTATGTCTGCACAATGCCGACCCGGTTCGTCCGCGCTCTCGACGATGACTGTGAGTGCTTTGAGCTACCGTTTCTTGTTCCGGGTTTCGCCATGCATATGGCTTGGCACGCGCGGCATCACCACGACCCGGCCAATCTCTGGCTCCGCCAACAAGCGCTGGGAACGGCACAACGCGCTGAAGCACCCTAAGAGACCGTTCGAAGCCATTGCGGAGAGCGGGCGATCTGCGGTTCTCGACGAAACGCTGGCGCATTTGATGTCTCAGCGTCGTTAAGACCGGGCTTGGGGCAGGGAAGGGGTGGATGTGGTGTCGAGCACGGCGCCTCAACGAAGGTCCTGCTAGAGATGCAATCGCCGTCGCGCAGACGGGTCGGGGGCGTAAACGGTCACCCCTTCCTCTCGCGATCGTTGCCGGCTAAAATCGCTGCGGCCGGCAACAATCACTACGAATAGTCCTCACTTCACACGCGTTTGCGCAAGCGCCGTGATCTCCGAAGCGCGAGGTGCAAAGGCATTGAGAAGCGGGGTCACCGTCACGGTTGTCTCTCGCTGCAACCCCAACGCCCGCGCTGAGGGAAGCATACGTTCTTGGATAAAGGACTCGAAGCCGTCCTTGCTGCTCCACAGTTCGATGACGCGAAGGCCTGCTCCGCCGTCGAGAGGGGCTGCAATGTGCAAGTAGATGTCCGGCGCCGGTGTGTGTTCCACATCCATCTTTCGAAGGATGGCGTCGTATTCTTCCGGGGTCAAGGCGATTATATCAAGGACGGCGACCCAGGTCTGCGTGTTGATACTCATACGTGTCTCCTTGGCTGAACGCGGATTGCTGAGTTAATTTACAGGTGATTTAGCGCTTGAGTTGGAGTTGAGTGCAGCACACCGACCATGCCTGCAGGGACCGCTTTGGCATTTGATGTCGCTTCGATTAATTCGGCGACCAATCGTCGGGCGTAGTGCCGCTACCCAAAAACGTTTCAATAATGTGGGAGAAGGCTTCGGGCCGTTCGTCGGGGATGAAGTGACCCGTATTCTCCATCATAACCGGCGCTACCGAGCGCGCCACTTGTCGCATGCTTTCCGCCACCATAGATCCCAGTCCATACTTGGCTCCAATGGCTAAAACTGGAATAGTTAGCGGCGTTCGCGACAATTCGGTGTTGTCAGCGATATCGCGATCAATCGTCCGATAGAGTTGAAGACTTGTCGCCAGCCGGCCGGGCCGTGCGTAGCTGTTTTCATAATAGGTGATGACTGCTTCTGAGAAGCTGCCAGGAACGATGTGGAATCCTCTATTGCGGTAGAACCATTCTAAGAATTCTTTCTCGTGTCCCACGAGAACCTTTTCAGCGAAGTCGGGGATCTCAAAGAAACCAAAGAACCACAATGGGTTGTGAATAAGGGGAGCGAACTGTTTCGTGGTCCAGGGGCCGTCGGGCGCACCCTCCGCGATTATAAGCTTGTCAACAGCATCGCGGTGGATAGCGGCGTAGGCATAGGCTACGGCAGCACCCCAATCATGGCCGACTACAGTTGCTCGTGAATAGTCAAGCCTCGTCATCAACTGGAAAAGATCTTCGGCAAGCGTCTTGCGGTCATATCCCGATGATGCGATTTGTGATTCTCCGAATCCGCGTAAGTCGACGGCAATAACGGTGTGCTTCGTTGCAAGGTGAGGCATCATTTTACGCCACTCGTGCCAATCCTCCGGCCACCCATGGATGAGCAGAATCGGCGATCCTTTCCCGCCGATCACGTAGTGAATGCGCACGCCATCAACGTCAGCGAATTGGGATTGAAAGCCGGCGGGGATACCGGTCATGCTGTCAGCTTGAATTGAGCCTTGGTCCTTGCCTTGGACGCCAGCGTTCGTTGGTTCCGCAAGAAATAGCATCGCGGTTGCAGTTGCCGAGAGAATGAGAGTTTGCATCGTGCGCATTACGTCGCCCTTCCGGAAGTTTTTCGGGGCAACATTCAGTCCCGCCCCGCTTGCAAACGGATATGCAACTCCTACCCATCATTAAAATCGATTGTCGCTATACGTCCTATAACGGGAATGGATAGACACCCGTGCGACTGTTCCTCCGACGATATGTGCGCTTTCTATGCGGAGCGCTCATCGGGGCGGTCGTCAACTCGGGAGGCCGGGAATCCGGTAGAGCGGACGTGCTTCGCCGGTCACTGTGAACTGCCGTCGCAGGACGTTGGTTCGAGCTCTGCTGCCCGTGCCATTCCTTAAATGGCGGGCCGAAGATGAGAGCGCCCTGCCGTTGAAAACCGCCGGGTGGCTTGCCATATAGCAAAAACTGGGGCATAAGGCCCGCATAGCCGGGACGGAACGACTGGATGGTTCCGAGGCGGCGCTAGAACATAAAGCGGAACACTTGCCACTTGCGTGGACCAAGAATCGGTTTTATGTAGACTGAACAGACACGCGACGCGTGGAGCTGGGAAGCCGGCTTTACGCGTCCGATTTGCATGGGCGAAATGGTTGCGCTGATTCGGCGCCGGCATGAAGCCCAGGCGGCACGTCCCGGCCTGCGGGATCATCCAGGAGGCCCGGCCAACGGGTCTTGAAGACAGAGCGGCAGATGGCTTCGAAAACCACAAATCCTTTCACCTTTCTCCAGCAGGTTCGCGCGGAGACGGCCAAGGTGACATGGCCCTCGCGCCGCGAGACCATGATCTCGACGGTGATGGTGCTGGTGTTCGCGGTCATCGCGATGATCTTCTTCTTCGCCGCCGACATAGCCATGGGCTATGCGATCGAGTGGATTCTGGGCCTCGGACATTAAGTTCGGCGATTACGGAGAGGTCGTGAAATGACTGCGCGGTGGTACATCGTCCACGCTTATTCGAACTTCGAGAAGAAGGTCGCCGAGGATATCGAGAACAAGGCCAAGCAGAAGGGCCTGTCCGGCGAGATCGAGCAGATCGTGGTGCCGACCGAGAAGGTCGTCGAGATCCGTCGCGGCCGCAAGGTCGACGCCGAGCGCAAGTTCTTCCCGGGCTATGTGCTCTTGAAGGCCAACCTGACGGACGCCGTGTTCTCGCTGGTCAAGAACACGCCGAAGGTCACCGGCTTCCTCGGCGACTCCAAGCCGGTGCCGATCACCGAGACCGAGGCGCAGCGCATCCTGAACCAGGTTCAGGAGGGCGTCGAGCGGCCGAAGCCGTCGGTCACCTTCGAGATCGGCGAGGCGATCCGCGTTTCGGACGGTCCGTTCGCGTCGTTCAACGGCTTCGTCCAGGAAGTGGACGAGGAGCGCGCGCGCCTCAAGGTGGAAGTTTCGATCTTCGGGCGCGCTGTGCCGGTCGATCTCGAATTCGGACAGGTCGAAAAGGGCTGATCCGAAGATCCTTCGGCCGACAGGCGATGAGGGGTCGGCGGCGCGAGAAAGCGCGCTGCCATGAACGGGTGGGAGGCGAAAGCGGTTTAGCCGGCCGCTGGAGCCGCACCACCGGACTGCAACCGCCGGCATTTCCCGACAGCGGGGCCGGCATGAGAAAAGGCAGGAATAGAGATGGCTAAGAAAGTTGCAGGCCAGCTCAAGCTCCAGGTTGCCGCGGGCTCGGCCACGCCGTCGCCCCCGATCGGCCCGGCGCTTGGTCAGCGCGGCATCAACATCATGGAGTTCTGCAAGGCGTTCAACGCGCAGACCCAGGAACTGGAGAAGGGCTCGCCCATCCCGGTCGTGATCACTTACTACCAGGACAAGTCGTTCACCTTCGTCATGAAGACGCCGCCGGTGAGCTACTTCCTGAAGAAGGCCGCCAACCTGAAGTCGGGCTCCAAGGAGCCGGGCAAGACCAAGGTCGGCACGATCTCGCGCGACAAGGTGCGCCAGATCGCCGAGCAGAAGATGAAGGACCTGAACGCAAACGACGTCGAGGCGGCCATGCGCATGGTCGAGGGCTCCGCCCGCTCGATGGGCCTGGAAGTGGTGGGCTAAGATCATGGCAAAGATTGCAAAGCGAGTTGCCAAGAGCCGCGAAGGCATCGATCCGAACAAGGCCTACGCCCTCAACGAGGCGCTGCAGCTGCTCAAGGACCGGTCCACGGTTAAGTTCGACGAGACCGTCGAGATTTCGATGAACCTTGGCGTCGATCCCCGCCATGCCGACCAGATGGTCCGCGGCGTGGTCAATCTGCCGAACGGCACCGGCCGCTCGGTTCGCGTCGCCGTGTTCGCGCGCGGCGACAAGGCCGAGGAAGCCAAGGCCGCCGGCGCCGATATCGTTGGCGCCGAGGACCTGGTCGAGATCGTCCAGAAGGGCACGATCGATTTCGATCGCTGCATCGCCACCCCGGACATGATGCCGCTGGTCGGCCGCCTGGGTAAGGTGCTCGGCCCGCGCGGCATGATGCCGAACCCGAAGGTCGGCACCGTGACCACCGACGTGGCTGCCGCCGTCAAGGCCTCCAAAGGCGGTGCCGTCGAGTTCCGCGTCGAGAAGGCCGGCATCGTCCAGGCCGGCGTCGGCAAGGTGTCGTTCGACGTCAAGGCGCTGGAAGAGAATGTGCGGGCCTTCGCCGATGCGGTGAACAAGGCAAAGCCCGCCGGCGCCAAGGGCAACTATGTCAAGAAGGTGTCGGTCACCTCGACGATGGGTCCCGGCCTCAAGCTCGACATCGCGACGCTCGCCGCGTCGTAAGTGTCGTCCTGATCGGCTTCAGGCCGGTCGTTGGAGCATGATCCCGAAAAGTGGGAACCGGTTTTCGGAAAAGATCATGCTCCAACAAACAAGAATTCCGGACCGCCGATCCGTCGGCGGTCCGGTAACCCGGAGGCCGAAAGGCTTCCGGATATCCTGTCCGAGATTGCAGGCGGCCCAAAAGCCTTAATTCGCATGGGCCTGCATGAGACGGGTGAAGACCCGACAAAGGAGCGAAAAGCTCCAATGAAAGGTTCGAACCGTGTTTGCCTTTTGTCAGCACATCGCCGGCTTGGCCGTCGGTGTGGCGAAAGGGGGCAGGATCCTCGAGCGCCGTTCGGGAGATCCGTTTTTGGATGGCCCGGCCGGCAAAAGGCAACCCGACCTCTGACCTCGAGAATGAGGCAGGGGTCAACTGGAGATAGGCAGTGGACAGAGCGGAAAAACGCGAACTCGTCACGGGCCTGAACGAAGCGTTCTCGAACGCGGGTTCAGTCGTCGTGGCCCACTACGCCGGTATCACCGTGGCGCAAATGAACGACCTGAGGTCGAAGATGCGCGCCGCCGGTGGCACCGTCAAAGTCGCGAAGAACCGTCTCGCCAAGATCGCTCTTCAGGGCACGGACTCCGCATCGATCGTCGATCTGTTCAAGGGACAGACGCTGATCGCTTATTCGGAGGATCCGGTTGCGGCGCCGAAGATCGCGTCCGAGTTCGCCAAGGGGAATGACAAGCTGATCATTCTCGGCGGCGCGATGGGCTCGACCTCGCTCAACGCCGATGGTGTCAAGGCGCTCGCCACGATGCCGTCGCTCGACGAGCTGCGCGCGAAGCTGGTTGGCATGATTGCCACGCCGGCAACCCGGATCGCCCAGATCGTCAATGCGCCCGCGGCTTCGGTCGCGCGCGTCATCGGCGCTTACGCCCGGAAGGACGAGGCGGCATGAGGCCGTTCCTCGCTGTCAACAACACACGTTCGAACCAAGTAAAGGAATACACAAATGGCTGATCTCGCGAAGATCGTAGACGACCTTTCGAAGCTGACCGTCCTCGAGGCGGCCGAGCTGTCGAAGCTCCTGGAAGAGAAGTGGGGCGTTTCGGCCGCCGCTCCGGTGGCGGTTGCCGCTGCTGCCGGTGGCGCTGCCGCTGCTGCTGCTCCGGCTGAAGAGAAGACGGAATTCGACGTCGTTCTCGCCGACGCCGGCGCCCAGAAGATCAACGTCATCAAGGAAGTCCGCGCCATCACCGGCCTTGGCCTCAAGGAAGCCAAGGACCTGGTCGAAGCGGCTCCGAAGCCGGTCAAGGAAGGCGTTTCCAAGGCCGACGCCGACAAGTTCAAGGCTCAGCTGGAAGCAGCTGGCGCCAAGGTCGAGCTGAAGTAATAGGCGAGGGCGGACGGTCTCGCGCCGTCCGCCCCCTCCCTGGTTAAGGGGGAGGTTTCGTGAACGCGAGACGTTTGAAAACCTCTTTCCTGAGGGCCGGAAGCGGCCTTCAGGAAACGGGTTTTCTCCCGTTTTAGCCGGCAGCCGCCAAGCAATTGGAAAGGGCAGCCGGAAAACAGACAGGGGCAGCCGGCGAGGCGGCCCGTTGGTGCAAGGCGAACCGCGGCGAGGTTCGTCCCGAGTTTTGAGCTAAGGAGCGACGATGGCCCAGACCCAGACTTTCAATGGCCGCAGACGCGTACGCAAGTTCTTCGGAAAGATCCCGGAAGTTGCGGAGATGCCGAACCTGATCGAGGTTCAGAAGGCATCTTATGACCAGTTCCTGATGGTGGACGAGCCCAAGGGCGGGCGTCCGGACGAGGGACTGCAGGCCGTTTTCAAGTCGGTCTTCCCGATCTCCGATTTTTCCGGCTCCTCGATGCTGGAATTCGTGAAGTATGAGTTCGAAGGACCGAAATTCGACGTTGACGAGTGCCGTCAGCGCGACCTGACCTATGCCGCGCCGCTCAAGGTGACGCTGCGCCTCATCGTGTTTGATATCGACGAGGATACCGGTGCCAAGTCGATCAAGGATATCAAGGAGCAGGACGTCTACATGGGCGACATGCCGCTCATGACGTCGAACGGCACCTTCATCGTCAACGGCACCGAGCGCGTCATCGTCTCGCAGATGCACCGCTCGCCGGGCGTCTTCTTCGACCATGACAAGGGCAAGTCGCACTCGTCGGGCAAGCTGCTGTTTGCCGCGCGCGTCATTCCCTATCGCGGTTCCTGGCTCGACATCGAGTTCGACTCCAAGGACGTCGTGCACGCCCGTATCGACCGCCGCCGCAAGATTCCGGTGACGTCGCTGCTCATGGCGCTCGGCATGGACGGCGAAGAGATCCTGTCGACCTTCTACAACAAGATCACCTACAAGCGCGCCGGCGACCACTGGCGCATCCCGTTCAACGTCGAGCGGTTCCGCGGCCTCAAGGCGGTCGGCGACCTGGTCGATGCCGACACGGGCGAGATCGTCGTCGAGGCCGGCAAGAAGATCACCGCCCGCCAGGCCCGCCAGCTCGGCGAGAAGGGCCTTAAGGCGATCAAGGCAACCGACGAGGACCTGCTCGGCAACTACCTGGCCGAGGACATCGTCAACTACGCCACCGGCGAGATATTCCTCGAGGCCGGCGACGAGATCGACGACAAGACGCTGAAGGTGCTGCTCGGCACCGGCGAGGACGAGATCCAGATCCTCGACATCGACCATGTCAATGTCGGCGCCTACATTCGCAACACTTTGGCCGTCGACAAGAACGAGAGCCGCCAGGACGCGCTGTTCGACATCTACCGCGTCATGCGCCCGGGCGAGCCGCCGACGCTCGAGACCGCAGAAGCCATGTTCAACTCGCTATTCTTCGACAGCGAGCGCTATGACCTGTCGGCCGTCGGCCGCGTCAAGATGAACATGCGCCTCGAGCTCAAGGCCGAGGACACCGTGCGCGTGTTGCGCAAGGAAGACATCCTGGCCGTGGTCAAGACGCTGGTGGAGCTGCGCGACGGCAAGGGCGAGATCGACGACATCGACAATCTCGGCAACCGCCGCGTGCGTTCGGTCGGCGAGCTGATGGAGAATCAGTACCGCGTCGGCCTGCTGCGCATGGAGCGCGCGATCAAGGAACGCATGTCCTCGATCGAGATCGACACGGTCATGCCGCAGGACCTGATCAACGCCAAGCCGGCGGCCGCCGCCGTGCGCGAGTTCTTCGGCTCCTCGCAGCTGTCGCAGTTCATGGACCAGACCAACCCGCTGTCGGAGATCACCCACAAGCGCCGCCTGTCGGCACTTGGACCGGGCGGTCTGACCCGCGAGCGCGCCGGCTTCGAGGTGCGCGACGTGCACCCGACGCATTACGGCCGCATCTGCCCGATCGAGACGCCGGAAGGCCCGAATATCGGTCTGATCAACTCGCTCGCCACTTTCGCGCGCGTCAACAAGTACGGCTTCATCGAGAGCCCGTACCGCAAGATCGTCAACGGCAAGCTGACCAATGAAGTCGTCTATCTGTCGGCGATGGAAGAGGCCAAGCACCATGTCGCGCAGGCCAACGCCGAGCTCGACAAGAACGGCAGCTTCGTCGACGAGTTCGTCATCTGCCGCAACGCCGGCGAGGTGATGATGGCGCCGCGCGAGAACGTCGACCTGATGGACGTGTCGCCGAAGCAGATGGTCTCGGTGGCGGCGGCGCTCATCCCGTTCCTCGAGAACGACGACGCCAACCGCGCGCTGATGGGCTCGAACATGCAGCGTCAGGCCGTGCCGCTGGTGCGCGCCGAGGCGCCGTTCGTCGGCACCGGCATGGAGCCGGTCGTGGCTCGCGACTCGGGTGCCGCCATCGGCGCCCGCCGCGGCGGCGTGGTCGACCAGGTGGACGCCACCCGTATCGTCATCCGTGCGACGGAAGATCTCGACCCGGCCAAGTCCGGCGTCGACATCTACCGGCTGATGAAGTTCCAGCGTTCGAACCAGAACACCTGCATCAACCAGCGTCCGCTGGTGCGTGTGGGCGACCGCGTGAACAAGGGCGACATCATCGCCGACGGTCCGTCGACCGAGCTCGGCGATCTGGCGCTCGGCCGCAACGTGCTGGTCGCATTCATGCCTTGGAACGGCTACAACTACGAGGACTCGATCCTGCTCTCCGAGCGCATCGTGGCCGACGACGTCTTCACCTCGATCCATATCGAGGAGTTCGAGGTCATGGCCCGCGACACCAAGCTCGGACCGGAGGAAATCACGCGCGACATTCCGAACGTTTCGGAAGAAGCGCTGAAGAACCTCGACGAGGCCGGCATCGTCTATATCGGCGCGGAAGTGCAGCCGGGCGACATCCTGGTCGGCAAGATCACGCCGAAGGGCGAAAGCCCGATGACGCCGGAAGAAAAGCTGCTGCGCGCCATCTTCGGCGAGAAGGCCTCGGACGTTCGCGACACCTCCATGCGCATGCCTCCGGGCACCTTCGGCACCGTCGTCGAAGTGCGCGTCTTCAACCGCCACGGCGTGGAGAAGGACGAGCGCGCCATGGCGATCGAGCGCGAGGAGATCGAGCGCCTGGCCAAGGACCGCGACGACGAGCAGGCGATCCTCGACCGCAACGTCTATTCGCGTCTTTCCGACATGCTGGTCGGCAAGGATGCGATCGCCGGACCGAAGGGCTTCAAGAAGGGCTCGAAGCTGTCGAAGGACACGCTCGACGAATATCCGCGCTCGCAGTGGTGGCAGTTCGCCGTGGAGAACGAAAAGCTCCAGAGCGAACTGGAAGCGCTGCGCGGCCAGTACGACGACTCCAAGAAGGCGCTCGAGCAGCGCTTCATGGACAAGGTCGAGAAGGTGCAGCGCGGCGACGAGATGCCTCCGGGCGTCATGAAGATGGTCAAGGTCTTCGTGGCGGTGAAGCGCAAGATGCAGCCGGGCGACAAGATGGCCGGCCGTCACGGCAACAAGGGTGTCGTGTCGCGCATCGTTCCTGTCGAGGACATGCCTTTCCTCGAGGATGGCACGCATGCCGACATCGTGCTCAACCCGCTGGGTGTGCCGAGCCGCATGAATGTCGGCCAGATCCTGGAAACGCATCTGGGCTGGGCCTGCGCCGGCATGGGCAGGAAGATCGGCGAGCTGATCGATGCCTACAAGTCGGGCGGCGACATCAAGCCGCTGCGCAAGACGCTGGAGAGCTTCATGCCTTCCAACGACCGCAACGAGCCGATCCGCGACTATGACGACGAGAGCATCATTCGCCTGAGCGAGCAGATGCGCCGCGGCGTCTCCATCGCGACCCCGGTGTTCGACGGCGCGCACGAGGCCGACATCAACACCATGCTGGAGCAGGCCGGCCTGCACACCAGCGGTCAGTCGCAGCTCTATGACGGCCGCACCGGCGAGCCGTTCGATCGCAAGGTGACGATGGGCTACATCTATATGCTCAAGCTTCACCACCTGGTGGACGACAAGATCCACGCGCGCTCGATCGGTCCGTACTCGCTCGTCACCCAGCAGCCGCTGGGCGGCAAGGCGCAGTTCGGCGGCCAGCGCTTCGGCGAAATGGAGGTCTGGGCGCTCGAAGCTTACGGCGCCGCCTACACGCTGCAGGAAATGCTGACGGTGAAGTCTGACGACGTGGCCGGGCGCACCAAGGTCTACGAGGCGATCGTCAGAGGCGACGACACCTTCGAGGCGGGTATCCCCGAGAGCTTCAACGTTCTCGTCAAGGAAATGCGTTCGCTGGGCCTCAATGTCGAACTGGAGAACACCAAGTTCGAAGACGCTCCTGTACGGCTGCCGGATGCTGCCGAATAGGGGCGCAGCCGAGTAAGGCAATGGCGCGCCGCCACCTAAGTCGCGGCGCGTCCCGAGCATGATCCCGAAAACCGGTTTTCGGACGAGATCATGCTCAACCAAGAAGTATTCTTCGGCCGGTCAGGCCGGCCAGTCTGCGGGCATTCGGCCCGCGATCGATGCAAGGGGTTTTCGAGGACCCCGAAAAGGAGAACGGCATGAACCAAGAGGTCATGAATCTCTTCAACCCCCAGGCGCCTGCGCAGGTGTTCGATTCGATCCGGATCTCGCTTGCCAGCCCTGAGAAGATTCTGTCCTGGTCGTTCGGCGAGATCAAGAAGCCGGAGACCATCAACTACCGCACCTTCAAGCCGGAGCGTGACGGTCTGTTCTGCGCGCGCATTTTTGGCCCGATCAAGGACTACGAGTGCCTGTGCGGCAAGTACAAGCGCATGAAGTACAAGGGCGTCATCTGCGAGAAGTGCGGCGTCGAAGTCACGCTGTCGCGCGTCCGCCGCGAGCGCATGGGCCATATCGAGCTCGCCGCGCCCGTCGCCCACATCTGGTTCCTGAAGTCGCTGCCCTCGCGCATCGGCACGCTGCTCGACATGACGCTGAAGGACATCGAGCGTGTGCTTTACTTCGAGAACTACATCGTCACCGAGCCCGGCCTCACCGCGCTGAAGGAGCACCAGCTGCTCAGCGAGGAAGAGTACATGCTGGCCGTCGACGAGTATGGCGAGGATTCCTTCACCGCCATGATCGGCGCCGAGGCCATCCATGACCTGCTCGCCGGCATGGACCTGGAGAAGATCGCCGGCGACCTGCGCTCCGAGCTGGCTTCGACCACGTCCGAGCTCAAGCAGAAGAAGCTCTTGAAACGGCTGAAGGTCGTCGAGAACTTCATGGAATCCGGCAACCGCCCGGAATGGATGATCATGAAGGTGGTTCCGGTTATCCCGCCGGACTTGCGCCCGCTCGTCCCGCTGGACGGCGGCCGCTTCGCGACGTCCGACCTCAACGACCTCTATCGCCGCGTCATCAACCGCAACAACCGCCTGAAGCGGCTGATCGAGCTGCGCGCGCCGGGCATCATCGTGCGCAACGAAAAGCGCATGCTGCAGGAGGCCGTCGACGCGCTCTTCGACAACGGTCGCCGCGGCCGCGTCATCACCGGCGCCAACAAGCGTCCGCTGAAGTCGCTGTCCGACATGCTGAAGGGCAAGCAGGGCCGGTTCCGCCAGAACCTGCTCGGCAAGCGCGTCGACTATTCCGGCCGCTCGGTCATCGTGACCGGTCCGGAGCTCAAGCTGCATCAGTGCGGCCTGCCGAAGAAGATGGCGCTCGAACTCTTCAAGCCCTTCATCTACGCCCGCCTCGACGCCAAGGGTTTCTCCTCGACGGTCAAGCAGGCGAAGAAGCTGGTCGAGAAGGAGCGTCCGGAGGTTTGGGATATCCTCGACGAGGTCATCCGCGAGCATCCGGTGCTGTTGAACCGCGCGCCGACGCTGCACCGCCTCGGCATCCAGGCGTTCGAGCCGATCCTGATCGAAGGCAAGGCGATCCAGCTGCATCCGCTGGTCTGCACGGCCTTCAACGCCGACTTCGACGGTGACCAGATGGCGGTCCACGTGCCGCTGTCGCTGGAAGCGCAGCTCGAAGCCCGCGTGCTGATGATGTCGACCAACAACATCCTGCACCCGGCCTCCGGCGCGCCGATCATCGTGCCGTCGCAGGACATGGTTCTCGGTCTCTACTATCTGTCGATCGTCAACCAGAACGAGCCGGGCGAAGGCATGGTGTTCGCCGACATGGGCGAGCTCCAGCATGCGCTGGAGACCAAGGCCGTCACGCTGCACGCCAAGATCAAGGGTCGCTTCCGCACGGTCGATGCCGAAGGCAAGGTCGTGTCGAAGATCTACGACACCACGCCTGGCCGCATGATCATCGGCGAGCTTCTGCCGAAGAACGTCAACGTGCCTTATGAGACCGCCAACCAGGAGATGACCAAGAAGAACATCTCCAAGATGATCGACACCGTCTACCGCCACTGCGGCCAGAAGGAGACGGTCATCTTCTGCGATCGCATCATGGCCCTCGGCTTCGCCCATGCCTGCCGCGCCGGCATTTCGTTCGGCAAGGACGACATGGTGATCCCGGACACCAAGCTGAAGCTGGTCTCCGACACCGAGGCTTTGGCCAAGGAGTACGAGCAGCAGTACAATGACGGCCTGATCACCCAGGGCGAGAAGTACAACAAGGTGGTCGACGCCTGGGCCAAGTGCTCGGAAAAGGTCGCCGACGAGATGATGGCTCGCATCAAGGCGGTCGAGTTCGAGGAAAACGGCCGTCAGAAGCCGATGAACTCGATCTACATGATGTCGCATTCGGGTGCGCGCGGTTCGCCCACCCAGATGCGCCAGCTCGCCGGCATGCGCGGCCTGATGGCCAAGCCTTCGGGCGAGATCATCGAGACGCCCATCATCTCGAACTTCAAGGAAGGCCTTACCGTGCTCGAGTACTTCAACTCGACCCACGGCGCCCGCAAGGGTCTGGCCGACACTGCGTTGAAGACGGCGAACTCGGGTTACCTGACCCGCCGTCTGGTCGACGTGGCGCAGGACTGCATCGTCAATTCGCTGGATTGCGGCACCGACAAGGGCCTCACCATGCAGCCGATCGTCGATGCCGGCCAGATCGTCGCCTCGGTCGGTCAGCGCGTGCTGGGCCGCACGGCGCTCGACGACATCAACCATCCGGTCTCCGGCGAATTGCTGGTCAAGGCCGGCAAGCTGATGGACGAGCGCGACGTGGAGCAGATCGAGAAGGCCGGCGTGCAGTCGGTGCGCATCCGCTCGGCGCTGACCTGCGAGGTCAGGACCGGCGTCTGCGCGGTCTGCTATGGTCGCGATCTTGCCCGCGGCACGCCCGTCAACCAGGGCGAGGCTGTCGGCGTCATCGCTGCGCAGTCGATCGGCGAGCCGGGCACCCAGCTCACCATGCGCACCTTCCACATGGGCGGCACCGCGCAGGTGGTGGACTCTTCGTTCCTTGAAGCCTCCTATGAGGGCAAGGTCGAGATCCGCAACCGCAACGTGGTGCGCAACTCCGACGGCCAGCAGATGGTCATGGGCCGCAACATGGCGGTCCTGATCCTCGACGAGGCCGGCAAGGAGCGCGCCACGCACCGCGTCGCCTATGGCTCGCGCATCTTCGTGGACGATGGCGACAAGGTGAAGCGCGGCCAGCGCATCGCCGAGTGGGATCCTTATACCCGCCCGATCCTCACCGAAATCGAGGGCAAGGTGGCGTTCGAGGATCTGGTCGACGGCATTTCCGTTCAGGAAACGGCCGACGAATCGACCGGCATCACCAAGCGCGAGGTCATCGACTGGCGCTCGACGCCGCGCGGCAGCGACCTGAAGCCGGCGATCGTCGTCCAAGACGCCAAGGGCAAGGTCGGCAAGCTGTCGAAGGGCGGCGATGCGCGCTTCCTGCTCTCGGTCGAGGCCATCCTCTCGGTCGAGCCGGGCGCACATGTCCGTCCGGGCGACGTGCTGGCGCGTATCCCGATGGAAAGCGCCAAGACCAAGGACATCACCGGTGGTCTGCCGCGCGTTGCCGAACTGTTCGAGGCTCGCCGTCCGAAGGACCACGCCATCATCGCCGAGATCGATGGCACGATCCGCTTCGGCCGCGACTACAAGAACAAGCGTCGCATCATCATCGAGCCGCATGACTCGACGCTGGAGCCGGTCGAGTACCTGATCCCGAAGGGCAAGCCGTTCCATCTCCAGGACGGCGACGTCATCGAGAAGGGCGACTACATCCTCGACGGCAACCCGGCGCCGCACGACATCCTGGCGATCAAGGGCGTGGAGGCGCTTGCGTCCTACCTCGTCAACGAGATCCAGGAGGTCTACCGCCTGCAGGGCGTGTCGATCAACGACAAGCACATCGAGGTGATCGTTCGCCAGATGCTGCAGAAGGTCGAGATCACCGCGCAGGGCGACTCGACCTACATTCCTGGCGACCACGTCGACGTGATCGAGCTGGAAGAGGTCAACGAGCGCCTGATCGAGGACGGCAAGAAGCCGGCCGAAGGTCAGCCGGTGCTGCTCGGCATCACCAAGGCCTCGCTGCAGACGCCGTCCTTCATCTCGGCCGCCTCCTTCCAGGAGACGACCAGGGTGCTGACCGAAGCTGCGGTTGCCGGCAAGACCGACATGCTGCAGGGTCTGAAGGAAAACGTCATCGTCGGCCGTCTGATCCCGGCCGGCACCGGCGGCACGATGAGCCAGATCCGGCGCATCGCCACCTCGCGCGACGAGCTGATCATCGACGAGCGCCGCAAGGCGTCCGGCGTCGAGGTCGCCGAGCCGATGCTGACCAACATGGTCAACGCCGCGCAGTAAGCGCGGATGGAACAAGAGAAAGAAAAGGGGCCTGCGTGGCCCCTTTTTGCATTCCTGCCAAGACGAGGATGAACCATGAGCGCCAGGACCTGGACGGCTGTCGACGACTATATCGTCGCCTCTCTCTTCGAAGCGGATCCCGCGCTTGACGCCGCGCTTGCGGCCAACCGCGAGCAGGGTCTGCCGGCCATCGACGTTTCGCCAGCGCAGGGCAAATTGCTTTCACTGCTGGTGCGGATTGGCGGTGCGAAAAAGGTGCTCGAGATCGGCACGCTCGGCGGCTACTCGACCATCTGGATGGCAAGGGGTCTGCCTGCCGACGGCAAGGTCGTGACGCTGGAACTCGACCCGCACCACGCCGAGGTCGCGCGCTCGAACTTCGAGCGGGCAGGGGTCTCCGACAAGGTGGATTTGCGTCTCGGGCCGGCCCTTCAGTCGCTCACGGTGTTGGTCAGCGAAAATGCCGGTCCGTTCGACCTGATCTTCATCGACGCCGACAAACCGAACAACCCGAACTATCTCTCTTGGGCCATGCGGCTTGCGCGCTCGGGGACGGTGATCGTCTGCGACAACGTCATCCGCGACGGCGCCGTCGTGAACAAGGATAGCGGCGATGCCAACGTCGAAGGCGCACGCGCGGCGTTCTCCTTCATTGGCGGCGAGAAGCGCCTGAACGGCACCGCCATCCAGACCGTCGGCGCCAAGGGCTACGACGGGTTTGCCATTGCGATCGTGGACTGACGCCGGCAGCGCCGGTCCCGCCGACTCAATCGAAGAACGCCTCGACCACGTTGCGCTTGCCGAGCATGAAGGCGTCGGCGACATGCTGAAGCGGTGCCAGGTCGACGTCTGAGATGCCGGCCCGCACGATCTCGGCGAAACGTTTGTAGAGCATCGGATATTCGGCCTCCGGCTCGTCGTGGATGATCTTGCCGTCGACGGCGAGCTTTGCGCCGCCGCCCGAAAGCACCATCTTGCCCTTGTCGGTCTCGGCCAGGATGTCCCAGCTCTGCGGTCCGGTCTGCAGCCAGTCGAGCTCCATCGTCACCGGCAGCCCGTTCGAGGTGCGGAAGACGACATGCGCTGCGACCGGCGAAGCACGATTCTCGGGGAAGTCGAGAATGGCCGAGGTGATGAACATCGGCGGCAGGATGTGGGTCGCGATCGACAGGGCGTTGATGCCGGGATCGAAGACGCCGAAACCGCCCGGCGCCCAGATCCATTCCTGGTTCGGGTGCCAGCGGCGCACGTCCTCCTTCCAGTTGACGGCGGCCGACCTGACCCTGGCCGAGGCGAGGAAGGCACGCGCGGCCTCGACCGCCGGCGCATAGCGCGAATGCCAACTGGCGAAAAGCGAAACGCCTTTCTTCGCGGCAATCGCCTTCAGGTCCTCGACCTCGCTGACGGTGGCGCCCGGCGGCTTCTCCATAAAGACATGCTTCCCGGCCTCGAGCGCGGCTCGCGCCGCGTCGTAGCGGAACTGCGGCGGCATGCAGAGCGAGACGGCTTCCAGGTTGGGCTCGGCGTCGAGCATCGCCTCGATCGTCGGATAGTTCGGAATGCCGTCCACCTTGCCGTGGCGGCTCGCGGCGGCTGCAAGCTGATAGCTGCCGTCCTTGGCGAGTGCGGGAAGGTGCTGATCGCGGACGATCTTCCCAACGCCGACGATACCGAGCCTGATGGGATTGCTGGTCATGGGAGCTCCGAGGGATTTTGGCTGAGATGTTCTAGGCAGGACAAAGGTGCCGGGCAAGCCAGGACGAATGAGGAGGCGTTCCGGCCGCCTTGCCGATCAGATCGGTTCGTCGAAGGTGACGATCGACACTTCACCTTCCAGCGCGCCCTGATAGGCCGACAGATGCGGCTCTTCGTCGGGCACGCCTTCCATGTCGCCGATCTGGTCGAGCTCGGCTTCGGCGAATCCTTCGGCCGCGAGCGATTCGAGGGCGCGGCGCACGGCAGAATCATCGTCGGGCGCGACCAGCATCACATGCACGCCCTCCGGCTTGCCGCCCTTGCGCCGCCAGACCCGGCCGGTGATGATGGTGACCGGGCGCTCTTCATTGTCGTTCACGGGCTGATTCCTCCGGAAGAGAGGGTTTTTGCCATTCATGCCGCCTTCTTGCACGAAGCCGGCCGAGATGACAGCCGAAAGCCGGTCACTTTCTTCCCCGCTCTTGAAAAAAGACGCAAGAAAATTACATGCGTTTTCCGCATGGCTGCCAAGCTCCGGATCGGGCGCAATATTTGCCGTTCCGGGGTTGACGGATATCGGCCTTGCGAGTAGAAGCCGCCACGTCAGAACCGATGTGAGACTTGCCTTTCCGAGGCGACGCGCCTTGGAGTTTGCCTCAAACAGGGTTCGTTTTACGAGCGAAAAGACATCTCCGGCGCGCATGAAGCGGCTTCCGCTTCCTCTGCAATTTGTTCGGGCAGGACCGCGAGACGCGGTGTGTTGCCCGAATTTGCGTATGGAAATGACGCTTTGAGCGGCCCTGACAGGGCAAGACACGGAATTGAGAGACAAGAGGGTTTAATGCCTACCGTCAACCAGCTGATCCGCAAGCCGCGCCTGGCGCCGGTGAAGCGCAACAAGGTCCCGGCCATGCAGCAGAACCCGCAGAAGCGGGGCGTCTGCACGCGCGTCTACACCACGACGCCGAAGAAGCCGAACTCGGCGCTGCGCAAGGTGGCCAAGATCCGCCTGACCAATGGTTTCGAAGTGATCGGCTACATCCCGGGCGAAGGCCATAACCTTCAGGAGCACTCGGTGGTCATGATCCGCGGCGGCCGCGTCAAGGATCTGCCGGGTGTCCGCTACCACATCATCCGCGGCGTGCTCGACACGCAGGGTGTGAAGAACCGCAAGCAGCGCCGTTCGAAATACGGTGCGAAGCGTCCGAAGTAAGGGTTTCCGGCTTCGGCGCTTTTTTTGACTGCGCCGTGCCACGAGATTGAGAGACAAAAGCCATGTCCCGTCGTCACAGTGCAGAAAAGCGTGAGATCAATCCGGACCCCAAGTTCGGCGACCTGATCGTCACCAAGTTTATGAACGCCGTCATGTATGACGGCAAGAAGTCGGTCGCCGAGACCATCGTCTACGGCGCGCTCGACCAGGTCCAGGCAAAGACCAAGCAGGAGCCGGTTACCGTCTTCCATCAGGCGCTCGACAATGTCGCGCCGCATGTGGAAGTGCGCTCGCGTCGCGTCGGTGGCGCTACCTACCAGGTTCCGGTCGACGTGCGCCCCGAGCGCCGTCAGGCGCTGGCGATCCGCTGGCTTATCGCCGCGGCCCGCAACCGTAACGAGACCACCATGATCGACCGCCTCTCGGGCGAGCTGATGGATGCGGCCAACAACCGCGGCACGGCCGTCAAGAAGCGTGAAGACACCCACAAGATGGCGGAAGCCAACCGCGCCTTCGCGCACTACCGCTGGTAAAGCGCGAACGAGACTGAGAGGCACCTCCCATGGCCCGCGAATACAAAATCGAAGACTACCGCAATTTCGGTATCATGGCGCATATCGACGCCGGCAAGACCACGACGACCGAGCGCGTCCTGTACTACACGGGCAAGTCGCACAAGATCGGCGAAGTCCATGACGGCGCTGCCACCATGGACTGGATGGAGCAGGAGCAGGAACGCGGCATCACCATCACCTCGGCCGCGACCACGACCTTCTGGAAGGGCCGTGACGGCAAGATGCGCCGCTTCAACATCATCGACACCCCCGGACACGTCGACTTCACCATTGAGGTCGAGCGTTCGCTGCGCGTGCTCGACGGCGCCATCGCGCTGCTCGACGCCAACGCCGGCGTCGAGCCGCAGACCGAGACCGTGTGGCGCCAGGCCGACAAGTACCACGTGCCGCGCATGATCTTCTGCAACAAGATGGACAAGATCGGCGCCGACTTCTACCGCTCGGTGGACATGATTGGCTCGCGCCTCGGCGCGCAGGCCGTCGTCATGCAGCTGCCGATTGGCGCCGAGACCGAGTTCAAGGGCGTTGTCGACCTCGTCGAGATGAACGCGCTCGTCTGGCGCGACGAGACGCTGGGCGCTGCCTGGGACGTCGTCGAGATTCCGGCCGACCTCAAGGAGAAGGCCGCGCAGTATCGCGAGAAGATGATCGAGGCCGCCGTCGAGATGGACGAGACCGCGCTCGAGAACTACCTCGAAGGCAACATGCCGTCGAACGACGAGATCCGCGCGCTGATCCGCAAGGGCACCATCGCGGTCAAGTTCTTCCCGATGTTCTGCGGCTCGGCCTTCAAGAACAAGGGCGTGCAGCCGCTGCTCGACGCTGTCGTCGAATATCTGCCGTCGCCGATCGACGTGCCGGCCATCAAGGGCGTCGACGCCAAGACTGACGCCGAGATCGAGCGTCATGCCGACGACAACGAGCCGCTGTCGATGCTGGCGTTCAAGATCATGAACGACCCGTTCGTCGGCTCGCTGACCTTTGCTCGCATCTATTCGGGCAAGCTCACCAAGGGCACCTCGCTCGACAACACCGTGAAGGGAAAGAAGGAGCGCATCGGCCGCATGCTGCAGATGCATGCGAACTCGCGCGCCGACATCGAGGAAGCCTATGCAGGTGACATCGTAGCACTTGCCGGCCTCAAGGACACGACCACCGGCGACACGCTCTGCGACCCGCTGCATCCGGTCATCCTCGAGCGCATGGAATTCCCCGATCCGGTCATCCAGATCGCCATCGAGCCGAAGACCAAGAACGACCAGGAGAAGATGGGCCTCGCGCTGCATCGCCTGGCGGCCGAGGACCCGTCCTTCCGCGTCAAGACCGACGAGGAAAGCGGCCAGACCATCATCGCCGGCATGGGCGAGCTGCATCTCGACATCATCGTCGACCGCATGCGCCGCGAGTTCAAGGTGGAAGCCAATGTCGGCGCTCCGCAGGTGGCCTATCGCGAGACGATCACCCGCACCCACGAGCAGGACTACACGCACAAGAAGCAGACCGGCGGTACCGGCCAGTTCGCGCGCGTCAAGATCCTGTTCGAGCCGAACACCGAGAGCGAAGAGTTCGTGTTCGAGTCCAAGATCGTCGGCGGCGCGGTGCCGAAGGAATACATCCCGGGCGTCGAGAAGGGCATCCAGAGCGTCATGGGCTCCGGCCCGTTCGCCGGCTTCCCGATGATCGGCGTCAAGGCGACGCTGATCGACGGCGCCTTCCACGACGTCGACTCCTCGGTGCTGGCGTTCGAAATCGCGTCCCGCGCCTGCTTCAAGGAAGCAGCGCCCAGGCTCGGCGTGCAGCTGCTCGAGCCAATCATGAAGGTCGAGGTCGTGACGCCGGAAGACTATGTCGGCGGCGTCATCGGCGACCTCAACGGCCGCCGTGGCCAGATCCAGGGCCAGGAAGCGCGTGGCGTGGCTGTCGTCATCAACGCCATGGTGCCTTTGGCCAACATGTTCAAGTACGTCGACAATCTGCGTTCGATGTCGCAGGGCCGCGCCCAGTACACGATGCAGTTCGACCACTACGAACCGGTTCCGACCGCGGTCGCCCAGGAAGTCCAGAAGAAATACGCGTAACTCGAGCGGGTTGCACGAGACCTTAATTTGAGCCCCGCACGGGCAAGCAGGAATGGAGACATCACATGGCAAAAGGTAAATTCGAGCGCACCAAGCCGCATGTGAACATTGGCACGATCGGTCACGTCGATCATGGCAAGACGTCGCTGACGGCGGCGATCACGAAGTATTTTGGCGAATACAAGCGCTATGACCAGATCGACGCGGCGCCGGAAGAGAAGGCGCGCGGCATCACCATTTCGACGGCGCATGTCGAGTACGAGACGGCCAACCGTCACTATGCCCACGTCGACTGCCCCGGCCACGCCGACTATGTGAAGAACATGATCACCGGCGCCGCCCAGATGGACGGCGCGATCCTGGTGGTTTCGGCCGCCGACGGCCCGATGCCGCAGACGCGCGAGCACATCCTGCTTGCCCGCCAGGTCGGCGTGCCCTCGATCGTGGTGTTTTTGAACAAGGTCGACCAGGTCGACGACGCTGAGCTGCTCGAGCTGGTCGAGCTCGAGGTTCGCGAGCTTCTGACCAAGAACGAGTTCCCCGGCGACGACATTCCGATCGTCAAGGGCTCGGCGCTGGCAGCCCTCGAGGACTCCAACAAGACCATCGGCGAGGACGCCATCCGCGAGCTGATGGCTCAGGTCGACGCCTACATCCCGACGCCGGTGCGTCCGCTGGACAAGCCGTTCCTGATGCCGATCGAGGACGTGTTCTCGATCTCGGGCCGCGGCACGGTCGTGACCGGCCGCGTCGAGCGCGGCGTGGTCAAGGTCGGCGAGGAGCTGGAGATCGTCGGCATCCGTCCGACGGCCAAGACCACCTGCACGGGCGTCGAGATGTTCCGCAAGCTGCTCGACCAGGGTCAGGCCGGCGACAACATCGGCGCGCTGCTGCGCGGCATCGACCGCGAGGGCGTTGAGCGCGGCCAGGTTCTGGCCAAGCCCGGTTCGGTGAAGCCGCACAAGAAGTTCACGGCCGAAGCCTACATCCTGACCAAGGACGAGGGTGGCCGTCACACGCCGTTCTTCACCAACTACCGTCCGCAGTTCTACTTCCGCACGACCGACGTGACGGGCATCGTGACGCTGCCGGCCGGCACCGAGATGGTGATGCCTGGCGACAACATCACCGTCGACGTCGAGCTGATCGTGCCGATCGCCATGGAAGAGAAGCTGCGCTTCGCCATCCGTGAAGGCGGCCGCACCGTCGGTGCCGGCATCGTCGTCACCATCAAAGAGTAATTGGACTGAAACGGATCTGTCGCGGGCGCGGGGGCTGCCCGCGCCGCGCCAGAACAAGGAATTGACGCATGAACGGACAGAATATCCGCATCCGCCTTAAGGCGTTTGATCACCGGGTGCTCGACGCCTCGACGCGCGAAATCGTGTCGACCGCCAAGCGCACCGGCGCCAACGTCCGCGGCCCCATTCCGCTGCCGACGCGGATCGAAAAGTTCACGGTCAACCGGTCGCCTCACGTCGACAAGAAGAGCCGCGAGCAGTTCGAGATGCGCACCCACAAGCGGCTGCTCGACATCGTCGATCCGACCCCGCAGACGGTCGATGCTCTGATGAAGCTCGATCTGGCCGCCGGTGTCGACGTCGAGATCAAGCTCTAAGGAACAAGAGGGCGGGGCGACCCGGAACTCTGAAGGAACAAGAGGCGTGGAGGGGCGCTAGCCCCGACAGGGAACTCTAAAGGAATTGAACCGATGCGTTCAGGTGTGATTGCAAAGAAGGTGGGAATGACCCGCATCTACAACGATGCCGGGGAACACGTTCCCGTCACCGTTCTCCAGATGGAGAACTGCCAGGTCGTGGCGCAGCGCACGCAGGAGAAGAACGGCTACACCGCCGTCCAGCTCGGCGTTGGCCTTGCCAAGGTGAAGAACACGTCGAAGGCGATGCGCGGCCATTTCGCTGCCGCCTCCGTCGAGCCGAAGGCGAAGCTCGCCGAGTTCCGTGTCTCCGCCGAGAACATGATCGACGTCGGCGCCGAGCTCACCGTCGAGCACTTCGTCGCCGGCCAGAAGGTCGACGTGACGGGCACCTCGACGGGCAAGGGTTTCCAGGGCGTGATCAAGCGGCACAACATGGGTGGTGGCCGCGCCACGCACGGTAACTCGGTCTCACACCGCACGCACGGCTCGACCGGTCAGCGCCAGGACCCCGGCAAGGTGTTCAAGGGCAAGAAGATGGCCGGCCACATGGGCGACGTCCGCGTCACCACGCAGAATGTCGAGGTCGTCTCGACCGATGCCGACCGCGGCCTGATCCTGATCCGTGGCGCCGTTCCGGGCGTCAAGGGCGCCTGGATCCTGGTCCGTGACGCGGCCAAGGTTGCGCTGCCGGCCAATGCGCCGAAGCCTGCCGCGATCCGCGCTGCTGCCGCCAAGAACGAAGCCCCGGCCACCGAGGGAGCGGAATAATGGACCTCAAGATTACAACGCTCGGCGGCAAGGACGCCGGCAAGGTGAAACTCTCCGAGGAGATTTTCGGCCTTGACCCGCGCGAGGACATCCTGCAGCGCGTCGTGCGCTGGCAGCTCGCCAAGAAGCAGCAGGGCACGCACAAGGCCAAGGGCCGCGCCGAGATCGCGCGTACCGGCGCCAAGATGTACAAGCAGAAGGGTACGGGCCGCGCCCGTCACCATTCGGCTCGCGCTCCGCAGTTCCGCGGCGGCGGCAAGGCGCACGGTCCGGTCGTGCGCAGCCACGAGCACGAGCTGCCGAAGAAGGTGCGCGCGCTGGGCTTGAAGCATGCTCTCTCGGCCAAGGCCAAGAGCGCTTCGCTGATCATCGTCGACGAGCTGAAGCTGGCCGAAGCCAAGACCAAGGCGCTGGCAGCTAGCCTTGAGACGCTCGGGCTCACCAATGCCCTGGTGATCGGCGGCGCCGAGCTCGACCAGAACTTCAAGCTGGCGGCCACCAACATTCCCAACATCGACGTGCTGCCGATCCAGGGCATCAACGTCTACGACATTCTGCGCCGCGGCACGCTGGTCCTTTCCAAGGCCGCCGTCGAGGCTCTCGAGGAGCGCTTCAAATGACCGACCTTCGTCACTACGACGTGATCGTCTCGCCGGCGATCACTGAAAAGTCGACCATGGCTTCCGAGCAGAACCAGGTCGTCTTCAACGTCGCCAAGAAGGCGTCGAAGCCGGAAATCAAGGCCGCCGTCGAAGCGCTCTTCGGCGTCAAGGTGATGGCCGTGAACACGCTCGTCCGCAAGGGCAAGATCAAGCGCTTCCGCGGCACGGTTGGCCGCCAGGGCGACGTCAAGAAGGCGGTTGTGACGCTGGCCGACGGCCAGTCGATCGACGTCGCGACGGGTCTCTGAGCAAGGCCGCGAGGACAGGACAATGGCACTCAAGAAATTCAACCCGGTAACGCCGAGCACCCGCCAGCTGGTCATCGTCGACCGCTCGGGCCTCTACAAGGGCAAGCCCGTCAAGGGCCTGACCGAAGGCCTGACCAAGTCGGGCGGCCGCAACAACTGCGGCCGCATCACGGCCCGCTTCATCGGTGGCGGTCACAAGCGTTCGTACCGCATCATCGACTTCAAGCGTAAGAAGTACGACGTCGTCGGCACGGTGGAGCGTATCGAATACGATCCGAACCGCACCGCCTTCATCGCGCTGATCAAGTATGACGATGGCGAGCTGTCCTACATCCTGGCGCCGCAGCGTCTGGCTGCCGGCGACAAGATCGTGGCTGGCGAAGCCGTCGACGTGAAGCCGGGCAACGCGATGCCGCTGGCCTCCATGCCGGTCGGCACGATCGTCCACAACATCGAGCTGAAGCCGGGCAAGGGCGGCCAGGTCGCCCGTTCGGCGGGCGGCTACGCCCAGCTCGTCGGCCGCGACCAGGGCATGGCGATCCTGCGTCTGAACTCGGGCGAGCAGCGCGTCGTGCACGGCTCCTGCATGGCCACCGTCGGCGCCGTGTCGAACCCCGACCACGGCAACATCAACGACGGCAAGGCCGGCCGCACGGTGTGGCGCGGCAAGCGCCCGCACAATCGCGGCGTGGCCATGAACCCGGTCGATCATCCGCACGGCGGTGGTGAAGGCCGCACCTCGGGTGGCCGTCATCCGGTTTCGCCCTGGGGCAAGCCGACCAAGGGCAAGAAGACGCGGTCCAACAAGGCGACCGACAAGTTCATCGTGCGCTCGCGCCATCAGCGCAAGAGCTAAGAAGAGGTAACGCCAAGTGACTCGTTCGATTTGGAAAGGCCCCTTCATCGACGGCTACCTTCTCAAGAAGGTGGACAAGGTTCGTGAAGGCGGTCGCAATGAGGTGATCAAGATGTGGAGCCGTCGCTCCACCATCCTGCCGCAGTTCGTCGGCTTCACCTTCGGTGTCTACAACGGCCAGAAGCATGTCCCGGTCTCGGTGAACGAGGACATGGTCGGTCACAAGTTCGGTGAATTCGCTCCGACCCGGACCTATTACGGTCACGGTGCGGATAAGAAGGCGAAGAGGAAGTAAATCATGGGCAAGGCCAAAGCTCCGCGTAGGCTTGCTGACAACGAAGCGCGCGCCGTGTTGCGCACGATCCGTATCAGCCCGCAGAAGCTGAACCTGGTTGCCGCGCTGATCCGCGGCAAGAAGGTCGCGACAGCGCTTTCCGACCTCGAATTCTCGGCCAAGCGGATTTCCGGCACGGTCAAGAAGACGCTGGAATCGGCGATCGCCAACGCGGAAAACAACCACGACCTCGATGTCGACTCGCTGATCGTATCGGAAGCCTATGTCGGCAAGTCGATCGTCATGAAGCGGTTCCACGCTCGTGGCCGTGGTCGCGCCAGCCGTATCGAAAAGCCGTTCTCGCACCTCACGATCGTCGTTCGTGAAGTCGAGGAAAAAGGGGAGGCCGCATAATGGGCCAGAAAGTCAATCCGATCGGGCTGCGTCTCGGCATCAACCGCACCTGGGATTCGCGCTGGTTCGCGAACACCGGCGAGTACGGCCAGCTGCTGCATGAGGACATCAAGATCCGCAAGTATCTTGAGAAGGAACTCAAGCAGGCCGCGATCTCCAAGGTGGTGATCGAGCGTCCGCACAAGAAGTGCCGCGTCACCATCCACGCCGCGCGCCCGGGCCTGATCATCGGCAAGAAGGGCGCCGACATCGAGAAGCTCCGCAAGAAGCTGATGGAGATGACGAAGTCCGAGACGCACCTCAACATCGTTGAAGTGCGCAAGCCGGAAATCGACGCCACGCTGATCGCCCAGTCGATCGCCCAGCAGCTCGAGCGCCGCATCGCGTTCCGCCGCGCCATGAAGCGCGCCGTTCAGTCGGCCATGCGTCTCGGCGCCGAAGGCATCCGCATCAACTGCTCCGGCCGTCTCGGCGGCGCCGAAATCGCGCGCATGGAGTGGTACCGCGAAGGCCGCGTGCCGCTGCATACGCTGCGCGCCGACGTCGACTACGGCGTTGCCGAGGCGAACACGGCTTACGGCATCTGCGGCGTCAAGGTTTGGGTGTTCAAGGGCGAGATCCTCGAGCACGACCCGATGGCCTCTGAGCGTCGCGCCACGGAAGGCGATCATGCAGGTGCCGCTGGCGAGCGCGAGCGCGGTCGCCGTCGCGAGAACGCCTGAGACATTTGAGAATTTGGAGTTAGAACGATGCTGCAGCCAAAGCGCACAAAGTTCCGCAAGCAGTTCAAGGGCCGTATCCACGGTACCGCCAAGGGCGGCACCAACCTGGATTTCGGCGGTTTCGGACTGAAGGCGCTTGAGCCGAACCGCGTCACCGCGCGCGAGATCGAGGCGGCCCGCCGCGCGATCACCCGCGAGATGAAGCGCGCCGGCCGCGTCTGGATCCGGGTTTTCCCGGATCTGCCGGTCACCTCGAAGCCGACCGAAGTGCGCATGGGTAAGGGCAAGGGCGCCGTCGACTATTGGGCGGCGCGCGTCAAGCCTGGCCGCATCATGTTCGAGATCGACGGCGTCAGCGAGGAGACCGCGCGTGAGGCGCTGCGTCTCGGCGCCGCCAAGCTCTCGGTCAAGACGCGCTTCGTACAGCGCATCGCAGAATAAGGACGGGCGATCATGAAAGCCGAAGATATCCGGACCAAAACCCAGGATCAGCTGACCGACGATCTGGCCGCCCTCAAGAAGGAGCAGTTCAACCTGCGCTTCCAGAAGGCCACCGGCCAGCTCGAGAAGACCGCGCGCGTGAAGCAGGTCCGCAGGGACATCGCGCGCATCAAGACCATCGCCGCGGAAAAAGCCGCGGCCAAGAAGGCTTAAGGACGAGAACCATGCCAAAGCGCATCCTGCAGGGCACTGTCGTCAGCGACAAGAACGAGAAGACGGTTGTCGTCAAGGTCGAGCGGCGCTTCACGCATCCCGTGATGAAGAAGACCGTGCGCCTGACCAAGAAGTACAAGGCGCATGACGAGAACAACGCCCACAAGGTCGGCGACCAGGTGTTCATCCAGGAATCGAAGCCGATCTCCAAGGACAAGCGCTGGATCGTCGTCACTTCGGATCAGGCTTGATCCGGGCGAACGAAACGAATTTTGGACAGACCGGGGAAGGGTGTCGAACCCGTCCCGTTAGAAAAGAAGAAGGCGGCCAGTCATGATTCAGATGCAAACAAACCTCGACGTCGCGGACAACTCCGGCGCCCGTCGTGTCATGTGCATCAAGGTGCTGGGCGGCTCGAAGCGGAAGTATGCCTCCGTCGGTGACATCATCGTGGTGTCGATCAAGGAAGCCATCCCGCGCGGCCGCGTGAAGAAGGGCGATGTGATGAAGGCGGTCGTGGTTCGCACGGCCAAGGACATCCGCCGCCCGGACGGCAGCGTGATCCGTTTCGACAAGAACGCGGCCGTTCTCGTCGACAACAAGAAAGAGCCGATCGGCACGCGTATCTTCGGGCCGGTTCCGCGCGAGCTTCGCGCCAAGAACCACATGAAGATCATCTCGCTCGCGCCTGAAGTGCTGTAAGGAGCCGGACCAATGCAAAAGATCAGAAAAGGCGACAAGGTCGTCGTGCTTGCCGGCAAGGACAAGGGCCGTTCGGGCGAAGTCCTGTCGGTGCAGCCGAAGGAAGATACCGCGGTCGTTCGCGGTGTGAACCTCATCCGCCGTCACCAGAAGCAGACCCAGTCCCAAGAGGGCGGGATCATCACCAAGGAAGCGCCGATCCACCTGTCGAACATCGCGCTGGCCGACCCCAAGGACGGCAAGCCGACCCGCGTCGGCTTCACCATCCAGAAGGACGGCAAGAAGGTGCGCGTCGCCAAGCGTTCGGGAGAAGTCATCAATGGCTAAGGCTGAAACCAAGCAGGCGGCTGCCAAGAACGAGCCGCGCCTCAAGAAGGTCTACAACGAGACCATCCGCAAGGCGCTGCAGGAGCAGTTCGGCTATGACAACGACATGCAGGTTCCGCGCCTGGACAAGATCGTGCTGAACATGGGCGTCGGCGAGGCGACCGGCGATTCGAAGAAGCCTTCGGTCGCGGCCGAAGACCTCGCGCTGATCGCCGGCCAGAAGGCCGTCGTCACCCGCGCCCGCAATTCGATTGCCGGTTTCAAGGTGCGCGAGAACATGCCGATCGGCGCCAAGGTCACGCTGCGCAAGGAACGTATGTACGAGTTCCTCGACCGTCTCGTGAACATCGCGCTGCCGCGCGTCCGCGACTTCCGCGGACTGAACCCGAAGAGCTTTGACGGCCGTGGCAACTACGCCATGGGCATCAAGGAACACATCGTGTTCCCGGAGATCAACTACGACAAGGTTGATCAGGTCTGGGGCATGGACGTCATCGTTTGTACGACGGCGAAGACGGACGACGAGGCCAGGGCGCTGCTCAAGGCCTTCAACTTCCCCTTCCGCCAGTAACGGCAGCGAAAAAGGAAAAATCTGAAATGGCAAAGACCAGCTCAGTCGAGAAGAACAACCGGCGCCGCAAGCTCGCCGGCCAGTACGCCGCCAAGCGCAAGGCGCTCAAGGAAATCGTCATGGATCAGTCCAAGCCGATGGAAGAGCGTTTCCGCGCCCAGTTGAAGCTTTCGGCGCTGCCGCGCAACTCGGCCAAGATCCGTATCCGCAACCGCTGCGAAGTCACCGGCCGTCCGCGCGCCTACTATCGCAAGCTCAAGCTTTCGCGTATCGCGCTTCGCGATCTGGGCAACAACGGCCAGATCCCGGGCCTGGTCAAGTCGAGCTGGTAAGGAGACACTGAGATGTCATTGAGCGATCCTCTCGGCGATATGCTGACCCGCATCCGCAACGCTTACGGCCGCAAGAAGTCGAGCGTCTCGACCCCGGCCTCGCGTCTGCGCGCCCGCGTCCTCGAAGTGCTGAAGTCGGAAGGCTATATCCGCGACTACAGCCAGACCGACTTCGATAACGGCAAGTCGGAAATCGAGATCGAGCTGAAGTATTTCGACGGCGCGCCGGTCGTGCGCGAGATCGAGCGCGTCTCGAAGCCAGGCCGCCGCGTCTATGTCTCGGCCAAGTCGATCCCGCACGTCGCCAACGGCCTCGGCATCGCCATCCTTTCGACGCCGAAGGGCGTCATGGCCGATCATGAAGCACGCGAGCAGAATGTCGGCGGCGAGATCCTCTGCCAGATATTCTAGGGGTGAATGGTCAATGGTGAATAGTGAATGGTGAAACTGCCCGGAACGTCGTCCGCGCTATTCACCATTTTACCATTCACCATTCACAGCAGTTAAGGAAAGAAGGAGACAACAATGTCTCGTATCGGAAAAAAACCCGTTTCGCTGCCGCAAGGCGTGACCGCGACCGTCAACGGCCAGACCGTGACGGCGAAGGGCCCCAAGGGCGAGCTGAAGTTCGTGGTGAACGACGAAGTGCTGGTCAAGATGGAAGGCAGCGAGATCGCTGTCGAGCCGCGCGACCAGTCGAAGACCGCCCGCTCCAAGTGGGGCATGTCGCGCACGCAGATCGTCAACATCCTGCAGGGCGTGAAGGACGGCTTCGAAAAGAAGCTCGAGATCACTGGCGTCGGCTATCGTGCCGCCATGCAGGGCAAGAACCTGCAGCTGGCGCTCGGCTTCAGCCACGACGTGGTTTATGAGACGCCGCAGGGCATCACGATCTCGGTGCCGAAGCCGACCGAAATCACGGTCTCCGGCATTGACAAGCAGCAGGTCGGCCAGGTCGCCGCCGAGATTCGCGAATATCGCGGTCCGGAGCCCTACAAGGGCAAGGGCGTGCGCTACGCCGACGAGCGGATCGTCCGCAAGGAAGGCAAGAAGAAGTAACAGGCTTGGCCCTGAACCGAAGGTCAGCGCAGCAAAAAGTTGCAGACTTTTCGGAAGGGACCAAGCCAGACAAGTGTAACGCCGCGGGGCGCGACCGCGGGAGGCATTGGCCTACCGCACAGGGTTGCCCCCGTTTTCTGAAGGCAAGGAACTGACATTATGGCAAGCCCGAAAGAGACCACTCAACGCCGCGCGCAGCGCGTGCGCCGCCAGTTGAAGAAGGTCGCCGGCGAACGCCCGCGCCTCTCGGTGCACCGCACCTCGAAGCATATCTACGTCCAGGTCATCGACGATGCGAAGGGCCATACGCTGGCCGCCGCCTCGACGCTGGAGAAGGACCTCAAGGGTTCGCTCAAGACCGGCGCCGACACCGCTGCCGCCGCCGCCGTCGGCAAGCTGATTGCCGAGCGCGCTTCGAAGGCCGGCGTCAAGGAAGTCGTCTTCGACCGTGGCCCGTATATCTATCACGGCCGCGTCAAGGCGCTGGCCGAGGCTGCCCGCGAGGGTGGCCTGAGCTTCTGATTTTTCGCCGCTGGCGACCCATAAGAGGCGCCGGCAAACAGCAACCCGTGCTTCCGGAAAAGAACAAGGACTAGGATATGGCACAGGAACGTAGGGAAGGCGGCCGCGGCCGCGAGCGTGATCGCGAAGAGCGCGACGACGGCATGGTGGACAAGCTCGTCCACATCAACCGCGTCGCCAAGGTGGTGAAGGGCGGCCGTCGTTTCGGCTTTGCCGCTCTCGTCGTCGTCGGCGACCAGAAAGGCCGCGTCGGCTTCGGCCACGGCAAGGCTCGCGAAGTGCCGGAGGCGATCCGCAAGGCGACCGAGTCGGCCAAGCGCGACATGATCTTCGTGCCGCTGCGCTCTGGCCGCACGCTGCATCACGACGTCGAGGGCCGCTGGGGCGCCGGACGCGTTCTTCTGCGCGCCGCCAAGCAGGGTACCGGCATCATCGCGGGTGGCCCGATGCGCGCCGTCTTCGAGACGCTCGGCATGCATGACGTGGTCGCCAAGTCGATGGGTTCGTCGAACCCCTACAACATGGTTCGCGCCACCTTCGACGCGCTGAAGAGCCAGATGCATCCGAAGGATGTGGCTGCCGCGCGCGGCATCAAGTACTCGACCCTTCAGGCCCGCCGCGGCACCGCCGTTGCGGCCGAAGAATAGTCGACGCTGACCAGGGATTTCGACCATGGCCAAGAAAGCTACCAAGACCATCACCGTCGAGCAGATCGGTTCGCCGATCCGCCGGCCGAAGGAGCAGCGCGCGACGCTGGTCGGCCTCGGCCTCAACAAGATGCACAAGCGGCGCACGCTGGAAGACACCCCTTCCGTGCGCGGCATGATCGCTGCCGTCCAGCACCTCGTCCGCGTCGTGGACGAGGCCTGAACGGAAGCGCAGGAGAAGAAACATGAAACTCAACGATCTGCGTGACAAGGACGGCGCCACGCACTCCAAGAAGCGCCTCGGTCGCGGCATCGGCTCCGGCTCGGGCAAGACCGCCGGTCGCGGCGTCAAGGGCCAGAAGGCGCGCTCCGGCGTTGCCATCAACGGCTTCGAGGGTGGCCAGATGCCGCTCTACCGTCGCCTGCCGAAGCGCGGCTTCAACAACCTGTTCGGCAAGAGCTTCACCGTCGTGTCGCTCGCCCGTATCCAGGCTGCCGTCGATGCCAAGAAGCTCGACGCCAAGGAGACCGTCACGGCCGAAGCCTTGATTGCCGCCGGCGTCATTCGCCGCGCCAAGGACGGCGTGCGCGTGCTCTCCGACGGCGAGCTCAAGGCCAAGCTCAGCTTCGACGTCGCCGGCGCCTCCAAGGCGGCGATCGAGAAGATCGAGAAGGCCGGCGGTTCGGTGAAGCTGCCGGAAGCGGCCGCCGCCGAGTAACGGCGATTTGAAGCGCGGCCGGCCGGAATGACTTCGTTTTCGCCGCTCACCCGCGCTCTGATCTGATCAATTAGGCGGCCGCGTCAACGCGGCCGCTTGCATGTTGACGGTCCGGGGCTTATCTCGTGGGCTTCGGTGACACGCGCCGCCTGAGCTGCGGGCATCGAGCGTGACCTAGCGGAGAATCAGGCATGGCTTCGGCTGCTGAACAACTAGCCTCCAATCTGAATTTTGCGGCATTCGCCAAGGCCGAGGATCTGAAGAAGCGCATCTGGTTCACTATCGGGGCGCTGCTCGTTTACCGCCTCGGCACCTACATCCCGCTTCCCGGCATCAATCCCGACGCTTTCGCGCAAGCCTTCTCCTCGCAGAGCAAGGGCGTGCTCGGCATGTTCAACATGTTTGCCGGCGGCGCCGTGCAGCGCATGGCGATCTTCGCGCTCGGCATCATGCCCTACATCTCCGCTTCCATCATCATGCAGCTGATGACTTCGGTCATCCCGTCGCTGGAATCGCTGAAGAAGGAAGGCGAGCAGGGCCGCAAGATCATCAACCAGTACACGCGCTACGGCACCGTACTTCTTGCCCTGGTGCAGGCCTACGGCATTTCGATCGGCCTCGAGGGCGGCAACGGCATCGTCAATGATCCGGGCATGTTCTTCCGCATCTCGACCGTCGTCACGCTCGTCGGCGGCACCATGTTCCTGATGTGGCTCGGCGAGCAGATCACCGCGCGCGGCATCGGCAACGGCATTTCGCTGGTCATCTTCTCTGGCATCGTCGCCGGCCTCCCGCGCGCCATTTCCGGCACGCTGGAACTCGGCCGCACCGGCGCGCTGTCCACGAGCCTCATCCTGGCGATCATCGTGCTCGCCGTCGTCGTCATCGGCGTGATCGTCTTCTTCGAGCGCGCCCAGCGTCGCCTGCTCATCCAGTATCCAAAGCGGCAGGTCGGGAACCGCATGTTCCAGGGCGATACCTCGCACCTGCCGCTGAAGCTCAACACCTCGGGCGTCATCCCGCCGATCTTCGCGTCCTCGCTGCTGCTTCTGCCGGCAACGGTCGCCGGCTTCTCGCAGACGACGAACCTGCCGGCCTGGGCTAGCACGGTTCTGGCCTCTCTCGGTCACGGCCAGCCGCTCTACATGGCGTTCTACGCCGCGATGATCATCTTCTTTGCCTTCTTCTACACGGCGATCGTCTTCAACCCGAAGGACACGGCCGACCAGCTCAAGAAGCATTCCGGCTTCATCCCCGGCTATCGGCCGGGTGAGCGCACCGCCGAATATATCGACTATGTTCTGACGCGTATCACCGTCATCGGCGCCATCTATCTGGTGCTGGTGTGTCTGCTGCCTGAGTTCCTGATTTCAGCGACTGGCGTACCTTTCTACCTCGGTGGCACATCGCTTCTGATCGTGGTCAGTGTCACGCTCGACACGGTGGCGCAGATTCAGGGTCACCTGATCGCGCACCAGTATGAGGGCCTGATCAAGAAGTCGAAGTTGCGCGGGGGTAAGAGGAGCAGATGAGGCTGATATTGCTTGGGCCGCCAGGAGCGGGCAAGGGGACACAAGCACAGAGACTGGTAGAGAAACACGGCATACCCCAGCTTTCGACGGGTGACATGCTGCGTGCCGCCGTCCAGGCCGGAACTGAGGTCGGCAAGCGGGCCAAGGCGGTAATGGATGCCGGCGAGCTGGTGTCGGACGCGATAGTCAACGCGATCGTCGCCGAACGGATCGACCAGCCCGATTGCGCCAGAGGCTTCATCCTCGACGGATATCCGCGCACGCTGGTGCAGGCCGACGCCGTGGAAGCCATGCTTTCGGAACGCAACATCGCGCTGGACAGCGTCATCGAGCTCGTCGTCGACGACAAGGCGCTGGTCGGGCGCGTCGTCAAGCGAGCCGAGGATGCCAAGGCTGCGGGCCAGCCGGTGCGCAAGGACGATAACCCGGCTGTGTTCGAGGAGCGCCTGCGCGAATATTACAAGAAGACGGCGCCGCTGACCGGTTACTATTATGCCAAAGGCAGGCTGAAGACCGTCGACGGCATGGCCAGCATCGACGCCGTGACCGCGGAGATCGAGCGCGTGCTTGCGGCGACGGCGAAGTAGGCCGTTCCGACAAGTAAAGATTGCGCTTGACGAGAGGGGACCGTTGGGGTATGGCGGCCCGTCTTCCTGTCAGGCATGGACTTTGCCTGCCCGCAAGGGCAGGGCAATCGTTTTGAACCAGGAAACTCCCGCAAGGGCCGGCCTCCACCGGACGCGGGGCAACTTAGATCGCGCCGGCTTGTCCGGCCCATATGGAGATGAGAAGAAATGGCTCGTATAGCCGGCGTCAACATTCCGACCAACAAGCGCGTCGTCATCGCGCTTCAGTACATTCACGGCATCGGCAAGAAGTTTGCCCAGGAAATCGTCGACAAGGTCGGCATCCCGGCGGACCGCCGCGTCAATCAGCTGACCGACGCGGAAGTGCTGCAGATCCGCGAGACGATCGACCGCGACTACCAGGTCGAAGGCGACCTGCGCCGCGAAGTCTCGATGAACATCAAGCGGCTCATGGACCTCGGCTGTTACCGCGGCCTGCGTCACCGCCGCTCGCTGCCGGTCCGCGGTCAGCGCACGCACACCAATGCGCGCACCCGCAAGGGCCCGGCCAAGGCGATCGCCGGCAAGAAGAAGTAATTGAGCGAATAGCGAGTAGCCGTTAGCGAGTAGGGGACCCTATTCGCTATTCCCTACTCACTACTCGCTCTCAAAGGTGGAGCCGCTGGCATTACGGCGGTGTAGAGATCAACTGAAAGGACTACCATGGCCAAGGAAGCCGCTCGTGTTCGCCGTCGCGAACGCAAGAACATCTCGTCGGGCGTTGCCCACGTCAATTCGACCTTCAACAACACGATGATCACCATCACCGACGCGCAGGGCAATTCGATTGCCTGGTCGTCGGCCGGCGCCCAGGGCTTCAAGGGTTCGCGCAAGTCGACCCCGTTCGCCGCCCAGATGGCCGCCGAGGACGTCGCCAAGAAGGCCCAGGAACACGGCATGCGCATGCTCGAGGTCGAGGTCTGTGGACCCGGCTCCGGCCGCGAATCGGCGCTGCGCGCCCTGCAGGCCGCCGGCTTCACCATCACCTCGATCCGTGATGTGACGCCGATCCCGCACAATGGCTGCCGCCCGCGCAAGAAGCGCCGCGTCTAATATTTCAGAACGCCGCGTGAGCGCTTGGGCGCTCCTCCGCGGCAATTCCAGGCTGCCCGCCACGATTGGATGGTGGCGGGTCAAAGGAAGGAAGACACCATGATCCAGAAAAACTGGCAGGAACTGATCAAGCCGAACAAGATCGAGTTCTCGTCGAAGAAGAAGACGCTGACGACGCTGGTGGCCGAGCCGCTCGAGCGCGGCTTCGGCCTCACCCTCGGCAACGCGCTGCGGCGCGTGCTTCTGTCTTCGCTGCGCGGCGCGGCCGTCACCGCCGTGCAGATCGACGGCGTGCTGCATGAATTCTCGTCGATCGCCGGCGTGCGCGAGGACGTGACCGACATCGTGCTCAACATCAAGGAAATCGCCATCCGCATGGAAGGCGATGGTCCCAAGCGCATGGTCGTGCGCAAGCAGGGCCCGGGCGCCGTGCTCGCCGGCGACATTCAGACCGTCGGCGACGTCGAGATTCTCAACCCCGACCACGTGATCTGCACGCTGGACGAGGGTGCGGAGATCCGCATGGAGTTCACCGTCGACACCGGCAAGGGCTACGTGCCGGCCGAGCGCAACCGCGCCGAGGATGCGCCGATCGGCCTTATCCCGGTCGACAGCCTCTACTCGCCGGTCAAGAAGGTCTCCTACAAGGTCGAGAACACCCGCGAGGGCCAGGTGCTCGACTATGACAAGCTGACCATGACCATCGAGACCGACGGTTCGATCTCGGGCGAGGACGCCGTGGCTTTCGCCGCCCGCATCCTGCAGGACCAGCTCAGCCTGTTCGTCAACTTCGACGAGCCGCAGAAGGAAGTCGCCACCGAGGCCGTCACCGAGCTCGCCTTCAACCCGGCGCTGCTCAAGAAGGTTGACGAGCTCGAGCTTTCGGTGCGTTCGGCCAACTGCCTGAAGAACGACAACATCGTCTATATCGGCGACCTGATCCAGAAGACCGAAGCCGAGATGCTGCGCACCCCGAACTTCGGCCGCAAGTCGCTGAACGAGATCAAGGAAGTGCTGGCGGCGATGGGCCTGCACCTCGGCATGGAAGTGCCGGATTGGCCGCCGGAAAACATCGAAGACCTCGCAAAACGTTACGAAGACCAATATTGAGCATGAATTCCAAGGATCGGCGGCGCGAGCCGCCCGATCCGACGGTCATGCGGAAAACCATCAGAGGCCGTGGCCTCTTGAACAACTGAAGAAGGAGAAGAGCCATGCGCCACGGTTTCAAAGGCCGTCGCTTCGCCCGCAGCGTAAGCCACCGCAAGTCGATGTTCGCCAACCTCGCCGTGTCTCTGATCGAGCACGAGCAGATCGTCACCACCCTGCCTAAGGCGAAGGACCTGCGTCCGATCGTCGAGAAGCTGGTGACGCTCGGCAAGCGGGGCGACCTGCACGCCCGCCGCCAGGTGATTGCGCAGATCGGCAATGAAGGCGTCGTCAAGCGCCTGTTCGAGACCATCGCCCCGCGCTACGCCACCCGCAACGGCGGCTACCTGCGCATCATGAAGGCGGGCTTCCGCAAGGGTGACAACGCCGCGATGGCGGTCATCGAATTCGTCGACCGCGACACCTCGGCCAAGGGCGCCGCCGACCGTGCCCGCCTCGAGGCCGAAGGTGGCAACGAGGAAGCCGCGGCCGCGTAAGGCCTCGACCTAGGAAGAGATTGCGAGGGGCCTGCGGGCCCCTTTTGCATTTTGGGGGCCGAGCTTTGGCGCGAGCGGATTTTCACACGCAAGCTCGTGCTTTTGCGCGACAAGCGCCTGATTTCTGTGCATTAGCCTTTCATTCTGCACAATCGTCGGGACAATGGCGCCTGATTTGGAGGATTCGGAATGCACCTCAAACGGCTGTTTCTCATTGCAGTTTGCGCGCTTGCCGCTTTCGCTGCGGCACCTGGCGTCAGACAGGCATTGGCCGAGGACGCCGCCAAGCCGGCCGATCCCGGCCTCTCCGACGTGCTGACCGATCTGTTGCATGGCGTCGAAGGCGAGAACGCCACCTCCGGCCCGGACAAGCGCGTGCCCTTCGGTCGCGAGGAGGTGCAGCTTTCCTTCGCGCCCCTGGTCAAGCAGACGGCGCCGGCCGTGGTCAATGTCTATGCCTCGCAGACCGCGAAGGTGACCTCTCCCTTCGAGGGCGATCCCTTCTTCGAGGAATTCTTCGGCCGCGCCCAGCCGCGCGCGCAGTCCTCGCTGGGCTCCGGCGTGCTGGTCGATCCGAGCGGCGTCATCGTCACCAACTACCATGTCATCAAGGACGCCGACGAGGTGAAGGTCGCGACCGCCGATGGGCGCGAGTTCACCAGCAAGGTCATGCTGAAGGACGAGACGCTCGACCTCGCCGTGCTCAAGATCGCGGCCGACAAGCCGTTCCCGGTTATCGCCATCGGTGATTCCGATGCGCTCGAGGTCGGCGACCTGGTGCTCGCCATCGGCAATCCGTTCGGCGTCGGCCAGACCACCACCAGCGGCATTGTGTCGGCACTTGCCCGCAGCCACATCGGCGTCTCGGATTCGGGCTACTTCATCCAGACCGACGCCGCCATCAACCCGGGCAATTCCGGCGGCGCGCTGATCAACATGGGCGGCCAGTTGGTCGGCATCAACACGGCGATCTACAGCCGCAGCGGCGGCTCGATCGGCATCGGCTTCGCTATTCCCGCGAACATGGTTCGCGCCTTCGCCGACGCCGCCAAAGCTGGCCTCGATTTCTTCGAGCGGCCCTATATCGGCGCCGAATTCGAGCTGGTAACGCCGCAGATCGCCGAATCGCTCGGCATGGAAAAACCGACCGGCGCGCTGGTCTCGTCGGTCGATGCGGCGGGACCCGCCGGCAAGGCCGGGCTCAAGCCCGGCGACGTCGTGCTGTCGCTCAACAACACGCCCGTCGAAGGCATCGAGGCGCTGGACTACCGCATGGCGACGCTGTCGATCGGCACCAAGGCCACCTTCGCAGTGCTGAGCAAGGGCAAGCAGGCGACGCTGGAAATTGCGCTGGAGCGGGCGCCGGAAGGCGCAAAGGCAGCGGAGGTAATTTTGCATGGCCGCAGCCCCTTCGCCGGCGCCAAGGTGGCGGAGTTGTCGCCGCGGCTGGCCCAGCGGCTCGGCCTGCGCACCGATCTGAAGGGCGTCACCGTGATCGACATCAACCGCGATTCGCCGGCCGCGGATTTCGGCTTTCAGCCCGGCGATATCGTGCGCGAGGTGAACGGGACGAGCATCGACACCGCGGCAACGTTGGCACAGATTGCTCAGCAGGATACGCGCTGGTGGCGCTTTACCGTCGAACGTGGCGGGCAGACACTGCGCCAGGTGTTGCGTTATTGAGGCGATCTTCCCATTTCTGAAGATCGCGCTCCAACAAAAAGACAAGCATGGCCGATCTGTTCAGTTCCGATGAACCGGAGAAAGCGCCGCCCGGCCGGCCGCTGGCCGACCGGCTGCGTCCGAAGAACCTTGGCGAGGTCGTAGGCCAGGAGCATCTGACCGGCCCAGACGGGGCGCTGACGCGGCTGATCAATTCCGGCACGCTCGGCTCGATGATCTTCTGGGGCCCGCCCGGCACCGGCAAGACCACGGTGGCGCGGCTGCTCGCCGGCGAAACCCATCTTGCCTTCGAGCAGATATCGGCGGTGTTTTCCGGCGTCGCCGACCTGAAGAAAGTGTTCGAGGCGGCGAAGCTGCGCCGCGCCAATGGCCGCCAGACGCTGCTTTTCGTCGACGAGATCCATCGCTTCAATCGCGCCCAGCAGGATGGCTTTTTGCCCGTCATGGAAGACGGCACGGTGGTGCTGGTCGGCGCGACCACCGAGAACCCGTCCTTCGAGCTGAACGCCGCGCTTTTGTCCCGCGCGCGGGTGCTGGTGTTCCGTTCCCTTGGCGAGGAGAGCATCGCCAAGCTCCTGGCGCGGGCCGAGGAGACAGAGGGCAGGGCGCTGCCGCTCGACGACGAGGCACGGGCCATGCTGATCCGCATGAGCGACGGCGACGGCCGCGCCTCGCTGACGTTGGCCGAGGAAGTCTGGCGCGCCGCCAAGCCCGGCGAGGTGTTCACCCCGGAGGGCCTGCAGCGCGTCATCCAGCGCCGCGCGCCGATCTACGACAAAGGCCAGGACGGCCACTACAATCTGATCTCGGCGCTGCACAAATCGGTGCGCGGCTCGGACCCGGACGCCGCGCTCTATTACCTTGCCCGCATGTTCGATGCGGGTGAGGATCCGCTCTATCTCGGTCGCCGGCTGGTGCGCATGGCGGTGGAGGATATCGGCCTGGCCGATCCGCAGGCGCTGGTCATCGCCAATGCCGCCAAGGACGCTTATGACTATCTCGGCTCTCCCGAGGGCGAGCTCGCCTTCGCCGAGGCCGCCGTCTATCTCGCCACCGCGCCCAAGTCGAACGCCGTCTACACCGCCTTCAAGGCGGCGACACAAGCGGCCAAGGAGTTCGGCTCGCTGCTGCCGCCCAAACATATCCTCAACGCGCCGACAAAGCTGATGAAGGAAGAGGATTACGGCGCCGGCTATCGCTACGACCATGACGAGCCGGATGCCTTTTCCGGCCAGGATTATTTCCCGGAAAAGATGGGCCGCCGCACCTTCTACGATCCGCCCGAACGTGGTTTCGAACGCGATATCAGGAAGCGGCTGGAATACTGGGCAAAGCTGCGCAAAGAGCGGGAGTAACGGCCGGGCCCGGCACTTCGCCGCTCGATGATCAAAGTCGAAATGCCGGTGCAATCGTGAGCGGGCAAACCTGATCCAGATTGTGCGGCAATGGGAAAAATCCTATGAAGACGCACGGCTGGCGGGGGGTCGCCGTGATTTGGCTCATGCGAACAGGATCGCGCTCCCGCGCGAAAGACTATGACAAAGCAAACCGTTAAGACCATTCGTAAGGCTGCGATCGCAGTCCTGCTGCTTGCGCTCGGCTTCTACTTCATCCCGATCCTGACGGCGATCTTCATCGTCTGCGGCCTGATCGACATCATGCGCAACGATCAGAAGAACTGGAAGCTGTTCGACCGCTATTTCCTCGGCAACGGCCTGTTCACCTGGCTGCTCTCGCCATTCAACCTGATCGTCGATCTTCTGTGCTACCGCAATCCGGGCGTCTGGAAACCCGAGCAGTTCCCGGAAGACTATCAGCGCGAGATCAACGAGGTGCTGGGCGTCTTCAAGGCGCGCAAGGAAGAGATCATCGCCGACATCGACGCCAATTTCGGTACCGGCCGGCGCGGCATGTATGTCTATCAGTGGTACGGCAAGCACAAGATCGACAACGTCCCCGAATTCAACAAGGACTTCAAATACATCAAGACGATCGCCGTCTCGGTCTTCAGCGGCCGTGAATCGACCTCGTGGCATTTCGGGCCGCTGCGGCTCAGCCTGCGCATTCTCTACAATCTGATCCCGGTGAAGGCTGAGATCTTCGTCCAGTGCGGCAGCAAGAAGAACTACTGGTACGACAATCCGCTGTTCATCTTCGACGACACGCTGTTCCATCGCTCGGTCAACGAATATGACGGCCGCCGCTACTGCGTCTTCGTCGACATCATCCGGCCGTCTCCGTTCCCGGGCCTGATCGCTGGACTCCTGGCGATCGTTTCGGTCAGTGTCGAGCGCATCAATTCCGTCTTCTACAAGAACTGGAAGATGATCGGTTCGTCCAAGCCGAAGAAGGCTGCCGCCAACTGATCGCAAGCGGAACCGAAGATTGGAACATCACTCGATCTGGCTCGTCTTAAACCAACGTCTTATGGGTAATTGCTCACCCCTACGCCTGGGCGAATGCCAAGGGACGCGCGTTGAGGGTTGTGGTTAGGGCGTCGAGTGGGTCGATGGCCCGTCGTCGGGCGGTTTCGAGGACGGATCGAATGTCGGCGTAGAGCTTGGCGCCCCACTCTGTTCGGAACCCGTTGGTGATCTTGCGGAATGTCACGCAAGGGCGCAGGGCGCGCTCGGAGGCGTTGTTGGTCGCCTCCAGCGCCCGATTGGTGATGAAGACGAACAGGTTTCGGCGGATTTCACCGATTGTCTTGTGCAGCTTGATGCCTTCTTCGTGGGTGGGACGCAGCCTGAGCAGCTCGCTCAGCTTCTTGACGAACTTCCTGTTATAGAAAGCCAGCTGTCGATCGCTGAGCTGATCGCGCTCGCGACCGATGCGGCAAGCGCGCTTGAGCAGCGCGATCAGGCCGGGCGCAAAACAATCGTCGCCGGCATCCATGGCATACTGAGCGTCACGGATGAGATGCGCCAGACAAAACTGGTGCTGACGTTTGGCGAAGCCCTTTTGGGCACCATAGCGGTCGGAAAGCCAGAAATCGGGGCGACGATCAGCCAGGAAGTCTTCCAGCACACGCTTGGCCCGCGTCGGATCGGCCAGGAAGACGGCGCTGTCCTTGTGATGAACCACCCAGAGCCAGAAGTTGCGCTTGCCGACCCGCAGGCCGGTTTCGTCCGAGGCCAGCGCCGGCGCGACCATGAGGTCGTTGCGAATGCGCTCGGTCTGCGCGGCGAAGGGGACTGCGGCCCGCTTGAGCATGTTGACCAGCGCCCCCTCGCTGATCTCCACCCCGAATAGATCGCACAGCGTCCGCGACAGGCGTTCGAAGGCGATGCCGTGCGTGTAGCGCAGGTAAATCACCAGGGCGCGCAGCTTTGCCCCGAACGGCGAGCCAGGCGGCATGTCCGCCGGTGCGGCAGCCTTGAAGCGCCGGCTGCAGTTCGGGCAGGCGCCGCCGTAAAGGTTGATCCGCGTCACCACCGGTTCGATCGGCGGAAGCTCGACATGATCATAGGCTTCGCACAGCCATTGCCGCGCGCCCGAGACATCCGCCCGGCAATGTGGGCAGCACGAAGCGCGCATCTCCAATGTTTGCGTCGGGTTCGAAGCCATCGCACGATGCGCCCCGGTCCGCCCTTTCCGGCGCCGCCGCCGCTTGCTTGCCGGCGGCGTTGCCGCCGAAGCCTTGCGACCTTGCGAGGGCGGAACACTCGAATTATCCGGTGTCTTTGGCGGAAGCCCGAGCCGCGCCTCCAGTTCCGCAACCCGCCGCGTCAACTGCTCGATCATCGCGGCCTGCGCCAAAATGATCTCTATCAGCTGTTCCCGGTCCAGCGAATCAAGAACCGCGCGATCCATCCGCAGCTTGAATCACGCAATGCCATTCCCGTCAAACCCACGCCGGCTTTCGAGAGGGTGAGCAATTACTCTTATGGCGCCGGCAGGCCGGGACCGTTAGGACTCCAGAGCAATTCTGCGAAAATTCGGAGGGTTTTCCGTCCGGAATTGCGCAAAATCAAAGACCTGTGCGGCCAGCCCTATTATGGAGTAGCTGAACCGCTTTGGTGTCGGATATGTTCTTGCGAGCATAACGACGGAGCGGAAGGAGGTTCCGCTCGCCGGGAGGATTAGGGTGATCGGACGGCAATCAGCCGTGCATGCGGATCTGGTCCAGGCCTCGATCGCGAAAAGCGACGCGGCTCATTCGGCGCTGGTCGCATCATGGCGGCGTTCCCTGCAATTACATCACCTTGATCCCGCGGAGCGCAAGGCGCCCAGGCGGTTGACCGAAGGCGAACTGAGAGGGGCCCGGCAGCGCATGGAGCAAATGATCCGCGCCGCCGAGACAAGCCTCAACCGCCTCTACCTCGCCGTCGGCGGTGTTGGCTGCTGCGTGATGCTGGCCGACCGCGACGGCATTCCCCTCGAGCGCAGGGGCGCCGTTGCCGATGACGAGACCTTCGACGAATGGGGCCTGTGGACCGGCACGGTCTGGAGCGAGGAGAGCGAGGGCACTAACGGGATCGGTACCTGCATTGCCGACCAGCGGGCTCTCACCATTCATCGCGACCAGCACTTCTTTTCCCGCAACACGCTGCTCAGTTGCACGACGGCGCCGGTCTATGATCACGAAGGCAATCTGGCGGCGGCACTCGACGTGTCGTCTTGCCGGGCGGATCTGACGGAGGGTTTCGTTCAGCTCATAGCCGTCGCCGTGGGCGATGCCGCGCGTCGCATCGAGGCCGAGAATTTCCGCATGGTCTTTTCAGGCGCCCGCATTCTGTTGGCCCCGGCCGCCGAGCGCACCGCCGGCGCGCTCATTGCGGTCGACTCGGATGATCTGGTGATCGGTGCGACGCGCAACGCGCGCCTGGCGTTCGGCATAACGCGCGAAGTCCTGGCCAAGGGGCTGCTGGCAGCCGATATCCTCGGTGACACGCCAGGCGCCAGGGAAGATTTCGACGATGCCGAGCGCGGCGTGCTGCAGCGGGCGCTGGCGCGCGCCGGCGGCAACGTCTCGGCGGCGGCGCAAAGCCTCGGCATCTCGCGCGCGACGCTGCATCGTAAGCTCGCCCGCTTCGCCATCCGCCGCCCGCATTGATTTCCCGATATGACCTGTCGCAGTTCTGCGACACTCGGCGGCCGCGATCGTCTCGCTCCGGGCTGACAAGCCGAAGCTTATCCACGACCCTTTCTCCTGACGCGCCGCATCTCGCGGCGTGCTTCTTTGGGAGGAAGTTATGAACAAGGTAGAATTTTCGCGCACAGCCAAGGTTCCTTTCGCCAGGCGTTACGACAACTTCATCGGCGGCAAGTGGACGGCGCCTCACTCCGGCAAATATTTCGAGAATATCTCGCCGGTCACCGGACGGCCCTTGTGTGAAATCGCCCGCTCGGATGCGACGGACATCGAGGCGGCGCTCGATGCCGCGCACAAAGCCAAGGATGCCTGGGGCAAGACCAGCCCAGCGGAGCGCGCGCTGATCCTCCATCGCATCGCCGATCGCATGGAAGAGAATCTCGATCTGCTGGCGCTCGCCGAGACTTGGGACAACGGCAAGCCGATCCGCGAGACGACCGCGGCCGACCTGCCGCTGGCTGTCGACCATTTCCGCTATTTCGCCGGCGTGCTCCGCAGCCAGGAAGGCTCGATCTCCGAGATCGACCACGACACCGTCGCCTATCACTTCCATGAGCCGCTCGGTGTCGTCGGCCAGATCATTCCGTGGAATTTCCCGCTGCTGATGGCCTGCTGGAAGCTGGCGCCCGCTCTGGCCGCCGGCAATTGCGTCGTGCTGAAGCCGGCCGAGCAGACCCCGGCGACGATCATGCTGTGGGCCGACCTCATCGGCGACCTGCTACCGGAAGGCGTGCTCAACATTGTCAACGGCTTCGGCCTCGAGGCCGGCAAACCGCTCGCATCCTCCAACCGTATCGCCAAGATCGCCTTCACCGGCGAGACGACGACCGGCCGTCTGATCTCGCAATATGCCAGCCAAAACCTCATTCCGGTGACGCTCGAGCTCGGCGGCAAGTCGCCCAATATCTTCTTCCAGGACGTGACGGCCGAGGACGACGACTTCTTCGACAAGGCGATCGAGGGCTTCGTCATGTTCGCCCTCAATCAGGGCGAGGTCTGCACGTGCCCGAGCCGCGCGCTGGTGCATGAGAAGATCTACGACAGGTTCATCGAGCGCGCCCTGAAGCGCGTCGAGGCGATCGTCCAGGGCGACCCGCTCGACCCGGCAACCATGATCGGCGCGCAGGCTTCGAGCGAGCAACTGGAGAAGATCCTCTCCTACTTCGACATCGGCCGCCAGGAAGGTGCCGAAGTGCTGACCGGCGGCGAACAGAACCACCTGCCGGGCGACCTTGCCGGCGGCTACTACGTCAAGCCGACCGTGTTCAAGGGCAACAACAAGATGCGCATCTTCCAGGAGGAGATTTTCGGCCCAGTGGTGTCGGTGACGACCTTCAAGGACGACGACGAGGCGCTGTCGATCGCCAACGACACGCTCTATGGCCTCGGCGCCGGCATCTGGAGCCGCGACGCGAACCGCTGCTACCGCTTCGGCCGCGCCATCCAGGCCGGCCGCGTCTGGACGAACTGCTACCACGCCTATCCGGCGCATGCCGCCTTCGGCGGCTAAAAGCAGTCCGGCATCGGCCGCGAGACGCACAAGATGATGCTCGACCACTATCAGCAGACCAAGAACATGCTGGTCAGCTACAGCCCGAAGAAGCTCGGCTTCTTCTGATCCTCCTAGGGCGCGTAGGGGGAGGGTACGGCTTGCCGTACCCTCCTGTCATGACGGGAGGACCGCATGGACAAGGACTCGTTGGGCAAAGTGTCGGCCACGCCCGAGGCCGAAGCGTTGCTCGCCGAGATCATCGCCGATCACGGGCCAGTGATGTTCCACCAGTCCGGCGGCTGCTGCGACGGGTCCTCGCCGATGTGCTATCCGCGCGGCGATTTCATCCTCGGCGACAATGACGTCAGGCTGGGTGAGATCGGCGACACACCGGTCTATATCAGCGCCTCGCAATTCGAGGCCTGGAAACATACAGACCTCATCATCGACGTCGTGGCGGGTAGGGGCGGCATGTTCTCGCTCGACAACGGCCGCGAGAAGCGCTTCCTGACGCGCTCGATCATCTGCGCCGTGCCAACGCCTTCGGACGGTTGATCGGATAGCGCGACGATTGGGGTAATCGTCGCGCTTTGTTGGGTCTTTGGCTCGCACAATGCCTGCCTTAGTGCTATGGCGCCGCTTTCGAACGGAAAAGCGAAGTCATGGCAGGTGTTGAACAGATCACGGTGGAGGCCGGCGAGGCGGGCATGCGGCTCGACCGCTGGTTCAAGGTCCACTATCCGGGCCTCGGCTTCGGCCATCTCCAGAAGCTTTTGCGCTCCGGCCAGATCCGCATCGACGGCGGCCGGGTGAAGGCCGACACGCGGGTCGAGTCGGGCCAGACCGTGCGCATCCCGCCGCTCGATGTCGACAAGAAGGGCGATGCCCCGCTCACCGGCCATTCGATCCGCAACCAGGGCGATGCCGATGTGTTGGCCAAGATGCTGCTGCACGAGGACCCGAAAGTCTTCGTCTTCAACAAGCCTGCAGGCTTGGCCGTGCAGGGCGGCTCCGGCGTGACGCGCAATGTCGACGACATGCTGGAGGCCTGGCGCAACCAGAAAGGCGAGAAGCCGCGCCTCGTCCACCGTCTCGACCGCGACACCTCGGGCGTGCTGGTCGTCGCCCGCACCCGCCTTGCCGCGATGAAGCTGTCGGAAGCGTTCCGGGCACGCGAGACGAAGAAGACCTATTGGGCTTTGGTAAAGGGCGTGCCGCCGAAGCGCGAGGACAAGATCTCGACCTGGCTGGTCAAGGAGGCAACGCCGGATGGCGACCGCGTGCGCATCGCCAAACATGGCGAGAAAGGCGCCGACCACGCCGTTTCCTATTACCGCGTCGTCGAACAGGCGGCGCAGTCGCTGTCCTGGCTCGAGATGGAACCCTATACCGGCCGCACCCACCAGTTGCGCGTCCATGCCGCCCATATCGGCTGCCCGATCATCGGCGATCCCAAATATTTCGAGGCCGACACCAACTGGGAATTTCCAGGCGGCATCCAGAACAGGCTGCATCTGCATGCGCGCCGCATCGTCATCCCGCATCCCGACCGGGGCGTCATCGATGTCACCGCGCCGATGCCGCCGCATATGCGCCAGAGCTGGAACCTGCTCGGCTTCGACGAGCAGAACGCGGAGGACGACAATTGAGCGGCGCCACCGATACGATGGGCCGGCGCGATGCGGTCGACATGACCGCGGCCGTCATCATGGTCTGGCTGACATTGTCCTGGGGGCTGAACTACGTCGCCGCCAAGGTCTCCTATGCCGGCTACGATCCGGTCTTCGTCTCGATCGCGCGCTCGATCCTCGGCGGGCTCTGCGTTCTTGGCTGGTGCCGGCTGCGCGGCATCAAGCTGTTTGCGGCGGACGGGACGCTGACCGCAGGCGTCGTCGTCGGCGTGCTCTTCGGCGTCGAGTTCCTGTTCCTCTACATCGGACTGGAATACACGACCGTTGCCCGCAACACGCTTTTGGTCAACACTATGCCGTTCTGGGTCCTGATCGGCGGCCATTTCCTGCTCGGCGAGCGCATCAACGCGCGCAAGCTCGGCGGCCTCGTGCTTGCCTTTTGCGGCCTGCTGGCCGTGTTCGCCGACGGCATCGTCGCCGGCAAGGACGCGACACTGACGGGCGATCTGCTCAGTCTCGGCTCGGGCATCCTCTGGGCGTTGACCAGCATCGTCATCAAGCGGTCGAAGCTGGTCGCGACCAGCGCCGAGAAGCTCCTGCTTTACCAACTGGCGGGCGCCGCCGTCGTCGGCGTCCTGGTGATGCCGTTCGCCGGACCGCCGATCCGTGAAATCGCAGCCTTACCGACATTGGCATTGACGTTCCAGTCTTTCTATATCGTCGCCTTCACCTATGTTTTGTGGTTCTGGCTGCTCACGCGCTATCCGGCGGCGGGTCTGTCCAGCTTCGCCTTCCTGTCGCCGGTGTTCGGCGTGCTGTGCGGCGCCGTGCTGTTGGGCGAGCCGTTGACGATCAGGATTTTCATGGCGCTGGCGTTGATCGCCGCCGGGCTGATCATCGTCAACCGGCCGGCGCGCAGGCAGCCCACAGTGTAAGGAGTTGGACATGCGCGACATTCTCGAAGACCTCGAAGCGGGAAAGCAGCTTTCCGATCCCGATCCGGTGCGCCGCGCCCAGATCCAGATGAAAACGCCGCTGCCGAAGCGTTTCTACAAGGTGGTTTCGGTCGTGCCGGTCGAAAACGGTTTTGCCGTCCATCTCGACGGCAGGCCGGTCCGCACGCCGGGAAAGGCGCTGCTGGTGCTGCCGACCGAAAAAGCCGCGGCTCTGGTGGCCGACGAGTTTTCCGCGCAGGGCGAGGTCATCGACCCCGTGACGATGCCGGTCATGCGCCTTGCCAACACGGCCATCGACGGCGTCGCCTCCGACCCGCAGGCGGTGCTGGAGGACGTGCTGCGCTTCGCCTCATCCGATCTCTTGTGCTACCGCGCCGATGGCCCGCAAGGGCTGGTCGATCGGCAGAACAGGCTCTGGGACCCGGTGCTCGATTGGGCAAGGAGCAGCCTTGGCGCGCGCTTCAATCTTGCCGAAGGCGTCATCCATGTCGAGCAGCCGCGCGAGACGATCGCCGTCCTTGGCGCTCATCTTGCGCAGCGCGCCGAGCCGCTGCGTCTGGCCGCAATCCATGTCATGACCTCGCTGACCGGATCGGCGCTGCTGGCGCTCGCCGTCGATTTCGGTGAGCTCGCCGGCGAGGAAGCTTGGGCGGCCGGCCATGTCGACGAGGACTGGCAGATCGAGCATTGGGGCCAGGACGCCGAGGCGGTCGCGCGCCGCTCGGCCCGCAAGCGCGACATGATGGCGGCGGTCAGTCTTCTCGAAGCGCTGAAAGCCTGAGCGCTGCCCTCCGCTTTCGCATTGCACCTAATACGAAAGTCATAATCCCATCGTCGCGGTGCCTTTTGGCGGCGCTTTCTGCCATTTTTCCCTCGTTGGCTGCGTTCTCGAGTCTTCGTCCGGAGGAGTTGCGGACGGTGGCGCTCAGCCATCGAGGACAGAAGGGATCCACGGGAGGATATATCAAATGGCAATGGCTTCGACCGCCGGCGGAACAAGCCGCGGCATGACGCGGGAGGAAAAGAAGGTCATCTTCGCCTCTTCGCTCGGCACCGTTTTCGAATGGTACGATTTCTACCTTTACGGCTCGCTGGCCGCCTTCATCGGCGCGACCTTCTTCAGCCCGACCATCCCCGAGGCGACGCGCAACATCTTCGCGCTGCTGGCCTTCGCCGCCGGCTTCCTCGTTCGTCCGTTCGGCGCGCTGGTGTTCGGCCGCCTCGGCGACCTTGTCGGCCGCAAATACACTTTCCTCGTCACCATGACGATCATGGGTCTGTCGACCTTCCTGGTCGGTCTGCTGCCCGGTTATGCCAGCTGGGGCATCGCGGCGCCCGTGATCCTGATCGGATTGCGCATGCTGCAGGGCCTGGCGCTCGGCGGCGAATATGGCGGTGCGGCGACCTATGTCGCCGAGCACGCGCCGGACGACCGCCGCGGCTACTACACCTCCTGGATCCAGACCACGGCGACGCTCGGTCTGTTCCTGTCGCTGATCGTCATCCTGATCGTCCAGAGTTCGCTCAGCAAGGAAACCTACGCTTCCTGGGGCTGGCGCATTCCCTTCATCGTCTCATTCCTGCTGCTCGCCATCTCGATCTGGATCCGGCTGTCGCTCTCGGAGTCGCCGACGTTCCAGCGCATGAAGGAGGAGGGCAAGGGCTCCAAGGCACCGCTGTCCGAAGCTTTCGGCCAGTGGAAGAACGCCAAGATCGCGCTTCTGGCGCTGCTCGGCCTGACCGCCGGCCAGGCCGTCATCTGGTACAACGGCCAGTTCTACGCCCTGTTCTTCCTGCAGAATGTGCTGAAGGTCGACCCGCAGTCGGTCAACATCATGATCGCGATCGCGCTTGCGGTCGGCTCGATCTTCTTCGTCGTTTTCGGCTGGTTGTCCGACAAGATCGGCCGCAAGCCGATCATCATGGCCGGCCTTGCGCTCGGCATCGTCTGCACCTTCCCACTGTTCAAGGCGCTGACCTGGGCCGCCAATCCGGCGCTGGCCACCGCCCAGCAGAATACGCGCGCGACGGTGACGGCAGCGCCCGGCGACTGCAGGTTCCAGTTCAATCCGGTCGGCACGGCGAAGTTCACGACATCCTGCGACATCGCGACCTCGTTCCTGACCAAGAACTCGGTGCCTTACGACGTCGTGACGACAGCCGCGCCCGGAACCGCGGCCACGGTCAAGATCGGCAACGAGACGGTGGAGTCCTATGACGCCGCCGCTGCTGGCGACCAGGCCAAGGCCAAGGAAGCCGCCTTCCAGAAGGCGGTCAACATCTCGCTGCGGGACGGCGGCTATCCGCTGAAGCGCGCCGCCGCCAAGGTGCCCGACCAGAAGCTCGACGCCTTCGTCGCGGCCAATCCGGAACTCAAGCTCGATGCGGCGGCGATCCGCGGCGGCGAGAAGACGACGGTTCCGGCCGATAAGGCGGTCACCGACAAGCTGCTGACCAAGGATGAGGCGGCCGGCGCGCCGGAGATCACCGTCTACAACATTCCCGGCGGCGGTGCTTTCGCCATGACAGCCGATCCGGCGGCCATCAATTGGCCGGTGACGATCGGTATCCTGTTCATCCTGGTGGTGTTCGTGACCATGGTCTACGGGCCGATCGCGGCGATCCTGGTCGAGATGTTCCCGACCCGCATCCGCTACACCGGCATGTCGCTGCCCTATCATATCGGCAATGGCTGGTTCGGTGGCCTGCTGCCAGCGACGGTGTTCGCGCTCAGCGCCTATAAGGGCGACATCTATTACGGCCTCTGGTACCCGGTGGTGATCGCGGCGATGTCGCTCATCATCGGCATGATCTTCGTCAGGGACACGCTCGGCACCGACCTGCACTCCAAGGACTGACCGATCAAGCCTCTGGAAATGAAAAAGCCCGGCGCAAGCGATCGCGCCGGGCTTTTTCATGCCGAACTGGAACCGTTGGTCAGCTCTTGCGCTGCTGGATCTCTTCCTCGATCGCCGCCTCGTGATACCAGCCGTCAAAATCGGCGTACGTATTGCGCAGCGAGGCAATCTCTGCCGCGAATTTGGCCTTTGCGCCCAAATTTGAGGCAGATGTCCGGCCTGCAAGCGGGAACATCAAAATCTTTGCCGACGGACGGGACGTGGTGACTTCCATTGATGGCCGCCTTTCTTTTTCGGGAGCCAGTCGATTCAATCCTTTCTCAAAATAGGCCCTGCGATTCATTTAGGCAATATGCACACAAAAAGATCAGAACTTGCATAAGATTTATGCAAATTCTGCAGCTGAACGATTGCCGCGCATTGCTGAGGCGGCTCAGCAAAATCAACGCCTTGCCACAACCATTTTGCCGCACCCTGGACGGGGAGAGTGGCACACGAATTGCTTTTTAACGATCGGCAGGCCGGCTCGAACCGGCCATGCATTGATGCCGCCGCGGCGGTGTCCAAGCAACGAGAGGCACTGGAATGACCAAATACAAGCTCGAGTATATCTGGCTCGACGGCTACACCCCGACCCCCAATCTGCGCGGCAAGACCCAGATCAAGGAGTTTGCCGAGTTCCCGACCCTCGAGCAGCTGCCGCTGTGGGGCTTCGACGGTTCCTCGACGAACCAGGCCGAAGGCCGCAGCTCGGATTGCGTGCTTAAGCCGGTCGCGCATTACCCGGATCCGGCCCGCACCAACGGCGTTCTCGTAATGTGCGAAGTCATGATGCCCGACGGTGTGACGCCGCACGCGTCGAACAGCCGTGCGACCATCCTCGACGACGAGGACGCCTGGTTCGGCTTCGAGCAGGAATATTTCTTCTACAAGGACGGTCGTCCGCTCGGCTTCCCCGAGAGCGGCTACCCGGCGCCGCAGGGCCCGTACTACACCGGCGTCGGCTACAAGAATGTCGGCGATGTCGCGCGCCAGATCGTCGAGGAGCATCTCGACCTCTGCCTCGCCGCCGGCATCAACCATGAGGGCATCAATGCCGAGGTGGCCAAGGGCCAGTGGGAATTCCAGATCTTCGGCAAGGGCTCCAGGAAGGCTGCGGACCAGATGTGGATGGCGCGCTACCTGCTCCTGCGCCTCACCGAAAAGTACGGCATCGACATCGAGTTCCACTGCAAGCCGCTCGGCGACACCGACTGGAACGGCTCGGGCATGCACTGCAACTTCTCGACCAAGTACATGCGCGAAGTCGGCGGCAAGGCCTATTTCGAGGCGATGATGGCGCAGTTCGAAAAGAACCTGATGGATCATATCGCCGTCTACGGGCCGGACAACGACAAGCGCCTGACCGGCAAGCATGAGACCGCGCCGTGGAACAAGTTCTCTTACGGTGTCGCCGACCGCGGCGCCTCGATCCGCGTTCCGCACTCCTTCATCAAGAACGACTACAAGGGCTATCTGGAAGACCGTCGCCCGAACTCGCAGGGCGACCCCTACCAGATCGCCTCGCAGGTCCTGAAGACGATCTCGCAGGTTTCGACCGACGCGAAGGTTTCGGCGGCAGCCTGATCGGTTCGTAGCGCAGACCTGGTGTCTGCGCTACGAATACCCTTCGAACTTAAACCCCGGCGCAATGATGCCGGGGTTTTCTTTACACGAGAGATGCCGCAATGGGCCTTGGCTTCCGGAGAGGGGCAAATAAAAACCCCGGCGAACCGGGGTTCTTTTTGTAACGATTTCTATTGCTTAGACCGAATAGTACATATCGTACTCGACCGGGTGCGGCGTCATCTCGAAGCGCATGACCTCAGCCATCTTCAGCTCGATATAGCTGTCGATCTGGTCGTCGTCGAAGACGCCGCCGGCCTTCAGGAAGCCGCGGTCCTTGTCGAGGCTCTGCAGCGCTTCGCGCAGCGAGCCGCAGACGGTCGGGATCTTCTTCAGCTCCTTAGGCGGCAGGTCGTAGAGGTCCTTGTCCATCGGCTGTCCGGGATGGATCTTGTTCTTGATGCCGTCGAGGCCGGCCATCAGCATGGCGGAGAAGCCGAGATAGGGGTTCGCGCCCGGGTCGGGGAAGCGGACCTCGACACGCTTCGACTTCGGCGACGAACCGAACGGAATGCGGCAGGACGCCGAACGGTTGCGCGCCGAGTAGGCGAGCAGCACCGGCGCTTCGTAGCCAGGCACCAGGCGCTTGTAGGAGTTGGTGAGCGGGTTGGTGAAGGCGTTGATCGCCTTGGCGTGCTTGATGATGCCGCCGATATAGAACAGGCAGGTCTCCGACAGGCCGGCATATTCGTTGCCGGCGAAGGTCGGCTTGCCGCCCTTCCAGATCGACTGGTGGACGTGCATGCCCGAGCCGTTGTCGCCGAACACCGGCTTCGGCATGAAGGTGGCCGTCTTGCCATAGGCATTGGCGACCTGGTGCACGACATACTTGTAGATCAGCATCTTGTCGGCGTTGCGCACCAGCGTGTCGAACTTGATGCCGAGCTCGTGCTGGGCGGCGGCGACCTCATGGTGATGCTTCTCGACCCGCACGCCCATCTCGGCGAGCACGGTCAGCATCTCGGAGCGCATGTCCTGGCAGGAATCGATCGGCGGCACAGGGAAATAGCCGCCCTTGGTGCGAGGACGATGGCCGAGGTTGCCCGTCTCGTAGTCGGTGTCGTCGTTGGACGGCAGTTCGGTCGAGTCGAGCCGGAAGCCGGTGTTGTACGGGTCGGCCTTGTACTTGACGTCGTCGAACACGAAGAACTCGGCTTCCGGGCCGACATAGACGGTGTCGCCGATGCCTTCCGACTTCATGTAGGCCTCGGCCTTCTTGGCGGTGCCGCGCGGGTCGCGGTTATAGGCCTCGCCCGAGATCGGATCGAGGATGTCGCACAGGATGACCATGGTCGACTGGGCGAAGAACGGATCCATGTGGACGGTATCCGTGTCCGGCATCAGCACCATGTCGGACTCGTTGATCGCCTTCCAGCCGGCGATCGACGAGCCGTCGAACATGACGCCGTCGGCGAACATGTCTTCCTCGACCTCGACGACATCCATCGTCACATGCTGCAGCTTGCCCCTCGGATCGGTGAAGCGCAGGTCGACGAACTTCACGTCGTTGTCCTTGATCTGCTTCATGATGTCTTTGGCAGTCGTCATGTCATGTATCCCTGTGTGATGACGTTTTTTGATGATGACGGTTCAGAAAAGATGTGGGGCTCAGACGGCGTCCATGCCGGTCTCGCCGGTGCGGATGCGGACGACTTCCTCGATATTGGAAACGAAGATCTTGCCGTCGCCGATGCGACCGGTCTGGGCCGCTTTGCGGATGGCTTCGATGGCGCCTTCGACGGCATCGTCGCCGAGCACGACCTCGATCTTCACCTTGGGCAGGAAATCGACGACATATTCGGCGCCGCGATAGAGTTCGGTGTGGCCCTTCTGCCGACCGAAACCCTTGGCCTCGGTGACGGTGATACCCTGCAGTCCGGCCTCCTGAAGCGCCTCCTTCACTTCGTCCAGCTTGAATGGCTTGATGATCGCTTCGATCTTTTTCATGTAGAAAGTGGCCTCCACTGCCAAAGAGACGGGTTGTGCGCCCCGCTTGCGCCTCCATCAAGCACGAAGCGTGCCAATTCCCGGAGGTTGGAGACGGTATCGGGCGATTCAGATGCCATGTCGCACCCGGATGCAAATTCGCGTCATTCGTTGCATTGGATGCGTCATCGACGCCCAAAGCCTATACATCGCTCCTCCATCCGTCTGCGCAAAAATTGGGCAGATAGCGCAATTTGCAGGCAGATTCCCCTCCGGGTCCCGCCACTTTTGGGTGGCGTTCGGCGGTCGCCGTTTGCTTCGAACCGCAAATCGGACAATGCTTGATCGGATGGAGATCGGCAATCCCATGCGCAATGAACTTCTTTCACCGGCCGAGATGGCCGAGGCAGACCGGCTGACGATTGCGGAAGGTCCGCTCGACGGCTACGGGCTGATGCGCCGCGCCGGCGCGGCCGTCGCGGCCGTGGTGCTGGCGCGCTATCCGGCAGCCAAGCGGGTGCACGTGCTGTGCGGTCCCGGTAACAATGGTGGCGACGGTTATGTCGTTGCGCGCCTGCTCCAGGAGAGCGGCGTCGAGGTCGCGTTGTGGGTGTCGGGCGAGCCGCGTGCAGGCAGCGATGCCGCGTTCGCCGCGGCCGACTGCCCGCTCGAGCGCCGGCCTCTGTCTGCCTTCGCCGCCGAGGCCGGCTCGCTTGCAGTCGTCGCACTTTTCGGGGCAGGGCTTTCCAAGCCGCTGTCGGGCGACGCCGCAAGGTCGGTCCGGATCGTGACGGATCTCGGCTTGCCGGTCGTCGCCATAGACCTGCCTTCGGGCGTTTCCGGCGAAAGCGGAGCCATTCTCGGCTGCGCATTTCGCGCGGCCATAACCGTGACCTTCGCGCGAAAGAAGCCGGGGCATCTGCTTTTGCCGGGGCGTGAGATGTGCGGCGAGATCGTGCTGGCTGACATCGGCATCGGCGACGGGATCATCGCCCGGATCGCGCCGCAAACCTTCGAAAATGGACCGGCGCTTTGGCTGCCAGCCTTCCCGGTGCCGGCTGTCGACGCGCATAAATACCGGCGCGGTCACGCAAACGTCTTTTCCGGCGGACCTTCGGCGACAGGTGCCGCGCGCCTGTCGGCGCTTGCCGCCGCAAGAAGCGGGGCGGGGGCGGTGACCGTGCTTTCGCCGGCGAACGCCATGCAGGTGAATGCCGCCCATCTGACCTCGATCATGCTGCGCAAGGCCGAAACGGTTGCCGATCTCGGCGCGTTCCTTGCCGATCGCCGCCCTTCGTCCTTCGTGCTCGGTCCTGGATTCGGCGTCGGTGAAAAGGCGCGCGATTTTGTCCACGCGCTGCTCGGCGCCGGGCAGGGGCAGGACGCGGGCATTGAGGGATTGGTACTCGATGCCGACGGCATCACCTCGTTTCGCGATGAGCCTGAGACGCTTTTCCAGGCTGCCCGAAAGTCCGGCGCGCCGGCGCTGGTGATGACACCGCATGAGGGCGAGTTCGGCAGGCTGTTTCCTGACATTGCGGACGACGAGGCGCTTTCCAAGCTGGCCAAGGCGCGCGCGGCGGCGGCGCGGGCCAATGCCGTCATCGTCTATAAAGGCGCTGACACGGTTATCGCCGCGCCGGACGGACGCGCCGCCATCAACAGCAACGGAGCGCCATGGCTTGCCACCGCCGGTTCCGGCGATGTGCTGGCAGGGATCATCGCCGGGCTCCTGGCGCAGGGCATGCCTGCCTTCGAGGCCGCCTGCGCTGGCGTCTGGATTCATGCCGAAGCGGGTAGCCGCTTCGGACCCGGTCTGATCGCCGAGGATCTTCCGCTGGCGATGGTGCCGGTGCTGCGCGAACTGACGGAAAGCGATTCCGTGAAACGCTGAACCGCCCTAGTCTAGGCAGTTCGGGCGCCTTGCGGGCCGCACGCCTGCGCCACAGCTTCCGCCAGCGCCGCAAGCACTCTTTCCTCGGTGACCCCGTTCGTGTCCTTTATCCAGCTCGGCGTCGAAATCGGAGGCTCCAGAAACCGGACGTGGTCGTTCACCGGTCCGGTTTCATAGGCGCGGTTCGATCCGAAGATGAGCACGCACGGTCCCCCCAAAGCCGCGGCCGCGTGGCAGATGCCGCCATCGACCCCGAGAAAGACCGTCGAGGCGGCGATCTGGCACATGGCGTCGGTGATATCGGGGGTCGAGGTGAAATCCACCGCCTCCGGAAGCGCTGCCCGGATCTGGGCTGCGGCCGCGCGTTCGCGCGGACCGCCGACGAGCCACACCGACCAGCCGCGCCTGATGTGATCTTTCGCAACGGAAATGAAACGCTCCGCCGGCCACGAGCGGAAGTTGACGAATTCCGACGTATAGAGCGCCAGTGCCGGTCTTGCCGCATCGATCCCATGCCGGATGCGCCAGGCCGAAACCTCCTCGGATGGAACCATCATTTTCGGCTGCGGCAGCCCCACATCGTCGGCAGGCCGTTCGCCCAGCATGGCAATCGCGCAGACCTGCTCGAACAGTCTTGTCTTGCGCGGCCCGAAAGCCACGAAGGATTTCGGCCATCCGGCCGGTAGCCGGTTGACGATGCCGAATTGGAGTTCGCGCGGATAGCCGATGCGCTCGGGGATACCCGCCAGCCACGGCACCAGGCCCGCCTTGGTGCTGCTGGTGAGCATATAGGCCGCCTGATAATTCTCCCGGCGAAGTTCGCGCGCCAGGCGCGCTCGCTCCCCGAGGCCGGGATTCCAATGCCTCTCGACGATCCAGGTCTTGCGGATGTGCGGCATCAATCGCGCCAGCGGCGCGGCTAGCGGCGAGGTGACGACGTCGATCGGGTGTTCTGGAAACCTCTCGGCGAGAATCTGGATCGCCGAATGGCAACGGATAAAGTCGCCGATTGCCGGCAAGCAGAAGACGAGAATGGGGCGCAACCCGCGATACCTTTTCGATCCGACACAGCCGCCGCGGACGGCAAGCACGCCGGTTCCTTGTCACGGAAGCGCTTCGCCATCAAGGATGCGGGCATGGAGTTCCAGATAGGCCTTCGCGGTTTTCGCGATCGGCAACCCGTCGGCAGCCGACTCGCGGCCCTTGCGCGCGCCGGCTTGCGATCTTCGCAAGGCCGCGGCTGGAGCCCAAGCAAGGATAGCGCTGATTGGGTTCATGGCACTTTGCCAGCGCGGTCTTCATTGGAAAATAAGGCTAGAGCTGATCTTTCACCGCTTGAGCGATCGAGCGCGGAACCAAGGTTTCGGGCACCTGAAGCGTTTTGCTTCCGGTTTCCTTCTCCCAGGTGATGGTGAACGTGTATCTGTCGGCCCCGGGATCGCGGGGCAACGGCTCCTCGCGCGCGAACAGTTCATCGAGGGTTGCCCTGTCCTTGGCGTCGAGCGCGGCCGCGTCGACGGTCCCGCGGCCCTTGAGGCCGGCGAAACCGCCCTGTCTTTCGATTATAAACCGTTCCGCCATCGCGAGTTTCCCTTGCCTGCAAGGTTCGCGGTGCCGCGAACCTGCGTCCGGCGCAGGGAACGCAGCTGGATTGGCGCCTTGTCGGCAAGGCCGAAACCGCTACGGCACGCCCACGCTCGTCCAAGCGCCGTCGACCGCAGCATATATGGCTGCATTGCTTGGAAACAAGCTCTTGGCGGCCGATCGCGTCAGCTTGGCGAAGGATTTGAAGCTCATGTTCTTCGTCGCCTTGCTGCTGGTCAAGGCGGCATACCAGACTTTGCCGGCCTCGTTCCAGGACTGCCCGCCGATGCTCTTGGCTGCAAGGTAGAAAGCATGGTTCGGGATGCCGCTGTTATAGTGCGGATCGCCCCCCGCCTGATACTTCTTGTAGTTGTCCGGCTGTGGCGAGAGGCAGTGCTTGGCGCCTGGGTTCGCCATGTCGCGCAGGCATGTGTAGCCCTTGGCGGTCGCGGCCGGGCCCATGATCCCGGAGCCGATCAGCCAGTCCGCCTGGTCAGAGGTTTGCTTGTCCTCCCATTGGCGGAACATCGAGCCGAACACGTCCGAGATGCTTTCATTGAGCGCGCCCGCTTCGTCGGTATAGACAAGCCCCGCGGTATATTGCGTCACGCCATGCGTGAGCTCATGAGCGATGACATCGTTCGACTTGGTGAAGTCGACGAATATTTGGCCGTCGCCGTCGCCATAGGTCATCTGGCTGCCGTTCCAGAAAGCGTTGTTGTAATCCTTGTCGTAATGGATGGACGACATCAGGGTCATTCCAAGGTCATCGACCGAGTTGCGGCCGAAGCAGGTCTGGAAGAACGCGGCGACTGCGGTTGTCTCGTTGAACGTTCGCTTCGCGGTCTGATCGGAGGAGTTGCCGGGATTGGCGACGGGGCTTCCAGGCAACGACGTCGTGCCCTGGCAGTCATAGACCGTGACCTTTGGCGCGGTCGCCAGTGCCAGGGCGCTTGGCTTGACCACGAGGCGTGCCTGGATGGCCTGGTTTTGCGCGCTCCGCAGCTTGCGCCAGATCGGCTCGAGATCAGCCGTGAGACGACATGCGTCCCGAGCGGCCTTGGGGAGCGACGTATCTTTCGAAAAACGCTCGAGAACCTCCTTCGGAACGATAAAGCAGCCGCAACGCGCAAGCATGGCAAAGTCCTCCATTTTAAATAGCTAATAAATAGCTTCATTATTTTATATTGCACTGAAAAGCATTGGCAATGCAGAATGTATTTTAAATAATGTGAGGTCGTTCACAGACGAAAGTTAAATTTTCAGATTGCCGCGTCTTTTGAAAATCCGCATAAGCTGTAATGTGTGCCCTGGATCAATTCCAGGAAAGTGCGGGCGATTTTCCGTTCGCGATCGTTTAAGGCTAGTACTTAGAGCAGATCGGCGAAGCGTCAAAGGAACTGCTCTCGGGAACGACAGGGACAGCGTTCGCAAAGCCGGCCGCCTCCACGACTTGCAGTGCTGCCAGTCGTTACGACTTCCTGCCGCCTCACAACGGGATGTTGTCGTGCTTCTTCCAGGGGTTCTGCATGTCCTTGTTGCGCAGCATGCGCAGCGCCCGCGCCACGCGGAGGCGGGTCGAATGCGGCATGATCACCTCATCGACATAGCCGCGTTCGGCCGCAACGAATGGCGACAGGAAGCGATCCTCGTAAGCCTTGGTGTGGGCCGCGATCTTTTCCGCGTTGCCGATATCCTTGCGATAGATGATCTCGACCGCGCCCCTTGCGCCCATCACCGCGATCTGCGCCGTCGGCCAGGCATAATTCATGTCTCCGCGCAGGTGCTTTGACGCCATGACGTCGTAGGCGCCGCCATAGGCCTTGCGGGTGATGACGGTGATCTTTGGCACGGTGGCCTCGGCATAGGCGAACAGCAGTTTGGCGCCATGCTTGATCAGCCCGCCATATTCCTGCGCGGTGCCTGGCAGGAAGCCCGGAACGTCGACGAAAGTGACGATCGGGATCGAGAAGCAATCGCAAAAACGCACGAAGCGCGCCGCCTTGCGGCTGGCGTCGGAATCCAGCACGCCCGCCAGCACCATCGGCTGGTTGGCGACGAAGCCGACTGTCCGACCGTCGACGCGGCCGAAGCCGGTGACGATGTTCTTGGCGAAACTCGCCTGGATCTCGAAGAAGTCGCCCTCGTCGGCGACCTTCAGGATCAGTTCCTTGATGTCATAGGGCTTGTTGGCGTTGTCTGGGATCAGCCGATCGAGCGAAAGATCGTGATCGGTCACCGGCTGGTAGCATTCGATCTCGGGAATCTCGGCCGTGTTGGAGGCCGGCAGCAGATCGATCAGCCGGCGCATCTGCAAAAGGGCCTCGACGTCATTGTCATAGGCGCCGTCGGCGATGGAAGACCTAGTCGTATGCACGGTGGCGCCGCCGAGGCTCTCGGCCGTAACCGTCTCGTTGGTCACCGTCTTCACCACATCCGGCCCGGTGACGAACATGTAGGAGGTGTCGCGCACCATGAAGATGAAGTCGGTCATGGCGGGCGAATAGACGTCGCCGCCGGCGCAGGGACCCATGATCAGCGAGATCTGCGGGATGACGCCCGAGGCGAGCACATTGCGCTGGAAGATCTCGGCATAGCCGCCGAGCGCGGCGACGCCTTCCTGGATGCGGGCGCCGCCGGCATCGTAGAGGCCGATGATCGGCGCGCGGTTGCGCAGCGCCATCTCCTGGACCTTGACCACCTTCTCGGCATGCGCTTCCGACAGCGAGCCGCCGAAGACGGTGAAATCCTTGGCGAAGAGATAGACAGGCCGCCCGTTGACCGTGCCCCAGCCGGTGACGACGCCGTCGCCTGCGATTTTGGTCTTCTCCATGCCGAAATCGGTGGAGCGGTGCTCGACATACATGTCGAACTCCTCGAACGACCCTTCGTCGAGGAACACCTCGATGCGCTCGCGCGCGGTCAGCTTGCCCTTCTTGTGCTGGGCCTCGATCCGCTCCTTGCCGCCACCCATGCGGGCGATCTCGCGGCGACGCTCGAGTTCCTTCAGCACGTCCTTCATCGCTGCCCCCAAAAAGGAAAGGTGATTTGTGGTAATCGGGAGGGCAGGGGAGCGCAAGCACCCTGTTTTTGTTGCATTGCAACATCACCCCTTGCATTTCAGGCCGGACTCGGCCATATGCGGCAGCATAGGCGCTTGGGCCGGTTTGTCCGGCTTTCTCCACGAATGAGACTGGTTGCGTCTGTTTTCCCTCTTTCCGGTTGATCGGCAAGGTGGCGAAAGAGCCCCGGGAGCATGACGCTCGCGGGCACGACAGCGCAGCCGCGCGGACGCTTCCGTCCGCCGCCTTGTCGTTTCCTGACAATTTTCGACGGCAGGTTGCGCCCTGCAGCCATCGCTGTTTGCGGCATCGAGCCGCGTGAAAGAAGATTATTTTGACCAACGAAAACCAGGCGGAACAGAACGGTTTCGCTACCCTAGGAATCACCGGCGCGCTGCTCAAGGCCGCCAATGCCGCGGGCTTCACCGATCCGAAGCCGATCCAGGTGCAGGCGATTCCGCCGCAGCTCGAAGGCCGCGACATATTCGGCATCGCCCAGACCGGTTCGGGCAAGACGGCCGCCTTCGCGCTGCCGATCCTGTCGAAGATCATCGGGCTCGGCACCAAGCGCCGGCCTAAGACTGCGCGCGCGCTGATCCTGGCGCCGACGCGCGAGCTTGCCGTGCAGATCGAGGACACCATCAAGCTGCTCACCAAGGGCGCCCACATCTCGACCGCGCTCGTGCTCGGCGGCGTCTCCCGCTACAGCCAGGTGAAGAAGATCGCGCCCGGCGTCGATGTCCTGATCGCCACGCCCGGCCGGCTGACCGACCTCGTGCGCGAGGGCGACCTCATCCTTGCCGACACCAAATGGCTGGTGCTGGACGAGGGCGATCGCATGCTCGACATGGGCTTCATCAACGACGTCAAGCGCATCGCCAAGGCGACCGCGCCCGACCGCCAAACGGCGCTGTTCTCCGCGACGCTGCCGAACGAGATCGCCGAGCTCGCCAAGGGCCTGCTGAAGGACCCGGTCCGTATCGAAGTCGCGCCTCAGAGCACGACGGCGGCCGAGATCGTGCAGAGCGTGGTGCTCGCCCGCACCAAGCAGAAGCGCCAGGTGCTGTCCAAGATGCTGGCCGATGAGGCGATGCGCTCGGTGATCGTGTTCTCGCGCACCAAGCACGGCGCCGACCGCGTCACCAAGGACCTTGCCCGCGACGGCTTCAACGCCGCCGTCATCCACGGCAACAAGTCGCAGAACGCGCGCCAGAAAGCGCTCAACGATTTCCGCGACGGCTCGGTGCGCATCCTGGTCGCGACCGACATCGCGGCGCGCGGCATCGACGTGCCCGGCATCAGCCACGTCGTGAATTTCGACCTGCCGGACGAGGCGGAAAGCTATGTCCACCGCATCGGCCGCACCGGCCGCAACGGCAGGGACGGCATCGCGATCACGCTTTGCGATCCGTCGGAGAACGGCAAGCTGCGGCAGGTGGAGCGTATCATCCGCATGAAGCTTCCGGTGATCGCCGATCACCTCGGCAGCCCCGACCCGCAGCGCGATCCGAAGGAGAAGACCGAGCGCCATTTCGAGCCGGCCAACGATCGCGAGCATCATGGCGGGCGCCGCGACGGCCGCCGCCCCGGCAGCGGCAACAATGGCAAGAAGCGCTTCGGCGACAAGCCCAATGGTGAGCGCCAATTCGCTCCGAAGCCGCAGGGCGAACGCCCGGTGGCCGCCAAGCCGAATGGCGAGCGCCAGCCTGACGGCTTCAAGCGCTTCAAGGGCAACAACAAGCGCCGCTTCGGCGGCAAGCGGCCGGCGAACCGGGCAGCTTGAGTCCTCGCCAAGGCTTGATCGAAATAGGAAAACGGCCGAAGCAACGTTCCGGCCGTTTTCGTTTCCTTGGTTCGATTGCTACGGCATCAATGCCTTCACCCACACCACGATCCGCTGGGCGAGAAAGGCTGTAGTCTGCGGCGACAGCGCATCGCCGGCAATGACATGGTTGTCCGGATCGCCGGTATCGTCGACCGGCACCAGTTCGTGCGGACCGCCCCAGCGGCCGGCGATCTCTCGGGTTCGGTCAGGCCGCACCACTTTGTCGGCGTCCGAGAAGATGAACAGGGCAGGGGTGGTCGCCTTTTCGACCGGCGCGCCATAGGCGAGATTGGTGAGTGCCGCCATCGGCAGCGTCGCCGACATGGGATATTTGGTGGTCCAGAATTTTTCATGCAGCGCGTTGCGCGCGGGAAAGCTGCGTTCCCTGCCGCCGACGAGCTCGGCGATCTCTCTGCCCCAGGGCATGGTCAGGATCTCGGCGCCGGACGCCTTGACGCCGAAATTCGGCGAGATGAACGCGATCGCCGCGACGCCGTCGGAGGCGCCCGGCTGTGTTGCCGCCCAGGTCGCCAATGAGCCGCCGGTCGAGGTGGCGATCACGATCACCTTGTCGCCGATCGCGCGGCCGATCGCCAGCGCCTCTTCATAGTCGTTGATCCAGGCATTGACGCTACTTTCGGCCATGGCCGCGCCGTCCTGCCCGTGGCCGGTCAGGCGGGTGTAGAAGAGGTTGGCGCCGAGTTCGTCGGCGACATCGTCCGGAAGCGGGCGGACCTCGCCCTTCGATGCCGAAAAGCCATGGATGTAGACGATCGCAAGCTTCGTCTTGGCGTGAACCAGCGGGTTGGCCCAGATGATCTCCTTGTCCAGCCCGTCGCGGATATTGGGCACCGCGGCTTCCTCGCGCGCCAGATAGGCCTGCGGATCGTCGCCGATCACCGAAGGATCGAAGCGGATCGTCGTGTCGGCCGCCACGCGTGGGCCGAGGAAGAAACCTGCGACAAGGATGACGGCGAGACCAAGTATCGAAAGCACGATCCGCCGCCCCATCGCCGACTCCAAGCAACAATTCTCAACCTATGGCGGTGCCTGCCGAGAGGCAATCGCCCTTCGCCTTAGCGCATGTCGCGCAAACTGTGGAGCGGTTTTGCGAAAACGACATGCATAGAAACAAAGGCTTAAAAGCGCGTCGCCTGAATCCGTTTCAGCGCGGCGCGCTTTAGGTTGCCTTGTCCGCTGACGGAGCTTTTTTGCTCGGCATCTTGCGGTCGAAATACAACGGCCGCGCCCACCAGCTGGTGGTCAGCCCGATCACCAGTCGGCCGAAGGGCCGCGGCAGCAGGCCAAGCAGCTTCAGCGGCCAGCTGATGTGATAGGGGAAGGTGACTTCGAACCCTCCCTTCCTGATGCCGCGCGCCATGCGCCGCGACGCCCGGTGCACGGGCATCAGACCCGGCATCGGCAGCATGTTCTTCTCGGTCAGCGGCGTATCGACGAAGCCCGGATTCATCACTTGGATGCGGATGTTCATCTTGTCGAAGTCGTATTTCAGCGATTCCGCCAGGATGTTGATCGCCGCCTTGGTGCCGCCATAGGCGGCGGTGGTCGGCCAGCCGGAATAAGCCGTCACGGATCCGACCAGGACGACATGCCCGCGCCCTCTCGTGCGCATATAATCGACCACGGGCACCAGACCGTTGACGATGCCGAAATAGTTGACGGCGAAGGATCGGTGAAAATCGCGCACCACGAGGTGCTCGCCGGGAGTGGCGATGTAGTTGCCGGCGTTGAAGACGGCGAGCACGATCGGCCCCATCTCCGTCTCGATGGCGGCGGCCGTCCGCGCCATCCCGTCTTCATCGGTCACATCGCAGGGGAAGGACCTCACATGGCCGGCCATCTGCGCCGTCTCGACCAGCAGCGTCTCGACCGGATCGCTCGGCAGTGCCGTCACCGCGATGGCATAGCCCTGCCTTGCGAGATCCTTGGCCAGCGCACGACCGAGACCACTGCTGCCGCCCGTGATCCAGGCGACACCGTCTTTCGGGTTGGCCCGGTAGAGTGTCATTGAAAGTCCTGCGAATTGTCTGGGTCGGCGCATGACCCCGAAAACCGGTACCGGTTTTCGGAAAGGAATCATGCGCCAGATTAAAGTCCTACAGCTTTGCGCGTCCGGTCGGACGCGCAAAGCATTAGTGCTCTAGCGGCGAAGAAATCGGATGAAAAGAGCGCTTTTGGGCACATCGTCGAAATGATAGCGAGGATTGCAGCGTCCGGAATGCGACTGGACCAGGCAAAATCTTGCCTTGAAACCGCGGCTTCCGGTTTCTAGGGTCTCGACCGCACGCACAAAGGAATCCTGAATGCCCCGTAATGTGATCGAAGCGATCGGCAATACACCCTTGATCCGACTCAACAAGGCTTCGGACGCAACCGGCTGCGAAATCCTGGGCAAAGCCGAATTCATGAATCCGGGGCAATCGGTCAAGGATCGTGCGGGCCTGTTCATCATCCGAGACGCCGAGCAGCGCGGGCTCTTGAAACCCGGCGGCGTCATCGTCGAAGGGACCGCCGGCAACACCGGTATCGGCCTGACGCTTGTCGCCAAGGCGCTTGGCTACCGGACCGTCATCGTCATCCCCGACACGCAGAGCCAGGAAAAGAAGGACACGATCAAGATCCTGGGGGCCGAGCTGATCGAAGTGCCGGCCGTGCCCTACAAGAACCCCAACAACTATGTGAAGCTGTCCGGGCGGCTCGCCGAGCAACTGGCGCGTTCGGAGGCGAACGGCGCGATCTGGGCGAACCAGTTCGACAATGTCGCCAACCGCGACGGCCACATGCGCACGACGGCGCAGGAGATCTGGACCCAGACCGGCGGCAAGGTCGACGGCTTCGTGTCGGCGGTCGGCTCCGGCGGCACGCTCGCCGGCGTCGCGATCGGGCTCAAGGCCAGGAGCAAGGACGTCAAGATCGCGCTCGCCGATCCGCTGGGCGCCGCCCTCTACAGCTTCTACACCAGCGGCGAGCTGAAATCCGACGGCAGCTCGATCACCGAGGGCATCGGTCAGGGCCGCATCACCGCCAATCTCGAAGGGTTCACGCCCGACTTCTCCTACCAGATCCCGGACGAGGAGGCGCTGCCGATCATTTTCGACCTGATCCAGGAAGAGGGGCTCTGCGTCGGCGGCTCGACGGGCATCAACATCGCCGGCGCCATCCGGCTGGCGCGCGAGCTTGGCCCCGGTCATACCATCGTGACGATCCTCGCCGACTACGGCACGCGCTACCAGTCGAAATTGTTCAATCCCGAGTTCCTGCGCGGCAAGAACCTGCCGGTGCCGGGCTGGATGGAAGAAAAGGCCGATATCTCGGTGCCGTTCGAAAAGGTGGCTTGATGGCGCGCAGAACCGAAGCGCTGTTCCGTGACGACGCCTATCTGAGGACGGCGGACGCACAGGTCGTCGCCATCAACGATCGCGGCGGTATTCTTCTTGATCGGACCATCTTCTACGCTACGTCAGGGGGGCAGCCAGGCGATACCGGCATGCTCGAACTAGCCGATGGCAGCCGCATCGCGATCGCCGCAACCATCACCGGCGAGACCAAGGACGAGATCATCCATGTGCCGGCGCCCGAACAGGCCATGCCGGCGGTCGGTGACAGGCTGAAGCTCACCATCGATTGGGAGCGGCGGCATCTCTTGATGCGTATGCACGCCGCCTGCCATCTGCTCACCGTCGTCTGTCCGTTTCCGATCACCGGGGCAGCGGTCGCCGAGGACGATAGCCGCGTCGATTTCGACATTCCCGACGCCGGCTTCACCAAGGAGGATGTGACGGCGAGGTTGATGGACCTTGTGCGCGCCGATCATCCGATCTTCACGCGACTGATCACCGACGAGGAGTTGGCCGCCAATCCCGGCCTGGTGAAATCGAAGAACGTGCGGCCGCCCGCCGGCACCGGCAGGATTCGCCTGGTTTGCATCGGCGAGAATGCCTCGATCGACAGCCAGCCCTGCGGCGGCACCCATGTGAAGAGCACCGGCGAGGTCGGCGAGATCCACATCGGCAAGATCGAGAAGAAGGGCCGCGAGAACCGGCGCTTCCGCATCCGCTTCGGACCGATGCCGGCGAATTGACGGGTAAAGACGGGCAGCGCCGCTAGAGGCGGACAGGAGCAGGAAAATGGCCGAAGACAGCCCTTTCATCGTCGACGCGGACTGGCTCGAGAAGCGATTGGGAACGCCAGGGCTCACCATTATCGACGCCTCCTGGTATCTGCCGGCGCAGCAGCGCAACGCCCACACCGAATATGTCGCCGCCCATATCCCCGGCGCCCGCTTTCTCGATCAGGACGCCGTTTCGGATCCGGATTCGAAGCTGCCGCATACATTGGCGTCGCCCCAGTACTTCGCGCAATATGTCGGCTCCATGGGCGTTTCGGCCGACGACACTATCGTCGTCTACGACGGCCCGGGCCTGTTTTCGGCGCCGCGCGCCTGGTGGATGTTCCGGGTCATGGGCGTCTTCCAGGTCTACATCCTGAACGGCGGCTTCGACCGCTGGAGGGAGGAAGGGCGGCCGGTGACGGCGGAGCCGACCAAAACAGCGCCTTGCGTCTTTTACGCCGATTTCGATGCGGCCAGGGTCGTCAGCCTTGACGAGATGCGCCGGATCGTTGGAAGCGGAGAAAGCCAGATCGCCGATGCGCGTTCTCCCGGACGTTTCGCCGGAACCGATCCGGAACCGCGTCCTGGCGTCCGTTCAGGCCATATGCCGGGCGCCCACAACGTCCCGGTCGCCGCGCTTGCCGACAATGGCGAGCTGCTGCCCAAGGACCGCTTGCGCAAGGTGCTCGAGGATGCCGGCATCGACCTTTCAAAGCCGGTCGTCACCTCGTGCGGATCGGGCATCACCGCGGCGGCGATCTCGCTGGCGCTGGAGACGGTTGGCCATACCGACAACAGGCTTTACGACGGCTCATGGACCGAATGGGGCGGCCTCAGCGACACGCCCGTCGTGACGGGCAAGGAATGACGGCGATGGAAAACGGTGTGCCGAAGGATATCGAGGTCACGGTGACATTCCTCGAGATGCACGCGCCGCCGGCCTCATCGCCGCCGCTGCCTTACAACCGTCAGATCGCGCTGCTGAAGACCAAGGACATCCCGCTGCATTTCTACCGCTACCTGATGGATCGGGTCGGGCGCAAATGGCACTGGGTCAACGTGCTCAGACTGAGCGACGAGGAACTGGCCGCCGGCCTGCATCGCGAGGACCGAGACATCAGGGTGCTCTACCTCGACGGCTCCCCCGCCGGCTTCTTCGATCTCAAGCCGCATTTGCCGGACGAAGTGGAACTCGCCTATTTCGGCATGATGGAACATGCGCACGGCCAGGGCATCGGCCGCTGGTTTCTGGGCGCGGCGATCTCCGCCGCATGGTCGTATGGACCGAAGCGCGTCACGGTGCAGACCTGCACGCTCGACCATCCGGCGGCGCTGCCGCTTTACCAGAAGCTCGGCTTCACGCCGGTGGCGCAGAAGAGGGAGGTCGTTCATCCAATGACCTTCGCCGAGCGCTCGGCGAGCGTGATGAGGCCGTAGTCAGAGGGCAAAGAGGGCGCCCGGGAGCCGAACCGGTCGACTGCGTCGAAGCGCCTACGCCACCGGCGGCGGCTGGCCCTCGAAGGTCGGCAGCGAGGTGTCGATGCATGCCCAGGGCGGCGCCTTGATCGTCCAGATCGTCGCTGCGGGCCGTATCATGTTCGGATCGTCGAGCGTGCCGGCGCGCACGAAGATCAGATGCGGGCGCGACTCCGCCTCGCTGAAAAGATGCACTCCGCAGGCTGGGCAGAAGCGTCGGTGCATCCTGTTGCCGCTGTCAGCCGCGCTTTCGTAATCGCGCGTCTCACCCGCGACCCTGAAGTGCGCCGTGAAGAAGCAGACGCTCACCGCCGCATTGCCGGCCGCAATATACTGGCAGAAGCGGCACCAGCACAGCCGTGCGGTGATCGGCTCCGCGCGGCTCTCGTAGCGGACTGCGCCGCACAGGCATCTCCCGGTGATCATGCTCGGACCATCGCCAGACTCCAGCCGCCAGTGCACCCAGCGATCATCATCATGGCGCGGAGCGCCCTGTCTGGCGAGTCCGATAACTCCGGTGTCGTGATTTCGGGTTCGATCTTGCGCTCCGAGCGACGCGCGGACCGCTTGGCAGGAATCGGGTGGGAGATACGGCCGCGCTGGCATAACTTCCGGGCAACGACGCCGGAGATTTAGCCATGAGCATCCAGTTCAAAGCCCTGCCGACCGAAGCCGCGCGAGCCTTGCAGCGGGGAGGGCCAGACGCCTACGGCCTCACGCCCGAACGAAGGGTTTCCGACGGCGACGGCGTGCCGTGCCGGCATTGCATGAAGAATGTTGCGGTAGGCGAGAGCTATCTCATCCTCGCCTACCGGCCGTTCCCCGAGCTTCAGCCTTACGCCGAGACCGGACCGATCTTCCTGCATGCGGAGGAATGCGAACGCTCCGCGGACGCGGAAGCGCTGCCAGAGATGCTCGCAAGCAGCGACTATATCGTTCGCGGCTACGGCAAGGACGACCGCATCGTCTACGGCAGCGGCGCCGTCACTCCGACTAGCGATATCGCGGCTCGCGCCGAGACTTTGTTCGAACGCGACGACATCGCCTATATCCACGTCCGCTCGGCGAGCAACAATTGCTACCAGTGCCGCATCGAACGGGCATGAAAAAAATGCCCGCCGATGGTCTGGCGGGCAGTTGGGAAAAAGCCTGCGACAGAAGCCATCGAGCAGGCGGATCGTGTCTAGGCATTTTTCCCCAGTGCCGAATGTGAAACGCTTCACACAGCGCTTATTGGCGGCGGCCGGCATTTTCGAAGCGGCGAGCGAGACAGTAACGTTGTCGTATTCCCGTCGTACAACCGCGCTAAAAGGCAGTCGTTGATCGATTGCCGACCGCGGATGGACCGGCGGCACATCGCAACACCGAGGAAGCGGGGCTTTGGCTCCGCTTTTTTGTTGCCCGGATTTCTCGCGCGGGAACCAGAAAAGAAAAAGCCCGCCGGAAGGACCGGCGGGCGCGACAGGAGGAAGCTGTTTTCTTCTAAATCAGGCGGCGAGAACCGCCTTCGGCTCGACCATTTCGTAGCCGAGCGCTTCGGCGACGGCGCGATTGGTGATCTTGCCCTTGTGGACATTGAGGCCGTTGCGCAGGTGGTGGTCGTCGACCAGCGCCTTCAGGCCCTTGTCGGCGAGCTGCAGGCCGTGGTGCAAGGTGGCGTTGTTGAGCGCATGCGCCGAGGTGACCGGAACAGCGCCCGGCATGTTGGCGACGCAGTAGTGGATGACGCCGTCGACCTCGTAGGTCGGATCGGCATGCGTCGTGGCATGCGAGGTCTCGAAGCAGCCGCCCTGGTCGATGGCCACGTCGACGAGCACCGAGCCCTTCTTCATGCCGGAGAGCATCTCGCGGGTGACGAGCTTGGGCGCCGCGGCGCCCGGGATCAGCACGGCGCCGACGACGATGTCGGCCGAGAAGCACTCATCTTCCAGCGCCTCGACGGTCGAGTAACGGGTATGGACGCGGCCGCCAAAGATGTCGTCGAGCTGACGCAGGCGCGGGATCGAGCGGTCGATGATGGTGACGTCGGCGCCGAGGCCGGCAGCCATCTTCGCCGCATGCAGGCCGACGACACCGCCGCCGAGCACCGTCACCTTGCCGGGCAGGACGCCCGGAACGCCGCCGAGCAGCACGCCGCGGCCGCCATTGGCCTTCTGCAGCGCGGTCGCTCCGGCCTGGATCGACAGACGGCCGGCGACTTCCGACATCGGGGCGAGCAGCGGCAGGCCGCCGCGATCGTCGGTCACCGTCTCATAGGCAACGGCGGTGACGCCCGAAGCGAGCAGGCCCTTGGTCTGCTCCGGATCGGGAGCGAGGTGCAGGTAGGTATAGAGGATCTGGCCGTCGCGCAGCTGGACCCACTCGTTGGGCTGTGGCTCCTTGACCTTGACGATCATGTCCGACTTGGCGAACACGTCGGCGGCCGTCTTGGCGATGGTGGCGCCGGCGGCGCGATAGGCGTTGTCGTCGGCGCCGATCCCGGCGCCGGCGCCGGTCTCGACCAGCACTTCGTGGCCGTGCGCGACATATTCGCGGACCGAGCCGGGCGTCAGGCCGACGCGGTATTCGTGGTTCTTGATTTCCTTGGGGCAGCCGACGCGCATTTTCTTCTCCTGTCCGGCCCTTGAACGGGCCGCTCTCCCTGACATTTCCGGGCATGCCGCAAGCCTCAAAACCGCCGTGCGGTTCAGGGCGACATGCATGAGACGCAGTGAAGCATGAATCATTCCGTATGTGTTTGCGAATGCACTTGCGGTAACGCCAGGTCTTCGATAATCGTTGCGCAAAATGCCCGCATCTTCGTAGGAATCACGAAAAATGCCGCTCGATAGGATTGATATCGCCATTCTGGAGACTTTGCAGAAGGATGGCCGGATCCCCAACGCGGCGCTGGCAGAAAAGGTCGGGCTGTCGCAGTCGGCCTGCTCGCGCCGGCTCGACAATCTGGAGAAATCCGGAACCATCCGAGGCTACCACGCGCGGCTGTCGAACGCCGCGCTCGGCCATCAGATGACGGCGATCGTCCATATATCGCTGTCGGGGCAATTCGAGAAGACGCTGTCGGACTTCGAGGCGGCGATCAAGCGCTGCCCGAACGTGCTTTCCTGCCATCTGATGTCGGGCGAATACGACTACATCCTGCGCATCGCCGCAAAAGACCTCGCCGACTATGAGCGCATCCACAAGGAATGGCTGTCGGCCATGCCGCATGTGACGAAGATCAACTCGTCCTTCGCCTTGCGCGAGATCGTCGACAGGACGGCGGTCGGCTTGAGGCCGGAGATGGCGTAATCGTCACTTACCTCTAACCGCCTCCGTCACCACCGTCGTCATCGGAATATCGTGCGCCTGCGGGTAGATGGTGGGGATGCGCTGCAATTCGTAGCCGACACCGATGACCAGCGGCCTGAACGGCATGGCGGCAAGCGTACGGTCGTAGAAGCCGCCACCATAGCCCAGCCGATAGTTGCCGGGATCGATGCCGACGACGGGCGAGATCACGATGTCGGGCAGCGCCGGATCGCCCTCGGCCGGGATCGGGATGTTCCAGACGCCTTTCTCCAGCCGGTCTCCAGGCGCGTAGGCGCGGAAGACCAGGGGCTGGCCCTTCTCGATGACGACGGGCAGCGCCGTGCGGCCGCCGCGCGCATTGATCGACGCCATCCAGCCGCGCAGGTCCGGCTCGCCGCGGAACGGCCAGTAGAGGCTGACCATGCGGCCGGCAACGTCGCCGACCAGGGCGTCGAGGCCCTCGGCAATGCGTGCCGACATAGCCGCGCGCGCATCGGCGGAGACGGCAAGCCGCGCGCCGATCAGTCGTTCGCGCTCCGCCTTGCGCCAGCGCCTGACGTCCGCCCAATCGGACAGCGGCATCTGATAGGCAGGGTCGAGCTCGTGCATGGAACAAGGCGGCGAGGCGTATTGGGCCGGGCCGTCATCGCGATCGTCGATCATGCTTTGCTCCCGTCATTTTTGCTTCAGGCTATACCTCCCGCCTGAATAGCGGCATGTGCATTCACGACACCCGGCGACGACTCCCAGGCAATGGAGCTGTCTGCGGCGGCATTGTTGCGGTGCACAAAAATGCTTACATGATGGGCGGTGAATCCGCTTGGCGAGGTGGAATGAAATGAGTGAAGCCAGCCATCGTGTCGTGGTCGTCGGCGCCGGGTTCGGCGGCCTCGAACTCACCCGCGCGCTTGCCGGCGCACCTGTGCGCATCACCATGATCGACAAGCGCAATCACCATCTTTTCCAACCGCTGCTTTATCAGGTGGCGACCACCTCGCTGGCGACGTCCGAGATCGCCTGGCCGATCCGCCATCTCTTGCGCAGGCGCAAGGACGTGACGACGCTTCTGGGTACGGTCACCGGCATCGACCGCAACGCCAAGCGCGTGCTGCTCGAGGATGGCAGCTCGCTTGCCTACGACACGCTGGTGCTCGCCACCGGCGCGCGCCACGCCTATTTCGGTCACGACGAATGGGAGCCTTTCGCGCCCGGGCTGAAGACGCTCGAGGATGCCACGGAAATCCGGCGCCGCATCCTGCTTGCCTTCGAGCAAGCCGAGCGCGAGACCGATCCCGCCAAACGTCAGGCGCTGCTGACGCTGGTCATCGTCGGCGGCGGGCCGACCGGCGTGGAGCTTGCCGGCACCATTGTCGAGCTTGCGCATGAGACGCTGCGGGGCGAATTCCGCAACATCGACACGCGGCAGGCGCGCGTGGTGCTGATCGAAGCCGGCGACCGCATCCTGGCCAATTTCGCGCCTGAGCTCTCGACCTATGCGCAGAAAGCGCTGGAGCGGCTTGGCGTAGAAGTCGAGCTCGGCCGCGCCGTCACGCATCTGGACGCCGACGGCGTCGTCTTCGGCGGCACGCATCTGCCGGCAAAGACCATCTTGTGGGCTGCGGGCGTCGCCGCTTCGCCGGCGGCGGAATGGCTGGGAGCGCCGGCCGACCGGGCGGGCAGGGTGATGGTCGAGCCCGATCTCACCGTGCCGGGCAGCCCTGAGATCTTCGTCATCGGCGACACGGCACATCTGTTGCGGCCGGATGGAAAGCCGGTGCCGGGCGTGGCACCGTCCGCCAAGCAGGAGGGCAGGCATGTTGCGGCAACCATCAAGGCGCGGCTCGCCGGCGATACGGCGCCGCGTCCTTTCCGCTATCGGCATGACGGCGATCTCGCAACGATCGGCAAGCGGGCCGCGGCCATCGATTTCGGCTGGATCAAGCTCACCGGCCGGCTCGCCTGGTGGCTTTGGGGCATCGCCCACATCTATTTCCTGATCGATTTTCGCAACCGGCTCGCGGTTTCGCTTAGCTGGCTATGGATATATTTTACCGGGCAGCGCAGCGCGCGGCTGATCACTCAGGGCGACGACGACAAGAACTGACTGGCTGCCACGCTGCTTTCATCGACGCGTCACCTTGTCGTGATCAACAGGCTTCCGACAGGCGTGGACTCGCAACGCCTTCGACGCCATGTTCGGCGCTCGGGGCAGGGGTTGTTGCGTTGTCGAATAGGAGGAAACAATGTCGCAACCGTTCGTCAGTCGTCGCTCGTTCCTGGCCGGCGCCGCCGCCAGCGGGGCGCTGATCATGCTGCACCCGTTTTCCGCCCGCGCTCAGGCCAACCAGGCGCATCTCAGGATCATGGAAACGACCGACATCCATGTGAACCTGCTGCCCTACGACTACTACGCCGACAAAGCGAACGACACGATGGGCCTGTCGCGCACGGCCTCATTGATCGACGCCGTGCGCAAGGAAGCCACCAACGCCATGCTGATCGACAATGGCGATCTACTGCAGGGCAATCCGATGGGCGACTACGTCGCCTACGAGAAAGGCATGAAGGACGGCGACCTGCATCCGGTCATGAAGGGCATGAACCTGCTCGGCTATGAATGCTCGACGCTCGGCAATCATGAGTTCAATTACGGCCTGTCTTTCATGGACAAAGTGCTGGCCGGCGCCAATTTCCCCTTCGTCTGTGCGAACCTGATCCGCGGCACCGCGCTTGCCACCAACCCGCGCGACGACAAGCTCTACCTCAAGCCCTATGTGATCCTCGACAAGAAGATCAAGGACGGCTCGGGCGCCGAGCAGCCGATCAGGATTGGCGTCATCGGCTTCGTGCCACCGCAGATCATGGTCTGGGACCTGAAGAACCTCGAAGGCAATGTGAAGACGCGCGACATCGTCGAGGCGGCCAAGGCCTGGGTGCCGCAGATCAGGGAGGAAGGCGCCGACATCGTCATCTCGCTCTCGCATTCGGGCATCGACGTCAAGCAGGGCGACATGATGGAGAACGCCTCGTTCTTCGTCGCCGGCGTCGAGGGCATCGACGCTGTCTTCACCGGCCATCAGCATCTCGTCTTCCCCGGCAAGAAGGATTTCCAGGCGCTGGACGGCGTCGACACCGAGAAGGGCACGCTGCAGGGCAAGGCCGCGGTGATGGGCGGCTTCTGGGGCTCGCATATGGGCCTGATCGACCTGCTGCTGGAGCGCGACGGCTCGAAATGGCGGATCGTCTCGGCCACCTCCGAGGCGAGGCCGATCTATGAGCGCGTCGACAACAAGAACAAGGCCAAGGTCGGCGACGACACGCGCATCATCGCGGCGCTGGCGCAGGATCACGAGGCGACGCTCGCCTATGTCCGCCGCCCCGTCGGCAAGACGTCCGCGCCGCTCTATTCCTATTTCGCCTTGGTCGCCGACGACCCGTCGGTGCAGATCGTCAATCAGGCGCAGAGCTGGTACCTCAAGGACATATTGAAGAGCACGCAATGGAAGGACGTGCCGCTTTTGTCGGCGGCGGCACCGTTCAAGGCAGGCGGCCGCAACGGCGCCGACTATTATACCGACGTCCCGGTCGGCGACATCGCCATCAAGAATGTCGCCGACCTCTATCTCTATCCGAACACGGTGCGGGCGGTGGAAATCACCGGCGCGCAGGTGAAGGAATGGCTGGAGATGTCGGCCGGCATCTTCAACAGGATCGAACCGGGCAAAGCGGATCAACCGCTGATCAACACCGACTTCCCGTCCTATAATTTCGACGTCATCGACGGCGTCACCTACAGGATCGACCTGTCGCAGCCGCCTAAATACGATTCGAAGGGCGGCATCGCCAACGCCGGCTCCAGCCGCATCGTCGATCTGAAGTTCGACGGAAAACCGATTGATCCGGCGGCGAAATTCGTCGTCGCCACCAACAACTATCGGGCGGGCGGCGGCGGTAATTTCCCCGACATCAACGCCTCGAAGATCATCTACGAGGCTCCCGACACCAATCGTGACGTGATCGTGCGCTACGTCGTCAGCGAGGGCACGATCAACCCGTCGGCGGACGGCAACTGGTCGTTCGCGCCGTTGGCCGGCACCAGCGTCGTCTTCGAGACCGGCCCCAGGGCGAAGGATTTCATCGATCAGGTCAAGTCGCTGAAGATCGAACCCGCGGGCGAGGGCGAGGTGGGATTTGCCAAATACCGCATCACGCTTTAAAGTTGCGGCAGGGCCCGTTGTGAGACGCGCGCGCTGACATGGGGCGCTCTTCGTCATTGTGTTCAGCTGAGTTCCTGGGCGAGCCCGATGAGAAGCCCTTCAGGTCCGCGGATATAGCAGAGCCGATACACGTCTTTATACTGGACTACATCGCCGACGAGCTGCGCGCCGCGCTTGCGGAGCCTTTCGAGCGTCTCATCGACGTCGTCCACGGCGAACATGACGCGGAGGTAGCCTAGGGCATTCACCGGGGCGTTGCGGTGATCCGCGACGGTGGGCGGCGCGAGGAAGCGGGAGAGCTCGAGCCGGCCGTGGCCGTCCGGCGTGCGCATCATGGCGATCTCGACGCGCTGATCGCCCAGTCCAGTGACCCGTCCAGCCCATTCTCCTTCGATCGTGGCCCGTCCTTCGAGCTCGAGACCGAGCTCGCGAAAGAAATCAATCGTCTGTTCGAGGTCATCGACGACGATCCCTACGTTGTCCATCCGTTTGAGCGCCATGTGTCCAATCTCCTATGTATCCCCAGCCTAACAACCCACCGAATTCGCATCAAACCACGGAGGAGCAACCTGAAAGCGCAAAAACAGTGACCTCGGACAATTGCAGCCAAGGCGCTCTGGTTCCGGCCGGCGACATGCGCTAGCTTCAGCCATGCGTTATGTGATCGTCATCGTCGCCATCACCTTCTTCCTGATCTGGGACGGCCTCTACAACCACGGCTACTATCTCGATGCGACCGTCAGGGAGATGTCGCGCATCGTACGCTACGTCACCGGCGCGGCCTGAGGCCCGACGCTGCCGCCTCGACGGCAGGGCGCGACATCGTTGCCGGTTGACGCGACGGCCTTGCTCCCACAAAACGCGCTCATCCGTCGATCAAGGAGGCTGGATTGATCCGGCACATCGTTTTCTTCAGCGTACGGCGCAAGGAAGATGTGGAGGCCGTACGGTCAGGCCTGCAGGCGCTGGGCAACATCCCTCATTCGAAGCATTTCGAGGTGACGCTCAACACCAAGGTCGACCTGTTCTCCAACGCGATCGACGTTGTCGTCTATGCCGAGTTCGAAGACGAGGCGGCGCTCGCCGCCTATAAGGCGCATCCGATCTATGCGGAGACGACCAGCAAGGTGAAGCCTTTGCGTGAGCTGCGCTATTCGGCCGACGTCGTTGCCGCCGCCTGAGCCAAAGGCAATCCGCTCCATCGATACCTTGAACGTCGGGCCTTGAACCGATTTCCGGAATGGGGCACACCGCGCCGGTATGACCGAAACTTCGACACATCCGCTCGACCATCTCGTTCTGCCCACGCGAAGCCTCGAGATCGCAAGGCTGCGCCTTTCGTCGCTCGGCTTTGTCGTCGCGCCGACCGGCATCCATCCGTTCGGAACCGAAAACGCCTGCGTCTTTTTCGCTGACGGCACCTATCTGGAGCCGCTGGCCGTCGGCGATGAAAAAACGGCCGATCGGGCGATAGGTGAAGGCAACGTCTTCGTCGCGCGCGACCGCCTTTACCGCAGCAGGCTTGGCGACGAGGGCTTCTCCGCGGTCGTGTTCGGAACCGCCGATGCCGATGCCGACCAAGCACGCTATGTCGAAGCAGGGCTGTCTGCCGGCAACATGCTGAGCTTTTCGCGCGCCTTCACCGACACCACGGGCAAAAGCGACACGGCATCGTTCAAACTGGCGTTCGTGGCCGACAGCAAGGCAACGGACTCATTCCTATTCGCCTGCCAGCGCATCAATGCGCCGAAGATCGACCGTACGGCACTGCAGGCGCATGCCAATGGGGTGACCGGCATCATCGAGATCGTCGCGGTCAGCGACAGGCCTTCGAGCCAGGCCAGGCTGCTGTCGACCGCCGCCGGTCAGGACGCGAACGACGGTGACAAGGTTCGATTGCCCAACGCGACTTTGACCGTTCTGACGCCCGACGCTTTTGCCTCGCGCTTTGGTGTATCGGCAGGGAGCCTCTCGGATCTGCGATTTGCGGCCATCATCTTTGCGGTTCGCAGCATTGCCGCCGCCGCCCAGCTACTTGCGGCCAACGCGATCGAACACGACATGAGCGGCGACGAGATCGTCGTGCCGCCGACGCCCGGTCAGGGCGCAGCCTTCATCTTTCGGGAGATCCCATGAGCGAGCCCCTGGCGCCCAATGCATCGGTAACCGTCGGCAAGGTCGTCTTCGCCAACAATGCGCCCTTGTCGCTGATCGCCGGCCCCTGCCAGCTCGAATCGCGCCAGCACGCCTTCGACATGGCCGGTGCGCTAAAGGAACTGACTGAGCGGCTGGGCATAGGGCTCGTCTACAAGACGAGCTACGACAAGGCGAACCGCACCTCGCTGTCGGCGACGCGCGGCGCCGGCCTCGAGGCGGCGATGCCCATCTTCGACGATTTGCGCAAGGCGTTCTCCATCCCGGTGTTGACCGACGTCCACACCGAGGAGCAATGCGCGATCGTTGCGCCGCATGTCGACGTCCTGCAGATACCGGCTTTCCTTTCGCGCCAGACCGACATGCTTGTCGCCGCGGCGCGGACGGGCAAGGTCGTCAACGTGAAGAAGGGCCAGTTCCTGGCTCCGTGGGACATGAAGAACGTCGTCGCCAAGATCACCGGTTCTGGCAACGCCAATGTGCTGGTCACCGAGCGCGGCGCTTCTTTCGGGTATAACACGCTGGTGTCGGACATGCGCGCTCTGCCGATCATGGCGGAGATCGGCGCGCCGGTGATTTTCGACGCCACTCATTCCGTGCAGCAGCCGGGCGGGCAGGGCGGCTCCTCCGGCGGCGAACGGCGCTTCGTCGCGACGCTGGCTTGCGCTGCCGTCGCCGTCGGCGTTGCCGGGGTCTTCATCGAGACCCACCATGATCCGGACAACTCGACCTCTTCCGACGGCCCCAACATGGTGCCCCTCAAGGACATGCCGGCCTTGCTTGAAAAGCTGATGGCGTTCGATCGCGTCGCCAAGGGGCGCTAAATCTTGCCATCATTCGCTACGGCCGGCACCCCGCATGTCGATTGCGAAGACGGCGTAGTAGTCCAGTCCCCGCATAGGGGCGGTGACGGTCAGGATCCATCGCACATTGCCATGCACCCGCTCGTAGATCGGCGGCCCTTTGGAAGCGAGCGCATCGGGCGGTATCTGGAAGGCGAAGGGAATGCCTGCGCTCGACCGGATCGACGCGCTCGGCACGACCACCGTTTCCTGCCACCTGAGCTCATCCTTGTAGGTCGATTTTTGTGTCCCGCTGGTGACTACGACCGGCCCGCCGACCCGATAGGTGCGGATGCATCGCAGTTGCACCCTGTAATCGCCACCCGGGGTCAGATCGCGGCTTGATCGCAGCGAACCTTCGAAGCGCCTGCCGGCGATTGCAGGCCCGCAGACCAGTGTCGTCGTGCCGAACTTGCGAACCCGCAAGGTGTCGCGGATCGCCTTCAGCAGCGAGTAGAGCGCGATGGGCATGAACAGGACCGGGACGAAGATCAGCGGATTGAATTCGCGATCGGTGACGTCGAAATTGAGCGGAAGCTCGAAATACCAGACGATCAGAATGCCGATCAGGCCCATCGCGCCGGCAAAGAAATAACCGCTGAAGGCATTGGCAGAGTTGGCGTCGACCATTGGTGCCGGTGCTTGCACCGTAGCCTGCCGCCGACCGCGCTGTCCGCTCATCCCCAGCTCCCCTGACACGACATTGCCATGCAGTGCGGCCGGCTGGCAATGGCAGCATGCCCGCAACCTCGTCTGGCTTGTCGCTGGCAACCGCCGGCTGTAACCCTCTTCTCCGCAACTGAGTGCTTTGGCGGGAGGAAGCCATGTCTGTCGCCCGGGTCACCGAGATCACGTCGTCGTCCAACAAAAGCTTTCAGGACGCGATCGAGAAGGGCATTGCGCGCGCCGCAAAGACCCTGAAGAACGTCGAAGGCGCCTGGATCCAGGACCAGAAGATCGTGGTCGAAAACGGCAAGATCTCCGCCTGTCGGGTCAACATGAAGGTGACCTTCATCCTCACCGACTAGGATCAGGCGCCAGCGGAAAAGTCTGGAACCTTCGTTCGCTCCCCTCATTGTCAAAACAGGCACTTCAACTTGAGAGGAGCACCACAATGACCACCCCGTCTGGGCACACCGAAGCCATTGCCGCCTCGCGCGTCATCGGCACGTCGGTCTACAACACCGAGGGCAGCAGCATCGGCAGCGTCGAGGACGTCATGCTCGACAAGATGTCGAACGGCATCATGTTCGCCGTCATCGGCTTCGGCGGTTTCCTCGGCATGGGCGAGAAATATCACGCCATCCCATGGGCGAGCCTCGACTATGACGCGGATAAGGGCGGCTACGTCGTGCCTTTCACCAAGGACCAGCTCAAGGCGGCGCCCGCGTACTCGATCAAAGAATTGACCGGCGCCGACGGCGAAGCGGCGCGCGATGCATCCTTCGAGTATTACCACGTAGCGCCCTATTGGCATTGACCGTCAAGCAACGGAATCGAAAGGCCCCCGGAAAAATCCGAGGGCCTTCGCGTTTCTGGACCTCTACTCGGCCGCGCGCAGGGTAGAAAGCTCCATCGAGCTTTGCTGGGGTTTCTGACTGTCGCATGAAGTCAGGAACGCCGCCGCAATCAGAAACAAACTCACGATACCGCTCAACTGGGACATGGCGAAACTCCTCCTGTTTCGCCCCGCGCGAACCCGATCATAGTTCAGAAGGGTCGGTCATGCGCATGACTTATGATGACAGAAATTTGCGCTTCGTGAATCATGGCGCCGGCAATATTTGCAGGCGGCCCGATTGCCTTTTGCGGTGCTTTGGCTAAGAGGGGCGCGACGCTTCAATCGATCAATCGGGGACATCGCAATGACCGCCATCATCGACATTGTCGGGCGTGAAATCCTGGACAGCCGTGGAAATCCGACCGTCGAGGTCGACGTGGTGCTGGAAGACGGCTCGATGGGCCGCGCCGCGGTGCCGTCGGGCGCCTCGACCGGCGCGCACGAGGCGGTCGAGCTGCGCGACGGCGGGCCGCGTTATCTCGGCAAGGGCGTCGAGCGGGCGGTCGAGGCCGTGAACGGCGAGCTGTTCGAGGCGATCGGCGGCATGGAGGCCGAGAACCAGATCCATATCGACCAGACGATGATCGAGCTCGACGGCACACCGAACAAGAGCCGCCTCGGCGCAAACGCCATCCTCGGCGTGTCGCTGGCGGTCGCCAAGGCCGCCGCGGAGGCCGCCGGCCTGCCGCTCTACCGCTATGTCGGCGGCACCAAGGCGCACATCCTGCCGGTGCCGATGATGAACATCATCAATGGCGGCGCCCATGCCGACAATCCGATCGACTTCCAGGAATTCATGATCCTGCCGGTCGGCGCACCGACGCTGCGCGACGGCGTGCGCTGGGGCTCGGAGATCTTCCACACGCTGCGCAAGAAGCTGAAGGACGCCGGCCACAACACCAATGTCGGCGACGAGGGCGGCTTCGCCCCCAACCTGAAGAGCGCCCCCTTGGCGCTCGATTTCATAATGGAATCGATCGAGAAGGCCGGCTTCAAGCCGGGCGAGGACGTCGCGCTTGGTCTCGACTGCGCCGCCACCGAGTTCTTCAAGGACGGCAACTACGTCTATGAGGGCGAAAAGAAGACCCGCGATCCGAAGGCGCAGGCCAAATACCTCGCCAAGCTCGCTTCCGACTATCCGATCATCACCATCGAGGACGGCCTTGCCGAGGACGATTGGGAGGGCTGGAAGGTCCTGACCGACCTGATCGGCAAGAAAGTTCAGCTCGTCGGCGACGATCTCTTCGTCACCAACACGGCGCGGCTGCGCGACGGCATCCGCATGGGCGTCGCCAATTCCATCCTGGTCAAGGTCAACCAGATCGGCTCGCTGACCGAAACGCTCGACGCCGTCGAGACCGCGCACAAGGCGGGCTATACCGCCGTCATGTCGCACCGCTCGGGCGAGACCGAGGATTCGACCATTGCCGACCTCGCGGTCGCGACCAATTGCGGACAGATCAAGACCGGCTCGCTGTCGCGCTCGGACCGCATGGCCAAGTACAACCAGCTCATCCGCATCGAGGAGGAGCTCGGCAAGCAGGCGCGCTATGCCGGCAAGTCGGTGGTCAAGGGCTGATCCGGGTATCTTTTTCGAACCATGAAAAGGGCGGGTCATTCCCGCCCTTTTCGTTCTTTTCAGACCTCGCGTCCGATTGGTCGTAACCGTCCATTAAGCACAATTGGGCGAAAAGATTCGGATAGCCGCTTGCGTTCGCGGCAAGCGAGGGTTTCGGGTCATGTGGACACGTCAGCACAAGCAGAGAAACACCGGCAGGCTGATCGTTCCGTCGCTTTGCGTGCTGTTCCTGGCCTATTTCGGATTCCATGCCTATCACGGCGAGTTCGGCATCTATTCCAAATATCGGCTGCAGGCCCAGGCCGCCGAACTGCAGGCCCAGCTCAACACCGTCAAGGCGCGCCGGGTCGACTTGGAACGTCGTGTCCAGCTCATGCATGAAGGCACGCTGGAGAAGGACATGCTTGACGAGCAGGCCCGAAAGGCGCTCAATCTGTCCCAGCCCGACGAAATCACCATAATGCTGCCTGCGCCTGCGAAATAACCGGATTTCGGTTAATCGTATTTATTTGCAACGATTCTAACCGCTTAGATGCATGCCAGCCATGCATTTTTCAGCATGGCGCAATGCATCCTTGCGTGTTAGCCTCGCTCAAATCGGTGGGGAGACGGTCGCTCTCCCTGAATGTCCGCGAAGAGACGCCAACAGGGAGTGATGCATGGCCACCGCCGCCAGAAAAGCGCCTGCCAAGTCCAAATCCAGATCCGACGGCAAATCGTCGGTCCTTTCCACCCCCAAGCCGATCGAATTCACCAAGGAAGAAGAGCTTTCCGCCTATAGGCACATGCTGCTCATCCGCCGCTTCGAGGAGAAGGCCGGCCAGCTCTATGGCATGGGCTTCATCGGCGGCTTCTGCCACCTCTACATCGGCCAGGAGGCCGTCGTCACCGGCATGAAAATGGCGCTGGTCGAGGGCGATCAGATGATCACCGCCTATCGCGACCACGGCCACATGCTGGCGATGGAACTGTCGCCGCGCGGCGTCATGGCCGAGCTCACGGGACGCCGCGGCGGCCTGTCGAAGGGCAAGGGCGGCTCCATGCACATGTTCTCCAAGGAGAAGCATTTCTACGGCGGCCACGGCATCGTCGGCGCGCAGGTGTCGCTGGGCACCGGTCTGGCCTTCGCCAACCGCTACCGCGACAACAAGAATGTCACGCTGACCTATTTCGGCGACGGCGCCGCCAACCAAGGTCAGGTCTACGAAAGTTTCAACATGGCTTCGCTTTGGAAGCTGCCGGTGATCTACATCATCGAGAACAACCGCTACGCCATGGGCACCTCGGTCTCCCGCTCGTCGGCCGAGACCGATTTCTCCCATCGCGGCGCTTCCTTCAAGATCCCCGGCATGCAGGTCGACGGGATGGACGTCCGCGCCGTGAAGGCCGCGGGCAACGTCGCCGCCGAATGGTGTCGCGCCGGCAACGGCCCGCTGATCCTTGAAATGCAGACCTATCGCTATCGCGGCCACTCGATGTCCGACCCGGCGAAATACCGCTCCAAGGAGGAAGTGCAGAAGATGCGCTCCGAGCATGATCCGATCGAGCAGGTGAGGGTGCGGCTGCTCGGCAAGAAGTGGGCGAGCGAGGACGAGCTCAAGGCTATCGACAAGGAGGTTCGCGACGTCGTCGCCGATGCCGCCGAATTCGCCCAGAACGACGCCGAGCCGGATCCGTCCGAGCTCTGGACCGACGTGCTGCTTTAAGGGGAGGGCAAGGACATGCCGATCGAAATTCTCATGCCCGCGCTCTCGCCGACGATGGAAGAGGGCAATCTTTCCAAGTGGTTGAAGAACGAAGGCGACAAGGTCGTCGCCGGTGACGTGATCGCCGAGATCGAGACCGACAAGGCGACGATGGAAGTCGAGGCCGTGGATGAAGGCACGCTCGCCAAGATCGTGGTTCCTGCCGGCACCGAAGGCGTGAAGGTGAACGCGGTGATCGCCGTGCTTGCGGTCGACGGTGAAGACGTCGACAAGGCTGGCGAAGGCATCGGCGAAGAGCCTGCCAAGGCTGAGACCGCCGCAGCGCCGGCGCCTGCTGCGCAGGAAGAGGCTCCCGCCAAGCCGCAACCCGTCGCCGCCGCGCCGAAGGCCGAGATTGCCGCCGACCCGGACATTCCCGCCGGCACCGAGATGGTGTCGACCACGGTGCGCGAGGCGCTCCGCGACGCGATGGCCGAAGAGATGCGCCGCGACGGCGACGTCTTCGTCATGGGCGAGGAAGTCGCCGAGTACCAGGGCGCCTATAAGATCACCCAAGGCCTGCTGCAGGAATTCGGGCCGCGGCGCGTTGTCGACACACCGATCACCGAACACGGCTTTGCCGGCGTCGGCGTCGGGGCAGCGATGGCCGGCCTGAAGCCGATCGTCGAGTTCATGACCTTCAACTTCGCCATGCAGGCGATCGACCAGATCATCAACTCGGCCGCCAAGACGCTCTATATGTCCGGCGGCCAGATGGGCGCGCCGATCGTGTTCCGCGGCCCGAATGGCGCGGCCGCGCGCGTCGCCGCCCAGCACTCGCAGTGTTATGCCGCCTGGTATAGCCATATCCCCGGCCTGAAGGTAGTGATGCCTTACACGGCGGCCGACGCCAAGGGCCTGCTCAAGGCGGCGATCCGCGATCCTAACCCGGTCATCTTCCTCGAGAACGAAATCCTCTACGGCCAGTCCTTTGACGTGCCGAAACTCGACGATTTCGTGCTGCCGATCGGCAAGGCGCGCGTGCACAAGCAGGGCAAGGACGTCACCATCGTCTCCTTCGGCATCGGCATGACCTACGCGGTCAAGGCGGAAGCCGAGCTGCGCGGCATGGGCATCGATGCCGAGATCATCGATCTCAGGACCGTCCGTCCGCTCGACTTCGACACCGTCATCGCCTCGGTCAAGAAGACCAACCGTCTCGTGGTGGTGGAGGAAGGCTTCCCGCAGAGCTCGGTCGGCGACCACATCGCCAGCCAGGTGTCGCAGCGCGCCTTCGACTTCCTCGATGCGCCTGTGATCACCATCGCCGGCAAGGACGTGCCGATGCCCTATGCGGCGAACCTCGAGAAGCTCGCCCTGCCCAATGTCGGCGAGGTCGTCGAGGCAGTCAAAGCCGTCACCTATCGATAGGGAGCGACGCCAATGCCGTCCTTCTGGGTCTTGGCTGCTATCGTCGCGCCCACAGTCGGGATTGCTTTTCTGGTGCGCTCCATGACGGGCAAGTTTGATGCGATCCTGCTGATGCTCAGCGGCGTCGCTTCGCTTGTTCTCGCAACCGTCGCGACCGGCTCTGCCCAAGTCGACCAGACGGGCGGCATGATGAGCCTGGAAATGACCAAAAGCAGTTTCCACTTCGGCGTCCTGCCGCCGGTCTTCATCGTCGCCACGCTGACGGTCATGCGCGGCCTGTTCAAATTCATTCAGGAGTGAGCGATGCCAATCAACATCACCATGCCGGCCCTGTCGCCCACGATGGAAGAGGGCAATCTCGCCAAGTGGCTGGTCAAGGAAGGTGACAAGGTTTCGCCCGGCGACGTGATCGCGGAGATCGAGACCGACAAGGCGACGATGGAAGTCGAGGCCGTCGATGAAGGCACCGTCGCCAAGCTCGTCGTTCCGGCCGGAACCGAAGGCGTCAAGGTCAACGCCGTGATCGCTATCCTGGCAGGTGAAGGCGAGGATGCCAGTGCGGCTGCAAAAGCCGACGGCGGGGCAGCACCCAAGGCGGAAGCGCCGAAAGCGGAAGCCCCGAAGACCGAGGCTCCCAAGGAAGCGCCGAAGCCGGCAGCCGCGGCGCCCGCGCCGGCGAAGGCCGAGCCCGCTCCGGTCGCCAACGGCCACGCCGGCGGCGAGCGTGTGTTCGCGTCGCCGCTTGCCCGCCGCTTCGCCAAGGATGCCGGCGTCGACGTGGCGGCGCTCAGCGGTTCCGGTCCGCACGGCCGCGTGGTGAAGGCCGACGTCGAGGCGGCGATCGCTTCCGGCGGCGCCAAGCCGGCGCCTGCCGCCAAGGCTCTCGCGGGTGCACCGGCCGCTCCCGCCCCCGCGCCAAAGCCGATGTCGGACGATCAGGTGCTGAAGCTCTTCGCCGAGGGCTCCTACGAGCTCGTGCCGCACGACAATATGCGCAAGACCATCGCGCGCCGCTTGGTCGAGGCCAAGAGCACCATCCCGCATTTCTACCTGACGCTCGACTGCGAGCTCGACGCGCTCTTGGCGCTGCGCACCCAGCTCAACGCGGCGGCGCCGATGAAGAAGACCGAGAAGGGCGAGGTTCCCGCCTACAAGCTCTCGGTCAACGACATGGTGATCAAGGCGATGGCCATGGCGCTGATGGCGGTGCCGGACGCCAACGCCTCCTGGACCGACAACGCCATGGTCAAGCATAAGCACGCCGATGTCGGCGTCGCCGTGTCGATCCCCGGCGGCCTGATCACGCCGATCATCCGCCATGCCGACGAAAAGACGCTGTCTGTCATCTCGAACGAGATGAAGGATCTGGCGAGCCGCGCCCGCAGCCGCAAGCTGAAGCCCGAGGAATACCAGGGCGGCACGACGGCCGTGTCCAATCTCGGCATGTTCGGCGTCAAGGATTTTGCCGCCGTCATAAACCCGCCGCACGCGACCATCCTCGCGGTGGGCGCGGGCGAGGAGCGCGCGGTGGTGAAGAAAGGCGAGATCAAGATAGCTACCGTGATGTCGGTGACGCTGTCCACCGATCACCGCGCCGTCGACGGCGCGCTCGGCGCTGAATTGCTCGGCGCTTTCAAGCGCATGATCGAAAACCCGATGGGCATGCTGGTCTAGGAAGGGAAAAGGCGGTGCGGAAAATCTTCACCGGCCTTTTCGCCTTCATCGTTTCCGATCCCGCTGGCGAACTGATCGCACGCCGGCGCGTAAGGTGCTCTCGGTCAGGTTTCGACAGGGTTGGGGCAGCCGCATGAAGACAATCCTCTGCTATGGCGACTCGCTGACTTGGGGCTATGACGCCGCCAGCCTCGGCCGCCACGCGCTGGAAGATCGCTGGCCGAGTGTGCTGAAGGCAGCACTGGGCGACGGCATTGAGGTCATTGCCGAGGGATTGAACGGCCGCACGACCGCCTTCGACGATCACCTGGCCGGGGCTGACCGGAATGGGGCGAGGACGCTGCCGACGGTCCTGACCAGCCACGCGCCGCTCGACCTGATCATCTTCATGCTCGGCGCCAACGACATGAAGCCATGGATCCACGGTAATCCCGTTGCCGCCAAGCAGGGCATGCAGCGCCTGATCGATATCGTGCGCGGCCATGACTATCCGTTCGACTGGCCGGCGCCGCAGATCCTCATCGTCGCGCCGCCGGCCGTCACCCGCACCGACAATGCTGAGTTCAAGGAAATGTTCGCCGGCGGCGACGATGCCTCGAAGCGGCTGGCGCCGCAATATTCCACGCTTGCCGACGAGGCCGGCTGCGGCTTCTTTGATGCCGGCAGCGTGGCGACGACCACGCCGCTCGACGGCGTCCATCTCGATGCGGAAAACACGCGCCGGATAGGCCAGTCGCTGGCGCCGCTCGTGCGTGTGATGCTCTCACTCTAACCCCGAGAAAGATCAGGGAGAAAAACCCGTGGCTGAGAACTACGACGTCATCATCATCGGCTCAGGCCCCGGCGGCTATGTCACTGCGGTGCGCTCCGCCCAGCTCGGCTTCAAGACGGCGATCGTCGAGCGTGAGCATCTCGGCGGCATTTGTCTCAACTGGGGCTGCATCCCGACCAAGGCGCTGCTGCGCTCGGCCGAGATCATGCACTATTCGGACCACCTCAAGGATTACGGCCTGAAGCTCGACGGCAAGGTCAGCCCCGATACGGCCGCCGTCGTCGACCGTTCGCGCAAGGTCTCGCTCAGGCTGAATGGCGGCGTCGCCTTCCTGATGAAGAAGAACAAGGTCGACGTCATCTGGGGCGAGGCGAAACTCACAAAGCCGGGTGAGATCGTGGTGTCCAAGACAGCCAAGAAGCCGATGGAGCCGCAGCCGCCGGTGCCGAAAGGCGTAAAGGGCGAGGGCACCTACACCGCCAAGCACATTATCCTGGCGACCGGCGCAAGGCCGCGCGCGCTGCCCGGCATCGAGCCGGACGGTAAGCTGATCTGGACCTATTTCGAGGCGATGGTGCCGAAGGAGATGCCGAAGTCCCTGCTGGTGATGGGCTCCGGCGCCATCGGGATCGAGTTCGCTTCCTTCTATCTCACCATGGGTGCCGAGGTGACGGTGGTCGAATTGCTGCCGGCGGTGATGCCGGTCGAGGACGCGGAGGTTTCCAAATTCGCGCAGAAGCAATTCGAGAAACAGGGCATGAAGATTCTGCTCGAAGCCAAGGTGACCAAGGTCGATAAGGGCGCCAACTCGGTCACCGCGCATGTCGAGATGAAGGACGGCAAGGTGGAAAAAATCACCGCCGACCGCATGATCTCGGCCGTCGGCGTGCAGGGCAACATCGAAAATCTTGGCCTCGAGGCGCTCGGCGTGAAGACCGACCGCGGCTGCGTCGTCGTCGACGGCTACGGCAAGACCAATGTGCCCGGCATCTATGCCATCGGCGACGTGGCGGGGCCGCCGATGCTTGCGCACAAGGCCGAGCATGAGGGCGTGATCTGCATCGAGAAAATCGCCAATTTCCCGGGCGTGCACGCCATCGACAAGCTGAAGATCCCGGGCTGCACCTATTGCAGCCCGCAGGTCGCATCGGTCGGTCTCACCGAAGCCAAGGCCAAAGCCGAAGGCAAGGACATCCGCGTCGGCCGATTCCAGTTCGGCGCCAACGGCAAGGCCATCGCGCTTGGCGAGGACCAGGGCTTCATCAAGACCATCTTCGACAAGAAGACCGGCCAGCTCCTCGGCGCGCATATGATCGGCGCCGAAGTGACCGAGCTCATCCAGGGCTTCGTCGTGGCGATGAACCTGGAGACCACCGAGGAAGAGCTGATGCACACGATCTTCCCGCATCCGACGCTGTCGGAGATGATGAAGGAAAGCGTGCTCGACGCCTATGGCCGCGCTTTGAACGCATGATAAATCGCAAATCGATGATAGATTGGCTGCGCGAGACTCATATTCGGCAGCCGGAGGGCAAGGCCGCTCATATCCGGATGCACGTCCACCTGGCACAGGAGGAGTTGGCATATGCATTTGAATGGCGTCGGCTGGATCGCAGCCATCATCATCGGAGGTCTGGCGGGCTGGCTCGCCGAGATGGTCATGAAGAGCAACACCGGCATCTTCATGAACATCATCATGGGCATCGTCGGCGCGGTGGTGTTGAACGCGATCCTGCAGGCTCTCAACATCCAGTCATTCGGCGTCGGCTGGGTGGCCTACCTGATCACCGGCTTCATCGGCGCCTGCCTGCTGATCTTTGTTGGGCGGCTGGTGCGCCGCTGAGCCGCATGAATAAACCGCTATGCGAAAATGGCCGTGGCGGCATGCGCCGGCGCGGCCTTTTTCTTTGCTCCGAAAAGTCCTAGATGACGCAGACGGGCGGCCGCGATGCCAGCGGCCGCGAAGGGTTTGAGATGGTCACTGTTCTCGACACGATCGCCAACGCGCCGCGCCCGCGGCATCCCGAAAAGGCGCACAGGCCGGACCAGGAAGTGCTGCGCAAGCCGGACTGGATTCGCGTCAAGGCGCCGGTTTCCAAGGGCTATGCCGAGACGCGCGAGATCGTGAAATCGAACAAGCTGGTGACGGTGTGCGAGGAGGCCGGCTGCCCGAACATCGGCGAATGCTGGGACAAGAAGCACGCCACCTTCATGATCATGGGCGAGATCTGCACGCGCGCCTGCGCCTTCTGCAACGTCGCCACCGGCATCCCGACAGCGCTCGATCCGGATGAGCCGGCGCGTGTCGCCCATGCGGTCAAGCAGATGGGCCTCAGCCACGTCGTCATCACCTCGGTCGACCGCGACGATCTTGACGACGGCGGAGCGCAGCATTTTGCCGACGTCATCCATGCCATCCGCGTGGCCGCCCCTTCGACGACGATCGAGATCCTGACGCCCGACTTCCTGCGCAAGGATGGCGCGCTGGAGATCGTCGTCGCGGCCAAGCCCGACGTCTTCAACCACAATCTGGAAACCGTTCCGTCGAACTACCTGACGGTCCGCCCGGGCGCTCGCTACTTCCATTCGATCCGCCTGCTGCAGCGCGTGAAAGAACTCGATCCGTCGATCTTCACCAAGTCCGGCATCATGGTCGGCCTGGGCGAGGAACGGAACGAAGTGCTGCAGCTCATGGACGACCTGCGTTCGGCCAATGTCGACTTCATGACCATCGGCCAGTATCTGCAGCCTTCGAAGAAGCACCATCCGGTGATCCGCTTCATCACGCCGGACGAGTTCAAGTCCTACGAGACGATCGGCAAGACCAAGGGCTTCCTGCTGGTTGCGTCGAGCCCGCTGACGCGCTCCTCGCATCACGCCGGCGAGGATTTCGCCAGGTTGCGCGCGGCGCGCAAGGCCCAGCTCGAAAAAGCCAGCTGACCGGTTAGATGCCGAAATTTGAAGCCACCCGCCGCGTCGCCTACACGCCGGAACAGATGTTCGCGCTGGTGGCGGATATCGAGGCTTATCCGCAATTCCTGCCGCTCTGCGAAGCGTTGACCGTACGCTCTCGCAAGGAGCGCGACGGCCGCACCATCCTCGTCGCCGACATGAGCATCGGCTATAAGGCGATCCGCGAGACTTTTACGACGCAGGTGCTTTTGAAGCCCGACGAGAACGCCATCGACGTCAAATACATCGACGGCCCGTTCAAATATCTCAGCAATATCTGGCGCTTCGACCCGGCCGACGGTGGCTGCGAAGTGCATTTCTTCATCGACTACGAATTCAAGAGCCGCATCCTCGGCGCGCTGATGGGCACGATGTTCGACCGTGCCTTCCGCATGTTCTCCGAAGCCTTCGAAAAGCGGGCGGACGTGATCTACGGCGCAAAGCCCGCCTAACTCTCACCAAGCGCCCGCAGCCCAAGCTGCAGCGCGTGCCGCACCGTCTCGTGACGGATGAATTCGCGGCCCTTACGGCCGAAGAGCTGCTGCTCGGCGATGACCGGCTGGCCGGCAAGTGCTATCCCGAACCAGACGAGACCGACCGGCTTTTCCGCCGAGCCGCCGCTCGGGCCGGCAATGCCGGTGACAGCCAGCGAGAGGCTGGCGCGAGAATGCGTCAGCGCCCCCGCTGCCATTTCGAGTACCGTTTCGCGCGAAACGGCGCCATGGGCGTCGAGTGTGGTGGCGGAGACGTCCAGCATCTCCATCTTGGCTTCGTTGGAATAGGTGATGAAGCCGCGGTCGACCACGGCTGAGGAGCCGGCAATGTCGGTGAGCGCCGCAATGATCATGCCGCCGGTGCAGCTTTCGGCCGTCGCCAGCATGATGCCGCGTTGCTGGCAGGCTTGGAGGAGGGCGTTGGCGAGTTCGGCATTGCTCATGCCGGCACATCTCCCGGATAGACGACGCTGGCGGTGGCAATGGCCGCAATGCCTTCGCCTCGTCCGACAAAGCCGAGCTTTTCGTTCGTCGTCGCTTTGATCGAAATCCTCTCCGGAGCAATGCCGAGCATCGCCGAGAGCGCCGCCGTCATTGCCGCGCGGTGCGGCCCGACACGCGGCGCCTCGCAGATCAGCGTGACGTCGGCATTGGCGATGCGCCCGCCGCGCTCGCGCACCAGCTTCGCCGCATGCTCGACGAAGATCTTCGACGCGACACCCTTCCATCGCGGGTCCGACGGCGGGAAATGCGTGCCGATGTCGCCGGCGCCGCAAGTGGCAAGCAGCGCATCGGTAAGCGCGTGAAGCCCGACATCGGCGTCCGAATGGCCGGAGAGTTTTCGATCGTAGGGAATGGCGACGCCGCACAACGTGACGTGGTCGCCGGCTTCGAAGGCATGCACGTCGTAGCCATTGCCGGTGCGGATGTCCGGAAAGCGCGGCAGCGCGCTGGAAAGCCGCTGGTCGGCCATCGTGATATCCCTTGCCCAAGTGAGCTTCACATTGTCCGGCGAGCCGGTGACGATCTTGACCGGAATATGCGCCCATTCGGCGATAGCGGCATCGTCGGTGAATTCGGTCTTGCCGAGGCGATGCGCCTTCTCATGCGCGGCCAGCAGCGGCCAGAACGGAAAGCCTTGCGGCGTCTGGGCGGCATGAAGGCCTGCCCTCGGCACGGTCTCCTCGATCATGCCCGCGGCGGATTCCCGCTTGAGCGTGTCGGCGACGGGCAGCGCGGGCAGCGCACCCTGGCGCTCGCCGATCGCCGCGATGGTGCGGTCGATAAGCCCGGCGTCGACGAATGGGCGCACCGCATCGTGCACCAGCACCTTCGACGGCGCCTGCTCCCTGAGCGCCAGCAGCCCGAGCCGAACGGAAGCCTGGCGGGATGGACCGCCGGTGACCGCGATGACGCGCCCGGCATTAGCTCCGGCCGCGCGCTCGAACAGTTCGCGGTCGTCGGCATGGATCGCCACGACCACCGGCCCGACATCGGGATGCGACAGGAATCCTTCCAGCGTGTGCGCGATGACGGCGCGACCGCCGATGCGCTGGTACTGCTTCGGCCCATCGGCCTGCCCGGCGCGCGCGCCTCGCCCGGCGGCGACGATGACCACGGCGACCTTCTCGTTCGCTTCTGTTGCCGGAATTTCACTTGCGTTGGTCATGTCAACCGCTCCTAGTCGGGGCGAAGGCTGAAAGCCAGCATTTTCCAAAATGCGCCTTAATGTGACGTCATTGCGCGTTGCACAACGGCTTGCATCTGGCTAGAGAATGTGCAGCAATCGAACATGCTTGGTTTTTGTGCATGCCTGAATTGACCACATTGGCTTCGCCGCTCGATGTCGGCGGCGTGAAGATACGCAACCGCGTGTTCCTCGCGCCGATGTCGGGCATTACCGACGAGCCGTTCCGCCAGCGCGCCCATGCGCACGGCGCAGGCTTGGTCGTCTCGGAAATGGTGGCGAGCGGCGAACTGGCCAAGGGCAGGACGGGCTGCGGCCTGCGCATCCGCCATTCCGGGCTGCCCGTCCATATGGTGCAGCTTGCTGGCCGCGAGACCGCGCACATGGCCGAAGGCGCGCGCATAGCGGCAGGCGAGGGCGCCGACATCATCGACATCAACATGGGCTGCCCGGCAAAGAAGGTGACGGGCGGCTATGCCGGCTCGGCGCTGATGCGCGATCTCGACCACGCGCTGTCGCTGATCGAGGCGGTGGTCGGCGCCGTTTCCGTGCCGGTGACGGTCAAGATGCGGCTCGGCTGGGACGAGGACGCGCTCAATGCGCCGATGCTGGCGCGACGGGCAGAACAGGCCGGCGTGAGGATGGTGACGGTGCATGGCCGCACGCGCTGCCAGTTCTATCAGGGCAAGGCCGACTGGCGCGCCATCGCGCGCGTCAAGCAGGCGGTCTCGATCCCGGTGGTCGCCAATGGCGATGTCGGCTCACCGGAGGAAGCGGCGGCAATCCTCGAACAATCCGGCGCTGACGCGGTGATGGTCGGCCGCGCCCACTACGGCGCGCCGTGGATCGCTGGCAGCATAGCTGCGGCCGCCGTTGGTATGTCTGCGCCAGGCATTCCCGCAACGCCGGACGCGCTCGCCGATTACGCCGTTGCACACTACGAGGACATGCTCTCGCTCTACGGAGTGGAAAGCGGGCTGCGTCAGGCGCGCAAGCATCTCGGCTGGTATCTGGATCGCCACGCCACCGGCGTTTCGGCGGAGCAGCGGAAGCGTATTCTGACCTCTTTCGAGCCGGCCGAAGTCATCCGTGGATTGCGCCAGGCCCTTGCCGACATTGGCATGTCGACTGAGATGCGGAGCGCGGCATGAAGGCGAGTGTCCCACAGGCGGCCGGCATGGAGGATGCCGCAAACATCGTGCTGAACACCATCCGCCGCCCGGTGATCATGGTCGACGCCGACGGCTTCATTACTTTCGCCAACGCGGATGCCGAGGACTTCTTCCGCTCCAGCGCGACCATGCTCGCGCGCAACACCTTGTCCAAGCTGGTGCCGTTCGGCAGCCCGTTGCTGACGCTGGTCGACCAGGTGCGCGAGCGCCACGCGCCGGTCAACGAGTATCGCGTCGACGTCTCATCGCCGCGCCTCGGCATCGAGAAGATGGTCGACCTTTATGTCGCACCGGTGCCGGAATTCCCAGGCTCGGTCGTCGTGATGTTCCAGGAGCGGTCGATGGCCGACAAGATCGACCGCCAGATGACGCATCGCGGCGCCGCGCGCTCGGTCACCGGCCTGGCGGCCATGCTGGCGCATGAGATCAAGAACCCGCTTTCCGGCATCCGCGGCGCGGCGCAACTGCTCGAACTGTCGGCCTCCGACGAGGACCGCGCGCTGACCCGGCTGATCACCGACGAGACCGACCGCATCGTCTCGCTGGTGGACCGTATGGAAGTGTTTTCCGACGAGCGGCCGATCGAGCGCTATCCGGTCAACATCCATGTCGTGCTCGATCATGTGAAGGCGATCGCCAAGAACGGTTTTGCCAAGCGTATCAAGATCTTGGAGGAATATGATCCATCGCTTCCTCCTGTCTATGCCAACCGCGATCAGCTGATCCAGGTGTTCCTCAACCTGGTGAAAAACGCAGCCGAGGCGATCGGCGCCGATCCGCAGGGCGAGATCGTGCTGTCGACGGCCTTCCGGCCCGGAATCCGCGTTTCCGTTCCGGGAACGCAGGACCGTGTTTCGCTGCCGCTGGAATTCTGCGTGCATGACAATGGCCCCGGCGTTTCCGAGGACATTCTGCCGATCCTCTTCGATCCGTTCATCACCACCAAGCCGAACGGCTCGGGCCTTGGCCTGGCGCTGGTCGCAAAGATCGTCGGCGAGCACGGCGGCATCATCGAATGCGATTCGACGCAGCGCGGAACCACCTTCCGCGTCCTGATGCCGGCCTGGAAGGAGACAACGCCCGGCGCCGGCGACGAAGCAGAAGGAGACCGCAAATGACCGTTCGCGGCAATATTCTCGTCGCCGACGACGATGCGGCCATCCGCACCGTGCTCAACCAGGCGCTGTCGCGCGTCGGCCACGAGGTGCGCGTGACCTCGAACGCCTCGACGCTGTGGCGCTGGGTGGCGGCCGGGGAGGGCGATCTCGTCATCACCGATGTGGTGATGCCGGACGAAAACGCCTTCGACATGCTGCCGCGCATCAAGAAGGCGCGGCCGGAACTGCCCGTCATCGTGATGAGCGCGCAGAACACCTTCATGACCGCCATCCGCGCTTCCGAGACCGGCGCCTACGAATACCTGCCGAAGCCCTTCGACCTCACCGAATTGCTCAACATCGTCAACCGGGCGCTGGCCGAGCCGAAGCGGCCGAAGCTCGACTCGCGTGCCGACGAGCAGCCGGAGACGATGCCGCTGGTCGGCCGCTCTGCCGCCATGCAGGACATCTACCGCATGCTGGCACGCATGATGCAGACCGACCTGACGGTGATGATTTCGGGCGAATCCGGAACCGGCAAGGAGCTGGTGGCGCGAGCGCTGCATGAATATGGCCGCCGGCGCGGCGGGCCGTTCGTGGCGATCAACATGGCCGCGATCCCGCGCGACCTGATCGAATCGGAGCTGTTCGGCCATGAGAAAGGCGCCTTCACCGGCGCCCAGAACCGCTCCACCGGCCGCTTCGAGCAGGCCGAAGGCGGCACGCTGTTCCTCGACGAGATCGGCGACATGCCGATGGAAGCACAGACGCGACTGCTGCGAGTGCTGCAGCAGGGTGAATACACGACCGTCGGCGGCCGCACGCCGATCAAGACAGACGTGCGCATCGTCGCTGCCACCAACAAGGACCTGAGGACGCTGATCAACCAGGGCCTGTTCCGCGAGGACCTGTTCTATCGCCTGAACGTCGTGCCGCTGCGGCTGCCGGCGTTGCGCGAGCGCTCCGAGGACATTCCAGACCTGGTGCGCCACTTCTTCAAGCAGGGCGCCAGCGAAGGCCTGCAGACCAAGCGCATTTCCGCGGGCGGCATCGAGCTGATGAAACGCTACCCCTGGCCGGGCAATGTGCGCGAGCTGGAAAACCTGGTGCGCCGGCTCGCCGCGCTCTATTCGCAGGACGAGATTTCGGCCGAGATCATCGAGGCCGAGCTCAAGACCGGCGAGAGGCCTGTCGTGCCGGACGGCGGCGCGCTGATCCCCGACGATCTGTCGATCGGACAGGCGGTCGAGCATTTCCTGCAGCGTTATTTTGCATCTTTTGCCGGCGATCTGCCCCCGTCCGGGCTCTACCAGCGCATCCTCGCCGAGGTCGAATATCCGCTGGTCCTGGCCTCGATGACGGCGACGCGCGGCAACCAGATCAAGGCGGCCGAGCTTTTGGGCCTCAACCGCAACACGCTGCGCAAGAAGATCCGCGAGCTCGGCGTCAACGTCTACAAGGCCTCAAGGCAGATCTAAAGCATGTCTCCCGAAAGTGGGAACCGGTTTCGGGGCAAAGACATGCGTAAAATCAAAAACCTAAAAGCGCGGGAGCGAATCTGAAAGATCGCGACGCGCTTTCGATGCCGGCCATTCTTTGCCGGCCGCCTCTTTGTTCCACCCGTCAGCAGACGGGTGGAACGCTTTGTTTCCACTTCATATAATTGGTTCAGAGATGGTCTCTGATAGTGTCCGCGATCATCACGTCAAGGCTGCTGGCCTTCACGCCGAGGAGACGCTCGGTATCGGAAGCATCGACCAGCAGCGGGCGATCGAAGAGATATTTCATTTCCGCGAGCTCATGCATGCCCAAGGCTTCCATCTCGGCGATGGAATAGCAACGCATTGGCGCAACCTCCCTTCCGAGCATCGTCGCGGTTCTGCGGATAAGATCGCGGGGCGAAGCGTATTGCGACGGGACATGGAAGGCTCGACCCCATTCACCCGTGTAGGAGGCTGACGCGACGAGCGTCCGGGCGACGTCCTTGATGAAAGCCCAGGCATGATCGGCGTCGAGGTCTCCCAAGAAGGCGACAGGCTTTCCTTCAACGATGGATGGCAGCGCGAGAAGCGAGAAGTAGGTGACCGCGCCGTGCCCCAGATAATCGCTGGAACGCACCTCGATAGCCGGCACGTTGGCGCGAGATACACGCTGCCACATTATCGTCCGAACAGTCCCCTTCCTCGATGTCGGGTCGAGAGGCAGGTCCGAGCGAAGGGGACTGTCGGCGTTTCCGCCGTAGCCGTAGAGGTTTCCGAGCAGGATGACCTTCGCGTCGACGGCCTCCGCCGCGCGCACCGTGCCGTCGACGATCGGAAAGAAGTCGGTCGGCCACCGGTGGTAAGGCGCCATGGCACACATGAAGATGGCATCCGCACCTCGGCTGATGCGTGAAAGTTCGGCGGCATCGGTAGCGTCCGCCTGCCTCGCGCGCACGCCGGGCAAGTCGATATCGCCGACACTCCTGCTTGTCAGGATGACGTCATGTCCTTGCTCACCGAGCAGGCGAGCCGTCTCACGCCCGACCGGGCCTGCTCCGACGACAACATAGTAACTCATATGAACCTCTTTGCGTTGGCAAACGAGGCGCAGGTCTAAAGGGCTTCGGCATTGAAAATCGCGCAGGAACCGCCAAATGTTGAACAGGTTCTGCCATGATTTTGAGGCTCGTTTCACATGGATCCGCAGTTCGCTTCGGCCCGGGCCTCGGCTGGCATATCAATCGCTTTCCGGCATGTTGAAGCAGGCACCTATCGACTGCCGCGGGCCGATCATCACCGCATCATGATCCATGCCAGCGCGACGACGCGCACCTATTGCAATGACGCCGGGCGATATTTCTTACGGCGAGCTGGTGACATTGATTTCGTACCCGCGGGACAGGAGGGCGGGTTCGAGGCTGAAACCTCATTCGAGACGAGGGAGGTTCGCCTGCCGCCCGCCATGCTCGAGGGTGTGGCGTCGGAGATTGAGGGCAGTGCAAGGGCGCGTCGTTTCGACATGCGGCACCTGCTTCGGGACGAACGTATCGAATACCTCGTCCGGGCACTGGAAACCGACCAAAACGCAGGCTCGGCAGGTGGGGCTCTGTTCGCCGAAAGTGTCGGCATCGCGCTTGCGGTCCGGCTGATTGGTCTCGACGATTTGGAGACGGATCGAACGGTTCGGCTGTCGGATGCGCAGTTCAAACGCATGCTGGACTATGTCGAGGCACATCTTTCCGAACCGCTCACGATCGATACGCTGAGCCGCATCGCCAGCGCCAGCAGCTCGCATCTCAGGACCTGGTTCAAAGCGGCGACCGGCATGACTCTTCACCGCTATGTGCTGCGGCGCCGGGTTGAGCGTGCCCGCTCCCTGATTCTTGGAAGTGACCTCAGCACCAGCGAGGTGGCCTATCTGACGGGCTTCGCGCATCAGTCGCACCTGGCGCATTGGATGCGCCGCGAGATCGGGCAAACGCCGCGCAGCTTGCGACGGACGCGACCGAAGCAGTGACGCGAGCCATCGCATCGCCGGGCCGCCTCGTTCGGCGGCAGTGGATCACCGGCATGGTTCCTTTTACGTGAGTGAGCCGGGGAAAGATTTCCGTCCTGGCCACACTTGTTGCATAATCGCCACAATGCGTTGCATACATCCGACGCAATGACCGACTCTAGACGGCGACATGGCTGCTGAGGCTCCAACACTGAACCAACCGGTTTTCAGCCGGGCCGACGTTCGCGACGGCCGCCGGCTGCTGGCGCTGCCTGGCGTGGTCGCGATCGTAGGCGCAATGATCACGGCAGCGATCTCGTTTGCCATTCTGGTCGGTGCGACGCCGATCGCACCCAACGCCAACACGACCTGGGCGCTGATCGCGCTCAATGCCGTCTTCGTGCTGTTCTTGATCGCGCTGGTCGCCCGCGAGGTGCGTCGCATCGTCATGGCACGGCGGCACGGCAGGGCCGCCTCGCGGCTGCATGTGCGCATCGTTGCCATGTTCGCGCTGGTCGCCGCCATTCCGGCGATCATGGTGGCGATCATCGCCTCGATCACGCTCGACATCGGCCTCGACCGCTGGTTCGAGATCCGCACCAAGACCATCGTCAATTCGTCGCTGTCGATCGCGGACGCCTACGTCCAGGAAAATGCGCGCAACTTGCAGGGCACGACGCTGTCGATGGCCTATGATCTCGACGCTTCGCGCACGCTCTATGGTCTCGACCGCACCGGGTTCCTCGACCTCATGAACAAGGAAGCTGTCGGCCGCGGGCTGGCGCATGCGGCGCTGATCAAGCCCGACGGCTCGTTCGTGATGAGCGCCAAGACCGATGCCGATTTCGCCATGCCGGAGCCGCCGCCAGGCGCTGTCGGCACGGCCGCCGACGGCAAGCCGGTGCTGATCGAGCCGCGCACCCGCAACATCATGGGCGCCATCGTCAAGCTGCGCGAGATCGAGGGTCTTTACCTCTATACGATCCGCCTGGTCGACCCCGAAGTGATCCGTGCGCGCCAAATCGTCAAATCCAACACCGACGAATACCGCAACCTCGAGGACAACCGCCGCACCTCCCAGGTGGCCTTCGCGCTGCCCTATCTGTCGCTGACGCTGATCATCATCTTATCGGCGATCTGGACCGGCATTGCGGTCGCCGACCGGCTGGTGCGGCCGATCCGCCAGTTGATCGGTGCGGCCGACGAGGTGGCGACCGGCAATCTCGACGTCGCCGTCCCCGTGCGCCAATCCGACGGCGACGTCGCCTCGCTCGGCGAAACCTTCAACAACATGATCCTCGAGCTCAAGTCGCAGCGAAACGAGCTTCTTTCCGCCAAGGATCTGATCGACGAGCGGCGGCGCTTCTCCGAAGCCGTGCTTGCCGGGGTCACCGCCGGCGTTATCGGTGTCGACTCTTACGGCATCATTACCATCGTCAACCGCTCCGCCGAGACCATGCTGGCGATCTCTGCGAGCGCGGCGCTCGGGCAGAACCTCTCGGCTATCCTGCCGCATGTCGGCCGCGTCTTCGAGATCGGGCGCCAGTCCGGCAAGCCGGTCTATCGCGAGCAGGTGACCTTCTTCCGCACCGGCATGGAACGGACCTTCAATGTCCAGATCACAGTCGAGGCGGACGACGAGGGCGCGGAAGAAAAATCCTATGTGGTCACTGTCGACGACATCACCGATCTGGTCCAGGCGCAGCGCTCGTCGGCCTGGGCGGACGTCGCGCGGCGCATTGCACATGAGATCAAGAATCCGTTGACGCCGATCCAGCTGTCGGCCGAGCGCATCAGGCGCCGCTACGGCAAGGTCATCACCGAGGACCGCGAGGTCTTCGATCAGTGCACCGATACCATCATCCGCCAGGTCGAGGACATCGGCCGCATGGTCGACGAATTCTCGGCCTTTGCCCGCATGCCGAAACCGGAGATGAAAGTCATCGATCTGCGCGAGTCGTTGCGTGAGGCGTCATTCCTGGTGGAAGTCAGCCGCTCCGACATTGCTTTCCAGCGCGATTTCGGCAACGAGCCGCTCAAGGGCACCTTCGACAGCCGTCTGATGGCGCAGGCCTTCGGCAACGTCATCAAGAATGCCGCCGAGGCCATTGACGGACTTGATGCGATAGATCGTTCCGACGGCACAATCCGGATTCAAGCCGGGCGCCAAGATGGCGCCATAAGAATCGACGTTATCGACAACGGCAGAGGGCTGCCGCGCGAGAATCGGCAGAGGTTGCTCGAGCCCTACATGACGACGCGCGAAAAAGGCACTGGCCTTGGCCTCGCTATCGTCAAGAAGATCGTGGAGGACCATGGCGGCCGGCTCGAGCTGCACGACGCGCCGCCGGATTTCCACGGCGGCCGGGGCGCGATGATCTCGATCATCCTGCCGCCGGCGGCGGTCGTTGCCGCGCCGCCACGCGGCGAAGGCCGCAACCAACACGAACGAGAAACTGAAAAGGTCGGTAATGGCGTCTGATATTCTCATCGTCGATGACGAGGAAGACATCCGCGAGCTCGTCGCCGGTATCCTGAGCGACGAAGGTCACGAAACCCGCACGGCACACGATGCCGACAGCGCGCTTGCAGCAATTGCCGATCGCGCCCCGCGGCTGATTTTCCTCGATATCTGGCTGCAGGGCTCGCGTCTCGACGGCCTGGCGCTGCTCGACGAGATCAAGACGATGCATCCGAACATGCCGGTGGTGATGATCTCCGGCCACGGCAACATCGAAACGGCGGTCTCGGCCATCCGGCGCGGCGCCTATGACTTCATCGAGAAGCCGTTCAAGGCCGACCGTCTCATCCTGGTTGCCGAACGCGCGCTGGAAACGTCCAAGTTGCGACGCGAGGTCTCCGACCTCAAGCTGCGCAGCGGCGAAACCTTCGACCTGATCGGCATGTCGTCGGCGATGAGCCAGTTGCGGCAGACCATAGAGCGCGTCGCGCCGACCAACAGCCGCATCATGATCGTCGGCCCGTCCGGCTCCGGCAAGGAACTGACGGCGCGCGCCATCCACGCGCTGTCGGCGCGCAAGACGGGGCCGTTCGTGACGCTGAGCGCCGCCACCATCACGCCGGAACGCATGGAGGTCGAGCTGTTCGGCACCGAATCGAACGGCACCGAGCGCAAGGTCGGCGCGCTGGAGGAGGCGCATCGCGGCATCCTCTACATCGATGAGGTGGCCGACATGCCGCGCGAGACGCAGAACAAGATCCTGCGTGTGCTGGTCGAGCAGCAGTTCGAGCGGGTAGGCGGCACCAAGCGGGTCAAGGTCGATGTCCGCATCATCTCCTCGACCTCGCAAAACCTGGAGGCGATGATCGCCGACGGCCGCTTCCGCGAGGACCTCTATCATCGCTTGGCGGTCGTTCCGGTCATGGTGCCGGGCCTGGCCGAGCGGCGCGAGGACATTCCGTACCTCGTAGACAATTTCATGAAGCAGATCGCGCGCCAGGCCGGCATCAGGCCACGCCGCATCGGCGACGACGCTTTGGCCGTGCTGCAGGCGCACAACTGGCCGGGCAACGTCCGCCAGCTCCGCAACAATGTCGAGCGGCTGATGATCCTGGCGCGTGGCGGCGACGTCGATGCGCCGATCACCGCCGACCTTCTGCCCTCGGAGATCGGCGACGTCATGCCGCGCACGCCGAACCAGTCGGACCAGCACATCATGGCGCTGCCGCTGCGCGAGGCGCGCGAGCAGTTCGAGAAGGACTATCTGATCGCCCAGATCAACCGCTTCGGCGGCAACATCTCGAAGACAGCCGAGTTCATCGGCATGGAGCGCTCGGCCTTGCACCGCAAGCTGAAGTCGCTGGGCGTATAGCTATCGCTTGGTCCACCCGATTGTTCATTACGGCAGCGGCGGAATCGCCTAAGAAAGCCGGACATTTCCCTGAGGTAGCTCATGCCGCGCATTGCCTATGTCAACGGGCGCTACGTCGCCCATGCTGAAGCCCGCGTCCATATCGAGGATCGCGGCTACCAGTTCGCCGACGGCGTCTACGAGGTCTGCGAGGTGGCGCGTGGCTATATAGTCGACATGCCGCGCCATCTTGCCCGGCTCAAGCGCTCGTTGAAGGAATTGTCGATCGCCTGGCCCGTCTCGGAGGGCGTGCTGCCGATGCTGCTGCGCGAGGTCGTGCGCCGCAACCGCGTCGCCACCGGCCTGGTCTATGTCCAGGTGACGCGCGGCGTCGCCAGCCGAGAATTCTTTTTCCCATCGGCCGACACCAAGTCGTCGCTGGTGATAACCGCCAGAAAGGCCGATCCCGCCGCGGCGGCCAAGCGGGTGGAGACCGGCATCAAGGTCATCACCGTGCCCGAGAATCGCTGGGACCGCGTCGACATCAAGAGCACCGGCCTCTTGCCCAATGTGCTCGCCAAGCAGAAGGCCAAGGAGGCCGGCGCCCAGGAGGCTTGGTTCGTCGACGCGGACGGCACCGTCAAGGAAGGTGGTTCGTCCAACGCATGGATCATCACCAGGGACGGCGTTCTGGTGACGCGGCCGGCCGAGCACGGCATCCTGCGCGGCATCACGCGCACGACGCTGTTCGACGTCGCCGCCAAGCTCGGTTTGAAGATCGAGGAACGCGGTTTTTCGGTCGCCGAGGCCAAGGCGGCGCGCGAGGCTTTCATCAGTTCCGCGACCACGATCGCCATGCCGGTGGTCGAAATCGACGGCGCGCCGATCGCAAACGGCCACCCCGGTTCCATGACACTTTCGTTGCGGCAGGCTTTTTTTGACATTGCGGAAAAAAGTCCAGCCTGATAACCGCAAAGGTGGAATGAACCTCAACTATCTCGTTCTGCTTGTCGTTTAGGCGGCAAGAGGGGGTTTGCGCGCTTGACAGTTGCCGCGTAATTTGGCGCATTGGCCCGCAGACCGAAGGGGATCGGCGAAAGACAAAAACAATGGCGGAACGATCGCAAAACCTTCAGGACCTGTTCCTGAATTCAGTTCGCAAGAGCAAAAATCCACTTACCATCTTCCTCATCAACGGTGTGAAGCTGACCGGCGTCGTCACTTCGTTCGACAATTTCTGTGTGTTGTTGCGGCGCGACGGGCATTCCCAGCTCGTCTACAAGCACGCCATTTCCACGATCATGCCGAGCCAGCCGGTTCAGATGTTCGATGGCGAGGAAAGCCAGGGCGCCTGATTGGCACGTGAGAAGGACGCGGACCGCAGCGTTCGCGGGAAACAAGGACATCAGCTCGGGCCGGAAGCCAAAGATCCGACCCGAGCGGTTGTCATTGTGCCGGTGCTTACGCGCCAGCCGCGCGGCGACGACGATTCGAGCCGTCCGCGTCTGAGTCGCTCGGCGGACGCCCGCCACGACGAGGCGGTCGGGCTCGCCAGCGCCATCGATCTCAATCCGGTCCACACGGCGGTGGTGACGGTCGCCGATCCGCGCCCGGCAACGCTGCTCGGCAGCGGCAAGGTGGCGGAGTTCGCCGACATCGTGAAGGAGCGCAAGGCGGAGCTGGTCATCGTCGACCATCCGCTGACGCCGGTGCAGCAGCGCAATCTCGAGAAGGAGCTGAACGCCAAGGTGCTCGACCGCACCGGCCTGATTCTCGAGATCTTCGGCGAGCGTGCCAGGACCAAGGAAGGCACCCTCCAGGTCGAGTTGGCGCATCTCAACTACCAGAAGGGCCGGCTGGTACGCAGCTGGACCCACCTCGAGCGGCAGCGCGGCGGCGCGGGTTTCCTCGGCGGTCCCGGCGAAACGCAGATCGAGTCGGACCGGCGCATCCTGCAGGACAAGATCACCAAGCTGAAGCACGAGCTGGAAACGGTTCGGCGCACGCGCGACCTCCATCGCGCCAAGCGCAAGAAAGTGCCATTTCCGGTTGTGGCGATCGTCGGCTACACCAATGCCGGGAAGTCGACGCTGTTCAACCGGCTGACCGGCGCAGGGGTGCTGGCCGAGGACATGCTGTTCGCCACGCTCGATCCGACATTGCGCCGCGTACGGCTGCCGCACGGCACGCCGATCATCCTGTCGGATACGGTCGGCTTCATCTCGGACCTGCCGACGCATCTGGTCGCGGCCTTCCGGGCGACGCTGGAAGAGGTCGTCGAGGCCGACCTGGTGCTGCATCTGCGCGACATTTCCGACCCCGACACTGCCGCCCAGGCCGAGGACGTCGAGCGCATTCTCGGCGATCTCGGCGTCGATGCCGCCGACACCAGCCGCGTGATCGAGGTGTGGAACAAGATCGACCTGCTCGACGAAGGCAATCGCGAGCGTCTGCTGGCCGAGAGCGCCGGCGGCAAGGCGCCGCCGATCGCGATATCGGCAGCGACCGGCGAGGGGATCGACGCGCTGAAGGCGCTCATCGAGACCAGGGTGTCGGGCGAGTTGGAAACCATGACGGTGACGTTGAGCCCCTCTGAGCTCGGCCAGGTCGACTGGCTCTACCGCAACGGCGACGTCGTTTCACGAAGCGACAATGAGGACGGCAGCGTCACCATCTCGCTGACGGCGACGCATAGCGCAAGGCAGGAAATCGAGAGCAGGCTGCACCGCAAGAACAGCGGCTGACGACGAGCAATTGCGGGAAAAGTGTGTAGCGGTTTTCCGTCCGGAATTGCGTAAACTTATCTTTCGCTTTTGGCCTGCTGCCAAAGCGCTTCCATCTCGTCCAGCGTCGCTTTCTCCAGCGAACGACCGGAAGCCTCCAGAGCCTGCTCCACATAATGGAAGCGCGAGCGGAATTTCTCATTGGTGCCGCCGAGCGAGGCTTCGGGATCGAGCTTGAGATGACGACCGAGATTGACGATGGCAAACAGCATGTCGCCGAACTCGTCCCTGATCGGCGCAGCGTCGCCCTTGGCAAGCGCCTCGCGCAATTCGCCGATCTCTTCCTCTATCTTGTCGAGGATGGGAGCTGCCTCGCTCCAGTCGAAGCCGACGCGAGCGGCCTTCTCCTGCAGCTTCAGGGCGCGGGTTAGGGCAGGGAGCGCAACCGGCACGCTGTCGAGATAGCCCTTGCCGTGATCTTCCGGATCGAGGCCGCGCGCGATGCGGGCATTGCGCTTGTCGGCCTTCTCCGCCGCCTTGATCTTCTCCCACATGCCCTTGGCCATGCCGGCGCTGCGCGCCTTCTCGTCGCCGAAGACATGCGGGTGGCGGCGGATCATCTTGGTGGTGATGGCCTCGACGACGTCGCCGAAGGCGAATTCGCCGGCCTCTTGCGCCATCTGCGCATGGTAGACGACCTGCAGCAGAAGGTCGCCCAGTTCCTCGCGCAGATCGTCCAAATCGCCCCGCGCGATGGCGTCGGCAACTTCATAGGCTTCCTCGATCGTGTAGGGCGCTATGGTGGAGAAATTCTGCTCGATGTCCCACGGGCAGCCGGTCTTTGGCGCTCTCAGCGCCGCCATGATCTCGATCAGCCGGGAAATGTCTTTCGAGGGTTTCATGCGACAAACCCTAGCGCGCGCGGCGGCGGGCGACCAATCCCGCCGGCTGGCAAAAGCCTATTGTCCACAGCCGCGCGGCTCTCAGTCGAGCACCGAGACGATCGCCTTGGCGAGGTCATCCATGCCGTCTTCCGGCAGGCCGGCCACGTTGATGCGGCTGTCGCCCACCATGTAGACGGCATGCTCGGCGCGCAGGCGCTCGACTTGGGCTTCCGTCAGCCCGAGGCGGGAAAACATGCCGCGATGGCTGGCGACGAAATCGAAGCGGTCGGAATTGGACTGCCGGCGCAACGCCTCGGCGAAGGCGACGCGAAGTCTCAGCATGCGCAGCCGCATCTCCTCGAGTTCCGTCTCCCAATCCTTCCTCAGGGCGGCGTCTTCGAGCACCATGCGCACCGCTGCCGCGCCATGGTCCGGCGGCATCGAATAGAGCGCGCGCGCCGCCGCCAGTATCTGGCTCATCGCCACGTCCGCCTGCGCGCCGTCCTTGGCCATGATCATCGCGGCGCCGACGCGGTCGCGGTAGACGGCAAAGTTCTTCGAGCAGCTCGAGGCGACCACCATCTCTGGAACCTTGCCGGCAAGCAGCCGCAGCCCGGCTGCATCGGCATCGAGGCCCTCGCCAAAGCCCTGATAAGCGATGTCGACGAAGGGCAGCAGGCCGCGCTCCAGCAGGACGTCGGCGACCTTGGCCCACTGGGCGGCATCGAGGTTGGCGCCGGTCGGGTTGTGGCAGCAGCCGTGCAGCAGCACGACATCGCCGCTGTTGGCCGTCTCGAGCGCCGCCAGCATCTCGTCGAAGCGGACGGCGCCGGAAGCGGCGTCGAAATAGGGATAGTCGCGCACCTGCAGGCCGGCCGCACGCATCACCGGCAGGTGGTTCGGCCACGTCGGGTCGGAGAGCCACACCGTCGCGCCGGGACGGGTCCGCTGCAGAAGCTCGGCCACCAGCCGGAGCGCGCCTGACCCGCCCGGCGCCTGCGCGGCGCGGATGCGTGAAAGGTCGGCTTTGTCGCCGAAGGCAAGCTTGATCATCGCGGCGTTGAAGCCGGTATCGCCGGCAAGGCCGAGATAGGTTTTGGTGTCCTGGCTCGCGAGCAACCGCTTCTCGGCCTCGCGCACGGCGTGCATCACTGGCGTCCTGCCGTCGCGGTCCCTATAGACGCCGACGCCAAGGTCGACTTTGCCAGGGCGCGTATCGGCGCGATAGAGGCCGATCAAGGCAAGGATCTTGTCGGCGGGCGCGGGCTGCAAGGTTTCGAACATCGATCAGGCTCCAATGGCGGCGGATTGATACGCAAATCGAGCGTATCGCGCCAGCGGTTTCCTCGGATGCCCGCTCGCTTGGGCAGGCCAGCCCGTCGGATCGCAAAAGAAACGGCGAGCAGGGATTAAAATCCCCACATGCTCCGTAAACAGGGGCATGAAACCGTCGATGGCACGCTTCGATATTGTCGGGCAGTTGGGCTCGCTGCGGCGCTATGCGCGCTCTCTGACGCGCGACAGCGCCGATGCCGAGGATCTGGTCCACGACGCGCTGGTGCGCGCCTATGAGCGGCGCGGCACTTTCCGTTCCGGCGGCAACCTGCGCGCCTGGCTGCTCGCGATCGTGCACAACATCTTCATCGACCGCATGCGCGCGCGCCGGTCGGAAGCAGCGCGCATCGAGCAGGCCGGCCGTCTCGCCGATCAAAGCGTGGCCGCGCCCCAGGACCATTCGGTGCGCCTTTCGCAGGTGAGGGACGCCTTCCTGGCTTTGCCAGAAGAGCAGCGCTCAGCCCTGCATCTCGTGGCCATCGAAGGGCTGAGCTACGCAGAGGCCGCCGAGGTTAGCGGCGTGCCGCTTGGAACCCTGATGTCGCGGATCGGCCGTGCTCGTGCGGCTCTGCGCGAAATGGAAGACAGCGCTTCGGCGCGCGGCAAAAACCATTTGAGGATCGTTGGGGGTGAGTCATGACCGCTATCGTCGATCCCGTGACCGATGCCGATCTCGACGCCTATATCGACGATCAGCTCGACGTCGCCCGCCGCATCGAGGTGGAAGCCTTTCTTTCAGCACGCCCGGTAGTGGCAGCGCGCGTGATGTCCGATCTCAGAACGCGCGACGAACTGCGTGTCGCGCTGGCCGGGCCAGGCGCAACCGCACGCCCAGCGACGACCGAAGCGGCGCGGCGGCTGGAGAGGGCGCTTGCCAGGGGTCGCGTCTTTTCCGTGCTGCAGCGGGCCGCGGCGGCGGCTGTGCTGGTGGCGGCAGGGTGGCTCGCGAATAGCGTCTTCGGGCCGATCGCCGTCACCAAGGTCGTCGCCTCGACGCAGCCACCCGCCTATGTCGAAGATGCGGTGAGCGCGCACCGGACGACGCTGGTGCGCGAGACGATGCCGTCGCAGGCGGAAGCGCCGAGCTACAATGCCGACGAAATCCGCGCCGCGACCGCGATCGTCATGCCGTCATTGCCTGATGGTTGGAGGATCCGCGACGTGCAAATCTATCCGTCGCGGTTCGGACCTAGCGTCGAGGTGGCACTCGAAACGAAGGACCTCGGGTTGGTGTCGCTGTTCGCGATCAGGCCCGGCACCTTCGACGTGGTGAAGCCGACCGTCGCGCCCTCGGGCGATATCTCGTCCGCCTATTTCCAGATCGGCGAGGTCGCATACGCCGTCGTCGGACGCGGCGATGCGGGCGATCTCGATCGCGCCGCCGAAAGGCTGGCCCGGACGCTCTACTGAACCCACAGCCGATCCAACCAAGGAGAACCCGAATGAACAGCCCTAATCTCGGCTATCGAATGGGCACCGGCGTCCAGGCCGGTGCTGTCTATGACGAGGGCCTGCGCCGCCACATGCTGCGCGTCTACAACTATATGGGCCTTGGCCTCGTCGTCACCGGCCTCGTCGCTTTCGCCGTGGCCTCGACGCCGGCGCTCTACGTGCCGATCTTCTCCAGCCCGCTGAAATGGGTGGTGATGCTGGCGCCGCTCGCCTTCGTCATGATCTTCTCGTTCAAGATGCAGACGATGTCGGCGGCTGGCGCGCAGGCGATGTTCTGGGCCTTCTGCGCCGTGATGGGCCTGTCGCTCGCCTCGGTGTTCCTGGTCTTCACCGGCACCAGCATCGCGCGCACCTTCTTCATCGCCGCGACGATGTTCGGCGCCACCAGCCTCTATGGCTACACGACCAGGCGCGACCTGACGCAGTTCTCGTCCTTCCTGATCATGGGCCTGATCGGCGTGGTGATCGCGAGCCTCGTCAACCTGTTCCTCGGCTCGACTGCGCTGCAGTTCGCCATCTCGGTGATCGGCATCGCCGTCTTCATCGGTCTGACCGCCTGGGACACACAGACGATCAAGGAGCAGTATGCCGAGAATTTCGACGCGGAATCGCAGCAGAAGCTCGCCCTCTTCGGCGCCTTCTCGCTCTATCTGAACTTCATCAACATCTTCCAGCTGCTGCTGAATTTCACCGGCGAGCGTGAGTAGTCCGAACCGTAGCAGGTAACATTCGAACAAAGCTGTGGCCGGAGGTTCCCCCCGGCCACAACTTCTTTTTGGGGCACCGCCATCGCCCTTCCGTTAGACGCGGCGCCACCCGCTTGCTCTTGAGTTCGCGCAGGGCCTTTTGCTAGCCTGCAAGCCGCACACGAGCCAGCCGCGAGGTCGCATGGAACAGGACAGCCTGACGCTTCGCGGTGACGGCATCTCGGCAACCATCGTCGGGCAGGGCGCGGAATTGGTTTCCCTGCGCGATGCCGACGGCACGGAGTTCTTGTGGCAGGCAGGCCCTGCCTGGCGGCGCCATTCTCCGGTCCTGTTTCCGATCGTCGGCCGATTGAAGGGCGATCAACTGCGCCATCGCGGCCAGAACTATCCGATGATGCAGCACGGTTTTGCTCGCGACAAGCGCTTTGCCTGGGCGGAGCAGGGGCCCGCCTCCTGCACGCTGGTCCTGACTGACGATGCTGAAACCCGCGCCCACTACCCATTCGCCTTTCGGCTGGCGATAGGCTACAGCCTCGCGCCCCGCCGGCTCGGTGTGACGTTCGAGATCACAAACACAGGCGACGAACCGCTACCGGCCTCGATCGGCGCTCACCCGGCCTTCAACTGGCCGCTGCTGCCGGAACTGCCCAAGGAAGCCTATCGGCTGACCTTTGCCGACAATGAGCTCGCGCCGATCCGCCGCCTGAAAGACGGGCTTTTGCTCCCGACGCCGCAGCCAACGCCCATCGAAGGCAAGGCGCTGGCGCTTTCCGAGCGGCTGTTCGATGACGACGCCGTCATTCTGGACCGGCCGGCCAGCACGAGCGTGCGTTACGCCGCCGAGCGGGGGCCGGCGATCGAAATGTCGTGGCGGGGGTTCAACGAGCTGGGCATCTGGTCCAAGCCCGGCGGCGCGCCGTTCCTGTGCATCGAGCCCTGGCACGGCCTCGCAAGTCCGATCGATTTCGACGGCGAATTCGCCGACAAGCCGGGCGTGATGCTGATCGAGCCAGGTGCGAAACGCAGGCTGACCTACGAGATCGTCCTCGGCCGGGAACCGTAAGGCATGGCCTTCGCGATCAAGGCCGAGGTCAAGGACCCGCGCGCGGAGACGTTCTCATTCGCCGCCCAGAAGACCATGTATGGCGGCAAGCATGTCGCCGAAGGCGACACGATCTTCGTGTTCGCCAGCGAGAACGAAGGCGGGCAGGGGCTTATCGCGCGCGGCGTCGTTACACTCTCCGAAGCCATCCCCCGAAGGCCCGACCTCGAACGCCAGACGCCGCGCGTCAGCATTTCGGTCCGGCACACCGCATCGGCTGCGCGGCGATTGGGCCGAGACGAGCTCAAGCGGTTCAAGGACTGGAAGGACGGTCGGCCCGAGACCGAGCTGAACTTCAAATTCTACCGCCAGGCGACGAACAAGATTGTCGGCATCTCGGATGAGACGGCGGCGTTTCTCGACGGGTTTTTCTAGGGCGCTACGGACAAATCGATCTCCTTCAATGGATCGCCGCCGTCGATGAAGAGCCGGCCATGCGGCTTCAGGGCCGCCTTGATGCGGGTCAGCGCCGCCCAGCCAGTCTCGGGGTGACGCCCGTCGAGCGCGCCGACCCGCATGGCAAAGGCGATATCGAAGAGGGTGTCGCCTGGCAGCAATGTGAAGTCCTCGATCGCTGCCTGCCTGAAATCAAGGCGGCCCGAAGCGATCCCATCTGCCGATCCCGCGCGCGCCAATCGAATTGCCTTTTCCGAGCGATCGATAGCCAGAATGAAGCCGTCGCCGATACGGCCAGCGACAGCGCGAGCGGCAACGCCGGGGCCGCATCCGATCTCCAGGACCCGCAGTCCCGGTTTCAACGGAAGGGCTTCGACGAAAGCGGAGATCCGCTCGGAGATTCCGACTGCCATGGCGTAAGTTATGCAATTCGGTTCGTGCTGCACGCAAGCGAGATGGCGCCGAGCGAAAGCTCGTAGGGCAGGGCTCGGGCAATTTGGCGGGTGAAGTCGAATTCTCGACGCGGTTCGTTGTAGACGTTCCGACCGACTGATTTGAAGGAGACGCAACATGGATCGGTTCACGGGCGGCTGCCTGTGCGGCAACGTCCGGATCGTGGCGTCGGGTCGGCCGTATCGGGTCGGCATCTGTCACTGTCTCGACTGCCGCAAGCATCACGGCGCGCTTTTTTATGCCGCGGCGATCTTCCCTCAGGACGCGGTGACGATCGAGGGCGAGACGCGCGACTATGCCGGTCGGTTCTTCTGCCCGCGCTGCGGCTCGTCCGTCTTCGCCCGCACCGCGGACGAGATCGAAGTGCATCTCGGCTCACTGGACGCTCCAGACCAGCTCACGCCGACTTATGAAAGCTGGATCATCCGTCGAGAGTCGTGGCTGCCGCCCTTTCCGGTTACGAAACGGTACGAGCGCGATCGTGAGGCCAAAAGCCGCGTCGAGGAATAGGCCGCACCGTTTGGCCGGCCTTCACTCCGGAAGACCGGCCTTGCGGAAGCCATCGACGAAATGGGCGAGCGTTGCGTCGTCGCGGAACGGTTCCGTTGCAACCCAGTAGCCGGTACTGAAATGCGGATTGCTGACGAGGAACAGGTCGACCTCCGCGCGCGCCTCGTCGAGCCGGCCGAGTTGCGCAAGGCTTGCCGCCAGGAAACGGCGTGAGCTGGTCCGGTACGTTTCGTCCCTGCGCAGCGTCTCGACGGCGCCTTCGTAGTCGCCGGCGGCATATTGCGCCTGGCCGAGCGTCAGATAGTACCAGCTTGGCGGAAACGGGTTCAGCCGGAACGCCTTGCGAATGTGCTCTAGGCTTTCGTTGACCCGCCCGGCCAGCACCTCGATGTCGGACATTGTCGCCCAGGTGTCGGCTTCGTTCGGGTCTAGCTCGATCGCTCTGGCGAACTCCGCGTCCGCCTCGTCGAAGCGGCGCTCATAGGCCAGCAGGTTGGCGAGCACCCAGCGGCAGCCGGCATCGTTGGGGTCGATCGTCACGGCTTTGTGCGCCAGCTCCAGAGCGATGCTGCGCGCGGGCTCGATAGGCTGGCCCCAGTGCACCCATCCCATCCAGTGGTTCATGGCAAGCCAGCGGTAGGCCTCGGCATAGTCCGGATCGAGCGAAACCGCGCGCGTCAGCATCAGATGCGCTTCCCGCGCCGTCTGCGGCGAATCGTCGATCAGTTTTCGCGCCCGCACGCACAGATCATAGGCTTCGAGATTTTTGGGCCGGTTGCGCGGCGGCGGCGCGCGCAGCCTGCCGAGCAATGCCTCCACGATCTTGGCTGTCACTTCGTCCTGGACGGTGAAGATATCTTCCAGGCTGCGATCGAAGCGTTCTGCCCACAGATGTTCGCCGCTTACCGCATCGACCAGCTGGGCATTGATGCGCACGCGCCCGGCCGCCCGTCTTGCGCTGCCTTCGAGCAGGTAGCGCACGCCAAGTTCCCGTGCGATATCGCGCACGTCCATCGCCTTTCCCTTGTAGGCAAAGGCAGAATTGCGGGCGATGACGAAAAGACCGGAAATCCTGGAGAGGTCGGTGGTGAGGTCTTCCGCCAGCCCGTCCGCGAAGGAATCCTGCTCGGGATCGTTGCTGAGATTGACGAAGGGCAGCACGGCTATCGATGGCTTGTCGGGCAGCGGCAAGGGCTTTCGCACCGCGCCGCCGAGCTGTTCGATGGCCCCCGTGAAGCGGTAGCCGACGCGCGGAACCGTGGCGATCCATTCGCCGCCGTCTGCTGCCGGACCAAGCAATTTCCTGAGCTGCGCGATCTGGACGGTGAGGTTGCCTTCCTCGACGGCCGTGCCCTGCCAAGCTGCATCCATCAGCTCGGTCTTGGTCAGGATTTCGCCGGGGCGTTCGACGAACGCGGCAAGCAGTTTTATCCCGCGATAGCCCGCGGAGACGGGAACATCGTTCCGCTGAAGCGTTCCCGCGGCTGAATCAAATACGTACGGACCAAAGGCAAAGCGCGATCCCTGCATGCGCCGCATCTATAGCCGATTTGGAAGTTTTGAGAACTATTTGGACGGGCTTAATTACGACGCGCTTCGCATCCTGCAGAATTCAACCTCTTTCAGGTCGAAGGCCTCCGGGCACTCAACCATCAGGAGGTTGCCATGAACGATATTTTTGCCTCGGCGCCGCATCAGGCAGTGTGCACGCGCACGGCCGCGAGGTCGGACGCGTCGTCTCGGCGCTACAGCCTGGCGACCCTGCGAAGCGCCATCGCGAGTTGGCGCGAACAGACGCACTTCCGCTGGGAACTCAAGCGCATATCGAGGGACAATCCGCATCTGATCGACGACATCGGTTTGACGCGACGGCAGGTCGAAGAAGAGATCGCCAAGCTGCCCTTCTGGCAACGATAGAGGCGAATGCCACAAGGACCATCGTTGCGCTTGCCGTATAGGGCAGGGAGGTTGCCCCTGCATCTCGATGCGGCCGTCCAGACGGCCACAATAGGAAACCCTGTGGCCGTCATATCAGGCTCGTTTTCAAACCTGCCGGACGACGGCGCCGATCACGTTGACGAGAAGCCGTGCGGCTGTCAGCGCCGACAGGCCGTCGATGTCAGCGGGAGAATAGAGCTCGACAAGGTCGAATCCCGCGATGCTGGCCCGTTTGCCGAGGCCCGAGATCAGGTCGATCGCCTGCGTGTAGGTGAGGCCGCCGGGCGTTCGCGCCGCAACGCCGGGCATGACGGAGGGATCGAGGCCGTCGCAGTCGAGGGTAACGACGACCCGCGCGCCTTCCGGTATATGGCGAAGAGCCGCCTCGACGCCCTCGGCGTGTATCTCGCGGGCTGTCACGAAGCGGCTGCCATAGCGCCGCGCCGCTTCGATTTCGCCGAGGCGTGCGCTGCCGACGCTGCGCAGGCCGACCTGCACCATGCCGGCGACATGGGTCATCTCGCTCGCCCGGCGCATCGGGCTCGAATAGCCGTAGCGCTCGCCATGCACCTCGTCGCGCCAGTCGATATGGGCGTCGATCTGCAGGATCCAGACCGGCCCGTGATCGGCAAAGCCACCAAGGAACGGGATGACCACGGAATCGTCGCCGCCAAGCAGGATCGGCACGGCCGGCAATGCCAGGATCTCGCGCGTCTTCGCCTCGATCCGGGCACGGTTGCCGACATTGTCATGCATGGCGGTCAAGATGTCGCCGGCGTCGACGCAGCAGGCCGGCTTGCCGTCGAACAGCGGACCGCCGAGATCGAAATCCCAGTGTTCGAGGAGAGGGGCGTCGTCCTGGCTCGCGGCGCGGATGGCTTCGGCGGCAAGGCCGTAGCCGCTGCTATCCTTGCCGGGATAGGTGCTGCCGTGACCGGCTCCGAAGATCACCGCACGGGGCACGCGGCCATCGGCGAGGTGGTCGGGAAAGCCGAGAAAGGTAGATGAGGCGGTCATTCTTCGATGGTCCTGAATCGGGGTTCCCAGCGCGACAGCGGCTCGGGCAGGCTAGTTGCTTCATCGGTTCGCTGCCATCCCGAAATCGCTGTGTAAGTCCGCAGCCACCTGGATGGCTAGTGATCTGGCCGCGAGAGCTGGCGGCCACGCGGACAACCTTGGCGGCAAAGGGCCTGATTCAAGCCTGATTGCGGTTCCGGTGCCGGATGCTCACAGCCTTCCGCGAACACACCCGAATAAGTCGCATAAGATAGATTATGGAACTATCGCATCGAGCCGGAACCGGGAATTGCTCCGATTTCGCGCTCGCACAGAAACGCGTGCGGTGCCCTGAGGAGACGGCGACCATCGTGGTCGATGTGCAATCCGTCTCCATCAAGAATGGCCGGGAGCCATGACGCCGTTTGTCAGCCAAGCGGGGCGCGCGTCCAGACCCGCGAGTCATCAGCAGCCATGTGAGAAAACATCTCTATCGTTCTGACTCGTAAGCGATTTCTATCGTCATGCCGTCATAGGCCGGTACCACATGCTCTGGTGTCTCGACCATCACCGTGGCGTAATCCAGCGGAACATGCATATGCGTCAAGACGGCGCTCTTCGGAGCCAGCTTCTCGATCCAGCCCAATGCTTGGCCAAGCGACAGATGGCTCGGATGCGTGTTGTACTGCAGCGCGTCGATCACCAGCACGTCAAGGCCTTGCAGCCGTTCCGCAGTGGCAGTCGGGAAGTCGCTGATATCCGGGCAATAGGCTAGCCCGCCGATTCGGAAGCCCAATGAGATGATGTCGCCATGGATCTGCGGCAGCGGCTCAAGGGCGAGGGGACCCCCCTCGCCTTCGACCACGACCGGCCTGGCATGGTCGATGAGATGCGGCTTCACGATCGGCGGATACGAGCTGCCGGGCGGCGTCTCGAAGCAATAGCCGAACGCCTGCCGCAGCCGTCCCATCGTCGGCTCGTCGGCATGAATGTCGATGCGGTGCCGCTGCTCGTGCACATAGCCGCGCAGGTCGTCGATGCCGTGGATGTGGTCGGCATGCGGATGGGTATAGACAACGGCGTCGATACGCCTGACCGAGGCCAGCAGCATCTGCTCGCGGAAATCCGGTCCGGTGTCGATGACGACCGTGGTGCGTCCGCCATTGGCAGCGATCCGCTCGACCAGGGCGGCCGTGCGCATGCGCCGGTTCCTCGGATTCTTGGGGTCGCAATTGCCCCAGTCACCGGTGATGCGCGGCGTACCGGGCGACGAGCCGCAGCCGAGAATGGTGAGGCGCAGCCGGTCGCTCATGTCTCAACCGGCCGCCATGTCCGGACGCGGCATCTTGGTGAACAGCCTGAAGACGTTCTCGGTGGTGATGTCGGCGATCTCCGCCTCGCTGACGCCGATGGTTTCGGCCAGCACCTTCGCCGTGTTCGCCACATAGGCGGGCTCGTTGCGTTTTCCCCGGTGCGGGATTGGCGCAAGGTAGGGCGCGTCGGTCTCGACCAGGAGCCGATCGCGCGGGACGTCCGCGGCGATGGCGCGCAACTCGGCCGAGTTCTTGAAGGTCAGGATGCCCGAGAAGGAGACATAACCGCCCAACGTCACGCCGACTTCCGCCAGCCTGCGCCCGGACGAAAAACAATGCAGAATGAAGGGGAAAGCGCCCTTCCCTGTTTCGTCCTCGAGGACCGCCGCCATGTCGTCGTCGGCGTCTCGCGAATGGATGACCAGCGGCAGGCCGGTCCGGCGCGCGGCGGCGATATGGGTGCGGAAGCCTTGCGCTTGCGCCTCGCGCGGCGCACGGTCGTAGAAATAGTCGAGCCCGGCTTCGCCGATCGCCACCACCTTGGGATGGCTGGAAAGCCGCACCAGCTCGTCGGCGGTGACATCGAGCTCTTCCGCCGCCTGATGCGGATGGGTGCCGACCGAGCAATAAACTTCATTGAAGGCTTCAGCGATTTCAAGAATTTGGTGAAAGCGCCTCACTCGCGTCGAGATCGTCACCATGCGGCCGACCCCCGCCGCCAGGGCACGGGCGACTATTGTCCCCCGCTCCTCGGCGAAGTCCGGAAAGTCGAGATGGCAATGGCTGTCGACAAGCATCACGCTTTGGTGTCCTGCTCGACGTAACGTGGAAACACGCCCTCGGGTGCCGGCAAGGCGGCGCCGGGCACAAGCGCATGCTCCGCATGGACATGCTTGAAGTTGCGTTTGTCCGCCGGCACGGCCAGGAGCTCGAGCAGCTTCGCCGCCGACCCCGGAATGAAGGGCTGGCAGAGCACCGTCACCCGCCGCACGACCTCGGCCGTCGTCCACAGCACCGTCTCCATGCGCTCAGGATCTGTCTTTCGCAACGCCCAGGGCTCCTGGGACGCGAAATAGCGGTCGGCTTCGGCCACCACGCCGAAGATCGCCGCCAGCGCCAGATGGATGCCCTGCTCCGCCATCGCCCTGCGCGCGACGACAAGCGCCTCAACCGCCTGGTCGAGGATCGCCCGGTCGGCTTCGGCCAACTCGCCGCGCCTCGGCACCGCGCCGCCGCAGTTCTTGGCGATCATCGACAGCGAGCGCTGTGCCAGATTGCCGAGCCCGTTGGCGAGATCGGCGTTGGTGCGGTTGACGATCGCTTCGTGGCTGTAGTTGCCGTCCTGACCGAACGGCACCTCGCGCAAGAAGAAATAGCGCACTTGGTCGACACCGTAATGCTCGGCCATGGTGAACGGGTCGATGACGTTGCCGACCGACTTCGACATCTTCTCGCCCCGGTTGAACAGGAAGCCGTGACCGAAGACACGCTTCGGCAGCGGGATTCCCGCCGACATCAGGAAGGCCGGCCAGTAGATGGCGTGAAAGCGCACGATGTCCTTGCCGATGATATGCGCATCGGCTGGCCAAAAACGCCATTTCTCAGCATTTTCATCGGGATAACCGACACCGGTGATGTAGTTGGTCAAGGCGTCGACCCACACATACATCACGTGCTTCTCGTCGCCAGGCACCGGCACGCCCCAGTCGAAGGTGGTGCGCGAGATCGACAGGTCCTTCAGGCCCGACTTGACGAACCTCATCACCTCGTTGCGGCGCTCGGCCGGGCCGATGAAATCGGGCTGGTTTTCGTAAAGCGCGATCAGCTTGTCCTGATAGGCCGACAGCCGGAAGAAATAGCTCTCTTCCTCGACCCACTCGACGGGCGTTCCCTGCGGCCCGTAGCGCACGTTGTCGTCGCGGACCTCGGTCTCTTCCTCGCCGTAATAGGCTTCGTCACGCACCGAATACCAGCCGGCATAGCCGCCCTTGTAGATGTCGCCATTGGCGGCCATCGCCTTCCAGATCGCCTGCGAGGAGGCGTAGTGCCGCTCTTCGGTAGTGCGGATGAAATCGTCGTTCGAGGCGTTGAGCGCGCTCGCCATGCGCTTGAACTCGGCTGCGTTGCGGTCGGCGAGCTCGCGCGGCGAAACACCTTCCTTCCGCGCCGTCTGCAGCATCTTGATACCGTGCTCGTCAGTGCCGGTCAGGAAGTAGACGTCCTTGCCGTCGAGCCGCTGGAAGCGGGCAAGCGCGTCGGTGGCGATCAGTTCGTAGGCATGGCCGATATGCGGCTTGCCGTTCGGGTAGGAGATCGCGGTTGTGATGTAGAATGTGTCGCGTGACATGAATGAACCGTCATGAATGTCTGAATGTGAGTTGTGGCGGTGGATAAACTATCGGCATGGCGATTGCCATCCCGAGGCCGATGCATGCCGCCCAAAAGTGGCCCCGGTTTTGGGCAACGGCATGCATCAAAACAAACCGTCACATTCGCATCACAGAATTCAGGCGGTCGATCATGGTCAGGGCGTGCTGCTTCTTGTCGAGATTGTAGGTCTCGGCCTCAGATATCGTGTTCAGGGCCTCGTGCCAAGCCTCGGACAGCGTTTTGGCCCTGGCGAGGTCGCCGGCCAAAGCCGCTTCGCTGGCCGCCGCCGACAGAAGGTCGAGCGCGCGGCGGTTGAAGATATCGAACTGGATCGCCTGGTCGCGCCCGGCCACGGCCTCGGCGAGGCGGTGGGCGCCGGCAATGTCGGGCTTCTGCGCCGCCACCAGGGCATCGAGCGCGCCGGCGATCTCCAGCCCGCCATATTGGGTCAGCAGGATCGCGTTGCGGGCGCTGCCCCCTGCCCGCTCGGCCAGCGCCGCGCGCGCCGCCGGGTCGTCCGGCGGTGGCGGCTCGACATTTTCCAGCACCGCCATCAGCTCGTCCGGCGCAAGCGGCGTCAGCCTCACCATCTGGCAGCGCGACCGGATCGTCGGCAAAAGGCTGCCCGGCGCATGCACGATCAGGATGAACAGGGTGCGCGCCGGCGGCTCCTCGAGATTCTTGAGCAAGGCATTGGCGGCATTGGTGTTCATGTCGTCGGCCGGATCGACGATGACGACGCGGTAGCTGCCGTCATGCGAGGTCATCGACAGGAAGCGGCTGACCTTGCGGATCTCGTCGACGGTGAGCACCGTCTTGAAGCTCTTGGTCTTGTCGTTGGCCGGACGCGTCAGATGCAGAACCGAAGGATGCGCACCGGTGGCGATCTGGCGAAACAGCGACGACGCCGGATCGGGAACCGCCAGCGCTTCTGGCGCTGCGGCAAAATCCGGATGCTTGAGAAGATGATGCGCCAGATGGAAGGCAAGCGTTGCCTTGCCGATACCGTGCGGCCCGGCCAGGATCAACGCATGCGGCAGCTTGCCGGCGCGGTAGGCTGCCGCAAGCATGCCTGCTGCCTGCGCATGGCCGACAAGGCGCGGCGTCTCCGACGGCTCGGGAACGCCGTCCAGCGTGTCATGCTGTTCGGGGGCGATGCGTTCGAAGATCATGCCGGCGCCGTCTGCTTCCTTTGCACCGGCATCCGCTTTTCCAGCACCGCGAACACGGCCGCCGTGATGACGTTTTCCACCGTTTCGGGATCGGCTGACGCATCGACGACGATGCAGCGATCCGGCTCCGCCTCGGCGATCGCCAGGTAAGCCTCGCGCCGGCGCTGGTGGATGGCTAAAGTCTCCTTCTCGAAGCGGTCGGCGCTATCGCCCGCGCCGCGACGTGCGGCGGCGCGTTTCAGGCCTTCGGCCGGATCGATGTCGAAGATCAGCGTCATGTCGGGAACCATGCCGTTGATCGCGACCGCTTCCAGCGCTTCCATGAAATCCGGGTCGAGCCCGCCGGTGACGCCCTGATAGACGCGGGAGGAATCGATGAAGCGGTCGCAGAGCACGATCGTGCCGCGTTCGACCGCCGGCCGGATCACCTGCTCGACATGGTCGGAGCGCGCGGCGGCGAAAAGGATCGCCTCCATCTTCGGGCCGAAGGGTTCGGCGGCGCCGGACAGAAGCACATGTCTCACCGCCTCGGCGCCCGGCGAGCCGCCCGGCTCGCGCGTCACCAGAACCTCATACTTCTTGGCGCGCATGCGCCGTGCCAGCCGCTCGATCTGCGTCGACTTGCCGGCTCCTTCGCCGCCTTCGAAGGTGATGAAAAATCCGCTCGCCAATCGAGAATGCCTTCGCCCGTGCTGGCCGCTGTCATAGCTCCCGTCCGACAAAAGGTCCACGAGCCTGCCCGATCACAAATGTTTCTGACGCAGCCAGCCGACAGCCAGTTCCTTGGCGGCATCAAGCGCACGCTGCGGCAGCGTGCCGACCTTCACCGACTCGGCGGCGAAAAGCGGCGTCTGCTGGCTGAGCGTGTCGCCTATCCAAACGCGCAACTCCCCGACCGGTTGCCCCTCCTCCACCGGCGCTGCCACCGGACCATTGTAAACGATCCTGGCCGTGAGCTTGTCGCGGTTGGTTATCGGCAAGAAGATGTCCACCGGCCCCTTGGCTTTCAAGGCCACGCCGGATTTGGCGCCCCCGAAAACCTCGGCTTCGCCGACAACCTCGCCCTTGGCGAAGATCTCCGTCTTCTGGAACGAACGCGATCCCCAGTCGAGCAGCTTGCGCGCCTCTTCGGAGCGTTCCCGGTCGCTCGCCAGCCCGCTGAGCACCGCGATCACGCGAATGCCGTTATGGCTGACCGTGCCGACGATGCCAAAGCCGGCGGTCTCGCTCGCCCCGGCGACAAAGCCGTCGGCATCGATGCCCATGGCCAAGAGCGGATTGCGGTTCCTCTGGGAGATCTTGTTCCAGGTGAAGTCGGGCTGCCCGTAATAGTGGAAGAACTCCGGATAGTCGCGCCAGATATGCAGCGCCAGCATCGTCAGTTCCCGCACCGTCGTCTGCTGGCCGTCTGCCGGCAGCCCCGTCGAATTGACGAAGGTCGACTTTTGCAGGCCGATCTCGCGGGCGCGCTCCGTCATCTGCGCGGCGAAATTCGCTTCCGAGCCGGCCATGCCTTCGGCAAGCACGATGCAACCGTCATTGGCTGCCTGCACGGTAACGCCCTGGATCAGATCCTCGACGCGGACCGCGGACTTGAGCTTGGCGAACATGGTCGAAGTTCCAGACGGCGCGCCGCCCGTGCGCCAGGCGTTTTCGCTGACCACGAAGGTGTCGTCGAGCGTGATCCGCTTCGATTTGACGGCGTTGAAGACCACCTCCATCGTCATCAGCTTGGCCATCGACGCCGGCGGAATAGGCTTGTCCGCATCCTTGGCGAAAAGCACCGTCCCGGTATCGGCATCGATCATGAAGGCCTGGGCCGCCTTGGTCTCGAAAAGCTGTGCGCTCGCCGGGCCAAGGCAAAGCAGCAAAAGGGCCAGTCCCAACGAACCGGCGAACGGCGAAAAGAAGCGCAATTGCATGAAGTCTCGACCCCCAAGCAATCCCAGGAAAAGTGCGCAGCAAGTTTCCGTCCGGAATTGCGCAAAAAATCGTCCGGCCAAGCTAGCAGGGTTTTTTCCGACGGATCAACCGAGCCTGCGAAACAGATCAGTTTCGCACAACTAACGCGTCCGGCGCCCCGTGCGACCATGCCGCCTGCAGCAGGTCGTCGATACTGCCATGGCCATTCGGATAGACGTTGACCGCATACCAGTCGTTGCCGTCGAGCTCGGTGCGCTGTATCTCGGTCCTGCCGAACGGCTCGAGCGCCGCCGCCACGCGCTTCGCCTCGGCGGCATCGTCGAAGGAGCCGGCGGCGACATAGTCCGAGGCCGGCGCCTGCCCCTGGGGGTTGGATTTCTTCCACGACTGCAGGATGTCGGCCGGCGACATGCCGCTGCCGTCGAGGGCGGCAAAGACGTCGGCGCGACTGACGCGCTCATCCGCATAGGACAGCGAGGCCATGGCGAAAGGCGAGTTCGGCGGCAGTCTGAACTCCGGCCGCAACCCCGGCCGCTCTGGCACGATCGGCCCGAAATCCGGCAAGGCGACATCGCTGGCGCCCGGCGCCTGCGCCGACATCGCCGGTTGCACGGTCGGCTGCTCCGACAGTCCTGGCTGCGCGGTGAAAGCCTGTCCCGAATTGGTCAACTGGCCGGGGAACGGAACGGCGGCCGGAGGCGCATCCGTCTGCATGCTGGGCGACGGGCCGTTCATGGCGACCATCACGCCGGTCGGCAGGCCGTCGGAGGGATCGGGCCGCCTGTTGCCGGGATGGTAGGAGGCCATCAGATACTGGTCGTCATTGCCGTCGAGCGGCGCCCGGCCGACATATTCGACCTTCACCCTTGCCGTGCCGACCTTGTCATAGTCGAGCATTTGCGCGGCACGCTGCGAGACGTCGATGATGCGGCCCTCATGATACGGGCCGCGATCGTTGACGCGCACGATGACCGAGCTGCCGGTGTCGAGATTGGTCACGCGGGCATAGCTCGGCAGCGGCATCGTCGGATGCGCCGCCGTCAGTTGCGCCGTGTCGTAGACTTCGCCATTGGCGGTCAGCCGGCCATGGAAGGCATCGCCGTACCAGGAAGCCAGGCCGACCTTGGCGTAGTGCCTGTCTTCCTTCGGATAATACCACTTGCCGCGCACCTGATAGGGCTTGCCGAGCTGGTCGCGGCCGCCGCCGCGCCGCATGAAGGCAACGCGCGGGCTCGCCTTCACGCCATATTCGGATTCGGCGAAATATTCCTTGGAGCGTGGCCGCTTGTCGACCATCCCTTTCGGTTGCGGCGTGGACGTGCAGCCGGCAAGCAGCACCGCCGACAGGGCGCACAGTGCGAAAGCAGGAGCGCGACGAAGACGCGGGCGCGCCGAAGTCTGCATGTTTTCGATTGTCCCCTAGTCTCGCCGCCACCGGTCGGAGCCAAGCGCCCGCCAATGCCAGCAACACCTTGATCCCCAATCCCTTTGTGCACAGGAATTGCTTATCACGATGTTAATCGATTATGGCCGCAACAGGGCGAGATTATGGCAGGCCCGTTCACAGGCCTGATCCGAGGCGACGCTGGGCATCGGCAAGGACTGCCGCCTTCAACGGCGCGGTTGACATGTCTTGTCGCCCCACACTAGAGCAGAGCACCCCGGTCTCCGCCGCCAATGCGGCCAGTTGCGACCGGGCATTGGAGGGATGGCCGAGCGGTTTAAGGCACCGGTCTTGAAAACCGGCGTGGGCGCAAGTTCACCGTGGGTTCGAATCCCACTCCCTCCGCCATACGCCGCCGATTGCCCGCTATGGTGCGATATTGCCGCCGATCGCCGCATTCCACCGGGTGAGATACGAAGCCACCAATTTTACGCTACAGCCCGATATATCTTGAGCGCAGCGACGGCAGTTTTCGACGCCATCTCGGTCATTTGCGAGCTTCTAAATCAATGGCAGCCTTTGGTCCAAAGCGGACGGTTCCTGACGACCGTCTTTGGCTCGCGGACGCGACTGCCGTCTGTTGGGGCGAAGGTTATGGCTGCTCTGCTCTCCATGCTGCTAAAGGCGAATCGTGGATGGACCGGTAAGCTTGCGCGATGTTGCGCCGCTGGTCTTTCCGGTTCCACGAATGCGGCGACCGTCTGCATTGTAATGTGGACATTCCGGGTCTCAGAGGCTCGAATAGGGCTTGGGCCATTGTCCGAAGTCCAACCTTGGCTCCGCTGAGTGTCATGGCGATGGATGGGGAGCATCGGCAGGAGCGTCTCCAGTCAACAGGGCAGTGCCCTCGCCCCTCTGGATCATTGCCGGCAGGGTCGCGTTTATCGATCGCAGGGAATTTGACGGTTCCGGCATAGCGGTGCACCGATGCGGTCACCGCTATTCCGTCTGCCGGGTCGAGCCGCTCGGCCACGAGGGACCTGCCGCTCATCCCCAGAGCCTCGATCTGCGCCGAGAGTTTTTCGGGACGGCGGGATGTTAGTATGAGGTCGTGGCCCTTGGCTGCGAAAGTGCGGGCCGTTTCGATGCGATGCCCGGACCGGCTCCGATCCAGAATTCGCCATGGTTCAGACCATTGTCGTGATGATGCGATCGAACATCCGATCGCTGAGGAGGCGGCGCAGCCGCAAGACCGTGCCAGCCATGTAGCCGGTGTGGTAGCGTGTTCTCGGCCTTGGCGCCGCAATGGCCTTGAGTATCGTGGTCGCCACCACTGACGGATCCGAGAGGCGCGAATTGGAATAGGTCGCTAGCATGCCGTCGGCTGCCTTGTTGGCCGCCGCCGCGTAGGCTCCCGTTCCCGAGGTCTTCTTCAGATTGTCTGCAGCGATATGCCCCCACTCGGTCTTGATGCCGCCAGGCTCGACGATTACGACGTCTATGCCAAACGGCTTGGCCTCGAGGCGAAGCGAGTCCGACCAGCCTTCGAGAGCGTGCTTGGTGGCGTGATACCAGCCGCCGAATGGGGTGTAGACCTTGCCGCCGATCGAAGTGATGTTGACGATCTTGCCGAATCGGTTCGCTCGCATTTTCGGCAGGACTAGCTGCGTCAGCCGGGCCAAGCCAAAGAGGTTGACCTCGAACTGCCGCCGCCCCTCATCGACCGGGACATCCTCAATGGCCCCGTAGGAGCCGTAGCCGGCGTTGTTGATGAGGATGTCGACCGCGCCGTGCTCAGAGACGATCCGGTCGACGGCTGTTACCATATCCTCGTCTTTGGTTAGATCGAGAGCGACCACTGTTGCTCCGGCCCGTGCGAGGTCCTGCATCTGCTCGACACGACGGGCGGCGGCGTAGACCGCGTAGCCCGCGTCGATCAGCTTGAGGGTTGTCGCCTTGCCGATGCCCGACGACGCGCCGGTAACGAGGGCGGCTTTCTTCCTTGAATTGGATGAGCGGGCCATGATGGCACCTCCCGTTGCTTGGGGTGGGTAGCCGGCCGAACCTATTGGCCCAGAGCCGGCTCAGGGTCAGTTGGCGAAGTCGGTGGCGTAGGCGACGGCCTTCTGGGAGGTTCCAGTGATGAGCCAATTTTTCGGAGACATGGAGCGTTCCTACTTCACGCAGCGCTCCCATCGAGCGCACCATAGAAGTAGGAGGATGTGTCCCGGCGTTCATTCACCGATGGCGACACTTAACTGGCAGATCGCGCCATTGTGCGAAGCTTCAGTGTACGCTTTCCTGCCGGGTCTGGCGCCACTGGCTTGGGGTGATGCCCTCCCATTCCCGGAACACCCGGTAGAATGAACTCGTATCCTGGTACCCCAGCATGTAGGCGATCTCGTCGATCTCGAACGAGGATCTGGCGAGCATATCCCGGCCCAGTTCCCGCCGCGCCTCCTCCAGCAGCTGCCGGTAGGTTGCGCCGTCCTCGGTGATGCGTCGCTGCAGGGTGCGTGCGCTCATTCCCAACTCCCGCGCCACATCGGCGATATCGGGACGGCCGCTCGCCATGCGGCGCTTCAGCACGACCCTGACCTGTTCACTGGTGGAACTGTTGGCAGTGATCTCCTCGAGCGACGACGCCAAGGCGGGCGTCAGCAGGTCGAGGAGTTCCGGGTTGTGGCCGGGGAACGGACGGTCGAGATCGGCCGAGCGGAGGTGCATGGCATCGCGCGTCGCGCCGAAACGGACCTCGCAGCCGAAATATTTGCGGTGCCGTCCGTTCTTGGGGTCCGGCTGCACCAAGTCCACGCGGACCGGTGCGATGGGGCGGCCAGAGCCCCGGCGCCCCAGTTCGAGGAGCGCCGCAAACGCCGAGTCGATGCAGATGGCCGGCGGCTGCTCGGTGGCAATGAGCCACGCTGGCACGATGCTCTCCATGTCGTCAGCCCGCAGGAAATCCAGCCTCTCCGGTCCGCACAGCTGTTTGAAGCGCGCGACGCGCAGCAAGCCGTCACGATAGTCCCGTGCGTAGAAGGCCATCAGTATCGGCGGCGGATTGAGTGCGGTAGGGGTCTTTTCGGCCAGGGTAATGCCGAGTGCGGGCTCGTCCGTGAGCGCCTCGACCGCACGCCAGAGCGCGAAGAACTCTCTGGTCGTTACGACGGCCTTTTCCTCGACGCGCAGCGTGGCCGGCAGCCGTGCCTGACGCAGCACTGCCGACGGCGATATGCCGTGGCTTTCCAATGCGCGCCACAGGGCGGGCGGCAATTTGCAGCGATCAGGACCATGGGACATAGCGACGCTCTTCCATATGCGCGACGCTCTTCCATATGCGCCGCTTAGGCTAGCACGCTAGTGCCGGGCGGGCATTGCCAATCGCGCCATATAAGTCGCAAGTCGCGCCAACCTGGCCACCATCGAGCGCCAAGTGTCGGTCGAGAGTCCGCTATCTGGCGCGAAGCGGCCGTTGCACGTTGGAGAGCCGCCCGGCCGCTAACCACCCCATTGCAGCCATTCGCTCGCGCCCCAATCCTAGAGAGGGCTATAGCGTAGACGTAGTTCTCTGTTTCGTCGCTCTCCGCCCGCCAAGTCAACAGTTGCCAATGCGCTTTTGGGCTTAGTTAGCAATTGCTGAAATCCGCAAGGTTGGCGCCAGCCAGCCGTGCTAGATGGCGGCGGTCATCCACCGGAGCACAGCCATGACCTCCCCCATTGGAAGCCAGCAGAACGCTGGCGCAGTGCAGCGTACCGCCAGACTTCCGGCATCACCCGAGGCGAGTTTTCCCGGCAAGAGCGCTGAGAGCGTCGGTCATCTGGCGAAAGCCTCCGTTTTGGAGACGGGCGACAGCGAGCCGGGCGCTCAAGGTCGGGCAGCATCGAGGATCGCTCGGATGGATGTCACGGTGCTCGCCCCGGCCGGCTCCGGCGATAGTCAAGTGTCCGACGCGGGGGCGGCCGATCAGGACGGAGGAGAGAACGCTATCGGCTGACGCGACACCAAAGGCAGTCGGCCTAAGTTGTGCCAAAGCAGGCATTTTTTAGATCCGTTGGGCTGCCCGGCGAAGTCGAATCACGAGCCGGTGAGCCCAATCCGGAACCGATCTCACAAGCGCGTGCGTTTGGTTGATTTCTCAGACAAAATATGCTGCTTCTCGCGCCCATGAAAAAGCTCTGCCTGATGGTTCTGGCGCCTCTGACGCTGGCCTGGCCGGCCAAGGCGATGGACAACGCGCTGCGCGCCGGCCTGCTGAAACTCGATCCGGAGACCCGTCTTGAACAGCGTTGCGACGCCGAGGTGCTCGACCGGATCAGCCACGACGACCACAAGTACAAAGCCGACCGCGTCGTCGCCTATGCCTTCGCCACGCCGCAGATGAGCGCCGATGCAATCAGGAGCCCCGGCGCCGCCTTTCGCAGCAAGGGTCAATGGTTCCGGCTGAAGTTCAAGTGCCAGACCGCGCCCGATCACATGCAGGTGCTGCAGTTCCGCTACAAGATCGGTGACGAAATCCCGGAAACCGACTGGGCAAAATACAATCTTTACGACTAGTCGGCCGCTTTTTCAGTGCCGCCGCGCCCGGCTGAAAATTCTTTGCGCCGGCCGCGGACGAAGTTGTTTTCCCGTCAGTCCTGAATCAGTGTCTTGACGCTGATACGGCGTGCCTTTAGGCCCCGTCTGGACAACTAAGGCATGTCTCCCGAAAGTGGGAACCGGTTTCGGGACAAAGACATGCGTAAAATCAAGGACCTAAAGCGCACAGAGCGAATCTGTAAAGATCGCGATGAGTTGTAGCGACGCTCGTTTGAGGCAAGGATTTCTAGTTTATGGAAATATTTACTGCCGCAGGCCTTTCAGCCCTTCTCCAAGTCGTCGCGATCGACCTCGCGCTCGCGGGTGACAACGCGATCGTGATCGGCCTTGCCGCAGCCGGCCTGCCGGCGGATCAGCGCAAGCGTGCGATCCTCGTCGGCATCGCGGCGGCTACCGTCCTTCGCATTCTCTTCGCTTTGATCACGCAATGGCTGCTGAGCATCGGGCCGATGCTGCTCATCGCGGGCGGCCTGCTGCTCTTGTGGGTGTGCTGGAAAATGTGGCGCGAGCTGCGCGTCAGCCCCGAAGACGAGCGCGACGCAACCGAAGCGCTGTCGAACGACGACTACAACAAGGATGGGAAGATCGCCGGCAACGGACCGCGCAAGACTTTCTCGCAGGCGGCATGGCAGATCGTCATCGCCGACGTCTCCATGTCGCTCGACAACGTTCTGGCCGTCGCCGGCGCCGCCATGAAGCACCCGACCGTGCTCGTCATCGGCTTGGCCTTGTCGATCGCGCTGATGGGCTTTGCCGCATCCTTCGTCGCGCGCCTGCTGCAGAAATACCGCTGGATTGCGTATGTTGGCCTGCTGATCATCCTTTACGTCGCGATCAATATGCTGCTCGAAGGCGCCGTGCAGCAGTTTCCCGACCACTTCGCCTTTCTGGCGCCCTGGTTCGGGCCGGACGGCCACTGAACCTCCTGGCGGCAGACCGCTTCGGATCGGCAACATGTAGCGCGGCCAATTGGCCGGTTTGCTTGATTGCCGAAGCGTGCTATTGCGCCGCGCGAATTGGCTCAGCCACGCGCCAAAGATCGATATGAAGGGGCTTCGGCCGGATCAGCGATCTAGTTTTCTTGGAAATTGCTAATGTCCGCCCCACGCGTCAGTTTCGTCAGTCTTGGTTGCCCGAAGGCGCTCGTCGATTCCGAGCGCATCATCACGCGGCTCCGCGCCGAGGGCTACGAGATCGCGCGCAAGCATGACGGCGCCGATCTCGTCGTCGTCAACACGTGCGGCTTCCTCGATTCGGCGCGTGACGAGTCGCTCAACGCCATCGGCTCCGCCCTTTCCGAAAACGGCCGCGTCATCGTCACCGGCTGCCTCGGCGCCGAGCCGGAGGTCATCCGCGAGAAACACCCCAATGTGCTGGCGATCACCGGCCCGCAGGCCTATGAGAGCGTGATGGCTGCGGTGCACGAGGCCGCTCCGCCGAGCCACGACCCGTACGTCGATCTTCTGCCGCCGCAGGGTGTGAAGCTCACGCCGCGCCATTACGCCTATCTGAAGATATCGGAGGGCTGCAACAACCGCTGCACCTTCTGCATCATCCCGGCGCTGCGCGGCGACCTCGTCTCCCGCCCGGCGGCGGACGTGCTGCGCGAGGCCGAAAAGCTCGCCAAGGCCGGCGTCAGGGAAATCCTCGTCATCTCGCAGGACACCAGCGCCTACGGCATCGACATCAAGTACCAGACGAGCCTGTTCGGCGATCGCGAGGTGCGGGCGAAATTCCTCGACCTCGCCGAGGAGCTTGGCCGGCTAGGCATCTGGATACGCATGCACTATGTCTACCCCTACCCCCATGTCGCCGACGTCATTCCGCTGATGGCGGAGGGAAAAATCCTTCCCTATCTCGACATCCCTTTTCAGCATGCCTCGCCGCAGGTGCTGAAGAACATGCGCCGTCCCGCCCATGGCGAAAAGACGCTGGAGCGCATTCGCGGCTGGCGCGAGATCTGCCCGGACCTTGCCATCCGTTCGACCTTCATCGTCGGCTTCCCCGGCGAGACCGAGGACGATTTCCAGATGCTGCTCGACTGGCTGGACGAGGCGAAAATCGACCGCGCCGGCTGCTTCAAATACGAACCGGTCAAGGGCGCTCGCTCCAATGAGCTCGGCCTCGAACAGGTGCCGCAGGAGATCAAGGAAGCGCGCTGGCACCGCTTCATGCAGCGCCAGCAGAAGATCTCGGCAACGCAGTTGGCCAAGAAGGTCGGCAAGCGCCTGCCGGTGCTGATCGACGAGGCGCACGGCACCTCGGCGAAGGGCCGCACCAAATACGACGCGCCCGAGATCGACGGCTCCGTGCACATCCAGTCGCGCCGGCCGCTGCGCGCCGGCGAGATCGTCACGGTCAAGATCGACCGCGCCGATGCTTACGACCTCTACGGCTCGGCGGTATGACAGCCGCGCGAGCGTAGCCATCCTCTCGTGAAAAAGGGCGCCTTCTGGCGCCCTTAAACTTAATGGCCCTCAATGGCCCTCGGCTTCAGCAGCCTCGTCAGAGCTTCGTAGCCTCGATCGCGGTCAGGGAACGGTCGATCGCCTGATCGAGAGTCTTATCGAGGCGCGTGCCCGTTGCGATCGCCGACAGCCGAGCCGCAAATCCCAGATGGAAGTCGACAAACCACTCGGGGTGCGGCTCCGGCTCCGGCGAAAACGGGCCCCACCACGGCGGAAGCTTCGGTATCTTCGGCCGCGTGGGGCACCAATCGTCAAGGTCGCTCAACACCGCCTTCATATCGAGCCCACCTCGCTCGGCCACCCAAGCGGAGCGGACAAACTCGTCGGCAACCGCGGCGCCCAGTTCATGCGGCGGGAGCGGCTGTGGATTGAGTGCGACGCGCACCCCACCTTGTGGTCCGTGCGGGATGACATCGTAGATGGCGGGAAAGCGTTTCCCGATAATCGCCAAAAGCTTTTTATTCAATTGCATAAGACCCCCTTCCGCGGGCGCATGTCACACCAGCCGATTTCGTCTGAGTTGCGCGGTCAGCATGGAAGTAAAAGTCGGCGGCGTATGTGAAAGCGGTTACGGAACATGCAAAATGTTGCTCAAATCTAGCAAAGGCGGCGAATTCATAAAATATGAAGCGAAGTTTATCTTGAATACTTGGCGCGCAAGGCGGTCGAACGATCTTTAGCCGACTGGCAAAGCCAGGGACAATTCCCGCCCAGAGGCGGAAAAATCTTGCCAATCGACCTTACAAACGAGAGAGGGCGCCACAAGGCGCCCTCTCCGGTTCGAAACGTTCGTCGCCGTTTACTGCGGCAGCTTGTCGTCGATACCCTTGACGTAGAAATTCATGCCGAGGAGCGTGCCGTCGTCGGCAACCTCGCCGTCCTTCAGCCAGGGCGAGCCGTCCTGCTTGGACACCGGACCGGTGAAGGGGTTCCAGCCGCCGGCGATCTTCTTCGTGGTCGCCTCGGCCATGGCCTTGACGTCGTCGGGCATGTTCGTGAAGGGCGCGAGCTTGACGGCGCCGTCCTTGATGCCGAGCCAGACATTATCCGGCTTCCAGGTGCCGTCGAGCGCCGCCTGCACGCGGCTGATATAGTACGGCCCCCACTCGTCGGTGAGCGAGGTCAAGGCCGCGTTCGGTGCGAACTTTATCATGTCCGACGACTGGCCGAACCCATGCAGCTTGCGCTCCTCGGCGACCTGCAGGGCGGCGGTCGAGTCGGTGTGCTGGACGATGATGTCGGCGCCCTGGTCGAACAGCGCCTTGGCGGCGTCCGCTTCCTTGCCCGGGTCGAACCAGGAATTGACCCATACGATCTTGACCTTGAAGTCGGGATTGATCGACTGCGCGCCGAGCATGAAGGAGTTGATGCCCATCACCACTTCCGGGATCGGGAAGGAAACGATGTAGCCGGCGAGGCCCTTCTTCGATTCCTTGGCCGCGATCTGGCCGAGCACGTAGCGGCCTTCATAGAAACGCGCGTTGTAGATGCCGAGATTGTCGCCGGTCTTGTAGCCGGTTGCATGCTCGAACATCACCTTCGGAAACTTCTTGGCGACCTTCACCTCGGCGTCCATGAAGCCGAACGAGGTGCCGAAGATGATCTTGCACTTCTCGCGCGCCAGGCGCTCGAAGGCGCGGTCGGCGTCGGGGCCTTCCGAGACGTTCTCGAGATAAGCGGTCTCGACCTTGTCGCCGAGCGCCTTTTCCACCTCGAGGCGGCCCTGGTCGTGTTGATAGGAATAGCCGAAGTCGCCGATCGGACCGGTATAGACCCAGCAGGCCTTCAGCTTGCCGGCCGCCTCGGCGGTCGCCGCCAGCGACAGGGCCGCGGCCGTGGTCATAAGCGCAATAAGCAGTTTTTTCATCGTGTTACCTCTCTGAGTTAAGCCTTGGAGCTTCCCGTCTTTTTGTTGTCGTCAACGATCCGGAACGAATGGCTGCCCCAACGAAGCCGGCGTGTTCATCATCGTTAGCCGCTTGTTGCGCGAGATTAGAACGAGAACCACGATGGTTGCCAGATAGGGCAGCGAAGAAAGAAACTGCGAAGGCACGGGAATGCCAAAAGCCTGTGCATGAAGCTGGCCGATCCACACGGCGCCGAAGATATAGGCGCCCGCCAGCACCCGCCACGGACGCCAGGACGCAAACACCACCAGCGCCAGCGCGATCCAGCCGCGGCCCGCGCTCATGTTCTCGACCCATTGCGGCGTGTAGACGAGCGACAGATGACCGCCGGCGAGACCAGCGCAGGCGCCGCCGAAGATCACCGCAAGATAGCGGTAGCGGATAACCTTGATGCCAAGCGCATGCGCCGAAGAGTGGCTGTCGCCGATCGAGCGGAGCGTAAGGCCGGTGCGCGTCTTGAACAGGAACCACATCACGGCGGCAGTAAGCGCGATCGATAGGTAGAACAGCGGATCCTGGCCGAAGATCAGCTTGCCGACGACCGGGATCGAGCTCAGGCCGGGGATGTCGAGGTTCGGCAGCCTGACGCCGGGCTGACCGACGAAGCTGGTGCCGATCATGCCGGAGAGGCCGAGGCCGAGCAGCGTCAGCGACAGGCCGGTCGCCACCTGGTTGGTGGCCAAGGACAGCGTCATGACGGCGAAGAGCAGCGAAAACAGCGCGCCGACGATGATCGCGGCAAGCAGCCCGATCCAGGGCGATCCGGTGAGATAGCCTGCGCCGAAGCCGCCGACCGCTCCCATGATCATCATGCCTTCGACGCCGAGGTTGAGCACGCCGGAGCGCTCCACCACCAGCTCGCCGATGGCAGCAATCAGCAGCGGCGTCGCGGCGGTCGCGATGGTCAAAAGGATGTTGACAGTGATGTCCATCAGCGTGCCTCCTCCAGCTTGGGCGCGGCCTCGAGTTTCGGCGCGGCAAAACCGATCAGACGAATGCGATAATGAATGAGCGTGTCGCAGCCGAGCACGAAGAACAGAAGCATGCCCTGGAACACCCGCGCCACCTTGTCGGAGATGCCGAGCGCGGTCTGCACCGCCTCGCCGCCGAGATAGGTCAGCGCCAGCACCAGGCCGGCGGCGACGATGCCCAGCGGATTGAGACGGCCGAGGAAGGCGACGATGATGGCGGTGAAGCCGTAGCCGGGCGAGATCACCGGCTGCAGCTGGCCGATGGCGCCGGACACTTCCGAGATGCCCGCCAGCCCCGCCAGCGCGCCGGACAGCAGGAAGGTGAAGAACACCATCTTGTTGAAGCCGAAGCCGGCGAAGCGCCCTGCCCTCGGGCTAGAGCCCAGCACGCGGACCTCGAAACCCTTCAGCATGCGGCTCATCATCAGCCAGATCGCTATCGCCGCGACCAGCGCGAAGACGAAGCCCCAATTGGCGCGGCCAGCATCCGGCATCAGCTCCGGCAGGACGGCCGCGTCGCCGAACTGGATGGTCTGCGGAAAGCCATGGCCCTGCGGATCGCGCCAGGGTCCGCGCACCAGCCAGTCGAGGAAGAGCTGCGCCACATAGACCAGCATCAGGCTGGTCAGGATCTCGTTGGTGCTGAAGCGGGTCTTGAGCAGCGCCGGGATAGCCGCGTAGAGCGCGCCGCCGACCATGCCGAGCAAGAGCATCAGCGGCAGCACCAGCGGACCTTCGAATTCGGGGAACAGCACCGGGATGATGGATCCGAAGATGCCGCCCAGGATGAACTGGCCTTCGGCGCCGATGTTCCAGATGTTGGCCTTGTAGCAGACCGACAGGCCGACCGCGATCAGGATCAGCGGCGCCGCCTTGATGGCCAACTCGTGCAGCTGCCAGACCTCGCTGACCGGCTCAATAAAGTAGACATTGAAGGCGTTGAACGGATTGACGCCGAGCAATGCGAACATGATGGCGCCGGCGACCATCGTCAGCGCGAAGGCGATGAAGGGCGACAGCACCGAAAACAGCGCCGAGCGTTGCGGACGTTTGACGAGTTCGAGGCGCATCATGCCGTCTCCAGCGTGTGTTCGGCGTGGCCGGGCTCGGCCCCGCCCATCAGCAGGCCGATCTTTTCGAATGTGGCCTCGGCAATCGGCAGCGGCGCGGACAGCTGGCCATTGTGCATGACCGCGATGGCATCCGACAGTTCGAACAATTCGTCGAGGTCCTGACTGATGACGAGAACCGCCGAGCCGCTGCGGGCAAGCTCGATGAGCGCCTGGCGGATATGGGCGGCGGCACCGGCATCAACGCCCCAGGTCGGCTGGTTGACGACGAGCACGCTCGGCTTGCGGTCGAGCTCGCGGCCGACGATGAATTTCTGCAGATTGCCGCCGGATAGCGCCGCGGCCTCCGGATCGGGCGCGCTCTTGCGCACGTCCATCGCGGTGATGATGCGCTGGGCGGCCCCGTAGACGGAAGTGTTCTTGACCATGCCGCCGGAGCCGACGAAGGACTTGCCGTCGGTGGCATGGCGCGAGAGCAAAAGGTTCTCCGAAAGCTTCATCCTGGGCGCCGCGCCGTGGCCGAGGCGCTCTTCCGGAACGAAGGCGGCACCCATCAGGCGCCTGCCGGTGATCGAGAGCCCGCCGGCGTCCTTGCCGCGGATGCGCACCGAACCGGCATCCTGCTGCAGCACCTCGCCGGAAACGGATTCGAAGAACTCGCCCTGGCCGTTGCCCGCGACGCCGGCGATGCCGATCACCTCGCCGGCACGCACGGAAAGATTGATGTTTTTGAGCGGGATGGCGAAAGGCGTCGCCGGCTTGCGGGTTAGCCCGCGGATCTCCAGCAGCGCCGGCGCGGTCTCGATGCCTTCCGCCGGCGCGCGTACCACCGCCTTGACCTCGTTGCCGACCATCATGCGGGCAAGCGACGCGGCCGTCTCCTGGCGGGGATTGCAATGGCCGACGACCTTGCCGTGGCGCAGCACGGTGGCGCGGTCGCAGATGCGTTTGACCTCTTCGAGCCGGTGCGAAATGTAGAGGATCGACTTGCCCTCCGAGCGCAGCCGCTCCAGCGTCTCGAATAGCTTGTCGGCCTCCTGCGGGGTCAGCACCGACGTCGGCTCGTCGAGGATGATGAGCTGCGGCGTCTGCAAGAGGCAGCGGATGATCTCGATGCGCTGGCGCTCGCCGACCGAGAGGTCGCCGACCAGCGATTCCGGATCGAGCGGTAGCCCGTAGCTGTAGGAGAGCGCCCTCGCCTTCGCGGCGATGGTGCTGATCGGTGAGCCGTCGTTGAGCGAAAGCGCGATGTTTTCGGCCGCCGTCAGCGCCTCGAACAGCGAGAAATGCTGGAAGACCATACCGATGCCGAGCTTCTTGGCGACGCCTGGGCTGGTGATCGTGACGGGCTTGCCGTCCCAGAATATCTCGCCCGAATTCGGCTCGAGCGATCCGAACAGCATCTTGACCAGCGTCGACTTGCCGGCGCCGTTCTCGCCGAGCAACGCGTGGATCTCGCCCTTCGCGATGTTGAGGTCGATGTGATCGCACGCCGTCAGCGTGCCGAAAATCTTCGTAAGGCCACGAACCTCGAGCAGGTTCGCCCTGTCATGATTTGCACTCACAGTGCCTCCCATCCAGTTACCCGGATATGTTCTGTGTTCCCGCTGGCATGGTATGCGCGGCCGGCTTCTGTCGGAAAGCGCCACCCAACTTGAAAGAGCTTCAAGAATTCCAGCGGAAACTCAAGGGGGTAAGATATACCTATTGAGGGTGCAGGAAAGGCTGGCTGGCTTTTCGGGCAAAGCGTGCCTTCACGCTTGGCAAGGCGCTGAAAAACAAGGCGGCCGGCTCAAAGCATGTCTTCCGAAAGTGGGAACCGGTTTCGGGATAAAGACATGCTTGAGATCAAAAACTAAAGCGCGTGGAGCGAATCTGAAAAGATCGCGACGCGCTTTAGGGAATGAGGACGGTCGTGCCCGTGGTCTTGCGGCCCTCGAGATCCGATTGCGCTCGTGCCGCATCCTTCAGCGCGTAGCGCTGGTTGATCTTGATCTCGACGGCGCCGCTCAGCACCACATCGAAGAGAGCCTCGGCCGATGCCACCAGATCCTCGCGCTTGGCGTTGTAGACGAAGATCGTCGGCCTGGTCGCATAGAGCGAGCCTTTTTGCGCCAGAAGCGACATCGAGAATGGCGGGATCGGTCCCGACGACTGGCCGAAGCTGACGAACATGCCGAGCGGTCTCAGGCAATCGAGCGAAGCGGGAAAAGTATCGTTACCGACGGAATCGTAGACGACATCGCATTTCTTGCCACCGGTGATGGCGGCGACGCCGGCGACGAAATCCTGCTCCTTGTAATTGATGACATGGTCGAAGCCATGCGCCTTGGCGAGCTCGATCTTGTCGCTGGAGCTTGCCGTGCCGATCACGGTCGCCCCGAGATGCTTTGCCCACTGGCCGAGGATAAGGCCGACACCGCCGGCAGCGGCATGGTAGAGGATCGTGTCGCCGGCCTTCACTTTATAGGTGCGGCGCAGCAGATACTCCGCCGTCATGCCCTTCAGCATCATGGCGGCCGCCTGCTCGTCGCTGATGCCGTCCGGCACCTTGACCACGCGATCCGCGGCGATCACCCGTTGCTCGCAATAGGCGCCGACATTGACCGCGTAGGCGACGCGGTCGCCGGGCTCCAGCCAGTCGACGCCGGCGCCGACGGCGAGCACCACGCCGGCCGCCTCGCTGCCCGGGACCAGCGGGAAGCCGCCCGGCGGCGGATAAAGGCCCGAACGGTGATAGACGTCGATGAAGTTGAGGCCGATCGCCGTATGCCTGATCAGGATCTGACCGGCGCCCGGCTGGCCGGGATCGGCATCCTCATAGACCAGAACCTCGGGGCCGCCATGGGCGTGAATGCGGATCGCTTTGGACATCGCTCAACTTTCTCGGGGCTCAACTTTCTCGGGAAGGATGGAAGCTAGATTTAGGGTCAGGATTTCTTGGCGCCAAGATTGGGGAACATCTGCATCACGCCCCCGATGCAGGCGAGATAGAGGCCGGTAATGGTGATGCCGATCTTGGTGAAGTCGCTGACCTGTTCACCCAGGACGCCGATCTGATTATAGAAGCTGGCGAGTGCGGCCTGTGCCAGCGCAAGCGCGCCGAAAGCGCACCACAAAAGGATCATGCCGAGATTGAGCGACCTGAGCCGGACCACCCGCACCGGATGGATGAAGTTGATCGGCAGGAAAGTGAGGATGCCGGCCACCACGACCACGGCGAAAGAAACCCACGGTCCCGGTTCGATGACGAAGAGGGTGAACACCACCATGTTCCAGACGACAGGAAATCCCTTGAAGAAGTTCTCCTTCGTCTTCATGCCGGTGTCGGCATAATAGATCGCGCTCGACACCACGATGATGGCCGCCGACAGGAATGAGAGGTTCTCGCCCATGAAGCCGCGCTGATAGAGCGCGAAGGCCGGGATGAGCACGTAGGTCACGTAGTCGATGATATTGTCGAGCATTTCCCCCGACCACGTCGGCAGGATTTCCTTGACTTCGAGCTTCCTGGCGATCGGGCCGTCGATCCCGTCGACGAAGAGAGCTAGCCCCAGCCACCAGAACATCGCCGTCCAGCGCTCCTCGCTGGCGGCGACCAGCGACAGGAAGGCGAGGAACGAGCCGGACGCGGTGAGCAGGTGCACCGAAAAAGCACGCGCCTGCGGCCACGTCACTTTCTTCTTCGGTCGCGGAATCCGCTCCGCGATTTTCTTGGCCGCCTTCCTGGCTGCTGTGTTCTTGCTCACGGGCCTCGCCAATCCAGCTTGCATATCTCGGCCGAACGGCCGGCGAAATTCCAGTTGCGGCCTAAGGCGCGCATCTTGCTCTTGTCGGACTTCGCCACGATGATTTCCGGCGCGATCCAGTATTCGGAATTGGTGATCACCGTATCCTTCTCGCGGTCCTTGCCGGGTATTGGCGTCACCGCGCCGTCGATGATCTTCGGTATCTGGAAGACGCGCGTCTTGTCACGCGTCTCGTAGGTGATCGGCACCTGCTCGACGCCGAGGAATTTTCCGACCAGGATCGACAGCAGCGACGTGGTCCCGCCGGCCTTGCCGGTGAATATCCTGGTCAGCGCCTTCACCGCATAGACCGAGGCGCGCTTGTCGATGAACAGGCCGGCGGTCCAGTTGCCGCGGCTCATATAGCCGGGGATTTCCATGACTAGGCCGAGATTGAGATCGGAGAGGTCGACCTCGCCGAAATGGCCGGCATCGATGCGGAAACCAGCCCAGGTCTGGCAATAGCCCTCGGTCGGCGGATGGCTGCCAAGAGACAGCACGCAAGGGCAAAAAACCGTGCAATTGCAGGAGAGTACCAGCTCTCCCTTCATCGCCCAGCTTTGATCCGTCATCGAATTCTCCCCTCACGCCGAAACTAATAGCAGGGCGGCAGCCCACACAAGCAGTATCGCACCGGCCACCTGGCTTGCCACCCTGCCGGTGGTCTGTTTTTCGATCACGGTGAACAGGCCTATCAGCGCCATCCAGAAGATGTTCATCGCACCAACGGCGAACATCACCAGCATCAGCGCCCAGCAGCAGCCAAGGCACCAGGCGCCCTGCTCCATCCCCAGGCGAAAGATACGCCCCGGTTTCGCGCTCCAGTTGGCGAACAGGATCGAGAACGGGTTGCGGCATTTCTTCAGGCATGCCTGCTTCGAGCCGCTGAACTGATAGAGGCCGGCGATCGCCAGGGCGGTGCCCCCGGCAAGCCCGACGACGGGATCGAGCACCTGCCCCGAGGCGGCGAAGCCGTAGACCGCGAGCGTCAGCGCGGCGAACGCCACCGAGGCGGCAAGCCAGGTCGCGAGGTATCCTGCCACCAGAACCAGCGGATGGACGACGGGCTCGCCCTTGATCCGAGCGGTGTCCGCAATCTCGCAATAGGTGCGGATCATCGGCGCCGCCGAAGGCAGCATCGCCGCCGCAGCCATCAGGAACCACATCAGGACGAGTGCCGACGCCTGCGCACCCGCGGCACCGGTGAGCGGTGCCGGCGCAAGGCACAGGGCGAAAAAGCGATCGAGGAAATCCGGCAACGGCAATCGCGGCAGGTCTTTGAGCAGGGAATCGCCCGGAGCGCCGCCGGCAAGGCGGCTTTCGGCGCCGCGAATCGCCATTGCCGCGAGAATGAACCAGGCAAGCACGATGCTCGCGCCGATGGTGATCGTCACCGCTAGGCGCGGGCTGCGCGCCAATCCCGCCGCAGCGCGGCCGGCGCGGTCGAGGTGGCTGAAATCGTGCTCCTGGCCGGTCATGGCAATCGAATGGGCCGAATCGCCGCGTTGATCAAGCCCGCCCACCTGCCCTATATCCGCATATAGGTCGGCAGACCGCCCATCATTCATGGAAGCCTGGCGTGGAGCAGAACGACAAAGCCCGCATATTGGTCGCCGGCAGCGGTCCGGCCGGCCTGATCGCGGCACTCGGCTTTGCCGAGGCAGGCTTTGCCGTGACGCTCGTTGGCCCGGAGGCCATCACCAGCGACGGCCGCACCACCGCCCTCATGAATCCTTCGCTGAAAGTCCTCGAGCGGTTCGGCGTGCTGGATGAGCTCAGACCGCAGGCAGCACCGTTGAAGGTGATGCGCATCGTCGATGCGACCCGAAGGCTGATCCGCAGCCCGACTGTGACCTTTCGCGCCAGCGAGATCGGCGAGGAGCAGTTCGGGCTCAACATGCCGAACAATGTCCTGATCCCGGTGCTCGCCAAGGCGGTTGCCGCTCACCCCGGCATCGAGTGGCGCAAGTCTATGGTCGAGACGTGGCGGCTCGATACCGACCGGGCGCATGCGAGCTTGGCCGACGGCAGCGAAGTCTCCGCGTCCCTGGCGGTTGCCGCCGACGGGCGCCTGTCGCCGGCGCGCGAAGCCGCCGGCATCAAGGCATCCGCGCGGCCCTATCCTCAGTCGGCGCTCGTTCTCAATTTCAGCCATCGCAGCGAGCACGGCTTCATCTCGACCGAGTTCCACACTGAAACCGGACCGTTCACGCAGGTGCCGCTGCCGGGCAGGCGCTCGAGCCTGGTCTGGGTGGTGAAGCCGGAAACGGCGAGCGAACTCGCGGCGCTCGACGATGCCACGCTCTCTGCCCGGGTCGAGGAGCAGATGCAGTCGATGCTCGGCCGCGTTTCGGTCGAGCCCGGCCGCCAGGTCTATCCGCTGTCGGCCGCCTCGCCCGGCCGCTTCGCGCAAAACCGTGTGGCGCTTGTCGGAGAAGCGGCGCATGTTTTCCCGCCGATCGGCGCGCAGGGCCTCAACCTTGGCATCAGGGACATTGACGACCTGATCGGAATCGCCAGCGAAAACCGCGACGATCCAGGATCGAGGCTGTGCCTCGCCGCTTATGACACACGGCGCCGTCCCGACGTCCTGGCGCGCAGTGGCGCGGTGAACCTGCTCAACATGTCGCTGCTCTCCGACATGCTGCCGGCGCAGCTTGCACGCAGTGCCGGTCTCACCATGCTGGGCAGCTTCGCGCCGCTGCGCGCCTTCTTCATGCGTGAAGGCCTGCGACCGGGCAGCGGTTTTCGGGCGCTCGCCGGCGGATTCAGGAAGCAGAGTGCGCGCTGAAGCAAGACATTTGGCCCGCCCGCTTCCGGCCCGAAACCACTGCGTGCCGATCCGTAGCTTGGCGTTGGTGGGCATTGAATTGATGCAGCGTCTGCGCCAAATGGTACCAAGTCGAAAGTCGGGGTCGATTTTTGGCTGCGTGCTATGTAAATTCAAGACCTTAGGCGCCCTGCGCGCGCGAGCCACTGACGGCGCCTCGGGACCAGCGCATGACCCCGAAAATCGAATTCGATTTTCGAAACGACGCGCGGCGCTGTAGGTGGTGAGTGCGATGAAAACGGCCAAATTCGCGATCGGACAAGTGGTTCGCCACCGGCTGTTTCCGTTCCGCGGCGTGATCTTCGACGTCGATCCGCAATTCGCCAACACGGAGGAATGGTACGAAGCCATTCCAGCGGACATGCGTCCGCGCAAGGACCAGCCTTTCTATCACCTTCTCGCCGAGAATTCCGAGACCGAGTACATCGCCTACGTGTCGGAGCAGAACCTGCTCGAGGACCAATCGGGCGAGCCGGTGCGGCATCCGCAGATCGGCGAGATGTTCGACAAGCTGCCCGACGGGCGCTACGAGCCGAAACGCCACTCGAAGCACTGAAGGCTCAGCCGACGGCAACAAAAAAGCGGGGCAAACGCCCCGCTTTTTTGTTCCGAAGAAACACTCCGGCGATCAGTTGGCGGTCTTCGCCTTGTCCTGCTCTTCCTTGAGCTTCTTGGCGAAGTCCTGGTTGTTCTTGGCGACGAAGTCCTGCAGCTTCTTCTGGCGGTCCTCGATGTCCGACTGCTGCAGCGGCGGGCCGTCATAGGCGCCGCTGAAGCCGGTCAGCGCGACCTTGATCGGGTTCGGCTGGTTCTGGAAGTTGATAGAAGTGAGGCTGATCGCTTGGCCCTTCTTGAAGGACGCGACAAGCTGGTCGCTCAGCGGCACTTCGGCCACGCAACGATCAGGGAAGCAGATCACATAGTCGAGCTTCTGCGCCTTGCCGCCGTCGATCTGCAAGCCGATGCCTGGGGGAATGAGGCGCCCGGTCGGCACCGTCACCTGGAACACCTTGCGGTTCACCTTGCCCTTGAGCTCGATCAGGCTGATGCCGGTGACGAGCTGGCCATTGCCGGCGGTGACGATGTTCTGCACGTTGCAGATATCGACGTCCTCCTGCTTGGTGCAAGCCTTGAACCAGCCTTGCGGAATCTGCGGCTGCTGCTGCGCCGAGGCGGTGAAAAGCCCGGCGCCCAGGACGCCGACCACGCCTGCGGCCAGCACCGAAAGGCGATACGCGTTGCTCGTCATATGGTGCACTTTCCTCTCAAATGATCCCGGGGACCGGCTTCTTCGCGCCGTGCGGTCCCGCTACCTGTTGCCCAAATGAGGCAACAGCATGACTTCGGAGCGCGTGTTACACTGCCAGCGGCGCCGAATCCAGCCCGGTTTCCGCGATTTCTTTTTGGTTTCGCGTCGCCTGAGGAATCCCCGAATGGCGATGGATTGGGTGAACCCAATTCCCACCGGTGCGCCGATTCAATCGGGAGGCGAAATGCTCTAGGGTGCGTGTCGAATCACAAAGCCGCCCGGCAAGGAGACGGTCATGGACCGCGTTCTCGTTCGGCTGATCGCCGCGACCTCGTTTCTGGCCCTCTCGCTTCTTCCGGCTTTATCCGAGCCGAAGCACGGCATCGCCATGCAGGGCGAGCCGGCGCTGCCTGGGGACTACACGCATTTCGACTACGTCAATCCCGATGCGCCGAAGGGCGGCAGCGTCACCTATTGCGTCGTCGGCAGTTTCGACAATCTCAATCCCTTCATCCTGAAGAGCTTGCGCACCACCGCGCGCGGCATGATCGACACGGTCTACGGCAACCTCGTCTTCGAGCCGCTGATGCAGCGCAACTACAACGAGCCATTCAGTCTCTACGGCCTGCTCGCCGACAGCGCCGACATGGATCCGGAGCGCAAGAGCATCGAGTTCCATCTCAATCCCGATGCCAAATGGTCTGACGGCCAGCCGGTGACGCCGGAGGATGTGCTGTTCACCTATGATGTCTTCACCGACAAGGGCCGCCCGCCCTACAGTGATCGCATGAGCATGATCGCCAAGCTGGAGAAGACCGGCGAACATAGCGTGAAGTTCACCTTCAACGACAAGGCCAATCGCGAATTTCCGCTGATCGTCGCGCTGACGCCGATCATCCCCAAGCATGCCTTCGACAAGGACACCTTCGACAAGACCACGTTGAAGCCGCTGATCGGCAGCGGCCCCTATACCGTGGACAAGGTGCAGCCCGGACAGCGCATCGTCTTCAAGCGCAATCCTGATTATTGGGGCAAGGATATCCCCTCGAAGCGCGGCTTCGACAATTTCGACCAGATCACCATCGAGTATTTCCTCAACGCCAATGCCAAGACGGAAGCGTTCAAAAAGGGCATCTGCGCCCTCGATGACGAGACCGATCCGGTCAAGCGCGACCGCGATGTCGACTTCCCGGCCTTTCGCAAGGGCGATGTGAAGCAGGAATATTTCGACACCGGCATACCGCCGGTGGTTACCGGCTTCCTGTTCAACACCAGGCTGCCGAAGTTTTCCAATCCGGTCGTGCGGCGCGCGCTCGGCATGCTCTATGATTTCGAGTGGGCGAACAAGAACCTGTTCGCCGGCAAGTTCAACCGCACCATGAGCTTTTGGCAGAACTCCGAGCTGTCAGCGCTCGGCCATCCGGCCGACGACCGGGAGAAGGCGCTGCTTGCCCCCTATCCCGGCAAGGTACCCGCCGAGGTGATGGACGGCACCTGGCGGCCGCCGGTCACCGACGGCTCCGGCCAGGACCGCAAGGTGCTGCGAGCGGCGTTCGAACTGCTGAAAGGCGCCGGCTATCACGTGGAGGACGGCCGGATGCTCGATCACCAGGGAAATCCTTTCGGCTTCGAGATCATGACCTCATCGCAGGATGAGGAGCGGCTTGCGGCCCTTTATCAGCGCACGCTGGAGAAGATTGGCATCGACGTCACCATCCGCAGCCTCGACGGCGACCAGATCCAGTCGCGCAAGCAGCGGTTCGACTTCGAGGTTCTAATCGGCACTAGCGGCTTCAACAATTCGCTGTCGCCCGGCAGCGAGCAGGTTGGGCGCTGGGGATCTATCGCGGCCAAGCAGGAGGGCTCGTTCAACCTGGCGGGCGTCGCCGACCCTGCGGTCGACGCGGCGATCAACGCGATGCTGAACGCACGCACCAAGGAAGACTATGTCGCCGCTGTGCGCGTCCTCGATCGGCTGCTGATCTCCGGCAACTACATCGTGCCGATGCAGTACAACACGCAGCAGTGGCTTGCTTACTGGAACTACCTGGAACACCCGCAAAAGACTCCCATATTCGGCTATCAGCTGCCGACGTGGTGGCGAAAGCCCAATTGACCTCTCGACCAATCAGGAGACGAGCATGAGCGCCGAGAACTCGATCACCGTCGATGTGGTGTCCGATGTCGTCTGCCCCTGGTGCTTCATCGGTCAGAAGCGGCTGGACAAGGCGATTGCCGCTGTCGGCGATGTCGGGGTGCACGTCCGCTGGCGGCCGTTCCAGCTCGATCCGACCATTCCGCAAGCAGGCGTGGATCGCCGCGAATACTTGCTGGGCAAATTCGGCAGCGACGAGCGCATTCGTCAGATCCATGCGCGCATAGAGCCGCTCGGCGAAGCGGAAGGCATCCATTTCGCCTTCGCCGCCATCAAGGTCGCGCCCAACACACTGGACGCGCACCGCGTCATCCGTTGGGCGGGCGCTGCCGGCGAGGACGCGCAGAACCGGCTGGTGCGCCGCCTCTTCCAGCTGAATTTCGAGGAAGGCGCCAATCTCGGCGACCATGCCGTGCTGGCCGAAGCCGCCCGCGAGGCCGGCATGGACGCTTCCGTGGTCGAGACGCTGCTGCCCACGGACGCCGATATCGACGCTGTGCGCAACGAGATCGCCACAGCCTCGCGCATGGGCATCACCGGCGTGCCCTGCTTCCTGCTCGAAGGCAAATATGCCGTGATGGGCGCGCAGGACGCCGACACGCTTGCCGACGCCATTCGCCAGATCGCTCAGGCCAAGGCGCGTGGCGAGTTGGAAACAGCGGGCTAAGCCGACGTCATTTTGCCGACGCAGCTCGGCTCGACGCAGGAGGCAGGAAAGCTCCGGGCGGCTGTTTTTTCGACCTTGCGGTCGCCTCCCCGGTCGCGAAACCACGTCATTTCCGTTCACAAAACCGTGTTTTTGCTTTCCCTAACGGAAAGTCGGCGTTGCCTCGGATCCTTACCCCAACCCGCTGGAATAAAACATAAAATCGGCACCAGGAGCGCTTGGCCGACGAGGCTCCTCTGTTGCCCTCGCGCCACGACGGGTAACCCTGTTCACATTCGGGGGCAGAAAATTAATGGAAAATGATCAATTGGTGTTACCATGTGTAACAAAACAAGAAAGGTTTGGGCGGGATCGTGATTCGGGTCGGCAGACCGCGACGTGCAATACCGGAGCAAACATCCAGCGAGGCGGCAAAGCCCTCGCGCCTGACGCCGGTATCGTCGATGCGTACATTCTGGGGGCTGATGCGAGCCTACTGGTTCTCCGACCGCTGGAAGGAAGCCTGGACCCTCACTCTCGTCATCGCATTGCTTACGGCGCTCTCCAGCAAGGCCGGTGTGTGGTTTGCCATGGCATCGGGCGAGCTGGTGAATTCGATCGCCTTCTTCCACGACGCCGCCAACACCAATCCGCTCCAGACGCTTCTGACCAATGCCGGCATATTGATGCTGCTGGTGGTACTCAAGGACGCCGGCTTCACCGGCGTGCGCAATCTCGTCTCCGCCACGCTGCACCGCAAATGGCGCGGATGGCTGAACAACCAATTCAACCAGGCGCTGCTCGACGGCAACCATACCCATTTCCATGCCCAGCATGGCTCGGTCGCCGGCGGTATCGTCGCTCCCGACAACATCGACCAGCGCATCCAGGAATCGATCAAGGACATGACTGGCGGCGCTATCGGCCTCGCCATGGGCGTGCTGGGCGTGGCGACCTCGCTTTATTTCGTCGGCGAGAATTTGATCGGGGCTTCCGTTGAGGTCAAAGGGCTGGGGTTCCTCGGCAGCTATGGCAGCGCCGTGCTCGCCTTCCTCGCGGTCGCCACCTACGTGCCGCTCAACACCTGGATTGCGGTGAAGCTCGGCGGCATGCTCGAGCGCCTCAACATCCGCATGCAGCAGGCCGAGGGCAGCTATCGCGGCGAACTGACGACCTTCCTGCGCCGCAGCTTCCATGTCGCCGCCTCGCATGGCGAGGATGTGCAGAAGACGATGCACGACAAGCTCTATGTCGACATCGACAAGACCTGGGGGCGGCTGAACGTCGTCAACACCAGCTACATGTCGTTCGAGCTGATCTACAATTTCATCGGCGCCCGCATCGTCTCCTACGGACCCGGTCTGGTGCCGTTCATCCACAATGGCTTCGACCTGAAGGGCTACATAACCGGTTCCGAAATGGTCGCCCAGCTGATCAGCCAATGTTCGTGGTTCATCCATGTCATGCCGGCGATTGCGACGCTGCGAGCCAACAGCCAGCGCGTTACCGAGCTCGCCAGCGCCATCGAGAACGTCCAGCAACCGCAAGAATTCTATCGCCAGACCGGCCGTTCGGATTTCAGCTTTGCCACCCAGAACCCGGTGTTCGGCCTGACCATTCAGAAGCTCGAGCTGGCGCACCAAGGCGAGGATGCAACGCCCTTCCTCAGCGCCGCCAACCTGCGCTTCCGCCGTGGCGAATGGACCTTCCTCAAGGGCGAGTCCGGATGCGGCAAGACCTCGCTGATCAAGGCGATCAACGGCCTGTGGCCCTATGGCCGCGGCACCGTCGTGTTCCCTGAAGGGGTGACGAAGTTCTACGCCGCCCAGGAGGTCAAGCTGCAGCAGGTCTCGCTGAAGCAGCTCGTCTGCCTGCCGGGCTCGGAAAACGATCACAGCGACACGCAGGTGGCTGCCGCGCTCCACAAGGCAGGCCTTGGCGAATTCATCGGGCACCTTGCCGATGAGAGCCGCGAGGGCAAGATCTGGGATCAGGTTCTGTCGGGCGGCCAGAAGCAGAAGCTGGTGGTCGCCCGCATCATCCTGCAGCAGCCGGGCCTATTGTTCCTCGACGAAGCGACCGGCGCGCTCGATCCCGAAGGCAAGACCGCTTTCCACGAGGCGATCAAGGCCAACTGCCCCGATGTCACGGTGATCAGCGTGATGCACGAAGCCATACCGCCGCGGTCGCTGTCCGGAGAAGAATTCTACCACAGCATCGTCGCGATCAACGACGGCGTCGCGACCAAGAAGCCGCTCGCGCCCACCCTGCCGCGCGAACTCACGACCATCCTCGTGCAGCCTAGGCCGGCCGAGGACAAATGGCTGCGCTTCCGGCGGCTGAAGCAGAAATAAGCAGTCATACCAAGCCTTTGTTCGGTAGCTCGGCGCGGCAACAGCCGTGATCGATCACAGTCTCGCGATCCGACGCGGCTTCGCTCATTTTCCGCCCTCCTCGCGATTGACTCGGCAAGACGCGCTCCTATGTTGCGCCGGCTCGCAGATTTCCAACCCGAACCCCGCGAGCAGAAAGGTCAACCCGCCATGCCTGGCGACAGTCACAGTCGAACGCAACCGCCGTCCGCCTTGACGTGACCTGACGGCTCACGTCCTGCCGGACGGCAAGGAGTGAGCCATGAACGAATTCGCACCCGTATTGGACGACGAAGCCGTCGCCGTTGCCCGTGTTCTTGCCAACGATCACGTGGCCGATGTCGTCGAAGCCCTCAACCATGAGCCCCGTGAGACGGCCATAGAGCTGCTCTGCGCGGTGCCGTTCGAGCGGCTGGTCGAAATCTTCGACCAGCCGGAACTCGAAAGCGCGCCGGAGCTCGCCGAAGCCCTGCCGCGCGCCAAGGCGAGCAAGCTGTTGACCGCTATGTCGGTCGACCGCGCTGCCGACATCCTGCGCGAGCTGGACGAGCCGGCCCGTTCCGAGCTGCTTGGCGCGCTCGCCCCGCCACTGCGCGCAACGCTGCTTTCCATCCTCGGCTATCCGGAGGATAGCGCCGCCTCGATCATGACGACGGAGTTCGTCAGCGTGCCTTCGGACTGGACCGTCGGCCGCACGCTGGACTACATCCGCAAGGTCGAGCGGACGCGCGAGACCGTCTATGCGATCTACATCGTCGATCCCGAGACGCAGTTGCTGCTGCGCGCGACCGGGCTGCGCCGTCTGATCACCGGGGAGCCTGAAGATACGATCCTGTCGGTGGCGCCGGATCGCGCGCCGGTGACGGTGACGCCGCTCACCGATCGCGAAACGCTGGCGCAGACGATTTCCAAATACGACCTGCTTGCCCTGCCGGTCGTCGACCACGGCAAGATCCTCGGCATCGTCACCATCGACGACATCATCGATACGATGGTCGAGGAAACGACCGAGGACGTGCATCGTTTCGGCGGCATGGAGGCGCTGGACGAGCCCTATATGAAGATGAGCTTCCTCGCCATGATCCAGAAGCGGGCGGGCTGGCTCTGCGCGCTGTTCCTCAGTGAGATGCTGACGGCCAACGCCATGCAGAGCTATGAAGGCGAGCTGGAGAAGGCGATCGTGCTCACCCTCTTCATCCCGTTGATCATGAGCTCAGGCGGCAATTCCGGCTCGCAGGCGACCTCGCTCGTCATCCGCGCGCTGGCATTGCGCGAGATCGGCCTGCGCGACTGGTGGCGGGTAGCGCTCCGCGAGCTGCCTACCGGACTGGTGCTCGGCTCGATCCTTGGCATCGTCGGCATCTGCCGCATCGCGCTCTGGCAGTATCTCGGCCTCTACGATTACGGCCAGCACTGGGTGCTGATCGCGGCTACCGTGGGTGCCGCGCTGATCGGCATCGTCACCTTCGGCTCGCTGTCGGGATCGATGCTGCCTTTCGCGCTGAAGCGTATCGGCTTCGACCCGGCGAGCGCCTCGGCGCCGTTCGTCGCGACGCTGGTCGACGTCACCGGGCTGGTCATCTACTTCTCGGTGGCGCTGGTGATCCTGCGCGGCACCTTGCTTTGAACCCGGACTTCAGCGTCGCCCGCTGGAGCAATTCCAGGAAAAGTGCGTAGCGGTTTTCCATCCGGAATTGCGTGAAAACAAATATTTAGAGCGGGTCAGCGATCCTACGGAAAACTGAACCGCTCTACCCGGCGGCGGCCTCGCCTGCTTCAGACACCGTAGATCGCGTCGCGCACCGCGTCCGGGAAGTCACCGGCCATGCCTGCGATGGCGGTGTTGGTCAACGCCACCACCGTGAGTTCCGCCGACGAATCCACGAACCAGGAGTGGCCATAGACGCCGCCCCAGCGCCACGTGCCGACAGCCTGCGGCGTCTGCGCGACGGCAGGGTCGCGGAGAAGGGCAAATCCCAATCCCCAGCCCCAGCCAGGCCTTGTCGTGTCGATGCCCATGATGGAATCGGTGGTCATCGCCCGAGTGGTTTCAGGGCGAAGGACGGGCCCTCCCCCCGTTCGCACTGCTTCGAGGAGTTTCAGCACGTCGCCGGCAGTGCCGTTCATGCCGGTGCCGCCTGAAGGGAAGGACGCTGGATCGAACGCTCGTGCCGGTGCGAAGGAGATCAGGCCGTCACCAAACGGCACGAGATGATGCTCGCCCATTCTGACCGGCCCGGACAGCCCGTCCGCGTAAGGGGTCACCAGACGCCTTTCATCCCGCACGACAAAGGCGCTGTCGCTCATGCCGAGCGGCTGGGCGATCAGGCGGTCGACCAAATCGGGCAGCGGAGCGCCGGCCGCCCTGGCCATGACCTCGCCAAGTACGTCCATCGCCACCGAATAGCCCCAGCGCGTCCCCGGCGCATAGGAGAGCGGCACCGACGCGATGCGCGCGAGGTTGTCGGCCATCGACAGCCCCGGCTGGTCGAGCCCATCCGATACGCGAAAGCGCTCATAGGCGTTGCCGGCGGGCTGGGCGAAGCCGTAAGCGAGACCCGCCGTATGCGTCAGCAACTGCCTGACGGTTATGAGCGGCTCTTTTCCATCCGGCAGCCTCGGGCGAAATTCGGGGACGAATCTGGTCACCGGGTTGTGAAGCGCGATGCGCCCGGCCTCGACCAATGCCATCGCCGCAGCGGCGACAATCGGCTTGGTGACGGAGGACAGCCGGAAGATGGCGTCCTCGGCCATCGGCTTGCCCTGTTCGCGGTCAGCGAGGCCGAAAGCGCGGCGATAGAGCATGTCGCCGCGCCGAGCGACAAGGATCACGCCGCCGATGATGCGTTGCTCTCCGATCGCCGCGTCGACAACGCGGTCGATGCGCTGGCCGAAATCGCGATCGAGCGAGGCACCGGCGGACATGGTCACTCCCTGAACAGGGCTTTACACGCGTTCGCCGTTCTTCACGCGGTAGGTCGGCTTGTACATGGTGACCAATTCCTCCGCCGCTGTCGGGTGCACGGCCATGGTGCGGTCGAAATCGTCCTTGGTGAGACCGGCCTTCAGCGGAATGCCGAGAAGCTGCGCCATCTCGCCGGCGTCGGGGCCGAGGATATGAGCGCCGATCACCTTCCGCGAGGCGCCGTCGACCACCAGCTTCATCAGCATCTTCTCGTCGCGGCCGGACAGCGTGTGCCGCATCGGACGGAAGGAGGCACGGTAGATCTCGATGTCCGGGAAACGCTTGACCGCCTCGTCCTCGGACAGGCCGACCGTGCCGATCTCGGGCTGCGAGAATACGGCCGTCGGAATGGTGTCGTGGTCCGGCGCCGTCGGGTTGCCCTTGAAGGCGGTTTCGATGAAGCACATCGCTTCGTGGATGGCCACCGGCGTCAGCTGCACGCGGTGGGTGACGTCGCCGATCGCCCAGATGTTGTCGATGTTGGTGCGGGAATATTCGTCGACGACGATCGCGCCCGTCTTGCCGAGTTCCACGCCGACGCCTTCGAGCCCCATATTTTCCGTGTTTGGAATGCGACCGATCGCCAGCATGACCTGGTCGACCGTCAGCGTCTGGCCGCTGGAAAGCAGCACATCCAGCCTGCCCGCCGGGGTCTTGCGCACCCATTCGGAAACCGCGTGGCAAAGGATCCTTATCCCCTTCTTCTCCATCGTCTCGTGCAGCGAGCGGCGAAGGTCCATATCGAAGCGCGACAGGATCTCCTGGCCGCGATAGACAAGCGTGGTCTCCACGCCCAAGCCATGGAAAATGTTGGCAAATTCGACGGCGATGTAGCCGCCGCCCTCGATCATGATCGCTTTCGGCAGCTCCTTCAGGTCGAAGGCCTCGTTGGAGAAGATGCAATACTCGTGGCCGGAAAGCGCCGGATGCGGCGCCGGCCTGCCGCCCGTGGCGATCAGGATCTTGTCGGCGCTGACGGTGCGGTCTTCGGCGACCAGATATATGGAATGCGGATCGACCAGCACGGCGCGCGAGTGGAAGGCCTCGCCGCCCGCGCCCACGACATTCTTCTTGTAGATCGCCTCCAGCCTGGCGATTTCCTTGTCCTTGTTCGCGACAAGCATCGGCCAGTCGAAGCTTGCCTCTGGCACGGTCCAGCCATAGCCGGCCGCGTCGGCAAAATGCTCGGGAAATTGCGAGGCATAGACGTAGAGCTTCTTCGGCACGCAGCCGCGGATGACGCAGGTACCGCCGTAGCGATACTCCTCGGCGATGGCGACGCGCTTGCCGAGGGATGCCGCCACACGGGCCGCCCTCACGCCGCCTGAGCCGCCGCCGATGACGAAGAGATCATAGTCGTAACCGGCCATCGGAGGGCTCCTGCTAGGGCAATTCCAGGAAAAGCGCGCAGCGGTTTCCGCCCGGGATTGCGTGAGAACAAATATTTGGGGCTCGGAGCGGTTCAACAAAGCCGAACCGCTCCGAGCGATAACGATCGCGTCAGAGGTAGGCTGCCAGTAAGCAAAAGAAAAGCCCGGGAAACCCGGGCTCCTCTGGTCCAGTTTGGCCGTGGCCGATTTGAAGCAGGTCAGTTCTGCGAATTGTCGGCCGGAGCGGAGTTGTCGGCGGGTGCCTGGCCGTCGGCCGGGGCCGAACCATCGGCGGGAGCGGTCGCATCGTGCGCGGGCTTGGCCGGAGCCGCGGCCTTGGCGGCGGCGGCGAGCGTTTCACCGACTTGCTGGGCGAGATCGCGGGCGACGCCGTTCTGCCAGATGTCGGCCGCCTTCACCAGGTCGCGCGTGACCGCCGGGCCGCTGTCGAGCAGCTTCTTGCCGGAATCCGAGCTGTAGAAGGCGGCGATGTCGTTGAGTTCCTTCTCGGAGAACACCTTGGCATAGGCTAGGGCTGCCTCCTTCTCGAGGTCGGCGCGGCGAGCCGCCAGTCCCATGGCCTTCTCGGTGACGGTCTTGCCGATCAGTTCCTGCATGTCGGGATTCTTCTGGATCAGCTGGTTCTCGAGCGCCGCCGCTGCCTGCGGCAGGATGTTGTCGAACGGGTCCGTGGCGTGGATCGCGACCACCGCCGCGCGGGCGGCCTTGAGATGCGATTCGCTCACATCCTGCGAAAACGCCGGCGAGGACAGCGCAAGGACGGCAGAGGCTGCCAGAACTGTCGAAAGGCGGCGAACCCGTTTATGCAACATCATGGTCGGTAGAACTCCCTGGTTTTCGGGCGGCATGGACGGTTTGGATGCCGTCGCCGCCGGCGATGATGGCCGTTGACGCCAGCCCGATGAATAGACCGTGCTCGACAACGCCTGGAATGGCGAAGAGAGCATTCGAAAGCGCTCTTGTATCCGGAATGCGGCCAAAAGATGCATCGAGGATAAAGTGGCCGCCGTCTGTAACAAATGGCTGCCCCCCCGTCATCCTCAATGTAATCGGGCCGGCAAGGCCGAGGCTTGCCGCCGCGGCGCCGACCGCGATCTCGGTGGCGCGCAGACCGAACTTGTTGACCTCGATCGGCAACGGGAACCGGCCGAGGGTTTCGACCATCTTGGATTGGTCGGCGATGACGATCATGCGCCCGGACGCCGCTGCAACGATCTTTTCGCGCAAAAGCGCCCCGCCGCCGCCCTTGATCAGCGTCAGCGCGGGGTCGATCTCGTCGGCGCCGTCGATCGTGAGATCGAGTTCGGGTGTTTCCTCGAGCGTCGATAGCGGCACGCCGAGTTCGCGGCAGAGTGCCGCAGTGCGCTCGGAGGTGGGCACACCGATGACGGCGAGGCCGGTTGCGACTTTCTCGGCGAGCAGGCGGACGAACTCGTCGGCGGTCGTGCCGGTGCCGATGCCGAGCCGCATGCCGCTGCCGACATGGGCAAGGGCCGCGCGTGCGGCCTCGACCTTCAACTGCCTTGCGTCCATGCCGCCTCTGTCCCGATTTCGTTGGGTTCGCGCGCCTCCTAGCATTTTTGCCTGTCGCGTCAAAGGCTCTGCCTGTGGACCGATAGAGGCTGCTTGCTTGACCACCGCGCAGCTTGTATCGGCTGCGGCACTTCAATTGTTGCAGGACTGGCCATGACCCGACCGATCATCGTGTTCGACCTCGACGGGACGCTCATCGACACCGCGCCGGACCTGCTCGACAGCCTCAACCACAGCCTGGCGGCCGGGGAACTTGCCGCGGTCGACGAGGCCGGCTTCAGGCGCTTCGTCGGCCATGGCGGCCGCGTCATGATCGAGCGCGCGCATGCCGCGCAGAACAAGGCGCTGATGGCGGAAGAGCACGACCGGCTGCTAAAACTCTTCCTCGACCATTACACGCTCAACATTCCAGGCAAGTCGCGCCCCTACCCCGGCGTCGTCGCGGCGCTCGACCGCTTCCGGGCGGCCGGTTACCTGATGGCGGTCTGCACCAACAAATACGAGGCGAATTCGGTGGCGCTGATCGGCGCGCTCGGCATAGCCGACTACTTTGCGGCGATCTGCGGCCAGGACACATTCGCCTTCCGCAAGCCCGACCCCCGCCACCTCACCGAGACGATCAAGCTGGCCGGCGGCGATCCTCAAAGCGCCGTGATGATCGGCGATTCGCAAACCGACATCGACACCGCCAAGGCGGCAGGCATTCCGGTGGTGGCGGTCGACTTCGGCTATACGGACCGCCACGTGCGCGAGTTCGAGCCGACGCTGGTGATCTCGCATTTCGACACGCTGACGCCGGAGCTGGCGGAAAGGCTGATGGCGGCGGCGCGCTGAGGCTTTTCCAGCCCGCTGAGACCCGGCAAATTCGATCATCGCAGATCGTCGGCACATTGCCTTGACTTCGCGCACCCGCCTCCCTTATATCGCGGCTCGCTTCGGCCTTCGGGCGACGAGCGGGCGATTAGCTCAGCGGGAGAGCACACCCTTCACACGGGTGGGGTCGCAGGTTCAATCCCTGCATCGCCCACCATCCAACCCTCTGATGGAGTTGGATGATCTGACCGCGACGAACTCCTTGAATTCGCACTGGACGTAGCTGGCGCCAAAGCGGCTGCTCAGATCAGCCCTCGGCGCACGTTCAAATGCGTCACCGCCGTCACCAGTATGGCTCCGGTCATGAAGTAGAGCGTGGCCAGGATGTTGCCGTGATGGAAATGAATCCCCGCGAACAGCAGGGCCATGACCACCGCAAGAAAGGCAATTATGCGCGAGAATTCATCGGGCATGGGGCGACCTATGGAGATGAACATAGATGGCCGCCCTCAATCAGCCGAGCGCTCCATAAATCGGATTTCGATTTTCCGCAATCGGCGAGTTGCGGGACCCGGCGCCTGGAGCGGCTGGTGTCGACGCTCCTTATATCAAATCCACCTCCACCCACAGTCCGCCCGCCCCGCGAGCCGCATCGCGCGGCGCGCTGCGTACCGCCAGGATCGAGCCTGAGGGCGAGGCAAAAGCAGGCTTCCCATTCGCATCGGCCAACCATGCATCGTCGGCGCGGATGACCCGGCCTTTGGTCTTGGTTTCGAGCGCGGTCAGGATGGCGTCGTAAGGCATCTCGCCCCAGTGCACGTTGAGTGCGTCCAGCTTGTTGGTGGGAATGAAAGCTGAAAGATCCGGGCTGATCATCAGGTCGAGGCCCTGCTTGTTCGGCGTGGCATTCTGGCTGCCGTGATGGGCGATCTTCAGGTAGACGGTGCGCGCGAGCAGGTCGGCCGCGGTGACGATCGCCTGCCCCACCGGCCATTTCAGGTCCTTCCAGCTCAGCCAGTTGCCGATCTGGGCATCGCCGGGAAACAGGAACACCCGGCCGCTGTCGACGAATTCGAAGGCGAGCACCAGGCTGGTGTTGTTGACGCCGCGGTCGAGCTGCAGGGCGAGGTCCGCGGCAATCCCCATCCAGTCCGCATCGATGCGGCGCCAGGACTGGTCGGGATATTCGTTGCTCGACGGGCCGAAGACCGAGCCGGAATAGTGCTTGCGGATGAAGGTTTCGACGCCGCGTTTCGCTTTCTCCCCGTCGGCCCCGTCCAGCGCCACCGACAGCGGCGTGCCGATGCCGCTCTTGAACGGGCTGAACTCGTCGAGATAGCTCCCGTCGTCGGTTTCGTTGACGGCCAGACCCGCCTTGAGGGCTCGCGCGAATGCGCCGCCGGTGGCGAGCGGATACATCTCGCTCGCCTTTTCCTCAAGTTGCAGCGCCGCCTTGTCGCGCGGCGGACCCAGGACATAGATGCGCAGGTTAGGCATGTCGCCGATCGAAGGCAGAGGCCCGCCTGGTTCGAAATAGAGCGGAGGTTTCGACGACAGTTTCGCCGCCGCGTCTCGCGCCGCCCGAACCCTTTCTCCCGCAGCGCCGAACTGGAAGCCGAGGACAGCCTGCAATCCGTCATGGAGGCCGGCCATATACTGGGTCAAGGCGCTCGCGGCCTCGAGCTTCTGGCTGACGCCCTGCAGCGCGGACAGGGCCTGGGCCTTGAATTTGTCGAGCTCGGCGGCCTGCGGATCGTCGGCATTCTCGGTCCATGCCATCCACACTTCGCCGACGGAGAAGTCCTTGAACAGAGCGTTCGAGGTCAGAAAGCCGGAGACGTGATCCCAGTGCTCATGAGTGACGACAAGGACGTCGATCTTGCCGCCTGTCTCCTTCTTGAGGTCGGCAACGATGTCGCCGACGAGCGCCGCACCGCCCTTGATCGACACATGGATGCCGCAGTCGATCAGCATGCGGAAAGGCGAGCCGTCCGGTTTCTTGAAGCTCAGCAGATGGCAGTCGCCGATGCCTTGGCAATAGTGGCGGACCGTGACGGCCGGCGCATTTGCGGGCGTGGCGGCCGCTCCCGCTTGCGGCTTCTTTCTTGTCGCCGGCTTTCTAGGCATCGCCGTCGTCCTCCCCGTGGCTGGCGTGCAGCAGGGCGAAGGGCTCCGAGACCTCGCTGCCGAAATAAAGCGCCCTGAGCGGCGACAGGTAGTTCGCCTTCACGGTCTTGGCCTGGCGCTCCCGCCGCTCGGCGCTGCCGGTGTTCTTGATGATCGAATAGCGGATTTCCTCCTGATGCTCGCGCGGATCGATGATGATCGTCGCGCCGCCGCGGAACCAGAAGAAGCCATCGCCGGGCTTCACGCCCTCCAACACCGGCTTGCCGTCGAAACCAACGGGGACCCGCTGCTGAATGACGACGATCACCTCGGTGCGGAACGAGCCGTCTGGTTCGACGCGGCGGGTCGGTCGTACGTTGAACACCTCGAAGGTGGTCTCGCCCTTCTTCGCTTCGTGCAGCAGGCTGCCGTCCTGCTTGTAGCGCGGCAGATCACGCAGCAGGCCGAACTGCTCGTAGAGCTTGGGATCGGAGGCAAAGCGCTCGCGCATGGCCGTCCACAGCTTGTAACGGTTCTTCTCGTTGAGGTTGAATATCCCGGAACGGTCGAGCTTCTGGTTCCAGCCCATGTCGATGCCGTTCAACAACCCCTTGAGCCAGGGCGGCGAAGGATCGTCGGGCTGGCTCCAGGCCAGCGTCTCTTCCGAAATCGTGCGCACGTCGCGCGGCAAAAGCTTCAGCTTGCGGAAGGACTCCATGAAGGCCAGGCGGTAGTGAAACGGATCGTCTGGAAAGGCGTCGATGTCGGCGGTGATCACCGCGCGCAGATACTCGCCGAAGGTGATGTCGACGGACGGACAGTAGTCGAGCGCACGGATGCACATCGTCAGCATCTGCTGCGCGACCTTGGCGGTCTCCTCGGTGAGGCGATCGACCAGGCCTGGGTGAAGCGCGCCGGCGGGCAGCACCCCGCTTCCGCCCGTGGCCAGGCGTACGATCTCCTGGATGCGCCGGTCGATAATGGCCAGAAACGCCTGGTAGACGGCGAAGACCAGAATCGAGCCTCGCTTGTGCGGCTCGAATGTCTTGTCATAGTCGAGGTCGCTCGCGCTGTAGTCGCGCAACGGCCCGGCGCGGCCGCTGCCTTCGCCGAACTGCTTGGCGATGCCCGACAGCAGCGAGGCCGCCGAGACGTCGCTGCGCACCTTCGCCATCTCGAAGCTGACCAGCTCCCTGAGGCTGAAATGCTGAAACAGGGCGACGATGTCGGCAAACGCTTCGTGGAAGGCCGGAACGTCGGGGTTGGACGCCTCCTGGAAGCGACGGTGCAGCCCGTCGAGCAGCGCATGCGACATCTCGTGGGCGATGATGTCGCTCGACAGGCAGGAAAACACCGTCGTGCCCGGCGTGGTGACATCGTCCTGTTTGCTCTCGGCCGGGAAATAGCCGAACAGCAGGGCCTTCTTTTCGGGACTGTAATAGGCATTCTGCGCGCGCAGCGCGTGCGGGTAGATGCGCAGCCGCGGCACTTCGCAAGCCCTCATGGTCATGTCGCCGCCTGGGCCGGGACTTTCAGGATAGTGCGGAGCCCACAGAGCGCGGCGTCCCAACGCGCGCTCGAAATGCCCGATCGTGGTCATGGCGACGGCATAGACCATCTGCTGGTGGAATTGCGGATTGCCTTCCGACGGCGTCAGGCCGTCCTGGGCGAGCAGGGTCTTTTCGTTGAGGTCGACCGGATCATAGACACAGTTGGACGCCGGATCGACGTCGACGACCTCGAGATATTCGCCGACCGGACCAGCCTCCAAGGCGTCGGCGGTGGCGGGCTTGTCGTCCCAGGGAACGGAAAGCGTCGCCTGATAAACCGATACTGAATCGAGCTGCTTTGCCACCGACGGATCGAGCGCGTAGATACGCAGCCGCCGCTTTGGCGGCGTCGCCGGGCGCGGTTTGCGCTTGATCGGCGGCGCGTTGGCCTGCTCCGCGGCGGCAACGGGTCGGGCCGACCTTCCTAGCCTATCTTCCAGGAAAGCCCGCAGCGGCTTTGAGGGATTGCCCTCGTCCAACGCCGCTTCCAGGTAGCGGTTGCGCGCCGCGGACGAGATTGTGTCCGGATCGCCTTCCGGCTCGGCGATCGCCTGATCGACCGAAGCCACGCTCTGCGCCATCTGGGTCAGTTCCAGCGCCAGCATCTTCCGGTGCCGAAGCTCCGCAGGCGACAGGGGCGCCAAGGCGTTGTCGCCGCCGACTATGAGATCGAGCCAGCCCCAGGAATATTTGGCCGGCGGCAGCTTCTTGTCTTTCAGCAGGTTTTCGGCCAGCGGCATGATCAGCAGCGCGGCATCTGCGCGCAACACCCCTTGCCCCGCCTTCTGCAGAGTTTCGGCGGCGCTCATCCTGGGCGTTGACTTCGCCGCCGCGGTGAACAGCGCGTGACGAACGGCTTCGACGCGCATCCAGGGCTGCGAGTAGTTCTTCACGACGTCCCAGTGCTCGGCCAGCCAAAGCGCCGCGGCGGCGGCGATTTGCGGCGTCGCCGCCGAAGTGCCGTTGCCATCCATGTCGACGACCTTGGCGCAATCGATCTCGGCCCAAGGCACGTTCGGCGTGTAGGCGCCAAGCGCCGTCGCCATTTTCGAGGCCGGCCCATAATTGCCCTGCATGGTCCCCAAGCTCAGGCCGGAATAGGCGCGGCCGTCGGCCATGACGCCGCACGCCGCAAGCACGCGATTGTAGCGGGCGGGAAAGACGATGCTTCGCGGTGTGAGGGTGAAGTTGTTGCCGGCCGCGGTAACCATCACCACGCCGTCGTCATAGGCAAGGTTGACGGCGTCGACCAATGCCTGCGAGGTCAACCCGCCCATGCTCATGGACAGCACCTGCGCGCCTTGCCGGCACGCATAGTCGATGCCCTGCACCATCGTGCCCGTCGTCAGCCGCACCACCCAGTCGGCGATGCGCACCGGGAGGATCTTTGCCAGCGGGGCACCGCCGACGAAATCCGTGAAACCTGGCCAATTCGGCGAGGTGCCATCGAGCCTGTTGCCGGCGAGCAGGCTGAGCGTGCCGGTGCCATGGCCGCGATTGCTGGCGAGCGCGCCGGCCGGCGCATGATCGGTTGCGTTGTCCGGCCCGGTGCCGTCGTCGACGAAATTACGCTGCTTGGCCGCGAGAAGTCCGGCCGGCAAGGTGCGATGGCCAGGGTCGAAGCCGGTATCGAGATGGGCGATGGTGATGTTGGCTTGCTTGGCGCCGACCTTGTTGCGGGCATCGGTGAATTGGCTGAAGGCCGGACCGGCATTCCAGGCGACCACGCCTGGTTTTGTCGCCTGCCCGCCGCTCGGATCCTGGTCGTCGAAGGTGCAGGCGGGACTGGCGCTGGCCGCCATGCCGCGGTCGCCGCTGCTGTTCTTGTAGTCCCAATGCTGAACGATGTCGGGTTCGACCGCCAGGACACCGTCGCCGGCCGCCGCGAAACCCCCGCCGCGGGCCACCAACTTATGGGCATCGTCCCAAGGATTGTCCGAACCTGCCGCCGTGGAGGAAACCCGCAGCCAGGTCGCGCCGCGACCGGCGGCAGCGCCAAGGTTTGCGCCCGGCGCATCTGGCGGCAGGGTCAGGATCGGTTCGACGTCGATGCCGCCCATGCCAAGTGACCTGCCTTGCGCCGCAAACCCAGCGCCGTCGCCGCTGACCTTGATCAGAAGCCTCCTCGCCGCCATGGCACACCCCTCCCCCACAAATGGAATCATGGTGTTGGCCGTCAGCTGCAGTCAGGCCAGGTCCCAAACCATGCTTCGATCGTTCTGTTTGCCAACTAGGAAACCGGCCGATTGTCTTTCCGCGCCAACATGCTTGGCGCCCGAAATATACATTCGGCAAATGACAATCGCGCCGACCGGCAGGCGCCTCTGTGATTGCCTTCACATACGCGGGGCGAACTTCGCGCACAAATATTGCACCGGGTGGCACTGGCTTCTGCTTCAACGCACGCCTCGAATGGGCTTCCGGGCCTGAAAGTGGGTCGGTCCTCGGCAGGGAATTTCGATCACCTAGCCATTTTCAGATTTGCTGTCCGCGCGCGTCGGCCACCTCCCGCCTCGCGCGCGGACGGCGTTTCGAAGATCGGTTCGTGTCCGCCAGCGCGCTCCGGTCTCCTCATCGCAGGGAAAGCTTGCCGGCTATCTTACCGCCGGCAACACACGTCTGGCGCTCGAACTTGGCAAATGCCCGTCGTGCCGCTGGAGCAGCAACGAAAGGAGACCAGGCCTTGATCGAGCATGCACTTATCATACAATTTCCGCTCAACGAGAGGCGGAATCGCATCATGTCCCAAGCCAGCGCAGACGACAGGAGCGCCCTGCCGCGTCTGGCGCGGATCGATCCGCGCCATTTCGATCTTCTGTTCGGCGGCTGCAAGGTCGAACGTTATGCCGCCGGCCAGCACCTGTTCGTGCAGGAGGATCCGTCCGACCGCATCTACGGCGTGATGAGTGGCACCGTCGAAATCTCGCTCTATTCGCCGGGCGGGCAGAAGCTGGTAGCCAATATCGAGCTCTCGCGCAGCCTTGTCGGCGAGATCGGCGCCTTGGACGGACGCCCGCGCACGGCAACCGCGATCTGCCTCACCGCATGCGAGATGGTTTCGCTCAGCCGAACGCAACTGTTTGATCGCATTGAAAAAAACCCGTCACTGGCGCGCGCCATGATCGAACTCCTGTGCACACGGCTGCGCTGGGTCAGCGGCGAGCTCGGCGACCAGGCCTTCTTCGGCATCGAGGCCCGCCTGGCGAAGCGGCTGGTGTTCCTCAGCGGCGTCATGGCCGATTCCGCCGGCTGGGTCCCGATCTCGCAATCGGAACTTGGCGAGTTCCTGGGCGCGACGCGAGAATCGGTCAACAAGACGCTCAACGACTGGCGCAGCCGGCATATGATCGCCATCAAGCGTGGTGGGCTGCGCATCACCAATGCCGCGGCGCTGAACCAGATCGCCGAATCGCAGGACGACGACTGAGCGGCTTCTGCCCCCGAATCAGAGTCGCGAAATCAGGTAGCGCAGCGCGGACCGGCTCGGCATGAAGAAGTAGCCGCCGCCCTTCGTGGTAACGAATTGCGGCATGTTCTTAAGGATCGTGACCTTTTCCCATGATGGGATCGAGAACCGACCACGGCTGCCTTCCTGCGTCCCGATCATCGGGTCCTTCTCGGCAACCAACCCCTGGAAAGAGGTGGACGAAACCCAGGTCTGCTGAATGAACTCGTATTGGCGCTCGATGTCGGCGTTGAGGCACATGAAGAGCAGACCTTTTTCGACCTTTCTACCTCTCTTCTTTTTCTCGTAGGTGCGGCCGACGCGCAGGATGCGGTGGCGCTTGCCGATCTGAATCTGGGTCTCGCGATCCTCCCCCAGCGAATCGCGCGGGTTGGAGCGGCGTACGTGGGAACCCAGAGGACAATGATGTCCTTGCGGATCCTCGGCACCGAGCGCGAAATCATTGTCTATGGCACGGCCCGGGCGGTCAGGATTGCGCACCAGCGAACTGCCGTTCTGCCAGCGGCCGAGCATCTTGGCGGCAACCCAGTCCTGCGTGATGGCCGAGTTTTCCGTCTCGCCCGCAGTGCTCGCGGCAGCCTTGGCGCAATAGTCGTTGAAGCGATCGACATGCTGCTCGAACTGGCGCACGACGAGGAAGGAGCCGTTGCGGCCGAAGTCGCGCGGCGGCGGAGGCAGACCTGGAATCTGGCGGCTGCGGCGCACCTGCGACAGGATGCCGGTCTGGTCCTGTGAGGCCGAGACGGAAGGAGAGGCCGGATAAAAGCCGTGCTCGTCGCGGTAGCCGAACAGAAACTCGCCCGGCGCAACGAGATGCATTGGCGCGACACCTTTGTTGGCGCGCGACGTGCCCCGGATGACCGGTTGGGAAACGCCATCGACAAAGCCGAAGTGCTCATAGGCGCGCTCGCGCTGCGGCTTGCCGTCATGTTTGGTGGCATCTTTAGCTGCCTCACCGTCCTTCTTTGCGGCACGTGAGGGTGCGGGACCCTGCTTCGGCTCGCGATTCACGATGAGCGGCAGTTCGGCGACGATCGTCATTCCGGCGCCTGTCGTCTCTCGCTTCACGGCGGCTACGTCCGGCTCCAGTGTTTCTTCCGTCCTGGCGTAGCAGACCAGGACTGCGTCTATGCGCTTATCGAGCGAGCCCCATTCCCATTTTTCCGGGCCATCGCCACCGGTATCATCGAGGATGCGGCTGCGCTCGGGGCTGCCCATGCCGTGCCTGAAGGCGATTGGGAAGGTTTCCAGCGGATCGTCGTCGACATTGCCTTGCAGGCCCAGGTGCCTCAATCCGCAAGGGCCGAAGGCCACGATCATGGCCCGATCGGCCGGCACGCCGTCGCCGAAGGTTGTCCGCTTGAGCACGAAATCCAGCCACGCCTTGCGCGCCCCTGCCTTCAGATTGTCCGGCACCTGGATTGCCAGCATATGCCCTCTGGCAAGCGCACCCAACGGGCCGAAGAAGATGGTCTGGATCTCTCCGGCCTCCAGTTGCTGTTCGAGGGGTGTCGGGAAGGCGGAATTGATGTTGGCCAGCAGCGAGGTAGTCTTTTCAACCGTGGTTTTTTCGATCGCCGGCCGCTGCAGCGAACCGAACAGGCTCAGCCAGTCGCGAGCCTCATTGCCGACAGCTGATGCAATGCCGCGCCTTATCCGCGAGTTGATGCGGATACGCCTGGTGTTGAGGTCGGGATAGGCCGAGTACCAGAACAGCGTCGGCACCTGTTGGCGCCGTGCCCAGCGCTTGAAGCGGTCGCCGTCGCGCGCGCCGTCGAGAAACAGCCAGCGCGTGCGCGGATAGCCCTTGGTGTTGCTCCAAACGCCGGTCAAGCCAGGCGCCGCCTTGGCTATGAAGTCCTCGAGATAACTTTCCCAGCTGCCGCCGTAGTTGGAGAAGAACATCAGCTTGTCGGTGCCGGGCAGCAATATCCAACGGGCGAAATGGATGGTGTTGATGGTGTTGAGAAAGCCCGGCCTGAACGCTTTCTGCGCCCCTATCGAGATCAGGTAAAAGGAAAGCCTGAGCGCCAGGCGTCTCAAGGTGCCGGCCTTCATCGTCGAAATCGCGGTCAGATTGTTTTGCGCCGCACGGTCCTCCTTGGCGAGGATCTCTTTCAGGGTAGATATGTCGATCGACGCGGTCTCCGGCCGATCCTTGTCCTCCAGGTATCGCAGCGCCCAGAAGCAGAGCCCAAGCAGGAGCGCAGCGGATGCCAGTATTCCAAGCGCGCTCAGCAACAGCGAGATGCCGGCGATGAAGATGCTGCGGATGTTGAACCCAGCGGGATCCTCGAACACCTTGGCATAGGTCAGCCAGGCGCAGCCGAGCCAGAGCGCGATGACGCTCGCAAACACAGGCGGCGCAAGGAACGTCGAGCCAAACGCTCGACGCCAACTGCCCGGCGGCTTCTCGAGCAAACTTTCGGCCGGTTCGAATGCCCAGGAAAACGTTTCCAGCGACCGCAAATGCTGGCGCGCCTCGGCGAGCACCGCGGGAGCATCGCCTATGCCGCTGCGCGGTCGCTCGACGACGCCCCGGACCGCTTCGAACAGATCCTGCTCAGCCTTGATGCGTTGGACCGAGTGCGCCGGAGTTCCGGAAAAGACCAGCCCTGCCGCGCTGCCGAAAGAGGGCGATATTTCGATGTGACGCTTCTTCAGGAAACCCTCCAGCGAGCCACCGTCCCGCAAGCCGCACGCGTCCCTGAAGATCGGCCGCAGCCGGTGACCCATGGCTTGCGTGATGGCGCCGATGACGTCATCGGTGCTGCCGTCGCCGGAGATCTCGAACACAAGTGCCCCGGTCTCCAGGCCCGATTTCTCGTCCTTGCCGGTGGCGGCGACGGCCAGGCTGGTGAAATGAATCGTGCCGACCCCGTTGAGCGCGTCTTTGATCTCGTCGATGGCCGGATTGCCGAGGGCGTCGACCTTGCTGCGCACGACATCCAGCGGCACGGCGCGGTTGATCGGGCAGACCACCGTCACCATCGACTGGGCGACCGTGCGGCAAAGCGGCGAGCGCTCGAAATCGACCTTGAGGCTCGCCGGATACGCGCCGATATAGCCCAATTTGCCGGCCCTGCCCCGGACGCGATCGAGCTTCGGCTTGCCGAACAGGGCGCGAACGCATTCGCCGATCTGGATGCGGGCAATCTCGGCGCCGATGCACAAGTGGATGCCGTGGCCGAAAACCATGTAGTCGCGATGCGGCCGCGAGGTGTCGAACTCGTTTGGCCGCTGTACGATTTCCGGATCGAACATGGCCGACAGTGTCGCCGGCATCACGACCGTTCCGGCCTTTACCAGACGTTCGCGGCGCGTGCCCTGGCCGATGACCGCGTCGCGCCTGGTGTAGCGCCAGGGTCCGATCCAGATCGGCTTGAAGCGCATGGCTTCGAGTATCGCCCGGTCGAGCCTGTCGATGCTGTTTTCGGCAAGCGCCGCATCGACGGCCTGCCGGGCATCGGCGCGCGACAGGATCACGTCCAGGCAATTACCTCCGGCGAGCACGTTGGTCGGCACGAAGCCGGCGATCATGCCCAGCATGATGGAGTGTATGTCGGGCAGCGACAGGCGTTTCTGATCGAGCTGGGCGACCAGCCGCGCCAACGGCCGGTCATCTTTTTCCCGCCGGCTCCTGATCGCGGCGATCGAACGATCGATGACCTTGATCAGGCGATCGCCGCCGACGACCGCGAGCTGGCGCGTGGTGGCGTCGGCCAACGGATCGGAGAAGAAAAGCGCGCTGAGCGCGATCGACCAGTCGGCGAATTCGGTCTCGTCGTCGATATCGAGGCCGAAATAGTCGCGGCAGATGCGCACCGGCACGATCTTCATCAATCCGGCGACGGCATCAAAGCCGGGACTGGCACGGGTCATGATGGCGCGCGAATGGCGCTCGGCGATCGGCCTGACTGTGGCTTCGACTTCCGATGGCGGAAAGGCGCTGAGCACGGCGGACTTCATCTGCCGGTAGGCGCCACTGTCCTGCATGCCGAGGATGAAGTTCGATCCCCTCGCCAGCTCCGTCATTTCCGGCCCGTAAGGCGTTTCGAACTCGTCGCCGCGCTCCAGTACGTCGCGGACGTCCACCCCTTTGGTGACGAGTAGAAACCTGCGGCCGAAGGCGAGGTTCGGATGGAAGCGCCGCAGCAAGGCCAGCCACCAACGCGGATGATCCTCCATAAGGAACTTGGCTATGCGCGCGGACAGCCCTTTCTTGCGCAGCCGTTCGATGTCGAATGGCGGCATTGCCGACACGGGGCCTTGCTTTTTCTGGGCCTCGCGTATGCCTTTGAAATACTTCCACTTGATCATGCGCGTTCGAGCCCCCCGGCTGTCCACATCATTGAGATGCCGGCGACCTCATGGCCTAGGTTTGCTTCGGTCCGGCGTATGTGATTTTTTTCACAGTCGTCCGTGTTCGATCCCAGCGATCATGCAATGGACTTGGCCCGATCGAAATTCGCGATCAGGAAGTTGTTCTTCGCGGGATCGACGAACGGTATCCAGCGAATCCTCTGCTCGGAGAAATCCGGATGCCTGGTCGCGAAAATGGCGAGTTCCCGTTCGGCCTCGTCGCGGCGGCCGCTCCGTATCAAGGCGCCGATTTTGAGGAACCTGGCATAGAAATAGCCCGGCGAAAGATTGAGCGAGCGGTCGGCAACGGCAATTGCCGCCGGCCAGTCTTCGACGAAGCAGTATGCGGCAGCCAGTTCCCCCAGATTATGGAAGCGGTAAAGGTCGAACGGACTCAGCCGCTCGGTATCGAGGAAGTACGGGATTGCGCCGGCGGCATCGCCGAGCAGCAGGTGGGCGCTGCCCATCGCCGAGCGCGCGAAGGCAAAGCTCGGATTGATGTGGATCGCCTCGGCGAGATGATCGGCGGCAGATGCCGGCTTGCCGCGCATGATGTCGGCCGCGCCGAGGTAGGCGTGCGGCCGCGCGTCGAGGCTGTCCATCAGAAGCGCCTTGCGCGCGAATGCCTCGACCTTGTCCAGGTCGTCGCTGTCGCCGAAGCGGAGCCATGCCCGCCAGAAATACCACCAGGCCAGCTCGTTCAGCACGGCGCTGGAATTCGGATCCTCCTGATAGGCCTTGTCGAAGAATTCGAGCGCGATCTCGGTGTCTTTGCGCGTGCGCCTGTTCATGTGCCAGCGGCCGCGGCGCACCAGTTGCCAGGTCTCGAGGCTCTCCCACGGCACCTGGAAGGTGCGCACCTGCTCGGCCCGGTCGACTTCCTTATCGAGGATCGAAACGATCTCGCTGCCGACCTGGTCGCGCAGGCTGAAGATGTCGACGAGGTCGCGGTCGAAGCGCTGCGACCAGACGAGGCGCCCGTTCGACGTATCGGTGAGCGAGGCATTGAGCCGTATCTGACCGCTATTGCGCGCCAGCGTGCCGCCGACGATGTAGCGCGCGCCAAGCGCATTGCCGATCAGCCTGGTTCCAAGGCTGTCGTCGCGGAACTGGAAACTGGATCCTTTGGCGATCACCGAAAGCCAGCGGGTGTTGGACAGGCCGTAGATGATATCCTCGGCAATGCCGTCGGCCATGTAGCCGACATCAGGCTCGCTTCCGTCGCCCTGGAACGGCAGCACCGCGATTGCCGGCGGTCCCTTTGCGAAGGGCCTGTAATGCCCGGGAGCGGCGGGGATTGCGGCCAGGGGAGCCGCCATCGCCGCGCCATTGCCGCCGCGCCCGGCGATAAGGACGCGTACCGGCAAGGCGATGTTCTTCAGCATGAACTCGCCAAGGTCGGTAAAGACCGCCGCCGTCTTGTCCTTCACGTGGTGCCAGGTCGTCTCCGAAATGGCGAGACCGTCATGCGGGGCGAATTCCTGAAGCCGGGCGGCGATGTTGACGTCGTCGCCGTAGAGACGGCCCTCACGGACGATGACGTCGCCGGTGTTGATCCCGGCCCGGAACGGCATGCGCATCTCCTCGCCCACCGAGGCATTGAGCGCCATGATCCGATCCTGGAAATCGAAGGCCGCGCGCAAGGCTTCGATCGGATTGCCGAATTCGGCCATGATGCTGTCGCCGGCAACGCCGAATGTGCGGCCGCCAAAGGCGCCGCAGCTGTCGGTGATGATATCGCGCCTTTCCTCGAAGGCCGCGACGGCGCGTTCGTCGTCGATGCCCATCAGCCGCGAAAAGCCCACGGCGTCGATAGAAATGATTGTCGCAAGCTGACGGGTATAGTTCCGTTCAGCCATGATTGAGCCCTCGGTCCCTGTTTACGGTCCAGAACAGGCGACTTCCGCTCTCAAAACACTTCGCCGTTTGCCAACGGAAAATCCTCGGCAGGCTCGGCGCGCCGTTGCCACCCTGTCTGGAACTCTAACAGGGTCTTGCCAAAAGCTCTACCACGAATAGCTAATGGAACGCGTCTTCGGCCCGATCCATGGTTAGCCGTTTATTACCTGAAGCATCAGGTCGCGGAACCTTCCTTACACATTGGAATCTCGTGGGTTTGATTATTTCAGCTTTCGCGAATGAAGGTGCCGCTGGTTGCGGCGAAACGAGCGTGGAGCAAGGCGTTGTTGCCCTGTGGCGGAACCAACAGGCCGGGATCCGAGTTTTCCAGCGCACTTGTGCCAACACGAGATTGAGGGGCAGTCATGCGCGCTGTTGTTTTGGCGAGCGGTATCGCGTTCTTCCTTGTCGGCGGGTCGGCTTTCGCGGCCGAGCAGACGTTGCCGCCGCAGAATGCCAAGAAACTCTCGGAAATCGTCGCCAAGGTCGAGAAGCGGAACGACTTCCAATATGTGAAGGAGGTCGACTGGAGCAGTGACGGCTATACCGTCACCTATTACACGACCGACAAAGCCAAGGTCGAAATCACCTATGATCCGCTGACCGGCGAGCCGAAGTAAGCGCGGTGCTTGCTGTTCAGCCATTCCGTACGGACGGCTTCCTGCATAGATTGATGCTTTGAAAGCCGCACGGCGGAGGAGAATATGCGTTTCCCGATCAGGGTGGTTTTCTGGCTTGCCCCGGCGTCGGTCCTGGGCACGTTGATCCTGGGCGTATCGACTTCGGAGCCGGCGCGGGCAGACGGGCCGTCCTTCGACTGCCGGAAGGCTGAATTGCCTGCTGAGAAGGCGATATGCGCGGACCCGCAATTGTCGGCAATCGATGTGCTCGTCACCAAGGCTTTCAACAGTTTCGAACCCGCCTTCGGCGGCGACAAGCGCAAGATCGCCAGACAGCTGATCGCGGACCGGAATACCTGCAAGGCGGAGGCCGCCTGCATCGTCAGCGCCCAGAACAATGCGCTGCAGACCTATGGCACGGCGCCTTCCTGGGTTGAGGAGTACAACATTGCCCTGATCGGCAAAAAGGCGCTCGACATGGCGGCACGGGCGCCCAAGCCGGCCGATCAGCCCCTCCCCTCGTCGATCGGCGGATGCGGCATCACCCATATCGCGACGCTGACGACGAGGCTGGGCGACGATCCGCTGGCAACCGCCGGTCCGGAAGCCGGAAGCGCTGCGACATTCACGAATGGCGGAACCGCGGTGTCCTACGACCGCGAGCCGGGGCTGGCGAGCGCCAAAGTCGGCGATCCGGTCGTCATGTGTCTGATCTCGATCCCGCGCGATTGTCCGCAGGGCGATCTGCGCGGCAGGGTCTATTACGGCGTCGATCTCGCCGGGAAGGGCACATGGACCCTGCCCGATTCGCAGCATCTATGCGGCGGCGCCTGAAGACCCTGCCGCAATGCCGGGCAGGCGCTTCTTTTGCAGGGCGCGATGCCGGCTTTCGGCGCCCATCAATCGCTCAGCTTGACGGCGTACGCACGGCTTCGGTCGCGTCCAGCGCCTGCATCAGTTTCGAATCGCGATCGTAGACGTCGTCGAAATACTCGACCTTGCCGGACATGTCCGGCCAGGCGGTGAAATAGGCGACGTAGACCGGGATGACGCGCGTGACATTCTCCGTCGAATGGCCGTGCTTCAGCTTCTCGGCGATATCGTCGACGGAAGTGCCGAGCACCGCGGCCGCCATACCGCGCGGGTCCTGCAGGCGGATGCAGCCGTGGCTCAAAGCGCGCACGTCGCGTTCGAAGAACGACTTCTGCGGCGTGTCATGCATGTAGATGGCATGCTTGTTGGGGAACAGGATCTTCAGCTCACCGAGCGCATTGGCCTCGCTCGGCTGCTGGCGCACGCTGAACGGGACTTTGGCGCCGTAGGCGCCCCAGTCGACCGCAGCCGAGGGAATTCGCCTGCCGCTGGAATCCGTCACCTCATAGCCGGCACGGTCGAGGTAACCTGGGTCGCCGCGCAGCCTCGGCAGCATCTCGTTGACGATGATCGACTGCGGCACGCCCCAATAGGGATGGAAATCGACCTGCTTGATCTGGTTGTAGAAGAAGGCGGTCTGGTTGGTGACCTTGCCGATGACCACGCGGGTCTTCAGCTTTTCCTCGCCATTGTCGATATAGCTCGCCGTGAATGCAGGCTGGTTGATGAAGACACGCGGGCTGCCGAGGTCGGAGGGGAGCCAGCGCAACTCTTCGAGCGCGACCCTGACCTTCTCGATCTTGTCGGCCTTGGATGTTCCGGCAAGCGAAGCGACGGTGCGCGGGCCGATGACGCCGTCGCCCTTCATGCCCGCCCGCTGCTGCACCGCCTTGATCACCGGCACCAGTTCGGGATCGTAAATCTCGCTCTTGCCGAGCCTGGCGAGGACCGCGCCATAGTCGCCGCCCATCTCGTCATCGAGATTGCGGGCAATGAGCGTCAAAAGCTTGGGCAGTTCCGGGCTGCTTTCGCCGGGCTTCAGCAGCAGCTTCGGATCGACGACGATCTCGTTCTCCTCGCTCGCCTGGAGCGATTCCAGTTCCACCCGCAGCGCCTGGTATTCCGGGTTCTGCGGATGCCGCGATTCGAGGTAGGTGCGCACCTCCTGGGTATGCGCCAGCGTCTTCAGCACGCCCTCGAGATCGAGCGATTTGGCCGGGAAATCGTAGTAGCCGGTCATGCGGTTCGGGTCGACGCGGCCGCTCTGGGCGTCATGGGCATAGCGCAGCACGCGCGCCGACAGGGCCATCTCGAAGCGGACCAGTTCCTTGGTTCGCTCTTCGGGCGTCGCGGAAGCCGTGGTCGCCGGAACATCGACGGAGTAGTCGGCAGGCGTCAGGCCGTAGCTCGCAGCCTCGCCAAGCACCCGCACGGCATCCTGCGCCCTGCTGTTGGGTGCATCCCCCGTCACCCAGATGAAATCCGGATTGGCCGAGTAATAGGCGATCAGCGCCTTGGCGATATCGGGTTCGGCAAAGAGTTCATAGTCGTTCAGGCCCGCCAGCGCATCGCGAAACACGCTTCCGGTCACGGACGGCACAAAGGCTGCGTCCTGCGCGGTCGCCGGTTGCGGGGCCGGCAGCAGCGACTTGAAGTCGACGCGCACGAGCTTGTCGGCGCGGTAGGTGTTGTAGGTCGGGCTGCTAATCCTGACGCCGCCGCCCGCGCCGGGCTGCATCTTGCGCGGCTTCGGCGGCGGCGGAAATTCTCCTTCGGGGCTATGCCGGATGCCGCCGCCGAACAGCATGTCGAACAGGCCCTGCGCGCTCGCCGGCTGCTGCCCGAAGGCAAGTGCAGCCGCGATTGCGATCGGCATGACTGCCTTTTTGTTCCCGAGGATTTTCATGCTTCACCCGCACCGGTTGAACCGGTTTCCCGTTCCGCGCCGCTAGACGGTCCCGCCCTCCGCATGGCGGATGTAAGGCGCGACTATACCGATTCATACTGATTTCGTTAAGCTTCCATAAATTTCCACGGCCGTGTTGCAGAACAGTTTCACATCCTTGTGAGACTTAAAACGAGCAGGCCGTTCCAAGTGTTCCGACATCCGGGACAATCAGGCGTGGCGTTGCCGACAGGCGAGAAAGTCACATAGGTACGCCGGCGGCGTTTCGAGTGGAACTGTCGTCAAGCGGGAATCACCGGCGGATTCGACGGCCGCCCTGTGCGGCAATGGCCAAGGCGTGACAAACCACGGTCTTTGTGATCGAAATTCCGGCGGCCTCGAGCCACGGTCTGGAGGATGTGCAGTGAAGAAGGGATATCGCGAACTTCTCGACGAGGCGAATGCCGAGATCGAGGTCGTGTCGCCCGAGGAAGCGGCCGGGCTGCTGGAGGATGACGGCACGATCTTCGTCGATCTGCGCGACCCCCGCGAAGTCGAGCGTGACGGCAAGATCCCCGGTGCCAAGCATGTGACGCGCGGCATGCTCGAATTCTGGATCGACCCCGAAAGCCCCTACCACAAGCCGTTCTTCGCTTCGGGAAAGACATTCGTCTTCTTCTGCGCCGGCGGCTGGCGCTCGGCGCTGGCTACCAAGACGGCGCAGGACATGGGCCTTACGCCGGTCAAGCACATCCTTGGCGGCTACACCGCCTGGAAGGCCGCCGGCCTGCCGGTCGAGCCTGATCAGAAGAAGAAAGCCGACTGATCCGCCGACTAATGCAGCGTCGATTCGTGCTGCTCCGTCACGAAGCCTACGGCGCGCGCGACGATATCCTTGTCGGCAAGGATGCGGCGGTGGCCAAGCCCTTCGGCCCAATGCAGGCGAACATGATTGCCGGCTCCCGCATATCGCCTTGCGTGATCGGCATGGACTTCGCGGTCGTCCGGCGCATGGATGACGAGCGTCGGCACCGGCGCCTCGGCAAGCTGGCGGTCGCCAGTGAATTCGCTGAGCGGCCGACCCGACAGATGCCTCACCCGATCCGCCATGGCGACCTGGGAGCGCGGCCCGACATTCATCATCCGACTGAAGTCGTCGAAGATCGCCGGCAAGGAACTTGGAGCCGCGATCAGCACGAGCTTTTCGGCCGAGAGCGGCGGCACGTCCTTGACCGATGCCGCGACCGCGTTGGCAGCGATCGCACCACCGAAGGAATGGCCGACCACGGCCGCAAATGGGCCGAACCATTCGCCGGCTACTCGCGCCGCATCAACCGCGTTCACCATGTTGAGATGGCGGCCGAGCGAGTGGCCGTGTCCGGGCAGGTCGAGCGAGACGACCTTGTAGCCGGCGCCGCTAAACCCTTCGATCAGCGCGCGCATATATTCGGTGCGCGAGCGCCAGCCATGGATGACGAGCACCGTGCCGCGGGAACCCCTGCCCGGCTCCGGTCGGAACTCGTGCACCGCAACGCAGTCCGTCTTCGTCTTCAGCCTGTGATGGCGCGCTTCGGCCATGAAGCCGGCAGCGCGCTCGACGGCGCGGCGCTCGCCATCGCTCAAGGATTTGACGTTTGGCGTGCGGCAGAACAATTCGAACGCGGCGCGGCCGCTGAGACGCGGGGCGACACGCTCGGCCGCACCAAAGACGCCCCGGATGACCTTCAACCCAAATGATGCCATAGTGGCGGTCCATCCATTCGTTCAAGCATGAACATAATAGTTCAAACATGAACATTAAGCAAGAGCTGCCCTGGGACAATCCGCGCTTTCGCAACTGGGTTGCGGTGGCGCGCGCCTGCCATGTGCTGGAGCGCACGCTCGCGGTAAAACTCGCGCCGCTCGACTTGAAGCCGGCGCAGCTCGACGTGCTGATGAACCTCTACCGCCATCCCGGCATGTCGCAGCACGACCTTGCCCGCAAGCTCCTGGTCGGCCGCTCCAACATCACCATGCTGTTGCCGCAGTTGGAAGCCCGCGGCCTGCTGCGCCGCGAGGGCGACGAGAAGGACAAGCGCGTGCTGCGACTGAACCTCACCGAGGCCGGCGAGGCCCTGCTGATGCGGGCGCTGAAGGTGCACATGGCGCTGATCGAGAAGGCGATGAGCCAGTCGACGCCGGAACAGTGCGACATGATCGGCGAACAGATGCGCAAGATCGCCGAGGTTTTGAAGGAAGCCTGAACGGCCCCTTCCTTACCACATCGTCTTTTTCGCCCGCTCAGGCCACTCCCTGTCGTAGGTTTCGCCGTCGATGTTCTTGCGGCTCGTGATCTCGAGGATTTGCCCGGGCGTCGGCAGCGACTTCGGGTCGATATGCTTTGCCGGATTCCAGAGTTCCGAGCGCACGATGGCGCGGGCACACTGAAAATAGACGGTGTCGACCGAAATGACGGTGACCGACCGGGCCGGCTTGCCGTCGACGGTAAAGGACGCGCAAAGCTCCGCGTCGGTGGTGATATGGGCGCGACCGTTGACGCGCAGCGTAGTGCCGGAGCCCGGCACCAGGAACAGCAGCCCGACGCGAGGGTCGCGAATGATGTTCTTCAGCGAATCGGCGCGGTTGTTGCCGCGCCTGTCGGGCATAATCAGCGTCTTCTCATCGACGAGGCGCACGAAGCCGGCGAGATCGCCGCGCGGCGAGCAGTCCAGCCCTTCCGGCCCGCTGGTCGCCAGCGCCACGAAGGGAGAGGCTTCGATGAAGGCGGCATATTCGGGAATCACATGGTCGAGTTCCTTGACGATCGAGGCCTGGCCGGGCAGCCCGTAAAGGGCTTCGAGCTGTTCGACCGAAGTGATGAGCGACATCTTTTCGCCTCCTGACTTTTGCCGGCGCTACTCGATATCCATGACGCTTTGACGACAGCCAGAGCATGTCTCCCGAAAGCGGGTCCGGTTTCGGGACAAAGACGTGCTCAGGCAAAAAATTGAAGCAGGTCGCGTGAAATCCTTTTTCAGGCGACCTGCTTCAACCGCTGAAGTTGGACGTCTTGGCGCCAGGCTAGCGATCGCGGCTGAGCCCCTTCTCGGCCAGTTCGGCGAGATAGGCATCCCAGCGCTCGTCCTTCTCATGCCCGAGCGTATGAAGATAGTTCCAGGTGAATATGCCGGTGTCGTGGAAATCGTCGAAAGTGATGCGCACCGCGTAATTGCCGACCGGCTCGATCTTGAGGATCGCCACGTTGCGCTTGCCGGGCACGGTCACCCGCTGTTCGGGCGAATGGCCCTGCACCTCCGCCGAGGGCGAGGCAACGCGCAATAACTCCGCCGGCAATTCGAACGGCTGATGTCCGGGAAAAGTCACGGTGAGCAGCTTGCGGTCTTTCGAGACCCTCAGTTCCTTCGGCGCGGTCATGTCTGGTCCTGCTTTGGCTTCCCCATTCCCTACGCCGCTTCGCGCGGTGCGGAAAGGCCATAGAAGGCAGCCGACACGCAATGTCGGTCGGGGGATGTTACCAAAGATCAAGACCTTCTATCTTGAATGCGGAACCGGATCGTATCACATAGCGATATATAACGACGCCGCTCAGGCTACGGGAAACGCTTGCAAATGGACATGATCGACCCCTTCGGTCGCACGATCAGCTATCTGCGCGTGTCGGTTACCGACCGCTGCGATTTCCGCTGCACCTATTGCATGGCCGAGGACATGACCTTCCTGCCTAAGAAGGATCTGCTCTCGCTCGAGGAGCTCGACCGGCTCTGCAGCGTCTTCATCGAAAAGGGCGTAAGGAAGCTCAGGCTGACCGGCGGTGAACCGCTGGTGCGCAAGAACATCATGCATCTGGTTCGCCAGCTGTCGCGCCATCTGGAGAGCGGCGCCCTTGAAGAGCTGACGCTCACCACCAACGGCTCGCAGCTCTCGCGCTTTGCCGCCGAGCTCGCCGACTGTGGCGTCAAGCGCATCAACGTTTCGCTCGACACGCTGGACGCCGACAAGTTTCGCCAAATCACCCGCTGGGGCAATCTCGGCAAGGTCATGGAAGGCATCGACGCCGCGCAGACCGCGGGCCTGAAGGTCAAGCTCAACGCCGTGGCGCTGCGCGACTTCAACGACGCCGAAATCCCCGAGATGCTGCGTTGGGCGCACGGCCGCGGCATGGACCTCACCGTCATCGAGACCATGCCGATGGGCGAGATCGACGCCGATCGCACCGACCAGTATTTGCCGCTGTCGCTGTTGCGCGCCTCGCTCGAGCGCCAGTTCACGCTGACCGACATCCCTTACAAGACCGGCGGCCCTGCCCGCTATGTCCATGTCGCCGAGACCGGCGGCAGGCTCGGCTTCATCACGCCGATGACGCATAATTTCTGCGAGAGCTGCAACCGCGTGAGACTGACCTGCACTGGTACGCTCTACATGTGCCTCGGCCAGGAGGATGCCGCCGACCTGAGGGCACCGTTGCGCGCCTCCGAAAGCAACGAGCTGGTCGGCGAGGCCATAGACGAGGCAATCGGGCGCAAGCCGAAGGGCCATGATTTCGTCATCGACCGCCGCACCAGCCGCCCATCGGTGTCACGCCATATGAGCGTCACCGGCGGCTGATTTTTTCTCCGATTTGGTGCAGGATCACCCCCGGTCACTGACCTTGGGGGCACCATGAAACGTCTTCACCTTACCCGGGGCGCGCCTCTGGCGATCGCTTTGTCGTCCTTGCTGGCGATCGTCACTACTGCTGCCATCGCGAAGCCATTCACCTACGTCAATGCGCGCTTTGGCACCTCCTGCACCTTTCCCGACGAAATATTCAGCATAACCGAAGCCGAGCCGGAGAATGGCGACGGGCAGCAATGGAGCGCGCCCGACGGCGCCAGCCTGACCTGCTCCGGCATCTACAACATCGACAACGACACGCCGAAGGGCTTCGTCGCCGACGAAAAGGCCAACACCGGGCCGGGCTACAAGATCACCTACAACAAGATCGGCAAGAACTGGGCGGTGCTTTCCGGCATCAAGGGCGACAAGGTCTTTTACGAACGGCGCCTGTTCGGAAAGGACGGCGTCATCCGCAGCGTCTGGATCGAATATCCTTCATCGCTCAAGGCGAAATACGATCCGCTGACAGGCGCCATCGCGACCAGCCTGCGCGGCCCTTGAGGCATACGCGACGCGCTGAAAATAAACCCACCGCGCCGCCCCCGCCCGATTTGCCGTCGGTCCGTTCCGGCCTAGCCTCCGGACGCGATTTTCGTATCCAGGGGGATTCTCATGCGCAAATTGATCCTTACACTTGCAATGCTTGGCGTTGCTTCGGTACCGGCCGCCGCCCAGTCGATCGGCGGTACCTACACGGTTTCCGGCACCAATTTCGACGGCTCGTCTTACGGCGGTGAGGCAACCATCACGCTGACCAGCGAGACGACCTGCACCATCCATTGGGAAACCGGCGGCTCGACCTCGGACGGCATCTGCATGCGCAACGACAACGCCTTTTCGGCGGGCTACGTGATGGGCAAGGAAATCGGCCTCGTCGTCTACAAGGTGGAGGACGACGGCTCGCTGCACGGGCTCTGGACCATCGCCGGCAAGGACGGCAACGGCACCGAGACGCTGACGCCCAAGAAATAGGGCGTTGTTTTCCTGCAAGCCGGGCCACGACCGATGCCGTGGCCCATTTCTTTAACGTTGCTGTTTCCCGCTTGGCTGCTAGAGGCTTGATCCAAAGAACAATTGGAAACGCCTTTGCCTCTTTCGCCCAATCTTCGCGGGGCGCTGTTCATGGTCGTCGCCATGGTCGGCTTCACGCTCAACGACGCGATCACCAAGTTTTCCTCCGAATCGATGAACATGGCGCAGGTCATGCTCGTGCGGGGCGCCTTCGCCTCGCTCTTTGTCGGCCTGCTTGCCTGGCATCGCGGCGCACTTTCCAATCCCGGCGCGATGCTGCAGCCGATGGTGGCCGTGCGCGTCGCCGGCGAAGCCGGCGCCACGGTCTCCTTCCTCGTTGCTTTGGCGCACCTGCCGATCGCCAATGTCTCCGCTGTCCTGCAGGCGCTGCCGCTTGCGGTGACGATGGGAGCCGCGCTTTTCTTCGGCGAAGGCGTCGGCTGGCGGCGTTGGCTGGCAATCGCCGTCGGCTTTGCCGGCGTGCTGATCATCGTGCGGCCGGGTTTCGAGGGTTTTAGCGCCTATTCACTGCTGGCACTGACGAGCGTTGCCTGCTGCGCTGTGCGCGACCTCGCCACCAAGCGCATCCCGCCGGCGATCCCGACCATGCTGGTGTCGACGGCAACGGCGCTGGCCATGACGGTGCTCGGCGCGTTGCTGCTGTCGCCTATGGGCGGCTGGACGCCGATGAGCGGCAAGGCGACCGCGCTGCTGGCGCTGGCGGCGGTGCTGGTGCTCATCGGCTACCAGTTCATCATCATGGCGATGCGTTCAGGCGATATCTCCTTCATAGCGCCGTTCCGCTACACCGCGTTGCTGTGGTCGATCCTGCTCGGCCTCGTCATCTTCGGCGACGTCCCCGACGTGCCGATGATCGTCGGCGCCGCTATCATCATCGGCTCCGGCCTCTACGCGCTCTATCGCGAGCGTGTCGTCGGTCGGCGGCAGCCTGCCGCCGAAAGCGCTGGACCCGACATGGCGCCGGACGGCATATAGGCCGGATGGACCGAAGCGTCGCGGGCATCATCCTTGCGGGAGGCCAGTCGCGCCGGATGGGCGGCGGCGACAAGCCCCTGCTTTCGCTGGGCAAAGTCAGGTTGATCGACCATGTCGCCACCCGTCTTAAATCGCAGGTCGGTACGCTTGCGCTCAATGCCAATGGCGATCCGGCGCGGTTTGCCGGCACGGGTCTGCCGGTGCTTGCCGACACGGTGCCGGGTTATGCCGGCCCCCTGGCCGGCATTCTGACCGGCCTGGAATGGGCGGCAACGAACGCGGCTTGCCGGGCGCTGATCGGCGCCGCCGGCGACACGCCGTTCTTCCCCGGCGATCTCGTCGAACGACTGACTGCTGCCGCCCGCGAACGCCCAGGTGCGATAGCGGTCGCCAGTTCCGACGGCAGATGGCATCCGACTTTCGCGCTCTGGCCGCTTGGCCTCGCCGATGCCCTGCGCCATTTCCTGGTCGACGAGGACAACCGCCGGGTTTCCGCCTTCATGGAGCGGCACGGTTTTGTCGAGGTGGAGTTTCCGATGATCGAGGCAGAAGGCCGACGGATCGATCCGTTCTTCAACATCAACACCCCGGACGATCTTGCGAAGGCCGAAAGTCTGTTGCAAAGCCTCCAACCATGAGACGCGTATTCGGCATCACCGGGTGGAAGAATTCCGGCAAGACGACACTGACCGAGAAGCTGGTCGCCGAACTGGTGCACCGTGGCTGGACCGTCTCGACGGTGAAGCACGCCCATCATGACTTCGACATCGACAAGCCTGATACGGACTCCTTCCGCCACCGCCAGGCCGGTGCCATGGAGGTCGCAATCGTCTCCGGCCGGCGCTGGGCGCTGATGCACGAGCTGCGCGATGAGGACGAGCCGAAGCTGGACGAAATCCTGGCGCGGCTGGCGCCTTGCGACATCGTGCTCGTCGAAGGCTACAAGCGCGAGGCGCACAAGAAGATCGAGGCGAGACGGCTCGAGGCGAAGGACCGGACGCCGCTTGCGGCCGGCGATCCGAACATCGTCGCCATCGCAGCGGATTTCAAAGTCGAAGGCGAGAGCCTGCCGGTTTTCGACCTCGACGACACGAAATCGATAGCCGACTTCATCGAGCGCGTGACTGGCCTCGTCACAAAAGGCGAGTAACGCAACGGCACGCGGTGATTGTCGTTTGCTGTTGATTTGCAGTTGCTTTTTTCTTGGAAAGAGTGGGAGTATCCCGCGCAGCGGGCGGTCAAGAAGCCCCGCCCACAAGAGCCGCACGGGACAGCGGCCATGACAATATGAGAGGATTATCATGCGTATTGCACTGCGTATCGCGCTCGCCGCTTCGGCCGCGCTGCTGACACTTGGCGTTGCCCAGGCTCAGGAAAAGACCCTGAGGATCGGCACCGAAGGCGCGTACCCGCCCTTCAACAACCTGACCTCGGACGGCCAGCTGGTCGGCTTCGACATCGATATCGCCAAGGCTCTCTGCGACGAAATGAAGGTGAAGTGCACCTTCGTCGCGCAGGACTGGGACGGCATCATTCCGGCGCTTCAGGCCGGCAAGTTCGACGCCATCGTAGCCTCGATGTCGATCACGCCCGAGCGCCAGGAAAAGGTCGACTTCACGCACAAATACTACAATACGCCCTCGGCGATTGCCGTGCCGAAGGATTCGCCGCTCAAGGGCGTGACCAAAGCGGACCTCGCCGGCAAGTCGATCGGCGTCGCTACCACGACGACGCATTTCAACTATGCCTCGAAGACCTACACGGACAGCACGATCAAGGGCTATCCGAGCAGCCCCGAGGAGCAAGCCGATCTTGCCAACGGTCGCCTCGACGCCATCGAGGACGATATCGTCGTGCTGCAGCAATGGCTGGATTCGCCCGACGGCGCCTGCTGCAAGATCCTCGGCCAGCCCTCGCCGCAGCCGGTCGAGATTTTCGGACCGGGCGCCGGCATTGCCGTGCGCAAGGGCGAAACCGATCTGGTCAACAAGCTGAATTCCGCGATCGACGCCATTCGCAAGAACGGAAAGTACAAGGAAATCAACGACAAGTACTTCAAGTTCGACGTCTACGGCGCCGAGTCCTGATCATTGCGCTCGGGGCGGTGAGGAAGACCTCACCGCCCTCCCTTCATTCCGGGATCGCCACGGAGACACGCCCCGCCAATGCCGGCCCAAAGCATTTGGACACTTCTCAGTTGGGGCCCCGATGGCTGGAGTGACGACATCGCCTCCGGCGTGCTGGTCACGATTGCGTTGGCGCTCGCCACGCTCCCGATCGGCCTGGTGATCGGCTTTTTCGTCGCCTTCGCCAAACAGTCCCAGGAACCGTCACTGCGGCTCGCGGCCAACATCTACACGACGGTCTTTCGCGGCCTGCCCGAACTGGTGACGCTGTTCCTGTTCTTCTTCGGCATGCCCCTGCTGCTGCAATATGTCGTGCGCCTGTTCGAACCCGAGGCGGCAGTCGACGTGAACAGCTTCATTGCCGGCATGATCGTGCTGTCGCTGATCTTCTCGTCCTACGCGAGCGAGGTCTTTCTTTCCGCCTTTCGCGCCATTCCCAAGGGCCAGTATGAGGGCGGCTACGCCATTGGCCTTTCGAAATGGCAGACGATGCGCCTGGTGATCCTGCCGCAACTGCTGCGCATCGCTTTCCCGGGCCTCGAGAATTGCTGGCTCAGCCTGCTCAAGGACACCTCGCTGGTGTCGGTCGTCAACCGCGCCGAAACCTTGCGCAATGCCGGCGTCGCGGCCCGCGTCACCAAGCATTCGTTCCTCTTCTACAGCGTCGCGGCGCTGGTCTTCCTTGTGCTCGCCATCCTATCGTCGATCGCGACCGGTTATATTCTGCGTTCGCTCGGGCGGAGGGAGGCGCGATGAGCGTCAGCCAGGCCATCGCCGTCGACAGACCGCCGCCACGGGCGCGCGGCTGGCCGCGCGCCCGTATCGTCGGCTACGCGCTGGTCGGCGTGTGGATCCTCTTCGGCTTCGGCATCGTGGCCTATCTCGTCCACGCCTGGAACGCGGAGTTCTTCGCCAGATACGCGCCGGCCTATCTGCAGGGGCTGGGAACCACCCTGTCGCTGGTGGCCATTTCCATGGTGACTGGCGCGATCCTGTCGCTGCCCGTCGCCTACGGACGCATGTCGAAGAACAAGATCTTGTCCGGTCTCGCCTATTGCTACGTCTATTTCTTCCGCGGCACGCCGCTGCTGGTGCAAACCTATCTGGTCTACTATGGCGTCGGCTCATTCCGGCCTGAGCTCGAAACGGTCGGGCTGTGGTGGTTCTTCCGCGAAGCCTTCTACTGCGGCGTCTTTGCCTTCTCGCTCAACACCGCCGCCTACCAGGCCGAAATCCTGCGCGGGGCCATCGAAAGCGTGCCCAGGGGCCAGTGGGAAGGCGCCGCATCGCTCGGCCTGCACAAGCTGCAGACGCTGCGCAAGGTCATCATGCCGCAGGCGATCATCGTGGCGTTGCGGCCTTACGGCAACGAGCTCATCCTGATGATCAAGGCTTCGGCCATCGTCGCCATCATCACGGTCTACGACCTGATGGGAAATGCGAAGCTCGCCTACGCCAAATCCTTCGACATCCAGGCCTATATCTGGGTGGCGATCGTCTATCTGGTGCTGGTCGAGATCCTGCGCCACGGCGTCGAATGGATCGAGCGCCGGATCACCATTCACCTCAAGCGATAGAGCGCCTGAGCAATTCCAGGAAAAGTGCGTGGCGGTTTTCCGTCCGGAATAAGCTGAACCGCTCTGGCTCGCCTGCACCAGTCGATGCGGCTCCGCGTGCCTTGACGAATTTTTCGCATGGCCTAGACCTTCCGCCACTGGAATCTCTGTTGGAAGGCAGGCTTATGGCATCGGTTGCATTTCTCGGTCTTGGCGTCATGGGCTATCCGATGGCCGGGCACCTCAGGAACAAAGGCGGCCATGACGTCACCGTCTATAACCGCACGACGGCGAAAGCCGAGCAGTGGGTCTCCCGGCATGGCGGCAAGCTGGCGCTGACGCCGGCCGAAGCGGCCGCGGGCAAGGACTTCGTCTTCTCCTGCGTAGGCAATGACGACGACCTGCGCTCGGTGACGACGGGCGCCAAGGGCGCCTTCGCCGCGATGAAGAAGGGCTCAGTTTTCATCGACAACACCACTGCTTCGGCCGAAGTAGCGCGTGAACTCGCCGAAGCCGCCGAAAAGGCCGGCTTTTCCTTCCTCGACGCGCCGGTGTCGGGCGGTCAGGCCGGCGCCGAGAACGGCGTGCTGACGGTGATGGTCGGCGGCGAGCGGTCGGCCTTCGACAAGGCAAAACCGGTCATCGACGCCTTTGCCCGCATGGTGGGGCTGATGGGTCCGGCGGGCGCCGGCCAGCTCACCAAGATGATCAACCAGATCGCCATTGCCGGCCTCGTCCAGGGATTGGCCGAAGGCATCCATTTCGGCAAGAGGGCCGGTCTCGACATCGAGAAGGTCATCGAGGTGATCTCCAAGGGCGCAGCCGGCTCCTGGCAGATGGAAAACCGCCACAAGACGATGAACGCCGGAAAATACGATTTCGGCTTTGCCGTCGACTGGATGCGCAAGGATCTCGGCATCTGCTTGGCCGAGGCCAACCGCAATGGCGCCAGGCTGCCGGTGACGGCGCTTGTCGACCAGTTCTACAAGGACGTTCAGGACATGGGTGGCCGGCGCTGGGACACGTCCTCGCTGCTGGCTCGTCTGGAAAAATAGGCGACGATGGCCCTGCCCGATTCGAGCTGGAGCGCCGACGACATCGTCGCCCATTTGCGCTCGATCGGCACGAAGGAAAACCTGGCCGGCATGGCGCGGTTCGGCATCAACACCGCGACCGCACTTGGCATCGGCAATTCCGATTTGCGGCCGCTGGCGCGCAAGCTGAAGAAGAACCACGAACGGTCGCTGCTTCTTTGGAACACCGGCATCCGCGAGGCGCGGCTGATGGCCGCCTTCACCGGCGAGCCGAAGAAGCTCGACATCGGCCAGTGCCGGCGCTGGGCCGCCGACTTCGACAGCTGGGAGATCGTCGACACTGTCGCCGACCTATTTGCCGAAACACCGTTCTGGCGCGAGCTGATCGAGGAATTCGCCCAGGATGAACGCGAGTTCGTCCGCCGCACCGCCTTTGCCATGCTGGCCTGGGGCACGGTGCATCTGAAAAAGGAGCCGGACGCGACCTTCCTTGCCTATCTGCCGCTGGTCGAGAAGCATGCGGGCGACCCGCGCAACTTCGTTCGCAAGGCGGTCAACTGGGCGCTGCGGCAGATCGGCAAGCGATCGATGGCGCTGCATGCACCTGCCCTTGCGCTGGCCGAGAAACTGGCGGCATCGTCCGACAAGACGGCGCGCTGGATCGGCAAGGACGCTGTCAAGGAACTGACGGATGCCAAACAGCTCGAACGGCTCGCCGCCCGAAAAACTTGACCTCGCCTCCATCCGCTTCATCGAGGTGACGCGGGAAACGCGCGGCCGTTTCGAAACCTTGTTCGAGCAGCCTGGCGCGCCGAAATATTGCTGGTGCATGGCCTGGCGCCATTCCGGCCGTGAGCACATCCAGAACGACGAGAAGAAGCGCATGATGATGGCGCGGATCGAGGCAGGCACGCCGGTCGGCATCGTCGCCGAGATCGACAGCAAGATGGTCGGTTGGTGCTCGGTCGCGCCGCGCGAGACCTACCGCAAGCTTTCCAAGCAGCAGGATGACAGCGAGACAGGCGTCTGGTCGATCGTCTGCTTCTATGTCCCAAGGGTTTTGCGCGGCAGCGGCTTGGCTTCATCCTTGCTTGACGCTGCCATCAAGCACGCCTTTGCCAAAGGCGCGCGCGTGGTCGAGGCCTATCCTGTCGACGCGGCCGCCCCGAGCTATCGCTTCATGGGTTTTCGCGACATGTTCGCAGCCCGCGGCTTCAAAGAGGTTGGCACTGCGGGCACTCGCCGGCATGTGATGCGACTGGAACGTTGAGCGGTCACGATGCTTTTACTCGATTCCGAAAAAGGATTGACGAAGGATGGGCACGACCATGAGCAAGCGTTTCAAATCGATCGCGATGCTGGCGGCCGCGCTCGCGCTCACCGCCACAGGCGCCGACGCCGCGGCCGATGTCGCGCACATCTTCTGGAAGGATCTGCGCCCGGCGACGCAGGCAGTCGCCGCGGACGCCAACCTGCCGATGATCGCAGCAAAGCTCCCCGATCACGGCGAGACGCTGTCGCTCGATTTGCAGGACAAGACCATTCAATTGGCCGGCTACGCATTGCCGGTCGATCGCGACGGCGACCTCGTCTACCAGTTCCTGCTGGTGCCTTGGACCGGCGCCTGCAGCCACATGCCGACGCCGCCGCCGAACCAGATCGTGCTGGTGACGCCTGCGCATCCCTACAAGATGGCGGAGGCCTACCAGCCGGTCTCCGTGACCGGCGCGCTGAAGCCCGGTTTGGAGAAGAGCCAGCTCTTCATCCTGGATGGCGTCCTGATCGTCCAGTCCGGCTACACGGTGCGCAGGGCCGAAGTGGCCGGCGTCGAGAACGTGCCGGACGCCGTCACGTTGCCGGTCAACTCGCCGTGGAATTTCCTCAACAAAAAGAAGAACTAAGTTCTATCGTCTCAGACAGCGCTTACGCCGCGTTCGCACCCGACTCCTTGTCCAGGATCATGTAGTCGAGCGGGATTTCGGTCGTGTACTTGATCTGCTCCATGGCGAAGGACGACGACACGTCGCGGATCTCGATCTTGGCGATCAGCCGCTTGTAGAAGGCGTCATAGGCGGCAATGTCGGGCACCACCACGCGCAGCAGATAGTCGACGTCGCCGCTCATGCGGTAGAACTCTACCACTTCCGGAAATTCCTGGATGACCTCGGAGAAGCGCCGCAGCCATTCATGGCTGTGCGAATTGGTGCGGATCGACACGAAGACGGTGACGCGCACATTGACCTTCTCGTGGTCGAGAATGGCCACGCGCCGCTTGATGACGCCCTCTTCCTCGAGCTTCTGGATGCGCCGCCAGCAAGGTGTGGTCGACAGGCCGACTTTCTTGGCGACATCGGCGACCGCAAGTGTCGCGTCCTCCTGCAGGAGGCGGAGAATTTTTCGGTCGAGGCGGTCCATCGGGAGAACTCCAGGGGAATAGTTTCGCTATAATCCCTTTTATCAGGGCCTTTCACAAGAAAGAAATTCTGCCGATGGCGGCAAAAGCGAGTGATATCTTGCCGAATGCCTAACCGATGCGATAGCGGATTTCCGACCGCAGGAAAGGCAGCAAATCCATTTCAAACCAGGGATTCTTCTTCAGCCAGGCGGTGTTCCGCCAGGATGGATGCGGCAACGGCAGCACCCTGTGGCCGGCCGCCTCATCCCAGATGGCACGCCAGTTTTTGACCGTTTCCGTCAGCGACGATCCACGCGCCATGCTCATGTGCCAGGACTGCGCGTAGCCGCCGATCGTCAGCACCAGATCGATTTGCGGCATCAACGCCATGAGCGGCGCGCGCCAGGCCGGCGCGCATTCGCGGCGCGGCGGAAGATCCGCGCCCTTGGCGTCCTGCCCCGGAAAGCAAAAGCCCATCGGCACGATGGCGAATTTTCTCGTGTCGTAGAATTCTTCGCTGCTGACGCCGAGCCAACTTCTGAGGCGATCCCCGGAAGCATCGGTGAACGGCATGCCTGAGATGTGAACCTTGGTGCCCGGCGCCTGGCTGGCGAGCAGGATGCGTGCGCTGGACGACGGCCTGAGCACTGGCCGCGGCTCATGCGGCAAGGGTCGGCCGCGCGGCTGCTCGACGCAGATGCGGCAGGCCCGCACCTTGGCGGTGAGGCATTCCAGCTCTTCGCTCATATCGGGCAGTTCGTCCAAACCCAGCCTCAGGCAGCGGCGCTTGGCCGGCTGGCGAGCGCCGCGTGCCAGCGCAGCACGTTCGTGCACTCTTCAGGCACCTTGATGCGGGCCGGCTTCATGAAATCGATGGCGATCAGCCCCGTGATGTCGGCGACCGAATAGGTGTCGCCTGCGGCAAATTGCCTGCTAGCCAGCTCGCGGTCGAGGAGATGCAGGAACTCGATCGCCTTGGGCTTGTTTGCCTCGCCCCATTCCGGGATCTGCGGCACCTCCCACTCCTTCATCGCCGGGTGGATGTGCCGGAACGCCGCGGCAACGCAGCTCATGAGATTGAGCTCCATGCGTCTTTGCCACATCTCGACCATGGCCTTGCCGAGCGCGCCTTCGCCGAACAAAGCGGGCTCGGGATGCAACTCCTCGAAGTAGCGGCAGATGGCTATCGATTCGGTGATGATGGTGCCGTCATCGAGTTCCAGCACCGGCAGCCGCCGCAGTGGATTGCGCGACGCCACGGGCTGCTCGCGATGTTCCAACGCGCCCATATCGACTGGCACCAGCGGAATCGTCAGTCCCTTTTCCGCCAGGAAAACCCGAACCCGCCTGGGGTTCGGCGCGCGACCGCCATCGAACAGCTTCATTCCATTCTCCGATCTTTCACCCCGATCATAGGGCGCGCTTCAATGCATGTCGCCCAAAAGTGCGCAGTGGTTTTGGGAGAACGACATGCATCGAACAGAGAATACATGTCGCCCAAAAGTGCGCAGCGTTTTTGGGGAGACGCACATGCACCAAACAGAGCATCACCGGAAGCGAACAAGCTCGCGCAGCGCATCGCCGAGTGAAGCCAACGTGCCGTGCCTCCTCTCGACCGGCTGATCGTGATGGCTGTCGCGCCAGTCCTGCGGCTCTTCGAAGGAGCCGGCCCAGATGCCGGCCTTGGCGGCTCGCGCAACAATCTCCTCGGTTTCGAAGTCGCCGAAGGCGACCGCCCATCCAGCCTGCACTTGAGCACGGTTGAGATCTGTGTCGCCTGCCTTGCAGTCGCCGAGCAGCCTGCCGTAGCGGTCGCGCTGCCAGCCGCAGCAGGAAACCGGCCTGTTGGCGATCAGCCGCACCAGCGACTGCCGCGCAAGCTTGCCGCAGGGATAGTCTGCGCCGTCCTTGCGGCACGACTGGGTGTACTCCGGGGCGTCGATGCCGCGCATGCGGATGCGCTCGCTACCGAGCGTGATCGAATCGCCGTCATTGACGATCGCCATGCCCTGTTCCTTGCGCGTTTCGAAGCGGTCGAGCCGCGCCGCCACCAGGATGAAGAGGCCGAGCAGAAGCGCGGTCAGCGCGTAGTCCAGCAGTCTGCGCCACAAGGTTCGCGGCGGGGCTGGCGCATATCGCCGGCGCGGTCTTCGCGACCAGGAACGGCTCATATGGCAAACAGTCTCTTAATCATTCGAACGTAGCTTAACGAACTGAAAATCGCTGCGCGCAGAAATTGAACTTGGCATGCCTTTGCTACGCTCGGACACAGCGGACAAATTCATTGTGGACCGCAGGAAACCGCATCGCAACAGCGATGTGGCGCGCGCGGTGCGCAGGACGCGTGATCGTCTCTCGCAGCAGGCCGGCAGCCTCGACTTCGACCGCGAGCTGCTGAAGCTGCATGCGCGCGCCATGGCGGTCAGCGCGATCGCCATACCGCTGCTCGTGCTCACCGTGGCGGCAGTCGGCCGCTTTGCCGGCTTGGGCAACCAGGTCGCCATCTGGGCTCTTTTCACCCTTCTCTGCTACACGATCGTCGCCTTCATGGCGCGGCGCGTCGAGCGCACGGAGGCGGCCGAGCTCGACCCGGTACGGACGCGCCGCGATTTCCTGATCGGCCATGCGCTATGCGGCCTCGGCTGGGCCTGGTTCGCCTGGCTGGGCTGCGCCACATGCCAGGTCGACCAGTTCCATGTCGTCAAAGCCATGGTGCTTCTGGTCGCCATGGCGACGACCGCGGTCATGGCATCGTCGCTGGGCGGCGCCCTGCTTGCGACCTTCGCCGTTCCGGTCGCGGTCTATGCCTATGCCGTCGCACGTGTTTGGACGCCGATCGAAGGGATCATGGCGGCGCTTCTGTTCGCCGCCCTGCCCTTTTTCGGCTACGTCGCGCGCCATCTCAACCAGGCTTCGTGGATGGTGCTCTCCTTCCGTTCCGAAAAGGACGCGCTGATCGCCGAGGTCGAGACGGCGAAGTCGATGTCCGACGAGGCCAGGCGGCGGGCCGAGGACGCCAATCTGGCGAAGTCGCGCTTTCTCGCTTCGATGAGCCATGAGCTGAGGACGCCCCTCAACGCCATCCTCGGCTTCTCTGAAGTGATGGCCAATGAAGTGCTCGGACCGATGAACAACCCGACCTATCGCGATTACGCGCGTGACGTGCATGATTCCGGGCAGCATCTCCTCGACCTTATCAACGAGATCCTCGACCTGTCGCGCATCGAGGCCGGCCGCTACCAGCTCAACGAGGAGCCGGTGGTGCTGGTGACGATCGTCGAGGACTGCTGCCACATGATGGAGCTCAGGGCCCGCAATAAGGACATCCGCATCATCCAGGAGTTCGAGACCACCCTGCCGCGCCTGTTCGGCGACGAGCGGGCAATCCGGCAGATCGCACTCAACCTGTTGTCCAATGCCATCAAGTTCACCCCGTCGGGTGGCGAAGTCCGCGTCCGTGTCGGCTGGACGGCGGGCGGCGGTCAGTACATCTCGGTCAAGGACAACGGTCCCGGCATACCGGAAGAGGAAATCCCCGTGGTGCTTTCGGCCTTCGGCCAGGGCACGATCGCCATCAAGAGCGCCGAGCAGGGAACCGGTCTCGGCCTGCCGATCGTGCAGGGCCTGCTCGATATGCATGACGGCGAGTTCGAGCTTCACTCCAAGCTGCGCGAAGGCACCGAGGCCATCGCCATCTTCCCGCTGAGCCGGGTGATGGAGGAATTGCCGGCGCTGCCGACCAAGGCCGTCGCCGCGCGGCGGCGCTAGGTCGACGCCGACCCAGTTGGCGCGCGCCTATCCTCTCCGGCCCGCACCGCCTTCCTGCCGACCTTGCATTCCGCCTTGCGTATTCCCAGCGGTATATATGCCCCACCGGGGCCGCCGCGCCCGCAAGGACGCGATCCGCTCCGATGGAATTGCCGTGCTATCCTTACATCGGCCCGGGCATCATCTTGGTCGGTTTCTCCAGCATCGGAAACTCGGCCTTGTTGCATTTCACCTTCGGGTTCGTCGGACTGAACATGCCGTTCGGATTGTCGCTGAACAGCCAGGCGTGAAGATCGTAGTGCACGAACTCCTTCGGGATCAGCGGATAGTGCCCCTCCATCGGCCCCATGAATTTCTGGCCAAATAGGCTCGGCGCTTCCTTGACGTCCGGCGTCAGCGGCACCAGCCATTCCACCGCGACCAGCTTCAAGCCTTTCTTGGTCGGCTCGTAGATCAGCACGTTGGGTTTCATCGGGTCGAGCTTCTTGCCGACGCTCGGGACGTTGACGAAATGGACGCCCATGGCGCCCTTCGGATAGTCCATCGTGCCCGGTATCTTTTCGCCGCTGTAGTAGACGCAGCCTTCGGTCGACAGATAGAGATCGCGGATGGCGGCCTGGTAGTCTTCGTATTTGGCCAACGATTTTTTCAAGGCTTCGAGGTCGGCCTTGTTGGCGTCTTCGGCCTGAGCCGTGGCGGTGCCGAGCCAAGCGCCAAAAAGACCAGTCAAAACGAGGACGCCGCAGCGCCCTAAGCGAGCCGTTCTTGTCATGCATTCCTCCCAGACTTTGATCTGGCCGTGCAAGACCGAGGCGAAATGTTGATAGCGCGGCCAGTTGTACCGCCTCATCCCCTCTGGAACAGCGTCGATGCTAGTCTTTTCCCTGGTTCTGGAAAAGTGCCAATTAGAAGAAGCTAATGTCCTAAGACTTTCGATCTAAGTTGCGGTCAGGACGAACAAAAACGGCCCCCGGAGGAGCCGTTTTTGTTTGATCGGGCCGCTCTCCGCTGGAAGCGGCTTTTCTCAGGTGAGCGGCGACAGCTGGATCTCGACGCGCCGGTTCTGGGCGCGGCCGGCGGCCGTCGCGTTGGAGGCGATCGGACGCGTCTTGCCGAAGCCGGTGACGGCAAAGCGGCGGGAATCGACGCCCTGGCCGGAGAGGTAGTTGGCGACCGCGAGGGCGCGGCGCTGCGACAGGTCGAAATTGTGCTCGTCGCCGCCGGTCGAATCGGTGTGGCCGAAGACGTCGACGGTGGTCTGGCGGAACTTGTTCAACACCAGCGCCACCGAGTTCAGCACCGGGTAGAAGCCAGGCTTCACCGCGTCCTGGTCGACGTTGAAGGTGATGTCGGACGGCATGTTGAGGATGATCTGGTCGCCGCTGCGGGTGACGCTGACGCCGGTGCCCTGCAGCTGGCGGCGCAGTTCCGCCTCGTTCTGGTCCATCGTCGCGCCGATCGCACCACCGGCGAGCGCGCCGATGCCCGCGCCGATCAATGCGTTGCGGCGGTCATTGCCGCCGGCAAGCAGACCAAGGCTGGCGCCTGCCAGGGCGCCGAGGCCGGCGCCGGCCGCCGTGTTGGAGATCTTCTGGTCACCGGTATACGGATCGGTAGTGGTGCAGGCGCTCACGAGCACAGCCGTCGCCACGACGACGAGCACGGTCTTCTTCATAAGATGGTCCCTCTCCAAATCGCAGCCATCGCGGCCGCGCCAAATCAGCCCTTCCGCATGCCTTGTAACATGAATTGCGGCAAAAAGCGGAACGGCAAAGTGCTACCAGAGGTTCTTGCCGTCGATCACCACCACTTCGACCTTGTCGAGGTCGAAATCGTCGAACAGCCGGGAGTTGACGCTGATCTTCGGGTTGTCGAAGTCAGGCTCACCGGTCGACCAATCAGGGGTTTCGGTGAAGGTGCCGCAGCCGCAAGTGGCGCAGAAGCCGTGTTTGATGGTTTTCGAGCCCCAGCGGTAGAAGGAGACGTTCTCGGGCGGGCTGGTGAGCTTGAACTGCGACGGGACGTAATATGCCCAGAGCGACCCACGCTTGGAGCAGAAAGAGCAAGTGCATTGCGTTACAGTCTGCGGCGCTTCGGACACTTCGAACGTCGTCGCCTTGCAATGGCAGCTTCCCTTGATGGTCATGAACGTCACCTCTCCTTGTCCGCCGCCCGTCTGGAATTGCTCCAACTGCAAGGCAACATAAAGAAGTGGTCCTGACAACCATTGTCGGCAGAGTCGGTGGCACTGCCCTACCCAGGGTCAGCCCGTCACGCGCTTTTGACCGGGCACCCAGCCCGGCCAGGTATTCAGAGCCTAAAGCATGTATCCCGAAAGTGGGAACCGGTTTCGGGACAAAGACATGCGTAAAATCAAAAACCTAAAGCGCATGGAGCGAACCTGAAAGATCGCGACGCGCTTTAGTAGGACGGCGGGGGCACGAATAGGCAGATGGTCTTGCCGGCATCGAGCCCGGCCTGGTGCGCGCACCAGTGATATTCGCCGTCGGGCGAATTCTTGACCCGCTTGTCGCTGTAGGCGACCACTTCGCCCGTGCCTTTTATCACATAGCCGTCCGGCCGCTCGCCGATCGATGTCTGCGGCACCTCCTTGCAATCATAGTTGGCGCAACAGGCAAAGGGGTAGCTCCAGCCTTGCGGTAGCGCCGCCGTGGGTTTGGCGTCGTGCGCGACGGCGGTTGCAGTCAGCGTCACCATCCCAACTGTGGCGAACAGGGAAAACAGGAGTCGGCCGGCCGGGCGAACGGCTCGGGCCGATCTTGACTTGGCAGCAGACATCGAAGCGTTCCTTTCGAGCTTCAAGCGTTTTCGCTTGCCCGTTCCCGGAACGTGTCTTCCCAGTGGCCGGATCGTCAGTCGCAGATAAGCCGCGTCCGGCCATAAATGCTTCTATCCCCCAGCCCGAATGCTGGGCTGATTCCTTGGCCGGCGCAAGAAGTGGGCGCGCCCTCGGATCGCACCGGGGCTGCAGCATCGGCCGCAAAAAGGTGCGCCGACTTGGTTAATGAGAATTGAACGACAAGCCTGCGACCAGGGTGCCTAAGAACGAAATTCCGCTAATGGAAGTTCCGGCTGTCAGCCGGTGACATGTTCACGATATTGCGGCAGGTCGTCCGTAATCGTGAACCATGGCGCCTTGGAACCGACGAAGATGTGTGCATTCGGGCGAATGCTGGGGTCGTCCGTCAACGTCCCCATGGCGACATGGACGTAGGCGCCCTCACGCACCAATGAATAGAGCAGCGAGCCGCATTGCCCGCAATGCGCGTCGTGGCCGTCGGCATCACCGTGGATCAGCAGCCTGTCGCCGCCCGCGGTGAGACGAAACTTGTCGCGCTCGATGCCGGCGAAGGGTTTGAAGGCCGAGCCCGTGGTGCGACGGCAGTTCGAGCAATGGCAATTCGCGGCGTAGACGAACTCGTCGGCCACCTCGTAGCGAGCCTGGCCGCAGAAGCACTTTCCCGTAAGCGTTCGAACCATTGGCTCCTCCGTCGCCGTGATGCGTGGGACCCTAACGCCTGTCTCCGAAAGTGGGAACCGGTTTCGGGACAAAGACATGCGCAAAAAACCTAAAGCGTATGGAGCGAATCTGAAAGATCGCGACGCGCTTTAATCGAGGTCCGCCACAGCCTCGCCGGCGCCGCCCTCGATGCGATGCGACAGCGAGGCCTCCATGAACTCGTCGAGGTCGCCGTCGAGCACGCTTGACGGGCTGGTGTTTTCGACGCCGGTGCGCAGATCCTTCACCAGCTGATAGGGCTGCAGCACGTAAGAGCGGATCTGGTGGCCCCAGCCGATGTCGCTCTTCGATGCCTCGGTGGCGTTGGCTACCGCCTCGCGCTTCTTCAGCTCCTCCTCGTAGAGCCGGGAGCGCAGCATCTCCCAGGCCTTGGCCCGGTTCTTGTGCTGCGAGCGCTCGGCCTGGCAGGCGACCGCGATGCCGGTTGCGAGATGGGTGATGCGGACCGCCGAGTCGGTCGTGTTGACGTGCTGGCCGCCCGAGCCGGAGGAACGATAGGTATCGATGCGCACGTCGGATTCCGAGACATTGATCTCGATCGAATCATCGATCACCGGATAGACCCAGACGCTGGCGAACGAGGTGTGGCGGCGGGCATTGCTGTCGTAAGGCGAGATGCGCACCAGGCGATGGACGCCCGATTCCGTCTTCAGCCAACCATAAGCGTTGTGGCCCTTGATCAGCACGGTGGCCGACTTGATGCCGGCCTCCTCGCCATCGTGGACTTCCAGCACCTCGACCTTGAAGCGACGCCGTTCGGCCCAGCGCGTGTACATGCGCAGAAGCATCGAGGCCCAGTCCTGGCTCTCGGTGCCGCCGGCGCCGGCATGGATTTCGAGATAGGTGTCGTTGGCGTCGGCTTCGCCCGAGAGCAGCGTCTCGACCTGGCGGGCCTTGGCCTCGCCCTGCATGGAGCGCAACGCGGCTTCGGCTTCGGCGACGACGCCCTCGTCGCCCTCTTCCTCGCCAAGCTCGATCAGGCCGATATTGTCCTCGAGCGCCTGGGTCAGCCCTTTGACAGCCCCGATGCCTTCCTCGAGGTTCTGGCGCTCCCGCATCAGCTTCTGCGCTTCGATGGGGTCGTTCCAGAGGCTGGAATCCTCGGCGCGCGAGTTGAGGTATTCAAGCCGCTTTATGGCCTGATCCCAGTCAAAGATGCCTCCTCAGCAGGGTTATCGCCTGCCTGATCTCGTCGACAATGTTCTGCGTCTCCGCGCGCATGGGTCTTCGTTCTGTCCTGTTTTTCTCGTTCTGTTCGGAATCGGCGCGATACATAGGCACGGCACCGCCGCCTGTAAAGCGAAATGGGCCGGCGTTGTCTCGCCGGCCCATTCCGGAATTCTGAAATCCTAGTAGAGGCCGCCGCCGCCGTCCTGGATGGCTTGATTGGCCTGCGGCGACAAGGCACCGCCGGCGCCGTTGGAACCGTCCGCGCCCATGCCGATGACCCAGTAGCTGTCGGCCGGACCGGTGCCGGGCTTGAAGGCCTCGATGATGGTGTTGGGATCGCCCTCGGCTGCGCGCATGCCGGTCTTGCGGTTGATGGCGATCAGCTTCATGCCTTCCGGAACCTGGAAGTCGACATTGGGCGTGCCGTCGAGAGCGACGCGCATGAAATCCTTGAAGATCGGCGCGGCGAGACCACCACCGGTGGCGCCCTTGCCGAGGCCGCGCGGCGTGTCGTAGCCCATGTAGAGACCGACGACCAGGTTCGGCGTGAAGCCGATGAACCAGGCGTCCTTCTCGTCATTGGTCGTGCCGGTCTTGCCGGCGATGTGGCGGCCAAGCTCGGCGATGGTGGCGCCCGTGCCGCGCTGCACGACGCCCTCCATCATCGAGGTGATCTGGTAGGCGGTCATCGGATCGAGCACCTGCTCGGAATTGTCGACCAGTTCCGGCTCGGGCTGGTTCTTCCATTCGGTGGCGTTGCAGCCCTCGCAGCCGCGTTCGTCCTGCTTGAAGACGGTCTTGCCATAGCGATCCTGGATGCGGTCGATCAGCGACGGTTTGATCGACTTGCCGCCATTGGCCATGATCGAATAGGCCGACACCATGCGCATGACCGTCGTCTCGCCGGAGCCCAGCGCCATCGGCAGATAGGGCGCCAGATGATCGTAGACGCCGAAGCGTTCGGCGTACTCGACGACCAGCTTCATGCCCATGTCGTTGGCGAGCCGCACGGTCATCAGATTGCGCGACTTCTCGATGCCCGAACGCAAGGTGGCGGGGCCGGCGACCGTGCCGTCATAGTTCTTCGGCGTCCAGGTCGTGTTGCCGCTCTGTATGGTGATCGGGCCGTCCATGATCACTGATGCCGGCGTGTAGCCGTTGTCGAGCGCCGCCGAATAGACGATCGGCTTGAACGAGGAGCCTGGCTGGCGCATCGCCTGCGTCGCACGATTGAATTCCGACTGCGCGTAGGAGAAGCCGCCGACCATGGCCAGCACACGCCCGGTATGCGGGTCCATGGCAACCAGGCCGCCTTCCACCTCGGGCACCTGACGCAGGCTGTAGGCATTGTCCGAGCCGTCGTTCTTCTGCACGAAGACGACGTCGCCCGGCTCCAGCACTTCCGCCGGAGACTTCGCCCTGACGGACTTGCCGTTGACGAAATGGCGCATGGCGAAGCCCATATCGTCCTTGCTGACGGTTCCCTCGACACGGTCCTTGACGAGGTCGCCGGAGACCTGACGCGCCGGCTGAATGCCGATGGTCAATCCGTCGGCCGAACTGTCGAGCACGACGGCCAGCGTCCATTCCGGCACGTCCTCCAGCCCCTTGACGGCACCGAGCGGAACGCCCCAGTCGCCGGAAATGTCGATATGGGTCACCGGTCCGCGATAGCCGCGCAGCATGTCGTATTTCAGCAGCCCGTTCTGCATCGACTTGCGGGCGATCAGCTGGATCTTCGGATCGAGCGTCGTGCGCACCGACAGGCCGCCCTCGTAGAGCGCGTTCTCGCCGTAGCGGGCGATAATCTGGCGGCGCACCTCCTCGGTGAAAAATTCGCCCGCGAACAGATAGGAGCCGTTGCGGCGCGGCTTAACGCCGAGCGGCTCGGCCTTGGCCTTCTCGCCCTCGTCATGGCTGACGTAACCGTTCGCGACCATCTGGTCGATGACCCAGTTGCGGCGCTCGAGCGCGCGGTCGGCATGCTTGAACGGATGGTAGTTGTTGGGGCCCTTGGGCAGCGAAGCGAGGTAAGCGGCCTCGGCGACGGTGAGCTCATTGACCGACTTGTCGAAATAAGTGAGCGCGGCGCCCGCGACGCCATAGGCGCCGAAGCCGAAGAATATCTCGTTGAGGTAGAGTTCGAGGATGCGGTCCTTCGAATAGGCCTGCTCGATGCGGAAGGCCAGGATCATCTCCTTGATCTTGCGCTCATAGGTCTGGTCGGCGGTGAGCAGGAAGTTCTTGGCCACCTGCTGCGTGATCGTCGAGGCGCCGACCTGACGCCTGCCGGAGCCGAAATTCTGCAGGTTGACGATGATTGCGCGACCAAGGCCGGTGATGTCGATGCCGGGGTGGTTGTAGAAGTTCTTGTCCTCGGCCGACATGAAGGCTGCCTTGACGCGATCCGGGACCGCCTGGATCGGCAGATAGAGGCGCCGCTCGCGCGCATACTCAGCCATCAGCGAGCCGTCGGACGCATGGATGCGCGTCGTCACCGGCGGCTCGTATTTGGCCAGGACTTCGTAGTCGGGCAGATCCTTCGTCAGATGGCCGATGTAGATGGCGAGGCCGGCAGCGACCAGCAGCGCCAGCGTCGTGCCGATGCCGAAGAAATAGCCGATGAGACGAATCATGCCCGCTCCAGTCCGAGGTTCGGGATTTTCCTAGACGAAGCCGACAGTCGCGCAAGCTTCCCGGGGCGGTTCCCAATCCGCAATGAAAAACCCATGTCGCCACCATGTGGACAAAATACGGCAGCGCCAAATTTCAGGACTCGGTCCGACAAATAATAACGCCACGTGTTGTTGTCGCGCAACGCCGCTTGTGGTTGTGGGACGGCTTGTGGTTGTGGGCTGGTGCAGTCCCGTCAGCCGCCAGCCCGCGCTCCGGCTTTCGCCGCGACGAACAGGGCGACGGCGTTGATTATGCTCTGGGCCGCCTTGCCTCGCCAGTCGGCGCTGAGCAGCTGCGCCTCGTCCTTGCTGTTGGAGAGATAGCCAAGCTCGACCAGCACGGAGGGAACGTCGGGCGCCTTCAGCACCTTGAAGCCCGCCGAGCGCTGCGGATTGTTGATCAGGCCGACGCTGGTCGACAGCTGGCCGACCAGCGTGTGGGCAAAACTCATCGAAAAGCCGTGCGTCTCGCGGCGGATCAGGTCGATCAGGATGTCGGTGACATCCTTGTTGTCGTCCTCGATCTTCATGCCGGCGAACTGGTCGGACAGGTTTTCGCGGTCGGCTTGCGCCTGAGCCTGGGGATCGGAAGCCTTGTCGGAGAATGTATAGACCGTGGCGCCTCGGAGACCCTTCACGGCGATGGTGTCGGCATGGATGGAGATCAAAAGATCGGCCTCATGCTGGCGGGCGATGCGTACGCGCTCGTCGAGCGGCAGGTACGTGTCGTTGTCGCGCGTCATAAACACATCATAGCTGCCGACCGCGGCCAGCTTGTCGCGCAACTCAGCGGCGAAGGCGAGCGTGACGTTCTTCTCAACCGTGCCGCCGGGGCTCTCCGCGCCGCCGTCGACGCCGCCATGGCCGGGATCGATGACGACCGTGAAACGGTGACCCGGCGCGGAAACCGGCCCGGTGCCGACGCGGCCGCCCTTGTCGGTGGAAACGGTCGAGCCGGTCGTCAGCGACTGGTTGGCGAGGGCTTCGTCGAATTCCCGTGCCGATGCGGCCGACATGTCGATGGCGATGCGATAGCCACTTCCGTCGTCATTCTTCAGCACGTCAAGCTTGTCGACGACGAAGGGCCCCTTGCCCGTGAGGATCAGCCGCGAGCCTTTGCCCTGATCGCCGTAGCGAACAGCGCGAACGAGCCCGCGCGGCTTCACATCCTTGGCGTTGAGAGCGAATCGCGTGCGCGGCAGGTCGACGACAAGGCGGTTGGGGCCGCGCAGCAGGAACCACTTCACGTCCGGTTCGCGGTCGAAGGTCACGACGATGCGCATCCTGGTGGCGTCGCCGGCCATCTTGTAGCCGGTTGCGCCAAGCAGCCCATCGGCCCGCGCGGCGGCGGTCAGGCCAAGCAGGACCGCCAGCAGGAAAAGGGTTCTTGCCATCAGTCGGAGATGGCCGGCGGCGCCACGCCACTTGTCTGCGGTGCCTGCCAGTCCCATCTCTTGTCCGTCGCTCCCGGTTTGGCGCCATGCGCCGGGTCGTTTCACAGAAGGGCCTGTCTGGCCGCCAACTCGATTAACGATTGGTATCCAGAGAAGGTTAACCAAGCCTTTTCATGCAGCGGTGGAGCGCGACCTTCCCCAACGGAAGCGCTTTTTGCCGGCATCCGAAATCGGGGTTGCCTTCCACCCCGCCAAATCATAAAAGCGACATTGGATCACTGCAATCCTGGAACCGCCCGCCTCTGCATTTCCCGCCGGGGTAAGATATGAAGGCGCTTCCGGGTTTCAGGTGATCGCGACGATTTTCGTAGGCGCACTCCCGTGGCGGGGGATCGCTTGCGCGATGAAAACGGCCGGGGATGTCCCGCGCCGGCTCTGTATGAGCAAACAAGCTGGTCCGGCTAAAGCCCGGGCTTTGGTTCAAAAGGTTCTGCTGGGTGCCGATGGCTTCAAGCGCAATCATGGAAAGGTCCGCATCGAACCGCGCCATTGTGGCTGCGGGCGGCACCGCCATCGCGTTGAAGCTCCGGCCGGCGGACATTCAATTATCCGGCATCCACACAAATCCAGGCACACAGCGGCGGGGTCTGCCTCGCCAGCTGCGGCTGATGGCTGCCGGGAGGAAACGAAATAATGCCCAACAAGATGCTGATAGACGCCTCCCACCCGGAGGAAACACGCGTTGTTGTCGTTCGCGGTAACCGCATCGAAGAATTCGACTTTGAATCCCAGGACAAGAAGCAGCTCAAAGGAAACATCTATCTCGCCCGCGTAACCCGCGTCGAACCTTCCCTACAGGCAGCCTTTGTCGAATATGGCGGCAACCGTCACGGTTTTCTCGCCTTCAGTGAAATTCACCCCGACTACTACCAGATCCCGGTCGCCGACCGTCAGGCACTGCTGCGCGCCGAAGCGCAGGAGGCCGAGGATGAAGACGACGAGGAGGTGGAGGCTGGCGAGGAACAGCAGGCGCGCGATCGCGGCAACCGCCGCAGCCGCCGGCGCGGCGGCAAGAATCGCGACCGCGCCGAGCAGAAGCGCGGTGCTGAAGCTGCCGGTTCCGAGGAAATTAGCGAAAACGCCGGGGAGACCGCGGCCTCAGACGATTCCGACAATGCGCCCGGCGATGCAGCCGATGCCCCGACGGAGACCGCCGAAACAGTCTCCGAGACCGTCGAGGCCGTGACCGAGGCAACCGGCGAAGAGGGGAACAAGGCTCCCGAGGCCAGCAGCAGCGAGACCGCCGAAAGCGAAGCCGCCGGGCACGCGGATGACAAGCCGTCCGAGGGCGGCCCCACCTCGATGGCTGCGAGTGTCGACGCGGACGTGATTTCGGAAGCGGTGCCGCAGGCCGAATCCGACAGCGAGGTCGCTCCGGCCAGCGAAGCCGCCCCCAGCGACAACGATCGCGGCATGCTCGAAGAGGTGCAGTCGGCGCATTCCGACGAGCACGAGATCGAATCCGTCGGCGCCGAGGATGCGCTGGAAGAGGTCCGCAACCGCCGTAAGCCGGTCCGCCGCCAGTACAAGATCCAGGAGGTCATCAAGCGCCGCCAGATCCTGCTGGTCCAGGTCGTCAAGGAAGAGCGCGGCAACAAGGGCGCGGCGCTGACCACCTACCTCTCGCTCGCAGGCCGCTACTCGGTGCTGATGCCCAATACCGCGCGTGGCGGCGGCATCTCGCGCAAGATCACCAACGCCCAGGACCGGAAGCGGCTGAAGGAGGTCGTCGCCGACCTCGAAGTGCCGCAGGGCATGGGCGTCATCCTGCGCACCGCCGGCGAAAGCCGCACCAAGGCCGAGATCAAGCGCGACTACGAATATCTGATGCGGCTGTGGGAAAACGTCCGCAGCCTGACGCTGCAGTCCACGGCCCCTGCCCTGGTCTATGAGGAAGGCAGCCTGATCAAGCGCTCGGTGCGCGACCTCTACAACAAGGACATCGACGAGATCCTGGTCTCCGGCGAGGACGGCTATCGCGAGGCCAAGGACTTCATGCGCATGCTGATGCCGAGCCACGCCAAGGTAGTGCAGCCTTACCGCGACACCACGCCGATCTTCGTGCGCAACGGCATCGAGGCGCAGCTCGACCGCATGCTGCAGCCGCAGGTGACGCTGAAGAGCGGCGGCTACATCATCATCAACCAGACCGAGGCGCTGGTCTCGATCGACGTCAACTCCGGCCGCTCCACCAAGGAGCATTCGATCGAGGACACCGCGCTCCACACCAATCTGGAAGCCGCCGAGGAAGTCGCGCGGCAGCTCAGGCTGCGCGACCTTGCCGGCCTCATCGTCATCGACTTCATCGACATGGAGGAGAACCGCAACAACCGCTCCGTCGAGAAGCGGCTGAAGGATCACCTCAAGAACGATCGCGCCCGCATCCAGGTCGGCCGCATCTCGCATTTCGGGCTGATGGAGATGTCGCGCCAGCGCATCCGCGCCAGCGTGCTGGAATCGACGATGAAGCCCTGCCCGCATTGCGGCGGCACCGGCCATGTGCGCTCGGACTCTTCTGTGGCGCTGATGGTGGTGCGGGCGATCGAGGAATTCCTGCTCAAGGATTCGCGCAGCCACATCACCGTGCGCACGCCTGCCGCCACCGCGCTCTATGTGCTCAACCACAAGCGCGCCAACCTGGTCGAGCTCGAGGCCCGGTTCGGCCTGACCATAACGCTCGAAGCCGACGAGACGCTGGGCGCGCAGCACTACGCGATCTTCCGCGGCGCCGTGGCGGAGAAGCCGGAAGGCTTCGTCGAGGTGCGCAGCCTGCCGACCTATGTCGAGATGGAGGAACCCGAGGACGAGATCGTCGTCGAGGAGGAAGAGGAGGTTTCGGTCCAGGCCGAACAGCCGCGTCACCCGCAGCAGGGACAGCAGCGGTCCGAGGACGGAGAAGGCGGCCGCAAGCGCCGCAAGCGGCGGCGGCGGCGCGGCGGCAAGGATCGCGACCGCGAGCATCCGGCCCATGGCGATGCCGTTTCCGCCCCAGCGCCGGCGGATGCAGCCGCGGCGTCAGACCAAGCAACGGCCGAGGTAACGGCTGAAGCACCGGCCGGCGCGGAAGCGGCCGAAGAGGATCACGGCAAGAAGCGCCGTCGCGGCAAGCGCGGCGGCAAGCGCAATCGCCGCGAGGAAGGCGAAACCGGGGCCGATGCCAGCGCCGGCGATGGTCTCGAAGGCGGTGAAGCGGAAGTCGAAGCTCCCGAAGGCGCGCCGCCGGTCGCTGCAGCCGAAGAGCAGGCCGCGCCCTCGCCCGCCAATGACGATGCATCGGAGACGGAGAAGCCGAAGAAGCCGCGCCGTGCTTCGCGATCAAAGAAGGCTGCCGAGGAAAAGGTGGCCGAGACCGCGCCCGAGCCGGTCGAGGAGTCCGCCGCGCCCGAGGTTGCCGAACCGGAACTGGCAGCAGCCGCTTCCGCTCCGAGCGAGGCCGAGGCGCCCGCCAATGCGCACCCGACGCGGCGCAAGCCCCAGTCGATCGACGCGCCGGTCGTTCCCATCGTTTCGTCCAACGTCTCCGAGGAGGCCAAGGCCGAAGAAAAGCCGAAGCGCGCCGGCTGGTGGCAGCGGAAAGGCTTTTTCTAGAATTTTCAGTCGACTAGGCTGATCTTTTAACAAAAATCCCGCGCCACCCCGGCGCGGGATTTTTGTTTTCGATGCGTTTCGATTTCTGAAGCCGAACCCTTAAGGCGCGTCGCGGATCCAGGCGCGCCGCGCCTTAAGCTTTTGTTTTGATGCTTCTCCGCTGCGCACTTTTGGGCGACATGCATTGGCTCAAGGCGCGAAGATCGACCAGTTCATCATCCTGGCTAGCTTCTCCAACGCGATGGAGCCGAGCTTGGAGTTGCCGTACTCGTTGAGGCCTGGCGACCAGACGGCGATCGAGGCCACGCCCGGCACGATGCCGAGAATGCCGCCGCCGACGCCGCTCTTGCCCGGAATGCCGACGCGGAAGGCAAAGTCGCCGGAGCCGTCATAGTGGCCGCAGGTCAGCATCAACGCGCCGATGCGGCGCGCCCGCTCCGGCAACACGACCGAATGGCCGGTCGCCGGATTCCTGCCGCCATTGGCGAGGAAGCGGCCAGCCATGGCGAGCTGCCGGCAGCTCATCGCAATGGCGCAATGGTGGAAGTAGACGCCGAGCGCCAGCTCCGGCTCGTGATGGAGATTGCCGAAGGATTTCATGTAATTGGCCAGAGCGAAGTTGCGGTAGCCGGTGGCGCGCTCGGAGGCCGCGACCTCACGATCGATGATGATCGTGTCGTCGTCGGCAAGGAACTGGACGAAGCGCAGGATTTCGCCGATCGCCTCGCGCGGCTGATGGCCGGCGAGCAGGACGTCGGAAACGACGATGGCGCCGGCATTGATGAACGGATTGCGCGGAATGCCGTTCTCATGCTCGAGCTGGACGATCGAATTGAACGGATTGCCGGACGGCTCGCGGCCGACGCGGTGCCAGAGCGCGTCGCCAACCTTGCCCAGCGCCAGCGTCAGGGTGAATACCTTCGAGACGCTCTGGATGGAAAACTGCTGATCGGCGTCGCCGGCAAGGATGACGCGGCCGTCATTGGTCACCGCGGCAATGCCGAATTTCTTTGGATCGATCTTGCCGAGCTGCGGGATGTAGGTGGCGACATCGCCACGATCGGTGCGCTCCGCCATTTCGGCGGCCACCTCGGCCAGCGCTTGCTCCAGTTCCGGCATGGCTTCTATTTCAGCCAGCGTTCGATGCGCGCCAGCGCCTCGACCATGTCGTCGTGGCTGCCGGCATAGGAAAAGCGCATGGTGCGGTGACCCTGCAGCGGGTCGAAGTCGCGGCCCGGTGTAGCCGCCACATGCGCCTCGGCCAGCATCTTGCGCGCGAAGGCCATGCTGTCATTGGTGTGCCGGGTGACATCGCAGAAGGCGTAGAAGGCCCCGTCCATGGGTGCCGCAAGGGCCAAGCCGAGTTCCGGCAGGCGCTTCATCAGAAGGTCGCGGTTCCAGGCATAGCGCGCCTTCACCGCTTCCAGTTCCTCGGTTGCCTTGAAGGCCTCGATCGCCGCGACCTGCGACAATTCCGGCGGCGAGATGTAGAGGCTCTGGGCGATGCGCTCGACCGGCCGCACCAGCTCCTCCGGCAGCACCATCCAGCCGATGCGCCAGCCGGTCATGCAGTAGTATTTCGAAAAGGAGTTGATCACCGTCACGCCGGCGCCATGGGCGAGCGCCGTGACATCGGGCGCGGCATAAGCCAGACGATGGTAGATCTCGTCCGATATCACTGCGATGCCGAGCTCTTCGGCGGTCTTCACCAGCGCGGAAAGCTCGTCGGCCGGAATGACCGCTCCGGTCGGATTGGCGGGGCTGGCGAACAGCACGCCTTTCAGCGGTTTTTCGCGATGCGCGGCCTTCAGGTGGTCGGCATGCAGATAGGCGTCCGATCCAAGCTCGATCTCGACGATCTCGATGCCGAGCGCGGCCATGATGTTGCGGTAGGCCGGATAGCCGGGCGCGGCGATAGCGATGCGGTCGCCCGGGTCGAACATCGCCAGGAAAGCAAGGTTGAAGGCGGCGGACGAGCCCGTGGTCACGGCGATGCGGCCAGGTGCGACATCGATCCCGTAGTGCTCGCCATAGTGTTCGGCAATCGCCTTGCGCAGCTCAGCCAGCCCCAAAGCGTCGGTGTAGCCGATGCGGCCATGTTTGAGCGCAAGAGCCGCAGCCTCACGGACTCCGGCCGGCGCGGGGTCCGACGGCTGGCCGACCGCCATCGACACCACGGGAATGCCGGTGGCCTTCAGCCGGTTGGCTTCGGCCAGAATATCCATGGCATGGAACGGCTCGACCTCGCCGCGGCGTGAAAGCGAAACGACCATTTGACCTCTCGTCCAGCCTGCCTTTTTTGTTGGAGCAATTCCGTGTGGAAAACCGCTGCGCGGTTTCTGGAATTGCCGCAGTTCGGCGGCAGCGCCGCACAAATGCCCGATTGATGTGGGGATCACAAGCGCGCAGGAAGTTATCGGCGCCGACTTTTCATCCTTCGCCCGCTCGTCTACCAGGACCTGTCATGTTGAGCCGACCCGAACGATGATTGGCAAATCGACCGCAATAAGGCGAACCGCGCGCGGATTCGCGACACTTCTGCTTGCTGCCGCAGTCGCGGTATCGACTTCCGTGAATGCCTTCGCACAAGGCGTTCCGGTGGTGCGCGACGCCGAGATCGAAGCGCTGGTGCGCGACTATGCCCGGCCGATCTTCAAGGCGGCAGGCCTCGCCAATGACGGCATCGACATCGTTCTCGTCAACGATTCGAGCTTCAACGCCTTCGTCACCGGCCGCCGCCTGTTCATCAACACCGGCGCGCTGGTGACGGCCGAAACGCCGAACGAGATCATCGGCGTCATCGCGCACGAAGCCGGCCATATCGCCGGCGGCCACCAGCAGAAGCTGCGCGACCAGCTCGACCGCGCCAAGACGATGGCCATCATCGCCACGCTGCTTGGGGCCGGCGCGATGGTCGCCGGCGCCACGACCAACAGCCGCGGCCTTGCCGGCGCAGGCATAGGCGTCGCCGCCGGCGGCGGCGAGATGGCGCAGCGCAGCATCCTTGCCTATCAGCGAGGCGAAGAGATCACCGCCGACCGCTCGGCGATCACCTATCTCAACGCCACCGGCCAGTCCGGCATGGGCATGCTGAAGACCTTTTCCCGCTTCCAGAGCGCGCTTTCGCTGTCAGGCACCCAGCTCGATCCCTACCGGATCAGCCATCCGATGCCGCAGGAGCGCATCGCCAACCTCGAAGTGCTGGTCAAGGCGAGTCCATACGTCAACCAAGTCGACCCACCGGCGCTGCAACAGCGGCACGACATGATGCGCATCAAGATCGCCGCCTACATGCAGGGCCAGGCGGCCGTGGCGCGGCTGATGCGCAAGAACCCGACCAGCCTCGCCTCGCGCTACGGCGACGCGCAGCAGACCTATCTCTACGGCAATCCAGGCGCAGCGCTGACCAAGACGGCGGCGCTGATCAAGGAGCAGCCGAAGAACCCCTATTTCCAGGAATTGCGCGGCGACATCCTGATGAAGGTCAACAAGCCAAAGGATGCCGCGGATGCCTATGCCAAGGCCGTCAGCCTCGATCCGGCGCGGTCCGGTTTGCTGATGGTCTCGCTCGGCCAGGCGTTGATGGCGGTCGGCACGCCGGATTCGATCAAGAAGGCGGTGACCCAGCTCAACAACGGGATCGGCCGCGACAAGGAAAATGCGGAAGCCTACCGCTATCTGGCGCAAGCCTATGGCGAATTGGGGCAAATACCGGCCGCCGATCTTGCGACGGCGGAAGGCCATTACTATTCGGCCGACTACAAGAATGCGAAGATTTTTGCCATGCGCGCTCAGCAGAAGTTGAAGCGCGGCGAGCCTGGCTGGCTTCGCGCGCAGGATATCATAAACTACACGCCATCGAACAAGCTCAAATGAACCTCCCGGCCGTGCGCGGCGACTAGAGTGGCCAGGGACAGGCAGAAGGAAATGATCATGAACAAGGCAATCCTGCTCGGCAGCGCCGGCGTAGCGGTAGCGCTCGGCATGCTGGCATTCGGCTTCGTGGCAGGAAGCCCGCAGGCCGCGAAGGCCGATACGACGCAGGCCATCCAGGTGGCTTCCACCGACACCAAGGTCGACCGCAAGGAGGTCGAAGGCATCATCCGCGACTATCTGCTGAAGAACCCGGAGGTTCTGCTCGAGGTTCAGGACGCGCTCGAGGCCAAGCAGAAGGAAGAGCAGCGGCTCGCCGCGCTCGGCGTCATCAAGAACGCGAAGGACGAGATCTTCAACTCCACTTTCGACGGCGTCGTCGGCAACCCGAAGGGCAAAGTCACCATCGTCGAGTTCTACGATTACAATTGCGGCTTCTGCAAACGCGCCATCGAAGACATGAAGGCGCTCACCAAGGCCGATCCCGACCTGCGCTTCGTTCTCAAGGAATTCCCGATCCTCAGCCCGGATTCACAGAAGGCCAGCATGGTGTCGATGGCCTTTCACCTGATGATGCCGGAGAAGTACGGCGAATTCCACACCGCGTTGCTTGGCGGCCAGGGCCGCGCCACCGAGGCAACCGCCATGAGGGTCGCGCTTTCGCTCGGCGCCGACGAGGCGAAGCTGCGCGAGAAGATGAAGGATCCGAGCATCAACGAGGCGCTCTCGCGGACCTACGACCTCGCCACCAAGCTGTCGATCACCGGCACGCCGTCCTATGTCGTCGGCAACGAGGTGGTGTTCGGCGCGCTTGGACAGCAGGTCCTGGCGGAAAAGATCGAAGAGGCCAAGAGCGCGCTCTGAGCTGTCGCGGGCTGCGCCAACAGGCGGTTTTCCGCCTGTTGTGGACAGCGAAAGAACGCACTTGCGCTCTTTTCGCGGGCGGCTATGCCCATTATAGAGGTCCGGCGCGCCGGCTTGGGGCCGGCGTTGAAGAAGGTCGGCATTTTGAAAACGATATTCGTCCTCAACGGTCCCAACCTCAACGCACTCGGCAAGCGCGAGCCGGGGATTTATGGCGGCAAGACGCTTGCCGCCATCGCGGAGGATTGCAAGGCCGCCGGCGCGGCGCTCGGGCTCGAGATCGATTTTCGCCAGTCCAATCACGAAGGCGACCTCGTCGACTGGATCCAGGAAGCCGGCGACAGGGCTTCCGGGATCGTCATCAATCCAGGTGCCTACAGTCACACCTCGATCGCCATCCATGACGCCATCCGCGCCGTCGCGCCGTTGCCCGTCGCCGAAGTCCATCTTTCCAATATCCACGCGCGGGAGCCTTTCCGCCACGTCTCCATGGTCGCGCCGGTCGCAGTCGGCATGATCTGCGGGTTCGGGCCGTTGGGCTACACGCTCGCGCTGCAAGCGCTGGCGGCACGCCTGTGACCGGCGCACAAACAGAAGGCTCGAATATGTCGATAAAGAAGAACGGTGTTGACCAGCAGCTGATCCGCGATCTGGCTGGCATACTGAACGACACCAACCTGACCGAGATCGAGGTCGAGCTCGGCGACCTGAAGGTGCGCGTCTCGCGCCAGTCGCAGGCCGTCCATGCAGTCGCTGCGCCACTTCCCGCACCGGTTGCGATGACACCGGCCCAGACGGCAGCGGCGGCAGCGCCTGTGGCCGCAGCCGATCCTGCCAAGAACGCCGTACCCTCGCCCATGGTCGGCACCGCCTATCTGGCGCCCTCGCCCGACGCCAAGCCCTTCGTCGAGATTGGCCAGAAGGTGAAGGAAGGCCAGACGCTGCTGATCATCGAAGCGATGAAGACGATGAACCAGATTCCCTCGCCGCGCGCCGGCACGGTGACGGCGATCCTGATCGAGGATGCCCAGCCGGTCGAATACGGCATGCCGCTCGTGGTCATCGAGTAGAGCCGGGAACAGCGGAGAGATGTTCCAGAAGGTCCTCATCGCCAATCGCGGCGAAATCGCACTTAGAGTGCTGCGCGCCTGCAAGGAGCTCGGCATCCAGACGGTGGTGGTCCATTCGACGGCCGATTCCGACGCCATGCATGTGCGGCTCGCCGACGAGAGCGTCTGTGTCGGTCCGCCGCCGTCGCGCGAAAGCTATCTCAACATCCACCAGATCGTCGCCGCCTGCGAGATCACCGGCGCCGACGCCGTGCATCCGGGCTACGGCTTCCTGTCGGAGAACGCCAAGTTCGCCGACATCCTCGCTGCCCACAACATCACCTTCATCGGCCCGTCCGGCGACCATATCCGCATCATGGGCGACAAGATCGAGGCCAAGCGCACGGCAAAACGCCTCGGCATCCCTGTGGTGCCGGGTTCGGACGGCGCGATCAGCGACGAAAAGGAAGCGAAACGCGTTGCTGCCGAGATCGGCTATCCGGTGATCATCAAGGCTTCGGCCGGCGGCGGCGGCCGCGGCATGAAGGTGGCCCGCTCGGAAGCCGACCTGGAAGTCGCGCTGCAGACGGCAAGGTCGGAAGCGGGCGCCGCCTTCGGCGACGACGCCGTTTACATCGAGAAATTTTTGGAAAAGCCGCGCCATATCGAATTGCAGGTGTTCGGCGACGGCGCCGGCCGCGGCGTGCATTTCGGCGAGCGCGACTGCTCGCTGCAGCGCCGCCACCAGAAAGTCTGGGAGGAGGCCAACTCCCCCGCCCTCAATTCCGAAGAGCGCGCGCGCATCGGTGGCATCTGCGCCAAGGCGATCGCCGATCTCGGCTATTCCGGCGCCGGCACCATCGAATTCCTCTACGAGAACGGCGAGTTCTACTTCATCGAGATGAACACCCGCCTGCAGGTCGAGCATCCTGTGACCGAGGCGATCACCGGCATCGACCTCGTGCATGAGCAGATCCGCGTCGCCTCCGGCGGCGGGCTGTCGGTCAGGCAGGAAGACATCAAGTTCAACGGCCACGCCATCGAATGCCGCATCAATGCCGAGGACCCGCGCACCTTCACGCCGTCGCCCGGCACCATCACGCATTTCCACACGCCAGGCGGCCTCGGCGTCCGCGTCGATTCCGGCGTCTATTCCGGCTACAGGATCCCGCCCTATTACGACAGCCTGATCGGCAAGCTGATCGTGCATGGGCGCAACCGCGTCGAATGCATGATGCGGCTGCGCCGGGCGCTCGACGAGTTCGTCGTCGACGGCATCAAGACGACGCTGCCGCTGTTCCGCGACCTTGTCGGCAATCCGGATATCGCCAATGGCGATTACGACATCCACTGGCTCGAAAAATACCTGGCCGAGGACGATTAAAGCGCGTCGCGCTTGAAGCGGATTCCAGCGACGCGCTTCAATCCTTTTGTTTGATGCATGTCGTCACACCAAAACCGCCGCGCACTTTTGGGCGACGCGGTTTAAGGTCTTGCGGTTATAATGGCGCAATGACTCGTCCCTACGCGCCCGGCTACCGCATCCCTACCGACCTGCTGCTGAAGGCCTATGCCTCGGGCGTGTTCCCAATGGCTGAGAGCGCGACCGACCCGGAAGTGTTCTGGGTGCGGCCGGAAACGCGCGGCATCATCCCGCTCGACGGGTTCCACACGCCTCGCAGCCTGAAGAAGACGATCCGCAGGCATCCCTTCGACATCCGCTACGATTTCGATTTCGAGGCTACGATCGACGGCTGCGCCGAAAAGCGTGACGAGCGCCGCTCGACCTGGATCAACGCACCGATCCGCGAAGCCTATGTCGAGCTCCACAGGCTGGGCCACTGCCATTCCGTCGAGGCGTGGCGCGAGGGCCGGCTGGTCGGCGGCCTCTATGGCGTGTCGCTCGGGCGCGTCTTCTTCGGCGAAAGCATGTTCGCCCGGGAAACCGACGCCTCGAAGACCTGCCTCTATTATCTCGTCGAGCGGCTCAACGAACGCCGCTTCGCGCTGCTCGATACACAATTCACCACCGAGCACCTCAAGCGCTTCGGCGCCGTCGACGTGCCACGCAGCCGGTACGAGAAGATGCTGGCCGAGGCCCTGAAGGGTGACGCGGTTTTTTATCCTTGAGAAAACGCGTCCGGCGGACAAAAGGCGCGCGGGCGCCGAAGGATCAGTTCTGGTCCGTGGTGGCGGCACCGTCCGGCGCGGGCGCTGCGTCCGTCGGCTCAGGCGCGGCGTCGGCCGGCTGCGCGGGTGCCTTCGGCTTGGCGGCATTCGTCTTCGGCTTGCCCGTATCGGCCTTGGCGGCGGTCGGCGGCGGCACATCGGACTTCTGCTTGCAGCCCTTCAGCCAGACGTCATAGACGGCATGCTCGACGGCGTTGAGGCCGGGGCTTTCGGCGAACATCCAGCCGGTGAAGATGCGGCGGATCTTGCGGTCGAGCGTGATCTCGTCGACCTCGACGAAGGAATCGGTCTTCGGCTGTTCCGTCTCTGGCCGCGAATAGCAGACGCGCGGCGTCACCTGCAGGGCACCGAACTGCACCGTCTCGTCGATATAGACGTCGAAGGTGATGATGCGGCCGGTGATCTTGTCGATGCCGGCGAATTCGGCGACCGGATTGGTGATGCGGTCGGAGACTGGCGGTGCTGCCGGTGCCTGCGGGGCGGCAAGCACTGCCGTCGAGGCGGCCAGAAAGGAAGCTGCCGCGACCAATCCCGTCGACATTCGGCTTGGAGCCTTTGAGCGCAATTCCGGACGGAAAACCGCCGCGCACTTTTCCTGGAATTGCTCGAAGAAGCTCATGCAAGGATACCGGTGGTTGCGCCCGGGTGATTCTCTCAATCGCCCAAGGCTAGTCATGGCTGCGATATCGGCAAGCAGCTAAACGCCAATTGTGGCGACAAAGGACCGAAGAACGCGTTTACGAGCCGGGCGTCCAGGCGTCGTAGTCGCCGGTCACCTGCGGACGGTGCTGGTTGGTCAGGATGGAACCCTGCGGGCGATAGGCACCGGGCATTCCGGTGAGGTTCGCCCGATGCGGCTTCTGCCACTCGCGAGCCTTGTAGCTCTCGCCCGATGGGGGCGTGTCGACGCGATGATGGATCCAGCCGTGCCAGCCCGGCGGGATTTTCGAGGCTTCGGAATAGTCGCGATAGATGACCCAGCGCCGGGTGCGGCCTTCCGAATCGATGCCGCCTTCGTAGTAGATGTTGCCGGCCTCGTCCTCGCCGACCTTCTTGCCGAAGCGCCAGGTGTGGAAGCGTGTGCCCAGCGTCTGGCTGTTCCACCAGGTGAAAAACTGCAGCAGGAAAGTCTTCATCCAGATCCTCGTGGCGGCAGCGGCCGCGCTGTCTTCCTGCTTATGGCGTCAGGCCATCGCGAAGGCAAGGGTTTTGCCGCGCCCGCGACGTAAATGCTTCGTGCGCCAAAGCGCGTCGCGCTGAAACCGATTCAGGCGACGCGCTTTGGTTTGCTTATGCATGTCGCAAAACCGCTGCACACTTTTGCGCGACATGCATTAATCGATACAGGCGCGGAAGACGCGGCAGCCCTGCTTGCCAAGCGTTGCCTGTGTTTCTAAAGCTCGCACGCCCGCAAAGCGGGCGCCTGGCCCGCTCCGGCCGAGGGAGGTGAGGATTGGCCCCAGAACGGTCCGCCGGCAATCGGATCGGCGCCGAAGACATCCGCCGCCGCAAGGGTGGCGTGCCGATCGTCTGTCTCACCGCCTACACCTATCCGATCGCCCGCATGCTCGATCGGCATGTCGACCTGCTTTTGGTCGGCGACAGCGTCGCCATGGTGCTGCACGGCCACCCTACGACGCTCGGCGCCTCGCTGGAGATGATGATCGCGCATGGACAGGCGGTGATGCGCGGCTCGACAAAAGCCTGCGTGGTCGTCGACATGCCCGCGGGCAGTTACGAGGCCTCGGTGACTGAAGCGGTGCTCTCGGCAAGGCGCATCATCGGCGAGACCGGCTGCCAGGCGGTGAAGCTCGAGGGGGGCGTCGACATGGCCGCGCAGATCGCGGCAATCGTCGCCGAAGGCATACCGGTGATGGGTCATATCGGCTTGCAGCCGCAATCCGTGGAAAAGGACGGCGGCTACAAGATCAAGGGCCGGACGGAGGAAAACATCGCCGCGCTTTTCCGCGATGCCGAGGCGGTCGAAAAGGCCGGCGCCTTCTCGGTGGTCATCGAGGGCACGGTGGAGTCGGTGGCGTCAGACCTCACCCGCCATATCTCGATCCCCACCATCGGCATTGGCGCCAGCGGCGACTGCGACGGCCAGATCCTGGTGATCGACGACATGATCGGCATGACCGTCGACCGCGTGCCCAAATTCGTCAAGGAATACGCAACCCTGCGCGACACCGTTTCGGACGCGGCAGCGCACTACGCCGCCGAGGTGCGCAGCCGCGCATTTCCGGGCCCGGACCACGTCTTTTCGGCGACATCGGACAAGGACAAGGCATGAGCTGGCCGATCATCGTCGACAGCGTCGCAGCGCTGCGGGCGCAAATCCGGACCTGGCGCCAGGAAGGCCAGAGGATCGCCATGGTGCCGACCATGGGCGCCCTGCATGACGGCCACATCTCGCTGGTGAGGATCGCGCTCGAACAGGCCGAGCGCTGCGTCGTCTCGATCTTCGTCAATCCGGCCCAGTTCGCGCCGACCGAGGACCTGGACAAGTATCCGCGCCAGTTGGCCCTCGATCTCGACCGGCTGCAGGAAGCCGGCGCGCATCTCGCCTTCACACCGGGTGTGCCGGAAATGTACCCGGCAGGCTTCGCCACCAAGATCTCGGTCGGCGGCCCTGCTGCCGGCCTTGAAACGGATTTCAGGCCGGCCTTCTTCGATGGCGTCGCCACGGTGGTGGCCAAGCTTTTCCTGCAGGCGGCGCCCGATTGCGCGGTGTTTGGCGAGAAGGACTACCAGCAGCTTTGCGTCGTCAGGCAGCTTTGCCGCGATCTCGACCTGCCGGTCGAGATCATCGGCGCGCCGACAGTGCGCGACTCCCGCGGCCTCGCCATGTCGTCGCGCAACGCCTATCTCAGCGAGGCCGAACTCGAGGTCGCGCGCAAGCTCAACGCGGTTCTGCGCCAAACCTCAACTGAACTGGCGTCCGGCGCCGATGAGACCGGCGCCATGGAGGATGCCGCAGAAGCTCTCGTCCGGGCAGGCTTTCGAAAGGTCGACTACGTCGCCGCACGCGAAGCAATGACGCTAAGGCCCTGGCGGCGGGACCGCGACGGCCGGCTGCTCGCCGCGGCCTGGCTCGGCACGACCAGGCTGATCGACAATGTGGAGATCCTTCCCGCGCCTGAGTGACGAAGTTTGGACGCCCGGGGATGCTTCAAATCATCTTCGGACGATCTACGTCAGCCGCTTCTCCAGGATGAGCGCGGGCATTCCCGAACCGCCGCCGCAATCGGCTGTCCTGCCGGCGGGCCGGAACCCATTCGCCTCGTAGAAGGCGATCGCCGGAGAATTCGCCTCCTCCACTTCCAGGCGCAGTGACCGCGCTTCCGGGAAGCTGGCCTCGACCTCGTCGAGCAGCGACCGGCCGATCCCTCGCCGCTGACAGTCCGGATGCACATAGAGCTGGTTGAGCAGGACGATCTTCGGGTCCTTGGCGGCGGAAGCGAACGCAATGCCGCCGAGGCGCTTGCCGTTGTCGGCCACCAGGAATTCCGAGTTGGGGCGCGTCAGCCGCGCCTTGAGCGAGGCGATCGAATGCCAGTCATCGGTGATCTCGGTGACGCGCCGGGCGCCGTAGACGGCATCGTAGGTGGCGTGCCAGGTCTCGACCAGCAGCGCACGGATGGCGGCGAGATCGCGTTCGCTCGCCGTCCGCACGAACATGCTAGCCCTCGATGCCGAGCTTGGCCTTGACCAGCTCGTTGACCGCCTGCGGGTTCGCCTTGCCGCCGGTCGCCTTCATCACCTGGCCGACGAACCAACCGGCCATGGTCGGCTTGGCGCGCGCCTGCTCGGCCTTGTCGGGGTTGGCGGCGATGACCTCGTCGACAGCTTTCTCGATGGCGCCGGTGTCCGTGACCTGCTTCATGCCTCGGCTCTCGACCAGCTGGCGTGGGTCGCCGCCCTCGTTCCAGACGATCTCGAACAGGTCCTTGCCGATCTTGCCGGAGATCGTGCCTTCCTTGATCAGGTCGATGACCGCCCCCAGCTGATCGGGCGAAACCGGCGCATTTTCAATATCTTTGCCGGCCTTGTTGAGAGCACCCAGCAGGTCGTTGATGACCCAGTTGGCGGCAAGCTTGCCGTCACGCCCGGCCGCCACCTTCTCGAAATAGTCGGCGATCGGCTTCTCCGACACCAGCACTGACGCGTCGTAGGTCGAGAGTCCGAGCGAGCCGATCAGCCGCGCTTTCTTGTCGTCGGGCAATTCAGGCAGATGCTGTGCCAGATCATCGACGTAGACCTGGTCGAACTCCAGCGGCAAAAGGTCGGGATCCGGGAAATAGCGGTAGTCATGCGCCTCTTCCTTAGAGCGCATCGAGCGCGTCTCGCCCTTGTTGGGGTCGAAAAGACGGGTCTCCTGCTCGATCGCACCGCCATCTTCGAGGATGGCGATCTGCCGGCGCGCCTCGGATTCGATGGCCTGGCCGATGAAGCGGATCGAGTTGACGTTCTTGATTTCGCAGCGCGTGCCGAAGGCGCCTCCGGGGCGGCGCACTGAGACGTTGACGTCTGCGCGCAGCGAGCCTTCGTCCATGTTGCCGTCGCAGGTGCCGAGATAGCGCATGATGGTGCGCAGCTTGCTGACATAGGCCTTGGCCTCGTCGGCGGAGCGCATGTCGGGCTTGGAGACGATCTCCATCAGCGCCACGCCCGAGCGGTTGAGATCGACATAGGACATGGTCGGATGCTGGTCGTGCATCGACTTTCCGGCATCCTGCTCGAGATGCAGCCGCTCGATGCCGACCTCGATGTCCTCGAATTCGCCCTGCCGATCCGGACCGACAGACACGATCACCTTGCCCTCGCCGACGATCGGTTGCTTGTACTGCGAGATCTGGTAGCCCTGCGGCAGGTCCGGATAGAAGTAGTTCTTCCGGTCGAAGACCGACTTGTGGTTGATCGCGGCCTTCAGGCCCAGCCCGGTGCGGATCGCCTGCTTGACGCACTCCTCGTTGATTACCGGCAGCATGCCGGGCATCGCCGCGTCGACCAGGCTGACATTGGCGTTGGGCGCGGCGCCGAAAGACGTCGAGGCGCCGGAGAAGAGCTTCGCCTCGGACGTCACTTGCGCATGCACTTCGAGACCGATGATGATCTCCCAGTCGCCGGTAGCCCCGGAGATCAGGCGTTTCGGATCTGGCGTGCGGGTATCGATGATGCTCATTGAGGCCTACGTACTTAGAATTCTCGGATATGCATAACGCATATTTTTGATGTGCAACTTCGCTAGTGCAAACCGCCCGGCGAGACAAGCGCAAAGCCGCCTGCTGGCCTTTTCCGCCGCTTTCGCCTATAGGACATCCATCCCAATGGAGAGTGGATGTCCACTTACGCTCAGTCCCGGTAAGGCCCTGACCTCCTAGCGAGGCAGGGCGACAAAAACCTGAAACCCCGTGCCGCGATTTCCCGCGGCGGCGGCTTTTGTTGTTTTCCCGGGAATTCTTCAATGGACATTTCGCGTAACGAACAGCGCATCCTGCACCTGCTCGCGCAAGGCGGGCGCATCGAAATCGAAAAGAACGACAGCAAGAAGATCGCTTCGGTCCAATGCCTGACCCGCGACGGCTGGCATTATCCGGGCCTCGACCTTGACCTCTTTCGAAAGCTAAGGCGGAAGAAGGCCGTATCTTCGTCTTCCGGCGGACCCTACCGCATCACCAGACGCGGGCTGGAACTGGTCCGCGCCGAGCTCGACAACAGATAGAGGCTTTCAGGCCCGGTTCCGCCGGCCGGCAATGGCCGGCGGTTCCTCGCCCGCCTCAGGCAGTGGCGATATAAGCCCGGATCTCCTCGGCCTCGCGCTCGACATCCTCGATGCGGCGCTTGACCACGTCGCCGATGGAGACGATGCCATCGAGCATACCATCCTTCTCCACCGGAAGGTGGCGGAAGCGGCCCCTGGTCATGATTTCCATGACCTCGTTGACCGTATGGCTCTCGTTGCAGATCTTGACCTTGGGCGTCATGGCCGAACGCACCGCGATATCGAGCGCCGCCGCTCCTTCCCTGGCTATGACCCGCACGATGTCGCGTTCCGAAAGAATGCCGACGATCTTGCGGTCGCCATTGGTGATGACCAGCGCGCCGATCCGGTGCTCGGTCAGGATCCGGATGGCTTCGCTCAGCTTTTCATTGGGCCCGAGCGTGAACACGTCATGGCCCTTGCTTTCAAGAATTGCCTTAACCGTCATGGCGTCCTCCTCAGCCTTGCTCGCCGGCTCCTGCCCTGACCGGCTTAAGCCCCAGCGCCCTCGGGAAGACGCTGGGTGGCTTAAAGCGCGCCGCAGCACGCTTTAAGTCATTGTTTTGATGCATGTCTCTCTCCCAAAACCGCTTCGCAGTTTTGGGCGACATGCATGGCAACATCGTGCGCCGTGATTGGTTGCATTTCAAGTATGATGCGGAGTTACTCGGCCGGCGCCGGACGGTCGAAAAAACGCAGGCCGAAGAAGCCGGCCACAAAGCCACCGATATGGGCTTCCCAAGCGATCTGGCCGTCGATACCCGGCGCGAAGCCTAGCAGGCCGGTGGCGAGGTTGATCACCATCCAAACGCCGAGAAAGGTCACGACGCCACGCAAGCGCAACACGATTGCGATCGGCAACGGATCGCCGGCGAAGGCCGCCCGGCCGGACGAGCGGTCGATGCGGAAGCCGTAGCGCGCCGCCGCACCCATCATGCCCGAGATCGCGCCCGAAGCGCCGACGAGCGGCATCTCGCCATAAGGGTGCATTGCCCAGAACAGCGCGACCGAAGCGAGCCCGGTCACGGCGTAGAATACCGCGAATCGGAGGGCGCCTAGGCGATTGGCAAGCGGCGAGCCGAAAGCGGCAAGCCAGACCATGTTGATGGCGATATGGGCAAAGCCCCCATGCATGAAGGCGTAGGTGAAGGGACGCGTGAACAGGAACCAGTCGAAGCCGTACTGGCCGGTATAGAGCACCGGGATGAAGGCTCCATCGTAGAGCAGCGTCATTTGCTGGGTTTCGTTCAGCACATATTGCTGCAGCAAAAAGACGATCGCGCATATCGCGATCACCGCCAGCACCACCGGCGGCAGGTTGAACACCGGCTCGCGGCGCGGCTCCGGCGCTTCTTCGTCCGGCCGCTGTTCGGGTTCAGTCGGGCTTACCGGTTCGTTCATGCGCACTTGGAGTTGGCTGAAGATTCGATGTGAGCGCCAGCATGTAGTTCACGCCCAAGCGAATCACAAACCGCGAATCGCCACAGCCGAAGCGAATCAAAAGGAAAGCCGTCCAGGGCTTCCCCTGAACGGCCGGTCGAGTCCCCTGCTCCCCGAAAACTCCGACTAAAGCGCTGTCGATCGCTGCTGAAACGACCGTTTGGAGTGGTTTTCGATGTGCCACAGGCCCCGCAGGCACGCAATGTAAACCACTTGTTAACCTTAACGCCCCCGACCCGTGAACAAACGTTAACGATACTGGCACGCATCCTGCTCCGCACCGCATGAAGGTCATCGGAGGGCGCCCTGTCTGTTCGCCGATGGGACAGCAAGAAAGACAGATTGCTCGGAGCGGAATGGAAATGAATCAGAACGGATCAATCACGCTGTTCCAATATTGGAACCAGCTGCGTGATGGCCGCCCGGCCCCGAAACGTTCGGAAGTCGAGCCGGCGGACATCAAGTCGCTTCTGGCCGATACGTTCATCCTGGAGCGCGACACGCGCGGCGAAGCCGTCTTTCGGCTGGCCGGCACCAGGCTCTGCGCCTATTACGGCCGCGAGCTCAAGGGGTTCTCCTTCCCTTCGCTCTGGCGCGAGAAGGACCAGCGGCTGGTGTCGCGGCTCATCCACGGCGTCTTCGACCAGAAATCGGTGCTGCTGCTGAACTACGAGGGCTTTAGCCAAAACGGCCGTTCCAACAAGTTCGAACTGCTTGCGCTGCCGCTCGACGGCGGTGTCGAGAACCCGCGCTGCCTGGGCATTATCAGCTCTGCGGAAAGGCCATTCTGGCTGGGCGCCGACCCGCTCGTCGACGCCCTGATCGACGCGATCCGGGTCATCGATCCCGACAAGGAACCGATGTTCCTGAAGAACCGACCCGCGATCGACGTTCCGTCGCTCGTTCCGACTGAGTTCGATGCGCCCGAAACCATTTCGGCGCTCGGCCGCGTGCGCCGGATCCGGCACCTCGTCGTCTTTGACGGCGGGCGCAACGAATAAGGCGATCGCGACGTTTTTGCCCTAATCGGACCTTGCTTCCCGCCTTGCCATGGCGTCTGGTCCCAAGCCATTTAGGGCCGGCTTTTTCCCCTTTGTTAACCTGCTTTGCTGTAACTTTTTCCGGTGAAATTCCTCGCATCGGCGCGCGGAATGCCAACGGGGTGTAGGCAGTCATGAGGTCAGCGGCGGAATACGCGCCGTCCCGAGTGGAGCGGCGTAATTTCCAGCGCGTCCGGGTCAAGATCTACGGGCGATTCATGCTGGAAGACCGCACCGAGCATCCGTGCCAGGTGATCGACATGTCGCCCGGCAATGTCGCCTTGCGCACCGATCGCGTCGGCATGCCGGGCGAAAAGGTCATTGCTTATATCGACCATATCGGCCGCATCGAAGGCGTCGTGACGCGGACCTCGCAGGACGGATTCGCCATGACCGTCATCGCTTCGGACCGCAAGAAGGACAAGCTCGCCGCGCAGCTCACCTGGCTTGCCAACAAGCACGAGTTGGACTTGCCGGAGGATCGCCGCCACGAGCGCGTCGCGCCGCGCAATCCGATGAGCGTGCTGCAGCTCACCGACGGGCGCCAGTATCAGTGCCGCATCATCGACCTGTCGCTTTCGGGCGCGGCGATCGAGATCGACGTCAAGCCGGCGATCGGCGTGCAGGTCATGCTGGGGACAATGCGCGGCCAGGTGGTGCGTCACTTCGAGGACGGCGTGGCCATCGAATTCGCCGTCATCCAGCGGCCGGAGACATTGGATTCGGAATTCAACGCGCCGCGGTCCTGACCACTCCAAAACCAGGCAAGCACCGAACCGGCCCCTCAGCGGCCGGTTTTTTGTTGGTCGGATTGTGCCTCTCGTAATCAGGCGGCATGTCGAGGCACCGCGAGAGCCGGGGACGGCGCCCGGCGAAATCTCAACAATCCGAAATCGAGACAGTTCAAATTTTATATTTATTCTACGGGCGTTTTACTCAATATCTGCTTCGGGTTTTTGCGCCAAATAAATCCCAACGTGGCACAGTCTCTCTCAAACGGGGAGACTACCATAATGAAAATGATGAGGGGCAAGCTGTTGCTCTTGGCAATGGCGATGCAGCTTTCCGCTTGGGGAACGGCAAACGCTGGACCGGTTTTCATGCATACGGGCGGCCGCACCACCCAACCGGTCGGCCATTATGAATTCTGCCAGCGCATCCCGGTCGAGTGCAACGAGAGGATGCCGAAAGGATCACCGGTCGAACTGACCCGCAAGCTGTGGACGACGATCATCAACGTCAACAATTCGGTCAATACGCGCGTCAAGCCGCGCACCGACATGGAGATTTATGGGGTCGAGGAATATTGGGCCTACCCCGAAAACGGCTATGGCGACTGCGAGGACTATGCGCTGGAGAAGCGTCGCGAGCTGATGGCCGCGGGCGTGCCCGCTGGCGACCTTTTGATGACGGTCGTGCGCCAGCCGAATGGCGACGGTCACGCGGTGCTGACGGTACGCACCAGTCTCGGCGAATTCATCCTCGACAACCTCGAGCCGAAAGTGCTCGCCTGGAACGACACGGTCTACACCTACCTCAAACGTCAATCGACCGAGAATTCGGGCGTTTGGGTTTCGATCAACGACGGCCGCGAGGATGCGGTCGCCAGCGTCCGCTAAGGACGCGACCAAAAAGCCCGGTCGAGTCCCCACCCTCCCCGTCCCCAACGACCGGGTTTTAGGAGCCGGCCCTGTCCCCGGGCCGGCTCCGCCTTTTCCGGCGACGCTTACCCGCCACTTCGATCGCAGGCTGGCCGGCCTTTCTTATTGCAGTGGATGAGAGCAACATGGCTGCTCATTCCGGATGGAGGGCGATGCTGGAAATCCCTGACGATCGCGGCGCGCGTCACCTGTTGTTCAAGGCCATAGATGATGCCTTCAAGGCGGGCGACTTCGAGGGTCTCGGCAAGGCGCTCGGCGGATCGGCGCGATGGTTCGACGAGAGAATGGCCTTCGAGCTCGGCCTTGGCCATCCGCTGGAATACGCGATCCATTGGAGTCCGATCGCTTTCATCGCAACCTTGCTTGGTGCGGGCTCAAATCCGAACTACGAGGACCTTGCCGGTTTTCCTTCAATCATCGCGGCACTGTCGACGAAGCGGCCGGACAGGCTGGACGTCATCCGGCTCCTGCTGGAACGCGGCGCCGACCCGAACATGCGCGGCGTGAACGACTGGACGCCCCTGCACTATGCGGTGGCGCAGCGCGATGCGGAGGCAATCCGCCTGCTGCTGGCCTCGGGCGCGGATCCATCGCTCAGGACGCACATCGACGACTATGAGACCGCCCTGGAAGGCGCCGACGAAGCCGGCTTCGAAGCGGGGGCGTCGCTGCTGCGCGAGGCGATGTCCCGGCAAGGTTAAGCCGGCGGCGCCACCGGCCAGCTCGCTTCAGGCCTGCTTCAATCCGGCCTTGAAGCGTTTGCCATTGGCGACATAGTGCGCGGCCGAGACGCGCAGCCGCTCGATCGCCGCGTCGTCCAGCGTCCGTATCACCTTGGCGGGCGAACCGACGATCAGGGAATTGTCCGGAAAGACCTTGTTTTCCGTCACCAGGGCGCCGGCGCCGACCAGCGAATTCCTGCCGATCTTCGCGCCGTTGAGCACGATGGCGCCCATGCCGATCAGGCTGTTGTCGCCGACCGTGCAGCCGTGCAGCAGCGCGCGATGACCAATCGTGCAGCCCTGGCCGATGGTGAGCGGATAGCCCGGATCGGTGTGCATGACCGTGTGTTCCTGCACATTGGTGTCGGCGCCGATCGTGATCGGCTCGCCGTCGCCGCGGATGACGACGCCGAACCAGAAGCCGGCATTGCGGCCTATGCTGATATCGCCGATCAGCGTGGCATCCGGCGCAACCCAGTTGGTTTCGGCATCCTCGAACCGAGGCGCTTTCCCATCGATCGCGAAGATCGGCATTTTTCGTCTCCGATTCGTCTCAAAGCCGGGAATTCGGCAGAGCCTAACCCATGTCTCGCAAAAGTGTGCAGCGGTTTCGGGACAAAGACATGCTTAAAATCAAAGACCTAAAGACCGGTTGCCCATGAGGCAATGGCGATCAGCACGATGCCGAGCGCCAGCGCCCAGGCCATGGCCGTGCAGCCGCAGGAAAGCAGCGCCAGCGTGCCGATGCGCCCGTCGCGCCGTGCAGCCAGCGCTTCATTGGTGAGCATGAATGCGCCGGCGCAGGCGGTCGCCGCAAGCGAGCGCGCAATATGGGCGGGCGACACATAGGGTTCGGCGAAGGCCAGCCGGTGGCCGGAGATGAGTTCCATCGCCGAGCCCGCAAGCCCGCACGCCGTCAGGCCGACCGCAAAAGCGTAGAGAGGGAGCAACATGAAATCCATCTTTACCAACCGTTTACCATGAGACCGCACAGTCGTGCCGACGCGCTGCAAGGGCCATGCCGCGCAAGCTGTGCCACCTGAGGACAGGTGAGCGGATCGGGGATCGCGATGAGAGAGGCAGCCGCCGCCGAGCAATTTGAGGTCGTCGACTCGACCTTCATGAAGCGGGTCTTCTACGCCTTCGCGGCGCTGGCCCTGCTTTCGGTGGCGATCAGCGTCGGCGGCAAATGGCTTGGCCGGTCGATCGCCATGGCCGGCTATACCGACGACACGACGGTCCGACAGGTCGTCATCGGTAACAACCTGATCAGCGTGCCGGCCAACTTCATCCGCTTCGACCAGGCCAGGCGCGACGGCATCGCCACGCGCCTCGATCTTTACCTGCGCTATCCCGAGATGGACGGCTACAGCAGCGCCGCGCGCGACGACTTCAACCACGCCACGACCAAGAAGATCATCTTCCTGTCGTTCGAGCCGCGCATGATGTCGCGCGACATGAGCGGCCGTTTCGCGCCGATCTACAGCGCCTTGATCGTCAAGCCCGGCACGCCGGGCCCGAGCGGCACGACGCTTTACGGCTTCACCGAGAAATCGGGTTATCTCAACGAGGTGCTGGCGGTCGCCGACCGGCCGGGCAAGGACCCGTTCGTCGCCCGCTGCCTGAGCGGGCCAAGTGCCGAGGAATCGCTGGCCCCCTGCGAGCGCGACATCCAGGTTGGGGACGATCTCAGCCTCACCTACCGTTTTCCGCGCGAGCTGCTCGGGAACTGGCAGGCGCTCGACGCCGCGATCGCCGCGAAGGTGGCAGGCATCCTGAGGACTGGACGCTGAAGCGCGCCGCTGCGGCCCTTCGTCCCCTCCTGGCTCAACGCATCGGCATGACGGACGCCAAGATACGGTCTGGCATCAGGCTGACGAGGCGCGCTATTGGTCGAACATGATGCCAGCCTATCTCGCCTTCGACCCCGCCAGCCGTCGCCTGCGGCTCGACCCGCACGAGCCGGCCTTCGTGCAGAACCCGTATGAGGCCTATGCCTTGCTGCATGGCGCCTCGAACGCCTTCTTCTGGGAGGATTACGGCTTCTGGTGCTTTGGCGGCTTCGACGACGTCAACCGCCTGCTGCGCGACCGCCGTTTCGGCCGGCAGAACCCGGCAGGCATTCCCGACAGCCGCGGCGTCGGGGACGATCGTTCGCACCTCACCGCCTTCGACGCGATCGAGGCGAATTCCATGCTGGAGCTCGAGCCGCCGGTGCACACGAGGCTGCGGACACTGGTCAACCGCGCCTTCGTCTCGCGTCAGGTCGAGCGGCTGAGGCCGCGCATCGAGGCTCTGGCCAATAAGCTGATCGACCGCTTCGAGCCGGGCGGCGCCGATCTCCTGCCCGCCTACGCCTCGCCTTTGCCGATCACCATCATCGCCGAGATGCTGGGTGTCCCGGTCGAGATGGGACCTCAATTGCTCGACTGGTCGCACCGGATGGTCGCCATGTACATGCATGGCCGCACGCACGTGGTTGAAGAGACCGCGAACCGCGCCGCGCGCGATTTTTCCGACTTCCTGCGCCGCTATATTGCGGAGCGGCGCAATAAACCCGGCGACGATCTGCTTTCGCTGCTGATCGAGGCTCAGGACAACGGCCAGAAGCTTTCCGAAGACGAATTGGTTTCCTCGGCGATCCTTCTCCTCAATGCCGGACACGAAGCGACCGTGCACCAGACCGGCAATGCCGTGCGTTCGATCCTCGCGCAAGGCGGCGATCCGCGTCGTTTCTTCGCTACGCCTGAAGCAAACGCGGCAGCGGTCGAGGAATGCCTGCGCTTCGACGCGCCGCTGCACATGTTCCTGCGCTATGCCTATGAGGAGATCGAAGCGGCGCCGGGCATTTTGGTCAAGCCCGGCGAGACGGTCGCGCTGCTGCTCGGCATGGCCAATCACGACCCGCTGGCGTTTGCCGATCCTGGAACCTTCAACCCGGACCGCGCGGACCAGAAAAACGTCTCCTTCGGCGCCGGCATCCATTTCTGCATCGGCGCGCCGCTGGCGCGGCTTGAGCTGCAAGTGTCGTTGAAAACGCTGTTCGACCGGCTGCCGAAACTGCGCCTGGCCGAGGAGCCACGCTCCCGCGACACCTACCATTTCCACGGGCTGGAGCGGCTTGCGGTCTATTACTGATGACGAAAGACAATCGACCTGATGTGATCAGAGAGGTTTCTTCGCAACTGATCAGACGTCAGCAAAAGCTCGGGATGGGCGCGGGCGTGCTCGAGGATTGGCACAACCTCCTCTCGCAGCCAACGCAAGCGTTGCACCGCATCGCCTTCTGGGGGCTGTTCGCTCAAACCGATCCTGTCGTTCATTTTCAGGCACCTAGAGCCGGATCACATATTCCTTCCGCGTCGTCTCGAGCACCTCCCAGGTGCCCTTGAAGCCGGGCCGCAGCACGAAGCTGTCGCCGGTCCTGACCGTGCGCGTCTCGCCGCCGTCCTCGGCAATCACCGAGACGCCCGCCAGAATGTGGCAGAACTCCCATTCGTCGTAGACGATCCGCCACTTGCCGGGCGTCGCTTCCCAGATGCCGGCATAGAGGCCGCCTTCTTGCTCCTCGACATTCCAGGTTCGGAATTTCGGCTCGCCCGAAATCACGCGGTCCGGGGCCGGCGCGCCGGCCTCCGGTTCGACGCTTTCGATATTGACCGCAAGGAAGGCCGACATCGGATCAGACCTTATCGAGCGCCTGTTCGAGATCGGCGACGATGTCGTTGACATCCTCGATGCCGATCGACAGCCGGACGGTGTCCGGTCCGGCGCCGGCCTTGATCTTCTGCTCGTCGGAAAGCTGGCGGTGCGTGGTCGAGGCCGGATGGATGACCAGCGACTTGGTGTCGCCGACATTGGCAAGGTGCGAGAACAGCTCCAGCGCCTCGACGAACTTGACGCCAGCCTCATAGCCGCCCTTGAGGCCGAAGGTGAACACGGCGCCCGCGCCCTGCGGCGAATATTTCTTCTGCAGCGCGTTGTTCTTGTCGCCGGGCAGGCCGGGATAGTTCACCCACGCGACCTTCGGATGGTTCGACAGCCAGCCTGCGACGCTCGCCGCGTTGTCGCAGTGGCGCTGCATCCTGAGCGGCAGCGTTTCGAGGCCGGTCAGGATCAGGAAAGCGTTGAAGGGCGAGATGGCCGGGCCGATATCGCGCAGACCGAGCACGCGGGCTGCAATCGCGAAGGCGAAGTTGCCGAAGGTCTCATGCAGGACGAGACCGCCATACTCGGGGCGCGGCTCCGACAGCATCGGATACTTGCCCGATTTCGACCAGTCGAAGGTGCCGCCGTCGATGATGGCGCCGCCGATCGAATTGCCGTGGCCGCCGATGAACTTGGTCAGCGAATGCACGACGATGTCGGCACCGTGCTCGATCGGCCGTACCAGATAGGGCGAGGCCAGCGTGTTGTCGACGATCAGCGGCAGGCCGTGCTTGCGGGCGATATCGCCGATCTTCTCGATGTCGACGAAGATGCCGCCCGGATTGGCGAGGCTTTCGATGAAGATCGCCTTGGTCCTGTCGTCGATCTGGCTTTCGAAGGTCGACGGATCGTTGGTATCGGCCCAGCGCACCTGCCAGCCGAAGTTCTTGAAGGCATGGCCGAACTGGTTGATGGAGCCGCCATAAAGCTTTGTGGCAGATACGAAATTGTCACCCGGCTGCATCAGATTGTGGAAGACCAGCACCTGGGCGGCGTGGCCGGATGCAACGGCAAGGGCGGCCGTGCCGCCTTCGAGCGCCGCTATGCGTTCCTCGAGAACCGCCTGCGTCGGATTCATGATGCGCGTGTAGATGTTGCCGAAGGCCTTCAGCCCGAACAGCGATGCGGCATGATCGGCGTCGTCGAAGACATAGGAAGTGGTCTGGTAGATCGGCGTGGCGCGCGCGCCGGTCGCCGGATCCGGCTTGGCGCCGGCATGAACGGCGAGCGTGTTGAAACCGGGCGTACGGGTCACGGAAACCTCCCTCTGGTGATCCAGCGAAAATCGCCGGGCATTCTTGGCTAAGCCCGGCTGGGAATGCAAAGAAGAAAATACCTTTCGGCATGCGATCTGCGGCGAACGGCGGAGAAAATCCATCTCTTCCCGGAATAATTTTGCGCAGCCTGCGGGAGGCTTATTTCTGCCGCACACCGAAGCTCTGGAAGCCCTGGCGCATCAAGGGCTTCTTCGACGACAGCACGCCGGAATTGACACCGGTCCAGCCGATCTCGCCCGACAGCTTGCCGTATTCGATCTTCGGGCAGCGGTTCATCACCACCTTGATGCCGGCGGCCTCGGCGCGGGCAGCTGCCTCGTCATGGCGCACGCCTAGCTGCATCCAGACGACCTTGGGCAGCGGATCCATCTTCAACACCTGGTCGACGATACCCGGCACTGCCGGTGAGCCACGAAAAATGTCAACCATGTCGACCGGATGCGGCAGGTCGGCCAGGCTGGCATAGACCGTCTGTCCCAGGATCTGCTTGCCGGCATGACCGGGATTGATCGGCAGCACCGAAAAGCCCTTGGCAAGCAGATATTTCAGCACGAAATAGCTGGGCCTCACGTCGTTGGGGGAGGCGCCGACCATGGCGATCGTCTTCACCGAGTTCAGGATAGCGGCGATGTAGGCGTTGTCGTAGGCGTCGTGATTCATGGCTCGTCCTCATACAGCGCTTCGGCGAGAAAGGCAGCCGGATCGCTGCAGAAGTCGCGCATCATGCGAAAATGATCGGTGTCGTGAAAATCGGTCGCATCGAGGCCGAAGCGGCTGATGCGGAAAAGCCGCGCGTTCGGGCAGGCCATCAGCAGCGGCGAATGCGTCGCCATGATCACCTGCGCGATGCCGGAACGCTCCATCCGTTGGAGCAGCTTCAGCAACTCGATCTGGCGCGTCGGCGACAGCGCGCTTTCGGGCTCGTCGAGGATGTAGATGCCTTGGCGGCGGCAGCGCTCTTCGAAGAAGCGGATGAAGCCCTCGCCATGCGACCAGGACAGGAAATCGGGCGGCGGCGCGCCAACATCCAGTGCTGCCCGATCGAGATAGCGCGCTACCGAATAAAACGACTCAGCGCGAAAGAACCATCCCGCGGTAACCTTCGGCAGCCAATGGCACCGTAACGCGGCAGCAAGTGAAATGCCGCTCTTGTCCACGGCACTGGAATGATCGACCGGCCGGTAGCCTTTGCCGCCGCCGGCCTCGTCATAGCCGGCCAGCGCGCCTATTGCTTCGAGTAGCGTCGACTTGCCGGTGCCGTTCTCGCCGACGATGATGGTGATGGCCGACGTGAATTCGAACTCGAATTCGCGATCCCGGAAGATCGGCAGGTTCCAGGGATATTGCTCCCAATCCGCCACCCGCGACGGATCGAGCAGGATGCGCTTGAGATAGGGCGCCTTTAGCCGCGTCAGTTGCTTGCGGGCAGCCACGTCGGACCCTCAACGATGGAAAAGCGCGGCTGCATCCGGGCTATTCGTCGGTCCATTCCGGCTTGCGCTTGCCAATGAAGGCGCCGATGCCTTCCTCGGCGTCGCGGGCCAGCATGTTTTCCATCATAACGCGGCCAGTATAGGCGTAAGCATCGGCCAGACCCATCTCGGCCTGGGCATAGAACGCTTCCTTGCCGGTCTTGACCACCAAAGACGATTTGGATGCAACGGTTTGCGCGTATTTGTTGACAACCTGATTCACATATTCGCGCGGCACGATGCGGTTGACCAGGCCGAATTCCTTGGCGGTCGCGGCGTCGATCGTCTCGCCGGTAAGCAGCATTTCCATGGCCTGCTTGCGCGAGACGTTGCGCGACAGCGCCACCATCGGCGTCGAGCAGAACAGGCCGATATTGACGCCCGGCGTGCAGAAGGTCGCCTCGTGCGAGGCAATCGCGAGGTCGCAGCTCGCGACAAGCTGCAGGCCGGCGGCGGTGGCCAGGCCATCGACCTCGGCGATCACCGGCTTGGGGTGGCGCACGATGGTCTGCATGAGCGTCGCGCAGGCGGCAAAGGTCTTTTCGAAGAAGGCGCGTCCGCGGTCGGCATCGGCGCGGTGCGCGGTCATTTCCTTGAGATCGTGGCCGGCGCAGAACACCTTGCCGGACGCCGCCAGGATGATGACGCGCACGGATTTGTCTTCCTTCACGCGGTCGAATTCGGCCTGCAGCGCAGCCATCGTCGCCAGCGAGAGCGCATTGGCCGGCGGGCTGGCGAGCGTGAGGCGCAGCACACCCTTGTCCTGGGTGGCAGAAACGGGGCCGTCGCCGACGGCCGGCTTGATGGCAACGACTTCAGCCACTTTCTAAACCTCTCGGGTCAGCGCTCGCGGTTCATGGAGCAACAGAACTAGCACGCTGCCGGTTGAAGAACAGCCGCGAGACGTGTTTTCTCCGTCGCACCGTTTGGTCCAGCGTGCCTGGAACTTACCTACTCATATAGGACACCGCCGATGCCAGCCCAAAGCAATCTGAAGCCGGTGCTCAACGCGGCGGAAGTCAACGCGCTGATGGCGAGTGTCTATCCGCAGCTGAACGACCAATTCTCCTTCTACGAAGCGATCGAGGTGTTCCCAGGCGGCTGCACGGTCCGGCTCAACGCCGACGAGCGGCATCTGCGCCCGGGCGGCACGGTCTCAGGCCCATCATTGTTCACGCTGGCCGATATCGGCGGTTATGTCTGCGTGCTCAGCCACGCCGGGCCGGACGCGCTGTCGGTGACCACCAACCTCAACATCAACTTCATGCGCAAGGCCGAGGCGGGGCCGATCGACGGCCATTGCCGAATCCTGAAGCTCGGCAAAAGCCTGATGGTGTTCGATATCGACATCGTCGCCGGCCCGGACAGGCACACCGTGGCGCACGCCACCGGCACCTATTCGATCCCGCCGCCCAAGATATCAAGCTGACAATTGAAATGCCTTCGATGTGTATATATATGCGCACAGGTGATGTTTGATCGAGCGTGACAGCCGTAAAATCGTGAAGCGTCTCAAGGACGACGGTTTCGAGCTGGTATCCGTTCGCGGCTCGCATCACAAATTTCGAAAGGGCGAGATCGTGTTGATCGTACCGCATCCGGAGAAGGATCTGCCAATAGGCACTGCTCGCGCAATCGCCAAGCAAGCAGGCTGGATCAAAACAAACTGATCCCATCCTGGGCAGCAGGTAAGTTGGAGGCTGTTGTGAAGAGCTATTTTGCTTTGGTCGACAAAGATGCGGGCAGCGCTTTCGGCATTCGCTTTCCAGACATTCCCGGCTGCTTTTCAGCCGCGGATGCTGCAGAAGAAATCATTCCGAATGCGGTCGAGGCGTTACAATTGTGGGCAGAGGACATGCCAGTCCCCGAACCTTCCAGCCACGAGGCGATCGTCTCGCTTTCGGAGGTTCGCACGGCCTTGGCCGAGGGAGCATACTTGGTGTCGGTGCCGTTGATCGACAATGACAGTGCTGTGGTCAGGGCCAACGTCACGTTTGAGCGTGGCGTCTTGCGAGCGATCGATGCTGCGGCGCGTGAACGCGGCATAACAAGATCCGCGTTCCTGGCCAGCGCAGCGCGCAAGGAAATCGAAGCCAAGCACTAAACTGCAACACTCACGCTCGCCGAAGCACTACTGAATTCCTGTCATCACCTATTTGTCCGCCGACGGTCCTAGAATCTGCAGGACCGTCTCGCGGATGAGGTGGCGCAAGTTTGCTGGCTTGTCGAGGTGGCTGGCGACGAGCAGTCCGTCGCCGGCAACGGTGAGGATGTCGGCGGTGGTTTCCGGATCCGGTTTGCCGTCGTCTGCAAGCAAGCCGCACAGGAGGTCATGCTTCCACCGCCTGTGCTCGGCGATCGCCTGCCTCACCGGATGGCCAGGGTCCGGATATTCGGCGGCGGCATTGAGAAACGGGCAGCCGCGATAGCCTGGTTGAGCGGCTGCATCCGCAACAAGGTCGAAGATAGCCAGGATCATATCCCGCGCCGGTCGCTTGCCGATTCGGTCGGTCGCAGCCCTCCCTAACCGGCTTTGGTTCTGGACATAGGCTCGGACCAGCTCATCCTTGGCTGGAAAGTATTTGTAGAAAGTGGCCTTCGCCACGCCTGCCTCCGCGATGATCCGATCGACGCCGACCGCGTGCACGCCCTCCGCATAGAAGAGCCTCGTCGCCGTATCCAGAACGCGATTGCGCGCGGAACTTCCGCGACCAATGTCAGTAATGTCAGCAGTGCGATCCGCCATCCCGTATATCCTTTGACGCGACTCGTTTTCCAGCCTACAGACAGATTTGTCTAGTAGACAGGTTTGTCTATCTCCAACCAGAGGTGCAAAAATGGGATCAGTCATCAGGGAAATGGTGGTCGATGCGTTGCCGGAAAAGGTCTGGCAGACCGTCGGCAACTTCGCCGAGGGACCGCGGCTGACAACGCCGGACATCTTCGTGGATTGCCGGCTGGTCGAGCCCGACTTGCGGCAGATGATCTTTGCCGACGGCAAGGTCGTGCACGAGAGGCTGATTGCCCGCGACGAACAGGCACGCCGGATCGTCTGGGCATGGGAAGGCGAAGAGGTGGCGCACGACAACACCTCCATGCAGGTCTTTGCCGAGAATGATGGACGCAGCCGACTGGTGTGGATCCATGACACGTCGCCGGATGAGCTCTGCGGCTGGCTCGCCGCAGCAATGGACCAGCTTGCGCCCGAGATCCGCCGCTCGCTCGAAGCTGCCGGCTGAAGTCCGGATCGTCGGAAGGCGTTCCGACTATTGGCCGGAGCGCTCTTTCCTTGCGGTAAAATAGCACCACATAGCCAAACTATTGTTTTTATCTCTTTTTGTGCGCCAGATGAGTTTTCGGCCGCCTTGACGCGCCTGATACCCTCGCCTATAAGCCCTCGCGAAGCAGCGGCCCGCAACGGCCGCCGTTTTATTATTGGCGAATGGCCTCAGCGTCCTCGCCAATCCAAGCAACAAAAAACGCCTTTCCTTGTCCCTCGCGGATGAGGAAGGTCAACTCGAGAGCAAAACCATGGCTACCTTTTCGCAGAAGCCTGCGGATGTGGTGAAGAAGTGGGTGCTGATCGACGCCGAGGGTCTCGTCGTCGGCCGCCTCGCCACTGTCATCGCCAACCATCTGCGCGGCAAGCACAAGCCCACCTTCACGCCGCATGTCGATGATGGCGACAACGTCATCGTCATCAACGCCGACAAGGTGGTGTTCACCGGCAAGAAGTACACCGACAAGGTCTACTACTGGCACACCGGCCATCCCGGCGGCATCAAGGAGCGCACCGCGCGCCAGCTGCTCGAGGGCCGTTTCCCTGAGCGCGTCGTCGAGAAGGCCGTCGAGCGCATGATCCCGCGCGGCCCGCTTGGCCGCCGCCAGATGAAGAATCTTCGCGTCTATGCAGGCGCCGAACATCCGCACGCCGCCCAGCAGCCCGTCACGCTCGACGTGGCCAAGCTGAACTCCAAGAACAAGAGGGCCTCGTAATGGCTGAGCTTTCCTCGCTCGCAGAACTCGGGACTGTCACGACCGCCGCGCAGCCGGCCGCGCCCGTCCATGTCCAGAAGCTCGACAAGTCGGGCCGCGCCTATGCCACCGGCAAGCGCAAGAACGCCATCGCGCGCGTCTGGGTGAAGCCGGGCTCCGGCAAGATCATCGTCAACGACAAGGAATTCGCGACCTATTTCGCGCGTCCGGTGCTGCAGATGATCCTCAACCAGCCGATCGTCGCCACCAACCGCGCCGGCCAGTACGACATCGTCGCCACCGTCATCGGCGGCGGCCTCTCCGGCCAGGCGGGCGCCGTGCGTCACGGCATCTCCAAGGCGCTGACCTATTACGAGCCGGCGCTGCGCGCGGTGCTCAAGAAGGGCGGCTTCCTGACCCGCGACAGCCGCGTGGTCGAGCGCAAGAAGTACGGCAAGGCGAAGGCCCGCCGCAGCTTCCAGTTTTCCAAGCGCTAAGCGCTACACGATCAAGCTTCTCGAAAGGCCGCCTCCGGGCGGCCTTTTGCTTTCAGGTATGGTCGGGTCAGTCCCGTCAGATAACGCCGAACCGGCTGATCGAACGAGCGCAGCACGACGCCAGACGCAGCGACGATGGCGATGGACGCGACGAAAGCCGCGAAATTGTAAGCGGCCAAATCATGCGTGATCCTCACGATCAGCAGCGAGCAAAAGTAAAACAGCGGCCGGTGGATGGCATAAAGCGGGTAGGAGATATCCCCGAGCCACTGCGACCAGCCCACCGACATGGCAGGCATCGTCTCGTCGCTGGCGGCGGCCACGAGAATGATCGCGCAGAATACCGCGTCAATCAGCAGGAAGAGTATCCCGGGCGGCCTGATCGACGTGGGCATGACGAGAATGAGAACGACGGCGGCAGTGCAAAAAAGCCAACCGAACCGAACTGCCGTCAATTGCAGCTTGTTCGACATACGGTACATGAGCACGCCCAGGAAAAAACCAAGGAGCGCGCGGGCGAACAACATCAGCATCCTTACCTCCGGCTGGAGCAAGATGCAGATTGCGGACACGATGACCACGGCAATCAACAGACCCTGCGCTCGCCGGCTATACAGCCACGCGGCGTAGATCACATTGACGACGATCTCGAAGAACAGCGACCAGAAGACGGTATTGAGAGGAAACAGTTCGTCTCCTTCGGCTATGGCCAGTTTCGGGAGCAGAATGAGAGAAGCCGAGAACTGAGCGCCCAACGTCCATAGATCGCCGGGATGCGCGACATAGTGGGCCAATCCGGCCAAAAGCCCCAGCACGCTGCCAACCACAATCATCGGCCAGAGGCGGATGAAACGCGCCAGGAAGAAGGACGATTGAGCCAGTCCGTCTCTCAACTTGTCCTCGTAGGACAGGGCGATCACGAAGCCGCTGAGGACAAAGAAAAGATCGACGGCCAAATAGCCGCTTTGGACGACATCGACGCAATTGTGAAAAAGCATGACGCCGGTAGCCGCGATGCCACGAAGCAGATCCAGCGTCACGTATCGCCTGTGCACGCTATTCTCCCACGGCTGAGGACGGGTGGAATTTCTGTGTCGAGCCGGCTTCTCCGCGCCGCGGCAAAAAAAGCGTGGTGATCATCGCGATCGACCTCTATCGCAACTACCGCCCGACTCTATTCAGTTGTGCAGCCTGCCGACAGGGTGCGCCCCCTTCACCGATGGGAGAAGGACCATGCTCATTACGGATAATTGCCGCGTTCGGCCCAGCTACTGCCAGCGCCCGGCCGGCGTCTTGATGTAGTCGATGAAGGCGCGCAACGGCGCAGGCACGAGGCGCCGGCCCGGATAATAGAGGAACGGCCCGGAAAATTCCTGCCACCACGGCTCCAGCACAGGTTCGAGCGTGCCGCTCTCGAAATGCGGGAGCACCCAGTCCTCGAAGAGCCACAGAATGCCGACGCCGGCGATCGCCGCATCGATGGCGAGATCGACGCCTCCACCGATGCTGACGACCAATGGCCCCGTGGGATCGACCCGCACCACCTCGCCGTCGCGCTCGAACTCCCAGGGCGTCATGACCCCGCTCGGGAAACGGCCGCGCACGCAGGCATGGCCAAGCAGGTCGCGCGGGTGCTGCGGCCGACCGTGCCGGTCAAGGTAGGACGGCGCGGCGGAGGTCGTGAAGCGCTGCGCGCGCGGCCCGATCGGCACCGCGATCATGTCCTGCTCCAGCCGCTCGTCATAGCGGATTCCGGCGTCGCAGCCGGCTACCAGCAGATCGATAAAGTTCTCCTCGGCGATCACTTCCAGGCGAATGGCGGGATAGGCCGCGAGAAATCCCGGAACGATTCTGGGCAGCACCAGCCGCGAGGCGCTTATCGGCACGTTGAGACGCAAGGTTCCGGCTGGCCGGTCGCGAAAGCCGTTCACCACATCGAGCGCAGCTTCTACCTCGCCCAATGCGGGACCGAGCCGCGCCAGCAGGCTGGCGCCAGCCTCGGTCAAAGCAACGCTGCGCGTGGTGCGGTTGAAGAGCCTAACACCGAGCTGAGTTTCCAGACGGCGGATGGCTTCGCTGAGCGCGGAGGCGCTGCCCGCCGTCGCACGGGCTCCTTCGCGAAAACCGCCGGCGCGCGCCACCGCCATAAACGCCTGGAGATCGTTGAGGTCCGCCGTCATTGTCCTAAATTTCGCACAAGCTGTATCGATTATAGCCGATTATCGGAACAGCAACCATGCCCTATCTCCGCCGTCGACAGCGAAGGAGAACCACGATGTCCAGCGTAGACAAATCCGGCACCTACAAACTCGGCGACCGCTCGGTCCACCGCCTCGGCTACGGCGCGATGCAGCTTGCGGGCAAAGGCGTGTTCGGTCCGCCGAAGGACCATGACGCGGCAATCGCCGTGCTGCGCGAAGCGTTGGCGCAAGGCGTGAACCATATCGACACCAGTGACTATTACGGGCCGCACGTCACCAACAGATTGATCCGCGAGGCGCTGGCGCCCTACCCCGACGACCTCACCATTGTCACCAAGATCGGCGCCCGTCGCGGCGAAGACGCCTCCTGGCTGCCGGCCTTCACAGCCGATGAACTCGAGCATGCAGTGCACGACAACCTTCGCAATCTTGGCCTCGAGGCGATGGACGTCGTCAATCTGCGCATCATGTTCGGGGTGCATGGTCCGGCGGAAGGCTCCATCGAGGCGCAAGTCACCAAGCTTGCCGAGTTGCAACGCAAAGGCCTCGTGCGCCATATCGGTTTGAGCAACGTGACCCGCGCGCAGATCGCGGAGGGCCGCAGGATCTGCGACATCGTTTGCGTGCAGAACCAATACAATCTGGCGCACAGGCAAGACGACGCGCTGATCGACGAGCTTGCCCGCGACGGTATCGCCTATGTGCCGTTCTTCCCACTCGGCGGCTTCAGCCCACTGCAGTCCTCGACCTTGTCGGGCGTCGCGGAACGGCTCGGCGCGACGCCGATGCAGGTCGCGCTGGCGTGGCTGCTGCGGCGCTCGCCGAACATCCTGCTGATACCGGGCACGTCGTCGGTCGGGCATTTGCGGGAGAATCTTGCGGCGGCGGAGCTGGAGCTATCGGCGGAGGTGCTGGGCGAGTTGGATGGAGTCGCGAAGGCTGCGTGATTGGCTGATCTCCCTCCCTTGTGGGGGAAATGGCCGGCAGGCCAGAGGGGGCGCGAAGGAACGCCAGCCTCAACGGGCTTGCTATAAATGATGACTTGGAAATACGGGCGCGATTGGCCTAGACGCTGGACAGGCCGGCGGGACAGCGCCCCCCTCTGCCCTGCCGGGCATCTCCCCCGCTTGGGGGGAGATTGGCGGCTTCCGCGCCGCGCTCTAATTGATACTCGCGGTATGAGCCGGCTCTGCAGTCCGGCCATCGGCCGTATAAGGCACTCGATACCCGTTCGCCGCCAGCCATTCGATCGCCGCCTTCGGCTCGTCGGTCTGGATGATGGTGGCTCCGCGGTCGACCCAGAAACCCCAGGCTTCGCGCGGCAGGCTGGCGGCCACTGCCAGCTCGTCGCCGCGGCCGCCGGCGAGGAAGCCGCCCGGCTTGTTGACGATGGCATAGGTGTCGGCCCAGAGGTGCCAGTCACCTCGGATCGCCACCGCTCGCATACGGGTGCTGAACAGCGGCCCGCCGCTCGTCGTCAGCATCTCGGCACCGTTGCGCCAGGCGATCAGCTCGATGGCGCGAGGCGCGAATGCCTTGTCAACCTCGCCGGCAAAGGTGGCATCGTGCACGGCATCGTCGGCGAGGATCGGCATGAACTGGAAGCCGCCGCCCGCCTGGGCAAGCGCTGTCCTGGCCGCATCGATGCGCTGGCGGTTCCACAGGTTTTCCTTGACGATAACCTGATCGGCCATGCCGAGATCGCGGGCGACCGCGATCATGCCGGGCAGGTCGGTCACCTCCAGCTTGTTGTCGAGGTTGATCAGGATCCGGTCCTTGGTGGCGAGCAGCATCTCGCGCAGCGTCGATACCGACTCGTCGGTGACCGCGCCCGTGCCTTCGATCATCAGCCGGCATTTCTTCAGCTCGGCCAGCGTGTAATTCGCCACTTCGCCCTTACAGGTGGTCGTCCGGTCGAGCCAGCTGTCATGCATGATCACGAACGCGCCGTCCTTCGAGCGCCTGACATCGACCTCGACGATCTCCGCGCCGATCGCGATCGAACCCTCGACCGCGGCAAGCGAGTTCTCGGCATAGAGCGTCTTGCCGGCCTGCATGCTGCCGGCCCGGTGCGCGGCGATCATCACATGGTCGCGCCACTGGTTGGCGTGCTCGAAGCGGTCGAGGATTTGGGCAGCGCGCGTCTCGCCGGCCAAAGCCTGGCTCGAGGCAGTCGCAAGCGCGGCGGACAGAAGCAGGCTCAGCCAGAGTGTTCGCATCAGCGGGAATCGCTCCGTTCCGGGTCGGGACCCGGTTAGGCGATCCCCATGACAGGGCGGTGAACGAAGCCGGCTAGCTGTCTCCTTGTTTTGGCGCAATTGCGGACGGAAAACACTTTTCCTTGAATTGTTTGGGTCAAATCCGCTTGGAGCGGCGGCGGAACCATGCCAGCGCCGGCATCTCGACGAAGCGCCATGTGAGCCAGGAGGCGACGATGACGGCGATCAACATCGCTATGATCGCGGCGAAGCCGATCCATGGCGAGCCGACGCCGAAGCCGGCCACCTGATCGCCGCGCAGGGTCATGCCGCCGACGATGCCAAACCCGAGCTTGCGCTCGATGAGGCCGCCGATGTTGATCATGCGCGCCTGGACGAAGATGTGGATCATGTAGATCGAGTAGGAGAGCGAGCCGAGCAGCAGCATCGGACGGCTGCGCAGCAGCGCACTGACCAGGCCACCCTCGTGGGCGAAGAGGTAGAGGGCCAGCGCGAAGACGACGGGTGCTGCAATGCCGGCGTCATTCGTTCCGGCGACGGAAACGAACGTCCCGATCACCGCGATCATGACGAGCTCGGCCAGCGTCCAGGCGATGCGCCCTGCCCCGCCGACCATCGCCTGTCGCGCCTCTGCAATGGAATCGTGCTGAAACCAGGCAAGCAGCGCGCCGAGCGAGAAGCCGTAAAGGCAGCGAATGAAGCCGAAATCGAAGGACACGTCCATATGACGGGTCGAAAAGGCAAGCAGGAAGAAGGGCGCTGTCATGGCGGCGGCCACGAACCATATCCAGGCGCGCTTGCCGGTCGCGAACACCACGCCGGCAAAGAGCAGATAGGTGAAGAACTCGGCGGAAATGCTCCAGCTCGGGGCATTCCAGCTCAGATGATCCTCCACCCCCATGCCCTGCAGCAGGAAGAGATTGGCGATGAGGCTTCTCACGTCGAAGCCGCCGGTGAATGGCGCGGAACCCGTTCCGTGCAGTGCCGGCAGCACCAGCCGCATGGCCTCGAAGCCGGCGAAGGCGGTGAGCATCAGGAGATGCAGTGGGTAGATGCGGCCGAAACGCACCAGTGCGAAGCTGGCAAGCCCGTCCGGCTCGCCCAGCCGGCTGCCATAGGAGCTGGCGATGACGAAACCGGACAGCACGAAGAAGAAATCGACGAACAGATAGGAGCCGCCGACAAAGGCGCTTTGGGAAATCATCGACGTCGTCGGGAAATGGAACAGCGCCACCAAAAGCGCGCAGATGCCGCGCCACGAATCGAGCACCAGGAAGCGCTCGCCGGCCGCCGTGCCGGTCCGGGTCGCCGCCGGAGCGGGTGCGAGGTTCAGCAAGGCCGCTTCGGTCATAATAATACAAATCCTGTGTTGCCCTGGCACTCGGCGAGCGCCGTTCCGTATCCGCAAGCTGTGACTGGCATGTTGCGTGCCGGTTCTGTAGTTGTGGCTGCCCGCTGACAACCGAGGACCCGCAATGGCGAACAAAGAGATCGACCACGCCTTCACCGCCCGTTCCAAGACGGGCGCGTCGTTCGAGCCGACCTATGCCGGGGCGCTGTCGTTCATGCGGCGCAAATATACGAAGGACGTGAAGGGCGCGGACGCCGTCGTGTGGGGAATTCCCTTTGACGCCGCGGTCACCAACCGACCCGGGGCGCGCTTCGGGCCGCAGGCGATCCGGCGCGCCTCGGCGATCCTCGACAACGATCCGCAATATCCGTTCTCGCGCGACCTGTTCGAGCAGCTCGCGGTGGTCGACTATGGCGACTGCCTGCTCGACAGCGGCAACCATCAGAAGACTCCGGGCGCGATCGAGCGCGAGGCGGCCAAGATCCTGAGATCAGGCGCCTTCCTCTTGACGCTCGGCGGCGATCATTTCGTCACCTGGCCGCTGCTCAAGGCGCATGCCGCGATCCACGGGCCGCTGGCGCTGGTTCAGTTCGACGCGCATCAGGACACTTGGCCGGACGACGGCAAGCGCATCGACCATGGTTCCTTCGTCGCCCGTGCGGTGAACGAAGGCATCATCGATCCCGACCGCTCGATCCAGATCGGCATCCGCACGCATGCGCCGGACACGTTCGGCATCAGGATCCTCTACGGGCATGAGGTCGAGGAAATGCGCGCCTCCGACATCGCCTATGCGATCGTCGAGCGCACCGGCGGCAGGAAGACCTATCTCACCTTCGACATCGACTGCCTCGACCCGGCCTTCGCTCCCGGTACCGGCACGCCGGTAGCCGGCGGCCCTTCATCGGCCAAGATGCTCTCGACGCTGCGCCAGCTCGGCCAGGTCGATATCGTCGGCGCCGATGTCGTCGAGGTTGCGCCGGCCTACGATCATGCCGATATTACGGCGATCGCCGGATCGATCATTGCCATGCATTATCTTGGCCTGGTGGCCGAACGGAAGGCGCGGCTCGAGGACCTAAACAACGGCACTCATGCAGTTCTGCATAACGCAAACGGCATATAGACTTGAAATTGCAAGGAATTTGGTAACCGATGAAACCGAAAATCTTCATTGACGGCGAGCATGGCACGACAGGCCTGCAGATCAGGGCGCTGCTGGCCGACCGCGGCGACCTGGAGATCATCTCCATTCCCGCCGAGCGCCGCAAGGAAGCTGCGGCCAGGGCCGAATTCCTCAACGCCGCCGATGTCGCCATCCTCTGCCTGCCGGATGCCGCGGCCAAGGAGAGCGTGTCGCTGATCGAGAACGGCACGACAAAGGTCATCGACGCCTCGACCGCGCATCGCGTGGCCGAGGGCTGGGAATATGGCTTTGCCGAAATGGACAAGGATCAGGCGAAGAAGATCGCCAACGCAAAGCGCGTCGCCAACCCCGGCTGCTGGCCGCAAGGTCCAATCGCGACGCTGCGGCCGCTGGTTTCGGCCGGCCTGCTGCCCGCCGATTTCCCGGTCACCGTCAACGGCATTTCCGGCTATTCCGGCGGCGGCCGCCCGATGATCGAGGACTATGTCGGCAAGGGCGAGGATGCGCCCGAGTTCCTGCCCTATGGCCTGACGCTGCAGCATAAGCATGTGCCGGAGCTCAGGACCTACGCAAAACTGTCGCACGATCCGATCATGCAGCCGGCGGTCGGCAATTTCGCGCAAGGCATGATCACGGTGGTGCCGCTGCAGCTCGGCGGCCTCGATCGCGTGCCGACGGGCGCCGAGCTTCATGCGGCGATCGCCGACCACTACGCCTCGATCAATGGCGGCGTGGTCGAGGTCGCCCCCTTCACGCATATGGAGCGCCTGCCGGAGATCGACCCGGAGGTCTATAACGGCACCAACCGGATGAAGGTCTATGTGTTCGCCAATGACGAGCGGGCGCAGGCGCTGCTGCTCGCCGTCTACGACAATCTCGGCAAGGGTGCCTCGGGCGCTGCCGTGCAGAACCTGGACCTGATGCTCGGCATCGCGCACTGAGCGACGATGCAGGCGCTGCCTGAGCGCTGGAAGGTCAGTGCGCCCGAGCTCGTTGCCGAGACGTTCTCCAGCCGCATCTGGAAGGTGACGTGCGAGGACGGTTCGCCGGCGATCGTCAAGGACCTGAAGCCGTTCGACGACGTTGCGGACGAGCTGCGCGGCGAGCATTTCCTGGCCTGGCGGCGCGGCGAAGGCGCCGTGCGCCTGCTCGGCCGTGACGGGCACCGAATGCTGCTCGAATATGCCGGCGACCGGCTGCTCTCGCAGCATCTCGCCGAGCATGGCGACGATGCCGCGACAGCGATCGCGACCGAGGTGATGGCGAAGCTCCACTCGCCTTCGAAGGATGCTCCGCCGCCGGACCTGCAGCCGCTGCGCGAAAGATATGTCAGCCTGTTTCGGGCGGCCAAAGCCGATCGCGATGCCGGCCAGAACACGCTTTACATGGAAGCGGCGGCAACCGCCGAGCGGCTGCTTGCCGAGCCGCATGACGTCAGGCCGCTGCATGGCGACCTGCATCACGACAATATCCTGTTCGGGCCGCGCGGCTGGCTGGCGATCGACCCGAAGGGCGTGCTCGGCGACCCCGGCTTCGATGCGGCGAACATGTTCTACAATCCGCTCGATCGCAACGATCTTTGCCTCGATCCCCGCCAGATCGCGCATATGGCCGAGGTGTTTGGGAAAACGCTCGGCCAGCCGCCACGCGCCATCCTCGACCACGCGATCGCCTATGGCTGCCTGTCGGCCGCCTGGCACCGCGAGGACGGCAATGCAGTCGATGAAAATCGCGAGCTGTCGATCGCCGAGGCGATCCGGAAGGTTCGCCTCAGCCCCTGACGGCGATCTCGGTCGGCAGCGGATAAGCGCCCTTGGTGCCGCGCCAATGTGCGGCGGCAAAGCCGAGCACGATCAAGGCAAAGCCCTGGTGGGTCAGCGCCATGTGCAGCGGCACTTGCATCAAGAGCGTGCCGATGCCGATCGAGGCCTGCAGCAGCACCAGCAGGAGCAACAGCGTGGCGCGGCGGGCATGGGTGGTGCCCGGCTGGCGCCGCCACGTGGCGATCATGTGCCAGAGCGCCACCACAAAGAGTGTATAGGCGCCGAGCCGGTGCACGAACTGCACCGTCTTCGGATTCTCGAAGAAGTTCAGCCAGGCGGGTTTCAACAGGAGGAGATCGGACGGGATCACCTTGCCGTCCATCAGCGGCCAAGTGTTGTAGGAGAGGCCGGCATGGAGGCCGGCAACCAAGCCGCCGAGATAGATCTGGATCAGCGCCAGGAGCACGATCACGCCGGCGAGCCGCTGCGTAGAACGGTCGGCGGCCGGCTCCGAGTGCGGTGCAAGGCCCCGCGCGACGACCATGGTGGCGGTGAAGATCATGGCGGCGATCGTCAGGTGCGTCGCCAGCCGATACTGGCTGACCGAGACGCGGTCGACCAGACCCGAAGCCACCATCCACCAGCCGATGGCGCCTTGCAGGCCGCCGAGCAGAAGGATGCCGGCCAGTTTCGGGCCGAGGCCGCGCTCGATGCGGCGAGTCGCCCAGAAGAACAGGAGCGGCAAGGCAAAGACGACGCCGACGCTGCGCGCGAGGATGCGGTGCACCCATTCCCACCAGAAGATCGACTTGAAGGCCTCGATGCTCATGCCCTTGTTGAGCTCGGCATATTGCGGGATCTGCTGGTAGCGCTGGAACTCTTCCAGCCACTCGGCATCGTTGAGCGGCGGAATCACGCCGTGGATCGGCCGCCATTCGGTGATCGACAGGCCGGAACCGGTAAGCCGGGTGGCGCCGCCGACCAGCACCAGCGCCACCAGCACGAGCAGCACGAAATACAGCCAGCCGCGCACCAGCGCCCGGTTGTGGAGATCGCGGTCGCGGGCGGCGTATGGGGCCGTGGCGGTGATGGCAGCCATGGGACTTTTCCCGGCGGTTGAAACGCGCGATTGGTGGACCATGACCGCCCCGCTGGCAAGACCGGACAGCGCGGCACGCCGTCGCGCTGGCTGGAGACGGTTGCGCGAGCCTTCCGTTCGGCCTAAGCGAGGCGGGTCAACGGGACCGCGACATGCCCATTCGCCTGAAAAAGCTGATCGGAACCATCCTGCTGGTAGCGCTGGTCATCATCTATGCGCTGATCGCCTCGGCCATCGCGGTCACCAGGCTCGCCGAATATGGTTCGACGGCGCACTTCCTGTTCTTCCTGCTCAGCGGCCTGCTCTGGGTGCTGCCGGCGATGGGCATCATCAAATGGCTGATCATCGAGCCGCCTCAGAAGAGCTGAGACGAGCCTTCTTTGGTGGTCGCAATTCCGGACGGAAAACCGCCGCACACTTTCCAGGAATTGCTCAGATGGTGACGACCATCCTGCCGGCGTTGGCGAGCGGCGTCGTCACACCCGACAGCATCGTGCGGATATGGGCGAGGCTCTGGTAGCGGCCGTTGACGGAGATGCGCGGTAGCGCATGCAGGAAACCGGCATGTTCGGCTCTGAGCACGCCGTGCCGGGTCGTCACCGCCGAGACATAGCCGGCGTCGCGGGCAAAACCCACCTCGCGGCAACCGACCGCGCGGGCATAGCCGTAGGGGTAAGCGAAATGGCGCGGCTCCTGCCCGAGTCTTTCCTTGAGGATGCGGCGGACGTCACCGATCTCGCGGCGCGCGTCCGCTTCGGACAGCCGCTTGAGGTTGCGGTGGTTGACGGTATGAGCGCCGATCGTCACCAGCGGGTGCTCGGCCATCGCGCGTATCTCGTCCCAATTCATCAGCGTTGCGGAGCGAACCGTGCCAAGCTCGACGCCGTTCGAGCGCGCCAATTCGCGCAGCGCGGTGCCCTGCTCTTCTTCGGGGACTTCAAGCGTCAACCAGGCATTCAGGCGCGCGACGGTCTGAATCTTTCGGCCGGGTGTCGAGCAATCGATGACCGAGGATCCTCTCGTCGTCTTCAGCGTCAGGTGTGAGCTGGTGTCGACGATGTCCTCGACGACGTCCCACCACAGGTCGACGGCACCGTCGATCAGGCCTGGCGCGACATAGATGGCGATCGGCGCACCATGCTTCTCCAGCACCGGCAGCGCCTCGGTCATGTTGTCGCGATAGGCGTCGTCGGCAGTGATGGTGGCGAACTGGCCGTGTCTGCCGCCCGCCTCGATGCGCGCGATCGCTTCGTCCAGACCGACGAAGGCATAGCCCCTTCCCTTCATGTCGGCGATCAGCTTGTCGAGGAAGGCAGGGGCGATGTTCAGATGACGGTTGACGCTGTTCGGTTTCTCCGGTGTCGCTGTCACGCGATGCAGCATCAGGATGGCGCCGATGCCGCCGACAAACGGCTTCGCCAGCGGTGCGAGGCCGGTATAGCGGGCAACGTTCAACGCCAGTTTCCGGATCGCCTCGCCCCCGTCGATCATTCCTTCACCTTTTCCGCCTAGGCTCATCCCAGCACGACACGCGCCTATGCGAACCCCAGGTTGCAACCAATACGTCTTAAGGATTGAGGGATGGTTGACGCCGCCGCGTCATTTGACGGCAATCGGGTCGCAGCCAACGAAGCGCCGGCGCGCGCGCCTGCCTCGAGCCGGGACCGGTTGACGACAGCGGTGGGCGCCGGGCTCGCGGACTATGCGGAATTCTGTGCTTCGGCGCTGTTTGCCCCGGCGCAGAGCGCATCCTGGGTGCGCAACTGGGCGACCGAAACCAAATCCGACATGGTCGTCGCCACGTTGAACATCGATGACCGGCCGGCGTTTTCACTAGCGCTGGAAGTCATGCGAAACGGTCCCTTCCGTGTCGCTCGTTTCGCCGGCGGACGTCACGCCAACGGCAATTTCCCCGCCGCCTACCCGCGGCTGCTGCCAAGCATCGACAGCCCGGCGATCCGTTCGCTGTTCTCGGCAATCGCCAAAGCGCGGCCGGACATCGACCTCGTTTCGCTCGAACGCCTGCTGCCCGATCTCGACGGCGCCGCGAACCCGCTCGCCGCACTGCCCAATTTTGCGAGCCCGAACCTTGCGCTGGCGGTCGATCTCGACGGCGGTTTCGATGCGCTGCTTGCCCGCGCGAGCGGCAAGCGCAAGCGCAAGAAGCACCGCTCGCAGACGCGCAAGTTCGAAGCCATCGGCAGTTTCCGCCGTATCGAGGCGCGGAGCCGCGAGGAGGTCGACAGGCTGCTCGGCGCCTTCTTCGATATGAAGGAAGCGCGCTTCGCCAAGATGGGCATCGCCAACGTCTTCGGCGATGAAGGCGTGCGCGCCTTTTTCCAGGCGCTGTTTGCCGATGCGCTTGCCGAGGAAAGGCCGTCCTTCCTGCTGCATGGGCTGGAGGTGGCGGGGAAACTCCGCGCCGTCACCGGCTCCAGCCGCTCGGGCAAGCGCCTGATCTGCGAGTTCGGCGCGATCGCCGAGGACGATCTCGCCTCCACCAGTCCCGGCGACTTCCTTTTCTTCGACAACATCCAGGAAGCCTGCGAGCTCGGTTTCGACGTCTATGATTTCTCGGTCGGCGACGAGCCTTACAAGCGGCTCTGGTGCGACATCGAGGTCCGGCATCTCGAAGTGCTTGCGCCGCTGACGCTGAAGGGCCGGGCGCTGGCGACCGGGCTGCGGCAAGGCTCGCGGGCGAAGGCCTTCATCAAGAACAATCCGACGGTCTGGAAACTGACCAAGATGCTGCGCCGGAGGGTTGCCGGACAAGCGGCGGCACCTGCCGCGTCCGAGGACGACAGCTAGCTCTGGAGAGAACCGCACAATCGCCGTCGAGCCCCTGGTCGATGCGGAACCTATCGAGTGCCGAGAGGTTTTCGCACTCAGAAGGAGAACGGCCATGGCTAAATGCGATCAGTGCGGCAATGACTACGACAAGGCGTTCCTAGTGAGCCTGGGCGGGCAAACCTACACGTTTGACAGCTTCGAGTGTGCGGTCCAGAAACTTGCGCCGACCTGCCCTCATTGCAAGGTACGGATCATGGGGCATGGCGTCGAGCAGGGCGATATCATCTATTGCTGCGCGCATTGCGCCGGGCAGGAAGGCGCCAATGATCTGACCGATCGCGCGCCGTGAGGTTCGCGATCGCTTTGCCACCTTCCACGGGAGGGCGGACGCTTTCCCAGGTAGCGTTCTAAACCGCGATCCTGGGCAGTCGTTCAGGCGCTGATTACGCCGCCTGAACGATCTCGACCAGTTCAACGTCGAACACCAGGTCCTTTCCGGCCAGCGGATGATTGCCGTCGAGCTTGACGCTGGCGTCGTCCACGCCGACGACCGTCACTTGCATGGGGCGCCCTTCAGGGGTGCGGGCCTGCAATTGAGTGCCAATATCGACGTTGACGTTTTCCGGCACGCTGGCGCGGTCGATGGTTACGACCGCTTCGGGGCGATGAGGGCCATAGGCGGCGTCGGCGGGAACGGTGACGGTGCTTTTCGCGCCGACTGCCATGCCCTCGACATGGGTCTCAAGACCGGGAATCACCTGTCCCTCGCCCAATGTGAATTGCAGCGGCTCACCACCGGAAGAATCGAATTGGGTGCCGTCGACCAGACGTCCGGTATAGTTGATGCGTACAGTGTCGCCATTCTTGGCCTGTGTCATAGCAGCTATCCTTTTGGGAGTTTTTGGGGGACCGGCCTAGGGTTCACGGTCCCGCACTCGATCATCCACGCACGAAGCGCGTGGCGCGAAACGTTAAAACTAGGTGCCCTGCCGCCGATGTAAAGTGCTGGTGCCGCCGAGAAATGCCCCGGTTCGGCGTTTTGCCTAGGGACTAGCGTGCCTGACGCAGGCTGAACCATGCTCGGTTTGTCGCGGTCCTGGCCTCTTTTCCCGGCGGCTCGCGGTGATTCTTAGCAAGCGTTGCGACGGAAGTGCGTTACCAGGTCGACTGTCGCTCAGCCCTATGCAGCCGAGCGACGTCCAGGCAGCGGATTTCCCGGCTCGCGGCCGGCCGGGGTCACAAGCGTGACATCCGGGTAGCCGTTCTCGATCAGCTTCACCGCCGCCTGCGTCACCTCGTCGTCGGCTTCGAGCATCGACAGGAAGACTTCCGTGCCGTCACCGACGAGGCGGCTGATGCCATGCGCATCGGCCGGACCGCATTCGACGACGACGAGGTCGTAGGCAGTGGTCAGCGACTGCATGATGATCGGCAGCCGGTCGGCGGCGCGCATGGCGCGGACCGGGTCGGCGGTGCCGACCGGAATGACATGAGCGTCCGAATAGAGATCGGGATGGATGACATCGCTGAACTGCGCTTCGGAGGCCAGAAGATTGGTGATGCCGGGGAAAAGCCCGCTGTCCAGCATCGGCCGCGATGCCGCGCCCGAAGCGGTGAGATCGAGCAGCAGCACGCGCAGGCCGGCGTCGGAGACCTCTCGCGCCACCAGGACGGCGGTAGCGGCCGCCTCGTCGCCCTCCGGGGAGACGAAGATGGCGCGCGCGGCGCCCGAGGCGATGAGCTTTTCCGCCGCCTTGTCGACATCGATCTCGCCCAGCCTGGACCGCCACGACCGGGGTGCTTCCGGCGGGGCCGGCTCGGCAGCCGGTTCCTCGATGGCCGCAGCCCGCCTGACCCGGTCGTCGGCCGCCGAATCCTCGCCAGCTTCGTCCTCGGCTTCAGGAATCACCGGCTCGGGACGCGCCGCCGGCATCGCCACCTGCTCGATCGGCTCGAATCTCGCGCCGGCGGCCGGGCGCATGGCACGGCCGGAGAACAATTCCCTCAGAAGCGTGCCGATCGCCATCAGCAGCAGCGACGCGGCCGCCGCGGCGCCGGTAATCGGACCGATCTTCGGGAAATAGGGTTCCGCCGGCACCTGCGCTTTCGACAGCAGGCGGGCATCCACAGGCAGATAGTTGCGGTCGGCGCGCGAGGCTGCCTCGCGGTAGCTCGCCATATAGGATTCGAGCTGCTGACGCTGGGCGTTCGCGTCACGCTGCAGCGCATCGAGTTGCACCTGCTGTTCGCCCGCGCGGGCCGAAGCGGCCTTTAGCTGGTTGACCTCCTGGAGGAGCTGGTCCTCGCGAGCCTTGGCCGTCTGCGCCTGGGTCGCCAATCCCTTGAGAATCTTCTGCGCCTCGTTGCGAATCTGGCCGTCGAGATCGGCAAGTTGCGACTTCAGCGCCCGGATGCGCGGATGGTTGTCCAGCAGCGTGGTCGACAGGTCGGCGATGTTGGTCCTCAGTTCCACCTGCCGCTCGAGCAGGCGCTGGATCAATTCGGAAGACAGAACTTCCGGCACGCTGTCGAGCGTGCCGCCATTCTGAAGCGCCTTGCGCACGCTGTCGGCGGTCGCCTCGGCGGCGGCGCGATTGGCGCGCACCCGCGACAGCTCCGTCGACAGTTCAGAGAGCTGCTGAGTCGCCAGCACCGAATTGTTCCCGCCCATCAGGAGGTCCGATTGTGCGCGGTAGGCGGCAACCTTGGCTTCGGCCTCCTTCACCCGATTCTGCAGATCGGTGATTTCCGGACCGAGAAAGCCGGTGGCGGCGGTGTTCGATTCCTTTTTCGCATTGCCCTTGGAGGCAAGATAGGCTTGGGCGACGGCGTCCGCGACCCGCGCCGCAAGCTTTGGGTCCTTCGAGGAGAACTCGACTGCAATAACGCGCGTCTTTTCAATGCTGTAGACGTTGAGCTTATCGTGCATTGCCTTGAGCACGCGCTCTTCCGGCGGAATGTCGAAAGGATCGCTCTTCAAGCCGACAAGGACGAGAGCGCGACTCAGCGCCGACATATTCAGCGCTTCGTCGAATTCGGGCAGCTTCTCCAGATCGAGGTCCGTCGCCACCTTCTTGAGGATATCGGGCGACGATATGATCTGGACCTCCGTGGCCACCGCCTCCTCGTCGGTTGCCGGCTTGTCGTCATTGGTTGCGCCGGCCGGACGCGTGAAGACCGACTCGCGCGGTCCGATCTCCAGCTTGGCGGTCGCTTTGTAATACGGCGTGGCCAGCCAGGCGAAGGCAAACGCCAGCCCGGTGACCACGAGCGTGACGAGAACAATACGCAGCCAGTTCCTCGCCAAACTGGCGAAGAGCTGCCTCAGATCGACATCGACATCTGCGGCCGCGGACTGAACAGACATGCATCCTGCTCCGGAACTTTGAGTCGAGGATGGACCGTAAACAACTATGGTAACTCACCCGTTAAGATCGGAACGCATGCTTATTAGAAGACACTCAAAGAACATTGGGCGAAGGCAATAGAACAATTGGGTTTTTTGCCGGCAGTCACCGCTTCCGGCTACCGTCCTTTACCGGCCATTAACCCTAACAGGATGATAACGGGCGCACTTCCTGGGGTTGGCCGCAGCACTGGCGGCGAGAGCGACGAAGGTTCGTGTCCGATCATGAAAAGCACTGCTTATCTCTTTCGCGCCATGCTTGCCTTGTCGCTGCTTGCCGGCTGCTCCAGCTACCGCCCGACGCCCGCCGCCTTCCATGAAGTGCTCGACCAGCCCTATAGACTCGGCGCCGGCGACCGCATTCGCGTCACCGTGTTCGAGCAGGACGGGCTAACCAACACCTACAGCGTCGATCAGTCAGGCTACATCTCCTTCCCGCTCGTCGGCGCCGTGCCGGCGCGCGGCCACACTGCCCAGCAGCTGGAAAAGGAAATCGCCGACAAATTGCGCCAGGGCTATCTGCGCGATCCCGACGTCTCGGTCGAGATCGATCGCTACCGGCCGATCTTCGTCATGGGCGAAGTCGGAGCAGCGGGGCAGTATTCCTATGTGCCGGGTCTCACCGTGCAGAAGGCGATCGCGATCGCCGGAGGCTTTACGCCGCGCGCCAACCAGGAAAGTGTCGACATCACCCGCGATATCAACGGCAAGGTCATGACCGGCAGGGTGCAGACTTCCGACCCGCTCCTGCCAGGCGACACCGTCTACGTCCGCGAACGCCTGTTCTGAAAATCAACGTGGCGGCTCACCTCCGCATCGTCCACTGCTTTCGCTCACCTGTCGGGGGAATCTTCCGGCATGTGCGCGACCTGACCGAGGCGCAGGTCGCCGCCGGCCATTCCGTGGGCATCGTCTGCGATTCGACCACTGGCGGCGACTATGAGGAGCGGCTGTTCGACGCGATGAGGGAGAGCCTGGCGCTCGGCATCCATCGCACGCCGATGCAGCGTCACATCGGGCCGGGCGACATCGCCGCGGCCTGGCGCACATATGGAATCATCAAGGAATTGCGGCCGGACGTGCTGCACGGGCACGGCGCCAAGGGTGGCGCCTATGCCCGTCTGTTCGGCTCACTGTTGCGGGTTTCAAGGTATCGCGTGGCCCGCCTTTATTCGCCGCATGGCGGCTCGCTCCACTATGACGAAACGACGGCCACCGGAAAGCTGTTCTTCGCGCTGGAGCGCTTCATGGCACGCTTCACCGACTGCCTGCTGTTCGTTTCCGACTATGAGCGAAAAACCTATCGCCGGAAGGTCGGCGAGCCGCCCATCCCCAACAGGCTGGTCTATAACGGCCTGCGCGCCGTCGAATTCGAGCCGGTGGCACCGGTTGATGCCGCCGATCTCCTCTACATCGGCATGATGCGCGACCTCAAAGGCCCGGACATTTTCATCGACGCGCTGGCGCTGGCGGGCAGCGAGATGGGCCGCCCGCTGAGCGCGGTGATGGTCGGCGACGGCGACGACCTGCCGCGCTACCATGCCCAGGCGGAACGGCTTGGACTGAAGAACCAAGTCCGTTTCCTGCCGCCGATGGCGGCGAGAGAAGCCTTCGCGCTGGCCGGGCTGATCGTCGTGCCGTCGCGTGCGGAAGCAATGCCCTACATCGTGCTCGAGGCGCTGGCCGCTGGCATGCCGATGATAGCAACCGCGGTCGGCGGCATACCGGAAATCTTCGGCGAAGGCTCCCCTGCCCTGATACGGCCGGATGCCGGCCAGCTCTCCGACAAGCTCAGAACGGCTCTCGACGATCCCGGCGCCTACCGCAAGCTGATGCCGCAGGGCGGTGAGCTCAAGGCGCGGTTTGGCGCCGACGTGATGGCGGCCGAGATCGAGAAGGCCTATTTCGTAGCGCTAAAACTTTAGAATTCACTAATTCACCAACGCACGTGAGAAGACCGTCAGTCCTCACAAGCAACAACACGCATTCAAAACCATCGGTTGTTTCAAGGCTTTCTTAGCTCTCTTTTGCTATTCACTCGCGCATAGCTCGCGGACAATTCCATGAACGAGATCGATCCCGCGCACCGCTTTTCCATGGACGCGGTGCGCAAATTCGACGGCCCGGCCGAGGGCCAGGCGCCCGGCGGCATCAATGACGTCGCGCGCCAGGTCGCCTCGCAGTACCGGCGCGATACGATGTCGCCGATCATGGTCAGCGGCGTGCTGCGCATGGTCGAGTTCGCGGTGCTGTTCCTGTCGGGGCTCAGCCTCTATTTCTACTTTGTCGGCTTCTTCAACTATCTCGCCTGGCAATATCCGCTGTCGATCGCGGCAGCCTCGTTCCTGGCCGTAGTGCTGCTCGACGTCACCGACAGCTACCAGATCGCGGCGCTGATGCGCCCTCTCGCCAATTTCGGCCGCGTGCTGCTCGTCTGGGCCGGCACCTTCGCGCTGATGGCGCTCACCGCCTTCGCCATGAAAGCCTCGGAGGACTATTCGCGCCTGCTGTTCGGCAGTTGGTTCGTGGTCGGCTTCGTGCTGATCTTCGGGCTCAGGCTGGTGATGTCCAGGCTGATCAGGCGCTGGGCGCGCGACGGGCGCATGGAGCGCCGCGCCGTCATCGTCGGCGGCGGCAAGTCGGCCGAATCGCTGATCCGTTCGGTCGAGAAGCAGCCCTACAACGACATCCGCATCTGCGGGATCTTCGACGACCGTGGCGACAAGCGCTCGCCGCCCATCGTCGCCGGTTACCCGAAGCTCGGCACCATCTCCGAACTGATCGAGTTCGCCCGCATCGCCCGCATCGACATGCTGATCGTGTCGCTGCCGCTGACCGCCGAGTCGCGCGTGCTGCAGCTTCTGAAGAAGCTTTGGGTGCTGCCGGTCGACATCCGGCTCTCGGCGCATTCCAACGCGCTGCAGTTCCGGCCGCGCGCCTATTCCTACATCGGCTCGGTGCCGATGCTCGACATCTTCGACAAGCCGATCAACGACTGGGATTCGGTCGCCAAGCGCAGCTTCGACATCGTCTTCTCGCTCGTCGGCATCCTCCTCTTCTCGCCGGTGATGCTTGCCACCGCGATCGCCATCAAGCTCGACAGCAAGGGGCCGGTTCTGTTCAAGCAGAAGCGGCACGGCTTCAACAACGAGGTGATCGAGGTCTACAAGTTCCGCTCGATGTATGCCGACAGGTCGGACCCGACCGCCAAGCAGACGGTGACCAAGAACGATCCGCGCGTCACCCGCGTCGGCCGCTTCATCCGCAAGACCTCGATCGACGAGCTGCCGCAGTTCTTCAACTCGCTGCTCGGCTCGCTGTCGCTGGTCGGGCCGCGCCCGCATGCGATCGCCGCCCAGTCGCACAACCTGCTCTACAATGAGGTGGTCGATGGCTATTTCGCCCGCCACAAGGTCAAGCCCGGCGTCACCGGCTGGGCGCAGATCAACGGCTGGCGCGGCGAGATGGATACCAATGAAAAGATCCGCATGCGCACCGAGTACGATCTCTACTACATCGAGAATTGGTCGATGCTGTTCGACCTGCGCATCCTGTTCCTGACGCCGATCCGCCTGCTCAACACGGAAAACGCCTATTGAGCGCCGTCGCGCATGAGGTGCCGGCGTCGGCGGTCAACCCGTTGCCGCCTTCCGCGGTCAACCAGTTGCCGCCTCGCGCGGCCAACCAGTTGCCGCCTTCCACGGTCAACGCCAAGCTTATCGCGCTGATCTCATCGGCAGCGATCGTCGTCGGCATCCTGCTTTCCGGCTTCGTCATCAGCGAGCCGGCGCCTTACGAGCTCTACATGGCCGGGCTGATCGCCGTCTGGGCGCTGTTCGGCCTGAGAATATCGCGGGCTATCTTGCCGCTGCTGGTGCTGCTGGTGGCGATGAACATCGGCGGCATGATGGCGATGACGCAGATGGCGGATCTCGCCAACACGCCGCTCTATCTCGCCGTCTCGCTGTTCCTGGCCTTCAGCGCGGTCTTCTTCGCCTCGGTGACGTCGGTCCAGCCGGACCTCTACCGGCTGATCTTCATCGCCTATGTGGTCTCGGCCGTCGCGACGTCGCTGCTCGGCATCGCCGGCTATTTCCATGCCTTCCCTGGCGCGGAGATGTTCACCAAATACGACCGCGCTGCCGGCGCCTTCCAGGACCCGAACGTGTTCGGGCCGTTCCTGGTGTTGCCCGGCACCTATCTGCTCTATCTGCTTTTGACCGGTCCGGTGTCGCGCATGCCGCTGCTGGCGGTGCCGTTGCTGATCATCGCTGTCGGCATCTTCTTCTCCTTCTCGCGCGGCGCCTGGGGCATGTTCGCGGTGTCGGCGGTCCTGCTCACCGCTTGCCTGTTCCTGCAGAGCGCCAGCGGCATGTTCCGGCTACGGCTGGTGGTGATGACGATCGGAGCCGTCGCGCTGCTGGTCATCGCCATCCTCGTCATCCTGCAGCTGCCCGGCGTGTCGGACATGTTCACGCAGCGCGCGCATCTCGAGCAGAGCTATGATACCGCGCGGCTCGGCCGCTTCGCCCGCTACACGATCGGCTTCCAGATGGCGCTGGAGCATCCGTTCGGCATCGGGCCGCTGGTGTTCGGCACGATCTATGGCGAGGACACGCACGACATCTGGCTGAAGGCGCTGATGGATTATGGCTGGCTGGGCTTCGTCTCGTTCCTGACGCTGACGTTGTGGACGATCGGGGCCGGTTTCCGCATTCTGCTGCGCGACCGGCCATGGCAGCCTTACCTGCTTTGCGCCTATGTCGCCTATCTCGGCAATATCGGCCTCGGCACCTTCATCGACATCGACCACTGGCGCCATCTCTATCTGCTGCTCGGGCTGATCTGGGGCGCGATCGCGCTCGAGTACCGGCATCAGAAGCAATTGCGGCTGGCGCGAGCGCCCGTCGCGGCTGCGGCCGCGCTACTTTAAGCCGGCCTTGCGCAAACCATCGACAAGCAGTTCAGTATCCTCAGGATATTTGTGCGGGGGCACCTTGCGCCACTGCTCGGTGGTGAAGTTGGGGTGCACCTTCAACAGCGCATGGGCATGCATCTCGGCCTCTCTTGTGTTGCCGAGATGGGCATGGCTCGCCGCCATGAGCCGATGGCCCTCTGAGCCATCCCGCATCTTTTGCAGTGTCTCTATCGTTTTTTCATATTCGCCCAGCTGAAAATAGGCATCGCCAAGATACCAGAGATAAGCGTCGGGATAGTAGGGATTGAGACGCATCGCCCGTTCCAGCAGCTTCACGGAGCGCTCCGCCTGCCTGACATAAACAAGGCAGTCACCCATCTCGGCCAGCAGATCGGCGTCGTTGGGATTGAGTTGCAGGGCGCGTTCGTAGGCGGCGATCGCCGGATCGTGCTGCTTCTTGTAGAGGTGGGCCAAACCCATCTCGGAGTAACCGCGCGCATCCAGGTCGTCATGCTGGACGGCCAGATTCGCCAGGTTCAACGCCTCGTTCAGCGCAGCTTCCGGATCCTTGGTCCACGCATAACGCCACTCGACATTGAACGTCCGCGACAGGGCGGCATAGCTGCGGGCGTAGCCAGGATCGAGATTGCGCGCCTGCTCGTAGAGGCGCCTGGCATGCCAATTGCTCTCCGGGCGGAAGCGGAAGCTGAGATCCTGTCCGCGCAAGATCATGCCGTAGGCGTGAATATTGGGATGGTTATGCGCCATCAGCCGCCGCTTCTCGGCCATGTCGATCTGTATGGCCAGCCGCGACGCGGTCGTGGCCGTAACGTCGTCCTGGAAGGCGAAGACGTCCTCGATGCTGCCGTCGTAGCGTTCCGACCAGATCGTGTGCTCGGTTTGCGCTTCGATCAGGTCCATTGCAACCCGAAGACGGTTGCCTGCCCGGCGCAGGCTGCCCGAGAGGAGATAGCGAACGCCCAATTGATTGGCGATCTCGCGCAGTGATTGCGTCTGCGCGACAACGGCAATCGTCGAGTGCCGCGCGATCACCATCAGGTTGCGGAATCGGCACAGATTGGAAATGAGGTCCGCCACGACACCCTGGCACAAATGAAAATCCGCCGGGTCGCCCGAAACGTTCTCGAGCGGCAGGACTGCCAGCGAACTCTCCGGCACGAAACGCTCGGGCGCAGGGGCGAAGAGCAGCGGCGGTGTTGCGGACTCGGAATGCGACAATTCGAAATCGACGGCGAAGACCTCGACTTCCTCGGCAATGTTCTTCAGCTTTTGCTTGCCCAGCGACCGGAACGAGCACTCCGGGTCATCGCGAACAAATTGGCGAACGGATTCGGCGATGCAAATGCCGCGCGGCGCCGCCAGCGATTGGATCCGGGCGGCCAAATTGATGCCGTGGCCATAGATGGTGCCGTCGCTGGCGATCGTGTCTCCAACCGTAATTCCAATCCGGTAGGTGATGGGATCGTCGGCGCCCGACCATACCGCCTCGTTGGACAGCTCCCGCTGCATCTCGACCGCGAAATGCAATGCCTGGGTTGCGCTGGGGAACAGCACCACCAGGCCGTCGCCGGCTGTGTCGACAATTGAACCGCCATAGTCGCCGGCCAGGCCGCGTATCAAGTTAAGCGATCGGGTCAGGCGGACAACCGTCCCTGCCTCGTCCTGATCCATCAGGCGACTGTAGCCGTGCACGTCCGCGTAGACGATCGCCGATAGCTTTCGACTAAGCATCTCGTATCGGCTGATGGCCATGGCTTCCCTTGTCCGCGCTCGCAACGCAAATCAATGCACCATATAGCACGCAGATACTGCGCACTGCAGCACGGAAAGAATGGCACATTAGGTCGTGCTCAAGGGAGTGTTGCCGGGACCAAGGAGGGACGCCCGGAATATGCCGCGCCCCGGTCATCCGCTCAGCGCGACAGGGGCGGCTCAGTTCCGTATCGCCGCCCCCAAGCCCCGTCACCAATCCCGGCACGATGCCGGCATACGCCAAACCCGCATTCCATGCGGGTCAGTCGCTGTTGCCGCCGCCGCGGGCGCTCATGCCACGCGCGCTCATCCCCCTCGCGCTCATGCCGCGCGCGCTCATCCCCCTTGCGCTCATCCCGCGCGCGCTCATGCCGGCGCTATCCATGCCTCCTGGTCCGCCGCCGAGCGTCGCGGCAAGCAGCACATCCTCGAACATACCTGTCTCGACATCCATGCGGACGGTGTAGTCGGCCTTGTCGTAGGACCAGACTCGCAGGCCATCGGCGAAGTCGAAGTCGGCTGCCGCGAGGCCCGTCAGTCCGGTCGGACTGGGTGAGCGGGCGGCACTGAACGTGCCGAGATCCTCCGCCACGAGCTCCCCATCCCCGTGCACCAGAAATATTATAGGCCTTGGGAGGTCGTAGTAGCTTCCCTCGAAACTGAAGCCATATATCCTTGCAAACCTGCCGTTTTCCAACTGATCTTCAAGCAGCCTGTTCTTCCCGCTTCGGTTTCCCGCGCCCGGGCGGCGCCCGATGAATTCGAACCCGCTCTCAAGCTTCATGAAATAACCGACAAAGCTATCCCCGCCGGTCACCTGGATTATTGCACCGGTAGGCGTGTCATCCTTGGTCCACGCACTGTCTGCGCCGCCTACCGTATAAACCCCAATCTGATCCAAAACCTTTTGTTTCCAGACGACAACCTTGTTCTTATTTGCCACACGCAGGCCATTCACGACCTTATTGCCAGTCAACGCTGGCACATGCTTCGCCGTCGCTACCTGCGCCACGATCGGATTCAGAAGTGGGTTCACCACCTGCAAATCGATCACAAAATGCCCGAATAGATTTATACCCGACACGCTAAGAAGGCTCTCTACCATTGCCGCTACCCTCCGGTTTCTGGATCATTTGTCTAACGTGTTAAATAGTATGATTTTGTCATCAGGCAGCCTTTTGGCCTCGGCTTTGTCTCTCAGCTACTTCCAACTCATGCGTCACAACATAAACACGGTCGCTTTCGCGCCATAATACACTTATGACCCTACCCCGTTTTTTAGATATGTTATTTACATGATCCTGCAGTAGTTCGATGCTATCCATGATTTCCGTTACGACGTATTGCATAAGATGTTCCTCCTCATCTCACTCAAAGAACGCCAGCCCTGCTTCTGGTCAGGGCGCTTCGCGTTCCCACATGTCTCGCGATACGCAGGTGCCGTGCACAACAAGCGCCATGACGGGCCGGGACGAATACCCTCGGCAAACCGAAGTGGCTTTTCGGCCCGAAAGGCTTGATTTTGGGGCCGGCACTCACAAAGCCGATCGCCCTGCGATTGAGATTGACGTCGATGATGGTGCGCCAGCGCCCGCCGGTCATCATCCTGTCGACGGTGCGCAACGTGTTCCCGACCTCGGCATAGCTGAGACCGTCTGGCGACAGCCGACGCCAGGTTTCGGCAAGAAGCATGCCGAGCTCGTCGCGCGAAGCGACCAATGCCTCGCGAAATGCCCAGGGTGACGCAGCATAGGCTTCATCGAACATCGGCTGGATGACGCGGAAATAGTCGGGGCTGTCCTCCAGCCTGTCGGACAGATCTTCCTGGTCGTGGGTGATCAGGCCGCGGGCGACCAGCTCTTCGTGAAAGAGGTCGACGAAAATGTCGAACATCGCACCGGTGAGCGGTTGGGCGAGAGCATGCTCGTCGCTCCAGCCCTGGACGAAATCCAGCATCGACAGCGGGTTGGCGGCGAGCCTGATCTGGCTGTTACTGGATAGCTCGGCGATGCGGTTGACGAGATTGTGCGTGTAAAGATTGCCGTGGCTCGCTTGCAACAACTCGTCCACCACGGAATCGAAATGCAGGGCCGCGACGAGCGCAGCAAGGTCGGCAGAGGATTCGTGAAAACCGTAATATTCCGCGCTGGCCGTCCCGGGGTCGGGCACGCCGATGATGGAATAGATGACGCAGTGGCCGACCTCGTGGGCGACAACGTCGAAGTTGAGCGTGAACGGCTCGACCTGGCCATCCGGCGTCTCGTGTATGCCGACCTCCAGAAAACCGTAACCCATGAAGGCGTTTTCGTGCAGATTGCGCTGTATCACCAGTTCCAGCCGATCGTGGTCGCGCTGGAAATGCCAGGTGATGGGATGGCCGAAATACTTCTCCCACACGTCCAGGGTGAAACGCACCGAGCCAAACAGATGCGCAGCCTCGAATGTCGGATCGTCCGGGCCGATGTGATCGAAATGCCCGTCGACATCGGGAAACGCCGGAGGAAAGACATCGCCGCGCCAAGGCGGCATTAAATAGAGCGGGTCACCGCGGACATTTTCCGCCAGGCCGTAGGCAAACGCCTTGCCAATGGGGTCGACGACATACATGCGCCTGTCACCGGGGCCTGGGCCAACCGACCCCGCAGGCGACGACACGTGCACGATTTCGGACCGGTGGAAAGACTTAAGGAACGGCGCTTGGGCAAACAGCCGGAAGCGCGTTCCATTCTCGAATACAGAGTCTTCCCCTCCAGATGTCACGATTGCCCCCCGTACGGACAAAGGCATTCAGGTCACATGGACTGCGATATCGTCGGCGAATGCGGTTTCAAGTTAGCCCGTTTTCGTCGGTCAGGCCAGAGTCGTCGGGCGAGCTGCGGCCGGCCGCGAAAGCATATCCATGAGCCAGCAGGTCATAGAACTTGTCGACGCCGGGCAATCCGATGGAAATGGCATAGTCGGCAATGTCTCGAGGTATGGCGCGACCGAGTTGTTCCTCGAAAAACCAGGCAGCGAGCAGGGCACGAGGCATCGGCGCGGACAACGATGGCGAGCGGCGCTGTCTGGCCAGGGCATTCTGTCGATAGCCAGGGTAGAGCTCGAGTTCGCGTAACCGGTCGAGCATGCCTCGATGCAGCTCGGCATCGCGATCTCGCGCGAGCGTCTCGACGGCCGCATCATCCTCGATCATGCGTTCTAGGCCAGCTAGATCCGTTCCGTTTTCGCGTATCCAGTCGATTACGTCCGTTTGCCGCATAAGCCTTCGCCGCGAGCGAAACTCGCCCATGGCGCGCCTGACCGCCAGGCGATCCGGCGCCGCGTCATCGCCGCGGGCAAGCAGACGAAGCAGTGCCTCGCGACGCAACCGCGCATAGTCGCCGCGCAGCCGAAGCTCATCGAGGATGGCATCTTCTTCGGCAGTGGCTTTGTTGCTGATCCACGCTGTTTCATTTCGCCAGGATGCATTGTGCCAGTTTTCCGTCCACTCGAAGTGGAAGTCGGGAGGCGCTTGTGCAGCGCCACGGCGGATAAACGCATCCATCTCCTTCAGCAGTTGCAATCCGTCCTCGCGCTTCCTGTCGACCTTGCCTGTCCGCAGCCAGGCCGCCAGCGCCTGGGCCGTTCCGGGATCGTCGACGTCTGCCAGGACGTCCCCCCAGGTTCTATCCCGGTAGAACCGCGCCTTGGACGAAGCTGCCAGGCGCGCGCCTGTCGGCCTGTCGATGATCTGTTGTGCGACCGCCTGCTCGAGCGTCGCGCGAATATTGACCATCGGCTCGCTCAGGTGGATGTAGCCGGTTTCCGGCGGGCCATGGATAAGCGCGACCTCGTCGTCGTCGGTGAGTTCGCCGTCGCGATAGGCTTCGAAGATGCGTCCGACGCCGCGCATGCCGAACGAATGCAACTCCGCGGCGCGGAGCGCGCCCATGCTGGACGCGCCGAACACCGCGATCCCTTGCGTCAAGGCCCAAAGTATCTCCTTGTGCAAGACGGCCGGCTGACCATCGAAATAGCCGTCGATGACGCCGATTGCTCTTGGGCCGCCGCGAGCGGCGGCATAGAGGTCTCCTTGGCGTACCGGGGGGAGGAATTCGAATCCATCGTAAGGCGCGACGTCGCGCGCCCGCAGACTTGGCCCGCAAAACACGACCAGCTTCATTGTCCCTCGTCCGACATTCGGCGGGCTCGCTCGCCGGGCACATAGGCGTCATGATCGTCGGGACCTTCAAGGCCAGGTATGACCACGCGAACTACAGGCAGGCCGATATCCTCCTTGGCCAGATCGACGGCGATGATCTCGCTTACGCCAGCCGCCTGCAACCTTTCGATCAGCCAGGCCACATTCTGCTCGATCCCTCGTGCGGCCCTCCCCGCGGCAGAGGCAATTCGCCTCGTGACGGAACGCTCGGCCAGCAATCTCTCCGCGTGCCGACGGCGTTTGTCCCGATAATCTTCGCCATACTCCTCGGCGGTCAGATCGTCTCGCGCCGCCGATACGTAGGTCGTTCGCACCTGAGCGGCCTCGATGAGCGCCTTGAGCAAGGCGGTCTCCGGCACCGGGTGCGCTGCCGCGCCTATGCCGCAATGGCTGTTTCGGTCTCGGCGATCGACGATCAGGCAGAAAAAGGCCGGCACGCCGACGTCGGAGGTCGTTTCCCACGCCGCGACGTCGAAGTCCGCGCCTTCCAGCTTCTTCAACACGTCGCGGCATGGGCCGTCCGGCGCACTGCCGAGGTCGACGCCGGTGCGCCGCCGGCGAGCGGACGGCATCCGATTCCACAGGGCCGTCGCGTCGCGTTCGACGATCTCGCAAATCCCATGATGGATGGCTTCATCGAATGTATTTCCGGAAGCGAGCCCGTTGCTGCTGCAGTCGAAAAAACAACTTCCGGGGGGCGGCGGAACCGTGAAGTTGGCCCGCACTGACTCGAACGGCAACCAGCGCGCCGCACCGGAGATCATCTCCCGGCCTTCGATCCACAGCGTCACGATGTCCTTGGTGAATGCCCTTCCGGTGATGCGAGGCAGCTTGCCAATCTCGGCGAACCGGTGCGATTGGGAAAGTTCGGCCATGCTGCCGAACTTCAGCGGGCGCTCGATGTGCTCGGCGTGGTAAAGTTCCGCCGCTTCCATTAGCCCCGAGGCCGTGGCCGCCTCCAGGTCGATGCCCTTGCCCTGCGAAACAGCCAAAGAACGGGCGTTGGGGCGACAGACCATCACAACCGGAATGCCTATGCGATCAAGCCCGGTCACATTGGCGACCCTGGTAATTCCCATCCGCGCCCAGTATGGGCGAACCCGAGCAATCGCGCTACGAGCGCCCTCCATGCGATAAGGAGTTGCTGGCACCGTGTCCAACGACACTGAGGTTGTCTCCTGGCCCCCGAGAGATCGCGAGATCTTAGCGATTTCCGCCGACGCACAACAGGGCAGGTCTCGCTGAAGCGCGTCGCGGTGAAGCGGATTCAGGCGACGCGCTTTAGGTCTTTGTTTTTGTGCATGTCGTCTTCGCAAAACCGCCGCACACTCTTGCGCGACATGCATTGGTCAGCCAACAACCGAACCGCGTCCGACTTGCGATGTGGCTTTCGACTTTGTCACCAACGGCACTTCGGAATCCGCTTCGTTCCAATTTCGAGGATTTTGCCCGACTGGCCTCTTGCGCTTCAATCCTTGAGACTATAGGGCTTTGCGCGGTCCGGAGTGTAGCGCAGCCCGGTAGCGCACTTGACTGGGGGTCAAGGGGTCGTCGGTTCGAATCCGGCCACTCCGACCATTTCAAGCCTGAGACTTGGCCCCCCAAGTCCTTCTGCACCAATCCCCTACTGGCACACGTCGACCCATTTGGCGCCGACGAGATCGGCCATCCTTTGCGGCGCGATCCGCACGGCGGCGTTCGTGGCGCCTGCCGCGGGAACGACCTCGTCGAAGGCCCTTAACGTCACGTCGCAATAGACCGGCAGCGGCGCCGGCAGGCCGAAGGGGCAGACGCCGCCCGGCGGGTGGCTGGTCGCCTCCAGTACCTGTTCGCCGTCGAGCATGCGCGGCTTGCCGCCGAGGGTGTCCTTGCACTTGCGGTTGTCGAGCCTGGCGGTGCCGCTGGTCACGACCAACATGGTCTCGTCGCCGACGCGCAGGCAGATGGTCTTGGCGATTTGCGCCGGCATCACGCCATGCGCCTCCGCCGCCAGCGCCACGGTCGCCGAGCTTGCTTCGGTGACCAGGACCTCGATGTCGGGCGCATGCTTGGCAAAGAAGGCGCGGACCGATTCCAAGCTCATGAGCGAACCTCGTCAGGCATGTTGGCAAATACCGCCGAATCTCGGCGCCGGGATTGGCACATGGCGCCTCGGCCGTCGGCAAGAGCCAGGCTACTGTGGGCCGAGGGCACAAAAAAGCCCGCCAGGTGAGTCCAGGCGGGCTTTTCATGTAGGCGTTCGAGCGCCCTTATTGTTGTGTGGGCCGGTCCTCTGAGGCCGGCACCATTATCAATTCCTCTTCCGGCACCTGCAGCGCGGAAGCGATTCGCCTGAGCTTGGCGGGATCGGCGTCCTTGCCGTCCTCGATGTCGACGATCTCACCCACGGCCAGGCCGCAGGTCAAGGAAAGCTCCTCGATCGTATATCCCCTCGTTTCGCGCGCGGCTTTCAGCGGATTGAGGCCGGACGCGGCAATGATGTTGTTGGAAACAGCGTTTCGTGCGGTGTTGGGCATGGCAACTCCTTGGGATGAAACAAGACCGATGAAATGTGGCGTTGCCTGAGACGGGCGGGAGAATGGCCGTTAACAGGTGATTTGCCAAGAGGGACCGTTGCGGCCGTCACGCCATCGTGAACCGGTCCCGTCGACCGGAGGCCGAGGCCGCAAGCCACCGACATGTAAGGCGCCGCGACGGCCAATCAAGTTCTTTTGAAGCGGTGAAGGCCGGCCCCGCCGGCATTTTGCCCGCTCCAATTCGTTAGGTTTCTGTCAGTGGTCGACGGCGGGCGGCATCAAAACCCCTTTGGAAGGATCGGATGCCATGAAACTGAAGTTATTCGCGATTGTGCTCGGCACGATTTCAAGTCTTGCCAGCGCCGCACAAGCGGATACCGTGCGGGTCCGCGGCACGGTGGTCGACCTCGCCGGAACGGCGCTGACCGTAAAAGGCCGCGACGGCAAGACCGATACGGTCACCCTTTCTCCCGATTGGATGATCTCCGGCGTCGCCAGGGCATCGGCCGCCGATATCAAACAGGGCGATTTCCTCGGCATCGCATCGGTTTCGAAGGCCGATGGCGGCAGTGGCGCCCTGGAAGTCGTGATCTTCCCGGCAGCCCTGAAGGGAACGGGAGAGGGCGACCGCGCCTGGGATCTTAAACCCAACAGCCGGATGACGAACGGCACCGTCGCCGACGTGACCGAGGTCAGCGGCCGGACGGTGACGCTCACCTACAGCAACGGCCAGAAGAAGCAGATCGCCATCCCGCAATCGACGCCGATCGTGAAATTCGCAACCGCCAAACCGGCGGATCTCAAGCCGGGGACGGCGGTGTTCGTCACCGCCTCGCGCGGCAGCGACGGCAAGCTCGTTTCGCGCCGAGTGGTGGTCGGCAATCATGGCGTCGCCCCGCCGATGTGAGGCGAAGAAGCCGGCGAGTTCCAAAAGACCACGATAGCGCTTCGCGCCCTGCGCGTCCGACGGGGCGCGCGGGACCGTCATGGTTCAGTCGGAAACAATCCAGCAACAAGAATCTATAGTCCGGAAAAATTGTCAAAAAAAACCAGGAGGATAGTCCCGATCGCGAGGCTTGGGTCACCGATTTGGTCCGGTGAATCTCGGAACGCCCGCGAAAGGAAACGAAGTCATGAAGAAGTCCCTCCTGTCCGCGCTCGGGCTGGCTCTGGCCCTGGCGTTCACGATGCCGATCCTTGGCGCGACCAGCGCCGACGCGGCTCCGATGAAGAAGCATCATCACCATCGTCATCATCACACGCATCACCGCCGCGTGCATCATCGCCATCATCGTCACCACCATAAGAAGATGGCCCCGAAGAAGGTCTGATCGTTCCCCTTTGCCGATGGGAAGACAGACCTTCTTGTATTGACCAAGCATGCCTTCCCATCGGAATCTTTCGCTGCACAGGGCAGCGCTTGCCTCGAGCAGCTACCGGCCTTGATGGGACGCGCGGTCGCGTTCGATCTTCTGCGTTGCAGTCCAACCACAATCTGCCCGACGAAAAAAATCGTGCGGGACTATGAACCTTCCCCATTGGAGGCCGCACCAAGCGGTCATGGACGCCACGAAGGCGCCCCTCGGCCCAACCGGGACGCCAGGAAGGCGATCCCAACAACCAATGGAAAGAAATGCTCAAATGACCAACTTCAAGCGTATCTCGCTCGCCGCCGCCCTCGTCGTCTCGGCTTTCGGCTCGGTCTCAGCCCCTGCCTTTGCCGGCACGCATCCCACCGGCGACGGCGGCGCCGTCTGCAAGGGCTCGGGCTCCTGTCTGGTGCTGCAGCTCGACTGCAAAGGCACCTATACCGACGCGACCGACAAGAACGGCACCGTCTACGGCAAGTGCAGCCAGGTCATGAAAGTCGATCCGAAGAGCCGGATCAAGCTCGCGAACTGATCGCTCCCATGGCACGGAGGTGGCGTAGACGCGCCGCCTCCGTTTCGTACGCCTCCAAGATCAGCGCCGGCTGATGAGTAGGCCGGCAAGCAGCCCGACCACGACCAGCCCTACCGCTGCCGCCGTGGCCGGATGATCACGCGCGGTACGCTCGAGCGCCCTGCCCTTGTGCCTGATCGCCGGCAGCACCTCGTGGAGGCGGTCGGCGAGCTGCGAATAATAGTCGGACGCGGCCTCGCGGCCATCCTCGTAATAGGCATCGCCGCGTTTGGCCAAGGTTTTCCTGAGATCGTCGAGTTGCCGCGAGAGCGCCGCAAACTGCTTGTCCAGATCATGATCGGTCGCGAACAACGCCATGCCAACTGTCCTTCTCCTGCAGAGGAGGCCTAACGCGTGGGCTTGACGGCAGTTCCGACCTTCAGAGCCGCTGACGGCTCAAGCCCGCAGGACCGGCAACCGGAACTCAACGCACCTGGTCGAGCAGGCGCTTGCACTCCAGGAGGTCGAAGAGCGCCTCCTGCAGCAAAGCCCGGTTGTCACGCGACAATTTCGAGGAGTCCGGCTGTACGGGGCCTTCGTCGTCGCTCTTGCCGAGGCCGAAGAAACGGCGGCTGGGTTTCACCTTGGGCTGGCCGACAAGCGCATCCTCGTCGCCGCGCGGCTGGGCAGCCGCCGTCAGCGGCACCTGATCGGCCTGCCGGCGCTGCGCGATCGCCTCGACCGCGGCCATGTCGCCATTGCCGATGGCGACCAGGAAGTGATTGCCGTTCTCGCGCAGCAGCTTCTGCACGCCCTTGATCGTGTAGCCTTGGTCGTAGAGCATGTGCCGGATGCCCTTGATCAGATCGACATCCTGCGGCCGGTAGTAACGGCGGCCGCCGCCACGCTTCATCGGCTTGATCTGGTTGAAACGCGTTTCCCAAAAGCGCAGCACATGCTGCGGCAGGTCGAGATCTTCCGCGACTTCGCTGATGGTGCGGAACGCATCGGGGCTCTTGTCCATGGGCGAATCCTCACGCTGGACGACGATCCGGCATTTATGCCGAATCGGGTCTTATTTCAGCGATTTATGAAACAATATTCAAGCCCGGCGTCAAAGCCGATGGCGTTTTTCAACCGTATTTGCCGTCGCGCTATTTGCCGCCCTTGGCCTTGCTGTTCTGGTGCGAGCGCAGGATGCGGTTCTTCAGCACGTTCGACGATTTGAAGGTCATCACGCGGCGCGGCAGGATCGGCACTTCCTCGCCGGTCTTCGGATTGCGACCGATGCGCTCATTCTTGGAGCGGACATGGAAGGTTGCGAAGGAAGACAGCTTCACCGTCTCGCCGCGAACGATGGCTTCGCAAATTTCATCCAGAACGGCCTCGACCAGCTCGGCCGATTCAGTTCGCGACAAACCAACCTTGCGGTAAACGGCCTCGGCTAGGTCGGCACGCGTAAGTGTCTTTCCCCCCATGCGACCGTCCCATCAGCTCAAAAAACGTAAATCGATACAGGCAACGGCAGAGCCTAAGTAATTGATCCGGCAAGGTCAAGGACCGAACCCGTGCGTTCGGCACTTACCAGCGGAGCAACACCGCGCCCCAGGTGAAACCTCCGCCCATCGCCTCGAGCAGGACAAGGTCGCCCTTCTTGATGCGACCATCGGCGACGGCCACCGACAAAGCGAGCGGCACGGAGGCAGCCGAGGTGTTACCGTGCAAATCGACGGTGACCACCACTTTCTGTTCGGCAATCCCGAGCTTCTTGGCGGAAGCGTCAATAATCCGTTTATTGGCCTGATGCGGCACGAACCAGTCGAGGTCTTGCGCCGTGATGCCGGCCTGGGCGAAGGTCGCCTCGATGACGTCGGTGATCATGCCGACCGCGTGCTTGAACACCTCGCGACCTTCCATCCTGAGATGGCCGACGGTGCCCGTGGTCGACGGGCCGCCGTCGACGAAGAGCTTGTCCTTGTGGACGCCGTCCGAGCGCAGGCTGGCCGCCAGCACGCCGCGATCGGCGATGCCGCCCGCCCCTTCCTGCGCTTCCAGAACGACCGCGCCGGCGCCGTCGCCGAAGAGCACGCACGTCGAGCGATCGCTCCAGTCGAGGATGCGCGAGAAGGTTTCGGAGCCGATGACCAGCACGCGCCTTGCCAGCCCGCCGCGGATGTAGAGGTCGGCGGTGGCGACCGCATAAACGAAGCCGGAGCAGACGGCCTGCATGTCGAAGGCAAAGCCGTGATGCATGCCGAGCCGGTTCTGGATATCGACGGCGGTCGCGGGGAACGTGTTGTTGGGGGTCGATGTCGCCAGCACGATCAGGTCGATGTCGGCAGGCGTCAGACCCGCGCTGTCGAGCGCGGCGCGCGCCGCGGCCTCGCCCAGCGAAGCCGTCGTCTCGTCATCGGCCGCGACGTGGCGCTGGCGAATGCCGGTGCGCTGGACGATCCACTCGTCGGAGGTCTCGACCATGCCTTCGAAGTCGGCATTCTTCATGATGCGGCGGGGCAGCGCGGCACCGTTGCCGCGCACGACTGATCTGATCAAGGTTCGTTCCTATTCCTCGGCGTCGACGGCGACGCCGGATTTCCTGTTTGCCTGGGCATTCGGATTGCGCGCATGGAACAGATCAAGGTCGGCCTCGATCCGGTCAAGCAGATTGTTGCGCACCATATCGTAGCCGAGCTCGATCGCCGCCGCGAAGCCATCCGAATCGGCACCGCCGTGGCTCTTCACGACAATGCCGTTCAGGCCCAGGAAGACGCCGCCATTGGAGCGGCCGACATCCATCTTCTCGCGCAGCCGGTCGAAGGCGCCTTTGGCGAAGACATAGCCGATCCTGGCCATCAGCGTGCGGCTCATGGCGGCGCGCAAATAGCCTGCGATCTGCCTTGCCGTGCCCTCCGCGGTCTTGAGCGCGATGTTGCCCGCAAAGCCCTCGGTGACGACAACGTCGACCGTGCCCTTGCCGATGTCGTCGCCCTCGACGAAGCCGCGATAGTTCATCGAGGCCATGTTGGCCTCGCGCAGCATGCGCCCGGCCTCCTTGACCTCTTCCTGGCCCTTGATCTCCTCGACGCCGACATTGAGCAGGCCGACACTCGGCCGCTCGATGCCGAACACCGAGCGCGCCATTCCGGTGCCAAGGATGGCGAAATCGACGAGCTGGTGCGCATCCGCGCCGATGGTGGCGCCGACGTCGAGCACCACGCTCTCGCCACGCGTCGTCGGCCAAAGCGCCGCGATCGCCGGACGGTCGATGGTGGCCATGGTGCGCAGGCAGAATTTCGACATCGCCATCAGCGCGCCGGTGTTGCCGGCCGAGATGCAGGCCTGCGCAGCGCCGTTCTTCACCGCCTCGACCGCCTTCCACATCGACGACTTCCAGCGGCCGTGGCGCAGCGCCTGGCTCGGCTTGTCGTCCATCCGGACCGCGATCTCGCAGTGGACGAACTCGCTGACCTCGGCAAGCTTCGGGAACTTGGCCAGTTCGGGACGCACGGCGTCCTTGCGACCATAGATGACGAAGCGGATGTCAGGGCGGCGGATGGCGACCGTCATCAGCGCCGGGATGACCACGCCTGGTCCGTGATCACCGCCCATGGCATCGATGGAAATCCTGATCACTCGGTGTTTTTCTCACGGTTTGCCTGGCTAGCGGCGTGCGCATGCCGAGGTAAGGGGGCTCGCGAAGGTTCGGCGAAAATAGCGGTTTTGGGCTGTCGCACAACCAACTTTTCCAAAATCCAGGCCGCCTTCAGGATTTTCCGAGCAGCGAACGCAGCTTTTTCTGGAATTCGCTTTCCTCCGGCTGATCCTCGCCGGTGGCGTCGAGCGAGGCACCGGGCTTGCGCGGATAAGGATCGATCGCCAGACCGAAAAACTGCTCGGCGAGCGCGCCGACATCGATCGTTTCGCCGGAAAATGTTTCCGGGCTGTCCGGCCCGTCGGCATCGAGGACGATCTCACCGCCGCCCTCGAAGCCTTCGCGTCCGAGCTTCGACTGCTCCGGCAGGAACAACGCCTCGACTGGCTCGTCGATATGGGCCGCGATCGGATCGAGCGTGACGATGCAGGCCTGCGTGATGTCGGCCTCGACGCGGCCGCTGACCTTGACGCCGTTGCGTTTCCAGGACGCCACCAGCAGCTCGGCGCGGTAGCTCTCGACCGAAAGCAGGTCGTATTCGGCGGCAAGCGCCGCGCGCTGCCGCTCATCGGCCTCTATCAAAACCGGCAGGCCCTTTTGCGGCAGATGGGCGACGTTGGCGACGAAGGATACGGGGCTTCGCTGTTCGGCGTGTTGTTTCATTCTCGCCTCCTTCACGCGGCTCCGGCGACCGGGAACACCACGGTGCCGGACACGATCGATTCGGTCGGCTGCGCGGCAAGCTGCCCGGACGCCGCGGAAACATAGCTCGCCAGCAGCGGCGCTTCCGGCCACTCGCCGGCATCGGGCCTGACATTACGGGCGAGCGCCGCAGCAAGGGCCACGCCGTCGTCGCCCCGCAAGGCCTCGTCGTAGGCCGCGGTGCGGCCATAGAACATCTTTGCCAGCTTCTTCATGCGCTTCGGCACGCCGACATCGCTGATGCCGAGCTCCCTCAGCGAATGATCGACGTCGAGGAAGAACTCGTCGATCAGCACCTGCGCGACCTCGGCGGCCGGCCCGCCCTCCCCGCGCAGCCGATGCTGGATGAGATACATATGCAGCGACAGCATCTCGAAGCGGCCGAGCGGCGTATCCGGCACATTCCAGTCGGAATAAAACACGATTTGCCGCGCCGCCGCCACGATTTGTTCGTAGAGCGCCTCGGTGATGGCGCGGTTGGCGTGACGTTCGCGGCCAAAAAGGCGCTGGAACATTGAGGGTGGTCTCCCGGGGACCTTTTGTTTGATTTGGCCTTGTTGCATCGGCATGCAAGCTGGTTTACCGGTTTTGCGGCCCAGCGCAAGTTGCGGGGATGTGATGGAGAATTGTTGTTGGGTGCGCTGAAATTCAAGTCGTTTCTCACGCCTGTGCCGGCGGGCGTGGCCTCTCTGCTGGTGGCGGTATCCGCGCTTTCCGGCTGCAATTCGTCCAAGATGTTCGGTGATCTCCATCCGAGCGAAACGCTGACGAAAGGCTACGTCATCGATCAGGCGGCAATCGACTCGGTGCCGGTCGGCTCGAGTCGCGAGCAGGTGCTTCTGGCGCTGGGCACGCCGTCGACGACGGCGACCTTCGACAACGAGGCCTTCTACTACATATCGCAGACGCGCAAGCGCTATGTCGCCTTCGACAACCCGCACATCATCGACCAGCACGTGCTGGCGGTCTATTTCGGCGCCGACGGCCGCGTCACCCAGATCGCCAATTACGGCCTGAAGGACGGCAAGATCTTCGACTTCATCTCGAGGACGACGCCGACGGGCGGCAAGGACCAGAACTTCCTCAGCCAGGTCATCAACGGCGCCAGCAAGCTGGCGCCCGGAATCCCGGGCGGTGGGGGCGGTACGCCCTGAACCCGGCTTCCGGGAATTCAGACAATCAAGACCCGCCGGAGCGATCCGGCGGGTCTTTTGCTCACACCGCGACCGGGCGATTGCCAAATGCTTGCTTGCACCCGAGCGTCCCACTATCAATCCTTGCGGGTATCGGGGCTGGACATGAGCAAAAGCAATCGCGCGGAGCCGCAGGGCTGGATGGCGACGGGAACGCCGGATCCGCAGACCGTGACACCGGACTGGCTTGCCATAGACCCTCCGACGATCGACGGCGTCTCATTCAAGGAAATCAGACCTGTCGCGACATCGACCGGCTACCTGACCGAAATCTTCCGCGAAGAGTGGAACCTCGACTTGCTTCCGGTTGGCCAGGTTTTTCAACGCACCTTGTATCCCGGCGCGGTGACGGGTTGGCACGCGCATGCCGTGACGCAGGACCGGCTGTTCTGCTCGATCGGCAGCGTCCGCATATCATTGTTCGACGGACGCAAGGCATCGCCGACTTTCGGTGCGGTCTGGCACAAGATCCTCGGCGCGCTGCGACCGGCCATCGTCATCATTCCGCCGGGCGTGTGGCACGGCGTCGTCTCGCTTGGCCCGGAAACGGCTTTGGTGCTCAACATGGTCGACAAGGCCTATTCGTTCGAAAGCCCCGACCATCGCCGCCTGCCGCCCGATACCGAGCACATCCCCTATAAACTGGTGTAAAGTGGAGCGGCCCGCCCAGCTCGCTTCGACCGCACCGACCGAGCCGCTCGTCTCGGTCGTGATTGCGACGCACAACCGCCCCGCGGCCTTACGGCAGGCCCTGAGAAGCGTCCTTGCCCAGACCTTGCCGGACTGGGAGACGATCGTCGTCGGCGACGCTTGCCGGGCGGAGACCGCGGCGACGGTCGCCGCATTCGGCGATGCTCGTATCGCCTATGTCGATCTGCCTGTGAATTTCGGCGAGCAATCGGGACCGAACAATATCGGTTTTGCCAGGGCTCGCGGCCGGTTGGTCGCCATCCTCAATCACGACGATCTATGGTTCCCGGACCACCTCGCATCGATGGCCGGCTGGATCGACGCGACCGGCGCCGATGTCGTCATCGCTCGAGGCGCCATCATAGAGCCGACCTCGATGAGAGGCGATCCTCTCAGAACCTCGATTTACGGGATGGGCAAGGACGGTTTCTACGATCCGGTGGTCACGGCGGGATACGGGTCGGCGCAGATGGTGAGGCGCGCATCGCTGAGCCGGCTCGGTCCCTGGCGCCCCGCCAGCGAGTGCTGGTGCGAAAGTTCGCAAGACTGGCTCTTTCGGGCCTGGCGCAAGGGCGCCGTCATCGCGACCATGCCGCATTTGACCGTTCTGAGCATCTTCTCGGGCCAGCGCCGCGGCAGCTATACCGAGGACACGGCAACCGAGCAGGAGGACCTTGCCAACGCCATGCGGATGCCCGATGACCTTCGCGTCAAAATTCTCGCGGCGGCCGCGGCTCCGCCGCGTCTGAAGAGATCGAGCTACCTGAAACGCAGGCTTTGGGCCGCGTGCGGCATCCATCCCAGGTCCCTCGAGTTTCGCCGCAAATACGGTCGTGGAACCTTTGTCTCCACGCTACGCGAAACCCGTGGCCTACCGCCCATGCCTGAGCGGGAACCGGGCGTGGATGATCTGCTTGCCGTCTACCGTGGGCGCGCCAAGCCGGAAGACAGGGGAGAATAAGTCCGCATACCCGACCGATGCCAAGACGGTAGCGTTCAATCGATCCTCACCCGAAATGCAAAACCCGCGGGGTCGCTGCCCGCGGGTTTCTCATTTGCAGTCGTGCGGCGGCTTACGAGGCGCCGTGCGCGAGCACGGCAAGCAACAGCAGCGCGACGATGTTGGTGATCTTGATCGCCGGATTCACGGCCGGGCCGGCGGTGTCCTTGTAGGGGTCGCCGACCGTGTCGCCGGTGACCGAGGCCTTGTGCGCCTCTGAGCCCTTCAGGTGCTTGACCCCGCTCTTGTCGGTAAAGCCGTCCTCGAACGACTTCTTGGCGTTGTCCCAGGCGCCGCCGCCGGAAGTCATCGAGATGGCGACGAAGAGACCGTTGACGATGACGCCGAGCAGCGAGGCGCCGAGAGCCGCGAAGGCCGAGGCCTTCGAGCCCGAGATCAAGAGCACGCCGAAATAGACGACGAGCGGCGCCAGCACCGGCAGCAGCGAGGGAATGATCATTTCCCGGATCGCGGCCCTGGTGAGAAGGTCGACGGCGCGCGCATAATTCGGCTTGGACGTGCCGGCCATGATGCCCTTGTCCTCGCGGAACTGCTTTCGCACTTCTTCGACGATCGATCCTGCCGCGCGACCGACGGCGGTCATGGCGATGCCGCCGAACAGATACGGGATCAGGCCGCCGAAGATCAGGCCGGCGACGACATACGGGTTGGAGAGGTCGAAGGAGATCTCGCCCATGCCCTGGAAGTAAGGGAACTTGTCGCCGTTGGCGGCAAAGAATCTGAGGTCGTTCGAATAGGCGGCGAACAGCACCAGCGCGCCGAGGCCGGCGGAGCCGATGGCATAGCCCTTGGTCACCGCTTTGGTGGTGTTGCCGACGGCGTCGAGCGCGTCGGTGGAGTGGCGCACTTCTTTTGGCAGGCCCGACATTTCGGCGATGCCGCCGGCATTGTCGGTGACCGGGCCGAAGGCGTCGAGCGCCACGATCATGCCGGCAAGGCCGAGCATGGTGGTGACGGCGATCGCCGTGCCGAAGAGACCGCCGAGCTGGTAGGTGGCGATGATGCCGCCGACGATGACGATGGCCGGAAGCGCCGTCGATTCCAGCGAGACGGCGAGGCCCTGGATGACGTTGGTGCCGTGACCGGTCACCGAGGCCTGGGCGATCGAGTTCACCGGCCGCTTGTTGGTGCCGGTGTAGTATTCGGTGATCACCACGATGAGCCCGGTCACCAGCAGACCGATCAGGCCGCAGATGAACAGGTTTTTGCCGGTGATGGCAAGGCCGCCGACATTGCCGATCTCACCCCAGCCCAGCACCGCCGAGGTGGCCAAGGCCAAGCCGACGATGGACAGCAGGCCGGTGACGATGAGGCCCTTGTAAAGGGCGCCCATGATCGAGCCGTTGGAGCCCAGCTTGACGAAGAAGGTGCCGACGATCGAGGTCAGGATGCAGGCGCCGCAGATGGCGAGCGGATAGAGCATGGCGGCGCCAAGCACCGCCGTGCCGCCGAAGAAGATGGAGGCCAGAACCATGGTGGCGACGACCGTCACCGCATAGGTTTCGAACAGGTCGGCGGCCATGCCGGCGCAATCGCCGACATTGTCGCCGACATTGTCGGCGATGGTGGCCGGGTTGCGCGGATCGTCTTCCGGAATGCCTGCCTCGACCTTGCCGACGAGGTCGCCGCCGACATCGGCACCCTTGGTGAAGATGCCGCCGCCGAGACGGGCGAAGATCGAGATCAGCGACGCGCCGAAGCCGAGCGAGACCAGCGAGTCGATGACGACGCGGTCGTTCGGCTGCAGGCCCATGGGGCCGGTCAGGACGGCGTAGTAGATGGAGACGCCGAGCAGCGCCAGGCCAGCCACCAGCAGGCCGGTGATGGCGCCGGACTTGAAGGCGATGTCGAGGCCGGCGGCGAGGCTGTTGGAGGCGGCCTGCGCGGTGCGCACATTGGCGCGGACCGAGACATGCATGCCGATGAAGCCGGCAGCGCCCGACAGCACGGCGCCGATCAGGAAGCCGATCGCGGAAGTGATGGAGAGCAGCCACCAGGCGAGCAGAAGCACGACGATGCCGACGACGGCGATGGTGGTGTATTGGCGCGCCAGATAGGCCTGGGCGCCTTCGCGGATGGCCGCGGAGATTTCCTGCATGCGCTGATTGCCCTGATCGGACGCAAGGACCGAACGTGTCGCCCAGATGGCGTACAGAACTGACAGCAAGCCGCAGGCGATGACGGCGGTAATGATGGTCATTGCCGGATTTTCCTCGATTGATGCCCAGAAGAACCCCTCCCTGGGCCGTTGGAACGGGGATGAAGGCCGCGCACGGAATCCACCCCTTGGCTGCGGTGTATGCGAAACAGGGCTCGGAACGTCAAGATATTGTTCGGTTTTTGCCCGGCTTTCGCCCGAAAGTGGAAGATGGCCGCATCCTTTCCCCTCCAGCCTTCGAATTAGATCGATTGAAATGACGCGAGGGAATTCAGCCCTGGCTGAGATCGCGGCCGATCGCCGATAGGCTACTCCGCTTCCCGCCCCATCCGGCGCGCGGCGTAGCGCTCGATTGCCGACAGGCCGTCATAGATCAGCACCGCCAGCGCGGCGACGATCAGGCCGCCCTGCAGCACGAAGGCCAAATTGTTCGAGATCAGGCCGGCGATGATCACCTCGCCCAGCGTCTTGGCAGCCACGGTCGAGCCGATGGTCGCGGTGGCGAGGCTGATGACCACGGAAAGCCGAATGCCGCCCAGGATCACCGGAGCGCTGAGCGGGAGCTCGACCTTCGTCAGCCTTTGCCAGCCGGTCATGCCGGCGCCGCGCGCCGCTTCCATGACGTTGCCCGGCAGGGTGGTGAGCGCGGTCAGCGCGTTCTCGAAGATCGGCAGCAGCCCGTAGAGGAAGAGCGCGATCAGCGTCGGCTTCTCGCCGAAACCGACCGCCGGCACCGCAAGCGCCAGCACCGCGACGGGCGGAAACGTCTGGCCGATATTGACCAGGCTGCGCGACAGCGGCAGGAATTCCGCCCCGGCGGGCCGAGTGACCAGGATGGCGAGCGCGACGGCGACGATCGTCGCGGCCACCGTGGCGACGAGCACGGTCCTTAGATGCAGCAGTGTCAGCGTCAGCAGGCTGCCCTGGTTGTAGATCGCTGGCGCGCCGTTCTCGGTCAGCGGCCGGAGCAGCGGCTCGAACCAGACCGGGCTGGCGATGAAAACCACCAGCAGTACAAGAAGCGTCAGCCTCAGCAGCGTAGGCGGCCAGGCCTTCATGCCGGCCTCGCGCGTTTCACCAGTCCTTCAACGGTGACGCGCCCGAGCGGCTTGCCGTCGGCGCCTTTCACCGGCAGCGCCGGACGGCCCGTCCACAGAAGCTCGGCGAGTGCATCGCGCTGGCTGGCGTCGCCGGGAATCGCCTCGCCCTCGGCGCCGCCGGGCTCCACGGCATCGCGCACGCGGCCGAGCGACAGGAGCCGGAACGGCCGTTCGCTGGAGCCGACGAGGGTTTCAACGAAGCCATTTGCGGGCTTCGCCAGGATCTCCGCCGGTTTGGCGTATTGCAGCACCTTGCCGGCATCCATGACGGCGATCTTGTCGCCCATATGCACGGCCTCCTCCATGTCATGGGTGACAAGGACGATGGTGGTGCCGAAGCGCTTCTGGATCGCCAGGAGATCCTCCTGCGCCTTGGTGCGGATGATCGGGTCGAGCGCGCCGAAGGGCTCGTCCATCAGAAGCACATTGGGTTCCGCGGCAAGCGCGCGCGCAACGCCGACGCGCTGCTGCTGGCCGCCGGAGAGCTCATGCGGATAGCGCGGACCATACGCCTGCGGGTCTAGCTGGTAGAGCGTCATCAGTTCTTCGACGCGAGCGTTGATGCGCTCCTTGTCCCAACCGAGCAGCAGCGGCACCGTGGCGATGTTCTGCGCGACTGTCCGGTGCGGGAAAAGGCCATGGCCCTGGATGGCGTAGCCGATGCTGCGGCGCAGCTCGTATCCGGGCAGGGAGCGATTGTCGGCGCCGTCGATCTTGATCACTCCGGAACTCGGCTCGACCAGCCGGTTGATCATCCTGAGCAGGGTCGTCTTGCCGGAGCCGGAGGTGCCGACGATCACGGCGATGGTGCGCGGCTCGACGACCATCGAGACGTCGTCGACAACGGCAGTTCCGTTATAGCGCTTGGTGATGCCTTCGATCTCGATCATGCGGGGTCCGCCCTGCGCTTGGTGGAGGTCATTTCGATGACCGCGTCGAGGATGATCGCGGCAGCAAAGGCCAGCGCCACGGTGGGCACGGCGCCGAGCAGCACAAGGTCCATCGCCGTCTGGCCGACGCCCTGGAAGACGAACACGCCGAAGCCACCGCCGCCGATCAGCGCAGCGATGGTAGCAAGGCCGATGTTCTGCACCAGCACGATGCGGATGCCGGTCAGGATCACCGGAAAGGCGAGCGGGAACTCGACATCGAACAGGCGCTGGCGGTCGGTCATGCCCATGCCGCGGGCGGCATCGTTGGCGGCGCGCGGCACGCCGGCAAGGCCGACCACTGTGTTCGCTACCACCGGCAGCAGCGAGTACAGAAACAGCGCAACGAAAGCGGGCGCGGTGCCGATGCCCCTGATGCCGGCCTCCGCGGCGCCCGGCACATGCGCGGCGATCCAGCCGAGCGGCGCAATCAGCAGGCCAAAGAGCGCGATCGACGGGATGGTCTGGATGATGTTGAGCACGTTCAGCACCCCTGCCCGCAGTGCCTCGACGCGGTGGCATAGGATGCCGAGCGGAACTCCAGCGACCACCGCGGCTGCCAGCGAGCCGAGCGCCAGCGTGATGTGCTTGGAGCCTTCCGCCCAGAAACTGTCGGCGCGGCTGGCATATTCCTTGAGGATGGAAAGGCTGTTCCAGCTTCCTGATACGAGCAACGCGCCGATGGCGAGCGCGGCGACGGCAAGAACGCCGACGCGCGCCAATGGCGAGAGGTTCAGCCGGGTCAGCACATCGGCCAGAAGCAGCGTGAAGGCGAAGATCAGCAGCCAGAAGCCCGAGGCCGGCGCGACGCGGGCGAAGGTGTTGCCGGCGGGCGTCAGGAAACCTCCGGCAACGCCGATCAGGACGGCAAGAGCGACCAACGCAACGACGCTGGCCGCCAGCCTTAGCAAGAGGGGCGTCCTCAGCAGGGCGACGATGCCGCCGACGAGCAGTATCGCCAGCAGCAGGACGCCAAGCGTGGACGGCAGCGCTTCGAGGATCGAGCGCGCCTGTCCGGGCACGATGCGGTTGGCGCGGAAGGTGGCGAAGGGTGCCGCGAAGGCGGCGTAGGCGACGATCAGGGCGATCACCACGCCGAGCTTGTCGAAGCGGGGGATCATAACCGGCCCGCGCGGCTATTTGGAGGGGCAAAATCAGAAAGGCCTCGTTCCGTCGCGCCCCCCTCTGTCCTGCCGGACATCTCCCCCACAAGGGGGGAGATTGGCAGCTTCGTCGCCGCCGCTCTCCAAGCACTGCTGGAGATATGCGAAAGCCTGCGCGAGGTCCGATCTCCCCCCTTGTGGGGGAGATGTCCGGCAGGACAGAGGGGGGCGCCTCGCAACGGCGTAACGTCGATCAACGCGAGAGCTGCCTACTTCAGAAACCCGTTCTTCTTGAGGAAATCTTCCGCCACCGCCTTCGCGGGCTCACCACCCAGTTGGACGCGGCCGTTGAGCTGCTGCAGCGTGGCGAGATCGAGCTTGGCGAACACCGGCTTCAGCAGCGACTCGATTTCCGGATGTTCCTTCAACACCTTCTCGCGGATGATCGGCGCCGGCTGATAGACGGGTTGCACATTCTTGTCGTCTTCGAGCACGACGAGGCCCGAGGGCTGGATACCGCCGTCGGTGCCATAGACCATGGCGGCGTTGGCGCCATTGGTCTGGTTGGCGGCCGCGGCAATGGTCGCTGCCGTGTCGCCGCCGGAGAGCGTGATCAACTGGTCCGGCTTCAGCTTGAAGCCGTAAGTGGTCTGGAATGCCGGCAGGGCCGCCGCCGAGTTGACGAACTCGGCCGAGGCAGCAAGAACGACCTTGCCGCCGCCGGAGACATACTTGCCGAAGTCCGACAGGGTGGTGAGCTTGTTCTCGTCGGCGACCTCCTTGCGCAATGCAATCGCCCAGGTGTTGTTGGCTGGCGACGGCGACAGCCAGACGATCTTGTTGGCGTCATAGTCGAGCTTCTTGGCGGTCTCGTAGGCCTTGGCGGCATCCTTCCAAACCGGATCGTCCGCCTTCTGAAAGAAGAAGGCGGCGTTGCCGGTATATTCGGGATAAATGTCGATCTCGCCGGCGGTGATCGCCTTGCGCACCACGGGCGTGGCGCCAAGCTGGATGCGATCGGTGGTCTTGATGTTGTTGGCGTTCAAAACCAGCTGGATGACGTTGCCGAGCACACCGCCCTCGGTGTCGATCTTCGAGGAAACCACCACCTGCGCGTAAGCCGAAGCCGAGGTGATGCCGAGCGCGATCGCTGCTACGGCGAGCTTTCTGATTGAAAACATGTGAAAATCCCTTGTTGTGAACCGATGGGTCGGTGGCCGCATATGAGCATGGCTTTAACGCGCCGTCGGGGTACACGGTTTCATAACTAGCGGGATGCACGCAATAATTTTGTTCCCGGCGCGAATGCCGCGCCGCGCCATGTCCAGACAGCGTAATGTCAGTTGGCTCTGCGCAAGCCCGGCAGCTTCAAGGCGCCCAGCGCGACGAAGCAGAGCGCGACAACCGGGAACACGACCCAGTTCAACATCGTCCAACCCCAGGCGTTGTAGATCGCGCCCGACATCAGCGACGCGAAGGCGACCGAACCGAACAGGACGAAATCGTGGAAGCCCTGCACCTTGCCCTTTTCGGACGGCCGGTAGCAGGCCGCGACCATGGCGGTCGCGCCGATGAAGCTGAAATTCCAGCCGAGGCCGAGCAGGATAAGCGCGGTCCAGAACTGCCAGAGCGCGAGGCCGGAAAGCGCCACCGCCCCGCAACCGATGAGCAGGACCAGCCCGATGGCGACGATGCGCTCGGCGCCGAAGCGGTGGATCAGCGAACCGGTGAAGAAACTCGGCCCGAACATCGCCATGACATGCCAGGAAATGCCGAGCGTCGCATCGTCGGTCGAGAGCCCGCAGCCGACCATGGCGAGCGGCGCGCCGGTCATGACGAAGCTCATCAGCGCGTAGCTGCCGACGGCGCAGAACAGCGCCGCGACGAAGCGTGGCTGGATGGCGATCTCGACCAGTGGCCGAGCGTCGCTTTGCTCGGTTGTCGCGACCCTGCCCGCCGGCATCGACATATGCAGGAAGGACAGGACAACCGCGCCGACTGCCGCCAGTACGAGGATGGAGGCGAAGGATCCGGCAAACATCACCGGAGCCAGAAGCTCACGGGTGTAGATGACGATCTGCGGCCCGAGAATGGCGGTGACGATGCCGCCCGCCAGCACGAAGGAAATGGCACGCGCCTTGAATTCAGGCGATGCGTTGTCGGCGGCGGCAAAGCGGAACTGCTGGACGAAGGCACCGCCGACGCCGATCACGCCGAGACCGAAGGCAAAGAGCCAGAAGCTCGCCTGGAAGAGCGCAAGCGTCGCGATCAGGCCGCCGAGCGCCGTGACGACGGTGCCGGCCATGAAGCCGCCGCGGTGGCCTAGCCGGCGGATGATCGCGGCTGCCGGCAGCGCGCCGAGCGCCACCCCGAGATTGAAGCCGGTGACAGGCGCCGTCGCCAGCGATTTGTCGGGCCCGAGCAGATAATGGCCGGCAAGCGCCCCGAGCGAAATGGCGATCGGCGCGGCGGAGCCGACGATCGCCTGGGCAGCCGCCAGGAGCACTGCCGTGCGGCGCGCTTCCCTACCGGGCCTGGCGACAACTGCCGTGGCGGTCACGATGCGTCCTTGCCGCGACCCTCGCCACGCACCCGGCGCGAGACACGGTCGAGAACGGCGTTGACCAGCTTCGGCTCATCTTCCTCATAGAAGGCCTTGGCGATGTCGACATATTCAGAGACGATCACGGCCACCGGCACGTCCTCGCGCTTCATCAATTCATAGACGCCGGCGCGCAGGATGGCGCGCAGCGTCGAATCCAGCCGCGAGAGCGGCCAGTCTTCGGTCAGCGCCTGTCGGATGACCGGGTCGATGGTCTTCTGGTTCTCGACGACGCCGGTCAGGATGGCGCGGAACCACTGCGCGTCGGCCTCGCGATAGAGCGCGCCGTCGACTTCCTTGCCCAGGCGGAAGGCCTCGTATTCGGCGGTGATCTCGAAAACGCCGCTGCCGGCCACATCCATCTGGTAGAGCGCCTGGACGGCGGCAAGACGGGCGGCACCCCGCTTGTTGGCTTGGCGCACCGCACCGGTGGAGGCAGGATCGCTCACGATTGGGCTCCGAATTTCTCTTTGAGCGCGATCATGGTCAGCGCCGCGCGCGCCGCGAACCCGCCCTTGTCGCCCTCCGTGCGCTTGGCGCGCGTCCATGCCTGCGCATCGTTCTCGGTGGTCAGAATGCCGTTGCCGATCGCGATCGCTTCCTGCACGGAAAGGTCCATCAGCGCACGGCTCGATTCATTGGCGACGATGTCGAAATGATAGGTGTCGCCACGGATGATCGTGCCGAGCGCGACGAAGCCGTCATAGTGCGTCCCACCTTCGCCGGCGCCGTCCAGCGCGAAGGTGATCACGGCCGGTATTTCGAGCGAGCCGGGAACGGTGACGACATCATAGGTGGCGCCGGCTTCGTCCAGCGCGCTGGTCGCGCCTTCGAGCAGCGCGTCGGCGAGGTCGTCGTGAAAGCGCGCCTCTACAATGAGCAGATGCGCCTTCGCCTTCGGACGAATGAACGCTTTGCCGTGTTCGGATATGCCAGCCATAAAAGTCTCCGGGGGGTTGCCGGTGACTTAGGCCGAAGCCGGATTGATCGCAAGCACAAGATTGGCAGTGGTGACGGCTTGCCTATCGCATCTTTGGGTAAGGCGCCGGGAGCGGATGGCCAGTACCGAGGCTTTCAGCCCAGGCGAGAACAGCTCCGTGGTCCACCACGCGGCCGGCATCTACATCGGCCATTGCTTCGCGCGTCAGCCGCTCTTGCCATTTGGAATTCTCACGCTCCATTGACCTCCCCTCCTCATTTGAACAACTCCGCGATATCGGCCATTGGCCGAAACAGCTTCATTGGCTGATCCGGAAATGGTAGAAAACTCTCGCGTTCGTAGAAGAGCCGCGCGTTCTCGTCCTTTGCATCGACAATGACGGCGAACGAGGCAATCTCGCTGCTGAGCGACCGAAGCAAGGCATCGGCAAGGAGGTATCGGCCGTAACCCCGGCCCTGTAGCCGTCGATCGACGGCCAAGCGACCGAGCAGCGTCGCTGGGATGAGCGGATAACGCGGCAGCTTGCTGACAATCTGGGCAGGCCATTCGCCGACATTCACCGCGGTGGATGAAAGCGTGTAATAGCCGGCGATAGCTCCATCCGGCATGACCAGCACGAACGGCGCTGCAATGTTCTTGCGGGCGTCTTGCCCCGCCTGCATCCGGAGATACCGATCTAGCGGTTCTGCGCCGCTCTCGAACAAGGTCCTGTCGTGCTGCGGGCCAAGCACCTCAACTCGTAAGGAACCCTCGGTCGAGCCCGTCACCTCAGGTGGCAGTGGCTTGGCGATACCGACGCACCGTATCGCGCAGACGATCGTTCACCGGCTTCGGATTGATGAGGGCATCCACGAAGGCCCTGCTGTCGCGAACAGACAGATCGAGCCGCTGGTGCTCCTCGATGGTCCGGCGCGCAGCTTCCTGGACGCTGGTCAGCACGAAATCCGTCACGGTGCGACCCTGAAGCGCCGCAGCATGTTCGATCAGGCTCTTCTGATCCGTCGTGATGCGTGCCTCCAGACGTTCGCCACGGGCGCGACTGCGAGGTGGATGGGTATGTGCCGTCATCGTCATATCTCCTGAAAACAATGTACGGCCAACAGCCGGCAGCTTCAAGCCCTGCTCACAGCCCCTCCTTAGCTGCCTCCGCCAGGCGCGCCGCGTAGCGGGCCATCGTATCGATCTCGAGGTTGACGCGGTCGCCGGCCTGACGCTCGCCCCAGGTGGTGACGCTCAGCGAATGCTGGATCAGAAGCACGTCGAAGCGGGTCCCTTCGACATTGTTGACGGTGAGCGAGGTGCCGTCGAGCGCGACCGAGCCCTTCGGCGCGATGAATTTTGCCAGATGCCGCGGCGCTTCCAGCGTGAAGCGCACGGCATCGCCCTCCTCCTTGCGCTCGACGATCTCGGCGGTGCCGTCGACATGGCCGGAGACGATATGACCGCCGAGCTCGTCGCCGATCTTCAGCGCCCGTTCGAGATTGATCCTGGTGCCGGATTTCCAGCTCGACGCCGTGGTCAGCCGCAGCGCTTCCTCCCAAGCCTCGACCTCGAACCAGCGGGCGTTCGAGCCATGCTCGGGCAACGCGGTGACCGTCAGGCAGACGCCGCCGCAGGAAATCGAGGCGCCGATCGCAATGGTTTCGGGGTCGTAGGCCGTGTCAATGCGCAGGCCGACGCCTTCGCTCAGAGGCTTTGCCGTCGCGACGGTGCCCACATCGGTAACGATCCCGGTAAACATCACAAATCCCTTATCCACTCGGCGTAGCTGTCCTCGCCGAAGCGCATCTGACGCAACTCGCGGAACCCTGCCGGGATATGGTCGGCGTCGATGGGCGATGCAATGCCGTCCTCGCCGATCGCTTCCGGGCCTTGGAACAGGACGATGCGGTCAACCAGCTCTTCCTCCAGGAAGGCTCTAGCCACCTTGGCGCCGCCCTCGACCAGCACGCTTGCCATGCCGAGCGCCGCCAGATCCTCCAGCAGTTCCGGCAGGGCCACTTCGCTCTCATACGTTTCCGTGCCGATGAAGTGCACGCCTACACGTTCGAGCGCGGTCCGCCGATGCGGATCTGCCTCGGGGCACGCGGCGACATAGAGCGGAACACGGTCAACGCCGGAAACAAGCTTGGACGCCTCCGGCAACCGGATCTGGCGATCGAGGATGATGCGCGCCGGCGAGCGGTTCTCCAGGCCGGGCAGCCGCACGGTCAGCGCCGGGTCGTCCTCGAGGGCAGTGCCGATGCCAACCAGGATGGCGTCGGCCTCGGCGCGCATCAGATAGACTTCGCGCCTGGCGATCTCGCCAGTTATCGCGACCTGGCCGGCGCCTCTCCTGCCGATCTTGCCGTCGCTGGAAAGCGCAAGCTTCAGGATAACTTCCGGGCGTTTTTTCAAAGATCGAATCAAATAGCCGGCCATCTGCTCCGCGGCTTCGGTGGCCAGCACCTTCTCCACCACTTCGACGCGGGCGGCGCGCAGGATGGCGTAGCCCTTGCCGGAGACGCGCGGATCGGGATCGCTTGCCGCGCCGACGACGCGCGCAATGCCGGCATTGACCAGCGCGTTGGCGCAAGGCGGCGTGCGACCATGATGGGCGCAAGGCTCCAAGGTGACATAAGCCGTAGCACCTCGCGCGAGCTCGCCGGCCTCGGTCAGCGCCTCGGTCTCGGCATGCGGCCGGCCGCCGATGGCGGTGACGCCCGTGCCGACGATCATCGGACCGGCGCCGTCGTCGCGCACGATGATCGTACCGACGGAAGGATTGGTCGAGGTGCGGCCGGCGTTGCGGCGCGACAGCCGGATGGCCGCGGCCATGAAACGGCGATCAAGGGCCGCCTGTTCGGCCTCGCTCAATCGGGATTCCGCCATGATCAGCCGGCGTCCTCTTCGGTCTTCTCCTCGTCGCCCTTCAGCTCGCCCAGCAGCTCGTGAAAATCCTTGGCCTCACGGAAATTGCGGTAGACCGAGGCGAAGCGGACATAGGCGACATCGTCGAGCGACTTCAGCGCCTCCATGACCAGGCGACCGACCTCGCCCGAAGCCACTTCCGTTTCGCCCGAGCTTTCGAGCTGCCGCACGATACCGGTCACCGCGCGGTCGATGCGCTCGGGATCGACATTGCGCTTGCGCACCGCGATCTCGACCGAGCGCAAAAGCTTGTCGCGGTCGAACGGCACCTTGCGGCCGGACTTCTTGATGACGACGAGGTCGCGTAGTTGCACACGCTCGAAGGTGGTGAAGCGGCCGCCGCAATCCGGGCAGACGCGGCGCCTGCGGATCGCCGCGCCGTCTTCGGCGGGACGCGAATCCTTCACCTGCGTATCTTCGGACTGACAATAGGGGCAGCGCATGGAGAGCCTTGGGTTCGCGATTCTGTGGCGAAAGGATTAGAGCCTTTTGTGCCTCAGAGATAGCGAGGCGCGAGCAAGATTGCCAGCGCCCGCCCCGACCGCCCGGTCGGTGTCAGGGCGCAACGTCCTTGGTCGCGAAGCCGCAGGAGGTGCCGAGATTGCGATAGGCCTTGGTGAACCCATCCATCGGAATGCTGACAACAGCCTGCTTACCGAAGGCGATGTCGAGCGAGGTGACTTTGCGCATGGCGCGTAACAGCGCCAGGCTGGTCTTGGCCTTGTTGTCGACCATCCAGCTCGGGCGGCCGTTGACGGCATCGGCGGAGGAAACCGTCGCCGAAACCTTGACGCCGGGATCGCCGAAGGTCGCCGCGATGTTCTTGCCGGTCGGCAGATCCTTGTTGTCGACGGTGATCATGACGGCGGGGTAGGCATCGGGCGGCAACGCGTCACCGGTCGAGATCGACAGCGTCAGCGTGCCGGCATTGCCGTTGCCGTCGACGAAGGCCGTCGAGGCGGCGCAGGTCTTGTGCGCGTCCTGCCCGGTATCGAGCGTATCGATGATCGTGGTCCATCTGCCGAAGGTCGTGGTGGCCGGCATGTCGGCGCTCGGCTGCGTCTGCTCTTGGGCAGCCACGCCGGATACAGCGAAAGCGGCCAGCGAGCTGAACAGGGCCAGGGTGGCAGGATGGAAATTGCGCATCATCAAGTCTCCAGTAAGCGGCGCCGCCCGATCAAGGCGGCGCCTAGCGCAGGATAAAAGATGACGCGAAGCGCGTGGTCAACCAAGCAAGGGGGTCAACCGAGATAGGGGTAGAGCGGGAACCGATCCGTCAACGCCGTGACCTTGGCCTTGACCGCAGCCTCGACCGCCGCGTTGCCCTCGTCGGAATTCGCCACCTTCAGCCCGTCCAGCACCTCGGCGATCAGCTTGCCGATCTCGCGGAATTCGGCCTGGCCGAAGCCGCGCGTCGTGCCGGCCGGCGTGCCCAGACGGACACCGGAGGTGACGAAGGGCTTTTCCGGGTCGAACGGGATGCCGTTCTTGTTGCAGGTGATGTTGGCGCGGCCGAGAGCCGCCTCGGCGCGCTTGCCGGTGGCGTTCTTCGGGCGCAGGTCGACCAGCATCAGATGGTTGTCGGTGCCGCCCGAGACGATATCGAGGCCGGTTTCCTGAAGGCTCGAAGCCAGCGCCTTGGCATTGGCGACGATGCTTTCGGCGTAGGCCTTGAAGCTCGGCTTGAGCGCCTCGCCGAGCGCCACCGCCTTGGCGGCGATGACATGCATCAGCGGACCGCCCTGCAGGCCCGGGAAGACCGCCGAGTTCATCTTCTTGGCGATCTCCTCGTCGTTGCACAGGATCATGCCGCCGCGCGGGCCGCGCAGCGACTTGTGTGTCGTCGTGGTCACGACATGGGCATGGGGCAGCGGCGACGGGTGCATGCCGCCGGCGACGAGGCCGGCGATGTGGGCCATGTCGACCATCAGATAGGCACCGATCGAATCGGCGATCTCGCGGAAACGCTTCCAGTCCCAGATGCGGGAATAGGCGGTGCCGCCGGCCAGGATCAGCTTCGGCTTGGTCTCATGCGCGGTCTTCTCGATCGCGTCCATGTCGAGCAGATGGTCGTCCTTGCGCACACCGTAGGAGACGACCTTGAACCACTTGCCGCTCATATTGACCGGCGAGCCGTGGGTGAGATGGCCGCCGGAATTCAAGTCGAGGCCCATGAAGGTATCGCCGGGCTGCAGCAGCGCCAGGAACACGGCCTGGTTCATCTGGCTGCCCGAGTTCGGCTGGACGTTGGCGAAGTTGCAGCCGAAGAGCTTCTTGGCGCGCTCTATGGCCAGTTCCTCGGCCACGTCGACGAACTGGCAGCCGCCATAGTAGCGCTTGCCCGGATAGCCCTCGGCATATTTGTTGGTCATGATCGAGCCCTGCGCTTCGAGAACGGCTCTGGAAACGATGTTTTCCGAGGCGATCAGCTCGATCTCATGGCGCTGACGGCCGAGCTCGTTGCGGATGGCGCCGAAGATTTCCGGATCGGCATCGGCAAGCGTGGTCTCGAAGAAGGATTCGAATTTGCTGGAGGCTACCGCGGCGTCTGACATGGCTTGCTTTCCCTTGGGGCCGGAGGTCTGCGAGGTCGCCGCGCCATTAACACAGTTGTTTCGAGCCCGCCACGTTTGCGGCGCGAAATTTGCTAGCCGGATTGCGCCAAGCCAATCGGCTGAACCGTTATTTCCTGTCCCGTCGGCTCTTGAGCAGGGCCTCGGTCAGCGTGATCTCGGAAAGCAGCGCGCGCATCGTGTGGTCGTTGATCTCGCGGCTGCGGAACATGGCGCGCACGGCAGCGCGCTCCGCCTCGATGCCGGCGTGCCTAAGCTCGAGCTCCAGCCGCCCTGCTTCGCGCGCGTCGGCACGCGCCTCATCGGCTTCGTCGGAGGCCGCGATGCGGCGCCGGTAGCCGGCAACGATGCTGTCGGCGACCGCAAGCCGGGCTTCGGCCGCTTCGCCTTCCTCGCCGCCTTCACCGGCGAGACTCTCGATCGTGGCGATGGCCGCGTTGGCCGCGCCTACACGAGCCCGGCGTTCTTCGGCCGCGCCCGGATCCTCGCCCGGCTCCACCAGCCCGCGCGCGATCCTCGGCAGGGCAAGGCTGGCGATCACCAGCGAGCAGATGATGACGCCGGCTGCGAGAAAGATCACCACGTCTCGCGCCGGAAAGGGCGAGCCATCCTGCAGCGCGAGCGGCAGCGACAGAATACCTGCCAGCGTGATCGCGCCACGCACGCCGGCCACCGATCCGGCAAGCCTGACATGGAAACCAAAGGGTTCCGCCTTGCGCTTGCCGAACCGCGCGGCGATCACCGACGCGATGTCGCCGATCCAGATCCAGAGGAAGCGCAGGCCGATCAGGCAGAGCGTCAAAATGAGCACGGTCAGCGCCGGCTCGAACAGCCAGTGCCGGCTGGTGAGCTCGGGCGGAACCCTGCGGATGATGTCGGGAAGCTGAAGGCCGAGCAGGATGAAGAGAGCGCCGTTGAAGATAAACGCCAGCGTCGACCATAGCGACATCGCCTGGATGCGCGCCGAGACCGACAGATGGCGGAAAATGCCCGAGGTTCCGGTGAGCAGACCGGCGGTGACCGCGGCCAGGATGCCGGAGGCGCCGACATGCTCGGCGATGAGATAGGCGACGAAGGGCAACAGGATCATGACCAACACCTGCGCCTCCGCCGGTGTGCCGCCGATGCGGCCGAGCACTTGCAGCGCCTTGGCGGCGATGAACAGCGCGCCGATGCCGGCAAGGATGCCGGCTGCCACGGCATAGAGGAAACTCAGCGACGCGTCGGCGAAAGAGAAGCTGCCGGTCAGCGCGGCCGCAACGGCGAAGCGGAACATGACCAGGCCGGACGCATCGTTGAGCAGGGATTCGCCTTCCAATATGTGCATCAGCCGGGCCGGAACGACATTGCGGTCGACAATCGACGACACCGCGACCGCATCGGTCGGCGACAGCACGGCGGCCAAAGCGAAGGCGACCGTCAGCGGGATGCTCGGCACCAGCCAGTGGAGCGCGTAGCCGAAGCCGACGATGGTGAAGAAGACCAGTCCGATCGCGAGATCGAGGATCGGCCCGCGCAGCTCGATCAGCTCCCGCTTCGGCGCGGCGAAAGCGTCGCCGAACAGAAGCGGCGGGATGAACACCAGCAGGAAGAGTTCCGGATCGATCTCGACATGCAGGCCGCCCGCCGGCCAGGCAAGGGCTGCGCCGATGGCGATCTGCAGCACTGGCAGAGGCACGCGCACCAGCCGCACCAGCGCCCCCGAAAGCGCCACGAAAGCGAGCACGACGAGAATGAAAATGGCGACTTCCATGGTGCGATTCCGGCTCTCCGGCCGACCATGCGCAATTGCCGGCGCTGCGTCCAGACAGGCGGCCTCAACTGGCTGATCTTCCCGCTGACAGGTGCCGCGGTTACAGTCCAGTCCCCCGTGCCTGACGACAAAAAAGGCCGCTCCAGGAGCGGCCTTTTGTTCGAAATATCAGTTGTTTACAGTGCAGACGTAATCTGCAGCTCGCTGTTGCCGTCGAGGCCGTAGATGTCGTCGCGGAACTGGACGACGCCAGGCCCGGTCGACCATGCCGACAGGTAAAGGAAATGGACCGGCACCGGATTGACGACCTGCACCGGGGTGTTCTCGCCGGTCTTGATCGCCGCCTCGAAATGCTGGCGGTCCCAGCCGGGCGTGTCGCGCAGGATCCAGGTGACGAGGTCGCGCACGTTCTGGACGCGCACGCAGCCCGAAGAGTCGAAGCGCATCAGCTTGCCGAACAGGCTCTGCTGCGGCGTGTCGTGCATGTAGACGCCGTCCGGGCTCGGGAAATTGATCTTGACCGAGGCCATGGCGTTGCCGGCGCCGGGATCCTGGCGGAAGCGGTACTTGGCGGCATCGTCCGTCGACCAGTCGATGGTCATCGGATCGACCTCGCTGCCGTCCGGCGCGAACAGGCGGATGTGGCTGTCCTTGAGATAATTGGGATCCTTCCGCATCAGCGGAATGATGTCCTTGCGCACGATCGAGACCGGCGCGTTCCAGTAAGGATTGACGATGATCTCGTTGATCTTGGAATTCACGATCGGCGTCTGGCGGTCGATCTTGCCGACGATCGCGGTGTGGCGAAGCACGACGCGGTCGTTCTCCACGGCTTCGATCTGCGCCGCCGGAATGTCGACCAGCACATAGCGGCTGCCCAGCGTGCCGGCCTTTTCCTTCAGGCGCTGCAGATTGGTCTGCAGCTGGCCGAGCCGGATCTGCGCCGAGACGTTCATCGCCGCATAGGTGTATTTGCCCATCGCGCCGTCGGCCGGCAGGCCATGGCGAAGCTGGAAGCGCTTGACCGCGGAATCGACGTAGGAATCGAAGGCCGTCGAAATGCCGGCGCTCTGCGGCAGGTCGCCCGAGATCATCAGCCGCTTGCGCAACGGCACGACATCAGGGTCGTCGACGCCGAGCTGCAATTTCTTGGTCGCCGGAACCTGCTCCCAGCCGCCCTGGCCGACGATGTTCTGGTACTGCGCCACCGCCTGCTCGGTGAAGGCGACGGTCTGCTGGCTGAAGATCGGCAGCGTCGAAGCGACCTTGTTCGTATTGTTGGCGCGGGCGTCGAACTGATCGTCCCAATTGCCGCGGGCCGAGGATTTGAGGATATCCCCGACCACATCCTGCGCGCTGGCATGGCCGGCGACAACGGCGGCGGCGAGCGCAGAGGCTCCGGTAAGGAAGAAACGGCGGCTGGTTCTCATGGACGTTCCAGACATTCTAGCTGTATTCGATCTCGCTCAGTTTTGCTCTACTGGCGGGTTGCCCGCACTCTAGGGTCGGCAATCTTAACAATTAGCCAACCATGTCCCGCATCGCCCGGCTGCCGGAAACGCACAGCCTCGAGGCAGGTTCCAGGAGGCGCAGGGCACAGGCCCGCAGCGTCACCCGCATTCTCGCTTTCACCGTGATTATGGCGGCAACGTGGCCTTGACCCGCGATTTGCCTTCGACGAGACGACGAAAGATGGGAGCGATGCTTTTCTGCACTGGCCCTAAAGCGCGTCACGATCTTTCAGATTCGCTCCATGCGCTTTAGGTTTTTGATTTTACGCATGTCTTTATCCCGAAACCGGTTCCCACTTTCGGGAGACATGCTTTTAGTCGGTTGCTTCCCTTGCAGGGCACCATAGCCGGTACGCACGACTTCTGGGCAAGGCTGGAATTCCCTTGGTGACAGGAAAGGACCGGCGCGTTTCGGCGCCGTCCCATATTCTTCCCCGGGGGACCGCGCTTCTTCGGCGCGGCTTCGATGTCTCAGGTTTGAACGCGCTTACATCCGATAAGCGATCGTGTCGTTCCAGAAGCGGTCGAGACGCTGGAGCGCGCGGTTCATTTGCTTGAACTCGTCGGTGTTGATGCCGCCGACCGCCTCGATCGAGCCGACATGGCGCTCATAGAGCCCGGCTACGACGTCGGCCACCTCGTTGCCCTTCGGCGTCAGCGAGACGCGCACCGAGCGGCGGTCGATGCGCGAGCGCTGGTGGTTGATGAAGCCGAGGTCGACCAGCTTCTTCAGATTGTAGGAGACGTTCGAGCCGAGATAATAACCACGCGAGCGCAGCTCGCCGGCGGTCAGCTCCGAATTGCCGATGTTGAACAGCAGTAGCGCCTGGATGGCGTTGATGTCGGAGCGGCCGTTGCGGTCGAACTCGTCCTTGATCACGTCAAGCAGACGGCGATGCAGACGCTCCACCAGCTGCAGCGATTCCATGTACAGCGAACGGATCGCCTCGCGGCGATCGTCGGATACGTTGGCGGTCTTCGCCGCCGGACGCGAATTGATCATTGTCTTTGCCTCTCGTTTGTCGCCCGGTGATTTTTTGTTCTTCACCTTGATCGCGACACTATCGAATACTCATAAAATTCGACTTAAACGCCAGGGCTAACAAGAGCTTACCGGTAAGAGGTTTCGAAAGAGGCTTAACGAACGGTCACACGAGCAAGAACAATTAACCTAAAGATTTAGCCAACGGTTTTAGGGCAAACCGCCGACCCCGCACCTAGGTTCCCCGAGCCGTTCGGCAACCTAAGGCGCTGCCCACTTTCGGGCGACATGCATTTGCTTTGATGCATATCGTTCTCCCGAAACCGGTGCCCACTTTCGAGCGACATGCATTACTGCCGGAGCTGGCGCTTCTGCAGCCATATGATCACCCGGAAGACGATATAGAGCAGCGCGACACAGGCATGCGAGACGACGATCAGCAGCCTGTGGCCGAAGAGGTCGGGAAAGCCGGCATACATGACGGTCTCGGTCGCCGCGCAGATGAACCAGATCACCGGTCCCCAGGAGGCGAGCATCCAGAGGCCCGCGGCGGCGAAGGGAAAGAAGACGGCAAGCGTGGCCGCGGCCACCTGCCAGTGCACCGGCATCAGGTCGAAGCGCCATAGCTCGCCCGGATAGATGCCGATCAGCCGGATCCAGTAGAGGATGCCGAAGAGCAGGCAATAGCCGGCAATCACGCGCTGGAACCAGGCGAAGATGATCTCGGTGGTCGAGGGCTGCAGCACCACGCGCCTGGAGGTTACCTCGCTCATAGCTCGAGCTCCGCAGCCTCGAGCGGCGCGAAATAGGCGTCGATATCGGCTGCCCTCACCGCTTCGAAGCTGGCTGGCCGCCACTCAGGCTTCGAGCCCTTGTCGATGATGGCGGCCCGGATGCCTTCGTAGAAATCGTGGCCAGCAAGCATCCGGTTGAGGATTCGAAACTCCATCTTCATGCACTCGTCCATCGACAGCGTCACCCCGGCGCTGATCTCGCGCCAGGCGACGTTGAGGCTGGTCGGCGAGCGCGTCCTGATCGTCGCCAGGGTCTTGGCGGCGAAGGCATCGGTGGCGGCAGCCTCCTCAAGGCTGGCGATGATGCCGGCGAGCGAGGCTTGCGAGAAGTGGCGCGCGATCGAATCCAGATCCTGTCGCTCGGTCTCGCGCTTCGCCGGGGTGAAGAAATCGCGCAGCTCCGCGTTCGGATCGCCGCTTGTCGCGAGTTCGTCGAGCAGGCCGGCCTGGTCCTCGGCCTTGATCGTGTGCGTGGCGAGGCCCGACCACAGCGCATCGCCAAAGCGGATGCGGTTTCCCGTCAGCCCCAGATACATGCCGAAGCTGCCGCCGAGATCCGGCAGCAAGTGGCTGGCGCCGACATCGGGGAAGAAGCCGATGCCGACCTCGGGCATGGCGAACTGCGCGTTCTCGGTCAGCACGCGGTGCGAGCCGTGGAAGGAAATGCCGACGCCGCCGCCCATGACGATGCCGTCGATCAGCGCGACATAGGGCTTCTTGAAGCGCGCTATGCGGGCGTTGAGCCGGTATTCGTCGGCGAAGAAATCGACCGGCGGCTTGCCGGCGCGGCCGGCCTCGTAGATGTGCAGGATATCGCCGCCGGCGGAGAACGCCCTGCCCTCGGCCCTGACGACGACGGCGGCGACGCCGGCATCGCCCTCCCAGGCGTCGAGCGCCCTGCCGAGCGCCTTGACCATACGGTGGGTGACGGCATTGAGCGCCTGCGGCCGCGTCAGCGTGACGACACCCGCCTTGCCCAAACGCTCGAAGCGAATCTCGTCGCCTCCGCCAAAATCCATCACCAGAGAATCCTTCTCTCCGCCCTTCCAGGGGGATTGAAGTGCTAAAGGCGGCATAGGGATGCGTCAATGGCGGGATCGCCGCGCTGGCGACCAGCCGCGCCAGGTGTTAGGTAACCGGCAAATGGCTGCGTCCGCGCGGCCCGACAGACTTGCGAGCAAATCGACATGCCTGGATTTTCTCGTTTCGCGGCCGGATTTACATGCCTCCTATGGCTCGGAGCTCCCTCCGGCTTTGCCGCAACGCCGGCGGATCTCTACCAGGCACAGACCATCGTCACCGGTACAGGCGAGCCGAACCGCCAGATCGGCTTCAAGGATTGCCTGGAGAAGGTGCTGGTCAGGGTTTCCGGCGACCAGCGGCTGACGCAGAAATCGGAAATGCTGGCACTGCGCGACAAGGCAGCCGACTTCGTCCAATCCTTCCGCTACCACGACCGGCTGGAAGGCATTCCGATCCATGACGAGCAAGGCACCCATGACAGGCCGCACGACCTGACGTGCCTCTACAAGCCCGCGGTGGTCGACAAGCTTTTGGCGCAACTCGGCAGCAGGCCCTGGCACGGCGAGCGGCAGGCGCTCGCCGTCTTCCTCACGACCGAGCAGGGCGCGAGGCATTTCGTGCTGACGGCCGACGAGGATCGCGGCCAAACGATGCGCGAATCCTTCACCAACGCCACCGGTCCGCTGCTGATGCGCGTCACCTTTCCAAAAGCCAGGCAGCTTGCCGGGCTGGACGAGAAGGCGCTCTCCGCGGCGGATATGGCAAGGCTCGACCGGCTCGCGAAAAATGCGGGGGCGGCCCGGGCGCTTGCCGGCAGCATCGTGTGGAGCGACAAGGAACTCGGCTGGATCGCCGACTGGCGGCTGGCCGATCGCGGCAAGACCTATCAATGGCAAGCGCGCGGCGTCAGCTTCGACGAGGCTTTTCGCGTGGCCGTGAGGGGCGCGGCGCAGATCCTGTCGGGCAACGGGCAGCCGTGAGCCGCCATTCCGGCGGCGTCTTCACCTTGACGATCGCTGCTGCGCGGACCCGCCCCAGGCGCCGCTGCCGACCTTCCACAAGGGCGGCATGACGGCGAAAGGCAGCACCGTGTGCGCGATCGTTGCCGCGACGCGGCCGTTGCTCGATCCGATCGTGCGGTAGATCGCCTTGACATGCGCCTTGACGGCATCGACGCCGATGCCGAGCGCGGAGGCGATTTCCTCGTAGGAGCGGCCTTCGATGAGGCCGGACGCGACTTCGAGCTGGCGCGCGGTGAGGCTGGGAAAAGCGAGCCCCAACCGCTCCGCAGGCTTGACCCTGGCCAGGGTGCGCTGCTGCGCCTGCCGGTAGCTGCGCAATATATGCGGGCGATAAGCCTGCAGCCGGTCACGCTCCTCGTCGCTGAAGGGCGGCCGGCCGACGACGCGATGGCCGACGATCAGAAGCGAATAGCCCTCATGCTCCATCACCACGGCCATCATGCGGTGTGCGCCCGATGGCAGGAACGCTTCCTTCGCCATCGGCAGACCGAAGAACTCCTCGTCGCTGAAGAAGTCGGATTCGCGCAGCGCCCGCTCGCCATAGAAAGCCGGATCGTACTGCCAGAACGGATGGCTGAGCATGTGGCGGGCGAACGCCTCGACCGCGCGAGCACGGTTTTGCGGATCGTCGTCCACCGAAAGCAGGCTGCGGAATTCGCGGCTTCGGTGATGGTGTTCGGCATAGGAGACGACATCCGCGCCGATCAACCGGGCGACGCTGCCGAACAGCACGGCCGGCAGCTCGGCCAAATCCGGCTCGGCGGCATAAAGCGCGATGATTTCGTCCTTTAGAAGTTCGTCAGCCACGCTTACGCCACCGCTACATTAGTCCATTGAAAAATAACGGAAATCCGTTGTTGCTAAGGTGCCACAGATACGACCGAAAAGCTACAGGCAGCGGGACCTTGGACATGCTTTCGGCCGCCTCTATCCGTTCGGGTAATGGCCAATTCCCCAAGCACCGTGTCACCGGTTGCGTCGAGGCGAATGCGACCGCCGAGCATTGGCCCCGGGGGGTGTTCCCGCCGGCGGCCGGGACCTCGGACGGACACTGTCAGGGGTCAGAGCGGAGGGCGGCCGATGCGATGGAATTGGACGCGGGCATGAAGGCAAATGTCCTCTGGCGATCTTCTGCTGCCTCATTGCTGATCGGCGGCACGGTGTCCGTCTTCGGCTTCGCCTCCATTGAGCCGTCGCCGGCATTCGCGGCGGGGGGTGCGGGCGGCCCCGGCGTTGCCGGCGGCGTCAACCCGGGCGATCCCGGCCAGGATGCCCCTGTTGGCTCCGGCGGTGGCGGTGGCGGCGGTGGTCCGGGTGCGGCCGGTGGCACCGGCGGAGGCGAATTTTCCGGAGGCATTCTCCAGCCGGGAGCCCTGGGAGGAGCAGGCGGAACCACGCCTGGAGCGGATGGCGAGGATGGCGACACCGGCTACAGCCGCGGCGGGCCTGGCGGTGGTGGCGGCGGCGGCGGCGCGCATGGCATTGAGAGCACCACCACGATCGACAACCAAGCCGGTCAGACCCTGGCCGGCGGCAAAGGTGGAAATGGCGGCATCGGCGGTGCGGTCGGCTACGGCGGAGGCGGCGGCGCCGGCGGCTATGGCGCGGTGCTGAGCGCGCCCGGCCGAGTCAGCAATGCCGGCACAGTTACGGGCGGCGACGGCGGCAATGGGGCGACGCATGACTACGCCGGCGGCGGCGACGGCGGGACCGGTGTTCTCACAGGCGACGGCGCGACCGTCACCAACCAAGGCAACGGGTTGCTGCAAGGAGGGGCCGGAGGCTGGGGCTTCTATATCCTCGACTCAGGCAAGGGCGGCAGCGGCCTCATAGGTGGCAACGATGCAAACGTCACCAACCTTGACGCGGCTGCTATCGTCGGAGGCAATGGCGGCAGCACGCCCGTGGACAGCACCGGCAGCGTCGTCACAGGAGACCGGGGCCGCGGCGGGGATGGCGGCGCGGGTATCGAGCTCGGCAACAATGCGGTCATCTTCAATCGGAATGCAGCCACGATCGCTGGCGGCGATGGCGGCGACAGCCGACACGGCGATGGCGGCAAGGGAGGCTCCGGCATCAGCGTCGGGCTGGGGGCGACGATCGGCAACAGCGCATCGATCACCGGCGGCGACGGCGGAAACGCCGGCAGTGTTCTTGACGGGGTGCCTACGTTCGGGGGCGCGGGCGGCGCCGGCGTAAGCGGTTCCGGCCTTCTGACCAATACCGGAACGATCACCGGCGGCAATGGCGGCGCGGCCGGCGGCGCGAGCACTGCCGGCCAAGGTGGCGAGGGCGTCTCGGGATCGAATCTCACCATCATCAACAGCGGCACGATCAGCGGCGGCTTTGCCGCCGATGGCCTCGGCGTGCGAGCCAACGCCATCAGCTTCACCGGAGGCGTCAACCATCTGGAACTGCATGGGGGTTTTGCCGTCAACGGAAACGTGGTCGCGGCCGGCATGCAAGATACGCTGGCGCTTGGCGGCGCCGCCGACGGCGTCTTCGATGCCTCCGCCATCGGCTCGCAATACCAAGGCTTCGAGATATTCGAGAAAACCGGCTCGAGCACATGGAGGCTGACCGGCGCCACGGACGCGGTCACGCCGTGGATCATTGCCGGCGGCACTCTGTCAGTCTCTTCGGACGCCAATCTCGGCGATCCCGGCGGCAGTCTCACATTGGACGGCGGCACGCTGCAGAACACGGCTTCATTCACAAGCGCGCGTCAAGTCGTCATCGGCGACAACGGCGCCACGTTCCAGACCGACGCCAATCTTGCTTTGGCCGGAGCGATCAGCGGCGATGGCCTCTTCAACAAGAGCGGCGCCGGCACGCTGACGCTGTCGGGCACCAACAGCTATACCGGCGGCACCCGCATCCTCGCCGGCACGCTGGAGGCGGCCGGCGGCCACGCGATCGGCGACGCCTCCTCCGTTTTCCTGCTCGGCGGCAACTTGCGAATCCAAAATGACGAGACGATTGCCACGCTATCCTCGGGGGACACGGCTTTCGGCAATGTCGAGCTTGCCGGCGGCAATCTGACGGTCAGCCAGAACTCGGCCAGGGTCACCAGCTATTTCTACGGCGGCATCACCGGCAGCGGCGGCTTCATCAAGGACGGAACTTTCCGCCAAGTGCTGGCCGGCGACAGCAGCTACGCCGGTGCGACCCAGATCCTTGCCGGCACGCTGTTTGCCGTCGGCGCCGGGCGCGATTCCATTCCCGACGGTTCCGCGGCGACGATTGCCGCCGGCGCCACGTTGTCGCTGGTCCGGCCGACGACCGTGCTGCCCGGCGTGGAGAGCGACGACGAAACCATCGGCTCGCTCGCGGGTGCCGGCACTGTCCTTCTCGGCGGCAGCACGCTGACCGTGGGCGCCGACGGCACCAGCACGACTTTTTCGGGGCTCATCTCCGGAACGGGCGGCCTGACAAAGACAGGCGCCGGCGCGTTGAACCTCACCGGCGACAATTCCGGCTTCAGCGGCCCGACCTCGATCGAGGGCGGCACACTGCGGGTGAACGGCAACATCGGAGGCAATGTTGGCGTCGAGATCGGCGGCACGCTCGGCGGCTCGGGGACGATCGGCGGCAACGTCAGCGTCGCCGGCGTGATCGCGCCCGGCAATTCGATCGGCACGCTGACGGTGGACGGCGACTATGTTCAACTCGGAGGCTCGACATATGTCGCCGAGATCGACCCCGCCGGGAATTCCGATTTGATCGACGTAGGCGGCGTGGCGACGATAGAGGGCGGCACGGTCTTCGCACTGAAGGCACCAGGCGGCTACGCGGTGGGGACGCGCTATACGATCCTGACCGCCGATGGCGGCGTCACCGGCACCTATGGCGCGCTGACCCAGAACGCGCCCTTCGTCAGTCTCGCGCTGGTCTACGATCCCGGGGCCGTCTATCTCGATGTCACGCGCAACCAGGTCGCGTTCTGTGACGTCGCCGCCACCCGCAACCAATGCGCCACCGGTCAAGGCGCCGAGAGCCTTGGGCAGGGCAATGCGGTCTATGACGCGATCGCCGGCCTGCCCGACAGCGAAACCGCGCGCGCCGCCTTCGACCAGCTTTCCGGCGAGGTCCATGCCTCGATCAAGGGCGCGATGCTGGAGGACAGCCGCTTCGTGCGCGAGGCGGCAACGGCACGGGTGCGAAGCGCTTTCGAGGGTGTCGCTGCCTCGCCACTGCCGGTTATGGCCTACGGCGACGGTGGACCGGTATCGGCGCCAGCCGATATCGGTCGCTTCGCCGTATGGGCCCAGGCGTTCGGCTCTTGGGGCAAGATCGATGGCGACGGCAATGCGGCGGCTCTGGATCACGATACCGGCGGCCTGCTCGTCGGCGCCGATGCGCCGGTCGGCGACTGGCGCGTCGGCGCGCTGGCCGGCTACAGCCACTCGTCCTTCGACGTAGATGATCGCGCCTCTTCGGCATCGAGCGACAATTATCACCTGGGCGTCTATGGCGGTCGGCAATGGGGCGTTCTCGGCCTCAGGGCCGCCGCCGCCTATAGCTGGCACGATGTGGAGGCGGCCCGATCGGTCGCCTTCACCGGTTTCGCCGATGCACCGTCGGCCAGCTATGACGCGGGAACGGCACAGATATTCACCGAACTCGGCTACAGGATCGAGCCCGGCAACATCGGTTTCGAGCCGTTCGCCGGCCTCGCCTATGTCAACGTCCATACCGACGGCTTCACCGAGACGGACGGCCCGGCGGCGCTCGCCAGCCAGGCCTCCAATACCGACGCCACCTTCACCACGATAGGCCTGCGCGCCTCGACCGCCTTTGCGCTTGGCACCGTCAGCGCGACGGCGCGCGGCACACTCGGCTGGCGTCACGCCTTTGGCGACACCACGCCGCTGGTGGTCAACGCCTTTGCCGGCGGCAATAACTTCACCATTGCCGGCGCGCCGATCGCACGGGATGCCGCCGTTGTCGAGGCTGGTCTCGACCTCGACATCGCGCCCGAGGCCAGTTTCGGCCTGTCCTACTCCGGCCAGATCGCAAGCCGCGCCCGCAACCACGGCTTCAAGGCTCAACTCGGCTTCAGGTTCTGACCGCCTGACGAGGATCCGGCGTGGCCGTACGATGATGCCCGCGCCACACCACCGCGACAGCGCGCTCGCCTGTTTCACCGCTGCCATGGGCGTTCCGATTGCTGGCACAATCGTGTCGCATTGGTCAGCGGCAAACGCGCGTGATAAAAGCGCGGCCAAAAGAGAGTTTTGGCGATGAACAGATTCACCCCCGCAAAGCCTGCCGGCGCGCGCAGCGTCGACGAGATCACTCACAGCCGGCGGCTGCGGCGCATGCGCAAGGCCGACTGGTCGCGCCGTCTGGTGCAGGAGAACCAGCTGTCGGTGAACGACCTGATCTGGCCGATCTTCGTCGTCGACGGCAAAAATGTGCGCGAGCCGATCGCCGCCATGCCCGACGTCTATCGCCTGTCCGTCGACCTCGCGGTCAAGGAAGCCGAGCGCGCCGCCAAGCTCGGCATCCCGGCGATCGCCACCTTCCCCAATATCGAGCTTTCGCTGCGCGACCAGACCGGCTCGCACATTCTCGATCCGGAAAACATCATCAACCGCACCACGCGCGCCATCAAGGAGGCGGTGCCGGAGATCGGCATTATTACCGACGCCGCGCTCGATCCGTTCACCAGCCACGGCCATGATGGCATTTTGCGCGACGGCATCATCGTCAATGACGAGACCGTCGAGCAGGTCGCCGCGGCGGCCGTCATCCAGGCGGCGGCCGGCGCCGACATCATCGCGCCGTCCGACATGATGGACGGGCGCATCGGCGCCATCCGCGACGCGCTCGACGCCAACGGTTTCCAGGACGTCGCGATCATGTCCTATGCGACCAAGTTCGCGTCGGCCTTCTACGGCCCCTATCGCGAGGCGGTGGGCACTGCCGGCCTGCTCAAGGGCGACAAGAAGACCTATTACGTCGACCACGCCAATTCCGACGAGGCCATGCGCGAGGCCGAGCAGGACCTCGCCGAAGGCGCCGACATGCTGATGGTGAAGCCGGGGCTGCCCTATCTCGACATCATCCGCAGGCTGAAGGACGAGCTGCAGATGCCGACCTTCGCCTACCAGGTATCGGGCGAATATTCGATGATCAAGGCAGCCGCCGCCAATGGCTGGATCGACGGCGAGAAGGCGATGCTGGAATCGCTCCTCGCGCTCAAGCGCGCCGGCTGCGACGGCATCCTCACCTATTTCGCGCCGACCGTGGCCGAGATGCTGAAGGGCTGACCTCCTCCCCATCGCCTTTGAGGTCTTGCTGTCCAGGTAAGCCCACCGGGCGATTTTGGGCGTCCAGAGAAATTCCGCTTGCAAATCGCAATCAGTCAAGCTATTCCGTAACTGATTGCACATTACAACTGGTTTAGGAGGCAATCATGTCCAAGCTGCGTGTCAACGCTTTCACCCTGTCGCTCGACGGCTACGGCGCCGGTCCGGATCAGACTCTCGAAACCCCGCTCGGCGTCGGCGGCGAAGCCCTGCATAAATGGATGATCGGCACCCGCACCTTTCGCGAGATGGTGATCGGCAAGGAGGGCGGCACCACCGACATCGACGATAGCTTCGCGGTGCGCAGCTTCGAGAATGTCGGCGCCTGGATCCTCGGCCGCAACATGTTCGGGCCGATCCGCGGCGAGTGGCCGGACGAGAACTGGAAAGGCTGGTGGGGCGACAACCCGCCCTATCAGGTGCCGGTCTTCGTGCTCACCCATCACAAGCGCGCGCCGATCGTCATGGAAGGCGGCACGACGTTCCATTTCGTCACCGACGGCATCCATTCGGCGCTCGAACAGGCGAAGGCGGCGGCCAACGGCAAGGACGTACGCGTCGGCGGCGGCGTTTCGACTGTGCGGCAATATCTGCAAGAGAGGCTCATCGACGAGATGCATCTGGCCATCTCGCCTCTCCTGCTCGGCTCCGGCGAGCATCTTTTCGCCGGTCTCGACATGCCGAAGCTCGGCTACCGCTGCACCAGCCAGGTCGCGACGGCCGATGCCACGCATGTGATGATCGGGAGGGATTAGGAAATAGACCCAACGTCTTGTGATGATTGGCGAAACCCTTGGGGGCAGGCCCTTTCTCCCCGTCACTATACGGGGAGAAATGCCCGGCAGGGCAATGAGGGGCGGCGCTACCGATCCAGTTATTTTGCCGACAATACGACCGACTGCAGCGATTTACCGACTTCAATTTTCGAGGTGGGCGCCGCCCCCTCATCCGCCATTCGGGCACCTTCTCCCCGTGAACGGGGAGAAGGCAATACGCCTCAATACTTCGCCGGTACATAAAGCTCGCGCGGCAGCACCTGGCGCTCGTAGGACGGGTTGAAGACACGCTCCGGCAGCGTGATCTCCTCATGCGGCACGTCCTCATAGGGCATCTGCTGCAGCAGATGGTCGATGCAGTTCAGCCGCGCCCGCTTCTTGTCGTTGCCTTCGACGATGAACCAGGGCGCCTCCTTGATGTTGGTGCGGGCGAAGGTCTCTTCCTTGGCCTTGGTGTACTGCTCCCAGCGCACGCGCGACTGCAGGTCCATCGGCGACAGCTTCCACTGCTTCATCGGATCGTGGATGCGCATCAGGAAGCGCATCTGCTGCTCCTCGTCGGTGATCGAGAACCAGTATTTCACCAGCGTGATGCCGGAGCGCACAAGCATGCGTTCGAATTCCGGCACGTCGCGGAAGAATTCCTCCACCTGCTCGGGATTGGCAAAGCCCATCACGCGCTCGACGCCGGAGCGGTTGTACCAGGAACGATCGAATAGCACGATCTCGCCGCCCGCCGGCAGATGCGGCACGTAGCGCTGGAAATACCATTGCGACTTCTCGCGCTCGGTCGGCGCCGGCAGCGCCACGACGCGGCAGATGCGCGGGTTGAGGCGCTGGGTGATACGCTTGATGACGCCGCCCTTACCGGCGGAGTCGCGGCCCTCGAAAATCACCACCAGCTTCTTCTTGTGGTAGGCGACCCAGGACTGCAGCTTGATCAGTTCCGACTGCAGCCGCAGCAGCTCGCGGAAATAGGTCATCCGCTCGATGGAGGGCGGATGCGACTTCTTGTAGATCCTGGCGATCTCGAGCGAGAGCGCGGGCTCGGAAATCTCCAGCTCATAGTCCTCGTCGAGCGTGTCCTCGAGCTCGGCTTCCAGCCAGTCCTTGGCTCCGGAATTCGTTTTGAGTTCGTTCATCGCGCAGCTCCTGCCTGCCAGCCACTTTCGCCTCGGATGCGTTCCGGCCCGGGAAACGCAACTCCGTAAGCCGACTGAGATACAGATGCGCAATGACGGTTTTATTGCAAGCGCGGACCAGCATACTGGACTAGCTGATATGTGATCGGCCCGTATCGATGGCGGGGCGACAAGCCGCCGGAATTGTCCTACAAATACCCTCCGCCTCTTTCCGGCGCCCGCCACGTCGCGCCTTTTCAAAACAAATCGCGAGGACCTGACATGGAATACCGCACGCTTGGCCGTTCCGGCCTCAAGGTTTCGACACTGACGCTTGGCACGATGACCTTCGGCGGCACAGGCCCGTTCGCCGCCGTCGGCAATTCCGATCTTTCGGAGGCCAGGCGCATCATCGACACCTGCATCGATGCCGGCATCAACCTCATCGACACCGCCAACGTCTATTCGAGCGGCCTGTCGGAGGAGATCGTCGGCGAGGCGCTTGGCGGCAAGCGTAAGAACGATGTGCTCATCGCCTCCAAGGCGCGCATGCGGATCGGCAGCGGCCCCAACGACGAAGGCCTGTCGCGCCATCACCTGATCCGCGAATGCGAAAGAAGCCTGAAGCGGCTCAAGACCGATGTCATCGACATCTATTTCCTGCATGAGTGGGACGGCGTCACGCCGCTGGAGGAGACGATCGCCGCGCTCGACACCTTGGTCGGCCAGGGCAAGGTCCGTTATGTCGGCTGCTCCAACTATTCCGGCTGGCAGGTGATGAAGGCGCTCTCGATCAGCGACAGCCATCATCAGCCACGCTTCGTCACCCAGCAGATCCACTACACGCTGGAAGCGCGCGAGGCGGAGTACGAGTTGCTGCCGATCTCGGTCGACCAGGGCCTTGGCGTGCTGGTGTGGAGCCCGCTGGCCGGCGGCCTGCTTTCCGGCAAATACCGCCGCGATAGCCCGACGGCGCGCCAGCTTGGCGGCTGGTCGGAGCCGCCGATCCGCGACGAGGACAGGCTGTGGCGCATCGTCGACGTGCTGGTCGAGATCGGCAAGGCGCGCGGTGTTTCGGCGGCCCAGATGGCGCTTGCCTGGCTGCTCGGCCGCCCGGCCGTTTCTTCGCTGGTGATCGGCGCCCGCAACGAAACCCAGCTGAAGGACAATCTTGCCGCGGCAAGCCTGACGCTGTCGTTGGATGAGCGCTTGCGGCTCGACGCCGTCAGCCGGCCACCGGTGCTTTACCCATACTGGCACCAGCAGTTCACCGCCAAGGACCGGTTCGGCCCGGCCGACCTGGTGCTTGATCGCAGTGTCATCTGAGAACCGTCAACCTGTGATGTAGCGCCAGACTTCCGGATCGGGTTCGATCTGGCCGCTCAGCACGAAATATTTGTAGAGGACGAGCAGCGAGACCGCCCGCTCGTCCTTTTCGTTGCTGAACCGGCGGCAGTAAGCGTTTGCCGCCGTTATGATGCGTTGGGCTTCCGCCGGACGCTTTTCGAAATAGGCGATCTTGTCGGCGGCATCCGAAAAATCCGGCGCCAGCGGCACGTAGTGGACATTGGCCTCGAGCTCAGCTTCGGCGAACCATGTCTCGTAGGTCGGAGGCGGCATCAGGCAGAGCGAATTCGAGCTCATGATCCATTTCAGGTTCGTCGCCACGTCGTTGCCTTCGAGCGAGACGATGTAGCGGAACTGCAGCTGCTGCGGGATCGTGAGGTAGGGCTTGCGGTAGTTCTCCGGCGCGCTCGGCTTGGGCGAGCCCGCATCGCAAACCGGCAGACCGCGCACGGCATCGACGAACCGCTTGCGGATCGGATTGTTGAGATCGCCGCGCCAGACCGCCATCGGGCGCTTGTCGGCGAAGGACAAGCTGTCGCGGGGAAACCGGAAATGACGGAACTTGTCGAGCTTCATGATCACGGCGTTGCCGTTGTCGTCACGGATCGGCCGATCCTTGACGATCGCCGGCATCCTGGGCACGTTGACGACATCGCCAAACTCGAGATCGATGAGCAGGCCGCGATCGAAGTAGCGCGCGAACTCCTTCAGATCGTAATAATACATGCTGCCGAACTTGGGTATTTGACCGGCCGGCACGGCCGCCGCGCTCGGCACGAAGCTATGGTCGAGCCTATTGTAGTAGTTGACCCGATCGCGGACCGTTTTGCCGGAGAGCTTCGCCTGCCGCAGGCGGCCAGCCAGGCGCTGGCGAAAGAGAGCCTGCGGCACCACATCGCGCGTGATGTTGCGTATGAAATAAAATACCCGCGCTGCGGTGCGTAAGGGCGAGGCCATGCGTCCGTCGTTTCAGTAGTGGCGTGTTGTTCCCCGCACCTCCTACAGCATTGCGCCGCACATCTTGCAAGTCCGCGCGCCGTGACGAACTTGTGAGAGTCCTTATATTCGGGCGACGGTAGAGGGTAATCAGGCAGCGACGATGGCGAAACCCCTGGCGCGCAGGCCGCGCCGATCCTCATGCAGCGATGTCACCAGCCGGTCGCGGCTGCCCGCGATATGGGCCGAGAGCAGCCGCGCCGCGTCGTCGGCGTCCCCGTTCCGCACGGCTGCCAGGATGGCATGGTGCTCGGCCCAGGCGCGCCCCAATGCCGCCTCGTCGCGCACTTCCAGCCAGCGGGCGCGCGACAGTCTCGTCATCGCGTCGCGCACGGCTCGCAACAGGAATTCATTGCCGGAGAGCCTGGCCAGCTCGATGTGAAAATCCATGCCGACGCGGTGCCATTCCTCGCGCGGCGTCGAGGCATCGCAGGAATCGAGCATCGCCGCGATCACCTCGACCCCGCTGCGGTCCTGAAGCGCCGCCGTCAGCCTCACCGCCGCCACCTCGACCGCCTCGCGATAGACGGCGATCTGGCCAAGCTCGGCAAGGTTGATCGGCGCCACGGTCCAGCCGCGGCCGTCGCGGCCGATCAACCCTTCGGTCTCGAGCCGCAGCAATGCGGCCCTGACCGGGGTGCGCGAGGCGCCGAAGCGGCTTTCGATCCAGCGCTCGGTCAGCCGCTCGCCCGGGCCGATCTCCAGCCCGAGGATCATCTCGCGAAGCTGCCTTTCGACGTTCTGCATCTGCGACATCGTCGTTCCACTTTTCGGACGCCGCATTGACAGCGGCTGGGTTCGGGTTCATGACGGATACCGGTTTGGTATCCCAAAATGGTATCCGGAGCAATCCCGGATGACCGGGCAGGCATGACATGGCAGACGACACTTCGGAACAGAGCGGCTACAGCATCCATTGGCGGCGCAATCTCGCCGTCTGCTTCGCCGGCTCGTTCAGCACGCTCATCGCCATGACGCTGCTCTTGCCCTTCCTGCCGCTTTACGTCGAACAATTGGGTGCCGAGGGGCACGCGGCGATCGTGCAATGGTCGGGAATTGCCTATGGCGCCACCTTCTTTGCCGCGGCGTTGGTCGCCCCTTTGTGGGGGCGGCTCGGCGACCGTTACGGCCGCAAGCTGATGCTGGTGCGCGCCTCGTTCGGGATGGCAATCTGCATGTCGCTGACAGGCATGGTCGAGAGTGTCTGGCAATTGGTGTTGCTGAGGCTCCTGATCGGCTTTGCCGGCGGCTATTCCTCGGGATCGACGATATTGGTGGCGATGCAGACGCCGAAGGACCGCTCCGGCTGGGCGCTCGGCGTGCTCTCGGCCGGCATCACGGCGGGCTCGCTGGTCGGCCCGCTGCTCGGCGGCGTGCTGCCGCCGGTGATCGGCATCCGCGCCACCTTCCTGCTCTCCGGCGGTGTGATTTTCCTTGCGTTCCTGGCCACGACTTTCCTGATCAAGGAAAACCCGCCGGCGCGCAAACCCGTCTCGGCGGCAAAACCGAAAAGCGGCTGGTCGCAGATCCCCGACAAGCGCCCTGTCGTCGCCATGCTGACGACCGGCATGCTGCTCGCCTTCGCCACCATGTCGATCGAGCCCATCATCACCGTCTACGTGCAGCAGCTCGTCGAGGACCAGAGCAAGGTGACGATGGTCGCGGGCGTGGTAATGTCGGCGGCCGCGCTCGGCACCATTCTTTCTTCGTCATGGCTGGGCAAGCTCGCCGACCGCGTCGGCCACTGGAATGTCGTCGTCGGCGCGCTCGCGGTCTCGGCGCTGCTGCTCATCCCCCAGGCTTTCGTCACCGACGGCTGGCAGCTCATCGGGCTGCGCTTCCTGATGGGCCTGGCGCTCGGCGGCCTGCTGCCCTGCATCACCAGCGTCATCCGCCACAACATCCCGGACGGCGTCGGCGGCAATGTGCTCGGACTGTCGATCTCGGCGCAATATGTCGGCCAGGTAGCGGGGCCGCTCGCCGGCGGCTTCGTCGGCGGCCATTTCGGCATGCGGGCGGTGTTTTTGGGCACGTCCATGCTGATGGCGCTGGGCGCGGTCTATAACTGGATTGTCCAGTCGCGGCGGGCGCGGCATATGCTGGTCGAGGCCGGCGAATCCTGATTGGCGCGCCTGCCTGCCGAAACACGGAGCATTGAAATGAGCCTTGCCGGGCAATCCTCGAACGGCGCCAGCCGTGTCCTCGTGCTGGCGGGCGGCCTCGTCGGTGCGGCAGGCGTGGCGCTGTCGGCCGCCGCCGCGCATTTAGGCGGCGCCTTCACCGGCACAGCCGCATCCTTCCTGTTGATGCATGCGCCGGTCTTTCTCGGCATCGGCCTTATCGGCGGCAACCGGTATCTCCGGATCGCAAGCCTGGTGCTGCTCGTCGGCCTGCTGCTGTTCTCGGGCGACCTGCTCGCCCGGGATTTCCTCGGTTCGCGACTGTTCCCGATGTCGGCGCCGATCGGCGGCACCCTGCTTATCGCCGGCTGGCTGGCGATCGCGGTTTCGGCGCTACTGCGTCCACGGCCCTAGACTGACCCGCCTCGTGGCGGGGCTCGCCGCGAATGAAACGGCGGGATTACTTGCGCCCCGGACGCAGCTTCAATCTGCGCGTCGCCGGCTCCGCCGCGCGCTGCCGTTCCGGGCGGTCGGTCGCCGGCGATATGCCCCAATAGTTGCGATAGATGTCCTGGAAAAGATGGCTGATCGGATGCATGACTGGCCCCTTGGATTGAATCGATCCAATCGATCGACGCGAAAAAGGCTGATTTTTCAGGCGCGCTTGCGCTTCACGATGAAATGGGGTTCGCGCTTCCACGGGCTTGCACTGCCGCGGCGCCGCTCGCTCCGCGCGGCCGAGGCGATGCCCCAATCGTTGCGGTAGACGTCTTCAAACAAATAGTTGACCGGATGCATGGCACCCTCCTTCGAACTTTGCTCCCAATCGCCGAAGCGACCTTGGATCGATTCAAATCATATGCCTCGCACCACTGGAGTCAAGCGAAAATTTGAATCGATCCAAGAAAAATGTTAGATGACCGGCGACCATTCCACGGTCATGTTGGCTGTGTGACCGGATTCGGAGGAACGACATGGCATCACCTATCGAAGGCCAAGCACGACCCATCCGGCTGGCGGACATCGCCAAGGCGGCCGGTGTCTCGCACGGCACGGCCTCCAACGTCTTCAGTCGCCCGGAGATCGTGCGCGCCGAGGTGCGTGAAAAGGTCAAGGCGGTGGCGGAAGCGATGGGTTATGCCGGCCCCGATCCGAAGGGCCGGCTGCTGCGTGCCGGCAAGGTCAACGCCATCGGCGTCGGCACGACCGAACCCCTCTCCTATTTCTTCGAGGATCCCTTCGCCCGCGTCATGATGGCCGGTATCTCCGAAGCCTGCGACGCAACCGGCGCCGGGATCGCCCTGGTTTCAGCCGCCAACCAGGAAAAACTCGCCTGGAACATCCAGAGCGCGCTGGTCGACGGCTTCATCCTGTTCTGCATCGAAGGCGGCTCGCGCCTCGTCGATCTGACGCGCGAGCGCAGGCTGCCCTTCGTGGCGCTGGAACTCGGCTTTCACGATGAGACCATTTCGGCGATCGGCGTCGACAATGTCGCCGGCGGGCGACTCGCCGCGCGCCATGTCGCCGAACTCGGCCATCGCCGCTTCGCGGTTCTGTCGCTGACCCTCGGCGAGGAACGCACCGGTTTCGTCACGCCGGAAATGGTCCGATCGGCGGTCTATACAGGAACGCGTGATCGTCTCGCCGGCTATTTCGAGGAACTGTCCCGCTTCGGTATCGACACGACAAAGATCCCGATCTTCGAGACCGAGAACGAAGAAAAAAGCACCAGGGCCGGGCTCGAAGCGATCTTCACCGGCGGCGAGCGGCCGACCGCCATCCTGGCGATGTCCGACAGGATGGCCTTGATCGCCATCGAATGGTTGGCCAAGCGGGGCCTCAAGGTGCCGGAGGATGTTTCCATCGTCGGCTTCGACGGCGTGCCGGACGGCGCGCTAAGCGACCCGCCGCTGACCACGATTGCCCAGCCGATCACCGAGATCGGCCGCCGGGCTGCTCACATGATCCTCGACTTCGACGGCACGGTGCGGCGTGAGACGATGGGCGTCGAGCTCGTCGTCAGGGCCTCTACCGGCCCTGCGCCGAAAAGCTGAACAATTCCCAGCAGTTCAGCTAGGTAGCTGAACTACTGCTTTCCTGGATTTTATTTCAGTACCCGCCAATCCTCGCCGGTACCGGTTGTGCGCCGAACGCGGCGCGCGCGGACTCCCCGCGTGCCGGCTTGGCGCGAGCCGGACCGAGACCGGCGAACCATTCGAGATAGAGCGCCAGCGCGAACTGCATGGCGATGCCGGCCGCGATCAGCAGCGTGTCAAAGGCGAGCCCGCCCGGATTGATCAGCTTCAGCACCTGCGCAACCATGGCGATCAGCGTTCCGGCAATGAACACCGGCAGCGAGCGCTTGCCGAGGATCGCCAGCGGATTGTCGGGCTTGGCGCGGAACAAGTTCGACACGGCCGGCAGAGCCACGATCAGGTAGCTGACGGCCAGGATGTGCAGCAGCCGCGGCAGCGACAGGAAGGTCTTGTCGAAACCGCCGATCACAACCGGCAGGTTGAACCAGGTGATATGACCCCAGAGCGGGCTGTGCACCCAGATCGCCGCGCCGGCCACGTAGACGCCGGCGAAGCCCACCAGCCACCGGTTCACGGGGATGGTGCCGCCGCGCTTGACGTGCAGCATGGCGGCAAGGCCGATATTGAACAGGAATTGCCAGGACAGCGGGTTCAAGAACCAGAGACCCGGTTCGGGATAGTTCGGCGGCGCGATCTGCCAGATCCCGGCAACCAGCCACAGCAGGCCGGACACCGTCAGTGCCGCCACGGGCCTGCAGCTGACCAACAGCACGAAGGCCGGCGCCGCCAGAAGCAGCGCGGCATAAACCGGCAGGATGTTGTTGTAGCCGAGCTGGTGACCGAGCGTGACGATGCCGAGCAGCACTTCCGGCGTGTTCTTCATCAGCGGCTCGATGTTGATCATCTTCAACAGCTCCGGGCGGTGGGCAAACACCGCCGTGGCGCAGAACAGGGCGATCACCGCCATGGTGATGACGATATGCGTGACGTAGAGCACGCCGGCGCGCCGCCACATCTTCAGGGTCGCCAGCAGCCTGCCGCCCGGCTTGAACTTGCTGCCATAGGCGAGCGCCACGGAGATGCCGGAGATCAGCACGAAAGCCTCGGCCGCGTCGGAAAAGCCGATATTCTTGTAGGTCAGGTTTTCGAAGATGGTGCCCGGCACGTGGTCGACGAAAATGGTGAGCAGGGCGAGCGCGCGCAGCACGTCGATACGCGTATCGCGATCGTTGATACGCGTGTCGCGCTGGTTGACGTGCTTATCGCGATCTTTTGTAGGCGTGTCGCGATCGTCGGCTCGCGTATCGCGCTGAGAAAGGGGGATGGTCATCGACAAAAGGCCTCAGAGCTGGTGTTTCATGTCCAGCAATGCGACCCCCGACGCACCGCTTCGATTCCTCCCGTCGGGAGGGTATCGGCGCAGAAACGGCCTGAAATGCGCCCGGTTCAATCAACTTTCGCGGAGCTTGAAAACATTCCGTTTTGAAGCCGGCAAATCAACGAAATCACCATAAAATCAACAGGATGTGATCATGTCCGAACATGCCAATAAAAACAGCGTGCTGCATCATGATCTGCCTTTTTCCTACCGCTTGATGAGACCGGCAAATGCGAGCTGCGACTGCCTTTTCGTGCTGCATGGATCGGGCGTGGACGAAACGACGCTGGCGCCGCTGGCAAGGCAGATCGCGCCGCGCGCGGTGCTTGTCGCCGCGCGCGGCCGCATCCGGCAGGAGGACGGTTTTCGCTGGTTCGAGCGAATCACGCCGACCAGCTTCGAGCAGTCGAGCATCCGCGCGGAGACGGCCGCCTTCGCTGAATTCGCAACCGAAGCCGCCGAGCGCCACGATCTCGATCTTTCACGCGCGACCTTCCTCGGCTATTCGAACGGCGCCAATCTGGTTTCCACGCTCATGCTGCTTCATCCCGGGCTGGTGCGGCAGGCGGCATTGTTGAGAGCGATGCCGGTGCTCGACAACGCGCCGGCGACCGATCTTGCCGGAACGCGGGTGCTGATCATCGCCGGCGCGACAGACCAGACCTACGGCCCCTTCGCGCCGGCCCTGGTGACGATGTTCGGCCAACGCGGCGCCGAGGTCGATGCGCGCATCGTCGCCTCCGGCCATGAATTCGGCGATGCCGATGCCGCGATCGCGCGGCAATGGCTCGCCGGGCCTACGCCGGCTGGCTGACGGCACTCCCGATGCGGAATTCGCGTGCCGACATGACAGCCGACTCCGGTATAGCCGGCTCCGTCTAGGCCACTCAGCCCTGCCCCATCCGGTTCCAGGCATCCAGGCCGGCGATCTTGTAGGCTTCGGCCAGCGTCGGATAGTTGAAGGTGTTGTTGACGAAGAAGTCGACGGTACCGCCGAGATTGATCACCGCCTGGCCGATATGGATGAGCTCGGTGGCGCCCTCGCCGACGATATGGGCGCCGAGCAGGCGGCGCGTCTCGACCGAGAACAGGAGCTTCAGGAAGCCGGAGTTGACGCCCATGATGTGACCGCGTGAGGTTTCCCGGAAGCGCGCAACGCCGACCTCATAGGCGATCCCGCTCTCGCGCACCTGTTCCTCCGACTGACCGACGGTCGAGATTTCCGGCACGGCATAGATGCCGTAGGGGAAGGTTTCCGGCGCCGGCGGCAGGGTGACGCCGAAAGCGTGACAGGCAGCCACCCTGCCCTGCTCCATGGAGGTCGAGGCCAGGCTTGGGAAGCCGATGACGTCGCCGGCGGCATAGATATTCGGCGCACTGGTCTGGAACGTTTGCGGGTCGACCTTGATGCGACCTCTCCCATCGGCTTCGATGCCAACCATCTCCAGGCCGAGGCTGGCGACGTTGCCAGTGCGGCCGGCGGCGTAGAGCACCATCTCGGAACGGATGGTGCGGCCGTCGGCCAGCGTCACCTCGGCATGATCCGGCTTTGAAGCGATTTCCTTGACCGTGCTGCCGAGGCGGATGGTCATGCCGCGATCGCGCATCTGGTGGATGAAGTCGTCGACGATCTCGCGATCGATGAAATCGAGGATGGTGCTGCGCGGCTCGACCAGCGTGACCGGCACGTCCAGCGCCGAGAAGATGGTCGCGTATTCGACGCCGATGACACCGGCGCCGATCACCGTCAGCGTGCGCGGCAGATGGTGGAGTTCCAGCATCTCGTCGCTGTCGAAGATGCGCTTCCTGTCGAACGGCACGTCCCCTGGACGATGCGGCCTGGTGCCGACGGCGATCAGCGCGTTGGCGAAACCGACTTCGCTGTAGTCACCGTTCTCCGCCGTCAGGCTGACCCGATTGGGGCCAAGGAATTTGACCGCGGCGCGCGCACTCCTCACGGTATTGCGCATGAACTGGTGCTGCAGCACCTCGACCTCGTGGTCGAGCGTCTTGTGCAGGCGATCGACGAGATCGGCGATCGAAATATCCTGCTTGACCCGGTAGCCGCGGCCGTAGAAGCCTCGCTCGCGCCAGCCGGAAAGGTTGAGCACCGTCTCGCGCAGCGTTTTCGACGGAATTGTGCCGGTGTGCACCGAGACGCCGCCGAGGCGACGGCCCCTGTCGACCACCAGCACCGATTTGCCAAGCTTGGCCGACTGCACCGCGGCGCGGCGCCCGGAGGGGCCGCTGCCGATGACAAGCATGTCGTAATCCATATTTCCCCATCCCCTCGGCGTCTTGCTGCGCCGCAGCAAGCTAACGCGATCCGCGCCATGAATTCAACCATAGCGCCCCGGCTCACCACGGCTTGTCGCGCATGCGTCACCAGTCGTCGATCTTGATTCCGCCGCCGGCTTTCACCATTTCAGTGGCGAATGGCCGACACCTATTTCGGGCCAATTACGAGGATATGACATGAACGCGCGCGTTCTTGACGGCGAGATCATCACCACGAGGTTCGAGGACACGCGCGCCTATCGCAGCGTGCGCACAAGGCGCATCTTCGCCTTCATCCTCGACTATTTCATCGTTGCGCTGCTCACCATCCCCTTCGCGATACTGGTCGCCGTGCTTGGCCTTTTGACCTTCGGCCTCGGCTGGGCACTGTTTTCCGTGCTGGTGCCGGCGGTTGCCATCCTCTACATCTGGAATACGTTGGGCAGCCGCGACCAGGCCACGACCGGCATGAAGATCATGGGCATCCGGCTCGACAAGCTCGACGGCACGCGCATCGACGGCCTGACAGCGGTGGTGCATTCGGTGTTGTTCTGGGCCGCCAACGTCATCCTGACGCCGCTGGTGCTGCTGGTCACGCTGTTTTCGGATCGTAAGCGCACGCTGCATGACCTGCTTCTGGGCACCGTCGTCACGCGCACCGACATTTAGCGGTGTCCGCGACCGCCATCACCACGGCGGTTATGCTAAAATATGAACACCCTGGACCGGCCGCGGCCGCACAATCCTGTTGAATTTTTCCCCGGTCGGGCCAAAGGTAGGGCGATTCGCAGGAGCGTTTCCAAGAATCGATGACGCAGCATCCGACCCAGTCGCCGCAGTTCTTCCTGACCGCGCCGTCGCCGTGCCCCTACCTGGAGGGCCAGTTCGAGCGCAAGGTGTTCACGCACCTTGTCGGCGACAAGGCGCCCGAGATGAACGACCTGTTGACCCAGGGCGGCTTCCGGCGCTCACAGAATATCGCCTACCGGCCGGCCTGCGAGTCCTGCCGTGCCTGCGTGTCGGTGCGGATCCTGGCGCAGGAGTTCACCGCCAGCCGCAACATGCGCCGCGTGGTCCAGCGCAATGCCGATCTGATCGGCGCCATGCACGACGCCCAGCCGTCGACCGAGCAGTACTCGCTGTTCCGCGCCTATCTCGACGCCCGCCATCGCCGCGGCGGCATGTCCGACATGACCGTGCTCGACTATGCGATGATGGTCGAGGACACGCATGTCGATACCAAGATCATCGAATACCGGCGCCGCGGCCCGGACACCTTCATCACCGGCAAGGGTCAGGGTGAATTGATTGCGGTTGCGCTGACCGACAAGATGGCCGACGGTCTGTCGATGGTCTATTCCTATTTCAATCCCGATTTCGAGGACCGTTCGCTCGGCACTTTCATGATCCTCGACCACATCGCCCGCGCCAATGCGATGGGACTGCCCCACGTCTATCTCGGCTACTGGGTCAACGGCTCGCGCAAGATGAGCTATAAGATGCGCTTCATGCCGCAGGAGCATCTCGGCCCGAAAGGCTGGGAACGCTACGACCACGAAGCGGTCAGTCGCTGATCCGCTTCATCTTTCACCCTTAAACTGTTTCAGGGAGGAGGATGCCGGCCTTTCGGTCGTCAGGCTGAAAGGGCCGACGCATGGCCGCCGTGCGCCTCCTCAAGATTATTGCGAGATTGCCGAGTGTCCACCCATACCGATCACCAGAAGGGCCTGCTGATCACTGCCTTCGGCGGATTGACGCTCACCGTCGACATCCCGCTGATCCGGCTGGCCGACGGCAGCCCCTGGACCATCATGATGCTGCGCACCGGCACCACGCTCGTCGTCGCCTTGGTGGTCTGGGCTGTCTGGCGTGCACTGCGCAGCGATGCGCCAAAGCTCATTCCCGGCTGGTCAGGGCTTGCCGCGGCGCTGTGCTACGGTTTGACCGGCGTTACCTTCGTCACCGCCGTCTACCACACCTCGACCGCCGATCTCGTCTTCATCCTCGCCTTCAACACGGTGTTCGCTGCGCTGCTGTCGTGGCTATTCCTGCGCGAAAGGCCCCGGCTCGGAACTGTAGTCGCCATGTTGGCAATGATCCTTGGCGTGCTGATCATCGTCGGCGGCTCGGTCGGCACCGGGCATCTGTTCGGCGATTTCATGGCGCTGTGCTCGGCTTTCTTCGTCGCTTTGGCCATCACCATCTCGCGCGCCAGCGGCAAGGACATGGGCTTTACCGCGCTCGTCGGCGTCGTCCTGCCGCTGGGGGTCGCCTTGTTTATGGTCTCGGGCGAAGGCCTTCACGTCAACCAGCCATGGTGGATCATCGTCAATGGCGCCGTGATCATGCCGATCTCGTTCTTTTGCCTCGCCAATGGACCGAAATACATCTCAGGGCCGGAGGTGGCGATGTTCTATCTGCTCGAGACCGTGCTGGCCCCGATCTGGGTGTGGCTGATCTTTGCCGAGACGCCGTCGCGCAACAGCCTGATCGGCGGCACGATCCTGATTGTGACGCTGGTTGCCCATTCGCTCTGGCAATTGCATGAGGGCCGCAAACGGCGCGCGGCGCTGGCCGTGGTTCACCCTGCCTGAATTTTCCTGGCTTCGGGCGCCGCCTCGATCCGTGGCGGCCCTCTCTCTTCGTCGGCGGCGCGCGCCTGTTCGTCCATCATCTCGACCTCGCGCAGCCATTCGCGCCAGATGGCGACGAGCAGCGCCATCAGCACCGGACCGATGAACAGGCCGAGGAAGCCCATCGTCTTGACGCCGCCGATCAGGCCGAAAAAGGTCGGCAGGAACGGCAGCTTGATCGGCCCGCCGACCAGCTTCGGGCGCAACGTCTTGTCGACGACGAAGAGCTCGACCGCGCCCCAGACGAACAGCGCCATGCCGGCGAACAGCTTGCCGCTGGCGGCGAGATAGATCGATACCAGCGTGAAGGAAAGCGGGGCACCGCCCGGGATCAGCGCCATGATGCCGGTGAGCGCGCCGAGCGTCACCGGCGACGGCACGCCGGCCAGCCAGTATGCGATGCCGAGCACCAGGCCTTCGCCGATGGCGATGATGGTCATGCCGGTGACGGTCGACGAGATGGTGGCCGGCACGACGCGCGAAATGCGCTCCCAGCGCGCCGGCAGGATGCGCTCGCCGAGACGATCGACCTGGGCCGCGAAAGCCTCGCCATCGCGATAGGCGAAGAACAGTGCGATCAGCATGAACAGCAGCGTCAGAACCAGGCCGAAGGCGCTGCCGCCGGCCGCCAGCGCGCCGCGGTAGATGGTGCCGATATTGGAGCCGCTCACCATCTGGATCAATTCGCCGATGCCGCCGGGATGGCCGAGATTTTCCGTCCACTGCTCGTTCAACCACTCGCCGATCACCGGCATGGTGGCGATCCATTGCGGTGTCGCCGAGCCATGGCGATTGGTTTCGATCGCCCATACCACCCATTCGCGAAGCTCGTTGATTGCATAGGTCCCGGCAAGCGCGATCGGCACCACCAGGAAGGTCAGGATGAAGAGGATGGCAAAAGTCGCGCCGATAGTGCGGTTGCCGCCGACGGCGGTAAGCAGCCTGCGGTAGAGCGGCCAGCTGGCGAAAGCAATGACGAGCGCCGCAAGCACAGGGAACAGGAAGCCGTGGAAGAAATAGACGCCTGCGGCAACGATCAGCACCAGGAGCCAGCGCGCCGCCGACAGCGGCGGGATGACGGCCGCCCTGATCGGTGTCGACAGACCGAACAGGCGCTGTCCCGGCTTCTGGATTTCAGCCCGCTTCAACCCGGCGTTTCTCCCCTGCCCGACAAATTCGATAAAGGCTTATGCACCATGATAGTGCAGCAATCGTGACGATAGTCCAAATAGCTACTTTTCCTTCTCCCCTTGTGGGAGAAGGTGGATCGGCGCGCAGCGCCGAGACGGATGAGGGGTGCTGGACGGAATGAGACGTTGGCGTTCCCTGGAACACCCCTCATCCGACCGAGCTTCGCTCGGCCACCTTCTCCCACAAGGGGAGAAGGTTGGGCGCCTCGCTACCCAAACTTACCCGTCCTCGGGAAACCCTTCGGCACCATGCGGCCGGCGGCGGCGCGGGCGCCGATCCATTCGGCCAGTTCCTCGCGCGACTTGGTGAAGGTGCGGTCGGCGGAGTCCTGCCAGGTCAGCCCCGCTGCAATCGTGAAGGTTTTCAGGTCCAGCACGCCGCCATCCTTGTATTTCTGCAGGCGCACGCCCTTGCCGCGCGCCATCTCCGGGATTTCGGCGAGCGGGAAGATCAGCATCTTGCGGTTCTCGCCGACAATGGCGAGGTGGTCGCCCGCGACCGGAACGCAGCGCTTGGCCTCGTCCGGCGCCTTGACGTTCATCACCTGCTTGCCCTTGCGGGTGTTGGCGACGACCTCTTCCTCGGAGACGACGAAACCGTTCGCATCATATGAGACCAGGAGCAGCTTGCGCTTCGGATCATGGACGAAGGCGGTGACGATGTCCTGGTCGTTCTCCATGTCGACGATGATGCGGATCGGCTCGCCATGGCCGCGTCCGCCCGGCAGCCGGTCGGCGCCGATGGTGTAGAACTTGCCGCCGGTGGTGAAGACCAGGATCTTGTCCGTGGTCTGCGCATGGAAGGCGAGCTTCAGGCTGTCGCCTTCCTTGAAGGCAAGCTGCGAATGGTCGGTCAGGTGACCTTTCATCGCGCGCAGCCAGCCCTTTTCCGAAACCACGACGGTGACCGGCTCGCGCTCGATCATGGCATGCGCGATGTCGGTCAGATCATGCTCCGGCGCGTCGGCGAACTGGGTGCGGCGCTTGCCGAGCTCGGTCTCGGGCCCGAACTGATCGCGGACCTTGGTGACTTCCCAACGGATCGTCGCCCATTGCTTGGCGTCCGACGCCAGCAGCGCCTCGATCTGCTTCTTCTCCTCGGTGAGGCCGTCGTGCTCCTTGCGGATTTCGATCTCTTCGAGCTTGCGCAGGGCCCGCAGCCGCATGTTGAGGATTGCTTCGGCCTGGTTGTCGGTGAGCGACCAGCGGGCCATCATCACCTGCTTGGGCTCATCCTCCTCGCGGATGATCCTGATCACCTCGTCGATGTTGAGATAGGCGACGAGATAGCCGGCGAGGATTTCCAGGCGCTTCTCGATCTCGCCCAGGCGATACCGCGAGCGGCGGATCAGCACCTCGCGGCGGTGGTCGAGCCATTCCTTGAGCACGCCCTTGAGCGAGAGCACGTTCGGCACCTTGCCGCGCGACAGCACGTTCATGTTGAGCGGGAATCGGCTTTCGAGCTCGGTGAGCTTGAACAACGATTCCATCAGGATGCCGGGATCGACGGTGCGGCTCTTCGGCACCAGCACGATACGGATGTCCTCGGCGCTCTCGTCGCGAATGTCTTCGAGCAGCGGCAGCTTGCGCGCCATCAGGAGCTCGGCGATCTTCTCGATCAGCCTGGCTTTCTGGACGCCGTAGGGAATTTCGGTGACGACGATGCTCCAGGTGCCCCTGCCCTGGTCCTCCTGCCCCCACTTGGCGCGCACGCGAAAACCGCCGCGGCCGCTCTCATAGGCTTCGAGAATCGAGGCGCGGCTGTCGACGATGATGCCGCCGGTCGGGAAATCCGGTCCCTGGACGAAATCCATCAGCTTCGCCACCGGCGCGTCAGGATGCTCGATCAGATGCAGCGCCGCGTCGCAAAGCTCGGCGGCATTGTGCGGCGGGATCGAGGTCGCCATGCCCACCGCAATGCCGGACGAGCCGTTGGCGAGCAGGTTCGGGAAGGCGCCGGGCAGAACCGACGGCTCCTCGTCCTCCTCATTATAGGTCGGCCGGTAGTCGACGGCGTCCTCGGTGATGCCGGCAAGCAGCTCGGTCGCCACCTCCGTCATGCGCGCTTCGGTGTAGCGCATGGCGGCGGCGTTATCGCCGTCGATATTGCCGAAATTGCCCTGCCCGTCGACCAGTGGGTAGCGCATGGAAAAATCCTGGGCGAGGCGCACCAGCGCGTCGTAGATCGACTGGTCGCCATGCGGATGGAACTTGCCCATCACCTCGCCGACGATGCGGGCGCATTTGGCGAAGCCCTGATCGGGATTCAGCCGCAGGAGCCGCATGGCGTGCATGATGCGGCGATGGACCGGCTTCAGCCCGTCGCGCACATCCGGCAATGCCCGGTGCATGATGGTCGACAGCGCATAGGCCAGATAGCGCTTCTCGAGCGCTTCCTTCAGATCGACCGGTTCGATGTTGTCGCCGCCACCATCTTCGGGCGGCAAATGCCTTTTTCCCATGGATTTGGACTAGCCGAGCGGGTGATTCGCGGCAAGCGCCGGGTTGGGAGTCGGCGGATTCGTCGCGCGCGATGCGGGCAGGCGAAACCGCAACCGGCGATGTGAAGGATTTCACGGAAGCGGCAAGGCGAACATTCCAGTTTGCCGGCAATCTGCAACCGGCATCGGCTGTGCCGGGGCGCGGCCAACATCAATCTGTTACATGCGCCCTCTATCTGGGCAAGCAACGCGATCTGAGCATGCAACGCGGGCGGAGGAGAGCCGCGGTCTTCATGACAAATTCACCGCACCATGCAAAGCGTGCCGGCCGGGTTTGCTTTTCATCGCCCTTTTCGACAAATGTGCCGGGAAACGCCTTTTTCCCGTCCCGTTCGTCGCGGAATGGTGATGGGGCAGGAATTAAAAACACTTTTCAGGACAGGGAACTCGCCAAATGACAATCCAACGCTCAATGCTCAAGAAACTGGCTTTTTCAACCTTTCTGCTGACCCTGCCGCTCAACGCCGCCCTCGCCGCCGATCCGGCCGTGGCCGAGCGCGTCAAGGCAACGCTTGCAGCCCAGGGCGTCGATATTTCCTGGACCGGTGTCACGGGTGACGATTCGAACGTCGTATTACAGGGCGTCTCCATCAAGCCGGCTGCCGAGAAGGAGGCGCTGCCGATCGGCGACGTGAAGCTGGAGGGCGTCACCGAGGCCAATGGCGGCTTCGACATCGCGACCGTCTCGACCTCCGCCTTCGAGCGCACCCAGGACGGCGTGACGCTCAATCTCAGCCCCTTCATCATCCACGACATGAAGGTGCCGCCCGAGGGCAGCACCGACCCGCTTGGCTCGCTGGTGATGTACAAGTCGGCCGAGCTCTCCAACTTGACGGTCAAGGTCGGCGACAAGACGGCCTTCTCGATGGATGAGCTTGCCGTCCAGATCACCCCACCGGCCGACGGCAAGGCGATGGACTTCACCGCCAACACGGGAAAGTTCAATGCCGACCTGACGCTGGTCGACGACCCGAAGTCGAAGGAAGCGATCGAGGCGCTCGGCTACCAGAACATCTCCGGCAACATCTCGATGGCGGGCACCTGGCAGCCCAGCGACGGCAAGATGGAGCTATCGAAATATGACATCGCCGTCGACAATGCCGGCAAGCTCGGCATGACCTTCAATCTCGGCGGCTACACGCTCGACTTCATCAAGTCGATGCAGGCCATGCAGAAGCAACTCGCCGCGCAGCCCGAGGGCGCCGACAACTCAGCGCAGGGCATGGCCATGCTCGGTCTTTTGCAGCAGCTTTCGTTCAACGGCGCATCGGTTCGCTTCGATGACGCCTCGCTGACCAGCAAGGTGCTCGACTATGTCGGCAAGCAGCAGGGCATGTCGGCCAAGGACGTCGCCAACCAGGCCAAGGCGATCGTGCCGTTCGGCATGGCGCAACTCAACAATCCCGAACTGACGGCCGAGGTATCGGCCGCGGTCAACAAGTTCCTCGACGACCCCAAGAGCCTCGAAATCTCGGCCGAGCCGCCGTCGTCGGTGCCGTTCGCGCTGATCATGGCGGGCGCCATGTCCAACCCGCTCGACCTGCCCAAGACGCTCGGCGTCAAGGTCAAGGCGAACGAGAACTGATCGAATTAGCTGCCTTCTCCCCGTCACTATACGGGGAGAAGGTGCCGGCAGGCGGATGAGGGGCAGCGCCGACGCCTGCAAATATGAAATTCGATGCTGAACCGATTGCGTGTCAGAAGGCATCAGCAGCTATGATCGCCTTCTAATCGCCAGCTTCCGCGCTGCCCCTCATTGTCCTGCCGGACATTTCTCCCCGTATAGTGACGGGGAGAAAGGGCAGTTACGACGCTGCCGTCAGTCCTTCTTCGCCACCGCGACGCGCAGCGACAGTTCGCGCAGCTGCTGCGGGGTCGCTTCCGAGGGCGCATTCATCAACAGGTCGTAGGCCTGCTGGTTCATCGGGAACATTGTGACCTCGCGCAGGTTCTTGGCGCCGACCAGCAGCATGACGATGCGGTCGATGCCGGCCGCCATGCCGCCATGCGGCGGCGCGCCGTACTGGAAGGCGCGATAGAGGCCGCCAAAGCGCTCCTCGACCGTCGCGCGATCGAGCCCAACCATCTCGAAGGCCTTCACCATGGTTTCCGGCAAATGGTTGCGGATGCCGCCGGAAGCGATCTCGAAGCCGTTGCAGACCATGTCGTACTGGAACGCCTTGATGCCCAACGGCTCCTGACCGCTCAGAGCGTCGATGCCACCCTGCGGCATCGAGAACGGGTTGTGGGCGAAGTCGATCTTCATCTCGTCCTCGTTCCATTCGAAGAACGGGAAGTCGACGATCCAGCACAATTCGAAGCGGTCGCGGTCGACGAGGTTCAGCTCCTCGCCGGCGCGCGTGCGCGCGGCGCCCGCGAAGGCGACGAATTTCTTCGGGTCGCCGGCGACGAAGAAGGCGGCATCGCCATCGGCAAGGCCGAGCTGCTGGCGGATCGCCTCGGTGCGCTCCTCGCCAATGTTCTTGGCGATCGGGCCGGCGCCTTCGAGTTTTTCACCTTCCTTGCGCCAGAAGATATAGCCCAGCCCGGGCTGCCCCTCGCCTTGCGCCCAGGAATTCATGCGGTCGCAGAAGGCACGGCTGCCGCCGGTCTTGGCGGGAATCGCCCAGACCTCGGCCTTCGCGTCGTTGGCGAGGATGTTGGCGAACACCTTGAAACCGGAATCGCGGAAATGATCCGAGACCGCCTGCATCTCGATCGGGTTGCGCAAGTCCGGCTTGTCGGTGCCGTAGGTGCGCATCGCCTCGTCGAAGGGAATGCGGCGGAATTCCTGCGTTACCGGCTTGCCTGCGGCGAAAGTCTCGAAGACGCCGCGAAGCACCGGCTCCATGGTGGAGAGCACGTCATCCTGCTCGACGAAGCTCATCTCGAGGTCGAGCTGGTAGAATTCGCCGGGCAGACGGTCGGCGCGCGGATCCTCGTCGCGGAAGCAGGGCGCGATCTGGAAGTAGCGATCGAAGCCGGAGACCATGATCAGCTGCTTGTACTGCTGCGGCGCCTGCGGCAGGGCGTAGAAGGTGCCGGGGTGAATGCGCGACGGCACCAGGAAGTCGCGCGCGCCCTCGGGCGACGAGGCCGTCAGGATCGGCGTCGAGAACTCGGTGAAGCCTACCTCGCCCATGCGCCTGCGCATCTCGGCGATGATCCTGGTGCGCGCAACGATGTTCTTGTGCAGTGTTTCGCGGCGCAGATCGAGGAAGCGGTATTTCAGGCGGATGTCCTCCGGATAGTCCGGCTCGCCGAACACCGGCAGCGGCAGCTCCTTGGCCGCCGACAGCACCTCGATCTCGCGCGCGAACACCTCGATCTCACCGGTCGGCAGGTTGGGGTTCACCGTCTCCGGCAGGCGCGCCTTGACCTCGCCGTCGACACGGATCACCCATTCTCCACGCACGGTCTCGGCCACCTTGAAGGCCGGCGAATCCGGATCGGCGACGATCTGGGTCAGGCCGTAATGGTCGCGCATATCGATGAAGAGCAGCCCGCCATGGTCGCGCACGCGATGCACCCAGCCCGACAGGCGGACGGAATTGCCGACGTCGCTCTTTCTCAATTGGGCACAGGTATGGCTGCGGTAACGATGCATTGTCATTGGTGAAGTCCGGAATTGCGGGCGAAAAGCCCGGCTCGAAAATTGGCGCGAAAAGCGCATGAGAGGCCGGCTTTGTCAAGGCAAGCGGTCACACTCGGGCGCGGGCCTGAGATCAGGCAAAGTGGATTTCGGCACCCAGGCGTTCGAAATCGGCGAGGATGGCATAAGGCGCCGTCTTCTCCACCACCAGATGGCGGATCGCGTCGGATGCCGCTACACGATAAGGCGCCGCGGTGGCGAGCTTGTCGTTGGTGGCGGCGATGACGATGCCGGCGCTGTTCCTGGCCATGGCGCGTTTCACCTCGGCTTCGGCCGAATCGAAAGCCGTGACGCCGCGCGAGGCATCGAGGCCGCAGGAGCCTAGGAAGAACAGATCGGCGCCGAGTTGCGCCACGGCCGCAAGCGTATCGCCGCCGACGCAGGTGCCGAGGTCGCGGACATAGCGACCGCCGACCATGATCAGTTCGACCCGCGGAAGATCGGCAAGCGCCGATGCGACGCCGAGCGAATTGGTGGCCACGGTCAACTCGATGTCGCGCGGGATCGCTCTCGCGATCGCCTCGTTCGTCGTGCCGCCGTCGATGAACAGGGTCTGTCCCGATGCGAGCACGCCCACCGCGGCCTTCGCTAGGCGCAGCTTCTCCTCGACCGCGTGACCGCTGCGCTGGCTGATCGTTGCCGCGGCGAACGGCGCCAAGGCGACTGCGCCGCCATAGACTCGGCGCAACTGCCCTGTCTTGGCGAGTTCCCGCAAGTCACGGCGAACCGTATCCTCGGAAACCCCGAAGCGGCTGGCGAGCTCGCCGGCCAGCACCTTGCCTTCCGCCGCCAGTCGGTCGCGAATGAATTGGTGCCGTTCCTCGGTCAGCATGCACAATCCTATTTTATTGTGCACGTTCTTGCATGTTTTGCATGTTTGTGCAAGGAATAACGAATTGGATCGGCGATGCCATCCCACCTCCCCAACGGAAATGCTGCAAATGACCTTTGGCTTGAAACTCGCCCCTCAGCACCGCGTCTATGCCGGTTTCGCGATCTACTCCTTCGCCATGGGCAACATTTTCCCACGGCTGCCGGACATCAAGCGCGCCATGGACATCGAGGACGGCGCGCTGGGTCTCAGCCTGATCGGGACGCCGATCGGCACCTTGACCGCGCTGACGCTCGCCGCGCCGATCCTGGAGCGCGTCGGCTTTCGCCGCGCGCTGCTCTGGCTCGTTCCGCTTCTGGCGCTCGCCTATTCCATCGCGGTGCATGCACCGGGGCCGGTCGCGCTGTTCCTCATGCTGCTGCCGGTCGGGCTGATGATCGGCAGCGTCGAGATCATCCTCAATGTCGAGGCCGACAGGACCGAGTTCCTGCTCAAGCGACGCATCATGAACCGGGCACATTCGTTCTGGAGCGCTGGCTTCTTCGGCGCCGGGCTATTCGGCGGCGCGCTGGCGCATCTCGGCCTGTCGCCGCAACTCCATCTGGCGCTGGTGGTGCCGATGGTGGGAGTAGCGATGGCGCTGTTTCTCGGCGGCTACGAGCCGGCGCCCGCCCGCTTCGCCAGCACTGGCGACAAGGCGCCGGTGTTCGCGCGGCCGACGCTGCCGATCCTCGTTCTCGTCGCGGTGACGCTTTCGGCGATGCTCCTGGAAGGCGCCAGCATCGACTGGTCGGCGATCTACATGCGCACCGTGTTCGACTCAGGACCTTTCGTCGCCGGCTTCACGGTGGCGCTGTTCGCCTTCTCGCAGGCCACCACGCGCTTCTTCGCGGATTCCTTTGTCGACCGTCACTCGCCAAGCGGCGTGGCGCGCGTGCTGCTGGCCGCCATGGCGGCCGGCGTTCTTCTCGTCTTCTTCTCGCCGGCGCCGTTGGTGTCGATGCTGGGCTTTGCCCTGTTGGGTATCGGCAGCAGCGCCCTCTTCCCGCTGGCGATCTCCGCGGCCGCGCAACGGACGGATCGTCCGGCCGCGATCAACGTCGCGGCACTTTCGCAAATCTCCTTCATTGCCTTCCTGCTCGGCCCGCCGCTGCTCGGCTTCGTGTCGGACCATTGGGGTATCCGCTCCGCCTATGGAATCGGCATTCCCTTCATCGCGCTCAGCCTGCTGACCGCGGGCTCTCTCGGCCGAAGGCCGACCGCAGAGAGTATCAATGCGATTCCAGGCGAGGCGCCATCCACGATCGGGCAGGAGATGGAAATACGAGCCGGCAAAGCTTAGGGCCGCTACCCGATTGGCAGCCCATGTCCTTCGTCGGGTGCGAGAATGTGACCGTGTTCGTGTCGCATTTGCCCCTGGCATTGACGGGATCTATGGTCCAAGAAGGATCACAGACCCGTGATTGCCTCTCTTCGATGTCTTCCATCCGCCCGCTCATCCCGCTCCTCATCGCCGCAGGCATCCTGCTTGGCGGCAACGGGCTGCAGGGCACGCTGATCGCGTTGCGCGGCGCGCAGGAAGGTTTCTCCGCTTCCGATATCGGCCTCATGGGCACGTTCTATTTCGCCGGCTTCCTGCTCGGCTGCCTGGCAGTCACCCGTATCCTGAAGGCGGTCGGCCATGTCAGGGCCTTTGCCGCTCTCGCCGCAATCGCCTCGGTCGGCACGCTGCTTCTGGTGCTGGTCATCGACCCCGTCATGTGGTGCGCGGTGCGCTTTGCCGGCGGCTTCTGCTTCGCCGGGCTGTTCACCGTCATGGAAGCCTGGCTGAATTCCGGCGTCGGCAACAAGGACCGCGCCCGGGTGCTCGCCATATACCGCATGGTCGACATCGGCTCGGTGACCGGCGCCCAGTTCCTGATTCCGATCTTCGGCGCCGGCGGTTTCGCCATCTTCGCCGTCATGTCGATGATGATCACCTTTTCGCTGGTGCCGGTCTCGCTCGCAGACCGCTCGAACCCGGCGCCGCCGGAAGACGTCAAGCTCGACCTGCCGCGCGTCTGGCGGATCTCGCCGCTCGGCTCGATCGGCTGCATCGCCGTCGGCGTCACCAACAGCGCCTTTCGCACGCTGTCGCCGGTCTACGCCGAGGGGATCGGCATGTCGGTTGCCGATGTGGTGACGTTCGTCAGCGTCGGCATATTCGGAGGCGCCCTCATCCAATATCCGCTGGGCTATCTCTCCGATCGCCGGGACCGGCGCTCGGTGTTGCTGGCGACGACGTGCTGCGCCATGCTTGCCGCGCTGGCGCTGGCCTTCGTGGCGCGGGCCGACCCGTTCCTCAACTTCGTCATCGTCTTCATCTTCGGCAGCTTCGCCATGCCGCTTTATTCACTATCGGCCGCGCACGCCAACGACCGGGCCGATAAAGGGGAATTCGTGCTGATCAACGCGGCGCTGATGCTGTTCTATTCCTTCGGCGCCATTGGCGGTCCGTTCGCGGCATCGGCCGTGATGCAGTATTTCGGACCGAGCGCCCTGTTCGTGTTCAGCGCCGTTGTCTACGCCATTCTCATTGCCGTGATCCTCTACCGAATGCAGGTGCGATCGGGTGTGCCGGCAGGCAAACGCGGCCGCTTCACCGCACTTCTGCGCACCTCGACGCTGTTCGCGCGGCTCGCGCGACGGGGCGGCGATTCGGACGCGGCCAACGAATGATGACGTGGCGCCGGCTTGACGAAAGCGCACGCGGCTGAAATTGAAAGGGGCGTAAAAATGATGCCAAAAGCGATTTGATGCACGTCATCACCACCCAGAAAGAACTCGAGAGCGTCATCGCGGCGTTCGAAAAGTCGGAATTCGTCACCGTCGATACCGAATTCATCCGCGAAACGACCTTCTGGCCGATCCTCTGTCTGATCCAGATGGCGGCGCCCGGCGTGACGGCGCTGATCGATCCGCTGTCGCCGGACATCGACCTCAAACCCTTCTTCCGGCTGATGGCCAACGAAGCGGTGGTCAAGGTCTTCCACGCCGCCCGCCAGGACATCGAAATCATCGTCCATCTGGGCGACCTGGTGCCGCATCCGGTGTTCGACACGCAGGTGGCGGCCATGGTCTGCGGCTTCGGCGACAGCGTCTCCTACGATCAGCTGGTGCAGCGCATCACCGGCGCCCGGCTCGACAAATCCTCGCGCTTCACCGACTGGCGGCACCGGCCGCTCTCCGACAAGCAGCTCGAATATGCGCTTGCCGACGTCACCCATCTGATCAAGGTCTATCAGCACCTCGCCGCCGAGTTGAAGCGCGAGGACCGCGCCCATTGGCTGAACGAGGAGATGGACGTCCTCACCTCGCGCCAGACCTACGATCCGCATCCGGAGGACGCCTGGAAGCGGCTGAAGATGCGACTTCGCAAGCCGCAGGAGCTGGCGATCGTGCAAACGGTAGCCGCCTGGCGCGAGCGCGAGGCGCGCGAGCGTGACGTGCCGCGCGGCCGTGTGCTCAAGGATGATGCGATCTACGAGATCGCGCAACAGGCGCCGCGCGACGCCACGGCCCTCGGCCGGCTGCGCACGACGCCGAAGGGCTGGGAGCGTTCGGCGACAGCCACGGCGCTGCTCGGCGCGGTCAACACGGCGCTTGCCATGCCGAAGGAAGCGATGCCCAAACTGCCGAAGACGTTCCAGCCGCCCGAGGGCTCGAGCGCGGCAGCGGAACTGCTCAAGGTGCTGCTCCGGATCGTCGCCGAGAAGGAAGGCGTCGCCTCCAAGGTGCTCGCCTCCAGCGACGACATCGACCGCATCGCCGCCGAGGGCGACGATGCCGACGTGCCGGCGCTGCAAGGCTGGCGGCGGGCCGTGTTCGGCGAACAGGCGCTGAGGCTGGTGCGCGGCGAGATCGGCATCAAGTTCGACAAGCGCAGGATAGCGGTGTTCGATTTGTAGCGCCTTCCCTTCTCCCCTGGGAGAAGGAGAGAGACCGTTCAGCGCCGTTGTACTGCCAGCGCGAACACCGCGACGACCGCGACGGGAATGGCCAGAAGCGCGAACTTGGTCACGGTCAGCGATGAGGCGAAGGCCAGCGAATCGGGATTGGCCAACTGGAAATCCGACAGCAGCCGCGCGACCACCAAGTTCTGCGCGTAATCGGCGAGCGTGTAAGGCAGAACCAGCGCCAATGCCGACAGCGCCTGCAACTGGGCAGGCATGGCGCGGAAATTGCTCAGCCGCCGGCCGAAAGCCAGGATCAGACTGAGCAAGGTGAGCGACAGCAGCGCCGGGAACAGCAGGTCAAAAGTCAGATAATGCCAGACGATGATGATCTCGCCGCCGCGGCGGCCGAGCGCCGTCAGCCACGCCATGCCTTCATCAGGCGTGAAGCCGGTGATGCGCATGTCGAGCGACGGGAGCCCGCCGCTCAGGCGGCGGAAATAGAAGAACTCCAGCGCCGTCATGGCGATGAAGATCGCGGCGGACGCGATGGAGAGCGCCGCCGCGTGACGCGACAGGCGCAACACCGTCACGATCAGGTTGCGCCATAGTCCCAGGCGATCCGGCCGCTCGCCGGCCTGCTCAAAGTCCGCCCGGATAGTTCGGGCTTTCGCGGGTGATCGTGACGTCATGGGCGTGGCTTTCACGAAGTCCGGCGTTTGATATGCGCACAAAGGTGGCGCGTTCACGGAACTCGGCAAGATCGCGCCCACCGACATAACCCATAGCGGCTTTCAGGCCGCCTGCAAGCTGGTGCAGCACGCCAGCCACAGGTCCTTTGTAGGGAACCTGCCCTTCAATGCCCTCCGGAACCAGTTTCAGCGTGTCGCGCACCTCGGCCTGGAAGTAGCGGTCGGCCGAGCCGCGCGCCATTGCGCCGACCGAACCCATGCCGCGATAAGCCTTGAAGGAGCGGCCCTGGTGCAAATAGACCTCGCCCGGGCTCTCGTCAGTGCCGGCAAGCAGCGAGCCGATCATGGCGGCACTTGCGCCGGCGGCGAGCGCCTTGGCGAGATCGCCCGAATATTTGATGCCGCCGTCTGCGATCACCGTCACGCCCGCCTTGTCGGCCGTCTCCACCGCCGACATGATCGCCGAGAGCTGCGGCACGCCGACGCCGGCGACGATACGGGTGGTGCAAATGGAGCCCGGGCCGATACCGACCTTGACGGCGTCGGCGCCGGCGTCGATCAGCGCCCGCGTGCCTTCGGCGGTGGCGACGTTGCCGGCCAGGATGCGCACGGAGTTCGACAGCTTCTTTGCCCGCGTCACGGCATCCAGAACGCGTTGCGAGTGGCCGTGCGCGGTGTCGATGACCAGAAGGTCGACGCCGGCGTCGATCAGGCGTTCGGCGCGCTCGAAGCCGTCATCGCCGACGCTTGTGGCGGCGGCGGCGCGAAGCCGCCCCTGCGCGTCCTTGGTGGCGTGCGGGTTGAGCTGCGACTTCTCGATGTCCTTGACGGTGATCAGGCCGACGCAATTGCCCTTCCGATCCACCACCACCAGCTTCTCGATGCGGTGCTTGTGCAGCAGGCGCTTGGCCTCGTCCTGGTCGACATTCTCCTTGACCGTGATCAGGTTCTCACGGGTCATCAGCTCGTAGACCTTCTGCGACGGATCGGAAGCGAAGCGCACGTCGCGGTTGGTGAGGATGCCGACAAGGCGCCCCACCGTGTGACCGCCGGTACCGCCATTCTCGACCACCGGAATGCCGGAAATGCCATGGGCGCGCATCAGCGCCAGCGCGTCGGCGAGCGTGGCGTCGGGGCCGATAGTGACGGGATTCACCACCATGCCGGATTCGAACTTCTTCACCTGCCTGACCTGCTCGGCCTGCTCGGCCGGCGAGAAATTGCGGTGGATGACGCCGATGCCGCCGGCCTGCGCCATGGCGATCGCGAGCCTCGCTTCAGTGACCGTGTCCATGGCCGCCGAAAGGATCGGCACGTTGAGATCGATGTCGCCGGCGATGCGGGTGCGGATGTCGGTCTGGCCGGGCATGACCTCGGAATGGCCGGGCTGCAGCAGCACGTCGTCGAAGGTCAGCGCCAGCGCGCCGGTGGACGTCTCGATGATTTTTGCCATGGCCAGTCCTTTTGAATGCGGAAAAGGCGCTGGACCGCAATGGCCAGCGCCGACTCTCATCTTCCCTTTCAGGATTGGCGCTGGCTGGTAACACGTCCTGTCGGCGTTGAAAAGCCGATCGTTGCGGGACGCTTCAGGTTCTACGCCGCAGCGAGGAGAGCATCCAGCAGAGCGTGACGCGGCGATGCAAACGGATTGACGACGGTTACACCGCCCCAGGTGAAGCCGTCCTGCAGGTCTTCCGACAGAAGCAGCCGGCAACCCGTTTGCGAAGCAGCGGAAAGAATGACGGCATCCCAGATGCCGAAGCGATGGTCCGCCGCAAGATCGACAGCCATCGTCATCACCTCCGGCGTCGTTCCAGCAATCCGGTAGGCGTCACTCCAGCCAAGCAACGCATCTCGAGCTTCCCGAGGCGACCTTCCGGCCTTGCGGACAAGAACATTGAACAGTTCGCCCAGCACCTGGACCGGAATTATGGCAGCCTCTTGTGGAACGTTGTGTAACAGGTCGAGAACGACGCCGCGTTTCTCCACGTCGTTGACGCCCTCCGCATAGGCAAGGACGTTGGTGTCGATCGCGACCTTCACCGATCGTCCTCATAAAGCTCATCGCGGGTCCAGCGTCCGACATCGACGATCGGTTGCCGTTCGAGTCGCAACAACAATGCTGCGCGCGAGCGGGAGGCCACGCCACCCTCATGCTTCTCGACAGGCACGATCCGCGCTACCGGCCGCCCATGGCTGGTCACGACGTAGCTGTGGCCCTCTCGCACCTCACGCAAGATATGGGAGAATCTACGATTGGCATCGGCTGCCGAAACGGCTTCGTCCATGGCTGGCACCCGTCTGTAGTTATTTTCACTACAATAACAATGCAGTTCGAGTTTAGCAAGCCATGCCGGGTCGTGACGGCCACCAGCGGTTGCGGTCGCGCAAAAGTGACAGCATTTTAATGCGACATCCGGGCCTAGGCGTGTTAACCGCCCGGGCGTGCCGGCTCGCCCCCAGCCTGGCCTGGAAATCGCGAAGACAAATCAGGGCATTCCCTTGAACCGCATCATCCCGCTCATCCTGGCGGTCGCACTTTTCATGGAGAACATGGATTCGACCGTGATCGCGACCTCGCTGCCGGCGATCGCCATCGACATCCACACCAGCCCGATCGCGCTCAAGCTGGCGCTGACGGCCTATCTGGTGTCGCTGGCGATCTTCATTCCGATCAGCGGCTGGATGGCGGACCGGTTCGGCGCCAAGAGCGTGTTTCGCGCCGCGATCGCCGTCTTCATCGCCGGCTCGGTCGCCTGCGCCTTTGCCAACTCGCTGCCGGCCTTCGTGGTGTCGCGCTTCCTACAAGGCATGGGCGGCGCCATGATGACGCCGGTCGGGCGCCTGGTGCTGGTGCGAACCACGCCGAAGAACGAGCTCGTCGCGGCGATGTCATGGCTGACGGTGCCGGCGCTGGTCGGACCGCTGGTCGGACCGCCGATCGGCGGCTTCATCACCACCTATTTCACCTGGCACTGGATCTTCCTGATCAACGTGCCGATCGGGCTTCTGGGCATCTGGCTCGCCACCCGCTATTTGCCGGAGACCGCGCCCGCCGAGACGCCCCCGCTCGATTTTCCGGGCTTCGTGCTCAGCGGCCTCGCTGCGTCAGGCATCGTCTTCGGCCTCTCGGTGGTCAGCCTTCCCGCCTTGCCGCCGATCGCCGGCTTCATCACCGTTGCCGTCGGCCTGGTTTCGGGCGTGCTTTACCTCCTGCATGCCCGGCGCGCCAAGAATCCGCTGCTGGCGCTGGAGCTCTTCCGCAACCAGGTGTTCCGTTCTTCCGTGCTTGGCGGCTCGCTGTTCCGCATCGGCATCGGCGCGGTGCCTTTCCTGCTGCCTCTGATGTTCCAGATCGGCTTCGGGCTGACGCCGTTCCAGTCCGGCATGATCACCTTCGTCTCGGCGGTCGGCGCCATCGGCATGAAGTTCGTCACCGCGCTGCTTTTCCGGCTCGCCGGCTTCCGCCGGGTGCTGATCTGGGGTTCGCTGATCGCCGCCGGCTCGATCGCCATCTACGGCCTCTTCACGCCTGAGACGCCCTACGCGCTGATGCTCGCCATCCTTTTGGTCGGCGGCTTCATCCGCTCGATGTTCTTCACCGGCGTCAACGCGCTTTCCTATGCCGAGATCTCGGCTGCCGACACCAGCAAGGCGACGCCGATAACCGCCGTCTTCCAGCAGCTGTCGATCGCGCTTGGCGTGGCGCTGGCCGGCGGCATCCTCGAAGTATCGACCTCGATTCATGGCGGCCCGCTGACCTTAAGTGACTTCCACATCGCCTTCTTCATCGTCGCGGCGGTGTCGGCGATCGCCTCGCTCACCTTCATGCGGCTGGCGCCCGATGCCGGCAACGCGGTGTCGGGCCACGGCGGGCTGACGAAGCCGAAGACGCTGGAGACGGTGGGCACTGCAGGGAAGTAGTGGGGTCGGCGCGCCGCGTGACTTCGTCATCCTAGGGCGAAGCGGAGCGCAGACCCTAGGATCCATGCCGTGACATTTCAGCATTTCTACGGCGCAGAATCTGCGGTTTGAACGGCGGCAAAAGTCGGGCTTTTTCTGCGACGCAAGCGTTGGTCGGCAAAGGTAACGGCATGGATCCTAGGGTCTGCGCGCGTCGCTTCGCTCCTTGCTCCGCCCTAGGATGACGAAGTGCCAGAGCCCTTGAACTCCTTCGCCAGCAGATAAAGCTCCACCGATTCATCGCGCGAAGCCGGCGGCTTGACGTGGTGGACCGAGCGGAAATTCTGCTTCAGCCGCGACAAGAGCTCGTTCTCCGCACCGCCCTGAAAGGTCTTGGCGAGAAAGTGCCCGCCGGGCTTCAAAACCTGGAGCGCGAAATCGGCCGCCACTTCGCATAGGTGCATGGTGCGCAGATGGTCCGTGCGGCGGTGTCCGGTGGTGGGAGCCGCCATGTCGGACAGCACGACATCGGGCCGGCCGCCGAGCGCCTCGGACAGCTTTTGCGGCGCTTCCGGATCGAGGAAATCCATCTGCAGGATGACGGCGCCCGGCACCGCATCCATCTCGAGATAATCGATGCCGACGACATGCGGATTTTCCGCCGTCGACTTCGTCCGCGCCGCCGCCACCTGGCACCAGCCGCCGGGAGCGGCGCCCAGGTCGATCACCTTCATGCCAGGCTTCAGAAGATGATGCTTGTCGTCGATCTCGGTCAGCTTGTAGGCGGCGCGGGAGCGATAGCCGTCGGCCTTGGAGCGCTGCACATAGGGATCGTTCATGTGGCGCTCGAGCCAGCGGCGCGAGGACTCCTTCAGGCCGCTCTTCTTCTTGATCCTCGTCTTCAGCACGCGCATGCCGGCCGAGCCCGGCTTTTCAGGTTTCTTTGTCATTGCCTGATTTCTTGCCCGAGCATGATCTCATGCGAAAACCGATCGCCACTTTTCGCTGGCCCGGTCCTGAAATTCAGGGTCAGGATTTCCGGTCCGCTTTTTCTCGCGCGCTTCGTCGTGCCGATTTCGCGGCGGCTTCGCGTTTCACGGAGGGCTTGCCCCACTCCGTCGCCGCTTCGCGGCGCCACCTCTCGCCCCTCCGGAGGGAGAGGAAGGGTGCCAGGCGACACAAGCTCGCGCCTTTCCTTTCCCCCGTCGATCTGGGGAGAGGTGCCTAGCGAAGCTCGAGGGAGTGGGGGTCGACTGCTCATCAAAACAACGCAGCCACTTTTTGGGATCATGCGCGGCGCCCATCGTTGCGCCAGACGCCGTCATCGGCCATCAGCTCGCTCAATATGCCTTCGCGCAGGCCGCGATCGGCGACGCGCAGCCGCTCGGACGGCCAGACACCGCGGATCGCTTCCAGGATGGCGCAGCCGGCAAGCACGAGGTCGGCGCGATCGGCGCCGATGCAGGGATTGGCGACGCGCTGCTGGAAATCCCAGCCGATCAGCTTTTCCACCATGCGGTCGACGCTCTGGCGGTCCATCCACAGCCCGTCGACGCGGCGGCGGTCGTAGCGCTCGAGATCGAGATGGACGCCAGCCAACGTCGTCACCGTGCCAGAGGTGCCAAGCAGATGGAACTGGGGACTGGCCAGCACATGCGCCAGCCGGTCGCGCCCGTCGAAAGCCTTGAGCCGCACCGCGACGTCGTCGACCATCGCGGTGAAGGTCTCGCGCGTCACCGTGCGGCCACCGAAACGCTCGGCAAGCGAGACGACGCCCACGGGAAGCGACGTCCAGGAGACGATGTGGTTGGCGAGCCGCGGCGAGCGCTGGCCTCGGCTGAGGTCGATCAGGGCGATCTCGGACGAGCCGCCGCCGATATCGAACAGCACCACGCCGCGTGTGTCGCGCTCGACCAGCGAGCCGCAGCCGGAGACGGCCAGGCGGGCCTCGGTCTGGCGGTCGATGATCTCCAGCTTGAGCCCCGCCTCGCGTTCGACGCGGTCGAGGAACTCGACGCCGTTTGCGGCGGAGCGGCAGGCCTCGGTGGCGATCAGCCTCGCCTTCCTGATCCTGCGGTTGCGCAGCTTGTCGCCGCAGATCTTGAGCGCCTCGACGGCGCGGTCCATGGCGGCCTGGCCGAGCCGGCCGCTGGCGGAAAGCCCCTCGCCCAGCCTGACGATGCGCGAGAAGGCATCGATGACGCGGAACTGGCCATGGCGGCCGGGCACCGCCACCAGCAGCCTACAGTTGTTGGTGCCGAGATCGAGCGCGGCAAACACCGGCAGTTCCTGCAGCGGCGGGCGCGGCACATTCGAAACCGGCGGCCGCGGCTGTGACGTTGCCACAACGGGCTGAGGCGCATGGCTGGCGGGAGCGCCGGCAGCCGCCGATGGCGGTACGGCGCCGTTTTCGTCGCGCACGAAAACCTTACGGCCGCGCCTGCGCTTGCGGCGCTTGCGCGTCTTGCCCTTCTGGTTCTCGCCTTGATGGTCGGCATGTCGTTGGTCGGCATGTCTGGCATGCGCGCCCGCATGACGGCTGAACCGCGCCGCGGGCGGGCTCGCCTGCTCCACCGGCGACGCCCCAGACATGCCCACTTCCGACGCGCCGGCGCCGGTGTCGTGGTCTTCCACTTCCGTTCCTTCCGGCGCCGCGCGAACCGGAAAGGACGCAGCAGGCACCTCGATCTGTTTCAAGTTGACGCCAGACTAGCAGCGCGTTTGACAATCACCAAGAGCGCATGGTCCGATTTTTGCCGCCACCCGTCTCCCGCAAGGGGACGGTGCTTCGCAGTTGAATAGCCGGCTTCGATCGGGCATGTCTCAAAACGAGGGACAGAGGCCGGGCGACAAGCAATCCATGAGCTGCAACGAATGACGATCTCGCCATGAACTGGAGGCGTTATTTCTGGCCGGTCATCGGCATAGGAGCGGTCATCTTCTCGCTGCTCCTGCTCTGGCATGAGCTGCGCGGCATCTCGATCGACGACGTCTGGGACGGCATCGCCGCCATTCCGCCGCGCGGCTGGATATTGGCGGCGCTGAGCTCGATCGTCGCCTATGCCTCGCTCGCCGGCTACGACCACATCGCCCTGCTCCATATCGGCAAAAAGGTATCGTGGCTGTTCGTCACGCTTTGCTCCTTCACCACCTATGCGCTGTCGCACAACATCGGCGGCTCGGTGATCTCGGGCGCCGTGATCCGCTACCGCGCCTACGGCACCAGGGGCCTGACCGGCCAGGACGTCGGCGTGCTGGTGGCGATCTGCTGGATCACCTTCGTGCTCTCCAGCCTGCTCGTCGGGGGCCTCGTGCTGGTGCTGGAGCCACAGATCGTCGATCGCTTCTCCGGCGCGCCGCATCACGGACCGGCGATAGCCGCGGGCCTCGCCATGCTGATCCTGGTCGGCGCTTATGTCTTCGGCAGCTGGCTGCATCTGAGGCCGCTCAAGATCGGCGGCTTCCAGCTGCATTATCCGGCGCTGCCGATCGTGGCGCGGCAGTTGCTTGTCGGCCCGGTCGAGCTGCTGGCGGCCGCGGCGATCATCTACTTTGCCCTGCCGGCGGCCGGCAATCCCGGCTATTTCGTCGTGCTCGGCGTGTTCATGGTGTCCTTCTCGGTGGGGTTGCTGTCGCATGCGCCGGGCGCCCTCGGCGTGTTCGAGGTCGTCTTCCTCACCGGCTTTTCGGACATGGATCCGGTCGGCGTGCTGGCGGCACTCCTGGTGTTCCGCCTGTTCTACCTGATCGTCCCGCTGCTCATCGGGCTCGGCGTGGTGCTGTTCTTCGAGCATTCGCAATACAGCCGCGGCGACCGCTGAGCCTGCCCAAGCGTTCCGCGGCCGAAGGAGAAAAAGGCTGCGGTTGAACTGCGGCGCGGGGTTGACTATTTTCGGGCGGCGGCTACAAGGCAGCGCTCGCGGCGCTTGAGCCGCCCGCTTCGCGCGTTACCGATCGCGCCTGCTGGGGAATAGGTTAACGGTAGACCAGCGGACTCTGACTCCTCGGTTATCCTTTAGATTGCAATAGCTTAGCATCAGCTCCTCTGTCTAACAGTCAATCAGATATCAAGCAGTTAGGCCTGGAAGTGTCTAACTTTTGCGGCTATCTTTCGCTTGGTTGCGCCGTCTCAAGACCAGCCCTCAATAACAGCTCTGTTCAGGTAGCGGCCTGCCTAGATCTACCCAGCGGTCGAAGCTGATTGCCCTGCCCCGCTCGGCCGCGAAGGTGCCAACGATGGACTGCAGGTCCTCGTCGGGCCCGCCTACGCCGGTGGCGCGTAGCGCGGCCACGCCGGCTACAATCGAGACAGGACCGGAATTGGCGGCCAGCAGCTTATCCAAAGCTTCGTTAATGCGATTCATGCAGGATCATCCTTCCACACCGGCACGCGGTTGATCTTGATCCCCACAAGGCGACGGATGCGCAGGCCCACGGCTTCCCGGCCGGCGGGCGCGAACGCCTCGACGTCGAGCCGCCCATGGTCGCGGCCGTTCTCACATGTCATCCGATCCATGAGCGAGTCGACATCGACGTCACCGAAAATCTGGATCAGGTCGGCCGGGCGATAGCAGTGCTGGCGCTTGCAGTAGCGGCACCGGATGCGCACCAGGCGCATGGTGTCGTTGAGTGCGGACAGCGGGTAATCGCGTCGCTTCGGGTGATAGGTCTCCGGCATGAGAACGAAATGAGAACAAATTCCTTGCCCGTCAAGCCGGTTTGTGGAATCTTTTCCGAGCAGGAGGAGATGTCGCATGCCGCTGCGATATGCTGTCGAGACGTGCCCGAACAATCCAACGGTGCTGCATATGAAGCTCAACGAAGCTGCAGAGAACGGCGGCCGCGTCGTTAATGTCATCTGGCAGCCGGAGCACGATGTGATCATGCGTGACGCCACGTATGATCCGCGCATGCCGGTCGAAGCTGGTTATGTGATCATCCTCGAGTACTTCGAACAGGATCCGGCAAATGAGCGATGAACCCGGCCGTTTAGGCGAACAGCCGCCGAGCCGCGAACGAGGTCCGCTTGGGCATGTGTGCGAGCATGCCGGATGCGGCAAGGATGCCGGCTGGGGATTTGCCCGACCGAAACGGCCGCCGCATTGGTTTTGTTTCGAGCACCGCAGCGACGGCGAACGCTATCTCTAGGAATGCCTCGATCCCATATCTCAACGCCACTGACAGGAAGCTGAAATCCCGTTAGTATGCAATCGGGATTGGAGGCGGCGGTAGATGATGCGCGCCAAGCGCGGTTGGCGATGGGGAGCTGCTTGGGCAGTTTTTGGAGCCGCACTCGCAAGTGTCGCGAGTGTGGCTGGGAATTTGAAAAATATTTCAGAAATAGTCGAGAAATTTGATTTTTGGTCCCCAAGTAAACCGAGCAAAATTGAGCTGCGCGATTTTGAAATAACAGAATCAACATTCGATCTTTCGGCAAACAAGGACGATCACGCAACGAACGCGGGGACGGCAGTCAGCTTTACTATGCGAGCTGTTGTCACGAAAATTGGCTCGACTCCCGCTAGGAATTGCCGTGCCGAGTTCGGCGAACCTAACAGCTTCTCTCAATTGTCGGTTTCCTCAGCAGAGTTTTCTATTGATATGTCCGATGGTAGCGCAAAACTATTTTCTTTTGATTATAACGCCGTTCTTCCTGATGACTTCTACCACGTTTACCTGAGGATTGTTTGCGACGATCAGGTCACAGAATGGCAAGATACCAGAATGACCTTCAAAATTAAAGGTCACGCCGTTGGGATTGGCGTTACAAAGGACTAATCATCTCTATCTAGAAAATCCTGCAGCGACGCATGCCGCAGATCGTCTTCGCCGCGTAGATGCTTCACGCGACCGATCAAGCCCGGCTTCAACCATTGCGTCGCCGGCCGCTTCATGCCCCTCGGCGCCGGTCCGGCGTGCTCCTGGACACGCTGCCAAAGCCGCTCGCGCATTTCTCGGTTCAAGGTGATAAAGGCCGATCCAACATAGCGGCCGGTGCCTCGCTCGGCCATCAAGGCAAAAGCCGGCTTGCCAGCCTCGCGCTCGACGCCAAGCAGCTCGTACTCATCGATGACGTAGCACTTCGCCTTCAGCCAATTGGTCGACGGCCCGCTCCGATAGACGCTGTCCTTGCGTTTCGACACCACGCCCTCGAGGCCGGCCTGCTCGATAAGATGAAAGATCGACTTGGCGTCACCCGGCAGCTCCTGGCTGAATTGGATGCGCTTCCCGGCCGGGATCATCGCCTCCAGGATCTCGCGCCTGTCGATCAGCGGCATGTCGCGGAGGTCATGCCCATTCAGGTGCAGCAAATCGAAGGCGACGAAATAGAGGTCGTGCTGCCTGCGCGTGATTGCCCTGCGCAGCTCGCCGAAATCCGAAATGCCGGCGTCGTTCAAAACGATGATCTCGCCATCGATGATGGCCGTGTCCGCCTGTAACTCTCCGGCGGCCTTCGCGAGATCGCGATACTTGGTCGTCCAATCGAGGCCTCGCCGGGTGAAGATGCGCACGCCGTCATCGATGATGATTTGCGAGCGATAACCGTCGAACTTCACCTCGTGAATCCACCCGTCTCCCTCGGGAGGCTTCTCAACCAGCGTCGGCTCCAATGGCCGGATGAACTTCAAACGCTCTCTGGCGTTACGCATGCACATACCCCAACCGCGATTCAAGCCGCGCGAGGCCATACGGTTCCGGGCATTTTAGCAAAATTGTATGTAGGAGAGGTTATGACGAAGCTTTCGGACCTCGGCCCCCCGATTAAGGGCACACGTCATGGCGGAGAGCAGACAAATGAAGTCGAGCATTTCTACGTCTGCCGCACCTGTGGGCAGTCGGTCGACAGGCGCGATCTGCGCCAAGTCATCTGGCATGAGCGGCCCGATCACAAACCATTGGAGCAGGACAGCTGACGACAACGCCGAACCTGTCCCTTGAAAACGGGGTATACAACGCATACATAACCGACAAGCTAACGCAACAAGGCGCGGACAATGATCGGCAAATTCGAAGAGTTGGTTCTTCTGGCGCTCATCAGGGCGGGACCTGACGCTCACGCCGCGAAAGTATATCGCACCCTTGAGGACAGCCACCCTAAGCCTCCTGCTTTTGCAGCCCTTTACACTTCGCTTGATCGCATGGCCAGCAAGGGCCTGATCTCAGAGCGGGTGGATGAAAACGATCCGCGCAGCAAACGCCTCTTCACGATCACTGGCGAAGGCAGATTGGCCGTGATCGAATCCACTAAGGCCGCCGCTGATCTTGGAGGATACGACATTGCCCTCGCGTAAAAAATCAGGCGGCAGTTCGAATCAGCGTCCTCTAGGTTTCAAGGCCGAAACAGGACGCTTCGGCATCAAGCGGGTAGAAGCGCGCTTCCTCATACACAGCAACATGCGCGCGACGCTCACGCCCGATTGGAGCCGTATGGTCGATGTCGAGCACATTCGCCTCAAGGACGGGCTGCTCAGGGACGTTGAAAACCTTATCGTTGTGTCAGTCGATGAACATAAGCGGCTGGCAACGGTCGAAAGCGATGCGTCTCCTCCGGCGCCACCGTCGTCGTTCCTGCTGAGTTTGCTGTTGCCGGCAACCAAGTCGACATCAGACTTCATCACCAACATGGAGGAGACGTTTCAGCTCAGTTGGGTGCCTAAGTACGGACTGCGCCGGGCCAAGTTGGCCTGGTGGGTACAAAACGTTCGATATTTGGTCACACAGCTGGTGGTCCCCGTGGGCGGTCTGATTGTGGGAGCCATCAAGCTGTTGAGGCTGGGTTGAGCGGGTGCCCATTAACGACGAGGACGCTCGATCGGCACGTCTGGAATGAGGCTATCGCGATCCAGTCGAACTCGACGCCCAGAGTGACGGTCAGACTTGAAATGAAAGGCCCGCCGGCGGAAGCCAGCGGGCTTCCTTGTTACGATCCGGCGGATGATCGTCGCCGGATCATCTTGTCACCTTCGATGAAGCGGTCCATCCGCTCATGTAGGGTTGATACGCTGCCCTTAAGATCCCGGACGCCGGTCATAACCTCGTCGCGGAACTCCCTAAGTCCCGCCTTGGTGATGTAGGTCTCGGCCACGTGCAGTCGGTGAGCCGCCAACTGGTCGGTCAGGAGCGAGATCGAGGCCATGGCGGCATCAGCCCTGGCATGCGCGTCCCGCGCGTCCTTTCTGACCTCGTCTCGAGCCGCTTTGATCGCGGCCTCAATGCGCCACCACAGTCCGCCGACGGCACTAATGACAGCGATCAGGAACACGATGTTCGAATTGAAATCTGACATGCGGACTGCCCTTGTACACGGCTATTTCAGCTCGGCGCGGCGCGCGGCGCTCGCCTCGGTGTGGCGGTCGCATTCCGCCGGCGTGTAGAGGCCGATGGCGCAGCCCGCGGCAAGCGTCCTGTCGATCCTGTTCTGATCGGCGAGCGTCTTGCCCTGGGCTCCGGCGAGGCTGTTACCGAGGGCCGAGCGTAGGGCTGGCGCATCGCTGACGCCGGAAGTCGTACACGCCGCCAGCGTCGATGCAGTCGTCAAAAGACATGCGAGCATCAATGCCTTTCTGCACTGCATGCTGGTTCTCCTTTTCGATCTTGGCGCGCAGTTCGTCGGCGCCGCGGTGCTTGATGGACTCGTAGATGCCGAGCGCGGCGCCGGCCGCGACAAGAGCGATGACCGCCCAACCGATCGCGCCGGCCGCCAAACGCGAGACGCCAAGCCGCCCGACGATGAAAGTGATGAGCAAGCTCATAGCAGCCACCAGACGAGGAAGCCGGCGATGACCGCCAGGCTCGCCGCGCCGATGACGCGCAGGGCGCGATCGATGACCAGGGCGACGACGGATGCGAGGTTTTCCATCACACCGCTCCCAATGCTGCCGCGAAGCGCTTGGCCTTCAGCTTGGCGTACCAGCGCCAGCCGATGCCGCCGATCGCGAGCAGTGCGCTGACGATCGCCAGGATGACGACGACTTTGCCGATCCACTCGCTCGTGTAGGAGAAGGGCGAAAGCTGACTCTGGAGATCATACAGGTAGCCGGAGACCCCGAGCCCGCCAGCGCCCGCACCGGTTGCCGCGTCAGCCGGCGCGACGGCAGGCGCGGTCCTGGCGTCCTCGATAAAGGCCTTCGCCTGGCCGCCGTCGACGAAGCTCGCGGCCTGCGGCGTGGCACCGGTCGCCCAAGCCTGTCCTATCGAGCGGACCTCCGCGACTCTGGCGCCCCAGCCCTTGCCAAAGGTCGGCCAGGTCGTCAGGTGGCGAAGGAAGGCAAGCCGCAGGTCGCAGATCCGGTCGATCAGGGCATCATGGTCGTTGCAGGACTGCACGGCCGCGATCGTGCCCAGTCCCATGACACCGTCGACCCGCCCCTCGTAGAGGGACCCAAGCGCGCGCTGCAGCCAGATGATCGACTGCTTCGGGCCCGAGTTCACCGCGCCGTCGAAGACGACATAGTCGACGCCGGCGGGCAGCTGGTCGCCCTTCACGGCATCCCAATACTGGCGGTCGTAGATTTCGAAGAGTTCCTGGCTGGTGATGGCCTTCACCGACCGGGGCGCCAGTCCCTTGCTCCTGCGATAGGCGTCGTAGACCCGCTGGGTGACGCCCTTCATCGTTGCGCCGCCCGGATCGTCGGGGTGATTGCTGTAGCCGCCCTCGTGCGCGAGCACGTGGACGAGGGATTCCTGTTCGCGGGAGACGGCCATGGATATCCTTTCCGCCGGTTGAGGCAGGGCTTGCGTTGCTGTAGGCTTTGACGATGTTTGCCGATCCACCCGATGCCGAGGATCAGGCCGCGTCCAAGGCGGCCATCGAGCGCTGCTGCGGGAAGAGGTCGTGCCGACGCTCGAGAATGCGCGCGCCCATCCCGAGCGGCTTTTGACCGCCGACGAGCTGCGCAAGAACCTTTCCGATCACGTTCGCGCCGTCACGGCCACGCCGCGATCCGGGTGAGCCCTAGCGGCCGTCCGTCCCGGCCGAGCCTTGCGGGTTGCCAAGCGAGATCTGGGTGGTGTAGCCGCTGCCGCGGTCGAGCGTGTCGGCGATGGACGCGATGGTATAGCTGCCGTCGACGCCGGGCCGCAGCTCAATGATCGCCTTGCCTTCCGGCTCGGCGGTCGGCTCGCCTTCGATCGTCACCGAGCCGGAGCCCTTGCTGCGCGCGCCGTCGACACGGTCGGAATCGGCGCGGGTCTTGGCCGCCGTCTCGTCCGGCTCCATGAAGCGCAGCACGTCTTCCGGCCCGACATCGTCGCCGGTCTCGACCTCTTCGATGACCTGCTTCGCCCGCTTGATGTCGTACCAGCGGCCCTTCTTCTTCTTGAAGCGCGGCCGGTCGGTCACAGGCGTCAGGCCGCTCGCCGAAATCACCATGCCGCGGGTGATGACGATCGTCGGCAACGGTTGGCCGGTCGCCGATACGCCGGCGTTGCGCGGCACGAAGCCTGCCTGCGTACCCTTGATGGCGAAGGTGGCGCCATGCTCGCGCGCGAGCCGGTCGGCGAAGGCGAGGAAGCTCTCGTTGTCCTGCGCCTCATAGTCCAGTTGCCGGCTGGCCAGCGACGGATGCACCTTGATCGACAAGCCCGCGTCGGCCGCGGCATCCTCGAGGACCTGGCCGAGCGTCTTCTTTTCCCAGTGCCGGTCGACCGGTTGCTTGACCTTGCCCTTCAGGCTGGCCGAGCGGGCGGTGATGGAAAGGATGCTGCCGGATCCTCTGTCAGTCGACCAATCGCAGGTGTCGACCTCGCCCTCGAAGGTGCGCATCGCGCCGCCTTCCCAGCCGAGCTCGATCGACACGGGCGTGCCGGTCTTCGGAAACCGCACCGTGGCGTCCTTGTCATCGAGCGTGAAGGAGGCCGATTGCGTCGCCTCGGTGCTCGACTTGGTGATCGTCAGCGAGATCAGCAGCGGCAGGAAGCGGGAGGTGACGTCCTGCCCGCCAACAACGACTCGGAAATGGCCCTTCCTCATGAGAAGAGGTCAATTACGGGCTTTGCGGCCGCGCCTTCTGCCGCCATTTCGGCCAGCGTCATCACGGTGACGACGCGCCCCACGGGCAGATGCGGACCCGACCAGGCGAGGTCCTGGTTGAGCGCGAAGGTCTTCGCCACCATGCCGGAAAACACCTTGCGATAATGCCGCGCCAGCAGGGCGGACAGCGTCATGCCTTCCGACTTGACGGTGACAGTTTCAGTCATGATGGAAAAGTCCTGATGCTGATGTGCAGAAGGCCGCGCGAACTGCCGGATCAGGGTTCCGAGTCAATTCGCTGGCTGCCGTACGATAGACGTGTTTACTCTCTTGAATCGGGACTAATTCGGGACGAACTCGTGATTACGATATCGCTGCAATCAATTGGATTGGCCTGGCGCCGCTTCTGGTCGGCAAGACTCGTGAAGAGGTCCGACTTCAAAGGCCGGAACTTCACGATCACGTTCAAAGTGTATCTGTCCGACGATGGCAATCAGACATGCCGGATGAGCTTCCATACCGCCGGCGATGCCTATTTCTTTCCCATGCGGCCGGAAGACATAGACCATTTGATAGAGGTCGCTCAGGCGGCCAGGGGCCAACTAAACTCCCGAGAGCCGACCGCCCGCTCGGCTAGCTGATCATCGAGAACAGCGAGGCGAAGAAATCGGCCGGCGCCGGCGCCGCCGATTTCTGCATCTTGATGGTGATGTCGACAACCTGGCCGACGCCGTCGCGGTCGAGGAAAGTGTGCTCGTCGTTCACCGACTGGACGACATAGAAGCCGAAGACACTCCCGTCGCCGCGGGTGACAAGCTGCGGCGTGCCGGCGGATTGAGCGCCGCGCAGGATGTTGAGCGTGCCCAGCCCGCCGAGCTTGGTCGGGATCAGGCGGCCGGAGACGGTAAGGGTCTCCGATCCGATGCCGACATCCTCGAGCGGCGGCTGCGCGCCGACCACCGGCTTTTCGGCATAGTCGTGCGTGGTCTCGCGCGAATGCGTGTCGATGTTGAAAGAGAGGTCGCATTCGACCAGGCCGATCTTCATAAGCATTCTTTCTACCTCACGCCACGCACCGGCCGCTACGCGGCCTGCGGCTCCGGATGGGCGCGCCACGAGGCGCGACGGCCGGTCGGCCTTGCGGGCTTCGCCCGGTTCATCGCGGCCCTCCGAAGTCGATCGCCTGACCGCGCGTCTCGGACTGCACCTGCTGGCCTGTCGTCTTGCCGCCGAGCGAGCCGACAGGACGCATCAGATCGGCCTTAGCTGAAGAGAGGAAGCCGCTGACGCCGGCGATGAAGGCGGCGGCGGCGCTCCTGCCGAACGACGACCCGGCCCCGGCGACGCCGGACGTGAAGGTCTGCGCGGCGTTCTGGCCGGCCTGGGTGCCGCCTTCGGCGATCTTCGAACCGGCATCAGCCCCGCCCGACTGCAGACGGCGCTCGAATTCGTCGGCGTCGAAGCCGGCGACATTCGAGCCAATGCCAGGATTGCCGGGAGCCGGCGGTACGTAGGCCTGGCCGCCCCTGGCCGGCGCGTGCCCGCCTTGCGCGTAAACCTGAAACTGGCGCTCGGCAGGCGTCATCTCCGCCCAGCTCTTGGGGCGCGACGTCGGCACGGGCGTGGCCGCCGGCGGCATGCCGGCGTTGGGCTCGCGCGTCTGCCGATCCTCGAGGATCTTCGTCTGCAGCGCGTCGAAAACGCTCTTGATCTCGCCGCGCCCGAGCTGCGTCAGCGCGTCGCGAAAAGCCTTCTCGGCCGAGGCGCCGGTGAAGCGGTCGAACATGCCGAGTTCGGGATGCTGCTTGTTATAGCGCTGCTTGAATTCGGCGGCGAAGTCCAGCGGGTCGCGGCCGCTGGCGCGCAAGGCCTCGTAGCCCTTGTCGAGGGCCATCATGTCGGACAGCCGGCTGTTCACCTTCTCCAGCGCGGGATTGAGCGCCCTGCCGGACAGGTCGCCAAGCGCGGTGGCCGTCTTCTGGATGTTGTTGATCAACTGTTGCCAGTTGCCTTCGGAATCGCCGGTGATCTGGGCGAAGTCCTTGGCCACGGTGCCGGAGGCGGCGCCCAGCGCGTCGAGGTGCTTCTTCAGCTCCGGCATCTGCGTCAGCAGCGCGCGCATGCCTTGCTGCATCTGGATGTCGGTGAAGATCAGCGGCAGCTTCGACAGGTCGCCCTTGAGCGCCTTGTTGGTCTGCTCGACCAGCGTCTCGATGACGTCGCCGCCCTCCTTGCGCGTCCGGTCCAGCTCCTTGCGGATGTCGATATTGTACTTCTTGAAGTTCTTGGCGACCTCGTTGCCATAGGCCTTCTGCAGGATGTTGGAGAAGTTGGTCGCGGCCTCCGACGAGGATCCCGTCTGGTTGCGCACGATCTCCAGCATGGCCGCGAGCCGCTTCAGGCCTTCGGTGCCCTTGTAGCCGAGCGCGGCGAAGGCCGGCGCGATTGCCGGCAGCTCCGCCGCCATGTCCTTCAGTTCGAACTTGCCGGCCTTGCCCTCGAAGGCGAGGATGTCGAAGGCCTCCTGCATCTTGTCGGCGGTGATGCCGAGCGAGTTGGCGAGCGCGTCGGCGGTCAGCGCGATGTCGGACATCTCGGCGCCCGAGGCCTGCGCGGTGCGCGCGACCGACGGCAGGAAGGCAAGCCCCTCCTCCAGCGACCGGCCGGAGGCGATCAGCGTCTCGAGGCCCTGCACCACGTTGTCGAACGGCATCTTCGACTTGTCGGCAAGCTCCTGCAGCACCGCGATCGTCGGCCGGATCGCCGTCGCCGGCTTGTCGGCGTTGATGATGATGCGGCCGATGGTGCGCTCGAGCTGCGCGTAATCCCGCGCGGTGCGGACAGCGACATAGCCGGCGGCAGCCGTCGCGACGCCGGCCACCTTGCCGAAGGTCGCCCATTGCGCGAGCCGCCTCTGGCGCTCGGCATCCTGGGCGGCGAGCAGGCGCTCCTCGGCGACCTGCGTGCGCGTCAGCCGCGTGTTGTTGCGCGCCAGGTAGACGGCGCGCTCGGCCCGCTGCAGCGCGGTCAGGCTGGTGCGGGCCTTGGCCGCCGGACCCGACACGCGGTCGAGCAGCGAGACGACCAGTTCGGCGGACATGCGTGCCATCAGGCATCATCCTTCGGGGCGGCAAGCACGAACTCCGGCACCATCTGCTGAAACAGCGACATGACCGCTTCCGCGTCGTCCCAGCGCAATGCCTTCAAGGTCGCGGCCGAGACGCCGGCCATGCGGACAAGCAGGTCGCGATTGCTCAAAGTCCCCGCCGACCAGTCGTCGATGTCGCCGAGGCCGACAGGGCAGAGCCTGATGCGGTCGATGCGCTCGCCACTGCGCCGCAGCGGCGTGCGCAGCCGGTGGACGCGGCAGTCCGCTTCATCGATCTCGGCCTCGACGGTTTCGGCGTCGGTTGGAGATGCTGGCGGGACAGCGCCCCCCTCTGTCCTGCCGGACATCTCCCCCACAAGGGGGGAGATTGGCAGCTCCGGCGCTGGAGTCTCGTCAGCGCCGGTCATGAATTGCTCGATCGCGTTCTTGTCGACCATTTCACCATTCACCATTCACACTGACTACTCACTCGATCCCGAGCAGCACGCGGGCCTTGGCCAGCTCGTCGACGCCGAACTGGCGGCGGCGGATGGTGAAATAGTCCCAGTAGAACCATTCCTCGTTGCCGACCGAGAGCTCGTAGTGGGTGACCTCGCCGATCTGGTGGTCGTGGCCGAAGGCCGAGGCGCGGTCGAAGGCGTCGGGCGCGACACGGCTGACGATGCCGCGGATGACGGTCTTGGCCTGGAAGGCGTCGCCGGTCTGCTTGTTCTTCAAGACGCCGTAGCCGGTGAAGTTCAGCGGCTGGTTGGTGCCGACGCCCATGGCGCGATAGGTCGATTTGGCGAAGCCGGCGAGCTTGAAGGTCGGCTGCAGGGCCTTGATGGCGTTCATGCCGAACTCGACCTCGCCCGGCGCGCCGCCGCCGAGATGCGCGACGGTCACCTGCTCCAGCGTCGGCAGACCGAGCGACTGGAGCTTGATGTGGTTCGAATCTTCCGGGTCATGGTCGCCGACGAAGAGGTTGACCTGTTCGAGCAGCAGCAGTTTTTCGGCCATGGGAATGGTCCTTCTTTGAGGGCTTGTGGGAGAAGGTGAAGCGCGGTCACTTCCTCGCCCCTTGTGGGAGAGGATAGTTCGCCCCGCTGAGGCGAAGCCGAGGGTTGGGCGATCTTGGTGAGGGGTAGGCGACGCCGGCGAGGGTGCACCCCTCACCAAGCGCGGCCGACGGTTCGCCCTTTGGGCTCACCGGGCCTTGCTGTCCTCTCCCACAAGGGGAGAGGAAGAGGCGCGAAGCCGCCAGGTTTCGTCGCCCGCCTAGCTGATCAGGTTCTGGCGCGAGATCAGCTCGTCGATCGTCGCCTGCAGGGCGGGCGCGTAGGGGCGGCTGGTCATGGTCAGGCGGCGGAACACCGGCGCTTCCTCGAACTGCGCGTCGATGTAGATGTGGCCGGCGCGCAGGTCCTGGGCATTGTTCAATTCCGGATCGAACCGGCACTTGAAGCCGAGGATATCGCCGTTGGCCTCTGCCTTGGCGAGGATGTCGTGCACGGTGTTGACGACGGACTGGATGGTCTGCGTGGTCAGGTTGAACTTGCCGAGGTACTGCCGCAGCGTGCGCAGGCAGGTGAGCTCGATGAAGTCGCGGCCGCGCACCTTGTGATACTGCTGCCAGATCGTCTGGTCGGACAGATTGTCGGTGCCGATATAGACGAAGCCGCCCTCGGCGATGGCGAAGTCGTCGCCGCTGTCGCCGCGCACGATGATGCCGCCCTGGGCGGCCAGAATTTCCTGGCCCTCGGTCGAGCCGTCGGTGAGCGAGAAGCGGTAGTTCTGCTCCGGACCGACGATGCCGTAGAGCGCCTGGTTCGCCCAGGAGCGGAACGGCCGGCCGTCATTCTCGTAGTCGCGGCGCACGGCGACGCCGGCGATGCGCGGCGCTGCCGGCCTGGTGACCACGTCGCCGGAAGCGTCAAGGCGCTTGATGCCGGGGGTGACCGGGATCAGCCGGTCGGACGAGAGCGTCTCGCGCCACTGGGTGAAGGCGGCAAGCCCATTCGGCCCGTCGACGATCGCCACGGCGAGGATCTTGTTCAGAACCTCGGGAAGCGCCGCGCAGACGGCATTGGCGAGCTCCTCGACGGTGGCGGTCGCGGTCGGCAACACCTTGCCGGCGTCGGCGCCGCCGCCGGTGAAGGAGACGTTGAGCGGCGCGGACAGATAGGCGCCGGCCGTGTCGATCACCAGCGAAGCCACCTTCTGCGCGTCGGGACCGGTGCCCATAACGGCATGCGCCGTCGGCAGAACCTTGTTCGGATCGGCGCCGCCGCCGGTGAAGACGACGTCCGGCGCCGCGGTCATGTTGGTGCCTTGCGTGGTCAGCGCCAGCGCGGTCAGCGCGCCGAACTGCTGTGTCGTGTAGCCGGGCACCAGGATGAGGCGTGGATAGACGCCGAGATCGGCGCCGGCGTTGACGAAGGCGTGGATGCCGGTGCCGGCGACGGACGAGCCGACGATGTTGGCTATGGTGGCGGCGATATCGGCGCCTTCGGCGACGCGATTGACGACGAGCTGCGCGGCGACCTGGTAGGGGCCGAGCTGCGCGTTGATGCCCTCGACGGCGTCGATAAACAGCGAATCGGGATCGCAGAGCGCGAGCTTCGTCGCGTCGTTGGAATTGAGCCGCACCGCGACGCCGGCCGGGAACGCCGCGTCGAAGGCGGCTTGCGTCGCGGTTGCGGCCTTGGCGAATGGCATACAGATGCCGACGACGCTCATCAGCGCGTTCGACGGCACCGCCGATTCGTTGGCGTCACGGCGGATCGTGATCCCGAACACGGGGTCGGTCATGACAGTCTCTCCTGATGGTCAGCATTTTGAAGGTTGAAATCCAAGCGGCATTCGATAACAAAGGCCACTGGGACGGGGGTGGATTGACTATGGTGATACTTTCGGCAACGCTAATATTATTGCTGATCGCATCGGTGGCGTGGTTCTGGCATGTACGATTGCGCGAACGACCCGATGAACACTTCGCGAAGCGCCAGTCGGGATCTGTAATGACCCCGCAAGAGTTTGACGACGACTAGGCCGCGAAGGCGGCGTCGATCTGCTCTCTGGTCGTGATTGTGCCGGCCGCTATTGCTTCCGAGACCGCCTGCTCGATGGAAAAGCAAGCTTGCACATGTGCGCCGACAGCGTTGGCGACTGCGACCACGGTGTTGTGATCCATCTCGATCCAGCCCGAGGCGGCCTTGAACTTGATGGTCTCGTCGGGGTTTGCTTCCGAATAGCTGTAGGCGCCGGTGATCATCGCCTGGCTGTCCCGCGAGGTAGAGACCTGGACGCCGGCGATCGTGACACCTCCAGTCTCTTTCTCCCACCGCTTCTCAGCGGCATAGGCGGTGAGCTCGCTAAGGCTGGCGGCTCTGATGCTGATGACGCTCATTGTCCCTCCTGCACCGCCTGTTCGGCGAGCACGGCCTGCTCGGCAAACCAAGCCTCGGCCCCGACGCCATAGCCGTCCGGCGTGCTGAAATCCGCCGTCCAGAGGGTGCGCTGGCTGCGGTCTTCCGGGATATCCGCAGCGTCAACGAGGCGGAAAGGCACACCCGCCGGAACGTCCTTCCGAGCAATCTCTGCGAGCGGCTGGGGGGACATCGGGGTCCCATCTGCTTTATGGCAGACCAATACCGCGATGCCGCCCTCTGCCGTCGGGTAAATAATTCGCTGCATGGTCTAATCTCCGAAGATCGCTACATGACAGTAAGACGGGTCCACGACGGCGTTGGAAATTCGCGCCACAATGGAGACGGCGGCTGTGGTCGGCGGGGTGTCCAATCGCGTCACAACGCCGAACCCGCCCGACGTGTTGCCCGTTCCGGTAATCGACATCCCGGCTACCACAGCATAGTTGGCATTCGGCATCGCGGAGGCAAAGTTGACGGTGTAAGCGCCGGTTCCGTTGTCGGTGATAGATGAGACGTTGTGGCTGTCGCGAATAGCAATAGTTCCGGTGCCGTCGAAATTGACCCAAGCACGGGCGACCGCAAGCGAAGGCACGAGCAGCGCTGCCGCCTGCGTGGGCGTCATCGGGCGAAGGTAGTTGTCGGCGCCCGCGCCGATTGCGTGCTGGCCACAGAAATAGGCGAACGTCCCCTCCGTGCCCGTATATTCAGACCGGAAAAGGCGGGCGGTGATGTCGCCCGCCGTGTCACGCTGCGCGATGGCATTGGCTAGCGCCGCCATTGAGACGTTCGCAAGCAGGGCATAGCGGGCGTCAAGTTCGCCGCCGTTCTCATAGACCCGGAACCACGCACCAAACGTGCCGTTGACCCTATAGCGGCGGTAATGCTTGCTCTCGCTGGCGGTTGCCTGAGTGAAGCCGTACAAATCCTGCTGCAGCCACAGGCTCTCGATGTGCGTGATGGTCTGTCCGATATACCAATTGGCATCCGGTGCGTTGGCGGCGCCAGCCCCCATGTGCCAGCCGTTGGCCGTGGCCGCGTTCCAGTCAGCGATCGTCTCGCAAACAAGGCCGAGCCGCGCCGGCAGTCGTGCATCCGCAAGTGTGCCGGAGACGATATCGGCCGCCGCAATCGCCAACGCGCTTTTCAGCGACGCGGTCGAGATCGCGCCGACCAGGCCGGCTACCGAAGAGACGGCGTCGGTGTTGTCGATCTTGCTCCATTTGGTGCCGTCCGAGACAAGCCAATCGCCGACCTTCCAATCGGTGATGCCGCCGACGCTCGTCGCTCCCGCGACCGCCACAATGTAGTAGAAGCCCTTGTTGGCGGGCGCGGCCGCCGGGATCGTCGGGGTGTTGGTGTTGGCGTTCCAATCGGTCTGATAGGACATCGCGCCGAAGAGAGCCGACGGCAGTTGCGCGGCGGGAACCTTGCCGTCGGCGCCGAGCGCGGCATAGCCGTTGGCGTTGCCCCTCTCGCTGGCGTCCTGCTTGGCGTCGAGGGCGGCCTGCAGGCCAGTCGTGTCGGCGATGACATGGCTGTGGACCACGAGCGCGCGCTGCGCGATCGACACCAGCATTCCCGCGACATCAACGTCGATCGCGGAGAGGGCCGCGATGAGCCGCAGGACATCGTCGGCAAGGTCGTTGCTGCCGAATGGAAGCTGGTAGCCCCGGTTCGGCGTGCTGTTTTCAACGGTCATGCGATCCTTGACTGGAATCGTTCGGGTCTTCCCTTCTCCCCTTGTGGGAGAAGCTGGATCGGCGCGCAGCGCCGAGACGGATGAGGGAGTGCTCCAGCGGAGTGAGACGCCGGCGCTTCCTGGAGCACCCCTCACCAAGCGCGGCCAGCGGCGCGGCTTCGCCGTGCCGGGCCTTGCTATCCTCTCCCACAAGGGGCGAGGAAGAGGCGCGCTACGGCGTTGAAATCGCCCGGAAGTCGTAGGCCATCGGCCGCGCCGCCGGCGTGCCGGTCAGCGTGATCCTGATGCGTCCGACGGGGTTGGCATTGAAGCCGACGACGCTGTACTTGCGCTCGACCCAGCCGGCGTCCTGCAGCGGCGTCTGCGTCACCTGCGCCATCGCGGACCAGGCGTCGTTCGCGGCGTCGGCATGCAGCGCGATGGTCGCGCCGGTCGGGATCTTCGTCTTCAGGTAGGACAGGATGTCGACGCCGGTGCCCATGTCGAAGGCGCGGCTGACATAGGTGCCGGTCGTCTGCAGCTCGCCCTCGATCGCCAGGATCACCGGGAAGACGACCGGCGAGACCTTGGCGGAGCCTGACAGCACCGCGCGCACCTGGACGTTGCCGGTGTAGAAAGACTGCAGCTCCCACGCCTGGTCGGGGTTGAGCAGCGTGACCGAGCCGTCGTCGAGTTGGACCTCGAAATGCATCGCGGCCGCGGCGGTCGGCAGCTCGACCTCGGCGCGGATCAACAGGTCGCTCATGCTGGCGACGGCGAAGGTGCCGACATTCACCGTCTTCGTGGTCGGGGCGAACTTGGCCGCGACGAGCTGGAAGCAGATGTCCTCGTCCTGGTGCGCGGTCCAGGTGACGGCATTCGACGACGACAGCATGACGCCGACCGAATAGGGCTGCGCCGCGACGGGCTGCTGCAGCACGGCGTCGAAATCGCCGAGCTTGGCCGTCGAGATCGAATGGCTGCCGTCGTCAGTCTTGACGACGAAGGCGTATTCGACGCCGCCAGCCAGCCAGATCGGGTAAGGGAACCGAATCTCGGTCCACTGGCCGATCACCGCGTCGTGCATGTTGTAGAACGCCTGGGCGATGACGTTGACGGTCGGGATGCCGTTCGCGACCTCGACCAATTCGAGCACGATCGGGTTGGCCGGATCGCCGACCAGGCAGACCTTCAGGTTGACGCCGGCGATGTGGCGTCCTTCCGTCAGCGTGAAGGTCTGCGCCAGCGGGTCGCGGCCGGCGCCCTCGCCGCCATGACCGCCTGATATGCCGCCGGTCTCGCGCGGCGCCGTCACGGACGTCTGCTGCACCGTCGTGGTGACGACGCGGCGCAGCGTCTCGATGTCGATGGTGCCCTGCCCGACGAAGATGGCGGCCGCCTTCGAGCCGCCCTGCCCTTCCGCGACAAGCCCCTTGGAACCGGCCGGCACATTGGCCGGAATGGTGAAGCTGTTGACGATCTGGCCGGAGCCGTCGGCGGAGAGACCGCCGGGGTTGACGTCGATGCCGTCGAACTCGAGCTTGGTCAGGTTCTCGCCGGCGCCGAAGCCCTTGATCGTGAACTGCAGCGAGATCTGGCGGAGATAGGCCAGCGTCTCTTCCCGCGTCGAGCTCTCGATCGTCTCCTTCTGCGTCGTCGTGATCGTGGTCGTGGTGCGGCCGGTGGTCGACCTCGACGTGGTGATGACGACGGGCGAAGAGAGCGCCGCCGCGCTGTCGGACGCCCATTCGGTGGCGCTCTCGGTCCAGTAGTCGACCGGCGGGTTGATGGTCATCGACGCCGGCAGCGGCGTGAAGTTCATGTAGGGGTTGATCTTGGTGCAGCGCGTGGCCAAAGCCTGCTCGACCGCGACCTCTTCCGTCCAGTTGAGCAGCGTGACGCCGGCCAGGTTGATCGAATGGAAGGTCGGGTCGATGGCGAGCCGCAGCACGCCGCCGAAGACAGCAGCCGTCTGCGGCTCGCCCTCGTCGCGGTAGCGGTCGGAGGTGAAGGGGTCGACGAAGACACCGTTCTTCGAGATCGGCTCGCGGCTGTCGATGTCGCGCTGCAGCCGCTCCAGCGCGATCAGGTCCAGCGCGTCGACCAGGCTGTTATACATCCGGTCGATCTTCGCCATGGTGTATGCGCGCACGCCGATGTTGGTGACGTTCGGCGTGCCGGTCCAGATGTTCTCGACCAGCGCGAGCGGCAGCACGTCGGCGGGAACCGTCGGCGGCAGCGCGTTGGTGCGGCTGGAGACGCCCTTGAGATAGACCGAGTTGCCGTCGCTATCCATGCCGAGCACGTCGACGCGCGGCAGCTTGAAGTCGTAGTCGACCTGGATCTGGCCACCATTGACGCCGCCGGCGACCGCGATCGAGGTCGCGGTGATGTCGGTCGCCGCCACGATGCCGAGATAGCGGTATTTTACGGTGTAGCTCGACCCGGTCGCCGGCTCGGCGCCGCCGGCCGCCCAGGAGACGAGGTCGCCGGCCTTGGCATAGTCGGCCGGGGTCGCATAGGTCGTGGCGCCCTGCTTGATCTCAAGGATGGCGGTGACGCCGGTGTTGGCCAGCGCGTCCGAGCCGTTCGGCGTGCCGCCGCGAACGACGGTATCCGTGACCTCCTTCTCGACCAGCACTTCGCGGATGGTGGCGATCGGGCCGTGGTTGAGGGTCACGACCGTCGGGTTGGTGCCGAAGATGTGGACCTCGGTCGGGATGCGGAAGAGGTCGACGGTCTCAAGCTCGCGATGGCGGAGCGCCGCATAGCGGGTGCGCTTCTGGCCCTTGATGTTGGCGACGCCCTCGGCGATCGAAAACACCTGGTCTGTGCCGTCCTTGCCGAGAGCGGAGACCGCGCAGCCCGAGACGATGTAATTGCCGTTGGCGTCGAAGTCGTAGATGGCAAGCTGCGCGTTGACGCCGGTGAGGTTCGGCGGCGGCGTCTGGTCGATCGCGACGCCGTCCTTGAGCAGGTAGACCGAATAGAGGTCGCCGACGCCGCCGTCGCCGGAGAAGCCCCAGGCGAGCGCATAGATGACGCGAGCGGCGCCGGCCTCGCCTTCCGAAAGCGAGCCGGGCATGAGGCCGAGCAATGCCGGTTCGTCGAGCTCGGTCACATAGGTCTCGATGACGCGCACGCCGATATGCACCGCGCCGACCATGGGGACGGCGGCGAGCACAACCGCCGGCGCATCGAGAACGCGGCCATTCACATAGAGCCTGCCGGCGGTGAGCGTGACGGTTCCCGCCGTCGCGTCGATGATGATGTCGGCGCCCTCGACGCGGTCGCCGTCGCGGGCGACCAGGTTGCCGACCGAGCGGATCTTGCGCTGAAGAATCTGTTGCGCCTCGAACATCTCGGCCGCCTGGCCGATCTTGCCCTCGCGCGTCAGCACGCTATCCCAGAGCGGGAACGCGACCGAACGATCGTATGCGCCCGATAGCCCGGACTTATGCTCGTAAGCCATGTTGCCTCTGATTTCAGAAGAAGAGCGCGCAGGAGCGCGTCAGGCGATCTTCAGGAGAGCGCGGAAGCGCTCGCGTGACGGCTTGCCGAGAAGCGCCGGCGCGATTGCGAAACCGCCGACGATCCCGCCGCCGGCGACAGCCGCGCCCGGCAGCCACATGATGCCCGGCGGGTGCGCTCCTACGACGGCGCCGCCCAGGGTCACGCTCCAGGAATGGATGGTCTCGCCCTCGCCCTCGCCGAAATCCATCATGGCTTCGACGTAGATGTTGGCGCCCGGGACGTCGGCCGCGATCCAGCCCTGCCCCGCGGCCTGGTAGTAGCCACCGAAGAGGGCGCTGACCGGCCGGTAGACGCGCGCCTTGCGGAAGCCGATCGGCGAGCCGTCCTGCCGGTAGACGCCGATCCAGCAGGACTTCGCCAGCAGCGCGGTGGCGATGATCTGCGCCCGCGAGAGCGCGGCGTCCGACACCCACTTCAGCCCCGGCGTGTTCCAGGGGAACGGTCCCCAGGAAATGGAGCCGCCCTCGACCGGCTCGATCCAGGCGCCGAGCGCGGTCAGTTCCGCTTCCGTCAGATCATGCTGGCCGGCATCGAAGGTGCGGCCGAACGACCACTTCACGCCGCCGGCATGGAGAAAGACGCCGGAATTGTCGCCCCAGATGCCGTCGCCCCAGACCGAATAAGCCCAATCGTGCTCGCGCACGTCGTAGCCGTTCCAGGCGCGGTAGAATTCCGACCGGACAGGGTCCGACAGGCGCACGACGGCCTCGATCGTGGCGAGATCGTCTTCGTTGTCGCGGAAGCGGTCGAGCTCCAATTCGTAGAGGTGCCAGCGCGTGCGGCGCAGCGGCGCCTCGTAGAAGGTCGAGAACGCGTAGTGGACCCATGTCAGGCTTTCGGCGACGCCCTGCGGCGTGCCCTTCACCCGCTGCCAGCGCAGACCGTATTCGATGACCGAGGCGAGGTCGGGCAGGTATTGCGAGATGCCGCCGAGGCCATATTCGACGACGAGCCAGGGCAGGATCGAGGCCTGCACGGGTGCGAACTTGAAGCCGCGCAGCTCGTCGAAGCCGGGCTGCAACTCCGGCAGCCGGTCGAGCGATTCCGACAGCGCGCGCTCGAAGGGCGTCGCGTTCTGCGGCAAAAGGTTCTGCCGGTCGCTCACCGGTCGCGGCCCTTGTAGGTCAGCGTGACGGTGCCGATCTTGACCGCCGCGCCGTCATCGACCGCCACGTCGGCCACCGGCGACGAAAGCGACACCCGCTGCACGCCGGGTGCCTGCAGCTTGGCGATCAGCCAGGAGCGCGTCACGTTGAAGCCGAGCCCGCCTTCCTCGCTAAGCGCCTGGCGCAGCAACGTCTCCAGGCTGTCGAACACGGTGATCGGCGTCGTCGGCAGCAGCCAGACGTCGGCGACGACATTGACGGTCGCGCTCGTCGCCGACAGGACGGTGATGCGGTCGGAAATGACGCGCACGCTGTTCTTCTGCACCTCGTCGTTTACGGCCGCTAGAAGCGCCGCGTCGGGCTCGCCGAAATTGTCGGTCGCCAGAACCGCGATGCGGATGTCCGGCCCGGTACCGACGCGATAGGCGGCGACATCCTTGACGCGGACGCTCGCCCGGAACGCGGCGGTTCTGTACCAGTCCTCGGAGCCGGCCGTGGAGCGGCCGGAGATCGCGACCACGGTGCGGGCGCGCAGCCGCGCATCGGTCTCGCCCGCAAGGCGGATCACGTCATAGAAGGCGGCGAGATGGTCGAGATCGGCGCCGGCGGCGAAGGCCAGGAGGTTCGCCTTGACACCGTCATTGATGGCCGCCCGGTAGAGCACCTCGCGGAACGCGCCGACCTGAAGCTGGATGTTGCCCGGCTCGCCCTCGAGGTCGATGATGCCGGAGACATCCAGCCCGTAGCTTGTCGCCAGGTCGACGAAGACGGCCTTAATCGCTGCAAGCGCGGCGGCTTCCGACGTGACGGTGATCGCCTGCGGGTCCGGCAAGCCTTCGAGGGTCGACAGGTCGAGCATGGTTGTCCCTGTGTTCGGGCGAAGCCCGCAAGGCCGACCGGCCGTCGCGGCTCGTGCCGCGCCCGGCCGGAGCCGCAGGCGACGAAACCGTCGGTGCGCGGCGTGAGGCTAAGAAGACGTAACGATCAGTTGGCCGCCGGCCTGACCGAGGCGCAGCGAGACGGTGCCGGCAGGCGTGAAGTCGCCCAGATGGGCGCGAGGGCGATAGATGCCTTCGATCACCCAGTCGGACGCGCCGGTGCGGTCGAGCGTCAGCGGCGATATCCGGGTTGGCGCGAAGCGCGGCTCGAAGAGCAGGATCACGGCCGCGACCGACCACTGGAAGCGGATGACGGTCTGCACGTTTGCCAGTTCGCCGAGCAAGGCCGGCACCGGGCTGCCGACATATTCGCGCAGCACGCGCTCGAAATAGCGCGTCGTCAGCAGGATCTCGATCGCCTGGATGACGTTGTCCCAGCCGCTCTGGCGCAGGCCGGTGGCGCGGTCCATGCCGTATTGCGTCACCCTTCTTCGCCTTTCGGGCTACGGAGGGCAGGCCCCTCCTTTAACACTTCGCCGCAGGGGGTTTGTTCGCCTTAGCCTTGGGCGGTGGCGCGGCCGGCTCGACGACATGGCCGCGCAGGCGCTCGTAGGCGGCCTGCGATGGCGTCAAGTCGATCGACGTTCCCGCCGCGCCGAGATGCGGCGCGCGGTGCGTTACAATGAGCTGCATGAAAGGCCTCCTCGTGGTGAACGCCTAACGCTTGCTACCCGAAGCGTAGGGCAGATCAGGTTGGTTTCCCGCCCGACCGCTTTTCGGAGACAAGGTTAGTGAAGCGGCCATCAAAGTGGCCACTGAAGGTCCAAGGCAAGGTTTGCCCCGCTAACGTTTGGACGTTTAGCGGTCGACATCCGACTGCTTGAAAAGAAGAAAAAATCACATCTTGACCTGTGAAAATCGTGGGAAAGCAGTCGAGCCGCTATATTTGCCCTTGGATCAGCCGCACGATCATGACTTCGCGAATCAGAAGCCAGGATGCGACTTATGACGATAAGGCAGACGAGAATCCGTAATATCGAGTACCACCTCGCCAGCATTCCTGCTGGCGCCAACTTTCGGGTTGCTTGTGAACTTGCGGAGGGTGCTCACGCAAATATGGCAAGGGCAGGCTTCAGCGCCGATGCTCAAGACGGAGATACCATCTTACCTGCCATTCGGGGGCGCGTGTCGCGCTTCAACGCTGAGGGATCATGGGTCGTCCGTCGAGATCAGCCGAAGGAGGAACGGTACATCAGGACTGTTTCTTGGAAGTGGCGCGAGTACCGAGGTCGTGGCGACTATGAAGAGATGGAAGATTTTCGGGACATCTACAGGATGTGCTATCCGCGCGAGCCAGTCCCGGCGCCAGCGGTGGAGGTTACCCTCGTCACTGTGGAAGGACGGCGTTTCATCGTTTCGCCAGCCCTGACGAATGAAGCAGCCCGTCACGAGAGTGCTCGTCATACGATAAACCTCTTCCTGGAGCTTTTTGGCGAATGCGACTTGGTGACCGTCGGCCTTCAGGCGTTTGCGCCACCGGCGCGGCGGCGGGTAAATTGGGTGATCCTGCCTCCTGGTGAGCACCCATGGGACCGCGTGGGCGATCACATTCGGGAGATCGTCCGAGGTATGGCCGAGAGATCGAGCGCCGTGATCCTCGATCGGGCCACGACCATCAGCGGTTATGGTCCGGCGAGCGTCTATCAGGGTGTGGCGGGCTTTTCAGACTATCTTGCCTATGACTTCCCGGCGAGGGGCGTCGTCATTTTGGAAAGCATCCGCAGGGATAACGCCTTGTATGTCTTGGGAGAGAACTGGGTTGCGGCCTCGCAGCGGACGAAGGCTGAAATCATCAATCAGAACATCCACCAAGGCCGCATTGTCCACACTGAAGGCTGGAAAGAGCGCCTTGCTGAGGTTCTCGGGTAACGTCAATGGGCATCACACAAGATTTTCACCACTAATCGGCGGCAAAGACTTTTGAAGATCCCTCGACGATCGGCCAGAAGCCTGTCGAGGAACCCGACATGACGTGGACCTTGTCGCCGACGCGGGCGACCTTCTTGCCTTCGGCCGCGCCGAGGTCGACGCGCGGTGCCGACAGCTCGGCACGGTCGCCGCCGCCGTCGAAGAGCATCGCGGCGCCGCCGAACTTGGACAGGATTCTCGTGCCCGGGTCCGACGACGGCGCGGCGTTCTGGTCCGAATAGGTCATCGGCAGCGCGACGGCCTGGCGCATGTCGCCATGCGGGGCGACCAGCATCATCTGCTGGCCTTCCGTCGGCGGCCGCCAGGATTTCTCGTTGCCGGCGATCTCGCCCCATGGCCGCAGCGGCGACAGGAATTCGCGGCCGTTGGCGTCGGACAGCAGGAGCTGCAGCCGGTGGGCGTCGTGGTCGACCTTCTTGACCGTGCCGAAGCGCAGGTTGCCCGCCACCATGCGCTTGAGGGCGGCGATGTCGGCCTGCAGGCCGAGAATGACCTTCACAAGCTCGGCGTCGTGCATCAGGCGGACCCGCCGAGATCGGGATTGGGCAGGATGTCTTCCGTCAGCTCGGTCTGCGCATCGTTGATGACAGTTCCGACCTTCTCGAAGCCAACGACCTCGCCAGCGTCCGGCGGCGCGACGCCGAGCATGCCCGGCACCGCGGCCGTGGTCATAAGTGTCGACTGGACCTTCTGCCAGGTCATCAGGTCGGCGCCCGTGGCAAGCTCGGCGCGCATGATGGTGACGGCCGCTTGATAGTCGGGAACCGTCCCGAGCCTGGTCAGCGCCGCGTCGATGACGGGTGGCCGCGACGCGCCCGGTGCGGGATCGCAGACCGGCTCTATATCGATCTCGACCATGCGGATGGCGTGCTTGCGGCCGCCCTCCGGGTCGACGCCACGCGCGGCTTTCACGGGCCCGACCGTGGCGACCAGCGAGCGGAAACATTCGGCGAAGGCGTTGTTCGGATCGGACAACACGCGGCGCCATTGCCGGTCGAGCATGTCGAGCGAGAATTCCAGCCCTGCGTCCGTCGGCGCGATTTCGATCTGGGTGACCGTCTGGCCGTCCGTCGTCTGATAGGTGACGCTGCTGGCGACGATCAGGTCGAGCGCGAAGGTGATCGTGCCGGAGGTAACGAAGAAGCCCTCGTTCTGGCCGGCATGCTTGCTCTCGTCGATGCGCACCAGGATGACCGGCGCCTGCCGGTCGCTCATGATCGAAGACAGCGCCTCGATCGAGGAATCGGTGACGCCGTCCGCGGCGATGGTGTTGCCGCGCAGCGCCTGCACGGCGAGCATGCGCAGCATCGCGTTCACCAGGCTCATGCGGCCGCTTTCAGGTTCGACAGATAGAACACGATGACTTCCGGCAGGTCGTCGACCACGCGCTCGATCGCATAAATCGGCTCGGCCGGTCGCGTGGTGACCTCGCACTGGTCGCCCGCCTTGGGGAGCCATGCCATGTCTTCGCGTGGGATCGAGATCGTGCACAGCCGGCCCGCATAGCGGGTCGGAGCCATCCCGCGGTCGCGACCGCCGAGGAAGTCGAGGTCCGGATCGATGTCGAACCGGACCTTGAGGTCGACCATGACCGGCCGTGACGGATCGTCGGCAACCGACATCTCGCCCCGGACCTTGGGCCGAACCGTGATCAGGTCGCCAAGGCGGGAGCGCGTCTCATGGACAAGGCGCGAGCGGGCTGCACGAATGTCCATGAGAGATACCAGTCAGGCCGCTTCCAGCGCCTTCAGCTCGTCCTCGGCCGCGGCAAGGTCCGCCGCGAGCTTCGTCTTGGCCTCGAGGTCGGAGGCAGCATCAACCGCCTTCTTCAGGTCGTCGATGGTTGCCGCCAGTTCGGCGGCACGCGCGGCCTTGGCGGTATCCTGCCTGGCACCCTTGCCGCCCTGGTCCTTCGCCGACTTGGGAGCGGCCGGCTTTTCGGCCTTGTATGCAAATCGGTCGTCGATCAGATGCTGGCCGTAGCTCTCCGGAACCTCGACCGGCTCATGCGGGCCGACCTTCTTCTCTTTTCCGCCCGCGACCGCGGCGGGGATGATGCCGCCATTCCTGAAGGCGACCCAAATCGACTTGCTCATGATCGTTCTCCTGCTCCTGTCTGGGAAGCCCTCCCGAGAGGACTCGCCGGACGGGAGCCGGCGCCGATAAGGCGCCGGTTTCCGTTTCGGCCGGACCGGTCAGGTCAGCGTCAGCTTGCGCAGCACCTTCGGCTTAGTGCAGATATTGATAGGGTTCATCTGCACCTGGATGTCGCGGCCCTTGTTGAAGCGCTTGGGCTCCTGCTTCATGTAGAGGGGCAGGCCGATCGTGTTGACCGTCTCCTCATAGTCCGCCGGCGCGAAGCGGGTGATGAAGAGTTCGGGGACACCCTTCACGACCACACGGGCCTCGTTGGCCGCGATGTAAGGCGCGCCGAGATCGATCGTGGCTTTTGCGCCGGTCTTGTAGCGCTCCCAGGTCGCGCTGCCGAACTGGAAGACGTCGGGTACGTCCTGGCGGAGCACGGATGCTCCGGCGTTGTACAGGAACGTGTCGGTGACCGCCTTGTGGGTCCACAAGGCCTTGTGAAAATCGCGTCCGGTGAAGACATGGATGCCGCTATAGGGCTCGTCGAGATCGTCCTCGATCGAATAGATGACGTCCTGCCAGAGCAGCCCCACCTTAGTCGTTTCGACATCGAGTTCGAGCGAGACCGGCGCCGGCACGGCGATGCCGAAGCGATTGTAGAGATCGATAAGCGTCTTGCCGCTCTTCGAGGTGACGATGCCTTTCAGGGCGCCGACACGCAGATGCTCCAGCGTCATCGTCAGGTCCTGGGCATGACGGGCGCCCTTCCTCACGACGCGCCGCTCGATCGTCTCGAGCTGATCGGTCGTGCCGAACTGACGAACGTTCTGCACCTCGTCGGCCAGGACGGAATCGTCACGCTGGAAGTGGTCGATGTCGAACGGGACCAGCGAGCGGTCGTCGTCGCCGACGGTCTCGCCGGCGGCACCGCGCTTCGTCGGCTCGACCAGCGAGAGCTTGCCGTCGCGCTGCTCGATCGAAATGCGGGTCGTGGTGACGCCGTCTTCCTCGAAGATGCCGGACGCCGAGACCTGCCCCGGGCGATACGGCTCGTTGTTGATCGCCGCCGTGAGCGATTCGACGGTGAAGCCATCACCGTCCCAGATGTCTGCCATTTCTCCAGCCATTTAGGCCTCCTGAAGCATTTGCGGCCGGGCTTGCGGGCCTGGTGTTCGCAAGAATGCGGTTGCGTTGAAGCCGAGCGCGATGCTCAGCGAGCGATGATGTCGACGGCGACGAGCTGCGCGAGCTTCGCGGCCTTCTTGGTGTCGTCGTTGACGGATGCGTCGTAGATCAGCATCGACTTCTTCACGGCGGCGATCCGTTTGATGACGACGGCGTCGACATCGGCGCTGGTCGCGTCCACCTCGTAGGCGAGGATGGCCGAGGCCGTCTCCGCGCCTTCCTTGCCGACCACCTGGGCATTCGGCGACAGGATGTACTTCTTGGAAGCCGTGACCTGGCCGAGCACCGAGCCCGGTTCGAGCTTGCCGGCGCCGGAAAGAATCGTGACGACCTCGCGCGAGATTTCGCCGTTCCCTTCCTGCTCGGAAAGGACGAAGGCCAGATTGCGCGGGCCTATGGTCTTGATGTCCAGCATGGATCAGCCCTCCTGCTTGGCGCGCGACTTGTAGATCGCGTCCGGGTTGAGACTTGCGCGCTTGTCGCTCCGCTGCTCGGAGCGGCCCGGCTGGGCGAGTCCAGCCGCCGCCAGCCGGCGATCCTCGTAGGAGGCGGCGGCAGGCTTGGCGGGCTGGACATTCGCCGAGACGAAGGCGGCGACGTCCTCGCCCGACATGCCGGGCGACTTCTGCGCCAAGTCGAGCGCCGCCGTCATGCGGGCCGCGTCGCCCTTGACGCCCTCGGCCGAGAGCGCCGCGACCAGGCGGTCGTTGGCTGCCTTTGCGCCAGCGGCCTCGCCTTCGGCGCGACCCTCGGCGCGCGCGGCTTTCACCACCGCGTCGTGATCGGCCTTCGGAATGCCCGCATCATCTTCGGCTGCGGGCGCGCCGGTTTTCTCGCTCATGGAAGTTCTCCTTGTTTGCGAGGTGGAGCGCCCAGGGGCGCGGGTCAGGTCCGCGAGGACCGATTCGAATGAGCCGACACGGTCGGCGATGCCGGCATCCACGGCCGCCTGGCCGATGAAGGTGCGGGCTTCCGTTTTGCGGGCGGCATCGACGGTGAGCCGCTTGCCGCGCCCCTTGGCGACGGTGGCCAGGAAACTCTCGTAGAAGGCGTCGACCTCGGCCTGCAGATCCTCGCGCACCGCATCGGACAGCGGCTCGAAGGGATTGCCGTCGACCTTGTGGGCGCCGGCATGGATCAGCGTCGGCGTGACGCCTTCGCGATCCAACTGGCGGCTGAAATCGGCATGCAGCAGAACGACGCCGATCGAGCCGGAAATGCCGGTTTCCGTGGTGACGATCTCGGTGGCGCCCGAACCGATGGCATACATGGCCGAGGCCGCCATGCCGTTGACGACGGCGACCGTTTGCTTCCTCGCGGCGAGATCGCGGACAAGGGCGGCCGTTTCGAAGGCGCCCACGGCTTCGCCGCCGGGAGAGTGCAGATCAAGAATGACAGACTTGACTGCGGGATCGGCGGCCGCCGACTTGAGCTGAAAACCGATGCCCTCGTAGGAGGTCAGGCCGGAACTGGCGCCGACCCAAGCGCCGCGGTTCACCAGCGAGCCGGTGATGGTGATGATGCCTACGCCTTCCCGCGTCACCCGATAGGGAACCGCACGGCGCGCGCCGTTCTCGTCTTCGACGACGGATGAGCCTTCGAAGCGGGAGGCCTCGGGCGCGTTGACGCCGATCCTTCCGGCGAGAACCGAAAGAACCACCTCGGCCTTGTCGCGCGTGATCAGCAGCGGCCGGTTGAGCACCCGGTCGGCGATGTGGATCAGCGATGTCATGACAACCTCAGCAGGTGAAGCGGATGCGCTTCGCGTAGTGGGTGCGCTGGCCGTTTTTGGCCGAGCAGGCGGCAGCGAGGCGCATCAGCTCGGCATCGAGCGATTTCAGGTTCGCCGATGAAAACCGCATCAGTTCACGCGTAACCGGCGACTGGATTTGCAGTTCCTCGACATGCTCGCCGGCGAGGATGCGCAGCTTCACCGCATAGAGCGCCTGGTAGAGCGCGCACGGATCCTCCGCGTCGACGGCGACGCCGTTGATGCTGACGAGGGTCGGCATCAGGCGTCTTCCTTCTTCTTCGGCGCCTTTTCCGCGGGGATGACATCATCCTTCGGATCGCCGGCATTTCGGACGAAGGGCGACGGCATACCCGCGGCGAGATAGCGCTTGTGCCAGTAGAGCCGGCGCTCGAAGACTTCCTCCGCGTCGACCCCGATATCGGCGCATTCCATGTCCGGCGTCGAGGTGCCGTTGAGCAGCCGCTCGGTCGCGGCCTTGGCGCTCTTCTGGTCGTCGGCGGTGGCCTTGGCCGGCCCCTGCCAGTTGGCCCACAGCACCTTGTCGCGATTGGCCTTGAAGGCCTCATAGCCGCCCTTGAAGGGCAAGCGGCCGGTGCCGATCAGCTCGTCGACGAGATGCTCGTAGGGTAGTTGGCAGATCGGCGAGGCGATGCGCTCACGGCGGCGGGTGACCACCGGATAAAGCGATGCGCCCTCCATCCGGGTCGAGGAATAGGTCGCGCCCTCGTAATTCATGGTGTAGCTGGCGACGCTGATGCCGATGGCGCGCGCCATGCCGCGCTGCAGCTCGGTCGACACGGGCAGGAATTGCGGCCCGGGAATGCCGGTCGACATCAATTCCAGCTTCTCGCCGGGTGCCAGGTGCGACAGCTTCGGGTCGGTGCCGACCGAGATCTCGCTTTCCGCCGCCTTGTCCATGACGGCGAGGAAATAGTCGCGGAACTCGTCGCGAAGCGCCTTGCCGTCCTGGCTCTCGCCCAGCGCTTCCAACCCTTCGAAGGCCTCGGCCGACGGCCGCTCGCTGGTCAGCACCTGGGCAAAGACCGTCTGCAGGATGCCGGTCTGGATCGTCACGTCGACCAGGGTTTCCCATTGCAGATAGTCGCGGAACGCGGTCACCAGTCTCGAGATGCCGCGGACGTCGTTGCTGTCCATCGGATCAAAGACATGGGCGACCATCTGCCGGCCCTCGCCGTCATAGGCACGATGGTCACGCTTGACCTGAAGCCCTGTTTCCTTCTCGCGGAGCCGATACGCAACCGGGCGGCCGTTCGGGTCATGGAAGACGCCCTGATAGAGGCCCTCGATCTCGCTGGTGTCCTGCACAAGCGCGGTCGGCGTGGTCAGGCACATCTTGGTGCCGGACACGATGCCGTAGCGGCGGCGTTCGGCGACGGACATGTAGTCCATAAGCGCCAGGGCCTCGCCATAAACGACATCGTGGCGCAACGCGATGTCGACCTTTTGCGGCACGATGAACTTGCCCTTGAGGTCGCATTCGCGCGCGTTCCAAGCCCAGTGCTTCCACGCGGCCTTCAGGAGCTTGATGAACCCGTCCGTTTCCTGCTTGTCGTAGCCGAGAGCCACGAGGTCAGGCGCCGGGTTGAGAATCAGCTCGACCCCGACGGTGTCGGCGATGACCTGGTCGACAGCGCCGCGCAGCCGGCCGGAATTCTGGATGATGTCCATCGCAAGGCCGGCGGCGCGCCGCCAGGCGATGCGCACGTCGTCGCGATGATCGCGCAGCGCCGTGCCCCGCGTCGACAGGATCCTCGATCGGCTGTCGCGCAGATATCCGGCTTGCGGAGATGGGCGCGGAGCGGACGCGCCTCCCCTGCCGAATATCCTGTCCAGCAATTTCATCTGCGGTTTTTCCATTTCTGGCGGCGAGCTTGCGAGGCCTCGTCATTCGTCGTCTTGGCCGGCGCCGGCGCTGCGGGGCCAGCGAGGCGCAGGCCATTGAGCAGGTCGGGCTCGGATGCCGGCTGCAGACGCTGCCGCAACGCCGACCAGTCGTCGGCCCGTTTGGTGGACAGGCCGAGCATCTCGGCCATGGCCATCGCGTAGACATGGGCGTCGAGGCAGTGATTGTCCGGCCGCAGGCGCTTCCATTCCTCATGGAACTTGCCGCGCACGACCTCGGCGACGAACGCCTCGGCCGTGAGCTGGAGGAAATACTCCTTCGGCAGGAAATCGCCGAAATGCACATAGCCGGGCGGGTCTGCCGGTTCGCCGGAGCGCAGACCGAGCTTGTGCAGGTTGGCGAACAGCTCCGACTTCAAGCCCCAGGTGCCGACCGGCCACAGCATGGCGCTGCCGAAACGCTTGCGCTTGCCGCGCTTGGTGACCGACTTCTTCGCCGGCACGCTGATCGCCGGAACGCCGCGGCCGCCGACGCCCTTGACGGCATAGGCGTTGGCGCGGCGCCGGCACCATTCCAGCACCTGGTTGGTGCGGCCGCCGTCGCCGCCGTCCACCGCCAGCGCCTCGATCTTGCGCTGCCCGCCAAAGGCATCTTCGAGCGGCCTGGCGAAGAACTCGTCGAGCTTCGTCCAGGCGCCTTCGCCGGCGTTGTCCGTCGCTCCTTCGAAGAAGCGGACGCCCAGAACCCAGCTCTGCCGGTCCTCGCCGAAGGCGACGACGACGCCCCAGATGCCGTTGTGCTGGACGTCGGCGCCGGCGACGAGGATGAGGCCGTCCGCGGGGATCTTCATCTCCGCGAAGGGCTCGCGGCGCTCCATCAGCCGCTCGTATTCCGGCGCGTTGCCCTTCACCTTGGCGGGAAGGCCGTACACCAGGTTGAAGATGCCCTTTTCGCCGAGACCGCCGGGCTTGGCCTGGTTGAGCACGTCTTCCGCGATCGCCTCGTAGCTCATCATCAGCGAGATGAAGGCATCGACGTGGAAGCCGGGATGGCGGTCTGGGCCGGTCAGTGTCGCGACGTAGCGTCCGTTGCGGACGCCGACGACCCGCTCCGTCTCGCTGACGATATGTCCGCAATGCGGGCAGACGTAGAAGCTCTTGTGCGGGTGCTGCCGGTCGAGGTGGAAGCCCTCGTGCGACTGGACGAACTCGCCGCCGCATTCGACGCAGGCGATGTTCCAGAAGCGCTGGTCCGAGCGCTTGAAGGATCGGTCGAGGCGGCAGTGCCCCTGCGCGTCGCCGAGCTCGTCGCCGGTGTCGATCTCCGGCGTCGACAGCTCGAAGATCTTGTACGACTTCGTGCGCCGGAAGGCGGTGAAGCGGCCGAAGAACAGCGTTTCAGGATCGTCGCCGTTGACGTGGGTCTGCCACTTCGAGACCTCGTCCTTGACCCCGTAACGCGTCGTCTTGCCAGACAGGTCCGTCGCCACGTTGGCATTGGCCAGCATCAGCGATCCGCCGGCGAAACGCTTCTCGTAGATGGTGGAGCCAGCGCCGGACCGGCTCACCGAGGGGAAGATGACCTGCTTGCCGGTCTCCTTCTGCCAGGCCTCGATCAGCGGCTGCAGCTTCTGGCTATTCATGTCCTGCAGGAAATCGATCGACGGCAGGCCATAGATCGTGTTGTCCGGCGCTGTGTCGGCGATGTAGAGCGCCCAGGCCAGCGCCAGGATCGACACGCCGGTCTGCTGGGACTTGCGCACCGTGACCAGGTTGCAGGGATGCTCGATGCTGAGGCAGTCGGCGATCTCGCCAAGATATGGCGCGTCGTCGAGCGTCCAGAGCTCTCCCTTCTTCGGCCCGTCGACCAGGACGATGTTCTGCGGCAGCCACTCGCGAAACCGGGCCGGCGGGCGCGGCCTGATGGCATCCGCCAACGCCATACCGGCAAGGCGTAGCGCTCCGGGGTGGCCGGGGCCGACATGGATGCTCAAAGCTCTTCGTCCTCGAGCGCCTCGTCGTGCTCGGCCGCTGTCGCGACGATGCCTGCGAGGCGATCTGCGATCTCGGTGTTGAGGTCGAAAGCGATCTGTCGCAATAAGACGCGCAGCCCGTGAGAGCCCTCTCGCGAGACGGCGAGCGCCATATCGTCGGCCTTGTTCTGCAGCCGGGCGATGCTCGACTGGATCTCGCGACCGCAGACGGTCAAAGCCTCGCGCATGCGATCGGCGCGCACGAGCTGCCCGATATGCTCTTGGCGGCGCAGCTTCTCGCGCCCGACCTTCAGCCAGGCTTCCTGCCGAAGCGCTTCGTCGCGCGAGGTGCTGGAATTGGCGGGCGGAGTTGACGCCGCATCCTTGCGCGCCGCCGCTACCTTCTCGGAACTCGCGAACTCGCCGCGGTAGTGATCGTAGTGCGCCAGCGAGAAGCGCACGATCCGGTCGCGCGCGTCACGCTCGACGGGAAGGTCGTGCTCATCAACCAGTCGCCGCACCAGTTTGGTTACGGCCTGCTTCGTGACGCCGTCTCGCGCCGCGACGTCGGCCGGCGTCGCCATTACGGTTTCTTCGGGCGGCATTCTGACAACTTCCTTCAGGCCGCTGACAACCCTGACAACCCAACTTTTTCAACGGTGCGACTGGCGGAAATTCGGGGGCCGGTCTGCCCGTCTGCCTCGGGGTTGGCGTACGGTCCCTAATGGTTGAGGATTATGCTGGGCCGCTAGCCCGGTCAGTCGAAGAAGCCGGGGAGCATGAAGGTGATCTCATGCACGACCCTCGGCAGCAGCTCGCGGTTGGCGAACTCGGTGAATTCCTGGGCAGTGTCGCCCTTGACCATTTCGGCGGGGATGATCACGCCTGAATCGACGAACGAGACGAGCCTGCCCCACCTGGTCGATGACCGGTCAGGGGCGTAGACGTGACCGCCTAAGCCCATTGCTGTGACGCGGTTTGGAAACCGACCAGCCTTCGTGAAGTCGCCAGCTAATAGCCGGCGTGCCCCGAAGGGCGAGGCAGTCACCCCTGCCCGCGTCTCGCGCGGCTTGAAGTATTTGAGCGAGACGTCGCCGCCTTGCGTGCGCATGGCGTAGGCGAGCTTGCCGTAAGTGGGTCGCTCGACCTTGATGGCTCTGCGGATAGTCCGATAAGGCAGCCCGGTCTGCTTAGACAGCGTGCGCGTCAGCTTAGTGCGCAGCCTGTCGCCGACGTGGTTGACGGCGCGCCGCAGGATTTCGCTGCGTTGCAGCTCGCTCAGGCGGCCCAGCGCGTTATCCAGCCGCTTCAGCCCGGACAGGTCGGCCCACCTGATCGTCAGCAGGCCGTCCACGCTCGCGCTCCGAAATGAAAAGCCCCGGTCGCGAGGAGCGCCGGGGCCGAGTTCTTTTTTACCGTGTTCAGGCTAAGTCAAGTTTCTGCCGCGCGTCAACGGACAGAGCCAGTTTTTTTCACCTGGCCCGAGCCGGCCCCCTCGGCGAGCCATACCCCGGGCCTGTCCTCATCCAGCCAGGGCGTCATCGAGCGATCGGAAAACACCAGCCGATGCGCGGTCAGCTGCGGGGCAAGCTCGCTTTCCAATTGGCGCAGCGCCGCGACCCAGATCTGGTAGTCGAGCCTGCCCATAATGTCGCCGCCCGGGTCGGTGGAGAACTCGTACTTCCGATAGGCGCCGCTGACCGGCCGCTTGGCGCGTTCGTCATAGCCGTGCACCTCCACGTCGAAGGTCTGGCCGTTCTCGTCCGTCACCCGCTTCATGACGAACCATGCCGGCCGCCCGGCACGTTCAGCCAATCGGATCTTCGACGGCTCTGCCGTCCAGTCCGGTTCGCGCCCGAGGATCGCTGTGCCGACGACCAGCGAGACAATTCCGTCGCCGCGCTGCTCGCGCGACCGTCTGCCATAGCGGTCGACTGCCCTCGCCACATGGAGTTCGGCCAGCCCATGCGTATTCGGCCAATCGGCCAAAGCGTTCCACCCGGCCGGGATCACGACGTCGCACCCGGCCAACGCTGCCACTTCGCGGCCAACAGTCACCGCATCCTCATGCGGCTCGCCCTGCTCGAGCCAAAAGTTATCGTAGTCCTTGCGGCCGCCGTCGATCAGCGCGCCAAGCTCGCCAAAGCCGGTGATCTTGCCCCAGGAAGAGGCCTGCAAGGACCGCCAGGCCGAGTGCGGATTATCCAGCCCTTCCACACCGCCGCCTTTCGGCAATTCATGCACGAAGGCCCAGGTCAGCAGCTCATCAATCGTTACCGGCTTCATTTCTTATTCCTGCAGCAGTTCGCGATGGTTTTGAGAGAGTCAGGCGGTAGTCCAAGCAAGGCTCGAGGCGAGCGATACCAGAGGGTTGGGCGAAGACGCGACACCAGCGACAGTTTTTTGGAGGCTTTGCATATGGCTCCGTTCCCCCTCGTCCCGCTCTTCGCCCATTACGTGCGCAGAAACTGGTGCAAACTCCCGCAATGTATTGTTTTTGTTTGCCTTCCCGCCGCTAATCAGGGTGTCGCCCCGGTATCGCAAACTCCCGCAACTGTCGTCAGCGCGCAGGCTCTCTGTCGTCTCGGGGGTACGGGGCTCATCTGCCCTCCTGATCGGGCATGCGCGAGGCTGGCACGTCGACCAAGCGTACACCGCGGTAGATGACGATGCGCCCATCCACCCGCTCGTATTTCTTCTTCATGATTAGACCGAACGCCGTAAGCGAGATCGGCTTGCCGCCCTCGTCGACGGTGAAATCGACATAGGCCTGATAGAACTGCTTGGCTGTGAGCTCGGCCGCCGGATCGGGCACCACGCAACGGGCGCAGAAGGCGGACGTGCGATCCATCTCGTCGCGATACTCCTGCGTCTTCAGCCGCACCGCATCGGGGATGATAAGCCCCTCGCGTAGGAAGATCAGCACGCCTTCGATCAGCCAGTTCAGGATGCCCGGATATTCAGGAACGAATTCCGAAACCACCTCCTCGAATTCGCGCTGGTCGGCCTCGGCGATGATCTTCGACCAGTGGATGACGGCCATGCGCCGCCAGATACCGTTGTCCGTGCCCGATATGCGCGGATAGCCGTTGCCCGACATATGGCCGGTGAAGACCGGCCGGAAATCGAAGTATCCCTCGAACAGGTCGCGCACGGTGAAATGCTCGCCGCCGGTCAGATCCTTGACCAGGTTCTCGCGCAGATCCTCGCCCTCGGGCAGCTCTTTCACGCGCAGGAAACGGCGGCCGTAAAGCCGCGCCATGTCGGGATTGGCGGCACCGCCGGCCTTGCCTTCGCCGATGAAGGATTCCGAGGGCAGCGTGACCGCGACCTCGCCCAGCAACCGGCATAGCGTTTCCATGTAGACGGATTTGCCGTTGGCGCCCTTGCCGTAGTGGAAGAACAGCTTTTGCACCGTCAGCCCGACGAGTCCTAGGCCGGAGGCTACCTGGACCATGCGGCGAACGGCGTCGATTGGCAGCTTGTCGCGCACGAACTCATCCCATTTCGGGCATGTCGCTTCCTGGTCGTATTCCACAGGCACGCGCTGCGTGATCATGTCCTGGCGGCGATGCCCTTCCAGCACTTTCAGCTCGGCATCGGGGACGTCGATGAATTCGGGCACGTCCTCGCGATTGTCGTCGGGGTCGTCATAGGCGGGATTGCGGACACGCCTGCGGGTGCGGCGGAAGCAGAGCGTGTGGCTTGCGAGCGCCACCTTGAGCGGGTCGGCGTTGAACTCGTCGGGGCCGCGCTGGATATGCGGCGCCGCGCAGGCAAGCATGGCCTCGAGCTTGGCCTTGTTCTTAGATGACACGGCATGGGTCATGCGGCGGCTGACCCGCCGGGCAACATTCGCCTGCGCGGCTTCCGCAAGCTTCGCCAGACGCTTTTGCGCGGGCGTGCGCTCTTCCTCGGCGATCCTGCAGGCTTTCAGCCCGCTCTCGATCGCATGCTGTTCCGCTTCGGTCGGCTCGATAAAATCGACCTCGAGCGCGATGCGGCCGCCGACATTCTGGGCGATGGCCAAAGCGCGCGGCTCGCCGGTCTCGATATCCCAATGCGTGCCCGTCCAGACGGCAAAGGCCGCCCGCCGCGCCTTGGATTGCGCGCGCACCAGAAGGTCCTCGCCGAAATGGGCCAGCAACCTTTCGGCGTTGTCAGTGTCGGAATGGTCGAGCGCGGCGCAGGCCTTGACGACCTCCAGGTCCACCTTGCTGCCCTTGCGCGGCGCCGTGCCCGGCTCGCCGTCATCGGTATCAAGCCCAGCGGCACGGGCTTGCCGCGTCGCTTCGGCTAGTACGGCGGCGACCTCTTCGGGCATTGCGGATTTCTTTCGGCTCACGCGACCCTCGCTGCCTGCGCCGCCATCGAGGCGAAATCGCAGCCGGGGCGCGGCCAGACGATCGGGATCGCCCTGCCCTGCCGGGCATGCCTGGCGCGGGCTCGGGCCATGGCGGCCGCCGTCATCACGCGCTCGGAATCGGCATCGGCGAGCAGCACCAGTTCCTCGACATGATCGCCGACCCACATGGCGTCTTCCGCATCAGGATCGGGTCGAGGTACAGGCCCAGCCACCATCACCGGCCGCAGCACGCCTTTGCCGTCGGGCTTCTTCAGCGTCGGATGCGCGAAGCGCGAGGCCGCGTCAGCCGGCCCGGCCAGATTGCCGAGGTCGCCGGCGGCAAAATAGAACGTGTCCGGTCGCCAGTTTTCCCAGCAGGCAAAGGCGGCGCTATTCTCGATCCCTTCCCCGCCGACCCATCTGCGCGCCGATGGGTCGCCGAACAGGGGGATCAATCCGCCCTTTTTCGAGCCACGCATCTTCTTGGACGGCAGCAGCTCGCCGCTGGCAGGATCGAAAAGCTGCGGCCGAAATTTTGGCGCGCAGGCCAGATCGAGCCAAGTGATGTGGCAGCCGATTGCGTTAAGCGATCGATCGATCAAAGGCGCGATCATCGCGGGCCCGGCATGCAGGGCGACCGGCCGCCCTCGCGCGTCCTGTCCGTGCCAGTAAACAAGGTCGGACGCATAGCGAAGCCACCGCGACGAGCGGATTTCCCCGCATCCGCGCGCGGCAAGATAGTCGGACACCGGCTGCCCGTATCTACCGACAGGGGCGGCAGCGTCGTAGATCGCGCGAGCCTTTTGCCGCTCCCGTTCGCGGAACTGAAACTGAGTTCCTGATTTGCCAGCGGACTGCGTTTCGTTCTCCCGCCGGCGCTGCTCGATACGCTCCAGCCTTCGGCTACGTTCTTCCGCACCCTCCTGCTTAGCCTCGTCGGGTACCGACCGGCCAAGAACGATTGAGCAGGCTTCGAGAAAATGCGCGCGGCGGTGCAGGTCGAGGCCCTCGCAATGCGCCACCATGCCGATGCCGTCATTGCCGCCAGCGCCGCCGGCGCGGCAATTCCATTTGTTCTTGGCGGTGTTGAACGCGAAGGTGTCGGTGCCGCCGCAATGCGGACACGGTTGGGGATGCTCGTGTCGGCACCCGTTGAACCTCAAACCGAGCCTCTTGGCTGCACCCCCGATCGGCACAGCCCGCGCATCATCGACAAAGAGAGCCAGGGCGTCTTCCATCAAGTCTGCTCCCGTTCGGACAACGTCTTGACGCTATCGGCTGCCGTTCCAATATCTTCACCACAGCGCCACAGGCGCCCTTCGACAATTGGTGGATTTTTGCTTTCTGGCCGCGGCGAAGCGGCCGGGCGGAGGAGGCTATGGCTGACCGTTTTAACCCACCGCTCCTGGTGGCCGACGAATCTGGCTTGCGGACAATCTGCTGCGCGATGGACGCGATCGAATTTCTTGAGGAGTGGCCGCTGCAATGGCGTTGCAAGTTGCACCGTAGCGCCAGCGAGGCTTGCTGCGCAGCTTATGATGGACGCATGCCTGTTCGAGATGCCAGAGCTGCCTTTGAAAGCTGGGCGAAGATGGCGCATATCGCGGTAGCGCGACAACTCGAGGCCGTGCGGAAAGGCGGGATTTTCGAAATCTGCTGAGCGGGTCAAAACAGCGTCTCCTGCCGGGGCACGGGAGGACGGCCGACGAACATGTCGGGCTGCGCGTAGGTTTTTCGGATACGATCGCAGGCAAGTTGGAAGTAGCCTGCATCGATGTCGATACCGATAAAAGGTCTCCCCTGCTTTACGCAGGCTACGCCTGTGGTTCCGGACCCCATAAAAGGATCAAGCACAGTTCCAGCGGGCAGGAACTTCAAGCACCAGACCATTAGCTCTACCAGCTTCTGCGTCGGGTGAACCTTGCCATCCTGCAAAGCCTTTGCTCTTGGGTAGGTGAAAATCCGAGCGGCCCTGTTCTCATTGACCCAAGCAAATTCACAATCGGCCAAAGAGAAATCCCTTTGGCCTTTATCCCATACTAGCCAACGCATCGTCGGCGGTAGGTAGTCGGTGAAGTAATTGCCGCCCCAGATTATTTGCCTTGGTGCGATCTTCCGAATTTCATCGAATGTACGACGGTCAGGCCGCTCCTGATCCCACGCTGGCGCGCCGTAGGATTTCCAGCCGTTCTTGTCCGAACCGCCGGCCCCGTCGCCTTTGCCTTTCAAAAGCCCGCCATAGTTGATGCCATATGGCGGGTCGGTCACAACGCCGGCGACATTTGGCAGTTGACGCATCACCGTCAAGCAGTCGCCGAGGATCAAACGACAATTGCCTATGATCTCTTCGCGCTCGATCATTCGTTCTGGCCGATCCCCTCGCCGCCGCGCATGAACTTGCCTTCAGCGCTCAACAGCGCCCGCACTTGTTGCGCCGACAGGCCCAGGCGCCCCCTCACCTGCGCCATGCTCTGCCCCATCTCGAAGAGCAGCCGAACGCCTTCTGCCTGCATGGGCAGCGGCAGGCGGAACAGCTTGCGCGGGCAGATGCCTTCCGGCCTACCGAAGATTGCCAGCCTCTCAGACATTGACCGACCTTTCCGTTTCAGTGCTCTTCCCGTGAAACATTCCGGCGCTGTCCGGCCTCGGCGTGGCGGGCGGCGGCAGGTAGAAGGCGCGGAAGGAAAGCCTCAGCCAATCGCACACCGCAATGACCTTGGGCGCCGAGACGCTCTGGCCGTTGCAGATGCGGGAAATGTCGGAGGCGCTTACCCCGATGTCGACGGCACATACCCGCCAACCGCGACCGTCTTGCTCGAGCTTCACCCGCAAGAGCTTGCCCAATTCGTGATAGTCATAGGCAGCGAGCCTGACCATGCCTGACCTCCTTCTTGATAAACAAAGCCGGCTCCTCGCCGATCCAGGCGCAGAGCGCGAGGAACTCGTCGGCGCCCGGATCGCGACCGCGGGCGGCGCGAAAAACGGCCTCGACCTCGACATCGGCTTCCCTCGCCACGCGCGTCGGCGACTTGCCGCGATGGATGCGCCTGGCTTCGAGGAACAGCGCGAAGAGCGTGAAATCGACCGGCATCTGGCGGCTTTTCCTGCCATTTTCCGGCATTCTGACCGAGGAGGCGCGGCTCATCGCGGCGCCTCCTCGCCGCTGCCGATCCCGGCTTGGGAGGGTGCGGGACCGGCAAGGATATCGGGACCGAAGAGGTCGGGGCGCTGCGCATGGCGCGAGATGCCGGTGGCGCGCTCGATGTCGAGCACGCGTTCGGCCGGCACCCGCTTCCAGGAGTAGAAGGCCTGGTGGCGGATGCCCAGATGCGAGGCGAGCGCGCCCAATCCGCCAACCCTGGCGGCTGCGATTCTGACAATTTCGATCATGGCATGATGGTAGGTATTACCTACCTACTATGTCAACAGGCAATCGCTTGCAAAAAAGTAAGCAATAATTACTATGCTGCGGCATGATCGCGACGATACGCACCGACTCGACCACCCTCGGCCAGCGCCTGCGCCAGGCGCGGGAGGCCGCCGACCTGACTCAAAACGACGTCGCCGATCATTTCGGCATCAAGCGTGTCTCGGTCACGCAATGGGAGGCCGATACGACCCGCCCCTCGATGGAGCGGCTGCCTGAACTCGCCGCACTGCTCAAGACGAATGTCGCCTGGCTGCTCGATGCCTCAGGCGCGGCACCCGTGCCTGTCGTGCGCGAACCGAAGCCGAGGGCGGTACGCACGCCCATCATTCCCGGCGACGAGTTGGTTGGCGGCCGCGATCTGCCGATCTACGCCGCGGCGATGGGCGGCGAAGGCCACATGATCGTCACCTTCGAGGCGATCGACTGGGTGAAGCGGCCGGCGGTGCTGCAGAATGTCCGCGGCGGCTACGGCATCCTGGTGCGCGGCGAATCCATGATCCCCGCCTACTGGCCCGGCGACACCGCGCTGGTGAACCCGCATCTGCAGCCGGCGCGCGATTCCGACGCCGTGTTCTTCCACACTCCGCCCAAGGAGCGCGGTGACGAGGAAGCCATCATCAAGCGCCTGGTCGGCATGAACGATCGCGAATGGACGCTGGAGCAGTACCGGCCGGCGAAGACGTTTAGCGAGAGCCGAGTGGATTGGCCGATCTGCCATCGGGTGGTGGGAAAATATAACGCGCGGTGACCGGTATCTCCTGACTGCCCGGATCCGAAGAGACGCCGGAAACAGACGCCGGCGCAGCCACTCCAACATAGCTGCGCGCCTTCGCAAGGCGTCATCTTTTTGAAAAAAGCCAGCTATAGTGAGTCTCAGCAAGAGGGGGGCTTAGGTGGCAGAATTACTAAACCTATCATTCACCATCCAAATTGTGCTGGTTTCTGGCTTTTTCGCTTACAAGACGTCCGTAATAGGAAAAGTCAGCACTGACAGCACCGAGGATGTTCTATTCAAGGTTCTATCCTACGGTGCAGTGGGTAAAGTGATCGCGTTCATCCTGGCGGAACTCTGGAGAATTCAGGGTTTTGGATGGAGCTTAGATGGAACCAATTACGACATTGCACTCTCGGCTACGACCATGGCGTCTGCCATCTTTGCCGCGATGATGTGGCGCTTGTATGTTTCTCGGCTCTACAGCCAATTCATGCAATATTACGGCGTCTACCGGGACGATCACGAGCCAAGTGTGTGGAACTCAATTACCGGAGCTTCTGCTCTTTGGGATTGCGTTCATATCCACTTGGAAGACGGTAAAGTTTTAGAGAGCCATTTCCCTAAGTTGGATGCCAATCGTCCATTGCCGGGAGTCGTGCTGAATGAAGACGGTGTCTCGTTGTATGTGACCACCATCCACAGACCAGATGGTACATCAGCCGAATTTGAACAGGGTATTAATTCTGGCTTCGAGACGATTACTTATGTCCCTCGAGACCGAATTCAGCGGATGGAAATCTCCTGGAAGGTTCATCCCAAACGCCGAAGCTAACGGCGAACCTTGGGCGGGTTTCCACCGCTCCCGGAGCCTGTGGTAGGCGGCTTTTGCGACGCTTGTTCATGCCTGTGCGGTGTTGTCGTAATGGGCATCGCACTTTTCTGAGCGGGATCGATTGTGATTGACTTCGTGCCAACTATTTTAGGTTTATCTGTCATCGACGCTCTCCTTGTTAACCCTTGCTCTTTCGCGGATCCGCACCGTAAGTGCGTTCCTCGCGGATCTGCCCATTCGATTTATGCAATACCGCTTGGCCGAGGCCGCCAGCGTTCCGAGCCGCGTGCCCAGCCTTGATGGCCGCTGTTTCGGATGCCTTTTGCGTTTGATGGTTTGAAATAGTCTTGCCGTTCTGAGTTACCTTCCAGCCGTCCTTCGATGGCGATGAATGAAAGACGCTTCGCTTTGCCATTGAACCCTCCCCAGAACTGCCCAAAACTATACGCAACAATATAAACGCCAATTGCGGCGGGCACAATGGCCGCTGTCCCGAGGCTGCTAAGTTACAGGACCTCAACGTGACCGAAACTGTGCATACGCGTCCACAGAACTGGCCGCACAGTCGCTATGCAAGTGGCGCCTCGACTCCGTTGAACTGCGCCAAACGAGCTGCACCGTCTGGCGCCAAACGAGGCACTGCCCTCCCACTCCACTCGTGGACAGGGCGGGCGAACACGTACCCCGTAGACATCAAACGTTAGACGGCGCGATGTTACCGGCATGCGCCACTAGAGCTACAAGGTCATCGTGCGTCGTTCGTCTCCCCTCGTTCATCACACGCTCCCAATCACCATGAACGATGTCGAATACATATCTAATTTCCATATCGTTGTTTTCTTTTTCCATCAGGGACTTAAACGACGATTTACTGCTATTTGCCTCTACAAACTTTTTCAGTATGTTTTCGATATTTAACTCATATGCCCGAAACCGATTACTTCCTGCAACAAACATCGAAAGGTTGCTAGGTATAGCCTGTAGGGCGCCACGCCAGCTGGCATCCCCTTCCTTGTAATATGCAATCCCTAAAGGCAACAACAGACATAGGTCAATTGCTTGCTTATGCGGCCATGCCAAAGCTGCGTTCTCGATTAATGAAAGAACCCTTTTTATATCTCTGGCTTTTAGCTGGCAGCCAACGAAACTCACTTCCAGAAATTTCGCAACATCGCCGCCCGGTGCGCGCAATCCACGCTCAAGGATCCGTCGAGCGTGAACCGAAACGAAATTTGATATGTCAGGATCTGCCAACTTGTAAGTGCTTTCAAAGAATCGTTTTAGGTACTTGAAGCCGTCGAAGCCGGCACCGTACATTCCAGCTATGCTGTGCCTGAGTTGTTCAGAATTTGTCGCGAACACGAATGCGATGTTCGGCGCGCCAAACAAGTGTTTAATCCGCTCCAGCAATGCCACAGCATAGGAGGGTCGGCACCGGTCTAACTCGTCAACGATGACATAAAAAGGCAACGGCCTGTCACGGCCTATTGCCGCGACGGCACTTGTCAAACGCGTTTGGAATTCGTCCGCGGCTTTGCGCTTCTGGTTAAATTGATCGATCACCTTTTGGGTGCCCTGATCAATTACGCTCTCGATTTCGATCGTAACCTTCTCAGTGCCCGACTTAACAAGCTCTTGCACCAGAGTTGAGTTCTCTGTATCTCCCAAGATTGCGGGCTCATTCTTCAGAAGTTCATCAATCTCCTGACCAACATATTTCCTGACGGCAGTCTTCGCGACCCCGGATACAACTCTACCAAGAACTGGAATAGCACCCTGCTTGACGCCATTCCACGCACGCTGAATTGGACTGTCTTTGCTTATGAAAGGCGCTATCGCCTCGTCGATTGCAGCGAGTACTGCCACAAACGGGTCATCAAGGTAGTCATCCCGCCATGCATTGACCCTCGCAACAACGTGGCCGGAAAGTTGAAGTTGTTTCGCAAAGCAGTCCACGAAGAAAGTTTTCCCCGCTCCCCAATCCGCATCGATATTAATCGCAAACGAACCTCGAGCGCCTTCCTGGAGCCGGGTCCGCACCTGCCCGGCGATAAATCTTTCAAGAAAGTCAGCATCGCCGCGACGGTTGAGAAGATCGTTACGCCAGATTTCGTTCAAATCAGCCATGCCATCCCCATAATAAAGTTTCGCATCGTCCATCAACACCGGCCCCTCAGCCAGCACTTCAAAGTTCGTCTTCCACCGTTAAGTGGAAAAGAAAAAGAAGCCGCTTACGCCGTAGTCGTAGATCTCGACCTCGCTACCATTCACGGTCACCTCAAAGTGTGAACTGGATCCGTAATCGTAGCCGTCATAGTGGCCGTTCGAGCCGGGTTGCAGGTCGATGTGGCAGCTTTCTCCATAGTGGTAAAGGCTAGGTAGCGAGCCATCAATGTGACAACTGCTTGAGTAATCGTAGCCGTTCACTTGGCCGCCGCGCACCGTCACGTCTACGTTTACATATTTCGATTCGGCGTAGGAATATATCGACGTCACGTTGCGCTTGGAGAAGTCACTCAGTGCGATCGCGGCCACTGCCGCCCTTACGTGAGGTTTCAAGCTTATTCCTCCCTATCGTTTTGAGCGCCGCCAACCTGCAGCCACGGCTTCCGCCTCCGAGCAGAACCACCTCTCCCCTTTGGCCTGGTTGATGATAGTCACGCTGTAATATTTCTGCCCGGGCACATGGTAGATTCGCTCGCCGTCCGCCGAAATGTTGCCCTTGATGTTACAGCCGGCATTGCCGCCATCGAGCGCGAAAGTTGGTGTCGGCGTCGTCGGCACGTCGTCGCTGTGCTGCGCCCGCCAGTCCCAGGGCGTCTGGAAGGTGCCAACCCATAGGCCCACCTGCGCCGCCTGCGCCTTGGCCTGTTGCGCCGCATAGGCGCCGTTGCTGTATTTCGGCCAGACCAGCGCCTGCCCGTGCTCGACCATCCAGGCGGCCACATCGGCCCTGTCGGCGCGCGTGCAGGTGCCGACAAAGCGCCCGTAGCGATCCCATGTCACGAATGCGCATTGCACCGGCCTGGAAGCGGCAAGGAACTTGTCCAGCGCTTCGGCGGAGCGGCGGCCGCAGGGATATTCGAAGCCCTTTGCGTCGTCGCAATATTGCCGGCTCTCCGGCGCGTCGATGCCGTTGAAGCGAACGCGCTGTCCGTGGATCTCGATCGTATCGCCATCGATCACCGAGGCGACGCCGGCGATCGCTACCGGCCTCGGCTTGATGATGTTCTGCAGGTTGATTTCCGGCAGCGACCCGCTGTTGTGCATGACGAACTGCGTGACCAGGGCGGAGACGGCAGCGACCGTCACTAGCACGAGACGCAGCGGCACGCTGGCCCATCGAGTGGCGCGTGAGTGTTTCGCGCCAGTGCGGCGCCGCCACTGGTCAGAACGATTGTCGTAACCCGATCTGTCCAAGCCCTCTAACCCGCTGCCCTTATCTGAAGAGCTTCTTGAGGATGCTCCAGAAGCTGACCGTGGTCCGGTCATAAACCCGGTTGTAAGCGGCTCGCTTCGGATTTGTAATCCAGCCCATACCCCGCGGCGCTTTCAAGCCGAGCTGCTGCTTCACCATGCGCTTGACGGACGTTCGAGCGGCCAGGCTGCGTTTGATGCTTGGCTTCCGGATTCCGAACTTCAAAGCGTCCTACCTTTCACAGCCAATGCCGTCGTGGTCGCGATCCAGATGGTTGGGATCAGATCCGACAGGGACCGGACCCGCTACAACCGGGTTGTTCCCGGTACCGTTCTTGCAATCGAGGTCGCGTGTGCCGCCACCGCCTTGCTGCGCGGCGCCGACAAGTGGCATGCCGCGGTAGCGCTGGACAACCGCTGCCGATCGCTGCCCGTCGGCTTCGATATCCGTGTTGTTGCTGTTCGGATTGAATGGATCGACCGTCTGCAGAAGCGAATTGGTGTTGCTTGCGTCGCCGGACGCGAACGTCATCGCATCGTAATTATTCAAATAGTCGGCAGCACAGCCCGACAACAGCACCACACTCGCTGCGGCGAAATACGATCGCAAATCCACTGAGGTATCCCCCGACACCAATTGGCATAATGCTCCATTTGCATTTTGTTGTCGAATCCTCGTTGGACCGCTTGCTATTCGTGCCCCACTAAGGAAAGCTGCAACTCACATTGGGTTGGGGTTCAGCAATCAATGCGTCTTGGGCGATCAATATTACTCGCGAGTCTTGTGCTTACGGGGTGTCAGGAATTGCAGCCGGCCCAAGGGCCGATGTTGGCGCAAATTGGTTCGGTTTGTCAGCACGCTTACGGGTTCAAGCCCGGGACCGACGCCTATTCACAATGCGTTTTCCAGATCGATCAAAATCGTATCGCCAGCAATCGCGAGCAGCTTCACAGGATAAGCAAGAGCCTGTCAGACACGGGCGACAGCATGATGCAAAGCGCCACCGCAAACCGGCCGAGAATGTGCACCTCCACCCCACTCGCGGGCGGAGGCTTCATGACCAGCTGTACTTGATCGGGCAAGGACGGGCCAGCCGGTCACCGCAACAGGCCGTCGCTTTCAAAATCTTCCCAGCCACGCAATTTCGAGCCCGCCTCCTCCTCATCGCGCTTGTCGACAGCGTCCCGACCCTTCTTTTGCGCTCGCTTCAGGGCAGCCCTTGCGGCTGCGCGCTGGCGGTTCTCGGCGGCGGTGGCTGCGTCTTCCTCGCGCCAGATGGTGACCAGGTCGCGGTCGAGCACATCCTCAATGTGGCGCGGGTCGAAAACATGGAAGGTGATCTTTCTGGCGCGGCCGCGAAGCTTGACCGTTCTGGTCCCCGCGCTCTGCAGCCGACCGTCCTTCAGCCAGCGATGCCGTTCGCCGGACGAGATCGTCAGGATGTCCTCGGCTTCACGAGGGATAACCGGGAGGTTTTCGATGTCGCGCATGGCTTTGGACACGATAGCCGCTGCCGCTTGCACATCCGCATTGACGCCCTCTGGCAGGCGCAAGGTGAGCACCCGAGATTCGATGTGAAGCAGCTTCCTCAGAGGCGCGGGAAGGCGCGCGCGGATCTCGAGGAAAGTGCCCTTCGCCCGCACGGACGAGCCGAGCGTCGTCGCCGGAGACAGCGGCCACTCTGCCACCATCTTCCCAACTGGGTCTTTCTTTCGGCCGGCGGGCATCCTTCTAAATGGCGCTCCGATCGCGTTCGCTTCAAGGTAAAAACGTCAGCGAATTCCGCTTGGTTGCCACACTAGTTGAACCGACGGGCTGCCATTGCGTTGCAAGCGCAGGCAAGGCATCTACCCCTATTGGAGTTTCTCCTTCCGCGGAGGCTACGACCGAAACTCCTGGGTGCGCATGGATCACTTGCCGGTAAGCCCATCGGTGGCGGAGACCATTCAAGATGCCGGTGTCGATGTCGAGACCCGTAGCAGGGAAAAGCCGAGTGACCACGCACCCGCCTGGATCGACATCGGTTGAACCCGCTTACAATCACTCAAAAGATAAGGTGCTTCCGCCCTCGCCCGGTCTTTCTCGGGCAGGCCGCGAGAGCTTCCCGGCCCATCGGGACATCCAGGATCGTCTGCAGCTTCGCGAGTTGGTCGGGAAAGTTCTGCGCGAGGTATCTAACCACCCGCGCATTCTCCATCAGCTTATCGAGGTATGACCTTGCTGCCATAAGCTCGAGCGCCCACGTGCCATATAAGCTGGCACAGTACAGGAATTCATCATTCAGCGCGTCAAACTCGATTCCCATGGCAGCCAGCTGCTCGTCTGTAACGCCCAATAACCTCCTTCTCGGCCTGGACGGGTCCGCCAACTGCGATGCCGGGGTGAGTGTGCTGAGAAGTTGCGCATAGTGGAAGTTTGCCCGGTTCAGGGCGATCATCAGCCTTGTCGCTTTGAGCTGCCGTTCAGGAACCATCCTCCGCAACGAGGCGAAGACCTGGGGTGCCACATACCAATCCTGCAGGAGATCGAGGACCTCGGCAGAAATTCCGCTGATCAATGGCTTCGGTTCAACAGGTGGACACGGGGTGGTTTGCGAAGGTTTTTCGGCATTGATCCGCCTAGCCAGCGTCTTCGGCACTGCCGCGAGGCCTTCGGCCGACAGCAGGCGGCGGAACCGCTCCTGCTTCAACGGTTCTCGCATCGCTCCTGCTACCATCTCGAGCCGATCACGAGGGATCTGCGCCTCAGCCGTCAATTTGCGGGTTCGTTCGCATTCAACCTCATAGGTCTTGCACAGCCATGGACCGGTGAACAAGCGCGCGGGTTCGTACATCTTCTCCACTAGCGCGGCGTGCCTGGTGCGGCTGTTCTGCAGAACCTGGTAGGCGGCTTCCAGCCCCAAAATTTTGCCGCGTGCCTTCATGCAGCGCTCCCCACGGATGCCCGCTCAGCCAGCGCAACAAGTGGATCCAGGGACGGGAAAAGAAACGAATCCAACCTCATCCCATTGTTGACGTGGAAATCTCCCCGCATCTCGGCGATTTCATGCATCGGGACTATGAGGTAATCGCGAATGGCCAGATCGCCGGGATGCATTCGGATGAGAACGAAGATATCCGCCGGGACCTCTCCCAGGGCCTTCGAAGACCAGCGGGGATAGGCGCTGTGCGAGACGCGACAACGGGCGATCGCGATCACCGCGGTGAACTCGTCATTGATCCGGATGAGGCCCGTTCCTGAGTCCAGCGAGGCCTGCCCGCCCACCTCTTTGACCGCAATCAGCAGGTCTTCCATTACCTTGTGGCGGGTAGCTTCGAGGCGCTTGCGTAGATCGATGAAGTGACACTTCCTTGGCGGCAGGCAACCGACCAACCTGTATGCATTGAGCAGGCCTCCGAAACGCGATATATAGCGCCAGCTCGACGGGCATTCGGGCGCTGCCTTGATGATCGCATCAGACAACTTCCCCTCGCGTTTGTAGACACTGCGCAGGGCCGCCAGCAGTTCATCATCGCTCATGCGCGGGTATAGCAATTCTATTTTTTGCTGGGCCTTCTCAAACAATCTGCGATTTACGATCGGCTCAAAAGCGTTCTCAGCCCTTACCCATTGGTCCGGGGGATTCCACACCATCTTGCTTTTGAACTTGGTGCAGCGACGATTCCAGACGTTGTTGCCGATGTATTTCTCGTTGGTGAGGACGCGGCGCACCCCTTCTCGTTTCCATGGCCGGCCGAGGTCGTTCCAGATCCCCCGGGCATTCAGGTATCTCGCGATGTCGGCCTCATTTTTACGTGACCCGACAAAGAGGCGAAAGATCAGCTGAACAGTCGCTATCTCCTCTGGCGGCCCCGGAACGATGATGACACGGTCAGATTGTAGGTTTTTGTGTTCGTTGCGAGCGAGAACCAGCTTAGGGTTTCCGGACTGGTCGATCATCAGACGCCTCAGTCCGAGCCCCTGCAAGCCGCCGACGTGGAACCCCATCCCGGCCGCCCTCACCTGGCCCATGAAGACCCTCTGTGACAGCATCCGGCTATATTCTGCCGCCATGCTGCGCTTTATGGCCTTGAGCACGTCCGACCCGACGGTGCCGTCATTCCCGAATTGCTCGGCGCAAAACTCAATCCGAACGCCGGCCATCTGGCATCGATATTCGTAAGAGGCGCTTTCATCGATGTTTTGAAACCGGCCCCATCGGCTCACGTCGTAGACCACCACCGTTTCGAAATCGGCAAGCCCGTGCTCCACGTCAAACAGCAGCTTCTTGAGGCCGGGCCGGCTTTCCAGATGCAATCCGCTTCGGCCGGGGTCCTCATATGAGGCAACGATGGCGTAACCCATGACTTCCGCATAGCTGCGGATTGCTTCCCTCTGGTTATCAAGGGAATAAGTCTGGTGCTCGGTGGACATTCGCAGATATTGCGCCGCACGAACCACCGTCCGCCTCGCTTGAGGTTGGTTCGGGCCGCTGAAAGCTTGTCTATCGCTTCGCGTCGTCGTATCGAGCCTTGTTCCAGCGATTTTGCCACCTACCGGCTCCCTTGAAATAGGCCCGCGGGCGTGGCTGACAAGCTACGGAGACGGCATGCGCCGATACGTTGGGGTGATCCACAAAGAAAAAGACAGCGACTTCGGGCTGTCTTTACCCGACTTCCCGGGCGTGGTCACAGCCGGCCGGACGATGGCCGAAGTGCGCCGGCTCGCCGAGATGGCGCTCGCCTTTCATGTCGAAGGGCTTATTGAGGACGGCGAACCGGTTCCGGAGCCGATGCCGCTCGAGCATGCCGTGGTAGAGAGCGACGTGTTGGCCACAGTCCTGGTCCGTCTGCAGCTACGGTAAATCACCCGAGCTGAAAGCCCGCGCGTCTTTCGGCGCCCCAGAGCCTGTTCCGTCGCACTCCACGCAGCGCGCGCTAACGCCAGGACATCTACGATGATGAGTGCCCGCAGGGCAGCAATGGCCGTTGGAGCTTCGCCAGCTTGGGCAATCGAATATCATGCCGCTGCCGCCGCAGCGTTGGCACTCCGTTTCGGACAACGCGAGTTCCATGTCCCCACCCGTCGGCGACAGCGCCGCAAACCCCAACGTAAACTTCGGCTGGCCCCGCCAGCCAGCTGCAAACATTAGAATAAGGCAATTAAGGTTGTTCTAAAGCTTGCCGCGTCATTTGCCGGCATAGTTTCTCCTAAGCTGGCCGCAGCAGTATGAAAGGCATCATACGAGCTGCGTGGACGTTTGCGTTTTGGCCACCATGCTGTTCAACAGCCGGGAAACCATGACTCACTTCGTGAGCGGGCTTTGCCGCCGTTCCGCCGCAATGCGAGACCACTGCGGCCGGGTACGCCCCTGTTTCTTTTGGTCTTTGGGGCTTCGAAGGAGTTCTGGAGATGATGATCAAGAAGGTTTTCGTGGCGGTGTTGATGACCGCGGTACTTGCCGGATGCGAGACACAAACCGAGGGCCAGCAGCGGGCCACCACCGGCGCGCTGATCGGCGGCGCCGGCGGCGCCCTGGTGGGTCAGGCGATCGGCGGCAACACCAAGTCGACGGTGATCGGCGCTGCGAGCGGCGCCCTGCTCGGCGCCGTCGTCGGCAGCGCCACCACCCCGCAGCGCCGCGGCGAGCAGCTGTGCCGCTACCAGGACCGCTACGGCCGGATCTACACCGCGCCGTGCGACGACAGGTATTACAACGGCGATTATTGATCGTAGTCTGACCGGCGGGAGACCGGCGCTTCAGCGCCGGCTCCTTCGGCTTGTCATTCTTTTGCACGGTTTGCGGGATAAGAGGGTTTCGCGGCGGGCAGGAAGAGGTCGAGAATGACAAGCCTTGCCGGCGCCCTGAAAAATCGTGGAAAACATGCGGTGAAGCGGCTGATCGGATACGACAGCCGCAACTGGTTGCGCATCCGCCAGATCGAAGCTTTCACCACCTTCCTCGAAGCGGCCAACCGCAAGTCGCGCGACGTGATCGAGATCTCTCCAGGCTGGAACCGCTATTGGCGGGCGCTCTGTCCCGACTATCGCTCGGTCGACTTCCCGGAATTCGACATCTGCAAGGATCGTACCGATGAGCAATATTCCATCGTCATCGCCGACCAGGTACTGGAGCATGTCCAGCGCCCGCAAGCGGCGGCCGCCAACATCCACGCCATGACCAGGCCAGGCGGCTGGGCGATGGTGGCGGCGCCCTTCCTGTTTCGTGTGCATGCCCGCCCGCACGACTATAGCCGCTGGACGCCCGCCGGGCTGAAGCAGTTGATGGTCGAAGGCGGCTTCGCCGAGGACGACGTGCAGGCGTTCGGCTGGGGCAACAAAGCGTGCGCCAAGGCGCATATCGGCGGCCCGGTACGGGCCTACGGAGTGTGGCGAGATCTGAGCAACGACGAAGAATATCCAGTGATGGTATGGGCCTTCGCCAGAAGGCCTGGGTAACCTCGACCGGGGATAACTAGTCGAAGTCGGCCATATTGATCGTTCGCTATTAGCGAAGTTCGCGGGCCGCGGCCAACGCCATGATGCGCGTGAACTCAGCCAAATTGGCCTTGGCCGCGCTCTGTACGCATTCATCTTTAGAGTCTTCCAGACCTAGCTGCTGCCGGATATCGGCCTGGGCGGCTTCGGAAAGCGACCAGCCAAGAGGAATTGCGACATGGCAGCGCTTCAACCGAAGCTTAGCCTGCAAAACCTGCAGGCAGGCTGCTGACTTCGCCGCGCAGCCCTTGGCGCTTTGACTCACCAGTTGGTCGACGCTCTGGCGTGCTTGGTCCGCCCGCGCCTCGCGCGTGCCGCCATAGGCCCTGATCGGGGACATGAGTTCGGCAAACGAGATTGCCGGGGGTGTCGGCCCGGCGGTGGGGCCGGGACTGGGCCTCGTAACAGCCTCGCTCCCCTCGATTCGAATAAGTACGACCAGGAGCGGACTTTGCCCGGTGGCGCCTGCTCGCATGGCATCGACCAATTCCAGCGCTGTCGTAAGGCCCGAATTCTCGAAATACCCGCCATCCACTGCTCGCCATTCCCCTTCCGGGCAAGGAAGAGTAGCAGCGGGCGTAATCAGCGGGAAGCGCGCGCTGACCATCGCAGCGCCGATCAGGGTAGGGTCGCGACGGGGCGCGATGTCCGCCAGGGTCAGCAACTTGTTGCGGAGTTCCAATGGCGCGGCGGCAACGGCAGCCGGGGATAGGCAAGTCGCCGATCCTAGAGCCTGCGCGGGCCAGAAGCGCAGATGGCTTATTCCAATCCTGTGGCCGCTGGTGACATCCGTCGCCAGCAGGATCAGCGCGGGCTGGTCGCCGCTGGGTCCGGGCCATGCCGCCTTGAAACTGTCGTCCTGCAGCCAGGTTTGGGGCTGGCCGTCGTGGAGCAAACCACTGAACAAGGCCCTGTCGTGAACAGTGAAGTTCCCCTGCTCTGCCCAGACTAGGCCAAGACGCCGCTCAAGACCCGTGGTTCGATCACCCCAAGGGCGCTGGAGCGTTTCGGGCGAAGCCTTACCGCTAGTGCGCCATAGGGAACCGGGAAAAAAGCGCATTGGGAGATCGGCGAATAGGAAGCCCCGCAATGTTGGACCGAGGAGATCGGTGCCCATGGCCTGCACCGCCGGGGATCGCGCCGACGCGAAAAGAGCGATCGAGGCACAGTCGGGACCGACTGCGGGCAGAACCGGTGCGGCAGCCGAAAGTGCCGCGCCAAGACTGCCGCCGGACACGCCGATGCTCGCGAAATGATAGCGCCGAAACGCGCTGCATTGGGTGCGCAAGGCTTCTATCGCCAACGCGGTCATATAGCCGGCGCGCGCCCCGCCGCCCTCGGCGACCACGACGAACGCGACCGGGTTGTCGCGCCGCTGCGGGCTCGTCAACCATTGGCCGAATGCCTGATCGGCCGCAGGTGGAAGCGCTAGCGATGGCTCGAGGCGGTAGGCGATCTCGTGATTGTCGTCGAGATCGAACCAAGACAGCAGAAACGCCCAGCCGAGTAGGAGGGCGATCAGGGGAAGCCTGAGCAGCAGGCCGAGACGCCAGATCATAACGATCACGAATGCCACTACCACCAGCCATCCGGCTATCAGCGCGGCCGGCGGCGGCTCGACAGCAAACCCGAAGGATCCGATCGAGAACGGCACCAGCAGGAAAAGGAGGACCGGCATGCCGAGTGACCAGGCCTCTTCGGGGAGGCTGCGCGCAAGGGCTCGATCATGGCCCGAAGCAGACAGGGGCGACAGGGCATGAACGGGCATGAAGATCGCGAGCAATGCGAACGCAAGGCACATGATGATGAAAAACCAGCCGGCCCAACTCGAGGTGCCCGCCTGCCAGCATGTATAGGAGGCCGACAGCAGAGGAGCCGCGAACAGTATGCCGGGCAACCAACGCGCCCCCTGATACTGTCGCCGGAGCCCTTCGTCGATCGCGTCCATTGCCAGCGTCCGGAGCATCAGACCCAGGAAGGCGCAGGCATAACCCCATACGAGATAGGAGCCGAGCTGCAACGCCACGCCCGATTCGTTGGTCGCACGAACGGTCTCCAGGCTTTGATCCTGCTGCAGCAGGAGATGATAGACGAGCGCCACCAGGAGCGGCGCGCGCACCGTGAGCAGCAGCTTGCCGAGAGCCGGCCAAATGAAGGCGAGCAAGAGCGTCGCTCCGCAGCAGACGAGCATCCGCCCGCCGAGCGTGCCCCCGCTCGCCTTTCCGGCAATGACGGCGGCTAGGGCGAGACTTGCAAGACTGAACCAGAGTGGCCGCGACAATCGCCATCTCGACTCCTCTGGAGCCGATGCGTGGATGAGCCACAGCACAAAATCTTCGGATACCCACCGCGCACGGTCAGATAGCGACAGGAGCGGACGACGGGTCAGGATAAACACTGCGCTAAGAACCGCCCAAGGAACGCCAGCAAGTGGAAGCCAGGCGCGGATCGCTGGCGAATTAACCACGGAGGGCAAGATCAGAAGCGCCCCGAAGTATATGATTAGGGGCGGCGCCCAGAATCTCCACGACAGCGCAGACAGTTGCAGCACTACCGCGGACCGCGAGGATGGAGTTGCGCGCAGCTCAGGATGTTCACGAAGAAACTGGCGAAGGGCATTTCCGTGCAGAGTCAAGGTCTGCTCGGCCGGGCTCAGCTTCTGGGGCGAGGACCGCCCCGGATTGTCCCCGTCGTTGCGCTCATCTTTATCCATGGAGGCAAGCCTCTACACCTAAAGGTTGCCTCATCATGACGAGCATCGCCACCGCCGGGCAAGCCAATTTTGTCGAGGACGCCGAGCAACGCTTCTTTGGGCTCCGTACTCGTTGATCAAAGGCCAGAAGTGACGGATGCGGAAATGGGGCGATGACAGAGAAGACGACGGCTGAGCTTCGGCGCGACACATAAAATGAACCGACAGCGGCTTTTGAGAACCTCACTCTTCATGAATGACCGATGTGAAGGCGAAGCGTCCATAGCTGAGACTGTTTCGAACCTCAGGAGGCCATCGAAACTTCAGCCTCAAGCATCGGAACGATCCCGTTGGCATAGAGAATGACGGCATCTTCGAACTCGCCGCTTATGGGATCGCCAGTCCGGCTGAAGGCCACAACGCCGGCCGAGCAACACGCCAGTTTCTCGGCCAGTCGCAAAGCATGCTCGACATCTTGGACCTCCACCGCCTTTCCAGCGGCGATCGCTCCTTTGGGCGTGAAATCGAAACTCTGGACAACAAAATACGTCAGCAACACTGCCTCCTTCGCCGCGACAGTGTGACTCACCGGTTAGAACAAAACAAGTACAAAGCGGCACATCGATCCACAGGATCGCAGCGGCGACGCCAACCTACACAGCTTGACAATGTAGGTAGGCATCGCCTACCTTTCACTCATCGGAGTAGGCAGATGAAATCAATCCTTGATGTGCAGCAGACCTGGGGTACTCGAGCCGCTCGGGCCGTAGAGGATCAATGCCCCCGCGCAAGCGAGGTCTTCGCCCTTTCCTGCCCAGGCACCTACCGTCTCATCGACCTTGCTGCGAATGACAGCCGCGACGGTGGGGTCGCCGAGGTCGATTTTGTAGACGGCGATCATCACAGCCACTTCACCTTCGCTGATCTCCAGCTTCGAACAGATTTTCGTGCCGGCGATCGCCTGCCCGAGATAGGACATCACGGTCATCTGCTTGTCGCTGTAGGCGAGTGCCTGCCCCGCAGCGGTAAGCCAAAGAACCGCAGCAGCACACACCAGTTTCCACACGCAAATCCCCCTGCCCCTGCCTCGCGTTCGAAAAGCTACCACAGGGCCGCAACGCTCGCGAATGGGCTGCCGCACGCGGCCTTCTTCGCCGCCTTGCTGTTCTGCGCCGCCGTCACGCTGGGCGCCTTCTGACGCACCCGAAAAAGGAGACCGACCTTGCAGCAAATCAGCAGACACGCGTCCGACAAACGCCCGGCTGCCTTCCCGGAAGCATTCGTCGAAACACATCCGCGCTGCTTCGAAATGTCCGAGGCCATGCGGGACCTCTACGCCGTCAGCGGCGGCGTGAAGCCCGAAGACCTCATCCGCGCGGGTTTCACCAGCTCGGAAATAATCGAGTTCCGGGACAATGCGGCGAGGCTGGCGGTGCTGACCAGCACCAAGCAACTGACCATCCGTCCCGATCTGCTTGAGGACATGATCGAAAAGGCCAGGCATGCGGCACCGAATCGTCTGCCGCTCCCGGCGGACGCGGAACCCACGCAAGGCCTTGTCCAGGCCTGGGGCGAATACTGTGCCGCCAGGGGCGCCCTTCAGCTCGACCCTTGGGCCGGTCAGCGCGAACGCTGCATGGCAGTGCTTTCGAGCTATCTGAAGTCGCTGCCGATCCTTCCTGCAATTCGGACGAGGGTTCTGCAGGCGGTTGAGGCCGCCATGCCGAAGGTGATCCAATGATCCCGGAGCAAAAATCCCACTCAAGCAAGGCTCCCGTGATCCCGACTTTCAAGCCCGACGGATCGGCCTTCGACCTCATCGATCCCCAGCCATCCGACATCAGCTTCGGCGATATGGCCAACACGCTTTCCAAGCTTGCGCGGTTTAACGGGCTCTACCGTTGTCCCGCCTATTCGGTCGCTCAGCATTCCGTCATGGGAGCCGATGCGCTCTATCGGGAGTCCGGCGACGGCGTGGCTGCAGGCTATTTCCTCCTGCATGACGGGCATGAATATGCGCTCGGCGACATCACCAGGCCGGCGGTCGACCTCATCCAGCATCACATTGCCCGGCTGGCAGAAGAAGCTGGGGTGGAAGGTGCAGGCTTCGTCGACCGGCTGGCGCACCGGGCGCTCGCCTCGGTCAAGCGCAGCATCGATGTGGCAGTGTATCAAGCCGCCGGGCTGCCCAACATCAATACAGTGTCTCAGTATGCTCGGCAGATCCGCGAGATGGACGATCGCATGCTGGTCGCGGAGGCAACGGCTCTATTCGGCGCCAGCTCGCGCAGCACATGCCTGCCGCGCGTCTCGCTGCCTCCGCCAAAGCTGGTAGGGGCCATTGTGCCGTGGGGCGCGATGAAGGCGGAGCTCGCCTTCATCGACCGCTTGCAGCGCTATGTCGGCATTGCGGCGCGAGCTCGTTGAGGGAGACAGTGCGCAGTGCCTTTGCCGTCCAAACGAATGCTCTCGCCGGCCGAGGCCGCCGAATACTGCGGCGGCAAGTCGGTGGAATGGTTGAAGACGCATGTGAGGGTAGCGCCGACCAGGATCGGCAGCCTGGTGCGGTACGACGTGCGCGCCCTTGACAGGTGGCTGGACAGCCGGAACCAATCGGAGCCGGCAACGGGAGACGAATGGCTGGGGTTGCTCGATGAGGGTTAAGATCACAGGATTGAAGCGCTACAAGGACCGGCTCGGCATCGAGCGCGTCTATCACCGCAAAAGCGGCACGCCCATCGACCCGAAACTGACCGGCCAGGCTTTGGCCGCCGAGGTCGACCGTCTGGACAAGCTGCATGCGCCGAACGCCACCCAATCAGGAACGCTCGGCGCGCTGCTCGCAAGCTACAAGAAGTCGCCGAAATTCACCGACCTCGCTCCGCGCACGAAGTCCGACTATCAGAAATATATGGACCATCTGAAGCCGATCGCGGGTACGCCCTTGGCTTTGATCGACACCGCTTTCATGGCCAAGTTGCGGGACAAGACCGTCAAGAAGCGCCGCGGCGCCTTCACCAACCATATGATGGCTATGCTCTCCTCCGCCTTCAAACACGGCAAGGAATATGGGCTCGTGACTTCCAATCCCTGCCTGGAGCTGGAAAAGGCGAAAATCGCAAACGACCGGCGCAAAGAGAATCGCCCCTGGACTAAGATCGAGCGGGTGAACGTGCTGGCTGCCGCTCCGCTCCACTACAAGGTCCCAATCGCACTTGCTCGCTTCCTGGGCATGCGACGCGGCGACATCCTGCGCCTCCCGCGCATGGCCTATCGAAACGGCTACATCTCTTTCCGCGCGTCAAAGAACGGCAAGATCATGAAGCTGCCAGCCTTGGGTGAGTTGCGCAAGATTTTGGACGAAGCGCTGGAGACATGGCCGGTTTCAGAGATCGACGTCACGATGCTCTGCTTAAATTCGCATCGTAAGCCTTGGACAGAGATGGGTTTTTCCGCATCGATCGGCAAATTCTTCGACGACTGCGTTGCCCGGGGGCTGGCCAGCAAGGGACTTACGATGCATGGGCTTCGGCACTCGGTAGCTACCGACCTGCGCGAACAAGGCTACCGGCTTGAGGACATCAAGAATTTCCTTGGCCAGGAAACGATGGAGATGGCCGAGCATTATTCCTCGAGCGCGGACGTATCAGGGGTCTTGATCGACATGGCGAATGTGATACAAGCCGGCTCGAAACGAGAACGGGTTTTGTCTAACTCCCGCAAGAGAAGTGTCTAACCGCTTTTCGCTCGTTCGACCAAAGCCTTGAAATGAAAGGCCTTTTGGGGAATAGGTTAACGGTAGACCAGCGGACTCTGACTCCGTTAGTCCTGGTTCGAATCCAGGTTCCCCAGCCAAGCAAATCAAGCACTTGCCGAGACCAAGTGGACTTCGAAAGCTTCCAACGTCGCGTTTATGGGCGTCAAGCGCCAACTTGGCGACATAGAGTCGCCCGCGCACGGATGCCGGACCGTAGCTATGCCAGATCCGTGGCGGAGGTTGAACCCTTTTTGCGCCCTACCGCAAATAGATGAGCCCACATCTCCAATCGACAGAATGAAACACATTATCGCCGGATGCTACTTTGAGGGACGGCAACCCGGTTTTGCGGCCCTAGAAGCCAGTTGGGCTTTGGGGGTTAGACATGAGCAAAACGACTCTCATTGCTATCGCTATCCTCGCGATCAGCGTCGATTATGCCGATGCCAAGGAGCGTAAGGTCGCACCGGTTTGCACCGCGTCAAGCCGGCCCTTCGAGGTCCTGGCTGGCAAGTGTTTTCTCGTCAAAGGTTCGATGATCTATGGCGACATCGCCGATCTGTCCCAGATAATCCACTTAGGGTGGTAGTCATGGGCGACAGCGCTCGGAAAATTAGCAAAAACTTGAATTCCCTTTAAACGAGGAGCATCGTTAGGTCAGGGAAGGCCACCCGCGCGCAACAGGTGATTTTGAAGGGGTACATCATGGAATCTGTTTGCTTCGATCCCAGCGGGATGATCTGCATTCCATCGGTTTTCCTTGCCGTCACGTTCGCCTTTCTCGTCGCGACGCCGTTTGCGGCTGCGCGGCTGCTCGTTTTGAGGATGCGCGCACGCTCGGGACGATCCGGCGAAAGCTCCGTCGGCGAAGTCTTATCAGCCGGAAGGCTCCAGCCCGCTTAAGAGGGGGCCGCGGACAAACTCAATATCGGTGCCGACCCGGCGGGCAAGGCGGCGAAAGCGCAAGAGCCAAGGCCGCGGACGGTATCTGATCGACCAGGCGGTTGTTCGGGCTCGATCGTGGTCGCCGTGGCGATCTCACTTACCGTCATGGCTTTGAAGGCCGGGTGACGTGGCTGATCAATGAGCTTATATTAGCAACTTCTTGTATTAAAAGCTCGGCAAGATCATAATAGCGGCGCGCGTACGAGGGGCTTTGAGGGAGGTTCCGATGCGACCGATCCTATTGATCGCCGCCGCTGTTGTCGCGTTCTTCATCTGGGACGACTCGGCAAACAAGAGCGCCTATCGGATTGCGTTGATGAAGACGGTTGACCAGGTCGAGAACTTCCAAGGCCCTGTTCGCGTCACCTGGAATTAGAGCGTTTCACCGTTTCACGGAAACGGCGAACCGCTCTATCTCTTTGTTTTGACGCAATTCCGGACGGAAAACCGTTACATACTTTTCCTGGAATTGCTCTGGTGTTGCAAACCGCTCCGGGGAGGCCGAATGCCGCGGCTGCGACCTGCGCAGGTCGCGAAGTAAGTGTCAGCGAGCCGGGACGCTCACCGCATAAGAAGGGCTGGCGCAAGATTGCGCGCCTTATCCTAATCGCCGGCCGCGCCGGCGTGGCGCATCATGCGTAGGAAGCTCATGGAGATGTGGGCGCGCCTTATATGCCCGATCGATTCCCAGTCGCCGATCTCGGCCGCGGCCAGGACCTCCTCCATTTCGCGCCGGAACGCGGTGAACTCCTCCACGAGCCCCAGCTGCGGCATCATCTTGAGGACGACGCGCGCCACCTGGAAATACAGCCTCTCGCTGATCTCGCGCAGCGGCTGGTTCCCGGTCATGCCCGACAGTTCGGTGAAGAAATCCATGTTGAGCTGCAGGAAGGCGCGCTGATCCGGATTGAGCATGTCGGAATCGCAACGTGCGATGAGCGCCCGGATCCGATCGAGGTCCGCGGCGGTGCGCGGAATCGGCGAGAGCTTGCCGACCAGAAGCGCCAGTTCTAGGCGCAGATGATAGACCTGCTGCAATTCCTCGATGTCGACGTCGGTCACGATGGTGCCGACGCCGTGGACGGATTGAACCAGGCCTTCCGACTCGAGGCGCGCAAGTACGCGCCGGACCGGCGTGCGGCTGATCTCGAATTCCTGGGCGAGTTCCTCCTCGGAGAGCCGGCTTCCCGGCGGATAGTCGAGCAGGCAAATGCGGTCGCGCAGGATCAGGTAGATGCGTTCGAACCGTTCTCGCGCCGAAAGTGGACGCGGTGGCGACGCGGCCATGGTCGCGGGCGAGGCATCCGTATCAAACGTCATCCAGCCTCCAGGACGGCGTGCAGGAACTGCCGCGTCCGCTCATTCTTGGGCGCGCCGAAAAGCTCGCTCGGCGGCCCCTGCTCGCAGATCTTGCCCTGGTAGAAGAAGCAGACGCGATCGGAGAACTCCTTGGCGAAGCCCATCTGGTGGGTGACCATGAGCATCGTCAGATCATGCTCGCGGCCGATCTGCCTTATCACCTGCAGCACTTCGCCGACAAGTTCCGGGTCGAGCGCCGACGTCACCTCGTCGAACAGCATGATCTTGGGCCGCATCGCCAGCGCCCTGGCGATGGCGACGCGCTGCTGCTGGCCGCCGGAGAGCTGGGAGGGATAGTGATCCTTCTTCTGCGACAGCCCGACCATGTCGAGAAGCTCGGCCGCGCGCGCCTCGGCGTCCGCCCGCTTCATGCCGAGCACGGTGATCGGCGCCTCGATGCAGTTGGCCATGGCGGTCATGTGCGGGAAGAGATTGAAGGACTGGAACACCATGCCGATCTTCGCCCGGATGCGCCGGATGTGCGCGAGGTTGGCGGGCACCAGTTTTCCGTTCTGCTGCATATGCGTCAGCGGCTCGCCTTCGACCCAGATGACGCCGTCATTGATGGTTTCCAGCGTCATCAGCATGCGCAGGACAGTGGTCTTGCCGGAGCCGGACGGACCGATGACGGACACCTTCTCGCCGCGCGCAATGTCGAGGTTCAGGCCGTCGAGAACGGTCAGCGCGCCGTAGCGTTTGGAAACGTTGTCGAAGCGGACCATCGGTTGCTCGGTCATCGTACGGTCCTTCTGTTGAGCAGGCGTTCGAGGGCACGGATGAGCGCGGCCGACACGAGGCTCATCGCCAGAAAGAACAGGCCGACCAGCGTGATCGGCTCGGTGTAGCGGAATGTCTCGGAGCCGATGATCTTGGCGGTCTGCATCAGTTCCAGCACCGCGATCGCCGAAAGCAGCGGCGTTTCCTTGAACAGCGCGACGAGATAGTTGCCGAGCGCCGGCACGATCGGCGGGATCGCCTGCGGGATGATGATGTCGCGAAAGGTCGTCCAGGACGAGAGATTGAGCGCGATCGAGGCTTCCCACTGGCCGCGATGGATGTTGTCGAAGCCCGCACGATAGACCTCCGAGCAGTAGGCGGCGTAGTGGATGCCGATGGCGATGACGCCGGCGGTGAAAGCGTCGAGCACGAGGCCGAATTTCGGAAAGACGAAATAGATGAAGAAGATCTGGATGAGCAGCGGCGTCGAGCGGATCAGCTCGACCAGCACGGAGATCGTCCAAGCCGTCCACGGCACGGCGATGCGGATCACGGCCAGGACCAAGCCAAGCGTCGCCGCGATGACGAAGCCGAGAAGCGTCGCCTCGATCGACACGACGGCAGCCTGCGCCAGCACGGGCAGGATCTGGAAGGTAAAATTCCAATCCCAGATCATGCCGCCCTCCCCCGCGCCAGGCCGAGCGAGGCCCGCCTTTCGAGGAGCCGCATCCCGATGGAAATGACCAGCGACATGGCGAGGTACATCAAAAGCACGAGCGTGAAGATCGGAATGGTCTTGAACGTGTTCTGGTTCATCTGCTGCGCCTTGAAGGCAAGATCGGTGAGCGTGATCAGCGAGACCAGCGCGGTCGATTTCAAAAGCTCGATGAACAGATTGCCCCAGGGCGGGATCATGGCGATGAAGGCCTGCGGCAGGATGATCCGGCGCAGCATCTGCGACCGGCTCATATTGAGCGCGGTTCCCGCTTCCCACTGGCCGCGCGGCACCGATTGGATCGCGCCGCGCACGCATTCGGAACCATACGCGCCGACATTCAGGCCGAGCGCCAGCACGGCGACCAGGAATGCGTCGAGCGTCACGCCGAATTGCGGCAGCACGAAAAACAGCCAGAACAGCTGCACCAAAGCCGAAGTGCCGCGGAAGATCTCGACATAGACCGTCGCCAGCCATCTGAGCGGCGCCGGGCCATACATGCGCGCAAGCGCGGCAAGCACGCCCATGACGACCGCGAGCAGGCTGCCGAGCACGGCTATCTCGACGGTCAGTTGCGCGCCCTGCAGCAGCCCCGGCAGGAACAGCCTGTAAGAGGCTTGCGTCGCCAGCACGCCGATCACGGCGAGCGCGACAACCAGCATGGCGACGAGTGTGCGAATTCCCATCTGCGCTCCTAGAGCGGTTCACCGTTTCACGGAAACGGCGAACCGCTCTAACTGTTTGTTTTCACGCAATTCCGGACGGAAAACCGTCACACACTTTTCCTGGAATTGCTTTAGAGCGTTTCACCGTTTCACGGAAACGGCGTACCGCTCTAACTGTTTGTTTTCACGCAATTCCGGACGGAAAACCGTCACACACTTTTCCTGGAATTGCTCCTGAAAAAGAGGCGGCGCTTTCGCGCCGCCAGCAGTTGGGAACCTTATTCGCCCTTGCAGAGCTGCGCCGTGGTCTTGTTCGGCAGATAGTCCTTGCCGAAGCCGAGCGGCTCGACCAGGGCGATATGCTCGGGCGACCCGATGAACTTCTTCAGCTCGGCGTTGAACGCTTCCTGCAGATCGGTGTCTTCCTTGCGGAAGCCGAAGCCGCCATGGCCCTTCACCGACTTGCCGGCGACCTCGCCGAACGGCTTGGTCGATTCGACGCCATCGGCCTTCTTGGCCATCTCGGCGATCGACAGCGCGGTGAGCGCGGCCGCATCGGCGCGGCCAGACTGGACGGCCGCGACCAGGCTGGACTGGTCAGGCAAGGTGACGAGCTGCCCGGCGGCCACGCCCGCGTCCTTGGCGAAGCCGCCTTCGACGGCGCCGGCCATCACGGCGAGCTTGAGATCCGCGTTGTCCTTGAAGGTGGAAAAGTCCTTCACTCCCTTGGGATTGCCCTTCGTCACCAGCATGGCCTCGCCGATGCCGTAGGACGGCTCCGAGAAATTGATCTCGGCGCAGCGCTTCGGAGTGATGAACATGCCGGCCGCTATGATGTCGAAACGGCCGGCCTTGAGGCCCGGAATGAGCGAGCCGAACTCGGTGAGCACGCCGTCCACCTGCTTGATGCCCATCTTGGCGAGCACCGCCTTGGCGACCTCGGGCGCTTCGCCGGTCAGCTTGCCGTCGGGCGTCGCGAAACCGAACGGCGCCTCGTTGGCGAAGCCGACACGGATGTAGCCGTCCTTCTTGGCGCGCTCGAGGGTCGTCTCCGCGTGGGCCGACGTGAATGCTGTCGCGGCGAGCGCAAGGCAAGCAGCGGCCTTCACAACCGCGCGGCGGGATATCTGTGACATGAACATGCGTTCCCCTTTGCTTTCAATGATTGTTTGGCTCGAAACGACGTTTCTCCACCACCGCCCAAGCACACAAGACGTATACAACTGATCTGGACATATCGCAAGATGCGCTGTACGAATCTTGATAAATAGCCGTTTACCTTCCGGTATACGGCTGAAACATTCAACAGTTGTGCACAATTAAGGCAATTTTCCGGGGATCGCGGCGGCAAGCCGCGTCCCGCGCGGGATCGGGAGGAAAGACGGTTTTGAGCGGGTCGGGCGGGTTCACCAAGGCGGAGTACGAGCGGCGCCTGGCCGACGTGAAGCGACGCATGGACGAGGCCGGCTTCGATCTCATCATCTGCCAGGATCCCGCCAACATGTGCTGGCTGACCGGCTATGACGGCTGGTCTTTCTACGTGCCGCAATGCGTGCTGGTCCATCTGGAGGAGGACCGCCCGATCTGGTTCGGCAGGGCGCAGGACGCCAAGAGCGCCCGCATGACCACCGGCCTGCCCGAACGAAACATCGTGCCGTTCTCGGAGCGGCTGGTGCAGCATCCCGTCGAGCATCCCTATGACGAGCTCGCCGGGCTGATCAGGGCGCGCGGCTGGGACCGGGCGCGGATCGGCGTCGAGATGGATGCGCACTACTACACGGCGCGCTGCCATGCCCATCTCGTCGGCGGCCTGCCGGAGGCGCGCTTCGCCAACAATCGCGACCTCGTCAACTGGGCGCGCCTGGTGAAATCGCCGAGCGAGCTGGCGCTTATCCGCGAGGCGGGCGCGATCTGCAGCAATGCCATGAACCGCGCCATCGAAAAGATGCGGCCCGGCGTGCCGCAGAACTATGTCATCGCCGAGATCTATCACGCGCAGATCATGGGCGTGGCCGGCGCCGGCGGCGACTATACCGCCATCTGTCCGCTGATGCCGGTCGGCGAAGGCACCAGCACGCCGCATCTGACCTGGTCGGACGCGCCGCTTCCCGACACCGGCCTTGCCATCGTCGAGATCGCCGGCGTCAGGCGGCGCTACCATGCGGCGCTGACCCGGACGGTGCATTTCGGCAAGCCGCCGGCTGCGCTTTCCGATATGGCCAAGGTGATCGTCGAAGGCGTCGACGCCGGCCTCGCAATGGCGCGGCCCGGCAACACCGCGGAGCAGGTCGAAGCCGCCTGGCAGGCGGTGCTGCGCCGGAACGGGCTGAAGAAGGAAAGCCGGGTCGGCTATCCGGTCGGCCTCGCCTACCCACCGGACTGGGGCGAGCGCACCGTGAGCCTGAGGCCCGGCGACAAGACTGAGCTTCAGCCCGGCATGTGCTTCCACTTCATGGCCGGCGTCTGGCTCGACGATTTCGGCGTCGCCATTTCGGAGTCCTTCGTCGTCGCCGAAGCCGGCGGCGAGCGGCTCTGCGACGTGACGCGCGATCTCATCGTCATCGACTGACCACTAAGGCTCCACAACAGGCAATTCGAGGATACAGAATGGATCGCAATCCCTTTTCGGAAGCCGAGATCGCCGGCCGCCTGTCGAAGGTGCGCAAGACGCTGGCCGAGCGCGGGCTCGATGCCGCCGTCTTCGCCTCGCCGGAGAACACCTTCTATCTCACCGGCCTCGACCATTGGGGCTATTTCGCGCCGCATCTTCTCATCGTCCCGCTCGACCGGCAGCCGGTGCTCGTCACCCGGTCGATGGAGAAGGTGACGATCGAGAACCAGGTGAAGGCGGCGGAGTTCCGCGGCCATACCGATAGCGAGACGGCCGCGGATCTCGCCGCTCGCGTCCTTTCCGAACTCGGCCTGACGGGCAAGCGCATCGGCCTCGAACACTGGACCTCGGGCCTCAGCCACGGCCTCGCCCTCAAGCTCGAGGCGCAGGCTGACGCCAAGTGGAGCGACGTCTCCGGGCTGGTCGACGGGATGCGGCGGGTGAAGAGCGCCGAGGAACAGGCGCTGATGCGCCGCGCCGCCAAGGTCACCGATGCGGCGGCGCAAGCCGCGATCGCTGCCGTCGGCGACGGCGCCGCCGAGCAGGAGGTCGCCGCCCAATGCGTGGCGGCGATGGCGCGCGCCGGCGGCCACGCGCCCGGCTTCGGCCCGTTCATCCGCCCCGCCGCCCGGCTGGGCGAGGAACACACGACATGGGGCGACGGCGTCTATCGCCGCGGCGAGCCGGTCTTCGTCGAACTGTCCGGCTGCGTCTCGCGCTATCACGCGCCGCTCGGCCGGCTGATCCGGATCGGCACCATCAAGGACGAGGACGCCGCCATGGCCGAGGTGACGGCCAAGGCGTTCAACGCCGTCGTCAAGACGCTCAGGCCCGGCGCCAGGGCGCGCGAGGTCTACGCCGCCTGGCAAAGCGTGGCCGACGAGGCAGGCCTGTCGCACTACCGCCGGCATCATTGCGGCTATCTCGTCGGCATCGGCCAGCCGCCGTCCTGGACGGGCGGCAATTCGGTTACGGGCTTGCGGCACGATTCCGATCTCGAGATCGAGACCGGCATGAGCTTCCACATCCTGTCCTGGCTGATGGGCACCGGCCGCGGCGACGACTTCATCTCCAACACCGTGCTTCTGACCGAGACTGGCGCCGAGGTGCTGACGCGCACGCCGACCGGCCCGATCGTCCGCTAGACCATGACCATGCGCTACTCGGCGTTTTCGATTTTCCGCAACGGCCTGTCCGGCCAGAAGAACTGGCAGCGCGCCTGGCGCGCCGCCGAGCCGAAACCAACCTATGACGTGATCATCGTCGGCGGCGGCGGGCACGGGCTTTCCACCGCATTCTACCTGGCCGAGAACCACGGCATCCGCAATGTCGCGGTGCTGGAGAAAGGCTATATCGGCGGCGGCAATGTCGGCCGCAACACCACCGTCATCCGCTCCAACTACCTGCTCGACGGCAACACCCAGTTCTACGAATTTTCGGTCAAGCTGTGGGAAGGCCTGTCGCAGGCGCTGAACTTCAACGTGATGTTCTCGCAGCGCGGCCAGATCGTCACCGCCCATTCGGCCGATCAGCTCGACGCTTTCAGCCATCGCGCCAACATCATGCGGCTGAACGGCATCGACGCCGACATCCTCGACCGCGACGAGGTGCGGCGGCTCGTGCCCTATCTCGATTTTTCCGACACGGCACGGTTTCCGATCCATGGCGCGATCCTGCAGGGCCGCGCCGGCACCGCCCGCCACGACGCCGTCGCCTGGGGCTATGCGCGCGCCGCCGACGGCCATGGCGTCGACATCATCCAGAACTGCGAGGTGACCGGCTTTGTCCGCGACGGCGACAGGATCGTCGGCGTCGAGACGAGCAAGGGCCGGATCGGCGCCGGCAAGGTCGGCCTCGCGGTCGCCGGCCACACCTCGGTGCTCGGCCGCAAGGCCGGGCTGGAACTGCCGATCGAAAGCCACGTGCTGCAGGCCTTCGTCACCGAGCCGCTGAAACCGCTGGTCGACCACGTCGTGGCCTATGGCGCCGATCATTTCTATGTCAGCCAATCCGACAAGGGCGGGCTGGTCTTCGGCGGCAATCTCGACGGCTACAATTCCTATGCCCAGCGCGGCAATCTCGGCGTCGTGCGCGAGGTGGCGGAAGCGGCCATCGCGCTGATGCCCTGCATCTCGCGCGTCCGGCTGCTGCGCCATTGGGGCGGCGTCATGGACATGACGCCCGACGCAAGCCCGATCATCTGCCCGACGCCGATCGACGGGCTCTATCTCAACGGCGGCTGGTGCTATGGCGGCTTCAAGGCGACGCCTGCCTCGGGCTGGTGCTTCGCGCACACCCTGGCGACCGGCACGCCGCATCCCTTGATCACCGCCTATCGCCTTGACCGTTTCCGCACCGGCCGCACGCTCGACGAGGCCGGCGTCGGCCCTTCGGCCTGGCTGCAATAGAGGGCAAGACAAATGCTTCGCATCGAATGCCCGTGTTGCGGCCCACGCGACCATGACGAGTTCCGCTACGGCGGCGACGCTTCGGTAGCGCGCCCGGCGCATGACGACCCCGATCCGGAAGCCTGGTACCGCTATGTCTATGTGCGCAACAATCCGGCCGGACCGCACCGCGAATTCTGGCAGCACGTGTCCGGCTGCCGGCAATGGCTGATCGTCGAGCGCGACACCAGAAACCATACCATCGCGTCGGTCGGCTTTGCCCGGGAAATGGCCAGGAAAGTGCCCGCATGAACAGAAATCGCCTCGCCACCGGCGGCCGCATCGACCGCGCGCGGCCGCTGGGCTTCGTCTTCGATGGCCGCGAGCTGGCCGGCTGCCAGGGCGACACGCTCGCCTCCGCCCTATTGGCCAACGGCATCATGCTGACCGGCCGCAGCTTCAAATATCACCGGCGCCGCGGCATAGTTTCGGCCGGCCCGGAAGAGCCGAACGCGCTGGTCACGCTCGGAACCGGCGGGCGGCGCGAGCCGAACCTGCCGGCGACGACGCTCGAACTGGCGGACGGCATGACCGCCGAAAGCCAGAATCGCTGGCCCTCGCTCGCCTTCGACATGCAGAGCATCAACGGGCTGTTTTCGCCCTTCCTTTCGGCCGGCTTCTACTACAAGACGTTCATGGGGCCGACGCGGCGCGCCTGGATGTTCTATGAGCATTTCATCCGCAAGGCGGCGGGCCTGGGTCGCGCCGGCACCGAGCCGGATCCCGGCCGCTACGAGGCACGGCATGCATTTGCCGATGTCGCCGTCGTCGGCGGCGGCCCCGCCGGCCTGTCGGCGGCGCGCGCGGCCGCGGCCGCCGGCGCGAGCGTCGCTCTCATCGAGCAGGACTTTTTGCTCGGCGGCCAGCTTTTGTCCGAGCGTCCGGACGGAGAGGCGGCCGGCTGGCTGAGCGCGATCGAGGCCGAGCTGGTGGGCTTCGGAAATGTCACCCTGATGCGCAAGACGATGGCGTTCGGGACCTTCGACGGCAACACGCTGGGGCTGATCGAGCGATGCGACGATCCGGCGGCGGAAAGCGGCGCGCGCCAGGTCTTCACCATGCTTCGCGCCCGTTCCATCGTCTTCGCCACCGGGTCCATCGAACGGCCGCTGGTCTTTTCCAACAACGACCGGCCGGGCGTCATGCTGGCGTCCGCCGCCCGGACCTATCTCAACCGTTTCGCAGTCCTGCCGGGCAAGAAGATCGTCGTCGCCACCACGAATGACGGCGCCTACAGCGCCGCCTTCGACCTCGCCGCCGCCGGCGCCGAGGTGATGGTCGCGGATCAGCGCGGCGCCCCGCCCGTTAGCCTGGCTGCGGACGCGAGCCGCCTGAACGTGGCGATCCGACCCGGCACCTTGATCACCGACCTGCGCGGCGGCCATGCGGTGAAGGCCGCGCGGCTGGCCGGGCCGGACGGCAAGCTGGAAGTTGCCTGCGATCTCGTCTGCCTGTCCGGCGGTTGGTCGCCAAGCGTGCATCTTAGCTCGCATCTCGGCGTCAAACCGGTCTATCGCGGCGAGATCGACGGCTTCGTTCCGGGCGGCTTTTCGGCAGGCCAGTTCGGCGCCGGCGCGATGATGGGACGCTTCTCGACTGTCACCGCCATCGAGGACGGCCACCGCGCCGGCGCGGAAGCCGCATCGTCCTGCGGAAAATCAAAAGCCGTGCCGGCGCCGCTCAAGCTCGATCTCGGCGAGGCGGCATCCGGTCCGTTCCGCGCGATCCCGTCCGTCGGACGCGGCAAGGCCTTCGTCGACTTCCAGATGGACGTGACCACCAAGGACATCGAGCTCGCCCATCGCGAGGGTTATGAATCGGTCGAGCACCTGAAGCGCTACACCACGCTCGGCATGGGCACCGACCAGGGCAAGACCAGCAATTTCGCAGCGCTGTCGGCCATGGCGGCGCTGCGCCAGGCGACGATCCAGCAAACCGGGACCACGACCTTTCGCCCGCCCTACGCGCCCGTCGCGATCGGCGCGCTCGCCGGCCGCGCCGTCGGCCACCATTTCAAGCCGATCCGCCGCACGCCGATGCATGACCGGCATTTGGCCGATGGCGCCGAAATGCTCGAGGTCGGGCTCTGGATGCGGCCCTATTTCTACCGCGGCGCCGGGCAGGACGTGAACGAAGCCTATGTCGCCGAGATGCGCATGGTGCGCGAAGCCGCCGGGCTGATGGATATCTCCACCCTCGGCAAGATCGACGTGCAGGGGCCAGACGCCGCCGCCTTCCTCGACCGTGTCTATGCCAACGGCTTCGCCAAGCTGCCGGTCGGCCGCGCCCGCTACGGCGTCATGCTGCGCGACGACGGCATCGTCTTCGACGACGGCACGACCACGCGGCTCTCGGAAACCCGGTTCTTCATGACCACCTCGACCGCCAAGGCGGCCGAGGTGCAGTCACGGCTGGAATTCCTGCTCGACACCGCGTGGCCGGAGCTGCGTGTCGCCGTCACCTCGGTCAGCGACGAATGGGCGGCGATGTCGGTCGCCGGCCCCAAAAGCCGCGACATCCTGGCCGCCGCCTTCCCGGGGCTCGACGTCTCGAACGAGGCGCTGCCCCATATGGGCTTCATCGAGGCCGAGTTCGACGGACGCGCGCTGCGCATCATCCGCCTCAGCTATTCAGGCGAGCGCGCCTACGAGATCTATGTCGGCGCCAGCCGCGGCGAGCGGCTCTGGAGCCACCTGCTGGAAGTGGGCGCGCCGTTCGGCCTGAAACCATACGGGGTCGAAGCGCTCGGCGCGCTGCGCGTCGAGAAGGGCCACGTCGCCGGGCCGGAGATCGATGGCCGCACCACGCTCGACGATCTCGGCCTTGGCCGCATGGTCGGCAAGCGCACCGGCTTCGTCGGCGAAGTCCTGCGACATCGCCCGGCATTTCTTTCGCCCGACCGCCAGCGGCTGGTTGGATTGGAATGCATCGAGGAGGGCAAGCGACTGCGCGGCGGGGCGATATTGTTTCTGCCGGATGATGCAGTGGCCGGCCATGGACGCGGCCGGATCACCTCCGTCACTTTCAGCCCCGAGCTCGGCCGCTATATCGGACTGGCACTGCTCGCCGGCAATGTCGCGACAGAGGGAAGCGAGGTCGTCGCCGCCTATCCGATGCGGGCCGAGATTGTTCGCGCCCGCATCGTGTCGCCCGTGTTCCTCGATCCCAAGGGAGAGCGACTGCATGGCTGAGGCTCTGTCGCTGAAAGAATTCAACCTGTCGAAGGATTTCAACCTGTCGGCGGCCGATTGCCCGATGGTCCAGATCGAAGGCTGGGACGGGACGCTGGCACGATTCGAAGCAAGCGTCTCGAAAGCATTGGGCGCGCGCCTGCCCGCAGCGGTCGGCGAGACGGTCCGCCATGCCGATGTCCTGATCGTCCGCGTTGCTCCGCGCCGTTTCTGGCTGATTTTCGAAACCGGCATAAAGCCGTCGCCCCCGACCATCGATCCCGAACTGGGCTGTTCGGTTTTGCTCGACGAAGGTCGGGTGCGCCTCAGGATGGATGGAGCGCGTCTCCAGGAAATTCTCTCGAAATGTGTCGCCGTCGACTGGTCGTCGCCCGCCGCGGCTCCCGGCCACGCCTGGCACGCGGCCTTTCACCACATACCGGTGCTTCTGTTGCGCACGGCCGAAACCGCCTGCGACCTTATCGTGCCGCGAAGTTTCATGCGCAGTCTGACGGACTGGATCGCCGACAGCGCGGCAGGGTGAGTTGCCGAGCACGCCTCAGGCCAAGACTTTCGAATTGTGTCGTGAAAGGTTGCAGCCCCGCTTCCGGTGACGGCGAAAGCCACATCCGCCGGTTTTGTACGGCTTTCAGTCTTCGGATTAACGAATCGTAGACCGCGCTGTCCTATTCTGGGACAGCGCGGATCCACTACCCATCGACCGCGCAGGCGGCTCCGGCCTTCAGGCAACCCTACCCCTAGTCGGAGCCGCCACCTTCTATATACCAGCAACGGTTGAATCAACCCTTACCAAGCATCCTTACTGGTGCATTTTGCCGATCGTTAGATTTTGAAATATCGGCGACACTATTCGTGGGTACCGGAGACATCGTCATCGATCTCGGTTGCACGCGTACTGCTATGATTTGCTTCCACCGCCCCCAGCAGCATCCACGAACCTTCCTAAAATGCCTCGCTAAACATATTAGCGATCAACAATATATTAACGGCTATGGCGCAACCTTCCCGCGCCGGGGATGAGAACCGCCCCCTGATCGACGATCCGGCACCGATGTGCCGAGACGTTCGACCGATGCGGAGCAAAACGCATGAGTGTCGAAACTGCGCTGGCGCAGCTGTTGCGCATGCTTCACCGTCGAGCCTTGAATTTGGCAACCTTGCCGGACGATGAAAGAGACCCGCACTATGACCGCATCCGCCGCTCATGCTGCGGGGCCGCCGAACATATCGGCCAGAGCCCCGACAATGCCGCCATCACAGCCAACAGCATGGTCGAGTTTACACGCGCCATGGTCGGGATCATCGAGGCGAGGCACGAGTAGGACGGCGGGAGAAGAAGAGGCGATCGGAACGATACGTCCGCAGTGCGGCGGCCGGATCCAGCTAGGCTGCCCAACAATTTCGCCTTCCGGGCGGGGTGAAAGGGATGATCCCTGCCCGCCGGCTGGCCTCGCCATGATCTCGTCCGCGGCATCACTACAGCAATTTCTCCCAAGACCTGGAACCCGCAACGCTGCGACGATCGGGTCGGCAATGTTGCAGCGCCTTGTCGCTGCGCGCCTATCCATCGGAGAAAAAATCATGACGAGCACAATTTCCCCGTTTCTCGCGGCTCTCGGATCTGAAGGCCCCCCAGCAGACCGAGCGAAAGACATGGACCTCTATGGATGGTTGATCGGAAGCTGGGAGATGGACACTGTCCACCACCTCGAAGACGGCACAATCCGGAAATGGAATGGAGAATGCCATTTTGGCTGGGTACTCGAAGGTCGAGCGATTCAGGACATCTGGATCAGGCCCAAGCGCCCGGCACCCTCCACCATGTACGGCACGACTTTGCGCATCTTCGATCCCGGGATCGGTGTCTGGCACATCATCTGGAGCGATCCGCTCGACCAGGATTATTCGCGCCAGATCGGGCGGGCCGAAGGCAAGGACATCGTGCAGATCGGCGATGACTCGCGCGGCCTGCAAACGCGATGGCGGTTCACGGAGATCACGGCCGACAGCTTCCATTGGATCGGCGAGGAAAGACCTGCCGAGAGCGATCCGTGGCAAGTGACGTATGAGCATTTCGCGCGGCGAATAAATTCGTGAGCTGATCGGTGGCGACATCATTCGGGCCGGCGGCGCATTACCCGCAATTCATGGTTGCCATCGTCCTTGCTGGCCGACGGGACCGGTAATGCCAAAATGACAAGGCGCGGCCGAGACCGCGCCCTTTCCGATCCATCAGCGCCGACGCCAGCCGTCAGCGAACGCGTGAAGCCTACTCCGCCGCCTCGTACCCCGCGATGCCCTTGATCTCCAGAAAATCCTCCAGTCCGTATTCGGCGTATTCGCGGCCGTTGCCGGACTGCTTGTAGCCGCCGAAGGGGAGGCCGGCGTCCCAGGTCGGGTAGTTGATGTAGACGTTGCCGGAGCGCATGCGGGCCGCCGCTTGGCGCGCCTTCTCGATGTCCTTGGCCTGGATGTAGGAGGCAAGGCCGAAGACGGTGTCGTTGGCCTGCTCGATCGCCTGCTCGACCGTGTCGTAGGGCATGATCGACAATACCGGTCCGAAGATCTCTTCCTTGGCGATGCGCATGTCGTGCGTGATGTTGGCGAAGACCGTCGGGCGGACATAGTAGCCGCGGTTGAGCTCGGCCGGACGGCCGGGGCCGCCGGTCACCAGGGTCGCGCCTTCCTCGATGCCGCTCTGGATCAAAGCTTGGATCTTGTCGAACTGCAGTTGGCTGACCACCGGACCCAGCTTTGTTCCCGGCGCATCGGCCGGGCCGACGGTGAATTTCTCCGCCGCCGTCTTGGCGTAGCCGGCCGCCTCGTCATGGCGCTCGCGCGGCACGAACATGCGGGTCGGCGCGTTGCAGGACTGGCCGCTGTTGCCGAAGCAGCCGGCGACGCCCTTGGCGACGGCCCGTTCGAGGTCGACGTCGGGGAACAGGATGTTGGCCGACTTGCCGCCGAGTTCCTGATGCACACGCTTGACCGTGTCGGCGGCGGCCTTGGCGACCAGGATGCCGGCACGGGTCGAGCCGGTGAAGGACATCATGTCGACGTCCGGGTGGCTGGCCAAAGCCTGGCCGACGGTCGGGCCATCGCCGTTGACGAGATTGAAGACGCCCTTCGGCACGCCGGCCTCGTCGATGATCTCGGCGAAGATGATGGCGTCGAGCGGCGCGATCTCGGACGGTTTCAGAACCATGGCGCAGCCGGCGGCGAGAGCCGGGCCGACCTTGCAGGTGATCTGGTTGAGCGGCCAGTTCCACGGCGTGATCATCCCGACGACGCCGATCGGCTCCTTGACGATCAGCGACGAGCCCTTCACGTGGCGGAACTGGAAAGTCTTCAGCACCTCCGCCATCTTCTCCAGATGCGCCTGGCCGACGCCCACCTGGCTGTCCAGCGCCATCTGGCGCGGCGCGCCCATCTCGCGCGAGACGGCGAGCGCAAGGTCCTTGCTGCGCTTCTTGTAGACGTCGATGACGCGGTTGAGGATGTCGAGGCGCTCACCGACTTCGGTGAAGCCGAAAGTGGCGAAAGCGCGCTTGGCGGCCGCGACCGCCTTGTCGACATCGGCTTTGGTGCCCAGCGAGATCTGCGCGAAGACGTCCTCGTTCGACGGATCGATGACGTCGAAATTGTTCGGCACCGCAGGATCGACCCAGGCGCCGTCGATATAGAACTGCAGACTGTGTGTCATGCTTCGCTCCCTGTGGGCCGGCGGGCTTCAATCGTGGCGAGGTGATCGTCGTATATCGTCGGAGATAACGATGCGGCGACCGCCCTGTCAAAAGCAAGAGGAGGCGATTGAGCCAGTGCGCTGAATTCCCGATGCATACCGCCCAAAAATGCGCTGCGGTTTCGAGAAAACGACATGCATAAAAGACAGTCCTGACTATCCGATCGCGGATCCAATCGTTCGATTAAATCGATCATTATAACTCGAATTATTCGTTGGAAAGATTGGTTCTGGAATGGCATTTCCCCGGCGAGCACGCCCGGAGAATTCGATTGTCTTTCCTGCCCGCCACCGCGAACGATCTTCCAAATGGCTTGAATTCGGCCAATTCTGGAAGCTCCGCCCCTATCTATGCCGGCATCGTGCCGGGAATCGTGCTCGCGGCGATGATCACCAGCGTCGCCTATTCGGCGCGCAATCTCTCCGGCCTCGCGCTGTTCAGCCCGATGATCCTCGCCGTCGTCGCCGGCATGGTCTATTCCAACGTTATCGGCACGCCCGCCCATGCCAAGGCAGGCATCGCTTTCGCGCAGCGCCGGCTGCTGCGTTTCGCCATCGTGCTGCTGGGCTTCCAGCTCACGCTCGGCCAGGTGGCGGGCATCGGCCTCGGCGGCGTCGGCATCGTCGCCGCCACGCTCGGCGCGACCTTCTTGTTCACCGTCGCGCTCGGCCGGCTGATCGGCGTCGACGCCAAGCTGGCGCAACTGATCGCGGCCGGCACCTCGATCTGCGGCGCCTCGGCGATCGTCGCCACCAACATCGTCACCGACGCGCGGGACGAGGATGTGACCTACGCCGTCGCCGCAATCACGCTGTTCGGCACCGTCGCCATGCTCGGCTTTCCGCTGCTGGCGCCCTTGTTCGGCCTTGACCAGCACGCATTCGGCCTGTGGGCCGGCGCCTCGATCCATGAGGTGGCGCAGGTGATCGGCGCCGGTTTCCAGAACGGAACGCAGGCCGGCGAAACGGCGACCGTCGCCAAGCTGACGCGCGTCGCCATGCTGGCGCCGATGGTGATCGCGCTCGGCCTGCTGGCGCGCCGCGGTGAAGCTTCCGCCGCGAAGCCGCCGATGCCGTGGTTCGTGGCGGCTTTCGTCGCGGTCGTAGCGCTGAACAGCCTGATCGTGATCCCGGCACAGATTCATTCGGCGATCGCCTTGGCCGCGCAAGTCGTGCTGACCATGGGGCTCGCCGCCATGGGCCTCCAGGCCGACATCTCGCAGTTGCGCTCGCGCGGCCTGCGCCCGCTGATGCTGGCCTTCTCGGCCTTCCTGTTCATCTCGGTGTTCAGCTTGACGCTGGTGAAGTTCGTCTAATCGTCAAACGAACTCGCCGCGACATAGATCGCGGCCAGCTTCTCGATGCCGGCCTGGTCGTCCTTGTCGAAGCGGCCGGGCAGCGGGCTGTCGAGGTCGAGCACGCCGAACACGCCGTCGGCGTCGCGCAGCAGCACGACCAGTTCCGAGCGCGAGTCGGCATCGCAGGCGATGTGGCCAGGAAAATCGTGCACGTCCTTGATCAGCATCGACATGCCGAGATCGACCGCCGTGCCGCAGACGCCTTTGCCGACCTTGATGCGCACGCAGGCGGGCTTGCCCTGGAAGGGGCCGAGCACCAGCTCTTCGTCGGACTGCAGGAAATAGAAACCCGCCCAGTTGAGGTCGGGCACCATCTGATAGATCAGCGCCGAGGTGTTGGCCGCGTTGGCGATCGAGTCGGCCTCGCCTTCCAGCAGCGCTTTCAATTGCGTGGCCAGCTCGTCGTAGAAGGCCGGCTTGTTGCTCGTGTCGATAGCCGTTGCCGCAAACATCCTGGTCGTTTCTCCGTTGCCGTTGGCAGCCCGGCTTCCGCGTCACCTGGAAGCGACGGTCTGGGCATGGCGGGCGAACGATGCCCGCAGCCGATCAGTCGGCTGTGGGGGACCGTCGATGGCAGCAAAGAAAGCAATGTCGACAGGCCGCAGAGTGGTGCGCCCGCTGCGCTCCTCGATCTCTCGAATTTCATCATGGAAAGCTTCCATGTTTCTGCTCTCCTTGCGTGTTTCTATGTACGTCGACGCGACGTAGAAGTTAAGAAGCTGGACCGCGTGTGAATTGCGGTTGCCGCGAACATCCTGGTCGCTTCTCCGTTGCAAGGGCGCTGACGCGCCCGCTACAGTCCCGCCCTCTCTGCCACCAAAGCCGCCGCCGGGGAACAGCCTATCGTGACTTCCAGCCATGCCAAGACCGCCCTGGCAAGAACGATCCGGATCGCCGCCGCCGTGATCCGGGACGACAACGGCAAGCTGCTTCTGGTGCGCAAGCGCGGCACCAACACCTTCATGCAGGCCGGCGGCAAGATCGAGCCGGGCGAGGCGCCTGCCGCCGCTCTTGCGCGCGAACTGCGGGAGGAATTGGGCATCGTCGTCGACCCTGCCGCGGCTTCGCATCTGGGCTCCTTCTCGGCGCCCGCCGCCAACGAGCCGGATGCCCGCGTCGAGGCCGAACTCTTCGAACTGGCGATCGCCGGCGAGCCGATCCCGGCGGCCGAGATCGAGGAGATGATCTGGCTGAGCCCGGAGCTCGCAAGCGGCATGAAGCTGGCGCCGCTCACCGCCGACATAGTGCTGCCGCGCTACGGCCGCCAGCCATGAGCCAGGCAAAGCCATCGCCAGGCGATGCTCCCCTCACCTTCGCCGTGCTGATCTTTCCCGGCTTTCCGATGATGGCGTTTTCCTCGGTCATCGAGCCGCTGCGCGCCGCCAACATTCTTGCCAGGCGCGACTGCTACCGCTGGGTGATCGTCGGCGCCGATGAAGGCACGGTCGAAGCTTCGAACGGCGTCGTCATCCAGCCCGGCTTCTCGGCCGCCGATGCGCCGAAGGTCGACCGCATCGTGGTGTGCTCCGGCGGCGATGCCGACCATGTCGTGGCCGACGAGGCGATGGGCTGGATCCGGAAGAGCCTGCGCGGCGGCGCGCATATTGGCGCGGTGGCGGATGCGGCGTTCTTCCTCGCCCGTGCGGGACTGCTCGACGGCCATGCCTGCACGTTGCACTGGACCAGCCAGGCCGCCTTCACTGAGGCTTTCCCGGATATCGATCTCAGGCGCGACCTCTTCGTCATCGACCGCAAGCGCTTCACCTCGGCCGGCGGCGTCGGCAGCCTCGATATGATGCTGGAGATCATCACGCGCGACTACGGCGCCGAGCTTGCGGCGGGCGTGGCGGAATGGTTCGTGCACTCGCCTTTGCGATCGAGTGTCGACCGCAAGCTGATGCCGCTGCGCCTGCGCACAGGCGTGCAGAACGAGCTGGTGCTGTCGGCCATCGCCATCATGGAGGACGCGGTCGAGGAACGGCTTGGCATGGCGGAATTGGCGGAGCGTCTGGGCGTCTCGCCCGACAAGCTCGAGCGCAATTTCCGCACCGAGCTGGGTATTTCGCCCAACGGCTATTACCGGCGGCTCAGGCTGAAACGCGCCGCCGATCTCTTGGCGCATTCGACGCTGATGGTGCGCGATGTGGCGCTGGCGTGTGGCTTTGCTTCGATGTCGAGCTTTGCAAGGGCGTTTCGCGAGGAGCATGGGCGCGCGCCTAAGGCGATGCGGCGGCATTAGCCCTTCACTGTGCTGAAACACTGAGACGCTGGCGATCGCGACGCTTCTCGTTTCCCGTCGACACGACTGCGGCATCCAGCACAACAATCGCGGAATGCCGCACAAGCTCAACGTCCTGCCCGGCTATGTTCGCCAAGAACAGGAGGCCTCCATGAGCATCGTCGTTTTCGATCCGGACAGCACCGAGGATGTGGATTTCAAGGACCGCATGCGCCATCCGGCGGCGGCCGATCCCGCCGGCGGCATGTGGCTTTCCGACACCGAGCCGTCCTTCATCGACGCCGACGCGCTGCGCAAGGGGCGGCTGGCCAGGCTGCGCGCCTGGATGCGCGAGGCGGGCTATGGCGGCGTCGTTTTGTTCGATCCCTACAACCAGCGCTACGCCACCGGCTCGCGCAACATGTTCGGCTATTTCCTGCGCAACTCGACCCGCTATTTCTTCGTGCCCACCGAAGGGCCGATCGTGCTGTTCGAATATCCGCAGAGCTACCATGTCTCGATGGTGCTCGACACGATCGACGAGGCGCGGCCGTCGAAGCTGGTCTGGTCGTCGGTGTCCGGACGCGACGACGAGACCGCCGGACCGTTCGCCGACGAGATCACCGAGCTATTGAAGAAGCATGGCGGCGGCTCGATGAAGCTCGGCCTCGACCGCTGCAGCCATCTGCAGGCGCTGGCGCTGGAAAAGCGCGGCTGCGAGGTGAAGGACTGCCAGGGCGAGATCCTGGCCGTGCGTGCGGTGAAGACGCCTGAAGAAGTGAAATGCCTGCAGGCTTCGATGGCTGGCGCTGAAGCCGCGGTGGCTGCGGTACGCGAGGCGATCAAGCCTGGCGTCTCCGAGAACGAGCTGTTCGCCATCATGTATCACGAGGTGATCCGCCAGGGCGGCGAGTTCATCGAGACCCGGCTGCTCACTTCCGGGCAGCGCACCAACCCTTGGTTCAACGAAGCCAGCGGCCGCAAGATCAGGCCGGGCGAGCTGGTCGCGCTCGATACCGACACGATCGGCTGCTACGGCTACTATTCCGACTTCTCGCGCACCTTCCGCTGCGGCCCTGGCAAGCCGACGCCCTACCAGAAGTCGCTCTACCGCATGGCGCACGACCAGGTGCAGCACAACATTTCGATCGTGAAGCCCGGCATGGCTTTCCGCGAGATCGCCGAGAAGGCTTGGAAGATCCCGGACCGCTTCGTCGACCAGCGCTATACCTCGGTCATGCACGGCGTCGGCATGCATGGCGAGACGCCCTTCATCGCGCATGCGATGGATTACGAGACCTATGGCCGCGACGGCATCATCCAACCCGGCATGGTGGTCAGCGTCGAAAGCTATATCGGCGAGAAAGGCGGCCGCGAGGGCGTCAAGCTCGAGGACGAGATCTTGATCACCGAGACTGGCACCGAGCTGCTCTCGCGTTTCCCCTATGAAGACGAGTTTTTGGAATGAGCAGTTTGAAGCTGGATGTTCATCCTGGTGAAGTGTCGCTAACCTCTTGGAATAGCTGCGGCGCTCATCGTTTTCGTCATCCTAGGGCGGAGCGAGGAGCGCCGCGACGCAGCGCAGACCCTAGGATCCATGCCGTGATATCAAGGCGACACAACGCTAACAGAATTCTGCTCCGCTGCACTCCTCGGCCGAGGTCACGGCATGGATCCCAGGGTCTCCGCGACGGAGCTTCGCTCCTGCTCCGCCCTGGGACGGCGGAAACGTTTCAGCCAATCCCCGCTACCTGCGAACCAGTCACATCTGCATGAAAACACCCATCTCCATTCGGCGCGGCACGGTGGCCGCGGTGTTCGTCGATCTCCAGGAAGAGCATCGCAAGGACAAACGCTATCTGGTCGAGGGTTTTGCCGAGCTCCTCGCCAACGTCCAGCGGCTGCAGCAGGCGGCGCGGCGCAATTTCGTGCCGCTCTACCACTGGGCCTATATCGTCGATCTCGCCGAAGCGCGGCCGTTCCATCCGGTGGACGACAGCGGCAAGTCGGTCTTCTCCGACAAGGACGACCCGCTGACGGCGATCTGCCATGAAGTGGCGCCGCAAGATGGCGAAGCAATGCTCATCAAGGCGCAGGCGAGCGTCTTCGGCAAGGGCGATTTCGCCATCAAGCTCCAGGCTGCCGGCATCGAATGGCTGATCATTGTCGGCGTGTGGACCGAAGCCTGCATCGACGCCACGATCAAGGACGCCATAGCGCTCGGCTTCCGCGTGCTCCTGGTCAAGGACGCCTGCGGAAGCGCTACCGCGGCCATGCACCAGACCGGCATCCTCAACCTTGCCAACCGGCTCTATGGCGGCGCCGTCACCAACACGCTCGACGTTTGCCGGCTGATGGCCGGCGACACGGTGAGCGTTTGGCAGGTCGAGGGCTCGGTGCCGCTGCGCTTCACCTTCGAGAACGCGGCGCAACTCTACGCCGAGCTCTGACGGCGATGGCCAGCAACCCAGCTGATCGGGGCAGCCGCGGCAAATATGCCGACCGGCTCGATCCGGAGTTCTGGGACTATATCGACCGGGTCAACAGCTGGTACCCGCCGGAGATCGTCGCCGCACCCGTTGTCGAGCAGCGCGCGGTCTACAACCGGATGTGCGTGGCGTTTCACCAAGGGCGTCCCGAAGGCGTGACCACCAGTGACGGCGGCGTCGCCACGGCTTCGCATGCCATCCCGGTCCGGCGTTACCGCATGGAGAAAGGGGCCACAGCGGCGATCGTCGTCTATTATCACGGCGGCGGCTTCGTGCTCGGCGATCTCGACAGCCATGACGACATCTGCGCCGAAATCTGCGCCGGCACCGGCTTCGAGGTGGTCTCGGCCGACTATCGCCTTGCGCCGGAGCATCTCCATCCGGCCTCCTTCGACGATGCATTTGCCGTGTTCGAATGGGTCGCCGCGACGAGCACGCTGCCGATCGTGCTTTGCGGCGAAAGCGCCGGCGGCAATCTCGCCGCCGCGGTGGCGCAGGCGACGCGGCGCCATGCCCGGCGCGCCATCGGGCAGATGCTGATCTATCCTAGCCTCGGCGGTGACGAGACCGGCCGCTCTTATGTCGAGCACGCCAAGGCGCCGCTGCTCACGCTCGCCGATATGGACTTCTACCGCCGTATCCGCTCGACGCCGGGGCAGTCGGTGGACGATCCGACCTTCTCGCCGCTCAAGGATCGCGATTTCTCCGGCCTGCCGCCGACGGTCATCGTCACCGCCGAATGCGATCCGCTGTCGTCCGACGGCGAGACCTATCGCGACAAGATCCTCGCCGCCGGCGGGCAGGCCGTGTGGCGAGAGGAGCCGCGGCTGGTGCACTCCTTCCTGAGAGCGAGGCCGACGGTGCCGCGCGCGGCAAAGGCGTTCGCGAGGATCATTAACGACATCGCCAGACTGGGTGCCGGCGATCGAGTGCTAATCTCTCCCCTTGTGGGGGAGATGGCCGGCAGGCCAGAGGGGGGCGCGAAGGATCGCGACCTTTCGGAATTCTGATCATCTGAACAGTTTGGGAACGCCATTGTGATTGGCTGAGACGCTGGCGGGACAGCGCCCCCTCTGCCCTACCGGGCATCTCCCCCACGAGGGGGAGATCAGCTGTTTCCACGCCCTGCGGAACAGCGCACAAGAACTGCGGAAAATCAAACATTTCGCTGCGGAAAGCGGACCTATCATCGCCCGGCAGGCAATGGCGCTCCGGCGGTTGCATCCCCCCACGCCCGACGGCAACTGGGGCGCGCACCGACTTTTCGTGCAAGTCGTTGCCCCAAAACCGCCGCGCGGGACGACATGCGCCAACAACAGAGGGAACGACGATGAAACTCATGCTGACCGCCAGAAAACTGCACCCGCAGGCCAGGCCGACCGCCGACGATTTCAGGAAAGGCGCGATCAGCCGGCGCGAATATCTTGCGCTGATGGCCGGCCTCGGCGTCAGCGCCGCCGGCGCGCTGGCGCTGGGCGGGCTTACCCCCTCGCCTGCCCGCGCCGACGAGCCGAAGAAGGGCGGCGTGCTGCGCGTGGCCATGAACGTCAAAGGCTTCAAGGACCCGCGCACCTTCGACGGCGTCGAGATGTCGAACGTCGCGCGCCACTGCAATGAATATCTGGTGCGCTGGAAAACCGACTTCACCTTCGAACCGTGGCTGCTCGAAAGCTGGGAGACCAGCGACGATGCCAAGATGATCACGCTGCATGTGCGCAAGGGCATCACCTGGTCGAACGGCGACACTTTCAACGCCGACGACGTGATCCACAATCTCAACCGCTGGTGCGATGCTTCGGTCGCCGGCAATTCGGTCGCGGCGCGGATGGGCGCGCTGGTCAACGCCGACACCAAGAAGCCGGTCGACGGCGGCATCCAGAAGGTCGACGACTACACCGTCAAGCTCAACCTGCCCAAGCCCGACATCTCGCTGATCGCCGGCATGGCCGACTATCCGGCGCTGATCATGCACCGCTCCTATGAGGGCGATGGCGACCCGAAGAAGGCTTTGGCCATCACCACCGGCCCCTGCGAGCTGGTGAGTTGGGATGCCGAGACGGGCGCCGAGGTGAAGCGCAAGGACAAGCCCTGGTGGAAGGGCGAGTTCTATCTCGACGGCATCAAATGGGTCGATTACGGCTCCGATCCCAATGCCATGCTGTCGGCTTTCGAATCCGGCGAGATCGACACCGATCACGAGACCGCTTCCGATGCGGTGTCGCAGACCGACCAGATGGGCTTGCAGAACTCCGAGATCGCCACCGGCTCGACGATCGTCGCGCGCTTCAATGTCGGCAACGCGCCCTATGACGACGTCAAGGTGCGCCGCGCCGCCCAGCTCGCAGTCGACAATGCGGCCGTGCTGAAGCTCGGCCTCGACGGCAGAGGCAAGCCCGCCGACAACCACCATGTCGGCCCCATGCACCCGGAGTTCGCCGATATCGGACCTGCGAAGCGCGATGTCGAGGCGGCGAAGAAGCTGCTCGCCGAAGCCGGCAAGGCCGACCACGAATATGAGCTGATCTCGGTCGACATCGAATGGCAGAAGAGCACCGCCGACGCGATCGCCGCCCAGATCCGCGAGGCCGGCCTCAAGATCAAGCGCACCGTGCTGCCGGCCGCGACCTTCTGGAACGACTGGAGCAAGTTCCCCTATTCCTGCACCGAATGGCTCGGCCGTCCCCTCGGCGTCCAGGTGCTGGCGCTCGCCTATAAATCGGGCGCGGCCTGGAACGAAAGCGCCTATTCCAACAAGGAGTTCGACGAGCTTCTCGACAAGGCGCTGGCAACGCCCGACGCCGCGGCGCGCAAGGAGATCATGGCCAAGATCGAGCAGAATTTGCGCGACTCCGGCGTCATCATCCAGCCCTACTGGCGTTCGGTCTACCGCACCTACCGCAAGGGCGTGCATGGCTGCGAACAGCACCAGGCGCTCGAGCAGCATTTCGAGACGGTCTGGCTGGAGGGCTGATCATCGCGTAGTCTGTCTGGGTGCCGCTTACAGCAGGACCCGGACAGATCACGCGGCCAGCAACAGGCGGCGCGGCGCGGCGAGACCAAGGACCTATCGGTCTGCAGGCAAAACTTGCCGTGGGTGTGCCGATTACCTCGTCACGCCTGTGCCGGACGATTGTGCAGGCACACCATGCTGTTGTCATTGAGCAGACGACCGCCGCCCACATCCGCGGACGGCGGCTCGAGCCATTCCCTACGAGAAGATCTTCGCCAGTTCGTCGATGCTGGTGCCTTCCTTGACCTGGCGCAGCTCGACATAGCTGACCGCCGTGGCAACGGAGAGCACCATGGACACCACGGCCTGAACCAGCGCGGCTCCCAGTTCGGCGAGGATCCCGCCAAAGAGGAGCAGCACCACCAGGATCCCCCACTGGATGACCATCGCGATGATGAGCAGGATCAGGAAGAGCCCGAACAGCGACCAACGATTGCCCTTGGTCAGCGCACGGCTGCGCGACATCGAGCCGAACACGCCCAGCCGTTCCTGGATGAGGACCGGAACCGACATGGACCAGCCGAGCCACAGGATGATGCCGGGAACGATCAGCGCGATCATCGCAAGCGCGGAGCCAATGCCGACGAGCAGGCCGATCGCGAGCGTCGGCAGCAGGAAGCGGATGGCAATCTGGATACAATCGCCGAAAGATGGCCGCCTTCCGTTCAGATCCTCGATCGTTGCCCGCACCAGCGACGACTGGAGCAGCAGCGTGAAGACGAAGGAAATCAGGCCCGCGAGGATGCTGAGATAGGAGTTGCGGAGCACCAGGTTGGGATCCGCCACCGCACTCGGATCGCCATTCATCACCGCTTCCATCTGCGGCTGGGTCCACAATCTGATCAGCAGCGTCGGCACGCCGGCAAACAAAAGCCCAAGCCCGACGCAGAGTCCTATGTTACGCGTAATAACGGCAAAGGTGCTGTTGAACACCTTGCCAATCTCGAATCTGCCCGGTCGTCCCAATGTCGCAGTGGTCATGTTAGTTTCCCCCGAGCCGCCGTCGCATCCAATTCGGCAACTTCAAGGTAAATTTGCCAAGATTGATGGGGCGCGTCCAGTGCACTTGCAATTGTTTGGGCATATTGCCAGTGTCGATGTCGAACCGCAGGTTGCAGGGGGAACGCGCGGGTGACAGAACCGGGCACGGCCGACGCCGAATGGCTGGCCAGGATGCACAAGCAACTGCTGGCGGACGATTCGATCCAGTTCGACCTGCCGGCGCTGGTGCGGCCGGAACCGCCGGAATGGCTGAGGCCCCTGATCGAGGCCCTGGCGAAGCTCGGCCCCTATATGATCTATCTGTTCTGGGGCGCCGTGATCACCGGCGTCGCCATCATCGCATTCCTGCTCGTCCTCGAGGCGAAAGGTGTCGCCTGGCGGCTGCCATGGCGGCGCGCGCGCAAGGAAGATGAGACGAAGGAGGAATGGCGCCCGGATGCCGGCGCGGCGCAGATCCTGCTCTCCGAGGCCGACGCGCTCGCCGCGCGCGGCGACTATGACGAGGCGGTGCATCTTCTTTTGCGTCGCAGCGTCGCCGACATCGCCACCCGCCTGCCTGACTTCCTGCGCCCGTCGCTGACGGCGCGCGACATCGCCGCCGCAAGCTCCATCCCGTCCCGTCCCCGCGCAGCCTTCAGCGAGATCGCGCGCATCGTCGAGGCGGCGCTGTTTGCCCGCCGCCCGGTCGGCGCCGAGGGCTGGCGGCAGGCGCGCGGCGCCTATGAGCGCTTTGCCTTCCGGGATGCATGGGCATGAGCGCGGAAGGAACGGAGGCAGCCGAGGCGCCGTTCAGCCGCGGGACGCTGTTCTGGGGCATCTTCGCCAGCCTGCTGGCCGCCGCCGGATTTTTTCTCCTGTCCACCTACGCTCCCGACTTCCGCCAGCCCGAGGGTGGCGGCACGCCTTTCTCCAAGGGCGGCACTGGCTACGCCGGGCTAGTCGAATGGCTGAAGCTCACCAACGGGCAGGCGCCGCCCATGGCGCGCGGCGAGAAAGACCTGGAATCCCCGTCGGCATCGACCTTCCTGCTGATCGTCACCATCGCGCCCGGCAGCGACCCGGCAGCGCTGCAGCGCATCGTCAAGCTCCGCTCGGGTAAGGACACGCTGTTCGTGCTGCCCAAATGGGTCACCATTCCGCAAGGCGGCCATGAGGGCTGGGAGACGAAGGTCGAGCGGCTGCCCAGCACGGTGGTCAACGACTGGCTCGGCCGCCTCGCCAAGGCGAAGCTCGGCGAAGACAAGCCAACGGTCGACAAGATCGATGTCGACGGCCGCAAGATCGCCGTGCCCGACGAGTTGCAATGGGTAGCCGACGATCATCCGCTGATCTCGGCGGGTGACGGCAAGGCCGTTCTGACCGAGCTCGACAACGAGCCGTTCTACATCCTGACCGATCCCGATCTCATTAACAACGCGGCGCTGAAGGACGAGCAGAAGGCGGCCGCGGCGCTCGACATGATCGCCATGCTGGAGCCCGCCAAGGGCGCGGTGATGTTCGACCTGACGCTGCACGGCATCGGCCAGAAATACGATCTCGGCAAGCTCCTGGTCGAGCCGCCTTTCCTGGCGCTGACGCTGTCGGTGCTGGTGGCGGCGGCACTTGCCTTCCTGCACGGGCTTGGCCGCTTCGGCCCGCCGCGCGCCGAGGGCCGCGCCATTGCCTTCGGCAAGCGGGCGCTGGTCGACACCACGGCGATGCTCCTGAAGCGCGCCGGGCGACTGCAAGAACTTGGCGACCGCTACGCGGCGCTGGTGCGCCAGCGCGCCGCCACGCTGCTCGGCGCGCCGCACGGGCTGCAGGGCGAGGCCCTCGACCGCTGGCTGGATTCCCGCGACAAAAGCGAGGCGCATGGCTTCACCCAACGGTTCAAAACTGTAAACGATTCCAAAACATTGGCCGGAATGCATGAAGCGGCGGAAGAGCTGCATGACTGGACGGCAAGGAGGCTTGGTGAACGTCGATGAAGTGAAGGCCCTGGCAACAGCGATCAGGGAAGAAGTGGCGAAGGCGATCACCGGGCAGCGCGACACGGTCGATCTGATGCTGACGGCGCTGTTTGCCGGCGGGCACATATTGCTCGAAGGCCCGCCGGGCACGGCAAAGACCATGACCGCGCGCTGCTTCGCGCAGGCGCTTGGCGTCTCCTACGGGCGCATCCAGTTCACGCCCGACCTGATGCCCGGCGATATCGTCGGCGCCAACATCTACAATTTCCAGACGGGCCAGTTCACGCTGACGCGCGGCCCGATCTTCTGCGACCTCTTGCTTGCCGACGAAATCAACCGCACGCCGCCGAAGACGCAGGCCGCGCTTCTCGAAGCCATGCAGGAGCATGCCGTCACCTTCGACGGCACGACGCATTCACTTGGCCGCACCTTCATGGTGGTGGCGACGCAGAACCCGATCGAGCATCAGGGCGTCTATCCACTGCCCGAGGCACAGCTCGACCGCTTCCTGTTCAAGCATCGGGTCAGCTATCCGGACGCGCAGGAAGAGCGCGCCATTATCATCCACCATGGCGGCGGCGCGGACTCGCATGACATCAAACAATACGGCATCACGGCCCAGACCGACCGCGCCACGCTCGAGGCGGCCTTGGCTACGGTCGGCGGCGTCATGTTGGTCGAGGACGTCGTCGGCTATATCGCGGCCCTTGTGCGCGGCACGCGCGAGAGCCCGGATCTGGAGGTGGGTGCGAGCCCCCGCGCGGGCGCCATGCTGGCACGGGCCGCGCGCGCCAGGGCGGCGCTTGACGGCCGCAGCTACGTCATCCCCGACGACGTCAAGGCTTTGGCCGTGCCGGCGCTACGCCACCGCGTCATCCTCTCGCCGGCGGCGCAGATCGATGGGCGCCTGGTCGAGCAGATCGTCTCCGACCTCGTCGACCAGACGGAAGCGCCGCGGTGATCTATCCAAGCGGCCGAGCGGTGTGGGCAGCGGCGGCGGGGGCGATCCCCGCCTTCCTGATAGCGCTCGCGCTGCCGCATGTCTGGTATCTCGGGCTTTTATGGATCTGCGCATTGCTCGCCTTCCTGGCGGTCGACGCGGCGGCCGGGCGCGGGCGCTCTTCCCTCGGCGCCACACTGACCGCGCCGCCGCAGGTCGGCGTCGGCGGGCGTTTCACGCTCCACATTGCGGCCGGCCTCGGCGCCCGGACGCGCCGCCTGCAAGCGCGCGTCCAGCATGACCAGCGGCTGGCGCCGGTCAACGGCACTGGCGGCGCGCTGCCGGCGAATGGCGGCACACTCGATCTCGAATTCGATGCGGTCAGACGCGGCATCGCCAGCTTCGATCGGCTCTGGCTGCGCTGGCAGGGACCGTTCGGGCTGGTCTGGAACCAGGCCGTGCTGCCGATGGACCGCAAGGTGGCGGTGCTGCCGGACGTCAGCCGCGCGCGCGACGAGGCGATCACGCTCTTGCAGCGCTCAGCGCTTGCCGACGGCCATGCGCAAAAGCGCGCCGGCCAGGGCCGCGAGTTCGAGGCGCTGAAGGACTATCAGCCCGGCATGGGCCGGCGCATGATCGACTGGAAGCGGAGCGCCCGCCACGGCAAGCTTCTGGCGCGCGAGTTCCGCATCGAGGAGAACAACAACATCGTTCTAGCAATCGACAGCGGCCGGCTGATGTGCGAGCCGGTCGACGGCGTGCCGAAGGTCGACCGGGCGGTGACGGCGGCGCTGCTCTCGGCCTTCATCGCGCTGAAGGGCGGCGACCTCGTCAGCTTGTTTTCCTTCGACGCCCGGCCGCGCGTCTCCAGCGGCGCCGTGCGCGGCTCGGCGAGCTTCACCATGATCCAGAAGCGCGCCGCCGAGATCGACTATTCGACCGAGGAGACCAATTTCACCCTGGCGCTGACGACGCTTGCGGCGAAGCTCGACCGGCGCTCGCTGGTCATCGTCTTCACCGATTTCGTCGATCCGATCAGCGCCGAACTGATGCTGCGCACCGTCGGCCGGCTGACCGAGCGGCATCTGGTGCTGTTCATGCTGATGAAGGACGTCGAGCTGGAGACGCTGGCCGACATGGCGCCGGCGGCGCCGGAGGATGTCGCCCGCGCGGTCACCGCGGGCGACCTGCTCAGGCAGCGGCAGGTGGTGATCGGGCGGCTCAGGCTGCTCGGCGCCCATGTCATCGAAGCCGACCACCAGCGGCTCGGCCCCGCACTGGTCGAGCGCTATATCCAGCTCAAGGAGGAAAACCTCTTATGACGCTGCCCGCCGGCACGGATGCCGTCCGCCAGTCCCTGGCGAGCTTCCGCCAGGAGCGCGAGGCCGACTGGAAGGCGTTCGAGGCGCTGCTTGCGCGCGTCGAAAAGCGCGCGCCGCGCGCGCTGTCGGAAGACGAGCTCTTGTCGCTTCCCCTGCTCTACCGCTCGGCGCTGTCCTCGCTCTCGGTGGCGCGCGCGACCTCGCTCGACAGCGCCTTGATCGCCTATCTCGAAGCGCTCTGCCTACGCGGCTATTTCTACCTCTATGGCGCGCGGCGATCTCTGAGGACGCGCATCGGCGACTTTTTCCTGCACGACTGGCCGACGGCCATCCGCGACCTGTGGCGGGAGGTCTGGACGTCGGTCGCCCTCACGGTGATCGGCGCCATTGCCGGCTACTGGCTGGTCGCCTCCGACAAGCGCTGGTACGACGCTATCATCGCGCCGAGCCTCGCAGGCGGGCGCAATCCGGATTCGTCCGCCGAGATGCTGCGCAGCGTGCTCTACGGCGGCGGCGACCACTTCCTGTCGGGTTTCGCCGCCTATCTCTTCACCCACAACACGCAGGTGTCGATCCTGGCCTTCGCGCTCGGCTTCGCTTTCGCGGTGCCGAGCGTGCTGATCATCCTGATGAATGGCTGCATGCTGGGCGCCATCTTCCAGATCTATGCCGCCAAGGGGCTCGGCTTCCAGCTCGGCGGCTGGCTGTCGATCCACGGCACGACCGAGCTGTTCGCGATCGCGATCGCGGGCGCGGCCGGCATGCGCATCGGCACCAGCATCGCCTTTCCCGGCGAGCTGACGCGCATGGCCGCGGCCGCCCGAGCCGGACGGATTGCGGCGACCGCCATGGTCGGCGTCGCCGTGATGCTTTTGTTTGCCGGCCTGCTCGAGGGCATCGGCCGGCAGACGATCACCAGCGACGTCGCCCGCTATTCCATCGGCGGCGGCATGCTGGCGCTGTGGATCTGCTATTTCTACCTGTTGCGGATGGTGCGGCATGGCGACCGCTAGGAATCCCGCCGCCCTCGTGCGCCCGCTGGTCACGCCGGAGGGCGTGGACCTGCGCGTGAGACTGGCGGATGCCGGCACACGGGCTTCGGGATTCCTGCTCGACGTGGTGATCATCATTATCGCCGCGATCGTTGTCAGCATCGTCGCGCTGTTCGGCCTGAGCGGCCTCGGCATGAAGGACGCCGAACCGCTGTTCATCGTCTGGATTATCTTCGTCTTCCTGCTGCGCAACGTCTATTTCATCGCCTTCGAGGCGGGCCGGCGGGCGGCGACGCCGGGCAAGCGGATGGTTGGCGTCCGCGTTGCCTCGCGCAGCGGCGCCGGCCTTAGCCTCGACCAGGTCATCGCGCGCAATCTGATGCGCGAGATCGAGGTGTTCCTGCCGCTCTCGATCCTCGCCGCGCGCGGCAGCGCCGGCGTGGCCGACACGCTGTCGACCATCTTCGGCCTGGTGTGGGCGCTGCTGTTCTCGCTGTTTCCGCTCTTCAACCGCGACCGCTTAAGGATCGGCGACCTGCTTGCCGGAACCTGGGTGGTCGAGGCGCCGAAGGTTGCCTTGCTCGAGGACCTGTCGCAGCGCAAGGACCCGGTCGCGGCTCGCTTCCAATTCAGCCCTGCGCAGCTCGACGCCTACGGCATCGCCGAGCTGCACAAGCTGGAGGAAGTGCTGCGCCGCGACGACTATTTCGCGCTGAAGGCGGTGGCGGAAACGATCGGCCGCAAGATCGGCGCCAGGGTCGAGCCCGCCGATTCCAAGGCCTTCCTCACCGCCTATTACGGCGAGCTACGCGCGCATTTGGAACGCAAGCTGCTGCTCGGGAATCGGAAGGCGGATAAGTACGCGCGGTGAGCCTGGCGATAGCTGAAAAACGTCGGCGCTGCCCCTCATTGCCCTGCCGGGCATTTCTCCCCGTATAGAGACGGGGAGAAAGATGCTGTCGCTGGCGATTTCGCCAATCTCAAACGTTGCGAGAAGGGCGGCGAGGTCGGGGCCATCTCCTTCTCCCCGTCACTATACGGGGAGAAGGAGCCGGCAGGCGGATGAGGGGCGGCGCCAGCCTACGAAATAAGGCTACGCGCCGGGCGGCTTCCGCCTACCCCACCCACTTCTCGTAATCCGACACCAGGAGGTGCAGCGGCGCCACATCCTCCTCGACATTCGAGAAGCGGCCGATCGGATCGCGGAAGACGTTGTCGGTGAGATCGTCATTGACGGTCGAGACCTCGCCGATCAGCACGTCCCTGCCTTCGGCCCAGAAGGCGTGCCAGACGCCGGGCAGCAGCGTGACGCTCTGGCCCGGATCGAGCTTCAGGAGCCCGCCCGCCGGCAACCTGGTGATGGTGCCGTCTACCGGCACCGACACTTCGGCCTTCGGATCGATGCCGCCGTCGCGGTCATGCATGAACAGTTCCAGCACCAGCCTGCCGCCGCCGCGGTTGATGATGTCCTCGGCCTTGATGTTGTGGCGGTGCATCGGCGACAGCTGGTCCTTGCGCGAGATCATGATTTTTTCGGCATAGAGCATGCCCATGCCGAGCTTCATGTCCGCGTAGCGGCCGTTGCGCACGGTGAACAGAAAGAGGCCCAGCTCGTCGAACTTCTCCTGGCCGTAGTCGGTGATGTCCCAGCCGAGACGCGAGCTGAAGATGGCCGCGGAGTCCGCCTTGTGCACCTTCATCTCTTCCGGGCTCCAGTAGGCGAAGGGCGGCATGATGTAGCCGAACGAGCGGATGAAGGCGTCGGCGTCGCGGATAATGTCGTTGATGGTCGAGCGTTTCATGGGTCTTTTCCTCCGGCCGCTGCCTGCTGAAATCTGCCAATCCGAATAGCCCAATGCCGGTCCGCTGTCGACGCAAACTGACGGCTCTGGCCCGGTGACAATCGGCCGGATCGGGACCATAAACCCAACCGGTCTTTTGATTGCGCATGTCTTTGTCCCGAAACCGCTCCACTTTCGGGAGACATGCTTTTGAACGGTGATTTTCATGCCAAGCATAGACGACCTCGACACGCCGGCGATCCTGATCGACGCGGCCCGCGCCGAAGCCAACATCATAAAGGCGCAGGCGCATGCCGACCGCCACGGGCTGAAGCTCCGGCCGCATATCAAGACGCACAAATTGCCTTACTGGGCGAAGAAGCAGGTCGCGGCAGGCGCCGTCGGCATCACCTGCCAGAAGATCGGCGAGGCCGAAGTGATGGCCGATGCCGGGCTCACCGATATTTTCGTCCCCTACAACATCCTCGGCCGCGCCAAGCTGGAGCGGCTGAGGGCATTGCATGGCCGCGTCACGCTGTCGGTGACGGCGGACAGCCATGAGACGCTGGAGGGGCTCGCCGCCACCTTCACCGATACCGGCCATCCGCTGACGGTGCTGGTCGAGTGCGACACCGGCATGGGCCGCTGCGGCGTGCAGAGCCCGGCCGAAGCGCTGGCGCTGGCGAAAGTGATCGACGGGGCCAAGGGGCTCACCTTCGGCGGGCTGATGACCTACCCGGCCGCCGGTCGCGCCGCCGAAGCGGAGGAATGGTTGAGGAAGGCTCGCAACGCACTTGCAGTGGACGGGCTTGAGTGCCGGCGCATCTCCAGCGGCGGCACGCCGGACATGTGGCGCTCGGGCGAGGACAGCGTCGTCACCGAATACAGGCCCGGCACCTACATCTATCTCGACCGCTACCAGGTCGCCAAAGGCGTCGGCACGCTCGACGATTGCGCGCTGACGGTGCTCGCCAGCGTGGTCAGCCACCCGACGCCGACCCGCGCTATCCTCGACAGCGGCAGCAAGGCGCTGTCCTCCGACACACTGGGGCTGCCCGATTTCGGCGAACTGCTCGGCGTGCCCGGCGCCCGCGTTACGAGCTTGAGCGAGGAGCATGGCAATGTCACGCTTTCGGACGGCGCGGCCTTGCGCATCGGCGAGCGCGTGCGCGTCGTGCCCGATCATTGCTGCGTGGTGACGAACCTGTTCGACCAGGTGCACCTGATCGACGGCGACAAGGTGCTGGAAACGCTGCCGGTGACGGCGCGGGGGAAGATGGGGTGAGGAGCGCCCTTACCTTCTCCCCTTGTGGGAGAAGGTGGATCGGCGCGCAGCGCCGAGACGGATGAGGGGTGCTCCAGCGGAGTGAGACGCTGGCGTTCCCTGGAACACCCCTCATCCGGCCCTTCGCTGGCTCAGGGCGTTCGAAGCTCGAAAAGCCAAGCAATTGGCTTTTCGTCCGCTACGCGGACCGCTTCTCACCCCACAAGGGGAGAAGGGGGAGCCCGTTCCGCCTGCCTTGCCGCAACCCTGCGCATCGCACTCACGCGCCGCCTGAAAATCTCCGTGCGGATCGCCATCAGGTGCAACGCGAAGAACAGCACGGTGAAGCCGAGCGCCATGACGGCTAAAGGCCGCAGCATCGAAGGATCGATGGTCGGGCCGCCGAGGCGGAAGACGGAGGCCGGCTGGTGCAGCGTGTTCCACCAGTCGACCGAGAATTTGATGATCGGGATGTTGATGAAGCCGACCAGCGTGATGATGGCGGCGGCCCAGGCGGCGCGGCCGGCGTCATCCAGCGCGCGGGTCAGCGCGATGATGCCGAGATACATCAGAAAAAGCACGAAGACCGAGGTCAGCCGCGCGTCCCATACCCACCAGGTGCCCCACATCGGCTTGCCCCAGATCGAGCCGGTGATCAGCGCCAGCGCCGTGAAGACGGCGCCGATCGGAGCCGCCGATTTCAGCGCCACGTCGGCCAGCGGATGGCGCCAGACAAGCGTGCCGAGCGCCGAGATCGCCATGATCGTGTAGCACATCATGGCGAGCCAGGCGAAAGGCACGTGGATATACATGATGCGCACGGTGATCCCCTGCTGGAAATCTTCCGGCGCGGTGAAGCTCATATAGAGGCCGACGCCGAGCAGGATGGCGGCAATCGCCGCCAGCCACGGAATGACCTTGTCGGCCAGCCCGACGAAGCGCGTCGGGTTGGCGAGGTCGATCCAGCCGGCGAGGCGTGAAGTGGTGTCGCTCATGCCGACCTAAATAGACCGGCGTGAAGTTTGGGGCAATTGGACGGTTGTCGCAGGCGGGAGCACCCTTCCCTGGATCGGCGCGCAGCGCCGAGACGGATATTGGAAGGAATGAGGCATCGGCGATCCGACGCGGTCCCGTCTGAAAAAGGGGCGCCGCCAAGCTGGAGCACCCCTCATCCGGCCGCTTCGCGGCCACCGCCCGGCCCTTCGCAGGCTCAGGGCGTTCGAAGCTCGAAAAGCCAAGCAATTGGCTTTTCGTCCGCTAGCGCGGACCGCTTCTCACCCCACAAGGGGAGAAGGGAAGAACTTACGCCGCTTCGGTCACCGGACGGCTGAGGCGACGGACTTCCTCGTCGTTGAGCAGGCCGCCGGCGCGCAGCAGGGCTGCAAAGCGGCCGTTGCGCAGCGACAGCTCGGTGAAGCCGCCGTATTCGACCACCTTGCCCTTGTCCATGAAGACGACCAGATCGGCGTCGCGCACGGTGGTGAGGCGGTGGGCGATGATGAAGGTGGTGCGGTCGCGGCGCAGCTCGTCGATCGCTTCCTTGACGCGGTCCTCAGTCTCGACGTCGAGCGCGCTGGTCGCCTCGTCGAGCACCAGGATCGGCGCATCCTTCAGCACCGCGCGGGCAATGGCGATGCGCTGGCGCTCGCCGCCCGACAGCTGGCCGCCGCGCTCGCCGACGACGGTGTCGTAGCCGCCGCTCTTCGACAAGATGAAGTCCTGCGCGGCGGCGGCATTGGCTGCGGCGTGGACCTCGTCATTGCTCGCATCGGCGCGGCCGACACGGATGTTGTCCTCGATCGAGCGGTTGAGCAGGCCGGCGTCCTGGAAGACGGTGGCGATCGAGTGGCGCAGCGACTTGCGGGTCACCGTGCGGGTGTCGATGCCGTCGATCAGGATGCGGCCGCTGGCCGGCGTGAAGACGCGCTGCAGAAGGTTGATGAGCGTCGTCTTGCCGGCGCCGGTCGGGCCGACGATGGCGACCGTCTTGCCGGCCGGAACCTCGAAGGACACGTCCTCGATGCCGTGGCCCGAGTTGGCGAACTCGAAGCTGACGTTCTCGAAGCGCACATGGCCGGTGACGTTGGTAAGCTCGCGCAGGCCATCGGGCTCGGCGGCGTCGGCGGCTGAGTCCTCGAGGCGATAGAAGTCCTCGAGCTTGGCGCGCGCCTCCGATATCTGGTTGGCGAAGGCCGACATCTGGTCGAGGCGGGCGATCAAAAGCGTGGCGAAGCCGGTGAAAGCGATCACGTCGCCGACGCGCAGCTGGCCGTGGGTGACCAGATAGGCGCCGATCAGGAGCACGATCATCATCGAGATGGTCGAGGACAGCCGATGCAGCGCATTGGCGACCGCCCACCAGTCGAGCACGGGGTTCTGCGCGTCGAGCAGATTTTTGACGTAGCGCTTCAGCGTCGCGGTCTCGTGGCCGATGCGGTTGTAGCTCTGCAGCACGGCGACGTTGCTGACGGAGTCGGTCACATGGGCGAACACGGTGTGATAGTGGCGCTCGACGGCCGCCTGCCCCGCCTTGGTGCGGCGCATGACGAGCCGGCCGATGCCGAGATAAAGCGCGCCGAGGCCGAGCAGCACCATCGACATGCGGATGTCCATGGAAAGCGCGGTCGGGATCAGCAATGCCAGCGCGACGGCCGTCGACAGATGCTGACGCATGAATTCGAGCCAAAGGCTGAACAGCGTCTCGACGGCGCGCAGCAGCGTGTGTAGCGAATTGGAGGTGCCGCGCTGGTGGTGCCAGGCGAGCGGCATGGTGATGACGCGCTCGAAGGACTCGCAGAGCACTTCCGAACGGCGGGCATGGGCAAAACGGTCGGCGCCGCGCGCCACGAGCACGAAGGCGACGATGTTGAAGGCGCCAAGCGCGGCCCAGACGGCAAGCGTGGAGAACACCGAGCCGTGGCTCGAGATGGCGTCGATCACCCGGCCGAACAGGATCGGCTCGACGATGGCGATCATGGCAAGAGCGATGTTGGCGCCGCAGATGACCGCGACGCGCTTCTTGTCGGCTGCCAGATAACCCAGCGCTCTCAAGTAGATCTGCAGAAGTGTCACTTCAGCTACTCCGCCAAACTCTTTAGTCGTGCTCAATCCCGGTTTTGTGCACTGCACCATTTTTTGACACGTACCGGTTAACGCGTCGCAAAACAATGCCCGTCTATCGCTTCCGTTCCCATTTAGCGAACAAAAGATGACGACGGTGCGAAATCTGGCGTGATCACCTAACGGTTTGAGATAAAAGGTGAAATGTGAGCCTTGCGGCAAAATAATGGCACGTGCCCCGCACTGCCACATTTTTAATCACAAGGCGCTTGCTTAGCCGGTTCTAAAGGAGCCCGGGACACGCGGTGCAGGATCATCGCCAAGTAAAACGCCGAGCTTGGCCGCGCATCCCATAGGATGCGCGGCCTGTCAGCCAAGCCGTTGATTTTACGCAGGTATCTTGACGACGACCTCGGTCTTCTCGCCGGCCTTCGGCTCGAAAGATCCCGATTTCGTCTTCGAACCATTGACTTCGAGCGAGATCGACTTGGTCTTTTTGTCGCGGGTGACGCGAACCTTGATTTCGCCATCGAACATCTTGAGCGTGGCGGCGTAGCCATCCCAGTGTCCAGGCAGCTTCGGCCTAAACGTGATCTGCTTGCCGCGCCGCTCGATGCCAAGGATGCCCTCCACCGCGGCGCGATAAAGCCAGCCGGCCGAGCCCGTGTACCAGGTCCAGCCGCCGCGGCCGCCTTTTCCTTCGCCGGCGTAGATATCGGCCGCCACCACGTAGGGCTCGACGCGGTAGTGCTCGGCCGCCGCTTCGTCCGATGCATGGTTGACCGGGTTCAGCATCGAGAAGCAGCGATAGGCCTCGTCGGTGCGCCCCATCTCGGCCAGCGCGATGACGAACCAGGTCGCGGCGTGCGTGTATTGGCCGCCATTCTCGCGCACGCCCGGCGGATAGCTCTTGATGTAGCCGGGATCGTTGTGGCTGTTCGAGAAGGGCGGCGTGAACAGCTTGACGATCTTGAGCTCGTCATCGACGAGCATCTTCGTCGCCTGTTCCATGGCCGTGGTCGATCGCGCCGGATCCCCCTCGCCCGAAAGCACGCTCCAGGACTGGGCGATGGAGTCGATCTTGCACTCGTCCGAGTTGTGAGAGCCGAGCGGCGTGCCGTCGTCGAAGCTGCCGCGCCGATACCACTGGCCGTCCCAGGCCGTGCTTTCCAGCGCCCGCTTCAGGAGGTCCGCGTGCTTCGTCCAGGCCTGGGCGCGCTTGCCGTCACCCTGCCCCTTGGCGACGGGGGCGAAGTCGCCCAGCGTCTTCAAGAGGAACCAGCCCAGCCACACGCTCTCGCCCTTGCCGCCCTCGCCGACACGGTTCATGCCGTCGTTCCAGTCACCGCCGAGGATCAGCGGCAGGCCGGCCGGGCTGCTGCGCTTGATGGCGAGATCGAGCGCCCTTGCGCAGTGGTCGTAGAGCGAGGCGGTGGTCTTGGTGATCTCGGGCGTGAAGAAGGCGTCGTGCTCGCCCTCGCCGAGCTCCTGCCCGTCGATGAAGGGGATCTGCTCCTTGAGGATCGCAGAATCGCCCGTCACCTCCACGTAGCGGGCGGTGGCGTGCGCCAGCCAAACCACGTCGTCGGAGATCATGGTGCGCACGCCGGCATCGGTGCGCGGCAGCCACCAGTGCTGCACGTCGCCTTCCGGAAACTGCCGGCGAGCGGCATTGAGGATCTGGTCGCGCGCCAGCTTCGGATCGTGCGCCAGCAAGGCCAGCGTGTCCTGCAGCTGGTCGCGGAAGCCGAAGGCTCCGCTCGCCTGGTAGAAGGCCGAGCGCGCGCGGATGCGGCAGGCCAGGCTCTGGTAGGGCAGCCAGTGGTTGACCATGGCGTTGAGCGCCTTGTCCGGCGTCTCGACCTGAATAGTGTCGAGGAAGCCGCGCCAGACGCGTTCGTTGTCGGCCAGACGCTGGTCGAAATCCTTGCCGCGATGGGTTTGGACCAAGGCGCTCGCCTCGGCGGCGGTCGCCGCATCGCCGAGCAGCCAGAATAGCGTCACGTCGCCGCTGGCCGGGATGTCGATGTCGCTGGCGATCACCGCGCACGGATCGTCGCCCGCCTCGACCCGGCCGGACAAGCCGACCCCGCCAAGCACGGCCTGCGGATATTCGGTCGTGCCGTGCCTGCCGATGAACTCTGCGCGGTCGGCGGTCACCGAATGGACCGGCGCCGTCGCGGCAAGGAAGGCCACCCGCTCGCCGAAGTCGAGCCCATAGGGGTTCTGGGCCAGCATGGCGCCGGTCGCCGCGTCCCGCGTCGGCACGATGGTCGCCGCTGTGCGCGAGCGATGGCCGCCGAGCACCCACTCGGCAAAGGCATAGACGCGCAGCCTTGCTGGTGCCGAACCGGTGTTCTGGATGCGCAGCCGGGTGATCTTCACCGGATCCACCGGGTCGACCACCTGCGTCAGGTCCATCGACAGCGGCCCGCGCTTCGAGCGGAAGGTGGAGAAGCCCTGGCCGTGCCAGGTCTCGTAGATCATCGAAGGGTCGCGCACCACCGCGGCCATCGGCGAGAACGCCTTGCCGCTCAACTGATCGTGGATATAGAAGCCCTCGCCCGGCCGGTTCGACACCGGATCGTTCGACCACGGCGTCAGCTGATAGTCGCGGCTGTTGCGGCTCCAGGTGAAGCCCGCGCCTTCGGCCGAAACATGGAAGCCGAAGGAAGCGTTGGAGATGACGTTGATCCAGGGCTGCGGCGTCGTGCGGCGCCCAGTCAGCCGCGTCACATAGTGGCGGCCGTCGCCGTCGAAGCCGCCGAAGCCGTTCCAGAGGCTGAGGCCGGTGCCGTCGGCGGCGATATCGGCGCCCTGGCTTGCCGGCGCCGGCTCAGGCAAAGGCGGCGACAGCTGGCGGGCCGGAGCGCCTTCCGCCTGCAGCAAGGCGTCGCGAGCCTGCAATGCCGCCGTCTCGGCCCGCTCGAGCTGGTCGAAGATGGTGCCGTTGCGGGTGTGGAGCGCGACGCGCGCGACCGACAGCAGGGTCTTGTAGGTCGGCTCGTCCATCAGATCGCGGCGCACCGCGAAGATGTGCTGGCGAGGCCCTAGCTCGCGTCCGCGCAGGCGGCTGTTCTCGCACAGCGTCTCCACCGCGCGCTGCAGGTCCTGCACATAGGAAGACGCCTGCTCGTTGACGACGACGAAGTCGATCATCATGCCGCGGGCGCGCATATATTCCTGGAAGCGCAGCGCCTGGGCGACGATCTCGAGGTCGGCGACGTCGCCGATGCGCACGAGGAAAATCGGGAAGTCGCCCGAGATGCTGGTCGGCCAGAGGCTCGACTGGCGGCCAAGGCCCGAGGCGATCGATTCCGCGGGCAGGCGCAGGAACGGATCGGGATAGATGAGGTAACGCGCCAGCTTCTGCACGTTGGCCGCATCTGTCAGGCTGAGGCCGAGATGGCGCGTCTGCACCTGGCTGCGCGTCCAGGCGAGCATCGCCTGGCGAGCGAAGCTCTCCTGATGGTCGAGGCGGCCGATCGCCTCGTCGAGCTCGCCGCGATTGGCGCCGACGACGGTCCAGAAGGTCAGCGAGATCTTCTTGTTCGCCGGCACGCGCACCTGGCGGCGCAGCGCCGCGACCGGATCGAGCGTGAAACCCTGGCCGCCGCCGAGTCTGACGCCGGGATCGAAAGCGACGGCGTTGGCGATGGTACGGCCGCGGCCGATGAAGGCGCGCCGGTCGGTTTCGGCCTCGGCATCGCGCGACGGACCCGACGGATCGGTGACGAAATGCACCATGGTGAGGTCGGGCTCGCTCTTCTCGCGCTTGCGCCTAGTGGCGAAGATCGCGCCGTTGTTTGGCGCGATCTCGGTCTCGACGAACATCTTCGAGAACGCCGGATGGGCGTTGTCCGAGGCTTCGTTGCCCAGCACCAGTTCGGCGAAGGACGTCACCTCGATGTGCCGGTCGGTTGGACCGTCATTGTAGAGCGTGATGCGGCGGCCTTCGCCGTTGCCTTCGGAAATGACGATGCATTCGACTTCTGAGCGCAGAGACCCAACCGACTTGGTGAAGCTCGCCTTGTCGTCGGCAAACAGCGTCTGGACGCGCTCGTTCTCAGCCCGCTTCGGCTCGGCGGTGGCCGACCACCAGTCGCCGGTCGCGGTGTCGCGCAGGAAGATGTAGGAGCCGAGGCGATCCTCGCTCGGATCCGGCTGCCAGCGGGTGACGGCAAGCTCGCCGAAGCGGCTGTAGCCGGAACCGGTGGCGGTGACCATGACCGAGTAGCGGCCATTGGACATGACGCTGGTCGCGCGCAGCGCCTTGATCGGATCGAGGATGATGCGGGTGTCCGGGCTCTCGGTCTCGGTTTCGTCCTTGGCGCGCTCGTCGGCCTCGGTCCTGACGGTGGCGGTCGGGATGTCGCGCGGCGCCTTCTCCTGCAGGAGCAGCTCGGCCGATTCGATCACCGGATCGCTGTGGAAGCGCTCGCGCAGCCGGCCCTCGAAGATGGCATCCGCCACGGCAGCGATCGACATGCCGGAATGGTGCGCCATGTAGTTCTGGACGACGGCGTGATCGGTGCCTTCCGGCACGCGCTGTGGCGTGAAATCGACCGCGTCGTAGTAGCCGTGGCGGCCCATGGCGCCGATCGCGCGCAGCCGCATCAGGTTCTGCACCGCCTCGCGCGGGTTGAACTGCGCCGCCAGGATGGTGGCGTAAGGAGCGATCACGGTGTTCTGGCCGAGGCCGCGCTTCAGGCCGAGCCCTGGCACGCCGAAATTGGTGTACTGGTAGGTGAGCTCGCGGTCGCGGGCATTGTAGGCCGCTTCCGAGATGCCCCAGGGCACGTTCTTCGAGCGCGCATACTGCATCTGGCGCTTGATGATGAGCTTGCTGGTCTGGTTGAGGATGGAGCCGTGCGGCTCCTTCATCACCAGCGGCGGCATCAAATATTCGAACATCGAGCCCGACCAGGACATCAGCGCGCCCTTGAAGCCGATCTCGACGATCGGCCGGCCGAGCCGGAACCAGTGCTCCGTCGGCAGGTCGCCCTTGGCGATGGCGAACAGGCTGGTCAGCCGCGCCTCGGAAGCGAGCAGGTCGTAGCAGCTCTCGTCGAGCTGGTGCTCCTCGACGCGGTAGCCGATCGACAGAAGCTTGCGCTCCTGCCGCATCAGGAAGGAGAAATCCATCTCGAAGGCGTAGCGGCGGCAGCGTCCGCGCAGCGCGAGCAGCTTGGTGCGCAGCGCCGAGACCGCGCTTTCGTCATTGTGCGAATCGTGCACATGCGCCTCGCAGGTCGCCTCCAGCCGAGCCGCCCAGTCGGCGATGACGTCGCTCTTCGGCGACGCCGCCTCGGTGTGGATCGCAGTGGCGAGCTTACGGATCTCGCCGGCGAGCACGGCGAGGTTGATTGTGCGGATCGAGGCCATCTCGGGCTGCGCCTTGATGGTCATCACCGCGCGGCGCATGCCGTCTAGCCGATCGGCGAGACGCTGGCGCAGTGGCCTCAGCTGCCGGCGGTCGTCGGGCAGTTCCTCCAGGCTCTCGTCGAGGATGGTGACGGTGTCGAGGATGCCCTCGAAATCGCCCTGCAGGTGGACGGACGGCGCCTCGGCCCATTCGGCGCACGCCGCGGCCACCGCGACCAGATGGCCGGCAAGATTGCCGCTGTCGACCGCCGAGATATAGAGCGGATAAAGCGGCTTCAGCGTCGTCGTGTCGTACCAGTTGTAGAGATGCCCGCGATCGCGCGGCATGTTCTCGATGGTCGTCATCGTGGCGTCGATGCGGGTGATGGCATCCGCCAGACTGATCCAGCCGAAGTCGCGCGCCGACACCACCGAGAGCAGATAAACGCCGATATTGGTCGGCGAGGTGCGCGGCGCCACCACCGGCGCTGGGCTTTCCTGGAAATTGTCGGGCGGCAGATGATGATGCTCCGCCGTCACGAAGGTCTCGAAATAGTGCCAGGTGCGGCGCGCCACGGTGCGCAGCGCATGGATGTCGGACGCCGAAATGCGCAGCCGGTCCTCGGTCTCGGCGGAGCGGCTGATCCAGCAGGCAACCGCCGGCGAGCCGATCCAGAAAATGGCGAAAAAGAAGGCGACGAACGCGCCGGTGGAATCGGCGAGCACCGGAATGGCAAGGCCGATGACGCCGATGATCACGGCGCCGTACATCATGCTGTAATAGGCACCCAGATCGCTGCCGCCGCTCTTATGCGCCTGCGAGGCGGTGCGCCACTCCAGGAGGTTCTGGCGGCTGACGAAGAGCCGGTAGAGCGTGCGGATGATGGCGTCGCCCATCATCCAGGCAAGATGCGCCATCAGCAGCACCTTCAGCGCCACCAGCGCCGTGCCGAAGACGGTGTCGCGCGCTAGCGCCGAGAAGTGGCCGCGCGGCGTCTGGTCGCCGCTCTTCGGCAGGATGCCGTTCACGATGTCGAAGGTAGGGGCCATGAACAGGCTGAGGATCAACAGCGCCTGCCACTGCGCGGCCTGGGTGAAAGGCAGCAGCGTCCAGCCGGCGACGCAGGCCATCACCCAGAAGATCGGGGTGAGCGAGCGGCGGAGGTTATCGACCATCTTCCAGCGCGACAGCGCGGGCACGCCGGAGCGCGGGTCGAACATGAAGCCGAGCAATTGCCAGTCGCCGCGCGCCCAGCGGTGGTGGCGCGAAGCGTCGACGGAGTAGCGGGTCGGATAGTCCTCGACCAGCTCGACGTCGGTGACGAGCGCGGCGCGCGCCAAGGCGCCTTCGAGCAGATCGTGGCTGAGGATGGTGTTTTCCTCGATGCGGTTCTTCAGCGCCGTCTCGAAGGCATCGATATGGTAGAGGCCCTTGCCGGTGAAGGAGCCGTCGCCGAAGACGTCCTGGTAGACGTCGGAGACGGCGAAAACGTATGGGTCGAGGCCGCGATTGGCCGAGAAGACGCGCTGGAAGAAGGAGGCGTCGTCGCCGCTGGTGAGCGAGGCGGTGATGCGCGGCTGCAGGATGGTGTAGCCGGCGGTGACGACGCGCTTGGCCGGGTCGAAATGCGGACGGTTCAGCGGATGCGCGAGCTTGCCGACCAGCGTCGAGACCGCGTCGCGCGTGGTACGCGTGTCGGCGTCGAGCGTCATCACATAGGTGACCTTTTCCGGCAGCGGCACGTCGAGCGGCAGGAAGGTGGTGTCGCTGTCGCCGCGCAGCAGCAGGTTGAGCTCGTGCAGCTTGCCGCGCTTGCGCTCCCAGCCCATCCAGCAGCCTTGCGCCTGATTGTAGAGGCGGCGGCGGTGCAGGAGGTAGAAGCGCGGCGCGCCTTCGGACGGGTAGCGGGCGTTCAGCCTGGCGATCTCGTCGCGGGCATATTGCAGGATCTCGATGTCGGCTGCGTCGATCTCGGTCTTGGAATCCGGCCAGTCGGACAAGAGCGCGAAATGGATTTCTTCCGCCGTGTTGGCGAGGTGATGCACCTCGATGTTGCGGATGTTTTCCTCGACGTCGTCGCGCGAGCCGATCAGCGAGGGCACCACGACCAGGGTGCGCGCCTCGGCAGGGATGCCGTGCTTGAAGTCATAGCCGACAAGCCTTGTCGGCTTCAGGAACAGCGAGACGACGGTGTTGAAGAAGGCCAGCGCGCCTTCGCTGGCGGGCACGGCAAACAGCGCCAGCATCAGCGTGATCGACGGCACGGAGAGGCCGAGATTGGCAAGCGCCTTGCCCGAAAGGAGGAGCAGCAGCGCTGTCAAAAGGAAAACCGGCACGACAATGCCGAGCCAGCCGGTGGCCGCGAAGGCCCGCTTGAACGTCACATAGAACGGAGCCCGGTAGCCGATTGCCTCTTCCAGCTCTTGCCGACGCGGCCCGACCAGGAAAAAGCCGACATCGGTATGCACAGCGGGATCGGCAGTCTCCGGCACGCCGGACGCATCGGTGACCCCAGGGGTGTGGCCCGCAAGCTCGATCGCCTTTTCGGCGACGCGGTATTCGGAGAGGTCGGAGCGGCGCGCAAGCTGCTCGATCGCGGTGCGGTACTGGTCGCGCGAGAAGAAATCGAGCGCGGCGAAATCGGTGCGTTCGCGCAGCAGCGTGTCGATACGGCTGACGCCTTCGAACCAGACCGTCCAGTCGACGTCGTTGATGAGGCGCAGGCCGCGGATGATGTTGCCGGTGGTGACGTTGCCGCTGGAGAGCGTCTGATGCTCGGAGATGATGATCTCCTCGGCGTCTGAGCCCGTCTTCTCCAGTTCGCCCTCGAGCCATTCCAGCGCGCGGCCGGCGTTCTGCGAGCCGTCGCGCAGGCGATAGAGGAGCTGGGTGGCGAAAGTCGTGTCCTGCGCATGCGCGGCGTAGGTCGACAGGATCCTGGTCCGATCGGCATTGTCGTCGGTCGCGAGCACGCGATCGGCGACCTCGTTGGCTATATGGCGCATCTTACGTGTGCGCTCGACCCGCACCGCGATACGGCGCAGGTTTTCGATCAGCACGAAGCGCAGCAGCGACGGCAGCGCCCAGAGCTCGCCGATCTTCAGCGGCTCGACCGACTGGAAGCCCTCGACGATCGCCTTGAACATGGTCGCCGAGACGGCGCTGTCGGAATGCTCGACATAGCTCCAGGCGACGGCGAAGGCGCGCGGCAACGCGGTGCCGTCGGCAAGCTTGAGCGTCGGCAACTGGCGGTAGAAACGGCGCGGCAGGTCGCGCTTGACCTGAAAGATGGTCTCCTCGACCAGATAATTGTTGTCGAGCAGCCATTGCGCCGCCGGCGTGATCGTCTCGCCCTTGGCCTGGGCGGCATTGGTCGAGCGGTAGACTTCGAGAATCCTCCTGGCGCTGTCGCGGATGCGGGCCTGGAATTCGAACGGCGAGAGCCCGAACAGGTCCCTGACCTCGCCCTTGGCCAGCGCGGCACCAAGCACGCGCAGCCGGTCTTCAGGCAGGAAATTGGAGCGTATCGGCGCTTCCGTGACGGTCGGGAGGCCGGTGCTTGTCTGTTCGATCTTGGTGGGGTTCGTCTGAATGTTCATTGATTATTCCGTAAGGCGGGCGCGATGCGGCGTCACCGCCACGGCAATGGCCCTAAAACCGGTTCAAATGCAATTGGTTGCATGTCAGGTTCGGCCGAAAGTTTTTTTGCGCTCCATGACAGGGGCGTCCCCTTTCGACAACTCAAGGGCGAACGCCCCACGCTTCCTTGCCCGGGTTCGATCAGGGGAAGGATTCAGGCTTTTTCGTGATACATGCAAGGGGCCGGGCGATATTTCGCCGACGCCGCGATCATGTTTGGCAACAGCCGTTAACCGTTGGCGGCCAGACCCAGGAGCCTGATGACGAAGACATGCCCCTGCCCTTCAGGCTCGAGGCGCAGTTCCGGGTTCGTCCGAGCGAGGATGAGCGCATCGAGCGGTCCCAACAACGAGACGCTATCCATCGGGACTTTGATGCTGCCGCCAACCGGCAAAACAATCGTCGTGCCGTCGCCCGGCACGATTTCCACCTGACCTTGGAGCGGCAAGCGCTCGACCGCATGACTGAAGCGCCCGCGCCGGGTCATGACGTTGAGATCGGTGATCGGGCCGCCGATCAGGGCGGCACCGGTCCGCACGTCGCCCGGAAAGGAAAGCGGCGCCGAAGCTGCCGTCAGCCGCGCCGGCGGCCGGCCGGCGATGTCGAGCACGATGCCGTCCCCTTCCAGCACCGCTAGCGTGCGATCGACCCCGACAAAGCTGGAGAACGGCCCACCGGTCTCGACGCGCGCCATCGAGATGCGCCAGTCGAAATCGTCGAGACCGGCGCCGTCGGGCGAGATGGCAATCTCGGCAGTCGTGCCGCCGCCATTCTTCCACGGCATGACGCGGTAGCCGGCGGCACGAAGAATGCGCATCGCGTCAGCCCAGGATGCCCGGCAGGTTGAGTTGGTGCTCTTTCGCGCATTGGATGGCGATGTCGTAGCCGGCATCGGCATGGCGCATGACGCCGGTCGCCGGGTCGTTCCACAGCACGCGTTCCAGCCGCCTTGCCGCGTCAGGCGTGCCGTCGGCCACGATCACCATACCGGCATGTTGCGAAAAGCCCATGCCGACGCCGCCGCCGTGATGCAGCGACACCCAGGTGGCGCCGGACGCGGTGTTGAGCAGCGCGTTGAGCAGCGGCCAGTCGGAAACGGCGTCCGAGCCGTCCTTCATCGACTCTGTCTCGCGGTTCGGCGAGGCGACCGAGCCGGAATCGAGATGGTCGCGGCCGATGACGACCGGCGCCTTGAGCTCGCCCCTGGCGACCATCTCGTTGAAGGCGAGGCCGAGGCGATGGCGGTCGCCGAGGCCGACCCAGCAGATGCGCGCCGGAAGCCCCTGGAACGAGATGCGCTGGCGTGCCATGTCGAGCCAATTGTGCAGATGCGTGTTGCCGGGCGTAAGCTCGCGCACCTTGGCGTCGGTCTTGTAGATGTCTTCCGGATCGCCCGAGAGCGCTGCCCAGCGGAACGGGCCGATGCCGCGGCAGAACAGCGGCCGGATGTAGGCCGGCACGAAGCCCGGGAAGGCGAAGGCGTTCTCGAAACCTTCATCCTTGGCCACCTGGCGGATGTTGTTGCCATAGTCGAGCGTCGGAACGCCGGCATTCCAGAACGCCACCATCGCCTCGACATGCTCGCGCATCGACGCGCGGGCGGCCTTTTCGACGGCCTTCGGGTCGGATGTGCGCTTCTCGCGCCATTCGGCCATGGTCCATCCTTTGGGCAGATAGCCGTTGATGGGATCATGCGCCGAGGTCTGGTCGGTGAGAATATCCGGGCGGATGCCGCGCCTGAGCATCTCCGGCACGATCTCGGCCGCGTTGCCGAGCAGCCCGACCGACTTCGCCTCGCCGGCCTTGGTCCAGCGCTCGATCATCTCCATGGCCTCGTCCAGCGTCTCGGCCTTCTCGTCGAGATAGCGGGTGCGCAAACGGAAATCGATCGAGTCCGGATTGCATTCGATGGCGAGGCAGCAGGCGCCGGCCATGACGGCCGCCAGAGGCTGGGCGCCGCCCATGCCGCCGAGGCCGGCGGTCAGGATCCACTTGCCCTCGAGATTGCCGCCATAGTGCTGGCGGCCCGCCTCGACAAAAGTCTCGTAGGTGCCCTGAACGATGCCTTGCGTGCCGATATAGATCCACGAGCCGGCCGTCATCTGGCCGTACATCATCAGGCCTTTTCGATCGAGCTCGTTGAATTTCTCCCAGGTCGCCCAGTGCGGCACGATGTTGGAATTGGCGATCAGGACGCGCGGCGCATCCTTGTGGGTGCGGAAGACGCCGACCGGCTTGCCGGACTGCACCAGCAGCGTCTCGTCCTCGCCGAGCGTCTTCAGCGAAGCGGCGATACGGTCGAAATCGTTCCAGGTGCGCGCCGCCCGGCCGATGCCGCCATAGACGACCAGCTCGTTCGGGTTCTCGGCGACCTGCGGGTCGAGATTGTTCATCAGCATGCGCAGCGGCGCCTCGGTCGTCCAATAGCGGGCGTTGAGCTTGTCGCCGCGCGGGGCACGCACTTCGCGGATGTTGTGGCGGGGATCGGTCATATGGTCACTTCCCTTTCGATGAGGTGCGGCGGGCGCGTCAGCGCGCGGCCCAGGCAATCGCGGTTTCGAGAATGGTCTTCAGCGTGGCGCGGATCGGCGCGGCGTAGCTCGGGTCGTAAGGCACCGGCCAGTTTTCCGGCGCTCCCTTTTCATTGGGCTCGCGCATGTAGCCGCGGTTGGAGAGTTCCATCTGCAGCGCGTGGATGCCGTTCTGCGGCTGGCCGAAGCTGCGCGTGATCCAGCCACCCTTGAAGCGGCCGTTGACCACCCAGCTCTCGCCGGTCGCGGCGAGAATCGCGGCCACCTCTTCCTGCAGCGACGGATCGGTGCTCTTGCCGTCATTGGTGCCGAGATTGAAGACGGGCAGCGTGCCTTCGAACAGGCGCGGCAGCACCGAGCGGATCGAGTGGCAGTCATAGAGCACGATCTTTTCGTGCATGCCGCGCAGCCGGCCGATCTCGGCCTGCAGGGCGGCATGATACGGTACGAAATAAGTTTCGCGGCGCTGGTCGATCTCGGATGGCGTCGGCTCCTCGCCCATGCGGTAGAGCGGGTCACCATCGAAAGTGTCTGTCGGGCAGAGCGTGGTCGTCGCCTGTCCCGGATAGAGCGAGACGCCGGAAGGATCGCGGTTGACGTCGATGACGGTGCGCGAGATGGCGGTGTGCACGACGGTCGCACCGAGGTCGGCGGCGAAGTCGTAGAGCCTGTCGATCCACCAGTCGCAGTCGCGGCGCCCGAGCCAGGTCGAGACCAGCCGGCTGTCGAGCCCTGCAAGGTCGATGCCGGTGTGCGGGATCGAGACCAGCAGCGGCGCGGTGCCGCGCGTGATGGTGAGCCAGGAAGGGGTGGTCATAGAAAATCTCCCTGCGCTGGAGTTCTACGGCGCCCCCCTCTGCCCTGCCGGGCATCTCCCCCATTTGGGGGGAGATTGGCTGTCACCTTGGCTTTCGCCAATCGCCGACGTCGAAGAATTGAGTGGGGCGCCGAAACCGCTGATCTCCCCCCTTGTGGGGGAGATGTCCGGCAGGACAGAGGGGGGCGCGAAGGAACTCGACCTCTCATGGCGTGAAGCCTCACGATGCAATCCCCGGCAGCTTCACCGCACTCGCCGCTTTCACCGCGGCACCGCTGCGCACCAGGGCGATCGCCTTTTCCATGTCGGGGTGGAAATGCCGGTCGTTGTCGAGATGCGGCACTTCGGTCCGGACCAGCTTGCGCACGGCTTCCAGCGCATCGCTGGACGCCAGCGGTGCATGGAAATCGCAGCCCTGGGCCGCCGCGAGCAGCTCGATGCCGATGACGGCCGTCGCGTTCTCGATCATGCCGAGCAGCCGGCGCGCGCCGTGGGCGGCCATCGAGACATGGTCTTCCTGGTTGGCCGAGGTCGGAATGGAATCGACGCTCGCCGGATAGGCCTTCTGCTTGTTTTCCGAAACGAGCGCGGCCGCCGTCACCTGCGGGATCATGAAACCGGAATTCAGGCCTGGCTTCGGCGTCAAAAAGGCCGGCATGCCGGAGAGCGCCGGATCGACCAGCATGGCGATGCGCCGCTCCGACAGCGAGCCGATCTCGCAGACGGCAAGCGCGATCATGTCGGCGGCGAAGGCAACAGGCTCGGCATGAAAATTGCCGCCCGAAAGCGCCGTGTCGTCCTCGGCGAAGATCAGCGGATTGTCGGTGACGCCATTGGCTTCGTTCTCGAGCGTGTCGGCCGCCTTGCGCAGGACATCGAGCGCGGCGCCCATCACCTGCGGCTGGCAGCGCAGGCAATACGGGTCCTGCACGCGCTCGTCGCCGACGCGGTGCGATTCACGGATGGCGCTGCCGGCCATCAGGTTGCGCAGCGCATCGGCCGTCTCGATCTGGCCGCGATGTTTCCTCAACAGATGGATGCGCGGATCGAAGGGCGCGTCCGAGCCGCGGGCGGCGTCGGTCGACAGCGCGCCGGCGACCAGCGCCGACTGGTAAAGCGTCTCGGCCTCGAACAGGCCGGCGAGCGCAAAGGCGGTCGAGAACTGCGTGCCGTTGAGCAGCGCGAGACCCTCCTTGGCGCCGAGTGTCACCGGCTCCAGCCCATGCGAGACGAAAGCCACCTTGGCCGGGAAGCGGCCATGTGGCGTGAAGCATTCGCCGACGCCGATCATGACCGCAGTCATATGCGAGAGCGGCGCGAGATCGCCGGAGGCACCGACCGAGCCCTGCGCCGGCACCACCGGGATGACGTCATTGGCAAGCATCCCTTGAAGCAGGTCGATAGTCTCGGCCCTTACACCGGACGCGCCCTGGGCGAGGCTCGCAAGCTTCAGCGCCATCATCAGCCGCACCACCGCGACCGGCATCGGCTCGCCGACGCCGGCGGCATGCGAGAGCACGATGTTGCGCTGGAGCGTTTCGAGATCGTTTGCCGGAATGCGGACGCTGGCCAATTTGCCGAAGCCGGTGTTGATGCCATAGACCGGTTCGCCCTTGGCGACGATGCGGGCGACCGCTTCGGCGCTGGCCTTGATCTTCGGCCGGCAGGCATCATCAAGCTTCGGCACGGCGCCCCGATAGATGGCGCGCCAGTCGGCAAGCGTCGCGCTGCCGGGCTTCAGGATCAGTTCGGTCATTGTCCTCTCCAGATGCGGGCATGGAGCGGGTTGAAGCCCATGCGGTAGACGAGTTCGGCCGGGCGCTCGATGTTCCAGATGGCAAGGTCGGCCGACTTGCCGGCTTCCAGCGTGCCGGTTTTGCCCAGAAGCCCCAGCGCACGCGCCGCCTCGCGGGTGACGCCGGCGAGGCATTCGTCGACAGTCATGCCGAAGAGCGTCGCTGCCATATTCATGGTGAGCAGCAGCGAGGTGAGCGGCGAGGTGCCGGGGTTGCTATCGGTCGCCACCGCCATCTTTACGCCGTGCTGGCGGAACAGATCGACCGGCGGCTTCTTGGTCTCGCGGATGAAGTAGTAGGCGCCGGGCAGGATCGTCGCGACGGTGCCGGCCTTGGCCATCGCCGCGGCGCCCTCCTCGTCGGTGTATTCCAGATGATCGGCCGATAGCGCGCTATAGCGGGCGGCAAGTGCTGCGCCATGCAGGTTGGAGAGCTGGTCGGCGTGGAGCTTTACCGGCAGGCCGAGCGCCTCCGCCTTGTCGAAGACGCGCGCGATCTGCTCCGGCGAGAAGGCGATGCCCTCGCAAAAACCATCGACGGCGTCGGCGAGCCTTTCGGCGGCGACTTCCGGCAAAATCGTATCCGCGACGAGATCGATGAAAGCGTCCTTGTCGCCCTTGGCTTCCGGCGGCAGCGCGTGGGCGGCGAGGCAGGTCGTGCGGACCGTGACCGGGCGCTCACTGGCCAGCCGGCGGGCGGCGCGCAGCGACTTCTTCTCATTGTCGGCATCGAGACCGTAGCCTGATTTGACCTCGACGGTTGTCACGCCCTCGGCGATCAACGCATCGAGGCGCGGCAGCGTCTCCGCGACGAGCTCATCCTCGCTGGCGGCACGCAGCGACTTGACCGAGGAGACGATGCCGCCCCCAGCGCGAGCCACTTCTTCATAAGTGGCGCCGGCCAGCCGCATTTCGAACTCGTTGGCGCGGTTGCCGGCATAGACGAGATGCGTGTGGCAGTCGATCAGGCCGGGCGTGATCCAGCGGTCCGCGCAATCGATGTTCTCGGCGCCCTGCCCGAGCGCCACCGGCAAATCGGCCTCGGCGCCGGCGTAGACAATGAGCCCGTCGCGAGCGGCGACGGCACCTTTTTCGACGATGCCCAGGCCTGCCGCGCCTTCGGCCATTGTCGCCAGGCGCGCGTTGCGCCACAGACGAAGGCCGCTCTTCCCGTTTTCTCCACCCATCGTCTTTTCCATTTGAAAGGATGGCAATTATGTATATACATATTGAAACGCGACGCAAGTGGTAATGTCGCTCGGACATTCAGATTCGGGAGTTGGGACGTGACGGCGATCTTTGCGGAACGGGCGCTGCTGCCTGAGGGCTGGCGAGGCAATGTGAGGATCGCTTTCACTGCCGGCCGCATCACTGCGGTGGAGGCCGGCGCCTCCCCGCAGGCCGGCGACGAGCGGCACGCCATCCTGTTGCCCGGCATGCCCAATCTGCACAGCCACGCCTTCCAGCGCGGCATGGCGGGGCTGGCCGAACTGCGGGGGCTTTCCGCCGACAGTTTCTGGAGTTGGCGCGAGGTGATGTACCGCTTCGCGTTGTCGATGACGCCGGACCAGGTCGAGGCGGTCGCCGCGCAGCTTTATGTCGAGATGCTGGAGGCCGGTTTTTCGCGTGTCGGCGAGTTCCACTATCTCCACCACGACCGCGACGGAAAGCCTTATGCCAACATCGCCGAGATGGCCGAGCGCATCGCGGCGGCAGCCGGAGAGACGGGTATCGGGCTGACGCTGCTGCCGGTCTTCTACGCCCATTCCGCTTTCGGCGGTGCCACGCCGAACGAAGGCCAGCGACGATTCCTCAATGATGTCGAGCGGTTCGGGAGCCTGCTTGAGAAAAGCCGCGAAAGCGCATCGCAGTTGGAACGGGCAGTCGTCGGCGTCGCGCCGCACAGCCTGCGCGCCGTGACGCCGAACGAGCTTACGGCGGTCGCGGCGATGGCGCCGAACGGCCCGATTCACATCCATGTCGCCGAACAGGTAAAGGAAGTGGAGGATTGCGTGGCCTGGTCGGGCAAGCGGCCCGTCGAGTTCCTGCTGTCCAAGGCGGACGTGGACAAGCGCTGGTGCCTGATCCACGCCACGCATATGACCGAGGCCGAAACCTCCGCCATGGCGAAGAGCGGCGCGATTGCCGGGCTGTGCCCGATCACCGAGGCCAATCTCGGCGACGGCACCTTCGCCGCGCCGCTGTTCATCGAGCATGGCGGTCGCTTCGGCGTCGGCTCGGACTCCAACGTACTGATCGGCCTTCCGGACGAGCTCCGGCAGCTCGAATATTCGCAGCGCCTCGCCCACCGCGCACGCAACGTGCTGGCACGCGCAGGCGGCTCCACGGCGCGCGCGCTATTCGATGCCGCGCTCGACGGCGGCAGCCAGGCACTCGGCGCCGACCCATCACGGATTGCCGCCGGCGGTCCGGCCGACTTCGTCTCGCTCGACGCTGGTCATCCCTCGCTTGCCGGCAAGACGGACGACGCGATCCTCGACGCCTGGATCTTCGCCAATGGCAGCAAGGTTGATTGCGTTTGGGTGCACGGGAAAAAGCAGGTCAGCGGCGGCAGGCATGCCAAACGCGAGGCCGTCGCCGAGCGGTTCCGCAAAGTGATGACGACGCTTTCCGAGGGCTGATCCCGATGAGCATGGCCGCAACGGCAGAGATGGAGGACGGCGAGATCCTCTCGCTGCACCAGCGCATCCTCTCCGACATCCGCGAAAAGATCCTGTCCGGCGCTTGGGCGCCCGGCCATCGCATCCCGTTCGAGCACGAGCTGACGGCGGAATACAAATGCTCGCGCATGACGGTGAACAAGGCGCTGTCGCAGCTTGCCAAGGCCGGGCTGATCGAGCGCCGCCGCCGTTCCGGCAGCTTCGTGCGCCAACCGCAATCGCAGGCGGCGGTGCTGGAACTGCACGACATCAGGATCGAGGTCGAAGCGCTCGGCCTGCCCTATCGCTACGAGCGGCTGGAGCGCCTGAGGCGGCGCAGCAATGCCGAGGACCGCGCGTTGCTCGGGCTCTCCGGCCCAGGTCCGGTGCTTTGGCTGGAAAGCCTGCATTTTGCCGGCGAACGGCCGTTCGCGCTCGAGCAGCGGCTGATCAATCTTTCAGCCGTGACCGGGGCCGGCGAGGAAGAATTCCTGGAAATCGCGCCCGGCCCCTGGCTGATCGGCCGCGTGCCGTGGAGCGAGGCCGAGCACCGCATCCGCGCCATGGCCGCCGACGACACAATCGCCGATGCGCTCGACATCGATCCCGGCGCGCCCTGCCTGGTGGTCGAGCGACGAACATGGAGCGCGGAACACCCGGTCACGCATGTGCGCTTCATCTACCCGGCGGAAAGCCACACGCTGGTGGCAAGGTTTACCCCGTCGCAGGGGTAGCGCCAACGCCCCTTCTCCCCTTGTGGGAGAAGGTGGATCGGCGCGCAGCGCCGAGACGGATGAGGGGTGCTGGAAGAAATGAGGCGTCGAAAGGTTGAATGATTACAGGCGCCTAGCTCGCCCGAACTCGCGATCCTTCCAACACCCCTCATCCGGCCGCTTCGCGGCCACCTTCTCCCACAAGGGGAGAAGGGAACGCCGCGCTAAATCGCCGCCGTAATAATGATCTCGACCAGATATTCCGGGCCGGCGAGCTTGGCTTCGCCGGTGGCGCGGGCGGGCGTGTGGCCCTTCGGCACCCACTTGTCCCATTCGGAATTCATCTCGGCGAAGGTGCTCATATCGGCCAGCCAGATGATCGCCTGCACGATCTTGGTCTTGTCGGTGCCGGCCTTGGCCAGCAGTTCGTCGATGGTCTTCAGGATGTCGCGGGTCTGCGAGGCGACGTTGCCGCTGGGCTCGCCGACCTGGCCAGCCAGATAGACGGTGTTGCCGTGGATGACGATCTGGCTCATGCGCGGGCCGACATCGATGCGACGAATGCTCATGCGAGGTTCCTTCCTTATGGGAGTCGTGCTTCTTTAGAGTCCGTGCCGGCTCCGGGCAAGGCCGCCGGACGCGAAACCAATTGAGCCAATTGTCCGACTTCCACCTCTCTCGGCTACACGGCGAGTTGACCGGCCGAGAGACGGTTCCGCCGATCTGTCTTGTTGACTAATGTAATAACATCACATATCGACAAAGCCCCTAAGATTTGCGGCCCGACCCGGAAGCCTGATGACCAATGCCTGCCTGACCTTCAGCGACCTGACGCTCGGCTACAACAGCCATCCGGCCATTCACCACCTCAACGGCATCGTCCGCAAAGGTTCGCTGACCGCCGTTGTCGGCGCCAACGGCTCGGGCAAGTCGACCCTGATGAAGGGCATCGTCGGCGTGCTGAAGCCGATGGAAGGCAAAGTGGCGCGCGCGCCCGGCATGCGCACCGCCTATCTGCCGCAGCAGTCGGAGCTCGACCGCAGCTTTCCCGCGCGGGTCGTCGACCTGGTGTCGCTCGGCCTGTGGCCCAAGCGCGGCATGCTCGGCCGCTACACCAAAGAGGATCGCGAGTCCGTCAGCAAGGCGCTGATGGCTGTCGGCCTCGGCGGCTTCGAGAAGCGGCCGATCGACACGCTGTCCGGCGGCCAGCTGCAGCGCACGCTGTTTGCCCGCGTGCTGTTGCAGGACGCCGATTTGATCCTGCTCGACGAGCCGTTCAACGCGGTCGACCACAAGACCGTAGGCGACCTCATCCAGCTGATAAAGCGCTGGCATGGCGAGGAGCGCACGATCATGGTCGTCGTGCACGACCTCGAACTCGTCCGGCAGAATTTTCCGGAGACCCTGCTGCTTGCCCGCCAGCCCGTCGCCTGGGGCGACACGAAAGAAACGCTGCGGCCGGAGAACCTGCTCAAGGCACGGCGCTTCCACGAGGCCTGGGAAGAGAATGCGCCCTGGTGCGAGCCCTCCGAACACGATCATGGCCACGACCACGCGCATGGCGACCATGCCCATGCGCACGATCACCATCATGACCATCAGCACGGTACCGGACCGAGGGCGGCGTGATGGATTTCCTATACGGCCTGTTCATCGCGCCTTTTGCCGATTTCGCCTTCATGCAACGGGCGCTGTTCGGCTCGCTGATGCTGTCGCTCGGCGCCTGTCCGGTCGGCGTCTTCCTGATGCTGCGGCGCATGAGCCTTTCGGGCGACGCGATGGCGCATGCCATCCTGCCGGGTGCGGCCGCCGGCTTCCTGCTCTATGGCCTCGAGATCCTGCCGATGACTGTCGGCGGCCTGATCGCCGGCATCATCGTGGCGCTCGGCGCCGGCGCCGTCTCGCGCTTCACCATCCAGCGCGAGGACGCCTCGATGGCGGCCTTCTATCTCATTTCGCTCGCCGTCGGCGTGCTGATGGTGTCGATCCGCGGCTCCAGCGTCGACCTGATGCATGTGCTGTTCGGCACCGTGCTGGCGCTCAACAATGAGGCGCTGGCGCTGATCGGCGGCATCGTGGTGGTGACGCTCGCCAGCCTCGCCATCTTCTGGCGCGCGCTGGTCGCCGAATGCCTCGATCCGCTGTTCCTGCGCTCGGTGAGCCGCATGGGCAGCCCGGTGCATTTCGTATTCCTCGGCCTCGTCGTGCTCAACCTCGTCGGCGGCTTCCAGGCGTTGGGCACGCTGCTGTCGGTTGGGCTGATGATGCTGCCGGCCGCCGCCGCGCGCTTCTGGACGGTGCGCGTCGAGCCGATGTGCGGGCTGGCGGTGCTGATCGGCTTTGCTTCCTGCATCGCCGGGTTGCTGCTCTCCTATCACGCATCGCTGCCCTCCGGCCCGGCGATCATCCTTTCGGCCGGCGTCGTCTATTTCTTCTCGATCGTGTTCGGCTCGCGCGGCGCGTTGCGCGCCCGCATCGTGCATCACCGCCACCGGACCGCCTGAGCTCAAACCCAAGCAAGGAGACCTTCACAATGCTGAAATCCGTCCGCGCCGTCCTAGCGATGAGCGTTATAACATTAAGCACCTTCGCAAGCGCGTCGGCCTTCGCGGCACCGCTGAAGGTGGTGGCGAGCTTCACGGTGATTGCCGACTTCGCCAAAAATGTCGGAGGCGACCGCGTCGACATCACCACCATTGTCGGGCCGGACGGCGACGCGCATGTCTACGAGCCGAGCCCGGCCGATGCAGTGGCGATGGCGAAGGCCGATGTCGTGCTGGTCAACGGCCTGCATTTCGAAGGTTTCCTGCAGCGGCTGGTCGACGCCAGCGCCACCAAGGCTTCGATCGTCACCTTGACCAAGGGTATCACGCCGATCGACTTCAAGCCGGAATTCGCCGATGCGGACGCTGCCGAAGGAGCCGGCACCGGCGGCGGCAAGACGGTTACCGACCCGCACGCCTTCCAGTCGATCGACAATGCCAAGATCTATGTGAAGAATATCGCCGATGCCTTTTGCACAGCGGATAGCGAGGGTTGCGACAGCTACAAGGCCAATGCGGCCGGCTATACCACCAAGCTCGATGCCCTGGAGGCCGAAGTGAAGGCGGCGATCCAGTCGATCCCGGAAGCGAAGCGCGTGGTCATCACCTCGCACGACGCCTTCGGCTATTTCGAGCACGAATATGGCCTGACCTTCCTGGCGCCGCAGGGAATCTCGACCGATTCCGAACCGTCGGCCGCCGACGTCGCCAAGCTGGTCGAGCAGATCAAGCAGGACAAGGCGGCGGCAATCTTCATCGAGAACATCACCAATCCGCGGCTGATCGAGCAGATCGCCGGCGAGACCGGCATCAAGGTCGGCGGCACGCTCTATTCCGACGCGCTGTCGCAGCCCAACGGCCCGGCAGCGACCTATATCGACATGATGCACAACAACATTACACAGATCAAAGGCGCCATCCTCGGCAGCTGAGCTGTCTAGGATCCAACCGGGCCGGGAGCGGCCTGGTTGGATTTTCCGGCTCGCACTCTCTATTTGGCAGAGAAATCCGCTGGCACGGATTGCCGCCCTTGTCCCAGGGTGGCATGACTGCGGCCAAAGATTGCGAGGACAAGACGATGGAATACCGCCAGATCAGTGACGACTATTCGGTCTCCGGCCAGATCCAGCCCGAGGATATCGCCGCCATCAAGGACGCCGGCTTCAGAAGCGTGATCTGCAACCGGCCGGACAACGAGCAGCCGGGCCAGCCTTCGGCCGACAGCATCAAGGCGGCGGCTGAAGCCGCCGGCCTTGCCTTCCGCTACATCCCCGTCATCAGCGGCCAGATCACCATCGACAATGTCGAGGATCAGGCCGAGGCGCTCGACGAGCTCGAAGGCCCCGTGTTTGCCTATTGCCGTTCAGGCGCGCGCTGCACCAACCTCTATGGGCTGATCCAGCAGCAGCGGGGTTGAAGGCTTCCCGATAAGCCAATTCCGCAGGTTGGCGATCCTTCGCGCCCTCCCTCTGGCCTGGCGGCCATCTCCCCCGCTTGGGGGGAGATCGGCAACTCCGGCGCCTCGCTCGCCCTGCACCGTCTGAGATTGGCGAAAGCCAGCGTGACGTCTGATCTCCCCGTTGTGGGGGAGATGTCCGGCAGGACAGAGGGGGCGCTGTCCCGCCGACGTATCCATAAATCAGCGAAAACTAAATCGGCAGCGCGCCGGTCTCCTTCAGCGTCTCCAGCACGATCGCCGTCTTCACATGCTGCACCGATTCATGCGGCAGCAGCACACCGTTGACGAACTCCGACAGTGATTTGAGATCGGGCGTCACCACCTTCAAAATGTAGTCCATCTCGCCGGTCAGCGCATGCGCCTCCTGCACCTCGGGCAGCCGCGCCACCAACTCACCGAAGCGGCGGGCATTATCGCGGTTATGGGTGGCCAGGGTCACCGAGATCACATTGACCAGCGAAAAGCCGAGACGATCGCGGTCGAGCACGGCGCGGTAACCTCTGATGTAGCCATCCTCCTCCAGCCGCTGGCGGCGGCGCGAGCATTGCGAGGCCGACAGGTTCACGCGCTCCGACAGGTCGTTGTTGGTGAGCCGTGCATCGCCCTGCAGAAGCGCCAGTATCTTGCGGTCAAACTGATCAAGACGCGCGTCATCCATGGATTTTCCTAAAAATGTGCATGACTTGCGCATAATTCGAGCATTTCAAGCGGTTGAATGCAAGCACTGTGCGACCGCTTCGCGCTAAAATGGATGAGGATGAAAATTGGTCGGCCGCAACAGCCTTGGAGAATTGCCATGGGTCCCTTCCCGCATGACGCACCGCCCGCCAAGATCAGCAAGCAAAATCCCGCCGGCACCGACGGCTTCGAGTTCGTCGAGTTCGCGCATCCGGAGCCGGCAAAACTCGCCGAGCTCTTCACCCGCATGGGCTATGTCGCGGTGGCCAAGCACCGCACCAAGGACATCACCGTCTGGCGCCAGGGCGACATCAATTATGTCGTCAATGCCGAGCCCGGCTCGCATGCGATGAAGTTCGTCGATAAGCACGGCCCCTGCGCCGCCTCGATGGCCTGGCGCGTGGTCGATGCCAAGCACGCCTTCGACCATGCCGTGTCGAAAGGCGCGACACCTTACGAGGGCACCGACAAGGCGCTCGACGTGCCGGCCATCGTCGGCATCGGCGGTTCGCTGCTCTATTTCATCGAGGCTTATGGCGAGAAGGGCTCGGCCTATGACGCCGAGTTCGAGTGGCTTGGCGAGCGCGACCCGAAGCCCGAAGGCGTCGGCTTCTATTATCTCGACCACCTCACCCACAATGTCTATCGCGGCAACATGGACAAGTGGTGGGACTTCTACCGCGACCTGTTCGGCTTCAAGCAGATCCACTTCTTCGACATCGACGGCCGGATCACCGGGCTGGTCAGCCGCGCCATCACCTCGCCCTGCGGCAAGATCCGCATTCCGCTCAACGAATCCAAGGACGAGACCAGCCAGATCGCCGAATACCTGAAGAAGTACAATGGCGAAGGTATTCAGCATATCGCCGTCGGCACCGATGCGATCTACAATGCCACCGACAAGCTCGCCGCCAATGGGCTGAAATTCATGCCCGGCCCGCCCGACACCTATTACGAGATGTCGCACGAGCGCGTGCACGGCCATGACGAGCCGATCGAACGGATGAAGAAGCACGGCATCCTGATCGACGGCGAAGGCGTCGTCGACGGCGGCATGACCAAGATCCTGCTGCAGATCTTCTCCAAAACCGTGATCGGCCCGATCTTCTTCGAGTTCATCCAGAGGAAGGGCGACGAAGGCTTTGGCGAAGGCAATTTCCGGGCGCTGTTCGAGTCGATCGAGCAGGACCAGATCAAGCGCGGTGTGATCAAGCTGGACGGCAAGGCGGCGTAGCCAGCCGATCTGGATATCTTGCGGCTCGATCAATTATGACCTAAATTATGGTCATAAAGGATCGAGCCCATGAATGTTTCCATTGCCGAGGCCAAGGCCAAATTGTCGGAACTTGTAAGCCGCGCGGAAGCCGGTGAAGAGATCGTGCTTACGCGCCATGGGAAGGTTGCCGCGCGTATCGTACCTCCGGCAGTGGTGGAACCACTGCCACGTATCGGAGCCTTAAAGGGCAAGATCTGGATCGCGGACGATTTTGACGAACTCGGTCCTGGATGGGACCAGTACGTGAAATGACGACCGGCCCGTTTCTCGCCGACACCCACATTATTCTCTGGTCGATTTCGGATGATCGACGTCTCAGCGATCACCACCGCGCAATCTTGGAATCGGACGCGGTGGTTTTCGCGAGCGCGGCAAGTGTTTGGGAAATTTCGATCAAACGATCAATCCGAAAGCTTCATGCGCCAGACGATCTGCCAGCATTGCTTCCAAGAATGCGATTTCAGCCGCTCACCGTGACTCTTCAGCACGCCCACGCGGTCGGCGATCTGCCTCCTCACCATGGCGATCCGTTCGACCGGTTGCTGATCGCGCAGGCGCAAATAGAAAACCTGACTATCCTGACATCAGACCCGCATTTTGCCCGATATGAGGTCGCGCTGGCCTGACCGCCATGCGATCAAAGGCCGGCGGCTTTCCGCAAAATGTCGTTGATGCGGCTCTGCCAGCCGGGTCCGCCGGCGCGGAAGCGGGCGATGACGTCGCTATCGAGACGCAGCGTCACTTGTTTCTTCGGATTGTCGAGCGCCGGCCGGCCGCGCGAACGGCGAATGCTGTCGGCAAGATCCGGAAACACCTCGGCGAAGGGACGAGCATTCCGAAAGTCCTCCTCGGTCCATTCGGGATTGTCTGAAACCGCATCCCAGTCTTCCCTGGTGAAGCCCTTGCCTGACTCGAATTCCTTGTCGGGCTTCTTGATGCGTAGCTTAGACTTTGCCATCGAACAATCTCCTTTCCGCCTGGTTGGCCGGCCGCATCGAAATGATCGAAATGCCCTCGGAGCCAAGTCGGGCAAAGACCACTGCAACAACGCCGCCGACTATCCAACCAATCGCCATGAACCGACCGGCCTTGGCCGCCCGGATCGTCGACGCAAGGAAAAACTCCTCGTCCAACGCCGCGAAATCCAAGCCGTGTTTGTCGATGTTAGCCAACCGTTTCGGTTCATCCCAAACGATCTTCATCGGAATTTATGTACCTACAATAATTAAGTCAACAATTTTCGTAACTACGATAATTCTCGAGGGCATACTCGCTCGTTCACAACCCCAGCCGTTCGACCTCGTCCTTCCTCAGCTTGATGTCGTAATCGAGCAGGAATTCATCCAATTGTGGCGGCGCCACCGAGGTGCCCGAAAGCATGGCATGCACCTGGCCGCGATGATGGATGTCGTGCAGGAAGACATGGGCGAGGATGTCGCCGATGCGTTCGGGGATCATGCCGTCCTCACGCCTGTCGGTGATGACACGGCGGTCGAGATCGGCTTCGGACAGACGATCGCAGAAGGCAATCAGCTTGCGATCGAAATCAGCCTGTGCCGCCGCGAGGCTCGCCACATCGTCGAACGGGACGAAGGTGTCGTAGGCCGCGGCGCCGAGGCCGCCATCGGTCAGGAAATCGAGATAGAGACGATCGACCGCGATGACGTGGTTGAGCGTCTCCTTGATCGAGGGGAAGAAGCTGGTGCGCCTGGCCTCGAACTCGCCGGGCTGGAGCGCCAGCACGGCGCGGTAGAGCCGGTCGTTCGACCACAGATTGTTGCCCGCCATGCGGCGCAGGTGCTCGATCAGGGTCACCTTTTCAGGTTCCTTTCTCCCCCTCGTATTTCTCGACCTTCTGTTCGATCGCGCCGAAGATCGAATGGCCGGCCCTGTCCTTCATCTCGATGCGCACCGTGTCGCCGAAACGCAGGAAAGGCGTCTTCGGTTCGCCGGTCTCGATGGTCTCGATCATGCGCAGCTCGGCAATGCAGGAATAGCCGGCGCCGCCGGCCGAAATCGGCTTGCCCGGCCCGCCATCCAGTTTGTTGGAAACGGTGCCCGAACCGATGATGGTGCCGGCGGCAAGCGGCCGCGTTTTTGCCGCATGCACGATCAGCGCCGGGAAGTCGAAGGTCATGTCGATGCCGGCATTGGCGCGGCCGAACGGCTTGCCGTTGAGGTCGACCAGCAACGCAAGGTTGACCTTGCCGCCGTCCCAGGCCTCGCCCAGTTCATCCGGCGTGACCGCGACCGGCGAGAAAGCCGACGACGGTTTCGACTGGAAGAAGCCGAACCCTTTTGCGAGCTCCGGCCCGGTGATGGCGCGCAGCGTCACGTCGTTGACCAGCATGACGAGGCGGATCGCGTCCCTCGCCTCGGCCAGCCCGGCGCCCATCGGCACGTCGTCGACGACGACGGCGACCTCCGCCTCCATGTCGATGCCGAAGGCCTCGTCCGCCATGCGGATCGGATCGCGCGGCGCAATGAAGGAATCGGAACCGCCCTGGTAGATCAGCGGATCGGTCCAGAAGCTCGCCGGCATCTCGGCGCCGCGCGCCTTCCGCACCAGCTCGACATGGTTCACATAGGCCGAGCCGTCCGCCCACTGATAGGCGCGCGGCAGCGGCGAATGCGCGTCATGCTCATGGAAGCGCGCCGAGGGCACCGCGTTGCTCTCCAGCGATTCCGCCATGGCCGCCAGATGCGGCGCAATCCGCCGCCAGTCGTCGAGCGCCGCCTGCAGGGTCGGCACCAGGAAGGAAGCATCGGTGAACCGCGTCAGGTCGCGCGAGACCACGACCAGCTTTCCGTCGCGCGTCCCGTTCTTCAATGTAGCAAGCTTCATGCGGTTTCCTCTCTTGGCGCGGCCTGGTCGCCGCTTAGCCGTACAACAAGGCCGTCGCGGGCGATCGTCAAGTCACCGGCCCATGTTTTCCTGACAGCAGCGGTCCAGTCGGCTTCGCCGATCAAAGGATCGTCGGCTGGAATGAGATGGTTGAGTACCAGCTGCTTCACGCCGGCATCAGTGGCGATGCTTCCTGCCTCTTCGGCTAAGCTGTGGCTGGCGAACAGATGCTCGCGCAGCCGCGCGCCGTTGCTGGTCCTGGCGACCAGCCTCTCGACGCCCGCTTCCAGCATGGCTTCATGGACGAGAATGTCGGCGTCGCGCGCAAACTCGGCCAGCGGTGGGAAGAACGCCGTGTCGGCCGAGAACACGACGCTTCTGCCGCCATGCTCAAAGCGCAGCGCAAAGCAGTCGGTCACCGGCGGATGGTCTACGCGGAGCGCCGCCACCATCAGACCACGCTCCTCCAGCACCAGCCCTTCGCCGAACTCCTCGACCGAGACCAGTTCGCGGATGTCCGGCCGGCCTTCGTCGACGATGCGGATTTCGATGTCGAACTCCATCGCCTGGCAGAAATGCCGCCAGCAATTGGCGGTGCCCGGCGGCCCGTAGACAATCACCGGCGTTGCCAGCCCAGCCGTCCAGGCGGTGTGGATCAACGGCCCGAGTTCCAGCACGTGATCGGAATGGAGATGCGTGATGAAGACCAGGTCGAGTGTCTTCAGGCTGACGCCTGCATCGGTCAAGGCGCGCGTGACGCCCAGCCCGCAGTCGACGACGATTACTCGCCCGCCGATCTCGATCAATGACGAGCTCGGCCAGGGACCGCCCGGCCGCAAGGCCGGGCCGCCCTTGGAGCCGAGAAGGACGAGGCGCTCCGACGTCTCCCCGGCGCTCAAGACCAGTCGCCCTCGGGCGTGCCGTTGAAACGCTTCTTCAGCTCGGCCCAGCAGTCGATGTAGTTCTCCTGCAAGGTGTCGAGCTCGGCGGCATAGCGGGTCAGCATCTGGGGAAAACGCGTCTCGAACATGAAGGCCATGGTGTTGTCGAGCTTGACCGGTTTCAAGTCGGCGCGGGTGGCTTTCTCAAAACCTGACGCGTCCGGCCCATGCGCCAGCATCTGGTTGTGCAGGCTGATGCCGCCGGGGACAAAACCCTCTTCCTTGGCGTCGTACTGGCCGTGGATCAGGCCCATGAACTCGCTCATGATGTTGCGGTGGTACCAGGGCGGGCGGAAAGTGTTTTCCGCCACCAGCCAGCGCGGCGGGAAGATGACGAAGTCGACATTGGCCGTGCCCTCCTCGCCGCTCGGCGCGGTCAGCACGGTGAAGATCGACGGATCGGGATGGTCGAACAGGATGGCGCCGACCGGCGAAAAGGTTGCGAGATCATATTTGTAGGGCGCGTAGTTGCCATGCCAGGCGACCACGTCGAGCGGCGAGTGGCCGAGTTCTGTGACATGGAAGGAGCCGCACCATTTGACGATCAGCCGGCAGGGCGTCTCCTTCTCTTCGAACCAGGCGCAGGGCGTCTTGAAGTCGCGCGGGTTGGCGAGGCAATTGGCGCCGATCGGGCCACGATCGGGCATGGTGAACTTCGCGCCGTAGTTCTCGCAGACATAGCCGCGCGCCTCCTTGTCGGCGAGCTCGACCTTGAAGACGAGGCCGCGCGGCAGCACGGCGATCTCGCCGGGGCGAAGCTCGATGACGCCCATCTCGGTGACGAGGCGCAGCGCGCCGACCTGCGGCACGATCATGAGCTCGCCGTCGGCGTTGAAGAAATGGTCGTCGACCATCGAGCGGTTGGCGACATAGACATGCGCCGCCATACCGGACTGGCCGACCGCGTCGCCGGCCGTGGTCATGGTGCGCATGCCTGAGATGAAATCGGTCGGCTCGGCGGGCATCGGCACCGGGTTCCAGCGATACTGGCCGAGCGCCAGCTCATGGTCGCCGATGTTGGGCGCGGTCTTCCATAGAGGGAAGCTCATGCCCTTGAAGCGGCCGGTGTGCCGGACGCTCGGGCGGATGCGATAGAGCCAGGAGCGCTCATTGGTGCCGCGCGGCGCGGTGAAGGGCGAGCCCGAAAGCTGCTCGGCGTAGAGGCCGTAGGCCGGCCGCTGCGGCGAGTTGCGACCCTGCGGCAGCGAGCCTGGCAGCGTCTCGGTCTCGAAATCGTTGCCAAAACCCGGCATGTAGGAAAAGGCCATCGCTTCCTCCTCGCGGATTGTCCGCCAGCCGCATCATCCATGCGGCTTCGCGGATGTTGACCAAACTGGTTTCATTTGTAACCATTGAAAATGTAACTATCAACGCCGAAGGCCGCATCGATGGTGGTTTTGATGGAACCGGAAGTCCTCGAGCTCGAAAGCTTCCTGCCGTACCGGCTCTACCGGCTGGCCGACACCGTCAGCCGCGAGTTCTCGCGCGTCTACAAGGAACGCCACGGCTTGACGCGGCCGGAATGGCGCACGCTGTCGGGCCTCGGCCAGCGCGGGACGATGACGGCGACGGAGCTCGGCGAACAGTCGGCGATGCACAAAACCAAGGTGTCGAGGGCAGTGGCCGAGCTCGAACGGCGGCGATGGTTGACGCGCGCGCCCGACGAGAACGACCGCCGCCTCGAGCACCTGACGCTGACCAAGGCGGGGCTCGCCGCCTATCGCGAGATGGTGCCACTGGCGAAGGCGTTTGAAAGAGAGTTGCTGGCGAGACTTGGTGTGGAAGAGCGGGCGGCGATCGCAGACGGGCTGGCCGCGCTCGAAGCCAGTCTGACCCCGGGCAACAGCCGAGTTAAGGCTCGCTCATCCTGAACGACCAAGGCCGTGTGAAACAAGCCTCGGTCCCAGCTCGGGATTTCCTGCTGAGCGTGATTTTGGCGGTCAAGCCGACTATAGTTGCCGCAGCATCGGCGGGAGGACTGCATCGAAGGGAGGACTTATCATGCGCATTCGCACATTGACTCTCCTGACGACGTTGCTTGCTGGCGTATCCGCACATGCCCAGCAGGCAAAGCAGCCGTCAATCGAGGTGTTTCCTTTTGAACTGGAAGACAAGAGCGCCGGGGCGGGGATAATTCCTCCGGATGAACACGACAGGCGCTATCTGTCCGAGTCGGCACAAGTCGCGAAGGACATGCTCTCTAAATCCGGGCGTTTTGCGGTAATCGACCAACCAGCCCGGAATGAACAGCCAGCTGCGCCGCACGGACTGCGCAATTGCGGCGGCTGCGAAGGCAAAATCGCGAGAGAACACGGCGCATCTCTGGCGTTGCTTGGTGTCGTGACACGCGTCAACCGAACAGAACATACCATGTTCATCCGCATCCTCGACGCCGAGACCGGGAAACCTGTCTCACAGGGCTTCACCGATCTTCGCATGGGTGCGAACTACGCGTGGCCCCGCTCCGTGAAATGGCTGATGACAAACAGAATTCTGCGGTAAGGCGGCCTACCAATCCATCACCACCTTGCCCGAACTCCCGCTCCGCATCGCATCGAACCCGACCTGGAAATCATCGATGCCTATCCGGTGCGTAATGAGCCCCGAAACATCCAGCGGCCCCTGCACCAGAGCGATCATCTTGTACCAGGTCTCGAACATCTCGCGCCCGTAGATGCCCTTCAAATGCAGCATTTTGAAAATGACCTTGTTCCAGTCGATCTCGAAGCCGGTGGGCGCTATCCCGAGGATCGCGATCTTGCCGCCGTTGTTCATGGTGTCGATCATGTCGCGGAAGGCCGGCGCCGCGCCCGACATCTCCAGCCCGACGTCGAAACCCTCGGTCATGCCGATCGATGGCATGACGTCGCGCAGCTTCTCCTTCGAGGCGTCGACGACATGCTGGACGCCGAGCTTGCGCGCCAGATCCAGCCGGACCGGATTGATGTCGGTGATGACGACCTTTCTGGCGCCGACGCACTGAGCCACCAGCGCGCCCATGATGCCGATCGGGCCGGCGCCGGTGACCAGCACGTCCTCTCCCACCAGATCGAAGGACAAGGCGGTGTGGACCGCATTGCCCAACGGATCGAAGATGGCGGCGATCTCGTCGGGCACGTCGTCGGGGATCGGCACGACATTGTGCTGCGGGATCACCATGTACTCGCCGAAGGCGCCGGGCCGGTTGACGCCGACGCCAAGCGTGTTGCGGCAGAGATGCCCTCGCCCGGCGCGGCAGTTGCGGCAGTGGCCGCAGACGATGTGGCCCTCGCCGGAGACGCGCTGGCCGACCTTGTACTCGGTGACCGCCGCGCCGTAATCGGCGACCGTGCCGACGAATTCGTGGCCGGTAACCATCGGCACCGGCACGGTTTTCTGCGCCCACTGGTCCCAATTGTAGATGTGGACGTCGGTGCCGCAGATCGCGGTCTTTTTCACCTTGATCAGCACGTCGTTCGGGCCGACCTCCGGCACCGGCACCTGTTCCATCCAGATGCCCGGCTCGGCCTTGGCCTTCACCAGCGCCTTCATCATGTTGGACATCAGGTTCTCCCAGTGTTTCGGAGGCTTGCGTTCTGTCGCGCCCCCCTCTGTCCTGCCGGACATCTCCCCCACAAGGGCGGAGATCGATCATCGCGTTTGCCTTCGCCAATCGCTAACGTCGCAAGATAGACGCCGCGCCGAAACTGCCAATCTCCCCCCAAGTGGGGGAGATGTCCGGCAGGACAGAGGGGGGCGCCGTAGAGCATGAACATTCGCGATTATTTAACTATGCCGAGCTCGCGCCCGACCTCGCCGAACGCCTCGACCGCCCGATCGATATCGGCGCTGGAGTGGGCTGCCGACATCTGCGTGCGGATACGCGCCTGGCCCTTGGGCACCACCGGGAAGGAGAAGCCGATGACATAGATGCCGCGCTTCAGCATGCGCTGCGCCATCTCCTGCGCAAGTGCGGCGTCGCCCAGCATCACCGGGATGATCGGGTGATCCGCCCCGGCAAGTGTAAAGCCGTGCTTACCCATTTGAGAGCGGAAGCGTTGCGCATTGGCATATAGGCGCTCGCGCAGCGCACCGCCATTGCGGATCAGCTCGAAGACTTTCAGCGAGGCGCCGGCGATTGCCGGCATCAGCGTGTTGGAGAAGAGGTAGGGCCGCGAGCGCTGGCGCAGCCAGTCGACCACTTGGCTTTTTCCCGACGTGTAGCCACCCGACGCGCCGCCGAGCGCCTTGCCGAGCGTGCCGGTGATGATGTCCACCCTGCCCTCGACACCGCAATGCTCGGCCGAGCCGCGGCCGTTCTTGCCGACGAAGCCGACCGCATGGCTGTCGTCGACCATGACCATGGCATCGTATTTCTCGGCGAGATCGCACACCCCCTGGAGGTTGGCGATAATGCCGTCCATCGAGAAGACGCCGTCGGTGGCGATCAGGCGGAACCGGCAGTCCTTCGCCTCCTTCAGCCGCGCCTCGAGATCGGCCATGTCGTTGTTGGCGTAGCGGAAGCGCTTTGCCTTGGAGAGCCGGACGCCATCGATAATGGAGGCGTGGTTCAGCGCGTCCGAGATGACGGCGTCCTCCTCGCCGAGCAGCGTCTCGAACAGGCCGCCATTGGCGTCGAAGCAGGAGCCGTAGAGGATGGTGTCCTCCATGCCGAGGAAGGACGAGATCGTTGCTTCGAGCTGCTTGTGCTCTTCCTGCGTGCCGCAGATGAAGCGCACCGAGGCCATGCCGTAGCCGTAGCGGTCGAGCGCCTGTTTCGCGGCCTCGCGCAATTCGGGGCTGTCGGCGAGGCCCAGATAATTGTTGGCGCAGAAATTCAGCACCTTCTGGCCGGCTACCTCGATCTCGGCCGACTGCATCGAGGAGATGACCCGCTCGGACTTGTAGAGTCCGGCCGATTTCAGGCCCTGAAGCTCGTTGTCGATGTGGGAGAGGAACGCTGCGCTCATTGTCTGGCCCTGTTCGTTTGACGCGGACTGTCGCGCCGCGGGCAAGAAAAATCCATCGCAAAAACGACCGCTTCGGTGGCGCTGCGAAAGACGCGCCGCAATCCCCTCACCGCATCGGAACGAGGATGCATTCAAATGTCGGCGATGCCCGAAAGGACGTGATAACCATTTTGCGAGCTTTGTCGCGCGGCCGGGCCCGGCGCCGCGCCCGCTTGCCAAGCTGTTAACCCTTTCAGGTCAAGGGTCTTCCCGCCACGAATCCATGGCAGGAATCCGTCGACCGGAGGGGTCACCGAGTTATGTCGCAGCAGCCAGTGCAGAGCGTTTCGCGCAAGCTGATTCTGCTCATCAAGACCGGTTACTGGCTGGCGCTCACCATCATTGCCGCCATGGTGATGGCCTCCTTCATTCTCCTGCAGCAGCTGATGGCACAGCAGCGGCACAATGATGCGCTGCTCGATATCGTTTCCACGCAGAAGGCGCTGTCGCAGCGCATCGTCTTCCTGGCCAGCGCCACCGGCGCCGCCTCGCGCGACAAGCAGCCGGCGCTGGTCACGGCGCTCAAGCAGGCAACGGGCGAGTTCGAGACCAACTACGACCGGCTGCTCAAGGAGACCGGCGCCGATCCGCTGTCGCCGGCCCGCAACGATCCGAAATCGATCGAATACGTGCTGTTCAGCAAGCCGTTCCACCTCGATTATTTCTCGGTCGGCCTCGTCGCCAACGGCGACAGGCTGGTATCGTCCTTCGAATCCCAGCTCGGCATGAAAAGCGACGGCTACAAGGCCGGCGGCGAACGCGCCGGCCTCGATGCCTCGGTCGCCAATGCGACACTGTCCGGCTATGCTGCGCTCGGCCAGCGTATCAGCGCCTTTGCCGACGAGCGGTCGGGCAACATGCTCGACCTGCACCGCACGCTGTTCTTCGCCACCATCGGCGTCATCGTGCTGGTGGCGCTGTTCATCTTCCGGCCGATGTCGAAGGCCATCCTGCGCAAGACGCATGAGCTGGTCGATGCCCGCAATTCCATGGCCTTCATCGCCGTGCATGACGGCTTGACCGGCCTGCACAACCGCACCTTTCTCACCGATCATTTCGACACGCTGATCAAGGGAGCGCACCGGCGCCGCGAGCGGCTGGCGGTGATCCAGTTCGACCTCGACCGCTTCAAGCAGATCAACGACACGCTGGGGCACGCAGCCGGCGACTATGTGCTTGTCGTCACCGCCCAGCGCATGCGCGATTCCTGCCGCGCGTCGGATCTTTGCGCCCGCCTTGGCGGCGACGAGTTCGTGATGATCCTCAACGGCGCCGGCTCCACAGAGGACATCCACGCGCTGGCCAAGCGCATCCTCGGCGAAATCAACGAGCCGATCACCTTCCAGGGCACGACCATCATGCCCGGCGCCAGTGCCGGCATCGCCGTCTATCCGGTCGACGCCGACAGCGCGCAGGATCTGCTCGTCCATGCCGATCTCGCGCTCTATTCGGCCAAGAAGCTCGGCGGCGGAAGCTTCTCCTTCTTCTCCGAGGAGCTTCGGCGCGAACTCGACTACCGCAAGCAGCTCGAACAGGACATCCGCATCGCGATCGCGGAAAAGACCTTCGAGGTCTATTTCCAGCCGCAGGTGTCGCTCACCAGCGGCAAGATCAGCGGCATCGAGGCGCTGGTGCGCTGGAAGCACGCCACGCGCGGCATGATTTCGCCCGGCGAATTCATTCCCGTGGCGGAGAAATGCGGCTTCATGCCGGACATCGGCCGCATCGTCATCACCAAGGCGATCAACGAGGCGGCCGAATGGGACCGCGCCGGCATCGATTTCGGGCGCATCGCCGTCAATGTCTCGGGCACCGAGCTGCGCGAGACGGATTTCGACACGTTCCTGTTCTCGACGCTTGAGCGGGCCGGGCTCGCGCCGCAGAAGCTGTCGCTGGAAATCGTCGAATCCGTCATCCTCGACGACGAGAAGACCGGCATCGCCGCCAAGCTCAGGCACATCCGCGCCGCCGGCGTCCACCTCGAGCTCGACGATTTCGGCACCGGCTACGCATCGCTCAGCCACGTCAATCCGAACGAGATCGACCGGCTGAAGATCGACCGCCGCTTCGTCCAGAACATCAACGAGAACGGCGACAACACCAAGATCGTACGCGCCATCACCGAGCTTGCCCGCGGGCTCGGCATCTCGATCGTTGCCGAGGGCGCGGAAACCGAGGCCGAGCTCGACTCGCTGATGGCGATCGGCTGCGACCAGGTGCAGGGCTATTCGATCGCCTTCCCGATGCCGCAGGACAAGGCGCGCGAATGGCTGACGGCGCGCAGCCCCAAGAAGGCGAGGCTGAAGGTGCTGCGGGGCAGCCTCGCATAGCGCGATCGGCCGGCAAGCTTGACAAGCGCGGACAGGCATGGCGGCCTGTCGCGATTGCAACCGGAACTTGCGGATGCCGCTGCTTCGACTCCTTCTACAGACGCTGTTGCTCGTGGCGTCTCCAGCGCTTGCCGCCGACCGGACCATCTATCTCACCTTCGACGACGGTCCGCTCGCCGGCACAGCCAATATCCTCGACGTGCTGCAGGCCGAGCAGGTGCCGGCAACATTGTTCATGGTCGGCATGCATGCCGAGGCCAATGCGGCCAACCGGGCGCTGCTGCAGCGGGCGAAGTCGATGCCGCTGGTGACGATCGGCAATCACAGCTACAGCCATGCCTACAACCACTACCGGCATTTCTACGGCGACACCGAAGGCGTGGTTGCCGATATGCTGAGGGCGAACGCCGTGCTCGGCCTTAAGCCCGCCGTGCATGCGCGGCTGCCGGGGCGCGACGTGTTCCGGCTGCCGTCGATGTCGAAGGACGACAACTCGCTTGGGCTGGCGCAGGCCGGCCGCGAGGACCCGGACTACGAGTTCGTCGCCGCGTCGGGATTCTGGCTCTACGGCTGGGATCATGAATGGGTGCATGAGGACAGCGGCAAGCCGGTGCAGAGCGTCGACCATCTGGTGAGCGAGATCGACCATCTGTTCGGCTACGGCCATTTCGCCAAGCCGGGCAGGCTGATCCTTCTGATGCATGACGAGATGTTCCAGGACGCCTTCGACGGCAAGGCGAAGCTCACGGCACTGATTGCGGCGCTCAAGCTGCGCCGCTACGCCTTTGGCGCCATTCCCACCTACGATTGAGCCGGTTAACCGCCGGCATTGGCCCGCAGCGCCGCAAGCACCTGCGCGAACTCCGCCAGCCGTTCGTCCGGTAATCCGGTCCGCAGCCGCTTGTCGAAGTCAAGCGCGGCCTTGCGCAGCCTTTCGAACAGCGCCTCGCCGGCCTCGGTCAGCGCCACCTGATGCACCCTGCGGTTTTCCGGATCGCGGCGGCGCGTCAGCAACCCTTGCGCCTCCATGGCGTTGAGATGATGGGTCAGCGTCGCGCCCTGGATGCCGATCATACCGGCAAGCTCGCGCTGGTTGGCAAGTTCCTTCGACTTGACCGAGAGCAAGGTCAGCCAGACCGGCAGCGTGCCGCCGGCCTCCACCAGGGCAGCGTCGAAGGCTTGCGCGACCACCTTGGCGGTGCGGGCGAGGTTCATGCCGACTGGCGGGCGATCAAACGGCGTCATGGCCGGACACTAGAACAAGCAGTTGCTGGACGAAACAATATGCCATGCATTGACATCTAACCGTTAGATATCTAACTTTGTCTTATTGATGACGTCGCATCATGCTGCGACGCGCGGCGGCGGGCGGAAGAGAGGAATGCGGTCATGCAATATGTCTACATCGTCGTGATCGGCCTGCATGTCATGGCCGGCGTCTTCTGGGCCGGCACGACCATCGCGGTTGCGCGCGATCCGGAGATCAAGGCGGAGCACTTCATCCGGCCGCAGCTCGGCGCCTCCGGCCTGGTGTTTCTGACCGGCCTGCTGCTCTGGTATTTCTTTCATCAGGGTGTTTTCGGCTCGATGGAGATGGTGCTCGCGCTGGGTATCGCGACGGCGCTGATCGCCGCGGGCGTGCAGGGCGCCGTTGTGGCCTCCGCCAGCAGGCAATTGGCCGCCGCCGATGGGGCAACGCAAACCCAACTGCGCGCGAAGATGACGAGGGGCGAGCGCATCGCCGGCGGGCTGCTGGTCATCACCGTGCTGTGCATGGCGACCGCCAGGATGTTTTGAGAAATCGCACGTCGCCGGCACCAGGCCGGCGCCATGCGCGGCGCGCAACCGATCGAAGCGGCAGGTGGCTCTCCTTGCTAAGGCCGGTTGCGCGCCACCGATGGAGCTCCATTCCGATCTTATCGGAATGCGGCTCCATCTTTTTGTTTGATCATGATCTTTTCCGCACCAAAGGTCAGCGCAGCGAAAACCGGTTTCCACTTTTGCTTCGCTGATCTTCGGTTCGGGATCATGCTCCACGCTTCAGATCCGGATCCCGAACCTGATGCCGTCATAGATGGCGGCGTGAATGTTGCGCGAGGCGACCGCGTCGCCGATGCGGAACAGGACGAAGCCGCCCTCCGGATTGCGCGCCGGAAAGATGTCGCCGCCGCTCACCAGCCGCTCGTAGTCGACCGCGCCACCATTCTTCGACAGCGGCTTCAGCGCAAGGTAAAGATCGTCGAGCGGCGCCGTGCCGTGCTCGACCACCACCTGGTCGACGCGCCGCTCGCCGCGCCAGCCGTCGGCGAAGTCCGACGCCAGCTCGGCGATGAGCTGATTGCCCTCGCGCCGCACCGAGCGCAGGCGGGTATTGATGGTGACGGTGACGCCTTTCTCGTGGAAGGCGCGCATATAGGGCACGTGGTTCAGACCGCCCATTTCCGGCGCGAAGAAGCGTTCGGGCGAAACCAGCTCCAGTTTGGAGCCGCTGTTGGCAATGAGTTCCGCCGCGCCCATGCCCTGATGGCCGCCATTGTCGTCATAGAGCAGAACATTCTCGGCCGGCTTGACGCTGCCGGCCATGATGTCCCAGCTCGAGGTGACGAGATCGCCGCCCGCGGTCAGCGGCGGGTTCTGCGGCAGACCGCCCGTGGCGACGATCACCACATCCGGCGACAGCGCCAGAACATCGCCCTTCTCGGCCCAGGTATCGTAGCGGATTTCGACGCCGAGCCGGTCGAGCTCGGCCAGCCGCCAGTCGATGATGCCGATCAACTCCTTGCGGCGTGGGTTCTGCGTCGCGAGCCGCACTTGGCCGCCTGCCTGGCTCGACGCTTCGAGCACCGTCACCCGATGGCCGCGTTCGGCCGCGACGCGAGCGGCTTCCAGGCCACCGGCGCCTGCGCCTACAACGACCACGCGCTTGCTCGGCCCGTCGCTCTTTTGGATGACGTGCGGGATATCAGCCTCGCGGCCCGTCGCGGCATTGTGGACGCAGAGCGCCTCGCCGCCCTCATAGATGCGGTCGAGGCAATAGGTTGCACCGACGCAAGGGCGGATCTCATGCTCGCGCCCTTCCATCACCTTCTTGACGATGTAGGGATCGGCGATATGGGCGCGCGTCATGCCGACCATGTCGAGCTTGCCGGTGGCGATCGCATGGCGTGCGGTAGCGACATCGGAAATGCGTGCCGCATGGAAAGTCGGGAACTTCGTCGCCGCCCTCACCTCGCCGGCGAAGTCGAGATGCGGCGACGAGCGCATGCCGGTCACAGGGATGACCTTGGTCAGCGCCGCATCGGTTTCGATCGAGCCGCGGATGATGTTGAGGAAATCGACCTTGCCGGAATTGGCCATGCGCCGGGCGATCTCGACGCCCTCCTCCTTCGACAGGCCCTTTTCGAAATCCTCGTCGGCGACCATGCGGATGCCGACGACGAATTTTTCCCCGACCGCCGCGCGAACCGCGTCCAGCACCATATTGGTGAAGCGCAGCCGGTTGTCGAGCGAGCCGCCGAAATCGTCGTCGCGCTGGTTGGTGGCGGGCGACCAGAATCCGTCCATCAGATGGCCGTAGGATTCGAACTCGATGCCGTCGAGGCCGGCGGCCTGGCAGCGCTGCGCGGCGGAAGCATAGTCGGCGACGATGCGCTCGATGTCCCAATCCTCGATGGTCTTGGGGAAGGCGCGATGCGCCGGCTCGCGCACCGGCGAGGCCGAAAGCACCGGAAGCCAGTCGGCCTTGTTCCAGCCAGTGCGGCGGCCAAGGTGGGTGATCTGGATCATCACCTTGCAGTCATGCTCATGGCAGGCGTCCGCCAGCTCTGCCAGCCACGGCACGATGCGGTCGTCATAGACGTGCAGGTTGCCGAAGGCGGCCGGGCTGTCGCGCGACACGACCGCCGAGCCCGCCGTCATGGTCAGCGCCATGCCGCCCTTGGCTTTCTCGGCATGGTAGAGCCGGTAGCGCTCCTTCGGCATGCCGTCCTCGGAATAGGCCGGCTCATGGCTGGTCGACATCACCCGGTTCTTCAGCGTCAGATGCTTGAGCTGGTAAGGTTGGAGAAGCGGGTCGTTGCTGGTCATCGTCTTCCTGCCGTTTCAAATTGTGCTAATGAGCGGTCAAACGCGCTGCGCCCGAGAGGACCGCAACGCTTCTTTCAACCTTCGTTTCGTGCCCGTCGCCGTTGAACTGCGCTTCCAGCGGCTGGGAGCAAGGAGCCGCCCATGACCGATGCAAGAAACCTCACCCAGCTCGGCAAGCACGTCGAGACGCCACAGAGCCCCGAACAGGCGGTCCTGGAGACCGTGCCGTTCAATCGCGGCGACGGACCGCCGGCGATCGTGCGCTTCACCTGCCCGGAATTCACCTCGCTCTGTCCGGTCACCGGCCAGCCCGACTTCGCCCACATCGTCATCGATTACGCGCCGGACAAGACGCTGGTGGAATCGAAGTCGCTGAAACTGTTCATGACCTCGTTCCGCAATCACGGCGCCTTCCACGAGGAATGCACCGTCATGATCGGCCGCCGCATCGTCGAGGCGACCAAGCCGCTGTGGCTGCGCGTCGGCGGCTACTGGTTCCCGCGCGGCGGCATCCCGATCGACGTCTTCTGGCAGACCGGCGCGCCGCCCGAAGGTGCCTGGCTGCCCGACACCGGCGTGGCGCCCTATCGCGGGCGCGGTTGAAATCTGTTGCGAAAGGCTGGCGGGACAGCGCCCCCCTCTGTCCTGCCCGTCCTGCGCAGCAGCTGCGCTGCAGCTGCGGAGGGTGGACCGGACATCTCCCCCACAAGGGGGGAGATTGGCAGCTTCGGCGCCCCGCCTATCCTGCACCGTCGGAGATTGGCGAAAGCCGGCGTGACATCTGATCTCCCCCCGAGTGGGGGAGATGTCCGGCAGGACAGAGGGGGGCGCGAAGGATCGCTGTTGCTGATTTTTAAGCACTGTCATTCGCACTGGTACTGGCTCAGCGCCCATTCGCCGGTGACCGACAGAAAGTCGGAGATCTTCCAGTCGCCGCCGACCTTCTTCAGCTTCCATTCCAGACGGTGCTGGTGGCCTTCGACGACGAAGGCCACAACCACCTTGGCATCGTCGCCATTGACGGCCTCGATGGTGCGCAGGCTCTTGTCGATGGCGAGCTTGTCGTAATCGGCATTGTCGAGCGCCATGTTGGGATCGAGGCATTCGCCCTGGCCCGAGGCGCGCAGCGCATCGCTCTTGTCGAGCACGCTCTTCGCGGGATCGATGAAGTTCTTGCGCTGAGCCGGGTCCAATTCCAGCCCGAGATGCTCATAGAAGGGCCTTACCACCGCCGTTGGCGATCCGGGCAGGATGGGAGCGGCGGGTGCCGGCGGCGACTTGTCGACCGCAGGCGGCGACTTGTCGACCGCAGGCGCATTAACGCCCGCGGACGCGTTCGGCGGCGGCGAACCGAACAGTCCCTGGGCGCAAGCGCCGCCGTTCAGCCCCGCGGCCAGCATCGACAGGCTCGACAGCGCGAGGACGAGACGGCGCAGCAAGGCATCACTCCGTCGAGGCGCCGCATCCCAGCGCGCTGAGCGTCCAGCTGCTGGTCTTGGAGGTGATGTCGGCGATCTTCCACTTGCCGTCCACTTTCTTCAGCGACCACACCATTTCGCGTTTGGAGTCATCGCCTTCCGGGAAAAGATTGAAGTTTGCCGTTACCTCGGCGGTGTCGCCATTGACGGTCTCGGCAAGCTTAAGCGTCTTCGATACCGTCTTCTGATCGAAATCCTGGGCGTCGAGGCCCGGGTCGAAATCGATGCAGGATACCTCGTCGGGCTTCTCCTTCTGCGCCTTGTCGTTGGCCTCGAAGAGCTTGGTGACCGGCGTGGTGAAGCGGTCGCGGTATTTCGCGTCCGCCTCGAACTTCACTTCAGGCACATAGAAGAACTTCACGGCCTTGGACGCCGGCCCGGCAAGTGCCGCGGCGGGCAAGGCGATCGACATGGCGGCGGCCAGCACTATCGGTCTCATGCAGGATCTCCGGATGTTCGGCGGCGTGGCGGCAGGATCACCACCACGCATCCTGCATATCGGCTTTTTCGCGGCGCATGAAGTCCTTGCGCCGCCGTCTCAGGCTTCAAGCCAGACGTTCTGGAAGTCCATTTCGTAGGTCTGATGCATGGCGTAGTTCTTCACCTTCTTGTTCATGTGGCAGTAGAGCTTCTGCCAGAACGGCTGGATGATGACGCCGGAGTCCTGCAGGATCTGCTCGACGTCCTTCATCACCTCCTTGCGCTTGGCGACGTCGATCTGCGACAAGGCCTCCTTGAGCTTGGCGTCGAAATCCGGGTTGGAATAAGCCGTCTCATTCCAGGCCTCGCCGGTGCGGTAGCCCAGCGCCAGGACCTGGACGCCGAGCGGTCGCATGTACCAGATGGTCATGGAATAAGGGTATTTCGTCCAGTCGTTCCAGAAGGTCGAGCCCGGCAGCACCGTGCGCTTCACCTTGATGCCGGCATCGCGCAACTGGCCGGCGATCGCGTCGCCTGTGTTCTTCTGCCACTCGTCCTCGACGGTGATCAGCTCGTGCTCGAAGTCGGCCTGGCCGGCTTCGGCCATCAGCTTCTTGGCCCCGGCCGCGTCCCGCTCCTTCTTGGGCAGCGGATAGTATTCGGGATGGATCGGGCTGACATGATGGTTCTCGCCGACCGTGCCGCGGCCATTATAGCCGAGCTGCATGACCTGGTTGTTGTCGACGGCCATCTGCAGCGCGTTGCGCACCCGTTTGTCGTCGTAGGGCTTGTGCGTGATGTTGGTGCGGGCGACGAGCGTGGTCGCCGTTGCGACCTCTGATTTCACCAGATCCATCTTGTCGAGCGGGTCGATGAAGTCGGCCGGCGTTTCGAAATCGAGGTCGATCTCGCCGGAATCGAAGGCATTCAGCGTGGCGTTGAAGTCGGTGCCGTAATCGATGAACTCGACCCCGTCGAGCGGCGCTTCGCCACCCCACCACTTGCCGTTCTCGCGGCGCTTGACGACCGCCTTCTGGCCGACCGCGTAGGAGACCAGCTCGAAAGCTCCGGTACCGATCGGCTTCTTGATCGGGTCGGCGCCATCCTTGTCGAAGTCGCGATGCACGATCAGCGCCGGATAGTCGGTGAAGCCCGGTATGATCGCGATATCGGCTTCGGAAAGCTTCAGCTTGACCGTATGGTCGTCGACCTTGGTGATGGCGCCGTCCTTCGCCTTGCCGGTCTTGGCATCGACCAGCGCGCCGACGCGTGCCGCCATGGAATTGCCGGAAGCCCCCTTCTCGCACCAGCGGTTCAGGTTGAAGACCACGTCATCGGCGTTGAAGGCATCACCATTGTTCCAGGTCACGCCCTTGCGCAGATGCAGCGTGTATTCGGTGGCATCGTCGTTGACGTCCCAGCTTTCGAGCAGCACCGGCTCGAAAGTGAACTGATGCGTGTAGCGCACGAGCGGCTCCAGCCAGGTGCGGGTGACATTTGCCATCTCCGTCCAGTCATAGGTGCGCGGATCCTTCTGCGCCTTGACGGACATCGCGACATGCAGCGTTCCGCCTTTCTTCGGCTCGTCTGCCAGGGCCTTTGTCGGCGCGGCGAGGCCGATCATGCCATAGGCGAAAGCCGTCGATGCGCCGAAAGCGCTCGCCAGCGCCAGGAATTCGCGGCGGTCGACACGACCCGCCCGCGCCTCCTCCGCCATCGCCTCGATGGCGGCGGGGACCCGGTCGCCATTGCTTCTGAAAAGTGTCATTCTCGTTCTCCCATTGATTTCTTCAGGTCTTCGCCCGGTTTGTTTCAACTGTCGTTGATATGCATCAACTAATGCTGTCCGGCAGCTTTTCCTCACGCCGCGCGATCAAATCCGCGAGACCCTCGGCGATGCCCTCGTCGAGTTTCGGCTCCTGGTAGTCGGCGAGCATGGCGCGCGCCTTTTCCCGGCCGCGCGTGTCATGATCCTTGGCGCCTTCGGCGCTCCACTGCTCGAAGGAATTGAAGTCCATGATGTTCGGCATGAAGAAGGCGCGCTCGAAATGCTCCAGCGTGTGCTGGGTTCCGAGGAAATGCCCTTGCGGACCGACCTCGCGGATCGCGGCCATGGCGTCCTTGAAATCGTCGAAGGGAACGCCGCCGGCATATTTGTACCAGCCGACCAGCTGCTCGCAGTCCGTGGCGAATTTCGAATAGCCGCAGGTGAGGCCTGCTTCGAGCCAGCCGGCCGAGTGCCAGATATAGTTGGCGCCGGCGAGGATCGCGGCATGCATGAGCATGTTCGCCTCATAGCCGGCCTGGGCGTCGTTGAGCTTGGAGCCGACATGGAAGCCGGAGGTGCGCCAAGGCAGCTTGTACTTCCTGGCCAGCGCGCCCATCAGATACATCATCTGGGCGGCCTCCGGCGTGCCGCCCATCGGGGCGCCGGTCTTCATGTCGACCGTCACCATGAACTGGCCGTATATCTGCGGCGAGCCGGGACGGATGAGCTGGGTGAAGGCAACGCCCGCAAGCGCCTCGGCGTTGACCTGCGCGACCGCGCCGACGGCGGAGGCGGACGTCGAGGCGCCGCAGAGCGCGAAGGGCGCCAGGATCAGCGGCTGGTTGTGGCGGGCATAGACCCGCATGGCGTCGAGCATGGTGGCGTCCCACACCAGCGGCGAATTGCAGTTGGTGATCGCCACCAGCACCGGATTGTCGCGCACGAACTCCTCGCCGAAGACGATCGCAGCCATCGCCATGGTGTCCTCGGCCCTCTCCTTCGACGTCACGACGCCCATGAACGGCTTGTCGGAGTGCTTGAGCGCCGAATGGATGATGTGAAGATGCCGCTTCGGCACCGGGATCTCCATCGGCTCGCAGATGATCGAGCTCGACGAATGCAGCGCCGGCGCCATGTAGGCGAGCTTGTGGAAATTGTTGAGGTCGGCGAGCGTGCCGTAGCGCCGCTTGTTGTCGAGGTCGCGCACATAGGGCGCGCCATACATCGGCACGAAGATCGAGTTCTTGCCGCCGACGCGGACCGTGCGCTCGGGATTGCGCGCGTTGAGCGTGAATTCCGGCGGGACCTTCGAGACGAGTTCCATCAGCAGCGCGCGGTCGATGCGCACACGCGTTTCCCTGACGTCGGCGCCCGCCGCTTTCCAAAGCGCGATTGCCTCGTCGTCACGGAATTCGCAGCCCACTTCCTCGAGGATCTTGAGCGACTCTTCGTGGATCAGTTCCACCGCCTCGTCGGGCACGATCTCGTAGACGGGGATCTGCCGGACCAGCGTCGGAAAGGACGCAACCGGGGCGCTTCTGAGCGCCTTGCGCCCAAGGCGGCCGCCGCCGCGACGATGGGTCGGTTCAGTCAATTCAGCGGCCAGTGCGTTCATGGAGCCTCCTTCTTCCCGCCTGCCCAAGTTAGCGAGACGAAATATGGATGTGACGCTGGAAAATCCTGATCTCTTGTATAAGCTGCACTTATGCGAAGCCTACGCCACCTCCTCCCTTCCGCCGGCAGCCTCGTCGTCTTCGAGGCGGCGGGCCGGCTGTCCAGCTTCACCGCGGCCGGGCGCGAGCTCGGCATGACGCAGGCGGCCGTCTCCTATGCGGTGCGCGGGCTGGAGGAACAGCTCGGCGCAAAGCTCTTCCAGCGCCGCCATCGCCAGGTGCTGCTGACGGAGGCCGGCGAGCGCTTCCACGCCGACGTCTCGCTCGGCCTGTCGCATATCCGCAAATCGGCCGAGGATCTTCGGCTGCAGGCGACCGGCGGGCACGTGACTTTAGCCGCCTCGACTGCCTTCGGCTCGTTCTGGATGATGCCGCGGCTGCAGCAGTTCCGCGACGAGCTGCCGGGCGTCGACCTGCGCATCCAGACCGCCGACCGCGACCTCGACATCATCGCCGAGGGCATTCCGCTCGGGGTGCGCGGGGGGATGCCCCGCGACTGGCCGGACTATCATTCCCTGTCGCTCTCCGACGAAGAGATCTTCCCCGTCGCCGGGCCTAGCTATCTCGCCAAATTCGGCATGCCGAAGACCGTCGCGGAACTGGCAACGCACAGGCTCATCCATCTCGAGGAGCCCTATCGCGAGGCCCCGAACTGGGACGAATGGTTCGCGTCTGCCGGAACCAGCCTGCGCAATGCCGAGCGCGGGTTGCGCATCAACGACTATGCGCTGGTGATCCAGGCGGTGATGGAGGGGCAAGGCATTTCGCTCGGCTGGCGGCATCTGGTCGAGCGGCTCGTGGCGTCGGGCCTGCTCGTGCCGGTGACCGACCATGTGATGCGGACCGGCATCGGCTTCCACGTCATCTGGCCGAAGAACCGCGAGCTCAGCGACAATGCGCGCAAAGTGAGGGACTGGCTGGTGGCGCAGGCGTGAACTAGCCCCTCCCCCACCCGGTTCGAATCCGCCTATAATCGGCGCATGCCCATTCGCCAGCTTTCAGAAACAATGATCAACCAGATCGCCGCCGGCGAGGTGATCGAGCGCCCGGCGAGCGTGGTGAAGGAATTGGTCGAGAACGCGCTCGACGCCGGCGCGAGCAGGGTCGAGATCGTCACCGGCGGCGGCGGGCTTTCTCTCATCCGGGTCACCGACGACGGCTCGGGCATTCCCGAAAACGAACTGTCATTGGCGGTCGCCCGGCATTGCACCTCGAAGCTCTCCAACGACATCCACGACATCCGTTCACTGGGTTTTCGCGGCGAGGCGCTGCCCTCGATCGGCTCGGTGGCCAGGCTTTCGATCCGCTCGCGCACGGAAAGCGGCGACGCCGCGGCCGAGATCGGCATCGACGGCGGCCGGGTTTCTGCCGTCAAGCCGGCGGCCGCAAACCGCGGCACGACGGTCGAGGTGCGCGACCTCTTCTTCGCCACGCCGGCACGGCTCAAATTCATGAAGGGCGAGCGCGCCGAAAGCTCGGCCACCAGCGATGTGGTGAGGCGGATCGCGATAGCCTTCCCGGCCGTGCGCTTCACCCTTGCCGGCTCCGACCGTTCGACGCTCGAATTGCCGGCGACCAGCGACACGCCGGAGGGCCGGCTTGCTCGCGTCGCGCAGGTGATGGGCAAGGATTTCCCCGACAATGCCATTGCCATCGATGCCATGCGCGACGGGGTGCATCTTGCCGGCCACGTCTCGATCCCTTCCTACACGCGCGCCAACGCGTTGCAGCAATATGCCTATGTCAACGGCAGGCCGGTGCGCGACAAGCTGATCGCCGGCGCGATCCGCGGCGCCTTCGCCGACGTCCTGCCGCGCGACCGGCATGCGGTCACGGTACTGTTCCTGACGCTCGATCCGGCGACCGTCGACGTCAACGTGCATCCGGCCAAGGCCGATGTGCGCTTCCGCGATCCGGGCCTGGTGCGCGGGCTGATCGTCGGCGCCATCCGCGAGGCTTTGGCCGGCGCCGGCATCCGGGCGGCAACCACGGGCGCCGCCGGCATGATGGCGGCGTTCCGGCCGGGCGCGGCGCCATACGCGCATCCCGGCCCGACCAGCGGCCACCGCAGCTACGAGGCCGCCTACCATGCCTCAGGCTCCAGCGGTTTCGACCCCTCGCGCTCGCCGCACCGACCGCTCGATATGGGCCATGGCGGGGCGTGGCCGCCGCGAAACGGCTTCGCCGAGAACGAGCAAGCCGCTTTCGACACCGGACCGCTTGCCAGCGCCGACGCGCGGGCGGGCACTGCCGAACCGACTGAGGCGTTGCTCGGCATGGCGCTGGGCGCGGCGCGGGCGCAGGTGCACGAGAACTACATCGTCGCCCAGACCAGGGATTCGCTCATCATCGTCGACCAGCATGCCGCGCATGAGCGGCTGGTCTACGAGGCGCTGAAGAACGCGCTGCATTCGCGCGCGGTGCCGTCACAGATGCTGCTCTTGCCTGAAATCGTCGACCTGCCCGAGGAGGACGCCGAGCGGCTGGCGATGCATTCTGAGACGCTCGCCAAATTTGGCCTCGGCCTTGAGCGCTTCGGTCCGGGCGCGGTGGCGGTGCGCGAGACGCCGTCGATGCTCGGCGAGACCAATGTGCAGCAATTGGTGCGCGACCTTGCCGACGAGATCGCCGACAACGATACGGTCGAGACGCTGAAGGAGCGGCTGGACAAGATCGCGGCGACCATGGCCTGTCACGGCTCGGTGCGCTCGGGCCGACTGCTCAAGGCCGAGGAGATGAACGCGCTGCTGCGCCAGATGGAGGCGACGCCTGGCTCCGGCACCTGCAACCACGGCCGCCCGACCTATATCGAATTGAAGCTCGCCGACATCGAAAGGCTATTCGGGCGACGGTGAATAATCGCATAGGGCGCAGACCCCCACCCCGCCGCTTCGCGGCGACCCTCCCCACAAGGGGGAGGGTAAGGGCGCGGCGCCCTACCTCCCCCTTGTGGGGAGGTCGGACCGAAGGTCCGGGTGGGGGGCCAAGAAAAGAGCCGCTCGAAGCGGCTCTTTTCTTGAGTCGGGAAACGGCTTCAACCCTCTGACTTACCGCTTCAAATTCACCACGATCACGCCACCCAGCGCGAGCGCGCCGCCGAGGATGCCGAGCAGGCTCGGCACTTCGCCCAGCCAGAAGAAGCCGATCAAGGCGGAGGTCGGCGAGACGAGATAAAGGAAGTTCGAAGCGCGCGCGGCAGGCAGGCGCGACAGCGCGATCGCCCAGGCGGCGTAGGCGATCATTGAGGGCACGATGCCGAGATAGATGACGGCGCCGAGGCCGGCGGTGTCGGCAACTGCGGCCTGCGAAAACGCTTCCGGCAGGAAGGGCGACAGGCAGAGCGCGCCGAGCACCATGTTGGAAGCGGCGATCGTCAGCGGATGATGGCGGGCAAAGAGCGGCTTCTGGACGATGGTGTTGACGGCCGAGCAAAGGGCTGAGCCCAACACCAGGAGCGCGCCGGCGTTGAAATGCAGGCCGTGCCCGTCCGCCACCGCGATGATGCCGATGCCAGTGAACGAGATGACCGTGCCGAGCCATGCCAGGCCGGAAAACCGCTCGCCGAGCAGCGCCATCGCCATGATCGCCGTGAAGATCGGGCTGACATTGATGATGAAGCCGGCGGCGCCCGCAGAGACGGTCAGCTCGCCGAAATTGAGCATTGCGGTGTAGAGCGCGACGAAGATGGCGCCGCCGAAGCCGAAGCGCCAGAGCTCGTCGACCCGGGGCAGAGCCGGGCGCTTGACGGCGAGGAAGATGGCCGCCGGCACGGCCGCGATGGCAAAGCGCAGCGCCCCCAACTCCAGCGGCTGGAAAGCGGCAAGGCCGGCGCGAATCGCCGGGAAGGCTGAAGCCCAGCCGGCCACGGTCAGCGCCACCGCTATGGCAGCGGTGGTGTCCATGCGCTGTGTCTCATTCAACGTGCCGGTGTAAGCGCTCATCGCCGTATCCTCGTCTTCCAGTGCCATGGGATGAGAAAATCCCATTGCCGGCCGATTGACAAACGAGCAATTCGAGGGTCAGCTGTGAGCATGGATCACAGCTCGAACCAGATGCTGCCGCTCGAAACCTTGCGCGCCTTCGACGCGGCGGCGCGCACCGGAAGCTTCTCGGCGGCGGCCGAAAAGCTAAACCTCACCCATGGCGCGGTGAGCCGCCAGATCGCCAAACTGGAGGGCTGGCTTGGCCTCAAGGTGTTCGAACGCAACGCGCGCGGCGTGACGCTGACCAATGAAGGCAACCGGCTGCATCTTAGAACCACCGAAGCCTTCGCGCTGATCTCGGTCAACTCCGACCGCTGGGTCGAGCCACGCGGCGCCGCGGTGGTGCGGCTGGCCTCGATCCCTTCGGTCAGCGGTCTCTGGCTGATGCCGCGCATGGCGGCGCTGGAAAACAGCCCGACGCGGCTGCGCATCGTGCTCGACGTCGACAACCGCCAGGCCGACCTTGCCGACGAAGGCATCGACCTTTCGGTGCGCTGCGGGCGCGGCCGCATTCCGGGCCGCGTCTCGGTGCAGCTGTTCGAGGAGCATATTTTTCCGATCGCATCGCCGGAACTGGCGAAGAAGATCGGCCAGGGCGACCCGGCCCGGCTGCTCAAATTCCCGCTGATCAACGATTCAGACGCCTCCGGCTGGCGCGCCTGGTTCGCGGCGCAGGACGTGGACTATCGCCCTCGCCCGCAGGACCGGCGCTTCGAGGACTACAATCTGGTGCTCGACGCGGCGGCGTACGGGCTGGGCATTGCGCTGGCGCGGCCGCCGCTGACGCAGGATCAGGTGAAGTCGGGCCGGATCGTCGCCGTCGACGAGCGCGTCGCGCTCAATCCGGTGTCCTACTGGCTCGATCGCCCGGTTGGCCGGCCGCGCGCCGCCGCCGCCGATCTTGCCCGGCGCATCGGCGAGCAGGCCGGGCTGGCGCCGGCGAAGCTCGAAGCCTTCCTGCAGGACGACGACTGAGACTCGTCAGCGAAGCAGCATCAGCACGATTGTCGTGGTCGCGGCCGAGACGATGGCCGTCACGACCGATATCGCCCACAGCGGCGTCTGGCCGGGTTCGGATCGCGGCGCATGACCCGCAGGGCGGGCTGCCGCGCCCCGTGGTTGCGGCGCGTTGGCATTGGCCGCGACCAGCACCGCTGAAGCGAGAGCCGGCGAGAATGAAGACGGTGGCGGCGTTGGTGCGGCCCTTGCCGCGCTGTCTTCGGCCGGCGGCTGCGCCCGGGTGACCGATGGCTGGTCGACGTCGGCCGCCGGCCTGCGCGCCTGAGCCCTTGCCGAAGCATCATCGGTGCCGGGATCCGGCTCCATGACGGCTCTGTAGGCACTTTCGATCTCGGCCGAGGACAAGCGCTGCGATGCTTGCGCGGGCGGCTTGGCCAAGGAACCGTTCAGCGCCTGCGCGGCGAACTGAGCCGACTGCACCGTTTCGGGCGCCGGCGGCTGGACGAGCGCCTTGACCAGCGCTGCTGTCGCCGGATCGGGCCCGGCCGACGGCACCGGCTGCGGGGTGAGCGCCTCCCTCAGCAGAGACGCCTTGCTGGCATTGGCGATGTCCATGGCGCTTCCAGTCTACCGCTTCCTGTCTATCATTGTGCCATGCAGCAATATTACATGAGCGTTGCGCCAAGCTTGACCTTGCCCACGATTTGTGGCGATTGAACCCATATGAACCCAAGCGTCATTTCATGATGAACCGTTTTGAAGGCCCCGGCGGCAAGGAAGCGCGCATCCGCTATCTCGACGGCGACTTCCAAGTGACCAGCCCCGGCGCGTTCGTGCGCTGCGCGGTGACCGGCGAGAGCATTCCGCTGGACGAGCTCAAATATTGGAGCGTTGCCAGGCAGGAGCCTTATGTGAGCGCCGCCGCGTCGCTGCGGCGTGAGATCGAGATGCATCCGGAGATGAGAAGCCGGCGGTAGGCCCTCACCTTCGTCATCCCCTCAACTTACGCTGCCGCCACGCATCCAGCGTCTCACCGACGATGCGCTCCGGCACGTGCTCGATCTCGAACACCGCATCGATCTCCAGCACGTCGAGCTGATCGAGGAAGCCGGCGGGTGCGGCGCCGTGGCGGAGCCGCGCGGCGTCCTTGGCGGTGGTGACGAGGCGCAGCCTTTCGCGTTTGGCGAGCGCAGCAAGGTCGGCGAGCTCGTCCGCGGCGTAGAAATGATGGTCGGGGAAGGCGCGCGACAGCGCGACCTCGCCGCCGGCCCCGCGCAGCGTGTCGAAGAATTTCTCGGGATGGCCGATGCCGGCAAAGGCAAGAAAGCGGCCGCCGGCAAAGCGCGCCGGGTTCGCCGGCTCGACATGCGCCAGGAAGATCGGACGGCCGGCGCGCGCCGCCTGGCGCACCACCGTATCGGCGCCACTCCCCTCGCCCATCTTCAGCAGGCCGCTGGTGAAGACCAGCTGGTCGACGACCTTGGCCCTGAGCGGCCCGCCCGGAATGACGCGGCCGTTGCCGATGCCGAAGCGCGCGTCGACCACGACCAGCGCGTAGTCGATATGAATGCGCGCCGACTGGAAGCCGTCATCCATGATCAGGAAGTCGCAGCCATGCTCTTCCAGCAGCAGCCTGGCGCCGGCGGCGCGGTTGGGCGTCACCGCCACCGGCGCATGTTCGGCAAGCAACAGCGGCTCGTCGCCGACATGCTTGGCGGCGTCGTGATGCGCGTCGACGACATGCGGCTTGGCGAAGGAGCCGCCATGGCCGCGCGACAGGAAGCCCGGCGTGAGCTGCATGCGCCTGGCCTGTTTGGCAAGAGCGATGGCGACCGGCGTCTTGCCGCTGCCGCCGACGGTGAGATTGCCGATGCAGAGCACGGGCGCTGAGACCTTCTCGCGCGGCGCATGGCGCATGCGGCGGCCAGCCACCATTCCGTAGACAGCCGACGCCGGCGACAACGCCAGCACCCGCCAGTCCGGCTTTTCCCACCAGAAGGGGGGCGCTTCGCTGGTCATGGCGCCTGCCCCACGCGCCCTATTCCTGCGCATGATCCTTGCCAAAAATCGGGTCCGATTTTTGGGATCATGCGCTAACGCCCGTTGGCGCCTTTCAGGCGCGCCTTGACGACCAGCGGCTGGATGTAGGGCTCGAGCGATTTCAGCGTGCGGGCGAGCGCGCCGCGCATCTCGTCGACGGTCGCGGCGCCCGCCGCCATCATCTCGTGGCGTGCGGCTTCATTGGTCAAAAGGAAATTGACGGCGCCGGCCAGCATGTCGCGGTCGCGCACCAGCTTGGCGCCGCCGCGGTCGAGCAGGCGCTGATAGGTCTCGCGGAAATTCTGCACGTTGCGGCCTGCAAGCACGGCCGTGTCGAGCATCGCCGGCTCCAGCGGATTCTGGCCGCCCTGCGAGGTCAGCGAGCGGCCGACGAAGGCGATCTCGGTCAGCCTGAGATAGAGCCCCATCTCGCCGATGGTGTCGCCGAGCAGGATATCGGTGTCCGGTGAGATCCGGTCGCCCTTGCTGCGCCTCGCCACCGTCAGTCCCATGCCGGAAATCTGCGCGGCAAGCGTGTCGGCGCGGTCCGGATGGCGCGGCACGACGATGGTCAAGAGGCCATGATGGCGCTTGTGCAAGGTCGCATGAACTTCCGCCGCGACGACCTCCTCGCCGTCATGGGTCGAGATCGCCGCCCAGGTCGGCCGCGCGCCGATCTGGCGCTGCAGCGTCGCCAGCGCCCGCTCGTCGACCGGCGGCGGGTTGGTGTCCACCTTGAGATTGCCGGAGACGGTGACGGGACGGGCGCCCAGCGCCCGGAAACGCTCGCCGTCGACATCGGACTGGGCAACGACATGGGCAAGGTTCTCGAACAGCGCCTCGGCGACGCTGGAACGCTTCTTCCACGACCGGAAGGAGCGGTCCGACAGCCGGCCATTGACCAGAACCTGCGGCACGTTGCGCGCGCCAAGCTCCAGGATGGTCATCGGCCAGATCTCCGATTCGGCGATGATGGCCAATTCCGGCTGCCAGTGATCGAGGAAGCGGCTGACCGCGGGCTTGAGGTCGAGCGGCACATACTGGTGGATGATGCGGCTGCCGAGCCGCTCGTCGGCGACCTTCGCCGAGGTCACGGTGCCGGTCGTGAGCACGACATTGACGCCATAGTCGAGGATGCACTCGACCAGCGGCACGACGGCGATCGTCTCGCCGACGCTCGCGGCATGGATCCAGATCACCGGGCCTTCCGGGCGCGGCCGGCCGGCGACGCCGTAGCGCTCGCGGCGGCGGACGCGATCTTCCTTGCCGCGCGAGGCGCGCCAAGCGACATAGGGCCCGATCAGAGGATAGGCGACGGCCCCCGCGTAGCGGTAGGCGGTCAGGGCAGCGCGCGCCCAGCGCTCGCTCATTTGGCGCCGTCCACGAGGCGGTAGGCCTCGGCGGTCGCTGCATTGAGCGAGGCGGTGACCTCCTGGCGCTTGCGCTCCATCTCGGCGTCGTCGGCGTCGGCCGGCACGAAGACGGGTGTTCCGACGATGACCGCGGACCGGCCGAAAGGCAGGTTGATGGTTGTCTTGTCCCAGCTTTTTTCCAGCACCTTGCGGCGGCTGGTGGCGATCGCCGAAGGCAGGATAGGCCGGCCGGACAGCCGTGCCAGCAGCACGATGCCCAGCCCAGCGTCGCGCGGGGTGCCGTGCGGGATGTCAGCGATCATGGCGACATTCTTGCCGGCGACCAGCGATTTCTTGAGCGCGATCAAGGCTTTGGCGCCGCCTTTGTCGAGATGCCTCGAACTGTCGCGGCCGCCCGAGCCGCGCACCGCCTCGATGCCGAATTTCTCGATCATCAGCGCGTTGAGCTCGGCATCGGCACTGCGCGAGACCATGGCGACCAGCGGCCGACCCTTGGGATAGTAGGCGGGCGTCAGCAGATGCTGGCCGTGCCACAGCGCGATGATGCCGGGCTCGAGATGCGCATAGGCACCGCCGGCAACCTGCGTCGATCCCTTGACCAGCGGGCTGGTGATGCGAATCAGGCGCACGAACCAGGCGAACAGGCTGGCGATGAAATTCTTGACGAATCGCGACTGGGCGAGCGGCTCGCGGATGCGGCGCCACAACGTGCGCGTCCCGCCTCGCCTGGCGGCGCGCCCGGCCGCCCCTTTCACCGCTTCATGCTCCATAGATGTCAACCGGTTGCCTTCGTCTCTGGGTCGAGCAACCGATGCAGGTGAACGACGAAATAACGCATATGGGCATTGTCGACGCTGGCCTGCGCCTTCGCCTTCCATGCGGCGTGCGCGGATTGATAGTCGGGGTAGATGCCGACGATGTCGAGCGCATCCAGGTCACGAAACTCGGTTCCACCCAGCTTTTTCAGCTCGCCGCCGAACACAAGGTGCAAAAGCTGCTTCTTTCCGTCTTCCACGGCCATGCCGATCCTTCGCAGATTCATGAGTTTTGTGAAACGTTTAGACCAAAGCGGCCGATTTTGGAACTGTGGGCCGACTCACCCTTCGTCAGGTCCGGCGATGACGCCGGCAAGGACGTCCAGCAGTTCGCCGCTGCCGGCGGCGAGCGCGCCGTGGTTGATCACCTCGCCGGCGTAACGCGGCGGTTGTCCGCCGCGGTCGAGCAAGGCGCCGCCCGCCTCGGCGAGGATGAGGTCGGCGGCGGCGATGTCCCAATCATGCGCATTGGGCTTGACGAAGGTCGCGTCGATCTTGCCGTTGGCGATCATCGCCAGCCGGTAGGCGAGAGAAGGGATATAGGCTACGCGGCGCATCCGGCCCTGCCAGGCCTCGGGCATGCGGTCGACCAGCGGCTTGGGCCCGCCGATATCGACGGTCTCGCCCGGCGCGCGCACATGGATGCGCTTGCCGTTGAGGAAAGCGCCCTCGCCCGGCAACGCCCAGTAGGTTTCGTCCTTGGCCGGGCATTCGAGCACGCCGGCCAGCGAGCAGCCGTCCTCGACCACGGCGACGCTGACGCACCAGGAATGCAAGCCGTTGAGAAAGCCCCGCGTGCCATCGATCGGGTCGACGACGAAGGTGCGGCGGGCCGAAAGCCTGGCATGATCGTCGGCGGTCTCCTCCGACAGCCAGCCGTAGTCCGGCCGCGCTTTGAGCAGGGTCTCGCGCAGATAGGCGTCGGCGGCATGGTCGGCCTCGCTGACGGGCGAGGTGCCGCCCTTCATCCACACCTGCGGGTTGTTGCCGAAATAGCGCATCGCGATCGCCCCAGCCTCGCGGGCGGCGTCGCGCAGCAATGCAAGGTCGTCGCGCGCTTCGCTCATGGCAAGCTGGTCAAGCACCGGCAAGGGTCATCCCCTCGATCAGAAGTGTCGGCGCCGCAGTGCCGAAATTGCGATCGAGGTCGCTTGCCGGCACCATGTTGAGGAACATGGTCTTCAGGTTCGAAGCGATCGTCACCTCGGCCACCGGATAGGCGAGCGCGCCGTTCTCGATCCAGAAGCCGGAGGCGCCGCGGCTGTACTCGCCGGTCACCATGTCGACACCTTGGCCGAAGACCTCGGTGACATAGAAGCCGCGCTTCAGCGAGGCGATCAACTCCTCCGGCGTGCGCTCGCCGGGCTCGATGGCGAGATTGGTCGAGGACGGCGAGACCGAAGAGCCGCTGCGCGAACCGCGACCGTTGGTGGTAAGACCGAGCTCGCGCGCGGCCGACGTCGACAGAAACCAGTGGTTGAGCACCCCCTTGTCGACCATCAATAGCTTCTCGCCCTCGACGCCTTCACCATCGAAGGGGCGCGAGGCCTGGCCGCGACGCCGCAGCGGCTCGTCGGTGACGGTGATCGCGGCGGCGGCTACCTGCTTTCCCATCATGTCGCGCAGGAAGCTGGTCTTGCGCGCCACGGCGGCGCCGTTGATGGCGCCGGCGAGATGGCCGGCAATGCCGCGCGCCACGCGCGGCTCGAACACGACATCGACCGGGCCGGTCGCCGCCTTGCGGGCGCCGAGGCGGCGCACCGTGCGTTCACCGGCCTTGCGGCCGATGTCTTCCGGCGCGTCGAGATCGGCGAAATGCTGGCGGGAGGAAAATTCATAGTCGCGCTCCATCGCCGTGCCCTCGCCGGCAATGACGCTGGTCGATCGCGAGAAGCGCGAGGCGACATACTGGCCGAGGAAGCCATGCGACGTGGCGAGCACCAGGCCGCCGAGCCCGGCGCTGGCGCCGCTGCCGGCGGAATTGGTGACGCCCTTGACGGCAAGGGCCGCCGCCTCCGCCGCAAGCGCCGTTTCCTTCAACTGATCGGCCGACACCTCGGTCGGATCGAAGAGGTCGAGATCGCGCAAGTCGCGGGCAAGCAGCGCCGGATCGGCGAGGCCTTGGTAAGGATCCTCGGGCGAGACTTTCGCCATGGCGACGGCGCGCTCGGCGAGCGCCTTCGGGTCGGAGGCAGCGGTGGCGGAAACGCTCGCCACGCGCTGGCCGACGAAGACGCGCAGCGAGACATCCTCGCTTTCCGACGATTCGGTGCCTTCGACCTTGCCCAGCCGCACCGACACGCCGGCCGAACGGCCGCGCACCGCGACCGCGTCGGCGGCGTCCGCTCCGGCGCCTTTGGCCGCTTCGACAAGCGCCGCGACGCGGTCGGTCAGTTTCGCTGCGTCGAGCGTGTCGGTCATGCGGTTGGTCCTGTCTGTTCAAGCTGTCCTGGAGGGCAGACGCTGCAGCACTGTCTGGGTGCTGACGTGCCAATTGGATGCTGATGCACCATCTATTGTTCCATGCTCGCTTGTGCAATGGGCGAAGGCCAATCAGGATGCCGCGACCAAATCGCCCCAAAGCCGCAGACATAGCCGCCCGCGGCACCCTTGCCTGTCCGGAGTTCTCGCATGACGCCTTTCCACCTCGCCTTCCCGGTCCGTGATCTCGACGAAACCCGCGCTTTCTATGGCGAGGTGCTAGGCTGCGCGATCGGCCGCTCGTCCGCGACCTGGGTCGATTTCGACCTCTATGGCCACCAGATGTCGGCGCATTTGCGGCCGCAGGCGACCGAAGCGGCCCGCGACGGCAAGGTCGACGGTGTGGCCGTGCCGATCCCGCATTTCGGCGCGGTGCTTCTGATGGACGAATGGGAGCGGCTTGCCGCGCGGCTGGAGGCCCGCTCCGACATAGACTGGCTGGAACGGCCGATGGTGCGCTTCAAGGGCGAGCCCGGCGAGCAGGCGACGCTGTTCATCCGCGATCCATCTGGCAACGCGCTCGAATTCAAGGGTTTCCGCTCGCTGGAGCAGGTGTTCGCGCATTGAGCAGATCGCCAACGTCGGCGCTGCCCCTCACCCTTACCCTCTCCCCGTGAAGGACGGGGAGAAGGGGCCACCAGCGCTGGAGCACATCCCTTCTCCCCGTTCTTCACGGGGAGAAGGTGCCGGCAGGCGGATGGGGGCAGCGCGGTTCACGACGCCACCGGCGCCCAGATCACATCCTCGATTTTCTGCGCTCCCGTCGCCAGCATCACCAGCCGGTCGAAGCCGAGGGCCGAGCCGCTCGCCTGCGGCATGATGGCGAGGGCGGCGAGAAAATCCTCGTCGAGCGGATAGCGCTCGCCGTAGACGCGCTCCTTCTCGTCCATCTCGGCGACGAAGCGGCGGCGTTGCTCGGCCGGATCGGTGAGCTCGCCGAAGGCGTTGGCGAGCTCGACGCCGCAGCAATAAAGCTCGAAGCGCTCCGCGACACGCGGATCCTCCGCGCTCGGCCGGGCAAGGGCGGCCTCCGATACCGGATAGCCGTAGAGGATGGTCGCGCGGCCCTGCCCCAGCGCCGGCTCGACCTTTTCCACCATCACCCGGCTGAACAGGTCGGCCCAATTGTCGTCGAGCGCCGTGCGCAGACCGGCGCGGACCAGCGCCGCGTGGAACGCGTCGCGATCGGTGCTGCCGTCGGCTGCGACGGTCGCCAGCAGGTCGATGCCGGCATACGCCAGGAAGGCTTCGGCCACGCTCAGCCGCTCCGGCTCGGCGAAAGGATCGGCCTCGCGGCCGCGAAAGCGGAAGCTTTTGGCGCCGGCCTTTTCAGCGGCGAGCGCCAGGAATTCGGCGCAGTCGGCCATCAGGCTCTCAACTGTATCGCCGACGCGGTACCATTCGAGCATGGTGAATTCGGGATGGTGCAGCGGGCCGCGCTCGCGGTTGCGCCAGACCGCGCCGAGGCTGAAGATGCGCTTCTCGCCGGCGGCAAGCAGCTTCTTGCAGGCGAATTCCGGCGAGGTGTGGAGATAGAGCGGCTGCCGCGACGCGTCGGGCGCGACCGCCTCGGTGGCGAAGGCCGCAAGATGCGCCTCGTTGCCGGGCGAGACCTGCAGTGCGGCCGTCGTCACCTCGACGAAATCGCGCGTCGCGAACCAGCCGCGCAGGGCATTCGCGATGGCGTTGCGCGCCATCAGCCTTGGCCGGCGATCGGCATGAATATGCGGCATCCACCAGGGCGAAGCGGCGGTCATGGACAGGAAAATCGCGTGGAAGGCTGGCGGTTCGGCGCAAGATGCGCTAGGGCGCACGCGATGGCCGCCGTCGCCGCCTCATGGCAATCGACGCTTGCAGGCCGAAAAACTCGAATGGGATCGAATACCGTGGTCAAGGTCATCGCCAGTTCCTTACGCAAAGGCAACGTCGTCGATAAGGACGGCAAGCTCTATGTCATCCTCTTTGCCGAAAACATCCACCCTGGCAAGGGCACGCCGGTGACGCAGCTCGATATGCGCCGCATCGGCGACGGGGTGAAGGTTTCGGAGCGCTACCGCACGACCGAGATGGTCGAGCGCGCCTATGTCGAGGAGCGCGAGCACACTTTCCTCTATTCCGACGGCGAAGGCTTCCATTTCATGAATCCGGAAAGCTACGACCAGGTCGTGGCCTCCGAAAGCGTGGTCGGCGACATGGCTCCCTACCTGCAGGAAGGCATGGCCGTGCAACTGGCGCAGTTCAACGGCGTGCCGATCTCGCTGACGCTGCCGCAGCGCGCCGTCTTCGAGGTCGTCGACACCGAGCCGGTCACCAAGGGCCAGACGGCGTCTTCGTCCTACAAGCCGGCCGTGCTTTCCAACGGCGTGCGCACGGCCGTCCCGCCGCACATCACCGCCGGCACGCGCGTGGTGGTGATGACCGCCGACGGCTCCTACGTCGAGCGCGCGAAAGACTAGAGCGTTTCACCGTCTCACGGAAACGGCGAACCGCTTACGGCAGCTTTGTCACGGCTCGCCTGCGATCAGGCGAGCCCACCGTCGGCACCAGTCCTCCACCGGCCAAGGTGGCCTTGATCCGTAACCGATCGGTTCGCGCGCAAGGAACGGCAGCGTTGGGCCCGATGCCAGTCATTGGTGCTTCCTCGCCGTCCAGTTTGCTGTTCAGCGTGTGCCTTGCCGGAGCTGCCGCTGATTGCCTCATTGGCCAACGCCAAGAGCCGCGTGCCGCCCGCAGATATCGCGCCTTAACGCTTTGAAACCCGTCTGCCTCATCCTGCTCTTTCCGCTTGAAACACCTTTCCAATCGAATCCAAACGCCGCTGCAGGCGCGGCGCGACGAACTCGAGAAAAGCCCGCAACTTGAGCGGCTGATGCTGCCGGGCGGCGTGCACGATCTGTACGGGCATTGACGCCGGCGCCCACGCATCGAGGATCGAGCGGAGTGCGCCCGCACGGATGCTCTCAGCCGCCTGGTACGACATGACACAAGCGATCCCCAGGCCAGCGACGGCGCCGGCGATCACTGCGTCCGCCGTATTTACCGAATATCGCGGGCGGATGACGACTGTCTTCTCGCCATTGGTGCCGGCGAAGGACCAATCCCGCCAGGGTTCGAGCCCCTCGAAGGCGATGCACTCATGGTCCGGCAACTCATTCGGAGAGACGGGTACGCCGCGTCGCTCCAGGTAGGCAGCGCTCGCGCAGGTCACCCACCGCACCTCGCCGACGCGGCGTGCAAGCAGTGCGCTGTCTGGCAGCTTCCCTATCCTGACCGCGACATCGATGTGGGACTCGGCCAAATCCATAACCTTGTCGGACAGGACAAGACGAACCGTGACCTCGGGGTAGGCACTGAGAAACTCATGGACGATCGGCGCGACGTGCATCTTGCCGAACATGATCGGCGCAGTGACCAGTAGCTCACCACGCGGCGTGCGGTATTCGCCGGCTGCCGCCCGTTCAGCCTCGGCCAATTCTTCCAGTACACGGCGCGCCGAGGCGACATAGGCCGCACCGGCCTCGGTCGGCAGGAGCTTGCGGCTGGTTCGCACCACCAATTGCGATCCGAGGAGCGCTTCGAGGTCCGCCACTCTGCGGCTGACGGTTGGTAGCGGAATGCTCAACATTCGGGATGCGGCAGACAGACTGCCGCCGTCGACCGCAGCGACAAGGGTGCGCATCGCCTCAAATCGATCCATTTTCCCTCTCGTATTGCCGAAGTCTAGCTTTCAGAGATAGTGTCTTCTACCATTTTTCGGAAGGGAATACTTACACTCCTCGAAAGGCCGATTGGCGGTGAGAAGGATCCGTTCTTCATTCCGACTGGCGCCGAGGCGTTCAAGCGGGACGTGCCATCGGCCGATGTTCGTTTCGTCGACAGCGGTCACTTCGCGCTGGAGACCCACGCCCGCGAGACCGTGGCAGCCATGCGCGAGTTTCTCGCCAAGCACGTCGGCTGATGCGGTGGTCCGGGCGCCGCGTGCGGCCGGACTTCTCCCGTTTCACTGGTAACCGCCCCCCTTGCACGCAGTTGGACCCGCGCGAAGGACTGAGGGGGCCGGAGTTTCAGCAGCCACACCACCGGGACACTGCGCTGTACTAACGCTTCGGCCGGCAAAGGCCGGAAGCGCAGGGAAACCGTCGTTTGCAGGCCGGCCTCAACCGAATATCAACAGGGCCCTAGTCGACCCACTTGGCCGGTCCACGGAACTCGATCCCATAGCGGCCTGCAAGTTCCGCCACTTCCGCTATCTGGTCGGGAATGCGCAGTTCGCGTGCGGCCGCCTCCACGAAGAATTCCTCCAGCCCGCCGGGCGTCAGGATCGTAAGGTTGCGGCCCGGCGCGGCACTCGCGACGCGGAACGTGTGCGGCACGCCGCGGGGCAGGAAGATCGACGCGCCTGGCCGCACCGCCATGACCTGATCATCGAGCCAGAATTCGTATTCCCCTTCAATCACATGGATCACCTCGTCCTCATTGTGGTGCACGTGAACCGGCGGGCCGCCCCGCGAAGGTACGGTCGATTCGAAGACACCGACGATGCCGCCGCTCTGGTATCTGCCGACATTGATCCTGTAGACCGTGTCCATCCATTTGACGGCGCGCGCCGAGCCTGTGGCGATGTTCATCGCGTTTCCCTTTCCATGTTCGGTCAGTTAGGTTCGGTGCTGCAGCGCCGTTTGCATCGTTAGGGCAATGATCCGACTGGCGGAAATCGAATGATAGTATTCGGGATATTGGCGCCGTGAATTTGGCCGCGTTCGATCTCAACCTGCTGCGCGTATTCGATGCCATGATGCTGGAGCTGAGCACGGTACGTGCCGGCGAACGGGTCGGCCTGTCGCAGCCGGCGGTCAGCTCGGCGCTCGGGCGCCTGCGCGCCATCCTCGGCGACGAGCTTTTCGTGCGCGACGGCAACCGCATGATGCCGACACCGCGCGCGCTCCAGCTGAAGGAACCGGTGCGCCAGGCGCTGGTGCAGATCGAGGAGGCCCTTGCGGCAAGCGCTGCCTTTGATGCTCAGACGTCGACGCGATCCTTCATGCTGATTGGCTCGGACTATTTCTCGACATTGCTGATGCCGAAACTGGCGGCGAGGGTCACGCCGACCGCGCCTTCGATCGTCCTCCAGATGATGGACTACCCATCGGCCGACGTTTTCGGCCTGCTGAGCGACGGTAAGGCCGACATCGTCCTGGACAGGGCGTTGGAGACCCCGGAGTGGATCGCCAGCCGGAGGCTGTTCCGTTCATGGCTTGTCTGCATCGCCCGCCGCGGGCACCCCTTGATCAGCGCAACGGAGATCCGGCCAGGGGAGGCCCTTCCAACCGACGTCTTCTGCGCCATCCCGCAGGTGTTGCGCTCGGCCGACGGGAGCAGGTCCGGTACCATCGATCCGGCGCTCCAGAAGCTCGGCCTGTCGCGCAAGGTCGCCATCACCGTTCCGCATTTCCAGGCCGTTGCGCTTGCCGTGGCGAACAGCGACCTGCTCGGCAGCATCCCGGTTCACTTTGCGCGCCTGGTGGCCGAACACCTCGAACTGGATATTTTCATGCCGCCGATGGAATCGCCGGCGATGGACGTCACAATGTACTGGCATCGCCGGTTCGACCGCGACGCCGGCAACGCTTGGCTGCGCGAGCAGCTTGGGGCGGTCGCTTCGTTCGAACCGTAGGCCCACGCGATCGAGCGAGCAAGGATGACGGTTTGGCGGGCTACGTCGCGAACACCCGGTCGACTTCCGCAAGGGTGTGCTGGTAGGCGCTCTCAGCGGGAAGGTCAGCCAAGCTACTCTCCGGAGAGCGACGATATCAGCACATATCCGCGGGTCCTGTTCTGGTTGTCGCTGTCGACCGTGTTCATCGCCCCGAACAGGTCGACCGTTTTCACCCACACCGGCGGGTATTTGTAACGAGCGACATCGAGGATCAGGAACCTGTCCGCCTTCTCGTCGTAAGCGGCCAGCGGGGATATATGACCGCCCTTCTCCTGGCCTATCGCCTTGCGCAGATAGTTGACGATGACGAAGTGTCCGGGTTTGGAAAGGAATGAACTGGCCTGGGTCCGGAACTGCTCGGGGCTTGCGTCCGAAGCATGGCGGACTTCGGCCTTGATCGGCTGCGTGGAAAGAATGGCCCCGATCTGGTCGAGCGTCATTCCCTGCTTGTCCAGGACCTGGCGAGGAAGAATGGCCTCTGTGCGCTCATTGAGGACATTGTCCTGCGTGAACGTCCTGTAGGGTTCGTATTCCGGCACAGAAGGTGCGGGAAGGTTGAGTGCATTCAGCACCATGACGATGCTTGCCACACCACAATAGGCCTGCGTCTTTTGCGTAAGAAAGTTGCTCGCGAGAGGGAAATAGGCTTCCTTCGCTGTGCTCTCGACCAGAAAGCCCTCTCCGGATGGGGAACTGAATCCGGTCAGGTTGTCCGGAAGCTTCAGCGTCTCCGAGAAGGCGCCGGATGCAGCCAAAAGAAATATCAGCAAGAGCGAATACAAACGCGCAGACATGGTGGTCCTCCGCCCGGTTAAAGGAAGCGTCGAGGAATATACCAGCTTGTCGATACGGTGGCACGTTCGAGTTCGATGCTGCCGGCACGCCGCCACAAGCCTCGCAACCCACTCCCGACGCTGATGCCGGCGTCGGGTCAAGTCCGCAAGAGGCTGCGCAGGCGAAGCCGCAGCCGGGGGCGATCGACTGGCGGTTCGGCACCCGTCTCATTGGATGTCTGCTCGCTGGGTGGCAGCAGGTAGAGCCAGGCCAGCATCTCATTGGCCTCGCCACAGCAAGGCCCCGCAATGCCGGCCGAAAGGAGGCTCAGCGCTTCCCCCCGCGAAAGTATCGTGGGTGCAATCGACGTGCCGGTCCTCGCATGCATGATTAGCCTCCATAATTGGCGGTGGCAGCGACACGCAGGTTTTTCGAGCGACGCGAGACAGGTGGCGAACCTCATCTCATGGACATCAGGTCCGTCATGAGGCCGACCCCTACCCTGACGACGAACTTCGGCGCGAGGGGCTCCAGACAGCCGATATCATTCAGCTGATCGGGCGTCAGGTCTGCCAACGCCCTGCGTGCTGCAACGGCCCGCCGCCAGGCCGTGAAGGCAGCGAGCGCTGCCGCCACGCTTTTCGACATTGCACCGAGTAGCCGCTGTTTCGGTGCGCGGGTCTTCGCGTGAGTTTCCGTGTGAGCCATTTCGCTCTCCCGTTCCAGACTGATGCCGGAGCGTGTCACGGAGGCGATTTGCGCTTGTTCAGCCAAGCGTGAACCGTCGAGGAAAGGCCATCGGATCGCCGTTAAATCCGCGTTAAATCGACCAGCGAAGATGTTATTGTGCCGGTGCGTTCGAAATTCGGAGGGCAGTCGTGCGCATCCGGTTGCTTGGCGGTCTCGAGGTGACTTCCGCAGATGGCCAGCCCATCCGCTTCGCGACGCGCAAATCCGGGCTTCTCTTTGCCGCTCTCGTCCTGGCGGGGCGCCGCGGCCACCATCGCGAACGGCTTGCCGAAGGGTTTTGGCCGGGACGAGGCGACGCGCAGTCGCGCAACAGCCTGCGCCAGGCTCTTGCGGATATCCGGCGATGGTTTCCTGCCGCCGGCAGTGCGGCCATTTCCGTCGAGGGAGATCAAGAAGCGGTAGCGCTGACGGCCGGCCCGGACGAAGCGGATATCTGGCTCTTCGAGCGCAAGCTCGCCGAAGGCGGCGCGGCGGACCTCGCCTTCGCCGCCGAGCTCTATCGTGGTGACGTGCTTGCGGGCGAAGCCATTCCGGACGGTCTGGATGAATGGTTCGGTCCGCATCAGGTCCGGTACCGGCAGAAAGCGCTGCAACTGGTGGAACGCCTGAGCCTCGCGCTGCCTGAAGCCGGAACCGAGGATGACGCGGCCTGCGAGCGGCTCGCCGAAAGGCTGCTCGCCTCGGATCCGACCGCGGAGGCGGCACATCGGGCATTGATGCGGGTCCACGCCGCCAGGGGCCACGAAAACGCGGCCCTGCGCCAGTTCGAATCCTGCCGCGCGCTGCTGAGGAAGCACCTGGACGTCGAGCCCGAGGCACAGACCAACGCATTGGCGGCGGCGCTGCAAACACGCGGTGGAAATCGGCTGTCCTCGTCGGCGCACGAGCCGCATCAGCCTGTCTCCACGGCGGCGAGGCCGCATGACCAGCCCTCGGTGGCGGTGATGGCCTTCGACAATCTCGGCGGGGCGGACGACGAGTATTTCGCCGACGGCGTCGTCGAGGAGATCACCGCCGCGCTTTCGCGAATCCGGGACTTCTTCGTCATCGCGCGCCAATCCGCCTTCACCTACAAGGGACGCTTCGTCGACGTGCGCGAGGTCGGCAGGGAACTCGGCGTCAACTATGTGGTCGAAGGCACGGTTCGGCGGGGCGGCGACCGGCTGCGCATTTCCGTGCAGCTGGTCGATGCCGAGACGCGGGCGCAGCTATGGTCCGAGCGCTACGAGGGCGCGATCGAAGACGTTTTCGAGTTCCAGGACAGGATCGCGGCGCAGGTAGCGGGCGCCATCCATCCGGCCATCCGTGGTGCCGAGATCGAGCTGGCCAAGCGCAAGCCGCCGACCAGCCTGCGGGCCTATGATTTCGTCATGCGCGCCTATCCGAACATTTGGGGCCGCCGCAAGGACACCAACGACCAGGCCATAGAGCTGCTGAAGAAAGCGATCGCAGTCGATCCGGCCTATGGCCGCGCCCATGCGCTCCTGGCTTGGTGCCACGCCTCGAATGCCGCATATCTGTGGGCCGAGCACCCGGAAAGCGAGTTGGAAAGGGCGCGCGCGGCGGTCGAGGCCGCGGGCTCGATCGGCGACGATCCTACCGCTCTGGCCGCCGCCGGCTCGGCATTGAGCATGTGCGGCGACCAGGAGCGCGCCGCCACCTTCATCGAAAAGGCGCTCAAGCTCGATCCGAACAATGCTTGGGCATGGGCACGCCATGGCTGGATCGCGATCTACAAGGACGACGCAGCCCACGCGCCGGAACGGTTCCAGCGAGCGATGATGCTGAGCCCGATGGATCCTTTCGCGTTCAACATGAGACTGGGAATGGCCACCGCCATGGCCAAGACAGGTTCTCTCACCCAGGCTGTCGCGATCGCCCGCGAGGTGATCGCCGCCCATCCCGACATAATCATGTCCTATCGGTACCTCACCGCCTGGGCAGCGATGAGCGGCGACATGGAGACCGCCCGCTGGGCCGCGCAGAAGCTGCTCGCCGCCCAGCCGGGCTTCACGATCGAGCGATACCGGTCGCTGCCTATCTTCCGCAACACCCCGGAATGGGCGGACCGGGTGGTCGAAGCCTTGAAGCAGGCGGGGCTTCCCGAGCGCTGATCAGGCGGCCATTTCCACCGGCAGGCCGGCGGCCTTCCACTCCGGCATGCCGTCCTCGAGACGACGCGCGGAATGGCCGAGCGAGCGCAGCGCGGCCACTGCTTCGAACGACATCACGCACCAGGGACCGCGGCAGTAGGCGACGATCTCCCGGTTCGTATCGGCGCTTTGGGACCAGGCCTTGATTTCGCCGAGTGGGACATTGATCGCACCGGACACATGGCCGAGTGCGAACTCGTCCGGCGGGCGGACATCGATCAGCGTCACCAGCCCATCGCGCATCAGCGCCTGGAGTTCCTCGCGCCCGACGGGCCGCATGCCGTCTCGCGCCGCGAAATAGCCGCGCACGATGCGGTCGACTTCAGCGAGATGCCGCTCGGCAACGGCGCGCACTGACGCGAAGGCGGAAAGCACGCTCTCATCCGCAAGCGCATAGCGGACGAACTTGCCGTCGCGCACGGCCGAGACAATGCCGGCTCGACGCAGTGCCTGCAGATGCTGGGAGACGTTGGCTATCGGCTGGCCGAGCTTCCCGGCGAGAGCCTCGACGCTGCGCGCGCCTTGCGCGAGATGCTCGATCATTTCCAGGCGCAGCGGGTGGCCGAGCGCCTTGGCGACGATCGCGAACTGTTCGTAGAGCGCCTGTTTCGGATTGCGGATTGACATCGTCCTTTCAGCGACGCATCGTCATTCAATAAAATAATTGAATGACGCTTTCGACCATTGCTGTCAAGCCGGACAGTCCACCCGGAGCAGTCGGCCGTTCGGAGGAAAAGCGATGATTCTCAGGCAGTTCCTGCATACCGACCCGGTTGCCGCCTCCTATCTGTTCGGCTGCGGCGGCAAGGCTTCGGCGGCCGTCGTCGATCCGGTCGGCGACATTGCGTCTTATGTCGAGGCGGCACGCGCGACCGGCATGCGCATCCTCTATGTCGTCGATACGCATATTCATGCCGACCACATCTCGGCCGGACGGACGCTCGCCGAGGCGACCGGCGCCGAATACGTGCTGTTCGAAGGCGCCGAGGCAGGCTTCCCGTTCCGCCGCGTGAAGGACGGCGAGGTGCTCGAGCTTGGCAACGTCACGGCGACCGTCATGCATACGCCGGGCCACACGCCGGAGCATCTAAGCCTTTTGGTCACCGACCGGACCCGGTCGGCCGAGCCCTGGTTCGTGCTCACCGGACACACGCTGATGGTCGGCGATCTCGGCCGCACCGAACTTGCGTCCAGCGCCGAGGACGGGGCACGCGCGCTCTATGCCAGCGTGCGCCGGCTGAAGGAATTGCCCGACCACATCGAAGTGCTGCCGGGCGCCTATTCCGGCTCGGTCTGCGGCCGCTCGCTGAGCGGCAAGCCGACATCGACCATCGGCTTCGAGCGGCGTTTCAACAAGGCCTTCCGCATCGAGGACGAAGGCGAGTTCGTCACCGCCATGACTGGCGACATCCCTCCCCCGCCGCCGGACGCCGCCCGCACAAGGGCCGCGAATGCCGGGGCTCGGTCTTGAGCGCAGCCGCATCGGCCGTCGCGCTCGGCCTCAAGGCCAACTGGAAACAGTTCGCGCTCCTGGTGCTGATCAACGCCTTCGTCGGCGGCATGGTCGGCATCGAGCGGACCGTGGTGCCGCTGATCGGCGCGGAGGAATTCGGCGTCGCCTCCACCACGCTCGTCACCTCCTTCATCGTCAGCTTCGGTGTGGTCAAGGCCTGCGCCAACCTCGTCTCCGGCCAGCTTGCCGACAGATGGGGCCGCAAGCGGGTGCTGATCCTCGGCTGGCTGTTCGGCCTGCCGGTGCCCTTCATCATCATCTGGGCACCGAGCTGGAGCTGGATCGTCGCCGCCAATGCGCTGCTCGGCATCAACCAGGGGCTCGCCTGGTCGATGACCGTCATCATGAAGGTCGATCTCGTGGGGCCGAAATCGCGCGGGCTTGCGGTCGGCCTCAACGAGTTCGCAGGCTACCTGGCCGTCGGGGTCACCGCCTTCCTCACCGGCTATCTGGCGAGCCGCTACGGGCTGCGCCCGGTGCCGATCTATCTCGGCGTCGGCTATGCGATCCTGGGCGCCGCGCTGTCGATCCTTTTGGTGCGCGACACGCGCGAGCATGTGCGGCTGGAACTGGCCAACCATCCGAAAGCCGCTTCGCCGCTCGGCTTCCGCGAGATCTTCATGCTGACCTCGTTTGGCGACCGCAACCTGTTCGCGGCCTCGCAGGCCGGCCTGGTCAACAATCTGAACGACGGCATGAGCTGGGGGCTGTTCCCGCTCTTCTTCGTCGCGAACAGGCTTGGCGTCGAGCGGATCGGCATCCTCAAGGCGGTCTATCCGGCCGTCTGGGGCGTCCTCCAGGTCGCAACCGGACCATTGAGCGACCGCTGGGGCCGCAAGGGCCTGATCGTCGCCGGCATGTGGGTGCAGGCGGTGGGGCTCCTGCTTACCGCCATGACGCGCGATTTCGGCTGGTGGCTGCTGGCGAGCCTGCTGCTCGGCCTCGGCACGGCGATGGTCTATCCGAGCCTGATCGCGGCGGTGTCGGACGCCTCGCATCCGTCCTGGCGGGCGCGCTCGCTCAGCGTCTACCGCTTCTGGCGCGATCTCGGCTACGCAATCGGAGCGTTGTCGGCGGGCCTCATCGCCGACTTCTTCGGCTTCGTCGCGGCAATCGCGGCGATCGCGGCGCTGACATTTCTCTCGGGCGCGATCGTGGCCGTGGCGATGCGGGAGACGGCGCGCTGACCCGGAGCGAGGCGACTGGTCGGCAGCGTCGCGTTTACGATATCCGAAGCTTCGTGCTGCCACGGACGCGCCTGTCCGGTACTATGGCGCCGGGTGCATTCTCGGGGTCGTTCATGAACAACTCGACGCGCATGCCGTGGGTCGACACGGCAAAAGGTCTTTCGATCATCCTAGTGGTGATGATGTATTCCGCCTACAATACCGGTGAATATACCGGCGGCGTCGGCTTCCTGCATTATGTCATCGGCTTCGCGACACCCTTCCGGATGCCCGAGTTTTTCCTGATTTCCGGGCTGTTCCTGTCGCAGGTGATCGAGCGGCCGTGGCGGCGCTATATCGACCGGCGCGTCGTCCATTATCTCTATTTCTACGTGCTGTGGGCGATCATCTCGATCGGGCTGAAGATCGGCATCTTCAGCCGCGATCCGGCCGGCATGCTGCATGACCTCGCAATGGCCGTCGTCCAGCCCTATGGCGTGCTGTGGTTCATCTACATGCTGGCGATGTTCGGCCTCGTCGCGCGCATCCTGCGCGAACTCGGCGCGCCGCACTGGATCGTCATTGCGGCCGCCGCGGTGCTGCAGATTTGGGCGCCGCATTCGGAGAGCTACGCGCTTACGCAATTCGCCGCCTATTTCGTGTTCTTCTATCTCGGCTTCGTCATGGCGCCGCTGGTGTTCCGGCTGGTCGCGTGGACGCAAGCGCGGCCGGCGATCACCGTCGCGGGCCTGGCCGCATGGGCGGTCGTCAACGGCCTGCTCGTCTATTCGCCGGGTTATGCCGTTCAGCCGGTCGGCATGCAGATGGGCCTGGCGGCATGGCCGCCGCTGCATCTTGCGCTCGCCGTCGCCGGCGCGGTGGCGCTCTGCGTCGCCGGCGGCTTCCTGTCGAAATTCGCCGCGATGGAATGGCTGCGCTGGCTCGGCGAGCATTCGCTGGTCGTCTATGTCGCCTTCACCATCCCGATGTCGATCTTCCGCGGCGCGGCGCTTGCGAGCGGCCTTCTGACCGACACCGGCTGGCTCAGCCTCGCGGTGCTGCTCGTTTCGACGATCAGCCCGGTCATTCTCTATTTCATCGTCAAGCGCACCGGCTTCGGAAACTTCCTGTTCGAGCGGCCGGCCTGGGCGCATATCGACAGGCCGGCTGCCGGCCAGATTTCCAACAAGGGCGTTGCCCGGCCGGCGCGCGAGGCGGCCTGAGGCCAGTTGGTTCGTCGGCAAGCCGCAGTCCTGCCGGCTATTTGCCGACAGTCGAGGGACGGCGCACGGCCTTGATCTTGCCGCTGCTGCCGCCACCGCAGAAAAAGCAGTCGCCACCGTCGGATTCCAGCCCCGACACGCCGGAGGGCATCGCCACCTCCTGCAGCACGTCGCCCGTCTCGGGATCGATGCGCAAGAGGTCGCCCTCCTCGCCTTCCCAGGTGGCATGCCAGAGCTCGCCGTCGACCCAGGTGACGCCGGTGACGACGCGCTTCGATTCGATGGTGCGGATCACCTTGCCCGTCTCTGGATCGATCTGATGGATCTTGTGCGCCCTGTATTCGCCGACCCAGAGCGAACCTTCGGCCCAGGCCATGCCCGAGTCACCACCATTGCCGGGGGCCGGAATGGTGGCGACGACCTCGCCGGTCTTCGGATCGACCTTGTGGATGCGATCCTCGCCGATCTGGTAAAGGTGCTCGCCGTCAAAGGCGGTTCCCGCATGCGAGGCGACGTCGACCGATCGCACGATCGCGCCGCTGTCCGGATCAAGCGCTTTCAGCTTGTCGCCGGTGGCGAACCAGACATTCTTGCCGTCATAGGTGACGCCGTTGATGCGCTCGGCGTCCGGGAAGGGTCCATATTCCCGCAGGACCTCGGCGGCTCGTTTCATTTTCGATCTCCATCTGAACAATGGCCGCAGACTAGTCGCTCGGCAGCGGACCCGGGAGTAACAAGACAGTCGGGAATCCGGTCATCGGCGGCGTCATCCAGCGACGCGCCCTGCCGCGCCCGACCGCTCGCACCTTGTCCTGCGTGGAAAGCGCCTCCAGCGCGCGCTGCACGGTGCGCGGGCTGGCGCCAAGCGCGATCGCCAGCGCCGAGCTCGACCACGACTCGCCATCGGCCAGGAAGGCGAGCACTGCCCCATGCTCCTCCTCGACAGGCGGAGCGAGCACCACGACTTCGCTGGCACTCATCGGCGTGAGCGTAAAACCGGCCGCCGTCGCGTTGATTTCAGCCAGCGCGCTGAGTTCAGCGCGCAGCCGTCCCATCTCGACCCGGAGCCGAGCGCGATGCGATTCGTCCGCGTGCCTGGCCCTGAAGGCGCGCCTCAGCAGCACCTCCCGCGGCGCATCCGCGGGCCACGCTTCGGCAAGCGTGCGCGCCAATGCAAACAGCACCGGCCGCGTCGCCAGCGAGACCGCCGTACCGGCCTGGCGCACGACATTGCGGCAGGCGTCGATGACGAGCGCGCCGGATGCGAGCAGCGCTTCGACCTCGTCGAGTTGGAGCGGCTTTTCCAAGCCCTTCGATATGAGCCGCGCGACGGGCGTGTTCAACACCAGCGTTGCGCTTTCGACCTCCGCCCTCAGCGCCGGGATGTTGGCTTGGTAGGCCGCAAGCGCCGCCCGGCCGAGCGCCGCGCGCGCAGCTTTCGTCCGCAAACGCCTGACCGCGATGCCCGCGGCCGCGAGCTCATGCGCGACGCGCGCGACCGGTGGCAGCGGCGCCGGATCGAAGCCGGCAAGCAGGCGCTCGGCCTCGTCGATACGGCCGATCAGGATCAGCCGACGCGCCTCAAGGCTTCCTGCATAGGCCGCATTCACGCGATCGCCATGCGATACAAGTGTCGTCCTTGCGGTTCGCAACGCCTTCTCCGGCCAGCCGAGATCGCGCGAGACGAGCGCGATCTCGGCCTCGGCGACGACACAGCGGGCCCGCGCCACTGCCTCCTTCGGGCTGAAGGCGCGGGCCGCGCTCTTCAGCAGCGCCTTGGCCTTGGCGAAGTCGCCGAGCTGAGCCATCGCGATGCCGCGCAGCGCCAGCGCCGGCGCGTCGTCGCGCAGCGCGACGCGCTTCAAGGCGCCGAGCGGGTCACCCGCGGCAAGCGCGCGGCCGGCGGCATTGATCAGCGAGTCCATGCAATGCCCGTCTTAGGGTCCGCCGGATCAAATCGCGCCACACTTGTAACTCTCACCATCGCGCCGTCCGGCCCTATGTCTGTCCGCGTCACCCTCAACCAAACCGAAAGAATGAGCAATGACCCAGCAAATGCACACACCACCGGTCGTTTCGCCAGAGGCCTGGGAAGGCGCGTATGACGAGATGCTGGTGAAGGAAAAAGCCCTTACCCGCGCCCGCGACGCTTTAGCCGCCGAGCGCCGCCGCATGCCGTGGATGCTCGTCGTGAAGGATTATGTGTTCAAAGGCCCGAACGGCAAGGCAAGCCTGCTCGATCTTTTCGAAGGCCGCCGGCAGCTGATCATCTACCGCGCCTTCTTCGAGCCGGGCGTCTATGGCTGGCCGGAGCATGCCTGCCGCGGCTGCTCGCTCGGCGCCGACCAGGTCGGCAACCTTGCCCATCTCAACGCCCGCGACACCACGCTTGCCTATGCCTCGCGCGCGCCGCAGGCCGACATTCAGCGGCTGAAGCAGCGGATGGATTGGAAGATGCCCTGGTACACCATCACCGACAGCTGGGATAAGGATTTCGGCGTCGACGAATGGCACGGCCACAACGTCTTCATCCACGACGGCGACCGCATCTTCCGCACCTACTTCGTCAACAACCGCGGCGACGAGGCGTTCGGCACGGTGTGGAGCTATCTCGACGTCACCCCGCTCGGCCGCCAGGAGGTGTGGGAGGATTCGCCCAAGGGCTATCCGCAGACCCAGACCTACAAATGGTGGAACTGGCACGACAACTACGAAGCGGGCGCCGCCCCCGACCAGAGATGGGTCGAGGTGTCGGATGCCGGCGAAGCGGCGTTCCGCAATAAGGACGCCTGAACGTGACACGACTTCGGCGGCGCGAACCGCGCCGCCGAAGCCGATCCCCGCATCTCTCCGAATTTTGAAATCCCGACCGCTTCGGGAAGGTGAATATCATGAGCATCGACAATTCCGCCCCTCGCCCAACCGGCTTGAGCAGCTTCGGCCTTGCCGACTGGCTTTGCCTCGCCGCCGCGCCGACCTTCGCCATGATGGCGCTGCTGACCGCCGGCTATGACGGCCACGACATGATGTGCATGTCAGGCTCAGGCGCCTCGATCCTTAGCGGCATGGCGCCGATGTATCTGCTGATGGCCGGCTTCCATCTGACGCCATGGTTGAGGCTGATGGCAAGGCGCGGGTGAGATCTCCACTGAGCGCCACCTGGATTGCGCAGGCTGCGATATCAGGCGCTCGCCGGCTCATGGGACCTCGTCGCCATGTTCGACGTGCTCGAGCACGTTCCGAGCCTTCCTTTCCTTTCCCGCCTTCAGACCAGTCATCTGGCCGTCGCCGTCCCAATGGCGGACTACTCCGCCCAGGCGAGCTCGCCCAGATGGCGACGGACCCAGTTCATCTCTTCAGAAGCCGTGCGCCCAAAATGCCGCTTGAAGTCGCGGCTGAACTGAGCCGCGCTCGCATAGCCGACCGAAGCCGCGACCTGAGCGATCCTGCCCGTGCGCGCGATCGCCAGCCTTGCCTCATGCAGCCGCATCGCTTTCACGTACTGCATGGGGCTGCTTCCGGTCATCTCCTTGAAATGGACGTGGTAGGAAGGCACGCTCATGCCCGCTTCTCTCGCCAGATCGGCGACCGAGATTTCGCAGCTGTAGTTTTCCCGCAGCCATGCGAGGCTCCGCACGATCCTTCCCGACCGGCCCCTCTGCTGCAGGGCCGCGATCATTGCGCCGCCTTGCGGGCCAATAAGCACCCGGTAATGCAGCTCGCGCAGCAGGCTTGATCCAAGAACGGCGGTCTCGGCAGGGCTGCGAAGCGCCTTCAGCAGGCGCAGCAAGACGTCCTCGATGTCGGTGCCTATCCTGCTTGATACGAGACTTCGCGGCTTACCGCTTGCGGGAACGGAATGCGTCTCCAGCTGCGCTGCAATCTCGGCCGCCAGCCGCATGTCGAACTCGACATAGACCGCAAGCAACGGACGATCGGGGCTGGCCATCGACTCCATTCGAAACGGAACCGGCACCGACACCGCCAAATAGTGTTCTTCGTCGTAGAGGTAGACCTCCTGTTCGAGGATGCCTCGCTTGCTTCCCTGCAGGACGAACACCGCGCCGGGTTCATAAAGCACCGGGACGTCATGAAGCACAGCCTCCGTCCGGAGCACCCGCACGCTCTCGAGTGCGGTGGCGTTGTATCCAATGCGTTCGGCGAGAGCTCCAGCCAGGTCGACCAGTTGCCGTCTTCGTCCGGCGTCCGTTCCAATAGGATTTGGCAAGTTATTCATAGGAATCGCGATCGAAGACACCATCGCCAAATACTATTTGCCAAGGCGCACTCCATCAACAAAGGACCGCAGACCATGGCGAAAAAGACCTTCTTCATCACCGGCGCCAATTCCGGCTTTGGCCTCGCCATCGCTTCCGCCGCCATCCAAACAGGCCATACGGTCATTGGCACCGTACGGTCCGAGACGTCGCGCGCGGCACTCGGCAGATCCCTGCCCGCGATCCGAACGGTCATGTGCGATGTCACGGAGTTCGACCGCGTGCCGGACGTCGTCGCGCAGGCGGAGGAAGAGCACGGGCCCGTCGATGTCCTGATCAACAATGCCGGCTATGGCCATGAGGGGGTGCTTGAGGAGTCGCCGCTCGAAGAGATGCGGCGTCAGTTCGACGTGAACGTCTTCGGCGCCGTGGCGGTCGCCAAGGCGTTTCTTCCGAGGTTCCGCGAGCGGCGCCAGGGCTTCATCGTCAATGTCACCTCGATGGGCGGCATGATCACGATGCCGGGCATTGCTTACTATTGCGGCAGCAAGTTCGCGCTCCAGGGCATATCGGAAGTGATGCGTTCGGAAATGGCCCCGTTCGGCATACACGTTACGGCGGTCTGCCCCGGCTCCTTCCGGACGGACTGGGCCGGGCGCTCCATGGTCCGGACCGAAAGGTCCATCGCGGATTACGATGCGCTGTTCGATCCGATCCGGGAAGCTCGGCAGGCGAAAAGCGGCAGGCAGCTTGGCGACCCCGGCAAGCTTGCCAAGGCCGTGTTGGCTTTGGTGGAATCCGAAGCTCCGCCGCCGCAGCTCCTGCTTGGCAGCGACGCTCTCAAGCTCGTGTCCGAGCGTATCGAGCGCCTCCAGCAAGAGATCGAAACCTGGAGGGCTGTGACCATCTCGACCGATGGCTGAATGAGCGCGGGAATAGCCTCACTGCATTGCCTTCCGCGCCGGCCCGAACAATAGTCGGGCGATGTTCGAGGCGATAGCGAGTCACTGGTCTACGCTTATTCTTCTCCTGTCGTTGGCTATGGCGGCGGTCGGCATCGTCCATGCCATCATGACGAAGGAGGACGTGCGCGCCGCCACCGGCTGGGTCGGCGTGATGCTTTTGTCGCCTTTCCTCGGCGCCATCATCTATGCCATCGCCGGCATCAACCGCATCCGCCGCGCGACGATCAGCGCCCTGCGGCCCGTCACCGGCGAGGCCGCCGAGGCCAGGCACGACCCCGACGTGGCTGTGGAGGCGCTGATCGAAGCTCAGTACGGCCAGCGCTTCATCGGGTTGAAGACGCTCGGCGACAGGGTGGCGCGGCGGCCGCTGACTTCGGGAAACGCGATCGCCGTGCTCGAGACCGGCGACGAGGCCTATGCGGCGATGTGCAAGGCCATCGACGGCGCGCAAAAGAGCGTGCTGCTCGAGACCTATATTTTCGACAACGACGCCGTCGGGCAGATGTTCGTCCATTCGCTGGCCGGCGCCGTCAAACGCGGCGTCGCGGTGCGGGTGCTGATCGACGCCGTCGGCGTGCGCTATTCCGTGCCGAGCATTCTCCACCAGCTCAAGGAAGCCGACGTCGCCGTCGACCTCTTCAACGGCAAGATCGTCATGGGCTTGAGACTTCCCTATGCCAATCTCAGGACCCACAGGAAGATCCTGGTCGTCGACGGCACGGTGGCGTTCACTGGAGGCATGAACATCCGCAAGGGATTCTCGGCCGAATTCGCTGGCTCCGACAGCTCCAGGGACACGCATTTCGAGGTCACCGGGCCGGTGGTGGCCGACCTGTTCTCGGTCGCCGCCGAGGACTGGCGCTTCGCCGGCAATGAGGCGCTGAAGGGCGATATCTGGCCAGTCGAACGCGGCGCGCCGCCGCCCGGCCAGCCAATGCTGGTCAGGGCCGTGGCGACAGGCCCGGATGCCTCGAACGAAACCAACCACAAATTGCTGATGGGAGCGTTTTCGGTCGCGCGCAAATCGATCCGCATCATGTCGCCCTATTTCCTGCCGGACCGCGAGCTGATCAGCGCGCTGACCACGGCCGGCCGTCGCGGCGTCGAAATCGACATCGTGGTGCCGGCGGTGAACAATCTTTTCCTGGTCGATCATGCGATGACGGCGCAGTTCGACCAGGTGCTGAAGCATTATTGCCGCGTCTGGCGCCACGAAGGCCCGTTCGACCATTCCAAGCTGATGGCCATCGACGGCGTGTGGGCGTATGTCGGCTCGTCAAACCTCGACGCCCGCTCGCTGAGGCTGAATTTCGAGATCGACATGGAGATCCTGGACGCCAATTTCGCCGCCGAGATCGATGCCCGCATCGGCGCCGCGATCGCGTACGCGCAAGAGGTGACACTGCAGACGCTGAAGGCGCGGCCGTTCGTCATTCGCGTTTTCGACCGATTGCTGTGGCTGGGATCGCCCTATCTATAGACGAGGAAGACGAGCAGCAGACCCATGGAGAGAAACGGACGCAGCCTTCCAGAGACCGTGCTCCTGTCGATCCGCGGCAGAAAGATGCGCAAGGCGATGTCGACGCCGCGCAAGCGGATAGAGGGCGCCGAGATGGTGGTCGCCTCCTACAACGTCCACAAATGCATCGGCACCGACCGCAAATTCGACCCCGAACGGACCGCGCGCGTCATCCGCGAGATCGGTCCTGACGTGATCGCGCTGCAGGAGGCCGACAACCGGTTCGGCGATCGCGCCGGTCTGCTCGACCTCAACCGTCTCGAAATCGAAACGGGACTGGTGCCGGTGCCGATCAGCGGAAACGGCAAGGCGCATGGCTGGCGCGGCAACGTGCTTCTGTTCAAGCGCGGCACCGTGCGCGACGTTCACCAGATCAAGCTGCCGGGCCTGGAGCCGCGCGGGGCGCTGATCGCCGAGATCGATCTCGACGAGAACCGGACGCTACGCGTGATCGCCGCCCATCTCGGCCTGCTGCGCCGCTCGCGCTCGGAACAGGCCCGCGTCGTGCTCGACATCATGAGCAGCGCCGATGAAAGGCCGACGCTGTTGCTCGGCGACCTCAATGAATGGCGGCTCGGCAACCGATCGGCGCTGAACACGCTGCACACGACCTTCGGCCACGCGCCGCCGGCCGTGCCCACCTTTCCCTCCGGCTTGCCGGTGCTGGCGCTCGACCGGATCATGGGCAACCGGCACGGCATGGTGTCAGCCGTCGAAGCGCATGACACGCCGCTGTCGCGGGTCGCCTCCGATCATCTGCCGCTGACGGCTTACGTGCATCTGTAGCCGAGAGCGGCCCAAGGCGAGGCACTGTCGGTGTGGGCGGCCAACGCACTTGTGCGGGCAGCGCTCGAAGACGAGCGCGATGCCGGCGCTCCGGTGCCGGGAGGTTAGGCTTCCGGAAGGCCGGCCCGCGCCAGCATTTCCAGGAACCGGGCGTGATGATCATCCCGCACATAGCGCGGCAAAAAGCCTGGGCAGACATTTTCCAGGTTGAGATGCGGAAGCTGCGACAAGCAATGATGGATGGCGCGTGAGGCTTCGTCATTGTTGCCGGTCGCCGAAGCAGCGGCCGCCCAGTAAAGGGCGCCGCGAACGAAACCCGGCTTTGTCCTGACCACCTTGCGGGCGACTTCGAGCGCCCGGCGGTCGTCGCCGCCGGCGAACAGCGCGACCGCCAGTCCATGATGACGCCAGAAGTCGATGACGTCGTGCGTGCCGAGGCGGATCGCTTCATTGGCCGAGCGCAGCGCTTCGCTCACCTGGCCGCGCAGGCCGTAAAGTTCGCCGAGATCGCCGTGGCCACTCGGATAGCTCGGGTTGAGGCTGACCGCGTGGCGGCATTCGACAATCGCCTCGTCGATCCGGCCGTCACACAAATAGGCGAAAGACAGGATGCAGCGGGCGATTTCATCGTCCGGCACAGCCCGCACCGAATCTTCGGCAAGCCGGATCGCGTTGGCGACATGCTCCGGTTTGCCAGGCAGCGCGCCGAATGCGAGCCCCATGGTCGTCGCGATGGACAGCGTCCGCTTTGCCCGAGCATTTTCCGGCGCAATCAAAAGCGCCTTCTCGGCGAGTTCCTTCGACTCCAGCAGCGAGTCCCTGGTCATCTCGAAGTACTTCATCAGCGCTTCATTCACCAACCAGCGCACCTCAGGAACGCCTGCAGGGCTCTTGTCACGAACCTTCCAGTTGGTCAGTTGAAGTTCGAGGCTGACCGCCAGCACAACCGACTGTGCGATCCTGTCCTGGAATTCGAGCGCGTTCTCCGAATGGCCGTCGAATTTCTGGGCCCAGACATTGTGACCTCCGGCGGCGTCGACGAGCTGGACGTTCACCCTCAGTTCATCCCCGGACCTCTGGATGCTGCCGTTGAGCGTATAGCGGGCGCGCAGCGTGGTCGGCGCCTTGGAATCCTCGCCGCTCTCCAAGTGCGGGAGCCCCGAGAGAACGACATAGTTGGCCACCTCGGAGAGGGCCGTGGTGATGTCATGAACGAGACCCTTGGCGAAGAAGTCGTCGCCTCGCTCTCCCGTCAAATTGGCGAAGTCGCCGACACTGATGGATGGACGCCCGAGGCGCTGGCCGGCCGGAACCGCATTTGCAGGCTGCTGACCTGGCGACGTATCGGCGGAAGAAAGGGATTGCCAAAGCGCCCGGGTCTCCGGGCTGACGTCGACACCGAACTCCTTCTTCAACATGCTTCTGCAAGCTTCGAAGGTTCGCAGGGCCTTGTCCCGCTGACCGCAGGCAATGAGCAGCTCCATCTTCAGCCGATAGGATTCTTCCCGGGTCGGCTCCATGGCCAGAATTCGATCCGCCACGACCAGACCGCTTTCGGCATCCACGAGGCGCGCGAGCCTCTCGAAGGACTCAAGAGCACGGCTCAGCAGCCTTTCACGTTCCGAAGCCGCCCAATCATCGAAAGCATTGCTGCCCAGGTAGAACCCGTCGAGAAACGGCCCGGTGTAAAGCGCCAGCGCCGTTTGGAGTTCCTGAGCGGAACGGGCTGAAAGACCGGTTTCAAAATCCTCCACGTCAACCCGCACCGCATCCGGTGCAAGGCCGATCAATTCCTTGTGGGAATGGACGATATCCATGCCGGCTCGCGACAGATCCCGGCGCAGGATGCTCAGCGTCTGCCGCAAACTGTTGCGCGAGTGCTCGCTATCGCTATCGCTCCACAAGAGGTCGGCCAGCCGTTCCCGAGGCGCGGCCATGCCCGGACAGCGGGCCAGATAGGCGAGGATCGCCGGGCCTCGCTTTCCGGTCAGCCAAACCGGACCGCCAGCTTCCCTTTCAATCTGGAAACCGCCGAAGAGTGAGACTTTGCTGCCGGCTACGCCCGCCCCATTTCGCATTTGCTTGAACAGCTTCTCAGAATGACGAAATTCTAACTCAAAACTAACGCTGCGGAAACTGCGCAGCCCCACCTCCAAGCGCTGCCGTGACGGTATGTGATTTAGGCTTCGCTGAATTAGCTGTCACTTGTTTCCCGCCGAGGGGTGCGGCGAATGTCAAAGCTCACAGCCAACGTACTGCTCCTGTTTGCCGGGCCGCGGGAGCGTGCCCATTCCTTGCTGAGATTGGCGGCGCTGGCCGCCACGGCGTTTTGGCCGCCGACCGTGCATGCGGCCAATGCCGATGGTGCGGTGCTGAACGTCGACGTCGCGGTCGTCTTCGCGGTGGACTTCTCCTCTTCGATCGACCCCAAGATCGCCGATCTGCAGCGTGAGGGCCATGCCGCGGCGCTCACCTCGCCCGAGATCATCCGGGCCATCTCCCAGAATTACATCGGCTGCATCGGCGTGGCTTATTTCGAATGGTCGAGTCCCGGCTACTCGCACACGGTGCTGCCGTGGACACGTATCTGCGGCCTGGAAGACGCCAAGGCGGCCGCGTCGGAGATCAGGAAGCACGGCGACACCGGCCATTTCCGCCGGGGCCGCGGCGGAACGTCGGTTTCGACGGCCATCGATGTCGGAAGCCTTCTGCTCGACCGGTTTCCGGGCAATGCGATGAAGAAGGTGATCGATATCTCTTCCAACGGCGAGAACAATGACGGGCTGCCCGTTCAGCCGAGCCGGCAGAACGCCATTGCCAAGGGATACACGATCAACGCGATCGCCATTCCAGCGGACGACGAGGCCCCCGGACAATCGCTGGCGTCCTATTTTGCGCAGTCCGTCATCGGCGGCTCCCAGGCCTTCGTGGTTTCGTCGGCCGGACCGCGCGACTACATCACGGCGCTGCGCCGCAAGCTGGTGACGGAAGTCAGCATGAACGACCCGCGCCTTGCGGCAACGGACATTCCTTAGGCCTGCACGGCCGCGCCGTGCCTGGCGGCCATCTCCCGGCAACGGGCGATAGGCTATTCGACGCGCGCCGAGTCCCACCATCCCGGCATGGTCGTCCATGCGCCGACGAAGGGCGGCGTCATCACGCAAGACCGCTGCTCGACCGCTTCGCGGCACAACCGTTCGGCCAAGGTGTCGATCCCGATCTCTTCGGCGGTCGCGATGCCCAGGCGCTCGGCCATCGGCAGCAGGCTGCGCAAGGTCTGCGAGATATAGTTGTAGAGCGGCGAAGCAGGCCCGCTGCCGGCAAGGCCGGCGGAAATCATCTGCGGCGCCGGGAGCCCCGCGGCAGCGAAGGTCATCGGCAGCCTGCTGCCCATGTCGATCTCGAACCCGGCGCGCTCGATGGTGTCGGAGATCCAGCCGACGCACCGGCTGAACAACGGCCCCTCGGGAAAGCAGCGCGTGAGCGGCATGGCCAGTTCCTGGAAGGCGACGATGCCGCCCGGCCTGACATGGCCGGCAAGCCGCCTGAGTGTCGCGGACGGATCGGGCAGATACATCAGGACGAGCCGGCCGATCACGGCATCGAAGGTTTCGTCACAAGCGAAAGCGTCGAGATCCTGCGTGGCAAACCTGGTCCAGTAGCATCGCCCGGTTTCGATGGCGCGACGCTCCGCCATCGCTGTGGCGTCCGCCGAACGGTCGACGCCAAGCACCATGCCGCGAGGGCCGACCAGCTTTGCGGCCAGCAGCGACACATCGCCTACGCCGCAGCCGACGTCGAGCACGCGCATGCCCGGCCGAATTCCGGCCCGGCGCAGCATATCTTCGGTGAAGTCGCGGATCAACGCGCCCTGCAGCTCCAGCCGCTGCAGTTCGTGGCTGGAGTAGCCCAGCGCATAGGGGCGCGGGTCGGTTGCGGGCGCATCGGCACTCACGACAGGATTGGCAAGTCTCTTTGCCATGAAACTTCTCCTCTTCGCTGAGAAAGTCTGATCGGTGTTCGTCGACCGGCCGGCGGACACTGGTCATTTGATCCCGACGATGATCGAGGTGGGGCCGGCGAGATGCTCGCAACGGACATCGGCAAAACCGGCTTCCTTGACCCAGCCGACGCCCTCGGCGCAGGTGTAGTCGAAGCCGCCATTGGTATTGACCAGCATGTTGAGGCTCATCAGCAGCCCTGCGGCATTCTCCCGCCGCTCGTCATCGATGATCTGGTCGTAGACGATGAGCGCGCCGCCCTTCGGCAGCGCCGACCAAGCCTTGGCAAGCAGCCCGCGCTTCACCTCCAGGTTCCAGTCGTGGAGGATGTGTCCCATCACCAGCACTTCCGCGGAAGGCAGCGGCCCGGCGAGGAAGTCGCCGGAGTAGAAGCTCAGCCTGTCCGCCAGCGCATGCCGCTCGACATAGGCCTCGAACACCGGCCGCATCGGCGGCAGGTCGAAGCCGCCACCGGTGAGATGCGAATGGAGGCGGCCGACCTCGACCGGAAGCCTGCCTTCGGCCGTACCGATGTCGATGAAGGTGTCGTAGTTCGCCCAGGGAAACCGGCGGGCGAGCGCTTCCGCAGCCTGCAGGCTGCCGCCGCTCATCGCCTTGGCGAACATCTCCACCTTCTCCGGGTCCGAAAACAGCATCTCGAAGAGGTCCTCGCCGTCTGCGGTGCCGTTTTGCGGCTTGCCGGTCCTGAGCGCTTCGGTGAGCAAGCCCCAGTTCGCGTAGAGCCGCTGCGCTGCCCCGGCGAGCATGCCGCCGACATAAGTCGACTTGTTGCGGTCGAGGTAGCAATCGGTCGCCTCGGTGTTGCGGTAGGCGCCGCCGTCGCGCTCCAGCATGCGCAGCGCGACCAGCGCATCGAAGAAATCGCGCGCGCCGCGCTCGTGCAATCCAAGACGCTGTCGCAGCGTCTCCCCGTCGAGCGGGCCGGCGGCCAGCTCGGTGAACAGGCCTAGCTCGGCGGCGCTCAGCAACGTCTTCGAGGCCCAGAAGCCGAGACCCAGCTGCAAGATGCCTTCGGGCGAGAGCTCCGTGGCGTCCTTCGCCCCCGCCATCGCTTTCGTCGCCTCGGTGATGCGTGTGTCCATGACAATCCTCCTGGCTCCGGAGCCTGACCCATTGAACTAGGATAGGGCTCCATCCGATTGATCAGCCGCGATCTTTCCGGGTCATAAGGTTTGGATCGCGGCCCAGGTCGCCGCAGGACTGTCGCGGAAGCCCGCTACGGGCTGATTTCAGGAGGCGAGAATTTGGTTACAATCGTAACGGGGTCATCGGCCGGCCAGCATCGGCGTCAGTGCAGATGACGAGCCAGGCATTGCGCGACCGCGGCCGACAGCAGCGGCTTCTTGATGACTTCGCTTATGCCGGCCGCCGTCAGCTGGCGCGATCTCGGCGACCGGCCGTAACCGGTCATCAGCACGACCGGCAATTCCGGCCGGATCCGATGCAATTGGCCGGAGAGCTCGATGCCGGTCATGTCGGGCATCACCTCGTCGGTCAGCACGAGGTCGAAGCGCTCGGGATCCGTGCGGAATGCGCTGAGGGCAGCGGGGGTCCGGTCAAATCCGACCGGCTCGTAGCCGAGCGCGGCCAGCATCTCTTCGGCAAGCTGCATGAGCGGCGTGTCGTCGTCGACGACAAGGATCGTCTCGCCGCTGCCGTACCGGATCGGCACGTCGGCGGTCTCACCCCCGTCCACGTCCTCGGCGGCGCGCTCGATCCGCGGAAAATAGATCTCGAATGTCGTGCCTTCGCCGACCTTGCTCCGCACATCCACCGCGCCCCCGTGAGCCGCGACGATGCCGTGCGCCGTCGACAGGCCGAGCCCCGTGCCCTGCCCCGCCGGCTTGGTGGTGAAGAACGGTTCGAAGATGCGCTCGAGCGTCGCCTGATCCATGCCGCTGCCGCCGTCGCTGACGGCGAGGCGGATATAGCGGCCGGGCGGCAGATTGCCATGCGACAGCATGCTGGCCTCCACAGGGGCCGTCGTGTCGAGATAGACCCGCATGACGCCGCGATTGTTCATCGCGTGCCCGGCGTTTGCGCCGAGATTCATGACCACCTGCTGAAGCTCGGTCGGGTCGCCCATCATCACGGCATCGGCGGCGGCAAGATGCGTCTCCACTGAAAGCGTAGCGGGAAACGAGGCGCGCAATAGGTCGACAGCCTCCGCAACCACGGGCTGCGCCCTGAGCGCGTGATGCCGCCGCTCGCGGCGGCGGCCAAAGGCAAGGATCTGCTCGGTGACGTCCTGCGCCCGCTCGCCTGCTTTCATGATCTGCTGGACATAGCGCCGCGCGCGGGACTCCTTGAGCAGCACCGCCAGCGCCATCTCGCCATAGCCGAGGATCGCGCCGAGAATGTTGTTGAACTCGTGCGCTATGCCGCCGGCCAGCGTTCCGATCGCTTCCAGCCGCTGCGACTGGTTGAGCCTGGCCTGCAGCGCCTCGCGTTCGCGTTCGCTCCGCTCGCGTGCGATGGCATTGGCGAAAATCTCCGCGGCGGTGCGCAGGAGGGCGATGTCGTCGTCCGCCCAATGCTTCTCATGCGTCACGGCATCGAGAGCCAGGAAGCCCAGCCGCTCGCCGGTGTGCCATAGCGGTATGCACAGCCAGGATCGAAGCCGCCAGTCCTGGAGGCGCGCCTTCTCCGGGCCGTCCGGCAGCTCGCCGACACGAGGGACCGAGATGCAGCCCTGCTGCTCGTTGTCCGCGAGCGACCAGCGCGAAGCGAGCTCGATCATGTCGGTCGCCGGACGCGCCGGCATGTCCACGCCCTCGCGGCGATGGGCATAGCCGCCGGCCGGGCCGGCGTCGCCCGCGCGGGTGACGACGATCTGCGCACCGTCGAGCCCGGACTGTGCCACCAGACGGGCAAGACCCTCGGCGATATCGGAGCGGATGCGATCGCGCGGCAGGTTGATGAACTGGGACGAGATCGATGCGATCAGGCCCTCGAATTGCAGCCGCTCGCGCAGGATCTGCGCGTTGCGGCGCAGGCGCGCGAGCAGATAGGCCACGTAGCCGACGAGGACCAGCGCGGCGACGTAGAGCATCGCCTGGAACAGCGCCGCCCTCGCCGCCAGGCGCCCATGCGCCGCGAGATAGGCGTCCTGGAGTTCGCGGGCCCGCTCGCCCGTCGGCGCGGCCTGCAGGCGCGAGACGAGATCGTCGACCTCGGGGAGCCTCGAAACGATAAGCCGGCCGTGGGAGGCCAGCGACCGGACATCGCCCGCGCGCGCAGTGTCGAGCGACGGGCTTTCCAGCCGATCGAGCGCGGCGGTGACGGCCTTGGCCTCTTCCGGCTGGGGATCGCCGATGAACCGCGACATGGCGATGGTCAGGGCTCCGATCTCCACCGTGCGAAGGCCGTTGCCCTCGGACGCAAGCCGACCGCTCATGTAGTTGAAATAGTTCAGGGAATTCTGCAGCAGCGCGTTGGCCGACTTGAACGCCTCGACAATCGTCTCCTCGTCGCGCACCGCGGCGACGACCCCTGCCACGCGACGGTCGATGTCCGCCCGCGCCTCGCCGCTGGCGACGTCGCGGGCGACCGGCAGGGCCAGCGTCGCCTCGTCCAGCCTGCCGATCGAGCGGACGAGCGGGTCGTAGTCGCGCAGTAGGCCCGTCCGCGCCCTCAGCACATCGCGCTGGAGGGCGGCGTTATAGAGAATGACGGTCCTGAGGGCGTCGAGGGTGCGCTCGTGGCGCGCGGCATCGGGTGCGGCGCCCTGCACGAGAAGATAGGTAAGCACAATGAGCAGGCAGGCGACGACCGGCGCCAGGATGGGGAGCGATTTCATGGCTGCGGATGCTCGGCTGCGCTGGTCAATAGGCGGCCGCGATAGCGGCCGGTCAACGTGCCGAGGAATTCGACGATGAGATCGGCGTCATGCTGATCGAGTTCCCGGCCAAGCTGGTTGCGCGCCATGATCCTCACCGCTTCGCCAAGGGAGGCGGTGCTGCCGTCATGAAAGTACGGAGCCGTCACCGCGACATTGCGCAGGCTCGGAACGCGAAACACGTGGCGGTCGGCTTCGATGCCGGTGACGGCGAAGCGGCCGAGATCGGCCGTGGTGACGGTTTTCTGGCCGGCGAAGGGATCCTGGAAGATGCCGAACTTCTGAAACAGGTTGCCGCCGATATTGACGCCCTGATGGCAGGCGATGCAGCCATAGGCCTTGAACAGCCGGTAGCCCTGCTCCTCGTCGCCCGAGATGGCGCCGCGCTCGCCCTTGAGATAGCGGTCGAAACGGGCATCGGGCGTGATCAGCGAGCGCTGAAAGACGGCGAGCGCGTCGAGCACGCCCGTCCGTCCGGGCGCGGCGCCGTAGAGCTTCGCGAACCGCCCGGAATAGTCCGGATCGGCGCGCAGCTTCGCCAGCAGTTCCTCCCAGCTCGTATTCATCAATCTCTTGTCGAGCAAGGCTGCCTCGTTCTGCTCCTCGAAGGAGTGGAAATTGCCGCGCCAATTCAGCCGGAAATCGAGTGTGGCGTTGAAGACCGTCGGCGCGTTGAAATCGAGCCGCCCGCTATCCGCCGCCACGGAGCGAACCTGGCCGTCGTCGCCACCGCGATCGAGCCGGTGACAGGAACTGCAAGCGAACAGGTCGCCATGCGAGAGCCGGGGATCGTTGAACAGGCTTTCGCCGAGCGCGACCCTGGCCGGGTCGGCGGCGCGGGCCTCCGCCAGCGGAGCGATCGGCTCGGCCGTCTCGGGAGCAGGCCGGCCGACCTCAACCAGTGCAAAAGGGGCGACCATTACCAGGCAAAACGGAACAAAAAACCCCGCCAGAACCTTACCAGTCTGCTCATGCGCCATCGAGTGAGCCTTTGGGCCGGCCAAGTAGTTCATCGGCGCTTACCAATAAATCGCCGAAAATCGATGTTTAATGATGCTCTATAAAAGCAACGGCCAGGCCATGGGTTCCATGCTTGCGGACGGTGCGACATGCCAGCCGAACGGAACACGCGCCTCGAAGAACAGGCGGAAGGCAGGATGAAGTCGGGGTCGGCGGGAAAGCATATCCTCGTCGTCGACGACGACCCCGATATGCGCGCCATGCTTGCCAACTACCTCGAGGGCGAGAACTTCAGGGTCAGCGCCGTCGCCGACGGCCGGGCCATGGCCCGCGTCTTCAACGAACGCACGGTGGACCTGATGATCCTCGACATGCGGCTTGCGGACGAGGACGGGTTCGACATCATGCGGCGGCTGGGCAGCCCGCCGGAGGCGCCCATCATCATCATCACCGGCCACAGGCGCGAGGAGACGGACCGCATCGTCGGCCTGGAGCTCGGCGCCGACGACTACATAACCAAGCCCTTCAGCCTCCGGGAGCTTTTGGCGCGCGTGCGCGCCGTGCTGAGGCGGGCGGGCGCGGCGCAGCGGCGTCCGCAGCGCAAAAGGCACACGCGCTACCGCTTTGCCGGCTGGGAGCTCGACCAGCGCAGCAGAAGCCTCAAATCGCCGGACGGCGAAGCGACGCCGCTGACCGCGGGCGAGTTCAACCTGTTGGTGGCGTTGCTGAGATCGCCACGGCAGATCCTGAGCCGCGAGCAGCTTCTTGCGGCGAGCAGAATGCACGACGAAGAAGTGTTCGACCGCAGCATCGACGTGCAGATCCTGCGGCTGCGCCGCAAGCTCGAGGCCAACCCGAGCGAACCGAAGCTCATCGTCACCGAACGCGGCGCCGGCTATGTGTTCACGGCGGCAGTGGAGGTGGTGTGAGAGGCTGGCGGGGAGGATAACGGTCGAAGCAGCGATCCTTCGCGCCCCACCTCTAGGCTAATGCAGCGCTGGTCGACCCCCACTCCGTCTCGGCTTCGCCGAGCCACCTCTCCCCCGATCGACGGGGTAGAGGAAAGGCGCCAGGCTTTTTGCCGTCGATGCTCATCCAGCAGCGCCCCCTTCCTTTCCCTCCGGAGGGGGGAAAGGTGGCGCTGCGAAGCAGCGACGGATTGGGGGAACCACGTGGCAATCAAGCCTCAGGTCGCTCATCCCTCCCTCAGCCACACCAGCATCTCGCCGGGGTCGCGGTTGTCCCAGGCGAAATAGGGAACGGCCTTGAGCGTCGTTTGCTCCGTCGCCGGCGGCTCGGAGCGGTAGAGGTCGCTGCCCCAGTTCTCCGTTTCGGCCCGGCTGCCGATGGCGGAGAGGGTGACGATGCCGCCGAGCAGGTTCGGCTCGCGATGTGCCTCGAGCTTCGCCTCGCGCGGCAGTGCGATGCGGTGCAGCCCGCCGCCATTGTCGGTCTCCTCGACGCAGTAGATCAGCGGGCCGCGCGCCAGCGCCACGCGGCCGATATCCTGGCGCACTTCCGGATTGGCGAAGAGGCGTGCCATCGACATTTCGAGGTCGAGCTCGACCCGGTCGCCCTTTTGCCATTCGCGGCGGATCGCGGCATAGCCGTCGCTGGTCGCGGCGCCGAGATCGACCATCTTGCCGTTCACCTTGAGCGCCGCGTTGCGGCACCAGGCGGGTATGCGCAGGTGAAGCGTGAACGCAATCGGCGCCTCCGCCTCGACCTCGATCGCGACCGCGCCGTCCCAGGGATAGTTGCTGGTCTGGACGAGGCTGACCGGCCGGCCGGCGATCTCGAAGCGGGCGGTCGAGTCGCCATAGAGATGCACGGCAAGCGCGTCGTCGGCGAGGCCGTAGAAATAGCTGCCGATGGAAGCCACCATGCGGCCGATATTGGGCGGGCAGCACGGGCAGCGGTGCCACTTCCAGCGATGATGGCCGCCCCGGCTCTCCAGCGGGTTCTCGTAGAAGAACAGCGAGCCGTCGAGCGACAGGCCCGAGATCGAGCCGTTGTAAAGCGCGCGCTCCATCATGTCGGCGTAGCGGGCGTTCGGCCCCATACCGAGCATGCGGCTCGCCCAGAACACCAGGCCGACGGAAGCGCAGGTCTCGGCATAGGCGGTCTCGTTGGGCAGGTCGTAGTCGCTGGTGAAGCCTTCATTGTGCGCCGACGGGCCGATGCCGCCGGTGACGTAGAGGCTCTTCGTCGTCAGATCGTCCCACAGCCGGTCGAGCGCCGCGCGCAGGCTGTCGTCGCCATATTCGGTGGCGATATCGGCCATGCCCGAGAAGAGGTACATCGCCCGGACCGCGTGGCCGACGACCTTGTCCTGCTCGCGCACCGGCTTGTGCGACTGGTTGTACTCGTAAGTCTTGAAATGGTAGGCCTTCGGGTCGGCGCCGCGGGCGCGCGCCTCCTCGTCGAAATAATGCGGCTGCTGGCCGCGCTGGTCGATGAAATACTTGGCGAGATCCATGTATTTTTTCTCGCCCGTCACGCGCGCGAGCTTGACCAGCGCCAGCTCGATCTCCTCATGGCCGCAATAGCCTTTCTTCTTGCCGGGCTCCGGGCCGAACATCGAGGCGATGTGGTCGGCGTATCGGCACATGATGTCGAGCAGCTTGCGCTTTCCCGTCGCCTGAAAGTAGGCGACCGCGCCCTCGATCAGATGGCCGGCACAGTAGAGCTCGTGGCAGTCGCGCAGGTTCGTCCAGCGCAGGCCGGGCTGGATGCGCTGGTACCAGCTCGACAGATAGCCGTCGGGCTGCTGCAATTTTGCGTACATGTCGATGACGGCATCGATCTTCTTCTCCAGCTCCGGATTGCGGCGCCGGTAGAGCGAATAGGCGGCGGTCTCGATGGTCTTGCCCCAGTCGGAATCCCAGAACATCTGCGTCGTGACCGTCGAGCCGGTGAACTCGGCGCCCTGGGTGTTCGCCTCGTCCGGCGACGGCGAGTGGAACGGGATGACGACGCCGGGCGACGGCCGGTCCGGATCGATCTGCTCCAGCATGCGCGCCTCGACGCAGCGGTCGTAGAGGATGCCGGCGGTTCTGCTTGCCACCGCATCGACGCGGTCGCCCCAGAAGCCGCGTACATCGACCTGCGGCACCGGCAGCGGCCGGAAGGCGAGCTTCGGCCTGGCGGTGTCGGTTGCGGCGGCGGGCTGCGATGCGGTCATGAACTTCACTCCATTCGAATTATTTGACGGCCCCGGCCATCAGGCCGCGGATGTAGAAGCGCTGCAGCGCCAGGAAGAGGATCAGGCAGGGCACCATCATCACCGTGACGCCCGCCTGCACCGCGCCCCAGTCGATGGCGCCGAAACGGCCGGACTGGAGCGCGGTCATCATCACCGGCAGGGTGAATTTGGACTGGTCGGTCATCAGCACCAGCGCCGCCAGGAACTCGTTCCAGGCGCCGAGGAAGGCGAAGAGCGCGATGGTGACGACGCCCGGCCAGACCAGCGGCAGCATCACCTTGACCAGCATGGTGACGTTGTTGGCGCCGTCCATGCGCGCGGCCTCCTCGATCTCGCGCGGCACGGCGTCGAAGGCGTTGCGCATCATGAAGATCGAGAAGGGAAGCTGCAGCGTGACGTAGACGCAGACCAGCCCCGTCAGCGTGTTGTGGAGGCCGAGCCTCGTCAGCACCAGGAAGATCGGCGTCAGGATCGACTGGAACGGGATCATGATCGTCGACAGGATGAGGACGAAGAAAAAATCCCGGAACGGAAAGCGGAAGCGCGAGAAGCCGTAGCCGGCGAGCACGCTGACCAGCACCGAGAGCAGCACCGTCATCGCCGAGACGTAGATGCTGTTCTGCGCCGAGGCCCAGAGGCCGTCGCCGAAGGTGTTCAGCGTCTGATAATTCTCGACCGAGAAGCCGGTGGTCGGCCAGGGCGGCAGCGGCGGCTGGCGCGCTTCCTGCGCCGGCTTGAAGGTGGAAAGCACCGTCCACACGATCGGCGCAAGGAACAGCACCGAGGCGATCATGCCGGTGGAATGCCTGGCGAGGCTGAAGGCGACTTTCCGGTTTTGCGACATCGCCTCGGCCATCAGTCGAGCCCCTCGGGCTTGCGCAGCAGCCAGAGCTGGATGAGGCTGAGCGCCACCAGGATGACCAGCAGCACCATGGAAAGTGCCGCGCCGTAACCCAGCTTGAACGAGACGAAGGACTGGTTGAAGATCCAGTAAACCGCCGTCAGCGTCTGGTTACGCGGGCCGCCGCGCAGGATGATGTAGAACTGGTCGAAGGCGAGGATCGAGCCCGCCACCGACAGGATCAGCGCCAGCGCCAAAGTGCGGCGCATCAGCGGCAAGGTGATCGACCTGAAGCGGGCAAACGGGCCGGCGCCATCGATGACGGCGGCCTCCTGCAGATCCTGCGGGATCGACTGCAGGCCGGTCATCAGGATGATCATGGTGAAGCCGGCGACCTTCCACACCACCATGGCGATGATCGACCAGAAGGCCGGCTGGAAGGTGGCGAGAAGATTGACCTTCCTCTCTGTCAGGCCGAGGTCGAAGGCGGCCGGGCTGAACAGGCCGGAATCGACGTTCAAGAGCCACGACCACAGAAGGCTCGCCGAAGCGAAGCCCACCACCGCCGGCATGAAGAAGGCGGTGCGATAGAGATTGGTGAGCGGCCGCGGCCGCTCGATGAAGATCGCCAGCGGAAAGGCGACGGCGAAGATCGCGATGGTGACGATCACGGTATAGTAGAAGGTGAATTTGAGCGCGTTCCAGAAGCGGGTGTCGCGCAGGATGGCGAAATAATTGTCGAGGCCGACAAAGGCATGCTCGCCCATCAGCGGCCAGTTGTTGAGCGACATCCACGCCGTCATGCCGAGCGGGATGACGAAGAAGACGACGACGAAGGCGACGGCCGGCAGGACGTAGAGCAGGCCCACCCATTGCCGGCGGCTGACGAAGGCTCGTGTCCGGGCGGGTGCGGAGGCGGCGGCGATGGCGGTCATGGCCGGGCTCCCCCTTCTCCCCTTGTGGGGTGAGCAGCCGGTTCACCGAAGGTGAATTCATCGTGCCAGTGGCACGATGAAAGGCCGGCGAACGCCGGGACGCTGCGAAGCAGCGGGGACCCGGCCGGGGGTGGATCGGCCACCGCCCGGCCCTTCGCAGGCTCAGGGCGTTCGAAGCTCGAAAAGCCAAGCAATTGGCTTTTCGTCCGCTGCGCGGACCGCTTCTCACCCCACAAGGGGAGAAGGGGGCGCGAAGCTCGCGGCGCCCTCGAATTGACGATGCTGATGAGAGTGAATTGTCTCAACGCGATAGTCCTGCTGTTAGCGCGGTCGTCCCCCTCCCTCTCGAGGGGGAGGGTCCGGCCGAAGGCCGGGGTGGGGTCGCCGGCGACGGGCGCCGACGGGGAGATAGCGTCGGCGCGCTTCACAGCCGACCCCACCCGGACCTTCGGTCCGACCTCCCCTCGAGGGGAGGGAGGCGCCAGCCTACTTGTTCGGCGCCTGGTCGATGATCGACTGCATCGTCTCCTGCGCATTGGCGATGGCGCCGTCGACATCGTCGCCGAAGAACACCTCGTTGACCATCTGCGTCCACGGGCCGTTGGCGGAGTTGATCAGGTCGTTGAACACCACCGTGTAGGGCGTGCGGCCCTTGGCCATCGCCTCGGCCGCCACCTGGTAGCGCGGATCGAGATCCTTGAGCGCGTCCTTGGCGATGTCGCCGCGCACCGGCAGGCTGCCATATTTGGCAAGAATGGTCTGGCCTTCCAGCGAGTAGGCGAAGTCCAAAAACTCCTTCACCACGGCGATCTTCTTGGTGCCCTTGGTGACGACGAAATTGTCGCCGCCGGCGAAGGACGACCAGCCGCCGTCCTTGCCGGGCAGGAAGGTGATGCCGTAGTCGATGTCGGGATATTGCGTGTTGAGCGCGCCGATGGCGAAGGCGCCGGACGGCGAGATGCCGATCTTGCCGCCGGCGAAGGCGGCGAAGAAGTTGGCGCCGGTGTCGGTCTGCGCGCCCTCGGGCACCAGCCCCTTCTTCACCATCGAGCGGTAGAGGTCGATCGCGCCGCGCAGCTGCGGGCTGTCCAGCGTCGCCTTGGAGCCGTCCTCGGAGAGGATGTCGCCGCCCGAGGCCCAGATCAGCGGCGTGAAGGTGAAGATGTTGCAGCCGCCGCAATTGCCGGAGAAGTAGAAGCCCTTGATGTCGCCGCCGAGCGCGTTGACCTTCTCGGCGTCGGCCTCGATCTCGGCCCAGGTCTTCGGCCCCTTCTCAGGATCGAGCCCGGCCTGCTTGAACAGCTTCTTGTTCCAGATCAGCACCGAGGAATCGGCCGAGAACGGCAGGCCGTAGACGCGGCCCTTGTAGGTGCCGGTCTTCACATGCGCCGGCGAGAGGCTGGAAAAATAGGGCAAGGATTTCGCCCAGTCGGTGATGTCCTCGAGCTGGCCGGCGGCGGCGAAGGACGGCGTGTAGATCAGGTCGAGCGACAGCGCGTCGGGCGCGGTGCCGCCGGCGGCGGCTGCGCCATATTTCGGGATGATCTCGGCATTGGGGATGATGTCGAGCTTGATCTGGTCCTTATGCGCCTTGTTGAAGGCGTCGACGATGCGCGGCATGAAGTTCGAGCCGTCGGCGCGCACCCAGATGTTGGCGGTCTCGGCGGACGCCGCCTGCAGCCCGCCGCCGATCACGGCCGCGGCCAAGGCCAGCTTGGCAATCAAGGTCTTCACGTTATTCCTCCTCATGGTTCTCCTCCCGGTTTGGCCGTTGCGCGACGGCCGTTTCGTTCGATGCCTCAGCCGCCCGGCGGACGGCCGCATGACTGACGCACCACCAGCCGGCACGGCAGTTTCCTGATGCCCGGCGCGGCCGGCTGGCCGCCCACGAGCGAAAGCAGCGCGAGCCCGGCCTCGCGGCCGAGCGTCGAAAGGTTCATGTCGACCGAGGTGAGCGGCGGGCGCGTCGCCTCGGCCACGATCTCCCAATTGTCGAAGCCGATGACGCCGACATCGTCGGGCACGCGGATGCCGCGTTCGCGCAGCGCGTCGATGACGCCGCGGGCGATCTGGTCGTTGCCGCAGAAGACCGCGTCGGGCCAGCCTTCCCTGCCCGCCTTGGCGAACAGTTTTGCCACCGCCTCGTGGCCCCAGCCTTCCGACCAGGCGCCAAGCAGCGGCTCGGCCGTGGGCAGGCCGTGCTCCTCGAGCACGTCCCGGTAAGCCTCAGCCCGCGCGTGCACCACCGCGAAGCTCGCCGGGCCGCTGACATGGGCGATGCGGCGGCGCCCGAGCCGCAAAAAGTGCTCGACCGCCAGCCGCGCGCCGCCGGCATCGTCGGAGACGAGGCCGACCGCGCCGGGGTCGGGCTGGGTGAAGGCGTAGACCACGGGCACGCGCAGGTTGGAGAGGTCGACCGGCAGATGGCGGTCGATGCGCTTTCCGGTGGCGATGATGCCGTCGACGCGCTTGTCGAGCATGGCCTCGACATGCAACTGGCCGAGCCGCGTGTCGTCCTCGACATTGCACAGGAACACCGAGACGCCATTGTCGACCAGCGCATCCGAAACGCCGGCCATCAGCGGCAGCGAGAAGCGGCCATAGGTATCGTTGGTGAGAAGCCCGACGGTGAAGGAGCGTTTTCGCAGCAGGCTCTGCGCCAGGCTGTTCGGCCGGAAGCCGAGCAGCCTGGCCGTCTCGCGGATGCGCTCGCGCGTCTCCGCCGTCATCCGCCCCTGCCCGTTCAGCGCCTTGGACGCCGTCGCCACGCTGACGCCGGCCGCCGCCGCCACCTCGCGCAGCGTGACCGGGGTCTTGGCGGAAACTGGCGCTGGCTCGGCGTCGGCGGACATGGGCGCGGCGGATTCCCCTAGCTGGGAAAAGGTTTTCTCTTACCGCCCTGCGCGGTGATGACGGGTGAGGTCAGCGGGCGCGGAGCGATTTGGGAAAAGGTTTTCTCAGGGGAGATTAGGGGAAGGTGAGGAGGTTGGCAAGGGGGATGAGCTACATAGGCGGCGGCTGTTCCTGAATGGTCGCCCGAGTCGACCCGAATTAGCCGAAAGCGGTTGGTCGGTATCTCGCAACAGTCGTTCCGGAGGCCAAGTGGATTTCTAGCGATGACTCGGTTAGCCGACCAATTGCCACGCGGAGATAATAGCTAACCGCAACGCAAGTTTGCGCAATTTTATAGGTCAATATAGCTGAAGTACCTAGAAGGCATCATTGAAGTGCATTAGGAGATAGCCGACCAAGATGGAGCCAGTAACGGATTCTCAGGTCGGGTGGAGGGATGTGCAGCCGTGTATATCAGCCGTATCGTTATCAGGAACTTTCGTTCGTTTGAGCTGCTAGACGTGACTATCGGCCAAGGCACGACATGTGTCATTGGCGAGAACAACACAGGCAAGTCGAATCTCCTCCACGCGGTGAGACTCTGCTTGGACGCGACTCTATCTTCGGCCTATCGATCGCTCTTGCCGAGCGACATCCACTCCAAAATCGATCTCGCTCATCCAGAGCAAGTCCTAGTCGCCATCGAAGTCACCGACTTCAAGGGTAAGATAAACGAGGAGGCGCTCGTTGGCGCGTGGCAGTTCAAGCCGGGCTACTCACGCCTGATTTACCGCTACCGTCCAAAACTTGGCATTCGGGAGGACCTTGAAACCGGCGACATCAAACCGGGCCAACTCACGCGCGAGGACTATCAGTGGGAAATCGTTGGCGGCGGCGATCCGGCCCACAATCCAGCGAAATTGAGCTGGAAAGACGATGTGGGATCGTCGATCCGATTCAGCGACCTCCAGTCATTCCTAGTCGTCTTTCTCCCGGCGCTCCGCGATGTCGAGAGCGACCTTCGCCAGTATCGAAATTCGCCGCTGGCTCGCCTAGTCGATGCGATGAAGATTGATTTGGCTGAACAGAAGACCTTGCTCGACGCACTTCGCAAGGCCAATGACCAAATTGCCCACGCTCCCAGTATCGACGCGATCGCCAAAGCCATTGACGAATCTCTCAAGAAGGTGACCGGGCCGGCGTTCAGCATGGATATCGACCTCGGACTGGCGGAGCCATCCTTTCAGGCTATCGTCCGTGCTCTTCGTATTCTTCTTACGAACACCGCAATGGAGAATTTCGACCCTTCGTCTAACGGGCTGGGCCTGAATAATATTCTCTACGTCTCGATCCTGATCGAGTATTTCCATAGGCGGATCGCTCAGAAGAAATCCGCAGGACAAATTATTCTCTTTGAGGAGCCTGAAGCCCACCTGCACCCGCAACTGCAGCTGACACTCTACAAGGCTCTGAGCGCGCTACCCTTCCAGTCGATCCTTACGACTCACAGCACACACATAACGGCAAGTGCCGACCTGGCCTCCTACGTGGTTCTTACTCAAACTGGCACACCCGCGACGGCTTCAGCTGCGCCGGCGAGCGATGCTGGTCTAGAGGAAGATGCAATGCTTGATCTCGAGCGCTACCTGGATGCGACGCGATCCAACCTGCTCTTTGCGCGCAAAGTCATGCTCGTCGAGGGTCCCGCAGAACTCTTCCTGATCCCTGCGCTCCTCAAGAAGGTCAAGAAGATCGACCTCGATCGCCTGGGAATTTCTGTGATTCCAATTTACGGCGTTCATTTCGATGTCTACGCGAAGTTGTTTTCTGCGAAGGCCCTGCCAAAGCGATGCGCGATCGTCACTGACGGCGATCTAAAGCCGAGTGACGCGATTCCGGGGATCGACGGGGAGGATGCGCTCCCGGCTCCCCCGGACCTGAAGGCGCTAGAAGGCGACTATGTGCGGGCCTTTACCTGCAAGACGACGTTTGAGCGCGCCCTTGTTTTCCAAGGGACGCTGGAAATGTTCGCCAGGGCAGCTGACGACATCGGTGCGCCAACGGTTGCAAAGCGACTTCGCAAAGGTGCGAAAGAACTTTTGGAGGAGGATCTAGACGAAAATGCGCGCACCGCCATTCTGAATCCCCTCAGAGCAGCAGTGCTAAGCACCGCAAAGCGCTTCGGGAAGGCTCGATTTGCTCAAATAGCCGCAAGGCATGTCGATCAAGCCACGATCTTGCCGACCTACCTCGTCGACGCTGCAAACTGGCTTACCGCGCCATGAGTCTGACAGATGAGCAAAGAAATGCCGTCCTTTGCGATGACGATTTGATGCTGACGGCCTGTCCGGGCAGCGGCAAAACACGCGTGATTATTTCGAAGCTATCACGTGTGATTGAAGAGGTGCGCGACACCCCGCGCGCCGTCGCGTGCATCACCTATACCAACGCCGCTGTTCAGGAAATCGAGACCCGTTTGCGGCATCACATCCAGCCAGGCGACGACACCTACTACGACATCTGTACTATACACTCGTTCTGCCTCAATCATATCTTCAGGCCCTTTTGCCATCTGATCAACGGCTATAAGCAGGGCTTCAAAGTGCTCACGCCCGAAAGCCCGGAGTTTGAAAAGCACGTCAAAGCTGTATGTGCCCAGAGCAATAGATACAACCTGACCTTTAAGGACTACGAGGACTTTACGCAGCTCCGGGTCAGTCTTGAGGGAAAGCCTGTTGGCGCAGGTATCGAACGTGGGGCCCTTACGCCAGCGGTTGCCTCAGCTTACTGGAAGCGCATCCGCGAATCTGGGTTCGTTGATTTTGCCAATATCATCTATTACTCGCTGCTCCTTCTTAGAAGGCGACCAGAAATCCTCGACTACGTGTCTGCGAAGTTCGCCTGGATACTCGTGGATGAGTTTCAGGATACGACGGACCTTCAGGTTGAAATCCTCGCGCTGATTGCTGAAACAAAGCGGACCCGATTTCTGCTCGTCGGCGATCCATTCCAGTCCATCTTTCGCTTCGCAGGAGCAAGGCCAGACCTCGCCGAGCAGTTCGCAACGCGCATCAAGGCGCGTACGGACAAGCATTTGTCGGGTAACTTCCGGTGCAGCCCGCCGATTGTGAGACATGGCAACCTACTGTTTGCCAGAACGCCCACAATGATGTCAGTGGGAAAGAGCAAGAAATACACGCAACAGCCGGTCTGGAAGCACGGTGCGTCCGCCTTCAACGTTCTGACCGATTATTTTCTGCCTGCGATCGAAGAACTAGGTATACCCCTTGGACAATCAGCCATTCTGGCGCCAACCTGGTTTTCGCTCTTCCCTTTGGGACGGCGTTTGCGAGAGTATGGGGTCAGCATCGTAGGTCCAGGTGCGCGACCCTATCGGCGCAATCGGCAGTTTGCGCCACTTGCCGAGCAGACTTGCGGCTATTTGATGGAACCCAGGCCGGAAGCGATTCCATCGATCGAACGAACCCTGTTTAACACGTTGCTGGATGTTACTGGGCACGCATTCTTCGATATCTACTCATACGAAGGGCGGACAACGGTCTTCCAGCTTCTTGGACACGCACGCGAGCTTCATCAACAGCAGATGGGCGCAATCGCTTGGCTGGAGGCCGCTGCCCGAACGTTCGCCGAGACATTGGTGGAAGCCGACTATCTCACGCCAGCTTCGCGGGACGTTTTCCCGCTGTCGGTTGAAGAGATGAAATCCGATATGCGCAACAACAAGGTCGATTTGGATAATCTAACGATCGAGGACTTAGGCGTGTATGCGAGTCCGGAAGCGGCATTGAAGCTCGTCACCCTACACAATTCGAAGGGGCGCGAATATGAAGCGGTCGCGATGATCGACCTCCATGAAGGCAGGATTCCGTTTTACCAAGCGCAGTCCGCCGAAGACTTGGCCGAAGCGAAACGTCTCTTCTATGTCGGGGTCACCCGCGCGAAGCGATTCCTAATGTACGTCACCGACAGTGCGAATTCCCGGAACCAGGTTACGCGATTTCTCAAAACGGGCTCGGGTGTCGGGGCGGCGCCCTAAGCGCCGGCCGCACATGTTGCCAAATATCTATTGCGACTCTCATTCGAGGCAGCTGTACTGCAGTTGGTCTGCTTCCGTCATTGCAATTGCCGGCTTCCAACGACTGAAATGCGGCGCAAACTGCCAATCGCGCTTACATCAGCGTTTACTCGCCCGTTGCGCCGATTAGTTCGCGACGTGAATACCATCGCGCATGAGGCCTCTTGCCCGACCCACCTCGGCGAGCGCCGATGAAAACTCGCCTACCGCCTCCTGAAAAACCCCGACAAGATATTAGGACCCGCCTCCCCAGGTCTCAGCCTAATCCCGTCCTCGAAGCAATTCAGTGTCACGCATTCGAAGCCGTTGTGCGCGAGCAGCGCCACCAGCGAGTCGCGGTCGAAGTGGTGCAGGTGCTCGTTGGGGAGGCGCATGCGCCAGGTTTGGAACCAGGCGTCGCCGTCGGCGCCGAGCTCGCGCCAGCGGCAGTATGGGACGGCGACGGCGAGGTGCCGGGTCTTGAGGCTGGCGAGGAAACCGAGATCCGGGATATGTTCGAGCACGTCGAACATGGCGACGAGATCCCACGAGCTTGCGAGCGCCTCGTCCCAACCGACGAAGCGGACGCCCTTCGGGCAGCGGAAACTCGGCGATGTCATAGCCGGCGCAGTCGGCGACGCCGGTTATCCTGGCGGCTTCGATGAAGGTGCCGGTGCCGTATCCGATTTCCAGCACGGACCGCGGAATCTCGCCGGTCACTCCCAGCACCCAGCCAAGCCGCTGATAGCCGAGCTTGATGGTCCGGTCGCTCAGGTCCTCGTAATAGGAGATATACTGCTTGTCGTACTTGATCGGCGTGAAGTCGATCTGGTGGATCACGCCAAACCGGTCCACCTCGTAATTGTCCAGCATCGCCCTGCCGCCCTCCGGAACCCGCATTGTTACATGGCGGAGCTAAACGCAGCGTAACCGGCGGGTCTCCGACAAGGGCCGGTCTAAAGCGCGTCGCGATCTTTCAGATTCGCTCCATGCGCTTTAGGTTTTTGATTTTACGCATGTCTTTCTCCCGAAACCGGTTCCCACTTTCGGGAGACATGCGTTAGCCCCTGAACGGATGAGGCCACCAGCACATAGCCTTAATTGAGTGACCACCGATGCGGTTGTAGATTCACCAGCGCGGGGCAACCCGCACGGGCCGGCGAACATGCTTCACCCGGCCCCTCCTGCACCCGTCGCCGACTGCGGATGTACCAGCGGCGACGGGAGCTACCCTTTCAGCAAATGCGCTGCGGCTTCTAGATGACGGGGCAGTTGCGGACGGAGGCGGCGACCGATCGGCATGCCGACCTGACCATTTCTGGGTGCATCGCCCGGATCTGCCTGTTTTTACGCCAGTTTGCCCACCGGTGTGGCATTTCTGCCACCACTCATTTCGACAACCCCTGCTAGAAACGCGCCGGGTTTTTAAACGGGGTTTGGGCTAATGCTTACGCGCTTTTCAGTGAAATCTATTCTTTTGTCTGCCGTTTCGGCGGTCGCTTTGATGTCCGCCGCTCAGGCGGCCGATGTCGTGCAGGAGCAGGCGGCGCCGGGCTTCAACTGGAGCGGCCTCTATGTCGGCTTCGGCGTCGGCACCGGTGCCACCGTGCACCAGCTCAGCGTCCCGGGCTTGAGCTTCAACGGCATCGGCGGCAATGGCGTGTTCGGCGAGCTGACCGCCGGCTACGACCATATGGTCAGCGAGCGCGTCCTGCTCGGCGGCTTCATCGATGCGACCTACGGCAATATCGGGCCTTCGCTCAGCGCATCGGGCTTTGCCAGCGCCGACCTCCAGAACGTTTACGGCTTCGATGTCGGCGTGCGTGCCGGCTATCTGCTCAACCCGAACACGCTCGGCTATGTGCTCGGCGGGTACAGCTGGCAGCATTTCAAGCTCGACGGCGACCTCGGCGGCGGCGGATTCGACTTCACCCAGAACCGCGGCGGCTATGTGCTCGGCGTCGGCATGGAAACCGTGCTGAGCGGCAACTGGACGCTGAAGACCGAGTACCGCTATGCCGATTACGGCGACAAGTCGGTGCTCGATCTGGGCCCCGGCGCCTCGCTGAACATCGAGCCGTCCACGCACACCTTCCATATCGGCGCCAACTATCGCTTCGGCGCCCAGAATGGCGGCGGCGCTTCGTTTGCCGCTCCGAGCTACAACTGGACGGGCTTCTATGCCGGCGGCGCGCTCGGCGCGGGCACCCAGGTGCACGACCTGTCGCTGGCGGGAGCCGCGGAATTGGACGGCATCGGCGGCGAAGGCGTGTTTGGCGAGGCAAGCGTCGGTTACGACCAGGACTTCGGTGCCTGGGTGGCGGGCCTGCAGTTCGACGCCCGGTATTCGGGCATCCGCTCCAAGCTCGACATTGCCGGGGTCTCGATCAAGGGCGATGCCGATTATGGTTTCGATGCGCTGGCGCGTGTCGGCGCCAAGGTCAACGAATCGACCTTGGCCTATGTCATCGGCGGCTACAGTTGGCAGCACTTCAAGCTGCATGCCTCCGCAGGCGGCGCCAGCGCCGACATCTATGATTGGGGCTCCAGCGGCTTCTCGGTCGGCGGCGGTCTGGAAACGGCCGTTTCCAACAACATGACGGTCGGCCTCGAATATCGCTATTCCCAGTACGAGAAGGAAGATTTCGGCTCCGGCGGCTTCCTCGAGGATACGCCTCGGATCCAGACGGTGCGCCTCGGCGCCAAGTACAAGTTCAACTAAGCCCTCCAGGCATAACTTCAAAAGCCCGCCCAACGGCGGGCTTTGTTTGTCGGAAACGCGCCGGCCTGCGCGTCCTATGGTGCGACCCTGACCAATGGAGAGCACCATGAGACAACTCATCGTCACCGAGTTCATCAGCGTCGACGGCATCGCCGAGGTCGAAAAGCTGCCGGGCGTGACCTGGAACGACGAGATGCAAGCGTTCAAGGAGGACGAGCTTGCCGACAGCGGCGCCATGCTTCTCGGCCGCACGACCTACGAGATCTTTGCCGGCTCATGGCCTTCCGAAACCGGAGATTTCGCCGATCGCTTCAACGCACTGCCGAAATATGTCGCCTCGACGAGCCTGAAGGCGCTCGAATGGCAGCCGGCGGAACTGCTCGAAGGCCCCCTGCCGGAAGCGGTCGCCAGGCTAAAGCAAGGCAGCGGCGGCAACATCTATGTGCATGGCAGTCTCAGCATCGCAAGGCAGCTGCTCGGCCACGGCCTCGTCGACCGCCTCCGGCTGCTCGCCTATCCGGGCGCCGTCGGCCAGGGCAAGGCGCTGTTCCCGTCCGACAAGCCGCTTGCGCTGGAGCTGGTCTCGGCCGCGCCGTTCAGCAACGGCGTGGTGGCGCTGGAGTACAGGCCCACAGGGCCGAGGAGCTGACTCGAGGCCTTCAGTCCGGGCGCTATTTCTGCCGGAACGCCGTATGCAGGGATGTCGTCAGCGGCCCCAGAATGTAGTCCAGCGCGGTGCGTTCCTCGGTCACGATCATGACCTGCGCCGGCATTCCGGGATACAGCTGGATCTGCGGAGCGGCGGCGAGTTCCTGCTGATCCACCGCAATGTCGGCGACATAATAGGGAAAGCCGGTCTTGGCATCGGTGACACGGTCGGCCGAGATGCGGGTGACGCGGCCGTGGATGACCGGCGTCGTGCGCTGCTTGTAAGAGGTGAAGCGCACCTCGGCAGTCATGTCGGCGCGCAGGCTGGATATATCCTCGACCCTGACCTGCGCCTGGACGATGAGCGAATTCCTGGTCGGCACGATGTCGAGGATGGTCTGGCCGGGAGCGACGATCGCGCCGGTCGAGAAGACGCTGAGGCCCATCACCTGGCCGTCATAGGGCGCACGCACCTCGGCGCGGTCGACCGTGGCCTGCGCGGCGAACATCTTCGGCACCAGGTCGGCGAGGTTCGACTGGGTGTCGATCAGCATGGCCGAGAGTTTTGCGCGGCGCTCGTTGGCGAGCTGCGCAATCTGGCTTTCGAGCTCGGCCTTGCTCTGGCGGTTTCCCGCGATCTCGCCCAGAGCCTGGTCGATCAGGCCCTGCAGGTCGGAGGCGGAGCGGTCGAGCTCCAGGATACGCGGCTTCGTCGTCAGCCCGGCCTTCAGCAGCTTGTTGAGACCAGCCTTCTCGTCGATCGTCGACTTGAGCTGCGCGCGAAAAGATTCGACGCGCGCCTGCTTGCCGTCGATTTGCTCGTCGAGCTCGGCTATCCGCTTCTCAAGGATCTGCCTGGCGCCGGCCATCGAGGCGCGCTGGCTCTCGAGGTCGGCAATCTGGTTGGCCATCGCATCCTGCAGATAGGCCTGGTGTTCGGCGGTGATATCCTTCGGAAAGGCGACGTCCTCATGACCGTCGAGCTCCGCACGGATGCGGGCATCGGTGGCGCGCAGCAGCGCATATTGCTGCGAATAGAGGTTGAATTCGGACCGGGCGCGGGTGTCGTCCAGCACCACCAGCACATCGCCTGCCTTGACGATGTCCCCGTCCTTGACCCGGATTTCCTTCACCGTGCCGCCGTCGAAATGCTGGACGCTCTTGCGGTTGCCCTCGACCTTGACCACCGCGTCGGCAAGCACCGCGCCATTGAGCGGCGCGATAGCCGCCCAGCCGCCGAACACGCCGAAGAAGCCAACGATGATGAGCACGCCGATCCAAACCGGGACACGGATCGAATCCGGGTTGGTGCCCGCGTCTTCGGCGCCGGACAGGCTCCGATAGGTTGCGGCGATGTCGGTCATTGGGTCGCCACCGTGATTGGCGCCGCGCGCTGGTTGAGCAGCGCCACGATCTCGTTCCTCATGCCGAAGGCTTCGACCGCGCCGTCCCTGAGAAGCAGGATCTTGTCGACATTGGCCAAGGTCGAGGGCCGATGCGAGACGATGATCACCGTGCTGCCGCGGCGCTTCAGCTCCAGCGCGCACTCGGCGAGCGCGCGATCGCCGTCGGCATCGAGATTGGAGCTCGGCTCATCGAGCACGATCAGGTTCGGCGTGCCGAACACGGCGCGGGCAAGCGCGATGCGCTGCCGGTAGCCGCCGGACAGCACCGCCCCGCCCTCTCCGATCTGCGTCTCGTAGCCCTGCGGCAGGCGGATGATCATCTCATGCACGCCGGCGAGCCGTGCGGCCTCGATGACCTCGCGGTCGGCATCGGTCTTGAAGCGGCCGATATTGGCGGCCACGGTGTCTGAGAACAGCTCGATGTCCTGCGGCAGGTAGCCGATATGATCGCCGAGCGCCTCCCTTCCCCATTGCGTCAGGTCGGCGCCATCCAGCCTGACGGTGCCGCGGCTCGGCTGCATGATACCGGCGAGATGACGCGCCAGGGTCGACTTGCCGGCGCCGGATGGGCCGACGATGCCAAGCGCCTCGCCTGCCTCGAGCCGAAACGACACATCACGCAGCAGCACTTTCTGCAGGCTGGGGATGGCGAAACTCAACTGCTCGACGGCGATCTTGCCGGTAGGCTTCGGCAGATTGAACGAGCGTTCGCCCTGCGCGCCGCCGTCCAATAGCTTCTCGACCCTGCCAAGGGCGGCCCGCGCCAGGATTAGGCTGCGCCAGAGGCCGACGATCTGCTCGACCGGCTGCAATCCCCTGCCCAGCAACAGGCTGGCCGCAAACATCGAGCCGCCGGTGATCTGCCGCTCGATGACCAGATAGGCGCCGAGGCCGAGGATCAGCGATTGCATGGTAAGGCGCAGGAAGCGGATCAGCCCCGACATGAGCGCCGCGCGGTCGCTGGCCTGCCCCTGCCGGCGGAGTGCAAGGCCACGGTCGCTCCCCCAGCGGCGGACGAGGCCGTCGATCATGCCCATGGCGCGAATGACTTCGGCGTTCCTCAGGCTCATCTCGGTGAAATTGTAGTTGGCCGTGGCAAGGTCGTTGGCCTGCTTCAGCGGCGCCCGCACCATATATTCGTTGAGCACCGCCATGGCGATCAACAGCAACGAGGAGCCCAGCGCGAAAAAGCCCAGCCAGGGATGCAGCAGGAAGATGATGCCGATGTAGATCGGCGACCAAGGCAGGTCGAACAATGCATGGATGCCGCTGCCGGTGATCACCTGCCGGAACGTGTCGAAATCGCGAATGGGCTGACTTTGCGCAGTGCCCTGCGACGGCGTCTCGACCGACGCCGCCAGGATCCTGGCCGAGAGCAACCGGTCGAGCCGCGCGCTGGCCCGCGTCAGGATCGCGGCGCGCACCAGGTCGAGACCGGCGAGCGTCAGGAAAGCCGCAAGCAGCACCAGGGTCAGCATCACCAGCGTCGTCTCGCTGCCGCTGGTGACCACCCGGTCGTAGATCTGCAGCATGTAGAGCGGGGACGCCAGGTAAAGCAGATTGATCGCCAGGCTGAACACCGCCGCGAAGAGGAAATAGCCGCGGCAGGCGCGAAGCGCTTCCCTCACGATCTTGGATTTCTTGTCGAAATTCACATCCCCAGCGGAGAACCGCCCCCTTGTCCAAACTGCGTGCCCGGAACCGATATTACTCCCGAGCCACGCGACCCGTTCGTAAACCTGCCGTAAACCTTAATTCGTAAGCTGAATCCTCGACCCATATGAGACGAGGTGGGCCGCGCGTGGCCGCAGGCCCACCTCTGGTCACACTACCAAGTCCGTCACGGCACGAAGTCGCTGGCCGTCAGGCCGAGGTTGACGCCGGTCAGCGTGATCTGGAAGTCGGCCGTCGTATTGCCGGTCACATCGACGTGGACGATGGTATTGCCGCCGCTTTCGGACCAGGTGATGCTGTTCGCAACGGTGGCTGCATTCTGCCCGCCAAACAGGAAAGCCTGATCGCCACCGCTGACCGTGTTGGCGTCGATCGAGGACAAATCGATCTTGTCGACGCCATGTACGAAGTCGGTGATGGTGTCGAAATTGCCTGCGCCCGGTGCCGAATCCGAGACGTTCGGGCCGTAGTAGAACGTGTCGGCGCCGGCGCCTCCGGTGAGCGTGTCGGCGCCCACACCGCCGACGAGCCGGTCATTGCCATCGCCGCCATTCAGCGTGTCATTGCCACCTTGGCCAAAAAGCGTGTCGTTGCCGGCCAAGCCGAAGATCTGGTCCGCTCCGCCGTTGCCGTAGAGGACGTCATCTCCGCCATTGGCGCCGTTGAGACCATCCGAGGAATTGCCGTTGCTTCCGGTGATGACCTGGAACGTCTCTGAGTATTGGTAGGCAGGCCCAACCGGGTCACCGGCCTGCGTCGCTTGCACGGTGATGGAATACGCCTTGCTGGGCGAAAGATCTCCCGAACTCAGCGTGCTGCCGCTGATCGAGAACACCCCCGCATCCGATTGCGAGGTGATGCTGTAGACAAAGCTGCCGGGATCCGGATCGGTCGCGGCCAGCGTGCCAGTGAACCAGAAGGAACTGAAGTTCACATTGTCCGTCGTAGTGCTGGGCGTGAGTTGAATGTCGGTCGGCGCAAAGCGCGGCGGCCCATCATCGGTGCCGAGGACGTCGATGGCGACCGAGGTGTGGGTTCCGTCGGCACTGACCACGTCGAAGCTGTCGGTGTAGTGCTGGCCGGCGACGAACTCGTCATGCGCCGAGCTTGCCGTGTAGGACCAGGCGCCGTCGGCATCGATCGAGAACGAGCCGTAGGTTCCGGCCGTGCCGGCCTGCGCGACGAAGTGCGGGTCGCTGTCGATGTCCGAGATGGTGAGCTGGCCGCTGGTCGAGATGGCGGCAGCCGTGTTTCCTTCGGTCAGCCCAACCGAGGCCGAGGACAGCACCGCCGCATCGTTGGTGGCGAGGATGTCGATGGCGACCGAGGTGTGGGTGCCGTCGGCGCTCACCACATCGAAGGTGTCGGTATAGTGCTGGCCGGCGACGAACTCGTCATGCGCCGAGCTTGCCGTGTAGGTCCAGGCGCCGTCGGCGTCGATCGAGAACGAACCGTAGCTTCCGGCCGTGCCGGCCTGGGCGACGAAGTGCGGATCGCTGTCGACGTCGGAGATGGTGAGCTGGCCGCTGGTCGAGATGGCGGCAGCCGTGTCGGCTTCGGTCAGCCCGACCGAGGCCGAGGACAGCACTGCGGCATCGTTGGTGCCGAGGATGTCGATGGCGACCGAGGTGTGGGTGCCGTCGGCGCTGACCACATCGAAGGTGTCGGTGTAGTGCTGGCCGGCGACGAACTCGTCATGCGCCGAGCTTGCCGTGTAGGTCCAGGCGCCGTCGGCGTCGATCGAGAACGAGCCGTAGGTTCCGGCCGTGCCGGCCTGGGCGACGAAGTGCGGATCGCTGTCGACGTCGGAGATGGTGAGCTGGCCGCTGGTCGAGATGGCGGCAGCCGTGTCGGCTTCGGTCAGCCCGACCGAGGCCGAGGACAGCACTGCGGCATCGTTGGTGCCGAGGATGTCGATGGCGACCGAGGTGTGGGTGCCGTCGGCGCTCACCACATCGAAGCTCTCGGTGTAGTGCTGACCGACGACGAACTCGTCATGCGCCGAGGACGCCGTGTAGGTCCAGGCGCCGTCGGCATCGATCGAGAACGAGCCGTAGGTTCCGGCCGTGTCGGCCTGGGCGACGAAGTGCGGATCGCTGTCGACGTCGGAGATGGTGAGCTGGCCGCTGGTCGAGATGGCGGCAGCCGTGTCGCCCTCGGTCAGCCCGACCGAGGCCGAGGACAGAACCGCCGCATCGTTGGTGCCGAGGATGTCGATGGCGACCGAGGTGTGGGTGCCGTCGGCGCTGACCACATCGAAGCTCTCGGTGTAGTGCTGACCGGCGATGAACTCGTCATGCGCCGAGGACGCCGTGTAGGTCCAGGCGCCGGCTGCATCGATGGCGAAGGTGCCGTAGCTGCCGGCGGTGCCGGCCTGCGCGACGAAGTGCGGATCGCTGTCGACGTCCGAGATGGTGAGCTGGCCGCTGGTCGAGATGGCGGCAGCCGTGTCGGCTTCGGTCAGGTCGACCGAGGCCGAGGACAGCACTGCGGCATCGTTGGTGCCGAGGATGTCGATGGCGACCGAGGTGTGGGTGCCGTCGGCGCTCACCACGTCGAAGCTCTCGGTGTAGTGCTGGCCGGCGACAAACTCGTTGTGCGCGGACGAGGCCGTGTAGGACCAGGCGCCGTCGGCGTCGATGACGAAGGTGCCGTAGTTGCCGACGGTGCCGGCCTGGGCGACGAAGGTCGCCGGGCTGTCGACGTCGGAGATGGTCAGCGTGCCCGAGGTCGAGATGGCGGCAGCCGTGTCGGCTTCGGTCAGGCCGACCGAGGCCGAGGACAGAACCGCAGCATCGTTGGTGCCGAGGATGTCGATGGCGACCGAGGTGTGGGTGCCGTCAGCGCTGACCACGTCGAAGGTGTCGGTGTAGTGCTGACCGGCAGCGAACTCGTTGTGCGCCGAGCTTGCCGTGTAGGACCAGGCGCCCGCCGCGTCGATGGCGAAGGTGCCGTAGCTGCCGGCGGTGCCGGCCTGCGCGACGAAGTGCGGATCGCTGTCGACGTCGGAGATGGTGAGCTGGCCCGAGGTCGAGATGGCGGCCGCCGTGTCGCCCTCGGTCAGGCCGACCGAGGCCGAGGACAGCACCGCCGCATCGTTGGTGCCGAGGATGTCGATGGCGACCGAGGTGTGGGTGCCGTCGGCGCTGACCACGTCGAAGGTGTCGGTGTAGTGCTGGCCGGCCACAAACTCGTCATGCGCCGAGCTTGCCGTGTAGGTCCAGGCGCCGTCGGCATCGATCGAGAACGAGCCGTAGGTTCCGGCCGTGTCGGCCTGGGCGACGAAGTGCGGATCGCTGTCGACGTCGGAGATGGTGAGCTGGCCCGAGGTCGAGATCGCCGCCGCCGTGTCGGCTTCGGTCAGGTCGACCGAGGCCGAGGACAGCACTGCGGCATCGTTGGTGCCGAGGATGTCGATGGCGACCGAGGTGTGGGTGCCGTCGGCGCTCACCACATCGAAGCTCTCGGTATAGTGCTGGCCGGCCACAAACTCGTCATGCGCCGAGCTTGCCGTGTAGGTCCAGGCGCCGTCGGCATCGATCGAGAACGAGCCGTAGGTTCCGGCCGTCCCGGCCTGGGCGACGAAGTGCGGATCGCTGTCGACGTCGGAGATGGTGAGCTGGCCCGAGGTCGAGATCGCCGCCGCCGTGTCGCCTTCGGTCAGGTTGACCGAGGCCGAGGACAGCACCGCCGCATCGTTGGTGCCGAGGATGTCGATGGCGACCGAGGTGTGGGTGCCGTCGGCGCTCACCACATCGAAGCTCTCGGTGTAGTGCTGGCCGGCCACAAACTCGTCATGCGCCGAGCTTGCCGTGTAGGTCCAGGCGCCGTCGGCATCGATCGAGAACGAGCCGTAGGTTCCGGCCGTGCCGGCCTGGGCGACGAAGTGCGGATCGCTGTCGACGTCGGAGATGGTGAGCTGGCCGCTGGTCGAGATCGCCGCCGCCGTGTCGCCCTCGGTCAGCCCGACCGAGGCCGAGGACAGCACCGCAGCATCGTTGGTGCCGAGGATGTCGATGGCGACCGAGCTGTGGGTGCCGTCAGCGCTGACCACATCGAAGCTCTCGGTGTAGTGCTGACCGGCGACGAACTCGTCATGCGCCGAGCTTGCCGTGTAGGACCAGGCGCCGGTCGCATCGATCGAGAACGAGCCGTAGCTGCCGGCGGTGTCGGTCTGCGCGACGAAGTGCGGATCGCTGTCGACGTCGGAGATGGTCAACGTGCCCGAGGTCGAGATCGCGGCAGCCGTGTCGCCCTCTGTCAGGCCGACCGAGGCCGAGGACAGCACCGCCGCATCGTTGGTGCCGGTTATATTGACGACAATGTTGTAATTCGCCGTCCCATCGGCCGACGTCACGGTCAAAGTATCAGTGACATGCTGGCCCTGTGTCAGCGGGTCGGCTAACGCCTGGTTGAGCGCATAGGTCCAGGCCCCGGTCGCCGCGTCGAAGGTGAAGGTGCCGTAGGTGCCGTTCAGGCTCGCCGGCGCCTGGAAGTGGTTCTGGCCGGCATCAACGTCCGAAACGATCAGTTGCCCGGAGGCATTGGGGTCGCCAGGCGTACCGTTGGCGACGCCACCGGCCTCCACCACGGCGTTGTCCACGACAGGCGCCGCAGTAATCGTCGCACCGTCGTTGCTGCCTTGAATGTTGACCGAGACGCTTGCCCAGCTCAGCGTTCCGTTTCCGAGCTTGATCGCATAAGTGAAGGTCTCGTTGATATGGTCGTTCGCGCCGAGTGCCTGCAGGCTGGAGAAGCCGTGCGCCGTCAGATAGGCGCTAAGGTCCATCTCGACCTTGCCGTTGTTAATGCGGATCAAGACCCCGTCGGCGATGCTTTCCCACGCGGAGATACCGCTTGCCTGCACGTCCTGGGTCGTCAGGTCGATCGGTGCGTATTGCTTCGTAGATGTCGATGCGGACTGACCGTCGTCAATCGAATAGAGGGTCTTGGCATTCCCGCCCAAATCATTCGCCAAAACGTCCAGCAGGATGATGGACTGGCTGGGGGATACGATGACAACGGTGTCCTCGGTGTAATTGAAGACGTCATTCTGCGCCTGCGGCGTGTTGGAGAACGACGTCGTGGTGCCGCCCGCGCCGGCGACTTGCTGAGTGGCCATTTTTACCCCCTGTCGGCAGATGTCGACGCATCCGCCTTGGCCGTCCGAGACGGCTGACAAACCCCATGCCGAAACGTGGTTGACGTTCGGCGCCCAATTACGTGAGGCGGGAAGATCCGTGCACCAAGCCGCGACCCCTCGCTCCCGGCCGCGAACGGTCCGCACAGGTGCGGCTATTCACGGACAGGTGGTGGCTCAATGGTGACGACAACAGCGGCCGAGACGGCCGCGTTCGCAATTTCCCCTACCCCAGTAGCGCCGCGACTCGTTGTTGCCCGTCGAGCGGCCTTTTACGCTACTCGTACATTAGGATATTATTAACTCTACCGCGTCAACGGGCAATTTGATGAAGAGTTAATGACAAAATATAAACTTAAACTAAAATGTGACCATACTGCACCAAGGACAGTTCATATTTCTCTGCGGGGTCCAAACTGCGCAGGACCTATGCGACGACCTGTCAGACTTTGGTCGCCAGACCTTAGTCGCCATCGCGCGCAGAATGCGCGCAGAATGGTTGAGAGGCAACGCGCGGTTCCCGACATGATTCGCGCCGCCCTCTTGCCGCGTTAGCCGCCATGCTCCGCAACCGCCTTCTCGACCGCGCGCTTCAGCTCGTCCTTGATCTCGGCGGTGTCGGCCATCAGCGTCTCGATCTTCAGGAAGTCGAGCACGCGATATTTCGAGACGGCCGGGCGGATGAGGATGTCCGGCGGGTGCTGCCGCAGCTTGTTGGCGATGATCGACTGCATCATCAATTGCGTCGCGCCATACATCAGGTCGACCGTGGTCGGATGCTTGCGCTCGGCATCGCTCGGCGCTCCCACCACGTCGATGGCGATGATGATGTCGGCATCCTTCTCGACGAGATCGAAGGGCACGGGGTTGTAGATGCCGCCGTCGATCAGCACGCGGCCGTCGCGCGTCACCGGGCGGAACACCGCCGGAATGGCGGCCGACGCCGCCAGCGCCGATTGCAGGTCGCCCTCCGCGAAGACCGCGAGCTTGTGGCCGAAGTAATCGGTCGCCGTCACCTTGAGCGGGATTTTCAGCTCTTCGAAAGTCGCGGGGATGGCGTCGGGCAAAAAGGCTTTCAGGATGCGCTCGACATTGAACTGGCCGACGCGGATGCCGCCCTGCATGGCTTCGGCGATCGTGCCCGGCCGCGAGCGCCACATGCGCGCGGCCACCTCGGCGCGGCTGCCGAGGATCGAGCGGGCATAGAAGTGGATCTCCGCACCTCGCATGCCGGCAGCCATGCCGGCGCCCATGATGGCGCCGATGGAGGAGCCGGCGATCGCCACCGGCCTGACGCCGAGCTCGTCCAGCGCCTCGATGGCATGGATATGCGCCAGTCCCCGCGCGCCGCCGCCGCCGAAGGCAACCGCGAAGGTCGGGCTCATCCCTTGTGGGCTCCCGCCACCTGCACCAGCGGCGGACCGATGACCATCACAGCCGGATCGGCTGAGAGGAGCTTCCTCGCCTCGGCTTTGACGTCTGCAAGCGTCACCGCGCCGATCAGCGCGGCGCGGCGCTTGATGTAGTCGATGCCGAGATTGTCGAGCTGCAGCTCGACCAGCGTCGCGGCGATGGACGTGGAGGAATCCAAGTTGTTAATGGCATAGGCGCCGATTATGTATTTCTTGGTCGCCGCAAGCTCCTCCTCGGTCGGACCCTTCTCCGCCATCTCCTTCACCACCTTGCGCACAATCGCGAGCGTTTCGGCGGCGCGGTCGGAGCGCGTCGCCGTCGTGATCAGCAGCGCGTTGGAATGCTCGTGATCGACGAGATCGGAGCTGACGCCATAAGCAAGGCCGCGCTTCTCGCGCACCTCCTCGTAAAGCCGCGACGTGAATGTCGAGCCGCCGAGAATCTCGTTCATCAGCACGGCGGCGTAGAAATCGGGATCGCTCCGTTTCACGCCAGGCCAAGCAAGCTGCAGGGAGGTTTGCGGCAGGTCGTAATTCACTTCGAGCTGCTGGCCGAGTTTCGGTGTCACGTCGCTCACCCGGGCCAGCGTCTGCTTGTCCGGCAGATCGCCGAACACCTCGTCCAGTTTGGCGCTCAGCGTCGCGGCGTCGATGTCGCCCACCACCGCTACGTGCAGGCCGCCGCGTGCGAAATTCGCCCTGTGGAAGGCCTTGATATCCGCGGCCGTGATGGTGGCCAGGCTCTCCCTGGTGCCCTGATCCGGCCGCGCATAGGGATGTTCGCCATAGATCGCGCGCAGCCAGCGCTGCTGGCCGATCGTGTTCGGATCGCGCTCATTGGCGAGGATGCCTGAGAGCACCTGGGCGCGGATGCGCTCGATCGGCGCCTGGTCGAAGCGCGGGCTGTTCACCGCCAGCTTCAGTAGGCCGAAGGCCTCGTCCTTCTGTTCGGACAGCATGCGCATCGAGCCATAGGTGCCGTCGCGCGCCGCCTGAAAACTCATCTCGGCGCCGGCGTCGTCGAGTTTCGACTGGAAGGCCTCGCTGTCGAGGTCGCCGGCACCCTCGTCGAACAAGCCGGTCATCAGGTTGACCAGCCCTTCCTTGCCGGCGGGGTCCTGCGCGGTGCCGCCGTCGAAGACGAAGCGGATGGCAACCAGCGGGATCGAATGGTCTTCCACCAGCCAGGCGGTGATCCCCTTTTTCGACTTCACCTCCTGGATGTTCATCTCCGCGCGGGCAGCAAGCGCCGGCAGCAGCAGGAAGAACATGGCAAAGCAGAGGGTGGCGAAGATGCGGTAGGGCCCTCCTTCTCCCCTTGTTGGAGCCTTCCCTTCTCCCCTTGTGGGAGAAGGTGGATCGGCGCGCAGCGCCGAGACGGTTGAGGGGTGTTGGACGGATCGCCGTCTTTGCCAAGCTGGAGCACCCCTCATCCGACCTCGCTTCGCGAGGCCAACGCCCGGGGGCGAGCCACGGGTCTCGCCCCGCCCTTCGGACCCCACAAGGGGAGAAGGGAAGGATGGGCGGCGCTTACGCATCAGGCCAAGGCTCATCATCAATTTCCCGCCTGTTGCTGCGGCAGGAGGTAGCCGGTCGTCGAGCGGTCGAGCACGAGGTAGCGGGTTGCCGCTGCCTTGACCTCTGCGGCCGTCACCTTGCGAATGCGGTCGGGCCATTCCTGGACATCTTTCACGTTGCCGCCAGTGGCGAGGGTCGAGCCGTACATATTGGCCATGTCGTCCTGCTTGTCGCGGGTGAAAATCATGGAGCGGACATAGCGTGTCTTGGCCCGCTCCAGCTCGTCGTCGGTCACGCCGTCCTTGGCGATGCGGGCGATCTCGGCGTCGACGGCGGCTTCGACCTCGGAAAGCTTGGCGTCGCCGCGCGGCGAACCATAGACGGTGAAGTTGGTGGCGTCGAGCATGGTGCCCTGGAAGAAGGCGCCGGCCTCGGAGGCGATGCCGTCTCTGACCACCAGCTGCTGGTATAGCCGACTGCGATTGTCGCCACCCAGGATCTCGGCCAGAAGGTCGAGCGCCTCCGCCTCGCCGGGCCTGGCGGTATGATAGGACGGCACTACCCATTGCGTGGAAAAGCTCGGCACCGAGACGCGCGCGTCGGTCAGCGTGACGGTACGCCGTGTGTTCTGCTCCGGCTCGACCGGGCGGATGCGCGGCCGCAGATCCGGCCCGCGCGCCACCTTCCCGTAGGTCCTTTCGGCCATCGCCTTCACCGCGTCCGGATCGACATCGCCGGCGACAATCACCACGGCGTTGTTCGGCCGGTAGAAGGTGTCGTAAAAGGCCTTGGCATCCTCGCGATTCAGCTTTTCCATCTCCTGCATCCAGCCGATCACCGGAATGCGGTAGGGCTGGTTCTGCCAGAGCGTCGCGTCGACCTCCTCGTCGAGCACCGCTTGCGGATTGCCGTCGATGCGCGAGCGGCGCTCCTCCAGGATCACATCGCGCTCGGTCTTGATGACGTCGTCGGTGAGGACGAGGTTGCGCATGCGGTCGGCCTCGAATCCCATCATCTGCTCGAGCGCCGAGGGCGGCACCGTCTCATGAAAGGCGGTGTAGTCATAAGAGGTGAAAGCGTTGTTCGAGCCGCCGATGTCGGCAACGGCCCGGTCGAACTCCCCGGCAGCGTGGTTGCTTGTCGCCTTGAACATCAGATGCTCGAAGAAATGCGCGATGCCGGACTTGCCGGGCGGCTCGTCGGCGCTGCCGATCTTGTACCACACCATATGGGTGACGATGGGCGCGCGATGGTCCGGGATCACCACCACTTCCATGCCGTTGTCGAGCAGGAAGTCCTTGACCTCCGCGTCGACCGCGGCACGCGCCGGCGCCTGTAGAGCTAGTGCCAATGCGCCGGCAAGGAATGCTGCGCGCAGCCCTATTGTGGTGAATGTCATCAAATGCTCCGGTCCCGGTCGCGCGACGATAGAAAGCCTCCCGGACGAGGCAAAGTGAATTGTTCGTCATTTTCGAGGCGGCGTTTACCCAACCTCGATGAACCGGACCACCGTATCGCCATAGCCGCGCTGGTCCACCACCGAAAAACCCGCGCCCGGCTCGAACGACGCGGAGGCCGCCTCCTCGACGACGCAGAGCGCGCCGGGCAACAGCCAGCCGCCGGCCTTGGCCGAACGCAGCGCGCGCTCGCCGAGGCCCTTGCCGTAGGGCGGATCGGCGAAGACAAGGCCGAAGGGCGAGAGCGTGCCGGCCTCGCCGAGATGGGTGGCGTCGCGACGGAAGATCTTCGTCCGGCCGGTGAGCCCGAAGGCCTCGACATTCTCGCGGATCAGCCCGCGCCCTTCCGTCGATTCCTCGATGAAGACGCAATAGGAGGCGCCGCGCGACAGCGCCTCCAGCCCAAGCGCGCCGGTGCCGGCAAAGAGATCGAGCACGCGGCCGCCTTCGAGCTTTTCGGCATGGCGATGCGCCAGCACGTTGAACACCGCCTCGCGGGTTCGGTCGGTGGTCGGGCGGATGGCGTTCGAACGCGGCGTCGCCAGCGGACGCCCGCGCAACTCACCGCCGACGATCCGCATTGCCACCCCTCGGACCCTTCGGACCGCGCGGCCTGTCGCCGCCTTCCCCTTCGGGGCGATCGCCCTTCGGTTTGCCGAACGGCTTGCCCTTGCCGCCGGGTTTGAACGATGCCTTGCGCGCCTTAGCCTCGGCAGCCTTCGCGGCGTCGGCCTCCGCCCTTCCCTTGCCTATGGGGCGCGCGCCCGGCGCCATCCAGACATTGGCCTTGCGTTGACCGGGCGGCTCGATCGGGCGCGGCTCGCCTTTCTTGCCGCCGAAGTCACGGCCGGACTTGCCGAAGCCGCGTTCGGATTTGTCGAACTTGGGACCGCGCTCGCCGAAAACCCTCTCAGGCTTCGTCGAAAGCTTGCTCAGCGCCTCGTCGCGGCTGCCTTCGCGGCGCTTGCGGGCCTTGATCAGCCCGCCCTCGCCTATCGGCCGGCGGTCGCCGTCGCGCGAGAATTTCGGCCGCTCGCCCTCGTCACGGCGCGACTCGCTGCGCCGCACCGGCTTGTTGGAGAAAGGCTTTTGGATTTCCGCCTCGAAGTTGGCGCCGGACTCCTCGACCAGCCGTTCGCCGAGCTGCTCGCGCAGCGTGCGGCCCTTGATCTCCAGCACGTGGCCTTCGGGCAGCTCGTTCAGCTGGAACGGCCCGTAGGAGATGCGGATCAGCCGCGTCACGTCCAGGCCAAGCGCGCCGAGAATGTTCTTCACCTCGCGGTTCTTTCCCTCGCGCAGACCGATCGTCAGCCAGGCGTTGCTGCCCTGCTCGCGATCGAGCGAGGCTTCGACCGAACCGTAGAAGACGCCGTCGACGGCAATGCCGTCGCGCAAGGCGGCCAGCGCACTCTCCTCGACCTTGCCGTGGACGCGCACGCGATAGCGCCGCAGCCAGCCGGTGGCCGGCAATTCGAGCACCCGCGACAGCCCGCCGTCATTGGTGAGCAGCAGCAACCCTTCGGTGTTGATGTCGAGACGGCCGACGGTCATCAGCCGCGGCAGGTCGGCGGGCAGCACGTCGAAGACGGTCTTGCGGCCCTCCGGATCGCGGTTGGTGGTCACGACGCCCGCCGGCTTGTGGAACAGGAACAGCCGCGTGCGTTCGATCGGCGGGATTTCCGTGCCGTCGAGATGGATGACATCGTCGGCCATGACGTTGAAGGCCGGCGAGGACAGCACCTTGCCGTTGACCTTGATGCGGCCGGCGGCGATCAGTTCCTCGGCGTCGCGGCGCGAAGCAATGCCGGCGCGCGCCAACCGCTTGGCGATGCGCTCGCCGGCTTCCGGCACTGCTTGCGAAGGCCGCGGCCGCGGCTTGAAGCCGCCCTCGGGCTTTCCCGCGGCGGCGCGCGGCGGGCGATCGGCGAAATCTCGCTTGGGGCGGTCGAAGCGCCGTTCGCCGCGCTCGCCTTCGGCGGCTACGGGCCGGTCGCCGCGCGGCGTGTAGGGCCGGCTTTCTTCACGTTTTTGGAAGGGCTTGCCCTCGCGCGGCGGGCCCTTGCGGAACGGTCTTTCGCCACGCTCTCCACCCTCGCCCACTTCACGCGGCTTGTAGCTGCGCTTGAAATCGCGGCGCTCGCCTTCGGCGGCCATGGGGCGGCCGCCGCGCGGCGCGTATGGCTTGCGGTCTTCACGCTTCTCGAAAGGCTTGCCCTCGCGCGGCGGGCCTTTGCGAAACGGCCTGTCGCCGCGTTCCGCACCCTCGCCAGTTTCACGCGGCTTGTAGCTGCGCTTGAAATCGCGCGCCGGGCGCTCGCCATCCGCGGCCATCGACCGGTCGCGCTTGGCGAACGGCTTCTTGCCGCCGAAGGATGCCTTGCCATCGCTGCCCGCGGCTCCGCCGCGGCCGCGCGGGCCTGCCGGCCTCGATCCGCCTTTGCCCGCACCCTTGCGCGGAAATTTCTTGTCGTTGTCGTCCATTACCTTGGCTCTTCTTAAAGCTGCTACGATGCCGCCCGCCCTTTCGGACGCCCAACGCAGGCAGTGTCGTCTTGATTTTTGCGCATATGTCAGCGCGGCAAAAACCGATTCCGGTTTTCAGGGTCTCGCGCTAGATAACAGGATCACCATCGGGTGGCGAGGAGTAATCGGAATGGAAACCGCGTGAGGCGGCCGGATTTCATGGCTTTGGCCCTCCAGGAGGCCGAGGCGGCCGCAAGCCGCGGCGAAGTGCCGGTCGGCGCGGTGATTGCCAATGGCAGCACTGTCGTCGCGAAGGCAGGCAACCGCACGCGCGAGCTCGCCGACCCGACCGCCCATGCCGAGATGCTGGCGATCCGCGAAGCCTGCCAAAGGCTCGCCAGCGAACGGCTTACCGGTCACGACCTCTATGTGACGCTGGAGCCCTGTACCATGTGCGCCGGCGCCATCTCGTTCGCACGGTTGCGGCGACTTTATTTCGGCGCCGCAGACGATAAAGGCGGCGCGGTGGTCAACGGCGTGCGCTTCTTCGCTTCACCCACCTGCCACCACACGCCCGATATCTATCCCGGGCTGGGCGAAAGCCAAGCCGCTCTCATCCTGAAGGAGTTCTTTCGCGAGAAACGGAATGGTGGTGAATGGTGAATGCAGTGAGTAGTAAGTTAGCAGTTTGTGAATAGCGCAGAGGACTTATTCACTATTCACTATTCACTATTCACTATTCACAGACCCAGCCAGTCGAACCAGCCGCCGCTCTTCTTGCCTTCCGCCTGCGCCTTCAGCCGGCGCTCCTTCTTGTATTCGTCCTCGCCGAGCTCGTTCTGCGGCGCGGTATCGGCGGCCTGACGATAGGCGAGCGGCGGCTCGCTCAGATATTTGCGGACATTGGGATTGCCCTGCTTCTGCTCGGCAAGGCGGCGCTGGATCTCGGCGGTGCGGGTCGCGCTGGAATCGTCCGGCGACCAGCGCGGCGGATGGCTCGACGCCGAATCGGCCATCGCCTTCTTCACCGCCACCGGATCGGTCTGCACATCCTCGACGGCTTCCGGCTGATAGTTCGGATCATTCTGGTGGGCGGTGGCGTCGGCGCGGATACGGGCGCGGCGCGCCTCGGGCGATTCCGGCCAGTCGGCGCTCGCCGTCTGGATGCTTTCCTGCGGCGGCGGCAGGTTTTCCTTCTGTCCCGGCGCAGGCTTCACCAAGTCGGGGCGCGGCTTGTAGTCGATCGGGTCGCGGTGCTTCGGCGTGATCGAGGCGGCGCCGGAAACGTCGTCGAAAAGCTGGGCGGCAGCAGTCTTATCGGTTCCGTAGGTGGGCGAACTGACGCAGCCGGACATGGCGAAGGCCGATGCCACAAGCGGCGCCAGCAGCGCGGCGCGCGCAAACGTTCTTTCGGTCATGCCAAAAAGTCCCACTCTAACAGCCTTTCGGTCGCCACCGGCCACAGGGGCGCGGTCCCCTTCTTCCCCGCATTTGCGATGGAAATCCGGCGACAATTTGTCTGCCGGAGTGCCGCGTGTTTACCTCAACCGCTTATCAAGGGCAACGCGCGGGCGGATTTGCGCCGCCCGGCGTGGCACTTTTGCACTTGTTTGATGGTGCATGTCGTTGTCCCAAAACCGCCGCACACTTTTGGGCGCCATGCACCTAGAGCCGCCCAAGCGCCTTCAGCTCGTGCAGCACCGCCGCGTCGCGGGCCGAGACATCCGGGAATTCCGGGTCCTGCCCGACATCGGCGGTGTAGCGCCAGGAGCGCGCACATTTGACCAGACCGCGATCCTCGGCCTTTTCCACGACCACGGCGACGCCCTTGACATCGTCGAGAGTGAAAGCGCCCCCAGGCGCCGTGCCGTGCTGAATGACGAGGTCGCTGGTGATCGCCATCTCGGCCATGTCGACATCGGCGATCGCGGCTTCCAGCGCGGCGTCGTCGATGGTGACCACCGGCACGGCCTCGAGCGAGGAACCGATCAGTTTTTCCGCGCGCGCGATCTCGAGCGCGCCGGTTACGACGCGGCGCACCTGCCGGACCTTGCGCCACTTCTCGGCCAGCGCCTCGTTGCGCCAGTTTTCCGGGATCCTCGGGAACTGGTCGAGATGCACCGAGACGGCATCCGGGTGACGGTCGAGCCAGGCCTCCTCCATGGTGAAGGGCAGCATCGGCGACAGCCACTTCACCAGGCATTCGAAGAGGTGGCGCACGACCTGCACCGCCGCCTTGCGGCGCAGGCTGGAAGGCGCGTCGCAGTAGAGTGCGTCCTTGCGGATGTCGAAGTAGAAGGCCGACAGCTCGACCACCATGAAGTCGAGCAGGGCGCGGGTGATGCGCTTGAACTCGAAGGCGTCGTAGCCCTGGCGCACCACCTCGTCGAGCTCGGATAGCCGGTGCAGCATCAGCCGCTCCAGCTCCGGCATGGTCTCCAACGGCACGTCCTCGCCATCGTCATGGGCCAGCGTGCCCAGCATCCAGCGGATCGTGTTGCGGAGCTTGCGGTAGGCGTCGATATTGGTCTGCAGCACGTTCTTGCCGAGCCGCTGGTCTTCCCAATAGTCGGTCGTCACCACCCAGAGCCTGAGGATATCGGCGCCGGACTGTTTTATCACGTCCTGCGGCACGACGGTGTTGCCGAGCGACTTCGACATCTTGCGGCCTTCCTCGTCCATGGTGAAACCATGGGTGATGACCGTGTCGTAGGGCGCCCTGCCCCTGGTGCCGCAGCTTTCGAGCAACGAGGAATGGAACCAGCCGCGGTGCTGGTCGGAACCTTCGAGATAGACGTCGGCCGGCCATTTGAGATCCGGACGATCCTCCAGCGTGAAGACGTGCGTCGAGCCGGAATCGAACCAGACATCGAGGATGTCCCTGACCTGATGCCATTTCGATGCGTCGTGATTGCCGAGGAAACGTTCCTTGGCGCCGGGCGCGAACCAGGCGTCGGCGCCCTCCTTCTCGAAGGCGTCCATGATGCGCTGGTTGACGGCCTCGTCCTTCAGCACGTTGCCGTCCTCGTCGGCGAAGACGGCGATCGGCACGCCCCAGGCGCGCTGGCGCGACAGCACCCAGTCGGGCCGTTCCTCGATCATGGCGCGAATGCGGTTCTGGCCCGCCCCGGGCACGAAGCGGGTGTCGTCGATCGCCTTCAGCGCGCGGCTGCGCAGCGTCGTGCCGTCGCCGAGGTCCTTGTCCATATAGACGAACCATTGCGGCGTGTTGCGGAAGATGACGGGCTTCTTCGAGCGCCAGGAATGCGGATAGCTGTGCTTCAGCCGGCCGCGCGCGAAGAGCGCGTTGCGCTTGATCAGCTCGTCGATGACCGCCTGGTTGGCGTTGCCCTTCTTGCCGCTGTCGTCGATGACGCGCGCGGCACCGCCCTCGCGGTCCGGGCCGAAGCCGGGCGCGTCCTTGGTGAAGAAGCCTGCGTCGTCGACCGGGAACGGGATCGTGGTGTCGACGCCGCGCTTGAGCAGCTCTGCCACCGCATCCATCCAGGCATCGAAGTCCTCGCGGCCGTGGCTGGGCGCGGTGTGCACGAAGCCGGTACCGGCGTCGTCGGTGACATGCTCGCCGGCAACCATCGGCACCGGGAATTCGTAGCCGCCGCCGAGGCCCTTGAAGGGATGCGAAAGCGTAAGGCTTGCAAGCTGTTCGCTTGAGACGCTGTGAAGCCGGTTCAAGGTGACCTTGGCCTTGGCGGCGCTTTCCTCGGCGAGCGCGTCGGCGAAGATCAGCTTCTCGCCGGGCTGCGGGCCGAAGGCGTTTTCCGCCGCCGTGACCTCGTAAAGACCATAGCCGACGCGCGGCGAATAGCTGACGGCGCGGTTGCCGGGGATGGTCCAGGGCGTCGTCGTCCAGATGACGACATGCGCCTCGACGAGATCGAGCGCGGTCTCGCTCAATGCCGGTGTCGTGTCGGCGCCGGCGACCGGCTGGGCGAGACTGGCGACCGGGAACTTCACCCAGATCGTGTCGCTCTCATAGTCCTGGTACTCGACCTCGGCCTCGGCGAGCGCGGTGCGCTCGACGACGCTCCACATCACCGGCTTGGAGCCGCGATAGAGCTGGCCGGACATGGCGAACTTCAACAGCTCGCCGGCGATCCGCGCCTCGGCGTGGTAGGCCATGGTGGTGTAGGGATTGTGGAAATCGCCGATGACGCCGAGGCGCTGGAACTCGTCGCCCTGCACCTTGATCCAATGCTGGGCGAAGTCGCGGCATTCCCTGCGGAACTCGTTGACCGGCACCTCGTCCTTGTTCTTGCCCTTGGCGCGATACTGCTCCTCGATCTTCCATTCGATCGGCAGGCCGTGGCAGTCCCAGCCCGGCACGTAATTGGCGTCGTAGCCGCGCATCTGGAAGGACCGGTTGATGACGTCCTTGAGGATCTTGTTCAGCGCGTGGCCGATATGGATGTTGCCGTTGGCGTAGGGCGGGCCGTCATGCAGCACGAATTTCTCGCGGCCGGCGGCTTCCTCGCGCAGCTTCCTATAAAGGTCCATGTCCTGCCAGCGCTTGACCAGCACCGGTTCCTTCTCGGGCAGGCCCGCGCGCATCGGGAAATCCGTCCGCGGCAGGTAAAGCGTGCTGGAATAGTCGATCGTTTCAGCGGTATCGGTCACTGGGGTGTCGGTCATCGATCTGTCATCTCAATTGCCCGGCGGCGGGAAGCTCGGGCGCTGAAGTATCATGTTCTGGAAAAAGCGCGAGGGGCGCGCGCGAAACTTCCCGGCGGCTCCGGCGGCGCTCAGGCCGCCCGGAACACCGGGCCCGTAATTCGTATCGCGATCGCGAAAAGGCGCGAAAAGCTCGTCATGGCGTGGCTTTTAAACGAGGCGCGGCGGCTTGAAAAGCCTGAACTCCACGGCATTTCCCAGCCAGCAGCCTTCGGGCGCCAGTTTCTGTCACCAGTTTTCTTTCTGTCACCGGTTTGCTTGCGGCATGGGCCATTTGCGCCTATATTCATGGGCAAATGGCAACGGGGCCAAAACCATGTCCAGCTCGCATATCGGCGCACAGACAAAGGCTGCGACGTCGTCCGCAGCGGTAACAGACCGGTTTCTCGTCCCCGTGGCCAGGGTCGAAGGCCTTCGTCAGCGAGGCTTCAGTAATGACGAAATCTACAGAATAGTCGGTCCGCGGCGCACGTTGGCTCGCCGCAAAGAGCGAGGCGAAGCACTGACAGTCGCCGAATCCGATCGGGTCGTGCGGCTAGAGCGGATCTCTGCGATGGCAGATCGGGTATTCGGTAGCCATGAAAAAGCCCAACGTTGGCTCCGCAAGCACAGCAAGGTGCTCGGCGAAACACCTATCAACCTGCTCCAGTCCGAGACAGGCGCCGTACTGGTGGAGGAAGAACTCCATCGCATAGACTATGGCATTTTTGCCTGAGAATGCGGCTCTGGCGTATCTCCAATTATGCCGACCTGTCGGGCATCGGCGGCACGTTAAGCACCGGCCGCTGGCATTCCTTGGGAACACCCATCGTCTATTGCGCCGATCAGCCGGCGACGGCGCTTCTTGAGATACTGGTTCATCTCGACGCGGAAGACCTGCCTCAGACCTATCAGCTTCTGGAAATCGAAGTGCCGGACGGCGTGGCGATTGCATCCGCCAACCTGCCAGCAGATTGGAAGAACAATCTGGCCATGACGCAGCAGCTCGGAACGAACTTTGTCAGCGCCGCCACGCATGCGGTCATGGAGGTTCCCAGTGTCATCGTCCCGTTTACCAAGAACTTTCTTCTCAGCCCCAGCCTCCTGGCTCGCGACGGCATCCACATCGCCAGTGTCACGCAGCACCCGGTCGATACACGATTGCTGGGGTAACACCTACATCGAGAAATTGAAGCGGTAGGTGGTCGACACGCCGACGGTCCACTGGTTGCGGTCGCCGCGCTCCTTGACCAGGCTGGAATCGGCCGCCGGCCCCATCAGGCGCGAATATTCGGTGAAGACGCTCGCCGTCATCGGCTCGGTCACCTTCCAGGTGATCGCGCCGCCGAGACCGGTCGACTTCACGCCGCCGCCCGGATGGTATTCGCTGAGGCCCGACGCCGCCGCTTCCTTGGCATTGACGCCATAATAGGCGTCGAAATAGCCGGAGGAAGCGAAGGACACGCGCGGGCCGCCGGAGATGCGCACCGTTGGCGTGACGTCGTAGAAGGCGTCCGCCGCGATGTCGGCGACGAAGCCGTCATGGGCGCGGATGCCATGCCGCAACTCGGCGCGGGCGCGCAGCCAGTCCAGAGGATAGAACTCGAAGAAGCCGCCCGCTTCGCCGCCCCAGCGCACCGGATCGAGACCCTGGAGCTCGTCCTTGCTGTCGCGCGCGAAGAGGAACTTGCCGGTGAGGCCGGCGCGCACGCTGCCGTCATCGATCAGCGCCAGCGAGATGTTGTCGTTGCGCGAGGTGAAGCGCGCCTCGGGACCGGCCTTGCCGAGCGAGATGATCGGCTGGGCGCTCAGCATATACTTCTTGCCGCCCTCGAAATTCGGGGCGACGAGGCCGGTGGCGCCGAGCGTCAGGTACCAGTCGCCAGAAATCCAGCTCCCCTCGCCCGCCTGGGCTGCGGAGACTGCCATCAGGCCAGAGGCGAGAACCAGCGGAATCGTCCCGACAATACGCATCGTCACCCCTTACGCGAAACGGGCCGGCAGGAACACCCCGGACCGGGCGGAAGGCATGGCGCCAATTCGGTAAAATTTGACTTAATTTAAAGCGCGTCGCAACGAACCGGATTTAGGCGACGCGCTTCAAGTCTTTGTATCGATGCATGTCGTTCTCCCCGCTACGCTTGGGCGACATGCATTGAAATCCGTGACGTCGGCGTTAGCCGCCATGAACAAGATCGGCCGCACCGGTTCAGCCGCCACGTCGCGCGACCGGCAGGTCCAGCAGCCTGACCACTGCCGTGGCGCCCTTGCCGGAGGTGCGCGCCGATCCGTCGTCGCCCACCTCGACGGTGGCGCCGTTGGAGAAGCTGAGCGACCAACCGTCACCCTTGGCGTTACGGCGGCGGTCGGTGAGTTCGATGCCGGCAGCGGTGACCAGCGCGACGATCTTGTCGGCATCCATCGTCGTCCTCCGGATGCGGCGCTTCAATTGAGGTCGAGCCCGCCGGTAAGATCGCCGAGCGGCGGCTCCCCGTGCGCCGCGACGGCCTTGTCGCGCACCACGATGCCATGCAGCACCGGCAGCTCGAAGCGCTCGGTGATGAAGCGCAGGATCGACGTCGTGTCGTAGGGCATATGATCGACGTAGCCGTGCTTGGCGAAAGGCGAAACGATGATCGCCGGAATGCGCGTGCCCGGTCCCCAGCGGTCGCCCTTGGGCGGAGCGACGTGATCCCAGATGCCGCCATTCTCGTCATAGGTGACGACGACCAGCATATGCGGCCATTGCGGGCTTTTCTCCAGATGGGCGACGACATCGGCGATGTGGCGGTCGCCGGCCTGGATGTCGGCATAGCCGGAATGCTCGTTGAGATTGCCCTGCGGCTTGTAGAAGGAGACCTGCGGCAAGGCGCCGTCGTCGATGGCCTGGATAAAGCTCACGCCGCCCAAGCCGGCGTCGCGCAGATGCTCGCGCCTGGCCTCGGTGCCCGGCGCGTAATTGGCATAATAGTTGAACGGCTGGTGATGATACTGGAAATTCGGGATCGGCGTGTGGTTACCGTGGTCGAGCGTGTATTGCCAGGCGCCCGAATACCACGCCCAGCTGACGTGCTTGAGGCTGAGCATGTCGCCGATCGTCGGCTCGGTCTGCGGCGGCAGCGTCGTGGCCTTGGCCGGATCCGCCAGGCGCGGATCGCCTCCGGGAGCCGGATCGTTGCCGCTCGGCTGGTAAGGCGGCTGCATCGTGTTCACCGCGTAGAAATCCGGCGTCAGATTGCCGTCGGAGACGAATTTCGGGATGCCGTCGCGCGCCGATTTGGGCGAATTGTCGGCGACCTTCAGCGCCGTGCCGCTGTCGTCCGTCACCGAGATCGAGGGCTTGGCCGGGTTCTTGTCGGCATCCGCGTAGTAAGGCGCGCAGGCGCAGATCAGCCACTGGTGGTTGAAGAACGAGCCGCCGAAGCCGCCCATGAAGAAATGGTCGGCCAGCACGTATTTCTGCGCGACCGCCCACATGTCGGTCTTGGAGCCGTCCCAGTTGCTCATCGGCATGGCGCCCGAATCGGCCCAGGCGACGAACATGTCGTTCTTGCCGCCGTTGATCTGCATCTGGTTCTGGTAGTAGCGGTGCCAGAGATCGTGGGTGACGACGCTGAGGGGAACGTTGAAGCCTTTCGCGTCGTTCACGGTGAACGGCGCGTTCGGAAGGTGCTCGGTCATTGCCTGCGTCACCGGCGGCGTGACTCCCTTGGCGGTCAGCCCGTCCCAGACCGGCGGCAGCTCGGACAGTATGGAACCGTCACGGTCGCGCTGCTCAAGGCTTTCCTTGCTCGCCTTGTCGATGCCCTCGGCACCGGGAAAATGGCCGTACAGGTTGTCGAAGGCTCGGTTCTCGGCGAAGATGACGACCACCGTCTCTATCTTGCCGATGCCCTCCGGCGAATCTCCGGGTTGCGCTGCGATCGCGGCAGCCGAAACGGCAGCACACAGAGCGAGAGTCGAGGAAAACAGGGCGAGTCCAGAGGATCGCTTCATCGCCAAACCTCCCTAGCGCAAAAACGGAATGACACCAGCTTCGGCACGTCTTTGCAATAGAGCCACGCTGGACGGGTAATGCCATTGGGACTACCTTGCCTCACCCGCAGGATGCGCGGCGAACTCTGGAGGGAGACGAAGCCATGAGCTTGCAAGGCAATACCCTGGGAGACGCGATCGGCCGGACGCGCGACAAATGGGGATGGTTCGTGGCGCTCGGCGTGCTGCTGTTGATTTTCGGCGGCATCGCCTTCGGCAATCTCTTCATCGCCACGGTCGCCTCGGTCTATGTCGTCGGCTGGCTGATGCTGATGGCTGGCGCCATCGAGATCGTCCATGCCTTCGGCGTCAAGACCTGGGGGCGCTTCTTCTATTGGCTAGCCAGCGGCCTGCTCTATGCCGTTGCCGGCTTCTTCGCTTTCGACAATCCGTTGCTTGCCTCGGCGGTGCTCACCCTGCTGCTCGCCGTCGCGCTCGTCGCTTCCGGGCTGCTGAGGGCCTGGGTCGCCTACAATCACCGGCCGGAGCAAGGCTGGGGATGGCTGCTCGCGGCCGCCGTCATCACCATCCTGCTTGGCCTGATCATCGCCATGGGCTGGCCGGTCAACAGCCTGTGGGTGCTCGGCATGTTCCTGGCCATCGACCTGATCTTCCAGGGCTGGAGCTTCATTGCCATCGGGCTGGCGTTGAAGAGGTAAGGTCCTGGCCTCCGCGGTTTAGCCGAGGCCTTCCAACGTCGTCATCCCAGGGCGAAGCAGGAGCGAAGCTCCGTCGCGAAGACCCTGGGATCCATGCCATAACCTCAGCCGACGAATTGCACCGAAGCAAAGTTTTGAAGTCAGGGCATGTCCTCGGGTCTGCGCCGCGTCGCTTCGCTCCTTGCTTCGCCCGAGGATGACGAAGCGACGGGCGTTTTCGCCAATCTCCAAGGTTAGCAATCTGCTAGTCAGGGCGCTGCCGCGTTAACGAGCCGCTTTGCGTTCGATGCGCTCCAGAGGTCAAAAACAGATCGCGGCGTCCAGATCCGATAGCGGGCGCACGCCGGCGAGCAGCGCCCTCGCCTCGGCCTCGTCCCGCTTCATCTGCACCACCAGCGCATCGAGCCCGTCGAACTTCAGCTCGGGGCGCAGATAGCCGAAGAACGACACCTCGCAGGTTTCGCCGTAGAGATCGCCGGAGAAATCGAAGACATAGGTTTCGAGCAGCGGCGCGCCGTTGTCGTCGACGGTCGGGCGGCGGCCGAAGCTGGCGACGCCGTCGTGAAGCGTGCCGTCGGCGCGGCGGAAGCGGACGGCGTAAATGCCTTCCCTCAACGTGGCTTCCGGCGACAGCCTCATATTGGCGGTCGGAAAGCCGAGCGTGCGGCCGAGCTGCTGGCCGCCGATCACCTCGCTCTCGACGGTGAAGCGATAGCCGAGCAGGCCGGCGGCCTCCTCCACCTTGCCTTCGCAAAGCAGGGCGCGGATGCGGCTCGACGAGACCACCTCGGCGCCCTCGTCGCGAAAGGCGTCGACCAGCGTGACGCCGAAGCCGTGGCGCTCGCCGGCCGCCATCAGGAAGGCCGGGCCGCCCTGGCGGTCCTTGCCGAAATGGAAGTCGAAGCCGGTGACCGCATGGGAGATGCCGAGCTTGTTCTGCAGCACGTCGGTCACGAACGCCTCGGCCGAGAGCGCCGCGAAGTCGCGCGTGAACGGCTGCTCGACCAAGGCGGCGAAGCCGAGCTTGGACAGGAGCCGCGCCTTCATCGGCGGCGGCGTCAGCACGAAAAGCGGCGCGTCCGGCCTGAACACCTTGCGCGGGTGCGGCTCGAAAGTGAGCACAAGAGCCGGCACGCCACGGCGGCCGGCCTCGGCCAGCGCCCGCTCCAGCACCGAGAGGTGACCGCGGTGGGCGCCGTCGAAATTGCCGATCGCCACGACGCCGCCGCGCAGATGGGCAGGCAACGGCGCGACCGCCGAAATGCGTTCGAAAGCTTGCGTCATGTCGACCTGCGTAATGTGGGGGCACCCGTCATGACCCGGCTTCCCGCCTATTGCAGTCGCGGAATGACGGCGACCGGCTGATAGCCGTGCGTTGCGAGAAAGCCTGCCAGCCTTTCAGGATCGGGCCGCAGCGGGTCGCCATAGTCGCGGGCATGAATGCCGCCCGAGACATAGAGCACGTCGAAGCCGTTGTCGGCGGCGCCCTTGACGTCTGTCATCATGCCGTCGCCGATGGCGAGCACCGCCGTACGCTCGACAGCGTGGCCGAGCAGGCCGGCTACTTCCTTCATGGCGACGTTGTAGATCGGCGCGAAAGGCTTGCCGGCGATCAGCGTGCGGCCGCCGAGCTGCGCGTAGTCGCGGGCGAGCGCGCCGGCGCACCAGATGGTGCGTTCGCCGCGCTCCACCAGTATATCGGGATTGGCGCAGATGAACGGCAGGTTGCGGGCACGCAGCCGCTGCAGCAGCTCGGCATAGTCGGTCGGCTTCTCCACCTCGTCGTCATAGAGCCCGGTGCAGACGATGCCGGAAGCCTCGAACTCCTCGACGAGCTCGACGTCCAGGCCGTCATAGAGGGTGAAATCGCGCTCCGGACCGATGTGGAAGATCTTCCTCGGCCCCTCGGCGATCAGGTCGCGGGTCACGTCGCCGGACGTGACGACACGGTCATAGGCTTCGGCCGGAACGCCGATCGCGTTCATCTGCGCGATGACGTCAGCGCTGCGGCGCGGCGAATTGGTGATCAGCACCACCGGGACCTTTGTCGCGCGCGCCCGCGCCAGCGCCTCCGCGGCGACGGGAAAGTGCCATTCGCCATTGTGCACCACGCCCCATACGTCGCACAGGATGGCCGCGTAGTTTCCCGCCAGGTCGGCGAGCGAAGCGATGATGTCGGGCGAATCCGCCATGCGTTATCCTGATCCCTGATCTCGGGCAAAGCCGCGAAAGCCATCCTTTGGTTCAGAGGCCGCCACGGCCGGTCCCGCATAGCCGAAGCGCTTCATCCTGTCACCCGCTTTCCCCATCGCCGGCGCGGCGAGCCACGATATCGCCGTTCGGAAGCACAGGGTTAATGCGTCGCAAAAAACGCCGTGCGTTCTTGATTGTTTCGCGCAAGCTGAAATTTAACGATTTGTGACCATGGTAGTAGGTCAACTGCGACCTTGGTCGCATATCAACATGGATCCTTGGCGGGGGCTGGGTGCAAATGATCCGCAGATTTCTGCACGACAAACGGGGCAACTATGCCCTGATGACGGTCATCACGATGATACCGCTGATGGGCGGCGTGGCGCTTGCCGTCGACTACACGGAGCTGATCCGAGAGAGGCAGGAGACGCTGAACGCGCTGGACGCGGCCGGTCTTGCCACGGCGCAGCAGATCGTCGCCGGAGCCAGCGACGCCGATGCCGTGGCTTACGCCAAGCAGTTCTTCGAGGCCAATCTCGCGCACGTGCTGCCGTCCAACACGACGTTGACGGTCACATTGCCCAAGGACAATACCGGCAGCGGCACGCTGGTCATGCAGGCCACCATGAAATATAAGCCCTACTTCCTGCCGGTGGCGGCAGCATTGCTTGGCGGGAAGGCCAGCGACACCACCATCAACTTCTCGGCGAAATCAGAGGTCAAGCTGAAGAACACGCTGGAAGTGGCGCTGGTGCTCGACAATTCCGGATCGATGGCCGAGCTCGGCCACGGCTCGAACAAGGTGCGGTTCGATCTGCTGAAGAGCGCGGCCAAGCAGCTTGTCGATCAGCTCGCCGGCCAGGCGCAACTGATGAAGCAGGTCGCCAACCCCGTCCAGTTCAGCCTCGTCCCGTTCGCCGCTTCGGTCAACGTCGGTCCGAACAATTGGAACGCCGCCTGGATGGACACGACAGGCATTTCACCCATTCAGCATGAGAATTTCGACTGGACGACGCTCACCCAGGCAAAAGATCCAACACGGTACGCTCAGAAGGTCGGCTCGATCTGGTATGCGCGGGGCACGGCATGGGATACCAGTCAGAAGGATGCGCCGCTGACGCGTATCTCGCTCTACAACTCAATGAAGCGAATTTCGGCGTGCAGTTCCAAGAATTCGGACGGAACTTGCAAGAGCACCGCGACGTTCACCTATGCGCCGATCGCGACTTGGGGCGGCTGTGTCGAATCTCGCCCCTACCCCTACAATATCCAGGACACGGCAGCCTCTACGGGGACGCCGGCGACGCTGTTCGTGCCGATGTTCGCACCCGACGAAACCGACAACACGGACAGCAGCTCGCGTCCAGCGAACAACAACTGGCACGTCGACGGCGACATGACCGGGACAGGAAATGATGCGGCTCGCCAGAAATACATGCCCAAATATTTCTGGCTCGGGAACAAAGTGACCCCGGCCTACGGCACCAATGCCGGGCCGAACACCAGTTGCAGCACCACCGCGATCACGCCGCTGAGCGATGTATCCACCACGACCGGCGCCAATACTGTGAAGACAGCCATCGACGCCATGGTCGATGTCGGCGCCACCAACGTGCCGGAAGGCATGGCCTGGGGCTGGCGGACCCTTTCCAGCGGCGCACCGTTTACCGAGGGCCGGCCCGAAACCAACAAGGGCAACGACAAGGTGCTGATCGTGCTCACCGACGGAGCCAACACCTATTACACGCCAACGTCGGTGACTGCGCAAAGCTATTCGGGGTCCAACTGGGCCTATGGCGGCAATGACCTTGCCGGCAACAAGGCCATCTATTCGGCACTGGGGTATCTTGCATACGGCGGCATCCAGACCAAGCCGTTTGGCAGCACCTACACCTATGGTCGCCCGTTTCTTGGCACCAGCAGCAGTGTCAGCAAAACGGACTATTCCAACGCCAACTACACCAAGGCCATGAGCGAGCATTTCGCAACGCTCTGCAACAACGCGAAGACAGCCGGCGTCATTGTCATGACCATCGCGCTCGACCTCGATTCGAGCAACACGGCGGAGACAGCGCAGATGGCCGCGCTGAAGACCTGCTCGTCCGACTCGCGCTTCCGCCAGGACCCTACCGATCCGAGCAAGCCTGCGAAGCTGTTCTGGAACTCTACCGGCGCCACGCTGTCGGATGACTTCAAGGAAATCGGCAACGAATTGTCGAACCTGCGTATCGTCGGCTGATCAAGAATGAGGCGCCGTTTACCCGAGATGCGCGAATTCTGGCGTCGATTTTGCCGCGACCGGCGCGGCAACTATGCCCTGATGACGGCCATCGCCATGGTGCCCCTGATGGGGGCCGTGGCAATGGGCGTCGATTACACGGAGCTCAACCGCCAAAAGCAGATGGTGCTGAACGCGCTCGACGCGGCCAACTTTGCCGCCGCGAGGCGGTTGGCGGAAGGCGCCACCGACGACCAGATCAAGGCCTATGCGGTCGACTTCTTCAACGCCAACCTCAACAATATCGACCCCGCCAACATCTCGCTTGACGTCACGCTGCCCAGCAGCCAAGCCGGGGGCGGCCTGGTGACCTTGTGCGCGACGCTGCACTACCATCCCTATTTCCACCCGGTGGCGGCTCTGCTCAACGGCGTGTCCGAAGGTGACGCGAACAAGCCGATCACGGTCGCGCCGTGCTCTCAGGTGCGGCTGAAGAACACGCTGGAAGTCGCTATGGTGCTCGACAATTCGGGCTCGATGTCGACGGCCGGCACCGGCACCGGGCAGAAGCGCATCGACCTGCTCAAGCAGGCCGCCAAGCAGCTCGTCGACACGCTGGCGCAGCAGGCGGCGCAGATCAAGCAGATCGACAAGCCGGTCCAGTTCAGCCTCGTGCCCTTCGCCGCCTCGGTCAATGTTGGACCGCGGAACGACAACGCCGCGTGGATGGATACTTACGGCCTGTCGCCGATCGCGAACGAGAATTTCGACTGGTCGACGCTCGGCGCGCCCGACAAATATGCCCAGAAGATCAACGGCATCTGGTACAAGAAAGGTACCGGCTGGGGCACCGAGGAAGGCCAGATCCTGACCCGCTTCGAGCTCTATCGCGACATGAAGGTGGTCACCAGCCACGAACGCATCGCCGGCAGCAAGCGGGTCGTCTGCGACAGGTACCGCTCCAATCATACCTGCTCGGACAGCCACGACGAGTACGACTATAACGACACCTACGGGCCCTTCGCCAGTTGGCAGGGCTGCGTCGAGGTGCGGCCCTACCCTTACAATGTCGACGACACGCCGGCCTCCGGCGGACCGAACAACACGGGCATCGGCGTCGGCGACCCCGCGACGATGTTCGTGCCGATGTTCGCTCCGGACGAGCCCGGCAACCACTGGTACGTGACCCAGGACCCGGACGAGCCGAAGCCCGTGACCTACGGCGCGGCCAACAGCTGGTGGAACGACGACCCATCGAGCACCACCGGCAAGACCCGGCAGTCCAACATGGCCAAGTATTTCCAGCCTCGGCCGATGAATGCACCGGTGCTGGCAAAGGGCGCAGGCCCTAACTACAGCTGCACCACCACGCCGATCACGCCGCTCACCGACGTCACCAATGCGGATGGGCTGGCCGCCATCAAGGCGGCGATCGACCTGATGGTTCCAAACGGCAACACCAATGTTCCGGAAGGCATGGCCTGGGGCTGGCGCACCGTCTCCAGCAGCCCGCCGTTCGCCGAGGGACGGCTGGAGAGCGAACGCGGCAACGACAAGGTGGTCATCGTGCTGACCGACGGCGAGAACACCTATTCGACGGTGAGCTCCGACCCCGCCGGCAACAAGTCGACCTATGCCGCCTACGGCTATACCGGTGTCGGCTACAACGGCACCTCTGTGACCCGCCTGTTCGGCGGCACGTCGAGCGCCATCGGCCAGTTCAACTATTCGTCCGGCAACTACACCAACGCGCTCAACGAGCAGATGGCCAAGCTCTGCGACAACGCCAAGGCGGCCAACATCATGGTGATGACGGTTGCGCTCGACATGTCCTCGGCCGACGCCGGCGACAAGAAGGCGATGGACGCGCTGAAGACCTGCTCGTCCGACTCGCGCTTCCGCAAGGACCCGACCGATCCCAGCAAGCCGGCAAAACTGTTCTGGAACGCGACGGGAGCGACGCTGTCCGACAACTTCAAGGAAATCGCCAACGAGTTGTCGAACCTGCGGGTGGTTGGCTGACGGGAATTCCTAGCGACATTTGAAAGGCCGGCAGGACAGCGCCCCCCTCTGGCCTGCCGGCCATCTCCCCCACTTGGGGGGAGATTGGCAGCTTCGCTGGCGGCGCCCCTCCTGCGACGTTGGCGATTGGCGAAAGCGAACGCGAAATCCGATCTCCCCCCTAGTGGGGGAGATGTCCGGCAGGACAGAGGGGGGCGCGAAGGAACGCTGCCTGAATTACTTTTTCCATAGATGGATAATGGCTGGCGCAACAGCCGGCGCCTTGAAGCCCTTGTGGCATTCCGCGAAGCAGGGCACATCTCAGGCGCGCTTTCCAGGAGACGCCTGTGCCCGACGCCGCCAATCATCTCACCTTCGCGCTGATCTGCCTCGGCATGGTGCTCACGCCTGGGCCGAACATGATCTACCTGATCTCGCGCTCGCTGTCGCAAGGGCCGAAGGCGGGGCTGATCTCGCTGGGCGGCGTGGCGCTGGGCTTCCTGTTCTACGTCGTGTCGGCCGCTCTCGGCATCACGGCGCTGATCTTCGCCGTGCCTTTCGCCTATGACGCGCTGCGCATCGCCGGCGCGCTTTACCTTTTGTGGCTCGCCTGGCAGGCGCTGAGACCCGGCGGCCGCTCGCCGTTCCAGGTGCGCGAGCTGCCGAAGGACAGGCCGCGCAAGCTGTTCGTCATGGGGCTGATGACCAACCTGCTCAACCCGAAAGTGGCGGTACTCTACCTCTCGCTGCTGCCGCAGTTCATCAACCCGGCCAAGGGCCATGTGCTGTCGCAGCTTCTGGTGCTGGGCGTGACGCAGATCTCGATCAGCCTCACCGTCAACGCCGTCATCGCCGTGACCGCCGGCTCGATCGCCGCCTTCCTTGCCGGACGGCCGTTCTGGCTGGTCGTCCAGCGCTGGATGATGGGCACGGTGCTGACCGCGCTGGCGCTGAGGATGGCAACCGAAGCTCAGCGTTAACTGCTACATCGGCCGGCGCACGGGCCGGATCTGTTCCGGCTCGACCACCTTGCGGTAGAGATGCCAGGTCGCGTGGCCGAGGATCGGCATGACGACGGCGAGCCCCGCAAACAGCGGGATCGAGCCGATCACCAGAAGCACGGCGACCGTCAGGCCCCAGAGCGCCATCTGCAGCGGATTGGCCATGACGGCGCGCGCCGAGGTTTCGATCGCCGAGACGGCGCCGACATCGCGGTCGAGCAGCAGCGGGAAGGCAATCACGGTGGTGGCCAGCACGACGACCGCGAAGATGAAGCCTGCCGCATTGCCGAGCAGGATCAGCGTCCAGCCCTTGCCGGTCGTCAGCACGTCGCGCAGGAAGGTGCCGACCGAAGCCGGCGGCTCGGCGCCGAACAGGCTGGTGTAGAGCGATTGCGCGGTGAACAGCCACAGAAGGAACAGCGCGAAAAGCAGGACGCCGATCACCGCGATCGAGGGCAGCGCCGGCGAATGGCGCACGTCCAGCGCATGGTGCCAGCGGCTGCTCATGCCGAGCTCGCGCCGGCGGCTGATCTCATAGAGGCCGATCGCCGCGAAGGGTCCGATCAGCGCGAAGCCGGACATCAGCGGATAGACGAGCTGAATGGCGTTGGAGCCCGACGACCACTGCGTCAGGATCAGGCCGACGACCGGATAGATCAGGCACAGGAACACATAGTGCGAAGGCTTGGCCCAGAAATCCTCGGCGCCGAGCCGCAACGCATCCCACAGATCAGACGTGGTGATGTGGCGCACCGTGGGCTGCACATGCATCCCCCGCGCGTCCGCCATGACATGAAAACCGGCCATTACCGTCCTCCGTATTGCTCGGGGGCGGTCACCGCCTGGGTGGCCGCCCGTGGCTGCCACTTCTAAAGCCTTTGTTTTTATGCATGTCGTTTCCGCAAAACCGCTGCACACTTTTGCGCGACATGCATTGGAACGCGGCGATCATAGCCGATCTTCCGGGGAATGTCGCCGCATAACGCGATTTTCAACGCCTGCCCGGCAAAAGCCATGATCGCCGGTATCAGAGGCCAAATGACGAGCCTGACCACCGATTCCCGCAATCTCGACAGACGCGCATTGCTCAAAGCCGTTGGGCTCAAGGCCGCCGGCCTTGCGGCGCTCACCGCCATTGCCGCCTGCACCAGCGTCTCGCTGCCGACCGGCGAAGGTGCCGGCGTGTCGTCCTCCGCCATCACCACCTTGAGCACGATCCGCACATCGGCCGGACTGCCGGCGCTGGTTCCGGATGCGCAGCTCGAACAGGCCGCACTCCAGCAGGCCGGCTACATGGCCTCGCGCGCCCGCATGAGCCACACCACCGGCTGGGGCAAGGATTTTGCCTCGCGCATGAAGGACAACGGCGTACACGGCGCGGCAGGCGAGAACATCGCCGAGGGCCGCTTCGACCTGCAGAAGCTATTCGACATCTGGATGCATTCCGACGGCCACCGCCGCAACATGCTCGATCCGGATTTCAGCCGGTTCGGGCTCGCCTATGTGCGCGACGGCCGCGACCCCGGCCTGCGCTACTGGGCGCTGGTGCTGGGTAGATAGGCAAGTTGCGGTAGCGATCCTTCGCGCCCCCTGACCGATTGCATAGTCTCCCCCCTTGAGGGGGAGATGGCCGGCAGGCCAGAGGGGGTCGGTCCGACTGGGCTCGGCTTGCTTGTGCAAATGGAGGTTGGCGTTCTATGCGCAGCGACCCCCTCTGTCGCCTTCGGCGACATCTCCCCCTCAAGGGGGGAGATTACGCAGTCGACCCAGCAACGCGGAGCGAGCGATGAAAGTCAGTCCATCTGCGCTGCCGGCGCGCCGCCGGCCGGCGCGGCCTTCGGCTTGCGCAGCAGGATCACGAACGGAACGGCGATCAGCGTCATCACCATCAAGATTTTGAAGTCGTTGATATAGGAGATCATCATCGCCTGGACGTTCACCAGCCTGTCGACCTGCGAAAGCGCTGAGGGATCGCCGCCCGCGGCCGCCGGGGAGGCCGCCCACAGATTGGGGTTGTAGGGGTTGATGAAGGCTCCGAGCTCGCTGTGGTTGATCTGCGTGTTCTGCACCATCAGCGCCGCAACCACCGACACGCCGATCGAGGAACCCAGATTGCGCACCAGGCTGAACAGCGAGGTGGCATCGGTGCGATAGCGTGCGTCGAGCGTGGCGAAGGCCACCGCCGACAGCGGCACGAACACCATGCCCATGCCGAGACCCTGGATGACGCCGGACGAGATGATCAGCCAGTTGTCCATCTGCGGCGTGAAGCTCGCCATGGTGTAGAGCGACTGCGCGGTGAGCAGGAAGCCGATGGCGACCAGGATACGCGCGTCGATCCGGTGCATGATGCGGCCGACGAACAGCATCGAGATCATCGTGCCGATGCCGCGCGGCCCCAGCACGACGCCGATGGTCACGGTCGGATAGCCGAAGATGTTGGCAAGCATCGGCGGCAGCAGCGACATCGAGGCCAGGATCAGCACACCCATGACGAAGATGAAGCCCAGCCCGGTCACGAAATTGCGGTCGAGGAAGATCTTTGGGTCGATGAAGGGATGCTCGGACGTCACCGTGTGGATGATGAACACCCAGAAGCCGGTGATCGACAGGCCGAGCTCGACCCAGATCTCGGTGGAAGAGAACCAGTCGACCTCGCCGCCGCGGTCGAGCAGCAGCTGCAGCGCGCCGACGCCGAGCGAGATCATGGCGAAGCCGAAGAAATCGAAGCTGCGCACGCGCTTGGCGACGGCAGGCAGATAGGCTGCCATGCCGAGGAAGGCGAGGATACCGACCGGCAGGTTGATGAAAAAGACCCAGCGCCAGTTGAAATTCTCGGTCAGCCAGCCGCCGAGCGTCGGCCCGAGGATCGGCCCCAGCATGATGCCGGCGCCCCAGATGGCCATCGCCTGGCCATGGCGCTCCCTGGGATTGATGTCGAGCAGGAAGGTCTGCGACAGCGGCACGATCGCCGCGCCGAACACGCCCTGCAGCAGGCGAAAGAGCACCATCGTCTCGAGGCTCCAGGCCATGCCGCAGGCCATGGAGAAGATGGTGAAGCCGACGACGGAGGCCAGGAACAGCTCCTTGCGGCCGAGGCGGTCGGCGAGCCAGCCGGTGACCGGCGTCATGATCGCGGCGGCCACGATGTAGGAGGTCAGCACCCAGTTGATATTGTCGGGCGAGGCGCCGAGATCGCCGGTCATGGTCGGCAGCGCGACATTGGCGATCGTGGTGTCGAGCGCCTGCATGATCGTCGCCAGCATCAGCGCGACCGTGATCAGGCCGCGATGCGGCACTTCCTTGAAGGGTTCGGGCGTGCTCATGGTGGCGAACTTCCAGCAGGTAACAAAAACGTGTAGCTATTTGTTTCTACGCAATTCCGGACGGAAAACCGCTACACACTTTTCCTGGAATTGCTTTAGGTTTCCGGGCGGCAAGGCCTTCCGTTGAGAGACCCTCATCGCGGTGGGACGCGAGGATCGATGTGGGGGTTACATCGACCGAAAGTCTCTGTTCGAGCGGATGCCTGCCGCCCGGAAACCTGAGGACCGACGGGTCCGTGTCGAAAGCTTCAGCCTGGATCGAGCCGCGAAGCGGCTCGTCTCAAACGCTTAGCTTTCCCACTTCTCCCATCATACCAATTCCCTGCTCCAACTCCCTGTTTCCAGGTCGCTATTGCGCCTGCTCGCCGGCCGTGGCGTGGCCGAAGATCGACGGCAGGCCGCGCGCCACACCTGTATCGACGGTGACCGTCGCGCTCATGCCGGTGCGCAGCGCCATCTTGGCGTCGGGGTCGGTCAATTCCAGGCGCACGGGGATGCGCTGGGTGACCTTGACCCAGTTGCCGGTGGCGTTCTGGGCGGGCAGTAGCGAGAACTCGGCGCCGGTGCCGGCGCCGATCGCCTTGACGGTCGCCTCGAACGTACGGCCCGGATAGGTGTCGACCACGATCTCCGCCTTCTGGCCCGGCTTCATATGGGTGAGCTGCGTCTCCTTGAAATTGGCGTCGATCCAGGTGTCGCCGGTCTCGACCAGCGCGAACAGCGGCGTGCCGACGGCGACATACTGGCCGACCTTGAAGGACGAGGCCTGGTAGACGACGCCGTCGGCCGGCGCCTTCACCGTGGTCTGCGCGAGGTCATAGGCGGCCTTGTCGCGCGCGGCGATCGCCGACATCACGGTCGGATGCTTGTCGGTCTCGATGTCCGGTTTGCCGCCGAGCGCCGCCTTGGCGCTGACGATGCCTTGCTCGGCGACCGCCAGCTGCTGCTTGGCCTTGTCGAGGTCGTTGCGGGCCTCGTCCAGCGCCGACTTGGCGTTGATGCCCTTCTGGGCGAGATCGGCGGCGCGGTCATATTGCGACTGCGCGTAGTCGACCTCGCTGCTCGCCGACTTCTCCTGCGCCATCGCCTGGCTGTAGGCGGCGCGCAGCTGCTCGACATTGAGGCGCGCGGCGGCCACCGCCGCGTCCGCCTGGGCCAGCGCAATCCTGTAGGGCTCGGGGTCGATGACGAAGAGAAGATCGCCCGCCTTGACCGTCTGGTTGTCGGCAATGCCGACCTTAACGATGCGGCCGGCCGTATCCGAGGCGATCGAGATCCTGGCCTGCTGCAGGTTGGCGTTCTCTGTTTCCTGGTAGCGCCCGCCCGTCACCCAGACATAAGCGCCGCCGGCGAGCAGCGCGAGCGGCAGCGCGACCATCAGCAGGAAGCGGCCGGTACGGCGCTTCTTCTTCGGCGCCGGCGCCGGCTGCGGCGCGGGCGCCACCGAAACCGGGGCGGGCGCGGGTTGCGCCGGGGCTTCGGCGATCGGCTCCGCCGACGCCTTGCCGATCGGCTCCGCCGACGCCTTGCCGGCCGGCTGCGCCTCCATCTCAAGCTTGGTGACGTTGTCTTCTATCTTGGCTGCGGCGTTCATGCTGCTGCGCCTTCCTTGTTCTTCATCGTTTCCAGCGACGCCGTTTCGCCGTCCGTCAGATTCTGCACGATCGTGTCGAGCACCCGGATCAGGATGCGGCGGTCTTCCGGCGACACGCCGGTGAGCGATTCCTCATAGACCTCGCCGGCAAGGCTCTTGACGTCGGCATAGGCCGCGTTTGCCTTCTCGGTCGGGAAGATCATGCGAACGCGGCGGTCGGTGGCGTCCTGGCGGCGCTCGATCCAGCCGCCCTCCTCCATCCTGTCGACCAGGCGCGAGACGCTGATCGGCTCGATCTCGAGCAGTTCGGCAAGCCGCGCCTGCGCCACGCCCGCCTCCTTGGCGACGCGTACGAGAAGCCGCCATTGCGCCGAGGAGAGGCCCAATCCACTGGCGCGCGCCTCGAAGCGCTTGCGCATGAGACGCTGCACGTCGTGGATCAAAAATCCCAATCTGTCGATGCCGTCTGAAACCATGAGCGGCATATATAATAAGCGTGCTTACTATTCAAGCAAAATGCATTGTTCCAGATGCCGGCAAATCGCATGGCAGCCATGCGATGCGTTCATGGTTACCGGTCGGCGAAGAAATGCTGTCAGGAAAGCGTGGCGAAGTCCGGGTCGGGTCCGGCCTTGAGCTCCAACAGCCTGCCGATCACCCTTGTGCCGAGTGGCTGCCGCAGGCTCAGGCGCTTCGCCTCGGCCATCTGCACATCGAGCGGCGCAGCGCGATTGCGCTGGAAGAACTCGAATATCCTACGGCGCGCAAAGGCTCTTGTCCTGGAAGTCGAGAAGATGCTGAAGCTGCCGTAGGATGGCACCACCTGATGATCCTTGGCCAGCGCCACGCCGAGGGCGAACTGTTCCAGCGTATGCGTGTCGACCTTCCCGAACAGTCCGCGGATGACGCGGTCGGCGCACTCGACGCTTGCCCGCATGTTCCGGTGCAGCCCCATCACTGCCGAGCTCCAAAGCGGCGCGCTTGGCGACAGGACGAGATCGTCGTCCGCGAACAGGTCTTTCGGCAGGCCGGCAAGGCCCCGGTAGTGCGATTTCGGCGACCTGTTCGCCCGCCCTTCGTTGCGGAACAGAACCGCCGTCCCCGGCGTGACGCGGCCGATGTCGATATCGGGATTGCCGGTGAAAGCGATATCACTGTCGATGTAGAGCACGCGCTCGAAGCCGCGGCCCAGCACGTCGTGCATGACGCGGTTCTTGATGCGGAACCAGTAGCGGCCTTCGAGCGACCAATCGCTGATCTGCTGCGGCGAGATCGGCACGATCTGGAACGGATAGTTTCGGAACAGCTCAGGACGATCGGTATAGGTCACGATCGGACTGGCATCACCCTTGTAGGCGCTGATCAGCAGACCTGCAAAAATCGCGCTATAGTGATAGCCAAGTCCGTTCCCATAAGCGATTATGACATATGCTTGCGACGAACGCTGCTCGACAGTGCTGTCATGGACAGCACCGAGCACACCCACACCAATTTCCATAAAACCCCACCTCTCGATTGCGCATTCACCGCAATCGAGCACCCCCATCTTGCTTATACTGGGAGCAACCCAGCACCTAAACCCGCCTTCACATAATGCTTTGTTCCTCCCCCAGTCAATGGCAACACTAGCTGGCCAGGATTACGTCAGCATGACATGCTCGACTTAAGACAAAAGAATTGGCGAATGGAAATCGACGGTCCATACACACGGTTTGCACGCGATACAGTTTGCTGCATAGATGCGCCGGCGCGAGGGGGCGAATCCATGGTCGACATCTGGCAAGTGGGCATTGTGCCCGAATCGATCGGAAATGCTCTTGCCCCGCACGGTCTCGACAAGAGCCGTGTCGTCTGGCTGCCGCCGCAGGGATCGTTCCGCTTCGTCGCCGACCCGTTCGGCCTTTTCCACCGCGACCGTTTCACGGTGATGGTCGAGGCCTATGACTACCGGGTGAAACGCGGCGAGATCCATTACTACAGCTACGACCGGGACTGGACGCTTCTGGAGCGCGGCGCGGCCCTGAAGGAGCGGTTCCACCTCTCCTATCCATTCCTGATCCGGCAGGGCGAAGACATCTTCATGCTGCCGGAGGCTTACCAGAGCGGGCGGCTGACGCTCTACAAGGCGACCGAATTTCCGAAGGCATGGCAGCCGGTTGCGGTGCTGCTTGACGAGCCGGCGGTCGATGCGACGATCTTGCGCCACCAGCAGCGCTGGTGGATGCTCTATGCGCTGCATGGCCCCGACGGCCAAGACACGCGAGAGCTGCATGCCGCCTTCGCCGACAGCCTGACCGGCCCATGGCGCAAGCACCCGCAAAATCCGGTACGCACCGGCCGCGCATCGTCGCGGCCTGCCGGCTCGGCCTTCGAGCATGAGGGCCAGCTCCATTTCCCGACGCAGGATTGCGAGGCGGGCTACGGCACCGCCATCAACCTGTTGCGCATCGAGCGGCTGACGCCGGAGGAATTTTCGGCCGACATCGTCAAGCGGCTGACGCCGCAGGGCTGGCTCGACGGCTTCGACACCGGCCTGCACACGCTGTCGGACGGTGGCGGCGTCACGCTGATCGACGTGCGGCGCGTTGAGCGCTCACCGACGCGGCACCTGATCAAGCTGCAATACTGGTTGCGGCGACGGCTTGCGGCGATGCCTTCATAGCCGGGCGTCAACCGACTGAAAATTCACTGTGTTTTCGCCGTGCGCTGGCGTCGTTCGGCATGTTCATGATACACCTGTTGCCGTGGATCGGGGGATCAACGCAATGCCGACGCTCTATGCGCTGAAGCCGGCTTTCCAGGACAGGCTGCGGCCGCTGGTCGGCAAGTTGGCTGCAATCGGCGTGACGGCCAATGGCATTACCATACTGGCAACCCTCTTCTCCGTGGCGGCCGGTACGGCGATCGCGGCCTTGCCCGATTGGCGCGCGCCGCTCTTCCTCATCCCTGTCGCGCTTTTCGTGCGCATGGCGCTCAACGCCATCGACGGCATGCTCGCGCGGGAACACGGCCAGGCCTCTATCCTCGGCATGTACCTCAACGAAATCTGCGATGTCGTCTCCGACCTCGCGCTGATCCTGCCCTTTGCCGCCTTTCCGCAATTCGGCGCCTGGGGTGTCGTCGCTTTTGCCGTCGCCGCGGCGCTCACCGAATTCGCAGGCGTGCTCGGCATCGCCGCCGGTGTCGGGCGAAACTACGCCGGGCCGTTCGGCAAAAGCGACAGGGCGCTGGCGCTCGGCGTGGTGGCCGTGCTCGCCGCCGCCGGGCTTTGGCCGGCCGCAATCGCGCCTTTTGTGTTTCCGGCCATGGCTACGCTTTCGCTGCTGACCGCCATAAACCGGATACGCGCCGGTCTTATTGGCAGCGCCGGCTGAGCATCGAGCCATGCCGCCCGGGGAAAACGCCATGCTTCACGAACAGATCGCCACCGCGCCGGCGCAAAGCCTTGCCCGGCAGGCGCAGGAACGCACGTTCCGCAGCCATGACGGCACGGAGATCTTCTACCGTTTCTGGCCGGCGGTGTCCGCCGAGGCCAAGGGCGCCATCGTGCTCTTCCATCGCGGCCACGAGCATGGCGGCCGCATGGCGCATCTGGTCGACGAACTCGGCACGCCCGATTACGCCTTCTATGCCTGGGACGCGCGCGGCAACGGCCGCTCCACCGGCGAACGCGGCTATGCGCCGTCTTTCGCGGCGCTGGTGCGCGATATGGACTGTTTCATGCGCGAGGTCGCCGCCAGGGACGGCTTTGGCACGCAGGACATCGCGCTGATCGCGCAGTCCTTCGGCGCGGTGCTTGCGGCCGCCTGGGTGCACGACTATGCGCCGAAACTTCGCGCCATGGTGCTGGCCTCGCCGGCCTTCTCGGTCAAGCTCTACGTGCCCTTCGCCAAGGAAGGCATCGCGCTCTGGCAGAAGATCAAGGGGCGCTTCTTCGTCAATTCCTACGTCAAGGCGAAGCTGTTGACCCATGACCCGGCGCGCATCGCCTCCTTCGAAAACGATCCGCTGATCACGAGACCGATCGCGTCGAACATCCTCGTCGAGCTCTACCAGCATGCGGCGCGCATCGTTGCCGATGCGCGCGCCATCACCGTGCCGACGCAGCTTCTCCTGTCGGGCAGCGACTGGGTGGTGCGGCATGGCCCCCAGCACGAGTTCTTCGTCAACCTCGGCAGCCGCATCAAGGAGCGGCACGTTCTGCCGGGCTTCTTCCACGACACGCTGGGCGAGCGCGACCGCGCCGAAGCCCTCGACCTGATCCGACCGTTCCTCGAAGCGCGATTCGCGGCGCCGGCAGAGGCCGTCGACCTCAAGCAGGCGGATATCGCCGGCTACACGCGCGACGAGGCCGACCGGCTCGCCTCGCCGCTCGATCTCCTGTCGCCCAAGGGCCTCTACTGGGCGGTGAGCCGCGCCTTCATCCGCGTCGGCGGCTGGTTCTCGCAAGGCATGAAGATCGGCGTCGATACCGGCTTCGATTCCGGTTCGACGCTGGACTATGTCTATGAGAACGAGCCGCGCGGTCTCGGGCCGATTGGCCGCGTGGTCGACCGCGTCTTCCTCGACGCCATCGGCTGGCGCGGTATCCGCCGGCGCAAGCTTCATCTCGAGGAACTGATCGGCTCGGCGCTGGCAACGCTGAAGGCCGCGGGACGGTCCACCAACATCCTGGACATCGCGGCCGGCCACGGCCGCTATGTTCTCGACGCGATCGCCAAAAGCCCGGAGCAACCGACCAGCGTGCGCCTGCGGGACTATTCCGACCTCAATGTCGAGCTCGGACGCAAGCTGATCGCCGAACGCCAATTCCCGGCGAGCGTGTCGTTCCAGCGCGCCGATGCCTTCGACGGCGATGGTCTCGCCGCGCTGGATCCCGCGCCGGATCTCGCCATCGTCTCCGGGCTCTACGAGCTCTTCTCCGACAATGCCCTAATCGCCCGCTCGCTTGGCGGCCTTGCCCGCGCCATGCAACCCGGCAGCCTGCTCCTTTATACCAACCAGCCCTGGCACCCGCAGCTCGAGATGATCGCGCGCAGCCTGACCTCGCATCGCGGCGGACAGGCCTGGGTGATGCGGCGTCGAACGCAAGGCGAGATCGACCAGCTGGTCGAAGCGGCCGGTTTCGAAAAGCTCGACCAGCGCATCGACCAATGGGGCATCTTCACCGTCTCGCTGGCAAGGCGTGTTTAAATCGAGAGACAGAGCATGATGTCGTCCGGAAACCGCTTCATACTTTTCGGCATCATGCTCTAGGACCACCGACGCATGCCGACCGGTGTCGAGCCCCCGCCGCTTTCAACCAGCCCAGCCGCCGAGCCCTATGGGCGGATCGTGATCGGGGCCGCGCTTTGGCTCGCTTTGCTCGCGCCGTTCTTCTATTCGACCTACGGCTTCGCCAACTGGCTGGCCTCGACGCGCGACCATGTCGGCAGCATCGTGTTCTCCTGGGAGCACCATGTTCCGTTCGTCGCCTGGACCATCGTGCCCTACTGGTCGATCAACCTGTTCTACGGACTGTCGCTCCTGCTCAACGACAGCCGGCGCAGCGTCGACCGCCTGGCCGGTCGCTATCTCACCGCGCAGATCGTGGCCGTCGCCTGCTTCGTCCTGTTTCCGCTCACCGCCACTTTCGTGCGGCCGGCGACGAGCGGCCTGCCGGGCTTCCTGTTTGCCGTGCTCGGCGGCTTCGACAAGCCGTTCAACCAGGCGCCGTCGCTGCACATCGCGCTTTTGGCGATCATCTGGGATCACTGGCGCCTGCGCCTTGCCGGTCCGCTTTCGATGCTGTGGCACGGCTGGTGCTTGCTGATCGGCGCCTCGGTGCTGACGACTTGGCAGCACCATTTCATCGACATCCCGACCGGCGCGCTGCTCGGCTTCTTCGCGCTGTGGCTCTTTCCGGCCCAGGGCGAGTTGCCCTTCGCCGGTTTCCGCCTGACCACCGACGGCAAGGCGCGGCGGCTTTCGCTGTGCTACGCGCTGGGTGCCGCCTTCGCGCTCGCGGGCACTGCGATCGGCACCGCCAATTCCGCCGTCGCGCTCGTGCTTTTGTGGCCGGCTCTGGCGTTGGCCATCGTCGCCTTCGCCTATGCCGGAGCCGGCGCGAAAGTGTTCCAGAAGACGGCGGACGGCCATGTGTCGCTGGCAAGCCGCATCCTGCTTTGGCCTTATCGGTTGGGCGCCTGGGTCAACGTCTGGGCATGGACGCTCAAGCTGCCGCCGGTCGTGGCGGTTACCGACGGCGTCTTCCTTGGGCGTTTTCCCGTTGCCGGTGAGGCCAACGGCTTCGCCACGGTGATCGACCTTGCCGCCGAGCTGGAACGGCCGCGCGGCGTGACAGGCCGTTGGCAAAGCTTCGGCATGCTCGATCTCCTGCCGCCGCCGGCGGACATGCTCGACCGGGCGGTGGCGGCGATCGAGCCGGCACGCCGGCAAGGCACGGTGCTGGTCTGCTGCGCGCTCGGCTTCCAGCGCAGCGCCACCGTCGTCGCCCGATGGCTGGTCGCCACCGGCCGCTCGCATACGCCGGCGCAGGCGCGCAAGCAGCTCGCCGCCTCCGGCCGACCGGTGCATCTCCAGGCCGGACTGGATGAGCCGCCATGAGGGACGAAGCCTATCAGCAACGGACAACCGCCTTCGCCGCCATGCTGATCAAGCAGGCGGCGTGGCCGGCTGCCATCGTCATCGCCGGCGACAGCGTCGCGCCTCTGGTCGCTTCGGCGCGCGGCGCGTTCCAGGCGCCGATCGCGGTCCTGGCGCTTCTGGTCGCGGCGGCGAGCGCCGTCGTGGTGCTAGGGCTTTCGGCACTTCTCGTGTTCGACGCGCTGCTGTTCCGGCTGATGGCGACGCACCCCGACGAGGTTTCCGGCGGCGCCGCGGTCGACGATATCCTGGCGCGCATGCGGCTGAAGCCTGCCTCCTCCTCGCCGCGACCGCTCGACGACCGCATCGCCGGAACGCGCCGCCTGCTTGCCCGGCAGCGCATCGCCTTCGCGATCTTCGTCGTCGCGTTTCTCGCAGCAGGGTTCTGGATGCCCAGATGAGCAGGCTTGCGCTCCGGACCTTCACCCTGCTGCAGACGGTCACGTCCGTCGGCCTGTCGGCGCTGGCATGGGCCGTGACCGGCGTGCGCCCGATCTGGAGCGGCAGCCAGCCGTCCGACCGGCAGCGCATCTATTTCGCCAACCATACCAGCCATGGCGATTTCATCCTTTTGTCGGCATGCCTCAGCGAGAAGGAGCGCGCGATAACGCACGCGGTGGCCGCCGCCGAATATTGGGGAAAGTCGCGGCTGCGCCGCTTCATCGCCGAGGACATGCTGTCCTCCGTGCTGATCAGCCGGCAATGGACGAGCCCGGAAGAGAACCCGATCTCCGTCATGCTCTCGGTTCTCGACCAGGGCCATTCGCTGATCATCTTCCCGGAAGGCACGCGCAACATGAGCGACGAGCTGCTGCCGTTCCGCTCAGGGCTCTACAACCTGTCGATGGCGCGGCCCGATGTCGAATTGATCCCGTGCTGGATCGAGAACATGTCGCGCGTGCTGCCCAAGGGCCAGTTCCTGCCGGTGCCGCTGCTTTGCCGCGTCGTCTTCGGCGCGCCGGTGGCGGTGGCGCCGGGCGAGGAACGCCGCGCCTTCCTCGAGCGCGCCCGCGCAGCACTTCTGGCGCTCAATCCGCGCCCCGACCGAGACGATTGATGCGCCACGAAATCAGCATTCTCATTATCGGACTCTTCGTGGTGCTCACCACCGCCAGCGCCACCGCCGCCGTGTTGTCGGCGCGCGCGCCGAAGCCGCTGAGCGCGACGCTCGTCAACCTCACGCAGCGCATCAACGCCTGGTGGGTGATGGTGGCGCTGATGACGGTCGCCTTCTTCTTCGGCCGCTACGGCATGACCATCCTGTTCGCACTGATCTCGTTCGCGGCGCTGCGCGAATTCGTGACGCTGACGCATAGCCGCCGCAGCGACCATTGGGTGCTGCTCGGCATGTTCGGCATCGTCATTCCGTTCCAGTACTGGCTGGTGTGGACGGCCTGGTACGGCCTGTTCGTCATCTTCATCCCGGTCTACTGCTTCCTGCTGATGCCGGCGATCACGGCGCTGCATGGCGATACCGAGCGCTTCCTGGAGCGCGTGTCGGCTCAGCAATGGGCAATCATGATCTCGGTCTACTGCGTCAGCCATGTCCCTGCCCTGCTGACGCTCAACGTGCCGGGCTTCGAGGGCCGCAATCTCTTGCTCATCGCCTTCCTGATCATCGTCGTGCAGGGCAGCGACGTGCTGCAGTACATCTTCGGCAAGCTGTTTGGAAAACACCGCTTCTCACCCAACGTCTCGCCGTCGAAGACCTGGGAGGGCCTGATCGGCGGGCTGGTCGCGTCGAGCCTGCTCGGCGCGCTGCTCTCCTTCATCACACCGTTCTCGCCGCTGCAGGCTTCGGCCGTCGCCTTCGTCGCCTGCACGATGGGCTTCCTCGGCGGGCTCGTCGCCTCGGCCATCAAGCGCGACCAGGGGGTCAAGGACTGGGGCCACCTGATCGAGGGCCATGGCGGCATGCTCGACCGGACCGACAGCCTGGTCTTCGCCGCGCCGATCTTCTTCCACATCGTGCGCTATTTCTGGACGGTGTGATCGCGGCTAGAGCGTTTCACCGTTTCACGGAAACGGCGAACCACTCTATCTCTTTGTTTTTGCGCAATTGCGGACGGAAAGCCGCTCACACCTTTCCTGGAATTGCTTTAAAGCCGCCTGCGCATCAGCAGCGTGACGACGAAGAAAGCGCCGAGCGAGCTGGTGATGATGCCGATCGGCAGTTCCTGCGGCGGCAGCAGCGTACGGGCGAGCAGATCGCTGGCGAGCAGAAGGATCGCGCCGAACAGCGCGCAGATCGCTATCAGCGGCCGATGCAGCGGACCCGCGAGCGGACGGCCGAGATGCGGGATCATCAGCCCGACGAAGCCGATGACGCCGGCCACCGCAACGAGGATAGCAGTGGCCAGAGCGGCGATGAGGAATGTCTTGCGGCGCATGCCCGCCACAGGCACGCCGAGGCTTTCGGCAGCATTTTCACCGGCGAGGAAGGCATCGAAGCGGCGGTGGTTCCAGAGCCCGTAGGCAAGGATGATGCCGGCGCCCAGCGCCGCCAGGCCGATATTGTCCCAGCGGGCGAGACCGAGCCCGCCCATGGTCCAGAACAGCACCGAATGGGCGGCGCGCTGGTCACCGGCGAAGACGAGGTAGTTGGTTAAGGCGGTGAACATGAAGGAAACGGCGAGCCCGGCGAGGATCAGCCGCTCGGGCCCTTGCCCTCTCACCCGCGACACGAGCAGAAGCACGATGGCCGCCGCCAGTATGCCGCCGGTGAAGGCCGCCACCGGCAAGGTCCAGATGCCGAAACTGTCGCCGAAGATGGTGATGACCGAGACCGCGCCGGCGGCGGCGCCCGAGGAGAGGCCGAACAGGAACGGGTCGGCGAGGTCGTTGCGGGTGACGGTCTGCAGCAGCACGCCGACGACACCGAGGCCGGCGCCAACGGAGATCGCCAGCAGCGTGCGCGGCAGCCTGAGGTCGACGACGATGCCGCCGACAGGTCCCGGCACGGCCCGGCCGTCCAGACCGGCCGCACGCGCCAGGGCGCCGACAACCTCGCGAAGCGGTATCAGCGTCGAGCCATAGGCGATCGACAGCAGCGCGAGCGCGACCAGAAGGATCGCGCCCAGCGTCATCGCGAGGGTGAAGGATCGGTGCAAGGTCACGCCGTCAGACCTGTCATCGCCTTGCTTGCCTTCGCGATTGTCCGAAGCCTCCGCGACTTCGTCATTCCAGGGCGAAGCAGGAGCGAAGCTCCGTCGCGGAGACCCTGGAATCCATGCCGTGACCTCGCGCGAAGGGTGCCACGGAGCAGAATTCTGCACCGTGGCGGCGCCTCTGCGTCATGGCATGGATCCTCGGGTCTGCGCCGCGTCGCTTCGCTCCTTGCTCCGCCCGTGGATGACGACGTCGCGGGCGTTTCGGCCAATCTCCGAGGCAGGCGATCAGTCAACGGGAGCATCTCAGGCCATCTGAACGCAAGACCTCAGAACGCTTCCGGATGCATGGCCCTGGCGATCTTGCCGATCGCCTCGATGTTGGCGGGTCCGGGCGTCAGTTCGGCGTAGCGCAGCGCCACGAAGTGCTCGTTCCTGACCGCGTCGGTCTCCTTCATCGCCGGATGCGCCTTGAGAAAATCGAGCAGCTTCCGATAGCCGCCGCCATCCTGGGAGTCGAGCAGGATGAGGAATTGCGGATTGCGCGAAGCGACCGTCTCCCAGTCGGTGTTGCCCCAGCTCGTTTCCATATCGGCCATGATGTTTTCGCCGCCCGCGGCGGCGATCATCGCGTTGGGGATGGCGAACTTGCCGGCGGTGAAGGGCTTGTCCTCGCCGGAGTCGTAGAGGAACACGCGCGTGCCCTTGCGGTCGCCCACCTTGGCGTTGATGTCGGCGAGCTCGGTTTTCCAGCCGGCGACCAGCTTCTCCGCCTCGGCCGCCTTGCCGAAGATCTTGCCGAGCTTCTCGACATCGCCAAAGAGCAGGTCCATCGAGGCGGCGGGCCGGTTCTTGTCGAGATGGACGCAGCTCTCGGTCAGCACCAGCGTCTTGATGCCGTGCGGGGCGAGCGTGTCGGGCGTGACCTCGCCGCCCGGCTTCATGCCGTAATACCAGCCGGCGAAGAAGAAATCGGGCTCGACGGCGACGAGGTTTTCGAGCGTCGGATATTTCGGCGCGAGCTCCGGAATAGACCCTTGCTCAGCCTTGAATTCGGGGCCGACCTTGTACCAGCCGGTGATGCCGGTGAGCCCGACGATAGACGGCTGCAGCTTCAGCGCGAAAGCCATCTCGGCCATGTTGAGGTCCTGGATGACGGCGCGCTTCGGCGGGGCGTCGAAGGTGAGCGGCTTGCCGCAACTGTCGACGGTAACCGGGAAGGCAACAGCCGCCGAGGCGAAAAGCGACAAGGCAAAGGACGGCACGAGGCGTTTCATCGGAAGATGCTCCTTGTTTGGACGGTTCAGGATGACGAGGCGGCGCGACCGGCAAGGTCGAAGACGGTGAGCTCGCGGTCTTCGGTCGGGTGCTGCAGATGCAGCACGTCGATGCCGAAGACCTCGCGGATGAGCGGCTGCGCCAGCGCCTGGCGCGGCGGCGCCAGCGCGTGCAGCCGGGCGTTGCTCATCACCGCGACACGGGTGGCGAAGGGCGCCACCAGAGCGAGATCATGCAGCACGGCGACGACGGTCATGTCGAAGCCGGCCACCAGGCCGAGCAGCTCGCCGCGGGCGCGCGGATCGAGGTGGTTGGTCGGCTCGTCGAGGAACAGGATTTTCGGCTCCTGCGCGATAGCGCGGGCGAGCTGCGCGCGCTGGCGTTCGCCGCCGGACAGCGAGCCGATGGTGCGCGCGAGCAGCGGCAAGAGCCCGGTCCGCCGCAGCGCTTCGACGACGATGTCGCGGTCGTGGTGCCGGCGCCTCAGGCCGGCGTGCGGGACGCGGCCAAGCTCGACATAGTCGATGACGGCAAGTCGCGGATCCGGCTGGTCTGTCTGGCCGACGACGGCGATGTTGAGGGCGCGCTCGGCCGTGGTGATCCTGTCCAGCCGACGTCCGGCCAAGCGGACCTCGCCGTGGCTCGGCGACAGAGCGCCGCACAGCATGCGCAGCAGCGTCGTCTTGCCGGCGCCGTTGGGGCCGACGATGGCCAGCCGCTCGCCGGCCGCCAGCGACAGGCTGACATTGTCGACCAGCGCGCGGCCGTTGGCCGTCGCGCCGAGGCCACGGGCTTCGAGGACCGGCGGCATCACGAGCCAAGCCCCGCCAGGTCGCCCGGATGGTATCTCCAGGCCGCATATCCGATGGCTTGATGGATACGATCGATGGAGCCGTCCAGCATTCCGTCACTCTCCAAAAATGGCGACGGAAGGATGCTGGGACGAGCCGGCCGACAAGGCCGGTGCCCGCGTCTCCTCCCGGCACACCCCGTCCGGTCAACTCGTGTCGATGGCAGGTCTCCTGGCTCGCGGGTCGTTGCGCCATCCGCCTTCCCAGCCTTGCCGGCCAGTGGCGTTCGGATGGAGCTCGCCGCTCACAGTTGCGGGGGCAGCCACGGCCTCGACCCGAAGCAGGTCTCACCGTGTTCCCTTTTCACCCCTTGCCTTGCGGCTCAGGGACCATGACGCCGCCATCGTAGGTTGTCCGCGTGCGAGTCGCAACGGGCTGCCGCGCATCCCCTCACTACAGCTGCCATTTTGTTCTCCCTTCGTTATGTAATAACGTTACGCACTAGAGAATGCCGCCTTCGTTTGTCAACATCGTTTCGACTTCGCTCACCGCGCAATTTCGATCAAACTGGCTGTCGGCGCGGTGGCTAGTGTCGCCCCGCCAAATGCGAGGAGCCATGAACCCGACCGAGAAAGCGCTGTGGTTTGTCGAAAGCCGTCTGCCCGATGCGATTTCGCTCGACGATGTCGCGGCAAGCAGCGGCGTGTCGCGCTTCCATGTGACGCGCGCCTTCGGCGCCGCGACCGGACGGTCGGTGATGGGCTACGTGCGGGCGCGCCGGCTCAGCGAAGCGGCGCGCAAGCTTGCGGGCGGCGCGCCCGACATCCTGTCGGTCGCGCTCGATGCCGGCTACAACTCGCATGAGGCTTTCACGCGGGCTTTCCGCGAGCAGTTCGGCACCACGCCGGAACTGGTGCGCGCGCAGGGCTCGACCCAAAATCTCGACCTCGTGGAGCCTATCCTGATGGACAGTTCATTTCTCGCCGCACTCGAACCGCCGCGCTTCGAGACCAGCCGGCCCTTCCTCATCGCCGGTCTCGGCGAGCGCTACAGCTGCGAGAGCAGCGCCGGCATCCCGATGCTGTGGCAGCGCTTCGGCCCCTATATCGGCCACATCCCCGGCGAGGTCGGCGACGTCGCCTACGGCGTCTGCGTCAATGGCGACGATGCCGGCAATTTCGACTACATCGCCGGTGTCGAGGTGAGCGATTTCTCCGACCTGCCCAAGGAGTTCTTCCGGGTGCGGGTGCCGGCGCAGAAATACGCGGTGTTCCCGCATCGCGAGCACATCTCGACCATCCGCCGCACCGTCAACACGATCTGGAACAAATGGCTGCCGGCCTCGGGACACGAGATCGCCGACGCCCCGGAATTCGAACGCTACGGGCCGGAATTCGATGCACGCAGCGGCAATGGCGGGCTGGAAATCTGGGTGCCCGTGAAGGGCTGAGTGCTGCGGCTTCCCCCTTCTCCCCTTGTGGGAGAAGGTGTCGCCGAAGGCGATGGATGAGGGGTGTTCCAGCGGAATGAGACGCCGGCGTTCCCTGGAATACCCCTCATCCGTCTCGGCGCTGCGCGCCGATCCACCTTCTCCCACAAGGGGAGAAGGGAAAGAGCTAACTAAAGCTCCAGATTCCAGGTCTGGCCGACCAAATCCTTGCCGAAGGAATGGTGGCGCTCTTCCTCGACCAGCTTGAAGCCCGCCGCCTGGTAGATGCGGCGGGCCGAACCCAGTATGTCGTTGGTCCACAACGTCAGCGTCTTGTAGCCCTTGGCGCGCGCGAAGGCGATGCACTCGTCGACCAGGCGTGCGCCGATGCCCAAGCCGCGCGCCGAGGGCTCGACATAGAGCAGCCTGAGCTTCGCCACCTTGGGCGATTTGCGGACAACGAAGACCGAGCCGACCACCTCGCCTTCGCGTTCGGCGATCCAGCTGCGCTCCCATTGCGGGACGAAATTCTTGACGAACTCGCCGAGGATCTCGGCGACCAGCGCTTCGTAGGTCTCGTCCCAGCCATATTCCTGCGCGTAGAGCAGGCCCTGGCGGTGCGTGACCCAACCGATGTCGCCGACCTGCAGCGGCCGCAAGATATAGGGCACCTTGGGTTCGGGTTTGTCGCCGAGCAGGTCCTGCACGGTCCGCATCGCCTTGACCAGGCGCTCCTGGTCGGCCGGCGCCAGACGATCGAGCAGCGCGCGCACCTGGTTGTGCGAGTCCTGGTTGAGCGGCGCGAAGGCCTCCTTGCCTGCCTTGGTCAGCGCGATCGGCGAGCGCCGCGCATCGGCCTCCGAAGCGGCGCGCTCGACCAGGCCGCGCTCCTCGAACTTCTTCAGCAGCCGGCTGACATAGCCTGGGTCGAGGCCAAGGTCGCGCACCAGGTCGCTGGCGACGAGCCCGTCGCGATGGGCCAGTTCGTAGAGCACCCGCGCCTCGGTCAGCGAAAAGCTGCTTTTCAGCCAGCCCTCGTCGAGCACGCCGATCTGCCGGGTATAGAAGCGGTTGAAGGCACGGACCGCATCGATGCGTTCCTTGCCGGGATGGTCGTGGATGGTCATGGCAGTTCCTCCTGTCGCGGACAGGATCAATCATTTAGTTGACTGAGTCAATAAATAGGCGAGCGGGACACTACACAACTTCGTCATTCCAGGGCGGAGCAAGGAGCGAAGCGACGCGCGCAGACCCTGGAATCCATGCCGTGACTTTAGAGCCCCACAACGGTGCAGACCTTGGGGCTGGAGCACCAGCGTAGGCTGTCCTTCGTTTGCATCGCATCATCCTACGGCGAACGTAACGGCATGGATCCTAGGGTCTGCGCGACGCTTCGCGTCGCTCCGCCCTAGGATGACGACGTCGCGGATGCCGGCGCCAAATTGGCCCGGGCACACTCTCACCCCATCGGCAGCGCCGGCCAGAATTCGACGATGCGCCCGCCGGAAAACACCGCAAGCGAGCCGAAATGCTGCAGCACGGCCTCGCTCTGCGTCGGCCTCAGAAAAGCATAGTCCCCCGGCTTCACGTCCGATCCGGCCGGCAACCCCATGAACTGCTGGTTGGACGACAACCCTATCAACCCGCTCGGCTTCATGACTTCAGGGAACAGCGGTTCGGCCATCCACTTGCCGCCATAGAGATAGCACCCCTTGCGCGGGAAGAGGCCGAGCGCCTGCAACGTTTTGGACAGCGCCGCCGGGCCGGGCAGCACCGGGTCGAGCGCCTTCAGGATCGGCGTCGCGATCAGGGCCGCCGGCTGGAAGCCGTCGAGGCCGGGCGTGTCGAAGTCGCTGGGCAGGACGAAGGCCGAGCCGATCGAGACTTCATTGGCGACGCCGCCGCCATGAAGCAGCGCCGTCTTCGAACCGCCGATGTTCAATGTGCGGCGCCGGTCCGGATCGAGGCCAGCCACGAAATCGGCGGCCTTGGCCGATGCCTTCTTCAATGCTCTTTCGGCGCCGCCGAACAAGCCGGGAATTTCCGGCGCATGCGCCTCATAGGCCATGATGCCTTCGCAGCGCAGGCCTTTCGGAATCGAGAGCGCCTCGATCTCGGCCGGGCTTGAGAACCCGCCGCGATGCAGGCCGACGTCGATCTCGAAGGCGAAACGCAGCTCGGTGTCTAGCGCGCTTGCCAGCGCGCCGTATTCCGAAAGCCGCTCCGGCGTGTCGATAAGCCAGCACACGCGCGACCGCCAGCCGGCGCCGCCCCTGGTGAGCGCGGCGCTGGCCGCGCCGGCCGGCATCGGCTTGCCGTAGAGCAGGTCGCCCTCCGGGAAGGCATCGAGCACGGCCTGCGTCACCGGCGGATGGAAGGTCATGAACCGGTTGGTTTCAAGCGCTCTCGCGATATAGGAAAGCAGCGGCAGGCAGGGCAGCGACTTGTCGACGAGACGCACGGCGAGGCCCGGCGCCAGCCTCTGCTTCACCAGCGCGATGTTGGCGTCCAGCCTGTCGCGATCGAGCACCAGACAGGGCCGAAAGATCTGGGCCGCCTTCAGCGCCTTCGACAGTTCGGCGAAATACTCGCTCATCGATCGATGCCGAACAGGCCGGCCATATAGGGCGACACGAAACGGTTCTGAGGGTCGATGTCGCGGCGCACCGCCATCGCATCGTCCCAACGCGGATAGAGTTTCTTGAAATCTGCCGCCTTCAGGCCGTGCATCTTCCCCCAATGCGGCCGGCCGCCATATCTGCGGAAGACCGGCTCGGCGGCGCGCATGAAGGGCAGCGGGTCGTTCGCCGCATCGTGGTGGATGGCGATCGAGCAGGTCAGCCTCTTGTAAAAGGGCGAGAGCCAGAACTCGTCCGGCGCCACCGAACGCACCTCCATCGGGAAGTAGACTTCCGGAAAATGCTTTTCCGTCAGCGCGATGATCTCGGCCAGCGCCTTCGGGCCTTCCTCGTAAGGCAGGTGATATTCCATCTCGTTGAACCTGGTGCGACGGTCGCTGACATAGACGTTGAGCCAGTCCTGCACATAGTCCTCGGACGGCACCTTTCTCACCGCGCCCTTGATCAGCGCGCGGCGCAGCGCCGGCAGCCAGCGCAGCGCGGTGCGCAGCTTGCGCAACGTCGCCAGCCCCTCCTCGTCGTCCTCGGTCGGCCGCGGCGTCGGCCGCGCGTCGCTCAGATCGCTGGCGATGAACTGCGCGTAGCCGGAGAACGGGATGTAGTAGAACTCGGCCGAACGGTGCGCGGCCATCGTCGTCTCGAAATCGCGCAGCATGTCGCCGATCGGCAGCACCCATTTGCGGCGGCGCAGCCGGTAGGTCGCGATGTTGTTCATCGTCACTTCGGTGAGCACGCCGAACGCACCCAGCGCGACGCCGGTGGCGTGGATCATGTCCCGGTCGCCCGCCCGGCTGAACTCGCGCAGCTTGCCTTGCCCGTCGACGAACTGCACCGTTTCGAGCTGCGTGTGATAGGCGCCCAGCGTCGGACCGGAGCCGTGCGTCGCCGTGCCCAGCGCGCCACCGATCGCCTGGCGGTCGATGTCGCCCATATTGGGCAGGCCCTGGCCGATGTCTTGCAGGATGTGCATCAAGGCGCCGAGACGCGTGCCCGCCCTCACCCGCGCCCGGTTGGCGCGGGGGTCGTGCGAGACGAGCCCCTCGATCTTCTCCAGCGAGACGATGGTGCCATTCGATTGCACCAGCGGCGTGAAGGAATGGCCGGCGCCGGCGACGCGCAGGGGACCTGGCGCCGAGCGCACCAGTTCGGCCAGCTCGCCGGCGTCGGCGGGTGTGGCGATCAGCTTGGGCGCCGCCGTTACAAAGCCCGACCAGTTGCTCCAGGCGTTTGCCATCGTCACCTCCCGCTCAGGCTGGAACGCGCCGCCGCGCCACCAGCACAAAGACGCCGAGCAGCGCGACGCTGGCCAGCGCGCTTGCCGCGGCGAATTCCGGCACCGGCCGAAAATTCTCGCCGTCGATCAGCAGCGACGCGGCGATCGGGCCGATGGCGAGGCCGAAGAGCTGCGCGGCCGGCACCAGGAGCACCGCCGTTCGCGTCTCGTCGGCGGTGATCGCCATGCGGATCTGATAGGGCACGATGAAGAGCAGGATGAAGCCCATCACCAGCACGACAGCCCAGAAGACGGAGAGCGCCGGTCCCGATGCGAGCAGCGCCGAGCTGATCGCAGCGACGGCGCCGATGCCGGCGATGGCGAAGCGGTAGTCGATACGCGCTTCGAGCACGGTCGCGGTCATGGCGCCCACCACCTGCGCGGCTAGGCTTGCCGAAACCATCAGGCCGACGGTGCGGCCGTCGATGCCGAACTCGCCGCCGAGCGGCTCGAGGAAGGCCCAGACGGCGCCGAAAAACATGAAGTAGCAGAAGATCGACAGCAGCGCGGCGATGGCCGGCACGGTGAGCACGTTGGAAAGATGTTCTTCCTTCGGCAGATCGGCATAGTCGTCCGGCACGATCCATGCTGCGACGAGCGACAGCAGGCAGACGATGCCGAGCGCGATGAAGCCGCCGGCAGAGCCGGCCGCAGGCACCGCACAAAGCGCGAGCAGCAGCGCCAGCGCGCATTGCGCCAAGGTCTGCACCGTGACGAAATAGCCGCCGATACGCTCGGCCCGGCGCGAGCGGGCGATCAGCTCGGTGGCGACGGCGACAAGACCGCCCTCGGCAAGGCCTGCGAGCGTGCGCGCGCCGATCAGCGCATTGGGACTTCCGGCATAAGCCGTCCAGAAATTGGCGAGCGCCAGCAGGACGAGGAGCAGAGCGCTCTTCCAGCGCATGTTGCGAGCCGGCAAGAGCATCGCCACGATCGCCGATCCGATGGCGATCGCGATCATCTCGGCGGTGGCGACCAGCGCCAGTTCGTCGCCGGTGACATGGCCTTCCGCGTAGAGCGCGCCGAGCAGCACCGGCTGGAGTCCCAGGATCAGCAAGCCGACCGAGCCGATCCACAATGCCGAGGCGAGTTGCAGGCCGGTCGGATTGCCAACCAGCCAGTCGCCGTTTTCGGCTTGCGCGACATCGGTGACGGTCACGAAGCGCCTCCCTTGCAGTCCGAATGAAAAGCTGACAAGTTGTCAGCATTTCGCGAAACTGATACTTGATCAGTTTCCTGTCAACCGAGAATTCACAGCTCTCGCGAGAGATTTGGTGGATGAGCGAAGCAAAGGCGACGGAACCCAGGCGCAGGCCGAAGCAGGAGCGCAGCCGCGAGCGCATCGATGCGATCCTCGCCACGACCATGCGGCTGATCGGCGAGAAAGGCATCGACGCGGTGACGATGAAGGAAGTCGGCGCGCTGGCCGGCGGACCGATCGCCACGGTCTATCATTACTTCCCGAGCAAGTCGGCGATCCTAGCCATGCTCTACGAGCGCTTCTCGGAGGAGAGCCGCGCGCGGCTCTGCGAGATCATCGCCCATGTGCGGCACCGCGACGACGTGATGCCGGCTGCGGACCGGCTGCTCGACGACTATCACGGCCGCGTCGCCGGAGATCCGGCGATCCAGGACCTGCAGAACGCGATCCAGGCCGACAAGGCGCTCAAGAATCTCGACATCGCCGAAACGAGGCGACAGGCGGAGATGTTCTGCGATCATGTCGGCCCGCTGATCGAGCCGGAGCGGCGCGAGGCTTTCGCACGCATAGTCTTCCTCATCTTCCAGCTCGCCGGCGGCGTCGTGCGGCTGGCGCTGACCCAGGACGAAGACGAGGGACGGCGCACGATCGAGGACTACCGCTCGATCATCCATGCGCAGCTGAGGTTGTTTTTGTAGAATCGTCGTCATACTCGGGCTTGACCCGAGTATCCATGCCGTGACCCTTGCTGTAGAGTGCAACAGTGCAGAATTCTGTAACCGTTGCAATGCCTTAGCGTCACGGCATGGATCCTAGGGTCTGCGCGCGTCGCTTCGCTCCTTGCTCCGCCCTAGGATGACGACCGAGGTGGGCGCTGTCCCTCTCGCCGCGCTTGGCTGGCTCACCCAGCCTCCAGCTTCGGCCCCAGAATCTCCACCAGCCAGTCCACGAACACCCTCACCCGCGGCGAGAGCTGCCGGCTGCGCGGATAGAGCACCGAGATCGGCGTCGGCGTCGGCGGGAAATCGGGAAGCACCTCGACCAGCCGGCCGGCCTCGATATCCTCGGCGTAGCGGAGTTTTGGCGCCTGGAACAGGCCTAAGCCCAGCCGCACCAGCGCAGCGCTGGTGTCGGAGGACAATCGCTGGGTCAACGCCCAGCGCATCGAGGTGTCCGGCGGCATGAACATCTAACGCGGACTTATCCCGCTCCGGTCCGCCCGTCATTCGCATCGCGCCGTGCTTCGCCGCTGTTTGCCGGCGAAACACGGCGCTTCTGTTTTGATACCCACCCGCGATCCGCCTTTTTCGGCATCGCGTCATGCGCAGAAAAATTTCGCGCCATTGCCCCTTCCCGCGCGCCTTGACTCTGGCAAGGCGCCAGCCTATTTCAGCGCCACGTTAGCACTCGCCATAGGTGAGTGCTAACTCATATATCCGGCGGCCTCGCCGGATGGAGGAACAGTTCTCACCGTTCTCATTCGAGGAAGACAACATGGCAAAGTCCAAGTTCCGCCCGCTTCATGACCGCGTGGTCGTCCGCCGGGTCGAATCCGAATCCAAGACCGCCGGCGGGATCATCATCCCGGATACGGCGAAGGAGAAGCCGCAGGAAGGCGAGATCATCGCCGTCGGCTCCGGCGCTCGCGACGAAAGCGGCAAGCTCGTGCCGCTCGACGTCAAGGCCGGCGATCGTGTGCTGTTCGGCAAGTGGTCGGGCACTGAAGTCAAGCTCAATGGCGAGGACCTTCTGATCATGAAGGAATCCGACATCATGGGCATCATCGGCTGAATATCGGCCTCTCCATCAACTGAGTTTTCGGGCTCTGTCCGAGCCCCTGTCAGGAGCTAACTATGGCTGCAAAAGACGTAAAATTCTCCCGCGATGCCCGTGAGCGCATGCTGCGCGGCGTCAACATCCTCGCCGACGCGGTGAAGGTGACCCTCGGCCCGAAGGGCCGCAACGTCGTCATCGACAAGTCGTTCGGCGCCCCGCGCATCACCAAGGACGGCGTCACCGTCGCCAAGGAGATCGAGCTCGAGGACAAGTTCGAGAACATGGGCGCGCAGATGGTGCGCGAGGTCGCCTCGAAGACCAACGACATCGCCGGCGACGGCACGACCACCGCGACCGTTCTCGCCCAGGCCATCGTCCAGGAAGGCAACAAGGCTGTTGCCGCCGGCATGAACCCGATGGACCTGAAGCGCGGCATCGACCTCGCCGTCGGTGAAGTCGTCACCGCCCTCGGCAAGGCCTCCAAGAAGATCAAGACCTCCGAGGAAGTCGCCCAGGTCGGCACGATCTCGGCCAATGGCGACGAGTCGGTCGGCAAGATGATCGCGGAAGCGATGCAGAAGGTCGGCAACGAAGGCGTCATCACCGTCGAGGAAGCCAAGACCGCCGACACCGAGCTGGAAGTCGTCGAAGGCATGCAGTTCGACCGCGGCTACCTCTCGCCCTACTTCGTCACCAACGCCGACAAGATGGTCGCCGATCTGGAAGACGCCTACATCCTGCTGCACGAGAAGAAGCTCTCCAACCTGCAGGCCATGCTGCCGGTCCTGGAAGCCGTCGTTCAGACCTCGAAGCCGCTGCTCATCATCTCGGAAGATGTCGAAGGCGAGGCTCTGGCCACGCTGGTCGTCAACAAGCTGCGCGGCGGCCTGAAGATCGCCGCCGTCAAGGCTCCGGGCTTCGGTGACCGCCGCAAGGCCATGCTGGAAGACATCGCCATCCTCACCGGTGGCCAGGTCATCTCGGAAGACCTCGGCATCAAGCTCGAGAATGTCGGCCTCAACATGCTCGGCCGCGCCAAGAAGGTGTCAATCTCCAAGGAGAACACCACCATCGTCGACGGCGCCGGCAAGAAGGCCGAGATCCAGGGTCGCGTCGCCCAGATCAAGCAGCAGATCGAGGAGACCACCTCGGACTACGACAAGGAAAAGCTGCAGGAGCGCCTTGCCAAGCTCGCTGGCGGCGTCGCGGTGATCCGCGTCGGCGGCGCGACCGAGGTCGAGGTCAAGGAAAAGAAGGACCGCGTTGATGACGCTCTGAACGCGACCCGCGCGGCCGTGGAAGAAGGCATCGTCGCCGGCGGCGGCGTCGCGCTGCTGCGCGCCTCGGGCAACCTCAAGGCTACCGGCGCCAATGCCGACCAGGAGGCCGGCATCAACATCGTTCGTCGCGCGCTGCAGGCTCCGGCCCGCCAGATCGCGGCCAACGCCGGTGCCGAAGCCTCGATCGTCGCTGGCAAGATCCTCGAGAACAAGGGCGGCACCTTCGGCTTCAACGCCCAGACCGGCGAGTATGGCGACATGATCGCCATGGGCATCGTCGACCCGGTCAAGGTCGTGCGCACCGCTCTCCAGGACGCGGCCTCGGTCGCCGGCCTGCTCGTCACCACCGAAGCCATGATCGCCGAGGCCCCGAAGAAGGAAGCCGCCGGCGGTATGCCGGGCGGCATGCCTGGCGGCGGCATGGGTGGCATGGGCGGCATGGATTTCTAATCCAGGCTGCCAAGCTGATACGGAAAGGGCGCCGAGAGGCGCCCTTTTTGTTTGGCAGTTGCAACCAGTCTTAAAAGGAGGGCAACACCTTCGTACTGCGGCGATTGGCGAAAGCTTGCGCGACAGCCAATCTCCCCACTTGAGGGGGAGATGGCCGGCAGGCCAGAGGGGGTCGCCGCGCGTGAAGCGCCAACCTGTGTCGAGCCCGGTCGGACCGTCCCCCTCTGTCGGCCTCGCCGACATCTCCCCCTCAAGGGGGGAGATCAGCAGCGTCTGCGCGCTGCGCGACCTTACCGGCCAGCACTGCGGCTTCAACCAGCGCAGCGACCTCGTCCGCAACCGTCGAGACCGGCGTGCGGTCGCGGGTGGCGCGGGCGATCACCATCAGGCCCTCGAGCGAGGATTCGACGAGCAGCGCCAGCGCCTGCGCCCGCCGCTCCGGCACCCCTGCCCTGACGAAGGCCTGGCGCAGCAGTCCGATCCACTGCTCGAAGGCCGATCTGCAGATCTCGGCCAGGTCCGGAACATCGTTCGGCGCGTCGAGCACGACGGGCGCGACCGGACAGCCGAGCGAGAACTCGTTGTCCTCCAGCATGCGCGCGACCGACTGATAGATGTGATGGACGGCAACGGCGGGATCGCTTTCCTCCGACAGCGCCGCGCCCAGCCGGTCGGTCACATCGGCGACGCTGGCGCGCGTCACCTCGATCACCAATTGGTCCTTGCCGCCCGGGAAATGGAAATAGAGCGAGCCGCGGGGGGCGCCGCTGGCGCTCAAAATGTCGTTGAGCGAGGTGCCGTGATAGCCGCGCTGCCTGATGAGCAGCGCCGTCGCCTCGATCATGCGGGTGCGTGTGTCCGTCGCCACATCAACCTCAATGTCAACCTCTGTCAGGAGTGCGCATTATAAGTCTTGCCGAGAATATGACAATCGGTCTACATAATATGTAAATCGGTCTACATACCGGAGGCGAAAATGCAAACATATCGACTGGAGGGGCAAGGCGGCATCGACAAACTGGTGATGCACGAAGAGGCGATGCCACAGCCGGGGCCGCATCAGATCGTCGTACGGGTGCGCGCCACCTCGCTCAACCGCCGCGACACGATGATCCTCAACGGCATCTATCCGCTGACGCCGCGGCCCGGCATCGTTCCGCTGAGCGACGGCGCCGGCGAGGTGACGGCGATCGGCGACGGCGTCACACGCTTTGCGGTCGGCGACCGCGTCACCGGCAGCTATTTCGCGCGCTGGGTCGACGGCCGCATGCATCCGGGCGTCGTCGACCAGCTCGGCTGCACGCTGGACGGCATGCTCTCGGAATACGCCCTGCTCGACGAGCAATGGGCAGTGCGACTGCCCGACCATCTCTCATGGCAGGAGGGTGCCACCTTCACCTGCGCCGGCTTGACCGCCTGGAGCGCGCTGACCGGCGCCGAGATTCCGAAGCCCGGACAATGGGTTCTCGTCATCGGCTCGGGCGGCGTCGCAGTGTTCGCGGTGCAGTTCGCCAAACTCATGGGCTGCCGCGTGGCGGCGGTCACCTCGCGCGCCGAGAAGACCGACAGGCTGCGGGCGCTCGGCGCCGACCTCGTCATCGCGACGGCCGAAACGCCTGATTGGGGCATGGCACTGCGCGCGGCGACCGGCGGCATCGACCTCGTCGTCGAGACCGGCGGCCCGGCGACCTTCGCGCAATCGCTGATCGCGAGCTCCCTTTACGGACGCATCGTGCTGCTCACCGTGCAGAACCACAACGGGAAGTCGGTCGAGATTCCAGGCTCCGTCTACCAGCGCAGTCTGGTTACCTTCAGTCGGGTCTTCGTCGGCAGCCGCAGCGCTCTCGAGACGATGCTCGCCGCCGTCGCCACGCATCGGCTGAAGCCCGTCATCGACAGGATCTTCCCCTTCGCCGAGGCGCGCGAGGCCTACCACCATTTCCAGCAGGGCGACGTCTTCGGCAAGGTCGTCATCGACGGCGCCTGACCAACCAGAGAGGAGAACAGCAATGACGATCCGCGACGCTTCGGCCGAATGGCAAGGCACACTCAAGGAGGGATCCGGCCGGCTGTGGCTGGGCAGCGGCGTGTTCGAAGGCGCCTATTCCTTCCCGTCTCGTTTCGAGAATGGTCCGGGCACCAATCCGGAGGAGCTGATCGCGGCAGCGCATGCCGGCTGCTTCTCGATGGCGTTGAGCGCCATCCTCGGCCGCGAGGGCTACACCCCCGCGCGCATCCGCACGATCGCAAAAGTGCATCTCGGCGCCACGACGGCCGGGCCGACCATCACCCGCATCGAACTGGAGACCGAGGCGAGCGTCGCCGGGCTGACCGAGGAGGAATTCGAGCGGCTCGCGCAAGCCGCCAAGGCGACCTGCCTCGTCTCGCGGGCGCTGGCCGGCGTCGCTGCGATCACGCTCAAGGTGAGCCTCATAGATAGCTGAAATGGAAGGAGAATATCCAGTGACACAGGAATTGATCCTCGACGTCGCCACGGCCAAGCGCTCTGCCGAAACGGCCGAGATCATGCGGCGCTACAACGACGTCTTCCAACGTCACGACCCGTCCGCGCTGGCCGAACTGGTGGCGGATGACTGCGTGATCGAGAACACGACGCCGGCGCCGGACGGCGCCCGCCGGACCGGCAGGGCTGCCTGCGTCGAGCTGTGGTCGGCGATCGCCACCGCACCGGGCACGCGCTTCGATATCGAAGAAACCTTCGTTGCCGGCGACCGGGCGACGATCCGCTGGCGTTTCTGGATGTCCGACGGCAACTCGCTGCGCGGCGTCAACCTGATGCGCGTCGCGGACGGTCGCATCGTCGAGGCGATGGGCTATGTGAAGGGATAGGGCCCGGCGTGGAAAGCCGCGCTCAGGCCCCGGCCCGGAATCCCCCCGCCAAGGTCAGGATTCCGGGCAACTCGCTTTACCTCGCGATCCTGTTGAGCTTCACGAAGGTCTTGGGGCTGCGCTGGATCGTCTGGAAGATCACGCAGTAGCGGTCGGTGAGCTCCATCAGCTGGGTCAGCCGGTTTTGCGGAGCGTCCGTCTCGATGTCGAAGCGCAGGCGGATCTCCTTGAAGCCGACCGGCACGCCCTCGGTGACGCCCAGCGTGCCGCGAAGGTCGACATCGCCCTCGGCCGAGATCTCGGCCGACTTGATCGGAATCTCCAGCACGGCGGCGGCAGCCCGCATCGAGACGCCGGCGCAGGCGATCAGCGCCTCCAAGAGCATGTCGCCGGAACAAAGCTCCTGCCCGCTGCCGCCGGCCTTCGGATGGATGCCTGCCAACGCGAGACCACGGCCGGTCTCGACCTTGCAGGTGACCCTGGAGTCGTCGGCGCTGCCCTTGGCCTTCAGCGTGAGAAGCGCCGCCCGGGCATCCTTGCGATAAAGATCCTTGATCGGCTCCTGCGTGGCGCGAAATGTCGCGATGTCCATGCGTATTCTCCTGTCGTTGACTTTGGTTCGTGGAGGTCGTGCGTCATCGTCCGGGACCTACTCCGGCACGCTCACGCCGGACCCGCCGAGCTCGGCCGGAAAATCCTTCAGCTTCGGCAGGCCGTCCTTCATCGGCAGGACCGTCTCGGCGTAGTTGACATGGACGCCCGGCGTGAATGCCACCGTCGGTATCGTGGCAGCATAGACGTCGACCAGGCCGAGCGGCGGGTGATCCGTCATCAGATGGCCGCCGCATTTGGTGCAGAACTGGCGCTCGCTCATCTTCGACTTCCTGAAGCCGGACAGGAACTCCGCGCCCCTGGTGACCTTGACGTTCTGCGGCTTCCACAGCGTGAAGGCGTTCACGGGAGACGCCGACCACGAACGACAGGAACTGCAGTGGCAATAGCCCATCGCCTCGGCAGTTCCGTGCACTTCGATTTCCACGGCGCCGCAAAAACACCCGCCCTTATGTACCGTCATGACTTACATCCTTCCTTGAGTTCGATTGCGCTCGAGCGCCCGGTTCGGGGACGAAGCTCGGCACCGGCAGGGGTTTAAAGCTTCCGGCCATGAGCGGAATGACGCGGCGTCCGCCTCACTTGACAGCGCGTCCGGAACTCGAAAGGGATGCCGCGCCGGGTTGCCGCGCGGCTAGAGCGTTTCACCGTTTCACGGAAACGGCGAACCGCTCTATCTTCTCGTTTTGACGCAATTCCGGACGGAAAACCGCTCACACTTTTCCTGGAATTGCTCTAGCGGGACTTGGGTGGAATGGCCGGGGACGCTCTGTCTGACCTGTTGAAAACGGTGCGCCTCACCGGCGCGACGTTCTTCGACATCGAGGCTCAGGACCCATGGGCGGTCTGCTCGCCCGCTCCCGCCGCGATATTGCCGAGGATCCTGCCCGGTGCAGACCACCTGATCTCCTATCACCTGCTAACCGCCGGCCGCTGCTTTGCCCGCATCATCGGCCGGGAGGCTATTGCCGTGGAGGCCGGCGAGGTGGTGGTCTTCACCAACAGCGATCCGCATATCATGTCGAGCACGCCCGACCTTCGGGCCGATCCGCCGACCGCGGATGTGCTGGAGATCGCGGCCGCCAGCCAGACGCCGTTCCCCATCAACTTCGTCAAGGACGGATCGTTGTCGGCCCGGCTGGTGTGCGGCTATCTCGCTTGCGACGCCCTGCCCTTCAATCCGCTGCTCGAAGCGCTGCCGCCGGTCATCAAGGCCGGGGACGTGAAGGGCGATGGCGGCTGGCTCGGCCAGTTCATCAAGCTCGCCGTATCGGAGGTCGCGGAAAAGCGGGCGGGCAGCGAGACGGTGCTGACCAAGCTCAGCGAGCTGATGTTCGTCGACGTCTTGCGCCGCTACGTGGAAGCGCTGCCGCCGCAGCAGACCGGCTGGCTGGCGGGGCTGCGCGATCCACATCTGAGCAAGGCGCTGGCGCTGATCCACGACCGCCCGGAGCATAACTGGACGGTGGAGGCGCTGGCACGGGAAGCCGCGCTGTCGCGCACAGTGCTCGCCGAACGCTTCACCAGGCTCGTCGGCATGCCGCCGATGCACTATCTCGCCAAATGGCGCATGCAGATCGCCTCTGAGCTGCTCAGCGCCGGCAACAGCAACGTCGCGAGCATCGCCGCGGACATCGGCTACGAATCCGAGGCGGCGTTCAGCCGTGCCTTCAAGAAGATGATCGGCGTCCCGCCCTCGGCCTGGCGCCTTGGCGTCCGGCCCGCGCCTGGCTCCGGAAGCGACGAGGCTTCCGAAATCGGGGGCGCAGATTGAGCTAGCGATCGGCCAGCGCCAGCTTGGCGCCGAGCATGACGAAGGCGCCGGCGAAGGTGCGGCGCATCCAGGTCAGCACCATCGGCCGCGACACGATGTGGCTGCGCACCGAGGCGGCGAACACGCCGTAGATCGCGAAGACGACGAAAGTCATCAGCATGAAGACGCCGGAGAGCTCCAGCATCTTGCCGAGCGCGTGCGGCTCGCCGGTGCTGACGAATTGCGGCAGGAAGGCAAAGAAGAAGATCGACAGTTTCGGGTTGAGGATGTTGATCAAGATGCCGGAGGTGATGATCCTGGCGGCGGAGCGCGGGGCGACGTTCTCGTCGACGCTCAAGCCGCCTTTCTCCTTCAGCGTGTTCCAGGCCATGTAGAGCAGATAGGCGACGCCGAGATATTTCAGCGTCTCGAAGGCGACGGCGCTGGTGTGCAGCACCGCGGCAAGGCCGGTGACGGCGGCCGCCATATGCGGAACGATGCCCAGCGTGCAGGCGAAGGCGGCGATGATCGAGGCGCGCGCGCCGCGCGAGAGGCCGGCGCTCAGCGTGTAGAGAACGCCGGTGCCGGGCGAAGCGACGATAATCAGCGACGTCAACAGGAATTCGATGCTCACGGTTTCCTCCACGGCCCTGCCCGCGCGGCAAGGTACCGGGAGGTGTGAAGCTGGGCAAGCGGGCGCGAGAAAGTAATCTCCCCCCAAGTGGGGGAGATGGCCGGCAGGCCAGAGGGGGGCGCGAAGGATCGCTACCTCTGCCCTCTTGGCCGAAAATCTACTCCGGTGTGCGACGGAAGCTCAGTTGAGACGCCGGCGGGACAGCGCCCCCCTCTGCCCTGCCGGGCATCTCCCCCACAAGGGGGGAGATTGGCAGTTCGACCGCCAGCCCATACATCTCCCTTGCCATCAGGCAGTCGTCGCCGCCGGGCATGCAGGCGCGGCAGACATGCGGGCGGACTTCGTAGATCGCGCAGGCCGTCCCCCTGCCCACCTCGCCGCCAAGCGCGGCACAGCGGCGGCCCTCGCAGCGCATGCCGGACTGATCGGCAGCGACGAGCGCTTCGGGGATGCGGTCGAGTTCCGCATCCTCCTCGGTGGAGAAGCGCGGCCAGTCGGCAGAATAGGCGCAGCAGGCGCCGCAGCTCTGGCAGTCGAAGGCGGCAGATGCGTCGGCCAGGCTCAGGAAGGAATGGTCGTGCGGCAAGGCGATCCTCATGTGGGCAGTGCCTTTAGCACAGAGCCCGGAAACGCGCCCACGCCGACCGAACAAGATTTTTTTATTTTGCCGGGAACCTTTTCGCCGGCTGCGGGTTTTGGGCCTGTCGTTAGCAGTTCACGACCAATCGAGAAAGGCTGACGACAAAGACGCCTCCCGCGCCGTGAAAAGCGCGAGAGGCGTTTTCGCTTTCGGCCTCACATGATCGTGCTCATCATCGGCAGGATCTCATAGCGGAAGCCGCGGCCCGAACGCACCGTCGGGTCGCCGTCGGTCACCGCTCTGGCCTCGGCCTCGCTGCCGACGCGCAGGATCAGCAGACCCCAGGGCCCGGCGGGATCGGCGACAGGTCCGGCCAGCATCATCGTGCCGGCGCGAAGCTGGCCGCGCAGATAGTCGGCATGCGCGTTCATCAGCGCCCTTTCTTCCTCCGTCATGGTGAAGGCGAAATCCGGCCGCGGCGGGATCATCCGGCAGTGAAAGACCGACGGCGGCTTGGCACCGGTCTCCTTGGACAGAAAATCGCCGAGCCAGCCCAGCACGCGTTCCCAGCCGGAACCATGGTCGCGGCAGGACTCGTGGCGCGGGCCGAAGCCGTCATGGCGAAGCGTCAGCCGGGTGCCGTTTTCCACCGGCTCCAGCGTGTAAGTCACGGTCGTGACGTTGTCGCCGTCCCACGGCGCTATCCAGGTCATCACCAGGCGGTGCGGCGGCTCGACCTCGATATATTCGCCGCCGACGACCTCGATATATTCGCCGCCGACATGGAAATCCTGGCCGTCTGCGCCCTTGCCTTCCGAGCGCCAGGCGCCGCCAGGCCGGACATCGGCCGTGTGTTTCGTCGTCCGGTACATGTCGTCGGCGCCCCACCAGAGCGGGATCTGGTCCTTGGCGGTGATGGCGCGAAAGACGCGCTCGGGCGGCACGGCGATCGTCACCGTGGCAAGGATGGTGCCGGCGGAGATATCGGCGATCGCGCGCGGACTGTCATTGCTCGCCATCAGTCTTCCTCCTGATTGGCGCTCTCCAGATAGGATTTCAGATTGCCGAGGCTGTGCTGCCAGAAATCGCGGTAAGGCAGGATCCAGTCGGCGACATCCTTCAGTTCGGCCGGCTCCAGCCGGTAGACACGCTCGCGCCCCTGCCGTTGCTCGGAGACGACGTTGAGCTCGCGCAGGATCCTCAGATGCTTGGAAATGGCCGGCCGGCTTTGCGAGAAGGCGGAAGCCAGCTCGTTGACCGGCGCCGGCCCCTGACGCAACCGGTCCAGGATGGCGCGCCGTGTCGGATCGGCGATGGCGCGGAAAACGGAACGGTCCTGCTCAGCTTGCATGATGCGTATCCATTTGGTTACGTATTAAGCCGAATTGCGGGACCGGTCAATTCTTCTTGGCGGGTGCCATCCGCGCTCGAGGCAATTCAGCGCTCTTGGTCGGTCGGACGGATCAGGATCTCGTTGATGTTGACGTGCGGCGGCTGGCTGACGGCGTAGAGGATGGCATTGGCGATATCCTCGGCGGTCAGCGCTTCCATGGTGGCAAGGCGGTGCTCGAGTCCGGCCTTGAATTCCTCGTTGGTGATGTGGTCGGCGAGCTCGGTGCGCACAAGGCCGGGCTCGATGACGGTGACGCGCACCTTGTCGGCATAGACCTCGCGGCGCAACGACTCCGAAAAGGCGACGACGCCGAACTTGGTCGCCGCATAGCCGCTGGCGCCAGGGTTGGCGACGCGGCCGGCCACCGACGAAACGTTGACGATGTGGCCCTTGGCAGCCTTGAGATGCGGCAGCGCCGCCTTGGTGGTCGCCATCAGGCCGATCAGATTGAGCTCGATCATGCGGCGCCAGTCGTCGAGATCGGCCTCGGCCGCGGGCGCGAGCAGCATGACGCCGGCGTTGTTGACCAGGATGTCGAGCCGGCCCCATTCGGAAACGACCTTGTCGACCATGGCGGTGACGTCGCCGCCCTTGGCGATGTCGGCTGCGATGGCGAGCGCGGTGCCACCGGCTTTGTCGATGCGGCTGGCCAGCGTCGCCAGGCGATCGATGCGGCGGGCGGCGACGGCCACCTTCGCGCCGGCGGCGGCAAGTGCGGCGGCGGTCGCTTCGCCGATGCCGGATGAGGCACCGGTGACCAGCGCGACCTTGCCGGCGAGTGAGGAGTTAGAAGATGTCATGTGAAATCTCCGGAAGCCGCCCGACCCTTCACATAGGCCGTGCCGGAGGTTCTTGAAGTCCCGCCATCAGAGCAGTTGACGCGAATTGCGGCGAAACCGCCGCCCGCTGAGAGCTAATCCTGCTCATGAGGCCCTGGTTCGGGCCAGGGCTCCCTGGCGGCCTCCGCATACCAATGCCGCATCGCCGGCGTCGCCAGAACCGCGTCGACATGGGCGCGGGTGACGGGTGCAAGCTCCCCGCCATAGGTGTCGAAGCGGGTGACGATGGGCGCATACATGGCATCGGCCGCGGTGAAATGGCCGAACAGGAACGGGCCGCCCTGGCCGTGTTGCTCGCGGCACTGCCGCCAGATTGCCTCGATGCGCGCGCGCTGCGCCTCGCCCTCGGCATCCAGCGGCTTATGGGCCTTCGGCCGGCGCAGATTCATCGGCCAGCCATAGCGGACCTCGCGGAAGCCGGAATGCATCTCGGTCGCCACCGAGCGCGCCAAGGCACGGGCGCCGAGATCGTCCGGCCACAGCTTTTTCTCCGGAAAGAGGTCAGCCAGATATTCAAGTATGGCAAGGGTTTCCCAGACGATCCTGCCGTTGTGATTCAAGACCGGAACCAGGCCAGTCGGCGAGACCTTGGCGAGATTGGCCGCGGTCTCCGGCGTACGCAGCCGCACGAAGCTCTCCTCGAAGGGTATTTCCAGGTGCCGCATCGCCACCCAGGGCCTGAGCGACCAGGACGAAAAGCACTTGTTGCCGATGTATAGGGTGAACTCAGCCACGGTGTCTCCTGATGCCGATTGCGGCGTCAAGCTAGAGCAATTCCAGAAAAAGTGTGAAACGGTTTTCCGCCCGCAATTGCGTAAACAAGAAATAGCTTAGGCTTCCCGCCGAAAGTCCTTGCCGCGAGCCGGCAGGCCGGCGGAACCCGAACGTTGTCGGTTCGTTGTCGTGTCGGATGCGGCCTTCGCATCCATCTCCATTCCAGGCCCAGGAGATGCGGATATGGTGAACAGGGATCAGGTCGTCGGGGTTGCCAAGCAAGTGAAGGGCTCGGTCAAGCAGGCGGCCGGCAAGGCCACGGGCAACCGGCGCATGCAGGTGGAAGGCGTGTCGGAAAAGATCGCCGGCAAGGTGCGCAAGGCCTATGGCGACGTGAAGGACAAGGTCCGCAAGGCGCTCTGATCCCGAAAAAGGCCGCCTTCAGGCGGCCTTTTTCATGCCTCGGATTGCTTCATGCCTCGAACTGCTTGGAGAACGCATTGGTGAAGACGACCTCGCCATGGTCGCCGGCCGCCTCGCCCAGCACGACATCGAGGTTGTCATCGGTCACCCGCGCCAGCGCGAAGCCGCCCATATAGGCGGCCTTCGGCTTGATGAGGTCCAGCCCGTCGCGCCGGTAGATCATCGGCACCTCGTGCTGATGGCCGTGGAAGATGGCAATCACATTGTAGCCTTTCAGCACGCCGACCAGCGCCTGGCGGTCGGCCTCGCCCCACCAATGCGGGCGGCCGATGCCGTCGTCGTCATAGGCGCGTTTTGCCGGATCCCAGCGCTCGATTGAGAAGGGGTCCCAGCCGTAATGCTGGAACAGGATCACCGGGCGGCCGTCGCCGGCATAGGTCGCCAGATCCTGCTTCAGCCAGGGCAGGCTGCTCAGCGCGCCATGGCCGGTATCGCCGGCGAAGCGATGCGTCTGGACGAGGTGCAGGCCGCCCCAGTCCCAGGAATAGCAGTCGGTGTCGACGTCGTAGTTCGTCGCCGGCACCGGCGGCTTGAAGAAGACGCCGGGGCGATGATTGACCTCGACATAGTCGCGCATCTCGCGACGGTACCAGTCGACATGGCGCTTCGGTCCATTCTGGTCGAGATCGTGGTTGCCGAGCCCGACATAGACGGGAATATGGACGCGGTCCGGCCCGACGCCTTGCTGGTAGCGCTGGCTGAACTGCAGGAGTTGGGTGCCCTCGCTCGGCTGGGTGATCTGGCCGCCGCCGTCGTCGGTGATGTCGCCGCCGGTGACGAGGCCGAGCGGCGTGCCGATGCGCCTGCCTGCCGAATGCAGGCCGGTGACAGCGCCGCTGATCTCGACCGGCCACTCTTTGTCCTCGATTGCGTTCAGCGCCGCCACATTGCGCAGCAGCGCGGCATCGGTCTTGCCTTCCTGCTCGCAATTGGGGCTCAGCTTGCGCGCCATGCGGCAGGCATGGATGTCGGCGATGAACAGGAAGGTTGCGCCGATCGGCTGAATGCGCCGGCCGGTCTGGGCGAAAGCCGCGCGCGGCAAGCTGGCGGCCACGGCGAGGCCTCCCACCAGGAAAGCGCGGCGCGAGGTGGTTGCTGGCAAGCGGCGATTCATCGTCACACGATTGAACATCGCCGATCACGCTTCGTCCAGTTTTGCCCTCTGGTTTTGCCCCTGGAGACGTTTCATGCGAGGGCATCAAACGCTCCTAGGTCGACAGGGCGGCCGCTGTCTGCCATTGCTTCAGGAGGCAGCCAGGGCGGGCAGAGGAGGACGCCATGAAGACCATCACGATCGGTTTCGTGTTTGCCATGCTGGCGCTGGCCAGTTCCGCCAAAGCAGCCGACTGCATCGATCCCAAATCGGCCAAGGCCGGCTTCGTGCTGGAGAAACCCGGCATCCGCAGCGAGTTCCGGCCGGCGCCGGGCGGCATGGTCGCGGTCGTCAACGACTACCAGTCGCAATCGCCGCAGACGCAGTTTCTCTATGCCGGGCTGATCGAGGTCTTTCGCGACAGCGATACGGGGCGGCTGTCGATGATCCCGCTCGGCGACATCAAGAAGCTGTTTCCGCTGAAGGCCGGCGCCAAGAGCAAGACCGAGTTCGTGCGGCTCTCGGCGAAGAAGACGCCGAAGGGCACGGAAATGCTGGCGCTAAACGTCAAGGGCAAGGAAACCTACAAGCTCGGCGACTGCAAATACAACGTGCTGGCGGTGAACGAGACGATCACCGGCGATTCCGGCGCGGTGGTCGACAGCTTCACCGCGCTCTATTCGCCGGATCTTCGGGCAGTGCTGGCGCGGCGCTATGACGAAGGGACGAGCGCTGAGAGCGAGGTGGGATTCGAGACGATCAAGCCGCTGAAGGAGTGAGGCGCAAGGCGCGAGGTAGAATACGGCTACGCTGGCGGGACAGCGCCCCCCTCTGTCCTGCCGGACATCTCCCCCACTTGGGGGGAGATTGGCAGCTTCGGCGCCGCGCCCTTCTTTCAACGTCGACAACTAGCGAAAGCGGCGCGACATCTGATCTCCCTCCTTGTGGGGGAGATGTCCGGCAGGACAGAGGGGGGCGCGAAGGAACGGGGCGTCCGCGATGTACCGTCAGAGCCGCGCCAGCCCCTCCAAACACTCCCGCAACACCCCTGCATCCTGCGCCGTCTTGGCCATCGACATAGCGCCGGAGTAAGCCGCGATGGTGAGCGCCGCGAAGCGGTCGGGATCGGTCCCGCCAATCTTCTGATCGTCCCGCACCTTGTCGGCGATCGCCTGCCGCCAGCCGGCGAAGATGTCGGCCAGCGCCAGACGGAAATCGGCGTCGGCGAGCGACAGCTCGTGCGCCAAGTTGTTGAGCGGGCAGCCGCGCACATAGCCCTGCCGTTCGAGCTCGGCCGCTACCGCTTCAAACACTGCGCGAACTCCTTCGAGCGCCGACGGCGCCGCCCGCACCGGATCGATCCAGGTTTCCTGAACCGCCGCCGCCACGCGTTCCTCGATCACCGCCAGCGCCAGCGCCTTCTTGGTTGGGAAATGATGGTGCAGCGCGCCGCCGGTGACACCAGCCGCGGCCATCAGGTCGCCAAGGCTCGAGGCGTGGTAGCCGCGCGCTTGGAAGGAGTCTTCCGCCACGTCGAGCACGCGGCGGCGCATGCCTTCGGGATCGTTGGTGCGCTTCTTGCGCCGCGATCGCGACGGCGCTGCAATCTCTCGTGACATCCCAGCAAGATATCAGATTGACAAAACAGGACAACCGGTTTGTTTTGTCAAACAGGACAATCACCCTGTTTTGGAGTCGACGATGAATCTCGCTCGAAATGCCCCTCGCCTTGCATCGCCGGTCGTCGAGCTCCGCCAATACACGCTGAAGCCCGGCCAGCGCGAAACGCTGATCGCGCTGTTCGACCGGGAGTTCGTCGAGACGCAGGAGGCGACCGGCATGACTATCATCGGCCAGTTCCGCGACCTCGACCGCCCCGACATGTTCGTCTGGCTGCGCGGCTTCGCGGACATGGAGGCGAGGAAGAACGCGCTCACCGCCTTCTACGACGGCCCGGTCTGGGCCAAGCATCGCGACGCCGCCAACGCGACGATGATCGATTCCGACGACGTGCTGCTGCTGAAATCTGCATGGCCGAGTGCGGGCTTCGACCTGTCGAGGTCGAAGCGACCGAGCGTGAGCGAAACCGGAAAACCAAGCCAGGATGCCGGATTAGCCGGAATTGTTGAGATTTCGATTCATCATTTGCGCCCGGGCACCGAGGCCAGCTTCGCGGAACGTTTCCGGACGGAGGCGGTTCCGCAGCTCACGGCAAATGGCGCTCGGCTGCTCGGCGCCTTCGTCAGCGAGCATGCCGAAAACACGTTTCCGCGCCTGCCGGTGCGAGCCGGCGAAAATGTCTTCATCATCGTCGCCGGTTTCTACGACGATGCGGCACAAGCCGGAAGTCGAAGCAACCTCGCTTCGTCCGATCTGGTCCGCACGGAAATCCTGCGGCTTTCACCGACATCACGTTCCCTGCTGCGCTAGTGGTTGTTTCATCCCAGGCTTTAATGGTGCAGTTTTTTCCCCTGATTGGAAGGAGGCACGATCGACGGCGGCTAGAGAGCTTCTTCCTTCTCCCCTTGTGGGAGAAGGTGGCCTCGCGAAGCGAGGTCGGATGAGGGGTGCTCCAGGGAACGCCAGCGTCTCACTCCGCTGGAACACCCCTCATCCGTCTCGGCGCTATCGCGCCGATCCACCTTCTCCCGCAAGGGGAGAAGGAAGAGGCGCGCTCCTTCAACCGATTTGCACCTCGCTCACCTTCAATCTCCGCTTGATGCCATTTGTGCAACGCGATACGCCCTTGCGCAAATCGACAGGAGATTTCCCGTGAGCGCTGAAAAGACCAGAACCGAAACCGACACGTTCGGTCCCATCGAGGTAGCGGCCGACCGCTATTGGGGCGCGCAGGCGCAGCGTTCTCTGGGCAACTTCAAGATCGGCTGGGAAAAGCAGCCCGCCTCCATCGTGCGCGCGCTCGGCATCGTCAAGCGCGCGGCGGCCGAGGTGAACATGGAGATGAAGCGGCTCGATCCGGCCATCGGCAAGGCGATCGTGGACGCCGCGCAGGAGGTCATCGACGGCAAGCTCGACGACCATTTCCCGCTGGTGGTCTGGCAGACGGGTTCCGGCACGCAGTCCAACATGAACGCCAACGAGGTGATCTCGAACCGGGCTATCGAGATGCTCGGCGGCGTCATGGGTTCCAAAAAGCCGGTACATCCGAACGACCACGTCAATATAAGCCAGTCGTCGAACGACACCTACCCGACGGCCATGCACATCGCCTGCGCCGAGCGGGTCGCGCATCATCTGATCCCGGCGCTCCACCACCTGCACAAGGCGCTCGACGCCAAGGCCCGCGCCTTCAACCATATCATCAAGATCGGCCGCACCCACACGCAGGACGCCACGCCGCTCACCCTCGGCCAGGAATTCTCGGGCTATGCCGCGCAGGTCTCCTCGTCGATCAAGCGCATCGAGCAGACGCTGCCCGGCCTGCAGGAGCTGGCGCAGGGCGGCACCGCCGTCGGTACCGGCCTCAACGCGCCGGTCGGCTTCGCGGAGAAGATCGCCGACCGGATCGCGTCGATCACCGGCATCGCCTTCGTCACCGCGCCGAACAAGTTCGAGGCGCTCGCGGCGCACGATTCCATGGTGTTCTCGCATGGCGCGATCAACGCGGCCGCCGCCGCGCTGTTCAAGATTGCAAACGATATCCGCCTGCTCGGTTCAGGCCCGCGTTCGGGCCTGGGCGAGCTCTCGCTGCCGGAAAACGAGCCGGGCTCCTCGATTATGCCGGGCAAGGTGAACCCGACCCAGTGCGAGGCGCTGACGCAGGTCTGCGTGCAGGTATTCGGCAACAATGCGGCGTTGGCCTTCGCCGGCAGCCAGGGCCATTTCGAGCTCAACGTCTACAACCCGCTGATGGCCTACAACTTCCTGCAGTCGGTGCAGCTGCTCGCCGACGCTTGCGTGTCCTTCACCGACAATTGCGTGGTCGGCATCGAGGCGCGGGAAGACAACATCAAGGCGGCGCTCGAGCGCTCGCTGATGCTGGTGACGGCGCTCGCCCCCAGCATCGGCTACGACAACGCCGCCAAGATCGCCAAGACCGCGCACAAGAACGGCACCACGCTACGCGAGGAGGCTCTCGCCACCGGGCTGGTCAGCGAAGCCGACTACGACCGGCTGGTGCGGCCCGAGGATATGACGCATCCGGGGTAGCTTTTGCGGCGCGGGAAGGCCTACGAGGTCGTCATTCCAGGGCGAAGCAGGAGCGAAGCTCCGTCGCGGAGACCTGGAATCCATGCCGTTACCTCAACCAAAGGGCGCAGCGGAGCAGAATTCTGCACCCCCGCAACGCTTGAATGTCACGGCATGGATCCTCGGGTCTGCGCCGCGTCGCTCCGCTCCTTGCTCCGCCCGAGGATGATGAAGTGGGGGGCGTCTCGGCCAATCTCCGAAGCCTGCGACTGCTGAGCCAAACCTCTGACACCTAGCATAGCCATTTGGCGGCAGCATAATTTGCTCCCCGCACGCGATCCGCCGACATGAATTTCGCGTCAGCCGCAAAACCCTAGAATATCAAATCTGTGAACGATGTGTCGCCGCATAAGCGTCTTTGGTGAACAGTCTCCATCGTCTATCTGACTGGGCATTCAACCCCGCTCGGAGACTCGCCATGTCCATCAACACTTCTACCGCCGGCACCGGCACCGCGTCCAACAGTTCCGTCACGATCCTGCTCGGCCGCATCCTGCTCGCCGTCATCTTCCTGCTTTCCGGCTTCGGCAAGCTGACCGCCATTTCCGGCACTGCCGGCTACTTCGGTGCCCTCGGCCTGCCTTTGCCGACCGTGACGGCCGTTGTCGTCGGCCTGATCGAACTGCTCGGCGGGCTTGCCATCCTCGTTGGCTTCCAGACCCGCGTCGCCGCCTGGGTGCTCGCCATCTTCACGATCGCCACCGGGCTGGTCGCTCACACAGGCTGGGCCGACCAGATGCAGATGATTCAGTTCCTCAAGAACCTCGCCATCACCGGCGGCTTCATCCTGCTCGCCTCCTCGGGCGCCGGCGCCTATTCGATCGACGCCAAGCGCGGCTGAAGGTTTGCTTGACGCAATTGTGAACGGAAGGCGACGGCGAAGTCGCCGCGCCTAACCGCTTCACACTTTTCCTGGAATTGCTTGGCCCTCCCAAGCCTGAAAATGAGGGCGGCGCGGAATTTTCCGCGCCGCCTTTTCGTTCTCCAGTGCAGGCGTAGACTGCGCCCGCAGCCGGCATGACGCCGGCAAGGGAGGTGGCAAATGCCCCGCAACGCACTGCTTCTCATCTCGCGGCTCCTGCTTGCCGGGCTTTTCGTGCCTTCCGGCTTCCAGGCGCTCACCAACATCGCCGGCACGACGAGCTATTTCGCCGGCCTCGGCCTGCCGCTGCCGACTTTAGCCGCCTGGGGCACCGGCCTGTTCGAGCTGATCGCCGGATTGCTGATCCTGATCGGCTTCCAGACGCGGATCGCAGCACTTCTGCTTGCCGCCTTCTGCATCGTCGCCGGCTTCATCGGCCATTACGGCCAGGGCGCCGACGACGCGACGCTCGCCTTCCTGCACCAGCAGATGCTGATGAAGGACGTCGCGATTGCCGGAGGGTTCCTGGCGCTCGCCATGGCCGGCGCGGGCGCATGGTCGGCGGACGGGCGCGGCTTCGGTATCGGCGCCGAGGTAACCTGAGGATTTTAACGTCAACAGCCGCTCAGGCGCGCAGGAAATTGGCCAAAATTATCTCGCGCCAGACGCGAGTCGGCGTCACCCAGGCGTCCCAGGCGTTGTATTTCCCGGCATAGATCACCGCCGCAATGTCCGCCTCGGGCATCAGCCAGAGCCGCTGGCCGCCATTACCGAAGCCGCCACGCCACGGCTTCGGCACGGAAAATGCCGGCGCCGGCGCGTCGCCAATGAACCACAGCCGGCCGTAACCGAGGCCGTCGGGCGTCGAGGTTGCCGACGTGAAAGATGCCTCGATCCAATCTTTCGAGATGACCCTCTTTCCGTCCCAAAGGCCGTTGCGAAGAAGCAGCATGCCGATTTTCAAGAGGTCGGGCGCGGTCAGCCTGAGCCCTGAAGCGGCGGAGGCGACGCCGTCGTCACCGGCCGACCAGTGGAACCGGTCGATGCCGAGCGGGCGAAAGAGCGCTTCGCGGGCGAAGTCCGGCAAGGTTTGGCCGCTGCCGCGCTCGATGATCGCGCCGACCAGCGCAACGCAGCCGCCGGAATAGATCCAGCGGCTTCCAGCTTCGGCGACGATCGGCCGATCGAGGATGAAGCGATAGCGGTCGGGTGCGTTCTCCATGGCGATCTCGCTGTTCAGCGGATCGCTGTAGGGGCGGTTTTCGTCCCACTCCATGCCGAGCGTCATCGTCAGCGCATGGCCTATGGTGATCCTGACGCGGGCCGGATCGGCGGCGAGATCGGCATATTCAGGAAACTGCGCGAAAAGCGGCGCCTCGGGCGGCGGCACCAGTCCTTTGTCGAGCGCGATGCCGTAGAGCAGGCTGACGATGCTCTTGGTCACCGAGCGCAGATCATGAGCGTGCCGGCGTCGAAGGTGACATGCCCGAGAGGGCGCCCCCATTCCTGATCGTTGCCCTCCGCATAGTGCTCCAGGAACACCCTTTCGGAGCGGGCAGCGAGAACGATATGCAGGTCATGCAGCAGGCCGGACTCAACGCCGGCAAGCAGCTTGCGGTGGATCGCCGGATCGAAGCCGAGAGATTCGGCCGCGGCGGATCCGGACCGGGTCGGGGACGATTTTGCGATGGCCATGGGTTTTTCGCTCCGCGTTTTGCTTCACCCTCACGAAATCCCACCCGATTCAGCGCGCCTCATACGATCGAGACGCCCTATTTTACCGACATGCTCGGACCGCCTTCGACCGCCAGCACCAGGCGACGGTTGGTGATGCGCGCGAGCTGCGCCAGCCGGCCGGCCGGGCGCTCGCCATAGAGGTCGGCAAGCGAAGCCGGCAGCACGAGCGCCAGCGCGCCGTTGCCGCGGCTCTCCCATTTCAGCCGGGGCATCACGCCCGGCATTGCCGCCGTCAGCAGATAGATGACGCGCATCATCGCTGCCAGCACGCGGGCGCGCTCGAGCATGCGCGGCGGCGCCAGCGCCTTGATCTCCGGGGCGATTCCATCGTTGAAGACGCCGTCATGGCGATAGGCGCTGGCTAAAGCCAGATAGGCGCGGCCGGGGTGGTCGACGCCGATGAAGGAGGCGTGCGCGATGATGTTGAGAGACTGCCTGCCGCGATATTCGGGATGCGCGCGCCAGCCGATATCGGCAAGCAGGCAGGCGGCATGGCGATAGCGCGCCTCGTCCACAGTCTCGTCGATGCCGAAGGCCTTGAAGGCCTTGCCGGTCCATTCGACGAGGTCATGCGCGTGATGGACCGAACGCGAACGCAGCACTGCCAGCTCTTCGGCCGCCGAGATCAGCGGATCGGCCTTCTGCTCGGCCGCGTCGAGCAGCGAATAGAGGAAGCCCTCGCGCACGCCCTGTGCCGAGACGACGATCTTGGAGGGCTGCATCGCCGCCATGATCTCCTGCAGCACGACGGCGCCGTAAGGCAGAAGCGAGCGGCGGTTCTTGGAGACACCCTCGATGCCCCTGACCTTCTCGACCTCGCCCTTGGCCACCTGCCTGAGGAAGTTCTGGGCACTGTCGGCGGCTATCTCGTAATGATGCATAACGCCGAGCGGATAGTTGCTCATCTCCATATGCAGCCGGGCGAGGTTTCGCCAGGTGCCGCCGACGGCATAGAAGACCCTGCCCTGCCCGCCCTTGAGCAACTTCGCCCGCGCCAGTTCCTGGCGCGCGATCTTCTGCGCCTGGACGAGCGAGTTCTTGGCCATGTCCTGCAGGCGCAGGCCGCCGAGCGGCAGCGTGATGCCGTCGCCGATCGTTTCGCCATTGATGTCGATGAGCTCAAGGCTGCCGCCGCCAAGGTCGCCGGCGATGCCGTTGGCCGGGTGGAAGCCGGATATGATGCCGAGCGCCGAATAATGCGCCTCCTGGCGGCCGGAAAGCACGCGGATCTCGGTCTTGAGCACGTCCTCGGCGCGGTGGATGAAATCCGGGCCGTTGATCGCCTCGCGCGCCGCCGCTGTTGCCAGCACATACATGTGCTCGGCGCCGGCCTGATCCGAAAGCGCGCGAAAACGGCGGAACTCCTCCATGGAGCGCGTCACCGCCTCGGGATCGAGCTTGCCCGTCGAAACGATGCCGCGGCCGAGGCCGGCCAGCATCTTTTCGTTGAACAAAAGTGTCGGCGAGCGCGCCAGCCCTTCGTAGACGACGAGGCGGATCGAGTTCGAGCCGATGTCGATGATCGACAGCGGCCGCCGGTCCTGGAGCCGGCCCTGGGAGACTGAAATCACGCGGCGGCGTTCTTCTTGCGGCGCTTGAACTGGGCGATGCGCCTGGGCGCATGCGATTTCAGCGCGTCACCCCGTCCGGAGAGGCTCGGATTGGTCATGAAATATTCCTGCGCGTTGAACGGTTCCTCGCCCTCCTCCAGCACGACGCGCCGGGAGGTGCCGTCAGCCAATACGTCGAAACTTTGCTGGTTGTCCATGACGTTGCCGAGCATGATCTGGCCAAGCACCTGTTCATGCACAGTTGGATTGGTGATCGGCACCAGGGTTTCGACGCGGCGGTCGAGATTGCGCGGCATCATGTCGGCGGACGAGATGTAGACGATCGCTTCGTCGGATGGCAGGCCGTGGCCGTTGCCGAAGCAGAAGATGCGGCTGTGCTCCAGGAAGCGGCCGACGATCGACTTCACCCTGATGTTCTCGGACAGGCCCGGCACCTGCGGCCGCAGGCAGCAGATGCCGCGCACGACGAGGTCGACCTCGACGCCGGAGCGGCTGGCGTCATAGAGCGCGTCAATGACGATCGGGTCGACCAGCGCGTTCATCTTCATCCAGATGCGGGCCGGCCGGCCCTCGCGCGCATGGACGATCTCATCGGAGATGTGTCTCAGGATTCGGTTGCGCAGCGTGAAGGGCGACACGGCAAGGCGCATCTCTTCGGCCGGCTCGGCATAGCCGGTTATGAAGTTGAAGATCTGCGCGACGTCGCGCGCGATCGTCGGATCGGTGGTGAAGAAGGACAGGTCGGTGTAGATGCGCGCCGTGACCGGATGATAGTTGCCGGTGCCGAGATGCACGTAGTTGCGCAACCTGCCGTCCTCGCGGCGCACGATGAGCGACATCTTGGCGTGGGTCTTCAACTCCAGGAAGCCGAAGACGACCTGGACGCCGGCGCGCTCGAGGTCGCGCGCCCAGCGGATGTTGGCCTCCTCGTCGAAGCGCGCCTTGAGCTCGACAAGCGCCGTCACCGACTTGCCGGCCTCGGCCGCGTCGATCAGCGCGCGCACGATCGGGCTGTCGTTCGAGGTACGGTAGAGCGTCTGCTTGATCGCCACCACTTCCGGATCGGCCGCCGCCTGGCGCAGGAACTGCACCACCACGTCGAAGGATTCGTAGGGGTGGTGGACGATGATGTCCTTCTCGCGGATAGCGGCCAGGCAGTCGCCGCCATGCTCGCGGATGCGCTCGGGAAAACGCGGATTGTAGGGCGTGAATTTGAGATCGTCACGCGGGATGGCGACGATCTCGGAGATCTGGTTGAGCGCCAGCGGACCGGTCAAGACGCTGATGCGGCTTGCCGAAACGCCGAGTTCGCCGGCGACGAAGTCGCGCAACTCGGCCGGCATCAGCGTGTCGAATTCGATGCGGATCACGGACCCGCGACGACGGCGTTTCAACGCCGTCTCGAACAGGCGCACGAGATCCTCCGACTCTTCCTCGACCTCGATATCGCTGTCGCGAATGATGCGGAACGTGCCGGAGCCCTTGACCTCATAGCCGGGGAACAGCTTGGAGATATAGATGCCGACCGCTTCCTCGAGCGGGATGAAGCGCACGTGGTGCTTGCGGTCGGGCAGACGGATGAAGCGCCGCAGCGCCACCGGCAAGCGCAGCAGCGCGCTCATCTCCTCGCCATTCTTGCGGTGGCGCAACTGCAGCGCCATCGAGAAACCGAGATTGGGGATGAACGGGAACGGATGCGCCGGGTCGATGGACAGCGGGGTCAGCACCGGGAAGACCTGTTCCTGGAAATGTTCTTCCAGCCAGGCCTTCTCGTCCTTGCTGAGCGCGTCGCGGGTGATGCTCTCGATGCCTTCCTTGTTGAGCAGCTCCATCAAGGTCGACAGGCTCTTCTGCTGGTCTTCCTGCAGTCGCTCGACCTCGCGCAGCAGCTGCTCGAGCTGCTGCTCGGGCGTGCGGCCGTCCGGACTCTTCAGCACAATGCCCTCGCGCACCTGGCCGGCGAGACCGGCGACGCGGACCATGAAGAACTCATCAAGATTGGCGGCCGAGATCGACAGGAAGCGGACGCGCTCGAGCAGCGGATGGTGCTCGTTCAGCGATTCCTCCAGCACGCGCCGGTTGAACTGCAGCCAGGAGAACTCGCGGTTGACGAAACGGTCGGGATTCCCGCCGTCGGGGCTTGCCGCCTCGACGGTGACGAATTCGCTCTGTACCGGTTTCAGTTCATTCATGGTTCCTTGCCCGCAACCGTCCCTTTTGGAGCGCCATACACCGCCGGACGCGTGACCGACGCTCTAACACGCTTTCATGACGCATGATGTCACGGAATCGGTAGTTCCCCGAGGTCATGCGCTTAACCGGCTCAACTTATCCTCTGCCAGCCTTTTGCGACAGTTTCATTTCATCGATCTTGCAAACTGGCAGGTTATGATCCAGATGCAAACGGGTCCGAACTGAAGGAGACGACGATGGCAGGCGGTTCCATTCCCCATTTCCAGAACGATGCGGGCCATCCGGTCATCGACATCGGCGTCAAGGAATTCATGTGTACCGGCGCCAATCCGCCTTTCGACCATCCGCATGTATTCCTCGACATGGGCGACGACGATGAGAAGGTCTGCCCCTACTGCTCGACGCTCTACCGCTATTCGCCGAAGCTGAAGGCGACGGAAACGGAGCCTGCCGGCTGCCTCTATATCGACCAGGCCGCCTGACTAGCAGGTCGCGGATGATTGCCAGATCATGACTGAAGCGCGGTCCCGGCAGGTCGTCATCGCCGGGGCCGGCATAGCTGGCCTGACTGCGGCGCTCGCCTTTGCCGAGCGCGGTTGCGTCGTGACCGTGCTGGAACAGGCCAGGCAGCTCGAAGTGGTGGGCGCCGGGCTCCAGCTTTCCCCCAACGCGACCCGCATCCTGCGCCGGCTCGGCGTGCTCGACCGCTTGGCGACAAGCGCCGTCAGGCCGGAAGCGGTGGTGCTGAAGGACGCCGCCACCTTGCGCGAGCTGGCGCGGGTGCCGCTGGGCCAGGCTGGGGAGAACCGCTGGGGCGCGCCCTATCTGGTCGCGCATCGCGCCGATCTGCACACTGCGCTGACAATGCGGATGGCCGAGCTGCCCGAGATCCAACTCGTCACCGGCGCGCGGGTGACGGACATCACTGTCGAGCCGCAAAACATCGCCGTCACAGCCGAAACGGATGGCGGAAAGATCGAGGCCGCCGGACACCTGCTGGTCGGCGCCGACGGCGTCTGGTCGACTGTTCGCAGGCAGCTTGCGGGCATCGATTCAGCTTTCGGGAAGAACCGCTTCTCCGGCGAGCTCGCCTGGCGCGCCACGGTGGCGGCGGAAAGCGCCGCCGGCCAGGCCTTTGCGGCGACCGGCGCGGGCGACTGCGTCACCACCTTCCTGCACCCGGGCTTCCATATGGTCGCCTATCCGGTGAGCAAGGGCAGCGCCGTCAACCTGGCCGCCTTCACCAAGGGCGAGCGCATCGCGGAAGGCTGGTCCGGCCATGCCGACCCCGCCATTCTTGCCGGCGCCATGCGCGGCACGTCGGCGGCCCTGGCGCGGCTTGCCGCGCTCGCCGGACCATGGACAGCGTTTCCGATCCACACCGTCGAGCAACGGCGTTGGACGATGCCGGAGGGCATCGCGCTGATCGGCGATGCCGCGCATGCCATGACGCCGTTCGCGGCGCAGGGCGCGGCGATGGGAATTGAGGACGCCTCGATGCTCGCCAACCTGATCGCAGCCAGCGATCCGAAGCAAAGCCTCACCATCTGGGAAAAGCTCAGGCGCCCGCGCATCGAAAAGGTGCTCGGGCGCGGCGCGCTCAACCGCCTCGCCTGGCACGCCTGGGGCCCGGTGGCCATCGCCCGCAACCTGGTGCTGGCGACACGGCCGGCAGAGAAGCTCGCCGCGGATCTGGATTGGCTTTACGGGTGGGAGGAGAAGGTTGTGAGGCGGTAGGGGCTTTTAGTGGGTGGCCGACAAAATTGGATTGGCCGGCGGGACAGCACCCCCCTCTGTCCTGCCGGACATCTCCACCACTTGGGCTACGACATGCACACATTTCCAAGCGGCTGGTCTTTGGCGATAGCGTGCATGGCTTGGCGCATGACTGTCCAACGCAGCGCTGGTCGACCCCCACTCCGTCTCGGCTTCGCCGAGCCACCTCTCCCCCGATCGACGGGGTAGAGGAAAGGCGCCAAGCGTTTTACCGCCAGCGCTCGTCCAGCAACGCTCCCTTCCTTTCCCTCCGGAGGGGGGAAAGGTGGCGCTGCGAAGCAGCGACGGATTGGCGGAACCACGTGGCAATCAAGCCTCCAGCCCGATCAGTCACGCCGGTCACAGAAGATGTGTGCATCCCCTAGACCACTTGGGGGGAGATTGGCAGCTTCGGCGCCGCCGGCCGGGCTTCTCAAAATCGCTCTCCGATCGCTCAGTGCAGGATCTGCGACAGGAACAGTTTCGTGCGCTCATGACGCGGATGGTCGAAGAACTCGGCCGGGGTGTTCTGCTCGACGATCTGTCCCTGATCCATGAAGATGACGCGGTTGGCGACCTTGCGGGCAAAGCCCATCTCGTGGGTGACGCAAAGCATGGTCATGCCTTCCTCGGCGAGGCCAACCATCGTCTCCAGCACTTCCTTGATCATTTCGGGGTCGAGCGCCGAGGTCGGCTCGTCGAACAGCATGATGCGCGGGTTCATGCAGAGCGAGCGGGCGATCGCCACGCGCTGCTGCTGGCCGCCGGACAGCTGGCCGGGGTATTTGTTGGCCTGCTCCGGGATCTTGACGCGCTTCAGGAAATGCATGGCGATTTCCTCGGCCTGCTTCTTCGGCGTCTTGCGCACCCAGATCGGGGCCAGCGTGCAGTTCTCCAGGATGGTGAGGTGCGGGAACAGGTTGAAGTGCTGGAACACCATGCCGACCTCTCGGCGCACCTCGTCGATCTTCTTCAGATCGTTGGTGAGTTCCTTGCCGTCGACGATGATCTTGCCCTTCTGATGCTCTTCCAGCCGGTTGATGCAGCGGATCATGGTCGACTTGCCGGAGCCGGACGGACCGCAGATGACGATGCGCTCGCCGCGCATCACCTTGAGGTTGATGTCCTTCAGCACATGGAACTCGCCATACCATTTGTGCATCCCGATGATGTCGATGGCGACATCGGTGGTCGAGATATGCATCTTCTTGGCATCGACCTTGATTTCTTCGGCGCTGACGGCGTTTTCGGTGGCCATGGCCAATTCCCCTTTTATCGTTCGATTTGATGCATGTCGTTGTCCCAAAACCGCTACGGGCTTTTGGGCGACATGCATCAGCGTTTGTAGCCGGTGTCGAGCCGGCGTTCGGTGTACATTGAATAGCGCGACATGCCGAAGCAGAACAGCCAGAACACGAAGGCGGCGAAGATCAGCCCGGACCTGGCGGTCTGCGGCGTCGCCCAGTTGGCGTCGGACAGGTTCTGCTTGACCACGCCCAACAGGTCGAAGATCGAGATGATGAGCACCAGGCTGGTGTCCTTGAACATGCCGATGAAGGTGTTGACGATGGCGGGGATGACCAGTTTGAGCGCCTGCGGCAGCACGATCAGGCCCATCTTCTGCCAATAGCCGAGGCCGAGCGAATCGGCGCCCTCATACTGCCCCTTCGGGATCGCCTGCAGGCCGCCGCGCACCACCTCCGCCATGTAGGCGGCGGCAAACAGCGACACGCCGATCAGCGCCCTCAGGTACTTGTCGAAGGTGACGCCAGCCGGCAGGAACAGCGGCAGCATAACGCTGGCGAAGAACAGCACTGTGATCAGCGGTATGCCGCGCACCGTCTCGATGAAGATCACGCACAGCATCTTGACGATCGGCATCTTCGAACGCCGGCCGAGCGCCAACACGGTGCCGAGCGGCAGCGACACGGCGATGCCGACGAAGGAGAGGCTCAGGGTGATCAGCAGACCGCCCCAGCGCGCCGTCTCGACATACGGCAATCCGAAGACGCCTCCGACCAGCAGGAAGAAGGCGACGATCGGCAGCACCAGGAAGAGCAGGATGGCGTTCAGCCCCTTGCGCGGCACGCGCGGGATCAGCATCGGCACCAGGAGCGCCACGAACAGGATGGCGACGAGGATCGGCCGCCAGCGCTCCTCGATCGGATAGGTGCCGAACATGAACTGGCCGAACTTGGCGTTGACGAAGGCCCAGCAGGCGCCGGTCCAGCCGTCGGGCTGGACGCCGCCCTGCGAGACCGTGGCGCAGACGCTGCGGTTAGGCCCGGTCCACTGGGCGTTGATGAAGGCCCAGTTGATGACCTGCGGCAGGATCCAGGCCACTATGGCAATGCCGAGGACAGTAAGGATCGTGTCGCCCACAGACGCGATCAGGTTCTTGCGCACCCATGCGTAGAGGCCGCGCTCACTGGGTGGCGCCGGCTGGGCGAGAGCCATCTCGGTGCGCACCCAGGACATATCGTGTTCCTGCATGGCCCTACCTCTCCACCAGCGCCATTCTGGCGTTGACCACGTTCATCACCGCGGAGGTGACGAGGCTCAGCACCAGATAGGCGATCATCATGATGAACACGCCCTCGACCGCCTGCCCCGTCTGGTTGAGCACCGTGCCGGCTGTGGCGGTGAGATCGGGATAGCCGATGGCGATCGCCAGCGAGGAGTTCTTGGTCAGGTTCAGATACTGGCTGGTCATCGGCGGGATGACGATGCGCATCGCCTGCGGCACCACGACCAGGCGCAGGATCGGCCCGGAGCGCAGGCCGAGCGCTGCGGCAGCTTCGGTCTGGCCCTTGTTGACGCCCCTGATGCCGGCGCGCACGATCTCGGCGATGAAGGCGGCCGTGTAGAAGGAGAGCGCCAGCAAGAGCGACAGGAATTCCGGTTTGACCTGGAAGCCGCCGGTCAGGTTGAAGGTCGACTGTTTCGGAAAATCGAAGCTGAGCGGCATTCCGCCAAGCAGGAAGGCGAGCACAGGCAGGCCGACAATCAGGGCGACGGATGTCCAGAACACCGGGAACTGCTGCCCGGTCGCCATCTGTCGCTGGTGCGCCCGGCGGGCGACGAACCAGGCCATGGCGAACGCCACGAGGAGCGCGACCAGGATCAACCACGAGCCGTCGCCCCATATGGCGCGCGGGAAATAGAAGCCGCGCTGATTGAGGAAGGAGCCGAAAGGCAGATGGATGCTTTCGCGCGGCGGCGGCAGCACGGCCAGCACGCCGGAGTACCAGAAGAAGATGACCAGCAGCGGCGGGATGTTGCGGAAGATCTCGACATAGACCGTGCAGATCTTGCGGATCAGCCAGTTATGCGACAGCCGGCCGATGCCGATGATGAAGCCGACGATGGTGGCGATGACGATGCCAGCCAAGGCGACGATGATCGTGTTGAGCAGGCCGACGAGGATGGCGCGGAAATAGGTCGAGTCCGAGTTGTAGGCGATCGGCGTGTCGGAGATATCGAAGCCTGCCCTGCCCTTCAGGAAGCCGAAGCCGGACGCGATATGCAAGCGCTGCAGATTGTCGATGACGTTATGGACGATCCACCAGATCGAGCCGAACACAAGGACGATGACCAGCGTCTGGAAGAAGAGGCTGCGTATTTTCGGGTCATTGATCAAGGAGCCGCTGCTCGGCCCCTCGCGAAGGATTTCCTGCGATGCCATGCGACAATCCCCTGAAAAGAGAAACCCGGGAGGCAGACGACCTGCCCCCCGGATCACATTTCGATCAGCGGATCGGCGGAGCGTATTGCAGGCCGCCCTTGGTCCACAGCGCATTGATGCCGCGCGCGATCTTGAGCGGGCTGCCGGAGCCGACATTGCGGTCGAACATCTCGCCGTAGTTGCCCACGGCCTTGACGATATTGACGACCCAATCGTTGGAGACGCCGAGATCAGTGCCGATCTTGGTGTCGGCCTCCTGGCCGAGGATGCGCTTGATCTCGGGATTGTCCGAGTTCTTCATCTCGTCGACATTGGCCTTGGTGATGCCGTACTCCTCGGCGTTGATCAGCGCAAAGAGCGTCCACTTCACGATGTGGTACCACTGATCGTCGCCCTGGCGCACGGCCGGTCCGAGCGGCTCCTTGGAGATGATCTCGGGCAGCACGACATGGTCGGCCGGCGCACCCAGCGTCAGGCGGATGCCGTAGAGGCCCGACTGGTCGGTGGTGTAGACGTCGCAGCGCCCGGCATCATAGGCGGCGTTGACTTCTTCCAGCTTCTCGAACACGACGGGGTTGTACTCCATCTTGTTCGACTTGAAGTAGTCGGCAAGGTTGAGCTCGGTCGTGGTGCCGCTCTGCACGCAGACGGCGGCGCCCGAAAGCTGCAGCGCCGAGTTCACGCCCGGCAGCTTCTTGGCGTTGATCATGAAGCCCTGGCCGTCATAATAGGTGACGCCGACGAAGTTCAGGCCGAGCGCGGTGTCGCGATTGATCGTCCAGGTGGTGTTGCGCGACAGGACGTCGACCTCGCCCGACTGCAGTGCAGTGAAGCGTTCCTTGGCGCTGAGCGGGGTGAACTTGACCTTGGTGCCATCGCCGAACACGGCGGCCGCAACGGCGCGGCAGAAGTCGGCGTCGATGCCCTGCCATTCCCCCTTGTCGTCCGGCGCGGAGAAGCCGGCGAGGCCGGTCGAGACGCCGCACTGGATGAAGCCCTTCTGCTTCACGGTATCCAGCGTGCCGGCCGAAGCTGCCGATGCCGTGAACCCGAGCGCGGCGGCGCCAAGAATGCCGATTGCAATGTGTTTCATGACCCTCAGACCCTTTTCTGCTTTACAGGCGCCCCTGCTTCCCAGGCAGCCCTGATCTTTTTTCATGCGTGAATGCAGCTCCCACTTCGACCCACTCCCGGGCCCGCATCGTTGCGATGCACTGCCTCCCATTCACGAAACGCATCGAAGGCGATTATTCCTGTGAGGTCAAGGGAAATGACCGAATTGCGACACGTTTGAAAACCGATTGCCGCGAATGCCCGAATTGCAGCCAAAAGCGCCCGCGAACTGGTCAAGAGCTGCAAACGAAACCGGCAAATCTGGCCACATGGAAATTTCCCACGTTACGTGAATTCCAGCCGGTTACTACTGTCGCCCCGAAAGGAAGGACTGGCATGATTCATGGCTGGAGGATGGCAGGCCGGGACGCCTTCGGCAAAGGGCGCACGCGAAGCGCGCAACGGGCGCAAAACGATCAGCCGGCGATCTTCATTTGGCCCATCCAAACACCGTCGCTTGGCGGGTGCCGAGCAGTTGCGCCGCCAGTTCCGCCGCTCTATGGCTGGCCTCCTGACACACTACGACAGGCGACGAACCATGGCGACAGACGGCAGCAAGATCGGCATCAACACGCGGCTTGCCCATTCCGGCAACAATCCGCGCGACTATTTCGGCTTCGTCAATCCGCCGGTCGTGCATGCCTCGACGGTGCTCTACCCCGACGCCGCCGCGATGGCTTCGCGCAGCCAGAAGTACACCTATGGCACGCGCGGCACGCCGACCATGGATGCCCTCACGCTCGCCGTCGACGCGCTCGAAGGGTCGGCCGGCACGATCGCGGTGCCGTCAGGCCTCGCGGCGGTGACTGTCCCCCTGCTCACCTTCGTCTCGGCCGGCGACCATCTGCTGATCGTCGATTCGGTCTATCACCCGACGCGGAATTTCGCCGACACCATGCTGAAGCGCCTCGGCGTCGAGGTCGAATACTACGATCCGCGCATCGGCGCCGGCATCGCCCGGCTGATCAAGCCCAACACGACCGTTGTATTCACCGAATCGCCGGGATCGAACACCTACGAGGTGCAGGACATTCCGGCGATCGCCAAGGCGGCGCACGCCGCCGGCGCGATCGTCATGATGGACAATACCTGGGCGACGCCGCTTTATTTCAAGCCGCTCGATCACGGCGTCGACATCTCCATCCATGCTGCGACCAAATATCCGGCCGGCCATTCGGACGTGCTGCTCGGCACGGTGTCGGCCAACGAGGCCTGCTGGAAGAAGCTCTATGAGGGCTTCTGCACGCTGGGTTGCTGCTCCGGCCCGGACGACGTCTACCAGGTGCTGCGCGGCCTGCGCACCATGGGGGTGAGGCTCGAGCATCACCAGAAGAGCGCGCTCGATATCGCGCGCTGGCTGGAAGAGCAGCCGGGCGTGGCTGAGGTTCTGCATCCGGCGCTGCCGAGCCACCCCGACCACGCGCTCTGGAAGCGCGACTTCTGCGGCTCGAGCGGTATCTTCTCGATCGTACTCAACGGCGGTGGGCAAAAACAGCAGCACGCCTTCCTCGACGCGCTGAAGATATTCGGCCTCGGCTATTCCTGGGGCGGCTATGAAAGCCTTGCCGTGCCGGTCTTCCTCGGCGACCGTACCATCGCCAAGGGCTCCTATGCCGGGCCGCTGATCCGCCTGCAGATCGGGCTGGAAGATGTCGAGGACCTCAAGGCCGACATCCAGCGCGGCCTGAAAGCGGCGGCCGAAGCCTGAGTAACCGGGCGGGCGCTCATCAATTGAGTCCGCAAACGCCCTCAACGCCTTGGCGTAATTGAGAAAGCGGAGGCCGCTGACGGCATGCCGCACGCGCCTCATCGCGCAATAATATTTTCCTCGGTCGCGAATTCGCGGATTGGTTTGGCTTCCAAATCCGTGGCTTCGGCGGCATTGCGGGCGACCGCAAAAATCACCACTCTTCCCAGGACCCGCCATGGCGTTCCGCCTCTTCGTTCCGATCCTTGCCGGCGCCACGCTTCGCGAACGGCTCACCGCCTGCATCGGCGCCACCATCGGCATCGCATTGACCGGTGTGATCAGCGGGCTCGCCATGGGCAGCGGCCCGCATGTGGCGATGCTGGTGGCGCCAATGGGCGCATCCGCCGTGCTGTTGTTTGCTGTGCCGTCGAGCCCGCTGGCGCAGCCCTGGTCGATCATCGGCGGCAACACGATCTCGGCGCTGGTCGGCGTGACCGTGGCGCATTTCGTGCACAACCCGGTGATCGCCTCCGGCCTCGCCGTGGCGCTCGCCATTGCCGCCATGTCGTTCACGCGATCGCTGCATCCGCCGGGCGGCGCCGCGGCGCTGACCGGCGTGCTCGGCGGGCCGGCCGTGGCCGCCGCCGGCTTCCTGTTTCCCTTCGTGCCGGTGGCGCTGAACTCTGTCATCCTGGTGACGCTGGGTTTCCTGTTCCACAAGCTGTCGCGGCGCAACTATCCGCATGTGCACGTGCCAGTGGCCAACAGCCACGGCACCGCCGACCGGCCGCCGGCGGAGCGCGTCGGCTTCCGACCCGAGGATGTCGATGCCGCCCTTGCGGCGCTCGACGAGACCTTCGACATCGACCGCGACGACGTCGAAAGGCTGCTGCGCCAGGTCGAGCTGCAGGCGATGGTGCGTTCGCACCGCACGCTGCTTTGCAAAGACATCATGTCCCGCGACGTGATCTCGGTGCCGGAGAACGCCACCGCCGACGAGGCGCGCAAGCAACTTCTCGACCACAACATCCGCACCTTGCCGGTGGTCGACGCCGAGGCGAAGCTCGTCGGCGCCGTCGGCCTACGCGAGCTGACGAGAGCGACCGACACGGTGAAGGGCGTGATGTCGAAGGCCGGCACCGCCTCGCCCGACACGCCGGCGATGAGCCTGCTGCCGGTGCTGACGGACGGGCACAGCCATGCGGTGGTGATCGTGGACGCGGGGCGGCATATTCTCGGCCTGATCACGCAGACCGACCTGCTGGCCGCCGCCGCGCGCGTGCAGGCTGCAGACAGGCCGCCGCTGAAAGCTGTAGCATAGCGCCTGACGGGTCCGGAAACCCGGGAACCTTTTGCCGGCAACCGCGTCCAATTGTCGGATGCAACGCCTGTCGGGAGATAGGGGCGCGATGAGAAAGTCCGCACTGCAGGCCGCCGCGATTTCGGCGGCGGACGCTATCGCCAGCGATATGGCGCTGGTGCGCCGGGCGCTTGCGCGCGAGGCGGGAGCCTTCCGCGCAATCATCAAGACGCACAACCAGCGGCTCTACCGCATCGCACGCGGCGTGGTGCGCAACGACGCCGAGGCCGAGGACATCGTGCAGGAAGCCTATATGCGCGCCTTCGCCGGCCTCGATACGTTTCGCGGCGATGCCTCGCTCTCCACCTGGCTGTCGCGAATCGTCATCAACGAGGCGCTCGGCCGGTTGCGCAAGCGAAAGCATGTCGTGGTGATGCCTGAAAACCCGGAGGCGCAGATCATCCGGTTTCCCCTGAATCAGAGTGGTTTGAACCCAAGTGATGATCCGGAGCGGACGATGGCGCAGCGACAGATCCTCGGGCTCGTCGAACGGGCGACAGACAGCCTTCCCGATGTCTATCGCAGCGTCTTCGTCGCCCGCGTCATCGAGGGGCTGAGCATCGAGGAGACGGCGGAGGTGCTGGGCATCCGGCCGGAGACGGTGAAGACCAGGCTGCACCGGGCGCGTAGCCTGGTGCGCAAGGCGCTGGACGACGAGATCGGCCCGGTGCTGCTCGACGCCTTCCCGTTCGCCGGCCGGCGCTGCGACAGGCTGACGGCAGCGGTGATGAAGAGGCTGGGATTCGGCGATTGAGTTCGTCATCCTCGGGCGTAGCGGCAGCGAAGCGGACGCGCAGACCCGAGGATCCATGCCGTTACGTCGACCGGGGATGCGACGGCCGAGAATTGAGGCCGGGCCTGATCGTCGATAGTATAATTCTGCACCGCTGCAGCGCTCAGGCGTCACGGCATGGATTCTGGGGTCTGCGCTGCGTCGCTTCGCTCCTTGCTCCGCCCCAGAATGACGAAGTGAGGGGCGTTTCGGCCGACCTCCAGCGTGTGTCGTTAAAGAGCCGCCCGACATCGTTTCGTTTCGAGACGTCCCGCGCTTTTCCCGGGAACGTTTCGCTCCTCTCCGCATCCAATCTCCGTCAACCCCCAGATGAAGCCCGCTGCCGATGTGCCGGGCGAAGGAGATGCCATGTTTATCCGACCGACCGCAGCTCTCGCCGCCTTCCTCCTCGTAAGCGCCGCGCCTTATGCGCAGGCCGCCGAGAAGCCAACCGACCCGCAGATCGCGCATATCGCCTACACGGCCGGCACGATCGACATCGAGGCCGCAAAACAGGCGATCAAGAAATCGAGGACCAAGGAAGTGGTCGACTTCGCCAAGGACATGGAGCGCGACCATGAGGCGGTGAACAAACAGGCGCTCGATCTGGTGAAGAAGCTGAAGGTCACACCGCAAGACAACGCCACCAGCCAGGCGCTGGTGAAGGCGGCGAAAGAGGAGCGCGCGAAGCTCGCCAAGCTCAAGGGCGCGGCCTTCGACAAGGCCTATATCGAGAACGAGGTTGCCTATCACAAGCAGGTCGACAGCGCGCTCGAAACACTGCTCATCCCCTCGGCCAGCAATGCCGAGCTGAAGAGCCTGCTCGAAACCGGGCTCAAGATCTTCCAAGGGCATGAGCAGCATGCCGAACATGTCGCCGGCGCGCTGAAATGAAAACGAGTTTTCTGCCACTCTCGGTCGCGCTGGCGCTCGTCGCTTCGCCGGCGCTCGCCGCCACCATCGAGGTGACGATCGACAAGCTGGTCTTCTCGCCGGCGAGCGTTAAGGCCAAGGTGGGCGACACGATCGAGTGGACGAACAAGGACGTGATCGCCCACACCGCGACGGTGACGGGCGATTGGGACGTGATGATCCCGCCGAAGTCGAAGGGGAAGGTCACGCTCAAGCAGCCGCGAGCGGTCGACTATTTCTGCCGCTTCCACCCCAACATGAAGGGTCATGTCGAGGTCTCGCCTTGATCCGCCGCCCGGTCCAACGCGAGCGCGGCGCGCCGCGCCTCGCTTGGCCGGGCGACATGCATCGATGAACCGTCGCAAGCAGGCTGGCGGCCGCAAAGGGATCAGCTTTCTCTTGTTTGTATATTCACTGGTCGGTATACTTCGCGGATGAGCGAAAAGGCCAATCCGACCAGAAAGCGCCTCGTCGACGCGGCGGCGAAACTCTTCTATGCCGAAGGCATCGGCCGCGTCAGCGTCGACGCTGTGGCGGAAAAGGCGGGGCTGACCAAGCGCACGCTCTACTACCATTTCAAGAGCAAGGACGAGCTGATCACGGCCTATCTCGACAGCCGCGACCAGCCGAACCTCAAGCAGATGGCCGGCTGGTTCGAGGCCGCGGAAGGCGGCGCGGACAAGAAGGTCACGGCGATCTTCACCCACCTGGCGCGTGTGGCGCGGCACGTCAAATGGAAGGGCTGCGGCTTCTTGCGCACGGCCGCCGAGCTCGCCGCGATGCCCGGCCACCCGGCGGTGAAGGCCGGCTCCCGGCACAAGAGCAATTTCGAGAGATGGCTGGCGGGCGAGCTTTCGAGCCATGGCGTGCGCGAGCCGAAGATGCTGGCACGCGAGATCGTACTTCTGATGGACGGCGCCTTTTCCAGCATGCTGATCCACCACGATCCCGACTATATCACGGCCGCCGGTCACGCCGCCGCGACGCTGGTGCGGGCGCGTATGCAAGCGGCCTGAATCCCGGCTTCGAACCGGGCAGCGCAGCACCGCCGCCGTGCCGCTGCATGGCTGCGTCGGGCTTGGCCGGCTCGTTGCGAGCCCCCAACCTCGTCATCCCAGGGCGAAGCAGGAGCGAAGCTCCGTCGCGGAGACCCTGGGATCCATGCCGTTACCTTGATCGAAGGGGGCAAGCGGAGCAGAATTCTGCATCGCTGCAGCGCTCTGAAGTCACGGTATGGATCCTCGGGTCTACGCGGTACGCTTCGCTTCCCGCTCCGCCCGAGGATGACGAAGGATAGGCATTTCGGCCAATCGCCAAGGCATGCGCTCTGCCAATGCAGGCACCGGTCTAAATGTCTATGCTAAGGAACACCCAGCGCGCTGGACCAAAATCCGAGGCAAGGATTAGGGCCAACCCGCCTGACTTCGATGGTGCAACGCAGGAAGCGGATGGTCATTATAAGGAGAGCCTTTATAACGGTCGATCTGATCATGACCACCAAGGGGAGACGATGCGCTACATACGTCCGCAATCAATGGAAGATGCCGTGGGCCTTTTGGCCGGCGCGGCCGGCCCGGCCGCAATCCTTGCCGGGGGCAGCGACCTGCTGGTCAGGATGAAGGGCGGCTTTGTCGAGCCCGAGCTGATCGTCGACATCAAGGCGATCGCCGGCTTGAGCGACATTACCGAAACGGCCGACGGTTTCAGGATCGGCGCAGCGGTGCCCTGCGCGGTGCTGGGCGAGAACTCGGCGCTGAAGAAGGCATGGCCCGGCGTCGTCGAAGCCGCCAAGCTGATCGGCTCGAAGCAGGTGCAGGGACGCTGCACCATCGTCGGCAATCTGTGCAATGCCTCGCCCGCCGCCGACAGCGTGCCGGCGCTGGTGGCTGCCGGCGCCAAGGCCGTGGTGGCCGGGCCTTCGGGCAAGCGCACCATTGCCGTCGAGAGCGTGCCGACCGGGCCTGGCCGCACCTCGCTCGCCAAGGGCGAGATCATCGAGGCGATCCTGCTCGACAAGCGCGCGCCGCATTCCGGCGACGCCTATCAGCGCTTCATTCCGCGGACCGAGATGGACATCGCAGTGGTGAGCGCCGGCGTGAACCTGACCATCGATGAGCAAGGCATCATCAAATCGGCCCGCGTGGCGCTGGGCGCCGCCGCACCCACGGTGCTGCTGGTCGAGGAGGCCGCGGAAGTCCTCATCGGCAGGAAGCCGGACGAGGCGACGCTGGAGCGGCTCGCCAAGGTGTGCTCGGGCGCCTGCCGTCCCATCGACGACAAGCGCGGCACCATCGAATTCAGACGGAAAGTTGCGGGCGTGCTGGCCAAACGGGTCGCAGAGCTCGCCTACAAGCGTGCAGGAGGCAAGTGATGGCCGGTGTAGCGGTTTCAACGACAATCAACGGCGATCATGTCGAGTATCTGTGCCAGCCCGACGAGACGCTGCTCGAAGTGCTGCGCGACCGGCTGGGGCTCACCGGCGCCAAGGAAGGCTGCGGCACCGGCGACTGCGGCGCCTGCAGCGTCATCGTCGACGACCGGCTGGTCTGCTCCTGCCTGGTGCTGGGCGCGGAAGCCGAAGGTCGCCAGATCGAGACCATCGAGGGCATGGCGCATGGCGACCAGCTGCATCCGCTGCAGCAGAAATTCCTGGAGCATGCGGCATTGCAATGCGGCATCTGCACGCCAGGTTTCCTGATTGCGGCGAAGGACCTTTTGGCGAAGAACCCCTCCCCGACCGAGGAGGAAATCCGCTTCGGCCTCGCCGGGAACCTCTGCCGCTGCACCGGCTATGACAAGATCGTGCGCGCCGTCCAGGATGCGGCAAACGTGATGAAGGGAGCGTAAGCCATGAATTTCGATCCGCGCTTTTCAGGCCGAAAATTCGCTTCCGTCGGCACGCGCCCGATCCGCCCCGACGGCGTCGACAAGGTGACGGGACGCGCCCGCTACGGCGCCGACTTCAACATGGCCGGGCAGCTTGTCGGCCGCGTGCTGCGCAGCCCGCACGCCCATGCGGTCATCAGGAAGATCGACACCTCGAAGGCGGAAAAGCTCGCCGGCGTGAAGGCGGTGATCACCGCGAAAGACCTGCCCGACCTGACCGACGGCGATGCCGCCATGTTCGACATCCTCGACAACTGCATGGCGCGCACCAAGGCGCTCTATGACGGCCATGCGGTGGCCGCGGTCGCCGCGATCGACGCCCGCACCGCCAGGCAGGCGCTGAAGCTGATCGAGGTCGACTATGAGGTGCTGCCGCATGTGACCGATGTCGACGAGGCGATGAACCACCACGCGCCGCTGATCAACGACGCCATCTTCACCGAGGGGCTGGAAGAAAAGCCGGTCAAGCCCTCCAACGTCTCCAAGCGCACGCAATACGGCCATGGCGACGTCCATCAGGGCTTCGCCCAGGCCGATTTCGTCGTCGAGCGCTCCTTCAAGACCGAGCAGACGCACCAAGGCTATATCGAGCCGCATGCCTGCGTGGCGAGCGTCAACGCGGACGGCACGGCGGACCTGTGGGTCTGCACGCAGGGCCATTTCGTCTACCGCCAGCACTGCGCCCAGCTGCTCGGGCTGGAGGCCTCGAAGCTGCGCGTCACCTCCTCCGAGATCGGCGGCGGCTTCGGCGGCAAGACGCATGTCTGGGCCGAGCCGGTGGCGCTCGCGCTGTCGCGCAAGGCCGGCCGGCCGGTGAAGCTGGTGATGACCCGCGACGAGGTGTTCCGCGCCTCAGGCCCGACCAGCGCCACCTCGATCGACGTCAGAATAGGCGCCAGGAAGGACGGCACCATCACCGCTGCCGAAGCGACGCTGCGCTATAGCTGCGGCCCCTATGCCGGCATGTGGGCGGAGATCGGCGCCATGACGGCCTTCGCCTGCTACAAGCTCGAGAACGTCAAGACGGTCGGTTACGAGGTGCTGGTCAACCGGCCGAAGACCGCGGCCTATCGCGCGCCCTCGGCGCCGATGGCGGCGTTCGCGGTGGAAAGCGCGGTCGACGAGCTCGCCAAGGAGATCGGCATGGATCCGGTCGAGTTCCGCATCAAGAACGCGGCGCAGGAAGGTACCCGCGCCTCCTACGGACCGGTCTACGGCCCGATCGGCATCGGCCCGACGCTGGAGGCGGTGAAGAACCACCCGCACATGAAGGCGCCGCTGAAAGCAAACCAGGGGCGCGGCATGGCCTGCGGCTTCTGGTTCAACTTCGGCGGCCAGACCTGCACCGACTTGAACATCGGCATGGACGGCTCGGTCTCCTTGGCCGTCGGCACGGTGGACGTGGGCGGTTCCCGCGCCTCGCTGTCGCTGGTCGCGGCGGAGGAACTCGGCATCGACTACGCCCATGTCAAGGCGATCGTCGCCGACACCTCTTCCCTCGGTTACAACGACATGACCGACGGCAGCCGCGGCACCTTCTCCTCCTCGATGGCGACCATCTCGGCCGCCCGCAACGCGATCAAGGTGCTGCGCGAGCGCGCGGCGCAGATGTGGGACATTTCGGTCGACGACGTCGCCTGGGAAGCCGGCCACGCCGTCGCCAAGGGCGAGAAGCACGGCAATCTCGGAAAACTGTCGCTGAAGGAGATCGCGGCGCAGTCCGGCAAGACCGGCGGGCCGATCGCCGGCCATAGCGAGCTCGTCGCCGACGGCGCGGGCGTCTCCTTCGCCACCCATATCTGCGACGTCGAGGTCGACCCCGAGACTGGCTCGACCAGGGTGATCCGCTACACGGTGGTGCAGGACGCCGGCAAGGCGGTGCACCCGACCTATGTCGAGGGCCAGTACCAGGGGGGTGCGGCGCAAGGCATCGGCTGGGCGCTCAACGAGGAGTATATCTACGGCAAGGACGGGCGGCTGCAGAACCCGGGGTTCCTCGACTACCGCATCCCGGTGTGCTCGGACCTGCCGATGATCGACACGCAGATCCTGGAGATCCCCAACCCCAACCACCCCTATGGGGTGCGCGGCGTCGGCGAGACCTCGATCGTGCCGCCGCTGGCGGCGATCGCCAATGCGGTGTCGAACGCAGTCGGCGTGCGCATGAGCCACATCCCGATGTCGCCACCGCGGATTCTTGCGGCGCTGGAGGCCGAACGGGAGGGCTAATGCCGAAAAGCGCGAAGCGGTTTTCAGCTGGCATCACCATCCCGATGAGGATCTGGGGATAATGGTCGAAGTCACGCTCTGGGGATCGCTAGGCGCGCTCGCCGGAGGCCAGAGCAAGGTCGAGGTCGAGGCCAAGGACATCAGGGAGCTGTTCCGCAAGCTCGCGGAACAGTATCCCGGCCTCGAACCGCTGATCGATCGTGGGATAGCGGTTTCGATCGACGGGACGATTTATCGCGATACGTGGAGTAAGGAACTGCCGCAGGGAGCGGAGATTTTTCTGCTGCCGCGGCTGGCGGGGGGGTGAGGCGGGACCTCCCTCGCCTGCTCGGTGGTGACCACGACAGCTGAACCGGCTGGCTCTTTCCGCCTCGCTGCATGGCGTGTCCTCGCGCTGCTACCATTTTTTGCCTTCGCGCTTCCCCGGTTTGTCCAAAGAGAAAGCGACAGCTTTCTGTTTGGAATTTGGATTCTGGCTTATGGATTATGGGGCTTATCCCCGGCCTTAACCCGTGGCTTATCCAAAACCAGCATTTCCCAGTCTTTCCAACGGCTTCTGCCTCGACCCCGACAGCGCATCGAGCTGCTGTTGGAGGTGCCCGTTGAGCACGATCATTTCCTTGAGCGCCTTCACGGGATCTCCCTTGTGAAGGGCAATGAACTTGTCGGCCGTGGCCTGAAGCGCGGCCTCTTGGCGGCTGTCGAGCCTGACAATGTGGTCCATTTCCGACACTCCTGATGCTGGAAGCTCGCAGTGAACAAAAGAGGAACAAAATTGTCAAGGTCGAATTGACTCGGCAAGGAATGGGTTCCTATCCGTATCTCATGCCGGAACCGAGTAGCAGAAGCAGACGCTTTGTCCAGACGTTAAGCCGCGCCCATGAGATCGGGCAGTTCGTTCGCGTCCGGTGCATCAACTGCAACATCACGCGCTACTACCTGCCGGGCGACCTCCTCAAGCTGATGGGGGACATTCCGTTCTGGGACGTCGAGCGGCGCATGCGGTGCGAACGATGCGGGCGGCGAGAGTTCGATGTGGACATTCTGCTGCCCAGCGCCGTCCAAGGCGTGAAGATACGCATAAGGCGACTTGTGGAGGTTCGCATGGTGCGGCGGGTGATCTGGCGTGACGATCTTTAGTTTTGTATCCTATTGCCCTGCGGCTCCCAGGGCTGCGGCAACAGTCTGCTCAATAATTTGGATGTTGTCGTCCGCCACCTTTAGAGAAGAAGCCGCCTGCGAACCACGCAGCGTGCAAGTCGCAACATCGCTCGTATTGCTCGCAGCCGCTCGGGACAGTTCAATTCCGGTGTTAGTTGACGATTTTACATCATTCAACCTATTGGAAATATTCGTAAAATATCCCTTAAACAATGCCTTCTGAGCCAGACAGGCATCCGCGTCGCCAAGCTTCGCTATTGAGTCCGTCTGCAGCTTGTTTGCTCGCTCGTTAGCATCTTTCAGGTCGCTTATGAGCTTGCCATTTTGAATGTTAAGAGCATCAATGCTTTTGTTGGCGTCTAGCAGTTTCTGCTCTAGGTCCTGTTTAGTCTGCAAAAGAGGGGCGTGAGCCTCATTGTGCTTTTGCGCATTGGGAACCGTTATCCACATAATCGCCCCAAATATCGCCGCCCCACCAGTAGCCTTTAGCCAGCGCAAATCAAGCGATGCTGAAACCGGCAAAAATACAAAAAACGAACCGCATGCCAAAGACAAGAGTGTCAGAAACATGACATCGTATTGGGCATCTTTATCGTCATGTCCCAACTTGATAAGTATTAGCAAGAAACCTACAGAAATCGCAAATTGCACAAACTCGAAATACGAAAATTGTTTCAGCTTTCCCGCATAACCTTCACCGTCCCCGCTACTCAATTTAACCTCCCCGCGCCGCCGATCCCAGCAGAAAGAGACAATACCACTTCCAACGGCGGATTTTAAGCCTACAGTCTAAAATAACGAGCCTTGTGTGGAGATATGCTGCGGAAACTTGATCTGCGTGGCGGGCTTCTCGACAATCACCAGGGCATCGTCCGGGGCTGGCCGCTGCATGTGCCGCGCTTCCGACCACGGAACTGTGAGCCAAGCCTCAACCTCTTCCCGCGTGGTGAGGATCACCGGCATGGCCTTCTCATGGATCGGCGCTATGAGGGCATTGGGTTCGGTAGTCAGAAATCCGTAGACTTCGTGGTCGGCCGGATCAGCCTTCGCTTTTCGCATGCCGTGCCAAGCCGTCCAAAGCCCGGCAAAAAAGAACAACGGGCGATCCTCGCTCAGGGCAAACCAATAGTTCTTCTTGATGCCTGTCTCGGGGTCTTTCACGTCAACCGGGCTGGGCTCCGCGAAGCTCGTCACCGGCACCACGCAACGGTGCTCGACCCCGAGATACTGTTGCCAATGGAAGTAGTTGGTCTTGCGAACGTTGGTGGTTCCGTAATCCGCTTTGCCCTTCACTCGCTCGGGCGGCGACGGCATTCCCCACAGGAGATTGGCAAGCTCACGTTGGCCATCGGCGGCATTGCGGACCACCGGACCGGGCGTGTTGGGATAGATATCAATGGATGGTTCAAGGTTGCCCATGATGTCCCGCATGGCGCGGGTCCATTCGCGAATGGCGTCTTGGCTGGTGGTGATATTATAAAGATTGCACATACCTTCGAATGTGCATCAACGAGGCGGCGTTCGCCAGTGGAGGAACAGTATCCGGCATCGAGCCTGGATCGACTGCGAGATCGCGGTGGCGATCGACGGAGCGATCTACCATGTTACGTGGTCGACGGAACTACCGCCAGAGACGGGGATTTTTCTGCTGCCGGGATTGGCGAGGATGACAGGTAGTGTCTATGGCGGAGCGAAAGCAGCGCAATGGAAATCGCTCATGCTCCTACGTTTTCTTGTCCGGAGCATTTCGCCCACTTCGACGAGTTCTATTCTCCTTTGGTTCCGGAAGTGCCAAGCTGCGCTGAAAATTGCCCCCTTGCTCCTCAAGCCGCTCGATGCGTTTCTGTAGATTTTGCAGCGCAAAGTCCAAATCCTGCAGACTGCGTCCGTTCCTAACTCGGTCAGTCGAGTTCCGTGTCGATTCTGCTTTGGGAAGAGCTAAGTTGGGAGAGGTGATATCGCTGCGGCCATAAGGAAATGCGCTCGTTACCCCCAACACCAATTCAACGGATAGGACACGAGCGGACGCGCCACGTACATCGAGCTTGAGTGACCTACCCGGTGTGATCCACCTAGAAAGCTCCTCGTAAGCGATGTCACAGGAAGGACGCCCCTGAAAGTCATCAGCTGCGAGGAGGCCCTTTGCAACGAGACGACCTAACCCCCCTTGATCGGACATCACGCGCAGGGGTGTCATGGCACCGGCAAATGCACCTTGCCAGATTGGCGCCAGCGGTAATGCACGGGCGTGCCGGCGCAACAACTCCGGCGCAACCGCCACTCCCGGATCGACAAAGCTTGCTCCTAGGCCAAGAAGAGCATCGATAGCGGGAGAGCGAGGTCCAGATGCCAAACGTTCAGCCAGTCGATCAAGCGCTCGAACCCGTTCGACCTGAGGCCCTTGAGCACAGAAGGTCAGTTCTGGCAGGTCAAAGTAATCTCGAGCTTGCATAGCCGTCCTCGCGACAAGTTCGGCCGTTTCCAATTCCCCCGATTGCTGAGCTATATGCGACAGAATACTGATCAATGGCTCCAGAGCCTGTTGGCTGCTGTACATGGTTTTGCCGACGCGCCCGCTCAGCACAAACCACAGAGGGACTAAAGCATCAGCCGCGAGGGGGCGGCTGCCTTCCCGTAGACTTTGCGAAAGCTCGTCGTGGCGACGTGCTAGCTCAACGAAATTGACGTCGTTGCTCCACACTGCGGCGGCTCGTCCGGCCGCAAAGCTGGCGGTTGACGCGGCGGCTGAACCGGGTACATCTCGTAAGTTTTGGATTCCCCCAGCTTGTACACTGCATTCGGCCAGAACTACGCCAACCCATGCACCCAGCATACTTCCAAGAGTTACGGTCGGAGGTCGGCTGGCTATGCGTTCAGCTTGGGATTCCGGAAGGATGCGGCACCATTGACTTACGGGTGACAGCGCCGGGAAGTAAGAATTGAGCCACGCCAGAGTGTCTATGAAGTCCTCATCGCGAACCACCAACACCTCTGCCAATGGGTCACCCAATGTGGCACTCCAACTCCCAACTGCCCCACCGCGAGCGGGAGGTCGTTGACGCACGAAACGCTCCCAAATCTTCGGCTCCACTGGCAGGCGCGCAAACTGCGTCATCGCCTCCGGGAGGGCGTCGCGCTCGAAATGGCCACCACGAAAGGTTTCAGGCATGTTATATCTCAGAACAGAGTGGATAGGTCGGTCGTCAGTTCGCCGCTCGCCGGCACCATGTGACCGAGAAGTGGGCCGACATGATAGACGGACACTTCTGTTTTGGCACGGGTGACAGCCGTGAAGGCCAATTCCCTGTTGTGCGACTTGAACTCCTCTCCTTCGAAGAGATGTACAGCTCGAAATTCCGACCCTTTTGCCGCATAGACGGTCATAACACGAACACGGCTGCTATCGTTATAAGCGTGATAATCGTTGCTCTTTTGGCGCACCGTGATTGATGAAAGTAAGGGATCGGCACTGGCGGCCGCCATGAACCTGTCTAAGGAATCGTTGAGCGGCCCGATCACACCAATAGGCTCTTCCGTTATGTAGCGAAGCTGCTCCTTCACCTTCGCAATGCATTTTTGAATCATTTCATTTTCATCTGCGCACGGAATCGCTTCGACTGACGACGGACGAAGCCGTTCAGGATAGTTGCATCCTTCCAGAAGCGGCGCTTGGTCAGCCTTGGGAGGCAGTATCTGATCAGCATATTCGCATATCTTCTCGCCAATTCGATAGTGGCGACTCAGCTCCATGGTCTCATCGGCGATAGCCGTTGCGGCTTTGAGACCCTCTCCTTTCCAAATTCGCTGTCGTATGTCGCCGGCAAAGTTGACGCGACTAGCAAGCCGATGAATTAGCTGCAGTTCGCTCTCCCAGAAATCCTGTACCTCATCAACGAAAATGACATCATAAAGCTTACCAAGTCTTTGGTGCTCCACTGTTTCCTCAAGCGCATCGACAACGGAGCGGCGCTCCTCATCGAAACTATCGCTGTCGTCCGGCAAGGTCCCACCATGATTCCGGATCGTAGCTCTCGCCCATGCCATGAAGGTGGATATCTCTCCCCTCTGAATTTGATCAGCACGACCTACATTCGGGCCTGACCGCAGGTGCTCAGCAAGCGCGCGGGTAAAGGTCAAAACCATTTGCCGCGCTCCTATCGGACGAACATAGTTAGCCCTCAACATAAGGATGTTGGTCTTTCCGGATCCGGGCGGACCTAAGATCAAAAGCGAGCTGTCTGCAGTGGCAGTCAGAATAGCCTTTTGATCATCATCCAACTGTGACGGATCGACCCACCAAGTTTCGTTCACGAAATACTCCCCCTATGCCTATGCCTATGCCTATGCCTATGCCTATGCCTATGCCTATGCCGATGCAGACGTGGCCTGGCCGGTTAGCGCGATGTCTAGTGCATAAAGATACTGAGCCGCCAAAACACCGGGAATGCCAGTTTCAGGCAGGTCGGGGCCATCGGCATAAATCGTCAGCACGGCAGGGGTACCTTCCGTTTCAGGAGCACTGATGACCCGCACAGACAAGCCATCGTCAATTCGTGCCAAGTCCAAATAGATGGGAACGTCAGCAGAAGCAAAATTGAGTTGCCACCGGACTCCCTGTGAAGCTCTCTGTTCTTTCATGGTAACTGCGCCTAACGTGTCGGATTCGAGCTTCGCCGCTTCCATGCCCCAAGACCTGACCTTTTTGCTCCAAACCGCTATAGATGGACTTGCTGCGACCGCTTCACCTCGTCTACCCCGGCCAACTCGTCGACGAAGTGCGTCTAGATGGTCAGCGTCAGCCAAGAAATCGTCGAGCTGAACGCCGGCGGCACGAATCGTCGGATCTTTCTCTAGTGCGGCCAAACAAAGGGCAATCAATCGTGGAGGTACTGATGCGCTTACGACTCGCGGCCGCTTTTCGGTTACCGCCTTGAATAACTTGAACTTGTTCTTGGTAGCCTTTTCTTCCGCGAATATAGGCGCCTTTGTAATAAGGTCGTGCAGCACTGCCCCGACCTGGTAAAGATTGATTGCTCTAAATCCGGTCTCTCCAGGAGCCTCATCTCTTGATAGGAATTCTGGTGGGCTGTACTGCGCAGTGGCTATGAACTTATTCCCGTCGGTTCCATTTCCTTCGTCATATGCTATGCGACGCACCACTCCAAAATCCAGAAGTTTCAAATGATCGAAATCATCAGATACCACAATGTTGGCAGGTTTTATATCGCGATGAACTAAGCCTTTGGCATCCAAGAAATTCACCGCTTGCACAAGTTGCTTTACAAGGTGGTGGACCTTGTTGTCGGGGACATCTTCAAGTCGCCTTTCGAGCGATTTCCACGGGCAGAACTCCATCAGAAGATACCAAGTTCCGTCTTCCTTAAGTTCGCCTGCATCGAGAACTTCGACTAGGAAGGGGGATCCATGGCCTTTCAGTTCGCGCTGTAGATCGATCCTCTTTGCCTCGATAAGGGCGTTCTCCCCTTCGAAGAACTCAGGATCGTAGATCTTGAGAGCTGCAGGGCCATCGGCAGTCACTACTTTGAAGACCGCTGCCGACGCCCCGTTATCGATGTATTCAGGTGCCGTCCAACCACGCGTGCTGCAGAGCCTTTTCGCTATCTCTGTTACGTTTACGAGATTCAACGCAATGTTCCTCTATAGTCGGCAGAGCTGACGTAATCTGCCACCCAATTCGCAGCATTTATTACTGCAAAGAAGTCTTGACCGGAAGTAGTCAAATGTAAAAATGACACTTTGAGACTGACCGAGCAAGGCCGAATCACCGTCGTTGTGAACATTGCCCTAAACGCCGTTAGTTCATCGCATTCAGACCAAGCTCGACTCCGCGACCGCCCTTGCCCTCCCCAAAGCGCATGCTTTCACCCGCAAACCGCTGCCCGGCGCCCCTCGATCTCCGCGACTATGCCAACGCCATTCACTGCGCCCTTGCGTCGCGCGCCGAAGCAAGCTCCACCTCCCTTTGCGGATCAGCTAAACGTCTCCAACGAGCTTCGCTTCGCCCCTCAACGCTTGGGCGCCTCTGCCTCGAGCCGACCTGCCAATAGCCAAAGGCGAACTCTTCCGAAGGCCCCCTACACCCCCAGCGTCGGCTCCGTATTCACCTCCAGCGCCTCTTCCGCCTCGTCCTCCTCGCCAAGCTCCTCGCCGTTCACCTCAAGCGCCCGGCCTATCCAGATCGGGTCGACCAGATGGTCGCACTTGGGGTTGGTGGTGTTGGGGTGGATGCTCGGGCCGCCGAGGTTTCAGTATCAGCCACGGGGCGAGCGTCGCGAAAACCTCGTTGGCGAAGGAGATCTGGTACACGGCCTGCTAACGCGAGCCGGCGGGCTCGTCGCCATTCGATCAAACGCCGAACCGCTCTAAGTCGCCACCGAAAGGCTCGCCGGCGGCGACGCGCCGGGGAACGGACCGATCCTGGCCGGGCGATGCCCGGACTGGAACAGGTTGCTGTGGAGGTTGGCGATCCACTGCTTGCCTTCGGTCGTCAGCTCCAGATAGCGCAGCGCGTCGCCGATATAGGGCTCGACCTCGAGCGTGAAGAAATCGGTGAAGATGGCGCCGAGATCGGCGGCGGTCCGGCAGCCGAGCTTTTCCACCATGCCGGTCTCGGAGAACTCGGCAAACAGCGCCGTCAGCTTGCGGTGGTAGAAGGGATCGGCGAGCTGGCCGATCAGGTCCGCGGCCCTGACCAGCGCCGGCTCGGTGTTGGTGACATGGTAGGCCGGATCCTTCGGCACCGGAAAGCGCGTCATCTCGATCGCCGCGACAATGCGCTCCTCGTCGATGAACTTCGAGGACTTGAAACGCTGGCGCACATACATCTTGGCGCGGTCGACATGATAGGGCCCAAGCACCGCGTCGGAGGCGCCGCGCGGCGGCGTGCAGCGGTCGCCGGCCTCGTTGATGACGAAACTGTCGTCGGTGTCGCCCTCGCACACGCCATGCACCATGCCGATGTCGTGGACAAGCAGCGCGCAGGTGTAATGCAGCCAGTCCTCGGGGGTCAGGGCTTGCGAAAGCAGCCGGCCGCGGATGATCTGCTGGCCGGCGAGCGTCACCATCAGCGTATGCTCGATGTCGTGATAGAGCGCGTTCGAACTGCCGATGCGCTCAAGCACAAGGCGGGCCGCCCCGCCCAGGTAGCTCGCATATTCCGGATTGCGATGCGAGAAATACTGAAGGTAGAGTTCCGACAGATAGTCGCCGAGCCGGTTGGCCATGATGGAAATCGGATTGAGCATGACAATCGTTCCTGACCGCCTGGAAGCATGACAAGTCGCGCCGCGCGGGTATCCTAGCACGGTTCCGTCGCAGATTTATTCCGGGACCAAGGCCCCAAGACCGCCCCTAATTCAGGCCCCCAGCGTCGGCTCGGTATTCACCTCCAGCGCCTCTTCCGCCTCATCCTCGTCGCCGAGCACCTCGCCCTTCACCGCCAGTGGGCGGCCGATCCAGATCGGGTCGACGAGATGGTCGCGCTTGGGGTTGGTGGTGTTGGGGTGGATGAGGATGCTTAAGCCCCCGTGGTTCAGCATCAGCCACGGGACGAGCGTCGCGAAAATCTCGTTGGCGAAGGAGACCTGGTACATGGCCTGCCGGTGCGGACCGACCGGCTCGTCACGCCAGTTGCCGAGGCGCACGCGGAAACGCTCGCCGATGCGCAGGCGCAGCCATTCGGCATGTCGCCGCTCGGCCTCTCCGCCATAGTAGATATGGGCGTGATAGCTGGCGATCTCGGCGATCGGCCTTGGACTGGTATGGCCGGGACTGACTTCGTTCACGATGTTCCCCCTTCGATTGTGTAGCGCCCGGCGGAATTCTAGCCGAAGCACGGATGCCTTGGCAGGGGCGACTTCTCGATGTGCGTCGTGCCGAAGGGGTGGATAATCGCAAATGGCGGCGCTGCCCCCGCTCCGTCTCGGCGCTGCGCGCCGAGCCACCTCTCCCCACTTCGTCTAGGGGATGCACACGTTCCAAGCGGCTGGTCTTTGGCGATAGCGTGCATGGCAGCTTGGCGCATGGATTGTCTAAGTAGCGCTGGTCGACCCCCACTCCGTCTCGGCTTCGCCGAGCCACCTCTCCCCCGATCGACGGGGTAGAGGAAGGCGCCAAGCCTTTTGCCGTCAATGCTTGTCCAGCAGCGCTCCCTTCCTTTCCCTCCGAAGGGGGGAAAGGTGGCGCTGCGAAGCAGCGACGGATTGGGGGAACCACCTGGCAATCAAGCCTCAGGTCGATCAGTCAATCACAGAAGATGTGTGCATAGCGTAGCCCACGTTGTGGGGGCGAGGAAATGCGCCTCGCTCCTCCCGCTTGCGCAAGTAGGTTCGGACGAGGCCGCGAGGTCCCGAGGGCCGCGGCGGCGCAGCCGGACCCGCCGCCCCCGCTTGCCGCAGTGCCGTTATTGGCCGCAATGGCGGCCATTCACCGTCGTCGGCGCCTTCGGCGGCCTGCCGCTTGCGTTGGGTATGTCCGCGCTTGCGCCCTGCGGGCCTGCCGGGCAATTTTGATCGGCATTCGAATTCATATAATCCGAGCTCATCCCACCGCCGCTGATACTGGAGGTGGTGCCTGGATCAACGACTGCCTTTCCTGCGTTGTGCGCTGTCTTTCTTGCATGGTGCCTTGGGTGGTGGATCACCGAAGTTGCCCCGGCGTCTGCGTTGGCGGCGCTCGCATTCTGGGCCAGCACCGGCGTCGCAAGGCCGATGGCGAGAACTGAGGCTGCAAGGATTTTGGTAAGCATGGCAGATACTCCATTCCGTTTTTTGTTACGGCTTTATCGGACTGTGTTCGACGGGGGTAGAACCCATCGACCACGCCGACGTTCCGACACCTTTTTTTGAGCGATAAAGTGAGGTCGCTGTCATAAATCTGTTGTCATCGAGCGCAGGGTCGCTTCATCCCGCTCGATGACATCGGCAGCATTCCGACGTGCCAAAATCGAGAGCCGTGCGGTGGACACGGCATCACAAGCGGAGACGGGACGCCGGCCAATCGAGACATAGTCGAGCTGACGGAATGGCGGCGCGAGCCGGCGGCCGGCCTGGCGCTATATCACCGTGGTGACCTTGCCCGCCGCATCGAGGCGGCAGCCGACTTTGGCCTGGCGGACTTCGATGCCGCCTTGTCTGTCGTAGTCTATGCGCACCTCGATCGGCGCCGTCAGTCCGCCCCGACGCTGGCGCACGAGGCCGGCGCTGGCCACGTATACATGCACGGCGCCAAGGGGCTTGGCGGAAGCCGTGATCGCCGCGCGGCAAGCGCGCACCACGGCGGCCGGCGTGCCGGGTATCGTTTTCAGCGGCGACAGGAACACAAAGGGATAGCCCTTGGCGATCCGCCGCAGGTCGCCGCTGGCGATTTTCGTGGGCCTCAGCACGGGCGGCAGAGCGACGGGTTGCTGCGTGGTCTTGGCCAAGGCAGTGACCGGCGTGACCGCGGCGGTGCTGCGGGGAGAGGTCGCGGCCGATCCGGCGGAAGGATCGTCGCCGGCAGCGACACCCGTCGAGACGCCTCCGCCTGTGTCGACACCGGCGCCAGCCGACACGCCTCCGCCCGTATCGACACCGACGCCGGCCGACACGCCTCCGCCCGTATCGACACCGACGCCGGCCGACACGCCACTCAGATTGCCGCTGGTGCTGACGCCGGCGCCGAGCGATCCGTCGGTGCCGACCGATGTCCCGACATTTGCCCCGCCGACGCCATCGACGCTCGCGCCCACTCCCACCGAGACGCCGCCGGAACCGGCGCTCACTCCAGCGCTCACCCCGAGACCGCCGACCTTGCCGCCAACGTCAAGAGCCGCGGCAGGCCCGGTCGTGATCCCGATCGCCAGCGCGGCTGCGAGGTAGTTTTTCATGGGTCTACTCCTCCTGCGGCATGGATTTCGGCGCGCATGCTTCACCAGCGAGGGTCGAGCTTCGGTGGCCGCGTCGGAAGCAATGCGGCGGGAAGAGCTATGGTCGCCACCACATCAGAGGCCGCCCGATCGAGCTGGGGCGGCTTCTGAACCTGCTTGCGCGCGGAGCGCCCCGACACAGTTGCAAGTGGGCTCGGCGAGATCAGGGCTTTCGGCGCGCGCTTCATGCTCATCGTGCGGGCACGCTCCTTGAAGATGTCGATCGCCCCTCGCGCCGCGCTCAGGCCGCGGGCCAGGCCGATCGACCTTTCACGCTCCTGCTCGAGCGCGGCGCTCAACGCCGCCGCGGCCCGCTGCGAAGCGTCGCGTTCCCTGCGCATGGCGTCGAGATCATGCGCGGCGGCGTCCGCCCGCTGGCGTTCCAGCGCCAGCGCGTCGCCGGCCTGCTTCGCTGCTGCCTTGGCCACCTGCCGGTCCTTCATGGCGCCGGCCTGCCCGGCCGCGGCCTCATCCGCGCGCGTCTCGAGAGCGTCGATGGTTTGGCGGGACGCAGCGAGTTCCTGTTCCAGGAGCTCGACCTTGTGCCGCTCCTCGGCAAGCGCCTGGTCGACCGCAGCCCGGGAAGCGTCCGCCGCATGCCGCGCCTTAAGCATCGCGGCCTTCTGGTTGTCCCAGATGATGGCCCTGGTCTTGAAGCCTTCGATGACGTGCCGCGCCGCCTCCAGGTCGCGCGCCTGCGCATCGGCCGTTTGCCGTTGCTCTTTCAGGGCCTGTCCCTGCCTGGCCGCCGTGTCAGCCACCGCGCGTGCCTGCGCACTTGCGTCGCGCGCGCCGCGCTGCATGACGTCCAGCGCCGCTCGTGCCGCCGCCAATTCGCGGCGCAAGGTCTCCTCCTCATGCCCGCCGGGCAAGGTTTGCGCGGCTTGCCTCGGTGCCTGCGCCGCCTTCAGGGCCAGTTCCCCGGATATCGGGGGCTCGCTCACCGTTGCCGCGCCCGGTCCGTTCTCGATGTCGGCGCGCTCCGGGGCCGACGCATTGCCGTTGATGTCGGCCACCGCCGACGGTTCGGGCGCTGCCTTGTCGCCGGTGGGCTCGACGGAAGCCGTCGTTTCCGTGGCCGGTTGGCCGCCTATGCGTTGGACAGTCGTATCCGGCCGCTCGGATCCGCCGCTCCTGGCTTGCAGTCGATCGGCAATCAGCCTTGCCAGCTCGTCGGCGCGCAAGCCCGCGGCTGCGATGCCGCCGATGTTCGGAAGATCGAGCGTGCCGGTCGCGTCGATGCTGAAACTCCGGTTGAGCTGCAATCCTTCCACGGCGCCGTCGCGCAGGGCAGTCCAGCGCCAGACGCGCAGTTCGATCCTGTCTCCCGGGCCTAGCTTGTCGTCGGTCGTCGACTGCGCCCTCGCCGGAAATCCCGGCAGCAGAACGAGGCATACGAGGCATAGCATGGCGCCCCGGCCGCGCATTCCAGGAAGCAGAATCAAAAACCGTCGTTTGAGGGAAGTGAAGTCACGATGGAGGCAAGTTGACTGGGTACTTTGCACCTGATTCATCACTGAACCTCGCCGGCTGCGCGACCCTTGCCGCTATTCATTCTCCACGAAGTGGGCGGCTGGATGCCGCACCAAAGCACCGATGATAGAAAAGCGCTCACGGCCACGCCAAGCACCGCAAAAGGCGTAGGGACTGTCTCCTTTCAACTTAGCCGCCATCGATCGGCCGTGACTCGCCGGGCGCCGGCCGGCACCGTGCCCGTCGTGGCCGCAGCTCGCGGATCGTCTTGAAGTACGAGGCTGGCGAACAGGGCGATCTTGCCCCGGCGGCCGTCAAAACCGCCGTCTGCTGAGCGGCCGCTTGGTTGCAAAACGGGCCAGATTGTCGAGCGTGCGCGGTACCGGCGCATCCTCGATCGCCTCGATGGCGCCTTTCTCCGCGGCTTCCCGCCGAAAGCGCTCTACCCAATCCTCGGTGAGGTCGTCCCGCTGCACGGTGTATTGGGAGACCGCCACCGTTGCCGGAACCGGAACATCCAGCATCTCGGCGACAGCTTCGACGTAAGGCCGCGGGTCCGGCTGGAGATCCTCGTAGACGAACCGCCGATAGGGCAGTTGCGAAAGGCTCAGGTAGGCCCGCCAGAACGCGTAGCTCTGCTCGATCTGGAAGAAGGCCCGGCTGATACCGGCAAAGCTGTAGGGCACAGGAGTTCCGGCCCCCTCGTGCCGGCTCGTCCACAAGAGCGAAGCGCTGGCGCGGTAGAAGGAAATGGCTTGGCGAAGACGATCGCGGCGTTCAAGCAGGATGAAGCCGAGATCGTTAGTCCTTCTGACCTCGAACAGGAAATCCTTGCCGCATTTGCCCTTCGACCAGATCAGATGGCGCGGAAACACTTTTATGGCGAAGCGGCCGTTTTCGGTCGAGGATTCCTTGATGACCACGTCTTCAAGAACATCGTAGCTGCGAGGCTCCAGGCCCAAATAGGCCGACTTGAGCCATTCGCCCGAACAGCCCATGGTGCCCGTCGCATTCGTGAGGCTTCCCAGCCAGCTCGAACCGCTTCTTCCCTCGGTCAGGACTGCGACGCCCTTCAACATGACCCCCTTTCGAGGGCTTCCAGTAAAGCGGCAAAAACGCGCCGGCTCAACAGGCAACAGGCGCCGGCCACTGCCTTGATGCCCGAGGGATCGGACAGGCTAGCCTGTGTCGCCACGCCGCGCTCCGTTCCGCCTCCCGCTTCCCCACAAGGCGCGCTGGAACACGTTGCGCCTCCGCTTCTTCGGCATGAGCTCGACATCGCTGACCAGCTTCGCCCCGCCCTCGCGCCGCTCCAGCGTGATCTTGCGGCTGTGAAAGGCTTCCAGCTCGGCGCGGTGCGCCACGCTGATGATGGTGACCTTCGGCAATGCGCGGATCACCGTCTCCATCATCCTGTCCTGGCTCTTCTCGTCGAGCGCCGAGGTCGCTTCGTCCAGCACGACGATGTCGGGGCAGTGCAGAAGCAGGCGCGCGAAGGCGAGGCGCTGCTTTTCGCCGCCGGAGAGCGTCTGGTCCCAGGGCGCCTCTTCCTTGAGCCGGTCCTTCAGGTAGTCGAGGCCCACCTTGTCGAGGGCGGCGTTGATCTTCTTGATCGTCCAGTTGTCGGCGGCGGCGGGATAGGCGACCGCGCGGCGCAGCGAGCCGGTGGGGATGTAGGGGCGCTGCGGCAGCATGAACAGCCGCCGGCCGGCGTGGAAATTGACGCTGCCGCCGCCCCATGGCCACAGCCCCGCGATCGCCCGAACCAGCGTCGACTTGCCGGTGCCGGATTCGCCGGCCACCAGCACCCGCTCGCCCGGCTCGATCTCGACCTCGGTTTCCTTGACCACGCCGGTGCCGTCATTGAGCGTCACAGAGAGGTCGTCGAGCGAAAGCATCGCGCCGTTTTCCGTCTTGCCGTGCCTGATGCGGCCGAAGGCCTCGCTCTCTTCGGCGCGCTCCAGCCCGTCGAGCGACATCATCAGCGAGGCGATGCGGCGGGCCGACGCGTTCCAGTCGGCGAGACGCGGATAATTGTCGACCAGCCAGCCGAACGCGGCCTGCACGATGGCGAAGGCGGAGGCCGCCTGCATCACCTCGCCGAGCGACATCGAGCCTTCGAGGAATTTCGGCGCGCAGAGCAGCACCGGCACCACCGGCGCGAACAGGCTCGACCCTTGCGAGACCAGCGCCGTGCGCATGTGCTGTCCGGTCAGCAGCGCCCATCGCCTCAGCACCTGGCCGAAAGTATTGTCGATGCCGCTGCGCTCCTCCTCCTCGCCGCCGAGCAGGGCGATGCTCTCGCCGTTTTCGCGCACGCGCGTCAGCACGTAGCGGAATTCGGCTTCCGTCTGGTTCTTCTCCTCGGAAAGCTGCACGAAATGGCGGCCGATCACCACCATCGAGGTCGAAGTGATGGCCGCATAGATCACGGCCGTGATGACGAGGAAGCCGGGAATGGTGAGGCTCTCGCCGTCGAGCGGCAAGGTGAGCGCGCCGCCGATCGTCCACAGCACGACGATGAAGGTCGAGGCCGCCAGGAAGGCGGAAAGGACACCGGCAATGAAATCGACGGGCGACTCGGTGGCAATGCGCAGATCCTCCGAGATGCGGGCCTCGGGGTTCGTGTGGTCGCCGGCCACAAGGTTGAGCTGATAGTAGCGGCCGTTGGCGAGCCAGCGGGCTATGACCGCCGTGGTCAGCCAGGAGCGCCAGCGGCGCTGGATCGTCATGCGCAGATAGACCTGCGCGACGACGAGGCTGATGCTGCCGGCGACCAGAGGCAGGAAGACGGCGCTGAGCGTATAGACGGTGTGGACATCGCGCTGCTCGATGGCGTCGAAAAACGCGCGGTTCCAGACATTGATGCCATACTGGAAGCCGACATTGGCGCAGATCAGCACCAGCAGCCCGAACGTGAACGGCAAGGCGAGCTTGTCGCCGCGCCGGCCCCAGTAGCCGCGCCCGCTGATCCAGAAACGCTTCAGCAGGTATCTCTTGCGCGCCTGCTCGGCCTGTTGCGGCGTCAGCTGCGGGTCCGGTTCGACGGCATCGGGCGGCGGCGCGGGTTCACCGACGGCCTCCGGCGCGGCTTCGGCGGGGGATTCCTTCTCTTCCTCTTCGCCCTGCTTTTCTGAGCGCAGCTTTTTTTCGGGCCCGTCAGGGCGCGGCATTTTTGGGCGCGGCTTCCGCCGACGCGACCGCTGCGCACCGTCTGTTTTGGTCCCGTCGGCCGGCTTCAGTTTGGATTTACCCTCTGCCATCAGGCCGACAACGGCTCAATATTCAGAAGGTTTCCTGTGTCGATGTGGAACCCAGTGGGCGGCGTGCCGGGCCACCTGCCGCTATTCGGTCGCGGGCGGCGCGTCGATGGCCCACTCGGGATCGGCGCCGAACGGGTGGTCGATGAAGAATGCCCATGTGCCGTCGGGCAGCCTGCGATGCACCTCCATGCCGTGATGATGCACTTCGATCGGCTTGCCGCCGCCATCGGTGCCGCGGATCAGCCATTGCGAGCGGGTCATGGCGAAGTCGCCCGACACGGTGGTGTGATGGGTGACGACATCCATATGCGGCTTCATGCCGATATAGGCCGACATCGTCTTGCGGATGCCGGCGGCGCCGCGTGCGGTCGTCGTGCCGCCATGGACCTGGTCCACCTGCACGATCGAGGCGTCAGGATGGTACATCGCCGCCGCCGCCTCCACGTCCTGTGCGTTGAAGGCTCGCGCAAGCCAGAGGTTGCAGAGTTCCGGTGAGGGTGCGCCCATGCTCAGGGTCTCCTTCCTGCCTATGGTGGATGGGTTGACGCGCTGGCAGCGCGAGCGCGCCGTCCCTTCACCTAGGTCATCGATCCTGCCCGGCAACCGGCCGGTGCACCGCCCGGCGTCACCTCATCCGCTGATGCCGCGGCGCGCGGCGGCCATGCCCTCCCACATCAGCTTCAGGCCGAGCACGCCGACGACTGCGCCGGCGGCGCGGTCGATCCAGTGCTTGGTGCTGAGATAGGCCGAGCGCGGCTTGCTGGAGGAAAAGGCGAAGGCGACGACTGCGTACCAGACGAACTCGTTCAAAAAGAGCAGCGGCGGCAAGACGAAGAGCATCCAGAGCGGCGGCGAGGCCGGCAGCATGGCCGCGAACATCGAGGCGTAGAAGATCGCGGTCTTCGGGTTGGCGAGCTGCACCAGAAGCGCGCGGCGAAGCGCCCGCCAGAACGAGCCGACGCGCGCCGACACATCGTTGGCGATCTCGATCGGCTCGTTGGCGCCGCGCCAGATCTTTATGCCGATCCATAACAGATAGGCGCCGCCGGCAATGCGCAGGAAAATGTCGAGCCAGGCGACCTGGACGAGCAGCGCGGTCAGGCCCGCGACCGCGATGGTGGCGAAGATGAAGCCGCCAATGCCCATGCCGATCGCCGCCGCCAGGCCGTCGGTGCGCTCGCCGGCCACCGCGATGCGCGAGACGACGACGAAGCTCGGCCCGGGGCTCATAGCGCCCAGCAGGAAAACGCCAAGGATGGACAGGATGGTTGCAAGCTCGGACAAGGTTTCCTCCCCGGTCGGTGCAGGTTTCGGCGCAACACAATGCACGCGCCGCGCGCCTTGTCACTACCTCGGCGGAACCGATCGGCCAGAGGAGCACTGCTCCTTCCAATTCCTGCCAAATACGGAGCGGTGCCTAGCGGCTCTGACGGCCGAAGCGGTCGCGATATTCGGCCGGCGCGCCTGGCGGACACGGCGTCTGGTCGGGCCGGAGCCGCGCCCTATCTTTTCCCCAGCCCGTCCAGTCATCGGGCAAAGCCACCTCTGCGGGACAAAGGCAACTGCCAAAGTCAGGTGCTCCGTCCAGCAGCCGGGTGGTGTCTGGCGGAAGTGTCTCAAAGTCTGCATCCGGGGAGACTTCAGATGAAAGATGCCGCAGAGCGCGCCCCTGACCGAGGCGAGTTCCTCAAACGCCGAGCCGTGCCGCCGGCCATCGCGTCCCGCCGACATTTTCCCGCCGCATGATCCGTTCCAGTGTTTTCGCTCGGTAAACCAAGGCAAGGCCGCCCGCTCTTCTGGATAACCGCGATGGCAACGCTCTCCGGCTGCGCGGGCGGCGTGCTCGACCCGCAAGGCCCGATCGGCGCCGGCAACCGCACGATCCTGCTCAACTCGCTGGCGGTCATGCTGGTCATCGTCATTCCGACGCTGGTGGCGCTGCTTTTGTTTGCCTGGATGTTCCGCGCCTCCAACCGCAACGCCCGCTATGATCCGGGCTTCACCTATTCGGGCCGCATCGAGCTGATCGTCTGGTCGATCCCGACGCTCACCATCCTCTTCCTTGGCGGGCTGATCTACTACGGCTCCTACCATCTCGATCCGCGCAAGCCGATCGCTTCCAGCCAGCCGCCGCTCGACATCCAGGTGGTGGCGCTCGACTGGAAGTGGCTGTTCCTCTACCCCGACCAGGGCGTCGGAACGGTGAACCAGCTGGTCATCCCGGCCGGCGTGCCGGTGCGTTTCAAGCTGACCTCTGCCAGCGTGATGAACACCTTCTTCGTGCCGCAGCTCGGCAGCATGGTCTATGTCATGAACGGCATGCAGACCGAGGTCAATCTGCAGGCCGACCGCGAGGGCGACTATCTCGGCCTGTCGGCGCATTTCAGCGGCGACGGGTTCTCGGACATGAACTTCCGCGTGCGCGCCGTCCCGCCCGACGCCTTCGCCGGCTGGGCCTCGTCGCTGCACGCCGGCGGCGGCGTGCTCAACGCCAGCGCCTATCGCGAGCTTGCCCGGCAAAGCATCCACGTGCCGCCATCCTCTTTCGGCCACGTCCAGCCAGGCCTGTTCGAGGCGGTCGTGCGCCAGGCGCTGCCACCAGGCCCGGGACCGGCCGAGACCGCCGCCGGCGAGGCGCAGGTGAGCCCGAGGGCCGAGCCGAAGGCGGGAACGCCTCCCGCGGCCCAACAGCCCAAAGTGGGAGGATGACGATGCTCGGCAAGCTCGACTGGTCGGCCATTCCCTTCGATCAGCCCATTCCGCTGGGTGCCGCCCTCATCGTCTTCCTGGCGGCGGCCGCGGTGTTGATCTGGATTACGGTCAAAGGCTACTGGCCCTATCTCTGGCACGAGTGGATAACCTCGGTCGACCACAAGCGCATCGGCGTCATGTATATCGTGCTGGCGGCGCTGATGCTTTTTCGCGGCTTCGTCGACGCCCTCATGATGCGCACCCAGCAGGTGATGGCCATCCACGGGCCGGGCTACCTGCCGCCGGAGCACTACGACCAGGTGTTTTCGGCCCACGGTACCATCATGATCTTCTTCGCCGCGATGCCCTTCGTCATCGGGCTGATGAATTTCGTCGTGCCGCTGCAGCTCGGCATCCGCGACGTCGCCTTCCCGACGCTGAATTCGGTCAGCTTCTGGCTGACGGCGACCGGCGCGCTGCTGGTCAACATCTCGCTCGTCGTCGGCGAGTTCGCGCGCACCGGCTGGCTGCCCTATGCGCCGCTGTCGGAGAGCACCTATTCGCCGGGCGTCGGCGTCGACTACTATCTCTGGTCGATCCAGATCTCCGGCGTCGGCACACTGCTCACCGGCGTCAACCTGGCGACGACCATCCTCAAGATGCGCGCGCCCGGCATGGGGTATCTGCACATGCCGATGTTCTGCTGGACCTCGCTCGCCTCCAACCTGCTGATCGTCGCGGCCTTCCCGATCCTCACCGCGACGCTCGCCATGCTCACGCTCGACCGCTATCTCGGCTTCCATTTCTTCACCAACGAAGCCGGCGGCAACCAGATGATGTTCGTCAACCTCATCTGGGCCTGGGGCCACCCGGAAGTCTACATCCTCGTGCTGCCCGCCTTCGGCATCTATTCCGAGATCTTCTCGACCTTCTCGTCGAAGCCGCTGTTCGGCTACCGCTCGATGGTGGCGGCGACGCTGTTCATCTGCATCGTCTCGTTCATGGTCTGGCTGCACCACTTCTTCACCATGGGCGCCGGTGCCGACGTCAACGCGGCCTTCGGCATCGCCACCTCCGTCATCGCCGTCGGCACCGGGGTCAAGATCTACAACTGGCTCTTCACCATGTATGGCGGGCGCGTGCGCTTCGACACGCCGATGCTGTGGGCGCTGGCCTTCGTCACCACCTTCGTCATCGGCGGCATGACCGGTGTGCTGCTTGCCGTTCCGCCGGCCGACTTCATGTTGCATAATTCGCTTTTCCTCGTGGCGCACTTCCACAACGTCATCATTTCGGGCGTGCTGTTCGCAGCCTTTGCCGGTCTCACCTACTGGTTCCCGAAAGCCTTCGGCTTCCGGCTGCATGAGGGCTGGGGCAAGGCGGCGTTCTGGTTCACGCTTGCCGGCTACATGCTGGTCTTCGTGCCGCTCTACATCGTCGGCCTGCTCGGCATGACGCGCCGCCTCCAGCATATCGACTTGGACCTGTGGACGCCGTGGCTGGTGGTGGCGGCCTTCGGCATCGCGGTGATGATCGTCGGCGCGGCGTGCCAGGTCGCGCAGCTCGTCGTCTCGATCAGGCATCGCGACGAGCTGCGCGACGAGACCGGCGACCCCTGGGACGGCCGCACGCTGGAATGGTCGACGTCCTCCCCGCCGCCTTTCTTCAACTATGCGCGACTGCCTTATGTCGAGAACGAGGAGCCATACTGGACCGTCAAGCAGCGGGCAATCGAGGGGCAAAGCCCGGCCGAGGACGAAAGCTATGAGCCGGTCGAGATGCCGCGCAACAGCCCGACGGGCTTCGTCGCCGCCTTCTTCAGCACGCTGATCGGTTTCGCGCTGATCTGGCACATCTGGTGGCTGGCGATCGTCGGCTTCATCGGCGCCTACATCACCTTCGTCGTCTTCGCCTGGCGCGAGCATGGCGACTACGAGATTCCCGCCGACCAGGTCGAGCGCATCGACCGCGACGGCAAGGCGGCGCAGCTTGCCTGGATACGCAGACGGGAGCGTGTGGCATGAGCGACATCACGGCCGGCAGCGCAATCCGCGAACCATACCGACCCGGACAGTCCGGTGGGCATGGTCATGGCCTGTTCGCGGCGACCGGCCACGGCCAGGGCGGCCCGGCCTCGAAATTCGTCACGGTCGCCTACGGCTTCTGGATCTTCCTGTTGTCCGACATCATCATGTTCTCAGCCTTCTTCGCCGCCTTCGCGGTCCTGTCCAAGGCAACCGCCGGCGGGCCGACAGGCAAGGAGCTGTTCGAGCTCACCCGCGTCGCGGCGCAGACGGGGCTTCTGCTCACCTCGAGCTTCACCGGCGGCCTTGCGACGCTCGCGACGCACCGACGGTCGATGGCCGCCACCCAGTTCTGGCTGCTCGTCACCGGCCTGCTCGGCGCCGCCTTCCTGTTCCTCGAGGTGCAGGAATTCGCGGCGATGGCGAACGAGCAGGCAGGCCCTTCGCGCAGCGCTTTCCTCTCCGCCTTCTTTGCGCTCGTCGGCTGCCACGGCACCCATGTCGGGCTCGGCCTGCTCTGGCTCGGCACCATGATGGCGCAGCTCTGGGTGAAGGGCTTCCGGCCGGAGCTCTTGCGGCGGCTCCACTGCTTCGGCCTGTTCTGGCACGCGCTCGACATCATCTGGATCGCCATCTTCACGCTGGTCTATCTCCTGGGAGCATCGCCATGAGTGAAATCGACAGCCGGATCGAGGAAGAACTCGACCGCCGTGATTCAGCGCCGGGCGAAGAGCGCATCACCGAGCACGAGCTGGCGGGAGGACTGTCGGGCTACCTGCTCGGCTTCGGCCTGGCGATCCTGTTGACCATCGCCTCATTCCTCGCCGCGCAAACCGACCTGATCTACCAGCCGGCGGTGATCTCGGCCCTGGTGGTGCTGGCCATCGCGCAGATGGGCGTGCACCTCGTCTTCTTCCTGCACATCACCACCGGGCCCGACAACACCAACAACGTGCTGGCACTCGCCTTCGGCGTGCTGATCGTGGCGCTCGTCGTGATCGGCTCGGTCTGGATCATGGCCCATCTCAGCGTGAACATGGCGCCGATGAGCGCCCACGAGGCGGCGATGATGCCTTAGACAACTGCTTGGCGTTTTCCGGCATGGTCGCCGTGGACCGCGCTGGCGGTCGACCGTTATAGGGCCAGCGAAGGGCGAGCCCGATCGGCTCCGGCCGACGAGCCCCCAGTAAAAGCGACGGGTCTACGCAGCATCAACCTGTTCGACCTTTGACACTTTGATCATTTCGCGCGCCCATTTTTTGGCAACGGGCAACCCTTGTTTATAGTCGTCTGCTGCCATGGAAAGTGACTCGGGAGACGTGGCCCGCTCAAGGTCATCGGCAGACCAATCGTCAGACAAACGCTTGCTAATGGCGTAGCAAGTTACCTTTCCGACGCGAAAAGCAGCAGAGCGACGCGCTGCCCGAAGAGCTTCTGTTCGTACGATCTCAGGCTCACCTGTACCCGTCAACTCCAGTTCAAGCTCAGCCGCCATCCGCTCTATAATAGGGTATAATCCATTCACAAACAGCGTTTGCGACTCGCTGAAATATAGGCCCGCGCGACCCTTCATGCCTTTGTCAGAAATCTCATCGGGGTCGATCAGAATCGTTATTGTCGGCACGCGTTCCAGCGTTTGCATTGCTTTCGAAGGCTTGGAACCCGCCGGTGCTTTTCGAACCTTCACCGACGACGCTCGGGCACCACTGTTATTTGATTGACGGTCGCCGCGATCGAGTTCGATTTCGGTTTCGATTTCGACATCCAGATCGATGTCAGCGCGCTCGGTCGTATCTCTGCCTTCCGAATGACTCTCCATGGCGATCGCGCCAAAGGCTCTTGAAGGTTTGAAAGCCAATGTCGGCACGCGGAACTCGTCTAGCAATCGTTGAAGATCAGTCTGTAGGTCGTCGAGATTATCGTCGGACTCCGGTGATTCAGATCGAATGACGTCTTTAACCCATTGCGGCATCAATTCGCGAACGTAGTCCACGAAATCGTCCGCACTTAGAGGCGCGCGATCCTTGGGCCACAGCAGGCCATCGCGGTATTGGTTAGGAAGTGCCATAGCGTCAGGAATTTCAATCTCGACAGTGAGCACCTTGGAGCCAAAAGGAATGCCAAATTTTGGCGCGGCTGCAGACCACGCTTTGCTAGTCTTTATGTCGTAGCGCTCGCCCTTGTGAACGACAGCACAAAAGGTAGTCGAAGACGTTGCCGGATTAGCTCGAGCACTCAAGGAATGGCTCGAAAGTGGATGCTTTGGGTCGTGGATATAGTGAATGGTCAGCCCGGAATCTGGCTCGGTTACACGCTCCGCGTTCGGCAATTTGTCCAGAACATCGGCGAGCGGTCTCAGCTGACGGTATTTGCCGGTCTCGTCTTTGCCACCTCCTTTAGTCATCGCCACGTCGATCCGAACTTCGACGCCCTCGGAAAAGCTTGCAAAGCGCCGAAAAATTGCGCTCGGCACATAGCTTCGATCAACAGATTTTCCCTTGCCCATCGGTTCGGCAACCGTATCGTGGTCATCACTTTCCCCGAACAGGATAACCTCCGTCCAGTCCTGCTCTGTTCCCCTTCCTTCCGCGATTGCGGCAGCAGTCACGTCATATACGGTTTGGTAGGTTCCATCCGGCAACAACACAGGAAAACGCACATAGGTACCTTCGCCTTCGTCGTAGCCAATTGTGACCTCAGAGACCGCACCGTTTTTGCATGAGCGATACCGGATGCCCGACTTGGACATCGTCAATCCAGAAACCTTTGCACCAATCCCGAAATTCGCGTCGAGAGCCATATCTTTGCCGATGGAGGAAGACAGGTCCGTCGCTTTTTTCAGTTCCGCTCCGTCCATCCCTGGGCCGGTGTTCCAGAAGGCAAGCTTACGAACGCCATCGAACTCGACCGGATAAATCTCGATGCGACGGCTGCCTACCGGCGCCAGCGCTGCGCTTTCGTCGGCGTTCTTGAAGAACTCGCGAATAAGGGTGCTAACTGGCGCCTGCTCTATTAGCCGATTGATAAGGAAGCGCTTGTCATTGATATTGAGCGGCTCGGCCTTCAAAGCGCTACCCCTTCAGCTTGAACTTGTTAAAAGTCTCACTCGTCGTAGAGCTGAACTTACGCTCTATTTCTGTCGTCGCTTCACGCAAGGCTTTCACAATAGCTTTCACATCTGCGTCTGTGTATTCGTAGGCGCGGCTATTTGAAAGATTGCCGATTTTTCTGATAGCGTCCAGCGCAAGCTGGGTCCGTCCTTCGGCAAGCCTGACGAAATTCTCCCGCCTCTCATTCTTTGATGTCATGACCCTTCCGCGAAATTCCTTTCATTAGCAGATAGATGAGTGCGCGATATTCGTCAAACATATTTCGATGAAATTCACCAAAATATTCAGGGAGCTATCCGAGACGCATTTTCAGCGTGAGCGCGTAGTGGTCGACATTCATGGATTCATAGGCGAATGGCCGCCTCGTCGGTTCCGCCAAGTCGAAGGTCCGCTCCGCAGCCCTTGACGAAAATCGGCGCGCCTGTTTGAGACTCCGGGGGCAGGTGGGGACATTTGCTCCATGGGGAGATGAGCAGGCGGTGGGCAAGCTGTGAGGCGCGTTTTTCGATTGCTCGCCGCTGTGGTCATGGCGTCCGGCGTCGCCGGGTGCACCAGCGTTTCCTATTACGCGCAGTCGATTGAGGGCCATGTCGAGATCATGGCAGCGCGCAGGAATGTCGGGAGGCTGATCCGCGATCCTTCGACGCCGGAGGCATTGCGCGCCAAGCTGACGTCGGCGAGCGCCATACGCCGCTTTGCCACGGACGAGTTGGCGCTGCCCGACAACAGCAGCTACCGCAGCTATGTCGACGTCGGCCGGGACAATGTGACCTTTGCCGTTTTTGCCGCGCCGCAATTTTCGCTCACGCCGATAACATGGTGCTTTCCGGTCTTCGGCTGCGTTCCATATCGGGGCTACTTTTCGCAAAAATCCGCGGCTGAAAGCGCTGCCGAGCTGCAGCGGCAGGGGCTGGACGTTTACGTGTCGGGCGTCACCGCCTATTCCACGCTGGGGTGGTTCAGCGACCCGCTGCTCAACACCATGCTGCGTCAGGACGACACCTATATCGCCAGCCTTGTCTTTCACGAACTGGCGCATCAGAAAATCTATGTGAACAACGACTCTGCGTTCAACGAGGCTTTCGCGGTTGCCGTCGAAACCAGCGGTGTCCGGAAATGGCTCCGCGCCACGGGAAACCGCGCCGGATTGCGCCGCTACGAAGCCAATCGCAAGCGCAACGCCGATTTCCTCGGACTGATATCGAAAACCCGGGACGAGTTGAGGCAGGTCTACGGAAGTCCCCGTGCCCCGGAGCAGATGGCGGCCGCCAAAACAGCCACGATCGACAGGCTGCGGATGCGCTACCGCCACATGCGCGACACGCGATGGGCCGGATACCGGGGCTACGATGCCTGGTTCAATAGCCCAATCAACAACGCAAAGCTCGCCGCGACCGCCGTCTACGGCGAACAAGTTCCGGCGTTTCTTCGCCTGTTCGACTTGTGCTCCGGCGACTATCCAAGATTCTATGCTTCCGTTCGGCGGATGGGGGCCTTACCTGCAGCTAAGCGGGCGCAGGCGCTGAAGGCGGCGGCGACGTGCGATTGACGTTGACAGCCGGAGGGCATCCCCGCCCCTGCGCGATGCTGGCTCGAGCGTCATGCAAGGAAATTTCATATGGCAGCGAGACGGAGTGGGGGAGCGCCATATGCGATTGCCCCCTGGGCAGCCAAGTGAGGGAGCGCCAGGGCCGCAATAGCTTCCGGGCCTTGTCCGGCGCCCGGTCGGTCGCTTTGCCCTACTGGCTCGAAAACGTCACGGTCACGCCGCGCTGCCGAAAATAAGCCTGCATCAACTTGCGGCCGGCGCGGTTGTTGTGTGCCAATTTAGCCGGATCGAACACCGCCTCTTTTAGCCCATCTCGTGCCAGCGCCGCTTTGAGCGTCGCGATATGCGCGTCGATGTCGGCATTGTCGGCACGGAGCGAGGCGTAGATGCTTTCGGTCGCTTGGGCCACGGTCGGTTCGCTCACAGATGTCGTCCTTTGGTTGGTGGAGCGGCGGCTTAACACAGATTCGCGGCTCCGCCGATACCGATGAGCCCGTCAGCGCACAGCGCCTGGCCCCCAAAAAACAAGGCCCCTCCGAGGGGCCTTGCCATATCACCTTGGAGTCTTCGCACCCTGCCGCTATTTGCCGGCCAGCTGCTTGGCGTTCTCCGGCGTGATCGCAGTGGTGTCCACCGTCACGGTCGGCTCAACGGAGGTCGCGCAGTCGAGCAGGATCTTCTTTGCCATGTCGATCGCTTCCTTGGCGCCCGTCGGATAGGTGAATGTCGCCGCCCAATCACCCTTGGCGACGGCCTCGATGCCGCCGGCCGGGCCTGGCAGGCCGTCGGTGCCGATGATCTTGACGTCCTTGCCGGCGCCCTTGGCGGCGAGCAACGCGCCCGCGGCCATCATGTCGTTCGAGGCATAAAGCACCTTGATGTCGGGATGCGCCTGGAGCATGGCGGAAAAGGCGGTCTGGGCTTTATCCGGAACCCAGTCGGCGGCCTGCTCGGCGACGATCTGGATCTTGGCATTGGCCTTCACGCCTTCCTTGAAGCCGTTCAAGCGCTCCACCGCCGGCGTCGAGCTCGGCAGGCCCTCCAGCACCGCCGCCTCGCCGCCATCGGGCAAAAGCTTCGATGCCGTGTACTTGCCGGCTTCCTCGGCGATCTTGAAATTGTCGCCGCCGATGAAGGCCGTGTAGTCCTTGCCGGGGTCGCCCACCGTCTTGCGGTCGAGCTCGATGACCGGGATGCCGGCATCCATGGCGCGCTTCACGGCAGGCGTCAGCGGGGCGGCCTCGAAGGGCGAGATCAGCAGAAGATCGACCTTCTGGGTGATGAAGTTGTCGACCTGCGAGGTCTGCGTGTTGACGTTTCCGGCGCCGTCGGCGATCTGCAGCGTGAAGCCGGGCACTTCCTTGGCCGCCGCCGTCAGCTCGTCATTGACGTGCTGGCGATAGGGCTCGGCATTGTTGGCCTGCGAAAAGCCGATGACGAACTGGCCGTCCTTGGCGCAGGCCTTGACCATCGGGTCCGCCGCCTGCGCGGCGCCTGCAACGCACAGGCCGGCGCTTGCCAGAAGCGCGACCCGAAGGACGCGCGATCCTCTCAGTGTGGTTCTCATACTCAGTCTCCTCCTCGTCCGGCTCGGGGTGCCAGACCTTTGGTTGCTCTTTCGGGATGCTGCCGCCGACCTCCTATCGTCCCAAACCCTCGCGGCGGCGAACGAGGGATTGAAGCACTGCCGCGAGCACGATGATCGCGGCGGTCGCGAGCAGCTGCATGGCGGGGGTGATGTTGTTGAGCTGAAGGATGTTGGCCAACGCACCTAGCATGATGGTGCCGGCCACGGTGCCGACCATCGAGCCGGCGCCGCCGAACAGGCTGGTGCCGCCGATGACCACGGCGGCGATCGCGGTGAGCTCGTAGCCCATGCCGTCATTGGCGCTGCCGAAGTTGAACTGGCCGGCATGCACGATGCCGGCAAGGGCGGAGGCAAAGCCGGTGATGGCGTAGACCGAGACCTTCACCATCGACACCGGCACGCCGGAAATGCGCGCGGCGCGCTCGTTGCCGCCGACGGCATAGACGTAGCGGCCGAAGCGCGTGGTGTTGAGCACCAGCGTGGCGATCGCCGCGAAGATGATGAAGACGATGGTCGCAACCGGCACGGTGTTGTCGAACAGGCGCTCGCCAAGCACCGCGAATACCGGCGGCGCCAGGCCTGGGCCGTCGCCATAGGAGATGTTGATGTACTGATTGCCGGAAACGACCAGCGCGAGCCCCCGCGCCGCCTGCAGGCCGGCGAGCGTGACGATGAAGGGCTCGAGCCGGAAGCGCGTGGAGATCGTGCCCTGGATGATGCCGAAGACGGTGCCCATGACGAGCACGGCCAGGATGGTGGCGATGAGGCCGAAGCCGCCGGAGATCATCATGGTGGCGGTGACGACGGCGGAGAGGCCAAGCACCGCGCCCACCGACAGGTCGATGCCGGCGGTGATGATGACGAAGGTCATGCCGATGGCGATGATGCCGGTCTCCGACACGGCGCGCACGATGTTGGCGATATTGTCGGGGTTGAGGAACAGTATCTCGCCGTGACGCCGCGGCGAGAAGATGACGCCGCCGATCGCCACCAGCACCAGGCCGATCAAGCTCTGGAAGCGCACGATGATCGCCAGCGGGTCGACGCGGTGCTTTTGCGCCCCGGGCGCCGCCGGGCTTGAAGCTGCCGGGTTGGCCGCCACCGAAATCTTCTGGTCCGACATCAGGCCTCCCTGCCATTTGCCGCGGCAAGCACGGTGTGCTCGTCGATGCCGCCGTTGAATTCCGCCACATTGCGACCCCGGCGCAGCACCACGATCCGGTCGCAAAGCCCGATCAGCTCCGGCATCTCGCTGGAGGCGACCAGTATGCCCAGCCCCTGCGCCGCAAGGGCTCTCAGCCGCGCGTAGATCTCGCCCTTGGCGCCGACATCGACGCCGCGCGTCGGCTCGTCGAGCAGCAGGAGCCGCGGGTTGCCGAGGATTTCCTTGGCCAGCACAACCTTCTGCTGGTTGCCGCCGGACAGCGCGCCGACGGCGATGTCCGGATTCTTCGGGCGGATGTCGAACTGGCCGAAGGACTGCCGCACGGCCTCAGCCTGGCGGCGTGGCGACATCAGGCCGGCCGGCGAGATGCGGCGGATCACCGACATCACCAGGTTGAGGCCGACCGCCATCCTCAGCATCAGGCCGCTGCCGCGCCGGTCGTCGGTGACGAAGGCGATGCCCGCCTTGCGCGCCGCATTGATGGATTCGAGTTTTACCGGCCGGCCGTCGACTGCGATCTCGCCCTGCCAGCGGCCGGCAAGGCCGGTGCCGTAGAGCGCGGACAGCAGCTCGGTGCGCCCCGCCCCCATGATGCCGGCCAGCCCGACGATCTCGCCTTCCCTGACCTCGAGCGAGATGCCGCTCGGCGGTTGCCAGCCGGCGCTTTCGCGGGCGAGCCTGAAGCTGGCGTTCTTCAAGCTGAGCAGCGTCTTGCCGGCGCTCTTCGCGCGTTCGGGATAAAGCTCGTCCAGCGGCCGCCCGACCAGGAGGCGGACCAGCTCGGCCTGCGGCGCGTGCGGCTCGGTGATACCGGCGACCCGGCCGTCGCGCATCACCGTCACCCTGTCGGCGATACCGGGCACTTCCTCCAGCCGGTGCGAGATATAGACGATGCCGACACCGGTCGCGGCGAGCTTCCTCATGATGTCGAACAGGCGTTCGACCTCGCCGACGGTGAGAGCGGCAGTCGGCTCGTCCATGATGAGCACGCGCGAGGCATAGGACAGCGCCTTGACGATCGCCACCACCTGGCGCTGGCCGATCGATAGGTCAGCGACGAGGCGCGCGGGGTCGATGGCGAGCTCGATCGCCTCCAGCCGCTGCTTGGCCTCGCGACGCATCGCCGGCACGTCGAGCATGCCGCCAGGCCGCATAAGCTCGCGGCCGAGGAAGAGGTTTGCCGCGACATCGAGCGACGGCACGAGGTCGAGTTCCTGGAAAATGGTCGCGATGCCGGCGGCCTGCGCCTCGCGCGGATTGTTGAAGGTGACCAGCTTGCCGTCGATGCGGATCTCGCCCTCGTCCGGCATGTAGACGCCGGACAAAAGGTTCATCAGCGTCGACTTGCCGGCGCCGTTCTCGCCGAGCAGCGCATGGATCTCGCCGGCCTTCAAATCGAAATCGACGCCGCGCAGCGCCTGGACGCCGCCAAAGCGTTTTACCGCACCGGTGACGGAAAGCAGCGGCGCGCTCATGCCGGCCTCGTGTGGGGCGGCCTCGCGCAGGATTGGCGCGCCTGCAGCGTTGCCTCGAGCCGCACCGCGCGCGGCGCCGCGTCGCTCGATGCGATGCGCTCGCTGAGCAACGCCGCCGCCTGCCTGCCGATCTCGGTGCAGGGCTGCTCGACCAGCGTCAGCCTGGGCTCGAAACAGTCGGCCCATTCGAAATCGTCGAAGCCGACCAGCGAGAGGTCGCGCGGGATCGAAAGACCCTTCTCGCGGATGGCACGGACTGCCCCGATCGTCGTCATGTTGTTGCCGGTGACCAATGCGGTGGGCGGCGCGGGCAGCGACAGGATCGCATGCGTCGATGCCGTGGCGCTCGCCGTGTCGACATTCTCCGGCGAGACATAGTGCGGCAGGCACTCAAGTCCATTGGCGGCGAGCGAGGCACGGAAGGCGTCGACACGCTCGCGCGTGGTGGCGAGCCCCGGCTGGCCGGCGATGTAGCCGATGCGCTTGTGGCCGAAGGAGGCGACATGATCGATCAGCGCCCGCATCGCCGTCTCGTTCTCGACGCCGATCTGGTCGAATCGGTCGTCGGCGAAGCGGTCGATGAGCACGCAGGGCAGCTTCTTTTCGGCGAGATAGGCGATCGCGCGTTCCGGCGAGCCGGACGGCGCCAGGATGACGCCGTCGACGCGGCGCTGGTGGAAGGCGCGTACCACCTGAAGCTCGCGGTCCGGGTCTTCCTGCGTGTCGGACAGGAACACCATCAGGCCGAGGCGCGCGCATTCGGCTTCGACCGCGCAGATGATGTCGGTGAAATAGGGGTTGGAGATCGCCGAGATGGCGAGACCGACGCTGTTGGTCGACGCGACCTTCAGCGAGCGCGCCAGTTCGTTGGGCTGGTAGCCCATGGCGGCGATGGCGTCGTTGATGAGTTGCGCTTTCTCGGGCGAGACGAAGCGCGTGCGGTTGACCACATGCGAGACGGTCGAAACCGAGACGCCGGCGCGGCGCGCGACCTCAGCCATTGTCGGCATTGCGGCTCGAACGGAGTGCCCGCAAGCGCCCCTCCCCTGGATTGCGTTTCCCGTCCGCTCTGCGGCGGATCTGACGGAACCATAGTGCCATCGAAACGTTTGCGCAATCGATTCGATAGCAGGTTGTGAAAATCTTTTGGAAGCAGCGAAGAGAGCCTGCTTCGGGCGCCGATGCTTCAATTGTCGAGGCCGGCACTATCTTTCGATCGCCTTCCGGCGGGGATAATACGAAAGGCCAGAGCAATCTCGTCCGCCGCGCCGATCCTCCCCTCTACGGCCGCGCATGCGCCTGTCTCAAGCGCGGTGCCGGGCAACGGCAGGCTCAGTTGCCGTCGGCGACTGTCTTTATCCAGTTCATATACGGAAAGACCCTGGCATAGACGCCGTATTTCTTGGCAAGGCCGCAGCCATCTCCCCAACTGGAAAGCCCGACCAGGTAGGGTCCCTGCGGGGTTTCAACCACTGCCGGCCCGCCGCTGTCTCCGAGACAGGCGTCGCTACCGCCATTTACGTTTCCAGCGCAAAACATCGACGCCTTCACCTGCCCGTTAAGAGCGTCGGGGGCGTTGCAGACATCCGTCGTCTGCGTCGGCACGGACGCCTCGCGCAGATCGTCGCTCTTGGACGTCCTCCTGTCCGGATCGGTCACGCCCCATCCGCTGATCGTCAGGAACGTCCGGTCGAGCAGCGCATCCGGCATGTCGGCGACCGGAAGCGATCCCGACAAGCCATTGTCATCGACCTTGAGGACCGCCAGGTCGTTCTCCTTGGTCGCCGCATCGTACAACGGGCTGACGACCGACTTCGAAACAGCGTGCCGCGTGCCGCCGGCGGACAGTTTTGCCGTCCCGCCGAGCACGAAGATCGGATGATCCTTCGCCTGCAAAATGCAATGGGCGGCGGTCAGGACAATCGATGGCGAGAGGGAGACGCCGCCGCAAAACTGGGCGGCGAAATTGTTTGGGATCTCCGCATAGCCGATCGCCACTTGCCAGGCGAAAAACCCGGTTCGGGTGACAACCTGGCCTTCGATAATCTTCTTGTCGTCGCCGAACTTGCCGCTGCGCCAGGCCGCCTCGCTTTCTTCGAAAGTCATCTGGGCCCGCGCATTGGAGGACGAGACGAGCGATGCGCACTGCACGATGAAAAAAACCGCGAAAAGGCAGCGCCATCCTCTCATCGTCGCCCCGCCGCGATTTCCTTAAGCTTCTTCATGACGTCGATGATGTTCTGGCCGTTCCTGTAACGGATCAGGTAGTCCAGAACGGTATCCCTGTCCGAACTGGTCGATATCGACGCCCAAAGATCGTCCGCCTCCTTCAGGATGGTTGGCGTGAGGGTGATGTAAATCACTCCGATCATACCATCCTCCTCCACGGGAATGTTCCCAATATGGTGCAGATCGTCGTCGTTACGCACCCCAAGGAAATCATTGAAGATGGGACGCCCCGGCCTGCCGAAATTCTTCAACAGCGCGGCTGTGTAGGGGCTGTTTCTGTCGGTCGGCCGAACCGATTGATCCACCGACTGACCGTTGCGATTGGCGTAGCCGGTCAGGTATTCGGCGCGCTCGGCATACATCGACAGCTCCGGTTGCGGAACGCCGACGGCGTCCGAAAGCGACTTCGAGGAGGAGATCGAGGCCGTCTCGGATCCACGCAGAAAATCCACGTTGGCCACGGGCAGCTCGCTGTCCTTCCACTGGAGCTCATTGCGGCAGGCGTCGACCAGTTGGACGATGATGGCGTCGCGCATCAGCGTTTCGATAACGGTTTCCACGGCATAGCTGTTCACCGCTGGGTCATGGCCGCCGAGGCCGGCATCGACGGCCGCCAGGAACTGCTTGCCGCCTTCCGTGAAACCATGCCCGGAGAAATAGACCACGACAATCGGCTTGGTCTGCCGACTTGCCTGCCAGATGCTACTCCTGGAGACCAGATTGGCCAATTCGGCATCCATGTCGTTCTTGTGCGCATCGAGCACGATCCGCACGTCGTCGAAACCCAGTTTCGACTGCAGAAAGGAGCCGAAATCCAGCGCGTCGTTCCGTGCCCTGGGCACGCCGCCAACGTACTCGTAGTTGGCGTTGCCTATGACGAGCGCGATGCGTGGAACGGTGGTGTTTGCCAGGCAAGCAGATTGAGAAGCCAGCAGCGACGCCGCCAAGGTCAACAGAGACAGAACAAGCTCCCATCCCCGTGCCATCGGCCTATTGCCTGACAGGATTGAAGACGGCACTCATCTGCTGCTCCGACAAGGTCGCAAAGCCGACCACGCCGTTCAGGCCAATACGCCCGGCCGGCCCGGCGCTCCCGCTTCTTCCCGGCGCGCCGTCGAGACCGTTTTGAGCCATGATGCCGCATCGGCCGAAGTCTCTACCGGCGAGCCCGCCCGCGCCGGGTGGACCGCCGTCGCCCGGCCGGCCGCTTTCGGCCCCGAGGCCGGCGTTGTTTTGCACTTCCAGCTTCTGGAGCTCATCGGCCGAAGACGTGAAGACTAGCACGTCGCCGCTGCTTCCACCATTGCCACCGCCGCCGCCGTTCCCGCCATTGCCTCCGTCGCCACCAGAACCGCCGGCGGTTGGAGGACGAATACAGGTCTGGCTGACGAAAAGGTTCTTGAGAATATCCTTGCCGATCGAATCCGCACCCGCGGCGCCAGTGCCACCCCTTCCCCCAGTCTGGCCTTCGCCACCGGGTTGGCCGTCCATACCGGAGACGTCTATGCGGATACTTCCCTCGCCTTCAATATGCCTGAACAGCAAAACAAGCCCGGGAGCGGAAGCGCCATCGACACCAGCATTGCCTGCCTCCCCGTCATAGCCACGGGCGCCGGGCTGGCCGGGGTCACGCGCAGCGATGCCGTCCGGTGCCCGTCCCCGTGGCGGCATCTTACCTTGGCCCACGGGCCTGCTCCATGTGATCTCGACGTCACCCGAAACCTTGATGGTATCGGCCACGATGAAAATGCTGTTGCCCAGACCGGTGGGCGACGACGCTGGGAAAATCAGCTTGGTGTTCGGCGAGAACGTCATCGTTCGCGCGACTAGGTTCATTTCCTTGGTCTGCAGACGGCCCTCGAGGAACAAGGTTTCCGCCATGAAGCCGGTAAGGCCGCTGATCTGCCGCAGCACCGAAACAAGCGCGGCGGATTGAAACTCGGTGAATTCCTTGCGGTTGGCCGGTATGGCGCCGCCCGCCGACGCGAGTCCCAGCGCCAAAGCCGCAGCGTAGACAAGGCTACGGCGCCAAGCCGTAACGTGCCCACCTCGCCCCCGCATCCAGCGCCCCCAGCGTGTGAATCCAGTTTCGGATAAGACCTTAGTTTCATGGCGACCGATCCGCAATGGCAAACTCAGCGGGAGATGTTTCGCAAGGAGGGCGGCTCAATAACTTTCGCCATCGGGTTGTGAAGTTGTTCAACCCTGCTCCTCCAGGTCTTTCGCCAGCTCGCGTGAGCCGCTTATCCTCCCTATGCTCTCGTGCTCAGCTTTTTGATTGAAACCAAAAAATAACTCTCTATGATTTTTGCACAGGCAGTATCTCCGGGGGGGAGGTCGGCGTGAGGGATGTCGATCTTTTTCGTAATTTCAGTCGTCTTTTTGTATCAATACTGTTCATTTTTATGGGCTGCTGGCCCGTTCGGGCGCAGACCACGCCCGCGCAGGTGGCCGAGCAGGTCACTGCGTTGCTCAATTTTTTGAAACCGGTCAACCTTGCGGCGCCAGGAGATCTCGATGACAAGAACTTCGATCCGCTCATCGAGCAGTTGCTAAGGCTTAGAGCTGCAAAGAAGCCAAGTATACTCGAAATAGAAAAGGTAAAAATATCATCCAGCCTTCTGGGAAGCAATTTCTCCACGGCCTTCCCGAGCGCCGCGTGGCCCCGTGACCTCATCGACGAAATAAAGAAGGCCGCGACCTATTTCGACGGGCTGGTCTTCCTTCGCGATCCTACCCAGGCGCTGCTCAGACGAATGGATGTGCTGACCGCCTCGGCACAGGCGATCGACATGGACGACGCCGCGGTGCAGGCTTCGGTCGAGGCCCTCGTCAAGAAGCTGACCGCCGGCAAGCCGACATCCGCGAGAAACCAGGCGAACCTTGCCAGGGACACGCTGAAGGGGTTGCTCGACGACGCCGCGATGAAAAGGGTGCTGATCGAGGACAAGGACGTCTCCAGCAAGCTGGCGCAGTTGCGAGAAGCGCTCCAGCCCTTTGCCGCCGATAAGCAGTTACGAGTCCACATTGTCAGCGCGCTTTACGGCGATATCGGCGCCATCAACGACATCCTTCGGCGCGGACATTCCGTGACGATGAAGGAACGGGATCGCTGGTGCTTGGCGGGTGCGGCGGTGGCGACGTCATGCGAGCGGCAGACGAACTGTCAGGCCAATGTGGATTTCAAGCAGGCGCTTTGCGGCTATGACCCAGCGCCTCTTATGGCGTCCGCCTACAAGGGGCTGGTCGTCGTCTATCAGTGCCGGAGCAATGACGACGCCCTTTGGAACGACGTCGATAAAATGGACTACACCAAGGCGCGCATCGATCGAAAATTCGTACCGCCGCCGCCGACAGCCACGACGCGCCTTACGCTGCTCTACAGCAAGGAACAGAGCTTCCGATGCGCGCCACCGCTGAACTGAAGCCTTTGCACCGGCGGCGCCCCCCGGGACGCCTTGGCCTGCGGCCGGCACAACTGGCGTTTGCGGCGCTATCGGCGATTTCGGTCCTGACTGCGGCGTGCTCGGTCGTCGAGACATACGGCGTTTCGGTTGCGCCCGGCGAACCTTCCCCCGATTTTCGTTGCAAGAGCGAAGCCGGTTCATACTCTCTGTCGGCTACAACCTGGTCCTTCGAAATCAACACCTATGACAACAGTCCCTTTGTGTTGGAAGCCATCCAGGAAAAGCACTATCCCGACGCTCGTCATACGTATTGCCTCGACTACCTGGCCTCGGGCCTAGCGAAGGATCAGCTCACCGTCGGCTACAGCTCGGCGGACACCAGCAAGGGTCTCGGGGGCGGACTCCTGGAGTATGTCGCCTCCTATGCCGTCGATAAGAGCCAGGTCGTCATCCGCAACCTGATCCGCGCCATTTTCATCGGCATCTCGGGAAGAGCGGACTTTACCTTCGCGCGCGAGTCGATACCGACCACGAACAAGAAAACCCAGGGTCGGTTCGAGGTCGATCCGCTCGACGAGCAGGAGATGGCGACGCTGAACAAGCGGCTGGCCGATTTCGGGTTCTGTCTCGTGCTTTCCGGATATTCCTTCGAGGAGGGACGCACTGGCACGTCTGCGGAAGCCTATTGCTCCGACCCGCTGGGCACGATCCGCAGGCATCCTTCGAAGGCTCTCGAACAAGCTCACCGACAAGCATGGCTCGTCGAGCAGCCGGAACGCACAGGTATCCTCTATCGCCCTCGCCTGCCCTATGCGCTGGAAATCTACACGCAGGACGATCCTCACCATAGCGCATGGCAATTGCGCAAGGTCACGCAGGTCGAGATCGAGAACATCTCCCCGATCGTTTCGCTGGGCATCAACCGGGCTCTTTTCGCCGAGGCGAAGGTCGGGCTTGAGTTCGATGCCGGCGTGCTGAAGAACTTCTGCCTCTCGAAATCGAGCGAGGTAGCCGGCTTCGTCGATATTCCGCTCGATATCGTCTACGGGATCACCGAACTGCCTGCGCAAACGATCAAGGCCGAGGTGGAGCGTGCGAACTCGACCGTCGCGCTGACCCAGGCACAAATGAACCTGCTCGACACCCAACGCCAATACGAACTGTTCCTGCGCGAGAAGAACACAAGCTCAAGCCTGGGCAGCCCTGGCGTCATTCAGAATTCAAACGGCTGCAACAACAACAACTGCACCGTCACCGCGCCCACCATGACGACCAACGAAGGGGTCAAGCAGGCCGGTCCGTTCCTGGAAGCGACTGGCCTCTGCCAGCAGCTCACCACCAAGCTCAGCGCGATCCGACCGGGGCAACCATGACAACGCCCTCGCCAAAGCGTTTCTCGAGGCCGTCCCTGGCGGCGATGCTGAGTCTTAACCTGCTGGTGTGCGGCTGCGGGCCGACGCTGGTCAGCGGACCGGTTGAGGAAGTGTCGGCTGGCCAAGGCGGCAGTGCAGGTTGCCGCTATCCGGCCGGCGCCTACGCGCTTCCGCTCGATCTTCTGCATGTCGAAATCCGCAAGACCGTGGGCGCGGATCGGGTTTTCTACGCCGCCCAGGACATTACGACACGGCGAACCGCCGATCCGAGCCGTCTCTACTGCTTGGATTTCCTCGGTTCGGCGCTTGCCAACGACAAGCTGGCCATCAGCCACGCAACCGATACCGGCAACGATGCCACATCCAGCCTGCTGCTGACCAAAATCGGCTCTGAGTTCGACGACAGGTCGCTCAAGATCGCCAACGCCGTGGTGGACGCCGCCGCGCAAGTGGCGGTTCGACCCCGAGGCGCTTTCGGGGTACCGGGGGACGGCAACAAGATCGAACTGGTCGTCGGGCAATTCGACTTCGATCCGTTCAACTACGAGCAGATTCAAAAGGTCAACCACGCGCTCAGATCGCTCGACCACTGCGTGTTTCTCGATCCGACCAATGATCCCTACGTGCCTGCTTGGCAGGCATCGCTCTGCTCTTCCGCCGCGTACATGCCGCCGAAGGATCCTTCCTATCACGGCCTGTCGGTGATCAAAGCCGATCCGCCACCGCTGTCCGACAAATTGCAAGGTGTGCTTTACCGCCCGCTTCTCACCCACAAGCTGGTCATCATGAAGCGAAACCACGACCCGGTAGGTGCTGAGTGGCAACTGTTCCAGACCAAGCGGGTGCAGATGACGAATGCGGCGCCGGCGTTTCTGCTCCAGATCAATCGCTCGCTCTTCGTCGACCGCACCATGGACATCGACTTCTCGAATGGTGTGCTGCAGGCCGTCAGGATCGACAAGCCGAGCGAAGCCGAAGCGCTTTCGGGATTCGTGCTGCGCACGATGCAGGTCATCGTTTCCATTCCGGTCAGAGCCCTGATCGTCGGCAAGACCGATGCGGACAATCGCAAGGCCCTCATCCAGGCGCAGGCCCAAATGATAGCGACGCTGGAGGCCTATGACCAAGCCGTCGAAAAGGAAAAGCAAAGGCGCCAGGCCAACTCCACAACTGCCAATTCGCCGGTGCGCAGCACGCTCGCCGTACCTGCGACAGCCGATCCATCAGCTCAAACGGATTTGTCGGCCTGCCTCAACGCAGCCGCCGCCACGGAGGATCCACTTGCCAAATGCACCGAGATTCTCCAGGGAGCCGGAGTGCAATGAACGGCGCCTGCCGGTTCCTCATGGCTGTCGCGGTGCTTTGCCTGTCCTTGGCTGCACGGGCGCAGGAAGTGAGGCACGACGTTATCTATCCGGCGTGTCCGCCTTCTCCCAATCCGTTTTGCATGGCGGCCGATTTCCGAAGCCTGTTGCGATTACAGACCAGCGGCGGAGACATAAGGCTGATTTCCGACGACAGCCTTCTGATCGAAGTTGATGCCACCGGACACGCAACGAGCGGTATCCACGACCGAATCTTCGAAGGTATCCGCATTCCGCCTATTCTGGACGAGGTGGTTCGCATCGAGTTCGATGTAGGGCTCAGCCGGCCGGCGCTGTGCACCGGCGTCGCGCTGAACAGGAATACGGTCCTAACAGCGGGCCATTGCGCGTGCGCCGTGCAGGCAGCCTATCGCGTCAGCTTTCCTCGATATTCCGGTAAGATGTTTCGAGCTCAGGAATCGGAGTTCCACGATCCGCGCAAGCTGTCCCGCCCGCCGCTGCCTTTTTTGGGCTACGATTGCCGGCGACTGATGTATCCCCAACCGGGAAAGGACCTGGGACTGCTCTTCCTGGAGCCGTCCGCCGCGCCATCGAGCGAATTCGACCCGGTGGCGCCTCCGGCGGCGCCATTTTTCCTCCTGCACGACATGCTCAACAAGGGTGAGCTGCGCAATCTGCTCATTTTTGGCTACGGGCGGCGCGAGGACCAGACAATGCCTCACGATCTGATCGGCGCTTCGACCCCTATCCGCGACCCGTTCTGCCTGCGCGACAGGTACGATGGAGCACAATGCGGCATTTTTCGCGAATTCACTCTTTCCAGCCTGGTGACGGAAGTCGATCCGGGCGCCGACACATGCGACGGCGACAGCGGCGGGCCGGTTTATTTCATCGGAACCAAATCGTTGCCGGAGGGGGTCGAACTGCACCGAATGCTGGTGGGAATAACCTCCAGAGGGCTGGGCGGCGTACCCCAGTTCGGCCAGGGTTATTGCGGTGGTGGCGGCGTCTACACCGCGGTTGCGCATCCCGACGTGTTGAAATGGTTGGCCGTCAATGGAGTGCCATTGGAGGTCGGCCTGACGGCGAAAAGATTTGCCGAGAAAGCCTTCGTCGAAAAATCCATCTTCGACCAATAGAGCCGAAGGCGCGGCAAGGTTATGCTGCGGTCGGCTGCAGCTTGGCTATAAGGCGAGCCACGCCGTGCCGGCGAGGAGCGTCAGCAAGGTCAGCGGCAGGCCGACCTTGAAGAAGGACATGAAGGAGAGTTCCTTGCCCGCCGCCTTCGCCTGTTCGGCGACGATGAGGTTGGCGACGGAGCCGAGCAGGGTGAAATTGCCGGCGAGCGTCGAGCTCATCGCCACGACCAGCCAGGCGCGCTCGGGGTTTTCGAGTCCCGGGATGAAGGGCCGCAGCGCCAGCACCGCGGGCACGTTGCTCATGATGTTGGAAAGCACGGCGGTGAAGCCGGATAGCCGCCAGACATCGTCGAGGCCGATGGTCTTTGCCCAGGCGATCATGTCGGGGGTGAGCAGCGTGCGCTCGGCGCCCGCCACCACCACGAACAGGCCGGCGAACATGAAGAGCAGCGGCCCGTCGATCTCGCGATAGATGCGGTGCGGCTTGATTGCGCGGGTGACGAGCAGGAAGGCGCCGGCGATCAGCGCCGCCTTGGCGACAGGCACGCCGGCGAAGAAGGCGACCGCCAGCGCCAGGCAGACGATGGTCGCCTTCAGCACCTGCCCCGGCAGCATGCGGCCGCGATAGACCTCGGGGCTGAGCTCCGCGGGTCGCGCAAATTCGGCACGGTAGACGATGCGGATGATCACGATGACGGCGACGAGGCCGAACAGCGCCACCGGCGCGAGCGCTGCCGTGAAGGCCGGATAGGAAATGCCGGACAGCGCGCCGATCACCATGTTCTGCGGGTTGCCGGTGATGGTGGCGACGCTGCCGCAATTGGAGGCCGTGCAGGTGGCGATGAGATAGGGAACCGGGTTGCGCCTGATGACGCGGGTGACATGGACGACGATCGGCGCCATCACCAGGCAGATCGCGTCATTGACCAGGAAAGCGGAGAGCACGCCGGTCAGAAGCGTCACCATGATCAAGAGCATGAACGGCGCGTGCGCGTGCTCGATGGCGAAACCGCCAAGCGCCCGGAAGGCGCCGGACACCTTCAGATGCGCCACCACGATCATCATGCCGAGCAAGAGCGTGATGGTGTCGAAATTGATGGCGCGGTAGGCGTCCTCGAGGCCGATCGCGCCGATGGCGATCATGGCGGCCCCGCCGAGCAGCGCGATGCCGGCACGGTCGAGCCTGAGGCCCGGAATGCGCCCGACGGCCACGCCGGCATAGGTGGCTGCCAGGATGAAAAGCGCGCCGGCGCCCGTCCATGTCATTGCCAGAGGTTCCCGCTCATCCTGCCCGGCGGAATCTGCCCGGGGCTCTTGTGGCCCCACCTTTAGCAAGGGTGGCGCAAAGGGGAAGCGGCGGCTGTTGAAACTTTCGTCATCCGCCCGGGAGCTTTTATATCTCCAATAGCTAATGTAATGTTTTCCGAAAATACCGGACCGATAATCCAAGGCGTTGGGGACTAAACGGATGAACACGGTCGTTGAAGGGGAGCATCATGTCTCGGCTAAGGAGAATCTGATGCCCTCGACGGAATGCTGGCGCTGCCACGGCGCCAGGAAGGTCTTCGTTTGCGCTCGCTGGGCCAGTTCCAACGGCCACTGCTGCCCGGACGGGACGCACCGGCTGAGCTGCCCGGGATACAGCGCCGTCTGCGTGGAATGCGCCGGAGGTGACGGCCGGAATACCTGACTGGTCTCGTTTCGGGGAGTTTGCAGGCGGGCCGGCCCGCAAGCGGCCGCCGCCATATGAGCGGGTCACCCCTGCCCTGTTCTTTGCCGTCGCCTAAATACGCGTCTTCGTCGATCTGGAACCATTCCAGCGTCCACAACGTTGGAACCAGCCCACCTGGTACAACTGGAGGCAGGCAAATGGGTGTATCGATTCTCATCGGCATCCTGATCACCTTCCTTGTGGTGATTCTGGTGCTTTATCTCATCCAGCGCCTGCCGCTCGACGGCCGCACAAGACAGATCGCCCAGGTCGTCGTCATCATCATCGGCATCATCTCGCTGCTCAGATACCTTGCGGTGTTCTAGCGGCGAACCATATCTGTCACCGCAAAGCCATGACTGGAAGCGGTGTCTGCATGAAAAGCCTGTCGATCGCCCTTGTTGCCGGCACGATGTTGTGGACCGCGGGCGCCGCCGATGCGCGGCCCGACACGCGCGCCATGACCTGTGCCGAGACGCAGGCGCTGGTCCGGAGCCGGCACGCCGCGGTGCTGACGACCGGGCCCAACACCTACGACCGCTTCGTGCGCCAATACGGCAACGAGTGCGACTGGCCGGAAATCCCGATGTCGGTCGCGGTTCCGACACGCGACGGTCCCTGCCGCGTCTACCGCTGCGAAGAGCCGGTCTTCAACTTTCCGAATTGAGAATCACTTCGCCTTGGCAGGCATGTCGGGAACCGTCGCGGCTTCGCGCGAATTGTAGCGGGAACGACCCGGGCGACGCCAAGACGTTGAACTGGAATTTGGTCTGCGTCGCGGAATGAGGAGGAAGCGCCATGTCCGACGATATCATGCGCAGCGGCAGTTGCCTGTGCGGCGGCGTCCAGTTCCGCGTGACCGGCGCGCCGTCGAGGGTCGGCATTTGCCATTGCAAGGACTGCCGCAAGACCAGCGGATCGGCCTACCAGACCTTTGCCGTGTGGCCGCGCCAGGCATTCGAAAGCACGGGAATCACCAGCACCTATGGCGGACGCAGCTTCTGTCCGACTTGCGGCAGCCGTCTGCCATCGGTCGGCGAAGACGAGGTCGAGGTGATGATCGGCAGCCTGGACGTCGCGCCGACCGAAGGCTTGGAGCCCAGCTACGAACTGTGGATCGGCCGACGCGAGCACTGGTTGCATCCACTGCCCGAGGCGCGGCAGTTCGAGCATGACAGGACCGCCGACGATTCGGCGGCCGATCACGGTGACCCGGAGCCAGGGCGCGAGCCGTATCGGAAGTCAGCCTAAGTTCTTGGCGACGGCAGGGCTTAAGTCCTAGACCGGAGAACGCTTCGGTCCCAGTGAGCCGGCGACATGCCTGCAAATGATTGGCCACGGCCGCGCTGCCCTGTCTTCTTCTTTGAGTTCGCGCATTTTCAACCACCGGTCGGTTGCCGGCGCGGCAATGGCCGTTAGCATCCACGGCGCGGCGAAACCTTTTGGAGGCCGCTTTGGCCGGCGCGGCTCAGGCAACACACCAGCATTGCCGCGCCGGCCTTGCAAGACCGATAGAATGTCCAACCTTGGCTAGGCATCCGGTCGAATACAACCTTAAGGTTGCATTCGAATTTTGACGATTTTGCTTGTCGCACAAAGTACCAAGCTTCCATTACGACAGCGGGGTGAAAATCGTTTCAACGAGAGAAAATTTTCATCATTTGTAATTCTGGCCATGGCAACTATGCCTTCAAGCTCTGCGAGCAAGCAGCAGCGCCCATGATCTCTGGCCCTGTACAAAAGGCCACCTTTGTTTCTTTGGAATTTTGCTACATACTGTCATCGATTCTTGAAACCGGACGGGGCGGTTTTCATGACCTGGGCGCCTGAACGCGGCCGCAACGTGCACATGCGGTATCCACCGATCGACGGGTTTTGGACCTGGGACATCAAGCGCGACCGCGTCTATGGTGATGCCAATCTGTCCGCCTATTTCGATCTCACGCTCGAGGAATTCTCGCACGGCGCGCCACTGGAACGGTGGATGCAAAGCATAGACCGGGAAGACCAGCCTAGGATTCGGCTGGCGATCCGCAAGGCCATAGAGCGAAGGTCAGGCTTCCGCGAGGTCTACAAGGTCCGCTCGGAGAAGATGGGGCTGCGCAAGATCCTGGCAGTTGGCCAATGCTATGTCGATGGCATGGGCGAGGCAGCTCTCTATCCCGGCTGGTTCGTCGACCTGACGCAGGATGCCGCGCGCGAGGAGTATTCGCTGCGCGAAATCCACAACCATGTCGAGCAGGCCAAGGAGATCGCGCAGTCGGCCGGGCACGACATGCTGTCTTACCTCCTGGACAACATCCAGGAAGAGATCCAGCAGAGACTTGGCGAGAAATCGAGGAGGCGCAAATCGTCCTGAAGCGGCTTTTCCCAGTCTCTGGGCTAGCTTCTGGGCGAGAGCCTGCTGCGCCTGTCGACCTCGGCCGTCACCATGCGCGCGAAATGCGACTGGGGCGAGCGGCGCTCGATGAGCCTGGCTCGCTCGAGGGCGGCATCGCCATAGAATTCGATCAGCACATCGGCCGCCTTGACGGCGTCGGCCTTCAGCCTACCGATATCGGCCTCTCCGCCGGAGGGTTCGCTCCTGGCAACCAAGTCAAGCATGGCTTGCAACTTGTCGGGAGTGCTGCCCTCGTCTTCGTGCATGGTCGCTATCCGATTGGATCCGGAAAAATATCGACATTTTCGCGATATGTCCAACAGCTTTGCCGATCGAGCGCAGGAGCAACCGGATATAGCTTCGCCGTTAATCAGACCACAATCTTCGTACAAGTATAGTGAGAGTATAGTGAGCCAAACTTCCCATGCAGAGATTGGGGCACCAATGAACCAGCCAAGCAAAATGGAAAACTTGCAGTTTGCGCAGGGGATCTTGCGAGAACTTCGCCAGAAGGCTGAAGCCGACGGCGAAAAGCTTCTGACCTACCTCATCGACATGGCCTATCTCGAAGTCAGCGACCGCATCCGCGCCCACTGGATCGGCAGCCACGAGAACGAGAATCGCCGGGCCAAGGGCTGAGGCCGCCAGTCGGCATCTTGCCGGCACGCTCCGGCTGACGCATGTCCCCAAAGGCTTAAAGTCGCATCGCCTGAATTCGTTTCGCCGCGACGCTTATGCATGTCGCCCAAAAGTGCGCAGCGGTTTTGGGAGAACGACATGCATCAAAACAAAGACTTAAAGCGCGTCGCCTGAATCTGTTTCGTCGCGACGCGCTTTTGAACAGCGCCCAGAACGCAAAAAAACCGCCATGCCTTTCGGCACGGCGGTGTGATCGTGGACAGGAGGCTACTTGCGTAGCCGCTATTTTCTATGATGCGGCGGCTTTTTCCCGGACGGGAAGCTTCCAGCCCGGCCGTACGAAATGGCAAGTGTAGCCGTTGGGGTAACGCTCCAGATAATCCTGATGCTCGGGCTCGGCCTCCCAGAAGGGCCCGGCCGGAGCGAGCTCGGTCACCGCCTCGCCCGGCCACAGACCCGAGGCGTCGACGTCGGCTATGGTGTCCTCGGCCACCCGCTTCTGCTCGTCGCTGGTGTAGAAGATCGCCGAGCGGTAGCTCATGCCGATATCGTTGCCCTGGCGGTTCCTGGTCGTCGGGTCGTGGATCTGGAAGAAGAACTCGAGCAGCGTGCGGAAGCTGGTCTTGGCTGGATCGAAAATGATCTCGATCGCCTCGGCATGGGTGCCGTGATTGCGGTAGGTTGCGTTCGGCACGTCGCCGCCGCTGTAGCCGACACGGGTGGAGATCACTCCGGGGAAGCGGCGGATCAGATCCTGCATGCCCCAGAAGCAGCCTCCGGCAAGGACCGCGCGTTCGGAAGAAGCCATGTCAAACCTCCTTTGGATTTCTCCATAGGTGGGGATTGTGGCCTGCTTCTTCCAGCCGCTCAAGCGATTGGAAAGGGCGGAGGAAACGAACTCAACCAAACGCAGCACAGGATTTTTGCCGATGCTCGCCGGTTGGGCAAACCAGCGAGCATCGGCAGCCTGAGGTCAGCCTCACTTGGGCCCCTTGTCGCCCCTGCCGTTGTTGCCGGGATTGCCCCGGTCATGCCCCTTGCTTTCGCCGCCGAGGCAGTTGGCGTCGCCGACGCCGCAGCAGCGGCCGGCCCAGAGCTTGTTGGTCGGCGTGTTGTCGCATTCGTATATCTGCTGGCCGGCCATCGCGGAGCCGGCCAAGGCCGAGACGGCCACGGCGGCCAGAAGTGCATTGCGCAGGATTGCAGTCATCGGAAAATCTCCATGGGTAGACGGTGTTCATTTGCACCCATGCGTCGCACCGCGAGGCGAATTGGTTCACGGAGTTTTCGGAGAAATTCCTACTGGCGGTTTCGCGATCGCCGACGGCCGACACGGATCGGCCGTGCCTGGCCGCCCTCATTCTTCCGGCGCGGACCTGAAGCGCCTCACCACCACCTCGAACACGATGTCCGAAAATTGACCGAGACTGTTCTGGTTGGCATCGAGACCCTGCGAGAATTCCTTGGGCAGCATCGTCAGCACGACCTTCAGATACTGCTCCGGCTTTTCCGCCCTGACCGCGGCGATGACGCCGGCACCATGGGCGCGAAAATCGGCGCGCAGTGCCGTGGCGAAATCGTCGCCTAGCGTCTTCCTGGAGCGCCTTTGGCGGGTGACCGGCGCGGCGGCCGGCTTCGCCCTTGCGGGTTTCGCCCTTGCGGTTCGGGCGCCGGCAACCTTGCGCCGCGCCTTGCCTGCTCCGTCAGCCATTGGCGGCCGCGTCGGCTGCCGACGCCCTGGCGGAACGAACCGCGCGCGCCTTGGCGGCTTTGCGCGCCGGCTTCTTGCGCGGCTTTGCGTGAACTCGCCTTGGCGACGCGGCCTGGTCAACCTGGTTGGATGCAGCCAGGCCAATTGGCAAGGCTGGCGGGACAGCGCCCCCCTCTGGCCTGCCCGTCCTCCGCAGCAGCTGCGCTGCAGCTGCGGAGGGTGGACCGGCCATCTCCCCCACTTGGGGGGAGATCGGCAGCTCCGGCGCTGCTGCCTTCAGCGTCGCCGCAGCGGCGGCGATCGCCGCATGGTCCAGGCCCTGGCGCGGAAAGCCGAAGCCGGCGACGGCGCCGACCGGGCCGCCGCGGACCATGCCGATGCGCACGCCCGGCGCGACTTCCTCGACGCGACCGGCACGGCGCGGCAGATGCGCGCCCTCGAACTCGCCGACGGCGCTGACGATCTCGGCGCCGTCGTCGCTGGTGATGATGGTGGCATAGCGTGGCATGGGGGCTCGGGTGTGCTGGTAATCGGAAGCGTCGCGTTCCTTCGCGCCAGCGTTTGCAGGCAGCTGCCGCAAGGCGCGACCAAAAAACAAAACCCGCCGGTCGGCGGGTCGTTGGCGCAAATCAGCACCATGAACAAAATCATAGCATGGCTGCCCTCACCGCGCAACGCACTCTAGGCAAATTTTCCTATCTCCTTCGAGCCCGCCACAACCCCGGCCGTCGAAAATGCCTGACCGGGACAGGTCGCCGCAGGTGGGCATTTTTGTCGGAACCATGGGCGGCCCGAGCGGTTGGGCCATGTCGCGACGCGACGACCTTTCGCCAAGAAAAGGAGAAAATCATGTTGAAAACCATCCTTGCGGCTTCGGCGCTAACGATCGGTCTTGCCACGGCCGCGATGGCCCAAAATGCCGGCCATATGGGCTCAGGCACGAGCTCAAGCACGGGCTCAGGCAACTCAAATGGCACGTATAGCAGTGGCCAGACGGTTGCCCCCGATACCGTCGATCCCGGCACGACCGGCAGCATCACCGGTGGCCCGACCTATGACGATGGCATGAACTCGAACGCAGACCGCAATTGCGCGGCGGGTCCGCAGGGCGCTCAGCCGGATGCCAGTAACCTGTCACCCGGTACCACCGCGCCGACCGTCAACGACAAGAACTGCGGTAAGTAAGGCCGCGATATCGTTGCAAGTTTCGTCGCAAGGGCCGTGGGGTTCGCTCCACGGCCCTTGCTTTTTGCGGCAGCGGCGCCTTTGCGGGAACCATGCCCCGTCGTGGCCGTTGCAAGAAGAAAAAGGAGAAAACCGATGGCAGACAACGACATAGGCACCGCCGGTCGGACAAGCGGCAATGGCAAGGGCACAACGAGCGCCGCGCGCAACAGAGGCGCTGCGCGCCGCAGCGCACGTGCTTCGGGCACTTCCGAGGCGGCGATGAAGAAGCAGATCGCGGAGCTGAAGCGCGAGGTGAGCCGGCTCAACCGGATGCTTTCCGATCAGGCCGAGGAGACGGCTCACGGCTGGTATCAAAGCGCTGCCGACCGCGCCTCGCACCTCTACAGCAACGCCTCCGGCCGCGCCTCGCGCGCGGCAAAGCAATTGCGCAGCCAGGCGCACAGCGTGTCCGAAACGGTGCAGCAAAACCCAGGCACCATTTCCACCGCGGTCGCGATCGGCGGGCTGTTCGGCGTGCTGATGGGGCTGGCCATCGCCAGAAGCTCGCAGCCCGAGCCTGACTGGTTCCATCGCTGGCATCGCTGAAACGCGAGGCGGGCTCGCCCGCCTCGTCGCTGTTCCACAGACCCTGGCAGGAAGGGCCAGGCGCGAGACGGGCTTGCCGTCTCGCGCCTGCCAAGAAGGCTCCGTCCGCAGCGGCCTTTGCACAGGCTGGTCATTAGCCGAACCTTATGGAATCATCCCGCATTGGAATCGCGGAGAGCGGGCATGGACAAACCTGCCATGGCATCCGTCTTTCGGATGCGGCATGTGCCAGCAAGCATTTCGGGCGTTCGCAGCCTGGGCCGGGGCCAGGCTGATCCGGTTTTCCATTCGAGGCCGCTCGGCGAAGCCATCCGCTTCATCGCCGAGGCCGACGGCCAGTACGATCTCAGCGCCGTCGCCATCTCCTACGGCGATCGCTCGACGCCGCCGCTCGGCTGCCGCGAGGCCAAGCAGCTCTGGAGCGAATATGGCGAGCGCCTGATGGAGGCCTAAAGCGTTTCAGCGTTTCACGGAAAGGCCGAACCGCTCGATCTCGTCATCTAGGCGAAATCAGCGCAAACGCCTGGGATTGGCTGAAGCCTCCCAACTTCGTCATCAACTCTGAAGGATCGAGGCGTCTCTAAGCCTAGCGTTTAGGGTGACGATGATCTTTCGCATGACGGCGGCGATGGCCACCATTGGCTTCTTGCCGTTGGCGCGAAGGCGTTTGTAGAAGGGTGCGAACTCGCCCCTTCCGGCAGCGGCGTGCAAGGCGGGCATGTAGAGCATGCTCCTGACCTCTGGTCGTCCGCCACGGATTTTGCGGTAGCCGTGTTTTTGGCCACTGTCGTTTGGATGAGGCGCGAGCCCTGCAAGGGCTGCAGCCTTGCGGCGTGTCATGGACCCCAGTTCGGGCAAGGTGGCCAAGAGCTTGGCCGCCACGATCGGGCCGAGACTGTCCATGGCCGTGCAGATGGCTGCCCGGTGCTTGAGGGTGGTGCTGTTGGCGACGAGCTCGCGGATGTCGGCCTCGATGGCCTTGATCTGATTGTCGATGGCTTTGATCAGCGCCTTGAAGGAGGCGGCGAGCTCGCGGCCGCCGGGAGCCTTGAGGCGGTTCTTCTCGGCGCCCCTGAGGGCTATGAGCTCCTGGCGGCGGCGGACCAAGGCGCGCAGGCGGATCTCCTCAGCGTCTGGAGCCTGCCACAGGCACAGCTTATCCCAGCGCTCACGGCCATAGGCCCAAAGCATGCCGGCATCGATGGCGTCGCTCTTGCCGTGCGTGCCGTAGGAGCGGATGAAGCTCTTGACCTTGAGCGTGTCGGCACGATGGCAGGCGATACCGGCGCGCAGGCACTCCTCGAGCAGCAGGCTTTCATGGCCGCCGGTCGGCTCGCACACGACAAGGTCGATGTGTTTGTAGCTCTTGAGCAAGGCACGGATCGTGCGCCGCTGATTGGCGATAGTGCGGGTGGTGGCGCCGTCACAGACGGTGATGGTGTCCTTGGCGATGTCGAAGCCGAGGCACAATTGCGGTTGTGATGCAGGAAGGCCATGCTGGTGGTATCCTTAAAGGGCTTCGGATTGTTTGCGGGCGTGGCGTGAGCCGGCGGCCAATCAACTCTCCAAGCGATGGCGGACAAAGACGGCAGGGACCTTGATGACGTCGGGTGCTACCCGGTCCCAGGGACGGTCGCCTGCCGCCGGGACTGCTGGCTGTGATGGGCCGCAGTCCCGGCCGCCAAACTACCCGATCCTTCTCAAACAATCCTAGGGCGGAGCAGGAGCGAAGCTCCGTCGCGGAGACCATGCCGTGACATCGGCCATAGAGTGCGGCAGTGCAGAATTCCGCACCGTTTTCAACACTTTAACGTCACGGCATGGATCCTCGGGTCAGCCCGAGGATGACGAAGCGATGGGGCGTCTCGGCCAATCTCCAAGGCATGCGGCCTGCCAAGGCAACATAGCCGACCGGCCAAAATCCCTGTCGAGGAACTAGACCTCGCCGGCGGCTCGTGGCGCCTTCGCCCACCGAGAAGTCGTAGAGTAGTGACCTCGCTATTTTACTTGGAACTCATCTGAGCCGCCTTGTTCGCGTCATGGAATTTTGCTCGGTTCGGGCGCGATTTGATTTCAGGAGGACGGATGCGTTTCGAAATGCGTTTTGGCGCGGTGCTGCTCGGCGCCTCAGTTCTGGCCGGCTGCACCAGCGCCAAAGAAAGCCGATGGAACAGTGCGCAAGCGGCGATGCAGGGCAGCCCTGCCTTCAAGCGAGGCATCATCGCCGACTGCAACAAGCAGGTGGGGTCAGAACAACTGAAGGACAGGCAGGCTGTGGCAAGGCTCATGAACGTCAGCGTCGCGCGCGCTCCAGCCGCGTTCTGCAGCCGGTTCTTCAATGCTTGGGCGAGCGGCCGCCTCAGCTATCGGGACGTTCAGGGCATCCATTCCCAGACGGCCGCCAACAGCCGCTTCGTGCGCATCCTGCAAGGCAGGCAATAGGGGCCGCCCGGTCCTCGCTGTCACGCCGAAACGGCCCAGCCAGCTGGTCGGGACCGATCCCGCGGCGGCACCAAGCATCGTACCGGATCGGAAACGCGGCTCGCGCGTTTTTGAGGCGAGGTCAATGGGAGGAAGCGCCATGAACGTCGCCAATCTGCAACTCGAGGGCCTGCTGATGGCCGTCGCGGCAATCAATCACGTGCTGGTGCGCAAGGGTGTGCTGACCGTCGAGGAGATCGACATCGCGCTGCGCAAGGCCGAGGCGGTCGAGACCGGCGAGGACCGGTCCGAGGGCATGTCGGCGTCGAGCCGCGACGCCGTCAACTTCCCGATCCGCCTGCTCGAGCTCGCCAACCAGTGCCAGCCCGAAGCGGACATGCCGTCCTTCTCCAAGCTGGCGCGCATGGTCGGCCAGATGAAGGAGCCCTACAACGACCAGATGTGAGGTCGAGGAAAGCGGTTTCCAGGCAAGGTCGGCGCTGCCCCTCATCCGCCCTTCGGGCACCTTCTTCCCGTGAACGGGGAGAAGGGAAAACCTACGCCTTGCCCGGCCAGCCTTGACGGAACGCCAGCACGCTGCCCGGGCCGTGCGCTGCGGCGAAGAGCAGGCCGGCGGCGAACGGGAAATGGGACATGAAGGCGCCGAACTCGGCCTGGTTGCCGGCCCAGTGCGACGGGCCGTGGAAGGCAAAGCCGAGGAAGAGCACGTAAATCGCGGCGATCAGCGCGGCCGGGGTGAAGAAGGCGCCGGTCAGGAAGGCGATCACCAGCAGCGTTTCGAGGATCGCGGCGCACCAGGCCAGGAACAGCGGGAACGGGAAGCCGGCAGCGGCGATGTAGCCGGCGGTGGCCCCCATATCCATGAACTTGAACGCCGCCCCCATCGCGAACATGGCGGCGAAGATCAGGCGGGCGATGAGAATGGCGGCTGTCTGCCAGGTCGATTGCGTTTCCACGTTTGTCCCTCCGGGTTGAAGCGGTCGATATGCTCCAAGGACGGACGACGGGCGATGGTTCCGACAAGGGGTGGAAATTTTCTCCCCTTCTCCCCTTGTGGGAGAAGGTGGATCGGCGCGAAGCGCCGAGACGGATGAGGGGTGTTCCAGCGGAGTGAGGCGTCGGCGTTCCCTGGAATACCCCCTCATCCGGCCGCTTCGCGGCCACCTTCTCCCACAAGGGGAGAAGGAGAACGGTGCGGCGGATGGCTGATCGAGTCCCGCACGGTGCCGTAGGCCGCGCCCCAGCGGTCGGTCATGTCGCAGCGTATGTCCCAGAGCTCGGGGAAGAAGCGGTGGCGGGCGCCGCCTTCGAGGATTTCCACCGGGCGGCCTTTCAGCGACTTGGCGCCGAGCCCGATCGAGCGGTGGATGAGATAAAGGTGGTTGGCGCGGAATTTCTGGAACAGCTCGTCGAACTCGATCAGCGCCTCGGCCACGACGTAGGCATCGCCATGGTCGTAATGGGCGTCATAGATGTCCTCAACCGAGAGCTCGTGGCTATCGAGATAGGCGTGCTTGAAGGCCCGCCAGAGATCCGGCGGCAGGCGCAGGATGAGCTTGAAGCCCGGCGACTCCTGGCCGCTGCCGTTGCCGAGCTCGAGGCGGATCTGCTGGTACTCCTTGGGCGACATCGTCTCCAGGAGGTCGAGCTGCGCCGTCATCATGCGCACCAGCCGGTGCACGCGGCCCATGAGGGTGACGATGCGGTGGGTATTCTGCTTCTCCAGATAGTCGAGGACGTCGACCAGCGTGTAGGCGATGAGCTTCATCCACAGCTCCTCGACCTGGTGCACGATCTGGAACTGCAGCTCGTCGGCGTTGACCATGTCGGCGAGCGGCTTCTGGGAGGCGAGCAGTTGGTCGCATTTGAGATAGACGCCGTAGTCGCGCATTTCGGGCGCCTCGATGCGGGCGTGATAGTCCGACTTGTCCATGGCTGATCTCCTCGCACGGCATGGTCCGGCAGATAGCCAAGGATAGCGCTTTCGGCTTGAACATTGTTCCTTTCTGTTATCCAAATGATGAAAATCGGAGGACGATCGCCGTCAATTTTCGCGATATTGGAGAACGATATATGTTGGATGCGCTTGACCGCAGGATCGTGGCAGCCCTCGAGCGCGACGCGCGCATCTCCTTCGGCGAACTGGCCGAGGAGGTGGGCTTGAGCAAGACGCCGTGCTGGAAACGGGTGAAGGCGCTGGAGGATGCCGGCGTCATCCGCGGCTATTCCACCCGCATCGATCCGGCGGCGATCGGCTTCGGCATCGAGGCCTTCATCCAGGTGTCGATCGACTTCGAGGTCTCGGACGCCTTCGAGGCGGCGGTGAAGAGACACCCGCTGATCCGCCGCTGCTACGCCACGACCGGCGAGGCCGATTATCTGTTGCAGATCGTCACCGTCGACATGAGGGCGCTGGACAGGATGCTGCGCGAGGAGCTCAGCCGGTTGCCCGGCGTGCGCCGCACCGTCACCTCGATGGCGATGCGCGAGATCAAGTGCGACATCTCGTTCGCCGACGCGGCGGGGCATGCGCTGAGGTAGGCGCAGTGCCGAATAATCGAGACGACGGCGGGACAACGCCCCCCTCCGTCCTGCCGGACATCTCCCCCACTTCGTCTAGGGGATGCATACATTTCCAAGCGGCTGGTCTTTGGCGATAGCGTGCATGGCAGCTTGGCGCATGCATTGTCTAATGTAGCGCTGGTCGACCCCCACTCCGTCTCGGCTTCGCCGAGCCACCTCTCCCCCGATCGACGGGGTAGAGGAAAGGCGCCAAGTTTTTGCCGTCAATGCTTGTCCAGCAACGCTCCCTTCCTTTCCCTCCGGAGGGGGGAAAGGTGGCGCTGCGAAGCAGCGACGGATTGGGGGAACCACGCGGCAATCAAGCCTCAGGTCGATCAATAGTCACAGAAGATGTGTGCATAGCGTAGCCCACTTGGGGAAGATCGGACGTCACGCCGGCTTTCGCCAATCACCAACATTGCAGGAAGAGCGCCGACCGAGAAACTGCCAATCTCCCCCCTTGTGGGGGAGATGTCCGGCAGGACAGAGGGGGGCGCGAAGGAATGCTACGGTAGTGTTTCGGAGGTCACGTCAACAGAGGTTGGTCCGTCCCGGTCTCGCGCCGCCTCTTCCTTCTCCGCGTCGGCCTTGCGCTTCGGGCACTCTTCGAAATCATGGTCGCGGCCACCGCAATAGGAGCAGCATTTGGCGGGACTGTCGGGGTGGAGCATCGGAGCCATTCCCAAGAATGCACGAAAAAATTTCCGATTGCAGCAATTGCGTGAGGTCGCAAATCGCCGTTCAGCCCCGATGCCCCGATATGTTTCTCAGGCAACTCCGGACGGAAAACCGCGGCACACTTTTCCTGGAATTGCTCTTTTGCTTTTGCGCAATTCCGGACGGAAAACCGCGGCACACTTTTCCTGGAATTGCTCTTTTGCTTTCGCGCAATTCCGGACGGAAAACCGCGGCACACTTTTCCTGGAATTGCTTTTAAAGGAGCTCGCCGCTTGCGCGGCGGGCTCCCTTTCAATCACCGCTCACGCATGGGCGTGTGGATGACGGACGTCCCAGACGGCCCAGGCCGATGCCGCGACCACGAGCACGCCGAGGACGACATGCGTGATCATTACGTTCCTGTCGGCCGCGAAGCCCAGGAACCAGGGCGACACGATCAGCCAAAGCCCGAGGACCATATTTACCCATTCCTCCCATTCAGCGAACACCGAAAGCGTTGCCAGGGCAAGCGCACCGAGCAGGACGCCGACAATCCAGGCGTTCCACGCGGGCATCATTGCCGCGGTGAATCCGATGACCCAGGGTGAGATGAACAGGCAGATAGCGAGGACCAAGGTTACCCAGTCCTTGCTCTTCCTTTCTTCCATCAGTTTGCTTGCCATGACAACCTCCATCGATGAAGCTTGACAAAAGCAACTGCATCGCGTGCGACGCGCACGCTCTGTTAATTGATGTAATACACTTTTACGAACCTGCAAGGGAGGGACTTGCGCAGCCATGGGTTGCGTAGCCCCGATGCCAGACGGCAAATACCCCCTCTCAAACGCTGAAGTCGCCTTCGTTCTCGACGCCGAGCTGCGGCACGACGATGGCCTCCAGCGGCGCCGTCAGCGTCCATTTCATCTGGCCTGGCGAGCGTTCGAGGCTGGACGAGCCGCCGAGCGCTTGCGGCGCCACACGCTGCAGCACCACCGTGCCAAAACCCTTGCGCGTCTCCTCATTTGGCTCGCCATTGCCGGCATCGGCATTCGACGTCTCCTGCCAGACAAGGTGAAACCGGCGCCGCGCCTCCGGATCGGTCTCGACCGTCCAAGTGATCTCGACGCGACCGCCCTCGCCTGCCAGCGCACCATATTTCGACGAGTTGGTGCCAAGCTCGTGGAAGGCCATGCCGAGATTCTGCACGGCGTTCGACTGCAGCGTCAGCAAGGGACCGGAAAGCGAGATGCGCTCCTCATGGCCGAACGGTTTCAGATGTTCCTGGATGAGGTCGAACAGGCTCGCTCCCGCCCATTCCGAAGTCACAAGAAGATCGTGCGAGCGCGACAGCGCCATGATGCGGGCGCGGATCATCTCCTCGAACTCGCCGGGGCTGGCGGAGCGCTTGTTGGTTTCCCGCACCATCGACAGGATCACCGCGAACTGGTTCTTCACGCGGTGGTTGACCTCGCGCATCAAGAGCCGAATGCGGCGCTCGCTTTCCTTGGCGGCGGTGATGTCGCGGGCGATCGTGGAGGCGCCGACAATATTGCCGGAAAGGCTCCTGATCGGCGACACCGTTATCGAAACGGCAAGCAGTGAGCCGTCCTTACGCCTCCGCATCGTGTCGAAGCTCGCCACGCCCTCGCCGTTGCGGATGCGGCCGATGATGTCGGCTTCTTCGTCATGCAGATGCTCCGGGATGAGGAGCAGCATCGATCGGCCGATGGCTTCTTGCGCGCTGTAGCCGAACATGCGTTCGGCCGCGCGGTTCCAGTCGGTGATGACGCTGTTCAGGTCTTTGCCGATAATGGCGTCGAACGAGGAGTCGACGATGGCCGCCAACCGCGCATTTGCGCTGGCATCTTGTGATTCCCTGCCCCCGGATTTCGCCATGGGCGTTAGCTAGCGCGACTGGGGGTCAAGGCAAGCGCCTAGGCCTTGGAACGGTCGGGAATATCGCCGTTGGCTTTTTCAGGAGCCAGCACGCCGAAATCCTGTGACTTCACCCCAGCCTCGGCAGTCAGGAAGCCGTCCGACGCAAGACCTCGGCGCAGCAATTCACGCACCGCGGCAGAACGGCTCGGCATGCGCTTTTCGAAACGCCAGTTTTCCAGCGCCGCCAACTCCTCGTCGGTCAGCATGATCTGCAGCCGCTGCGGCCGCTCAAGCTCAGCCACTTTTGCCTCCACCACAGACGTTCAACACCACAAAATGAGTAAGTGCCTCACTTTGAGTAGAACTAGGGTTGGCCGCATAAGACGTCAAGGAGGGCCGATGCGTGAAGGGAGACTGGCACCAACGATACCAACGATGCTGCGAGACTGCCTTTGACACCTTATACTAACTTACTGATTTATTTAATGATTTTAAGATTTGTGTATTGCCATCCGCTCGCTTCGGGCACATTGTACCCAAAGAGGGACGCCCGCCGTGAAAAGGAGGGTTCCAATGTTACGCGGATTTTCCGACCGGTTGCGCAACGACGTCCATTGCAAGGTCCAGCAGGCCCTGTGGGCGGACGGGATTGTCAACATCATCAGGTTGTCGGAAGAAGTCAGGCTCGATAACGTCGAGGAGAACATCGCCCGCGAGGACATCGAGAGTTTGGTGCTGCAGGTGGCACAACTCTATGGCGCGGCCATTGAGTTCGACGATGAGGCGCGGACGGCGCTCGACCTGCCCGACCCCTGTCCAGCCGATAACCGCAACGATCTGGAAAAGGCGTTGAAAGAACGGTCGCCGCTTTCGGACGGCCCAACGAATCTGCTGCACGTGACGACAAGTGCTGACGGGCGGGGCTAGCGGTTGGAACCGACGCCCGGCCATCAGCCGTTGGCCTGCTCATCCAACAGGCGCAGTCCGGTTTCATATTTCCTCGGCTCGATGCCCATCTGGTGCGCCTGCCACAAATTGTCCCTGAGGTCTGCTTGCTTGACCGGCCTCGCCAGCGGGTTCGCCGCGGCGCGAGAGATGAAAGCCCGTTCGCCTTCGTCCAGCCGCCTCGTCAGCGCGTCGACCGCTGCGACCACTGGAAAGCCGAAGCCTGCCGTCTCGAGCCGCTCGAGCGTCCAGCCCTCGCCTTTCTCAACCACGTCGTGCAGGTAGGCGACGGTCTTTTCGTCGAGCGTTTCGACGGCGTCAGCAACGCGCCTCACATGTTCGATGTAGGGACGGCCGGTCTTGTCCTTCTGGCCGCGGTGGACGTCTTCAGCGATCTTCGCTGCCTGGTAAAGCATGATCTCCTCTCTCTATTTGGAAGCCCGCCCCGGAGGGGACGACCGGAGCGGGCTGGGCCGGGCTCTGGATACCCGATCCGGCAGCGCGCCTTTCGCGGGGATGTGGGGAATGCGCGCCGTACTGCAAACAGGAACATCAGCAGCGTCTAAATGTTCCTTCGCTGCCGGCCGAAAAACAGGAACCTGCGGCCGGCGCCGCCGTTAGCTCATTGTGCGAGTAAAGGAGGTCCGCGCCATGGATTGGAACCGCGTCGAAGGAAACTGGAAGCAGGTCAAGGGCAAGGTGAAGGAACAGTGGGGCAAGCTTACCGACGACGACCTCGACCGCATCGCGGGCAAGCGCGACCAGCTCGAAGGCAAGATCCAGGAACGCTACGGCATCGCGAAGGACCGTGTCCGCCGCGACGTCGACGACTGGGCGAGCCGCCAAGGCTGGTAGCGCCCGCGGTCCGGATGAATCAGTCCGCAGCCCCTCACCGGGCTGCGGTATCGAAAGTCAGGAATTTTGATTTCCGAACAATGGTGCCATATTAGCCGACTAAGTGATTCATGGCACGCTGAACCGATGGCCAAGAAGAAGAACGCACCCAGCCCAACCGTCGTCACGGCGACATCCGCCGCCGAGGCCTATGAGGCGGCCTACTTCGCCCGCAAATGCGGCCTGACCCCAGAAGAGGCGCTGCGGCTGATGCGCGAGGCGGCGGCACCAGCACTCAAGACATCCGACAGCAGAAAGCGCAAGGGCTAGCCAAAACGAAAGCATCTGTGCGGTATAGTCGTTCAGGTCGGCAGGCGATTGTTATGGTCCTTCGCGAGTTTCCTTATTGCCCTGAGAAAGATCGGGGCAGCGAGATCGCATCTGTGCCGCGACGGGCCATTGGTATGGATGACGATTTCGGCCTGCTTCAAAGTCATGCCGTGCTTCTGAGCAAACTCGAGGGGTTCATAGGCTTGCTCCCACCCCGGCCCTGTCTTCAGCATCATAACGTTCCTCCCGCTTGATAAGTCAGGCAACGCGTTCGGCTCGACAAGGTTTCAATGGCGTACTGAGGGCAGCCATTGCGGGCCTCGGCCACCCCGAGCACCGAAACAGGCAGTCAATAACAAAAGATCGTTTCCGGGATTCTCCTGGCCAAAATTCTTTCTGGAACAAGTCGTTTCGGATCGAGTTGAGGCTGACCAACCCCACCAGGAGATCTGAGACATGGCGAGCACGAAAACAGCCTCGAAGAAAGGCCTGAACGAACTTTTCCACGACACGCTGAAGGACATTTACTTCGCCGAGAAGAAGATCCTCACGACGCTGCCCAAGATGGCCAAGGCAGCGCAGGACGACGCCCTGAAGACGGCCTTCGAAAAACATCGCGTCCAAACCGAGGAACATGTGGCTCGGCTCGAGGAAGTGTTCGATGTGATCGACAAGAAACCCGTCGGCAAGACTTGCGCCGCGATCATGGGCATCACCGAGGAAGGCGCTGAGATCATGGAAGAGTATAAGGGTTCCCCTTCCCTCGACGCCGGCCTGCTGGCGGCGGCGCAGGCGGTCGAGCATTACGAAATCTCGCGCTACGGCACGCTTCGGACCTGGGCATCCGAACTCGGCCTGGCCGAAGCTGTCAACCTTCTCGACAAGACGCTCGCAGAGGAAAAGGAGACTGACGCGGCACTTACCGAGCTTGCCGAATCGGCCGTCAACGTAGCGGCCGAAGCGGCTTAGGGTGGAGGGAGGAATCTTCCCTCAATCCTGCCCCTTTCCCGAGGCCTGGGATTCACGTCCCAGGCGGGCGCGATTTGAGACCGTCACATGGAAAAGGCATTCAACCGGATGGCGGAGGCCGTTGCCCGCGCTACCGGCAGGCAGTGGGCCTTTGCTCTCTGCCTGGCATCAGTTCTGATCTGGGGAGGAACCGGGCCGGTGTTCCACTACTCGGAGACCTGGCAGCTCGTCGTCAACACCGGCACCACGATCATCACCTTCCTGATGGTATTCCTGATCCAGAACACACAGAACCGCGACGGAGCCGCCGTGCAGGCCAAGCTCGACGAATTGATCCGCTCCGGCCACGCCAAGAATGATTTCATCGGCATAGAACATCTCACGGAAGCCGAGGTCGAAGAGCTCCGCGCCCGCTGCGCCGAGGCAAGGAGAAGGCAGATGGCCGACGCCTAGAGAAAGTTCAAAGGTTGACGGCAGCGCGATCGGTCGGTTGTTCACCGGGACGCGGGCCTGGAAGCGCTCACGCCAGCCGCGGCAGCATGGGTTTCGATATTCTCCAGTTCCTCGTTTATGCGCTCCGGCGATTTATGCTCTAGGCCGACAACCTCGTTGCGGGCGGCCTCCAGCGCAACGATGATCTCGTTGAGCTTGGCCTGCATGGCGGCCGTATCGCGCGCGTTCTGGATCAGCACGACGCCGGTGAGTCCTAATGCCGAGATCGAGACGATATAGGTGCCGAGAGGGGCGCTGGCGACAGCGACACAAATCAGCGCGGCTGTCAGCAACACATAAAGTCCCCATGGTCGGGAAAGGAACTCGGCAAGGACGTAAAGCGGTCGATGCATGGAAGCCCTGTCACTTCGCGGCGAAGGCCTGCACCTTTTTGCAAAGCGCAGGCTCGACCGGACGTATCGGCCGGCCGGCAGCTACCTTGGAGGGACACTGCGAAGATGGAACTTCAGTAGAGGGTGTTTGTTCCTCATGGCGAAAGGGCGGCTTCTCCAAATGACCAGACCGTCGCTGCATCTGCTCAAGGGCATAGGCTATATTGTCTCGACGATCAGCGTGGCCTTGCTGGCGATCGTCAGTTGGGAGAGCGCGTCGAAAAGTCCGCTGCTGACCGGCTGCCTGCTCGGCGGCGCCGCCACGTCGATCGCCGGCATGTTCTGCCGCTGGCTTTCCTACGAAATCGAAAAGCGTCAGGAGGAGCGGCAGGACCGAAAAAAGCCAAGCCTCGGGTCACCGGCGAGCAGCGTCACCCCTGCCTCCACCGCCGGAACCCCGAGACCAGCACCGTGATCAGACTGCTGAGAAGGATCCATAGGACAACCTCGCCCTCCGATATACCCAGCTTGGATGGACTGTCCGACCGTGGCGTTTTACCGCTCGCCGCCACCACCGGCGCGAGATCCCGCTGGCTGCCGCTCCGCACCGAATAGGCGCGGGTGATCTCGGCGCCGAAGAGGAATATCTGGGCCGAGTAATAGACCCACAGCAGCACAACCATCAGCGCGCCGGCAGCGCCATAGGAGGTGGCGATGGCGCTGGTGCCGATGTACCAGCCGATCAGCGACTTGCCGATGGTGAACAAAAGCGCGGTGACGATTGAGCCGACGCCGACGTCGCGCCATTTGAGCGTGCGGTCCGGCAGGACCTTATAGATCGCCGCAAAGAGCAGCGCGATCAGCACAAAGGAGACGACGGTGTTGATCGAGCTCACGATCAGTTCGCCGAACGGCAGACGCCGGTTGATGTATTCGCCCAGCGCCGAGATCGCCGTGCTTGCGGCAAGCGACACCAGAAGCATGAAACCAAGAGCCGCCACGAGGCCGAGGCTCGCCGCCCTCGCCCGCACCAGGCGCGAAAGCGAAACACCATTGGGCTTGACCTTCCATATCTGATTCAGCGACTGCTGCATCTCGCCGAAGACGCCGGAGGCGGTGACAAGCAGCACCACCAGCCCGATGACGGTGGCCAGCGTGCTGGAACCGCGATGCGAGGCAGTCTCGATCGCTGCCTTGAGGAGGTCGGCGCTTTGCGGACCCATCACGCCCGCGAACTCGGCCGTAAGGGCGAGCTGAGCGGCGTCGTTGCCGATGACGATACCCGCGATCGCCACGACGATCAGAAGGATCGGCGCCAGCGAGGTCGCGGCGTAGAAGGCCATCGCCGCGCCATGACTCAGCGCATTGTCGTCGAGATAACCGGTGATGCTCTCTTTCAGCAGAACCCGGGCTTCCTGGAACCAGCGCGGCATGTTCCTCACCGCCTATCTCGGACGGGAGATGCAGGTTCGAATGCCGGACGTCTTGCCATGCACGCTCGCCCGAATTGGAGCGGGCCGGGTGGGACAAGAGCTCGACTGCCTTTTCGTTGGCCAGGGTATGAAGCCGGAAAAACCACCCTGTTCTCTTTGCCACCAGGTCCGGCTGACGCGGCCCGCAAAGGTCAATCCGGCGCGAGCCGGATGGTTCCGCGCCGGTGCCGCCGACACAGTGCAATGAGGCAAAGTTTGTCGGGTCCGTGTCCGGTGGTAAAAAACCGCCCCGGATGGGAGAGCCGGGGCGGCAATTGTGGGAAGCAGTTCGGGTATTCGGGAACTACGCAGGCAACAACTCGCCTGCGCGGGAAAAGTTTCACGCCAGGCCGATGCGGCGTTCTATTTTGACGGCTGCGGCGGGATCTCGCCCGGCTTGATCACAGGCATTTCACTGCCGGTGGGAGGCGGGATGGTTGCGTTCTTGTCGCCGGTGGGCGGCGGCTTCAGCACGCCGCCGCAGGGTGCCAGGCTGCCGGAAAGGTTGTTGGACTGACTATCGGCCTGGGCTTTCGGCTGCTGGCCGTTCTGCTTCGGCATTGCGTTGTCATCCGGCTTGACCTGGCAGTCCTCGATCTGCGGATTCTTCGGCTGGGTCTGTGCCACGGCAGTCATTCCCGACATCAGGACGATGGCGAGGCCAAGAAGTGCTTTCTTCATTGGATCCTCCTCAGGTTCAGTAACCCCCGATGATCGGCAGGATCTCGCCGGTGATGTGACTGGGCGGGCTGGCGTTCCGGCGCCAAACCGCGACGTCGCGCCATCTTCGCGGTCTCGGTTTTTCGATCGGATGCTGGTCGGCATCGTCATCTCCTGAGACACAACGCACGCCGGTGGAAAAGGTTGGCCTTCGTTCGGCCTGGCGGTCGCCCCCCGTCTGGCACAGCCCATCCGCCAGCGAGCAATATGTTGCCTGCCCCTGGGTCTGCCCGGACCAATGGGATGCAACCGGCCGCGGCATCTTCGTTTATGGCGATCCAAATCTTTGTGGTGGCAACATGAAACCCGTTCGCACGAACAATCCGCTATTCATCCTGGCTGCCGCGGTACTGACCGCAGCGCCGTTCGTCGGCCTCGCCTGGCGCGCGCATGAATGGTTCGGATGGTGACTGGCAATGAGCCGCTTCCTGCCGCTCACCATCCGCTTCGCCAACGATCGCCGACGCGCAGAAGGCGCTGAACGGGGCATGGAAAGACAAAGAGGCGCCGGACTATCTCGCCGCGACACGGCTGGTGGACGACGCCGTGGCAGGCATCTGCCGGCCGGCGGTTGCCTTCGCCGCCTTCAAGAAGGCCGCCGCGCAACAGGGCCTGCTGAAGCCGGCCGACCCAAGCGCGGCGCTCTCGATGCTCGATGCGCTATCGTCGCGCGCCGGCAAGGGTCCGCCGGGTTGAAGCACGCCCAGCGGCCTCGGCAACCATCCGTGACCTTGGCCGTTCCGTTGCCGGAAAGGCAGAACATGTTCGAAGGGTTTGAAGTCGCCGAAGTCGACACGGGCGAAGCGCGCATTTTCATTCGCCGGGCCGGCAGCGGACCGGGGCTGCTTCTGCTGCATGGCTTTCCGGAAACGCATCTGATGTGGCGCGACGTGGCGCCGAAGCTCGCCGACCGCTTCAGCGTCGTCTGCGCCGACCTGCGCGGCTATGGAAGAAGCTCCTGCCCGCCGTCCAGTCCGGATCATGCTCCCTACGCCAAGCGCGCCATGGCTGCCGACCTTGCGGCGCTGATGACGAAGCTCGGCTTTTCGCGGTTCATGGTTGCCGGGCACGATCGTGGCGGGCGGGTCGCCTATCGGCTGGCGCTCGACCATCCCGACCGCGTCGAGAAACTCGCCGTACTCGACATCATCCCCACCGCCGATGCCTGGGACCGGGCCGACGCCCGGCTGGCGCTCGGCTATTGGCCATGGTCGCTGCTGGCGCAGCCTGAGCCGCTGCCGGAGAAGATCATGGCGGCGGCCGCCGATGCGATCGTCGACAACGCCCTGGGAGGCTGGGGCTCCTCGCCCGACGTGTTCCCGACCGCGGTGAGGCGGGCTTACGTCGGGGCCTTGTGCGACGCGGTCCATATCCATGCCATCTGCGAGGAATACCGGGCCGCGGCGACGCTCGACCGCGAGCATGACCTTGCCGATCGATCAGCCGACCGGCGCATCGCCTGCCCGGTGCTGGCGCTCTGGAGCGGGCACGGCGCGCTCTCCGAATGGTATGCGGCCGAAGGCGGCCCGCTGGCGCTGTGGCGAGAGTGGGCGGACGATGTGCGGGGCGGCGCGGTACCCGGCGGTCATTTCTTTCCAGAGGAATTGCCCGACGAGACAGCCGCCATGCTCGGCGATTTTCTGCTGCCGGCCAGATCAGCATGACGTTTGGTTGAACCGCCGTCCTGATCTAGCAGTCAGAGTCTGACGCTTGGTGCCGGGTCGTAGGCCCGATCAGGATGGAACTCCCCGTCGCCTGTTGCCGATAGGAACGAGCAAGGTGCGCGAGAAGCGGCCAGCGCAACGACTATCATCGAACGACCGAAAACGGGCCGAGGCCGGTCTGGCAGCTTCCGGCTAGGTGGAGCGGAAAAGCAGCCATTTCCATAGGGAACTAATGCTACGTCGCGAAAACACGGCGAACTCTGGGCTGAACCGTAAATGCCTTGCCCCAAAGTCGGCTAAAGCGAGTGCCTGGCCGCTGCCCGAAAGCAGACCTCGTTGTATGCGACGTTGGAGCTGCAGTCCGCGCCTACCGCACCAGAATAGCCTGAGTGCAGCCTCGACTTTGCCTTCAAAAGATTTGCGCGACTTGCATTCGACAGCAGGATAAATTCCATTCGACCGAACTTCGGAGAGGGCAGGTGGAACGCAGACTAACCGCCATTCTCGCCGCGGATGTGGTGGGTTACAGTCGCCTCATGGGCTTGGACGAGGCCGGCACGCTCGCCGATTTGAACCATCATCGGACAGAATTATTCAACACCAGCGTTGCGAGGCACCATGGACGCATCGTCAAGCTGACAGGCGACGGCCTGCTCATCGAGTTTTCAAGCGTGGTGAATGCAGTTGCCTGCGCGGTGGATATCCAGCGCGGCATGCGCGACCGAAACCGCGACGTGCCGCCCGGTCGCCGCATCGAGTTCCGCATCGGTGTCAATCTGGGCGATGTGATTGTTGAAAATGACGATATTTTCGGCGACGGCGTCAACCTGGCGGCTCGACTGGAGGCATTCGCAGAGCCGGGTGGCATCTCTATTTCCGGCTCCGTTCGCGACCATGTTGGCAGCCGGCTTGATCTCGTATTCGAAGACATGGGCGAACGGTCTTTGAAGAATATTGACCGGCCGGTTCGCGTCTATAACATTTTGCTCGGCGCTGCCGCCGGCGCCGATGACCGCGCTCCCTCTTCCAAGGATCGATGGGATAGTGCAAGGCCGCGCATTGCAGTACTGCCATTCAATAATATGAGTGGTGACCCTGAGCAGGAGTACTTCTCCGACGGAATAACCGAGGACATCATCACCGATCTGTCGAAAGTATCCGGCCTTTACGTCGTCGCCCGCAATACGGTCTTTACCTACAAAGGCAAGCCAATCAGGGTGCAGCAGGCGGCACTGGAACTCGACGTCAAATTTGTGCTCGAGGGCAGCGTTCGGAAGGCGGGGCAGCGCGTGCGGGTCACCGGGCAGCTCATCGATGCGGCGGATGGTGGGCATATCTGGGCTGACCGCTACGATCGGGACTTGATCGACATCTTCGCGATCCAAGACGAGATCACCCGCACCATTGTCGAACAACTTAAGGTCAGGCTTCTCCCCGAGGAGAAGAAAGCGATAGAGAAAGCATCAACCGCAAATGTGGAGGCCTATACTTATTATCTCAAAGGGCGAGAACTCTTCCGGGAATGGACCAAATCGCACCTGCTTTCGGCGCGCCGAATGTTTGCGATGGCCGCGACATTGGACCCGGACTACGGGCGCGCATATGCCGGCATAGCCGCATGCGACGCGACCCTTTTTGTATGGCACTCCGAGAAGGTATCGCCGGAGGCAATCATGAAAACGAGCGCCAAGGCTATTGCGCTCGATCCAGGTCTTGCGGAGGCTCATGCTTCGCTTGGCCTGGCACTTCAGCATGACGGCCGCACCGATGAGGCTACTGCAGCCTTTGAACAGGCGCTTTCCGTGGATCCCAACTCGTTTGAGGCGAATTTCTTCTATGCGCGGCTTTGCTATCTCAAGGGCGACTTTGCCGCGTCGGCGGTATACAGCGAACGCGCCGCCGAGATTCATCCCGATGACTACATGCCTTCGTATTTCCTGGCATCAGTGTATCGCGGGCTCGGGCGCTTCGCGGAAGCCGAGCGATGCGCACGCAAATCGCTCCAACTCGCGGAAGAGATGCTGGCGCTACATCCTGAAAATGGCGGGCCTGCCCACCGGGCAGCGCTTTTGCTTGCGTATCTGGGTGAAGCCGGGAGGGTGAGGAATTTGATCGCTCGCGCCCTTGTCATCGATCCTGACGATCTCGCCGGCCGCTACAACATCGCGGCCGCTCTTTCTGTCATAGGCGATCATGACGAAGCGTTGGACCATCTCGAAAAATTTGCGCTGCATACCAACCCGCTCCAGCTATCTCTGATCAGCAACGAGCCCGACTTCGACCCGATCCGCAATCACCCACGCTTTCGGAAAATATTTGCCGGCCTTGACGAGAAACGAGCAGTGAACGCCACGTCCCTCATTCCTGGAGTGTCCGAGGCTGGGTCTAAAGGGTAACTGCCCGAACGATATCAATCGAGTTGCTCTGCCAGAGCAGGCCGGCCGGTTAGCGATGACAGCTTATGGACGTAAGGCAGACGAACGCTCCTAAACGCCAAGCGACCGCAAGGGTCATGGGGGTGAATTCGGCTGCGGCGAGCGAGCGTCCGCCTCGGGGACAGAAGAGGTATTCCCCGTCGGGTACCAAGCGTCAGATTTCTACCACTAGCTCTTTGTCGGAGCATGATCGTGTCCGGAAGCCAGCTCCCACTTTTGCGTTCGCTGACCTTCGGTTCGGGATCACGCCCTAAAGCGCGTAGGCCAGGGTGAGATAGATCGCCGGCGCGACGATCAGGCAGAGCGCCATCACGATCACCACGGCATTGCCCAGACGCTCGGCGCGCCTGGCTATGTCGGCAACGTCGTCATCATCATTGATGAGTTGGAGGATCGAGATGTCGGCGAGAGCGGAGAGATGATTGTCGTTTGCGGGGTGGCTTTCAGGCTCTCGGAGTTGGGGCTTGGCAGAAATGAAAGTCAAACGTCGTCTCGCTTTCGAAACCGGCAAAGCGGCTTCCTTGTCCGATGATTTTTGGGTTCCGACGGTATTGGGCGCCCGCCTTTGCGCGGAAATGGCGGGCACCCAAAATGCCGACGACGGAGGAGAATCCATCGACGACCGCTCACCAACTCAAAGCTTTTGCTTTGGTTGCCGTCAACGGCCCAATGCGCGGGCCACTCGGACTTCAGTCGTAGGGGCCGTTCGGACCGTCGCCCCCGCGCACACGCCCATGCCGATCGGCCAGCGCATACGAGACTTCGCGCCAGCGTCCTGGGGTGCAGGATTCACGAAATATTTCGCGGGGGAACATCGATCGCGGGCATCGGTTCTCCTTACTCAAGGATGTCAGACCTCCTTGAATTCACCCCGAAGACCAATCCCCAACCAATGGAGCAGTAGATATGCCTAATCAAGGCGGAACTCACGAACAGCATGTCAGGGCCGGCCAGCAGAGCCACAAGAACCGCGACGACCAGCATCGCCGCAGCGGCCAACAGCAGGCCGAGGACCGCAACATGCGCCAGCAGAGCGCTGGTCAGCACAGGGGCGGCAGCGGCAATTTCGCCGAAGACCGCCGGCGTGCCTCGGAAGCCGGCCGCAAGGGCGGCCAGTCCTGACCCGGCCGCAAGGGCGGCCAGCCGATAGTGAAGCTGCGTTCCCGCGATCCCTTCGCGGGTGCGCCGCCTCTTCAGCAATTCCAGGAAGGCGCGCAGCGGTTTTCGTTCGCAGCTGCGCTGCCGCGCCAAGCCTCCCGCCCCAAGCGATTGGAACTTCTTCCTTTCCCCCCGGTTCCTAAAACACCCGGCGGCCGCCGCTGCCAAGAGGATGTTTCAACGGAGGCACTCATGTCCATGCGCACACTTCATCCCGAGCGCGTCGACGAGACACGTATGCATGCCTATTCGATCTTCGCTCCGCTGCTGATCAATGCACTGGCGCAGACGCTGGAGCGCCGCCAGGGCATGAAGGAGCTGGACAAGCTCGAGGCATCGCTTCTGCGCCTCATCGAGGAAACCGTCGTCGCCGCGCCGGATGGCGACGCGCTGAAGGAGTTCGCGGTCGAGCTCGTCACCTCGACGCTGCGCAATGTGCGCGAACATCCTGATGCCAAGCATGATCTGGAGGAGATCGACAACCGCCGCACGCAAGGGCGGTCGGAGATTCCGGCGACGCTGGAGGAACAGCTTCAGTCCGGCCTGGAGGATAGTTTCCCGGCCAGCGATCCGCCTGCGGTCGTGTCCACCGCCATCACCGGGGGCTCGAAGACTATCGTCGGAACCGACGAGGTGCTGCGCCGCAAGAAGGCGGCCTCGAAGCGCGAGCGGCATCCCAAGTAAGCGGAGCTGGTCCGGCGAACGGAACAACTCCCCGGCCCGAGGGTTGGTCCAATAGCGGAAGGAGAAAAATGATGCACAGGAAAGAACTTCCGAACCGACCGGGCGCCGGTCACTCGCCATCGTCGAGCAGGTTGTCCAGTCATTCGCCGTCGTCCAATCAATTGCCGACCAAGGGCGGCGAGGATCCGGACGTGCGCTTCCTGGCCGAGAACAGCGACCTCTCGCCGAGGCAGGCGCGCGAGCTGATCCGTGAGCACGGGCACGACCGTGACGAGCTTTTGAGGATCGCGCGCACCATGAAGGCCGAGGGCTGATCGCGCTGCGGAAAGAGAGGCAAAAATGAGCAATTCACCGAAGAAGGGATCACCGGGAACGTCCGACCAGTGGCCGCGCTGGGAAGGCCCGGAAGAGAACCGCCCGCCCGGCTACCTGCCGGCCAAGGATGATCCAGACGAGGATCGAGACGCAGCCGGCGAGAACAACAAGGATCCCGAGCGATCCGACTTGGGCGACGTCGCCAAGAAGAAAGGCTCCTAGGATTTTGGCCTTCACCCTTGAACGTCACTCAGCGCAACAGGAGAAGAAGAATGCCACGCGGAGACAAATCGAAATACACCGACAAACAGGAACGCAAGGCGGACCACATCGCCGAAGGCTACGAGAGCCGCGGCGTGTCCGAGAAGGAAGCCGAACGGCGCGCCTGGGCGACCGTCAACAGGGACGACGCCGGCGGCAAGAAGGAAGGCGGCTCCGGCCGCGGCAAGCACACCGGCAATCCTGCGGCGCACAAGGGCGGCAGAATGGGCGGCAATGCGTCGGGTGAGAGGTCGGCGGCGGCGCGGTCGGCGTCGGCCAAGAAGGCCGCGGCAACCCGCAAGCGCAACGCGGAACGCCACGCGCATCATTGATGCGGACGCCGGAGCTGCTGATCTTCCCCCTTGTGGAGGAGATCAGCTATCAGCCGCCATACAGCCCGATTTCGTCCGGCTGCAGCGAGGCGGTACTCGCCTCATCCTTGCCATGATCACCCAGGTGTTTTGCCAGCGCGGCGTCCAGCCTGTCGCTGTCGCCGCCTTGCGGATCGACGATCGCGTTGACCAGCATATCGAGCGAAATGCCAAGCTGGTCCAGGCCGAGCTGCCTTTCGATTTCGGCGACCGCGGAGGGAGACTGCCGTTTCATGGCTTCGACCGCGTTCTTGACGGCCGAAGCATAGGACGTCACGGATTCGTAGTCGGCCTGGTCGATGCCGAACTCCTTGCCTGCCCGCTCCATCAGCCGGACCTTTATCGCCGTGACGTTGAGGCTGTTCACGCTGAACATGGATCGGGAGATTTTGGCCTGCGCCTGGATTAGCGGCGAGCCGGCGCCGTCGGGTTCGGCAGCGCGATTGATGCTCGATATGAGACGATCCGCGGCCGATCTGGGCGCCGGCGCCGGATGTTGCTGCTGCAGGACCAGAAGGGCGGCGCTGTTCAGCGTGGGAGGTGCAGACATTGCTGGCCTCGAGGGCGCCCATCCGTCATGGAATGGACGCCGGATAGTCGAGCCAAGACGTCATGCCTTGAGCAAAGCAAAAAGCCGGTTCGGCACGCCAGTAGCACAATTGTCCTAAGAATTTCCTAGAGCGGTTTACCGTTTCATGGAAACGGCAAACCGCTCTATCTCTCTGTTTTGCCGCAATTCCAGACCGACGGCTACGGCGAAGTCGCCGAGCCCGACCGTTTCCACTTTTCCTGGAATTGCTTTAGTGGCGATGGTCTCTCCGTCGGGGAGATTGACGCTCAATCAGTCGTCGCCGCCGCTGTCGCCGCCGTCATGACCGCCGCTATCACCGCCACCATCATGGCCGCCGCTGTCGCCGCCATCGTGGTCGCCGTCATGATCGCCGCCCTGGTGATCGCCGTCCTCATCGTCGCCCTGGTCGCCTTCATGCGAGCCCGACTCGACGCCGTCGGCCTGATGGTCGGTCTCGTCATTCTCGGTGGCTTCGTGGTCGCCGTCGACGCTGGTGGTGGTGATCTGGTCGTCGTCATCCTCGGTCGCAGCCGCCGACACCTGGCCGCCATGGTCGGAGCCTGCGTATGACGGCTGCGCCGCACAGATGCCGAGCAGGCCGATCGCGGTCGCCGCCAGCAAGGGAAGGTTCTTCATCAGTCGCTCCGATCTGTTTTCAGGTGCGGATCATTGCCCCGGCGGATTACGGCGCGCTTAAGCAAGTGATCGCAATTTTAGCAGTCGCTTATTTTATGCCGCCCATCCTGGCACGCGGCCTTTCGAGCGCGGCCCGCGCCACGATCGCCTCCAGAGGCTCGGGCCGGTGCAGGAGATAGCCCTGGCCATAGGCGACGCCCATGCCGATGAGGATCTCCAGCGCGTTCCCTTCCTCGATCTTTTCGGCCACGACCGCGCAGTCCATCGAGCGGGCGATGCCGGTGATCGCCGAGACGATCTCGCGGTCGAAGCGGCTGTCGGCGATGTGCTCGACGAAGGAGCCGTCGATCTTGATGGCGTCGATGGGGAAGCGCCGCAGATATTCGAAGGAGCTCATGCCGGCGCCGAAATCGTCGAGGCTGACGCGGCAACGGCGCTGCCTGGCCTTGCGCACGAATTCTTCCGCCGCGTCGAAATTGGTGACGGCGGCTGTCTCGGTGATCTCGAAGCCGATGGCCGATGGCGGCGCGCCGCTTTCGGCCATCGCCTGATCGACGAAATCCCAAAGCTGCGGATCGGAGAGCGTCTGCGCGGAGAGGTTGAAGTCGAGCGAGATGGCGCCGGAGAGCATCGCCTTGCCATGGCGCGACAGCGCCGTGCGAATGATCCAGCGGTCGAGCCGGGCGGCAAGGCCGAAGCGCTCGGCCACCGGTATGAACTCGCCCGGCGGGATCAGCTTGCCGTTGCGGCCTTCGAGCCGCGCCAGCACCTCGACATGGCGGCTCTCTTCCCAGGGCCTGCCCAGGCGATGGATCTCCTGGCCGAACAGCTTCAGCCTGCCGTCCTCCATCGCGTCGACCAGCTTGGCGGCAAGCCGCGCGGCGTTGAGACCGCCGGAACCCGAGGCCGTTTCGGGAGCGAACACCGCGAAACGGTCGCGCCCACCGGCCTTGGCGACGTAGCAGGCGTCGTCGGCGCAGGCCAGCGCGTCGGCCACCGTCATCCTGGGATCGCGCACGAAGGCGATGCCGATGCTGGCCGCCAACCTGCGGGACGTCGCGGCGGAGCCAAGGTCGGCGTCGCGCACCGCGGCGAGCACGGCGCGGGCGAGCCGCTCGGCGCAGGCGTCGTCGCAGTTCGGCACCAGCAGCGCGAACTCGTCGCCGCCGAGGCGCGCGGCATGCGCCGTGGGCGGCAGGCTGGCGCGGATGCCCGCGGCGACGCTCTTCAGCGCGATATCGCCCGCGGCATGGCCGGCATAGTCGTTGAGCGCCTTGAAGTAGTCGAGGTCGACGTAGAACACGGCGAGCGGCAGCCGGTTCGCGGCGCCGATGTTTTCGGCCAGCAGCCGGTCGAAGGCGGCGCGGTTCCACAGCCCGGTCAGCGCGTCGTGGTGGGCGGCGTAGGCGAGCTCCTCGGCGCGCTTCTTCTCGTCGGTGATGTCGCGCACGGTGCCGAGGATCTGCCCGGCGGAACCGGCGGCGGCGATGAAGCGCACCAGCGACTCGACATGGCGGACCACGCCGTCGCGCCGCACGATGCGGTACTGCGTGGCGGTAACGCTTTCCGAACCGGGCGGCGGCAGGTGGGCGCGCTCGGTCGCCTCCTTGTCGTCCGGGTGGAGATAGGTGTGCCAGAGATCGGCCGTCACCTCGTCGGTGTCGCTGACCAGGCCGAAGATCTCCCTGGTGCGCGCGTCCCAATAGCTCTTGTTGGTGCCGATGTCGTAGTGCCAGATGCCGGTGCCGCTGGCGGCGAGCGCGAGACGAAAGCGGACATTGACCTGCTCCAGCGCGGCCTCGGCCTCCTTCTGCTTCGTAATGTCGGTCTGCACGCCCATCAGCCGCAGCGGCTTGCCCTCGGCGTCGCGCTCGACGATGCCGCCGCGGTCGAGCACCCAGACCCAATGGCCGTCCTTATGCTTCAGGCGCAGTTCCGTCTCGATGGAATCGACGAGGCCGGCAATGTGACGGTCGCCGCTCGCCAGCGCCCGCTCGCGGTCGTCGGGATGGGTGAGCTTCAGCCAGAGATCGGACGTGTTGGCGAGCTCGCCCTCGGCATAGCCCAGCATCCGCGACCAGGTCGGCGAATAATAGCAGTCGCCGGTCGCGAGGTTCCAGTCCCAAAGGCCAAGCTGGGCGCGGTCGAGCGCCAGCGCCCAGAATTCGCCCTTGCGTTTCTCGTCGTCCGCCATGCCCTGGTTTTCTTCCGTCCCCCGTCTGACCATTGTGCACGGAACGAAAGAAGAAAGGGTTACCGGGTCGGAGCCGACGGATGGCGCCGCCTATCGGCTTCGTCATCCTAGGGCGAAGCAAGGAGCGAAGCGACGCGGCGAAGACCCTAGGATCCATGCCGTGACGCTGAGGCGTTGCAACGGTTGCAGAATTCTGCACCGCAGCACTTTACGTCGATCGTCACGGCATGGATCCTCGGGTCAAGCCCTGGGTCAAGCCCCATAGGCGCTAACTTAGGCTTGACGGTGATCGTGGTGAGTGATTCACCGTGGTCATGAGCGATTCGCTGCAAGCCTTGGATTGGGACGAGCTGGTCGGACGATTGGGCTCGGCGGAAGAGTTGGAGACCAGCGCGCGGGAGGCTGGGGCGCTGCTGCGCAAACGGCAGGTGGCTAGCGCTGCTGACCTGCTGCGGCTGTGTTTTGCCTATGTGCTGGGTCGCTTCTCGCTTCGGATGCTGGCTGGTTGGGCCGAGCAGCGGGGAGTGGCGTCGATGTCCGACGTGGCGATGCTGAAGCGTCTGAAGGCCAGTGCTGATTGGGTGGGCGGCCTGGTTTCGGAATTGCTTGCCGAGCGCTGCCCCGAAGCCTTCGCCGGCTTGTACGGAGGCCTGCGGATGATGGCGGTGGACGCCACGGTAGTTGCGCCGCCTGGTCCCAAGCGGGTCTATTGGATGGTGCACACGGTGTTTGATCTTGCAACGCTGAAGCTCTGTTCGGTGGAGGTCACGGATCGCCATGAAGCCGAGCGGCTGTCGCGCGGCGCCAGGGCCGGAGAGCTTCGGATCGCCGACCGTGCCCACGCCAAGGCCGACGATCTGGCTCGGGTAATCGAGGCAGGGGCTGATTTTCTGGTTCGTGCCCCTTCAAACTATCCACGCCTGCTGGATGGCCAAGGCCGGCTATTGGATCGCTTGGCGCTGTGCCGTGAAGCGGGCAAGAAGGGCGTGCTCGATCTTTCGGTGGGCGTCCAGGACGGCAAGTCCAGGGTCGCGATACCCGCTCGGGTGGTGATCCTGCCCATGCCGCCCGAGGCGGCTGAGAAGGCCAGACGAGCGGCGCGCCGTTTGGCGGCCAAGGCGAGATACAAACCCAGCCAGGCCGGCATCGAGATGGCCGGCTATCTGGTGCTGTTGACATCGCTGCCGCCGGATGACTGGCCGCCTGAGCGGCTCGCCTCGACCTATCGTCTGCGATGGCAGATCGAGCTGGCGTTCAAACGCATGAAGTCGCTGGTGGGTCTGGAAGATCTCCGCGCAAAGGATCCCGACCTGGCTCGCCTGTGGATCAACACCGCTCTGCTGGCCGCCCTGCTGGCCGAAGATGACCTGCCGGCCCTCGATCCCGAGGCGCCGGACTCTCTCCCCCTGGCCGCCTGAACCGATCCGCCCTGCCGATCTGGCGTCTCGTGGCCTTGGCAATCTCCAACATCTCGATGGCTGTATTACTGGGGCCTACCAGGTTGATCTCCCTCGACATGCTGCTCCACCGCTTGCGCGAACCACCCCGACGACGACGCGCCATCGCACATCGATTGCTAAGTTAGCGCCTATGGGGTCAAGCCCGAGGATGACGAAGCGATGGGGCGCCTCAGAACCAAATGCCGAAACGCTGGCGGGACAGCGCCCCCCTCCGCCCTGCCCGTCCTCCGCAGCAGCTGAGGAGGGTGGACCGGGCATCTCCCCCACAAGGGGGGAGATCGCTAACCGCCCACCGCCAGCCGTCTCCTCACCACCGCGGCATGAAACGTGCTCCGTGCAGCAGGCCTTCGTCGTTGAAGTCGTAGGCCGGGTTGTGCAGCGGCGCCGAGTTGCCGTTGCCGAGGAAGACGAAGCAGCCGGGATGTCGCGGTCGCTTTCGCCAACTTCACCCCTCGCCCCTTTGCCGCCCCAGCCATCGCGCATAGACCTCCCCGACAATCCCGCGCCGGAAGATCAGTACGCAGACCATGAAGATCAGGCCGGTGGCGATGGTCACCGGGAAGCCGGAGGTGGCAAGCGTGTTTTCGAGCCCGACGACCAGGCCGGCGCCGACCACCGGGCCGACCATGGTGCCGATGCCGCCGAGCAGCGTCATCAGGATCACCTCGCCCGACATCTGCCAGGTCACGTCCGTCAGCGTGGCGAACTGGAAGACGATCGCCTTCACCGCGCCGGCAAGGCCGGCAAGGGTGGCCGACATGACGAAGGCGGCGAGCTTGTAGCGGCCGACCGAATAGCCCAGCGAAATGGCGCGGTTCTCGTTCTCCCGGATCGAGCGCAGGATCATGCCGAAGGGCGAGTGGACGATGCGCCAGATGGCGAAGACGCCGATCAGGAAGACGGCGAGCACGAAGAAATACATGTTCATCGGCACGTTGAGATCGAGGATGCCGAAGAGATGGCCGCGCGCAATGCCCTGGATGCCGTCCTCGCCCTCGGTGAACGGCGCCTGAACGCAGAAGAAATAGAACATCTGCGCCATCGCCAGCGTGATCATCGCGAAATAGATGCCCTGCCGGCGGATGGCGAGGAAGCCGACGACGAGACCCATTGCCGCCGCACCCGCGGTGCCGAGCAGGATGCCGGCCTCGGGCGGCCAGCCCCAGGCCTTCACCGCATAGGCGCAGAAATAGGCCGCGCCGCCGAAGAAGGCGGCGTGGCCGAAGGAGAGCAGGCCGGTGTAGCCGAGCAGCAGGTTGAAGGCGCAGGCGAACAGCGCGAAGCACAGCATCTTCATCACGAAGATCGGGTAGATGACGAAAGGCGCCGCGAGGAGCGCCGCTATGCCCAGGGCCACCAGAGCCCTTTCCAGCCGCATGGAGGCGGCGGCGCGCGCTTCGTGAAGGGTCGCCTCGCTCATGTCAGGCGTCCCTTCCGAACAGGCCAGCCGGCCGAAGCAGCAGCACGACCGCCATGATGACGAAGACGACGAGGTTGGAGGCTTCGGGGTAAAAAACCTTGGTCAGGCCCTCGGCGAGGCCGAGCATGTAGCCGGTGACGATGGCCCCTAAGATCGAGCCCATGCCGCCGACCACGACGACGGCGAAGACGACGATGATCAGGTCCGAGCCCATCAGCGGGCTGACCTGGTAGACGGGCGCGGCGAGGATGCCGGCAAGGCCCGCCAGCGCCGCACCCAGCCCGTAGGTGAGCGTGAGCAAGAGCGGCACGTTGACGCCGAATGCCTGCACCAGTTCGGGGTTCTCGGTGGCGGCGCGCAAGTAGGAGCCGAGCCTGGTCTTCTCGATCAGCAGCCAGGTGCCGATGCAGACGATGAGCGAGGCCACCACCACCCAGCCGCGATAGTTGGGCAGGAACATGAAGCCGAGATTGGTGCCGCCGGCAAGCAGCGTCGGCACCGCATAGGGGTTGCCGGAGACGCCGTAGTAGTAGCGGAACACGCCTTCGATGACGAGCGCCAGGCCAAAGGTGAAGAGCAGGCCGTAGAGGGGATCGAGGCGGTAGAGGCGCGACAGCGCCAGGCGCTCGACGACGATGCCGAACAGGCCGACGGCCAAAGGCACGATGATCAGCGCCGGCCAGTAGCCGATGCCCAAATGGACGAGCAGCAGATAGCCGATGAAGGCGCCGAGCATATAGAGCGCGCCGTGAGCGAAATTGATGATGCGCAGCAGGCCGAAGATGACGGCGAGGCCAAGGCTGAGCATGGCATAGAAGGAGCCGTTGATGAGGCCGACAAGGAGCTGGCCGAGAAGCGCCTGGATGGGGATGCCGAAGATCATGGTCATGGCGCGATCACCGAGAGGCCAGTGGACATCGGCACCTCCAATTGTCCACGTTGCCGCCGCCCCTCACCTGCCTGCCGGCATCCTCTCCCCGTATAGTGACGGGGAGAGGGGCGCTCTCGTCGCCGTTTTCGCCAATCGCCAACGTCGCAGAAAGGAGGCCGGCAGTGCGGGCAGCTCCTTCTCCCCGTCACTATACGGGGAGAAGTGCCCGGCAGGGCGATGAGGGGCAGCGCCGACGCTCGGCAGGTACACGGCAAGACGCGATCTGCGCCCGACCGGCGGCGTCCCGAAGGCGGTGTCTGTTGGCCCATCGTCCCGATCATACCCCCAGCACCTCGTGCAGCTTGTCGGTATGCGCGGAAAGCTGCTCGACCGGAAAGCCCTCCACCACCTTGCCGTGGTCCATCAGATAGAAGCGGTCGGCGATGTGGGCGGCGAAGCGGAAATTCTGCTCGACCAGAAGAGTCGTCATGCCGCGCTTCTTCAGCGTCGCCAGCAATTCGCCGATGCGCTGGACGATGACGGGCGCCAGTCCCTCGGTCGGCTCGTCGAGCAAAAGCATCTCGACGCCGGTGCGAAGAATGCGGGCGATTGCCAGCATCTGCTGCTCGCCGCCGGACAACTTCGTGCCCTGGCTTTTGCGGCGCTCCTTGAGATTGGGGAAGAGCTCGAAGATCTCCTCCACGCTCATGCCGCCCTTGGCCACCACCGGCGGCAGGATCAGGTTCTCGTCGACGGTAAGCGTGGCGAAGATGCCGCGTTCCTCCGGCACGAAGCCGATGCCCTGATGCGCGACGCGGTGGAGCGGCAGACGGATCAGGTCCTTGCCGTTGAAGGTGACGGAGCCGGTACGCTTGCGGATCAGCCCCATGATGGCGCGCAACGTGGTGGTCTTGCCGACGCCGTTGCGGCCGAGCAGCGTCACCGTCTCGCCGCGCTGGACTTCGAGGTTGACGCCGTGCAGCGCGTGGCCCTCGCCATACCAGGCGTGCAGATCGCGCAGGGCAAGCAGCGGCTCACTCATGCTCATGCTCGGTCCCCATGTAAGCGACGCGCACGCGCTCGTCCTGGCTGACCGTCGCATAGTCGCCGGCGGCGAGCACCTGGCCGCGCTGCATGACGGTGATCCAGTCGCAAAGATCGGCGACGACGGTGAGGTTGTGCTCGACCATCAGCACGGCGCGGTCTTTTGCCAGCGAGCGGATGATGCCGGAGATCATCCCGACATCCTCGTGCCCCATGCCCGCCATCGGCTCGTCGAGCAAAAGCACCTTCGGATCGAGCGCCAGCGTGGTGGCGATCTCCAGAACGCGCTTCCGGCCATAGGAGAGGTCGCCGGCCAAACGATGCGCGGCATCGTCCAACCCGACGATGGCGAGCAGCTCGCGCGCCCTCGGCGTGAGCCGGTCCAGCGCCGAGACCGGGCGCCAGAACTGGTAGCCCAGCCCGCCAGGGCGCTGCAGCGCCACGCGCACATTGTCGAGGACGGTCAGGTGCGGAAAGATCGCCGAGATCTGGAAAGAGCGGACCAGCCCCATGCGCGCCACCCTGGCCGGCGGCGTGCGGGTGATGTCGGTGCCGAGCAGCTCGATCCTGCCGCTGGTCGGCTGCAGGAATTTGGTCAACAGGTTGAAGATGGTGGTCTTGCCGGCGCCGTTCGGGCCGATGAGCGCGTGAATCTTGGCGTGATGAACGTCGAGGTCGACATCCTTAACCGCGACGAAACCGGCGAAGTCGCGCCGCAGGCCGCGGGCGGAAAGCACCACCCGCGGCATCTCTTCGCCGCCGTCCGGCCGGACAGCCGTTGCGGTTTCGAGCGTCACTTGGTGACGAGCGGACAGCCGCTTTCCTCGGCCTTCATGAACGCCTTGTCGCCGGGAATGGTCGCCAGATAGGTGTAGTAGTCCCAGTCCTTCTTCGACTCTTCCGGCTTCTTGACCTGGTAGAGATACATGTCGTGCACCATCGAACCGTCGGCCTGCACCTTGCCGTTGGCGGTGAAGACGTCGTTGACCGGCATCTCGTGCAGTTGCTTGGCCACCGCCTCGGTCTCGTCGGTGCCGGCCTTGTCGATGGCCTTGAGGTACTGCGTCACCGCCGAATAGGTGCCGGCCTGGATCATGTTCGGCATGCGGTTGGTGCGCTTGAAGAAGCGGTCCGCGAAATCGCGGCTCTTGTCGTCGCGGTCCCAGTAATAGCCTTCGGTGAGCACGACGCCCTGCGCCGCCTGCAGGCCAAGGCCATGCACCTCGGCCAGCGTGAAGAGAAGAGCTGCCAGCCGCTGGCCGCCGGCGACGATGCCGAACTCGGCCGCCTGCTTGATCGAATTGGAGGTATCGAGGCCGGCATTGGCAAGGCCGATGATCTTGGCGCCGGAGGACTGCGCCTGCAGCAGGAAGGAGGAATAGTCGGTGGAGCCCAGCGGATAACGCACCTCGCCCAGCACCTTGCCGCCGCTGGATTCGACGAGCTTGGCGGTCTGCTCCTTCAGCGAGTAGCCGAAGGCGTAGTCGACGGTGATGAAATACCAGCTGTCGCCGCCCTGCTGCACCAGCGCGCCGCCGGTGCCGACCGCCTGGGAGTGCGTGTCATAGGCCCAGTGGAAGCCATAAGGCGAGCACTGCTTGCCGGTAAGGTCGGTCGAAGCCGCGCCGGTGACGATGTCGATCTTCTTCTTTTCCTTGGAAAGCCCCTGCACGGCGAGCGCGACGGAAGACGTCGTAAGCTCCATGATCGCGTCGACCTGCTCGGTATCGTACCACTGGCGCGCGATGTTGGAGGCAATGTCCGGCTTGTTCTGGTGGTCGGCGCTGACGATCTCGATCGGCGCGCCCTGCACCTTGCCGCCGAAATCCTCGACCGCCATCTTGGCGGCCTCGACCGACCATTTGCCGCCGAAATCGGCATAGACGCCCGACTGGTCGTTGAGGATGCCGATCTTGACCTTGCCGTCGGAAATTTCGCCAGCCGCCGCCGGCATTGCGGACGCCGCAATGAGCGCGGCCGAGACGAGATAGGATGCTTTCACTGGTGGTTCCTCCCTTGTGGCCAACCACGGGAAACGCGGCGGGCCTCGCAATGGTTCAACAGTTCGGTCCGGATTTTGGATTGATCCCGCCTGCCACTCCTCGCCTTGCGAGACCACGCCACCCGTGTGCCTGGGGTGCGCGGGCGCGAGCCTAGCATCACCGTTCGCGGGTCGAGAATGCTATTTTCGTAGCATGGATTGCCAGGTGGCCGGGCGGCTACCAATCAGGCTCGATTGCAGAATCCTCGGAAAGCCCAGGCGACTTTACCGGCAGGAGCGTCCGGATCGCAGCTTCTCGAAGAGGAGCGGGAAAGGCCTTGAGATAGTCGCCGTCCAGTGGAAGCTTCAGGTAGGTGTGAGCAATCGCCGCAGCCGCCTCAGCCTGCTCGCGATCACGGGTCGCCTTGACCGCGGACCGGTCGGGCCGCCTCGCGAGCCATGCCTTGTGAAGCGCAAATATCCTGGGGTCGACCGTAGGTATCCTTACGGGGTAGCCGCGCTCGTCGATAGCGATTGCCTCGGTCTTGGGCGCATTGATGAGCCATTGCAATCCGTCCATTGGAGCGCCGTCGAGATCATCGGCAAGCGGCGTTATCGACGTCGGGGCATTGTCCTTAAGGACATTTCTGGCCTGCGGCCGGATGAGATCGACCAGATAGCCATCCCGGTTTGTCGCCCTGAAGGCCCTGGGCTGGAGCGGCTTGAAGGACCGGTCCACTTTGCGCAACACGCCGATCAGTCCGGACTGCGTTATCTTCGCGCCAGTCACGAAGCTGATCCGGCGGCGCGAGTCGAGGAGCAGGTCGATGTCGCCGGTTGCCGTGAGGCCGCTCGCGATCTGCACACCCGCCAACGCCTCATAGGCGAACAGCGCATTCGTGCCGACGACCAGCAACTGCTTGCCGAGCAGATTCGTTTCGGCGCAGCGCCGCAGTATCCGGGCCGCGATAACGGGCACCCTGCCCAAGCCCATTGCTACATTGACCTTGGCAAGGCCGTTCAGGCGATCGGACAGGCCGGCCAGCAAATCCCTGTTTCGTTCCCTGCCCTCGGAGAAAGCCGAGAACGATTTTTCCGCCTCCTCGCTTCTGGGGCCAAGTGATTTCTCGGTCTGCCCGACCTTACGCAGCAGGTATTCGGCGCCGTTGCGCTCAACCCAGCGCATGCTGCCCGTGAAGCGCCTTTGATGCTCTTCGTCGGCGCTGAGCCAGCTCTCATAAACCTGTTGGGTATCTATGAGTTGGCGGCGCTGTTCGCTTGTCAGCTCTCTAAGCATCCGTTTTCCACTCTGCCGATCCTTTTTGAAAACATAGTGGAAAACTATTAAATAACAATGTCTTGCCTGTCATTTTCCACCATCGATCTTGAATTCTAGCACGGTAGTGGAAAAACGCTTGAAAACAATGGTTTAAATCATAGTTTCGACGGAAACGGCCCCGCAATTCGCCTTTCACCACGGCAGCTTTCTGCCATCGCGGAAGAAGCCGCCCGTCGGGCCGTCATCCGGCAGGGTCGCGGCCCAGACGATGCCGGCCGCGCCTTGCGCGACGGGACGTCCGCCGGGACCGCCCATGTCGGTCGCGACCCAGCCGGGGCAGACCGAATTGACCAAGACGCCCGAGCCGCGCAGCTCGGCCGAAAGGATGCGGGTCAGCGCGTTGAGCGTCGCCTTGCTGGTCGAATAGGCCGGCGCGCCGGCGCCCATCGAGGCGAGCGAGCCGCCTTCGGACGAGACATTGACCAGCCGGCCGTGGCCTGAGGCGCCGAGCAGCGGCGCGAAAGCGACCGCGACGCGCCAGGCGCCGAAGACGTTGGTCTCGAAAGCCTCGCGGATCACGCTCCAGTCGGGCCGCAACGCCCGCGCGGACGGGTCGTAATGGACGGCGGCGTTGTTGACCAGAACGTCGAGCCGGCCGAAGCGACGCTCGACTTCGGCCGCGGCACGGGCGGCAGCGTCGGGCGCCGCGACATCCAGCGCGATCGCCTCGACCTTGCCGCCGAGCTTGCTTGCCGCCGCCTCGCCCTTGGCGAGGTCGCGCACGCCGATGAGCACGGTGAAGCCGAGCCCGGCGAGCTGGCGGGCCGTCTCCAGCCCGATGCCGCGATTGCCGCCGGTGACGAGGGCGACCTTGCCGGAATGATTTGTCTTGCCGGTCATCGTCCTTCTCCCGGACTCATTTGCCTGTTCGCGACCCTTCGAGGGCGGCATTTTTGTCTGCGCTTACTTCTTCTGCGGATGGATCGTCTCGCCGCGCTTCAGCATGGCCACCAGGTCGGCAATCTTCTTCTTGCGCCCCGCCTCGGTCTTCATGTTGTGGGTGCGGAAGGCGAGCGCGAAGCGGTTCTGCGCGGAAAGCTTTGCCAGCATCGCCTTCGCCTCCGGCTCGGCGTCGATCGCCGCCTGCAGATCGGGCGGAATCGTCATCTCCTTCGATCCGCCATAGGCGCGGTCCCAGCGGCCGTCGGCCTTGGCCGCCTCGACCTGTTCGAGGCCATGCTTCGTCATGCGGCCCTCCTCGATCAGGCGGGCGACATTGTCGATGTTGATCCTGCTCCAGATGCTCTTCCTGCCGCGCGGCGTGTAGCGCTGCAGGAAGCTCTTCTCGTCGAGCGACTTGCGCACCGCGTCGATCCAGCCGAAGCAGAGCACGACGTCGATCGCCTCCTTCGGCGTGATCGAGGCAAGACCCGAACCCACCTTGTGAACCTTGATCCAGACCTCGCTTTCGCTGGCGTGATTGTCGGCCAGCCAGGCGTAGAAACTCTCGGCATCAGGGAATTCGCGAACCTTGTCCGGATCGACTTTTATGGGTGCCATTGCCGCCCTCGTTTGCTTATCCCGATCGTTGCAGTCTGGACGATTCCGCGCCACCGCAGCAATAATTGCTACCAGTTTCCGTCAGCGGCCTGGGGCGACCGCTCCGCACGGCACATATGCAAATTGGACGCCAGCCAAAAAGTCATTTTCTTCCACTTTTTCAATTGCTTAGTGAGACTCAACACTTCTGTTGACTTCTACAGATGTGTGGAGTACGCTATCTTATGAATGCGAACGAACTCCGGCGCTGGCTCGCCAAGCAGGGATGCACCTTCGAAACCCACCGTGGTGGGAGCGGTCACCTGACTGTCCGTCTCAAAGGCAAGGTTTCCCAGCTGCCAATGCACGGCGGCGGCAAGGAACTTGGAACGCGCTTGGTCGAGAAGATCAAGAAGGATCTGGGCCTGAAATAGAGGAGGCTGTGTATGTGGTATGAACTCGCCCTCACGCCCGATGACAACGATACCTGGCTGGTTACAGCGCCTCAATTCGATGAGGTCGTGTCCTATGGCGACACCAAGGAAGAAGCTTGCCGGAATGGGCGGAACGCCATCGAGGAGGCGATCGCGGCGCGCATTGCTCATGGCGACGACATTCCCTACCCGCTCAAGGAAACCAAGGGTAAGGGATGGTTCGTCGAGATTCCGGCGCTCATCTTCCTGAAGTCGGCCCTATACATGGCTCTGAGGGAAAAGGGCTGGAGCCGAGCGGATCTGATGCGCGAACTGAAATGCCAGCGGGAACACGTCGATCGTCTGTTCCGCCTCGACCACAACTCACGCCTTGACTCGCTCGAGGAGGCGTTCAAGGCGCTTGGCCACCCGCTTCGCTTCGACATGGAGTTCCACAAGGCCGCCTGACTTTCGTCGGCGGCCGTCTTATCACCATCGGACTCTCGATGACGCTATCGGTTTCTTCCGTTTCCGTTTCGCCCTCTCGCCTGCCACATCACCGTCCATGCAAAGAAAAGGCATGGACATGGACAATCGAAAAATCCTGATCGTCGGCGGCAGCTCGGGCATGGGGCTGGCGCTTGCCAGGCGCTGCCTGGATGAGGGTGCCACGGTCGTCATCGCCGGGCGCGGCGAAGCGAAACTGAACGCCGCGCGGGACGAGCTCAACCGGCCGGCAAAGCTCGAAACAGCGGTTGTCGACATCAGCCGCGAAGCCGAGGTCGCGGCGCTGTTTGAGCGCATCGGGCGGCTCGACCATATCGTCAGCACCGCGGCCGATATCGAAGGCGCCTACCAGCTGCTGCCCGAGATCGAGCTGGAAGCGGCGCAGCGTGTGGTGGAGAGCAAGTTTTACGGGCCGCTGCTTTTGGCCAAGCACGGCACGCCGAAGCTTTCGGCCAACGGCTCGCTCACCTTCGTCTCCGGCATTGCCGCCTACCGGCCGGCGGCGCGCGGCTCGGTGGTCGCCGCCGTCAACGCCGGGCTCGAAGGTCTGGTGCGGGCCCTGGCCGTCGAGCTGGCGCCGATCCGCGTCAACGCCGTCTCGCCCGGATGGGTCGACACACCGATCTGGCAGCTCGTCGCCGGCGACGCCAAGGACGAGACGCTTGCCGCGATGGCCAAGCGGCTGCCGGCCGGCCGCGTCGGACGGCCGCAAGACATTGCCGACGCGCTTCGCTTCCTGATCGGCAATGGTTTCACGACGGGAACGACGCTGCATGTCGAGGGCGGGCACCGGCTGATCTGACGGGCTCGAAATTCTCTCCTATCGCTGCAAGCAGCGCCTTCAGCGCCGGCGGCTGGACGCGCCGGCGCCGCCAGATCATCACCAGCTCGGCCGAGCGGACAGGGGCTGGCCATGCGATCTCGGCCACCTCGCCACGATCGAGCGCGGCCGCCACCGCCAGGCGCGGCACCACGCCAAGGCCGGTGCCGGCCGCGACCATGCCGGCGATGGCGTCGATGCTGCCGGCTTCCACAGCCAATTTCGGTCCGTCGAGGCCCGCCTCAGCGAAGGCCCGGTCGATCATGGCACGGTAGACGCATCCGGTTCCGGTGGCGACGAAGCATTTTTCGGCAAGCTCCTTGAGATCGACGTCCGTCCGGTTCTCGCCGGGCGGCGCGATCAGCACCAGCGGCTCGGCCGCGACGATGCGCCTGGCAAAACGCTCGTTCGCTTCGCCGGCGCCGGGCCTGTCGAAGCAGAAGGCGACGTCGATCTCGCCTTCTCCCAGCTTGCGCCGCAGCTCGCCGCTGCCAGCGATCTTCAGTCTGATGTCTATGTCGGGATGAGCGGCGCGGAAATCGGCAAGCCACTCGGGAAGCCGTGCGGATGCGATCGTCTCCAGCGCGCCGATCGACAGGCTGCCGGCCGTCTCGCTCCTGGTGGCATCGATGGCGGCCCGCGCCTCGTCGGCGAGCGACAGCAATTGCTCGGCATAGGGTTTCAGCGCCTCGCCGGCCGGTGTCAGTTCCAACCCCTGCCGCGAGCGGGTGAACAGGCTCGCGCCAAGCTCGGCCTCCAGCGCCTGGATCTGGTCACTGACGCTCGACTGCGCAAGATTGACCTCCGCCGCGGCGCGCGTGACGTTGTGCGTGCGCGCGACGGCGAGAAACGTCTTCAGCAGCCTTGGGTGCATGCGGCGTTACTGGAGCTGCGGCTTCTTGAGGAAGGAGTTGCGGTCGGCGGATTTTACGCGCAGCCAGGTTTCGCGGCCGTCGCGCACGACACGCAGCGGAATTTCCGCGCCGGCCGGGTTCTGCCAGAGTTTCCGGTAGAAGTCGGCGAGACCGTCGACCTCGCCGTCGCGCACATCGGAGATGATGTCGCCCTGGCGCAGACCCGCTTGCTCGGCCGGGCCGCCCTCGGCAACGCTCATCACCACCACCATGCCGTTCGACTCGGCCGAGAAGGCGCCGAGCCAGGGGCGCGGCGGCCGGGCCAACTGGCCACGCTTCACCAGGTCGTCGAGGACCGGCGTCAGAAGGTCGATCGGCACGATCATGTTGATGTCGGCGACCTCGCCGGCGCGGCTCATCTGCAGGCGCAGCGAGCCGACGCCGAGCAGCTTGCCGGCGCGGTCGAACAACGCCGCACCGCCCCATGACGGGTGCGCCGGCGCGGTGAAGATCGCCTCGTCGATGAGATATTCCCAGTAGCCGGCGAATTCCTGCTTGGTGACGATGTGGGCGTCGACCTGCTGGCCGATGCCGTCGGCAAGCGTCACGGCGTCGCCGATATTGGCCTTCCTGGCGTTGCCGAACTTGACCGCCGGCAGGCCGAGCGGCGACAGCGCCTGCACCAGGCCGAAGCCGGTCTCCTGGTCGTAGGCCAGCGCATGCGCGGCGACCACGCGGCCGTCCTGGTCGGTCAGCCAGACCTCCTCGGCCTCGGTGATCAGATAGCCGATGGTGAGCACCAGCCCGCTGTCGCGGATCACCACGCCGCTGCCCTCGCGGCGCGTGCCCAGCGCATTGGCGGTGAAGGCGTCGTCCGGAACCGTGGCGCGCACGGCAACGACGGAGCGCGAGACTTTTTCGATGGTCATCGGTCGATCCTGCATTGCGGGTCTTTTTCTATAGGTATGGCCAAAGGGGCGATGTGCAAGGGTATCTTCCCTTCTCCCTTGTGGCCCTTGGGGATAAGGGAAAAGAGGCTGGCCCAGTCGTTAGTTCAACGAAAATTGAACTTTTTTCTTTGACGCGCGCGCAACCGCACCTAAATCTTGCGCCAACGAACCCGCATCCACCCCGCAGAACAGGGCCTTCGAGATGAACCAGTACACTCCGCCGAAAGTCTGGACCTGGAACAAGCCGAATGGCGGCGCCTTCGCCTCGATCAACCGGCCGGTTGCCGGGCCGACGCATGAGAAGGAACTGCCGGTCGGCAAGCATCCGCTGCAGCTCTATTCGCTGGCCACGCCCAACGGCCAGAAGATCACGATCATGCTGGAGGAGCTTCTGGCGCGCGGCCACAGGGGCGCCGAATACGACGCCTGGCTGATCCGCATCAACGACGGCGACCAGTTCGGCTCAGGCTTCGTCGAGGTCAATCCGAACTCGAAGATTCCGGCGCTGATGGACCGCAGCGAGCCGAAGCCGGTGCGCGTGTTCGAATCCGGCTCGATCCTCACCTATCTCGCCGAAAAGTTCGGCGAGTTCCTGCCGACGGAGCGTGCCGCTCGCGCGGAAACCTTCTCGTGGCTGTTCTGGCAGATGGGCTCGGCACCCTATCTCGGCGGCGGCTTCGGCCATTTCTACGCCTATGCGCCGGAAAAGATCGAATATGCCATCGACCGCTTCGCCATGGAGACCAAGCGGCAGATGGACGTGCTCGACCGGCGGCTGGCCGAGAGCGAATACCTTGCCGGCCCCGACTACACCATCGCCGACATGGCGGTCTGGCCCTGGTATGGCGGGCTCGCCAAGGGCCGCAACTACAATGACGCCGCGCAGTTCCTCTCCGTGCATGAATACAAGCACGTGCAGCGCTGGGCCGACGCGATCGACGCCCGGCCGGCGGTGAAGCGTGGCCGCATGGTCAACCGCATCTCCGGCGACCCGGCCTACCAGCTGCACGAGCGCCACGACGCCAGCGACTTCGAGACGAAGACGCAGGACAAGCTGCAAGCGGCGGAGTGATGGGGCTTACCCTCCCCCTCGTGGGGAGGGTCGCTGCGAAGCAGCGGGGCGGGGCTGGCGCCGACCCCCACCCGGACCTTCGGTCCGACCTCCCCACAAGGGGGAGGTAGGGCGTCCTGCTACCTCCCATACGTGTACGTCACGCTGGCCTCGCCCAGCGCCTGGCTCTTCGCCGCCACCGACACCATCGCCGGCGACGGATTTTCCGGCGTGCGCAGCTTCGCTTCGCCCAGCGCATAGAGCGTGAAGACATAGTGGTGCATGCCGCTGCCGGGCGGCGGGCATGGGCCGAAATAGCCGGCGCGGCCGACGCCGCTTTCGCCGGACACCGTGCCCCTGGGCAAGCGCTTGCCGCCCTTCGAGCCGGCGCCTTCGGCCAGGCCTTTGGCGCTCGCCGGGATGTCCCAGGCGAGCCAATGCCAGAACCCCTTGCCGCCATTGGCATCGGGATCGAACATGGTGAGCGCGTAGCTCTTGGTGCCGGCCGGCGGGTCCTTCCAGGCAAGCGCGATCGAGACGCTCTTGCCGCCGCATCCAGCCTTGTCGCCGAGATATTTGGCGTCCCATTTGCCGTTGGAGACCGACGGGCTGGAGATTTCGAAGGCGGATGCCTGGGTGGCGAGACCGAACAGCACAAGCGCGGCAAAGCCAAAGCGCGAGATCATGGCTGCACTCCTTCTGCTTGAACTGAGGAAAATCTATCCGAAAGGCGAACCGGAGCCGAGCAACTTTGTGTGACGAGTTGGCGGGGCGCCGAGACCGCTGATCTCCCCCCTTTGTGGCTACCCTTGTGGCTACGCTATGCACACATCTTCTGTGACTACTGATCGACCTGAGGCTTGATTGCCAGGTGGTTCCCCCAATCCGTCGCTGCTTCGCAGCGCCACCTTTCCCCCCTCCGGAGGGAAAGGAAGGGAGCCTTGCTGGACGAGCGTTGACGGCAAAAAGCCTGGCGCCTTTCCTCTCCCCCGTCGATCGGGGGAGAGGTGGCTCGGCGAAGCCGAGACGGAGTGGGGGGTCGACCAGCGCTACATTAGACATGCGCCAAGCTGCCATGCACGCTATCGCCAAAGACCAGCCGCTTGGAAATGTATGCATCCCCTAGCCGCTTGGGGGGAGATTGGACGTCACCGCCGCTTTCGCCAATCTCCAACGATCGGGTTGAACGCCCTACTCCGCCGCGTTGCATTCCTCCAGCGGCGGCGCCACCAGCCCGTCCACGGCCGCCAGCCACAACCGGTCGATGCGGGCAAGCTTGGCGCCGTCGATCTCGTCGAGGTGGTTCCAGTACATCCCGTCGTCGTAGAAATAGCCGAACTCGTGCTCCATCGCCTCGGCCGCATCCACCGCCTCGGTGTCGATGCAGGCGCGCAACTCGGCCCGCATGGCGGCAAGGCGCGATGGCGTGAGCTCCCGCACCTCCTCGAAGGAGAGCTTCGGGAAGATCAGCCGGCTGCGCGGCAGGGCCGACAGGTTGGCGCAGAGCGTGCCGCGCCGCAGCGCGTGGATCAGCAAGCGCGCGGACTTTGCCTCGAGGCTCTGCAGCGTGATGTCGCCGCGCAGCGGGTCGGCGCGGCCGGTGCCGTAGAAATGCGTGTCGCCGGCATGATCGTAGATCATGTCGCAGCCGAGGAAGGCGAGCACGTCCGGTCTCTGGCTGCGGACCGTCCAGTAGGCCGCCGTCATCGACATGGTGCCGCCGGCATAGACGAAGCCGCCGAAGCTGTTCTGCGCCGGCACATAGTCGGCGGCGCTGAAGATCCGCCGCGCCGGATCGGGCCGCGGCATGCGATCGGCCGGGAAATCGCCGGCATGGACAAGGATGTCCCAGTCGGAGCGCACGCGCCAGGCATTGTTGATGGCGACGATGGCGGCGAAGGCCTGCTTCGGCCATGAAGCGCAGCGCATGACATCGGGCGCGCTGCCGAGCAGCAGCGTCACGCGGAGCGATGCATCCATGCCATCCTCCCTCACCAGCCGGGGCGACACATTTGAGCTTGCCGGCCGTCTCCTGCAAGGGCCGACCGCCGCGCGATCTGCCCGCCAAACCCTCGAAAAGACCGGCGATGCGGCCCTTCACGAATTCTTTCAGCCGGAACATCCCCTGGAATGCTCCGTTGGAAATTCAATCAACGATGCAAACCGATGGAGATTTCCTCATGATGAAGAAAATCCTCGCAGCTTGCGTGCTTACCCTTGCGCTCGCGACCTCGGCCGCGATGGCGCAATCGACCGGCACGAGCGCCGGCGCGAATGCGTCGGGCAGTGTGTCGGGCGGCGTGAACGGTGGCGGAACGGTGACTGGCACAACGCCGACCCAGACGGATACGACCACGACCGGTTCCACGAACAAGTCGAACGGCATGGAGGACCGCTGCAAGGACAGCGGCGGCTACGATACCGACAACAACACTCCCAGCGGCGCCATGACTTCCGACATGCAGAACTGCAACAAGTAGCGTCGCCTGGCTCTGTCGCGCTTCTCCGCGTCGGCTCCCCGATGCGGGCCAATGCATGAAAAAAGCCCCGCCGGTGGAGGCCGTCGGGGCTCTTTCGTTCGGGCCGTGAAGGTGGACTTCGCGGCCTGTCGATCCAGGGGGGTATTGGATCGGCCGCGACCCTAGCTGAAGAATCGGCGGCCTCGACAATCACGCCTGCGCGAGAATGAGATGATAGCCGGCGAAGGAGGTGCTTTACAACTTGGTTGGAGATTGGCGAAAGCCGGCGCGACAGCCAATCTCCCCCCTTGTGGGGCAGATGCCTGGCAAGGCAGAGGGGGGCGCTGTCGCGCCAGTCTCTCCATGCTTCGAAGTGTCGGACAGGCAAGACGGCAAGCCCGCGTTCCTTCGCGCCCCCCTTTGTCCTGCCGGACATCTCCCCCACAAGGGCAGGAGATCAGCAGTTTCAGCGTTGCGGCTCAACCCCTCAGCAACTTCGCCAACCTTGGCACACCCTCGCCCACCGCGCGGTCATCCGCGAGCGTGAACGACATGCGCAGCGTGTTGCGGCCGGTGCCGTCGGCGTAGAAGGCCTTGCCGGGAACGAAGGCGACGCGCGCCTCCTTCACCGAACGGGCCAGGAGGTCGGTGGCGTCCGAGCCTTCGGGCAGCGTCAGCCAGACGAACATGCCGCCTTCCGGCCGGTTCCAGGAAATGCCGTCGGGCATGTTTTCCTCGAGCGCGCCGAGCAGCGCGTCACGACGCCGGCGATAGGCGCCGATCAGCCTCTCCACCTGGCGATCGAAGATCGTTTCGGCGACGCGGTGCATGACCATCTGGTTGATCGAGGGGCTGTGCAGGTCGGAGGCCTGCTTCATCAGCACCAGCTTTTCCACGACGTGGCGCGGCGCGCAGACCCAGCCGACGCGCATGCCGGGCGACAGGATCTTGGAAAACGAGCCGCAATAGAGCGTGCGGGCCTTGTCGATGCCGCCGGAACGCGCGCAGTCGAGCGCCAGGATCGGCGGCACGGCCTCGCCGTCGTAGCGCAGCGCCCGATAGGCGGCATCCTCGATGACGGCTATGTCGAGCTCGCCGGCGAGATCGAGCACCGCCTCGCGCTGCCCGGCATCGAGCGTATTGCCGGTCGGGTTGGCGAAATCCGGCACCAGATAGGCGAACTTCACCTTGCCGCCATTGGCCGCGGCCGCCGCGCGATAGGCTTCCGGCGTCATGTTGCCGCCGGCAACGTTCAGCCGGTCGTAGCGCGGCTCATAGGCGTTGAAGGCCTGCAGCGCGCCAAGATAGGTCGGCCAGGTCACCAGCGCGGTGTCGCCGGGCGACAAAAACAGCCTGCCGAGATAGTCGAGCGCCTGCTGCGAGCCGGAGGTGATGAAGATGTTGCCCTCGTCGCACCGGACACCCAGCGTGCCCATATAGGCGGCCAGCCATTTGCGCAGCGGCAGAAAGCCTTCGCTGACCTGATATTGCAAGGCGGCGCCCGCCTCCGCGCCGCCGAGCACCGCCTGGTAGGCGTCGCCGATGGCCTCGGCCGGAAACAGCGTCGGATCCGGAATGCCGCCGGCGAATGAGATGATGTCGGGCTGGTCGAGCAGCTTGAGCAGCTCGCGGATTTCCGAGGCCTTCATGCGCGAGGAGCGCGAGGCCAGAAGGTTCAACAGGGTCAAGGCGCACCTCCCGCAGGGCGAGTTTTCTTTTAGGTCAATGTAGCTGACCTATTATCAGACGGCACCCTTCGCGTGAATACACAAAACAGTCACGGCGCATCGTCCAGGCGACGTTATTTCCCGCATGTCGCTTTCCCAAAACCGCTGCACACCCAAAACCGCTGCACACTTTTGGCCGACATGCGCTTGCCGGCATATTTTCAGAAACGCTAATGGAAAAATGTTGCGAGTGAAGCGACTTCAGCGCAGCATGGAGGCTGCGGGCCGGAGAGTCAGGAGAAAAACAATCCGGCCAAACGGGATAGGGGGTAAATGACACTCGAAATCATCGGGGCCGGATTCGGCCGCACCGGCACGTGGTCCACTTTCGCTGCGCTGAACAGGCTCGGCTTTCCGAGCTACCATATGCAGGAAGTCATCATGAACAAGGCCAACAAGGGCCATCTCGACTTCTGGCGCAAGGTGGCGAACAGCCCGCCCGGCACGCAGCACGACTGGAATCGCGTCTTTGCCAATTACCGGGCGACCGTCGACAATCCGGGCTGCTGAGTGTGGCGCGAGCTGATGGCGGCCTATCCCCGTGCCAAGGTGCTTTTGACGCTGCATCCGCGTGGCGCCGAAGCCTGGTACGAGAGCACCATCGACACGATCTACTTCACCGAAAATGTCTGGCAGTTCAGGGTGCTGGAATGGCTGACGCCGTTCGGCCGCAAGTTCGGCGACATGTCGCGGAAGCTGGTCTGGGGCCGCACGCTGAAAGGCGTGATGAACGACCGTGACAAGGCGGTGGCGCGCTACAACGCCTATATCGACGAAGTGAAAGCGGCGGTGTCACCGGAGAGGCTCCTGGTGTTCAAGGTGACCGACGGCTGGGGTCCGCTCTGCGATTTCCTCGGCGTTCCGCTTCCCAACGAACCCTTCCCCAACCTCAACGACCGCGCCAGTATCAAGAAGATCATCCGCGAGATGATCATCGGCTCCTATCTTATGCTCGCCGGCGTCGCGGTGCTGATCGCGCTGGCGGTCGGCGGACTGTGGTGGTGGCTGGGGTAAAGGCAAAGGATACCGGATCGGCGGCGTGCATCTCCGCCTCCGGCGCCAATAGCGGGATTGTCGTTATATTAGAATAAGCGCATATTATCGCAGGCCGAAGCCTTGCTCCGGCCGAACCGCCGTTGGCCATGTTTGTCCAGGCGGTCCACAGACCAAGTCAAATGCCGGTGAAGCACATGCACCTCGGTGTGCTGCTCAAACGATCGAGCAGCCCGGGGCAATGATATTTGGAGGAGATTCCCATGAAGGTTACCATATTGGCCAATTACGAACCCCATGCCGCCAAAGGGCTGATGCAGGGATCGAACCGCGAGGTTGCAATTGCGGCGCTTTTTGAAAGCGTCGGCGGCAGGATGAGCAACCTGACGTTCACGCGCGGCATGTACGACGTCGTCGTCAATGGTGAGGTGCCGGATCAGGTTGCCGGGATGGGCATGGCCCTTGCCGTGCGGGCCAGTGGCTCGGTGAGCGACCTCGTCGTCCTCGAAGAGCTCGACATGAAAGCCGTGATCGCGGCCGCCAACAAGGCCGCCGGCGCCTACAAGCCCGCCGGCTGACCATTGGCCAGGCGGCACGGGACGATTGAACGCACCCGTGCCGCCGGCATCGCATCGCTAAGCGAGGCTTTGTTGTGACGCATGTCGTTGTCCCAAAAACCGCTACGCACTTTTGGGCAACACGCGGTTAGAAGGGCAACCGAATCTCGATGTCCAGGACGGAATCGGGCAAGCCGATATCCTTGCGGATTTCCGGCGGCAGTTCGTTCAATTCGCGCGTCGTCCTGCGGCGCTGGCTCGCCCGCGCGAAGGCGGCCCGGATTCGGCTAAGGCTCTTAAACATCGCGACCTCCACTTAAGCAGCGGCACGATAGTGCCGGGCGCCGCTTTTGAGGTGCGTCTGTAACCAGCCGATTGCGCGGAAACGGTGAAATGCTTCACGAAGCCGAAGCGGCCTGAAACATATGCACGCAAACTAATTGGGGTGGGGGCGCATGTCGATCCGCGGCGCCCGCGATGTCAGGCGATCAAGCGCAGGCGGCGGCAAGCGCCGCGCCTGAAGCGCGTCGCGATCTTTCAGATTCGCCGCATGCGCTTTAGGTTTTTGATTTTACGCATGTCTTCGTCCTGAAACCGGCTCCCACTGGGAGACATGCTTTAGCTCGTCGCTTGATAGTTGGCTTAAACTTCGAAACCGGAACAGGCGCCCGCATAATCCGGCGCCTGCCGTTCGGCCGCTCGCCATGCGGCTTTCAGAACTTCATGGTGCTCGGCGTCTATGCGCCGGCCCGGCGGGCGCGTTTGCCCGACGTATCCTGCCTTTGATCTTCTTCGTCGATCTCGCTCATCGCCTGTTCCCAAAAGCGCAAGTCGGCGCCCTCGGGCTTTCCTTCCTTTTCCCAAAGTTCATAGGCGCGCATGCGGATGCGCTCTTCTCTGCTCTGATCAGCCATCGGTTCCTCCGGATCTCGATTTCACCAGAAGGAACGTTGGCAGCGGCGAAACGATCCGCGGGCCGCAGCCGATTTTCCGCGCCGCTCAGCCGATCATTGCGCCGTCGCTGGCGACCGCCCTGCCCGCCCGGTATTGTGGGAAGGCTGATCGGCGCGCAGCACCGAGACAGATGAGGGGGTTGGGAGGAACGGGGCGTGGATGATTTTGAGCACCTGGCCTCCAATATCTCGCTTCGTCCAGCACCAGTCATCCGTCGCCTTCGGCGACTCCTTCTCCCGCAACGGAGAAGGAGGCACTGCCTATTCCGCTTTCGCGGAAGTTTCCGCGCGCAAAAAATATGCGATGGTGCGGTCTGCGGTACGAGGCCGCCGTGGTCGACGCGGACGCCCAAGCACATCCCCAACAATGTCGCCCCCAACGGCCGCGTCGACCATGAACCAAGGCGCCCCCCGCGGGCGCCGTTTCTTTTGGGCAATCAGGCTTGGGCGTATTCGGCGACCAGCCCCTCATACTCCTCGAAGGCCGGCAGGGCCGCGTAGCTGTGCACGGCGGGCGTCGTCGCCCAGGATAATTTCTCGCTGGTCCAGGTCTCGATGAAGGGCGTGAACCAGGCGTGGTCGTCGAGCATGGTCGGACGCAGGTTGACGAACCAGTCGAGCCCTTCCGGCCGGGTGAACATCCAGGTCATGCAGTAGCCGCAGAAATAGTGTCTCGAGGCGCCGTGCAGGCCGCCGATCACCGGCTCCCCCTTGGTGATCTCGAAACCTTCCGCGGGCATGGCGGCGCTCAGCGAATAGGCGCTGGAGGACATAAGCTGACAGCCGGTGCAGTGGCAGGCCATGGTGAGCAGCGGCTTTGCCGAGATTTTCAGGCGCACGCGGCCGCAGCGGCAGCCTCCTTCGGCGGGCAGTGCGATGTGGGGCATGGTGGGCTCCTTTGGGGTCTTCCCCTTCTCCCCTTGTGGGAGAAGGTGTCGCCGAAGGCGACGGATGAGGGGTGCTGGACGGAGCGAGGCGATGGAGTCCTGGCGCTTCAACCAGCAGACGCCGAGTTTCTTCCAACACCCCTCATCCGTCTCGGCGCTGCGCGCCGATCCACCTTCTCCCACAAGGGGAGAAGGGAACTGGCGCTCAGCTGCCAACCAACACCGCCGTCGTCGTCAGCCGCGCGCCCTGCTTCGCGAAAACCTCATTGTGCCGCGCGATGATGTCAGGCGCCTTCTCCTCATGAGAATCCAGCGTCGAATGGGCATCCGAAACCACGGTGACGCCAAGCCCTTCGGCTAACGCGCCCTTGACTGTGGCGGCGACGCAGAAGTCGGTCTGGGCGCCGATAAGCACGACGTCCCGCGCGCCCTGCCCCGCGATCCACTGCCTGAGCTCGGCATTGGAAAAGGCATTGCCGACCGTCTTGCCGAATGTCGGCTCGCCGGCCGCCTGGCCGAGCTGCGGCCACACCGGCCAACCGGAAGCGCCCGGCGCCAGCGGATCGCCCGCCGGCCCATCATGGCGGATGAACGCCACCTTGCGGCCGGAGCGCCGCGCCCAGTCGATCAGTTTTCGAGCACGTTCAGCGATGGCGCCGGCGTCATGGATCGGCGGATCGAAGCGGCCGTCGAACATGCCGGTCTGGAGGTCGATGACGATGAGCGGAGCGGCGGCGGAGGGAGCGGTGTCTGACATGGCGGCGAGGATAGCGGAGGCGGGGGATGGGTCAAGGCGGCGGAGCCGGCGAGTGCCATTGCCGACTTATCAATCACTAGTTGAAATGCAAATACATCACAACTACAATCCGCGATTGATTGGGGGAATTACGATGAGTCGACAATGCACCGTATTTCTGATTGGAGGAGACACCGGAGGCAACGAGCCGGCGGTGTTCACGCTGCAGGACGTGGGAACAAGATGCAGGCTCACCTGCAGCTATCGAAACAAGGTCATCGAGGCGGAAGAAGACGACTATTTCGAAGCCCTGTGCCAAATCCGCAAGCAACTCGAAGTAGAAGGGATACTGCCATTCTGTTACGGCGCGAGTTACAATGTTTTCCCTGAAGGGACTGTGACAGGAATGAGCCGTGGATTGGTGGTCTGCAAGGTAAAAAAGGGGGAGCGTCCCAGGGAGAGCGACTTAGTCAATATATTCGACGAAGGCTATGACGTGGTGCCCGTGTTCGTCCACATGCAGCAGCAGTTTTGGGACTCATGGCTCGCTTCTGTATCCGATTGAGGATTGATCCTCCCGTTCGCCTGTCGCAGGAGTTGACAGATGGATCCCGACTGGCCGTTTGACGATCCGCCCAATGTTGCGGTCTTCACGACGCGTCAGGTCGTGACGGGCGAACATATCATCGACTATGTCGTGCATGACGACGACGACGGCGCGTGGCAGTTCCTGAACCGGGCTGCCGATTTCAAGATGGCCAATGCCATGCTTGTCGGCCTGTCGGAGATGGTAAAGCGTGATAGCTCGCTTCGCGAGCTCTGGGATCTTCCATATGGCTGGTGTGCATGGCGCGAGGGTAAGGGCCAACCTTGGCACAGGGCGAAACAGGAGCAAGAGGCGGAGTGATGGTCTGGAGGCGCCAGCGTGCCTTCGTCATCAACTCTGAAGGATCGAGGCGTCTCTAAGCCTAGCGTTTAGGGTGACGATGATCTTTCGCATGACGGCGGCGATGGCCACCATTGGCTTCTTGCCGTTGGCGCGAAGGCGTTTGTAGAATGGTGCGAACTCGCCCCTTCCGGCAGCGGCGTGCAAGGCGGGCATGTAGAGCATGCTCCTGACCTCTGGTCGTCCGCCACGGATTTTGCGGTAGCCGTGTTTTTGGCCACTGTCGTTTGGATGAGGCGCGAGCCCTGCAAGGGCTGCAGCCTTGCGGCGTGTCATGGACCCCAGTTCGGGCAAGGTGGCCAAGAGCTTGGCCGCCACGATCGGGCCGAGACTGTCCATGGCCGTGCAGATGGCTGCCCGGTGCTTGAGGGTGGTGCTGTTGGCGACGAGCTCGCGGATGTCGGCCTCGATGGCCTTGATCTGATTGTCGATGGCTTTGATCAGCGCCTTGAAGGAGGCGGCGAGCTCGCGGCCGCCGGGAGCCTTGAGGCGGTTCTTCTCGGCGCCCCTGAGGGCTATGAGCTCCTGGCGGCGGCGGACCAAGGCGCGCAGGCGGATCTCCTCAGCGTCTGGAGCCTGCCACAGGCACAGCTTATCCCAGCGCTCACGGCCATAGGCCCAAAGCATGCCGGCATCGATGGCGTCGCTCTTGCCGTGCGTGCCGTAGGAGCGGATGAAGCTCTTGACCTTGAGCGTGTCGGCACGATGGCAGGCGATACCGGCGCGCAGGCACTCCTCGAGCAGCAGGCTTTCATGGCCGCCGGTCGGCTCGCACACGACAAGGTCGATGTGTTTGTAGCTCTTGAGCAAGGCACGGATCGTGCGCCGCTGATTGGCGATAGTGCGGGTGGTGGCGCCGTCACAGACGGTGATGGTGTCCTTGGCGATGTCGAAGCCGAGGCACAATTGCGGTTGTGATGCAGGAAGGCCATGCTGGTGGTATCCTTAAAGGGCTTCGGATTGTTTGCGGGCGTGGCGTGAGCCGGCGGCCAATCAACTCTCCAAGCGATGGCGGACAAAGACGGCAGGGACCTTGATGACGTCGGGTGCTACCCGGTCCCAGGGACGGTCGCCTGCCGCCGGGACTGCTGGCTGTGATGGGCCGCAGTCCCGGCCGCCAAACTACCCGATCCTTCTCAAACAATCCTAGGGCGGAGCAAGGAGCGAAGCGACGCGCGCAGACCCTGGGATCCATGCCGTGACGTCGGTCGGAGGATGCCACGATCGAGAACGGCCGCTTGTCGAGCAGCCCTGCCTTTCTGCGACGTGGCGGCGCTCGAGCGTCACGGCATGGATCCTCGGGTCAAGCCCCATAGGCGCTAACTTAGCAATCGATGTGCGATGGCGCGTCGTCGTCGGGGTGGTTCGCGCAAGCGGTGGAGCAGCATGTCGAGGGAGATCAACCTGGTAGGCCCCAGTAATACAGCCATCGAGATGTTGGAGATTGCCAAGGCCACGAGACGCCAGATCGGCAGGGCGGATCGGTTCAGGCGGCCAGGGGGAGAGAGTCCGGCGCCTCGGGATCGAGGGCCGGCAGGTCATCTTCGGCCAGCAGGGCGGCCAGCAGAGCGGTGTTGATCCACAGGCGAGCCAGGTCGGGATCCTTTGCGCGGAGATCTTCCAGACCCACCAGCGACTTCATGCGTTTGAACGCCAGCTCGATCTGCCATCGCAGACGATAGGTCGAGGCGAGCCGCTCAGGCGGCCAGTCATCCGGCGGCAGCGATGTCAACAGCACCAGATAGCCGGCCATCTCGATGCCGGCCTGGCTGGGTTTGTATCTCGCCTTGGCCGCCAAACGGCGCGCCGCTCGTCTGGCCTTCTCAGCCGCCTCGGGCGGCATGGGCAGGATCACCACCCGAGCGGGTATCGCGACCCTGGACTTGCCGTCCTGGACGCCCACCGAAAGATCGAGCACGCCCTTCTTGCCCGCTTCACGGCACAGCGCCAAGCGATCCAATAGCCGGCCTTGGCCATCCAGCAGGCGTGGATAGTTTGAAGGGGCACGAACCAGAAAATCAGCCCCTGCCTCGATTACCCGAGCCAGATCGTCGGCCTTGGCGTGGGCACGGTCGGCGATCCGAAGCTCTCCAGCCCTGGCGCCGCGCGACAGCCGCTCGGCTTCATGGCGATCCGTGACCTCCACCGAACAGAGCTTCAGCGTTGCAAGATCGAACACCGTGTGCACCATCCAATAAACCCGCTTGGGACCAGGCGGCGCAACTACCGTGGCGTCCACCGCCATCATCCGCAGGCCTCCGTACAAGCCGGCGAAGGCTTCGGGGCAGCGCTCGGCAAGCAATTGCGAAACCAGGCCGCCCACCCAATCAGCACTGGCCTTCAGACGCTTCAGCATCGCCACGTCCGACATCGACGCCACTCCCCGCTGCTCGGCCCAACCAGCCAGCATCCGAAGCGAGAAGCGACCCAGCACATAGGCAAAACACAGCCGCAGCAGGTCAGCAGCGCTAGCCACCTGCCGTTTGCGCAGCAGCGCCCCAGCCTCCCGCGCGCTGGTCTCCAACTCTTCCGCCGAGCCCAATCGTCCGACCAGCTCGTCCCAATCCAACGCTTGCAGCGAATCGCTCATAACCACGGTGAATCACTCACCACGATCACCGTCAAGCCTAAGTTAGCGCCTATGGGGTCAAGCCCGAGGATGACGACCGGATAGGCTGGCTAAGGTATTGAAATCGCTTTCCCTCCCAGGGAGATAGCGCCGCGCCTCACGACATCAGCGGCATGGGTCCCTTCAGCGCTTCCGCCAGCGCGTCGCGGAAGACCGCGATCGGGCGCGCGAGCCTGCCGGCCGGCGGGCGGTGGAGGAGCCAGCAGCGCACCTGCGGCTTGAAGCCGGGGCAATCGACCACCTCGACCGCGTCGCGCCAAGGGCTGCCGGACAGGGCGCCGGGGGTGACGACGCCGATGCCGTGGCCGCGCGCCACCAGCGACATCCTGAGATCGGCCCCTTGCGCCTCGACGCCGACGTGGAAAGGCAGCCGCGCCACTTCGAAGCGGTGGCGGATGAAGGCGCGGAAGCCGCAGCCGGTCTCGTTGAGCACCCAGGGGTAGCGCGCAAGGTCGGTGAGCTCCGACGGTTTCGGCACGCCGAGGCCGGGCGAGGCAACCAAGAGCACCGCCTGCACGCCGAGATCGTCGCCGACGAGTTCCGGCGGCGGCGCGACACCCTCGGCGAGGCAGACGGCGACGGCGTCGATCTCGCTGTGCAGCACCTGCTCCACCAGGCGCGGCGACAGGCTGGAGGTGATTTTCAGCGTCAGCTGCGGAAAGGCCGCGCGAAGACCGTCGAGCGGCTCGGAGAGCGCGCTGGTCGAGAGATAGGGCATGATGCCCAGCCGAAACTCGCCCCTCACCTCGCCGGCCGGCGACACGCCGGCCTTCAGATCCTCCAGCGAGCGCAGCACGCGGCGGCCATGCTCATAGGCCTCGCGGCCCGAGGCGGTCGGCTTCAGCGGTTTCGACTGGCGGTCGAGCAAGGGTGTGGCCAGCCGCTCCTCCAGATTCTGGATGCGGCGCGTGACGCCTGGCTGGGTGAGGTTGAGCCTGGCCGAGGCGCCGACGATGGAGCCGGTTTCGACGACGGCGACGAAGGCTTCGAGGTCGTGGATATTCATGCGTAGCTCGCATAATCATTATCATGTCAATTCAATTGTAGCATTATGCTTATTCCGAATAAAGTCCTCGCTGGATATGCGAACAGCGAGGAACCTCATGCACGGAACCCACAACGCGCAACTGGCCGAGCGGCCGGCCGAAACCATCACCCGATCGCAGACGCTGCTCTTTGCCGCCTCGGTCGGCATCATCGTCACCAACCTGTTCGCGCCGCAGACGCTGGTCGGGCTGATCGGCCCGTCGCTGGGCGCCGCGGCATCGGAGAGCGGTCTCGTCTCGATGGCGACCTTGCTCGGCTATGCCGCCGGGCTGTTCTTCCTGGTGCCGCTCTCCGACCTCGTCGAGAACCGGGTGCTGGTGCTGCGCATGCTCGGCGCGGCGGCGCTCGCTGCGGCGATCGCATCGTTCGCGCCGTCCGCCACCTCCCTGCTCGCCGTGCTGTTCGTGCTGGGCGCCGCCTGCTCCTGCATCCAGGTGCTGGTGCCGGTCGCCGCCTCGATGGCGCCGCCCGGACAGGACGGGCGCGTCATCGGCGACGTGATGAGCGGGCTGATGGTCGGCATCCTGTTGTCGCGTCCGCTCGCCAGCCTGGCCGCCGACGCCTTCGGCTGGCGCGCCTTCTACGGCATCAGCGCCGCGGCGCTGGCGCTGCTCGCCATCTTGCTCGGCCTCGCCTTGCCGCGGCGGCGGCCGCTGGCGCATACGAGCTACGCGACGTTGATCGCCTCGCTGCTGGAGCTTTTGCGCCAGGAACCAGTGCTGCGCCGCCGCGCGCTGACGGCGAGCCTGGTGATGGCTGCCTTCAGCGTGTTCTGGACGGCAGTAGCGCTTCGCCTTTCGGCAGCACCCTTCGAACTCGGCCAGCGCGGCATCGCGCTGTTCGCGCTGGCGGGCGCCGGGGGTGCTGCGGTGACGCCGATCTTCGGCCGCGCCGGCGATCGCGGCTTCACGCGGCCGGTGACGATCGCCTGTCATCTCGGGCTCATCGCCGCGCTCGGACTTGCGACTTGGGCGGGCGCGGCCACCGGTGGGGGATGGCTGCCGCTGCTGCTGATGGGCGCCAGCGCCGTGCTGCTCGACATCGGCGTCACCGGCGACCAGACGCTCGGCCGCCGCGCCGTCAACCTTTTGCAGCCGAAGGCGCGCGGGCGCCTCAACGGACTGTTCGTCGGGATATTCTTCATCGGCGGCGCGGTCGGCTCGCTGCTGGCGGGGGTGACCTGGGCGTGGGGCGGATGGAATGCGGTCTGCGCGGCCGGGGCGGTGTTCGGGGTGGCGGCGCTGGTGGTGGATTGGGTGGGGTGAGGCGGCGCCGAATCTCCCCCCTCGAGGGGGAGATGGCCGCGAAGCGGCCAGAGGGGGTCGTCTCGCATCAAGCACCGACGCCTTGTGGAAGCGAAGAGGTTGGCGCCCCACGCGCAGCGACCCCCTCTGTCGCCTTCGGCGACATCTCCCCCTCAAGGGGGGAGATCAGGCGCTAACCAATCCCGCCCGTCACGACATAGGCGCCCGCCGCGCGCCCATCTGCCAGCCTCACGACGGCCGTGACGATAGAGCCATAGGAGCCGCGCCAGACACTGTGGAGGCCTTGATGCGTCGGGGCCGGCACCTCGACCCGGCCGGTGTAGCGGTTACCTCCCGGCTGCATGATGACCGCCTCGCCGTTGACGTGGACTTTCGCGACCGCTTCCGGCTGCGCCTCGCTCGCCTCAATCTCCAGCGCGATCGCGATCTCGTCCGTGTCACCGGCGTGGACCGTTTCGGCAGTCAGCGTCGGGGCAAACGGCGCATCGCCGGCACCGCTCGTCATACCGCCGCGCGCCGCAAACACATCGTCCGCCAGCGCCGGCGTGCGCGGCGGAACGGTGCGGCGCTGCGTGGAGCGCTCGTAGTCGCCGGCCATCGTCAGCAGCGCGACGTCGTCATAGGCCTTGCCGGCGAAGGTGAGGCCGACAGGCATGCCGATATCGGCCATGGTGCCCATCGGCACCGTCACCGTAGGGATGCCGAGATGGCGCCAGACCAGATTGCCGTTGGCGACCCAGGCGCCGTTGCGCCAGGCGAGGTCTGCCGAGGCCACGTTGACGTCGGCATCGGCCGGGCCGACATCGGCGACGGCCGGCAGCACCACGGCGTCGAGCCGGTTGGCCCCGAGCCAATCCTCGAAATCGACGCGGCGCGTTGCCTCCAGGCCCTTCAGCCCCGCCTCGATCGTGGGGATGTCTTCGAGCGGCGAGACACCCTGCTTGGCCCGCTCGACATACTCCGCCAGGTCGAAGCCGTCGTCGCCGTAGCGGTCGGGCAGCGCGCCCGGCGGCTGCGGGAAGATCTTCGGGCCGTCGACCGAGGCGAGATCGGGGAGCGCCGGATCGGCATTGGCGCGCAGGAAATCGTCCCATGACCAGATGGCGAGGTCCCAGAGCTCGCGTTGGGCAAACTCCTGCGGCACCAGCCCGCGATCGATCATGGAGAGAGCGCCCGGACGGTCGCGCTCGTAGTTGGAGACGACGGGGAAATCGACCTCGACCACTTCGGCGCCGAGCGCTTCGAGGTCGCGCGCCGCCTGTTGCCAGAGGTCGAGCACCGAGGCGCGCGTCTCGATCGGCCGGTTGGCTTCGCTGTCCTTGCCGATATACATTTTGGGCACGCCGAGCCGCTTGCCCTTGAGCGCGCCTTGCAACGCCAGCCCGGTATAGCTCGCCGGCCGAAGCGTCGAGGTCTTGGGGATCGGCACCCAGGGCTGCACGCGCCAGAAATCGCCGCGCGTGTCGTGATCGTCGGCGACGATCACGTCGAGCAGCTCCAGCATGTCGGGGACGGTGCGCGTGTGCGGCACCACCACATCCATGGTCGGCACCAGCGGCCAGTTGCCGCGCACCGAGATCACACCGCGCGAGGGCGTGTAGGCGACCAGCGCATTGTTGGACGCCGGCGCGCGGCCCGACGACCAGGTCTCCTCGCCGAGCCCGAAGGCGGCGAAGCTCGCGGCGGTCGCCGTGCCCGAGCCGTTGGACGAGCCGGAGCCGAAGGCTGCGGTCAGGTAATCCTTGTTGTATGGACTCTCGGCGCGGCCATAGACCCCGCGCTGCATGCCGCCATTGGCCATCGGCGGCATGTTGGTGAGGCCGATAAGCACCGCGCCGGCGGCGCGCAGCCGGGCGATGGTGAAGGCGTCGTCGTTTGCCGTGAGATGCTCGAAAGCGGGCGAGCCGGCCGCGACCGTCAGGCCCTTCGCCTTGTAGCTGTCCTTGGCGGTGTAGGGGATGCCGTCGAGAGGCCCGAGCGGCTTGCCCTGGCGGCGGCGCCGGTCTGAGGCAGCCGCCTCCTCGAACATTTTCGGATTGAGGATGGGCACGGCATTCAGCGCAATGCCGTGCCGGTCGTAATGCGCGATGCGACGCAAGTATGCGCCGGTAAGCTCGACGCTGGTGACTGCGCCATCCTCCAGCGCGCGGCACAGGTCGGCGATCGAGGCTTCGACGAGGTGAAGGGTGTTCATCTCATTCCCTGCTTGTGTGGCGGCCACAACGGCCAAAGGCAGCGTTCCGTCACACCCCCCTCTGCCCTGCCGGGCATCTCCCCCGCAAGGGGGGAGATTGGATGTCGCGCATGCTTTCGCCAATCACCGACATTGCAGAGAGGGTGCCGTCGCCGGAACTGCCAATCTCCCCCCCTTGCGGGGGAGATGGCCGGCAGGTCAGAGGGGGGGTGCGAAGGAACTCGGTCTTTGCGAATTCGCCTCCAAGAAGATAGTGGTTCGACTGAAATGCTGGCGGGACAGCGCCCCCCTCTGCCCTGCCGGGCATCTCCCCCACAAGGGGGGAGATCGACTGTCACGCGAGCTTTCGCCAATCGGCAGCCCCTACACCCCCAGCACCGCCTTCACCCGTTCGCGCGTATAGGGCAGATCGTAGATGCGCTTGCCCGTCGCATGCCGAAACGCGTTGGCGATGGCGCCGGCGGTGGGGCCTTGGGCGGCTTCGGCGACGCCGAGATAGGGCGCGCCGGGATTGTCGACGACATGAACATCGATCCTGTCCGGCACGGCGCTGAAGCGCAGGATCGGATAGGCCGACCAGTCGGAACTCAGGATGCGCGTCCTGTCGAAATGGACGGCCTCGTAGAGCGTCCAGCTCAGCGACTGCAATATGCCGCCCTCGGTCTGGTTGACGATCGAATCCGGCGCCACCGCCTCGCCGCAGTCGACGGCGCAGACCACATGCGAGATGCGGATCGTGCCGCTGTCGCGATCGACATCCGCCTCCAGCGCCACGGCAAGCCAGGCGGCGTGGTTCTTGTATTTGGCGAAGGCGAAACCCCTGCCCCGGCCTTGCGGCAGCGCATCTTTCGACCAGCCGAATTTGTCGGCCGCCACCTCGATCACCTTCCTGGCGCGCGGGTCCTTCAGGTGGCGCAACCGGTATTCCACCGGATCGGCATTCGCCGCCAGCGCAAGCTCGTCCATGAAGCTTTCGATGGAGAAGACGTTGCAATAGGCGCCGAGCCCGCGCAGCGAGGATACCCGCACCGGCATATCGGCGATGAAGTGCCAGTTCACGCGCTGATTCGGCACGTCGTAGAGCGGGATCGCGTTGCGGTCGCCATTGCCGAGCGGCGAGATCTGCAGCTTGGCGGGGTCGGCCGGGAAATGCCGCGCCATCAGCCGGCCCGCGATCAGCGAGCCGGCCGAGCCCGGCCGCGTGCCGTGGCTGTTGCTCCACAGATCGTAATGCCAGTTCACGATGCTGCCGTGCTGGTCGAGCGTGGCGCTCGCCCTGGTGAGCATCGCCGGCCCGTAGGGCTCCCACAGATGCTCCTGGTCGCGCATCCATTGCACCCGCACCGGCTTGCCCGGAACTTTCTGCGCGATCAGCGCCGCATCGGCGGCGGCGTCGTCGGCGCCGTTATGGCCGTAGCAGCCGGAGCCCTCGGTGTGGATGCAGCGCACTTTTTCGGGCGGCACGCCGAGCATCTCGGCGATCGCCTTGCGGTCGGGGTAGACGCCTTGGGTGTGCGTCCACACCGTCGTCAGGCCATTGTCCAGCAGGGCCACCGCGCTCGACGGGCCGATCGAGCCGTGCATCTGGTAAGCACGCGTGAACTGCGCCTGCAGCGTTCTGGCGCCCGGCGCGCTTTCGGCGCCGACCGAGGTCACGGCGCCGACTTCCGAAACGGATTTTTCCAGGAAGGCCGGCATGTCGCTCTGGTCGGGAAGCGCCGGCTGCTCCTGCCATTTCGCGACGGCGGCCATGGCGCGCATGGCCTTCACCGCCTGGAACTCCTGCTCGGCGACGACGGCCAGGAAATCGCCGTCGCGCACCACCGCGACCACGCCGGGCATCGCCTTGACGGCGGCGTCGGCGAAATCGGTGAGCTTGGCACCATAGCTCGGCGGCCTGACCACGCGGGCATGCACCATGCCCGGCGGCCGCATGTCCTGCACATAGGCCTCGCCGCCGGTGACCTTGGCCGGAATGTCCACCCGCGCGAAGGGCTTGCCGATCGCGCGATAGGTTCCGGGCGGCTTGAGCCTGGTGTCGGCGGCCGCATCGACATGCAGGAAATCGGCCGAGACCAGCTCGCCATAGCCGGCCTCGGCGCCGTTCGGGCCGACGATCCTGCCGGCCTCCGCCTTGAGCGTCTCGACCGGCGCGCCGAGCCTTGCGCCCGCCTTGGCGAGAAGGATCTGGCGCACCTGCGCCGCCGCGTAGCGGATCGCGGTGCCGCTGTTCTGGATCGTCTGGCTGCCGGCCGTGTAGCCTTCGTTCGGCGTCAGCGCCGTGTCGGCGGTGATCAGCTTGATCGCCGCGGGCTCCACTTCAAGCTCCTCGGCCGCGATCTGGCGCAGCGATGTCTTGGTGCCCTGACCAAGTTCGGCCTTGCCGGTGAAGACGGTGATCGAGCCGTCGGCGTCGATGCGGATCCAGGCGTCGAGCGACGGCGTGTCGGCGAGGCTGCCCGGCAGCTTCGGCTTTGCCGCTTCGGCGCCAGGCGCCGGCGTCGCGCCCTCCTGGGCAGCCGCGGGGATGGCAAAGGACACGACCAGCGCGCCGGCTCCCGCCAGGAAGCCGCGCCGCGTCATGTCCGGAAGATGCGGGTTCGGTGCGTCCATCATCCCCTCCCCGCGGCAGCGGCGGGCGCCAGGCCGGCCGACCTCGCCTTCATGAGGTCGCGCGCCCGGGCCACGGCGCGCAGGATGCGCATATGCGTGCCGCAGCGGCAGAGATTGGGCTCCAGCGCCTGCCTGATGTCGGCATCGCCCGCCTCGGGCTTAGCCTCGAGCAGCGCCTGCGCCCGCATCATCATGCCGGCGATGCAATAGCCGCATTGCGCCGCCTGCTCCTCGATGAAGGCCTTTTGCATCGGCCCTGGATCGTCGATGGTGCCGAGGCCCTCGACCGTCCTTATCGCGCGCCCCTCGACGAGCATCGCCGGCGTCAGGCAGGAAAAGACCGGCTCGCCGTCCACCATCACCGTGCAGGCGCCGCACTGGCCGAGGCCGCAGCCGAACTTGGCGCCGTTGAGCTTCAAATCGTTGCGCAGCACGTAAAGCAGCGGCGTCGCCGGATCGACGTCGACGTCGTGCGCGGCGCCGTTGACGTTGAGCTTAACCATCAGTCCCTTGGCTCCTATGTTCTAGTCCTTGGCTCCTATGTTTTCGGGGGCGCGCTCGATGCCGTCGGAGGGCCGAACGCTGACCTGGTATTTCCCGCTCCTGGTGTCCGCGAGCTTCGCTTGCGCGTCCGGCCAGGCCGGCTTGGCGGCATAGGCCTCGCGCAGATAGGCGAGCAGGTCGACCACCTGGTCGTCCTTCAGCGTCGCGGCGAAACCCGGCATGATCGGGCTCTGGCGGCCGCTCGCCGCCGGCAGGCCGAACAGCACGACGTTGATGGCGTTCTGCGCGTCGGACGCCGCAATGGTGCTGGAGAGGTGGAAATCGATGCCGCCGAAGGGCTGCGCGCGGCTGCCGTCATGGCAGGTGGCGCAGGCCGCCTGGTAGATCGCGCCGCCGCGGCTGGTCACGCTGCCGGTCGTGGCGCTCGCCGGTATCGGCGTGCCGCCCTGATCGGTCGAGAGTTTCTTGCGGACCGCCTCGCCTATCGCCGCGCGCTCGGGCGTCGGCGCGCCCATGCGGGACGTCAGGTAAGTGGCGATGGCGCCGATGTCGGAATCGGGCAGCCGGCCGAGATTGCCGGTGACTTCGGCCATCGGTCCGTTGGCCACGCCATGGTCGGCCTGCCAGCCTTGCCTCAGATAGGCAAAGAGGCTGTCACGCGTCCATGGGATCGGAGCGGAGGACGAGGCGTCGAGCGCGAAGGCTGTCCAGCCCTCGGCCTCGCCGCCGGCCAGATGCGATCCCTTCTTTTCGGCGCCGAGCGCGTTGCGCGGCGTGTGGCAGGCGCCGCAATGGCCGAGGCCCTCGAACAGATAGGCGCCGCGGTTCCACTCCGCGCTCTGGGACGCATCCTCGCGATAAGCACCCTTGTCGAAGAAGAGCAGTTTCCAGCCGGCCAGAACAAACCGCACGTTCAGCGGGAACGGCAGTTCATTGGCGGGAGGCTGGTTCTCCACCGGCCGGCGCGTCATCAGATAGGCATAGAGCGCCTTGTTGTCCTCGTCGGACACAAGCGTGAAATGGTCGAACGGAAAGGCCGGGTAGAGATGATCGCCGTCACGATCGACGCCCTCGCGCATGGCCCGGCTGAAGGCGGCTTCCGACCAGCGTCCGATGCCGGTCTTTGGGTCCGGCGTGATGTTGGTGGAATAGATGGTGCCGAAGGGCGTCGGCACCGCCAGCCCGCCGGCGAAGGATTTTTCCCCCGGCTTGGTGTGGCACGCGGTGCAGTTACCGACCGAGGCGAGCACGGCCCCTTTCTCGATCAGCGCCTGGTCGAAAGCGGCGCGCTGCGGCGGCTCGACCGGATCGATCTCAGGCTTCCAGGCATAGGCGCCGAAGCCAACCACGCAAACGACAGCGAGAATGAGAACGCCGATCCAGAAACGTTTCAAGAAGGGCCTCCTTTGCGCGAGGCACGGCGGGCACGCGTCGCAGGCGTGGCGCCACGCGAGGAGAACTAGGTTCGAGGTGCGGGGCGTCAATGACAGCTGATCTCCTCCCTTGAGGGGGAGATGGCCGGCAGGCCAGAGGGGGTCGTCTCGCGCGGAACTCCAGCGTCGTGCAAATGCCGCAAGAAGGAGTTGGCGCTCTACGCGCAGCGACCCCCTCTGTCGCCTTCGGCGACATCTCCCCCTCAAGGGGGGAGATTGCGCCCGGCCGCTTTCGCCGATCTCCTGCGTTACTCCGGCGCGCCGGCGAACAGCACCGTCCCATCCCCGCCGGCCGCCGGCCAGCCGCGGATGGTGCGGTCGATGCCGCCGGTGAGAAGCGTGCCGTCGGCGGCGAACGCCACCGAGTACATCGGCCCGGTGCCGGGGTCGAATTCGGCGATCTCGGCGCCTGTGTCCATGTTCCAGACGCGCGCGGTGCCGTCGAGCGAGACCGAGCCCAGCCGCTTGCCGTCGGCGGACAGAGCGAGCGCATAGACCGTGCCGGAATGGCCGTCGAAGCGACGCACTTCCCTGAAGCTGTCGAGGTCCCAGAGCTTTATCGTGTAGTCGCCGCTGCCGGTCACCGCGTGGTGGCCGTCAGCGGTGAAGAGAGCGCCATAGGCGCCGCGGTCGTGGCCATGCCAGCTGCGCAATTGCTTGCCGGCGCCGATGTCCCAAAGCTTGAGCTCGCCGTCGATGCTGCCGGTGAGCGCTGTTGTGTCGTCGGGCGAGACGGCGACCGAGCTGACAGACCAGTCGTGGCCGGGCAGGACGTGGAGCACCGCGCTCTTCTCCAGGTCCCAGACGATGACGGAACCGCTGTCGTGGCCGCTGACGGCGCGTTTGCCGTCCGGGCTGACGGCGAGCTTGTTGACGCCGCCGTTCTGGCCCGACGAGAAGACATGCAGCACCGCGTCGTCGGAAAGCTGGCGCAGCACGATCTCGCCATCGTCGCCGGCGGTAAGAGCGGTCTTGCCGTCGGGCATGAAGAGTGCCGTGCGCGCCATGTCCTTGTGGACGCCGAGGTCGCGGATCAGCCGCTTGCCGTCGATGTCCCAGAGCTTGATCATGCGGTCGGTGCTGGCGCTCATGATCTCATGCCCGTCGGCCGAGACCGCCAGCCAGACGACGGCATCGCGATGGCCTTCCGGCGCGGTCGGCTGCGCCGGCGGCTCGGGCGGAGGCGGCGCCACCGTCTCGGGCGGCGAGGCGATTTCGGGCTGAGCAACGGGCGCCAACGCCGTCTGCTGGACGGGCTCCGGGGCGGCTGGGGCAGCCTGCTGCGTCGGCAGCTGCGCTGGCGGCACTGGCATCAGGTCGGGCGGCATCGTAGCCAGAGGCGTCGGCTCGGCGGGCGCCGCGACGGGCTCGCCGGACGGGCTCCCCGCCGTTTCCTGGGCGAGGGGAGCCGGCTGCGGGGCCGGGGCCGGCGCGATCCCGACCGGCGTCGCGGGCTGCGCCGGAGCGGCGGCAACCTCCTTGGATTCGGCCGGTTCGCCACCAGGCGCCTGCCAGAGACCGAGCTGGTCGGCGACGATGGCGAGCAGGGCAATGAGCGGCACGGCAAGCGCGATGCGGCGCAGCCTGGGGCGCCCGGCTGGCACGATCTCGGCGTCGCGGCCGAAGAGAGGCGCCGAAGGATCGTGCTTCGGCGCCGCCGGCAGCAGGCCGGCGAGGAACGAAAGCCCGGCGAGAATCGAAAGCACGCCCGCCGCGCCGAAGACCTCGGCGCTCGTCCTGGCCGGGGGCTTGCCGCCCAGCGCCAAATAGAGCTTGGCGAAGCAGACGAGGCCGACTACGAGCATCGCCAGCGCCAGCAGCTTGTCGGTCGATCTTTTCATAGGCGTTCCCCCCGCGCCTTCCTGCCCGATAGCGGAAAGCGCATCGGCCATCCTAGCCGAGCTTCTTTCCGTGGCTAAGTGCGAGACATCACACGAAGAAAGATAAATGTGCCTCGGCCGGGCGAGGCATAAAGCGCCGGCGGTGTGAGCAGAAAGCCACATTCCCCAAGAATGGACGGGACTGCTAGCCGGCTTGGTTGACAGAAAACGGCCTTATGACATCATCCGGGCGGGATTTTCAGGAGAGCTTGGCATGAAGAAGATTTACGAGAGGCCTTCGCTGGTGAAAAAGGGCCGGCTTTCGGCAGTCACCGCGCAAGTGGCGCCATCCACGGCGACTTGACGGATTTTGAGACGCTAGGCTTTCGCGCGAGCATTTTCGCGAATCGTCGGGCAATGGCGGACCGGCAGGTTGATCCGGCAGCGAAGGGCGTCCTGTGTCGGCCGTCGGGATTCTCCAGCTTGGCGGATACGTTCAGGATCTGCGAGCAAGCAATAAGATCACCAAGCGTCTCATTTCTTCCAGCGCCCTCATCCGTCTCGGCGCGACGCGCCGAGCCACCTTCTCCCACAAGGGGAGAAGGTCAGGTTGCCAATTCCACCCACACCGGCGCGTGGTCGCTGGCGTTGTCCCCGCCCCGCACCTCGCGATCGATGCCCGCCCCTTTCAGTTTTCGCGCCAGCTTCTTCGACAAGAGGATGTGGTCGAGCCTGAGCCCCGCGTCGCGTGGCCAGCGGTTCCGGCGGTAGTCCCAGAAGGTGTAGAGCTTCTCCGCCTTCGGAAAGACCTTGCGCAGCGCGTCCGTCCAGCCTTGCTCGATCAGCGCGGCGAAGGCGGCGCGGCTTTCAGGCTGCACCAGCGCGTTGTCGTCATAGGAGCGGGTGGCGTAGATGTCGCGCGGCTCGGGCACGATGTTGTAGTCGCCGGCAAGCACCACCGGCAGGCCGGTGTCGAGCAGTAGCTCGGCATGCGCCGCGAAGCGCTCGTGCCAAGCGAGCTTGTAGTCGAATTTCGGCCCCGGCTGCGGGTTGCCGTTCGGCGCGTAGAGGCAGGCGATCACGATGCCGTCGACCGCCGCCTCGATATAGCGCGCCTGACGGTCGGCGTCGTCGCCGGGCAGCGCATCGCGCGTCAGCACCGGCTCGGCACCGCGCGCCAGGATCGCCACGCCGTTCCAGGTCGGCTCGCCTTTCCACACCGCGCCGTAGCCCGCATTCGCAAGCCGGGTCAGCGGGAACTGGGTGTCGCGCGACTTCAGCTCCTGAAGGCAGACGACGTCGGGCTTTGCACGCGCGAGCCAGGCGAGGAGGTTCTCCAGGCGGCTGTTGATGTTGTTGATGTTGAAGGTGGCGAGTTTCATTTTTGGATGTCGAAGGCGCCCCTCGCTTCGTCATCTTCGGGCTTGACCCGAGGATGACGAAGTCGATGGCGCCATCCAGGCCTTCACCGTCTCCGCCACCGTCTTCAGATGATCCGCCGCCGAAAACCCCGAGATCGCCTTGCGCGGCTTCAAATCGTGGTCGCCGTCCTCCAGCCAGACCATCTGAATAGCCTCGGAAAGGCCATAGGTCGCGACCTCGTCCTTCGTGCCGAACTCGTCGCGCGTACCCTGGAAGATCAGCGTCGGCGTCTTCAAGTCGGTAAGATGCTTCGTCCGAAGCTGCTCAGGCTTGGCCGGCGGATGGAAGGGATAGCCCAGACAAACCAGGCCGGCGATCTCGCCCTTCGAAAACAGCTCGTCGGCGACCATGGAGGCGACGCGCCCGCCCATCGACTTGCCGCCGATGATCAGCTCACCGGTGATGCCCTTGGCGCGCAGGTCGGCGATCGCCTTGATATATTCCGGGTTCACCGTCTCGGCGCGCGGCGGCGGCTTGCGGTGGCCATAGCGGCGCGCCGCCATGTAGTGGAACTCGAAGCGCGCGACGCGAAAGCCGGCCGCGGCGAGCGCCTTGGCGGTGGCGGCCATCGAGGCGGAATCCATCGGCGCGCCGGCGCCGTGGGCGAGCAGGATGGTGACGGGGGCGGCTTCCGGGCCGTCGAAGAGGAAATATGTCATGGTGTCTCCGGCGTGGGCGACCCCTTCTCCCCTTGTGGGAGAAGGTGGCCGAGCGAAGCTCGGACGGATGAGGGGTGCTCCAGCTTGGCGGACACGCCCATCGATGTACCGGCACGCGACAAGATCACTAGCGCCTCATTCCTTCCAGCACCCCTCATCCGTCTCGGCGCTGACGCGCCGATCCACCCCGGCCCTTCGCAGGCTCAGGGCGTTCGAAGCTCGAAAAGCCAAGCAATTGGCTTTTCGTCCGCTGCGCGGACCGCTTCTCACCCACAAGGGGAGAAGGAAAGGCGCTCACCCCGCCGTCCGCGCCATGTGCAGATCCACGAACTGTATCCCCTTCCGCGCCAGCCCCGCCCACTCGGACTCCGCATCCAGCTCCAGATACCGCGTCCACAGCCGACGCGCCTCCAGCAGATTGCCTGCGTCGAACTCCAACCGCGCCAGGTTGAACACCGGGTCGGCATAGGCCTTGTCGAGCGCGATCGCCTTCTGCAGATGCCGCCTGGCGGAGGCGACCTTGCCCTCGTCGCTCATCAGCCCGGCGAGGTTGAACCAAGCCTCGACGAAGCCGGGATCGAGTTTTATCGCTCGGGCATAGTCATGCGCGGCCTCCGCGACGCGGCCGGCGCCGCGCAGGCAGTTGGCGCGGTTGAAGGCGGCGATGGGATCCTTGGGGTCGATCGCCATGCAGCGCTGGTAGAGGACGGCCGCGTCGTCGTGGCGGCCCTCCTCTTCCGATGCTTCCGCCTCTGCGAAGAGTTCCTCCAGCGTGTCGTCTTCCGGGCTGCCCAGATCGAACAGCAGCTGGCCGTCGAGCTCGCTCCTTCCCTCGTCGAGATAGATCGCGTCCGGGCGGCCATGCTGCGAGCCGAGATTGAGCGACTTGGCGGTGAGCGAAGCGACCGGGCCGGAGCGATGCACCGAGCGCGCGATCGCGCCCCAACTGGCGCCGCTGGCGATCAGCCCGGCATATTTTCTGGCCAGGATCAGGTCGCGGAAGGAATAGGGCTCGCCGTCATGCTCGAAGGCGTCGAACAGCGAGAGCATGTCCAGGTCGTCGCCGGCGAGCCGCGACTGGTCGATCAGCGACTGCCTGGACAGCGACGATGCCTCCGGCGCTTTCATCAGGCCGAGCAGGCGCAGGAAGCCGTTCTCGCTGATCAGTTGGCGCCCGGCGTCGCGCTCGGCCTTCGCGCGGCGCTCGATCTCGGCGTCGCCGGCCTTTGCCAGCCCGGCCTTGGCGAGAAGCGCGCGGCCGAACACGACATGGGTGGTGCGCCGCGTGACGCCGCGCCGCAGCTCGGCATGGCGGCGCTCGACCTCGCGGGCGGCGAGCCTGAGCGGAAAGGCGGCAAGCGCGCCGACGGCGCCGAAGACGGCGCCGGGGAGGATCACTGGCCCTGCGTTTCCCGTCACTTCTTGCTCTTGCCGACGGCCTTCAACAGGTTCGCCTTGAGCGGATTTTCAGGCGCGCCGCCGCCGGCAGCCGCCTTCTTGGCGGGCTTGGCCGGCGCTTCCTCGGCCTTGCTCTTCGACTTGGCCGGGGGCTTGGCCGATTGCGACAGGCTCGCCTTCAGCGCGTCCATCAGGTTGATGACGTTGCCGCGCTCGGGTGCGGCCGCAATGATCGGCTTGTGGCCCTTCAGCTTCTCGCGGATCATCGCCATCAACGCCACCTCATAGCGATCCTCGTAATTCTTCGGATCGAAGTGGGTTTCCTTCTGCTTGATCAGCGCCTGGGCGAGATCGAGCATTTCCGGATCCGGTTTGCCGGCGGGGATGTTGCCGAAATATTCAGTCGTGCCGCGCACTTCGTTCGGGTTCCTCAAGGTGCAGACGAACATGCCGTTCTCGCGCGCGCCGATCGTCACCACACGCTCGCGGCTCGAAAGCACGAGGCGGGCGATGGCGAGCTTGCTGGACTTGCGCATCGCCTCGCGCAGCACGATGAAGGTCTCCTCCGCCATGGCGCCGTCGGGCGCAAGGTAATAGGGCGAGTCCTGATAGATGACGTCGACCTCGTCCTCGTCGACGAAGGCCTCGATGTTCATCGTGTGATTGGATTCGATCCTGACCGCGTCGAGGTCGGCGTCATCGATGATGATGTACTGCTTGTCCTCGTATTCGTAGCCGCGGACAAGGTCCGAGCGCTCGACCAGGCCGAGCTCGGGATCGACCGGCTTCATGTTGATGCGGTTGTGGGTCTTCTTGTGCAGCTGGTTGAACGAGATGCGCTCGCTCGCGCTGGTGGCTGGATAAAGCCGGACCGGACAGCTGACGAGGCTGAGCTTGAGGTAACCTTTCCAACTTGCCCTGGGCGCCATTGATTAACTCCTACGCGGCCATGCACTGACATCTATGTTGGAGCATGGTCTTGTCCAAAAACCGGTTCCCACTTTTGGGGACCATGCTCTCTGCAGCGTTTTTCGTCCGAAGGACGAGCAGCGCCGTGGAAATCCTACACCGACCCCTGATCTTACAGCCGAATTCCTAGCGAAATGTTTTTGGGACGGGGTTGGCGCGGAGGATAGTTCAAATTGTAGCAAGCGTCGATGGAGATACGGGCACGACGCTGGCGATTGGCCGAAGCCCCGAAGCTTCGTCATCCTAGGGCGAAGCAAGGAGCGAAGCGACGCGGCGCAGACCCTAGGATCCATGCCGTGACCTGCGAGCGCCGCAGCGGTGCAGAACGCTCACCAGCCGGTTCCGCGAAAGAGTTCAAACCATTCTGGGTTCGTCTTTTCGATCAAGTGAATCTTCCATTGGCGTGGCCAGCGCTTCAGCGACTTCTCACGCTGAATGGCATCAGTGATGTCGAAGTATTCCTCATACCAGACCAATCGCTGAACGCCGTAGCGGCTGGTGAAGCGCGAGCCCTGACCGGACTTGTGCTCAGGCATGCGACGTCCGAGATCATTGGTGACGCCGATGTAGATCGTGCCGCCTTTCTGGCTTGCGGTCATGTAGACATAGCCGGTCATGGATCAATCCTGGCCACTATCCTGCACCGCTGCGCCCTACGGCCAACGTCACGGCATGGATCCTAGGGTCTGCGCGCGTCGCTTCGCTCCTTGCTCCGCCCTAGGATGACGAAAAACGGGACGGCAAATCCCTGGCAGCCTCATCGATCTCCGCCCAGGGATCGCCCGAGGTCTCCAGCAATCCCGGCAGCGAGGCGTAGTTCAGGTCCTCCGGCGCGTCGATCGTCTCCAGGTCGGTCCAACTCACCGGCGTCGAGGCCGGCAGGTTGGTGCGGGCGCGCAGCGAATAGGGCGCGGCGGAGGTGTGGCCGCGGGCGTTGCGGTGGAAATCGATGAAGATGCGCCTCTTGCGGTTATCCTTGCCCATGGTTGTGGTGAAGGTATCGGGCGCGCTCGCGGCGAGCAAAGTCGAAATGGCGCTCGAGGCCTGGTGCAGTTTCTTCCAGTTCTGCTTGCGCGTCAACGGCACGGTGATGTGGATGCCCTTGCCGCCCGAAGTCTTGGCGAAAGGCACCAGGCCGAGGCTCTCCAGCCCGCCTTTGATGTGGACGGCCGCCTCCACCACCTCGCGCCATGAAATCCCCTCGCCCGGATCAAGGTCGAAGACGATCTGGTCGGGCTTGTCGAGCTTGGTGCGGTGCGTGCCCCAGGTGTGGAACTCGACGACGCCGAACTGCGCCAGCGCCAGATAGCCCTTGGCATCCTCGACCGAGAGATAGGTCTTGGTCTCGCCTTCCGAATTGGTCGATTCGAACACCGCCACCGAAGGCGGCATGCCCGTGAAGGCGTGGCGCTGGAAGAAGCAGTCCTGCGGCTTGCCGGTCGGACAGCGCACCAGCGACACCGGCCGGCCGATGATATGCGGCAGCATGAAATCGCCGACCAGCGCGTAGTAGACGGCGATATCGAGCTTGGTCGGCCCGGTCTTGCCGAACAGCCGCCTCTCCGGGTTGGTCACCCAGATGGTGGCTAGGTCGGATTCGGCGATCAGCCGCTTGCGCTTGACCGGCACCGGCGTGGTTAGCTCGCCGACATCGCGCAGGCCGCGGAAGACGCCATGGCGGATCGCATTGTCGCCGGTGCGGTTCGAATAATGGATGCGGGCCGACAGCAGCGGCTTCACCCAGTGCATCTCGCGCATCACCTCGCGCGGCGCACCTTCGGGCGGCGTGGCGCCGGCGGTCAGCCGCTCCAGCCTTGCAAGCAGTTCGGTCGCCATGTCGCGGTCGAAGCCGGTGCCGACCTTGCCGCGATAGTGCAGTTCGCCATTGTCGAACTCGGCCATGCCAAGTGCCGCCAGCCCTTCCGCCCGGTCGGAGACCGTATAGCCGGCGATGACGAAATCGTCCGTCTTCTGCGCCTTCACCTTGGTCCAGCTCTTGGTGCGGCCGCTCTGGTAGGTTGCGTCGGCACGTTTGGAGACGACGCCTTCGAGCCCCAGTTCCGTCGCCTGTTCGTAGAGCCCGCGTCCATCGCCCTCGACATGGTCGCTATACTGGATGGCGGAATTGGCGGCCTGGCCGGCAAGCAGTTCGGCAAGCAAGGCTTTGCGCTTTTGCAGCGGCACCTTGCGCAGGTCCCAGCCGTCGAGGTGGAGAAGGTCGAAAGCGTAAAAATGCAATTTGGAGCCGGCGCCCTCGGCGAGCGCCTCCTGCAGCAGCGCGAAGCGGGAGATGCCCTTCTCGTCGAGCACCATGATCTCGCCGTCGATGATCGCCCGGCTGACCGGCAGGCGCGCGAAAGCCTGCGGAAGATCGCCGTAGCGCTTCGTCCAGTCGATGCCGCCGCGGGTGATCAGCCGCACCTCGCCGTCGACGACATGCGCCATGGTGCGGTAGCCGTCGAATTTTATCTCGTGCAGCCAGAGCGTGCCGGTGTTCTCGATCGGCCCGCCGGGCGGCTCGGTCACCTGCGTCGCAAGCTGCGGTTCGATCCGGTTCGGCGGCTCGCCCTTCACCGCGCCGGGCAGCGCGCCGGGTTTCAGCGAGCCGGGCTTGGGCGGCAGGCGCTGCGGCTTCTTCGCCGGCGCCGCCAATTCCTCGATGCGGCGGCCGGACTTCACGCTTTCCGGCCGCGCCTCGAGGATGTCGAGCTTGGTGTCCGAGGCGAGATCGCGCTCCTTGAACAGCAGCCAGTTCTTCTTGTTCTCGTCCTCGCCGGGTTTCGGCTTCAGCCTGGTCAGCATCCAGCCGCCGTTGAGCTTCTGGCCGGCCAGCCGGAACTTGAAGGCGCCGGTGCGCAGGCTCTTCTCGACATCCTCCATCGGCGCCCAGGTGCCGGTGTCCCAGACGATCATCGGCCCGCCGCCATATTCGCCCTCGGGGATGACGCCCTCGAAGTCGATATATTCGATCGGATGGTCCTCGGTCTCGACGGCGAGGCGCTTGTCGGCCGGGTTGAGCGATGGGCCACGGGGTACCGCCCAGCTCTTCAGCACGCCGCCGACTTCGAGGCGCAGGTCGTAATGGTCGGCGGTGGCATGGTGCTTGTGGACGACGAAGCGGTTGCCGCCCACGCCGGTCGTACCGCCGGCAGGCTCGGGTGTCCGGCTGAACTCGCGCTTGGCGCGGTAGGTTTTGAGTTTCGAGGGCATGGGTCAGGCGGAAGTGGTGGCGGACGCGGCTTCCCAGCGCCGGGATCTCGCCATCCCTACGGTCGTCATCCTCGGGCTTGACCCGAGGATCCATGCTGTGACTTCAATCATATGGTGCAGCGGAGCAGAACCTGGACCGCAGCGGCACTTTGACGTCACGGCATGGATCCCAGGGTCTTCGCGACGTCGCTTCGCTCCTGCTCCGCCCTGGGATGACGAAGAGACAAGCGTCACGCTCAATCGTCGGTCGCCGGCGTCAGTTCCAGCTCGGCGGGCGTTAGCCCCTGCCTGAGCTGTGAAAGCCGGAACTCGTCGACCCAGTAAGCCTCGCCATCGACCAGCACGCGGGCCTGATAGGTGCCGCCGGAAAAGCTCTGCGCGGTGACATAGACCTTGTGGCGGTCGAGCGCCTTCTTCACCGCGGCGCGGCGGGAATTCTCTCTGGCGGCGGGACTGGCCATGGCATCACTCGATTACGCTGCCGCCGGGACTGCGGCCGCCGCCAAGGATGGCGGAGAGCGGAGAACGAGTCAATTTGGTCAGATGGCGATGCCGATCTCCTCCCCGTGGGAAGATCGGCCGTCACCTCCTCAATAGTCCATCCCCGCTCCCGGAGGCATCGCGGGAGCGGCCTCCTTCTTCGGCTTTTCCGCCACCATCGCCTCGGTGGTGACCAGCAGGCCGGCGATGGAGGCGGCGTCCTGCAAGGCGGTGCGCACCACCTTGGCCGGGTCGATCACGCCCTGGCCGTAGAGGTCACCGTAGTCGCCGGTCTGTGCGTTCCAGCCGAAAGAGAATTGCCCGTTCTCGCGCAGTCTGCCGACGATGATCGACCCTTCGGCGCCCGCGTTCTCGGCGATTTGGCGCACCGGCGTTTCCAGTGCACGACGCACGATCTCGATGCCTGTCTTCTGATCGGGATTGTCGACTGCGGCCGCGTCGAGTGCCCTTGCGGCTCTCAGCAAGGCCACGCCGCCGCCCGGCAGGATGCCTTCCTCGACCGCTGCGCGGGTGGCGTGCAGCGCGTCGTCGACACGATCCTTGCGCTCCCTGACCTCGACCTCGGTCGAGCCGCCGACGCGAATGACGGCGACGCCGCCGGCGAGCTTGGCCAGCCTTTCCTGCAGTTTCTCGCGGTCATAATCCGAGGTGGTTTCGTCGATCTGCTGCCTGATCTGGGCGACGCGGCCCTCGATCTCGGGTTTGGCCCCGGCACCGTCGACGATGGTGGTGTTCTCCTTCTCGACGGCGATCCGCCGGGCCCGGCCAAGCATGTCCAGCGTGACGTTATCCAGCTTGATGCCGAGATCCTCGGAGATGACCTGGCCGCCGGTGAGGATGGCGATGTCCTCCAGCATCGCCTTGCGGCGATCGCCGAAGCCCGGCGCCTTGACGGCGGCGACCTTGAGGCCGCCACGCAGCTTGTTGACGACCAGCGTGGCCAGCGCTTCGCCTTCGACATCCTCGGCAATGATCAAAAGCGGCTTCGCCGATTGAACCACCGCTTCCAGGATAGGCAGCAGCGCCTGAAGATTGGACAGCTTCTTCTCGTGGATCAGGAGATAAGGCTCCTCGAGATCGGCGCGCATCTTGTCCTGATTGGTTATGAAATAAGGGCTGAGATAGCCGCGGTCGAACTGCATGCCCTCGACCACTTCGAGCTCGGTCTCGGCGGTCTTGGCCTCCTCGACGGTGATGACGCCTTCATTGCCGACCCTCTGCATCGCTTCGGCCAGGAAGCGGCCGATCTCGGCGTCGCCATTGGCCGAGATGGTGCCGACCTGGGCGATCTCGTCGTTGCGGGTCACCTTGCGGGCATTGGCCTTGAGCTCGGCGACGATCACTTCCACGGCCTTGTCGATGCCGCGCTTCAAATCCATCGGGTTCATGCCGGCGGCAACGGCCTTCGCCCCCTCTCTGACGATCGTCTGAGCAAGCACCGTGGCGGTGGTGGTACCGTCGCCGGCAACGTCGCTGGTCTTCGACGCGACCTCGCGCACCATCTGCGCGCCCATGTTCTCGAACTTGTCGACCAGTTCGATTTCCTTCGCCACGGTTACGCCGTCCTTGGTGATGCGCGGCGCGCCAAACGACTTCTCGATGACGACGTTGCGACCCTTGGGGCCGAGCGTCACCTTCACCGCGTCGGCCAGAATATCGACGCCACGCAGCATCTTGTCGCGAGCTTCCGTATGGAATTTTACTTCCTTGGCAGCCATTGGAATCCTCCCTCCGCGAGCCTTCTCCTTGCCGGGGCTCGCACGTCTGTCGAACTAGTCTGGTGCCGCAGGGTTTCAAGGGCGGCAGCCAGGAATTTTCAACACTCGGCCGGCACTTCAACGCATTGTAATCGCGACGCTAATCAGGATAGCGCGGGCAAGAGCGGATGACTTCCGTGGCGGGGGGACTGTGCGGCGCAGCATCGGAACACTTCACCCCATCAGCCCGTTCAAATGAGGCCCGGCAATTGTCGACAGGCTTGCCAGGCAGGCGGGCCGGCTGCAGTAGTGAGCCGCGTCACACCGCGCCGGCGAATGAGGGAGATGGCAATGGTCCAGATCAGGGCAATGGCGAATGAGGATCTCGGCGCAGTCTCGCGGTTGCTCGGCCAGTCCTGGCGGCGGACCTATTCGCCGATCATGGGTGAGGAAAACACCGCCCGGCTCTCCGACGAGAGGCATGCGCCCGAGAAGCTGGCCGAGGAGCTTGCCGACGACAACAAGATGTCCTTTGTCGCCGAGCGGACCGACGGCTCGATCGCCGGCTATGCGATGGCGGCGATGGACGAGAAGGGCGACGTCACGCTCGACCGGCTGCATATCGAGCCGCAGGAATTCGGCAGCGGGCTTGCCGTCGACCTTCTGCATGCGGTGCTCGCCGCCCATGCCGGCATTCCCTCGATCGCGCTGGAGGTGATCGAAGGCAACGACCGCGCGGTCGCCTTCTATCGCAAGCACGGCTTCGAGATCGCCGAGCGCCGGCCGGCGGCGCATGGCGTCGGCGGCCATGCCTCGCTGATCATGCGCCGGCTGCTGTCAAGAGCTTGAGTTTCAAGCGGGCGGTTCAGGTGGTTCCGTCAGGGCTTCCGAGGGAGTGGAGTCGGCCGGAACCACCCGCCCGCCTTGTGTCCTTCCCAAGACGGATGAACGCTACGACCTACCGTCCTGCCCTGCTTTGATCCTGATCAAGCGAGCGCAGGCTGGACGCCTCGCCCTTGGCCTCTATATCTTCGCGAGCGCTTATTTTCCATTGGAGACAGACAGATGAGCCTCGGCAAGCAGAAACTCGGGGGCCAGGGGCTCGTCGTCTCAGCGATCGGCCTCGGCTGCATGGGCATGAGCCAGGCCTACGGGCCGGCCGACGAGGCGGAGTCGATCGCGACGCTACACCGGGCGATCGAGCTCGGCTGCACCTTCCTCGACACGGCCGAGGTCTATGGGCCTTTCCTCAACGAGGAGCTGCTCGGCCGCGCGCTGAAGGGCCGGCGCGACGAGGTGACGATCGCGACCAAATTCGGCTTCCGCATCGTCGACGGCAAGCAAGTCGGCACCGAGCGCGACAGCCGGCCCGAGCATATCCGCGAAGTTGTGGACGCCTCGCTCACGCGGCTCGCCACCGACCATATCGACCTGCTCTACCAGCACCGCGTCGATCCAGGCGTGCCGATGGAGGATGTGGCGGGCACGGTGGGCGAGCTGGTCGCCGAGGGCAAGGTGCGCTTCTTCGGCCTGTCGGAGGCCGGCATCGCAAACATCCGCCGCGCGCATCAAGTGCACCCGGTCTCGGCGCTGCAGAGCGAATATTCGCTGTGGGAACGCAACCTCGAGCCCGAGATCATCCCGGCGCTTGCGGAATTGGGCATCGGCCTGGTGCCGTTCGCGCCGCTCGGCCGCGGCTTCCTCGCCGGCGACGTCAAGCGCGCGGAAGAGTATCCTGAAGGCGATTTCCGGCGCGGCGACCCGCGCTACCAGGGCGAGAATTTCGACGCCAATGTCGCCGCGGCCGCGACGGTGCGCGACATCGCCGCCGCCAAGGGCGCAAAGCCCGGCCAGGTGGCAATTGCCTGGCTGCTCGCCAAGGGTCCGGAATTCGGCATCGACATCGTGCCGATCCCCGGCACCAAGCGGCGGACCTATCTGCAGGAGAATGTCGCCGCCGCCGACATCAAGCTCGACGCCACCGAGATGCTGGGGCTCGACATGGCGCTGACGCCCGACAGGGTTTCGGGGCCGAGATACAACGAGCGGACGATGTCGATGGTGGACCGGTAGGGGCGCCAGCCGATCTCCTCCTCGAGGGGGAGATGTCGCCAAAGGCGACAGAGGGGGTCGCTGCGCGTGGATCGCCAACGTTCCACGACGAAGAGGAGGCCGCCGCTCCATGTGAGACGACCCCCTCTGGCCGCTTGGCGGCCATCTCCCCCCTTGTGGTCCCTCAAGGGGGGAGATCGGCGCTACTTCTTCTTGCAATCCGGCAACGCCTCCATCGCCTTCCTGGCCTCGCCCTCGCTGGCGTATTTCTTCTTGCCGAGATCGACGACGAGCGTCCCGTCGGGCTTCTTCGGCACAATCTCGCACTGCTTCGAGACGGCATCCCTGGCGACCCAGTATTCCTCGGCCGCCATGGCGGGCAGGCCGGCCAAGCCAGCGGTGAGGATGGCGATGGCGATGGGGCGAACCATTCTGGCCTCCATTGCGTTCGTTGCAGGCAGGCGGAACCGTCGGCACCATAGGCACCATAGGCGGCAGGCGCCGGCACGCTGCTTTTCGGAAACGCCCCGCCCGCCCCTTCTGTTCCGGGACTTCGTTGGAGCGCGCTTCGCTCAGCCGCCCGAATGCGGGTCGATGCTGTAGGGGTGCACGGGATAGCCAGGGCCGATCGCCTCGCTCACCCGATCGATCCAGGCGCTGACCGCCGGATAGTCGGCGAGCGAGAAGCCGCAATCCTCGGCGCGGTGGCCGTAGGCATAGACGGCGATGTCGGCGATGGTGAGCGAGCCGCCGGCGAGGAAGGGCGTGTCCTGCAGGCTGCGCTCGAGCGCGGCAAGCGCGCGGATGCCCGCCTCGCGCTTGCCGGGAACAAGCGCCTTGTTGCGCTCCAGCCGCCCGGTCAGCGTCCAGAAGCGCAGCGAGCCGATGACCGGCTCGACATAATACTGCTCGAAGAACAGCCATTGCATGGCCTTGGCGCGCAGATGCCGGTTCGCCGGCAGATAGGGCGAGACCTCGGCGAGATAGACGAGGATGGCGTTGGACTCGGCGATCGCCTCGCCGTCCTCCAGCCGGAGCACCGGAACGGCGCCGGCCGGATTGAGCTTGAGAAATTCCTCCGAGTGGCTCTCGCCCTCGAAGATCGACACCTGCCGTGTCTCGTAAGCGATGCCGAGCAATCCGAGCAGGACACGCACCTTCCAGGCATTTTGCGACGGCAGATAATCGTAGAGCGTGAGCATGATGGGTCCCCTCTCTCGTCCAGGTGGCTTGCTTCGCATGGGGAATGCATGGGCGCCACCCGATTTATGCGCCATTAGTCTCCCCCCTTGAGGGGGAGATGTCGCCGAAGGCGACAGAGGGGGTCGTCTCACGTAAATCGCCAGCGTCGTCTCACGTCGCGGAGCGCGTTGGCGCTTCACGCGAAGCGACCCCCTCTGGCCTGCCGGCCATCTCCCCCTCAAGGGGGGAGATCAGCAACTCCGCCATGTCTCTCATCCCGCTATATCCATCGCCACCGCCTTTGCTTCGATGCCGATCTCGCGCAGCAGGCCGGTGACGGGGTTGTGGAAGCCGACGAGATAGACGCCGAGGTCGGAGGCGCCGGCATTGACGCCGCTTTTCGCCGGCCTGAGCTCCGCCGGCAGGATGCCGTCATAGCCCGGCCGATAGCCGGTGGCGAAGATCACCGCGTCGAAGTTTTTCTCCTGCCCATCGGCGAATTCCGCGCCGTCCTCGGTGAAGCGGACGATGTCGGGGAGGATGCCGATCCTGCCTGCCTTGATCGCCGCCACGGTGCCGACATCGATGACTGGAATGCGGCCGGCATCGATCTGAGCGAGGATGCCCTGCTTCGGTCGCACGATGCCGTATTTCTCCAACCTGCCCAGCGCCAGGTCGAGGATTTTCGGGAACATCCAGTCGTTGAGCGCCTGCGGCATCGGCCGACTCGCGATGCCGACCATCTGGATCGGCACGCCGAAGAGCTGGCGCGGCACGATGTGAACGCCCTTGCGCACCGAGATCGCCGGGTGCGCGCCGCTTTCGGCCAGGTCGAGCGCGATCTCGGCGCCGGTGTTGCCCATGCCGATGACCAGCACATCCTTGCCGACATAGGGTGCGGCCTCGGTGTAGGCGGCGCTGTGCAGCACCTCTCCCTTGAACGCCTCGATGCCGGGGAAGCCCGGCACGATCGGCTCGGCATTGTTGCCGGTGGCGATCACGATCTTGCTGGCGCGGATCTCGCCTGCGTCGGTCTCGACCAGGAATTTTTCGCCCACGCGGCGGATCGATTTCACCGTCACGCCGAAACGCGGCTCGAGGCCGAAGCGTTCGGCATAGGCATCGAGATAGGCGACCACCTTTTCGCGCGGGACGTAGCGGGGATGGCTCTTCGGAAACGGCACGAAGGGCAGCGAGGAAAACGACTTCACCGTGTGGAGATGCAGCCGGCGATAATGCCGCCGCCAGGCCGGCGCCACCTCGCTGGTCTTTTCGAGGATGGTGAAATCCACCCCCGCCTGTTTAAGGCAAGCGCCGACGGCCAGCCCCGCCGGCCCCGCGCCGACAATGACGACATTGGTGTCCAAGGCAGTGTCCTCCCCAAGGCCAAGCTATGACGAGAGCTGTACGAGCGGCAAGTAGGGAGAAGCACCTATCCTTCTCCCCTTCTTGTCTAGGGGATGCACACATTTCCAAGCGGCTGGTCTTTGGCGATAGCGTGCATGGCAGCATGGCGCATGCATTGTCCAATGTAGCGCTGGTCGACCCCCACTCCGTCTCGGCTTCGCCGAGCCACCTCTCCCCCGATCGACGGGGTAGAGGAAAGGCGCCAAGCCTCTTGCCGTCAACGCTCGTCCAGCAGCGCTCCCTTCCTTTCCCTCCGGAGGGGGGAAAGGTGGCGCTGCGAAGCAGCGACGGATTGGGGGAACCACGTGGCAATCAAGCCTCAGGTCGATCAGTAGTCACAGAAGATGTGTGCATAGCGTAGCCCTTCTTGTGGGAGAAGGAAGAACTTACTCCATCCCACTCGGCGCTTCGGGCTCGTCCTCGGGCGGCTCCAGGATCTCGATCAGCCGCGCTACCCTGGCGCTGGGCAATGCGTGCCCCTCGTTCACCAGCGCCTCGTCGGCGCCGATCCAGGCAACGGCCTCGTGCAATTCCTTAAGGCTGGCACCAGTGAGCGCGACGTCGGCGATGACGGCCTCGTCGACCGGACCAAGCACCGAAATGATCTCGTTGCGGGTCATCCTTGGCTCCCCATGGGTCGGGACGAATGGCATAGAAACGGGCGACGGGTGGGACAGGTTCCGGGACGCTGGCGCAGCCTATCTCCCCCTTGTGGGGAGATAGCGCGCCCTCGCCTTTTCTGCGCCATCCCGGCCTTAGCACGGCAACCGCAGGGGAGACGCCCTCTTTGCTCTCGCTGCCTATAAGCGCTATGCACGAAGCTTCGCCCGGAATCCCACCGAGTCCCCATGAAGCCTGCCCTCCTGCTTACCACCCTGCTGTTCTCGACGCCGGCCTTGGCCGACTGGCAACCGGTCGAGAAGATCGAGACCTATGCCATCTCCGGGCAAACCGTGGAGGCGCTCTATGTCTCGATCGGCGACAAGGGTCCGCTGATCGGCAGGGACAGCGCGGGCAATGGGCGGCGGGCGATCGCGCAGACCAATTTCAAGCTGACCTGGCAGCGTGACTACCAACCTCAAGGCGGCGCGTGCGTGCTGAGGACGGCGCGACCCAAGCTGATCATCACCTACACGCTGCCGAAGCCCGCGGGAAAACTCGCTCCCGACGTGCAGGCGCGCTGGGACGCGTTCGCCGCCGGGCTTATCGCGCATGAGAAGGTGCACGGCGCCGGCATCATCGACATGGTGGACAAGATCGTCGCTTTCAGCACCGGCCTCACCGTCACCGACGACCCCGGCTGCACGAAGGTCAGGGCCGAGCTGACGCAATATCTCGACAAGCTTTCCAAGGCGCAGCGCCAAGCCAGCCGCGACTTCGACAAGGTCGAGTTCGGCCCGGGCGGGAATTTGCAGAAGCTGATCGCGGCGTTTTTGATCGGCGAGTGATAAGGGCCAGGCGTGATAGTACCGCTGCCAGCGGCGGCGCGCAGAGCCACAACGGAAGCACCAACCAGCAATGCCCGCATTCGGGACGGACAGTCCCCAATCACGCTGCCGTCGCGACAGGTGCTATGTAAGATTTCCCGCGTAAGTTGAAGCTTATTATCTTAGTAATTTCTAATGTCTTTCGACCGCTATTCGATAGTTTGATCGGCAATCCGGTCTGGCCTGGCTTCACTCTCCCAGAGGCGAGCTTTGTCCATCTCTCCTCAGCGACGAAGGTATAAGCATGCGCACCGACGCTTTACAGGCGTATTTGGTAGCGCTACCGTTTCACGGTCGCGTGACCCGGGGGGAGCTGGGGCAGACGTCGCCGACGCCAGTGGTGGATGCTTGCCGGCATCCGTTTCAGCCACACCTGATAGAAACGGCTCCCCGCGAGACCTCGCAGGGACCATCGGGAGGAATGCGATGGCGTCTGTCGCGATTGGCGATGTCTACAAATCGTTCGGGGCTACCCAGATCCTGCATGGCGTCAGCGTCGACATAGACGACGGCGAATTCGTCACGCTGGTCGGACCCTCCGGCTGCGGAAAATCGACTCTTCTCAGGATGATCGCCGGGCTGGAAAAGATCTCGCGCGGCCATATCTCGATCGGCAGCCGTATCGTCAACGACGTTGCGCCAAAGGAGCGCGACGTGGCCATGGTGTTCCAGAACTACGCGCTCTATCCGCACATGACCGTTGCCGAGAACATGGCGTTCTCGCTCATGCTCAAGGGTGTCCCGAAGGCGGAAAGCGATTCGGGCGTGAAGCGGGCGGCCGAAATCCTCGGGCTGGTGCCGCTTTTGTCGCGCTATCCGCGCCAGCTTTCGGGCGGCCAGCGGCAGCGGGTCGCCATGGGCCGGGCCATCGTGCGCAATCCGCAGGTATTCCTGTTCGACGAACCGCTCTCGAACCTCGACGCAAAGCTGAGGGTGCAGATGCGCGCCGAGATCAAGGAACTGCACCAGCGGCTGAAGACCACGACGGTCTATGTCACCCACGACCAGATCGAGGCCATGACCATGGCCGACAAGATCGTGGTCATGCATGACGGGGTCGTGGAGCAGATCGGACCGCCGCTGGAACTCTACGACCGGCCGAACAACCTCTTCGTCGCGAGCTTCATCGGCTCGCCCGCCATGAACCTGCTCAAGGGCACGTTCGCCAGCGACGGTGCGCCGTCGTTCCAGGGCGCGGGAGGCATCTCCGTGCCTCTGCCGAAACCACCTTCGATCGACAACGGCGAGGCTATAGTCCTGGGGGTGCGGCCCGAGCATCTGCGGCTGGCCGAGGACGGCATTCCGGTGACCGTGGTGGTGATCGAGCCGACCGGCTCGGAAGTGCAGATCATCGGCCGGACGGCCGGCGGCGAGGATATCGTCGCCAATTTCCGGGAACGCCATTCCTTCGCGCCGGGAGATACCATCCGGCTGTCGGTCGAGCCCGGGCCTATCCATCTGTTCCACGGCAAAACCGGCCAGCGGATCGAAGCGGCGCGATAGGCCACCCAGCAAGGAAACACACAGGAGGAGACGAGCATGAAGTTCACCAGACGCGACGTGATCCGCACGACCGCCGGCGCGGCCGCCGGGGCTTTGGGCAGCCGCCTTGTCGGCTCGACCGCCTTTGCCCAGGAGGGCCTAACCTACAAGCCCGAGGACGGTGCGAAGCTGAGGCTGCTGCGCTGGTCGCCCTTCGTGCAGGGCGACGAGGACCAGTGGCTGAAGAATACCAAGCGGTTCACCGAGGCGACGGGCGTGGAGGTCCGCGTCGACAAGGAGAGCTGGGAGGACATCCGGCCGAAGGCAGCGGTTGCCGCCAATGTCGGCTCCGGCCCCGACCTGATGCTCGTCTGGTTCGACGACCCGCACCAATATCCCGACAAGCTGCTCGACGTCACCGAACTCGGCGACTATCTCGGCAAGAAATATGGCGGCTGGCACGATGGGCCGAAGCAGTATGCAACGCGCGAGGGCAAGTTCCTCGGCCTGCCGCTTGCCACCATCGGCAACGCCATCGTCTATCGCGAAAGCTGGGTGAAGGAGGCCGGCTTCTCGGAATTCCCGAAGGACACGGCCGGCTTCCTCGAACTCTGCAAGGCGCTGAAGGCGAAGGGCCATCCGGCCGGCTTCACGCATGGCCACGGCGTCGGCGACGGCAACAACTACGCGCATTGGCTGCTGTGGAGCCATGGCGGCCAGATGGTCGACGAGAAAGGCAAGGTGACGATCAACAGCCCCGAGACTCTGAAAGCGATCCAGTATGCGCAGGAGCTCTACAAAACCTTTATCCCGGGCACGGAGAGCTGGCTCGACGTCAACAACAACCGCGCCTTCCTGGCCGGCGAGGTGAGCGTCATCGCCAACGGCATCTCTGCGTACAACACCGCCAAGGTCAACAAGGACAACGACCCAAAGTTGGCGGAGATCGCCAAGGACATCCGCACCACCAATCTGCCGATCGGTCCGGTCGGGAAATCGGTCGAGCTGTTCCAGGTGACCACCGCCGTCATCTTCAACTACACGCCCTACCCCAACGCGGCAAAAGCCTATCTGCAGTTCATGTTCGAGAACCCGCAGATGTCGGACTGGATCACCTCGTCGGCCGGCTATTGCTGCCAGACGCTGAAGGCTTTCGACAACAATCCGGTGTGGAAGGCCGACCCGAACAATGCCGCCTATGCCAAAGCCTCGGCGACGCTGCGCCCCAACGGCTATGCGGGACCGCTCGGCTATGCCTCGGCCGCGACCATGGCCGACTATGTGCTGGTCGACATGTTCGCCAAGGCGGTGACGGGCCAGGCCACGCCGCAAGAGGCGATGGAAGAGGCGGAGAAGCGCGCCAACCGCTACTATCGCGTCTGATCCTTTTCGACCTCAGCCGGGGTGGCACGTCTTTCGGAGGCATCCGGAAGAAGGGTTGCCGCCCCGGCCGCTCCATCAGACCTCGTACCAGGGAGCCCGCGCCATGGCCGTGCCATCCGTTGCCGTTCAGCAAGGTCCGTCGATGCTTTCGCGGCTCGCCGAGAACCGTAATGCCCTCAGCCTCGGCTTCATGCTGCCGGCGGCGGCGCTGCTCCTGGTCTTTCTCACCTATCCGCTGGGGCTCGGCATATGGCTCGGCTTCACCGATACGCGCATCGGCCGCCCGGGCATCTTCATCGGCGCCGAGAACTACGAATACCTCTGGAGCGACAGCGTCTTCTGGCTGTCGGTCTTCAACACGCTGCTCTATACGGTCAGCGCCTCGATCCTGAAATTCGTGCTCGGCCTCTGGCTGGCGCTCATCCTCAACGAGAAGCTGCCCTTCAAGTCGTTCTTCCGCGCGGTGGTGCTGCTGCCCTGGGTGGTGCCGACGGTGCTGTCGGCGATCGCCTTCTGGTGGATCTACGATTCGCAGTTCTCGATCCTGTCCTGGGCACTGCAGCAGATGGGCCTGATCGACCACCGCATCAACTTTCTCGGCGACCCTACCAATGCGCGCGCTTCCGTCATCGCGGCCAATGTGTGGCGCGGCATTCCATTCGTCGCCATCACGCTGCTTGCCGGTCTGCAGACGATCCCGCAATCGCTCTATGAAGCCGCCACGCTCGACGGCGCCAGCCGGTGGCAACTGTTCCGCCATGTGACGCTGCCGCTGCTGACGCCGATAATCGCCATCACCATGACCTTCTCGGTGCTGTTCACCTTCACCGATTTCCAGCTGATCTATGTACTGACCCGGGGCGGGCCGGTGAACGCCACCCATCTGATGGCGACACTGTCGTTCCAGCGCGGCATTGCCGGCGGCCAGCTCGGCGAAGGCGCGGCAATCGCCGTCGCCATGATCCCCTTCCTGCTGGCGGCGATCCTGTTCAGCTATTTCGGCCTGCAACGGCGCAGGTGGCAGCAAGGCGGCGGAGACTGACATGGCCGCGATCAAGCAAGCCGAACGCATGGAAACCGACGAAGGCGGCATGGGCTACCTGCAAAGCCTGCCGCGCCGGGTGGTCACGGTCTATCTGCCGCTCTTGGTGTTTCTGGTCGTGCTGTTGTTTCCGTTCTACTGGATGACGATCACGGCGGTTAAACCCAATGTCGAGATGACCGACTATGTGAACTACAATCCGTTCTGGGTCGTGCATCCGACACTGGAGCACATCCGCTACCTGCTTCTCGAGACGTCATATCCCGGCTGGCTGCTCAACACGGTGATCATCTCCACCGCCGCCACCTTCCTGTCGCTGGCGGCCGCGGTGCTTGCGGCCTACGCGATCGAAAGGCTGAGGTTCTCGGGCGCGCGCCAGGTCGGCCTCGCCGTCTTCCTCGCCTATCTGGTGCCGCCTTCGATCCTGTTCATCCCGCTGTCGGTCATGGTGTTCAATCTCGGGCTCTACGACACGCCGTTCGCGCTGATCCTCACCTATCCCACGTTCCTGATCCCGTTCTGCACTTGGCTCTTGATGGGCTATTTCCGTTCGATCCCGTTCGAACTGGAGGAATGCGCGCTCATCGACGGAGCAACACGCTGGCAGATCCTCACCAAGATCGTTCTGCCGCTGTCGGTGCCGGGCCTGATCTCGGCCGGCATCTTCGCCTTCACGCTCTCCTGGAACGAGTTCATCTACGCGCTGACCTTCATCCAATCGTCCGAAAAGAAGACGGTGCCGGTCGGCGTGCTCACCGAGCTTGTCCGCTCCGACGTCTATGAATGGGGAGCGCTGATGGCCGGCGCCTTGATCGGCTCGCTGCCGGTCGTCGTGCTCTATTCCTTCTTCGTCGAGCACTATGTGTCCTCGATGACGGGCGCAGTGAAGGAATAAGCGACGGCGTAGCGGCAGGCGCATGCGCCTGCCTCAGATTCCGGCGGTCGGCACCCTCGCTATGCTGATACTCGTTGGCAGTTTCCCTTCGCTGTCGCCATGGACGTATTCGACTACAGTCCGACACAGAGCGCCTCGCTGGGAGCAGACCATTCTTCAAAAACTGATCTCCACAGCCGCCGCACTCCGCTTGGCCTCGCCATGGTATACCGCCTCGATGTTGCTGCCGTCGGGGTCGAGCAGGAAGCAGGCGTAGTAGCCAGGGTGGTAATGGCGCTCGCCCGGCGCGCCATTGTCCTTGCCGCCGGCGGCGAGCCCAGCCGTGTAGAAAGCGTCGACCATGGCGCGGTCCTTGGCCTGGAAGGCGAGATGGTGGCGGCCGGTGAGCACGCCGAGCGCGGCGCGGCTGTCGGCGCTGGAGACGAAGAGTTCGTCCGCCCAGAAATAATCCTCGGCCTCGCCGCCGATCGGAATGCCAAGCACCTCGAGCAGCGCGCCGTAGAAGCGCCGGCTCGCCTTGATGTCTCGCACCACAAGATGAAGGTGGTCGATGAGCCGGCCGCGATAGAGTTGCATGGAGGTTCTCCCTGGTTGACGGGTCAATCTAGAAGGGACGGGAGCGCGGTCAATGCTGGCGCGGTGGACTGCTGACATACTGAAGGGTGGGCGGGACAGCGCCCCCCTCTGGCCTGCCGGCCATCTCCCCACTTGGGGAGATCAGCCTTCATGCGACCTTTCGCCAACCGCCAAACTCGCAGAAAAAAGCGCCAGCGCCGGAACTGCCGATCTCCCCCCTTGTGGGGGAGATGGCCGGCAGGCCAGAGGGGGGCGCGAAGGAACGCGACTTTTCAGGTGACAAGCCAAATCACCGCCCCAAAAAAATCCAGATAAAAAATGCAACCAGATTGTAGGATCGTTGTCGCCTGCGGCGTCCTTCGGACGCAAGCGGCACGAATGAGCCTGGAAAAACCGTGCCGCATCAAACAGGATGCCTTGCGGCATGGGAGAAAACCATGAACCTTTCCTATCGTTGGGTCATCGTCGCGGCGGGCGCGCTGATGACTTGTGTGGCGCTCGGCGCGATGTTCTCGCTGGCGATCTTTCTCGAACCGATGTCGCTCGACACCGGCTGGTCGCGCGCCGGCATTTCCAGCGCCATGACCTTGAACTTCCTCGTCATGGGCGTCGGCGGCTTCGCCTGGGGCTCGATCTATGACCGCCTCGGCGCCCGGCCCGTGGTGCTCGCCGGCGCGGTGCTGCTCGGCCTGGCATTGGTGGTGGCGAGCCGCGCCGGCTCGCTTATCGTCTTTCAGCTGAGTTACGGCGTGATCGTGGGCCTCGCGGCCAGCGCCTTCTTCGCGCCGATGATCGCGCTCACCACCGCCTGGTTCGACACCAACCGCAGCCTGGCGGTATCGCTGGTCTCGGCCGGCATGGGCGTCGCGCCGATGACGATCTCGCCCTTCGCGCGCTGGCTGATCTCGGCCTATGAGTGGCGCACGGCCATGTTCGACATCGGCGTCATGGCCTGGGTGCTTCTGTTGCCCGCCGTCCTGCTGGTGCGCCAGCCGCCGGCGGCGGTTGCGGCATCCGACGGCGGCACACCCTCGCCCACTGCCGACGATCCCGGCATGAGTGTCGGCCAGGCGCTGCGCTCGCCGCAATTCTTGGTGCTGGGCATGACCTTCTTCGCTTGCTGCGCGGCGCATTCAGGGCCGATCTTCCACATGGTGAGCTATGCGATGGCCTGCGGCGTGGCGCCGATGGCCGCCGTCTCGATCTACAGCGTCGAGGGCCTGGCCGGCCTCGGCGGCCGCGTGCTCTACGGCGTGCTCGGCGACCGGCTGGGCGTCAAGCCGGTGCTGATCGCCGGGCTGGCTATCCAGGCCGCGGTGATCGCCGCCTATCTCGCGGTCGGCCGGCTCGAGCAGTTCTACGTGCTCGCCGTCATCTTCGGCGCCACCTATGGCGGCGTCATGCCGCTCTACGCGGTGCTCGCACGCGAATATTTCGGGCCGCGCATCATCGGCACGGTGTTCGGCGCCGCCACCATGCTCTCCAGCCTCGGCATGTCGTTCGGACCTTTGGCCGGCGGCATGATCTACGACGCCTATGCCAGCTATTCCTGGCTGTTCATCGGCTCGGCGCTGGTCGGCCTCGGCGCGGCCGGCATCGCGATTGCCTTCCCGCCGCAGCCGAGCAGGCAGCGGCTGCAGATGGCGTGAGCTGGGCGATCTCCCCCGTTGAGAGGGAGATGTCGCCGTGGGCGACAGAGGGGGGTCGCCGCGCGTGAAGCGTCGACTTCCTCTTTGTTTCGACAGAGCGTTGCCGCTCTACGTGAAACGACCCCCTCTGCTGTGTCGGGCATCTCCCTCTCAAGGGTCTCTCAAGGGCAGATTGCACGCCCCGGCGCCTACGCTAGCGCCACCCCCTCCAGGGCGATGATGCGCGTCCTGGCGCTGCGGAAGCGGATTTCCTTCAGCCGCCCATATTCCGGTGAATCGTACCAGGCGGTCAGCGAGCTCATGTCGGGGAATTGGATGATGACTAGGCGGTGCGGCTCCCAGTCGCCCTCGAGCACCTTGGTCGCGCCGCCGCGAGCGAGATAGTGCCCGCCATAGCGGGCCTCGGTCGCGGGGACCTCGCGCCTGTACTCGTCGAACACGGCCATGTCGGTGATATCGACATCGGCAATCAGATAGGCGGCCATATCACGTCCCTCCTTCTCTTCGCCAAAGCGCGGTTGAAAGGGGGACATTTTATATTAGCAACTACTCATATCAAAGTGCAACGGAGCCTCGGGTCGGCAGACTTTTGGCGAGAAATCGGTTTGGCAGACGCTAATCGCCCTGCGCCGCCACCCGCTTCTCGACCACCCAGCGGTGCTTGCCGATCCGGCGGTTGCGGCTGAAACCCTGCGCTTCGAACATCGCCAGCGTGCCGTTGTGCAGGAAGGCGCCAGCGACCTTCCGGCCTTCGGCATCTTCCGGATAGCTTTCCACCAGGCCGCCGCCGCGACGGCCGATCTCGGTGAGCGCGCCGGCAAGGGCTGCTGCCGCCACGCCCTTGCCGCGAAACCCCTTGTCGGAGAAGAAGCAGGTGATGCGCCAGTCGGGCAGCGCCACCAGCCCTTCCTCGTAGGCGCGCCGGTGCTTTATGCGCGGCACGGCGGTCGGTCCGAACTGGCACCAGCCGACACAGGCCGGACCGTCAAACACCAGAGCGGCATGCGCCCGGCCGTCGCGCACCAGGGCCTCCTTCGCCGCGCGGTTGCCGGCGGCGCCAGCGCCCTTGGCGTGGAAGGCCATGCACCAGCAGCCGCCCCACACGCCGTTGTGACGCTCGACCAGCGCGAAGAAGTGCGGCCAGGTGGTCATGTCGAGAGGTTTTGTGCTGAAGCTCATCGTCGCCACCTCCTAGCGCCGAGAGTAACCGATCCGGCCCGACTTTGAAGCGAGCCTCGCGAGCGGAATGCGGCAATAGGGCGACGGCCTGTGAACCAGATCACATGCGCAACTCAAAATTGCGCTTAGATGCTCGAAAGGCAGCCTGGGTCTGGTGCCACCATGGCGGCCTGACGCTGCACCGCATGGCCGGTTGAGGACATCCAGCATGACAAAGACGCTTGACAGTCTTCAGACACTATCGCGGGTCCTGCTGCTGCTTGCGGCGACGCTAATCGTGACGGCCGCCTACTATAACCGTCCGTTTTCCTACACTCGGGTGCAGGAAGGGCTTACGGGGCTTGGTCGGGCGTATGATGGTCTGCTTGGCGACATAAAAGCCGACGCAACGCAGGTCTACCGCGCGCAACTCAGTCCCGCCTTCAGCGCGGCACCGGCGGGACAGGCCAAGATCATCGAGGCGATACAGTTCACCCCGGCCTTGCTGACCGCCGGGTCCGACGCGGGGAAAGCCATCGTGAATCTTGCGACCGCCGATCCGACCGTCCAGGACATGTTCACGCTCACGAATTTCAACTGGCAAGCCATCTCCTACACAGTCTCGACACTCGACGCCGGACAGTTCATGAAATTCGTCGATGAAGCGGTGAATATGGTGTCGTGGAACGGCCTCATCACAGCGAAAGACCTGGTGGTCGAGGTCGGCGAAATGAACCTGCAGACCGGGACCTGTGTCCTGCGATTGCGGTCCGAGACCTGGGAACAGCAGAAACGGTCTCCCCTGGCCGCTAGTATCGGCTGCTCGGCCGCAGCACCGCGCGACGTTACGACGTTGTGGCAAAACTTCTATTTCTCAATACAGAACCAGCTCGACCTGCTCCGCGGCGTGCCGATTTCGGCGAACATCTTCGATCTGCCGAGGACTATCGCCATCAGCAAGCTAGCGACGCTCGCCGCCACCGAGACACCGGAGGAGGAAAAAGAGGATTTGCTCGGTGTGAAGATCGGCATCGTCGGCATGCTCAACATCGGCCCCATCGTCATCATCGCAATTCTTGCGATGATGCTCGGACAGGTTCGTTGGACCTCTCGGCTTCCGGACAAGGATCCCGCCGAGAGCACCTTCTGGTACAGCCAATTCCTAGGATTGACCTCGGTCAGCTTCGTCATTGCGCTTTGGGCATTGCCCATTGTCGCAGTGGGCATGGCAATGAGCGCCACCTATGTCGAGCCACCTGGGCTCTTCGGCAAGCCCTGGTACGATCCGGACCTGTTGCAAGCACAGAAATGGTTCATCATCGCCTTGCTCGGCAGCCTCGGCCTGTCGACGTGGTTGGCCGTCGAGAACGGGGTCGCCGCAAGGAAATGGCGAGAGCGCCTGAAGGCTGCCGCACCCAAGCCTGACGACGCGGCCGCCTCAAAAGCGAGATGGCTTGGGTGGTCGTTGCCGGCGAGGACCTTACCGCGGAGAGGCCACGAGGTAACGGAGGAGGCTCTTCCTGCGAAAGCACCGCGATCCCGCAGCAGACGCTCGCAGTCAGCGACTTAGGAATGCCCGCTCCGGCCGCTGCGCGGCTCATTTCCGCCGGTTTCGTGCTGAAGCCCCGGCCGTCTCACCCCGTCCCCGACCGCAGCGCCTCCCTGCCCTCGTCGTCGCGGCGCAGGCGCTCGTCGGAGATCAGCACCACCGGGCACGGGCAGCGCTGCAGCACGCCGCTCGTCGTCTCGCCGAAGATGAGCTCTTCGCCCGGCCGCCGCGCCACGCCCATGACGATCAACGCCACCCGCCTGCCGGCCTGGCGGGCAATGGCATCGGCGGCGGCGGCCCTGCTCCTGATGGCCGTCTCGATCTCGACGCCATAGCGATCGGCAAGCGCGACGATGTCCTTCAGCACGGCCTCCCTGCGGCGATGCGAGACGGTGTCGCGCGGCTCATCGCGGCCGATCCGCGCGACATAGAGCATCTTGACCGGCGCGCCGGTGACAGCGGCGATTGCCAATGCCAGCTCGGCGCCACGGCGTGCGACCGACGTGCCGTTGACCGGCACCAGGATCCGGCCCGACTCGGGGCCGAGCCTCGGCATCCGGCGACCCGCGCTGGTGGGCTTCAGCACCAGGCAGAGCGGGCCGTCGAAGGCGCCGGCGACCTCGTTCAGCCGGTGCGAGAAACTGCCCTTCGGCGTGACCGCGCGGCCAAGGCCGATGAGCAGCATGCCGTAGCCCTTGCGTGCTTCCTTCGCGACCGCCTCGGCGGAAAGCTGCACGTCGCGCCGGCGGCGCGTGAGGGGGGCTTCACGCGCGGGCTCCTCGTCGGCCTCCCTTGCCGCCTCGCGGCCGTCCTCGGCTCCCTTCTCGACCTCGTCCAGATGCGCCGCTTCTTCGGGGTCGGCATCGCTTTCGCCGCTGGCGTGCAGCACCGTCGTCGGTTTGCCAGCGCCGATCACGCCGGCGAGGTAGGCGGCGAAGCGGCCGACCACGCCTTCGTCGACCACCACAAGCAGCCGCTCCAGATTGGCGATGAAGCCGCGCTGGTCGACCTCCTCGCGCTCCAGCCTCTTCTTCTCCGCCTCGCCGATCGACAGGCGCCCCAGCGCCCAGCGCAACGTGGGCGGCATGGCCAAGGTGGTGATGACGGCCATGGTGAGGATCATGGTGAAAAGCGTGTGCGAGATCACGCCGATCGACAGGCCGATCGAGGCGACGATGACCTCGGTCGAGCCGCGCGCGTTCATGCCGCAGCCGACCGCTATCCCCTCGGCGCGGCTCATGCCGGCGACCTCGGCGCCGATGAAGGCGCCGCCGAACTTGCCGATGCTGGCGATCGCCACAAGCGCCACCGTGAGCAGCGCGAGCTCGCGGTCGGCAAGCACGGTGAGGTCGGCCGACAAGCCCGCGACGCCGAAGAACACCGGCATGAACAGCGCGGTGATGACGCCGCGCAACTGCCCCTCGATGTGACGCGACAGGATCGGCGACTCGCCGACCAATATGCCGGCGACGAAGGCGCCGAGCACGGTATGCACGCCGATCAGGTCGGTGATCAGCGCCATGGCGCCCATGATGGCGAGGATGACGGTGACGACCGCGTATTCGCTACGGAAAGTGTCGTTGGTCCAGCGGATGGCATCGAAGACGATGCGGCGGCCGAGCGTGAAGGAAAAGGCCATGAACAGAGCGACGCCGGCCAGCGTGAAGGCCAGGCTGCCGGCCTCGATGCGGCCATGGGTGGCGATGCCGATGGTGACGGCGATGATCACCCAGCCGATCGTGTCTTCGATGATGGCCGAGGAGACGATGATCTGGCCGAGATCGCGGCGCATGAAATTCATCTCGCGCACCACCATGGCGACGATCTTGACCGAGGAGATCGACAGCGCCGTGCCGAGGAACAGGCCGGCGACGACGCGCTCGCCGCCGGCGGCGAGCAGCGTGTCCGGCATGAATTGCGCAGCGACGAAACCCAATGCGAACGGCACCGCGACGCCGGCCGCCGAAATGGAGAAGCAGGCGCGGCCGACCCGGCGCACCAGCCTCAGATCGGTCTCCATGCCGGTGAGCAGCAGGAGCATCAGGACGCCGAGCTGGGCGATGGCATTGATCATCGACTTCTGCGCGGCGTCGCCGGCAAAGACCACGCGCTCGGCCGTGGGCCACAGCCAGCCGAGCAGCGAAGGCCCGAGCATGATGCCGCCGAGCAGCTGCCCCATCACCGCCGGCTGGCCGAGTCGCTCCAGCAATTCGCCGATGCCGCGGCCGATGACGAGCAGCAGGATGACTTCGAGAACGAAGATGCCTTCGCTGGACATGCCGCTCTTCTCGGCGGCCCAGGCGACGGCCGGCATCAAAAGGAGCGCCGCCGCGGCAAGCGCGATCGTCCGGCGCCGATTGAGCATGAAGGACAATTTCTGCACCCCTCGATTATGTCCCGCCATAACGGTTTCGCGCGTGCTTCGGTTGCACAGGCGCTATCTTCCCCATCGAGGAGGAGATCGCCACAATTCTATTCAAATGCGGCTGTGGATGTTTGCGTTTGGGTAAAGCGAGTCGCGCATGGTCGAGACACGGCGGGCAATAAGGAGAAGCTAATGAAAAGCGACTTTGCCGCCGCCCACCTGCACTTGGACCGGGCCTGCCACTATTTGCGCGGCGACGATGAAACCAGCCGGACAGCGCTTGTGGCGCTGGACCTCGTGATCGAGGCGGTCGCTACCGCCCAATATGCCCGGCCCGAAGCCGAAGTGGTGCCGTTTCCGGCGGCTTCGAAGCGGGCATAGCGTCCCAGCCTACCCTGACTTATCCGCCTGAAAGGCGGGAACATTTTTGCCGGCCGCACATTGTGGTATATGGGGTGTGGCCGGCTTGCTCGGCCGGCCACGGCGGGAGGCACGTGGCAAGGGGATGTCGCAGGTTCAGACCATAAAGCCAGCCGAGGCGGCCGCCGCGCCGCGTGGCTCCGACGCGTTCGCGCTGAAGCTGACATCTTCCGAATTCGCAACCACCATGTCGCATTTCCACCGCGCCGAGATCGCGCGCATGGCCGGCTGGCGCGACCGGCTCGACCGCACCAGCAACTGGGCGATCACCGTGGTGGCGGCGATGCTTTCGGTGTCGCTGTCGACGCCATCCGCGCATCACGGCGTGCTGCTGTTCGCCATGCTTCTGATCACGCTGCTCCTGTGGATCGAGGCGCGGCGGTACCGTTTCTTCGACGTCTACCGGTCGCGGGTGCGCCAGTTCGAGCGCTATTATTTCGCGCAGATCTTCTCGCCGCAGCCGGATTTCGCCTCCAACTGGCTGGCGATCCTCGGCGAGGGCCTGCGCTCGCCACGCTTCCTCATCTCGCAGCGCTCGGCGCTGATCCGCCGGCTACGCCGCAACTACATCTTCATGTACACGATCCTGATGCTCGCCTGGGTGCTGAAGATCACCACGCCGAGCCTGTCGCGCGAAGGATCGCCGATCGGCTTCGGCGCCTCGCTCATCGACACCTTCCGGGTGGCGACGCTCGGTCCCATTCCCGGCGTCGCGGTGGTGTGCGGCGTCACGGTGTTCTATCTCGCGATGCTTGCCGCCGCCTTCCTCATACGCGCCGACGACGGCGAGCTTTCGTTCGGCGACGTGCATGTGTAAGCGACGGTGCCGCTATCCGCTCACAATCCCGGCGGCCTGACGAAACCGTCGGTCAGCCGTGCCAGCGCCTTAGCGGTGGCGCACACCGGTCAGCGGGCCAATGGCTTCGCCGCGCGCGATCGCCAGGTCGGCGGCGGCCTCCTCGTCAAGGGTGACGATGGCGTTGAGGAGCGGATTGACCCACGCGATGCGGGCAAGCCGCGCCTCCATCGCCTCGACAGCGCTGATGCGTCGTTCGCGGATCGCCGCCGCCAGTTGCGAAGCGGTAAGGAAGGTGGTGTCGGGGGGTACCATGATTGTGTTCCTTCCTGCGGGGGGCAGTAAGGGAATAGGGCAGTAAGGCAGTAGGGAAGGATCAGACTGCGTTGCCGCGTTCCCATTGCCCTACTCCCCTACTGCCCTATTCCCTTACTCCCTTCCCTTCAATTCAACGAAAGCGCCGTGCGGAACTCCTTTGTCGTGTTGCGGTTGGGATAGGGCTCGGCCGGCACCGGGACGCCGAGATGGGCGCAGAGCGGCTCCCAGCCGTCGCCGAGCTTGTGGACCAGCAGGCGCTCGGCCGGCACGATCTTCAGCACCGCCTCGACATTGGCCTCGTAAACGGCAATCGCATGCGCGCGGTCCTGCGGGCGGCCGCCGAAGACCTGCTTCGTGATCAGGGCGACGCCCAGCGACTCCTGATCCTTGCTGTCGGCAATGGCGGGCAGGATCGTCTTGGCAAAACTCTCCCACCAGCTTTCGGGCGAGCGCCAGGTGAGGATGACGCGTGCCTCAGGATAGGCTTCGATCAGCTCGCGCCAGTAATGCGCCGACGGCCAGTCGACACAGGATTTGTAACCGGCAAAGAGCCGGTCCCAGTCCGGTGCGGCGCCCTTGGCGAGCGCCCGCCAGAGCCGCTTCTGCTCCGCATGCGCCAAGACCTCATACATGTGATGGCATGGACCGAAGCCGAGCATCGTCAGCGCCTCGCGCATCGAATCGGTGCCGGTCCGGCCAAAGCCGGTCCCTATCACCCTGATCGTCATTTCCCCTCCTCCCACTTCCTCCTTGGCGAGCCCGCAGCCCGTGCGATCAGCCTCCCTGCACCACCAGCCGCAAGCGATTGCCCTCCGGATCGGCGGTCTCGACCGCGCCGCCGGCCTTTTTCGACGGCACGTTGGCGGCGTCGAGCCTTTGCGCCACCGCGGCAAGCTCCTCCGCGGACGCAAGCTCGACCGTGAAATGGTCGAGGCCGGCGGCATGCGGCGGCGGCTCGCGCAACTCGTCACGCGCCCAGATGTTGAAGGCGACCATATGCGGCCGGCGAGCGGTGCCGCAGTCGAACATGCCGAAGGTTCGGGACTGGATGTGCGGCTCGAGGCCGAGCACGCCGACATAGAATTCCATCAGCACCTCCGGCGCGCGGGCACGCAGGTGGATGTGACCGATGAAGGCGTCCGGCGCCATCCTCTGCTCGACATGGCCTGAATTGCCGAGGTCGCGCAGCAGGCCCGGAACGTCCAGCGGCTCGAGCCCGGAATGCGCGCTGCCGTCGGTGGCAATCAGCGCCACGCGGCCGTCGGCCGACACTTGCCGGCGCAGGAAGCGCTCCGGCGTATCGAAGCAGATCTCGATGCCGTTGCCCGAGGGGTCGGAGACATAGAGCGATTCCGAAATCAGGTGATCCTGGGCGCTGTATCTCAAGCCCGACGCCTTGAGGCGGGCGGCCGCGTGAGCGAGATCGCGGCGCGTCGTCACATGGATGGCGACGTGGAAGAGATCGCGCGACTTCTGCGGCAGCGGCACGCTCGCACCGGCATGGAGAACGATCAGCGTCCCGCCGCCGGCACCGAGTTCGGCGATGGCGTCGTCCTCGCCGACCAGCACGAGCCCAAGCGTGTCGCGCCAGACGGTCAAGGCCACCGGGATGTCGGTCACCTTGAGATGGACCGGCCCGAGGCGGGTGGCTTGAGACAGCAATCCTTCGTCCATTGTCGTTTTCCGATTGCGGTCGACAAACATATTAGCTGTGAATGATATGGCTGTCTCGCGCCAAGTTCGGGTTGACCCCTCCTCGGCGGGCGGCAACTATTGAGAAAGCAATTTATTTTCTCGCAATTCCGGACGAAAACCGCTGCACACTTTTTCTGGAATTGCTTTGAGCAGGAGGAACCCGCATGGACGAGACCGACCACTGGCGCAACATGGCGAGCGCGCCGCGGGACGGCAGCCGCATCCTGGTGACGGTGCGCTCGTCCGAGCAGGGACCGGCCGAGGTCGACATGGCCTACTGGTCGCGCGCCGACCAGTTCGGCGAGGAAGGCTGGCGGGCCTCCGACTCCTCGCCCGGCCGCGTGGTCGAATATGCCGAGCCGGAGCTGAGATGCTGGATGCCGCTGCCGACGGCCGGACGCGGCACGATGCCGAGCCCGTGGGAGGGTGACGACGTGCCGCTGGTGGATGGGGAAGGGATTTAGCGCCTTTCCTTCTCCCCTTGTGGGAGAAGGTGGATCGGCGCGGAGCGCCGAGACGGATGAGGGGTGTTCCAGCGGAGCGAGGCGTTGGCGTTCCCTGGAACACCCCTCATCCGTCGCCTTCGGCGACACCTTCTCCCACAAGGGGAGAAGGCGGAGCCCAATCCTCAGAACAAGAACGCCGCCGTGGCAGGGTCCGGCCCCGTCCGGCCGTCCGCGGAGTCCATGCCGCGGACGGTCTGCATGTCGTTGTCATCCAGCTCGAAATCGAAGACGTCGAAATTGGCGGCGATGCGGTCCTGGTGGATCGACTTGGGGATGACGACCAGCCCTTGCTGCAGATGCCAGCGGATGATGACCTGCGCCACCGACTTGCCGTGCTTCTTCGCGATCCCTTCAAGCGTCGGGTCGGCGAGCAGCCGGCCGCTGCCCAGCGGGCTCCAGCTTTCGATGCGGATGTCGTGCTGTTTATGGAACTCGCGCTTGTCGCGCTGCTGGAAGCGCGAGTGCAACTCGATCTGGTTGACCGCCGGCGTCACGCCGGTCTCGCCGATGATGCGCTCCAGATGGTCCTGGTTGAAGTTCGACACGCCGACCGATCTGATGCGGCCGGCTTCTCTGAGCTCGACCAGCGTCTTCCAGGCCTCGACATATTGGTTCTGGCTAGGCACCGGCCAGTGGATCAGGAAGAGGTCGATCTGATCGATGCCGAGCTTTCGCATCGTCTCGTCGAAGGAGCGGAGCGCCGCATCGCGCCGATGGCCGCCGTTGCGAAGCTTGGAGGTGATGAACAGCTCGCTTCTGGGCACGCCGGCGGCGCGGATCGCCTCGCCCACCCCTTCCTCGTTGCGGTAGCCCTCGGCGGTATCGATGAGGCGGTAGCCGGCCTCGATCCCCCAGCGCACGACTTGTGAGGTGATATCCGGATCGACCTGCCACACGCCGAGCCCGATCTGGGGAATGGTGGCGCCGTCGTTCAATGTCAGCTGTTCAGGCATGTGGATGTCCTTCTGCACGGTGGGGTTGGCCCCGCTCTATCTAGGCTGCGCTTCCATGAATGCGAGTCGATGACGTCGAAGCTGCCAATCTCCCCATCTTCCAGCGCCACACCTGCTGCTCTCAAGCCCCGCGCCCGGCCATGGAACATAGTCCCGCCTTTGCCCATTGTGGTTTGGGGGGCAAGACCACGAGCCCATTCCATGGCCGACGATCGAAACCGAATCTCACCCGCCCGCGAGACAAGCTCGCCGCAGGGAGTGGCCCGCAATCGCTTCATCATCGTCATCGGGGCGTCAGCCGGCGGGGTGGAGCCGCTGAAGCAGGTCGTGAGCGACCTGCCCGCCGATCTGCCGGCAGCCGTGTTCGTCGTGCTGCATGTCGGTCAGGTCAGCTACCTGCCGGGAATCCTCGCCCGCGTGGCAACCCTCAAAACCTCGGTGGCCAGGAACGGCGCGGGGTTCAAGGCCGGCAACATCTATGTCGCGCCGCCCGGCTTCCATCTTCTCCTGCATGGCGATCACATGATGCTGCGACGCGGACCGCGGGAGAACCTCGCCCGGCCGGCGATCGACCCTTTGTTCCGCTCGGCGGCGCTGAGCTACGGCGCGAGCGTGATCGGCGTGCTGCTTTCGGGCTCGCTTTCCGACGGCACCGCCGGCCTGAGGGCGATCAAGGCTGTCGGCGGCCTGGCGGTCGTCCAGCACCCGAAGGACACGCTGGTGCCTTCCATGGTGGAAAGCGCGCTGCACTATGTCGAGATCGACCATTGCCTGCCGGCGGCGAAGCTCGGCGGCTTGCTGGCGCAACTGGCCGCCGAGCCGGCCGGCGAAACCTTGCCGGCGCCACCGGGTGTGAGACTGGAAGCGGCCATCGCCGCGCAGGAGCATTCGACCATGGAAAATGAAGCTCGATTAGGCGAACTCTCGGTCTTTACATGCCCGGAATGCCACGGGCCGTTGTGGGAGGTCGAAGACGGTGACATGCTGCGCTATCGGTGTCATACCGGCCACGCATTTACCGCCGACGCGATGATGGAGGCGCAAGCGATCGAGGCGGACGAGATATTGTGGAGCCTGCTGCGATCGCATCAGCAGCGAGCAGCGTTTGCCCGGCGCATGGCCGAGCGGGAGAGAACGATGGATCGCTCCAAACTCGCCGCCGAATTCGGCAGGCGAGCCATGGAATACGAAGCGGATGCGGCCCTCATCGGCAGCATCCTCGAAAGCAGACGGGTTCAGGTAACAGGCAATGGCTCGGTCGACGAGGAAAGCAACCACAAGGAAGGCAAAGGCTAGTTCACGCGAAGCCGAGAAACAGCCCGCGCCCTTCCCTGTCGTGGGCATCGGCGCGTCGGCTGGTGGCATCGGGGCGCTGCAGAGATTCTTTCCGGAAGTTCCAGCCGACAGCGGCTTTGCCTATGTGGTGATCCAGCATCTCGACGCCGAGCACGAAAGCGTGCTCGCAAGCATCATCCAGCGCTGCACCACGATCGAAACGAAGACCGCGGCCGAGGGGCTGGAGATCGAGCCCGACCACATCTACGTCACCCCTCCGGGCGTCTCGGTGACAGTCGAGGGGCGGCGTTTTCACGTGGCCAAGATGACCACCATGCGCGCCAGACGAACGCCGATCGACGATTTCTTCGCCTCGCTGGCGCACGACCAGGCGGAGAATACGGCCGGGATCATTCTTTCCGGCACCGGGAGCGACGGCACGATCGGGCTGAGGGCAATCAAGGAGCGCGGCGGGCTGACGCTGGCGCAGGAAGGCGCCGAATATGACGGCATGATGCGAAGCGCCGTCCAGAGCGGCATGATCGACATGGTGCTTCCCGCGGAAGAGATGGCCGCCAAGCTGGTCGGCTATTTCAGCCAAGCCAAACGTATGGAAAGCGAGCGCGACCGCCGCAAGCGCGAGGTGGCCGAACAGCTTTCGCGCATCGCGGCGCTGCTTCGCGTGCGCACCGGCCACGATTTCAGCGGCTACAAGGACAACACCATCCTGCGGCGCATCCAGCGCCGCATGCAGGTGCTGCAGATCGACGATCCGACCGCCTTCTACGAGCGGCTGCGCGACGAGCCGCAGCAGGTCGACCTTCTGTTCCAGGACCTTCTGATCGGCGTGACCAGCTTCTTCCGCGACCCGCACGCCTTCGAAGCGCTGGAACGCTTCGTCATCCCCAAGCTTTTCGAGGACCGCAAGTCGGACGAGACGATCAGGGTCTGGGTGCCGGGATGCGCCACCGGCGAGGAAGCCTATTCGATCGCCATGCTCTTGAAGGAGAGCGCGCCGCGGGGCGCTGCCTCGCCCAACCTGCAGATCTTCGCCACCGACATCGACGAGCGCGCCCTGGAAGTGGCCCGCGCCGGCCGCTATCCGGCGACGATCGCGACCGATGTGACGCCCAAGCGCCTCAAGGAATTCTTCTCGCGCGAGGACGGCACCTATCGCGTTTCCGCCGATTTGCGCGAGATCTGCCTGTTCTCGGCGCACAATCTGTTGCGCGATCCGCCCTTTTCCAAGCTCGACCTGATCGCCTGCCGCAACCTGCTGATCTACATGGGACCGGAACTGCAGGAGAAGATCGTCCCGATCTTCCACTACGCGCTGCGCAACAACGGCTATCTCTTTCTCGGCTCCTCGGAGAACGTCACCCGCCACGGACGCCTGTTCTCGACCACCGACAAGGCGAGCCGCATCTTCCAGAAGCGAAGCGGGGTCGCCATGCAGCGGCTGCCGGAATTCCCGCTGGCGGCGGCCAGGCAGGCGCCCCCGATCGCGCGCCGGGGGACGACGGCGACAACCCTGCGGGAAGTCGCGGAGCGGGTCCTCGTCGAGCGCTATTCGCCGGTCTACGTGGTCATCAACGCCGACGGCGAACTGCTGCACAGCTCGGCAGGCACGGGCAAATATCTGGAGCTCGCCGCCGGCGCCCCCGACCACAACGTGTTTTCGATGGCGCGCCGCGGGCTTCGCATGGATTTGCGGGCGGCGCTCCACAAGGCGGTCAGCACCGGGCAGGCGGCGGTCCAGAACAAGATCAGCATCGGCACCAATGGCGGGCGCCAGACGATCAGCCTGGCCGTGCAGCCGCTGCCACCCGACGGCTCGTCCGACCCACTCTACATGTTGGTCTTCAGGGATGTGGGCGGCATCAAGCCGGAGGCCGAGGACGAACCGGTCCACCCTACCGACGATGTCGAAAGCGCCAATGTCAGCCAGCTCGAAAAGGAGCTGAGGGAAACCAGGGAGCGGCTGCAGATCACCACGGAGGAGCTCGAATCCTCCAACGAGGAGCTGAAGTCCTCCAATGAGGAACTGTCCTCGATCAACGAGGAACTGCAATCCTCCAACGAGGAGCTGGAGACCTCCAAGGAGGAACTGCAGTCGATCAACGAGGAACTGCAGACCGTGAATGCCGAGCTCAACATCCGCGTCGACGAGCTCAGCCGCGCCAACAACGACATGGCGAACCTGCTCGAAAGCACGCAGATCGCGACCGTGTTCCTCGACCGCGAGCTCTGCATCAAGAACTTCACGCCGACGGCGCGCGACCTGTTCAGGCTGGTCGAGAGCGATGTAGGGCGGCCGCTCGCGCATGTGCGCCCGCGCTTCCCCGCCGACGGTCTGCAGACCGACATGGAGCAGGTGCTGCACAGGCTCGGTACGATCGAGCGGCAGATCGGAGGCGTCGACAACGGCAAGCGCTACATGATGCGGGTGCTGCCCTATCGGACGGTCGACAATGTCATCGCCGGCGTGGTCGTCACTTTTGTCGACGTCACCAAGATCGCGCAGGCGGAAGAAAGGATCGGCGCGCTTTCGCACGACCTGCGCAACCGCGTCGAGAGCCTGGAGACGCTGCTCGACCTGGTGCCGGTGGGCATCATCATCGCCGAACAAGCCAATGGCACGATTCGCGCCAACCGTCGCGCCATGGAGCTCTCCGGCATGCCCGCCACGGATGGCAAGCTACCGGCCCTGTCGCTGATGTCGAACGGCGCCGCTGTGGAAACGGAGGACCAGCCCCTGCAGAAGGCGATGCGAACGGGCAAGCCGATCCGCGCCTACGAGGCGAGAATCGCGCGGGCGGACGGCAGCAGCATCGACGTGGCGATATCGGCCAATCCGCTGTTCGACGAGTCCGGCAAAGTTCGCGGCGCAATCTCGACCCTGGTCGACATATCGGACCACAAGGAGGCGGAGCGCAGCAAGGAAAGGCTGGTGCATGAATTGCAGCACCGCGTGAAGAACATCCTCGCCACGATCACCGCGTTGGCCTCGCGCATGATCCGCTCATCAAGCTCGATAGGCGAATTCTCGACCTCGTTCCACGAGCGATTGCACGCGATGGCGCGCACGCATGAGGTGCTGTCATCCTACAATTGGGGCAACACCGACCTCGAGCAGTTGCTCAGGGCGACGTTTTCTCCTTTCGGCAGCCGGGAAGGCCAGGCCCTCGTTATCCGGGGCCGGCCGTTCCTTCTCGACGCAGCAACGGCGGCGACGCTCGGCATGGTGTTCTTCGAGCTTGCCAGCAACGCCGCCAAATACGGAGCGCTTTCCGTCGACACCGGCCGCGTCGAAGTCTCCTGGGACGTGGTGAAGCCCGGCACGTTGTCGATCAGTTGGAAGGAAACCGGTGGCCCGGCCGTGGAAGAGCCGTCGCGCATGAATTTCGGAACAACTTTCATCCAGCAGAGTTTAGAGTACGAGCTGGCAGGGAGGGTAGCGTTGAACTTCAGGCCCACCGGCCTGGAGTGCCTGCTTGAAATTCCTCTGCCCGAGACGGAAGCCTTCGAGCTGTTGCCCAGCCACGCATGAACAAGAGCGCCCCACTATCCGGCCTGAGGATCCTCGTCGTCGAGGATACTTTCCTGGTCGCGCTCGATCTTTCCGACGAATTGACCGATGCGGGCTGCGATGTCGTCGGACCCGCGCCCTCCGTCCAAGAGGCGCTCGAGCAGATCGACGGCGTCGAGCTGGACGGGGCGGTGCTCGACGTCAACCTGCATGGCGAACGCAGCTTCCCGATCGCCGAGCATCTCGCGGCCCGCGACGTGCCTTTTGTCTTCCTCACCGGCTATGACAGCGCCACGATCTTTCCCGATCGGTTCCAGGATTCGCCGAGACTGTCGAAGCCCGTCGAAAGCCGATTGCTGATCGAGGCGGTCGCGCGGTTTGGCAACAACAAGCATTGAGGGTTCTTCCCTTCTCCCCTTTGCGGGAGAAGGGAAGCCTCACCCCCTCGCCCCGAACCTCAACCCATCCATCAAGAGCTTCACCAGCCTTCCCGACCGCTCGCGCCAGTCGGGGGTGTTGGGGGCGGAGTAGATGCCGCCGAGCGCATGCATCACATCGGAAGCGTCGACATCGGCGCGGATTTTTCCCGACGCGGCGGCCGCCTCGACCAGGGCTCGCATGGCGCCTGAGACGCGGCCCGACGTATCCGAGAACAGCGTCGAGTTGGTGGTCAGCAGGACTCGCAGGCTTGTGGCGAGCCCTCGCTTGGTGGCGATGTAGTCGACGAAGCGCTGCATCCAAAGCTCCAGCGCGACATCGGCCGGATGATCGCGGGCGAGTTCGTCGGCCGCCTGGCAGAGCCCCTCCACCTCACGGCGGTAGACCACCTCGACCAGATGCTCGCGCGTCGGGAAATGCCGGTAGAGCGTGCCGATGCCGACCCCTGCCCGCTTCGCGATCTCCTCCAGCGAAGCATCGACGCCGTCCTTAGCGAAAGCCTGCGCCGCCACCTCGACCAGCTTGTCGCGGTTGCGCTGCGCATCGGCGCGCAGCGGCTTCGGCGCCGAGCTTTCAGGCTTCTCGTCAGTCTCCGGCGGCTGGTCGGCCACTTTTTTCTCCACTCTCGCAATATGGGGGTTGAACCAAAACGGCCCAGTCCCCACGTAAATAAACGGAGGCACCTCCGTTTTAGTGGAGCACCTTTATCATATAATCAGGGGAAGCGGTATGTCACCTGTTGAGACATTGAAGACCAGAACTTCCCCTGCCCGCCGGAGAATAGGGGCGTTCGCACGTGAGGTCGTCATCCTAGGGCGGAGCAAGGAGCGAAGCGACGCGGCGCAGACCCTAGGATCCATGCCGTTACCTGCGAGCGCAGCGGCAGTGCAGAATTCTGATGCGCCGCATTCCCTCGCGATCGTCACGGCATGGATCCTCGGGTCAAGCCCTGGGTCAAGCCCGAGGATGACGAATGGAGAGGTTGGCGGGACAGCACCCGCTCTGCCCTGCTCGTCCTCCGCGGCAGTTGCGGAGGGTGGACCGGGCATCTCCCCCGCAAGGGGGAAATTGGCAGCTTCGCCGCCGGCACAATCACCGCCCTTGCCCCATCCCGCCCAAGCCCCATTTCCATCCGCCTAGCGTCCAGCAATTGGAGCCCGACGCCTCATGACCAGCCAAACCATCATCGATCCTCCCGAAGACGGCCATTTCAGGAACGGCTCAACCGCACAGCCCAGTCCGACCACGCTTTCCATCCATCTCACCATCAATGGCGAGACCCGTACGCTCGACGTCGAGCCGCGCGTCACGCTGCTCGACGCGTTGCGCGACCGGCTCTCCCTCACCGGCACCAAGAAAGGCTGCGACCAGGGCCAGTGCGGCGCCTGCACCGTCCATGTCGACGGCCAAAGGGTGTTGGCCTGCCTGACCTTGGCAGCACAAGTCGAGGGACGCTCGATCACCACCATCGAAGGGCTGGCCGACGCGGACGGCACGCTCAACGCCGTGCAGGCCGCCTTCCTCGAGCAGGACGCCTTCCAGTGCGGCTATTGCACGCCGGGACAGATCATGTCGGCTGTGGCCTGCATCCGCGAGGGCCATGCCGGCTCCGACGAGGAAATCCGCGAATATATGGCCGGCAACCTATGCCGCTGCGGCGCCTATCCGCACATCGTCGCCGCCGTTCGCCAGGCAGCCAGGGAGCTCCGCTCATGAGAGATTTCTCCTACCTTCGCGCCGACAGCGTCGAGGCCGCGCGCAACGCCGCGGCGCTGCCCGGCGCCATGCTGCTTGCCGGCGGCACGACGCTGGTCGACCTCGCCAAATGCGGCGTCGCCGAACCCTCGACCGTCATCGACATCAGCCATATCGAGGGGCTGAACGCCATCGACGTCAGCGCCGAACGCGCGGTGATCGGCGCGCTGGCGAAGATGAGCCATGTCGCCGACAATCCGCAAGTGAAGAGCCACTTTCCGGCCGTGTCGGAAGCGCTCTGGCAGGCGGCCTCCGCACAGCTTCGCAACATGGCGACCATAGGCGGCAACCTGATGCAGCGCACGCGCTGCCCCTATTTCCGCGATCCGCAAAACTTCCCGGCCTGCAACAAGCGCGCGCCGGGCAGCGGCTGCTCGGCGATCGGCGGCGTGACGCGCGGCCATGCGGTGCTCGGCGTGAGCGAATCCTGCATCGCCACCTATCCGGGCGACCTCGCCATCGCGCTCGTCGCCTTCGACGCCGAGGTCGATCTCGGCGAGCGGAAGCTGAAGGTCGAGGACTTCTTCCTCGCCCCCGGCGCCACCGCCGAGCGAGAGCACGACATCCGTCCCGGCGAGGTGATCACGGCAATAGAGATCCCAGGCTCGGCCGCAGCCAGGCGCTCGACCTACATCAAGGTGCGCGATCGCCAGTCCTATGAATTCGCGGCGGCAAGCGCTGCCGTCGGGCTGGAACTCGAAGCCGACGGCCGCACCATCCGCGACATCCGCGTCGCGCTCGGCGGCGTCGCGACCAAGCCGTGGCGGGTGCGCGCCGTCGAAGAGGCGCTGAAGGGCAAGCCGCTCGACGACGCGACCGTGCGCAAGATGAGCGAGCTCGCCATGGAGGGCGCCGTCGACCATGGCGCCAACCACTACAAAATAGCGCTCGCGCCGCGCGTGATCGCGCGCGCCATCCTCAAATTGGGAGAGACGGCATGACCGTTCACGACATGAAACACGCGGCGTCGGACAGCGCGCGGCTCGAAGCGGTCGGCGGACGCCTGTCGCGCGTCGACGGCCCGGCCAAGATCACCGGCGCCGCCCACTACGCCGTCGAGCAGCAGCTCGAAGGGCTGACGCATGCGGTGCTGGTCGGCGCGACGATTGCCGCCGGCAAGGTGACCGCGATCGACACGCGCGCCGCGGAGACGGCGCCTGGCGTGCTCGCCGTGCTGACGCCCGACACCATCATGGAGCTGAAGGGCGCTTCCGACTGGTTCGGCAACCCGCCATCGCAACCGACCTATTGCCCCCTCGCCCGCGAGGTCACCTTTTCCGGCCAGCATATCGCGGCCGTGGTGGCCGAGACATTCGAGCAGGCGGTGGCGGCGGCCGCGCTGGTCAAGGTCTGGTATGACGAGATTCCGGCGGTCGTCGACTTGAGCGACGGCAAGGCCGGCGACGGCATCCCGATCGAGGCCATGACCAAGGAATGGGGCGACGCCGAAGCCGCCTTCGCCGAAGCGCCGGTGCGCGTCTGCGCCGCCTACAACACGCCGCGCGAGTTCCAGGCGGCGATGGAGCCGCACGGGCTGATCGCGCGCTGGGAAGGCGACGAGCTCACCATCTGGGAGCCGAGCCAGTGGCTGGACGGCATGGCGCGCACCTATGCCGAATGGTTCGGCGTGCCGTTCGAGAATGTGCGGCTGGTCTCGCCCTATATCGGCGGCGGCTTCGGCTCGAAGGCTCTGGCGCTTGCGCACAGCGCGGTGGCCGCCGCGGCGGCAAGGATGCTGGGAAGGCCGGTGAAGCTGGTGCTCAACCGCCCGCAGAATTTCACCTCCTATGGCGGCCGCGCCGCGACGCGGCAGACCGTGGCGATAGGCGCCGACAAGCAAGGCCGCATCCAGTCGATCGTGCATCGCGGCGTCAACGAGACGGCCGTCGACGGCATGTGGGTCGAGCCGCTCGGCTCGGTCACATCGATCATGTACGCCACGCCCAATTTCTCCTCTAAGCAGAATGTGGTGCGCGTGAACACGGTGGTGCCGGGGGCAAAACGCGCGCCAGGCGAGAACCCGAGCGCCTTCGGCATCGAATGCGCCATCGACGAGCTTGCATACGAGCTCGGCATCGATCCGCTGGAGATGCGGCTGATCAACTACGCCGAACAGGATCCGCACGCGAAGAAGGCGTGGTCGACGAGGCAATTGCGCGAAGCCTTCGCCGTCGGCGCGGAAGCCTTCGGCTGGGCGAAGCGTTCACCCGCGCCGCGCTCGATGCGCGACGGCCACCAGCTCATCGGCTGGGGCGTGGCGGCCGGCACCTACCCGGTGCGGCGCGCGCACGGCGAGGCGGTGGTGAAGATACTCGCCGACGGTTCGGTCGAGGTCGAAAGCTCCTCCATCGACATGGGCCAGGGCACCTACACGATCCTGGCGCAGACCGCCGCCGAGACACTCGGCGTGCCGGTGGAGCAGGTTTCGGTGAAGCTCGGCGACTCGCGCCTTGCGCGGGCCGGCGTCACCGGCGGGTCACGGCTTGCCGGCGTCATGACCGGCGCCGTCTACAAGGCGGCCGGCCAGGCGCTCGACGAGATGATCGGCCTGGCGCTCTCCGATCCGCGCTCGCCCTTCCATGGGCTGCAGGCGAACACGCTGGCGGTGCGGGACGGCCGCATCGCCTCGCCACGCGGCGATGGGCCGGAGCTGTCGATCGCCGAATTCCTGTCGGCCGTCGGCCGCGAGCGGATCGAGGCCAAGGGCGACACCGTTCCGGCCAGCTTCACGCCGGAACAGCGCTACAACAACTACACGACAATTGCCATGGCGCTGCCGCACACCGAAGGCGACTATTCGCGCCATTCCTGGTGCGCGCATTTCGTCGAGGTGCGCGTCGACGAGGATTTCGGCACGGTGCGCGTGTCGCGCGTGGTGTCGGCGCTGGATTCCGGCCGGCTCTACAACCCCAAGCTGGCGGAGAGCCAGTGGAAGGGCGGCATCATCATGGGCATCGGCCAGGCGCTGCTCGAAGAAGGCATCGTCGACCGCCGCCACGGCCGCATCGTCAACGGCAACCTCGCCGACTACATGCTGCCGACCAATGCCGACATCCCGGACATCCAGACGATCTCGGTCGGCATCCCCGACCCGCACTCCTCCGCCCTCGGCGGCAAGGGCGTGGGGGAACTCGGCATCGTCGGCGTGGCGCCGGCGATCGCCAACGCGGTGTTCCACGCGACGGGGAAGCGGGTGCGCGATCTGCCGATCACGCTGGAGAAGTTGATCTGAGGGTGGAAGTTGGGCGCCGGCGCTGACGCTGCCGATCTCCCCCCAAGCGGCCAGGGGATGCATACATTTCGAAGGGGCTGGGCTTTGGCGATAGCGTGCATGGCAGATTGGCGCATGCATTGTCTAATGTAGCGCTGGTCGACCCCCACTCCGTCTCGGCTTCGCCGAGCCACCTCTCCCCCGATCGACGGGGTAGAGGAAAAGCGCCAAGCTTTTTGCCGTCAACGCTCGTCCAGCGAGGCTCCCTTCCTTTCCCTCCGGAGGGGGAAAGGTGGCGCTGCGAAGCAGCGACGGATTGGGGGAACCACGTGGCAATCAAGCCTCAGGTCGATCAGTCAATCACAGAAGATGTGTGCATAGCGTAGCCCCGAGCGGGGGAGATCGGCCGCACCACGGCTTTCGCTAATTTCCAGCGTCGGCCATCCCTTACCAATCCAGCCCGAACACCAGTTTGCCGAAATGCAGGCCGCCGGCGGCCATGTGGGTGTAGGCTTCGGTCGCCTCTTCTTGCGAAAACACCTTGTCGACGACCGGCTCGATGCCGGCGGCGGCGACGGCCCTGGCGGCGTCGCGCAGGTCGGATACCGATCCGGTGTTGTTGCCCACCACTTTCAGCGCCTTGATGATGATCGGCAGCAGGTTGACAGTGGCCTCGGCGCCGGTGACGAAGCCGATGGTGAACAGCGTGCCACCGGGCGCGGTGGCATTGACGGCGCGCGCGAAGGTTGCGGTGCCGCCGGTCTCGACGACGAGGTCGGCGCCGAGGCCATCGGTCAACTCCAGCACCTTGCCGTCCCAGTCCGGTGTCGCGCGGTAGTTGATGAGATGATCGGCGCCGAGCGCCTTGGCCCGCTCCAGCTTCTCGTCCGAAGACGAGGTGATGATCACGGTGGCGCCGGCCGCCTTGGCAAGCTGAAGCGTGAAGATCGAGACGCCACCGGTGCCGAGCAGCACGACGACCGAGCCAGGCCCGACATCGGCGGCGCGGATCGCGTTCCAGGCGGTGGTGCCGGCGATGGGGAGCGTCGAGGCCGCCTCGAAGGAAAGATGCGCCGGCACCGGCACGATCGAATTGGCCGGCAGCGCCACATATTCGGCGAGCGATCCGGGCAGCGAGATGCCGCGCATCTGCGTCATCTCGTAAGGACGCGGCCGGCCGCCGATCCAGCGCGGCTTGGCGTGAGCGACGACGCGGTCGCCGATGGCGAACCTTGTCACGCCCTCGCCGAGCGCGACGATCTCGCCGGCGCCGTCGGCGACGGGTATGAGCGGGAAAACCGGTCCGGGATAGTTGCCGCTCGCCACAGCGACATCGACGAAATTCAGGCTCGCCGCGCGCTGGCGGATCAGCACCTCGCCGCGTTGCGGTTCGGGCGTGGCGACGCTGGCGGCACGGAAGGCGTCAAGTCTGGGCTGGTTGAGTTCGATGGCTTTCATGGGTTCACTCCGTGGGTGGTCGATTGACGGGTTGAGTGAACCTATCTGCTGCGCTATTCCTCGATAATTGCCGAGCTTTGCATTTGAGTATTGCAAATCATGCAGCAATCCCATGAGCCCTCCGCTCTTGCCGAGATGGCGGCTTTCGCCGCCGTCGCCGAGGCGCGCTCCTTCACCAGGGCAGCGGCGCGGGTCGGACGCGACGCCACCATCCTGTCGCGCCGCCTGCAGTCGCTGGAGGAGCGGCTTGGGGTCCGGCTGCTCCACCGCACGACGCGCAGCGTCTCGCTGACCGAGGCGGGCGCGGAATTCCTGGTGCGCGTGCGCGCCATCCTCGCCTCGGTCGACGAGGCGGAAGCCGCCGCCTCCGCCCATGCCGGCGGCCGGCCGCGCGGGTTGCTGCGGCTGGCGCTGCCCGGCACCTTCGGGCGCATGTGGGTCGGGCCGTTCCTGCCACAGTTCCTCGCCGAGTTCCCGGATGTGCGGATCGAAGCCGAATTCTCCAACCGTTTCGCTGATCTCGTCGCCGAGAATTTCGACGTCGCCGTCCGGCTGGGCAGCCTCGAGGATTCGCGCCTGGTGGCGCGCAAGGTGGCGACGCGGCGCCGGCTGCTCTGCGCCGCGCCCTCCTACCTTGCGCGAAGGGGCCGGCCGGAAACGCCGCAGGCGCTGCTCGAACATTCCTGCCTCGGCTTCACCGGCTTCCAGACATTTCCGGCCTGGGAGATGACCGACCGCGAGGGCCGACGCGTGCGCGTCGAGGTTTCGGGACCGCTCACCAGCGACGACGCCGAGGTGCTGGTCGAGGCCGCCGTGCAAGGCGTCGGCCTGATGATGAGCACCGACTGGCTGGTCGGGCGCGAGCTCGCCGACGGGCGGTTGGTGCCGATCCTGGAGGACTGGACGCTGGCCGACGAGGGCGCGGTCTATGTCGTCATGCCCTCGGCCAAGGGCCAAGCCGCCAAGACCCGCGCCTTCGCCGACTGGATCGGCAAGCGATTTTCGCCAGAACCGCCCTGGCGGCAGTGCAAAGGTGCCGATCTCCCCGCTTGAAGGGGAGATTAGCCACTCGCCCGCTTTCGCCAACTCCAATATGATCCGGCCACCACGGGGGAAAGCATCATGAAAAGCGTATTGGCAACCGTCATCCTGGCGCTACTCACCACCCTCCCCGCCCATGCCGCATCCTGCGCCTGGTCCGCCAAGATGGAGGAGGACGAAGGCGGCAGTGTGCTGATGGCCTCTGTCTGCGGCGGATCGAAGGGCGATGCGCATCTGATGCTGGCCTGCTTCGGCAAGCCGGTGCTGAGCTATGATCTCGGCGCCGCAGGCGGGCAGCTCGAGCCTGGCATCAGCGCGGAATTCACGTTCAAGGCCGGCGGCAAGAGCCTGACCAAGAAGCTCGATCTCGAGGCAATGTACAACTACTTCACGGCGGAACTCTCCGGTCCTTCCGATCCGCTGCTCGCCCTGCTGCGCGGCAAGGGGGAGGTGACGGTTGCCTCCGGCAAATACGGCGCGGCGAGCTTTCCGCTGAAAGGCTCCGGCGCCGCGATCGGCAAGGTGCTGGCCGAGTGCGGGAAAGGTTCAGGCGGCGAGGCGGATTAATCTCCCTCCTTGAGGGGGAGATTACCCGCTCCCTCCCCCGGCTTCAGGAACTGCCGCAGCAAATCCACCGGCAGCGGGAAGACCACCGTGGAGGAGCGTTCGCCGGCGATGTCGTGCAGGGCCTCGAAATAGCGCAGCTGCATGGCCTGCGGCTCCTCGGCCAGCATCTTGCCGGCCTCGACGAGCTTCGCCGCGGCCTGCTGCTCGCCGTCGGCGTTGATCACCTTGGCGCGCCGCAGCCGTTCCGCCTCGGCCTGCTTGGCGATGGCGCGGATCATGCTCTCGTTCAGGTCGACATGCTTGATCTCGACATTGGAGACCTTGATGCCCCAGGCGTCGGTGCGCTGGTCGAGGATCTCCTGGATGTCGCTGTTGAGCCTGTCGCGCTCGGCCAGCATCTCGTCGAGCTCGTGCTTGCCGAGCACCGAGCGCAGCGTGGTTTGTGCAAGCTGGTTGGTGGCGGTCATGAAATCCTCGACCTGGATGATCGCCCGCTCGGCGTCGACGATGCGGAAATAGAGCACCGCGTTGACCTTCACCGAGACGTTGTCGCGCGAGATGACGTCCTGCGGCGGCACGTCCTGCACGACCACGCGCAGGTCCACCCTGACCATCTGCTGGATGAAGGGAACGAGGATGATGAGGCCCGGTCCCTTGACGCCGGTGAAGCGGCCAAGCGTGAAGACCACGCCGCGCTCGTATTCCCTGAGGATGCGGATGGCCGCCGACAGGAACATGATCACCAGCAGCGCGAGGATCAGATAGGCGACATAACCGACTGTCATTGTTTTGCTCCGTCGTTTCCCGGCCCGTTGCTTCCTGCACCACGCCGCCGCACCGTCAGCACGAGATCGCTGACGCCAGTCACCTCCGCGCGATCTCCCGGCGCGATCGGCTCGTCGGCTTTCGCCCGCCAGCGTTCGCCGAGCGCCAGCACATGGCCCTCGCCGCCTTCCCAGTCGAGAATCTGCACGGGCAGGCCGCGCATCGCCTCGCCGCCGATGCGCGGCGGATTGCGCCGCGCCGCCCAGAGATAGCTCCCGGCCAGCAGCGCGAGCCCGAGCGTCAGCGCGGCGGCGGGACCGATGATCGCCCAGGATATGGCGAAGCCCGGCCCCTCGACCTTGAGCAGCATGGCCGCGCCGAGCAGGAAGGCGGCCGCGCCTCCGACCCCGAGCACCACCGTCGGATTGAAAGCCTCGACGATGAGGAAGCCGACGCCGAGCAGCATCAGGGCGAGCCCGGCATAGTTGATCGGCAAGAGATCGAGCGCGTAGAGGGCGAGCACGAGGCAGGTGGCGCCGATGACGCCGGGCGCCACCGCGCCGGGGCTCGTCACCTCGAAGACGAGGCCATAGAAGCCGAGCAGCATCAGGATGACGGCGACGTTCGGGTCGGTGATGACGGCGAGAAGCCGGATGAACCAGCCTGGATCCAGGACCTCGACGGCCAGCCCCTTCGTCGCCAGCACCTGCTTCTTGCCGGCCACCTCGACGGTGCGACCGTCGGCCAGCTGCAAGAGCTCGGCCGTGTCGCGGGCGACGAAGTCGATGACATGTTCCTGCAGCGCAGCGCTCGCCGAAAGGCTCGCCGCCTGGCGCACGGCCTTCTCGCCCCAGTCGCCATTGCGGTTGCGCAGCTCGGCGAGCGAGCGGGTCAGCGCCACCGCGTCATTGGTCACCTTGGCCATCATCGGGTCGCCGGATGGCTGCCCGGTGCCCTTGTCGTCCTTCTCGCCGCCCGGAAGCGAAGGCAGCCCGCCGATCTCGACCGGCGTCGCCGCGCCCAGATTGGTGCCGGGCGCCATCGCCGCGACATGGGTGGCGTAGAGGATGTAGGTTCCGGCGCTCGCCGCGTGGCCGCCGGCCGGCGCGACGTAACCGATGACGGGAACGGGAGAGGCCAGGATATCGGCGATCATCTCGCGCATCGAGGTGACCAGGCCGCCCGGAGTGTCGAGCTGAAGGATGAGAACCGCGGCGTTGCGCGCGGCAGCGGCCTTGAGCGCTTCCTTCAACTGGCGGGCGCTCGCCGGACCGATGGCGCCGTCGATCGAGATGCTGAGAGCAACCCTCGCCGCCGCCATTCCGGCCGAGGAGAAGGGGAAAAGGACCGCGGCAGCCACGAAGGCCGCTGCCAAAAGGGCCACCCGCGCGAGTCTCACGCTCAAAGCTCCTTGGATTCAATATGGGGTTGTAGCGGGCCAAGTCCAATGAGCCGCTGATCTCCCCCCTGTATGGACTGGGGACATCGCGAACAGGTGTGCGAAGACATCGCGAACAGTTTCCCATGCTAGCGCTGGAACTGGTTGAGGTCGATGGTTTGGATCTTCTGGTGTCGGAAGAAGACATCGAAGACGCCGTCGATTTCGGTCGGCCTGAAGGCGACGACCTTGCCGGCGACGGCGTTGCAGATCTTGAAGGCACGCCCGAACAGCGAGGTCGCTCCCTTCTGCTGGATTTTGCGCAGGAGGTCGCCGGCGGCGTAGTCGAAGGGCGCCACGGTCTCGCAGAAGTCGCGGCCGGAGGGCCGGTAGCGGTCGAGCGGCACAGCGCCGGCAAGGCCGTCGTGCGGGCGCTTGGTGTTGTAGAGATGGCGCCAGCTGTCGAAGGCGCTCTGGGCGTGCTGGAGGCTCTCGAAGGGCGGCCCCTGCAGCGCCTCGGCCTTGAGGGAGCGGTGGAAGCGCTCGTCCTTGCCCAGCGTCTGGGGATGGTAGGGCCGGGAATGACTGATGGCCACGCCCACCTCGATCAGCCAGACGCCGAGCACGGTGAGGTTGTTGCGGCCGCCGTCGCCCCAGGGCGGGCCGTTGTCGATGGCGATGCGCCACGGCAGGCCATAGCGCCGGAACGCCGTGATCAGCCGCGCCTTGACGGTCTCGGTCGTCTCGTCGGAGCAGGCCTCCAGGGCCAGCGAGAAGCGCGAATGGTCGTCGAGCACGGTGAGCGGATGCAGCCGTCCCTGGCGCAGTGGCACATGGCCCTTGAAGTCCATCTGCCACAGATCGTTGGGGGCTTCGTGCTCGAAGCGGATGAAGGGCTGAGCGCCGCCGCCCAACGCACCCAGCTCGACGCCGTTGCGCCGCAAGATGCCGCTCACCGTCGAAGGAGCAATGGCGCCGATGCCGTCGCGCTCGAGCACGCCAGCGATCTTGCGCCCACCCCAGGCCGGGCATTCCTTCCGCAGCGACACAACCGCTGCTTCCAGCGACGGCGGGCTGCGCCGCGGGCTCGACTTTGGCCGCCGCGAACGCTCCGCCAGCCCGGCTACGCCTTCCGCACCAAACCGCGCGATCAATTTGTGCCCGCAGGTTCGTCCGATCCCGAAGCGACGGCACAGCGCGCTCACATTCGCCCCTGGCGCCAGCGCCAGTCTTACAAACTCTTCCTTCTGGCTCATCACGCTCCTGGCCTCGAATGGCACCACGAACCTCCCCGCGCAAAACGCACGAAACTGTTCGCGATGTCTTCGCACACCTGTTCGCGATGTCCCCAGTCCATACACCCCCAAGGGGGGGAGATGTCGCCGAAGGCGACAGAGGGGGTCGCCGCGCGTGGAGCGCCAACCTCTTCTTGCGTTCGCAACGCGTCGGCGCTTGATGTGAGACGACCCCCTCTGGCCTGCCGGCCATCTCCCCCTCGAGGGGGGAGATTGCGCGCTCGCCCGCCTTCGCGCCCCAACGATTCCACGGCAATTTCGACGCAGGCTCCAACGCTGGCTCCCTCGCCCATCCTGCATTGTCCCCGTCGACCGCGCGAACGAACGCGCCCGCAACCCATGGAGACGACAATGACGGCTTTGGACCGAGCCACCATCGAAACCGGCCGGGCGGGCTTCGGCCTGTCCGGCTTTGCCCGACGCACACTCAGCCTGGCCTATCGCGCCATCAAGATGCGCAATGAACGTGCCGCGCTGCAGGCGATGCCGGATTTCCTGCTGAAGGACATCGGCATCAGCCGCTCGCAGATCGAGTATTATACCTGCGTGCGCCTTGCGCCCTCCGATACGGATAGGATGGACCGCTGAAGCATCGCCGCTTCGGCGGCCGGAATGCTTGAAGGCCCTTCAAAAACCCTCTTCAAAAACCCTGGCGTCGCCGGGGTTTTCGCGTTTGGCCATGCCCCTGGCGACCGGCGTCTCCGGCGTTGGGATCGTGCGGCGGGCGCGCGTCCCAAATGAAACGCCCAATGCAATTTCCACGGTGGGCGTATCAAAAATTCCACGCTCGCACCCACTCTCGCTCAAACGCTCGACCGCCAAAGGAATGCCGTCACGGCAACCAAGCCGCAAACAACCTTCGGAGTAGAAAAGATGCAACCCAACACCAAGCCTGCACGACTTCCGCTCAACGGCGTCGACACGCCCAACCTGATCGCGACGATCAATTTCGTGGCGGACCAGCCGGAGCTGGCGAAGTTCCAGTTCCGCGCCCACAACGAGTGGATCGAGGGCACGCACAGCAAGAGCGTCATGCACGGCTTCTACGGCGCCGGCCAGGAGCAGAAGCACGAGAAGCCCTATTATGCCGACAGCGACCATCCGGCGATCCTGTGCGGCGCCGACAATGCGCCGACCCCGGTCGAATGGGTGCTGCATGCGCTGGCGAGCTGCCTGATGTCGGGCGTCGCCAACATCGCGGCCGCGCGCGGCATCAAGCTCACCCGGGTCAAGTGCTCGGTCGACGGCGACATCGACCTGCGCGGCATCCTCGGCATCTCCGACGAGGTGCGCAACGGCTTCCAGAACATCCAGGTATCGTTCGAGGTCGAAGGCAACGCGCCGGCCGAGAAGCTGACCCAGCTCGTCGAACAGGCCCGCGCCCGCTCGGCGGTCTACGACGTGCTGACCAAGGGCGTGCCGGTCACGGTCGGGATCAAGACCATCCAGTGATCCCGACAATCCAATGACCCGCCGGGGAGACGGTTTGCACACGGCCGTCTCCCTCAAAGCCAACGGACAGGAACCATGAAACGGGCTGACGTCGTCATCGTCGGCGCGGGCCAGGCCGGCCTTGCGCTCAGCCATTGCCTCGGCCGGATCGGCATCGAGCATGCGGTTCTGGAGCGCGGCCGCATCGGCGAACGCTGGCGCTCGCAGAGCTGGCGCACGCTCAGGCTCTTGACACCCAACTGGCTGAACGCGTTGCCCGGCTTGCCCTATGAAGGCGCCGATCCCGACGGCTTCATGGACAAAAGCGCCTTCGTGGCTAGCCTGGAGGCCTATGCAGGACGCTGGCAGGCGCCGGTCGAATGCTGCGTCGAGGTTCTCTCGTCAAGGCGGATCGGCGGCGGCTTCGTGCTCGACACCAGCACCGGCGCCTGGTCGGCCAAGGCCGTCGTGGTGGCCACCGGCCATTGCGACCGACCGGCGATCCCCTTTGTGTCCGAGACCAGGGGCCGACCGCTGACCATCCACGCTTCGCAGTATCGCTCTACCGGCGAGTTGCCCCCTGGCGGGGTGCTGATCGTCGGCGCGTCATCCTCCGGCGTGCAGATCGCCGACGAGCTTGCCCGCGCCGGCCGGCGCGTGACGCTGTCCGTCGGCAAGCACACGCGCCTGCCGAGGCGCTGGCGCGGCAAGGACATCTTCTTCTGGCTCTGCCGGATGGGTTTCATGGCGCAACCGCTCGACGCACTCGCCAACCCCGAAAGCGCCAGGCGCCAACCGTCGCTGCAGCTCGCCGGGCGGCCGGACAAGGCCGATGTCGATCTCGCCACGCTACAGGCGCTGGGCGTCGAGCTGACCGGGCGGGTGCGCGGCCTTGCCGATCGCGAGATCGTCTTCGCCGACGATCTCGCCGCGCAGATCGCGGCGGCGGAGGCGAAACAGGCTCGTTTGCTGGCCGAGATCGACCGCTTCGCCGGCGATCCGCGAGCAAGCCGGCGCGAACCGGTGACGGTGCCTTCGACCAGCCCTGAGCGGCTTTCGCTGACGGACGGATCGATCCGGACGATCATCTGGGCGACCGGCTATTCCCGCTCCTTCGGCTGGCTGGAGCCGCTCGCGCTCGGCGCCGATGGCGAGATCGCGCATCAGGGCGGCGTCACAAGCGTTCCCGGCCTCTACGCGCTCGGTTTCCGCTTCCTGCGCAAGCGCGATTCCAACTTCATCGGCGGCGTCGGCGCGGACGCGCAGGCGATCGCCGCCGAGATCTCCCTCTATCTCGGCCGCGACGGCCGCCAAGCCGCCTGAGGACAATGTCGATGCCGACAACCCCGATCCGTTCGCTTCCGCCCGTGCCCAGGCGCGGCCATTACGACGCCATCATCGTCGGCGCGCGCTGCGCCGGCGCCTCGACGGCCCTGCTGCTTGCCCGCGCCGGCCTGAAAGTGCTGGCGATCGAACGCAGGTCGTACGGCTCCGACACGCTGTCGACGCATGCGCTGATGCGGCCCGCCGTGCTGCAGCTGTCGCGCTGGGGCCTGCTCCAGCCGCTGCGCAAGGCCGGCACGCCGCTGATCGAGGCGACGACGTTCCACTATGGCGATGACGAGATCACCATCCCGCTCAATGCCGGGCCCGACCTTCCCGGGCTGATCGCGCCACGGCGCACCGTGCTCGACCGCACCCTCGTCGGCGCCGCGCGCAAGGCCGGCGCCGAGTTCCTGCACGACATGGCGGTCGGCGACCTGTTTGCCGACACACGCGGGCGCGTGCGCGGCGTCGAGATCCGCGGCGCCGGCCGCGCCGCCCTGCGGGTGAGCGCCGACATCGTCATCGGCGCCGACGGCATCGGCTCGCTGGTGGCCAAATGCTGCGGCGCGCAGATGCTCAGAAGCGGCACGGTTTCGGCCGCCCATGTCTATGGCTACGCGCCCGTCGAGCCAGGCGCCGGCTACCATTGGTATTTTCGCGACGGGGTCGCCGGATCCCTTATTCCCACCAATAACGGGCTTGCCTGCATCGTCGCCTCGGTGCCGACACGTATCTTCGACCAGCGCTTCCGCGTCGGCCATGGCCGCGCCCGCATGGAGGTGCTGGAGGCGCTTTCGCCGGCGCTGGCCGAACAGGCGAGCCGGGCGCCGAAGGACGTCCGCCTGCAGGCCTTCCGCGGCGTGCCGGGCTACATCCGCCAGGCCCATGGCCCGGGCTGGGCGCTGGTCGGCGACGCCGGCTTCTTCCGCGACCCGATCACCTCGCACGGCATTGCCGACGCCCTGCGCGATGCCGAGACCCTTGCGCGGGCGATCCTCGACGGATCGGAAGCAGCCTTCGCGGCCTGGCAGCAGGAGCGCGACCGCTTCGCCCACCAGATCCTCGACACCACGGACGCCATTGCCGGTTTCGACTGGTCGCTGGCCGATCTCGGCGAGCGGCATCGCCGCTTCAGCGCCGTGCTCAAGGCCGAGGTCCAGGCGCTGGCCGGACAGGCGACGCCGGTTCACCGCCCCAGGCCGGTCGCTTGCCAGCCGACGAGCCATCCGGCGCCGGCGAACCAGGACGAGCCACACCCCGGCGCCACCAGCGCCTCGAGCCTCTATCGCAACCGAACCGGAGCAAGACCATGACTGTGCATCTGATGAGGGACGGCTGGATCGGCGTCATCAACGGGCGGCCGCAAGTGGGCGCCGTCGCCGAGCGCTCGCGGCGCACGCGGCCCGAGGATATCGACGCGTTCGCCGACATGACCGGCGACCGCAACCCGCTGCACTATGACAAGCGGCTCGCCGAGGCTTCGGTGTTCGGCAAGCTGATCGTTCAGGGCGGCGTCACCTCGGGCATCCTCAACGCGGTGGTGGCGGAGGACCTTCCCGGCCCGGGTTCGGTGTTCCTCGAGGTCTCGTGGAAATTCGTCAAGGCGGTCGGCGTCGGCGAATTGATCACCGGCCGCGTCGAGGTCAAGGACGTGCGCGCCGACAAGCCGATCACGAAGCTGGAGACATCGGTGCGCAACGAGGCGGGCGACGTCTGCCTCACCGGCACCGCGACGGTGTTCACCGTGCCGCTCGCCAATGGCTGAGCCTTTGCGATGACACTCTGGGCAACGACGCTCCGGCGCACCGAGATCGCATCGGCCGACATTCCCGAGGATATGCGCCGCTGGAGGGTGCTCGGACTGCTTTGCCTGGCCGTCGTGCTGTCGCTGACCACCTGGTTCTCGGCGACGGCGATCACGGCCGAGCTCAAGGCGGCATGGCGCCTGTCCGGACCGATCGACATCTGGCTGACCAACGGCGTGCAGATCGGCTTCGTCGCCGGCGCGCTGGCCGCCGGCCTGGTCAACTTGCCCGACATCGTCAGGCTCAACCGGCTGATGGCGATCTCGGCGCTCGTGGCGGCGATGGCCAATGCCGTGCTCCTCTTGCAGCCGGCGCCGGGCGGCGTCGTTGCCGCACGCATCGTGACCGGCATCGCGCTGGCCGGCGTCTATCCGCCGGCCTTGAAGCTCGTGTCCACGTGGTTCGTGCGCGGCCGAGGGCTGGCGCTCGGCGCGCTGATCGGCGCGCTGACGCTCGGCTCCTCGCTGCCGCATCTGTTCCGGGCGCTCGCCGGCTCGCTCGACTGGCAGCTCGTGGTGCTGGGCGCGACCGTGGCCGCCCTGATCGGTTCGATGCTGTTCTGGTTCGCCGGTGAAGGGCCCCATCCTTTCGGCAAGGCCGTCTTCGAGCCGCGCCGGATCGGCGCGATCTTCCGCGACCGGGCGCTGATGCTGGCCAATATCGGCTATCTCGGCCACATGTGGGAGCTCTACGCCATGTGGGCCTGGCTGATCGCCTATGTGCGCGCCGCGCTCGAGGCGCAGCAGCGCCCTTCCCCGGCGCTCGCCTCGCTGCTGACATTCCTCGCCATCGCCGCCGGCGCCGGCGGCTGCCTGGTTGGCGGCGCGCTTTCCGATCGCATCGGGCGCAGCCTCACTACCGCCGGCATGATGATGGTGTCCGGCCTCTGCGCGCTGACGATCGGCTTCGTCTTCGACGGACCGCTCTGGCTGTTGGGGCTGGTGATCTTCGTCTGGGGTATTTCTGTGATCGGCGATTCCGCGCAATTCTCGGCCGCGGTCACCGAGCTTGCCGACAGCCGTTTCGTCGGCACGGCGCTATCGGTGCAACTTGGGCTGGGTTTCGGACTGACGGTGTTGGCGATCTGGCTGCTGCCGCATGCGGCGGACCTGCTCGGCTGGCGCTGGGCATTCCTCATGCTGGCGCCTGGCCCACTCATCGGCGCGATCTCGATGCTTTCGCTCCGGCGCCTGGCCGATGCGGCGAAGATGGCGGGCGGCAAACGGTGAACATGAGAGTATCGAGCCTCAGCCCGGCTCACCGCTCATTGCGGGGAGCCGGGCTGGAGACTGTGCATGGCAGGCGTCGCTTTCGGCAGCTTGCCGAGAATGAGGCCGGCGCCGCAGTGGGTGGGGGGCGTTGGGGTAGCTGAGGCACCGGCCGAAGGCGGAATGGGCACCGCCACCGTCAAAGATAGGCTTCGCGCGTCGCGAGGAAAATTGCGTGATCGCGGAAGGACAAATGCTTGCCGCCAAGCTCTCCTGCCTGGACTAGATTACTCCAGCATAGGCGCGCAGATGGCCAACCGTTTTCGGCAGAGGCCGGATAAAGAACGCAGGCGTCCAAAACCGCGGTGTGGGAAGAGGTCTTAATAGCCCATCCCCAATTCCTGGGCCTGGGCGGCCAGCTCCTCCATAACCTTCTTGCGCTCTTCCTCCTCGCTGTTTCGATATGCCGCCAGATCGGAGAACTTCACGCGCCGATGCGTTCCAACCATGGTGAAAGGCAGCCTGCCCTCCTCCAGCAGTCGGATGAGATACGGGCGCGATACATTGAGGTAGTCCGCCGCCTCCTGAGTCGTAAGCTCGGCATGGATCGGGATCACCGTCACCGCGTTTCCCTGGCCCATTTCGGTCAGAAGACGGTAAAGCAGGTCGCCCACGCTCTTTGGCAGGCGCAAAGTTTCCTTACCCACTTGAACCTTCAATTCGGCACCGTCGCGCTTGGTGCGCGAAAGCATCCGGCTGGCCTGGGCAGCGAGTTCGGCATCGTCCACCGATGGCATGATCGGTCGTCCGAGCAGCTTGGTCATTGATCCATGTCCTTATCGGCGTCGGATAGTTTTGTGCCATTATCCGCAATATCCGAAATAAACGCAATAAGTGAACGCCCGCTGATTAGTATGGTTCCATGAGCGGCGGCTGGACAACTACCCCAGGGGCCTTACGATCCAGCTGTCTCGGCGACAAAAGCGCGGACGTGGCCGATGAACTGGTCGAAGGCCGGCTCGCCCTCGAGCAGGATGTGGTTCTGGCTTTCCAGCTCGAAGAAGCGCGCGCCGGGAATGCCCGCCGCCATGGTGCGCCCGGATTCGACCGGGGCGACATTGTCTTCCCGCGCGTGCAGCACCAGCGTCGGCACCCGCACTTTTTCCAGGAGGTCGCTGACATCGACCACCGAGAAGGCGCTCTGCAGGCGCCAGGCGTCGTCCGGCGACACGGTGCGGAGCATCAGATCGTCCATCCAGGCGAAATGCTCGTGCGTGGCGCCGGGGATGAACATGGAGCAGAAGGCCTGGCGGAACATCGGATTCGACTTGCCCCAGCTCTCGCGCATCAGCGTCGCCACGGCCTCGCGCGTGGCGATCTCGCCGGCGTCGCCGCGCGCCCGCCAGCCTTTGACATAGCCGCCGTAGAGGATCATGCCCGAGACCTTCTCGGGGTGGCGTATGGCATAGGCGATCGAAACCGCGCAGCTTTGCGAGAGGCCGAGAAGCGTGAAGCGACCCAACCCCGCCGCCTCGACCACGCATTCGAGATCCGACACCATGGTTTCGAACGAGACGTCGACCACGTGGCGCTGCGACAGGCCGTTGCAGCGCTCGTCGTAGCGCACCAGCTGGTTCTCGCGCGACAGTTCCTTCATCCAGTGCCGCCAGATCGGGCTGTCCCAGTCGAAGGTGAGATGCGACATCCAATGCGCGGCGCGAAGGATGGGCGGGCCGCTGCCGGTCTTGGCGAAAGCAAGCCTCGTGCCGTCGACAGCGCGGCAGAAATGGACGGCGCGGCCGGGATCCTGCGCGGCCGCCGCGCTTTTTCCGGGCGAAGCCGATTGCGGCGGTGCGGCATTCGCGCTGGGTTCGGCAGAGCGTGCCGTCGGCTGGGCGGCCGCCGCCCTCACCTTCTCCTCCAGCGCCTCGATCTCTTCGGCCAGGCCGACATCCTCCGGCAGCAGCCGCGCCAAGCGCCGGGCAAGCGGCAGCGCCCGCCTCGGCTCGCCGGCCAGACGCCCGACCAGTTCGCGCAAAATACCGAGCTCGGCGATCTCGACCTCGCTGGCGACGCCGGCGCGCCAGGCCTCGTATTCGAAGCAGCGATCGAGCGAGAGATCGGCGAGGAAATCGCCACGGATCGAGCCGGCGACAGCCTCGAGCTCCTCCGTCGACGCCAGGGAAAGATCGCCCTTCACCAGCGGCAGCAGCCGGGCATAATCCGTCGCGACCTTCAGCGCGACGCTGTTGCGGTCGGCGACCAAAGCGCATTCGTCCTCGCCCAGCACCTGGCGGATCTTGGACAGGCTCCAGCGCAAGGCGCCGCGCGGATCGTCGGGAATGTCCCAGAAGATTTCGCAAAGCCGCTCGCGCTGGTGCGCCTTGCCGGTGACGGCGAGATAGGCGAGCAAGGCCCTCGTCTTGCGCGAGGGCGGCAGGTCGAGCAGCGCGCCCTCGCGGGTCACCTGGAAATCGCCGAGCACGCACAGGTTCAGCGGCCCGCTATGCGGACCGACAGTCATGCGGCCGGGCACCCTTCCACTGCCATTTACCCCCTGGCTTCCCGCGGCGGGAGAAGACCACACCGCAATATCAAAATCGGCTAATTTACGGAAGCCGATACGGCAAGACGGGCGCGGGGAATGTGGGATGGGTTACATTGGCGGGGCACTAATCTCCCCCCTCGAGGGGGAGATGTCGCCGAAGGCGACAGAGGGGGTCGCTTCGCGTGGAGCGCCGGCGCCCTTCGCGACGCCGGCCGGCGTTGGTGCTCTACGTGAGACGACCCCCTCTGGCCTGCCGGCCATCTCCCCCTCGAGGGGGGAGATTACGCGCACCACCCACCGCAATTACCACCGCCACCACAACCAACACCGCCGCGACGGCGAACGTAACCCTCATCCCGCCAGCGACCGCTTCCGGCGCCGCAACGGCCATGTCCCTCGTCCCTACCGCGAAGGCGAACAGCGCGCCCATCACCGCCGTGCCGGTGACCAAGCCGAGATTGCGCGACAGGCTGAGCATGCCCGACACCACGCCGCGCTCGTTGCCGTCGACATCGGCCATGACGGCGGTGTTGTTCGCTGCCTGGAAGAGCTGATAGCCGGGCGTCAGCACGACGATCGCCGCTGCGTAGCCGGCGACGCCGAACAACCCGGGCAGCACGGCGAGCGCGACGCAGCCGGCGGCCATCAGCGCCAGCCCGGCGACGACCATGGCGGATGCGCCGAGGCGATCGACGGCGCGGCCGGCGACCACGCCGCACAGCGCCGAGACGACCGGGCCGATCGACAGCACAGCGCCGGTCACCGCTTCGCTCAGGCCCAATCCGCGCGACAGAAAGAAGGGCCCGACGACAAGCGTGGCCATCATGACGGTGGAGACCAGCACGTTCATGGCGAGGCTCGGCGCCAGCACCGGGTCGCGGAACAGCGCGAGCTTCACCAGAGGCGAAGCCACCTTGCCCTCGGCATAGAGGAACAGGCCGGCGCCGAGAACGGCAGCGGCGAGCAGCGCGACGTTCAGGCCGCCGAAATGGCCGCGCCCGGTGGTCATCGCCAAAGCGTAGGCGGCAAGCGTCAGCGCAAGCAGGATCGTGCCGACCGTATCGAAGCGTGCGCCTTCCCCCCTCGCGCCTCGATCTTCCGTCACCCCGCCCATGGGCAGGAAGCGTTGGGCGGCAAGCATGGCCGCGACGCCAAGCGCCGCGCTGACGAGGAAGATCGCGCGCCAGCCCACCGAGGCGATCAGCACGCCGCCGAGCGACGGCCCGAGCGCCGTGCCGATCGCCGACATGGTGCCGAGCAGGCCCATGGCGCTGCCGGTGCGCTCCTTCGGCACCGTCTCGCCGACAAAGGCAATGGTTAGCGCCATCATCACCGCTGCACCCAGGCCTTGCACGGCGCGGGCGGCGATCAGCAGCGGCAGGGTCGGCGCGAGCGCCGCGGCAAGCGAGGCGGCGCTGAACAGGCCGAGGCCGGCGATCAGCAGCAGCCGGCGGCCGACGAGATCGCCCAGCCGCCCGACGCTGACGATGAGCGCGGTGATGGCAAGCAGATAAGCGAGCACCACCCACTGCACTGCCGGGAAGGAGGCAGCGAAGGCCGTGCTCAGCGTCGGCAGCGCGACATTGGCGATCGAGGTGCTGAGCGAGGACAAGAGCATGGCCAGTGACAGGCTGGCCAGCGCGCCGGTCGTCGAACGGCTTCTAGGTACGGCGCGCGAATCGGCGATGTCGGTCATGGTTCTTCTCTGGCTCAGGTGGAACTTGCCGGGAAGATAGGCGCGCGGCCGATATGGCGGAATGCGCATCATTTGCACTCGAACAGTGCATGCGACGCCATGTCATCGCGCCGCAACCATGCTATGGTCGCGCCATGTCGCGACCCGATCTCAACCTCATCGTCACGCTGGATGTGCTGCTTGCCGAAGGCAGCGTCGCGAAAGCCGCGCGCCGGCTGAGGCTCAGCCCTTCGGCAATGAGCCGGGCGCTGGCCAGACTGCGCGAGGCGACGGGCGATCCGCTTCTGGTGCGCGCCGGGCGCGGCCTAGCGCCGACGCCGCGCGCCATCGAGCTCGGCGCGGATGTCGGCCGGCTGGTGAAGGAAGCGGAAGCGGTGCTGCGTCCAGCCGAGAAGCTCGACCTCAAGCGGCTTGCGCGCAGCTTCACGCTGCGCAACAGCGACGGTTTCGTGGAGAATTTCGGCCCGGCGCTGATTGCCCGGGTGGCGGAAGAAGCGCCGGGCGTGCAGCTGCGCTTCGTGCCGAAGCCGGACAAGGACAGCGCGCCGATGCGCGAGGGCAGCGTCGATCTGGAGACCGGCGTGGTCGGCGGCTCGACCGGCCCGGAAGTGCGGGCACAGGCGCTATTCCGCGACCGTTTCGTCGGCGTGGCGCGGATGGGCCATCCTTTGAGCGAAGGCAAGATCACCGCCGCCCGTTTCGCCGCCGGCCGCCACATATTGATCTCGAGGCGCGGCCTCGACCGCGGGCCGGTGGACGATGCGCTGGAGCTCGCCGGGCTGACGCGCACGATCGCGACCGTGGTCGGCGGCTTTGCGGAAGCGCTGGCGCTGGCGCGCGGCTCCGACCTCATCGCCACCGTGCCCGAGCGCTATACGGGCAAGCTGCGCGAAGGCCTGTTCACCTTCACGCTGCCGGTGAAGCTCGCCGAACTCACCATCTCGCTCCTGTGGCACCCGCGCCTCGACGCCGACCCCGCGCATCGCTGGCTGCGGGGACTGGTGCGTGAGGTGTGCGGCGGGCGATAGGAAGGCGAGGCGGTGGAACCGCCAATTCCCGTTTGTTGGGAGATGTCCGGTCCACGCTCCGCGGCAGCTGCGGAGGACGGGCAGGACCGCGCTGGTGCGCTTGCACACGGTTATTACCGCATTCGCAAAAACGGTAACAAGCGGGACGCGCACGCCGCGCCGACTGAGACGGGCGTTCCGGGTCGCGCATTATAGCAATCGTAACCAACCCATGTTATTACCGTTTCCGCGAAAGCGGTAATAACATGCAACAGATACCCCATCCCTACCAGACGCTCTATTCCGAGCTCGCGCAACGGTCTCTGGATGCATCCTTCTCCAGCGAGTTCAGCGTCGGCGGTCGCTTTGTCGCTGCCGAAGTCAAGGGGCGGCGTTACTGGTATCTCGACCTGCCGGATGCCAATGGCGGCAAGACACGCACCTATATCGGCCCCGTCGACGATCCCGAGATCACCAAACGGGTCGAAAACTTCAAGGATCTGAAGGCCGATATAAGGGAACGCCGCAAGCTGGTCTCGACGCTGGTTCGCGAAGCCCACCTGCCGCGGCCGGAGGGCAAGACCGGCGACATCATCCAGGCGCTGGCCGAAGCCGGCTTCTTCCGGCTTCGTGGCGTCCTGGTCGGCACCGTCGCCTATCAATGCTATCCGGCCGTTCTTGGCATCCGCCTGCCCAGCACGTCCATGGTGACGAGCGACGCCGATTTTGCGCAATTTCACTCAATCTCGGTAGCGGTCGACGACAAGATGCCGCCTGTGCTCGATACGTTGAAGAGCGTCGATCCGACGTTCCGCGAGGTTCCGCACCCCGCCGACGGTCGTCTCTCCACGCAATTTTCGTCCCGTTCCGGATACAGGGTCGAGTTCCTCACGCCCAATACCGGTTCGGCCGATTATGAGGGGCACCCTGCTCCTATGCCCGCGCTTGGCGGCGCTTCCGCGCAACCGCTGCGGTTTCTCGATTTCCTGATCTACAATCCGATCCGCGCCGTTCTGCTTCATGGGGCCGGCGTGCCGGTGACCGTGCCTTCGCCGGAACGGTTTGCCACCCACAAGCTCATCGTCGCCAGCCGCCGTCGAACGGACAATGACGGCACGGCCAAAAGCCGCAAGGACAAGGCGCAGGCCGCCGCCATCATGCAAGCCATGATCGAGCAGCGGCAGTCCGAAGACCTCGCCGATGCGTTCATGGAGGCCTATGAGCGCGGCCCCGCCTGGAAGGAAGCCATCCGCAGGAGCCTGTCGGAGGTCGATGAACGCGCCCGCGAAATCATCGAACCGGCGCTGGCGCGCGCCATCGTGAAGCTGGAACGAGATCCAGCGGAGTTCGGCCTCGAAGGTAAGGCCTGAACATCACGGCGCCGGCTTCACCGACTTGTTCTGGCGCATCCGAAGCTCGTAGTTCAGCCGGTAACGGCCGCCCTCGAAATTCCAGATCAGGGGGGTCCTGACGCCATCGATCGAAGTCACTCCCATGGGGAGATCGGGGAAGTCGCGGAGGCGGCTGGGGTCGTCGGGGCTGGAATCGTCCTCTTCTATGACCTTCATCCCCGCATGACTGACGAAGGTGAGGTTTCGCGGGCCGAAATACGCCTCCCAGTCCTTGTGGTCGGCGGAGTCGTCGCAGTCGAATTCGCGCTCGCCGGAGGCAGGGAAGCGCAGGGACCGGCTGTCGATCGAAAGCTCGGTGTAGATGTCGTCCGAGCCGAGTTCCGGGTTGGTCTCGTCCTCGCAGATCAGCGCCTTGAGCTCGAGGTTGCGCACGCTGGTTTCCATGAAGGCCCAGACCGGCACGTCGGCTCCGCCCGGCGTGCCCTGACGGATGACGATATAGCCGGTCGAGCCGTCGCCCATGGCGTCGCTCAGCTTGCGCTCGGTGCCTTTTTCCTCGAATGCGGGAGCAGCGCTGCCGTTGGTGTTGGTGAAGTCTTCCAGTTCGGCCTTGTAGTTGCCGGCATCGGGCAGGCCCTCGGCGAACAGCTTGACCGTCTGGTCGGCGCCGCTGTCGGCCTGGCCGACGACGTCGAAGGCGAACCAGGCCTCGTTTTGCGTGCCGAACAGGCCGCCGGCTTTGGAAAGCGTCGCGCCTTGCGGCGCCTCGCCCGGCTGCAACAAGCAGGCCTCTTCCTTCGTCGCGCAGGTGTGGCGACGCACGAGCAACGCATAGTCGCCGGTATAGGCGCGGTCCTTGCCGGTGGCGCGGATGTAGAACTCCCTGGGCAGCGCATAGGTGTGGACGTACATGGTGCGCTCGCGGTCGACGATCTTGCTGGTCTTGCCATAGTAGCTCGCGATCGGCGTCGTCATGTTGTCGGGCAGGAAGATGTCGATCTTGACGTCCTCGGTGCTGGGACCGATCGAATAGGTGCCGGCGTCGCTCCTCACGACGTGGAACCACTGCATCGAGCCCGGATAGCGGATCTGGGTCACGTCCTGGCCGTCCTGCCAATCGATGACCTCCTCCTCGCGCGGCTTGCCGCCGACGCCGACCTTGGTCATGTTGACCTTGTAGGCGATGCCCGGATGGCAGAAGAAATTGCCGAGGTTGAGATCCGCGGCGACCAGGTTGTGGTCGCTTTCGAGGTCGACGAAATCGACCGGAATGGTGACGTGCTGGACGCAGATCGGCCCCTCGATGCCGCCGCTTCGGTAAGGCTGGGGCGAAGCCAGGATATAGTCGTAGCGCTCGCCGTCGATGTAGTTGGAGATGCCGGGATCGGCCGGATTGGTCACGGCCCACGAGTCGTAATAGCCGTCGGTCCAGTAGGTGCCCGACGTGGCGAAGCGCCCGGTCCATTCGGTCGGGGTTCCGTGGAAGATCGGGATGTTGAGGTCGCCCATGACGAGCACGCGCTCGCGCCTGCGCTGCGCGTCCGACAGCGGCGACAACGTCGTCTCGATCAGCTTCTCGATCTGCGCGAACTGTGCCTCGCGGGCGTCGGCATGGCGCTCGGGCGGGTTCTTGTCGAAATAGTCGGCCTGCATGTGGGTGAAGACCACGGTGTATTTGCTCTGCGACGGCTTGTGCAGCAACCGCACGATCGCCGCGCCCTTGGCCGACAGGCAGTCGACGCCGCCGCAATGTTCGTACAGCGTGAAGCCGACCTCGCCGGTCGCATCGAGCGTCTCGCCGTCGCCGCTGCCCCATTTGAAGCTGTCGTCCGGCAGCGGCAGGAACTCGAAATCCTTCTTGGCGAACAACATCAGTCCGCTGTCCTCGCCGTCGATCTTCTCGATCGGCTGGCCATAGATGGCTACCGCCGCGGCGGGGTCGAGGCTGGTAATGGCGTCGCGGATCGCCTGCGGCCGCAGCTTGACCAGAGGCGCGTCGATCTTGCCGACATAGTTCGGATAGTCATGCGAGAGCTTGCCGATGAGGATCTGCTTGGCGTCCTCGTCCCAGGCCTCGTTGATGGCGATGATGTCGAAGCGGGAGGTGTCCGCCAGGATGGTGTCGGCGAGGTGCTCGGCCTGCTTCTCGGTCTCGCCGGGGATCTGCAGCAGGCAATCGGCGAATTGCGCATTGGCGCATTTGAAGATCGGCGACAGCAGATAGGCGTTGAAGGTCGCCACCCTGACTGTCTCGACCTCCTGCGCGCTGGCGCCGCCCATGAGACCGGCAATCAGCGTCGCGAGAAAAACGAGCAGCCCCAGCCCCAGCCTGTCCAGCCAGGACTTGCGCCTGGCAAGCATTTCGAGCAGCTGATCGCCCATCTCACCCTCCCCACTCGATGACGCATTTCTAGCATGCCTGCATGAGGGGATCATGAAGCGGTTCACACAGGATGGCGTCTCCCTCGTCGAGGGCGAGATTCGGCGCCGATGTTGCGCCGATGTTGCGTTGCAGAAATGCCCCCAAAAAAAGTCAGGGGTAAAAGGGGAACCCCGAACCGCCTCGACTGGTGAAAAACAAGCCTATTCAACTGCATAGGGGCAAACGGCAGCGTCGCCTTCCGCAAGGCCGAAAAGCCCGGAAATCCGCCATTTCCGGGACTTGCGGCAACCGCAATGGCGCGATCGCGGCAGCGCGGTTTCGGCTCTGCACAACGGGAAAAGCGCCCTTGCGAGGGTGCCCCGGCCGGCGTTGACAGCAAGGCCCGCCAATGGCACTTCGCAAGCACTGGTCACACGCCATGACCGTTGCTGTTGGGGACGGACGGGGTTTCAGCAGCTTGGCGGCGGCGCCGGACGGGCGGACACCTGCGCAGTGTACCGCCCGCTCCTGGCCAGCTGGACCAGCCCAGGCACATCAATGAAACTAAGCGCCCATCCTTGCCTTCGCCGCCGCAGGGCGAAGCGCCACCCTTCCCTGACGACGATCAGCGCCGCTTCACCCAGCGGCCTCAGAACGAGAAGCCGGATGACGGCGCGACGGCTGTCGCGGCCGAGAGCCTGTCGCGCTTTTGCAGCCTGGGCTTCTCGTAGGTCTTCTTCATCGTCCATTCCTGCGCGGGTCAACGACCGGCGCAGGTGAGCGCGATGCGGCCGGCCTGTCAAGTTCGCCTCGCCGCCTGTATCGTCGCCGTCCTGCTCTTCGCCGTCATGTTCCGGCGCGAAGCCGGGGCGCAGGTTTTGATTTTGCGCACGTCTTTGTCCCGAAACCGGTTTCCACTTTCGGGAGACATGCTTCAGCTTTTGATCTTACGCATGTCTTTGTCCCGAAACCGGTTTGCACTTTCGGGAGACATGCGTTAGCCCGCGTGCTGCAGCCAGTGGCGGTCGAACACGTCGACGATGGCCCGGAAATCGGCAGGCGGGATCTGGTTGGCGCCCCCGCCCGCGTCGGCGCCGAGGAACTGCTCGAGTTGCCGGTCGACCGTTTCCGGATGCTCCACGGCGATGCCGATGGCCGCCAGGTCGCCGGCGATCGAGCCGCCGGCCGGCAGATATCCGCCCCATGTTTCGGCTCCGGGCGCGGTATCGCGCAGACGCACGAGGATGATCCTCGTGATCGACGGCTGCGCCTCGGGCCCGATGATGGCGGCGCCGCACATATAGCCGCCGAGCACGCTGACAGGCTGCGTGTGCGGGAACAGGCAGAGGAAGAACTGGGTGTCGCCGCCGACGTCCTTCAGATGCAGATAGAGGCCGCGCTTTGCCGGGTTGACCGGGCCGCCGAGCTGCAACTGACCGGTCGGCAATATCTCGCGATAGATGGCCGTCAGCCCATGCGCTCCCGGCCCCGGCTCGATCGACAGGCGGCCCTTGATGAGCTGGCCGCGATAATAGGGCGACCAGGCGCTGGAATAACAGGCATAGGTTCCGGCAAGCCCGGAGCCGAGGCCGCGCTCGTCATGCATCGAGGCCTCGAACTGCATGCTGGCCCGACGCTCCAGCTCGGCGCCGTCGATGCCGTGGCGGGCCGCGATCGCGGCGGTGAAGGCCGGCAGCTCGCTCTCGGCGATCCAGGCGCCGGGCTGTTCCAGCCCGAGCAGCTTCGCCCAGTCGTCATAGACGCTCGTCTGGCGCGGCCGCGCGCGGCCCTGCAGCCATTTGTCGGCACGGCCGAGATCGAACGCCGTCTTCGGGTTGACGGCGCGGAATGCCGCCGCAAGGTCCTTGCGGGTCACCGTTCCCAGCAAGGCCGAAGTCAGCCTCAGTTTTTGCGCGATGTGCTGCGCCATGCCACAAGCCCCTCGATGCTTCGCCGCTTCAGATCCCTGTTTCGATGCATGTCGTTCTCGCAAAACCGCTGCGCACTTTTGGGCGACATACACCTGTTTCGATGCATGTCGTTCTCCCAAAACCGCTGCGCACTTTTGGGCGACATGCACCTGTTTTGATGCATGTCGTTCTCCCAAAACCGCTTCGCACTTTTGGGCGACATGCATCTGAGCATTTCGGCGTTTGGCGGGAATCGCCGAGCTGCCCTATCGATGTGGTTTAGCACGCCGGCAGACAGTCTCCATTCCCGGCCAGGCCGATTTTCCATGGCCTAATATTCCAGGAAATCCAGAGAATTCCACAGCGTTCCGCGCGCGCCACCTTTGCGGCCTGGCGGCCAACGCTAGGTTCGCCTCGGGGTGGGTGCAGGGGAAGCTGTCATGAAGATCGTTCTATCCGCGCTCGTTGTGGCGCTCGCGCTATCGCAAGCCGCTGAAGCCAAAACGAAAATCCTGGCGACCGAGACAAAGACCAGCACCGAGAAAGCCCGGCCGCTCGATGGGACAGCCACCGGCGGCATCGCGCCTTCGGCCGATACGATGGCGAAGGAACCGGGCCAGGCCTATCCGCCGCCGCTGGACCTGCATTTCTAGAAGCGAACCGGAAGGTGCTCAGCGGTTTTTCGTTCGGAATTGCGCAAAACAAAAAGGGAGCCGTTGCCGGATGACCGCGTGGCGGTCGCCGGTCGACCGGCGAGGAAAAACGATCGGCCGGGCAAAGAGCCGAATCGAACAGCCACCCGGCCAGCCTGAGCGTTGGGGGCTTGGCGCCGCCGCGGGGGCAGGCGCCCGCCCGCGCGGACCGCAGCTTTGCGATCCGCGCGGGCCATTCCAATCCGGTCAATTCCTGCGGTCTTGACGAAAGGACGGCGAACCGGAAAGCTCGGCATGGTCGCGGCCGGGCGCTGCAATGGCGCCGTGCGACGAGGCTCCGAGGGAGGCCATGCCATGCCGGGTGCCGACGAAAAGCTTGCCGCGCTCGGCATCGTGCTGCCGCCGCCGCTGAAACTGCCGCCGGTCATGGTGCTGCCCTTTCCCTGGGTGAACGTGCGCGGCGACCGCGCCTATATCTCCGGCCACGGACCGCAGGAGCCGGACGGTTCGCTCGCCGGCCCGTTCGGCATCGTCGGCGAGAGCGTGTCGCCGGAAGAAGCGCGGGCCTCCGCCCGCAAGGTCGGGCTGTCGATGCTCGCCAGCCTGAAGCGCGAGCTCGGCAGCCTCGACCGGATCACCGGCTGGTGCCGCGTGCACGGCATGGTCAATTCGGCGCCAGGCTTTACCCAGACGCCGGCGGTGATGAACGGCTTTTCCGATCTCATCCTCGAGGTCTTCGGGCCGGAGATCGGCCGCCACGCTCGCACCGCCATCGGTGTCGCGGCGCTACCCTTCGATCTCCCGGTCGAGATCGAGGCGGAGGTGACGATCAATGAGCGAATGGCTTGACCAGGTTGTCGTCGGCGCGATAGGCGGACGCACCGCCACCCAACCGATGAAAGACCCGCCATGACAGACGCCATCGTAAAGGACAGCAACGGCACGCCGCTGAAGGATGGCGACTCCGTCACCCTGACCAAGGACCTCAAGGTCAAGGGCACGTCCGAGACGATCAAGCGCGGGACACTGGTGAAGAACATCCGCCTCAACGGCAATCCCGGCGAGATCGAATGCAACACCAAGCAGGTGAAGGGCCTGGTGCTGAAGACGGAGTTTTTGAAGAAGGCGTGAGTGCGGGCGGGCGCCGCGCCCAGTCTCCCCTCAAGGCCTTGTAGGGAGGATGTCCGGCAGGACAAAGGGGCACTCCAACCCCTTCCTTCGTCCCAGGGCGAAGCAGGAGCGAAGCTCCGTCGCGGAGACCCTGGGATCCATGCCGTTACCTGCAAGCGCCGCAGCGGTGCAGAACGCTCACCAGCCGGTTCCGCGAAAGAGTTCAATCCATTCTGGGTTCGTCTTTTCGATCAAGTGAATCTTCCATTGGCGCGGACAGCGCTTCAGTGTCTTCTCGCGCTGGATGGCCTCGGCGATGTCGAAGTATTCCTCATACCAGACCAATCGCTGAACGCCGTAGCGGCTGGTGAAGCGCGAGCCCTGACCGGACTTGTGCTCAGGCATGCGACGGCCAAGGTCATTGGTGACGCCGATGTAGATCGTGCCGCCTTTCTGGCTTGCGGTCATGTAGACATAGCCGGTCATGGATCGATGTTAGCTGGCATTGCTGCAAGCGACCATTCTGCACCGTTGCATTCTATGGCCAACGTCACGGCATGGATCCTAGGGTCTGCGCGCGTCGCTTCGCTCCTTGCTCCGCCCTAGGATGACGAAGACGAGATAGGCGGCGCCCTTAAGCCCTCGGTCCTGCCCGTCCTCCGCTGCAGCTGCGGAGGGTGGACCGGACATCTCCCCACAAGGAGGAGATCGGCAGCTTTGGCGCTGCGCTGCCCCTCCTTTTCGTCTTCTTCTCCCTCCCCTTATGTTGCACTGCGTTAGATTTGTTGCATTGCGATATAGGCCCGTAGGCGCGAGGCTTGACCCCAGGCGGGATACGAACGACCGTTGCGAGGTTCGTCTTCGTGTCAGCACCATCGCCGGATTTCCGGCCAGACATCGAGGGGTTGCGAGCGCTTGCCGTGGCGGGCGTCGTCGCCTTCCATTTCGGCCTCGCCGCGCTGCCCGGCGGCTTTGCCGGCGTCGACATCTTCTTCGTCATCTCCGGCTATCTGATCACCCGCCATCTGACCACCGAGATTTCGCAGACCGGCCGGCTCGACTTCCTGCGCTTCTATGCCCGGCGCGCGCGCAGGCTGCTGCCGGTTGCGCTCTTCGTCATCGCCGCGACGCTTGCCGCGGGCGCGATCATCCTGTCGCCGGAGGAGCAGGCGCTTTATTCCAAAGGCGCGATGTGGGCCTCGGCCTATATCATCAACCTGTGGCTGATCCGCTGGTCGTTCGACTATTTCGCCAATGACGCCGCCAACAATCCTTTCATCCACTACTGGTCGCTGTCGGTGGAGGAGCAATTCTATCTCGCCTGGCCGGCGCTGTTGATGCTGGCGGCCTGGCTGAGACCGGGCAAGCGGACGATCATGCTTGCAATCGGCATTGCCGGCCTCGTCTCCTTCGCGGTCTGCGCGTGGCTGACGACCGTGTCGCAGCCCTGGGCCTTCTACTTCTCGCCGCTGCGCGCCTGGGAGTTCGCCGCCGGCGGGCTGGCCTCGATGGCGCCCGCATGGCTGCTCCAGAAGCGCCCGCGGCTCGCCCTGGCGTTCAGCCTGGCCGGGCTGGCGCTGATCGCTTTCGCATACCTCACCTTCAGCGAGGAGGCTCCCTTCCCCGGTCTCCTGGCACTGGTGCCGGTGGCCGGCACCGTCCTTCTTCTGCTGGCGGGAGCGGCAGGCGTCAGGGATGGCATTTTTTCACGCAATTCCGAACGGAAAACCGCGGGGCACTTTTCCTGGAGTTGCGTCAATGCCGCCCTGGCGCTGCCACCCTTGCAGTGGGTCGGAAAACTTTCCTATTCGCTCTATCTCTGGCACTGGCCGGTCATCGTCTATGCCGGCATGCTGGTGGAGGAGCTGACGCTCGCCCAACGCCTCGCCTGCCTCGGGCTGACGTTGGCGCTCTCGGCGCTGAGCTACCATTTCATCGAGAATCCGATCCGTCGCAACGGCTGGCTTATGGCCAATGCGGCGCGGGCGCTGGTGCCGGCCCTCCTCCTGACCGGCACCGGCGTCGCAGCCGCCTACGGCAATGCAGCACTTGCGGTGCGCCACCAGAACCCCGAGCAGCGCAGCATCGCGGCAAGTGCGGCCGAACCCGCCACCGCGCGCGCCAAGGCCTGCGTGGAGGGCTACGACACGGTGACGCCGAAACCCTGCGTGTTCGGCAATGGCCAGCGCATGATCGCGCTGTTCGGCGATTCCCATGCCGATCACTGGTCGACGCCGCTGATCGAGGCGGGAAAGAAGAACGGCTACCGCGTCGAAACCTGGCTGAAGAGCTCGTGCCGTCCCTCGCGCTACTCCTACTTCGTCACGAAGCTCAACCGCGACTACCGCGAATGCGACCAATGGCGCGAGCAGGCGATCAAGGAGATCATCGCCGCGAAGCCTTCGCTGGTGGTGATCTCGGAGCTGGCGCTGACCTCCTCACGCAAGATGGCGGCCGGCAAGGGCCAGCCGGACACGCCGGACGCCGTGTGGCGGGCCGGCCTGCGCTCGACGCTTACGAGCCTGAGCAAGGCCGGGCTGAAGATCGCCTTCATCCGCGACGTGCCGTTCAACGACGAGAACATCGACACCTGCGTGTCGCGCGCGCTGTGGCGCGACAAGGCGCCTTCGCTCTGCGACCAGACCCGCGCCGATGCCGCCAACGACAAGATGGCAGCGGTCGAGCGCGATATCGTGACCAGCGTGCCCAACGCCTCTTACGTCGACCTCACCGACCGTTTCTGCAACGCCACCACCTGCCACGTCTTCATCGACGGCCAGCTCGCCTTCCGCGACCAGCACCATCTGGCGACGCCATTCGCGGAATCGCTGGAGCCGGAGGTGGAGAAAAGGGTGATTTCGAAGGTGGGGAGGTAGGGCGAGCCTGTCTCCCCCCTTGAGGGGGAGATGTCGCCGAAGGCGACAGAGGGGGTCGCCGCGCGTGAAGCGCCTGCGTCTTTCTTGCAGAGACAGAGGGCGTTGGCGCTCTACGTGAGACGACCCCCTCTGGCCGTTTCACGGCCATCTCCCCCTCAAGGGGGGAGATCGGCGCCACATTTTCCCGGGAACACCGCCCGTCCCGAAACCGTTTATCCGTCGAAGGGGCAACCACCGAAAGAGGAGGCAGCGATGAAAAAGCTTCTGCTTGCTTCGATGATCGCCATCGCCTCGGCGTTTGCGATCGCGCCGGCCAGCGCCGCCAGTGTCGAGTTCGGCATCGGCGTCGGTCCCGGCTACGACTATGGAGACTATTACGACGGGTATTACCCGCACCGTTATTACCGGACCGTCTATGATGACGACTACTACGCTCCCAGCGATCGTTACGTGGCTCGCTATCATCACCGGTATTATCGCGACAATTGCCGGGTCGAGTACGTAAGGCACTGGCGCCATCACCACCGCGTGATCGAGCGAGTGCGCGTTTGCGACTAACCGGCAATAGCTGATCTCCCCCTTCGCGGGGCAGATGCCGCCGAAAGCGGCAAAGGGGTCGCCGCGCGTGAAGCGCCAACGGCTTTTCTGCGACACGACGGCGATTTATGCGAGACGATCGGCCGCTTTGCGGTCATCTCCCCCTCAGAATCAATCGCCGCCCGTCTCGGGCGGCGACCCGGGCGGCGAATATTAGCGATCGGGAACATAGGCTGCCTCCGGCGCGTTTATGAGCTACCCCCAAGGAGGGAGGTAGCCATGAAAAAGCTCCTGCTTGCCTCCATCATAGCCATTGCGTCGGCGGCCGCCGTGACCGCTCCCGCCAATGCCGGCCGCATCGAGTTCGGGATCGGCATCGGCGATGGCTATTACAATGACTATTATGACGACTACGGCCCCTACTACGGCGACTATTACGGCGATCGCTACATGCATAGACCGTATTATGGCGGATATTACAGCTACAGGCCGCATTACTATTATCGCCACTACTACGTTCGGCATCACTACTACTACAGGCACCACAGGCGCTGCCATGTCGAATATGTGCGGCGGCACCACAGGTTCTACGAGGCAATTCGCGTCTGCAGGTACTGAGCCGTGCGGCCGGCTTAAAGCGCGTCGCGCCCATACGGATTCAGGCGACGGCCGCCATGGATGCGTGGCGGCGGGCTGATTTGCCGTGCAAGCGTTGCCACGGGAAGCCTTTCGGCGCCGCACGCGTTGTCATGACGAACCTTCAGGAGGAGGTCGTCATGAGAAAGCTTCTACTTGTTTCGACGATCGTCATCGCCGCGGCTGCGGCCATGGCCCCGCCGGCGGAGGCGCGCGTGTTCCTCGGCAGCGGCGGCTATTTCGGTTTTGGCTCGTTCGGCGACTTCTACGACAGCTACGGCGAATATCCGTCCTACGGTCCCTATTGGGGCGGGCCCTATTACGACTACGGCCCTCGCGCCTACAACGACTATGACGGCAGCTACGTGGCGCGCTACGCCTACGGCCGACACTGCCGGCTGGAGCGGGTGAGCCACTGGCGCCACCACCACCGCGTGGTTGAACGCGTGCGCGTATGCGGGTAATACGGCCTCCGAAAACCGGGCTTGGACAAGTTCAGCATTTGAATCGCTGAAGCGGTCCAAGTATTTGTTTCCACGCGATTTCGGCCGCGAACCCGCCAGACGGATTTCCTGGAATTCGCCTTGGCCGGCGCTGGGCCGGGCCGGTCTTCCCATGCCGCCGATTTCCGGTTGAACCGCGCGCAGGAAGCCTTTCGCAATCCTGAGCGTTATCACGGTGAACCTTCAGGAGGAGGTTGCCATGAAAAAACTCTTACTTGCATCGGCGATCGCCATCGCCTCGGCAGCGGCAACCGTCGCGCCGGCGGATGCGCACGGATTCTTCGGTTTCGGTCTCGGTTTCGGACCGTTCGGCGGCTATCCGTTCTACGGCGGCCCATTCTGCGGCGGCCCGTTCTGCGACTATGGCGGCCGCTACTACGGCCCGCGCTACTACGACGACTATTATCCCGGCTACGTGGTCCGCTATCCGCACTACTATCGGTACCATAGGTACTACTATTACAGGCACCACCACCGGTATCATCACCACTACCGGCACCACCATCGGTACTATTACAGGTATTAGATAGAAGCCGCAGCGGGCCGCTGGCGATCTCCCACCTTGAGGGGGGAGATGTCGCCGAAGGCGACAGAGGGGGTCGCCGCGCGTGAAGCGTCAACGCGTTCCGCGACAAAAGACAACGCCGGCGCCTTATGGGAGACGACCCCCTCTGGCCGCTTCGCGGCCATCTCCCCTCAAGGAGGGATTTGCGCCCAGCTTGCAAATCCCCGCCAAAATGCCATCTAGAAAGCCGGCATCCACGGAGACGGATACGTGACGCAGCGAAGCGGCAGCGCCGACCTGCCGCTGCATGGCGGGCGGGTTCCGAAATGGCTAGGCGAGCGCATGACCAGGCTCGGCGCGGTGTTGTGCGAAGCCATCATCCATCACTACGGCCGCGACGAGCTTTTGCGGCGCCTCGCCCATCCCTTCTGGTTCCAGTCCTTCGGCGCCGTGATGGGCATGGACTGGCATTCCTCCGGCATCACCACTTCGGTCATCGGCGCGCTGAAACGCGGGCTGAACCCGATGTCCGGCGAGCTCGGCATCCATGTCTGCGGCGGGCGCGGCGCGCATTCGCGCAAGACGCCGGGCGAGCTCGTCGCCATCGGCGACCGCATCGGCCTCGACGGCGAGGCGCTCGCCACCGCCAGCCGCCTCGTCGCCAAGGTGGACAGCGCCGCCGTGCAGGACGGCTACGACCTTTATCTGCACGGCTTCATCGTCACCGATGACGGGCGCTGGGTGGTGGTGCAGCAAGGCATGAACGGCGACGCCCGCCAGGCGCGCCGCTACCACTGGCTGTCGGAGGGGCTGGAAAGCTTCGTCGACCAGCCGCACTCGGCGATCGAAGGCGAAGCTCAAGGCGAAATCGTCAACCTCACCGACCATCGCGCGGAAAAAGCGCGTGGAAGCCAAATCCAGCTTTTGAAGACGATGAGTCCGGAAAAGATCCTGACCGAGCTCGCGGTGCTGGAGCCGCCGGCCGAAGCGCCCGAGCCCGCCGCGCAGCCGCTGTTGCCCAATCTCGTCATGCCCGCGCATCACGACGTGCGCGAAAGCGATATCGTCATGCGCCGCCTGCACGGCAACATCGCCTCCGCGATCGAAAGCAGCCCCAAGGATTTCCCCGAACTGCTCCTGGTGCCTGGCGTCGGCCCGCGCACCGTGCGCGCTCTGGCCATGGTCTCGGAAGTGGTGCACGGCGCGCCCTACCGCTTCTCCGACCCGGCCCGCTTTTCGCTAGCCCACGGCGGCAAGGACCGCCACCCCTTCCCCGTGCCGCTGAAAGTCTATGACGAGACGATCGCGGTGCTGAAATCGGCGGTGGCGAAGGCGAAGCTCGGCCGGGAGGAGGAACTGCAGGCGCTCAAGCGACTGGACGGGGAGTCACGCCGGATGGAGCGGTACGTGACGGGGCCGAGTTTGAAGGAGATCATCGCGGGAGAGATGGACCAGTCGCATCTGCTGGGCGGGCGAAGTGTGTTTGGGTGGGAGCCACATGACGGTGAGCCGAAGGCGCCGAAGAAAGGCGCTTGAGGCGCCGCGCTGTAACGCGCTGACAACGACCATCGGCCGGCGCTGCCCCTCATTGCCCTGCCGGGCATTTCTCCCCGTATAGTGACGGGGAGAAAGATGCTGTCATCGCCGCTTTCGCCAATTTTCAACGCTGCTATGGGCGCCGGCGTCGCGGCGAGCCCCCTTCTCCCCGTCACTATACGGGGAGAAGGTGCCGGCAGGCGGATGAGGGGCAGCGCCGGCGTAGGCAGTCTGGGGCTTCGAAGCAGCCGCGCAGCTCAGACTTTGGTTCACCGCGACGCCAAGTGGCTGATTTCGTGGTGTCGATCGACCCTCACCCCGCCTTCCTCCCCATCATCCCATAATGCACCGCCAACAAATCCAGCCCCACCTTCAGCAGCTTGACCACCACGTCGCGCCCGTCGTCGCTGCGTTCGGCGATGGCTTTCACCGACTGGCCTTCGAGACAGATTTTTCGCACCACCTCGGCCACCTCCCAATGGGCAAGCGCGGCTGCGGCCTGCGCGTGGGCGCGGCCGGCTGACAGCGCGCGGTCGGGGATGCCGCCGCCGACGCGGCCGCCGTCGACGCGCTCGCTCCAGGATTGCGGCTGCAGGCCCTCGCGGGCGGAGCGCTCGAAGTCGTCGCGGAAGCGTTGGCCGGCCTCGCGCTGCTGGCGAGAGAGCGAGGTGATGCCCACCAGCGGATCGACATTGCGCAGGCGCACGATGCCGCCGGTGGAGGTGTAGCCGCCGTTCGACACCTCGTAGACGCGGCGCGCCTCGGCCGTGCCGGGGGTGAGGCGCTGGCGGCCGAAGCGGTCTTCCTTCAGCGCGAAGTCGTGGCCGATCTCGCGGCGTATGCGCACCTGCTCGGCCTCGCCCTTGGGGAGTTTCGGGGGTTGCGGTTTTTTCGAGGGTTTGCGGGGCATGGGGAGGTCCTTGGGTTGGGTGGCAATTGGCAAGGCTGGCGGGACAGCGCCCCCCTCTGCCCTGCCGGGCATCTCCCCCACTTGGGGGGAGATTGGCTGTGTTGTTCGCCCCACCTTCTCCTGCAACGTAGGCGATTGGCGAAAGCGGTGGCGAAAGCTGATCTCCCCCCTTGAGGGGGAGATGGCCGGCAGGCCAGAGGGGGGTGCCTGGCGCCGGCGTATCGTGGTAGTGTGCTGAGAGTTCTGCAAATTCGCTGAGAGAGGGCGGTCATGGCAGGCTGGTGATTGTTCACGTCACCTGATTCCCGCGAAGGAACGCCACCATGACCAAGATCGAAGATAAATCCGCCATAGCTGCCGTCAAAGACATTCTGCTTTCGAACCCGGATGGGCTGCACGAAGTGATCCGCGCAGTGATGCAGGAGGTCCTCGAGGCCGAGATGGACGAGGCGCTGGGCGCTTCGAAGAGCGAACGGACACCGGAGCGGCTCGGCTATCGCTCTGGGTATTACGGCCGCACGCTTGTCACCCGTGTCGGCAAGCTGGAGCTGCGGGTTCCGCAGGACCGGCAGGGGCGCTTCTCCACCGAGCTGTTCGAGCGCTACCAGCGCTCCGAGCGGGCCTTGGTGGCGACGCTTGCCGAGATGTACGTGCAAGGCGTGTCGACCCGCAAGGTCAAGGCGATCACCGAGGAGCTGTGCGGGCATGCCTTCTCGGCCTCGTCGATCTCGGCCATCAACAAACGGCTGGACGAAAGCCTGAAGGCCTTTGCCGAGCGCCCGCTTCAAGAGCCCTTTGCTTACCTCGTGCTCGATGCCCGCTACGAGAAGGTGCGCGAGGCCGGCATCGTCATGAGCCAGGCGGTGCTGATCGCGGTCGGCATCGACTGGGACGGGCGGCGCCAGATCCTGGCCGTGGAGATGGCCAATCGCGAGAGCCGCTCGGCCTGGAAGGACTTCCTCGTGGCGCTCAAGGCGCGCGGTCTTAGGGGCGTCGAACTGGTCGTGTCCGACGACCATGCCGGCCTGGTCGCGGCGATCGGCGAGGTGATTCCGGAAGCGGCCTGGCAACGCTGCTACGTGCACTTCCTCAGGAACGCGCTCGATCACCTGCCGCGCAAGCACGGCGACGACTGCCTGCAGGAGCTCAGATGGCTCTACGACCGGCGCGATCTCGCCGAGGCCAAGGCCGATCTCGCCGCGTGGCTGGCCAAATGGTCGGGCCGCTATCCGCGGCTGACGACGTGGGTGGAGGAGACCATCGAGCGCACGCTGACCTTCTTTCGCCTGCCGCGCCAGCACCACAAGCACCTGAAGTCGACCAACATGCTGGAACGCCTCAACGAAGAGATCAGGCGCCGCACCTATGTCGTGCGCATCTTTCCCAACGCCGAAAGCTGCCTGCGCCTGGTCAGGGCGCTGGCCGTCGAAACCAACGAAAACTGGATGGAGGCCAACCGCTACATCAACATGGACGACCTGCGCGAGCATAAGAAGCTCGCTCTGCGCCAAGCCGCATGACCAGCCTCATGGCCGCCCCTTTTTGCAGAACTTGACGCACACAACCCGTATCGTCATTGCCGGCGGCGCTCCCCCTCTCCGTCGCGGCTGCGCCGCGCCACCTCGCCCCCGCTCCCCGGGGGCGAGGAAAGGAGCGCCCTTTTCGCCATCAACTCCCGCATCAGGCGCCTTTCCCGCACCTCGATCGAAAGCAGGGCGCTCGACGGGCAGAACTGGGCGTTGTCGACCTTCGCCTCGCCGCGAATGAAACGCTGGATGGCGGCCTGCACGTCGCAGAGCTCGGCGTCCTGCACGGCGGCCAGATAGCCGCGCAGCTGCATCTCGGCGTCAGCCAGCGCGGATTGCGGGAAGCAACTGAACATCGCGGCCAGTGCTTTCGCCGCCTGCTGCAATTCGGCTGCGGTCATTGATCTCCTCGATGATTGCGTTGGCGGCATCGACATGGGTCGTGCGGCGATGCCAGTTCTGTCCGGCTGCACGGCCCGAAGATGATTTCCCGTTCTTTTCCCGCGGAGCGGCAATCCTGGGAGAAAACGCCAGGGCGTTTTCTCCCGATGGATCTATGGCTTGTGGATTCATGGATTCTGGACTCTGGGGTTTATCCTCCCGCTTTTCCCCGGTCTTAACCCGTCGCTTATCCGACGGCGAAAAAGCCCTTTCCTTCGAGAGGCTTGGGTTGCCGCCCTTCGCGCCATTGCGGCGCGCCGCGCGGGCCTTGCGGGCGTCGGCAATCATGCGCCTGGAATAGATGCGGCCGTGGCGATCGCGCGAGAAGACGCGGTTCTGCTCGAGCTCGGCAAGCAGGAGCCCAAGCTCGGTTTCCGCGCAGCCGGCAAGGCGGGCAAGCGCCGCCTCGTCCAGCCCCTTGCCGGCGATCGCGACATAGCCGACCGGCTCGTGCGCAGCGGCAACGCACAGCATGCGCATCCACAAGCCCTGGGCTGCCAGCGAGCAGAGGCGCAGGTTCGGATCGGACTCCCAGTCCGACCAGAAGAATCTCGACCAGACCGTGCCGCTCATGAGGAGGGCCCGCAAAGGCGGCTGAGCTCGAATCTCCCCCCTCGAGGGGGAGATGGCCGGCAGGCCAGAGGGGGTCGCCGCGCATGAAGCGCCAACGTCATCTCCGTCGCCGACGAGGCTGGCGCTCCATGCGCCAGGACCCCCTCTGTCGCCTTCGGCGACATCTCCCCCTCAAGGGGGGAGATTAACAGCGCCATCATCACGTCCCCCTCCCGCGATGGCCGTGAAACCTGGCATGGTGATGCGCGCAATAGCTCCGCGTGCCCGTGGTCGGCAGCCCGCAGCACAGCATCTCCGGCCCCGGGCGCGCGCCGGGCGGATCGTCCTCGGCATCCTCGCGCAGTGCCAGGTCGATCGGCGCGCGGCAGCGGTTGAACAGGCAATCGAGGAAGCGCATGGCCGCGACATGCGGCTGGCGGCCGGGATTTACCGGGGGCGGCGGCGCGGGGAGCTTGTAGAGCTGGGCTTCGGATTTTTCGCGCGCGCCGGGGGCGAGCCAGGCGGGCGGCAAGCTGCGCGCGGGTTTTCGCGACTTGGGCTTCTTGGGTTTGGGTGGGGTGCGGGCATTCGGCGGCGTGGAGAGCTCACTTCTTGAGAGGTCGGCGGGACAGCGCCCCTCTCTGTCCTGCCGGACATCTCCCCCACGAGGGGGGAGATTGGCGGTTGCGGCGCTGGCGACCACCCTTCCCCGACGATCCGGCCGTGCGTGCTTCCTCGGCCTGCCGCCGGCGCGACCGCCTTTGGGGTTGGCGAAGCCGATGGCTCTAAGCCCGGCATTGCGATGCACGATGCCGATGATGGCGTTGCGCGAGACCGCGCTGCCGCGCAGCGCGCTGAAGCGGCCGGCGATGCGCGAGGCCGAAAGCCCCTCCCTCAGCCAGGCGGCGATCTCGTCGATTTCCTTTTCGGTGTAGGCGGCAGGCATGTCTCATTCCATTGCTTGCGAAAGGCTTGGGCTTGCGAAGCGCTTGGCTTGCGGCCACGCGCCAGGGTTCGGCCGCGAGGCCGTTGGTCAGGTCAGGGAAAGGGTTGGAATCAGGCGGCGCCGGGCGCCGCACCAAGCAGTCGAAGAAGCGCGGCTTCGGCCGCCGCGCGCGTCAGGCCCGACACCGCCCGGCCCGTCATCCGGTCGAACAGGATGACGGTGCCGTCCTCGGTGCGGATGCAGCTTGTGCCGCCCGAATTTGGGGCCGGAGAATTGGGGGCCGGAGCCGGGGGAGGAACGGCTCCGGCCGTTCCGGTGAACCGGGGTGCGGGCGGTTCGACCGGATCCGGGGCAAAAGCCCCGGAATGCGCCCGGACCGGGGAGGAGGACAGTCCGGACGATTGGAATTCGTGGATAGAGGGACGCGCGTTCATGCCGCCTCCCCTTGCATTGCGGCGGCGCGGCCGGCCAGCCACTCGTAGCTTACGCCGGCAATGCCCAGCCTGCGGCTTGCGGCCACCACATGCGGCCAGTGCTGCGGCGCGATGCGGCCACGGCGACGCATCTGGCGGGCGGCCTCGTAGCCGCAGCCGACATCGGCGGCGAAGGCGCCGATGCTCTGCCAGGAATCAATTAGCCCCGAGATACTCGTGGGCAGCCCCGAGATGCTCGTGGGCAGCCCCGAGATGCTCGTGGGCGACCGCGAGATGATCACGGGTGATGCGGAAATGCTTGCGGGATGCTCATTCATGCGCTAAGCGTACGTTATGTACGAATGGCGCGCAAGCGAAATCGTACAATTCGGACGATAATTTTCAGGCATTTTGTACGATGATGGATTCCCGGCACCGATTGCAGCAGGCGCGCGCCCAGGCCGGCTATGCCACGCCCAGCGATGCGGCCCGGGCGTTGCGCGACATCAACAAGAACACCCTGATCAGCCACGAGAACGGCAACCGGCCGCTGTCGCGCAAGGCGGCTGAGAAATACGGCCGGCTGTTCAACGTCGACCCCGGCTGGCTCCTTTTCGATGCTAGCTTGGGGGGCGACGGCGCCGAGGCCGCGCCGGTGCACCTTGCCGCCTCGCCGGTCACCATCGACGTGCCGATCGTGTCCTGGATCAGCGCCGGCGAGCTCGGCAGCCAGGACAGCGTCGTCAACCTCTCGGACTATCCGACCATCCCGACCGCCGACCTCGAGGAAGGCGAGTGGATCGCGCTGCGCGTCGACGGTCCGTCGATGAACAAGATCTCGCCGCCGGATTCGATCATCTTCGTCAACCTGCGCGACAAGCGGCTGGTGACCAATGGCTGCTACGTGATCGCCGACGAGACGGGCCGCGCCACCTACAAGCGCTACCGCCCGAACGACACCCCGCCCTTCCAGCCGGCGTCCTATCTCGACATCCCGCCGCCGGAGCTGGAGGGGGCGATCACCATCATTGGGCGGGTGAGAAGGTCGATAATCGATATGTGAGGATAATATCGATCGAGGAGGAGAAAGCGCCTCGCAGTAGCGTTGCGGCTTCGCCGAAGAACAAAAAAAGAACTTCGGACTTGTACTTGTCCTCAAAATCCCCTTAGATCACGGATGCGTGGGATTGGGGTCCCGTTTGCCGGGAGGGGGGTCATGTACAAATCGATCAGGGGAAATCTGCGTTTCATCGTGCTGGCGCAGGCCTTTGTGCTGACGGAGCCGGCCGTCCTGCATGCCGAGGACGCGGACTATCATCCGCAGAACTTCACCCAGCCGCTGAGCGTCGCCAGGGGCACGATTAACCCGGCTGGCGGCGGCGCCGTCTACCTGAAGCCGGAGGACAGGTGCAATCTGGTGGTGAAGGAGTTCGGCTGGGACCGTGACCAGTGCGGCACGATCGACCAGCTGATCTTCGGCTTCACGCCGGAGATCGACAACCTCACCGTCGAGCAGCCCGTCTCGGACGGCTATGTCAGCCTGGCCGACTGGGACAGCGCCGGCCGCGGCGAAGAGATCAGCGCCATCGAGGAGAGCTTCAAGGAATCGGTGAAGGCGCAATCCGAGCGCGTCGGACAGGAGATCCGCTTCGACGGCTGGCTGGTCTATCCGCAAATCGACAAGGCCAGGAACATCCTCTATTACGCCAACATCCTGAACTGGGGCGGCGACAGGACGATCAACATCTCCGTCTCGATCTTCGACCGGCAGGGCTATGTCCCGATGAAGATCGTGCCGGTGAACGGCAACATCGCGGCCGAGTCCGTGCTGAAGATCGTCGAAGCATCGGCCACAGCCTACAAGCCGAAGGCCGGCTCTTCCTATTTCGAACATTCCAGCGGCGACAAGGTCGCCGGCTACGGCGCGCTGGGCGTGCTGGCGGCGATGCTCGGCGTCAAATTCGGCAAGGCCGCCGGCGTCGGCCTCATCGCGCTCGCCCTGGTGGTGCTGAAGAAAGGCGCCTTCCTGCTGTTGCTTCCGCTGGTCTGGCTGAGAAAGCTGTTCAGCAGGAACAAGGCGGACAGTTGAGCTTGGGAGGCCGGCAAATAGCAGACCGGGCGGATGAAAGCAGTCTGATACAGCTGATGCGAAAATGGCGCCTGCCGTTGTTGCTGCTGCTGGCCTGCCTTGTCGCGCTCGACGTCCGCGGCGCCATGGGGATCGCCGCCAATCTCACTTACGCGGCCTGCCTCGGCAATCCGGCTGACCCAGCCCAGCGGATCGAAGCCTGCACACAAATCATCGACAACAAGGCTGAGGGTCCAGACAAGCGCGCGACGGCCTACTTCAAGCGTGCCTACGCCTGGTCAATGGAAGGCGATCTCGACCGCGCCATCTCCGATAGCGACCAGGCGATAAGCCTCAATCCCGAATACGCATCCGCTTACTACAACCGAGGCTATGACTGGGCGCTAAAGGGCGATTACGACCGGGCTATTGCCGATTATGGTCAGGCGATCGCCTTCGATCCGACGCTCGTCGGAGTCTATGAAAATCGTGGCCAGAGCTGGGGCGGCAAAGGCGACTATGACCGCGCCATTGCCGACTTCAACGTGGCAATCGGGCTCGATCCGAAAGGCGCCTACGCCTATTACGGACGGGGCTTAGCCTGGTCCTACAAGGGCGACGACGACCTTGCGATCGCGGACTACGACCGGGCCGTGGACCTCGATCCGACGCTGGCCGATGCATATTACGCGCTGGGTCTCGCTTGGGCACACAAGGGCGACCACGACCAGGCCATTGTCGACTACGGCCGGGCAATCGCGCTCAATCAGAAATCCGCCGATTTCTACAACGCCCGAAGCAAATCATGGACGGCGAAGGGGAACCGCGAACGCGCCGAGGCCGACCAGAAGATGGCGGCCGGCATCCAAGGAAAGTAGCGCGCCGCCAGGGCCTTAGAAGCGCCGGCAGATCACGGTGCGGGAGTGCGAGAGCTCGTGTTGTAAGATCTCGCGGCTTTCTGAAACCATCGTTCAAATTGTACGAATCCTGCTTGACCGTATTTCGTACATAAAGTACGATAGTCTCTCCTCCGAGGGGACGTCCTTGAACACCGCGAACCATGCCGCTTTCGCCGATCTCTCCCGCCCATTGCTCTCGCCACTGCCGCTCGCCGTGCGTGAGCGGTTGGCCGGCGCCTGGCGCATGGCCAGCCAGGACATTGCCGACGACATCCGCTTCATCCGGCAATATCTGAAGGTGATCGCCGAGAAAGACGAGCGGCTTTCGACCGGCACGCTGGTGCACGGCCGCGCCTATGTCGAGGCCTGCGCGGCCTGGCTGCCGGAAACGGTGGCGCGATATTTGCGGAACCTCAGGCTGATCAGCGAGTGCGAATGCGCGATGACCGCGGCCGGCGTGCGGTTCGCGAAGTCGAGCGATGCGTGGGAATGATGCGCCCCTTCCTTTGCTCGGCAAAGAGAAGAACAAGACCGAACGCCGGCGGGACGGCGCCCCCCTGTCCTGCCGGACGTCTCCCCCACTTGGGGGAAGATTGGCAGTTTTGGCGACGGCGCCTTTCTTGCAACGTTGGCGATTAGCGAAAGCGACCGCGACAATCCGATCTCCCCACCTGTGGGGGAGATCTCCGGCAGGACAGAGGGGGCGGCGAAGGAACGCGGCGAAGACAATTGCCGCCCCCGGAACGCGAACAATCATGGCCTCTGCAACCTTCGGCTCCGCGCCGCAAGAAATGCATCGTTTCACACAATTGCCAATTGGTGGACGCCGGCGAGCAGGCGGTAGTTAATTCGTCTCAGCGAACGAGGGTAAAGCCGTAATACCAGGGAGGAACTGGTTTGATGGACCACCAAATCGACATCGGCATACAGCCCGACGATCAGCCTTACGAAATCGCCTCATTTGCGAGGAAGCACGGCCTGACGATTCCCGTCGCGGACGCGGTCCTTTTCGCCAAGGGGCCGTCGCCGTCGCGGGCCGCCTGCGATACGGCAGCGCTGGCCCTCCTCTGCGCGGTCGCCCAATACGCCAGGAAGCAAGGGGCGCGCTAAAGCGGTCGCGATCTTTCAGATTCGCTCCCATGCGCTTTAGGCTTTTGATCTTACGCATGTCTTTGTCCCGAAACCGGTTCCCGCTTTCGGGAGACATGATCTAACCGTTCGGAGCCCTCCCTTCTCCTCTTGCAGGAGAAGGAAAGGGCGCGGCGTTCTCGCGCCCTTTCGGCTGTTGTCGGGATGGCCGGCGGCGCGTGGGCCGCCCGCTTGGGGCCGCCTGAAATCAGGCCTTGGCTTTCGGTTTGGCCGCCTTCGCGGGTTTGGCTGCCTTGGCGGGCTTTTCAGCCTTCGCCGCCTTTGGCTTGGCGGCCTTGGCGGCGGCCGCCTTCTTCGGCGCGGCCTTGGCTTTCGGCTTTGCAGCGCCGTCGATCTCGGCGGTCGCCTGGTCCCAGTGCTCCATATGCGCGCCCTCCGGCCGCCCTGCCTGTTCCCAGATCTCATGCGCCCGCCGGCGAATGCGTTCCTGCCTGTCGTCCGTCACTGTCGCCTCCATTTGGTTGGGGCCGTTCCCCGACGGAAACATTAGCCGAATTTTTCGGTGGCGTCTTGCGCATCGACGCTAGGGGGTCGGCAGCGATTTTCTTCAGTGCACGTCGGAGACGACGGCGACGCCGAGATGTGCTGCCTTTTTTGTGATCAATCCGGCCAGATCGGCATCAGAGCGCTCGGTTCCCGTGCGCTCGCGCAAGATGGCGATCGCATCCTTCATCGACAGCAGGCCCGTGCAATGTTCGGCGAGAAGCTTGTCGACGTTCTTGGCGATGTCAGGTGATTCGACATGGGGATGGTGCATGGCTGCGACTCCTTTCTAGGAGCCGGCATCCCCCCGCCGGGCATGGCGGGAGGATCGGGGCTCGTAAGCACAAAGGTTTACTCGATAACCTGTACCACTCTGCGTGTGCCAGGGTCGACAAGAACCGTGTGGTCGTTGACGACAGTATACCGGTACTGAACGTCCGGCACCGTCTGCAATTCAACCGTATCCGGCACCGTCGAGCCTATGCCGAGCTCGAGGCCCAGAACGTTGACCGAGGCAACCGGGTGCCTGTGGACATATTCCTTGACGACGGTCTGCTGCTCAGGGGTGACGATCACCTCGTCCGCAGCCGCAACGCCGATACCGGCCATCAGAGCCAGGCCGGCGACAGCAGGAATGAGGGTGGTTTTCATCATAAGTCTCCTGTTGCGTTGGCGAGCTCCACACTGCCTCCGCCAGAGCGGAAACAGCGGCAGATCGAACATGGGAGCTCGTGGAGCAAACGCCCGCGGAAGACTCTTGTTCCGTCGGCGGCGGCCAATGGTTTTCTTCTCCCGCTTGCCGGCAGGGAACCGTCGCGGCGGCTTCGCATTGTTTGCGTTGAGCGATTCCAGATGCCGAGGGCCGCCGCCATGAGCAAGCCTACCGTCACAAGCGACATGCCGCTCCGCGCCCCGGTGGCGATCGCCGTGGGCGCGGGATTCAAGCGCGAGATCGCCTCGTTGGCGGCGATGCAGAATTTCCTCAAGGAATGGCCGCAGGCGATGCGAGGCGACTGCTATGTCGCGGCGGCGCAGGCCTGCGAGGCGGCTTGGACCGGAGAGAGGAAACTCAAAGAAGCACGACAGGCTTTCCTCTGCTTCGCGGAGAAGGCCGGCATTCTGTGGACCGGCGTCGATCCGGTGACGGCGCTGCGCGAAGCCAAGATCAGGCGCGGCAAGACCAGGCGCGCAATCGCACCGCGGCAGCGCGCAAACCAACCGAGGCAGTAGGAAGAAAAAGCCCCCGCGCGAAGGGCTATGGCGCGCGAGCGACGCCGCACACTGCCGCCCATTTCCGGACGGCAGCTGGTCGACATCGGATGGCGGGGGAAGGCTTATTGTCAGTTAGGCGACGATTCGCCAAACGCCTCGGTGACGAAGGATGCGGCGATCAGGTCGTCCGCATCGATGCGTAGGGAGCCCTCGCCGCCCCCCATGATGGCCGCGACCTTCTGGAAGGTCTTCATCTCGTGTTCGGTGATCCGGGCGTCCCGCATCCTGGCTTTCAGATCGGCGACACGCATCCCGAGCGAACGGGATGTTCCGATTTCTCGTTTCGACATATTGGTCAGTCCTCCTCCCCCCAGCCCGTGCCTGTCTGTGCCTGTCTGCCGCCGCCCGAACGAATCCGCATGCTGCCGATGGCTTATGTTGCTTATGAGGCAACCGCGAACCCAGAGGCGGCAACGCGCTCCCGAACGGAAGGTTCCGTAAGCGTATGGTAACAAAATAATACTGCGCTGCGGCCCGCCGGCCGCAAGCAGGCGACGGGCCATTCGGTTTTGCCGGCCGAAATCAGCGGCCGGCTACTGCAGCACCTCGACGATCTTGCGGGTGCCGGGGTCGACGATCACGGTCTGGTTATCGACGACGACATAGCGGTATTTGACGTTCGGCACTTCGTGCAGTTCGACCGTATCTGGCAGGGTGCTGCCGACACTGAGCTTCACGCCGGGAACCTCTATCGAGGCCAGCGGCTGCTTGTGCACATATTCCTTGATGACGGTTTCCTGCTCGGGCTCGATGACAACGTCCTGCGCGGCTACGGCGCCAGCGCCGGCCAGAAGCAGAAGGCCTGCGGCGGCTGTGGTGATGTGCATTCTCATAGTCATCTCCTTTTGCGGATAAAAGACGCCTCCTCCGCTGCGCCTGCGATTTTCCACAGCCGGTCGGCACTTGGTCTAACGCCATGCGCCCACGGCTTGTTCCGGCAAAATTGCCGACCGCGTTGTTCGCGAAGAACCTCCAAAGGGTCCGCCAAAACAATTTCGGAACAATGCTTTTCAGCCCGGGTTATCCGAATGAAGGGACCCGACTTTCCGAGGAGGAATCCGATGAAACACCTGTTGATCACGAGCATGCTCGCGCTCGGCGTTTCTTGCGGCGCCGCGATGGCGCAGACCGAATCCACGCAGCCCAGCGGCGGCGACAATTGCGCCGCAGGTCAGGCCGACTGCCAGAAGGGCGGCAAGGCCCAGGGTGGGATGAAGTCGCAAACCGAGGAGAACACCCAGGGCGGGGCCAGCACCGAGCAGAAAGCCCAGGGCGGCACCAAGATGCAGACCAATGAGCAGGCTCAAGGTCAGGCCGGCACCAGCACCGAGCAGCAGGCCCAAGGCAAGGCCAAGATGAAGACCGACGAGCAGGCCCAGGGTCAGGCTGGCACCAAGACCGAGGAGCAGGCTCAGGGCACGGCCAAGTGCAAGACCGGCGAGACCAACTGCCCGAAGACGAACGAACAGGCCCAGGGCAAGGCCAAGATGAAGACCACCGAGCAGAACGCGCAGGGCAAGACTGGTACCAGCACTGAGCAGAATGCCCAGGGCACCACCAAGATGCAGACCCAGCAGAACGCCCAGGGCAAGACCGGTACCAGCACTGAGCAGAACGCCCAGGGCACCACCAAGATGCAGACCCAGCAGAATGCCCAGGGCAAGACCGGTACAACCACCGAGCAGAACGCTCAGGGCACCAACGTCCAGACCGATCAGAACAAGACGGCCTCGATCACCAATGTGACGGTCGAGCAGAAGACGCAGATCACGCAGATCATCCACGAGACCCACGTCAAGCCGGTCGCGAGTGTCGACTTCGACATCTCGGTCGGCGTCGAGATCCCGCGGCACAAGATCCGCCTGCATCGCGTGCCGGCCCGCATCGTCAAGATCGTCCCGGCCTATGAATCCTACGAGTATTTCGTGCTGGCCGACGGACGCATCGTCATCGTCGATCCGGACACCTACGAGATCGTGGCGATCCTGGAGGCTTGATCCGGACGGCGTTCCCGTCAGGAGGAGGTCCGCCGCGCCGCAAGGCCCGGCGGGCCGTTTTTGGTTCCTGCGCCAGCACGCCGTCGAAGCTTAGCAGCCTACCGAACGTGGCGGCACGCCATCGATTCCGGCGAGAGATCGGACAACATCATATTCAGAAAGAGCCGGGAACCCGGACAGCCCGACCTGCTTATCGTGATGACACAGGATTTCGCAGGCCGGGCCGTGTCCAGCAGTGAATGCCAGGCATGAAGAATTTGCATCCATCAGGCCGGACGCGCAACTCACGGTATGCGAGGGGCTGAAATCTGGTTCGCCTTACAATCCCACCGCATATCCATCGACCGGCTTCCGAGGACAGCAAAGCGGCCGCGCCGCCTTCGCAGGAAAGCAGCGGGCCGGCCCTCCCGCCGATGAAGGGACGTTCTCGGCGGTCGTGCGGGATTGCGCGATGGTTGGGGACAGGCTCAGCCGAGCAGGATTCCGGCAGCCGCGAAGGCGATGCAGAAGCCGAAAACAGGCACGAGAAGCCACCGCGCCTCATAGACGCTGCGGTCCATCAGTTCCTCCTGATTAACGTAATGAAAGGGAACAGATCCGCCTCGGCTTGGTTCCTTAGTCAGAGGTCCCGGGCCGCAGGTCCTGATCGCATCGGCCCTAAGGCCTACGGCACCGAGGCTGCCTGAAGTCTTGCGATCCCGCCGGAAAAGGTGCAAGGGTCGAGACGGGTAGAGAAAAGGGCGAGATCGCCGGAGCCGGGAGCGGTTGCGGCGCTCGGTTGGGCAAATGTATTTTCCGCAGTTCCTTGTAGGAATGACGGCAACGCTCCTGGTGGTCCTGGGCTGGACCTACGCGTCCACGGGATCGGTCTGGGCGTCGCTGGGCTGGACATTCCTGGCGGGCGTGGTGCTGCAGGCAGGCTACTTCGTGGCCGTGCTGTGGCTCGTGAACGCCGAAAGCCGGGTGACGGACGAGAGCAAGGCGACCGACGCCGGCGCACCCGCCAAGCTGCCCGGCTCGTTCGAGCGCGACGGCATCATCCACGCGCTGATCTCGCGGCTGTTCCCGAGGCTGCTGCCCTGAGCAATTCCGTCAGGAATTGCGACAAGACAAAGACAGCAATTTCAGGAAAAGTGCGCAGCGGTTTTCCGCCGGGGACGCAATATCTGGCCAGCTCGGCGTTTGTGGAGGCGCGGGAGCTCCGGCATTCGCCGGCGCCGCGGCCTTGCCGGCGCAATTGCACCCAAAAGTAGTCAAGCCGCCGGCTTGCTGACCGGAGCCGTTGCTGCATATATCGGCGTATAACCATTGCCAACGGCAACACGCGATGGATGACCCGAAACCAACAAGCAAGAAACAGCGCCGACTGTCGGCTTTCGAACTCGATTCCGTGCGGGAAGCCTTCCGGCGGTCGGTCCGCGAGAACAACGTCACGGAAGCCGACTGGGCCGAACACGCCAAGACGTTCATCCAGAACATGATCGGCAAACATGGCGGCATCAAGCAGCGCTGACTGCCCGGGGCGGGAGCGGCCCGGCGCCCTCATCAGTTTCGGGGAGTGAGAGCTACCGGGCCTAACCGGCGGGGACCGCTTACGGGGACTTCGCTACTTGGGCACACCGGCTAGCGAAGAAATATACGCTCCCGCTAATGTAATCGGAACGCATCCATAAGGACGAAGGCGGGAGTAGCTCGCCATGCCGGAACAGCTCGGCAAGGCCGATCGCCACGACCGGCTCGGCCCCTGACAGTCTCTCGCCGCTGCGCAAAGGCAGTTCTTCAATCGAAGCGGGCAAATTACGGCAAGTCCCGTTTTAAGTCAGCTTTAATACGTTTGGGTGCGAGATTGGCGGAAGCGCTCCCAATCTCTCGCGCAATTGGCGCTCGCGGGCGGGACTGGCCTCATCGGACCGGCGTTTATATGAAACGGTTGAAGGACGTTAGTGTCGGAACCAAGCTCTCTCTGGGCTTTGGATTGGCATTGCTGTGCATCGTCGGATTAGGAGTATTTGGGGTCGAGCAACTGCGATCGCTCAACAAGGTCACGAGCGAGATCACCGGCGTTTGGTTGCCGCAGGTCCAGATCGTGGAGGAGATGAAGCGCAACCTCGCGGAACACCAGCTCTATGCAACGCTGCGCATGCGCAGCGCCGATATTCGGCAGACGCCGGGTATCGATGACGAGATGGCAAAGGCAAGCGAAGAAATACTTCGAGATCGGCGCGCCTACCGCAGGAGTGCCGGATCGCCGGCCGAGCAGGACCTGTTCGATCAGTTCGTCTATCTGTGGACGGCCTATGAGGACTCCCTGACAACGATTTTCCCGCTGCTCGAAACAGGGGAGCAAGCGAAGGCCGTCAAAGAATTCGAAACGGTATCGCTGCCGACCGTGGCGGACGCGGCTCAGCGGCTGGACGGACTGCTGGCCCTCACCAATCAGCGCAGCATGTCCGCCGCAGCCATGGCGGATCGTACCTATAACGTCGCGCAGCGGCTGGCCTGGGCCGCGATCGTCTTTGCCGCCGCGTGCCTCGGCATGCTTGTCGCCTGGATCCGACACAATGTCAGCAAGCCGATCCTCACCGTGAGCGAGGCGATGCATCGGTTGACGCTGGGTGACCGCCGCTCAACCCTCGTTGCGCTGAAAAGGGACCGGCGCGACGAGGTTGGGCTCTTGTTCTCGGCTTTTGCCGGCTACCGTGCCAGCCTGGAGCGGAGCGACGCCTTGGTCCGCGAGGCCGAGCTGGAACGGCAGCATCTGGCCGCCGCCGCCGCGAACATGCCGGTGGGTCTGTGCATGTTCGATGCCGAGCGACGGCTGGTTTTCTGCAACCGGGCCTACGGCGACCTCTACCACCTGCCGGAGACGCTGACCCGCCCCGGATCGCGGTGGGTCGATCTGATGCGGTTCCGGATCGCCGCTGGGCTTTATGTAGGCCAGGACCCGGACAGGTATCTGGAAGAGCTCTCGGCGACCATCGACCGCGCCGAACGTGTGGTGAGCCTGGTGGAGCTCAGGGACGGGCGCACCATCGACCTCATTCATCAGCCGTTGCCGGGCGGCGGGTGGCTCGCCACGCATCACGACGTGACCGACTTGCGGCGCAGCGAAGCCCGCATCTCCCATATGGCGCGCCATGACGGGCTTACTGATCTTCCAAACCGCATATTGTTCCGTGAACGTGCCGAGGAAGCCTTGGCCGAGATGGAACGCAGAGATGGCAAAGCCGCCTTCCTTTGCCTCGATCTCGATCATTTCAAGATGGTCAACGACACGCTCGGACATCCGATCGGCGACGCCTTGCTGAAGGAGGTTGCCTCCAGGCTGAGGCAGGTCGTGCGTGAAGACGATACGGTGGCCAGGCTCGGCGGCGACGAGTTCGTGATCATTCAAAGGGAGGCTGGTCAGCCGGTCGAGGCCACGGCGCTTGCGCAACGGGTCATCGATGCGCTGAGCGAGCCTTACGTCGTCGATGGTCATGGGGTTGTGATCAGCGCCAGCGTCGGCATCTCGATTGCACCGAACGATAGCAGGAACGCCGACCAGCTGCTCAAGAACGGCGACATGGCGCTCTATCGGGCAAAGGCGGAGGGACGCGGGACGTACAGGTTCTTCGAGCCGGAAATGGATGCCCGCATGCAGGCGCGGCGGTTTCTCGAACTCGACCTGCGCGAGGCGCTGGTCCGAGGGCAATTCGAGATCTACTACCAGCCGCTCCTCAATCTCGGCCGCGGCGAGGTCAGCTGCTTCGAGGCGCTGCTGCGCTGGCATCATCCGACGCGCGGCATTGTCTCCCCGGCCGAGTTCATTGCCCTGGCGGAGGAGATCGGCCTGATCGTCCCGATCGGCGAATGGGTGATCAAGCAGGCCTGTCTCGACGCGGCACGCTGGCCCGATGGCATCAAGGTTGCCGTCAATCTGTCGCCGACGCAGTTTCGCAGCTCGCGCTTGCTTTCGACGATCGTCGAGGCATTGGATGTCTCGGGGCTGCCCCCGAGCCGGCTCGAGCTCGAAATCACCGAGACGGTGCTGCTGGCCAACACCCAGGCGACCCTGGCGATGCTGCAGCATATCCACATGCTGGGCGTGCACATCGCGATGGACGACTTCGGAACCGGGTATTCGAGCTTGAGCTATCTGCGCTCGTTCCCGTTCGACAAGATCAAAATCGACCAGTCCTTCGTCAAGGATGCCAATGACGTCGACAGCTCGGTCGCCATCATCCGAGCCGTCACGAGCCTTGGCAGCAGCCTCGGAATGCAGACCACAGCCGAGGGGATCGAGACAGCCGAGCAGCTCGAGCGGGTACGAACGGAAGGCTGCACCGAGGCACAGGGCTTCCTGCTCAGTCGGCCGCTGCCCGCCCGGGATATCCCCGCAATGCTGGAGCGGGTGCGTGCCGTCGCGGCCGGCGACCTCATCAGGCCTGCGCCCGAAATGACAGCAGGGCGGCGTCGCAGGAATGCAGCCGCCAGCGCTTAAAGCGCGTCGCGTTGAAACGCCTTGGCAGCCCATACCCTCCGATCGTCATCCTCGGGCTTGACCATGCCGTGATGGTGGCCGAGGAATGCGGTCGATCAAATTCTGCACCGTTGCACGGCTCAAAGGTAACGACATGGATCCTAGGGTCTGCGCTCCGCTTCGCGTCGCTCCGCCCTAGGATGACGAAGTGATGGCGTTCCGCCTCGCTGTTGGACGGACATCGAAACGCCGTGCGAACTTTCCGACTTTCCGCGCGGCGTTCGACTGCGTTTCGCTGCTGCCTCGGTCAGCGCGCGGCGGCCGGCGTGGCCGAACGCACCGTTTCCGGCGACGAGAAGACCACGAAGGCGAAGACCAGCACCGCGGCGGCAACGATCAGCGAGCCGATCGCCACGATCGGCTCGATCTGCGGATGGCCGCCCGCCAGCATCCAGTAGAGCGCCGGCAGCATGATGACGAGGCCGACCGTGTAGAGGCCGTAATGGATCATTGCGACGCGGCGCTCCGCCTTCGCGGGATTGAGCGCGTAATAGCCGCCGAAGATCGCGCTGGTGACCCAGCCGAGAAGGTTGATGTGGGCATGCGCCGGGAAGGCGCCGTGATCGCCCGAGATCGCCATCTGCAGCCCGGCCGCGATGCCGAGGATGAGAAACACGACGGCCGTCTTGAAGAAAAGTTCCGAAACCCGCGGCATTTGTTGTCCTCCCAATGCCCTGTGACTCCCTCACCCGCCAAGTCTACACGCCGCAATACATATTAGCCACGACGCATTGAGGGCGAAGGCAGGTTTGGTGTGGATTGTGGGTCGTCGTGGACATTGCGGACGCAAGGATGCGCGAATGCGAACCATCTGCGTCGGCGGGACAGCGCCCCCTCCGTCTTGCCGGACAGAGCCGGCGCGAAGGAGTGCGGCGCTCGCGTTCTACCTAGCGGCGCCACGCTCAGCATTCGCGACGGTGACGACGATCGTCGACGAAGCGTGCAAGCGCCTCGGTGGGGTCGCGGTCGACGGGCAGCGCGAGTGCGTTTTCGATGTCGAAAGCGGTGACGCCGATGTCGCGGCGCTCGCATTCGCTCATGGCGGCAAGAGCTGCGAGGTCGTTCCGCGCCTTCCAGAAGCGCGGCAGCCAGAGCAGAGCCGACGTCACGGCGGCCAGCAGCCGGAAAGGCCGCAAGGGAGAAGCATGCGACGCGCGCTCGGCTGCGAGACCGATGAAAGGAACCGTCGTTGTCATGGTGTTGTCTCCATCCTCGAACTGTCACAGCGACAGCAAGGATGAGGGTAGTCGGCGCCCGGCCGGAGATCGTGAGGTTGCGGTGAAGCTTCGGAGAAATTGCGGCGAAATCGGCAGGCGGGGGACCGGCCCCGGATCAATCGGTTCGGCTGGATCACTCCGGCAGGCCGGCCTCGCGCAGGCCGGAGGCGATGCGTTCGCTCGTGCCCGCATCGAAGGGCGAGGCGTCGCCGACCCTGGCAATGGTGAGCCCCGGGTAGTTTTCCATGAGCCTGCGGCAAACGCGCCGTGCCTCGTCCTTGCGACCGGCATGAACCAGCGCCGTGACTAGCAGGCGCAGTCCCCACCAGGCGCCTGGCTGCCGGCTAAGGCCGCGCTGCATCAGCGCCACCGCCTCGTCATAGCGCGCGGCGACGAAATGCGCCGTGCCGATGCCGATCTCGGCCATGTAGCCCATCGGGTCGCGCGGGCTCAGCCGTTCGAAATGCTCGAACTTCTCTATCGCCGCCTCGGGCCGCTCGCGATAGACGTCCAGCCAGGCGCTGCGCAGCCAGGCCCAGGCGGAATTCGGATCGAGCGCGCGCGCCCGCGCCAGATGCATGTCGGCGACATCGTAGTCGCGGGCGAAGGAATGCGCCGCGCCGAGCACGGCAAGCACCATCGGGTCGTCGCCGGAGAGCGCCGCGCCCTTCTGCGCCAGGCGCAGCCCCTCCTCCCGTGAAGCGGCCGGCGTTTCGGTCCAACGGTAGCCAGCGCGCTGCAGATGGCACCAGGCGAGCAGCGAAAGCGCCAGCGGATAGTCCGGCTCGATCGCGATCGCATGGTCAAGCAGCGTCCCTGCCTCCTCGTTCTGTGCCCGCTCGAGCGACCAGGTGAGCGGAAAGGCGCGCAGCACGTAGTCGTAGGCGGCCAAGCTTTCCGGCCGCTTGCGCCGCGAGCGCTCGATCTCGGCCGACAGGATGGAAGGCTGGATAGCGCCGACGACGCTCTCCGCAAGCCGGTCCTGCAGGTCGAACACGTCGGCCATGGTTCCGTCATAGCGGTTGGCCCAGATCGTCTTGCCGGACGACTGATCGATGAGCTGCCCCGTGAGACGGACGTGGTCGCCGGCCTTGCGGACGCTGCCGGTCAGCAGGTAGCGCACGCCGAGTTCGGCTCCGGCCCGTTTCAAGCCATCGGCCTGCCCCTTGTAGGCGAAGCTCGAATTGCGGGCGATGACAAACAGCCAACGCATGCGCGACAGCGCGGTGATGATCTCGTCGACCATGCCGTCAGCGAAATAGTCCTGCGCCGGATCGCCGCTGAGATTCTCGAAGGGCAGCACGGCGATCGACGGCGCGTCGCGGGCGCCCTGCCCCGCTTCCGTGGCCGGCGCATCGCGATCCCCCATGCGACGGACCCGGTCCTCGTCGATCACATAGCCGCGCCGCAGGACGGTGCGGATCAGACCGTCCGCGTCCGGGCCGAGAGCCTTGCGGATATCCTTCATGCACTGAGTAAGGGAATCGTCGGAGACGGCGATGTTGGGCCAGACGGCATTGACCAGCTCATCCTTGCCGACGACGCGGCCGGCGTTCTCCAGCAGATAGATGAGCAGCGAGAGCGATTTGGCGCGCAGGTCGACGTCGTGCCCGCCCCTCTGCAGCCTGCCCTTGTGCAGATCGAGCCTGTGGCCGGAGAATTCGAACGTCGTCATGTCGCCCCCAGGGAGACGTCCAGCCAGTTCGGCCGCGCGACGGAGAGCTGTCGATCAACACCCTAGCACATTCGAAGCCATCAAGCCTGTCCCGCGACATCGGGCCTCCGTCCGCTGAAGATCGCGTGGCCGGCGTAGAGCCAGGCGCAATCGACTGCGGTGAACCCGGCTTCGGCCAGCCAGGCAAGCTGCTCGGCCAACGAGGACGGTTTGTCGATCGGCTCGCCGTCGGGATTGCGGAAATAGTTCCAGCCGAGGCGGTTGAACTCGGCGAAGGCCGCCAGGTCGCCGTCGATCGCGAGCGAGCGCGAGCGCACCGCCTCGTCCCACTGCCGTGCGGCGATGGCGAGGCCCGCGGCGCTCGGCGGACGCACGATGTCGGCCACCACGAAGGCGCCGCCCGGGCGCAATGCCGCCGCGACGTCCGCAAACAGCATCTGCTTCGGTCGGCCGTCGAGGTGGTGGATGGCGAGCGAAGAGACGATCGCTTGCGGCGGCTCGGAAAAGCTCCGCCAATCGCGATCCGCCAGATCGAAGGCGGCCGTGGTCAGGCGGCTTCCATGGTCGCTGCAGGTTTTTTGCGTCTGCTCGCGCATCCGCTCCGAACCGTCGAGCGCCAGCACCCGGCAATCGGGAAACCGCTCCAGCAAGGCGCGGCTGAGCAGCCCCTCGCCGCAGCAGAGCTCGACCATCAGGCCGCCGGGTGCGGCAGGGATCAGGTCGGCGATGATGTCGATCTGGCGCTCGCGCTCGGGAACGAAGTAGCGGCCATAGTCGAGAAAGCTGCGGGAATGGTTCTCGTCCCAATGCCGATCGCCTTGCATGTCCGCCATGATGCAATCCTTCCATTTTCGCCGACCCTGCCCGAGGCTGGGCCGACCGTCGTGATGCCCGGCTGAAATTCGGCTGAAATCGGGGGGAGGAGTGAACGGCGCCTTGTAGCGCTGGTCGACCCCCACTCCGTCTCGGCTTCGCCGAGCCACCTCTCCCCCGATCGACGGGGTAGAGGAAAGGGGCCAGGCTTTTTGCCGTCAGCGGTCGTCCAGCAAGGCTCCCTTCCTTTCCCTCCGGAGGGGGGAAAGGTGGCGCTGCGAAGCAGCGACGGATTGGGGGAACCACGTGGCAATCAAGCCTCGGCCTTATCAGTCACGCCAGTCACAGAAGATGTGTGCATAGCATAGCCCAAGTGGGGAGGGGACCAAGTGGGGGAGATGGCCGGCAGGCCAGAGGGGGGCGCGAGGGATCGCGACGCATGCGGCTTGCTCCCTAACACCCACAAGGATTTTTTCAGGAACCGCCCGAACAAAATGCCGCCGGGCGAGGCCCGGCGGCATGGCAGTCCACCCTCTGGCAGATTCGCCGCTGTCGTGCCTTACGGCGTCGCCGCGGCTGCCTGGTCGATCTTGTCGGCCAGCACGCCCTTGGCCCAGTCGGTGACTTCGGCGTCGACCGGCTTGTTGGCCATGTCCTGGAGAGCGGCGTCGAGCGAGGCGTCGTCGGGGGCGGGTGTATTGGTCGCCGCGGTCTGGGCATCGGTGAGCGCGGTGTTGGCATCATTCAGCGCGGTGGTCGCGTCATCGATCTGCGCCTGCAAGGCATCGATCTCTTCTTGCGTTGCAGGCGGATTCGCCTGCTGCAGCGCGGTCATCTGGTCATTGAGCGCGTCGAGCGCGGCCTGGGCGTCGGCCACGGCCTGCTCCGCCGCCGTCACGGCGGCCTGCGCCTTCTGGGCCGCAGCCGCCTGCGTCACATAGGCCTGGATGCCCGCGAACTTCTTGCTCTTGGAGTTCATGTAGGCGTTGATGTTGCGCTGCAAGGAGTTCAGCCGGCCGAGCTTGGCATGCAGGTTCTTTTCCTTCGGCGTCGCGGCGGTGGTCGTGTCGTCCGTGGTGTCGTCGGTCGTATCGTCCTGCGACTTCGCCAGCTGACCCGGCGCCGATGCCTTGCCACGCGAGGCGCCGCTGTTGCCCTTGCCGCCGCCGTTGCCGCCACCATTGCCATTGCCGCCGCCGTGGTCGCCGCTATTGCCGTGGCCGCCGCCATTGCCGCCGCCGTTGCCGCCGGCGCCGGCAAGCGCCGGAGCAGTCGCGAGTGCCAGGACGGCAAGTGAAGCCAGAAGTGTCTTTCGGATCGTCATCGTGTTTCTCCGCAAGGTGAATCGCCACCACTGCCCAACCGCTAGGCCGCCTCATATGAGAATTCCCTAATGGCTTGGAGTAACTTTTAAGCAAAAACCGTTTCGGCAAGGGAGCAAGCCGGCCATACCGTCCCGGCACTGGCCGCGCACCTATATTAACCTACTGAAATCATTCAATAAATAAATGGTCTCGGCATGGCTCCGCCCTCTGGAACAATGAAGGCCCATGCCCCGTCGGACCATGGGCCCAACGCCATCCGGCCTGCGTCTGTCGAAGGGCTCCAGGCCCTTGTTTATGCATATGATTTCCGCACCAACGCGGCACAATTTCGGACGCCACGCAAGGGCGCTGTAAAACGGTCCGCCAGCGCGCTTCAACGGCCGGACGCCGATCGCATCCAGGACGAACACCATCATATATTTATATATATACTCGCATATACTTATATATTCTGGCCAGCCCGCCTTAGCTGTTGACCAGCGGCACGGTGACGGTCGTCGAGTAATTGATCGGGTAATCGCTGAAATAGGGGAAGTTGATGACGAAGGCGTAGCTGGCGCTGACATGCGCCATCTTGAAGCCGCCGCTTGGCGGGTCGGTGGTGATCGTGACTGTCACGTTCTGCAGGCCGAGCCCCTGCAGCTTCTGCGTCGCGATCGTCTGGATCTGAGCCTGGGTCAGCGTCTTGTCGAGTTGCAGCGAGCGGGCGGAGGCTTCCAGCGCGTAGCGCACGCTGGACTCGTTGTTCATCGACCAGCCGAAGGCGAAGATGCCGAACAAGAGCATGATAAGGAAAGGCGCGATCAGCGCGAATTCGATCGCGGCTCCGCCGGAGGCATTGCCGGCAAACGCCTTCGCTCTCCGTCTAGCGGACACGGATCACCTGCTGGTGATCGAGTGCGGTATTCTTTGGGAAGGGGCCGAAAGTGAAAGGCGGGACCCAGGTGCCCGACGCCGCGATCTGGACGAAGACCGAGGGCACCTTCGGCCCTGCGCAGATGGTCGTCGACGTCACCACGGTCGTTCCGCACTTGTAGGTGCGGGTCACCGCGACCGCCGCGTCGTCCGGCTTCTTTTCCCAGCTCGCAAGAGCAGCCGCCTGGACGGCAGTATCGTCGCTCGCGCCGGCCAGGAGCAGGTTCGCCGCCGTCTTCACGCCCGCCCGCATTGCCATCGAGCTGGTGGTATAGGACCAGCCATCGGCGACGCCGAAGAGCGCGGCGCACAGCACCGGCAGCACCAGCGCGAATTCCACCGCGGCAGCGCCGGAGCGGTTCTTGCGGAAGCGGGTTGCCAGCGTCCCCATCCCGCTACTCGACGATCGCAATCGACGGGGCCGCCGGTATGTCCTTCATCCCGAGGCTCGAGCAGTCCTGGTTGATGGTCGAACTGCCCGACCACTGGATGGTGTCGGCGACGACCTGCGTGCAGCCGTTCTTGCCGGAGAAATTGCCGAGATAGTCGACCTCCTGCCTGGGGAAGTAGATCGCGCCGGTCAGCAAGGAGTCCGCGGTGCCGTTGAAGTTGCTTTTTGCGCTGGTGCCATTCCTGTCACCATAGAACAGCACCCCCGAATAGATGCCCGAGGTCTGCGCGCTGAGCGTCACGGTGGCGTTGCCGTTCATGCTGACGGTGTTGCTGCCGGTCATGTAGATGGTAACCCCGCTGCCGGAGACGACCGCGCCCGCGTTGATCTTCAGGCTGCCCTGGACGACATAGATGCCGGGCTGCAGGGTGACGTTGCCGCTGAGGCTCATGCCGTTGCAATAGGTGCCCTGCGTGAGTATTTGCGACGTTTTGTTCGCGTTGACTTTTGAGCACGAGTTCGAGGCGGCGGGCGCCGGCAGGCTGGAGAACGGATCGGACGTAGGCAAGGCCTGGGTGATCGGGCTCTTGCAGACCATGCTCACCGGATTGTTCAGCACGACGCCGCCCGCCGAGATCAGGCAGTCGGTCTGAAGAGACGCCGAGCCCTGGACCTTGATCGCATCGCTGGCGATCGAATTGGCCATAGTGACGCAGCCGTTCTGCTTGACGGTAGTGCTGCCGGAATAGAGCACCGCCTGCGGGGCCGACTGACTGAGCGCTACGTTGCAAGCCTTGGAGGCGTCGGTGATGAGCGCCACCGCCCTCGCCTGCTCGGGCACCTTGCTCTCGCTGAAAATGGAGGTGAACACCCGGTCCAGGTTCTGGTCGAGGATCACCTCGACCGCCTTGTTGGCCGTATGAGGCCCCGAGGTCGGCGGCGTGTGGACGGTGATGGTACCGGTGCCCAACCCATTGTCAGCGGCCGACTGTGTCGCGGCCGCCGTGATCGCTGCCGTATCGGATCCGCCGATCTTTTCCAGCGCGCCGGCATAGGCAGCGGCGTCGGCCGTCGCCTGCAGCTTCAGGCTCGAATAGTACCAATAGGAGGTCTCGACGCCGAGCCCCGCCCCGCCGACGACGACCGGCAGGGCAAGCGCGAAGATGGTCGCGACGTTGCCGCCCTCGCCGCTTCGCAGGCGACGAAAGGCGAAGTGTCTGAATATCCGACTGAATGAGGCCATGGCCCAGCACGCCCAAGCTATCCCAGCCGTCAGCTTCAGCACCTGTCGATAAACGAATGGCTAATTTTATTGCTCGACTTGCGCCGGTCAGACCCCTGGACGCATTTTTCTGCACCTTGCGTGCAAGCACTAGGACCTTAGGCCCAATCCTTATGGGACCTAAGGCTAAGCATCGGAAAACCCACCAATTTTAGGACTTTCTGCATTTTAACTTTTTCGGAAATCGCTCGTAGAGACGGCCGTCGTATCTCTGTCCCATCTCCGGTGAGGGCGGCTCCGATGATTGGACGGTTCTGGGCTTCGAAGCGTGGCAATTTCGCGCTGACGACCGCGATCGCCATGGTGCCGCTGATGCTTGCCGTGGCTGGCGCCGTCGACCTGGTGGGTACCAGCGACGATGCCGCGCAGCTGCAGAACTCGCTGGACGCGGCAGGCCTTGCGATCGGCACGAAATACCAGGCGGGCATGTCGGCGAACGATGTGCGGCAGCTCGGCCAGACGTTGTTCGCGGCCAATATGAGCGCCGCCGACGCCGGGGAATATTCGGGCAGCGTCGCCGCCTTCCAGGCGACGGCGAGCGGCGATCCGAGCGCCTACTATATTTCGCTGTCGTCCGCCATCAGCCGGCCGGCCTTCGTCAGCGGCACGCCGGCCTGGCAGGCGACGCGCTCCGCCTCCGTCAAGATCAAGCCCGGGGCGCAGGCCTGCGTGCTGGCGCTCGATCCGCATGTGAGTTCCGCCGTCAGCCTGCAGGGATCCACCAATGTCGCCATGAAGGGCTGCGTGATCGCCGCCAACTCGGACGCAGCCGACGCCGTCAGCCGGGGCGGCTCGGCGATCGTCAGCGCCGGATGCGTCTCGACGGTCGGCGCGACCTCGGGCTTGACGCCACCCAACGCCACGCTTTCCTGCGGCACGCCGCAGGAAAGCCAGTACGCGTCCTTCGATCCGCTGGCCAACGTCACCCCGCCCGCCTACGGGCTCTGCCAGCCGATGCCCAACGGCAAGACGGTCACGCTCTCGCAAGGCACCTATTGCGACAAGACATGGTCGGGCAAGATCACGCTCAATCCGGGCATCTACGTCCTGCGCAACGTCACCATAAAACCCGGCGGCAACGGCAGCCTGACGGGCCTGGGCGTGACGATCTTCCTGATGGAGAACTCGCAGCTCTATATCAACGCCAACGAGACGGTGAACCTCTCGCCGACCACCAGCGGCCCCTATGCCGGCATCACCATCTTCCAGGACCACGGCAACACGCAGGCGCTGACGCTCAACGGCGGATCCGGCTCGGTGGTGAGCGGCTTCATCTACGCCCCCGACGCGGCCATCACCTATGCCGGCAATTCGGACATGAGCTCGCAAGGCAGCTGCCTGCGGCTGGTCGGGAAAACCGTCGATATAACGGGGAACTCGGCAGTGAAGTCGGACTGCGCGGCCGAGCTCGGCAACCGCGAAATGTATGCCGGCAGGATGATCACACTGGTGAAGTAGCGCCGGCCAATCCCGCTCCTCGATTGGCTTCAGCGGCAAGCATTTCAGAGTCCAGGAATATCAGGTTTTCGCCGTTCACCAGGCTGTCGATTCTCCTTCCGCTCATCGTCAACCATGAATACACATGGGTGAGGCAACCTCTGCCGGGGAACATGAAGTCGTGCGGTTCGACGATGACGCAAGGCGCACCCTTCAGGATATTGCCGTCTCGCGTTGCCTCCAGTTCGGCGCCTTCGATGTCCATTTTCAACATCAACAATTTCGCCCTGGGAAATTCGGCAAGAAGCCTCTTGAGGGTGATCGACCGAACGCCTTGTCCATCCGATACGGCCCGCGCCCAGGAAGGAGCCTCGCTGTTGACGAGTGCAACCTCACCGTCATGGCTCCAAAGCGCGCCGTGAACCGGTGCGATCCGGTCCAGATCGGCACAGTTCAATTGCAACGCTTCAAAGGTCTGACGGTCCGGTTCGACAGCTATCACGATGGCATCGGGATAGCCGTCTCGAAGGAAAATCGATGAGTAGCCGACGTTGGCGCCCGCGTCGACGATCATGGGTACGAGCCCCTCCTTCCTCCATTGAGCAGCAAGGCGGGTAAGCGCGTCGCGGCCCAGTTTTCCAATTTCGTATTCGCAATGCCCAAACACCTGGGAGACAACAAACAAGTCGCTGTCGGTCGGCCGCAGAAGCAGTTCGTGGCCCCGACAGCGAACTCTTATTGCCCGCCCGATCCCCAGGGCGCGACGGAGCAGCAGCGAGAACGTCGTTGTCCAACCGACAGCCCGCACGAGGCCGTCCAAATGATAGAGCTTGGGGTAGTCCATGGCTCAACTATTCCCATGAGGGTTGGAGTGGTCTGTGCCGACGCTCCGACCGGGGGCATGCCGTGCCATAGCCAGGTCATATGACTCTTCGAGGTAACGTTCCCCCGCCGCCAAACGGACCATGCAAGGTCCTCCATTTTTTAGCGTCAACGTGCAGCGCGGAACTGGCCGATGAAGGGCAGGAGCGAGAGCGGAAAGCAAGACAACCGAAGGAGGTAGAAGTACTTCTCAGGGTCGTGCTCCCTTAGGCGCATAGGAGCCGGCAACGGTCCATCCGCGCATGCGACGCAAGGCGCATCGAACTTACGCAGCAGCGACCAAGCCGGTGCGGTGAAGCGAACCGCTGCCGGCGATCGGCGATTTCAAGGCTCCGGCACGATATCCGCGCCCGGCTGTTCGTCGAACAGCACCGTGCAGCCGCGCTCCAGCGCGACCTGGCTCAAGGCATTCGCGGCGGCTTCGTCGGACGAGACGAAGTCGCCGGTCAGCACGCGCAGTTCCTCGACGGCTTTCGACATCGAGATGAGGCGTCCGGCCGCGCGATCGCTCGCGCAGGCGTCGACGACGCAGAGGAGATCGATGAGTTCGAAGCTATCCATGGCGGCCTCCGCCCACAGCATCCCTTCGCGGGAATCAACGGCGGGGCGGGCGGCGAGGTTCCGCCTTGAGTGTCCCCCGCTCACGAATCCGACGGCGGCCTTTGTGGTGCAAGCTTGAGATCGAAGCGGGGCGGCAGGCATGGCTCGAAGCAGACGCCGCGCACCGATCCGGTGGTCGTCGGATCGACCGGAAGCAGTGCGACCATCTGCGCCTCACGGGCGGGCCATAGCGGCCTGCCGAAAAGCAGGAAGATGCCGGTGATCAGTGCCGCCAGCAACAGCGCGGCGAATAGGTTCGCGATCATCTCGCCGAGTTGCATGGGCACCTCCTGGAGGGAACTGCCCGCCACATCGCAGGAAATGGCGGGCACTCCACTCTCAGCCGCCGATGAAGGGACTTTGTTCGACGGCCTGTGAGGCAATGAATTGCCCGCGCACTTGTTTCCAGAAATCCGGCCGTTCGGTCCTCTGCGTTGCGAGGTGCGACTTCAGTCCGACCGGCACCATGGGACCGTAGCCCCGATGCGCAACCAGTTGCCAGGAGAACACGTTGATTGGGAGGCTACTCCAGCACCTGCCCGCGTCGGAAGGCGCGGGCTCTTTTTTTCCGGGCTGCAACCGGCCCGCCCGCAATTACATTAGCAATCGCTCATCGAAAGGCGTATGAATCCGGCAGCGGTCGCCGACGATCGCGTCCAGGCTGCGCTTGCAATCCTTGGAAATGGGAGGATGCCATGGCCGAAGCTGCAATGAACGTCACCAAACTCGAATCCAAGTCGCACAACAATCCCGACGAGGTCCGCTCGCCCGCCAAGACGCGCGTCGAAATCGTGCGGCTGCCGGGCTTCACGCTCGGGCGAATGAACATGCAGCCGGGCTGGAAATGGTCCGAATGCGTGAAGCCGGTGGTCAAGACCGAAAGCTGCCAGGTCTCGCATGTCGGCTATGTCGTGTCCGGGACGATCACCGTGCGCATGACCGACGGCACGCAAAAGACCTTCGAGGCCGGCACGTCCTACACCATTCCGCCCGGCCATGACGCCTGGGTGGAAGGCAATCAGCCGTTCCAGTGCATCGAGGTGCTCAGCGCAGAACAATACGCCAAGCCGGCATAAGCGCGGCACGTCGAATTCGGGCGGCAGTCGAGGCGAAAGCCGGCACAGCTTGCTTGGCGCTGGCAGGCGGCATGGCCGCGGTGGCGGCACTTTTTCTGGCGGACGGACCATGGCCGAGCTTGCCCGGCTTCGTCCTTTTGGATGCATATCGATATCTTAGCAGGAGCGTATATTTCTCATCAGCCGGCGCCGTGTTTTTCTTCCGAGCCCCCGCCGGTTAGGCCCGGCGCATGCTGGCCTACCCCGCCAGAGCGCCGGGCCGCTCCCGCGTCGTGGTCTCCGTCGCCTCTCATCCGGAGTTTACGGCATGGTTCGTGAATTGCAGGCGTTGACGCCGCGGCCGGCGGCATGGCATTGCCGCAGAGTATCATATCAATCGATGCAGATTTGCCACACCCGACGACCGTTTAGCGACTGCTAACGTTAATTGATGCGGCCTGTCGGGCTGCTGGGGTGATATATGGTTATCACCCACGTCGGCGGGGGCTTTGGGTGAGGCCCGACCTGCAGGTGCCTTTGCGCGATCCTTCCGCGGCATGGCCTGCAAGTCGGGTCTTTTTTGTTCGGCAAGGGCCGTGCCGACGTCATATTCAAGAAACTCGCCGGGCGAGACCCAAGCTCCTCAAGCCAGCGAGCTCATCCTGGAACGCGACAGAAAGGCGGTCGGCCAGAAACAGGGGAAAACGTGCGGCCAGGGTTTGGATGCAGGGTCGCTAATATTACGATGTACCTAGCCGACTCGCACCAGTCGGTTAGGCCCGGCGGTCGGTGACCCTACCCACCCCAACGGACTGTCGGGCCGCTAGAGCTTCACCGTTTCACGGAAACGGCGAAGCGCTCTATCTCTTTGTTTTGACGCAATTCCGGACGGAAAGCCGCTCACACCTTTCCTGGAATTGCTTTGACTCTTTGTTTTGACGCAATTCCGGGCGGAAAGCCGCTCACACCTTTCCCGGAATTGCTTTAAAGGGGCGCGCCTCAAGCGCCGCGCACCGCCGAGATTTGCCAGCAAAAGCCCACCAGCCGCTGCCAATTTTGCAGCATGGGGCCATGCTCGCGCGTAAAGAGTATATGCGCAGGCGGATCATCCAAAAACCGTAGCGGAAGTTCCTACCTCTTTCCGCCAAGCACCCTAATCCAAAAGGCCGTGAACAAACTCATATTAGAAGCGGCTTCTATTTCGAACATGGGGAGAACAGAAAGGAACCGTCGCAGGGGCGCCGCGGGGCGACTTCGGGCCAGAGATCGCCGCCAGCAAACGCTCCGGTTGTGCGATACTGTGCAAGGTTGCAGATTTCAGCGTGGCGGGTTGACACAAGGCGCCTTTTGTTCTCTTTATGTTCGCCAAATCTCCCTTACGATAGACGCTGCTAATGCTGCAACGCCGCACAAATGGGGACGGAGCGCGATGCCCGCCACGAACGTCGCTTCAGCCGCCACCATCCTGCATGCCGACCTCGACGCCTTCTACGCCTCGGTCGAGCAGCTGCTCGATCCGTCGCTGCGCGGCAAGCCGATCGCGGTCGGCGGCGGCGTGGTGCTGGCCGCCTCCTATGAGGCGAAGGTTTTTGGCGTGCGCGGCGGCATGCCCGGCCGCAAGGCGCGCGAGCTTTGCCCGCAGCTGATCTTCGTCGGCGGCCGCTTCAGCGAATACCAGCGCCTCGGCGACGCCGCGATCAAGGTGCTCGACGATTTCACGCCGCTGGTCGAGCGCATCTCGATCGACGAGGCCTTTGCCGATGTGGCCGGCTGCACGCACCTGTTCGGCTCCGCGGAGGAGATTGCCAGAAGAATCCGCAGCCGCGTGAAGGCCGAGCTCGGCCTGCCGATCTCGATCGGCGTGGCGCGGACGAATCATCTCGCCAAGATCGCGTCGCAGGTGGCGAAGCCCGATGGGCTGGTGGTGGTCGAGCCCGGCACCGAACTCGCCTTCCTGCACGATCTGCCGGTGTCGCTGATGTGGGGCGTCGGCCCGGCGACCAAGGCCAGGCTCGCCGAGATCGGCGTCGAGACCATCGGCCAACTGGCGCGCACCCATGGCGGCGCGCTGGAGCGGCTGATCGGCCATGCCGCCGGCCAGAAGCTTGCGGCGCTTGCCTGGAACCGCGACCCGCGCCGGCTGGAGACGCATCGCCGCGCCCATTCCGCCGGCGCGCAGTCGGCGCTTGGCCGCAAGCCCGCGCTGCCGCGCGTCTTCGTGCCGACGCTCTTGCATCTCGCCGACCGCGTCGCCAGCCGCCTGCGCGCCAAGGACCGGCCGGGCCGCACGGTGACGGTGCGCGTGCGCTTCGCCGACCTGCGCGCGGTCACCCGCTCGGTGACGCTGGAACAGCCGATCCAGGCCACGACGATGCTCGCCGAAATCGCCGAGGAACTGGTGCGCGGCGTGCTCGCCGCCAACCGACACGAGAAGGAGATCTCGCTGCTCGCGATCTCGGTCTCGCATCTGGAAGAAAGTGCCGCGCTGCAGCTCGAACTGCCGCTCGGCCTGGCGGACGAGAAGCTGAAGCCCGGAAGCCGGCGGGGACTCGCCCGCTTCGGCGCCGACCGCGCCGTCGACAAAATCCGCCAGCGCTTCGGCAAGGAGGCTGTCGGCTACGGCGCCGCGGCGCTGGAAGCAGCACGCTCGGTGCCGGATGAATTCAGGGAACTGGCGGAGAAGGAGCTGTGAGGAGCGCTGCTCCCGCGTCTGGCGTTGCAATGTTGGAGATTGGCGAAGGCTGACGTGACGTCCAATCTCCCCCCTTGTGGGGGAGATGTCCGGCAGGACAGAGGGCTTAGGAGCGCCGCCCATCGTCTTCGTCATCCTAGGGCGGAGCAAGGAGCGAAGCGACGCGCGCAGACCCTAGGATCCATGCCGTGACCTGCGGGCGCCACAACGGTGCAGAACCCTCACCATCCGGCTCCGCGAAAGAGTTCAAACCATTCCGGATTGTTCTTCTCGATCAGTTCCACCTTCCATTGGCGTGGCCAGCGCTTCAGCGACTTCTCGCGCTGGATGGCGTCAGCGATGTCGAGTGTTCCTCATACCAGACCAGACGTTGCACGCCGTAGCGGCTGGTGAAGCGCGAGCCCTGACCGGTCTTATGCTCGGGCATGCGACGTCCGAGATCATTGGTGACACCGATATAGATCGTGCCGCCCTTCTGGCTTGCGGTCATGTAGACGTAACCGGTCATGGATCGATGTTAGCTGGCACTGCTGCAAGCGACCATTCTGCACCGTTGCATTCTATGGCCAACGTCACGGCATGGATCCTAGGGTCTGCGCGCGTCGCTTCGCTCCTTGCTCCGCCCTAGGACGAAGGAAGGGTTGGCACGCCTCTGTCCTGCCGGACATCTCCCCACTTGGGGGAGATCAGCAGCTTAGGCGCTTTCGCCAATCTCCAATGCTTCCAGAATTACGCCTTCGCCGACGGCGCCCATCCCCTCAAGGGGCAGATTACGCTCCGCCGCCAGCGCTCAGTCAGTCTCCGCAATCTGCCAGTCCAATATCATGCCGGCGCTCATCGTCTCCCCATCGTCCAGCGCCGTCAGCCCTTCGCCGTGATGCGCGTCGACCAGGTGCGAGACCGGTTCGAAGCAGAAGAAGCCGGCATCAGCTGACGGCGAATAGAGGATGTAGACGGCAAGCTCCGGCGAGGCGCTCAGCGCAATCTTGATCCCATCCTCGAGCTGCGTGATCGAGGCGCGGCGGTCCCAGCCGTCGAAAGCGTTGTTCACCCACTCCAGCGGCAGCGGAATGGGGCGCTCGAAATCCCAGTCCGGACGCTCGCTCACCGGCACGACGCCGACAGGCAAATGGCGCTCGTCCTCAAGCCAGACGCGCCTGGCCCTTGCCTGCAGCAGCGTCGTGTCGCCACGTGGGAACCAGGGATGGAAGCCGAGACCGTAAGGCAAGCGCATGCCGGCGCGGTTCTCCACCGTGAGCTTGGCCTCGAGTGACCCATCGCGCAGCGCATAGGCGACCGATGCGGCATAACGATAAGGTCCGATCGCGCCGTCTTCGAGCACCAGCTCCGCCTCGGTGTCGGTGCGGCGCGCAAGCCGCCACGGTTTCTGGAAACCGTCGCCGTGGATCGGAAAGGCTTCGCCCGGCACGTTCGGCGGGACGGCATGGAAGCGGCCGTCGAAGGTGAAGCCGCCGCCGGAAATGCGGTTCGACCACGGCACCAGGAGCTGGCAGCCGGACGCGCCGGCGCCATCGCCTGGCTTGAGCAGCGCGACCGGCGCGCTGCCGATGACCAGCGCGTCGTAGCGGGCGATCGCCGCGCCGTTTTCCGGCGCCAAGACCAGCCGGGCGCGGCCGTCATCAAGCTCCACCATGCAGGTCCTCCTCGATGGCGATGTCGCCGCTCTTCTTTATGCGAACTGCCGGATGAAGAGATGCAAAGTCCTCGACCGCTTTCAAAAATCTTCTCCATCGATGTCGGGCTGGCCAAGCCTCGTTCGTCATAGGAGCATAGACCGGCAATCAACAGGAGAAACGATATGCCCAGCACTGTCCGCCTGCATCGCGTCCTCGCTACCAAGCCCGAGAAAGTCTATCGCGCCTTCGTCGAGGCGGACGCGCTGGCGAAATGGCTTCCGCCGAACGGCTTCACCTGCACCGTCCATCATTTCGAGGGGAAGGTCGGCGGCAATTTCAAAATGTCCTTCCGCAACTTCACCACGGGCGAGAGCCATTCCTTCGGCGGCGACTATGTCGAGCTCGTCCCGGGCGAGCTCGTGCGCTACACGGACAAGTTCGACGATCCCAACCTGCCCGGCGAGATGCAGGTGACCGTGAGCCTGAAGAAGGTCTCGGTCGGCACGGAGATGGAGATCACCCAGGCCGGCATTCCGGACGCCATTCCGGCCGAAGCCTGCTATCTCGGCTGGCAGGAATCGCTCAAGAACCTGGCAAGGCTCGTCGAGCCAGAGATCAATCAGTAGAGGCCGATCGCGAGCGGTCGGCGCCGATTTTGACATTGAAGCATAAAGCGGCGGAGCGCCTAATCTCCCCCTTGTTTGGCTACGCTGTGTACACATCTTCTGTGACTGGCGTGACTGATCGACCTGAGGCTTGATTGCCACGTGGTTCCCCCAATCCGTCGCTGCTTCGCAGCGCCACCTTTCCCCCCTCCGGAGGGAAAGGAAGGGAGCCTTGCTGGACGAGCGTTGACGGCAAGAAGCTTGGCGCCTTTCCTCTACCCCGTCGATCGGGGGAGAGGTGGCTCGGCGAAGCCGAGACGGAGTGGGGGTCGAGCAGCGCTACATTAGACAATGCATGCGCCAAGCCGCCATGCACGCTATCGCCAAAGACCAGCCGCTTGGAAATGTGTACATCTTGTTTGGGGGAGATTGCGCTCCGCCGCCGTCGCTCACTACCCCTTACGACAGAAAATAGTCGCGGCTGGTCGGGATCGGATTCGGTTTGAACCAGCGCGCCTGCCAATCGGCGGTGGTCCTCAGGAACCCGCCCGAATTGGCGACCGGCGGCTTTCCCGTCTCAAGCAACGACTTGCGCAGCCTGTCCGAGAGTTTCGCCCGCATCAGATAGTGATCGTAGACATCCAGGACATGGACCGCATAGGCGATCGCAAGCGGCTGGTTGCCACGAATGACAAGCAGGTTCTCGTCGTTCTGGTAGGAGGCCTTGTAGCCGAAGTTGTGGCTGCCGGTGATCACCGTGCAGCGCTCGGCGTCCAGCGGATCTATGACGATGATCTTGTCATGGATGATGGCATGGCCGGCCGATAGCAGCTCCGGCCGCAAGTCCCCGGTCTGCATTGTGACAGCGGCGGCGCGGATGACCGCGATGCGGCTGGCATCGCCTCCCGGCCACCAGACGGCCGGCTGCGGCAGTTTCTTCGTCGTTCCATCGGGCGCTGTGTAGGTTGTGGGCTCGCCGGCCCTGGCCCGCGGCGGCAGGGCCTTCGGGTCGCTCACCGCCCCCTGGACCAGGAGTTCCGGGCGCTCGGCGGCAAGCTTCGCCGCCTCACCGATGATGTTCTGGACGCCGTTGTAGCCGGGCAGGAAAGCCAGGAACAGGATCGCGTGGTTGGCGTGCTCCATCAGCGAATAGACCCGGCTGAGATCGACGGGCGTCGGTGAATCGGCGTTCTTCGTCTTCGCCTTGGTGTTCGGCGAGAACAGGACTTCTACGCTGGCGCCGCCGGCGAGAGTAGCTGGTTTGGCGGGCGTTGCGTTCGCCGCGCGGAGCGCGGCTCCCTGCACGCCGTTGTTCTTTTCGAAGCCCGTCAGCGGCTTTTTCTTGTAGGTGATGGTGAGCTCCTGGCCGGCCGGTTGCGGATCTTCGAGCAGGCGCTTCCAATAGGCCAGATATTGTGCGGCTACCTGCTTGTCGTCGATGATGATGGCGTTGTTGGACTGCGTGCACAGGCCGGTTTCGGTCCAGTTCGTGCTGCCGGTCAGGACGGATTTCGCAACGCCGTTCTCCACATAGACGGCGAATTTGTTGTGACCGATATGCGCCGTGTTGTTGAAGAGCCTGTCCTGCACATTGGCGGCCGAGGCCCCGTGCAGGCCGGCGCGCGCCGCATGGTTCTCGGTATCCCAGACGACAGGCTGCTTCTGCTCGGGCGGCGTCTTCGGCGGGTTCGGGTCAGTGGAGCCCGCCGTCGACAGGATAACATGTGCCTTGCCTGCCTTGGTCAGCTTCGTCAGGCGCTCGATGAGTTCCGGATCATGCAACTCATAAAGAGCCATGTAGAGTTCGGCGCCCCTTTTCTTTTCGGCGCGATCGATCATCGACAGGAGGAACCCCAGCACATCGGCGGTGAGAAAGGTTCTGATCTCGTCGTCCTTGATCGGGATGTGCTTCAGCAGCGTCTTCAACAGGCCGGGCGTGATCTTGGTGGTCGGGCCGGCGGCAACGTTCTTGGGCTTGTTTCCCTGGACCGCCTCCAGCTGCTGCAGGAGATTTTGGGTGGACAGTATGCCGTTCGTGTAGGTGGCACGCACGCCGGCGTAGTCATGCGTGACGTCGATTGACAGCGTGTCGATGGGATCACCGACCTTGGCCAATGGATGCTGCGGCCCCTGATAACGAGGTTTGCCCTTGTCGTCGAGAAAGGGCGCGGTCGGCGACGCCGGAAGCGCAGGGCGCCCCGGGCCCGCCAGGCCCACGGGCGTGATCTCGTAGTGGACCCTGAAGTCGATGGGGCGCACCTTGGCCGTGTCGCGCGAACGCCGCAGCGTCAGGTCGCGCCATTCATATTGCTGGATCGGCCAGACCGAGCTGTCCTGGTCCAGCCAATCCGGATTGGATTGGTCGGTAAAACCGATCCACGTGGGCAGTATTCGGCGCTGCCCGGCGTCCGGACCCGTCTCATGTACGCGCGTTATCATGAAACCAACGCAATCGGCGATCGGCCCGTCGGCCTGCCACGACAGATAGGCGACCTCGCCGTTGCACCAAGCACGCGCCTTGATCAGCTTCCCCATGCCTCACCCCTCCGACGGCAAGCAAACGATACTTCTCTACTTACCTTGCGCTCTCTTCGAACATACAACTATTTCGCCGGCAAACGGCCAAAGCGCCTAATTCAACCTCATTTCGGTATGTAATACTTTGGTTTATTATGCTCGCAGATTTTCAAGACAACAACATGTGATCTATTTCACAGTTCCCTAATGAAATTTCGGCACCTTCGGCCTCTGCCCGTTTGCGCTCGATGGCCGGCCGGGTATGCTCGTCGCCTACGACACGCCGGACGGGCGCCGGCGCTCGGGCACCAAGGTGACCGTCGACTGGTTCGCATAAGCTCGCCGGACGGCGGGGAGGCAGGGGGGACTACAATGGGCCCGGATACGGTCGAGGTCTTATCCGCGAACGGGGAGACGGCAACCCGCCAGGGCCTCGGCCTCTGCCTCTCGGGCGGCGGCTACCGCGCCATGCTCTTCCATGCCGGCGTGCTCGCGCGGCTCAGCGAGGCCGGGCTGCTCGGCAAGCTCGACATGGTGAGCTCGGTCTCCGGAGGATCGATCGCCGCCGGCCTGCTCGCCGTCATGTGGCCGAGGCTGGGCGTCGGCGACGACGGTGTCGCGGCCAATTTCGACGTCTATCTCAACAAGATCCTCGCCTTCTCGGAAGTCTTCCTCGATTTCCCCTCGACCCTCAAGGGCATCCTCAATCCGTTTTCCAGCGCGGCACACGAAGTTGCCGCCTGCTACGAGCGGCATCTGTTCGATGGCTCGAGGCCGATGCTGAAGAGCCTGGTCGACCGTCCATGGTTCGTATTCTGCTCCAGCAATCTCGGCACCGGCTCGCTGTTTCGCATGTCGAACCGATACATCGCCGACTACCGGATCGGCATGGCCGAGGATGCCGATCTTCCGGTCGCGACGGCGATCGCGGCGTCCTCGGCCTTTCCGCCGTTCCTGTCGCCGCTGAGACTGGGCCTCGTTCCATCCCAATGGAAAGACAAGAAGCTGGACCCCACGGTAGGACCGCGGATCGGCAAGGCGCGCCGCGCCGTGCTCACCGATGGCGGCGTCTACGACAATCACGGCATCGAGCCGGCGCTAAAACGCTGCCGCTGGCTTTTGGTCAGCGACGCCGGCGCGCCGTGGAGCGAATCCAGACGCGGCTACTGGAACTGGTTCTCGCAGTTGAAGCGCGTGCTCGACACCACCGACAACCAGGTCCGCTCGCTCAGGCGGCGCGATCTCAGCGCCCGTTTCCAGGCGGCGAAGGACGCCGACGAAAAGGCCTCGCCCAACGATCGCACAAGGCTCGAGAACGCGGCCACCCGCGGCGTCTACTGGTCTATCGCCAGCAAGCCGGACGCGACCGAACCGACCTTCGTGCGGAGTGCGGCTACTGCGCCCGCCGATATCGGCACCTCGCTGCATTTCCTCGGGGCCAAGGAAACGGTCGACCTCGTCAACTGGGGCTATTGCGCCAGCGACCAGGCCCTGCGCGCCTGGTACGAGCCGGCGGTGGTCGCCGGCAAGGGCGTGCCGCTGGAAGCAGGCGCGGTGAAGCCCGGCCGGTGCGCGGTGGTGTCGAAGACGCTGATGAGTGCCTTCAAGGTGTGAGGGGTGGAACTGCTAATCTCCCCCCTTGTGGGGGAGATGTCGCCGAAGGCGACAGAGGGGGTCGTCTCACGTAGAGCGCCAGCCTGTCCTGCAACTTCAAGAAGACGCTGGCGCTTCACGCGCGGCGACCCCCTCTGGCCGCTTTGCGGCCATCTCCCCCTCAAGGGGGGAGATAACGCGCTCCGCCCTTGGCGCAATCCAAACCGGTTCGTGCTTTCCCGGCTCCATGCTAACAGGGGCGCCTTCATCAACAGGCGGCCTCCCCGCCTCAACGAATGGATAGAGAGATGGCGGACAAAGTAGCTCTGGTGACGGCGGGCGGCAGCGGCATGGGGGCGGCGGCGGCGAAGCGGCTGGCGGCGGATGGCTTCAAGGTCGGCGTGCTGTCCTCCTCCGGCAAGGGCGAGGCGCTGGGCAACGAACTCGGTGGCTTCGGCGTCACCGGCTCCAACCAGTCGAAGGAGGATTTGAGGCGTCTTACCGACGGCGCGCTCGAACGCTGGGGCCGCATCGACGTCCTGGTCAACAGCGCCGGGCACGGGCCGCGCGCGCAGATCATCGAGATCAGCGACGAGGACTGGCACAAGGGCATCGACACCTATTTCCTCAACGTCGTGCGCCCGACCCGGCTGGTGACGCCGGTGATGCAAAAACAGAAGTCGGGCGCCATCATCAACATCTCGACCGCCTGGGCGTTCGAGCCGAGCGTCGCCTTCCCGACCTCGGCGGTGGCGCGCGCCGGGCTCGCCGCCTTCACCAAGATCTTCGCCGACACCTATGCGCCCGACAACATCCGCATAAACAACGTGCTGCCCGGCTGGATCGACAGCCTGCCCGCCGTGGAAGAGCGCCGCCAGAGCGTGCCGATGAAGCGCTACGGCACATCGGAGGAAGTGGCGGCGACGATTTCCTTCCTCGCTTCCGACGGCGCGGCCTACATCACCGGCGAGAACATCCGCGTCGACGGCGGATTGATGCGGGGGTATTGAGCGCTTGAATGGAGCCTTGCCTCCGTTCGCAATTGCCCGTTTGATTTCAAATGCGGCCCTGGAGAGGCCAAATGGATGAGAGGGTCGAACAGCTTCGAAGCGCTGAGCGAGCCAGGATTGCTGGAGAGGCGATTGTCGCCCACCTTCTGGATGCTGCGTTTGCAGTTGTTTCTTACAATGATTTCCATCGGCGGTTCGGCCCGCTTCCTCATCCGCCTCCGATAGATTTAGATATCCTGAGGCACCGTTACTCCTGGGGCGAAATCAGCGAAGCATGCCGCAAGGCAAGGGCTCTTTTGCAGGATGCCTACCAAGTCGGCGACGATCTACTATCAGGGCGATCTACGCGTGCTGAGGCCGCCCGCAAGCTGCGGCAGAGTCATCCCGGCTTCTCCGAGAAGTGTTACGAGGACACCATCGGCCAAGGATGCTTCATGGCCGCTGACACCGGCTGTTTGCGCCCTCTTCCCAAGAGGGTGACTCCCTCCGCTCATTCGAACCGTCGCTCGGATGAGACCGCCGAGCCGCGATAAATGCATTCATCCGCGCCGGCCTGCCCAATCTTTCGGCAGGGGTTTCTTGCAATATTGAGTAAAATTTACTAAGGCTCGCGCTTAGATTGCATTAGAACTCCCTTATTCTATCCTGCTTAAAGAATTGATCGCTGAAATGTATTTTTTGTCTGTACTATAGGACGAATCCTTGGAACGATAACCTGAATTACAAGTTGATCCACAGCGATCGGTCGAAAACGCGCATCGGCCGGTTCAAGTGAGATGACGCTCCACGGAGGGTTCGGACTATGACCACCATCGTCAACGCGGTAGGCGTTCCTCTTGCCTATAGCGGCACGTCCACCCATTGGTTCTCGGCATCAGGGTCCGGGCCGGATTTGTGGGGCACCTCCGGCAATGACACCTTCTATGGAGCCTCCGGCGTCAACGTCACCATGCATGGCAGCTATGGCGATGACATCTATTACCTCTATGCCGCGGGCAACAAGGTGGCCGAGGGCTATGGGGCAGGCATCGACACGATCAGCACATGGATGAGCTACAAGCTCCCCGCCAATGTCGAGAACCTCATCGTCACCAACGCCAAGAACTTCGCCTTCGGAAACGACCTGGACAACATCATCACCGCCAAGGCCGGCCATCAGACGCTGGACGGCGGCAAGGGCAATGACGTGCTGATCGACGGCGGCGGCGGTTACGACACCTTCATCATCGCAAAGGGCAATGGAAGCGACCTGATCGCCAATTTTGCCGCGACCGACACCGTCCGCCTCGATGGCTATGGGTTCACTTCCTTCGATGCCATTCACTCGAACATGGTCCAGGCGGGATCGAACGTGATCCTGAACCTCGGATCGGGCGAGATCCTCGAGTTCAAGGACACCACCGTCGACAAATTCCTGCCCAGCCAGTTCGAGCTGCCGATCGACAAGTCCGGAATGACGCTGTCCTTCAGCGACGAGTTCAACACGCTGAACCTGCACAACAGCCAAGGCGGCACCTGGGACACCAACTTCTGGTGGGGCGCGCCGAATGGCAGCACGCTCACCCGGAACAACGAGCTGCAGTGGTATATCGACGCCAATTACGCGCCGACGAGCTCGGTCCATCCGTTCAGCGTCAACAACGGCGTTCTCACCATCACCGCGGCGCAGGCGCCGGCGGATATCAAGCCGCTGATTAACAATTACGAATACACCTCCGGCATCCTGACCACGCACGACACCTTCTCGCAGACCTACGGCTATTTCGAAATGCGCGCCGATCTGCCGGAGAACGCCGGCGCCTGGCCGGCCTTCTGGCTGCTGCCCGAGGACGGCTCGTGGCCGCCGGAGCTGGACGTCGTGGAGATGTACGGCCAGAGCCCGAATTCACTGCTGATGACCGCGCATACGCTTCAGACCGGGACGCACACCACGGTCGGGTCCACGGTGAATGTCATGGATACCGCAGGTTTCCACACCTATGGCCTGCTGTGGACGCCGGACAAGCTGGTGTGGACCTATGACGGCGTGCAGGTCGCGGAGGCGGCGACGCCGTCCGACATGAACAAGCCGATGTACATGCTGGTCGATCTCGCGGTCGGCGGTCAGGCCGGCGCGCCGCCGGACCATCTGGCGACGCCGGCTCAGATGAAGATCGACTACATCCACGCCTACACGCTGGACAGCGCGCCGGCGACCGCGCTGAGCGTCGCCAGCAGCAGCACCACCACGCAGAGCGTAGCCACGCACAGTATCGCCGTCAGCACGCACGGCGGTTCCGAGTTCGGGGGCCACTCATAAGGTCCCGGGATCATGCAGCAGCGGGGAATGGGCGAATGACTGGACCGTCGAGCCTGCGGCCGGTCTTCCTGCGCGCCGTCACCGATGTCGGCGTCTTCTCGTTGCTGATCAACATCCTGCTGCTGGTGATCCCACTCTACCTGCTGCAGGTCTATGACCGCGTGCTGCCGTCCTCGAGCGTCGAGACGCTCCTTTACCTCTCGCTCATCGCGGTTCTGGCGCTCGCCTTCCTCGGCTTCCTCGACGCGGTGCGCGCCGTCTACACGCAGCGCGTCGCTGCGACCGTCGACCGTAAGCTGGGCGCCAAAACGTTCGCCCTTTCGCTTGCCGCCAAACAAGCCGGCGGCCTGTCGCCGCTGCACGACCTCGCCTCGGTCTGCGCCTTCATCCGCTCGCGCGGCGTGGCGGTGCTGTTCGACCTGCCCTTCGCGCCCGTCTTCCTCGCTCTGCTCTACCTCATCCATCCGGTCCTGTTCTGGGTGACGCTCGCCGGCACCGTGCTGCTCGTCGCGCTGGTCGTCGCAAACCAGCTTGCCATCGGCAGGAACGATGCCTTGTCCGCGGAACGTTCGGCATTGGCTGCCCAAGCGGAACAGGTCTTTGCCCGCAACGCCGAAACGCTGCGCGCCATGGGCATGGTCGGGAACGCCGCGCGGGTCTGGGGACGGCATGTCGGCGATGCGCTCGTCCTGCACGACCGCTCAGCGAGCGCCAATGCGATCTTCAGCGGCACTTCCAGGGCGCTGCGCATGATGCTGCAGCTCGCGATCCTCGGCGCCGGCGCGTGGCTGGTGCTCGAGGGGCAGATGACGGCCGGAATGATCTTCGCCTCCTCGCTGGTGTCGTCGCGCGCGATGCAGCCGCTCGACCAGCTGATCGGCGCCTGGCGGCAGATCGTCGAGGCCAGGCGAGCCTGGAAGCGGCTGGATACGGCGCTTGCGGCGCATCCGGCCGAAGTGCGGAAACTGACCCTGCCCGATCCGTCCGGCGCGATCGCCGTGCAGGACGTCTTCTTCATGGCGCCGAATGCTCGGCCCGGCACCGAGCCGATCCTCAAGCGGCTGAACTTCCAGATCGGCGCCGGCGAGGCGGTGGCGATCGTCGGCCCGAGCGGCGCCGGCAAATCCACTTTGGCGCGGCTGCTTGTCGGCGCTGCCCAGCCGACCGGCGGCGCGGTCAGGATCGACAGCGCCGATCTCCGAACCTGGGACGAAGACCAGCTCGGAAAATACATCGGCTATCTCGCGCAGGAGGTGGAGCTTTTCCCCGGATCGATCGGCGAAAACGTCGCCCGCTTCGACGCGCAGGCGGATGACGCCGCGATCATCGAGGCGGCACGGCGTGCCCAGGCGCATGAGGTGATCCTGGCGCTGCGCGACGGCTACCAGACCAAGGTCGGCCCGTCGGACAGAACGCTGTCGGGCGGCGAGCGCCAGCGGATCGGGCTGGCGCGCGCCTTCTACGGCAATCCGCGCATCCTGGTGCTCGACGAGCCCAGCACCCATCTCGACGGCAGCGGCGAAGCGGCGCTCGAAACGGTGCTTGCCGCCGCGCGGATCGCAGGCGTCACGACCATCGTCATCACGCATCGCCCTTCGATCGCCGCCGCCTGCAACCGCGTGATGCTTTTGCGCGGCGGCGTCATCGAAGCCTTCGGCCCGAGCGCCGAGGTGCTGCGGCAGTCAATTGCCGACAAAGGCGCCGGCAAGACCGCCGCCGCGCAGCAGGGCACGGTGGTGACGGGCTCGTTCGCCCCGACGATCCGCGCGCACGGCGTCCGGCTGGGATCGTAGACGATGACGATTGAGAGCCTCGCCTGGGACAGCCGGCCACGCACCGACTTCCGGCGCGTGGCCTTCGCCGGATATGCCGCAGTCGCACTCTTCGTCGGCTGCTTCGGCTATTGGGGAGCAAGCGCGCCGCTGTCCGGCGCGGTGATCACGCAGGGCACGATCTCGGCGACCGGCGGCAATATCCTCATCCAGCAGCCAGAGGGCGGCATCATCCAGCAACTGCTCGTCCATGAAGGGGACCGCGTGGAGCAAGGCCAGGACCTGATCCTCCTCGACCGGACGGCGGCGCAGGCGGACCTCAACCGGCTGACCAGGCAGTCGATCGCGCTCAAGGCGAGCGCGGCGCGGCTGGAGGCCGAACGCGACGGGCTGGACAGGCTGGCGCCGATCACCGACGCGGCACCGGCGCCGTTCCAGCAGGACTTCCAGAATCTCATCCGCGAGCAGCAGAAGGAGTTCGACGCCAGGCTTGCCCGCTTCCGCTCTGAACAGTCGATCATGGCGCAGCGGATCGCCATGCATCGCGAGTCGGTCGTCGGCCTGAATGCCCAGAAGCTCGCCATCGAGCAGCAGTCCGAAGTGGTGAAGAAGGAGCTCGGCATCAAGACCGGCCTCTTGGACAAGGGGCTCACCAACCGCACCGAGTACTCCCAGCTTTTGCGCTCGGAGGCCGATCTCGTCGGGCAGGCCGGCGCGCTGGAGGCAAACCTCGCCGCGGCCAACAGCCAGATCGTCGAAGCCCAGGTGCAGGTCGAGCGCCTGACCACGCAACGGGTAGAAGAGGCACTGGGCAAGCTCGATGAGGTCCGCACCAACCTCGCCGACATCGGGGAACAGATGCGGGCGGCCGAGGCGGTGCTTCGGCGCACGACGATCAAGGCGCCGGCGGCGGGCATCGTAGTGTCGTCGACCTATAATTCGAAAGGCAGCGTGATCGCCCCCGGCGAGAAGATCATGGAGATCCTGCCCACCGCATCTGGCCTCAACGTCGATGCCAAGCTGCGGCCGAAGGACGTCGACCAAGTGCGCGTCGGCCAGCTGGCGAAACTCAGACTTTCGGCGCTGAACATGCGCCTGACGCCCGAAGTGTCGGCAACGGTCACGCAGATCTCCGCCGACCGGCTGGTCGACCAGGTCACGCACGAACCCTATTTCCGCGCCAAGCTGAAGATCGCCGATACCCTGCCGCCCGGCGTGAAGGCCGAGCAGCTTTATCCCGGGACGCCGGTCGAAGCCTTCATCAGCACCGGCGACCGGACCTTCTTCCAGTATCTCGCCCGGCCGATGATGGATTCCTTCGCGCGGGCGTTCGCGGAGCGGTAGCAGACAAGCGTACCCCGCGGCTCGCGAGCCCTGGAACCAAAGACGTGCGAGACTGTTCAGCTATAGCTGACGCCGACGTGCCCGCCGGTTGGGCAAGCGGCGATCTCGAGGAGTCTCATCATGTCCAGATTTCGTTCAGTCGCGGTTGCGGTCATCGCGGCCGCAGGAATTAGCTTTGCCAGTGCCGCGCACGCCGACACCGGTTCGATCCGCTTCTCCGTCTACAAGGCTGCCTTCTTCATCGGCGGCGCCGGCGGCGAAGGCACGCTGACCTTCCATGGTCGCCGCTATCCCATCTCGATCGGCGGCATCTCGGGCGGCCTCGCCTTCGGCGCCTCCAAGACCTATTTCCAAGGCACCGTGCGCCATATTCGCCGCGCCCGGGACGTAACGGGGGTGTACGGCGCGGCAGGCGGCGGCGGCGCGCTCGGCAGGGGAGCCCAGGTCATCGTCATGACCAACGACAAGGGCGCCGAACTCCAACTCACGGGCCGGCAGGTGGGCCTGCAGGTCAACGCCGATCTCAGCGGCATGAGCATAGGGCTGAGGTAAGGGCGGTCACCCCGCTCGCCGTTCCTGGACGGGCCTGATTTGCCAGGGCGAGCCGCTGGCGGCACGACCGCCCTCAGCTCCCCTGCACTGCCTTTGGCGCAATCGCGAGCACCGGTCTGGCAGAATGGAATTTGGACCGCCGCCTGTGGACATGGCGGCGGCAATGAAACAATCTTCACTGCGGGAACAAGAAGCGCTTCGAAGAAAGCGCGGACCTTCGGGTGTGCATGAAAAATCGATGGACCTTGTATGATCCACGGCTGGCCTGGATGCTGATCGCGCCGGTGCTGTTGCTGCTGATCTTCTTCCTGGTGCTGCCGATCGCAGTGATGGCGGCCTACACCTTCTTCACCTTCGTCACCGCCGGCGTGGAGACCAGCCAGCTCACGAGCGCCAACTGGCACGAATTCCTCACCGACAGCTACTATCACGGCTTCCTCTTGAAGACGCTGAGGGTCGGCGCCATCACCGCCCTGCTCTGCGGCGTGCTCGGTTATTTTCCGGCCTATTTCATCTGGGCCACCAGCTTCAAGCACAAGTGGCTGCTTTTGCTTCTGCTGATCGTGCCGTTCTGGATCAGCTTCACCATCCGCACCTTTTCCTGGATCAACATCCTGGGCGAACAGGGCGTCATCAACGTCGCGCTCATGAAAATGGGCATCATCAGCGAGCCGCTGCCGATGCTCTACACCGAGGGGGCGGTGATCATGGGGCTGCTGCACTTCCTGCTGCCCTACATGATCCTCAACGTCTATGTCAGCCTGGAAAGCATCGACCGCACGCTGATTTCGGCGGCCCGCTCGATGGGCTGCACCAGCGCGCAGGCGTTCCGCGAGGTCACGCTGCCGCTCTCCCTGCCAGGCCTAGCGGCAGGCCTGCTGCTCTGCTTCGTGCTGGCCGCCGGCAGCTACGTGACGCCGCAGCTTCTGGGATCGGGGCGCGACGCGCTGTTCGGCAATCTGATCTACGACACCATCATGGGCGAGCTGAACTGGCCGATGGGCGCCACGCTTTCCATCGTGCTGTTCGTCGTGCTCGGCTTCTTCGCCGCCATCTACACCCGCTACATGGGCATGTCGCAGATCGTGAAAGGCCTTGGAGGATGACGGGGATTGGGCGGATGAAAGCGGCACGGCCGAACCAGGAAGGCAAATGGGCCTGGCGGCTGACCGGCTTCGTCACCTTGTGCGTCTACATCTTCATGTTCGCGCCGATCGCGGCAACCGTGATCCTATCGTTCAACGCCTCGATGTTCGGCGGCTTCCCGATGACCGGCTTTTCCCTGCAATGGTACGGCAAGCTGATGGCCAACGAGGCGGTGCTGGCCGCGTTCCGCACCTCGCTGTGGATCGCCTTGGTCACGGCGGTCGCCACCACGGCGATCGGCGTCGTCACCTCGTTCGCGCTGGTGCGCTTCGACTTCCCCGGCAAGCAGATGCTGAGCACGCTGGTGATCCTGCCGGCGCTGGTGCCGGAAACCATCCTGGGCGTCGGCCTGCTGGTGCTGATCAAGGCGGTCGACCAGCCGCGGACGTTGCTGCTCCTGGTGCTCGGCCACATCCTGCTTGCCGTGCCCTACGTGGTGCTGATCACCCAGGCGCGCATGGTCGGCATCCGGCGCGTCTTTGAGGAGGCGGCGCTTTCGCTCGGCGCCTCGCGCTTCTCGTCCTTCCGCGAGATCACGCTGCCGCTGCTCATCCCGGCGGTCGTGGCGGGCGCGCTGCTCGCCTTCACCATCTCGTTCGACAACACCTCGGCCAGCCTGTTCTGGCGGCCGGCGGGGATCGAGACGATGCCGACGCAGATACTGTCGATGCTGAAAATCTCGATCAGCCCCGAGATCAACGCGCTCGGCACGGTCATGATCCTGGTGACCGTCGGCATCCCGCTGATCGGCGGCGTGCTGATGCAAAGCCTGAGCAGATTGAAAAGACGCGGCGAACCAAAGGAGGAAGCACGATGAAACTATCCACCACCAAGCGGCTGGAACGGCTGCACGATAGATATGTCAACGGCGATCTCAGCCGCCGCACTTTCCTGAGCCTGACCGCCGCCGCCGCGGCTTCGGCGGGCCTCTCCATGCCGTGGATGAGCCGGGCGCTCGCCGCGGTCGAACAGGTCCGCTTCGACGGCTGGGGCGGGACGGTGCAGGACGCGATCGACAAATACGCCTTCCAGCCCTACACGGCCAAGACCAAGATCAAGGTGGTCCAGGGCACGTTCGGCGACGAGAACGAGATCATCACCAAGATCAAGACGGCGAAGCCCGGCGACTTCCAGATCGTGCATTCGTCCGGCGTCAACTACTACATCAAATACATCAACGCCGGCATGAACTCGGAGATCAACGAAGCCAACATTCCCAACATGGCGAATGTGCTGCAGCCGATGATCGAGCCGTTCCGCAAGCTGACGCCAAAACTCTCTGCCGTGCCTTACGACTACGGCACCACCGGCATCGCCTACAACACCAAGGTGATCTCGCCGGAGGAGGCGAAGGAGAAGGGTGCTGCCCTGCTGCTCGACAAGAAATATGCCGGCAAGGTCGGCGGCTATGCCGACATGACCACGCGCGTCTGGTACGCGGCCCTGGCCACCGGGCAGGACCCCAACAACATCAAGGACATGGACACGATCTGGGCCAAGGTGCGCGAGACGCGCGACCTCGCCAAGAAGTTCTGGAGCTCCGGCGCGGAGCTGATGGACCTGCTCTCCAAGGGCGAGATCGTGGTGACCGATGCCTGGTCGGGCCGCGTTGCCGCGCTGCAGGATCAGGGCCATCCGATCGGCTATCTCGATCCGGCCGGCTCCTACGCCTGGATGGAGGACATGCTGATCCTGAAAGGCTCGCCGATGGCCGAGTGCGAGGAACTGATCAACTTCATGCTCGATCCGGCGACCTCGATCGCGGTTGCCGAGGGCCAGAGCTATCCGCCCTCGCTCGACCCGACCAAGGTCAAGCTCACCGAGAAGATCGAGAAGCTGCCGGCCTTCGACAAGACCGGCTCGATGAAGGCGCTGACCTTCGCCGATCCGGTCTACTGGGCGACCAACGAGGACGCCTGGACCAAGCAGTGGGACAGGATCGCGAAAGGTGCCTGACAGAAGCGAAGCGTCAACCAGTCCCCGGCCGGCCTCGGCCGGGGCACCCTCCCCCAGCACGGCTTCCGGTACGGGCGCGGACAAGCCGGCGGTCGAGTTCCGCGACATCGACATCGCCTATGGCAAGTTCGTCGCGGTGCGCGATTTCTCGCTGTCGATCCGCAAAGGCAGCTTCGTCACGCTGCTCGGGCCGTCGGGCTGCGGCAAGACGACCATCCTGCGCTCCATCGCCGGGCTGGTCGACATTTCGGGCGGCCAGATCATGATCGGCGGGCGACGCGTTGACGACGTGCCGATCTACAAGCGCAATATCGGGCTGGTGTTCCAGAGCTACGCGCTGTTCCCGCACAAGACCGTGTTCGACAATGTCGCCTTCGGCCTGAAATACCGCAACGTGCCGAAGCCGGAAATCGCGCGCAAGGTGGGCCAGGCGCTCGACATGGTGCGGCTGCCGGGCAGCGAGAAGAAGCTGCCCTCGCAATTGTCGGGCGGCCAGCAGCAGCGCATCGCGCTGGCACGGGCCATCGTCTTCGAGCCGCAGGTGCTCTTGCTCGACGAGCCGCTGTCGGCGCTCGACGCCAACATGCGCGAGGAGATGCGCGTCGAGATCAAGAAGATCCAGAAGGCGACCGGCATCACCGCCATCTTCGTCACGCACGACCAGGAAGAAGCGCTCTCCATGTCGGACCGCATCGTGGTGATGAACGCCGGTTCGGTGGAACAGATCGGCACGCCGGAAGAAGTCTATGAGACGCCCGCCACCGCCTTCGTCGCCGATTTCCTCGGCAAGGCCAACATGCTTGCCGGCACCGTCAGCAAATCCGATCGCACGACGGCTGTCACGCTTGCCGCCGGCCAGACGGTCGACGTGACGTCGCCCAGGCTGCTGGTGCCCGGCAGCAAGGTCACCGTCGTGGTCCGGCCGCAGACGCTGTCGGTTGGCGCAGGCGCCAACCGGCTGTCCGGCCGCGTCGTGTCGACCTCCTATCTCGGCGGCAGCGCCATCTACGAGATCGACATTGGCGGCAAGACTACCGTGCGGGCCAATGCGGCGATCAATGGCCGCATTGTCCGCGAGGGCGAGACGATCGAGGTCGGCTTCGATCCGGGCGGCTGCGTTCTGCTCGACGAGAGCGGACAGCGGATCTCGTAGGGCGTGTTGATATTCAGGTGACGCCGGCCTGACCTGAATCTCGACACACCCTGGGACGCCGCGCGTCGCGTCGCTTGCAGAAGCATCATTTCGCCGCTTGAGCAGCCAAGCGGTTGGGATGCCTGACATGGGTCGGCGTGATGCCGGTGTGCTGGCGGAACACCCGGCTGAAATGCCCGGCATTTTCGAAGCCGCATCTGTAGGCGATGTCCCCGACTGCCAAGTCGCTGCCTTCCAGCAGCGACTTGGCGTAATGCACCCGCAGCGCCAGATAGGCGGCCATCGGGCTGGTGCCCAGTTCGGTCGCGAAAAGACGCTCGAGCTGGCGCCGCGAGCAATTCAGGCGGCTGGCGATCTCGGTGACCGACACCTTCTCCTGGAGGTTGCTTTCCATCAAGAGCAAGGCCCGCTTGACCGCGCGGCTCGCGGCCTCGGGAAACAGGTCGCCCACGGGCTGCACGTCCGTGATGTTGCGGATGCGATCCAGCACCAGGATCTTGGCGGCCTTCTCTGCCGCCTTCTGGCCGATGAACTGCGACACGAAATAGCCGGCGAGGTCCGCCGCGCCCGTGCCGCCGGCGCATGTCGCGCGACCGCGGTCGACGGAAAACAAACTGTCCGCATGCGCGTTCACGTCGGGGAACTGGGCGCGAAAATCCTTGATGTGGAACCAGCTGACGGCGGCGCTGTAGCCGTCCAGCAAGCCGTAGCGGGCCAGCACGAAGCTTCCCGTGCACAGCGCGGTTATGGGCACGCCCTTTTCGGCTGCCCGCAAAAGGAAGGCCTCCTTTTCGGCGCTCAGATTGCGGTTGGTGTCGAGCAGGCCGCCGACCACGACGACGTTGTCGAAATCCTCCGGATTGCCGACCGCCCTAGTCGGCAGCAATTCGACGCCGCAGCTCGCCCTGATCGGCAGGCCGCGCTCGCCGACGATCTGCCAGTCGAACTCCACCCTGCGGCTGCGATCGCCCTCATCGCCAGCCAGGCGCAGCGTGTCGATGAAAAGCGACAGCGGCGACAAGGTGAAGTCGCGCACCAGGAGAAACGCAAACTTCTTGGCCATTGGTTTCCGGGACCGTCACATGTTTTATCCGGCGCTTATTCCGCGAGGACACTATCCTCGAGCGCTGGTCGACGCATTTATCAAAAGCGGCACTGGATTTCTCCGAATATTTTGATCGTCGTTGCGGGTCCTCGCGATCCAGCGCTACGCGTTCGCCGCGGACAAGGTCCGTACCGCCGAGGTATTCAAGCTGCCGATGCGGGCGTCGCCGGTGTTCGTCAATGATGCGTTCGTCGATCGGGTTCGGGACGCTGGGCTGCGGGCGGTGTCGTTCAAGCCCAGATGGACATCGGACGGAAGCATCGGGGATGAACGACCCTCGGCATAAGCCCCCCGCGCCGCTGTCGGAGAACCGCGGCCTAAGCGACGCGAGCAGGGTTCGGCTTGGGCTTGACTGCCGTGGCGAGCACGATGCCCACGACAATGAAGGCGGCGCCGAGCAGGTCGTAGTCGTGCAGGCTCTCGCCGAGCAGCAGATAGGCGAGGATGGCGACGAACAGCGTCTGCAGGTAGAGCAGCATGCTCGCCCGGCTGGCGCCGAGCGTCTCGACGCTGCGGTTGTAGAGATAGTACATCAAGGCGCCGCCGGGGCCGGCCAGATAGGCGAGCGCGAGCCAGCCATGAAGGTTCAAGGCGGAGCGTTCGTCGTTGAACAGTTCCCACAGATGGAAAGGCAGGGCGACCAGCGCGCCGGCGCCGAGCAGGAGCACGACCAGCGGCAGCAATTCGATGCCGAATTTGGACCGGCGCACCAGCACGGTGTAGAGCGCCCAGCAGAAGGCGCTGCCGACGATCCACAATTCGCCGAGGTTGAACTCGAGCTGCACCAGCGCCGTCAGGTCGCCATGCGCGACGATCACCAGCATGCCGGCGAGCGCCGCCAGCGCGCCGAGCGCCTGCCACAACCCCAGCGGCTCGCCGAGCACGAAACGCGCGAGGACCATCGTCATGACCGGAGACAGCGCCATGATGATGCCGGCCGTGGTCGCGTCTGTGTCGGCGAGGCCGCGATAGATCATGCCCTGGCAGAACGTGAGCCCAATCGCGCCCACGGCGACGATCTCCAGCGGCCGGGATTTCAGAAGCGCCAGCATCGCGCCATGGTGCCGGTGCACGATCGGCAGCAAGATGGCGCAGGCGAGCGCAAGCCGCCAGAAGCAGAGCCCCCAGGGCGGCATTTCCGGCGCCACCCATTTGGCCGCGATATAGACGCCGGCCGACAGAAGCCAGCACAGCACGGCGGCCGGATAGCCGGAGAGCGAAGGTATCGACGCGATCGCGGGCTGTTCCGCCGGATGAGCTATCGGCACTGCCTGCATGTCATCCCCCCGTCGATGAATGTCTGCCCAAGGACGCGGCCGAAGTATAGCATCAGGCGTGGCGGCACGAAGGCTCGCATCTTAAGCGTCGGCGCAGCAGGCCCAGCGCGCGTCCGGCGCACCAGACGCGTCCGTCAATTGACAGCGATGTTGCGTCCTGCCGACGGCAGCAGGCTCTCCGTGCCGGGCGCGGAAACCGGAGCGCCGTGAAGAACCCAGTCGGCCGCGATCTGCCCGATCACCGGGGCAAGTTGGATACCATAGCCGCCGGCGCCCGCGGCGGTCACCAGGCTTGGCTCGGACGCATCGATCGGGCCGACGAAAGGGCGATGGTCGGCGGTCACCGGGTAAAGCCCCGCCCAGCCGCGGCCAAGCCGCGCGCCGGGCAAATCGGGCAGCCGCTCGAGCAGGAGTTCCGCCAGTCTGATCTTCGACTGTTCCTCGCACTGGTCGTTGTAATTGTCGGGGTCCTCCGGCGCGGCCGAGTCCACCTTGTGGATCTCGGCGATCAGCTCGGTGCGCTTCTCGTGGCGGAAATTGAGGCCGCTTCCCTCGCCGTTCACGAGATCCATGACCATCGGCATCGTGTAATCGAGCGGCTCGTCGAGATGGACGACGACCGCCTCGTGACGCTCGGGCCAAATGTGCAGGCGCTGGCCGAAGAGTTCGGCGACCTGGGGCGCCCAGGCGCCGCCTGCATTGACCACGACATCGCAATCGATCGGATCGCCACTGGTCTCCAGCGTGTAGCCGCCTGACCGCCGCTTTGCCCCGAGCAGCTTGCGATACTGGCGTATTTCGCCGCCCTGGGCGCGGACCATCCGCGCCAGGAAATCGCACATCTCGTGAGGATCGAGGAAGCCATTGTCGGGTCCGAACAGCCCACCTTCCAGCCCATCCGGGCTGATATGAGGAACCAGTTGCTTGAGTTCGTCCGCACGATAGAGGCGCGACCGCAGGCCGGCCTCTTCCTGGATTTCCGCCGACTTCGCAAACAGCTCCATCTGCTTTTGCGTCCTTGCAAGCCGCAGATAGCCGATATGGTTGAAGCCAAGCCCCTGGCTCTCCCATTGACGGAAGCGGCGCAGCGAATGAACGCGAAGCATGATCTCGAACGGATCGGTGAATTGCGATCCGACCACGCCGACCGCCCTGCCACTCGACCCGGAAGCGATCGACTGGCCTTCAAGCACCGTCACGCGCCCTGTTCGACCAGGTGGAGCGCCGAGCACAAACCCAACGTGCCCGCGCCGATCACCACGACATGAGGAGAAGCTGTCATCCCATGGTCCTCCTGGCGGTTCGTCTCAGGACTGCCGGGCGATGTCGCCAAGGATCTCGTCGATCGCCTGCAGAATGGCTCGAGTGTCCTCCTCGGTCATGGGCGTCGACAGGGCGAACAGGCCATAGCTGGCGGACAGGACGCCGCGGCCGAGCAGGCCCTTGTGAAAGGCATCGAGCTTCCGGCGCTCGGCCTGGCCGGGATAGACGGACCTGTAATCCGTGACGGGATGGGCCGTGAAATGGACCTTGAACAGCGAGCCCAGGCCGACGCATTGGCCGGCAAGACCATGCTTGTCGAATGAGGCGGCGACCCCGTCGCGCAGCAGCGTCCCGAGACGATCGAGATGGGCGAAGCTTTCCCTGGTCAGCGCCTGCATGGCGGCCAGCCCGGCGCGCATCGTCACCGGGTTGGCGGTGAATGTGCCGCCATGCGGAAGCGCGGGCTTGCCCCGGGTCGGATCGAACACCGCCATGATGTCGGCCCGGCCGCCGACGGCGCCCACCGGGAAGCCACCGCCGATGATCTTGCCGAGCGCGGTCAGGTCGGGCGTGATGTCCCACAAGCCTTGCGCGCCCGACCAGCCGAGGCGGAACGAGATCACCTCGTCGAAGATGACCAGGGCGCCCGCCGCGTGGGCGATCTCGACCATGGCGCGCAGATAGTCCTGCCGCGCCGGGATCAGCCCGGCGCGGTTCGGCATGGGATCGATCAGCACGCCGGCAATCGTATCGCCCTGAGCGGCGAAGACCGCGCGCAAGGCCTCCGTGTCGTTGAAGGGCACGGCGATCACGTCGTCCAGCACCCCGCGCGGCGTGCCCCTCGCATAGGGCGTCGAATTCGGCAGGTCGCCCCAGTTGGCGGGAGAACTGTCCAGGCTGACTTCAGCGAAGTCGTAGGAGCCGTGATAGGCGCCCTCGATCTTGACGATCCTGGGTCGCCCGGTGAAGGCGCGAGCGGCCTTGATGGCCATCATCACGCCCTCGGTTCCCGAGTTGGCGAAGCGGATCTGGTCGACCGAGGGCAGCCGTTCGACCAAGAGTTCGGCAAGCTCGATCTCGCTGACCGTCGGCGCGCCGAAGGCCGTGCCGAACGGCAGCTGATCAACCACCGCCGCCGCTACATCCGGCTGCGTGTAGCCATGGATCATGGCCGTGAAATTGTTGATGCAGTCGTAGTACACGTTGCCGTCCACGTCCCAGACCCTGCACCCCTCGCCTCTCGCGGCATAGATCGGAAAGGGATCGACGAAGACCGTCGTGCGCGTGTTGCCGCCCGGCATCACCTTTTTGGCGCGCTCGAACAGGCTCTTCGATAGGGGCATGTCGTTTGGATAGTGCGGCATGGCTCGATCGTATGGCTTCGTTGGCGCAGTGTGCAATCGGCCACGGAAGACATGCAACGTGACCACACTCACCTGTCTTCGCAAGATCGAGCGCCAAGGCGCGACATGACTTCCACGCCTATCATTTTAGTAAATTATGATATAAAGCTTCCCGACGTAGAGTGGAGAGTAAAGCGTATGGGTGAGAAGTCAGGGTTCACAGACAAGGAAGTCGAAGAGCATCTTAGAACACGCCGCCAGGTGGCCTTTCACCGTGATGGCGGTTCCGTTTCCAAGGTCGAATGCATTCATTGCGGCCAGCCCTTCGACCCTATACTCGCAACTGCAAGCCATCTTGGTCTTTGCAACTATTGTTTCGACAAAGACTAGTCTGTCGCCGGCCTGATCCGGTGCAATTTGGTCGCGAAACAACCCATGATCAGCGCTGCGCCGCCGGATTTTGCCCCGGCTGAAACGAGCACTACGACAGCCCGGCCGCGCGAAGGCCGCCGATGTAAAGCGCGCGCTTCTCCGGCTTCACGATCGGATGGTGTTCCTCCACCCACGCAACCGAAAGGTTCGGCTGCAGGCGCAGCGCTTCCTGAAGGGCGGCCGCGGCAGTGGCGGTGTCTCCAGCCAGGGCGGCGGTTGCAGCATAGGTGCGCCACGCCGTGCCGAAAGTCGGCCTGAGCTGAATTGCCCTGCGCTCCAGATCGGCGGCCACGTCGAACCGCCCGGCAGTGAAATGGCATATGCCCATGGTGGAAAAGATCGCCGCCTGGATAAAGTCGCGCGGGCTGAGGCGCGCGGCAATTCCCAGATGATGCAGGCCGTCCTCGGCCATGTCGCCATAGCCGTAAGTTGAGCCCAGAATGCAGTGCGCCAGCGACAGGCCGGGATTGCGCTCGATCGCTTCCAGCAACTCGTCGACGGCAGAGCGGAAATTGCGCGACACCATATGGACATAGCCGGCCGACAGGTGTGCCCAGGGATCGTCCTGGTCGCGCACGATAGCCGCCTGGGCCCTCGCCAGCGCCGAGGCCAGCAGTTCGCGGGGCGTGGGCGTCAGCCCGAGCGCCGCCCGCGCGCCAGTCGTCCAGGCAAGCAGGCTGTTGGCGCGAGCATAGTCGGGATCGATCTCGAGGGCCTTGACGAGCAGATCCTCGGCGAGGTCGAGGTCTTTTTGCGATCCCCACGTCCAGACATGCGGCATCGCCTTCATCACAAAGCCCCAGGCATCGAGCTTCTCGGCAGGACGGCTGTACAGGCGCAGCCGCTCGGCCTCGTAAAGCTGGGGCTCGATCGAGGCCATCACCTTGTGGGTGATCTGGTCCTGCAGCGCCAGGAATTCGCCGCTCTCGACATCGAAGCGTTCCGCCCACACCTGCGTACCCGCGCTGGCGTCGCTTAGCGTCGCCGTGATCCTCAGAGCCTGACCGGACTGGCGCACGCTGCCTTGGAGCACGTAGCGAACCTTCAACTCGCGGCGCAACCGATCGAGCTCGATACGCTGCGGATCGTAGGCGAAGGAAGAGCTGCGGTCGCGCACATGCAGGCCGCGCAACCGCGACAGGCCGGTGATGATGTCCTCGGATAGCCCGTCGGCGAAATAGGCCTTGTCGGGATCATCGCCGATCAAGCGAAAGCGGGTCACCGCAATGGACGGCCCCTCCTCGGGTTCGGCCGCGCCGTTCCGCGCATCGCTTGCGTCAAGCCGCACCTCGCCGGTCAGCCGGTAGCCCACGCGCGCCACGGACACGATGGAGTGCGAACTGTCTGGCCCCTCGTCCAGGACCTTGCGCAAGGCTGCGATCTGCACCGACAGGTTGCCTTCCTCGACCGCCAGCCCATTCCAGGCTGCATCGAGCAGTTCATCCTTGCCGACCACGGTTCCGGCCGATCGCAACAGGCGCTCGAGAAGCAGCATGGCCCGATACGGCACCGAGATCGGCACACCGCGCCGGTAAAGCGTTCCCGCTCCCACGTCGAGCAGGAAGGGACCGAAAGTGTAACGCTGCTCCTGCATCACCGAACGCTAATGCAATGAGGGACATTTTGGAAGGTTTCGGAAGCTTTAGGAGCGCTCTTCGCTACTTTTAGCGGCCAGGATTTCAAACTGATCGCACCTGAGCCGAGAGGAGCGATGCGATGAACGCCGCCACCAGAATCCAAGTTGCCGTAAGCCCTTCCGCTGGCCTGTTCCAGGACATGTGGGGAATCTACCGCAAGATCGTGGACAACAATTACCTCAATCACCGCGAGGCATACTCGGCGCTGCGCCAGCGGTTGCAGGACCAGCGGCCCGGCTTCACGTTCCTGGATATTGCTTGCGGTGACGCCTCATTCAGCGCAGCGGCCCTGGCAGGGCTGCCGCTCGGCCGCTACGTCGGCATCGACCTGTCCCAGCCAGCGCTCGACGCCGCCGCCGCCAACGTCGCCGGCCTGCCATGCACGACCGAACTGCGGCATGGTGACTTTAGCGAGTGGCTGACTGCCTTTGAGGAACCTGTCGATGTCGCCTGGATCGGCCTATCACTACACCATCTGCCGTTCGACAAGAAGCTTGATGTCATGCATCATCTGCGGCGCCTCGTGGTCCCATCGGGCACGCTTATGATCTACGAGAATACCCGTAGGAAATTGGAGAGTCGGGCTGGCTGGATGAAACGCTGGGGGCGGCAGCGGAACCATTTTTCGAAGCTCAGCGGCGGCGAATGGCTGCTGGTCTCCACCCATGTCCAATGCATGGATTATCCCGAAACGGCGTCTGGTTGGCGGGACCTTGGCCACCGGGCCGGGTTTGGCCAGATGCGAGAGCATTATAGATCACCCGCGAACCTATTCCGACTGTTCAGCTTCCAAACATAAACGATGACGCGAAGGGCGCGTTACGCGTCATGGCCATGCGTCAGGAGTCATGCCGGTACAAGTTCTTGCCGGCACGAGCCTGTCGCTCGGCCCGTGAACGCGCGCAGGCTGACGCGGCGTTCGGGAATTCGCCCATGGACTATTTGAATTGATCGGCGTGGCACGGCACGGGCAAAACCCTATTGTGTTGGTTTGAGCTGCAATTCAAACGGAGCGCCAAACCCATGACCCTGACCAATCGAGATCTCGTCGAGCTAACGGAATGGCGCCGCAAGCTGCACCAGCAGCCGGAGATCTCCAACGAGGAGGAGAAGACGGCGCGCGAAGTCGTCGATTTCCTCGCCGATACCGGGCCGGACAAGGTGCTGACCGGGCTGGGCGGCCACGGCGTGGCGGCGGTCTATGACAGCGGTGAAGCCGGGCCGACGGTGCTGTTCCGCTCGGAGCTCGACGCGTTGCCGATCCACGAGCTTTCGGGCGTGGCGCATTCATCGCAGGTGCCGGGCAAGTCGCATATGTGCGGCCATGACGGACACACCGCGATCCTTGCCGCGCTCGGCCGCCAGCTTGGGCGCCAGAGGCCGGCGCGCGGCCGGGTCGTTTTGATGTTCCAGCCGGCGGAGGAGACCGGCAATGGTGCTGCCGGCGTCGTCGCCGATCCGCGCTTTTCCGAGATCCAGCCTGATTTCGCCTTCTCGCTGCACAATCTGCCGGGCGTGCCGTTCGGCGAGGTGCGGCTCAAAGCCGGCGTGGTGAACTGCGCCTCGCGCGGCATGCGAATCGTGCTCGAGGGCAAGACCGCGCACTCCTCCATGCCCGAAACCGGAACCTCGCCGATGCTGGCGGTGAGTGAGCTGATGCCGCAGCTTCCGGCGCTCGGACGCGGCACTTTTGCCGACGACGATTTCGGCATGGTCACCGTCACCCATTGCTCGATGGGCGAAGCGGTGTTCGGCATCGCGCCCGGCCATGCCGAGGTGTGGGCGACGCTGCGCACCCGCCGCGACGAGCGCATGACGTATTTGTGCACCGCCGCGGAGGCGCTGACGGCCAAGATCGCCGCCCAGCACGGCCTTTCCGCCCGCCACGACTATCACGAGATTTTCGTCGCCAGCGTCAACGCGCCGGACGCGGTGGAACATCTGAACCGGGCGCTGGACGAGGAAGGCGTGACACGCGGCGAGGAAGCGCTGCCGATGCGCGCCTCGGAGGATTTCGGCATCTTCGGCCACAACGCCAAGTCGGCGATGTTCTTCCTCGGCGCCGGCGAGCGCCACGCTTCGCTCCACAATCCCGACTACGATTTTCCGGACGACCTGATCCCGATCGGCTCGCGGATATTCATGCGCACGGCGCGCAATCTGCTCGGCTGATCGTCTCGAGGGAAAGGCGTATCAGTTTACGGAAAATCTGAACCGGTCCGACTGTTCGTCGCCGGTTTCCAGCGCGTCCGGCGCAAGGATGCCTTGAGCCAGGGCGAAGGCTTCGAAGGCAAGGCGCGCCGATTCCACATCGGTTTTGCCAGCCAGGGCGGACCGGCAGGCAGCGGATGTGGCTGCATGGATCGAGGTGCGGCTGCCCGACCACTCGTCCAGGACCTGACAGGCTTCCATCACGGACGATATCTCGTATGGGAAGCCAAGCCCGACAAACACGTGAATTGGATGGGAAAAGGATCCGACCTTCATCGCTAACCCTGCCGTTGTGGACGCGAGACTTGTCTTGGCAAGCCAAAGCGTGTCGCGCGGAAACGGATTCACGCGCCGCGCTTAAGTTTTGTTCGATGCATGTCGTTCTCCCAAAACCGCTGCGCACTTTTGGGCGACATGCATTGTTCACCGGGAGGCCCGACTGCCTGGAGGCCAGAAATAAAGCCGAGCAGTCGGGCCGAGGACCATTGCTGGCCCTCAGAAAATGCCTCACGTCAAATCTACTCTTCAAGTCAGCCAATCGGCGGTCGGATATAACCGAACGAGGTGTGAGCCACGCTTGCGGCTCAACCCCGGGAGAAATTGCGCAATGAAAATGCCCGCCGGCCGGAGCCGGCGGGCATTGCCCCCTACCCCAAGAATAGGTCGCCTTGTACCAGGCTTCCGCCGGATGGTCCGCCCAATGGATGATCCAGCATTCCTATGCCGTGAAGACTACGCCTGTTGGGGGAAAAGCGCTGTAACCCCTCGGCAACAGCACGGGGGATTCGCAGGCTCCGCGTTGCGATTCAGCGCGTCACGCGCCGCCCCCTCGCGCACCTATATTGTTATGTCGGCTTACCGCCTGTATGAGCGGGGATGATTTCGATCTCCCGCCTTGCCGCGCTCGTCCTGCTCGCGGCGATCACGTTCGCCACGCTTTCGCCGATCCAGATGCGGCCGCACCTGGGCGACGCGAACGTTGAACGCGCCCTGGCCTATATCCTGTTCGGCCTTGCCCTGACCTTCGGCTTCCCCTCCCGCCTTGTGCAGACGATGCTGTTCGTCTGCGCTGTGGCAGGCGTGCTGGAGCTGCTTCAGGTGATCGATCCCGGCCGGCATGCCCGGCTGCAAGACGGCCTCCTGAAAGCAGCGGCCGGTCTCATTGGGATAGCGATGGGAAGGCTCATCCTTGCAGCCGCGAAGAGGGCCGCCGCACGCCGCAATCCAGGCAACCGCGATCGCCCTCTAAGCCCCACTCGATCGGGAAACCCCACTTGATCGAGATGATTGTCGGCCGTGTTCAGTGTTTCCGGCGAGCGGGCGATCGACCGGTGCCGCAGGATGATCATGGCCTGTCCGACCAGCGTTGATCGCCATGCCGCCTAGAGCCGGTTCCGATGCGCTACGCGACTTCTTTGCCCGCGATGCAACCTTGGTGGCGCGTGCATTGATCGGCGCGCGGCTCGGGCTCGCCGGCGTCGGCGGCATCATCGTCGAGACCGAGGCCTATCGGCCCGACGATCCGGCCTCGCACAGTTATCGCGGCCGCACGCCGCGCAACGCGCCGATGTATGGCGCTCCCGGCAGCGCCTATGTCTACCGCTCCTACGGCCTGCACTGGTGCCTGAACGCGGTGTGCCTGCCCGGCAGCGCGGTGCTGATCCGCGCGATCCAGCCGCAATCCGGCATCGCAGCCATGCGCGAAAGGCGAGGAACCGACGACGACCGTCTGCTTTGCTCCGGTCCGGGCAAGCTCTGCCAGGCGCTCGGCATCGACGGCTCGCATAACGGGCTGTTGCTCACCGCACCGCCTTTCGAACTTGCCCGCTCCGAGACCACAGCGGCGGCGATCGTCACGGGGCGCAGGATCGGAATTTCGAGAGGCGTGGAAGCGCTATGGCGTTTCGGGCTCGCGGTTTCCCCCTATCTCAGCCGGAAATTTTGAGGCATCGGGCAGAGGCGACGCAACCGAAAGCATGCCGCGCTGAAATGGATTCAAACTTCTGGCGACAGGCAATAGAGTGTGGGAAACCCGACACGACTTGGTTTGCGCGACCGCTGCGCTTACTCATGGTTTTTACCCATGGTTTTGCACGAACTTTCGGCAAGCGGGCGATAATTGTTCGATCCTCCCCGCAAGGTCGCACTTTCCCATCGGTATCGTGGGGCAAAGCCGTGCGTAGTCGCGACGACATGCCTTGCCTTCGAAAAGTTTGAAGGTTCTTACCTGCTTCGGGTTAGTTCCGCTGACTGAACTGGGCACCAGCCCCGTACCGATGTCCATCGCTCCATCGCGGCCGGCGCCTTTGCCGCCTCCTCCTTTCGCGCATGCAGCACCGCCAAAGGCGGCGGAAACAAAACTTGCACCCAACATGGAAAGCAAAGCACGGCGTGACATAAACATTGTCCGATCTCCCCTCCACTAGCACGCTATGAACTGCCGTTTGCAGCAGCTCCCGAAACTACTCGGGCGAAACGGAACCGACGTGCCCTAGCCGGAACGGCAGCCTCATCTGCTTGGACGACATCGCCGACAAAGCCCGTCGCGACGAGCCCCCCGACCACTGCTTGTCTGCCGAGCTCATGAACTGGGGAGGCGTCATCCGGTCGACGCATGCGGTCGTCAACTTGCGTGTGGGATTTGCCAGGAAATCGGCAACCACCTCAGACCCGCAAGGATCGGAATCGATTACATCGTGCCCAATTCCGCGAAAGACGACCACTTGCCCGAGAGCAAGCGCCTCGGCCGCGCGGTTTGCCCACTCGGTCGGAGTCGCCGGATCGTACTCACCCGACAACAAAAGAGTGGGTATGTCGGTACGGCGCGGCCGGATTTGAGGCGTCGATCCGTTGATATCTTTCCAAATGGGGCACCCCCACGAATATTCATCCGACTGAGCCCATTTCACCCAGTATTTGCTACTTTCTTTGCTCCAATCCGGGCGACCATTATCTGAACATGTCACAGAATAATCCATCCCCTGTGAAATCTCCAGATCCTCTGGTTCAAATGCCAACTCAGCCAGCGGTTCGTAATCCTGCTTATATGTCCTCTCGATCAACTCCGGCAACATTAAGATATCTTCACGGTCATATAGCATTCCAAAAATAAGCTCCAGGAAATCCACTCCGGAAAAGTACTTGTATCGATATTTCTTTTCTTTGCTTCGCAACAACAACGGCTGCCTGTCTAACTGAGTAGAAATCAACTGAACCGCTTTTGATATGTTTTCCATGCACATATCTTGCTTCCGACAATCTCTCTCAAGTACTTTTAGCGACTTTTCAAGACTTTCACCGTCTTCTGCTATATAATTAATGTCTAATGGAACAACAGAATCGAGTATGCTTGCCGAAATCCCTTCCGGGTGCCGATTCATCACTTCCAGTGCAAGTCTGGTTCCGTAGGAAACACCGTAGAGAACCCATTTCTCTATGCCGAGAGCGCTTCGAAGGTCATTGATGTCCTCGGCATTTTCCCCGGTATTGTAGGAATCGAGATCAACCCCCCTGGCGATCAGCGCGGTCTTACACGCGATAAGCTCTTTCTGCCGGAAGGTGTCAAAACCGGCATCGGCAGCGACATCCGAAAGAATGGAGTTCCAATGGTCAGGCTCGAAATATCGAGTGCAACCCAGATTTGGGGCAGACCTGCCAATTCCACGCTGATCGACGACGACGACCCGGCGTCCAATCATCCAGCTTTGGGTGCTGATGAATTCCCACCAGTCATCGATGTCTTCCCTATCTGCAATATCGGTGGGTTGGCCCGGACCGCCTGTAAGAAAGACAACAGGCTCATGCCGTTCGCGGTCCGGATCGAAAATCACAATCGATAGTACAATCTGATTGCCGCTCGGTTTCTTACGGTTTTCCGGGACACTCAGCGTCCCGCACGTCATCGCGCGGTCCTGCGGTATTTCGAACCAGCAGTCAGTCTTCTTGAACTCTCTGGCAAAAAGCGGCCGGCAGTAAAGAACAAGCGCAATGGATGCGATGGCAAGGAAGAGCAACTTATCAGACTTTAAGATGTATCGAATAAGCATTCTGCCATTCGTCAACATATGTCGCCCCAGAAGTGCGCAGCGGTTCTACGCACAGCGCCCAACGAAAGCACTGCGGGCGCATTGCTACACCCGACCAATGCTTTCAAGATCGAATTACCGATCAATGTCGTCAGGCACAGCCGCTAAAGTTGTGGTCGAATTCCCTAGATTCTTGAGGTTTGTTAACGCCCCTCATTCGGTTTACCCAAGCTATTAAATATTAGTGTATTCTAACGCTCAAAGCAAGCCGGATGAGGTTGTCGCGGCGATCTTTGCGGCCCGACGCTCTCGCGTCAAACATCGCGGCGCCCGCTCCGAGACCCATCCGGCCGCGATCGTCTCGGAGCGCAGGATCGGCCTTACCAAGGGCGTGGAGGCGGAGTGGCGCTTCGGCCTCGGGGGATCGCCTTATCTCAGCCGCAGGTTCTGAGCGCGGCGCTCAATCCATATGAACGAAGACATTGAATCCCTCCGCCGGACCAGGAGGAACGAAATAGCTTGAAAACAAATCGTATTCCGCTTCGCTCACCTGAAATTGGTGTGTGCGACCCGCATTCCGCTCCTGGAGCCGCTGCCGGCAGATAGCGTCGGGAATATCCAGATAGTGAAGCTCATGGAGCACGCCGGCGCTGTCAGCCAGCGAACGCATCCAACGCCGGTATGCGACAGTATTGGCAGGGAAGTCGAGAACGACCGAAAGCCCGTGCCGAAGGATGTCGACGACATGAGGACCCATCGCCGTGCGAAGACGCGCGGAACACTCAGCGTAGTCGTCGATCGTCTTCAGGGCCTCGGCAAACAGCGCCGAGGTCCAGTGATCTTCGCTGATGAGGAGGGTCGCCGGCCGGGCCGCCAGGCGGGGTGGCAAGGGTGGACTTTCCTGCGGCAATTTTCCCGCAGAGCAGATATAGCGTCGTCATCCGAACTTCCAAAATCTCGGTTTGATCAAGTGGGCCGAGAAACCGTCTCTCATTCAGCCATCGCGGCGACGATTTCGAAACCCTCGACGAGATGTTCGGTGTCTTCCGGCTTTTCGAATTCGTAACCCGAGCGCAGGTGGCTTACCGGCGAGAAGTCGGGGTCCGATTTGCGGATCTGCTTGGCGCATTCCTGCGCGCCGGCTACGTCGCCCCCGCGCGCCAGCGCGGCGGCGAGCAGCGACCAACGCCGAGGCCCGTAAGGCAGGCGCTGTAGCGCCGTCGCAGCGGCGCCATAGTCATGGGCGGCATAGAGCGCGATGCCTCGGTCGCAATGGTACCATTCGGCATGGAGAGGATTTACCGCGATTGCCCTGTCCATCAGTTCCAGTCCGTCGCGATGCCGTCCGCGCATGGACAGCACGTGGCCCATCTGGAACATCGTGTCGGCATCATAGGGATTGATGTCGAGTGCGCGCCGCATGTGATGCTCGGCCGCCTCGTGGTCGCGCGCGGCAAGCCGCGCGTGCGCCATGATGCGATGGCAGCGGGGCTCGTCCGGCGCCAGCGTCAGGGCAAGCGATGCACGCTCGATACAGCTTGCGACGACTTGGTCCGGCGCTGCTCCGAAACCAGCGATGGTGAGTTCCACCAGCGCGACATAGGCGTGGGCGAGCCCATAATCTGGATCGCGTGAAATGGCCGCCTTGAAGAGGTTCAAGGCTTCAATGTTGTCGTCAGGACGATAACCGCGGAAGCGCACGATCGCCCGCGTCACCAGCTCATAGGCCGCGAGGTCCTGCGTCGGCTTGCCGGCGGTTCGCCGCAACGCGGCCGCCTCAAGGTTTGAAACCAGCCGGTTCACGACACGATAGGCAATCTCATCCTGAACCACGAACAGGTCCGGGCCGGCCGCCGTGTAGCTCTCGCCCCAGAGCAGCGTTCCGGCTCGAGCGTCGACCAGCTTGGCGCTGATCTTCAACTGGTCGCCGCTGCGGATGACGGACCCTCGCACGAAATAATCCGGCCGCACCGCGACCGGCGGGCCGCTGCCCTGCGCCTGACGAAATGCGGCGAGCGCCGTTTCCCGGTTCAGGATCGTCAATGTGTGGAAGCGTGCGAGCCTGTCCGCCACGTCCTCCGCGAAGGTGCTGCTTACGGGATCCGACGTCCCGTCGAGCGCCCGGCCATCCTCGAACGGCACGACCGCGACGACCGGCTGTGATGCCGGCGAAGGCTTGCGACAGGGAGGCGAAAGCACATAGCCGCGCTTGGGGACGGCCTTCAGAATCGCTTGGTCGCCGTCGTCGAGCGCCTTCCGTATGTCGCGCACCGCCTGGGTGAGGGAATCCTCGGTGACGGCTATGTTCCCCCAGACCGCGGAAATCAGGTCCGACTTGGTGACGACCTTGCCGTCGTTTCGGGCCAGATATGAAAGCAGGCTGAACGCCTTCGAGCGTAGCGGCACCGTTGCCCCATCCCGCAGCAGCAGGCCGCGCTCCAGGTCAAGCTGGCAGTCGCCGAGTTGCAAGACTCCCTGCGATGCGGATTCCGCCATGGAACAGCGCCCTGCCCTTGCGCAACATCCAGTAGCCTATTCGCCTACCATTCCGCGCCGGGGTCAAGATGTCCGTTGGACTGGGGGCGCGGTCGGCCTTCAGGTCCATCGCCGCGATCTCGAGCATTTCGATGAGCGCGCCGGGCGGCGCATAGCCGGGATTGACCATTCCGCCGACGACAATCTCGAAGAGTTCCTGGCGTGCAAGGGCGCGGGCTTGATCGTCGAGCATGGCTGCCTCCGTCTATTGGAGCAGCATGCCCGACATCGCCCGCGCCGTACCGACGGAGTTCTGAAATTCTGCTGAAATGCGAACGGTCTGCATTGCAATTGGCGAGTATTGCGGCGGGCTCGGCAACGAGCGCGTTGATCGAGGCCGTGTCACCTGTTCGCCTTTCGGCCACCGCCGCCTGACGCAAAACCGAGATGGCCAACAGGCCGGAATCCGTCAGAGCTTGTTTTCCGAGAACGGCAAGTAGACCGTTACGAGAGATAGCGGGTTTAGACGTCGATGTTGCGTGGCTATCGACTGACCAGCGATAAGAAGTTCTGCGACGGGCGGAAAATAAAAGCGGACGGAAGTCTTGTTTAATCGGCAATTCGGGTCTAGATGTAAAATTCGTTGATTTGGCCGATTTGGCTTTAGCGGTGTCAGAGACCCGCCATTTTACTCCGAATTTTCGACGATAGCGCGTTGCCGGGCCGGCACAACCGCTCGCACGTCCCGACCTCGGAACAATCGCTGCTGACCACGGATGTACTGGCAGCAGATATGTCGCTCCGAAGGTCGGGGCGGAACACTTCGGCGCACTTTCCGGCTTTCGGGAGGATCATGCGCACGAATATCCGCACCGCACAGAGGCTGGCCCACGGCGCCAGAGACGCCGCTATTTCGGGGCGCTACCTCGGCAAGAACGCCTCGTCGATTGCGACCAGCCGAGCGAATTGGCTCAAGGCTGATTGACCGATCGATCCGCCTTCTCGAAGGCCCAGTGCAGCAGGAGGAGTAAACAATCATGATCTCGACACACCCTGAGAGGCTCAATAGCCGCTTGACCCGCCGCGAGGCTGCAACCCATCGCTACTCCCTGGGGCAAAGTGTCCGGCTGAAGAGCAGCTTCAACACGGTTCAGGATTCGCGCGAAATCTATCAGATCACCGCAAGGCTGCCGGCTCGGGGAGACTCCCTCCAGTATCGCATCCGAAGTGAGGCCGAGCGCCACGAGCGCATGGCGACAGAGGACAGCCTCGAACCCGTGCGCGCGTCGCGGGATGATGAAGGTGCAGCTCTTCTCAAAAGGACATTCGGCAATGGCCAAGGGACAAAGGCGTAGCAATCGCGAAATCCGAAAACCGAAACAGGCCAAGGCATTCCCGAAGGCCCGCCGGTTTGGCAACCCGGTCAAGATTGCGTCGCCGGCTACAGAGCAGTGATCGCCTAAAGCGCATCGCGCTGAAACGGACCCAGGCGACGCGCTTTAGGTCTTTGTTTTTATGCATGTCGTTTTCGCAAAACCGCTGCACACTTTCTGCGCGACATGCATTAAGCCGATGGAGAGTGACCATGCCGCTCGAATTTCCCAATCCAAGTCGAAGTTTCGACGAAGTGCGCAATGCGGTCCGTTTCATCGGCCACGACGGCATGTTTGCGGTGCCATTCTTCATCGAAGCCGGTGCGTTGGGCGCAACCGGCCGTAAGGGGCCGGAAACGGCGGAAGCCGCATGCCTGGCGGCCTTCGACGCGGCGCGGCATTCCATCCATATCAGCGCACGGAAGCTCTACTCGGGTGGGAAGCGGACCACCTATACCATAACCGCCGCCGATATGCGGTGACGATGAACTCACACATCCGCGACATGAGGATTGAACGTGCGGATGCCGTCTACTTAGTCGCATTTGTTGGGGACCGACCGGGCTTGGGTGGACCAGTCCCGGAAAACAGCCGCAGCCCTTGAGGCTGGCGGCAGCTGAGGAGATGAATTGCGAGTTGACGTGCGGAACAATGATGTCGATCAGGCCCTGCGGGCGCTGAAAAGGAAACTGCAGCGCGAGGGTCTTCTTCGCGAACTGAAGCGGCGCCGAGCCTACGAGAAACCCTCGGAACGGCGTATCCGGGAAAGGGACGATGCCATCCGGAGGGCGCGTAAGCTCGCCCGCAAGCAGGCGCAACGCGAAGGACTGCTTCCCGCTCCGAAGAAAAAGCTCCCGCCTGTCGCCCGTCATGGACGGAACGGTCCTGCCCGATCCGGCTGAATCGGTATCCCGTCAATCTGTCGGGCAGTTCGGTTTCGTCTATCCGAAAGCGAAAAAGCGGCGCACAGTGAAGTCTCGCTGGTGCGGCGAGGACAGTCCGGCTTTTGAGCCTCTTGCCAGCAGGCCGGGCTGTCCGGGTTCCTTCACTCGATCTCGACTGCGCGCTTTTGCAGGAACCACGCTTGCCTTCAAACTGAGATTTCCGAAAAGCTCGAAAAATCCCTTGAAAGCACCTTGCTAAAGCGCGTCGCGATCCTTCGGATTCGCTCCATGCGCTTTAGGCTTTTGATTTTGCGCATGTCTTTGTCCCGAAACCGGTTCCCACTTTCGGGAGACATGCTTTAAGCCTCCGAGGTCCGTCCTCCGCCGGTGGCGATCCTGCGGAAGTTTCTGCTCTCGACATCGATAATGGCCCCGCAGCCCTGGCATTCCACCTGCGTATGCGCGCGCAGCCAACCGACGCTCTTGCGCGTCTCATAGGCGCAGTCCGCACAGACGACGCCTATCTCGTCGTCTTCGAGCGATCTGTCGGTCTCCACGGATTTGCCGCTTAGATCAACCGGTGACGCGCCGCCGTCTCGCGGTCGCGCCGTCGCATTCCACATGTGTCGTTGTCGATCCAGCGCCGCGCCTCGGTTCGCGGTTCTGTTCCGATAGCGCCGCCATCACTTTTCCATTGAGCGAGGGCGTCCTGGTGCGAGTCCAAGCGTTTCACGTATGCGTTGAGGATCGTGCGCAAATGCGTTTTCGATTCGCCATCGAAGCGTTCGACAAGAAAGCGTGCGGCAGCCGTTCGACGGCGGCTGCCCTGGATCAACGCTGGGCGAAACTCGGCGAGAATTTTCTCGATCGCCGTCATTTGCTCGGTTGTCGGATAGGTGGAAGACACGGCGCCCTCCTTCCCGTTGGGGCTAGGGCACTCTGGTCGCCCTCGGTCGGCATCGCCCGTTGCAGAAGCTGCCGACAAACGACGATACGCCTGTTGCGGATGAATAGCGATGACCAATCGGGAAATAGTCAGCGGAGTCGGCATGCCGGTCCAGCCGTCTCCTTGCCCGAAGAAGCGTTCTGTGTTTTCTCCCGCGCACATTAGGAAAGGCTTGCGGATGCGAATTGCAATGGTCGCCGCGTTTTGCGCGGCGGTGGCTGGATGTGTGACGTCTCCGGTCGACTACGAAGCGAGGCTTTCGCAGCAGGACCCGAAATGGGCGTCGCCGGAATGCCAGCAGGCCCGCATGGCGGCCGCGGACTATGCCCGGCGCGAGAAGGACCACCCCGGCTGGGGGTTTGGCGTGCTGCTCGGGCCCTACAGCATGGGGATGGTGGCGGCGGTGAAAGAGCATGAGCAGCAGCAGCGAAGGCTTCTGGCCCGCCAGGTGCATCTGCAATGCTCCAGCCAGCCGCTGCCGAAGGAGCTGGATTTCGACCCGGCGATCTACGCACCAAAGAAGGCGCGGTACCCGTAGACGCAGCCCACTCCTTTCAAACCAAGCGGAGGCGAGGCCTTCAGCCTTGCTCCCATTCGGCCAGCAGAGGGCCTTCGCTGCCATAGACCGGGTCCTTCTCTGGACGGCCGACATTGGGAATCGTGCGCAGCGCCTCGGCGTGCTGTTCGGCGCATGTGCACAGATCGTAGGTGCCGAAGGGCGGATAGGCGCCGACGACGAGCAAATCGGCCGACGAGGACAGGCGGTGGTGGCCGGTGCCGGCCGGCAGGATCGCCACGTCGCCGGCCTTGACCGTCAGCACCTCACCCCTCTCGCCGCCGAAGCGTACCTTGGCGTTGCCGCGCGCGATGCCCAGCACTTCGTGGATGCGCGAATGGTAATGGACGTAGTCATAGATGCCGTTCCGCCAGCCGTCGCCCCAGCCATTCGTGCTGAAGAGATCCTCGAAGACGGCCGCCGGATTGAGATCGTCCGGCAGCGTCACGGCCCCAGGGTAGACGATCATCGGCCAGCGCGGGTGGTTTGGCACAAGGCCGTCGTCCTCGAAGCGGAGGGTGAGCGGTTCCCGCCGCTCGACAAGTTCCGCAAGTTTCGCTGCTCCTGGCATGGCGTGACCTTTCCGCCGCTTTCCCGCTCAAGGCACCAGTGCCTCCTGATGAACCCGCAAAGCGCGGCCGCTCGATTGCTGACCGTTCTCAACCGGCGGCGGCGCGCTTTGTTCCCGGCGCGCCTTGCGGCGGAGCGCGTAGTCTCCCCCCACGTGGGCTACGGCATGCACACATTTCCAAGCGGCTGGTCTTTGGCGATAGCGTGCATGGTAGCTTGGCGCATGCATTGTCTAATGTAGCGCTGGTCGACCCCCACTCCGTCTCGGCTTCGCCGAGCCACCGCTCCCCCGATCGACGGGGTAGAGGAAAAGCGCCAAGCTTTTTGCCGTCAACGCTCGTCCAGCGACGCTCCCTTTCTTTCCCTCCGGAGGGGGGAAGGAAGGGCTGCGAAGCAGCGACGGATTGGGGGAACCACGTGGCAATCAAGCCTCAGCCCGATCAGTCACGCCAGTCACAGAAGATGTCTGCATGCCGTAGCCCACGTGGGGAGAGATTGCCAGCAGCCTCGACCTCGAGCATGACCTTGATGGCGCGGCGCTCGTTCATGGCGCGGCGCTCGTCGAGGCGCTGCGGCTTCGGGGCTGATGCCGGACACGGATCAGGGTCAGTCCGGTAGCGCGTCGACGCGCTGACGCATGCCGGTCTCGGTCGAGACGGTCACCTTCTCGCCGGACCTCGAGAACGTGTAGAGCGAGCCCCGGTTGCCCGGCATGGAGAAGGCCACGGAGTCGCGGTCGGCGAGGCCCATGACGACTCGCTGCGGATCGCCTCCGCCCTTCGGCGCAAAGGTGGCGGTGACCTCCAGGAGGTCGCCTTTGACCGGGACGTAATAGACCACCATGTCGAGGCGTCCCTCGTGCAGGCTGCCTGCTTCGATGGGGCGTCCGACGTGGGTTTCCTCGGCAAAGACCGGCGTCGCCACCAACAGCGTGGCCAGGAGCGATGCGCCCAGGGTTCTGCGGATCATCTTCGTATCTCCTCTTGTTAGATTTCGATCGAACTCTATACCATATAGATGTCGGGTGCAATCTAAAAAAGGAGAGGCTTTCAGTCCGCGGCAAGCCGACGCACCGATCACGCGGCGAGCCGTCTGTTTCGCACCCCTCTTGATAGATTGCGTTCGGTCTCTAATTGAGATATAGATTTAGTACGCAATCTAAATATGGAGATTGATGATGCGCGTGAGCCGCATTCAGGCCGAGAAGAACCGACAAACCGTGATCGACGTGGCCAGCCGCCTTTTTCGGGAGCACGGCTTCGACGGTATCGGCCTCAAGGATCTGATGAAGGGCGCCGGGCTGACCCAAGGCGCCTTCTACAAGCAGTTCGCGTCGAAGGAGGATTTGGCTGCCCAGGCATCCAGGCGGGCGATGGAGAGCGCTGCCGACCGATGGGCGGCGGCGACCGCAGCGAATCCTGGCGATCCGCTTGGGGCGGTCATCGCATTCTACCTCAGCATGGACCATCGCGAGGAAAGGATGGACGGCTGCCCGGTCGCGGCGCTCGGCTCGGATGCCGCCAGGCAAGGGACCGACGTGAAGGCGTCGTTCGAAGCCGGCATCAAGGGGTATCTCGAAATCATCGGCCGTTTGATTGGCGAGACCGACGGCGAGAAGCCCAATGGCAAGGCCATGGCCGTCCTCTCGACGATGGTCGGTGCGGTGGTCCTCTCGCGCGTCGTCAACGACCCCGACCTCGCTCAGGCCCTTTTGGATGCAGCGACCGAACAGGTGCGCGACACCGTCGCCGCTTGAACGGCGCCGGGCCGGCGCTTCAGATTGATAGGAGCATAGATGCGACGGATAGTCGTAACAGGCATGGGCGCGGTCACGCCCCTGGCCGCGGATGTCGAGACTTCGTGGTCGCGCCTCCTGGCCGGTCGCTCCGGCATTCGCAGGCTTGCTGACGATGTGGTGGCAGATTTGCCCGCCAAGATCGGCGGCGTGGTTCCCTCCCTGGAGGAAGACCCCGAAGCCGGCCTCGATGCGACTTCCTTCCTGGCTCCGAAGGATCAGCGCAAGATCGATCGCTTCATTCTCTTCGCGCTGGCGGCGGCGGAAGAGGCGCTTGCCCAGGCAAGATGGAAGCCGGCCTCGGAAGATGAACGGATCCGTACCGCGACGATCATCGCTTCAGGCGTCGGCGGGTTCCCTGCGATAACCGAGGCGGTGCGGACGGTCGACCAGCGCGGCGTTCGGCGTCTTTCGCCGTTCACGGTGCCGTCTTTCCTGGTGAATCTCGCGGCGGGCCACGTCTCGATCCGCCACGGCTTCAAAGGCCACATCGGCGCACCGGTGACGGCGTGCGCCGCCGGCATCCAGGCGATCGGCGATGCGGCTCGCATCATCCGCGCCGATGAAGCCGATATCGCCGTGTGCGGCGGCACCGAAGCATGCATGAACGTCGTCAGTCTGGGCGGCTTTGCCGCGGCTCGCTCGCTTTCAACCTCTTACAATCACCGTCCCGACCAGGCCTCCCGTCCGTTCGACGTATCGCGGGACGGCTTCATCATGGGCGAAGGCGCCGGCATCCTGGTCATCGAGGAATTGAACCATGCGCTGGCGCGCGGCGCCAAACCGCTCGCCGAGGTGGTCGGCTACGGCACCACGGCGGATGCGCATCATGTCACGTCCGGTCCCGAGGACGGGGATGGCGCGCGCCGTGCCATGGAGATCGCGATTGCCCAGGCCGGCATCTCACCACGTGAGATCAGCCACCTCAACGCGCACGCGACCTCCACGCCGGTGGGCGACCTGGGCGAAATCGAAGCGATCAAAAGCGTCTTCGGCGCGGATTTCTCGATAGCCGTCAGCGGAACGAAGTCGGCGACCGGACACCTGCTCGGGGCCGCCGGCGGGCTTGGCGCGATTTTCACGATCCTGGCGCTCAGGGATCAGGTGGCGCCGCCGACCCTCAATCTGAGCGCCCCCGATCCGGCAGCCGACGGAATAGACTTCGTGGCCAACCGCGCCCGGCCGATGGAGATGGATTACGCGATCGCCAACGGTTTCGGCTTCGGGGGCGTGAACGCCAGCGCCCTGTTTCGCCGCTGGGATGGACACGGCGAGCAGCTCCCGACTGACGCTCGTCGCTCAGGCCTTCGTGTTTCCCACTCCAATCCAAACCAAAGAAAGTGACCTCCATGAACAAGACCAATCCTGGGGTCGCCATCGTCACTGGGGCATCCTCCGGCATCGGGCATGCAACGGCCAAGGCCCTGCAGAACGCGGGTTTTCGCGTGTTCGGAACCAGCCGTCGCGCGGCACCGGCAAGATCCGACGGCGTCACCATGCTGACCTGCGATGTGACCGACGACGCGTCCGTGGCGAAGCTGGTCGACGAGGTGCTGGCCGAGGCGGGGCGCATCGACTTGCTCGTCAACAATGCCGGCACGGGCCTGCTTGGCGGCGCCGAGGAATCCTCGACCGCGCAGGCTCGGGCTTTGTTCGACGTGAATGTCTTCGGCGTCATCCGGATGACCCACGCGGTGCTGCCGACCATGCGACGGCAAGGAAAGGGCAGAATCGTGAATTTGAGCTCGGTGCAGGGATTCATCCCGGCTCCGTATTTCGCCCTCTATTCGTCGACCAAGCACGCCGTAGAAGGCTATTCCGAATCGCTTGACCACGAACTGCGGCCGTTCGGAATTCGCGTCGCTTTGGTCGAGCCGGCCTATACCCGCACCTCCTTCGAAGACAATCTCGCCAGGCCGGACCAGTTGCTCGATATCTATGACGCCGCGCGCGCCGGCATGACCACAGCCGTGCAGAAGGCGATCGAAAAAGGCGATGTGCCCGAAGTGGTCGCCAACACCGTTTTGGCGGCCGCGACCGATCCCGTTCCGAAGCGGCGCTATGCGGCGGGAAAAATGGCGCGCCAGGTCAGTCTCCTGCGCCGCTTCGTGCCCGCGTCAGCATTCGACAAGAGCCTGCGAAAGCAGCTCGGGCTGCCGGCCTGATATCCGAGCCGGCGGCAGCTCTTCCGGGCGATGAGGGTCGTCATCGACGCGCCTCGGCGTCGTGGTTGAGCAGTTGAGTCGGATCGATGGCCGTTGAGCCATCGCGACGCTCGCCGCTCAGGCAGCGCTGCCGGTTCGGCGTGACGGTATGGGATCGAGCGAGGCTTTGGCCGAGTCGTCGAAATGCCTCGGTTCGAAGGCAAGCGCGTCATACATGGGCAGTGCTGCCGAGAAGAGGAAGCCCTGCACGATCGTGCAATCGAGCGAGCGCAGGATCAGGCGATCGGCGTCGGTTTCCACGCCCTCCGCCATCACCTCTATGCCCAGCGTTCGCCCGAGATCGATGACGGCCTTGACGAGAGCCTGGTCTTCCACGGACCTGGCCAGATCGCGAACGAAGTCCTTGTCGATCTTGATCTTGCGGATGCGGCTGTCCTTCAGTGAAACCAGGGTCGAGAAGCCGGTGCCGAAATCGTCGAGCACGATCGATATGCCCGCGTCGGCCAGGCGCTCCAGCTTTTCGTCGACCCTGTCGCGATCCACGGGTGCCTCTTCCGTGATCTCCAGCTCGAGCATCGCCGCCGGGACATTCATTGCCTGGAGGCCGCCCAGTATCATATCGTCGACATTGCCTGCCTCGAGTTCGCGCGGCGAAAGATTCATCGCGACGCGCACATCCCGGCGCCCGTTCCTCGCCAGCTCCTCGATCATGGAGCAGCAATTGAGAAACACCGTCTCCGTCAACAGGGAAAGCAGGCCGGTTTCGCGCGCCGCGGTGACGATCTCGGGCGGGGCAATGGCCCCGTGAAGCGGGTGCCGCCACCGCAGCAGCGCTTCGAAGCCGACCACTGCGTGGGTATCCAGCCGCACGATGGGCTGGAACCATGAGCAAAGCGTGCCCGCTTCGATGGCTCCGCGCAGGTCGCGCTCGATGCACTGCTTGCGTTCGAGCCCGTGGTCGAGCTCGGCATCGAAGAGGCAGTATTCGTTCCTGCCGGCGCGCTTGGCCGCATAAAGCGCGAAATCCGCGCGCAGCAGCATCTCCGTCAATTGCGGTTTCTCCGACACGTAGATGCCAATCGACGCGCCGACGCGCACCGAATTCAACACCGGATCCGGATCCGCGATGGCGGCGATGATCGCTGATGCAAGTCCGTCGACCGAATGCCGGGACATCGAGGCGGGAAAGAGCAGCACGAACTCGTCGCCGCCGATGCGCGCAATCGTTGCCTCCGGCGGGGCATGGTTCTCGATCCTGCGAGCGACCCTGACCAAAAGGTCGTCCCCGATATTGTGACCATAGGTGTCGTTGACCGATTTGAAGCCGTCGAGGTCGATCAGCATGGCCACGAACGGACCGTCGGAACGCCCCAGTTGGGAGATAGCCTGTTCCAGCCCATACCTGTTGAGCAAATTCGTCAGCGGATCCCGCCTGGAGTTTTGTTCCATCCGGGCGGCGAATGCCCTCGCCTCGTATTTGAGACGGCTCGTCTCCCGGAAGCGGGCCTGCCCGAGTAGCGAGCTTCTGATCATTCCCGCGAGAAAAAGCAGGATGGTGAAACCGAGGACGTAGTTCTCGATATTGCCTTTCGCCAGCACGCACGCAGCGCTGACCAGCAGCGGCAGCGTCATGAAGTTGATCGAAGCCGGCGCGTATGATGCTCCATAGGTGACCGAACCGGCCGACAGACCCGCAAGAACGATCAGATAGAGCGGCGCCTGGGACGTGGTGTACCCGTCCGACAGCACGGCCAGAAAAGACCACGCGATGCCGGATGCCAGAGCCAACAGCCCGTAAAGCGAAAGCCGGGCGGCGACCGGCTTCAACCCGCCATCGGGCCAACTATCGGGAACATCCGCCCGGGCGAGGGCAAGCCCTATGCGGGCGCCATTTATGACGCTGACGGCCGCGAACCACAGCAGTGCCGTAAGGCCGACGCCCGAGAGCATCAGCACGGCCAGGATCAGGGCCGACAGCACCGTGCCGATGGGCATCGAAATGAAGAGCCCCATCCTGAGATCGGCGAGTTGGTCCCTCAGGATTCCCGCTTCCACGGTTTCGCTTTGCCCCTCGGGGGCGGAACCTGGGCCAGGCTGCTCGGAATCGCTCATATGCCAGGTGGCTAAACCAGTGGCATGAAAATCGCGTTAAGGATTTCAGCGGCTTACGCTCACATCTAGCCTGACGGGCCCGGTGCGAACGGCAAAATTGGTCGCAAGCGGACCTCGAACGCGATCTCCTGCCGTGCTCGGTCAGATCAGTCCACGGTCGTTCCAGATCCAGGCGCACCCCATCGCTGCCGTGAGCCAAAACAGGCAGGCCTTGGCGACAGTTCCGGTTCTTCGGTTGACTGCAGCTGCTGTCGGCAATATTGATCTACCGGGGACTTAATGCGGGTGGTGTCAAAGCAAATGCTTGTGGGGGCGGATCGTGCCGTTTTTTGGCGCGATGCAATACAATTTTTCGATTTGGCGAAGGTTGTGGCGTTTTTCGTGCGCCTTCCCTCGCATCGACTGTCGGACTATCGCTCATTCATTTGGCAGCGCATAAAGGGTTGCAGTCGCGCGCGCTGGAAAGCCGATGCACCCGTGGCTTGGGGCTTTGACGAAACATTTGTCGAGTGGGGCACGCAGGATGCGAACTTCCGTCTTCCGCCTGCATGACAAGGATATCATCCGGCGACCCGGCGCCAGAGCGGCGGAGGTGCTGCCCGTTCGGCACGAACCTGCCGATCGCAGCCGCACCGCCGCGAATGAAAGGATCGTGCTTGGCAAAATAGCGGCCGCTCACACCCGCAAAAGCGCAGGTCAGACGGCGAGCATTGTCCCATGAATATACCCAGGAATCTCGGTCACATCTGGATTGGGCCCAAGGTTGCTCCGACAGCGTGGATGCGGACGTGGATCGACAGGCATCCCAGCTGGGACTACACGCTTTACGACAATGATTTCCTGGGCGGCGGAGAGTTCAGGACCGGGCCCCAGATCAACGAGTACATGAAGCGGGGATGGTATGCCGGCGCCGCCGATTTGCTGCGCTACGAAATACTGTACAGGCATGGCGGCTACATCGCCGGCGCAGACAGTATTTGCGTCAACCCCATCGATGATCTGTTCGACGACGGAGGCGAGCTCTACACCGTCTATGAGAACGAGTTTCTCAGGGGGCAACTGGTTGCCCCCATCGTGGCGTCAGCGCCAAACCATCCTTTCCTGAAGGAAATCATCGACCGCCTGTCGAGAATACCGCCGCAGCAGCTTGATCATCCTTGGCGTCAAACAGGCAATCTCTTTGTTGCCGAGCTCATAGAAGAACTCCGCCCCGAGATTGTCATCTGGCCGTCTCACACCCTTATCCCGGAGCACTTCCTCGGCCGGAAATATATCGGGCCGGGAAAAATCTATGCCCATCAGAAATTCGGAGAGACGACAGGCGCGTACAAATTCGGATCGCTGCTTGACAAAATTCGCGAAATTCCCCGCTCGCTCTATGCGTCTTCCGCGAGGAAAAGGCTGAGGGCACTGAAGGCGTCGGCGGCCAAAGACCATGGATAGCTCTTCCTCTCGAGCAATCGAATTTCCGAAGTTGGGCGTATTCGTCCTGACTGTGGAGCCGGCGGGCGGAGCCCGCAGGATGCACGCCGCCAACGAACTAGGCCGCGTCGGCCTTTCCTTCGATTTCGTCCAGGGCGTCGATCAAAACAGCGCCGAGATCGATCGCGCCTACTCACGCCTTCTGAATTGGACCCTTCACAAGCGCTCGCTTACGAGGGGCGAGATTTCCGTATATCTCGGGCACCGGAAGATCTGGCAAGAAGTGATGCGCAAAGGGATGGATTTTGCGTTGGTTTTTGAGGACGATTTCAAAATCCGCAATGACGAGCAATTCATCCAGGCGATAAACGACGCCATTTCTAACCGAGGCATTTGGAGTATCGTAAAGTTCTTCGATTTCAACCATAAGAAAGTTGTAGAGACGATTAAGATTGGGGCCACGCATCTGGTCGGATACAAGTACCCGGCCTCGGGCGCGGTAGCCTATCTGATCAACAGGCAGGCGGCTCAATCGCTTCTGCGTCGCCGTCATTTGTTCAGGCCTATCGATGAGGACTTTTCCCATCCGTGGGAGTTTGCCATCCGCGTGTGGTCGACTTCTCCCAATCTGGTCGACGAAGTAAGCCTCCAGCTCGGTGGATCCATTCTGGAAAGTGAACGGAGCGATCTGAGAAGCAAGAGGATTGTGGTTCGGTCCGTATGGGGGAATTTCCTGCAGGCGAGGAAATTCCTGCGGTCGCTTTGGTATCGCCGAGCGCGTGCGGCCAACGCGCCGGAGACTGTAAAAACGCAGGCGGCCGCGGACGACCCGGCCAACCTGTAAAGACGCCTGATTGATTATGGCGGGTTCATACCCCGGAACAGCCTGAAAGGCGCGGCGACCAGACGCCTGATCTTTTCCCTGCGCCGACGGCGTTTCTCACGACGCCGAATTCGGCCATGTTCGTGGAAAGGGTGTGTGTAGAGCCCGCAACTTACACAGCCGATGGTGAAACCACATCGCTTTTCCCAGCATTTGACATCGCTGGTCCAGGCAAGCGCAACTCTCTCCAGATGCAGGCTGCCCGAACTTTTCAACAGGATGAGGTCGCCTTCGACAGCCGTTTTCTTGAAGTAGGAGTAGACCTCGTGGACGTCGCGGAATCGGTGGAACCGTCCCGACGCGATGTCCTCTTCCGTAGCGCGAACCTTGTGTGCATTGTCTCCCACCGCGATAACCTCGTCGGCAACCGCCCGCGCCCGCTGATAGGCCTTCGTGTATTTGGAATAAGGATTTCCCGCATAGTCGGAGATCTGCCCGATGACGACTTTGCGGCGTCTGTCGGTGGCGTCGCTCATAACATCGAAGGCGAGGTCTATCGTCCCAAAGGGCGCCTTGGCTGCATCGACGATGAAGGTGGGGCCGTGAGGCACCTCCATGATCTGGCAGCGATTGGGAACGCCACCAAAGCCGGCTATCCGTTCCTTGATCTGTTCGGGCGAAACACCGAGTTCGACGGCCGCCGCAAAAGCAGCCGTGACCGCGAGCCAAAAGTGCTTCCCTGGAAGGGGAGAAACGACGGTCTCCTCATTGCCCTTCCAGGCGATGCGAACGCGCAACGGACCTGGGAAGGAGAACTCGGCTGACAGGACGCGGAAGTCGGCCCCCTCGTCCCGGCCATAGGTAACGATGCGCTCGCGCGTACGGCGACGCATGGCGAGCACGTGTTCGTCATCGGCGTTGAGAAGCGCAAAGCCTCCGGGTCGGACCGCATTCACCAGCCAGCCCTTTTCGTCGGCCACCGCTTCGAGGCTGCGAAACACACTATAGTGTTCCAGGTCGACGATGGTGACGATCGCGACATCGGGCTCTATCAAACGAGCGGATCGAGCCACCGATCCCTTTTTCGAAGCGCCGATTTCCAGAACGACGAACTCGCTGTTTCGAGATGCGGATGCCACCGCCGGCGCGATGTCAACGGCGGTGTTGTAGATCGCTTGGGTGGTGGTTGGCGCATATGCCTCGAGCACGTGTCCCAGCAGGCTGGCGGTGGTTGTCTTGCCCGAACTTCCCGTGATGCCGATGAACGTCGCCGGGTGGCCACGTCGATTGGAGCGCGCTCTCGATGCCTCAAGTTTTCGCCGAATGGCGTTTGGCAACTCGCGCCGGATTGGCCGCGACACGGAGCGCAGCCAACCTTCTCTTGCAAATGGATTCAAGGATATCATGACCGCCCGCCCCCGGGGCATAATGGCGAAACAGGGCCATATCTGCAATGAGTGCCGCGCCGGACGCCTGCCAGGTCCGCATGGCTTGATCGCCAGCCGGGAAGACTGGTCAAATGGACTTTCCGCGCAAGCTGCCGCCTTGCTCGGCGACCCGTGGCAGCAAGCCATGCGTGCGGGTTCGCCGCAGTCGCGCACGCCTTGCCGATCCCGGATCTCGCTGCGAGGCAGCGGTATCCTCTCAACGCGGGAGCAGTCGAGAAATCTCGACCCGGGGCGCGAAAAAGCAGCGCAAATAGGGCTGGTTGGTTATGACGTAGTTATTCTCGCAGATATGATATTGGCCGTCCGGCGATTCCTGCACCCGGTCTCGCGGGATGTTGAAACCGTCGGGCAGATAGACGTAGCCCCCGTCGACCCTGGACTGAACCGAAGACTGCGGTATGGCGCGGCAGTCATGACCGCCGCAGCACTTGAACTTTGTTACCGGGTCAACCTTGTTTTCGTACCAGTCATGGGCATTGGCGCCTGTGGCGGCGGCAATGCACATGGCCGTGAAGACGAACTTTCGCATGGCATTCCTCTTATGCGGAGGCGCTGCTCATCGAACGTCATGTATATTGGCGTTCCGCTGAAAATGCCATTGGTCCGAATGCCCGGCAAGGTCCAAGCAGGCCCGCTCAGACCAGCCGCTGCCCGCCGTCGATGTGGATGGTCTCGCCGGTCATGAACGCGTTCTGCATCAGATAGAGATAGGCCGGCGCCACGTCGGCAGGCGTCGCGATCCTGCCCACGGGAATGCGCGCGCCCATCTGGTCGAAATAGCCGGCCTTGGCCGCGCCGACGATCTCGTCCCACATCTCGGTATCCACCCAGCCGGGCGAGACGATGTTGACGCGTGTCGGTGCAAGTTCCAGCGCCAGCGCGCGGGCGAAATAGCTGAAGGAGCCGGCGATCGCCGAGACGACCGAACCGCCGGGGACGGGCGGCCGGTCCTTGTTGATGCCGGAGGTGAAGGTCATGGAGCCGCCCTTCCTCAGCGTGCGCACCGCGTGTTTGGCCAACATGACCGCGCCGATCAGCTTGCCGTCGACGAACTGGCGCACGAACGCCATGTCGGCTTCGCCGATCGGATAATTGGGCGGCGGCGTGCCGGCGGTCGCCACCAGATGATCGAAGGCGCCGACTTCGTCGAACAGCCGGGCGACATCCGCCTCGTTGGCCATGTCGGCCGCAACGCCCGTCACGCGCCCTGCCCCGGCGAGCCTCTTTTCCGCGGCCTTCAGCTTCTCCGCCGAGCGGCCGACGATCACCACCTCCGCGCCGTTTTCCAGCGCGGCCGCCGCAACGCCGAAGCCGATGCCGGAGCTGCCTCCGACGACAATGATCTTCTTTCCCGTGAGCTTGGTCATGGGTTCCTCCATCTTCCAGCGGTGATTTGTCGAGTTAGGCGCGGCCGGCGTGGGCCGCTTCGATATCGGCGAGGATGATCTTGCTCATCTTGTACATCGCCTGACGTGCCCGGTCGGCTTTGTCGCGATCCGGGTCGTTCATCAGGCGCAGCGCCGGCTCCGGGATGACCTGCCAGTAGACGCCGAACTTGTCCCGCAGCCAGCCGCAGGGCTTTTCCGACCCGCCGCCCGCCGTCAGCGCGTTCCAGTAATAGTCGGTCTCGGCCTGGTCCCTGGTCTCGACGTAGAGCGAGATCCTTTCGTTGAAGGGCGGCACCCCGCCGGCATTGAGCGCCGTGAAGCGCTGGCCTTCGAGCTCGAAGTCGAAGATCGCGTGCGGCGTGTCGGTGCCGGCGACATTGTCGGTGAGGGTGATCGTCTCCAGCGCCCGACCGTTCTTGAACACCGAGAGATAGAAGTCGCGCGCCTGTTCGGCGTCGAGATTGAACCAGAGGAAAGGATGAACGGTAGCCATTTTGTCCTCGCAGCGTTTTGCTCTGAAGTGAGCGCTAATCACAGATGCTGTGAGGATTTTTGACTGGAAAACTCTCGACAGACAAACCAAAGTTTGGCAAGTATTTGTTACTTATGCTCACAAATAGATTTGCGCCATGGCCCGCAGACTGCCGCCGCTCAACGCATTGCCCGCCTTCGAGGCCGCCGCTCGCCACCTGAATTTCTCCAAGGCGGCGGACGAGCTCAACCTCACGCATGGCGCCATCAGCCGGGCGGTGAAGCATCTGGAGGACCAGCTCGGCGTGCAGCTCTTCGAGCGCGCGACGCGCTCGGTGCGGCTGACCGCCGTCGGCGAGCCCTATGCGCGTGCGGTGCGCGAGGCGCTCGACCAGCTATCGGTCGCCACCGAGACGGCGACCTCGCGCCTTTCGAACTCGACCCTGAACGTCAGCACGTCCGACGGCTTTGCGGGGAAATGGCTGGTGCCCAGGCTTTACCGTTTCCACCGCGCGCACGGAGATATCGACGTGCGGGTTTCGACCACGGGCAGGCTCACCAATTTCCGCGGCGACGGCATCGATGTCGCCATCCGCTACGGCAGCGGCGAGTATCCGGGACTGACCTCCGAATTCCTCACCGGCGAGGAGGTGTTTCCGGTCTGCAGCCCGAGGCTCTTGGAGGGGTCGCACCCGCTCAGGTCTCCGCAAGACCTCAAGCACCACACGCTGATCCGCGACGGATACAGGATCGACTGGGCGGCGTGGCTGGCCAGCGCCGGCGTCGAGGGCGTCGACCCGAACAGCGGGCTCACCTTCGATTCAGCCACCTTCGCGGTGGAATCCGCCGTGCAGGGCGAAGGCGTGGTGCTCGGCCGCACCATGCTCGTCTCGGCCGACCTTGCCACCGGCAGGCTGATCCGACCTTTCGACCATGCGCTGAAGGCCGTCTCCAGCTTCTATCTCGTCTACCCGCCGGAAGCGATCCGCCAGCGCAAGGTCAAGGCCTTTCGGGATTGGCTGTTTTCCGAGATCGGGCCGCTTTGAAGCAGGAAGTTCGTCGACACCTTCCTCGGCTTGCGCAGGTATGCCGATTGGGCGATGCTGCGCATTATGGTCGGCATGGTCGGCGAGTACCTGAACCACAAATTGGAATGCCCGTTCTGCGGGGTCATCCGTTTGCAGATTCCAGCCGATGCCCAGCCCACAACTCCGGTCCGTTGCGCCGAGTGCGGCAAATATCTAGGCACATGGGACGAGCTTCAGACCGATTTCGAGAGCCAGGGCGGCACGGATGGAGTGTTCCGTTTGGATAAGGGACGTATCCGGAAGCTCAAATCCAGTCGATGAGGCCTCCGTTGGGCGAGGTTGTTGTCCGGGCCGGCGGATTGTCGGAACAAATCCCTTAGTTGAACGTTGCGCGCCAACAGGGGACTCCCATGGCGCTCAAATCTGAAAACCAGTTACAGGAAACCATTGTTCAACGGCTTGTCCGGGAGGTCGGCGTTACCGAGGCGCAGGCTTTGGAGCTCATTTCTTTCCTGGGGTTGAACTGGGGTTCGCTCGTTCGCGAAGCGAAGGCGCTCTCGAGCAAGTCGCCGTCCTAGGTGGAGCTTCTCGGTCCAACTTCGCTATTGATCTCGACCTACCGCGCCCCGATCTTGACGGCCCAAAACCACAAACCCATATCGCAGACGGGCGCGGACCGCTGTGGGTCCCGGCCTATCCCAAACTCAAATTGTTCGTTCGACTTGGAGGATCCTATGAACGATCGGATGTTTGACAGCCCGGTTTTCGTGAAGAACGGGAACAACCTCATCCAGGAAATCGCATGCCTCGAGGACGCCCTGGAATTTCTCTACGAATGGCCCAAGAACAGACGCGGCACCATCTATGAGACCACCCTGCGTGCCTGCCAGCGAGCATTCGACAGCAGCTTTCCGCTGACGGCCGCCAGAGATGCGTTTTGCGGTTTCGCAAAGTCGGTCAAAATCCACGAGGACGTGAGCGTCACCTTGCCTTGGATGGCCGGCAGGGGCAATCGCGGCGGCGGAGTGGTCGCGTAGAATCGTCGCGGAACGAGGCGGTTTCGCAATGCTCGCCGAACCATTCGAAAAGCCCATCCGCATCTGGGTCGGACTGGGATTCCCGCGTCAATTGAACACCGTCGCGGACGCCTATCAATTTGTCATCGACTGGTGTGGCAACAGCCCCGAGCAGAAGGCGGCGATCCGCGCTTGCAGGGCCGCGCTGGCCGGAGACATCGATGCAGAAACGGCCAGAGGTGTCTTCGCTGCCTTTGCCCGCAGGAAGGACATCCTTATCGAGGATGGAGCAATTCCTCCCGCGACAGGAAAAGTCCAGTCGAAGCATCCTTGATGTGACTGAGGCGGCGACCGGCGCCGCCTCGTCCAACTGGCGGGTTGGCCGACTGGCTCTGCAGGTCCTGGGTCACGAACGGGCAACCGACGGCATGGGCGGGGGGCGTTGGGGAGCCGTCGGTCACCAGGGACAGGGGGCCATGGAATCAGAAAATGCATAGGCCCTTATATAAGCATGACATCAATTTGCGTTCTTGGGAACTGCTTCCAGCTTAAAATTCAACCGCATATGGCCAAGAGTGCACGTTCGCGATGATCTTCGCGCGAGCCGGCAGGAACCAGATCGGCCGTCCCGCGTCATAGAGACAGGTACTTGGCGCGGTCCCGGAGTGACGTCGATGGTCAGGCTCCTTCCAGTCGTCGCGGTAGCGCTTGCCCTTGCATGCGGCGGGACCCAGGCGGCCAGGCTGGACCTCGAGGCGGTCAATCAAGCGCAATTCAGCGACAGCGAGCCGAAAGACGTCGACCCTATGCTGGTCAAAGCGCAGATCCTTCTCGATCGCGCCCACTTCTCGCCCGGTTTGATCGACGGCCGGCTTTCCGACAATTTTGCCAAGGCCGTCGCGGCCTTCCAGGCGGCGAACGGATTGCCCTCCGACGGCAAGCTGACGCGGGAGACATGGGACAGACTGACGGCGACTTTCGCCGGCCCGGTGCTGACAAGTTACGAGGTCACTGCCAAGGATGTGCGCGGCCCCTTCACCAGGCGTATCCCGGCGCGCATGGAGCACATGGCGCACCTCAGACGCCTCGGCTATCGCAACGCGCGGGAGAGGCTGGCGGAGCGTTTCCACGTCAGCGAGCAATTGCTGCGGATACTCAATCCCAAAACTGGCTTCAGGAAGGCCGACACGACCCTGGTGGTGCCCGATGTCGGCCGCGCCCCTCCCCCGGCGGCGGTCGCGAGCGTCGAGGTCGACAAGGCGTCCCGCCAGGTGCGCGCGCTCGATCCGTCCGGCAAACCGATTGCGGTCTATCCCGCCTCGATCGGCAGCGAGGAGAAGCCGGCGCCGAGCGGCGCGGCGGAGGTCAGGCGCGTGGTGCACGATCCGACCTATCGCTACGATCCGAAATTCGCCTTCAAGGGGGTCAGGAGCAAGCGGCCCTTCACCATCGCCAAGGGGCCGAACAATCCGGTCGGATCTGTCTGGATCGACCTGTCGATCGAAAGCTATGGCATCCACGGCTCGCCCGATCCCGGCAAGATCGGCGCGACCTACTCGCATGGCTGCATCCGCTTGACCAATTGGGATGCCGAAGACCTTGCCGCCATGGTCAAGCCCGGCACGAAAGTCGACTTCAAGGACGAGACGGCGCAGGACGGGCAAGCGCAGTGAGAATGCGGGCCAATTTGCCAGCCTGCCCGGCGGACCAGTGCATAAGCCAAATTTATCACAACCCCTAGTTTTTCAGAACGTTACACGGCCTTTTGCCGCCTGTAGCTTCGACGGCGCTCTTTTCGAAAAACGGTCCGGAATTGGTGGTTCGATGCAAGCACATGCGAGAGTGGTGATCGTCGGCGGAGGATGCGTCGGGGCAGGCATCCTCTATGGCCTGGCAAAGCGCGGCTGGACCGACGTGGCGCTGCTCGAGCGCACCCAGTTGACGGCCGGCTCGACCTGGCATGCCGCGGGCCTGATCCCATCCTATGCCCGCAACATCAATGTCGGGCGGATGATCAAGAAAACCATCGAGATCTACGAAGGGCTGGAGGCCGAGACCGGACAGCCGGTCGGCTGGCACAAATGCGGCCAGTTGCGCATCGCCAATTCCAGGGACCGGCTCGACGAATTCAAGAGCTATATGAGCGTCGCCGATGTCCAGGGCATGCGTGCGCACTTGCTGACGCCGGCCGAGGCCAGGGAGCTCTGCCCGCTGCTTCACAACGACCACATGCTCGGCGCGCTTTATCATCCCGATGACGGCCATATTGCGCCGGCCGACGTGACGCACGCCATGGCCAAAGGCGCGCGGGATCTGGGTGCCAAGGTCTACTTGAATACCGAGGTGACCGGCTTCAGGCGGGTGCCCAGCGGCGAGTGGCTGGTTGAGACGAACAAGGGCGACATCACCTGCGAGCACGTCATCTCAGCCACCGGCAATTACGCGCGCCAGACCGGCGCGCTGCTCGGCCTCGAAATCCCGGCGATCCCGATCCTGCATCAGTACTGGATCACCGAAGCCGTGCCGGAGATCGTGGAGCGGAAAAGGCAGGGACGGCCGGAGATGCCGATCCTGCGCGACGAAGGTTTCGAGGGCTATCTGCGCGAAGAAGGCGACGGGCTGATGTTCGGCCCTTACGAGCGCACCGCGAACCTCAAGCTGTTTGCCGAGAACGGCGTCCCCGCCTGGTTCGGCGCCGATCTCGTCGAAGAAGATTTCGAGGCGGTGTCGTGGAACTGGGAGCAAGCGCTGCAGCTGGTGCCGGCGCTGGGACGCGTGGGCATCAAAGCCAATGTGCGCGGCCCCTTCCAGATGACGGCGGACGAGCTGCCGCTGATGGGACCGGCCTGGGGCCCGCCCAATGTATGGCTGGCCGAGGGCGTGCCGGGCGGCATCCTGTGGGGCGGCGCGATCGGCTACTATCTGTCGGAGCGGATCGTCGAGGGCGGCAACAGCCTCGACACGTCCGATCTCGACCCGCGCCGCTTCGGCGACTACGCCAACAAGGCCTGGACGCGCGAGAAAGTCCGCGAGGCCTGGGGAACGCATGCCGAGCAGAAATATCCGGGGCAGGACATGCCCGCCTCCCGCCCGCAGAAGACCGCGCCGTCCTATGACAGGCTGACCGAGCTCGGCGCCGTCTGGGGCGTGCTCAACGGCTGGGAAATGCCCAACTGGTTCGCGCGCGACGGCGTCGAGGCCAAGGACCAGTATAGCTGGCGCTGGACGCCAAAGGGGAACCTCGTCGCCGAGGAAGTGCTGGCGGTGCGCAACGCCGTCGGCCTGGTCGAGATGACGCCGATGACCAAGTTCGAGGTGTCTGGGCCGAACGCCGCCGCCTGGCTGGACAGGATCCTGGCCAACCGGCTGCCCGCGGTCGGCAAGGTGACCTTGGCGCACCACCTCACCGCCGGCGGCGGCGTGCAGGCGGAATACATGGTTGCGCGCCTCGGCGAAGAGAGCTTCTACCTGATCTCGACGCCGCGCGCGGAACGCTGGAATTTCGACGATCTCTCAAGGCTGTTGCCCGCCGACGGCAGAGTATCCTTGAGGAACGTCACCAACGATCGCGGCTGCTTCACCGTGGTTGGACCGAACGCGCGGGAGGTGCTGCAACCTCTCACCGAGATCGATCTTTCGAACGCTCAATTCCCATGGTTCGGCGTCAGGACCGGCAGCGTCGCCCTGGCCAGCGACGTGCGGCTGCTGCGCGTCAACTACGAAGGCGAGCTAGGATGGGAACTCTACCATCCGCTGCCCTACCAGCGGCAATTGCTGGATGCGATCCTGAACGAAGGCGAGAAGCACGGCATGCGCCTCGTCGGGCTGCATGCGCTGGAGTCGCTGAGGCTGGAGAAATCCTACCGTGCGATGTACCGCGACATGAACCCGGAGCTCAATGCGCTGGAGAGCGGGCTCGAGCGTTTCATCCGCCTGGACAAGGGCGATTTCGTCGGGCGCGACGCGGTGTTGGAATACAAGGCGAGGAACGACCAGCGCCAGTCGGTGACGCTCAAGATCGAAACCGACGGCGCCAGCGCGCTCGCCTCCGAAGGACTCTATGTCAACGGCGAGCTGGTCGGGCGCATCACGTCGGGCGGATACGGCTATACGCTCGGACATGACGTGGCGCTGGCCCTCTTGCCGGAGCGTTTTTCCAAACCCGGCACGAAGCTCGACGTCGCGATCCTGGGGGAATGGAAGATCGCCGAGGTGATCGCGGATTCGCCTTACGATCCGACGTCGGCCAGGGCGCGGATGTGATGCGCATCGACCGGATCAACGTCTACTCGGCGCAGCTGCCGGTGAAGGGTGGCGCCTACCGGATGGCCAGCGCCGACGTCGAGGCGCTGGACTCGACGCTGGTCGAGATCGTGACGGATGACGGGCTGGTGGGTTGGGGCGAGACCTGCCCGATCGGCCCGGTCTACCAGCCGCATCATGCGCTGGGCGCCCGCGCCGCGATCGCCGAAATCGCTCCGGGGCTGGTCGGCGCGGAGATCGCCTCGATCAGGCTGCTGGCCAAACAGATGGACGAGCGGCTCAACGGACACGGCTACGCCAAGGCCGCCTTCGACATGGCTTTTCTCGACCTGCTTGGCCAGAAGCTCGGCGTGCCGGTCTCGACGCTGCTCGGCGGCGCGCTGACCGACCGCGTGCCGACCTATTATTCGCTGATCGTCGGCCCGCCGGACGAAACGGCCAGGATCGCGGCCGACAAGGTGAAAGCCGGCTATCCGCGCCTGCAGGTCAAGATCGGCGGGCGCGACCTGGAAGAGGACGTCGCCGTCGTGCACAAGGTGTGGGAAGCGGTCGGCCACAAGGCGCGGCTGGCGGTCGACGGCAACAGGGGCCTGACGGTCGCGGCCGCCATCCATCTCGACCGGCTCTGCCAGGCGATCCCCTTCGTGTTCGAGCAGCCCTGCAACACCATGGACGAGGTCGCGACGCTCAAGGGTCGCGTCACGCATCCGGTCTATCTCGACGAAAGCACCGAGGACCAGAACGCGGTGCTGCGAGCAATCTCGTTCGGCATCGCGGACGGCTTCGGCTTCAAGGTGACGCGCCTCGGCGGGCTGACCAAGATGACGACGGTGCGCGACCTTTGCGCCATCCGCTCGCTGCCGCACAGCTGCGACGATGCCTGGGGCGGCGACATCATCGCGGCCGCCTGCGTGCATCTGGCCGCGACCGTCGAGCCGCGGCGCATGGAAGGCGCCTGGATCGCCCAGGAATATATCGACGGACACTTCGACACGAAGAATCCGGTCGTCATCCGCAACGGGCACATCGCCGTACCACAACGGCCGGGACTGGGCGTGAAACCGGAACCCGGCATGTTCGGCAATCCGGTGGCGATTTACGGACCCTGACGCTACGCCGGCCAGCCCGGTCCAAGCCGTGCCGCCGATCACTTCTCGAACAGCGCGGATCGTTCCGCCTCGCCCTGCGTTGAAGACGACGCACGGAGGAAAAGGCGATGAACGACGATCGGACCGAGAAGATCAGGCAGCGTGCCTATGAGATCTGGCAGCGCGAAGGCGGCATCCATGGCGACCACGAGCGCCACTGGCACCAGGCCGAGATGGAGATCGACCGCGAGGCCGCCCTGCCGCTCACGGCGGACGATGCGCTGCCTGAAACGCGCGAGGTCGACAGCTCGGATGTGCTGACGGTGGAGTCGCTTGCGATGCGTACCGGAATCAGCAGCGGAGAGGCGCAGGAATTGCTCGACAGGCTGGGCAACGACCGCGCCGCGATCGAACAGGCGGCGCGAGCGATCCAGGCTCGGAAAGGGCTATAAAGCCCGTCGCGATCTTTCGGATCCGCTGCATACGCTTGATCTCGCGCAAGTCTTCGCACGAGAGCGTCGTTTGGAAAACCGCTTGTTTGTGACACGCTCCTCGATTGTACTTTCCAGAACGGAACCTTGTTTGAGGAGGCAAGGCGATGAACTGGAAAGCGGCGGCAGTTTCCTGTCTGGCTAGCTTGACGATGTACGGCCACGCGCTGGCCTGGGGCCAGGAAGGCCATGCGGTGATCGCCGAGATCGCGCAGCACAGGCTGAGCCAAGGCGCCTATGACGTGATCGAGCAGCTCTTGCGTTCGCATCTCAAGCTCGAGCCGCCGGCGACGGTCTCGCTGGCCTCGGTCGCGAGCTGGCCCGACGACTATCGCGCCGAGAACCACAAGGAGACGTCGAACTGGCATTTCGTCGACATCCCGCTGGCGTCGAAGCCGGGCGACGCGAGCGCCAGCACCACCGCCTATGACCCGGCGCGCGACTGCAAGGACGACGCGACCTTCGGCTTCTGCCTGATGAAGGCGCTGCCGGCGCAGGAAAAAATCCTCGCCGATCCGAAGAAGAGCGACGAGGAGCGCTGGAAGGCGCTCGCCTTCGTCATCCATCTGGTCGGCGACCTGTCGCAGCCGCTGCATTGCGTCGAGCGCCTGGACGGCAACCAGGGCGATCAGGGCGGCAACACGCTGACCGTGACCTTCAACGTCTCGCGGCCGAAGCCGGACGGCTCCACCTATCGCGACCTAACCACCTTCCACGCGGTGTGGGATTCGAGCCTGATCCTGTTCAAATACTATGATTGGGGCAAGGTCGCGCTCGACCTCGAGACCGATGTCATCCCAAATCTCGCGCCATTGCCGGCAGCCGACCAGACGCCGGAGAAATGGCTGGCCGCGTGCCATGGAATTGCCGAGGACGCCTATCGCGCGCTGCCCAAGGGCACATCGATCAAGTCGGACAACCCGCATGCGGCAATCCTCGACCAGGCCTATTTCGACAAATTCTCGCCGGTCGCCATTCGGCAGCTCGCGCTCGGCGGTCTGCATCTGGCTGCCGTGCTCAACGAGACGCTGGCGGTGGACAAGTAGGCGCGGTCACCGACGCACGGCCGCAACCAGGCAGATACAGAGCCCCACGTTGAGCGTTGCGGCCAACGCGAGCGTCATCAGAACGAGATTCCCGCCGCCCGCGCCCAAGAGGAGCGCCCCGACCGAGGGCGCCGCCGCCTGGACGATAAGACTGGGCGTTGCGAGCCTGCCCATGAGCGCTGCGTATTGTTGCGGGTCGAACAGCACCAGCGGCAGGGCACCGCGAGCGATCGTATGGATGCCATTGCCGGCGCCATAGAGGATCAACGCCAGCGCAATGAAGGTTTGGCTGGTAAAGAGCAACCAGACCCCGGCGGCCAGCAGCGACACCGATGTCAGCATGGTCCAGATCGGATGGTGCCGATTGCGGCCGATCAGCATTTCGGCCACGCGCGCGCCGACCTGCGAAGGGCCGACCAGGGCGCCCAGCCCGACCGCGACAGCCAGGCTGACGCCGCGAAGCTGCAGAAGGGTGAGAAGGTGGACGGAGAGCATCGACGCGATCAACGCCGATACCGTCTGGATCGAGGCAAGGAGGATGAAGCGTGTTCTCGCCCGGCCCGCTGCATGCGCCTGTCCGCGTTCGCTCCTTGCCGACGCGGGCGCCGCGCCCGGAGGCGGCGGTATCACCCGGAGGTGAAGCGGCAGACAGATCAACAGGTGGATCGCCGCGTAGCAAAGGCAGGCGATGCGCCAACCTTCATGCTCGACGAGGAAGGCGCTCAGCGGCCAGCAAACCGTGCTGGCGAAGCCGCCGAAAAGCGTCAGGTTGGTGATCGCGCCACGCGCCCCTTGTCCATAGAGGCGGCCGAGCGTGGCGAAGCCGGCATCGTAAAGGCCGCTCGACATGCCTAATCCCATCAGCAGCCAGGCAAGCAGGTAGAGCGGATAGGCGTTGGCCGCCGCCATCAGCAGGTGAGCGGCGGCCAAAAGCATCGAACTCGCGGCGAGCACCGGCCGGCCGCCATGGCGCTGGATCAGCCGCCCGGTGACGGGTGACACCAGCCCGGCAAGCAAGAGCCCGCAAGAGAGTCCGGCAACGACCGAGGCCAGCGACCAGCCGGTATCGGCGGCGATCGGCGCGGCGAGCACGGCCGGCAGATAGTAGGACGATCCCCAGGCGAGGATCTGCGTGATGCCGAGCGCCGAGACGAGGACGTGGCGGCTGCGGGCGACCGGCGCTGCGACTTCCGCCTTCACGAAACGCTCAAAGCCCATTATCTGTCATGCCTAAAAGGGGCAGCGTATGCGCATCGCGGTGATCGACGAGACCGAGGCAACGGCTCAACTCGGCGCTCTTGCCGAGATCTTGATGCAGACCATCGAGGACGGCGCGCTGGTCGGCTTCGTACTGCCGTTCGGCGCCGAGCAGGCGCAGGCTTATTGGCGGGGCCTCTTCGGCTCCCTGGCGGACGGAGACCGCCTGCTCATCTGCGCCTATGTCGATGACAAGCTGGTCGGCACCGTCCAGCTCTATTTGTCGCCGGAACCGAACGCCCTGCACCGGGCGGAAGTCTACAAGCTTCTCGTGCACCGGGGCTTCCAGCGGCAAGGGATCGGTTCGGCGCTCATGGCATTCATCGAAGACGAGGCAAGGAAGAGAAAGCGCTCCCTGCTCCTTCTCGACACCGCCGAGGGCGGAGCAAGCGAGCGGCTCTATCGGCGCATGAACTGGCGGGAAGTCGGTGTCGTGCCGCATCACTTCGTCGATCCGTTCGGCAAACCACGAGCCTCGATCTACTTCATGAAGCATCTGGCGCTCTAGGGGTCTGTTGAGATTCAGGTGAGGCCGGCCTACAAATGGCGGCTTCCTGCGCTTCCGGTGCTCACGTACTTTGGGTACGCTCCGCTCCGGCCTTCGCCGGCCGAAGCCCTCAACAGTGTCTCCGCTCTTTGAAGGCTACGGCCGGCGTAGGCCGGTTCTCGGAAACCATCATTTTCGGCGCGGCCTGACCTGAATCTCAACAGACCCTGATCTAGGCATATAGGCGACCTTCTCGCCATCTTCCTTGACGAATTCGCGCACGGGATTGTCGAGCAGCGGAAGCACCGCCTCCGACGGCCGGCAGAGCCTCGTGCCCTTCGGCGTTTCGACTATGGGCCGGTTGATCAGAATCGGATGGGAGAGCATGAAATCGATCAATTGGTCGTCGCTCCATTTCGGGTCGGCGAGGCCAAGTTCCGCATAAGGCGTTCCCTTCTCCCTCAGCAGTTCGCGCGGGGTGATGCCCATCGCCGTGATCAGCTCGAGCAGCCGTTCGCGGCTCGGCGGCGTCTTCAGATATTCGATCACCACCGGCTCCTCGCCGCTGGCGCGGATCATGGCGAGCGTGTTGCGCGAGGTGCCGCAGGCGGGATTGTGATAGATCGTGACCGTCATGGTTTGGCTTTCAGTGGTTCGGATTGCTGAACGATTTCAGGCCTCAGCAGCCAGCCCATCAGCGCCGATGCGATCAAGGCGCCGAGCAGCTCGGCAACGATGAAGCCCGGCAGATCGGCCGGCCTGATGCCGGAAAAGGTGTCGGTGAGCGAGCGCGCCAGCGCGACCGCCGGATTGGCGAAAGAAGTGGAGGCGGTGAACCAATAGGCAGCGGTGATGTAGAGGCCAACCAGCCAAGGCACGGCGCGTTGTTCGAACCGGAGGCCTGAGAGAATGACCGCGACCAGCCCGAAGGTCGCGACCGCTTCGGAGAACCACTGCGCGGGTCCGGCACGGAGCTTCGTCGCGACTTCCAGAACCGGCAGGGAAAACATGAGATGCGCCGCGACGGTGCCGGCGATGCCGCCGACGACCTGCGCGGCCAGATAGGCGGCGAAATCGCGGGGCGGCAGCGTCCGGTTGAGGCAGAACACCAGCGAGACCGCCGGATTGAAATGCGCGCCGGAGATCGGCCCGAGAATGGTGATCAAGACCACCAGCATGGCGCCGGTGGCGAGCGTGTTGCCGAGCAGCGCCAGCGCCACATCACGCGTCAGCGTCTCGGCCATGATGCCGGAGCCGACCACGGTCGCGACAAGGAGACCGGTGCCCAGCGCTTCGGCGACAACCCGGCGCGGAAGATCGAAGGATATCATTGCCGGGTCCCCTCGCCCGGCAGGCAGCAGGGTGCAGCAAGCGCCGGCGCGCAGATTTCCGGCCGGCCGGAGCAGCAATCCTCCATCAGGAAGCGGATCAGGCCGGACAGCGCATCGTATTCGGCGCTGTAGACGATCGAGCGCGCGTCACGCCGCGCGCTCACCAGGCCGGCGCGCTCCAGCTCCTTGAGATGGAAGCTGACATTGGACGGCGAAACCGCGACCTGTTCGGCGAGCGAGCCGGCGGCGATGCCTTCCGGCCCCGCGACGACCAGCAATCGCAGCAGCTGCAGCCGGGTCTCCTGCGACAGCGCGCCAAAGGCGGTCAGGGCTTGACGTTCATCCATATTTCAATAATCCTTGAAATGTTGAAATGAGGAATAGCCGACATGCTCTCTCCTGACAACCGTAAAATAGCACCTGCCCTTGCCATGGACCCATCGGATCTCACCATCGGCGATCTGCTCGACGCGCTGGCCGACCACACGGAAAAACCGCTGGTGTTCCGCTATGACGGCCGGCCGGTAAAGTCGGGCTATCACGTGACCGAGGTTAAGGCGGGACAGTTCTCGGCGCTCGATTGCGGCGCCAATCCGGAAGCCTGGTCGGAGATTTTCGTGCAGCTGTGGGACGTCGACGAAGGCGGGCCGGTCCATATGGCGGCCGGCAAGTTCGTTGCCATCATCCGCAAGGTGGCCGACCATGTGGCCCTCGACCCGTCGGCCAAGTTGACCTTCGAAGTCAGCGACGGCATCCGGCCGATGGAACTTCACCGGGCGGCCCAACCGGCATTGGTTGGCGATATCGTCGAGGTCGAGCTGTCACCACGGCCGGCAAGCTGCAAGCCGCGCGACCGCTGGCTGGAAGAACAGAAAGCTGCCGGCGCGTCGTGCTGCGGCGCGAGCGGCTGTTGCTAGCGGGGCATGCCGCGTGCAGCCGGCATGTGCCTGCAAAGCGCCCGCGCCATCCAAAAACCCAGTTGGCGACGCCGATTGTCGGCGAACAGCCGACATCGGCTGACACGGATACAACCTAAGCCCGCTTGAACGGGTGAGCGGTTTGCGCGATTGTCGTCCGTCCCAGTCAACATAGGTGAACGATGAATCGCAGGGACAAGGCGCCCCCTTTCGTGCCAACCGAAATCCATGTCGGCACATTCAAGGACGAGAAGGGGCACATAGGCATCCTCTCGATCCGGACAACGGAAGGCCTGTTGGACATTGCTTTGGATCTGCAAGCCGCCGAGGCCATCGAAAAAGCCATCGGCTCGATACGATCCAAGCTGGAGACGGCTGACAGCTAGAAAAAAGCCCGGTCGAAACCGGGCAGGAGGTCTTCTGGGAGCCGATCGGATCAACGTATTCGGTGTCGCTAATATGCGGCATGAACATGACGAACGGATGAAGCTTCGTGAACCTCCGACGAAGCTCCAAATTTAGGTTCGGACCGGCGGAAATGGCCATGAACGGCGAGAAGGACAGTCCCGGCGTCGCGGTGTTCCCACCGCTGCTGTTCCTCGTGGCGCTGATCCTGATGCTGGCGCTGCGCTATGTCTGGCCGCTCGCTATCGGCGGCAGGCCGCTGACCATGGTGCTGGGCATCGTGCTGGCGGCCCTTGCGATCGCCGTCATCGCCTGGGGGCGCATGACGATGCAGCGCGGCGGCACCAATATCGATCCGACGAAACCGACGCTGGCGATCGTCACCGGCGGCCCGTTCGGCTTCAGCCGCAACCCGCTCTATGTCGGCCTGATGGGCCTGCTCCTGGGGATCGGCCTCATCTTCGACACCTGGTGGGGCGTGCTCGCTCTCGTTCCGGTGTTCCTCATCCTGCATTCCGGCGTGGTGCTGCGCGAGGAGGCCTATCTGGAGCGCAAGTTCGGCGAGCCCTACCGCACCTACAGGGCGAGCGTGCGCCGCTATTTTTGATCAGGTCCCGGGCGGAGGCGCGGGATACCTCCGGGAACATAAACCAAATCGTCCTCGGCCGAAAAATAGGAGTTGGGCGTCAGCCCTTCATCGAATTGCTGTAGACCTGCACGCCGACGCGCTCGTTGCGCCGCCAGCGCACCACGGCGCGATAGACGGCATCGTCGTCGGGAACAATGAGCGTGAAGCGGTCCGGCAGCTCCACCTGCGCGCCGACGCGCAGCTCGGCGCCATGCTCATGCTGGTTGCGGATGGAGCACCTGATGCTGGCGTCGCCGGTGACGATGGTCGCCTCCTTCAGCACGAACTCTCGCGCATAAAGGCGACGCTCGACATGGGGAAAAGTGGCCATGGTATACTCGTCCCGAAGTTCCTCGGCGGGGTTCAGCCTCCCCTGCCGCAACGTAGAACCATAGCAGCGAGGCGTTTCCGTTCCGTTAGCGTTTTCTAATCGCGACCGGCCGGCTGGTCCCGTTTCCGCACACGTTGCTGCCCGAAGTCAACGGCGACAACAGGCCGCCGAGCAGACGCCCTTTCTTCAATGCACGTGCTCGTGGTGATGACCTTCGGGCTCCACCATGGCGAAGGGCAGATCCTCGCTGTCGGCGCCGGCCGAAAGCTGCAGCCTGGCGCTGAATTCGTGCGGTTCGGCCGGGGCGGCCAGGCTCTGCAGGTAGTGGTGGTCGCCGCCGACCGGCGACAGCGGCAGGCGCTCGACCGTACCGCCCGGCCGCTCGATGGCGACGTTCGCCTGCAGGCCCTCGGCGTGGCGCGACAGGCGCAGGCGCATGCGCTCGCCCTGCGGCGTGTCGACGATCTCCAGCAGCCCGCTGGCGAGCTTGCCCGATACCAGGAACGGGTCGGGCGCGTGATGGTGGGCACCTTCGGCGCTCGACTCGGCGAAACGGACCGTGGCGACGTCGAGCGCCGGAATGTGTGCGAAAAGCTCTGCTTTCAGCAATGCGGCGATGTTGTTCGCGGCGGCGAGCAGCAGCCCGTCATTGACCGCGATCGCCACGTCGACATGCAGCTTGTGGCCGAGCCAACGGGCCTTCGCCTCGGTCACCTTCTCGATGCCCGCGACATGTTCGGCAGCGTGATGGATCTCGTCGACCAATCCGGGCTCCACCCCGTCGAGCATGCGGGTCAGCACAGAGCGCGCCGACTGCCAGACGATGCCGAAGATGGCGGCTGTGATGATGAGGCCGATGATCGGGTCCGCCAGCGGAAAGCCGAGCCAGACGCCGATCGCGCCTGCGACGACGGCGAGGCTGGTCAATCCGTCGGTGCGAGCGTGATAGCCGTCGGCGATCAGCGCGGCGCTGTTGATCTCGCGGCCGACGCGGATGCGGAACACGGCCACCGCCTCGTTGCCGAGGAAGCCTATGACGCCGGCAGCCGCGAGCCAGCCGAGGAACCGCACCGGCTGGGGATCGAGCAGGCGGTCCATCGCCTCGTATCCGGCGACAATCGCGCTCGCCAGGATGATGAGCACGATGACGATGCCGGCCAAATCCTCCACCCGGCCGAGGCCGTAGGTGAAGGTGCGGGTCGGCTTGCGGCGCGCCAGCACGAAGGCGATCCAAAGCGGGATGGCGGTGGTCGCGTCGGCGACGTTGTGGATGGTGTCGGCAAGCAGCGCCACGCTGCCCGAAAACACGACGACGACAACCTGCAAGGCGGCCGTGATCGCCAGGATGACGAACGACCATTTGATCGCCCATATGCCGCGGTCGGTGGTGGCGATCGTGGCGTCGATCACGCCGTGGGTGTGGCCGTGCGGGCCATGATGATCATGGCCGTGCCCGCCATGGTCGTGCCCATGCAGACCGAAGCCGAACCAGTCCAGAAGCTTTTCCCGCATGGCGGCCTCACAGATATTTGGTGAGCTGCTTCAGCTCCTTGAGCGTGTCCCTGGTGGGCTCGCCGCCCTCGACCAGGCAATGCTCCATGTGGTCGTGGATCAGCTCGCGCTTGGCGTTGCCGACCGCGCTTTCGACGGCATGAAGCTGTTGCGCGAGGTCGAGGCAGGAGCGTCCCTGCTCGAACATGGCGAGCACGGCGGCGAGATGGCCATGCGCGCGCTTGAGCCGGGCGATGATGTCGGGATGGGAGCTGTGTATCGTCATAACAATATCCTATCCTCCAGGGTAGGATATGGCAACGAGCGACACGCTGCCTTGCGAACTTACCTGCCGATCAGGACGGCCGCTAATGCCGCTTGAAGTACTGTACCTCGCGTTCGTGCTTCTCGGCGGCCTCGCGCGACTTGAAGGTGCCGAGGTTGCGGCGCTTGCCGGCCCTCGGATCCACCTTACGCGAATAGAGACGGTATTCGCCGGACTTCAGCTTGCGGATCATGGCGAGCTCCTCTGCGGTTTCATAGCCCTAATCCCCTGGCGCTGTCGGGGGTTCCAGCCGGGCCGAACGTGATCCATTTCACGGAAGGGATGGCCCGAATGTCGGAATCGACGTGGCAGCGACATAATTCGGTCGGATTATTTGTACTCAAATGACTTCCGCTACGTTATGGTCGCGTTGCGAGCATGCCGGACTGAGGAGGAGGGTGAGATGGTGACGGCGAAGCTTCACGGCGTCGAACTCGTCAAGGGCCAGAAGTGGACGGTGCGCGTCACCGCCTACGGCACCACGCTGACCTTCCCCTTCGAGGCCGAGCAATATGCGCGTTCCTATGCCGACGGCCAGGCCTTCCGCCTCGGCGTCGAAGTGGTCGAGCTCAAGGACTGCGCCTGAGTTTCATCGCCAAGCCGTCTCGTTCTTCTTCTCGTAGTCGCTGAACGCCTTTTTCAGCCCGCCCAGCACCTCGGCGGCGGTTTCGAACATAGCCCTCAACTGCGGCTCATCCACCTTGGCGATATCCTGGCGCAGGTGGTCCATCGTCTCCTGCAGCCGGATTTGCATGTTGTGCGTGTGGTGACGAGGGTCTTTGTCGCGTTCACTTGCCATGAGGGCGCTCCTTCCATTTGCTGATCCACCCGCCGGCCGTTCGGCGGTTGCAAACTCAACTCGCAAGGATATTATCGGTTCCCGATATCGAAACTCGATAGTGTGGAGTTGGCGGTGGCGATGCAGCACCAGGAGCTGCTGGCAGGATTCATAAGGCTTCACATCCTGCACCACGCGGCCGAAGGCGATCTCTACGGGCAATGGATGATCGAGGAACTGGCGCGCCACGGTTACCGCGTCAGTCCCGGCACACTCTATCCGATGCTGCATGCCATGGAGCGCAAGGGCTATCTCGAGTCCCGAATCGAGCGGACAGGCCGGTCGCAACGACGCCTCTACACAGCCACCCGCCACGGCCTCGAGGGCCTGGCGGCCGCGCAGGACAAGATCAGGGAGCTGTTTCGTGAAGTCGTCTCAGGACGCAGCGTCTGAACCGAGACATCGGGTCACCGCATTCCCGACCGGCGCGGCCTGGGAGGTGCTCGCGGCTTTCACCAAACTGGGCGTGAGCTCGTTCGGCGGGCCGATCGCCCATCTCGGCTATTTCCGCGACGAATTGGTGCTCCGGCGCAAATGGATCGACGAGGAAGGCTACGCCGACATCGTGGCGCTCTGCCAGTTCCTGCCTGGCCCCGCAAGCAGCCAGGTGGCGTTTGCGCTCGGAATGCTGCGCGCCGGTCCGTTGGGCGCGGCGGCCGCCTGGATCGGCTTCACGCTGCCTTCCGCCATCCTGCTCGTTCTCTTCGCCTATGGATCATCCGCTTTCGCGGGAACGGCCGAGGGCGGCCTGTTGCACGGCCTGAAGGTGGTGGCCGTTGCGGTCGTCGCGCAAGCGGTGTGGGGCATGGCGCGGAGCCTCACGCCGGATCGTGAACGGGCGGCAATCGCGCTTGCGGCAGTGCTGATCGTAACTTTCGCGGCCAGCTCCGTCGGCCAGATCGCCGCGATCGCTCTTGGAAGCCTTGCCGGATTATGGCTGTGCCGAAGCGGAAGCACACCGGCGATCGGTGAGTTGCATTTCCTTGTTTCCAAAGCGTTCGGCATGCTGGCGCTCGGTGCCTTCGCCCTGCTCTTCGCGCTGTCGATGCTGCTTGCGGGACAGGCCCAGGCCATCGCGCTCTTCGCAGCCTTCTATCGCGCGGGTTCGCTGGTCTTCGGCGGCGGGCATGTGGTTCTGCCCTTGCTGCAGGCGCAGGTCGTTGCACCCGGCTGGGTGGACAACAACGCCTTTCTCGCCGGCTATGGCGCCGCCCAGGCGGTGCCGGGTCCGCTCTTCACCTTCGCGGCCTATCTCGGAGCGGTCATGGGGTCGGCGCCGAACGGCATCGCCGGGGCGACGATCGCGCTTGTCGCGCTCTTCCTGCCCGGGCTGCTGCTGGTCGTCGGAGCGCTGCCGTTCTGGGACGACTTTCGCTCAAGGCCGACGGCCCAGGCGGCGATGCGCGGCGCGAACGCGGCCGTCGTCGGAATTCTGGGCGCCGCCCTCTACAACCCGGTCTGGACCAGCGCCATCCGCGTGCAAGGCGACTTCGCGCTGGCGCTGGCGGGCTTTCTCCTGCTCACCGTCTGGAGGGCACCCCCGTGGATCGTGGTCGTTTCGCTGGCGGCGGCGAGCATGATCCTTGCTTTGACCTGAAAGGAGCAAGACCATGGCAACAGTGAATGTCCGCTACATCGTCGACGATGTGGACGCGGCCATCGCGTTCTACACGAAAGCGCTCGGCTTCTCCGTCGTGATGCATCCGGCGCCGAGTTTCGCCATGCTGGACAAAGGCGACCTTCGACTGCTGATCAACGCAACGACCGGGCCGGGCGGCGCATCCCAGCCGATGCCCGACGGCCGCAAGCCGGCACCCGGCGGCTGGAACCGGATCCAGATCGAGGTTGCGGATATCGAGGACGAGGTCGCCCGTTTGAAGGCCTTCGGCGCCCGGTTTCGCAATGACACGTTGCCGGAATCGGCGGCAAGCAGATCCTGCTCGACGACCCAGCCGGCAATCCGATCGAGCTGTTCGAGCCGCCACGCAAGTAGCTTCGCCGTTCCGTAGCCGGCTATTTCGGACGAGCAACCGCGGATGGATCGTCGAAAGGGATATCGCTCGATCCTATCCGCCCATGCGCCGATGACGGTGCACCCTCACGCCACTCGCATTCGCCCCATATCCTGCGTACCAGCGCTCGCAGGCGATGCCGTCGTGGTCGGCGTCGTGCGTCGCTCAATTAAAATTAGCAATCCGTTGTATTCAATGAAAATCAGTATCATGCTCGACTTGTTCATGAAACCACATGCGCAGCACGCGGGTTCAAACGGAGTAAAGCGCCATGGAATTTGCTGTCTGCTACGACCACAGCGGGACAGAGCTGGCGTGGTCGATCTTCCTCCATATCACGGCGTTCCTCGTGATCCTGGCGCCCTTGGCCGCGGCGCGGCTGATCGAGATATCGCGCGCGGATTCCGTCGAGCAGCTTCAGATCGCGTAATGGCGTGAGGGTCGTTGCCGGTTAGGACGAGCCAGCTTCGGCATCTTCGCGGAAAAGCGCGTCGACCTCGAGTCGGACACTTTGGGCGACATGCATCAGTTCCAGTAGCGGAACACCCTGCCCATTCTGTTGGGCATCATGAAAATCTCCTCCGCGTGCGAAAAGCCGGCGTCCCTGCCCATCGCAAGCCATGTCGCGACGGTTTCCGGGAAATCGGCCAGAAGCATGTGCCTTTCCATCGACGCGAATTCCTCGTCGGAAACGGCCGACCATTCGTCGCGCAGCAGGGAGAAGCGCGCAAGCCAGGCGGCGCGGTCCTCTCCCTCGAAGAGAGCCGGCTCCCAGATGGCGAACAGACCCAGCCCTCCCAGGGCTCTGTGGGCGTCCCGCATCAGTCTCGCCTTGCCTTCGGTCGGCAGATGATGCAGCGACATGCCGATCCAGATCACATCGACCGGCTCCGACCATTTCGCCATCGCCTGCGCGAAATCACCGCAACGCAGCTCGACGGGACAGGGAAGGCTGTCGAGCGCCTGCGCCGCAAGCCGCAGCGACGCCTCCGACAAGTCGATGCCGACATAGTTGCCGATCGCCATGGCCCTCAGCATCGCCGCGGAGGCGCTGGCATCCCCACAGGCAATGTCGAGGAACCGGAACGACGCCGGCGCCTGCTCGACGAGCAGGCCGCGAAGAAGGCCATAGACCTCGCGATGGTACATGAGGTTCGCACCCACGACCCTGCGGTAGGTGTCGAGCTCCCTGTTGAACATGTCCTGCGAGCCGGCGACCTTCGTGTCCATGGTCACCGGCATGCTTTCGGTCGATGCGCTTGCCATGATGTCCTTCCTGGGAACCTCGATGAGCCTGGTAGAGCGGTCCGTTGGCTCACCGAATCGTCGAGCCGCTCTAACTCTTTGTTTTCACGCAATTCCGGACGGAAACCCGTTTTCATGCTTTTTCTGGAATTGCTCTAGCACCCCCACCCGATGCGTAGAGATGCAGGGCGCGGAACACCGCGGTGTGGCCGGGCGTCGCCACGCCCAGTTTCATACCCAATTCGTGCATGCGCCCGGACAGCCAGGCGACCTCGATGGGCTTGCCTCTTTCGAGGTCGTTGGCCATCGACGATTTCACATGTGGAGGGAGCACGGCCCACCTCGCGACGACACGGTCCTCGAACCCTTCGGCCAACGGATGGCCGGCAGCGGCGGCGATCGCCATCCCCTCGTCACGCAATTGCTCGATGAAGATGCGGGCTTCGGCATCGGCCAGGATCGGACCGATCCCCGAACGCATGAGCGAGGTACCGCCGGAGAAAGCCGCGAGTGTCACGAACTTTTCCCACAACACGCCGTCGATGTCGGCGACCGGCTTCAGCTCGAGCCCGACGGCTCGATCGCAAAGCGCCTGCAGCTCGTGGATGACGGGGTCGCCATGCCCGCCGACGAGGATATCCCGGTGCCCGCCAGCATGGACGATTTCTCCAGGCTTGCCGATGAAGCCGGAAAGGTAGGTGGCGCCGCCGATCACCTTGTCGCCGCGAACATGGCGGTGCAGAATCTCGATGCCGTCGATGCCGTTTTGTAACGTCACGACGCGGGTATTGCCGGCAATCAGCGGTCCCAGAGCCGCTGCGGCCGTCTCGCTGTCGTAGAGCTTGACCGCGAAGATCACGAGATCGACGGGGCCGATGTCGGCCGGAGCGGCGCTCGCGGACACGGTGGGCAGGAAGACGTCGCCGGTGTCGCTCCGAATTCGCAGGCCGTTCCGGCGCATTGCTTCAAGATGCGCACCCCGAGCAATGAAGCTGACGTCGCCCCCTGCCTCGGCGAGCCTTGCGCCGACATAGCCGCCGATGCCGCCCGCTCCCATCATTGCGATCCGCATGCCGTCCCTTTCGACGCCAGCTGCCGCTATCGCCGCGACGCCGGAACGCATCCGCGGGTCACTACAATATTAGCTGTTTCTTTATTAACTTGCCAGTCGGCGCTGCGGTCGCCCGGTTAACCTTCGCCATGGGCACGGACCAAGGTCGGTGTCACAATCGTCGCGCCTGGCCTATAATCCTTGCCGGCGGCGGGGTGATTCATGCGTATGCTCAGGGAGATCTTGAAACGACTTGTGCAAATCTGGAGCGGGCGTTCGCTGGCCTGGCAATTCGTGATTGCCGGAGGCATCGTGCTTCTGGCGGTGATGCTGGTTGTTGGCCTGTGGGTGACATCGCAGATCCGCCAAGGCGTCATGCATAATTCCGCCACCACCACCGCGCTCTATGTCGACAGCGTGATCGCGCCGCTGTTGCCTGACCTGCGCAAGAGCCAGGAGTTGGACTCCACCGTCAAGCGGGCGCTGGACGAGACGCTCGGACAGGGAGCCTTGGGAAAGCGGCTGGTGTCGTTCAAGCTGTGGCGACGCGACGGCACGATCCTCTATTCGAAGGATTCCGACCTCATCGGCAAACGGTTCAAGCCGAACCCCAACCTGATCGCCGCCTTCGCCGGCAACGTCATGGTCAAATACAACCAGTTGGAGGACGAGGAAAACGATAAGGAACGGGCGCTCGGCCTGCCGCTGCTCGAGATCTACAATCCGGTGCGCGAGCCTTGGTCCGGCGATGTCGTCGCCGTCACGGAGTTCTACGAACTGTCCGGCGATTTCGAGGAATCGCTGCGCGCCGCCCTGTTGTGGAGCTGGCTGGTGGTGGCCGCCGCCACCGCGGCCTCGCTGGCGCTTTTGTCGGGCATCGTGTTTCGCGGCAGCCGAACCATCCAGACACAGCGCGCGGCGCTGGAGGCCAAGGTCGCCGAACTGCAGACAGCGCTGGCGCAGAATTCGTCGCTGCGCCAGCGCGTGCAGCGTGCCTCGCGCCGCGCCACCGCCATCAACGAGCGGTATCTGAGACGCATCGGCGCCGACCTGCATGACGGGCCCGCGCAGCTGGTGGCGCTCGCCGCGCTTAGGATGGACAGCCCGGTGCTGGTCGATCCGTCGACGCCGAAACCGCAGCGCGAGGCCGAGATCGCCGGCATCCATAAGACGCTCGGCGAGGCGATGCGTGAGATACGCGGCATCTGCAACGGCCTGGTGCTGCCGCAGATCGAAACGCAGGCGGTGGCCGACATATTGCGGCTGGCGGTGGCCGAGCATGAGCGCCGCACCGACACCAAGGTGCTGCTCACCCTGCCGGAACGCTTGCCGGAACTCGGCACCTCGGAGAAGATCAGTATCTATCGTTTCGTGCAGGAAGGGCTGAACAACGCCTACAGGCACGGCAAGGGCAAGGGCCAGCAGGTGAGAGCCACGATGAAGGGCGGTAAGCTGCTGGTCGAGGTGCAGGACACCGGACCGGGCTTCGATCCCGCAAGGAGCGAAGGCCTCGGACTCGCCGGCCTCAGGGAGCGCATCGAAAGCATCGGCGGACAATTCGAGACGCTTTCGGGTCCTGGAGGAACGAGACTGGTAATCACATTGTCTGTCGAGGAGCAGCCGTGAACACACCCATCCGCATCGCCATTGTCGACGACCATCCGCTGTTCCGCGAGGGCGTGGCGCGCAGCCTCGGCGAGATCGGCGGCTTCGAGCTTGTAGGCGAAGGCGCCAGCGCCGAAGATGCCGAAAGGCTGGTCCGCGCCAGCGCGCCCGACATCCTGATGCTCGACATCAGCATGCCGGGCGGCGGCCTCAATGCGCTGGCCAGCATCCTTTCCGCCGTCCCCGAGCAGAAGATCGTCATGCTGACGGTTTCGGAAACCAACGCCGACGTGGCGCAGGCGCTGAAGGCGGGCGCGCGGGGCTACGTGCTGAAGGGCGTCGGCTCCAAGTCGCTGGCCGAGATCCTGCGCGACGTCGCCAACGGCCAGAGCTATGTATCGCCGACACTGTCGGCCCGGCTGCTGTCCGACCTGTTGCAGCCCACCGGTCGCAAGCCCGATCCGCTCAGCCAGCTTACCGGCCGCGAGGCCGAAATCCTGAGGCTGGTGGCCGAGGGCCTGAGCAACAAGGAAGTCGCCGCCCGGCTGTCGCTGCAGGAAAAGACGGTCAAGCACCACATGACCAGGGTGCTCGCCAAGCTCAACGTGCGCAATCGGACGGAAGCGGCGCTGCTGATGCATGAGGCGAAGGAAAGGTAACGGAATTGAGGAATTGAGGAATTGAGGAATTGAAGAACTGGAGAACAGAGGAATCGAGAAGCCTGGCCCGCCGATGCTCCAATTCCCCAATTCTTCAGTTCTCCAGTTCTTCAATTCTCCCGCTCCTCAGTTCTCCAGTTCCTCAGTTCCTCAGTTCCCCTAAACGCAAATCACCCCCGCCTCCGGAAGACGGGGGTGACATGCAAGGGTACGGGAAAAGGGGGTAGCTTCTCTCAACCCTCACAAGCTTAGCAGGCGGGCCAGATCCTCCTGTGTCGCCCGCCGTTCGACGATGGTGCGGCCTTGCGCATCGGTCATCTCGAAGCGGCCGTTCTCGATCTCCTCCTTCATGCCGTTGCGGTGGATCACCGTGATCTTGTTGCCGTCGATCTCGACGGTATCGCCGGTATTGGCATCGACATGACTTGCCTTGCCCGGGTTGGTGTTGCCTTTGCCGCTGTTGTTGCCGGGGCCGGCATTGGCATTGTTGCCACCAGCGTTGCCGTTACTCGAATTGCCCCCGCTGCTGTTGCCGCCGTTGCCGCCGCCATTGCCGCCGCCGCCGCCATTGCCTCCACCATTGCCGTTGCCGGCATAAGCGGTGGCCATGAGGAATTTGGCCGCGCTATCGGGCATGAAATGAAAAGTCGCGACAGCGAGCGCCAGCGCGGCCGTGGCGCGCAGCGTGATGCGGGCAAGCCTTCTGAAGGCGGGATCGCGCATGCTGTCCTTTTCATGCCGGTCCCGCCTCGGCCATGCCGAAGTTCCGCTCTCGGCCAAGCCAAGGCGGAACCGGTGTCTTCACCAGGAAAGGATTCACAGTTTGGTAAGGCTACGGAAGCGGCCCACGACCCATGCCATGTCCAGTCGGACTTTTTTGCGGCCGTTTGGGGACCATTGTCGCAACCACTGGGAGAACAGCTCGAAGCCGCGACTGCCGCAGCGTTAACCAAATCGCTTGGAAATTCGCCGGCAATTCACTATGACTGGGGCTTGCGAGAACCACGCGGACGCTCAAACGAACCGCGGCATCCTATGGCGCAAAGCGTCACCTGGGCGCAAAAAGGCGCTGTAACACTTTGATTGCGTATGGATTCTCCCCCGACCTGCGGGGCCATGCGCCAAGGGTCCATCTATCCGGCAACCGTGCCCAAGGGCCCAAAAAAGTACCCCCGCCAAAGGGCGGGGGCAAGGTGAGCAGCGGGAGTTCTGTCATAAGACGATCAGGACCGAAGAGACGAAGCAAAAGGTGGCAACCTGATTTTGCAGCGCTGGCCTTTGGCCCCTTAACGATCTAATCCAGATAGAACCTCGCTCTCACAAACTCTTCAGGCGACTGAGATCGGCCATTGTGGCCTTGCGCTCGACGATGGTGCGACCAAACTTGTCCTCCATCCTGAAACGGCCGTTCTCGATCCTCTCCTTCATTCCGTTCCGGTGCGTGACCTGGATGCTGTTGCCGCTGACCTCGACCTTGTCGCCGGTCGCCGCGTTCACATGATCATCGACATCGGCGGTGCTGGCGGCATTGTTGGAGGCGCTGTTCGTCGCGCCCTTGCTGTTGCCGCTGTTTCCACCGCTGTTGCTGTTACCCCCGGCGTTCCCGCTATTGCCGTTACCGTTCGAACCGCTGTTTCCGTTGCCGCTGTTGCCGCCGCTATTTCCACCGCCGTTGCTGCTGCCGCTGTTGCCGCCGGAGTTGCCGTTAGAGCCGCCGTTCCCGCTATTTCCGTTCCCGCTGCCGTTTCCGCCGCTATTTCCGCCGTTGCCGCTATTTCCACCGCCATTGCCATTGCCGCCTTTGCCGGCATAGGCCTTGGTCACGACAGAACCGTCTAAGGAGAGTTGAAGAGGCGCGACAAACAACGCCAGCGCAGTGAGCGCTCGCAAGCCAAGCCTGCAGCCCATGCGCGCTGCGCGCATCCCATTCTCCCCATACCGGCCATCCAGCCCTTCGGCCGAACTACCCCACCGGCAATGTCGCAGCATCAGCATCCCCAATCAGCGCGTCATGGGGAAGTGGCCCACGACCCTTGTCTTGTTTTCTCAGACCTTTTCCGCAAAGGCATAAGACCTAAGTCTTATCTCAACCACCGGATGTAGTCCGGCGCAGCTGCGCGCACGGCTTTTTCCTCGCCCTGCCAGCGGCTTAAAGCACGCCGCGATCGTTCTCCCAAAACCGCTGCGCACTTTCGGGCGACATGCGTCCTTGGTTTACGCATGTCGTTCTCCCAAAACCGCTGCGCACTTTTGGGCGACATGCGTCAGCCGGGCGACGGAACCGGCGCCCTCGCCGTCACGGCCGCGCCGAAAGCGGCGGCGATCACTGCGCCGATACCAGCGCATTGCAAGGCGCTCAAGCTCTCATGCAGGAAAAGAAAGCCGGTCAGCGCGCCGCCCGCAGGCTCCAGACAGACGATCATGCCATAGACTTTCGCCGGCATTCTGGCCAGCACCATCATCTCCAGCCAGAAGGGCAGCGCGCTGGAAAACAGCCCGACGACGACCGCGCCCGTCATGACATGCGGGTCGGTGAGATAGGGTTGCGCGGCGGTGAAGCCGAAGGGCAGCGCAACAAGCGCCGCGATCGCCATGCCATAGGCCGAGGTACGGGCGCCAAGGCCGGCGCCGGCCTTCTGCGCGAAGATGATGTAGAGCCCCCAGCAGCAGCCTGCGGCAAGCGCGAGCAACACGCCCGCCGGATCGAGCCCGCGGCTGACATCGGCCACATGGTCGACGTCAGCAAACGGCGAAAGCAGCACGATGCCAGCGACCGCCAGCACCACCCAGACGAGATCGAGCAGGCGCCTGGAGCCCAGCGTCGCGACGAAAAGCGGGCCGGTAAATTCAAGCGCGACGCAGACGCCCAGCGGAATGCGCTCGAGCGCGGCATAGAAGAGCAGATTCATGACCGAAACGGTGACGCCGTAGGCGGCAAGCCATGGCAAACCTTGGCGCGTCGGCAGCACCTTCCACGGCCGCAGCACCGCCGCCAGCATCAGCGCGCCGATGGCAAGCCTCAGCATCGTCGTGCCCTCCGCCCCGAGGACCGGGAACAGGCCCTTGGCGAAGGCGGCGCCCACCTGCACCGATAGAATGGCGCCAAGCAGGCCGAGGACGGGCAAGGCGCCCAGCTGCGCCTCCGGTTTTGCGATCGACGTCGGCGTCACTTCCTCTCCCCGCCAGCATGGTCGGATGCGGAGATAGGGCCTGGCGGCCGCGCTGTCGTGAGGCAGCGGGCGGCGGATGCTAGGACAGGGCGAGGCGACGACCACCGCCCTCTCCCCGAAGCCTGCTGCGCTGCACAAAGCATTGAAATCCAAAGGCTCTTTGGTAGGCAGCGACATAAGAATCAATGGTTACGCCGGAGACCTCCGTCCAGTATCAGGCGTTTCCCGCCGTGGTTGCCGGCAAACCTTCTCACCATCGTTGGCGATAAATACTTCCGTGAGGATCAGACCAACTGCCCATCAATATATGGGACCATTGGACATTTCAGATCGTAATTTGAGGGGCAACTATTCCCCCGGTTGTCGGCATCACATCTTTATTTCAGCGCTGTAAGCATTTTGTGTTGCGCTGCAACATCGACCGCGACAATCGTGGGCCGGGGGCATGCCCAGTGGAGGATGCCATTATTTTGACCCGCATGGGCATTCGGCTGGCCGGCAAGGATTGCACCCTCGGCTCGGACGGAGATTCGTCGGCAGGCAGCGGTAGGGTTTGCGCAGCCTATGCCGCCTGGCACCACGGACCTTGTGGAAGCCGCTGATGGCGAACGCGCGTGATGTCCAACTCGATTCGCTGCGGGCCGTTGCCGTGACGCTGGTGCTCTACGCGCATTTCCTTGCGCCGAACGGCACTTCCTTCCTCGGCCATCTCGGCGTGCGGCTGTTCTTCGTGCTCTCCGGCTTCCTGATCACCCGGCTTTTGCTGGACGCGCGCGATACCGACGCATTCGCCGCGGGACCGGCGCTGCGTTCCTTCTATGCCAGGCGCGCGATCCGGATCTTCCCGCCCTATTTCGCGGTGCTGGGGCTCGTCTGGCTCACCGACCTGGAGCAGTCCAGATCCTCGCTCGCCTGGCATGCGCTCTATCTCTCGAATTTCTGGTATGCGCTGCGCAACGATTGGAACCCCTGGCTGCTCTGCCATTTCTGGAGCCTCAGCATCGAGGAGCAGTTCTATCTCGCCTGGCCGCTGATCGTGCTTCTGGCGCCGCGCAAGCGCATCGAGGCGATCACCATCGGCGTCATCTGCTTCTCGCTCGCCTACCGCTTCTACTGGCCGATCGCGGCCAATCCGGCGCTGGCGCGGGACCTTTTGCCGCCGGCCTCGATGGACGCGCTCGCCTGCGGCGCCCTGCTTGCCGCGCGCCGCGCCAGGGGCGCGGACATCCCGCAATGGATGCGGCTCTCCTGGCCGGCCCAGGCGGCGGTTTTCCTGCTCGTCGTCTGGTCCGATCCGGGGCCGGCGAGCTCGACATGGGAGTGGCCGCGCTGGGTGCTGGTGCAGGTGCTGCCGCTGGTGCCGCTGGCGGCGATCGTCGCCGCCTGCTCGAACGGCCTCGGCGGCAGGCTCGGCCGGCTGGCCGAGCTGCCGCCGCTGCTCGCGCTCGGTCGCATAAGCTACGGCGTCTATCTGTACCACCCGATCCTTCTGGCCTATGCCGTCAAGGCGCAGCCATGGATCCCGCTCAACGTCTCGGAACAGGGACCGGGCCGTTTCCTGGTCGCCGGCGCCGCTACGCTGATCGCCGCCTCGCTCTCCTGGACCTTCTTCGAGAAGCCGCTCAACAGCCTCAAGCGTTATTTCCCGTATGTACGGCGCGCGCGCTCGCCGGGCGAGATCAGCTGGATCAGCCCGACGGCCGGCGGTTCAGCGCTCGACCTTCGGCACACGGAAGCGAGACGATAATGGCGAGCGCCGCTCCCCTCATCTCCGTGCTTTTGCCGGTCTACAATGCCGAGCCCTATGTCGGCGCTGCAATTGGTTCGATCCTGCGGCAGGACTACGGCCGGCTCGAAGTCATCGCCATCGACGACGGCTCGACCGACCGGTCGCTGGAGATCCTCGAGCGCTCCCGCAAAGCCGACAGCCGCGTGTCCATCATCTCGCGTGAGAACCGCGGCCTGGTCGCCAGTCTCAATGAGGGGCTGGCGGTCGCGCAGGGCGAGCTCGTCGCGCGCATGGACGCCGACGACTTCGCCTATCCGTGGCGGCTGTCGCGCCAGGCGGCGCTGTTTGCCGCGCGGCCGGAACTCGGCTTCTGCGGCGCGCTCGTCGATCCGCTGCTGCACGGCCGCATCGCTAAGGGGCGGCTCGATCCGGTGTTCCGGCTCGGCCTCCCGGTGCTGTCGAAGTTCTTCACGATCTTCATCCACCCGACCGTAGTCTACAACCGCCGGGTCATCGGCGAGGCCGATCTGCACTATGACGGCGTCTACCGGCATGCAGAGGATTTCGACCTCTTTCGGCGGCTCACCGACCTCTATCCGGCTGCCTTGATGGAGGAGAGCCTGCTGGTCTACCGCGGGCATCCCGGCAGCGTGACCAGCCGGCACACCAGCGAGATGCGGCGTACGCATCTCAGGATCGTCGGCGAGAATCTCGAGCGCGAGGGCCTGGCGGAAGACAGTGAGGATTTGCGCGCCATCGGCGATCAGGTTTCCTTCGACACCGTGGCCCGGGCGGCAGCCTTCATCCGCGCGCTGGAAGGGCGGATTGCCGCGCTGCCCGCGGCAGTGCGGCCGGGCTACGAGGCCGGGGCGCTCAACCTCTTCTATTTCCTCTATCAGCTCGTCAACGACGAGGAGCAACCGGCGTTCACGCATGAGCTTTTGACGCTGAGCGCGAAATGGAAGGCGATCCGCCGCCGCGAGCAATATGCGCTGCGCCCCGGCGCCTGGGCGCCATGGCTGAGCCAGGCCTCGATGTGGGCGGGCAAACGCGCCGACTGGGTCGCCTACCGCTTCAAATCCGCGCCGGCGGCGTCCGTGCTTGCGCCTTATCGGATGGGGGCGGCATGAGGCGAGGCGTCGCAACCGCCAATCTCCCCCCTTGTGGGGGAGATGTCCGGCAGGACAGAGGGGGGCGCTGTCCCGCCCTACTTTTCAGCCATTGGCGGCCCGACTTCGCCAGTCTGAAACCAGCCAACCATCAAAGCAGGCGTTCCTTCGCGCCCCCCTCTGGCCTGCCGGCCATCTCCCCCACAAGGGGGAGATTAGCAGCTTCGGCGCCCCGCTCGCCCCGCGACGTCACAGCGCGGAGCTCTCCCCATGAACGCCGAGCGCCGTCCATTGCCGTGGCACCCGGTCCTGCCTGCCCCTCCCTGGCCCAGGCAGCGGCCGCAGGTCTCCTTCATCGTCTGCACGCGCGACCGCGCGACGGTGCTGAAAGCCTGCATCGACTCGATCCGCGCCGCCTGCCGCGCGCACCCAGCCTTCGCCGCCGAGCTGGTGGTGGTCGACAACGGCTCGCGCGACGGCACGGCCGATTATCTTTCGCGGATCGCCGCGACCTCCGACATCGCGCTGACCGCGATCCGCGAGCCGCGTCCCGGACTGGCGGCGGCGCGCAATGCGGGGCTCGCCCGGGCGCGCGGACGGGTGCTGGTCTTCATCGACGACGATTGCAGGCTCGACCGCAACTACCTCGTCGACCTCGAGCGGCATTATGCAAGCGGCGAGAAATGGCTGATCCGCGGCGGCCGCGTCGAGATCGGCGACGCGCGCGACCTGCCCTTCACCATCAAGCGCTGCGAGGAGCGCCAGCGGCTGACGCCGGCCGTCCATCCGGGCGGCTTCGTGCTAGGCTGCAACATGACCATGCATCGCGACGTCGCCGCCCGCATCGGCCCCTTCGACGAACGTCTCGGCGCCGGCGGGGCGCTGCGCTCGGCCGAGGACACGGATTATCTGGTGCGCGCCGTGCTTGCCGGCATGGCGGTGGAATATGTGCCCGACATGACGATCTTCCATCACCATGGCCGGCGCAACCGCAAGGCGGTCGACCGGCTGCACCGCGACTATCATTTCGGCAATGGCGCGCTCTGTCTCAAGCATCTGCGCCGTGCGCCCTGGCTGCTGCGCCACTTCTACTGGGCGATGCGGTCGGCCCTGCGCGAGCTGATCGGCGGCCCGCGCTTCGACCAGGAGCTCAGGCTGTCGCACTGGCCGATCGTGCTGATGAACCTCGCTGGCGCGGCGAAATTCATGGCCCTCGTGCTGGCCAGGCGGCCGGATCGGCAGCCGCAGCCGGCCCAGGAACCCACCGAGGCCAAGGCAGAGGCCGGCGCACGATGAGCGGGCGCAAGATGAGTGGGCGCAAGATGCTGGGGCTGTCGATGCTGCGACGGGCGCTCGACCGCCGCCAGCTCGGCCTGTTGCCTGTCGTCGTCGCGCTCGGGCTTGCCGGTGCCGCGCTCGAAGGCTTCGGCATCGGGCTGATCATACCGCTGCTCGGCATCATCATGGGGCATGGCGAGGCGACCGGCATGGCGGGCCTGTCCGCCCTTCTGCAGAAGGTCGGCGCCGGGCTTGGCGAGCGCGAGCGGCTGATCGCGATTTCGGCCGCGATCCTCGGTTCGATCCTGCTGAAAAACCTGCTCGCTTTCGCCAATTCGGTGCTCACCGCGCATATCTACGGCAAGGCCGGCCAGGCGATCCGCGGCGCGCTTGCCGAGCGGCTGCTCGAGGTCGGCTATCCGTTCTTCCTGAAGGAGAGCCCAGGGCGGCTGCTCAACATCATCTCCAGCGAATCCTGGCGCGCCTCGGACGCCATCCAGGGGATGCTCGGCGCCATCGTCAGCGCCTCGGCGGCACTCATCCTGCTCGCCTTCCTGCTGCTGCTCTCCTGGCAGATGACGCTCCTGGTGATGCTCGGGCTGGCGCTCGTCCAGGCGGCGCATATGGCGCTGTCGGCGCAACTGAGGGCACCGAGCCGCAGCGTTTCGGCGCGCAACAGCGCCTTGGCCTCGCAGATGCTGCATCTGGTCCATGCCGGGCGGCTGATCCGCATCTTCGGCCAGGAGGAGCGCGAGAAGGCGGCGTTCGACAGGGCGTCCGACAGCGTGCGGCGCGCCGCCTTCCTGCTCGCCAACCGCCAGGGCGCGCTGGCACCGCTGACGGAAGTGCTGCACGCCATGCTGTTCCTGGCGGTGGTGATCGGCGCCTGGCTCGCCGGCTTGAGCTTCCCGCTGGTCGCGGCCTTCCTCATCCTGCTCTACCGCTTGCAGCCGCATGTGAGAGCCCTGCAGATGATCTGGAGCCAGTTGCAGGGGCTCTCGGGCTCGCTGGAAGAGGTGACCTGGCTGCTCGACCCCGAAGGCAAGCCCGCCCCGCCGCAAGGCAGCCGTCCGTTCACGGGCCTCGGTGAGAAGATCGCCTTCGAGGGCGTGAGCTTCAGCTACGCCAATGAGGAGCAGCGCGCGGCGGTGCTGCATGCGGCGAGCTTCGATATCGTCCGCGGCCGCTCGACGGCGCTGATCGGCCGCTCCGGCGCAGGCAAGACGACGATCGTCAACCTGCTCTGTCGCTTCGTCGAGCCGGACGGCGGCAAGATCCTCGTCGACGGCGCGCCGCTCGACGAGATCGACCCGGCAGAATGGCGGGCCCACATCGCTCTCGCCAGCCAGGAACTGGAGCTGGTGGACGGCACCATCCTCGACAACATCACCTACGGCAAGGACAGGGCCAGCGCGGAAGAGGCTGGCCGCGCGGCCATGCTTGCCGAGGCGCACGACTTCATACAAAGGCTGCCGCAGGGCTACCTGACCGTCGTCGGCTATCGCGGCGTCAATCTGTCGGCCGGGCAAAGGCAGCGCATCGCGCTCGCCCGCGCGCTACTGCGCGACCCGGATATCCTCATCCTCGACGAGGCCACCAACGCGGTGGACGGGCTGTCGGAAGCGGCGATCGTGGAAACGCTGAAATCGCGCGCCGGCCGCCGCACCACCATCGTCATCAGCCACCACCACTCGACGATCTCGTTCTGCGACGACCTGGTGATTTTGGAGCATGGCAGGGTGAAGAAGCAGGCGCCGTTCGCCGAGATGGCGGCGCGCAGCATGGACGAGCTTTATCAGCCGGAGTGAGGCTGGAATCTCCCCCTAGGGGGAGATGTCGCCGAAGGCGACAGAGGGGGTCGCCGCGCATGGAGCGCCAGCGCCTTGCGTGCCGTGAGATGAGGCCGGCGATTTACGTGAGACGACCCCTTCTGGCCTGCCGGCCATCTCCCCCTCAAGGGGGGAGATTACGCGCTCGTAAGTTTTACCCAGCCATCGCCAGCGGCACGGCGCTCTTGTTGGGGATCTGGATGTCGATCTCCAGCGTCGACATGGTCGCGCCGCGGTCCATCGAGACCTGGAGGTAGTCCTGGTCGATCTGCACGTGCTTGGCGATGACCGCCATGATCTCCTCGCGCAGGATGGAGACCAGGTCGGGCTGGCCGCGGCTCTGGCGCTCATAGGCGAGCAGCAGCTGCAGCCGCTCGCGCGCCACCGGCGCGCTGGTGCGCCGCTTGAAGAGGTCGAGGATGCTCATGCCGCCCTCCTTCCGAGAAGCCGGTCGAGGAAGCCCTTGCGTTCGAAGGGGACGACCACCGGCAGGTCCTCGCCCTCCAGGCGTCTTGCCGCTTCGAGATAGGCCTTGGCGGCGGAATTGATCGGCTCGCTGAGCGTCACCGGCGAGCCGAGGTTCGAGGCCCGCAGCACATCCTGGCTTTCCGGGATGATGCCGAGCAGCGGCGTCGACAGGATCTCCAGCACGTCGTCGATCGACAGCATCTCACCGCGCGACGCGCGCGCCGCGTCGTAGCGGGTGACCAGCACGTGCTTCTGGATCAGCTCGCCCTGCTCGGCCTTCATGGTGCGGGCGTCGAGCAGGCCGATGATGCGGTCGGAGTCGCGCACCGAGCTCACTTCCGGGTTGGTGACGATGACCGCCTCGTCGGCGAAGCGCATGGCGAGCTGGGCGCCGCGCTCGATGCCGGCCGGGCTGTCGCAGAAGACATAATCGAACACCGAACGCAGCCGGGTGATGACTTCGGCCACGCCCTCTTCGGTCAGCGCGTCCTTGTCGCGCGTCTGCGAGGCCGGCAGCAGATAGAGCGTCTCCAGCCGCTTGTCGCGGATCAGCGCCTGCGAGAGCTTCGCGGTGCCCTGGATGACGTTGACGAGGTCGAACACCACGCGCCGCTCGGCACCCATGATGAGGTCGAGGTTGCGCAAGCCGACGTCGAAATCGACCAGCGCCACCTTCTTGCCGGTCTTGGCCACGGCAGCGCCGAGCGCGGCCGTCGAGGTCGTCTTGCCGACGCCCCCCTTGCCCGAAGTGACCACGACTACCTTGCCCATATATCCAGCCTCCATTGGCGATTTTTACTCATGACCGTGCCGGGCACGGCGGATTCGTTAACAACTTTGGCACGCGAAACCGGTCCGAAGCTTGCCGCCCTAAAAAACTCAGCCGAGCGGCACCACGCACAGCGCATCGTTGTCGAGGAAGGCCTGCACGGCCTTGCCGCGCGAGACGCCTTCCATTTCCTCGGCCGTGGTGTACCAGCCGTCGACGGCGAGCAGCTCGGCCTCGTTCTTGCGGCAGAAGATGCGCGCCGAAACATTGCCCTCCGAGCCGGCGATAGCGCGGCCGCGCAGCGTGCCGTAGACATGGATCGAGCCGCCGGCGACGATCTCGGAGCCGGACGCGACCGAGCCCAGCACGATGACGTCGCCATGCGGGTGGAAGACCGACTGTCCGGAGCGGATCGGCGCCTTGATCATCAGCGTGCCGGCGGCGGGCTCGTGCCGCGCTTCCACGGTGCCCTGCCCCGACCTCGCCGGTTCGGCCTTGGTTGCTTCGGCGACTTCAGCGTTCTCCGCATCGAGCTTTGCCAGCTCATCCTGCGGTGCCCTCACCTGCCCCGGCTGCACGTCTTCCACAGCGGCCGTCTCGACCGTGATTTCTTCCGCCTTCGCCTTGCGCGCGGCCCTGCCCAGCAGCCCTTCGGCGGTCGCCTCCTTGGCGCCGGCAAGCAGCGGCGGCAAATCGGGCCCGAGATCGGCGCCCTCGAGCTCGATGGCGTAGACGCGGATGCCGCGCCGGGCGAGCGTGCCGACCAGCGCCGCGATCTCCTCCGGCCCCGGCTTCAAAGTGTTCAAATCGAGCACCACCGGGCGGCCGGCAAAATAGCCCGGCGAGTTGCCGATCCAGTGATCGAGACCCTCCAGCCAGTCGTCGATGGGAGCTTCCGGGGTGAGAGTGAAAGCGACGAACGAGCGGGCGCGGAAGCGGATGGATTTGTTGTGCAAAGGGGCGGCGAAGGTCACGGCCAGACGAATCCTTACTCAATGGTTAAAGGGTGCCGGCCGAATGGTTAACAAAAGGTTAATTTTGCGGGCGCGCGTCGTCAAGGAACTGGCACGGCTAAGTTTTGTGGCGGGGCAGCCACAATGCCTGCTCCGCGCGCTGCCGAAGACCGCGCCCGGACGAGTCGGCATGTGAAGTTCCTAATATACGAAGAGAGGTTGCACCGGCATCATTCGGCACGGTTAATTTTTCATTCCTCCAGGGCAAGGAGACGGGGCATGTGCATCAATCAGGCAGGCAGCAAGCATACGGCCAGCAAGCGGGCAGGCAGGGCAAGCGCGGCAATCGGCGCCTTGTTGCTGGCAGCCCTTGCGGGATGCTCGTCATTCCGGACAGGCGGCATGTACGCATACCAGATGAGCGGCACGGACGCATACCGGTCAAACGGCATAGACCAATGGCTGACGACGGAAAATGCCAACGAGGCCGTCAATGCGATGGCGGCGAAGGGAATGATACCGGAGACCATCGACTGCCGGTTCGCCGACACCACGCCGGGCCAGCTTTCCTACGTCTCGAAATTCACCTGGAAGCGCGCGCCGGCAAACACTCGCTACCATTGGGAAGTCGGCGATCCGGCCTACCTCGCGAGCAAGGAAGTCAAAGCCAACAGGGTTGGTCTTCGCCGCGCCTATGCGAAACTCGTCCAGGACCCCGTTACGGGGCAAAAGGTCGGGTGCTCGATCTGGACGAGTTAGGCGGCAGATTGGCTTGAGCCTCGCCGCCCAGCGTGAGCGCGGCGGTGGCTAACCGCTGCGACCTTGGCGCCATGAACGAGGCTGCGGAGATCACATCGCCGCCGATAGAGCGTGCGCTGCCATGTCCTGAAGCCGTCCGTCACAAAAGCCATTGATAATATTATTTGTCGCGCCTTGTCGTGATCTCGATCAAGCGCTATGTTTTTTCAAATCGATCTTGTGGAACGAATGTTGTTTCCGCGCCTTGGCGCCCTGACGATCTTCCCTCTCAATTTCGAAGACTGCGACGTTTGGCATGAAGCCAAGCGGCGATGATTTGCGTCGATTTGAAAGGAAAATCGTATGACTACCGGGACCGTGAAGTTTTTCAACACCACCAAAGGCTTCGGCTTCATCGAACAAGGCAATGGGCAGCCGGACGTGTTCGTCCATATCTCCGCCGTCGAGCGCGCCGGAATGCGCTCCCTGGCGGAGGGCCAGAAGGTGAGCTTCGACATCGTGAAGGACCAGCGGAACGGCAAGAGTTCCGCGGAGAATCTCCAGGCGGCCTGAGTGCATCCATGGCCTTTGACCACGGATGTACTGGCATCTGGCCTTGGAGCACTTTTGATTTCACGCATGTCTTTTCCCGAAACCGGTTCCACTTTCGGGAGACATGCTTTGGGAGAGGGTCGGGCTTGCCCGGCCTTCTTTGTTTCAAGCAGCGAGGTAGACCATGGCTGAAACTGGTTTGTTCAAGCCGAAGGGCGACGCCAAGAGCGAAGCCACCGCGAGGACGGCGCGCGCGATAATCGATGGGGAAACGGCAGCCCGGCAGGCAAAGACAGAACGGCTTCGCGCGGCCAGGCTCGCCCGCGGGCCTGTCGAAGCACCGCCAAAGAAAAAACCAGCAAGGCGGAAATAGCGGCGGCCGCTTCGGAGTTTCCTGGAATTGCACTCTTTGTTCGCGCAAATCCGGACGGAAAACCGCTACGCACTTTTCCTGGATTGCACTCTTTTGTTCACGCAATTCCGGACGGAAAACCGCTTCGCACTTTTCCTGGAATTGCTTATAGCCTGGCTCTTAGTCTGGGATCGGCAGCGGATCGTCAGCCGCCGCATTCGCCGAGCCGGCAAGGGCAGCGGCGAGGATCTTGCGAACCTCGTCAGGCATCAAAAGGCCATCCGTTCCGGTCTTACGAAGGATCTCGTCGATCAGCCTGCCAGCATCGATGCGGTTGTCGCGGAAGAACCGCCGGGAAAGGTTCGGCAGCCTTGCGCCATCGTCGCGCGGAACCTGCCTCGGCTTACGGGCGACCATAGGATGCCCCCTCGCCCGGAAATCCGAACTGCCGCATGATCCTGGCGATCTGGTCGTCATTGCCGCGCGAGGCGACGTTGGTCAGGTGCAGCGCGGTCTCCTGCGTTCCGTTCCAGGCAATGGGGGACCAGTCGCGCGGGACCTTGACGTAGGAACTGCCCGCGCGCCGGCCCATCCAAAACAGCCAGACGTCGTCGGCATTGGGACAGAGTTTCAGGAACAGGGCCTCGTCCGTCACTTCCGGGGAAAGCGAGCCGGGTGGATAGAGCACCCCGCCAACGCCGGTCGGGAACAGCAGCCGCGGGTCGGCTTCTTTGTCGAAATGCCATTTCTCGTAGGGAGCCAGATCACCATACTGGTCGAATTTGACGGCATGCGCGCGGTGGCACACGATCGTCTTGTCGCGGGCAAGGGCAACGAGGGCCTCGAGCCAGCGTCCCGAATAATAGACGTCATCATCCGCGGTGACGATGGTTGCCGTGGGGAACTCGGCGAGCGCCGGGATTATCTTCTTGTATGAGCGGATGTTCCTGCAGGTGCGGATCTCGAGACCGGCCGCCTGAAGGTCGAGCACGGCATCAGGCAGCGCATTGAAGTCCTCATGCGCGACCCACAGAATGGTCCGGTCGGCCTGGATGGATTGCGCAAGAAGGCATTTCAGCGTCAGGGCCAGGCTCGGATAGCGCTTGGGGTACGAGGTCAGCGACACGACCAGTTCCTGCGGCAAGCCGTGGGGGCGCCCCTGCCGCCTCGCCATCCAGCGGACGGAGATGGCCAGCCACGCCACGATCGGGGCGCCGCTATCCAACAGGCTCGCCTGGAAGCGAATCAGGCGCCAGGACAGGCTGTGCGCCAGCCGGTCCAGCAGCCTGGCCGGCAGGCCTCCGCCGGTTCCAAGAAACCACGGCGAGAGCTCTGGAAGGCGCTTCAGCGCCAGATAAGCGAGATAAGGAATGGTGACGCTTGCAAGAAGCAGTGCCGGCTCGTTCGAAATCCCGATATCGCGCAGCGAATATTGGATGAACTGATGCAGGAACATGATGACGAGCGAGGCTTCGCCCAGCCTGGCGAGCGGTCCGGTCATCCACGAGACCGGCTCGAAAGACCGCATGATTATCAGGACGGCCAGAGACATGGCCAAGGCGATCAGAAGCCCGAGCAGCGGCAAGCCGAAGTTTGAATATTTCATACTGAACGAGAAGTCCGCGCCGTGGCTTGCGGCAATTCCCGCCGCGAGACCGACCACCGCGATATAGGCGCAGGATGCGAGAATCCCAGGCCGCCTGCGGCCGATCAGATGCCCGAACCAGTAGCACCCTATCGCCAGCGGAACCGCAGCGATTGCCAGCGGGGAATAGTTTCCCGGCCACATGGCCTGGATGGTGTAGGCCAGCGCGACCGACAGGCCGACGAAGCCCAACATCCTGGGATCGGATGGACCCTTGGTGCGGTTGGCGGCCTCGTTGTAGATCAGCTGCGTGAAAAAGAGGCAGGTGACAAACCAGAAGACGCCGAATTCGCGCACCAGGTACATGCCGCCGCGGAGGTCATTGGCCAGCACCGCCCGAACCTGCCACAGCGCCGGGATCTTACCGGCTGCGGCATCCCGCGCGGTCACGGCCGCGGTCAACAGTGCCAGGAAGGCGACGTAGGGGACCGCAAGCGAGAGCAGTTTCTTGCGCAGCAGAGGTGCTGTTTCCGCCGGCTTATGGAGATAGCCGGACAAGATGAAGAACAGCGGCATATGGAACAGAAATGCCGCCCTGGCGAATTCGGCGTTGAAGACGCCCGGGCCCTCGCCGGCGACATGCGCCGCAACGACCAGTAGAATCCCAAAACCCCTCGCCGCATCCAACCACGCTTCGCGTCGCTGCATCCCCGAGCCCCACCTAATTTAGGCAAGGCTAACTCGCGTCTTTCGCAGGTGCAACGTAAATTTGTGCACTGCGCAATTTTTTGGTGTGGACGGCGGTCAATCTCGCATGAGCGGCACGAGGCGATGGAGGACGTGCTTTATGAGGGACTCATCAACCAGCCCGGCGGCGCTTTCACGGCCGAACATTGGGTTGGGCTCGACAAGCGCGGACGGTTGTGGGCTGAGGCGCAGGCGCCTTGTCTCCCACTTGCGAGGAGGCGCGCGTCGAAGCTCCTACGCCGTCAGCGGCATCGACGCCGCCGGCAGGACCTGCCGCATGGAGCTCGGCGCGAAGCCGAACATGCGGCGCGCGGTGCGGCTCAGATGCGCGGCGTCGGCGAAGTTGGCGGCATGCGCGGCGTCGGTCCATGAGGCTCCGGCGTAGCCGAGCTCGAGCGCCCGGTTGAGCCTGGTCCAGAGAAGATAAGCGCGGAAGGAAATGCCGGTTTCGGCGACGAACAGGTGCCTGAAGCGTCCGGCCGAGAGGCCGACGTGGCCCGCCACGGTTTCGAGGTCGAGCGGCTCGGCCAGCCGCGTGGCGATGAAGGCCGTGGCGCTGAGAACGCGCGGATCGACCCCGCCTGGCGGAACAGTTCCGGAAAGGGCGTAGAGCACTTCGAGCGCTGCGGCTTCGAGTTCTTCGTCCGCTTCGCCGTCGTCGAATTTCGAGCGCAGCGCCCGCGCGTGCGGTTCGATCTCGGCGGGCGGCACGCCGACGATGCGCTTGCTGCCGAGCGGTCGATCAGGCCGCGGCCGAGCGCCGATTCCGGCGCGCAGAACAGATGCGCGATCATCCTACCCTGCGCCTGGAAGGTGTGCGGCAGGTCCGGCGGGATGACGGCGGCTGCATAGGTCTGCCACGGCACGCTGTCGCTCGTCCGGAACTCGACATGGTCCGACAGAGCGATGCCGACCTGCACGGCGTGGTGGGCGTGCAGCTCGCTCGGTCCGAGGGCCTGCCCGATCCACAGGCTGCCGCCCGCCCAGAAGATGATCCTGCCTACGCCCACAATCCCCATCGCGACGGTATCGCACAAATCGCCAAAGCCGGCAGCCCCTACGTTCAATACGGCGAGGACGCGGGCGGATATTCGGCGCGCCACCGAAGAAACATGGAGCCAAAAATGTCGACCACGCATTTCAGCGGCGGCCTCACCGCCATCACTGCCGACCGGCGCGATGCCGCCGGCGGGCAACCTTCCAGCCAGTGGGGATGTCTGCGCCTCTCCTCCCGACTGTTGCTTGCCGGACAGATCCTCCACATCGTCGTCACGCAGTTCCACGCCGGCGGCGACGCCAACGACCATCACGCCATCTTCGCTACCTATGCCGAGAACGCGATCTGGAGCGCCGTGCATGTCGGCCAGTTCGCCGGCATGGCGATGCTGCTCGCCGGCCTGGTCGCGCTGTCCTTCGCACTGGATGGCGAGGACGAAGCGGCGCGCTGGCTGGGTCGCGTGGGCGGCGCTGCGGCGGTGGCGGCGCTGGCACTCTACGGCGCTTTGCAGGCCGTCGACGGCGTGGCGCTGAAACAGGCCGTGAACGCATGGGCGAGCGCGCCGGAGGCCGAGAAGGCGGCGCGTTTCGCCAGCGCCGAGGCGATCCGCTGGCTCGAATGGGGAATGCGCAGCCACCAGGATTTTGCGATGGGGCTCGCCTTGCTGCTCTTCGCGGCCGCGATCGCCCGCACCGCCTGGACTGCGCGGCCGGTCGGCTGGCTGATCGGCCTTTGCGGCCTCGCCTATCTGGCGCAGGGCTGGGTGGCCGGCACGCAAGGCTTCACGACCGCGCAGTCGGCCGCGATCGTACTTTCCTGGGTTCTCGGCCTGGCGTGGATGATCTGGCTGGCCGTCGGGCGGGGAAGGCGTGGTTCTGCGCGTTCCGCGGCCGCGTGACGAAGGCTGTCCGGAAATGATGGCGGGCCGAGACGGAGAGAGGAACTGCCGTACGAAGCCCCTCGCCGCCCCGCCGCACTCGGTCCCTCGCTCCGCCAAGCGAGGGACCAAAGCCAACTCAGGCCGCCAACTGCACCTCGCGGGCGGCGCGCTCCTCCGCGTTTTTTTGCCTGCGCGAGGATCATGTCCAGGCGTTTCGCGGGGATGCCGGTTGTGGAGGCTTTGTGTTTCAGGCTTGTCTCCGCGAGGTATCGGGTTCCGCTCGGTCCTTGCGTCACGCAAAGCCAACCGGAAACGAGTGGCGCGAGGCCACCCCCTCTGGTCTGCCGACCATCTCCCCCTCAAGGGGGGAGATCGCCGCGTCCGCGATGGCGCCTCCTTCACCGTGGCGATTGGCGCCTTTCAGTGTTGCTCTGCAAGAACGAGGAAAGCGCCCCTACTCGCATTGCCGGCGCGGGCCGCCGTCATAGGGCTGGTAGGTATTGTCCTGCGGATCGTAGGTGCGGTAGCGGCTGAAGCAGTAGTCGACATGGTCGCCCGACATTTGCGGGCCCAAAAGCCGATCTCTGGGGGCCGGTTCCCCAGGCGCGATCTCTTCCGGCGGGCCGCCGTAGGTGGCGGCGTAGCCGTCCCGCGTGGGGGCGTAGCCTTCCATCTCGGCCTGGTCGTCGGCCGTCGCGCCTTGATCGACTTGCCCATTCTGGCCTGCATCGGTCGAAGCGGTGCTGTCGCCACCGGGATCGAAATAAGGCGAGACGCAGGGGCGCAGTTCGCCGCTGTAGGAGCGGTAGCTGTTTTCTTCCGGACGGTAGCTTCGGTAGCGGTTGGCGCACCATTCGAGATGGGCGGCGGGCAATTGCGCCTGCTGGGCCGGAGGCTGCTCGGAAGGCTGGACGGCGGCATCGGGCTGGCCCGTCTGCGAAGCGCTCGGCGGGGTGACATCGGGCAAGGGTTGCAATTGCTGCGGCGCGGCGGTTTGCGGCGTTGGGAGAGCGGCGGTCTGCGTGCCGCTATTCGCCTTGGCGCCCTCACCGGCCTTGGCAGGCGCGCCGGCCGACTGCTGGGCCGGGATGCGTTCAAGATCCTGCTTCGCCGGATCGACCGGCTGGGCATCCTTGGTCCAAAGCTCGGAAACGCCGATCGCCGGCGTCGCCTGGCGCACCGGCTTGGCGGCCAGCAGCCAGGTGGCGAAGGCAAGCCCGCTGGCGAACACGGCCAAGGTCAGCACGAAGCCGCCGACAATTCCCAACAAAGCCTTCACGCTGCACTCCTTAAGCCCCCGCGCATAGAATGCGGGGCGCGGGACGGAAGTTCCTTGCAGAGAGCGAGGAACTGGTCCCTGAAAAGTCGGCGGGACAGCGCCCCCTCTGTCCTGTCGGACATCTCCTCCACAAGGGGGGAGATTGGCGGTTTCAGCGCTCCGCTCAATTCTGCCAAGTGGACAATTAGCGAAAGTCGCGGTGAGGTCTGATCTCCCCCCAAGTGGGGGAGATGTCCGGCAGGACAGAGGGGGGCGCGAAGGAACGCCGTGCTGATGTCGTCAAGCCACCACTTCCTTGTAGTCCCTCACCTTCCCGTCCTGCCCGCGAATCCGCCATGTCCCGCCATCGCAACCTTCGATATGGCCTGTGCCGAGCGACACCTTGCCGCCGCCATCGGGCAAATCGATGACATAGGTCGGATTGCAGACGCCGGAGAGCCGGGCGCGCAGTTCGGCGACCAGCGCCTGGCCCTCGGCAATCGTGGTGCGGCGGTGCGCCATGCCGGGCGCCAGATCGCCATGATGCAGGTAATAGGGTTTTACCCCAAGGCGATACATCAGCTCGCGGCAGAGCTCTTCCAGAACCTCGACGCGATCGTTGACGCCCTTCAAGAGAACGCTCTGGTTGAGCAGCACGAAACCGGCCTGCCGCATCGTGCGGCAGGCCGTTTCGGTGTCCGGCGTGATCTCCCGCGGATGATTGAAGTGGGTCACCACCGTCACCATCAGCCTGCCCTGCAGGGCCGCCACCATGCCGGGCGTGATGCGCGAAGGCAGCGCCACCGGCACGCGGGTGTGGACGCGCAAGAGCCGCACATGCGGGATAGCCTCAATGCGGGAGCGGATTTCGGCGAGCACCTTGTCTGGCAGCGACAGCGGATCGCCGCCGGTCAGGATCACCTCGCGGATCTCCTCATGCCCGGCGATATAGGCGAGCGCCGGCTCCAGCGCTTCCCGTGTGTAGCCGCGGCCGATCGATGTCAGCGACTCCTTCCGAAAGCAGAAGCGGCAGTAGACCGCGCATTGATAGGTGGGGAACAACAGCACGCGGTCGGCATGGCGATGCGTCAGACGCGGCACCGGGCTGAAGGCGTGGTCGCCGATCGGGTCGTCGAGCTCGCCCTCGGTGGCGACGAGTTCTCGCGGCGACGGGATCACCTGGGCTCGGATCGGGTCGTCGGGATCGTTCCAGTCGATCAGGTCGAGATAGGATTTCGGCACGCGCACCTTGTGAGCGGCCGCGGCTTCCTGCGCCGCCGCGCGCTCGGCCGGCGAGAGCGGCAGCGCCGCAAGGTCGCGCACATGGCGCACACCGGCGCGGACGTCGTCCTGCCAGGCAGCGTCGGCGTCGCGTGCGGCGGCTGGTTGTTTGAGGTCTGCGGTCATTGAGGGTCTCGGGATGATTTTGAGCGGGATATCGTCCGGATGGGCAGCAGGGTCAACCGCCAGCGTTGCCGCAGCGCCGCAGACGCTGCGTCCCGCCTCGGCCCTTCGGATAGTTGTTTCGGCGGAATGGTATATTAGTCTGCGTTATCCGGGGCTTCGGGGGACGCGAATGGATTTCAACGCAGGCCATGGCTACCTCCTCATCGGCGGGCTCATCCTGGTCGGCGCCGGGCTGCTGATCCTTTCGCTGATCGTCAATCTCTATGTGGCGCGCAGCGTGCGCGACGACATACGCCACCGCGAAAAGCTGCTGGAATATTACCGCAACATCTTTTCGCAGTTGGGCGTGATCCTGATCGGCATCGGCGTTTCGCTGTTCATCTTCTTCTTTCAGCAGAACTATCAGGACCAGCGCAAGCGCGAGACGGAGCTGCAGCAGGTCTTGGCCAGGCTCGCCGCGCGCGTTGCCCGCGGCGCCGCCGTCATCGAAACGCTCGGCGAGTTCGACGAGGTGCTGGACCAGGGCGGCGCCTATGTCGGTCCCGAACTCGGCGGAAACAACGCCGCGATCAGCGCCAAAGGAGCCGAACTCGGCAAGCAGGTCGAAAAGATCCTGCTGGTCGAACGTGACATCGATGTCCGAGATTTCGATATCCTGAACCTGTCGCGCGACCTCGAAAACACCTTCGTGGTCAACGAGCTCGATCCGACGCTGTGGTTCAACATCGTGCGCGACGAGAACGAGATCAAATACGCCACGACGCAGCTCGGCCTCGACTACAAGGACCTGCATGACGCGATCGGCGACGAGCCGGTCGAGGCGGCGGTCGCCAAGCCCGACAAGGAACAGAAGATCAAGCACGAGGTGCTGGACATATTCTATGACGCCGACCTGCTGCGCCAGCGCAGCAGGCGGTTTCTCGCCCGCGCCTGCTGGCTCTTCAGCAAGGGCAAGAGTTTCGTCGCGCTTCGACCGGCCGATGCGATCGAGGCCGACGCCAAGTCGCAGCAGGAATGGATCGACCGCGCGAAACCGGTGCTGACGCAGACAAAGTCGGGCAGCGGCGATTGTTTCAAGCTGCTCCGCTACGGCCAGGCGCGCTGACCTGCTGCGCTATTCGCCCACGCGCGGCAGCGTGCCGAGGCGATTGTCGTCGAGGAAGTCGATGGTAATCGCGGACGCCTTGCCGTCGGCGCCGACGACGAAGCTGACGCCCGCCGGTCTGTCCGGCGTTTCGGCGTCGGGATAGGTCAGGAACAGGTCGCCTTCATAGTGCCTCAGCACATAGGACCGCGCCCCGGCCGGCCCGAGTTTGAGCACAAGGCCGTCTCCCGTACCAGATACGACCGCGTCGCCGATGAAGTCGTTGGCATAGCGGCCGGCATAGGCGCTGGCCGGTGCCGCCGGCCGCGCCGGTGACGGCGGCGCGGCATATCTGGCCTTGGCCGCCTCGACCACCGGACCGAACATGCCGGCGTAGATCGCGTCCCACGCCTCGATCCAGTCCTGCTCGACTTTGCCGTCGAAGACCAGATCGGCAAAGCTGTCGGACAGCCCCTCCGGCACGCCGGTCGGGAAGGCGTTGGCAAGAATGACGATGCCGAGCTTGTCCTTCGGGAAGATCGTCACCAGGGTGCGCGCGCCGACGCTGAAGGCACCCGCGTGTCCCCAGCTCAGGCCGTGCCGGCCGAACTCGACGTTCCAGCCGAGGCCGTAGAAGGATTCGCCGCCGGAGACCGGGTTCTTGCCGCGCGTCATCAGCGGCACATGCGTCTGGTCCAGCGCATCGGCCGCAATCAGCGTCTTGCCGCCATAGACGCCGTCGCCCAGCAGCAGGCGCACCCATTGCGCGAGATCGCGCGCGGTGGAGCTGACGCCGCCGGCAGGCGCCTGCGCGTCCGGATCGCGCTTGATCTTCGCCGCCCAGGCGCCATCCACCTTGACGTGAAGCGCGGCACGATTGGCGCGCTTGATGAAATCGGCGTTCCGGGAACTGGTCGAGGCCATGCCGAGCGGACGATAGAGCTTTTCATCGGCGACCTCCTCCCAGGATTTGCCCGTCGGCCTGGCGGCGGCTACTGCGCCCTCGGTCAGCCCGAAATTGCTGTAGGAGTAGCCGGCGCGAAAGCTCGACGATGGCGGCACGAAGCGCAGGCGGTCAAGGATGGTGGCGCGGTCGTAGCCGATGTCCTCGAGGTCGTCCCCGGCGGTGCCCGGAAGCCCGCTGCGATGGGCGAACAGGTCGCGGATGGTGAGCTCGCTGGTCGGATAGGGATCGGCGAGCCGGAAGCCCGGATCGAGGTCGGCGATCCTGGAATTCCAGGACACCACCCGGTCGCTGACCAGCGCCGCCACGACCGTGGCGGAGACCGGCTTGGAAAGCGAGGCGATCTGGAACACGGTGTCGGCGTCGACGGTCTCGGATTTGCCTGCCTCGCGATGGCCGAAGCCTTTCAGGAAGACAATCTCGTCGTCGTGAACGACCGCGATGGCGAGACCGGGCACCGCGCCATCGGCGACTGCGCCTTGCGCCAGTGCCTCGAGCTTCGACAGGGCGACCGTGATCCGTTCGGGCGTGATGGCCGACGCCGCGTGGGGCCAAAGCGCCATGATGGCGATGACGGCCCAAACCCTCAAATGACAGAGATTCCAATCAGGCCGCAAGCTCGCGCCTCCCCTCCCTGCATTCACCTTACGATTGTACAGGTCGGCGCTGTAGCGGCCAAGCCCTTCGCCGGAGGGCTCACCTCTCCACGTTCCTGGAGGCGCAAGGCCTGCGCCTGCCCTGATCCCTAAATCTCCGCGTAGATCTCCAGCACGTTCCCGTCGGGATCGCGGAAGAACAGCGTGCGGTGGCCCCAGGGCTGGTCGGTCGGCTCCATCTCGATGGCGACGCCCTTCTCCCGCAGGGCCCTGGCGCATTGGTCGACATCGGCCGGCGCGACGCGGAAGGCGAGCTGCAGCGACAGCGCGCCCGCCGGCGCCGGCGCATCGTCGAACATCACGCCGCGCTTCGTCAGCGCCAGCAGGCAGGAGCCGACCTGGTAGGCGGTCCAGCCCTCGCCCAGGGTCGAATGGACGGGAAAGCCCATAATGTCCTCGTAGAAGCCGCGCATCGCTTTCATGTCGCGGGCGAAGATGACGGTGTAGTCGATGTTCCTGATGTTTTTCAGCGCATTCATTTTTGGATCCTTGGCCAGTCGGCCGCGTCGGGTGCGACCGGCGCGTTGTCAGACGCGCTGCTCCATTTATACTGGTAGCCAGGTGGTACAAGATGAGCGGCGCTGCTGGTAGCGCCGCTACCCCTTTCGAGGTACGGACATGCTGGAACGAACGGCCGAGGCCGACAGGCGCAAGGAGCTCGGCCGCTTTCTGCGCGCCATGCGCGAGCGGGTGGAACCTTCGCGGCACGGCATCAGCACCGGCACGCGCAGGCGGGCTTCCGGCCTGCTGCGCGAGGAGGTGGCGCTGCTCGCCGGCATCAGCGCCACCTGGTACACGTGGCTGGAACAGGGACGTAACGCCAATCCCTCCGCGCAGGTGCTCAATGCGCTCGCCGATGTTCTGAAGCTCCTGCCGATCGAGCGCGAGCACCTATTCAAGCTCGCGAAGCCGGAATGGCTGCCCGAGGCTTCGCCGGCGGGCAACCCCTCGACCGAGCCGTGGGCAGCCGGCCTGCTGGCGACGCTCTCGCCCAACCCGGCCTATGCGCTGAACCGCGCCTGGGATTTCATCGCCTGGAACGACGAGGCGGCAAGCCTGTTCGGCGGGTTCGACCCGGACGATCCGGCGAAGCGCAACCTGCTCAAGCGGCTTTTCCTCGATCCCGCCTGGCGCGTGCTGTTTGCCGACTGGGAGGTGGTGGCGCGCTCGGCGATCGCGCAGTTCCGCGCGGCGACGGTCGGCTACGCGGCGGCTCCCGACATCCGCGCCGTGCTCGATCCGCTCAAGGCGCTCAGCCCGGAATTCGCGCAGCAGTGGGCCGAGATGCGGGTGGAAGAGGCGCCGATCTGGTCGAAGGGGCTGGTCGGGCCGTCGGGCGAGGTCGCGACCTATGATTACTTCATGCTGACGCCCGCGGGTGTCGGCAAGGAGATGACGATCAGCCTCTACCGAAAGCGTGTGTAGACAGCTCAGACGCGGATTCCGGAATGGACGCTAACTTGCTGGTTGGGAAGGCTTTGACCGACGAAAGCTTGCGTTCCTTCGCGTCCCCCTCTGTCCTGCCGGACATCTCCCCCACTTGGGGGGAGATCGGATGTCTCGCCCGGTTTCGCCAATCTCCAACGTTGCAGGAGGATCGCCGTCAGCGGAACTGCCAATCTCCCTCCCCGTGGGGGAGATGTCCGGCAGGACAGAGGGGGGCGCCGTAGAGCGCAACGTCGCTCGCCCGCCAAAATCCCCACCTTCGCCGCAATCGACCCGCGCCGTGTTTTCGGGCAATCTCTCATCAACCCGCGCCATGGGGAGATGGCGTGCCGCCTAGGGAGGATTGCCATGACCGAAATGTCAGCAGCGCTGCCGCGCTATGAGGACGCCGTGCGGCGCTTCCGCATCGAAGACGAGATCGCAAGGCTCGACGGCGATCCGGCGAGCGGCGTCAACGCCTATGTCGAATGCTGCGGCCGCTACACAGGCGAAAACCGGCTGGCGCTGCGCGCGATCTCGGCCGGCGGCGAGCTGCGCGAATTCAGCTTCGACGATCTCGGCGACATGTCGGGCCGCGTCGGCACCGTGCTGAAGGGCCTCGGCGTGCGCCCCGGCGATGTCGTTGCCGGCATGCTGCCGCGCATCCCCGAACTGGTGGCGCTGATCCTCGGCGTGTGGCGCGTCGGCGCGGTCTACCAGCCGCTGTTCACCGCTTTCGGGCCGAAGGCCATCGAGCATCGGCTGAGCTACAGCAATGCGAAGCTGGTGGTGACCAACCCCGCAAACCGCGGCAAGCTCGACGAGGTGGAAAACCATCCGCGCATCGCCACCGTCCTCGCTCCCGGCGACGCCCTGCCCGAGGGCGATATCGATTTCCGCGCAGCAACCGCCGCCGCCTCCCCCGAGTGCGAGCCGGTGATGCGCAATGGCTTGGACCTGTTCATGATGATGTCGACCTCCGGCACGACCGGGCACCCGAAAGGCGTGCCGGTGCCGCTCCGCGCGCTGCTTGCGTTTGGCGCCTATATGCGTGACGCGATCGGGCTGCGCGCCGACGACATCTTCTGGAACATCGCCGATCCCGGCTGGGCCTATGGACTCTACTACGCCATCACCGGGCCGCTCCAGCTCGGCATCGCCACCACCTTCTACGAAGGCGCCTTCAACGCCAGAAGCACCTACGAGATCATCGAACGACTGGGGGTGACCAGTCTCGCCGGCTCGCCCACTGCCTATCGTCTGCTGATGGCGGAAGGGCCAGAGGCGGCCAGCCGCGTCAAGGGCAAGCTGCGCGTGGTGAGCAGCGCCGGCGAGCCGCTCAACCCGGAAGTGATCCGCTGGTTCGACGCCCATCTCGCCGCGCCCATCCACGACCATTACGGCCAGACCGAGAACGGCATGATGGTGAACAACCATCATGGGCTCAGCCATCCTGTCCGCGCGGGCTCGGCCGGCTTCGCCATGCCGGGCTACCGCATGGTGGTGCTGGACGAAGCCGGCAACGAGCTCGGTCCCAACCAGCCGGGCGTGCTGGCGGTCGATATCGCCAGGTCGCCGCTGCGGTGGTTCGACGGCTACCATCAGGCGGAGACGCCGGCCATCGCCGGCGGCTACTATCGCACGGGCGACACGGTGGAATACGAGCCGGACGGCTCGGTTTCCTTCATCGGCCGCGCCGACGACGTCATCACCTCGGCCGGCTACCGCATCGGACCTTTCGATGTGGAGAGCGCGCTGATCGAGCATCCGGCGGTGAACGAGGCGGCGGTGGTCGGCGTGCCCGACCCGCAGCGCACCGAGATCGTCAAGGCCTTCGTGGTGCTGGCGCCGGCCTACAAGGGCAGCGAGGCACTCGCCGAGGAGCTTGCCCAACATGTCAAGAAGCGGCTCTCGGCGCATTCCTATCCGCGCGAGGTCGAGTTCGTCGCCGAACTGCCGAAGACGCCGAGCGGCAAGATCCAGCGGTTCCTGCTGAGGAAGGCGGAGGTGGAGAAGCGGAAGGGGTGACGGGCATCGATCTCTCCCCTTGAGGGGGAGATGTCGCCGAAGGCGACAGAGGGGGTCGTCTCACATAAATCGCCAACCTCTCACCAAGGAAGGCGCCGGCGCTCCACGCGCGGCGACCCCCTCTGGCCGCTTTGCGGCCATCTCCCCCTCAAGGGGGGAGCTTCGCCGTCGGCTCCCGCCGTCTTTTTTTGGCCCGATCTTGTCTTCAAATGTGCGTCTGTCATTGGGTAGAACGCAGCGCGGGGGTTGCATCATGCGGTTGATATGGACGCTTCTGTTCGCGCTCGCTGGCGGCACGGCTTTCGCGGCCTCGCCTGAGGACGACTATATCGCCGCGCGCGACAAGGCGATTTCCGACATCGCGACACTGGAGAGCTCGAACGCTCAAGTGGAAGCGCTCGATGCCGCGAATGCCAAGGCGCAGGCCGATCTCGAAAAGCGTCTTTCGGCCATTCTCGGCCCGCTCTCGGTCAAGGATTTTCCGGCAACCGGCACCATCAATCTGGAAAGCCTGAGCGCCTCCGATATCGGCTTCGGCATGCTCGACGGGCTGCGGTACGCCCAGAGCGACGAAGGCCCGAGCATCGTGGCGACGACGCGGGGTCTCGCCGACCGCTGGCTGCAGTCCAAGGCCGACGGGGACGATGAAAGCCTCAGGCTGCCCACCAGCCTCGACGACGCGTTGAAACTCGACGGCTTCTACACCCAGGCCATCGGCGCCGATGCCGCCTTCGTGAAGACGCTCGACTTTCCGCTGAAAAAACCGGAAGGCGCCGATATCGCCGTCGCCCGGCTCGGCAGCTGGACGCAGGATGTCGGGCCCATCTACGACCAGCAGGTCGTCGTCGCGGTCGTCAAGGGCGACCGCGTGCTGATCGCCGAGGCGCCCGCATCACCGCCCGTGCCGAAGATCGCGGCCTGCGAAGCCATTTGGACCACGGCGGACGCGACCGCCCAGAAATTCCAGGAGACCTATCAGGGCTCGGACCTCAAGGACCAGCAGGCCTATGATTCCGCCAATGCCGCCTGGGAAAAAGGCGACGGCGACTATCGCGCCTGCATGGCCGCGCGCCTGCCGGGCGATCCGGCCTTCCCCGCGCTGCTTGCCGAGGCGCAGCAGCTTGCCGACCATATGGCCGGCAAGTAAGGGCTTACCGGCCTTCAGCTCGCGTTGGCACGCATGCTACGCCGGTTGTTGCGCCGCGCGGTCGGGCGCGCGGCTTCCGCGATGATGCCGTTGGTTATGGGCACGACGTCCTTGCGCGACCTGGCATCCGTCACCCTGTGCAGCCGCTCGTAGGGCAGCAACTCCTGGATGCGGGCATTGAGCGTCACGATCTCGGCGCGCAGATCCTCGCATTCCTGCTTCTGGATATCGAGCTGGATCTGCTCGGACGCCTGCTGCAGGGAAAGCTGCGAGAGGTTGGTGCTGACCACCGACAGGTTCTTCTTGTCCATTTCGCTCTCGTTCCTGAGAACCGCCAGCCGTTCCTCCGCGATCTGCCGTTCGGTCACGGCATCGTTCAACTGCGCCCTGAGCCTCGTCATCTCGGCCGCGGCTTCGGTCTTGTCGTTCGAGGCCTGCTCCAGCCGCGATTGCAGCTCCTGGATCTCGGAACGCAATCCGCGTATCTCCGCCTGGCTCCGCGCCAGCTCGGCCGCGCCATCGCTTTCGGCGATGCGGGCTGCCTCGATCGTTTCGGCAAGCTTGGCCTGGGTCGCCTCCAGCGACTTCTGCAGCCGCGCCTCCTCCTTGTCGTGGCTGCCGATCTGGGCCATCAGCTCGGCAATGCGCGCGGTTTCGTTGGCGTGGGTCGCCGAGAACTCGTCGAATTTGTGCCGGGCCTCCGCCTCGCGCTTTTGCGCCTGCTCCAGGTCGACCGAAAGCCCGACCTGCTTTTCGCGCAGCAGCTTGTTCTCGGCGGCGCGCTTGTCGGCTTCGACGGTCTTGGCCGTCAGCGTCTTGACGATCTCGCCGAACTCCGCCTCGCGCCTGGCGCTCTCGTTGCCCATCTCGACCAGTTCGAGCCGCACCGCCGCAAGCGCCTCGCGCAGCGCCTCCCGGTCCTGGACGAGGCTTGCCTCGCGCTGCTGCCAGGCCTCGGCCGCGCCATCGCGTTCGCGCTGCTTCCTGGCGGCGTCGAGCAGTTGTTCCGACATGGTCTTGTGCTCGGCGCTCAGAGCGGCGTTCGCCAGCTCCAGCTCGTTGGCGCGCAGCGCGTCGCGATGCAGGACATTCAGGATGTCGCGCGTCATCTGATGCGCGGTGGCGATTTCCGCCAGCCTCGCCTCGATCTCCTCCAGATGGCCCTGTCCGTCGCGGAAAAGCCCGGAGACCGCTTCCAGCGCGGCCAGCCGCGTCTGGGTATGCGGCGTCAGCCGCGAGGCCACCGCCTCGGGCTGGCTCTCGGTCGGAGGATCCTCGTCGCCCGGCGCCAGATCGGCGACCATGTCGTCCTCAATCGACGTCTGTTCGTCAGCCGCAAGGCATTCCTCGAAAGCTTCCGCCAGATCCGACTGAAGCTCCTGAAATTCCTTGTCTACGTTTTCGGCCCGCTTGATCAGGGATTTGAAATTCATAACGGCACACCTCTTACGCTCACACCCGCCGTATTAATTAACGAATTGCTAATCTAGCCCTTTGCATTCCGTACGGGAACCCTCTCCAAAAGACGGAAGAAATTAAGGTTATCGCGGGTTTCCAGAGGCTTGCACGATGTTCCGCCAGCGACATCTGCGCCAAGCGCGGTAAGTGGTTCCAGTGGAGCAGCGTTCGGCGGAACGACATCGACGCGCGTTGCATGGCAGTGCCAGACCGGCTCGCGTAAGAGGCAATCATCCCACGCTGTCGTCAGCACCCGCGCCAGCGTCGGCCGTTCCGTATGGCGGGGGTTGTTGCCATCAGTCCAACCCCCGCGCCGTAATATCAGCTCTTGATTTCGATACGCTTGGCCTGCGACTGCGCCTTCGCGGTCTTGGGCAGCGTAACCGTCAGCACACCGTTCTTGAAGCGAGCATCGATCTTGTCTTCTTCGATCTCATAGCCCAGCGGGATGCGACGCTCGAAGCGACCATAGACGCGCTCCGAGAACTGCCGTTCCTTGTCCAACGTCTCAGAGCGCTTTTCGCCCTTCAGCGTCAGCACGCCGTCATCGAGCAGGACCTCGATGTCCTGCTCCTCCAGGCCTGGCACTTCGGCCGCCACCCTGATCTCCTTCTCGTTGTCGGAGATCTCGACGCTCGGCCAGCCGCCACCGAGGGCCGAGACGCCGCCCAGCGACGGGATGCCGGGGCCGAAGCCGCGGAAGACGTCGTCGAACAGCCGATTCACCTCGCGATGCAGCGACAGGAACGGATCGCGTTCGCCATCACGAAAGACACTCGGTAGCTGGTTGCCATTGCTTCGGCCCCAGGGAATCAGATCACGGACACTCATTGCTTTCCTCCTTTCCGTTCGTCCGGAAGACAATGCCTCAAGCGCCGGGACACATCACCCGGCGCTCCGCACGTAGCGCCGAGAAGAGGCCTCAGGCGGCCTGTTTCTCTTCGACCTTTTTCGTCGCGGCTTTCGGCACTGCCTTGTCCGCCGCGATGTCGATCCGGCGAGGCTTCATTTCTTCCGGAATCTCGCGCTTGAGATCGATCGTGAGCAGGCCGTTGACGAGGCTGGCACCGACGACCTTGACATGGTCGGCAAGCTCGAAGCGGCGCTGAAACGCGCGGCCGGCAATGCCGCGATGCAGGTACTCACCTTTGTCTTCGCCTGCCTTCTGACCAGAAACCATGAGCATATTCTGCTCCTGGGTAATGGCCAGTTCATCCTGGCTGAAGCCCGCCACCGCCATGGTGATGCGATAGTCGTCTTCGCTTGTCTTAGCGATGTCGTAGGGTGGCCAGTTATCGGCGGTTTCGATACGGCTTGCCGTCTCGAGCGCACTCAGCATTCGATCAAAGCCGATGCTCGACCGGAACAGGGGAGAGAAGTCGAAACTGTTTCTCATAGCTACATCCTCCATTGAGCAACATAGATACGAGGAGCGCCAAGGACGCGGCGCTCCTTGACCTTGCCGGCCTATTGCAAGCGCCGGCGAAAATCGATTTGGGAATTGATTTCCCTTGCGTCAAGGGGCCTGAGCCGTTCAGCTTTGCACCAAGAACCTGCGCCCGGGACCCGCCTTCAATGCATGGCAATAGCCCATCTAAGGGTCTTACAGGGCGATGGTGGGCGGCGCGCACGAAGAAGTGCAGCGCCCTCGCAGCGCCCTCAAAGCCGCATAGTCATCGTAGAAGATGTCATGCATCCAGGCGGTCAATAATTTGCCGACGGTTACCCGTGCGCGTCGACTGCGCGGCCGCGGCGTCCAGTTGGCATAGCGCATTCATGATCTGATCGAAGGAGACCGGCAGATCGCTTCCCGGAGCCAGCCGCAACGCCGGGACGGATTCAACGGCACAGGCATCCGAAGCCCAGGACGACAGGATTGCCCGCTTTTCCTGAAGGTCAAGGGTGTCGTCCTTCACGACCTCGTCGGGGTGCTTGAAATGCCTTGCCGGCGACAGCAGCCGGTCCAACGCAAGGTCACATGTTTCGGGAACAAGAGAAGGGATTATCGGCGAGACATCCTGTCGGTTCATCTGGTCCTCCGTCTTCCAAAACTCCTTTCGACAGCTTCAGCTTCAATGCGCAGAGGGCGCTCGAATGATTTTGTTCCGCCTTCCGGAAAATTCAAGCGGAGAAGCACCGTACCCGTTCTGATTAGGCTCATGTTTTCATGGCATTAGCACTCGCATGGCGTGAGTGCTAAAAATTTTTTCGCGGCCTCTTGAAAAACCAGAAAGGGCAAAACCACATCCACATGCGCGCGATGCCGAAAGGATCGCGAGCCCTGCTCCGGTCCTTCCGGTCCGGAGTGGAGGAACCTCTCAAAATCTGTTTGTCCCGAAGGAGAACGATATGAAGTTCCATCCATTGCATGACCGTGTTCTGGTCCGCCGCGTCGAGGCAGAGGAGAAGACGGCCGGCGGCATCATCATCCCCGACACAGCCAAGGAAAAACCGCAGCAAGGCGAGATCATCGCCGTCGGTCCCGGCGCCCGCGACGAAAGCGGCAAGCTCGTCGCCCTCGACGTCAAGGTCGGCGACCGCATCCTGTTCGGTAAGTGGACCGGCACCGAGATCAAACTCGACGGCGAAGACCTGCTCATCATGAAGGAAAGCGACGTGATGGGTGTGATCGAACAGACATCCGCGCTCGGAAAAGCGGCCTGAGCCGGCCCAACTCTATCCGGTCAACGAAAGCTGCCTGCTGAAGGAGTGTTCCAATGGCTGCCAAGGAAGTGAAGTTCCATTCCGACGCCCGTGAGCGCATGCTGCGCGGCGTCAACATCCTCGCCGACGCGGTAAAGGTGACCCTCGGCCCCAAAGGTCGCAACGTCGTCATCGACAAGTCGTTCGGCGCCCCACGCATCACCAAGGACGGCGTCACCGTCGCGAAGGAAATCGAGCTCGAGGACAAGTTCGAGAACATGGGCGCGCAGATGGTGCGCGAGGTTGCATCGAAGACCAGCGACATTGCCGGCGACGGCACGACCACCGCAACCGTTCTCGCCCAGGCGATCGTCAAGGAAGGCGCCAAGGCCGTTGCCTCGGGCGTGAATCCCATGGATCTGAAACGCGGCATCGACAAAGCAGTCGAGGCTGTTGTCCAGGAGTTGAAGACCAACGCCCGCAAGGTGACCAGAAATGACGAGATCGCCCAGGTCGGCACGATTTCGGCCAATGGCGATGCCGAGATCGGCCGCTTCCTAGCCGAAGCGATGCAGAAGGTCGGCAACGAAGGCGTCATCACCGTCGAGGAAGCCAAAACCGCCGACACCGAGTTGGAAGTCGTCGAAGGCATGCAGTTCGATCGCGGCTATCTCAGCCCGTATTTCATCACCAATCAGGACAAGATGCGCGTCGAGCTGGAAGAGCCTTATGTGCTGATCCACGAGAAGAAGCTCTCAAATCTGCAGGCCCTGCTCCCGGTGCTGGAGGCGGTGGTGCAGTCCGGCAAGCCCCTGCTGATCATCGCAGAGGATGTCGAGGGCGAGGCGCTGGCGACGCTGGTGGTCAACAAGCTGCGCGGCGGCCTCAAGGTCGCGGCCGTCAAGGCTCCGGGCTTCGGTGATCGCCGCAAGGCCATGCTGGAAGACATCGCCATCCTCACGGGCGGCACCGCCATCAGCGAGGATCTTGGCATCAAACTGGAGAACGTCACGCTGGAAATGCTCGGTCGAGCCAAGAAGGTAGTGGTCGAAAAGGAGAACACCACGATCGTCGACGGCGCCGGCAAGAAGGAGGAGATCCAGGGTCGCGTTACGCAGATCAAGGCGCAAATCGAGGAGACCACCTCGGACTACGATCGCGAGAAGCTGCAGGAGCGTCTGGCCAAGCTTGCCGGTGGCGTCGCGGTGATCCGCGTCGGCGGCTCGACGGAGGTCGAGGTCAAGGAGCGCAAGGATCGCGTCGACGATGCCATGCATGCGACCCGCGCCGCGGTCGAGGAAGGCATCCTTCCGGGCGGCGGCGTGGCGCTGCTCAGGGCCGCCAAGGCGCTCGACGCGGTGGCCGTCGACAACCCTGACCAGAGATACGGCGTCGACATCGTGCGGCGCGCCATTGAGGCTCCCGCTCGCCAGATCGCCGAAAACAGCGGGGCGGAAGGCTCGATCATTGTCGGCAAGCTGCGCGAGAAGACCGACTTCGCCTATGGCTGGAACGCCCAGACCGGCCAATATGGCGATCTCTACAGCCAGGGCGTCATCGACCCTGCCAAGGTCGTGCGCACCGCGCTGCAGGACGCCGCCTCGGTCGCCGGCCTGCTCGTCACCACCGAAGCGATGGTGGCCGAGAAGCCGAAGAAGGAAGCCGCGCCCGCTATGCCCGCTGGGGCCGGCATGGACTTCTAAGACGCTGACCAAAGGCCCGCACCCAGCTTCGGGAGCGGGCCTCGTGCGACAGATTGGGAGGCCATCATGGATGCGATGAGCGGTACCGGCCCGGTCCCGGCACCGACACATAAGCCGGGCGAGTTCCTCGCCTATGAGGCGGAGTGCCGAAACGCCCTGCAGCCGCAGCTTGCTGCATTGCTCGACGCGGCCGAAGCCGCCGGCTGGAGACGCCGTACCGCCGCCTCGACGCTGATGTTCCTGGCGGCGCAGCAGGTGTCGGCGACGGCAGGCGCTAAGGGCTGAATAAGGAACTGGGCCTCGTCCCGCCAGGCGGGGTCCTTCGTCAATTGCACCGCATCGATGACCGCATTCGATACGGGCATGCTGAAGGAGGTTACTGTGATTGCGGGACGTTTGCGTGAATGCATGAAGGTGCTGAGGTGGGACGCCGTCGACCTGGCTCAGGAGCTCAACCATCCGCAAAGCGAAGTGGCACGGTGGGTCGACGGCCGTGCGCGGATACCGCTCGCCGTTGGCGCCTGGATCGAGGCGCTGGTCAAGGCCCACAAGGCGCTCCCGCCGCCGGGATTGCTCCAATCCAAAGCCGTGGCGCACACCGGGCCGGCCGCGGCGGTTCAAAGCCTCGAGGCCAATATCCTCAACCATCCGGAATCGCACGGCATCGTGCTGCTGCAGTCGCCCTATCCGCGTCGCCATGCATCCGGGGGACTTCGCCCCGGCCCGATGGCGGTGCAGTCGAAAGGAGGTTCGGACCATGGCCCACGACCACTTTGAAGAACCTGTCACCATTCTCGTCGGCATGGGCTTGCCAGTAAGGCTCGAAACCGTGATGGAGGCGCATGCCCTGCTTCAGGACTGGCCTTCGGCGAACAGGAACAGCGCGCATGAGATCGCGCTCAACGCCTGCAAAGCCGGCATTGCCGGGGAGATCGACGCGGAAACGGTCAGGGCAACCCTTGTTGCCTTCGCGCGCCGCCACGATATTCTGGTGCCGGACATAGTTTCGCAGGCGCCAGCGGCGCTGGCGGGCGGTACCCTTAGTACAAACAGCAACGGCTGAAAGATTGATGACCCTCCGCGTGCAGGCGCGGCGGATAGAAAGACTAGCGCAGGAATTCTGAATGACGACGGATACGAAGACGACGGAAACCAGGACATTCGAGGCGGACGTCTCGCGGCTGCTGCACATGATGGTGCATTCGGTCTATTCGGACCGGGACGTCTTCCTGCGCGAGCTGATCTCCAACGGCGCCGACGCCTGCGAGAAGCTGCGCTTCGAGGCGATCACCCGCCCCGAACTGCTGGGCGAGGACGCAAAGCCGCGCATCACCATTTCGGCCGATCCCGACAACAAACAGCTTGCCGTCGAGGACAACGGCATCGGCATGGGCCGCGACGAGATGGCCGAGGCGCTGGGCACCATCGCCCGCTCCGGCACGCGCGCCTTCATCGAGCGCGTCGAGGCCGGAAAGGCGAGCGAAGACTCGGCACTGATCGGCCAGTTCGGCGTCGGCTTCTACTCGGTCTTCATGGTGGCCGATCATGTCGACGTGATCAGCCGCCTGGCCGGCAGCGAGGAAGCCTGGCGCTGGTCGTCCGACGGCAAGGGCACCTACGAGATAGCTTCCGTGCCGCTTGCCGCGGCGCCGAAACGCGGCACGCGCGTCGTGCTGCATCTGATGGAGGATGCGGCCTCCTACACCACGCCCTACCGGCTGGAGGGGCTGGCCAAGTCGCACTCCGGCCACGTGCCGGTGCCGATCGCGCTTGTCGAGAAGCCGGGCGCCGAGCCGCGCGACATCGCCGACGGCACGGCGCTGTGGGTACGGCAAAAGAGCGAGATCAAGGCGGAAGAATATACCGACTTCTACCGCAGCGTCGCCGGCCAGTATGACGAGCCGGCCGCTACGATCCATTTCCGCGCCGAGGGCCGGCAGGAATACAGCGTGCTCGCCTTCGTGCCGGGTTCACGCCCGTTCGATCTTTTCGACCAGGACCGCAAGGGCCGCATGAAGCTCTATGTGCGGCGCGTCTTCATCACCGACGATGCCGACGTGCTGCCGCGTTACCTGCGCTTCGTGCGCGGCCTGGTCGATTCCGCCGACCTGCCGCTCAACGTCTCGCGCGAGATGATCCAGGAAAGCCCGCTGCTTGCCGCAATCCGCAAGGGCGTGACCAACCGCGTGCTTGGCGACCTCGCCAAAACAGCCGAGAACGATGCCGAGGCTTATAGCAAGATCTGGGAGAATTTCGGCGTCGTGCTCAAGGAAGGGCTCTACGAGGATTACGAGCGGCGCGAGCAACTGCTGAAGCTTGCCCGCTTCCGCTCCACCACCTCCGGCGAAACCCTGCGCAGCCTGGCCGACTATGTCGCGGCGATGAAGGAAGGGCAGAAGGCGATCTTCTTCATGGCCGGCGACGACCGCGCCCGGTTAGAGGCCTCGCCGCAGCTCGAAGGGTTCCGGGCGCGCGGCATCGAAGTACTGCTTTTGACTGATCCGGTCGACAGTTTCTGGACGACGATGGCGCCGGAATTCGACGGCAAGCCGTTGAAGTCGGTGACGCAGGGTGCCGCCGATCTGTCGGAGATCCCCCTGCTCGACACCGGTTCGAAGCCGGATGCCGAAATCTCGTCCGAGATCACGACCTTCCTGGCCTTCGTGAAGACGGCGCTGGGAGACGAGGTCTCGGATGTGAAGGCCTCCGATCGGCTCACCGAAAGCGCTGTCTGCCTGGTCGCGCCGGAGCACGGCCCCGACCGCCAGTTCGAGCGGCTGCTCAACGCCGCCGGCCGCCTCGACAAGGCGGCCAAGCCGGTCCTCGAGATCAACCCGCGGCACGAGCGGGTCGCGGCACTCGCCAAGCTCGGGGCCGAGGAGCGGAGCTTCAAGGAAGACGCTGCGCATCTCCTCTATGACGAGGCGCGCGTGCTCGACGGCGACAAGCCGGCGGACGCCAAGGCGTTCTCGGCGCGGCTTGCGAGGCTGATCGAGCGCGGGTTGGCGAAGGGGTGATTTGGCGGCCACGGCTCTCCCGCCAGGAAGAGTGCGCTGCCCCTCACCTTCGTCCGAGGGCGAAGCAAGGAGCGTAGCGACGCAGCGCAGACCCTAGGATCCACGCCATAGCCTGTGAGCGTTGCCGCGGTCCAGAATTCTGCCCTGCCGCATTCCTCGGCAACCGTCACGGCATGGATCCTCGGGCTCGACCCCATAGGCGCTAACTTAGGCTTGACGGTGATCGTGGTGAGTGATTCACCGTGGTTATGAGCGATTCGCTGCAAGCGTTGGATTGGGACGAGCTGGTCGGACGATTGGGCTCGGCGGAAGAGTTGGAGACCAGCGCGCGGGAGGCTGGGGCGCTGCTGCGCAAACGGCAGGTGGCTAGCGCTGCTGACCTGCTGCGGCTGTGTTTTGCCTATGTGCTGGGTCGCTTCTCGCTTCGGATGCTGGCTGGTTGGGCCGAGCAGCGGGGAGTGGCGTCGATGTCGGACGTGGCGATGCTGAAGCGTCTGAAGGCCAGTGCTGATTGGGTGGGCGGCCTGGTTTCGGAATTGCTTGCCGAGCGCTGCCCCGAAGCCTTCGCCGGCTTGTACGGAGGCCTGCGGATGATGGCGGTGGACGCCACGGTAGTTGCGCCGCCTGGTCCCAAGCGGGTTTATTGGATGGTGCACACGGTGTTCGATCTTGCAACGCTGAAGCTCTGTTCGGTGGAGGTCACGGATCGCCATGAAGCCGAGCGGCTGTCGCGCGGCGCCAGGGCCGGAGAGCTTCGGATCGCCGACCGTGCCCACGCCAAGGCCGACGATCTGGCTCGGGTAATCGAGGCAGGGGCTGATTTTCTGGTTCGTGCCCCTTCAAACTATCCACGCCTGCTGGATGGCCAAGGCCGGCTATTGGATCGCTTGGCGCTGTGCCGTGAAGCGGGCAAGAAGGGCGTGCTCGATCTTTCGGTGGGTGTCCAGGACGGCAAGTCCAGGGTCGCGATACCCGCTCGGGTGGTGATCCTGCCCATGCCGCCCGAGGCGGCTGAGAAGGCCAGACGAGCGGCGCGCCGTTTGGCGGCCAAGGCGAGATACAAACCCAGCCAGGCCGGCATCGAGATGGCCGGCTATCTGGTGCTGTTGACATCGCTGCCGCCGGATGACTGGCCGCCTGAGCGGCTCGCCTCGACCTATCGTCTGCGATGGCAGATCGAGCTGGCGTTCAAACGCATGAAGTCGCTGGTGGGTCTGGAAGATCTCCGCGCAAAGGATCCCGACCTGGCTCGCCTGTGGATCAACACCGCTCTGCTGGCCGCCCTGCTGGCCGAAGATGACCTGCCGGCCCTCGATCCCGAGGCGCCGGACTCTCTCCCCCTGGCCGCCTGAACCGATCCGCCCTGCCGATCTGGCGTCTCGTGGCCTTGGCAATCTCCAACATCTCGATGGCTGTATTACTGGGGCCTACCAGGTTGATCTCCCTCGACCTGCTGCTCCACCGCTTGCGCGAACCACCCCGACGACGACGCGCCATCGCACATCGATTGCTAAGTTAGCGCCTATGGGGTCAAGCCCGAGGATGACGACCGGATAGGCGACGACTGCCATCGGCAGAGGCCGCGTCGCTCCTAGGCCTTCCCCTACCCGCGCAGTCCCGGCGCTTCCTGGCCGGTGCGGGCGACATACTCCGTGTAGCCGCCGCCATAGGTGTGGATGCCGTCGGGCGTGAGCTCCAGCACGCGGTTCGACAGCGCGGCCAGGAAATGGCGGTCGTGCGAGACGAAGAGCATGGTGCCCTCATATTGCGCGAGCGCCTCGATCAGCATCTGCTTGGTCGCCATGTCGAGGTGGTTGGTCGGCTCGTCGAGCACCAGGAGGTTCGGCGGATCGAACAGCATCAGCGCCATCACCAGCCGCGCCTTCTCGCCGCCTGACAGCACGCGGCACTTCTTCTCGATCTCGTCGCCGGAGAAGCCGAAGCAGCCGGCAAGGGCCCGCAGCGGCGCCTGGCCGGCCTGCGGGAAATTATCCTCCAGCGTCTGGAAGACGGTGCGCTCGCCGTCGAGCAGTTCCATGGCGTGCTGGGCGAAATAGCCCATCTTGACGCTCGGCCCGCGCGCGACGGTCCCCTCGTCCGGCTCGGAAGCGCCCGCGACCAGCTTCAGCAGCGTCGACTTGCCGGCGCCGTTGACGCCCATCACGCACCAGCGCTCGCGGCGGCGGATCTGGAAGTCGAGGCCTGAATAGATCGAGCGGCTGCCATAGGATTTGTGGATGCCCTTCAGCGTCGCCACGTCCTCGCCGCAGCGCGGCGCCGGCTGGAACTCGAAGGCCACCGTCTGGCGGCGCTTCGGCGGCTCGACGCGGTCGATCTTGTCGAGCTTCTTGACCCGGCTCTGCACTTGCGCTGCATGGGAAGCGCGCGCCTTGAAACGCTCGATGAAGGCGATCTCCTTGGCGAGCATCGCCTGCTGGCGTTCGAACTGCGCCTGCAGCTGCTTGTCGGCCAGCGCCCGCTGCTCCTGATAGAATTCGTAATTGCCGGAATAGGAGGTCAGCGCACCGGCGTCGATCTCGATGATTTTGGAGACGATGCGGTTCATGAACTCGCGGTCGTGCGAGGTCATCAGCAGCGCGCCGTCATAGTCCTTCAGGAATTTCTCCAACCAGATCAGGCTTTCGAGGTCGAGATGGTTGCTCGGCTCGTCGAGCAGCATGACGTCGGGCCGCATCAGCAGGATGCGGGCGAGCGCGACGCGCATCTTCCAGCCGCCGGAAAGTTTCGCGACGTCGCCGTCCATCATTTCCTGGGAGAAGCCGAGGCCGTCGAGCACCTCGCGAGCGCGGCCGTCCAGCGCATAGCCGTCGAGCTCCTCGAAGCGGTGCTGCAACTCGCCGTAGCGCTCGATGATCTGGTCCATCTCGTCGGCGCGGTCGGGGTCGCCCATGGCGTGCTCGAGCTCGCGCATCTCGGCGGCCACCGCACTGACCGGACCGGCGCCTTCCATCGCCTCGGCGACGGCGCTCATCCCGCCCATGTCGCCGACGTCTTGGCTGAAATAGCCGATGGTGACGCCGCGATCGACCGAGACCTGGCCTTCGTCCGGCTGCTCCTCGCCGATGATCATGCGGAACAGCGTCGTCTTGCCGGCGCCGTTCGGGCCGACGAGGCCGATCTTCTCGCCCTTCTGCAAGGCGGCCGAGGCTTCGATGAAGACGATCTGTCGGCCGTTCTGCTTGCCGATGTTTTCGAGACGGATCATGGGGCGGTCCGGGTAAATGCGCTGATGTGGCGGGATTTGGCCGGGGCATACGCGAATGAGGGTGCGGAGGGAAGAGCGCAAACGCCGCAGTTGAGCTGATCTCCCCCCTTGAGGGGGAGATGGCCGGCAGGCCAGAGGGGGTCGTCTCACATAGAGCGCCGACGCCTTCGGTCTCCGCAAGAAAGACGCTGGCGCTTCACGCGCGGCGACCCCCTCTGTCGCCTTTGGCGACATCTCCCCCACAAGGGGGGAGATTGGCGCTTCGGCGCCGCACCCTACTTCGCATCGTGGAAGATAATGCCAACCGTATGCCGCTGCCCCGACCGCAAGCGGCTGACGCCGTGGCGCAGATTTACCCGATAATGTCCCTTGGTGCCCTGAACCGGACGGTTATGAACCGCGAAAATCACCGCATCGCCGCGCTTGAGCGGCACGACTTCGGCACGGCTTTGCATGCGCGGACGCTGTTCGGTGAGCACGAATTCGCCGCCGGTAAAATCCTCGCCTGGTTCGGACAGGAGGATCGCCACCTGCAGCGGAAAGGCGAGCGCGCCGTAAAGGTCCTGATGCAGGCAATTGAAGTCGCCGGGGCCGTATTGCAGCAAAAGCGGCGTCGGCTTGGTCTGGCCTTCGTCGTGGCAGCGTTTCAGGAAGGCGGCGTGGTCGGCGGGGTAGCGCAGCGCTGCGCCCATCTTCTCGTTCCAGTCGTTGGCGACGGTGGCTAGCCGCGGATAGAGCGCGGTGCGCAGGCCCTCGATCAGATCGGGGAGCGGATAGCGGAAATAGCGGTACTCGCCCTTGCCGAAGCCGTGCCTGGCCATCACCACATGGCTGCGGAAATGTTCTTCGTGCGGGTAAAGGGAGGCGATTTCGGCGCATTCTTCGGGCGAGAGCAGGCCAGGCATGACCGCGCAGCCTTGGGCATTGAGCTCGGAAACCAGAGCGCGCCAGTCCTGTGCTGCGACGCGGGATTCGGCGGAGCGGCTGGCACGCTTGGTGTTCAGGGAGTGGATGGTCATGGGTTGGCTCCATCGCTTGGTTGTCCCGAAGATGGGGCGAAGGAAATGCCGCGGCCACCCGATACTTGCTGAGCCGGGCGCCCTCTCCTTCTCCCCTTGTGGGAGAAGGTGGCCTCGCGAAGCGAGGTCGGATGAGGGGTGCTGGAAGGAGTGAGGCGGCGGCGATTTCACGCTTATCGCCAAGCTGGAACACCCCTCATCCGTCTCGGCGCGATCGCGCCGAGCCACCTTCTCCCACAAGGGGAGAAGGAGAGGGTTTGCGATACCTCTCCAACTCCTGATCCAGATCCACCTTCACTGCATTGGTGAACATGCAGGTCGCCACCATGATGCCGGCGAAGGCGACGAGGTTGACCAAGAGCGTCTCGTCGTAGCGTGCCTTGAGCGCGGCCCAGATTTCATCGGGAACGGCATTCGCGTCGGCGGCGATTGCCCGACCGAAGGCGATCAGCAGCGCCTCGTCGGCGGTCGGCTCGATCGCCTCGGGATCGACGCCGCTATCGATCAGCGCGCGGCGGAAGAAAGTGACCGGGACCTCGGCGCGCATCGTCTCGGCGATCGCCTTCGAAAACAGCCATATCGCGCGGTCGTCGAGCGCGGGCCTGAGCAGATCGCGCAGCGTGAACCATTCGGCGTAGATGCGGTGGGCGGCCGGCGAATGAAGCAGGATGCGCTTCATGTTGGTCATGCGGCCGCGCAGCGCAAGCTCGCGGTCGTGCTCGGCACGGATTTCGGCGGAAGCGGTCGCGTAGTCGATCGGGGAAAGATGCGCCATCGCCGTCACCCGAGCGTCGTGTGAAGTTGAGGCGCCCCGCGCAGCGTGTTGGAGACGGTGCAGATCGTCTCGGCATCCTGGACGATGCGCCGCTTGGTGGCCGCGTCGAGATCGCCCGCGATCTCCAGCCTGACGTTGAACGTCTCGACCCGCGAGGGTTCGTCCTTCGCCTTCTCGCCGCCGACCTCCGCCCTCACCTCGCCAAGCCGGTCGGCGACGCCGAGGCGCGTTGCGGCGATGCGGGCGCTCAGCACCATGCAGGCGGCCAGGGAGGCATAGAGCAAGTCCAGCGGGTTGAAGCCGGGCGCGCTCACCGCGGTCACCACATCGACCGCGCCGCCGGTCGGCGTCGTGACGGTTGGAAGGCCGCCGGGCGGAAGGATGGCGAGCGCGCCGACTTTTCTGGTCCTCACCTTGAGCTCGCTCATGGAATGTCCTTCGTCCAATCTGTCGAGCATCAATAGCGGACGGGAATTCATCTCTGCAATCGCCGAAGCTTGGCGCTGCCCCTCATTGTCCTGCCGGACATTTCTCCCCGTATAGTGACGGGAAGAAAGGGCTTGGCGCCGGCGGCGGCTCTTGCCTTCTCCGCGTTCACGGGGAGAAGGTGCCCGAAGGGCGGATGAGGGGCAGCGCGGCGCTGCGGAGTCGACGCCGACGCCCTACGAAAACCTCCTCTCCGTCCGCTGCGCGGCCATCTCTCCCCGCCTTTGGCGGGGTCGAGGAAAGACGCCTCACTTCGTCAGATCAAGCGCCGCCGTCAAATCCCCCATCGGCGGCTCGCCGTTGGCGGCCAGCGCCTTGTCGCGGGCGACGAGGCCGGGCAGTACCGGCAGGTCGTAGCGGGCGGTGATGAAGCGCAGGATCGAGGTCGTGTCGTACTGCGTGTGGTCGACCGTGCCCATCTTGGCATAGGGCGAGATGATGAAGGCCGGAACACGGTTGCCCGGGCCCCAGCGGTCGGCCTTGGGCGGCGCGACATGGTCCCAGAAGCCGCCATTCTCGTCATAGGTGACGACGACCAGCATATGCTGCCATTGCGGGCTCTTCTCCAGATGCGCGACGATATCGGCGAGGTGCTTGTCGCCGGACGACACGTCGGCGTAGCCGCCATGCTCGTTCAAATTGCCCTGCGGCTTGTAGAAGGTGACGGCCGGCAGCTTGCCGTCGTCGATCGCCTTGATGAACTCGGTGCCGTCGAGGCCGCCGTCCTTGAGATGTTCGGTCCGCGCGGCGGTGCCCGGCGCGTAAGCCACGAAATAGTTGAAGGGCTGGTGGTGGAACTGGAAGTTCGGCACCGGCGTCGCGTTCTTGCCGTCGAGCGCCGCCTGCCAGGCACCGGAATACCAGGCCCAGGAAATCCCCTTGAGCGAGAGCAGATCGCCGATGGTGATCTCATGCTGCGGCGGCAGCGTGGTCGGCGCCGCCGGATCGGCGAGCGCCTTGTCGCCGCCCTCGGCCGGTTTGTTGGCGCTCGGCTGGTATGGCGGCTGCAAGGTGTTGACGGCGTAGAAGTCCGGCGTGATCGCGCCGTCATTGGCGAATTTCGGCACGCCGCCAAGTGCGGAGGCGGGCGAGTTGTCGGCCACCTTCAGCGTCACGCCATCGGGCTCGACGACGGCGATCTGGCCCTTCGCCGGGCTGGTGTCGGCATGCGGGTAGGACGGCGCGCAGCCGCAGGCCAACATGAAGTGATTGAGGAAGGAGCCGCCGAAGGCGCCCTGGAAGAAATTGTCGGCGAGCACGTATTTCTTGGCGACCGCCCACATCGGCAGTACCGAGCCATCATAATGGCCCATCACCAGCGCGCCGGAATCGGCCCAGGCGACGAACTTGTCGTTCTTGCCTCCGTCGATCTGCATCTGCTCCTGATAGAAGCGGTGCCAAAGATCATGCGTGATGACGTTGGTACCCTCGTTGAAACCCTTGGGATCGTCGATGGCGAAGACGGCATTGGCGAGATGCGCGGTCTGGGCTTCCGTCACCGCCGGGGTCACGCCCTTGCCTGTCAGTCCGCCCCAGGCCGGCGGCAGCTCGGAAAGCGGCTTGCCGTCACGGTCGAGCTGGCGCGCCTGGTCGGCCGAGACGTTGGCGAGGCCATTGGCGCCGGGGAAGCCGCCATAAAGATTATCGAAGCTGCGGTTCTCGGCGTAGATAACGACGACGGTGTCGATCTTGTCATAGCCGGAAGGAGCCGCCTGGGCAGCAGCGGCGAACGACGCCAGCGCCGTCGAGGCGAGGCAAAGGGAGAGGAAGGACCGGATCATTTAGGGATGCCTCGTGGCTGGGGAATGGCTGGAGGAACCAGGCGACGCTAGGGCGGGTGCTTGTCAGCTTTGTGACAGGGGGTGGTGGAGCGCGGGGGTATTAAGCGAACCTGCTACGCTGGCGGGACAGCGCCCCCCTCTGTCCTGCCGGACAGAGGGGGGCGCGAAGGAACTCGACGCGCGCAAATGACCACGTCCCAAATGTCATCAATCCGTAGCAATCCATGCCTACGCAAAGCCATGACACGCTGGACCTCCGTCGCCTTCGCAACGCTCGCCGGCGCCATCCTCTGGCCGGCCGACAGCCTCCCGTCCGGCAGCGTCCACCCCGGCCCGATGACGCGCGCGCAGGCCTATGCGCGCGCCGAGGCGCTGACGGCGCTCGGGCGGCAGATGTTCTTCGACCCGTCGCTATCGGCCTCGGGAAAGCAGGCCTGCTCGTCTTGCCATGATCCCAACCGCGCCTTCGGCCCGGCTTCGGCCTCGCCGGTCGAGATGGGCGGACCGAAACTCGACCAGCCCGGCCTGCGCGCCGTGCCGTCGCTGCGCTACCTGCAGGCGGCGCCGGCCTTCACCGAGCATTTCTACGATTCCGAAGACGAGGGCGACGAGAGCGTCGACAACGGTCCGACCGGCGGCCTGACCTGGGATGGCCGCGCCGACCACGGCAAGGACCAGGCGAGGATCCCGCTGCTTTCGCCTTTCGAGATGGGCAACAAGGACGAGGCACAGGTGGCCGCCAGCTTGCGCAAGGCGCCCTATGCCGAGGCCTTCAAGGCGGCGTTCGGCGCCGACGTGTTCGACAGCCCGCGGGACGCCTTCGACGCCGCGGTGGAGGCGCTCGGCACTTTCGAGCAGAGCAGCGCCGACTTCTATCCCTATTCCAGCCGCTATGACGCCTTCCTCGCCGGCAAGGCGCAGTTGACGGCGCAGGAGCTGCGCGGCCGCGTGCTGTTCGAGGACGAGACCAAAGGCAATTGCGCGAGCTGCCATCTCAGCGAGCCCGCCAATGACGGCGAGCCGCCGCAATTCACCGATTACGGCCTGATCGCCATCGCCGTGCCGCGCAACCCGGCGATCCCGGCAAACGCCGACCCCAACTATTTCGACCTCGGTCTCTGCGGCCCGTTGCGCACCGATTTCAAGGGCCACGGCGAGTATTGCGGCCTGTTCAAGACGCCGACGCTGCGCAACGTGGCGCTGCGCAAGAGCTTCTTCCACAACGGCTATTTCCACACGCTGCGCGAGGCGGTGGCCTTCTACGCCAGCCGCGACAGCGACCCCGGCCGCTGGTATCCGAGGAACGCCGACGGCACGGTCGACAAATTCGACGACCTGCCAAAAGCCTACTGGGGAAACCTCAACACGGACCCGCCCTTCAACGGCAGAAAACCCGGCGACAAGCCGGCGCTGACCGACACCGAGATCGACGACATCGTCGCTTTCCTCGGCACGCTGACGGATGCGGATCAGGCGGGACAGTAAGGCGGCGAAGGCTCCGCCGCCTTGGTACAGTGCCCAGAATTTGCCGTTCAGCCTCGAATCGAGGATATCGGACTAAGGTGGGCCTCTATGTGGGCCAGATCACAGGATCAACATGAAACGCCTGTCATATTAGGCGCTCTTCATGGATGGAGTCTCGCATGAGATTCGTCGCGATACAGGAACCGACCGGCAGTTGGGCCGTGTTTGATACGGCCAATGAGGAGCCCGCCGAATTTGCCGGCCGCGTGCTCATCGGCCTGACGCCGCATGAGGCCTGGCGGCTCACGGCAGCAGCGAATGATGAAGCGGGGGGCAGGGATATCGACGCACAAGGCCCATTTCGGGACCAGTGAGGCGGAACGCCAGATATTCCCGCGTTCCATGGAAAAGCGAAAGCGAACAAGCGGTTGAAGCGGCACGCTGCGAGATCGATTCAGGCAGCGCGCCTTGAAATGCCCCTCAGCCGGCCGGCGCGTAGCGGCTTACCACCATGCCGCAGGCATAGGCTTTGGACCCGAGCAGTTTCAGCCTGGCGAAGCCGCCCTGGTCGAAGATGCGGCGGCCGGCGCCCAGCACCGCCGGATTGATGAAGAGCTGAAACTCGTCGACCAGCCCGGCGGCGATCAGCGCCGAGGCGAAACTGGCGCCGCCGAACACGGCGATGTCGCCGCCCTCGCCCGCTTTCAGCGCATTGACCTCGCGCGGCAGGTCGCCGCCGGCGACACGTGTGCGCTCCCAGCGCGAGGCCTTCAGCCTGTCGCTCAGCACCACTTTTTGCGCTTCGACGATGCGCTGGGCGAAGGCGTGGAAGCGGTCTTGCGGATACTTCCTCGCCGCATTGCTCCAGTGGCCGACATAGCCATCCTCGGCCATCTTGCGGCTGAGCAGAATGGTGTCGACGGTGTCGAAGACGGCGTTGAAGTCCGCCTTCAGCTCGTCGTCCCAGTCGCTCTCCTCGCCCCAATCCCAGAGCTGCCAGCGATGGTCTTCAACCGCGCCGACGAAGCCGTCGACCGACATCTGCATCTGCAGGATAAGCTTCTTCATCTCCGGGCCTCCTCATGTCCCAATTGATTTACTTTTGGAACTGTTTGACGCATGGGACGAATGATGTCAATAGTAAAGTGATTTAAAAATGGAACCGAATTTATGTCAACCAAGGAAAGGTCCGGCTGTCCGATCAGCCTGTCGCTCGAGCTTATCGGCGACCGCTGGACGCTGCTCATCATCCGCGACCTTGTCTTCGCCGGAAAACGGCATTTTCGCGAATTCCTGCAGTCGGACGAAGGTATCTCGTCGCGAACGCTGGCCGAGCGGCTGCAGACGCTGCAGGACGAAGGCATCCTCACCCGCAGCGACGACCCCAGCCACGGGCTGAAGGCGATCTACCGGCTGACGGAAGCGGGCATCGACCTGCTCCCGGTGCTGGCGACGCTCGGTGCCTGGGGCAGCAAATACCGCAAGGCGGACGGTGATCTCGCCCGGATCGCCAGGGAGCTCGCGGCCGGGGGCGAGCCGGCACTGGCGCGGATGAAAGAGAAACTGCGGGCGGAGCATCTGGGGTAGCGCGCCGCAACTGCCGATCTCCCTCCTCGTAGGGAGATCGTAGCCTCTTTTGCCTGACAATTAAAAGTTGACTCTTTCACTCATCTTGAATAGCGCTGCGCGCAGCTATCGGAGATGGGGATCAGGGGTGATGACGAACCGGCGCGTTCTGGCGGGGCTTTTGCTGGCAACGACTTTCCTGCGTGCGCCACATGTGCTGGCGCAGGAGAAACAGGACGTGCTGGCGCCGATCCAGATCGAGGGCGAAGCCGGCACCGGCAGCGCCGGGTTCGACGGCTACAAGGCCAAGGAGGACGCCAGCGCCAGCAAATCCGACCAGCCGCTGGAAAAGACGCCGCAAGCGGTGAGCGTGGTCGGCAGCCGACAGATCGAGGACCAGGCCGCGCGCAGCGTCGTCGAAGCGACGCGCTATTCGCCGGGTATCCGCTCAGAAACCTTCGGCAACGACACCCGCAACGACTGGTTCCTGATCCGAGGCTTCTCCTCGCAGGTCAGCAGCTACTTCCTCGACGGGCTGCAGTTGCAGTCGAGCGACAGTTTCGCCACCTGGAAGGTGAATCCTTACCTCCTCGACCGCATCGACGTCCTGCGCGGGCCGTCGTCGGCACTCTACGGCGCCTCGAATCCGGGCGGTCTCATCAACCTCGTCTCCAAGCGGCCGACGTTCCAGAACCGCGGCGAGACCGCGATCGGCGTCAACGAGTTCGGCAATGTCTGGACCGGCCTCGACGTCGAGGGCGTCAACAAGGACGGCACGCTCGCCTACCGCTTCATCGCCACAGGCAATTATGGCGGCACCCAGGTCGACTTTACCGACAACGACCAATTCGCCATCATGCCGGAAGTGACCTGGAAGCCGGACGAGGACACCAGCCTTACCGTCTATGCCAACGTCTCGAAGCTGAAGACGCGCGGCCAGAATTTCTTGCCCTATGTCGGCACCGTGGTCGACGCGCCATTTGGAAAAATCCCGCGCGACCTGTTCACCAGCGAGCCCAGCGTCGACAAGTTCGAGCGCTCGCAGCAGATGATCGGCTACGAGTTCGAGCACCGCTTCGACAATGACGTGACGGTCAGGCAGAACCTGCGCTACGGCCATCTCGAGGTCGATTTCCGCAACGTCTATGGCGAAGGCTGGGTGAGTCCGCCGACCACCACCACGGCGTTGCTCGATCGCGCCAACTTCCTGTCGAAGCCGGACCTCGGCCTGTTCACCGTCGACAACCAGGTCGAATGGAAGACGTCCACAGGCTCGATCGACCACACGCTGCTTCTCGGCCTCGACTACAAGCGCTTCGACCTGCATGACGAGTCAGGCTTCGAGGACGCGCCGCCGCTCGACGTCTTGAACCCGGTCTATAACGGCGCGCCGCCCGTCGCCTCGCGCTACGACCAGTCGAACACCTTGCAGAACCAGACCGGCCTTTATGCCCAGGACCTGATGACGATCGACCGCCTGAACCTGGTTTTCAGCGGCCGCTACGATGACGCCCAGACCACGGTCACCGACCGCCCGACCGGCGTGCGCGCCAGCTATTCCGGCGACGCTTTCAGCGGCCGCGCCGGCGCCATCTACAATTTCGACAACGGCATCTCGCCCTATGCCTCGATCTCGCGCTCGTTCCTGCTGCTGACCGGCAAGGATTCCTCCACCGGGGAGGCCTTCAAGCCCGAAACGGCGGTGCAATACGAGGTCGGCGTCAAATACCAGCCGACCTGGCTGAGCGATGTGCTGCTCACCGCTTCGCTGTTCGACCTGACGCGCCAGAATGTCGTGACCAGCGACGGCGTGCTGTTCAACCGGCAGATCGGTAAGGTGAATTCGCGCGGCGTCGAGCTCGAAGCCGTCGGCCAGCTCACGCCCGACCTGACGCTGACCGCCGCCTACACCTGGTACGACCTCAAGATCAAGGAAGGCAGTCCGGCCGAGATCGGCAAGGTGACGACCGGCACGCCGGAACAGTTCGGCTCGCTCTGGCTCGACTATGCCATTCCCTCCGACCGCCTGCCGGGCATCACCATCGGCGGCGGGGTACGCTATGTCGGGTCCTCCTTTGCCGACAGCGCCAACACGCAGAAGGTGCCCGACTATGCCGTGGTCGACGCCGCGATCCGCTACGAGAAGGACAACTTCAAGGCTGCGCTCAACGTCTCCAATCTGTTCGACAAGGTCTATGTCGCTTCCTGCAACATCACCTGCTTCTACGGAGAGAGCCGCGAGATCAGCCTGACCATGGGCTATAAATGGTGACGATTGGTAGGCACTCACTCGTGATCGCAAGGCTCTTGGCGTCGTTGCTCGCGCTGCTGCCGGTGCTGCCGGCGGTGGCCGATGAAGCCGTGCCCGCGCATGCCGAGCGGGTTGCGACCATCGACTGGGGGACGGCCGAGACACTGCTGGCGCTGGGCGTCACGCCGGTCGGGCTTGCCGAAACCGCTGGCTATCGCGACTGGGTCGGCTCGCCTGCCCTGCCCCCCGATGTCGCCGAACTCGGTCTGAGAGCCACGCCAAGCCTCGAATATCTGGCGGCGCTGAAGCCCGACGTCATCCTGTCCACACCGCAATTCACGGCGATCGAGCCGGTGCTCGGCAAGATCGCGCCGGTCATCAGCCTCGCAACCTATACCGACGACCTCGAGCCCTACCGCCATGCGCAGGAGAACACGAGGCGGCTCGGTGCGCTTCTCGGCCGCGAGCAGGCGGCGACCGATCTCGTTGCCGCCACCGATGCGCGCATCGCCAAGCTGAAGGACGCCGTCGGCGCGGCAGCGACCAGGCCGGTGCTTGTGCTCTACTTCCAGGACGACCGCCACGCCTGGGTGTTCTGCCGCGGCAGCCTGTTCGACGATGTGCTGAAGCGCGCCGGGCTGAAGAATGCCTGGACCGGCCCGGGCAATTTCTGGGGTTTTGCCAATGCCGGCGTCGACCGGCTGTTTGCAATCCGCGACGCGGTCGTGCTGGTGATCGAGCCGGTGCCGCCCGCCGTGCGCGCCAAGCTCGAGGCGCGCGACGGGCTGCTCGGCCAGTTGCCGGTGTTCGCCCCCGGCAGCCATGCGATCGTGCCCAGCGTCTGGGGTTTTGGCGGCCTGCCTTCGGCCGGCCGTTTCGCCGACCAGCTTTTGCAACACGCAGAGCTTTTCGAGCGCGGCAATGCTTCGTGACCGCCGCCGGCTGGCGATCCTTTTCGCGGGCGGCGCCTATCTGCTGCTCGCCGCCAGGTTGATCGCCACCAACATCGCCGATATCCAGGGCAGCGAAGCGGTGCGCGCGCTGCTCATCGACTATGCCTATTGGCCGCGGCTCACCGTTTCCCTGCTGGCGGGCGCGGCCCTCGGCCTGGCCGGCGTCCTGATGCAGCAGGCGCTGCAGAACCCGCTCGCCGCGCCCGAGACGCTCGGCGTCAATGCCGGCGCGCATCTGGCGCTGACCGTCGGCGTGCTTGCCGCGCCCGCCTTGCATGCCGCTCAACCCGAGCCGCTCGCGATTGCCGGCGCCCTCACGGCCTGGGGGCTGATCGCGGCGATCGGCTGGCGGCGCCGCGCCGATCCGACGACGCTGATCCTCTCAGGCTTCGTCGTCAGCTTCGCGCTCGGCTCGGTCTCCAGCCTCTTGATGCTGCTCAACCAGCAATATCTCGCCTCGATGTTCATCTGGGGCGCCGGCTCGCTGGTCGAGGACGGCTGGACCGGCGTCGAGCAACTGGCGCTGCGCGTCGCTGTCGGCGCGATCGTCACCGCCGCCCTGGCGCGACCCCTGCTGATCCTCGGTTTCGGCGAGCAGCAGGCAAAAAGCCTCGGCCTGTCGAAGCTCTCGAAGCCGCTGCTGCTTGCCACCGCCGTGCTGCTGTCGGCAAGCGTGGCGGCCGCCGTCGGCATCATCGGCTTCGTCGGGCTGGCGGCGCCGCATCTGGCGCGTGTGCTCGGCGCGGAAAAACTCGGCGAGCGACTCGTCGCCGCGCCGCTGGCCGGTGCCGGCCTGGTGCTCCTCGTCGACCAGCTCATCCAGCGCCTGCCGCCCGACCAGGCGGCGAACCTGCCCACCGGCGCCGTCACCGCGCTGATCGGCGCGCCAATGCTGATCTTCTTGCTGAGACGGGTGCCGCGCCTGATGCTGGAGACAGGCGGCAGGATCGTCACTCGTCTCGGCGGCGGCAGCGCAGGGCGGCCGATGGTCGTGCTTGCCGGCTTGGCCATCCTGCTCGCCCTTGCGCTTGCTCTTGCCTTCCTTCTTGGCCGCGCACCCGATGGCTTCGGTCTCCATCCGGAGGCGTTTGCCTGGCGCCTGCCACGCGTCGTCGCCGCCTGCGGGTCGGGGCTTGGGCTCGGCGTCGCCGGCTGCCTCGTCCAGCGCCTGTTCGCCAACCCGATGGCGAGCCCGGAAATCCTCGGCATCGGCGGCGGCGTCGCCATGGGGTTGATCGCGGTGCTGCTCATCTTTGCCGATGCCGGCGCCGGGCTGCAGCTCTTCGGCGCGACGGTCGGCGCGCTTGTCGTCACCGGCACCATACTGCTGCTCGGCCTCGACCGCGGCTTCACGCCGGAACGGCTGCTGTTGACCGGCATCGCCATCACCGCCCTGCTCGACGCTTCGAGCCTGCTGTTTCTCGCACTTGGCGATCCGCGCTCCGGCCAGGTGCTCGCCTGGCTGAGCGGCTCGACTTATTGGGTGGAACCCGACTTCGCGATCGTCGTGCTCCTGGTCGGCCTCGCCGGGCTGGCGCTCTCGGCGCTTGCCTGCCGCTGGCTGGAGATCCTGCCGCTCGGCGCCGGCGTCGCGACCGGCCTCGGCGTTCCGCTTAGCGCCGCGCGACTGGCGGTGCTGGTGCTGGCGGCGATCGCGACGGCGGCCGCGGCGCTGGTCGTCGGCCCGATGAGCTTCGTCGGGCTGCTCGCGCCGCATCTGGCCGGGCTGATGGGCCTGCGCCGCGCCGGGCCGCAATTGTTCGGCTCGGCGATAGCAGGGGCGGCGCTGGTGGTGTTCGCCGACTGGACCGGCCGCGTTGTGTTTGCTCCGACGGAGTTGCCGGCAGGGGTGCTGTCGGTGCTGATCGGAAGTTTGGCGGCGATGGGGGTTTTGCTCGGCAGGAAGGCGGCGAGCTGAGATTGCGAGACAATCTGCCTCGTCCGCGCTCTACGGCGCCCCCCTCTGTCCTGCCGGACATCTCCCCCACTTGGGGGGAGATTGGCAGTTCCCGCGACGGCGCCGCTTCTTCAACGCCGGGAGATTGGCGAAGACCTGCGTCATCCGATCTCCCCCCTTGTGGTCCCACAAGGGGGGAGATGTCCGGCAGGACAGAGGGGGCGCGAAGGATCGCGGCGCTGAAATAACCGACTCTGTCAGCAAGCTCATTATCCGCCGTTTCCGCTTCGCCCTGCCTGCGCTAGATTCGCATTTGCAACAGGATCGCCGCCATGATCGTCCAGGCCTGCATCAACGGCGCCCGCGCCGCCGATTTCCATCCTGCCCTGCCGCTCGACCCGGACGCCATGGCGCGTGACGGCGCCGCCTCGGTCGCTGCAGGCGCAGCCGAACTCCATGTCCACGCGCGCGGCGCCGACCGCCAGGAAAGCCTCGCCCCGGAAGCGATGGACCGGACGGTGGCGGCGCTGCGCCGTGCCTGTCCGGGCACGCTGATCGGCGTCTCCACCGGCGCCTGGATCGAAAAGGACGACAGGCGCACGCTCGCGGCTATCGCCGCCTGGCACGAGTTGCCCGACTATGCCTCAGTCAATCTCAGCGAGGCGGCGGCGCCCGAGGTGATGGAGGCCCTGCGCGAGCGCGGCGTCGGTATCGAGGCCGGGCTGGCCTCGATCGGCGACGCGCTCAGGCTCGCCAGCCTCGATCACGGCCGCCGGGTGCTGCGGGTGCTGATCGAGATTTCCGAGCAGACGCTGGACGAGGCCTTTGCCGTCGCCAACGGCATCGAAAAGGTGCTGCAGCGCGAGGGCATCCACCGCTCGATCCTGCTGCATGGCGAGAACGCCACCGTGTGGCCTTTTGTTCAGCGGGCGGCGCTGCGGAAATTTTCGACCCGCGTTGGGTTGGAGGATGGCAAGGAGCTGCCGGACGGCAGCGTGCCGACAGCAATGTGGCGCTGGTGGCGGCGGCGGTGGGGATTTATCGCTCGCGGTGAAGGTAGCTGGTTAGGCCAGCGGGACAGCGCCCCCCTCTGGCCTGCCGGCCATCTCCCCCACTTGGGCTACGCTATGCACATCTTCTGTGACTGGCGTGACTGATCGGGCCGAGGCTTGATTGCCACGTGGTTCCCCCAATCCGTCGCTGCTTCGCAGCGCCACCTTTCCCCCCTCCGGAGGGAAAGGAAGGGGAGCGTTGCTGGACGAGCGTTGACGGCAAAAAGCCTGGCGCCTTTCCTCTACCCCGTCGATCGGGGGAGAGGTGGCTCGGCGAAGCCGAGACGGAGTGGGGGTCGACCAGCGCTATATCAGACAATGCATGCGCCAAGCCGCCATGCACGCTATCGCCAAAGACCAGCCGCTTGGAAATGTGTGCATCCCCTGCGAAATCTCACTGCGTGTCCGCGTTGGCCCTCAGCTCGGCGCGCTTCTCGTCGGACACCACGGCGAGATCCAGCACCTTCTGCAAGCCCGCGGCGTGGCGGAAGTTCGGCTCGGTCTGCACGCCGCTGCCAACGGCATCGACGAAGCGCTGGTAGTTGGTCGGCACGGTGCCGGCATCGAGTTCTTCCCATTTGGCGTTCTCGACATTCTCGCCGACGCAGGCCTTGAGCAGCGAGCCGTTGAGATTGTGCACCACCTCGATGCCGCCCTTGTCGCCATAGGCGCGCAGCCTGAGCTCGTTCAGATGACCGGTCGCCCAGCGGCTGGCGTGCACGACGCCGAAGGCGCCGTTGGCGAAGTCGAGCGTCATGGCGAAGCTGTCATTTGCGTCGAGCTGATATTCGCCGATGCGGTTGTCCGGCGCCTTGTCGAAGGCGCGCAGCCGGCAGAAGACATGGTCGATGTCGAGCGCCGCGCCATAGCTGGCGAAATCGAGGATATGGATGCCGACGTCGCCGAGCACGCCGTTGGAGCCATGGCCGCGCGACAGCCGCCACAGCCATTTCGGATCGGTGCGCCAGTCGCCCCAGAATTTCGACACCAGCCAGCTCTGCAAATAGGACGCCTCGACATGGCGCACCGTGCCGATCTCACCCGCCTGCACCATCTTCCGCGCCTTCTGCAGCGGCGCCACGTTGCGATAGGTGAGGTTGACCATGTTGACGATGCCTGCGGCCTCCGCGGCATCGGCCATCTCGCTCGCCTTGCCGAAATTCTCGGCCAGCGGCTTTTCGCACAGCACCGGCTTGCCGGCGGCGATCAGCGCCATGGTGGTTGGGTGGTGGATGCGGTCGGGCGTGACATTGGCGACGGCGTCGAAATCGCCCCAGTCGAGCGCCGCCTCCAGCGAGGTCAGGCGCTTCGGGATGTTGTAATTGTCGGCGAATTCGCCGACGCGGGCCGGATCGACATCGACGGCGCCGACGATGTCGACGCCCTCGATGGCGCTGAAGCGGCGGGCATGTTCCTGCGCCATCCAGCCGGTACCAAGTATCAAAAGCCGCATTTTCTTGCACTCCGAGCAAATTGGTTCGATTCAAATGATGCGGCGCAATGTGGCCTAAGCCTCGTCGTCGCGCAATTCCCGAGTGCTTCTAGCGGAAACCGGCCTCGCCGGATGCGTGCAGCTTGCCGCCACGCTCGACGATCGGCTCCAGCGCCTTCTCGACCGGCACGTTCGGCGCGTCGAGGATGGCCGGCTTCGAGCTTTGCGGGTTATGCGCCCACTTCACCGCGTTGCGCAGCACCTTGTGCACGGTGGCGTCGTGATAGGTCGGATAGGTCTCGTGACCAGGCCGGAAGTAGAAGACATTGCCGGCGCCGCGCCGGTAGGTCAGGCCCGAGCGGAACACCTCGCCGCCCTGGAACCATGAGATGAAGACCGTCTCCAGCGGCTCGGGAACGGCGAACTGCTCGCCATACATCTCCTCGTTCTCGAGCTCGAAATACTCGCCGATGCCTTCGGCGATCGGATGGCTGGGGCTCGTCACCCAAAGCCGCTCGCGCTCGCCGGCCTCGCGCCATTTCAGCGTGCAGGGCGTACCCATCAGCCGCTTGAAGATTTTCGAGAAATGGCCGGAATGAAGCACGATCAGCCCCATGCCTTCAAAGACGCGGCGGGCGACGCGCTCGACCACCTCATCGGCCACCGCGCCGTGGTCCTTATGGCCCCACCAGACGAGCACGTCGGTCTCGGCAAGGCGGGATTCCGGCAGGCCGTGCTCCGGTTGCTCCAGCGTCGCGGTCGATGCGGAGATCGCCTTGTCGGCGTTAAGCGCGTTGGCGATGGTGGTGTGCATGCCTTGCGGATAGATGGAGGCTACCACCTCGTTGGTTCGCTCATGGATGTTCTCGCCCCAGACGACAGCGCGTATTGTCATGGTTTCCTCGTGCATGATTTTTGAGGGTGGAGCCGCCCCGGCGGTCATTCATAAAGGCTTAGGGCTGTATTGGAAGGGTGTTTCGAGCGCCGCGCTTGCGCCCCGGCCTCGCAAGTTCATCATTCTAGGGCGGAGCAAGGAGCGAAGCGACGCGCGCAGACCCTAGAATCCATGCCGTGACCGCTGCCGAAGAGCAGAGCGGTGCAGAACAAAGGATCGTTCTGCACCGGAGCGACGTTCATATGTAATGGCATGGATTCTAGGGTCTGCGCTCCGCTTCGCCCTAGAATGACGAATTCACACCGCCAATTGGCAAGCGGCCTTTGCCGTGCGCAATATTGGCAATGGGCGAAGTGCTTGTAGGGACAGCGATCTTTGCTTGTCTGGCCGGGGCCTCGCTGGTCAGCCTGATGGTGCACGAGCGCTTCCCCGCCCACCACCGCCAGGACGACACCAGCGCCGTGGTGCGACTTGCCGCGAACCTCTTCGTGGTGATGTCGTCGCTGGTGCTCGGCCTGATGATCAATTCGGCCAAGAACACGTTCGAGGCCATCGACGGCAATGTCCACGCCTTCGCCACCGATCTCATCCTGCTTGACCGAACGCTCCGACAGTACGGACCGGAGACGGACAGCGCCCGGCAATCGCTCACCGCCTATGTCCAGCGCGTCGTCGATACTTCCGCCGCCGACAACGACACGACCGTCGTCCCGAACAAGCTGTCGGAGCTGCTGCTCAATCAGGTCGGCGATATCCTGGCGGGCTTGACCCCCGCGGACGCCAAGCAGACCGCCGCGCAGCAGGCCGCGACACAGCAGCTGCGGAAGGTGATCGAGCAACGCTGGATGCTGGCCGAGCAGTCCGAGGGCGCCATCCCCGCGCCGCTGATCGCCTTGCTCGTCGCCTGGCTGACACTGATCTTCGCCAGCTTCGGCTTCCGGGCACCGCGCAACGCCACCGTCGTCTGCACTTGCCTCATTTCCGGGGCGTTGGTGGCCGCGGCGATCTATCTGATCATGGACATGGACACGCCCTTCTCCGGCCCGATCCAGGTCTCGCCGGCGCCGCTGCAAAGGGCGCTGGCGGAACTGACGCAGTGAAATCACCCGCCACTCAATGCTTCAATCAGCAACTTTGCCGCCACCGCCGCGCCGTCAGGGCGGATCAAGTGAGCGGCCGCGCCTGCCCGGACACGGGTCTCGGGCGCCAGCGCCGTCTCCAGCGCCTCGGACAATGACTCCGCTGTTGGCGTCGGGCCGTCATGCGCTGCGCCTATGCCGAGCTCAACCACCCGCCGCCCCCAATAGGGCTGGTCGCCGATCTGGGGCACCACCACCTGCGGCGCCCCTGCCCGCGCCGCGGCGACGGTCGTGCCGGCGCCGCCGTGATGGATGACCGCCGCCAGCCGGCCAAACAGCGCCTGCTGGTTGACATCGCCGACGGCGAAGCAATCGTCGCGCTCGTCGATCGGGCCGAGCTCTGCCCAGCCATGCGCGATGACCGTGCGCCGGCCCTTGGCGCGGATCGCCTCGATGGCCGCGCGTCCGGCTTCGCTCGCGACCGCAATGGAGCCGAAGCCGACATAGACCGGCGGCGCGCCGGCTTCGAGGAACGCCTCCAGCCCGTCGGGAAGCGGCCGTTCGTCGGCCAAGATCCAGGCGCCGGTCTGCAGGACGCCGATCAGGTCCGAGGGCAGCCAGGGCCCGAGCGTCGGGTCGCAGGCAAGCAGGACGGGATCGCCGTAGACATAGTCGCGGACGTTGTCCAACGGAGGCAGCCCGAGCGACGCGCGGTGGCTGTTGATCGCGCCGCCGAACAGCGCGTTCTTGGTCCGGATATCATGGTTCCAGAGCGCCATGTTGTCGGTCACGCCAGCAGGAAGCGGATGTCCGGGATATTCAAAGGGCCGGTTGTGCGCCGACGGGAGCCAGATCGGACAAAAGGTGCCAAGGATGTAGCGGATGCCCCGCTGCTCGGCGACCAGCCGCGCCGCGGCGCAGGAAGGAAAAAGGCCGCACGCCACCACTGCATCGCAGCCTTCGGCGGCCGCCATGAGCGTATCGTATTGCCTGGCGACGATCTCGGCCGCCTGGCCGGAGATAAGCTCGGCCCGGCCCTCGGGCGACGCCGATCTCCTGCGCCGCATCATCTCCTTTGTCCATTCACGCACCGGCGCGAAGGCCGGCGCCAGCGGCACGCCGGCGCGGGCGCACAGCGCGGCAAATTCCTTATCACCGGGGACGCTCACCCGCACCTCGGCGCCGAGCGCCTGCAGTCGCGAGCCAAGCGCCACCACCGGCTCGACGTCGCCGCGCGAGCCGTAAGTCGACAACAAAATCCGCATTCGGGAATTCCCTTTCCTAAAATTCAGGCCAAGGGCAGCGTACATACGGTATGCCCGGGGTCTTGCCGCAAGCCCGGGGTGCGCCATATCTATTTCCTGGGAGCGGCGGATATTCCTTTGCGCTCGCAATCCCCGCAAGTCGATGATCTCACTGTCGCGCGTGTTCGGTGCGCCGACCGTGGCATGGACCATTTGGCCAAGCAGAAGCAGGCGATGGCGACCAGTTCGCTAGCGCAGGATCTTGAATATTGCAGGCTTGTCGGAGGGTCAGCGCAAGCGCTGGGGATTAGCTGAAGCCTCTCAACCTCGTCATCCCAGGGCGAAGCAGGAGCGAAGCTCCGTCGCGGAGACCCTGGGATCCACGCCATTACCTTAATCGAAGGGTGCGAGCGGAACAGAATTCTGCACCGTTGCAGCGCTCGTATTTCACGGAATGGATCCTCGGGTCTGCGCCGCGTCGCTACGCTCCTTGCTCCGCCCGAGGATGACGATCGCGATGGGCGTTTCGTGATCCCGGAGCGGATCAAGGACTGACGCGACCCGGCACAGACCCTAGGATTGATGACGTTCGGGAGGCTTCAGCTGATCCAAACGTCGTGAAATCCTGATCAGCCCTGGCGCCCTTCCTGGGCGACCTGGGTGGGCGACCTGGTGAGCCGCGGGACGACGACGAGGCGCTTGATCTTGCCTTTCTTGTAGGCGGACAGGAAGCGCTGATAGTCCTTGAAGACGACGCAGCCATTGGATTCGGCGCGGCCGCCTCGCAGCATGTAGGTGTGGGCGAGCAGGCCGTTGCGGTTATATTTGTTGTTGCCGCTGGTCGGCGTCAGCCGGATCGCCTCGACGCCGTGGAAGCGCGATTCACGCATCGACAGATTGTAGGTGTCGGGCGGCGTCGGGCCGACATTCTTGCGGTTGACGAAGCGCGGCTGGTCGACCATCGAGCCATACCCGGAATGCGCCTCGAGCTTCGAGCCGTCGGGCATGTAGACCGTCGCCGCCGAGATGTCGTAGACGGCGACGCCATTGCCCGTCGAAGGCGAATTGAACAGGCTCCCGAAAGCCCTGCCGAGGCCGCCGCGCTCGGGCGTGTCCGGCTTGGCATAGGCGAGCATCTCGGAGGGCTGCGCCTTGCCGCGCTTGGCCGGCCCGGCATTGATCGGTTTCGAGCCCTGCACGCCCGGAAGCGCCTGTTCGGAACTCCTCAGCGAACGCGGTGACTGCGGGCCTTCCGCGGTATCGACAGCGGCAGGCTCCGAGCTGGCAGGCTCCGGCTTGGTAGCTTGGGGCTTTGCCGCCTGGGTTGCCTGCGGCTTGGCCGGCTCCGGCTTCCGCGCGGCATTCTGTTCGGGCGCCTCCGTTGCGCGCTCGAGCGTGGCGCGCGGCCTCAGGCCGGGCACGGCGATGCTGTCTGGCAATTCATCCTGCGGCGGCAGCGAGGCGACCTGCACTTCGCCCTGTTTTCCGGCGTCGCCCTGGTTTCCGGCGTCGTAGGGGGCGTCGGCCGTAAGGTCCGGCGCACCACCGTTGGCGAGCGCGACGGCGGTCGGCACGTCAGCCGTCTCCTCAGGCATGACATTGGCCAGCGCCAGCGCCAATTCGGACGCACGCTGGACGTCGACCTGATTTGAGCCGAAGCGTGCCTCGGCCGGGCCGCTCTCGGCCAGGTCGGGCTGGGTTGGATCGGTCCGGGCCGGGCCGGTCTCAGCCGCGCCGCCGAAGCGGTTCGCCGCCGGCAGGCTCGCAAGCAGGAAAGGCGCGCGCTCGGCGCGCTGGAAGGCATCGGCAAGTTTCTGCGGCGAAAGCCCGGCGCGCTTGACGACGCTGTCGAAACGGTCGGCGACGTCCGCGGCGGAGGCTACCTTCACGGCCTCCTCACGCGCAACTCTGAGCTTTTCAAACGCGACGCTGTCCGGCGCCGCCGGCTTCAAGCGCGCCGCCTTGCCGTCGTTAACCAGGGTGGTGGGAGTCGGGGTGGCGTGCGCGAAGCTGGTGGCGAGGCCGAGGCAGCCGGCATCGCAGCCGCCGGTGAGCGAACCCGTCTTGTAGGGGCCCGTCGCGGCCAGGCGCGGCGCCCAGGCATTGGCGAGCTTGCGGCGCTGGTCGGCGAGCGCGATGTTGCGCGGCGCAAGCAGGCTCTGCGGCAATCCGTTGGAAGCAGCGGTGAGAGAGGTGCTCACCGAGTAGAGGCCGGCCATGGTCGCCACCGACCACAGGGCAAGGGCGGCGCCGACAGCAGGCACCAGAACCCAACGATGACCACCAGATTTTTTCGAAGTTACCCCCTCTTCAGGAGTGTCACCCCGGTTCTTCAAACGCAAAAACGCCATACGACCACTCTCAATCGGCATGCCGGTTTGCGGACCTGGCACCCGTCACGATCACAGTTCGCCTGGTGCCCCCTGCACCTTCACGCGTCTGTTGCCGATTGATTCAAAAGATGGACAAAGATGGTTAACCAATCCCTCCACCAATCGCCACTGTGGCGACGGTCCATACGAAAAAAGAGCCCTCCATGGTCTCCGCCACGGTAAAAATGCTCTCCCTCGCCTGCTTTTGCTGCCCGTTTTTGCGGGCCGAGTCAAGCAAACACAAGGATTTTGCCCTTTCGGGCAATCGCCGGCTACAGATGGATTGAGGTTAAAAAGCGGCAGGAACAGCCCGGCGCGGCGAGATGCGACATCCCTTCGCGAGCGGGACGCAACGCGAGCCCGCGCTGCCGGATGGCATGTTTCGGCGCGTGCCGAAAATCAATGACAGACTACTGGCCAGGTCGCTTCACGCTCTGGCCGAGTGGCGCTTCGAAAGCGACTGCCATAACTCCGCTTCGGCGGTGAAGCCGTTCTGGAAAGCTTCTATGACTTCGCAGGCAAGCTGTTGTCTTTGGTCCCCGTCTTTAAGGGCCAGACGGCGCTCGTCGCACAACTGGTCGAATACCCTTTGAAGAAGTTCCAGCTCGATCGGCGTGAATACGCCGCTGTGTTTGGTGAAAGCCATCACGCTTCCTCCCCCGCAGATGGGCGAAAGCATGATCTACTCTTCCGTGTGCCTTGGCTCGGTGCGGACGACAAGGCATTTTACACTCTTCGCGGTGGCGTAGCGATTCCTTTGTGATCGAAGATCGAATTTCAAGCCGCCCCGCAACTTGTCAGCCGGAAGAGCCTGAGCCCGTTCAGCCTTTGAATCGCTTATCCAGCCTAACTGTTTGTTTTTACGCAGTTCCCTGGAGCAGCTTCAAACGTCGTCAGGCGTCCGGCATTCAGTGCATTTCAGCCGGTCCGTCGGCGACGCCGACGTGATGCCGGTAGACCATTCCCCAGCCCTTCCAGCCGGTGAACAGAAGGATGAGGACGACGATTAGCGACAGGACCAGTCCGACCGGCACCACCGCCGCTTCTCCGTGGACATATCGAAAGTACCAGTTGTAGAGCTCGATCAGGACGACAATCACGTTGCCGCCGGCGTGAAGCCATACATCCCGAAGATTACGGATCTGAGCGTCGCCCAGTATGTCGGTCAGGCCGGCAAGAGCGGCCAGCGCGGCCATGATCAGACCGGCCCCGAGGAGCCAGAGCGACGGCGCGACCCAGGCCGGATTGCCGGTTCGCCAGAAGACGAGGTCGCAAACGAAGGTCGCGACGAAGAAGGCGATCGGGAACGGTATCAGCATTGCATGGACGGGATGGCCGGCAATGCTTGCCGTGCTGTGCGGATTGTGGGGAATCGTATGGTCAGCCATCGTAATGCCTCCCGCAGGCGTGGCGAGCGCCGCCCTCGGGCCACATCACAACTCATCGCAGGCTTGGCGGCGAAAGCCGGATACATAGCGAACTCCGGGTGCACCGGAATGTTCCATCAACCCGCGGCAGCCGACATAGCCGCATATGCCGTTGGCCGCCTCTCGGTCGAAACCGAGCCAGAACAAACTTTGTATGCTACCCTTGCGGACCAGACGGAACTGTGGGTGACGGCAATGCTGGAAACGGACAAGGTCTTCGCCGGCTCGATCCCGGAAAACTACGACCGCCACATGGTGCCGTTGATTTTCGAGCCGTACGCCGCCGATCTTGCGCGACGGGCAGCGTCGCTATCGCCCGGTGCCGTCCTCGAAACCGCCGCGGGCACCGGGGTCGTCACCCGCGCGTTGGCGCCAAGACTGTCTCCCGGCGCCACCTATATCGTGACCGACCTCAACCAGCCGATGCTCGACCATGCCGCTTCGCGGCAAGGTCCCGACCGCCGCATCACATGGCGCCAAGCGGATGCGCTGGCGCTGCCGTTCGAGGATGCGGCCTTCGATGTCGTCTGCTGCCAGTTCGGCGCGATGTTCTTTCCCGACCGCTCGACTGCCTATCGCGAGGCAAAGCGCGTTCTCAAGCCCGGAGGGCGCTTTCTGTTCAGCGTATGGGACCGCATCGAGGAGAATATTTTCGCCGATGACGTGACGAATGCGCTCGCAAGGATCTTTCCGAACGACCCGCCGCGCTTTCTGGCACGCACGCCGCATGGCTACCACGACAAGGACTTGATCCGCAGCGAGCTGGAAGCAGCGGGTTTCTCCCAGGTGGAGATCGAGACGCGAGCAGCGCAAAGCCGCGCGTCCTCGCCGCGCGTTCCTGCCGTCGCCTATTGCCAGGGAAGCCTGCTTCGCAACGAAATCCAGGCCAGGGATCCGGCAGGACTGGAGGCAGCGACGGATTACGCCACATCCGCGATTGCGGACCGGCACGGCAGCGGCGAAGTCGCCGCCAAGATTCAGGCACATGTGATCTTGACTGTGGCCTGAGGCAGGTTATCGAGCCAGGCCTGAAACGGCCAAACCGGGGACCGTTTTCGTCTTGCCGCTTAGCCGCGCTCCCAGGGTCAGTGTCCGCGGAAAGTTACGGACGACCGCCTCCATCAGCGCGGCGCCGCCGGGGCCGAGCGCCATGCGGGCAATCGCTTCAGCGGCAAGGACACGCGTCGAGAACAGTCCTCGCCAGTCCGCTTCGTAGCGCCTCCCGGCTGCCTCTCGCCCCGCCTTCCCTCCGGCCGCCCTGCCGAGCTCCTCCGCCAGAAGCCAGCCGGACTGAAGCGCCATCGATATGCCCTCGGCGATGATCGGATGCGACTCGCCGGCGACGTTGCCGACGCGGAAGATGCCCTTTTCGTAGCCGGCGCGGATGCCTGGCCGGATCGGGCCGGCGGCAAGCCACGGACCGTCGAGGCGGGCTTGCTCCAGGGCATCCCGCGCTCCCCGGCATGTCGCCATGATGTGATGCCCGACGGCTTCGGCCGCCGAGACATGGCCGCCACGTTCGGCGGCAAGGCTGCCGCGCAGCCGGGCCAGCCTATCGCGCCTTATGCAGCAGGAGACCGACATGCGGCCATGGTCGGCAAGGACCATGCCGCCATAGCCGCCAGGGAACGTCAGCAGCGGCATCAGATCGGAGGGCAGCGACGAATTGGTGAAATGCGCCTTGAAGCCGAGCAGGTCCGAGTGGCGATTGACCTTTCCGAGCTGGCTTGGCAGCGGCCCCGGCTCCCACGAGCCGTGCGCGGCAACGACCACCGGCGCCCGCAGGATCGTCGCCTCGTCGCCGGCCTTGCCGCCTGTCGGCTGGATCCGTACGGCCTGTCCGTCGCCATCGCCTTCGATGGCGACGGCGCGGCAAGGCTGGAAGACTTCAGCGCCGGCCGAGCATGCCGCGTCGAGCAGCAAGGTGTCCAAAATGTCGCGGCCGAGCGCGCGGCCGAAGCCGTCTCTCGCCGGCCCGGATCGCGCGCCCGGCATCGGGGCCTCGATTGTGGTGTCGCCGGAAAACAGGCCGACCCGGCGGATTTCGGGACCGGCCTCGGCGCGCCAGGCATCGCCGATCTCCAGCCGGTCGAGAAGCGCGAGATTGCTTGCCGAGATGTATTCGCCGCACACCTTGCGGCGCGGAAACGGGCTCTTCTCCACGATCGCGACGGCCCATCCGCGCCGGGCGAGCGCCAACGCCGCCGAAGCGCCGGCCGGACCGCCGCCGATGACGATCGCATCATGGGTGGATGGCCGCTTCATGCCGCATTCCTGGCCGGCATCCGCGCTTCGCCGGCAAAGACGTGCGAGAAAAGCCCGGCGCGCCGCTCCTCGAGCGGGATGCCGCCGGCGGCGCTCCAGAGGTCGGAAAGCTCGCTGGCGCGGAAACCGGCGCGCACGCTCTGGGCGGCGTCGTGCCTGGTGACATCGTTGGCGCCGATTGCCGGCAGAAGGCGGGTCGCGGTCAACGCCAAGCCCGCGCGGAGCGGTTCGGTCGCCAGGATGAGCGGAGCCTTGCGTTGCAGCCGCGAAAACAGGCGCAGCAGTCCGTCGTCGTCGAAATGATGCAGGAAGAGATTGACCGTGATCGCGTCGAAGGGCCAGCCACCGGCGTTCCCCATCGGGTCCTTCTCCGCCCAATCGAAGACGTCGGCGGTGATGGTTTCGAGCCGCCATCCCAGCGCGGCAAAATCCGCCGTGAGCTCCGGCGTGACAAGGCCGACGCGATCGAGCATCGTCAGTTCCACGTCGCGCCAGTCCCTTGCCATGCGCCGCGCCACCTTCAGCATGAAGGTGCCGTCGCCGGCACCGATCTCCAGGATGCGGCCGGGCGGCCTCGGCAGAAATTTCCGCATGAGCGAAGCCATGATCGGCGCCTGGAACATCAGTGCGTTGATGCGGGCGATATCGCGGCGCGAGCGGCGCGCCCGCGCGTCGTCGGGCGGAAGCCCGTCCAGGATTTCCGGAACGAGGCTGCGCGTGGCGAGCGCACTCATGAGACGGTCCTGAACAGCATGGTCTCCGCCGTCAGCCCTGGTCCGAAGGACATGCCGCAGCCGAGCAGGCCGGCCGGCTTCTTCAACATCTCTTCCATCACGAACATGACGGTCGGCGACGACATATTGCCGTATCGGCGCAGCACCTCGCGCGAGGGCTTCAGCGCGGCAGGCTCGAGGTCGAGCGCCCTTTCGACGGCGTCGAGAACGGTGCGGCCTCCGGGATGCACGGCCCAGAGGTCGATCGCCTCCGGCGGCCGGCCGCCCAGGATGGCGTCCTGGTTACCGCGCAGCGCTTGCTGGACCGCCGCCGGCACCTTGCCGGAAAGGACCATGTCGAAGCCGTGGTCGCGGATATCCCAGGTCATCAGGTCGCGCTGCTCGTCGGCGACGGCGCAGCGGAAGGAGTCGAGCTCGATGCCGGGCGGCTCGGCGGTTATGAGCGTCGCAGCACAGCCATCACCCCACAGGCAGAAGGACAAAAGCTTCTCCAGTTCGGTGGTTTCCCTCAGATGCAGCGTGCAGAGCTCGATATTGACGAGAAGCACCCTGGCTTGCGGGTCGGAGCGGACGATGTGGCGGGCAAGCTTGAGACCGTTGACGGCCGCGTAGCAGCCCATAAATCCGATGATCGTGCGCTCGACATCGTCCGGCAGGCCGCAGCGCTGAACCAGGTCGAGGTCGATACCGGGCGCGGAGAAACCGGTGCAGGTGGTGACGATGAGGTGGGTGATGCGCGACGCCTCGTTGCCGAGATGGAGCCCGTCGACGCCGTTTTGCGCCAGAACGGGCGCGGCTTCGCCGAACATCGCCATTCTGGCGGCCGTTCCGGGAAAGGCGCCGCGCCTGAAGGTTCCGCCGAGATCGGCCGACGGCCCCTCCGGGTCGAGAGCGGGCGCAAAGCAGGAAAAGCGGTGCTCGATGCCGGCCAGGCCGGCCATGCGTTCGAATATCCTCCTGCGATCGTCGGCCAGCATCGAGGCGGCGTAGCGCAGGTAGAACCGATGGACTTCATGTTCCGGAACCGCTGTCGCGATCCGGTTGATATAGGCGTTGGCGGACATGTACTGTCTCCCTGGGCTTCGGGCGCGATGCGCGCTGTTGCCGGAGGGGTTTCTTTGCTCATGAGCGCCCTTGTAGGCGCCAGGCTCTGAGCGTTGCCTGTTCGATAAACGTTTCGGAAAACCTGTTTCTTCCCAGGCGCGCGATTCCTAACTTAGAAGGTTTGGAAGGGATGATCGGCAAAATCAAAGTGTTAAAGCCTTTTCCGTGCCTGGCAGGCAAGGACTTGGGCCGATCTCTTGGGCCGATCTCTTGGGAGCCGATCACTTGCTGCCCTGCACCGCTCCGGGCACGATCAAGGCTCCCTGGTCGCGCTCGGAATATCTGAAGCCGATAAAGAACAAGGCAATGATGACGAGGCAGACCGCCAACACGATGGCGAGGATCCTTCCCGGGTTATCGGCAGGCGGTTTGTCTTCCATGGCAGTTCGCCTCGCATAATAAACCCTGCGAGAGCGGCAAGGGTTCCGAGATCCAGGCGCGTTCGTCGGATTGGGGGGAGTGCCGAGCGCCCTGCCGCGATCACGTGACGTCGATGACCACCATCAGGCCGCCGCCGCCCTTTTCCTCGGCGTTATTGTTCGTGGTGTGATGCGGGATGTGACAGTGGATCAGCCACTTGCCGGGTCGCTGCGCCTTCCAGACGACGTCATAGCGCTGCCCTGGCCCGACATTGATGGTGTCGGCAAGGAAGCGGGCTGAGGGAGAAACCGTCTCGCCGTCGCGGGCGACGACCTCGAACGGGCCACCATGGATGTGCATCGGGTGGATGAAGCCGTTGTTCGTGCCGATGAAGCGGACCTTGAGCGTCTCGCCGACCTTCATGCGGATCGTATCGGTCGAAGGATAGGCCTTGCCGTTGATGGTGAAGAAGTTCGGCATGCCGCCGTCCATCGGCATCGAAGGATAGGTCAAGCCTTCCCGCACCAGCCATTCCTGCAGCTCGATGACATAGTCATGGTCGGCGGCGACCTCGTCGGCGGGGTTGGCGGGATCGATGATCAGCGCACCATAGAGGCCGAGCGCCTGGGTTCGGTCGGGCTTGGCGTGCGGGTGATAGAAATAGGTGCCGTGCTGGGTGGCGGTGAATTCGTAGGAATAGGTCTTTCCGGGCTCGATCGGCGGCTGCGTGATCTCGGCCGGCCCGTCCATCTGGTTGGGCAGGATCAGGCCATGCCAGTGCACTGTCGTCTCCTCCGGCAGTCCGTTGGTGACGTTGATGCGCACCCGGTCGCCCTGGCGGATATGGATGCGCGGGCCTGGAATCTGGCCATTATAGGCATAGGCGTCGACCGTCACGTCCGGCAGGATCTGCCAGCGGACCACCGACGGCCTAAGCTCGAACACCTTGACGCCGTTCTCCATGCGGAAAGGCAAATCCTTGTCGCCCTTGGCCGCGAGGCCGTAGGAAGCAGTCACCAGGCGCGGATCGGCCGCCGCCATGTCGCGCATGGTGTCGGCCGGCGTGTCGCGGTCCATGATCATGCCCTGCGGCATGATCACCCCGCCGACATCGCGGGCCGAGAGCCTGAGGTTCAGCCAGTTCGCCGGTGCCGCCATGCCGAGCGCCAGCGCCAGCGCCGACACCGCGCCGAGCGCCGCGATCTGCGGCGTGGTCGCGTCCGAGCGCATGTGATGGCCAGCGTTGCCTTTGCTCTTGTGGGAGGCGGTGTCGTGCCCTTGCTCGTGGCGGCCGTGACCGCTCGCGTCGCCCTGCTGCATCTGCATCCGCGCGTGTTCCCCCACGGCTGACAGTTGTCTATGGCCTGCTCGGGCTTTCTGCGCGCGCTCGGTCATTAGGCCATGCTTCAACTCGCGCGCGACCAGCCAGACATTGGCGGGATAGGCAAACGCGAAGCCGGCGATCACGCCGAGCGACATCACGCCCCAGAACAGAAGCTCGGTCGGCTCCATGGCGCGCATGTCGCGGCCCATCATCAGGAAGCTCATGACCGGCGCCATGCCGGCCATCATGAAGTTCATCGAGATGAATTCGGGAACGAAGCTCTTGCGGACGTTTTCCCAATAGGTGCCGCCCATCATCGATTTCATGAACAGCGACTGGAAGATGAAGAGGCCGAAGGCAAAGCCGGCAAGATATTCGACAATGAGGTCGAGCCACATCGGCAGGCCGAGCGTGGCGGTGACGACTGCGGCAAGGATGATGCCGGTGGCATCGCCGGCCACGCAATGGATGGTCGAGCCGACGCCCTGCTTCCAGAGCGGGCTGGTGAAGGCCTCGTGCTCGCCGGGGCGAGGTTCCTTGTCGGCGAGCACGTAAAGCAGCAGGCCGAGCGGGCCCATGTAGAGCGTCACCAGGATGAAGCCCCATTTCATCACCATCGGCTCGGGATTGTTGCGGTACTGGTCGAAGCCGACATAGAGCGTCGAGGCCAGCGCCAGCACGAACCATGCAACGAGGAAATAGTCGATCGGTTGGATAAGCATGACCCGGCTTCTCGGGTTGGTTTGATGAAACGGCTGGTTGTACCTGCGGGTGAACGCAGCCGAGGCCATTACGATCCACCCGCCGGAATTTCCGGCCTCAGCCGCTGGACCCCGCTTGACCTTCCAGCAACTGGAACCCTTAGTCTGTGCAAGCGGTCGCCCAGGCGGCGCGCCCTTCCCAATCACGATCGAGGAGAAAAGGATGCATCGACGCGGCTTTCTGGTGGCGGGGCTGGCAACGGCTCTCGCGGGCTCGCGCGCACTGGCGCAGATGAAGATGGACGGCATGTCGGGCATGGATTCCATGCCGGGCATGGGCGGCCATGCTGGCCACGACATGGGCGCCATGGGTCAGAGCCCGACAGCGCTGCCCGAAGGCGAGGCGCTGCGCGAATTGCCGCCGCTGGCCAACGAAGCCGGCCGGTCCGGCCTGTTCAGGGCGCGGCTGACGGCGGAGCCGGCCACGGCTCGCTTTGTTGCGGACAGGGACACGCCGATCCTTGCCTATAACGGCATGAGCCCGGGGCCGCTGATCGAGGTCTATGAAGGCGACAGAGTCGAGATCACCTTCGCCAACCGGATCGGGGACGAGCCGAGCACGATCCACTGGCACGGCATGCCGGTGCCCGCCGATCAGGACGGCAATCCGATGGACCCGGTGGCGGCGGGCGCGGACCGCGCCTACGCCTTCGAGCTGCCGGAAGGCAGCGCCGGCTCCTATTGGTACCACCCGCATCCGCACGGCCGGACGGCCGAGCAGGTCTATCGCGGCCTGGCCGGCGCCTTCGTCGTCAAGGCCAAGGCCGATCCTGTTCCGGCCGCCTATGGCGACACCGTGCTCATGTTCACCGACCTTCGCCTTGCCGCCGACGGCTCGATGCCCGACAACACCATGAACGACCTGATGAATGGCCGCGTCGGCGACCATGTGCTGGTCAACGGCCAGAAGAACCCCAAGCTGACTGTGGCGATGGGCGCGAAGCGGCGCCTGCGGCTCTACAACGCCACCAATGCGCGCTTCCTCAGGCTCGCCTTCGCCAACGCCGCGATGACGGTGATCGGCAGCGACGGCGGCCTGCTGGAGAAGCCGGTGTCGGCCGACGAGATCCTGCTCAGCCCGGCCGAGCGCGTCGAACTGGTCGTCGCCTTCGACAAGCCGGGAACCGCTTCGCTCACCACGCTTGCCTATGACCGTGGCTGGATGGGCCCAGGCCGGCCCGAGGACGCCGGGCTGACGCTGCTGACGGTCGATGTCTCGGACGCACCGGCCGATGCGATGCCGCCGCTGCCCGAGCGGCTGAGGCCGATCGCGCCGCTTGGCCAGCCGACGGTCAACCGCCGGCTTGTCTTCACCGAAACCATGGCGATGAACGCCACCGGCATGGAGATGGGTTTTCTGATCAACGGCAAGGCCTTCGACATGAAGCGCGTCGACATCGTCGCCAAAGCCGGCGAGACAGAACTGTGGGAAATCGTCAACCAGGCCGACATGGACCACCCGTTCCATCTTCACGGCACGCAGTTCCAGGTGGTCGAGCGCGAGCGCGACGGCAAGGTCTCCAAACCGCCTTATCTGGCGTGGAAGGACACGGTCAACGTGGCGCGCGGCGAGACGGTGCGGCTCGTGACGCGCCAGGAACGGCCGGGGCCGCGCATGTATCACTGCCACATCCTCGAGCATGAGCAGCTCGGCATGATGGGCATCGTCGACGTCCAGGCATGAGGTTCCGCGCCGTTCTCGGGGCGGCCATGCTTGCGCTCGCCGGCCCGCCGACCTTTGCTCCGTCGCTGGCGGCAGGTCCGGACAATCCGATCGTGGCGGCACGCCAGGCCTCGATGAAGGAGATGGCGGCCGCCGCGAAGGCGATCGCCGAGATGTTCGACGGCAAGCGCGCCTATGAGCCGGCGGCCTTCAAGGCGGCGGCGAAAACGCTCGGCGCGCGCACCGGCCCTGCCCTCATCGCCGAGTTTCCCGCCGGCTCGCTCGGCGCGCCGTCAGCCGCCAGGCCGGAGATCGACCAGGCCCGACCGGAGTTCGAGGCGCTCGCCCGCCATGTCGGCCGGCTCGCCGACGCGCTCGCCGCCAAGGCAGATCAGGCGCCGGCCGCGATCACCAGCGACATGCGCATGGGCGCCATGCTGCCGATGGACGGCGGCAGCCTGCTCGGCAAGCGCCCGGGCGCCGCCGAGACCGATCCGGCAAAGCTGCCGGCCGAGCATCTCCTGCATCTCATCCTGCAGGATTGCTCGAGCTGTCATTCGAAATTCCGGCAAAAGACGGAGTGAGGCGCGCACCGGGCGGTCCGGCCATCGGCAAACGCCTGTTCTGCACAATAAAATCAGTTTGTGCTAATATACGGAATGCCATGCTCATCCGTGCATGACAGGTTTAGGGAGGATGCGATGAAAACGATGAATCGCAGGTCTGCAATCGCTCTCGGCGTGACCGCAGCGACGGTGGCGCCCCTGTTCGCAACGGCGACATTTGCGAAAACCAAGAAGTACGGTGCGAACGAAGGCAAGGAGATCGCGCCCGGCGTCAGAGTGGTGGAAGTCGGCACCGGCAATTCCGACATTCCCGCCTATAAGAGCATTGCAATCGTCGACGTGGTGTTTCAGCCCGGAGCACACGCGCCTCAAAGCGTGATGGACAACGACATGGTGTGCACGATTACCTCCGGCGCATTCACCATCAAGAAGGTGGACAAGGAGTTCAAGCTGAAGGTTGGCGACATGTACACCTGCTCCAAGGGCAAGACCGACGAGGCGACGAACACAAGCGAGGAGGTCGGCGTCCATCGCATCGCCATGCTGATCGCGGCGTAAAAGTGATTCCTGCGCAGAAGTGATTCCTGCGCAGGAGACTGAGGCGGTTCGGCGTTAGGTAGGGTTCGCTGAACCGCCCCAATCGATTGTTTTTATGCGCTTCCGCTCCCCCAGTCGGACCATATGACGCCGCATTGCCATCGCCGTTCACGAACCGCAGCGCTGTCGCTCGGCAAGCCGCATCACAAAAGTGACGTTCTGACGGAGCTATATGCCAGGGCTCATACAGCCAACACAGGGTTCTGGTCATGGATGCCAGCGAACTGCAGACCATAGGCGACACGCTGATGCGCCTCGTCACACCCGAAATGACACCGAAGGAGCTGGTCAAGGCCGTCCGCAAGGTGCATCCCGGCGCCAAGAAGAAGGACATCGCCCGCGCCGCCTTCCACGCCATCATCGCCAATGCCGACCAGGATCTCGGCAAATCGAGGAACCTGCAGGCCTTCGCGCTCGCCGAGCGCAGCCAGCAGGCGGAATAGCGACCACCGAGGATAGCTGCAAATTGCACCGATCGAATTGTGAGAAAATTAATAAGCTGTTTCTAATATTACAGGTCGGCAACAAACCCGGCGACGGACCCCATGACAAAGAACCTCGGCAATGCCAAGCCCAACGCTCCAGCGAGAGAGATGAAACCCTCGCCACTCGGCAGGATCGCACCGGCGCTGTTCCCGCTGGTGGTCGTGGCGCTGGGCTATGTCGTCGGCAAGCAGTTCTTCGGCTTCTGATCCGAGGCTCGCCTCATTCCCGGCAAACCGATTGCAAAATGCAATCGGATGTGCATCCTTGACCTCGAACAGGTCACGAAGGAGGCGCGGATGGCCAGGATCATCTATTCCATGCTGATGTCGCTGGACGGCTATATTGCCGGGCCGGACGGGAGCATCGACCTGCCGGTGCCCGAGGAAGAACTGCACCGGCATTTCAACGAGGACATGCGGCGGACCGCGATCATGCTCTGCGGGCGCCGCCTGTACGAGATAATGCGCTTCTGGGACGATCCTGAGCGGGAGAAAGGCGGCGAGGTCGAGCGCGATTTTGCCCTGGCCTGGCGCAGAACGCCGAAGGTCGTGTTTTCGACGACGCTCCGCGAGGTTGGCGCCAATGCGCGCCTGGCGGATGGCGATGCAGTGGCGGAGGCAAGGTCACTCAAGGCTAAGACGGATGGCCAGATCGGCGTCGGCGGCGCCGAATTGGCCGGGCATCTGGCCCGTGCTGGCCTGATCGACGAGTATCGGCTCTACATGCATCCGGTCGTGCTCGGCGGCGGCAAGCCCTATTTTCGGCATGGCCAGTCGTTCACGCTGGCGCCGCTCGGCACGCAGCGCCTCTCCCAGGGCGTGACGCTGCTGCGCTACGCCCCAGCCTGAGCGCGGCAGGTTCAATGCCGGTCAGCGAAACAGGATCGGGAGGCCGCCGCTTCGGCCGTTTGCCCTCCCCTTGCTGCTTTGGTCCTAGGGCCTAGGTCGTTCTTGCCCTTGCATGAGCGCGAGCGCATCTTCGAGATAGCCGGCAGGCTCGCAAACTCCGGTCAGGCCCGGCCGCCGAACCCAATACACCCCCCCAGGCTGCCGGGCCGCCGGCGTGGCGCTTGGGTCTCGGAACCTGTGTTTTTGCGTGACGACCAGCGGTTTCTCGATATTCTTGTTTCCGTTGTCAAATCGGCGCGTTACCGGCGACTTTTCTCCTACTAAAGACCAAGGAACGGAAACCTTGCGGCAACCCTTCGGGCGTTGAATCGTATTGCTGTTCGAGGATTGAATTCTTGGGCAACGAGCTGGAGCTGCACATGGTGGCAGGCGAACCAGACAGTGTCCGCGTGAAATTCATCAACGCCCAATGGCTGGTGCGCGTCGTCGACGGCGGCAGGCTGACCCATCAGTTGTTCGACATCCACGCGGAAGCCGAAGCCTTCGCCGAGGAGGAACGCCACCGGCTGGGCCTGCCCGGTGAGCCGCCGGCCGAGGAGCCGGTCGAGACAAGGCGGCGCAGCGGGCGCGGACGCTGACATTTCCTATAAGGTTAGCGCTCTACGGCGCCCCCCTCTGTCCTGCCGGACATCTCCCCCTCAAGGGGGGAGATTGGCAGCTTCAACGCCCCGCTCAATCCTGCAACGTCGGTGATTGGCGAAAGCCGACGCGACATCCGATCTCCCCCCTTGTGGGGGAGATGGCCGGCAGGCCAGAGGGGGGCGCGAAGGAACGCGGCCTCGGCGATTGGCGATCCTTGAAACCGCCCTTACGCCTTCACGCGCTTCAGCGCCTGCGCCATGCAGTGGATGCCGCCGCCGGTCTTGGAGATCTCGCTCATGTCGACGGCCGCGACCTCGAAGCCCTGCGCCTTCAGCTTTTCGATAAGCGTCTTGCTCGACGTCGGCGCGATCACCCTGTCCTTGCCGAGCGACATGAAGTTGCAGCCGAGCGCCATCGTGTCCTGGAAGGGCACGTCGATGATCTCGTGGCCCTTGCCCTTCAGCCAGTCGACGATGCCGGGCTCGGTGCAGGCGAGGCAGACCGCGGTGAGCTTTTCGGCGATCGGCACCACCATCAGGTCGATATGGACATAGTACTCGTCGATGAAGGCCAGACGCGTCTCCCAGCCTTCCTTGTCGAACCAGGCCTGGACCTGGCGCGCGCCCTCTTCCTGGGTGCGGGCGCCGCCGCAGCCGATCAGCACCACGCCTTCCTCGATGACGTTGAAGTCGCCGCCCTCGAAGGTGCCGGCCGTCACCATGTCGTAGATCGGGATGCCGAGCTTCTCATAGGTGCGGATGGCGGCGTAATTCTCGCCGCGCCGCCACCAATTGGCCATGGCGGTGATGAAGGCGCCGTAGGGCGTCATGACGCTGGAGTCGCGCGAATAGACCTGCATCGGCAGTTCCGGCGTCGGCTCGTGCCAGTGGATGTTGACGCCGAAATGTTCGTAGGCCGCGACGAGGTCCTTGTGCTGCGCCTGCGCGATCTGGACGTTGCAGGGCGCCTCGCGCAGGTGCTTCCTCGATAGCGAGCTGGTCGACAGATGCCGCAGGAAATTGGGCGAGCCGAGCAGCACGTCGGTCAAGACATCGGTCTCGTTGGCGAAGCCCCAGGCGGTCAGCGGCTTGGTGCCACCGGCGGGGTTGCGGCGCTGCAGCGAGAAGGGTTCGGCGACGATGCGGTCATGGACGGTCATGGGGTTCTCCTCGATTTGATATTGGTCATGCGGTGGAAGCGGACGGGATCCACCAGTCGTGTCCGCGCGGCGTGGTGACATATTCCGGCCAGCGGAAGTTTGTCGGCGGTTGGTAATCGCAGAGCGGCGCGATCCAGTTCGAGCCGCCGACGCCGCCGGTGCGGGCGACGAACTCGTCCATCGCGGCGTCGCGCGCGGCCTTGTCCTCCAGCAGACGCAGCGCGGTCAGCGCGACCGTCTTGGAGGCGCAGGTCACCATCGGGTCGATGGTGGCCGGAATGCCGCCCAGCGCATTCATCACCCAGGAAGGATAGGCGTGGCCGTTGGCCGAACGCAGCGCCGGCCGGGCGACGTAAAAGCGCGCCGTCGGCGCATGCCAGCTCATGTCGGTATAGTCGTCGGAGGTCGAGTTCACCTGCGAAGGCGGCAGGTCGCGGCGCAGGATCGCCTCGGCTTCCTGCGGCGCAATCAGCCGCTCCAATTCGTCGATGAACGGATTTTCGGTCGCCTCGCCGCCGGCATTGACCTGGACCTCTCGGGCGATCGCTTTCGCTTCTTCGCTCCACCGCGGCGGGCCGACAGCGGTGAGCGCTGCGTAAGTGATTTCGGCCATGGCGTGGTTGGCGAGGCCCGGCCGCGACTTCGACACCCAATGACGCTCGTAGCGGCAGCCGCTCATCCTGGCCGCCGCTTCCGCGTTGCGGTCGAGCACGGCTGTCACCTGCTCGGCCATACGAAGCGTCGGCACGCGGATCATGTACTGGATCTCGGCAAGGCCCGCCGGCAGGTTGTCGGCGGTCGCCTGGCCAGCGGTGAGGATCGCCTCGCTGATCGACCAGCCGCCCTGGTGCGTCAGCATGGAGTCGCGCAGCGCCTTGGAAGCCATGTACATCATCATCAGCGCATCGTTGGCGCCGGGCGCGCGCACTGCCGAATGCGCCTGCGGGATCGGCGCGCCATCGCCTGCGCGCGCCCAATTTTCCGGTTCGTCGCAAATGAAGCGGTAGATCATCGCGTAAGCCGCGCCGCAATGCGTGTCCCAGCGCGCGGTGTTGCAGAGCGGCAGCATGTAGAAGGGATGGAAGGAAATCATGCCGGCAAGGCCGTCATAATAGCCTTTCGCGGCATGGATCGGCTTCGAGCCCCTCACCTTCTCGGCCGGCTCGCCGGTGAAGCGCAGAGTGCCCTTTATGCCATGCTGCTGCATCGCCGCCTTGGCGGCGAGCAGGCCGCCGAGGCTACCGATGCCGAGGCCCGAATGCGGATCGGTGTGGCCACCGGCCTCGAAGCCCAGGCCGGGCCTCGGCTGCTTCACGGTCGCGGCGTCCTGGCAATTGCCGGGCACGGCGTCGTATTCGGCATACATGCCGACTGTAGGGCCATCCCCGTTCGTCCAATGGGCGCAGAAGGCGGTCGGCATGCCGCCCGAGCCTTCCTCGACCGAGAAGCCCTCGCGCTTCAGCCGGTCGACATACCAGGCGGCCGACTGGTACTCGCGCCAAGCGGTTTCGCCGAAGTCGAAAATGGTGCGCGTCCAGGCCGACAGCAGCGGCTGGATGCCGTCGATGCAGGCGAGCGCGGTTTCCTGCGCTGAGGTCGTCACCGGTTCCTCCATGCCGTAAAGAAAGCAGTGAAGCGGCTCATCAAAAAGTGATATGTTTTCCCGGCTCGTGCAAATTCGGTTCACCTGAGGCATCTTGCGAATACCTTCCACGCAGGCGCTGCGCGCCCTCGACAGCTTCGCCCGTCACGGCAGCGTCTGGCGCGCCGCCGACGAACTCCACCTCACCCGCAGCGCCGTCTCGCATCAGCTGCGGCTGCTCGAGCGCGACCTCGGCTTCGATCTCTTGCAGCGCATCGGCAAGGGTGTGGCGCTGACGCCGCGCGGCCAACGCTACGCGGCGGATGTGCGCAAGGCGCTGACCGTGCTCGGCGACGCGGTGACACAGGGCGGCGGCACCGGCGTCGGCGGCTCCTTCGCCATCTCCTGTCCGCCGGGCTTCGCCTCGATGTTCCTGTGCACCCACATCGGCGAATTCCAGCAGATGTATCCGGACGTCGCGCTCTCGGTGCTGACGCCGCGGCGGCTCGACGACGTCAGCAATCCGGAGGCCGACGCCTTCATCGCCTTCGGCGTCGGCAACTGGCCGAACCGGGCGGTGGAACTGCTGTGCGAAGTCTCCTTCACGCCGCTCTGCAGCCCGACGCTGCTCAACAAGATCGGCGGATTTTCCAAACCCGCCGACGTGCTGCGCGCCAATCTGCTCCATCTCAGCGACACCGAGGACTGGGCGCGCTGGCTGGCGCTGTCCAAGGTGGAAAATCCCGATACCGAGGGCGGCATCTTCTTTTCCGACATGAACCTCGTCTTCTCGGCGGCGATCGCCGGCCAGGGGATCGCCCTGGGCGACGAACTGACCGGCCGCAGGGCGCTGAGCGAGGGCCGGCTGGTCAAGCCGTTCGAAGCGACTGTCCCTTCGCCGCGCGCCTATTTCCTGGTCTTCGAGCATGCCAAGGCGGGCCACCCCGTGCTCAATGCCTTCAGCGAATGGCTAAGGGCGAAGCTGTCCGAGAACAGGCTTTAGAGGGATCGAGCGAGCCGCCGACAACGCCACCGCAGGATGTGAGACGGCGCTCAAGCCTTTCGGATCGTCATCCTCGGGTTTGACCCTGGGCTTGACCCGAGCATCCATGCCGTGACGATCGCGAAAGGCACGCCCGATCAGAATTCTGCACCGTTGCAGCTCCCATAGGTCACGGCATGGATTCCAGGGTCTGCGCGCGTCGCTTCGCTCCTTGCTCCGCCCTGGAATGACGACGGCATGAACGCTTTCGCCAATCGCGAACGTCGGCGAGCGCGCCGAAAGCCCGCGTCTGTACACGCTATTGCCACCTGCCAATGTGGGCCATCCGTGAATCAAATTTGCCGATCAGGCGAAAACTATTCGGTTGCGGTGAGCCGCCGGCGTGCCTACGATTTCAGACGAGACTGAGGATAGAGGCAGGATGCAGCAACCCGGCCGGGCCGCAGAGATCAAGGCGAACGGGATCGGCAAGAGCTTCGGCTCGTTCCGGGCGCTGGACAATCTGACGCTCGATATCGGCCGCGGCGAGTTCCTGACGCTGCTTGGGCCGTCCGGTTCCGGCAAGACCACTTTCCTGATGATTTTGGCCGGCTTCGTTCAGCCGAGCGAAGGCCGCCTCTTCAGCGACGGCACCGACATCACGGACCGGCCGGCCGAGCAGCGCGCCGCGGGAATGGTGTTCCAGGGCTACGCGCTGTTCCCGCATATGAGCGTGGAGCAGAACATCGCTTTCCCGCTCAAGGTGCGCAAGAAATCGGCTTCCGAGATCAAAAGCCGCGTCGGCGAGATGATCGAGCGCGTCGGGCTGAAGGGCCACGAGAAGAAATTGCCGGCGCAGCTTTCCGGCGGCCAGCAGCAGCGCGTGGCGCTCGCCCGCGCGCTGGTGTTCGAGCCGGGCGTGCTGCTTCTCGACGAGCCGTTCTCGGCGCTGGACAAGAGCCTGCGCGGCCAGATGCAGGCCGAGATGAAGCGGCTGCACCAGGAGACCGGCACCACCTTCGTCTTCGTCACCCACGACCAGAGCGAGGCGCTGGCGCTGTCCTCGCGCGTCGCCATCTTCAACCACGGCAAGCTCCTGCAGGTGGGCCGGCCGGACGAGGTCTACGACCGGCCGGCCAACCGCTTCGTCGCCGAGTTCCTGGGCGAGATCAACATGCTGCCGGTGAAGGGCGTCAAGCCCGCCGACAATGGCGCCACCGGTGTCTGCGAGGACCGCGCGGTCAACATGCGCTGCAAGGCGGAAGCGATCAAGGGCGATGCCATCCTGGCCATCCGTCCGGAGCACATGTCGATCGCGCCCGAAGCTTCTGCCGGCGAGAACGGCATCGCCGCGACCGCCGTCGCCTCGACCTATCTGGGTGCCGCGACCAAGCTCGACCTCACCACCCGCCAGGGCGCGAAGGTCACCGTGTCGGTGCCGAACGAGGTTGCGGCCTCCGCTCTCAGCAAAGGCAATTCCGTCTGGCTGACCTGGCCGGCGGAAAAGGGTTTCCTCCTGCCGGACGGAGGACAATGAGCGCCGACGCGGCCTGAAATCGCCGCACCGGCTTCCGGACCAGATCAACGAAAACAAGGGGAACTGAAATGAACGATACCAAGAAGCAAACCATCGAATCCCTCGCCGAGAGGGCAAAACGCGGCGAAATCTCGCGCCGGCAGTTCGCGCAGCTCGCGGGCCTGGTGCTTGCCGGCACGCCGATGCTGCTGCGCTCGACCAGCTCTTTCGCCGAGACCAAAGGACTGGTGCTGGTGAACTGGGGCGGCGACGCCATCACGGCTTACGATGCCGCCTACGGCCAGGCCTTCACCAAAGACACCGGCATCCCGGTCAAAATGGACGGCTCAGGCCCGACCGAAGGCGCGATCGCCGCGCAGTTCAAGAGCGGCGCGCCGACCTGGGACCTCGTCGACGTCGATCCGTTCTCGGCGATCACGCTCGGCGGCCAGGGCATGCTCGAGCCGATCGACTACAAGATCGTCGACAAGAGCAAGATGCGGCCGGGCTTCGGCTGGGAATATGCCGCCTCGACCTACTTCTTCTCCTATGTGATCGCCTACGACTCGCAGAAATTCGGTTCCAACGCGCCGACCGGCATGGCCGATTTCTTCGACGTCAAGAAATTCCCAGGCAAGCGCTCGCTCTACAAATGGGGCGTGTCGAGCTGGGAAGCGGCGCTCCTTGCCGACGGCGTGGCGCCCGCCTCGCTCTATCCGCTCGACCTCAAGCGCGCGCATGACAAGATCGCCGCCTTCAAGGAAAACGTCGTCTCCTATTGGGGAGGCGGCGCCGAGAGCCAGAGCGTGCTGCTCAACGGCGAGGCCTCGATGGCGATCGTGTGGTCGACGCGCGCTTCGCTGATCGAGCAGGACTCGGGCGGCCAGATCAAGTTCATCTGGGACCAGGGCCTGATCTCGCCCGGCGCGCTGGCGGTGCTGAAGAACAATCCAGGCGGCAAGGAAGCGGCGATGAAGTTCATCGCCAGCACGCAGGATCCGCAGAAGGAGCTGGTGATGTTCGACAAGCTCGGCCAGGGTCCGGCGAACCCGGCGGCCGACGCGCTGATCCCGGCCGACAAGAAACGCATCAATCCCGTCGATCCGGACAACATGAAGAAGCAGATCGCGCTCGACATGGAGTGGTACGCCAAGAACTACGGCGCAGCGCTCGACGAATACACCAAGATCATCTCCGCCTGATCGGGGCGGAGATGCCGAGCTGACATGAGAGGCACCCTCTCCGACAGGATGGGCGCGGCGCTGCTGATGGCGCCGCTGCTCCTGTTCCTCGTCCTTGCCTATGCCTGGCCTTTCCTCGGCGTGGTGAAGTGGAGTTTTACACTCCCCTCGCCTGGCCTCGGCCAGTACCACGCCCTGCTCACCGATGACCTGGTGCAGTCGGTGTTCATCCGCACGCTGCGCATCGCGGCGATCGTAACGGTCGTGTCGGTGACCGCGGCCTATGCGATCACCGTTGTCTGGGTGCGCGGCAGCCCGGTGCAGCGCGTGCTTGCCGAGTTCTGCATCCTGGTGCCGTTCTGGATTTCGGTGCTGACGCGCGCTTTCGGCTGGGTGGCGCTGCTCTCCAACCGCGGCCTGATCAACACCTGGCTGCAATCGATCGGCTTCATCTCCGAGCCGCTGACCCTGGTGCGCAACGAGTTCGGCGTCATCGTCGGCATGTCGCATTTCCTCATACCTTTCGCGGTGTTTCCGCTGGCGTCCGCCATGCGCAGCCTCGACGAGCGCGTGCTGCTTGCGGCGCGAGGCCTGGGCTCCAGCCGCATGCGCACCTTCTGGACGGTATTCGTGCCGATGACGCGCTCGGGCATCATCGGCTCGGCGCTAATCACCTTCGTCTTTTCGTTGGGCTTCTTCGTGACGCCGGCGATCCTCGGCGGCGGCCGCAGCGTGATGATCGCGGAGCTGATCTACCTGCGCATCTTCCAGAGCCCGGACTGGGGGTTGGGCGCGGCGATCAGCGTCGTGCTGGTGGTGTTCGTCGGCGCGCTGATGGCGCTGCTCTTCCGCTACGTCAAACCGAGGCAATTGGTGTAGCGCTATGCCGACCTATCGCCCCGGCCCCGTCTCGCTCATCCTCGCAGTGCTCGTGGCGCTGTTTCTGCTTATGCCGTTGCTCGCCGTCATCCCCGTGTCGCTCACGCCGAGCCGCATGCTGACCATGCCGACGGGCGAATTGTCGCTGCGCCACTACCGCTCACTGATCGAGGATCCGCGCTGGCTCGATTCGATCCTGCTCTCGCTCCGGATCGGTATCGTCAGCAGCGCGCTCTCCACCGTGCTGGCGCTCACCTTCAGCCTGGGCGTGTGGATGTTCCAGCCGCGCTTCACCGCCGCCCTCGTCGGCTTCGTGCTGCTGCCGATGGTGGTGCCCCCGGTGGTCTCGGCGGTGACGCTCTATTTCCTGCTCACCTCGGTCTCCGGCATCTCGTCCTTCTTCGGCTACGACACCTGGCTGGGTGTCGCGATGGCGCATTCGGTGATGACGGTGCCTTTCGCCACCGTTCTGATCCTGGTGTCGCTCAGCCAGCTCGACCGCCGCATCGACCTTGCCGCGCGCGGCCTGGGCGCCAGCGTGTGGGAGCGCGCGACGCGTGTCATCATGCCCAACATCAAGTTCGGCATCGTCACCGCGGCACTGCTCTCCTTCGTGCTTTCCTGGGAAGAGATCGGCGTCACGCTGTTCATCACTTCGGTGAACGCCATCACCCTGCCGCGCCTAATGTGGATGGGCCTGCGCGACAACATCGATCCGGCGATCGCGGCGCTGTCGGTGATCCTGATCATCATCACCGTGCTGGTACTCGCCATGCGCAGTGTCATCACACGGCGGCGCCCGGCGGCGTGAACCGTGCTTGCCCGTGCCTCAAACGAAAGAGGCCCGCCGGGAGCGACGGGCCTCGTGAGGCGCCGAAGTGGAAGTTCGACCCGTCACGTGATCCGGGGGTATGGATCGCCAAAAGCTTAGCCAACGGAGGTCGAGCGGGCGATTTACAAATCCGTAAACTTCGGCTCCGCGAGCGAAGGTGGTGGCGACAAAAATTCTGTATTATCAATATTTTGAGCGTATGCGCCGCCGCGAGCGCGAGATCGCTTCAATCAAACGTGATGGAAAATGCCGGCGCAACGACTGCCGTTCGCGACGATACGGCGAACGGCATCGACCGGCCAGAGCATTTCACCGTTTCGCGGAAACGGCGAACCGCTCTATCTCTTGTTTTGACGCAATTCCGGACGGAAGACCGCTACGCACTTTTCCTGGAATTGCTCTGAAGCGCGTCGCGATCTTTCAGATCCGTGCGCTTCAGGTTTTTGATTTTGCGCATGTCTTTGTCCCGAAACCACTTTCGGGAGACATGTTTTAGCGATTCCCGGGAAGCATTCTGGTCAGGATCTCGTCACGGCGAACGAAGTGATGATAGAGCGCGGCAAGGGCGTGTATGCCGGCAACGATCAGTATGCCGTTCGCGCATAGCGAATGCAGCTCGCGGATGGTTCGCGCGGTCGCTCGGTCCGGAGCAAACGGCGCCGGCACGGTGAACAGGCCGAAGAAGCTCAACGCGTCGCCCCTGAACCAGGTCAACAGGATGCCGAGGACGGGAATCGCGACCAGCAGCGCGTAGAGGACGAAATGACCGACCTTCGCGGCGGCCTGCTCCGCGGCAGTCATCTCCGCCGGGAGGCTCGGCGCCCCTTTCATGCCGCGCAGGACCACCCGCCAAAAGACAAGCGCGGCGAGCAGGAGGCCGAAGGAAATGTGCAATCGCCAAATGGCGTCGACCGCCGGATCGCCACGGGGATAGAACTCTTCGCCGAAGGTTAGACCATAAAGCAGAATAACGAGGGCAAAGAGCACCCAATGCAAGAATTTCTGGCTGGACGTATAGGTGCTGATGACGGACATCACGCGGCTCCGCTGGACACACCCGTGTTTCGGGCGTGTTCCTGGCAGACTTGTGACAGCCAAATTAAGAATTGGTAAGGCTTCGACCAACTGACAGGTTGGCGCGAGCAGACGTCCCGCGTCGTAGGCAGTGCGGTTTTCACCTGCCTGCATTCCACGCCGGTCGAGCGGCGCCGCGCAAGGCGAAGGCCCCCCGGCCTCGCCTGCGTCGCAGCCGATCAGGCGGCCTGCGGCCGCCGCATCCTCTCGACGAGAGCCTGCCGGGCCGGGCCGGCAAGCGGCCTGTCCATAGTCAGCAGGCCGTCGAGCAGAGCGAGGAGCTCTCGCGCCGCGGACGACTTGCAGGAGTAGTAGACCATCTGGCGGTCGCGGCGGGTGTCGACCAGGCCAAACCTGCGCAGTTTGGCCAGATGCTGGGACAGTGCTGACTGGCTGAGTTCGACCTTGTCGGCGAGCGCGCCGACCGACAATTCGCCTTCGGCCAGGTAGTTCATGATGAGCAGACGCTTCTCGTTGCCCATCACCGCAAGAAAGGCTGCCGCGCTTTCTGCGTTGGCGGTAAGTTTCTTCGTCACCATCGATTTCCCCATGTTCATGCTCTTCCGAGGCCATGGGGGCGATGGCTTCAGAGTTCCAGAGCATTCGTGGACCTGCTCCGACATGGAATCGGAACCTGCCCTGCTTCTTTGGTCGACCAAATCCCGTCGTAACCCGGTTGCCACCACGTCGGGATATTGGCCTCGGACAGCATGCGCCACGTTGTTGCGTGACGCAAGTTGGCGCAGACTCGGAATAATTCCGCGCCGCTAATGAATATCAGTGCTTCGTTGTTTCAGCAAGGATATAGCGAGGCTGGCCCAGCATCCGGCGTGCTCGCCGGCCAGATCATGAGAGGAAAGGCCTGCAGGCCGCGGCCCCAGAAAGACGTATACCGTCACCATTTTTTTCGGAGACTCACCTCGTTTCCGAACCTGTGATAATATTAGCCGGGGAAGAAAAAGGGGGACATGGGCGGAGGAGGAAGCCATGTCCAATATGTCACGAAACACGTTCACACCGTTAGAGACGGCCCTGTTTGGGCGCGTCTTCGAAAGCGGCCGAGTCGACGGCGAGACCGAAGAGCAAAAGGAAGCGCGCGCCTCGCGCATCATTGCGAACTACATGGCCGGCATCACCGACGAGGCGGAACTCGTCGAACTGTCCCGCAAGCCGCTCGGAAGGTAGAACGGACGACGTCCGCCGCCGGCGCGCACTGCTCACATCCTGTTGAAATACCGGGATGAAACTCTCCGGGCAGTTGCGCGTTTCTGATCCGCTCACAACGCATCAGGGGGTTTCGCGATGATCCAGGGATGGTTTTCCAGGCCGGTTGAAGTCGCAGTCGGCGTGGCGGGCTCGATCCGGCACATTTCCAACGCGCAGCAGGCCGTCGAATTGCTGACGGGCCAGTGGCGCGACGCCGGCAGCGCGCAGCACAGCGCGGCGCTGCGCGCCTGCCGCCGGGCAATGACCGGCGACGTTCCGGCCGACAATGCCAGGGACGCCTTTGTCAGCGCCGCGCGCGAAGCGCATGTGCTGGTCGAATAGGCCGCTATGCACTTTGGGCGACATGTTGTTTTGATGCATGTCGTTCTCCCAAAACCGCTATGCACTTTTGGGCGACATGCACATGTTGTTTTGATGCATGTCGTTCTCCCAAAACCGCTATGCACTTTTGGGCGACATGCACATGTTGTTTTGATGCATGTCGTTCTCCCAAAACCGCTATGCACTTTTGGGCGACATGCACATGTTGTTTTGATGCATGTCGTTCTCCCAAAACCGCTATGCACTTTTGGGCGACATGCATTAGCGATAGAAGAGCCACAACAGCACCAGCACGGCGAATGCTGCCGGAGAGAGCAGGATTCCGGCCCGCAAAACACACATGACCAGGTAGAGCGGCGTGGACATGCCTGGCCGCTTTTATCGGTTGCGCAAACTGCCGTGCCGGTTGCGCGAATTGACGGGAAGCCGACGCGCCGGCCGAAACCGATGCGTGCGATCCGCCTCGGCATGCGAGCGGCTGCGCACAGCCTCCTCATAGAGCCCGAAAGCGGTCGCCATCAACGTGGCGACGGTCATGGCGGATGCAAGCACGGCGATCAGCATGATAGGTCTTCCCGCGTTTCAGCAGCCTGTCGGGTCTGATTATCGCCGCGGACTGCCGCGCAGCCAGTGACTTTGGTCACGTGTTTTTTTGGGGTCACGTGTTTTTGGGCAGCGCGTCAAGTTGTCGGGGCGGCTTGAATCCGGCCCGTATGCCGACCCGCGCGGCGCATCGCCGGTCTCAAAAATTCTTCGGAACATTATCGGCGGTGGTTGGTTAACGCGCGGGTCCGCCAATCATCCCGGACCCGCATTCCAACAGGCGCCCCGCCGGCGCCGTTGCTTGTCAAAAGACCACCATACGAACGGAGGATGTGATGAACGACGTCTGGTTTTCCGAGCCGGTCGTGATTGATTTCGAGCCAAGCGGACAACACAAGGTTTCAAGCTGCTTCGAGGCCGTCGAATGCCTCGACCAGCGCTGGCCAAGACGGGCGCGCGACGGCGCCTGGCGGTCGGCAAGCCGCGTCTGCCGCGACGCGCTCGACGGTTTGAGAAGTCCCGTCGAAGCCCGCAAAACCCTGCGCAAGGCGGCGAAGGCCGCCGGACTGCTGGCCTGAGGCGCGTCGCGCTGCCTCGGGCGTTGTCCGTAGCCGCCCGCGACCTGGGAAAAACTTCGGAACATTGCAGCCGCCGGCCTGTTCTTCCATCGTAGTCTCCTGACTACGGGTTCCAGACCCAAGCCGAGCCCGCCCTGGCTTCCCCTCGCCGGGGCGGGCTTGATTTTTACGCCCTGGAGATTGGCCGAAACGCTATCCCGTCGTCATCCTCGGGTGGAGCGGGAAGCGAAGCGTACCAAGTAGGCCCAAGGATCCAGGCCGTGCACCTTTCCTGGAATTGCTTGGTAGTGTGCTGAGAGTTCTGCAAATTCGCTGAGAGAGGGCGGTCATGGCAGGCTGGTGATTGTTCACGTCACCTGATTCCCGCGAAGGAACGCCACCATGACCAAGATCGAAGATAAATCCGCCATAGCTGCCGTCAAAGACATTCTGCTTTCGAACCCGGATGGGCTGCACGAAGTGATCCGCGCAGTGATGCAGGAGGTCCTCGAGGCCGAGATGGACGAGGCGCTGGGCGCTTCGAAGAGCGAACGGACACCGGAGCGGCTCGGCTATCGCTCTGGGTATTACGGCCGCACGCTTGTCACCCGTGTCGGCAAGCTGGAGCTGCGGGTTCCGCAGGACCGGCAGGGGCGCTTCTCCACCGAGCTGTTCGAGCGCTACCAGCGCTCCGAGCGGGCCTTGGTGGCGACGCTTGCCGAGATGTACGTGCAAGGCGTGTCGACCCGCAAGGTCAAGGCGATCACCGAGGAGCTGTGCGGGCATGCCTTCTCGGCCTCGTCGATCTCGGCCATCAACAAACGGCTGGACGAAAGCCTGAAGGCCTTTGCCGAGCGCCCGCTTCAAGAGCCCTTTGCTTACCTCGTGCTCGATGCCCGCTACGAGAAGGTGCGCGAGGCCGGCATCGTCATGAGCCAGGCGGTGCTGATCGCGGTCGGCATCGACTGGGACGGGCGGCGCCAGATCCTGGCCGTGGAGATGGCCAATCGCGAGAGCCGCTCGGCCTGGAAGGACTTCCTCGTGGCGCTCAAGGCGCGCGGTCTTAGGGGCGTCGAACTGGTCGTGTCCGACGACCATGCCGGCCTGGTCGCGGCGATCGGCGAGGTGATTCCGGAAGCGGCCTGGCAACGCTGCTACGTGCACTTCCTCAGGAACGCGCTCGATCACCTGCCGCGCAAGCACGGCGACGACTGCCTGCAGGAGCTCAGATGGCTCTACGACCGGCGCGATCTCGCCGAGGCCAAGGCCGATCTCGCCGCGTGGCTGGCCAAATGGTCGGGCCGCTATCCGCGGCTGACGACGTGGGTGGAGGAGACCATCGAGCGCACGCTGACCTTCTTTCGCCTGCCGCGCCAGCACCACAAGCACCTGAAGTCGACCAACATGCTGGAACGCCTCAACGAAGAGATCAGGCGCCGCACCTATGTCGTGCGCATCTTTCCCAACGCCGAAAGCTGCCTGCGCCTGGTCAGGGCGCTGGCCGTCGAAACCAACGAAAACTGGATGGAGGCCAACCGCTACATCAACATGGACGACCTGCGCGAGCATAAGAAGCTCGCTCTGCGCCAAGCCGCATGACCAGCCTCATGGCCGCCCCTTTTTGCAGAACTTGACGCACACAACCAATTGCTTTGGCGAAGCGGCGACCGACGTATACTCGAGAGCGTTCGGAGCGCATCCCATGGGGTACATGAAAACGTCGGCCGCCGGGCTTCAGGGGTGCCTATTGTCCAGGCCCCTTTATCTCGGCGAGTCGGCTGCCCGACAGCAACGCGAAGACCGGTTCGTGGTGAACGGGAGGTTACTATCCACAGGATGCGCCCGACCGGCGCGGATGGTTTCGGCGTTCGATCAGCCGAACCCGCCGAGCACTTCCGGAAACCGAACCGCCATGGCTCCGTCGTCCGCTTGCCTGGCGTAGATTTCATGCATCTTCCTGCCGTCGTATCTGGCGCGGCGGCGCTGGACGTCCTTGCCGAAGAGGCCTGCAACGGCGTCAAAACGCCGGAGAAAGCGCTTGATCACGCCGCGTTCGAACGGCACGCGCTGCTCGAAGGGCTTGCCCCACGGCGTGCCCTTTGCCAGATCGCGCCAGATCCCGAGCGCGTCGAGTTCCACCCCAACCTGGTTGCCCCATGGCTTGCCGCCCGCGAAATGCCGGGCATAGGCTTGGGAAAACCGAAATTCGTTCGAGCCGTTCGACATCAGATTCCAGTTCGGGTGCATCGTCTGCCACTTGCCCTCGAAGACGATGTTGAGCGCATTCTGGTCGTTCATCTGCCCTTCGACGGCGAGCCTGCGGGCCTCGCTCAACAGGTCCTGCTCGCGCACCGGCGGCATGTTGAAGACGATGATGCCGGCATTGAAATAAGGCGCGCCTGGCTGCATCGACATCTCTTTCCGGTAGCGCGGGCGGAAATACATGTAGTCGTCGTGGGCCGCCAGCAGGTGCGCATGGATTGGCTGGTCCACCAGATCGGCAATGTCGCGGTTGAACAGGACGTCGCAGTCGATATGGGCGATGCGGTCGTATGACGCGAATTCGGGGAAACGGTCGGCGAACAGCCGGATGAAGGTGGCGACGCTTCCCGGCCGAAAACGGTAGCCGGAGTCAGCCATGAAGTTCGCCACGTCCACGATCCGGATACGGTCTTTCAGCAAGCGATCGGCAATGTCGATGTCATCCTTGCTTGCCCCGACATGCATAATGAAGCCGGGCGTCATTTTGCGTGAGACGTCCAGAATTCTGCGAGCCGCCAGGCAGGCGTAGGGAAAGTATTTGGCGTCCGCTGCCAGGAAGAAACAAGAATTTGTCATTTGAAACGGCTATTGTAACCTTCTTCGTTCGCAATTCCTGAGACGCAATGCCTCTCGATGAAAGTCTCGATGGGGCCAGTTAGGGCGTCCGCCTCCCTTTTGACCTTATCGTCGTCCCACTCCCACCACCGGATCGCCAGCAGCTTCGAGATGACGTCTTGAGAAAAGCGGTATCTGATCAGCCGGGCCGGAGACCCGCCCACGATCGCATAGGACGGCACGTCCTTGGTGACCACGGCCCCGGCGCCGACGACAGCACCGTCGCCGATCGCCACCCCCGGCAATATTATGGCGCCGTGGCCTATCCAGACGTCATTGCCGATCGTGATGCCGCCCGGCCTGCCGCCATTTCCCATCGGCTCGGGCCGCTTCAGTATCCGGCTGTGGATCGGGAATGAAGTGGCGCTGCCGGTCGGATGTTGGCCGGAGCACATGAAGAGCACTTCGCCAGCGACCGAGCAGAAGGATCCGACCTTCAACGGTGCTTCCTTCGACGGGAACAGAACCTTTCGCCATGTCACGCCGTAAGTGTGGCGGCCGACGGCCACATGCTCCGGCAGTTTGGAGCGAGCATTCCTCAGCCATTGGGAAAATACGGACATTCGCACAGCCCCCACCCGTAGCCCTTCCGCAACTTAGCGGCAGATGGGCCAATCATGACTCTCGAGATTCGCAGCCTGAGATCAGCCCCAGTCGATGTTGTTGATGCCCTCTCTGCCGATGCGGTCGCGAAGCGCTGCGATCCTGTTGGACAAGTCCCGCGACAGCCTTTCGTGCGTCTCCACCAGAACATGACCGATGGACCGATAGACGCCGTCATCGAGCATGGACTCGATGCATTCGGCTTCGGCACCCTCGATGTCCATCTTGACGACGGTAGCGGGCTCCTCCAGCTCTTTCAGGAATTGCAAGGGCCGTGGGGTCCGGCTCAAAGGCGATTACCCTCATGCCGTAGCCGAGAGCATACCGGGTCACATCGCCTGCATTGGCCCCGAGGTCGATGAAAAGGCCACGGCGCGGAAGGGATTTCATCAGCCGATGAAAATCGAACTCGGCCTGCCTCTTCGGGCGCGGCGAGCGATGCCATCTGCGGTACAGATGCCAGCGTAATATAAATTCGAGATAACTTTCCTGTAACACCCCGAAGCCCCCGCTTCCTTGGCGCGGATATACTGACCACCGGGCGCGTCTTCAAGCATGGAATTCCTCGCCGAGCGCCACGCGGTGACATTCCGGTCGAGCAGCGAGGTTGGCCGAGGGCGTCAATTGAAGGGCCGCGTCAGCGATCTTGTGCTTTGGGCCAGGCGCAAAGCACCGCACGCCGATCGCACAGGCTCCTTCGCTCGTATGTGAGCAAGGTCGGACTGTTCAATTCAGACTTGGGTCGCACATGTCGCAGGACTGCAGGTCCATTTCCAAGCGCCGTGCAAGCCAAGTATTATTCAGTGGGCGAAAGTATCGGGATGCATTGACCACAAGTTCGACGGGGCAGCGGTTGGCGGATGTCCGTATCGACGGTCCAATCCGGCAGACCCGTGTCGCTGAAGCCGGGGGCTCTTGGGAATGACCTACGTCGTCAGTGTATTCGAAACGTGGTATTGGCAATCCGTCCTTGCCACGAAGGACTGGGCCGAAGCATTGGCGCTGGCCAGAGAGATCGGCGACAAAGGGCGCGTCGAGCAGAAGCCGGAACCGGATACGCCTTGGACTGGCGTGACCTCCAGGACCTCTTGCATGTCGCCAGCCAATGATCGATGGACCAAGGCCTGAGCTTCTCGACCATGGCAAGCATGTCAGGCGCTTAAAGCGCTTCGCGACGAAACAGATTCAGGCGACGCGCTTTTAAGTCTTTGTTTTGATGCATGTCGTTCTCCCAAAACCGCTGCGCACTTTGGGCGACATGCATTAGGCTCGCCTGCGGCGCAACACCCAGCCCATACAACGTCGCGTTCGGGCTCCGGACCTTGGCCTGAAGCGCGTCGCGATCCTGCGGATTCGCTCCATGCGCTTAGGCTTTGATTTTGCGCATGTGTTGTCCCGAACCGGTTTCCATTATCGGGAGACATGCGTTTGGAGCGCCCCTTTGGCCCACCCGTTCAACTGCAAGCGCAACGCGATCCTTGAGGAAGAAATGCCGTAGGCGTCTCCGCGGTCGCCATCTGCCACAAACATATATCGACACATACTTTATTATAAAAAAATAATATTAAAGGAATCTTTAACTCATCTCTTTAAGACCAAGTCAAGTAGATGTTCTTATTAAATAGCCGCTGTCACGTAGCTTACTTAAGCTACACATTAAAGAAGGGGCATCTAATATGCGTAATCTGATGAAGAAGTTCGTCGCCGATGAGTCTGGCGCCACTGCGATTGAATATGGCCTGATCGCTGCTCTTATTGCGCTTGCGATCATGGTCGGAGCGACCTCCCTCGGCACCGCTCTGAATGCCAAGTTCGTGCTCATCGCGAACAAGGTCGCCGGCGCCAAAGCGAAATAGGCGATCCAACGCTTTTCTTGCTCCGCGTTTACAGCACGGACAAGTGCTGGCCGTCCGGCTACGGGCGGCCTTTTTTTATGGAGAGAGCCGGACTCGAACCAGCCGCAGACGGCGTGAGTCGAGGCCTCCATGGCGGAGTCCAAACTTTCATGTCGTCCAGTGAGAGATGGCGATCCCGGCAGGATTCGAACCTGCGACCATCGGCTTAGAAGGCCGGTGCTCTATCCAGTCGCGGGGCGTCGGCGATATTCTCACGCAGCGTGCAGGGTCGGAATGGCGCTTACGTCCACTTCCCGCTCAGCATGCCAGGCATCATAAGCGGCCTGCATGCGAAGCCAGATGGCGGCGCCGTCGCCGAACATCTTTCCGAGCCGCGCCGCGACGGCCGGCGAAACCGGCTTCCGCTCACGGGTGATGTCGTAGAGCTGCTGCCGCGAGATCCCGAGCAGCCTGGCAATTTCCACCTTGGTCTTTCCGGTTGCCGGGATGATGTCCTCGAGCAGCGCTCCCGGGTGGGACGGGCAGCGCTCGATCGGACGCTTCGGCTTGTGCTCGCTCATAAACCGACTTCTCCAATCTGTCCGCCTCAATGATATTGCTCGAAGTCGACGCGGGCGGCGTCCTTGCCATCGAATTCGAATGTAATGCACCACGGGCCGTTCACATGGACCGTGTAGCGGGTCGCGTCGAAGCCTTTCAAAGCGTGAAAATCAAAACCCGGCAGGTTCATGTCTTCAGGCCGTTCGGAGACTTCGAGACGGTCAAGCCTGACAAGGATACACTTTTGTATCTTGGCGTCGATCTTTCCGGTTTTCCCGGTTGAGAACAGCTCCGCCAGCGCCTTGCTCTTGAATGACTTGATCATGCCGACATGTAAGCAGATAGCATACATATGTCAAGGTTTCTGTACGCGGATAGCTTACACAGCTAGCCCTAGGTCCACGACGCTACTCGAGATTTGCATACAAAAATGGCGATCCCGGCAGGATTCGAACCTGCGACCATCGGCTTAGAAGGCCGGTGCTCTATCCAGCTGAGCTACGGGACCGCTGGCCGGCCGGGGCCGGCTGATGCCACTACGCCAAGCGCCGCTCGACTCTCAGGTCAGTGCGTCCAGGGCGTCCTGCGGTCATAACGGAAATTGTCCGAATAGGAAATCTGCCGCCGCTTCGTTTCCTTCGGCTCCTCGACGCGGAAGGCGATGCCCTGCTTCTCGGCGTAGGCCACCGCCTCTTCCTTGGTGTCGAAGGTGAGCCGCACCTGGCTCAGCATGTCGCCTGAGGTGGTGTAGCCCATCAGCGGGTCGATCTTCTTGCGCTGGGCTGGATCGAACTCCAGCACCCAATGGCCGGTCTTGGCCTTGCCGGACTGCATCGCGGTTTTGGCTGGGCTGAAAATGCGCGCGGACATGACCACCTCTTTGCCGCCCGACGACCGGGCACCCCTGTTCACGGCGCAGTCCGAAAGGCCGGATCGGAGCCTCCGGGCCGCGCGCCAACCCGTCAATACTGTGCAACGGCGCCGCCCGCAAGCGGCCATGGCTTGCCGAGCGGTCACTGCCGGCAAGCGATCATGGCCGATAAGGGGGAACCACGCGCAGGCCCGGACATTAACGGAAAGTCAGGTGACCAGACCGGCCGCTCCGGCCATCGATCTCGCCCCGCGGTGCGGGCCGAGCGCCGCGAAGCGTCGCCATCCTCGTCAACAAGCCCGGGACAGTGCGCCATGACCATGACAACCGAACATCCCGTCCTGCAGCTGGCCGTGCTTGTCGGCAGCCTGCGCGCCCAATCCTTCAGCCGCAAGATCGCCAAGGCGCTGGCGGCGCGCGCGCCGGATTCGCTGCGTTGCCGCTTCATCGAGATCGGCGAACTGCCCCTCTACAACGAAGATCTGGACGGCGACACGCCGCCCGCCGCATGGTCGGCGTTCCGCGCCGCCATCAGGGAGTGCGACGCGGTGCTGTTCGTGACGCCCGAATACAACCGTTCGATCCCCGGCGGCCTGAAGAACGCGCTCGATGTCGGCTCGCGTCCCCATGGCAAGAACGTCTTCAAGGGCCTGCCCGCCGGCGTCGTCAGCGTCAGCCCGAGCAAGATCGGCGCCCTCGGTTCCAACCAGGCGCTCAGACAGACCTTCGTCTTCCTCGACATGCCGGTGATGCAGCAGCCGGAAGCCTATATCGGCAATGTCGCGGAGCTCCTCGACGACAGCGGCTCGGTGAAGAACGGCGACACCGCCGCCTTCCTGGAAAACTTCATGGGCGCGCTGGAGACATGGATCCGAACCGTGCGGCCGGGCGGCTCGTCCTTCGACACCTTCATGAAGCAGCGCGAGAAGATCGCCGAGGATTATGTCAACGGCAACGCCACGTCGCTGAAGGCGATCGTCACCCATAGCGAGCCGGCCACCTTCTTTTCGCCGCGCGGCGACCATCTCGAAGGCGCCGACGCCGTCGCCGGGCGCTACGAGCGCGACGCCGCCAGCTTCCATGAAGGCGGCAGCACCGACCTTGAGGTTCTGCAGGCCTCCGCGAGCGGCGAGCTGGCGTTCTGGACCGGACTGCAGCACGCGAAGGCGCGCATGGGCAAGAACGGCCAGCCCGCCGAGATGACGTTACGGGTGACGGAAGTCTTCCGGCTGGAGGACGGCGCCTTCAAGCTGGTGCATCGCCACGCCGATCCGGCGAACGGCCGAAACGGCTAAAGCGCGTCGCGACCTTTCAGATACGCTCCCTGCGCTTTAGGTTATTGATTTTGCGCATGTCTTTATCCCGAAGCCGGTTCCCACTTTCGGGAGACATGCTTTAACCTCCCTATCCGCGACACAATGCCGGGGCTCTTTGCAACCACGGTCTATTTCCATTGCCTTGTCGGCGGCATATGTCGGATACATGGCCGTGGCACCTGAAGGCCATGGCGACGACAAAGACAAGAATGGGCATGGAAGCGGAAATCTCGTCGGATTGGACGGACGAGCCGGCGATCCTCGAAGGCGCGATCGTGGTCGGCGCCGGCGCGGCGGGATTGGCGGTGGCGCATGCGTTGATCGAGGCCGGGATCGCCACCGAGGTGCTCGAGCGCGAGGGACGGCTGGCCGAGCCCTGGCACCATCGCCATGAGAATCTGCATCTCAACACGCATCGCGACCTCTCGACCCTGCCCGGCGTTTCCTTTCCGAAAGGCACGCCTGCCTTTCCGCACCGCAGCGCGGTGATCCGCCTCTTCAACGACTTCGCCCAGACGCACCGGCTGCCGATCGCCTTCGGCGTCATCGTCGATGAAATCGAATTCCGCGGCGACCACTGGCTGGTGAAGACCAGCACGGGACCGCGTGCGGCCCGCCACGTGGTGATCGCCACCGGGCGAGACAGGCAGCCCTTCATCCCGGCCTGGAAAGGCATGAAGGATTTTTCGGGCAAGATCATCCATTCGGCGCGTTTCGGCCGGGCGACAGACTATGCCGGGAAAAAAGTGCTGGTGGTCGGCGCCGGCAATTCCGGCTTCGACGCGCTCAACCATCTTTCCGGCGTCGAGACCGGGCAGATGTGGCTCTCGGCGCGCAACGGCCCGTCGCTCTTGCCCAAACGCATCGGTAAGATCGCCGTGCACCGCTTCTCGCCCGTCATGGCGCGCCTGCCCGCCAGGTTGGCGGATGCGGTGATGGCGGCGACGCAGCGGCTGGTCTTCGGCGACCTCAGGAAATTCGGCCTGCCCCCTGCCCCGTCGGGCGGCGCGAGCCGCCTCGGCTCGGACTATACGGCCATCGCCGCCGATGACGGAGCGGTCGATGCGATCAAGTCCGGCCGCATCATCGTCGTGCCGCAAGTCAAGGAATTCAGGCGTGACGGCGTCGTTCTCGAGAACGGCCAGACGATCGCGCCCGATATCGTCATTGCCGCCACCGGCTATCGCACCGGGCTGGAGACGATGGTCGGCAGACTCGGCGTGCTCGACGCCAAGGGTGTGCCGCTGTTCAACGGCGCGGCGAATGACCCGAAGCTGCCGGGCCTCTGGTTCACCGGCATGCGGCCGAGCATTCGCGGCTGCTTCGCCAATGCCCGCATCCAGGGCACGGCGATCGCGGCCAGAGTGGCCAAGCTCAAGCGTTGAAGCGCTATCTCCTCACAGGAAGCTTCCGTTTTTGGGTTGCCTTCCGGGCCACGGAACCCTATACGCCGCGAGCGTCGGAGTGTAGCGCAGCCTGGTAGCGCACCTGATTTGGGATCAGGGGGTCGCGTGTTCGAATCACGCCACTCCGACCAGTTTCCTGGCCCGGCTGCCCGGCGGCCTGTGCCGCGTCGGCGGCCACAACAGCGCAGTCCGGTTCAGATTGGCTTCAGCCGTGACGGCGGTGGTGGTTGCTATCCTCGACAGGGACAACTGGACAGCCAACACCGATATCATCGTGGTGGTCGATGTCGCCAGGCGCCGCCTGACATGGGTGCCGCGCGACCTGTGGCGCCGATGAGGTCGGCTTTTCAGAGCGCGCTTTCGATGTCGGTCTTCGAAAAATCGTTGCCGACATAGAGTAGCCGGCAGCCGCGGTCTTTCGCCACCTCATAGGCGAAGCAGTCACCAAAGTTGAGCGCCGCTGCGTGAATGCCCTTGCCCCATTGCGCATAGGCCTCGGCAATGCGGCGCGCGGCACCTTCCGTCACCGGCGCGATCTCGAAGCCGAGCCCGTCAATCAAGGCCGACGCTTCCTCGGCTACCCCTCGCCTCGCTGCAACGATCAGCAGTTCGGCCACGGTTCCCGCCGATATAACAAGCTCGTCTTCCACCTCGAGAGCCGCCGCGCAGGCACCAGCCTCCGGCTCGCCGAGGACAATGGCCATCAACGCGGACGTATCGACCGCGATCATTCCGGCAGGCCATCGTCGCCATAGAGGAAATCCTGGCTACGCGCGGCGGAAGGGCCGGCACTGGCCTTGGCCGCGCCTGCCGTGCGGGCGGCCTCCAGCAACGCCCGCCGCCCCTTGCGGTCCGGTGCGGGTCGTACCGGAACCAGGCGCACGGCCGCGTGGCCATGACGGGTCAGGATGATTTCGTCTCCCGCTTCGGCACGGCGCACCAGGTCGGTCAGTTGGCCCTTGGCGTCTGTCACGGATATTCGCATGATCGTCCTACTGGACCATTATCTGGTCCATTTGAAATAGACCATTTTCTGGTCCACTTCAATTGAAGAGCGAGAACGACCGTAAACCCGCCGGGCGAGTCCCCAACAACCTCGAGCCCGGCGAGCCTACAACCCGATCTGGAACGCGACCGGGGCCGGGGTCAACCGGCATCGTTGGCGTTGCAAGATGGATGCCAGCGAGATCGTCTCGGAATGAGACAGCTTACGCCGCATTGTCCCACGGATTGATGACCGGCACGCCGGCGGCGTGAAATGGCGCGGTGTCGCGCGAAGCGACTTGAAAGCCCTTCGCAGCGGCAATCGCCGCGATGTACCCATCGGGAACGGGAAACCCCTTGCCTGCAGCCCTGGCCTTCACGGCAAGACCTGCATAGCGCCGCGCTGCCTCGACATCGAGCACCAGAATGCGCTGGTCGAAAACTGCGAATATGCCCGAAAAGACTTCAGCCAAGGCGCTCTTACGGCGGCCCGCTGGCATCGCCTCTATCCCGAACAGGATTTCGGCCAGTGTCACGCTGGAGAGGTAGAGGGTTTCGGCGGCCTGATTGTCCAGCCAAGCAAGAACTGCGGGATGAGGTTCCGCTCTCATCATCTCCGAAACGACATTGGTGTCCAGAAGGATCATTCAAAGCTCAGAGGTTCGGCGGGGCGTTTGCCAAGGGCCTGCTCCAGGGCATCGACATCCTCGTTCTTCACGCCGGCCCGGCGAGCAATGTCGGACAACAGAGAGCCTAGCTTGACACGCCCCTCCGGCCGAACGGCATCTTCAAGAATGGCGCGGATTTCCGCCTCCGTGCTGCGGCCATTGATGGCCGCGCGTACACGCAGAGCACGGTGCGTCTCTTCCGGAAGATTTCTGATCGTTACAGCAGTCATTGATATCAATCCGATGTCAGCGACATCATAGATATCACAATACGGCCTTGATGTCACTCTCAGGGTGATCCAACCCTAAATATCGAACTCGCCCTGCCCTTCGTCCATGGCGCTGACGGTCTCGGCGGCGAGCGCGCGGGTGATCGGCGTCTTGCGCTCGAGCGCGGCGCGGTCGAGGCGTTCGACGACGCGCATCGCGGTCGCCAGGGAGCGCTCGATGCGCCGCACCAGATATTGCACGACATGCGGCTCGACCTCGATCTGGCGGTCGGCGAAGAGCTTCGTGATGACGCCGGCAAGCAAAAGGTCGTCCGGCTCGTGGATCTCGATCGTCGCCGCCGCCTTCAGCCGCGAGATGAGGTCGGGCAGCGTGACGCGCCAGGCGGAGGGAAAGCGCCGTGCCGTCAGAAGCAGCGTGGAGCCGGCGCCGCGCACCGTGTTGATCAGGTGGAACAGGCCTTGCTCGTCGATCGGGCCTTTGTCGATATCGTCGATGAGCGCCGGGCTGCCGCCGAGTCCGCCTATGTGCTCGCCGATCCGGCCGGCATCGACGGCAACCGCGTTCGCATGGGACAGCCATATCTGGGCGAGATGCGTCTTGCCGGACCCCGGAGGGCCGGCAAGCACCACCACCGGCGAGGGCCAGTCCGGCCAGCGGTCGACAAGCGCCGCCGCCTCCGCGTTGGTGCCGGAGACGACGAGCTCGTCGCGCGAATAGCCGGTGCCATGGCCGAGATCGAGCGGCAGCTGGCGCGGCGGATCGGTTCGTTGACCGGCCATTTCAGTCGCGCGCCGAACGATGCCCGCCGCCGCGATCCGCCGGCAGCGGCGGCGCCGGCTCGGCGGCGTGACCCTTGTAGAGCGGCGATTCGAGATAGCGCGAAATCGCGAAGCGCACCAGAACCGCGATCGCCGCCGAAGCCGGCACCGCGATCAGCAGCCCGACGAAGCCGAACAGCGCGCCAAAAGCGAACAGCGCGAACATCAGCCAGACCGGATGCAGGCCGACGCTTTTGCCCACCAGCCGTGGCTGCAGGATGTTGCCCTCGATGAACTGGCCGACGAAGAACACGCAGGCCACGGCAACCACCATGGTCCAGTCCGGCCAGAACTGGACGAAGGCGACGCCGACGGCGAGCACAAGGCCGGTCAGCGAGCCGACATAGGGGATGAAGGAGATCAGCCCGGCGAAGAGGCCGATGAGGATGGCGAAGTTCAAGCCCGTCAGCGTCAGGCCGGTGGCGTACATGGCGCCGAGCACCAGGCAGAGCGTGCCCTGCCCGCGCACGAAGCCGGCGGTGGCGGTGTTGATGTCACGGGCGAGCGCCCTGACCGTCTCGACATAGTCGCGCGGCACCCAGCTGTCGACCACCGCCACCATGCGGTCCCAGTCGAGCAGCATGTAGAAGGCGACGACCGGTGTGACGACGAAGAGGCTGACCACCGACACCAGCGCCACGCCCGAGCTCCAGATCGAGGTGAAGACTGTGGTCAAAAGGCTGAAGCCGGAGGTGAGCAGCGAGTTCAATCCGTCACGCAGGCCGGCAGCGTTGACGCCGAAGCGCTGCTCCAGCCATTTCGGATCGAAGCTGGTGATCAGCGATTGCAGCCGGGTGAGATATTCCGGCAGCTTGCGGGCGAAATCGGCCATCTGGGTGGCCAGCACCGGAACCAGGATGACGAAGGCCAGCACGACGACGACGATGAACGCAATCAGGATCACCACCGTCGCCATCAGCCGGGAAAGTCCCAGCCGCTCCAGCCGGTCGGCGACGGGATCGAGGAAATAGGCGAGCACCATGCCGGCGACGAAGGGCAACAGGATGCCCGAGAAGATGTAGAGGAACAGCGCCAGAAGCACGGCGACGATCAGCCAGAACGCGATCTGCCGGCGCAACGCGGTCGATGCCGCGGCCGTCCAGGCTTCGCTGTCAGGTGCCCGTGTCGGAGCCTTCGCCATAGCCGCTCATATGCCTTAGCCAGGCCACGAGATAGGCCGCGGCCGAAGCCACGGTCAAGACCCCGGACAGCAATATGAGCGCCGGCCGAAGCGGATCGAGATGGACGGAAAAGGCAAGCTCGCCCAGCACCAGCGCCGCCAATGCGATCTGCACTGCGGTGTTCACCTTGGACACGAAGAGCGGCTTCATCTCGACCGGATGGCTCATCAAGCTGGACAGAAGCACTGCGCAGATGATCAGCCCGTCGCGCGACACCATGGTCACCACCAGCCACAGCGGCAGCTCCCCGGCAAAGCCCATGACGACGAAAACCGAGACCAGCAAAAGCTTGTCGGCCATCGGATCGAGATAGGCCCCGAGCTGCGAGGACAACCGATAGCGGCGGGCGATGAAGCCGTCGACGCCGTCGGAGATACCGGCGACAAGGAAGCCGGCGAAGGCCCAGTCCCAACGCGCGTTCAGCATCGCCAGCACCACGGCGGGCACCAGCAGCAGACGCATGATCGTGATCAAGTTGGGGGTGGTCACGTGATGTCCCGTCGTGGCCTTGTTGGGAAATAGATGAGGGAGATGGAGGATAGGCGCAAGGGAGGAGCTGCCGATCTCCCCCTTTGAGGGAGAGATGGCCGGCAGGCCAGAGGGGTCGTCTCACATAAATCGCCGACGCCGTCCGCCGTAAGTCGCTGGCGCTCCACGCGAGGCGACCCCCTCTGTCGCCTTCGGCGACATCTCCCCCTCAAGGGGGGAGATCGGCTCTCATCATCCTTGCTCCCCGAAACCATTCATGCGAAGAGCCCGCAATGGAAACAGGGATGAGCCGACGATGAGCAAGGGCGACAAGGCCAAGCGCAAGAACGGGCTCACCTATGCCGAGGCGGGCGTCGATATCGATGCCGGCAACCTGATGGTCGAGAAGATCAAGCCGCTGGTGCGCGCGACGCGCCGGCCGGGCGCCGACGGCGAGATCGGCGGCTTTGGCGGCCTGTTCGATTTGAAGGCCGCCGGTTTCACCGATCCGGTGCTGGTCGCGGCCAATGACGGCGTCGGCACCAAGCTCAAGATCGCCATCGATTCCGGCAAGCACGACACGATCGGCATCGACCTGGTCGCCATGTGCGTCAACGACATCGTCGTGCAGGGCGCGGAGCCTTTGTTCTTCCTCGACTATTTCGCCACCGGCAAGCTCGACCCCGACCAGGGTGCTTCGATCGTCGGCGGCATCGCGCAAGGGTGCCGGCAGGCCGGCTGCGCGCTGATCGGCGGCGAGACCGCCGAGATGCCCGGCATGTATCACGACAAGGACTACGACCTGGCCGGCTTCGCCGTGGGCGCGGCCGAGCGCGGCCAGTTGCTGCCGACCGACGACATCGTCGAGGGCGACGTGCTGCTCGGCCTCGCTTCCTCGGGCCTCCACTCCAACGGCTTTTCGCTGGTGCGCCGGATCGTTGCCGCGAGCGGCCTTGGCTGGGACGACCCGGCGCCGTTCAATGAGGAGCTCAGCCTTGCCGAGGCGCTGCTCGAGCCGACGCGCATCTATGTGAAGTCGATCCTGAAGGCGATCCGCAACACGCATGGCATCAAGGCGCTCGCTCACATCACCGGCGGCGGTTTTCCGGAAAACATCCCGCGCGTGCTGCCCAAGGATTTCTCCGCCGAGCTCGACCTCGAGGCGATTGACGTGCCGCCGGTGTTCTCGTGGCTGGCCAAGACCGGCGGGGTCGCGCCGGAAGAGATGATGCGCACCTTCAACTGCGGCATCGGCATGATCCTCGCCGTCGCGTCCGGCCAGGCGGCGCAGGTGGCGGCGGTGCTGCAGGAGGCCGGCGAGACGGTGACGCCGATCGGCCGCATCGTGCCGCGCCGCGACGCCGGCGTCATCTATCGGGGCTCGATCGGCCTATGAGCAGGAAGCGCACGGTCGTCCTGATCTCGGGGCGCGGCTCCAACATGACGGCGCTGATAGCGGCCGCCGCCGATCCTGCCTACCCGGCCGAGATCGTCGGCGTCATCTCGGACCGGGCGAATGCAGCCGGCCTCGGCATCGCACAGTCGCGCGGTATCGCCACCAAGGTCATCCAGCGCGCCGACCATCCGAGCAAGGACGCGCATGACGCCGCGCTCGACGCCGCGCTCGACGGCTTCGGTGCCGAGATCGTGGCCTTGGCCGGCTATATGCGTATCCTGGGCCGCGGCCTGGTCGAGAAATGGCAGGGGCGCATGATCAACATCCACCCGGCCTTGCTGCCAGCGTTCAAGGGGCTGGACACGCATGCGCGCGCCATCCGCGCCGGCGTGCGCATCCATGGCTGCTCGGTGCATTTCGTCACGCTCGAGATGGATGACGGCCCGATCATCGCCCAGGCCGCCGTGCCGGTGATGGTCGGCGACAACGAGGATACTTTGGCCGCGCGGGTGCTGAAGGTGGAGCACCGGCTCTACCCGCTGGCGCTGGGTCTGGTCGCCGAGGGCAAGGCGCAGATGGAAAAGGGCCACACCGTGCTTGCCCATTTCGCCGACGACGCCGACAACGCCACCTCGGTGGTGATGGCGCCGGACCCGCTGCGCGAAGAGCGCGACCTCGAACAGCTGGCGCGTATCACGCCGTAGAGTCCTTGAGAATGGTGGCAACAATTGCTACCATGTTTCCAAGGAGACCGTTCTATGGCTGCAGTCGAAAAAGTAAGCGTGGCGCTTTCGCCGGAGCTTCTGGAGATGGTCAGGGACGCCGTCGAAAGCGGTCGCTATGGCTCGGCGAGCGAGGTCATTCGCGAAGCGCTGCGCGAGTGGCGCTTGCGTCAACCGCTCCGCGAAGCCGAAGTGGAGCGGTTGCGTAGGGCCTGGACAGAGGGACTGGAGAGCGGCCCATTTGTTCCTTTTGATATCGAGGACATCAAGCGAAAGGTCCGGGGCCGTCTCATCGATACTGCCAAGAAGTAGTCCATGGCAGACCTGCCGATCATCCGTAGCCCTGCTGTTGAGAATGACCTGACCGACATCTGGCTTTCTATTGCCAAGGACAGCCCGCGTGCGGCCGATCATTTCTTGGATGCGATTGCAGAACGCATCCTGCAGCTTGCCGTCTTCCCTGAATCCGGACCGAGAAGACCCGATATCGGGGCCGATGCACGCGCGCTGACCATCAGTAACTACCTCATTCTCTACCGGCTCGCCGAGGAACGGATCGAGATCGTGCGTATCGTGCATGGCGCGCGCGATGTTTCAACTCTGCTCTAAGGACGCACCGCATGGATATTTTCGACAGCGCGATCCGGACGAAAGGTGATCTCGCAGGTGTCTTCGAATATGAGGACACCGCGACACAGGAGGCCACGGCGTATTTCTACCTGCATCAGACGGAAGGCGACCAGGCTGGTTCGGTTCTCGGTGCAATCCATGTCAGATCGGGCCAATGGGCGATCACCGAAGCAGATGTTGCCGTGAGGTGGGATAGTGGTGAACACCGCGTGGGCCTGTTTGTCTTCGGTGCGCTGGTGGCGGCCTTTGATGCCACCACGGGCGCAAAATATGGTGGCGGATATGGCAAGGATTTCAACGCCGAGATTCCCTGGTCCTGAGCAATGCTGATGAGACAACTGCTTATCCTTCGCCACGGCAAGTCGAGTTGGGACGATCCCAAGCTCGAGGATTTCGACCGGCCGCTCTCTCAGCGGGGACTGAAGACGGCGCCGCTGATGGGGCGGGAGCTTTCGCGGCGCGGTTGGCTGCCGGATCTGGCGTTGGTGTCGCCGGCGCTGCGCACCCGCGACAGCTGGCGACTGGTCTCCCAGGAACTGCCGAAGCATGTGCGGGCGGAATTCGTGGAGGAGCTCTACGAGGCGGCGCCCGGCGCCATCCTGGCGCATGTGCGGCAGGCAAAGACCACCAGCGTGATCGTGATCGGCCACAATCCCGGCCTGCAGAATTTTGCGCTGCGGCTCGCCGGCGCCGGATCGGATGAAAGCGTATTCAAGAAAATCGAAGCGAAATTCCCGACGATGGCGCTTGCGCGGTTCACCGTGAAGGATGATTGGGCAAATCTTGATTTCGGTGGCGCCCGGCTGACTCATTTCGTGCGGCCAAAGGATTTGGCTGTGTAATCTCCCCTCTCGAGCGGGAGATGTCGCCGAAGGCGACAGAGGGAGTCGTCGCGCCTGGAGCGCCAGCGCTTTCTGCGACGAGAAACAACGCCGACGTTCTACGTGAGACGACCCCCTCTGGCCGCTTTGCGGCCATCTCCTCTCAAGGGGGGGAGATTTGGCGCTTCAATTTCCCCAGATGCCCTGGCCGGGATCCGGCCAGGCCTGCGACGGCGCTGCTCCGGTCGTCACCGAGGTATCGACATTGGCCGGCTTGGCGGCCTCATGCTTGCGCACCGAGGCGGTGGGGCGGCGGTCGACGCCGGCGGTCGGCTGGTTGGCGTGGTCAGCGCCATAGTGGTCGCTGCTGGCGAAGGCGGAACCCATGGCGAGAAGCATGGCGGCGGCGGTGAGAGCAATCCTGGTCATTTTGAAAAGGTCCTTGTGCTGTTGGTTCGTCGGCGGCGCCTTGGGAGGATGACCCCGCTGCCGACAAAGACCCGGGGCGGCCCCGATTTATTCCCGGGCGAGTTTTTTTCCTTGCCCGTCGCCAGTGACCTGGTCCTGAAAGCTCTTCTCGAGCAACCGGTTGGAGAATGGTGCTGCCCGACTGATTCCGGGCGACCCATGGCCGGCTCGATAAAAGCAAAGCGGCGGTACAAGCCCGCCGCTTTGAGGTCTATCGAAGACCGGAACCGGTTAGTGGTTGCCGAACAGGTCGCGGTCGGCGCCCTGGGTCAGCGGCTTCTGGACGTTCGCATCCGACTTCTTGACCGAAGCGGTGTACGAGGTATCGACCGAAGCGGCCGGCTGGTTGGCGCCGGCCGAACCGTAATTGTCGGAGCCGGCGAAAGCGGCGCCGGTGGCAACGAGAAGGGCAGCGGCGGTAAGAGCGATCTTGGTCATTTCAGGTACTCCAGATTTGAGAGTTGATGCTTTCGAGTTCGGGACGGGACCGCCTTAGCGGCCCCAGATGCCCTGGCCGGATTCCGGCTGAACCGAGTCCGGCGTCAGCTTGAACGCACGGTGTTCGACCGGCCTGCGGATCGAAGCCGTCACGCTGCGGTCGATGTTGTCGCCGACGCCGCGGTCAATATTGTCGCCGGACTGGATCACGGCGGACTGATTGGCGGTCGGCTGATTGACGTTGTCCGACCCGTAATGGTCGCTGCCGGCGAAGGCGCTGCCCGTGGCAACGAGAAGAGCCGCGGCGGTAAGAGCAATCTTGTTCATTTTAGGTACTCCAGATTTTCAAAATCCTGTCCGTCAAGTGGCGTGCCGTGATGGAAATTCGCGTCGCTCGGACCACCCCGAAATGGGTCGGACCCACTGCCGTTTCCAATCACGAAAATGTGTGAACCGAACCGTTCGGTTCGATATTGAAATCACGCCAATGGTGCAGTTGCCATATTCTTATCGTTTGATATCAAAATGTTACGACGAACGACGCGCGATGGCGCACCCAGATTCGGCGTGCAAGCGTTCACCTTGACTACACGAACCGTCAACATAAATTGAACCGAACGGTTCGGTTTTATGATCTGTCCGACCGATCGAGTGGCTCAATGGCCGCCGTGGTCGCCCTCGGGCCGGCGTTTGCCTTGCGGGCGGATCGATACTATCGGTTGACCTCAAGGACCAATTCGGACGCTGCCTGCCACATGTGGCGAAGGCCGACGCATTGGGAGGGAACAGCGACGGACGATGCGGCTCTTGCTTGTCGAAGACAATCGCGAACTGGCCGATTGGCTGAGCAAGACGCTGCGCCAGGCGAGCTACGTCGTCGACGTCGTCCACGACGGCGAGGATGTCGAGCATGCGCTTGCCGCCGGCGACCATGCGCTCATCATCCTCGACCTCGCCTTGCCGCGCATGGGCGGGATGGAGGTGCTGAAGCGGCTGAGGGCGCGCGGCAATCCCGTGCCGGTGATCGTGCTCACCGCCAACGCCAGCCTCGACGGCCGGGTCAAGGGCCTCAACGAGGGCGCCGACGACTATCTGGCAAAACCCTTCCAGATCGAGGAGCTCGAGGCGCGAATCCGCGTGCAGCTGCGCCGCGCCAACGATCGCACCGCGCCCCTCATCTCCTGCGGCGATCTCGTCTTCGACACCAATACCAGGCTGTTCTCACTCGGCGGCGAGACGCTCTCGCTGACGCCGCGCGAACATGCGGTGCTGGAGCAGCTGGTGGTCAAGGCCGGGCGAACGGTGAGCAAGGCCGCACTGTCGGCGGCGATCTACGATTTCGAAACCGACGCCGACCCCAGCGCCATCGAGATCTATGTGCATCGCCTGCGCAAGAAGCTGGAAGGCTCGCACGTCCAGATCGCCACCTTGCGCGGCCTCGGCTATCTGCTGCGCCATGAAGACCAAGCGCAATGAAGATTGGGCGCCATGCGAATTAGCAGCCTTCGCCTGCAATTGCTGGCATGGGTGGTGCTGCCGCTGGCCGCGCTGGTGACCGTCAACCTGTGGACCAGCCAGCGCAACGCGCTCACGACCGCAGACCTGGTCGCCGACCGGATGCTGGTCGGCTCGGCGCGTGCCATCGCCGAGCAGGCGGCGATGGCAGACGGCGTGCTCGACGCCACCATTCCGCCGGCGGCGATCGAGATGTTCGACACCGGCGACCGCGACAGCGTCTACTACCGCGTCGAAACCGCCAATGGCCGGCTGCTCACCGGCTATCCCGATTTGCCCGAGGCGCCGCGGGGCGGCAGCATCGAGGCTTCTTATCGCGACCATCCGTTGCGTCTGGCAACGCTCAGCCATGCGGTGATCGGCGCCGGGGCGGATTCGCCGATCAGGGTCACGGTGGGCGTTACGCTGGCCGGCCATGACGCGATGGTGAAGCGGCTATGGTTCAGCGCCTTCGCCCAGCAGCTGGCGCTGGTGGCGATTGCCGGCGTGTTCGTGCTGCTCGGCCTGCGTCGCGGGCTGGCGCCGCTGATCCGGCTGCGCGATGCGGTGCGCTCGCCCGGCCGCAGCGACCTCGACCCGGTCGAGGTGCCGGGCGCGCAAAGCGAGATTCGGCCGCTGATCGATGCGCTCAACGCCTATATGGAGCGCGTGCGGGCGCAGATGGCCGCGCAGCGCCGCTTCATCGCCAATGCCGCGCACCAGTTGCGCACGCCGCTGGCGCTCATGTCGACACAAGCAAGCTACGCGCTGCGCGAGACTGCTGCCGACCAGCGCCAGGAAGCGCTGGTCGCCTTGCAGGCAAGCTCCGGCCGGCTGGCGCGTCTGGCCGAACAGCTTTTGACCTTGTCTCGCGCAGAGCCCGGCAGCCGGCGGCCGCGCGCCGACCGCATCGATCTCACGGAGGCTGCCCGCCAGGTGCTGGAAAGCCAGGCGCCAAAGGCAGTCGAACGCAACATCGACCTCGGCCTGGAGGAAACTGGGCCTGTTGCCGTCATAGGCGACGGTACCATGCTGCGCGAGATGATCGTCAATCTCGTCGACAATGCGTTGCGCTACTCCAAACCGGGCGGCAGCGTCACCGTGAAGCTCGCCGCTTCGAATGGCACGGCGGAGCTCACCGTGACCGATGCGGGGCCTGGCATTCCGGTGGAGGAGCGGGAACATGTCTTCGAGCGCTTCTACCGCATTGCCGGTGCCGCCGAGGAAGGCAGCGGGCTCGGCCTCGCGATCGTGCGCGAGGTGGTCGAGAATGCCGGCGGCAGCGTCACGCTTGGCGACGCCGCCGGCGGCGGGCTCAAGGTCGAGGTGCGGCTGCCGCTTGCCGCACCCGATGAAAACCCGGTCAGGTCCCCTGCTCGTTGAACGGCGCCGGCCGCCACTTCACCACATAGTTCTCGAAGCGGGTGATGAGGAACTCGACCACCAGCGCCATCACCGCCAGGATGATCATGGCTGCGAAGACACCATTGGCGTTGAAGGCGCCCTGGGCGGTCGAGATCAGCAGACCCATGCCCTGCTTGGCACCGAGGAACTCGCCGACGACGGCGCCGACCAGCGCGAAGCCGAAGCTGACGTGAAGGCTGGCGAGGATCCAGCTCATCGCCGACGGGATGATGACGGTGCGGGTGATCTGGTAGGGCGAAGCGCCGAGAATCTGGGCGTTGGCGATCATCGCCCTGTCGGCCTCGCGCACGCCCTGGAAGGCATTGGCGAAGACGACGAAGAACACCATGACGACGGCCAGCGCCACCTTGGAGGCCATGCCGAGGCCGAGCGCGATGATGAAGACCGAGCCCAGCACCACGCGCGGCACCGAATTGGCGATCTTGATGTAGATTGAAAAGACATCCGCCAAGAGCTTGTTGCGGCCGAGGATGATGCCGGCGGCGATGCCGCCGACGGCGCCGATGGCGAAGCCGAGGAAGGTTTCCTCCAGCGTCACATAGATCTGCAGCCAGAGCGGCCCCTGCGAGGTGCCCTCGGTGACCCAAGACCAGATCTGCTCCCAGATGCCGGAGGGGCTGGAGAAGAAAAACGGATCGATGACGCCATTGTCGGCGCCGAGTTCCCAGAGCGCGAGGAAGACGATCAGAATGGCGAGCCGCAGGCCGACGACCAGGGCATGACGGCGGCGCAGGCGCGCCCTCGCCCGGGCTTCGGCAGCGACGATCGAGGTCGCGCGCGCGGCAGCCTGATCGGTGGGAGAGATGGCGGTCATGGCAAGTCTCCTTTCAGCGCAATTCCAGGAAAAGTGCCAAGCGGTTTTCCGTTTGGAATTGCGAAAACAAAAACCATTGGAGCGAGTCAGCGACCCGCTCTAATGGCCGGTCTGCAGGCCGCGGCTCTGGCCGAGCTGCACTTCCTCGCGCAGGTCGTTCCAGATCACCTTGGCGATCTCGATGAATTTCTGGTCGTAGCGGATGTCGGCCATGACGCGCGGGCGCGGCAGGTCGATGCGATAGACGCTTTTCACCGTGCCCGGCCCGGCGGTGAGCACATAGACCTTGTCGGCCAGCGCGACCGCCTCCTCGAGATCGTGGGTGACGAAGACGACGGAGGATTTCAGCTCCGACCATAGGCCGAGCAGCTCGTCCTGCATGGCGGTGCGGGTCTGCATGTCGAGCGCGCTGAACGGCTCGTCCATCAGCAGGATCTTCGGCTGGTTGATGAAGGTCTGGGCAAGGGCCACGCGCTTGCGCATGCCGCCCGAGAGCTGATGCGGATAGTGTTTCTCGAAGCGGGCAAGGCCGACGCGACCGATCCAGTCGCGCGCCCGCTCATGGGCTTGCGCCTTCGGCGTGCCGCGATAGAGCGGACCGGCGGCGACATTGTCGATGACGCTGCGCCACGGAAACAACGCATCCGCCTGGAAGACGAAGCCGATGTCGCGGCTGATCTCGGTGACCGGATTGCCCATGACGCGGACATTGCCGGTCGTCGGCCGCAGCAGGCCGGTGACGAGGTTCAGCGTCGTCGACTTGCCGCAGCCGGTCGGCCCGACGACGCAGGCGAACTCGCCGCGCGCCACCGTCATGGTGAAATCGCGGATCGCCGTCATCATGTGGCCGTCGGGCGTGACGAAGCGCAGCGTCACGTCGTCGATGGCGATCGCGGCATCGGCGGGCGGCGCGGCCTGAGACAGCCTTTCGGCCGCCATGGTTTGCAACTGCATGGCACACTCCTGTGGCAATGGTGCGAGGATGCCCGCGGCTCAAGCCTGTCGGCCTGCCGCGCCTCGGCATCCGGAAAGGCGCCGCTGCCGAACTGATTCAGGCAAGCGGCGCAAGTTGTTGTTCTTCAACGACCGAGCCTGACGAGCCCGGCCCGTCTACCGGCGCTACTTGGCAGCGTCGACGAACTCGGTGGTGTAGGTCTTCGACAGGTCGATCTGCTTGCCCTGCAGGCTCTTGGAGAAGGTCGACAGAACCTTCAGCACCGTCTCCGGGCCGTCGGCGGGCATGCGGCCGTCGGGCGTGAACATCGCCTTGCCGCCGGCCAACCCTTGCACATAGAGGTCCTTGCTACCGGCGTAATAGTCCTTGGGCATCTTATCGGCGATCTCCTCGGCCGAATGGCTGGCGATGAATTTCATCGTCTTGACGAAGGCATTGGCTAGTTTCTGCGCCTCGTCCTTGTGGCTCTCGATCCAGGCGGACTGGACATAGAAGGACGCCGCCGGATAGTCGCCGCCGAGCGCTTCCTTGGTCTTCTCGGGCGTGCGCATGTCGACCAATACCTTGGCCTCACCGGTCTGCAGCAACTTGGCGATGGTCGGCTCGGTGGTCATGCCGGCCTGGATCTGATCCTGCTTGACGGCAGCGATGAAGGTGTTGCCGGCGCCGACCGGCAGCAGCGTGTAGTCGCCGGGCTTCAGGCCGTTGCGCACGGCAAGATACTGCGTCAAGAAATCAGTCGAGGAACCGAGACCCGTGACGCCGAGCGTCGCGCCCTTGAAGTCGGCCGGCGACTTGATCTCCGGGTGCTTGGCCGAGACCAGCTCCACCTCGCCCGGCGCCTGGCTGAACTGAACGATCGACTGGATGTATTTGCCCTTAGATTGCAGGTCGACGGTGTGGTCGTAGAAGCCGACGACGCCCTGCACGGCGCCCGCCAGCAATTCGTTCTCGGCCTCGACGCCCGCGCGTGAGTTGACCAGCTCGACATCAAGGCCTTCGTCCTTGAAGTAGCCGAGCTGTTGGGTGAGCACGGCCGGCAGATAGATCTGCTTTTCCATGCCGCCGACGATGATGGTGATCTTGTCGGCCGCCGATGCCGCCGTCGCGCCCGTGGCGACAATGGCAAGCGAAAGCGCCGCCGAACGCAAGATGCACTTCGAGATGAAACCGGTCACGTAACTTCCTCCACCTTGGCGGCGCGCCATCCGGGCCGGGCCGCATTTCCTCCTTGCCGGCCGCTCCCAGGCCGGTCCCGTGGCGAACGCCACAAAACTGTCATGGCATGCCCAAGCTTTCAGCTGGCTTTCAGCCATTTTAGAGATGGTTGAAGTGGAATCCGGCGAAATTGCCGATCACGCGGCAAGACCGAGCACGTCGCGCATGTCGTATTCGCCTGGCCGCCGTCCGGCGACCCAGAGCGCCGCCGCAATGGCGCCGCGCGCGAACATGGAGCGATCGCCGGCGGCATGCGAAAGCGTGAGCCTCTCGCCCTCGGCGAGGAAGCTGACGGAATGCTCGCCGACGATGCTGCCGCCGCGCAGCACGGCAAAGCCGATCTCGCCGGCAGCGCGCGGGCCGGTGACGCCGCCGCGGGCGCGCTTCGCCGCATCGTCCAGCCCGACGCCACGTCCCCGCGCCGTCGCCTCCCCCAGCATCAGCGCCGTTCCGGATGGCGCGTCGACCTTGAAGCGATGATGCGCTTCGAAAATCTCGATGTCGCAGTCGTCTCCGCCGAGCGCCCGCGCCGCCTGCTCGACCAGGCCGGTCAGCAGGTTGAGCCCCAGCGAATAGCTGCCGGAGCGCACGATGGCGATTTTCCTGGCAGCGTCGGCGATCGTCTTCAGTTCGGCGGCGTCAAAGCCGGTCGAGCCGATGACCAGTGCCGGGCCGCCGCGCTCCGCGCAGGCCCTTGCCAGTTCGGCGGACGCTGCCGGCGTGGTGAAGTCGATGACGACATCGGCCAGCGCCAGCGCCTCGTCCCGCTCGACCAGCCCCTCACCCGCGCTGCCCGGCCGGTGGAAGCGGGCGGCGAGATCGAGTCGAGGGTCGGCCTCGATTGTCTCAGTCATCTGCCGGCCCATGCGGCCGAGCGCGCCGGCGACGGCTATCTTGAGCGGCAGCGGCATGGCTGGCTCCGGCTGAAAAGCGAGTCCGAACAACGACATCGTGCCGGTCTCTGGCAAGACGATTCAATCGAGGGCGCGCAGCCAGACCTTGTTGTCGTGGAAGGCGGCGCCGCCATAGGGCGCCGGCGCGTCTGCGCCGGTCAGCACGTTGATGCCCTCGCCGCGCTCGTGCGCGCCGTTCGGCCAGATGCCTTCGGCCACCACCACGCCGCGCTTCACGCCGTCGAAGAGTTTTGCATGCAGCACGAGGTCGCCGCGCCGGTTGCCGACCTCGACGCGGCTGCCATCCTCGATGCCGAGCGCCGCGGCGTCGTCGGGGTGGAGCAACAATTCCGGCCGACCTTCCTTGGCCTTCGACACCGGCGTCTCGGCAAAGGTCGAGTTGAGGAAATTGCGCGCCGGCGAGGTCGTCAGCCGGAACGGATGCTCCTCGTCCGCCACCTCGATCAGGTCGACATGGTCGGGAAATTCCGGCAGCCGTTCCACAGGCCCGAACAGGCCCATGCTTTTCGGCGGCCGGTTGGGCGCCGACTGCCCGGTCCAGTTGGCCCGGAAGTGGAATTTCTTGTCGGCATGGCCGAAGCCGCTGATGAAATGCGCGTCGTCGAAATCGGGCTGCAGGTCGACCCACTTCTGCTGCTCGAGGCTGTCGAAGCTGCCCAGCCCGCGCTTGCCGAGGATGATGTCGATATGCTCCCGCTCGGTCAGGCCGAAGCCCGGGTGGTCGCCGACGCCGAGGCGCTTGCCGAGCTCCTCATTGACATAGTGGTTGGTGCGCGGCCCTTCCGGCGGCTCGATCAGCTTGGGGCCGAGCGTGATGTGCTGGTTGCCGCCGCCCTTGTAGATGTCGTCATGCTCCAAAAACATCGTTGCCGGCAGCACGACGTCGGCGAGCTTGGCCGTATCGGTCATGAATTGCTCGTGCACGCAGGTGAACAGGTCCTCGCGCATAAAACCCTGCTTCACCAGCCGCTGCTCCGGCGCGACGTTGGCGGGGTTGGTGTTCTGGATCAGCATCGCCGTCACCGGCGGGCCGCCGTAAAGCGCGTCCTCGGCTCCGGTCAGTACCGGACCGATGCGCGAATGGTCGAGATAGCGGATGTTGGGGTCGCGCATCGCGGTGCCTTCCAGCACGTCCTGGTTCAGCTTGAAGATGCCGGAATTGGAATGGAAGGCGCCGCCGCCCTCATGCTGCCAGGCGCCGGTGACGGCGGCGATGCAGGAAGCGGCGTGCATGTTGACCGAGCCGTTGCGCTGGCGGGCAAAACCATAGCCGAGGCGGAAGTAGGTCTTCTTCGTCGTGCCGACCAGATGCGCGAAGGCTTCGATCTCGGCGACGGCGAGCCCGGTGATGGCAGCCGCCCACTCCGGCGTGCGCGACCTCAGATGCTCTTCCAGCCCGCGCGGATCGTCGGTGTATTTTTCGAGATAGGCGCGGTCGGCAAGCCCATCGCGAAACAGCACATGCATGACCGCGCAGGCGAGCGCGCCGTCGGTGCCGGGCTTGAGCACCAGGCCGAGATCGGCCTGCTTCATGGTGGCGTTGTCGTAGATGTCGATGACGACGATCTTGGCGCCGCGTTCTTTCCGCGCCCTGGTCGCATGGGTCATGACGTTGACCTGGGTGACCACGGCATTGGTGCCCCAGATCACCACGCAGTCGGACTTCGCCATCTCGCGCGGATCGGGGCCGCGCAAGGCGCCCGCCCCCATCATCCAGCCGGTCCAGGCGAGATTGGTGCAGATCGAGCTGAAGAAGCCGGAGTATTTCTTCGCATGCCGCAGCCGCTCGATGCCGTCGCGCTGCACCAGCCCCATGGTGCCGGCATAGTAATAGGGCCAGACGGCTTCGGAGCCGAATTTCTCCTCGGCTCGAATGAACTTCTCCGCCACGAGGTCGAGCGCCGCTTCCCAACTCGCTTCCTTCCAGACGCCCTCGCCCTTGGCGCCGGCGCGCACCAGCGGCTTCAGCAGGCGGTCGGGATGATGGACGCGGTCGGCATAGCGCGCGACCTTGGCGCAGACGACGCCGGCGGTGTAACTGTTCGCCTTGGCGCCATGGACGCGGCCGATGCGGTTGTTGTCGAGCAGCTCGACTTCGAGCGCGCAGGTGGAGGGGCAGTCATGCGGACAGGCCGAATGGCCGATCCTGAGCTTGGCGTGCTGGTTCATGCGAGGGTGTTTAGCGGGTTTTCGGAGAGAGGTGTAGGGCCAGATGGAGCTCCCCCTTCTCCCCTTGTGGGAGAAGGTGGATCGGCGCGAAGCGCCGAGACGGATGAGGGGTGCTCCAGCGGAGTGAGACGCTGGCGTTCCCTGGAACACCCCTCATCCGGCCGCTTCGCGGCCACCTTCTCCCGCCAGGGGAGAAGGGGGAGTCGCGCTACTCCGCAATCCCCTCCTCGTACTCCGCAGACATCGTCAGCCACTTGTCCTCGTTTTGCGCCAGCGTCTGTGCCAGCTGCGAGCGCTCCTTGGCGAGACGAGTCGCGGTCGAGGGGTCCTTTTCGTAGATGGCCGGGTTGGCGAGTTCGTCCTCGATCAGGTCGATGCGCTTGCGGATGCGATCCATCAGCGCTTCGGTGGCGCGGATTTCCTTGGCTAAAGGCTCGAGCGCCGAGCGCCGGGCAGCCGCTTCGCGGCGGCGGTCGGCCTTGGACGCCTTGTCCGCTTCCTTCTGCTCGCGGCGGTTGGACGAGACGCCGGTGACCAGCGTTTTGTAATCCTCCAGGTCGCCGTCATAGGGATTGACCGCGCCGTCCTTGACCAGCCACAGCCGATCGGCCGTCGCCTCCAGCAAATGCCGGTCGTGCGAGATCAGGATCACAGCGCCCGGAAAATCGTTGAGCGCATGGATCAGCGATTCGCGGCTGTCGATGTCGAGGTGGTTGGTCGGCTCGTCGAGGATGAAGAGGTTCGGGCCCTCGAAAGCCGACAGTCCCATCAGAAGGCGCGCCTTCTCGCCGCCGGAAAGATCCTTGGCGGCGGTGTTCATCTTTTCGGTCGACAGGCCGAACTGCGCGACGCGGGCGCGCACCTTGGCTTCCGGTGCATCCGGCATCAGCCGGCGCACATGCTCGTAGGCGCTTTCCTCGGGGCGCAGGTCATCGAGCTGGTGCTGGGCGAAAATCGCCACCTTCAGGCCCGGCGCGATCGTCATCGTGCCGGTCTCGGCCTTGAGGCGGCCGGCGAGCAGCTTGGCGAAGGTCGACTTGCCGTTGCCGTTGGCGCCGAGCAGCGCGATGCGGTCGTCGGCATCGATGCGCAGCGTCATCTTCTTCAGCACCGGATTGTTCTCGGTGTAGCCGACATTGACGCCGTTGAGCGCCACGATCGGCGAGGCGACCGTCTTCACCGGCTCGGGGAAGGAGAACGGCCGCACCGTGTCGTTCACCACCGCGGCGATCGGCTTCATCTTCTCCAGCGCCTTCAGCCGCGACTGCGCCTGCCTCGCCTTGGAGGCCTTGGCGCGAAAACGCTCGACGAAGGACTCCATATGCTTGCGCTGCGCTTCCTGCTTGGCGCGGCTCTTTTCCTGCAGCTCGCGCTGCTCGGTAAGCTGGCGTTCGAACTGGTCGTAGCCGCCGCGCCAGAAGGTGAGCTTCTTCTGGTCGAGATGGACGATGGAATTGACGGCGCGGTTGAGCAGGTCGCGGTCGTGCGAAATCAAAAGCACGGTGTGCGGATATTTGGAGACGTAGTTCTCCAGCCACAGGGTGCCTTCGAGGTCGAGATAGTTGGTCGGCTCGTCGAGGAGCAGAAGGTCGGGCTCGGAGAAGAGCACGGCGGCGAGCGCCACGCGCATGCGCCAGCCGCCCGAGAAGGACGAGGCCGGCCGCTTTTGCGCGGCGTCGTCGAAGCCGAGACCGGCAAGGATGGTGGCGGCGCGGGACTCGGCCGAATGGGCGTCGATATCGGCAAGCCGCGTGTGGATCTCGGCGATGCGGTGCGGATCGGTGGCGGTCTTTTCCTCCTCCAGCAGCGCCGCACGCTCGACATCGGCCTTGAGCACGATCTCGATCAGCGGCTCCTCGGTGCCGGGCGCTTCCTGCGCCACCTGGCCGATGCGGGTGTTCTTGGGCAGGCTGATCGAACCAGTCTCTGACGGGAAATCGCCGGTGATCGCCTTGAACAGCGTCGTCTTGCCGGTGCCGTTGCGCCCGACGAGACCGGCCTTGGTGCCGGCCGGCAGGGTCAGCGAGGCATGGTCGAGAAGCAGGCGCCCCGCCATGCGCAGCGAGAGGTCGTTGATGATAAGCATGGGCAGCGCTTTTGCACGGGACGTCGGCGCTTCGCAAGAGCCAGCCCGGAAGAGGCTCCTCGCGCGCGACTGCGGACCGTTCGACAAAAAACCTGGCCGCGACTGGAACCAGTTGCGGCCCAACGCGTTTGCAGGCCCGTGGTCCGCTATCTTGCGCTCGCCTTCATCTTCTTCCAGGTCGCCACGACAGCCGCGCTGGCGACGCAGGTGGTTCTGTTTGCGAACGATACCCCCTTGACAAGTGCGGCGCTGACACCGCCAGTCCTGCCTCCCGCGAGGGAGACGGCAGGCAGGCCGGAGGGACGCCAGATAGAGCACCTGCTGATCCAAATCGATCCGGCAAAACAATCTCAGGCGTCGCCTGTGAACGACTGAGAGGCCGATCCGGACAGCCTGTCCGCTGGCCTGCCAGTCCTCCGCAGAGGCTGCGGAGTTGGACGCTGCCTTGGCGCGAGATTGCGCGCTCCTGCGCTTCGCCGACCACGACCCGCTTACACTTTGCTTGCCACGTCACCGGTTTGACGTTGATGGCCGCTATCGTCTCAACCTATGCTGGCGCGAGCGGCTGGGGCCTATCCACGCAAAGGACATATCCGATGACGTGCAAGACCATCCTTCTTTCGGCCGCGCTGGCAATTGCGGCTGCCGCCATGCTGGCGATCCCTGCCCGGGCCGCGGATTGCGCGGCGGCGAAGACGCAGGCCGACCTCGCCACCTGCACAGCCAAGGATGCGGCCTCGTCCGACGTCGCGCTCAACGCCGTCTACAAGGCGCTGGCGGGACGCCTCTCTCCCGCCGACCTTGAGCGCCTTCGCGACGCGCAGCGCGCCTGGATCCCGTTCCGCGACAAGGAATGCGCCTTCCGCACCCAACCCTATGCCGACGGCTCGGTGTATTCGAGCCTGGTCGAAACCTGCAAGGCGGAATTGACCAAGGCGCGGCTGACGCAGTTGCAGCACCAGTTGAAATGCCCGGAAGGCGACCTTTCCTGCGTGCCGCAAACCGCCGGCGCCAAGCCTGCGACCGCTGCCCCGAGCGCTGCGCCTGCAACGGCTGGCGCCGCGCAGGCAAGCCAGAACGACACGAGGCCGTGCGTGCAATCGGCCGGCAAGGCGAAATCGGACCAATATGTCTCGCAATGCGTTCAGGTGTCGCCGTCGACACATCCGCCTTGCAACGGCCAGAACGCGTGCAGCATGATGATCGACGAGATCACGCGGGGCTGCGCCATGATCGGCAACGACAATCCGCCGGCCTTCTGTTCCGCCTACAAGAACTGAGCGGCAAGGGCGGGCAGGCCCTATTGGCCAGGCCCGCCTGCCACCCAAATACCGGCACTGACCAACCCCTGCGGAAGATCAGATCAGTCGGCCAAGACAACCCGAAGTCGCGCCTTGGCTTATATTAGCGCGATGGATGCCGAAACGACCAAAAAAAGTGCCAAATCTTTTGATCCAGCCGCTATGCTTGGCGAAAAATCGATTTCAGTTTTGCCGCAATCCTGCGAACTTATGAAAGCGTCGTGATTCGCGCGTAGGCGCCAATAAAAACCAACAATAACAACAATAACTTGACTGTGTCAGGAGCTCACGATGGGCGAGGCGGCTAACGATCTGCGCATGCTGAGATATGTCGCGGAGATCACGCGCAGGCTGGCGAAGATGCTTTCGCGCACGCGCTACCAGATGCTTGTCTATTTTCTGGAGATGACGGCTGTCGAGGCGGACAGCCTTGCGGCCGAGCAGGACCGCCGCGCGGCGGCTCGCAAGCCGCCCGGCAACTGAAGGCGGCCTGGCGGGAGGCTGGTTGGCCATCCTGCGAGGCAATGCATTGAACGTCGCCAAGCAATCGGCCGACGGCACGGCGTCGGCCGTTGCAGGCAGCATGGCCGTCGGCCTCAGCCCTTGGCTTTGCGCTTGCCCTTGCCGGAATCCGCGGCCGGCTTGCGGCCCAGGCCGGAAGACTTGGCCAGCGCCGAGCGTGTCGCCGAATAGCTCGGCGCCACCATCGGATAGTCCGCCGGCAGGCCCCATTTGGCGCGGTATTCGTCCGGCGTCAGCCCGTGGTCGGTCGACAGGTGCCGCTTCAGCGACTTGAACTTCTTTCCGTCCTCGAGGCAGACGATGTGATCGGGGAATACCGAACGCTTCGGATTGACGGCCGGCGTCAGCGGTGCGCTCTCCTTGACGGCGGCGCCGCCGGCGAGCTTGCGCACCGACGCGCTGACGCTGGCGATCAGATCAGGCAGGCCGGAAGCCGGAAGCGGATTGTTGCCTACATAGGCCGAAACAATGTCGGCGGTCAGCTCGATTGCGGTCTTGTCATCGATATTGGACAATTTTTTCACCTTCTGCTGGCTCTCAAATGACCAGCTGTTTTTAAGACTTTAGTCCAGGTATCATATTGGACCTGTCCCCCAATGGACCGTCCAGAGTCAGTAAAGGCACGAGACTCAATACCGAAGGTACGTTTTCACTATGGGTCGCGACCGCGCAAGTTAGGAATTCTAACACCTATAACAAACACTTTACAGCGCTGGAGGCCTGCACGGGTGCGTATGACGCAAAGCACTTCAATTTCTGCGAGTAATTCCTGCAAAAATCGAAATTCAGGACGAAAGCCGATACTGTCGGACAGCGTGGCGTCCGGGTTGCCGATCATGCCCGATTCGCCACGGCGAGTCGCTTATTTCGCCGCGGCTCGACGTTCCGCCCGCCTGTCGTCAGCCAGGATCTCCAGCACACGCTTCCAGCGCGCGCAGCGGCCGAAATCCTTCTGCTCGATGGCCTTTTCGGCCTTCATGGCGGCATAGAGCGGCGCCTCGGCACCGAACTCCTTGACCAGCCAGTGCGCCTCTTGCCGGGCGCGGCGTTCGTCGTCGTCAAGTATGATCCTTGGCATGCTTCCTGGCATGGTCTTCAGACCTCCGAGCGTTCGATGCCGACGGCAATGCAACTGCCGATGACGAGGACGGCACCGGCAATGGCCGTCATCGACAGGCTTTCGCCCGACAGCGCCAATAAGAGCGTTGAAGCGATCGGCGTGAGATAAGCGACGACCGCGAGCCGTCCGCCCTGGTCGAGGCTCAGCGCACGCGACCAGAAATAATAGCCGAGTCCCATCGGCCCGGCGCCGAGATAGAGACCGAGCAGCAGGTGCGTGCCGCTCAGGCCGGCGGCGCCGTCATGCAGGCTCCAGGCGAAGGTCAGCGCCACGCCGATCAGCGCCGAGGGCAGCAGAAGCCGGTCCGGCGGCACGGCGAGGCGGCCGACGGCGAGCGAATAGAGGGCCATGCAAAGCGCCGAGCCGAAGGCCGCGCAATAACCGACGAGGCTGCCTTCGAACCAGGCCTGCGCCCGCCCACCCGAGATCACCAGCGCCACGCCGGCGAAGCCGAGCGCGGCGGTGAGCCCAAGCAGCAGCGGGCGCCGCGAGCGGCCAAGCGCGATGACCGCGGCGGCGATCATCAGCGGCCAGGTGTAGGCGACCAAATTCGCCTCGATGACCGGCATCGAGGCAAAGGCGATATATTGCAGCACCATGGTGCCGACCAGCCCGATGAAGCCGACGGCGTGGGCGAGCGCAGCATTCCCCTTCTCCCCTTGTGGGAGAAGGTGGATCGGCGCGCAGCGCCGAGACGGATGAGGGGTGCTAGAAGAAACTCCAGCGTCGGCGATCCGTCCAGCACCCCTCATCCGACCTCGCTTCGCGAGGCCACCTTCCCCCACAAGGGGGGAAGGGAAGAGCCTGATCAGCGCAAAGACCAGCGCGGCGCCGCAGAACTGCAGGAACTGCACATGCGATACCGGGTGGTGGGCGAGCAACGTCTTGCCGACCAGGGCATTGGTCGCCCAGAGCGCCACGGCGCCGAAGGCAAAGGCCAGCGCCGCCGCCGAGGCGGCGCCGGACCGGGATTGCTGGCTTTCGGCCATGACCGGGACGAGGCTCGGCGACGCCGAGGACAGCCGAGCCGGGTCATCACTCGCTACCACGACTCCCTGGCTCCGCCCGAGACCGGCTCCACGGCCGGCTTCGGCATGGGATGCTCTTCCGCGTGGCGGCGATAGGCCGGCAGCTGGTTGGTCCACACATCGTCGGCCAGCTCGTTCACCCAGGCCCGGTCGTGATCGTTGTCGGCGGCAAGGTAGAACATGCGGTTGTCGTCGACATAGGGCTTCGTCGCCGAGCGCTGGTTGAGCACCAGCGTGACACGCGAGCCGAGCTGGATCGGCGCGGTTCGATGGAGCACGCCGAGGAACTGGCCAAGCGTGGCGTAGTTCATCTTGTGGTCGATGCGCATGACCTTGTTGCGCGGCAGGTCGCGGCCGGATTCGAGAATGGCGCGGCCGGTCTCGGAATCGTCGCAATAGATCTCAAGATGGCCGCCGATCAGAGGGTCGCTGATCGAGAGCGGAACGAGCTCCGTCACCGGAACGCCATCGCAATGCCATTCGACGGCGCCGTCCTTGGGGTTCATGAAGGTGACGGTCGAGCCGACGATCGACAGCGGATAGGGTTCGAGCTTGGTGCCCATCATGTCGGACAGCCGTTCCAGGCGCAGCTTGTCGTTGAGCAGCTCCTTGATCTCCGGAATGTAGCGGTCGGCGCCGGTGATGAAGGTGAGGTCGAGATGCTTGTGCACGGCATGGCTGGCCTTGAGCTTGAGCGCCGCCTCCTCGATCGCGGCGAGCAGTTGGGGGTCGTAGCCGTGAAGATACTGGGCGACGCCGAAGCTCGACACTTTCCACGCCGTATCATGACCGATGATGGCTTCACGGCTCATCGCATAGCGCAGTTCGGGGATTGTATGGGCGTTCATTCTACTTCTCCAAGGTGGGGGCAACACTTGGTAAACAGTCGATTAAGCCGCCCTCCCCTGTAAATTTAGGAATGCTGGTGCTACTTTAAGCCCAGCTAAAGGTCGAACCCCCGTGCGTCTGCTCAGTCAGGTCAACTTAAACTCGCTGAAAATCGTGGAGAGCGCCGCCCGGCACCGCAACTTCACGCGCGCCGGCGAAGAGCAGTTCATCACCGCTTCCGCCGTCAGCCAGCGGGTCAAAAGCCTGGAGGACCAGCTGCGCTTCAAGATCTTCCAGCGCGGCGGCAATGCGGTGTCGCTGACCCCGGAAGGCGAGACCTATGTGGCGCGGGTGCGCGAGGCGCTGGAGCGGATCGTGGCGGCCAGCATGGAGGCGACCGGACAATCGCAGGCGCATGTGCTGAAGATCTGCGTGCTGCCGACCTTCGCCGCGCGCTGGCTGTTTCCGCGGCTTGCCAGCTTCCAGCAGCAGTATCCGGATATCGAGATGCGGGTCTCGACCTCCTACGCCACGCATGAATTCGCGACCTCCGAATACGACTTCGAGATTCGCTATGGCGACGGCAACTTCCCCGGCCTCAAATCCGAGCTGCTGTTCAAGGAGGACCTGACGCCGGTGTGCAGCCGCAAGCTGTTCCACCAGGTGCTGGGCGACAAGCCGCTGTCCAGGGTGACGCCCGAGGACCTCAGGCACTTCACCCTGCTCCACTCCGACACCTGCACCCAGAACTGGCAGTCATGGTTGGGTTTTGCCGGCGCAAGCTTCGTGCTCGGCGAGACCAGGAGCATCTATTTCGATTCCTGCATGATGTCCTACGAGGCGGCCAATGCGGGCATGGGCTTTGCCGTTGCCAACCGCGCCTATATGGCAAGCGACATCCGCGCCGAACGGCTGGTGGCGCCCTTCGCGGTCCACCATCCCAACAGCGCCGGCTGGTATTTCGTCAGCCCCGTCAAGGCGCTCGGCGCGCGCAAGGTGGAGCTGTTCAAGCAGTGGATCATGGCCGAGGCGGCGCTGACGCAGCGCCAGCTGGACCTCGAGATCGCCGGCATGCCGCTGGCCAGGGCGGCGATGGCGTGAGGCGAGTTGCCCTGTCTTCAAGCCCTCCAGCCGATCAGACGCAGATGAAACTATGATGGGCCACATTAAATAAAAGGCATAGCCTCGTCATTGTTGTTGGTGACCTCAGCTGTTGTAGATTCCACACAATCACAAGAATTCCAGGCGGATTTCCCCAAGCCTTGAAAGCCGTGCTCCTGACCCAGCGGCAAGACTCAGCTATGGTTTGTCTTGCGGCGGGCCTGATTTCCCGCTTGGCCGGCGCTTTCCAGCTTCCTCCCAAGCAGCGCCGGCCTTCTTCTGTGGCGGCAGGATCATTTCCCGATCACCGCCCGCCCGTTCCGGCAGAGTATTCCTGCCCGCCTCGGCGCCATCACTGCTTCGGCGGCGTGCCGGGCTGGTCGCCGCCGGTGGTCGACTTCGGTACCGGGTTCTTGTCGATCTGCGGGTTCTGGTCCGCGGGCGCTTTGGTGGGCGGCACGCTATTGTCGCAGGCGGCGAGCGCGAGCCCTGCCGCAAGAGCCAGCAGCACAGGAAGCTTCATCATGACGACCTCCTCTCGTTCGCCCCTTTTCTTTGAGGCAAACGGGGCGGTGGCGGTTTGGTTGCGTGCGCCGGCGGGAACCATCCCGCCAGTCTCCGGTTGAGTTTCGGGGACTAAAGCGCGTCGCGATCTTTCAGATTCGCTCCCTGCGCTTTAGGTTTTTGATTCTACGCATGTCTTTGTCCCGAGACCGGTTCCCACTTTCGGGAGACATGCTTTAGCGAGGAGATGGTCATGATCCGTCTGCTGCTCGTCGGCCTGTTCGCCTACACCACTTACCGCGTCACGATGCGGATCATAGAGGAGATGTCCGACGATGCCGCGCCGCCGGACGAACGGCGTAGGCTGCGGCGCCAGTCGGCGGCGATGGGGGTGGAGCCGAAAAGGTAGTTACAGCCCATCCCCCCACAAGGGGGCAGATTGGCCGTCACTCCGGCCTTCGCCAATTGCGAACGCACTCGACACCTCAACCCCGTTGCGAACAAAGCGGAAACGATGCTTGATGGGCGATGAACATCGCCGCCCGTGATTCGTCCTTCGAAGCGCCCGCCTATCTTGCCCGGCTGAATGACGAGCAGCGGCTGGCGGTGGTGCATGGCGACGGCAAGGTGGCGGCACCCCTGCTGGTGATCGCCGGCGCCGGATCCGGCAAGACCAACACGCTGGCGCATCGGGTGGCGCACCTCATCGTCAAGGGCGCCGATCCTCGGCGCATCCTGCTGATGACGTTTTCTCGCCGCGCGGCGGGAGAGATGGCCAAGCGCGTCGAGCGCATCGCCGGCGAGGTGCTGGGGCGCGACGCCGCCATCATCGCCGATGCGCTCGCCTGGGCCGGCACCTTTCATGGCATCGGCGCAAGGCTGCTCCGCGACTATGCCGAGCAGATCGGCCTCGATCCCGCCTTCACCATCCACGACCGCGAAGATTCCGCCGACCTGATGAACCTCGCCCGGCATGAGCTCGGCTTTTCCAAGACCGAAAGCCGCTTTCCCACAAAAAGCACCTGCCTGCAGATCTATTCTCGGGCTGTGAACGCGCAGGCGCCGCTCGGCGAAGTGCTGGGTTCGGCCTTTCCCTGGTGCGCGGGGTGGGCAGAACAACTGAAGGAGTTGTTCGCCCGTTATGTTGAGGCCAAGCAGGCGCAGAACGTGCTCGACTACGACGACCTTTTGCTCTACTGGGCGCAGATGGCGGCCGAGCCGGAGATCGCCGCGCATCTTTCCTCTCGCTTCGACCATGTGCTGGTCGACGAATATCAGGACACCAACCGGCTGCAGTCCTCGATCCTCCTGGCGCTCAAGCCGGACGGCGCGGGGCTGACCGTAGTGGGCGACGACGCGCAGTCGATCTATTCCTTCCGCGCGGCGGAAGTGCGCAACATCCTCGACTTTCCAAAGCAGTTCGCGCAGGGCGCCGAGATCGTCATGCTGGAGCGCAACTACCGCTCGACCGAGACGATCCTTGCCGCCGCCAACAAGGTGATCGGCGAGGCGAGCGAGCGCTTCACCAAGAACCTCTGGACCGAGCGCCGGTCCTCCCACAAGCCACAACTGGTGAGCGTGCGCGACGAGGCCGAGCAGGCCAACTATGTCTGCCAGGCGATCCTTGCCGAGCGCGAGGCCGGCACGGCGCTTAAGGCGCAGGCGGTGCTCTTCCGCGCCTCGCATCACAGCGGGCCGCTGGAAGTGGAGCTCACGCGCCGCAACATCCCCTTCGTGAAGTTCGGCGGGCTGAAATTCCTCGACGCCGCTCATGTCAAGGACATGCTGGCGATGCTGCGCTTCGCGGAGAACCCGCGCGACCGCGTCGCCGGCTTCCGCGTGCTGCAGCTCATGCCGGGCATCGGGCCTTCGGCCGCCTCGCAGATCGTCGAGGCGATGGCGACCTCGCTGGACGAGACGCTGGGCCTTGCCCGCTTCCGGCCGCCGCAGCGCGCAGCTCAAGACTGGCCGGTGTTCCTCGACATCTACAGCGGGCTGCGCACCGGGCCGAAATGGCCGGCTGATCTCGAGCGGGTCAGGCTCTGGTACGAGCCGCATCTGGAGCGCATCCACGAGGATGCCATCACGCGCCGGGCCGACCTCTTGCAGCTCGAGCAGATCGCATCGGGCTATCCCTCGCGCGAGCGCTTCCTGACCGAGCTGACGCTCGACCCGCCCGACGCCACCAGCGACCAGGCCGGCCCGCCGCATCGCGACGAGGACTACCTCATCCTGTCCACCATCCATTCAGCCAAGGGGCAGGAATGGAAGAACGTCTTCGTGCTCAACACCGTCGACGGCTGCATCCCGGCCGATCTCGGCGTCGGCACCAAGGAAGACATCGAGGAGGAACGCCGGCTGCTCTATGTGGCCATGACGCGGGCCAAGGACAGCCTGCACCTGATGGTGCCGCAGCGCTTCTATCCGCACAACCAGCCGGCGCGCGGCGACCGCCATATCTATGCCTCGCGCACCCGCTTCATCCCCACCTCGATGCTTTCCGCCTTCGAGCAGACGTCGTGGGCAAGCGCCGCCATCAAGGACGACCCGCGGCAGCGTCCAGGCGTCAAGGTCGACCTCGGCGCGCGCATGCGCGGCATGTGGAAATAAAGCATGTCTCCCGAAAGTGGGAACCGGTTTCGGGACTAAGACATGCGTAAAATCAAAACCTAAAGCGTAAGGAGCGAATCTGAAAGATCGCGACGCGCTTTAGGCCGTCCGCCCAGAAATATCGCGGACGCCGCTCCGCACCAGAACGCCAAGACGGGCGATCGGCTTGCGCTTTCGTCGTGGAACTTTTCACCCGGAAAAGGGTTTCTGTTAGGAAAATCTAATGCAAGGAGGCAGCAATGAAGAACCTCATTCTAGCCGCCATGCTTGGCGTGGCCGCCATGGCGCCGACAACGGCTCCGACCCAGGCGACGAGCCTGACCATCACCACCGATGACGGCATGGGCAGGTACAATGACGACTATTACTGGCGCCGCCACCATATGCGCAGCGACGACTGGCGCTACAGAGGCCGGTACGAGATGCGCGACGGATATCGCTACGGCCACCGTCACGACTGCATGGTCAGGGAGCACAGGCGCTGGCATCACGGCCATTGGGTCGTGAAGCGTGTCTCGAGCTGCGGCCTCCACCGAGGCTGGTACCGGTAAGGCCGGGCCCATCGCTGACGTGTGACGCGGGCCTCGAAGCGGCACCGCCGAGGATAGGTGAGAAATGCGCTTAATTCCATCGGCGACGAACTGGCGGCAACGGCTGGGTGAGCTGGCCGGCCAGCTTTTCGTCAACATTGTCGCGATATTGTTCGCCGGAGTTGCGATCCTTCTGCTGGTGCTGTCGGCGCACTACCACGTGCCGCAACCCCCAGCAGAAGTGGCAATCACCGCCGGCTCCGGCCCGTGATGGCCGCTCTTTTTGGCAGGCGCGAAAAGAGATCCCTGGCCCGAGGAACCTCCTGCCGCAAGGCGCGTTGAGTGGCGTCCCACCCCAAGACCGAGGCTGGCAGCCCCGCCACCTCCGCCCATTCGAGAGGTCTAAATGCACGACAGGATGTTCTTCACCCCGGTCGCGGTCAGTGTCGGCGCCGGCCACAAGCGCATGATCGCCTCGCTGTCAGGCATGCACGAGTTCCTGACCGAATTCCCGCCGTCGCGCCGGCGGCTGAGCTACGGTGCCGCGGTGAAGGCTTGCGCGGCCGCGCGGGCCGGCGAAATCTCCGCCGAGTCGGCGCGCGACGCGCTGATCACCTTCGCGGCAACCGCCGGGATCCTGTGGCCGTCGGACCAGCCGACCGTCTCGGTGAAGCCGGTCGCGCGCGGCCAGAGTGGCTTCGCCGCCTGAGATCAGTGCCCGGTGCAGCCTATGGACGCCTAAAGCGCGTCGCGATCCTTCGGATTCGCTCCATGCGCTTTGGTTTTGATTTACGCATGTCTTTGACCCGAAACCGGTTTCCACTTTCGGGAGACATGCTTTAGACGAAACCCGCCTGATGGTTCTCGGGCGGGTTTTGTCGTTCAATCCGGCCTTCCGACATGCATGCTCGCCGCCGGATTTCGCGAAACTTTTCCGGTGTTGCGTGAAACATCGCATAGAACAGGCGGCTGCGTGAAACACCGCACAGAACGTTCGCCTCCCCCACGCAGGTTTGCGGACATGCAGCAGGGGGGCGGATGTTGCTCGATCGCGACCAGTTCAAGCCGGCAGCGGAAATGAGGTTCGGCCGGGACAAGTCGTCGATCCGGGTTGCGATAACCGACCCAGCGGCATGCGAGCTCGGCGAGGCCGTCTATGCCTGGATAACCGCCGACGGCAAGCCGGTCAGGATCGGCGCTTCGCGCGCGCCGGTCGGCAAACGGCTGCTCTCCTATCCCGGCTACCGGAGCCTGGCCGGGCATGGCGGCGCGACCGAAATGGGAAGCGCTGAAGTGGCTTGGCCTGCTCACGGCGCATGGCATGCTGACGGCAGTCGTCCACCAGCCGGAGCCGGCATTGACGGGGGCGGGCCTTGTCCGACCTATCTCGACGTCGAGCGCCAGCTGACCCGTCAGCACAGGCCGCTGCTCAACCGCAGCCACCAGTGACAGCTCCGCGGTCTCTGCAGCGCAGAGCTGATCAATGAAACGTGCCGGCGACGTCGTCCGGAAGCACGCTGCGCGGGCTTTCGAAGCTCACCTGGTCGCGTCCGTTCGACTTCGCCCTGTAGAGATGCCTGTCGGCGACCTGGAACATGGCGTGATAGGTGGTAGGCCCGCTGAAGGCGATGCCGCCGATGCTGACCGAGAGCGGGCATGGCTGGCCGCCGGGCGCGAACTCGGCCTCGCGGATGCGCAGCCTGATCGATTCCGCGACCAGGAAAGAGCGCGTCGCGTCGGCGCCCGGAAGGAAGACCGCGAATTCCTCGCCGCCGATGCGCCCGACGATGTCGGCGCCGTGGAGCTGGCCCTGGATCGTCCTGGCGATCAGCTTCAGCGCCTGGTCGCCGCAATCGTGGCCGAGACGGTCGTTGATCGACTTGAAATGGTCGGCATCGACGATCAGCAGCGCGCCGGCATCGGCGACGTCATGGCTGCGCGCCTGCTCGAGATAAGCCTCGACCAGCATCGAGAAGGCGCCGCGGTTGAAGACCGCCGTCAGGCTGTCGGTCGCGGCGACGATGCTGAGCTCCTTCTGGGCGATCGCCAGCTGGCGCATCTTCCACATCAGGAAGAAAAGGAAGGAACCGCCAAGGACAAGCGGCAGGAACAGGTCGGTGAGCTTGGCCCAGAGCAGCGCGTCGGGCGACAGTGAGGGAAAGTTGAAGGAATCGACAAAGAAGGCGACAGCAATGAAGAAGGCGGTCCCGGCGACGGTGACGGCCACGACCCTGCCCCAACTGGTGGGGGACAAATCGATGCGCATGGCATTTGCTCCCACTGCAACTGCCTTATTGTGCAGCGCGAGCGCAAACGAAGTCCTAATACATTAGCTTCAATGCGGGCTTGGTTAACCGGCAGCCAAGCTCGGTTAGATGCGGCGCGGTTCCAGAAAGCCCGCCATCGTGGCGGCGGGCTTTCCTGCTGCAAACCGCGCGGTCGGAGATCATGTCGGAGCGCTCTCCGCTTTGATGGGATTTGTTTCAAGCAGTTGCGGACGGAAAGCCGCCGGGCGCTTTCCCGATTGCTTTAGGGCGCGGTCGTGCCGCCCGAACCGCCCAAGGTACCACTACCGCTGAGGCCACCGGTTCCACCGAACATGCCGGAACCAGTGGTGGTACCCGTGGAGCCGCCGATCGAGGTGCCCGTGCCGGTGTTGAGGCTGCCGGAGCCACCCACGGTGCCGCCGACGCCACCCGTGGCGCCGAACGAAGTGCCGGCGGTCGTGCCCGTGGTGCCGCCGATCGAGATGCCCGTGCCGACGTTGAGGCCGCCGATGCTACCCACGCCGACGCCGCCGATATTGCTGCCAAAGCCCGTGCCGAGACCGCTCGAGCTCCCCGTGCCGATGGTTAAGCCGCCCGAGCTACCGGTGCCGCTGTTATCGATGCCAAAGCCGATGTCGAGACCATCAGCATGTGCCGGCACGACGAGAATGGCGATGCCGCCGACCAACATGCCGGCGATTTTCTCTACGATACCATTCATGGCATTCTCCTTCGTTGCCACAATTTTTTCCGCACCGCATCGTCGGAGCACCGTGTCCGTGCGCATGCCTGTGCGAAAGGGAACGAAGGTATTACGAACGGAACCCGTCAGGGTTCCATCCTTTCAGGGAAAAATTCGTTGTTTCAAAATGATATACGAGTTTTCCTTAATGTTTGAACCTCATCAACGATCAGGACCTGCCGCGGCAGGGCGCGACAAGCAGCGTCGCATGGCTCGCGCGCGGCAAGGCCCGCGCCTTACCGGCAAAACGCGGGCCACGGGATGGGAGCGCCTGTCCGACGCATGATCCTTGCCCGAACCGCGACCTGGAACCGAGCCACCTGTGATGCATTGCCCAAAGCAACGGCTTTGGACGAGCGCCATGCATCAACGGCGCGAGATCATCAGGCAGAGCGCCCTCAGGTCGCTGTCGTAAGTTCCTGCGCTGGACAACACCTCGGCGCAGCGCTTCTTCATCCTGGTCAGTTGCGTGCTGGACAGCTGGGCAACGGCCGTCCTCGCTCGCGGCGTCACCGATGCCCCAGGCGTACTCGGCGCGCTCAGCGCAGCGGCGGTCCCGACGCTAACGCCAACTCCGGTGTCGCCGACCCCAAGACCAAGGGTTGTGCCGGCGCCGTCGCCAACATTTGCGTCCACAGCGGCGTCGACGCCGTTGGAGCCGCCGATGGATGCCGTGGCGTCGGCGTCGATGCCGTTCGAGCCGCCCACCGATGCGATAGCGCCGGCATTCACGCCGCTCGCCCCGCCGACCGAGGCGCCGAGGCCGGCATCGATGCCTCCCCTGCCGCCGACGGACGCGCCCGCACCAGCGTTAATGCCGCCGCCGACAGACGCGCCGACACCGACGTTTATCCCATCCGCATGGGCCGGAGCGGACAAAACAGCAACAATTGTGCCGCAGGCCAGAGTTCGAGCGACTTTCTGAGCGATGCTAGGCATGACACTCTCCTCTAAAATCAGCACCACTTGCACCGCTCATGCAAGTATTGATTGCCTACAAGAGCGGAGCGCACGAATAGTTACGCGCAGGTTTTCGCTCAGTTTCGCTAACGCATTTCGATAATCGGCTGTGGTTTTCCATTTATTGACTCAATGTATCGAAGTATATTATACCTTATTTAGTATTTTTACTTTATTTTAACTTTAATCAACATAATCCCGACCCCAAATTCGGCTGCCCAGGATATGGCCGGGCCGGTCCGCAGTGACTGTTCGGGAATGCGATGCGCCGCCGTGGCAACGCTGCTCGAAGGCGGAGCTCCTCCCGGGCGAACGCCTCAAGCGTAGGCGCGGCCTTCCTCGGAGCGTTGGAACAGCATCAGGTCGAGCGGCACGGAGGGCCTGCCGAGCACGGTGAGGCACATATGCACCTGGCCGCGATGATGGGTCTGGTGGTTGAAAAGATGGCTGAGCGCCGGCGCCAGCCGCTGCGAGACGGTGCGCATGTCGGTCGTCATATAGGAAAAACGTCCGGTGAACGCTTTGTCGCTCATGCCGCTCACCCAGTCGACGATCCTCCTGTCCTCGGCCTCGCGTGCCAGACGCAAGCCCGGGAAGGCGCTGTAGAGGATCGTCGCGAGGTTTGAGGGCGCGTCCCCCTCGCCCGTAAAGCGCTTCATCCAGATGCGATCGGTGACGAGCAGATGATTGAGCGTGCCCAGCATCGAGCCGAAGAAAGCGCCGACGTCGCGGCCGAGTTCTTCCTCGTGGAGATCGGCAGCGGCATCGTAGATGCGCGCGTTGGCCCATTGATTGTAGGCCGCAAACATCATGAAATGCTGTTTCATTCTTCCATCCGGCTCGCCACGAATCCCGGCTCTTCGTAACCCGCAGGAACCGCAATGACCATTCTGTTCTATGACCTCGTCGGCCACGACACGCAACGTCCGTTCAGCCCGCATTGCTGGAAGACGAAAATGGCGCTGGCTCACAAGGGGCTCGACGCCACCAAGGTGCCGACGCGCTTCCTGGAAGTGCCCAAAGTGGAGGGCGGCGTGTCGAAGACGGTGCCGGTGATCCGCGACGGCGACCGCGTGGTGGCCGATTCCTTCGCCATCGCGCTCTATCTCGACGAGGCCTATCCGGAGCGACCGACGCTGTTTTCCGGCGAAGGCGGCAAGGCGATGGCGCGCTTCATCGAGCGCTGGTCGCAGCTCACCATCCATCCTTACGTCGCCACGGTAGCGCTCACCGACCTCAACGCCATGCAGGACGAAACGAATGCCCGCTACTTCCGCGAGAGCCGCGAGCAGAGCTACGGCAAGCGGCTGGAAGATGTGGTGGCCGGCCGTGATGCTGGGCTCGCCGGCTTCCGCGCCTCGCTGAATCCGCTGCGCTCGATGTTCAGCTACCAGCCCTTCATCGGTGGCGAGGCACCGCTGTTTGCCGACTACATCGTGTTCGGGGCGCTGCAATGGGCGCGCATCGCCTCGCCCTACCGGCTGCTCGAGGCCGACGACAGCGTCGCGCAGTGGTTCGAACGCTGCCTCGACCTGCATGGCGGGATCGGTCGGCGGGTTGCGGCGGCGGCGTGACTCTCGTGATCTGCCCCCTCGAGGGGAGATGTCGCCGAAGACGACAGAGGGGGTCGCAGCGCGTGGAGCGCCGACCTGATTTGGCGTTTGCGGAAGGCGCTGGCGCTCTATGTGAGACAACCCCTCTGGCCTGCCGGCCATCTCCCCCTCAAGGGGGGAGATTTGCTGGTGCTTTGTCGACCAGCCTGACGCAGATCGGATCGCCTTTTTCCATGCGCGCGCATTGCCATTCCGGGCCGAAGCCGAAATTCTGCTGTCCGGTTTGCGGAAAGAACAGCAGGACGAAGACGATCGCGGCAAGAACCACGGCCATCAGCAGGATGCCGGCGACATCGCCGCGTCTGAGGTATGGCCAGTTCATCGCCTCCGGCTCCGCTGCCGCGACGCCCGGACCTGCATGCGAAGCGCGCCCGCAGCCGTCTAAAGCGCAGCGCGATCCTTCAGATCGCTCCATGCGCTTTAGATTTTGATCTTACGCATGTCTTCGTCCCGAAATCGGTTCCCACTTTCGGGAGACACGCTTGAATTATCCCGCAAACAGCCTGCCTTGACCAGAAGCCGCCTCCCCTTGGCAAGGTGCGAAGCGGCCTGTATAGAGCCCGCCACTCCAATTTCCATTCCCAGAACAAGGACGAGCCAATGGCGATCGAACGCACCTTCTCCATGATCAAGCCGGATGCGACCAAGCGCAATCTGACGGGCGCCATCACCAAGATGCTGGAAGACGCGGGTCTGCGCGTCATCGCTTCGCGCCGCGTGTGGATGAGCCGCCGCGAGGCCGAAGGCTTCTACGCCGTCCACAAGGATCGCCCGTTCTTCGGCGAGCTGGTCGAGTTCATGTCGTCGGGCCCGACCGTCGTGCAGGTGCTGGAAGGCGAAAACGCCATTGCCAAGAACCGCGAAGTTATGGGCGCCACCAACCCGGCCAACGCCGCCGAGGGCACTATCCGCAAGGTGCATGCGCTGTCGATCGGCGAGAATTCGGTGCACGGCTCGGACGCGCCGGAAACCGCCGCGCAGGAGATCCGCTACTGGTTCTCCGACACCGAAATCGTCGGCTGAACGGCAAGCTTCGGCTTTGCAATGAAGGGCGGCCTCGGGCCGCCTTTTTCGTGCGGCAGGGTGGGCGACCGAACCGCGCGCCCTAGATCAAGCTGATCGGCGACAGATGACACGGGCGTCGCCGGCTGTGAGCGACCATCGCGCTTCCGCCCACGAGTAGGGAGGGAAGCATGATTAAACCCCATGTTTCCAAAAGCGGCGTTGCATATCCGGACGATCTCGTCCTGTTGAAGCGTATCTATGACCAGGTCTGCGAAGAGCGGGGCATTACCCGCGGCAGCCCCGAAGCCTCCGAGTTGGCGATCGAAGCCATGAAGCTCTTTTCCGCGGGCATTTTCGACGAAGACGCGATCGGTCGCCGCCTTCGCCATGGCTGATCGAGCGGTCGGTCGGGTTCAATCCCCGTCGCCGTAGCGGATAACCTCGACCTTCTCCCTGGTGATCAGGCAGCTGTTGGTCAGCGCCTTGATCTGAGGGATCAGCGCATCGATCTTCTCCGGCGCATCGACGATCTCGACGACGATGGGCAGGTCCTGCGACAGGCGCAGGATCTTGGCGGTGTGGAGCACGCTCGAGCGGCCGAAGCCGAGCGGCCCCCTGAGCACGGTCGCGCCGGCCATGCCTGTCTCGCGTGCCTTGATGACGATCGCCTCGTGCAGCGGCTTGCCGTCGGCCGCTTTGTCGTCCTCGCCGAAGAAGATCCTGAGCAGCACGCATTGGCTGGGAAGTTCCATGTTCTCCTCCCTGATCACCTGGTGATCGGCAAGCGGTTGAACCTGGCCGCCATGAGATAGCCGAGCCAGGCCGAAGCGAGCGACAGCACCACGACACTGACAAGATAGGTCGTGGCGAGGCTAAGGTCGCCCTCGAAAAGCAGGATGAAGGTGTCGAGGCTCATCGCCGAAAAGGTGGTGAGGCCGCCGCAGAAGCCGCCGGTGACGAACTGGCGGCTGGCCGGGCCGACCATCAGGCGCCCGTCCGGCCGGGTCAGCGTGGCGAAGAACATGATGACCCACGAGCCGACGACATTGACGAAAGCCGTTGCAAGAAGCGCGCTCAAGCCCAGCAGCGAGACGATGACGTAGCCGGACAGGAAGCGCACCAGGGAGCCCATGGCTGCGCCGCAGCCGACCGCCAGATAAAGCCGCAGGGCCGTCCGTCCGTCGTTTCCGGACATGGCGCTTTACCCTGCCATCCGCGCGACGGCCCAAAAGCCGAGCGCTACGGCAAGCACGCAGAGCGCCGCCGAGGCGACGGTGTTGAAGACGGCGAGCCGCCGCTCGCCGTCGAGCGCCAGGTTCAGCGTCTGCAGGCAGAAGGACGAAACCGTGGTGTAGCCGCCGAACAGGCCGACCACGATCAGGTCGCGCACCAGCTCGGCGGAAAAGACGCCGCCGACTGCGCGGGCCGCGCCGGCGAAGGCGCCGATGGCGAGCGCGCCGGAGACGTTGACCGCCAGCGTGCCCCAGGGAAAGGTCTCGCCGACGCTGCGGCCGACGAGGCCCGACAGGAAGAAGCGGCAAATACCGCCGAAGAACCCGCCGATCAGGACCAGGGCGCAGGCCGCAAGGGTCATCGCTTCATGCCTTTCCAAATGCGATTCCACTCAGTGAACCACGTTAACAAAGAAGGCACGATGCGAGCGGGAAAAACAAATCCTACCGTGCAAAGCAGGGCTGCCGACGAAGCTGCCAATCTTCCCCCTCATGGGGGAGATGGCCGGCAAGACAGAGCGGGGCGCTGCTCCGCCGGCATCAGAAGGTGCGTTACTTCGCCTGGCGCTCTTTCACATTCGCATGATCGTTCGCCGCGTCGGTGTCGGTGGCCGGCGTCTTGGTCTCCTCGCCGGTGAACGGACTGCCCTGTCCTGGCGCGAGGTCGCCGCTGTGGCCGGCCTTATTGGTCTGGAAGGGCTGGCTGTCGGGACTGAGACCGTGCTGCTCGGCATTGAATAGATGGTCGTCCGCCCTGGCGAAACCGGCAAGCGCTATCAACGATACGCCTGCTGCTGCAAGGATGAGCGCGTGCTTTTTCATATCTGGTCTCCTTTGAGTGGCCAGATCGAACCGCGCCTTCGGTCTGGCAGTGTCAGTGAAGGGACATGTCCCTTTTGCCTGCCCGCCATCTCGGAAGTGAACGCTTTGGGTACCTGAATTATTCCCAAAAAGCGCGTCGCGCTGAAGCGAATTCAAGCGACGCGCTTCAAGTCTTGGTTTTGATGCATGTCATTCTCCCACCACCGCTTCGCACTTTTGGGCGACATGCATCAACAATCGCCGCCGTAGGAATTCCGGCATCCCGCTGCGTCCGTCCCGCGGGCGTCAGGACGCCGCCATCTTCAGCACGATCGTCTGCGGCTTGCCGTCCAGCGGATCGACCTGGTGCCGAGTGTCGGTGACGAACAGCAGCCGGTCGTCGACGGTGATGCGGGCCTGCAGCGCATAGGTCCTGCCGGGCAGAACCGTCTTCGGATCGAAGGCGATCTCGAATCTGATCGGCACCTGGCCGGCCGGCACGATCTTGCGCTGGCCGATGATCGTCGCCGGCGCGTCGGCCAGCGAGACGTCGGCGAGCTCAACCGAAAGCACAGCATCGGGCGGCAGCGCGATGCGCTCGCGATAGGTAACTTCGCCTGTCAGCGTCTTTTCGGCGGCGCCCGAGAGTTCCGGCACGGCAAGCACGCCGACCACCAGCGGCACCAGGCCGAAGATGAAGAACTCCGCGATCCTGTCCAGCATGAGATTGCTCCGCCAAGCAAATCAAACCGATTTGCAGGGTCGGCAAGGATTGCGGTCGTTCAATGGCCGGGGCCGGATTTATTTGTCTGATTTCTTCCAGCGGCCGGCGGCCTCGTCGTCGGCTTCCTTGGCCTCGACCCAGCCGCCTTCGGAGCCGTCGGCGCGGTGCTCCTTCTTCCAGAAAGGTGCGCGCGACTTCAAATAATCCATCAAGAAATTCGCCGCCTCGAAGGCCGCTTGCCGGTGCGCGGAGGCCGCAACCACCAGCACGATGTTCTCGCCGGGCGCGATCTTTCCGTGGCGGTGGATGACGGTGAGCCCCTGCAGCGGCCAGCGCAGAACCGCCTCGGCGGCGATGCGGCCGATCTCGGCCTCGGCCATGCCTGGATAGTGCTCGAGCTCGAGCGCCGCGAGCGCGCCCTCTTCGTCGCGGCAGAGACCCGAGAACGTGACCACGGCGCCGATGTCGGCGCGGCCCTTCGTCAGGGCGGCGATCTCGGCGGCGACGTCGAAATCCTCGCGCTGGACGCGAATGGCCGGCACGATCGTGCTCGCCACCTCAGCCTCCGGTCATCGGCGGGAAAAGCGCGATCTCGCGCGCGCCCGCGATCTTCTCGCGGTGGCCGACATGTTCCTGGTTGATGGCGACGCGGATGACGTCCGGATATTGCAGGGCGTTTTCATATTCCTCGCCGCGCGACTTCAGCCAGCGCAACAGGTCGGCGACCGTCTCGATGCCGGCCGGCAGCTCGACATCTTCTTCCGGCTTGCCGATCCGCTCGCGTACCCAGGCGAAATAGATGAGTTTCGTCGACATTTCACTCGTCCATGATGTGCTTCAGGCCGGCGCGGAAATAGTCGTAGCCAGTATAGAGCGTGACGAGCGCTGCGATCCACAGCAGCACCAGGCCGATCTGGGTGGTCAGCGGAAAGATCTTGTCGCCGGCCGGGCCGACGAGAAGGAAGGCGATGGCGACCATCTGGATGGTTGTCTTCCATTTGGCGAGCTGCGTCACCGGCACCGAGACCTTCAAGGCGGCCAGGTATTCACGCAGGCCCGAGACCAGTATCTCGCGGCACAGGATGATGATCGCCGCCCAGAGCGACCAGCCGGCGATGCCGCCATGCCGGTCGGTGTCGGCGGCCAAAAGCAGCAGGCAGGTGGCGACCAGAAGCTTGTCGGCGATCGGGTCGAGCATCTTGCCTATGTTGGAGGTCTGCTGCCAGGCGCGCGCGAAGTAGCCGTCGAAATAGTCGGTGATGGAGGCGAGCAGGAAGATGACCAGCGCCGACCAGCGGGCGAAGTCGGAGGATTTCAGATGGCCCTCGAGGAAAAAGCACAGCACCACCAGCGGCACCGCGATGATGCGGGCGTAGGTGAGGATGTTCGGCAGGTTGAACGCGCGCTGGGCCATATCTGATCGGGAACTCTTCTCCGCCTGCCTACTCAAATCAGAAGCCGATGTGGGGGGTCAACAGGCGAGATTCGATTGGTCAGCCCAAAATAGGCGCAAGAATGGTCAGCTGTCATGAAAATGGTTGTAGACCAGCTTCGCCACATGCTCGGAAATGCCGTCGACCTTGACCAGGTCCTCGACCGCGGCGCGGCTGACCGCCTTGGCGGTGCCGAAATGATGGAGCAGCGCCCGCTTGCGGCCGGGACCGATGCCGGCGATCTCGTCGAGCGGGCTCTTGACCATCTCCTTCTTGCGGCGGGCGCGGTGCGAGCCGATGGCGAAGCGGTGCACCTCGTCGCGCAGGCGCTGGACGAAATAGAGCACCGGGTCGCGCACCGGCAGCATGAAGGAGTCCCTGCCCTTGACGAAGAAGCGCTCGCGGCCGGCGTCGCGGTCGGGCCCCTTGGCGATGCCGATGGCGACGACGCGGTCCTCGATGCCGAGATCGGACAAGATCTTGCGCACCGCCGTCATCTGGCCCTGGCCGCCGTCGATCAGGATGACGTCCGGCCAGGCCGGGAAGCCGCCGTCGGCTTCGACAAGGTCCTCGGCCGTATCGTCCTCGGCCTCGGCGCCCGCCGCGCCTGAAGATTTGGTGTCGCCGTGTTCCCTGAGCAGCCGCGAGAAACGCCGCTCCATCACCTCGCGCATCATGCCGAAATCGTCGCCCGGCGTGATCTCGGTCGAGCGGATGTTGAATTTCCGGTACTGGTTCTTCACAAAACCTTCCGGCCCCGCGACGACCATGGCGCCGACCGCGTTGGTGCCCATGATGTGCGAGTTGTCGTAGACCTCGATGCGCGCGGGCGGCTTTTGCAGGCCGAAGGTCTCGGCGAAACCCGTGAGCAGCCGCGCCTGGGTCGAGGTTTCCGCCAGCCGCCGCCCGAGCGCCTCGCGGGCGTTCTGCAGCGCGTGGTCGGTCAGATCCTTCTTCTCGCCGCGCTGCGGCACCGAGATCGCTATCCTGCGTCCGGCGCGGGTGGAGAGCGCTTCGGCGAGCAGCTGCTGCTCCTGCACCGCCCGGGAGAGAAGCAGCGTGCGCGCCGGCAGCTTGTCGTCATAGAACTGCGCCAGGAACGAGCCCAGCACCTCGGCGGGCTCCAGCGCCGGATCGGCCTTGGGGAAGTAAGCGCGGTTGCCCCAGTTCTGGCCGGTGCGGAAGAAGAACACCTGGATGCAGGTCTGGCCGCCTTCCTGGTGGATGGCGAAGACGTCCGCTTCCTCGACCGTCTGCGGGTTGATGCCCTGATGCGCCTGCACATGCGAGAGCGCCGCTAGGCGGTCGCGATAGATGGCGGCGCGCTCGAAATCGAGTTCTGCCGAGGCCTGCTGCATGGCGGCCGAAATCTCGGTCTTCACCTTCTGGCTGCGGCCGGAGAGAAAATCCTTCGCCTCGGCGACCAGTTCGGCATAACCCTGATGCGAGATTTCGCCGGTGCAGGGGCCGGCACAGCGCTTGATCTGGTAGAGCAGACAGGGCCGCGTGCGGTTCTCGTAAAAGGAGTCCGTGCAGCTCCGCAGCAGGAAGGCGCGCTGCAGCGAATTGATGGTGCGCCCGACCGCGCCGGCCGACGCGAAGGGGCCGAAATAGTCGCCCTTGCGCGAGCGCGCGCCGCGATGCTTGTAAATGCCGGGCGAGACATGATCGCCGGTGAGCAGGATGTAGGGAAACGACTTGTCGTCCCGCATCAAGACGTTGAAGCGGGGCCTGAGCCGCTTGATGAGGTTCGCCTCGAGCAGCAGCGCCTCGATCTCGGTGCGGGTGACGACGAACTCCATCGTCGCCGTCTCGCGCACCATGCGGCCGATGCGCGCCGTGTGGAAGCGCCCCTGCGCGTAGTTGGTGACGCGCTTCTTCAGGCTGCGCGCCTTGCCGACATAGAGCACGTCGCCGGCGGCGTTCATCATGCGGTAGACGCCGGGCTGATTGGGCAGCCGCTTGACGAAGGTCTGGATCACCTCGGCGCCGACCATGCCGTCGGCGTCGCCGGCATGCGGCGTCCAGTCTATCGCGGTGAAGGCGACGTCGGGAGCGGCCAGAACCGCTTCGGGCTCGACGATCTCCTCCGCCGCCTCGTCCTCGATGTCGATTTCGGGGTCGACATCGGGCGGCAGATCGGCGGCGCCGTTTCGTCTATGCTTGTGGTCTGCGGGACTCATTCCACCATGCCTGTCACATCGGGCGTCTGCCATGCAAGATGCTGGCCGCCGTCGAGCGCGATCATCTGGCCGGTCACCGAGCGCGCCTCCCAGAGATAGCGGATGGTGGCGCCGAATTCCGGCAATTGCGGGCCCCGCTTCAGGATCAGGCCTTCGACCTGCCTGCCGAAATCCTCGTCGTCCTGGCGCTTGTTCTTCAGCGTCGGGCCGGGGCCGATGGCGTTGACGCGAATGCGCGGCCCGAGCGCCTGCGCCAGCATCTGCGTTTGTGTCCACAGCGCCGATTTCGACAGCGCATAGGAGAAATAGCGCGGCGTCGGCCGCCAGACACGCTGATCGACGACATTGACGATCAGCCCCTCTGCGCCTTCCGGCAAGGCGCGAGCAAAATTCTGCGCCAGCAGCGCCGGCGCCTTCACATGGATGGCGAAGTGGCGGTCCCAAGCCTGCCAGTCGAAATCCTCGATCCGGTCGTCGACGAACAAGGAGGCGTTGTTGACGAGCAGCGTTACCGGGCCAAGGGCGGCTTCGGAGCGGCCGACGACATCGCCGACCGCGTCCATGTCGGTGAGATCGGCGACAACCACGGCGGCGCGGCCGCCCTTGTCCCTGATGCGGCTTGCCAGGGCCTCGGCCTCGGCTCCGGAACGGTTGGCGTGGATGGCGACGGCAAAGCCATGCGCGGCCAGATCCTCGACAATCGCCTTGCCGATCCTTCTCGCTCCCCCCGTCACCAGCGCCACGCCAGCGGCTTCATTCATGTTGTCAATCCTCAATCGGCTTCACGATTCCGGGAAGCCGGCACAATATGACGGGCCAAGAGTTAAATGCCATTTCCACCTGGGGCAGGAATGTGGCGAAGCGGCCCGTACGCACGCTTGCCGGCCCGGATTCGGGGCTTCTCATAGCGCAATATATGTCGCCGGACCCCTTGAACCAAGCGGTGTGCAGCGCAACATGATTAGCCTGCTGACATTCGCTGTTGCGAAGTTGCAACGTCACCTTTCAGCCTCATTCGCGCCAGGGAATGACCCAAGTTCAGGTTCGCTTCAGCCGTATTTCAGCACGACATTTGGAACCGTTGAGCGCCAGGCCCGTTTATCCCCCCGGACGGGCCGGGGCATTCATGAACATAAAAGCCTAGTGTCTTGTGGCTTAAGGAGTAAAACAACAATGCAAGCCAATCTCAAGTTTGCGCGGCCGCTGGCGGTTGCGCTCGGGCTCTTCGCCCTCGGCGGTACCGCTTATGCCGCGGACGTGGTCCAGGAAGAGCCGCCGGCCCCCGCCCCGGTCGCCGAACTTCCCGTCGCCTCCTGGGCCGGCCCCTACGCCGGTATCAGCCTCGGCTACGGCTTCAGCGGTCATGCCGATGCCCGGGATCAGGGCGTCAACGTGAAGACCAAGGGCTTCATCGGCGGCGTCTTCGGCGGCTATCAGTGGCAGCAGGAGAACTTCGTCTACGGCGCTGAAGCCGATCTCGGCTACAACGGCGTCAAGGGCGACAGCGCCGGCATCCATGCCAAGGGCGGCCTCGAAGGCTCGCTGCGCGCCCGCCTCGGCTACGCGGTGACCCCGGAAATCCTGCTCTATGGCACCGGCGGTCTCGCCGCCAAGAACCAGAAGATCACGGATGACCTCCTCGGCACCAACGACAGCAAGGCGATGGTCGGCTGGACGGCCGGCGTCGGCTCCGACATCAAGATCACCGACAACGTGTTCGGCCGCGTCGAGTATCGCTACACCGATTACGGCGACAAGGACTTTGGTCCAACCGGCAACGTCAAGTCGAAGGACAACCGCGTCACCTTCGGCGTCGGTATGAAGTTCTAAGTCGTCCAAGCCACGACACGGAAAAGCCGGGCCTCGCGCCCGGCTTTTTTTGTGTTCGACGCCGGAGGATCAGGCGCCTGACTGATCCGCCGGCTGTTGCTGAAAGCCATCATGGACCGGAATCGACGGCAGCCGGTCGAGCCATTTCGCGCGCGAGGGCATGAAGACCTGCGCGTCCGGCAGGTAGTCCTGCGGATTCGCCATGGTGGCGGCGTGAACGTGGATCTCGTGAGGCCATCTGTCGGAACGGAAACAGAGCCTCGTGCCGCAGGATGGGCAGAATCCGCGAAACGTATTCGGGCTGCTTTCATAGTGCCTGATGTCGCCCGTCCATCTCAGTTGCTCCGGCCTCATGCCCAGGAAGGCGGTGAAGGGAGCGGATGTCGCCCGCTGACAGTCGGCGCAGTGACAGACCAGGTTTCGCGTGGTGTCCCCGGAATAGGTCCAGGTGACCGCCCCGCACATGCAACGTCCATCGAGCGCCATTGCTTCCTCCCCTGGCCCCTGCGTTTCTCAAGGCAGCTCGACAAATACTGGCACATCACAGTCCAGAAGGTGGCGGGCCAGCGGCTTATGCGCGCTTCTTTGCGACCTTGGCGGATTTGATCTTCGGCGGCAAAGTCTCAACGAAGGCCAGCGCGAGATCGAGCCAGCGGCCGAGCTCGGCTTCGCTCGCCGTGCCCTCCGGCGCGACATGGACATAGCCTTCCATCGAGCGCCCGCCCATTTCCATCGGGCTCGCATGGGGGCGGGCGGCGGCCTCGCCATGCGCCTCCTTGCCGACACGCACCAGCAGGCCGCGCTTGGACGTGCCGATCAGCATGTTGCCGTTGATCATGAAACAGGTGCCGCCGAACATTTTCTGTTCGGTGAAGGCGCGCCGGCCGAGGGCTGCTCGCAGGCGCTCGACCATGGGGTCGGGTGCCATACTGGTGACTGACTTTGCCATGCTCAGCCCTCCGCGATTTGCCCTCCCTTCTCCCCTTGTGGGAGAAGGTGGCCGAGCGAAGCTCGGTCGGATGAGGGGTGTTGGACGGATCGCTCCCTTGACGAGGTAGCAATCAAAATCTCTCCACTTTTAACACGCCTCGTTTCTTCCAGCACCCCTCATCCGTCTCGGCGCTATCGCGCCGATCCACCTTCTCCCACAAGGGGAGAAGGAGAGGCGCTTTCACCCCGGCACGCAGCCCTTGAGCTCCGGAAACTTCTCATCGAAGCGCGCGGCCCAGCGGACCAGCCGGCCGCGACCCTTTTCCCACTGGCCGCCGAAACGCAACGCGAGATAGCCAAGGGTGGCGCGCAGCGCCATCTGGCCGGCGGTTATCTTCTTCGGCAGTTTCGGCGGGTTGGCGTTGAGGAGGTCGAGCGCGGTGGTGATCTTCGCCCATTGGCGGTCGAGCCAGGGCTGATAGACCATGGTGTCAGGGCGCGTGCGCCGCTCATAGACCATCGACAGCGCGCAGTCGCAGATGCCGTCGGCCAGCGCCTCCAGTACCTCGGCCTCGAGCCGCTTGTCGGGATTGCGCGGGAACAGCGCGTTCTTCGACAGCCGGTTGAGATGCTGGGTGATGGCGCGGCTGTCATGCACCGTGCGGCCGTCCTCCAGCACCAGCACCGGGATCTTGCCCAACGGATTGGCCGATATCAGCTGCGCCGGCTTGTCCTCCGTCTTGACCGGCACGAGGTCGACGGCGATGCCTGCATATTGAGCGGCCATACGGACCTTCGAGCTGTAGGGTGACGCGGAGGCGTAGAGCAGCTTCGGCATTATCGGGGTTCCCAATTGTTTGCGCGCACTGTTGACCGAATGGGCTCCCGAGGGCAACGGCCAGCAGTAGTAAACAAGGCGGCCAATGTGCAGGGGAAACAAAGGCGACTGGCGAGGCCAGAAAGGAAAAAGCTCCCGGAAATTTGCCAAATGGCAAAGTTCCGGGAGCTTTAGCAGGAGCGTCCGCTCCAACCTCGCCCGCTGTCACGCTAAACTGGCGAGAGGGGTACCTCGACGGCACCCGTCCTCACCTGTCGGTCCGCGAGCGAAGCTACGCGATTACTTCTTGGCAGGCGCCTTCTTTGCCGGCGCCTTCTTCACCGCTGCCGTCGACTTGGCGGCGGCGGCCTTCATCGGCGCCTTGGCGGCGGGTTTCGCCGCTGCCTTCGCGGCAGGCTTGGCGGCCGGCTTCTTGGCCGGAGCCTTGGCTGCTGCCTTGGCGGCGGGCTTAGCCGCGGCCTTCGCGGCCGGCTTCGCCGCGGCCTTCGCGGCCGGCTTTGCCGCGGCCTTCGCGGCGGGCTTTGCCGCTGCCTTGGCCGGAGCCTTGGCGGCTGCCTTCGGTGCTGCTGCCTTCTTCACTGCTGCAGGTTTCGCGGCAGCCTTCGGTGCCGCTTTCTTTGCCGGCGCTTTCGCCGCCGGCGCCTTGGTTGTCGTCTTTGCCATGCGATGCCCCTTGCGTTTTGCCAAAGGTCGTGAGTGACCCGGCGTGCTCATGCATATCTGACTCGCGACTGTCTAGCCAGCGAAGCAACACAATGATTTTCAGATATTGAATTTTGGTTACACAAGCTGTGCTGCCAAGCGCATCGACGCAAAAATCGTCAGCGAATCTTTGTTTGTCGAAGTGAAGTTCCACTGCCGAGAATTCGCCATGCTCTCTATCGCCGGTTCATCCAGACATATTCTCGTTGTGCAGAATGTCAAATGTGAGCGATCTGCTCATAATGGAAAGAGCGTGCCTAACCCCGCGCTTTATCTTGTCCAGAAGACATATCTACAGACTGGGGCACAGCAAAACGGAGCGAGAACGGCGGCATAGCTTGTCCACGGGAAAGTGAGTTTTCTGCTCACATCTTGGAGCCTGCCTCAGGCGTCGGCGGCCCGGACTGCGCCCGCAGGCGACGCGACGGTTCCGCCCGGTGCAGATGGACGGCATAAGTGTCCCAGGGCGGGGTGACCGCGATGTCGGCAAGCATGCGGCCGACCTCGCCGCGATGATAGCCGCCGTGCAGGACGACGTGGGTCAACATCTCCTGGCGGGTCATACGGCCCCTGTCACCGTCGGTGAAAGTGAAGGCGACCGGCTCCGCAAGCCATTGCTCCGAAACGGTTTCGGCATAGTCGAGATACCAGCGGTCGCTTTCCGCCATGGCGGCGCGCAGCTCGGCCGGCTCCGGCGTCTCCTCGGTGTTGTCGCTCGCATAGCGATGCGCGATACCCGTCAGGTGCGCGGCAAAAATCCGCGACACGACATGGATGTGGTTCATCAGCCTCAGCGCGGCGTGACATTCCTTAGCGTTGCGAGACGGATCCATCCCGACAAGCTTCCCCAGCAGTTCGTCATTCGCCCAGGCCTGATAGACAAGCAGGCTCTTCAGCAAGGTCCTGGCACTCATCTGTTCGGGCTCCATTTGCGTCGGAGTTAAATGTGAGTATCTTGTTTATATTCTCGGGAGACCCGGCTAGGATGTCTACTCGCGTTGCAAAGCCAGCCGCACGCATGCGCAAGGAGCCACGCCAGGCGCGCTCGGTCGCCACCGTCGAGGCGATTATCGAAGCAGGTGCTCGCGTTCTGAGCGAGACCGGCTGGGCGGGCTTCAGCACCAACAAGGTGGCCGAGGCCGCCGGTGTGAGCATCGGCTCGCTCTATCAATATTTCCCCGACAAGCTCGCCCTGGTCGACGCCATCCGTCGCCGCCACTTCGATCATGTGCTGTCGGTCATCCGCGAAGCCGCGGCCGAGGAGAAGCCGCTCAGGCAGTTCGCGCGCGAGCTGGTGCGCGGCATGATCGCCGCGCACAGCATCCACCCGACGCTGCATCAGGTGCTGCTCGACGAAGCGCCGGGCGACCGCGGCTCGCGCGCCGCGCATGCCTCTTTCCAGGCCCGCTATCTCGAGCACTATGCGGCGGCCGTGGCGCAATACCGCCGGCGCCGCAAGGATACGGAGACCATGGCGCGGGTGCTCTCCTCGGCGATCGAGGGCGTGATCCACAATGCGGCGCGCCGCAACATGCTCGACGCGCCGGAACTGCAGAAGCAGCTCGGCGAGATGATCTGCGCCTATCTTTCGGGTCAGGGCGCGCGGGCCTGACGATAGCGATGCACAATGATTGATGCGGTCAAGTCGACCAATCACGGAGAGCCGGTGCTGCTTGTCATGCCCCTGCCGTGAGCGCGCCGAGACTGTATCAGCGGACGGCGACGACCGCGACGCCGTTCTCTCCTGCCAGCCCTCGAAGATCGTGAGACTACACCTCGTCAGGGTTGCCGAACCAAAGCGACGCTGCCTTAAAAGCTTCCTCATCGTCAGCGGCGACCTCGCTGGCCCAAGCAGCGAAACCATCAGGGCGCACCAGTACTGCGGTCAAGCCCAGCCGATCCCTGGTCTCGCCCGCGACATAGGCGATCCGTCCGCGCCATCGGCTTGCAAGCGCCCGAAGCGGCGCGCGAGAGTCGAAGTCCAGTAACAGACCTTTGCCGGTACTGAGGAGGTCGCCGACCTTCGTCCCATCAGCCAGTTCGAAATCAGGAACGCTTCGGCCGACGAGCGGGTGGCCGCCGCCAAGATCATAGCGCAGCGAGACGCCCCACACGCGCTCGGCGAAATAGGTCGCGCCGTCGCGGGTGTCGATGAGATCGCGGATGATAGCTTCGAGCGCACGCGTGCTGCGGGTCGGCCGCATCAGCGCGACTTGGGCGCGGGACCAGTCGAGAACCTGCGCGCCCACCGGATGCCGCTCGCTCGCATAGGTGTCGAGCAGGTCGGCCGAAGCGTCGCCGCGGATGGTGGCGGCAAGCTTCCATCCAAGATTCATCGCGTCGCCGAGCCCGAGGTTGAGCCCCTGGCCGCCCAATGGCGAATGGATGTGCGCTGCATCGCCCGCGAGCAGGACCCGTCCATTGCGATACGTCGTCGCCTGATAGGCACGATCCGTCCAGGTGGTGCCAAGCCGAAGTTCGATCACGGTGACGTCAGTGCCGGAAACGCGGCGCAGCACCGCCTGCACGTGCTCCAGCGTGAGCGGCAGGGCTCGGTGGGACGCGCCGCCATCGAACTCGACCATCGCGATCGTCCCCGGCCGCGTATAGGTATACATGCCCGTCGGGGTGTAATGGCGGCCGTGGCGGAGCTTGTCCGGATCGGCCATCTCGACTTCGACGGAATAGCCGGTGAACTCCGGATCGGTACCGGTGAACTCGAAGCCGCCGGCCTTGCGCACCGTGCTGCGGCCGCCGTCGCAACCGACAAGCCAGCGGCCGCGGAAGGTCTCGGCACCGGCGCGAATGGCCACCTCGTTATCGGTTTGATCGAACGCCTCGACACCGAGGCCGCGCCTGATCTCGACACCCATCGCGTTTGCGCGAGCGGCCAACACGGCTTCAAGAGACTCCATCTCGACCGCCATGTTGGTGCCGGCCGGACTTGGCAGCCGATACTGCCACTTCAAGGTGTCGATGCTGTCGTGGTAGAACTGGATGCCAGCGAAATGGCCGGCTGGCCGACGCGTCTGTTGCATCCAGTGCGCGGCGGCGGCAGCACCGCCGGCGCCATCTTTCGCAAGCCGCGGCGCGGCAACGTCGTTCAGCAGCCCACGGCGGTAGAAGGCTTCGATGGTAGGCGCCGAAAGGCCGCGCATCCCGAATGGAAGCCGCTTCAGCGGCGAGCGTGGATCCTGTGCCTGCTCCAGCACCAGCACCGAGAGATCGGCTAGGCGCAGCTCACAGGCGAGAAACAGGCCGACAGGGCCGGCGCCGGCAATGACAACATCATAGAGGGAGGGGTGGTTGTGCATGAACTGCTCCTTTGTCGATGTTCGACCGGAGCGTTCCTCACTTTTGAGAACCACACGGACGAACATTTGGACGCCAGGGCGTCCGATGTTCGTCGTGGGGATCTCCTGCACGAGGCCAAAGACCAGAGCTTTCGTTACCGAAAGGACTTGGGCTTACCAAACCAAGTCTGCCTTTTCCGACACCGGCCCTATAGCGTTGCCCCGCTTGCTTCGCAACGCACACGGGTGCAACTGCGGCAATAAGGCTGTTTGTCCCAGTCTGGAAGCTTGGCCGACCTTTATCTGAGCACGCGGCAGCGGCCGTTATAGACCATCCAGCGGTCGAAGCCCGAGACGCAGAACTCGACATTGTCGCCGATCGAGGCAAAGCCCTGCCCCTCCTCGATCAGGTACCAGATGGTGCGGTCGCGGCCGTCCGACAGGCTGACGGTGGCGCCGCAATAGTGGCGGCCGATCGGCCATTCGTCGCTGGCCGGCAAATAGCGGTGCTGGTGGATGCGATGGAAGTCGGCGATCGCGACATTGGGCAGATGCGGTACGTGCTTGACCTGATAGGCGAAGCGATCGGTGATCTTGTTCAGCACCCAGGCCTCACCGCAGACGCTGCCGTCATCCTCGGTGTAGACGGAAAGATCCGCGGCATGCGCGGCCTGGATGAAGCCAAGCGACGTGCTTAGCGGCGTCAAAAGCGAAATCAGCGCGGCAAGGGCGGAATGAGCGAAGCGAGTCATGACAGCCTCTCAAGGTCGATTGCGCGCACTGTGCGGATTCGCTCGGCGGCGGTCAAGCGGTTGCGAAGACAATGGTTTCCGGAAAGCAACGGTCGCAGGGCGCGCTCGCTAACCCGCGCCGGCCAGCAGCAGCCCGCCGATGACTGCGACGTTGATCAGAAAGGCGTTGCGCAGCGCCTGCCGCTCCGGCTCCTCGGAGACCCAGAAGCGCAGCAGCATGAAGTTCGCTGCCAGCGTGAACAGGATGAGCGCGGCGGCGGCGAAAGGCACGGCAAGGCCGAACGCCAGCATCAGGCCGGCGATAATCTCGAGCGCGGAGCCGGCGGCGAGCATGAGAGCGGGAGCCGGGAATTTCCGGCTCGCCAGATAAGTGCACATCGCCTCGAATTTCACAAAATGCTCGATGCCGGCGACGACGAACACGCCACCGATAAGAAGCACGCCTATCGCCTGGATGGTTGCAATGGGCATATCGGCCTCCTGTGGGCTTTCCCGCGGCTTAGAGTCCGTTTCGAAATTCGCTCCGGTGAGCCATATGGCGGTGGTTCGAGAACCGGCCTACGGCCGGAGCGCAGCGGACATTCAGGTCCGTGAGCACCGGAAGCGCAGATGGCCACGGGAGTAGAATTTCCAAACGGTCTCTCAGCCCTTCGGTATGAAAGCGGGGTTGTAAACGACCTCCCAGAGATGATCGTCGGGGTCCTGGAAATAGCCGGCGTAGCCGCCCCAGAAGGTCTTCTGCGCCGGCTTGACCACGCGCGCGCCGGCCTTGATGGCCTCAGCCATCACAGCGTCGACCTCGGCTTCGCTCGCCACATTGTGGCCGACGGTAAGCTCGGTCGGGCTGCGGCCGCTCTGCGGCACCGTGGCGTCGTGGGCGATGCTCGAGCGCTTGAAGATGGCGAACTTCAAGCCGCCGGCGAGCTCGAAGAAGGCGACGGCGCCATGCTCGAACTCGCGGCCGATGATGCCTTCGGTCGGCAGGCCCAAGCCGTCGCGGTAGAATTTGAGCGATGCTTCCAGATCATCGACGCCAAGCGTGATGACGGTGATGCGAGCTTTCATTTCTCTCACTCCTTTCTATATTCGAGACCACATCCGGGTACGAATGCGGCCTCATGGGAGCGCCTGAAGCGCCGTGACCTTGCATTCGTTTTGCCACGGATGCGGCGGCCGGCATTGAAGATTTCGGCCAAAATGGCCGACGTCGATCAGCCGGGGAATGCCGGAGCAGATCGGAGAAGACATGGAAGCGGTACTGGCCCAGTCCACCGGCTTCTTTCAGCAAAGGCCCGCTGCCGCGGGCCTGGCCAGCGCCTTTTGCGCGGTCTGGGTCCATCGCATGGCGGAGCAGGACGTTCCGCCGATCGTCATCACGCCGGACGCGACCATCGACCTGCAATGGATCGACGGCCGCTTTCGTATCGCCGGGCCGGACAAGGAGCCGCAGATCGAGAGACCGCCGGCCGGCTCGGTGATCGTCGGCTTCCGCTTCCGGCCAGGAGCCGCCGCCGGCTGGCTCGGCGTGCCGGCCGGCGAGATCGTCGGCGGCCGGCTCGACCTCGGTGAGCTCTGGGGCACGCGCTCCAGGCAACTGTCCGACCGCATCAAGGCCGCGCCCGACCTCGCCGGCATGGTGCGGCAGCTGGAGAATATCGTCGGCGCGCATATCGAGGGGCGCGATGCGCTCGATCCGTTGATGGGCAGAGCCTTCGAGGTCATCGATGAAGGCCTGCCGCCCGAGACGCCGCTGGTTCCCTTCCTGCAGCGCCACTTGCATATGAGCGAGCGGACGCTGCGCCGACGCTTCGAGGATGCTTTCGGCTACGGGCCGAAAACGCTCGATCGCATCCTGCGCTTCCATCGCTTCCGGCGCTTGCGCGAGAAGGCCGGCGGCGCCTCGACAGCGGTGTTGGCGATCGAGGCCGGCTATGCCGACCAGGCGCACCTGATCCGCGAGAGCCGGCGGCTGACCGGCATCACGCCGGGGGCGCTGGCATAGCTCAATCTTCGTCCGGTCGCGATCTTACTCACCGGCCAGCCATTCGATCGTCCAGCGCGCGGGCTGTTCGACGGCAAGCGCTCCATGCAAGGCCGGCAGCAGCACCCGCAATTCCCCCTCCAGCGTGAAGGGTGGGTTGACAACCACCATGCCACTGCCGTCGAGGCTGGGTTCGTTCGAGGCCGGCCGGATCTCGAAGCCGATATCGAGCAGTTTCGGAATGCCGGTTTCCCGCAGCGCCGCGCGGAAGGCGGCGACCGCCTTGCGGTCCTTGATCGGATACCAGAGCGCGTAGATGCCGCCCGGCCAGCGGCGATGCGCCCGGCGCAGGTTCTCGACGAGACGGGGGAACTCGCCTTCCTCCTCGAAAGGCGGGTCGACGAGGACAAGGCCGCGCTTCTCCTTCGGCGGCAGATGCGCGCCGAGCGCCAGCCAACCGTCGAGCTCGATCACCCTTGTCTGGAAATCGCCGGCAAAGACGGCTTTGAGCCGCGCGGCGTCGTCGGGGTGCAATTCGATCGCCGTCAGCCGATCCTGGCTGCGCAGGAGGCGCCTGACGACCAGCGGCGAGCCGGGATAGCGGCGGAGGCCACCGTCGGGATTTTCCGCGCGCACCGCATCCAGATAAGGCTGGAGGAGCGCCGCCGCCCGAGGCTCGAGGGCGTGCCCGAACAACCGGCCGATACCGCCCTGCCATTCGCCGGTCTTGCCGGCCTCCACCGAGGCGAGGTCGTAGCGGCCGATGCCGGCATGCGTGTCGATGACGCGGAAAGCCTTGTCCTTCTGCTTGAGGTACTCGACCAGCCGGCTGAGCACGGCATGCTTGACGACGTCGGCGAAATTGCCGGCGTGATAGGCGTGGCGGTAGTTCATGTGCGCTTACCTTTCAGAACCGCCGCGGCCCCAGCGCGGCGGTGGCGGCTGCGAGTTCGGGTTCTGCGGCGGCTTGTTGCCACGGCCAAAGACCAGCGACAGCACCAGCCCTGCCAGCCCGATACCCATAAGCGCATAGCCTGCCGGCCGCGCCCTTTCGTCGATCGAGCCGGTGCCGGCGCGCAGGATCACATCGACGGCGCGCATGTCGATGCCGTCGGCGTCGCCCGGACCGACGGTGAAGAGGTAAGGTCCGGGTGTGACGCTCTCGATCACGCCGGCCTCGTCGCGAAAGATCTTGTCGGGCAGTTGCGGGCTCACCTGGCGCGGATTGTCGGTGTGGTTGAAGGAGAGCGTCGAGGCGAGCGCCGTGCGGCCGCCGCTTGCCGCGGTCAGCGTCAGTACGGTGCGCTGCTGCGAGGCGACGCGTTCGGCCCGCGCGGTGAGGTCGACCAGCACCCTGACGGGCGCATCGCTTGCCGCGAGTTGAACGGTGACCGGACGGAAGCGGCCGCCCTCATAGACGCGGTATGTGCCGATCGCATGGCCGGAGAAATTGCTCATCGCCCAGGGATAGAAGACGCCGAGGGCTGCACCGGCGATGAGGGCAAGAACCGAGAGGAAGCGCATTCAGAGGCAGGCCTTCGAGCTATTTCGCTTTCGCAGCGTCGCGGATGCGCTCCATCTCGTCCAGCAGCATTTCGAGGCCGAGATCGAAGGTCTTGTCGAATTCAGCAGTGCCGAAATAACGCCCTGCAGCGGCGATGTTGGGAAAGTCGCGCGCAAGCTGCTCGCTGGTCACCGTTGTGACCGCCGACGGACCTTTGGCGTAACCCGCGGTCTCGTCGAGCACCGCGCCCCCAAGATAGTAGCCGATGGCGCGGAACAGCCTTGCTGCCATCTCCTCACCGAAGCCGCCGTCATTGAACAAGCCGACGATGCCGTTGATATAGGCGAGGCAGGTGGGTGAATTCATCCGGTAGCTGAGGAAGTAGATCGCGAAGGCAGGATGCTCGCGACCGATGCGCCGATAGTCCAGAACCGCCAAGCGCATCCGTTCACGCCATGGCAAGCCCGGGTCCGGCATCTTCAGCGGCGCGATCAGCCGGTCGACCAGCGCCTCGTAGAGATGCGCCTGCGAGGGAAAGTGATGGTAGATGCTCATCGCCTCGCAGCCGAGCGCCGCGGCCAGCTTGCGCATCGAAAAGCCGGAGAGCCCTTCCCTTTCGATCACCTCGAAGGCGGCGTCCTCGATCATCTCGCGGGACAGCCTGCCGCGGGTTCGCTTTTTTTTGATCGGTGAGTCCATGGCGCCGCTTGACAACTTACACTGTAAGGTTCAAGTTTCGAAACACCTTACACCGTAAGGCTAACAAAAACCAGAGGAGAATATCATGTCCGTCATTCGCATCGTCTCGACCGTGCATTCCTGCCTTCGCTCCGCTTCGCTGCTCGCTGCCGCGGGCGTGCTTGCCACCATGCTGACCTCGGCGCCGGCCAGCGCCGACGACTACGACGCCGCCATCAAGGACATCCAGTCGACGATGGGCGGCGTGCCCGGTTTCGTGAAACAGTTCCCGAAAGCCGGTCTGCCCGGCGCCTGGGCCGAGGTCAAGGCCATCGAGCTCAGCGACAAGACGGCATTGTCGCCGAAGGTGAAGTCGCTGATCTCGCTGGCGGTCGCGGCGCAAATCCCCTGCAGCTACTGCATCTGGTCGGACACCGAGAACGCCAAGCGCGCAGGCGCCACCGACGAGGAGATCCAGGAGGCCGTCACCATGGCCGCCCTGACGCGCCACTGGAGCACCATCTTCAATGGCATGCAGGTCGATCTCGCCCAGTTCAAGAAGGACATGGGCGGGGAGTGAAATCTACGTCAAAGGTTTGCATAATTGACCAGGCTCGCCGTCCGCGGGCCTGGAATTCAAGTGAGTACCCAAAGAGAATTCAGCTCGCGGCGTGAAGCCATATTCCACAGTCACGCTCTGCTGCTCGAGTTCTTACTGCCGAGACAGTAGGACTAGCACATGCAATTTTGCCAATGTACAAAGGCGAAACTGCACGTAGGCAAACTGCTTTTCACAAAGGAGAGCGATTGTGGACGTTCACGTTCGCTTTCCCCTCAACAAACCAATCACATTGCCTGACAGCTGGCCGCTTGAAGGCCACGACGTCATTTTGGAATTTGAGTGCGAGGACGGAGAGGCCGATGCCATCCTGGTGACGTTCAAGGACCAGCCCGTGAACCTCTCACCAGCGATTACGCAGACCCCGCTGGCAAGAGAAAAGGCTAACATAGAGATACGCGGTGACTACGAGACCAAAGCTGCCGAAATTGTAAGGCGGCTCAGCGATTATATTGGACTCTATCAAAGCCTTGATGTGCGCCTTGATGATGTCGAAATATCTTACATCGGCAAGACGGCACAAGAGCGCGAGCAAATCCACGTCACAAAATTCAATATCTCTAAAACGCAGCCAAGGCGCCGCTTCGCGTTCAGCATGTTGGCCCAATCGTTCTTTGCCGGCGAAGGCGGGGACGACCCGTCTTTCGTTTCACATATGGCACAGCTAGCGCGTGAAGCCCTGATCACCCACAAGTACATTGATGCATTTCGATATGCATTCTTGCTCTGCGAAGCGCTCTATGGAAACGGGAAGTTCAAAACCGTTCAGTTGGTCCAAGCCTTACGCGAGAACGTCCAGTTTCATTCCATCGTCGAAAATACAATCTCCGATTTCAAAACTAACCCTATTCACAAGGGATCGGACGTCCAGTTACTGATCATAAAATATCCAACTGCTGCAGAGATGATCGAACATTTGGTGGCACAAAGAGGATTTTATTTTCACGGAAACCTTTCCAGGAAGGACGCTTGGCACCCCGACCATCAACAAGGTGCCAAAGGGATAGCGGAGGTCGCCGTCTATGGTCTGGTAGGCGGTATCGCCCACTCGTTTTCGGACCAAATGTTCACACCTGAAATCGCCTCTCGTTATTTCAAAAATGCTCAGAAGCAGGGAGCGATCATGGCCATCAAAGTGGAAATCAGATTCCGTGATCAGGCTGGCTTCGACCGTCAGCACATCCTCAAGCTTAATACACCCGGTACTCGCGCCACAAACTCAATGGCCTTGGACGTTCATGCCGAATTTCTAAATTGGGCAAAGGTCGAACTCAACGATTCAATCTTGATTTCGGCGATCGCAACCGACGAAAAAACAGGCAAAGAACTTTTTCGATCTCAATATCTGGACCCCTCAACCGAGCCATTGGGATCGACCTCATAGCGGCGCCATCGTGGTGTGTCAGGTCGATAGACGCGCGGCCAGCGCCGACGACTACGAAGCTGCCGTCAAGGACATCCAGTCGCCGATGGGCGGCGTGCTCGGTTTCGTGAAACAGGCCCCGAGAAAGAGATGGGCGGGGAGTGAAACTCGCCGCAGCAATATAGCCATCATAGAACATGGCGCGAGGGACCACAGGCCATGTTTCTTGCTCCACGCACGATGATTGCCTGCCACGGGCCTGACAACTGGTGGGTGTGAGCGGCCCGCGAACGCCGCTCAGGCGCCCTTGCGCCTTGCATCGAAAATACGCTCAAACAGCCATCGCTAAAATTAACCATATTTGCATAATGTCACCGAGGGTGGGTTGCCGGCCAATGATTCGGCCGTGGGGCATGTCGCGCGCTCAAGAGGACTTTTGATGATCATCATTCGCGAACAACAAAGCGGACCCTCACGAACCAAACATCTCCCCTTCGGTGGTAAATTTTTAAATAGATTTCTCGTTCTTGGAACAACCCTAGCAATCTTCGGCTGCCAATACTTTGGACCAGATCAATCTACTGATTTCAACGCATCCGAGAGCGGTAAGGCCGCCTTGATCGATTTGAAACCAGGTCCGACTGCACATACAAGAACAGCACAGGCCCCTGCCGCTGCCGTGAGCGACAACCCCCATTTCGGAAATGCCGCATATATTTGCAGTCCGAGTGGCTTCGGACAGCAATCGCATTGCTTCCCGAGAGTCACCGGACCGCTTTCAGTACAAAGTAGCTGATGTCCGATCTGGCTCTGAAATAATGGTGGATGCTCAGAGCGCCGCAGCGAAGTATCTTCTTTGTGCTCTGCTTTACAACGTCATGAGGCCAACCGACTCTCTTCATGATGCGCCGCAGCATATGCGCTGTTTCACTGCGTTTTCACGGACGACACGCCGGCAATAGTTTCAACCACCGACACGCCCAATCGCGCCGATTATGATTAACCGCCGGCAAACCGGCGGGGTTAACGAAACGCTAATTCAGTTGACTGTGCAGCGCGCAGGTATATCTTTATATGCGTTGGGTGTGCAATTTGGGCGAGCAGTCCGCGATGGTGGCAGCCATTATTCGTGGATCGCGACTCAGGGGCGAAGGGACGCTGGAGCGGCGAAGATAAGCCGTACGGCAACGGCCCCGCGAACTCAGAAAAAACACATCGGTCGTAGCGGTTCCGCGCGTGCGGACCGCCGTGATTTGACCTGGTCGGGCGACGGTGTTGCCCCGGCCCGGAAGGCTAGTGTGTTGCGAGTATGAGGACGCCATGGGCAGGGTCGTCAAGGTTCTGAAGCTCGACAGCAGGTCGGGACGCAGGCATGCAGATCGCGCTCGCGCGCTGGTTGCCGGCGGAGCGGGTTTCTTGGGCTCACATCTGTGCCAAAGGCTGCTGGCCGATGGCTATGAGGTTATCGCGCTGGACAATTTCCACACCGGCAAAAGATGCAATCTTGCCGGCATGGCCCGCGATGCCTCCTTCACCTGCATCAAGCACGACATCGTCGACGAACTGCCGGCGGATTTCGCCGTAGACGAGATCTACAACCTCGCCTGCCCCGCCTCCCCGCCGCACTACCAGGCCGATCCGATCCATACGTTCAAGACCAGCGTGCTGGGCTCGATCAATCTTTTGGAGCTCGCCCGGCGACGCAACGCCAAGATCTTCCAGGCCTCGACCTCCGAGGTCTACGGCGATCCGCTGGTGCATCCGCAGCCGGAAGGCTATTTCGGCAACGTCAACACGCATGGACCCCGCTCGTGCTACGATGAGGGCAAGCGCTCGGCCGAAACGCTGTTCTTCGATTATTCGCGGACATACGGCATCGATGTCCGCATCGCGCGCATCTTCAACACCTACGGCCCGCGCATGCGGCCCGACGATGGCCGCGTGGTGTCGAATTTCATCGTCCAGGCGCTGGGCGGCAAAGACATCACCGTCTATGGCAGCGGCACCCAGACGCGCTCCTTCTGCTTCGTCGACGACCTGATCGAGGGGTTCGTGCGCCTGATGAACGTGCCTTTGGCGCTGCAGCATCCGGTCAATCTCGGCAATCCCGTCGAGTTCACCATCATGGAATTGGCCGAGCTGGTGGTCGACTATACGAACTCCCGCTCACGCATCGTGCACCGGCCTCTGCCGGTCGACGACCCCAGGCAGCGCAAGCCCGATATCGCCTTTGCCAGGCAGTATCTCGGCTGGGAGCCAAAGGTCACGCTCAACGAAGGACTTGCCCGTACGGCAGCCTATTTTGAAGCATTGCTGGGCAACGGTCGCCCGCTCGCTGCAAAGCGGAGCAGCCGCCTGTCCCTCAGGGAGGCTACGGCGCCATGACCTCGCGCCCCGTTCTGGTCACGGGTGGCGCCGGCTTCATCGGCAGCCACACTTGCAAGCTGCTCTCGGCGGCCGACTACCTGCCCGTGGTCTACGACAACTTAAGCCGCGGCAACGAGAAGGCGGTCGCCTGGGGTCCACTGGTGGTCGGCGACATCCGCGATCGCAATGCATTGCAGCGGGCAATCGTTACGCACCGGCCGGAGGCGATCATTCATTTCGCCGCTCTTGCCTATGTCGGCGAGTCGGTCCGCGAGCCGGCGGACTATTATTCGACCAATGTCGGCGGCACGATCGCGGTGCTGGACGCGGCACGGGCAAACGGCATCGACAAGGTGATATTTTCCTCGAGCTGCGCGACCTATGGCGTGCCGCAGGCGCTGCCGGTCAACGAGACCTCGCCGCAGAAGCCGATCAGTCCCTATGGCCGCAGCAAGCTGATGGGCGAAGAGATCATCAGGGACTACGCCTCGGCCTATCACCTGAAATACGCGATCCTTCGCTACTTCAACGCTTGCGGCGCCGACCCCGAAGGCGAACTTGGCGAATGGCACACGCCCGAAACTCATCTCATTCCCAGGGCGCTGATGGCAGCGTCCGGCACGATCGGTGCGATCGAGGTCTTCGGCACCGACTACGCGACGGCGGACGGCACCTGCGTGCGTGACTACATCCATGTCAACGACCTCGCCCGCGCGCATCTCAAGGCGCTGACGCATCTGGAAGCCGGCGGCAGGAGCCTGTCGGTCAATCTTGGCACCGGCCGGGGCATTTCGGTCAGGGAGATCCTCGAAGCCGTCGGGCGGATCACATGCCGCCCGGTGCCGGTGGTCTACAAGGCGCGGCGCCCGGGCGATCCAGCCGAGCTTTACGCCGATCCGAGCCTGGCGCGGGAGAAGCTCGGCTTCGTGGCGAAATCGTCCGACATCGACACCATCATACGGACCGCCGCGCCCTTCTTCGGGCTGGGGCCGATCCTGAAGCCGAAGGCATTCAACGCGTCCGCAGCCGTTCGCGCGCAAGGCGCGCGCCGCGTGCCGGCGACGCCACGAAAAAATGCCAGCCCACAAGGGCTGGCAGTCGTCCCCGTGAGTAGTGTGTCGGGGCGCGGGGCTCGCTGAGCCGGGTCGAAGACTTGTCTCAGCGAGCCTCCTGCTTGATCCTCGAGCAGTTCCGGGAAACTCCATTTACGGGCGATGAAGTCTTCTTCGTCGCCGCCAGATTTGCCCGTCGATAGAGCCGTCAGGTCGGATTTCAGCCTAAAGCGCGTCGCGATCTTTCAGATTCGCTCCGTGCACTTTAGGTTTTTGATTTTACGCATGTCTTTGTCCCGAAACCGGTTTCCACTTTCGGGAGACATGCTTTAACTCGACCTGCCGAACCGGACCGACGGTCCCGCCCGGCAGGCCAAACCAAGTATGTGGATTTGAGCAAGCCGCTGGTCTATAGGATCAGCCGCTTATGATGGAGCAGAGACGTTGAACGGGCCGAAGATCGGCGAAGGCTCGGAATTTTGGCGACCCCGCCACGCCGTCGGAAACTGGCAAGACATGCGGCGATGTAAGCTAACACTCGGCCGCGCTGCGGATTTGGAAATCAAAGCAATTGCCCGGAACGCGGCGGTCGACGCCACTTGGAGAACTGGTTGAAGCGAGCATTCTCGATAATCGTCACCCTGGCGCTGCTGGCATGGCTTGCCGGCGACTCGCGCTGGAAGATGGTGGGCGATGCATTCGCCAGCATCACGCCCGGCGCCTTCGTGGCAGTGACGGCGGCGCTGTTCGTCACCTATGTGCTGCGCGCGCTGCGCGTCTGCGACGAGTTCCGCGACGAAGTGAACGGCCGCTTCGGTGCCTGCCTGCGCGTCATCCTGATCCACAACGCCATGATCAACGTGGTGCCGTTCCGCGGCGGCGAGACCGCCTTCCCGATCCTGTTGCGGCAGGTGTTCGGTATTTCGATCGTGCGCGCCGGCGCCTCGCTTTTGTGGTTCAGGCTGCAGGATGCCTTCGTCGTCGGCGTGCTTGCCTGCCTTGTGTGGCCGAGCCTGCATCCGGCGCTCAGGGCCGCGGGCATCGCTGCGCTGATCGCCGTCGCCTGGTACCTGCCGCGCTGGGCGCGCGCGCCGCATGACTGGGCAAGGCGCGGCAGCATCGTCTCGAGGCTCGGCAAGCTGCGCGACATCTTCACAGAGGCCACCGGGCGCTCGCGCTACGGCTGGTGGTGGACGGTCGCCAACTGGACGCTGAAGCTTGCCGTGCAGGGATGGCTGCTCGCCATGCTGCTCGGCACCTCCTTCCAGACCGCCTTTCCCGGCGCCGTCGGAGCCGAGGCCGCCGCCATCCTGCCGGTGCAGGGCGTCGCCGGTTTCGGCACCTACGAGGCGGGCGCCTCGGCGGCGCTGCTCTATTCCGGCATCGCCATGAAGGACGGCCTCAAGGCCGCGCTTGCGCTGCATCTCTTCATCCTCTGCTCGGCGGTCGCCACCGGCGCCATCGCCTGGCTGTTTCCCTCGAAATCGACGCTGCCGGAGAGCCCGGCCACGGGGCCCGCAAGGAAATGACCGCCATGAACGTGCTTCCCATTCCTGTCACGGGACTGCCCGAGGGCGCCGTCATGCCCGAGCACAAGCTGTCCATCGTCATTCCGATGTACAACGAGGCCGACAATGTCGAGCCGCTGCTGGTGCGCATTCACCAGGCGATGGAGAATTACAGCCAGCCCTGGGAAGTCGTGCTGGTGGACGACGGCAGCACCGACGCCACGCCGAACGAAATCCGCAGGCTCGCGGCCGAATACGGTCCGCACGTGCACGCCGTGGAGCTGGTGCGCAACTTCAAGCAGACCGCGGCCATGCAGGCAGGCCTCGATGCCGCCCGCGGCGACGTCATCGCGACGCTGGACGGCGACCTGCAGAACGACCCGTTCGACATACCGCGCATGGTCTATCGCCTGCTGATCGAGGACCTCGACCTCGTCGCCGGCTGGCGCAAGAACCGCCAGGAAGGTTTCTGGATGCGCCGGCTGCCGTCGCGCATCGCCAACTCGCTGATCGCGCGCGTCACCGGCGTGCGGCTGAAGGACTACGGCTGCAGCCTGAAGGTCTTCCGCGGCAGCGTCATCCGCAGCGTGCGGCTCTATGGCGAAATGCACCGCTTCATTCCCGCCTGGCTCGCGACAGTGACGACGCCGCGCCGCATCGCCCAGGAAGTGGTGACGCATCATGCCCGTATCCACGGCCAGTCCAAATACGGCATCTCGCGCACCTTCCGCGTGGTGCTCGACCTCGTCTTCATGTTCTTCTTCATGCGCTACCGCACCAGGCCCGGCCACTTCTTCGGCGGCATCGGCATCGTGCTCGGCGTGCTGGGCTCCATGGTGCTGGCTTATCTGTTTGGCCTGAAGGTGTTTTTCGGACAGGACATCGGAACGCGCCCGATGCTGTTCACCGGCTTCTTCCTGGTGATCGCCGGCCTGCAGATGGTGACGTCGGGCGTGCTCGCCGAAATGCTGTCGCGCGTCTATCTCGAAGCCAACGGCGCGCTCGCCTATGTGGCGCGCCCGCAGCCCGCGCATGGCGAAGGCGACGGCTGGCGCCGGCCGAGCCCGCCGGCAGGCGCCAAGAAAAGCCCGCGCCGGAAATGATCCCGCCCCTGCCCTCATCGGAGGTCCGCGCATGACCATCCTGGTGACCGGAGCCGCCGGCTTCATCGGCAGCCATGTCTGCCAGCGCCTGCTCGCGCGCGGCGACGCCGTTGTCGGCGTCGACAACATGAACGCCTATTACGATCTGGCGCTGAAGGCGGCGCGGCTCGGCCTGCTTTCGGATCAAAAGGGGTTCTCGTTCCACCAGCTCGACATCGCCGAGCCGGGCGCGCTGGCGGCGGCGCTGAAAGGCGAAAGGGTGAGCGGCATCGTTCATCTCGGCGCCCAGGCCGGGGTGCGCTACTCGCTCGAAAATCCACGTGCCTATATCCACGCCAACATCGTCGGCCACCTCGAGGTGCTGGAGTTCTGCCGGGCGCTGCCCGGGATCAAGCATCTGGTCTATGCCTCGTCGAGCTCGGTCTATGGCGGCAACACAAAGGTGCCGTTCGCGGAGGGCGACCGCGTCGACAATCCGGTGTCGATCTATGCGGCGACCAAGAAGGCGGACGAGCTGATCAGCTCGACCTACTCGCATCTCTACGGCTTGCCGCAGACCGGGCTGCGCTTCTTCACCGTCTACGGCCCCTGGGGACGCCCGGACATGGCGGCCTGGATCTTCACGGAGGCGATGCTCGCCGGCAAGCCGATCCGCGTCTTCAACCATGGCGAGATGTGGCGCGACTTCACCTATGTCGACGACATCGTCGACGGCGTGCTTGCGGTGCTCGACCGGCCGCCGCCGGCAAGCGGACCCAGGCATCTCATCTACAACATCGGCAACAGCCAGCCGGTGCATCTCGGCCGCTTCATCGAGACGCTGGAAAGCCTGCTCGGCGTCAAGGCGATCCGCGAAAACCTGCCCATGCAGCCCGGCGAGGTCGAGAAGACCTATGCCGACACCGGCGCGCTGGAGCACGATTTCGGCTTCAAGCCGAAAGTGTCGATCGAGGAAGGACTGGCGAAATTCGTCGACTGGTATCGGCAGGAATGGCGGCCAGAGGGCAAGAGGCAGCGCGCGCGGCCGCGCTGATCCTCTCGCCCCCGGCTCACCACGCCCCCCGGCAGCGACGCTTATTTCGGTTCAGCGCGACAGACCGCGCGCCGGTATCGATTCAGCGCGCGCGGCAGGCCGCGCGTTGGCCAAAGCCGCTCGGGCCGCAAATCCAGGGCGAGCGGCCAAGCAGCGGGCCGGCACCGCCCGGGTTGTAGGAAGCCTTTGTCGGCGCCGGCGCGCCGACACGCTGCGGCCGCACGAAGGCCGCGTAGGGCTCTTGCCTTATCCGCGTCACGCTGGTCATCTGCGTCAAAGGCTTGCGATAGAGCCGCTTCGCGGGCGCGTTCACCACGGGCTTGTTGCCGTCGATCGAGGCGGTCTTGGTCGCGTCCATGGCCTGGCAGCCAGACATCATGGAGACGAGCGCAAGCGCGGCAAAGGCGTGGGTGTATTTCTTGCCGGCCGTCGCGGCGCTTTCCACGAATTTCCTCATTGCCGCCCCCAGCCGTGAAATATAGTTCGCCAGAGAGCGGCGCTATATTTCCCTCTGCTTTTGTCCGTGTCGCGCGAACAGATTTCTCGCCGCTCGCACCATGGGATAATATTAGAGGGTACTTATTAAAATTTACGCAAACGACATGATGAGCGCCATCTTTCGGCGCTCGATGGACTTCCATTAAAATTTGAACTTTCTGGCAGATGGCGGCGAAGGGCAAGCGGAACGTCGTTCAGGCGCTTAGCCTTAGCGCCGCGCGTCCCAGCCAGGATCGAAATAGAAATTGCGCGAGCCGATGTCGCCCATGCCGGCGCCGGAAACCACATAGGCGATCCTGACAATGCGGAAGCCGCCGGCGCCCTGCTGCAGCCCATAGATGCCTTCCAGTCCGCGATCGTAGAAACTTGCCGCCGGGACGCCAAGCGCGAGCAGCGCCAGGGAGGCGTGCAACGCCAATTTCGCGGCATTGGCGCGCAGCGGGATCCGGTTTTCGAAAATGTGCCTGGCGATGATGACCACGACGAGCACGCCATAGACGAAAGCATTGAAGGCCGCGAACCAGTAGAAGCCGGTGGCGTCGAAGGGATGCTTGACGAGCAGCACCGGCAGCGCGGCGCCGATCGCCAGAACAATGTAGGGCGCGAATGCCCGCGTGGGCAAAAGATGCTTCGGGCCGCTGCCCTTCGGGGTGACGCGGAAATCGACGAAGGATTTCGTCACATGGTCACGCACCGCCGACAGCGTGCCCCACAGCACCCAGGGCCAGCGCGCGAAGAACAGGAACAATGTGCCTTCCCAGCTCAGCGTCTTCGCAGTCAGGGGGCGCGACAGACCGAAGATTTTCAGCATCATCACCAGCCCGACCAGCGCCAGCGAGTTGGGCAGGTAATGGATGACGAAGTCGGCATACATGACGTTGGCGAAGTTGCGGCCGGTGAGCAGCGCATAGATTGGCATGACATACATCATCAGCGCAAAGAGCGCGAACAGCGGATACCAGAGCTGGCAGAACAGGAACTGGAATTTCAGCCGCGGCGACAGCTTGTGGAAGTATCGCGGCGTGTATCCGAGCAGGATCGTCACCAGGCTGCGCGACCACTGGAATTCCTGCGTGACGAGATCCGCGAAGGTCTGCGGACCATCGCCATGGGCGATCGCGTCGATGGCGTGCACGCCGCGCCAGCCGGCAGCGTTGATCAGCATCGATGTGGAATGATCCTCGGCGAGTTCCGGGCCGAGACCGCCGGCCTGGCGCAAGGCCTTCGTCCTGACCGCATAGTGCGAGCCGATGCAGAGTGGCGCGCCGCCGCCGGTATGGCCGCACTGCAAGGGGCCGTGGAACATGCCTTCCGGGAACAGCCGGCCGCGCGCCGCCCAGCTTTCGGCGGCGTTGTTGTCGCATATGCTGGGCGCCGAGACATAGCCGACCGCAGGGTCGGCGAAAGGATAGAGGATTTCGCTGAGATAGGTCGGCGACGGCACATGGTCGGCATCCATCTGCGCGACGAAGTCGTAGTTGTCGTAGCCATGGTGATCGTAGAAAAAGGCGAGGTTGCCTTCCTTGCAGCGCGTCCGGCGCGGCCAGGTCTTGCGGTGGTAGTCCTCGCGGCCGCGCCGTGTCGAGACCAGCACGCCATGCGCACCGCACCAGGCAATCGTCTCGTCGGCCGGATCCTCGTCGGCCAGCCAGGTGTCGTGCGGGCAATCCTGCGCCAGCATCGCCTCCAGCGTGCGCCGGACCACGGCGAACGGCTCGGACGGCGCCTTGGTGACCACCATGGCGATACGCGAGCGCTTCGGAATGCGATGCAGTCTGGAGGATTTGCGCGAGGCATGGACGTTGAGCAGGAAATACATCGGCATCAGCGTCAGCCAGGCCAGCACGATGGTGGCGAGACCATATGGCCCGATATGCTCGATATGTTCGGGCCGCAGCCACCAGGACCAGAAGAAGCCCAGCGTGACAAACCAGAAAGCGAGGCCAAGCCGCAGGATCAATTGCTGCCGGGAAGACAGAACCGGCACGAGGTAGGGCCCCTTGCGGCCGGCGCCAGGACGAGCCCCGGCGGACCGGCTCACAGGCCCCTGTTTGCCGCCGACAAGGCCGGCATCCAACAAAACGCTCATACCCACCGCCGCCGCCTCCTTGTCGCCCTTGCGACCGGGAAGCGTTCACATCCCACGGTAGAATCAGCGCCTCCTGATGGAGAGTCAACAGAATTAAGCTTTGGTTAACCATGCTCCTTGAGAACTGGTTAACCTAACGCCCGATCTGACGGCTCTTTGCGAGACGCGGCGCGGGTCCGAGGGACTTTCGACAAACGCGAAGCCTGGCTGCCGGCGCCTCTTTGCAACTGCCGCGTTAACCATATCGGCTACTATAAGGTTAAGTAACGGTTAATTGCGCTTGACTCTTGGCAGGCATAGGATCTTATATCAGAAAGGGTTAATATCGTAACGTTGACGCGAATTTATGAGTATCGCGGCGACGCCCTCCCGGGCTTCTAGTACAGGCGCCCCGAGGGCAAAATTGATGGACGGCCTCGCGCCAAAGCGCCCCTGGCCCAGTCGCTCAGACAACCCATGGTTCACGTCGGCTGACGATCGTTCGGGTTTGTGTGCCGGTTTCCCATCGGCACGCTGTGGCGAGCTTCAAAGTCCCGGCTGGGATATCGAAGCTATGGGAGGTCGGGCATGAAATACTCCACAACCACCGCGCTTGTGTCGGCATTCATCGCCGGCGGCTGCCTAGTGCTGCCAGCGGCGGCGGGATCGCCTTCGGGAACGGACCCGATGCAGACGAGCTCCGCCGCGTCGGCATTCGGTTCCTATGATCCCTATGGCGACTTCAGCAATGACAAATCGGCCACCATCGAGGAACTCTTCCTGCCTTGGGAAGACGTCGATCTTTCGACACTGCCGCTGGCCGACGCCTACGCCCTGCAGCGCGGACGCTCGCTGCTGATCACCATCGAGCCGTGGACCTGGTCGAAGGACTGGCGCATCACGCCGCCCGAGCTGCGCAACGGCATCTTGAGTGGCAAGTACGATGCCAACATGCAGGCGATCTGCAACCTGGTCGGACAGATGAAAAGCCCGGTGACGATCCGCTGGGCGCAGGAGATGGAAGACAGCAATGGCCGCTTCACCTGGGCCAACTGGGCGCCTAAGGATTGGATCGCCGCCTACAAGCGCGAGGTCGACGTCTGCCGCAAGGCGGCGCCCGCGGCGAAATACATGTGGTCGCCCAAGGGATTGGAAGGCCTCGAGAAATACTATCCGGGCGACGACTATGTCGACGTGATCGGCCTGTCGGTGTTCGGTCTGCAGAAGAAGGACAATGACGAAGCCGGCCGCGACCGGACCTTCGCCGAGATGCTGAAGCCCGGCTACGACCGTGTCGCGAAATTCAACAAGCCGGTGGTCGTGGCCGAGCTCGGCTATGTCGGAAAGCAGGACTATGTGACGAAGTGGGCGCAGGATTCCCGCAAATCCTATGCGGAATTCCCGTCTCTGACCTCGGTCGTCTACTTCAACCAGAAGGAAGTGTGGCCGTGGCTGGGCGGCTATGGGCTGCCCGACTGGCGGGTGACCCAGCACGTCCTGCCGTAGAACCGCAGAGATCATTACCCGCCCCGGCACGCCGGGACGGGCTCCAGCTTCAGTTTCGGGAGTGACAAGCTTCAAAGCCAACGCTTTGGAGACGAGTGCAGGCGTTGCGTAAATCAGTCGGGGAGAAGGTCGTGAAACGGGTGTTCTGGAAATTCGTCGGTGCAATGCTTGGCTGCTTCGTTCTTGTCGTCGTCCTGCAGGCCGCCGCGCAGGCCAAGAGCGCGAACAGGATCGCGGATCAGGGCGTCGAAGGCCGCCATCGTCTCCGACGAGGCCATCTACCAGCTCTACAAGAACCATTCCTGGCTCTGGGGCAATCATGGCGCCGCCTATTTTGCGGTGGGAAAGCGGCAGTTCACCGCCTGGTCCACCGAGGATGGCAAGCCGAGCTATGGCGAAGGCATCTGGTTCATGCCCGGCGGCGGCAAACTGTGTTTCCGGGCAAGCTGGCACGGTTCATGGGGCGCAAAGACTTCGCTGAGCTGCTTCGAGCATCGCCAGGCCGGCAAGGTGATCTACCAACGCAAGTCGCCAGACGGCGCGTGGTATGCATTCAAGGACCGTCACGGCAAATCGGACCTGCGCAATGGCGACCACGCCAGCACGAAGGCAAAACGCTTCAAGGCGAAGCTGTAACCGGCATCCGCACGGGCGGTCTCAAGCGGCGGCGCGCCAGGCGCCGGGCGAAAGGCCTTTGATCGTCTTGAACACCCTGGTGAGATGGCTCTGATCGGCGAAGCCGGTCGCGGCGGCGATCTCGGCGAGCGGCATGTCGGTCCTGATCAGCGCCGACGCCGCACGGATGCGGCGGTCGCGCAGATATTGTCCGGGCGTCATGCCGGCGGCGCGGTGGAAATCGCGGATGACCTGGAAACGGGTGATGCCGGCCGCAGCAGCCAACCGGGCGAGATCGAAACCGGCCGAAAGATCGGCCGCGATCAGCTCGCCATAGAGGCGGAAGCGCCGTGTGGTTTCGCCGCCGTCTGAAGCGCGGTCGCAACGCTTGCCGTCACCGAAGCGGCCGACGAGCTCGCCGAGCACCATCAGCATCGCCGTTTCCTGATCGAGCGCCTGTCCCGCCAGTCGATGCGCCTGGACGAAGGCTCGTGCGAGTTCCGGTGCATGCACGATCCCTTCGCCGAACATCGGCAATCCCGGCAGCTCCAGATCGTCGGCGATTTCGGCCATCAGCGTGGCGTCTGGATAGCAGGTGCGGTATGCCCAGCCGGCGGGCGCGCCTTTCTCGCCGTCATGCGGCTCGTCCGGATTGACGATGATGATCGAGCCCGCCGGTGCCAGATGCCGGCGGCGGCCGATCCTGAGCTTTTCCACGCCGGCCACCACGACCCCGAACACCCAGGTCGGGTGCGTGTGCAGCGCATAGGCATGGTCGCGGTAGCGGGCGGCAAGCATTTCGAGGCCGCCGAGGCCCTCATGCCGCGTCAGCTTTGCTGCCTCGCATTCCCTTTGCTCGCTGGCGTCGCTCATGCCGGAAGCCTTGTCGAAACCGCCCTGCCCGTCAATCCCGTTCAAGACGCGAGCGGGGAACATCGGCAACATCGCCGCAAACGAAGCGGAGATAAGACGATGCGGGAAAACGACAGGATAGCGGCGATCGTGCCCGAGGTGATCGGCTGGCGGCAGGCGATCCACGCCAATCCCGAGCTCGGCTTCGCCGAATATGAGACGGCGGCTTTCGTCGCGGCGAAGCTGAAGGAATTCGGTCTCACCGTCCACACCGATGTCAGCGCGACGGCCGTGGTCGGGACGCTGACGAAAGGCGCGGGCGGCAGAGCGATCGCGCTGCGCGCCGAGCTCGACGCGCTGCCGATCAAGGAAGCCGCCAACGTCACTTATGCCTCGCGCAACGACGGCGTCATGCATGCCTGCGGCCATGACGGCCATACCGCCATGCTGCTCGGCGTCGCCAAGCTGCTCGCTGAAAGCGATAGCTTCGACGGCACGGTGGTGTTCGTCTTCCAGCCGGCCGAGGAGGTGCTGGGCGGCGGCAGGAGGATGATCGAGGACGGGCTGCTCAGACGCTTTCCGGTCGAGCAGGTGTTCGCCGTGCATAACTGGCCGGCTTTCCCGGAAGGCCATATCGGCGTGCGCGCCGGACCGCAGATGGCGGCGGTCGACGATTTCGAGATCATCTTTCGCGGCAGCGGCTGCCATGCCGCGATGCCGCATCTGGGCGACGATCCGCTGCTCGCCGCGGCGAGCTTCGTCACCGCGATCCAGCGGCTGGTTTCGCGCAGCGTCGATCCGCTGTCGCCGGCGGTGCTGTCGGTGACGCAGATCCATGGCGGCCGCTTCAACAATTTCGTGCCGGGCGAGGTCAGGGTCGAAGGCACCTGCCGCTTCTATGACCGCGCGATTTCCGACCATTGCGCGGCCGAGATCGAGCGCGTGGCGCAGACTTGCGCCACCATGCACGGCGCCAGCGCCGAACTTACCTACAGGCGCGGCTATCCGCCGGTGGTCAACCCGGCCGCGGGCGCGGCGCTCGCCGCCTTGGCCGGTGCGGATGCCGTCGGTGCCGAGCGTGTCGCAACCGAGTTCCTGCCGAGCATGGGCTGCGAGGATTTTGCCTTTCTGCTGCAGGGCGTCGGCGACGGCGCCTATGTCTGGATCGGCGCCGGCGATGTCGGCCCAGGCGCCGGCCTGCATGGCGACCGCTTCGTCTTCAACGACGCCATCGTGCCGATCGGTATCCGCTTCTTCCTCAACATCGTCCAGCGCGCGCTGCCTGTCGGGGGGAAGTAGCGCGATCCCAGGAAAAGTGCATGGCGGTTTTCCGTCCGGAATTGCGCAAAAACAAATACTTAAGATTGCCAAGCACGGAAACTTCGCGCAACGGTTCAAGCGACCGAAACAATCGCGAGACCTGATGCCGGGGGCCGACAAGACCGTGCTGATCACCGGGGCGCGCGCGCCGGTGGCGCTGCATCTGGCGCGCCTGCTCGACAGCGCCGGCCGCCGCGTCATCCTGGCCGACAGCCCTGCCCGGCCGATCGCCGCGGCAAGCAGGGCCTGTGCGCGTTACTATCGGCTGCCGCCGCCGCGTTTCGAGCCCGAGGCCTACGCCGAGGCGGTCGGGGCGTTGGCGCGGGCCGAGGGCATAGATCTCGTCATCCCGACCTGCGAGGAGGTGTTCTATCTCGCGCTGGCCTGGCGCGGCCGGGCGATGCCGGCCCAGTTATTCGCGGCGGATATCGAACAGCTGGCGAAGGTGCACAGCAAGCACGCCTTTATCCGGTTGGCCGAAGGCCTCGGCCTGGCGGTGCCGGAGACAACGCTCCTCAGGTCACGCGACGATCTGGAAGCGGTACGCGGCCGCTCGCGCGAGCTGGTGTTCAAGCCGGTCTGGTCGCGCTTCGCCAGCCATGTGCTGCTGCGGCCGACGCCGGATTTTCTCGACACCATCACCCCTTCGCCTGCCGTGCCGTGGGTGGCGCAGCGTTTCATCGATGGCGACGAGATCAGCGCCTATGCGGCGGCGCGCGAGGGCAGGCTCAAGGCGCTGGCGCTCTACCGCTCGCTCTATCGCGCCGGCAAGGGCGCCGGCATCTTCTTCGAACGGGTCGAGGATGAGGCGGCGCGGGAACTGGTCGAGCGCATCGTCGCCGGCACCACATGGACGGGGCAGATTTCCTTCGACCTGATACGCGAGGCGAACGGCCGCGTTCTGCCGCTGGAGTGCAACCCGCGCGCCGTCAGCGGCCTGCATTTTTTTCGCGATCCGGCGCGCTTTGCCGACGCGATGCTGGAAGACGGGCCGGAAGTGATCCCCGACGTCATCGCGCCGCAAACGGTGCGGCTTGCGATGTGGGTCTATGGGCTCCGGGCCGCTTTGCGTTCAGGCGCTCTCGCCCGCTTTCGGAAGGCGATGCGCGACGGCCAGGAACTGCTCGACTGGCCGGGCGACCCCGCGCCTGTGAAGGCACAGTGGCTGGCGCTGGCCGAGATCGCCGGCGTGGCCTGGCGCCAATGGATCAGCCTGCAAGCGGCTTCGACGCGGGACATCGAGTGGAATGGGCCGGGCGAGTAACGCTGGCGGGACAGCGCCCCCCTCTGTCCTGCCGGACATCTCCCCCACTTGGGGGGGAGATCAGCAGCTTCCGTGCCTCGCCCATTCTGCCACGTCGGTAATTGGCGAAATCGGCGATGGCAGCCAATCTCCCCACCTGTGGGGGAGATGTCCGGCAGGACAGAGGGGGGCGCGAAGGAACGCGACGCGGCCGCCGTCATCAACTCTGAGGACTGATCCGACTCTACCTGCAGCCACTACTGACCCGTCGTCTTCGCATAAAGCTGTAGGCCCAAAGCGTTAAGTACAGCCAGCAGTGTGCTGAGAGGTGGATCGCTTTCACTCAACGCCTTGTAAAGCGCCTCCGGCGTCATTCCGGCCTCTTTTGCAACGGCATTCAAGCCGATGGAGCGCGCCACACTGCTGAGAGTGTGAGTGATAATCATGGGCTCCACCATCCTCAAATGCGGCTTCGAGGACATAGGCTAAGCGCTCTTCAGGGGTCTTGAGATAATCAAGGATATCGAAACGCGTGGTCTCAAGAGGCATCGTTCTATCTCCTCGAACTTTAGCCTACACCTAAAGCTCGATCTGATGGACCCTCGGCTCACTCGCCGCAGGCGGCATTTTCCCCTCCATGATCGCCGCAATGTCGCGGCGCAGGAAATCGAGCGGGCCGATCACCGGTAGCGCCGGCGGCGCGAAGCGGGCATTGTCGCTGGCCGATTTCAGCACGCGACGGTCCTGATGCAGCGCGATGGTGAAGAGCGGCTTGAAGGCGAGCGCCTTCAGCTCGCCGAGCAGACCCTGGCGCCGGCCGATCAGCCAGCCGACGCCCTCGACGGTACGCTCATCGGCCTGACGCAGATGGAAAGTGGTTGCGAGCACCAGCCCGTTCCCGCCCCAATATTCGAGCTCGGCGATGCCGGGATGGCGGAAGCGGCCGACGGTTTTCACCCGCTCGCCTTCCAGCAGCCGGCTGATCAACCCTTGCTGGCGATCCTCGCCGGTGTAGGTCGCCTCCACCCAGCCCTCGCCGCCGGTCACCTCGACCCCCACCAGATGGCGCTTCGAGGTCAGGCCGCGCAGCAGGCCCTTATGGGTGAAGTGGGTGTGGGTGGCATCGAGGATGTTCTCGGCGACATCGATGACGGTCGACTGCGTCGATGAGCGCACTCGCCGCACGATGATGTCCTTGCCCTGCATGCAGTGGAGGTAGGGTTCGCCTTGCGGAGTGCCGGACGAGACGAAGACGACGCCGTCGCGCTCCATCGCGGCGTAGCGGCGGACCCGATAGTGCGGCATGGCGCCGACATGGCCGGGAATGGCCTTGCAGCGGCCTTCGCCGTCATAGCGCCAGCCGTGGTAGGGGCATTCGATCTCGCCGCCGACCACCTTGCCGGTCGAGAGCTCGACCAGCCGATGCGGGCAGCGGTCGAACAGGGCGGCAATGCCCCGCGCCGAGCGGAATAGCACCACAGGCCGGCCATCGAGCAGGATGCGCTTCGGCCGCCTGCCGATGTCGGCCGAGAGCGCCACCGCCTGCCAGAAATCCTTGCTGTGATCACGGCGCTCGCTCACAGTTCGAACCTCCTCAGCAGGGGAATGCCAATTCCCGCCAGCACCGTTTCCATGATGCGGATCGCGACACGCTTGCGAAGCGGAAGGTGCGCGGCGTAGACCGCGTTGTACTCGATCGCGGCAATGGCGCCGCGCAGGCGTTTGAAGCTTGCGGCGCCGGCGCTCATGTTGAAGAACAGGCCGCGCGCGCTGGCATGGTCCTGCCCCATCGCCATCACCATGCGATAAAGCCCCTCGCCGAGCGGCAGGCCGGTGTCGTAGCCGACGATGGGCTGGGTGAGCGTGCCGCCATTTTCGAACAGCCCGGTGACCGCGACCAGCTCGCCGCCCGGCCGGCGCAGGCCGGCAAGGCTGATGATGCCGCGCCGATGCATCTCGGCGATGTAGCGGGCCGTGTAGTGCGGATTGAGCGGCGTGTATTTCTCCAGATAGAGCATGTTGTAGAGCTGCTCGGCGCGCGCATAGTCGGCCTCGGTGAAATCGGCATCGCCGATCCGCTCGAAGGGCGTGGTGCCGAGCTGCTTGCGGTCGCGTTTCAGGTTCTTCGTCATGGCGGGCGCGGCGCCGCGGTCGGCGAAGATATAGATCTGCCGCGCCGCCAGCATGCGAAAGCCCTCTGCCTTCAGCGCTGCGATGCTCGCCGGATCGGCGATCTCGTTCAGCGAGCGGATGACGATGGCGCGATCGGGAAAGCGCGCGACCAGCGCCGATCTGAGTGCGGCAACAGTTTGCCGGTCGAGCAGCGGCACCGGATTGGTCGAATAGAGCCAGTTGTTGGCCTGCACCTGATAGTCGAGGCCGCTTGCCCTGACCAGTGGCGCGCAGGCGCCGATCAGGGCCTTGAGCGCGCGGCGCAGCAGCGGGTGGGTGGCGAAGTTGCGTGTCTCGTCTATCGCGTAGTCGATATAGGCGCTGGACGGACAGCAGATATAGCAGTTCGGCGCTTCACTGGCATCGTTGAGCGTCAGCGGGAACGTCCGGCCCGCGACCTCGAAGGTCTCGACCCTGGTCGTCAGGTTGGCGACGAGGTCGCTGACCGGTATCTCGTTGAACAGGTGCACGAAAGCTTCGACCTTGGCCGGATCGTTTTCGACCCGGTCAGCCTGCTGGATCAGCCTTTCCGCGACGGCCGTCCGGCTCATGACGCGCGCTCCAGGCGGCATTCGACGCGACGCAGCTTTCGGCTTGTTTCCAGCGACAACGAAGTGCGGACGAGATCGACCGTCGCATCGGCCTTTCGCGCTTCCAGCAGCACGCGCACCGCCTGATGAGCGGCGGCTGCCGCCTCGTCGGCGAGTGCCGGCGGAAGCCTGAGCTCGATCCAGTCCGGCGCAATCTGGACGAGCCGAAAATCGTCGATGCGGCGATCGGCTTTGAGCACGGCGTTGCGCAGCACGTCCGGTGTGATCAGGATCGGACCGCCTTTCGAGGACAGGCGGAAGACATCGTCCATGCGGCCGACGATCTCGTCCACGCAACGCAGCGGCGAGCCGCAGCGGCAAGGCTGACCGGAAAGCCGCAGCAGGTCGTTCATGCGGTAGCGCGCCATGATTTGGGTCCGGCGGCGGAAAGCCGTGACCAGCGGCGTCACCAGCCCCTCGCCTGCCGGCTCGAATTCGAAGAAGACGGAGTCCTCGGCAAGATGCAGGCCGCCCTGCCGGCAGGTCACGGCGAACAGACCTTCGGTCGCCATGTAGATCTGGTCGAGCGGCAACCGGAAGAAAGCTTCTATGACAGGACGGTCGACCGGATCGAGCGTCTCGGCGGCGGAGAAGATACGCTTCGGCTGGAGCCGGAAGCCTTCGATCGCGAGGTGCCGCAAGATCTTCGGCGGCGCGATGATCACGGTCGGATCGAAGGTTTCCAGCGCCGCACGCCAGTGCTCCGGCCCGAGCGTCAAGTCGAAGAAGGCGAGCTTGATCAGCCGCGACTTGCGGGCGCTGTCATAGAGCCCGGTGTTCTGCGGCAGGATGACGGCGACGCGCATGCCGCGCCAGATAAGATCGGGGGCCGCCTTGGCGAGGATCGTGCCCAGCCAGCGGTATTTTTCCGCCTCGGAGATCACGAACAGGCCGCGATTGCCAGACGTGCCTGTGCTGGCGCCGACCGTAAGCGAACCGGCGCGGCCGTCGCGCGCCAGCGCCGCCCAGGCCTCGGCGGCGGCAAGGCGATGGATATTGAAATCCTCGAACCGCGCCATCAGCAGCGCCTTGTCGGTGACCGGCAGATCGACGAGACGGGCCGGCGCCTTGCCGTAAAACGGCGCGCGCGGCAGGTCGCGATCGAGGAAGCGGCGCAAGGCGGCCGCCTGCCAGCGTTCGAAGTCGGCGCGGCTCTTGCGCGAGACCCGGCGCGTCAGGGCAAAGGAGCCAACCGCTTCCGCGAGAGCGTTCATGCCGCCTCCGGATCGCTCGATGAGAGATCGTAGGATGTCGGCGCGGGGTCATGGCAGAGCATCACCTCGCCGCCAGCGGCGAGGAAGCGGCGGAGAACGGCGCTGGTCGGCTCTATCGCCGCGGCATCCTCGGCGATCAGCGTGGCCGGGAAGCCTGGTGTGCGGTTTTCGGTCAAGGCGGCGAGCAGCCACTGCACGTCGACGGCATAGAGCAGCGGCCGATCGGGGCTGGCGAACAGCAGGCCGAACTGGCCGTCGGCATGTCCAGGAAGATCGACCGCGATCACGCTGCCGTCGCCGAAAAGGTCCGTGCCGCCGGGAATGCCGTCGCGCGCGTCGACGCCCGGCTTGGAGGACAGGCCGTCCAATCGCGCTTCGAAATCCGCCGGAAAGAGCTCGGTGAAGACGCCGTGGCGCAAGTTCTGTCGCGGCGAGCGCGCCTTGATCCGCGCCCAGGCCGCGTCGCTGGCGATGAAGCGCGCCTTGGGAAACTGCGACAGGCCGGAAATGTGGTCGGCATGGAAATGGGTGACGATGACGGTGCGGATGTCATCGGGCGACAGGCCGAAGCGCTGCAGCACCGGCAAGACCTGTTCGGTGGCGTTGAGCTGAGGTTTCAACAGCGCGCCGTAGAGACGCAGCATCCGGCCGCGCCGCTCGCCGGTGAGCGCCTCCGGCGTGTAGCCCGTATCGACCAGCACCGGCCCTGCAGCGGGATGAAAGATCAGCCCGTAGCGGACGCGCAGCCGCGCGCTCCGCCACGACCCACCGCGCAGGATCAGCCGCTCGGAGGCGCTGACCCAGGCGCTGTTGGCAAAGACGATCTTCATAGCGTGGCACTGCCGGCGAAGGTGCGATCGAGCCCTTGCTCGAAGGAAACCTTTGGCGCCCAGCCAAGCAGGCGTCTGGCCTTGGAAAGGTCGAGGCTCTGGGCATAGGCGAAGAGGCAGAGCCCGTAGCAGGTGACCGGCGGTTCGGGCCGGCCGGGCAGCCTGAGCGCCACCGCCTCCATCAAGCCGGCCGCCAGCATGGCAGGCATGAGCGGCATCGGCCGCCAGCGCGCCCCGATCCCGGCGCGGACGCAAGCCTCGTCGGCGATGCGGCGCACCGGCAGCACCTCGCCGCCGGAGATGTTGAAAATCCGGCCTTCGGCTTGCTTGGGTGCCGCGAGCGCCGCCATGACCGCATCGACGACATCGTCGACATGGGTGAGGTCGATCGCGGCCCGGCCGCCGCGAAACAGCGGCAGCGGCCGGCTCTTCGCCGCCTTGATCAGGCGCGGCAGCAGCGCGCGGTCGCCGGCGCCATAGATGCCGCGCGGCCGCAGCACCAGAGGATGGACGGCTGGCGCGGCGAGCACGATCCGCTCCGCCTCGCGCTTGGTGCGTGCATAGTGGTTGACGGGCTCCGGCAAAGCCGCGTCCTCAGCAAGATCGAGCTGGTCGCGAAAGGCAAAGCAGACGGACGGGCTGGAGATGTGGACGAAGCGGCTGACGCCTTGGCGCGTCGCGAAGTCGAGCAGGCTTCGCGTCGCCGTGACGTTCGCCGCCGCGAAATCCTGCAACCGGCCGAAAGGCGCCGAGAGCGCGGCGCAATGGATGATCCGTTCGACCTTGCCAAGCCGGGGGTCCAGTGCGCGATCGAGCGGCTGCGCAAGATCATGACGGATGATGCGATGGCCGGCGGCCTCGAGCGCGGCGCAGCGTGCCGCATCGCGGCCGAGCCCGAGCGCCAGCGTGCCGGATGCAGCCAGCCGCCGGAGCACGTGAGAGCCCAAGAAACCGCTGGCGCCGGTGACGAGCACGACCATGGTCAGGCTTCCAGCGCCATGCCGCCGAACGACACGCCGGCCGACGTGCCGAGGAAGAGCAGCTTCGTGCCCGGCGTCACGCGCCCGTCGCGGCGAGCGACATCGAGCGCGAAGGGGATGGAGGCGGCGATCTGGTTGCCGAAGCTGGCGGCAATATCGACCAATCTTTCCGGCGCGAAGCCCGTCTGGCGCGCCATATGCGCGAGCGCGAACGGGCTCGCCTGATGCGGCACGACGAGATCGACGTCGTCATGCCGCCAACCGGCACGCTCCAGCAGCGCCGAGACGAAGCCGTTGAAATGGCGGGACGTCAGGCGGAACAGCTCCTTGCCATCCATATGGAACAGGCTGTGGCGGGCGAACTCCTCCGGCTGCTTGTGGAAATCGAAGCGCGTGCCGCCGGAACCGATGCCGCAGGCCTCCCAGGCGGACGGATAGGTGCGCATCAGGCTGGCCGCCAGCCTGCCCTCGCCGGGCTCGGCCCTGCGCAGCACGGCTGCCGCCGCGCCGTCGCCGAAGAGTGCTGCAACCTCCGGCGCGTCCCGCCAAGGCAAAGCACGCGAGGCGACCTCCGACGAGAACACCAGCGCCGTCTCGCATTGCCCGGCCTCGATCATGCGGCCGGCCGTCTCGAAAGCGGTGAGGAAGCCAAGGCAGGTGCTGTTGACATCGAAGGCGGCGGCCGTGCCGTCGGCAAGGCCGAGGCGCTGCATGACCAGAGGCGCCGTCGCCGGCAGCGGCTGGTAGGGCACGCCGCTGCCGCCAATGATCAGAGCGACATCGCTTGGACCGAGCCCGGCGTCGTCGAGCGCAAGACGCGCGGCGACGCAGGCGAGATCGATCTGCGATTCGGCCGCGCAGACATAGCGCTGGACGACACCGGTGGCGCTTTCGAGCGCGCCCCGGCCGAGGCCCAGCCTCTCCTCCAGCGTACGAGTAGTGACGCACTCTGCCGGCACCGCCCTGCCGGTTCCGACGACCCTGATCCGCATCCTCCCCCCATGCGCGCACTCGCGTTTATCTAAACCAAAATGCGGTCGATAGCGATGTTCATGAGGCTCGGCTGATCACTTCAAGCAACACGAAACTTGAGGCTTTGTTGCCAATTGCCGATGTGGGCGGTCCAAGCTACGGGTCAACCTTGTCCAAGAAACCGCCTCACCGCTCCCATGAATTCCGCCGGGCGCTCGACATTGAGCAGATGAACGCCCGGGAGCAGCACGAGCTCGGCGCCGGGGATCGCCGCCGCGATCGCCTCGCTGTGGCTGGCGAGCGTCACCTTGTCGTCAACACCGCCGATCACCAGCGTGGGCGCGGTTATCAGTGAAATCGGGCGGCGCAGATCGGCGTCGCGCACGGCGGCGAAGCATCCGGCAAGTCCTTGCGGCGACATTGCCAGGATCGCGGCGTGGAATTCCTCAACGGTGTCGTTCTCGCCGGCAAGCATCGAGGCAGGGAACCAGTTGCGCATGAACATGTCCGCCGTGGCCGACAGGTCGCTTGCCGCAAGCACGTTGCGGATCTGCTCGTCGAAATAGGACGCGGGTCCCAGATGCGGCGAGGTGTTGGAGAGAATCAAGCGCTCGATGCGTTCCGGCGCATGGATGCCCAGCCACTGGCCGACGAAGCCGCCGAGCGACAGGCCGAGGAAATGCACGCGGGCAAGCCCGAGGAAATCGAGCAGTTCGAGCACGTCGCGACCCAGCCGGTCGAGCGAATAGGCGCCGGCCGGCGCGTCGGAACCGCCATGGCCGCGAAAATCGTAGCGCAGCACCCGGAAGGATTTGGCGAGCTCTGCAACCTGGCCATCCCACATGTGGAAGGTCGTGGCGATGGAATTCGACAGCACAAGCACCGGCCGGTCTTCCGGGCCGTCGAACCTGTAGGCGATGCGCGCGCCGTCGCCCGCCGTGAAATGAAGCGTTTCGGTCATTTTGGATCCTCATCTTGATCAGGCGGGAGATCGTCCCGCGTCGTTTCGATGAGGACGTTAGGTCTGGTTACTATCGAAGAAAATTACTATGATTCGACAGTCTCTGTAGGATGTTACGACAATGCACGATTTGAAGCTGCACGATCTGAGGTGCTTCGACGCCGTGGCGAGCGAGGGCAGTTTTCAGGCCGCCGCGCTTGTCCTGAGCCGGACGCATCCTTCCGTCTTCGCCGCGGTCGCACGACTGGAAGAGCAGCTCGGCCTCACCCTGCTCGACCGCAGCGGCTATCGGGTGAGCCTGACGGATGAAGGCTGGCAGTTCCAAGCGCGCGCCCGGCTGGCGCTACGCGAGCTCGAACATCTCCAGAGCTATGCGAGGCAGCTGGCGAGCGGCGAGGAAACCGTCCTGCGTGTGGTGATGGGCGACGTCTGCCCGAGGCCTAGAATACTCGGCCTGCTCAGCCGCTTCTTCGCCGAACGGACCCGCACGCGCCTGCATCTGGAATATGAGGCGATCAGCGGGCCGATCGAACGGCTGATGGACGCCGAGGCCGATCTCGTCTTCCATCGCGCCAACCCATCCGATCCGCAGCTCGAGCGGATCGATCTTTGCCAGGTGAACTTCGTGCCGGTGGTGGCACCGGGCTTTCTGCCCTTCGACAAAGAACATGACATCACCCCGGAAGCGATGCGGCCCTTCACCCAATGCGTGATACGCGATACCGCGCGGCGCCCCTCGCCAGAGAATTTCTTCGTCATCGACGGCGCGCATTCCTGCTCGGTGCCGGACCACATGATGAAGAAGGAACTGATCCTCCACGGCCTTGCCTGGGGCCATCTGCCGGAATGGCTGATCGAGGACGAACTTCGCGACGGACGGCTGATCTCCATCGCCGGCAGGCATATCCCCGGCCGCACCGAAACCGTTGCGGCAGTGCGGCGGCGCGACCGGCCGCACGGGCCGGTGGCCGAGGCGCTTTGGCTTTATCTGCAGGAGCAGGGACGCGACCAAACCCCAGAGGGTCGGGGCAGCGTTCCTTAAGCCTTGCGCTCCCAGCGCCGGTCAGGCGTCTGCTGCCAATAGGTGACGGCGTGGCCGGCTTCCTTCATCGTCTTCCAGTGGCCGCGCGCGCCTTCGAGCTGTGCCGCGTCGTGGCCGTCGAACAGGAAGACCGCCCGCTCGTAGCCGGAGAGGTCGGGCGGGGTCGCGCCATCGACGAGGAAACGGATCTGCGCGGCGTTCGGATTGTCCTTCCCCGTTGTCAGCAGGATCGGGTGCTCGGCCGGGTATGCCTCGCGGTCGGTGGCATGCGCCAGGAAGGAATCGTCGCGAAAAGTCCACAGATGCTGGTCGAGCGCGTCGCGCCGCTCCTCGGTTCCGGTCTGCACGACGGCGCGCCAGCCGCGCTCGACGCTGCGCTCGAGCAGGCCAGGCAGCGCCTCCTCGAGCGTCGATTCCGTCAGATGATAGAAGAGGATGTCGGCCACCTCGAAAGCCTATCCTTCATAGTGGTCGCGCACCAGCCTGTCGAGCAGCCGCACACCGAAGCCCGAGCCCCAGGACTGGTTGATCTCGTTCGCCGGTGCGCCCATCGCCGTGCCGGCGATGTCGAGATGGGCCCAGGGCGTGTCCTTGACGAAACGCTGCAGGAACTGCGCGGCGATGATGGCGCCGCCGTAGCGGCCGCCGATGTTCTTCATGTCGGCGTTCTTGGAATCGATCAGCTTGTCGTATTCGGCGCCGAGCGGCATGCGCCACAGCCGCTCCTGCGTCGCCTGGCCAGCGTCGGTCAGGCGGCCCGCCAGTTCATCATTGTTGGAGAACAGGCCGGCATAGTGCTGGCCGAGCGCGACCATGATGGCGCCGGTCAGCGTCGCCAAATTGACCATGAATTTCGGCTTGAAGCGGTCGTTGGCGTACCAGAGCGCATCGGCGAGCACCAGACGGCCTTCGGCGTCGGTGTTGAGCACCTCGATCGTCTGGCCCGACATCGAGGTGACGATGTCGCCCGGACGCTGGGCGTGGCCGTCGACCGCGTTCTCGACAAGGCCGATGACGCCGACGACATTGGCCTTGGCCTTGCGCGCGGCCAGCGCATGGATCAGGCCGGTGACGGCGGCGGCTCCGCCCATGTCGCCCTTCATGTCTTCCATGCCGGAGGCCGGTTTCATCGAATTGCCGCCGGTGTCGAAGGTGACGCCCTTGCCTATGAAGGCGACCGGCGCGTCCTTGGCCTTGCCGCCCTTCCATTGCATGATGGCCATGCGGGCGCCGCGCGGCGAGCCTTGCGCGACGCCAAGCAGCGAGCCCATGCCGAGCTTCTTCATTTCCTTCTCGGTCAGGATGTCGACCTCGACGCCGAGGGCTTCCAGTTGCTTTGCGCGCGCTGCGAACTCGACCGGCCCCAGCGCATTGGCCGGCTCGTTGACGAGGTCGCGGGCCAAAAGCACACCGCCGATCACCGCTTCCTCCTCGGCGAAGGCTTTTTTCGCGGCGGACGGGTCGGCGCAGTGGATGGTTATCTTGGCGGGCTTCGCCGCCTCGGCCTTTTTGGCTTCAGGCTGGCCGTTTTCCCTTTCTTTCCTGGTCTTGTATTTGTCGAATCCGTAGCTGCGCAGGAGGATGCCGGCGGCGAGGTTCGCCGCCTGCCGGCCCTCCGGCTCTAGCTCCGGCAGGTCGAGGATCACGGCAACTTCCGCAGCCTTGCGCAGCGCGGCGGCAACGGCGCCGCCGAGCTTCAGCCAGGCATAGTCATCGAGGTTCGCAACCTTGCCGGCGCCGATCGCCACCAGCCGGTCGACCGACGCCCCTTCCGGCGCCAGCACCTCGGCCGAGCTCGCGAACTTGCCGGAGAAATCGGCGACCGGAAACGCGCGCGCCAATGCGCCGGCCGGGTCGCAGGCCTTCGCGGCATCGCCAAGGCCGCCGCCGTCGGCCGCGAGCACGAAGACGCTGCCTTTTTTGGGCGCGGCGAATTTGGCGAAGGCAATCGAAGGTCTCGAAGTCATCAGATCCTGCTTTCGGGGTGAGGCGCCGCGAACCGGCTTTCAAGCGTGCGCGACATTTGGTCGTTTTCGGGCATTTGGCAAGACTTTGGCCGAAATCGCTGTCTATATCGGCGCCGAAATCAACGAAGGATTCGTCGCGGCACGACCTAAGCTTCCTGCCGCAACCTATTGTTAACCATCAATGTTTTGCATTTCTTATCGATTGACGCGGAGACTCCGCCGCGCCGGGGCGCGTGGCATGGGGGCGACGAACCAGATGAGCCGCTTGTGGACCCGGTTGTACAGGCGCCGGCGGATGACTACCTTGTCGGCGGGCATGATGCCGTTCGGCACAATCGAGAAAAGCCTTCATGAAGGTCGTTGAACGCTACATCATGCGTCGCACCGCCGCGATGTTCCTGGCGGCGCTGGTCTGGACGCTGGCGATCGTGTGGACGACGCAGGTGCTCGCCAAGATCGACCTCGTCACCGACAGCGGCCAGTCGGCGCTGACCTTCTTCGAAGTCGCGGCCCTGATCATCCCCTCGATCGTCCCGATCGTGGTGCCGTTCGCGCTGGTGGTCGCGGTGGCACAGACGCTGAGCGCCATGAACACGGATTCGGAACTGGCGGTGATCAACGCCGCGGGCGCCTCGCGCTGGACGATCGCGCGACCGATCCTTTTGCTCGCGCTGGCGGCCAGCGTCTTTTCCTTCGCCGTCGACAATGGCGTCGATCCCTATGCCAGGCAGAAGAACCGGCAGCTGGTGGCGGCCTCGCGCGCCGACCTTCTGTCGCTGATCATCCAGGAAGGCACGTTCCGCAAGATCGACGAAGGCCTGTTCCTGCAGATCGGCGAACGGCTGCCCGACAACAAGCTCGGCGGCATCTTCGTCGCCGACTCGCGCGAGGAAGGCGCCAACCTCACCTATTACGCCAAGACCGGCAGCATCGTCGAAAAGGGCGACGAGAAGGTGCTGATGATGAATGACGGCGTCATCAACCGCAAATCGGTGACCGGCGACCTCTCCGTCATCCGCTTCACCTCCTACGCCTTCGACCTGTCGGCCTTCATGTCGGCCGCGAACGAGATCACGCTGCTGCCCAAGGACCGGACGACGCCATACCTGCTCAACCCGGATCCCAACGACAGGATGTATCAGCGCCAGCCCGGCAGCTACACGGCCGAGGTCAACCAGCGTTTCTCCGAATGGTCCTATTCGCTGGTGTTCGCGCTGATCGCGCTGGCCGTCGCGGGCGACGCGCGCTCGCATCGCGAGGCGCGCATCCATCCGCTGATCACGGCGATCGCCATCGCCCTTTTCGTGCGCTGGCTCGGTTTCTTCGCCGCGGGCAAGGCCGACAAGGTCTGGTACTACGCCTATCTGGTCTATGGCGTGCCGATCGCGGCGTCGGCGATCTCCGTCTGGTTCATCGTCTCCTCGCGCAGCATGGAACTGCCCACCGCCTGGGCCGACTGGATGACAAATCTCGCCGGACGGGTCAGCGAGGGCTGGACCGCGCTCAAGCTGTGGCTCGCCCGCCGCGGCACCTCCGGCCAGGGGGCCTGACGATGGGCTGGACACTGGGCCGCTATTTCTTCTTTCGCTATGTGACGATCACCATCTGGTTCTTTCTCGGCCTGCTGGCGCTGGTGTTCCTGATCGACTTCACCGAGCTCTCGGGCCGCACGACCGGGCTGCCGGGCTTCACCTACGGCACCGCCTTCGCCATTTCGGCGCTGAGGATGCCGATGATCATGCTGCAGACGGTGCCGTTCGTCGGGTTGTTCTCGGCGATGGCGACGCTGGTGTCGCTCAACCGCCGCTACGAGCTGGTCATCGCACGCTCGGCCGGCGTTTCGGCTTGGCAGTTCCTGTTCCCGTGCTGCGTCGGCGCGCTGATGTTCGGCGTGATTTCCGTCGGCGTGCTCAATCCGATCGCCGCGCATGGGTTCTCCTGGTCCGAGCAGATGGAAAACCAGCTCAGGGCCGGCAAGTCGAACGCCGTCCCGGAGGATACGACGCCGTGGCTGAGGCAAAAGACCAGCTCCGGCGACACCATCATCGGCGCCCGCGCCATCCTCAACCAGGGGCTGGAGATGGCTGACGCGGTGTTCTTCATCCTCGACCAGACGGGCAACATCGTCGAGCGCAAGGATGCCGCGCACGCCTTCCTGCGCGACGGCTATTGGGAACTGCAGGACGTCAAGGTGTTCAAGGACGGCAACATCCGTCCCGAGGCTTCCGACCGCGTGCCCACCAACCTCAAGCCGGAATTCGTGCAGGAGCGCCTGGCGCGCCCGGAAACCATCCCGTTCTACGAGCTGCCGGCCAAGATCGAGGTTGCCCGCTCCTTCGGCCTCAAGGCAAATGCCTTCGCCATGCAGTTTGATTCGCTGGTGGCGCTGCCGTTCCTCCTCGTCGCCATGACGCTGATTGCGGCAACAGTTTCAATGCGATTTGCGCGAATGGGGCAGTCGGCGACGATGATTCTGGGTGGCGTCCTGGCCGGCTTTCTGCTTTATGTCGTTTCGGTACTGGTCAAGGCATTCGGGGTCGCCGGATTCGTGCCTACAATGGTGGCTGCATGGGTTCCGGTTGTCGTGGCTATGTTCTTCGGGGTGACTTTTCTGCTATACAAGGAAGACGGCTAGTGAGGGAGGCTGGTTTGCGCAGCCATAGTAGGCAGGCCGGTTTGGCACGCCTTTATGGGGCGACAGTCTTGGCATGTCTGTTCGCTTGCGTGGTACCGTCGGTACCGGCGCTGGCGCAGACCATCACGGCAAAGCCTGTTCCCTCCGGCACGCAGATGCTGCTGGCCGCCGATACGCTCGTCTATGACAACGACAAGCACACGGTGACCGCCGTCGGCGGCGTGCAGATCGACTATGGCGGCAACAAGCTCGTCGCCCAGCGCGTGGTGTACAACCGCGATACCAAGCGCCTCGTCGCCAGCGGCGCCGTCGAGCTGATCAACAGCGACGGCACCAAGATCAATTCCGACCATATCGACATCACCGACGATTTCGCCGACGGCTTCGTCAACGCGCTGCGCGTCGAGACGGTCGAGAAGGCTTATTTCGCCGCCGAGAGCGGCGAGCGCATGGGCGGCGTGCTGACGACGTTCCACAACGGCATCTACACCGCCTGCGAACCCTGCGAGGACAGGCCCGATTCGGCGCCGACATGGCGCGTCAAGGCGAGAAAGATCATCTGGAACGGCGAGAAGAAGACGGTTCGCTTCGAGAACGCGAATTTCGAGTTCTTCGGCTATCCGCTCGCCTATCTGCCGGCCTTCGAGATCGCCGACCCGACGGTCAAGCGCAAGAGCGGCTTCCTGATCCCGGGCATCGTCTACAACAACCATCTCGGCGTCGGCGTCAAAGTCCCCTATTATTTCGCGCTCTCGCCGACCTACGACCTGACCACCACCGGGACCGGCTACACCAAGCAGGGCTTCCTCGGCGAGGCCGAATGGCGCCAGCGCTTCAACGATGGCCAATACAGCCTGAAGATCGCCGGCATCCAGCAGCAGGATCCCGACGCGTTCATCGCCACGGGCAATCGTCATACCGTCGATTCGGGAGATCTCAACGATCCCAACAAGTTCCGCGGCATGATGGGCACCAAGGGCCAGTTCGCCATCAACGAGCGCTGGAACTTCGGCTGGGACGTGCTCCTCCAGACCGACAAGAATTTTTCACGCACTTACAACATCGACGGCTACAACGATCTCGTCCACCAGTCGTCGATCTATCTGACGGGCCTGAGCGACCGCAATTATTTCGACGTCAGGGCCATGCGCTTCGAGGTGCAGGAAGACACGCTGTCCAGCGATCCGACGGCGCGCGCGGCCAAGCAGCCCTGGGTGCTGCCGTCGTTCGACTACGCCTATATCCCCGACATGGCGGTGGCCGGCGGCCAGTTGTCGGTCAACGTCAATGCGCGGGTCATCAGCCGCGACCGGCTGGATGCGGTGCTAGCCGATAACGCCGTTCCGACCTCCATCAACAACGTGCGCGGCCTCGAGGGCCAGTCCAGCCGGCTGACGGCGGAAGCCGAATGGAAGCGCACCTTCACCACCGATGGCGGCCTGCAGTTGACGCCGCTGCTCGCGCTGCGCGGCGACACCGGCTATGTGTCGGCCACGTCCGCGTCGCTGGCCGCGGTCAACCAGATGGCAGCGAATCTCGGCGAGGACGTCGACATGCGCTCCTCGCTCGCACGTTACATGGCTACGCTCGGCCTGGAGATGCGTTGGCCGTTGCTGTTCTCGATGCCGAACTCCAGCCACATACTGGAGCCGACGGCGCAGGTCTTCGTGCGCCCGAACGAGCAATATGTCGGTGGCCTCGCCGTTCCAAACGAGGACGCGCAGAGCTTCGTCTTCGACGCCACGACGCTGTTTGAGCGCGACAAGTTCTCAGGTTACGACCGCATTGAGGGCGGCACGCGCGCCAATGTCGGCTTCCGCTATTCGGGCGCCTATGAAAATGGCTGGGGCACCAACGCCATCTTTGGCCAGTCCTACCAATTGGGCGGCGAGAACTCCTTCGACGCGCCGGACCTCGTCAATGCCGGCGCTTACTCGGGACTGCAGACCGCGAAATCCGACTATGTAGGCCTCATCGGCTTCAACAGCCCGAGCGGCTTCTCCGGCTCGCTCAGCGGCCGTTTCGACGAGCAGACCTTCGAGGTCAGGCGCGCGGAGATCAAGGCCGCCTATTCGGGCCTGCCGGTTTCGCTCAGCGCCAAATATGCCTTCATCCAGGCGCAGCCGCTCTACGGCTTCACCACGGACCGGCACGAGGTCACGCTCGGCGCCTCGACTCACCTTGCCGAGAACTGGCGCGTCTTCGGGACTGGCACTTACGATCTAGAGACAAGCGTCCTGGTCAAGGACGGCGTCGGCTTCGCTTACAATGATTCCTGCTTCACCTATGTGATGACGTTCTCTGAGAGCCGCGATACGGTCACCAAGGAAGTGTCGCAGAATATCGGCTTCAACCTGTCGTTCCGCACGCTCGGCGATTTCGGCACGTCGACCAGCGCCGTCGACACGATCCAGTAAGCGAAGGCAGGCGAGCATCGCGGCAGAGCGTCGATTTGGCGCGCGTAACGGCTGCAGAGCTTGATTTGGAGCGCATAGCTTCGAAAATGGGACCGATTCTCGGGGACATGCGCCGGCGACATCGTTTCGCCGCATAGGACGGGCAAGGGGTCGACCACGTAGCGCATGCGTTCGGAGGACGTGCGGCGCCATCGTGGCGGGCAAGAATTGGGAAGGTGAGATGAGGAAATACCTGTTTTCGGCAGGATTCGCGCTGCTGGTTGCGGCGACCTCGGTTTCGATCACGGCGATGACGCCGCCGGCGTTCGCCAGCCAGATCAAATACATCGTCAACAACATACCGATCACCACCGGCGACATCGCGCACCGCGCCGCATTCTTCAAACTGCAACGCAAGAAAGGCGATGCGGCGAAGGAAATGATCGACCAGACGCTGCGCCTTGCCGAGGCCAAGCGGCTCGGCATCCGCATAACCGACCAGCAGGTCGATGCCGCCTATGAGCGCTTTGCCTCCAACAACAAGATGCCGCTGGCGAAGCTCGACGCGATCATGTCGCAATCGGGCGTCACCAAGGAGCATTTCAAGGAATTCATCCGTGCGCAGATGGCCTGGAACCAGGCGCTCGGCGCGCGCTACCGTTCCGGCGAGGGCGGCTCGGTGACCGAGCAGGACGCGGTCCGCCGCATGCTCGACAAGGGCGGCTCCAAGCCGACCGCCATGGAATACATGCTGCAGCAGGTGATCTTCGTGGTGCCGGCGTCCGAGCGCTCGGCCACGCTCGCCAAGCGCAAACGCGAGGCCGATGCCATGCGCGCCCGCTTCAACGGCTGCAACACCACGCGCGAATTCGCCAAGGGGCTGATCGACGTCACGGTGCGCGATCTCGGCCGCGTGCTGGCGCCGCAATTGCCGTCCGACTGGGCCGACCAGATCAAGGCGACCAAGGTTGGCGGCGCGACCCCGACGCGCGAGACCGAGCGTGGCGTCGAATTCATCGGCATCTGCTCTTCGCGCGAGGTTTCCGACGACAAGGCGGCGCAGATGGTGTTCCAGGCCGAAGGCAGCAACGACAAGGACGCCGACGAGCTCAGCAAGAAATATGTCGACGAACTGCGCAAGAAGGCCACCATCGTCGAGCGCTAGGCCGTTTCGGCGCATGACAAAACAAGGCTCGATCCGCCTGCTCTGCCGCGAGGCAGGCACGGCGCCCCGCAGGACACCATGAGCATGCGCAGAACCGATGCGCCGTTGGCGCTCAGCGTCGGCGATCCCTCCGGTGTCGGACCCGAGATCGCCATCGCCGCCTGGCAGGCGGGCGACAGCGCCGGCGTGCCGCCCTTCTACCTGCTCGCCGATCCGGCCCTGATCGAGGCCCGCGCGCGCGAAGTCGGCGCAACGATAGCGATCATGGAAACCTCGCCTGGGCAAGCGGCGCATCATTTTCCGCGCGCGCTGCCCGTCGTTCCGCTCTACGCCCGCCATCTGGACAGTCCTGGAAAGCCGAATCCGGCCAATGCCGCGGGCACCATCGAAGCGATCGACCGCGCCGTCGCCGACTGCCTCGCCGGCCACGCTGCCGCGGTGGTCACTTGCCCCATCGCCAAGAAGCCGCTCTACGACGCCGGCTTCCGCTTTCCCGGCCACACCGAGTACCTGGCGCATCTGGCCTCGCGCCACACCGGCGCCGAGGTGACGCCGGTGATGCTGCTTGCCGGACCCGAACTGCGCACCGTCCCGGTCACCATCCACATCGCGCTTGCCGAGGTGCCGAAAGTCCTGACGACGGAACTGATCGTGGCCACGGGCCGCATCACCGCCGCCGATCTCAAAAGCCGCTTCGGCATCGCGCGGCCGCGGCTCGCCGTCGCGGGGCTCAATCCGCATGCCGGCGAAGGCGGTGCGATGGGCTCGGAGGACCTTTCCATCGTGCTGCCGGCCGTCGAGGCCTTTCAAGCCGAAGGCATCGATGCCGTCGGACCGCTGCCGGCCGACACCATGTTCCACCCGCGGGCGCGCGCCAGCTATGACGCGGCGCTTTGCATGTATCACGACCAGGCGCTGATCCCGGCCAAGGCGCTGGCCTTCGACGAGGCCGTCAACGTCACGCTCGGCCTGCCCTTCATCCGCACCTCGCCTGACCACGGCACGGCATTCGACATCGCCGGCAAGGGCATTGCGCGCGCCGACAGCCTGATTGCCGCGCTGAGGCTCGCGCGCCGGCTTGCCGACAGCGGCCGGCACGCCGCGGCCGCATGAGGCTCGGGTTGAGCGGGGGGCGCACGACCATCGACGGATTGCCGCCGCTGCGCGAGGTGATCGAGCGCCATGGCCTGCAGGCGAAGAAGTCGCTCGGGCAGAACTTCCTGCTCGACCTCAATTTGACCAGCAAGATCGCGCGCGCGGCCGGCGAGCTTGGCGAAGCGACGGTGATCGAGGTCGGCCCCGGCCCCGGCGGACTGACCCGGGCGCTGCTTTTCAACGGCGCCAAACGCGTGATCGCCATCGAGCGCGACGAGCGCTGCCTGGAGGCGCTTGAGGAAGTGTCCAGCCATTATCCCGGCCGGCTCGAAGTCATTCCCGGCGATGCGCTGAAGACCGATTTCGCTGCCCTGGCCGGCAAGGCAAACGGTAGCCCGGTGAAGATCGCCGCCAACCTGCCCTACAATATCGGCACAGAACTGCTGATCCGCTGGCTGACGACGGCCGAATGGCCGCCCTTCTATCAATCGATGACGCTGATGTTCCAGCGCGAGGTGGCCGAGCGCATCACCGCCGGTCCGGGCAGCGACGCCTATGGCCGGCTCGGCGTGCTGGCCGGCTGGCGCACCGAGGCAAAAATCGCCTTCGACGTGCCGCCGCAGGCTTTCACCCCGCCGCCCAAAGTCACTTCCTCGGTGGTGCATCTGGTGCCGCGCGCATCTCCCCTGCCCGCCGACGGCAAGAGGCTGGGCCGCGTCACCGAAGCCGCCTTCGGCCAGCGCCGCAAGATGCTGCGGCAAAGCGTGAAGAGCCTGGGCGGCGAAGCGCTGCTCGCCCGCGCCGGCATCGACCCGACGCGCCGCGCCGAGACGCTCAGCGTGGAAGAGTTCGTGAGGCTGACGAACGCCCTATAGGCAGTCGACGCGTCGGCTGGAATCCCGGTACCATTGCCATAGATAGGCAGGCGAGCAGCCCGGAGTGCAAAATGCCTGCCTATGTCATTTCCGATGTCACAATCCGCGACGCGGAGGCATTCGAATCCTATCGAACCCGCGCTGCGGCCTCCATCGCAGAGCACGGCGGACGCTATCTCGTACGCGGTGGCCAAGTGGAAACGCTGGAGGGCAACTGGAAGCCCGGGCCGCTGATCGTCGTCGAATTCCCCGATATCGAAACCGCACGGCGCTGGTATCGCTCTGCCGAATACGCAGCGGCACTTGAGGTTCGCGACGCTGCCCTCAGCAGGAACCTCATTCTGGTCGAGGGGATTGGCTCGTGACGCACCCACGATTGCCCGGAAATCATCGGGCATGATAATGTGATCGCATGAAAAAGAACCCTGTCCGCTCGGCCCAAAATGGTCGGTTTATCCTGACCAGCGATAGGGGCGAAAAATCAGTGCCGTTGATGGTCTGAGGTTGTCACATCGAATGGCCGCCATTCTGAGAGAAAGTCGTGCACGCGGTCTGAGCTGCGATGAACGCAGGGCGTTGATCATGGAACAAGCGTATGATGTGTGGTTCAGCGGAAAGGTGCGCGAGGCGCTGGACGACTCCCGGCCTGATATTCCTGATGATCAGGTAGAGCTGCATTTTGCCGAGCTGCGCGCGGCAGCGCGTCGTAAGGACGGTGAAACCTAATCCTGAAGATCGCCTGGCTACTTAGCCTGTCTCACTCCGTCTTCTCGTCCAGCAGCCCGGAAACGAAGTCGAACAGGCCCGGCCGCCTGTCGCGGCGAAGCCGCTCCGCCGTCACGATGGCGCGGACCTCGGCGAAGGCGCGGTCGAGATCGTCGTTGACGATGACGAAGTCGTATTCCTTCCAGTGTTCGATCTCGACGCGGGCGTTCTTCAGCCTGGTCTCGATGACCTGCTCCTGGTCCTCGGCGCGGCGCTTCAGGCGCGCCTTCAATTCCTTCATCGAAGGCGGCAGGATGAAGATCGAGACGATGTCGGCGCGCATCTTCTCCTTGAGCTGCTGGGCGCCCTGCCAGTCGATGTCGAACAGCATGTCGCGGCCTTCGGCCAGCGCCATCTCCGCCGGCTCGCGCGGTGTCGCGTAGAAATTGCCGTGCACCTCGGCCCATTCCAGCAGCGCATCGGAATCGCGCAGCCGCTCGAACTCGCGCATCGTGCGGAAATGGTAGTGAACGCCCTCGATCTCCGAGCCGCGGCGCGGCCTGGTGGTGACGGAGACTGACAGTTCCAGGCTCGAATCGCTTTCCAGAAGATTGCGCGCGATCGTCGACTTGCCGGCGCCCGACGGCGACGACAGCACCAGCATCAGCCCGCGGCGGCGGATGCGGGCTCCCATGTCCCTGGCAGCCGTCGGCTCCTTGGCAACCATCTCCGTCACTCCAGATTCTGGACCTGTTCGCGAAACTGGTCGACCACCGCCTTGAGCTCCAGCCCGATCGCGGTCACCGCGGCGGCGTTCGACTTGGAGCACAAGGTATTCGATTCGCGATTGAATTCCTGCGCCAGAAAATCGAGCTTGCGGCCGACGGCGCCGCCGCTGCCGAGCAGCACACGCGCGGAAGCGACATGCGTCTTCAGCCGGTCGATCTCCTCGCGGATGTCGGCCTTGGTGGCGAGAAAGGCCGCCTCCTGATGCAGCCGGACCGCGTCGAGATTGGCCGACGCATCCATTAGCAGACGCACCTGCTCGGCAATGCGCTCGCGGATCGCCGCCGGCTCGCGCGACGGGTCGGCCTCGGCCTTCAGCGTCAGCGCCTCGATGGTGTCGATGTGGCCCGACAACAGCGTGCGCAGCGCGGCACCCTCGCTCTGCCTTGCGTGCTCCAGTCCGGCGAGCGCCGTCTCCAGCGCGGACAGGATCGCGGCGTCGAGGGCGGCACGCTCCTCCTCGGTCTCGACGGCTTCCGGGATGTCGAGCACGCCGCGCAGCGCAAGCAGCCCGTCGGCGGTGGCGGGCTGGGTGCCGAACTGCTCCTGCAGGCGCTTGGCCAGCCCTGCCAGATCCTTCAGGAAAGCCTCGTTGACCACCGGCTGCGCCAGCTGCGCGACGGCACGGCCGACGGTCAGCGTCGCCTGGAAATTGCCGCGCGCGAAGCGCTTCTGCACGGTCTGCCGCACAGTGGGTTCCAGCCGGTCGAAGCCCTGCGGCAGTCTCAGCCTGACCTCGACGCTCTTGCCGTTGACCGATTTGACCTCCCAGGCGATCGACGTGCCGTCGCATTCAGCAACGGTTCGCGCGAAACCGGTCATGCTCTGCACGTTCATAACGCGTATTACCCCCTGTCGCATATCCGGGAGCGATTGCCCGAACATGCGCACCCTTGCAAGACGCTGACCTTCGGCCGGCGCCGGATGTTCTTCCTCAAAACATGAATACGGCCCGGCGTCAAAGGAGACGGGACGGATGCGCGGCAGGCAGCCTACTGGGCATTCTCGCCGGAATCGGTGCCGGCATTGCCGCCGTCGGCATTGTCGTCGGGAGCGGCCGGCGCCGTCGTCTGGCCGGAGACCTTGGCGGCAGCGTCCTCCTGCTTCTTCTGCAGCGCCCGGTAGCGGGCGACGTTCTGGTTGTGCTCTTCCAGCGTCGCGGCAAAGACATGGCCGCCATTGCCGTCGGCGACGAAATAGAGGTCGTCCGTCTTCGACGGATTGGCCACCGCCTCGAGCGCCGCGCGGCCCGGATTGGCGATCGGCGTCGGCGGCAGGCCCTTGATCAGATAGGTGTTGTAGGGTGTCTGCTTGTCGATGTCGGACTGGTAGATCGGCCGGTCGGCCGGTTTGCCCTTGCCCCCGAACAGCCCGTAGATGATGGTCGGGTCGGACTGCAGCCGCATGCCCTTGGCCAGCCGGTTGAGGAAGACGGCGGCAACGCGCGAACGCTCGTCGCTCCTGCCCGTCTCCTTCTCGACGATCGAGGCCAGGATGACAAAGTCTCCCATGTCGGCGACCGGCAGGTCGGGCGCGCGGTGCTCCCAGACGTCCTCGACCAGCTTCTTCTGATCGGCGACCAGCTTGTCGATCATCTGCTGCCGGGTGGCGCCGCGGGTGAAACGCAGCGTGTCGGTGGCGATGCTGCCCTCTGGCGGCAGGGTCGTCGGCATGTCGCCGGTCAGCGCCTCCTGATCGGCCACGCGCTGCAGCGCCTGCTGGACCGTCAGCCCCTCGGGAATGGTCAGCGAATACATCACCGATTTGCCGCTCTTGAACAGTTCCATGATCTCGCGCATCGAGGCGCGCGGCTTGATGGCGTATTCGCCGGCCTTCAGCGCGGCATCATTGCCGGTGGCGCGCACGCCCAGCCTGAAGATGCGCGCATCGCTGACCAGGCCGCGACGCTCCAGCTGGTCGGCGATCTCCTGCACGCCGGTGTTCGGCTTGACCATGAAGGTATCGCCATTGGCCGACGGACCTGGCTCGACGAAAGCCTGCATGCCGAAATAGAGCGCCGCGCCGGCGGCGAGAACGACCAGGATGACCACCGAGAGGAAGAAATTCAGGAACACGACGACCTGGCTGCGCGACGCGCGCGAGCGTTTCGACGGCGGCGGCGTGCCGGCCTCGGGGCGCAGCGCCTCGGCGGCTGTCTTGGGCACGATCGGGCCTTGCGTCTGACGCTGTCCGAATTCCCCGCCGCCGCCCGGATTTGTATTCATGGCGCCCTACCGTCTGATCTTGCAACGAATCCCCTAGCCGAAGCGTAGGGACAAATTTGGCAAAAATGACGGCAGGTGGCGGACCTGCCGGCTAGCTATCTGCTTCCGAGCATTCCAGGACGGATAACCGCTTCGCACTGTTCCTGGAATTGCCCTGGCTGAATGCTCAGCCATTGTAACGCTGGAAGACGAGCGAGGCGTTGGTGCCGCCGAAGCCGAAGGAGTTCGACAACGCCACATCGATCTGGCGCTGGCGCGGCTTGTTCGGCACGAGATCGATCGCCGTCTCGCGTTCCGGATTGTCGAGATTGATGGTGGCGGGGGCAATGTTGTCGCGGATGGCGAGGATCGAGAAGATCGCTTCCGCGGCGCCCGCGGCGCCCAAAAGATGGCCGATCGACGACTTGGTCGACGACATCGAAATCTTGGAAGCCGCATTGCCGACCAGCCGCTCGACGGCGCCAAGCTCGATCGTGTCGGCCATGGTCGAGGTGCCGTGCGCGTTGATGTAGTCGACGTCGGCGGCCGAGAGCTTCGCCCGGTTCAGCGCCGCCGTCATGCAGCGAAACGCGCCGTCGCCGTCCTCGGCCGGAGCGGTGATGTGATAGGCGTCGCCGGTCAGTCCGTAGCCGGTGACCTCGGCATAGATCTTGGCGCCGCGCGCCTTGGCGTGCTCCAGCTCTTCCAGGACGACGACGCCGGCGCCCTCGCCCATGACAAAGCCGTCGCGGTCGCGGTCATAGGGACGCGAAGCGGTCTCAGGCGTGTCGTTGCGTTCGGTGGAGAGCGCGCGGCACGCGGCGAAGCCTGCCATGGAGAGCCTGGTAACCGGCGCCTCGGCGCCACCGGCCACCATGACGTCGGCATCGCCCCAAATGATCAGCCGGGCGGCATCGCCGATAGCATGCGCGCCGGTCGAGCAGGCGGTGACGACCGCATGGTTCGGGCCTTTCAGTCCGTGCCGGATGGAGACCTGGCCTGAGACCAGGTTGATGATCTGTCCAGGAATGAAGAAGGGGCTGATGCGGCGCGGGCCGCGCTCCTTCAGGATCATCGCGTTCTCGGCGATGCCGTCGATGCCGCCGATGCCGGAACCGATCAGCACGCCGGTGGCGCACTGATCCTCATGCGTCTCGGGCTTCCAGCCTGAATCGGCCAGCGCCTCGTCGGCGGCCGCGATGCCGTAGAGGATGAAATCGCCAACCTTGCGCAGTTCCTTCGGCTCGAGCACGGCCTCGGGATTGAAGGTGCCGTTGGAGCCGTCACCGCGCGGAACGATGTGGGCGATCTTGCAGGCAAGATCGTCCACCTCGAATTCGGTGACGCGGCGGGCGGCGCTGCGGCCGGAAAGCAATTCCTTCCAGCTATGCTCGAAGCCCATGCCGAACGGTGAAAGCAGGCCAAGGCCCGTGACGACGACTCGCCTCATCGCAGGTCCTCCCCGGTAATTCCCGCGGAAAGCCTCAGGCCGAGGCCTTGTCGATATACTTCACGGCGTCGCCGACGGTGAGGATGGTCTCGGCCGCGTCGTCCGGAATCTCGACGCCGAACTCTTCTTCGAACGCCATGACGAGTTCGACCGTATCGAGGCTGTCCGCGCCCAGATCGTCGATGAAGCTCGCCTGCTCCGTCACTTTGTCGGCATCGACGCCGAGATGCTCGATGACGATCTTCTTGACGCGCTCTGCGGTGTCACTCATTTGGGGCCTCGTCTTATGTTGTCTTGTCTTCGTTAGCGGGCGGAATGCCGCTAATCAAGCTGAAAGATGGTCCTGCGGGAAACGCAAGCCGCAGGACCGGTTTTTGCCCGAACCGCCGGGTTGCCGGCCGCATTACACGAAAAAAGGCGGGCGTCCAAGCCGAAATGGCTGTTTTCACAGCCCGCCGGACCTTGATCGGTCGGGGCGTATCGAGATTCAGCTCGGCCTGACCTGAATCCCAACACGCCCTAGATCATCGCCATGCCGCCATTCACATGGATGGTCTGGCCGGTAACGTAAGCCGCCTCATTGGAAGCGAGGTAGGCGACGGCCGAGGCGACCTCGGCGCTGGTGCCCATGCGCCTCGTCGGGATCGCCGCCATGATCGTCTCTTTCTGCTTGTCGTTGAGCTTGCCGGTCATGGCCGATTCGATGAAGCCCGGAAAGCTTTTGGAGCTAGCCAGCATCGAATTAATATTTTCTAATGTACTTATGTTATATATACATAACGAACAAATAAAGAACAGACGACAAATCAATCCCGGAAGCATCGGTCGTCACACGGCTTGATTGAATCGAGGGATCTATTGTGGCATAGGGAAACACACTGGGCGGGTACTGGCTGTCATGCTTTCTCACAAAGAGGAAGCCCCACGACGGGAGTACCGGATGCGCATCCTATCCCTGGCTGCTTCGGCCACTATCCTAGCCCAGTCAATGTTCACTGGCCCAGCCATCGCGGCGGTTGCAACAGGCAACCTGACGGTCCGCATTACCATCACGGCCGAATGCAAGGTCCAGACCGCTAACGACTTGGATTTCGGCTCGAAAGGGGTCATCGACGCCAACGTGGATCAAACCAGCACCATCGGCGTGCAATGCACCTCCGGCCAGACATACAATGTCGGTCTGAGCGCCGGAGCCGGCGCCGGCGCGACCGTTGCGGTTCGCAAAATGACCGGGCCGGGTGCCGCGACGGTCAACTACACGCTTTACCGTGACACTGGTCGCACACAGCCCTGGGGCATGACGATCGGTACGGACACGTTGGCCGGAACAGGTAACGGCAACGTCCAGAACCTGACGGTCTATGGGCGGGTGCCGCCGCAGGCGACACCAGCCGCAGGCGTCTATACGGACACGGTTGCGATCACAGTAACCTACTGACCATTCCGACGGAGGGACGACATGCGACCCGTGTCACGCATCGGCGCCGCCGCATTCTTCTTGCTGTGTGCGAGCGTTTCACAAGCGGCCTCTCTTAGAGTAGCTCCGACCAGTCTGGAACTGATCGCCCCCGACAGCGCCGCCGTGCTCAATTTGCATAACGACGCCAAGCAGCCGATCAACGTGCAGCTTCGCGTTTTCAAATGGAGCCAGGTGCGCGGTGTAGAACGGCTGGAGCCAACTTCGGATGTGGTCGCCAGCCCGCCATCGACGCAACTCGGGCCAAATGCCGACTATGTGGTTCGTGTCGTGCGTCCAGGCAAAGTCCCCATACGCTCCGAGGAGAGTTACCGGGTGCTGGTGGACGAATTGCCCGATCCGTCCCGCAGAAAGGCTGGCACGGTCACTCTCGTGCTTCGCTATTCCGTGCCAGTTTTCTTTCGCAACCCGGGCGCAAAGTCCCCTGAGATGTCGTTCAGCCTATCGCGGGCGGGCCGCAGCCTCGTGCTGACGGCGCGCAACAATGGTGAAAGCCGCCTCAGACTTTCCAATCTCAATCTGATGCAGGGCGGCAGGAAGCTCGGCAGTCGCAGTGGTTTGGTCGGCTACGTTTTGGGTGGCGCCACCATGCAATGGCCGATCGGCAGCAGCAGATCGCTGTCCGGGAGCTCTGTCACGCTGAAGGCGCAGAGCGACTTTGGACCCTTCAATGCCCAAGTTGCAATCAAAGGGCAGTAGGATCGCGGCAGTCGTTGCAGGTATTTTTGTTCCTATCCTGCCGGCGAACGCGCAGGATTCGCAGCCGCAAATTGCCGATCCCGCCCCCGTCCAAACGGAACGCCGCGACCTCTATCTCGAGGTGTTCATCAACGATGTCTCGACGGAACTGATCGGCACCTTCACGCAGTTCCCGGACGATGGCCTGGCGGCAACCCCGGACGAGCTGACACAGGTCGGTCTGAAGCCGGTGGAGAGCGCTGCGGGCGCCGACGGCCTGATCAGACTCGATCGGCTTCCCGGCGTGTCTTTTCGCATCGATGAAGCCACCCAGCGCCTCTACGTCACAACCACGAACGAGGGGCGTGCCGCACGCATCGTCGACATCGGCGCAGACAAGAAGGGAGACCGGGTTCAACCGCAGTCGGGCTATGGCGCAGTGCTCAATTATTCGCTGTTTGCGAGCTCCAACCAATTGTTCCAGAGAGATGTCGACTTGTTCCAGGTCGTTTCCGGCGGCTTCGACGCGCGGCTGTTCGGCCCGTTCGGCACGCTCAGCCAAAATTTCATTGCCGGCTACTCGGATGGTGAATTCGGCGGCGTTACACGGCTCAACACGACATGGAGTTATTCCGATCCGGAACGGTTGATAACCTATCGGGTGGGCGACTTCATTTCCGGTGGGCTTTCCTGGACGCGACCCGTCTACCTTGGCGGCATCCAGGCTGAGCGCAACTTCGCCTTGAGACCCGATCTTGTCACGTTGCCGCTGCCCTCCTTTGGAGGGACCGCGGCCGTACCCTCGACGCTCGAAGTCTATACCCAGAACGTCCGCACCTACACCGGCAACATCCCGGCCGGCCCTTACCAGGTCACCAACCTGCCGGTGTTTGCAGGTGCCGGCGAAGCGCAGGTCGTGTTGAGGGACAGTCTCGGTCGCGAGACGACGACCAGGCTCCCCTTCTATACGTCCAGCGACATGCTGGGCCAGGGCTTGCTCGATTTCTCGGCGGAGATTGGATTTCCTCGGCGCAATTTCGGCATCGAATCCGACGATTATGACGGCCAAGCGTTTGGTGTTGCCACCGCGCGCTACGGTCTCATGAATTGGCTGACCCTCGAAGGTCATGCCGAGGGTGGCAAGGATCTGATCAATGCAGGAGTTGGTGCCGCCTTCCCCCTCGGCCCTTACGGCGCGGCATCTATTGCGGTTGCGGGCAGCAGTCATGACGGGCGCACGGGCTCCCTTGTGAACGCATCGCTGGAGATGGGCTACGACGGCTGGTCGATCCACGGCCAAATCCAACGGGCATTCGGCGACTATGAGGACATCGCCTCGGTGACAGCCGAGCCCTCTTTTTCCAATGCAGGCGACATTCCGATCTTCAGCGCCGGCGTGCCACGGGCGATCGACCAAATGACCCTGAGCATTCCGACGCCAGTCGACTTCTCCAGCCTCAACTTCTCCTATACTCACCTCGAAAGCGCCGAAGGCCAAAAGAGCCAGATCGTCGGCCTTTCCTACAGCCAGCAGATATTCAAACGAAGCAGCCTCTATGCCACGGCCTTTACCGACCTCGAGGATCGCAGCAGTTTCGGTGTGTTCGCAGGAGTATCCGTCCCGTTCGGCGACGATATCACGGCGTCCACGGGGGTCGAGCAAGGACCCGACAGCCTGAATGTGGTAGCCGACATCGCCAAGTCAGAGCGGCTGGAAGACGGCAGCATTGGCTGGCGGGTACGAACCTCGGAAGGCGACACGCCTAACCGTTCGGCCGCGGCGAGCTTCCGCTCGCCCTTCGCCCGCTTCGAGGCCGGCGTTCAACAATACGGCAAGGATGTCAGGGCGACCGCGCAAATGGACGGCGCGATTGCCATGGCAGGTAGTGGGGTGTTCGCAACGAACCGCATCGATGACGCTTTCGCCGTCGTCGAGGTCGGCGCCCCGGATGTCGACGTCCAATTCCAGAACAGGCCGGTTGGAAAGACCGATCGACAAGGGCGTATTCTGGTCCCCGGCCTCAACTCCTATGAGCCGAACACAGTCTCGATCGATCCCAAGAACCTGCCAGCCGACGCGGATGTTCCGGCCACCAAGGAAGTCGTGATGCCCGCCGATCGCAGCGGCGTGGTCGTGAAGTTCGGCGTGGCGCAAGTTCCTTCAGCGGCGCTGGTCACCCTGGTCGGCAGCAGCGGCGCGCCGCTGGAGGCCGGTCTGAAGGGTCGTGTCGAAGGTAGCTCGGAAGAATTCGTCATTGGCTATGATGGTCAGGCCTACATCCGCGGCCTCAGTGCCCAGAACGCCGTCGTGATCGACCTCCTGGACGGCACCTCATGCCGGGCCAACTTCCCCTATAAGCCCGAGCCTGGCCAGCAAGTGGCGATCAAGGACGTAGCCTGTCGCTGAAAACGGAAAAATGCTTCGCACCATCATCCTCTTGGCCATTGCCCTAATTCCTTCGCTTGCCCGAGCGCAAAGTTGCAGCTTCAGCGTTTCCAACATGAACTTCAGTTCGGTAGACACGCTGTCGGGCAGCCAGACCAACTCGACCGCCACGATCAGCATGGATTGCCTTGGCTTGGTGGGACAGCGAATCCTGATTTGCCCCAATCTCGGGGCCGGCACGGGAGGCGCATCGTCGGCCACCGCCCGTCAGATGCTGAACGGAGCCAACAGTCTGAACTATCAGCTCTATTCGGATTCGGCGCGCAGCGTGGTTTGGGGCACTTACACTTGGGCATATGCTTCCCGCGCACCGGCGTTGGCATTGACGCCGAACATATTGGGCGCAGCGTCCGGCACGGCGACCATCTACGGCACGGTATTCGGCCGTCAGGGAACGACGCCGCCCGGAAGCTATCTCTCGGCCTTTTCCGGCGCATATACCGAATTTCGCTATCGCTACAGCATCGGCAACAATTGCGATTCGGGTTTCGGTATCCTGGCCCCAAGCCCATCCTTCACGGTGAGTGCCACGGTCGCTCCCAATTGCCTCGTGTCGACCCAGAACATCGATTTCGGATCGACGGGGGTTCTCGACGCCAATGTCGACGCGACCGGCCAGATTTCGGTCACCTGCACGCCGGCGGCGGCCTATAGCGTATCTCTTAACGGCGGCACGACCAGTTCGCCTCCGACGGCGCGCAAAATGTCGAAGGGCGCGGAAACGGTAACCTACGGCCTCTACAGGGATGCCGGCCGGACACTGCCATGGGGCGACTCGTCGACGCCTGGCAGCACGGTGCCAGGAACCGGAAGCGGTGTAGCGCAGAACTTGACCGTCTATGGCCGCGTGCCGCCACAGGCAACGCCGTCGGCCGGCGTCTATACCGACACGGTCGTCGTCACCGTCACGTACTGAGGTCCGGGACGAGAGATCAGTATGCCTGGCGAATGTCGCTGACCGTCCTCAGATCATCGCCATGCCGCCATTCACATGGATGGTCTGGCCGGTAACGTAAGCCGCCTCATTGGAAGCGAGGTAGGCGACGGCCGAGGCGACCTCGGCGCTGGTGCCCATGCGCCTTATCGGAATCGCCGCCATGATCGTCTCTTTCTGCTTGTCGTTGAGCTTGCCGGTCATGGCCGATTCGATGAAGCCCGGGGCGACGCAGTTGACGGTGATGTTGCGGGTGGCGATCTCCTGCGCCAGCGACTTGGAAAAGCCGATCATACCGGCCTTGGAGGCACAGTAATTGGTCTGGCCCGGGTTGCCGGTGACGCCGACCACGGAGGTGATGTTGACGATGCGGCCATGGCGGCGGCGCATCATCGGGTGGGTGAGCTCGCGGGTGAGCCGGAACACGGCGGTGAGGTTCACCTCGAGCACGGAATCCCAGTCGGCGTCCGACATGCGCACAAACAGGCCGTCCTTGGTGATGCCTGCATTGTTGACCAGAATGTCGACGCCTTCGAGGTCGGCCTCCGCCTTCTGTCCGAGCGCCTTGACCGCGTCGCGGTTCGTCAGGTCCGCCGGAAAGAGTTTTACGCGCTCGCCGAGTTCGCTCGCCAAGGCCTCCAGCTTCTCCACACGGGTGCCGTGCAGGCCGACGATGGCGCCCTGGCTGTGCAGCACCCTGGCAATCGCCTCGCCGATGCCTCCCGATGCGCCCGTGACGAGCGCCTTGCGGCCGGTCAGTTCGAACATTTTTCCAACCTCATTTTCCAGACGGCTGCAAGCAGTCGCGTTCCGTATACGTCATATCGTCCAAGTCACGCTAGACAAGCGTCGGACATTAGCGAAGGCCTCCTTCCCGTCGTCATCCACGGGCGGAGCGGGAGCGAAGCGGACGCGTAGACCCGAGGGATCCATGCCGTGACATTGGCCGAAGGATGCAACGGAGCAGAATTCTGCACCGCGGCGGCACTTCCAAGTCACGGCATGGATTCTAGGGTCTGCGCTGCGTCGCTTCGCTCCTTGCTCCGCCCTAGAATGACGAAAGCAGGGGCTCATCCCAACGCCGCCAGCGCCGTCTCGACCTCCGCCGGCGTGCCGATGGCGCCGGTGGCGATGTCGCGGTTGATGCGTCGCGCCAGGCCCGACAGCACCTTGCCGGCGCCGACTTCGTAGAGCGTCGCAACACCGTTCTGGCCGAACCATTCCACCGTCTCGCGCCAGCGCACGCGAGCGACCACCTGCTCGACCAGGCGGCGGGCGATCTCGTCCGGGTCGTTGGTGGCCGTGACGGTGACGTTGGAGACAATCGGAACCACGGGCGCGCTCTTCGCCACGCCGGCGAGCGCCTCGCGCATGATATCCGCGGCCGGCGTCATCAGCGCCGAATGGAAGGGAGCGGAGACCTGCAGCATCAGCGCCCGCTTGGCGCCTTTCTCGGTGCAGAGCTTCGCCGCCAGCTCGACGGCCGCCTTGGCGCCGGAAATCACCAGCTGGCCGCCGCCATTGTCGTTGGCGACCTGGCAGACGGAGCCCTGCGCCGCTTCGGCGCAGGCGGCTTCGACATCGGCCTGTTCCAGCCCGATGATGGCGGCCATGGCGCCCTCGCCCGCCGGCACCGCCGCCTGCATGGCGTTGCCGCGGATGCGCAGCAGCCGCGCGGCATCGGCGACCGAGACGAAACCTGCCGCGGCAAGTGCGGAATATTCGCCGAGCGAATGGCCGGCGACGTAGGCCACCTTGTCCTTCAGCGAAAAGCCGCGCGACTCCAGCGCCCTCACCGCCGCAAGCGACACCGCCATCAGCGCCGGCTGGGCGTTGGCCGTCAGCGTCAGCGTCTCTTCAGGCCCTTCCCAGATCAGCTTCGACAGGTTTTCGCCAAGCGCCTCGTCGACTTCCTCGAACACCCGGCGCGCCTCGGGGAAGGCATCGGCGAGGTCCTTGCCCATGCCGACGGCCTGGCTGCCCTGTCCCGGAAAGGTGAATGCGACGGCCATTTTCAAGTCTCCAGCGACTGGTTTTTCCCTGCCTCTGACGCAAGGCGGACGGCCAAGTCAAGCCCGGGGCTGCCCGCCCGGAGCCCATTTCAGCCCAAAAACCCGGCCCGAGTCCCTGTTCCGAAAGGCTTTTTGGCGATCACACCTGATGAAAACCGCTCACGAATCGTTTGCTGGCTCTTCTTATTTCCGCCACAGGCGCTAGCTTTGCGTGACATTTCGATGACAGAAGCGTGACGCGTGTGGAAGACGCGAAGCGCGAACGCAAGAAGCGCGGCAAGGGCCGGGGGAAGCGACGTGGCAAGGATCAGAAAAGGCGCGGCCAAGCCCGTGCCGCAATTCTTGGAAGACGATCCGTCCACCGGCTACCTGCCGGGGCGGAGATGGCCGATCGTCCGCTACGGTCTCGCGACGCTGCTTGCCTCCGCGCTCCTGGTGTTCGCCATCGAATGGATCGTGCGCGGCGACTTCTTCGGCACGGTAGGCTTCTTCCTGCAGCCCTTCAAGCCGGGATGGACCACCATCGTCGTCTTCGCGCTGGTGCTGGTAGGGCTCGATGCCGTACTCGGCCGCAGCCATCAGAGCCTGATGATCGTCGCGCCGCTGACGCTGGCGCTGGCCTTCGTCGGCCATCAGAAATCGCATTATCTCGGCGACCCGCTCTATCCGACCGATTTCCTCTATGCCCGCCAGATCATGGCGCTGATGCCGCTCCTGGTGCGCGAGCGCCCCTGGACGGCCGCGCTGCTCGGCGTGGCGATCATCGGCAGCCTGGCGCTGCTCGTCTATGGCTGGCGGCACTGGCGCCGGCGCGTGCCGATCCTTAGCCGAAAGGGACGGCTGGCGCGGCTGACGCTGGCCGTGCCGCTGCTCGCCTTCTTCGTCTCGATCATGGATTACGCCACCTTCTCGTGGACGCGCGACAGGCTGCAGATCATCCCGATCATGTGGGACCAGAAGGAGAATTATGCCTCGAACGGTTTTGCGCTCGCCTTCGCGATGAACGTTCCGATGGCGCATGTCTCGGCGCCGCCCGGCTATTCCGAGAAGACGATGGACGCGATCGCGCGCCCCGGCGTCGCCGCCACGGTGCCGGACGAGAAGCCCGACATCATCGTGGTGATGAGCGAATCCTTCTGGGATGCGACCGAGCTTCCCGGCGTCCGCATCAAGCCCGATCCGATCCCGACCGTGCGCGCGCTGCGCTCCGGCTCGATGTTCTCGCCGGAATTCGGCGGCATGACCGCCAATATCGAGTTCGAAGCGCTGACCGGCTTCTCCAACGCCTTCCTGCCGGCGGGCTCGATCCCCTACCAGCAATATGTGCGCACGCCGACGCCGTCGCTGGCGACCTTCCTGCGAAGCGAGGGCTACCGGGCGCGCGCCATCCATCCAGGCACCAACTGGTTCTGGAACCGGGGCGCCGTCTATGCCGATTTCGGCTTCAGCGACTTCCGCTCGGAGGAGACGCTGCCGCCGATGGAAAAACGCGGACCGCTGGCTTCCGACGCGGCGATGACCGACGAGATCATCCGCGAGGCCGACACCAGCGAGGACCCGGTGTTCCTGTTCGCGGTCAGCCTGCAGAACCACGGGCCCTATGAGCCGTACCGCTATTACAATCCGACCCATGCGGTCGACGCGCCGATCAGCAGCTGGGCGCGGGAATCGCTGCTTTCCTACGCAGAAGGCTCGGCCGATGCCGATCGCGGCCTGCAGCGCCTGATCGACTGGGCGAAGAAGCGCGAGCGGCCGACCATCATCGCCTTCTTCGGCGACCATCTGCCGCCGCTCGGCCCCGTCTATGTCGAGACAGGCTTCCTCAAGGACAATGTCGCGCCGCGCAAGGAGCCGACGCCCGAGGCCGCGCTCGACCATCACGACACGCCGCTGATCATTTGGTCGAACCGCTCCGGTCCGATCGAAAACCTGGGCGCGGTGAGCCCGGCCTTCCTGCCTTACCATATCCTCACCACGGCCGGGATCACCCATCCCTACTACACCGGCTTCCTCGGCGCGCTGCGCGAGCGCTACCGGGTCGTCGACCGCAACCTTCTGCTGTCGCCCTCCGGCGAAGCGACGCCCGACTGGGCGAGGCAGAAGAAGGTCGATCCGGCGATCAACGATTTCCGGCTGATCCAGTACGACATGATGTTCGGCAAGCGCCATACCGCGCCCGACTTCTTCCCGGAGACCGTGGTCCCGCTCATCGCGCATATGAGCTGAGCCGGTCACCAATCCGCGAACGCCGGAGATTTCCGACCCTGCGGCATTCGTGGAATCGCCGATCCTGTCTGCCGCGCTTGCCTTCCTGGCGAATTGCTGTATAGACGCCGGCAATCTGCCGGTCCTTGCTGGGGGCTGAACGGAGGGCCGTGGCTTTTCAAAGGCCACGTCATGAAGCCATAAGCGCTTTTGGCCTCCCGTGTCTCCGCTCTCGACCGTCTCGCGATGCTCCTTTCTTCCCCGCTCTTCGAAGACGGGTCAGACAAGTTGCAGAGGCTTAGCCGCGAGGGCCGGTGAGAGAAACGAAGAAAGGCAGTAAAACATAATGGCTCTTTACGAACATGTGTTTCTTGCCCGGCAGGACCTGTCGCAGCAGCAGGTCGATGCGCTTGTCGAACAGTACAAGGGCGTCATCACCGCCAATGGCGGATCGGTCGGCCGGATCGAGAACTGGGGGCTGAAGTCCCTCACCTACCGGGTCAAGAAGAACCGGAAGGCTTACTACACGCTGATGGACATCACCTGCCCGCCGGCCGCGCTCAACGAAATGGAGCGGCAGATGGGCCTGTCGGAAGACGTGCTGCGCTTCCTCACCATCAAGGTCGAGGCGCATGAGGAAGGTCCCTCGGCGATGATGCAGAAGCGCGAAGAGCGCTCCGAGCGCGGCGGCTTCGGCGACCGCGACCGTGGCGACCGTCCGTCGCGCGGCTTCGGCGACCGTGATCGCGGCGATCGCGGCCCGCGCAGCTTCGATGGCGAGCGCGGTCCGCGCCGTCCGCGCGAAGCCGTTGAAGGAGGTGCAGAATAATGGTCGACATCAACCAGATCCCGACCCGGCGCCCGTTCCATCGCCGCCGCAAGACCTGCCCGTTCTCCGGCGCCAACGCCCCGAAGATCGACTACAAGGACGTGCGCCTGCTGCAGCGCTACATTTCCGAGCGCGGCAAGATCGTGCCGTCGCGCATCACCGCCGTCAGCCAGAAGAAGCAGCGCGAGCTCGCCAAGGCGATCAAGCGCGCCCGCTTCCTCGGCCTGCTGCCCTACGTGGTTCGCTAAGCTGGAAGTATTGATGCGGGCGGCTTGCCGCCCGCATCGACCCCACGGCGACGGGCGCCGCAGAGGGTAGGTTCAAAATCCCGAGTTGAGGCCATAACCTCTAACTGCCTGACAGGCAGGACAGCGACACCGGCGACGACGCCCTTTGCTTCCTGACCTGTTCCACAAGAATCCGACGTCATCCCGGATGACGCCAAACCGAAGGAACGAAACCATGGAAGTCATTCTCCTCGAGCGCATTTCCCGCCTCGGCCAGATGGGCGACACCGTCAAGGTCAGAGACGGATTCGCCCGCAACTTCCTGCTGCCGCAGGGCAAGGCGCTGCGCGCCAACGAAGCCAACAAGAAGAAGTTCGAGGGCCAGCGCGCCCAGCTCGAAGCCCGCAACCTCGAGCGCAAGTCGGAGGCCAGCCAGGTCGCCGAGAAGCTCGACGGCAAGAGCTTCATCGTCGTGCGCTCGGCCGGCGAGACCGGCCAGCTCTACGGCTCGGTGTCGACCCGCGACATCGCCGAACTCTTGACCGCCGAGGGCTTCTCCGTCAGCCGCAACCAGATCGAGCTCAACCAGCCGATCAAGACCATCGGCCTCTCCAATGTGGCGATCGCGCTGCACCCGGAAGTCGAGGTCACCGTGACGCTCAACGTCGCCCGCTCGGCCGAAGAGGCGGAGCGCCAGGCCAAGGGCGAGACGCTGACGACGGCCGAAGCCATCTATGGCGAGGACATCAACGACAACGCCCGGCCGGAGAACTTCTTCGACCCGAACGCCGAGTTCGAAGGCGGTGAAGACAACGCCTGATCGATAGGACCCGACCTACGAGCCGACAGGGCCGGAGCGTCGCTCCGGCTCGCAGGCCTCCAGAATTCTGGACTAATGCCCGGGCATGCGACCCGGGCATTTTTATGCCAAATGGAACTTTTCGAACCCCCATATCTTGAGGCAGACTACAGCGTCGCGCGTCCTTTGGACGCAGCAATGACGCCGTAGTACCTGTGACCTTCGCTCAGGCCCTTCCCGAAACCGACGCCGTTTTCGGGCCATGCGCGGAAGTCGGCCTGACCCTGAGGGACATTTGGTCATGAATATTCTACTGAAGCGCATTCTCGACCGCCTGGTGCGCACGGGCAATCTCAAGGTCACCGGGCCGAAGGGCTCGACAGTCACTTTCGGCGATGGCAGCGGCGAACCCGTGCACATGCACATCAAGACCACGCATGCCGAGCGCGCCATCAGCTTCGATCCGATGCTGGCCGTACCCGAGGCCTATATGGACGGCGAGCTCGACATCCTCGAGGGTGGGGTGCTGGGCATGATGCGCATCGCTTTCCAGAACATGGGCAGCGGCGGCATCGACGCCACGTGGTCGAAGGCGATCGAGGGTCTGCGCCACGCGTTCCGTCGCCTGCAGCAGATCAACACCGCCTCGCGCTCGCGCCGCAACGTGCAGCGCCACTACGACCTTTCCGGCGAGCTCTACAAGCTCTTCCTCGACGAGGACATGCAATATTCCTGCGCCTATTTCGAACAGCCCGACGTGACGCTGGACGAAGCGCAGGTCGCCAAGAAGCGCCACATCGCCGCCAAGCTGAGGCTTAAGCCCGGCCAGACGGTGCTCGACATCGGCTCGGGCTGGGGCGGTCTCGGACTTTATCTCGCCAAGACTTTCGACGTCGACGTGCAGGGTGTGACGCTGTCCACCGAGCAGCATGGCGTCGCCACCGACCGCGCGCATGCGCTGGGGCTGCAGGACCGGGTGCATTTCGACCTCAAGGACTATCGCGCGCTCAACGAACGTTTCGACCGCATCGTCTCGGTCGGCATGTTCGAACATGTCGGCGTCAACCATTACCGCACCTTCTTCGACAAGTCGGCGACGCTCTTGAAGCCCGACGGCGTGATGCTGCTCCACACCATCGGCCGTTCCGGCGTGCCGTGGGCGACCAGCGCCTTCATCCGCAAATACATCTTCCCGGGCGGCTACATCCCGGCACTTTCCGAGGTGATGCCGGCAATCGAGAAGTCGGGTTTGGTGGTCACCGACGTCGAGATGCTCAGGCTGCACTATGCCGAGACGCTGAAGCACTGGGGCATGCGCTTTGCCGCCAACCGCGACAAGGCCAAGGCGATCTACGACGAGCGCTTCTGCCGCATGTGGGAGTTCTACCTCGCCGCCTCGGAAGCCGCCTTCCGCTGGCAGGATCTGGTCATCTTCCAGATCCAACTCGCCAAGAAGAACGACACGCTGCCGATGACGCGCGACTACATGGCCAAATGCGAGAAGGCGCTGGAGCTGCGCGACATGGGCCACCAGGAGCCGGCGCCTGCCGCCGCCAGGAAGCCGACCCGCCGCAAGAAGGTCGAGTAGCCGCGCATTGCCGCTTGCCATCGCGGCATGACGCCACGAAAAAGGTCTCGTTCGCGAGGCCTTTTTCATGACCTATCTGATCTACATCGCAGCGGCGCTTGCCGAGATCGGCGGCTGCTTTTCGTTCTGGGCCTGGTGGCGGCTGGAAAAATCGCCGCTCTGGCTGGCGCCGGGTTTGGTATCGCTCGCGCTGTTCGGCTTCCTTTTGGCGCTGGTCGACACGAACGCCGCCGGGCGCGCCTATGCAGCCTATGGCGGCATCTACATCGCCGCCTCGCTTGCCTGGCTCTGGCTGGTCGAAGGCGTGAGGCCCGACCGCTGGGACCTTGGCGGCGCAGCACTTTGCATCGTCGGCGCCTCGGTCATCCTGCTCGCGCCCAGAGCATGATGCCGAAAAGTGTGAAGCGGTTTTCGGACGACATCATGCTCTATCTCTTTGATTCTAAGGGAGCCTGAGATGGAACTGCCCGCTCCACTCCGGCAAGGCGTCGACAGCCTGCTCGAGAAGGTGCCGCTGCCGGCGCTGAAACAGGCCGCAAGAACGCTTTCGGAACGCTATCGCGCCGAGCTGCGCGACGGCCGCCTGCACATGGGCGAAGACATGGCGGTGAAGGCCTATCTGGCGACCAGGCTGCCCGCCACCTACGCCGCCGTCCGCGCCAGCCTCGCCGCGCTGACCGATGCCCGCCCCGATTTCCAGCCGAAAAGCCTGCTTGATGTCGGCGCCGGGCCTGGCACGATGCTTTGGGCCACCGCCGACGCCTGGCCTGAGCTCGAACGGGCCGTTCTGGTCGAGGCGAGCGCCGCGGTGCGCAAGATCGGGCAATCGCTCGCGGCTGGCACGATTGCTGTCCGCGCGAACTGGGTCGCTGGCGACGCCACCATCGATCTCGACGGTTTCGAGCCCGCCGACCTCGTCAGCGCGGCCTATCTCCTGGACGAGATCGCGCCGGCCTCGCTGCCGAAGCTCGTCGACCGGCTCTGGCGATTGACCTCCGACACGCTGCTGATCGTCGAGCCAGGCACGCCGGCCGGCTGGCAGCGCATCCTCGCCGTGCGGACGCAGCTCATCGCAGCCGGCGCGCATGTCTCGGCGCCTTGCCCGCACGAGGCGCCCTGCCCGCTCGTACCGCCCGACTGGTGCCATTTTGCGCGCCGCGTCGCCCGCTCGCGCCTGCATCGGCTGACCAAGGAGGCCGACGTGCCGTGGGAGGACGAGAAGTTCATCTACCTCGCCGCCTCGCGGCAGCCGGCGCCGACGCGCGCGGCGCGGGTGATCGCGCCGCCGAAGATCGGGTCCGGCAAGGTCGTGCTCAAACTCTGCCAGGCCGACGGCAGCGCCGGCGAGCAGCTGTTCAGCAAACGCGACGGCGATGTGTTCAAAGCGGCGCGGCGGGCGGACTGGGGCGATAGGCTGGGCTGAGGGCACGTAAGGCCGGCGACATCGTGAGAGGTAACGGCGTCGATGCCTTGATAGAATCGCTACTTTGGCCATTAGCGCGAAGCGCCCGAACTTCGTCATCCACGGGCGGAGCGGGAGCGAAGCGGACGCGCAGACCTGAGGATCCATTCCGTGACGTAGCGCAAAGAATGAAGGCGGCGCAGAACAGGGCCGTTCTGGACCGCTGCAACGCTCATAGTTAACGGAATGGATCCTCGGGTCTGCGCGCGTCGCTTCGCTCCTTGCTCCGCCCGTGGATGACGAAGCTCCGACGTTTCGGCTCATCCCCAACGCCCGTGCCGCTCTGCCCAAGCGGGCATGAACGGGTCGGCCCTGAGCGTCCCCATCGGCAATCAGCCGTCGAAATTGTTCTTGCTTCGTTCCATGCCTGCCCGTAAGAATCGTCCCTTGCCGAGTCAAATGGAATCGGGCCACCGGAATACTGTCCTGTGGATGGTTTGCCGATCCTGTGAACATTGGGCATCAAGCTGGTTGAGCCGAAGAGTGTTGCAGAAAGGTCAGCACCGAATCTTCCCGTTCTGATATCGAGGAAGCGGGATCGGAATCGGGGACATCATGGCAGAAGCAGCGCGCAAAATAGGCGTCGCGGAGCAGCCGCTCTATCGCGAGGCACCGAACAACATCGAGGCCGAGCAGGCGCTGCTCGGCGCCATCCTCGTCAACAACGACGCTTTTTACCGGGTTTCGGATTTCCTCAAGCCGGCGCATTTCTATGAGCCGCTGCACCGCCGCATCTTCGAGGTCGCGGCCGAGCTGATCCGCATGGGCAAGATCGCGACGCCGATCACGCTGAAGACCTTCCTGCCGGCGGAAGAGAAGGTCGGCGACATGACGGTGGCGCAATATGTCGTGCGGCTGGCCGTCGAGGCCGTCACCGTCGTCAACGCCACCGATTACGGCCGCGCCATCTACGATCTCGCCACGCGCCGCGCGCTGATCACCGTCGGCGAGGACATGGTCAACATCGCCTATGACGCGCCGGTCGACATGTCGCCCTCCGACCAGATCGAGGACGCCGAGCGGCGCCTGTTCGAGCTGGCAGAGACCGGCCGCTACGACGGCGGCTTCGAAAGCTTCAACGATGCGGTCAAGACCGCCGTCGACATGGCCAACGCCGCCTATATGCGCGACGGCCACTTGTCGGGCATCGCCACGGGGCTGCGCGACCTCGACCGCCGCATGGGCGGCCTGCAGCCTTCCGACCTGATCGTGCTCGCGGGGCGCCCCGGCATGGGCAAGACCTCCTTGGCCACGAACATCGCCTTCAACATCGCCGAGGCTTATCAACCAGCCCAGCAGGCCGACGGCACGTTCAAGGCGGCCAACGGTGGTGTCGTCGGCTTCTTCTCGCTGGAAATGTCGTCGGAACAGCTCGCCACCCGCATCATCTCCGAGCAGACCGAAATCTCGTCATCGAAGATCCGCCGCGGCGAGATCACCGAGATGGACTTCGAGAAGCTGGTCGCCTGCTCGCAGACGATGCAGAAGATCCCGCTGTTCATCGACCAGACCGGCGGCATCTCGATCGCCCAGCTCTCCGCCCGCGCGCGGCGGCTGAAGCGCCAGCGCGGCCTCGACCTCATCGTCATCGACTATATCCAGCTGATGCAGGGCTCGAGCGCCCGCGCCTCGCAGAACCGCGTGCAGGAAATCACCGAGATCACCACGGGCTTGAAGGCTTTGGCCAAGGAGCTCGGCGTGCCGATCATCGCGCTGTCGCAGCTGTCGCGTCAGGTCGAAAGCCGCGACGACAAGCGGCCGCAGCTCTCGGACCTGCGCGAATCGGGCTCGATCGAGCAGGACGCCGACGTGGTGCTGTTCGTCTATCGCGAGGAATACTACCTCAAGAACCGCGAGCCGAAGCTCGGCACCGACGAATACATCAAGTGGGAAAACGAGATGAACGAGGCGCGCGGCAAGGCCGAGGTCATCGTGGCCAAGCAGCGCCACGGACCGACCGGCTCGGTCAGCCTCGCATTCCACGGCGAGTTCACTCGGTTTTCCGATCTGGCCGAGGAGCATCATCTGCCGGAAAGGTTTGAGTAGGCGTGTTCGTGACCGCACCGCAAATGGCGGATGATCGCGCTCTACGGCGCCCCCCTCTGTCCTGCCGGACATCTCCCCCACTTGGGGGGAGATTGGCTCTCGCTCGCGCCGGCATTCTTTTCTGCAGCGCTGAAAATTGGCAAAAGCCGTCGCGCAATCCGATCTCCCCCCTTGAGGGGGAGATGTCCGGCAGGACAGAGGGGGGCGCGAAGGATCGCGGCGCTCGCCAACTGGCGGGAAGGTAACAGCGTGGCCAAACCCCGCGTCCAGTTCATCTGCCAGAATTGCGGTTCGGTGCATCAGCGCTGGGCCGGCAAATGCGATGCCTGCGGCGAGTGGAACACGCTCGTCGAGGAAGGCACGGCCGGCGGCATCGGCTCGGGGCCGGCCAATACCCGCAACGCCCGCAAGGGCCGCGCCGTGGTGCTGACCAGCCTCGCCGGCGACATCGAGGACGCGCCGCGCATCGTCTCGGGCATCGGCGAGCTCGACCGCGCCACCGGCGGCGGCTTCGTGCGCGGCTCGGCGCTTCTGGTCGGCGGCGATCCCGGCATCGGCAAGTCGACGCTGCTGACGCAGGCGGCCGCGGCGCTCGCCTCCAAAGGCCACCGCATCGTCTATGTCTCGGGCGAGGAAGCGGTCGCGCAGATCAGGCTGAGAGCCCAGCGCCTCGGCGTCGCCTCGACGCCGGTCGAGCTCGCCGCCGAAACCAATGTCGAGGACATCCTCGCGACGATAGCCGACGGCAAGCGGCCGGACCTCGTCATCCTCGATTCCATCCAGACGCTGTGGACAGACCTTGCCGATTCGGCGCCGGGCACCGTCACCCAGGTGCGGGCGGCCGCTCAAGCCATGATCCGCTATGCGAAATCCACAGGGGCCGCGATCGTGCTCGTCGGCCATGTCACCAAGGAAGGCCAGATCGCCGGCCCTCGCGTCGTCGAGCACATGGTCGACGGCGTGCTCTATTTCGAGGGCGAAGGCAATCATCACTTCCGCATCCTGCGCACGGTGAAGAACCGCTTCGGGCCGACCGACGAGATCGGCGTCTTCGAGATGTCGGACAAGGGCCTGCGCGAAGTCTCCAATCCATCCGAGCTGTTCCTCGGCGAGCGTCACGCGAAATCGCCGGGTGCGGCGGTTTTCGCGGGAATGGAGGGCACGCGGCCCGTGCTGGTCGAGATCCAGGCGCTGGTGGCGCCCTCCTCACTCGGCACGCCGCGCCGCGCCGTCGTCGGCTGGGACGGCGCGCGGCTCTCGATGGTGCTGGCGGTGCTGGAAGCGCATTGCGGCGTCCGTTTCGGCCAGCATGATGTCTATCTCAACGTCGCCGGCGGCTATCGTATCTCGGAGCCGGCGGCCGATCTCGCGGTCGCCGCAGCACTTGTTTCCTCGCTCACCGGTCTTGCCCTTCCCGCCGATTGCGTCTATTTCGGCGAAATCAGCCTGTCGGGCGCGGTAAGGCCGGTTGCGCATGCGCAGCAGCGCCTTAAAGAGGCCGAAAAGCTGGGTTTCGGAAGCGCGGTGCTGCCTCTCGGCAGCGAGGAAGTCGTTGGCGGTAATGGGGCCGGGGGAATCGCGGCCGGCGCTTTCCAGCCCACCGAGCTTTCCGACCTCGTGGCGCGCATAGCCGGCTCACGACGCAGCCGCGCCGACGAAGGGGAGTGATGCGGCTCATGATGTGGGGCGAAAGACATGCCGATTACGCTGCTTGACGGAATTCTCGTCGGCTTCACGCTGGTCTCGGCAATGCTTGCCATGGTGCGCGGCTTTTCCCGCGAGGTGCTGTCGGTGGTGTCCTGGGCAGCGGCGGCGGCGGCCGCCTTCTTCTTCTACAAGCCGGTCCTGCCCTACGTTCAGCCCTATGTCGACAACGACAAGATTGCGATGGCCGCATCCGCCGGCATCGTCTTCGTCATCGCGCTGATCGTCGTTTCGGTGATCACGATGAAAATCGCCGACTGGATCATCGATTCGCGCATCGGCGCGCTCGACCGCACGCTCGGCTTTCTCTACGGCGCCGCGCGTGGCATCCTGGTCGTCGCGGTGGCGCTTTTGTTCTTCAACTGGCTGGCCGGCGCCAAGGCGCCCGCCTGGGTCGCCAACGCCAAGTCGCGGCCACTGCTCGAGACGATCGGCGCCAAGCTCGAAAGCGTGCTGCCCGAGAACACCGAGGAACTCGTCAACAAATACACGCATAAGGGCACGCCTCAGGCGGGGGCGCCGGCGACCAACGACCAGCCGGCAGCAGAACCGCCGGCCGCCGGCGACGACAACGCGCCGGCACCCGACGACAGCGAAGGCGAGGCGCCGGCCGACAACGAGCCGGCTCCGGCGCCTGCCCCGGCTCCCGCTCCGGCCCCGGCGCCGGCAAACTGAAATTCGGGCCAGCGCTGGCCCGAGGCATTTTATGAATGCGGCATCGCGTGCGTTGCGTTCGACGGGCGATCGCCTTATATGGCGGTTTTAGCGGAGCTTGAGCCCCCAATGGCAGACTCAACGGCAGATGCAGGCAAAGTCCTTTCCGCCGAGGCCGACGATCATTTCCACGACGAGTGCGGCGTGTTCGGCATTTTCGGCCGGCAGGATGCCGCGGCCATCGTCACACTCGGGCTTCATGCCCTGCAGCATCGCGGCCAGGAAGCGGCCGGCATCGTCTCCTATGACGGCACCCAGTTCCACGTCGAGCGCCATGTCGGCCTGATCGGCGACACCTTCACCAAGCAGCGCGTCATCGACAGCCTGCAGGGCAACCGCGCCATCGGCCACACGCGCTACGCCACCACCGGCGGCGCCGGCATACGCAACATCCAGCCCTTCTTCGCCGAACTCGCCGAAGGCGGCCTTGCCGTTGCCCATAACGGCAACCTCACCAATGCGCTGACCGTGCAGCGCGCGCTGCAAAAGCAGGGCTCGATCTTCTCCTCGACCTCCGACACTGAAACGCTTTTGCACCTGGTCGCGACCAGCAAGGAGCGCGATTTGAATTCGCGCTTCATCGATGCGGTGCGCCAGGTCGAGGGCGCCTTCTCGCTGGTGGCGATGACGGCCAAGAAGATGATCGGCTGCCGCGACCCGCTGGGCATCCGGCCGCTGGTGCTCGGCGACCTCGACGGCGCCTGGATCCTCGCTTCCGAGACCTGCGCGCTCGATATCATCGGCGCCCGCTTCGTGCGCGACATCAAGCCCGGCGAAATGGTGGTCGTCACCTCCAAGGGCATCGAGAGCCTGTTCCCGTTCGAGCCGCAGAAGACCCGCTTCTGCATTTTCGAATATGTCTATTTCGCGCGGCCGGATTCCACCGTCGAAGGCCGCAATGTCTACGAGGTGCGCAAGCGCATCGGCGCGGAACTCGCGCAGGAAAACCCCGTCGAGGCAGACATCGTGGTTCCGGTGCCGGATTCCGGCACGCCGGCCGCGATCGGCTTCAGCCAGGCCGCGGGCATTCCCTTCGAGCTCGGCATCATCCGCAACCACTATGTCGGCCGCACCTTCATCCAGCCGGGCGATTCCATCCGCCATATGGGCGTCAAGCTCAAGCACAACGCCAACCGCCGCATGATCGAGGGCAAGCGCGTGGTGCTGGTCGATGATTCCATCGTGCGCGGCACCACCAGCCAGAAGATCGTGCAGATGGTGCGCGACGCCGGCGCCAGGGAAGTGCATATGCGCATCGCCTCGCCGCCGACCAGCGCTTCCTGCTTCTATGGCGTCGACACGCCGGAGAAATCGAAGCTCTTGGCGTCGCGCATGTCGGTCGAGGAGATGGCCGAGTTCATCCGCGTCGATTCCCTCGGCTTCCTGTCGATCGACGGGCTCTACCGCGCCGTCGGCGAAGCGCACCGCGACAGCGACCAGCCGCAATTCTGCGACGCCTGCTTCACCGGCCAATATCCGACCCGCCTGCTCGACTTCGAAGGCCACGACAATGTGCGCACGCTGTCGCTGCTGGCGTCGAGCGGGGCTTAAGGTTGCCGGACTGACATTTGTCCTCGCCAAGTTACCCCCCTCTGTCCTGCCGGACATCTCCCCCTCAAGGGGGGAGATCGGCTGTCGCCGCCCCTTTCACCTATCGCGACGGGTGTAGGACGAGCGCCGGGCCCGATGCTGGTCAATCTCCCGCCTTGAGGGGGAGATACCCGGCAGGGCCGAGGGGGGTGTTTCGCGCCTGCCTTACGGAAACTTTTGCATGACCCTCGACCTTTCCGGCCGCGTGGCGGTCGTCACCGGCGCCTCGCGCGGCATCGGCTATTTCATTGCCAGGGAACTGGCAGCCGCCGGCGCGCATGTGATCGCGGTTGCCCGCACAGTGGGCGGCCTGGAAGAGCTCGACGATGCGATCAAGGCCGATGGCCGCGGACAGGCGACGCTGGTGCCGCTCGACCTTACCGACATGGCCGGCATCGACCGGCTGGGCGGCGCGATCCATGAGCGCTGGGGCAAGCTCGACATTTTGGTGGCCAACGCCGCCATCCTCGGCGTCATCTCGCCGATCGGCCATGTCGAGGCAAAGACCTTCGAGAAGGTGATGACCATCAACGTCACCGCGACCTGGCGCCTGATCCGTTCGGTCGACCCGCTGCTCAGGCTTTCCGACGCCGGCCGCGCCATCATCATGTCCGCCTCCTCCGCCCATTCGGCGCGCGCCTTCTGGGCCCCCTACGCGGCTTCAAAGGCCGCGGTCGAGACGATGATGCGCTCCTGGGCGCACGAGACCGAAAGCCTGCCGCTCCGTATCAATGCCGCCGATCCGGGCGCCACCCGTACGGCGATGCGCGCGCAGGCCATGCCCGGCGAAGATCCCGAAACGCTGCCGCATCCCTCCGAGATCGCCAAGCGCATCGTGCCGCTGGCAAGCCCGACGCTGAAGGAAACCGGGCTGATCTTCCAGGCCAGGCACAATCGGTTCGTCGCCTACCGGCAGCCGGAATAGACCTCGAGCCCAAGAACGCGTCGCGGTCGACGAGCCGCTTGGGCGAAGCCCTCTTCACGGGTCTGTGAACGCGGCGGCGGAAGCGTGTTCCGCCGCCCTGCTTTCGCCATCCGAGGGGAGTTGCTAGGATCGAGGCGACTCCCACATCCAGCAAAGAGGAATTTCCATGGCTGCCACTCCCAGCGTAGCGTTGGTCTGGTATCTGGTGATCGCCGGCCCGCAAGGCGGCATGGTGGTGCTGCCCAGCACCTTCGACACCCGCGAACAGTGCACCAACGCGATTGCCGAATATCAGAAGCAGCCGACACCGCAGGGCTGGGCCGTGCAATGCGTGCCGAGCGCTTCGCCCTTCTCCGACGAGGGGGATGCCGAAGAGCCCTCCGCGCAGTAGCGCGAGCATTAATCTCACCCCTCGAGGGGGAGATGGCCACGAAGCGGCCAGAGGGGGGCGCGAAGGAACGCCGACCTTTCCTTTCGTCATCCTAGGGCGGAGCAAGGAGCGAAGCGATGCGCGCAGACCCTAGGATCCATGCCGTGACGCTAAGGCGTTGCAAGGCTTACAGAATTCTGCACTGCTGCACTCTACGTTGACCGTCACGGCATGGATCCTCGGGTCAAGCCCCATAGGCGCTAACTTAGGCTTGACGGTGATCGTGGTGAGTGATTCACCGTGGCTATGAGCGATTCGCTGCAAGCGTTGGATTGGGACGAGCTGGTCGGACGATTGGGCTCGGCGGAAGAGTTGGAGACCAGCGCGCGGGAGGCTGGGGCGCTGCTGCGCAAACGGCAGGTGGCTAGCGCTGCTGACCTGCTGCGGCTGTGTTTTGCCTATGTGCTGGGTCGCTTCTCGCTTCGGATGCTGGCTGGTTGGGCCGAGCAGCGGGGAGTGGCGTCGATGTCCGACGTGGCGATGCTGAAGCGTCTGAAGGCCAGTGCTGATTGGGTGGGCGGCCTGGTTTCGGAATTGCTTGCCGAGCGCTGCCCCGAAGCCTTCGCCGGCTTGTACGGAGGCCTGCGGATGATGGCGGTGGACGCCACGGTAGTTGCGCCGCCTGGTCCCAAGCGGGTCTATTGGATGGTGCACACGGTGTTTGATCTTGCAACGCTGAAGCTCTGTTCGGTGGAGGTCACGGATCGCCATGAAGCCGAGCGGCTGTCGCGCGGCGCCAGGGCCGGAGAGCTTCGGATCGCCGACCGTGCCCACGCCAAGGCCGACGATCTGGCTCGGGTAATCGAGGCAGGGGCTGATTTTCTGGTTCGTGCCCCTTCAAACTATCCACGCCTGCTGGATGGCCAAGGCCGGCTATTGGATCGCTTGGCGCTGTGCCGTGAAGCGGGCAAGAAGGGCGTGCTCGATCTTTCGGTGGGCGTCCAGGACGGCAAGTCCAGGGTCGCGATACCCGCTCGGGTGGTGATCCTGCCCATGCCGCCCGAGGCGGCTGAGAAGGCCAGACGAGCGGCGCGCCGTTTGGCGGCCAAGGCGAGATACAAACCCAGCCAGGCCGGCATCGAGATGGCCGGCTATCTGGTGCTGTTGACATCGCTGCCGCCGGATGACTGGCCGCCTGAGCGGCTCGCCTCGACCTATCGTCTGCGATGGCAGATCGAGCTGGCGTTCAAACGCATGAAGTCGCTGGTGGGTCTGGAAGATCTCCGCGCAAAGGATCCCGACCTGGCTCGCCTGTGGATCAACACCGCTCTGCTGGCCGCCCTGCTGGCCGAAGATGACCTGCCGGCCCTCGATCCCGAGGCGCCGGACTCTCTCCCCCTGGCCGCCTGAACCGATCCGCCCTGCCGATCTGGCGTCTCGTGGCCTTGGCAATCTCCAACATCTCGATGGCTGTATTACTGGGGCCTACCAGGTTGATCTCCCTCGACATGCTGCTCCACCGCTTGCGCGAACCACCCCGACGACGACGCGCCATCGCACATCGATTGCTAAGTTAGCGCCTATGGGGTCAAGCCCGAGGATGACGAAGCGATGGGGCGCCTCAGAACCAAATGCCGAAACGCCAGCGGGACAGCGCCCCCTCTGCCTGCCGGGCATCTCCCCCACTTGGGAGGAGATCAGCAGCGTCAATGTCGTGCGTCAACGCCGTGCGCTCACCGACAGCACAGGCTTGCTGTTGATCGTCTGGAACACCACGCAGTAGCGCTCGGTGAGCTTCAAGAGCGACTCGATGCGCTCCTGCGGCTCGTCGGTATCGAGGTGGAATTTCAGCCGGATCTCGCGAAAGCCGACCGGCGCGTCGCGGGCGACGCCCAGCGTGCCGCGAAAATCGAGGTCGCCCTCGGCCTCGACAGTGGCGTTGCCGAGCTTGAACTCCAGCGCCGTCGCCACCGCCTTCAGCGTCACGCCGGCGCAGGCGACCAGCGCTTCGAGCAGCATGTCGCCGGAGCAGAGCTCCAGGCCCGACCCACCGGTGGCCGGATGAAGACCGGCAACCGCAAGCGCCCTGCCCGTCTCCACCTTGCAGGCGATCGACTGGTCGTCGAGGCTGCCTCGCGCCCTGAGCGTGATCAGCGCCCTGGCGGCATCTTCGCGATAGGCCTCCTTCAGCGGCGCCTGCATGGCCTTGAGTGCGGTCGCGTCCATCTTCCTGTCCTTTCAATGGTCTTTTGTTGGTTGATAGCATTGTCCGAGGGTGCATGGGCAAATCTTGGTATGCTGTCGGCAAAGGAACGAGGCGCTGGCGATCCGAGTCACCATTCGGCACGCCGCCGTCGGATCGGACGAAACTCGAACGTCCTTCGGCCGTTGTCAGACAGGAAGGAGATCCATGATGGCCAAGGTGACCTCGCATCTGTGGTTCGAAAAGGACGCGCGGCAAGCGGTGGAGTTCTATGTCTCCACCATTCCCAATTCGGCGATCGGCCGCATGACGGACGTGGCGGCCGACAATCCGAGCGGCCCCGCCGGCAGCGTCAAGATCATCGAATTCGTGCTCGACGACCAGAATTTCATCGCGCTCGAAGCCGGTCCGCTCGATCCGTTCAACCATTCCTTCTCGATCCTCGTCGAACTGGAGAGCCAGGCCGAGATCGACCGGATCTGGGACGCCTTTCTCGATGACGGCGGCAAGCCCGAGCAATGCGGCTGGCTGAAAGACCGCTGGGGCCTGTCGTGGCAGATCGTGCCGAAAATCCTCGGCGACATGGCCGCGCATCCCGACCGCGAGCGCGCCAAACGCGCCACCGAGGCGATGCTCGGGATGGTGAAGATCGATGTCGCGGCGCTGGAGAGGGCGTTTGGGGAGCCGGACTTCGCCGGCCAAAGTTAACGTCGTCAAATAGCCAAAAGGCTGGCGGGATAGCGCCTCCCGTCCTCCGCAGCAGCTGCGGAGAGTGCACCGGACATCTCCCCACTTGGGGGGAGATCAGCTGTCATGCCCGCTTTCGCCAATCTCCGGCGCCTCGGGAGTGAACGTGGCGCGAAAGCTGCCGGCAATCCCCTTTGACTTCGCCCGCTCCGGCCATACCTTTGCGGAGGTCGTTCGCGCGGAGGTCTCATGCGGTCCAAGTTGAAGCTCGTCTCCCTCGTCCTCCTCGCGCTCACAGCCTTCGCGCAGCCGGTCGCCGCCCAAACACCTGAACGGCCGGCGCCGGCCGGCGGCGTGCTGTCGCTTCTGCCGCCGCCGCAGGTGACCGAACATTCGCTCACCCTTGGCGGGCGCAAGCTCGATTACCAGGCCAAGGCCGGCACGCTGTCGCTGCTGTCCGGCAAGGGCGAGGTCACCGCCGAGATTTTCTATGTCGCCTACACGCAGCAATCGCCCGCCCCGGCGAAGGAGCGGCCGATCACATTCGTCTTCAACGGCGGGCCTGGCGCGGCTTCGGCCTATCTGCATCTCGGCGCGCTCGGCCCGCGCGTCCTCGCGACCGCCCCCGACGGCGAATTCCTGCCGCCGCCGCAAAAGCTGATCGACAATCCGGACAGCTGGCTCGACATGAGCGATCTCGTCTTCGTCGATCCGGTCGGCACCGGCTACAGCCGCGAGGCGCCGGGCCAGGACACCAAAGCGTTCTGGGGCGTCGACCAGGACGCCAGCTCAGTCGGCGCCTTCATTCGGCTCTATCTCGGGCAAAACGGCCGCACCGCTTCGCCGCTCTTCCTCGCCGGCGAGAGCTATGGCGGCTTTCGCGCAGCGCTGCTTGCCAGGACGCTGCAGGAGGATGTCGGCTTGAGCCCGAGCGGCATCGTGCTGATCTCGCCGGCCCTGGAGTTCATGCTGGTGCGGCCGGACCAGTTCGACCAGCTGCATTGGGCGCTGGAACTGCCTTCGCTTGCGGCGACCCGGCTGCGCGCCGACGGCGTCAGCGGCGAGGCGTTGCGCGACAGGCTGGCGGAGGTCGAGCACTACGCGCTTGGCGACTATCTGACGGCGCTCACCAGTGGGCTGGAGCAAGGCGGAAAGCTCGCCAGCGGGCGCGTGGCGGAGATCACCGGCCTGCCGCTCGACCTTGTGCAGCGCAATTTCGCCCGCGTCCCGACCGGCCTCTTCGCCCGCGAGTTCCAACGCGCCAAGGGCAAGGTGCTCAGCCCTTACGATGCCATGGTCGCGACCAGCGACATCGCGCCGGAAAGCGCCCACATCGCCGGCCCCGATCCGGTGCTCGACCGCAGCGTGCCGGTGCTGACCTCGGCCTTCGTCGCCTATGCGCGCGACGAACTGAACTACCGCACCGACGTCAGCTACCGGCTGCTCAACGGCGAAGTCAGCCGCAACTGGGACTACGGCAATTCGGGGCAAGGCTATGCCGGGGTGATGAACGACCTGCAGCGGGCGCGCTCGCTCAACCCTTCGCTCGGGGTCGTCATCGTCAACGGCTATACCGACCTCGTCACGCCCTATCTCGCCACGCGCTACCTGGTGAACCAGATCCCTTCGCTCACCGACGCAAAGCCGATCCGCCTCGACGTCGTCGAGGGCGGCCACATGATGTATTTCAGGCCGGATGGAAGGCGCGCGCTGAAGGAGGCCGCCTCGGAGCTCTACCAGGCGACGCAGTGAGAGACTGTTTGGAAATTCTACTCCGGCGGCCATCTGATGTCGTTTGCGCTTCCGTTGCTCACGGACCAAATGTCCGCTGCGCTACGGTTCTCGAAAACACCACCATATGACTCGCGCGAGCGAATTTCGAAACAGTCTCTGAGCGCCTGACCAGTCTACCCTGCGGACCCTGCCCCAACGCTAGCGCTCTGCTGGAGCAGCGCGGCATTTGCTTTCGCCCGTATAGCTGGCGCAGCGGTCCGTTGGGGCGGAGCCGCCTTCGTGCAAGCAACCGATACACATGGTCGATGTCGTCGTCCTCGAAAGCCGCGAAAGGGTGCTGGCCGGCATCCTGATCACTGCCGGCGCCTATTTCCTGTTTTCGGCGCAGGACGCCTCGATCAAGCTGCTCGTCGCCGGCATGACGGTGTGGCAGATCATGTTCTTCCGCTCGATCACCATCCTTGCCGCCTGCGGCGCGATCGGCGGGCGGAAGCTGTTCGCCGACACCGCAAGCTCGCCCATCGTGCGGCCGATGCTGGTGCGCAGCGCTTTCACGCTCGCCGCCTGGCTTTGCTACTACGACGCCGCGCGCTCGCTGCAGCTCGCCGAGCTCACCACCATCTATTACGCCGCGCCGATCATCGTCACCGTTTTGTCGGTGGTGATCCTGGGCGAGACCGTGCCGCTGCTGCGCTGGGTCGCGGTGTTCATCGGCTTCGCCGGCGTCTTCGTCGCCTGCGACCCGACGCGTCTCGGCCTGTCGATGCCGGTGATGCTGGTGCTGGCGGCGGCCGTCTTGTGGGGCATTGCCGTGGTGCTCCTGCGCAAGACGGCGATGCAGGAGCGCACCATGATCCAGCTGGTGCTCAACAATTTCTACTTCCTGCTGTTTTCGGCGGTGCCGGCGCTGATCTGGTGGCGCATGCCCGACGGGCTGCAGCTCGTGCTTCTCGCCAGCGTCGGCGCGCTCGGCGGCGTCGCGCAATACTTGCTCTTCGAGGGCATGAAGCGGGCACCGGTGTCGATCGTGGCGCCTTTCGAGTACACCTCGCTGGTCTGGGCCTTCGCGCTGGGTTTCGCCATCTGGGGCGACGTGCCGCGCGCGCAAGTGTTCATGGGCGCGGCCTTGATCATCGGCGCCGGGCTGGTGATCGTCGTCAACGAGCATTTCCGCAAACGCATTTAGGGCTCATGACAGAAAGCTGTCAGCAGCAACGAAATAGTCTGGTGCCATGACGGATACGCTCGACATGCCGGAAAAGCTCGCCGAGGGCGGCATCGCAGATACTGCCGCCGAGCGTACGCTCGGCATCGCGCTGGTCTCGGCGTCGGCCGTCGCCTTCGCGCTCACCGGCGTGCTGACCAAGTCGATCCACGCCGATCCGCTGACCATCACCTGCTGGCGCGGTTTCTTCGGCTCGATCCTGATCACCCTTTATGTGCTGTGGCGGCGGCGCCGCTCGGGCGGGCGCGAGAGTCTGCGGCTCGGCTGGCGCGGCTGGCTGCTGGCGGTCGAAGGCGCCGCGGCAAGCATCGCCTTCATCTCGGCCTTCAAGTTCACCTATGTCGCCAACGTGGCGGTCATCTATGCGACCTCGCCCTTCATCGCGGCACTGCTTTCTTTCCTGCTGGTGCGGGAAAAATTCCGGCTGCAGACGATGCTGGCGGCGGCCGTGTCGCTCTGCGGCGTCGCCATCATGGTGGGCGGCGGCCTCGGCAGCGGCCATCTGTTCGGCGACGGGCTGGCGCTTTTGATGACCACCGGCAGCGCGCTTTACATGATCATGGTGCGCGCCTTCCGCGATACGCCCGTCGTCTGGGCCGGCGCGGTGTCCGCCTTCCTGCTCTTCGTGCTCGGCTGGTTCGTCACCGATCCGCTTGCCGTGTCGACCCGCGACGTGGTGCTGCTCGCCACCTTCGGCTGCTCCTTCGCGTTGGCCTCGATCCTGTGGACGGAAGGCTCGCGGCTCATCCCCGCCGCCGAAGCCGGCCTGCTCGGCTCGGCGGAGGTACCCTTCGCCATCCTCTTCGCCTTGCTGTTCCTCGGCGAAATCCCGCCGATCGCCAGCATCATCGGCGGCGCCATCGTGCTTTGCGCTATCTTCGCGCATGCCGGGCGCGACTGGATGAAGGCGAAATCGGCGCGTTCCTAAAAATTATTTTCGCGGTCACGGAACCATCATCAGACTCAGGCATTGTTAGATCGACGGGTCACCCCCCAAGTCCCCCCAAACCCCTCGACCCGTCCGACTAGAAGCCGACCCGCAAAAAGGTCGGCTTTTTCTTTGGAAAGCGCAAGCGCCTTCAGGCCGGCAATGCCAGGCCGCCGGCGAGAAGCTCGGCCAGATCGCGCGCCGGCCGGTCGGCCTCCCGGCCGAGCCGGATGGCGAAGCTGGCGACCGGCACCGGCGGCAGGCCGAGCTCGCGCGGCGCCTCGACGATGCCAGAATGGGCAAAGCGCTGTGTGCGCAGGGTCAGCGCGACGCCGGCATTGACCGCGGTGCGCAGGCCGGCAAGGCTGGCGCTGCCGGCGGCGATGCGATAGCGCCGGTGGGCGGCGTCGAGCGTATTGAGCGCGGCCTCCCTGAAGCCGCAATACGGGTCGAGCAGCGCCAGCGGCACCGCCTCCTGCCGCGTCGCCAAGCCTTTTTCCGAGCAGAGCCACAGCATCGGCTCGCTGATCAACGCAACTTCATCCGGCGATGGGGCATGGCGCATGGTGATCCCGAGGTCGAGCTGGCCTGCCTGCAACGCCGACCCGAGCTCCAGGGAGCGGCCGACGCGCAGCTCGATCCTGACCCGCGGGTGGCTGGCGGCAAAGGCCCTGAGCAGCTCCGGCAAGCCGTGATCGGCAAAGTCCTGCGTCGTGCCGATGGCGATGCGGCCGCCGGCTCGCGCCCCTTTCAGCGCCAGCCAGGCCTCGGTGTGGACGGCAAGGATACGCCGCGCATGGCCGACAAGGTCTTCGCCGGCCGGCGTCAGGCCGCGCCCCCTGCCCTGCACGACGAGCAGCGGCTCGCCGACGATTTCTTCCAGTCGCTGCATCTGCGCCGTCACCGCGGACGGCGAACGGCCGACAGCGGACGCCGCCCTGGCCAGCGAGCCGCCATCGACGAAGGCGAGGAAGGTTTTGAGCAGATCGGGATCGAGCGTTTCCATACTTCGATATTACCGAAGTATATATCCAAAACAATTCGATTTTGTTGATACGTAGATAGTGGCATGGTCCTTCCATCGAATGCGCGACGCCAAAATCCGAAGGAGAGAAAAATGCCGATCATCAATGTCAGCGTCACCGGCAAGCCGGACGCAAAGCTTTCCGCCGCAATCGCGAAGGACATCACCGGGATTACGGCCACGCATCTGCGCAAGGACCCGACCATCACTGCGGTCGCGGTGAACTACATCGATCCGCAGCACTGGTTCGCCGGCGGCAGGTCGCTGGCCGAGCATGGGGCCAACAGCTTCTGGCTCGACATAAAAGTGGTAGACGGCACCAACACCAAGCTGGAGCTCGAAGCCTATCTCAAGGCGGTCTTCGACGCCTTCGGCCGCCTGCTCGGCGGCGTGCATGAGGAAAGCTACGCGCTGGTGCACGAGGTGCCGGCGGCGGGCTACGGCTTCGGCGGCAAGAGCCAAGAGTTCCGGTTCATCAGCGCGAGGCTGAAGGCGGCGTAGCGCCGGCGCTCCCCTTCTCCCCCTGTGGGAGAAGGTGGCCGAGCGAAGCTCGGTCGGATGAGGGGTGTTGGACGGAGTGAGACGTCGCAAGTTTAAATACCTAAAAGCATTGAACTTTCCGACGCCTCATTCCTTCCAAGACCCCTCATCCGTCTCGGCGCTGCGCGCCGATCCACCTTCTCCCACAAGGGGAGAAGGGGACGCCGCGCCACCTCCACATTGACCTTCCCCCCACTTCCGCTACCCTCTGTCGTCGAAGCGGTCGCCAAGAGCCGCGCCCTGGAGGACGTTGGGAGAGAGCGGCATGATCCTGACATTGGCGCTGCTTGCCGGCCTTGTCTTCGCCTGGCTTTTGATCGGCGTGATCGAGACGTTCCGGCTCGACCTGCGCTTCACCCAGGCGCTGCTCTACGTGCCGTTCAAGCTTGCTTATCGCATTGCCGACGATCGCATCCGCATCGCCCGCAATGCGCGGACGCCGGTCATCTATGTCGTCTCGCACCAGTCACGGATCGAGCCGGCGCTGATGCTGTCGCTGCTTCCGGACGACGCGCTGCACATTCTGGACGATGCCTCGGCGCGCTCGCCATGGCTGGAGCCGTGGCGCGAGCTTGGCCGCACCATCGCCTTCAACGCCGAGCATGTCTTCGTCAGCCGCCGGCTGGTGCGCGTGCTCAAAGGCAAGGGCCGGCTTGCCGTCTATCTGCCAGACACGGTCGAGCCCGACACCAAGTCGTTCCGGCTGTTCCGCGCCATCACCCGCATCGCCATGCAGGCGGACGCCCGCATCGTGCCGATCTTCGTCGCCGGTTCGCGCGATCTGCCTGTGTCGCTGACGCCGAAGGACAAGGCGCCGCGCCACTGGTTCCCGCGCCTGTCGCTCAGCGTGCTGGAACCGATGACCATCGCCGAGCTGGTGGCCCGCAATCCCGACATGGCCTCCAACACCAACGCGCTGTTCGACCGTTTCGCCGAAGCGCGGCTCTACGGCACCAATCTCGACCGCGGCTTGTTCCTCGGCATGCGCGATGCGGCGGATCGCGTCGGCGCTTCGCATCCGATCATCGAGGACGTCATCTCGGGCGCGCTCAGCTATCGCAAGATGTTCATCGGCGCGCGTGTGCTCGGCCGCCGCTTCGAGGCGGTGACGGCGCCCGGCGAGGCGGTCGGCCTGCTCTTGCCCAACGCCAATGGCGTTGTGCTGTCCTTCGTCGGTTTGGTATCGGCAGCCAGAGTCGCCGCGATGATCAACTACACCGCCGGCCCGGCGAGCGTGACGGCGGCGATCCGCACCGCGGTGATCCGTACCGTGGTCTCGTCACGCGCGTTCATCGAAAAGGCCGGCATCGACGACATCATCGCCGCCGCAGAGGCGGGCGGCGCGAAGATGCTCTGGCTCGAGGACGTGCGCGAAAGCGTGACGACATTGGACAAGGTCGCGGCGGCGCTGTTCTGGCGCGTCCCGCTGCAGCGGCAGCAGGCGTCGAAACCGGCCGTGATCCTGTTCACCTCGGGCTCGGAAGGCACGCCGAAGGCGGTGGTGCTGTCGCACCGCAATCTTTACGCCAACGCCATGCAGGCCGAGGCGCGCGTCACGATCTCGCCGTCCGACATCCTGCTCAACGTGCTGCCGGTGTTCCACTCCTTCGGGCTGACCGGCGGCACGATCCTGCCGCTGGTGACCGGGGTGAAGCTGTTCCTCTATCCCTCGCCGCTGCACTACAAGATCATTCCGGAGATCGCGCGCAAGGTGAAGCCGACCGTCATGTTCGGCACCGACACTTTCCTTGCCAACTATGCCCGCACCGCCAAGGACGGCGACTTCTCCAGCCTGCGCTTCGTGGTGGCCGGCGCCGAGGCGGTGAAGCCGGAGACGAGGCGCGTCTACCGCGACCGCTTCCAGGCTTCGATCATCGAAGGCTTCGGGCTGACCGAGGCGGCGCCTGTTGTGGCGGTGAACACCGCTATACACAATCGCGACGGCACGGTCGGGCGGCTGCTGCCGGCGATCCGCATGAAGCTCGAGCCGGTCGAGGGCATCAGCGACGCCGGCCGGCTGTGGCTCGACGGGCCGAACATGATGATGGGTTACATGACCGCCGACCGCCCCGGCGAATTACAACCACTCGAAGGCTGGCACGACACCGGCGACATCGTCTCGGTCGACCGCGACGGCTTCATCACCATTCGCGGGCGGGCAAAGCGCTTCGCCAAGATCGCCGGCGAGATGGTGTCGCTGGGCGCCGTCGAGATGCTGGTGCAGTCGCTGTGGCCTGAGGAGCGCCACGCGGCGGTGGCGGTGCCCGACAAGCGGCGCGGCGAACGCATCGTGCTGGTCACCACGGCCGATGACGCCAGCGCGGAGGAGCTGCGTCAGTTCGGCAAGAAGGCGGGCGCGGCGGAGCTGATGGTGCCGAACGACATCATCAAGGTGGAAGAAATCCCGGTGCTGGGTTCCGGCAAGACGGATTATGTTTCGGCGCGCAAGCTGGCGATCGACCGGCTGGGGTTGGGTGTGGCGGCGTAGGTTGGTTCGTCATCCTAAGGCGAAGCAAGGAGCGCAGCGACGCGCGCACACCCTAGGATGGCGAGGATGCTACCCGATGTCGGAAGGCGGAACCTTCTCGCCTTCGCGCATGGCCCGCTTCGAATAGGCGCGGACCGAGAACGGCAGGAACAGGAGATAGCCCGCGACCGACGCTGTCAGCGTGTACCAGGGATAGGCCATCAGCAGCAGGATGTAGAGCACGACGCCGAGGATCACCGGCAGCACCCTGTCGCCCGGCACCTTGACGCTCTTGCCCGAATAGACCGGCAGCCTGCTGACCAAGAGGAACGCGACGAGCACGGTGAAGCCGGTGGCGACAAAGGCCGCGGGCCGGCTAGGCTCCAGGCCGAGCCGCAGGAAATAGAGATAGAGCGGCAGCATGACGAGAACCGCCCCGGCCGGCGCCGGGACGCCGACGAAATATTCGGTCTGCCACGCCGGCTGGTCGGTGTCGTCGGCAAGCACGTTGAAGCGGGCGAGCCGCATGCCGCAGGCGATGGTGAAGAGGAGCGCCGCGATCCAGCCCGGCGAGCCGGCGCGATCGAGCAGGAAGGCATAGAGCACCAAGGCCGGCGCCACGCCGAAATTGACGATATCGGCCAGCGAATCCATCTGCGCGCCGAATTTCGAGGTCGCCTTCAACATGCGGGCGAGGCGCCCGTCGATGCCGTCGAGAAAGGCGGCGAGGAGCACCATGACCACGGCCGGCTCGAAACGGTCCTCGAAGGCGAAGCGGATGCCGGACAGGCCGGCGCAGATGGCAAGCACGGTCACCAGATTGGGCAGCACCATACGCATCGGAATCTCGCGGATGCGCGGGCCGCCGCTGGCGTGGGCTTCGAATTTCTTGAAGGGCGCGCCCACCGTTCAGGAAACCCTGACCAACGGCGTCACGGCGATGCCGCCGAATTCGGCAAGCACCGTCTCGCCACCCACCGCCGTCTGGCCGACGGCGACGCGCGGCACGGCGCTCACCGGCAGGAAGACGTCGACGCGCGAGCCGAAGCGGATCAGCCCGAAACGCTCGCCAGTGCCGATAGAGCCGCCCTGCTCGGCCCAGCAGACGATGCGGCGCGCCACCAGTCCGGCGATCTGCACCGCGGCGATCGTGCCGTTGGGGCTGTCGATGACCAGACCGTTGCGTTCGTTCTCGGAGCTTGCCTTGTCGAGCTCGGCATTGAGGAATTTGCCGGGACGATGCTCGATGCGCGTGATCCTGCCGCGCACCGGCGCGCGGTTGATGTGGCAGGAAAAGACATTCATGAACACCGAGATGCGGGTCATCTCGCTGGAACCCAGGCCAAGCTCGCTCGGCGGCACGGCCGGGCCGACCGCCGAGATCACGCCGTCGGCCGGGCTCACCACCAGCCGGTCGTCGACCGGCGTGACGCGCTCGGGATCACGGTAGAAATAGATGCACCAACCGGTGAGGATCAGCCCGACCCAGAACAGGATCGAGGAGAAATAGCCGAGGAACAGCGTGGCCGCGCCGAAGGCGGCGATGAAGGGATAGCCCTCGCGATGGATCGGAACGAACGTATTCTTGATCGTGTCGAGAAGCGTCATAGGGCTGGGGCGGTCCCTGTTTCAGGTCCGGCCTCAATAGCCGAAAGCCCCCCTCCCCGCAACGCAACAATGGGGGGAGGATGGGCGGGCGGGTGGCGCGGCTCATGGCCATGACTTTCATCGCCGGCTGTCGGAACGCGGTCCTCTCATCCGTCCTTGGCTAGACAACGTGCCCAAGGAGCCAGCCAATGCCGTCGCCGAAATCCGCCGCCGGGAAAGCAAAGGTCATCACGGAGGGCCTTGCCTTCGGCGAGTCCCCGCGCTGGCATGACGGGCGGCTCTGGCTCTGCAACTGGGGCACCGGCGAGATTGTCTCCGTCGACGAAGACGGCAAGAGCGAGGTCATGCTCACGGTGCCGGCCGTTCTGCCCTATTCGATCGACTGGCTGCCCGACGGGCGGCTGCTCGCGGTCTCCGGACGAGAGGGCGTTCTGCTTAGGCAGGAAGCAGACGGAACACTCGTCACTCATGCCGATCTCAGGCAACTGTCGAAAAATCCGTGGAACGAGATCGTCGTCGATGGGCGCGGCAATGTCTATGTCAACGGCGGCGGACCAGTTCCCGCACCGGGCGCGCATTTCGGACCGGGCACCATCGTGCTGGTCAGGCCAGACGGCGCGGTGCGGCAGGTCGCAGCGAACATCGCCTTCGCCAACGGCATGGCGGTGACGCCCGACAACAAAACGCTGATCGTCGCCGAATCCCACGCCAGGCGGCTGACTGCTTTCGATATCGGCGAGGACGGGAGCCTCTCCAACCGGCGCGTCTGGGCCGATCTCGGCAACGACTATCCGGACGGCATTTGCCTCGATGCCGAGGGCTGCGTCTGGTATGCGGACGTGCCAAACCGGCACTGCATCAGGGTGCGCGAGGGCGGTGCGAAAATCGATAGGATCGAGGTCGATCGGGGCTGCTTTGCCTGCATGCTGGGCGGTGCCGACGGCAGGACGCTGTTCATCGCCGCCGCCGAATGGCGCGGCTTCGAGAACATGGTCAGCGACGCCCGCACCGGCCAGGTGCTTGGCGTCGCCGCGTCTGCGCCCGGCGCGGGCTGGCCGTCCTACACCTCCGGCACGCGCTGATAGTTGGCGATGTCGGCCTTGACACCGAGGCGGGCGATCGTTTCCTGCGGGCTGAAGGCGATGCGCTCGTGGGCCGCCTTGACGATCGGCACCACCTTGTCGACCGCGGCCTGGCTTTCCCATTCGACCATGGTGACGATGTTGAATTCGCCCGGGCCTGAAAACTGCTCGAGCAGGAAATCCTGCACGAAGCCTTCCTGCTGGCGCAGTAGCTCGTGCGTCATGAAGACCTTGCTCAGGATTTCGTCGCGCGCCGACGCCGGGACGACGAACTTGTCGACCCGAAAGACGCTGCCATCGCGTTGATTCTTATTGCTCATTTCGATCTGTCTCCGTTCTTGGAAGGCTTGCTTCGCAGGGGCTCGGAGACGGTTTGCAAGCTCAAGCTAGGTTGAGGTCAAGGGGAATTTCTTGCGCCGACTTTCCCTTCTCCCCTTGTGGGAGAAGGTGGCCGAGCGAAGCTCGGTCGGATGAGGGGTGCTCCAGCGGAGTGAGACGCCGGTGTCCCCTGGAACACCCCTCAACCGTCTCGGCGCTGCGCGCCGATCCACCTTCTCCCACAAGGGGAGAAGGAAGAGGCGCTAGCTCACCTCCGACGTCCTCCGCCGCACCACGACCCCCAGCTCGTCGCCTTCGCGGGCGATGCGCAGGCGCTCCTCGGCTTCGGTGGCCTCGCGCTGGCGGTCCCACATCGAGGCGTAGAGGCCGTGCCTGGCGAGCAGCGCCGCATGGGTGCCGCGCTCGGCGATCTGGCCATCCTTGAGCACGATGATCTCGTCGGCCGAGATCACCGTCGACAGGCGGTGGGCGATGACGATGGTGGTGCGGCCCTTGCTGACGAGGTCGAGCGCCGCCTGGATCTCCTGCTCGGTCTGGGTGTCGAGCGCCGAGGTCGCCTCGTCGAGCATCAGGATCGGCGGGGCTTTCAGGATGGTGCGGGCGATCGCGACGCGCTGCTTCTCGCCGCCCGACAGCTTCAGGCCGCGCTCGCCGACCATCGAGCGATAACCTTCGGGCAGCTTGGCGATGAACGGCCCGATCTGGGCGAGCTCGGCGGCCTTGCGCACCTCCTCCTCGCTGGCGCCGACCCGGCCGTAGCGGATATTGTAGGCGATGGTGTCGTTGAAGAGCACCGTGTCCTGCGGCACCATGCCGAGCACGGCGCGCAGGCTTTCCTGCGTGACATCGCGGATGTCCTGGCCGTCGATCAGCACCTGGCCGCCCTGGACGTCGTAGAAACGGAAGAGCAGTCTGGAGATGGTCGACTTGCCGGCGCCCGAAGGACCGACGATCGCCACCGTCTTGCCCGCCGGCACCTCGAAGGAGACGCCTTTCAGGATCTTGCGGTTCGGATCATAGGAGAAGTGCACATCGCGGAATTCGACCTTGCCGGGGCCGACCTTAAGCGGCCTGGCGTCCGGCTTGTCGACGATCTCCTGCGGCACGTCGAGCAGGTCGAACATGTGTTCGATATCGGTCAAGCCTTGCCGGATCTCGCGGTAGATGAAACCGATGAAGTTGAGCGGGACCGAAAGCTGCATCAGCATGGTGTTGATGAAGACGAAATCGCCGACCGACTGCGTGCCCGCCTGCACCTCCAGCGCCGACATGCACATGACGATGACGGTGCCGAGACCGAAGATGAAGCCCTGGCCGAAGTTCAGCCAGCCGAGCGACGTCCAGGTCTTCGTGGCCGCAATCTCGTAGCGCGCCATCGAGCGGTCGAAGCGCTCGGCCTCCATGCGCTCGTTGGTGAAATATTTGACCGTCTCGAAATTCAGAAGCGAGTCGATCGCCTTGGTGTTGGCGTCGGTGTCGCTGTCGTTCATGTCGCGGCGGATCGAGATGCGCCAATCGCTGGCCTTGACCGTGAACCAGACATAGATCCACACGGTGACCGCCACCACGGCCACATATTTCCAGCCATAGGTGTAGGCGAAGATGCCTGCGGTGAGCGCGAATTCGAGGATGGTCGGCGCCGTGTTCAGCATGACGAAGCGCACGATCGTCTCGATGCCCTTGGTGCCGCGCTCGATGATGCGCGACAGGCCGCCGGTGCGGCGCTCGAGATGGAAGCGCAGCGACAGCTGATGCATATGCACGAAGGTGCGGAAGGCGAGCTGGCGCACCGCATATTGGCCGACGCGGGCAAACAGCGCGTCGCGCAGCTGGTTGAAGCCGAGCTGCACCAGCCTGAGCACATTGTAGGCGACGACCAGCATCACCGGCGCCAGCATGAAGGCAGGCAGCGGCGGCGGCGTCTTCGAGCCGTGGGCGAGCGCATCGGTCGCCCATTTGAAGAAATAGGGACCGGCGACCAGCGTGAGCTTGGCGACGACCAGCAGCAGCGTCGCCCAGGTGACGCGGGCTCTCAAGTCGGCGCGGTCGGCCGGCCACATATAGGGCCACAGATTGCGCAGTGTGGTGAGGGTGCCGGATTCGGCGGAGACGGTCTTGTCGGCCACTAGTCTTGCCTTTTGGGTGAGAGGGTCAGCGGCTGAAGCAGCAGGAGTTGACGAGTTGATCGAGCAAGCCGGAAACGCCGGCGAGCGCGGCGTGGTCGACCGCATAGCGCGAGCGCTGGCGGTCGGGCTCGAAGCGGACCAGCCCCGCCTCGACCAGGATCTTCAGATGTTGCGAAACGGTCGACTGTGCGAGGTCGAGATGGTCGACCACCTCGCGGCAGGAGCAGCAGCGGCTGGCCGATAGATGCCTCAGGATCTCGATGCGCGCGGGATGCGAGAGTGCGGCAAACCGCGCGGCGATGGCGCGGCTGTCGAGCGCGCGGTTTTCAGACAGGGATTCGATCATCGTTCATCGGCGATAGACGATGAGCGATGGGAGGGCAAGCTAGGCGGACGGGTAGCACCGGTAATCTCCCCCCTTGAGGGGAGATGTCGCCGAAGGCGACAGAGGGGTCGTCTCACATAGATCGCCGAGATCGCCTGTCGCAGAGGATGCCGGCGCTCCACGCGCGAGGACCCCCTCTGGCCTGCCGGCCATCTCCCCCTCGAGAGGGGAGATTGGCGCCCTACTCCGTCTTCGGCATGGTCATCTGGTCGCCCATGGCCTTCATATCGGCAGGCTCGCCTTCCTTCGACTTGCCGGGGACCTTGAAGACCTGGCCGGGCCAGATGCGATCGGGATCGCGGATCTGGTCCTGATTGGCGAGGTAGATGGTCGAGAAGCGCGTGCCGTGGCCATAGACCCGCCGCGAGATGCGCCAGAGCGTATCGTTGCGGCGGATGATGACGGAGCCGTCGGCATGCTCGAGTTTGGGCGCGACCGTCTCGGCCGCACCGGCCGAAGGTGTCGCTTCCGCGACCTTGGCCGGCGCCTCGGCGGCAGGCTTGGCCCCGGCGGGCTTGGCCTCATTGGGCGCGACGGCGGCGATCGACTCGCCTGGCTCGCGCTCGAACGGCACGGCGGCGCGGGCGACGACCTTCACGCCGTCATCGGCAAGGCCGTCGACATGGATGGTGTAGTTGCCGACGGGTATGTCGCGCTTCGCCTCGATCAGGAAATGGCCATCGGGCGAGGTCTTGGCCTCGCCGAGCAGCATGTCGTCGGCATAGGCTCGGACCTTGCGGCCGGGATCGGCCGTGCCGGCAACGTAGATCTTGCTGCCGTCGATCTCGACTGCCTCGACGGCAATCTTGGGTTCGCCCGCGGCGGCCGCGGGCGCCGGCGTTGCCGGGGCGGAAGCCTGGCCGGTGGCGGCCGGGGCCTGAGTGGCTGGCGCCGCGGTGGACGCCGCCGGCGCTGTTGCGCCACCAGCCGGCGCCTGAGCGGCAGGCTGGCCGGCGGCCGGCGCGGCCGGTTTGGCCTCCGGCTGCGGAACGGTGATCAGTTCGGACGGCTTGCCCGGCTCCTCGACCATCGCCAGCACCTGGCCGGTCGGGCTCTGCGGCACCGAGACGACGGCGGTCTGCGCCGAGGCGACGGTGACGCCGCCGGCGGTGGCGCGCAGCGTGATCGTGTAGTCGCCCGGCTTCAGCGGATCGTCGAGCACGATGGCGAAGGCGCCGTCGGGGCCGGCATCGGTCGAGCCGAGCACCGTCCCGCCGTTCAGTATCTCGACCTTGGCGTTGGGCGCGGCATTGCCGGCCACCACGATCGAGCCATCGCCTTCGACACGCACGACGTCGAAGGTCGGCAATATCGGACCGGCGGCGGGCGCCTGGGCGGCCGGCGCGGATGCCGCCGGGGCCGTCGCGTCGTTGGCCGGGGCTATTGCATTGTTGGCGGGCGCCATCTTGTTGGCCGGGGCCATCGTGTTGGCCGGCGCCTGCGGCAGGCGCGCCTCGGTGGACGTGCTGTTGGATTCCGCCGGCTTCGTGTCCGCTTGCGGAAGTGCCGCGACCTGTGCCGGCTTGTCTTTGTTGATGTAGGGGTCGAGCGCGCCCGACCCGTAGGCGACCGCCGCGACGACGGCAACGCCGCCCGCCGCGAACAAAAACGCCTTGGAAGGATTGATAGCCATAATCTTTTACTGCCCCCTTAGCCACCTAACGCCGGTCTAGCGTGTTTTCGGCAAGCTCACAAGAAAAAGCCCGTCCCTGGGCTTGACCGCGCCAACCGTCCCCATCACCAATCATTGCCATGAACACGATTCGATCCGTCTGCGTCTATTGCGGTTCGTCTCCGGGCCGCGACGAGGCCTATGTCAAGGCCGGCCATCTGCTCGGCCGCTCGCTGGCGAAATCCGGTCTGCGCCTGATCTATGGCGGCGGCACCAAGGGGATCATGGGCGCAGTCGCCGAAGGCGCGCTCAAGGCCGGCGGCAAGGTGACCGGCATCATCCCGCGCTTCCTGATCAACCGCGAGGCGACCGAGACCGCCCTCGACAAGCTCGACGAGCTTCTGATCACCGACAACATGCACGAGCGCAAGCACAGGATGTTCGAGAAATCCGATGCCTTCGTGGCGCTGCCGGGCGGCATCGGCACGGTCGAGGAGATCGTCGAGATCATGACCTGGGCACAGCTCGGGCATCACCGCAAGCCAATCGTGTTCGCCAACATCAAGGGTTTCTGGGACCCAATGCTCTCGCTCATCGAGCACATGTCGGGCGAAGGCTTCATCCACACCGCACATAGGGTCAAGCCGCTGGTGGTCAACGACCCCGAGGCCATCGTCGCCGCCATCATGGTGGCGGGTTCGTCGGTGGATGCGCCGACGGAAGGTGTGCAGGCGGTGATAGACAAGATGTAGGGGAGTAAGGCAATAGGGGAGTAAGGGAGTATGTGGGTGACCGCCGGCTGATGAGGCACCACCCTACTCCCCTACTCCCCTACTCCCCTACTCCCCTACTCCCCTACTCCCCTACTGCCTTCCTCAAATCCCCAATCACCGCCCTCCGATCATTGCGGCGCCAGGCGAGATGGATTTCAACGCTGCGCTTGAACCAGGGCATATCGCGAAAGACGATGCCGGCCGGCACCGCGTCGCGCAGGCTTTCCTGCACGGTGGCCAGGCCGAGGCCGGCACTGACAAGGCCGAGCGAAGTCAACGGATCGGCCGTCTCATAGGCGATGTCGGGCACGAAGCCGGCCTCGACGCAGGCCGCGAGAAACTGCGCGCGGTTGGTGTCGTCGGGCTGGCGCACGACGGTGATCCAGACACGGCCGTCGAGATGGCTGGGCTGGATGTCGGCTGCACCAGCAAGCGGATCGCCCTCGGGGATCGCCAGCACAAGTGGCTCGCGGCGCACCAGCACGCTCTCCAGATCCGGATCGCCCTTCGGCGCTGGCGCATAGACGAAGCCGAGGTCGAGCGCCCGGCTTCGCAGATCTTCGAATTGCTGGGCCGTGCGGCGGCTGCGCAATTGCAGATGGAAATCCGGCCGCTCGCGCCGGAATTCCCTGAGCATGACGGCGATCAGCCCGGCATGCACCGCGCCCTCGACATAACCGATGGCAAGGCTGCCCGCGGCGCCGCTGGCAAGGTTGCGGCCGAGCTCCTCCAGCCTCGCGGCATTGGCGAGCAGCGCGCGGGCCTCCGCCAGGAAAGCCCTGCCCTCGGCGTTGAGATGGACGCGCTGCTTCGCCCGCTCGAAGAGCGTGACGCCGATCCGTTCTTCGAGCTGCATGATCTGCCGGCTCAAGGGCGATTGCGAGATGTGCAGCTGCTCGGCCGCGCGGCCGACATTGCCCGCCTCGGCGACGGCGACGAAATATCTTACCTGGCGCAGGTCGAGCATTTTTTTGCCCCTTTGGCTTCAAGTCCTAACAGGTCTGAACTTTAGCCTAATCAGTCTTGGACAGTCTGACCAGCCGGCGCGATATCTCCCGCATCAATCGGCCACAAAGGAGACCGCCATGCAGTTCTTTGCCCTTCTCGCCCGCAACACCCAGAAGTTCAGCGACGCCGATTTCGCGCCGCTGCTTCCCAATGAGTCCGAGCAACGCAAGATCCTCTATGCGCAGGGCGCGGTGCGCCAGATCTGGAACCGCGGCGACATCCCCGGCAGCGGCATGATGTTCGAGGCGGCCGACGACAAGGAAGTGCGCGGCCATCTCGCCACCCTGCCGCTGGTCGAAGCCGGCATGATGGAGATCGCGGCAATCGTGCCGCTCAATCCGTATCCGGGCTTCGGGCCGAAGCGCTGAGACCGGCATGGAGATCGGTGCTGCCGCTTGCCCGGCAGCACCTACGAGCCACCGAAGAGGCGCCGAAAAAAGCCGCCTCGCCGCGCGCCGCCATAACGTTCAGGCAGAGGACGCGTGAGCAGGAACTGTTCGTGGCCCTCGACGGTCTCGGTGCCGCAATAGCTGCATTGCAGCGACCGCGCCAACGGAACGATCTCCCTCAACACCGCTCCGAAGCCCTCACCATCGATCGGCACGTTCTTCGCCATGCGCAGCTCACGCGAAAACGTCTCCAGCCCAAGGAACCGATAGCCGCGCTTTTCGAGCTCGGCGCGCAGCTTTGCGAGGGACGGTTCCGCACCCCAGAACTCGAAGCGCGTCGGCCGGATGCGGGCGTCGGCGGCGACTTCCAGGCCGAGGTCACCGATCGCCTCGGCAGGAAGAATGAGCGGCGCAACCGCTGCCAGTGAATGCTGTTCGATGGCGAGCGGGAAGGCCGAGGCCTCGGCCGCCGCGCGGGCTATCCGCTCGAAACCAGCGACATCCTCCGTTGTGAAATAGAAATCCCGGCGCCCCTCGCCATGCCGCTCTGCCAGGTAGCAGGCAGGGCAGCCGGCCGTTGCCAGATCCCCGCAAAGCCTTTCGAGGAAGGCGTAGTTCCGAACCGACCCTTTGGGGGTCAGCAGGGCGTCGCGCGGCGTCAATTCGTTTGCGCGCGGAGTGATCTTCAGGAGCAGGACCGGCAGCGAGGCGGCCGCCCGCAGGAGCGCCATGTTCAGCCGCGCATGAACGAACAGCTCACCGCCGTCGGGGCGATAGCGCACCAGGCCGCGATGCGGCTCCGCCTCGCGAATGACCTCCTCGGTTTCGTCGTTTGAGATTTGTTCGCCGGTGACATGGAACTGAAGCAACGTCATCGCCCAATCCTCGTCCGCATCAGTAGGTCAGGCCATCTTGCCAGTTCAAGGAGCCGCCGCCCAGATCTCACGGCCAGGCGTTCCGCATTGCGTTGACCGAGAGCCAGGCAATCGACGGCAACGCCAGCCGCAGCCCTGCTAAACGCGCCTCGCCATGCTCGTTCTGCTGGAATCGCCGCCAGGTCTGGAAGGCTGCCCCGAGGACAAGCAGCGCATTGCGGAGACCTAGCGGCGGCCAGGCAGCAACCGCAGGACGAAGCCCACGACGAGGCCGAGGACGAAACCGAGCGGGCCGGTGATGAAGATGCCGAGCAGCGGTCCCTGGTTTGCTTCCGGCGTTAAGATGACCGGTCCGACGAAACCGCCGAGGAAGCCGACGATGCCGAGTATAGCGCCCCACTTGAGCATTGATCCCCCATTGGCTGCCGAGCCACTGCAGCAGATTCCCGAATGCGAACCAAGCCCGAGACATTCTCGAACTGGCTCACCGGCCGCACGCCGATGCGGCGCTGGGGCGACGTGGAAGAACTCGCAGGTGCAGCGGTCTTCCTGGCGTCCGACGCGGCGAGCTTCGTGACGGGACAGACGCTCTTGGTAGATGGCCGGATCACCAGCGTGTTGTGAAGGCCCCTCGAACCGGCAGGCTTTTCCCGTATCTGGCCAGCACCCCATCCACCGACAGCCTGCCGGAACCGGCGAGCGCCAGGATGAACATGCCGCCTGCGATCGCCAAATCCTTTTCGAAATGCAGGAGCTCGTTCTGGCTGGCGAAGTTGGTGTGGAAGAGGCTTGCCGTCATCAGGCAGAACAGGCCGAGCGCTACCGCGCCGAGCCGCGCCAGGATGCCAAGCGCGACCGACAGGCCGGCGCCGAGCTGCAGAGCGATGGTGGCAAGAAGCAGCGGTGTGCCGACGCCGAGGGCTGCCATCGCCTTCTGAGCGCCCTCGAAATGGGTCGCGAGCTCAAGCCCTTCATGCACGAAGATCAGGGACAGGAGCAGGCGGCCGGCAAGCAGGACCGCGTCCTTTGCACGAAGCTTTTCGGCAAGTTCGGTCGGTGTCATGGTCGGCTCCAATAGGATTGTTCGTCAGGAGAAATTTCGAGACGTTGCCCGAGACCGTACCTTTACGGGAACAAGGCGACCGCATTGACGATTCCCCCAAGCGCAGCGCCGCCCCTCACCTGCCTGCCGGCATCCTCTCCCCGTATAGTGACGGGGAGAGGGGCGCTCTCATCGACGGTTTCGCCAATCGCCAACGTGGCAAGAAGGCGCCAAGGGCGCGCGACTGGCTCCCTTCTCCCCGTCACTATACGGGGAGAAGGTGCCGGCAGGCGGATGAGGGGCGGCGCAGGCGTTCGCCGATAGCTGCCTCACCACTTGTCCCACTTGGAGGAGCGAGGATGGTAGTGTGCTGAGAGTTCTGCAAATTCGCTGAGAGAGGGCGGTCATGGCAGGCTGGTGATTGTTCACGTCACCTGATTCCCGCGAAGGAACGCCACCATGACCAAGATCGAAGATAAATCCGCCATAGCTGCCGTCAAAGACATTCTGCTTTCGAACCCGGATGGGCTGCACGAAGTGATCCGCGCAGTGATGCAGGAGGTCCTCGAGGCCGAGATGGACGAGGCGCTGGGCGCTTCGAAGAGCGAACGGACACCGGAGCGGCTCGGCTATCGCTCTGGGTATTACGGCCGCACGCTTGTCACCCGTGTCGGCAAGCTGGAGCTGCGGGTTCCGCAGGACCGGCAGGGGCGCTTCTCCACCGAGCTGTTCGAGCGCTACCAGCGCTCCGAGCGGGCCTTGGTGGCGACGCTTGCCGAGATGTACGTGCAAGGCGTGTCGACCCGCAAGGTCAAGGCGATCACCGAGGAGCTGTGCGGGCATGCCTTCTCGGCCTCGTCGATCTCGGCCATCAACAAACGGCTGGACGAAAGCCTGAAGGCCTTTGCCGAGCGCCCGCTTCAAGAGCCCTTTGCTTACCTCGTGCTCGATGCCCGCTACGAGAAGGTGCGCGAGGCCGGCATCGTCATGAGCCAGGCGGTGCTGATCGCGGTCGGCATCGACTGGGACGGGCGGCGCCAGATCCTGGCCGTGGAGATGGCCAATCGCGAGAGCCGCTCGGCCTGGAAGGACTTCCTCGTGGCGCTCAAGGCGCGCGGTCTTAGGGGCGTCGAACTGGTCGTGTCCGACGACCATGCCGGCCTGGTCGCGGCGATCGGCGAGGTGATTCCGGAAGCGGCCTGGCAACGCTGCTACGTGCACTTCCTCAGGAACGCGCTCGATCACCTGCCGCGCAAGCACGGCGACGACTGCCTGCAGGAGCTCAGATGGCTCTACGACCGGCGCGATCTCGCCGAGGCCAAGGCCGATCTCGCCGCGTGGCTGGCCAAATGGTCGGGCCGCTATCCGCGGCTGACGACGTGGGTGGAGGAGAGCATCGAGCGCACGCTGACCTTCTTCCGCCTGCCGCGCCAGCACCACAAGCACCTGAAGTCGACCAACATGCTGGAACGCCTCAACGAAGAGATCAGGCGCCGCACCTATGTCGTGCGCATCTTTCCCAACGCCGAAAGCTGCCTGCGCCTGGTCAGGGCGCTGGCCGTCGAAACCAACGAAAACTGGATGGAGGCCAACCGCTACATCAACATGGACGACCTGCGCGAGCACAAGAAGCTCGCTCTGCGCCAAGCCGCATGACCAGCCTCATGGCCGCCCCTTTTTGCAGAACTTGACGCACACAACCGCGAGGATCAGGGCATACAGCCTACTTCGTCACCTTGGTGTCGATGGCCTGCTCAAGATCGGAAAGCTCCTCGCAGCCGGCCGGGCAGAGCTTTTGCAGCGAGGCGAGCTGCTCCTTGGCCTTGGCCATGTCGCCGGTCTCGACATAGAGCTCGCCAAGATATTCGTGCGCCGCCTTATGGTCCGGCTTAAGCTCCAGCGCCTTGGCGTAGTAGGTCAGCGAGGTCTGGTAGTCGCCGGTCTTGCGCAGCGTGAAGCCGAGCAGGTTGTAGACGTCGGCCTGCTGGGTGTCCTGGGCAAGGTCGCGCAGCTCGGCCAGCGCGCCCTTATAGTCCTTGGCGTCGATCTTGGCCTTCACTGCCGTCAGGTCCGGCGCGTCGGCACCTTCGACGTCGTCCACGGCATAGGCCGGCACGGCGATGGCGATCGGGGCCGCGGTCAGCACCGCAAGGGCGCCGAGCACCGCGAAAAGTGCATGTTTCATGGAAGTTGGCTCTTTCTGTTCAGGATCCGATTCAGATCTGGGTTGGGGTGAAGGCGTAGGCATTGCCGTCCTTGACGAAGCTGCCGGTGCCGGGGAACGGGAAGTGCGAGCCGCAGATGCGGACATTGTCGGCGATCACCTGGTCGATGACCTTGTGGCGCGTGGCGATCGCCATCGGCCCGTCCTGGTCGTAGGCGCCCTGCCATTCGGGATGCGGCGCCAGCAGCGCCGGCACGTACATGGTGTCGGCCGAGACCAGGAACTGCTCGGAGCCGGCATCGACATGGTAGACGGCGTGGCCGGGCGTGTGGCCCGGCGCCGCCATGATGCGGATGCCGGGCACCACTTCCATGCCGTCCTCGACCAGCTTCCAGTTCTTCCACTTCGGGAAGTTTTCGGCGATGCGCTTGCCCGCCGGCTTGCGGCCTTCGGGCAGCTTGGCCAGCCGGCTGGGATCGGTCCACCAATCGTATTCGGCGGCGTTGACGATCAGCTCGGCATTCGGGAACACCGGCGCGTTGGTGCCCTTCTCCATCAGGCCCCAGACATGGTCCGGGTGGAAATGCGAGATCATGATGGTGTCGATCGCCTTGTAGTCGATGCCGGCGGCCTTCATGTTGGCCGGCAAATGCGTGGCGTTGGCCTGCCACTGGCCGACGCCGGAGCCGGCATCCATCATGATGGTGCGGCCGTTCATCTTGAGCACGACGACGGTGAGCGGGATCGGCATGAAATCGGTGGTGAGCCCGGCCTTGGCGAGAGCGGCCTTGGTGTCGTCGACCGAAACGTCCTTGATGAAGGCCGGGTCGTGGGGCTTGCGCCAGATGCCGTCATAGACGGCGGTGACCTCGAGCGAGCCCACCTTGTATTTGTAGAAGCCGACCAGCGGCTCGACCGGGGTTTCGGCGTGAGCGGCCGGCGCGAATTCCAGTCTGCCGGCAATGCCGAAGGCGGCCGCGGCGGCGGCGGATCCGAGCACCATACGGCGTGTCATGTTGAACATCAGAAGTCTCCTCTAGTGACTGCGTGTAGCGGTGGTTCCCCGGGCGTGGGCATTCCTCCGAGCTGACGGCGCGAGGCCCGAGAAAGGTTCGCCTCGCTACACGGCAAGACCCGGAAGGCCCGGGCTTTATTCCCGGGGCGCGGGAGAATTTTTTGAAAAGCACGCAATCGGAAACGAGACCGCCGGAGCGCCGGCCGTCATCGAACTGTCACACGCGAGCGGGGTTGCGCATGCTAGAAACGCTGCCTGGCCGCCCCCGCGACCCGACCGCATCAAGAACCAGCGAAGCCGCCATGAACATCGCTGTCCCCAACGAAGGCACCGACCTCTCGCCCTATCTGCCCGACGAGCACGGGCTGTTCTTCATCTATCATTTCACCGCCGAGGGCTTGCGCACCAAGGACCCCGCCGAGGCGCTCTGGACGTGGCGCAGCTACCAGATCACCGACATGCGCGCCCGCCACGAGATCGCCGCCGAGCAGGCCCTGCCGGCTGCTGTGCGCGAGGCCTTCCTGTCGCCCAGCCACGGCTGTCACATCGATTTCGAGGACGACTTCCTCTACGGCGATCTGCCCGACCTCAGGCACGACTTCGCCGAGGCGCGCGGGCTCACGCATTTCCGCTTCGCCTTCAACGAGACGATGCTGATCGGCGCCCGCAAGCAGCCGCTGGAGTCGGTCGACAAGATCCGCAAGCTGGTCGAGAGCGGCACGCGCAGATTCCGCTCGCCGGCCGAGCTGATCGAGGCAGTGATGGGCCAGTCGCTCGACGGCATGTCGGGCGAGCTCGACAAGATGGGCGACACGCTGGACGGCATCGAGGACCGCATCGTCTGCGACGCCTGGCACAGCGAACGGCAAGCCCTGGTCGACGCGCGCCGACACCTGGTGATCATCCATCGGCAGATGGCGACGCTCACCAACCTCTTCCGCCATCTCGACCATTCGCACCGCGACGACCTGCCGGACCCGATCAACGACATGGCAACACGCCTGTCGCACCGCGCGCACACGCTGCATCACGACGGCGAGCAATTGCAGGCGCGAACCAGGCTCCTGCAGGACGAGCTGATGGCGAAGCTGACCGAGCAGTCGAACCAGCTGCTCTACATCCTTTCCGTGATGACGGCGGTGCTCTTGCCGATGACCATCATCTCCGGCCTGTTCGGCATGAATGTCGGCGGACTGCCGCTGGTCGACACGCCGATGGGTTTTTGGGTGGTGACGGCGATGTCGGTCGTGATCGCCGGCATCGTCTATATGATCGTGCGGCGACTGGGGCGGGTTTGAGGGCGAATGCCCTACCTCGTCGCGGGAGCCGGCTGTCGGATCTCGCGGCCCCTGAACATCGACCAGCTATACATGGCCAGCGCCGTCCAGATCAGGGCGAAGGCTACGGCCTGGATGGTGCCGAACGGTTCGTCGAAGATCAGCACGGCGATCAGGAACACCATGGTCGGCGCGATGTATTGCATGATGCCGATGGTGGAGAGGCGCAGCAGCCTGGCGCCAAAGGCAAAGAGCAGAAGCGGCACCGCCGTGATCGGGCCGCAGCCGATCAGCAGCGCGGTGTCTTTTGCGCTGCTGGAGACGAAATGGTCCTGCCCGGTGGCGATCAGATAGGCGATGTAGCAGAGCGCCGGCACCGAGAGCAGCAGCACTTCGAGCAGAAAGCCTTGGCTCGGGCCGATCGGCAGCGTCTTCCTGAAGAAGCCGTAAGCGGCGAAGGAGAAGGCGAGCGCCAGCGACACCCAGGGCAGCTTGCCGGCCTCCACGGTGAGCACCGCCACCGCGATCGCGGCCAGCGCCACCGCCGCGATCTGCAGGCGGTCGAGCCGCTCGCCGAGCAGCACGGCGCCGACGACGACGCTGACCAGCGGGTTGATGTAATAGCCGAGCGCGGTCTCGACGGTGCGGTCGACCGCGATCGCCCAGACATAGATGCCCCAGTTGATCGAGATCAGCACCGCCGTCAGCGCCGCCATGGCAATGCTCTTCGGCGTGCGGATCGCAGCCTTGAAATCGGCCGTGCGGCCGGCCCAGACCAGCACGCAGGCGGCGATCGGCACCGACCAGACGACGCGGTTGGCGATCACCTCGGCGAGCGGCAGATGCGCCACCGCCTTCATGTAGAAGGGTAAGAGCCCCCACAGGAAATAGGCGCCGAGCGCCAGAAGGAAGCCGCGGCGGGCCTTGGCATCTTGATCGAGCTGAACTGTTTCGGTGACCATGGCCCAACGCTATGGCCCAGCGGATCGCCCAAGACCATCACAAAATTATGATGGATCAATGGACTTCCGCTGATGGGTCAAGGGTTCGCGCGCTCCTCGCCCCACATAGTGGGCTACGGCATGCACACATTTGCAAGCGGCTGGCCTTTGGCGATAGCGTGCATGGCAGCTTGGCGCATGCATTGTCTAATGTAGCGCTGGTCGACCCCCACTCCGTCTCGGCTTCGCCGAGCCACCTCTCCCCCGATCGACGGGGTAGAGGAAAAGCGCCAAGCCTTTTGCCGTCAACGCTCGTCCAGCAAGGCTCCCTTCCTTTCCCTCCGGAGGGGGGAAGGTGGCGCTGCGAAGCAGCGACCGGTTGCGGGAACCACGTGGCAATCAAGCCTCAGCCTGATCAGTCGCGCCAGTCACAGAAGATGTGTGCATAGCGTAGCCACCTTCGCGGAGGCGAAGAAAGGAGTTCTACTCCGCCGCCACCAGTCCCGCCATCTCGCGGTTCTTCATCAGCTTGTAGACGATCGAATCCATCAGCGCCTGGAAGGAGGCGTCGATGATGTTTTCCGAGACGCCGACCGTCCACCAGCGGGCTCCGGTGGAATCGTGCGATTCGACCAGAACGCGGGTGATGGCCTCGGTGCCGCCGTTGAGGATACGCACCTTGAAGTCGGCGAGCTCGAGATCGACGATCTCGCTCTGGTATTTACCGAGATCCTTGCGCAGCGCGATGTCGAGCGCGTTGACCGGGCCGTGGCCCTCGGCGACCGACATCTTCTCCTCGCCGTCGACCATCACCTTCACGATCGCCTCGGACACTGTCTTCAGATTGCCGTTGGCGTCGAAGCGGCGCTCGACCATGCAGCGGAAGGAGGTGACGTTGAAGAACTCCGGCAACCCGTGCAGCATCTTGCGGGCGAGCAATTCGAAGGAGGCGTCGGCGCCCTCATAGGCGTAGCCTTCGGCCTCGCGTTCCTTGACCACCGCGATCAGCGCGTCGAGCCGGTGATCATCCTTCGGCACATCGATGCCGCGCCGCTTCAGCTCGGCCAGGAAATTGGCCTTGCCGCCCTGGTCGGAAACCATGACGCGGCGGCGGTTGCCGACGGCTTCCGGCGGTACATGCTCATAGGTCGCCGGCTCCTTGGCCAAGGCAGAAGCGTGGATGCCGGCCTTGGTGGCGAAGGCGGAGGAGCCGACATAGGGCGCCTGCGCTTCCGGCGCGCGGTTCAGCAATTCGTCGAAGGCCCTGGAGAGCCGCGAGATGCCAGTCAGCGCCGCGGCTGAGATGCCGGTCTCGAAGCGGTCGGCGAAGGCCGGCTTCAGCGAAAGCGTCGGCACGATGGAGATGAGATTCGCGTTGCCGCAGCGCTCGCCGATGCCGTTCAGCGTGCCCTGGATCTGGCGCACGCCGGCCTCGACGGCGGCAAGCGAATTCGCCACAGCCTGGCCGGTGTCGTCATGGGCATGGATGCCGAGGTGGTCGCCCGGGATGCCGCCGGCGATCACTTTCTCGACGATTGCCCGCACCTCCGAAGGCTGCGTGCCGCCATTGGTGTCGCACAGCACCACCCAGCGCGCGCCGGCATCGTAGGCGGTCCTGGCGCAGGCCAGCGCGTAATCGGGATTGGCCTTGAAGCCGTCGAAGAAATGCTCGCAGTCGACCATCGCTTCCTTGGCCGAAGCGACCGCCGTCTCGACCGAGACTTTTATCGACTCCAGGTTCTCCTCGTTGGTGCAGCCGAGCGCGACGCGCACATGGTAGTCCCAGCTCTTGGCGACGAAGCAGATGGCGTCGGATTTCGATTGCACGAGCGCCGCAAGCCCCGGGTCGTTGGAGGCCGAGACCCCTGCCCGCTTGGTCATGCCGAAGGCGACGAACTTTGCTTTGGCCGTGCGCTTCTCCTGGAAGAAGGCGGTGTCGGTCGGGTTGGCGCCCGGATAGCCGCCCTCGACATAGTCGATGCCGAACTCGTCCAGCAGTTTAGCAATCGCGATCTTGTCCTCGACGGAAAAGTCGATGCCCGGCGTCTGCTGGCCGTCGCGGAGCGTGGTGTCGAAGAGATAGAGGCGTTGCTTTGTCATGGACGTAACTCAAACGGAAGCGATCCTTCGCGCCCCCCTCTGTCCTGCCGGACATCTCCCCCACTTGGGGGGAGATTGGCAGCTTTGGCCTTGCCGCTTGTCCTGCGGCGCCGGCGATTGGCGAAAGCCGAAGCGCGGTCTGATCTCCCCCCTTGTGGGGGAGATGTCCGGCAGGACAGAGGGGGGCGCCGTGGAGCATGAACCTGCATGGTTATTTCCCCGCAAACCCATCCGTCGCCCGGATCAGCCGGTCCAAGATCCCCGGCTCCGAATAGGCATGGCCGGCGCCCTCGATCAGATGGAAATCCGCCTTCGGCCAGGCCTTGTGCAGCGCCCAGGCGTATTTCGCCGGGCACGGCATGTCGTAGCGGCCGTGGACGATGGTGCCGGGGATATCCTTGAGCTTCCAGGCGTCGCGGAGCAGCTGCCCTTCCTCCAGCCAGCCGGCATGGACGAAATAATGGTTCTCGATGCGGGCGAAGGCGATGGCGTAGTCGTCCTGGCCGAACGGCGTGCTGGTCTCAGGCTCCGGCAGCAGCGTGATCGTCTCGCCTTCCCAGATGCTCCAGGCAAGGGCCGCCTCGACCTGGGCCTTGCGATCAGAGCCGACCAGCCGCTTGCGGTAGGCCGCCATCATGTCGCCGCGCTCGGCCTCGGGGATCGGCGCGAGAAAGCGTTCCCATTTGTCGGGAAACATCTCGGAGACGCCGAACTGATAATACCATTCGAGCTCGGCGCGGGTCAGCGTATAGATGCCGCGCACGACCAGCTCGCTGACGCGCTCGGGATGCGTCTCTGAGTAGGCGAGCGCCAGCGTCGAGCCCCAGGAGCCGCCGAACACCAGCCATTTGTCGAAGCCCGCCATCTCGCGCAGGCGCTCGATGTCGGCGACGAGATGCCAGGTGGTGTTGGCTTCGAGCGAAGCGTTGGGCGTCGATTTCCCGCAGCCGCGCTGGTCGAACAGGATGACGTCGTAGAGTTTCGGGTCGAACAGCCGCCGGTGTTTCGGCGAGATGGTGCCGCCCGGACCGCCATGCAGGAACACGGCAGGCTTGGCGCCCCTTGTGCCGCAGCGCTCCCAATAGATGGTGTGGCCGTCGCCGACATCGAGCATGCCCGACTCGAACGGCTCGATTTCGGGGTAGAGCGTGCGCAAGGAACTGCTGTGGATCGTCATAGTTTCAAGCCCTGCTGCGGCCAGTTGGCCGTCTCGTGGTCGGGATGCTGGAAGGAGATGATCTGCTCCTGCCGTCGATAGAAATCTGGATCGTCGAGGATCGGCGCCTCGAAGATCTTTTCCACCCAAGGCAAGCGAACCGCGTAGTTGACCTGGATCTGCGGCGCCAGATCCGAGCGGTCGTCGAAGGCGCCGATGGCGATCTCCAGTCCACCCGGCTGGCGGTAAGTCAGCGGCGTGCCGCAGCGGGCGCAAAAGCCGCGGTCGATGTTGACCGAGGACTGGAAGTAGCTCGGCTCCTCATGGGTCCATTCGACGCCGTCCCTCGGCACCGTCACCAGCGCGCCGAAGAAATTGCCGAACTGCTTTTGGCACATGCGGCAGTGGCAGATGGACGGGCGCCCGAGCTTGCCCTTGATGCGGAAGCGCACCGCGCCGCACTGGCAACCGCCTGTTCGAACTTCATCGGTCATGATTTTTCCTCCGGCGGCCATTGGTCGGTGTCGTGGTCTGGATGCTGATAAGAGACGAGCTCGGCCAGATAAGGCGCTGACGAGACATCGCCCATCGTCTCCTCGGACGGCAGTTTCGAGATGCCGTCGACATAGGGAAGCTTCGCCTCGACACCCCACTGGATGGTGGGCGCGATGCCCGCGGGATCGTCGAAGGCGGCGATCGCAAGTGCTGTGCCATCCGGCGCCTCGAAGGTCAGCGGCGTGCCGCATTCGGCGCAGAAGCCGCGCCACACGGCGCTGGACGAGCGGAAGCGCTTCGGCTCGCCACGCGTCCAGGCGAGCCTGGCGCCGCGCACCGAGACCAGCGGCAGGTAGAAATTGCCGCTCGCCTTCTGGCACATGCGGCAGTGGCAGACGGATGCGTCGCCGAGCGCGCCCTCAACGCGGAAGCGCACGGCGCCGCACTGGCAGCCGCCCGTATAGACCGGCCGGTTGTCGAGGCTCATCGCTCGCTCCGATTCACGGGCCGATTCATGGGCTCACTCCGGGTCATGGCAGACCGCCTCGACATTGTTGCCGTCGGGATCGAAGACGAAGGCGCCGTAGTAGTTCGGGTGATAGTGAGGACGCAGTCCCGGCCCGCCATTGTCCCTGCCGCCGGCGGCAAGCGCCGCGGCATGGAAAGCGTCGACCTCGGCGCGGCTGCGCGCGGTGAAAGCGACATGTTGGTGGTCCTTCGGCTTCTCCTTGCCACCACTCAGCCAGAACACCGGCCGGTCGCGGCCATAACCGCCGACCTTGGCGCCGCCGGTATATTCCTGCGGCACCATGTAGAGCAGCGAAGCGCCCAGCGGCGCCATCGCCTTGTCGTAGAAGGCCTTGGACTTTTCGAAATCGGAAATGCTGATGCCGAGATGGTCGATCATGGAACGAGCTCCTCCGTTGGTGGCGCGGGCACTTCGGCCACGGCCAGGCCGGCCGCGATGACGATGTGCTGGCAGACATTGTCGATATCGCGGATCACGTCGTGGTTCCAGAAGCGCAGGATGGTCCAGCCGAGCGCTTCGAGCTTCGCAGTTCGCGCGGTATCAAACGCCGAGACCTCAGGTGAAGCATGCTGGGAGTCATCCACCTCAACGATCAGCTTCTTGGCGGGAAAAGCAAAGTCGACGATGCAGCCAGCTATTGGCATTTGACGTCGAAATGCCAACCCCATGAGGCGGTGTGCGCGTAGCTCGTTCCAAAGCTTCAGTTCGGCGTCTGTCATTTGCTTGCGCATCTTGCGCGCATTGCCGCGATTGACGGGAGATACAGGAAAATGGGTCATCGCGAGGCGCCCCCCTCTGTCCTGCCGGACATCTCCCCTCTAGGGGGGAGATCGGCGGCTTCGCCGACGGCGCCCAATGTTCAACGTCGGCGATTGGCGAAAGCCGAAGTGACGTCCAATCTCCCCCCTTGAGGGGGAGATGTCCGGCAGGACAGAGGGGGGTGCCTCGCGCCGTCCTCTCCAGTTTTACGTGGGGAACATCCACCCTCACCGCTTGATCTCCCACGTCGTCACGCGCTGGCCGGTAACCGGATCCTTGCCGTCTTTCAGTTGCACGCCCTGCGCCAGAAGTTCGTCGCGGATGCGGTCGGCTTCGGCCCAGTTCTTGGCGGCGATGAACTCCAGGCGTGCGGCGATCGCCTTGGCGATCGCCGCCTCGTCCACCTTGGCGGCGCCGACATCGAAACCCAGGAAGGCAAGCGCGGCCTTCAGTGAAGCGGCGGCTCCGTTCTCGCCGCTGCCGCTGAAATCGACCGCCTCGCCGGCAAGCTGCGTCAGCCGCTGGAATGCAGCGTAGGTGGCGAGATCGTCCGACAGCGCTTCCACGACGTCGGCCGGCAGATCCTTTGCCGCCGCCGGCGCCAGGTCCGCGGCGCGCTTCCATTTGCGCAGCGTGTTTTCCGCTTCCTCCAGCTTGCGCACGGAAAAGTCGATCGGCTCGCGGTAATGCGTCATCAGCATCGCCAGCCGCAGCACCTCGCCAGGCCATTTCCTACCGCCGAAGGTCTCTGTCTCCAGCAGTTCGTGGATGGAGTAGAAATTGCCGAGGCTCTTCGACATCTTCTGGCCCTCGACCTGCAGGAAGCCATTGTGCATCCACACATTGGCCATGACCTTGGTGCCATGCGCGCAGCGCGATTGGGCGATCTCGTTCTCGTGGTGCGGGAAGATCAGGTCGAGACCGCCGCCATGGATATCGAAGACCTCGCCGAGATAGGCGGCCGACATGGCCGAGCATTCGATGTGCCAGCCGGGCCGGCCCCTGCCCCAAGGGCTCTCCCAGCCGGGCTCTTCCGGGCTCGACAGCTTCCACAGCACGAAATCGCCAGGATTCTTCTTGTGCTCGTCGACGGCGATGCGCGCGCCCGCCTGCTGCTCGTCGAGATTGCGCTTCGACAGTTCGCCGTAGTCGGGCATCGAGGCGGTGTCGAACAGCACCTCGCCGCCGGCGACATAGGCATGGCCGCGCTCGATCAGCTGCGCGATCAGCGACAGCATGTCAGCCTTGCCGTCGGCGCGGGGCGCGACGAACTCGGTGGCCCGCGGCTCGTAGGTCGGCTCAAGGCAGCCGAGCGCAGCCACGTCCTTATGGTATTGATCGGCGGTCTTTTCGGTGACCTTGCGGATGGCATCGTTGAGCGACAGCTTTCCGGCCGCGATCTCGGTGCCGAAATCGCGCAGCGCCCTGGCGTTGATCTTGTCGTCGACATCCGTGATGTTGCGCACATACGTGACGTGGCTTTCGCCGTAGAGTAGGCGCAGCAAACGGAACAGCACGTCGAAGACGATCGCCGGCCGCGCGTTGCCGATATGGGCAAAGTCGTAGACGGTCGGGCCGCAGACATACATGCGCACATTTTTCGGATCGATCGGAACGAATTGTCCCTTCGTCCGCGTTAGCGTGTTGTAGAGGCTGAGGCCCTTCGATGCGTCAGACATGCGGTCCCGGTCCTTAGGTTTCTTTGTTTGAGCATGACCTTATCGAAAACCGGCTTCCGCTTTTCGGGGTCATGCTCGGGCTGAAACCTGTCTTGCGCCAAGGCGCAAATCGGGCTCCAGCCTGCTGGCCGGGGCGTTTGTCCAATCTAGGGGAAGATAAGGCGAAAACGTCCAGACCAGCGCGAGGCTAGCCAATAATGCAAATGCCACAAATGGCGAAAGACGTTTTCATGGGCGGCTTTATCGCGCCCGCCGGTGTTGCCGTCAAGTCGCTGCAGCCAGGAAAGACGCCGTCGGATCACAGGTAAAAACGGGCCGAAACATTTTATTAAACATGTCGGCACAGTGATGAAACATTCTCAGGCTAGACCGCCAAGACGTCACGATTTGGTCCGAATCGACCATCAAACGCAGACACGAAAACGTTACCAGGGAAGAGAAAAATGCCTCGAAGCAAGCAGGAACAGGACCGACCGGCGCAACAGCCGCTCACCAAGCATTACCGCGCGATCGGCCCGGCAGCCATCGTCGCAGCCCTTCTTCACACCGCCAAGAAGAAGAAGCCGGCGCAGAAGATCGTGTCGCCGCGCGCCGCCTGAAAACGGCACGACCGGCGCGGTCTTCGACCATAAGGCGCCGGTGACGAGGGCGACGCCAATGCGCGCCTCTCTTGGTTCAGCATGATCTTGCCCGAAAACCGGTTCCCACTTTTCGGGATCATGCTTAGAACAGGGTCATCTGGTTTTCGTCCGCGCCGGGCTTCTGGCGCCTGACCTTCTCGGGCTGGCGCCCGACGACGCCCCGCTCCTGAATCTCCGGCCCGGTGTTGGCGACCTTGTTGACGAGGTCGGAAACCGGAATTGCCTCGAAGAAATCGGGTTCGGCGGGCTTCAAGAGGTCGAGCACGTCGCGCGGCTCCTGCGTGCGGCAATCCAGCCAGCGAGCGAAGTCGCGCTCCTCGATCACCACCGGCATGCGGTCGTGGATATGGGCGATCCCGGCATTGGTGCGCGTCGTCAGGATCGCGCCCGTATCCATCTCGGAGCCGCCCGGCTCGGCATAGGTCTCGACCAGGCCGGCGAAGGCGACCATTCCGCCGCGCTTTGGCCGGATCCAGTAGGGCTGGCCCTTGGCGGCGCCCGACTGCTGCCATTCATAGAAGCCGGAGGCCGGCACGAGGGCGCGGCGATGGCGCATGGCGGTCTTGAACGAGACCTTCTCCAGCACGCCTTCCGAGCGGGCGTTGAAGAGCAGGGGAAATTCCTTCGTGTCCTTGACCCAGGCCGGGATCAGGCCCCAGCGCACCAGCATCGCCTGGCGGTCCGGCAGGTTGGAGCCCGGCGCACGCGGCGGACCGGCCAGCGCCATCAGCACGGGCTGCGTCGGCGCGATGTTGTAGCGGGCCGGAAACTCCTCCAGTTCCGCCAGGCCGAGAAAGGCGGCGGTCTGGTCCGGCGTGGCGGTCAAGGCAAAGCGTCCGCACATGAACTCGGCTCGTCGATCGGGATTTTCCCAAGGTGGCGATGGAACCTTGCTCATGCAACCGCTAAAAGCCGAGATCGGCCCGTCGATCCACAACAGGCTGTAGGAACGTTCGGCATTCCATGGAATCACGCCAGATAATCCCCGCCGTCTCCGTCGCCGTCGTGCGCGGCGAGACGGTGCTGCTGGTCAAGCGGGCGCGGCCGCCCTCGCAGGGGCTCTATGCCTATCCGGGCGGCAAGGTGGAAGCTGGCGAGACGCTGGTGCAAGCAGCGGGGCGCGAGCTCGCGGAGGAAACTGGGCTCGAGGCGAAGGATTACCGCCGGCTGCGCGACATCCATATCGACGGCCGTGCCGAGAATCATGCCGTCGACTATCGGCTGACCGTGTTCGGCGCGGCCTATGTCGACGGCGAGCCCGAGGCCAGCGACGATGCCGAGACGGCCGCCTTCTACACGCTGGCGGAAATGGCGGAGATGCCGCTGGCGGACGAGGTGTTTGAAGTAGCCGAGGGGCTGCTCGGACCTGAGCAAGGCGCCGAACGGTAACCACCCAGAATGGCCTTGCGGGCGACAAAATGTTTCGCCACAAAGACTTGCTCTTCCATCGCAAGGCCCTGATGACCCGCGCTTCCCCCTTCCTCGCCGCATGCCTTGCCATCAGCATGGCCGTCACGCCGCGGCCGGCGCTCAGCGCCGAGGCGCCGTTCGAACATGGGCTGATGCGGCTCGCCGAGGTGCTGGGATCGCTGCATTTCCTGCGCAATCTGTGCGGCGAGAAGGGCGACCGGTGGCGGGTCGAGATGGAAAAGCTGCTCGAATCGGAAAACCCCGATCCCGACCGGCGCGCCCGCTTCATCGCTTCCTTCAACCGCGGTTACCGCTCCTTCAGGAGCACCTACACGCAGTGCACGCCCTCGGCGACCGAGGCCATTGCCCGCTATATGAAAGAAGGCGAGACGCTGTCGCGCGATATCGCTTCCCGCTACGGAAACTGAGGATCAGCCTAAAGGCTGCGATTATCCGGCTCGCACATATTTTGGGGGAATCGACTCCAATGTGACATGCCTTATTGTGTCCGACTGCGCCTTGGTGCAATCATCTGTTGCGCTTGTGCAACAATGTTAATGAAACGTTAGTGCGCAAATGCGGAATTAACTCAAACTGAAGGTTTTGATGCCGCAAGCCGGCCTAATCGGCTAAGCTCGGCACAGATTGAACGCAGCCTTGCTCGAAATGTAGATTGCGACCGTAAAAATGTCGTATTTACAATGACTTATCCAAGGCTGCCGACGAACTGACAGGTCAAGCCCGATCCACCGCCGGATCGCCGCTTGAAGAAGGTGGACATCGCAATGGAACATGGCGTCAGCGACATCGACGCGTTGGTCAGGGAAGAAAAGCGACTGACCGCCGTGGAAAGCCACAGCGAAGCCTGGGCTGAAGGCTTGTCGGCCGGCATCGAGCCTGAAATCATCGCCGAAGCCGCACTCGAAACCGCTTTCGGCGAAATGCTGCGCGCCAATGGCGAGGTCTCCGCGCTGGCCCTGCTCGACCGCATGCGCGAAAAGGTGATCTCGGGCGCCTTCGAGCCGGAGCGGCTCAAGCACTAGAGCGTTTCACCGTTTCACGGAAACGGCGAACCGCTCTATCTCTTTGTCTTGACACAATTCCGGACGGAAAACCGTTACACACTTTTCCTGGAATTGCTCTAGGCTGTAGTGACAATTTAATCATTTGAGCCAGAGCATGATGGCCGCGAGCTTGACGAAGCCGAGGAAGTTGGCAGCGATTTTGTCATAGCGCGTTGCGATGCGCCGCCACTGCTTGAGCTTGGCGAAGAATGCCTCGATGCCCCAGCGGTTTTTGTAGGCGATCTTGTCGTAGCTGTGTTGGTATTTGCGATGGCGCCGCGGCGGGATGACTGGTTCACCGCCTTGGTCGAGGATCACATCATGCAGTCGATCGGCATCATAGGCGCGGTCGGCGATCACCTGGTGCGCTGCAATCCCTTCGACGAGACCGCAGGCCGGTGCCATGTCATTTTGCTGACCAGGGCCGATCTCGAAGCGGACCGGCAGGCCAAGTGCATCTACGACGGCATGGAGCTTGGTACCGAACCCGCCTCGTGAGCGACCGAGAGCCTGGGCTTCAGATCCCCCCTTTTACGCCGGGCTCCCGCAGCTTGGGCCTGAGCGCGGATAACGGTCGCATCGATCATCAGCCATTCCAGATCTGGATCACTGCTGATCGCTTCAAACAGCCGGTCGAACACGCCAGCCTCGATCCAGCGGTAGTAACGGCGTTTTGCCCTTTGATGCGGGCCAAATCGCTCCGGCAGATCGCGCCAGCGGGCGCCAGAGCGAGCGATCCATAAAAGCGCATCGAAGAAGCGCCGGCCATCGCTGCGTGGACCACGCTTACCCTTGCGGCCGCCCGGCACAAACGGCTTGATCTGCTCCCACTGATCGTCGCGTAGAACCTCGCCTTCCAAAGCTGACCCTCCAAAAGTCAGCCTTGAATCTGATTTGCCTCGCGATGGGAATCCCAAGCCGTTAAATTGTCACTACAGCCTAGCCCCGCTTTTCGATAGCAGCTTTTGACGGCGACGCGCCACTTGGGCATCATGCGCCAGTGCTTAACAGCGCAAGGCGCTGTCCGGCATTAAAGCGCGTCGCGCTGGGACGGACCCAGGCTACGCGCTTTAGATCTATATTTTTATGCATGTCGTTTTCGCAAAACCGCTGCACACTTTTGCGCGACATGCATGAGGGCAATTCAGCGGGTTGGTAGAATCGCCGAATTGCTCTAGCCATTGGTTCACGCAATTCCGACGGAAAGCGTCGCGCACTTCCTGGAATTGCTCTTGCGAGCCTGGGAACCATGGAGAGGCAAGGGGTGAGATTTTCGTTGGCAGGCCGGTCGCGCGCCTGGACGGTGGGCATGTGGGTCGCTGCGTCCGGCCTGGCGCTGCCGCTGGGCTTATGCCTCGCCAGCACGCCTTCCTATGCGCTGAGCGAGATCCAGCGCCAGGATCTGCCCTCGCCGGTCATGCCACCCGCCAATGACGACACGGTCGCGCCGGGGACAACCGTGCCGATGCCGGACCCACTCGGCAGCAAACCGTCCGACAACAATCAGCCGGCCGACGACACGAACAAGAGCGAACCTGAGACGCCATCCGGCAGCGGCGGCGTCACCAGCCCACGCACCGATCCGGACGCGCCGCCGCCAGCGGTCGTCTACGACCTCGACAAGCTTCCCGAACCGGTCAAGCGTATGCACGGTCTGCTCATAGAGGCCTGCAAGACCGGTGACATCGAGAAACTTCGGCCGCTGATCGGCTCGGGCGATTCCATGACGCAGCTGTCGCTTGGCGACATCGAGGGCGACCCGATCACCTTCCTCAAGGGCCTGTCCGGCGACAGCGACGGTCAGGAGATCCTCGCCATTTTGGAAGAGGTACTCAGCGCCGGCTATGTCCATGTCGACACCGGCACCCCGCAGGAGCTCTATGTCTGGCCGTATTTCTTCGCGCTGCCGCTCGACAAGCTCGACCCCAGGCAGCGCGTCGAGCTGTTCAAGCTCGTCACCGCAAGCGATTATGACGACATGAAGCAGTTCGGAGCCTATATCTTCTACCGCGTCGGCATCACGCCGACCGGCCAGTGGCTGTTCTTCGTCGCCGGGGATTGAGCGAGCCGTTGTCTCGTTGAAGTGCGCAAGGTCGGCGGGACAGCGCCCCCCTCTGTCCTGCCGGACATCTCCCCCACTTGGGGGGAGATCAGATGTCACACCGGCTTTCGCCAGTCTTCAGCCTTCGTTGCAGAAATGCGCGAGGCGCTGACGCTGCCAATCTCCCCCCTTGTGGGGGAGATGTCCGGCAGGACAGAGGGGGCGCGAAGAAACGCCACGAATGATCTATGCTTTCATCAGAACTATGCCGTGGCCGAATTCGTCAGCCAGTTTCCTTATAAGCAGCTTCTCACGCGCCGTAAGGCGCTTTTGGTCGACAAAACGCCAATTGCGCTCGTACAGCGCAAATGCTTCTTCCGCCGGGATCGGGCGCGCGCTATCGCGACTCCAGACGAGTGCCTGGAGCTGCGGGAACTCTGCGGGAACGATCGGCGCAATATTTGCGGTCATGACGCGCTCAACATAGTGCAGAGCGCTTAAGAAATCCAACGCAGGCCCTAGGTCGCCAATGCCTCGGAAAATTCCACCGCCTTGCCTTGGCCGGGCATGACGATCTCGCCTTCCCACATCACCCGGTTGCCACGCACGATGGTGCCGATCGGCCAGCCGGTGACCTCCCTGCCGTCATAGGGCGTCCAGCCGGCCCTGGAGCCTGCCTGGGCGTTGGTGATGGTCTCGCGCCGCTTGAGATCGACGACGGTGAAATCGGCATCGTAGCCGGCGGCGATGCGGCCCTTTCTCGCCATGCCGAAGATGCGCTGCGGGCCGTGGCTGGAGAGGTCGACTAAGCGCTGCAGAGTGAGCCGGCCGGCGTTCACATGGTCGAGCATGATCGGCACCAGCGTCTGCACACCGGTCATGCCCGACGGCGAGGCCGGATAGGGCTTTGCCTTCTCGGCCAGTGTATGTGGCGCATGGTCGGAGCCGAGCACATCGACAATGCCTTGCGAAATGCCGTGCCAGACGCCGTCGCGGTGACGCGCGGCCCGCACCGGCGGGTTCATCTGGATCAGCGTGCCGAGCCGCGCATAATCGTCCGCCGAGAGCGTCAGATGATGCGGCGTCGCCTCGCAAGTGGCGACATCCTTATGCTGCTCGAGGAAGAGGATCTCCTCGGCCGTCGAAATGTGGAGCACGTGGATGCGTGCGCGTGCCTGTCTCGCAATGCGCACCAGGCGCTCAGTACAACGCAACGCCGCGATCTCGTCGCGCCACACGGGATGGGACGAGGGATCGCCCTCGACACGGAGCCCAAGCCGCTCGCGCAGGCGGAACTCGTCCTCCGAGTGGAAAGCAGCTCGCCGCCGCGTGTTGCGCAGGATGGAAGCCACGCCTTCGTCGTCCTCGACCAGCAGGTCGCCGGTGGACGAGCCCATGAACACCTTGATGCCTGCCGCGCCCGGCAGCCGCTCCAGTTCGCCGACATCGCCGGCATTGTCGCGCGTGCCGCCGACCCAGAAAGCGAAGTCGCAATGCATGCGGCCGGTGGCGCGCCGCACCTTGTCGGCGAGGGCCGCTTCGCTGGTGGTGAGCGGATTGGTGTTGGGCATCTCGAAAACGGCGGTCACCCCTCCGAGCACCGCCGCGCGCGAGCCCGTCTCCAGGTCCTCCTTGTGCTCCAGCCCCGGCTCGCGGAAATGCACCTGGCTATCGACGACGCCGGGCAGGATGTGCAGGCCGCGGCAGTCGATCGACTCGCCGGCGGAGGCCTGGCCTAAATCGCCGATAGCGGCAATGCGCCCTGCCCTCACGCCGACGTCGCGCAGACCTTCGCCGTCATGGTTGACCACCGTGCCGCCTGTCAGGATGAGGTCGAAGGTGGTTGCCATGGGCAGGTCCAATCTCTTGCCGGAGGAGTGCGGCCGGCTTACGTAATGGCCAACAATTTTGCAAGATCAGGCCGCTCATGCCCTTTGCCCTGCTGAAAGACCGCTCGCTCATTTCCGTGTCAGGCCCGGATGCCGAGCATTTTTTGCAGAACATCCTGACCACCGATCTCGACGCGCTCGGGGCCGGCGAAGCGAAGCCAGGCGCGCTGCTGACCCCGCAGGGCAAGATCCTGTTCGATTTCCTGATATCGCGTGCTGGCGACAACGGCTTCCGGCTGGACTGCCGGTCGGACATCGCCGACGATTTCATGCGCCGGCTGACGCTTTACCGGCTAAGGGCCAAGGCCGAGATTGCCAAGCAGGATCAGGTGGTTGTCACGGTTGCGTGGGGCGATGATTCAACCGTCTCATTTTCTGATTCAACGGCGCTTGCCGACACTCGCTTTCGCGACGTGGCGGTCAAGCGCGCCTATGGCGACGCGGCGCAGAACGGCGGCGATGCCGGCGCCTGGCAGGCGCTGCGCATAGGCAACGGCATCGCCGAAAGCGGGTCCGATTACCAGCTCGGCGATGCCTTCCCACATGACGTGCTGCTCGACGAGACCGGCGGCATCGGCTTCAAGAAGGGCTGCTATGTCGGACAGGAAGTGGTCTCGCGCATGCAGCATCGCGGCACCGCGCGACGCCGCGTGCTGATCGCCGCTGCCGCCGGCACGCTGCCCCCGACCGGCACCGAGGTGACCGTCAATGGCCGGCCCGTCGGCACCCTGGGTTCGGTAAGCGGCGGACGCGGCCTCGCCATCGCCCGCATCGACCGCGTCAAGGCGGCGCTTGATGCCTGCGACGCGATCATGGCCGGCGAGACAGCAATCATGCTCGCCATCCCGGCCTGGGCGAAGTTCTCCTTCCCGCAGGACGCAGCCAGCGCGGAGGAGGCCTGATGGCAGCCGACAGGGCAGGCGCGCCGCCACGCGCCTGGCAACGCATGCTCTCCGGCCGGCGGCTCGACCTGCTCGACCCTTCACCGCTCGACATCGAGATTGGCGATATCGCGCATGGGCTCGCCCGCGTCGCCCGCTGGAACGGCCAGACCAGCGGCGAGCACGCCTTCTCGGTCGCCCAGCATTCGCTCGTGGTCGAAGCGCTCTTCGGTGAGCTTTCCGCTGCTGCCTCGGCCGAGGCGCGGCTGGCGGCGCTGCTGCACGACGCGCCGGAATATGTCATCGGCGACATGATCTCGCCGTTCAAGTCGGTGATGGGCGGCTCCTACAAGGACTGCGAACTGAGGCTGCAGCGCGCCATCCATCTGCGCTTTTCGCTGCCGGCGGAGCTCAGCCCGGACCTGCTCAAGGACATCAAGCGCGCCGACCAGATCGCCGCCTATTACGAGGCGACGCTACTTGCAGGCTTCTCGACGGCGGAGGCGACCGAATATTTCGGCCGGCCGCGCGGCTTTTCCGCCGACCGCTTCGACTTCACGCCACGCTCGGTGACCTGGGCGCAAACGGCATTTCTGGAGCGTTTCGCGGCGCTAGAAGCTCATCGCCAGGCTTTTCTTGCTGTGAATTCCGTCAAGTAAAAGAACGCTAAATTAACCGGCGACCACGACAGTAATGTGTTCAGTCACGGTCAGCAGGCGCGCTCATGCCCGTCGCCCATGTCAAGGCTGGTTCGGCCGCAGGCAAGCGGAAAGCAATCCGTATTGGCCCGGCTCGACGGATAGCGGAAGAACTTCGCGCCCAGAACGAGCGTTTTTCGGCCGCCGTCGAGAACATGTCGCACGGCTTGTGCATGTTCGATGCCGAAGAGCGGATGATCATCTGCAACCGCAACTACATCGACCTCTTCCGTCTCGATGCCAAGGTGATGAAGCCCGGCATCCGCTTCTTCGACATCCTGCAGCATAGCGTCGATATCGGCATCGCCTCGCAAAGCGCCGAGGAACTCTACGCCGTCCGCAAGCCCTATATCGACGGCGCGAAGCCCTCGACCTATGAGGAGACTCTGGCGGATGGGCGCATCATCGTCATCTCGCACCGGCCGCTGGCTTCCGGCGGCTGGGTGTCGATCTACGAGGACGTCACCGAGCAACGGCGCGCCGAAGAGGAGCTGAAGGAGCAGCACCGCCGCTTCGACGCCGCGCTCGGCAACATGTCGCAAGGCCTGCTGATGTATGACGCCGACGGCAAGATGATCGTGCGCAATCAGCGTTTTCTGGAGCTCTATAAGGTCACCGCGGCCGATTTCCCGTTTGGAACGACGCATCGCGACGCGCTCGAACGATTGCTGGAGCTCGGCATCTACACCAAGATCGACGTCGACAGCGAAGTCGCCAAGACCGAAGCCTGCCTGCGGGCGGGGAAGATGCAGTCGACTTATCGCTATCTTGCCGACGGCAGGACGTTTCTGGTTGTCCGCCAGCCGACGAACGGCGGCTGGGTGGTTACCTTCGACGATGTCACCGAACAGCACCGCACCGAAGAGCGCATGACGCATCTTGCGCACCACGACACGCTGACCAACCTGCCCAACCGCTCGATGTTCCGCGAGCGGCTCGACCAGGCGCTGAGCGAGCCCAAAGTCGCGCCGCTGGCGATCCTCTCGCTCGATCTCGACCGCTTCAAGGCGGTCAACGACACCTTCGGCCATCCGGCAGGCGACTGGCTGCTGAAATGCGTGGCCGAGCGCCTGCGGCGCTGCCTGCGCAGCGAGAAGGACGTGGCGGCGCGTTTCGGCGGCGACGAATTCGCCGTCATCCAATCCGACGTCAGAGGCGCGGCCGATGCCGAAAAGCTTGCCAAACGCATCGTAGAGGTGATCGGCAAGCCCTATCGCGACAAGGGCCGCGAGATGCATGTCGGCGTCAGCCTCGGCATCGCGCTCTATCCCGGCGATGGGGAGGATGCCGACACGCTGCTCACCAACGCCGACTTGGCGCTCTACCGCGGCAAGAGCGAGGGCCGCAACATCTATCGTTTCTTCGAGCCCGGCATGGACGCCATGGTGCGTGAACGACGTGCACTTGAAGCCGATCTCGAAGCCGCACTCCCGAGGCGCGAATTCGAGCTCGACTACCAGCCGATCCTGGACATCGCGTCCGGCGACATCGTCGGCGCCGAAGCGCTGATGCGCTGGCGCTCGCCGTCGCGCGGGCTGGTGCCGCCGCAAGAGTTCATCGCGGCTGCCGAGGAGACCGGGTTGATCGTGCAGCTCGGCGATTGGGCGCTGCGCAAGGCCTGCAGCGCGGCGGCGGGCTGGCCGCGGGACGTGCGCATGGCAGTCAATGTCTCGGCGGCTCAGATCAAGAGCGGCGGTTTCGCCCGCAGCGTGATCTCGGCGCTCGCTTTCTCCGGCATGCCGGCCAACCGGCTGGAACTCGAAATCACCGAAACGGTGATGATGGACGAGAGCGATACCGTGCTGAGGACGCTCGGGCAGCTGCGGGAACTCGGCGTCCGCATCGCGCTCGACGATTTCGGCACCGGCTATTCCTCGCTCGGTTATCTGCGGCGCTTCCCGGTCGACAAGATCAAGATCGACCGCTCCTTCATCCACGACCTCGACAAGCGCGACACGGCGGCGATCGTGCGGACGGTGATCGGGCTTGGGATAGAACTCGGCATCACCGTCACCGCCGAAGGCGTCGAGACCGAGGCGCAGCTCGACATGCTGCGCAAAGCCGGCTGCGGCGAGGCGCAAGGTTTTCTGATCGGCATGCCGGCCAAGGCCCCCGAGATGAGCCGGCTGCTGCGCTCACGGGAAAAACTGCGCCAATCCGGCTGACAGCCAGATGTTTCGGCCCGTCAGCGCAGCGTCTCGATGTACTTCTCGTGGAAGCTCACATAGCCGGGCTCGACGATCTTGAGATGCCGCTCGATCAGCCGGTGGAACGCCGGCAACTGGTGGAACGGCACGCCGGGATAGGCGTGATGCTCGGCATGGTAGGGCATGTTCCAGGCGAGCTTGCGGACGAACCAGTTGGTTAGTGTCGTCCTGGTGTTTTCCAGCATGTTGGCGACGAAGGGGCAGCGGCCATGCTCGGCCAGCAGATAGAGCCTGAGGAAGGGCTGCCCAAGCAGTGCCGGCACGATCCAGACATAAAGCAGCACGCTTGCCTTGAACCAGACGGCAAGCACCAGAACCACGACGTACAAGGCGATCATCGCCCGCGCCTCGGCCTGCACTTTCGGCAAGCCCTTTGGCGGCACATAGCTGTCGCGGCAGCGGCCGCTGGCATTGGCGTAGAGCGTCTTGAAATGCCCCCACCACACCGGCAGGCCCGAGACATGGACGATGTATTGCCGCAAGGTTTCCGGCTTCGGGAAAGCCAATTCCGGATCGTTCTCGGGATCCTGGGTGAAGCGGTGATGCGCGAAATGGAAGTAGCGGAACCAGTCGGCGGGCAGCGCGATCGCCAGGCTGCAGAGCCGTGCGACGGCATCGTTCAGCCATTGCGTCTCGAACGCCGTCCTGTGCACGGTCTCGTGCAGCAGCGTGAACAGGAACACGATCAGGATGCCCTGCGGCAGCATCAGAACCGGCCAGAACGGCACCTTGGTCGCGATCAGCGCGCCGAGGACGACGATGGCGCCGAGATGGATGGCGAACTGGACGAGGCCCGGCCAGTCCGACTTGCCGGTCAGCCGCCCGCGCTCCTCATTGGTCAGCGAGGCGATGAGGTCGCGGTGGTCGATGGTTTCGGTGCGGTCGATGGCGTTCATGAGGCTACCGTACTGCAGAAAGAAACCTTTCGAAAAACGAGGAATTCTGCAAAATAGATAAGTTAAACTTATCTATTTGGTCGTCATGGTCGCACTTCCTTCCCTGCGCGGACTTCAGGCCTTCGAGGCGGCGGCACGCACGGGCAGCTTCGCCGCGGCGGCGGAAGAGCTGTCGGTTTCGGCGGCAGCCGTCAGCCAGCTCATTCGCACCGTCGAGGAGCAGATGGGCCGCAAGCTGTTCCACCGCGCCAACCGCCGCGTCGTGCTCACCGAGGCCGGCGTCGAGATGCTGCCCAGGCTCACCATGGCCTTCCAGGAAATCGGCAGCGTCGCGCGCGATGTCGGCGGCGATGCGTTCCGGCCGAGGCTCGTCATCTCGGTGCCGCCTTCGATGGCGATGGGCTGGCTTTCCGAGCGTCTCGCCGGCTTCGTCGCCAGCCACGGCGCCGCGGACATTTCACTGAGAGGCGACGACGATCCGGTGCCGTTCGATCACGAGCTGATCGACATCCGGCTTTCCTACGGTCCGCACTATCGCGAGCACGCGACCGAGGAGATCGTCCAGGACGCCGTCTATCCCGTCTGTGCGCCAGGCCTTGCCGGCGCAATCAAGCCGGAAAGCCTCGCCGGCCTGCCCTTGATCCATACCGACTGGGGACCGACCGGCGCCGCCTTTCCGTCCTGGCGCAACTGGTTCGAGGCGGCGGGCGTGGGAGCAGGCCGGGCGGCGCAGCGCGGCCTTTCCGCCAATTCGTCGCGGGCAGCACTCGACCTGGCTATTTCAGGGCTGGGTGTCGCGCTGGCACAAGGGATCTACTGTGCCCAGGCGCTGGAAGACGGCCGGCTGGTCCGACCCGTGGCGCGAGCACTGGACCTGCGCCAGCCCTACTGCCTGACGATCCCCGAACGCAGCGCAAGGCGCGACGTGGTGGCGGCATTCCGCGAATGGCTGATCGAGGAATGCCGGCGCGCGGTCACGTCGCCGGCGCTGGTCGCCTAGCTGGTCAAAGATGACCGGCCAGTGCCGCGACCATGTCCTTGCTGGTCGCGACCGGAACGATCTCGAACTCCACAAGGTCGGCCCATTCGACGACCCAGCGCTGCAGCAGCGTGACGTCATCGGCTTCCACCAGCAGAAAGCAGCGGCTCATATCGCCGGCGATCCAGCTGTGGTGCACGGTAAGCTCGTCGGGCTTCAGCCGGCCTTTGTCGCGGAAGCGGCGGTAGATGTCCTTGCGGTCGCAACCGCTAAAATCCTCGATCACGAAGAACAGCATTCTTTTCCCTCAGGTTGAACGATCCGGCCGCTACTTGTCCGGCCTCTCCAGGCGCTCGAGGAACCACTGCGTCAGCCGTATCCAGAGCTCGTCCTTCTCGCCGGAATCCTCCCAGCCGTGGTCGAGATTGGGATTGTCGTTGACCTCGATGACGAAGACGCCGTCCTTGGTTTCCTTGAGGTCGACGCCGTAGAGCCCGTCGCCGATGCATTTTGCCGCCTTGACCGCCGTCTCGACGACATGCGGCGGCGTCTGCTTCAGCGTGAAGGTTTTTATCCCGCCCTGGTCAGGCTTGCCGTTGGCCTTGTGGTTGACGATCTGCCAGTGCTTCTTCGCCATCAGATAATGCACGGCAAACAGCGGCTGGCCGCCGAGCACGCCGACGCGCCAGTCATATTCGGTCGGGATGAATTTCTGCGCGATGAGAAGGTCGGAATCCTCCAGCCATTCTGTCGCAAGCTTGGTGAGCTCGGCCAAATTCTCGCATTTCTTGACGCCGCGCGAGAAGGACGAATCCGGGATCTTCAGCACCAGCGGGAAGCCCAAGGTCTGGGCAGCAAGCTCCAGATCGGAGGTGCCGGCAATCATCACCGTCGGCGGCACCGGCACCTTGTTGTAGGTCATTAATTCGTTGAGATAGACCTTGTTGGTGCAGCGGATCATCGACAGCGGATCGTCGATCACCGGCATGCCTTCCTGCTGGGCGCGGCGCGCGAAGCGGTAGGTGTGGTTGGAGATGGACGTCGTCTCGCGGATGAACAGCGCGTCATAGTTGGCGAGCTTGGCCAGGTCCTTCCTGGTGATAGGCTCGACCTCGACGCCCATCTTCTCGGCGATCCGCGCCCAGTAGCGCAACGACGAAATCTCCGACGGCGGCAGTTCCTCATGCGGATCGACCAGCGTCGCGAAGGTGTAGCGCGCCGGCGTGCGGCCCTTGGTATCGCGCCACTCGCGGTTGGTGTAGGTCTCCAGGCACTGCAGGAAGAAGGCCTCCTCCTCGTCGGTCATGCGGGCGAGCGGCAGGAAGCCGATCTTGCGGATCGAAGCCCATTCGGCGCTGTCCTTGATGTGGACCTCCAGCGCCGGCGCGCGGAACCAATCGAACAACAGCTTGGTGAACCGGTCCCACACCTTCGACGGTCCGATGCCGAAGAAGACGGCGACCTTCGAGGGAAAGGTTCCGCCGAGATCCTTGCGGCATTTGTTCAGCGCAAGCTCGAGCTCGGGCAGCGCGTGCTCGTAGAGCTTGCGCTCCGACAAATCGATCATGGTCTCGACGGTCGGGATCACCTTGTGGCCGCGCGAGCCTGCAAGCAGCGAGGCATAGTAGCCGCGGCTCTGATAGCCGTAGTTGTTCGACAGGTTGATCACCTTCGGCCGCTGGCCGCGAAACAGCGCCGGATGGGCGAGATAGTCGCGGTTGGTGATGATCTTGTGCGGAGTCGCCACCTGGTCGAGATCGTTCTGCCTGCCTGTAAGGATGACCCAGGTCATTGTTTCAGCGTTTTCCCAGAGTGATGGCGGCGCGCAAGCCGTCGCGGCCGAACTGAGCCATGTTCATGAAGATGCCATAGGGCACGGGGATGTTGGCGGCGTCGAGGATCGTTTCCTGCCTTTCGTCCTCGACCCAAGGATCATGGATCAGGATGTGGTCGCCGTCGTCGCCGATGGCGAGCACCCAATGCGGCACCTTCTTGCCGAACATCAGGAAGCCGCTGATCAGCACCAGCATCAGCTTGCCGTCGGCAAGGGCCGAGCGGATGTCGTCGATGCCGAACGAACGGTAATTCACGGGGATGCCGTAGAGTTCCGCGCGACGGCGAAAGTCGACCTGGGCGAGTTCCATCACCCGGCGCTTGTCCTCGCTGCGCACCGACTGCAGGAAAAGCGCGCCGTGGAAGGACACGAATATCTCGGCGGCAAGCCCGCTTTCATAGCCTGCAACCGCCAGGCCGAAAGGCTCGCAGCCGCCCGGCCCCGACATCATGAAAACCGTGGTCGCCTCGCGCCACAGGCGGATTTCCATGACGGGGTCGGGCACGAAGTCGCGGTCAAAATTCGCCATCGCCATCATCAGGCAGCACGGGCCGCAGGTGAATTCGCAGGTCTGCTGATAGAACGGCACCCCGGTAGCGGTCGGGACATCGCCACGCAGCGTCTTTTCGTAACGCAGCGCGGTGGCGCCATCCTCGTAGTAGTCGGGCTCGCGGCCTATCCTGCGGTAGCCTGCCTGCTCGTAAATGTGGATAGCACGCTGATTGTCCTCGCGCACCTCGAGCCGCAGCATCATACGATCGTGCTCGTAAGCCGCCTCTTCGGCCGCGGCCAGCAGCTGACGGCCGATGCCGAGGCTGCCGAAGAACGGACCGACGGCGATGGAATAGAGCCGGGCCACGCCGCTACCCTTGCGAAACAGCACCACCGCGTAGCCGGCGACATGGCCATCGTTTTGCGCCACTAGCATCTCGGCGGTGTCGCGCTCAATCAATTGGCGAAAGGAGCGACGCGACAAGCGATCGCTTGAGAAAACAGCCTTCTCGATGGCGGCGAGGTCATCGACGTCTGACGCGCGGGCCTTGCGGATCTCGGCAGGCATGCGGGCTTGGGAGAACCTCGATTGGGTTTAAGGAAATGGCCCCGGTCAACAAGCAACATCCCGGCCGAAGCGCCGGTACTCATCAAGCGCTATCGCTCCTTGATTTGGGCCGAATTGTGACAGGTTGCGCGGCGGCAAGGAAGCGCAAACTGTTTGAACAAGATCACTGTTTGGACGGGCTGCCGGCTGCGAAAAACGCAGCCGGTTTTCAGCTCGAAATACCGGCGAGAAGCTGGCCATAGGCGCTCTTGGCGACGTCCGACAGGCGCTCGCGCGGCAGCGAGCCAACGACGGCGCAACCATAGCCTTTGTCGAGCCAGTAGACCGCCTCAGGCCCGTCCGCCTCGGCCGCATAGGTGCCCTTGGCGGTCGCGGACGATTCGGCGGTGACGAAGAGCGAGATGCGCTCGCCCTTGGCGTCCTCGTAAAGCAGCATCGCGGCCTTGCCGTGCTCGCCGGAAGGCAGCAGCCGGCCGCCGACGAGCTCGAAACCTTCGGCCACCAGATCGGGCGCGACCACCTTCAGCCCGACCCGGTTGGACAGCCAGGTTTGCAGATGGTCCTTGTCGCTTGCCGGCACCTCGACCGCATGACGGTTCTCGGCGGCGTAGATGACATGGGCGGCTATCGCCTGCTCGGCGAGCTGGTCGTCGCTCTCGCCGCTTCGGCCGATGCCGCCGATGCCGGCGACATAGCCGCCGAGCCCGCCGACCATAAGCACGGCGGCTGCCGCCGCGGAAAGCCACCAGCGCGAACGCCAGACAGGCGCCCTCGCCGGCGCTTCGCCGAGCACCGCTGCCTTGAGCCTTGCCGGCACCGGCTCGTCCATCACGCCGGCCAGGGCGGCGCGGAGCGCTGCGCGGTCGGCGATGTAGCGGGCGCTCTTCGCCTTCATCTCGGGATTGGCTTCGAGCCAGGCGTCGTAAGCCATGCGCTCCTCGCCCGGCAGCTCGCCGTCGAGGGCCATGTGGATATCGCGTTCGGAGAAATCGCGCCGGGTCATCGCTCGACAATCCTTATCGAGCGGCGGCGTGAGGAGTCGTCGAGCAGACCGCGCAGTTCCTCGCGGCCGCGCGCGATGCGCGACATCAGCGTGCCGGCCGGCACGCCCAGAATGTTGGCGGCCTCGGCGTAGGAAAAGCCTTCGATGGCGACCATGACCAGTGCCGCGCGGCGATCGGGGCTGATCGCCTGCAACGCATCCATGATCTCGCGCGAGGCGACCGTCTCGACCTGATCGGCGGGCGCAGATTGGGCTTCGCCGGCTTCCAGCGGCAGCATCGCCGCCTCACCTCGCCGGTTAACCTTGCGCATCTGGTCGATGAACAAGTGATGCATGATCGTAAACAGCCACCTCCTGGGGCTTTCTCCAGTCTGCCAGTTGTCGAGCCGCACAAGCGCGCGCTCCAGGCAGTCCTGCACGAGGTCGTCGGCGGAATCGCGGTCGCGCAGCAGCGAGCGTGCGTAGCGACGCAAACGCGGTATCTCGCTCAGGATCGCTGCCTTCTTGTCGTCCATGACCGCTTGTTTCGAGGTCGTTTTCCATTCGATTGAACGCGCCTTTCCGGCGCGGCGCAAGCAGCCAGCGCGAAGCGGACCACCCGCTCCGGTACCCAAGCACCTTGATAACGCCGGCGAATGCGGATTTATTCCCGCCTTGGGCTGGAGCCCAAGCCAAGGTTGAAAACCGGCTTTGGCCGCCGTATATTCATCCTTGAATATCTTGAATATTCGTATCGGAATATACGCCGGTGGGAGTTTGCTATGTCTTTGTACATCCGCGATGACGAGGTCGACGCGTTGGCTCGTCAGTTGCAGTCCGCGATCAAAGCGCCCACGAAGACGGAAGCAGTACGAATCGCGCTCAAGCGTGAGCTCGAACGGGCGCACGCGGTCCTCCCACTAAGCGAGCGCATCAAAAAGTATCAGGACGCAGTGAGGGCGCTCGGTCCAGACAACCCGGACTTCGACATGAAGAAATTCATGGACGAAGGATGGGGTGACATCTGATGTTTCTCGATGCTTCCGCCATCATCGCGATCATTTCGGAAGAAGCAGATGCCCACCGTCTTCTCAAGAGAGTGGAAGCTGCCGAGAAACTCTATTTCTCGCCGAGTTCCTCATTCGAGGCGATCGTTGGGATAGCTCGCAGGAAATCCGTAGCAGAAAACGGCGACCAGATACCGACACCGCCGGCCCTGATCGAAGAATGTCAAACGATCGTCTTAGGCTTCCTGGCCGAACTCAAGGCCGTCGAGATTCCGCTGGACACGAAGATTCGAGAACTCGCTGTCAAGGCCGCTCGCGAGTACGGTCGATATGTCGGCCATCCCGCCAAACTGAATTTCGGCGACTGCTTCAGTTACGCATGCGCCAAAGCCTACCGCGTATCTCTGCTGTACAAGGGCAATGACTTCGCGCAGACCGATCTGGCCTGACCTTATCTGGTTTCGGACCTCGCCGCCCTTGTCAAAAGCCGCTGATAAAACAGCCCGATGCCGATCAGCACGGCGCCCAAGCCGATGAAGGACAGCGCGCGCAGCACGCCTTCCAGCTCCGACATGTCGAAGAGGAAGACTTTCAGCACCGCGACCGCGATGAGCACGGCCGAGGCGATGCGCAGCACCTGCGACCTCAGCCAGACGCCGGCGGTGAGCAGCACCACGCCGATGACCAGCCAGAGCGCCGAATAGGTGTAGGTCTCGAGCTGTCCGAGGCCGCTCCACAGGCCGATGAACTCGCCCTTGAACAGGCGCCGCACCGACAGCGTCGCATAGGCGAAGGCAAGCAGCGAGGCGAGCAGCGCCAGCATCGCCGCATACCATCTCGGGCGCTTGTCGCGGACATAAAGGGCGAGTGCTCCTGCGGCGATCGCCGGCAGCAGGTAGGCGAGGAACAACAGGTTGAAGAACAAAACGGTGCCGGTCGATTCATCCGTCGCCAGCGGGTTCAGCACCGCGAAATGCTGGATGATGATCAAGCCCGCCGAGACCACACCGGCGGCCATCGAGCCATAGCGCAGCACCGAGCTCGGCGAGCGCAGGTCGATGGCGACGAGGATCGCGCCGGCGCCGAGCGCGATCAGCGTGTAGATCGCCTGCTCGGCAAGGGTCACAGGGCCGGTATCGATGACGCCGCCATGCATGGCATGGCGAACCAGCATGGCAATGGCAAGCAGCGCGAACAGCGCCGAGGCCGCCTCCATGGCGAGGCGCGGCCGGCCGTTGGTGGTGCGCACCAGCTGCCAGGCGGCGAAGCCGAAGGCGAGCGCCGGCACGCCATAGCCCGGCAGCAACCAGTTGAAGACAGGCGTCCTCGACAGCGCCGCCGCGCCGACGATGGTCGGGTCGAAGGCGACGCGGCCGAGCACGGCGACCGCCGCGCCGACGGCGATCCAGCCCAGCACCGGATAGGAGCGCCAGCGCGTCGCCAGCGCCGGAATGATTGCGGCGGCGCCAAGCAGCACCGTCGTCCAGCCGGAGCCGAACGCCATGTGCAGCATCAAAAGGCCGGCAACGCCGGCGCCGGCGAGCGCGAAGGAGACGGCCGGGCCGCCGCCGAGCGGCGGCTCCTCGGCGCGCGCGATCCACTCGCCGCCGGCGGCAAAGACCAACACCATAAGCAGCGCCGGCAGCGCGTAGCCGAGGTCGCGGTCGATATCGCCGAAGGTCAGCCATAGCGCGGCGAGCACGACCAGCGGCGCAATCACGCCCCATGCCGCCCAAGACGCGGCGCGGATGGGTGCCGCGGCGGCAAAACGGCGCGCGGCCCAGAAGCCCGCCCCGATGAAGACCAGGGCGAGCGCGATGCCGAGGCGGAAGGTCAGCGCGTCGGATGTCGCCAGCGGTTCGGCGCCCAGGCCGACATCCAGCGCATCGGCGCCGATGGCGGCGGGCGGGATGATGCCGAGATAGATCAGCACCGTCGCCAGGCCGGCGGCGAAGACCAGTGGCAAGGCGCGCGGCCGGTAGAGCGCCACCGCCACAAGCGCTGCGAGCAGGACCGCGCCATGCAGGGCGTCACCCGCCTTGGCGAAGACCGGATCGACCGACAGCCCGAGCGCGGTCAGCGCCACGAAAAAGCCGGGCGCGACCGACGGCCAGTCGAAGCCGGGCTCCGCTTCATCACGCCGACCGAGCCAGACGAAGACGAGCACGGCGAGCGTCGCCAGGCTGATGAACAGCACCGCGGCAAGGTTCACCTCCGGCGCGTCGGTCATGTAGAGAATGGTCCAGACGCCGGTGCCCATGAACGCCGCCGCGACAAGCGCCTTCCAGTCGCGAATGCGGGCTATGGCCGCCGTGGCGGCGAGCACGACAGCCAGGTAGCCGAACAGCGCCCATGGATTGGGCGCCTGCGAGGCGACCAGTGCCGGCGTGACCATGGCGCCGACGAGGCCGATGCCAGCCAGCGCCAGGCCGTGGACCAGCGAAACGGCGATGGTGGCGACGCCGATCGCGCCGAGCAAAGTGAAGGCCAGCGCCGGGCCGATGAAGCCATAGATGCCATGCGCGGCATAGACAGTGCCGAACAGGATGAAGGCACCGGCCGCCGTCAGGATCGCCGGTATGTAAGCGCCGGCGGCGCCCTGCACCGGCACCCTGAAGCCGGTGCGGCGGATGAACTCGGCGCCGGAGATCAGCACCAGGCCGAGGATGCCGGCCATGGTGAGGCGCACGCCGGGGCCGAAAATGCCGGCCTCGATGGTGTAGCGGATCAGGAAGAGGCCACCCAGCGCCAGCGCGATGCCGCCGACCCAGACCGCCCAGCGTGTGCCGAGCGCCGTCTCGACATCGCGCGCGGCCATTGCAGGCGCAGGCAATTCGGCCGGCGTGGCAGGTTGTGCCGGTCCGGTGGGTTCGGGCGCACTCGCCTCGCCGGCTTGGGCCGGCGCTTCGGCCTTGGGTTCGTCGGGCGTTGCGGCGGCGGCTTGCGGGGCGGGTTCACTTGCCGGCCGCGCGGTCGTCGCTGCTGCCGCGGCGGGAGCTTCGTCCGACGTGCCTTCCGTCGCCTCGCCAATCTTGGGCGCGGGCTGCGGGATACCCGAAAGCACCAAGCTGCGCAGCGCGCCAAGCTCGCGCTCGATCAGCCCGATGCGGGTCTGCTGGCGTGAAATGATGACGAATAGAGCGATGACGGCGGCAATGGCGATCAGGCTGAAAAACATGGCGGTTTCCCCTCAAAACCGGACCAGTCGTGGCCGACAAATACGGCAATGAGACGGCTGCCGAGATCTGCGCCTTGCCGGCCTCACAAGATCGAGCATGTTTCGGCTTCGATTGCCAGCAACTTGACGCTTTGTCCAAAGGCGATAGGTCTAAACGGCTGAGACTCGGGCCAGAAATTACCTGCCGCTGACCGCAAAATACTCATGCTATTCTCTGACGTTCGCTGAAATTGCCTAGAGGGTGACCGATGCCGCAGCGAAGCGCGGGCCTGCTGATCTACCGGCGAACCGCCGGAGTACTGGAGTTCCTGCTGGTTCATCCCGGCGGACCGTTCTGGGCAAGGAAGGACGAAGGCGCGTGGTCGATCCCGAAAGGGCTCATCGACGACAAGGAGGACGAGCTGGACGCGGCCCGGCGCGAGGCCGAGGAGGAGCTCGGCGTCGCCATCGACGGCGACTTCCGGCCCGTCGGCAGCTACAAGCAGCCGGGCGGCAAGATCGTGATCGCCTGGAGCGTGGAAGCGGACATCGACGTGGATGCCGTCAGGAGCAACACGTTCACCATGGAATGGCCTCCGAGGTCGGGCGCCATGAAGGAATTCCCCGAGGTGGACAAAGCCGGCTGGTTTTCGCTTCCCGAAGCCGGGATCAAAATCCTGAAAGGCCAGCGCCCCATGCTGGACGATTTTCTGAGGCGGCGGGGCACCGACTAGACGCCGGTCTATTCGCCGGCGATCGGCTTCATCGCCGCCTGATGCCGGCGCAGCGCGGCGAGGAAGCCGGCGCGGGCGTCGGGCGGCTCGATGCCGCGCGGCTCATAGACATGGCGGGTGAAGAAGAAGCCGGTCAGCCGGAAGGCGTCCTCCAGCGCCGCCTGATCGGCGCGCAGGCCTGAGCCGCGCTGCAGGAAGGCAGGCAGCGCCAGCATCTTGTCGCGCCAAGGCTCGCCGGCGGCGCGCGAGACCGCGCGCCCGGATTTCGGCGAGACATAGGCGAGGTCCTGCCTCGAACCGGTCGCGGCGCATTGGCTGAGGTCGAGGCCAAAGCCGAGCTCGTCCAGAATGAGCAGCTCGAAACGCGCCACCAGCTCGCCCGCGGCATCGGCGTCGTCGAGATGGGAGATCATCACGGCAAGAGCCTCGTAGAGGCCGCCATGGGCGTCGCGCTCGGGCAGAAGCCTGAGATGCGCGGCCATGGTCTGCAGGCCGTAGACGGCGACCGCGCTGTCCATCAGCCGGGCGGCGTTCATCTCGATCGCCTCGGCCTGGAAGATGCCCAGATGCTCGTCGAGCCGCGCCCGCCACAGAAGATCGACGCGGTTGCCGGGCTGCAGCACCGGCTGCTGCTTGCGCGAACGGCCGCCGCGCACGAGCCCCAGATGGCGGCCATGCGCGCGCGTCATCACCTCGAGGATGGCGCTGGTTTCGCCATGCTTGCGGGTGCCGAGAATGATTCCCTCATCGCGCCATTCCATGGCCCGAGCTTTTCACCCGTTGGACGGTGAAATCAAGATTTGCCTGTGTCGTAGCTGACACGGAGAAACCAACCAGCGAGCGAACCGGGCGCTTCAACATGTGACGGTTCGCGCGTCGATGACCCTGTCTTTGGCCAGCCAGGCAACGATCGGCGGCAAAGTTCGTTATGGCATCCAGGGTGCGTCGCCAAGGAGGGACGAAAAGCTTGCCGCACTCGACGAAGGTACCAACTTCCACCCCAGCAGGTTCGCCCTAGATGAACTGCACCAATGCGAAGATGCGGCTGCCTGCGATCTTGCAAGAATGTCCGAGCCGGCGCCGGCAGCGCGCACCCCGATCGATAGTTTTCCGCCTGGGCCAGCAATGCGAGCTCTAATTTCTTTGTTGTTGTTTCTACTGCTCTGCGGGGCACCAAGCTTCGCCCAGCCGGCCGCACAAGGGGGCGCCAAGCCCGGCGAGCCGAGCGCGGATGTCCAAGCGCTCATTACCATACTGGAGAACGACCAGGCGCGGCACCGCCTGATCGACAAGCTGCGCGCCGCGGCCGCGGAGGGCAACCAGCCGGCGACCGAGACAGCGCCTGAAGCGACGATCGCCCAGGAGGTCGCCGCGTATACGAGGGACGCGGCAGAGAGCGCCTCCGGCCTGATCAAGACGACCGCCGCCCTCGTCGAGAGAATTGCCGGCATCTTTTCCGGAGGCGTTTCGATCGACGTGCGGAGCCTTTGGAACGCCGTCCGCAACAGCGCCCTTGTCGTGGTCCTCACCTTCGCCGTCTACATCGCATTGCGGTTCGCCTTTGGACGGTTCCAGCGCACATTCGCCAATGCGGCGACACGCGGAGGCAGGTTCGAGCGGTTCGGCTTCATCGGGTTGTCCGCGCTGGCCGACGCGCTCACCGTGCTCGCGGCCTGGGCAATCGGTTCGGTGTCTTCGCTCTCTGCATTCGTTATCGACCAGGCGGGCCAGGCGGAGATGAACCGTGCGCTGTTCCTGAACGCCTTCCTTGTCATCGAGTTCATCAAGGTCCTTGCGCGCACGCTGCTTGCCCCGAGATGGCCCGCGCTGCGGATCTGGGCATTGGGCGATACAACGGCGGCATACTGGTATTTCTGGCTGAGCCGCTTCGTCAGCGTGGTCGGCTACACGATGTTCTTCCTCGCGCCGATCGTTGCGGTCAACGTCTCGGAAGACGCCGCGCAAGTGGTCCGCGTGGTCGTGATGTTTGCCGCGCTGGTGCTTGCCCTGATCGTCATCCTGCAGAATCGCGATCAGGTACGGCGATGGCTGCTGCGCCGCAGCGAGACCCGCCGAACCGACATTCTGGGCAGGTTCCTGGCCGGTCTCGCCAGACTTTGGCACGTCGTGGTGATCGGATACCTGATTCTCGTCTTCGTTCTTTGGCTCGCGGCTCCCGCGATGGCCCTGCCGTTCGTCCTCGCGGCTACCATCCAATCGATCGTCGCGGTGGCCATAGGCGTGCTGCTGACAGGCATCATCGCGCGGGTCGCCGGAGCGGGGATAAACCTGCCCGCCGAAGTCAGCGAGCGCCTTCCGCTGCTCGAGCGGCGCCTCAATGCCTTCGTTCCCAATGTGCTCAGGGCGGTTCGCATCCTGGTCGCCGCGGTTGTGTTGCTGGTCATCGCCCAATTCTGGCGAGCGGCAGACGTCGTCGGATGGCTGTCGAGCGAGGTCGGCCAGCGCTTCGCCGTTTCAATCGTTTCCGCAATCCTGATAATGCTGGTCGGCGGCCTGATCTATCTCGCCGTCCAATCGTGGGTGGAATATCGCCTCAATCCGAATTACGGCCATGTCCCCTCCCCGCGGGAACGGACGCTTCTCTCCCTGTTCCGCAACGCCTTCGTGGTCGCGCTGGGCGTCCTCATCGTCATGCTGGTGCTGTCCGAGTTTGGCGTAAATATCGGCCCACTGCTTGCCGGCGCCGGCGTCGTCGGCCTGGCGGTCGGCTTCGGCGCGCAAAAGCTCGTACAGGACATCATCACTGGCGCCTTCATACAGTTCGAGAACGCGATGAATGAAGGCGATGTGGTAACCGCAGGCGGGGTTACCGGTACCGTCGAGCGACTGACAATCCGTTCCGTGTCGTTGCGTACTCTCGACGGCGCGTATCATCTCATCCCGTTCTCTTCCGTCGACGCCGTGACGAACTTCATGAAGAACTTCAGCTATCACGTCGCATCGATCGGCGTGGACTACGGGGCGAGCATTCCCGAGGTGAAGCAGGCGATGCACGAGGCCTTCGACAAACTGAAGGAGGCCGGGTTCGCGGGCGACATCATCGGCGACCTCGAGATGCATGGCGTGACCGAATTCGCGGACTCCGCCATTCTGGTTCGGGCCCGCATCAAGACCAAGCCCGGAAAGCATTTTGCCCTGGGTCGCGCCTATAACGAGATCATCAAGGAGGTCTTCGAGGAGCGCGGCATCGAGATACCTTTCCCTCATGTGACGTTCTACATGGGCGGCGAAGACAAAGCGGGCAAGTCACCGCCGCCGCGCATCAAGCGGCCCGGGCCAAAGCCGACGGAAAGGGCCAAGCGCAGCGCGGCGACAAACGCTGCATTGGCCAAGTCGCCCAAACGCGGGCGCAAGACCAAGGTCACCCAGGACGGTCCGTCCGATGAAGGGCACGATACGCCGGACCAGACCGAGATTTCCTAGGCGGTCCTGGCCCGAAAGGTTGAGATTTCCCCAGCAACGGAAGCGGGCCACTCGCCAACTAACCGCCCCTTCGGCGTGATCGAGCGCTTTTCATGCCACTCTTGCTCGCAACTTGTACGTATAGCGTATGTACGCTATGTTTACCCATGAGGGAGACATCATGTCCAAGCCAGCCAGCGACAGAACCGAACGCTTCAATATCCGCATACGGCCCGCGCAGAAGGCGATGATCGCCCGCGCGGCGGCGCTGTCGCACAAGGACATGACCGACTTCATCCTCGACAAGGTGCTGCCTGAGGCGGAAGCCGTCATCAAGGCGATCGAAAAGACCGAAGTCTCGGAACGCGACTTCAAACGCATCCTCGAACTGCTCGAGCATCCACCGAAGCCAAATGCGAAATTGCGGGCCGCCATTGCAGCTCTTCCCGATACGATATGACACTGCCGCGATGGCGCGAGGAGCCGATCTCGAAATCGCATGATCGCGCGTCCTTCGATTGCGGCGACGAACAGATGAACGATTTTCTGCGGCGCTTCGCCAGGCAGAGCCATGAACAGAATGCCTCGAAGACATTTTGCGGCGTCGACAACGCGAACCCAGACCGCGTTCTTGGCTTCTATACGATCGCACCCTCCGCCGTTGCTCATGAGCAAGTACCCGCTGCCCTGACGAAAGGGCTGGCCCGACATGAAGTATCCGGATTCAAGCTTGCCCGCCTGGCGACCGATCTCTCGGTGGCCGGGCAAGGGCTTGGCGGTCAGCTTCTCGCTGCGGCGGCCTTGCGGTGCCTGCGTGTCGCCGGCGAAGGTGGAGGTCTCCTGTTCATCATCGATGCCAAGAGCGAGCGCGCCGCGAACTGGTACCGTGGATATGGTGCCGAGCCGCTGTCGGGAAAACCGCTGACTCTCGTGATGCCGCTGGCGACGTTCGCTGCCGATCTCAGGGCTAAAGGCCTGTTATAATCCGCGTCACGCCCAGCGTTCGTGATCGGCGAGCACCTCGTCTATTACCCGGCGCTGCCTTTCGGCCTCGGCTTGGTTGGCGTCGTGTCCGGCAGCGGTGATCAGGGCCTTCCACAACGTCCAACCTCGGCCGCGCGCCCATGTCGCCCGATCGACGGCGATGCGGGTGCGGAAGGCCTCCCGGCTTTCACCCTCGAAGAACGTCCAGGCGATGGCCAGGTCACAAGACGGGTCGCCGACGCCGGATGTACCGAAGTCGATGACGGCGCTCAGGCGGCCGTCTTCGACCAAGAGATTGCCCGAGGCGACGTCGCCGTGGAACCAGACGGGCGAACCGTGCCAGGTGGCGGCAAGGGCGGCTTCCCAGACGGTGGTGGCGACCTGGGTATCGATCTCGCCTTCGAGCGCGGCGATGGCCTGCCTCGTCTCCCCGTCATAGACCGTCAGCGGTCCGCCGCGATAAAAATTGTGCCGGCCCGGCGCCGGGCCGCCCGCCGGATCGATCCGTTTCAGGGCGACGAGGAAATCGGCGAGCGTCACCGCGAACGCGCGAAGATCGCCGATGCGCGCGGTCCTTGCCGTCTCGCCCTCGATCCAGCGATAGACGGACCAGTGCCAGGGATAGCCCGCCGCCGGCTCGCCCATGGCCAGCGGCGCGGGGATCGGCAGCGGCAGATGCGGCGCGAGCCTTGGCAGCCAGCTATGCTCCTTCTCGACCTGCAGCGAATAGGGAGCCGCGCTTGGCAGCCTGACCGTCATCTCGTCGCCGAGATGGAAGGTGCGGTTGTCCCAGCCGCCGAACGCGACGGGCCTCACGGGCAGATGGCGCCATTCAGGGAACTGCGTCCCGACCAGGCGGCGCACGAGATCGGTGTCGATATCTACATCAGGGTTGTGCATGCCGTTGTCCCGGATCGACGGACGGCATTCCTAGCCGACATGCATGTTTGTGCTATGCATGTCGTTGTCCCAAAACCGCTTGGCACTTTTGGGCGACATGCATCAGTGGGGAAACTCCAGTCCCATCTCGCGATAGCGCTCGGGGTCGTCGCCCCAGTTCTCGCGCACCTTCACGAACAGGAAGAGGTGCACCTTCTGCTCGAGAATCTCGGCGATCTCGGCGCGCGCGGCCTGGCCGATGGCGCGGATCGTCTCGCCCTTGTGGCCGAGCACGATCTTCTTCTGACTGTCGCGCTCGACATAGATGACCTGCTCGATGCGCACCGAGCCGTCCTTCTTCTCTTCCCATTTCTCGGTCTCGATATGCGAGGAATAGGGAAGCTCCTGATGCAGCCTCAGATAGAGTTTTTCGCGGGTGATCTCGGCCGCCAGCTGGCGCATCGGCAAATCGGAGATCTGGTCTTCCGGATAATACCAGGGCCCGGCGGGCAGCGTCTCGGCGAGATAGTCGAGCAGATCCTTGCAGCCGGAGCCGGTAAGCGCCGAGACCATGAAGGTGCGCTTGAACGGCACTCTCTCGTTCGCTGCCGCGGCGAGGGCCAGAAGCGTCTCCGGCTTGACCCGGTCGACCTTGTTGAGGACAAGCAGCATCGGCTGCTGGACGTCCTTCAGCCGGTCGAGGATGGCGTCGGCATCGCCCTTGATGCCGCGCTCGGCATCGATCAGGAGGACCACGACATCGGCATCCTTGGCGCCGCCCCAGGCGGTGGTGACCATGGCCGTGTCCAACCGCCGCTTCGGCTTGAAGATGCCCGGCGTATCGACGAAGACGATCTGCGCATTGTCATGCGTGGCGATGCCGCGCACGATCGCGCGGGTGGTCTGCACCTTGTGGGTGACGATCGAAACCTGGGCGCCGACCAGCTGATTGACCAGCGTCGACTTGCCGGCATTGGGCGCGCCAATCAGCGCGACGAAGCCGGAGCGGGTCGCGGCGGCCTCAGGGCTCTCGACTTCCGTCATGCCGCGCTCCATACGCCTTCGCGCAGCAGCAGCACCGCCGCAGCGGCCTGTTCGGCCTCGCGCTTGGAACGGCCGCTGCCGATCGCCGGAGCAAAGGAGCCGACCTTGACGCTGACGGTGAACAGCGGATCGTGGTCGGGGCCCTCGCGACTATCCACCCGGTAGGCCGGAACGGCGCCAGACGCCGCCTGGTGCGCCCATTCCTGCAATTCGGTCTTGGCGTCGCGGCGGGCGGCACCTGTCGCCTGCGAGCGCGGCTGCCAGTAGCGGTGGATGAAGGCGCGCGCCGCCTCCATCCCGCCGTCGAGATAGAGCACGGCAATCAGCGACTCCAGCGCGTCGGCGCGCAGGTTGGTTCGCTTGCGGCCTTCGAGGTTGCGCACGTCGGAGCCGGCGCGGATCAGCTCCGGCAGGCCGATCTCCTCGGCGATCTCGGAGAGCGCCTCGGCGTTGACCAGCGCGTTGAGGCGCAAAGAGAGCTCGCCCTCGGCGGCTTCGGGAAAGGCCGCCAGCAGCATGTCGGCCACGACGAGGCCGAGAACGCGGTCGCCCAGGAATTCAAAGCGCTCGTAGTCGACGCCGGCATGGGTCGAGCGCGCGCTGGCATGGGTCAGCGCGCGCTGCAGGCGCTGGCGGTCGGCGAAGGCGTGGCCGGTGCGCTCGAAAAGCGCTTCGGCGAGGGCATCGGTGGTCAAACGCTTGGTGGCCGCCATGACCTTAGTGGACGAGATGGAACAGGCGTCCGGCGCGCATCAGCGACGGCCACTTCCAGATTTCCAACGGACTTGCGCCATCGGCGATCGAGAAGAAGATGACGTTGGCGCGGCCGACAAGATTCTCGGCCGGCACGAAGCCGACGGTAAAGCGACTATCGGAGGAATTGTCGCGGTTGTCGCCCATCATGAAATAGTGACCCGGCGGCACGTCGAACTCGCGCGTGTTGTCGCCGATCGAATTGGGCGTCAGGTCGAGCGTGTCATAGGTGACGCCATTGGGCAGCGTCTCGCGATAGACGTCGACGGGACGGTCGACCTCGGTGATGTCGGGATTGTCGATCTGGCCGACCTTTTCACGCGGCACGGCGGTGCCGTTGATGAAGAGCTGGCCGTCCTTGACCTGGATCTTGTCGCCAGGCAGGCCGACGACGCGCTTGATGTAGTCGACGGACGGATCCGGCGGGAACTTGAACACCACCACGTCGCCGCGCTTGGGCTCGGAGCCCCAGATACGGCCGGAGAACAGGTTCGGGCCGAAAGGCAGCGAATAGCGCGAATAGCCATAGGCCCATTTGGTGACGAAGAGATAGTCGCCTTCGAGCAGCGTCGGCCGCATCGAGCCGGACGGGATGGAGAAGGGCTGGAACAGCAGCGTGCGGATCACGAGCGCGAGCAGCAGAGCCTGGATGATGACGGAAAAGGTTTCGCCAAGCCCGCCGGATTTCTTCTGCGATTTTTCAGCCACGCTCATGTCGTCCTCGATTGTGCGTTGGTTGGTATAGAGTCTCGGCGCGCGCTGGGCAACGTCATGCCGCCCGTGGTCAGATGGAATCAATGTGGCGCTTGTTCGACGGGCACCGCCTCGATGATCACAAAGGCTTGAGCAAGCGGGAAATCGTCGGTGATGGTGAGGTGTATCAGCGCGCGATGGCCCTTGGGCAGGATTTTTTCCAGCCTGGCGGCAGCACCGCCGGTGAGCGCCATGGTCGGCGCGCCGCTGGGCAGGTTGACTACACCCATGTCGCGCCAGAACACGCCCTCGGCCATGCCGGTACCCAATGCCTTGGCGCAAGCCTCCTTGGCGGCAAAGCGCTTGGCGTAGGAGGCGGCGCGAGCCGCGCGCTTTTCCGACTTGGCCTGCTCGACCTCGGTGTAGATGCGCTGGACGAAGCGCCGGCCATGCCGCTCCAGCGACTTCTCGATGCGTCTGATGTCGATCAGGTCGCTGCCGATGCCGATGATCATTCCGCGGGCACTTCCCGTCCGCCAGCGCGCTTGGCCTTCTCGGCTCGCTCGGCCATGCGTTTCTTCCGCTGCTCACGAAACACGGTCATGCCCCAGCGCGTGACGCCGTAGAAGACAAGCCCAAAGATCAGCCCGAGCGGCACGGCGCCGATCAGCATCGGCTCAAGCACCGGATGCCACAGCTTGCCGAAGGAAAGCGTGTGCATCATTTCGCCGAGATGCTCGGGCGGCCCGTGTTTGGGCAGGCGCTCATGCAGGATGAGCTTGCCGGTCTCCCACGACGCGCCCCAGAGCAGAGGGAAGGTCAGCGGATTGCCGAAGAACACGGCGCCCAGCGCGGCCGCCACCAGATTGCCGGCAATGATCCAGCAGATGACGGCGGCAATGACGAAATGGAAGCCAAGCGGGAAGAAGGAGGCGAAAACGCCCGCCGCGACGCCGGCCGCCACGGAATGGGGCGTCGCCTTCAGCCGCAGGATGCGCTTGGAGAAATACTGCACAGAGCGCGAGAACGAACGGCGCGGCCAAAGGTAAGTACGCACCCGCTCCAGGAGGCCATCAGGCTCTCGGCGTCGAAAAAGCACTCTGTTTCAGTTCCCGGTCCACACACGCTCCCCTGCCACCCCGGGTCGCGACGACATATCTTGCGCTTCGAGGGCGCAGGAAGGCAACAAAACTTTGATATAGCGACGGGCAGGCCACGGAACAACGAAGGCGCCCGCGATGGTCTGCCGCAGGCTGTAACAAGAGCGCCATTCTGGCGAAACTGAGGAAGAACCGGGGAAACGAAGCCGATGATCACCATTCGACCGGCGCGGGCCGGCGACGCCGAAGCATTGCCGGACATCGAGCAGTCCGCCGGGCTGGCGTTCCGCGCCGTCCCGGACCTCGCCTGGCTTGCCGACGGCGACAATGTGAGCGCCGGGCGGCATCGCGCGCTCATCGCCGAAGGCGCATGCTGGGTTGCCGCCGATGACCAGGACCGGCCGGTCGGCTTCCTGAGCGCCGGGGTCGAAGGCGATGCGCTGCACATATGGGAGCTCGACGTGCGCCTGGACCGGCAAGGCTCCGGCATCGGCAGCGCTTTGCTTGAACGGGCGATCGAGAACGCCAGGCGGCGCGGCCTGGCGGCGGTGACGCTGACCACGTTTCGCGACGTCGCCTGGAATGCGCCCTTCTACCAAAAGTTCGGCTTTCGCATCCTGGACAGCGCGGCGATCGACGAAAGGCTCGCCGACCTCATCAGCGGCGAGGCAGAACACGGCATGCCGGCCGAGCGGCGCTGCGCCATGCGGCTCGATCTGAACCGCACTAAACCGAATATTCGCTGACCTCGACCAGATTGTCGTCGGGATCGCGGAAATAGACCGACGTCATCCTGCCACGGGCGCCGATGCGCTCGACCGGGCCGACTTCGATCGCCACGCCGTTGGCCTGGAGGCTGGCACGGATCTCGGCGAGAGGCACCGCCGCCACGAGGCAGAAATCGCCGGAGCCCGGCGTCGGCGTCTTCGCCTTCGGCTCGAAGGTGCGGCCGACCTCGTGCAGATTGATCTTCTGCGAGCCGAACAGAAGCGCGGTCGGCCGGTTCGGCTCATCCAGACGCTGCAAGCCAAGCACACGTTGATAGAATTCGCAGGTCGCTTCGACCGAGCGAACCGTCAGCACGAAATGATCGATGCCAGCGATCATCGTGACGCGACTTCAGATATTCCGGCTGCCGGGCTTGACGGCCGGGATGGCGGCAAGCTCCGGCGGCAGGCGGTCTGGCGGATAGGCCGGCACCTCATATTCGGCGAGCGCGATCAGCGGCACGCCGACATCGGTCTTGCCGGCCGAGCGGTCGATGATGCAGGCGGCCGCCACGACGTCGGCGCCGATCTCGCGCAGGCATTCGATGGTCTCGCGGATCGACAGGCCGGTGGTGACGATATCCTCGACGATGACGACGCGTGAGCCCGCAGCGATCTCGAAGCGGCGGAGCCTGAACTCGCCCCCTTCCCGCTCGACCCAGATCGCCGGCGCGCCGAGATGGCGCGAGGTCTCGTAGGCCGGGATCAGGCCGCCGATCGCCGGGCCAACGACATAGTCGATCCTGCCGGGCACGCTTTCTTTGATCTTCCCGGCCAGCGCCTTGCACAGGCGCTCGGTCTTGTCGGCATGCATGAAGACGCGCGCCTTCTGCAGGAAGATCGGACTGCGCAGGCCCGACGTCAGGATGAAATGACCTTCGAGGACCGCGCCCGCCTCGCGGAATATGCCCAGCACTTCGTCGGTATTCATGTTCGCTCCATGCTCTTGGCGAATAGCGAATGGTTAGTAGTGAGAGCAAATTCTATTCACTATTCACTATTCACTACTAACCATTCACCCATTCACCCATTCACCCATTCACGCGCCGCGCGTCGCTGACGCTCGAATTGTCCTTGAGCTGCGACAGCAGCCGGTTGAGATGCTTCAGATCCCAGACCTCGAGGTCGATCAGCATCTCGGTGAAATCGGGCGCGGTGCGCACCATCGACAGCGTGTGGATGTTGGCGTCGTTCTGGGCGACGACCTGGGCGATGTCGGCGAGCGAGCCAGGCGCGTTGATGGCAGTGACCGAGATGCGCGCCGGGAAGCGCTCCTTGGTGCGTTCGTCGATGTCCCAGCGCACGTCGATCCAGCGCTCGGGCTGGTCGTCGAACGCCTGCAGCGCTGGCGACTGGATCGGATAGATGGTGATGCCGGTTCCCGGCTGGATGATGCCGACGATGCGGTCGCCGGGCACCGCCCCTTCCGGCGCGAAACGCACCGGCAGATCGCCGCGCACGCCGCGGATAGGCACCGCTCCGTCGCGCTGCTGGTCCTTGCCCTTGCGCGCGGCGCGGCCGGGCATCTGGAACAGCATGCCGGCGGCGTTGCGGATCTTCGACCAACCCTCCTCGCGCTGCTTGGGCGCCGCGACCGTGACGCGCTCGTCCTTGTAGTCGGGGAAGACCGCCTTCATGACGTCGGTCGACGCAAGCTCGCCGCGTCCGACGGAGGCCAGCACGTCCTCGATGTCCTTGCGCGCCAAGCGATGCAGAACCGGCTTCAGGCTTTCCTTGGTGAAGTTCTTGCCGGCACGCTCGAAGGCGCGTTCGAGGATGCGGGCGCCGAGCCCGGAATATTGCTTGCGGATGGCGTTCTTGGTGGCGCGGCGGATGGCGGCGCGCGCCTTGCCGGTGACGACGACCGATTCCCAAGCCGCCGGCGGCACCTGCGCCTTGGAGCGGATGATCTCGACCTCGTCGCCGTTCTTCAATTCCGTCATCAGCGGCATGATGCGGCCGTTGACCTTGGCGCCAACGCAGGTGTCGCCAACATCGGTATGGACGGCATAGGCGAAGTCGATGGGAGTGGCGCCGCGCGGCAGCGCGATCAGCATGCCCTTGGGCGTGAAGCAGAACACCTGGTCCTGGAAGAGCTCCAGCTTGGTGTTTTCGAGGAAGTCCTCGGGGTTGTCGCCTTCGGCCAGCTGCTCGATGGTGCGGCGCAGCCAGGCATAGGCGTTGGTCTCCTTGGAGATCGCGTGCGCGGCGCCATTCGCCTTGCCGCCCGTGTCCTTGTAGATCGAATGCGCGGCGACGCCGTACTCGGCGATCTTGTTCATCTCGCGGGTGCGGATCTGCAGTTCGACACGTTGGCGCGACGGACCGACGATGGTGGTGTGGATCGAGCGGTAGTCGTTCTGCTTCGGCGTCGAGATGTAGTCCTTGAAGCGGCCGGGCACCATCGACCAGGTGGTGTGGATGGCGCCGAGCGCGCGGTAGCAGTCCTCGACCGTGTCGACGACGACACGGAAGCCGAAGATGTCGGAGAGCTGCTCGAAAGAGAGCGCCTTGGCCTCCATCTTGCGGAACACCGACCATGGCTTCTTCTGCCGGCTTTTGACGCTGGCTTTGATGGCGTGCTTTCCGAACAGGCCCGACAGCGCCTTCTCGATCTCGTCCAGCACGCCCTTGTTGCGCTCAAAGATCTCGGCGAGCCTGGCGGTGACGGCGCGGTGGGCCTCCGGATTGATGTAGCGGAAGGCGATCTCTTCCAGTTCCTCGCGCATGCCCTGCATGCCCATGCGCCCGGCGAGCGGCGCATAGATGTCCATCGTCTCCTCGGCAATGCGCAAGCGCTTGGACTCGGGCATATGATCGAGGGTGCGCATGTTGTGCAGGCGGTCGGCGAGCTTGACCAGGAGGACGCGAATATCCTCGGAGATCGCCAGCAGCAGCTTGCGCAGGTTCTCGGCCTGCTCGGCCTTCTTGGAGACGAGGTCGAGCTTCTTCAGCTTGGTAAGCCCCTCGACGAGCTTGCCCATTTCGGGGCCGAAGAGCTCGTCGATCTCGGCCCTCGTCGCGGTCGTGTCCTCGATCGTGTCGTGCAAAAGGGCAACCGCGATGGTCGCCTCGTCCATGTGCATCTCGGTGAGGATGGCGGCAACTTCCAGCGGATGCGAGAAATAGGGATCGCCCGAGGCGCGCTTCTGGTGGCCATGCTTCTGCATGGCATAGACATAGGCCTTGTTGAGCAGCGCCTCGTTGACGTCAGGCTTGTAGCGCTGGACGCGCTCGACAAGCTCATACTGACGCATCATGGGCGGGATCTCGCGGTGCTGAAATGATTGATGCGCCGCACAGGCGTGCGACGCATCCCATAGATAGCCACGAAACTTACGAGACGGAAGTGCCGGATGCTTGATCCAGGCAAGTTCCAGTGACGCTTAGTAGTCGTCGCTCTTTTCCGGCGGCACCAGACCCTCGATGCCGGCGAGCAGGTCTTCCTCGCTCATGCGATCGAAGGCGATGTTCTCTTCGGCATCGTCGGTGTCGGCGGCAGCGGTGGCGGCGCCGGTCTGGTCGGCGATCGCCTCGCCGTCGGCCTCCGGCTCGTCGACCTCGACATGCTTCTGCAGCGAGTGGATCAGGTCTTCCTTGAGGTCGTCGGGCGACAGCGTCTCCTCGGCGATCTCGCGCAGCGCAATGACCGGATTCTTGTCATTGTCGCGAGGAACGGTGATCTGCGCGCCCTGGCTGATCTGGCGGGCACGGTGGCCGGCGAGCAGCACGAGCTCGAAACGGTTGTCGACCTTGTCGATACAATCTTCAACGGTTACGCGGGCCATGGACTGCCCCTTTCATGCGTGGATTTGATGGAAAACTGGCGGGCTCCATAACCCGGACGCAGCCTAAATACAAGCTTTATGGCGGCAGCGGCCGGAGGATGCCCCTTGCCCGGCTCGATAACCGGACACCGGCCACTGACATAGTGCCGATCACAATTGCTTGCAATGCGCGCCCCCGCCCTTGGATATCCATAAATCTGGCGTTATCTCGGAAGAGACGGCAAAAGGGACCATTATCGGGCCTGCTCGTCGCGTCCATTTAGACGACAAAAATTTTCGAAAGGGATATTTTTCAATGTTCGATCCCCGTGAAAAGATCGCTCTTTTCATCGACGGCGCCAATCTCTACGCCACATCGCGGGCGCTGGGCTTCGACATCGACTACCGCAAGCTTCTGTCGAGCTTCCAGAAGCGCGGCTACCTGCTCAGGGCCTATTACTACACCGCGCTGGTCGAGGATCAGGAATATTCCTCGATCCGGCCTCTGATCGACTGGCTGGACTACAATGGCTTCAAGGTGGTGACCAAGCCCGCCAAGGAGTTCACCGACTCGACCGGCCGGCGCAAGATCAAGGGCAACATGGATATCGAGCTCACGGTCGACGCGCTGGAACTTGCCGATGTCGTCGACCATTATGTCATCTTCTCCGGCGACGGCGACTTCCGCACCCTGGTGGAGGCGCTGCAGCGGCGCGGCCGCAAGGTGTCGATCATCTCGACCATGGCCTCGCAGCCGCCGATGATCTCCGACGACCTGCGCCGCCAGGCCGACCACTTCATCGATCTGATGACGCTGAAGAACGAAGTCGGGCGCGACCCATCGGAGCGGCCGGTACGCCGGCCTGAGCCGGCCGAGGCCGACGAGGACGATTATTGAGAGCGGCGGCTTTGAGCGCCGCGCCTTCCCCCGAACCCAGCCGCGATTGCCCGCTCTGCCCGCGGCTGCACGACTTCATCGCCGCCTGGCGAGAGCGCGAGCCGGGCTGGTTCAATGCGCCGGTGCCGACCTTCCTGCCGCCGGAAGGCGAGGATTCCGTCAAGCTTCTCATCGTCGGGCTTGCGCCCGGCCTGCGCGGCGCCAACCGCACCGGGCGCCCGTTTACCGGCGACTACGCCGGCGACTTGCTCTACGGCACGCTGATCGCGCAAGGCCTTGCGCGCGGGGAATTCAAGGCGAGGCCGGATGACGGGCTGGAGCTGATCGGCACGGCGATCACCAATGCGGTGCGCTGCGTGCCGCCGGAGAACAAGCCTGCCGGCGCCGAGATCGCCACCTGCCGGACCTTTCTCAAGCCGACCATCGCGCGCTTCCCCAATTTGCGCGCCATCCTGACGCTGGGCTCGATCGCGCATCAGTCGACGGTGCGGGCGCTGGGCGGGCGCGTCGCCGCCCTTCCGTTCCGCCATGGCGGGCGCCAGGAAGCCGGCGGCATCACGCTGTTTTCCAGCTATCACTGCTCGCGCTACAACACCAATACGGGCGTGCTGACGGAAGACATGTTCGTCAACGTCTTCAAGGAGATCGCGGCGTTCCTGCAAGGCTAGGCGTTCCTGAAACGCTGGATTCAGGCGCCGGGGAAAAAAGCCCCGAGAGCCTCGCCGGCCCGCCGTTCAGCACATTCAGGTCGACATCGCCGTCGATGCCGTCGACGCGGCCGGTATCGAGATATTGCCAATAAACCCAATCTTCCTCTTTCGGCGGCATAGCAATCGAGCGCAGCCAGCGCTGGCGAACCGCGATATGAGCGGCATAGGTCGGCGCTGCCTCATCGGTGATGTAGATGATGGCCGGCTTGCCATAGGCCGCCTCGACCGGCCCCAGGAACGCAAGCAGTTCCGCGCTCAGTTCGGCGGGCGAAGGTCGATTCGGACAGTTGCCGTGGAACTCGATATCGACGACCGGCGGCAAAAGCGGCTCGCCGCGCGGCACGACCGAAAGGAAGTTCTTCGCCTGATCGGCGCCCGGGCGGCAGAAGGTGAAGAAATGATAGGCGCCAACCACGAGGCCCGCCGCGCGGGCCTGGCGCAAATTCTCGGCGAAGGCATCGTCGACATGGTCGCCGCCTTCAGTCGCCTTGATGATGGCGAAGGCGACATCGTCGGCCGCGACTCGCTGCCAATCGATATTGCCCTGGTGGTGGGAAACGTCGATGCCCCGGATGGGGAATTCGGCGCGATCCGGCGGGAAGGCGCGAGGCCGGAAGAAGCTGTCTTTCCCGACAGCAAGTGCCAGAAAGACGAAAGCCAGGGCCAGGACAATCAAGCGGTTCCTCAAGCCTTGGCTCCCTGCTCGCCTGCCTGGATATTGCCGATTTGTTTATCCGCGCTCCTTGAGGAGCCGCCCCTTCTCGCGCGACCAGTCGCGCTGCTTTTCGGTTTCGCGCTTGTCGTGCAGCTTCTTGCCGCGAGCGATCGCCAGCAGGAGCTTGGCGCGGCCGCGATCGTTGAAATAGATTTTCAGCGGCACCAGCGTCATGCCTTCGCGCTCGACGCTCTGCGACAGCTTGGCCATCTCGCGCTTGCTGACGAGCAGCTTGCGGCGCCGGCGCGGCTCGTGATTGAAGCGGTTGGCCTGGAGATATTCTGGCAGATAGGAATTGATCAGCCAAATCTCGCCGCCCTCGGCGGAGGCGTAGCTTTCCTGGATGTTGGCCTGGCCCTGGCGCAGCGACTTCACCTCGGTGCCGGTCAGCACCAGGCCGGTCTCGATCGTGTCGAGCACCTCGTAGGAAAAGCGCGCCTTGCGGTTTTCGGCGACCGTCCTGTTGTTGGGGTCGGCTTTCTTGACTTGATTCATAATGCGGAGAGGTGGCGCCTCATCCCTAATTAATCAAGCCGGCGTGCTTCATCGCCTGATCGAGCTTCTCGGCGGTCGAAGCCTCGACCGTCACCAAAGGCGAGCGGACCACGTTCTCGACCTTGCCCAGCTTCGACAGCGCGTATTTGGCGCCGGACACGCCGGGCTCCATGAAGATCGCCTTGTGCAGTGGCAGGAGACGGTCCTGCAGTTCGAGCGCCTTGGCGCTGTCGCCGGAGAGCGTCGCTTCCTGGAACTCGGCGCAAAGGCGCGGCGCGACATTCGAGGTCACCGAAATGCAGCCGACGCCGCCATGGGCGTTGAAGCCCAGCGCCGAGGCATCCTCACCGGAGAGCTGGATAAAATCCTTGCCGCAGGTCATGCGCTGCTCGGAGACCCGCTCGACCTTGCCGGTCGCATCCTTGACGCCGGCGATGTTCTTGAAGTCGTGGCGGAGCCTGCCCATCGTCTCCGGCGTCATGTCGATCACCGATCGCGGCGGGATGTTGTAGATGATGATCGGCAGCTTTGTCGCCCGAGCGACAGCGGCAAAGTGTTCGTAGAGGCCGCGCTGGGTCGGCTTGTTGTAATAGGGCGTAACGACCAGGGCCGCATCGGCGCCGGCCTTTTCGGCATATTGCACCAGGCCGACGGCTTCCTCGGTGTTGTTGGAGCCGGCACCGGCCACGACCGGCACCCTGCCCTTGGCCACCTCGATGCAGACCTTCACGACATGGCGGTGCTCGTCATGCGACAGCGTCGGCGACTCGCCGGTGGTGCCGACCGGAACGAGGCCCTTGGTGCCCTCGGCGATCTGCCATTCGACAAAAGCGCGAAAGGCTTTCTCGTCGAAACGCCCGCTCTTTTCGAACGGTGTGACGAGCGCGGTCAGCGAGCCTCTCAGCATATTGTCCAAACTCCCTGGGACTTTTGGATTTGTCGATCCGTCAATTTGCGCGCCTTCTAACCGAAAGCGAAGCCGCGCACCATAGTCTCGACATGGTTCAGCGGCAAGCATCGCCATAGTGCCAGCATCGTGGTTTTCGATGTTCGCTTGACGTTGATATCGGGCTCGGAGCGAACATCGAAAACCACGATGCTGGTTGGTTGGCAGATGGCTAGTGTCCTTGCGATTCTGAAATTCGCGCCGCGCACGATATCGAGGTGATGCGAATTTCAGAATCGGGACACTAGCAAGCGCAATTCGGGCGGCCTCGATAACCTTTTGTTTACGAGCCTTTCACGACCTAAGTTTAGGCTGCGGACCGGGCCTTCAGCCTCCCTGCCTGCTGACAATGTGCTAGGATATAAAGAATGCCGACGAGGCGGCCCCATCTCTTCGCGCTTCTCAGCGCGGTTGTCGCGCTGATGCCGGGGATGGCGATCGGCGGCAGCGTCGACGTGCGTGTGACGGCGACGATCCCCGCATCCGACGCGCCGCAGGCCCCTGGCGAGGCGCAGCCCTCCCCGCCTCCAACCAGCATCGCCCAGTTGAAGAGCGGCCTCGACGCTCTGGCCGCCAACGACATCGCCGGCGCGCGCAATGCGCGCGACACGCTGCCCGCCACTTCGCTCGACCGGCACATACTGGCCTGGGCGATCGCGCTCTATGGCGGCGACAAGGTGCCGAGCGGCGAGATCGCCGACGCGGCCAAGATGCTGCCGGGATGGCCCGGCACGATCGCGTTGCGCAAGAACAGCGAGCGCGCGCTCTATCGCGAGAATCCGCTTCCGCAAGTGGTGGTGCAGGCTTTCGGCCGCAGCCAGCCGTTGACGCCGGAAGGCGTAATGATCCTCGCCCGCTCGCAGGTGACGCTGGGCAATGCCGCGGCGGCGCGCGCCGTGCTGGTGCCCTTCTGGCGCACAGAGAAGCTGGAGGCGAAGGACGAAGCCGCTTTTATCAAGGAGTTCGGCGCGCTGATCTCGGTGGCCGACCATCGCTACCGCATGGAGCGCATGTTCTATGCCGAGCGGCCGTCATCGGCGCTGCGTGTCGCCGGTCTCGCCGGCGCCCAGCAATTGGCGGACGCCTGGGCGGCGGCCGACAAGGGCGACAAGAATGCGGCGAAGCTGCTCAAGGCCGTGCCCGCGGCGCAGCGCTCGGCCGGCTATTTCTTCGCCGAGGCAGAATATCTGCGCAAGCAGCAGAAATTTGCCGACGCCGCGGCGGTTCTGATGAAGGCGCCGACCGACCGCGATGCGCTGATCGACCCCGATGCCTGGTGGGTGGAGCGCCGCGTTCTGTCGCGCGAGCTGGTCGACCAGGGCGACATCAAGACCGCCTACAAGATCGCTTCCATGCATGCGGCCGAAAGCCCGGCCAGCGCCGCCGAAGCCGAGTTCCATGCCGGCTGGTACGCGCTGCGCGGCCTCAACGACCCGGTAACGGCCGCCGCGCATTTTTCGCGCATCTCGGAGCTCGCCCAAGGGCCGGTGTCGCTGTCGCGCGCTTACTACTGGCTCGGCCGCGCCGCCGAAGTCGGCGGTCCGGGCAACGCCAAGGACTATTTCACGCGAGCCGCCGGCTACGGCACGACCTTCTACGGCCAGCTCGCGGGCGAGCGCGTGGGCCTCAGGACCCTCAACATCGTCTATCCGAAACCGAGCGCGGCCGACCGCCAGAGCTTCGAGGGCCGCGAAGCCGTGAGCGCGATCAAGCGCCTGCAGGAAGCGGGCTACGACCGCTATGCCGAAACGCTCTACCGCGACCTCGCGGGACAGTTGACCAGTCCGGGCGAGCTGGCGCTGCTTGCGGTGCTCGCCGAAAAGCAGGGCAACCATTTCATGGCGCTGAAGGTCGGCAAGATCGCCGCCCAGCGCGGCATCGATGTCGGCGCGCTGTCGCATCCGTTGGGCGTCATCCCCGATTCGGCCAACATCTCTGGTTCCGGCAAGGCGCTGGCCTATGCCATCGCTCGCCAGGAGAGCGAGTTCAACGTCGGCGCAATTTCCAGCGCCGGTGCGCGCGGCCTCTTGCAATTGATGCCGGGCACCGCCAGGCAGCTGGCGAAGAAGGCCGGCATGACCTTTTCGCAAATGCGGCTGACGACCGATGCGGGCTATAACGCCACGCTCGGGTCCGCCTTCCTCGGCGAGCAGCTCGACCGCTTCAACGGCTCCTATGTGCTGACCTTCGCCGGCTACAATGCCGGCCCCAACCGTGCCGCCCAATGGGTGGCGAAATACGGCGACCCGCGCGGCAAGGACGTGGACGCCGTCGTCGACTGGATCGAGCGGATTCCCTATACCGAAACAAGAAGTTACGTGCAGCGCGTGATGGAGAATTACGAGGTCTACAAGATGCGTATTTCAGGCAAGTATGACATCGTGGGGGATCTTGTGAACGGGCGCAGCTGAGGGCCTTTTCCTTCTCCCCTTGTGGGAGAAGGTGGCCGAGCGAAGCTCGGTCGGATGAGGGGTGTTCCAGCTTGGCGGCCACGTGCATCGATGTCCTGACAAGCGACAAGATCACCAGCGCGTCATTTCTTCCAGCACCCCATCCGTCGCCTTCGGCGACACCTTCCCCCACAAGGGGGGAAGGAGAGGTGCCAACGATTTGACGGTCCGCGCCCTCCCCTGTAGCAGTCCGTGCGATCCAGCGAGGAGCGACACTCCATGGCGAGCGAAGGTTTCTCCGACTTCTTCTATACCGCACCCGATGGCCTGAAGCTCCATGCCCGGATCTACGGCGAAGCCAACATTGGCTGGCCGGTCGTGTGTCTGCCCGGCCTCACGCGCAATGCGCGCGACTTCCACGAGCTCGCGCTCTACCTTTCGAGCAAGGCGAAGAGGTCGCGCAAGGTCGTCGCCTTCGACTATCGCGGGCGCGGCCAATCCGACCACGATCCAGATATCAGCCATTACAACGTCGGCGTCGAGGCCGGCGATGTTCTGGCCGGGCTGTCGGAACTGGGCATCGAAGAGGCAGCATTCGTCGGCACGTCGCGCGGCGGGTTGATCATCCATGTGCTCGGCGCGCTGAAGCCGGCCGCGCTGAAGGCCATCGTCCTCAACGACATCGGCCCGGTGATCGAGGCGGAAGGCCTTGCCCATATCCGCTCCTATGTCGATCGCAACCCGAAACCGAAGACATTCGCCGAGGCGGTGGACGCGCAGCGGCGCGTGCATGGCGCCGGCTTCCCGGCACTCTCCGACGCCGACTGGGCGCGGATGGTGACCGCGATCTGCCGCGACACCGACGCCGGGTGGGTGCCGGATTTCGATCCGGCCCTGGTCGAAACGCTGGCCGGCGTCGACGTCACCAAGCCGCTCCCGGATCTGTGGCCGCAGTTCGACGCGCTCACCGCCGTGCCGCTGCTCGCCATTCGCGGCGGCAATTCGACGCTTCTGTCCGCCGCGACGTTCGAAGAGATGCAAAAGCGCCATCCCGGCATGCAGACGATCACCGTCGAAGGCCAGGGACACGCGCCCTTCCTGGAAACCGGAACCTTGCCGGAAGAGATTGCGAATTTCCTCGATCGCACCGAGCGTGAGGCTGTCCCCAAGTAAAACCGAAGATCAGAACCGGGTTTTGAGGCGCCACGGCAGTATAGGAATCGGCGAGCAAGCGCACACCTCCCCTTCTCCCCTTGTGGGAGAAGGTGGATCGGCGCGCAGCGCCGAGACGGTTGAGGGGTGTTCCAGCGGAGTGAGACGCTGGCTTTCCCTGGAGCACCCCTCATCCGTCGCCTTCGGCGACACCTTCTCCCACACGGGGAGAAGGGGCAACCGGCGCTACTTGCCCTTCGAGCTCTTGCGACGCGCCTTCGCCGGCTCCGATCCGCCCTCCTTGCGAGCGGCTTTGGCGGGTGACGGCGTCGTCAACGGGGAGGCAAAGACGGAGTTCTCCGCCGGACGCGGCGCCTCATCGGCGCGCGGCTTCTCGAGCACGACGACGCAGCCGTCGAGGTCGTTGGTGGCGAGGTGCGCGTAACGCATGGTCATCGACAGCGTCTGGTGGCCGAGCCACATCTGGACACGCCTGATGTCGATGCCGCCCTGAACCAGGCGTGAGGCGCAGGTGTGGCGCAGGATATGCGGCACTACCTGCTCGTCGGCGCCAAGACCAACTTCGGCTTTCGCCTCGTTCCAGATGGCACGGTACTGCGCCTGGGTCAGCTTGGTGAACGGGCCCTTCGGCCGGCGACCTTCGGTGGTCGGCGGCAGCTTGATCACCTCCTTGACCCGTTCGGTCATCGGGATGGTGCGGCTGCGGCCGGACTTGGTGATCCAGAACGAGACGCGGTGCTCCTGGATGTCGTTCCAGATCAGGCCGAGCGCCTCGCCGAGGCGGCAGCCGGTATCGACGAGGAAGACGGAGAGCCTGTAGGCATCCTCGCTGCGACTCTTGATGGCGGCGAACAGCCTCGCCTCTTCGTCCCTTTCAAGGAAACGAATCCGTCCCGCCCGCTCCTTCTGGCGGCGGAACTCGGGCAGGCTGTGGATATCTCCCATCTTGTGAGCCTTGCGCAGCAGCTTGCTGAGTGCAGCCATCTTGCGATTGATGGTTGCGTTGCTGTTCCCGCGCTGGCGCAAGGTACCGATAAGATTGTCCAGAGTGTTCTGGTCAAAGGTGCTGAAACGTTCTCCCAGAAGGATCTCGTCTATTTCACCGATGAAAGAGCTCACATTGTATTTATGTCGCCCATCATCCCAGAGTATATCCCGGTATGCTGCAAAGAGTTCCCCGATCCTGTACGATTTTACTTCCCGGATCTTGTTGTAGGTGTACCTAAACTTCGAATTCTGAGAAGAAAATACGGCAAAATGACCAGAGGAATCCCCCTCTTGAATCGCTTCGTTCGACATTTTTAGCCACACCCCCTGTGGTTAAGCCATCAGCCCTAACCGTTCGGAGATGTCCTTTCAAGAGTTTTCGAATCTTGCGGCCGACTACATCCGCCGGTGGCGGATCCCACAAAGTCGCTCCACAGACCCGATCAGCTTACCGTTTCACCCCCATCCTTTCGTTTGCCTCGACCAATCGCGAAAACAAAAACGGCCCGGGCGCATTGACGCCCGGGCCGGATTTCAGTTGCGGTCCAGCCCTTAGAAGGAGCGCTGGAAGCGGAGGAGACCGCCGACGCTGTTCTTCTTGTTGGCAGCAGTCCAGTTGCCGTACTCGGTAGCCTCACCGAAGTGACCGAAATGGTCCCAATCAACTTCGGCCGTGACCGTGAAGCCAGGGACGATGTCATAGGCAACGTTCGCCGCAAGACCGTAGTTCTTGTCGTCGTCACCCGACACCTGGAGGTTGAACGAGGTCTTCTCGTTGAACTTGTAAGTGCCGCCGGCCCACCAGGCCCAGTTGCCGCCCCACTGCTTGAAGAAGCCGCGACCGCCACCAGGAATTGCCCAAGTGGGATCGGTGAGGTTGTCGTCGGTACCGTAGCCGAACATGCCGAACAACGAGATCTGGTCGTTGACAGTGACGTCCAAACGGACCTTGGTGGCGACTTCCTCGTAGTTGCTGTCGTAAGCAACGACGCCGGTGATGGCGCCCCAACCCTGGGTCCACTTCACGCCGCCGACGACATGCGGAACGTAGCTGTCGATGGTGCCCTTCTGGCCCGCGCCTTCTTCCAGCGAAACCACCGCCGAGAAGCCGTTGCCGGCGTCGAAGTAGTACTGCACGACGTTGGTATCGAAATCGCCGTACGGGACGATCGTATCCTGGATGACGTTGCCGGCATAGCCGATGAACGTGTTGAAGGCCGATTCGTCCTTACCGACGCGGAGGCCACCGAGCTGGATCCAGGCGAAGTTCAGCGAAACGCCCTTAAAGCCAGCACCGGCGTGGGTATAGTTAGTGGTGGCGTAGGCGTTGCGGTTGCCGAAGTTGAAGCGGGTCTCGGTGTAGGTCTTCAACGTGCCGAGCTCGGTCTCCTGGCCGGTCCAGGTCTTCAGCGTGAAGCGGGCCTTCTTGTACCAGGTGGCCTGATCGTCGCCGTCCTGGTGGTCGAACGACCTTGCGCCGTCGAACGAGCCGACGTCGCCGACGCCGATGTCGTAACGGACATAGCCGCCGATGCGCAGGCAGGTCTCGGTGCCGGGGATGTAGAAGTAGCCAGAGCCGTACACGTCGCAGATCTTGACGTATTCAGCCGGTTCCGGCTCGGCGACGGTCACCGCGTCGGCGGCGCGGGCGCCGGAAACTGCGATCAGGGCCGCAGCTGAGCCGAGAAGAAGGCTCTTGATGTTCATTTTCTGACCTCCAGTCAGAATCGAACGGAAGAGCTGAACCTGAGGCGGGCAGTCTTACGGCAATTGATTGATGCTGCTATATTTTTTCGGAAAATGATGCAGATCTGCGGAGTCACGACAGAGCATTGCGAATGTCACAGCGCTGGTTTGTGGGCACGAGACAGCGTCGCGGACGCATGTGCTGCAAGTGGCAATCGCAAACCTTGGAGATTGGCCGAAGCATTTCTCCGGTCGTCATCCTCGGGCGAAGCAAGGAGCGAAGCGACGCGGCGCAGACCCGAGGATCCATGCCGTTACGTCCACGTATCGCGACGGTGCAGGTTCTGCTTCAGCGCAAGGCGATCGGCCAATTCGTCGCGCCGCTTCGTTTCTCGGCCGATATCACGGCATGGATCCCAGGGTCTTCGCGACGGAGCTTCGCTCCTGCTCCGCCCTGGGATGACGACGTCCGGAGGCTTCGGAGCCAAGCTTTGCAAGGGATTCGCAGGAAGCATCCAAGGCCAATCCTGCGAAGCGCGCAGCGCGAAGCAGGATGGCGGAGAGGATGGGATTCGAACCCACGAGAAGCTTTTGACCTCTACTCCCTTAGCAGGGGAGCGCCTTCGACCACTCGGCCACCTCTCCGTCGCGCCGCTGGATAAAGAAAAGCGTCGGCACAATCAACAAGCCGGCGCCATAATCGCCGAAAATTTGGCTTCGGCCTGAGGTCGGATAGCGCCATGCGGCGATTCTTTGGCGATTCCCTGACGGCAGACTCGGCTCTCATGCCGCAATTTCGGTCGCCCACCGCCGGATTCGACCGGCTGCAAGGCCTTAATGGTTAATGAGAACTTTCGGAGTGAGGCCAAATCGTGTCATTTGTGCAACAACGTCCGGGGATAGCGTCCGGATAGGGCTTTCGCCGATACGATCGTGGTTGAACGCCGCCGCCGCCTGGGTAAAGGTCACGTTCGAAGGAGCGGCGCGGTGCGCATCTTTTTCGGTAAGTGGGGATGGGGCAGGGAACGCTGTCCTTCAGCAAAAAATACCCAGACCCGTTTTTTAACTTTTGACTGGAGGTCAGAAAATGAACATCAAGAGCCTTCTTCTCGGCTCAGCTGCGGCCCTGATCGCAGTTTCCGGCGCCCGCGCCGCCGACGCGGTGACCGTCGCCGAGCCGGAACCGGCTGAATACGTCAAGATCTGCGACGTGTACGGCTCGGGCTACTTCTACATCCCCGGCACCGAGACCTGCCTGCGCGTCGGCGGCTATGTCCGTTACGACATCGGCGTCGGCGACGTCGGCTCGTTCGACGGCGCGAGGTCGTTCGACCACCAGGACGGCGACGATCAGGCCACCTGGTACAAGAACACGCGCTTCACGCTGAAGACCTGGACCGGCCAGGAGACCGAGCTCGGCACGTTGAAGACCTACACCGAGACCCGCTTCAACTTCGGCAACCGCAATGGCTTCGGCGCCTTCAGCACCGGTGGCGATCCGATCGGCAATCCCGCCGGCAACAAGAACGTTTCGCTGAACTTCGCCTGGATCCAGCTCGGTGGGCTGCGCGTCGGTAAGGACGAATCGGCCTTCGATACGTTCATCGGCTACGCCGGCAACGTCATCCAGGATACGCTCGTTCCCTACGGCGACTTCGACACCAATGTCGTCCAGTACTACTTCGACGCCGGCAACGGCTTCTCGGCAGTCGTCTCGCTCGAAGAAGGTTCGGGCGTCGTCGGCACGATCGACAGCTACGTTCCGCATGTCGTCGGCGGCGTGAAGTACACCCAGGGTTGGGGCGCCATCACCGGCGTCGTTGCTTACGACAGCAACTACGAGCAGGTGACTGGCAAGGTCCGGTTGGACGTCACCGTCAATGACGCGATCTCGCTGTTCGGCATGTTCGGCTACGGCAACGACGGCGACCTGAACGACGACGCCGCCAACGCTATCGACGCTCATGGTCGCGGCTTCTACAAGCAGTGGGGCGGCAACTGGGCCTGGTGGGCCGGCGGTACCTATAAGTTCAACGAGAAGACCTCGTTCAACCTCCAGGTGTCGGGTGACGACGACAAGAACTATGGCCTTGCGGCGAACGTTGCCTATGACATCGTCCCCGGCTTCACGGTCACGGCCGAAGTTGACTGGGACCACTACGGCAACTTCGACACGCCGACCCTCTACGGCAACTGGACCAACGCCAACAAGAAGAACAGCGTCGGCGGTCTCCTCCGCTTCCAGCGCTCGTTCTAATCGGCAGCGTCTGACTGAAATCGAACCCGGCGGGCAACCGCCGGGTTTATATTTTCTGCTGTGGCTCCGAGGCGCCATTTGCATGGCGCTGCATTCGGCGTTCGCACGGATCCCGCACGCTGGCCGAATCAATTCCGACAGGTCGCAGACATGTCGTCAGCCAAGATTTTCACGGTTCGCTTCGATGAACGATGGCAAGCGTTCGGGAATTAGCCGGAGCGTTCCCCCAACGTCGTCATCCTTGGGCGTAGCGACGCGAAGCGGAGCGAAGACCCAAGGATCCATGCCGTGACCACAGCCACGGTATGCAACGGAGCAGAATTCTGCACGCAGCGGCGCGTCGAAGTCACGGCATGGATCCAGGGGTCTGCGCGCGTCGCTTCGCTCCTTGCTCCGCCCCAGGATGACGAACTGATAGGCGCTTCGGCCAATCTTCGCGTGCGGTTTTGCCAGCGGAAGTAAGCGGAGTCTCCGCGAAACGAGCGAGCGTGGGAATTGACTAACTAATTCCTGGGAAGCCGGCTATCTAGAAGCTACAGGTCAAACCTCAGCAAGATCGCCTAAGGCATCGATCAACGGTTGGATCTCGCTTTCGTAATTCTTCCATCGCTTGACCGACGACTTGTAGATCGGCTGGCGAACCTGCCAATTGCTATAGGTGTTTACTGAGCCTGCCCTGTCAAAGAAACGCAAGCAGGCTTCGTCCCAGGGCAGCCCGAGATAATCTATCAAGCGGCGCGACTGCTGCTCCTGGTTCTCGATTAGTGTCTCGTACTGGTTTTCGAAGATGCGCCCTGGAAGAACCTTGCTCCAATGCCGCATCAGGCGGTCATATTCCCTGTAGTAGAGCCCCAGTGTCTCGAGATCCGCGCTATAGCTGTGCGCCTCATTGAACTGCAGGACGAAACAGGAGATGCAATTGTCGATGGCGTCGCGGCGACAATGAATGATGCGCGCGTTGGGAAAGAGAATGCCGATCAGTCCGATCAACTCGAAATTGTGGGGCATCTTGTCGACGATTCGGAGCGCGTCGGGCGCTCGCTCACGCAGATAGGCGAGGTGCTCGGCTGCCAGCGTCTTGGTCAGTTCGGGAGTAATCGCCGCGACCGATTTGCCGAGGTTTGCATCGGGGTTGTCTTTGAGGCCGATCCCATTGGCAATCCGTCTAAGCTTGCTGAGCTCGCCGGCGCCGTGAACATCAGGATGGCTGGCGCAAATCTGCTCCGTCAGCGTCGTGCCCGAGCGAGGCATGCCGACAACGAATACAGGCGCCTCCGAGGAATTGCCGTGAGCGGCCATTGAAGCCACCAGCTCGGACGTGAAGGTTTCGATCGTGTTATCGACCCAGCGACGGTAGCTTCCTATGTCGAATGTTTGGCCTCTGGCCCGATTGCCTTGCTTGAAGTGGTCTATCGCCTCCTTGTAGCGACGGAGGTCGTTGAGAATCTTTCCGGCGGCGTGATGGAGCGCTGCCGCTTCCTCCGGCATATGGCCCAGGTCCTGAAGCTCCCTTAGGATCGCAGCGAGCTCTGGCGGCTCTTCCGTGTATTTGCGTGTGCCTACAAGTGCGTTATAGGCCGCGGGCACCGCAATGCGCCGTTCTATCGCTTCTTTCAGATGAAGCGCGGCTTCGTCCATGCGTCCGAGGCTTGTCAGCGCGCGGGGCAGCCCGATCCGGGCCAGAGGGTGATCTCGATCGATCTTCAGCGCCTTCTCAAACAGCGGCAGCGCCATTTCTCCCTTGTCGAACGAATTGTAGGCATCGCCCAAGGCGCAAAGCGCTTCCACCAGATCCGGCTTCAAGGCCAAGGCCTGCTGAATGTGCCTGATTGCCGGCGTATATTCGCTGAGCTTCAGATAGGCCTCACCGAGGCTAAGGTGGTAATAAGGATTTCGCGGCTCCTCTGCGACCGCACGGGCAAAGTACCGCAAGGCCTTCTCGCTATCGTATCCGATGCCGAGGGTTCCCAGGATGTAGAAAGCCAAAGGGTGGTTTGGTGTACGCGCCAGAACCTTCAGGCAGAGTTCCTCGGCCTCCGGCAACTGCTCGGCTTTCTGCAGCTCGAGCGCCTGCCTCAACAGCATGTCATCGGCCTGACTGCGGGAAGGGCCAGCCTTTGGCTGCGCTTTGGGCGGTGCTGCTTTCGGCGCTACCGCCCTCGCCGAGGGCTGCGTCTTGAGGTGCTTTGCCCATGCGGGCGGCAATCGGTTGCTCATCCCGCCTCGCTAGCAAAAGCGGCAGACAGAATCCAGCGATACGTCGTCCGCGTCGAACTCGGAAGCCGACAGCAAGCGCCGCCGCTGCACCCTGTCAACCAACTTGCACCCACCCCTCGCCCACGCTAGCAAGAAACCCCTCTTTCACGCGAGCCTTTGCCATGCGCCAGCGCCCTTCCCTTACGCCGATCATCGGCGCGCTTCCCTCCACGGTGCCGTTCGTCGGGCCGGAGGCGCAGGAGCGCGAGCGGGGGCGGCCTTTCCGCGCCCGCATCGGCGCCAACGAAAGCAGTTTTGGGCCCTCGCCGCGCGTCATTGCCCGCATGGAGAGCGTCGCGCGCGACCAGTGGATGTATTGCGACCCGGACAATTTCGACCTCAAGATCGCGGCGGCCGCGCATCACGATGTCGGCGTCGAGAACGTCGTCGTGGGCGAAGGCATAGACGGGCTGCTCGGACTGGTGGCGCGCATGTATGTCGCGCCCGGCGATGCGGTGGTGACCTCGCTCGGAGCCTACCCCACCTTCAACTTCCACATTGCCGGCGTCGGCGGCCGCCTGGTGACCGTGCCTTACGCCAACGACAAGGAGGACCTCGACGGACTGCTTGCCGCCGTGGCGAGGGAAAAAGCTCCGCTCGTCTATCTCTCCAATCCGGACAATCCGATGGGGAGCTGGTGGGAGGCGCCGGAGGTCATCCGCTTCATCGAGGCGCTGCCCGAAACCACCATGCTGGTGCTGGACGAGGCCTATGGCGAGCTGGGACCGGCCTCGGCGCTGCCGCCGATCGACGTTGCGCGGCCGAACGTGGTGCGCATGCGCACCTTCTCCAAGGCTTACGGACTGGCCGGCATTCGCTGCGGCTATGCGGTGGCGGAGGCTGAAGTGATCCGCGACTTCGAGAAGATCCGCAACCATTACGGCGTCAGCCGCATGGCGCAGATCGCCGGCCTCGAGGCGCTCGCCGACCAGGATTATCTGAACTCGGTGGTGGCGCGCGTGGCGGCCGGGCGCCGGCGCATTGCGGCGATCGCCGAGGAAAACGGGCTGACGCCGCTGCCCTCCGCCACCAATTTCGTCACCATAGACTGCGGCAGCGACGGCGCTTTCGCGCTGAAGGTGATGCAGGCGCTTTTGTCGCGCGACGTCTTCATCCGCAAGCCGATGGCGCCACGGCTCGACCGCTGCATCAGGGTCAGCGTCGGCCTCGACCACGAACTCGACATCTTCGCCGAGGAATTGCCGGGCGCGCTTGCCCCGGCGCGAGGAAACTGAAGAGGTCACCCATTAGGGCCGCAGCACCGGCATGAGCCGCGCGGGCATCGGCAGTTCTTGCGCTTTTTATGATTTTTCCAGCAGGCGCGTCACGCGCTTCAGCGCATCCGAAAGCGCCAGGGCTTCCTCATCGCCGAGCTTGTCGGTCAGGCGGGCAAGGTCGCGGATCGTTCCAGCCTCGAGGTCGGCCAGCGCGGCCTTGCCGCGCGGGGTGAGCGAAACGAAGGATGGCCCGCCTTCAGGGTCAGCATGTAGTAATTGCTCACCCCTACGCCTGGGCGAATGCCAAGGGACGCGCGTTGAGGGTTGTGGTTAGGGCGTCGAGTGGGTCGATGGCCCGTCGTCGGGCGGTTTCGAGGACGGATCGAATGTCGGCGTAGAGCTTGGCGCCCCACTCTGTTCGGAACCCGTTGGTGATCTTGCGGAACGTCACGCAAGGGCGCAGGGCGCGCTCGGAGGCGTTGTTGGTCGCCTCCAGCGCCCGATTGGTGATGAAGACGAACAGGTTTCGGCGGATTTCACCGATTGTCTTGTGCAGCTTGATGCCTTCTTCGTGGGTGGGACGCAGCCTGAGCAGCTCGCTCAGCTTCTTGACGAACTTCCTGTTATAGAAAGCCAGCTGTCGATCGCTGAGCTGATCGCGCTCGCGACCGATGCGGCAAGCGCGCTTGAGCAGCGCGATCAGGCCGGGCGCAAAACAATCGTCGCCGGCATCCATGGCATACTGAGCGTCACGGATGAGATGCGCCAGACAAAACTGGTGCTGACGTTTGGCGAAGCCCTTTTGGGCACCATAGCGGTCGGAAAGCCAGAAATCGGGGCGACGATCAGCCAGGAAGTCTTCCAGCACACGCTTGGCCCGCGTCGGATCGGCCAGGAAGACGGCGCTGTCCTTGTGATGAACCACCCAGAGCCAGAAGTTGCGCTTGCCGACCCGCAGGCCGGTTTCGTCCGAGGCCAGCGCCGGCGCGGCCATGAGGTCGTTGCGAATGCGCTCGGTCTGCGCGGCGAAGGGGACTGCGGCCCGCTTGAGCATGTTGACCAGCGCCCCCTCGCTGATCTCCACCCCGAATAGATCGCACAGCGTCCGCGACAGGCGTTCGAAGGCGATGCCGTGCGTGTAGCGCAGGTAAATCACCAGGGCGCGCAGCTTTGCCCCGAACGGCGAGCCAGGCGGCATGTCCGCCGGTGCGGCAGCCTTGAAGCGCCGGCTGCAGTTCGGGCAGGCGCCGCCGTAAAGGTTGATCCGCGTCACCACCGGTTCGATCGGCGGAAGCTCGACATGATCATAGGCTTCGCACAGCCATTGCCGCGCGCCCGAGACATCCGCCCGGCAATGTGGGCAGCACGAAGCGCGCATCTCCAATGTTTGCGTCGGGTTCGAAGCCATCGCACGATGCGCCCCGGTCCGCCCTTTCCGGCGCCGCCGCCGCTTGCTTGCCGGCGGCGTTGCCGCCGAAGCCTTGCGACCTTGCGAGGGCGGAACACTCGAATTATCCGGTGTCTTTGGCGGAAGCCCGAGCCGCGCCTCCAGTTCCGCAACCCGCCGCGTCAACTGCTCGATCATCGCGGCCTGCGCCAAAATGATCTCTATCAGCTGTTCCCGGTCCAGCGAATCAAGAACCGCGCGATCCATCCGCAGCTTGAATCACGCAATGCCATTCCCGTCAAACCCACGCCGGCTTTCGAGAGGGTGAGCAATTACCAGCATGTATCCCGGCCAACCCCATGGCGATGAATTTCCTAAGGATTCTCAAAACGTAGACGGGCGCGAGCCGCAGCTCGCCGGCCAGTTCCGACGCTATCGGCGCAACATCGAGATGAAACATCCGCGCCAGGAGGCCGGCCTCGCCGGCCGTTCGGGGCCTGCGGTCAAGCTCGAACAACACGCGAGCCTCGGCCAGCGTGTAGGGGCTCTGGATCAATGTCTCATCGAGCAGTCCAACGAGGCCGGTGTAGAACCGGTTGAAGCGACGAATCTCGTCGACCAGAGCTTCGTGAGGCATGCAGACCTCCCCTCAGAGACATTTGAGCCATCCGACAATTCTCCTTCAACTTGACCAAGTCAACTATTTAATTGACTAAGTCACTCGCCTTTCATGGCCGTTGCATTTGATCCGCGCTGCTCCAGATTGATGAGGAAGATACTGGAGCTTGGCAATGCAGGGCGAACAACGGGCTGTCAGGGCGTGCATTTTCGGCACGGTGCAAGGCGTCAGCTATCGCGTCTGGACGCGGAGCGAAGCCGTGCGCCTCGGATTGACGGGATGGGTGCGCAATGAGGCCGACGGCTCCGTCACGGCGCTCATCGCCGGCGCAGACGCCGCAGTCACCGCCATGATCGAGCGGCTTTGGCAAGGGCCGCGGGGCGCGCTGGTCTCGAAGGTCGAGATCGAGGAAGCCTCGGATGATGCGCCAGCCGACTTCAGGATTGTCGCATAGATCGGTATCTCCCCCCTTGAGGGGGAGATGGCCGGCAGGCCAGAAGGAGTCGCTGCGCGTGGAGCGCGACCCCTCATTTTTCGTCGCATAAGCGCGCCGGCGACCCCCTCTGTCGCCTTTCGGCGACATCTCCCCCTCAAGGGGAGAGATTTGGCCCTTGAATTAATTGAACGTTCGTTTTATTAATGCTTTAGAGGCGAATATGGCACGCACCACGGGTTCCGACGGAGAAAAAACCGAGGCGGCCGTCCGCGAAGCGGCGGTCAGCCTGATCGCGCGTCTCGGCTACGAGGCGATGTCGATGCGGCAGTTGGCGGCCGAAGTCGGCGTGCAGGCCGCCGCGCTATACCGCTATTTCCCGACCAAGGAAGACCTGTTGTTCACGCTGATGCGCGAGCACATGGAAGGCCTGCTGGACGCCTGGAACTCGGCGCGTCCGGCCACACTCGATCCCGCGGCGCGGCTTGCCGCCTATGTCGAGAACCATATCGCCTTTCATATCGAGCGGCGCCACGCCACCCATGTCTCCAACATGGAATTGCGCAGCCTCTCGCATGAACGGCTGACGCAGATCCTCAGGCTGCGTACCGCCTACGAAAAGGAATTGCGCGCGGTCCTGCGCGACGGCGCAGAAGCAGGCGTCTTCGAGATCGACGATGTCGGGCTCACCGCCATGGCGCTGATCCAGATGATGACCGGCGTCATCGTCTGGTTCCGGCCGGGCGAACGGCTGTCGATCGCCGAGGTCACGGCATCATATCTTTCGATGACAATGCGCCTGGTCGGCGCGACAATCAGCCATGGCACCGCGCGCCGTTCCGGGCGCGCCAAGGTCGCCGTGGCACTCTGATACACGCATGATCCCCGCGAGGACCGGGACGTGCACGGGAGGAACGCCATATGTACACGAATACGCTGAACCTCGGGCTCGATGCCGATATCGAGGCGCTGCGCGATACGGTAAGGCGCTTCGCGCAGGACAGGATCGCGCCGATCGCGGCCGAGATCGACCGCTCCAACGAATTCCCGGCACATCTGTGGACCGAGCTCGGCGCGCTCGGCCTGCTCGGCATCACCGCCGATCCGGATTTCGGCGGTAGCGGCATGGGCTATCTCGCGCATGTCGTGGCTATGGAAGAGATTTCGCGCGCATCCGCCTCGGTCGGCCTTTCCTACGGCGCGCATTCCAATCTCTGCGTCAACCAGATCAACCGCTGGGCGACACCGGCGCAGAAAGAAAAGTACCTGCCCCCGCTCTGCAGCGGCGAAAGCGTCGGCGCGCTGGCGATGTCCGAATCTGGCGCCGGCTCCGACGTGGTGTCGCTGCGCCTGCGCGCCGAAAAGCGCAACGACCGCTACGTGCTCAACGGCTCGAAAATGTGGATCACCAACGGCCCTGACGCCGAGACGCTGGTGGTCTACGCCAAGACGGACCCGGAGCGCCATTCGCGCGGCATCACCGCCTTCATCATCGAGAAGGCCTTCGCCGGGTTTTCGGTGGCACAGAAGCTCGACAAGCTCGGCATGCGCGGCTCCAACACCGGCGAGCTCGTCTTCGAGAATGTCGAGGTGCCGTTCGAGAATGTGCTGCATGAGGAAGGGCGCGGCGTCGAGGTGCTGATGTCGGGCCTCGACTATGAGCGCGCCGTGCTTTCCGGCGGGCCGATCGGGCTGATGGCGGCCTGCCTCGACGTGGCGGTGCCTTATGTGCACGAGCGCAAGCAATTCGGCCAGCCGATCGGCAGCTTTCAGCTGGTGCAGGGCAAGCTCGCCGACATGTACACGACGATGAACGCGGCGCGGGCCTATGTCTATGCGGTGGCCGCCGCTTGTGACCGCGGCGAGACCACACGCAAGGACGCCGCCGGCTGCGTGCTGTTTGCCGCCGAGAAGGCGACGCAGATGGCGCTCGACGCCATCCAGCTCCTCGGCGGCAACGGCTACATCAACGATTATCCGACCGGACGGCTGCTGCGCGACGCCAAGCTCTACGAGATCGGCGCCGGCACCAGCGAGATCCGCCGCTGGCTGATCGGCCGCGAGATCATGGCGGAGGGGGTTTAGTGCGCGCGGCTCGTCACTTTCGTCGAGCCTTCGTCGATCCGCTTTCGGGCCGCTTCAGCCAGCGTGTCCGACACCCATTGATTGATGGATTTCCCGTCGCTGGAAGCCGCACGGCTGACAAGACGGTGGACTTCGGGCGTGGTACGCAGGGCGAGTTTGCCAGAAAAAGGCTTTTCCGGCTCCTTGTTCTGTTCAGCACAAAATTCGAGGTAGTCGTCGACGCATTCATGAAAAGCCTTCAGCAATTCTTCCGCCGAATCGGCTTCGTATGTGAAGATGTCGCGAATACCGATGATACGACCGTGAAACACAACGTCGTTTTCATCGAACTCGATCGTTCCCAGATATCCCTTGTAGGGCTTCATAGCTCAACACCTGAATCTATTAGGAAAGTCCTGATCTCGCGGACCACGTATGCTTTCGTATCTGGCGATGGATGCGGTCGATGCACTCGGAGCGTTATCCCGTTCAACGTGAAGCGCACCCGCGATCCACGGCCTTCCGACACTCGCGCGCCGAGCGCGACCAGCAAAGCTTCGGCATCTCGCCATTTGATCGAAGTACTGACCGGATTGGCAAAGATTTTGTCCAGTGTCTGCCGGTGCGCCGCTTTCATGGCTTTTCGCCCTCCCCAAATCGACTACCCTGATGGTCGGCTCCTCTGGGGTTAGGGCGCGAGCCCGAAATGATACTGAAATATGATATCATCTGAGGTTCGTCAATGCCCGTCCTGACCTCGCAAATCTCCCCCTCCACCGACAACTTCCGCGCCAATGCCGAACGCATGCGGGCGTTGGTCGACGATATTGCCGAGAAGGCGGCGGGCATCGAGCGCGGCGGCTCGGACGAGGCGCGCGAGCGCCACCAGGGCCGCGGCAAGCTGTTGCCGCGCGAGCGGCTGGCGCAACTGCTCGACACCGGCTCGCCCTTCCTCGAGGTCGGCCAGTTCGCGGCATGGTCGATGTATGGCGAGGACATTCCGGCAGCGGGCATCATCACCGGCATCGGCCGCATCGAGGGCAAGGAGGTGATGGTCGTCGTCAACGACGCAACGGTGAAGGGCGGCACCTATTATCCGCTAACGGTGAAGAAGCATTTGCGCGCGCAGGAGATCGCGCTGCAGAACAACCTGCCCTGCGTCTACCTGGTCGACAGCGGCGGCGCCAATCTGCCCAATCAGGACGAGGTCTTCCCGGACCGTGAGCATTTCGGCCGCATCTTCTACAACCAGGCCAACATGTCGGCGGTCGGCATCCCGCAGATCGCCTGCGTCATGGGCTCCTGCACGGCGGGCGGCGCCTATGTGCCGGCGATGTCGGACGAGACGATCATGGTGCGCAACCAGGCGACCATCTTTCTCGGCGGCCCGCCGCTGGTGAAGGCCGCCACCGGCGAGGATGTCAGCGCCGAGGAACTCGGCGGCGCCGATGTCCACACCCGCCTTTCCGGCGTCGCCGACCACTACGCCATGGACGACGAACACGCCTTGGCCGTTTGCCGGCGCATCGTCAGGAACCTCAATCGGAACAAGGCCGCAAGCCTGAACTTGCGGAAACCCGTACCGCCGCTTCACGATCCGCATGAACTCTACGGCATCGTGCCGACGGATTTGCGCCAGCCCTATGACGTGCGCGAGGTGATCGCGCGTCTCGTCGACGGCTCCGAGTTCGACGAGTTCAAGCAGAATTACGGAACCACTTTGGTCACCGGCTTTGCCCATCTGCACGGCATGCCGGTCGGCATCCTCGGCAACAATGGCGTGCTGTTCTCGGAAAGCGCGCTGAAGGGCGCGCATTTCATCGAGCTTTGCTGCCAGCGCGGCATTCCGCTGATCTTCCTGCAAAACATCACCGGCTTCATGGTGGGCAGGAAATACGAGGCCGGCGGCATCGCCAAGGACGGCGCCAAGCTGGTCACGGCGGTCGCCACGGCCCGCGTGCCCAAGCTTACCGTGATCATCGGCGGCTCCTTCGGCGCCGGCAATTACGGCATGTGCGGGCGCGCCTATTCGCCCCGCTTCCTGTGGATGTGGCCGAACGCGCGCATTTCGGTGATGGGCGGCGAGCAGGCGGCGACCGTGCTCGCCATGGTCAAGCGCGAGGGCATCGAGCGCAAGGGCGGGCAATGGAGCGCCGAGGAGGAAGCGAAGTTCAGGAAGCCGATCCTGATGAAGTACGAGCATGAGGGCCACCCGCTCTATTCCTCCGCAAGGCTCTGGGACGATGGCATCATCGATCCGGCAAAGACGCGCGAGGTGCTGGCGCTCAGCCTTTCGGCGGCGCTCAACGCCGGGGTCGAGGAGACGAAGTTCGGCGTGTTCAGGATGTGACGATGAACGGCGTCAGTGACAGGATCCGGGTCCACACCGGCGACATCACCAGGCTCGCGGTCGATGCCATCGTCAATGCCGCCAATTCCTCGCTGCTCGGTGGCGGCGGCGTCGACGGCGCCATCCACCGCGCCGCAGGGCCTGAGCTTCTCGCCGAATGCCGCATGCTGAACGGTTGCAGCACTGGCAACGCCAAGCTGACCAAGGGCTATCGCTTGCCGGCGCGCTATGTCATCCACGCGGTTGGGCCAGTCTGGCAGGGCGGCGACAGGGGCGAGGCCGATCTGCTCGCCTCCTGCTATCGACGCTCGCTCGAAATCGCCCGCGACCATGACTGCCGGACGGTCGCTTTTCCGGCGATCTCGACCGGCATCTATCGCTATCCGAAGGACGAGGCGGCTGGGATCGCCGTGGCCACGACAGCCGACTTCCTGCGACAAAACACCGTGCCGGAGGTCGTTACTTTCTGCTGCTTCGACGAAGCGATGGCGGAGCTATACCGGCGGGCCGTTACTGGTATTGGGGAGAACTGAGTCCATGGGCCAAATGATTGCTCAAGCGACGACGTTGGTAGGGTACTCCCTTGGCAAGGAGGTGTTCTGGCATGTCAGGAGAAGCTGGCGGGACAGCGCCCCCCTCTGTCCTGCCGGACATCTCCCCCACGAGGGGGGAGATTGGCAGCTTCGGCGACAGCGCCCGTACTGTAACGTTGGCGATCGGCGAAAACGTCGGCGGCGTCCGATCTCCCCCCATGTGGGGGAGATGTCCGGCAGGACAGAGGGGGGCGCGAAGGAACGCCTTCTTAACGCGAAGCACACTCTGCCTGCGGAGGCTCCATGTTCGGCAAGATCCTGATCGCCAATCGCGGCGAGATCGCGTGCCGCGTCATCCGCACCGCGCGCAAGCTCGGCGTGCGCACTGTCGCGGTCTACTCGGATGCCGATGCCCGCGCCTTGCATGTCGAGATGGCCGACGAAGCGGTGCATATTGGCCCCTCACCCGCCGGCGAAAGCTATCTGCGCGGAGACAAGATCATTGCCGCGGCGCTTGCCACCGGCGCCGAGGCGATCCATCCCGGCTACGGCTTCCTGTCGGAGAACCCCGACTTCGTCGACCAGGTGACGAAGGCCGGACTGGTCTTCATCGGGCCATCGGCCGCCTCGATCCGCGCCATGGGGCTGAAGGACGCCGCCAAGCGGCTGATGGAAAAGGCCGGCGTTCCGGTGGTGCCTGGCTATCACGGCGAAGCGCAGGAGATCGTGCTGCTCGCCTCCAAGGCGCGCGAGATCGGCTATCCCGTGCTGATCAAGGCGCGCGCCGGCGGCGGCGGCAAGGGCATGCGGCGCGTCGACCATCCGGACGATTTCTCGGAGGCGCTGTCCGGAGCGCGGCGCGAGGCCAAGGCCGCCTTCGGCGACGACCGCGTGCTGGTGGAAAAATACGTCGACAAGCCGCGCCATATCGAGGTGCAGGTGTTTGGCGACAATTTCGGCAATGCCGTGCATTTGTTCGAGCGCGACTGCTCGGCGCAGCGCCGCCATCAGAAAGTGATCGAGGAGGCGCCCGCCCCCGGCATGACGCCTGAATTGCGCGAGGCGATGACGGAAGCGGCCGTCACTGCCGCCAAGGCAATCAACTACTCGGGCGCCGGCACGGTCGAATTCATCGTCGACGCCTCCGCGGGGCTCAAGCCCGACCGCTTCTGGTTCATGGAAATGAACACGCGGCTCCAAGTCGAGCATCCCGTCACCGAAATGGTCACCGGCGTCGATCTGGTCGAATGGCAATTGCGCGCCGCTTCGGGTGAAAAACTGCCGAAGACGCAGGACGAGATCGTGCTTGCCGGACATGCCTTCGAGGCGCGCCTCTACGCCGAGGACGCGTCGAAAGGCTTCCTGCCCGCGACAGGAACGCTGCACCATTTGAAATTCCCGGACACCTCGCACGCGGGCACCGCCATGCGTATCGAAACCGGCGTGCGGGCCGGCGACGCGATCTCGCCCTTCTACGACCCGATGATCGCCAAGCTGGTGGTGCGAGCCAAGGACAGGACCACGGCGCTTGGCGCGCTGCTCGACGCCCTTGCCCGGACGGAAATCGCCGGCTCGACCGTCAACACCGCCTTCCTCGCGGCACTCGCCGCCGACGCCGATTTCGCGGCCGGTGATGTCGACACCGGCCTGATCGGCCGTCATCAGGATGCTCTCGTCGCCGTTGCCGCGCCAAGCGATGAGGCAATCGCCGCGGCAGCGCTGGCGGCGACCGATGCGGGCGCGCCCAGCCCGGCCGCCGATCCATGGTCCGCGCTCGCGGGTTATGCGCATTTCCATACGCTGGCGCGCCGCATCCGGCTGCGCTTCGGCGAGGAGAACATACTGGCGCGCGTCTCAGCACGACCGGACGGCCGCTTCCAGGTGGCGCTGGAGGCGCCGCATGACGCGATCAACTCGCACGACCTCAGGAACTTGCTGCGCACCGCCCGCTGGCCGGGCCACGTCACCGTGTTCGAAGGCGCGGCCGGCTACACCTTCGCGGTTCCCGACCCGCTCGCCAAGGCGGACGAGGCCGCGGCCGCTTCGGGTAGCCTGCGCGCCCCGATGCCGGGGCTGGTCAAGCTGGTGCGCGCGGCCACGGGCGATGCCGTGATCAAGGGCCAGCCGCTGTTGATCCTCGAGGCGATGAAGATGGAGCACACCATCGCCGCCCCGCATGACGGGGTGGTCGCCGAGATCGCGGCCGAGGGCGCGCAGGTGAGCGACGGCACGGTGCTGGTGCGGTTTGTCGAGGACGGCCAAGGCTGAGGCGGGGACGGCGGGACAGCGCCAGCGTCGGTCAGCAATTCCAATCCGCCAAAAGAAATGGCCGGGATGTACCGGCCATTTCCGTCCGTATGCAGAAGCGATTACGGCTTGATCGGCGCGTATTTGCCGTCGTGCCACTGGTTGATGTCGTAGCTGGCGTTCTTCAGATCGCCCTTCTCGTCGAAGATGACGTCGCCGACGACGGTGCTGATCGGTTTGCCGTCCTTCAGCGCCTCGGCGACCTTGCCCGGATCGTCGGTGCCGGCGCGCTTGATGCCTTCGGCAACGGCCTGGATCACGGCATAGGAGAACAGCGTGAAGCCTTCCGGGGTGAAGCCGCCGGCCTTGATCTTGGCGACCGCGTCCTTCGCTTCCGGCTTGGCCTGCGGATCCGACGGGAAGACGAACATGGTGCCTTCACCGGCCGGGCCGGCGACCTGCCAGAATTCCGGCGAGGCGATCGAGTCCGGCATGATGAGCTGGAACTTGACGTTCTGCTCGGCCGACTGGCGCAGGATGAGGCCGGCTTCCGGGTGATAGCCGCCGAAATAGACGACGTCGGCCTTGAGCTCCTTCAGCTTGGTGACCAGAGCCGAATAGTCCTTCTCGCCGGCATTGATGCCTTCGTAGTCGACCTCCTTGAGTCCGCCGGCGTTCATCGTCGCCTTCACGGCGTCGGCAACGCCCTGACCGTAGGCGCTCTTGTCGTGCAGGATGACGATGTTCTTGCCGGCATATTTCTTGGCGATCCAGGGACCGATGAAGGCGCCCTGGGCGTCGTCACGCGTGTAGAGGCGCATGATCGTCGGCCAGCCGGACTTCGCCGCGGCGTCGGTCAGCACCGGGTTGGACGAGGCGGGGGTCATCATCAGCGTGCCGGCCTCGGCATAGACCGCGGAGGCCGGGATGCTCGAGCCCGAGCAGGCATGGCCGTCGACGAACTTGACGCCGTTGGCGACGATGCGGTTGGCGACCGACACAGCCTGCTTCGGATCGCACTGGTCGTCCTCGATGTCGAGCTTGATCTGCGAGCCGTTGACACCGCCGGCCGCGTTGATGGCGGCGGCTGCCGCCTGCGCGCCCTGCTTGAACTGGTCGCCGATCGTGGCGAGCTGGCCGGTCATCGGACCGACCACGGAAATGGTGATGTCGTCGGCGAAGGCAACCGATGCGCTCATCATCAGGCCCAATGCGGCCGCGCTCAAAATACCCAATCTTTTCATGACAATAGAACTCCTCCACTTGCGCGCGGCCGTTCCGGCCACGCTTCTTCCAGAGAGCCGGGACAATTTCACCCTTCGCCGGAACTGTCGAGAGGACAGTGCAACCGGATTTGGTTCATTTTTGAGAGGATTGCTTGGGCCAAGCCGCGATGAAAGCAGGAGGATCGTGAAATGCAAAAAGCCACGCCGGCCTTGTCCCGGCCGGTCGCGGCTTTTTGCAGTCGAGCTTGCTCGGCGCCCCCGCGCCTGAACCCGCTCGCTTCCCTGTTTTGTCGCACGGCTTGGTTCATTGACCTGCCGCGTTCTCTCTCGTTATTTTGCTGGCCGTCTTTTCGCGGCCTTGTCCCCTGAAGACTCTAGGCCCGCAAGATCAGTGCATCGTCATCCATTCGCGTGCTTCGCGCAGCGCCCTCGCGATATCGGCCTTCGACATCGTGGCCGACAGTTCCGAGCGCAGCTCCGCGGCCCGTGCCGAGCCCTTGATCGCGGCGATGTTGAACCATTTGTGGGCGGCGACGACGTCGGTCTCGCAGTCGCGGCCGGTCGCATACATCATGCCCAGTTCGAAAAGAATGTCGGCCTGGGCAGTTGCCCCCATGGCGCCGAAGCCGTCTTCAAGCATTTCAAAACGTGCCATTTCAATCCCCTGTCTGCTCCCGAGAGCTGCCTCCTTCTGTCCCCTGAAGTCCCTCGGGACGGGCCGCTCTTTCGATGCTTTCGAGGATGAGGGCTCGCCTTGAATCCGTCGTTAAATGGCTTGCTTAATTTGAAGAAAACAAAGCTAAAACAAGAGGTAAACGCGAAAAACTGTTAAGCATAGGAATGGCGCAATTCCGCCTCTTTGCGCTAAATTCGATGAAAATTTCAGGCGCCAGAATCAAGACTTCGCTAACCACGGAAACCGAAGCCTTTTTCGCCACCCGTTCATTTTCAGGGTCCCGGGCGGCCAAAATCCTTGCAACCTTCCGTGGCGGCACCGCTTTCGTTTTGGCGGCGGCTGGATTAGCTTACGTTTGCGTAAGGGACAGAGAGGCGGAGCGAGTCCCGCCGGAACCTGTAGGGAGGAGGACAGATATGTTTCGAAAAGTAAGCCTGGCCCTGGCGGCCACCCTGATCATGGCCGGCGCCGCGTGGGCCGACCCGATCGAAGGCAACTGGAAGACGCAGGCCGGCTCGACCGCGGCGATCGCCGGCAGCGACTCTTTCTCGATCACGCTGAAGTCCGGCAAATATGCCGGCAAGACGATCGGCTCCTTCAAGGCGGCCGGCGACAACAAATACACCGGCACCATAACCGACCCGGAAACCGACAAGACCTATTCCGGCAAGGCGACGCTTTCCGGCGCCTCGCTCAAGATGAGCGGCTGCGTGCTGGGCGGGCTGATCTGCAAGAGCCAGACCTGGCACAAGCTCTGATCGCCGTACAGCTGACGATGCAAAACGGGGCCTGCCGGGCCCCGTTTTCTTTTGGGAGCCGTTCGGAGCGCGTCGGCAGGCTGCTTGTTCTTAGGCACGTCGCTTTTCCCGAGACCGGTGCGCACTTTTGAGCGACGTGCGTCAGACGACAGACCAAGGCCTCATCAATCAATTTGAACGGTAGATGAATACCGGTCTCAGAACCGGTTCAGAGGCATGCGGGCATTCTCCTCACCATTGAAGGAGAGACCAAATGCTTGTCCGCCGCTTCACCATCGTCTGCCTGCTGATGAGCCTGTTCGGCATGTCCTTCGCCATCCTCGTGGCCGAAGCCGGCCGTCCGGGCCGCTCATCGGGAATGGCCGACACCTGCCGACTGGACTGCGTGAACCATTTCGACCGCTGAAACGACCAATACTCGAAACCGGAACGACCACCATGAACCGCATCGCCACCTCCACCCTCAAGGCTCTTCGGCTCCTGCCGCGGGCGATGCTCATCCTGGTGCTGCTTGCCGCTCCCGTGCTGGCGGTGCCGATGATGCGCGCCGACGCCGGTTCGGTCATCGAGGCGCCGACGCCGAAGAAGGCAGGCATCGGCTTCGTGCTGCTGGTCAGCCTGCAGCGCGGCTGACACGGTCGAAGAAAAATACGCAGCAGGGCAGGCTTCGCGCCTGCCTCCCCCTCCCAAGCGCTCTTCCAAATCCCTATATTGGGCCATGGAAAAGCGAATCTACCCCCAAGCCATCGAATCGGTCGTGATGCCGGAGCCTTTCGGCAGGCAAAGTTTCGACGACGCCAAGAAGGCGGTCGCGGCGCTGGAGGCGCTCTACGACCGCAACACCAAATTCCTGCGCGATTCCTTCGCCAATCTCGCCGCCGGCGGTGACGAGAGCAAGCGCTACAGGGCCTTCTATCCGCAGATCGGCGTCACCACGACCTCGTTCTCCCAGATCGACTCGCGCCAGGCCTACGGCCATATGCCGACGCCCGGGCATTTTGCCACCACCATCACCCAGCCGAAGCTGTTCGAGAACTATCTCATCGAGCAGCTTCGGCTCATCATGCGCAATCACGGCGTCCAGGTGACGGTATCGGAATCGACCACGCCGATCCCGCTGCATTTCGCCTTCCTGGAAGGCACCTATGTCGATGGCACGGCTGCCGAGCGCATCAAGCGGCCGATCCGCGACCTGTTCGACGTGCCGGACCTCGACGGCACCGACGACCAGATCGCCAACGGCACCTTCGAGGTGGCGTTCGGCGAGCCGAGGCCGCTGGCGCCGTTCACCGCGCAGCGCATCGACTATTCGCTGCACCGCATGACGCATTACACGGCGACCAGCCCGCAGCATTTCCAGAATTTCGTGCTGTTCACCAACTACCAGTTCTACATCGACGAGTTCGTCGCGCGCGCCCGCGACCTGATGGAGAAGGGCGGTGGCGGCTACAGCGAATTCGTCGAGCCGGGCAATGTGGTGACGAAAGCCGGGGCGAGCGCGCCAAGCGAAGGCACGCCGCCGCAGCGCCTGCCGCAAATGCCGGCCTATCACCTGAAGAAGCCGAGCCATGGCGGCATCACCATGGTCAATATCGGCGTCGGCCCCTCCAACGCCAAGACCATCACCGACCATATCGCGGTGCTTCGGCCGCATGCCTGGGTGATGCTCGGCCATTGCGCCGGCCTGCGCAACACGCAGGCGCTGGGCGACTATGTGCTGGCGCATGCCTATGTGCGCGAGGACCATGTGCTGGACGACGACCTGCCGGTCTGGGTGCCGATCCCGCCGCTGGCCGAAATCCAGGTGGCGCTGCAGGAAGCGGTGGCCGAAGTCACGGGGCTTTCCGGCTACGATCTGAAGCGCATCATGCGCACCGGCACCGTCGCCACTATCGACAACCGCAACTGGGAGCTGCGCGACCAGCGCGGACCGGTGCAGCGCCTGTCGCAATCCCGCGCCATCGCGCTTGACATGGAATCGGCGACGATTGCGGCCAACGGCTTCCGCTTCCGCGTGCCTTACGGGACGCTGTTGTGCGTCTCCGACAAGCCGCTGCATGGCGAGTTGAAGCTGCCAGGCATGGCGACGGAATTCTACAAGCGGCAGGTGGCGCAGCATCTCACCATCGGCATCAAGGCGATGGAGAAGCTGGCCGAAATGCCGATGGAACGGCTGCATTCGCGCAAGCTGAGAAGTTTTTCCGAAACGGCCTTCCAGTAGCGATCGGCTTCGGCTGGCATCAACCAGGGCCTCTTTGTTTTTTGCGCAATTCCAGGAAAACCGTTGCACACTTTTCCTGGAATTGCGCTTATCTCTTTGCTTTGCGCAATTCCGGACGGAAAACCGCTGCACACTTTTCCTGGAATTGCACTGCGAGGCAATTCGTCGTCTTGCTCGGGCCGCAATTTGGCCGATAAGCAGGGCAGAGCGAGATTGTCTCGCTCCAACGGATTGCCAGCGGCATTCGGCAGACCACGACTGAGATGGCAACAGGCGGCGCGCGCTCGAACATGACGGCTGGGGTGGCATTCCTGGCGATGATGGCACTCTCGGCCGCGCTGCTGGCCGGGTTCCTCGGCGCGCTGCATCCGGCCTTCGATTCGTTCTCGCATTTCCGCATTCATCTGAGCGTCTTGACTGCGCTGCTGGCATTGCCGCTGCTTGCCGGCTCGTACCGGCTGCAAGCGGCGGCCGTGCTGCTCTTCGCCATAGCCAGCCTCGCCACGACGATGAGCGCGCTGCCCAGGCTGTGGCCGCGGCAGGCGGTCGCCAAGCCCGTCGACCGGATCGTCTACAGCCTGCTGCAGATGAACCTGCTCTACGACAATCCGACACCGAAGAAGGTGCTGTCGCTGATCGGTCGGACCAATCCTGATGTGATCACCCTCGACGAGGTGTCGGAGATGTGGGCGACCGAGCTCGGCTATATCGCGAGCGCTTATCCGTACCGCATCCTTTGCGCCTATCCGAACGGGGTATTCGGCGTCGCACTGCTGTCGCGGCGGCCCTTTGCCGCCGGCACTGCGCCGCACTGCGAACCGCGTGGCGCGATGGCGACCGCAACGATCGATTTCGGCGGCACCGGCGTCGACGTCGCCGCGATCCATCTGAGCTGGCCCTGGCCGCGCGAGCAGTATTGGCAGATCGGCGAGCTGGCGGAGCCGCTTGCCGCGCTCGGCGAAACCGCCATCATGGCCGGCGACTGCAACGCCGTGCCGTGGAGCGCGGCGGTGCGGCGCGTCGCCTCGCTCGGCGGATTGACTGTGATGCCTTCGGCCGGGCCAACCTGGATCCACGCGAAGCTGCCGGACTTCGTGCGACGCTTCGCCGGCCTGCCGATCGACCAGGTATTCAGCAAGGGCGGAGTGACGATCCATTCGGCGACGCGGCTGGAGGACGACGGCTCGGACCACTTGCCGGTGCTGGTCGAGTTCTCGCTGCGGCCCGACGACAGAGCGCCAGGGGACGAGCATGAATCGGCGCTGGCAGCAAACGCACAACTTGGCAAGACGGGCAGTTAGAGCAATTCCAGGAAAAGTGTGAGCGGTTTTCCGCCCGGAATTGCGTAAGAACAAAGAAGTTAGAGCGGTTCAGCGTTTCCGTGAAACGGTGAACCGCTCTGGTCTAGCGTCGCATTCCTTCGCGCCCCCCTCTGTCCCGCCAGCGCCAACTGTTTCGCAACGCGCCGCTAAGGCTTGATCAAAGCCGCGACCAGATGCTCGACATGACCGCCGTCGCGGTGCTCGCGGGCATCGAAGGCATTCTGCTTGGCCTCGTATTCGGCATAGGTGGCCTGGATGCGCTGGCGCGCCTCGCGGCGCGTCTTGTAGCAATAGGGATCGTCCGCGACCTTGAGGCCGGTGATCGACCGCTCGGTGACGCGCATCATTTCCCTGGCGATGCGGCCATGGGTTTCCTCGTGGGCTCGCACACCGGCGAAAAACCGGGCCCATCGCTTCTTCAGCGCCGGCGTCGCCGAGGCGACGCGCGGAAAGGTGTAGAAGAGATTGAGCGTGCCGTTTGCCTGCTTGAGCCCGCACGAGCCCTTGTCCGGGATGACGCCCAGCTCCCAGTCGGCCGTGTAGGCGGTCTGGGCGATGGCATGCGTCATGAAGCCGTGCTTGGGGCCTTTGCTGTCCATGGCCTCGATGAGCGCCGCGCCGGAATTGCCGGCAATGTCGTAGGTGCGTGTCTGGACCAGCACCCTGGTGCCGGCCGAAGCCTGCGGCGCCGACAGCGCGCCGAGGGCGACAAGGCATGTCAGAACCGTCAGCCGCATGGTCGTTCTCCCTATCTTCAGGAAAAGGAAACACAAGCAGGCGGTGGTTTCAACAGCCTTGAGGTTGCGATGCCGCAACATATTCGCAGGCAGGCGCCGCCGGCGCCGGCGCCACCGAAGAGGTATGGGTCAGGGGCAGCGAAAAGCCGTTGGCAATTGCCCTTCTACATGCCCTGATAGACAGGCCCCTCTCCGCCTTGTGGCGGCACCCAGTTGATGTTCTGGTTCGGGTCCTTGATATCGCATGTCTTGCAGTGGACGCAGTTCTGCGCGTTGATGACGAAGCGCACGTCCTTGGCGGACGGATCGGCGGCGGCGTTGCCGTCCTTGTCCACCCATTCATAGACGGCGGCCGGGCAATAGCGGGTCGACGGACCGGCGAAGACGTCGTGCTCGGAGCGCTGCTGCAGCGCCGCGTCGGCGACGATGAGATGCACCGGCTCGTTTTCCTCGTGATTGGTGTTGGACAAAAACACCGAGGAGAGCCGGTCGAAGGTCAAGACGCCATCCGGCTTGGGATAAGCGATCTTCTGATGCTTGGAGGCGGGTTCGAGCGTGGCGTAGTCGGCCTTGCCGTGCCTAAGCGTGCCGAAAGGCGAGAAGCCGAACAGCGTGTTCAGCCACATGTCGAGACCGCCGATGCCGACACCGACGATGGTGCCGAAGCGTGACCACAACGGCTTGACGTTGCGAACCTTCTTCAGGTCCTTGCCGATGTCGCTGCCACGCCAAGCCGCTTCGTAGGAGGTCAACTCGTCATTGGCACGGCCGGCGCCGATCGCCTCGGCAACATGCTCGGCCGCCAGCATGCCGGACAGCACCGCATTGTGCGAACCCTTGATACGCGGCACGTTGACGAAGCCGGCCGCGCAGCCCATCAGCACGCCGCCCGGGAACGACAGCTTCGGCACCGACTGCCAGCCGCCTTCGGTGATGGCGCGGGCGCCATAGCCGATCCGCTTGGCGCCCTCGAAGGTGCCTTTGATCGCCGGATGCGTCTTGAAGCGCTGGAATTCCTCGAAGGGCGAGAGATAAGGATTCTTGTAGTTCAGATGGACGACGAAGCCGACCGCCACCTGGTTGTCTTCGAGATGGTAGAGGAAAGAGCCGCCGCCGGTCTTCATGTCGAGCGGCCAGCCGAACGAATGCTGCACCAGCCCCGGCTTGTGGTTCTCCGGCTTGACCTGCCAGAGCTCCTTGAGGCCAATGCCATATTTGCCGGGTTCGCGGCCTTCGGAAAGTTTGTATTTGGCGATCAGTTGCTTGGCTAAAGAGCCGCGCGCGCCCTCGCCGATCAGCACATATTTGCCCATCAGCGCCATGCCGGGCGCGTAGGCCGGGCCGTGCGTGCCGTCCTTCTCGACGCCCATGTCGCCGGTGATGACGCCGGTGACGGCGCCGGCCTCGTCGTAGACGAGGCTGGCCGCGGCGAAGCCCGGATAGATCTCGACGCCGAGCGCCTCGGCCTTGGCCGCCAGCCAGCGGCAGACATTACCGAGCGAGACGATGTAGTTGCCGTGATTGTTCATCAGCGGCGGCATCAGGAAATTGGGCAGGCGGAACGAGCCGGCGGGACCGAGCACCAGGAAATGATCGTCGGTCACCGGCGTCTTGAACGGGTGCCCCTCCTCCTCGCGCCACCCAGGCAAAAGGCGGTCGATGCCGATCGGATCGACGACGGCGCCGGACAAAATGTGGGCGCCGACCTCGCCGCCCTTTTCCAGCACGACGACGGAAAGGTCGGGATTGAGCTGCTTCAGACGAATAGCCGCGGCAAGGCCGGCCGGACCGGCGCCGACGATCACCACGTCGAATTCCATGCTTTCGCGTTCGATATCGCTCATCGACCCCTCACTGGCTTGCCATATTCTTGCATTTTGCTGGCTCACGCGCTGCATAGCGCATCAATTCGCGACGCGAAACCGGCGCTGACGTGACAACGCCGATTTCGGCAAAAAGTCGCGGTTTTCCATACGAAACAGCCCTGGGACGGGCCACCGCAAAGCATAGGCCAGGGCCGTTCAGTTGGAAGGCCAGGCCTGTCCGGCACGTTTTTAATTGTTTGGCGGCTTGCTTATCGGCAATACTTGACCCCATGCGCACTCCCGAGCCATCCGGCTTTTCATTGAAGCGCTTACTCTTCACGCCCGGCGTGCTCTGCCGCGCGGTTCTTCCGCTCCTCTTTCTGATCGTTCCGGCGCAAGCCGATCCGCAGAAAGTCTGGGCGACCGGCGCCTACTCCTTTTCCGACGAGCTCGGCGGCTTCCGCATCACCAGGGTCTCCGGCATCGGCACCAAGGAGGACCCGCTGATCGTCACCGAGGAGCTGAATTCGGCGACACCGGTGACGCTGACCATCCGCGCGACCAGGCCGATCGAGGCCTTCGGCAAGGCCGGCGACGTCGCCAACGGCATCATGTACATGCGCATCGACGTGCTGAACAACAGCGCGCTTCCTTGGGTCGAGTTCCAGTTCGAGCTGCAGGAAATCCTCGACCAGCCAAGCGTGTTTGGCGACGGCCTGTCCTTCGACCAGCGCAACAAGAAGCCCGACAATATCGTCTCGAGCAATTTCGCCGATTTCGACCGCCAGTTCGAACCCTATGACCGGCTCTTGTTCAAGAACGGCAAGGTCGACCCGCTGAAGACGGCGACCTTCGAATTCCTGATCACCGACTACACGCCGCGCTGGACGTTTTTCCTGGTGCAGGATCCGCGCATACCCACGGGGTAAAGGTTGCAAATCTTCGCCTCGCGGACGATGGTGGCGCCATGACTGCCGCCTCCCCCAACAATCCGATCGATATTGCCGAGCTGCTGGCCTTCTATGCCGGCGCCGGCGTCGACGAGGCGCTCGAGGACGCGCCCGTCAACCGGTTCGCTGAGGCCCGGCCCAAGCAGGCCGAGTGCGCGCCGGCGCCGGTCGCGCCCGTCCGTGAAAACAGGCCTCAAGAAAGAGGGGCGGCTGAGCCAAGTCTCGACGCAGGCAGGGCGTCGGCGCGACCTGCGCCTTCGCTCGGGCTGGATGCGAGCGGGATACCGGACGCGCCGGCTCGCCCGATGCCCGCCACCGCCGCGGTGCCCGACGAGGCGCAGGCTTTGCTCGCGCGGCAACTCGCGGCGAGCGCCTCGACACTGGACGAGCTGCGCCAGCACATGGCGGCCTTCGACGGCTGCAACCTCAAATTCACCGCCAAGAACCTGGTCTTCGCCGACGGCAATCCGAATGCCGACCTGATGCTGGTCGGCGAAGCGCCGGGTCGTGACGAGGACCTCGAAGGCCTGCCCTTCGTCGGTCGCTCGGGCCGGCTGCTCGACCGCATGCTGGCGGCGATCGGGCTCGATCGGACCTCCGCCTACATCGCCAACGTCATTCCGTGGCGGCCGCCGGGCAACCGCACGCCGACGCCGCACGAAACGGAGATTTGCCGCCCGTTCATCGAAAGGCAGATCGAGCTGGTCAATCCGAAGGTGCTGGTCAATCTCGGCGGGCCTTCCGCCAAGACGCTGCTCAACACGACGGAGGGTATCCTGCGCCTGCGCGGCAACTGGCGCGTCCACACGACTGCGTCGGGCGTCGCCATTCCGGCCATGCCGACGCTGCATCCAGCCTATCTGCTCAGGACGCCGGCGCACAAGAAGCTGGCCTGGCGGGATTTCCTCGAGGTGAAGGCGAAGCTGAAGGCGTTGGGGTAAAGCTCCCCTTCTCCCCTTGTGGGAGAAGGTGGATTGTCGCGAAGCGACAAGACGGATGAGGGGTGTTCCAGCTTGGCGATGGCTTTCGTCACCAAGGTATTGGTGCCAAATATCCGCCGCCTCACTCCGTCCAGCACCCCTCATCCGTCGCCTTCGGCGACACCTTCTCCCACAAGGGGAGAAGGGGGAGCCATAACCTCCCAGGTAATTGAAACGCATCTCTCTCCGTCCTAGTCATCCCCCATGACCCCACCCGACATCTCAGCCGGCAGCCTCATTCGCGAATGGCGCACGCGCCGGCGCATGAGTCAGCTCGACCTCGCCATGGAAGCCGATATCTCGCAGCGGCATCTTTCCTTCGTCGAGAGCGGCCGCGCCCAGCCTTCGCGCGAGATGGTGCTGCATCTGGCCGAGCAGCTTGCGATCCCGCTGCGCCAACGCAACCAGCTTTTGCTTGCGGCCGGCTTCGCGCCGAGCTTCAGCGAAAGGCCACTTACCGATGCGACGCTGGCACCGGCGATGGCCGCGGTCGAGACGGTGCTTCGAGGCCACGAACCTTTCCCGGCGCTTGCCGTCGACCGGCACTGGAACCTCGTTTCCGCCAACGCGGCGATCGGCCCGTTCCTGGCCGATGTTTCCGAGCCGTCGCTGCTCAAACCGCCGGTCAATGTGCTGAGGCTCAGCCTGCATCCGGGCGGCGTCGCGCCGCGCATCGTCAATCTTGCCGAATGGCGGGCGCATCTGCTCGAACGCCTCAAGCATCAGAACGACGCCACCGGCGATCCGGCGCTGATCGAGCTGGAGCGCGAGCTGCGCGTCTATCCGTCCGGGCTGAAGAGCAGCAGGCCGTCGCCGGTCGAGCCGAGCGGCATCGTCCATCCGCTCAGGCTCGCGCATGGCGATCAGGTGCTGTCCTTCATCAGCACGATCACGGTGTTCGGCACGCCGCTCGACGTCACGCTGTCGGAACTGGCGATCGAATCCTTCTTCCCGGCCGACGAGCAGACACGGATGACGCTGGTGCGGCTGGCGAAAGAGCGGGCGACGTAGGCGTCTCAGCTGGACGCTGCTTTCAGACGTTCGGCAGGACGGAACTCGGCCTTTGCGGCGTTCTTTTTTAAACAGATCACCCCTGCGGCGGCGTGGCCCGCCTCGTGCGCGTGCGCTCGAGCCCGAGTTGCCGTTCGCGCCAGATGATGAAGATGCCGGCGGCCACCACGATCACGCCGCCAATCAGCGTATTGAGCGACGTCACGTCGCCGAAGACGAAATAGCCGACCACGACGCCGAGGATCATCGAGGTGTATTCGAAGGGCGCCACGACCGAGGCCTCGGCGTGGCGGTAGGCGGCCGTCATCAGGATCTGGCCGAGCCCGCCGCAGAAGCCGCCTATGACAAGGAGCGCGGCTTGCATCGGCGTCAGCGCCTGCCAGCCGAAAGGCAGAGTGAACAGCGCCAGCACGCTCGCGGTCGAGGAGAACCACAGCACGATGGTCGCCGTCTTTTCGGTCTGCACGAGGTTGCGCACCAGAAGCATCGCCACAGCCGAGATCGCCGCGGCGATCAGCGCCGCCATGACGCCCAGCACTTCCTGATCGTCAAGCGCCTCATCGGAATTCAAAAGCGTCAGTTCGGGCCAGGATATGATGAGCACGCCGACGAGACCGACGGCGACAGCGCTCCAGCGATAGACACGGATGGTCTCGCCGAGGAAGACCGAGGAGAACACCACCACCAGCAGCGGCTGGGCATAGTTCAGCGTGATCGCCTCCGGCAGCGGCAGCCTGGTCAGCGCGAAGAAGCCGAGGCTCATGGCGCCGACGCCGACGACGCCGCGCGCGATGTGGTTGAACGGCCGCTTCGTGGCGAAGGCCGTGGCCAGCTGTCCCTTGAACGCCAGGAAGCCGACGATCGGGAAAATGGCGAAGAAGGAGCGGAAGAAGACGATCTGCCCGGCGGGCACCTCGCCGGCCGCCTTGATGCAGGTCTGCATGCCGACGAAGACCGCCACGGAGACGATCTTCAGCGCAATGCCGCGCAGCGTGTCGTGGCCGACGGCGTGATCGACGGTCATCTTGCCTCGTGACGATGGTCGGAAACGAAGCCCAGAAATAGACCCCTGCGCAGTTTTGTCGAGTGACCGTTTCGTGTAAAGAGCGCGGACTTCAAAATTCTTAGGCCAGCAACAGACGCTGTCCGCTTGAAATCGACAGGAAAACCACGGAATGCGCACCGATACCGGCCATGTCTTCAAACTCGAAGACTACCGCCCCAGCGATTATCTCATTCCGCGGACCAGTCTCGATTTTAGCCTGTCACCGGATGCGACCCGCGTCACCGCCGTGCTGACCATCGAGCGGCGCGAAGGCGTGGCCGCTTCCGCACCGCTGGTGCTCGACGGCGACGGGCTGACGCTGATCAGCGTTGCCGTCGACGGGCATGCGCTGGCGCCGGCACAGTACCAGGCGACGCCTGACCTGTTGACCATTCCGACGCCGCCGGCGGCACGGCGCTTCGAGCTTCGCCTCGAGACCGAGATCGCGCCGTCCAAAAACGAGGCCCTGATGGGCCTCTATCGCTCCAACAACGTCTACTGCACGCAATGTGAGGCGGAGGGCTTCCGCCGCATCACCTATTTCCTCGACCGGCCCGACATCCTCTCCGTCTACACCGTGCGCATCGAGGCGCCCCACAACGAGGCGCCGCTTTTACTTTCCAACGGCAACCCCGTCGAAAGCGGCACGCTCGCAGACGGCAAGCACTTCGCCGTCTGGCACGACCCCTTCCCGAAACCCTCCTATCTCTTCGCGCTGGTGGCGGGCGCGCTCGGCAAGGTGGCGGGCAGCTTCACCACCATGTCCGGCCGCGAGGTCGCGCTCGGCATCTATGTCGAGCCCGGCAAGGAGCGGCTCGCCGGCTACGCGATGGACGCGCTGAAGCGCTCGATGAAATGGGACGAGGAAGCATTCGGCCGCGAATACGACCTCGACGTCTTCAGCATCGTCGCCGTGTCGGACTTCAACATGGGCGCGATGGAGAACAAGGGGCTCAACATCTTCAACGACAAATATGTGCTGGCCGACGAGGAAACCGCGACCGACGCCGACTTCGCCAATATCGAGGCGATCATCGCGCATGAATATTTTCACAATTGGACCGGCAATAGAATCACTTGCCGCGACTGGTTCCAGCTCTGCCTGAAGGAAGGGCTGACCGTCTACCGCGACCACGAATTCTCCGCCGACCAGCGTTCGCGCGCGGTGAAGCGCATCGCCGAGGTGCGCACGCTGCGCGCGCATCAGTTCCCCGAGGACCAGGGGCCGCTGGCGCATCCGGTGCGGCCGCGCCGCTACCGCGAGATCAACAACTTCTATACAGCGACCGTCTACGAGAAGGGCTCGGAAGTGGTGCGCATGATCCGCACCATTCTCGGTGCCGAACTCTTCCGCGCCGGCATGGACCTCTATTTCGAGCGGCATGACGGAGAGGCTGCAACCATCGAGGATTTCCTCAAAGTCTTCGAGGACGTTTCGGGCCGCGACCTCGCGCAGTTCGCGCTCTGGTACCACCAGGCCGGCACGCCGAACCTGACGGTGAGTTCCTCCTACAATGCGGCGGCCAAGGCGTTCACGCTGGAGATCGAACAATCGGTGCCGCCGACGCCGTCTGAAAGCCGGAAGCGGCTGATGCATATTCCGCTGGCCTTCGGCCTGGTCGGCGCGAGCGGCAAACCTGTCACTTGGGCGGCCGTCGACGGCGCCAGCGTGGAAAATGGCGTCATCCATGTTCGCAAGCGGCGGCACACGGTGCGCTTCTCGGGCGTTTCGGAGCGGCCTTCGGTCTCGCTCAACCGCGGCTTCTCGGCGCCGATCACGCTCTCGGTGCAGCAGAAGGCCGACGACCAGTTCTTCCTCGCCAGCCATGACAGCGACTCTTTCTCGCGTTGGCAGGCCTTCAACACACTGCTCACCGACGCGCTGATCGCGGCCTTTCGCCAGGTGCTTGGCGGCAAGGAGCCGGTCTTCGCGGAAAGGCTCGCCGAGCTTGCCGGCAGAATCGCCGGCGACGAGGCGCTGGAGCCGGCCTACCGGGCGCTGGCGCTGTCGCTGCCCGGCGAGGCCGACATCGCCCGCGACATCGGCAAGGGCATCGACCCCGACGCCATCTTCGCGGCCCGCGAGGCGCTGGCGCGGTCGATCGCCGCCGCAAACCGCGACACCTTCTCGGCGCTCTACGACAGCCTCGCCGACGAAGGTCCGTTCACGCCGGACGCGGCGAGCGCCGGGCGGCGGGCGCTGCGCAACATCCTGCTCGACTACCTGTCGTTGCTGCCCGAGGGCACGGCACTTGCCGCCGCGCATTTCGGCGCGGCAACCAACATGACCGACCGCGCCGCGGCGCTCACCGTGCTGGCGCACCGCCACGCCGGCTCTCCTGAAGCGGACGAGGCGCTGGCAAGCTTCGAAGCAAGATATCGCGGCGACGCGCTGGTGCTCGACAAATGGTTCCAGATCCAGGCCGGTGTGCCCGGAGCGCAGACCGTCGACAAGGTGCGTGCCCTGATGCAGCACCCTGCCTTCTCGATCGCCAACCCGAACCGGGTGCGCTCGCTGATCGGCACTTTTTCCAGCGCCAACCAGACCGGCTTCCACCGCGCCGACGGTCAAGGCTACCGCTTCTTTGCCGAGACCGTGCTGGAGGTGGAGAAACGCAACCCGCAAGTGGCGGCAAGGCTGGCGACGGCGCTGCGGTCCTGGCGCTCGCTGGAGCCGATCCGGCAGGACAAGGCAAGGCAGGCGCTGCTGCAGATGGCGAACGCCGAGGACCTGTCGGCCGATCTGCGCGACATCGTGGAGCGCACGCTGGCGTGACGTCCTCTCCTTCTCCCCTTGTGGGAGAAGGTGGATCGGCGCGCAGCGCCGAGACGGTTGATGGGTGTTGGAAGGAATGAGACGTCGGTGTTTACTGGAACACCCCTCATCCGGCCGAGCTTTGCTCGGCCACCTTCTCCCACAAGGGGAGAAGGCAAAAGCGACGAATTTCAATCAACTTTTAATCTTTTTTGGCCCTGCCTCTGGACAAGGCGAATCACCTTTGATTCTTTACTGACGATTCGGGCGTGCGGCGTAGCCGGGTCGTCAAGTATGCGGCAAATCGGGGAGTGCCATTTATGGCCAAGACGGACGCGTGGGGCGCGCCCGGAGGAAAGGCTTTTGCGCGTCGCGAAGCAAGGGGCGACGGGCTTGCCGGCAATGCACGTCTGATCGCCGAACCCGCCTACCAGCGGCTGCTGGCGGCGGAGCCGCTGCTGCGCCGCTCGATCCCGGCGCTGATCATCATCTTCCTGATCGTCATCGCAGCCCTTCGCTTCCTGTCGCTGGTGAACGAGCGCGACGAGGTCGAGCGCGACGCCAAGGCGGTGCTGGCTTTGGCCGCCGGCCAGATGGCGCAGGCGATCACGGCGGATCCGAATGCCGCCGGCGCCAATGCCATGGATCTTCTGGAAAACACCAGCCGCCAAGGCGCCATGAGCCGCAGCCATGTGCTGGCGATCACCGACGGCGCCTTCAAGATCATCGCCGTATCGCCGTTGTCGACCGGCTGGCAGGGACGCTCGCTGGACAGCCTCGTGCTCGGCGGCCAGCCGCTGTTCATGTTCGGCGACCGCGCCGGCGTGATGGATGTCGGCATCGGCGGCAAGGACTGGTTCGCCGCCGTCAGCCTCACGGGCGACCGCAAGAATGCCGCGGCGGTGCTCGTGCCCAAGGAGGCGGTATTCGAAGGCTGGCGCAAGACGGTGTCGCTCAACGTCACGCTGTTCGTGCTGACGGCCGGCGTGCTGATCGTCATCCTCTATGCCTATTTCGGCCAGGCGGCGCGCGCCCAGGCAGCCGACCGCATCTATCTCGAGGCGCATCAGCGCATCGACATGGCGCTGGTGCGCGGCCGCTGCGGCCTGTGGGACTGGGACATGGTGCGCGGCAAGATGTACTGGTCGCGCTCGATGTACGACATGCTGGGCTACGAGCCCTGCGATACGATGCTGTCGTTCGGCGAGGTCGACGAAATCATCCATCCCGACGACGGCGATCTCTTCGAGCTCGCCAACCGCATCGTCGAGCGCGAGATCGACCATATCGACCAGGTGTTCCGCATGCGCCATGCCGATGGGCAATGGGTGTGGATGCGCGCCCGTGCCCAGGTGATCGATCCGGAAGCGCCCGAGATCCAGCTGATCGGCATCGCCGTCGACGTCACCGAGCAACGGCATCTGGCGCTGCGCTCGGAAGCGGCGGACATGCGGCTCAGGACAGCGATCGAAAACATCAACGAGTCCTTCGTGCTGTGGGACGCCGCCGAGCGGCTGATCATGTGCAACTCCAAATTCCAGAAGGACAACGGGCTCTCGGACCGCGACGTGGTGCCGGGCGCGACCCGCGACATGCTGGAGGAGCGGATGCTCGCCTTCGCCTCGGAGCGCAGGCTGGCCAACGCCAATGGGCCACATGGCGGCATCACGATTGAAAGGCAGCTGGCGGATGGCCGCTGGCTTCAAGTCAACGAGCTCAGGACCAGGGACGGCGGCATCGTTTCGGTCGGCTCCGACATCACCCAGATCAAGCTGCATCAGGAAAAGCTGGTTGACAGCGAACGGCGCCTGATGGCGACCATCCACGACCTCAGCCTCGCCCGCCGCGCCGAGGAGGAACGCGCCAAGGAATTGGTCGAGCTCAACCGCAAATACATGAAGGAGACGGAGCGCGCCGAGGCGGCCAACCGGGCGAAATCCGAATTCCTCGCCAACATGTCGCATGAGTTGCGCACGCCGCTCAACGCCATCATCGGCTTTTCCGAACTGATGGAACAGCGACTGTTCGGGCCGCTCGGCTCCGAACGCTACGAGGAATATGCCAGCGACATCAACGGCAGCGGCAAATATCTGCTCGGGGTCATCAACGACATACTCGACATGTCGAAGATCGAGGCCGGCCAGTTCTCGCTCGACCGCGAGGAGATCGACCTCTGCCCGCTGATCAAGGAGACGGTGCGCGTCATCTCGCTGCAGGCGGCGGAAAAGTCGATCACGGTGGAAACGCGCATCGCCGACTCCATGCGGCTCTACGCCGACCGCCGCGCGATCAAGCAGATCGCCATCAACCTGCTCTCCAATGCGGTGAAATTCACCGGACAGGGCGGCAAGATCACGGTCAGGGCGCGCAGCGCGTCCGGCGCGCTGGTGCTCACCATCGAGGACAATGGCTGCGGCATCCCGAAACAGGCGCTGAGCAAGCTCGGCCGGCCGTTCGAGCAGGTGCAGAACCAGTTCTCCAAGAACCACACCGGCTCGGGCCTCGGGCTGGCCATCTCGCGCTCGCTGGCCGAATTGCAGGGCGGCGCGCTGAAAATCCGCTCCACCGAAGGCGTCGGCACCATCGTGTCAGTGCGCATCCCGCTGAAGAAGGCACCGGCTTCGGTGAAGGCCGCGGCCTGAGGGCCGCTGCGGTAACTGCACGATCAAAGCGCGATGTCATTCTTGAAAAAGTCATCTATTTTATCTATTTTGGATAAAGAGGTGGCTTATGATGCGTGTGACATCGACGGAATTCCAACAGAATGTTGGTCGTTTTCAGGATGCCGCTCAGCGAGCGCCGGTCGCCATAACGAAGAACGGCCGAACTCATACCGTGCTCCTGTCGGCGGCAATGTTCGAAGTGCTGGTCAAGGGACGGGTCGCTCGTCCGGTTGAGGAACTGGACGACGAGACGCTGAGAGCCATCGCAGAAAGCGCAGTCCCATCCCAGTTTGATGAGCTGGATGAAATGCTCAAAGACTGGACGCCGTGAGCCTGCCCAAGCCTGTTCCCGGCCTGGTGATTTCCTACTCCTACCTCTGGTCGCGCGAGCACAAGGACGGCGCTGAAGAGGGGCGAAAGAACCGACCATGCGCCATTGTCGCTGCGCGTCGGATCGTGGAGGGGCGCGAGGTCGTGACGGTGGTTCCGATCACGCATTCCGTCCCGGCTGATCCTGGCGATGCAATAGAGATGCCGGCGCCTCTCAAGGCTTACCTTGGGTTCGACGACATGCCATCATGGGTCGTGGTGAGCCAAACCAACGATTTCCTCTGGCCGGGTCCCGACCTCAGACCCATTCCGGGAAGCAGTCCCTCCCGCTTTCACTACGGTATGCTGCCGCCCCGCTTCTATGCCTATCTCCGCGATCGGCTCCTGCAGGCGCATGCGCGCCGCAGGCTCCGCCGAGTTCAACGCACCGAATAGTCGCGCGGCCTCACGGCTCCTAGCCCACCGCCGCTCCCCGCACGAAGCAGAAGGTCGAAATCCTCGCGGACCTTGCGCGACGTCTCCTTCAGATGTGCTTCCAGCACGCCGAAATCCGGCAGGTCGGTGGCCGCCAGCAGCAGATCCGAAAGTCCCGGCGGGACATCGTCGCGCTGGAATTCGCCGGTAAGGCAGAGCCTGATCATCTGGGTCAGCGCCTGATAGAGCCGCCAGGCCTCGCAGAGCTCCTGCCGGACATCGGGCGCCGCGAAACCGGGGGCCAGCCGCGCCAGCACTTCCGCCGTCGCCGTCGCCCGCAGGCTGGGTTCGATCGCGCCGGTGATGACGGCGACCTGGGCGATGAATTCGAGATCGATGAGGCCGCCCGGGATCAGCTTGATGTCCCAGAGATCGCGCGGCGGCTTCTCCTTCTCGATCAGCGCCCGCATCTCCGATGCTTCCGCCTTCACCTTGGCGCCGTCGCGCGGCTGGGCGAGCACCGCCGCGACATCCTCCTCGACCTCGGCGCAGAGTTCGGTATCGCCGCCGATCGCGCGAGCCCTTGCCAGCGCCATGTGTTCCCAGGTCCAGGCGTCCTGGCGCTGATATTTCTTGAAGGCGTCGACATGCGTGGCGACCGGCCCCTTGTTGCCGGAGGGACGCAGGCGAAGGTCGAGCTCGTAAAGCACGCCTTCGGCCGTTGGCGCCGAGACCGCGGCGATCAGACGCTGGGTCATGCGGGTGTAGTAATGCGAGGGCGCCAGCGGCTTCTCGCCGTCGGATTCCTCCGCATCGGCATCATGATCGTAGAGCAGGATGAGATCGACATCCGAGCCGGCGGTGAGCTCGCGGCTGCCGAGTTTGCCCATGCCGAGCAGCGCCACCCTGGCCCCGGCGATCCTGCCGTGGCGCAGCGCGAATTCGGCGATCACGGCATGAAGCGCAGCCTCGATGGTGAGATCGGCGAGATCGGAGAAGGCACGGCCGGCCCGAGCGGGATCGATGGAGCCCGCAAGCAGGCGCACGCCGATCAGGAATTTTTGCTCGGAGGCGAAGATGCGCAGGCGGTCGAGCACATCCTCATAGGCGCGGTCGCCCTCGATGAAAGCCGCAAGACGCGCCGAGAGATAGGCACGGTCCGGCAGTTCAGTGAGCAGCGCCGGATCGAGCAGGCCGTCGAAGACATGCGGCCGGCGCGTGATGATGGCGGCGAGCCGCGGCGCGCCGCCCATGATCGTCGCCATCAGCTTGAGCAGCGCCGGATTGGACTGCAGCAACGAGAAGAGCTGGATACCGGCCGGCAGCCCGGCGAGAAACTCGTCGAAGCGGATCAATGCCTCGTCGGCGCGGCGCGTCTGGCCGAAGGCCTTGAGCAGCGCCGGCGTCAGTTCGGTCAGCCGCTCGCGCGCTTCCGCCGATTGGGTGACGCGGTAGCGGCCGAAATGCCAGCCGCGGATGACGCGACAGATGTCGCTCGGGCGCTGGAAGCCGAGGCCATGCAAGGTCCGCAGCGTGTCGGGGTCGTCGACATCGCCGGTGAATACAAGGTTGCCGACGCCCGCCGACAGTTCGGGCGCTGTCTCGAACAGCGCCGCATAGTGGCGCTCGACCTGCTGCAGCGAGGCGCGAAAGGCTTTGGCAAACTCCGCCTCGCCGGCAAAGCCCAGCATCAGCGCTATGCGCTCCAATTCCTCATCATCGTCAGGCAGGACATGCGTCTGCTCGTCGGCCACCATCTGGATGGCGTGCTCGACACGGCGCAGGAACCAGTATTGCCGCGTAAGGGCATCGCGCGCATCGGCGGTGATCCAGCCGCGCGCGGCGAGCGCACCCAGCATCGGTACCGTCTCGCGGCCGCGCAATTCCGGAAAGCGGCCACCGGCAATCAGCTGCTGCGTCTGGACGAAAAACTCGATTTCGCGGATGCCGCCGCGGCCGAGCTTGACGTTGTGGCCCTTCACCGCGATCTCGCCATGTCCCTTGTGGGCATGGATCTGGCGTTTGATCGAATGGACGTCGGCGATCGCAGCGTAGTCCATGTATTTTCGCCAGACATAGGGCTGCAATTCCTTGAGGAAGGCCGAGCCCGCGGCAAGGTCGCCCGCCACCGGCCGCGCCTTGATCATGGCGGCGCGCTCCCAGTTCTGGCCGCGCGCCTCGTAATAGCGCAGCGCCGCCTCGACCGGGATCGCCAGCGGCGTCGAGCCGGGATCCGGCCGGAGCCTCAGATCGGTGCGGAAGACGTAACCGTGCTCGGTGCGGTCCTGCAGGATGCGCACGAGCCGGCGGGTGAGGCGCGAGAAGAGCTCCGTCGCGTCGAGCGGATCGATGACGGCCGACGCTTCCGGATCGAAGAAGACGACAAGATCGATGTCGGAAGAGAAGTTCAGCTCATGCGCGCCGAGCTTGCCCATGCCGAGCAGGACCCAGCCCGAGCCGCGCGCGGGGTGTTTCGGATCAGGCAGCTTGAGCTTGCCCTGCCCATGCACGTCGAGCAGTAGGAAATCGACGGCGGCGCGTGTTGCGGCGTCGGCAAGGTCGCTGAGGCGGCGCACGGTCAGCGCCGTCTCGGCTTCGCCGGAAAGATCTGCCAGCGCGATCAGGAAATGCGCCTCGGCCTTGAACTGCCTGAGCGCCATCATCAGGCTCGATTCCGAAACATTCTCGGCCCGCGCCGCGCGATCGATCGCCTCGCCGATGTCGCTGAGCCGCGCTTCGATCGTCTGATCGAACAGCGTGTCGAGAACGGCCGGCCGGCGGCGCGCCGTGTCGCGCAGGAACGGCGACAAGTCGAAGATCGCGGCGAGCAAATCCTGCTGCGGCCCCTTGTCCGCCAGGAACGCGGCGAGACGCGCAAGGCCGTCTTCCTCGGCGGCATCGGCGATCTCGGATAGTTCCCGCCGGGCGTGGTCGCCATCCAGCGGGCGAAGCGCCAGCGCCGGTCGGAGTTGCCATTCGGTTTCGATCTTCTTCTTTGCCATCCTCGCCGCCGTCAACGCGTCTCCCGTGCCGGGAAACTCATGACCACGGACAATCCGGGATTGGCGGGCAAAAGATCAAGCCTGCCGTTGTGGAAAGTCATGATCGCCTTGGCGAGGCTGAGGCCCAGGCCCGAGCCCGGCTGCGAGCGGCTTTTCTCCAATCGCACGAAACGCTCGGTGACCCTCGCGCGGTCGGCATCGTCGGGAATGCCGTGACCGTTGTCGGAAACGGCGAGCTTGATCTCGCCGCCGGCGCGTTCCAGCGTGACGCGCACTTTCGGGCTCTCGGCGGCGCCGGTCGAGTATTTGATCGCGTTGTCGACGATGTTGGACAGCGCCTGGCCGATCAGCTCGCGGTTGCCGTTGATCGTGAAGGCCTCCGGCACCGTGGTTTCCAGCGCAACGCCCGCCTCCTCCGCCACCGGCTCGTAGAGCTCGACGACGTCGCTCACCGTGGCGGCGAGGTCGACCGGGCTGGTCGTCTCCGAGGAATAGCCGGCCTCCAGCCGCGAGATCATCAGGATGGCGTTGAACGTCTTGATGAGCTGGTCGGACTCCGCGATCGTGCCCTCCAGCGCCTGGCGGTAGTCGGTCGTCTTGTGCTTGCCGGCAAGTGTGGCCTCGGCGCGGTTGCGCAGCCTGGTCAACGGCGTCTTCAGGTCATGGGCGATGTTGTCGGAGACCTGCTTCAGCCCCTCGTTCAGCATCGCTATGCGGGCAAGCATCGTGTTGAGGTTTTCCGACAGGCGGTCGAATTCGTCGCCCGCGCCGGTCACCGGCAGCCGTCCGCTGAGGTCGCCGCCCATGATGCGGCGGCTTGCATCGGAGACGCTGTCGATGCGCTTCAGCGCCGCGCGCCCGACGAAGAACCAGATCAAGAGCCCGCCGAGCCCCATCATGCCCAGCGCCAGCATCAGCGAACGTCTGATGACGGCGCGGAAGCGCTCCGGCTCGCCGAGATCGCGGCCGACCAGCATGATCATCTGGTTGGGCAACCTCAGCACCAGCGCGATGGCGTTGTGGCCCTTCTCCCCCTCGGATTGCGCGCCGCCCGTACCGGTCGAAGGCGCGGTCTGGTCTCCGCTGCGCAACCGGTCGAGCTCGCCCTCGCCGAAGCGCTGGTAGGAAAAGGGCTCCGTGGTCCAGCCCTCGGTCTCGATGACCCCAGGCTCCAGACTCTGCACGTTGCCGGTCAGGATCTGGCCGTTGGCGTCGGCGATCAGATAGAGGTTGGCGCCGGGCTGGCGGGAGCGGGCCTCGACCACGCGCACCAGCACCGGCAGCCCGCCGCGCTGATAGGCATTGGCAAGGCCGAGCACCTCGTCGTTGATGGTCTCCTGGGTCTGCGCGGTCAGCATGCGCGCCGACAGCGACGTCATGTAAAGGACCAGCAACACGGCGCAGAGCGCGAAAAGCAGAAGATAAAGCGCCGAGAGCCGGGCCGCCGTCGTCCTCATGATGGCCGGCAGGGAAAGAGCCATGATCGGCTTTACCCGCCTTTCAGCATGTAGCCGGCGCCGCGGATCGTGTGCAGGATCGGCTTGTCGAAGCCTTTTTCGATCTTGCCGCGCAGGCGCGAGACGTGAACGTCGATGACGTTGGTCTGCGGATCGAAATGATAGTCCCAGACATTCTCGAGCAGCATGGTGCGCGTCACCACCTGGCCGGCATGGCGCATCAGATATTCGAGCAGGCGGAACTCGCGCGGCTGCAGCGTGATCTCGCGCCCGGCGCGCTTGACCGAATGCGACAGGCGGTCGAGCTCGAGATCACCCACGCGGTAGACGGTCTCCGACTCGCGCGCACTGGCGCGGCGGTTCAGCACCTCGACGCGGGCGAGCAGTTCGGAAAAGGCATAGGGCTTGGTCAGGTAGTCGTCACCGCCGGCGCGCAGGCCGGTGACACGGTCGTCGACCTCGCCTAGCGCCGACAGGATCAGCACCGGCGTGGTGTTGCCGCGCGAGCGGAGCGCGGCGATCACCGACAGGCCGTCGCGGCGCGGCATCAAGCGGTCGACCACCATCACGTCGTAGTCGCCGGCATCGGCCAGCGCGAAGCCGGTCTCGCCGTCGCCGGCGACATGGGCGGTGTGGCCCGCCTCGGCAAAGGCCTTCTTGAGGTAGTCCGCCGCCTCGCGATCGTCTTCCATGACGAGAATCTTCATGGAGCCGTTATACGCGATTTCAGAGGAAGATTGAGGGGCAGCCATGACTTAGCGCCTTTGCGTTCGCCAGCCGCATGTCGTGAATCCCAGACCGACACCCACTTTGTAGGCGCCATGCTTGGTAAAGCGGCAGCGGGTGATGGGAAACCCGCTGCCGCCAGGAGCGAAACACGGTGACTGACTGACGTGCTCGGCCCCATGTTTTCCCGGCGGCGGCTCGGGGGTGTTGAAACCGCCGCAAGGAAAAGTCGTTCGACTTCAAACGACGCATGATCCTTCCGAAAACCCATGCGGTTTTCGGGTCATGCGCCATCAGCCCTTGCCGACCGGCAGCGCGACGAAGCGGTTCGCATCGTCGCGGGTGATCTGCATCAGCACGGCCTTGCGGCCCGACTTGGCGGCGTCCGTCATCGCCTTGGAAACGTCGTCGGTGGTGTTCACCTCATTCGAATTGATCGAGGTGATGACGTCGCCTGGCTGGATGCCGCGGTCGGCCGCATCGCTGTCCGGGTCGACATCGGTGACCACCAGACCCTTGCCGTTCTCCGACTTGGTGACAGTGAGGCCGAGATCGGCCAGCGTGTCGGCCTTGGCGGGGGCAGCCTGCTTGTTGCTGTCTTCGTTCGATGCCTGCTTGTCGCTCGAAGGCAGCGTGCCGAGATCGACCTTGACTGTCTCGTTCCTGCCGTTGCGCCAGACGGTGACGTCGACCGACTTGCCCGGCGCATAGGCGCCGATCACGCGGGCGAGTTCCTTCGGCGAAGCAACATCCTTGCCATCCACCTGGGTGATGACGTCGCCGGCCGTGATGCCGGCCTTCTTGCCGGGACCGGCATCCTGGGCGCTAGACACCAGCGCGCCCTTTTCCGACTTCAGGCCGAGCGACTCGGCGATGTCGGAGGTGACGGGCTGGATCTCGACGCCGAGCCAGCCGCGCTGGACGGAACCGTTCTTCATCAGGTCTTCGACGACCTGCTTGGCGGTCGAGGCCGGAATGTCGAAGGCGATGCCGACGCTACCGCCAGACGGCGAGAAGATGGCGGTGTTGATGCCGATCACCTGGCCGTTGAGATTGAAGGTCGGACCACCCGAATTGCCGCGGTTGACCGAGGCGTCGATCTGGATGAAGTCGTCATAGGGGCCGGCGCCGATGTCGCGGCCGCGGGCCGAGACGATGCCTGCAGTGACGGTACCGCCGAGGCCGAACGGGTTGCCGACGGCCACCACCCAGTCGCCGATGCGGATCTTGGAGTCGTCGGCGAAGTCGACATAGGTGAACTTGCCGCCGCCATCGACCTTCAGCACGGCGAGGTCGGTGCGCGGATCGGTGCCGATCAGCTTGGCGTCGAGTTCCTTGCCGTCATTGGTGACGACGGTGAAGTCCGAGCCTTCCGAAACGACGTGGTTGTTGGTGACGAGATAGCCGTCCTCGGAAATGAAGAAGCCCGAGCCTTGGGCGACCGGGCGCGGCTCGCCATTGCCGTGGTTGCGGTGGTTGAAGCGGCGCATGCCGAACTGGCCGCCCTGATCGCCGAAGCCGCGGAATTCCTTGAAGAAGCGGCGCAGCTGCGGATTGTCCGGCAGGTTGTCGAAGCCGTCCTGATCGTCTGAGCCGTCATCGGCCGTCGGCTGGACCTTGGCCTTGACCTTGACGCTGACGACCGCCGGCGAAACGTGCTCGACCACGTCGGCGAAGCTCGGGACCTGCGGGGCCTCGACGCGCACCGCGTCAGCCAGCACGGGGGCGGTGCCGGTTGCGAGCATGGCCGCGCCGGCCGTGCCGACGACGGCCAGGGAAGCGACGGCCGCCATCAGGCGCTTGCGGGTGCGGGAATATGAATTGGGGGCAATATTCATGGATTTCGTTTCCTCTTTCGAAGGGATGCGCTCAGGCGAAGCATCCTCGGGCAAGAGGATTAGAGCGGCGCACATTACGGCGCCATTTCCGGTGCATGAAAATTTTGTAATGTGCCGGCAGCGAGGCGCACAATTCCCTTGGTTACGCCCGTCTGCTGCATTACCTTGTACACAGTTCAGCACAAGGCTTTCATTATGCCAACAAGCACCACCATGACAATTCGGGTTTCGAGCGAAACCAAACTGAAGCTTGAGCGGATCGCCAATGACACGCGCCGCAGCAAATCCTTCCTCGCGGCCGAGGCGGTTTCGGCCTACGTCGATCGCGAGCTTGAGATCATCGAAGGCATCAAGCGTGGCATGGCCGACGCAGAGGCTGGCCGTGTCGTGCCCCACGATGAAGCCATGGCGGAGATCGACGCCATAATCGAAGCGGCGGAAGCTAAGCGTGCTGGTAACGCGTGAAGCGGCACGTCAGTTGGTCGCGAGAGGCGCTTGAAGACCTCAGCCAGCAGATCGGCTTCGTCGCGCGGGATAATCCGGCAGCCGCCAGACGCCTCGCTGATCGCATTCGCGAGGCTGGCCAAAATCTTGGCGATATGGCGACCGGCCGGCCTGGCCGCGTGACAGGTACTTATGAGAAGCCCATCGGGCGCCTCCCCTACGTCATTGCCTATAGCCTGAGGCCTATCGCTGGCCGTGAGAGCGTCGTCATCCTTCGCGTCATTCACACGTCGCGGGACTGGCCGTCCGAGGAATGGCCTATTTAATCGCTAAGCATCTTGTCCAGCGCCGCCTTCTCGTCCGCCGAGAGAGCTGCCGATACCGAGTGGCGCGAACGCGCGCTGAACAGGATGAAGATGCCGCCGGCCAGAAGCAGAAGCGCCGGGGTGCCCCATAAAAGCGCGTTGCGCAGGCTGAAGCGCGGCTTCAACAGCACGAACTCGCCATAGCGCGAGACGATATAGTCCATCACCTGCTGGTCGGTGTCGCCGGCGACGAGGCGCTGGCGCACGAGGATGCGCAGGTCACGCGCCAGGTCGGCGTCGGATTCGTCGATCGACTGGTTCTGACAGACCATGCAGCGCAGGCCTTCGGAGAGCGCGCGGGCGCGGGCCTCCAGCGCCGGATCGGGCAGCACCTCGTCGGGCTTCACCGCCTGCGCCGTGCCGGCGAAGAGCAGAGCCAGCAGCAGGATCAGCGAGGCGGCCGAAAACTTCGCCTTCATGTCGGGCTCGCCGATACCGTGGCGGCAGCCGGCTTGCGGCGCCTGGCGGGCGCGCCGACGCGCAGGCGGCGGTCGAGCAGCGACATGGCGGCGCCAGCCATCATCACCAGCCCGCCGCCCCAGATCAGCGTCACCAACGGCTTCCACCACAGGCGCACGACGACGGAGCCGTCATTGCCCTCATCTCCGAGCGACAGATAAAGCTGGCTCAAGCCCAGCGTCCTGATGCCGGACTCGGTCGTCACCGTCTGCCGCACCGGATAGAAGCGCTTGGCCGAGGTGATCTGGCCATCGGCGTTGCCGTCGGCGCCAATCAGCAGGAAACAGCCGCGATCCTCGGTGAAGTTCGGGCCTTTCTGCGGGAACAGCCCTTCGAAGCGCAGCGTGTGGCCGGAAAGCTCCACCGTCTCGCCGGCGCGCATGGTGAGGATCCTCTCGGTGCCGAAGCAAAGCGTGGAGACGATGCCGAGCAGGGTGAGCCCGAGGCCGAGATGGGCCAGCGCGGTGCCGAAGACCGAGCGCGGCAGGCCGGCGAAGCGCCTCAGCATGACGGCCGGCGCCACCGAGCCGACACCCGACTTGACGGCAAGGTCGGTGAGCGCGCCGGCGACAAGCCAGACGGCGAGCCCGACGCCAAGCGCGGCGAAGACCGAGGCGCCGTCGATGAACAGGCCGGTGATCAGCATCGCCGCGAGCGCCACGGCAAAGGCCGCCATCAGGCGCTGCGAAGCGGCAAGCACGTCGCCGCGCTTCCAGGCAAGCAGCGGCCCGAAGGGCACGATGGCGAGCAGCGGCAGCATCAGCGGGCCGAAGGTCAGGTCGAAGAAGGGCGCGCCGACCGAGATCTTGCCGCCGGTGATGGCTTCGAGCGCCAGCGGATAGAGCGTGCCGACGAGCACCGTCGCGGTCGCAGTGGTGAGGAACAGATTGTTGAGGACCAGCGCGCCTTCGCGCGAGATCGGGTGGAACAGGCCGCCGGCCGTCAGCGTGGAAGCGCGCAGCGCGAACAGCGTCAGCGAGCCGCCGATGAACAGCGTCAGGATGCAGAGGATGAAGACGCCGCGCGCCGGATCGGAGGCAAAGGCATGCACCGAGGTGAGCACGCCGGAGCGGACCAGGAAGGTGCCGAGCAGCGACAGCGAGAAGGTGAGAATGGCAAGCAGCAGCGTCCAGATCTTCAGCGCCGAACGCTTTTCCATGACGATCGCGGAGTGGAGCAGCGCGGTGCCGGCAAGCCAGGGCATGAAGGACGCGTTCTCGACCGGGTCCCAGAACCAGAAGCCACCCCAGCCAAGCTCGTAATAGGCCCAATAGGAGCCCATGGCGATGCCGCCGGTCAGGAACATCCAGGCGACCAGCGTCCATGGCCGCACCCAGCGCGCCCAGGAGGCGTCGATGCGGCCTTCGATGAGAGCGGCGACCGAGAAGGAGAAGCAGATCGAGAAGCCGACATAGCCGAGATAGAGCAGCGGCGGATGGACGGCGAGGCCGAGATCCTGCAGGACGGGGTTGAGGTCGCGGCCCTCGATCGGCGCCGGGTTCAGGCGGATGAAGGGGTTCGAGGTCGCCAGGATGAACAGCAAGAAGGCGGCGCCGATCATGCCCTGCACGGCAAGCACATTGGCCTTGAGCGTCGCCGGCAGGTTGTTGCCGAAGACGGCGACGAGCGCGCCGAAAAAGGTCAGGATCAGCACCCAGAGCAGCATCGAGCCTTCGTGGTTCCCCCAGGTGCCGGTGATCTTGTAGATCATCGGCTGCAACGAGTGCGAATTCTCCCAGACGCTCGCCACCGAGAAGTCGGAGCCGGCATAGGCGGTGGCCAGCGCCGCGAAAGAGAGCGCGGTCAGCGCAAAGCCGGTCACCGCGACCGGACCGCCGACCGCCATCAGCCGCTGATTGCCGGTGCGGGCGCCGACCAGCGGCACCAGCATCTGAACCAGCGACAGCGCGAAGGCGAGGACGAGGGCGAAATGTCCGGTCTCAACCAAGTTCGTTACTCGCTCTTGCTTTCCTGCCACACGCCCTTGGCCTTCAGGCCGTCGGCGACTTCCTTCGGCATATAGCGCTCGTCATGCTTGGCCAACACGCTGTCGGCGACGAAGACGCCGTCCGGGCCGAAGGCGCCCTCGGTGATGACGCCCTGCCCCTCACGGAACAGATCGGGCAGGATGCCGGTGTAGGTGACCTTGACCGACTTCTGGGTGTCGGTAACCGAGAAGGCCACGGTTGCACCGTTGCCGCGCACGACGGTGCCGTTTTCGACAAGGCCGCCAAGGCGGATGCGCTGTCCGGGCTGGACGCTTGCCGTGGCTAGCTCGGCCGGCATGTAGAAATAGGAAGCCTTCTGGCCGAGCGCGTAGAAGGTGAGCCCGGTGGCGGCGCCGAGGAAGGCCAGCCCCGCCACGATCACCGACAATCGCTTCTGCTTGCGCGTCATCTCTTACTCCGTCGCCGTCACGCCGAGGGAGGCGGCAAAGGCGGTGAATTTCTTGGCTTGCTCGCTATCGGCGCCAAAGGCGGCGACAGCGCGGCCGAGCGCGTCGCGCGCCTGGTCGGCCTTGCCGAGCACGACATAGGAACGGATGAGCCGCATCCATCCTTCCTCATCGCGCGGATTTTGCTTCAACCTGTCGTCGAGCCCGGCGACCATGGTTTCGATCATCGCCTGCCGGTCCTGCGGCGACATCTGCTGCGCCGCCTCGACCTGATCGGCATCCGGGCCGGCGGCCGGTTTGCCGGCCGTGGCCTCGGCCGTATCGGCGAGCGCCTGCTGGACGGCGCTGCGCCAAGGCGAATCCGGCGCGAGCTGACCGAGCATCTTTTGCCAGGCAGCGTCGGCCTCTGCCTTCTTGCCTTCCTGGGCAAGCCCCATCGCCAGATAGAAATTCGCCTTGGCGTTGGCGGGATCGAGCTTCAGGGCAGCCTCGAAGGCATTTTGAGCATCGGCGGAGACGATGCCGCCGGCGGCGTTGGCGATCGCCTCGCCGAGGCCAGCCTGGCGAACCGCGCTGTCGCCATCGAGGCGGATGGCGTTGCGATAGGCCGTCACCGCGTCGGTGTAGCGCTGCAGGCGCAGATAGACCGGCGCCAGCACGTCCCAGCCCTTGCCGTCGGAGGGATTGGCGGCAAGATGCGCCTCGGCGCGGGCGATCAGCTCGTCGACCGATGAATCGGCAGGATTTTTGGCGAGCCGTTCGGCCAGCGGCTGCGACGGCAGGTCGGGTGAGCCGAGCTCGCCGTAAAGTCCCCAGCTCACCAGCGGCACCGCCAGCACGGCGACTGTGGCAACCAGCCTCGCGGCTCGCGAAGGGCGCGGCGCGTCCGTGCCCGCCTGACTGGCGGAGCCGAGACGCAGGATGCGGCGGCCGATCTCGGCGCGCGCTTCCTCGGCCTCGCCCGGCTGGATCAGGCCGCGCGCCATGTCGCGGTCAAGCTCGGAAAGCTGGTCGCGATAGACTTCGAGATCGTGATCGCCGGCGGTCGACGCGCCTTTCGTGCCGCCGGCCAGCGGCAAAAGCACGGCGAGGCTGGCGCCCAGCGTAAGGATTGCGGCTATGACCCAGAACAGCATGGCTATTCCAATAAAGGCAGAGCCCTGCCCTGCCAACACAAGCATACTGCGACGCTTTGACGGCAGACGCGCCGGCCGACCTTGATAAATATCAAATCGCGCCGGCTGTTGCCTGACTTAGGTCAGCGGCGTCCAACTGCCGTCGGCATTGCGGCAGGCCGTGCCGCGCGCGGTGACGCCCGATGCGCCAGCATACACGGTGTGCGTGTACTGGCGGCAGTCCTGGGAGCCGACCCGGTAAGGCTGGGCCGCCACGACCTCGCCATAATGGGACGAGCTATCGCCCTTCCACGTCACCTTCTGACCGCTGGCGTTGTATTCCAACGCCTTGTACTCCGCCTCGAGGCCCTTGCGTTTCTCGGCGTCGCTCAGACCCGAGCCGATCGAACCGCCGATGAGCCCGCCATTCATGGCCGCGACGATGCTGGTTGCCACCTTGCCGCCGGCCGGCGGAGTGGCGACCGGCGTGACCGGCGAGGTCGGGCCGGTCCTGCCCAGCGTGGTGCAGCCCGAAACGGCCATCAGGGCGGAAACGAGCGCAACGCGAATCTTCATGCCAGCAACCGGTTCTCTAGAGCGGGATGGACTTCTTGAACGAGATGCACCGGGAGCCGCGCCATCGGGGAGGATGGCAAGCCCATAGTGTTGATATTTGTCGGAAATTTGGCCGCAGCCAGCCGCACGCAAATCGATAAAAAACATTATTGAAGGCTCCGCAATCTCACCACCGCCCTCAAGCCGCCCATGCCGGACCGTTCCAGCGCCAGGGCGCCTCCATACTCGTTGACGAGGTCGGCGACAATGGCCAATCCCAGCCCCGTTCCCGGCTTCGTCTCGTCTAACCTCTTGCCACGTTTCAACACTTCCCGCGCGCTGTCCTCGGGAATGCCGGGGCCGTCATCCTCTATAACGATTTCAAACAGGTTGGCGCTTCCCGGAACTGCGGCGACCGAGACGGCGACGGCGCTTTTCGCCCATTTCATGGCATTGTCGAGCAGATTGCCCAGCAATTCCTCCAGATCCTCGCGCTCGCCGGCAAAGACGATCTCGGCCGGCGGCGGCGACAGCGATAGCTTCGTCTGCGGGTTGAGCTTCCGAAGCACGCGCACCATCCGTTCGACCAGCGGCGCCACCGGCGTGCGGAAGACCACGCTGTCGCGTTGGGCGGCGACGCGGGCGCGCTGCAGATAATGATCCACCTGCTTCTGCATCGAGGCGGCCTGCTCGGCGATGAGCTGGCCCCTGGCGCCGCCAAGCGCGCGGCCCTCGTTGATCAGCACGGCGAGCGGCGTCTTCAGCGAATGGGCGAGGTTGCCGACCTGGGTTCGGGAGCGCTCGACGATGCGCCTGTTGTTCTCGATCAGCGCATTGGTCTCGTTGGCCAGGGGCTCGATCTCGGCGGGGAAACGGCCGTCGAGCCGCTGCGCCGTGCCCTCGCGCACCATGGCCAGCGCATTGCGCACGCGGCGCAAGGGCTGCAGGCCAAGCAGGATGGCGATGGCGTTGATGGCGATCATGCCGACGCCGAAGAGCGAGAGATAGGTGAGCAGGCGACGCTGGAAGCTGGCGATCTCCTGTTCCAGCTCGCTGTGGTTGCCCATGACGCGAAACCGCGCGGCGCGGTTCTTGGCATCGAGCACGAACTCGCTCTCGAAGACCTCCAGTTCCTCGCCCTTGATGCCTTCGGTCGAATAGCTGCGCTGGAAATTCACGTTGAAGGGAACTTCGGCGACGCTCGGCGACAGGACCGAGGTCGTCATCGAGGAGGAATGGATCTCGCCGTGAACACCTTCGGAGGCTGGCTCAACGGACCAGTACCAGCCGGAATTCGGCTCGGAGAAGCGCAGGTCGCCAAGGTCGGGCGAGCCGGTGAGCGCGCCGCTGTCGGAAATGCCGACCGAGCCGATCAGGTTGAACAGATGCGCCGAAAGCAGGCTGTCGAAGCCGCGTTCGCTGGCCTGGCGGTAGAGCGTGGTGATGAGGGTGAAGATGACGACCAGCGTCAGGATCGCCCAGACCGTCGAAAAGGCGATGACGCGGAAGGTCAGCGAGCGCGGCCAGAGCCGCAGCCTTGAAAGCCACGTTCTCATCGTCGGCTTCAGCGGTTCCGCGTCACGCCTCCGGCTCTCGCATGCGATAGCCCATGCCACGCACGGTTTCGATCATGTCGATGCCCATCTTCTTGCGAAGCCGCCCGACAAATACCTCGATGGTGTTGGAATCGCGGTCGAAATCCTGGTCGTAGAGGTGCTCGACCAGCTCGGTGCGCGACACCACCTCGCCCATATGGTGCATCAGATAGGCAAGCAAACGGAACTCGTGCGAGGTGAGTTTCAGCGGCACGCCGTTGACATCGGCCTTGGAGGCCTTGGTGTCGAGCCTGAGCGGCCCGCAAGTAAGCTCGGACGAGGCATGGCCGGCGGCGCGGCGGATCAGCGCCCTCACCCTGGCCAGCACCTCCTCGATGTGGAACGGCTTGGTAACATAGTCGTCGGCGCCGGCGTCGATGCCGGCCACCTTGTCGCTCCAGCGGTCGCGCGCAGTCAGGATCAGCACCGGCATCTTGCGCCCGCCGCGGCGCCAGCGCTCGACGACGCTGATGCCGTCCATTTGCGGCAGGCCGATGTCGAGGACGACGGCGTCGTAAGGCTCGGTGTCGCCGAGGAAATGCCCCTCCTCGCCGTCATAGGCGCGGTCGACGACATAGCCGGCATCGACCAGCGCGTCCGCCAGCTGGCGATTCAGATCCTTGTCATCCTCGACGACGAGCACGCGCATGGGTTGAAGCCTGTTGATGGGGAAAAATATAGGCCGATTCCGCCGGCCAGGGAAACTTAAGCCTGTTAAAGGGATGGGGCCTCAGTTGAGCGGCACCACGATCTCGGAACGGCGCGGGCGCTGGCCCTCCTTGCCGGGAACCAGCACGACGATGACGCAGACCTGCTGGCCGCCGCGCGTCGACGGCGAGGCCTTGGCGAGCGTGCCGCCATTCTGCGCGGCGACCTGCTGGCCGATCGCGTAGCAGTCACCTGCAGCAAGCACGACCGGCTGCTCGACCGACGGTTCGACGACCGGCATGGCCGTCGCCTGCGACACAAAAAGGCCGGCTGCGGCAAGCGTCAGCGCCGCGGTGCGGATATGGGAGCGGAACGTTTTCATGATCACGGTTCTAACGCATGTGTGCTGAACGTGAAATGAACGGTGAACGGCCGAAAATCCATGCCCGCCACGCCCCCTGAACGCGAGACATCCAACTGCCCGAGCCCCCATCAAGCCGGACTTCGAAATTCATAGCCGGAAAATCACCGGCGCGGCTACGGTTTTCGCGTGCGCGATTGTGCTCTAGTTAGCGCCGAAAAGCTGGATGACCCGAAGCTGGACGACCATGGGAGAATGCCGTGACGAGCGAGGACCTTGCAGATCGTTACAAGGGCTATATCGCCTGCCTCAACAAACAGGACTGGAACAATCTCGGCCGCTTCGTCGGCGAAGAGATGCAATATAACGGCGAGACGATCGGGCTTTCGGGCTATCGCCGCATGCTGGAAGGCGATTTCGAGTCCATTCCCGATCTGCGTTTCAACATCGAGCTTCTGGTATCGGAGCCGCCGCGCGTGGCGGCCCGCCTGCATTTCGACTGCAGGCCCAAGGGCGTCCTGTTCGGCCTGCCGGTGAACGGCAAGCGCGTCTCCTTCGCCGAGAACGTCTTTTATGAGTTCCACGACGGGCGGATTCGCGAGGTCTGGTCGGTCATCGACAAGGCCGCCATCCAGGCCCAGCTTTAGGGTAGATCGGTGCTTCAGGCATCCTCCTGCGTCAGCGCGCGAAAGCGCAGCAGCCCGTGGTGGACCGCCAAGTCCTCGTCATAGCGCGCCTCGGCGAATTCCAGCGACAGACGGGTCTGGCCGCGCGGGCCGATGGAGAGCGCCGCACCGTCGAGGCGTGCCCTGATGCTGTCCATGATGAGACGAACCTCGGCCTCCCCTTGAGCCTTCGACCAGACATGCAGCGTGATGAGCTGATCATTGTCGTTGTCGGCGCCGGTTTCGAGGTCGAAGGCGCTGGTGCGACCGTAGGTCACGTTGGGAAAAGCGGCCTTGTCGTTGGCGCGCTCGAGCAGGCCGGCGCCGCCGAGCAGCGCCGACAGCGACGCGTCGGTCTTCAGCCGCAGGAACAAGGCCTGCATCAAATCGCCAGGCGCCGTCATCTATCGTCTCCGTTCGCCTGATAAGTCCTGAACGCCGGCAGTTTCGCGCGCACCGTAACCGCGTTGCCCTCACTTCGCCAGATCGACGGCGCCTGATCCGCGACCGCTTTCGGAAAGTCGGCGCGGCTCACCGCCGATCATCGCCGCATGGTCCTTGATCACGGCAGTCACGAAACGGATCACGGCGCGCACCGGCGCTTCATCACCGATGTCGCGGCGATAGACAAGCGAAACCGCGTGGCTGCCGAGAATATCGGGGGTGAGCCGCACCATTCGCGGCTCCGGTTCCGCCAGCATGCAGGGCATCGCGGCCAGCCCGGCGCCACCCAGCGCCGCCGCCAGCATCTCGGTCATTTCCGCCACGCGAAACACGATCGTCGCGCCCTTGCCATAGGCTTCGACCCAGCGGGCACCGGGCACGCCGATGAGACTCTCGTGAAAGCCGATGATTTCGTGCCCGGTGAGCCGACGCGGATCGATCGGCATCGGATGGCGATCGAGATAGGTACGGGATGCGTAGAGCGACCAGCCCGAGTCGCAAAGCCTGCGCGCGACCAGCGTTTCATCGGCCACAGGCCCAATCCTGACCGCGAGGTCGGCCTCGCCATGCTGGAGATCGACGGGGCGGCTGCCGCTGGTCAATTCGAGGCCGATATCGGGACAGGCCTTGCGGAACGCCGCCATGCGTTCGGCAAAGAAGGGGCTGAACCCGGTAGGCAACGCGAGCCTGACGCGGCGCGTGCCCGACCGGACCAGCGCGGTCATCGCCTCGACGGCGCGTTCCAGATCCTCGCCGAGCGGCAGCAATCTCAGGCCGAGCGGCGTCACCTCGAGGCCCTGCGGCCCGCGCAGGACCAGCGAGGCCCCGAGCGCGGCTTCGAGGGCCGCCAGGCGCCGGCTGATCGTGGTGTGCCGCACGCCCAAGGCGCGCGCCGCGCCCGACAGCGTTCCCGCCCGCGCGGCGGCGAGGAAATAGCGCAGATCGTTCCAGTCCGGTTCGCCGATTGTCATTGCCGGCGCATTCTAGACCAACTCGTCGCCGGATGCCTGTGCGGATTTGCACAGGCATGCGCGAAAATCGGCAATGGTCGGACCGGGCCGCCCGCGCGAGACTCTGGCAGAATCCGCAGTCAGAGGAGCAAGCCATGAGCATGGAGAACCTGCGAGCAGTGGTGGCGCGGCACGCGGCATCGGCAAACGCGCTGGCAGCGCTCGGCCTTGCGCTGGAGACACGGCTCCATGGCACGGCGCTGGAGGACGAAGCCGCCCACCGCATCGAGGCCGTGCTCGGCTGCCTCGGCATATCCGACATTGTTGCCGACGCCAGCGCCGCCGAGCTTTTGCCGATGCTGGCCAGCATCAAGGTCGAACTCTTGTCGGGGAGCAAGCTGCTGTCGGCGCCCTCCGCCAGCGCCGAAACCATGGAAGCAAATCTGCGGCAGGCCCTGGGCGACGTTTCCACCGGCTTCCCGGCGCTGCTGAAGCGATCGATCGCGCCGCAGCTTGCCGGCCTGCAGGAGCGGCTCGAGGCGCCGGGCGCCGCCTTTCTCGATATCGGCGTCGGCGTCGGGGCGCTGTCGATATGGATGTTGTGGGAGTGGCCGGAACTGTGGGCGGTCGGCATCGATCCGGCGCCCGACGCCATCGCCCAGGCGCACGCCAATGTCAGGGCGGCCGGGTTCGCGGACCGCATCGCACTGCGCATCGGTTTCGGCCAAGAGATCGCTCTCGAAGAAATGTTCGATCTCGCCTTCGTGCCAAGCGCCTTCATTCCGGAAGCGCATGTCAGGGCGATCGTCCCGCGCTGTCTGGCGGCCTTGAAACCCGGCGGCTGGCTGCTGCTGGCGATGGTCAATCCAGGGCCGGATGCGCTGGGAGAGGCGCTGGCCAGCTTCCGCACCGCAATGTGGGGCGGCACCATTTTCGAGAAAGGCGCGGCACAGGCGCTGGTCGAGCGATGCGGTTATGCCGACACGAGGCTGCTGCCCGGCCCCGCTGGAGCACCGGTCGCTTTTGTCGCCGGGCGCAAGCCTAGCTGACGATGATCGGGAGGCTGGCGATGAGATTGCTGATCTTTGGCGCCTCGGGCGCGACGGGCCGCGTCCTCGTCTCGGCGGCGCTGGCGGAAGGTCATCTGGTGAGCGCCTTCGTCCGCGCGCCCGGCAAGCTCGCCGTCAGCCACGAGCATCTGAGCGTTATCGTCGGAGACGTCGCCGACCGCAAAGCGGTGGAGGGCGCGATTGCCGGTCACGATGCGGTGCTGAGCTGCCTCGGCGTCGGCGTACCGCTGAAGCACGATGGCGCGGTGATTGCCGGCATCGGCTTCATCGTCGAGGCGATGCAGCGGAGCAGGCCGGGCCGGCTCGTCTACCTGTCCTTCCTTGGCGTCCGCGACAGCCGCCGGCAACTGGGCCCGCTGCTCGGCGGCATCGTCGCGCCGCTGGTGCTGCGCCACGAAGTGGAGGATCACGAAGCGAAGGAAAAGCTCATCGCGCAGTCCGGCCTCGACTGGACGATCGTGCGGCCGCCAAGGCTCGGCAACGGCCCGGCAACCGGCGCGTTCCGCCACGGCAACGGCATCCGGGCCAATTCGCTGCTGCCGACACTGGCGCGCGCCGACGTGGCGGCTTTCATGCTTGCCCAGGTCGGCGACACCACATATTCGCGTAAGGCGGTTGCCCTGCTGCCTTGATGTTCACGACACCGGCGCGGCGCCGCCCTCTTCGGTGCGCCGCGCGATGAACTCGTCGAGCACACCGGCGGTGGCGGCGGCGGATTGCGGCGGCTGAAAGTCGGAAAGAATCCGCTTCCAGATGCCGGTGGCGCGCTCGGTCGCGGTCTTGCCGCCTGACTGCGTCCAGTTGCCGAAATTCGACCAGTCGGCGACCAGCGGCTCGTAGAAGGCGGTGCGGTAGCGCGTCATGGTGTGGGCGGCCGAGAAGAAATGACCGCCGGGCTGCACCTCGGCGATGGCGTCGAAGCCGATGGCGTCGGCGTCGCCCGGCGTTTTCGCGCAAAGCTCGGCGATCGTCTGCAAGGCCTCGATGTCGGTGATCAGCTTTTCAAAGGAGACGCTCAGGCCGCCCTCCAGCCAGCCGGCGGCATGGATGCAGACGGTGGCGCCGGCAAGCACCGAGCCCCACAGCGCGAACTGTGTTTCATGCGCCGCCTGCGCGTCGGAGATGTTGGCGGCGCTGCCGCCGCCCGAGCGCCAGGGCAGGCCGGTGAAGCGCGCCAACTGGCCGGCGCCCAAGGTCGCCTTGATGTGCTCCGGCGTACCGAAGGCCGGCGCGCCCGACTTCATGTCGACGTTGGAGGAAAAGGAGCCATAGACCACCGGCGCGCCGGGACGCACGATCTGCGCCAGCGTCAATCCGGCCAGCGCCTCCGCGTGCTGCAGCGTCAGCGCGCCGGCGACCGTGATCGGCGCCATGGCGCCGGCCAGGCAGAAGGGCGTGATGATCGAAACCTGGCCGGCCTTGGCGAAGTCGATGATGCCCTGCGCCATTGGGATGTCGAGCTGGCGCGGCGAGTTGGTGTTGATGACCGTGTAGCAATAGGCGCCGCTGCGGAACTCGTCCTCCGAGAGACCGCGCGCCAGACGGACCATCTCGAAGCTGTCCTCGACCTGCGGCGTGCCGCGCGCGAAGACGAAGGGGAGCTTGTCTGACAAAGTGAGCTGCGCCCGGCCGGTTGCATAGTGGCGAAAGCGGGTGTCGACGTCCTGCGGCTCGATGCAGGGACCGAGCATATGCAGCACGTCGAAATGCTGCAGCAGCTTCATGAATTCCTCGAAGGCGGCCAGCGTGCCCGGCCGGCGGCCGCGTTCGAGATCGGTGACGTTGGGCGCACCGGACCCGGCGAGGAACGCCATCGTGCCGAGCTCCAGCGCAAGATCGCGGGAGCGGTCGCCGCCATAGGCAGGGATCGAGCGCGGCGCGGAAGCCAGGGCCGCATCGACCATGTCGCGGCCAATCCTCACCATCTGGCTGTCCTCGTCGACCAGGGCGCCGGCCTTGGCAAGAATGGCGCGCGCCTCCGGCAGCAGCACCTTGATGCCGAGTTCCTCCAGCACGCGCAGCGCCGTGTCGTGGATCGCGGCGACCTGGTCGTCGGAAAAGACGGGCTGCGGCAGGAACGGGTTCTTCAGCGAACGGTAGTTCGGGCGACGGCCGGATTCGCTGCCTGCCTCGCCATTGCGTCCGCGCCGGCGTTCTCGCCTCAGGTCGCGTGCGGCCTCGTCAATCATGCCCAATCCTCCTATTGCCGCATTGCCTCGCCCTTGGGGTCATAGGGCGAGGCCGCGATGACGCGCGCCAGCCGTTCGACGCCGACAATGTGTACGGAAAGCTCGGTCCCCTCCCCGGCGAATTCGTCATCCACCAACGCCAGGGCGACGCTCTTGCCGACGGTGTAGCCATAGCCGCCGGAAGTGACGAAGCCGACGCGCCGACCCTTGCGCCAGACCGGCTCGAAGCCGCTGGCGTCGGCATCGACGGCGTCGACCTCAACTGTCACGATCCGTTGCGAAACTCCGGCCTTGCGCTCTTTCAACGCCGCTTCACGGCCGATGAAGTCGCCCTTGTCGAAGGCGATGAATCGGTCGAGGCCTGTCTGTCCAGGCGTGTAGCCTTGCGTGAACTCGCGCGACCAGATGCCGAAGCTCTTTTCCAGGCGAAGTGCGTTGAGCGCGTAATAGCCGATCTCGGCGAGACCGAGATCCTCGCCGGCGGCAAGCAGCGTCTCGCGAAGGGTCGCATGCAGGGTGGCCGGGCAGTTGATCTCGAAGCCGAGCTCGCCGGCGATCGACAGCCGCGCGATCCGGGCGCGCACCATGTCGATGTCGAACGCGCCGCAGGCCATGAACGGCAAGGTCTTGGCGGATACGTCCTGATGCGTGGTGCGTTCGACGATCATGCGCGCATTCGGTCCGGTGACGAGGAAGCCGGACATAGCGTCCGAGATATCCGTCACCGCGACATCCTCGGCCCGATGCGCCTCGAACCAGCGCATGTGGAACGCGCGCAGGTAATATGAGCCCATGATCCAGTATTCGCCGCCGCCCCAGTTGAGAACGGTGAGATCGCCCTTCAGCCTGCCGTCAGACCCAAGCATCGGCGCAAGCTTCGCGCGGCCGGGCTTCGGCAGCCTGCAGGCGAGCAGCCGGTCGAGCCAGGCCTCGGCGCCCGGTCCCGACACGGCGTAACGCGAGAAGGCCGTGGTATCGACGAGGCCGGCGGCGCGGCGCACCTGCAGGACCTCGTCGCCGACGATGTCGAAGGCGTTCGAGCGCTTCAGCGTCGTCTCCTCGCGAAAACCCATCGGCGCGAAATACGCCGGGATTTCCAGGCCCCAGGATGCCGTCCACTCGCAGCCGGCGGCGCTCATGCCGTCATAGGCGCCGGGACGCTTCAGCGGCCGGCCCGCCGGTAGCCGCTCGTTGGGAAAGGTCATGACGAAGCGGCGGGCGTAGAACTGGCGCGTGGTCTGCCTGAGATACTCGCGGTTGGCGGCGAACGCGCCGTAGCGGGCGATGTCCATGCCGAAAATGTCGGCCTGCGGCTCGCCATGGATCATCCATTCGGCCAGCGACTTGCCGACGCCGCCGCCCTGGCTGAAGCCGGCCATGACGCCGCAGGCGACCCAGTAGTTGCGTAAGCCCCTGACCGGACCGACCAGCGGGTTGCCGTCCGGCGTGAAGGTGAAGGCGCCGTTCACCCATTTGCGGATGCCGGCCTTGGCCAGGCAGGGGAAGCGCTGATAGGCCTTGGAAAGCTCCGGGCTGATGCGGTCGATGTCCTCGGGGATCAGCTCGATGCCGTAGTCCCAGGGCGCGCCGTCCATGTTCCAGTGTTTCGGGTTCTGCTCGTAGACGCCGAGCAGCACGCCCTTCCGCTCCTGCCGCAGATAGGAGAAGCCGTCGAGGTCGACGGCGAGGCCTAGCTCCTTGTCGAGGGCAGCGACTTCCGGGATGTCCTCGGTGACGAAATAATGATGCTCCATCGGCGTCACCGGCAGGTCGACGCCAGCCATCCGCCCGACCTGCTTGGCCCAGAGCCCACCGGCATTGACGACATGCTCGGCGACGATCGTGCCCTTTTCGGTGACGACATCCCAGCCGCCGCCGGCACGCTGCTTCAGCTCGACGACGCGGTTGCGCAGAATCACGTCGGCGCCACGCTTCTTCGCGGCGCCGGCATAGGCGTGCGTCGTGCCGTAGGGGTCGAGATGGCCTTCGTTGGAATCGTAGAGGCCGCCCAGCACGTCGCTGACATCGACGATCGGGCAGATCTCCTTGATCTCATCGGGCGTCACCAAGCGGGCCGTCTCGATACCGACCGACTGGAACACCGCCCAGGCCGATTTCAGCCATTCCCAGCGCTGCGGGTCGCTCGCCATGTTGACGCCGCCGGTCATGTGCAGGCCGGCATTCTGGCCGGACTCGGCCTCGATCTCGCGATAGAGCTTGATCGTGTAATCCTGCAGCGCAGCGACATTGGGATCTGCGTTGAGCGCATGGAAGCCGGCGGCCGCATGCCAGGTCGAACCGGCCGTCAGCTCGGCGCGCTCGATGAGCGCCACGTCGTTCCAGCCGAACCTCGTCAGGTGGTAGAGCACCGAGGCGCCGACCACGCCTCCTCCGATGACGACCGCGCGATAATGCGACTTCACGAGCTCTCTCCCTCTCGTTGAAGGCTCTAAGATATACAGACTGGACATACATGTCTAGACACTTCTGTCCAGAGCTTGCGCGCGGCTTCGCGCCATGCCTATTGTGCGGCCATGATCATCGCCGCTCCCCAGGCCGAACCGACGCCCGGAAACATCAAGGTCACGCGCTGGGACTGGATCAATCTGGCGTTGCAGACGCTGATCTCGGATGGCATCGAGAGCGTGCGCGTGCTCACGATCGGCCAGAAGCTCGGCGTGTCGCGCTCGAGCTTCTACTGGTATTTCGAAAGCAGGCAGGACCTGCTCGACCAGCTGCTCAAGCACTGGCACGACACCAACACCACGGCGATCGTTGAGCGCGCCCGGCGCCCTGCCGAAACCATCATCATGGGCGTGATGAACGTGTTCGAATGCTGGGCCGACGAGCGCTTGTTCGACCCGAGGCTCGACTTCGCCGTGCGCGAATGGGCAAGACGCTCGGACGATGTGCGGCGCATGATCGACCAGGCGGACGACGAGCGCCTCAGCGCCATCCGCGACATGTACCGCCGGCACGGCTACGACGACGAGGACGCCTTCATCCGCGCCCGCGTCCTCTACTACATGCAGATCGGCTACTACGTGCTCGACCTCAAGGAGCCGGTCGAGGCCCGCGTCAGCCATCTCGCCGCCTATCTGCGCTCCTTCACCGGCCAGGAGCCGACCGAGGCCGATGTGGCGCATTTCATGCGCTTCATCGCAGCGCGGTGATATCGCCGCGAAGTATCAACCTTGGCGTTCAACAAAGCCTGGGTGTGGCTTCGCTGCCCTTGTGAGCGGTGATAAAATGGTCGATTAGTCGTGCAGGGGTGGCGCCCGAAACCGTTCACGCGGTTTCGGTCGAAAGCGCGTTGGGGCGGAAGTCTGGAATGGCAAGTCCTTCGAAACCACGCAAGAGAAGAGGCCGGATCGCCTCAGCGGCTCTTGCGGTCGACGCATGGCTCGATTCGTCGCTTTATGAAATCGGCTTCAAGGCGCGCGAATTCTGGGAAGCAGCCACCATCTTTTCCCGCCGCTTTCGCCTGCATGGCTGGCGGCGCGCCATCATCGAGGTGCTGAGCGAGGGCTTCACCATGGGCGCCGGCGGCTTCGTGGTGCTGTTGGCACTGGCCATGCCCGCCTTCGAGATCACCGCCGGCGACTGGCGCAACCAGGGCGATTTCGCCGTCACCTTCCTCGACCGCTACGGCAATGAGATCGGCCAGCGCGGCATCATCCAGCGCGATTCAGTCCCGGTCGACGAGATGCCGGACATCGTCATCAAGGCGGTGCTGGCGACAGAGGACCGGCGGTTCTTCGACCATTACGGCATCGACGTCCTCGGCCTGTCGCGCGCCATCTTCGAGAATGTGCGCGCCAATTCGGTGGTCCAGGGCGGCTCCAGCATCACGCAGCAGCTCGCCAAGAACCTGTTCCTTTCCAACGAGCGCACCTTGGAGCGCAAGATCAAGGAAGCGTTTCTCTCGCTGTGGCTGGAGGCGAACCTCTCCAAGAAGGAGATCCTGCAGCTCTATCTCGACCGCGCCTATATGGGCGGCGGCACGTTCGGCATCGAGGCGGCGGCGGATTTCTATTTCGGCAAAAGCGTCAAGGACCTGAACCTCGCGGAGGCGGCGATGCTGGCCGGCCTGTTCAAGGCGCCGACCAAATACGCCCCGCACATCAACCTGCCGGCGGCACGCGCGCGCGCCAATGTGGTGCTTTCCAATCTGGTCGACGCCGGCTTCATGACCGAGGGCCAGGTGCTGCAGGCGCGGCTCCACCCGGCCGACGTCGTCGACCGCGGCGAGAAGCAGAGCCCCGACTATTTCCTCGACTGGGCCTTCGACGAGGTGAAGAAAATCGCCAAGCCCGGCCAGCATTCGCTGGTCGCGCATACGACCTTCGACGCCAACATCCAGAAGGCGGCGGAAGAATCGGTCGAGTTCCACCTCCGCCAGTTCGGCAAGGAATACAACGTCACCGAGGGTGCGGTGGTGGTGATCGAGACCAATGGCGCGGTGCGCGCCATCGTCGGCGGCCGCGACTATGGCGCCAGCCAGTTCAACCGTGCGACCAAGGCGCTGCGCCAGACCGGCTCGTCCTTCAAGCCCTATGTTTACGCCACCGCGATGGAGCATGGCTTCACGCCGGATTCCGTGGTTTCCGGCGGTCCGATCTCCTGGGGCAACTGGTCGCCGCATAACTATAGCGGCGGATCGGCCGGCAATGTCACGCTGCTGACCGCGATCGCCAAGTCGATCAACACGGTGCCGGTGCGGCTCGCCAAGGATCATCTCGGCATCGCCCCGATCAAGGCGATGGCCGAATCGATGGGTGTCGAATCGCCGCTGGAATCGCACAAGACCATGGTGCTCGGCACGTCCCTCATGACGGTGATGGACCAGGCGACGGGCTACAGCGTCTTTGCCCAGAACGGCTTTGTCGGCTCCAGGCACGGCATCACCCAGCTCGTCACCCGCACCGGCGACGTGGTCTATGACTGGACCAAGGACGCGCCGCCCCCGCACCGGGTGCTGTCGGAACAGGCGCTGAAATACATGAACACCATGTTGGCTGCGGTACCGGTGATCGGCACGGCACGACGCGCCCAGCTTCCCAACATCGTCGTCGCCGGCAAGACCGGCACCACACAATCCTACCGCGACGCCTGGTTCGTCGGCTTCACCGGCAACTACACGGCCGCCGTCTGGCTCGGCAATGACGACTTCACGCCGACCAACAAGATGACCGGCGGTTCCCTGCCGGCGATGGTATGGCAGCGGCTGATGGTCTATACGCACCAGAATATCGACCTGAAGCCGATCCCGGGCCTCGATCATCCTTTCGTCGACCCGGAGGTCGCGGCCAAGGCCGAGGAAGCGGCGAAGAAGGAGGCCGCGGATGCCGAGGCGCAGGCCGAGGCCGAGCGCCCGCCGGTGCTATCCAGCCGCACCACGCAGACGCTGAGGGACATGACCAAGGTGTTCCAGTCGGCACCCGTGCTCGACGCACCCACCCTGCCGGAGACCCTGTCGGCGCTTTAGGTTCTGATCTTACTCAGGCCTTTGTCCCGAAACCGGCTCCCACTTTCGGGAGACATGCCTTTTAACCTGCGCATGTCTTTGTCCCGAAACCGGTTCCCACTTTCGAGAGACATGCTTTAGCGGAGACTTGGCAATCTGAGACGGGCCCAATCGCCGGCTGGGATCTCAGCGCCGACGCGGAAGTTGAACGACAGGACCCTCGTCGCATCGGTGTCGACCTCGCACCGGAAGCTTAGGCGGTACCATGTGGTTGTGGTGCTGAAGGCGGTTTCCGCAGGGCTAAGAACATTGCCCACCTTCAGCGGAATAGACGGCAGCCATTTGGGAGAATAAGAGGCGTCCTGCAATTCCTGGTTCAAGACGCTGCCGCAAAGGTTGGCGACCCGCTGATCGCGAGGCACGCCGGTCATGGAACTTGTGGCCAGCGCGTCGCCGGTGGCGCCCTGCGAGTAGAGCTTTCGGACACCAGGAAGACCCGAATAGGTAGGCGATGCAGCAACGGCGGCTTTCGTGGAACCTGGCGTCCCTGCGCTCCTGCTTCGGGACTTCGAGCCCTTGGCAGGCCTGAACTTCAGCGCATTTGCGGGTTTGGGCTTTGGCTTTTCGGCGGTTTGCGCTCCTGCCTCTTGCCCGTCTGCCTGTTGTTTATCCGCGTTCTGGGCTGCCTGCTTTTCCTCGCTCTGCGTGGACTCCGTCTCGGCGGTCGCCGGCTTGTCGTCGGCCTTGCTTGGATTTGCCTGCTGATCGGCGCCTGCCGGCGAGGCAGATTGGTTCTCAACGGGCTTCGGCAAGGCTGGCGGCTTCGAATCGCTATCCTTGGCCGGCGAAGGCGTGCTGTCTCGATCGCCGCCTCCATCCAGGGATTTCCTCGGGCCAGCATCCTTGTCGCCGTACTGGAAAACGGGCTTCAGCACCGCGATTGCCGGCGACTTCGGCGGCTGCTTTTCCGGCAAAGGCGGCTTTTCAACTTTCTGCTCGGGCGGTTTTTCAGCCTTCGGTTCCGGCGGCTTTTCGGCCTTGGGCTCCTTTGGCTGCGGCGCGGGCGGAGGCTTCGGTTTCGGCTGCTCGGGCGGAGGCACAAGCGCGACATTGACCGGCTGCTCCCGATCCGGCTGTTGAGCAGGCCTCGGCAGGCTGTAGACCAGAAATACCGCTATGAGCGCATGCAGGATCAGCGATGCGGGCAAGGCGCACGCCAAATTCCAACGCCGTTCTTCCGTCTCGCCCTTCATCCCGATCGATGTGGAACGAAAAGGCGGCGGCTTCAAGCACAGACACCGATTGAACGGCCACCCGCAGCGACGCAGGAGGAAGCCGCCGCTTGCGTGCCGGTTTCACCCGAATATCGCCACGCCTTGGAGCAAGCCGGCTTGCCACGGGGGCCTGCGCCGCGATATCCCGAACAACCTCCTCAGTTCCGGCCCTGCATGCTCAGAAACGCATTCCTCACGCTGCTTTCGCTTGCCATAGCCATCGGCCTTGGCGGCGGCAGCGTCTGGTACGCACTAAACGCGCAGGACGGCGTCGGCGCGATCCGCATCGGCCGATGGACCGCCTTTCCCGACATCGGCACCCAGGCCGCCGATCCCTATTCGAAGGCGCGCATAGCGCGTGAGGGTGTGCTGGCGCTCGGTCGGGCCGAGGGACTCTCCTTCGTCGCCGAGCGCGACGAGACCGGTGAGCCGTTGAAACGCGAATGCGCCTATACGATTGAAGGCGGCTACCCGACGGCCCGGTTCTGGACGCTCTATGCCGCCGACCAGTCGCTCGGCGTCATAGACACCGGCAAAGCGAGGCGGGCCGCGCTGCAATCCTATGAGGTGCTGCGCCAACCGGACAATTCGGTCGTCATCGCCGTCGGCAACCGCCCTGCCCCCGGCAACTGGCTGCTCACCAACGGCTTCGGCAAGATGTATTTCGTGCTGACCTTCTACGATACGCCGATCGCGAGCAGCACCGGGCTTTCCGACGTGACGCTGCCGCGCATCCTGAAGGCGGGCTGCAATGCGTAGCCTGCTGCACGCGCTCATCCTGGGCCTGCTGGGCGCCGGCATCGTGCATATCGTGGTGCTGTTCCTGGTGCCGGAATTTTCGGAGCGCGATGCATGGTCGCGGCTGGCGATGGCCTCCGACCTCTACAAGATGACGCGCCTGGACGCCGAGGCCGGCGGCGCGCCGGTGGTGAAGTCGGTCGACCCCATGTTCTACGCGGCAGCCTGCCGCTTCGACCTAGCCGACGGGCTGGTGCGGATCCGGGCGCCGGGCGACGTTCCGTTCTGGTCGGCTTCGGTCTATGACCGCAGCGGCCACAACATCTATTCCTTCAACGACCACAACGCGAACGGCGAGAAGCTCGATGCCGTGGTGCTGACGCCGGCGCAGATGATCGACGTGCGGCGCGATCTTCCGGAGGAATTGCAGGGCGCGATCTTCGTCGAGGCGCCCATCGAGGAAGGCATCTTCGTCGTCCGCGCCTTCGTGCCGGACGACAGCTGGAAGCCGATCGTTTCACGCTTCCTCGAGCAGAGCGCCTGCGAGCTGCAGGACTATTGAGAGGAAAAACGGATCAGTGGCGCGGAACGGTGGGTCGCGGCGAGCCTGGCTTGTCGGGACCGTCCGGGCGCGCCGCGCCGACCTGCGGCTGTGGCTCGTAGCGGACGCCGGGGAAGATGATGACCGCCGCCGCCGTATCGGTGGCGTGAGCTACTCGATTGACCGGTGCCGTTCTCGGCACAAAAGACAGGACCATGCCCATGGTTCGCGCATTCCTCTCGGTTTGACCGGAGCACAACGCAACGCCTCCAAAGTTGATTAAGGCGGGCAGAGGGTTAACGGAGCGCTAACGGATCGCGGCTAATTTGATCTTTAGTTCCCTGGAGACGCGAAACCGGCTTGACCGGATTGCGCGGGGCCAGGTCTGTGTCGAGTGTCGGGCGTATCTTCCGTGTCATCTTCGGATTTCAGGCAAATCGCTATCCGGACCGAAGCGGGAAAGGCCGAAAGGCTGTTCCGCGCCGCCGTGTCGGCCTTCTGCTCGCTGACGCGGCCCTCGCGCCGCGAGATCGCCCAACTCGAGGATCTGACGCTGCCGCTGTTCGACGAGGTGTCGGTCGAGTCGCGCCGCTATGTCGCCGCCGCTCTTTCCGAATGCGAGTATGCGCCGGCCGCGCTTGTGCGGCGGCTGGCGGAGGAGCCGGTCGAGATCGCGGCACCGCTGCTCACCCGCTCGAACGCGCTGAGCGACATCGACCTCATCGCGCTGATCGGGCGCCATGGCCTGCCGCACGCACGCGCGATCGCCCGCCGCAAGGAGCTCAATGCGACCATCGCCCACCTCATCCGCGCGCTGGAGAAGCCGACGCTGGTCAAGACCCGGCCACCGGAGACGGTGACGAAGCTCGCGCCGGTGAAACCGGCGCCCGCCGAGACCGGCGAGGACAAGCGACCGCTCCCCGGCGAAGCCGAGGACAATGCGCGGCGGCGCCTGCGCTCGATGATGCGCCCCGCCGGCGAAGGTGTCGCCGTCAACCTGTTCCTCGGTGAGGCAACCTACGCGAAGCTGCGCGAGACGGCGCTGACCGGCAACGCCGCCTTCTTCCAGACAGCGCTTGCCGATGCACTCGACATCGATTTTACCACGGCTCGCTCGGTGACCGGGCAGTCGAGCTACTCGGCGCTGCTATCGGCGCTCAAGGCGCTCGACCTCAGCGAGGACAGAGCCTTCCTGATCGCGGTCGCGGTCTATCCCGGTGAGTTCCCGCATCCGCAGGCGATCCGTCTGTTCCTCGACCGCTACCGGCTGCTGCATCGCGAAGCGGCGCTCGACAAGGTACGTGCCTGGAAAACCGAAACGCTGTCGCGAGCGATCCGCGGCAACGCCGTCGAGACGGCAGGCGCCGAGCACCAGGCGTCGAACAGCGACGGCACGGCCGCCAGCCTCAAGGCGTCGTAAGCCTTGAAACTGCCTATTCCGCCTTGACGGAAACAAGTTCCTCGACCGGAACGGAGCCGGCCTCGATCTCGACCACCCAGATGTCCGGATCGAATCGCTTTTCCTTCTCGAGCCGCGCATCGAATGCCGCAGCATCGTCGCCGGAATCGAGCAAGGTGAAGAAGCGCTCGTCGGGCTTGGCCGAATCGTAACTCGTCTGCGGCGCCGGCCCGTAGAGAGCCGCCTCGCCCATCCGGCCGCGCGACAGCACGAAGACGGCGCCTGCCTCGGTCGCGCCACGCTTGACCACGGCGGCAAAGCCGCCGGCGGTGAAGACACGGCGCAGCAAAGCCGATACCCACAGATCGGTGGTTACGCGCATAAGAAGGTTCCGGATGACATGCCGATTGTTTAACGAGATTCTGGCTTGTCCGCGAGCGCCACAATGCGTCAAGAACCTAACAAATGTTGTTAAGTTTTGTGGGAAGCGCTAAAATGGAACGATGAAAAGCCAAACCATGCGTACTCTCACCATATCACTCACACCGAAGCAGGCCGCTCGTCTGCAGGATGCGGTGGATAGCGGCGGCTATGCTTCCAACAGCGAAATCGTTCGGGAGGCCCTCAGGCTGTGGGAACACCGCGAGGAGCTTCGCGCCCTGGAACTAGCGCAGCTAAAGCAAGCTTATGAGGAAGGCATGGCGAGCGGCGAAGGCCAGGAGGTCGATCGCGCCGCCTTTCTGCGTGCTCTGAAGGCCGAGCGCGCCGGACGTGGCTAACTATCGACTTACGCCTCGGGCGCAACGGGATCTCGGCGATATTTGGCAGCATATCGCGGCCGACAATGAAAGGGCTGCGGACAGGCTTGTAGGACGCATTTTCGACAAGCTGGAACTTGCCTGCGTACATTCCAACATGGGCGTCGCTCGGCCTGAATTGAGCGCCACGGCCCGTATTCTCGTGGAAGGTCGATATATCGTTATCTACGAGCCTATGAGCTACGGCATTTTAGTCGTGGCGATAGTTCATGGGATGCGAAACCCAGAGCATTGGCTCGAGTGAAGCTGCGCCGGAAGCCGCCACTTCTCAGTTGGTCAGGCCGATCTCGCGCATCTTGGCGTAGACCGCTTCGTCCGGCTCGCCTGTCTCCGGCAGGCCGAACAGCGCCTGGAACTCCTTGATCGCCGCCTTGGTGCGGGCGCCGACGACGCCATCGAGCTGCATATCGTCATTGCCGAAGGCCTTCAGGCCGGCCTGGATCTTGACGATGCGGGCATCGGGCGTCTGCGTTCCACCATTGGCCGGGGCGGAGACCGGAATTGCCATCGCCGCCGGTTTGGCGGCCTGCGCCGCTGCGCTGTCTGCCGGCCGCGGCGCCGGGTGCGGAATGGCCGCGGTCGTCTGCCTGGCGCCGAGCTGATCGAGCAGCGCGCCGTCGACCTCGCCGGATGCCGGCAAGCCGACCTTCAGCTGGTAGGCCTGGATGCCTTTCCGCGTCGCAGGACCCGTGAGGCCGTCAACGGTGCCGTCATAGAAATTGAGATCCTTCAATATGCCCTGCACCTGCTGGACCACCGGGTCGGGCTTGGGAGCCGGCTGCGCCTGCCTCACGATGTTGATGGTGGTCTCCGGCTCGTCGGAGACGGCGTGCGGAAAATTCTCGATGCTCCTGGTGGCGAAGAAGGCGCCGGTATGCGGAAAAGGCTGATACCAGAGCGCGTTGGCCGAAACGTAGAAGAGCGTCACCAGGAAGGCGGTCGAGCCACCGACCAGAACCGGATTGCGCGAGATCATCTGGCCAACTGCCACAGCGCCCTCGGCAAGGACGCCGCGCTCGGGTTCGACCACCTTAGGCCGTCTTGCGGAGCGAGCCATTGCTGTCCCCATTTGCATCCCCCTTCGGCTTTGCAACCGGCACCGGAAGCACGCCGACCGGTGCGCCCGAACGCCGCTTCGGTCCGTTCACCGGCAGGCTGATCGTCACCGTCGTGCCCTCGCCCGGAGCGCTCTCGATCGACATCGTGCCCTCGTGCAGCGCCACAAGGCCCTTGACCAGCGACAGGCCGAGCCCGGTTCCCTCGAAACGGCGCGTATAGTCGTTCTGGATCTGCATGAACGGCTTGCCGAGATTGGCCATATCCTCCTCGGCGATGCCGATGCCGGTATCGCTCACCCAGAAATGCAGCCGCGAGCCGACGCGCTTGGCGCCGATCACCACACTGCCGCCGTCGGGCGTGAACTTCACCGCGTTCGAAACGAGATTGATCAGGATCTGCTGCACGGCGCGGCGGTCGGCGTTGATCTCGCCGGCGTCCGGCGCGATCTGCGCGCCGAGCGCGATGCTCTTGGCTTCCGCCAGCGGCCGCATCATCGAGCGGCACATGTCGACCGCCTCGACGAAGCGGAACGGCTCAAGCTCGGTGGCATAGGCGCCGGCCTCGATGCGCGAAACATCGAGGATCGAGGTGACGACGGACAGAAGATGCTGGCCGGACTCCCTGACTAGACCGACATACTCCTTCTGGCGCGGATCGCGGAAGGCGCCGAACATCTCGTGCAGCAGCATATCGGAGAAGCCGATGATGGCGTTGAGCGGTGTCCGCAACTCGTGGCTGACTACCGCCAGGAAACGGCCCTTGGCCACTTCGGCAGCGGCCGTGGCATCCCTCGCCGAGGCAAGCTCTTCGCGTAGCGCCGCGACGTCGTCGTTCTCACGAAGCACGAGGGTGAAGACGTCCTGCTCGAGCTCGCCGCGCATCAATTCCAGGCGGAACGGGCGGAAATTGTCGGCCGAGCCGCCGCCGTCGCGCGGCAGCCGGATGCGCAGGTCGAGCCGGCGCTTCGGGGCGCCCTCACGCATGTCCGCGAGTGCGGTGAGATAGGCGACGCGGTCGGAAAGATGGACGCGCTCGAACAGGCCCGTGCCGAGCAGGAGCTCCGGCGCCAGCTTCAGAATGGAACGCGCCTTGACCGAGGCGTCGAGCACTTCGCCCTGGCGGCCGACGCGCAGCACAACGGCGTCGATGATCTCCTCGAGACGGTCGGCCGCGGGCTCTGCCTGGCTCGCGCTGACCGGGTTGGCGAAGACGGCCGCGCGCGGCAACAACGTCAGCGCCCAGGCAAGCGGCAGCAGCCAGTGCCAGGCGGCGATGCCGGTCGCGCCGAGGGGCAGGAACTGGCTCGCGAAAGGCTGCAGCAGAAAGGCGGCGATCGCCGCCAGCGCGCCCGAAAGTGCTGCGCGGCGCGATCCGGTGATCCACCAGGCCTCGACCGGCAAAGCGACGGCAAGCAGCGCAACCGGCGAGGCCAGACCGCCCGCCGCGGCTATTGCGCCCGCGAGGGCGAGGCCGCCCGTCGCGATCGCCGCGCGGCCGGCGAGCGCCATGTGGCCGGTGGCGGCAACCAGAAGCGCTGCGAACCAGCACAGGCCGAAGGCGGCGAAGATCGCGGCCACGGTCACGGCCGCGCCGAGGCTGGAGGTGACCAGCGTCACCGCAGCGCCCGCGGCGAGGAAGGGAGCGGCGAGCATGACGCCGATGAAGCGGCGCTGACGCAGGCGCTCGGCCTCGCCCGTGACTGTCGGGTGAACCATGCGTTCGCAGCCGGCGGCAACCGCGCCCGGCAGATGAACGTATCTGGCCGTAATCGAACTCAACGCACTCGTACCCGGTCGTGAAACTGCCCTGCTTTGCAGGCGACTCTTAATTGGCTTGAAACTCGCACCCAGCGTTTAAGGAATGGATAAGGCAGACAAGGCGAGCGCCCCGCCCACGGCAAATATTGGGATGCCAGCACCGCAAAGCCCGTCGATCTGCCGCCATGGTAAATGGAGCGTTAGCCGCGACCAGCGCGCCACGACTGCCGAAAAGCTCGCGCCGGCGGCAGTCAAATCAAAAATTTTTCTTTGAAAACAGATATATAAATGGTTATCGCAAACTTAATGCAATCGATGAGATTTGAGTGAAACCAAACTCGAAAACCATTCCTTTCGAATTTATCTAAAATTTGAAGAAAATTCGCGGCTTCGGCGCAAGCCGCCTTTTGCGCGGCTGTGCCACTATCTCGCCCATAAAAGAGGTCATGCCGATGGATGCGTGATCCGGTCACGGACGAGAGGATTGAGATGGGCTTTCTGATCAGGATGGCTTTCTGGTTTTCGCTGGTGCTTCTGGCGCTGCCGCTCAGCGTCGGCCCCGACGCGGATGGCCGCGAGGCGGTCGGACCGATCCAGGCGCTGTTTGCGGCGCGCGAGGCGGTCGGCGACATTGCCGGCATCTGCGAGCGCAAGCCGGACGTCTGCGAGACCGGCAAATCGGCCATGCACACCATTACCGTCCGCGCCCAGGAAACCGCCAAGATCGCCGCGGCCATGCTTGACGACCAGCAGTCGGAAAAGGCGGCGGCGTCCGAGACGAAGGTGGCGCAAACGTCCTCCGAGATCACCGGCAGCGTCGCCGAGGGCATCGTGCTACCCGCCAAGGTCAACATCCCGGTGATGAAGAACTGAGATTCCCTTTCAGCCCTTCGCTCGGCTTCTTTAGTTTCGGCGCAATTCCGGACGGAAAACCGTTCACCCCTTTTCCTGGAATTGCTCTAACGCCGCGGGCCCCGTCCGACCTCTCGACGCCCGCGGCGTCTTTCTTTTTCCGTGACGTGGCGGCGCCGGGTCACTATATCCGGGTGATGACGACCTCGATCGAAACAATCCGCGACGACTTCTCCCTGCTCGACGAGTGGGAGGACCGCTACCGTTATGTGATCGAGCTCGGCGAGGGGCTGCCGCCGTTTCCCGAGGCCGAACGCACCGCGGCCAACAAGGTGCCGGGCTGCGTCAGCCAGGTTTGGCTGACGACCGAGCAGGGTCCGGGCATCGATCCGGTGATCAGCTTTCAAGGGGATTCGGACGCCCACATCGTGCGCGGCCTCGTCGCCATCATGCTGGCGCTGTTTTCGGGCCGGCCGGCCAGCGAAATCCAGAGCACCGACGCGGAAGTGACGCTGAAGGAGCTCGGCCTCGACGAGCATCTGTCGCCGCAGCGCGCCAACGGCCTTCGCTCGATGGTCAAGCGCATCAAGCGCGACGCCGAAGCCGCCTTGAAGCAGATCGCCTGAGCACGGCTCCCCTGCCCTTCCACAAAACAAAACGGCGCCCCGAAGGACGCCGTCGAACTGCCGAATAAGAGCTGCGCTAAAGCGCGTCGCGATCTTTCAGATTCGCTCGTGCGCTTTAGGTTTTTGATTTTTACGCATGTCTTTGTCCCGAAACCGGTTCCCACTTTCGGGAGACATGCTTTGGTCAGCGGCCCTTGCGCTTGCGGCCAAGGCCCATCTTCTTGGCGAGCTGCGAACGGGCAGCGGCGTAGTTGGGCGCGACCATCGGATAGTTGGCGTCCAGACCCCACTTCTCGCGGTATTCTTCCGGGGTGAGATTGTAGTGGGTCATCAGGTGGCGCTTCAGCGACTTGAACTTCTTGCCGTCTTCGAGACAGACGATGTAGTCGTCATGCACGGAGCGCTTCGGGTTGACGGCCGGCTTCTGCTTCTCGGCCGACGGCTGCTCCGCCGTGCCGCCGACGCGGCCGAGCGCGGCATGGACGTCGGCGATCAGGTTCGGCAGCTCGCCGACCGGCACCGGGTTGTTGCTGACATAGGCCGCGACGACATCGGCGGTCAGCTCGATCAGCGCGTCACTATTGCTTGAAGGTGTTTCGACGATATCCATTGTGCTCAGGCCCCAACGAGAGTTTGTTTCTAGACTGTGCCCTTTTTTGAGATCGGGCATCGCGCGAATTTCATGCAGGCAAGCCCCTGCGATTCGCGTCGCGTCATCTTAATGACGCTGTGCTGCAAGTAAGTCAATTCGCCTATTGAATTATATTGAGCGATATTCATCAAATATTGCCGATTCAGCTTCAAAAATTCGTGCGCGGTGTAACTTAGCGAGATTTTTCTGGCCAGACCAGCGCGACCTCACGTAGCGTTAGGCCTGCTTTTACACCTCAGGCGAGCCTATAAATGGTTCTTGATGCTTGACTAATGCTTGACCGCCTATGGCGGCCAGCACGAAGAATCCTGCGGATCGCAGGTCGCGGATATTCTTCGCGCGTGAAAGCAACCAGCTGGCCGCGACGAGCTCTCAATAGGGCGCGATGTACTTGCCATAGACCCAGCCGGTGACGAAATGACCGTTCTGCGCCGGGTCGTGCCAGACCTCGCACCAGCGATAGCGGATCGCCTGCCGCTGCTTCCATTGCGGCTGACCGGCAATGTCGAGCAAGTCTACCCCGCCCGTGCAGCGGCCGGTCATCTGCAAGACGGTGCCGTTCGGATAGGCCGCCTGCTTTTGCGACGTGTTTGACGGATATTTGCGCGCGTTGAGCGTGTCGCCGAACGGCACGCCCGCCACTTGCCAGGCGGCGAACACGGTTGCATGAGACTGGCCGGAAAAGGCCCAGACTGCCGACACGACAGCAAGGGCCGCCGCGGCGCGAACATAGGATTTCATCTTTTCCCCCTTCGACTTATCTTGTGCAGACCACCCTGAGCCCTGCCCCTTGAACCACTGCTGAGCGGCGTGTTCATTCGCCATTCAAGCAAATTGCGAGACGTGATGACCAGACCTTCCAGCTTCTTGGCCGCCTTCCCGACCGCCAACCCGCCGCAGCCCGAGAAACACCCTGTCTTCGATGTGCATCACGGCATCACCCGCACCGACGACTATGCCTGGATGCGGGCCGACAACTGGCAGGCGATGTTCAGGGACCCATCGCTCCTCGACGACGCGATCCGCTCCCATCTCGAGGCCGAGAATGCCTACCAGGCGACGCTGATGGCCGACACGGCCGAGCTGCGGAGCAAGCTGTTCGCCGAGATGAAGGGGCGCATCAAGGAAGACGATTCCACCGTGCCGATGAAGGACGGCCCCTATGCCTATGGCTCGTCCTTCCGGCTGGGTGGCGAGCAGCCGCGCTACTTCCGCACGCCGCGCGAAGGCGGCGCCGACGAGATCCTGCTCGACGGCGACGCGGAAGCCGAAGGCAAGCCCTATTTCCGTCTCGGCGGCGTCGACCATTCGGCCGACCATCGCAAGCTGCTCTGGGCCTTCGACGACAAGGGCTCGGAATTCTTCACGCTGCGCGTGCGCGACATCGCCAGCGGCAAGGAACTGGCCGACCATATCCCCGATACGGGTGGCGGCGGCGTGTGGAACGCCGGCGACGACGGCTTCTTCTACACGCGCCTCGACGACAACCACCGCCCGTCAAAAGTGTTCTTCCATGCACTTGGCGACAAGCCGGAAAACGACCGGCTGATCTACGAGGAAACCGATCCGGGCTTCTTCATGGATGTCAGCGGCACGCGTTCCAATGAATGGATCATGATCGGCATCAACGACCATGAGACTTCAGAATACCTGCTGCTCGGCGCCAGCGAGCCGTTCGCCGAGCCGACGCTGGTGGCGGCGCGCCAGACCGGACTGCAATATGATCTGGAGGAAGGCGGCGACGTCTTCTTCATCCTCACCAATGCGGACGGCGCCAAGGACTTCAAGATCATGACCGCGCCGGTGGAAAATCCGGTGCGTGCCAACTGGCAGGAGCTGGTGGCGCACGAGCCGGGCCGGCTGATCCTGTCGGTGCTCGGCTTCAAGCGCCACATGGTCAGGCTGGAGCGCAAGGACGGCCTGCCGCGCATCGTCGTGCGCGACCGGCTAAGCGGTGAGGAGCATTTCATTTCCTTCGACGAGGAGGCCTTCTCGCTCGGGCTCTCCGGCTCCTACGAATACGACACCGAGGTGATGCGCTTCACCTATTCTTCGATGACGACGCCGGCACAGGTGTTCGACTACAACATGCGCACCCGCGAGCGCGTGCTCTTGAAGACGCAGGAAGTGCCTTCAGGCCATGATCCGGAGCGCTATGTCACGCGCCGGCTGATGGCCCCCGCCGCCGACGGCGAATTGGTGCCGATCTCGCTCCTGCACCACCGCGACACGCCGCTCGACGGGTCGGCGCCCTGCCTGCTTTACGGCTACGGCTCCTACGGCATCACGGTGCCGGCGGCGTTCAACACCAACTGGTTCTCGCTCGTCGATCGCGGCTTCGTCTTCGCCATCGCGCATGTGCGCGGCGGCAAGGACAAGGGCTATGGCTGGTACGACGATGGCAAGCGGGCGCACAAGATGAACACTTTTACCGATTTCATCGCCTGCGCACGCCATCTGGTGGCCGAACGCTACACAAGGCACGATCGTATCGTCGCCCAGGGCGGCTCGGCCGGCGGCATGCTGATGGGGGCGGTCGCCAACATGGCGCCGGAAAGCTTTGGCGGCATCGTCGCCGAGGTGCCGTTCGTCGACGTGCTCACCACCATGCTCGACGCCAGCCTGCCGCTGACACCGCCGGAATGGCCGGAATGGGGCAACCCGATCGCGTCGGCCGACGACTACCGCACGATCGCGGCCTATTCGCCCTACGACAATGTCGCGGCGCTCGACTATCCGCCCATCCTGGCGCTGGCGGGGCTCACCGACCCGCGCGTCACCTATTGGGAGCCGGCCAAATGGGTGGCGCGGCTGCGCGAGCGCAAGGCGGGCGACAACCCCGTGCTGTTCAAGATCAATATGGAGTCCGGCCATGCCGGCGCCTCCGGCCGGTTCTCGCGGCTGGAGGAGATCGCGTATATCTACGCCTATGCCTTGAAAGTGACAGGCAGGGTCTGATTTTTGCTCGCAATTGCGACGGCCACGCGCTACGCAATTCGCCGTCCTTCAGGCGCGGCCTTCCAGGTCGCGGGGGTTGTCCATTCGCCAGGGTTCGCCATGCTGCTCGTCGACGTCTATCTCGACAAATCGCCTATCCAGGGCATCGGTGTCTTCGCCAAGCATCACATTCCGCGCGGCACGCTGATCTGGAAGCTCGATCCAAGGTTCGACCGATGTATTCCCGTCGACACCTATGAGAGCGAAAGCGGCCCGGTGAAGTCCTATCTCGACCGCTATTCCTATCCCGACCGGCGCGATCCCAACTACATCGTATTCGAGGCGGACGACGCGCGCTACATGAACCACGCTGACGAGCCGAACTGCGACGTCTCCTCACCCGAGGAAACCTATGCGCTGCGCGACATCGCGGCCGGCGAGGAACTGACCTGCGACTACAACCACTTTTTCGAAAACGGTTTCGACTTCCTCGGCGACCGCCACGCGTAGTCCTCGCGCGAGTCCACTGTCAGGATTGACAAGCACGGCAGCTTCGGCGCAATTTTTGGGACGGTGGATACGACCTGCTGCTTGCGCCCCTTCCAGGGGTACGGTGAACGTATCGAGCCATTTCAGGCTCCCTTTGCCCGAACGAACGGGTCAGCAACGCAAGCTCCTGACACGCCTTCCGTTCGTTTATGCAAAGGACCATCTCATGCGCGATTTCCGCGATGCAAAAGCCATGGCGCAAACGCTAACCGCAGCGCTGGCCGCTAAATCCGTTTCCCTTTCTCACAGCGAAAGCCTGGAGTTGATCTCCAAAATCCTCGGCTTTCGCGACTGGAACGTGTTGGCCGCGCGGATCCAGGCCAGCCAGCGGACTGGCGCACCCGGCCTGTCGGATGGGGTCACCACGCCCCCCAGCTTCGCCCAGGCAGACATCCCCATCTTTCCGATGCGGGATCTCGTGCTGTTTCCGCAAACGATCACGCCGGTCTTTGTCGCTCGTGACAGAACCCGCCGCGCCGTGGAACGTGCCATGGCTGGTGACCGTCGCGTTCTCGTGGTCGCCCAGAGGCGCGGCGCCGACAACGATCCCAGCACGCTCGAATCCCTCTATTCGGCGGGCGTCACGGCAAACGTGATAAACAGCCAGACGCAGGTGGATGGTGTTCTCAAGGTCTCCGTCTCTGCCCTGCAGCGCGCTGCCATCACCCGCCTGATCGTCGGCGAATTCCTGGCGGCGGAGGTAGAGCCGATCGAAGAGCAGCGCGGCCTCTCGGAAGAGGCCGCCGCGCTTTCACGTGCTGTTCTCGATGCGTATCGGATCTACGCCAACGTCGACCTTTCCTCTCTTCCGCTGCAGCAGAGGGTACGCTTCGGCCTTCCTTCCGCGGAAAATCCCGGCCTATTGGCCGACACGGTCGCGCAGTCGCTGTCCATCGGCATCGAACAGAAGCAGCAACTCCTGGAAACGGGCGACGTCGTCGTCCGGCTCGCAAAGATCCTCGACCTGATGAGCGCCGGCCGGCCTGAGAAATAAACCAGCGCCGCCGGCATCGCCGAGCCCGTTCTCAATTCGCCGGCTTGCGTGCCGGATAGCCGTTGGGGTGCGGCGGGATCGCTTTCAAGTAGGCGGCGATCGCGGCGCGGTCGTCGGCCGTCAGCTGCGCCATGTTCCTTTGCACCTCGACCATGGCGCCGCCGACGGAATCGAAATCTGGCGTGAAGCCGGTTTCGAGATAGTTGGCGATGTCGGCCTCCGACCAGTCCTTGGTGCCGCCCTGCGGGGTGATGTTGGGCACGACGCCCGAGCCCTCGGCGGCCACGGCGCCTGCCAGCCACTCGGCCTTCTTCACGCCGCCGGCGAAGTCGCGCGGGGTATGGCATTCGCCGCAATGGCCCGGCCCCTCGACCAGGTAGCGGCCGGCCAACACCTTGTCGGGCGTGCCCTCGGGCAAGGCGATCACCGGCTCGGGGCTGAGATAGAGCCGCTTCCAGAGACCGATGCCGCGACGGATATTGAAGGGGAATGCAAGCTTATGGCCAGGCGCCTTGCCGGCGACTGCCGGCAGCGTCTTCATGAAGGCATAGAGGTCGGCTATGTCGGCGGCCTTCATGCGCGCGTAAGAGGCATAGGGAAAGGCCGGATAGAAGTTTTCGCCGGAGGGCGAAACGCCCTTCAGCATGGCGTTGGCGAAGTCTTCCTCGCTCCAGGCGCCGATGCCGTCCCTGGCATCCTGCGAGATGTTGGGCGGCACGAAGGTGCCGAACGGCGTCTTCAGTTCCAGCCCACCGGCAAGCTCCAGGCGGGCATCGCCCTTGGACCCCGGTTTGGCATGGCAGGAGGTGCAGCCGCCGGCATAGAAGATGCGCTTGCCCCTGGCGGCGTCGCCGGGACTGAGCTGCGCAAGGGTCCCGGCATCAAGCCTGACGGGTGCCGACAGCGCCCAGCCGGCGACCGCGCCGGCGCCGCCCAGCACGATGACGGCGCCGACGAGCTTCTTCAGCCAGGCCATATCAGGCGATCAGCCCTTCTTGATCCTGTAGGTCTGATGGCAGGTGCCACAGTCGCCGCCGATCGTGTTGAGCTGCGTCTTCAAGGCATCGACATCGGCCGGCGGCGAGGCGACCGCGGCCTTGACGTTGGTCAGCAACTTGTCCTCGGCCGCATTGAAGCCGGCCTTGTCTTCCCAGATCTTCGGCGCAGCCGTGGTATCGCCCTTGTCGCTGCCGGCGGGGAAGAGCTTCTCGGCATCGAACTTCTCGGCATTGGCCTGCAGCGCCTTCAGCGTCGTCAGCACGGCGGCCGCGTCGAAATCCTCCTCGCCCTTGACCACCTTCACCAACTGGCCGGCGAGCTTGCCGCGCTCCTTCATCAGGGCCTGACGATCCTTGATCGGATCGGCAAAGGCGGCCGAACCGGCAAAGGCAAGCATGGAGATGGCGAGGACAAGCTTTCTCATTCAATTGGCTCCGTGGTGAAGAACATTCGCGACCAAGGCATTTCACCGTGAACGGTGAAATGCTCTATTTCCTTGTTGGCGCAATTCCGGACGGAAAACCGGTCCACACTTTTCCTGGAATTGCTCTGCACGTTAACGGCGCTCGCGGCGGGAATATTCCCCCGCACCGTCACGATTTTCCCGATCGTGATCAATCTCCTGTGTTGGCAGATAAAGAAAAGCCCCGGCATGCCGGGGCTTTTCGTCAGATAATCAGGCTTTCGCCTTTTCGTAGAGCTCCAGGACGTAGTCCCAGTTGATCAAGCTATCGACGAAGGCTTCGAGATATTTCGGCCGCGCGTTGCGGTAGTCGATGTAATAGGAGTGCTCCCACACGTCGACGCCGAGGATCGGCGAAGCGCCATGGACCAGAGGGTTCTCGCCGTTCGGCGTCTTCGAGATTGCGAGCTTGCCATCCTTGACCGAGAGCCAGGCCCAGCCGGAGCCGAACTGGGTGGTGCCGGCGGCAATGAAATCCGCCTTGAACTTGTCGTAGCCACCGAGATCGCTTTCGACGGCCTTCTGCAATGCGCCCGGCAGCTTGTTGCCGCCGCCGCCCTTCTTCATCCATTTCCAGAAGTGGATGTGGTTGTAGTGCTGGGCGGCATTGTTGAACAGCCCGGCATTCTTGCCGAACGACTGCTTCACGACCTCTTCGACCGACAGGTCGCCCATTCCAGCCTCGGCGGCCAGCTTGTTGCCGTTGTCGACATAGGCCTTGTGGTGCTTGTCGTGGTGATACTCCAGCGTCTCCTTCGACATGTAAGGCTGCAGGGCCTCATAGTCGTAGGGCAAAGCGGGCAACTCAAAAGCCATGGATGGTACTCCCTCAGGAAAAAGTCCGGTGCAACTACCGGACTAAGATAGGTCTGGAATGGATTGGGGCAACTCCGGAACGAAGCGCCGGCCGCCTTTTTATCCGCTCAGGCAGCGGAAGTCGAATGCGCCCAATCCCAATAGAGCTCGCGCGCCTTCTTGGCCACCGGCCCGGGTTGAAGATCGCGGTCCTCGATGCGGGTGATCGGCACCACTTTCGAGTGGTTGCCGGTCGAGAAGATCTCGTCCGCTTCGAGGAAATCGCGGATCGAGAGCGCCTTTTCGGTGGTCCTGAAGCCGTAGTCGCCGAGCAGGTTGATGGTGCGCGAGCGGGTGATGCCGGAGAGGAACGTACCGTTCGCCGCCGGCGTCATCACATGGCCGTCCTTGACCAGGAAAATATTGGAAGTGCCGGTCTCGGCGACATTGCCCAGCATGTCCAGCACCAGGGCGTTGTCGAAGCCGCGCATCTTGGCTTCGAGGATGGCACGGCCGTTGTTGGGGTAGAGGCAACCGGCCTTGGCATTGGTCGGCATCGTTTCGATGGTCGGCCGCCGGAACGGCGAGACGCCGATCGAGAAGCCGGAAGGCGGAATCATCGGCGATTCATAGAGGCAGAGGCAGAAACGGGTCGAAGATGGATCGGCCGGCACGCCCATGTAGCCGCCATGCTCGGCCCAGTACATCGGCCTGATGTAGACGGCGGTCTTGCCGTCGAACTTCTTCAGGCCGTCCCAGGTCAGCGCGACGATCTCGTCGGCGGTCACGGAGGGCTTCAGACCGAGCGCGATCGCCGAGGCGTTGACGCGCGCGGCGTGGCGATCGAGATCGGGCGCCACGCCCTCGAACCAGCGGGCTCCGTCGAAGACGCTGGTGCCCAGCCACATGGCATGACTGCGCGGTCCGAGAATGGCGACGTTGCCCTCATACCAGTCGCCGTCCACATAGGTCCATGTCGCGGACTGCGCCGCCGCCGCCAGTGTCATCGTTTGCCGTCCATATGGATGAAATCAGACCGCCATAGGACGATGCTTCGACGGCCTGCGTCAACCGACATCGGGAAAAATCGTTGAGGCCAGAGGCACTTGACCGCAATCAGTGCTTGCACGGCAGGCTCGCGCGCCGCAAAACTTCTCCCCATGCACCATGCGGCCTATGTCTTCGACGCCTATGGCACGTTGTTCGACGTGCACGCGGCCGTGCGCCGCCATGCCGGCGAGATCGGACCGGACGGCCAGTTGCTCTCCGAGATCTGGCGCGCCAAGCAGCTCGAATATTCCTGGGTCAGGACGCTGATGGGCGCCTATGCCGACTTCTGGCAGCTCACCGAGCAGGCGCTGGACTTCGCGCTGCGCAAGGTGCCCTCGGTCGATCCGGCGCTGAGGGCCAGGCTGCTGGAAGCCTATTGGCGGCTCGACTGCTATCCGGAAGTGCCGGCGGTGCTGAAAGCGTTGAAGGCATCGGGAGCAAAGCTGGCGATCCTTTCCAACGGCTCGCCGGAAATGCTGCAGGCGGCGGCGAAATCCGCGGCACTCGACCAGATCCTCGACGACGTCTTCTCGGTCGACGAGATCAAGCGCTTCAAGACCGACCCCTCGGTCTACGATATGGTGGTCACCGGCTGGCGGCTCTACCCGGGCGCGGTGTCGTTCCAGTCTTCCAACCGCTGGGACGTCGCGGGCGCCGCCAAGTTCGGCTTCCGAACCGTCTGGATCAATCGCACCAACCAGCCGGACGAATACCAGGACTTTCCGCCGGGGCTTATCCTGCCCTCGCTCGAAGGCCTTTTGGCAGGCGCTTGACCTTGCTGTTGCTGCAGCGCAACAGATGTGTCGCGGTCACAGCTTCGCCTTCGTTTGTCCACCCTGAGGCCAGAATTGGAACCGCCTATCACCGCCGACTGTTATTGGAGCTGCCGGCGGCAAGCCTGCGGGTTCATGCTTTCTTGCAAGTCAGGTCCTAGAAAAGGCAACCATGTCAGACGATTCTTTCCGCATCAGTCGCCGCGGCTTTCTCAATCTCACAGCCCTCGGCGCCGCTTCGGCCGCGGTCTCTGCCTGCACCACCACCGGTCCAGGCCCCGAACCTGTCCAGCCGCCACCGCCGGCCTATGTCGAGCCGCCGCTCGGCGACTACGAGACGATGTATGGGCCGATGTCCGACAACGGCTTCGACCTGCCGGCCATCCCGGTGAACAAGATCGATCACAGATTCCTGCGCCAGATCGTCCCCGATCCGACCGGACAGCGGCCAGGCACGATCGTCGTCGATACCACCAACCACTTCCTGTACCTGGTGCGCGAGGGCGGCCAGGCGATCCGCTACGGCGTCGGTCTCGGCCGCGCCGGCTTCGAGTGGTCGGGCGATGCCGTGGTGCAGTGGAAGCAGAAGTGGCCGAAATGGACGCCGCCGGACGAGATGGTCGCCCGTCAGCCGGAGCTGACGCAATTCAGCGCCAAGAACGGCGGCATGCCTGGGGGCTTGAAGAACCCGCTCGGGGCGCGTGCGCTCTACCTCTTCCAGGGCAATCAGGACACGCTCTATCGCCTGCACGGCTCGCCCGAATGGTGGTCGATCGGCAAGTCGGTCTCGTCGGGCTGCGTGCGCCTGATCAACCAGGACATCATCGACCTTTACGACCGCGTGCCGACCAAGACCCCGGTCGTCGTGACGGCCGATATCGGCGAGCCGATGGCCGACATGCCCGAGCGCCGGGCCATCCCGATCGACAACGGCGTGCCGACCGGCTCTATCCTGCTCGGTCCGGTCAGGCAGATCACGAACGAGATCTTCTAGGGGCGAGATCTTCTAGAGGCGAGATCTTCCAGATCTTGAATTCTTCAGCGGTGCTTGGCCAAGACAGTCGCCAGCACCGCAACGCCGCGCCGCAGCGCCTCCGCGTCGAGCCCGGCGTAACCCAGGATGAAGCCCGCGGTTGCGGGCAGAGGCTCGCTCGGGTCATAGAGCGGCGACACGGGATAGAGGCCGATCCCGGCGGCGCGCGCCGCCGCGATGATCTCCGGCTCGCGCTCGGCGGCGATGCCGTTCATCCATGCAACGACATGCAGTCCGGTTTCTGCCCCTGCGATAGAAATCCTTGACCCCAGAAGATCGGCCAGCGCCTGCAGCAGGACCTCCCTGCGCTCGGCGTTCCTTCTGCGGATGCTGCGAACGTGACGCTCGTAGACGCCGCTCGCCAAAAGGTCGGCCAACGCGTCCTGCTCCAACATCGGCGCGTGCCGGTCGGTAAGGCGCTTTGCTTCGCTGAACGCCCTGCACAGGCCTGCGGGGACGACGAGGTAGCCGAGCCGCAAGGTGGGCGAGAGGGTCTTGGACAGCGTGCCGACATAGATGACCAAGTCTGGGTCGAGCGTCTGCAGAGGCGGGATGGGGGCGATGTCGTGGCGGTATTCGCCATCGTAGTCGTCTTCGACGATATAGGCGCCTGATGCCGCAGCCCAGCCCAGGAGCGCGCGCCGCCGCGTCGCCGAAAGCACGCCGCCGAGCGGAAACTGGTGCGACGGCGTCACGTAGGCCAGACGGGCCGGCGGCAGCGCATCCGTCCTCAGGCCGTCCGCGTCGACGGCAACGGGCACTGCGATGCCGCCCGCCGCCACGAAGGCGTGGCGTGCCAGCAGATAGCCCGGATTCTCGATCACGAACGGATCGCCGGGGTCGAGCAGAAGCCGCGCGCAGACGTCGAGCCCTTGCTGCGAGCCGTTGACGATGACGATCTGGTCGGGGCTGCAACCGATGCCGCGGGCGCGCCACAGATAGGCCTGAAGCGCGCTGCGCAGGACGGCAGACCCCTGCGGGTCGCCATAGCGCAGCCGCTCGGCGCGCCGCAGAATCGCTTTGTTCGACGCCCGCCGCCAGGCCAGCACCGGGAAGTCCGCGCCGGACAGGTCGCCATAGCGGAAATCCGCGACCTTGGCCGGCTGCTGTTGCGCCGGCGGAGGCATAGCCAGCAGGCGGCAGGCGAATGCCGAGAGGCTGCGCGGCGAAGCAGCCGCGACGGGGGCCTCGCCCGACGCTTTCTCCAGTCCTGGGGCAACGATGGCACGCGCGCCCTGCCGGATGATCAGGTAGCCTTCCGCGTCGAGCTGGTTGTAGGCCGCCGTCACCGTGGTTCGCGACGCGCCCCATTCGGCTGCGAAGGCCCGCGTCGACGGCAGGCGGTCGCCGGGCCGGTAGGCGCCACTGTGGATCTGCGCCTTGATCGCCGCGATGATCCGGCGCGCGATACCATCCTGTTCGAACTGGACCACCAAAAACCTTCAAAACTGGATATTCAAAGCAAGCCAGATTTCCGGCATCTTGCCATGCAAAGCAAGGAGTTTTCGCCATGTACATACCGCCCGCCTTCCGCGAGGACGACAGGGAGAGCCTCATGGCCACGATCCGCGCGACGCGGCTGGCGACGCTGGTCACCGCCACGGCGGAAGGGCCGCTGGCGACGCCATTGCCGCTTTTCCTCGACGAGCGCGAGGGCGAGCATGGCGTGATCTATGGCCATGTCGCGAGGGCAAACCCGCACTGGCGTGTTCCGCCGCTGGGCAATGGCCTGGCGATCTTCATGGGACCGGACGCCTATGTGACGCCAGCCTGGTACCAGACCAAGCAGGAAACCGGAAAGGTGGTGCCGACCTGGAACTACATCGCCGTCCATGCCCATGGGCCGGTCGAATTCTTCGAGGATGCCGACAGGCTGCTAGAGGTGGTCACGCGCCTGACCAATCTCCACGAAAGTGGGCGCGCCTCGCCCTGGGCCGTATCGGACGCGCCGCGAGATTTCATCCAGGCACAACTCAAAGGCATTGTCGGCCTGCGCATGCCGATCGCGAAGCTCCAAGGCAAGCGCAAGATGAGCCAGAACCGTAATGCGGCCGATCGCGCCGGTGTCATGTCCGGTCTCGCGGCGAGCGACCGGCCTTCCGACCGCGAGGTCGCCCCTCTCATTCCATCATGACGCCCGCCCGCTCCGCTCCGTAGCCCCGAGTCCATCATGCCGGATCTGACCCAGTTCGCCTTGTATTTCGCCGCGGCCTTCCTGCTCGCCATCACGCCGGGACCAGGCATCTTCTACGTCGCCGCGCGCACGCTCGCGGGAGGACGCGCGGAAGGCATCGCCTCCAGTTTCGGGACGGGCCTGGGCGGAATGGTCCATGTGCTTGCCGGCAGCCTGGGTGTTTCGGCCATCGTGCTTGCGAGCGCGGAGCTGTTCACCGCGCTAAAGCTGATCGGCGCCGTCTACCTCGTCTGGCTCGGCTTCCGCACCTTCCAGTCCGCCCGCCGCGAGACAAAGACGATGCCGGAAGGCGACGCGGCGGCGCCCGCGGTCGGCGCGGGCCGAGCCTTTCGCGAAGGGGTGCTGGTCGAGGCATTGAACCCGAAGACGGCCGCCTTCTTCCTGGCCTTCATTCCGCAGTTCGTGAACCTCGGCGCCGGCCATGTCGCCCTGCAGTTCATGGTTCTCGGCTCCATATCGGTGACGCTCAACACGCTTGCCGATGTCGTGGTCGCATCTGCGGCCAGCCGCATCAGGGAAGGCGCGGCCGGGCGTTCGGGCGTGATACGCCGCCTGCGAGAGGCGTCCGGCGGCGCGATGATCGCGCTCGGCATCGGCCTTGCCATAGCCAAGCGCCCTGCCCTCTGATTGCCCGGCCGAGACAAGGGCCGCAAGCCGGTCTGGAACTTTGCAGAATCTGCAGCGTTCTCACCCAAGCCTGAGTCCAAGCACAGGCCGTAGCAGACCGCGCAGATCAAAAAGACGGTCATCGCCCCCTGGCCCGGAGAGAACCTCCGACCAAACACCGGGTGCAAAGTCCGGCCGGTTTCCGGAAGCTCGCTTCACGGCCCAGCCATAAAGATCCGCACACGAAACCGCCGAGTTCCGGAGCGCGTGCATATGCTGAGTAGCGAACAGGGCAAAAACATACTTCGCGCGAGAAGTTTTTTTGTCCCAACGATCATGATTTTTCTCGCCGCGTATCTGATGCTTTCTTCAAGCGTCGGCTTCGGCGAGGTCATGGCCAGCATGGCCGCGATCGACTTGCGCGTGCTGGCCGTCGTCTTCGTATTGTCGCTGGTGAACTATGCGCTCAGGTTCTGTCGCTGGTCGCTGATGCTTTCCCCGTCTTCGAACGCGCTGCCGGCATCGCGGCATTTCCTGATCTATCTGTCGGGATTTGCGTTGACGACGACGCCGGGGAAAGTCGGCGAGGCCCTGCGCATCTTCTATCTCAGGCCGTTCGGCGTCAGCGCCAGACGTTGCCTGGCTGCCCTCTACAACGAGCGTCTGCTCGACCTCGTCGCGATCGGCATCCTCGCCATGTTCATAGTTGCCTCTTCCGGTGCCGTCACCCGCTCGTTCGGCCTTCTCGGCGCGGCGCTGGTGGCAGCGCTGATCATCGCCCAGCATCCCGCCACGATCGCGCGCCTCGAACGGCTTTCCGGATTCTTGCCCGGACGGCTCATCCCGTCCCTGACCAATGCCGCGACGACATTCCTTCGCGACGTCCGATCCATGATGACGGTTCGGCTGGCCATCGTCGGAACGCTTCTGGGCCTCCTGGCCTGGGGCGCCGAAGGCTTCGGCACATACATCGTGGCCAGAGAACTCGGCCTCAACATCGGGCCGCTGGCCGCAGTCGGCATCTATGCGGTCGCCATGCTTGCCGGTGCGTTGTCCTTCCTGCCCGGCGGGCTGGGCAGCACCGAAATCGTCATGATTTCTTTTCTTGCTTACGCCGGAGCAACGGCCCCCGAGGCCGTTGCAACGACCACCATCGTTCGACTCGCCACGCTCTGGTTCGCAGTGGCGCTCGGATTGGGCGCCTGGTCAGCTATCGAAGCCTTTCCGGGGCCGATGGCGGCAGGTTCGGGGCACACGTCAGAGAGAAAGAGCCCTCATGCAGCGTCTCCAAGCGGTCCCGAAGACCGATGAACCACAGCGCCTCACAAAGTCGTCGATTCCCCTCGTCGTCGACCTCGACGGAACACTGATCCACAGCAACCTGCTGGTGGAGTCCGTCATCGCGCTGGTCAAGCGATCGTTCCTGTCGATCCTGCTTTTGCCCCTGTGGCTCATGAGCGGCAAGGCAGCCTTCAAGGCGCAAGTCACAAAAAGGGTGGCGCTCGACCTTTCCGCCCTGCCCTTCAACCGGCCGCTCATCGATCACCTGAGACAAGAGAAGGCGCGCGGCCGCAGGCTGGTTCTCGCCACCGGCGCGCATGAATCCCTTGCTCATGAGATCGCGCATCAGCTTGGCCTGTTCGAGGAGGTCTTTGCCAGCGACGGAAAGCGCAACCTGACGAGCCACGACAAGCTCGCCGCCCTGCGCGACCGCTTTGGCGCCGATGGGTTCGACTATGCCGGTAACGCGGCGGCGGACTTTCCGATCTGGCGCGCCGCGCGATTTGCAACGGTGGTCAACGCGTCGCCGCGCACGGTCAACTGGGCGTTTGCCCACGCGCATGTGGACGAGGTGTTCCCGCGCAGGAAGCCGACGCTTGCCATCTATGTCCAAGCGCTGCGCCTGCATCAGTGGCTGAAGAACCTGCTTCTCTTCACGCCGTTGATCGCCGCCTTGAGATTCACCGACACCGAGGCGCTCGTGGCGCTTCTGACCGGATTTCTCGCTTTCAGCCTCTGCGCATCGAGCGTCTATCTGCTCAACGACATCGTCGACATCGAGGACGACCGCCGCCATCCCGAGAAGCGCGCCAGGCCCTTTGCCTCCGGCCGCCTTCCGATCGCGCATGGGTTCGTGCTTATCCCGGCATTGCTGGCGGGATCCGCGGTGCTGAGCTCATTCCTGCCCTGGAAGTTCGGTGCCGTGCTGGCGGTCTACTACGTGGTCACGCTCGCCTATACTTTTTTCCTGAAGCGCCTGGAGGCGGTCGACGTCGTTACGCTCGCCCTGCTCTACACGACGCGGATTTTCGCCGGCGGCGCGGCGGCGAGCATTCCGCTTTCCCAGTGGCTGCTCACCTTCTCCATCTTCATTTTCCTCAGCCTAGCATTCGCCAAACGCTGCGCGGAACTGATGCTGATGCAGGAGCACGGCAAAAAGGCGAGCCTGGGCCGGGGCTACCTGCTTGCCGACCTGCAGATGCTCAACAGCATGGGGGTGGGCGCGGGTTATGTCGCGGCTCTCGTGCTTGCCCTCTATCTCAGCACGCCGCAGGTCCTCATCGCCTATGCGCGCCCCGGCCTTCTTTGGGTTTTCGTGCCACTTCTGATTTTTTGGGTGACGCGGATCTGGCTCAAGACCTGCCGCGGCGAGATGCGCAGCGACCCGCTGGTCTTCGCCGCGCGCGACCGTGTCAGCCTGGCGTTCGCCGTCCTGGGCGGCGGCGTCATCTGGCTGGCCATGTGATGGGACGGAACAGTCGATATCGGTCGTGGGCGCGGCCGCCGGCGCCGGGCCCGCAAGGCGCGGTCCGGCTGCATTGGCGGGACGAGCAACTGCCGGAAGGCGGCGGTCCGTTCCTGGCCTACGGCAACGGGCGCAGCTACGGCGACAGCTGCCTGAACAGCGGCGGCACGCTCGTCGATCTTCGCGGCCTCGACCGCTTCATCTCCTTCGACGCCGAGACCGGTGTCCTTCGCTGCGAGGCCGGCGTTCTCCTGTCCGACATCCTTGGCCGTTTCGTCCCGGAAGGCTGGTTTCTTCCGGTGACGCCGGGCACCCAGCAGGTGACGGTCGGCGGAGCCATCGCCAACGACGTTCACGGCAAGAACCATCACTGGGCCGGAAGCTTCGGCCATCATGTGCGGCGCTTTGAGCTCCTGCGCTCCGACGGCAGCCGGCTCCTGTGCTCGCCGCGCGAGAATGCCGACTGGTTCGGAGCGACCATCGGCGGGCTCGGGCTCACCGGCGTCATCCTTTGGGCCGAGATTGCGTTAAAGCGGATCGAGGGGCCGGCGATGGAGGTGGAGAGCCTGCGCTTCTCGCGCGTCGAGGAGTTCCTGGAGCTCAGCCGCGCCTCGCACAACGCCTATGAATACACGGTCGCCTGGATCGACTCCCTCACACCAGGGCCGGGCGGGGCGCGGGGCCTGTTCTTCCGCGGCAACCACGCAGCCGGGCATCATGCCGCCGCGCCTTCCCGCCGCAAGCCGGGATTGCCGGTCACGCCCCCGGTCTCGCTGCTGCCGAGGACCGCGGTCGGCCTGTTCAACACGGCCGTCTACCGGTGGCCGCGTCGCCGGCACGCCGTCGCCCATTACGAGCCGTTCTTCTACCCGCTCGATGCCGTGCCGAACTGGAACCGGCTGTTCGGCCGCAAGGGTTTCTACCAGTATCAGTGCGTCATCCCGCAAGACCAGGCCGGGGCCGCGATCGGCGAGATCATCGCCAGGGTGGCGCGGGCTCAGGAAGGATCGTTCCTTTCCGTGCTGAAGGTGTTCGGCAACCGCAAGCCGCCGGGCTGGCTGTCCTTTTCTAGACCGGGAACGACGCTTGCCTTCGATTTTCCGGACCGCGGCCGCTCGACGCTTGCCCTGCTCGATACGCTGGACGAGATCACCGACGAGGCGGGCGGCGCCGTCTACCCGGCCAAGGATGCCCGCATGAAGGCAAGGATCTTCGAGCGCGGTTATCCGGCGCTGCATCGTTTCGAGCGCTATCGCGATCCCGCTTTCATGTCCGACTTCTGGCGACGCGTGACTTCCGGCGACACGCGACAGGGGGCAGCCAATGCATAGGGTTCTGATCATCGGAGCGACCTCGGCAATCGCCGAAGCGACCGCCCGCCTCTTTGCGGATGATGGCGACAGGCTGTTCCTCGTCGCAAGGCGCAAGGCCAGGCTGGAGGCGGCGGCCGACGACCTGGCCGTGCGCGGCGCCGAGATCGCGGGATGCGAGGTTCTGGACGTCAACGAGCTGGACCGGCACCGCGCCATGCTGGAGCAGGCGGAGCACGCTCTCGGCGGTATCGACGTGGCGCTGGTGGCCCACGGTACCCTGCCCGACCAGCAGCTTTGCCAGGCGTCGGCAAGGCTGACGGTGCAGGAGATCCAGACCAACGCCGTCAGCACCGTGGCATTGCTCACCCGCCTGTCGGAGCTGATGGAGCGCAAGGGAGCTGGCCGGATCGCCGTCGTCACCTCGGTGGCCGCCGACCGCGGGCGGCAGAGCAATTACGTTTACGGGGCGGCCAAGGCGGCGGTCGATACTTTCCTGGAGGGCTTGCGGCAGCGGCTCTACAAGACGGGTGTCGGCGTGACCACGATCAGGCCCGGCTTTGTCGACACCCCGATGACGGCGGGGTTCGAGAAAGGCCTGCTCTGGGCCCAGCCCGAGACCGTCGCCAAGCGCATCCATCATTCCATCCTCAATGGCAAGGACGTCGTCTATGTGCCGTCATTCTGGCGCTGGATCATGCTGGCGATCCGCCTGATGCCTCGCCGGGTTTTCAAGGCGATGAAGCTGTGACGGCGTAAAGCGTGTTGGATTTACCTTGATGCCTGGCGCGGTTCTCCCTCGAGCGTTTTCCGAAACGCGGGATCGAACATCGCGGGATCGATCCGCTCGCCGCCGTTGACGATCGGAATGAGCTCGTCCTTGGGGCCGCGACGGAGCGGATTGACGAACTCCCAGACGATATCTCCTGCAGGCGTCACTTCGAAGATGCGGCCGCCGTCGGACTCGGTGATCAGCGTGTTGCCGTTGCCGAGACGCTGGGCATCGGAGCGCAGCGCGCTGGAGAACGGATGCTGGGCGCTGCCGGCATAGCTCCATTTTACGCTCGATGAGCGCGGGTCGTACTCGATCACCCTGGAGTTGTTGCCGTGTCTGATGCCGCCGAGATTGTCGAAAAGCAGGATGTCGCCGTTCGGCAGAACTCTGGGGTCGTGCTGTCCCAGCCACGGGCCGCGCGTCGCCCATGTGATCTCGCCTGTCTTCATGGAAAGGACCGCGATGAGCGACATGTCACGGAAGGAAACCAGCACGTCGCCCTCCTCGGCGAAGGGAAAGGCCTTCGCCTTGTCGGCGTCGATATATTCGACCGTGTTGGGATGGAGCGGGTCGGCAAGCGAGAAATAGGGCAGGACCGCCAGAAGCGAGAAATAGGGCGAGCGCAGGAAGGCGTCCGTCAGCGACACTTTCCTGATCTCCTTTCCGTTCGGCGAGAGCACCACCACGAAATCCCTGAGGTGGGGGCGGTCGAGCTGCGGGGCGGCGTCGACCGGGTTGAAGTCGAACTCGTTGGTGAGCGTGTAGATGCGATTGTCCGGCGCGATCGCGAGGTCGTGATGGGCGGGAGCAAGATAGCTCCAGATCACATTGGAGTCCTTGTCGAGCTTGACCATGCCATATCCCCACGGGGTGTCGGCGGACGAAATGTAGATGACCAGAAGATCGCCGTTCGGAAAGACGACCGCCCTGTCCATGTAGACGAGCGAGTCGGGCTGCGGCTTCCTGTTGAACGCGCCGTTCTTGGCGACATCGCTGAACGGGCGGCGCCATTCATGCACCACGTGTCCGTCCATCGCGATGAGACGCGCCACATTGTCGTCTCCCGAGGTGTAGAGCGTATACCCCGGCTCGGCACGCTTCGGGTCATAGATGGTGACGCCGCGGGCAGGCGTTCGGGCCGGCTGGTAGAGATTGGCCAGGACGGGATTTTCGATGATCTGCCGCTGCAGGACCAGGGCTTCTCCGGCCCGATAGGCGTCGCGAAGAAATTCCGACGGAAATACCCTGCCGAAAACCGCCATTGCCCCCGCGACGAAGGCGAGGAAGGCGATCATCAAGACGAAGAGCGCAGATCCGATTTTCTCCATCAGCTTGCCTTTGGTTCACCCATATCCGAACCGGCCGGCCACCGCCGCCGTGCGGCTGCGGATCTCGCTGCGCTCGGCATGCGTGAACGATGGCTCGTAATAGGCCGGGAAGCTGATGGTAGCTTGCGCCGCCTGCCTGAGCCCGCGGTCGTCAAGCTCGCAGTGGTCGAGCATTGTCGAGACCGCTCCGCCGGGATCGCTGCAAAGATCCTCGTAACGGACGACGAGCATGCTACCGGCGATCGCCGGATCATCCAGCATCGCCGCCACATATCCGTAGACCGAGGCCCAATAGGTCGCCCATCCGGCAACGTCCTCGCCGCTTTTCCAGAGCCTGACGATCTCGCCGGCGATCGTGCCATCGACATTGATCGGCACGCGGTTCAAGCCGAACTCGAAATGTCCGCTGCGCCGCATGTGGCTGAGGACACGGCCGTCCCTGCTCTCCGCCTCGGAAAAGAGCCTGTGCTGCTTCATCAGCGATGCGATGTGCCATGTCGGATCGCGGACGGGTACGATGAAGCGCGCGTCTGGAAACAGTTTCCTCAGATAGCGCAAGCGCGTGACATTGTAGTTGCCCTTGGCGAGATAACGACTGGCATTGCGCAGCAGGAGCAGCTTGCGGATATGATCCCGGTAGAAGGCTTCGAAGCAGGGATGGCGCGCGGCTTCGTCCAGGACCGCATTCGTCGACGGATCGTGCAGGTCCGGGAAGAATGCCATCCAGACGATCTCCTCGAAGGCCTCCGGGCTCTCCGGCGTCACCTTGATGCGGTCGCGATGCGCACGCTCGGCCGCAACCTGCTCGGTGCGCCCGGCGCGGTCGACGAACCAGTTCCATGCCATGGGGGCAGGCACCAGGGGAAAGTCGCGATAGCGATGACTGGCCGTGTCGGGATGGCTTGCAAGCAATTCGAGCAGGATGGTGCTGCCCGAGCGGGCAAGGCCGGCAATGTAGATGGGCCGGCTCACGCTGGTATGATCGAGCTGCTCGGCAAGCAGCCGCGTTTCCCAGTTTCCCACCCTGATCCAAAAACGCGGAAAGCGTTCCAGCAGCCGCCCGATCGCGTCCGTCCACGTATCGACCTCCAGGCCAGCCACCCCGCCACGACTTTTCGTTGAGCGTCTGGTCCCGATCATGCGATGCCGCGCACGCTCTTGAGCATCAGGGCAACGAGGATCGTCGCGACGAAGAAGATGCCTTCCCAGCCGCGCAGCCAGGCGGGACCGACGCCAAGAACCTGCTGCCGCGGCAGCCCAAGGTCGATCCTGTCGAACGGCAAGTCGTCCGGCAGATAGCCGGCGGGGTTGCCGACCAGCACGTTCCACCAGCGCCATTTCTGGATGACCGACACCGCCTGCGTCACCGGCACGTCGGCGACTGCCGCGCCTGCCCGGTCGATGATCCGCGCGTGCGGCACGCCATCGCCTGCGTTCACCCAGCGTCCCTCGAAGTCGTTGGACACGGTGATGCCAACCGGGGCGTCGGGCGGCGGGTAGACGTCGCCGTAGCGGCTGTCGAGCCAGACGGCAACCAGGAGCAAGGGCAGCGACGCGGCGATGGTTGCCGGAAACACCAGCGCCACGCGCCGCAGCGCCAACGTCAGCATCCGGCGAAGAAGGGGCCAGGCTTCCTGGAACTCGCCCTCGAAATCGGCAACGCTCTGCTGCGCCCGCGCATATGCCAGCTTGATCTCCGCAATGCGCTTTTGCGGCGAAAGGAGCCGGTAGAGCTCCATGCCGAGAAAGGCCCCGAGCGCCGCCCAAAGCACCAGCTTGGCCGATGACGGCAGGAAGGGCGTCAGCCAGTTGTCCAGCGCCGAGAGGACTGGCGATGGCATGTCCAGGAGACCCATCGGACTGCCTCAGCGGCCGATTTCGTCGCGTGAGCCGTCACTTTCGGTCCGGCCGGCACGCCTTTCAGTGGGCTTCATCCCGCGCGACGCACGCCGACGCCTCAACGCCTTGCGGAACGGCCAAGCTATGATGAATGAAAGAGCCGTGGCCAGAGCGGCGACGAGCGCCCAGAGAGCGCCCAGCAGGCCCAGACCCGCTCCCGGTCCGACATAGGCGAAAGCGGCTGTCGGAACGGTCAGCGCCAACATGAAGCAGATCGAGGCGATGAGCCTCCGCATATCGTGGCCTCCTCATCTCAGGATGGCTTCGACCAAGGAGAACGCGCAGCGACGGTTCATCCGTCCACGCAGATGTCTCCTGGATCGTTCACAGCGATCCTCGCTGCCCCCACAGCCCAAGAGCTTGACGATCCGGCACGGACAACAAGCGACGACAAGTGAATGCCGCGCAGCACGGTCCGGTTCCGGTTTTACATCTAGTGCCCGGTCGCCGGCCTGCCACCCAAGCCTGGGCAGGCCTGGTAGTTCGGTCGGAAAAGCAATCGATTTCAATAAGTTGATACGATCTGCCGCCGGGATCGACAGCACAGGCAGCCGGTCCTAACGCATTCGTGAACCGGACAGATCCGCTCCCAGCTATGCCTAAGAACGGGCGCCCACCCAGGCGGACCTGCCGGCTGATCCACCTGGGAGGAGCCAGCCGATCATTTCGAGCTGACCGGTGTCACCGCAGCGCCAAGCGGCGCGACCGGATCGTCGGCGGAGACGACCGCCGGGGCGGCCGGCTCGAGCCTCGTATGCATCAGGAAGACGTTATAAGGGCCCCACTGGGACATCGTGTAGTAGAGATCGCCATCGATCTCGGTCCCCGGCACGATGTAGGGCGCGTAGAGACCCGGATATTGATCCGCGGTCACCACCGCCTGGGCGTCGCTCCAGGGGCCAGTCAGCGCGGGGGCGGTGCGCAGCACCACCGCTCGCCGGTTTTCATCGAGATACATCATCAGCCAACGGTGATGGGGCTCGCTCCACGCCACGGAGAGCTCACCCACCGGCGCTGGCACGACCAGGGCCGCGGATTTGGCATCGGTATCCCACTTCGTGCCATCCCAGTACTCATAGGCATCGGGCGTCAGGATGCGCTCACGCGCGACCCGGCGCAGCCGCACCCCGCCGAAGCGCCCTTCAGGTATGCCGAAGCTGTAGAGAAAGCCGTCCGCCATGACGAAGGCAACCTGCTCGAAACCGCAGGCCTCGCGCCATGTCGCCCCGGCCGGCTTCGCCCATGTCTGTCCGTCGTCATCGGAATAGGCGAGGCCCGAATGGCCGACCGTCCAATTGCCGCCCGTCAAGCCCCAATGCCTGACCGACATGTAGTGGAGATAGATGCGCCCGCCCACGGAGATGCCCTGGGTCGGGATGACGGTCTTCTCATCACCGTCGATCTTGCGCGAGCGGATCAGTTCTTTGGCCGCGCCGTCCGGGCCGGTAACCATGGATTCGAACGGAAAGCCGTGGCGCGGATCCGGGTCGGCAATGCGGGCCATGACGTTGCTGCGCCAATTGCTGCCGCCAAAGCCGCCTGCCCCGAAAGTATCGCCAAAGACCATGTAGAGCCGGTCGCGATGCCAGAACATGTGACCAAGGTCGGTCCCGTAGACGCCCCAGCGCGCAGCCGTGTCGTTCCGGGAATTCTTGCCGGTGACCTGATTCAGCATCTCGGTGCCAAGCACGCGCAAAGGCATGACGTCCCCTTTGGCCGAACCGACTGCAGCGGGAGCTTTCGAAGCCTCTTCCGGCGACGTAGCCGGCGGCTGAATCGGCGCGGCAGACGCCGCTAGCGTGGAGCCACGCGGGTCAGTTGGAGGAAGATTTAATAAAATGCCCAGACACGACAGATTCAAGAAAACGAGCCAAAAAACCCGCCCCACGCAACGCCCCTTTGTTAGTCACAACCCAAGTCGGACTGTTACGTATTGTGATCAGATGGCGGAATTGCGACAGCGCCGCATGAATGCGCCGCAAAGCTGAATTCCGAGCGATCCTGTAATTAACCTATTGATTATCTTATGATATTTTTTCCACAGGCAGACATGGGCCGCCTCTCCCTCACAGAATGCGACTCTTGGTCCAGATGAGTGATTGAACCCACCCTCCCGATAGGGGTTGGTGAAAATCGGGCTGATTTCTGTGGCGGGCCGAACAATCGACAAAACCCCGGAGGTGCCCGTGGTCCTGGCAGTCTCAACAAATGCGTCGATGGGCACCAGTACCCGCGTCATGCGGCTGGCGTGGTTCGTGGCGTTGCTGTGCTACGCGGTCCTGCTCACCACGTTCCACTATGCCTCGACGACCGTCTGGTGGATCGCCAGCCCGGCTCTAATGGCCGACTTCATCGCGGCGGCGCCATTTCAAGGCCGGGTGCTGCTGCCGCTCATCGTCCACGCTATCATGCGCGTCACGCCCTGGTTCGACGTCGACCTCCTGTTCGCCGCGGCCGAAGTCGCCGCCTGGATGCTGCTGGTCGTCGTGGCGCGTAAAGCGCTTCGGGTGTTCCGCATCGAGACATCGGATCTCGTCAGCGGGATTCTGGCGCTGACGATCACGGTTCCGGTCGCGCTGCATCTGATCGTGCCCGACCTGGAGGTCCACTCGGTATTGGGGCTCGACAGCGGCGTTCTCGAATTGGGAAAATGGCAGACGGTGCCGTTCTTCCGCTATGTCTACGACCTGCCGGCGGCTGTCTTCACGCTGGCGCTCGTGCTCTGTCTCGCACGCTTCGTCCAGACACCCGGAACGGGCTGGTTGACGACCTATCTCGGTCTGTTCGCGCTTGCCACCGTGAACCGCGAGACCACAATGTTCTTGCTGCCGGCCTTCCTTGCCGTGTGTTGGGGAGTGCTCGACCGCCGCACGATTGCGACGGCGATGGCGGCGCAGGTGATCATTTTCGTCGTGATCCAGGCTGCCATCAGATGGTTCTTTCCGGGGCTGCCCAATCCCTATGCCAACATCCCGGGGACCAGCTACGAGATCCATCTGACGGACAATCTCTGGCTGTTCACCAATCCCCTCTATCTGTTGACCTATCTCGCCCGCTTCGGCGCCGGCCTTTACCTGCCCGTCCTGCTGCTGCACCGCTACCTCGACCCGGTGCTGAAACGGACACTGCTGTGGTTCGGCATACCGTTTCTCGTATCCACCGTGCTTTTCGGGCGTCTGGTGGAGCATCGGGTGGTCATCGAAATCGTGCCTTTGCTGTGGCTGGCTGCCGTCCAGGCAATCAGCGCCTGGAGCACGGATCAGGCGCGGCAGTCCCAGACCCATGGGCGGGAACCGTTGCCTTTAGAGGCTCGGCGCGGCCCTGAAAGCGCAAAGCTCCTCGTCGGCGATTGAGACGACGGGCGGCGGCTCGGGTAGCCGGGCCCGACCGTTTCACACTTTTCCTGCTCCCGCGTCAGGTGCAGACCCACTCGCGGATCTTGCACTCCTTCTTCTCGCCTCCGCACTGCGCCGTGGCCCTGTCCTCGGCCTCGCGGCGGGTCGTGGCCGACGCGGCGCCCCAGAATGGGGTTGCCGCGCCGCGGCTCTTGCCGACGGAGAGGGCCGCACAGTGTTCGTAGGGAAAGCCGGTGCCGTCGTCATCGTCCCAGTGGCGATGGTTGCGGAACACCTCGACGACCCTGCAGCCGGCACCATCGGCGTTCTCGCAATGCTTGATCGCGATGTCCTCCGCCTCGTCGCGCTTATCGGCGCCCCAGAAGAAGCCGTGCCGGCCGTCGCCCGGCGAATAGGCGATCGCCCCCCAGATGCCCTTTTCCTCGCTTGTCTGCGCCGGTTCCGGCGCCACCAGGTCCGCGGCGTGGCTCGCAATCGTAAACCCGGCGAGCGCGGCAAGCAGCGGCAATGAGAGGCGGCGATTGATCAGCATTCTCGTGCTCCATGTTGCAGCTATTCAGCAATCCACCGCGGTTCCCGACCCCTATCCGCCCATCCGCGCGACGGAGACGACGATGCAGGTATTTCCGGTCGGGACCAGCAGGGCCTGGCCACCATCGTTGGCCAGGTTGAAAAGCACCGTGTTCGAAAGATTGTCCGTCGCAACGCTGCCCTTCGGCAGGGTTTGTGCGACTTCCTGGCAGGATTTCTGGAACGGGGCGATCCGCACGAAGCCGCCTTCGCAGGTCTGGCCGACAGGCGAGGCAAAGACGACGCCGGCGGCTTGCGTCTTGTAGTCAGGCAAGTCGTAGCTCATGCCGGCGACCGCCTGCAGAGCATGGGTGTCCGGCGAGGATTTGTCCCATTGCGTTTGGACCGCATAGGTCGATCCCGCGGTGAGAGCCTGGCCGAGCGTGGCGAAAAGGTTGGCGCAGGTGCGGACGCCTGCCTGGGTCACATGCGCCTGAAACGGATTCTTGTTCGCAGAGGCATCCGCCGGCGCGGGCTTGGTTTCCGCGGGTTTGGCTTCTGCTGGCTTACCTTGGGCGGCGGGCGCCTGCGCTTGCGCCGAGGCCGTGCCCGCGACGAGCGTGCCTAGCGCGGGGAAGAAACGGAACGACAGGATGACCGCCACCGCGACGAGGACAGCGAACGCGCCGAGCAGCGCGGTGTTTCGCAGCAGCCGCCAGACCGACGAACGCCTCGGCGGCAGGCTGGCCGACGGGTCTTGCGGAGCTGCCGGCTGAGGTCGCATCAGAATTCTTTCCTCGATGGATTGGCGTGTCATTTGCAAGTCTTTCTATTTGATGGCCGACAGCGCGGTCTTGAGCCCCTTGAAAGGGGCGTCGAGGCTGACCGCCGCGCCCGACGGCAGGGAGTAAGTAACCTGGACGGTGGTCTCCTTGCCGATCTGCTCGCGAAGCACGGGACCCACCGGGAGATAGCCGACGCAGACCGACGCGTCGCAGGCCTGCATTTCAACATCGACCGGCTGTTTGCGGCCGGCAATTCCAAGCGAGAGCTTGCTTCCCGCGCCGGCCTGGCTGGGGGTCCGCAATATCAGGAAAGGCTTGCCCTTCTCGTCGGCCGCAAGCGACCAGCTGAAGACCAGCGCCTGGCTCTGGTCGATGAAGGACTGGCTGATGTTGCACACTTTCTTCCTGGCCTGCAGGTTCTCGTCGCAGATCAGCGTCCAGTTCTCGAACGGACGCGTGGTCCGCTGATATTGGCCAAGCTTCACGTTCGCGGGCACCGCGACTTCCGAAGGCTTTATCCGATAGGCAGACGGGACTGCCTCCTGCCCGGCCGCGCGCGGGCCGGACAGGAGCAGGCAGGTCAAGGACATCGCTATGGCAGAGACCGCGTACCTGGTCATGAACGGACTGCTTGTTTGCGCATGATCTTTCCGCAAACCGCTACACACTTTGCGGGATCATGCTCTAGTTGATGGTAAAGCTGACGCCCGCGCCGACACCCCAGTGGCCGCCCGCCGTTGTGCCGGACACGTTGGCCCGGGCGCGCCCGTCCTCGCTGGTGTAGCCGGCGCCGAACGCGACGGCTCCCTCGCCGCGCCAGTAACCGCCGCCTGCCGCCACGCTGAGCTTGCCTGGACGGTCGTCATAGCGCAGCGAAGCGGCCGCCAGGCCGATCGCGGCCGCCTGGCGCGCCTCGCCTCGAGCCTCGCCCATGTCCATGTTGAGCTGGCTGAGCTTGGAGTCGGTATAGGCATTTGCCTGCTGGAGCGTCGTGGCCGCCACCTGGTTGGTGTAGGTCTTGGAGTCCGTCAGGTTGAGCGCCAGCTGGTCGGTGAGCTGCTTGACGTTGACCGCGTCGGTGTCGGCGGTACCGGCGCCGACATTGTGGATGACGACGGGCGCATTCACGTCGCCGCCGACGAGCGTCAGCGAGTTCGACTTGGTGCCGTCCGGGTTCTTGTCATATTGGACGGAGAACTCGGTCAGATTGCCGACGCTTCCCTGCACAGCTTCGACAGCCTGGTTGGTCGCATAGAGCTGGCTGCCGTTGATGGCGTCGGTGGAGGAGGCACTGATGCGGCCAGCGGCCACATTGGTGACGGTGCGCTCGTTGCCGACGCTGCCGACGCTCACCGTGCTGGTCGGCGTGGTGCCGGCGAAGGTGTAGGCGACGCCGTTGATCGTGGTTCCGGTGGTGGCGACCGCGGCCGCCGTCGTCGAGCCCGCGCCGAGCGCGACGCTGCCCGGCTCGTTGGCCGTGGCGCCGGCGCCGAGGGCTACGGCCTGGGCGCCGTTGGTGGTCGCGTTGGTGCCGAGCGCGACACTGTCGGCCTGGTTGACGGTGGAGTTCTGGCCGATCGCGATACCGCCAGGCGCGGTCTGCTGGACGATGGCGCCGTTGCCCATGCCGATGCCGTTGTCGCCGTTGACGGTGGTGCGCGGGCCGATCGCCACCGAATCGGTGCCGACCGCCAGCGAGTCCGAGGCGGTCGAGTTGGCGTGGAAGTACATGGTCCCCGTCACCGCGAAGGAGCTCAGCGCGCCCTTCAACTGGCGAAGCGTGACCGCGTCCTGGTCCAGCGTGCCGTCGGCCACGTTGGTGATCTGGCGATAGGATGTCGAGTTACCCACCGAGACGGCGCCAAGCAGGGTCAGGTCCGTGGTGTTGTAGGGAATGAGGCCGGTGCCGGAGAGGATCGATCCCGATGCGGGCGCGATCGCACGATCCGAGACCGAACCGGCGCCGAGCGCCACTCCGCCGAGAATCGTGGCCTGGGTGCCTCGGCCGAGCGCCAGCGAATCGCCGGCGGAAGCCGTCGCTTGGTAGCCGAGCGCGGAAGAGCCCACCCCTTGCGCGAAGGCGTCGGTGACCGGCAGCGTGGTGTCGTTCGTACGCACGTAGCGGATGCCGTCGCCATTGGCGTCGGTGTAGGCCGTCGAGGTGTCGCCGGCAAAGTTGTTGATCGTATTCCCGAGAGTGGTGATGTCGGCGGTGTTGGTCGCGATATCAGTCGTGTTCTGCGTCACCTGCTGGTTGGTGGCGAAGAGCTGCGAGCCGTTGACGGCATCGGTCGAGGAGCCGTTCAGCTGTCCGGCCGCGACGTTCTGGATCTGGCGCTCCGCGCCGACCGCGCCGACCGAGAAGGCGCCGGCCGGCGTAGTTCCGGCGAAGGTGTAGTTCACGCCGCCGATCGTCGTGCCGCCGACCGCGGTCGTGGTGCCGGACACGGCGTTCAGGCCAATTGCCACGTCGCCGGCATTGTTGGCGACCGCATTCGGGCCGATCGCCACCGAATCCGCTCCCAGCGCCTGGGAATCGGCGAGCGTCGAATTGGCATGGAAATACTTGATGCCGCCGCCGGTGTTGATGTTGGTGACGGTGCTCGCGAGGCTGTCGACGGCCTGATTGGTCGCGAAGAGCTGCGAGCCGTTGACCGCGTCGGTCGAGGAACCGCTGATCCGCCCCGCCGCAAGATTGGTGAGCGTGCGTTCGGCGCCGGGCGCGCCGATGCTCACCGTCGAGGTCGGAGTGGTGCCCTGGAAGGCGTAGGTGGTGCCGTTGATCACCGCACTGGGCGTGCCGACCGCTACGGCGGTCACTGAACCGGAGCCCAGCGCGACATCGCCGGAGCTCGCCGTGGCGAGCGCACCGTCGCCCAGGGCGACATTGCCGGCGAGACCGGCGGCCCCAGCAGTGGATCCGTTACCCAGCGCCACCGAGCCTTGCCCGATCGCCTTGTTGTTGTTGCCGATCGCGACCGCGCCGGCGGCCTGGTTGGCGGCGGTGGCGCTCGCCGTGCCGTCGCTGTTGGCAATATTGTTGGCGCCGCCGGTGAAGGCGCCGGTGCCGCTGGCATAGCTCGGATCGCCGATGGCGACCGCACCGTCGCCGAAGGCTTCGTTGCCGGCACCGATGGCGACCGCCTTGCCGCCGTCGGCCACCGCGCCCGTGCCAATGGCGACGGAATCGGCAGTGATCGCGCTGGCGGCGGTGCCCATGGCGACCGCGTTTACGTCCTGTGCCACCGCGCCCGCTCCAAGTGCTGTCGAGCTTGCCCCTGTCGAGACGGCCGTCGTGCCGATGGCGATGGAATCGTCACCGCCGGCAGTGGACGAACGGCCGCCTGCGAACGCACGGGCGCCGGTGGCTTTGGAGGTGGAACCAAGCGAAGTGGAGTACGTTCCGCTGGCCGTGGCACCCAACCCCAGCGCACTTGCGTTCGCGGCGGTCGCCGCGGCGTTGTTGCCAAGCGCTGTGGTCGAGACGTCCGTGGCCTGGGCCCCCGAACCTGCCGCAACCGAGCCCACTCCACTCGACACGGCCGCATTGCCCAAGGCAACCGCGAAGTTGGCCGACGCATTGGCATTGGGGCCGAACGCCGCTGAGCTTGCCCCAGCCGCGGTGGAACTTGTTCCAATTGCAGTGGCAAACTGGGCCGATGCCACGCTCTGGCGTCCTATCGCGGTGGCGTCGGCCACCGATGCGGTCACATCTGTGCCGATGGCGATGGCGCTCTGCGCGAGAGCGCCCGATGTTAGGACGGTGCGCGACCCAAGATAGAGGGAGTTCAACGCGGTCGCCTTCGCCTGGAAGCCGAGCGCGACGGCATTCTGGCTGCTGGCGATAGTGCTTGTGCCCTGAGCGACGGAATCCAACCCGCTTGAGGATGACCCAGATCCCATCGCTATTGCGCGCAGTCCGCTCGCAGCGGAATTGAAGCCGATGGCGGACGACCCATCACCAGTCGCGTTAGTAAGAGCACCAAGAGCAGACGCATTCACCCCGGTCGCTGATGCTCCCGGTCCGATCGCGGAGGCATTCACGCCCTGGGCCTGCGCATCGGTCCCCAACGCAACCGAATTGTTCCCGTTGGAAATTGATCGGCAGCCTATAGCCGTGCCTCCTGTCGGCGCTCCGACGGTGGCCGTATATCCTGTGCAACCGATCGCGATGCCGTTGGCACCACTCGCGGTTCCAGCGCCCGCTGTATAGTTACCGCCTGGAACAACTTGGCCAAATGCCTGAGGCGCAACAATCAGCCCCAAGGCGCCGAAAATAGCCCCAATCGCGCCGATACTCCGATCTTTACGACGCATCCCAAGAACGCGCGACGACATCCGAAGCGCAGCCATAAGACGGCGTCGGAGCGAGCGACTATCGGCCGCGCCGGAGACCCAGTTTCCAGCGAAGCGGTCCGATCCGCGCCGGATGATTCGTTCTTGCCTGAAGTTCATTGCGAGAATGCCTCCTTTGGTGGGTCGCGTTCGATCACGGCAGGTTCCGCCGACCCTGCCGCCGATGCGTGTCTGCTCGAAAATGGGATGACGACATCGGCGCCGCGCGCGAGCAGCGCGTGGCCCTGCTTTTCACCGATCGCCTCGACGCGATCGAGCGTGTTTTCAAGCCAGGCGTCGCCCGCCTCGGGCACCGCCCAGAGCGCCGCCGCGACCCGCTCGTCCGGAATCAGCCGGCCGAGATAGGATCGCACCGCCGCCAGATGGACGGCAGGCGCATCGCCCGCGTGGACGACCGCAGTGAGGCCGTAGAGATAGTGGGCCAGCAGCATGTCCTGCTTGGCCAGGGGCACGCCATTGCCATAGCGTTTCTCGAGCGTCCTCGAGGCCGACTCCAGCCAGTAGCCGATTTCCTCGGAAAGGCTGCGACCGATGGCCGTATCGTCGCTCATGTCCCCTCAGCCAGCTCAGAATCCGGAAATAGCCGGACTTGCTGGAGAAAGACATGTTTTCGGAAACTCGTATTTCAACAAATTGCTGTTTAGTTGAAAATATACAGCAGATATTCGGGAGGTTAATGCAAGATTACTTTAGTTATACCTTTTATAAGCCGAAGCATAAATAAACTTGCAATAAATTAGCATTGCCTTACTCGCTGGCCTGCGATCGACCCTGCCGTGCTCGTACCTGCCGCGGGGTCGTGTTGCGATATTTCTTCATCGTGGTGGTGAAGTGGCTCTGGCTCGAGAAGCCGCTCAAATCGGCAATGTCCGTGATCGACATGCGCCTGTCGACAAGCAGCTTTTCGGCAAAGTCCAGGCGAAGGCCAAGGACATACTGGTGCGGCGGCACCCCGAAGGTCTTGGAAAAGGCGCGGACGAAATGGTAGGGGGAGAGGCCGCAGACCGCCGCCATCTCCGCCAGCGATAGCTTGCGCGAAAAATTCTGGTTCAGAAATTCCTGTACCTGACGGGCGCGATTGACCGACAGCCCGCCTTTCGCGTTCAGCAACGGACGTCTCTCAGCGGTGATTTCCAAAAACCGCGCCGGCAGATCATCGGCGCGCCGCGGTTCGGCCTCCCGATGTTCAGCCTCCGGTAGTACTGGCTCAACCTGAAAGGGTGCTTTCGGTTCCCTAGGCAAGACAATTTCGTGATCGTGCATGGATGGCGGCACCATCGAACTCGCCCCGACGGCAGATATGCCAAGAGCCATGATTTGGAGCCTTCGGTATTTCATGAAATTGCGGTTCCGCCGGAAAAAACTTCCCTCGCGAAAACTTTAAATACTGGCGATGTGATCTGGTTGTCGCGGGGTAAGATTTGATCGTCGTTAGGTAACGAGGACAGCTTCCGACACGGTGCGGTCCCGTGACAGATTCACGGCGAGCGGGTCCCCGCCCGACATCGGAGGCTTTGCGGATGTGATTCGCACCGCACTGCATTCGGCTCAGGCAGCGGAAGTAAAAAGGTCCTGCGGTTGGCGACGGTCTGATCCGGCGAGTTATGGTAACGGTCGGTCACCGCCCTCGCTACCGCCCCCTGGCCAGGCTGCCCAGGATGCCGCGCACGATGGCGCGGCCGACGGAGGAGCCTACCGAACGCACCACCGACTTGATGGCGGCTTCGGCCACCGTCTGGCGGTTGGAGGACCGCCGGCCGCTTGTTCCCAAAACGTCGTCGAAGCCTGGAATGGTCCAGCGCGAGCCGCCGCTGTTCTGCTGCTGCGCCTGCGCCTCGGCGTCCTGCGCCTCCCTGGTCTTCTTCTGCAGTATCTCGAAGGCCGATTCGCGATCGACCACCTGGTCGTACTGGCCGGCGACCGGGCTCTCGGCGATGATCTTGCGGCGCTCGTCGGGCGCGATCGGTCCGAGCCGCGAGGACGGCGGCCGGATCAGCGTGCGCTGGACCATGGCAGGGACGCCCTTGTCTTCCAGCATCGAGACCAGCGCCTCGCCGGTGGCGAGCTGGGTGATGGCGGTGGCGCAGTCGAAATCGGGGTTGGGCCGGAAGGTATCGGCCGCCGTCCGCACCGCCTGCTGCTCGCGCGGCGTATAGGCGCGCAGCGCGTGCTGGACGCGGTTGCCGAGCTGGGCCAGAACCTTTTCCGGGATATCCAGCGGGTTCTGGGTGACGAAATAGACGCCGACGCCCTTGGAGCGGATCAGCCGCACCACCTGCTCGACGCGGTCGACCAGCACCTTCGGCGCATCCTCGAACAACAGATGCGCCTCGTCGAAGAAGAAGACCAGCTTCGGCCGATCGAGGTCACCGACTTCCGGCAATTCCTCGAACAGCTCCGACATCAGCCAGAGCAGGAAGGTGGCGTAGAGCCTGGGGTTCATCATCAGCCTGTCGGCGGCCAGAACGCTGACCGCGCCGCGGCCGTCGCGGGTGGTGCGCATGAGATCGGCGATGCGCAGCGCCGGCTCGCCGAAGAAGTTCGCGGCGCCTTGGCTTTCCAGGACCAGGAGCGTGCGCTGGATGGCGCCGACGGACGGTTTCGTGACATTGCCGTAGCGGGCGCTGAGCTCGTCGGCGCGCTCGGCGATGTTGGCAAGCAGGGACTGCAGGTCCTTGAGGTCGAGCAGCAGCAGGCCCTCCTCGTCGGCGATGCGGAAGGCGATGTTCATGACGCCTTCCTGCGCTTCCGTGAGGTTCATCAGCCGCGACATGAGCAGCGGCCCCATTTCCGAGATGGTGGCGCGGATCGGATGGCCCTGCTCGCCGAACAGGTCCCAGAAGATGACAGGGAATTCCTGGAACTGGTACGGATCGAGCTTCACCTCTCCGGCACGCTTGACCAGGAAATCCTTGGCCTCGCCCATCATGGCGATGCCGGACAGATCGCCCTTGATGTCGGCGCAAAAGACCGGCACGCCGGCGTTGGAAAAACCCTCGGCCAGGACCTGCAGGCTGACCGTCTTGCCGGTGCCGGTGGCACCGGTGATCAGCCCGTGGCGGTTGCCGTAGCGCAGCAGCAGCTCCTCGGCACGCTGATAGGAATCGTCGGGCTTGCGGCTGGCGCCGATGAAGATGCTGGTGTCGTCAGCCATATGTCGGTCTCCGCAATCTGTTCCGTCAAAAAAACGCCCGGCCTCATCGGAGGTATAGTAACGCTGTGGCCGTGCGACAATGCCAATCATTGAAACGGTGCCGTCGGCGGAATTCGATCTTTTGAAGCTTGCGGATTTTGAGCATGTTTGGCAATCGGTTAGCGGCTGCCGGGGCAACCGCGACGGATGTCGCATTGTGATATCCGGCCGAGGACCTTAAAGCGCGTCGCGATCTTTCAGATTCGCTCGTGCGCTTTAGGTTTTTGATTTTACGCATGTCTTTTATCCCGAAACCGGTTCCCACTTTCGGGAGACATGCTTTAGACTGGTGGCTGATGCGGCAAGAGACGAGGAGTGCGATGGGCGCCGGCGCCTTGACCAGGGATGTCGACCTTCCGAACCCGGACGCCAAGCGCTGGCTGGCGCTGGCGGAAAAGGCGCTTGCCGGCAGTTCCTTCGAGGAGAAGCTCGTTTCGCATACCGATGACGGCATCCGCATCGAGCCGCTCAGCGAACGCTCGGCCAGCGCCGAGCCGATGGTGCGCATCAACCCGACGTTGCCCTGGATCGTCAGCCAGCGCGTCGACGATCCGGACATCGTCCGCGCCAGCGCCCAGGCGCTGGAGGACATCGCGCAGGGCGCCACCGGCCTTTCGCTGGTTTTCGAGGGCGCGCCGAATGCCTTCGGCTATGGCCTGCCCAGAACCGCGGAAGCGCTGGAAAAGGTGCTCGACGGCGTGCCGCTCAACCGCATGCAGGTGCGCATCGATGCGCATCCGTGGAGCCGCGCCGTGGCCGATTGGCTGCTCGCCTTCCTGACCCGGCGCCGATCCGATCCGACAAAGCTCAACCTTTCCTTCGGCATCGACCCGGCGGCGATCTTCGCCGGCACCGGGCGGCTGCGCACCTCGATCGAGGCGCTGCAGGAATCGATGCCGCAGTCGCTGGCGCATTTCTTCTCGATGGGTGTGCCGGGCGCGCTGCTCGAAGCCGACGGCCGGGTCTTCCACAATGCCGGCGCCACCGAGGCGCAGGAACTCGGCACGATGATGGCTTCCGCCGTGTCCTATCTCAGGATGTTCGAGAAGGCGCGCCAGCCGCTGGTTTATGCCGCGCCCTATATCGGCTTTGCCCTCAGTGTCGACCAGGACCAATTCCTGTCGATGGCCAAGGTGCGGGCGTTGCGCAAGCTCTGGGCGCGCATCCAGGAGGCCTGCTCGATCCCGGCCTCGACGGCAAACGTCCACGCCGAGACCTCCTACCGCATGATGACGGTTGCCGACCCGGAAACCAACATCCTGCGCACCGCGATCGCCGCCTTCGCCGCGGCGACCGGCGGCGCCGATTCCATCTCCATCCTGCCGCACACCATCGCGCATGGGCTGCCGGCCGGATTCGCGCGACGGGTTGCCCGCAATGCACAGCTGATCATGGCGCATGAAAGCCATCTCCATCATGTCGCCGATCCGGCCAGCGGCTCCGGCGCGGTCGAGGCGCTGACCGACGAGCTTTGCGCGGCGGCCTGGCAGGAATTCCAGCGCATCGAGGCCGAGGGCGGCGTGCTCAACAGTCTGCAGCAGGGCTATATCCAGAACCGCGTGCAGACGGCCGCCGCCAAGCGCAATGCCGCCTATCGGGCCGGTGAACGCGGCATCATCGGCACCACCTTGTTCCGCGTCGGCAGCGAGCGTCCGGTCGAGACGTTACCGGCCGAACGCCGCCCGGCGCTGACGGAGGGTGTCGCCGTGTGCGAGCCGCTGTTTCCGGTGCGTATCGATCAATCGATCGGAGCCGGATCATGATCCCGGATTTCAGCCAGGTCGCCTGGTCGGCGCCGCGCCGCGCGCCGGTGGAGCTCAAAGGCCAGCGGATGACCCCGGAAGGCATCGCGGTCAAGCATCTCTATACGCAGGGCGACCTCCAGGGCCTCGCCAACCTCGACACCTATCCCGGCCTGTCGCCCTTCGTGCGCGGCCCCTACCCGACCATGTATGTCCAGCAGCCCTGGACGATCCGGCAATATGCCGGCTTCTCGACGGCCGAAGAATCCAACGCCTTCTACCGGCGCAATCTTGCCGCCGGCCAGAAGGGGCTTTCGGTCGCCTTCGACCTCGCTACCCACCGCGGCTATGACAGCGACCATCCGCGCGTCGCCGGCGATGTCGGCATGGCGGGCGTGGCGATCGATTCCATCCTCGACATGCGCCAGCTCTTCGACGGCATCCCGCTCAACGAGATGACGGTGTCGATGACGATGAACGGCGCCGTGCTGCCGATCATGGCGCTCTACATCGTTGCGGCAGAGGAACAGGGCGTCGCGCAAAAGGATCTCGCCGGAACCATTCAGAACGACATTCTGAAGGAGTTCATGGTCCGCAACACCTACATCTATCCGCCGAAGCCCTCGATGCGGATCGTGTCGGACATCTTCGCCTATACGTCGCGGCATATGCCGAAGTTCAATTCGATCTCGATCTCCGGCTACCACATGCAGGAAGCGGGAGCGACGGCCGATCTAGAGCTCGCCTACACGATTGCGGACGGCATCGAATATGCCCGCGCCGGCGTCGCCGCCGGGCTCGACATCGACCACTTCGCGCCGCGCCTCTCCTTCTTCTGGGCGATCGGCATGAACTTCTTCATGGAGGTCGCCAAGCTGCGCGCCGCGCGGCTGCTCTGGTCGAGCCTGATGAAGAAGAACTTTTCGCCGAAGGACGAGCGTTCGCTGTCGCTGCGCACCCATTGCCAGACCTCAGGCTGGTCGCTGACGGCACAGGACCCGTACAACAACATCACGCGCACGATGATCGAGGCGATGGCGGCGACGCAGGGGCATACGCAGTCGCTGCACACCAATTCCTTCGACGAGGCGATGGCGCTGCCGACCGACCATTCGGCGCGGATCGCCCGCAACACGCAGCTCATCCTGCAAAAGGAATCCGGCACCACGCGCATGATCGATCCATGGGGCGGCTCGGCCTATGTCGAGCGGCTGACGCATGATCTGGCGGCCCGCGCACTCGCCCATATCGAGGAGGTCGAAAACCTCGGCGGCATGGCGGCGGCGATCGAGAAAGGCACTCCGAAGCTGCGCATCGAGGAAGCGGCGGCGCGCACGCAGGCGCGCATCGATTCCGGCGAGCAGCTGCTGGTCGGCGTCAATGCGCATCGCCCGGAAGCCGATATCGAGGTCGACGTGCTGAAGATCGACAATGCCGAGGTGAAGGCCCGGCAATTGGCGAAGCTGCAGCGGCTGAAAGGCACGCGCGACGTCGCGGCACTGGAAAACGCGCTGGCTGCCCTCACCCGCGCCGCCGAGAGTGGCGAGAACCTGCTCGAATTCGCGATCCGCGCGGCGCGCGCCAACGCCACCGTCGGCGAGATCTCGCTTGCGCTGGAGAAGGTATTCGGCCGCCATGCGGCTACCGTCCAGACCATCTCGGGCGTCTATCGCGAGGCGCTCGGCGACAATCCGGCGGTCGACCGGCTCAAGGAGAAGATCGAGGCGTTCGAGAAGAAGACCGGCGCCAAGCCGCGCATCCTGGTCGCCAAGATGGGCCAGGATGGCCACGATCGCGGCCAGAAGGTGATAGCCTCCGCCTTTGCCGATCTCGGCTTCGACGTCACCGTCGGGCCGATGTTCCAGACGCCGGACGAGATCGCAAAGCTGGCGGTGCAACACGACGTCGACATCATCGGCGCCTCCTCGCTTGCGGCCGGACATCTGACACTGATCCCCGAGCTCAAGGACGCGCTGAGGAAGCTCGGCCATGGCGACATGCTGATCGTCGCCGGCGGTGTCATCCCGCCGCAGGACTATGACGCGGTGCTGAAGGCGGGTGCCGCGGAGATCTTCCCGCCTGGCACCGTGATCCCGCAGGCTGCAGATCGGCTGATGGATCGGCTGCTGGCCAATCGGTGAAGGCTTGCTCAATTGACTGAAAGGTTGTTCTATAACTTTTACACAACCAGGGCGCGATAATGTTTAAGACGATCATCCATGCGCTTGAAGACGGATCAGGAGTCTTACTGCTACCACGCGAAATGCTCGACAGCTTGAACCTTCAAGTTGGCGATCAGCTCCAGATCATCGAAACTGAGGACGGCTTCGTTCTAAGGCCAGTGAGTGGCAGCTTCGAACAGGAGATGAGCGCTGCTCGCGATGTCATGGACAAGTATGATGTCGCGCTAGGGAAGTTGGCAAAGTAGACATCGCCGTCTCGTTTTCGGCCGATGTATTTTGCAAAGTTGCAGGTCTGGCGGCGGCAAGATTTCACGTCCGTTTCCGTAAAGCCAGCGCAAGCGCTTGGGGTTAGTTAAGCCTCGCAACTTCGTCATCCCAGGGCGGAGCAGCCGCGAAGCGGCGTCGCGGAGACCCTGGGATCCTGCCGTGACCTTTGCTCGAGGGGTGCAGCCGAGCAGAACTCTGCACCGCCGCAACACTTCGAAGTCACGGCATGGATCCTTGGGTCTACGCGGTACGCTTCGCTCCCCGCTCCGCCCAAGGATGACGACGGGATGGGCGTTTTCGGCCGATCTCCGAAGCATGCGACCCGCCAACGCAAGCAAAGCCGACGGGGTCAAAATTTCTGTGCTAGCGAGCTAGTTCTCGGCCTTGTCCGAGAGCTTGACGATCTCCCATTCCTTGCCGTTGACGGCGACGACCTCGCCGACCTTCTTGCCGAAGAGAGCCATGGCCATCGGCGAGACATGGGAGATAGTGCCTTTCGACGGGTTGGCCTCGTCCTCGCCGACGATGCGCCAATGCACCTTTTTGCCGTCATCGTTTTCCAGCGTGACGCCCATGCCGAAGCGGACAACGTCGCTGCCCGGCTCCGGCACGGAAAGCTCGGCGCTTTCGCGCCGGGCGGTCCAGTAGCGCAGGTCGCGCGACACGACAGCGAGGCGCTCGCGGTCGCCACGCCTTTCGGCCTTGGCCATCAGGTCGCGCAACTCGGCCAGGTTCTCCTCGATTATCGCCAGACCGCGCTCCGTCACCAGATTGCGATGAGGGCTGATCGGACGTTCGCCGACGCCGGCGATGGCATTTTCGCTGTCTTCTTCGCGTGTGAAAGCTCTGCTCATTCAATGAACTTAGGCTTGGTGAGGCTGCTGCACAAGCGATTTGCCTGCGGACCTGCCTTGGCACGATTCCTGCGATGAACCGGGCGAAACGCCAGGACCTGTGCCGATGTTGAACAGACGAACGCTGCTTGCCCAGACCGCCGGCCTCGCCGTTGCCGGGCTCTTTTCCGGCAAGGCATCGGCGAAGATGCTGCCCGGCATCGAGACGACCGCGATGCGCGGCTCGATCAACGCCATCGAGATCGGCGTGCAGCCGGGCGCGCTGGACGACCAGAGCAAAACCTTTACCAAGATGCTCGCCGACGCGAGCGAACGCGACGCGCCGGTGTTCCTGCCGCCCGGCACCTATCTCGTCTCCAACCTGAAGCTGCCGGCGCGCGTGCGGCTGTCGGGCGTGCCCGGCGCAACCCGCATCGTCTACGGCGGCAACGGCCATCTGATGATGGCCGAGCAGGCCGAGCATATCGAACTCAGCGGACTGGTGCTCGATGGCAGCAATCGCTGGCTCGCCGACTATACGCAGGGACTGCTCGATCTGCGCCGCATCGCCCATCTCGCCATCGACAATTGCCAGGTCACCGGCAGCGGCAAGAACGGACTGGCGCTGGAGCATGTCGTCGGCCGCGTCGGCCGCTCCGATATTTCCGGCGCGGCCGACGCCGGCATCTATTCGGTCGAGGCCGGCGGGCTGGAGATTTCGGGCAACACGGTCTCAGACTGCGCCAATGGCGGCATACTCGTGCATCGCTGGCAACAGGCGGAAGACGGCACAATCGTCAGCGGCAACCGGGTGCAGCGCATCGGCGCGCGGAGCGGCGGCACCGGCCAGAACGGCAACGGCATCAACGCCTTCCGCGCCGGCAATGTCATCATCTCGGGCAACATCGTCTCGGATTGCGCCTTCTCGGCGATCCGCGCCAACAGCTCAAGCAATCTGCAGATCACCGGCAACACCTGCTCACGCTCGGGCGAGACCGGGATCTATTCGGAATTCTCCTTCGAGGGCGCGGTCCTCAGCAACAATCTGGTCGACGGCGCCGCAAACGGCATATCGATCGTCAACTTCAACGAAGGCGGTCGCATGGCCGTGTGCTCGAACAACATCGTGCGCAACCTGACGACAGTCGGCCCCTACACCGCCGACCCACCGGGCTTCGGCGTCGGTATCAGCGCCGAGGCCGATACCACGGTCTCCGGCAACGTGGTCGAGAACGCGCCGCTCTACGGGATGCAGCTCGGCTGGGGGCCCTATCTGCGCAATGTGGTGGCGACGGGAAACGTCATCCGCAAGGTGGGTACGGGCATCGCCGTCAGCGTCGTCGAGGGCTCCGGCAGCGCCGTCATCTCGGACAACGTCATCGATGGCGCGCAGAACGGCGCGATTGTTGGCCAGCGCTGGGCCGATCCGGTGACCGGCGATCTCGCCAAGTCAAGCGAGAGCGGCTACGCGCATCTCACTGTCGAGCGGAATAAGGTGAGCTAAAGCGCCTTCACAGGCCACTTGACGAAGCGCTATGCCGCGTTCAGATGCACATTGTGTCGGATATGTTGGTGAGGGAGGAGCCATTGCCATGGCCACCAAGGATCAGGACGCCCACGCCAAGCCCGTCAATCTGCGTATCCGCGACGATATCCTCGTCCTGATCGATCGCGCCGCAAAGATCCGCGGGAAGACCCGTTCCGACTTCATGATCGACGCCGCTTACCGTGCGGCGGAAGATGCGCTGCTCGACCATACGTTCGTCAAGGTCGATGCCGATAACTATCAGCACTATCTCGATACCCTCGATCGGCCAGCGAGCGGCGAGGGATTTGCCCGGCTGATGAATGCGCCCAAACCCTGGCAGGATTGATGCTTTCGGCGCTAGCCCTTCTTACCGAAGTCCTCGATCTTTTTAAAAGCGCGGCATCCGGCTTCGAGAGGCCGCATTAAATCAGCGCCGCAGTCGGCCGCAGCAAGCCGACCTTGGCGCCGATCCGGCTTTCGACCGGTGGACGGGCGAGTTCGTTGAGCCTTGCCGCGAGCGCTTCGTCGCTGCGCAGCAGTTTTGCCAGCACCGCCGCGATCATCACTTCAGAGGCGCGGCCGGCGCCGTCGTCGCATTTCAACGCAATGCCGAGCCCAAGTTCGGGAACGGCAGCGCAGTAGACGGCTTCGGCGCCGGTCTTGACGAAAATGCGGCCGGGGGCGGCCTGCATCAGCGCGACGTCCGCCTTGCCGGTGCCGGCGACCAGGAAAGGCTCGGCCATGCAGGCCGACAGCAGTCGCTTCGCCGCCTTGGCGCGTTCGGGCGCGAAGCCCCGGCCCGTCGCCATGCGGGCAAAGCCGAGCGCGAAGCTCCTCAACGGCACGGCATAGGTGGGAATAGAGCAGCCGTCGGTGGCGCAATGGTCGACATCATGCGTGGCGCCGGTGACGGATTGCATCGCGTCGCGCACCATCTCCTGGAGCGCGTGGCCGGCTTTGACGTAACCGCCATGGGCGATGCCGGCGTGGACGCAGGTGCAGAGGAAGCCGGAATGCTTGCCGGAGCAGTTGTTGTGCAAAGGGTTCGGCACGCCGCCAGCGCGGGCGAGCGCGATCGTGGCGCCGTGGCTCGACGGCCAGTGCGCGCCGCATTCGAGCGCGGTCCTGTCGAGGCCGGCCTTCGCAAGCATCGCTTGCGCCAGTTCGACATGCGCCGGTTCGCCCGAATGCGAGGCGCAAGCGAGTGCCAGCTCGCGGTCGCCGAAGCCATAGGCGTCGGCAGCACCCGATTCGACCAGCGGCAGCGCCTGGATCGCCTTCACCGCCGAGCGCGGGAACACCGGTCGGGTCGTGTCGCCGATCTCCCAGACGGGCTTGCCGTCGGCATCGAAAACGGAGACGGCGCCACGATGGGCGCTTTCGACCACCGCGCCGCGCAGAACCTCGACCAGAACCGGATTTGCCATGTTGCCTCCCGCACGCGCGCCCAGTGGGCGCCGCTTCAATGCGGGCCGCTTCTACCTGATCCGGTCGAGGATGGAAACGTAATTGGCGACCGCCGCGCCGCCCATGTTGAAGATGCCGCCAAGCTTGGCACCCGGCACCTGGATGCCGCCGGCCTCGCCGGTGAGCTGCATGGCTGTCAGTACATGCATCGAAACGCCGGTGGCGCCGATCGGATGGCCCTTGGCCTTCAGCCCGCCGGACGGATTGACCGGCAGGCGACCGTCCTTGGCCGTCACCCCTTCCATCGCGAGCTTCGCGCCCTCGCCGGGCTTGGCCAGGCCCATCGCTTCGTATTCGATGAGCTCGGCGATGGTGAAGCAGTCATGCGTCTCGACGAAGGAGAGGTCGTCGAGGGTGACGCCGGCCTTCTTCAGCGCCTGCTCCCACGCCCGCTCGCAGCCTTCGAAGGCAAGGATGTCGCGCTTCGACATCGGCAGGAAATCCTGGACATGCTCGTTGGCGCGGAAGGTCACGGCGCGGCGCATCCTCAGCGCCGTCGCTGTGTCGGTGAGCACCAGCGCCGCCGCGCCGTCCGAGACCAGCGAACAGTCGGTACGCTTCAAAGGGCCAGCGACGAACGGGTTCTTCTCGCTTTCCTGGCGGCAGAATTCGAAGCCGAAATCCTTGCGCATCTGCGCATAGGGATTGCCGACGCCGTTCTTGTGGTTCTTGGCGGCGATCATGGCGAGCGCGTCCGACTGGTCGCCGTAGCGTTGGAAATAGGCCTGGGCGATCTTACCGAAGACGCCGGCGAAGCCGGCGGGCGTGTCGCCATCCTCGGGGAGATAAGAGGCCTTGAGCAGGTTCTTGCCAATCTCCGGGCCTGGCGTGGTCGTCATCTGCTCGGCGCCAACCACCAACACGATGCGGGCGGCATTGGCGTCGATGGCGCGGATGCCCTGCCTGACGGCAGCGGAACCGGTGGCGCAAGCGTTCTCGACGCGCGTCGCCGGCTTGAAGCGCAGCCGATCGTCAGCCTGCAGAACGAGGCTCGCGGTGAAATCCTGCGGCGAGAAGCCGGCGTTGAAATGGCCAAGCACGATCTCGTCGACATCGTCCGGGCCGATGCCGGCATGGTCGAGCGCGTCCACGGCGACCTTGGTGATGAGGCCCTCCAGCGTTTCGCCTTCGAGCTTGCCGAAGCGCGAATGCGCCCAGCCGACGATGCATGCGGTCATGGCAGCCTCCATTTGCCGCGCAGCCTAGCACGTCCTGTCGCGGCATGAGAATTCAATATTGTTCAACAGTGAACCGTTTTCCAGCCGAAGGTATGGGCCAGAGCCACACGATCGGTTGATCGCGGCACCGATTTTTTATTGATTGATCCGTCAATAAAAAATAACCTCTGCGGGAACCGGATCTCCCGCATGCCGAAAATCGGAATGGAACCGCTGCGCCGCAGGGCGCTCATCGACGCGACGATCTCGGCGATCGGCGAACGCGGTTCGCTGGACGTGACCATGTCGGAGATCGCCGGGCGCGCCGGCGTATCCTCGGCGCTCGCGCATCATTATTTCGGCGCCAAGGACGAATTGCTGTTCGCGACGATGCGGCACATCCTTGCCGAGCTCAACGCCGACACAAGACAGGCGCTTCGCCTTGCGACCACGCCGCGTCAGCGCGTCTCGGCCGTCGTCGCGGTCAGTTTCTCCGATGAGCAGTTCCAACCCGAGATCATCGCTGCCTGGCTCGCCTTCTATGTCGAGGCGCAGAAATCGACCGAACTACGCCGCCTGCTGCGTGTCTACGCCCGGCGTCTCAATTCCAATCTGATGAGCGGGCTGACGGGCATCCTGCCAAAAGCCGAGGCCGACCGCGTGGCGGAAGCGACCGCGGCGCTGATCGACGGGCTCTACATCCGGCGCGCGCTGAAGGATGGCGTGCCCAATGCGGCCACCGCGATCGCGCTCGTCGAAGACTATCTCGAAACCAAGCTCAACGGACGGAGCCTGCCTTGACGAGCCGACGGCCCAATTTCCTGATCGTCATGGTCGATCAGCTCAACGGTACGCTCTTCCCCGACGGGCCGGCGGATTTCCTGCATGTGCCGCATCTCAAAGCGCTGGCGGCGCGCTCGGCGCGTTTCGCCAACAACTACACCGCCTCACCGCTCTGCGCGCCGGGCCGCGCCTCGTTCATGAGCGGGCAATTGCCGTCGCGCACCGGGGTCTATGACAACGCCGCCGAGTTCTGCTCCTCGATCCCGACTTTCGCGCATCACCTGCGCGCCGCCGGTTACTACACCTGCCTGTCCGGCAAGATGCATTTCGTCGGACCGGACCAGTTGCACGGCTTCGAGGAGCGGCTGACCACCGACATCTATCCCGCCGATTTCGGCTGGACGCCGGACTATCGCAAGCCCGGCGAGCGCATCGACTGGTGGTACCACAATCTGGGTTCTGTCACCGGCGCCGGTGTCGCCGAGACCACCAACCAGATGGAGTATGACGACGAGGTCACCTTCCTGGCCGAGCAAAAACTCTACCAGCTTTCGCGCGAGCAGGACGATCCGGGCCGCCGGCCCTGGTGCCTCACGGTTTCACTGTCGCACCCGCACGATCCCTATGTCGCGCGCAAGCAGTACTGGGATCTCTACGAGAACTGCCAGGCGCTCGATCCAGAGACGCCGTTCATACCGCATGAGGAGCAGGACACGCATTCGCAGCGCCTGTATCGAGCCAGCGACTATCAGTCCTTCGAGATCACGCCCGAGCAGGTGCGGCGCTCGCGGCGCGGCTACTTCGCCAACATTTCCTATGTCGACGACAAGCTCGGCGAGCTTCTGGACGTTCTCAAACGCACCCGCATGCTCGACGACACCACCATCCTGTTCTGCTCGGATCACGGTGACATGCTGGGCGAGCGCGGCCTGTGGTTCAAGATGAGCTTCTTCGAGGGCTCCGCGCGCGTGCCGCTGATGATAGCCGGCAAGGGCGTGCCGGCCGGCCTCGTCGAGGCGCCGGTCTCCAATCTCGACGTGACGCCGACGCTCTGCGACCTCGCCGGCATCGATATCGCACAAATAGCGCCGTGGACGGACGGCCAGTCGCTGCTGCCGCTGCTCGACGGCAAGGCGCGCACCGCGCCGGTGCTGATGGAATATGCCGCCGAAGGCTCCTACGCGCCGCTGGTCGCGATCCGCGAGGGCAAATACAAGTTCGTTCATTGCGAGCTCGACAGCTCGCAACTGTTCGATCTCGAGGCCGATCCGCTCGAGCGCGACAACCTCGCCGACGATCCCACGAACGCTGCCCTGGTGGCGGCGTTCATGGAAAAGGTCCGGGCGCGCTGGGACATGGCCGGCTTCGACGCCGCAGTCCGTGAAAGTCAGGCGCGCCGCTGGGTCGTATACCCGGCGCTGCGCAACGGCGCCTACTACCCCTGGGACTTCCAGCCGCTGCAGAAGGCGTCGGAGCGCTACATGCGCAATCACATGAATCTCGACAATCTCGAAGAGAGCAAACGGTATCCGCGGGGCGAATAATGGCTGACGTTCTGGTTCCTACGCTCGACCACCTGAAGCAGGCCTATGCGGTGACGTCCGCGGCCACGCAGGTGACGCCGCTGCTGGAGTCGGCGGCACTCGCCAAGGAGACGGGTGCGGCGCGCGTCTTCGTCAAGCCGGAATCGCTGCAATGGGCGGGCTCCTTCAAGGTGCGCGGCGCCTATTGGCGGCTGAAGCGGCTGTCTCCCGACGAAGCGAAGAAGGGCGTCGTCGCCTATTCCTCCGGCAATTTCGCGCAAGGGCTGGCGGCTGCCGGCCAGGCGCTCGGCATTCCCGTCACCATCGTGATGCCGATCGACGCGCCTGCCGCGAAGCGCGACGCGACTGCCAACTATGGCGCGCGCGTGGTGCTGACCGACCACGGCGATCGCGCCCGGGAGGAAGTGGCCGCCGCCAAGGCGCGCGAGATCGCCGAGACCGAGGGGCTCACGCTGCTGCATCCCTTCGACGACCCGGAGATCGTCGCCGGGCAGGCCGGCGCCGGGCTGGAAGCGCTCGATCAACTGGCGGCGAAGAAGGCGCATGCCGACCTGGTGTTCTGCTCCGTCGGCGGCGGCGGGCTGATCGGCGGCGTGTCGCTCGCCTTCCACTATCTGTCGCCGAATACCGAGATCATCGCCGTCGAGCCCGAAGGCTTCAACGGCATGGGCTCGTCGCTGGCGCATGGCGCGATCGAGACCATGCCCATCGGGCCGAAATCGATCTGCGACGGATTGATGGCGCGCAAGCCCGGCGAGGCGCCCTTCGCGGCGGTGAGTGCTGCCGGCGTTCGCGGCGTCACCGTCGACGATGCCAGGGTGCGGCGGGCGATGAGGGTCGCCTTCGAGCGGATGAAGCTGGTGCTCGAGCCTTCGGGCGCGGCGTCGCTTGCCGCGCTGCTGGGCGGCAAGGTGAATGTGGCGGGCAAAACCGTCCTCGTGGTTGCAACCGGCGGCAATGTCTCGCTCGCCGATTTCATCTCGCATATGAACGATGGGCGCATATGAACAATGCTTGAAGCGGATTTCGTCATCATCGGCTCCGGCTCCGCCGGCTCGGCCTTGGCCTACCGGCTGTCGGAAGACGGCAGGCACTCGGTGATCGTCATCGAGTTCGGCGGCACCGATATCGGGCCGCTGATCCAAATGCCGTCGGCGCTGTCGATCCCGCTCAACATGAGCCTCTATGACTGGGGCTTCGCCAGCGAGCCGGAGCCGCATCTCGGCGGCCGCGTGCTCGCCACCCCGCGCGGCAAGGTGATCGGCGGCTCGTCCTCGATCAACGGCATGGTCTATGTGCGCGGTCATGCGCGCGACTTCGACTATTGGGCCGAACAGGGCGCGACCGGCTGGGGCTTCGCCGACGTGCTCCCCTATTTCAAGCGGATGGAGGATGCCGACGGCGGCGAGGACGGCTGGCGGGGCAAAGGCGGCCCGCTGCACGTGCAGCGCGGCACGCGCAAGAACCCGCTCTACGGTGCCTTCATGGAGGCCGGTCGCCAGGCCGGATTCGAGCTCACCGACGACTATAACGGATCGAAGCAGGAAGGCTTCGGACCGATGGAGCAGACCATTCTGGGCGGCCGCCGCTGGTCTGCGGCCAATGCCTATCTGAAGCCGGCTCTCAGGCGAAAGAATGTGAGTCTGGTCAAGGGCTTCGCCCGCCGCGTGCTGATAGAGAATCAACGCGCCATCGGCGTCGAGATCGAAGCTAACAAACAGATTCAGGTCGTTAAGGCGCGACGTGAGGTGATCGTCGCGGCCTCGTCGATCAATTCGCCGAAGATACTGATGCTGTCCGGCGTCGGCCCTGGCGCGCATCTGCAGGAAAACGGCATAAAGGTGATCGCCGACCGGGCGGGCGTCGGGGCCAATCTGCAGGACCATCTGGAGCTCTATATCCAGCAGGAAGCGACCAAGCCGATCACGCTGAACTCGGTGCTCAATCCCTTCTCCAAGGCGATGATCGGCGCGCAATGGCTGTTCTTCAAGACCGGCCTCGGCGCCACCAACCATTTCGAAGCCGCGGCCTTCGTGCGCTCGCAGGCCGGCGTCGATTATCCAGATATCCAGTATCACTTCATCCCGGCGGCGGTGCGCTATGACGGCAAGGCGGCGGCGAAGTCGCATGGCTTCCAGGCGCATGTCGGGCCGATGCGCTCCAAGTCGCGCGGCTCGGTAACTTTGCGCTCCCCCGACCCCAAGGCGAAGCCGGTGATCCGCTTCAACTACATGTCGCATCCGGACGACTGGAGCGAGTTCCGCCACTGTATCCGTCTGACGCGCGAGATTTTCGGCCAGAAGGCTTTCGACGGCTTCCGTGGCAAGGAGATTTCGCCGGGCAGCCATGTGCAGACCGACGACGAGCTCGACGCCTTCATCCGCGAGCATGCCGAGAGCGCCTACCATCCCTGCGGCACCTGCAGGATGGGCCGCGCCGACGATCTCACGAGCGTCGTCGATCCGGAATGCCGGGTCATCGGCGTCGAGGGCCTGCGCGTCGCCGACTCCTCGATCTTTCCGCGGGTGACCAACGGCAATCTCAACGCGCCTTCGATCATGACCGGCGAGAAGGCGTCCGACCACATCCTTGGCCGCACGCCGCTGGCGCCTTCCAACCAGGAACCCTGGATCAATCCGCGCTGGCAGGTGGCCGACAGATAGCGCATGATCCGGCGGGCGCCCTCCCCGCCCAGCGACAACGAACGGAGAAGACCATGCGCGCCCAGCCCACGGCATCGCATTACGTCAACGGCCGCTATATCGAGGACGAAGGCGGCGCGCCGTTGCCGGTGATCTATCCGGGAACCGGCGAGACCATCGCCACACTGCATTCGGCGACGCCGAACGTGCTGGAGCTGGCGATCGAGGCGGCGCGCGCGGCGCAACCGGCCTGGGCGCGGCTGAAGCCTGTCGAGCGCGGCCGCATCCTGCGCCGTGCTGCCGACATTCTGCGGGCGCGCAATGCCGATCTCGCCCGCATCGAGACGCTGGACACCGGCAAGGCGATCCAGGAGACGCTGGTGGCGGACGCGCCTTCGGCCGCCGATTGCCTGGAATATTTCGCCGGCGCGGTCGCCGCCTTCAACGGCGAGATGATCGATCTCGGCGGACCTTTTGCCTACACAAGGCGCGAGCCGCTCGGCGTCTGCGTCGGCATCGGCGCCTGGAACTATCCGATCCAGATCGCCGGCTGGAAATCTGCGCCGGCCTTAGCCATGGGCAACGCCATGGTGTTCAAGCCGTCGGAGAACACGCCGCTCTCTGCGCTGGCACTTGCCGAAATCTACAGCGAGGCTGGCCTGGCCGACGGACTGTTCAACGTCGTGCAGGGCTATGGCGATGTCGGCGCCGGCCTCGTCGGCCACGATGTCGTGGCAAAGGTTTCGGTGACCGGCTCGGTACCGACCGGCCGCAAGGTGCTGTCGCTCGCCGGCTCCAAGATGAAGCACGCGACGATGGAGCTCGGCGGCAAGTCGCCGCTGATCGTCTTCGACGATGCCGATCTCGAAAATGCCATCGGCGGCGCCATGCTCGGGAATTTCTATTCGACCGGACAGATCTGCTCCAACGGCACGCGCGTCTTCGTGCAGAAGGGCCTGCATGACCGCTTCGTCGAGCGGCTGGTCGAGCGCACCAAAAAGATCCGCATCGGCGATCCGCTCGATCCGGAAACGCAGATGGGGCCGCTGGTCAACAAGGCGCAGCAGGACAAGGTCGTTTCCTACATCGCCGCCGGCAAGCAGGAAGGGGCGACGCTTGCCAGCGGCGGCAATGTGCCCTCGCTGCAAGGCTTCGAGGGCGGCTTCTTCATTGAGCCGACGGTGTTCACCGGCGTGACCGACGGCATGCGGATCGCGCGCGAGGAGATCTTCGGGCCGGTGATGAGCGTGCTCAAATTCGACAGCGAGGACGAGGTGATCGAACGCGCCAACGACACCGAGTTCGGCCTGGCGGCGGGCGTGTTCACCCGCGACCTGCCACGCGCGCATCGTGTGATCGCCGAGCTGCAGGCCGGCACCTGCTGGATCAACGCCTACAATCTGACGCCGGTGGAAATGCCCTTTGGCGGCGTCAAGCAGTCCGGCATCGGGCGGGAAAACTCGCTGGCGGCGCTGGCGCACTATTCGCAGTTGAAGGCGGTCTATGTCGAGACCGGGGATGTGGCGAGCCCGTATTGAGTTCCTGACTGCCCCAACTCAGCGTCGGCAGGACAGAGGGGGGGCGCGAAGGATCGCCGACCGCCGGTCTGATCCGTTCATCCGATATGCGTGGTAATAACGGCTTAAGCTGAAAGGCTGGCGGGACAGCACCCCCTCTGCCCTGCCGGGCATCTCCCCCGCAAGGGGGGAGATTGGCAGCTCCAACGCCTCACCCCTTCTCCGCCGTCCCGTCCAGATATTGCGTCAGCGCATAGACCAGATGGTAGAAGATGCTGGCCGGCACATCGGTCGCCATCGAGCGGCCGCGCTCGTCGATGCGGTCGATCCAGAGGCCGAGCGGCGCCGGGTCGATGTGCCAGCGGAACAGCCGGCCGACGCGCGCCTCGATCTCGGGCTTGAGGTCGGGCCCGCCCGCGCCGTTGAGCGCGATCGCCGCCTTCACCGCTTCGGCCTGCGGCCAACTGCGCGAGACCGTGTCGAGCGGCAGGCCCTGGCGCGAGACGGCGCCATAGGAAAGACCGGTGGCGCGGTTGAGGCCGTTAGCGACGGCCGACGCATAGAGCTTGCGGGCAAAGCCATTGAGGTCGGTCTGGCCACTGCGCGCGGCGAAATCGATCAGCAGCGAGGCCCATTCGAAATGATGGCCGGGCTCGGTCCAGCTGCCCTTCTCGCCCGCCACCGATCTCCAAGCGTCGTCGAAATACTCGCCCAGCGTCCAGCTCTCGGCGTCGAAGAAATGGCTGCGGAAGAGATCGATGATGCGCGAGGCGCGGCGCAGATAGGCGCGCTCCCCGGTCGCCTGGTGCCAGGCCAGGAAAGCCTCGAGCAGATGCATGTGCGGGTTGGAGCGCCGCTCGCCTTCACCACCGGACGTGTCGAGGAAGCCGGTCATGCGGCTGTCCTCGAGATGGGCGTCGAGGAAGGCGAAGGTCTCCTCGCCGAGCCGTAAGGCGTCGGGATGGCCCGAAATATGGGCGTGCGCCAGCGCGAGAAGCACGCAGGAATGGTCGTAGGCGTCCTCGACCGGATCGGCGACCGAGCCGTCGACATTGAGCGTGCGCACCCAGCCGCCTCTATCCGTGCGGCCCTTGCCGGCGATAAAATCGATACCGTGGGCGATCAGCCGATCGGCCGGGCCTTCCCAGCCGCGCTGCTTGGCCACCGCGAAGGCATAGATTTGGCGCGCTTGCGTGCGCATGCGCTTCGGCTTCATCAACGGCGTGGCGTCGAAGCCCAGTGCCTCGTAGAAGCCGCCATGGCGTTCATCGACGCCCACGGTCGACCATAGCGGCAATGTCTCCTCGAACAGCCAGTGGCGCACGCGCCGCCGCCAGGCGCCGCTCTCGATGACGCGGCCATGCGCCGGCGTGAACCTGGTCTCCAGCCGGCCGGATTTCTCCAGCTGCTCGACGATCTTCTTGACGTGCTGGCTGTGGCTGACCGGCGCGACGAAGGTGGCGTCGGCGGTCGAGACGATGGCGACGTCCTTCATGCCGATGGCCGACAGCAGGCGGCCGTCGCCGCGGATGTAGGAGTTCTCGCAGTCGATGGCGACGACATCGCCGAGGATTACATTACCATCCTTGTCGGACGGCCCGACATCGAGCAGCGACTGCCAGGAGCCGAGGTCGTTCCAGCGAAAGCTCGCCGGCACCATGGCGATGCCTTTGGCCCGCTCCATGACGGCATAGTCGATCGAGGTCGAGGGAATGGCCGAGTAAAGCTCCATCGGCATGTAGAGGCCGGAAAGATCGCTGGTCGCAGACTTGTAGGCGGCTTCCGTCGCTTGCCAGATCTTTGGTTCGAAGGCAGTGAAAGCATCGCGCATGGCGCCGGCGCGAAACAGGAAGATGCCGGTGTTCCAATAGAAATTGCCGGCGTCGAGATAGGCCTGCGCCGTGTCGAGGTCCGGCTTCTCGACAAAGCGCGAGACGTCGAAGACGCCGTCCCGGTCAGCCGCGACTTCGATGTAGCCATAGCCGGTCTCCGGCTGGGTCGGCTTGATGCCGAATACCACCAGCCGGCCGGCGAGAGCCGCCCCGGCACCTGCCTCGATGCTTTGCCAGAACTGTCGCGCGGTGGAAATCTCGTGGTCGGAGGGCACTACCAGCACCAGCTCGTCGCCAAATTCGGACAGCGTGCGCAGGCTGGCCAGCGCGACGGCGGCGGCGGTGTTGCGGCCTGTCGGCTCGAACAACGGACCACCGCCGGCAAGGTCGAGCCCGGCAAGGTCGGCACGGACGCGCTCGGCATGACGTTCCGACGCGATGAGAAAGATCGGCGTCTGCCCGTCTGGCCTCGCCGCCAGCCGGCGCAAGGTCTTGGCCAGCATAGAGCCATCGCCGGAAAGGTCATGGAACTGCTTGGGATTGTCCTCGCGCGACAGCGGCCAGAGCCGCGAGCCGACGCCGCCGCTCATGACGAAACTGACGATGCGCTGGGTCATCCGGATCTCACGCTGAAAACTTGGCAGATCGGTAGCACAGATGGCCTTAAGCGGTGTTTACCCGCTTGGAAATCCGCTCCGTCGCCAGATCGATAAAGGCTTTGACTAAGGGCGAAAGATGGCGGCTGCTCGGATAAAGAACATAAAGCCCGCCTGCGGGCGTGGTGTAGTCCTCAAGAACGCGGCGGAGCCGCCCCTCGCCTATTAGCGCCTCGGCCACACCATGTGGCAACTGGGCGATGCCATAACCCGCAATGGCTGCGGCGACGACCGCCTGCATCTCGTTCGCGGCGAAGCGGCCGGCCACCGTAACCGTCTGTTGACCGCTCGGTCCGTCCAGTGTCCAATGAGCGCCGACAGCCGAAGCGCCGGCAATCACGCAATCATGCTGAGCCAGGTCCGACGGGGTGCCCGGCGTTCCCTGGCGCGCAAGATAGTCCGGACTGGCGCAGAGCAGCCTGTGCGTGGCGCCGAGCTTGCGGGCGATCAAGGTCGAGTCCTCGAGCACCCCGGTGCGGAAGGCGAGATCGATGCCGTCCTCGACCAGATTGAGCTTGTCGTCAGTCAGCCGCAGCTCGACCCTCGTCTTCGGATACGTCGCCAGGAAATCGACCACCGCGGATATGAGAAAGTGCCCCGCGAAGCCGACCGGTGCGGAGATGCGGATCGTGCCCGACGGCTCAGTTCTCGCTTCGGCAAGGCGCAGATTTGCTTGCTCGATCGTGCGCAACGCCTGGCTGCTCTGTTCATAGTAAAGGCGGCCGGCATCCGTCATGCTGAGGCTGCGCGTCGTGCGCTGCAGCAGGCGGACGCCGACCTCGCGCTCGAGCGCGGCGACCCGGCGGCTGACCGTCGTCTTGGGCATGGCAAGCAATCGCGCGGCCGCGGTGAAGCTGCCCGCTTCCACGACGCGAGCGAACACGACGACGTCGTTAAAGTCAAACATTGTATTCTTCAATGGGACAAAGTTTTTCAATTATAGGCAATTATGCATCAATTTGACAGTCCCTAACTTTGCTCCACGCAAACCGAAGGAGCAGATGGATGACCAGCAAGCGAACCGTTCTCGTCACCGGCGCGACGGGCCAACAGGGCGGCGCCGTGGCGCGCGCCCTTCTTTCGAGCGGCCACGGCGTGAAAGCGCTGACGCGCAGGCCGGATAGCGATGCCGCCCAGCGGCTGGCATCGGCAGGAGCCAGCGTCGTTGCCGGCGATCTCGCCGACGCGGCTTCGGTTGTCGACGCAGCAAAGGGCGTCGACACCATGTTCCTGATGGGCAACAGCTACGAGGCCGGGCTGGAGGAAGAAACCCGCCAAGGCATCATCGCCGCCGATGCGGCAAAGGCTGCCGGCATCGGGCATCTGATCTATTCCTCCGTCGCCGACGCGAACAAGAAGACCGGCATTCCGCATTTCGAAAGCAAGTATCTGGTCGAGCAGCATATCGAGCGGCTCGGCATCCCCTACACGATCAGCGCGCCGGTTGCCTTCATGGAAAACACTGTCGCACCTTGGTCTGCCGGTGCGCTGAGCCAAGGCATCCAGGCCTTCGCGCTACCCGCCAAACGGCCTCTGCAACTGGTCGCGCTGGCGGATATCGGCGCCTTCGTGGCAGCGCTCGCCGAGCGGCGTGAAAGCGTTTTCGGCAAGCGCTTCGATTTCGCAGGCGATGAATTGCCTGGCGAAGAGCAGGCCAGGATTCTGTCGCAGGCCATCGGCCGGCCGATCACCTATCAGGAAATCCCGATAGCCGTGGCCCGCCAGCAGAGCGAGGATGCGGCTGCGATGTTCGAATGGTTCGACCGCATCGGCTACGACGTCGACATCGCCGCCTTGCGCAAGCATTTCCCGGAGGTGCGCTGGCACAGTTTTGCCGACTGGGCGAAAGCGTTCGACTGGAGCGTGCTCGAACGGGCTCCGTCAGCCGGCTGACCGTTCGATCGCTGCATTAGAAAGTCTGGTTGTAGGCGCCGACCTCGGGGCTGCGGCGCAGCACGGCGTCGACCGCTTCGAACATCTGCCGGCGGCGTTCGGACGATACCGGGCTCTCCACGACCACGACAAGCTCCGGCTTGTTCGAGGAGGCACGCACCAGGCCCCAGGTGCCGTCCTCGGCGACGACGCGCACGCCGTTCACGGTGACGAGTGCGGCGATTTTCTGGCCGGCGAAATCGGCGCCCTCGCGCTGCATTGCCTCGAAATCGGCCACGACGCGCTCGACCACGCCGTATTTCACCTCGTCGGCGCAGTGCGGCGACATGGTCGGCGTGCCGTAAGTCAGCGGCAGCGCGCGATAGAGATCGGCCATCGAGTTCCGTGGGTTGCGGTCGAGCATCTGGCAGACGGCGATCGCGGTGACGAGTCCGTCGTCATAGCCGCGGCCGATCGGCGGATTGAAGAAGAAATGCCCGGATTTCTCGAAGCCCGCCACGGCGCCGAGTTCGGCAACGCGACGCTTGATGTAGGAATGACCGGTCTTCCAATAGTCGGTGACGGCACCGTTTGCCTTGAGCTTATCATCGGTGGCGAACAACCCGGTCGACTTGACGTCGACAACGAAGGTCGAGCCAGGGTGGAGCGATGAAATATCTCGCGCGAGCATGACGCCGACCTTATCGGCAAAAATTTCGTTGCCCTCATTGTCGACGACGCCGCAGCGGTCGCCGTCGCCATCGAAGCCCAGTCCAACATCCGCTCCACTTTCCAGCACCTTTTCGCTGATGGCATGCAGCATCTGCATGTCCTCGGGATTTGGATTGTAACGCGGGAAGGTATGGTCGAGTTCGACATCGAGCGGGATGACCTCACAGCCGATACGCGCAAGCGCTTCCGGCGCGAAAGCGCCCGCCGTGCCGTTGCCGCAGGCGCAGACCACCTTGAGCTTGCGGGCGATGCCCTTGTCCCTAGTGAGATCGTCGAGATAGGTCTCGCGGAAGCCGGAGACGAATTCATAGGCGCCGCAGGCAAGGTCGAAGTCCGCTTCGAGCACGATCTTCTTCAGCGCGCTCATTTCCTCCGGGCCGAAGGTGAGCGGCCGCGCCGCGCCCATCTTGACGCCGGTCCAGCCATTCTCGTTGTGCGAGGCGGTGACCATGGCGACGGAGGGTGTATCGAGCGCGAACTGGCCGAAATAGGCCATGGGCGACAGCGCCAGGCCTATATCCTTCACCCGCGCGCCGGCCGCCATCAGGCCGGAGACGAGCGCCAGCTTGATCGACAGCGAATAAGAGCGGAAATCGTGGCCGGTCACGATATCCGGCCCGACACCGAGGCGACGGATCAGCGTGCCCAGCCCCATGCCGAGCGCCTGGACGCCGATCAAATTAAGCTCCGGCGTTTTCGCCGCGCCGGGATGGCCGAACCACCATCGCGCGTCATATTCGCGAAAGCCCGACGCCTTGATCAGCGCCGAGGTCTCGAACTCGAAGCTGTTGGGTCGGGCTTCGCCAACGATCGTCAGGGTCAAGAGTTGAAACTCCAACGGGTCGAAATGCTGTCTATTGACCTGCGGCCTATCACAAAAGCCTTTAAGCCGGTCTTTATCCGGCGGTTAAATCCATGCCTTCCAGACAACCTTGGTGAAAGCCGACGAAATGCGACACTAGCGCAGCCATTGGCGCTTGCAGGATCGGAAAGTGGCGGCTATAAGCCCGCCGTCTGGTCACGGAGTGTAGCGCAGTCTGGTAGCGCACATCGTTCGGGACGATGGGGTCGCAGGTTCAAATCCTGCCACTCCGACCAGAAAAACAATGTCTTAGGCGATTCTGAGATCGCCCACCCCACAGACATCCCCACAGAAACAGGCAAGAGTTTAGGTTGGCGCGGTATTTGGTAGCCTGGATACGGCACTGCCCGGATGGTCTCCGCTACGTCGGCACGAACTTGCCATTGAAGTTGCTCTGCCGCCAAAAGCGTGCATGGCAAACAGAGCACCCGTAGGAACGTCAGCACTTGCGCCGGACTTGAGGGCCGGGCGCGGCGATGTTCACTCGACGGGACTGCCGGACTACTCGGTGTCGCTAGTGACTATAGGCTTCCTCAAAGCATCGCGCCTAGCAATAATGCTCGCCGGTCTCAGCTAGCGCTTCAAATTAGGCCTGATTGTTTCGACCTCCTCTCGCGTGCTGGTATCGGGTAGTTCGCTTGGACCGTCCGGATTCGGTGCCGGATTTTCACGCGTGTCTCGCGGCGGCTTGTCCATTGGTTTAGAGTTAAAGGGTTTCGGGTTTCGGCTTTCGATTTTTTTCCCGTTTTGCTGATTTCGTCATCGTATGCTTCCTGCCCTTGCTCAGTTGCGGAGAAGATTACGGTTCCGTGTGGAGTCAGCAGCTGGTCGTTGTTCTCCACTTCTGCGGTGACCGCAGGACTCCACGGCCCTGCGACAGCTCCATCCGCTCGATCTCATCTCGGTCTGAGCGCATGATTTGCTGGCAGGGACGCACCAGGTCCTGGTCCAACAGACGGCTTTTTCGGCACATCGGCATTGCACCGGAGTGATAAGGCGGCCATCGATGAGGCATGAGGACGTTGTGAGGGCAAAGCGGAACAACTGCGTCTCGTTGCGGTTTTCCTTCTGCTTTCCTCTTTTGGACGACCGAGATGGAACCTGCTGTCACCGATCACGTCGAGATCAAGAAATACAATCATCCGACCGGCGGATGGGGCTCGCTCAAATCTCTGATCCGCAACGCGCGGGACCAGGGGCTGCTGCTGTCCGACATATGGAGCACGTTGCTGAAGCAGAACAAGGCGGACGGCTACATGTGCGTCTCCTGCTCATGGGCGAAGCCGGCCGAGCCGCGGCCTTTCGAGTTCTGCGAGAACGGCGCCAAGGCAACGATGTGGGAGCAGACCAGCAGACGCTGCGAGCAGTCCTTCTTTGCCGCACATACCCTGACCGAACTCCTGGACTGGCCGGATCACGATCTGGAGAAACAGGGACGCCTGACGGAGCCAATGCGCTACAACCGCGCCTCCGACAAATACGAACCCGTAGCCTGGCCGGACGCGTTCGGCGAAATAGGCGCTCAACTCAGACGCCTCGACCCGAAGTCCGTGGTCTTTTACACCTCCGGACGCGCCTCGCTCGAAGCTTCGTTCATGTATCAGCTCTTCGCCCGCGTCTACGGCTCTTCGAACCTGCCCGATTCCTCGAACATGTGTCACGAGTCGACGTCGGTCGGCCTACCGGAATCGATCGGCTCTCCCGTGGGCACGGTGCAATTGGAGGACTTCGCCAAATCCGACATGATGTTCTTCTTCGGCCACAATACCGGCGTCACCGCGCCGCGTTTGTTGCACCCAATCGAGGACGCTCGCCAGCGCGGTGTTCCGGTGATCACCTTCAACCCTCTGCGTGAGCGCGGTCTGGTGAGATTCAAGAACCCGCAGAACCCGGTCGAGATGCTGTCGCCGGGCCCGGGCACGAAAATGTCGAGCGACTTTTTCCAGATCCGGGCAGGCGGGGATATTGCGGCCATGACTGGTATCGCTAAGGCGGTGCTGGCGCTCGATGACGCAGCCCGAGAGCGCGGAAAACGCGTCCTCGACACCGCTTTCATCGAGGAGCACACATCCGGCTTTGTCGAGTTCGAAGCCTATCTGCGGGCCACCGATTGGGAAGACATCGTTCGGCGTTCTGGCATCTCGCGAGCAGATCTCGAACATGTCGCTGAAGTATACAGCTTGGCCAATGCGGTCATCGGCAATTACGGCATGGGGCTTACCCAGCACCGCCACGGCACAGAGAATGTGCAGATGCTATGCAACCTCCTGCTCATGCGCGGCAATGTCGGCAAGCCCGGAGCCGGCATATCGCCGTTGCGCGGACACTCCAACGTGCAGGGACAGCGCACGGTCGGTATTTCCGAAAAGCCGGAGCTCGTTCCGCTCGACAAATTCCGGGAGTTCTACGGCTTCGAGCCGCCGCGGGAAAAAGGGCTCGATACGGTCGAGACCTGCGAGGGCGTGATCGACGGGCGGGTTCACGGGTTCGTCGGGCTCGGGGGCAATTTCGTGCGAGCCGTACCGGAAACCGGACTGGTTGAGAAGGCGTGGCGGGATCTCGACCTGCATGTCGAGATCGCGACCAAGCTCAATCGCAGCCATCTGATTACTGGGAAAACCACATATCTGCTGCCATGCCTGTCGCGGCTGGAGAAAGATGATCAGGCCAGCGGGCCGCAATGGCTTTCGATGGAGGACTCGACCGCCTGCATCCACGGCTCTTTCGGATCGCGGCCAAAGCCGAGCGAGCACCTCATGTCCGAGCCGAGCATTGTCGCGGAACTCGCCAAGGCGACCGTCGCCGGTAAGAGCTCGATCCCGTGGGACGACTGGGTCGCGAACTATGCCCGCATCCGCGACGAGATCGAACGCTGCTTCCCGGCGCATTTCAAGGACTTCAACAAACGCTTCCTCACGCCGGGCGGATTCCGTCGCGACATCAAGGCGTCGGAGCGCGTTTGGGAGACGCCGAACAAGATGGCGAATTTCAAGCTGCCCACCACGCTGGAAAACGATCCGGACATCGATGTTTCCGGCGAGGATGTGCTGACCCTGATCACAGTACGGTCGAACGACCAGTTCAACACGACCGTCTATGGCTATCGCGACCGATTGCGCGGCATCATCGGAACGCGAATGGTCCTGTTGATGAACGAGGAAGACATCCGGCGGATGGGACTCAGCGCGGGGCAGGAAGTCGCTCTCGAGGCGCATACCGATGATGGCGTCGAGCGGCGGGTAAGAGGCCTGCGAGTGACCCCCTATTCGATACCAAGTGGCAACTGCGCCGGCTATTATCCCGAACTCAATCCTTTGATACCGCTGTGGCATCGGGCCCATAAAGCGCACGTGCCGGCTGCGAAATCGGTGCCGGTGAGAATCGTCGCATAACGTTCAGGTCCAGGCCGCGAGAACCGTCTCCATCTCGACGGTCTCGACCTGTTGCGCGAAGCGCTGGTGGTAGACGGTCATCAGTGCGTCGTGCGTGGCGTCGGAGGAGCTGCAAAGTGCATCGGTAACCAGCACGACGCGATAGCCGATGTCGATCGCGCCAAGCACCGTTGCAAGGACGCAAACATCGGTTTCACCGCCGGTGACCACCAGTGTGTCGGTTTGGCGTGCCGCAAGCACACCTTGCAGCCTGCCTTCCGGCCAAGGCGAATAGATGTGTTTGTCGATCACCTGCGCCGGTGGACAAAACGATGGCAGCGGTGGCAGCAGGTCGATCATCTGCGGGCCGACATTCTCGATCGTCATCGACGCCCAGCGCTCATAATAGCGCCTCCAGGTGCCAGCACCCTTGCCTGGCCGTTCTGCTGGGACGAAGCGCGTGAAGATGGTCTGGTCGGCTTTCCTTTCGGCGAGATCCACGATCCTGGGAAGGACGCGTGTGATCCATGGCGTCGCCCATTCCGACGGCTCGGCAAACAATCTTTGCATGTCGACGCACAGATGCGCGCAGCGATCGCCAAGAGGACCATAGCTCAAGCCGGAAACCGACATCAGAACTCCCGACGAGAGTTCGTGTACGATGTGATGACGCAAGGCTGGCGCACTGAGGTCGGCTCGACACTCCTGAATCGTGCCGATGTAACGTTCCGCTATGCACCTCGTTCCGTCGGTCGGAAACCACGGCCTCCGGTCGCACGTTGAAGCAAGATGGAGACTGTTCGAATTTCTGCTCCAACGGCGGCGTCGCGCAACGGCTATCTACTGCCGTTGGAGACGCCGCCGATGGAGGCGCGAACCGCGGACGCGCTGCCGGAAGGCCCTTGGCAGTACGAGCCGAAATAGAACGGGTTTCGCTGCTTGGCTTTCAAAGGCCGCGAAACCGTCGAACTTCGAGCCAAGTCCGGCAAGCCGCTCGGCCGCTATTTTCCCGAATTGACAACGATGCTGCGAGATCTCGCAGCAAAGCATTTCGTCGTCGACGGCGAGATCGTGATCGAGATCGATGGCCAAGCCTCGTTCGACGCGCTGCAGATGCGGCTTCATCCGGCTGAGAGCCGTATCCGTATGCTGAGCGTAGACACGCCTGCTCGGTTGATCCTCTTCGATGCCCTGGCCGCGCCGGGAGGCAGGATATTGCTCGAAATCCCCTTGTCCGAACGCCGTCTAGCGATCGACGACTTCGTGGCCAAAGCGAAGAATGCCGCGCTGCGGCTTTCGCGGTCTACGACTAACCTCGCAACCGCCAAGCAATGGTTGACGGGCGCCGTTCTTGGCTCGACCGACGGAGTCGTCGCCAAGGCGTTGGCCGATCCTTATCGGCCGGGTGAACGCGCCATGATCAAGGTCAAGCAGCTGCGCACGGCTGACTGCGTGGTTGGCGGCTTCCGCTACCTGAACAGCAAGCGCCAGGTCGGCTCGTTGCTGCTTGGCCTCTACAACGAGCGCGGCCAGCTCGACCATGTCGGCTTCACTTCGACCATTGCCAATGACGAACGGGCAGCGCTGACTGATACGCTTGAGGCGCTGCGCGGCGGCCCGGCTTCACCGGCAAGGCACCAGGTAGCCCGAGCCGCTGGAGCACGGAGCGCCGCGGAAAATGGGAACCGGTGCGGCCGGAACTGGTGGTGGAGGTCCGCTTCGACCAAGTCACCGGCGAGCGCTTCCCGCATGGAACGAGGCTGGTGCGCTGGCGCCCCGACAAGTCGCCGCGTCAATGCACGTTCGAGCAGATCGCGTAAATCGCACGGCGGCTTTCCCGACCTCAAGCCGACTTGCGCTTTTTCTGCTTGCCCGATTTTGCCGTGATGCCCTCCTTGGCAAGACTTTTGCGCAGGACGTCGGCCAGATCGATGACATTCTCACGCGGCGTCGGCGCGGCCTTGGGCAGCTTCTTGCCTTTGCGCTTGGCATCGATCATGGCGATCAAGGCATCTTCATATGTGTCCTCGAACTTCGAAGGATCGAACTTGGTCGCTTTCTTGTCGATCAACAGGCTGGCGATCTCGAGCAGATCCGGGTCGTAGCCCTGCTTCTTCAGCCCTTCGAATACGGTTGCTTCCGAAACCATTTCATTGTGATTCCGCAGCTCGGTGAGAAGCATGCCCTTGCCGAATGGCTGGATGATAACCTCGCGGCCACGCTGGAAGAGGACGACACAGGATCGCGCCGCCACCCGTTTGTTCTTCATGGCTTCTCGAAGGACGTTGAACGCCTCGGCTGAGGCTTTGTCCGCAGGGATGAGGTAATAAGGCTTTTCGAGATAGCGCGTGTCGATCTCGGAGACCGGCACGAACTCGTCGATCTCTAACGTATGTTGGGAGGTCAGTTTCAGCGCCTTGATCTCGTCGGGCTCGATCTGAATAAATTCGTTCTTGCCGGTCTCGAGACCTTTGACCTGGCCCTCGGCTTCCACCGTTTCGCCGGTCTCCTCATCGACATAGGCACTTTTCACCGGCAGGCCGTCCTTCCGGTTCAATATCCTGAAATGGATTTTCGACGTCTCGCTGGTGGCGGCAACGATCTTGACGCCACAGGAGACCGAACCGACCTTCATGAAGCCTTTCCAGACGGCGCGCGGCGCTGCCATCGACCTCACTCCGCCGTCCGGCCACGCTTAGCACGCACCGGCGGGGCGTCATTTTCGTCCGGATTGGGTCGCGGCGCCTCGCCGGGCAGTTCATCCGGATCCGGCTCCTTTACCGGCTCCGGCTTCCAACTTGGGGCGGGCATCGGCGTATCGCGATCCGGATCGGGTTGTCTGGGATGGGGCATCGAAGCTAATTCCGTTGATATCCGGCACAACTCATGTCCACAAGCATGGTTCCGAAACCCCACACCCAGTCCGCGACGCTGTGGCTTAGATTTCGAGCAGCGCGTAGGGACGGCCTGTCGGCTTCGCAACATGCATGGCGACGTTGTAGACCCTTGCCCCGCCGGGGGTCTGCCCTTCGTACGAACCGCGATGGGCATGCCCGTGCACCACGGCGCTCACCTTGAAGCGATCGATCGTTTCGGCCAGGCGCGAGGAGCCGAGGAACGGAAAAATTTCCGGCGGCTCTCCCGCCACGGTCTCCAGCACCGGGGCGTAGTGGAGGACGACGAGCGTGCGCTTGGCGCGGACCTGCCGCATGGCATTCTCGAGCCGCATTGCCTCGTTGACGCTCTCTGCCACCATGGCCTTGATGGCCGGCTCGCCGAAGGAGCCGAGCATCCTTGGACCGAACCCCCCGACAAAACCCTTCACGCCGACGAAGCCGACATCGTTCAGTTCTACTGCCTTGCCATCGAGAAGATGGATCCCCGCCTGTCGGAGCGTTCCAGCGATCTGCTCGACACAGCCGGATTCGTAGTCATGGTTGCCGAGAACCGCGACAACGGGAATCGAGCACGCGCGCAGATCCTCGGCGAGAAGTTCCGCCTCACGCGGTTTTCCGAGATTGGTGAGGTCGCCTGGAAGAACCAGGACGTCGGCTTCGCGCGATATCTCGCCGAAGAGGTCGCGGTAGGAGGTCTGGGCATCCTCCTGGACATGCAGGTCGCCCATGGCGGCGACCTTGATGAGCCCGTTGTCGTTCGGTTTCGCCGGTTGAGTTCGCTCAGGCATCGCGCATTTCTCCAACACCGCCGACGCCGGCAAACCCCCATTCCTTGACGTCGATCTCATAGTCGACCTGCGACAGCAGCCGGCCGCGGCAGATCTTCATTCTGGGTGACGGCAACTGCCTTTGTCGCGCAAGGCGGGCGAGCAGTTCGTCAAGCAGCCAGTCGGGAACGCGATCCCGCTCGCTGGGATAAATCCATCGGAAGCTGAGCAATTGCATGAGCAGCACTTCCCAATGGATATCGAGATAGGAAAGCAGCCTTTGCCAGTCGATCTGATCATGCGCCTTGAGGATGGTGTGGGCGATGTCGGCTCCGTCGTGGCGGCCTCTGTCCTGGATGAAGCATTTCGACCAGATGAGCTCCGTCGGGCCGATGATCCTCACCCGGCTACCCAGAAGCTCGACCTGACGGGCATGCTCCAGCCACTGGTCCCCGACTTGCATCGTGCTGCTTGCCGACGCGAAGATCACGTCGAAAAAGTGCTTTCCCTCGAAGACCTTGCCAAGCCACCGATCATCCCGGATCTCGACCGCATGGCCGAGATCCTTGAAATGAGCGAGTATGCGTGCGCAGTCCCCCGCCTTGCAAAAGATGTCCAAGTCCTTGGTTTGGCGAGCGACGCCGGTATAGGCACTCACGGCGTAGGTTCCCGCGACGAGGAAGGGAATGTCGGTGGCAGCGAGCTCACGGATTGCATGCGTGTAGAAAGCTTCCGCCTCGGCGCTTTTCAACGTCGGCTCGGCTTTCGCATCAATCACGGGAAGCGATGCCGGCAGACCCTGCATCTCGTCATTGGTCATGAACCGCTGCTCCGATTTCGGACCTTGTCCGCCTGGTTCGATAACAGTCGGCAGCCCTGTCGTGTTCCTCCGTCGGAGATGTGCGAGATGACTCGGCAAGCCCCACCAATGCCGAAAATCAGAAAGGGCGCTGTGCTCGCCCCCTCCGAATTGCGTAAAACAGTGGCTTGGCAGACAGCTATTCTGACGCACTAGTCCTTTTGCTCGCGATACAGGCGCTCGGTCGCCCGGTCGCTCTCGCGCCGTTCGACCGGACGCTTATTGCGGCGGGCGGCAAGCGCGTAGACAATCACAAGCAAAAGTATGACCGGTCCGCCAATCACCGCGAACGTCCATAAATCGGTTCCGAACATGGCCGCCCCTTCCTGATTTGACGATACTCTTGGAGCTTCGTTGCCGGTCTTTGGCTAACCGGTGAGGCCGACAAACGTTCCAATCTCCAGGTTGCCTACATGCGCTCAGGCGAGCTGCGACCTTGACCGACCGATAGCTCTACTGTCGATGCCACTCACAGGCTGCAAGTTCCCTGGCCAGCTGTTTTCGCTCTCGGGATGACACTATTTGGTGCGTCTCCACGGTCGCGGATCGCAAGCAGGCTCTGCCGCGGTTGTGGACGATCTCAAACCGGCGTGACGCTCCAATCAAAGTGTCCTCCGAACCGTACATTCCAATGATCGTAATTTCGAACTGATGGATTTTCTGGCTCAAGCTTGCTCCGCCGAAGTTCTCGTCACCGGTCTCTTCATGGAGCGCGTAGTCAAGAATGCCTTCGAAGCTTCCCATGTCGATGAGTTCTCCGGTGCCAAGCGGGCCCTGGCGCGTCGTGTATTTCCAGCCAGACGGTCGCTTGGAATTCCTGAGATCTTCGGCGTCTGAGATGAATATCCGATGTCGGCCGAGCGGTGCTCCCAGATCGACCATCACGCTTTGAATAAAGACCGCGCCTTCGCTCATGTTGGTGACGAAGCATCGCGCCGATAGCTCCCGCCCTTCACCCCAGTTGATCAACAGTTTGGGCGTTCTTCGTCGCTGGTGACTTCGCCAGAAGATGTGCAGATAGATGGACCAGATCACAAGCATGCCTATGCTGGCAAACGCGGAGATAAGGGGCGCCTTGCTTGCCAGCCATCCAAACGTCTCGTACATCTGAAGTCGAATAGTGCGTTGCCATTTTTGTTCCATGCCGGCGCGGCCGACGCTGGCAAACTCTGCGGCTGGGTGTCACCGGAATGAGCGCAAGCTCCGGACACGGCAGAGCTGTAGCTGGCTGCACCAGCGGCGCGTTTCGGTACCAGCGGCTTTCCTGGACGCCACCGAGCTCGGATGCGCCAATCAAAGACAGATCTTGTAGGCGCATGCCTCTATGGCACGGGCTCCTGGACGACGCGTCCGTTCTCCAGACGGTCCAAGATCCCATCGTAGAGCGCGATCGGCGGATGTCCGCCGGGATCCGTCAACACATCGAGCAGTGCCACGGTCTCCGACTTCGCCGCGCAATCGAAGGCGGTTTCAAGGTCGCGCGCTCGTTCAACGCGCACACCATAAGCGCCGCAGGCGCGCGCGATGGCGGCGTGGTCTACGCTACTGAGATGCCCGGCTGCGGTGTAGCGGCCGAACTTGGCCGTTTCGGCATCCTTCTGATAACCGAGAACGCCGTTGTTGAGCACCACGACGGTCACCTTGATTCCGATTCGCACGGCCGTTTCGATCTCCGCCCAAGCATGGGCGAAGCCGCCATCGCCAACGACGCAAAAGACGTCCGCATCGGGACGCGCCAATTTGGCGCCTAGCGCGAGCGGCAGACCCCACCCGAGGCCGGCAAGTCCGCGTGGCGAGATTACCCGCGTCGTCGGACGGCGTGTGCGAAGCTGACCGGCAACCCAGTTCGACGAGTAGCTGGCATCCGCCGCCACCACAGTCTGGGGCCCTAGTCGCTTCTGTATCGCCGCGAGGACGCGTTCCGCACGGATCGGCTCAGCGTCGGCCAGGAAGGGCGCACGTTCACGCTCGAATGCTTCCCAAGAACCTGCCACACGACGCTCGATGGAGTCACGATCTCGGGTGTGGCCGCCGAGCGCATCTGTGAGCGCATCAAGAGTTGCGCGAGCGTCTCCGACGAGCCGCACCGCTTCGTAGTTGCGGCCGATCTCCTGCGGATCGATGTCGATATGGAGCACCCGTGCGCTTCCAGAGATAAGCGACCAGCGGTCGGTGCCGTCCTCATTGGTGCGATTGCCGACCAGCAGCACAAGGTCCGATTGCTGTACGAGTGGCTTGGTTTGGCTCCCAAGCCCACCCGGGCCAGTGAGGTTGCCTATCACGCCCATGGCGAGCGGATGCGTCTCGGGAATCGCGCCCTTTCCCATGTTCGTCGTGGCGACCGGCGCGGCGGCTTTCTCGGCGAAGCGGAGCAGCGCCTCGCCCGCGCCTGAACCGTGCACCCCACCACCGGCGATCACCACGGGAAATCGGGCATTGTCGATGAGTGCCGCCGCTTCGGCGATCATGCGGTCGTCAGGGCGCGGCCGATCGAGCGGCGAATTCCCGAGCCGCAATTCGCGCCGCCCCGGCTTGCCACCACGGGCCTCGTGCAGATCGGTGGGCAACATCAGCACCGCGGGTCCGGGTTTGCCGCTGGCGGCCGCAATGAAAGCTCGATCGAGATGATCCTCGACCCCGTCCACACTCTCCAAGAGGTGAAACCACTTGGTAACCGGGCCGAACAGCGCTCTATGATCATATTCCTGAAAAGCGTTCTTGCCGATGTGCGCACGGTCCACTTCCTGCATAATGGCGACAATGGGCGTGCCCGCCTTCATGGCTTCGCCGAAGGGGGCGACGGCGAGCGTCGCGGCCGGTCCGTTTTGGCAGATCATCACCGGCACTCGGCAGGAGACGCGAGCGTAACCGTCCGCGATCGCCCCGCCCGTATTCTCCTGGCGATACGTGATGTTGCGGATACCACGGTCTTCACAGGCGAGCGCCAGCGCGGTCGGAACGCTTTGTCCCAGAATGAACTCGACGTCGTGCCGGATCAGCCCGTCGGCGATTATGTCGACTATCTTGCGTTGCGTATCCAGTGTCATGACACATGCTCCACGATTGCGCACGCATCGATCCCAAGAACCTCCATAGGATCGAGTGCATTCCGAAGTTATGGGCCGAGCCGTTCGCAGGCCGAAGCCGAAAGCGAAAGGAAGTAGGTCGTTATCAAGGCGCGACGCCTCGGCAGTTGATCCTGCTCTCGGCGGAAGAGGCATTCCCGGCTATCGTACGGAGCGCTGAGAATGGGGCTTTCGCCATCAAGAGCTAACTTCGATCGCCAACGCATGTTCCCCCGGACAAGGGACTATCCAACTGTAACGTTGTCACGTTATCGCGAAGAGCTGACCGATATTCAGGATCTGTCTTTTATAACGGTCGAGCGTGGCCGGTGCTCTCAAGCTTCTCCCTACGGTCCGGACGCTTGCGCCGCTCGACCATCGCTTACTCCTCCCGGCAGTCGACGCGCGAACTGCGCGCGGCTGCCATTGGAACAAAGCCGTGAGACGGTTGTTCGGCTCCAGTCCATCGAGAGAGGAGCTTCAATCATGAACGCGCGGACACTTCTTGGGCTGGTGGCCTTTGCCATAGTCTCGCTGGCTTTTCCGGCAGCCGCTGCCGACAACGCGCAGACCTTTGTCAACAAGGCCGCCGTCGGCGGATTGTTCGAGGTGGATTCGAGCAAGCTCGCCCAGGACAGGGCCAAGGACCGGCAGGTCAAGAATTTTGCTGAGAAAATGGTTGCCGATCATGGCGCAGCGAATGAGAAGCTGAAAAAGCTCGCCACGGAGCAGAAGCTGCAGGTGCCGGCTGAGCTCGACGCCGCGCGTAAAGGCGACGTGGAAAAACTGCAGAACACCACGACAGGTTTTGACCAACCTTACGTCGAGATGCAGCGCAGTGCGCACGCCGATGCGGTCAATCTCTTCCAGTCCTATGCCAAGGATGGCGACAACCCCCGTCTTAAGGCGTTCGCGGCGGAAACTCTGCCGACCCTAAAGATGCACCAGGATATGATCGAGAAGATCGCGGCAGCGAATGCAGCCATGCCGGCGGTCAAGTCGGCATCGACACCCAAGCCGCCTGCGCCGGTTCCGGGCGCCAACAGCTTCACCGAATCCCAGGCAAAAAACCGCATCCAAGACGCCGGCTACACCGACATCTCGTCACTCGCCAAGGACGGCCAGGGCATCTGGCGCGGTCAGGCGAAGAAGGACGGCAAGAGCATCTCCGTCGCGCTCGACTATCAGGGCAACGTCTTTGCCGGCCAGCAGTAATCATTACAGGAGTCACCAAGATGCAAACGATCACCGCGCTGTTCGACGATTATGACGATGCCGCCGATGCCGTGGGGGAACTGGAATCCATGGGCGTGCCGACATCCAATCTCAGCATCATCGCAAACAATGCCGATGGCCGGCATTCCACTGCGGCGGAAGATGCGGCCAGCGGAGCCGGCATCGGGGCGGTCGTGGGGGGCGCCGGTGGCTTGGCGACCGGTCTCGGCGCCATGGCGATACCTGGCGTCGGCCCAGTTGCCGCGGCCGGTTGGCTGGCGGCGACCGCCGCGGGCGCGGCCGCCGGAGCCGTCGTGGGTGGAGCGGCCGGCGGCATCATCGGCAGCCTTATGGATGGTGCCGATGTGTCGGAACGCGATGCCCATGTTTATGCCGAAGGCGTTCGCCGCGGCGGCACGCTAGTCACGGCTCGCGTCGAGGACGACCTCGCTCCGCAGGCACAAGCGATCCTCAACGACTCCAGATCCGTGGATGTCACCGCGCGACGGAACGAATACCAAGCAGACGGCTGGACACGATTTGACCCGGCGGCCGGCGATTACCGCCAGCAGAGCAAATAGGGTCGGCGAAACGAGTGCTGTGGCCCCTCATACTGACTGTCGTGGTCCTGCTGGCGTGCTACGGGGCGTTTATCTACGTCGAACGAGGCTGGCCTACGGCACCGCTGAAGCGCACGCCCGAGCAGAACCAGGGTGGTAACGCGCCGCAAGATACTTCTCCGGCGGCCGGCATAAACAAGAACCCGCAAGACAGCAACAAAACGCCAGGCAATCAATGAGCTTCAGGGGAGCGAGTGCGTTCGCCTCAGCGCCTGGCCGTTCGGTCATCCGCGCTCGACGAATTTGTTGAAACGGCTAGGGACACCCTCCGGGGTTATATCCTGATGCAGGAAGGCAAGCTCGTTATCGTCCAGAATGGTGAAGAACTCTTCCCATCCGACGGGTTCCAGATCGTCTTCGCGCTCACCGAAGTCCACACGCAGCATCGCGCCCTGTCCTGCAGTCCGCGCGACCGCAGGTCTGCCTCCGCGGGCTTCAATCCACGCCCGGATCACCTCGTGATTTGTGGTTTTCAATGGCTCGCTCATAGCGAATCCTTTCCGATCTTGAACCCATTCCCGCCGCTCTCCTCGTCAGCGAGTAAGACTCAATCCGTGTCGGGTTGGCTCGTTCCCGGCGGGTCGTTTAAGCCCTGTTGCGGCAGGCAACAATGGGTCACGGCGGGCTCGAGATGAGCCCGGATATCACGGCTATTCGGAGGTTCGGACCTTTGGCGGGCACCTATTCTCTCGAGCATTATTGGCTCGAAGCAATCAAAAACTCCTCTAGCATTTCGCCTACCTGCCTTGGTGCCTCACGCGCTGGGAAATGACCGACGCCAGGGAGAAGCCGACGGTCATAGCCGGCGATAAAATGGCGCTCTTTACCTTCCGAACTTTTGGCGAGTACAACATGATCGTCCTCGCCATGGAGTGTCAGCGTCGGCACCGAGATGGTCTTAGCGGCGATCTGTCTGCGGGCCAGTTCTGCGTAGCGCGGATCAGGCTCCGCCTCACCCCACCGGACGCGGTAGGAATGCAGCGTCACGTCGGCCCAGTCAGGATTTTCGAAGGATATCGCCACCTTGTCGAAAAGCACGTCGTCAAACCATCCGGGAGGGCTCCAGCTCTCCCACTGGAAGCGTGCGAACGCGCGACCGTCCTGGCGGACAATTTCCTCGCCGCGGTTCGTCGCCATGAACCACTGGTACCAAAATGCCCTTGCCTGTTCCAAGGGCGGCGTCGCGGCTGCGCCGGGCTGCCATCCCAACGACATCGCCGCGCAACATGTGATCCTCTCGGGAAAAACCGAGGCCAGCAAATAAGCAATCCGGGCACCCCAATCGTGACCGACGACAGCGAAGCGTCTGATGCCCAGCGCGTCAGCCAGATCGAGCGCGTCCTGCGCCATCGCAGCGATCTCGCCGGAGCGCATCGTCTCCTTGGAATGGAAAGCGGTTTGCCCGAATCCACGCAGCCAGGGTGCGAAGGTGCGGAACCCGGCGACCTGAAGAACCGGTGCTACATCCGCAAAGGTGGTTGCGTCATCCGGCCAACCATGAAGAAGCAGGACGGGCGGACCGTCCTCTGGGCCACCGGCTAGATAGGCAACCCGCAGAAGCGGTGTGTCGCAGAAGGAAAGCCTATTCATGAAATGCTCGCGAAGCCTCGGACTGCCATACGATACGGCTTTGCCACGCAGCACAACCCAATGCGGACGGATTGTTCCAAACGCCGATCGCAGGGTTGCGTGACTAAGGGAACCAACTGCCGACCTGCTGGTTCGGGGGCATTCAGCGGAGCCTTGCCATGCCAAATGCAGCGGAAATTCTCGTCGATACTCTAATTGATTGGAACGTCGGGGTCATATTCGGCCTGCCTGGCGACGGCATCAACGGCATCATGGAGGCGCTGCGGAAAAAGCAGGACCGAATTTCCTTTATCCAGGTGCGTCATGAGGAATCCGCTGCGTTCATGGCCTGCGCCTATGCCAAATGGACCGGAAAGCTTGGCGTATGCCTTGCGACGTCCGGACCCGGCGGTGCCCACCTTCTGACCGGGCTCTATGACGCCAAGTTGGATCAGGCTCCAGTGCTCGCAATTACCGGGATGCAGTTCCATGATCTCATCGAGACATTCACGCAGCAGGATGTCGACCTCACCCGTGTCTTCAATGATGTCGCCGTCTACAACGTCCAGGTTTCGGATGCGGCGCATATGGAGAACGTGGCAAGCCTTGCCTGCCGCACCGCGCTTGCCCGAAGGGGTGTCGCCCATCTTTCGATCGCCAGCGATATCCAGCAGCAGCCTTCCGAAGCGGCCAAGCGTTCAAAGCGCAACCGCCCGGCGCATACGCCGCAAGACATGTTCGTTCCTCATTGCGTCGCCGACGAAGAGGAATTGAACAAGGCAGCAGCCATCCTGAACGGCGCTAAGCGCGTGGCCATCCTCGCGGGACGCGGCGCGATGGGAGCCGCGTCCGAGCTCGAGGAAACCGCAGGACTGCTGCAGGCGCCGATCATCAAGGCGCTGCTCGGCAAAGCCGTGCTCCCGGACGACCACCCCTACACCACTGGCGGCATCGGCATCCTGGGGACCTTGCCGTCGCAGGAAGCAATGGAAACCTGCGATGCCGTTCTCATCGTCGGCTCGACGTTTCCTTACATCGAATATTATCCGAAGCCGGGGCAGGCGCGCGGCGTTCAGATAGACTGCGACGCGCAGCGTATCGGTTTGCGGTTCCCTGTCGAGGCCGGCCTGGTTGGAGATGCAGCGGAAACGCTTCGTGCACTTAACCGCAGGCTCACGCCGAAGGCCGACGGCGCTTTCCTCGCCGCGGCGCGAACCGCGATGCAGGAATGGCGGGCGATGATGCGTCAGTCCGAGGACGGCGAAGGCCATCCGCTTAAACCGCAACTGATCGCCCGCGCATTCGGCGAACGGCTGGCCGACAACACGATATTGGCTGCCGACTCCGGTCAGAATACCGAACTTGCCGCGCGCCATGTCGACCTCCACGACGGCCAGGCCTTCGGCGTCTCCGGCGCGCTGGCGTCCATGGCCTGCGGCCTGAGCTACGCGATAGCCGCCGGCATTGCATTTCCCGGCAGGCCGATCGCTGCAATAGTGGGGGACGGCGGCTTTGCCATGCAGCTCGGTGAGTTCTCGACAGCCGTGCGCTATGGCATTCCGCTAAAGCTGCTGGTCATCAAGAACAACATGCTGAACCAGATCGCCTGGGAGCAGATGATGTTTCTCGGTAATCCGCAATTCGGCTGCGAATTGCAGCCGATCGACTTTGCCAAAGCCGCCGAGGCGATGGGTGGCAAAGGTTTCAGCATCGAGCGGGCCGACGAGGTCGAGCGCATTCTCGAGCAAGCCTTCGCCGCCGATGGGCCGGTCGTCATCCAGGCGCTCGTCGATGCATATGAGCCGATGATGCCGCCGAAGATGCCGCCCGATTACGCCAAGAATTTCCGCAAGGCGCTGCCAAAGACCCCGGGGCGCGAGCGAATTGAGGAGAACGTCGCGCGGGAGCCTGCCAAGACGATGATGGAGGCCGAGAAATGAGGTTGCCGCAGCCGCTTGCGATTCCAAATTTTTGCTGAGGATGAACATGCTCGACTCGGGCCGGAGCATACTGCGAAGGGCGTCCCAGAGGCCTACCCTTCGGCGTCCAGCTCAATGGATGCGTCCGACTTCGGGCCGCTGCGGAACCTTCGGCGCATCTCCCGGTTCGTCAAGCATGTGCAGCGAGGAACGGCCATGATCAAAAACCAACACCCGAAATCGAAAAAACCTAGCGACGCCGATATCGGCAGCGACCCCGGCATCGGAACGTCCAAGGGCACCTTCAAGGAAGGCGACGAACTGGAGCGAGGCGAGAACACGGTCGAAGGCGACGTCGAGAACGACACCACCGATACCGGCGGAATCAACCCGCGGCAAAAGGTGCGGACGAATAAGTAATGCGGCAGGCGAGCACTACGATTTTTTCACATAAGCGCCCTGCTGGCGGCCGCCCTTGGGCGCTTTTGCATCCTTCGAACGCTCGGCGACCGCTGGGCCGGCTCCGGAACTTTTTTCGGTGGCCGGACTGGGTGTAGCCCGCCCCGGCGGATTTTGGCTTTCGGACTGCAAGGTCTCGTCTTCCACCTCGCCCTGCTTGCGGGTGAGGCCAAATCGATCCTGCGGCTTTTCGTTGTTGGCCGCGTCCTGCGAAAACTGGTCTGAAGGGTCTGGATCGGAGTTAGGCGGGTACTTCCTGGCACCGGTCTCGCGGCGATTATCTTCCTTGCTCATGGCTTCCTCCGGGTGATCTGAAGGATAACAAGATCATCGCAAGAGCGTTCCTCGGCGGGGCGATCTGTACCCAGTCGTATCCGATGGAACAAACACGTAGCTTCTCAATTAGGCGCCAGTAAGCGGCGGGTCAGGCGCGTGGAGCAAGCAGCTATGGACAGGGAAGAACGCATCAGACGTCGCGCCCACGAAATCTGGGAGCGGGAGGGACGACCGGAAGGGCGGCAACAGGAGCATTGGGATCAGGCGGTTCAGGAGATCGAATCTGAAGGCTCGGAAGCCGAGCGAGGTCCCGTTGTACCCGATCCGACTGTCGGCGCAGCCTCGGACCCAAACAAGCCGGGTGGCTAGCGGCCCTCAAACGGAAGGACCTCCGATGTCGCGGATCGTTGCATGGGCTACAGCCGTAGCAGTCGTGCTTGTACTGATAGCCGTCTGGGCTTGGGTGGCTCGTGACTCCAGACACGCGCCCGGCCAGCAGCCTTCGCCCCACTCGATCAACCAGAGCGGTTGATGCCGGCCTCAATGCGACCGCGACTTCCTCAGCGTGTTGCCGTCTCACCTGCTTTGTTTCGCCTAGCTTTAGGAGGAACCAGCCGGCCGGAGTTGGCCCGCAGGCCTCTGAAAAACTCCTCCACATAAGGAAGCAGTTCGAACAGCAGAATCACGGTCATCACCGTTGCAATATATGCCACGGGCAGTTGCTGCTCCTTCCAGGCGAGGCCGAAGCGAGCCCTCTCTGGCCCAAATCCGAACAGCGCCAGGAATTGGCCCCAGTGCAACGAAACCACGCTGACCAGCCCCATCAGCGGGATCATCTCGAGGAAACTGTGAACGTGCTGTTCGACCGGGCTTACCGTGCACGCGGTGGTCGCGTAACGAACGTCCCATATGGCGGTCGCTTCATGGACGAGAAAAACGATCATCATCACGGCGATGATCAAGGCATTAACCTCCAAGAACATCGCGGCGAGCAAAGGAATGCCGACTTCGACGAACATCAGCAGATGGATCAGGGATTCCTTGGCTCCAGTCGTCGATTCGATATGCGTCGCCCGATGGCAGAGCCAATCGGCAAATCCAGCAATCAGCCAGACAGGCAGTACGAAATACATCAGAATCACCACCACAGGATCGCTCAGCATTGAGCTGCGCTCCGTCTCTGACCCATTCGCTTTTTTTCATGAGCTCTCATGCTGGCGTCATTGCGTGCCTGTCTTGTAGATAAATGGTCTAAGGCTGCGAGCTCGCACACTGGACTGCTTCGGAGACTAGTCGACCCCACGATGACAAGGTCGATCAGCAATCGGAACCGTCCTCATCGGGCTTGCGGCACAATTGAAAACACCGCTGCCGGGATCAGTTTGCGGCATTAAGGTCGAAGCACCGCTGGCGACGGCGGTGGGCGATCGCCTATCGATATCTTTTGGACAGTCAACGCACGAAGCGGCTTCGCAGCCAAGCCAAAATCCGGTTGCCGACGGCGATCCGGCGGACGCGCCCGGCAGCCCAACTGGCTTGCATGGTGGCGCCGGCATGGCAGCTGCAAACGATTTCATGCAATTCCCAATCCGAAAGTTGGAAAAAGCTCTTCGCTTCGCCGTAAGTGTCCGATTGTAGGCCGGAGGCGCGCAGCAGCGGGTCCTCGAATGCGACAGTAAGCGGGGATCCGGCCGCCCGCGCTTCGGCCCGGACTCCTGGATAAAGGTGCTCCGTACCGACGAGCGCTGCGAGACAGCGTAAGGGATTCTGGTCAAGCAGTTCCGCCCAGCGCTCCAGCCGCTGTGCTCTTGTTGTGAGCGGTGCTGGCGCGAAAGGACTGATACCCGCGACGGAGTGTAGCTCGTTGAGCGTCTGGTGCTTCATGATCGGCTCCTGTTCATCTCTGCGGTTCTAGTCCGCACCGCTCAAAGGGACTGCGGCGCGGCCGGATCGACGTTGCCACCGATCTCCCACAGCTACCGTGCAGCAAATGCCTGCATCGACACGAACTAGCAGTCTTCTTCAATGTTCCCGAGATGTCGCAATTTATGTCGCGCCTTGGGCTACGGCGGCACTTGCGTCATCGATGGCGCGTACGGAGATTCGAATGGATTTAAGTTCGGGGTTGACCTTCAATCATCTGAATTGCGAGCGTGACCAGATCCTGGATCGACGTCGGCTTCGGCAGATATGGCGCGTCGTGAAAGGCGGGCGCCTGGAATTCAGGGTCATAGCCCGAATGCACGATGAAGGGCACATTCAGCGCTTTGAGACGGTTGGCGGCAATGCCTCGCTGGCCGTCCAGCAGCTGTATATCGATAATGGCCAAATCCGGCCGATGGTCGGCCAGCCAGGTTTCGGCTGCTCGCTCCGAGGCCACGCAGGCGACGTCGAAGCCGCCGTCCATTAGTCCATTCGCCACGTCCGAAGCGATCAGATATTCGTCTTCCACGATCAGTGCCAAGGGCGCGCTCATGTCGCCCTCCTTAGCGTTCACTGCTTCCTGCGGCCCTAACAAAACAAAGACCGGCCGGTTCCATGAAGGTGGACGTGCGGCCGACTCGCGGTCGCGGAGCGGGCAATCTCTAACCCTTCCGACGCCGAGCTTCGAGGGTTTGCCGGGCGCAGAAACGGAGTACACCCTGTTGCGACGCTTCATCGGCCTTGCCTACCGGATTAGGGCCGGCCTGAATCGGGGCGCCATCCCGGGCCTGGCGGAGCACAACCACTCCAGACGCGGCCGAAGCAAGCCGTGTCCTGAGCAGGCGGGCAAGCTTGGGGTGCAGCCCGTCGCCTCTGGGAGCGGCCATCGCGTTCAGCGAGAGGAAGGGAAGCATCCTTTGTCCTTTCTTCAGCTATGCAGCCCGGTCCTCATTCCGCCGCCGCCTTTTCACGCCTTGCCTCATCGAAGTCGACCGATGACACTATCTTGCCGCTTCCGTCCGGAATCCCGACGGCCCAGCCCTCCTGCCCGCCTACGGCAGTGTCATCGAGCAGATCGATTGCCGACCGCAGCGCCTCGTCATGCGCAGCCTCAAGGCTCGCCAGTTCCACGCCCTGGAGCCGCCGCACGCTGCCGTTGTCGCGATATTCGACCGTGAATGCACCCTCGGTCCTGGCCGGTAAGGCAGGCTCGCCGAGGTCGCGGCGGCTGCTGTTCCTCACCGATCGGTCATCGGTATTATCGAAGACCGTACACTGGACCATCATCTCTCTGGCTCGGGCGATAAGCGCGGCTCCATCAAGCGCTGGGCGCCGGTTGGATACGACTATCGTAACTGCAATCTTTTCGCCGCCCTCGCCGAGAAATTCGACCATCATACCTTCCGGTTCAGCATGTATTTCGGTTCCAAGAACCTGCATCGCCGCTCGTCATCTTTATATCATCAAGGTTAAAGCGGGCTCATCCAAATGGTTCCGGCCGCGCTTAAGATGGTCGCCCGCAAACTGGCAGATAAGCTAGAAATCGAGTTCCTACGCGACAGCACTTTCGTTGGCTCTCAGACCGCCATTGGAACAGCGAAGCCGCACAGTTGTTTGGTTAGGAAGGAGAGCTTCCGATGACGAGCAAGCGAACACCTGCGGAGGATCGAGGCCAAATCCAGGCAGGCATGACTGGAGACAAGACGCCTGGGTTCGATCCGGCAGCCGCGCCTCAGGAAACGGATGCCGAGGCCGGCGACGCCGCCAATACGGCTGGTCCCGCTACGCAGCATGAACCGAGATTCACAAACCAGGCGAGCTTCGCCAACGCGATGCGGCGCCCGGAGAATGCGTCAGGCCTTCAGCCTGGAACGAAGGGACCTGTGCTGGTGATTGCGGCGCTCGTGATCTTGGCGGCCGCCGCGTTCCTGCTCGCTGCACTGCTCGGGTAGTTTATGCGGGTGGCTCGCCAAAAGGACGTGGCGCTCAAACAGCGAAGTATCATCTTGCGACTTTGGTGGCTGAGGAAAGGTGATTTTAATGTCAATAGTGAAAAAGCTCCTTCGTCATCTATGGCGACGGAAAGTCCAACGGTCGGCTGACCCTTCTCCGGTCGACGCGATCGTGCGGCTGTTGCGCGAAACAAAGGACAAGGAGTTGCACGGCGACGAAGGATAGAAACTTCGATCCTTGTTGCGTGCTGGCGTTCGGAACAACGGCCCGCCGAGCAAGTTGGACAACAATGATTCACTTCTGGAACGACCGTGACCGCGCGGAAGATCGACAAGAAAGGCGGTGAGCGCACATCGGCTGCAGCGCGCGAGTTGTTGGAGGCAGACGACGAATAACGCATCAGGCAATGGCGGCTCGGCTGCAGCGTCTGGCAACGCCGGCGACAATCGGTAAAATTGTCGGGAACCGTGGCTGTGGCGACACGTTGGTATGCAGCAGTCCATTCTCTCCTGGTAGGATGTAGCCGCTCCTTCAGATCTCAGGACAGCCCGTCGCCAATCTCTCCCGAGTGGCGGCGGGCTTTCATTAGCTAGACCTAAAGTCCTTAATGCAGGAGTCCAAAGAAGGGGCATATTCATCGGTTGTCCCCTTATCAAAGAGGGCAAGGTGCCCGGCCTGCCAAGCCCACTCCACCGCAGGAAGATTTGAGCAGCAACCTCTCTCATTTCTCGCCCGCTGGATCTCCCGGTCCAATCTCGGCCTCGTCAAAGATGTGCTCGTGGATGATGCCTAGGATTTGCAACCTCACCGACTCGCGCGCATCCGACTGGATGAACGGCATGAGGAGATCAACCGTCTCTGTGACTCGCCGTGGCAGATCAGCGCAGCCGATGCGAGGTCAAGAGCTCCGGCTGCGCTCGACGAATTTGTTGAAACGGCTCTTTCCTCCGCCGCCAGCTTCGTCCTGATGGAGAAAGGCGAGGTCGTTCTCGTCGAATATCCGGAAGAACTCATCCCACTCGATCGATTCAAGCGCTTCCTCCGGTTCGCCGAAGTCGATGCGCAGGATGCCGCCCTCGCCTTTCGTGCGAACCACAGCAGGTTGGCCGGCCCTTTCCTCAACCCATTTGCGTATTTCGTCGTGATTGGTCGTCGTCTTCGCTTGGGACATGGCTTTGCCTTTCTCGCTGCGGGATCGATGCGGTCCTAACAGCTCGCCGAAGGCAATGTTCCAAGGTGTGCGCCAGCGCGGTGGTCTCCGGTTGCGTGGGGAACTTTGTTGAAGCAGGGAACAAACCTTTTGTACCGCAGTTCGGTAGCCCAACGCCAAGTCCGCAAGGAGTTCTCGTGAAACGTGTATTGGTTACGGGGGGTTGCGGTTTTATCGGCCGGCATGTCGCCCAGGAACTTATCGAACATGGCTATGACGTGCGCATCCTGGACGCGCTCCTGGAGCAGGTGCACGGCAGCGAAGCCATCAGCATCCCACCCGGCGCCGAGCTGATAAGGGGTGACGTGCGCGATCGAGACGCGATTGCCGAAGCGGTTTCCGATGCTGATGCCGTCATCCACCTCGCCGCCGAGGTCGGTGTCGGCCAATCCATGTACGAGATCGCCCGTTATGTCGGCACCAATGACCTCGGCACCGCCACGCTACTAGAGGCATTGATCAAAAACCCGGTCGAACGGATCGTCGTCGCGTCGTCGATGAGTATCTACGGTGAGGGGCTGTACGAGACCCCGGACGGCCAGCGCATCGAGGATGCCCGTCGCAGGCCGCTCGACGTCCGGGCCGGCCAATGGGATCTGCTGTCGCCGACGGGCGAAACGCTGTCGCCGATCGCCACCGACGAGGAGAAGCAGCCCGATCTCGCCTCGATCTACGCGCTGACCAAATATGCACAGGAGCGCGCCGTGCTGATCTTCGGCCAGGCCTACAATGTGGATGCCGTGGCCTTGCGCCTGTTCAACGTCTTCGGCGCCGGACAGGCGCTCGCCAATCCCTACACCGGCGTGCTCGCTAACTTCGCCTCGCGCCTTGCCAATGGCAAACGACCGATGGTGTTCGAGGACGGCAAGCAAAGACGCGACTTCGTCCATGTGCGCGATGTCGCTCGGGCTTTCCGGCTGGCGCTGGAGCAGCGACAGGCGGCCAGCCACGCCATCAATATCGGCAGCGGTCGATCCTACACAATCAGCGATGTCGCCCGCCTGCTTGCCGAGGCGATGGGCATTCCGAATCGGCCGCCCGAAATCCTTGAGAAGGCCCGCTCCGGCGACATCCGAAACTGCTTCGCCGACATCGGCAAAGCGCGCGAGCTGCTCGGCTTCGAACCCAGCCACAGGCTAGAGAACTCGCTCGGTGAATTCGCGGCTTGGGTTCGCAACAGTGTCGCCATCGATCGGGGCGGCGACATGAAGCGCGAGCTTGAAGAACGGGGGTTGGTATCATGAGCCGACCGCATCACGACAACGCCCCCGTGGCCGTTATCGGCGGCAGCGGGTTCATAGGCTCAAATCTGGCCGACAGCCTGTTGTCGGATGGCGAATCGGTGCTGGTCATCGACAATTTCAGCCGTCCCGGCATCAAGCAGAACCTTGAATGGTTGGCGCAGAAACACCGCAGCCTTGTTAGCGTGCAGACCGTCGATATACGCGACCGCAGCAAGTTGGCTTCGGCGCTGGCGCCGGCCAGGGCGATCTTCCATTTGGCCGCTCAGACCGCCGTAACCACGAGCCTGCTCGATCCCACGGAAGACCTCGACATCAATCTGAACGGCACGTTCAACGTGCTCGAAGCTGCTCGCCAGGGGAGCACACCGGTGGTCTTCGCCAGCACCAACAAGGTCTATGGCAGCTTGCCCCAGATCGCTGTGCGGGAAGCGGATAATCACTACGAGCCTGCCGACGCTGCCATCCGCGCCAATGGCGTGGACGAGACGATCGGGCTCGATTTCTGCACGCCATACGGCTGCTCAAAGGGCGCGGCGGATCAGTATGTCCTCGACTATGCGAAGTCCTACAGCCTGCCGACAGCGGTGCTGCGCATGAGCTGCATCTATGGACCTCGCCAATTCGGCACCGAGGACCAAGGCTGGGTCGCGCATTTCCTGCTGAGCGCGCTCAACGGCCGGCGCATCACAATCTATGGCAACGGCAAACAGGTGCGCGACATCCTGCATGTGTCCGATGCGGTTGCCGCCTATCGCGGCGTGCTGGCCAAGATCGACGATCTCAAGGGCCAGGCGTTCAACCTCGGCGGCGGGCCACATAACGCCGTCAGCCTGCGCGCGCTGCTGTCGGAGATCGCGGCCATGACCGGGCGCGACATCGTGCTCCGCCACGATGTCGAACGCACCGGCGACCAGCCCTTTTTCGTTGCCAACACCCGTAAGCTGGAGACCGCCCTCGGCTGGCGGGCGCGTGTTCCATGGCGCGAAGGTATCTGCGAATTGGCCAACTGGCTGCTGCGGCACCGTCTCCCGCCGCGCCCCGAAGCCGCGAGGAACGTCGCATGAAAGTCGCACTGGTAAACCCGCACTGGACGTATGAGCACAGCATCTATTTCGGCTGTCGCCAGCCGCATCTGCCGTTGGAGCTCGGTTACTGCAAAGCCCTGCTCGAAGCACGGCACCACGAGGTGCTGATGCTGGATGGGCAGTTGCAGGATCTCGACAACGCGGCGCTTGCGGAGCGGGTGGCGGCCTTTGGGCCTGACATGACTGTGGTGACGACTGCGCCGACCTACCTCTTTTGGCGCTGCGCGCCGCCGGAACTGCGAGTTCCGGCCGAGTTCCTGAGGAATCTCGACGGGCGCGGCGGCCGCACCGTCGCCGTTGGCCCGCACGGTTCGGCAACGCCCGCCCCTACATTGCGCAAGCTTGACGTCGACATCGTCGTGCGTGGCGAATGTGAGGAGGTAGTGGTGGAGCTTGCCGGACAGAGGGATTGGAGCGGCGTTTCCCACACCAGCCGGATCGAGGGCGGCGTGCCGGCCAGCAACGGAGGGGTGAGTGTCAGCCGCTTTGTCGACCACCCAGCGCTGCATTGGCCGCTCGACTGGATCGCTGCCCACGCTCATCACCATCATCGGTTCGACGCCAACCAGAAAGGTGCCGGCGCGGAAGTCGAGGCGTCCCGCGGCTGCCCTTACAATTGCAGCTTCTGCGCCAAGATCGATTTTCGCGACGCCTATCGCCGCAGGAACCATGATGCCGTCGTCGCCGAGATCGACGGCCTGATCGCGCAGGGCGTCGGCTACATTTATTTCATCGACGAGATCTTCCTGCCGCAGAAGGCGCTGCTCCAGGCGTTGATCGACCGTGACGTTCAATTCGGTGTTCAGACACGCATCGATCTCTGGAAACCGGAGCTGCTGGAATTGCTGGGCAAGGCCGGCTGCGTCTCGATCGAAGCCGGCCTCGAAAGCCTGACTGTCGAAGGCCGCGAGATGCTGGCCAAACGCTGCCGGCTGGGCACCGAGGAACTGGCCGCGCTGCTGGTCGATGCTCGTCGTCATGTTCCTTTCGTCCAGGCCAATCTGATCGGCGTGGTCGAGGACGACCCGGGATTGGTGGACTACTGGCGCAAACATCTCATCGACAACGGCGTCTGGGCCAATGAACCGGTGCCGCTCTATCCCTATCCGAGTTCACCGAGCTACCGCGAACTATGGGGAGAGCCCGACGATTTCGCGTGGGAGCGTGCGCATGAGCATTATCTCGCGTCGTTCCGGACATTCAGCGACATCCAGGACCAGCGCCCGCGCGCGCTCGCCGAGTTGGAGTCGTCATGCTGCAACCATTGACCCATCATCCAAGGCGTATCCTGATGACCACCGACGCGATCGGTGGGGTCTGGTGCTATTCACTCGATCTGGCGCGCGAATTGGCTGCAGGTGGCGACAGCATCATGCTGGCCGGCCTGGGGCCTCGGCCTTCCGCGGAGCAGGTTCGGGAAGCACAATCCTTCGCCACGCTTGCGTGGCTTGAAACCCCGCTGGACTGGATGACGCGCGTCGAGAGCGCTCTCGACCGTTTTCCCGACGAACTCCAAGCTCTTGCAACAGCCTTTGCCCCCGACCTCGTTCATTTCAACGCACCGGCGCAGGCGGCCAGAATCCATCTGCCCTGCCCTTTCGTGGTGGTCTCCCATTCCTGTGTCGTGACGTGGCTGCACGCGGTGCGCAGCCAAGTCGTGGGCGCCGATTGGGCCTGGCAGAAGGATCGCAACAGAGCCGGATTCGACGGTGCCCGGGCGGTTGTCGCACCAAGCCAAAGCCATGCCGCCATGCTTGAGGCCTGCTATGGACCAATCGCTCGCCTGAGCGTTGTCCACAACGGCGCCCTGCCGGGCCCAGTGGGATCGAACCGCGAATCGTTCGTCCTCGCTGCCGCTCGCTGGTGGGACGAGGGCAAGAACGCAAAGGTGCTCGATGCCGCCGCAGCAATCACCGAATGGCCGGTCTATACGGCCGGCCCTCTCATGGGAACGAATGGACAGCGGGCTTGCCTCGATCATTGCGTCTCGCTTGGCCCGCTCGGCCATGCCGAGGCGCGTCGGCTGATGGCTCGAGCAGGCATTTTCGTTTCGCCATCCATCTACGAGCCTTTTGGGCTTGCCGCCTTGGAGGCCGCGTTGTCGGGCACGCCATTGGTGCTCGCCGACATTGCGACCTACCGCGAGATCTGGGAAGGCGCGGCCATGTTCTTCGACAAGCACGATCCCTACGCACTTGCCCAATGTATCTCCCGCCTGGCCCGCGACGCGGACCTGCGACGCCAATTCGGCCGGCGTGCCACTCGGCGCGCGCGCCAATTTTCGCTGCCGGCTCAGGCAGCGGCGATGCGCGAAATCTACGATCAGGCGGCGATGGCCGTCGCGGGACACTGACCATGCGGTTCGTATTCTACACCCATTCCGTCGTTTCCGACTGGAACCATGGCAATGCGCATTTCCAGCGCGGCATCATGCGCGAGCTCATCGCACGCGGGCATCACGCATTCGCGCTCGAGCCGGCGGACGGGTGGAGCCGTTCGAACCTGATGACCGAACAAGGCTCCTTCGCCATCGAACGTTTCCGAAAGGATTTCCCCGAGCTCGTCCCGGTAACCTACGATGCCTCTTTCAATCACGAGGCATGGTTTGCCGACGCGGATGTGGTGATCGTTCACGAGTGGACAGATGCAGACATCGTCGCCCGTATCGGGCGAGCCAAGCTCAACGGTGGCAACTTCACACTGCTGTTCCACGACACGCATCACCGCGCCGTGTCGGCCGCGCAGTGGATCTCGGCACTCAGTCTTGAATACTATGACGGCGTCTTGGTGTTCGGCGAGGCATTGCGGGAGAGCTATCTTCGCGCCGGCTGGGGCGGACGGGTTTTCACCTGGCACGAAGCAGCCGACGAACGGTTGTTCAAACCTTCTCCCGATGTCGATCGCGAGTCGGATCTAGTCTGGGTCGGCAACTGGGGCGATGACGAACGCAGCGCGGAAATCCAGGAGTTCCTTGTCGAGCCGGCGCGTGCGCTTAGCCTGTCGGGAACAGTTCACGGCGTGCGATACCCTGCCCAAGCACGGGCAGCACTGGCCGACGCTGGTCTCAACTTCCAGGGTTGGCTCGCCAATGCCGACGTCCCGAAGGTATTCGCGCAGCATCGTGTCACGGTGCACATTCCGCGCCGCCCCTATCGGGAACAACTGGCCGGAATTCCGACGATCCGCATGTTCGAGGCGCTGGCTTGCGGCATTCCTTTGATCTCGGCGCCCTGGCCGGACGTCGAAGGGCTGTTCCGTCCAGGCCAGGATTTCCTCTGTGCCCGCGACGGCGCCGAGATGCGGCAACGCCTGCGCGAAGTGCTGAATGATGCCGGACTGGCGAAGGCATTGGCGGCCGCCGGGCTGGAAACCATTTTCGTGCGGCACACGTGCCGGCACCGCGTCAACGAACTGTTCGACATACTCGCCGCGTGCGGCAATCGCTCCGCGATCGACAGCACGACAGCAAAGGAGGCTGCCGCATGAAAATCGCCTTTTACGGATCCAGCCTGTTATCATCCTACTGGAACGGCGCCGCCACCTATTATCGGGGCCTGCTGAAGGCGCTTTCCCGGCACGGCTACGACATCGTCTTTTATGAGCCGGATGCCTTCGACCGTCAGAAGCACCGCGATATCGAGATCCCCGACTGGTGCGACGTCGTTGTCTACGAAGCCACTCCGCATGCGCTGATGCAGGTTGCCTCCCGCGCCGCGCAGGCCGATATCGTCGTCAAGGCGAGCGGCGTCGGCTTCGAAGACGAGGCCCTGTTGCGCGCCGTGCTAGACCACTCCCGCAGAGACGCACTGACGGTGTTCTGGGACGTCGACGCCCCTGCAACTCTTGGCGAACTTCGGAACGATCCCGATCACTCTCTCCACGAGGCGATGAAAAGAATTGGCCTCGTGCTGACCTATGGTGGCGGCGATCCCGTAGTGCGCGATTATCGTGCGCTTGGCGCGGCAGCATGCGTGCCGATCTACAACGCGCTTGATCCCGAAACACATCACCCTGTCGCCGGGAATCCGCGTTTTGCCTGCGATCTCGCCTTTCTCGGTAATCGCCTGCCGGACCGCGAGGCGCGGGTCGAGTCCTTCTTTCTCGAACCCGCTTGCGCCTTGGCCGATCACCGTTTCCTGCTCGGCGGGTCGGGTTGGGATGACAAGCCGCTGCCTGCGAACGTTTCCTGGCTCGGCCATGTCGGCACGCGAGATCACAACGCGTTCAACGTCACGCCAAAGGCAGTGCTGAACATCAGCCGCGACAGCATGGCCAGCAACGGCTTTTCGCCGGCAACGCGGGTCTTCGAGGCGGCCGGCGCGGGCGCGTGCCTCATCACCGACGCCTGGGCCGGCATAGAGATGTTCCTGACCCCTGGCGAGGAAATCCTGGTCGCGCGGGACGGCGCCGATGTCGCCGCGATCATGCGCACCCTGACACCACAGCAAGCGAAGGCGATTGGCGCGGCGGCACTCGCTCGGGTTCTCGCAGAACACACCTACACGTTGAGAGCTGAGCTGGTTGACGCCATCTTCAGGGCGCATTTCGAGCGTCGAGCCGTGGAGGCTGCGGAATGACGAACCCGCTCGACATCGTTTTCATAGGCCTTTCGCTATCCTCCTCCTGGGGCAACGGTCATGCAACAACGTTTCGGGGACTGCTGCGCGCGCTCAACAAGCTCGGCCATCGCATCATATTCCTCGAACGCGATGTACCCTGGTATGCGCATCATCGCGATCTGCGCGACCCCGATTTCTGTGACTTGCGCTATTACGACACGGTCGATGAGCTCCGGCGCAACCATCAGCGAGAGCTTCAACTTGCCGATGTTGTGGCCATTGGCTCGTTCGTACCCGAAGGCAGGGCGATCATCGACGATCTGGCGTCGTTGTGCACCGGGCAATTATGCTTCTACGACATCGACACGCCGGTGACGCTGGCAAAAGTCGCCGAAGACAACTGCGACTATCTCGCGCGACGGCAGATCCCCTATTTCGACGTCTATTTCTCGTTCACGGGGGGACCGACGCTCGATCGCCTGAGGCTCGAATTCGGTGCGCGCCGGGCGGAGCCGCTCTACTGCTCGGTCGACCCCGAGCGGCATCATCGGACCGTAAGCAAGATCGTATGGGATCTGGGCTATCTCGGCACTTACAGTGCGGACCGGCAGCCGATGTTGGAAACGCTGCTGTTTGAGCCGGCGCGAAGGCTGCCGGAGCGACGGTTCGTGGTCGCCGGTTCGCAATACCCGCCCGAGATCGCTTGGCCTTCCAATGTCGAGCGGATTGAGCACCTGCCGCCTACCGACCACGCAGCCTTCTATAGCAGGCAGCGTTACACGCTGAACTTGACACGCACTTCAATGATCGCAGCAGGCTGGTCGCCCAGCGTGCGGCTTTTCGAAGCCGCGGCGTGCAGGACGCCGATCATAAGCGACCGCTGGCCCGGCCTTGAGCGCTTCTTTCCACCCTCAGCGATCCAGACGGCTGCGAGTGCGGACGATGTGAAGGAAATCCTTCTGGGGCAGTCGGAGCGCGCCAGGCTCAACATGGCCAGGCAAGCTTGTTCGCTGGTCCTGGCCGGACACACCGGAGATGCTCGGGCACGCGAGTTCACGTCCGTGCTCGTGGAGCCAAGACAGACACGTCCGGTGCTCGATCTGGACGTCGAAAGTGCAGCATGACAGGCATACAGGAGAACATAGCGATGCGGCGCTCAAGAAAGGCTCAACAGACACGGACGGTGCTCGTCGCCGGCGGTGCCGGTTTCCTCGGTTCGCACCTATGCGAGGCCCTGTTTGGCGACGGCCATCGCGTGATCTGTGTCGACAACTTCCTCACCGGGCGTATGAAAAACATCACAACCCTTATCGGCCAATCGCGGTTCCGGCTGATCGAGCAGGATATCTGCACTCCACTCCAGCTCGGTGAGCCGGTCGACCATATTTTCAACCTGGCATGCGCCGCGTCGCCGCCCCGCTACCAAGCCGATCCGGTTCACACCACGCGCACCTGCGTGATCGGTACGCTCAACCTGCTCGAGCTTGCCGTGCGCGACGGCGCAAGGTTCCTGCAGGCCTCGACGAGCGAAATCTACGGCGATCCCGAACGGCATCCGCAGCGTGAGGATTATCTCGGCCACGTGAACTGCATCGGTCCGCGCGCCTGTTATGACGAAGGCAAGCGCACCGCGGAGACGCTTTGCTTCGACTATTTGCGGGCCGAGATGGCCGACGTCCGTGTCGCTCGCATCTTCAACACATACGGCCCGAGAATGGACCCTGCCGACGGCCGCATCGTCTCGAACCTGGTCATGCAGGCACTGCAAAGGCGGCCGCTGACCATATTTGGCGATGGCCGACAGACGCGATCTTTCTGTTACGTCACCGACCTTGTCGAAGGGCTGCTGCGGCTCATGGCCATTGAGCCTAATCCGCGCCAACCGCTCAATCTCGGAAACCCGGGGGAATTTACCGTCCTGGAATTGGCCGGTGTGGTCAGGGAATTGACCGGCACCCAATCGCCTATGAAATTCCTACCTTTACCGGAAGACGATCCTCGCCGGCGGCGGCCAGACATAGACCGTGCGAAGGCGCTTCTCGGGTGGTCGCCCAAGGTGCCGCTCAGGCAGGGCCTGCTGCGGACAGTCGTTTACTTTGCCGATCTCGACGACACGGCGACGGTACCGCCGCTCGCATCGAACGCCACGCCGGACGCAGGCGGATCGGGATCTTTCAGCTCCAAGGACGCTGATCCGGCGAGCGTTCTTTTCGCCCGGACGGAACATCCGACCAAGGTTCTGGTTGGACCTGACAACCAGTTAGGAGAACATAGCCGTGCAGTCGAAGCGACCAGCCAAGGACATCGAGCAGATGGCGGACGCGGAAACCGCCGCCTTCCTGCGACGAGCCTCCATCACGTATCTCGAATGCTGCGTCAGCCTGATGATGACGCATCTCCAACGCGAAGAAGTAGCCAGCATCCTCGAACAGGAGGCTGACATGCTGCGCAGTCTGGACTGAAGCCGTGAGGCCCTAGGCACCGTTCCATTTTCGCGACTACGGCCCGGCGTTGCGCAAACCAAGAAAGGAGAACCGATATGGGTCTCAGTACAATCCTCTTCATTATTCTTATCTTGGTGCTGATCGGCGCGATCCCGGCTTGGCCGTATTCGTCAGGTTGGGGCTACGGGCCTTCAGGCCTCGTCGGCGTCATACTCATCGTCCTGGTGGTCCTGGCCCTCATGGGCCGGATTTGAGGCCGTAGCCCCGGGGCACACCCGGTCGGAATCCTGACGAAAACGAAGTGCCGTCCTCTCTTCGCCACTTCCAGTAGATTGCCGTTGCATTAATTTTGAACAGAACTCGGAGTGTCGGCGGCCTTCTTCTCAGTATACGGACCGGTTTCGATCCAAAACGCCGCCAGAATCAGCGCAGCAGCCAAATAGAACGCGGCGGCACCCACCCACATGATCAGGCCCCCAAGCTGCTGGTCTTCCAGCGCCGTCAGACTCCATTGCGCGGCTGCCGAGTGCCTTGGAACGAACATTTCATTTTTTGAAAGAGCCAGGATCGCGCCGAGCAGCCCGGAATGCGTGGAGGTGAAGAACAGATAAAACACCGATGCACCGTAGCCTCTCCGGCGCGCTCGGCCATTGAGCAAGGCCCACCAGAAGAGCAGCGCGCTTGCCAGGAAGCTGAAATGCTGCAGCCAGTGCACCGGCTCGCTCGCAATTGCGGCATCGAAGAGAACCGGTATGTGCCATGACCAGATCGCGAGGCCGTGCAGGATCGTCGCGGACGCTGGCTCGGTCAGACCTCGCCACGCCATTCGCACAACCGGCCATCGCGCCCCGCGCGCAAGGCGCCGCCGCATGGCGTGCGGGAAGGCCCACAACATGGCGCCGAGTGGTCGCGACAACACAAGCGGAGGAGCCGCGGCGACCATCAGGACCTCGTGCTCGATCATGTGTGCCGTAAAGAGCCGCTCGCCCAATTCGTGCAGCGGCGACACGAGGGCCGCGGCAAGCGCTGCCCAACCCGTCGCGAAGCAGGCCAGTTGCCACCATGCGACTCCGCGCTCTACTCCCGCCCGCCGCCAAAGCCGCGCCATGCCACCGAGGTAAAGCAGCAACGCTAGGCCAAGCGGGATGGCGGTGATGCCGGAGAGGGACCAACCGCCAGGTACTTGATCCGCGCCATGTGCGAGCGCTACGGCTGGCGCCAGCGGCATGCATACTGCCGAAGCAAGCGCTCTGAGCAACTGTGCTCTTCTAACGCGGAGGACGAGCCGCATCAGAGCCTCGGCAGCCAATAAAGCACCGCGTAGAGCGGCAGCCACGACAGGACGACAAAATACCAGTAGAAAGCATTGTCTTCGGCATCGCTGAAGCGTTTGCCCGTTCCGTGTCGCGTGAACATAAGCACGGTCAGCACGAGCGTGTCGGCGACGTCCGTCAGCACGTGCACGCCATGCAGACCGAGCAGAAGCCAGACAAACGAACCGTAAGCGTTGTCGCTCCAGCGTACCGGCAAGACCGAAAATTCCATGATTCGCAGCCAGACAAGCGCCAGACCGACCGCGCTCATGACCAGCAAAAACAACCGCACCGAGCGCAAGCTCTCCTGCATCGCTGCTCGCTTGATCAGAAAATTCGGCAGTGCGCTGAGAACAAGGACGAGCGTGAAGAGCCCGGACCAGAACAGGTTCAAAGGAACCGCATCCTTCGCCCAATGCGTGTTGGTGACGGCCAGGTAAAGATAGCCGCCGATGCCGAGGGCGAAGCCGGTTCCCTCCAGCAGACAGAACGAGAAGGTTCCCCACCAGGGCGTGACACGCGACCCGAAGGCATAGGTCGGTAAACCGGAGACATCGATGACGCTGCGGGCCATCTAGACGTTCTCCTCGGTGGTTTTCGGCCAGAACCAGGCGACCAGCACGAGGGCGACGACGGGCGACCCCCAGGTAATCGCCCACGGTGTGTAGATCGAACCGATAAAGGCGACGGCGGTGGCGAACGCCGCCAGAAAAGGCCAGATCGATGGCGCCGGCGATTCCTCGCGAATGTCGGGATTGGCTTCGGTGACGCTAGTCACGACCAGCTCGCGCTCATCGACCTTGAGGCCGCTGACCACCGACGTGTCACTGTCCCGGTCCCATAGCGGACAGCCGCTTGCGACAGCGGGGATGCGGTCGAAATTTTGCGGCTGGGGCGGCGAGGTGGTCGCCCATTCCAGTGTGTCGGCGCCCCAGGGATTGTCGCCGGCAAGGGCACCCGAGCGGGCGCTGACGACCATGTTCCAGAGCATCAGCAGGAAGCTTGCGAAGAACAGCAGTGCACCGGCGCTGGCGAGAAGGTTGAGCCCGCCCCAACCCATCTCCGCCGGATAGGTATAGACCCTGCGTGGCATGCCGCGCAGGCCGAGCAGATGCATCGGGAAGAAGGCGACGTTGAAGCCGATGAAGGCAAGGGCGAACTGCCATTTGCCGAGTCGCTCGTCCATCAGCCGGCCTATCACCTTCGGGAACCAATAATAGACGGCCGCGACAAGCGGAAAGACAGTGCCGCCAATCAGCACATAGTGGAAATGGGCGACGACGAAATAGGTGTCGTGCACCTGGGTATCGATTGGCACCGAGGCCAGCATCACACCCGAGAGCCCGCCGGCGACAAAGATGAAGAAGAAACCGAGCACGAAGATCAGCGGTGTCTTGAGCACCGGCTTGCCGTCCCACAGCGTCGCGATCCAGCAGAATATCTGGACGCCGTTCGGAATGGCGATCGCCATGCTGGAGGCGGTGAAGAATGCGGCGCCTACCTCGGGCAGGCCCGTTACGAACATGTGGTGAACCCACAAGCCAAAGGATAGGAAGCCGATTGCAATCAGCGACAGCACCATCGGCAGATAGCCGAAGACCGGCCGCCTGGAGAATGTTGCGACGATCGCCGAAACGAAAGCGGTTCCAGGCAGGAAGATGATGTAGACTTCGGGGTGGCCGAAGAACCAGAAAAGATGCTGCCACAGCAGCGGATCGCCGCCTGCATCAGCATTGAAAAACTGCGTGCTGACCAGCCGGTCCATAATCAGCATCGATGAAGCGAGCATGACCGCCGGCATGGCGAAAATGATGATGAAAGAATGGACAAGCATGGTCCACACGAAGAGTGGGATGCGGTCGAGTGTCATGCCCGGCGCACGCTGCTTCAGGACCGTGACGACGATCTCCACCGATACCGCAAGCGCGGCGACTTCGGTAAAGGTGATCATCTGCGCCCAGTAGTCTGGCCCCTTGCCTGGAGTGAAATCCAGGTTTGCGAGGGGCACATAAGAGAACCAGCCGACATCCGGGCGGATGCTCAAAGCGAAAGCGCCCCATAACATCAGCCCGCCAAACAGGTAGACATAGTAGGAGAAGGCGTTGAGACGGGGAAAGGCGATGTTGCGGGTGCCGACCATGAGCGGCACCAGATAGACGGCAAACGCCTCGCCGACCGGCACCCCGAACAGAAACATCATCGTTGTGCCGTGCATGGTGAAAAGCTGGTTGTAGAGCTCGGCGCCGACGAGATGACTGTCTGGCCGCGCAAGCTGCAGCCGCATAACGATCGCCAGGATGCCGCCGGCCAACAGGAAGGCGAAGGCCGTCACGGCATAGCGGATGCCGATTGTCTTATGATCAACCGTCGAGAGAATGCCAACCAGACCACGCGGCGTGCCCCAGGTCTTGTTCAATCTTGCGCGCAGTTCCTCGTCGCCCAGATCGATATCACGGACTTCGTGACGTTCTTCGACTGCCGGACTCATTGCGAATTCTCCGACGCGGTCGCGGATCGAGCCGACCCGGCCGAGGCAACGACGCGTTGCTTCGCAAGATGAGCGATCGACTTGGCTGGCGCCGCTTGACCAGTGCGCCAGCGTTCGAACTCGTGCGGCTCCATTGCCACCACGAAGATCGCCATATGCGCATGCTGCTGACCGCAGAATTCGGCACATTGGCCGCGATATATGCCTGGCTTATCCGCTTCGATCCTGAGTTCGTTGCTTTTGCCAGGAATGAGATCGAGCTTGCCGGCGAGGCTTGGTATCCAGAAAGAGTGGATGACATCCGCGGTGGCGAGTTTGATGTCGACGGGGGTGCTAACCGGAATACAAATCTCGTTTGCCGTCTCGAAGCCATCCTTTCCTTCGTAGCGGACCTGCCACCACCATTGATGCCCTATGACGGAGATTGTCAGCGCCGCCCCTGCCCCGCTCCTGAAAACCGCCTTTTGTCCGCCGAAACTGAGCACGGTCAGCCCTGCGAGAATGATGGTGCTCAACGCCAGCATCGCAGCGAAGGCGACCTGCATTTGTGGTTTGACTGCTGGACGGGTCTCAGCGGGCCAGCCGCGACCGCCGCGCCTGTGTACCAGCGCGAGGAGCAGCCCCGCCATGGTGAAGAGCCAGACAGCACCGAGTACTGCCGTGAACGTCCGGAACAGAGCGGCCAGAGCGTCGGCCTGTCCGCCATGCGGATCGAGGACCGACTGCATGCCGGTGCAGCCCGAGACGGCAACGGAGCAGGCCGTACCGACGAGACCTCGCAACGCCGTCGCTCCCCTTTGGGAGACTTTCGGAAACGGAGGAAACACGGCATCCGGAACTCTCCGGTTCCGTTCCGTGTTGTTGGGTTGATCCGAGGCCGAGGAAGCGGAGCCGTGAGTCTCAGAGACGACATGAGGGTTTTCCGTGAGCCCGGATTTTACGCTGCGACATTCCTCGCCTTCTGCCTGGTCGGTGGCGTTCTTCTGTTTTGCGGCATCTATGCGCCATAGGTTCAGCAGATGCCGGGGGCGATCGCCCGCCCCGAAATTCTGCATCTCATGAGCCTGCCAGGAATCCATTCAGCGTGCTTCACCCAGAGGAGGATGCTTCAGCCGGCTCTCCACTTTACACGGCCGTCGGTGCGCTTTGGGAACTGGCAGCAAGGAATAAAGTTCCTTGGGGATGACCTCGGCCTGCCCCGCAGCATCGGCCCTCTCCGCTCTCGGTTCCACGAACGGCCCGTCGTGGTCATCGAGGACCTTCGGAACGCTTGGAGAAAAAGGCCGATACCGCCCGTATATCGTCGTCCGTGAGGCGTTGGGCCGCGGTCGCCATTATACGCCAGAATGGCGTGCCGCCTCGGCTCTCGGACCGGAACAGCTTCAGTTGCCGTTCGAGATATGGGGCATGCTGACCATCAAGGCGCGGATAGACCGGATTTTTGTCAGAGCCGATGTGACAGCCGGAACAGGCAGGTACGTTCCGCTCCGGAATTCCGGCTTTCGCGATTTGCCTCCCCTTGTCGATTAGTTCCGCCGGCGTCTGATCGCGGTCCCCTGAGATCGGTGGCTGCGCCGCAAAATGCCGGGCAAGCGCAGCCATCTCGGCAGAAGCGACGCCCGTCACCGGCAAAGCCATGAAGCCACTCGCGCGATCGCCTCTGGCAAAGGCCTCTAGGCTGCCGAGCAGGTAAGCTTCTTTCTGCCCGGCCAGCGCGGGCACGAGATCGCCCCTGCCCCCGGCGTCGTTTCCGTGGCAGCGCGTGCAGTCGGCGAGGGCATCTGGAGTGGCAAGCGGCCGATCCTCGCCGATTGCGTCTCCAGCATCAAAGGCAAGCGCTCGAAATTCATTCGCATCAAGCTTCGGAAGTTCCCGCAGTAAGGCAACCATCGCCCAAACCTCATCGTCCCGGTCGCGGGCCGGCCAGGCGGGCATGCCGGTGAAACGTATTCCATGCTTGACGATCCGAAAAAGTTGGGCGTCGGTCCAGTCTCCGACTGTCAGCGCAAGATCCGGTGGCTGCGGAAGCATGCGCATCACCGCCGGCGAGCGGGGCTCGCCCGGTTCGCCGTGGCAGATCGCGCAACCCCGCGCAAAATGGCCAGCTGCCGCCGGCAGCCCCCGCCGGTCGAGAGTTTTCGGGGCATCCACCGCCAATGCATAGGTGCGCACGGCCGAGCGCATGGCGAGTTGAAGGAACCAGGCTGTCACTTTCCAATGGCCGCTGCTGGCACCGACGTTGAAAAAGCCGATCCACGCTCCTAGCAATATGACGACAGGCAGACCGATGGCGCCGAACACGACATGCTTCAGGCGGATCATTGTCGGCTGATCCTTCACCCGGTTAACGGCATCTTGACCGGAGGCAGCATTGGACGGCTTGGACCAGGAACGGGGTCGAGACCCGGACATCACTGCAAGGCCTTCAGATATCGCGCGATCGTCTGGATTTCGGTTTGCGGTAGCATATCGAATGCCGGCATTTTCACGCCTGGCTTCAACAGATCGGGTCGAGCGATGAATCTCGCGATGGCTTCATCGGTATTGGGCAGAACGCCGGCACCGATCGCCCTTCGCGATCCGAGGTGGGACAGGTCCGGGCCAATCGTCCCGTCAGCCTCGGTGCCTCTTATGGTGTGGCATGCGCCGCAACCGTTGCGCAGGAACAGAAATAACCCACCGGCGGGCGAGTCTTGAGATGCAGTGGGACCCTGAAGCTGGGGGGCAGTCAGAGCTATCGGCGCGATCGGAGGCGTGACGATCTGCGCCCGTTGATGGCCGAGTTCCTCGGCTGCGACCCAGCTGCCGCCCTTGGCAAGAAGCCAAAACGCGCAACCGGCCAGAAGGCCGATATTTGCGGACATGACAATCGCCCTCGCGCTTTAACTTCGCAGGATGGGCGAGGTTCCATTCCGGCATTCCAGATGCCGCTCCCCTTCTCAGGTTCGACATTAGCGCGCCATCGGAAGTGTTGACCGGCGACCAGCACAATTTTTCAGACGGCAAGGAACATTCCTGGCCGATCCTAGTTCGGCGGCGAGGAACTTACCTCCAACAGCAGAGGCGGCGGTTTCGTGACATCCAAAAAAGTTCGCATCGGCATCGTCGGCGTTGGCAATTGCGCATCCTCCCTTGTGCAAGGCCTCACCTACTATCGCCAGGCAAAAAGCAACGAGCCGATACCCGGGCTGATGCATGCCGATCTCGGCGGCTATCATGTCGAGGACATCGAGGTCGTCTGCGCCTTTGACATCGCAAAGAGCAAGGTAGGGCGCGATGTATCCGAAGCGATCTATAGCGCCCCGAACAACACCTTCCGGTTTGCCGATGTGGCTCCGATTGGCGTACGTGTGGAACGAGGCCCGACGCTCGACGGCATCGGCAAATATCTGCGCGATGAAATCGAGGAAGCTGATGAACCCGTCGCCGATGTGACCGCGAGCCTCCGAGAAAGCGGAACCGAGGTACTGGTTTCGTACCTGCCGGTCGGCTCTGAGGCGGCGACCTGTTTCTATGCCGAATGCGCGCTGGCAGCCGGTTGCGCTTTCATCAACTGTATACCGGTCTTCATTGCCTCGCGGCCCGAATGGCGGCGGCGTTTCGAGGAGCGTGGGCTCCCCCTCGTCGGCGACGACATCAAGAGCCAGGTAGGCGCCACCATTATTCACCGGCTGCTCGCCAATCTGTTCCGGGAGCGCGGGGTGCGTATCGACCGCACCTATCAGCTCAATTTCGGCGGCAACACAGATTTCCTCAACATGCTGGAGCGGGAGCGGCTGGAATCCAAGAAGATTTCCAAGACGCAATCGGTCACCAGCCAGATCGATGTTCCGCTCGAACCGGACAACATCCATGTCGGGCCTAGCGACCATGTACCTTGGCTCGCCGATCGCAAATGGGCCTACATTCGCGTCGAAGGTACGACTTTTGGCGGTGTGCCGCTGAATGCCGAGCTCAAGCTGGAAGTGTGGGACTCGCCCAACTCAGCAGGCGTGGTGATCGATGCCGTGCGCTGCGCGAAACTTGCCCTCGATCGCGGCATTGCGGGGGCGCTCACGGGGCCTTGCAGTTATTTCATGAAGTCGCCGCCGGAGCAGTTCACCGACGCCGAGGCCCGCCTGCGCACGCTCGCCTTCATCGCCGGCAGGGACGAGCCGATGCTCGATGCCGCCGAATGACCACGATCTTCTTTCTTATCCGGCATGCCGAGCACGATGATGTCGGCCGCTCCCTGCCCGGCCGCCTGCTCGATGTCAATCTCGGCCGCGCCGGTGAATCACAGGCGCTGCAACTCGCGGGCCGCATGGCGAAAGAGCCGCTCGCCGGGATCTTGAGCAGCCCACGCAAGCGCACCTTGGAAACCGCGAAACCTATCGCGGTCGCGTGTAGCATTGAGCAGATCTCGATCCGTCAGGAATTGGATGAGATCGACTACGGGGCGTGGTCCGGCAAAACGTTCGAAGAATTGAATGGCGATGCCGCCTGGCGAATGTGGAACGATCAACGGCAAAATGCGCGCACACCGAACGGCGAGACCATGCAGGATACGCAGCAGCGGGTCATCGGGCTGATGGATGCGCTTCGCCAACGAAACCCAAACCGATGCGTTGCACTGATCAGCCATGCGGACGTCATCAAGGCCGCGGTGTGCAAAGTCCTTGGTCTTCAGCTCGGCGACTGTTTCCGTTTCGACATTGAGCCTGCCTCGATCACCACCATTGTCCATGGCGACTGGGGTTCAAAGCTCATTCGCCTGAACGAAATCGCGTGACGGGAGCTGTCCGGTGCGGATGGTGATCTTCGGCCTCACTGTCACCTCCTCCTGGGGAAACGGGCATGCCACGCTCTGGCGCGGGCTGATACGCGCATTGGCGCCACTCGGCTGGAGCATCGGCTTCTTCGAACACGACACGCCCTACTACGCCGGGGCAAGGGATCTCCATCAACTCGATGGCGGTGACGTCCTGCTCTATCCGTGCTGGAGTGACATTGCGCAGACCGCGGCCATCGCAGTCCGCGAAGCTGACGTTGTGATCGTTACCTCCTACTGCCCGGATGCCGTTGAAGCCTCACGCCTTGCGCAAGAGGGCTGCCGCGGGCTGAAAGTGTTCTACGATCTCGACACCGCTGTGACGCTGGCACGCATCGAACAAGGCGACCAGCCATCCTATTTCGGCTCCGAGGGCCTTCGCGATTTCGACCTAGTACTGAGCTACACCGGTGGCCCGGCGCTCGATGCGCTTAAGATCATGCTGGGCGCGCGTCTCGTCGTGCCGCTCTACGGCCATGTCGACCCCGACCACCACCGGCCGGCACGGCCCAAGCCCGAGTTCGCCGGCGATCTGTCCTATCTCGGAACCTATGCCGAAGATCGTCAGGCGGGCGTCGAGACATTGCTGGTCGCGCCAGCTGCGCGGATGCCGGGTTGCCGCTTCGTAATCGGCGGCGCGCAATACCCGCAGGATTTCCCGTGGAGCGATAACATCTTCTTTGTCAGGCATCTGCCGCCTGCCGACCATCCGGCCTTCTTCTGCTCGTCACGGCTGACCCTGAACGTCACCCGCGAAGCGATGGCGCGCAAAGGCTGGTGTCCCTCGGGCCGACTGTTCGAAGCGGCAGCCTGCGGCGCAGCGATCGTTTCCGATGATTGGCCGGGCATCGACAGCTTCTTCAAGCCCGGCAGCGAAATTGTGCTTGCACATTCTACGGACGACGTGGTCGCGGCGCTCGGTTTGTCGGACGGAGAGCTCGAGGCGCTGCGCCGCCAAGCCCGCGAGCGCGTCCTTGATGAACACACGTCGACGCGCCGCGCCGCGGAGCTAGACCGGATCCTGAACGAGGCCGTTCGGGCGCAAGCGAGCGAATCTATGAAGGAAGCTGTCTGATGTTGGGTATCGTGCCTGCCGCCGGGCGGGGCAGCCGCATTCAGCCGCTTGGCTTTTCCAAGGAACTGCTGCCGGTGGGCAGCCGAATGGACGGGCAAACCGAACGTCCCTGCGCGGTCAGCGAATATCTGGTGCGCAGGATGGTGCGCAACGGCGTCGACAGGATCTGTTTCATCATCGGCTCGGGAAAGTCGGATATCCTCGAATATTATGCCGCCGGCTATGACAGCGCCGCCGCCATCTTCGTGGCGCAACCTTCTCCGGTCGGCCTTTGCGATGCGATCTTCCGTGCAGCGCCGATCGTCGCACCGGACGAGACGGTGCTGATCGGTCTCCCAGACACGATCTGGTTCCCCGAGGACGGCTTCTGCCATCTCCCGGATAACCAGCTGTCCTTCCTCCTGTTTCCTGTAGAGCAGCCGCAGCTTTTCGACGCCGTGGTCATCGATCAGCATGGCCGTGTCGAGCAGATCCAGGTCAAACAGCGGGACGCAGCCACGAACTGGATCTGGGGAGCATTCAAGATGCCGGCTCGCATCTTTCACCGGCTTGCCACGCTCTGGCGCGAACGGGACGGCTGTGACGAATATTTTGGAACACTGGTCAATGCCTATCTTGCCGCCGGAGGTGAAGCCTGGGGCGCCAAGGCGGGGTCGGCCTACGTCGATGTCGGGACATTCAATGGCTACCGAACGGCGCTCCGGCTGCTCGAAAATAACGACGCCTCGGACGAAGGCGCGCCGATATTCATGCCGTCGAGCCGCTCGCAAGTACCATCCTTGCCAGGCGAAGGAGGCTGATCATGCCGCATTCCGACGCGGAGATACGTCGTCGCATCGATGCGCTAGGCCCCTGGTTCCACAACATGGAGCTGGCGGGCGTGCAAACAGCGCCCGACCATTTCCTGGGCAACTATCCGTTGATCAAATGGCAGAAGTTCGCGGACGCGATCCCGGCGGATCTCTCGGGCAAGTCCGTGCTCGATATCGGCTGCAATGCCGGCTTCTATTCGATCGAAATGAAGAGACGAGGCGCCGATCGCGTGCTCGGGATCGATTTCGACCCGGCTTATCTGACGCAGGCGCGCTTCGCCGCCGAAATCGCGGATTGCGACATCGAATTCCGTGAGCTGTCGGTCTACGATGTCGCCGCTCTCGGCGAGAGTTTCGATATCGTACTATTCATGGGCGTCTTCTATCACCTGCGCCACCCGTTGCTGGCGCTGGACCTGATCCGCCAGCACGTCGCGCCGGACCTGATGATTTTCCAATCGATGCAACGCGGGAGCGGCGAGGTCCCCGCGCTCGAACAAAACTACCATTTCTGGACGCACGAGCTGTTCGATCGGCCAGAATTCCCGAAGCTGCACTTCGTCGAGCACCGCTATGCGGATGATCCGACCAATTGGTGGATCCCGAACCGCGGCTGCATCGAGGCAATGCTGCGCAGCGCCGGCTTCGAGATCCTGCTTCACCCGGAGGACGAGGTCTATTTTTGCCGTGCCTCAGGCGAGCCGGCGGGCGGAGGTGCAGTCTATCCCGCGAAAGGACGAAACGATGATTGAAGCCGCCATGATCTGGAACGAGCCCAACAACAAGTCGCATTGGGATCCCGAGCTCGATCCGGACTGGAGCCGCTTCGCCAGCATGGCGATCCAGGCAGCCGATGCGATCGGCCTCGAGAACCCGGCAATCACCCGAGTCCTTGGCGGCATTTCGCCTATAGATGCCGGCTTCATGTCGTTGATGAAGGGGTTCGGCGTACTCGATCACGTCGACGCCGTCGCCGTGCACGGCTTCCCGCTCGACTGGAATCTTTGGCAGATGCATGAATGGCCGCAAAAGCTCGGCGAGATCGCCGAAGTCACCGATCTGCCGATCTGGATCAGCGAAGCCGGCGTGTCGAGTTTCGGCGCCGAGGAGATTCAGGTCTGGGGTCTGCGCCGGACGGCGGAGTTGCTGCGCGGCAACGCGCCCCGCGTGCAATGGTATAGCCTTTATGACTTGCCTCACGCTTGGGGAGCGACGACGCGGCATCGTGAGGTGGAAGGCTCCTCCTACTACCGTCATTTCTACATGGGTCTGCTGCGCGAGGATGGCACGCCCAAGCCGGCTCTCGATGAATTCCTGCGCCACACTCCAGAGATGGGGTTGGTCCAGTGGTTCCATTTCGAAGACCACCGGCTGGACGACGCGGTCGCCTGGATGAAGCGCCTGGGCGTCACCAATCTGCGCACCGGCCTTTCCTGGGCCGACAGCTTCAGGCCGAATGCTCTCGACTGGTTCGACCGCCAGATGGAAGCGCTCGCCGACTTCGACGTCACTGTCACCTTTTGCTTCACGCCCGAACATCGGGGGCTGCAACCTCATCACACCAGCCCGCCACAGATGCCCGAAGAATTCGCCGAGTTCTGTGCCACGATGATCCGCCGTTATGCGCCTGCCGTGCGCGATGCCACCATGCCGGTGCGGCGGGCCTCGGCCGCGTGAGATTATCATGCCGTCCGCCGGTTACCCATTAAATGCGCTGGCCGAGTTCGCTACCTTGCTAACCTGCAAGGACATCGCTCCGGGTTCCGGCATAATGATTGTGGTGGCGCATCCAGATGACGAAGCAATCGGAATCGGCGGCCATCTTGCCAGGCTGTCTGGATGTCGGATCGTGCACGTAACGGACGGTGCGCCGCGCAATCTTGTTGACGCAAGAGCCTGTGGCTTCGAGACGCGGAAAGACTACGCTTATGCCCGTCGCGCGGAATTGGAGGCCGCGTTGTCTATCGCGGGCTTGTCGTCAGCGAACCTGGTCTCCCTCGACTATCCCGATACCGAAGCGGCCATGCATCTCGCCCACCTGGCACAGGAGCTGGCCTGCCTCTTTGCCGCTGGCGAAATCAGCTTTGTCTGCACGCACCCCTTCGAAGGAGGACATCCCGATCACGACGCCACGGCCTTTGCAGTGCACGCGGCCTGCCACTTGCTGCGCCGCGACCGGTACCCGGCGCCTGCCATCATTGAAATGGCGTTCTATGCCGCTGGGGAAGACGGCCCGATTTTCCAGAATTTCGTCACCAGTATCGGGGCAGATGGCCTCGAGGTTTGCCTGACCGAACCGGCCTTTCGGCAAAAGCAAGCCATGCTGGCCTGCCACAAGACGCAGCAGTCGACGCTGGCGCCATTCTTCAGTTCGACCGAGCGCTTTCGGCTGGCACCCGCCTACGACTTCCGCGCGCTGCCTAATAACGGGAGGCTCTACTATCAATCGCTGCCGTTGGGATTCGACCCAGCAACGTGGCTGAGCGCAGCGGCCGCCGCGCATCAGGGGCTTCGGCTTGATCAGCCATGACGCTCACCGTGCTCAATGTCGCTTATCCGCTTGCGCCCGTCGGCCTCGATGCGGTCGGCGGCGCCGAGCAGGTGCTGTCTTGTCTGGATCGCGCGCTGGTGCAGCAAGGCCATCGTTCCATCGTCGTCGCCTGCACAGGTTCCAGCGCAGCCGGCACCCTAGTGGAGACGCCTGCCGAAACAGGTGCGCTCGACGAGACGGCGAAGGGCCGCGCCCAGCGCGCGCATCGCGCTGCTATCGCTGCCGCCCGGGCGCGCTGGCCGATTGACGTGGTGCACCTGCACGGCATCGATTTCGACGCCTACCTGCCTGACGACGGTCCGACACTCGTGACACTACACCTGCCGCTCGCCTGGTACCGGCAAGAAGTCCTGATGCCGACCCGTGAAGACCTGTGGCTGCATGCGGTATCAGACGCGCAGCAAAGAACCGCGCCGGCTGGTTCCAGGCTGATTGCTCCCATTCCAAATGGCGTCGACATTGATGCGCTGTACAAGCCGCGATTGCGTCGCGATTTCGCGCTCGTGCTGAGCCGAGTTTGCCCGGAAAAGGGCATCCATCTGGCGATTGAAGCTGCCAAGCGCGCCAGAGCGCCGCTTGCCATCGGCGGCCAAATATATCCCTACGCCACGCATATCCAGTATTTCACCGACGAAGTGAGGCCGCGCCTCGACAGGCGGCGGCGCTTCCTGGGACCGCTCGGGTTTTCTGCCAAGCGGCGGCTTCTCAATTCAGCCCGGTGCCTGCTCATTCCGAGCCTTGCAGCGGAAACGAGCTCGCTCGTCGCCATGGAGGCGCTCGCCTGCGGCACCCCAGTCGTCGCCTTTCCGAACGGGGCTTTACCCAATGTCGTCGAGCACGGCACGACCGGATTTCTCGTCAACGACATCGATGAGATGGCGGCAGCCATCAACAACTCGGCCGACCTGGACAACGAGAGGTGTCGGGCAGACGCGCAGCGCCGGTTCTCGCTCGATAGCATGGTTGCGGCCTATATGGATGCCTATCGGGCGCTGGCAAAGCTCGGCGCTTCCCGCGCCGGATTGAGGGCAGCCCAGTGAGCGGCCTGCGCGCCGATGTGATCCAAGACCAAGCCGCGTTCGATGATCTCGAGCCGCATTGGTGGCCACTTTGGTCCCGAAGCACGTCCGCGACGCCTTTCCAGTCACCCGCTTGGCTATTGCCGTGGTGGCGGACATTCTCGCCGGGTGTTCTCTCCGCGATCGCCGTCTGGAGCAGAGACGATCTCGTCGGTCTGGCGCCCCTCTATCGCGAACCGCGTGCCTCCGGCTGGCTGCTGCTGCCGGTCGGAATCTCGCTGAGTGACTATCTCGATATTTTATGCGCGCCCGGTCGAGAAGCAGAGGTAAGCTATGTTATCGCCGAGGCGGCACTCTCGCTGGAATGGTCGAAATGGGTCCTTCCGGACCTACCGGCTGAGGCTGCTTCCCTCTGCTTTGATCTGACGAACGTCGCTGAGAGCCGATTCCCGAACTATGCCGCTTGTCCGGTGCTCTCGCTTGCCCGCGATGAGACACTTGCACGCTCGATACCTTCGCGGCGACGGCGTCAACTGCGCCGCGCCGAAAGAGCCGCGCAACGGCGAGGACGAGTAGCCATTGAGCGATACGAGGCCGATCCACGGACATTCATCGATCAGTTGGCCCGGCTGCACAACGCCCGTTGGGCCGGACAAGGTGTACTCACGCACATCGCACAGGATTTCCATAGGATGGCACTGCCTCGCCTCGCCGCGAATGGAATGGCGAGATGCTGGCTGATCGAGATCGGCGACACTGTCGTTGGTGCGTACTACGGGTTCCATCACCGCTGTCGCGCCTATGCGTATCTCGGTGGTTTCGACCCTGCCTATGCCGCGGAGAGCCCTGGCGCGATCCTAATCGGCACGGCCATTACCGAAGCCGTTCGAGAGGGGGCACGGGAGTTCGATTTTCTGCGCGGCCGGGAGAGCTACAAATATGGCTGGGGAGCAGTGGACCAATGGACGACACAAAGGGTCTGGAGCCGGAGCGCGCCACCATGACAGTCGCAGAACAAGAGAGAACCGTGCGGCGCGTTCTCGAGAATTGCATGGCGAGCGACATCTCCGCCGAAGTCGCAATTGCCAGATTAGCTCTCTACCTACGGACGGGTATCGACGCGGCAGAGCTGGCCGATATCGCACTGGACATGCGTTCATCGGCCCCCTGCCGGAGAGGCTGGCTCGAGGAGGTAGCTGTGCTTCTGTCTCGCAAGGGCGATGTCTTTGACAGTCTGCGATTAACGGCAGCTTCCGTGAGTCATGACCGCAGTGACGACGAAACGCGTGAGATGACTGTCAGCCGGCTGGCCAGTGGCTTTGATCAGGCGGCCGTCATTTCGCCAGCTGCAAGCGTCCAGCTCTCGTCCCTCGGCGATGAGGAAAGGCTTTCAGCTGCGACGGCCGAGATCGCCTCTTGGCTTGAGCAACAAGGCTTTTTGGGCACAGGCAAGGCGATACTCGACATCGGTTGTGGCATAGGCCGGTTCGAATGCGCGCTCCACGCGAGGGCAAAACATATTGTCGGCATCGACATCTCCTCCAAGATGCTCGCGATTGCGCGCCGGCGGTGCGCAGGCCTCGTCAACGTGAAGTTCCGCCGGACCTCAGGCCTCGACCTTGGCGAATTTGCCGCCGGCCGCTTTGATGGTGTGCTTGCGGTAGACAGTTTCCCCTATCTGATGCTCGCCGGTGTCGCCGAGCGGCACTTCAACGAAATGGCACGCGTGTTGCGGCCAGGAGGGACGGCAATAATTCTCAACTACTCGTATCGGATGTCACCGGCCCTCGATTCTTCCGATATCCGGCGTCTTGCCCACACATGCGTCATGGACGTCATCGTCGATGGCGAGAAGCCTTTCCGTCGCTGGGACGGCACGGCGTTTCTTGTTCGCCGTTCCGGCGGAACATAACCGGGATACCGAAGTTGGGATGCCAAACAACGCTCGACAGGCTGACACGCCCAGGAGAAGAAGATGGCATCCGGTGGCAAGAAACATATTGGTCGCGGCAGTCAGGGCAAGGGTTCCGGGACGGGAGCAAAGACCGAGCTTCCGAAAGACAGGGTTGGCGAAAACGACGTGCTGTCGAACCGGGATAAGAAGCAACACACGAAAGAGCGCGGCCTCGACAGCAATCGCATCAAGTCCGATCAATATCAGGACAACGCGGCAAACCGGCTCCCAAAAGATTGAGCTCGCAGTGGCTCTCATCTCTTAGGATCCGGCAGGCGCGCAAAGGGATCAGGTAAAGGTTTCCGCTTCGCCCACAGCCTGTGCGGAGCCGAAGCTGACCGGCGGCTGGGAGCGCCTTGCAAACTCCGGCCGTCTATGGTCTCAAGTGAATTAAGGGATACCTGTTTGCTAAGAGAATGCCATGTCTCGTCCGAGCCAGCGCGATTTCGGTCCCCAGGAAAACCTGGACCAAGAGATTGCGTCGCTGCTGAAAGCCATCGAGCAGGAGAAAGTTCCTGATCGCCTCACCAAGCTCGCCATCGAGTTGCAGAATGCGCTGATTCAGAAGCGCCGCTGCAAACTAGAGAGCTGACAACTGCGCTTATCGAAGCTTGTCGGCCCCTCGATCCCAACGGTCTTCCAACAGATGGTCATGCCTTTCGACCAGCGCTTGCGATGAGCTTTCATGCAGAAGTTCCAGAACGCGTGCACGTGCACGGTTGAGGCGGCTCTTCACGGTTCCGATCGCACAATCGCATATCTCAGCCGTTTCTTCATAGCTGACGCCCAGCACACCGATCAGCATCAATACCTCACGCTGATGTGCGGGAAGCTTCTGGATCGCTCGATAAACTTCCTTGCTTCGAATGGACCAGTCCTGGGAGGCTTCCGAAATCGGCCGGCTGGAGGCACAATCAAGTAGCCCTGGTGCTTCCCTCGCCGCAGCCCTGACCCGCGTGTAGTGGGTGTTGCGCATGATGGTAAAAAGCCAGGACTTCAAACGCGTTCCCGGCTCGAACTTGTCCAGATTGGCAAGCCCTTTAGTCAAGGTTTCCTGCACCAGATCGTCCGCATCGTCGGGCACACGGCAAAAGGTACGAGCAAAGGCACGCAAGGCGGGGATGAGGTCAACGACGGAGATTTCACCCGGTGCACAATCTGGCGCGGCATGACCATTGGGTAACACGGTTCGACCCCAGCAGATAGAGTTGAGGAACATTGATTAGGGAAAATGCGTGACATTGATGATCGTTCCTGTTGGAAACGAACTTGCCCGAAGGCCCTTGCCAGCGCGCCTAGAGGAACCAACTCGCCACCAATCCAATCGAGGCCGCAAAGATTGCCACCGTCGTGATGCCTCCCAAGATATTCGTGCTCCGGCTGTTGACTTGGTCGCCCATAATCCTGCGATTGTTCGTCATCAAAAGAATCAACAGCAGGAGCGGAGGAGTGGAAAAGCCTTGCACGGTGCCAGCCCAGATCAGCGCCTGCATCGGATTGAACCCAAAGAAATTGAGGCCGACCGCGATCAGCGTGAATGCCCCGGTTGCTAGATAGAAGCCCGCCGCATCCTGCGGCTTCGCATTCATGCCGTGCTTCCAGCCCATTGTCTGCGCGAGATCGAAGGCCGCACCGGTTGTCATGACGGGGACGGCCAGAAAACCAACGCCGATCAAACCGGCGGCGAAGATTATGCCTGCCGCATCGCCGGCAAGCGGCCGGAGTGCTTCAGCTGCCTGGGCCGCCGTTTCAATCCGGGTCTGCCCGGCCTTGTGGAGCGTCGATCCGGTTGAAAGAATAATGAAATACATGATCAGGTTGGAAAACGTCATACCGATCAGAATGTCGTGGCGCGATCGGCGCAATTCTTCCGTTGTCGCGCCTTTCCGTTTCTCAAGCGTGGTTCTACCCAGCGCTTTCTCCTCTTCCACCTCCTGGTTGGATTGCCAGGTATAGAGGTAGGCTGAAAGGGTGGTGCCTATGATCGCAACGAGGATCGACAAATACTCGCGGCTGAAGTGTAGCTTTGGCAGGAACGTACCACTCAGCACCTGCATCAGTTCGGGCCGGGCGAGGACAGCCGAGACAACATAAGCGAGCAGCGCCAATGCCAGCACCCGGAATAGATTCCTGAGAAGATCGTAAGAACCGAAGACCTGAAGAGCGAACATGAACGCCGCAATCAAAGCGACAACGATCGGGATCGGTACCGGCACAAACAGGTTGATCGCCGCCGCCATGGCGCCGAGATCCGCCGCAGCTTCAATGGTGTTGCCGATCAGGACACCAATCAGAACAGACCACAGCAGCCATCGCGGATAGAAGTCCGCCATGACCTGGAACAACCCCCGCCCTGATACTTGGCCGAGCTTCGATGATAGGTACACGACCGTGTACATCATCGGCAGTGTCACGGGCGCGGTCCAAAGCAGGTCCGGCCCGAACCTTGCTCCCGCGCTGGCATAGGTTCCGATTGCCGAGCAGTCGTCGTCAGCAGCACCGGCGATCAGCGCCAGGCCAACAGTTCTTCCGATGCCTTTGCTCGTCCGCCTGTCTGCCTCTGTATCGGCTTGCTCGGTCATCACCTGCGCTCGACGCCATCGAAAAGGATCGGCTGAACGTGCGGGTGCCGCCTTTGCTTGCCGGACCGAACTGCCGCATCAAGCGTTTTGTTCCGCCTCGACCGTATCCGGACGACGAAAACGGAAGCGCTATGCGGCGAGCGCGGGAAGCGCGTCGTGACGAAACAGATTTTCCGGCGACGCCTTGGCGCTGGCCCGACCGGACATATTCACCTGTCGTCGCGCCATAATCTCGACGGCAAGCGGAATACTGCTGGCGATCCTCAGTTGGGAATTGCTTTGGAGGAAGATCGGAGCGGCCCGGCATTTCGAGCCACTGCAGACAGCCAAGCTCTGGCGTGGTTGTCAGCCGCGAACGAACCGCGCTTCGTCTTCATCGCGCTGCTTGCCGCCGAGCACGGCCGCGATACTTGCGATAAAAGCACCCACGATCATCGACAGGGCTCCGACCAGCGCAAAAGTGGCGCTTGCCTTCCTGGCCGTGTCGGCGACCGCCTTCGCCTTGTTCTTGGCATCTTCCATGCCCGCGAGGACACTGTCGACGCGCTTCTCTGCATCGGCCTGCGAAAGCCCGGCGCGAGAGGCGACAAGTTTCGCAAGATAGGTCTTGTCCTCGACCGAGACTTCGCCCCTGGCGGCGCTCGCTACCAGAATGCGCGATGCCTGTGCGGTCACACCGGCATCGTTCTGCCCAGCCGGAGCAACCGTGCTGGTATCGGCCGGACGGAACAGCGTATCGACGAAGTAGCCCAGAGTGTTGCCGTCGGTCGTGCCGCTTGCGGCATTTGTGGCTGCAGACGTAGCGCCTGCCGCCGCGCCTGAAGCGACGTTGGACGCTGCCTGAACCCCTGCACCCACTGTTGCCGACAGAGCGGAGCCAAGGACGCCGGCAACCAGCAGCGTTGCTAGCGCCCAGGCAAGGAAGCCATGAGCCGTGTCGCGAAAATAGACTTCGTCGTCATGAATGCCGACCCATTTTGTGCGCAGGCGGCCGGCGAGATAGCCGCCGAGGCCGGACGAGAGCCACTGCACGACGACCAGCCAAACCGCAGCCGAAACAGCGAAAGTGGTGGCCGAGGCGCTTGCACCCGTCCAAGGTGAAACCATGGTCAGCCCCAGGCCGGAGCCGATGAGCATCAGGATCACCGTCAGCGTGGAAGCAGCGAAAGCCCCCGCCACGATTGGGCCCCAGCTTACGGCGGACAACGAAGATTCCCTTGCCCCGGAAACTTCAACATCAGTAACAGGCGAGACCATGGTGAAGCTCCTACCGTGCGAACAACAGCAGGAGGATGATAATCGGAATCGGAACTCCGAGCAGCCAAAGCAATATACCGCGTCCCATAGCGATCTCCTATATTTCGATATGAAATATCAATTCCTGAAACAAGCTTTCGTTCCAACGGTCAAACGACAGAATTTTGAATAGAATGCACTGGATTTATTCATCGAATGCGGCGCACAACTGGGTGCTTTGCTTGCCCATCCATGGTTGGGGAGCCCGGTCAGTCTTATCACTGATCTGCGGCGCCCTAACGTCGGTGCCGCTGCAAGGACCAAACGTCAAAACGGCGTATTAGTTTCACCTTAATGAACTGACGGACTCCAGCGTGGTGACCAGAGCGGCAACTCAGCCCCCCTCTGCCGCCACAGTTGCAAGGCCCACAAGCCTGCCGCTCGCTGTCCGAAATCGCGGACAGCGTGGCGAACCGAGATCTAATACCGATTGAGTCGGATTGTTCCGAATTCTACGTCGGCGCCTGCCCCCGGACGCCGGCCCCCCGGCCACAGGCATGTCTCTATTGCGCGATTGGAGATCACTGCAGGTTGTCCGCAGCCTTGCCGCTCCTTCCGGGTCGTGTTCAGTAACCCCCGATGATCGGCAGGATCTCGCCGGTGATGTAGCTGGAGCATTGCGGCGAGGCTAGAAACACATAGGCCGGCGCGATCTCCTCCGGCTGCGCGGGCCGTTTCATCGGCGTCTGGGCGCCGAATCGCGAAACGTCCTCGGACTCCTTCTCCGACGGGTTGAGCGGAGTCCATACCGGGCCTGGCGCCACCGCGTTGACGCGGATGCCCCTGCCGATGAGGCTGCCGGAGAGCGCCCGGGTGAAGGCGTGGATGCCGCCCTTGGTCATCGAATAGTCGACCAGCTCCTTCGAGCCCTCGATGCCGGTGACGGAGCCGGTGTTGACGATCGCCGAGCCCGGCTTCATGTGCGGCACCGCTTCCTGCGCCATGTGGAAGTAGCCGTAGAGATTGGTTTTCAGCGTGGTGTCGAAATGCTGCTCGGTGAGGTCGGCGAAATCGGTCGAGTGCACCTGGAAGGCGGCGTTGTTGACCAGCACGTCGATCCTGCCGAAGGTCTTAACCGTCTGCTCAACCACCTTGCGACAAAAGTTTCTTCTGGCGACGTCGCCGCGAAGAATGATGCAGCGCCTGCCTTCGGCCTCGACCGCGGCTTTCGTCGTCTTGGCGTCGCGATCCTCGCTGAGGTAGACGATGGCGACATCGGCGCCTTCGCGCGCGAAGAGCACGGCCACCGCGCGGCCGATGCCGGAATCGCCGCCGGTGATCAGCGCCACCTTGCCCTCCAGCTTGCCCGAGCCCAGCCAGAACGGCGCGTCATAGAGCGGTGCCGGGTCGATCGCCCATTCCTCTCCGGGCTTCGGATGATGCTGCTTCGGGAATGGCGGTACTGGATATTGCCTAGCGCCGGCCTGCATGGCGCCTTGCGATTTGGATTTGCCGTTTGACTTGGCGCGATCGGCCGCATCGACCTTGCGCTGCACGCTCCGCTGCCGGCTCGCCGCCTGCTCGGTGGCGGATTTGGCCGGCGAGGCGGATCTCATCAGCGCAGCCGATTTTCTTGCTCTTGCAGATTTCGTCAGCATTGCACTCTCCTTCGATACTCTCGGGACAACGCAGGCGAACGGAAAAAGTTGGCAACGCCGCGCAAGCTGGCGATCCTCGGCTTCCCAAGACGCTCGGCTCGCGCCTCGAACTCGCTTTTGGCTGATTGGACGCAACCGGGCGGCGGCGATTTCGTTATGGCGATCTCATCCATGTGGTGGCACACCATGAAATTCTTCCACACGAACAAAGCGGAGGCCGCCCTGATAGCGGCGCCCTTTACCGGGTTGGCCTGGCCTGCCAGCGAATGGGTTGGTGACGAGGCATGAGCAGTTTCCTGCCGCTCACCATCCGCTTTGTCCATGGTGGCACGATGGTGGTTTCCTCGATTGCCGACGCCAAGAAAGCGCTTGGCGGGACATGGAAGGACAAGGACTCACCAGCCTATCTCAAAGCGGCTCGCTTAGTGGACGACGCAGCCAATGGGATCTGTCGACCTGCAATCGCTTTTGCCGCCTTCAAGAAGGCGGCCACCGATCAGGGCCTGCTGCAGCCTGCCGAACCAAGTGCCGCGCTCGACATGCTGGACCAGCTCTCGTCGCGCAATAGCAAGGGCCCGCCGAGATGACTCCGGCCCGGGCCAGCCCATGCCGAGTTGTCGAACACGACGGTCACAAAATATTTCGTCGGGAACATCGCTTGATCCTGTCAGTTTTGCTGGCTCAGGGAATGGCGAACGCCTTTCTTGAATTCGCTTAGGACAATGGGGCGGGAGCCGCTCCTTTTAGGGAACAGCACCCCCAACCGAAGGAGACGTCGATGGTGAAGAAAAGTTCGTCCGGCGCGGCGAACGGCCTGGAAAGCCTGTTCGTGGATGGCCTGAAAGATATCTACTACGCGGAAAAGAAAATTCTGAAGACGCTGCCGAAGATGGCCAAGGCGGCACAGTCGGAAGAGGTAAGCGCAGCCTTTGAAAAACATCGCAACGAGACGGAAGGCCAGGTCGACCGGCTCGAACAGGTTTTCGAGATGTTGGGCAAGCCGGCGCGGGGCAAGACCTGCCCAGCGATCGACGGCATCATCGAAGAAGGTTCGGAAATCCTCGAGGAGTACAAGGACGCGCCGGCGCTCGACGCAGGCCTTGTGGCGGCCGCCCAGTCGGTCGAGCATTATGAAATAGCGCGCTACGGCACGCTAATCGCCTGGGCGGAGCAACTGGGCCTGAAAGACGCCCTGCCCTTGCTGCGCCAGACCCTCAAGGAAGAATCCGCTACCGACGAGACGCTTACCAAGCTCGGCGAAAGCGGTGCGAACGAGCGGGCCCTGCAGGCGGCCGCGTGAGGTGCCTAGTATACGCTGGCTTTGCATGCCAAAGGCCAAGCTTGCAATGTGGCCCCGGTCTTTCCGCCGGGGCCGTGTTGCGTGACGTCGATGAACGGCACCTGGCGACGCGGACGCCGTCACCGCGTTCATCATTGGCAGCGTGGAGACGCTCCCGCCAGATAGGCGTCTGGACGGAGTTCGGCATGGAACAAGCGTTCAATCGGCTTGCGGAAATTGTCGCTCACGCCGCGGGACGTGCATGGGTCTTCGCACTGTGCTTGGCTTTACTAGTCCTTTGGGGCCTCACCGGTTGGGTTTTCCAGTACTCCGGGACTTGGCAGCTGATCATCAACACCGGCACCACGATCGTGACTTTCCTTATGGTGTTTCTTATCCAAAACACCCAGAACCGCGATGGCGCAGCCATCCAGGGCAAACTCGATGAGCTCATTCGATCGGGCCGTGGCAAAAACGACCTCATCGGCATCGACCACCTTACGGAATCTGAGGTTCAAGAATTCAGGGACAAATTTGCAGAGGCCAAAGCCGCCAGGGAAAGCGTGGCCGCGCGCTCCTAGAACGATATAGCGTTCGACCGTCGAATTCGATCAGAAAGCTGCTTCGCAATTTCCTGGAATGGCCCCTATGGCTCCTTCGGACGGCGGGTCCTACTTGGAGCCTCGATTCTTGTTATGGGCGCTTTCCTGATTCTTGCCGCGAAGGATATTGCGGTCATCTCGATCGACGCGTGTCGCGCCCCTGAGGCTCGATCCCTTCCGCCTTGCCTCGCGCTCCCCAGCCGACCGCTTCAGCTCCGCCTTGGCGTCGAACTTCTTGGGCGCGTTCTTCGTATTCTCACGCTCTTCGATGATGCGCATCTGCTGATCGTGGGTTGTGCGTCCAGTCATTGCCTGCTCCTTTTTGTCGGTAACGGCAATTCGACTCGATCGTTCCGCCATGTGCGCGGGTTTCGGCCGTTCCGGAAGTCTTCACAGGTGCTTAGGCGCCCGCCGGAGTTGGGTGGGGCGAGTTATGCCGCCCAGGCAAAGTCCCGCTCCCTTCGAACGCATTGCCATCTTGCTGTTCGAATGCCGAGTTCTCGGAAGCGGTTATGCGCTTTTCACGGGTCAACCCTTGCCTCGCTTCGGGCTTGTCGAGTTACGACGATGCAACTCATTGCCAGTACGGCTCGACATGCCAGTAGCCGAAGGAGGCTTCTCGAGCCGGCCTTCCGTCGTCGATTGTCAGTTCGTCAATCGAATACGCCGGCGCTGCCTTAAGCTGCTCGACGCTAAACGACACGACATAGGCTCCGCGATTGGGATCGAAATCCAGCAGAGACCAGGGGATCGCATGATACTTCTCGCCGATGCCTAGAAAACCGCCAAACGAAATGACGGCAAACATGATGCCGTTGGCGGTTTTTTCAAGCATCACGTCTTCGATCGTTCCTATGTTTTCTCCAGCCGAATTGTAAACGTTGGTGCCGATCACTCGCGAGGCTCGGATGGCGTTGGTATGTCCACTGGGTGTTGGCATGGCCTGCACTCCTGATTGATTGCGGGTTATGGCACCAAACGGTCGGGCGAAAGGCGATGTTCCAAAAAATAATGTTCCATGGGGTCGGCATGACGAAGCGCATAAACCGGACTCGCGACACGGATCACGAAGCAGGAGGAGCCGGGCGGCCGCTCCATCGCCGGCTCGTCTGTGGCTTCACGAACAGGGTTGTGACTTCCTGACGCTCGGCGGCCAGCCTCGTCTCCAACCGTTCGACGCAATCTTCTATATCGTCGGCATTCGCCGCATCGTGAAATTGCGCGCTGAGCGCGGCCACTACCTGATCCGGCGCCATATGAACCGTAATCACGCCGTTGACTTGCTGAATGACTGGATCCTCCCTTGCCATCCTTAGAATGGCGGCCTCGACAGCTGGCGCTGCGCGCTCTCCGATCAGCAGTCCTTTGCACTCCCGTGCCAAAAACCCAGCGGTCAGCGCGAGCAAAATGCCTATGCATATCGAGCCAGCCCCATCCAGCGTGGGCATCTCAAAGTGTCGCGAGAGCGCAATGCTGACAAAAGCGATGCCAATACCCGCCAATGCCGCACTGTCTTCGAGCAGAACGGTGAAAGTGGACGGATCCTTGCTTCGGCGGAGAGCCTCTAGATAATTGCTTTTGCCTTTGGATGATCTGAAGTTCTTGAAGGCGAGCTGCCAAGAATAGCCTTCGAATATCGCGGAAAGAGCCAGGACAACGAAATTCGCGCCGGCGTTCTCAATGGGTACCGGGGCGAGAATGTGAACCACGCCCTCGTAGAAGGAAACGCCGGCACCGAGCGCAAAGACAAGCAACGCGACGACGAAGCTCCAGAAATAAAGCTCGCGCCCGTGCCCAAGGGGGTGATTCTCATCCGGTGGCTTCGCCGAACGATTGAGGCCGTGCAGAAGCAGCAATTCGTTGCTGGTATCGATTAGCGAGTGCACTCCTTCGCTGACCATTGCAGAACTATTGGTGAATGTAGCAGCAATGAACTTCGATATCGCAATCAGCAGATTGCCGATGAGAGCGGCGTAGATAGTCTTCCTAGACGGATGAGCGATCGCAGGCCGATCCGTGTCATCGTGGGTTTCGGTCACGTTCGGAATTTCCTCAACCGCTGGAGAAATATCGCGATGTTGTAAACGGCATCGCCGTATCGCGAACAAACTTCTACGAACTGATGTTGTTCCGCTTTCGCGGTCCTCAAGCGCTTCGGACCGGTTTGCGACCCATTGGCAACGAGGCCCTATATCGGTGTTGAGAAAGCTATGGCCGAGCCTGCCTAGCCGCGGGCTCGAACTGTCTAGCTTCAGGCGCGTCCTGGACTAGGGCTTGTCCTCCAGGGGCCTTTCGGAACTGGAAAAGTTCCGGCGCACCGCCTCGTCTGTTCTGTCGGCGGTGGACTTGACGACGTCGCTAACTTTGTCGGCCAGCGTGCCTTCGCTCGATGCCTGCCGGCCTGCTTCGTCGCTGGCCGTCTCGTAGGCTTCGGCTGCAACCTGCTTCACTTGGTCGATGCCTTTTTCGAGCACGTCCTCTGCTTTGTCGCGAAGCTGTTCGCTATAGTCGCCGAGCCGCTCGTCCTCGACCTGCGTGCGAGGCATCATGACGCCGATCGCTGCCCCGACAGCGAGGCCGACAGCTGCCACTGCAAGAGGCTGATCCTCCATCAGATGCTGTGCGGAGCGGCTGGCCCTCGATGCCACGTCGGCTGTAGCTGCTGCGGAGTTCGTCAGCGTCTGCGCGGCGCCGCTTGCCATATCGGACATTGTGTCAGCCGCGCTGCCGGCCATTCCTGAAACAGTTACAGCCGCCCCTCCGGCTGCGTCGAAAACCGAGGCCGCGGTGTCCGAGGTCATGGTGTCCATTTCAGCGGCCGATGTACCGTCATGTTGGCTGGGACCGCGACGTGTTGGATAGGCGCGCGCGGCGGCGGTGCCGGAAGTGCCGCTGCCGAGCATCAGCCACGCCAGCCCAGCCCCGATCACCGTCAGCGGCAACGGGTTTTCCCGTACCTGGGTCTTCAGGTTGCGGAGCATCTCTGAGCCTCCGCTGTTGGCAAAAAATCCAGCGAATTCGTCGAAGAGCTGCCCGGGCGTTATCTTGTCCCGAATGGAGTCGGCGGTCGCCACCACCCTGGCACGCGTGGCCTCGGCTTCGCGTTCGAGCTCGGCTGCGGATTTGTCGGTCATCTCGCTTGTTCCTTGATCACGTTCGCATCGCGTTTCAGCTGTTCCTGCGTGCGGTCCGGCGCCAGTTCAGAAGGCGCCATGCTTGCCATCCCGGTCCGCAACAGGAAAACGCCCAGCACAGCCACGATCACCCCGACGAGCAAAGCGGACCATCCGGTACCCAGCCCCAGACGTGCCAGAGCGATGACGAGCGCCTGCAGCAGAACCAGCAGCGCGGCGAGCAAGCATATCGCGCCGCCCAGAACCTCGACGGCGCCGGCTTCGGCCTTGCTCACGTTTTCCGAGATCTCCGCCCGCAGGAGCCTGGCTTCCGTCTGCACGAGCGTGCTCACCTGATGGGCCAGATCACTGACCAGCGTGCCGAGGCTTGGATTGTCCTGATTGCTCATCTTTCCAGCTCCGCTGCCTGACCGGGAACACCGCCGTCGGAGCCCCAATTGGGACGCGTGTTGCCCCGGGGTTCGCCTGCTTTCACACCGGTTCGCCCGGTATTCCCCGACTCGGCCGACCTGTGCCCCTTGGGTGAGGTGGCCTTCATGAACCGTCCGAGCGCAAGTCCTGCCAGCACCGAACCGGCAATCAGCATACCGGGATTCTTGCGGCCGAAGGATTGAACGTCCTCGAGAACCTGCCTGAACGGTTTCTCTCTCAACGATGACGATAGCTCTTCCAGCCCGCCAGCGGCATCCAGCATGAATTTCGAAGCCGATTTTTGATCTTTGTCGGCCAGATGATCGCTTGCCACACGCATGGCGCCGCCGAGTGCCGCCAGGCTCGATCCCACATCGCGTTGCGTCTCTTCAGCTTTTTCCGACAGCGCTTGCTGGGCGTCGGCGGCGTACTGCCCGCTCCTGTGAACCACCTCGTCGCGCGCATCGTGGAGCGCCTCGCCAGCGCTTTGGGTTTCCTTCTGGAGTCGATCGGAAATTTCGTTCTTCGCGTTGGCGAACTCGGCCGGCTCGCGGCCCTGATCATTCTCGCGCTGCATAACGCCTCCTAGTGAAAGCCGAGGAAAGAGAGCACCGCGAGCACAACTACGATGAGACCGATGAGATAGATGACATTGTTCATGACGCAGGTTCCTCCTTGCCTGTCCAACTTCGCGCCAGCCGCTATGTTCCCTCCCGTGATGGGTTTTTTTGTAAGTAGCTACTTACCTCGATCGGCACGTTCGAAGCCGGAAAGCTCGTCATTCGAACAGAGCAGCCGCGGCCGCGTCGGATCGGAAATGTCGAGCTTGTCCCAAGATATGCGGTAGAGGCCTTCGCGGCGGCGCAGCCCGAAGACATCGAGCAACGCGGTGCCGACGGTCGATGCGGATAGGCGTTCGAACGCCGCGAAAATGCCTACATGAAATTCGGTAACGACGAGCTCGTCACCGTCCTGCTCGGCGATGATCTCCTCGAGATAGCCGATGGTCTTGCCGCTTTCCGAGCACACGCGCCGGCCGGCCAGATGTTCGAGGTTCACATTCGCCATCCTCAGGCTCCCGGGATGCGGCCGACGGCGTGATCGCGCAGCCAGTGCTGCCAGGCAAGGATCTTCGTCCTACGCACGTCGATATCGAATTCGATGTCGACGCCGATATCGCGCACCTTGTTCCAGGCGATCCGGTGCGGCCGTGCCTGCCGCTTCCCGCTGAGCTTTGCCGCGAGGCGCGCCGTCCATCGACCAAGTCGGGTGCCAAGCCTTCGGGCCAGGGCAATCGAGCCGAGCTCGACCGCAATGACCCTCGGCGGCTTGCCCTGCCTCAGCTCGGCAACCAGTCCATCCACCTTGCCGACCTTGACCTGCTCGCGGTCGACCACCTGCTTATCCAGGATGTCGCGCAGCAACTGCATCAGCTGCCTCCTAATATCTGAAGGGGAATGGTAACAACGGCCAACACGAAGCCGAGAGCGATGACGAAGACGACGGCGGCATTTGAGATAAGGCCGTTGCGGTGCTGGTCGACGTAGCGTTCATCATTGAGCAGGAAGAGAAAAGGAACCACCGTCAGCGGAAGACTGGCCGCGGTCAACGCCATCGAGAAGATGGTGAGCCTCAGCGGATCGACACCAAGGGCTATCGGAACGGCGGCAAGGAAGAGCGTAACAGTGTAGACGAGGCTGAAACCGGGATCGTCCCGCGGCCTCAGGTTCTCGCCCCACGTCCAGCCGAAACCCTGCGCGACGAGATAGGCCTGTTGCAGGGCCACTTCGAGAGCGGCTCCAAAACAGGCGATGCCCAGCGAAGCGACGAAAAGCACAAAACCCCAGAAACCGAATGTCTGAATAAGCATCAGCGGGAGCTGGTTGTAATCGTCCACCTGATTCACGCCATGGGCGCCGAGCACAAGCGCGGCCACGATCAGCACGGCCACGGAAATTGTTCCTCCGAAGCTCATGCCGAGACCGGCAATCGCGCGATTGGTACCGAGATAGCTCTTGTCCCATTGATCCTCGATCGCGCCCGAGGAATAGAACATGAAAAGGTAGGGTGAAATGGAAGCGCCGAGGATGCTGACGGCCATGAACCAGTAGTTTGCCGTATCGTGCTGCGGCAAACTGGGCACGGCACCAATAGCCACTTGCTTCCATTCGGGCTGGAGCATCACCGCCGCGGCGATGAAGCAGAGCGTGACCAGGCCAAGCATCGATACCCCTTTCTCGATGAGACCGAACGTGCCTTTCCACAGCAGCAGCCAGGCGAGGAACGCCGCCGGCAGCGCCCACCATTGAAAGCTGATACCCGTGGCAAGCTCGGCGGCGACGGCAACCCCGCCTATTTCGGCTGAGAGCACCATGAAATTGACCAGCAAGACTGCAAGCAACGGCCAAAGGAAAGCGCTGAAACCGAAGCGTTCGCGAATTCCGTCAGCGATGGTGTGATGGCTGACGGCGGCGAAGCGGCCGGCCATCTCGACCAGGAAGATGATGCAGATTGTGCCAAGTACGACCGACCATATCAACTGGAAGCCGAACAACGCGCCGGCCTGGGCCGACGTCGCCATCGAGCCAACCTCCAGGAAGCCGCCGACGCTGGTCACCACACCAAGTGAAATTTCCAGCAGCTTCTTCATTGCTGCGACGCGAGATATTGGCGATAGGCTGTGACGAGATCCGCCTGCGCGGCGCGAAGGTCTTGCCGCGCCTGGCTGGCTTGGGCCTGCTGTTCAGCCTTAACCGCGCGCTCGACCCCGGTCGCTGCGATCGACAGCCGGCCGACCGCCGCCTTCACTGCATCCCGCCTCCCGGTGTCGGACGAGGAGGCCGATTGAACTTGCCGGCCGGCGTCGCCGAGTGTGCCGGCAAAGGATTGCAAGGCCGCCGACGCGTAGTGCGACGGTGCGGCGCCGGAGAGCCAGGAGTCGGTCACCAATACCGCCGCCTCCGCCGTCGAGGCGGCAAGCTTCGATTGCTGTTCGATGGTATCCGACGAGGAGCAGGAAGCAAGTGCCAGTGCAAGCACCTGCAAGGAAGTCAGATTCCGCCAGGCAATGCTGCCCAATGCTTTCCCCTCGCTGCTGCCGTTCGAACATGAAGATAAGGCAGCGCCAATCGGAAAGTTCCGCAGCGAAGTCCAGTTGCGCGACCCAGCCCGTCGCCGGTTCGATATAGGGCCGCCTAGCGGTCGCTCAGTTCGGCATCACCGGTGGACGACAGCGCAGCGATCTTGTCGATCATGGCAAGCACCACCTGCGGTGCCGTCTGGTGCACCATATGACCGGCATCGGGAACGATATCGACCAGCGAGTTCGGAAGCTCGGCGTGCAGGCGTAACGCCTCGGCCGGCGCGTCGAAAAGCTTGTCCCCAGCGCCAGCGATGATGCCGACGGGGGTGGGAATGTCGTCGTAGCGGGGTCTCGCGACCAGCGCCGCGACCCACATCAGATACGATTCCGCCGCGATGGATCGCAGCTGCGACGGACGGCTCGCCAACTCTTTCATCGCGGCCGCGAATGTCGCCGAGATCGCGGCCGGGCCAAATATCTTCCGCATCGACCAAGCCCAGCCAAGCCTGACCAGCGGCGGTAGCAGGGTGTGGCGGAACGCCGTTCCGATCAAAGGCATGGCCGGCAGCGCCGAAAGGGCGAGTTCGTATCTCGGCGGCGGATAATAGTAGCCCGAGACAAGCACGACACCGGCAACCGTTCCCGGATGCCGGCGCGCCATCTCGAGCGCCACCGTGGCGCCCCATGAGTGGCCAAGAACCAGATAGCGCCCGATCCCGAGTTTCGCCGCGGCGGCATCGATCAGATCGGCCTGCGCGGTGGCCGACCAAACCCTGCCGATCGGGCGCGAGCTCCCGCCGAAGCCTGGTCTGTCGAATGCCACAACACGATAGCTTGCGGCCGCCTTGCCGAAGATGCCGCTCGTCGTGAAGTCTTCGGCCGAAGCGCCATTGCCGTGCAGCAGCAGAAGCGGCGCGCCCAGGCCGTCCTCGATGACGTGCAGCCGCGCTCCCCCCACTTCCACGAAGCGGCCGAAACGGCGCCCGCGCAAAGCCCGCCGTGACCGCAACCCATTGTGGAGGGCAAGCGCCGCCGCTGCTGCGGCTAGGAGCAGGATTGCACGGTTCAGCGTCGTGATGTCAGGCATGATCCCGTGCTGCTAATTCCGTGCTGCTAACGACCGGTTGATATAAGTCTGAATGACTACTGCAGCACCGACAGCTGTCCAGAAGCACAGCTCCGAAAGTGAAGATCGCGTCCTCGCGGAGCTTGGCCCGTCGCAGCGGCCTGCGGTCCGTGCGACGGGCCAAGTGGCCGGCCTTTGCCCGCCAGCTCAAGGCGACCTCCCATACTCCGCTTCGAGGGCTAGCGGAGAACTTGTACAATGACCGGGATGTTTGATTGACGGCCATAAATTTTGTTAGTCACAACTGAAATGGCCGAGTTCGGCCTTGTAGATTGGTTCCTAGCTGCCGGGAGAGGAGCCGACCGGAAGCGGCTGACAGATGGTGAGAGTGGCGGAATAGACGGGGCTGCCGACTTCATCATGAACGATGACCGTCAGGGTCTCATCCAAATCGCTTGAAGACACTTCGTCGAGCGCGATGTCGTGTAGGGCCTTAAGCGCTTCCCACCGCATGTCACAGAGGGTGTCCAGATCGACGGAAGCGTCGCCCAGAGTTCGCCCATTACGAAGGACGTGAAAAAGATATGTCGGCATGTGCCATTGTGAGACGCCCGGGTCGCGCTCGTATTTTTAAATTTGAGTGTTCGCAGCCGGCTCAGGGTGAACGCGCCCAGGGCCGCTTGGTCCTCCCGCTCAACATCGCCACTATCGGCGTTGCGATGCTCGCCACCGCGGTGTGGCTATGTCGGCAAGGATGGTGATTTCGGCTTCGGTCAGCATGATCTGATAGCGCTGGGTGGAGTTTTTCGAGTAGATGTCGTCAGCAACAACTGAGATGGTGACGTCGCCGTTCTCACCGATCTGCAGGTCGTCAATCTGCAGTGGCTCTGAGTAAATGTGCTTCGGTGACCCCGCCTTCCGCCCCGGCTGAACGATCAAACGCAAAGTGTACTCCAATCCCGTGTCTGGTGTCGGCAACATCGCCAACGCAAGACCCGTGCCACACCCCTGCCGGTCACGGCCCGGCGGGCAACTGAGCCACCCGTCGCGACCGAACCGGGGGCACGGTCGAAAGGTTCCACTAGCCCACGCTTGTGAACCGATGCGCCCGCGTCGGGCATCCATAACGGCAAACTTGGCCCAAACCTCAGGCCGGCCTGCAGTCTGATGGCGCGCTAGCGTCATTGCTGGGAGTACGCATTAACAAATGTTTCCGACCGTCGTCGGGCGTTCGTGAGCATTGGTCCGTGTGGTGAAACATTTTTCGGCGACGCGGATTGGTAGTGGCTGCCGGCGCAAACCCCTTTCGTCGGTGGTTTTGGAAAGTGCGATGCCCGCCATTTTACGCCGATGGCGGGCATCAATCAGACTTCACAACAGGGCCTTCCCTCTTGACCTGTGCAGGAACATTGTGTCCCCCGCATTATTTAAGCAGAGCCGGCGAGAGTCGCTTCATCGTCGGCAGGAGAGAGGTGGATGCCCGCCGCTACCCCATCTGGCGGGCATCTGTTTGCACGCCCGGATGTGCCGGTTTCGCAAAAGCTTAGCAAGCCACCCGCCGCGCTTTCGCAGAATTCAAAAAGCCCGCCGGCCGAAGCCAGCGGGAATCTGGGGACAGCCAGGTGTGGGGGTGGGGACTTTCACCTGGCACAGGGGCAACGGTGCGGCGCGGCTTTTGTTTCAGGAATTGCTAAACGGCGGGACGATGTCGAATCGCTTTGACCCCCTTCAAAACACGCCCTGCTCAGTTGGATTTGCCTCCGCGATCCATGATCTCGCGACCCATGATCGCGGCCAGGATTGCTTCGTAGGCGCTTCCGACCTCCTCTTCGATTTCATCCTCGGAAACGCCCGCCGCCTTGGCGTCGGAAAACAACTTGTCGGTCAGTTCGGCGACCGAAATGATGTCTGCGCCAACGCTGCCGCGCATCACGTTATGGGTGATCCATTGGCTGAAGAATTCAGCACCGCGCTCGCTCATCAGTGTCGCCCTTTGAGGAAGTGAGCCTCTCGCAGCAGCGAGCTCCAGTCTGTCCCGATGAGGTGTATCAATTCGCGCGCTTCGTCGACGGTGACGCCGCTTTCGCGTGCCAGGCGCCTGGCCAGCAATTCTGTCTCGGCTGAGACCTTTTCCTGATCGTCTGTCATGGGGAACTCTCCATGGACGACAACCGCCGAAATAGACCTTTGTTTCAGCTACTCCTCGCGAAAATCCTTCAGCGAGGCATGGCGAAGCTTCTCCTCGCCCTTGAAGAACTTCATCCGGCCAAGCCCCGGCGTCAACATTCGGCCTTTTCCTTCCCCAGGCCCTTGGGCGCCGGTGCGCCGACCTTGACTTGCAGCGGTCTCGATCACCCCTCTCGAAAAGGTGTCGAAGGTTCTCGAACATCACGTGTCCGAGTTGTTCACAATCCCGCCGAAAAACACTGCGCCGATTGCTACGCTAAAGTCCGGCGCCGGAAGGACTGAGGGACGGAAGCCACCACTGGCAGCTCGATGGTTCTGCCTCCAAATCGGCCTCAACCCTTTGTTATGATGGATATTCCTGTCGCGACGCCATCAGATGCAGCCGAAGCTATCGTCTCCAAGGCGCGCTCGCGAAACCTTACAAATAATATCGTGAGAATGCCCGGGGGACAGAAGGCGAACGCTCCCGCCATTCCCCACAGAAACCCCACAGTTAAGTCGGAAACAAAGGCGAACAGAAGCACCCAAGCGTGACAAGAAATGGCGGAAATCCGGGCTTTTGCTGGCAAACCCCGTCGTTCGGGACGATGGGGTCGCAGGTCCAAATCCTGCCACTCCGACCAGAAAAAACAATGGGTTAGGCTCTCAGCCCTTCCATCTCCTTCCCGATATCCGCCTGAAACCATGCGCGCAGGCCGGCCATCCCGATCGTGATCGCCGCATTCCTGCTTTCAGGTTCTGCCATTGCTCTCGACTGTGACGCCGTCATCCTTGACGGCCCGCATATCCGCACGCCAAGCAGCGGGGGACGCCGATCGACCCTACGGCGGGACTCGATCGAAGACCGGATCGGCGATCGACGCCGGCAGCAGGCAGCCGCGATCCATTTTCCAGCTTTGAGGCGTGCAAGACATGCCTTCCACATGACGTTGGTCACCACTGACCGTGACCTTCGTCAGATGTTTCCGCCCCTCGAGCCACGATAGAAAGCCATATGCGCTCCTGTCGCGACCACCATCGACAGAGGTCCGCACGTCGCTCTCAGGTCGGGCTGCCGCTCTTGCCGCGGCGACGAGTCGAGCGCGCCTGGCTGCGATCTTCAATCGCCCAAAGATCAGCGGACGATCCGCATTTGTTGCAGACGAGAGCGCAGCCCTGGAATTCGTTCTCGAAAATTCTCTGGACCGGCGGGCTACATTCGAAGGGAAAGTGCCATGCAGGATTTGCCTAGAAACATCGATGCCGACGTCGTTATCGAAATCGGCCGCATACTCGATGATGCGCCCGCAGAGGCCGGGATTTCGGTGTCCGAGACGATCGCCGAATGCCGCCGGCATATTTCGACCAAGATGACGGACGAAGAGCTCGAGACGCTGATCGTCCGGATGAGCGGTCCGCGGGGCCGCGCCGTGATCTTTGATGGTGAGGCAGACTAGGTAGACTGGGTGGCCACGGCGGCCAGTCCCGCCCGGAAGATCCGCCTGAGAGCTTCTATTTTGGTCGAAGCGCCAGCGGCGTTGCCGACGTCTTCGGATCGAATGGATACGGCAAGATCCAGGACGGCGGCCCAGTCACGTCATATCAAAACCGCTCCGGTCCCGCGCTTGGCGTCTCGGTCTCTTAGGGAAGATAGGATGGTTGTGTTCCCGTCTCCCACCTAACCTTTCAGCAGCGAATAGCGAGCCTGAACAGTTGCCGCCGGCCATTGTGCTCGACAGCGCGCTCTTACTTTGACCTAAAGCGCGTCGCGATCTTTCAGATTCATTTCAGATTCGCTCCGTGCGCTTTAGGTTTTTGATTTTACGCATGTCTTTGTCCCGAAACCGGTTCCCACTTTCGGGAGACATGCTTTAATGGCACCCTGTCCCAGTTCGACGGAATCCAAACCATCGGAGCGGCCCGGTAAGAAAATGAAGTTCATGCCGACAGCTATTTTGCCGGTAATCGCGACGCTGCTTTTCGCCGCGGGCTGCTCATCGACGGCCGCGTCGATCGATCCGGCGAAATACGACAGGATGAGTTGTGCCGAGCTCAACAGCGCGCTCGGCGATACCGCCACCGAGATCTCACGGACTGCCATCGGCCGCGGCAAGGTCGCCAATACCAGCGTGCCGAGTTGGCTGCTCGGCGGCGAGCGGGTCAAGGCGGTTGTGGCCAATCGCGATACCGCCCGAATCGAAAAGCTGCAGCAACAGCAGCAGGCCATCGTCGCGGCAAGGAAGCAAAGATGCCCGTCCTCGCAATAAACCGCCTGCCGGCAAGCGGCGGTGAGTTCAGGCGCTGATCCTAAACCGCGCTGTGTCGATCGCCGCATTCATCAGCGTCCGGGTGTAGGCCTCGCGCGGATCGCCGAAGATTTCTTCCGTCGGCCCTTCCTCGACGATCTTTCCCTGCTTCATGACAATGATGTAGTCGGCCATGGCACGCACCACAGCGAGGTCGTGGCTGATGAAGAGATAGGACAGCTCGTGGTCGGCTTGCAGCTTGCGCAGCAGCTCGACGATCTGCTTCTGCACCGAGCGGTCGAGCGCCGAGGTCGGCTCGTCCAGCACCACCACCTTCGGCTTCAGGATCATGGCGCGGGCAATCGCGATGCGCTGGCGCTGGCCGCCGGAGAACTCGTGCGGGTAGCGGTTGCGCGCATTGGGATCGAGGCCGACCTCGCGCAGCGCCTCGACGGCGCGATGGTCGCGCTGCTTGCCGGTCAGCGACGGCTCGTGCACCAAAAGTCCCTCGGTGATGACCTGGCCGACCGTCATGCGTGGCGACAGCGAACCGAACGGATCCTGGAAGACGAGCTGCAATTCGCGCCTGAGCGGCCGCATCGCCTGGCGATCCGCCTCGGAGATGTCGCGGTCGCCGAAGCGGATGACGCCGTCGCTGGGCAAAAGCCTCAGCAGCGCGCGGCCGAGTGTCGACTTGCCGGAGCCGGACTCGCCGACGATGCCGATGGTCTGGTTTCGCTTCAGCCGAACCGAGATCTTATCCACCGCGCGCAGCATCAGAGGCTCGCCGCCGAGGAAGCCGCCGCCGATCTTGAAGACGACTTCGACATTGCGGCCTTCGAGCAGCACCGGCGAACTGGCTGGCGGCGCCGCCTTGGTGCCGGTCGGCTCGGCCGCGAGCAGCATCTTGGTATAGGCGTGCTGCGGGTTGGCGAAGAGCGCTTGCGCATCGCCCTCCTCCACCACCTCGCCCTGGCGCATGACATAGACGCGGTCGGCGAAGCGCCGCACGATGCCGAGGTCGTGGGTGATGAAGACGATCGCCATGCCGAGCTTGCGCTGCAGCTCTGCAAGCAGCATCAGAATCTGCGCCTGGATGGTGACGTCGAGCGCCGTCGTCGGCTCGTCGGCGATCAGAATGTCGGGATCGTTGGCCAAGGCCATGGCGATCATGACGCGCTGGCGCTGGCCGCCCGACATTTCGTGCGGATAGGATTTCATCCGCCGTTCGGGATCGGGAATGTGCACCAGCCTCAGGAGCTTCAGCGCTTCCTCGCGCGCCGCCTGCGCGTTGAGGCCGCGGTGCCGGCGGATCGGCTCGATGAGCTGGTTGCCGATCGTGTAGAGCGGATCGAGCGAGGTCATCGGCTCCTGAAAGATCATGCTGATCTTGCGCCCACGCACCTTGTTGAGCTCGCTCTTGGTCATCTCCAGAAGATTGCGGCCGCGATAGTCGACCTGGCCGGTCGCCTCGCCATTGGAGGAAAGCAGGCTCATCGCCGCCATCATCGTCTGGCTCTTGCCGGAGCCGGATTCGCCGACCACGGCGACGGTCTCGCCGGCATTGACGCTGATGTTGATGCCCTTGACCGCCTCGACTGTGCCGTCGAGGGTCTGGAAGCGGACGCGCAGGTCCTTGACGCTGAGGATCGTTTCGGAAGCCATGTCAGCGATCCCCTATCGATCTTTCGGGTCGAGCGCGTCGCGCAGGCCGTCGCCGACGAAATTCAACGCAAACAACGTCGAGACGAGAAAGAAGGCCGGGAACAGAAGCAGCCAGTTGGCATAGCCGATGTTCTTGGCGCCGACGGAAATCAGCACGCCCCAGCTGGTCATCGGCTCCTGCACGCCGAGGCCAAGGAAGGAAAGAAAACTCTCCAGGATGATTACCTGCGGCACGAGCAACGTCATGTAGATGACCACCGGACCGAGCAGATTCGGGATGACATGGCGCACGAGGATGCCGCGATGGCCGACACCCATCGCTTCGGCCGCCTGGACATATTCCTGCCTGCGGATCGACAGCGCCTGGCCGCGCACGATGCGCGCCATGTCGAGCCACAGCACCGCTCCGACCGCCAGGAACATCAGCACGAAGTTGCGGCCGAAGAACACCACCAGCATGATGACGAAGAAGATGAACGGCAACGAGTAAAGCACGTCGACGACGCGCATCATCACCTCGTCGACCCTGCCGCCGGCAAAGCCGGCCGTCGCGCCGTAAATGACGCCGATGACGCCGGCGACGACGCCGGCAAGCAGGCCGATGGCCAGCGAAATGCGCCCCGCCATCAACGTGCGCGAGAGCAGGTCGCGCCCGGTGTTGTCGGTGCCGAAGAAGAAATATTGCTGCTTGAGGGCCGAGCTCATCGTGACTTCAAGGCCGTCGGGCGACTTGCTTTCGATCCTGGTGTCGTCGAAGGCATCGGAGCGGTCGAGATAGCGGATGTTGCGGTCGTCGATCGGCTTGGTCGAGGTGACGGTGACGATGACGCGGCTGTCGTCCTGATGCCATTCCTTGATGTCGACGCGCATGCGCTTGATCGCATCGCTCAGAGCGCCCTGGATCATGTCCGGCTTGGGATAGGCCGAAAGGCTCGGCGGCGTGCGGACATAGTCGCCATAGATGGTCGTGTATTCATGCGGCACGACCATTGGGCCGAACACGCTGATGATGGCGATGAACGCCAGGTAGTAGAGGCTGAACATGGCGGCGCGGTTGCGCTTCAGCCGCGCCCAGGCATTGCCCCAGAGCGAGCGGCCGACGATCGGCTCCGGAACGGCGACTGCAAGCTCAGTCATAGCGCACCCTCGGATCAACGACCGCGTAGAGGAGATCGACGATCAGGTTGAAGACGATGGTAAAGAGCGCGATCACCACCACGGTTCCCATGACCAGCGTGTAGTCGCGGTTGAGCGCGGCATCGACGAAGTAGCGCCCGACTCCCGGGATGGAGAAGATGGTCTCGACGATGATCGAGCCGGTGAGCAACGCCGCCGCCGCCGGGCCGGTGAAGGAGACGATCGGCAGGACGGCGCCGCGCAATGCGTGCTTGACCACCACCGACCAGTCGGAGAGGCCGAGCGCGCGGGCTGTGCGGATATGGTGCGAGCGCAGGCTCTCGATCATCGAGCCGCGCATCAGGCGGGCGACGATGGCGATCTGCGGCAAGGCGAGCGTCAGCACCGGCCCGACCTTGTTGATCAGGGCGCCGTCACCCCAGCCGCCGATCGGCAACAGCTTCCAGGAAAGCCCGAAGACAAGCTGGATCACCGGCGCGGTGACGAAGGTGGGGATGGTGCTGCCGGCGGTAGCTAAGGCAATCACCGAATAGTCGGCTATCTTATTCTGGTTGAGCGCCGCGATCGTGCCGAGGATCGAGCCCAACAGCAGCGCCAGCACCAGCGCCGAGGTACCGATCTGCACCGAGATCGGCAGGCCCTTGGCGAAGAGCTCGGTGACGGTGAAATCCGGCAGGTTGTAGCTCGGGCCGAAACTGCCGCGCAGAAGATTGCCGAGATAGTGGACATATTGCAGCCAGAGCGGATCGTCGAGGCCGAACTGGGCTTCGAGATTGGCCCTGATCTCGGGGCTCAGGCCCCGCTCCTGGTTGAACGGGCCCCCTGGCGCGACGCGGATCAGGAAGAACGCCACCGTCACGATGACGAATAGCGTCGGGATGGCGGTCAAAAGCCGCCGGAAGACATAACGCAGCATCGGCGCCCCGCTTCAGCCAGGGCGACAGCTCTCCAGACGAGACCGTGGCGCGCTGGCATCTCTGATCTTCGCACCGGGCAGCCTGAAAATCCAATCCGACTTTCGGCCCGGCACGACGACAGACCGCGACCGCCGCTCCCAAAAGAGAGCGGCGGCACGGCCAAGGTTTCTTGTCAGTCCTTGGAGATGAAGCGGGACGGATGAATGTCCATCACATTGTCGTCGAAGCCATGCACCTTCGAGGAAACGATGTCGTGGTAGCTGTAGTAGAGAAGCGGGATCTGTCCGACGTCGTCGACGAGGATGCGCTCGGCTGCGGCAAGGTCCTTCATGCGCTCCTCGGGCTTGCCGCCGGCGGCGGCCGCCTTGTCCATTGCAGCCTCATAGGCCGGGCTGTTGTAGTTCGAGTAGTTGTTGCCGCTGGCCTTGCGCGAGATGCCGAGGAAAGTCTCGGGATCCTTGTAGTCGGCGATCCAGGCGGCGCGGGCGACGTCGTAGTTACCCTTCTGCTCGAGGAAGCCATAGTGGGTCTTGGTGTCGGTGTTGAGCAGCGTCACCTCGACGCCGAGCGGCTTCAGCTGTTCCTGGATGGCGACCGCCGTATTCTTATGGTTCTCCGAGGTGTTGTAGCGGATCTCCATCTTCAACGGATGCTCGGGCGTATAGCCGAGCTTCTCCAGGATCTTCTTGGCCGCATCCTCGCGGTCGATCTGCGGCATGTCGGCGTATTTGGCCAGTGCCGGCGTATACCCCTCGATGCCCGGAGGCACCATCGAATAGCCGGGCAGCATCGAGTTCTGCCAGACCTTCTCGGCGAGGAAGTCGCGATCGATCGCCATCGAGATGGCGTTGCGCAGCTCGACATTGTCCCACGGCGCCTTGTCGGTCTTGATCGCATAATAATAGGTGCCGAGATATGGCCCCACACGGACCTGGTCACCGAATTTGGTTTTGAGATCGGCGAGCTGTTCGGTCGGCAGGTCGCCATAGCTGTCGAGTTCGCCGGCCTCGAAACGCTTCATCGCCGACGAGCGATCCTCGGTCGGGATGTAGTTGACTACGTCGAGCTTGACGCTCGCGGCGTCCCAGAACTTCGGGTTCTTGACCAATTTCATATGGTCGTTGGGAACCCACTCCGCCAGCGTATAGGCGCCGTTGGAGACCAGCTTGCCCGGCTTGATCCAGTCGGCGCCGAGCTTGTCTATGGAGGCCTTGTTGACCGGATAGGTCGCCTGGTGGGTCAGCATCTCCAGGAAGTAGGGCGTCGGAGCCTTCAGCGTGACTTCAAGCGTGTTGGCGTCGATCGCCTTCACGCCCATATCCTCGGCCTTGCCTTTCTTGGTGTTGAAGTCCTCGGCGCCCTTCACCGGATAGAGCATCGAGGCGTATTCCGCAGCGGTGGCGGGATCTTCCAGCCGATGGAAGGAATAGACGAAGTCGTCCGCCGTCACCGGGCTGCCATCCGACCAGAGGCCGTCCTTGCGCAGCTTGAAGGTGTAGACGGTGCCGTCGTCGGACACCGTCCAGCTTTCGGCGGCGCCCGGAATGAGGTTCGTCTTCTGGTCATGCATGACGAGGCCCTGGAACAGGTCTCGTATGATATCGGCTTCGTAGACTGTCGACGTCTTGTGCGGATCGACCGTTTCCGCTTCGGCGGCAGCCCCGCGGTTGTAGACGGTTTCGGCGAAGGCTGGCGTGTAGAAGGTCCCGGTCGCCAAGGCCATGGTGGTGGCGAACACGGTCGCCTTCAGCAGATTTTTCAGCATGAAGTCTCTCCCTTTGGACGCGGCCCCTCAACCACGCCATGAGTGTTGACGCCCCGGAACCGTTCGACGGGTTCCTTTTGAGCGTGCCGCCGGTCCCTTCCGGCGGCTGGTGGCGGCGAGACTAGACAGAGCGAAATCTTATTTCAACTGCCCACTGCTTGACGTTGAGTGAGCTGCGCCTCGCTAAAACAGCGAAATCTAAAGCTTAAGCATTCCGTTCAACTTGGTGCACCTTTCGGTTGTTCCAGCCGTTTTCTGTTTTTGCAGGCAGGCTTTGGCATTCTCCGGACCATGCTGAAGAACCGAAAATTCCTTGCTCCTTGGTCTTGTTTCCGGGCTGACGCCGCTGGCACGTCGGCGGTCGAATTCGCCATGCTGGCGCCGATCTTCATCCTGCTTTTGCTCGGAATGGTTGCATACGGAATCTATTTCGGCGCCAGCCATTCGGTCCAGCAAATCGCCGCCGACGCGGCACGAACGGCGATTGCCGGCCTCAACCAGACGGAGCGACAGGCGCTGGTCACAGATTTCATCGCCCACGACGTCGCAGGTTATCCCTTTGTCGACCCGAACAAGCTGACGGTCGACGCCAGGGACAGCGTCGTCGACGGCAGCCAGTTCGTCGTCTCGGTCAGCTATGACGCGCGCAACCTGCCGATCTGGAACCTGTTCCATGACCTGCCGCTGCCGGGCACCACGATCCAGCGTCAATCGACGATCCGGGTCGGAGGCATATGATGCGCAATTCGGGCGGGGGCCTGATGGACGCGGCGCGACGGCTGATCGCCGACCGGCGCGCCAACTTCGCGGTCATGACGGCGCTCTGCACGCCGGTCGCGCTGGCGCTGACCGCATTCGCGGTCGACGAAGGCTCACTCTACAATGAACGCCGCGCCGCGCAGTCGATCGTCGACCTCGCTGCGATCACCGCCGCCGCCCACATCAACAATGCCCAGCAAGCGGTGCTGACGACGCTGAAGGACAACGGGATCACGTCCGTCGCCGTGCAGCAACAGGGCGCCAACGTCGCGCCGACCGGCAGCAAGGCGGTCGTGCAGGTCGTGCCCGGGCGCTATTCCGGGGTCAGCTCCATAGCGGCCGGCAGCCGCTTCGAGGCCGGCAAGCTGCCCTACAATGCCGTACAGGTGTCGCTGAAGAAGCAGGGCACGCTCTATTTCGCCGCCTCGATGATGGCGCCGCCGGTGATCGGCACGACGGCCACCGCCAGCGCCCAGCCCGAAGCGGCGTTCTCGGTCGGGTCGCGCCTCGCCAGCGTCAACGGCGGCATTCTCAACGCGCTGCTCGGCGCCCTTCTCGGCGGCAACATCTCGCTCAGCGTGATGGACTACAATTCGCTGATCTCGGCCGATGTCGACGTTCTTTCCTTCACCGACGCCTTGGCGACGCAATTGCATCTGACCGGCGTGACCTACTCGGACGTGCTCGCCTCGAAGGCGACGATCGGTCAGATCGCCACGGCCATGGCCAACGTGCCCGGGCTCGACCGGACGGCCAAGCTCGCGCTGCAGACCATGGCCTCGAGCGCCACCAATACGGTCAAGATCCCGCTCAGCCAGCTCATCGACCTCGGCTCGGTGGGCAGCCTCGGCCTCGGACAGAAGCCGGCCGGACTTTCGGTCGACGCCAGCGCCATGAGCATGCTGACCGCAGCCGCCGCTTTAGCCAACGGCACGAACCAGGTCGCCGTCAATCTCGGCGCCACCATACCAGGGCTGACATCGACGACGCTCCAGATCGCCATCGGCGAGCCGATGCAGAACTCGCCCTGGCTGGCGGTGGGAGAGTTGGGCACGGTGGTACGCACGGCGCAGACGCGCATCAAGCTCAACGCCAGCGTCACCGTCGGCACGCCCAATCTTGGCGGCGGCATCAAGCTGCTCGCCGTCAACCTGCCGCTCAATGTCGAGGTCGCCTATGCCGAAGCCAAGCTGACCGACATCAGCTGCCCGACCGGCCCATCCAGCATCAAGGTTTCCATCGCCGCGCAGCCCGGCGTCGTCTCGGCGCATCTCGCCGACAGCAGCGCCAGCGGCTTTGCCGATTTCACCAAGCCGCAATCCTTCAGCGACGCCGATATCGCCGATGTCAAGGCCAAGCTGCTGCTGATCAACCTCAACCTTTTGCAGATCAAGGGATCGTCGGCCTTATCGGTCACCAACATGATGCCGACGACCCTCACCTTCAGCGCCACCGATATCGCCAACAAGGCAATCAAAACGGTGTCGACGAAGAATCTCACGCAGTCGCTCACCACCTCGCTGGTGAACAACCTGTCGCTGTCGGTCAATGCGCTCGGCCTCGGCATTGACGTGACTTCGCTGCTCGGCACGGTGAAACCGGCGGTCACAACGCTGCTCAACGGCGTGACCGCGCCGGTCGACGACCTCGTCTACAACGTGCTTGCGGCGCTTGGCGTGCATGTCGGCGAGGCCGATGTGCGCGTCACCGGCGCGGTCTGCGGACGCTCGGTGCTGGTGCAGTAGGCGGGCCGTCAGCCAATTCTCCCGGCGAAGCAACCCACAGGCGGCAGCGCCAGCGCAATCTCTTCGAGAACACCGCCAAGGACGCCGGCGACGTCAACGGCAAGAGCCGTTATCTCGACATCCCTGATCTCGGCCGGCAGCGTCCAGCTCGCCGGTTCACCGGCGAAGTTGAAGACGCATAACAACCTCTCGTCTTGATGCTCGCGGACAAAGGCCAGCACATCGCCCTCGGCTTCGAGAAAACGGATCGAGCCGGCGATCAGCGCCGGATGACGCTTGCGCAGGGCCAGGATCGAGCGATAGGCGGCAAGCACCGAACCATCTTCACCGTTTTGCACATCGACTGCCCGGGCGCGATGCGCCTGCGGCACCGGCAACCAGGGCTTTGCCGTGGAGAAGCCGCCATTCTCGGCGCCGGCTTCCCAGACCATCGGCGTGCGGCAACCGTCCCTGCCCTTCACGCCCGGCCAGAAGCGGATGCCCAGCGGATCGCGCAGATCCTCATAGGCAAGCTCGGCTTCCTCAAGCCCAAGCTCCTCGCCCTGATAGAGGCAGATCGAGCCGCGCAGGCAAGAAAGCAGCGCGATCGAGAATTTCGCCACGATGTCCGGGTTCTCGCCGGGCCGCGTCCAGCGGCTGACGTGGCGCATGACGTCGTGGTTGGAGAAGGCCCAGCAGACCCAGCCGTCTGCAACGGCATTCTCGAACGCCTCGACGCAGCCGCGCACATGGGCGGCGGAGAATTGCTGACCCAGCAGGTCGAAGGTGTAGCACATCTGCAGCTTGTCGCCGCCGGAGGTGTAGGCTGCGAGCGTCTGCAGCGAACGGTCCTCGTCGCCCACCTCGCCGACCGCGGCGCGGTCCGGATACTCGTCGAGCAGCGCGCGGAACCGCTTCAGGAAGTCGAGATTCTCTGGCCGCGTCTTGTCGAAGAGATGCTCCTGAAAGGCGTAGGTGGTGGTGGCGCCATTGGTGCCGGCGACGCTTGACGCCAATGGCGGGTTGTCGCGGAGCCAACGGTCGTGGACATAGTAGTTGACCGTATCCAACCGGAAGCCGTCGACGCCGCGCTCCAGCCAGAAGCGCACGGTGTCGAGGACCGCGTCCTGCACCTCCGGGGTATGGAAATTGAGGTCCGGCTGCGCGGCCAGGAAATTGTGCATGTAGTACTGCCGGCGGGTGGCGTCCCACTCCCAGGCGGGGCCGCCGAACAGCGATTGCCAGTTGTTGGGCGCGCTGCCATCCGGCTTGGCATCGGCCCAGACATACCAGTCGGCCCTGGCGTTGTCGCGGCTGGCGCGGCTTTCGACGAACCATTCATGCCTGTCGGACGAATGCGAGATCACCTGGTCGATGATGAGCTTCAGGCCGAGCCTATGCGCCTCGGCAACCAGCGCGTCGAACTCCTCCAGCGTGCCGAACATCGGATCGACGTCGCGATAGTCCGACACGTCGTAGCCCATGTCGGCCATCGGCGACTTGAAGAAGGGCGAGAGCCAGACGGCGTCGACGCCGAGCGAGGCGACATGGGCGAGCCGTGACGTGATGCCCTTGAGATCGCCGCTGCCGTCGCCGCTCGTGTCCTGGAAGGAGCGCGGATAGATCTGGTAGATCACGCAGCCGCGCCACCATTCCGAATTGCCATCAGCCATCATGAAGCCTTTCCGGCGCGGGTCTTGCCAGCCCTGCGCTCGATCATGAAATTGACGCTGCGGCCCGGCAGCGGCCGCGCCAGGCCGATCGCCTGCGCCTCGATCGCCGGATGCCACTCGTAGCCGTCTCGAGCCGGCAAGGTGAAGACGCATTGGCGACGGTCGCCATTGACCATGACGGCAAGGCGACCGCCTTCGCTATTCCCCAGCATCATGACGAGGCGATGTCGACCGGGATCGTTCCATTCGGCCTCGCCGAGCGGCACGCCGGTTTCGGTCAGCCAGACGACGTCGGGGATTTCCGATCCATCGGCGGCTTCTCCCGTCAGGAAATTCGTGTCGGACAATGGCGGAAAAACGCGACGCAGTGCTGAGAGTGACGAGGCGTATCGCTCCAGCGCCCGATCGCGGCCGGCCCAGTCGAGCCAGGTGATGGCGTTGTCCTGCGCGTAGGCATTGTTGTTGCCTCTCTGTGTGCGGCCGAACTCGTCGCCGGCGCTCAGCATGATCGTGCCGCGCGAGGCAAAGAGCGTCGCAAGCAGCGCGCATCGATCGCCGAAGCGGGCCTCGGCGATTTCCGCGTCATCCGTCTCGCCCTCGACGCCGTTGTTCCACGACAGATTGTCGTTGTGGCCGTCGCGATTCTGCTCGCCATTGGCCGTGTTGTGCTTCTTTTCATAGGCGACGAGGTCGGCCAGCGTCACGCCGTCATGCGCGGCTATGAAGTTGACGGTGCGGCTCACCGGCTGCCCTGCCCTGCCGAACACGTCGGAGGAGCCGGCAAGCCGCGTGGCCAAAGCGCCGACCATGCCGGCATCGCCGCGCCAGAAGCGCCTGACATCGTCGCGATAGCGGTCGTTCCATTCCAGATAAGGCGGCTGGAAGTTGCCGAGCTGATAGCCGTTCGGCCCGATGTCCCACGGCTCGGCGATCAGGAAGCGATCGGCAAGCACCGGATCGCCCGCGATGGCCTGGAGCAGCGGCGCTTCCGGATCGAACGCACCGTCGACGCGGCCGAGCACCGGCGCCAGGTCTAAGCGGAAGCCATCGACGCCTGCGAAGCGGGCGAAATGGCGGAGCGTGTCGAGCACCATATCCCGCACGACCGGATGATCGCATGCGACCGTGTTGCCCGTACCGGTGTCGTTGGCCAGCCGGCCGTCCGGCAGGTGACTGTAATAGGCCCGCGCGTCGAGGCCGCGCAGCGACAGCGTCGGACCAAACCTGTCGCTCTCCCCGGTGTGGTTGAAGACGAGGTCCAGGATGGTGCCGATGCCTGCCTCGCGCAACGCCGCGACGGTGTCGCGCAATTCCTTGAGACCGCCGGGCGCCAGGCGCGGATCGAGCGCCATGAAGGTGACGGGGTTGTAGCCCCAGGCGTTGCTCAGTCCCAGCGGCGGCAAATGGCGCTCGTCGATCGACGCCGTGATCGGCATCAGTTCGACGGCGGAGACGCCGAGGCGCTTCAGATGCTCGAGGACGGCGGGGTGGGCGAGCGCCGCAACGGTGCCGCGCCGCGCTTCCGGGACATCCGGATGCAGTTTGGTGAAGGAGCGGACGTTGAGCTCGTAGATCAGGCCGCCGGGCTGGAACAGCGGCGGCTTCAAGGGCACAGGCTCCGGCAAAGCACGCGCCACGGCCTTCGGCATCAGCGGAGCGGTGTCGGCGCCTTCGTTGCGTTTGGCGGCAAGCCGCCAATGGTATTGATAGGGCCGATCGATCTCGACGGCGTAGGGGTCGATGAGAAGCTTGTCCGGATCGAACCAGAGGCCGCGCTCGGGCGCATAGCCGCCATCGGCGCGAAGGCCGTAGCGCGTGCCCTCAGCGAGGCCGGAGACGAGGAGCGCATGCACGCCCTCGCCTTCCGGCTTCAGTTCCAGCCGGTCGAGTTCGCGCGTGCCGCTGTCATCGAAGAGCGAGACCCAAAGGCGTCTCGCAGCTGACGACCAGACGGCGAAGCGGATGCCTTGGGGGGTAACGGTGGCGCCAAAATCGCTCACGCCCGCCAGCCTCGTAGCGTGTTGCAAACGTTGGAGATGGGCCGAAGCCTCCGCGACGTCGTCATCCCAGGGCGAAGCAGGAGCGAAGCTCCGTCGCGAAGACCCTGGGATCCATGCCGTGACCTCGACCGAAGGGCACAGCGGAGCAGGAATCTGGACCGCAGCGCCGCCTCGACGTCACGGCATGGATCCTCGGGACTGCGCTGCGTCGCTACGCTCCTTGCTGCGCCCGTGGATGACGAAGCGGTGGGCGTTTCGGCCAATCGCCAATATGTGCACTCCGGCCCACACCCCTTATCCGTCTCGGCGCTGCGCGCCGATCCACCTTCTCCCACAAGGGGAGAAGGGGAAGCCTTCGCCTCCACCCTCAAGTAATCACGCTCGGCTTGTCGCGGCCGGTGTGGCTCTTGATGCCGGCGATGTCCTCGGCGGCTGCGATCAGGTCGGCGAGCGCCTCCTGCGTGTCGAGGTCGTGCCTCGCCTTGTCCGGCTCGTAGCGTTCGATATAGACGCGCAGCGTCGCACCGGAGGTGCCGGTGCCGGAGAGGCGGAAGACGACGCGCGAGCCGCCTTCGAACAGGATCCGGATGCCCTGATTCTTGCTCACCGAGCCGTCGACCGGATCGTGGTAGGCGAAGTCGTCGGCGCTGGCGATTGTCATGCCGCGCAGGGTGGTGCCGGGCAGCGAGCCGAGCTTGGCGCGCAATTCGTCGACCAGCCTGTTCGCCCGTTCGGTCTCGACCTCCTCGTAGTCATGACGCGAATAATAGTTGCGGCCGTAAGTCTCCCAATGCTTGGTGACGATGTCCTTGCAGCTCTCGCCGCGCACGGCGAGGATGTTGAGCCACAAAAGCACGGCCCACAGCCCGTCCTTCTCGCGCACATGGTCGGAGCCGGTGCCGGCGCTCTCCTCGCCGCAGATCGTCGCCATGCCGGCGTCGAGCAGATTGCCGAAGAACTTCCAGCCGGTCGGGGTTTCGTAAATGCCGATGCCGAGCTTTTCGGCGACGCGGTCGGCAGCGCCGCTTGTCGGCATCGAGCGGGCGATGCCCTTCAGGCCTTCCTTGTAGCCGGGCGCCAGATGCGCGTTGGCGGCAAGCATCGCCACCGAATCCGACGGGGTGACGAAGATGCCCTTGCCGATGATCAGGTTGCGGTCGCCGTCGCCATCCGAGGCGGCGCCGAAATCCGGCGCGTCCGGTCCCATCATCTCGTCATAGAGATGCTTGGCGTGCACCAGGTTCGGATCGGGGTGGTGACCGCCGAAATCGGGCAGCGGCTTGAAGTTGCGACAGGTGCCGTTGGGGGCGCCGAGCCGGCGCTCGAGAATCTCCTTGGCGTAGGGACCGGTCACCGCATGCATGGCGTCGAAGCGCATGCGGAAACCGTATTTGAAGTTGGCACGGATGGCGTCGAAGTCGAACAGGCTCTCCATCAGCTCGGCATAGTCCTTGACCGGGTCGAAGACCTCGACCGTCATGCCGCCGGCGTCGACCGTACCGATCGTGTCAATGTCAACGGTGCCGATGTCGGCGATCTTGAAGCTCGAGATCGTCTTGGTCTTTTCGAAGATCGCGTCGGTGATCTTCTCCGGCGCCGGGCCGCCATTGCCGGCATTGTACTTGATGCCGAAATCCTCGTGCGGGCCGCCCGGATTGTGGCTGGCCGACAGGATAACGCCGCCAAAGGTCTTGTATTTGCGGATGATGTTGGAAGCTGCAGGCGTCGACAGAATCCCACCCTGCCCGACCATCACCTTGCCGAAGCCGTTGGCCGCGGCCATGGCGATCGCCTTCTGGATGACCTCGCGGTTGTAGAAGCGGCCGTCGCCGCCGATCACCAGCGTCTTGCCCTCGAAACCTTCCAGCGCGTCGAAGATCGACTGGATGAAGTTCTCCGCATAGTGCTCCTGCTGGAAGACGGGCACCTTCTTGCGCAGGCCGGAGGTGCCGGGCTTCTGGTCGGTATAGGGTTTGGTGGGAACGGTTTTGATCATGCCTCAGGCAGCCCTTTTCGTAAGCAGCAAGCGATAGAGTTCGACATATTTCTCAGCGCTCTTGTCCCAGGAGACATCGGCCTTCATGCCCTGGCGCTGGATCGAGGCCCAGGCGGCAGGCCTGGCATGCGCCTCGACCAGCCGGCGGATGGCGTGCAGCAGCGCGCCGCCATTGTTGGGCGCGAACTGGAAGCCGGTGGCGACACCCGCCGACAGCGCCGCCTCGTTGGCGTCGATGATGGTGTCGGCGAGGCCGCCGGTGCGCGCGACGACCGGCACGCAACCATAGCGCAGGCCGTAGAGCTGTGTCAGCCCGCAGGGCTCGAAGCGGGACGGGATGACGATGGCATCGCAGCCGCCCTGCATGATGTGCGAGAGCGCTTCGTCATAGCCGATGACGACGCCGACGCGGCCGCGATGCCGCGCGGCGGCGGCAAGCAGCGAGCCTTCGAGGCCGGCATCGCCCGAGCCCAGCACCGCCAGTCGTGCCCCACGCTGAACGACGCCATCGACGACCGCGGCCAAGATGTCCATGCCCTTCTGCCAGGTCAGCCGGCTGACGACGCAGACGATGGGGCTATCGTCATTCTCGAGGTTGAAGCGCTCCTCGACGGCCTTGCGGTTGAGGCCGCGGGCTTCGAGCGTCTCGGCCGAGTAATTGGCGACCAGATGCTTGTCGGTCGCGGGGTTCCAGATGTCGACATCGATGCCGTTGACGATGCCGTAGAGGTCGACGGCACGCATGTTGATCAGGCCGTCTAGACCCATGCCGAATTCCGGCGAGCGAATCTCTTGCGCATAGGTCGGGCTCACGGTGGTGATCGCCCAGGCGGCCTGCAGGCCCGCCTTGAGAAAGCCGACGCCGCCATAATATTCGACGCCGTCGAGTTGCATGGCCACGCCCGGCAGGCCGAGCTCGCCGAAGATGCCGGCGCCGAACTGGCCCTGGAAGGCAAGGTTGTGCACGGTGATCAGAGACGGCACTCCGACCGCCTTGCCGTAGCGCATGTAAGCCAGCGTCATCGCCGACTGCCAGTCATGGGCATGCACGATGTCGGGCTGGTAGCCCGAGATCGCGCCGCCGGCTATGTCGCCGCCGACCTGGCTCAGCGCCGCGAAGCGCCGCCAGTTGTCGGGCCAGTCGGCACCGGAAGCGTTGCCATAAGGCCCACCCACGCGGTCGAAGAGATGCGGCGCGTCGAGCACGAAAAGGTCGAGCTCGCCGATCTTGACGGCATGGACCGAAGCCTTGCCGCCCTGCAGCAGCGGGTACTGGTAGACGGCCTTCTTTCTCTTGAAGGCCTCCATCACCACCGGATAGCCGGGAACCAGCGTGCGCATCGCCACGCCCTTGGCGGCGAGCGCGATCGGCAGCGCGCCAGCCACGTCGGCAAGCCCGCCGGTCTTGATCAGCGGGAAGATTTCGGGCGTGACCGACAGAACCTGCATGCGATTCACATTCCGAGTTTAAAGTGACAGCTTGTTGATCGACCTTGTCAGGTCGACAACTTGTTGATCATGTCCTGCGTGATCAGGCAGATGCCCTTTTCCGAGACGCGGAAGCGCTTGGCGTCGAGCTCCGGATCCTCGCCGACCACCAGTCCTTCCGGGATGCGGACGCCGTGGTCGATGACGACGCGCTTGAGGCGCGCGTTGCGCCCGACAAAGCAGTCGGGAAGCATCACCACCTCCTCGAGCTTGGAATAGGAATTGATGCGGGCGCCGGTGAAGATCAGGCTGCGGCGCAGCGAGGCGCCGGAGACGATGCAGTCGCCCGAGACCAGCGAGGAGATCGCCTCGCCGCGGCGGCCGTCCTCGTCGTGCACGAACTTGGCCGGCGGCTTCAATTCGGCATAGGTCCAGATCGGCCAGTCGCGGTCGTAGAGATCGAGCTCGGGCGTGACGTCGGTCAGGTCGATATTGGCTTCCCAATAGGCGTCGACGGTGCCGACATCGCGCCAATAGGGCTCGGCCTCATGCGAGGAGCGCACGCAGGACTTGGCGAAACGGTGGGCGATCGCCTTACCGTGCTGGACGATGTAGGGGATGATGTCCTTGCCAAAGTCGCGGCTGGACCCGGGCTCGGCCGCGTCGCGACGCAGCTGCTCCATCAGGAACTTGGTCTTGAAGACATAGATGCCCATCGAGGCCAGCGCGTGGTCCGGCTTGTCCGGGATGCCTGGCGGATCGGCGGGCTTCTCGATGAAGGAGATGATAGTGTCCTTCTTGTCGACATGCATGACGCCGAAGCCGGTCGCCTCCATGCGCGGCACTTCCAGGCAACCGACGGTGACGTCGGCGCCGGCGTCGACATGCTGGCGCAGCATGAGCTCGTAATCCATCTTGTAGATGTGGTCGCCGGCGAGGATGACCATGTATTCTGGGCCGTAGGCCTCGATGATGTCGATGTTCTGGTAGACGGCGTCCGCCGTGCCTTCATACCACTGCGTTTCCGACACGCGCTGGCTGGCAGGCAGGATATCGAAGCTTTCGTTTCGCTCCGGCCTAAGGAAATTCCAGCCGCGCTGCAGGTGACGGATCAAAGAGTGCGCCTTGTACTGGGTGGCGACGCCGAGGCGGCGGATGCCGGAGTTGAGCGCATTGGACAGCGCAAAATCGATGATGCGCGTCTTGCCGCCGAAATAGACGGCGGGCTTGGCGCGGCGGTCGGTCAGCTCCTTGAGGCGGCTGCCGCGGCCGCCGGCCAGAACATAGGCCATGGCATCGCGCGCCAGCGGCTGGGTTCTCTTGATCTCTGCCATTGTTTGCCTCCCTCCTAAGCTGTCCGGGACTTTGCTTCAGCCAGATGAGATATCATCTGCTTTCGTCCGCGACGAATTCCAGCATGATCGTCGACAGCGGCGGCAGCAGCATCGTCGCCGACGTGCTGCCCCCTTCCTCACTCGCCGCGACCATGCCGCCATTACCCATGCCGGAGCCGCCATAATCGGCGGCGTCGGTGTTGATGATCTCGCGCCATTGTCCCGCCTTCGGCAGCGGCACACGATAGTTCTCGCGCGGCACCGGCGTGAAATTGGAGATGACGGCGATCGGATTGCCGTCCGGCGCGCTGCGCAGCCAGGCAAAGACGGAGTTGTCGCGATCGTCGACGATCAGCCAGGAGAAGCCTTCGGGCTCGCAGTCGCGCGCATGCAGGGCCGGGCGCGAGCGGTAGAGGTAGTTCAGATCGCGCACCACCTGCCAGACACCGCGATGCGGGGCATATTCGAGCAGGTTCCAGTCGAGCGCGCGTTCCTCGCTCCACTCGCGGCGCTGGGCGAATTCCTGGCCCATGAACAAGAGCTTCTTGCCGGGATAGCCCCACATGAAGGCGTAGTAGGCGCGCAGCGTGGCGAATTTCTGCCAGTCGTCGCCGGCCATCTTGTGGAGCAGCGTACCCTTTCCGTGCACCACCTCGTCATGGGAGAGCGGCAGCACGAAATTTTCCGAGAAAGCGTAGACGAGGCCGAAGGTGATGTCGTTGTGGTGGTGCTTGCGAAAGATGGGCTCCTTGGAGAGGTACTCCAGCGTGTCGTGCATGAAGCCCATGTTCCACTTGAAGCCGAAGCCGAGCCCGCCTTCATGCACCGGGCGAGAGACCTTCGGCCATGAGGTCGATTCCTCGGCGATCGTCATCACGCCGGGATGGTGGCCGTAGAGCTCCTTGTTCATCTTCTGCAAGAAGCTGACGGCCTGCAGGTTCTCGCGTCCGCCCTTCTCGTTGGGGATCCACTCGCCAGCCTTGCGCGAATAGTCGAGGTAGAGCATCGAGGCGACCGCATCGACGCGCAGGCCGTCGACATGGTATTTTTCAGCCCAGAACAGCGCGTTGTTGACGAGGAACGACACCACCTCGCGGCGGCCGAAATTGTAGATCGCGGTGTTCCAGTCGGGATGAAAACCCTGGCGCGGATCGGCATGCTCGTAGAGCGCGGTACCGTCGAACTGCACCAGCCCATGTTCGTCGACGGGAAAATGCGCCGGCACCCAGTCGAGGATGACGCCGACGCCGGCGCGATGCGCGCCGTCGACGAAGCGGGCGAAGCCGTCAGGATCGCCGAAACGGGCGGTCGGCGCATAGAGACCGGTCGTCTGGTAGCCCCAGGACGGGTCGTAGGGGTGCTCGGAGATCGGCAGGAACTCGATATGGGTGAAGCCGGTGTCGACCACGTAAGGGATCAGCCGCGCGGCAAGCTCGTCCCAGGTGAGGAACGTGCCGTCGTCGCGGCGCTGCCACGAGCCGGCATGGACCTCGTAGATCGAGATCGCCTCGCGCCGCGGGTCGGCCTTCTGCCAGAAGCCGCGATGCGCCTCGTCGCCCCATTGATGCGCCATCGGCGGCGCCGTCACCGAAGCGGTAGCCGGGCGCAGCTCGGATTCGAAGGCGAAGGGATCGGCTTTGAGCGGCAGCCGCACGCCGTCGGGGCCGATGATCTCGAACTTGTAGGGCCGGCCGGCGCCGAGGTCGGGAATGAACAGCTCCCAGATGCCGGTGTCCTTGCGGTCGCGCATGGTGTGCCGGCGGCCGTCCCAGTCGTTGAAGGCGCCAACCACCGACACGCGCCGGGCATTGGGCGCCCATACCGCGAAATGCACGCCGGTCGCGCCTTCATGGTCGATGATATGGGCGCCGAGCTTGTCGAAGAGCCTGAGGTGCGAGCCCTCGGCCATGTAGTAGTCGTCCATCGGCCCCAGCACCGGCCCGAATGAATAAGGATCGGTCAGCCACCAGTCGCCACCGGCATTCCTCGCGTGATAGCGCAGCGGCTGGCGCTTGCGAATCGAAAGCCTGCCCTCGAAGAACCCGGCATCGTTGCTGCGGACGAGTTCCCCGACCTCCTTGCCGGTCAGCGTGTAGGCAGTGACGAACTCGGCATTGGGGACGAAGCAGCGGGCGACGAAGCCGTTGCCGGCCTCATGCACGCCCAGAACGGAAAAGGGATCGCCATGCGTTCCGGCGACAATCGCCGCGACATCGCCGGCTGGCGCCAGTCCGTCCGGCCCGCTTGTCGCAGCGGTCGCGCGCGGCTTCCTCATCAGGCGGTCGCCCTCCCCGGGCACCTTTTTGTTTGGGTGCATGCCGTAGTCCCAAAACCGCTTCGCACTTTTGGGCGGCATGCACCGTTCTAGTCTTGGTGCATGCCGTAATCCCAAAACCGCTTCGCACTTTTGAGCGGCATGCACCGTTCTAGTCTTGGTGCATGCCGTAATCCCAAAACCGCTTCGCACTTTTGAGCGGCATGCACCGGGGCCACATCGTTCGTGACCTCATGCAATCACATCAGACGGGCACGTTCCAGATTTCTTTCGCGTATTGGCGGATGGTGCGATCGGACGAGAACCAGCCGACGCGGGCGACGTTGCGGATGGCGCGTGCGTACCAGTCGGGACTGTTGCGCCAGACGTCGTCGACTTCGCGCTGGCAGGCGGCGTAGGAGTCGAAATCGGCCGCCACCATGAACCAGTCGCTCTGATAGAGGCCATTCATGAGGTCGCGGTAGCGGTTGGGATCGTCGGGCGAGAAGACGCCGGACGAGATCGCCGACACCGCCTGCGACAGCTCCGGCGAGGACTCGATCACGCCGCGCGGGTTGTAGCCGTTGTTGCGCCGCTCGGCGACCTCGGCGGTGGTGAGGCCGAAGATGAAGATGTTGCCATCGCCGACACGCTCCTTGATCTCGACATTGGCGCCGTCGAGCGTGCCGATGGTCAAGGCGCCGTTGAGCGCGAACTTCATGTTGCCGGTGCCCGACGCCTCCATGCCGGCGGTCGAAATCTGCTCGGAGAGGTCGGCGGCCGGCATCATCACCTCGGCCAGGCTGACATTGTAGTTCGGCACGAACACCATTTTCAGCAGGCCGCGCACCGACGGATCGCCATTGATGACCCTGGCGACGTCATTGGCCAGTTTGATGATCAGCTTGGCATTGTGGTAGCTGGGCGCCGCCTTGCCGCCGAAGAATTTCACCCGCGGCATCCAGTCCCGCTCGGGGTGCGAGCGGATCTGGTCGTAAAGCGCGATCGCCTCCAGGATATTGAGGAGCTGGCGCTTGTATTCGTGGATGCGCTTGACCTGGATGTCGAACAGCGCCGACGGATCGAGCCTGATGCCCGGCCGATCGGCGACGAGGCTTGCAAGCCTCGCCTTGTTCTGCCGCTTCACGGCGGCGAACTTTTCGCGGAAGGCGGGATCGTCGGCAAGAGGATCGAGATCCTTGATCGCCTCGATGTCGTCCATGAAACGGTCGCCGATCGCCTCGCGCGCCAGCGCGGTGAGGCCCGGATTGCACTGGATCAGCCAGCGCCGCGGCGTGATGCCGTTGGTCTTGTTGTTGATGCGGTCCGGATAGAGCCTGTGGAGATCGGCGAACACCGTCTCCTTCATCAGCTCGGTGTGCAGCGCCGAGACGCCGTTGATCGAATGCGAGCCGACGAAGGCGAGATTGCCCATGCGCACGCGGCGATCGCCATTTTCCTGGATCAGCGAAATGCGGGCGATCTGCTCGCCCGAGAATTTTCCGGTGGCGCGCGCTTCCAACAGCACCTGGGCGTTGATGGCGTAGACGATCTGCATGTGGCGCGGCAGCAGGCGCTCGAACAGCGGCACCGGCCAGCTTTCCAGCGCCTCGGGAAGAAGCGTGTGATTGGTGTAGGCGAAGGTGCGCCTGGTGGTGTCCCAGGCGAGGTCGAAATCCATGCCGTGGACGTCCATCAACAGCCGCATCAGCTCAGCTACGGCGACGGCGGGATGGGTGTCGTTCAGATGGATCGCAGCCTTGTCGGGCAGCGACTTCAGGTCACCATATTGGCTCAGATGGCGCTGGACGATGTCCTGCAGCGAGGCGGTGGAGAAAAAATACTCCTGCCTTAGCCTGAGTTCCTGCCCGGCCATGTGGGAATCGGCGGGATAGAGCACGCGCGACAGCGCGTCGGCCTTGTTGCTCTCGGCGAGCGCGCCGATGTGGTCGCCGGCATTGAACTTGTCGAGCAGGATCGGGTCGATCGGCATGCCGGACCAGAGCCGCAGCGTGTTGACGCGCTTGGCGCGCCAGCCGGCGACCGGCGTGTCGTAGGCGACGGCCAGCACATGCTCGGTCGGCTTCCAGACATGGCGTTCCAGCCGGCCGTCCTTGGAGGTGATCGATTCCACCGAGCCGCCGAAGCCGACCTCGAAGGAACGTTCGCGCCGCTCGAACTCCCATGGATTGCCGTGGTCGAGCCAGGTCTCCGGCAGCTCCACCTGCCAGCCGTCATGGATCTCCTGGCGGAACATGCCGTTGGCGTAGCGGATGCCGTAACCATGAGCGGGAATATCGACAGTCGCCATGCTCTCCATGAAGCAGGCGGCGAGCCGGCCGAGGCCGCCATTGCCGAGGGCTGCGTCCGGCTCGAGGCCGGCGATGAGATCGAGGTCCACGCCGAGCGAGGCCAGCGCTTCGCGCATGTTCTCCATCAGGCCGAGATTGGAGAAGGCGTCACGCATCAGGCGCCCGATCAGGAATTCGAGCGACAGGTAATAGACGCGCTTTTCCTGCTGGTCATAGGCTTCCTTGGTCGCCTGGATCCAGTGGTCGACGATGCGGTCGCGCACGACCTTGATCGATGCGGTCAGCCAGTCATACGGCGTGGCGACGGTGATGTCCTTGCCGAGCCTGTACTTGAGCGACATCAAGACTTCTTCGGCGAGCGTCTTGGGGTCTGGGTTGTCAAGAGCGGGAGCTTCGATGGTCATGGCGGATGTCATATCGCCTCTCGTTCGGTTGGCCTGATCATACCGGCTTTCACCGTTTCTCCTACCCCAGTTTGCCGCGCTGCAGCATATGTTAAATCGATTTAGGCTGCGATGTCCATCCGATACTCCTGTGGCTATTCATCGTGGTGGGGGGATCAGGCCGCCAGCGCGTCCTCCGGCGGCTTCTTGGCGCCGGTCATGAGCGCGACGGCATCCGACATCGAGATCTGCTTCGGGTCGACGACGCACAGACGCCGTCCAAGCCGATGGATGTGGATGCGGTCGGCCACCTCGAAAACGTGCGGCATGTTGTGCGAGATGAGCACGATCGGCAGGCCGCGCTTCTTGACGTCGAGGATCAGCTCCAGGACGCGCCGGCTTTCCTTGACGCCGAGCGCCGCCGTCGGCTCGTCCATGATCACCACTTTCGATCCGAAGGCGGCGGCGCGCGCCACGGCGACGCCCTGACGCTGACCGCCCGAGAGCGTCTCCACCGCCTGGCTGATGTTCTGGATGGTCATCAGGCCGAGTTCGGTGAGCTTGTCGCGGGCGCGCTTCTCCATCGCCGGACGATCCAGCATGCGGAACCAGCTGCCGAGCGGGCCGGGCTTTCGGATCTCGCGGCCGAGGAACATGTTGTCGGCGATCGACAGCGCCGGCGACAATGCGAGGTTCTGGTAGACGGTCTCGATGCCCGCTTCGCGGGCCTCGATGGGGGATTTGAACTGGACCTGCTTGCCGTCCAGCTCGATCACCCCTTCGTCGGGATGCACGGCGCCGGAGATCGCCTTGATGAGCGTCGACTTGCCGGCGCCGTTGTCGCCGATCACCGCCAGGATTTCGCCTGGATAGAGATCGAAGTCGCAATTGTTGAGCGCGGTCACGCGGCCATAGCGCTTGGTAAGACCGCGCGCGGTGAGGACAGGCTGCTGGGTCATGGTTACACCGAAACCTTTCTGATCCACTGGTCGATCGCCACGGCGCCGATGATGAGCACGCCGGTGAGCAGCACTTTCCATTGCGGATCGGCGCCCAGCATGTTGAGGCCCATCGAGACGACGCCAACGATCATGGCGCCGAACAGCGTGCCGAGGATCGAGCCGCGGCCACCGAAGAGCGAGATGCCGCCGATCACCGTCGCGGTGATCGCCTGCAGATTGTAGTCGGTGACGGCGGCGGACGGTGAAATCGAGCCGTTGCGGCCGATCGAGACCCAGGCCGCGAAGGCGGCGATCAGGCCGGCAAGCGTGTAGACAGCCACCAGCACCGTCTTGGTCTGGATGCCTGAGAGCTTGGCCGCTTCCGGGTCATCGCCGACTGCATAGACATGGCGGCCCCAGGCGGTGTGGTTGAGCACATACCACAAGAGAAGCACCAACAGGACCATGGCGATGACGCCAGCCGTGAGCACGGCGGAGCCGACCCTGAAGCTCAGCGCGAAGAGATGCAGCAGCGGCGCCTGAGCGTCGACGTCGGCGTCGCGAATCGTCTCATTGGCCGAGTAGATGAAATTCGTCGCCATGACGATGTTCCAGGTGCCCAGCGTGACGATGAACGGCGGCAGCTTCATGTAGGCGACCAGCAGACCATTGAGCAGGCCGCAGGCGCCGCCTGCGGCAAGCCCTATCGCCACTGCGAGAATGGTCGGCACGCCGTAGGTGATTGCGCAGTTGCCCATGATCACGGCCGAAATCACCATGATCACGCCGATCGATAGATCGATGCCGGCGGTCAGGATGACCAGTGTCTGGGCAGCGCCGAGAATACCGACGATGGCGATCTGCTGCAGGATCAGCGTCAGCGTGTAGGACGAAAAGAAACGCCCGCCGAGGGCAATGCCGAAGATGATGATCGACAGCACCAGCACGATCAACGGCACCGCAGCAGGCGTGGAATGCAGAAAATGCTGGGCGCGCTTGACGAACGACTTGCCGTGCTCCTCGAAGGCGGCGACGCTGGTGTCGCTGCCGGTGAGCACCTTCTCGAATTCCTGCATCTGAGACATGTATCCTCCCGTCTGCGCGGAGCTTGCTCATTGCCCCACGCGCCGTTCACGCATTCCGGTCTGTTGCCGGGATTTATCAGCGCTTACGAAAGCGCATCGTCCACCCGATGCGGCCGGGGATCAAGCCCCCAGCCGCAAGGTTTATGCGCCCGTCAGGCCGGCATCAGCCCCAGCACTTGGCGAGGCCTTCCTTGGTGTCGATGGACTTCACGCCGTTCGCGGGCTTGTCGGTGACGAGGTTGACGCCGGTGTCGAAGAAGTTCTTGCCTTCGGTCGGCTTCGGCTTGGTGCCGTCCTTGGCGTATTTGGCGATCGCCTCGATGCCGAGCGCCGCCATCTGCAGCGGGTATTGCTGCGAGGTGGCGCCGATCACGCCTTCGGTCACCGACTTCACACCGGGGCAGCCGCCGTCGACCGAGACGATCAGCACCTGCTTTTCGAGACCGACGGCCTTGAGAGCCTGGTAGGCGCCGACGGCGGCGGGCTCGTTGATGGTGTGGATGACGTTGATGGTGTTGTCCTTCTGCAGAAGGTTCTCCATCGCCTTGCGGCCGCCTTCCTCGTTGCCGTTGGTGACGTCATGACCAACGATACGCGGATCGTCCTCGTCGCCGATCTTGTTCGGGTCCTTCACGTCGATGCCGTAGCCCATCATGAAGCCCTGGTCGCGCAGCACGTCAACGGTCGGCTGCGAGGGGGTGAGATCGAGGAAGCCGATCTTGGCGTCCTTGGCCTTGTCGCCGAGCGTGGCGGCGGCCCAGGCGCCGATCAGCTTGCCGGCCTCCAGATTGTCGGTGGCGAAGGTCGCATCGGCGGCGTCGATCGGATCGAGCGGCGTGTCGAGCGCGATCACCAGCAGGCCGGCGTCACGCGCCTTCTTCACCGACGGCACGATGCCTTTGGTGTCGGAGGCGGTGATCAGGATGCCCTTGGCGCCGTCGGCGATGCAGCTCTCGATCGCCGCGACCTGGCTCTCGCTGTCGCCGTCGATCTTGCCGGCATAGGTCTTGAGGTCGACGCCGAGTTCCTTGGCCTTGGCGGTCGCGCCCTCCTTCATCTTGACGAAGAAGGGATTGGTGTCGGTCTTGGTGATCAGGCAGGCGCCGACTCCGGCGGCCGACGCGGACGAAGCGAATGCGAGCAGGCCCAGCCCGGCCGCCGCGAACACTGTGGACTTCAGCAGCGATTTCTTGGTCACGATTTCCTCCCAATGGAACCATTCCGGACGCCGGCCAACCCGGCGCCTCAAGCGCATCCAACCATTTCTCCCAGCGTGGACGCCACCTCAAAAGACACCAGTCCGAGACATCTGTCAATAATTAAATCACTCTTATTTATTATTGACAGACTTGCGCCGTTCACTCATTCTGAACGAAAAGCAGCGTGGGGAAACCAACGGGAGGAACAGGGTGGAAACCGGCATTGCGAGGCACGGTTCGCCCGAAGCTCGGGAGAGCCGCTTGCATCGCGGCACGAACCAGAGCGGCATGCGCGACCACAACGAGCGGCTCGTGCTGTCCTTGGTGCGCCAGCATGGCAGCCTGGCCAAATCCGACATCGCCCGCATGACCGGGCTGTCGGCGCAGACGGTATCGGTCATCATGCGCGAGCTCGAAGAGGACAAGCTGCTCGTCCGCCAGGCGCCGCAGCGCGGCAAGATCGGCCAGCCCTCGATCCCGATGGCGCTCAACCCGGAAGGCGCCTTCTTCATCGGTCTCAAGATCGGCCGCCGCAGCGCGGAGCTGGTGCTGATCGACTTCCTCGGCAACGTGCGCGCGATGCTGCGGAACTCCTATCGCTATCCGGCGCCGCGCGAGACGGTGGAGTTCGTCAGCGCAGGCATCAAGAAGATGCGCGGCGAACTGACGCCGGCGCAGGACAAGCGCATCGCCGGCCTCGGCATCGCCATGCCGTTCGAACTATGGAGCTGGGCCGACACGGCGGGCGCGCCGCGCGAGATCATGGACGAGTGGCGCCACCGCGACATCCGGGCCGACATCCAGGCGCAGTGCGACTTTCCGGTCTATCTGCAGAACGACGCCACTTCCGCCTGCGGGGCGGAGCTCGTCTTCGGCCAGTCGGGGGGCGCGCGCGACTTCGTCTATTTCTATATCGGCGCCTTTGCCGGCGGCGGCATCGTGCTCAACGGCCGCCTGTTCGGCGGGCCGACCGGCAATGCCGGCGCGCTGGGCTCCATGCCGGTGCCGGGGCCTGACGGCAAGCCGACGCAGCTCATCGACATCGCCTCGATCGCCACGCTGGAAAAGGCGCTCAGCGCCAAGGGCATCGACGGCTCCTATCTTTGGACCTCGCCGCAGGAATGGGGCGACATCGGCGCCGAGCTCGACGAATGGATAGCCAAGGCCGCGCAGGCGCTGGCCTATGCCATCGTCGCAGCCTCCTCTGTCATCGATTTCGAGGCGGCGGTGATCGACGGCTGGATGCCGCTCGAGGTGCGGCGGCGGCTTGTCGATGCGGTCACGGACGCGATCGCCGGCATCGACGCCGAGGGCCTGAAGCTGCCTATCGTGCGCGAGGGAACCGTGGGCATCCATGCGCGGGCGCTGGGCGGCGCAAGCCTGCCGTTGTCCGAGCGGTTCCTGATCGGACCGACCACGATTTCCAGGAGCGCCTAACCATGCTGATCGGCATCCCGCCGCTGCTCGGCCCGCAGCTTCTGGCGACGTTGAGAGCCATGGGCCATGGCGACGAGATCGCCATCGTCGACGGCAATTATCCCGCCGAGGAGCAGGCGCGAAGGCTGATCCGCGCCGACGGCCATCCCATCATTCCGGTGCTCGATGCCGTTTTGAGCGTGCTGCCGGTGGACGAGGCAGTGCCGGAGGCACTGTTCCGCGCCTCGGTCAAGGGCGATCCGGCGCTCGCCGATCCCGTGCATCACGAGATGGAAGCGGTCTGCGCCAAGCGCGCGCCGGGCCACAAGGTGATTGCGCTGGCCGGCGCCGACTTCTATGCACGTGTCAAGGCCGCGCATGCGATTATCGCGACCAGCGAAGCCAGGCTTTACGCCAATATCATCATCCGCAAGGGCGTGATCAATCCGCCGGAGACCAAGACGCAATGATCCTTTGCTGTGGCGAAGCCCTGATCGACATGCTGCCGCGCACCACAACGGAAGGCGAAGCTGCGTTTGCGCCTTACGTCGGCGGCGCGGTGTTCAACACCGCGATCGCGCTCGGCCGGCTGGGCGCCCCGGCAGGCTTCTTCTCCGGCCTCTCCTCCGACCTGTTCGGCGGTCAGCTCCGCGAGTCGCTCGGGGCGAGCAAGGTGAGCTCCACCTACGCGCACACCTCGCCAAGGCCGACGACGCTCGCCTTCGTGCGGCTAAACAACGGCCAGGCGACCTACACTTTCTACGACGAGAACACCGCCGGGCGCATGCTCACCATCGAGGATTTGCCGAAGCTCGGCGCAGAGATCGAGGCGATGCTGTTCGGCGCCATCAGCCTGATCTCGGAACCTGCGGGATCCGCCTATGAAGAGTTCATGCGGCGCGAGCACGAAAGCCGGGTGATGATGCTCGACCCCAACATCAGGCCGAACTTCATTCCCGACAAGGCCAAGCATCTCAGACGGATTCGCGAGATGATGGCGATGGCCGACATCGTCAAACTGTCGGACGAGGACCTCAACTGGTTCGACGAGGCGGGCTCGCATGAGGACGTGGTACGCAACTGGCTGGACCGCGGGCCGAAGCTGATCGTCGTCACCCATGGCAGCGAAGGCGCCGTCGGTTACAGCAAGGAGCACAAGGTGACGGTGGTGCCGCAAAAGGTGAAGGTAGTCGACACGGTGGGCGCCGGCGACACCTTCAATGCCGGCATCCTCGCCTCGCTGCACGAGCAGGGCCTGCTCACCAAGGCGGCGATCGGCGGCCTCTCGGAGGAGGCCATCCGCAAGGCGCTGGAGCTTGGCGCCAGGGCGGCCGCGGTGACGGTATCGCGGGCCGGCGCCAACCCGCCCTGGCGGCACGAAATCGCCTGATTGACCGTCCGGCAGGCGCTGCCGACCGATCACTTTATGTTTCCAAGGGCCAAAACAGCGCGATAAAGGGTGCCGGCAATACGCCTGGAAGCCCGGATTCCGGGCTTCCTCGGGCAATACGCCGGCAAAAGACGGTAACAGGCTGCGACACTTGCGCAATTTGCCCTGCCCACGGTCGACTTTCTCAGCCGTGCCAAGTCTGGTACCAGCGGGCGGTTTACCGATTGGAGCGACGTGCGTCCATCCGGACGCACAAAGTACGCTCCAACACTTTCTGAAGCCATTTGAGGCCAACATGCAGTTCATCGATCTTGGCGCGCAGCGCGAACGAATCCGCGACCGGCTGAAGGCCGCGATCGACAAGGTGGTCGAAGACGGTCGTTACATCCTTGGCCCCCAGGTCACCGAGTTCGAGAACAAGCTCGCGGCTTATGTCGGCGTCAAGCATGTGGTGGCCTGCGCCAACGGCACCGATGCGCTGCTCCTGCCGCTGTTTGCCGCCGGTATCGGCCCTGGTGACGCGGTGTTCGTGCCGAGCTTCACCTTCGCCGCGACGGCCGAAGTGGTGGCGCTCGCCAAGGCGGAGCCTGTCTTCGTCGACGTCGATCCCGACACCTACAACATCGACATCGCCAGTCTCGAGGCGGCGATCGACATGATCAAGAAGGAAGGAAGGCTGAAGCCGAAGGCGATCATCCCGGTCGACCTGTTCGGGCTCTCCGCCGACTATGGGGCGATCATGGCGATCGCCAAGCGCGAGAACCTGCTGGTGATCGAGGACGCTGCCCAGTCGATGGGCGGTTCGGCCGACGTCCAGGCGATCGGCGGCTCCGCCGACGCCAAGATGTGCGGCGCCTTCGGCCATGTCGGCTCGACCAGCTTCTATCCGGCAAAGCCGCTCGGCTGCTACGGCGACGGCGGCGCGATGTTCACCAATGACGCCGCGCTGGCCGACAAGCTCAGATCCTTCGCCTTTCACGGCAAGGGCGAAACGCAATACGACAACGTCCGCGTCGGCATCAATTCGCGCCTCGACACGCTGCAGGCGGCGATCCTGATCGAAAAGCTCGCCATCCTCGAAGAGGAGATGGTGGCCCGCCAGGTGGTGGCGCAGCGCTATGCGGAAGGCCTCGGCGACATCGTCAAGGCTTCGCGCAACCTGGGCCACGGCCGCTCGGCCTGGGCGCAGTATGCCATCGAGACGACGAAGCGCGACGGGCTGAAAGCCCATCTTGGCGAGAAGGGCATCCCGTCGGTCATCTATTATGTGAAGCCGCTGCACGAGCAGGTCGCCTACAAAGATTATCCGCGCACGCCGACCGGCCTCGCCGTCTCGGAGGACCTGCCGAAGCGGATCCTCTGCCTGCCGATGCACGCTTATCTCAGTGAAGCCGACCAAGACCGCATCATCGAGACGATCCGCAACTACATCGGCTCGAACTCGGCGCATGTAGCGGCCGCGTAGGCGCGGATGGTACGCCTTGAAGCTTAGCTGAAAGGTCGACGCCAAGCCCCCCTCTGTCCTGCCGGACATCTCCCCCTCAAGGGGGGAGATTGGCAGTTTCGGCGATCCGCTCGGGTTGTGTGCGTCAAGTTCTGCAAAAAGGGGCGGCCATGAGGCTGGTCATGCGGCTTGGCGCAGAGCGAGCTTCTTATGCTCGCGCAGGTCGTCCATGTTGATGTAGCGGTTGGCCTCCATCCAGTTTTCGTTGGTTTCGACGGCCAGCGCCCTGACCAGGCGCAGGCAGCTTTCGGCGTTGGGAAAGATGCGCACGACATAGGTGCGGCGCCTGATCTCTTCGTTGAGGCGTTCCAGCATGTTGGTCGACTTCAGGTGCTTGTGGTGCTGGCGCGGCAGGCGAAAGAAGGTCAGCGTGCGCTCGATGGTCTCCTCCACCCACGTCGTCAGCCGCGGATAGCGGCCCGACCATTTGGCCAGCCACGCGGCGAGATCGGCCTTGGCCTCGGCGAGATCGCGCCGGTCGTAGAGCCATCTGAGCTCCTGCAGGCAGTCGTCGCCGTGCTTGCGCGGCAGGTGATCGAGCGCGTTCCTGAGGAAGTGCACGTAGCAGCGTTGCCAGGCCGCTTCCGGAATCACCTCGCCGATCGCCGCGACCAGGCCGGCATGGTCGTCGGACACGACCAGTTCGACGCCCCTAAGACCGCGCGCCTTGAGCGCCACGAGGAAGTCCTTCCAGGCCGAGCGGCTCTCGCGATTGGCCATCTCCACGGCCAGGATCTGGCGCCGCCCGTCCCAGTCGATGCCGACCGCGATCAGCACCGCCTGGCTCATGACGATGCCGGCCTCGCGCACCTTCTCGTAGCGGGCATCGAGCACGAGGTAAGCAAAGGGCTCTTGAAGCGGGCGCTCGGCAAAGGCCTTCAGGCTTTCGTCCAGCCGTTTGTTGATGGCCGAGATCGACGAGGCCGAGAAGGCATGCCCGCACAGCTCCTCGGTGATCGCCTTGACCTTGCGGGTCGACACGCCTTGCACGTACATCTCGGCAAGCGTCGCCACCAAGGCCCGCTCGGAGCGCTGGTAGCGCTCGAACAGCTCGGTGGAGAAGCGCCCCTGCCGGTCCTGCGGAACCCGCAGCTCCAGCTTGCCGACACGGGTGACAAGCGTGCGGCCGTAATACCCAGAGCGATAGCCGAGCCGCTCCGGTGTCCGTTCGCTCTTCGAAGCGCCCAGCGCCTCGTCCATCTCGGCCTCGAGGACCTCCTGCATCACTGCGCGGATCACTTCGTGCAGCCCATCCGGGTTCGAAAGCAGAATGTCTTTGACGGCAGCTATGGCGGATTTATCTTCGATCTTGGTCATGGTGGCGTTCCTTCGCGGGAATCAGGTGACGTGAACAATCACCAGCCTGCCATGACCGCCCTCTCTCAGCGAATTTGCAGAACTCTCAGCACACTACCTCCGCTCGTTCTTCACCGTTGGAGGTTGGCGAAAGCCTGCGTGACATCCGATCTCCTCCCTTGAGGGGGAGATGGCCGGCAGGCCAAAGGGGGGTCCTGTCCCGCCAGCATATGGAAGTTTTCTAAGCAGCGACCGGCTGACTACGCACCCGCGCCCTTGCCCCTTGCAATGAAATGCGGGTTGGCGAAATCGGCATCGCTCACCTGATTGCGCTTGCCGTAGACGAGCGGCTGACCGTCCAGCGTGCGGGTCATGCCGCCGGCGGCGCGAAGCACGGCGTCGCCAGCCGCCGTGTCCCATTCCATGGTGCGGCCGAAGCGCGGATAGACGTCTGCCTCGGCGGCGGCGAGCAGGCAGAATTTCAGCGACGAGCCGATCGAGACGATCTCGGCGGCGCCGAGATCGCGGATGAAGGCATCCGTTTCCGGCGTGTTGTGCGAGCGGCTGGCGACGACGGCGAGCGGGGAGCCCCCTGCCCGAACCGTGATCTGCCGGCGGCCGGTGATGCGATAGTCGCTGTCGATTTCGAGCGCTTCCGCCCTGCCCGGCCGTCCACTGAAGAAACGCCCGGTGCAAGGCGCGAAGACGACGCCAACCTCCGGCACGCCGTGGCGCACCAGCGCGATGTTGACGGTGAAATCGGTGCGGCGGTTGACGAATTCCTTGGTGCCGTCGAGAGGATCGATCAGGAAGAAGGCGCCGTCGAGCTCGGGCGTGGCGACGCCCGCCGCGACCTCTTCCTCGGCTACGCAAGGGATATCCGGATAAGCGGCGCGCAAGCCAGCCAGGATGATCTTCTCGCTTTCGCGATCGGCTTCGGTCACCGGCGAAGAGTCGGACTTGCTGTCGACGGCGCAGCCCTCGTGGAAGACCCGCATGACCTCGCGCCCGGCTTCGAGCGCCAAGCGCTCGAAGACGCCGAGCATCGCCTCGTCGTCAGATACCGCCGCCATTGTCATACTGCTCTTCGGCAATGTCTCGCTCGGTCAGCCAGTGTTCCAGGGCTTCCGCCATCTCCTGAGGACTCTTGCCGAGCGTCTTCAGGTGGATTTCGGGATTTTCCGGCGCCTCGTAGGGTGAATCGACGCCGGTGAAGTTCTTTATCTCGCCGCTCAACGCGCGTGCGTAAAGGCCCTTCGGGTCGCGGCGGGCGCATTCCTCGAACGGCGTGTCGACAAAGACCTCGACGAATTCACCCTCAGCCATCAGCTCGCGAGCCATGCGCCGCTCGGCGCTGAAGGGCGAGATGAAGGAGACGATGACGATCAGGCCGGCATCGGCCATCAGCTTCGCCACCTCGGCGACGCGGCGGATGTTTTCCACGCGGTCGGCATCTGTGAAGCCGAGATCGCGGTTGAGGCCGTGGCGGACATTGTCGCCGTCGAGGATATAGGTGTGGCGACCCGATGCGAACAGCTTCTTCTCGAACAGGTTGGCAATGGTCGACTTGCCCGAGCCGGAAAGGCCGGTGAACCAGAACACCGCCGGGCGCTGGTTCTTCAGGTCGGAGCGGCCGCGCTTGCCGACGTCGAGCGACTGCCAGTGGATGTTTTCGGCGCGGCGCAGCGAGTGCAGGATCATGCCGGCGCCAACGGTGGCGTTTGTAATGCGGTCGATGAGGATGAAGGCGCCGGTCGCGCGGTTCTCGGCGAAGGGATCGAAGGCGATCGGCGCTCGCGTCGAGAGGTTGCAGACGCCGACCTCGTTGAGGTCGAGCGACTTCGCCGCCTCATGCGCAAAATCGTTGACATTGATCCGATATTTGAGGTCGGTGACGGTCGCGCTCACCTGATCGGTTTCCGTGCGCAAAATGTAGGACCGGCCGGGCAGCAGCGCCTGCTCATCGAACCAGACGATGTTGGCGGTGAACTGATCGGCGACTTGCGGACGTGCGGCCGGCGACACCAGCATGTTGCCGCGCGACACTTCGACCTCGTCCTCGAGCACGAGCGTGACGGCCTGGCCGGCGACGGCCTGCTCGAGGTCGCCGCCATGCGCGACGATGCGCTTGACGTGCGAGGCCCTGCCGGACTTGGCGACCACGACCTCGTCGCCCTGCGAAACCGTGCCCGAGGCGATGGTGCCGGCAAAGCCGCGGAAATCGAGGTTCGGGCGGTTCACATACTGGACGGGAAAGCGGAACGGCAGCTCGACGGCGGCCTCGTCGACCGACACGTTCTCCAGATGCTCGATCAGCGACGGCCCGGAATACCAGGGCGTGCGCTCGGAACGGCTGGTGACATTGTCGCCAAAACGCGCCGACATCGGGATCGGCACGACGCTGGTGAAGCCGAGTCCCCGCGCAAACTCGCCGTAGTCGGCGACGATCCGGTCGAAGACAGTCTCGTCGAAGCCGACGAGGTCGATCTTGTTGACGGCAAGCACGATGTGGCGGATGCCGAGCAGCGAGGCGATGATGGAATGACGCCGCGTCTGGCGCAGCACACCCTGGCGCGCATCGATGAGCACGATGGCGAGGTCGGCGGTCGACGCGCCGGTCGCCATGTTGCGCGTATACTGCTCGTGGCCGGGCGTGTCGGCGACGATGAACTTGCGCTTCGGGGTGGCGAAGAAGCGGTAGGCGACGTCGATGGTGATGCCCTGCTCGCGCTCGGCTTCAAGCCCGTCGACCAAAAGCGCGAAGTCTACGTCGTCGCCGGTGGTGCCGTGCTTGCGCGAATCGCGCTCGAGCGCCGCGAGCTGGTCCTCGAAGATCTGCTTGGTGTCGGAAAGCAGCCGGCCGATCAGCGTCGACTTGCCGTCGTCGACCGAGCCGCAGGTGAGGAAACGCAATAGCGACTTCTTTTCCTGCGCGGCCATGTAGTCGCGGATGGAGTCGGTCTGGGCGAGGCTCTTGGCCATGATGTGGCGCATGCTCAGAAGTACCCCTCGCGCTTCTTTTTTTCCATGGAGCCTGCCTCGTCGCGGTCGATGAGGCGGCCCTGGCGCTCGGAGGTGCGGGCGGTCAGCATCTCGCCGACGATGGCCTCGAGCGTGTCGGCATCCGATTCGATGGCGCCAGTCAGCGGGTAGCAGCCCAGCGTGCGGAAGCGTACGAGACGGTTCTCCACCGTCTCGCCGGGACGCAGTTGCATGCGGTCGTCGTCCTTGAGGATGAGCATGCCGTCGCGCTCGACCACCGGCCGCGCTTTAGCGAAATAGAGCGGCACGATCGGGATATTCTCCTGCAAAATGTACTGCCAGATGTCGAGTTCGGTCCAGTTCGACAGCGGGAAGACGCGGATCGACTCGCCCGGCGCAATGCGGGTGTTGAAGATCTTCCACATTTCCGGCCGCTGGTTCTTCGGATCCCAGGCGTGCTGGGCGTTGCGGAAGGAGAAGATGCGCTCCTTGGCGCGCGACTTCTCCTCGTCGCGACGGGCACCGCCAAAGGCAGCGTCGAAGCCGTATTTGTCGAGCGCCTGGCGCAGCGCCACCGTCTTCATCACATGGGTGTGCGTATTGGAGCCGTGGTCGAAAGGATTGATATTGTCGCGCACGCCGTCCTCGTTGACATGGACGAGCAGGTCGAAGCCAAGCTTCTGCGCCATCTGGTCACGAAAGGCGATCATCTCGCGGAACTTCCAGGTCGTGTCGACATGGAGAAACGGAAATGGTGGCTTGGCCGGATAGAAGGCCTTCATCGCCAGATGCATCAGCACCGAGGAATCCTTGCCGACCGAATAGAGCATCACCGGCTTGGAGAAAGAGGCCGCGACCTCACGGAAGATGTGGATGGATTCGGCCTCGAGCCGCTGCAGATGGGTGAGCGCGATGTTCATGGGCTGTTGTGCGTTCTTTCGTGCCGGCCAGAACCTTGCAGCAGGCGATTGGCGCGGTTCCCTCGAACAGCCCGTCAAGTCCTGGACACTTCTCGCCGGCGTTCTAGCAGATCGCCATCGTCGATAACAATGCAAGACACGCGCAGCGCGGCGCGGTTCGCGAATGAATTTTCCAAGAGAACCCAATAAAGCAGAAAATCCTCCCGCGCATATAGGCCAATTGAAAGGCGATGAAAAAGCTATTGCCTCGACCAGACAGACTGACCTTCAAGGGCTTCATCCGCGCCTATGATTTTTGGCTGAACATGCTTCGGCCGCCCTATCGGAGATGAAAGCCAACCGCTATACCGGCGCGGGAGACGGGGCGAGGCGCGACAGAACGGGTCGAGGGCAACTGCCACCGCCCTGAATCCGCGCACAACCTGGAAGATTGCGAAGCAAGGCATTGAACCAGTTTACATCGCTCAGGCGCCACCTCACGCCGACACAGATCAACATCTACTTCTCGATCGTCTGCTTCTTCTCGCCGCCCGTGCTGGGATCGGTGGTGAGCTTCGTCTTCAATGGCGGCGCGCTATGGTCGGTGTTTCTGCTCGCCACCGGACGGCGGCGGTTCAACATCGACCGGCCTATGCTTGCCATGACGATTGCGATCTGTGCCTATTGCGCGGCCGTGGTGCTGGCTTCGATCGTCAACGGCGCGCTCGGGGCGGATCTGAAATACTTCCTGCCGCTGATCACCTTTCTGTTCTTCCCAATCTCCTATTCGACCTGGAGCATCACGGAGAAGATCACCCTCGCGCGCATAGCCGTGCTGGCAAGTGCCGCGGCATGTTGCGGCGCGCTGGCCATCGCCATCGTCCAGTACCACTGGATCGGCACCAGGGCCGAAGGCGGCGCCGGGAATGCGATCGTGTTCGCGACGGTGACCTGCCTTGCCGCCATGATGTGCCTTGCCGGCGCGCTCTCGGGGATCGTGAAGGGCTGGAAGCCGCTGGCAGGCTCGGCGCTCGCCGGAGTGGTGGCGATACTTCTTTCGGGGTCGCGCATCATCTGGCTTGCCCTGCCGATCGCCGCCATCGCCGTCGTCCTGATCAACCGGCGCAGGTTCGCCGACGCCAATCTGATGCGTCTGGCGCTGATCGCGGGCGCGGCCTGCCTGCTGGTTGCGGCCATCGGCTTCCCCGTCATCATGGACCGCACCGACTTCCTATTCAGCGACTGGGACGCGCTCGCCACCAAGGGCGATCACTCGACGGCGATCGGCCTGCGCGTTGCAATGTGGGAGATCGGCGTCGGCGCATTTCGCGAGATGCCGATTTTCGGCCACGGCATCTCGGGCAGCCGGGTGCTGATGAAACAGGGTTTCCACGATCAATTCGGCATGACCGCAGGTTACAACCACTATCACGACGGCTTTCTGACCGCGGCGGTGCAGGCCGGTTTGTTGGGGGCGCTGTCCCTCGCGGCCATATTCGTGGTCGCAGCCCGGAATGCGGCAAAAACGCTGCGCCTCAGTGCCGACCCGGCGGAACGGTTCGGCGCAACGATGATCGTCGTCACGGTCATCACCTATCTCATCGGTGGACTGACCGGCATCCTGGTCGGCCAGGACCTTCTCGATTCGACGCTGATGGTGTTCCTGGTTTCCGGAACCTACCTTGCTTGCGGACGAACGGTGTCGCCGATCGGCGAGAGCGCCGCCGCTATTCCATCGGCCGCCGGCCAGCGATCATGAAGGTGCTGGTCACCGGCGCGACCGGGTTGATCGGACGCCAAGTGATCGACCGGCTGCGCCAGGCCAGATTCGACATACGTATCGTTTCCCGCCAGCCAGCAAGATTGCCGGCTGCCGGCGATGCGCTTCCGCTGCCCGGAACGGACGCACCGGACACGGCCTTCCTGGCGCTGATGCGCGATGTGAGCCACGTCGTCCACTGCGCGGCGCTGAACAGCGACCGGGACGCCGGCGAAGCCGACTACCGTGCCGCCAATGCGACGCTGACCGGTCGGCTGGCCAACGCAGCGGCCGCATCAACCGGCGTGCGCTTCATCTATCTTTCCTCGATCAGGGCCGTAGCCGGTCCCGGCTTCAGCGGCACGATCGATGAGGCGACGCCTCCTGCCCCGCAATGCGCCTATGGCCGCTCCAAGCGCGAAGGCGAGATCAGGATGCTCGGGGCCTACGCCGGACGCCCCGATGCCACGGCGCTTCGCCTGCCGCCCGTCTACGGCGAGGGCATGAGGGGCAACATGTCGGCGCTGATGCGGCTTGCGGACACGGGCCTGCCGCTGCCGGCCGGCGCGCTTGCGGGTGTGCGTTCGCTGATCGCGTCCGAAACGGCCGCGGGCGCGGTGCTGCATCTTCTGAACCATCGGGGACCGCTGCGCCCTGCCTATGTCGCGGGCAACGCTGCCCCTCTTGCGATGGCTGAGATCATCACCGCGTTCCGGCAGGGTTTCGGCCGCCCGCGGCGCCTTGTTCCCGTGCCGGCGCTGCCGCTGCGGATGGCGGCGACGCTGCTTGGCAGGCAGGCGTGGTGGCAGGCCTTGACTGCGACCCAGATCTGCGATCCGTCGCTGTTGATGTCGGAAGGTTGGGCGCCGGAGACCGACACGCTGGCCCGGCTTCGCGACCTAGCGCGTCAGACCTCTCGAGCACGGTAGAACGTGCCCGCCAGTATGCGCAGATCGAGGCCGATCGAAGCGGCCTTCAGATAGGCCGCGTCGGTTTCGGCGCAGAGTTTTGGGTCGGACATGTCGATGCCCTTGATCTGCGCCAGCCCGGTGATGCCCGGAAGTGCCGCCAGCACGCCCAGCCGCCGCCGGTGCCCGATCAGCTCCGCCTGCGTCGGCAGGCATGGCCGGGGGCCGACAAGGCTCATCTCGCCCTTGAGCACGTTCCAGAGCTGCGGCAGTTCGTCGATCTTGGTCCGGCGCAGCAGCTTGCCGACCGCGGTGACCGAACTGGCCGGCGCCTCATGCGTGGGCAAGGACGGGGTATCGCGATGCATGGTGCGCAGCTTGTGGCAGGCAAAGACGGCGCCCGCCCACCCCACGCGCGGCTGCGAGAAGATGGCCGGCCCCGGCGAAGTCGCCTTGATCGCCAGCATGGCGATGAGCACGATTGGCGACGTCACCGCCAGCATCACGGCAGCGATCGTCACGTCGAAGGCCCGCTTCGCCGTCACGGCTCAGATCCGGCGCCAAAGGAAGGCGAGGTATAGCCCGAGCGTTCCCATGAGGGTCTGCCGGTAGACACCGCTTTTGCCGAGCAGGCTGAAGCGCCTGAAAGTGCTGCCCTTGCGCGCCCTGATGAACAGGCGAAGGCAAAGCGCCGCATCGCGCGCGATGAGGTCGCGGTTGACGGCAAGGCCCCTGAGATTGCTGTCGGTCCAGGTGGCGAACTGGCCCTTGAACAGACGTCCGAGCCTTGAAAGCCTCGCCTTCCACGAGACATTGGCGCCGACCAGGTTTGTTGCGTGCTGGCGGTATCTGACCAGAGGCCGCGGCTCATAACGAACCTTGCCGCCGGCGGCGGTGACGATGAGATAGGCCCACCAGTCGTGGCTGACGAATTCGGTTCTTGCCGACGCCTTGGCCAGAAGGTCGCGTGCCGCGCGGTTGAACAGCATGGTGTTGCCGCCGGCGATGCTTTGCACCAACGCATTGGGGAAAGACGGCGGGCGGCGGAACAGCGGCGAATAGCCGACCGCGACGCCGGCCTCCGAAATGGTCGCCGTCCGCGAGCAGAACAGGAGCGGCGTCCTCATGTCCTGCGCCTCCATCCAGCGGATGGCGCACTCCAGCCGGTCCGGCTCCCAGACGTCGTCCTGATCGCAAAAGGCGTAATAGTCGGCATCGATGCGCGGATCGATGATCATCGAGCGGAAATTGGCGGCGAAGCCCTTTCGCGGGCCCTCCACCACGGTGAGAGAACCCTTGTTCCAGCGGGATCGCCACGCCTCGAGGATCGCGGTCGTGCCGTCCGTCGAGCCGTCGTCGGAAATCCAGAGATCGACGCGAGGCCAGGATTGCGCGAGCAGGGAATCCAACTGCTCTCCGATATATGCCGCGCCATCCTTCGTGCCCATGAGAACGGCCACGCGCTGATTTTTTCCGGTCACGGCCTCAAAACCTGCAGGGCATTCGAATGGGCTTCAATAGCCAATCATGAGCGGACAGCACAGGTCTAACCGACCTGTCCGGCCGTTTTCGGCACAGCGTGATCGCGCGGCGCGCCGCCGATGTCTTCCTCGGCCCGGTAGAGCCCTGCCAGGATCGCAAGCGCGGCGGCCTTGTCCCGATCGTGCATCGCGGCCACCAGCGCCGGCAGCGCGGCCTCGATCCTTGCCCATTCCACGACGTCGGTTCTGAGGCCGAAGATCTTGGCGGTGTCGAGCTTGACGACCTCCTCGTTCTCGCCATGCAGCGTCTCGTGCAGCTTCTCGCCGGGCCTGATGCCGGTGAAGCGGATCGGAATGTCGGTGTAGGGGCTCTTGCCGGCCATGCGGATCATGGTCTCGGCGACTTCGAGGATCGGCACAGGCTTGCCCATGTCGAGCATGTAGATGGCGTAGTCGTCCCTGCCCTGGCGCTGCTCGGCATCGGCGGCCGACATGATGACGAGGTCGACCGCCTCGGCAACCGTCATGAAATAGCGTGTCATGCGCCGGTCGGTGATGGTGACCGGCCCGCCGGCCTCGATCTGCGCCTGGAAGATGGTCGCCACCGAGCCGTTGGAGCCGAAGACATTGCCGAAGCGCACGGCGATGAATTTGGTGCCGGGACGATGCACGCCGGCCTGATGGCCGTTCAGCCCGCCGGCATGGAACGGCGCGGCGTGGGTTTCATGCAGCGAGGAAACGATCTGCTCGGCCGCCCGCTTGGTGACGCCGAGCACCGAGGTCGGGTCGACGGCCTTGTCGCTGGAAATCAGCAGGAACTGCGGCACTCCGCATTCGGCGGCGACCTCGGCGCAGGCGAGCGTGCCGAAGACATTGGTCTCGATCGCCGCTTCCCAGTTCTCCTCCAAGAGCGGCACGTGCTTCAGCGCCGCGGCGTGAAAGAGGATCGCGGGTTTGAACTCGCTGACGAGGCGCATCATGTGCGGCTTGTCGGTGACGTCGACGATGCGGCTGGTCAGCCGGTCGCGGTCTTCTTCGTCGATCAGCTGATCGAGCTGGAAAATGCCGAACTCGGAATTGTCGGCCACCAGCACCGCCTCGGCGCCGAGTTCCAGCGCGCGCTTGACCAGGATGCGGCCGATGGAGCCGGCGCCGCCGGTGACCAGCACGCGCTTGCCGCCGACGAAGGCGCCGATGCGCGCCGTGTCGGTGGCGACCGCCGAGCGGCGCATGATGGTTTCCATCTCGACGGCATCGAGAACCAGCTTGCCGCCCTGCCCCAGTTCCGAAAGGCCGGAAAACTGGACGACGGCGATGCCGCTGTGGCGGGCGACGCGAACCAGCTCGGCATAGTCCTCGATCTCGCGCTCGACCCCGTTGCCGAAGATCAAAAGGTCGAGGTTTTCCGTGCCCTTGACATATTCCTCCAGCACCTCGACCAGGCGCGGCCGCAGCGCCACGACCGGAACGCCCTGGATCTGGGTGCCGAGCGGCGCGTCGCTCTCGGTCGCCATGATGCCGGCGATGGCGTATTCGGCAGGCACGGAAGTGCGCGTGAAGCGCACGATCACGTCGGCCTCGCTCAACCGGCCGATGAACAGCGCCTGCTTGATCGAAGGGTCGCTGGCGGCGCGGCGCAGGATACGCCAAGACGCGCCGTCGCGCAGGAAGCGATAGTAGAGCCTGGGTGCCGAAATGATGGTGAAGGATACCAGGAAGAAGACGATGAACTGGCGCTCGTTGAGGCCGGAGACCGGCTGATAGAAGGAACGGAAAGCGACCGCGGCCAGATAGAGGACCACCGTCAGGCTGCCGCAACCCTTCAGGATGTTGAAGAAGTCGGGCGTGGAGGCAAAGCGCCAGACGGTGCTGTAGAGGCCGCTAGCGCGGAACAACAGATGGGCGGCGAGCACGATGACCGCCCAGCAGACCAGCCCGCCAGGGGAGAACGCATCGAAGGAAAGCCGCGACTGCGACAGCGTGAGGCTGAGCGCCACCGAGACCAGGACCATGACAACGTCCTGGACCATGATGATGGCGCGCCGCATCTTCGGTCGGATTCCCGATACGGCTTCTACATAGGCGGTCATTGGGTAGTACTGAACTCCAGGCGCGGCAATACTATCAGAACTATCAGAGTGGCGCAGGACCGACCATCGTCCGCAGCCACTTTGGATTGCAAATCCCCGACCCCGTCACCCGACTATCGCATTAGCGCGGAGTTAGGGGGACCGCCAGATGTTTTTTCCTACGGCGAGTTTCCCCTACATCGCTGCTTCTAGCGCCAAGAGGCGGCAGAACCAGCAGTCCGGCCTGGTGGGCGGCATTGCGGACGCATAAAGCTTGGCCTGGCGCCGCCAAGCGCGCGATTGAGCAGGAACGCGTGCCTATGACGATATCTGTGCGCGAGTACGCGGCGGCAACCAGGTAAAAGGCGCATTTGGCGGCCTTGTTGATTTTGGACCGACGTCGCTATAACCAGCCGTATCGGATGGTGCAACGCATGAACAATGGATACTGGGAGGGGCTAGAGCCAACGTCGATGCTGGTTGGTGTAATTTCCAACACGAGCGCGACGACAGCCCTTTGCTTTGACGGATTGTCTGGGATTGACCCAAAGATCTCTTTTCGGTTCATCGACCCATATAAACGCGACGCATCCGAAATGGACGACTGCGACGTTCTTATCTTCGTGAGGCATCTGTTTATGCCTGCGTACAAGGAAGCATTCGTACAGGCTAAGCGCCGCGGGAAGCTGATGTATCTGCTGGTCGACGACAACTTCGTTACGCTCGCCGGGGAGAGGCAGGCTAACCCTATCGATGAAGAGATATTCAAACCCTACGGGCAGCCCATTTTCAAAGAAACATTGGAAGAAATGGACGGCGTTTTATGCGCATCGGCGGCGTTGACGGAGTTCTTTCAGTCATATCACCACACCATCCTACCCTTTGGCGCCGTATCCGACAGAACGATCAAACCGATACGCTCCACCCCCACTGACGATGTCCGTATTGGCTTCTTTGGAGGCGGGTTCCGCATAGAGGCGCTCAAGGAGCAAGTATTGCCGGCGCTCAAGAACGTTGCTGAAAGACAACCAGTAACTCTGTTCGCCGGGCCGAATGTTGAAAAGTTTCGTGAGCAGATCGAGGGCGCAGGGATCCGTTTTGTGACCGTCCCTCTCCGCTCTAATTTCCGGGAGTTCGTAGCCGAATGGCAGTCGCTTGGGCTTCAGGTTGCAGTGCATCCAAAAGGGGAGACCAAGAACGTGAAATACAAAACCGCCAATGCGGTTCTGGTCTCACATTACCTTGGCGCCGTCCCTCTCCTTTCGGACGAGCCGGCCTATGCAAGCATAGGCAAGGCCCAAGGGGTACTGAAGATCGGGCGTAACACCAAGAACTTCTCGACGGCTTTGGCGTCGATCGAAACGGCCTCCCAACGCGATATTCTTCTGGCTAGGATGGCACGCTTCTGCGAAACGAACTTTGATCCTATGGCCAACATAGAGACGATTCGAAAGCTGAGATGCAACGGTTGGGCGGAAGACATCGCAGTTTTCACACGGTCCTTGGGCTAAAGTAGTCCAGAATCGCTTCTGGTGTTCCGGCGCCCGTATGCAAGGTGCGCCTCAGCTTTAGAATCCTCGCGATCTCCGCCTGCATGATCAGGAGCACATGAAATTCAACATTCGGCGACCATAGCTACTCGAACTTAGCGAAGGGAAATCGCTTTAGGGCGCCGTAAAGCACCGCCGGCCGTACTACTTCATAGATGGTGACCGGTACGTCTGCTTCACGCACGAAGACTCTGAGTCGCCATCCTGCCTGAAGATCGCGGAGAGGTGTGTCCAGCGAGAATTTTCCGGGCAGGCTCGCTTCAACATCGGCGAGGGAGCGCGTCGTGGAGCCCAGAATCTCGTCTTTGCTTGACACGATCTCGATGCCTATAAGGCCCGCCGACGCCCGCACAAGCGGCACGATGCCAAGATGGACGGCCGCTAGAGAGGGAAGGGCGAAATGGACTTTATATTCCCTATAGGATACACTCGAAAGATCCTCGCTTAGGCGCAGTTCATCACGTCGCGTCCGGCCGAAGTGTTGGCGGCTGAACAGATCAAGTGGAGCAAAGACAGAGGAAATCATATTCCAAATCTCGCTCGATCGCCAATTGACGGCTCTCGCAAGCCTGAGCGGTCGTGAGAAATGTTGGGCTTCTACTTCCGAATGGAGCCTGGCAATTGTGGAAGCCACAGTGGGCTCGAATCTCTCGGAGAGCATACCTAGCCGAGCCATCGAGATATCAGTGATCGCGTCGATCGACCTCTCAGGCGCCGACCTAATGAAAGCACTCAGATAGAGGTCCATTAATTCCGCGCGCACATAGCTTGAGCGCCCCAGAACCCCTATCGTCCGATGGGCGCTACTCAAAATCTCGGCTCGCCGCTCAGTTGAATACTCCAGAAACTCCTTGATGGCATTCGCCAGTTCTTCCGGGGATGTATCCTTGGCGATCAAACCGTTGTAGCGATGTTTGATCAATTCGGATACGCCCCCAACGCTAGGCGATACAACAGCGACACCGGACGCCATGGCCTGTAGCATCGTCTGCGGCATGGATTCGTCCAGCGCGGAAATAAGTAACACGTCGCAGGCCGCGTAGAAGGGTTCCGGATCGGAAACGAACCCATGAAAAATGACGTGGTTTTCCAGACCTTGCTCCGCTACACAATCTCGGCATGCCTTCGCATAGTCAGAGTGGAGGTCATCGTAACCTATCACGTGGACCATAACCTCATGTCCAGCCTTGCGCAGAAGTCCAGCCGCCTTAATGGCAGCGAGTTGATTCTTGCGAGGCTGCAGCGTTCCCGAGACGACTATTTGCAGCGGATCTTGTATGGCAAAGCTCCGAGCCTCCCGTAGCGGAAAAAGCGAGAAATAGGCCCCGTCGACGGGGCAAACGATCCGGCGCGTGGGAACCCCAGATGCAGCCTCCCATCTCTCACCATGCGCTGACGAGGAGCAGTGAGCCACATGAGCGAAAGCCCGGGTATCGGCGCCGTCATAGTATTGATGAACGCTCGCCACGACAGGAACGCCAAGTTCCTGACCAAGCGCAGTCATGGTTGGCTGCCAAGTGGCAAAATGCAGCAGACCTATATTGAGATCGCATATCTTTTTTCGAATGCGTCGGGCAGCTTCGACATCTGCCTCATCTCGTGAACGTACTTTGGAGGGATCAATCCTGCCGCACCCAAAGGGCCAGCTCTCCTCGAAGAGTGGAGCATCGTTGGTTGCCTTACTCCAGCGGCGGACAAATTCGGGCCCAAACTGGAGATTGCGCTGGACGAGTCCGACGACCTTGAAACCAAATGAGCTTACGAGTGCCGCATGCCATAACAAATGAAGGGTTGCCCCCCCCAGAGCCGCCTCATGGAAGGAATAGAGAACTGCCTTCTCATTCAAACGAGCATGGAGTTCCGTTGCTGCGAGAGCGCTATAAAAATCGTAGTATTGGATCTCTGTGGTATAAATGCTCTCGATATATGCGCGTGCTCGCTCCAAGATTTCGTCGCGCTGCTCCGCCTTGAGCTTGAGCAGACCTTCAATTGCATCTGCCCAGTCCTCAGGTCGATTGCGTACCTTTACACAAATCGCATCAGGTAAACGACTATAGGGCGCCACATCACTCACTACGCTAATTGCACCGGCGGCGACCGATTCCAACAATTTGACGGGACTCTTACTCCGTTCTGCACGCGTCTCACCCTCAAGAGGGGTGAGCGAAAGATCGAAATATGTGCTGCTTAGCTCCGCAACATAGCTGTCGTAGGAGTGGGTGAACGGCTTGAAATGGACAGCGCACTCCAGAGCTGGAAAATCACTCGGATCGATTCCCCAGAAATGAAACTCGACCTCATTCCGATAGCGGGACGCGACACGCTGAAATCCTGGCCAAAGCTTGGCAACGACTGGCACGCGGAATTTGTTGCTAAAAATCCCGATGCGAATCTTACCGGACCGACTGTAATCGCGACGTTTTATGTAGCGTTGCTGGATATTGGTTTTAAGATGAATGGTATGAGGGTTATAGGCTTTGAAATCGTCAATGATTTCATCGCTGTATCCGATCACACTGTCTGCGGCGGATATCTGCGCCAGTATGCTGCGGAATCCGGAAGTGCCAGGTGCGATATAGGAATGCTCTGGCCCCACTTCATGGAAACGCAGCATATTGTCATCCATAAGATAAGCGCACGGAAGATGCTGACCCCTCTTATGACCCACAAGGGTTTTTGCCGCACCTACAGTACGATACAGTATTGCGATGTCGGTATCCGACGTATCAAAGGATAGAACATCTCCTTCCCTCACGAAGGTAGTTGCGAATCCCCGCTGACCAGCAACGCTCTCGAAATTGCGGATAGTGACGTCGACCGAGGTGCTGTACTCCGGCTTTGTCACTAAGACGCTTTTGTGCGCCAAGGCTCCAGAACCCGCTACAGCTAGCTCCGAAGGGCTACAATAGTCGTTGAACTTAGAAAGAAAAGGCAGGACTTCTTTCCTGTAATAACGTCGAACCTCTTGGTTTGAAAAGCGGCTACCCCAATGATCGGTCGAGATCAGGTCATAGTTTGCGATGCTAGCCGGTTTTAGAAGATTATCCCGGGATAGCAGCAGGTATTTCCTATGACGGGTAAAATCAGCCGCTACATCGCGACCGAGTGAATTCTCCATATTGGCTCGCACGATCGAACAGGTCGTGTCTAACCAGCGGAAAGGAGCCGTTTTTCCAAAACGCAGCCAGAGGTCGTAGTCCGAATACCGCCTATTCACCAGATGAGGGTCGTACATGCCGTGCCTCTCAAAAAGGGAAGCATGATGAATCACGGTGTTGTTAGCGATGTAATTCGCGTTCATCAGGAGGGAGTAGTTAAATTCTTGCCCAAGTATTCCCTGAAAAACTTCAACTTCGCCTGTCGCCTTGTAAAACTCACAGCTGCCGTAGACCACACTGGGAACGGACTGACGTTCGAGCCATTCCATGCGATTCTTCAAGCTTTCTTCCGCCCAACGATCATCGTCAAACTGATAGGCGATGTACTTACCGCGACTGTGAAGTGCAGCCTGATTGACGCGCAGAGCCGGAAGACCGCTGTTATATTTATATGAGTGGATAATGACCCGAGAATCGGCAAGCTGGTACTCATTTAGTACGTCAGCGGTTCCATCCCGCGAACCATCATCCACAACGATGAGTTCGAAATCGGTAAAGCTTTGCGAAAGAACACTCTCGATCGAAAGCTGCAAGAGACCGTTAGCACGTGCAAAAGTAGGAAGGATCACCGTCACTTTGGGTGCCGGCTGCCCCTTGTCTACGCGTCTTATGGAAAGATCGTGGCCGCAATCGCCAAATTTCATGTTACCCTCGAATCCCGCATGCAGCGGGCATCACGTATCGTTCCGCCGCAACGGAACCTAACTATTTCTGTGAGGATTCATACCTGGCTATCACATCCTCGGTCCCGCCGTCCATGATGATCCGCCCTTTTTCGAGCCAGATTGTTCGAGCACAGAAGCTCTTCAATAGCTCAAAATTGTGAGACGAAAAGACAAGTATCTTGCCCTGCTCCATGAATTCAAACATCCGGCGTTTCGCTTTTTTCGCGAAGCGAAGATCTCCGGCTCCCATGACCTCATCTATGAGGAGGATTTCCGGATTTATACTGGTTGAGACGGCAAACGCGAGGCGGATGAACATACCTGCCGAATATGTGCGGACAGGATATGCTAGGAACTCGCCGAGCTCAGTGAACTCCTCGATCTCCGGGAGTTTCGCTTCAATCTCATCGGGCGTCATGCCAAGCAGTAACCCGCGGATGCGGATATTGTCTCGACCGGTTTGATGCATTTCGAAACCGGTTGCGAACTCGAACATCGGGCAGATATGCCCCTCCGTTTCCGCGACACCGCTGGTCGGTGTGTAGATACCCGCCATGACCTTCAACAGAGTGCTCTTGCCTGCCCCATTGAGACCGACAAGCCCTACCCGCTCGCCCTGTTCAATAGCAACAGTCACGTCCTTCAGAGCTTCGACATTATAGGCGCCGGGGGCCGGCTCTCCGCTCCTCTTTCTGGCCAGCCAGCCCATCAGGCCCTCGGTGTTCATGTCGCCGGTGAAACGCACGCCGACGCCCTGTAGTCGTATGAAGTTCTGGCTCAAAGGAGAAACACCACTTTCTTGTCTAACCGCGAGGCCGCGTACCAGGCAATGCAATGCACGGCCAGAATATAGCCAACCACAAGGCCATAGGTCGACAACGGCGCCCAGTTTGCAGTCAGGATTGGATCACGAACGACATCAATCAAATGGTAGATCGGATTGACGAGATAAACGAATTCCAAGCCGTGGTTCTTCAGAACGCTAGCAGGAACGACTATCGGGGTCAGATAAAATACAACCTGCAAAACACCAGCCAAGGCATGCGGCAGATCACGAAAGGCAGTTCCCAGATAGGCAAAAATAGCTGTATGCCCCAGCAACGCCATATATAGTAGGATAAGGCCAGGTATAGCCATAATCCATCCAGTAGGTTCGAATGTTCCTAAAAAAATCTGCACGAAAGCGACAGCTATTAGGCCCATAGCGAAGTTCATACTGTTGCTGACGAGTGCCCGCAGGATATAGATTTGCTTAGGGTACGAAAACTGCTTGATATAACCTTCGGAACCTGGAAAGATCATACAAGCGTCAACCACAGACGCGGAAACCAGCCCCCAGGTAACGAAACCCAGCATCAGATAGGGAAGAAAGGCCTTCAGGTCCTGCCCGAACATGACGCCGTAAACGAAGCCTATAGCACCGACGTACACGCCGAGATTGAGAAGGATCCACAGCGGACCGATGAACGAGCGACGGTAACGACGCCTAATATCCTGCGTGCCGATGAAAAACCAGACGCGATACAGCAGAACTGAGCGAATGACATCTCGGAGCAACCTGCTCCTGTCCACACTTGAATAGCTATGTTTCATTGAACCGCACCGGTTTTGCCGAAGGTCGTTTCGTTTCGAGTCATGACGCCATTTCGGGCAATTCCAAGGTATGTGAGTAGCGCGACTCCGCGTTAGCCGACACGATGTTGCCGAGGCGGACGACAAGCCTCCAGCACGCCGACCGCTCCCTACAGATGACGCAGCCGAATCGGTTACTACAAGCCGACCAAGCACGGGAGAATAAAGCGTCAAGCACTGGCTAATAACCTTCTAGCCACCCTCTTGGCTACCAAATAAAACCCCCCCTGTCTATAAGTAACTAAAATATGTATTTTGTATCTTTCTATTTTTCCACAGAACTTCCTACACCAAAACCGCCAATTTACAAGAGGTTTTATGTTGCGAGAGCGCTCACGATCAACTTTTGTAAATAGATTTCCCCATTCTTGTGAAACAACCGATAAATCATAGCGTTCTTTAACATGAAAGAATGCCAGCTCTGCCAGTCTTTTTTGCTTCTCTGGCGACTCTATCAAAATAGACAGCGCATCAAGCCAACATTCTATCGTATTTTCCACCATAATCCCAGTTTCACCGTTCTTTACTACGCCCCTGTAAGGGGGAATATTTGAGTAAACGCCAGCTATACGGCAAGCACTATATTCACGATACTTGTTGTCGGTCTTGCTGCGGTTTGCCTCATTGTCAACCAGAGGCGCCAAGCCAATCGCCCAATTTCTCGAAGCTTGGAATCTGATGTAGGTGGTGTAGTCACCGGTATGCGGGAAAAAACGCACTCTCGCACCAGTCGCGATCGCCTTTGGAAGAACCCCGGCAAATTCGAATACCGTTTTCGGGTATCTCTCTAGAACCGGTTCAATAAGCGGCGCGATCAAATCCAGATCGTCGACACGTGAGGGACTCCCCGCAAATCCGATCCGGATTTCCTCGACAGAAGACTGCGCCACGCCATCAATAATTGAAAAATCGAAGAACGCCGGCAGGACTACCACGCGAGTATTAAATCTAGAGAGGAATGTCGCCAGTTCGGAGGAATTGACTATTACAGTTTCTGCATGGGAGACTGCAAACTTCAGTGACTTTCTGACAATTGGATGCTGATAATACACCGCGAGCGGATTATCGCCGATGATCCGCCAAAAGTTATCATCAATATAGTATATGTATGACCTGTTTGCGTCTACGAGCAATTGCGCCCACGATAGAACCAGCGGGTCACCGCACCGTACAAACATGGGAATAGTGTCTGGAGTAATGTCGTCAATCTGAAGTTCGTTGAGGAATTTTACTTGGTGATCAACGCCATGCACTCGGCATGCCGTCATGATTTGCTCAAGCAAATACGTGGTAGCAATCTTTGCCTCTATAACCATCAGAATGCTAGCCATGTCGGGCTCGCATAGCTGCTCGGTTCGGCGACCAGCGCGTCGACGTGAACTTGCGCCTTAGAGTCATAAGGCTCTATCTCGGCCAAGGCCCATACGGATCAAGCCGCCAGAGCGAGCTTCTTCAACGAACCCTTGACGTGTGTAAAGGCGAATAGCCTTCGTATTTTTCTCCATAACTTCGAGGAAGAGATAGGGGAGTTTCAAGAATTGCGTACCGAAGCGAACGATCTCGGCACAAGAGCGGCCAATGTAGCCCTTGCCTGCCATTTCCGGCGCAACAAGAAATCGGCCAACTTCGGCGCTTCCGTTGTCGATGTCATAGATACCGCATTGACCAACCGGTTGGCCATTCGCTTCCACCAAAAAGAAAAAATCGTCCTCCTTTTGACGATATCTTTCATACCAGGCGAGGTGTGCATCGAAAGCAATCTTGTCGGAGCTCTTGAACCAGACGCGAGCGTCGTCGCGGTTACGCCAAGCGAGGATCGTCTCGAGATCCCGCTCCTCCACTAGCCGCAAGACGACGGTTCCATCTCCGAAGGGAGCGACGTGCTGCTTCATTGTGCGTATTTGAGGACCAATTCGGAAACCAGGTCCACATCCGCTTTGCTCATGCGAAGGTGAAGAGGTAGCGAGATGATTTCCTGGCTTGCCGCCGCCGCATTCGGACATGTGCCGGCTGCGTAGGCGTACATCCGATAGTCGGTATTGTCACGATAATGGACGCCAGGATAGACGCCATGCTCGTTCAGGGCAAGCATCAGCACGTCGCGGTTCTTTACGCGTATCTGGAGAAGATGCTGGGCAGATTCACAACCCTTGGCAGTCGGAACGACGCTCACCCTGTTGTGCCCGTCAAAACGCTGACGGTACCAAACAGCCAGCTGGCGTCGGAACGAATTGTCGATGTCTAGGTACTTCAGTTGCACGATTGCCATGGCAGCCATGATGGAGTTGCCGTGGAATTTGTACCCAACCTCCTCGACATCATACATCCATTTGTAGGCCCCCTGGGCGGCCGTGCGCGCATAGGTATCCTTGTTGATGCCTAGCCACGTGAGCTTGCGGACCCGCTCGTCGTCTTCGGCTTCCTTGAAGCAGATCATCCCGGAATCGGCCGTGGGAAGATTCTTGACGGCTTGATAGCTGAACACCGACACGTCCGCGTCACCACCTACGTGCTTCCCGTCGACACGAGTGCCCGCCATGTGAGCCGCATCGAGCACGAGCTTTATGTCATGCGCGCGACAGATCTCCAGTATCTTGTGGTATCTGCCGATATTGCCCCCCATGCCGACAAAAATTAGAGCCCTCGTCTTGTCGGTGATGCGTTTGCTGACGCTTTCAGGGTCGAGGCAAAGGTATTCGTCAACGTCCGCGAAGACCGGCTTCAGGCCTGCATAGAGGATGGCGTGATTGGTCGAGACGAATGTCAAAGGCGTCGTGATGACCTCATCATCGTCGTTCCATCCATATTTCGATTTGAAAAGTTGGATAGCCAGGTGAAGCCCGACCGTATTTGAGTTTAGGAAATGAGCGTGGGGAAACCCTGTGTAATTCTTCCACGCCGTTTCAAACTCAGCAGTCTTGAATCCGAGTCCCGTCCATCCTTTCTCAAGACATTCACGGATTTCCGAGAGGCATTCCTCGATACGGAAACTTGGTACGAATAGTTGAACAGTCATAAATTCCTCCAGCGATGCCTACTGGCTTATTTTGCGCTTGCTTGACCGGTCACACCGAGCACAAGCCGAGATACGATCTCTTTAGTTGATCGACGCCAGTCCGGTGCAGTCCATCCAAAAGTAGAATCGAACTTCGCCGTCGAAAGCTTCGAGTTAGCGGGACGCTGCACTTTAGTTGGATAATCCGCCATAGCGATATCGCGTACCAACGCGTAAGGGCCACCAAGCTCTCGACTTGTAGCCAAGACATAGCGGGCAAAGCCGCTGCGGTTGGTCACGCCACTGCCCACCAAATGGTAGACGCCATAAGCGACAAAATTTCTGTCGCCGTTCAATCTTGCCGCCACGTGCAAGACCGCGGCAGCAATATCGAGCGCCGATGTCGGATTCCCCCATTCGTCCGCCACAACCGAAATCTCGTCGCGGTCGGCGGCCAGCTTGAGTATCGTCTTGACGAAGTTTCTACCGAACGGACTATAGGCCCAGGCAGTGCGCAGGATGAGGTGGCGCGGGTTGGCGGCGGCCACGGCCTGCTCGCCGGCGAGCTTGGAGGCGCCGTAAACACCGAGCGGCGCGGTCTGGTCGGTCTCGACATAGGCGCCGTCCTTGGTGCCGTCGAAGACATAGTCGGTCGACAGATGGATCACGGGAACGCCGAGCCTTGCCGCCGCCTCGGCCACCTTGCCGGCGCCGGTTGCGTTCACCGCGAAGGCCAGGTCCTTCTCGTCCTCGGCCTGGTCGACGGCGGTGTAGGCGGCCGCCGAAACGACGATGTCCGGCCTTGCCGCTTCCAGCGCTGCAAACACCGTGTCGGGCCGCGCCAGGTCGAGCGCCGGCCGGCCGACGGCGACGACTTCCACGTCGTCGCGGCCCCGTGCTGTCTCGATAAGGCTGGCGGCGACCTGGCCCTCGCGTCCGGTGACGGCAAGCCTCACGTGGCCACCTCCCCGCCCTCGATCGGGCTGCTTCCGACCGGGCCGTTTTCGATCCTGCCGCTTTCGAACTTTCTGCTTTCGATCGGGCCTTGGCCCAGCCGCTCGCCGTTGTAGCGCTGCTCGCGAATCGGCCCCCACCACCATTTGTTGTCGAGATACCAGTCGACCGTCCTTGCCAGGCCGCTGTCGAAATTCTCCTTGGGCGCCCAGCCGAGGTCGCGCGCGATCTTGGTGGCGTCGATCGCGTAGCGACGGTCATGGCCGGGGCGATCGGTGACGAAGGTGATCAGGTCGCGGTAGCTCGCGCCACCGGCGCGCGGCCGCCTCACGTCGAGAAGATCGCAGATCGTCTCGACGACGCCGAGATTGGTGCGCTCGGAATTGCCGCCGACATTGTAGCTCTCGCCCGGCCGCCCCTTCGTCGCCACCAACTCCAGCGCGCGCGCGTGGTCCTCGACGAACAGCCAGTCGCGCACATTGGCGCCGGCGCCATAGACCGGCAGCGGCTTCTCGTCGAGCGCGTTGAGGATGACCAGCGGGATGAGCTTTTCGGGGAAATGATAGGGGCCGTAATTGTTCGAGCAATTGGAAAGCACGACCGGCAGGCCGTAGGTCTCGTGCCAGGCCCGCACCAGATGGTCCGACGCTGCCTTCGAAGCCGAATAGGGCGAGGACGGCGCATAGGGCGTCTCCTCGACGAACATGCCGCCGTCGAAGGGCAGATCGCCGAAGACCTCGTCGGTCGAGACATGGTGGAAGCGGAAGCCGTTCTTGCGCTCGTCGGGCAGGCCGCGCCAGTAGTCGAGCGCGGCGTTCAGGATGCGGTAGGTGCCGACGATGTTGGTCTCGATGAAGGCGCCGGGGCCATCGATCGAACGATCGACATGGCTCTCGGCGGCGAGGTTCATGACGATGTCGATGTCGTCGCGGCGCAATATCTCCAGCACAGCGCGCTCATCGCAGATGTCGGCCTGCTCGAAACGGTAATTGTGCGCGTTCTCGATCGGCCTCAGCGATGCGAGGTTGCCCGCATAAGTGAGCTTGTCGAGATTGGTGACACGGTAGGTCGGGTTGGCGCACAGATGCCGGCAGACGGCGGAGCCGATGAAGCCGGCGCCGCCGGTGACCAGGAAATTCATGCCGCCGTCCCTCCTCACGCGAACAGCTCGGCCATGGCAAGCGATGGCGCCTTGCGATCCTTGTCCGAAAGCTGGAATCCGCCGGCAATTTCCGGCCATTCTATGCCGATTGCCGGATCGTCGAAACGGATCGACCGGTCATGCTCGGGCGAATAGGTGTCGGTCACCTTGTACAGCACCTCGGTATCCGGCACGAGCGTGACGAAGCCGTGCGCGAAGCCTTTCGGCACCAGGATCTGGTTGCCCTTTTCCGCCGATATCTCCAGCGCGACCCATTTGCCGAAGGTCGGCGAGGAACGGCGGATGTCGACCGCGACATCGAGCACGCTGCCCCTGATGACGCGCAGCAGCTTGGCTTGCGCGCGCGGCGGCAGCTGGTAGTGCAGCCCGCGCAGCACGCCTGCCGCCGCGGAATAGGAATGGTTGTCCTGCACGAAGACGAGATCGATGCCGGCCGCGGCGAAACGGGCGGCGTTCCACGTCTCGCTGAAAAAACCGCGCGCGTCGCCATGCCGCTTCGGCACGATCTCCAGCACGCCTTCGAGGCCGAGTGGCCTGACCTCAAGCACCACGTTCCTCCATAAGATCGGCAACGCGCTTGCGCAGATAGGCGGCATACTCATTCTTGCCCAGGCGCGCCGCGCGCTCCAGAACCTTTTCGGCGCCGAGCCAGCCTTGCTCGAAGGCGATTTCCTCCGGGCAGGCGACCTTGATGCCCTGGCGGTGCTCGATCGTGCGCACGAAGGATGACGCTTCATGCAGGCTGTCATGCGTGCCGGTGTCGAGCCAGGCATAACCGCGGCCAAGCTGATGCACCTGCAGTTCCCCGCGGTCAAGATAGACGTTGTTGACCGCCGTGATCTCGAGCTCGCCGCGCGCCGAAGGGCGGATCGTCGAGGCGATGTCGACGACGTCGTTGTCGTAGAAATAGAGACCCGTGACGGCCCAATTGGACTTCGGCTTCTGAGGCTTTTCCTCGATCGTCAAAGCCCTGCCGGTGACCTTATCAAAGGAGACGACACCGTACCGCTCGGGATCATCGACATGGTAGGCGAACACCGAGGCGCCGCTTTCACGCGCCGCCGCCGCGCGGCAGAGATGCGACAGGCCCTCGCCGAAATAGATGTTGTCGCCGAGAATCATCGACACGTTGTCCTTGCCGATGAAGTCGCGGCCGATGACGAAAGCCTCGGCGAGGCCGTTGGGTTGCGGCTGCTCGGCATAGGAGAGCTCGACGCCGAATTCGGAGCCGTCGCCCAGCAGAGCCTGAAAAGCCGGCAAATCGCGCGGCGTTGAAATAACCAGGATCTCGCGGATCCCCGCAAGCATCAGCACGCTCAGCGGGTAGTAGATCATCGGCTTGTCGTAGATCGGCAGGATTTGCTTAGATATTGCTAATGTAAGCGGATAAAGTCGTGTCCCGCTGCCGCCCGCAAGGATAATTCCTTTCAACAAGCTCTCCTTGAACTGCCGAGGCCCCCGCCCAGACGCCAAGTTTGCCCGTGCTTAGGTTTCGGGCACCGGCTTGTCAATTGTCGCTTTAAGTTCTTTGCGATGCTATTTGCCTTCCTGTCATCTCGATGCCGCAGTCTCGCGGTCATTCCCGCCTGCATCATAAAAAAGGCCGACAGGCTAAGCGCCTGCCGGCCTATACTAATTTTTGCCCGGATCACGTCCGCTTCGGCAGCAGCGCCCAGACGGCCGGCACGAGGCTGGCGGCCAGCGCCACCTTGATCAAGTCGCCGGCAATGAACGGGACGACGCCGAACTGCCACGACTTTTCCGGCCCGATGAGGACGGCGAGCCAGGCGAAGCCCATCGCCATCATGACGATCTCGGCCACGAGCATGGCGCCGAAGAGCCTGAAAGGATGCCGGTCCCAGCCGCGGTCGGCGGCCCAGCCGGCGATCGCCGCCATCACCACGAAGCCGGCGAGGTAGCCGCCGGTGGAGCCCAGCATATAGGCGATGCCGAGGCCCTTTTCCGGCGTGCCCTGGAAGACCGGCAGGCCGATCGCCCCCTCGGCGAGATAGAGGATGAGCGTCGCGACTGCGAGGCGCATGCCGAAGGCCGAGGCGATCAAGAGGACGGCAAGCGTCTGCAGTGAGATGTCGACGGGGCCAAGCACCACTTTCGTCTTCGCCGACAGGGTAAGCAGGAGGGTTCCGGCAAGCGCCAGAAAGAACTGCGTCGCCAGCCGTGCCGCGCCCTGGTCGGGCAGAGCGAGAGAAACGAGCGGACGCATCGTGGTTGCAGTTGCCATGGTCTTCCCCGTTGTGGCTGATTTGCTGGCTTTAAAGCGCATCGCGCAGAAACGGATCAGGCGACGCGCTTCAAAATTCTGTCTTGATGCCTGTCGTTCTCCCAAAATCGCTGCGCGGTTTTGGGCGACATGCACGATTTTCCTATATTGGCTTCCGGGGGAAGCGGCAATCGTTTTGCCGCCTGAGCAGCAGGACCGGGCATGACGCTAGAATTCGACACACGTTTCGATCCCGCCTACGGCCAGGCGGTCACCGTCGCGCCGGACGTCCGGCGCATCACAGCCCGCAACCCGAGCCCGTTCACCTTTCATGGCACCAACAGCTATCTCGTCGGCCGCGACACGCTTGCCGTGATCGATCCGGGACCGGATGACGATGAGCATCTGGCGACGCTGCTCGCGGCGATCGGCGGCAGGCCGGTGAGCCACATCTTCGTCAGCCACACCCACCGCGACCATTCGCCGCTCGCGGCGCGGTTGAAAGAGCGCACGGGCGCCATCGTGCTTGCCGAAGGCCCGCATCGGCCGGCGCGACCGTTGCGCACCGGCGAGGTCAACCCGCTCGACGCCAGCGCGGATGTGACTTTCGTGCCCGATGTCGCGCTGGCCGACGGCAGCCTTACGCGTGGCGACGGCTGGACGATGCGGACGGTGCTGATGCCCGGTCACACCGCCAACCACGCGGCCTTCGCGCTCGAAGGCACCGGCATCTTGTTTTCGGCCGACCACGTCATGGCCTGGGCGACGTCCATCGTGGCGCCGCCGGACGGCGCGATGGCCGATTATATGCAATCGCTCGACAGGCTGATCGAGCGCGGCGACCGCCTGCTGCTGCCCGGCCATGGCGGACCGGTGACAGCGCCGCGCAGCTTCATGCGCGGGCTGAAGACGCACCGCAAGATGCGCGAGCGGGCGATCCTGGAACGCATCCGTGGCGGCGACCGGACGATCAAGGACATGGTCGCGGCGATCTATCGCGACACCGATCCACGGCTCCACGGCGCCGCCGGGCTGTCGGTGCTTGCCCATCTCGAGGACCTTGTGGCCCGCGGCCTCGTCGCCACCGACGGCGACCCGGCGATCGACGGTATGTTCAGGCCGGCGTGAGCTGGTTTAGTTTACGCATTCCGGACGGTAAACGGCTACACACTTTTCCTGGAATTGCTCTATTCGGCCGGCGCCGAGCCGACCTGGCCGGCTACCTCCTGATCGAGCTCGCCGAGGAAATCGGTGATGCGGGCGGCGTTGTCGCCCAAGTCGTAGCGGCCGTAGCGGGAGGCCGAGCGCATGTCGACGATGACCGAATCGCCTTCGTCGGTGACGCGGATGGCGACGTCGGCCGGCAGCCCGAGCACGAAGCCCCTGGCGACCGCATTGATCGTCGCCTCGCTCTGCCCGTTGATGTCCGGATAGGGCGCGGTCAGTTGCCAGTCACGCCGGTCGAGCACGGTTTCGACCGCGTCGACTACGGTTTCGAAGGGCAGATTGTAGCTGCGCCCGGTGACCAATGGATAGGCCTGCGCCTGCAGGCTCTGCTCGCCCGGGGTGGGCGGCGACAGCGCATTCATGTCGCTTGTCCGGTCGCCGGTGTCGAGCAGCGGCGGGTCGTCGAGGTCTGTCGAGATGTCGCGCAAGGGCGGATAGATCGTCGCCCAGTAGACGGCGATGCCGAACGGAGCAAGCACCAGCAGCGCCAGCAGCGCGCCGAGGCTGAGATCGCGGCCGCCGCGGTCGCCGAAATTCCACAGCCTCGACAAGGCAAGCCCGGCAAGCAGCAGCGCGAGCGCCGCAAGCAACGCGGCGATCGCCAGCACCCACAGGAAGGGCGGCGTCTCGACAAGGTCCAGGCGGTAGCCGGCAAGGGCCGTCAGCAAAAGGACGAGCGAGAACGCTCCGATCCGCCGCGTCCAGCCGGCCGCCCTCGACGTCTGCCGTTCAGGAATTGTAACCATCGCCTGCCGCATTTACCCCAGCCCGGGCTGAGACTTAGATGTTTTTGGCGCGGGCTTGAAGCCGAAAGATCGAACAATCCTCAATCCGTCGGCAGCCGGTACTCCTTGAATTGCTGGCGCAAGGTGGTCTTCTGGATCTTCCCGGTGGCGGTGTGGGGGATCTCGCCGACGAAGGCGACATCGTCGGGCATCCACCATTTGGCGACCTTGCCGCTCATGAAGGTCAGGATGTCGCTCTTGCTCGGCTCCTTGCCCGGCTTGCGCACGACGACCAGCAGAGGCCGCTCGCCCCATTTGGAGTGCGGCACGCCTATGGCCGCAGCCTCCGCGACATCGGGATGGCCGACGGCAAGGTTCTCGAGGTCGATGGTGGAGATCCACTCGCCGCCCGACTTGATGACATCCTTGGCGCGGTCGGTGATCTGCATATAGCCGCTGGCGTCGATATGTGCGACGTCGCCGGTGTCGAACCAGCCGTCGGTATCGAACTGCTCGGAGCCGACACCGCCGTAATAGGCGCGCGCGATGGCCGGGCCGCGCACCTTGAGGCGTCCGAAAGTCTTGCCGTCCCAGGGCAGCGCGTTGTTCTCGTCGTCCGTCACCTTCATTTCGACACCGTAGGGCGGATGGCCCTGCTTGCCCTGGATATCGAGCCGGGCATCGCCCGTCAGCCCCTCATATTCCGGCTTCATGGTACACAGCGTGCCGAGCGGCGACATCTCGGTCATGCCCCAGGCATGCACGACGTGAACCTCATATTTGTCCTGGAATTTGGCCGTGATGGCGCGCGGACAGGACGAACCACCGATGACGACCTTGTTCAGATAAGGCAATTTTTTGCCGGTCTCCTCCAGATATTGCAGCAGCATCATCCACACCGTCGGCACCGCGGCGCTGAACGTGACCTTTTCGGTGTCGAGCAATTCATAGATCGAGGCGCCGTCCATCTTGCAGCCTGGCATGACCAGCTTGGCGCCGATCATCGGCGCGGTCTGGCCGAGACCCCAGGCATTGGCGTGAAACATCGGCACCACGGGCAGCACGACGTCGCGCGCGGATATGCCCATGGCATCGGGCATGGCGGCGATCATGGCGTGCAGGACGTTCGAGCGGTGGCTATAGAGAACGCCTTTCGGGTCGCCCGTCGTGCCTGAGGTGTAGCACATGCCGGCGGCGGTGTTCTCGTCGAAGGTCTTCCAGGCGAAGGCGCCGTCGGCCTCTGCAAGCCATTCCTCATAGGCAACCGCATTCGGCAACGACGTTTGCGGCATATGCGCCCGATCCGTCAGTACAATCACCTGCTTCAGCGAATTGACTTGGCCGGCGATCTTTTCCAGCAGCGGCACGAAGGTCAGGTCGACGAAGATCGCCCGATCCTCGGCATTGTTCATGATCCAGGCGATCTGCTCGGGAAAGAGGCGCGGATTGAGCGTGTGATAGATCGCGCCAATGCCCATGATCCCGTACCAAGCCTCGATGTGGCGGGCGGTGTTCCAGGCAAGCGTGGCGATGCGGTCGCCGAGCCCGAAGCCGTCACGCTCCAGCCGCTGCGCCACTTTAAGCGCCCGATGACGGATGTCGGCAAAGGTCGTGCGCACGATCGGGCCTTCGATCGAACGCGTCACGATCTCCCGGCCGCCGTGCTGGCGTTCGGCGTGATCGATCAACTTGTGGCAGAGCAGTGGCCATTCCTGCATCAGTCCGAGCATCTCGGCTCCTCCCCTTTTTGCGCTTTCGCGTCATTGTTTCACGCATTGTGGAATGATCCGGCGGATTGTCCAGCGGCCATAAGTCCAAGGCGGTGGATGGATCGAACAAGCCGTGAACCCCGCCACAATACGGCCATCGTCGGCGTTAAGTTTTACTAACGGGCTGGGTGAGATTGGCGAATGGAGAGGTTCGCATGGACGCGCAGCTCGACGAAAAAGCCCTCGAAAGCACCCTTGCCGAAAGTCTGGACGATCTGACGCCGGACTCCAAAACCGTTTCCGACGACGAGTTTGCCGAAGTCGTCGGCGGCGCGCTGGAGGCTGTCGGCGGAACGCTGCTGTTCAAGATGTGCGTCGAAAACGACGGCGAAGGCCAGCATGTTGCTGCCGCATGCGTCGGCGACGGCGGCAACCGCCAGTTCCTGCTGCTCACACTGCCGACCGCGGGCGGAGCGCTGAAGGTCGAGACCGCGGCGAGAAGCACCAATCCGGTCGCCGGCATCGCCGCAGCCTATGCGGGCCTCATGGACGCGTTCAAGGCAGCCGCCTGACCGTCGGCATCGGCTGGAACAATATTTCGTTTGGGCGCGATTTCGCGCCATGGCGCACTCTTGCGCGAGGCGCTTGTCGGACACACCTTTGAGGGACAACAGCGGCTCAACTTTCGCAGATCCGCCCTGAGCTTCTGTTCACGCGATTCCATCCGGAAAAGCCACTTTCCTGGAATTGCTCCCTTTGTCTTGTCGCAATTCCACGCGGAAACCCCACGCATTTTTCCTGGAATTGCTTAAGGAGAACCGTCATGGACAAGCGCGCCAACCCCGCCCCCGGCTTTCAACGCAATCCAGGCAAGGTGATAACGATCGAACCTTACCGCGGCACCGTCACGGTCAGCGCCGGCAACGCCGTCATTGCCAGGTCGACCCGGGCCAGGCTCTTGTCGGAACCGCCCTACCCTGCGGTTTTCTACATTCCCTTCGACGACATCGATTTCGGCAAGCTCGCCAGGACCGAGCATTCGACGCATTGCCCCTACAAGGGCGATGCGAGCTACTGGAGCGTCCTGCCGGCCGGCGAAAGCGGCAAGGACGCGATGTGGGCCTATGAGCAGCCTTTCGACGAAATGACCGAGATCCGCGATCACGGCGCGTTCTACACGAGCAAGGTTGCGGTCGAGGCTAAGCCGGACTGAGAGCTTCGAACCGGCGCGCCAAGGTGCGTTGAGATTCAGGTCAGGCCGAGTCGAGAATGGCGGTTTCCGAGAACCGGAGCAGAGCGTACTTAAGTACGTGAGCACCGGAAGCGCAGGAAACCGCCCTTCGCAGACCGGCATCACCTGAATATCAGCGCACCGGTCAGTCCGTGGTGCCGTCGTTGCCCACACCCTCGGCATCGTCCAGCCGAACGAAGGTCATGCCTTTCTGCTTCAGGGTCAGCAAGCCCTGGACGACGCCCTCGCCCGCCGCATGGGTCGGCTGGTTGATGTGAGCGATGATAACGTCGCCGTCCTTGGCAGCGGCGATACGCTGGGCGGTTTCCTTGGCGCCGAGCAGCGAGCCGCCGTCACCGTTGACGGAGAAGCCGGCGATCTTGAAGCCCAGCTTGCGGATCATCGCGATCGCCGACGGGCTGTATTCGGCGGTGGCGCCGCGGAACCATTTCGGCGCCGGGCCGCCGGCGCTTGCGAGCGCGGCGGCGCCGGACTCGACTTCGGCCTGAACGGCATCAGGGCTGCCGGCGCTGCTGATGCCGTAGATCTTGCGCGGCGTATCGACCGCCGGGATGTGACGGCCGCCGTGATTTTCCAGTTCGAACAGGTCCGGATGCGCCCGCATGATCTCGACAGCGGCGGCGTTGTGCTTCAGCCAGATGCCGGTAACGAAAATGGTCGCGGGGATCCTGTTCTCGACCAGCGCCGAAAGAATGCGCGTATCGGTCTTCCCGCCACAGGCATCCAGCGTGAGGGCCACACGCCCGCCGCCGCCCCTCAGATGCAACGTCGGCTCGACCAGCGTCGCGGCATTGCCGGCCGAGGCCAGCGCGACCGACAGAGCGAGCGCGCAAAGCGATTTCCGAAGCAAATCCGTCATTCTTTCCAAGCCCAGCATGCCCAGCCGTTCAACCGCAAGATGGCGTCAACAAGACCCGCATCTAGGGCGAAAATCGGGACGGTTCGTATCCGAAAAGCAACCGCGCGACAATTTGCGTGATCGTCAGACCGCCTGCTCCAGCGAAACCTCGGTTCGCGCCAGAAGTTCGCGCACTGCCTCGACGACGGAAGCCACTTCCAGGCGCCAGACACAGCATGCCTTGCTCGGATCGGTCCGGCGGCACAGGTCGCCGCCGACGCAATCGCAGGGCATCGGCGGCCGCAACGAGATGCTGGGAACGCCGACAGGTCCCCACTGCGCCGGGTTGGTCAGGCCGAACAGGCCGACGACGGGAGTGCCGGCGGCAGCCGCCATATGCATCGGACCGCTCTCATTGCCGAGGAATAGCCTGGCCTCCTTGAGCAGCGCCAAAAGCGTTTCGAGCGAGAGCGCGCCGACCAGATTGACGACCGGTGCCTTCGCAGTCGCCATGATCTTGTCAGTTGCCTCGTTTTCGTCGGGACCGCCCACTAGAACGACGTCCAGGCCGGTTTCGGTCGATATCCGTTCGATCGCGGCGGCAAAGCGCTCGGGCTGCCAGCGGCGCCCGGGGAAGCTCGCTCCGGCATGCACCGCCACGAAGGCATTGGGCCGCAGACGATATTTGCCCAGCGAAGCGAGGGCCAGCGTCGTTTCGAAAGGCAGCGGGCGGATCGCCGGCACCCTGACGCGCAGGTCCACACCAAGCGCCTCGAGCGGCGATAGATAACGGTAGAGATAATGCCGTTCGCCGAAGGCGTAGGGCTTCATCCTGACATTGGCGGGCTGGCGCTCATACCAGCGCATCGGCCGCTCGGTTGGGTAGTGCCCTATCCGGACCGGAGCGTTGACCACACCGGAAAGGATTCGCGAGGTTTTCGAGTCTGTTATGTCGATGGCCATGTCGAAGCGCTGTTGCCGCAACTCGCGCATCATCCGCAACAGCTCGCGCCCGCGCTGCAGCGGCGTGCCGCGCATATGGGCGCGGCGGAAGGTGATGACTTCGGACGCGATGCCATGCGCGGTGAGGAAGTCGCCGAAACGAGCGTCGCAAAGAAAGACGATCCTGGCGCCCGGATATTCCAGTTGCAGATTCTTCGCCAACGCCGAGGCAAGCACGATGTCGCCGACAAACTTGGTCTGCAGGACCAGGATCGACCGGAGGGAGGTGGGCGAAATCTGCAACATCTGTTTCTCGCACCGAGGAATTCGGAACCAGAAACTGATCGTAGACGATGTCGAGATTCGGAACCATCACACGCACGTTCGCGTGAGTTTCCATACAAAATCGTAAGGTGCCGGCGCGCCTGTCAGGCGCGCTTTGCCTTGCCCTTCGCGGCTTCCACGGCGGCCTGCGCGGCGGCCAGCCGCGCGATCGGCACGCGGTAGGGCGAGCACGACACATAGTCGAGGCCGACCTCTTCGCAAAAGCGGATCGAGGCTGGATCGCCGCCATGCTCGCCGCAGATGCCGAGCTTGATCTTTGGCCGCGCCGCCTTGCCCTTTTCCGCCGCGATCCGCACCAGCTCGCCGACACCGTCGACGTCGAGCGATACGAACGGGTCCTGCTCGATGATGCCCTTCTGCCGGTAGGTCTCGAGGAAGGAGGCCGCGTCGTCGCGCGAGATGCCGAAAGTCGTCTGCGTCAGGTCGTTGGTGCCGAAGGAGAAGAATTCGGCCGCTTCGGCTATCACATGGGCGCGGATCGCCGCGCGCGGCAATTCGATCATGGTGCCGGTGAGATAATCGATCTTCGTGCCTGTCTCCTGCATGACGCTCTTGGCCACCGCATCGATGCGTGCCTTGACGTATTCCAGCTCCTTCACCAGGCCGACCAGCGGCACCATGATTTCGGGCACCACCAGAGCGCCGGCCTTGCGGCCTGCCTCGACCGCCGCCTCGAAGATGGCGCGCGCCTGCATCTCGGCGATCTCCGGATAGGAGACGGCGAGCCGGCAGCCGCGATGCCCGAGCATCGGATTGAACTCATGCAGCGCCTCGGTGCGCTGCCTGAGCTTGTCTGCCGATACGTTCATCGCTGCCGCGACCTCGGCGAGCTCGGTTTCGGTCTTGGGCAGGAATTCGTGCAGCGGCGGGTCGAGCAGGCGGATCGTCACCGGCAGGCCGGCCATGATCTCGAAAAGCTCGAGGAAGTCCGAACGCTGCATCGGCAGGAGCTTGTCGAGCGCCGAGCGCCTGTCCTTCTCGGTGTCGGCGAGGATCATCTCGCGCATGGCGACGATGCGGTCGCCGTCGAAGAACATGTGCTCCGTGCGGCAAAGGCCGATGCCTTCGGCGCCGAAGGAGCGCGCCATGCGCGCATCGAGCGGCGTTTCGGCATTGGTGCGCACCTTCATGCGGCGCGCGGCATCCGCCCACTCCATGATGGCGGCGAAATCGCCGGAAAGCTCGGGCTGCAGCATGGCGACCGCGCCCTTCAGCACCTGGCCGTTACCGCCGTCGATGGTGATGATATCGCCCTTGCGGAAGGTTTGGCCCATCGAGATCAGCGTGCCGGCCTTGTAGTCGACGCGCAGCGAGCCGGCGCCCGACACGCAGGGCTTGCCCATGCCGCGCGCCACCACCGCGGCATGGCTGGTCATGCCGCCGCGCGTGGTGAGGATGCCTTCGGCGGCATGCATGCCGTGGATGTCCTCGGGGCTGGTTTCGATGCGCACGAGGATCGCCTTGCGACCTTGTGCCTTGGCGTCCTCGGCATCGCCGGACGAAAAGACGATCTCGCCGGTGGCGGCGCCCGGCGAGGCCGGCAGGCCCATGCCTATCACATCACGCGCGGCCTTCGGATCGATGGTCGGGTGCAGAAGCTGGTCGAGCGAGGCGGGATCGATGCGGGCGACCGCCTCCTCTTTCGTGATCAGCCCGTCCCTCGCCATCTCGACGGCAATCTTGAGCGCCGCCTTGGCGGTGCGCTTGCCGGAGCGGGTCTGCAGCATCCACAATTTGCCGCGCTCGATGGTGAATTCGAGGTCCTGCATATCGCGGTAGTGCTTCTCCAGCCGGTCGGAGATGTCGACGAAGGCCTGGAAGGCGTCCGGCATCAGCTTCTGCAGCGACGGCTTGTCGGAGCCCGCGGCGATGCGCGCAGCCTCGGTGATGTTCTGCGGCGTGCGGATGCCGGCCACCACGTCCTCGCCCTGAGCATTGACCAGGAATTCGCCGTAGAGCTGCTTTTCGCCGGTCGAGGGATTGCGGGTGAAGGCGACGCCGGTGGCGGATGTGTCGCCCATATTGCCGAACACCATGGCCTGGACATTGACCGCCGTCCCCCAGCTTTCCGGGATGTCGTGCAGGCGCCGGTAGGTGATGGCGCGGTTGTTCATCCAGCTCGAAAACACCGCGCCGATGGCGCCCCAGAGCTGCTCGCGGGGATCCTGCGGGAACGGCTTGCCGAGCTCCTCCTCGACCTTGGCCTTGTAGAGCGCGATCACGCCTTGCCATTCGATGGCCGAAAGCTCGGTGTCGAGCTCGTGGCCGAGGCTCGCCTTCTGGTCCTCGAGGATTTCCTCGAAAACCTCGTGGTCGAGGCCCATGACGACGTCGGAATACATCTGGATGAAGCGGCGGTAGCTGTCATAGGCGAAGCGGGCATCACCGGAATCGGCGGCCAGCGCCTCGACGGTCTCGTCGTTGAGTCCGAGATTGAGCACGGTATCCATCATTCCGGGCATCGAGGCGCGGGCGCCGGAGCGGACCGAGACCAGGAGCAGCTTCGACGGGTCGCCGAAACGGCGGCCGGTGAGCCTGCCGATATGGTCGAGCGCCGCAAGGACATCCGCCTCGAGCGCCGCCGGATAGGTGCGGCCGTTGGCGTAGTAGGCGTTGCAGACATCGGTGGTGATGGTGAAGCCCGGCGGCACCGGCAGGCCGAGGCTGCACATCTCGGCCAGATTGGCGCCTTTGCCGCCGAGAAGATTGCGGTCGCCGGCACGGCCTTCCGCGGCGCCATCGCCGAAGGTGTAAACCCACTTGGTCATGCATGCCCTCCAGTCCTTGGAAGATGGACAACACCCGGACCAAGGCCCGGTTCCCCGCCCTTCCGATCCGAGCGATAGGATGCTGCAGTGCGAAAGGCAAGCGTCGGCAAAGCGAGCGCCGCCACTACAATCGATTAAGCAAAAGCTGCGTCAAAAAGACTTGCCGGTATCGGCCACGCGATATAGAACATAACAAGAACGAAGTGGAGTAGCGTGATGAAACTCAACGGAAAACTCGACTATCTGGAACTGCCGGCCACCGGCGGCACGCTGGACAGCGTCAAATCCTTCTACAGCGCGGCGTTTTCCTGGTCGTTCACCGACTACGGGCCAACCTACTCCGCTTTTGCCGAAGGGCTCGACGGCGGTTTCCAGGCCGATGCCGGCGAGGCGCCCGCCAGACCGCTGCCCGTGCTCTATTCCGAAAACCTGGAGGACACACTTGAAGCGATCGAGAATGCCGGCGGCAGCATCGTCAAGCCGATCTTTTCCTTCCCCGGCGGCAGGCGGTTCCATTTCACCGACCCAGCCGGCAACGAACTGGCCGTGTGGGGCGAATAGCCAGCAGCTCCCGTCGTCGGATTTGATCTTTCCCCTTGGATTTCGCCGGAAAACGCGGCGGCAATCCGCCGACGCAGGCATGCGGCAAGATTACCTTGGATGTCGGCGGTCCAAGCATTGAGCTTTCCACCGGCTCGTCCTATAAGGCCGCGCGCAGCGGGCACCGCCCCGGCTGCTGGGGCGTCGCCAAGTGGTAAGGCATCGGTTTTTGGTACCGACATTCCCAGGTTCGAATCCTGGCGCCCCAGCCATCCCTCACCGCGGCTTCGGCGGCGAGCAACTCGTCGCGCCGTGTAGCCACCGTCCGCCAAGCGATAGCTACCGGTTGTAAAGCTCGCTTCGCCGCAAAGCAGAAAGCAAGCCGGAGCCGACACAGTCGCCGGAGCGCAGCGTGCCGAGCCTTGACTCTGCTCAAATCCACAACCGGTTCTTCTTTGAGCTCGTTTGACACGGATCAACGATGGCTGCTCGGACCAGTGCTTTGATGCCAAGCCTCGATAGGTCGAGCATGAACTGGCGATGCGGGCGCGACGATCCGCGCCAAACGCGGAAATCGCGAAGCAATGAACCGGTTCGGCGGGGACGCCTGTCGGGCGGGTCCGCTGGCCTCCAGCTCTGGCGCCTTTGGGGAAACCTGAGGTGGAGAGCGGAGGCGGCGGCACTTGTCGATCAACTTGTCCGATGGAGAGAACCATGGCTGAAGCCGCCACCAAACTGCCTGTGAAATCCGAGAAGAACGCGCCCGCCGCCAGGTCGGATCACTGGACGGGGTCGTTCGAAAGCCTGCGTCGCGAAATCGACCGGCTCTTCGATGATTTCCATCCTTTCGATTTTCGCCTGCCTTCCACCCATTCGTTTTTCGGCCGCGAACTGCCCGCGCTGCGAAGCGTTGGGTGGACCGTCGCGCCGGCGATGGACCTGGTCGAAAAGGCCCACGATTATGAAATCACGGCCGAACTGCCGGGCATCGACGAAAAGAACGTCGAGATCAAGCTCGCCAACAACGTGCTGACGATCAAGGGCGAGAAGAAGGAAGAGAAGGAGGAAAAGGAGAACGACTACTACCTCTCGGAGCGCCGCTACGGCTCCTTCCAGCGGTCGTTCCAGTTGCCTGAGGGGGTCGACGCCGACAAGATCGACGCCAGCTTCGCCAAGGGTGTTCTGACCGTGAAGCTGCCCAAGACGGCCGAAGCCCAGAAGGCCGAGAAGAAGATCACCGTCAAGGCCGCATAGCGGCACAAATGACCGCTTCCTCAGTGCGCCGGGGCGGTGCACTGAGGAAGAAACCTTCCGAAGGGGCCTTGGCTCGCTTACACCGCTGGATCGTCTGCCTTGGAAGAAGCAGCCGGCTTCTGGGCTGTCTCCGCCTGGCGTTCCGCGATCTCGAGCTTCTGCTTCTCTTCTCGCCCGCAAGCAAATCCTCAATCATGCGCCGCTTTTCCGGGTCGGTTTCCCCGGCGAGCAAGTCTTCAAAATGGGCGATGTTGGCCCGCGCAATGAACCGGTCCACGACAGTCCCTCGATTGTCGACAAGACGCATTGCTTGGAGACTATCCCTAATGACCTAGGTATCCCACCCATGCTTGTTCACATCTGCGGTAACCGGCACCAAGCTGAGTTCGGGTGCCGGCGGCCCCGAAGCATCTCCTTCGCAACGCCAGTCGGCGTCAAATTGACCTAACGCAATGCGCGCGGGTCTGAATGGCGGAGAAAGGAACAGGTTGGAGGATCACGACGATGACACACTCCGTCTCGCACACGTCCATCACACATGCTGCCGAGCAGGCACAGCAATGGGTGAACGAACTCGCCAAGGATTTGGGCTGGAACGAGCAGAGCGCGTTCCGCCTGTTGAAGTCGGTGCTGCACGCTTTGCGCGATTGGCTCTCGCCGGAGGAAATGGCCGACCTGTCGGCCCAGTTGCCAACGCTGATCAGAGGTATCTACTTCGAAGGGTGGAACCCGGCCGAGCCGACATGGGAAAGGAAGAAGCGCGACTTCGTGATCTGCGTTCGCAACAATTTCGGCTACGAGCCGATGATCGACGTCGACAACGCAATCAGAGCGGTGTTCAGGCTCCTCGATCGTCACATCTCGCACGGCGAGATCGTCCAAGTCCGCAATTCGATGAAGAAATCGCTCCGTGAATTGTGGCCGGAGGGATGATCGATGTTTCGCGATCGCCATGAGGCTGGACAGAGACTCGCGCTCGAGCTCGCCAAACTGACCCTGCAGGATCCGGTCGTCCTGGCATTGCCGCGGGGCGGCGTTCCAGTCGCCGCCGAGGTGGCCAAGGCTCTCGGGGCGCCGCTGGATTTGATCCTCGTTCGCAAGGTCGGGGCCCCAGGCAATCCGGAACTGGCCGTTGCCGCTATCGTCGACGGAGATCCTCCGGACGTCGTTCTCAACCGGGAAATCGTGGAAACCTATGGCCTGCGCGACGACGCGCTGCGTGTCCTGATCGCAGGGGAGCGTCCGGAGCTGGAGCGCCGTCGCACGACATATCGCGGCGAGCTCGCGCCCTTGTCGGTTGCCGGCAAAACGGTGATTATCGTCGACGACGGGGCTGCCACCGGGACGACGATGAAGGTCGCCATCCGTGCGATGAAGCGACGCTCGCCGCGCAAGGTCGTTGTCGCGCTTCCGGTCGCGCCGGCGGAAACTGTGACCGATCTTGCCCAAGAAGCCGATTTGGTCATCTGTCTCAGCCAGCCGGCCCGCTTCCCTGCACTCAGCTATTACTACGTCAACTTCCCGCAGCTCTCCGATGGCGAGGTTCTCGACATCATGGATGAGGTTGCCCGGGCACGGGTCGGCAGCCGCGGCAACGCCAGAAGACGGTCGGCCGCGCATGCTGCAAACAAATCACGGCAGAAAGCTCGCGCCAAAGAATAGGAGTTCCAGATGCAAATCCGCACGCTTTCCGCCCTGGAATGCACAAAAATCCTAACGGCCGGTCGCGTCGGCCGCCTAGCCTGCGCCAAGGATGGGCAACCCTATATCGTTCCGTTCTACTTCGCCCATGCGGACAATCACCTTTATGCGTTTTCCATGCCGGGCAAGAAGATCGACTGGATGCGCACCAATCCTCTCGTGTCCGTCCAGGTCGACGAACGCGGCACGGGACGAGGTTGGAAAAGCGTGATCGTCAACGGTCGCTATGAGGAGCTCCCCGATCGGATTGGACACAAGGTCCAGCGTGATCATGCCTGGTCCGTCCTGAGCAACAAGCATGCCGACTGGTGGGAGCCAGGCGCGCTCAAGCCGGCGACGTCCTCGGAGGCGGAGCATCTTCCCCACGTGTTCTTCAGGATCTTCATCGCGGAAGTTTCGGGCCGCGAGGCGATGGAAATCTGATCCCTATGGCGAGCCCCGGCGGAAGCCGCGCCGGGCCGACCGTTGGTCGAAGCGGTTGACGACATACGCCGTCCATCCAAAGCGCATCGCGACGAAACGCATTCCGGCGACGCGCTTTAAGTCTTTGTTTTGATGCATGTCGTCTTCCCAAAACCGCTGCGCACTTTTGGGCGACATGCATTAAGGTGGCTCGTCATGGACACGCTCATAGCCCAGCTTGGGGTCGCCCTGGCGATAGGACTGCTCGTCGGGTTGGAACGCGGCTGGAGAGAGCGCGATGCGCCCGATCGCAGCCGCACGGCCGGCATTCGTACATTCGGCATTACGGGATTGCTCGGTGGTATTGTCGCGGCTCTAGCCAAGGCGCTCGCGGCGAATTCCGTGTTGGTCGCGGGCTTTATCGCGTTCGCAGCCATTTTTGCATGGTACAAGGCACGCGAAGCCGCGCACGATGAGGATTACAGCGTCACGACCGTCATCGCGGGCCTTGCCGTCTTCGCCCTTGGAGCACTCTGCGTGGCCGGCGATTTCCGGGTTGCAGCCGCGGGCGGCGCAGCCCTCGCGGCACTTCTCGCAAGCCGCGAGGTCTTGCACGGCCTCTTGCAGCGCCTGACCTGGATAGAGCTTCGCTCGGCGTTGATACTTGCGGCGATGAGCGTGATCGTGCTGCCCCTGCTGCCTGACCGCACATTGGACCCCTGGGGCGGCTTCAACCCGCGCGAGATCTGGCTCCTGACGGTGCTGATGGCCTCGATCTCCTTTGCCGGTTACGTTGCGGTACGCGTCCTCGGAAACGCTCGCGGCCTGATTGTCAGCGCGCTTGCCGGCGCGGTCGTCTCATCCACCGCTGTCACCTTGTCGCTGGCCCGCACGGCCAACGCAGCGAACAATTCCTTGCCTTTTGTGGGCGCGGCATCGCTGGCGGCAACGGTCTCGATCTTGCGTGTCTGCCTTGTTGTTCTGGCCCTCACGCCGGGCGTGGCCGCGTTCATCGCCGCGCCCGCGCTCGCTGCCGCGCTGGCATTCGCCGCCTGCGGAGCAATCGCATTGGGCATCCATGGCCAGAAACCGGAGAACCCTGCCCCGACGCGCAATCCATTCGAATTGACGCCTCTCCTGATCTTTGCGTTGCTGTTCGCATTCGCTTCGACGGCGAGCGCCGCGCTGGCCTCCCGGTTTCAGGAACAGGGCCTGCTGGCGAGTTCCGCGATCGCGGGCGCGTTCGATGTCGATGCTTCAGTGCTCAGCGCCCTACGCCTGGTCAAGAATTCAATCCCGATCGAAACGGTCGGACATGCGGTGCTGACGGCGCTGATGGCCAACGCGGTCGGACGCCTTTCGCTGGCGGCATTCGCAGGTCCGGTGAGATTCTGGCTGCCCCTGGCCGGCATGACTTTGATCGCCGCGGCGGCGGGCTACGGCGCCATGCAACTCCTGTAGCGATCCGCACCGGCTTTGTCTCCACGCGGCGGCTCCCGCAGGGAAACCGGATTTGACCCGCGTCAAGGCTGCCGCTCTCTCTTTCCTGTTGGATCCTCCCACTGTTCGCAATTCGGGAGCGCATCATGTCCACGACGGAAATCAATGTCCCAATCCGGGAAGCCGGGGCCACGGCATCGACGAAGCTACGACTGGGATCTCTGACAGCCCTCGTCATCGGCTCGATGGTGGGTTCGGGCGTGTTCAGCCTGCCGCAGAACATAGCGGCCGGCGCTGGCCCTCTGGCCATCCTGATCGGCTGGGCGATCACCGCCGTCGGCATGCTCGCGCTGGTGTTCGTCTACCAGTCGCTGGCGGTACGTCGACCCGAACTCGACGCAGGTCCGTACGCCTATGCCAAGGCAGGCTTCGGTCCCTTCGTCGGGTTCAACAGCGCCTGGGGCTACTGGATCAGCGCGTGGGTCGGCAATGTCTCCTACGCCGTGATCGTCTTCAGCGCCTTGTCCTATTTCTTCCCTGCCTTCGGTGACGGGAATACATGGCAGGCGGTGCTCGGCGCGTCGATCCTGTTGTGGATCATCCACTTCCTCATTCTTGCAGGCATTCGCCAGGCTGCGATCGTCAACACCATCGTGACCGCGGCCAAGATTGCGCCAGTCGTCCTTTTCGTCGGGATCGTCGCCGTCGGCTTCAAGCTCAATGTCTGGACACTCGACTTCACCGGGCTCGGCAACGCCTCGCTCGGCACCATCGCCGCCCAGGTCAAGAGCACCATGCTGGTAACGCTATGGGTCTTCATCGGCATCGAAGGCGCCAGTGTCTTCTCCGCTCGGGCGGAACGCCGCAAGGACATCGCGACCGCGACCGTGCTCGGCTTCTTCACCTGCCTCGCTCTCTATGCGCTGGTCTCGCTCCTTTCGCTCGGCATCCTCAGCCAACCTGAACTTGCCGCCCTGAAGAACCCGTCGATGGCGGGCGTACTGGAGGCGGTCGTCGGGCCCTGGGGCGCCGTGCTCATCAATCTCGCGCTCGTGGTCTCGGTCGTCGGCGCCTTCTTGAGTTGGACGCTGCTCGCCGCGGAAGTTCCCCATGTCGCAGGCAAGGACGGGACGATGCCGAAGTTCTTCGGCCGGGAAAGCGAACGCGGCGTTCCCTCGACGTCGCTGCTGATCACCAACCTGCTCGTCCAAGCCTTCCTGGTGATCACGCTCTTTGCGCAGAGCACCTACCAGGCGCTCTTCTACATCGCCTCGACCGCCATCCTCGTGCCCTACATCTTCTCCGGAGCTTTCGCCGCCAAGCTGGCTTGGACCGGGGAAAGCTATGAGAGCGGCGAGCGGCGCACCGGAGCTCTCTTTGCCGGCGTGCTGGCGACGATCTACGGGCTGTGGCTGGTCTACGCAGCCGGGCCCGCGTATCTCTTCATGTGCGCGATCCTCTATGCACCGGGCATCATCTTCTATGTCTGGGCCCGTCGCGAAGGCAATCAGCGCATCTTCCATCCGGTGGAGGCCGTCATGGCAGTCGCGCTCGTCGCCGTAGCTCTCCTTGCCGTCTACGAGATGTGGACCGGCGCCGTCAGCGCGCTTTGAGAGGTGATCCCATGGCAAATCTGGGGGTCCACTCGGAAGTCGGTCGCCTGCGCGAGGTGATGGTGCACAGGCCGGATCTCAGCCTGCGCAGGCTGACGCCGGAGAACTGCAAGGCGCTGCTGTTCGACGACGTGCTGTGGGTCAAGCGAGCGCGCCAGGAACACGACATTTTGGTCGATGCCTTGCGCGAACGCGGCGTGGTGGTTCATTCGTTCGGCGAGCTCCTTGCGGAGACCATGGCCATCGGCAAGGCGCGCGACTGGCTTCTCGATCGCCGCGTGCATGCCGGCTTCGTCGGCCTGGACATGGTCGACGAGATGCGGGGATGGCTGAACGAGATGCCGGCCGATCTGCTGGCGAGCTGTCTCGTCGGCGGCATTGCCCGCGCCGAGCTGCCGTTCGAACCCAAGGGACTGACCGGAAGAACGCTCGCGCTGCAAGACTTCGTGCTGCCGCCGCTGCCGAACCAGCTCTTCACCCGCGACAGTTCCTGCTGGATTTATCGCTCGGTCTCAGTCAACGCCATGTATTGGCCCGCCAGGCGGCCCGAAGCGGCCAATGTCGAGGCTGTCTATCGCTTCCATCCGCGGTTTCGCGACAGCGGCATCCCGTTCGTATCGCCCGCAGGGGGACCGGGCGTCAGCCTGGAGGGCGGGGACGTCATGCCGGTCGGCGGCGGCATCGTGCTCGTAGGCATGGGCGAACGCACCACGCCGCAGGCGGTGGGCGACCTTGCCCGCAGCCTGTTTGCCGCCGGAGAGGCCACGCGCGTCATCGCGGCGCTGATGCCGCGCGACCGCTCCTTCATGCATCTCGACACCGTCTTCACCTTCTGCGACCGGGACCTCGCCACCATGTATCCGCCCGTGGTCGAACGGCTGCGCAGCTTCTCGATCCGGCCTGGAGACGGCGATGCGGCGGTCGAGGTCAGGGAAGAAAATGCCCCCTTCACCACAGTCGTCGCGGAGGCGCTTGGGCTGAAATCGCTGCGGATCATCGCCACCGGCGGCGACCGCTACGAGGCCGAGCGCGAGCAATGGGACGACGGCAACAACGTCGTCGCGGTCGAGCCGGGCGTCGTCATCGGCTACGACCGCAACGTCTACACCAACACGCTTCTGCGCCGCGCGGGAATCGAGGTGATCACCGTCGAGGGCGCCGAGCTCAGCCGCGGCCGCGGCGGTGGCCACTGCATGACCTGCCCCATCGCACGCGACCCGCTCTGAAAGGACCCCAGAATGTCGATCAACCTGCATGGCCGCTCGGTGCTTTCGCTGGACGACCTTTCGGCCGAGGAGATCCGCTTTCTCCTGAAGCTGGCCGCCGACCTCAAGGCCGCCAAGCAGGCTGGGCACGAGACGCCGCGTCTCGTCCGCAAAAACATCGCGCTGATCTTCGAAAAGGACTCCACCCGCACGCGGACGGGGTTCGAGGTCGCCGCCTACGATCAGGGTGCCCACGTCACCTATTTCGGCCCCACCGGCAGTCATATCGGGCACAAGGAGTCCATGAAGGATACCGCGCGCGTGCTCGGCCGGATGTATGACGCAATCGAGTATCGCGGCTTTGCGCAGCATCAGGCCGAGTTGCTTGCCGCGCATGCCGGCGTGCCTGTGTACAACGGCCTGACGGACGAGGCGCATCCGACGCAGATCCTCGCCGATTTCATGACCATGCGCGAGTTCACGCACAAGCATCTTTCGGACATGACCGTCGCTTTCGTCGGCGAAGGTCGGGACAATGTCGCCCAGTCCCTGGCGGTAGGCGCCGCCAAGGTCGGCATCGACATACGCATTGCTTCACCGAGGGAGCTTTGGCCGGACGAGGAATTCTGCGCCCATGTGAGAAACCTGGCGGAACGCAGCGGCGGCCGCTTCAGACTGGACGAGGACGTCAAGAGCTGCGTCGAAGGTGCCGACTTCATATACACGGATGTCTGGCTCTCGATGGGCGAGGACAAGTCCGGCTGGCCTGAGCGCATTCGTCAGCTGACTCCCTATAGGGTGACGAGCGAAGTGATGTCGGCCAGCGGCAATCCGCACGTGAAATTCATGCATTGCCTGCCGGCATTCCACGACACCGAGACCGAAGTCGGCGCCCATGTCGCGCGCGAATATGGGATCGACTGCATGGAGGTTTCCGACGAGGTGTTCGAGTCCGGCGCGTCGGTCGTCTTCGACCAGGCGGAAAACCGCATGCACACGATCAAGGCGCTGCTCGTCGCCACGATCGGCAACTGACATGCTGATCGTCGCCGCGCTCGGTGGGAACGCGCTGTTGCGGCGCGGTGAGCCGATGACCGCCGAGAACCAACGCAGCAACGTCAAGCGCGCCGCGTCCGTTCTGGCGGCGCTCATCGGCGAAGGCCATTCGCTCGTCATCACGCACGGCAACGGCCCGCAGGTCGGCCTGCTCGCGCTCCAATCGGCCGCCGCTTCGAAAGAAGGGGCCTTCCCGCTCGATGTTCTCGGCGCCGAGAGCGCCGGCATGATCGGCTACATGATCGAGCAGGAGCTCGCCAACCTCGCCAGCCAGAGGCTGTTCGCGACGCTGCTGACGCAGGTGAAAGTCGACCCGCAGGATCCGGCCTTTGCGCATCCGACGAAACCGATTGGCCCCGTCTATGACGAGGCGACCGCGCGACGGCTCGCAAGCGAGTGTGGCTGGGCAGTTGCGCCCGACGGCGACAAATGGCGCCGCGTCGTGCCCTCGCCGCGACCTGTCGAGATCCTGGAAGTGTCCGTGATCTCCTATCTGGTCGAGCACGACGTCGTCGTCATCTGCACGGGCGGCGGCGGTGTCCCCGTCATCGCTCGCGATGACGGCAGCATGGTCGGCGTCGAAGCCGTCATCGACAAGGATCTGGCGAGCTCGCTCCTGGCGCGTCAGTTGAACGCCGACATGCTGCTCATGCTGACCGATGTCGATGCGGTCTATGTCGGCTACGGCACGCCGGACGCTCGCGCGCTTCGCAAAGTCGGGGCAACGGAATTGTCCGGGCGCGATTTCCCGGCCGGCTCGATGGGACCCAAGATCAGCGCCGCGATCGAATTCGCCCAAGCCACCGGCAAGCCGTCGGCGATCGGGAGGCTCGAGGACGCAGTGGAGATCGTCAAAGGCCGGCGAGGCACCCGGTTCGAAGCCTAAAGCGATTCCAGGAAAGGTGTGAACGGCTTTCCTCCCGAAATTGTGTAAAAACAAAGAGATAGAGCGGTTCATCGTTTCCGTGAAACGGTGAAACGCTCTAGCCTCGTTTCGGGCACTTATCCGACGCGCGCCTTCAAGAGGCGATCGATTGCCTTGGGCGCTGGCGCCGGCTATTCGCCGAGCACACGACGCCTTTCTTCGAACTCTTCCTTGTCGATCTCGCCGCGCGCAAATCGCTCCCGAAGAATGTCGAGCGGTGTGCGGCCGGCGACCGAGTGGTGCGGTGACACTGGCCCCGACCACGGTCCACCCAGTCCGCGGACGAGAAGGATCGCGGCAACCATCAATACCGCGAGAAAGAGGATCATGAACAGCGGGCCGAAAATCATGGCATACCAACCTCCGCCCCACATCATGTGAGGTCCCCAATCGTACCTTCCGATGTCGGACGGCGCCTGCGCCCATGCCGCACCGGAGACAAGGGTCATAGCAGCGCTCGCTGCCGCGACGGACTTCATCAAAGCCTTCTGCATTGGCTTGCTCCATCTTGAATGGACAACATTCTAGGCCGTCGATCGGGTTCCACTTTGCGCGAGATCAACCGCGTTCGCGGCGTGCTCGCATAGCGGAGCAACGGCCTTCCCATTGCGCGGTCGATCTCGATGGACAGCGCCACCGCCGGTTCGCTACGCTGAGCATGACGCGGTACCGACAGGGCGAAGGGGCATGGAACAGTTCAAGGAAACCACCTCCGTCCGCCTGAGGACCATTCCCGCGGGGATTTGGGCGCTGGGCTTCGTCTCGCTGCTGATGGACGTCTCGTCGGAGATGATTCACGCCTTGCTGCCGATCTATCTGGTCACCGTCATGGGAGCATCGATGGTGACGGTCGGCACCATCGAGGGCATTGCCGAAGCGACGGCCGCCATCACCAAGGTCTTTTCGGGCGCGCTGTCGGATTGGCTAGGAAAACGCAAGCTGCTGGCGGTCATCGGTTACGGCCTCGCCGCCCTCACCAAACCGGTATTCCCGCTGGCTTCGTCGGTCGGCTGGCTTGTGGCGGCCCGCTTTGTCGACCGTGTCGGCAAGGGCATTCGCGGCGCTCCGCGCGATGCCCTGGTCGCCGACATCGCCCCCGCCCATGCGCGCGGCGCCAGTTTCGGACTTCGCCAGGCGCTCGACACGGTCGGCGCGTTTGTCGGGCCGCTGCTCGCGATCGGCCTCACGTGGCTGACCGCCAATCAGTTTCGGACCGTGTTCTGGGCCGCGGTCGTTCCCGGCCTCCTGGCGGTCGTGCTGCTGGTCGCAGCCGTCCATGAGCCCGCCCGGCCCGCCGGCATGCGTGAAGTGCGTGCTCCCTTGAGCTTGGCCGAGCTGAGGCGGCTGGGGTCGCCCTTCTGGCTGGTCGTCTGCGTCGCCACCGTGTTCACATTGGCGAGGTTCAGCGAAGCATTCCTCATACTGCGCGCGCAGGCCATGGGTTTGCCGATCGTGCTCGCCCCGCTGGTGCTCGTGGTCATGAACGTGGTCTACTCGCTTGCAGCCTACCCGGCCGGCGTGCTCTCGGATCGGGTCAATCGCCTGACGATGCTCATTCTCGGCTTCCTGATCCTGATCGCCGCGGACATCGTGCTGGCGTTTCCCGGAAACCTGGCCGGCGTTGCGCTCGGCGTGGCTCTCTGGGGCCTGCATCTGGGGTTCACGCAAGGGCTTCTGGCAACGCTCGTCGCCGATACCGCCCCGGCGGAACTGAGAGGCACCGCCTTCGGAATGTTCAATCTGTCGGGCGGGCTCGCGCTGCTGGCCGCCAGCCTGCTGGCCGGCATGCTCTGGGATCTTTTCGGACCGCGCATGACCTTCCTGGCGGGCGCCGGCTTCACGGCGCTGGCGCTCCTTGGCCTTGGCCTGGTCCGTTGGCGAATGCCGACCCTTGGACGTAACGGGAAGGCCGAGGAACGCGCGGCGTCCGGCTCCTGACGCCAAAACTGAGCAGCGTGTCGCCGTCCGAACTATCGGATCACGGGATCATGCCCGCTCCCTCTAAGAACGCGCGGACTGCTTTGCGAACCTCCTGCTCCCGTCCGACCAAAAGATGTCCGCCAGTGTCGTAGACGACCAGTTTGGCACCGGGGATCCTGGCGGCTGCGAATTCGGCTGACGGCAGCGTGTTGAACAGGTCGTCACGCGCGGAGACGACTATTGTCGGTGCGGTGATTTCTGCCAACGGCAGCTCATGCAGCTCAGGGGCGCTGTCGATATTGATTCCGGGGAAGCGCAGCGACAGGGGTTCGACGCTCCTGACGAAGCTCATGACGCGGGCTCTCTCGACCTCGGGCGCGGCCGCTACCAGCGCCGGTCGAACGCCTAGAAAGCGAATGAGTATCGACGGGGCGATGGTCTCGGCGGCCCACCAGGCGAAATCGCCGCCGGCACTGACGGCCCAGAATGCGAACCTGTTGCCGAAGCTCACATTGACCGCGACGGAACTGGTGGGTGAGTAAAGGGCCGGGACGATCAGAATGAGAGCGGCGACCTTGTCAGGGTGCCGCAGTGCCAGCTCGACCGCTGAGCGGGCGCCGGCCGAAACACCGACGACCACCACTTTGGGAACGTTCAGCTTGGAAAGCAACGCCGCGTGCGCGTCGCCCTGCGCGGCTAGAGAGGGGTCTCGCGGCACGGGTGTGCGCAGATAGCCGAAGCGCGACGGCGCGATGACCCGAAAGCCCTCACCCACGAGATCGGCAGCGAGAGCAAGGCCTTGGTCAAAGCCGCCGCCGGCGCCGTGGATCGACAGCAGCGGAATGCCCGCACCGCTGTCGGCGTATTCGATCGGGCCGATATCGAGGGTGGCGACCAGACTGCCTCGGCCGACGGCGTCGCGCAACCGACCAAGCTCGTTCCCGTAAAGCAAGAAGGTCACACCGGCCGCGGCCGCCAGGGCGATGAGCGTGACCAGCAGGAAACCGCCAATTCGACCCATCGCGAAAGCTCCTGCAGGGAACGAGCGAAAACTGACCCGCGTCTCCCGGACGCGACGGCAACGCGATGACGCGCAGGTGCTAAGCTGCGGCCGTGACGCCAACGACATAGTTCTTTCCATAGGCCTTGGCGCATTTCGGGCACGTCGTATAGAAGAAATAAACGTCGCCCGGCTCCGATTCTCGATTGCGCGCGATCTGCCGCATCTCCTCGTGCCACTGCCTTGCCTGACTGTAGGGACCCTCGAACACTTTCGTCAGAAAGTCGCCGCTCAGCGTCGTCATTTCTTCCCCGGGAACCGACTTCGCAACCGAAAACAGATGCTCGCTGCTCCAGGGCGAAATATCCCGGCTGAGCACGATGAATTGATCCGTGTCCGAGGCTCCCGCGTCGTCGATATGCTTGCTGACGCGCGAGAACACGTTGCCCATGTTCAGCGGGATATGCATGACGCTGCGGGTGGTCGCTCTCAGAAATCGCTTGTCCTTGAAATGCAGTTCTTGCCCGTCCCAGCCTTCAGGATTGAACCTGGGGCAGCAGCCGGTGGTGTTTACGCTGGAATCGTATCGAGGCGTTTCATTCGTCTGCATGTTCGTTTCCCGGATCGGATCGGCACCATCCAACGGATGACGCGCCACCGTCATTGATCCTCGTCAACCAGGAACGGAAACGCATTTGATGCGCATCAAGGCCGATCGAAGGAATGGCTGTTAGCAGGAAAGAGCTGGCAGACTTCGGGAGATGGTCATGGCTCACAAACAGGTGTTGTTCCGCTCAGCGGCACGCGAAAAGATTCTTCGCGGCGCCACCCAACTTGCCGACGCCGTGCGGGTGACGCTCGGTCCGCGCTCGAAGTCGGTGCTGATCGAGAAGAAATGGGGCGCGCCTATCGTCTGCAACGACGGAGTGACGATCGCCAAGGAGTTCGACCTGAAGGACGCGGAGGAAAATCTCGGCGCGCGGATGCTGAGGCAGGCGGCCGAGAAGACCGGCGACATGGTCGGCGACGGAACCAGCACGTCGACTATCCTCGCCCATGCGATGTTCGCCGATGGCGTTCGCAACGTCGTCGCGGGCGCGAGCGCGATCGACATCAAGCGCGGTCTCGACCGTGCGACAAAGCGCGCGATCGAGACGCTCAAGCAGATATCGCGGCCGGTCTCGACCAGGCGCGAGAAGGAACAGGTGGCGACGATCTCCGCGCACAATGATCCGCTCATCGGCGAGCTGATCGGCGAGGCCATGGAGAAAGTCGGTGGTGAAGGCGTCATCACTGTAGAGGAATCGAAGACCACCGAGACGGTGCTCGACGTGGTCGAAGGCATGCAATTCGACCGCGGCTTCCTGTCCCCCTACTTCGTCACCGACACCGACAAGATGGAAGCAGTGCTGGAAGACGCACTCGTGCTCATCGTTGAAAAGAAAATCTCCTCGCTCAACGACCTCATCAAGCTGCTCGAGGCCGTGGCGAAATCAGGTTCGCCTTTGCTTGTGATCGCGGAGGACGTCGAGGGCGAGGCACTGGCCACGCTGATCGTCAATCAGATTCGCGGTACGTTCAAGAATTGCGCCGTGAAGGCGCCGGGCTTCGGCGACCGCCGCAAGGCCATGCTGCAGGACATCGCCATCCTGACCGGCGGGCAGGTCATTTCAGAGGACATCGGCCTCAAGCTCGAGAACGTCACGATGGCTCAGCTGGGGCGCGCGAAGCGTGTGGTCGTCGACAAGGACAACACCACGATCATCGGCGGCAGCGGCGACCAGAAGACCATCAAAGGGCGCGTCGAGCAAATTCGGCGAGAGATCGGCGATACGACCAGCGACTATGATCGCGAGAAGCTTCAGGAGCGGCTCGCCAAGCTTGCCGGCGGCGTGGCCGTGATCAAGGTTGGCGCGCCGACCGAGGCCGAGATGAAATCGAAGAAAGAGGCTCTCGACGATGCAATCAGCGCCACCAAGGCGGCTGTCGCCGAGGGTATAGTGCCTGGCGGCGGACTGGCTTTGCTGCGCTGCATCGGCGCGGTCACGGAGGAAGAGGCGCGTTGCGAAGGCGACGAGCGAACCGGTGTCCAGATCCTCAAGCGCGCGCTCGAAATGCCTGTGCGCCAGATCGCCGAGAATTCGGCAGTCGACGGCGGCGTCGTCGTCGCCAGGATGACCGAAGGCAAGGGAAATTTCGGCTTCGACGCCGGCCGCAAGGAATATGTCGACCTGGTCGAGGCCGGCATCATCGACCCGACGAAGGTCGTGCGGATCGCGCTGGAGAATGCGGTCTCAGTCGCCAGCGTGCTGCTCCTGACGGAAGCGACCATGACCGAGATTGCGGAGCCGGCGAAGGAGCGCGCGCTCGAACCGGAAATGTCGATGTAAGGCCCCGACACTCCGGGACTACACACTTAGTGCGACATCAACACCGGCAAGCGCAAATCCGACAGAATGTCTTCCGTCGCTCCGCCGAGCACAAAGTCTCTCAGGCGAGAATGGCCCCATCCGCCCATGACGAGCAGACTGCCGCCGATCTTCAGGGCATGTTCCTGGAGGGCAATCCCAATTTCAGCCTTGCCGGTTTGGATAGACGCCGCCTTCGCCCGCAAGCCGCGCGCCCCAAGCCCCTGTGCAAGCCGTTCACCGATATCCTGCCTTGGCAGCGTCTTCTCATCCGTCACGGTAACGATCGATATCGCCGACGCCCGCTCAAGGAACGGCCTGGCGTCGGCGACCGCACGAGCGGCTACGCGGCTGCCATCCCAGGCTATCACGACATGGCCAAGCACCCCGATGTCCTTCGCATCCGGAAGGATCAAAGCCGGCCGGCCCGAGCTGAACACGATCGCCTCGGCCGTCATCCGGGCCGCGTCATTGTCCGGCGACCAGCCTACCATGCAAAGATCGAAGTAGCGTGCTTCAGCGGCGGCGGCCTCTCCCATCAGGGCCGGCTGTGCTTTAAACTGCTGCCTGGTCAAGGTCACGTTGCATCGCGAAGCCTCGGCCGCCGCCGCTTCCAGCAATGCCTTGCCACGATTCCTGCTGGCAGCCTCGACCTCTCGGATCTTGGCCGGAAGGTCGAGCAGAAAGCCGGACAACGCGTTCGAAACATCTGGAATGTCGACGTTGATGACTGCCGCATCCAGCGTGGCGTCGAGCTGCCTGGCGACCGCCACCGCGTTGGACACTACCTTGGGTCCGGGCGGGTCCGGATAAGTCGGTAAGAACAAAGACGCCAAGAGCTGCATTGGCCTCATCTCCTTCGATGAATATACCGGCAGGCACATCGGTGCCATTGCTGTTCAGTTCGACAGCAGCCTGTGGAATGAGCCCGATCTGAGCAGGGATCGCGTTGCGCCTCCGAAGGCCCATTCCCGGAACCGGCTATGGCCATAGCCACCGGCCACGATGAGATCGGCTCCGATTTGATCGGCCGCAATGACAATGGCGTCACCGGCCGATGATCCGTCGCTTTCCAGAAACTCGGAGCGGGCCTGCACACCGTGTTTCATCAGGAAGCGCACCACATCGGCCGTGCCATGTCGCGCGACGAGCGCCCCCTCCTCCGCAGCGCTGAAAACCGTCACCTCCTTGGCATTGCGCAGGAAAGGCATCGCATCGACCAATGCCCGCCGCGATTCGCGGCAATCCTTCCAGGCGACCATCACCTTGTCACCCTTAAGGAGGCTGAGATCGTCGGCGGCAAACAGAACCGGCCTGCCCGTGGAGAGAATCAATGCGCCCGGATCGATCGTCCTTTGGAAGTCGCCGGCGGCGGCGGCAGGCGGCGCGCCGGTGATCACCAGATCGGCCGCTCGCGCATGCAGGGCGACCGCGCGCGTGGGATCGTCGAGTTCGGCACGCCATGATGCGCGCTCGTTGTTTCCGACGACGGCGAGGAACTCCTCCTTGAGCTTCCTGATGCGCTCCTCGAGTTCAAGGGTCCGACGACGCAAAACCTCCGCCACGTCCGGCGAGGACTCGCTCGGCGACACCAGCGTGGAGGGCTCGCCCGCCGTCATGGCGATAAGATCGGCCTCGAATTTCCTCGCTATCTCCTGCGCGAAAACGAGACGTGGCGTCGCCGGTGCATCGATGTCGAGTTGAACCAGTATTGTCGTGTAGATCATGCCCGGACTCCATGACAGGCCGGTAGATCAGCACGGTCGAAATCCTCTTGCTTTGATGCGCATCAAGTTCGGCTCAGCCGGAGCAAGACAGGCCGAGGGCATCGAGCCCGGCCTCGAGGTGATCGCCCAGGAGCGGATTGCCGCACAGATAGCGGGCCGTGCGTTTGTTGTGAGCGTAGGCGGCCTGCTGGCGGACCTCTTCCCAATCAGCCGTCTGGCCGTCATCCCTGCCGAGCCACGTCAACGCCACGAGGTCGACCTGCTCGTCGATGGAGAGCTCCGAAATCAGCGAGCCAAGCTCTTCACGCACAGGATCATCGTCATGGTCCTGAAGCACCGCAACCTCGTTGTCGTCCGTGGGATTGGATCCCGTATCAGGCTCGGTAACGGCAACCTTGACGTCGAACTCATGTGCCTTGGCGATTATGAAGCAGACTTTCCGGACGGGAATTGCCAACTCGGGCGTCTCGGCGTCCGCACTTCCGATTCCGCGTTTCATCCGACATCTCCTCTTCGTCTTAAGCGCTTTCTCTTCCGCCGATCGCGCGTCGCCCAAGCCCTGGAATGCCGGTCTGAATGGCCCCGATCATCGATCGAGGCTCCCGATATAGGCGATGATCGCCTCGATCTGATCAGGGCTGGCCACGAACTCGGGCATGTCCGGGTGGCCAGTGGAAATTCCCTCCGCCAGGGCCTCCTGGAGGTCTTCGATCGGATAGCGCAGGTGCAATGAACGAAAAGGCGGAGCATCAGGGTGGGTGCTCGCGCCGGTCGAGCCAATTGCATGGCAGCGCGCGCAGTTCGTTTCGACCAGCCTCTTGCCATAGGCAATCTGCGAATTATCGCCCGCCCAGGCAGGCAATGCGAAGGCGACTGCCAACGGCAGGATCTCGAACGCTGTTCGACGTTTCATGGCATACCAATACGCGACGAATGGACGCCGCGCCTTGACCTGGCTCAAACTGTCGAAAAAGCTCTATCGCTCAAGGACATACGTACCAGGTGCCGCACAAATCGCCTTCAAGCCGGCTGCGGCGTCGGACCGGTCGGCCGCGACCTCGCGGCTGGAGTAGCGCGTCAACCATTCAACCCAGGCCGGCCACCAGGAGCCGTATGTCACGGTCGCGTTCTTCGCCCATTCATCCGCGTCCGGACGAATATCCGCGTGGCGGCAACTGAGCCGCCGGTAGGAACGACCGGGGTGGCCAGGCTCGGAAACGATGCCCGCATTGTGCCCACCGCTGGTCAGGACGAAGTCGATGTCGGTGTCGAGGAGATAAGTCAGCTTGAATACCGAGCGCCACGGCGCGACGTGATCCGTCTCGGTGCCGACCGCGAACACCGGCGACCCAATGTCTTCCAGATGAACCGGCCTGCCGCCGACGCGAAAGCGCCCCTCGACAAGATCGTTGCCCAGGTAAAGCTGCCGCAAATATTGCGACTGCATGCGGAACGGCATCCGGGTCGAGTCGGCATTCCAGGCCATCAGGTCGGTCATCGGAGCGCGCTCGCCGAGCAGATATTCGCGCACGATGCGTGACCAGATAAGGTCCTGCGAGCGAAGCATCTGGAAAGCGCCAGCCATGCGGCGCTGATCGAGGGTGCCCTCGACCCACATCATGTCCTCGAGCAGGGCGATCTGGCTTTCGTCTATAAAGAGGCCGAGTTCGCCTGGTTCTTCGAAATCGACCTGCGCCGCGAAAAGCGACAGGCTGGCGAACCGATGATCGCCGTCGCGCGCCATTGCCGACGCGGCAATCGACAGCAGCGTCCCGCCAAGGCAGTAGCCCGCGCCGTGGATCCGGCTGCTCCCGGTCGCCTCCTCGACTGCATCCATGGCCGCCATCACGCCGAGACGCCCGTAGTCGTCCAATGAGAGTCCGCTCTGATCGGTACCCGGATTGCGCCAGGATATGCAGAAGACGGTGAAGCCGCTCTGGACGAGATAGCGAACGAGCGAATTGCGCGGCGAAAGATCGAGAATGTAGTATTTCATGATCCAGGCCGGGACGATGAGGATCGGCTCCTCCTTCACCGCGCCTGTCATGGGGGCAAAGCGAATGAGCTCGATCAGTTCGTTGCGGAAGACGACCTCGCCGGGCGTGACGGCGACTTCCATGCCGGGCCGAAAGCTCTCCGCACCGGTCGGCGGCCTGCCGTCGATCAGGCGAAGCAGGTCGTCGACCAGGTTATTGGCGCCGCTGACGAAATTGGTGCCGTTTTCCCGAACGGTCCTGTCGATGACCTCGGGATTGAGCACGGGGCAATTGGACGGTGAGACCGTGTCCAGGATTTGCCGGCTGTAGAACTCGACCAACCGCTCATGCTTCCTGGTAACGCCGGGGAGGCCGGTGGTCGCATTGTGCCACCATTGCTGGGAAAGCAGGAAGGCTTGCTGCATGGCGTTGAAGGGGAAGGCCTGCCACGACTGGTGCTGGAACCTTCTGTCTTGCGGCAAGGGCATGATCGTTGGCGCAGCGGCTCCCATTCCGAGCCCGCAGCGGAAAAGAAAATCACTCAACCTCGCGACCTTTTCGACCGCTTTGGCGCAGACCTCCCCTTGCTTGCCCGGTGATGCGGACATGTGCAGCAGCCAGTCCTGCCAAGCTTGCAGGAGGCTGATCGGCGAAATGCCTGCGGTGAAGGCCGCCAGCAACGCATGCGAGAGCCGATCGACATCGCGATAGATGCTCCCGGCTTCATCGTCCGGCAGTGGCAGCGCGGGGTCACCGACCGCGGTCACAGCCTCATCATGCCCGGATTTCCGCAGCGTCCGCCGCTTCTCCGCCTTGGCGCGAGCGTTCAAGACGAAGGACCGATCAGCGGTCGGGCTCCGCTTGCTCTTTCCTGGTCGCAACATTTCAGGTCGCAAGGGTTGCCGCGGCCATGTCGTCGACGGTCGTTTCTGCCTCCTTCCGAACCCGCCCGGCCGTTTCCGAGGCAAATTTGGCGCCGATGGAAGCGAACTTGCCGACCTCGTTCGCATAGTCGGAAGTGGCATTCTGGACAAAGTTCGCGAACACGTCGAAGGCATCGACGAATTCGTCGCCGCCGGTCAGTTTATCGAGGAGTTTCAGGTCATCCTCGAACCGCCGCTTGAGGAAGGATGCGCCTTCGATCTGGCAGCGCAGGAGGGCACGGACAGAATGCGCCTGCAGAGTGACGGTGGCTCGCATGAATTTCTGTCCGGTTTTGGCGAAGGGGAGCAACTCCGGTGCGCGAAATTCTTCTGCATTCCAGATCATGACGTTTTTTCCTTTCGCTCTTGGATTCAATGTCTTGTTTTCGGCTGGCGAGACCGCGAGCGGCGTTCGAAGCGATAGCCGACCGACGGGCGCCCGCCTCTCTTGGACGAAGGCGGCTCGAAATAGATCGCGGCTCCAGCGAGAAAGGCGAGGCAGAGCACGGCGCCCCAAAGGAGAATGTCTTCCGCTGACACTATGAGCCCCTCGTTGGTCCTGCTCGAAAATCGCAGGACCGGTTCAAACCGGCATTGATCGTGATCAATCGGAAATCGCTTGCCATGCCGCTTCGAGCACCGCCTCATCCCCGACCCGCTTCGCAGCTTTTGACCGTGATCAAGGCGAAGACGGGCATTGGCGGCGACAAGTCGACCAGAACAAGTGTTGCGGATGCGCAGCGAGGAACGGGAGATGAAGGAACTGCCGCTTGCCGACGTATATCGGCTCATCGAACCCGGTCCGGTCGTTCTGCTGACGACCAGGTCCAGGCAAGGCCGCGCGAATGTGATGACCATGTCCTGGCACATGATGATGGAGTTTACGCCACCGACGCTCGCCTGCGTCGTGTCGAGCGACGACTTCTCGTTCGCCGCATTGCGGGAAACGAAGGAATGCGTGATCGCGATCCCCGCTGTCGAGCTCGCGGAGAAGGTCGTCAAGGTCGGCAACTGCTCCGGTCGCGACACGGACAAATTCGCGACGACCTGGCTGACGCCGCTACGAGCCGAGCAGGTGTCGGCGCCGCTGGTGGCCGAATGCTTCGCCAATCTCGAATGCCGCGTCGTCGATACGCGCCTGGTCAACAGATACAATCTGTTCGTCCTGGAGGTTGTCAAAGCCTGGATCGATCCGGGGCGGCCGAGGCCGAGAACAATCCATCACATCGGCAACGGCGCCTTCATTGTGGATGGCGAAGTGATCCATTTCGAATCCCGTATGCCTTGACGGCTTGGGAGGCACTTTTTGATCGGCATCAAGGTAAGGTCCTGCCCATAAGCTAGCTTCCGGCGCGTCGAAGACATTCAGATCGAAAGCGCGTCCGATGAGCTACAAATCCATTCTCCTGAACTTGGGCATAGATGGGTCGATTGAACCGCTGACGCGGATCGCTATCGACCTTGCTAAACGTTTTGACGCACGCCTGATCGGCTTCTGCGGCGCCGATGCTCCACTGCCGGTGACGATGGCCCCCGAGGGCGCGGCCGTTGCGGCGGAGATTTGGGAGCAGTCGAGGGATGAAATCCGGCAACGGCTGAAGGATCGGCGCGGCGAGTTCGACAGTCTGGTCGCCGGAGCGGTCAAGACCGATTGGCGCGGCGCGATCGAGAGCCCGGATCATGCCCTCGCCAGGAATTCACGCCTCGCCGACCTGATCGTCACCAGCGCCCCGCAGGGCGCATCCACGGGCGATTCCTACCGCACGGCCGATCCTGGCAGCCTGGTGTTGCGCGCCGGCAGACCGGTGCTGGTTGCGGCCGATGGAGCCACGGCTCTGCCGACAGGCAAGGTCGTAATCGCCTGGAAGGACACGCGCGAAGCGAGGCGCGCAGTGGCAGACGCGGTGCCGCTGATGACCATGGCCAACGAGGTCACCATCGTGGCGGTCGATCACAATCCGGACGATTGGATCAGGGACGGCGTCAAGGACACGGCGAGCTTCCTGGCGGGCCACGGCATCAGGGCGCGGACCGAAATCATCAAGACGGACGATGACGAGGCCAACCGCCTCATCGATTTCCTCGCCTCGGTCAGCGCCGAACTGGTCGTGTCGGGCGCCTACGGACATAGTCGTGTGAGGGAATGGGTGTTCGGCGGCGTTACCCGTTCGCTGCTCGACGAGGTCTGGCTCAACCGGCTGATGTCGAGCTGATGCCGGTTTGGTCTTGGCTGAGTGCGCGTGCCGCATGAAATCGCTCCATCGTCATTGGTCGCATCGCGGCAGCAACCGCAAAAACCAAAGGTAACAGTGGCGGGTGCGGATCAGATTGCGCCGCGGCAGACTTCGTCGCCGCGGCGTTTATCGCTCGTTACGCCGGTGCCACCGCCACCTTCTTGGCAGGAGGAGCAATCATGATCGCGCGACGCAGAGGCGGGAAATCGTTAGGCGTTATCGTCTCGCGCTCGAGAAGGAGACTGGCCCCGGCCTTCAGGTCGGCCATCCGGGATCGGAGCAGGTCCTGCGCCGCCGCGAAGGCTTCGTCGAGCATCTGGCGGATTGCGAGATCGACTTCGCGAGCGGTGGCCTCGGAATAATCGCGCCTGCGCAGTGACCCGTCTCCCAGCCACTGTTGCTTCTCTTCCTCGAGAACGGCCTGTCCCAAGGACGGGCTCATGCCGAACCGCGTGACGCTTTGGCGCGCCACATCCGTTGCCTTGGCCAGATCATCGGCGGCCCCGGTCGAGACCTCGCCATAGACGATATCTTCCGCTGCCCGGCCTGCCAGAAGGGCGATCATCCGCTCCCTCAGTTCGCCCTGGGTGATCAGGAACCGATCGTCGGTCGGGCGCTGCATGGTGTAGCCGAGCGCGCCGATCGAGCGCGGGATGATCGACACCTTGTGCACGGGATCCGTCTTGAGAAGCGCGGCTGCCGCAAGCGCATGTCCCATTTCGTGATACGCGACTCTCTCGCGCTCCGCCGGATTGAGCAGCCTGCTCTTGCGCTCGGAACCGGCGACGATACGTTCCACCGCGTTGGTGAAATCATCCATCGTCACCTTGTCGGCATTGCGCCGGGTGGCGAAGATCGCGGCTTCATTGACGAGATTGGCGAGGTCGGCGCCCGTGAACCCCGGCGTGATGCCTGCCACCTCGCCGATGTCCACGCCCGGCGCCACCGCAACGCTGCGGACATGGACCTTGAGGATGGCCTGGCGTCCCTTCCGGTCGGGCCGGTCTATCACCACCTGGCGATCGAAGCGGCCGGCGCGGGTTAGCGCCGGATCGAGAATTTCCGGCCGATTGGTTGCGGCAAGAAGCACAATGCCGATGCGGGGATCGAACCCATCCAACTCCGACAGGAGCTGGTTCAGCGTCTGCTCCTTCTCGTCAGCCCCGCCATAGCCCGCGAAAGGGCTGCGCGCCCGCCCGAGCGCGTCCAGCTCGTCGATGAAGATGATGCATGGCGCGGCCTGCCTTGCCTGCTCGAACAGATCTCGAACACGTGCGGCGCCGACGCCGACGAACATCTCGACGAACTCGGAACCGGAGATCGAGAAGAAGGGCACGCCCGCCTCGCCCGCCACCGCGCGCGCCATCAATGTCTTGCCGGTGCCAGGCGGCCCTACCAGGAGAGTGCCCTTGGGGATACGCGCGCCAAGCCGGCCATATTTGTCCTTGTCCTCCAGGAAGGAGACGATTTCCTTGAGCTCGAGCTTGGCCTCGTCGACGCCGGCGATATCGTCGAAGGTCACGCCGGTCTGCCTCTCGACATAGACCTTGGCCTTGGACTTGCCGATGTTGATCAGTCCGCCCATGCCTTGCCGTTCGGCGAAGCCGCGAAAAAGAAACATCCAGAAGCCGAAGAAGAGCAGCGCCGGCAGGATCCACGACAATATGGTCGTCAGCCAATTGCTGTCGGTGCCGCCCGACACCTTCACGCCGGCCCTCTCGAAGACTTCGGCCGAAGCCGGATCGACGCGTGCGGCGACAAAAAGGCTTTTGCCGCCCTGCGGCTCCTTGAACTGGCCTTGGATGGTCGTTTCGGTCAGCGTCACCGAGGCGACCTTGCCCTCGCCGACCATCCTCATGACGTCGCTGTAAGGGAGCTGCGCGACGTCCCGCCAACCGAGCCAGACCTGAAACAGGCCGACCAGGACCAGCGCGAAGATGAAGTAGCCGATGTTGAAACTATGCTTCTTGTCCATGCCTGTCTCCGGCGGGGTCGTGCTGCTTCGGCGGCGGATCGGCAGGCGTCGACGGTTCGGTTGCTTCTCGGCCGCTTCAGAAGCCTAGCCGTGCCGCGCCTTCCAGACTTTGAGCGAAGTCAAGGAGATCCGCGCTTGACGATGTAGCGCTGTGGCAGCTCGCCGCCTCGGCAGCCCAAGCGAAGCCACAGCCATGAACGTCGACCAGAATATCAAAGAAGCCCCCGTCTCCGCCAAATTGAGGGGTCTGATCGGCCGGCTGAGAGAACATCCTCTCGCTCGTGTCGGTCCGGGTTTGATCACCGGCGTGGCCGACGACGATCCGAGCGGAATTGCGACCTACTCGCAGGCGGGCGCGCAATTCGGTCTCAACATGCTTTGGACTATGCCGCTTTGCTTTCCGCTGATGGCTGCGGTCCAGTCGATGTGCGGCCGCATCGGCCGGGTTACAGGCAAGGGGCTTGCCGCCAATATAAAGGCGTCGTTCCCGCCGGTCGTGCTTAGATTCGTCGTTGTGCTGCTTCTGGCGGCGAACACGCTGAACATTGCCGCCGACATTGCGGCCATGGGAGAGGTCGCGGAGCTTGTCACCGGTGTAAACAGGCATCTGGCCACGCTGTTCTTCACGCTCGCCACGCTGGTCCTGCAAGTGTTCGTTCCGTATCATCGCTATGTCAGCTTCCTCAAATGGCTGACGTTATCGCTTCTCGCCTACGCCGCCGTGCTCTTCACGGTGCACGTGCCATGGAGCGAGGTGGCCCTTCGCACCGTGTGGCCCAAGCTGACGCTTAATGCCGACACAGCCACCGTGGCGGTTGCCATCTTCGGCACGACGATCAGTCCCTACCTCTTCTTTTGGCAGGCTTCCGAGGAGGTCGAGGAGATGAAAGGCGCACGATCGCTCCTCGAGGAGGCGACGCCATCCGAGCGCGAATTCCGCCGGTTGCGCTGGGATACCTGGAGCGGCATGTTCTACTCGGATCTGACATCCTATTTCATCATCCTGGCGACCGCGGCAACGCTCAACGCCGCGGGCGTGACAAACATCGAAACCGCCGCGCAGGCGGCAAGCGCCCTGCGGCCGCTGGCAGGCGATTTGGCCTTTGTGCTTTTTGCAGCCGGGATACTGGGCGTTGGATTGATCGGCGTGCCCGTCCTGGCGGGCTCGGCGGCATACGCGCTGGCGGAAGCCATGGGATGGCAAGAAGGCCTTGAGCTCAAGGCCAGCGATGCCCGCGGCTTCTATGGCGTCATCGCAGTAAGCGTCCTTGCAGGGCTGGCCATCCAATATCTTCCCATCAGCCCGATGAAGGCCCTGTTCTGGAGCGCCGTCATCAACGGCGTTGTAGCGGTGCCGCTCATGGTGGTGGTCATATTGCTCGCTTCAAGCCGATCCGTCATGGGGCCTTTCACTTCCAGCCGGCCGATCATCATTCTCGGCTGGATTGCAACAGCGCTCATGGCGGGAGCGTCGATCATGATGCTTTTTCCCAGCTAGGATCAGGTTCCCGAAGCGCCAGGCCTGGCCATGGCTTTGCGCGAGATCAAGGCATGTGCCTGCCTTCGTCAGCCCTACAAGAAAAGGCGGCCGTGCGGGCGACCGCTTCCAAGGTGACCGGGGTTCGCCCTCGTCAAAATGTGGAACGCATCCATGCCATATGCGTCGATCGAGGATCTTCCGCCGTCAATCAGCGAGCATCTTCCCGGGCACGCCCAGGAGATCTATCGCGCCGCCTTCAACAGTGCTTGGGACGAATATGAAGACCGTGGGGAGAGGCGCGAGGAGATCGCTCACCGGGTCGCATGGGCCGCGGTGAAGCGCCGTTACCGCAAGCAGGGCAGCGTGTGGGTGCCATTGTGAGAGACTGCGCCCGACGTTTTTGATCGAAATCAAACCTCTTGCCGGAATTCTCGATCATACGTTTTCGAATCAGGCGCTTAGGTAATTCCGATCAATGATCAACACCATTGCGAGGCTCGTCGATGCGTGCAACGCCGAAAGGAAGAAGGGATCGGACTTTCCAACGATCTGGAGGGAGGTCCTGAAGACGCATCCGTGCGTGCGCGGACTGCCGATTCAAGACAGCGGCGAGGACGGCCCTGTCCTGAAGATTCCTCTGATCACCGGCCAGTTTCTCGTGTTCCTGGGCTCGCATTTCTCTCTTTTATAGCTCAGCGCCGAGGCGACCCTTCGGTTGTCGGCCTTGATGCCGGTCAAGGTCATTGCGTTCGCAAGCTGTCTTGATGTCGTGAGCAACCAATGGGAGACGCTGCGATGGTCGGCATTACCTTGAGCCCCGAACAGATCCGAACCGCTCCGCCGGAAGTCCGGCAATGGCTGGAACATGAAATAGCGCATTCGCTGGGGCTTGGTCCCGCGGCGGAACCAGGTCCGCCGGAGGCGCCGCATCTTGCCGCCTGCAGCCCGCAGGAAGCCATGGCAATCTACGCTTCGATCCGCAGCATGCTGCCTGTCGTTGGCGTCTTCTTCGAGCTGGGCCGCGAGGGAACGAGCATCACCGAGCGAGGCCTGGAGGCTTTCCGGCTTTCCGATATGCTGCGTAACACGCGTCTCCCAAACGCTCGGCAATTGGCCGCTTGCCTGGACGTGATCGACCGAGCCTTCCGCCTGGCGCGCAATGACGATCATGCCGTGCTTTCGATCCTCGACCCCAGAGGCTACTGCATCGTTGCCGAGGCGACCCAGCAGAGCGTCCTCGCTGTGTGGACCCAGGAAATGGCCGCACAGCAATTCCCGGATCATGCCGTGCCCGCAGGCGGCGAGGTTTCGCCGGCGGAGCCCTTCTCGACTTCCGGCGCGCTGCCGCCCCAGTCCATTCACCTTGGCCAGCCCTTCACGGAACCGTCTGGGCTGCCGGACGGCCAACGAAACTAGGCGCGTGACCGTTTCGCAGGGGCGACACAGCTGGGAGCATGAAGTTCAACCCAGCTGCGCGACGCTCTGAATAGTTGAATTGGGCCGGTCGGCGGTCAGCCGACCGTCGACCGGCTCGATGATGCGAACGCATTGTGCGGCAAAGTCGCGGCTGTGGGAACAGGACCGTGTTCCTCGTTCAAGTTTCAAGCGCAGCATCAATTCGAACACCCCCTGGGCCGAGGCCGCGTCGAAGTTTCCTGTGGAACTTTACTTTACCGATCTGCTCCCTTGGTAAGCCTGTGCTCACAGCGGCTCCGGCAGCTCGATGGTCCGGGTTCACGCAACGCCCTGAGCGCCCCAGCCACCTATCGTGCGGCCCGCCTGCTCCCGCTCCGATCGTGAATTCTCCCCCTTGATGTCGATCAAGGGGGTTCTCGGCCTTATTCGCTATCAAACCGCGATGATCGAGGACTCAGCCTTCCCAACGCGGCGCGGCTTGTGTGAGCGCCGCAGGTCGCTACCGGCTATCGAGGTGCTGCAGGAATGCCGCTCTCGGCCTACCGAGCTGACTTCGACCGAGGCGCGCAACGGACTTTCGCGCCACGGGCCAAACACGTTCGCCGATCATCGGCGAGAACAAGCGCTGGCGGTCCTGTTGCGGCAGTATCGCAATCCGCTGGTTCTGATCCTGATTGTCGTGGCGATCGTTTCCGGTGCTGTTGGTGAAGGCCGCGAGACCGTCGTCATCAAAGCAATCATCCTAACGGGCTGCGGTCTCGGCTTCAGTCAGGTATACAGCGCGTCTCGCACGCTCGACGCGTTGAAGCGCATCACGATCGCCTATGCCTTGGTCTCGCAATGGTCGAAGAGGCTCTTCTTCGAGCACGATGGGCACCACCCGGGACCATGCCGGAGCGCGAGGCATCGCCGAGCGACAGTTCCCAGCCTGATTGAGGATGCCCGTTCAGCTGGTCACCGACAGGGTGCGTTGCCCTTATCGGCTGAACCGGAAATGGAGGCGACGGAGGCGCACCCAAGGTGAGCGGAATTTTCGCGACAATTGCGCGGCGTGTCACTCCGTTCGAGCCGACGGCCAATGTGATGCGCCCTGGCGAGAAGTTTCCAAGTTTTGTCCGGCGCGCCAGCGGCATGCATCAGGTCTATGTCAGCGCGATCGCAATTTCGGTTGCCTTGGCCAACTTTATCCCCATCGACCTGCAGAGACGCGTCGTCGATGTGGCGGTTGCCGACAAGAACGTACGGGCGCTCCTGATGCTCGCCGGTCTGTATCTTGCGGCTATACTCCTGCATGCGGGGCTGAAATACGCGCTAATCGTCTATCAGGGCTGGGTCGGAGAGAGCGTGGTGAAGACGGCCCGCGACCAACTCGCACTGGTCGCCACGCAAAGGTCCGCGCGCGAGCACGCAAGGAGTGGTCAGACCGCCAGCATCATCGGCAACGAGATAGACTATGTTGGCGGATTTGTCGGCACCAGCGTCTCTGAATGCGTAGTCAACGTCACGGTGATGATCTCCGTCGTATCTTACATGATCTACATGCAGCCGGTAATCGCTCTGGTCAGCGGCGTGTCACTCATGCCGCAGATCCTGCTTGCGCTTTACATGCAGAAGGACTTGAACACACTCGTGGAACGGCAGGTCGCACTGGTCCGCAAGCTAGGCAACCAAGCAGTCAATTCCTTCGGCAGCCACTCGACGAAGCGCCGAACAGCCTTTCGCACCATACGCATGATCTTCAGCAACCGCATTGAATTCTATTTGTTGAAACTCGGGCTGAAGACACTGCTGAATATAGCCAACGCGGTGGGGTCGCTAATGGTCCTGATCGTTGGCGGCTATCTTGTGATCCGCGGGCAGACAACGATCGGCGCGGTCGTCGCCTTCATTTCGGGCTTCCAACGCTTGTCGGAACCCACGGGAGAACTTCTCGACTTCTATCGCACGTATTCGGAAGCGAAGGTGCAATTCCGGATGATCGTCCAGTGGATCGACGACGATCATCCCGCGCAAACCGGACATTCCGCGCACAGCGAGAATTGATGGATGACCGTACCAGCCAGCTTGTTGCCGGAACTGGTGCTCCGCTTGGGACAGCCACAAGGACAGCTTCAGGCGGAGCTGTCCCCTTGAGCACCGCTTCGCATTGCACCGCCGGCTGAAGCCGCCCTAGTTGAGGGGCACGGCGGGCCTTCGCCTTGCGGCTCGAGCCGCTTGAGCAAAGCGAGCGGCCTTTCGGCACGAAGGTTGCTATTGATGCCGGCCCCGACGTCGTCCCCAGGATTGGCAATCTTCTCTCCTTGCTGGGATCGATAACACATAGGCCTGCTTCAGAATGTCTCGCACATGGATAGCCGTCGCTGCAGCTCCGCGGTCAATGATCTTGCCACAGTGTGCCTCAGATCGTCCGGTGTGATTTTCCGCCAGGAGGCGATTGCGGCATAAAGCGAGACTTGGACGGCAGGAGGGAAAAATGATAAATCCATCCGCAATTCATGGCTCTAAGTCATAAATATATTAGTCGATTAATTATTTTAGATAATCGCTCAAATCACCCGAGCGAAACTTATCCACGTGCCTCGATAGCTGCTTTTGATCCACATCAAGGCCGAAGGCGACCCACGAATGTTTATTTCCATTACAACACATCAACATTTGAAGCCCGCACAAATCATCCCGGAGTTTCGAACATGGAGAAGACCGGTGTCGTCGCCGCGCTCGGGCAGACCGAGCTTTTGCGCCCGGCTTGGATCAAGGCGGCGCTGGCGGCCAATGACCGGCTCAAATTCTATCTCACCGTGCTGCAGGCAGCCCGTGCCCAGGCCGACCATCCGGGAACGGCGCAACTCGACCTTCACCGGGAATATTCCTCGGCGCATATCGATGCGCCATGGATCATCGAATTCCCTGCTTCCGCTTATCTCGAGGCTTCGACGCTCCATCTCGCCAATCTGCCCAAGCTGGCGCAGAAGCTGCGCGATGATCTGCGCATCATGGCGCGCCCGATCCAGGGCAGCGCCGAAGATCCGGATCTCACCCTTTCCGCGCGCGTCGACCAGTGGTGCCGGTGGGTCGACCGTCTTGGAACCGAGCTCGACGCGGCGCAATTGAAAGCGCTGACCAGCGGCAGACGCGGCGACGAAGACAGCTTCCACCTGCTGGTCATGGATTTGCACAAGGCGCTCAACCATTTGGCGGCGCAGCTCTCCGGCGAGACGATCGATGGTGCCCATGTCTGGCAATTGTCGCGACAGGATGGGCCGAGGATTTCCGCTTTCATGCGGGGGCTCAATCGCACACGGGCGCTGAAGCTCGATCACCCAGGCCTCGATACCGCTGCAACGCGCGACGGCGAACGCCTGCTTATCCAGAACGACATCGGCACCAACGATGCGCATGTGCTCGTCGCGCAGGTGGAAGGCCTGGTGCTGACGCTGACCTATTCGGATCTGCATCGGCAGCGCTTCGCATTCTTTCAGGACATGCTTTCGCAGATCGGCGCGAAATGGTCGGCGGTCGGTTCGCGCATGACCGACGGCCTCAATTCAGGAGATGCCTACTACATCGGCACCGCGACGTTTGAATGTTCGGACGAAGCCGCCTTGCTCAAGGCGCTGGAAGGACTGGGGGCGCGCATCGTCTTCCTGATCGATTGGAATCGCGCTCGCAAGCGGCTGCGCCAGATCGTCGGCAAGGCTGGTTCCGTCGCCGTCCTGAACGAATGCGCGCGGCGGGAAATCGGTCACAGGGGCTGGCTGGAGGCGGGAGGCGAAGCATTGATATTCGCCGCGATGGAGGCTGTCGGCAGCGACTACTTCCGCATCGGCGACACACTCGATGCGGTGATGGGCGCCGCCCCGGCGCAGGAATTCCTGATCGAGGCGATGGCAATGGCGTCGCAGGCGATGCAGCAGCGTCAGCCGGTATCGCGCATCGCGGACTCGATCCGCCTTCTGCTCGTTCGCCATGTCGGACGCCATCATGATGAATTCGCTCTGCTGAGCGAGCACGCTTCGTTCTGCCATGCGCTGGCCGAAGGAATCCGCGACGCCATCGCCCACGGCCACGAGCGTTCCGCCAAGGATGCCGAAAAGCTGGCCAAGCGGGCGAAGGCATGGGAGCGCAAGGCGGACTTGCTGGTCATGCGCTCGCGCGAACGAGCCGAACGCAATCCGCGCTGGTTGCCTTTTACACGGCTGATCGAACGCGCCGACGACATTGCCGACGCGATGGAGGAAGCTGCCTTTCTGTTCTCGCTCATAGCCGAGAACCACGACAAGGCCTGGCCCGCCGACGTGCGCGAAGGCATGCGGCAGCTTGCCGAAAAAACCCTCCAGGCCACGCAGGATCATGTCAAGCTGCTGTTGATTGCCAGCGCGCTTGGCGAAGGCAGCGACGCCAGCGACCATGAGGAATTCATCGCCATCTCCTGGCGCGTGGTCAACGCCGAGCAGCAGTGCGATCAATTGCTGCGCGACGTGCGGCGACTTTTGGTGCGCAACATCGACGACGCCGCGACACTCGGCTTGGGCACCGATTTCGCCGCGGCCTTGGAATCGGCGACAGACGCGCTGCTTGCAACCGCCTATGGCATACGCGACCTGGCCTTCAGCCGCCTGGGAGTCGATGCATGAGCGTATCTGTCAAGTCGGCCGGGCAGCCTGAAACCAAGCACGATCTCAAACGCATATACTTCATCGGCGGCAAGAAGCCGCTGCAGGACGCGGCCACCACGGCTGCCCTCGGATTCAAGGCCTATAACCTCGCCAAACTGGCCGCGCTCGGCCTCGAGGTGCCGCCCGCCTTCGTGATCGGGACCGGCTATTGCGCCGATCCGCAAGCGGTCGTTCCGCAACTTTGGCGGCCTGCCCTGGCCGAGCTCGAAGCGTTCACCGGACTGAAGCTGGGGGACGTCCGCAGGCCGCTGATGCTTTCGGTGCGTTCAGGTGCGCCGGTCTCGATGCCGGGCATGATGGAGACGCTGCTGAACATCGGACTTACGGACGCGACCATCCCAGGCCTGATACGCCTGACCGGTCATCCCCGGCTTGCCTGGGACGCCTACCGCCGGCTCATCGCCGGCTATGGCGAGGTGGTCGCCGGTATCGATCTTCATCATTTCGAGGCCGATCTTGCCGCAGTCCGGCAGGACGAGGATGAACGATCTCTCGACTTCACCAGCCTCCGGCAGATCGCCCAACTGCATCTCGAGACTTTTCACCGGCAAACCGGGGCGCCGTTCCCGCAGAATCCGGAAACCCAGTTGAGCGAAGCGATCAATGCCGTTTTCCGGTCGTGGGGAAGCGAAAAGGCGATGGCCTATCGCAACCTCCATGGCCTGTCGCATGAGATGGGCACGGCCGTGACCGTCCAGCGAATGGTGTTCGGCAACGCCGGCGGCCTCTCCGGGGCCGGCGTCGGCTTTACGCGCAATCCCATCACCGGCGACGACAAACCTTGGGTGGACTTCCTTTTCAACGCGCAGGGCGAGGATGTCGTGAGCGGGCGCCGCACCGCTCGCGGCCATGACGAGCTCGCCGCGGTGGCGCCGCGGGTCTGGGAGGAGCTGGTCGACGCGGCGGCCTTGCTCGAACACCGCTTCGGGGATATGCAGGACTTCGAGTTCACCGTCCAGGGAGGGGTGCTGTTCCTGCTGCAGACCCGCAACGGAAAACGCACTCCCATGGCGACCGCCCGCATTGCGCTGGACCTTATGGCCGAGGGCGTGATCGACGCGGAGACAGCGCGCGAGCGGACGCGCGGCCTTGACCAGCATGCGCTGACCGTCCGCAGCATCGGGAGCGACGACGGCGTCGCTTTGTCTCCCATCGCCTCGGCGGCATCCGCATCGAGCGGTGTCGTCTGCGGCGAGATCGCGCTCGCGGAGGCAAGGGTGCGCGAGCGCAAAGCCGCTGGTATCAGTGTCATCCTCGTCCGCAGCGATGCCGAAACCCGCGACATTGCCGCGCTCGACGTCGCCGACGGATTGTTGACGCAGCATGGCGCCAGGACATCCCATGCCGCGGTCGTCGCACGGCAGCTCGGCAAGGTCTGTCTGGTCGGTTGCGAGACAATGACGATCGACGCCGCGCGAAACGAGGTCAATATCGGCGGCGCCATCTTTCCGGAAGGCGCGGTGATCACGTTGGATGGCAATAACGGCAGCATCTATTCGGGTGCGGCGCGTATCGTCGAGAACGTGCAGACCGAGCTCTTGGCCCGACTGGACATGTTGCATGGCCGCTCGGCAGAACCGGCGGAGAGATCGGCGACACCATTCGCCGAAGTGGGCTGACTGCCGCAATCACGAACACCGGCCGCTATCGTGACCTGATCCGCTCGCGTAAGCGTGCGTCGCCATTCATGATGGCGACGCACAAACTTCGTTCACGCCGTCGCGACGGCGTATTTGATCGATTCCACCGAATGTTTGACGAAATCCTTGCCGATCTCGCCCACCAGCTTCGCATTCAACGACGGCTGGTAGTGTCTGCGCATCAACTCGAAAAACCCTTGGGCCGAAGCCGTGCCGAGGTTCCAGTCGGCTCGCCCGCCCGCATTAGAAGCGGGTTCACGCCCGATATTTGCGCGCCTGAAATAGTATTGAAAACCGCCAGAACGAATAACTTTAAGCTGCGGAAGCCGGCGCTTTCAGTTGAGAGCTTTCCGTTGAGAAAGGCAGCTACAGGCCATTTGCGGAAACCTTTCCGGCCATTCGAACTTACGTTGTGGAACGACCGGACGCGCTCAAAAGTACAGCGTATCCTGCGGGATTATTGATCCAGGCTCGAAAAACCATTGATCTATTCCGTGTTCCGTTCGCGCACGGCCACCCCGTCGTCCACCCGGTCGCTCGGGTGCAGCACGACCCGATCGCCTTCCGAGAGGCCCGACTCGACCTCGGCCACCTTGTTGTCCCGGTGGCCGATCTTGACCACGGTCGTACGCGCTCGTCCGTCCTTGGCGAGATAGACTGCCCAGTCATCACCCTTTCGAAACAGTGCCGCCACCGGGACTGTGAGGACATTGTCGTCTCGCCAACTCGTCACGTGGACAATGACACGATAGTCGTGCCCGAGCTGCGACCATTTTTCGGGAGGGTCGACCAAGTCGATCTCGGTGTGGACACGCTGCTCCTCGATCCCGAGCGCAGAGACTTTGACGAAGCCGGCTGGATCGATACGCGTCACCTTGCCCCGAAGTGTAGGCCCACCCCAGTCGTCGATCCGCACTGCAGCACCGGCCCTGATCTGGACTGCATCTGTCGAAAGCAGGTCCGCCACCACCTGCAGGTCGAGCGGGTCGCCGATCTCGACAAGCGGCGCGCCGGGCTGGACCATGCCTTCGCTCTCCTGGACGATCTTCAGGATGCGGCCGCTCACCGGCGCGCGAAGTTGGATGCAGCAGGCCGGATCCGATTGTGCGGCGTCGTCGGCAGGCTGGCCGAGCCGCGCCTGGATCACCGCCTGCTCGTTGCCCCGGACTTCGACCTGCGCCTTTGCGCTCGCCAGGGCCGCTTCGTTGGTATCGACTTCGAACCTCGCCTTGTCGAGAGCCCCCTGCGATATCGCCCCGGTCTTGGCAAGCTTCTCCGCCCGCTCGAGTTCCGTGCGAGAATACCCGAGCGCCGCTTCGAGCCGCTTTACTTCCGCTTGCGCGAACGTCACGGCCGCTTCGGCCGCGCCAAACGCCGCCAGCAACTCCTCATGTGTGCGGACATCATGAAAGCTGGGGGTGGCCGGCTGCATCACCGCCACCACGGTTTCGTCCTTGATGACCGCGTCGCCGACATGATGCGGCGGCGAAATCCTGAGAACCTTGCCGGCGATCGGCACCGACATCGTATAGACGTGCCGAACCTGGGTCTTGGCTTGATCGTCGACCGTGACCTCCATCGGGCCCTTGGCCACCGTCGCCAGATCGACTGGGATGGGCTGTGGCCATGCGAACCAGACCGCAGCCGCGGCGATCAAGCCAAGGGCCGCAATACCGGCGATTCTCTTCATCCAGTTGATCATCGAGTTGGCACGCATGGTTTTCAATCCCGCGTCTTGAGAACGGCTACGAGGTCGAGTTGATTGACGCGTCTGCGGACGATCAGCGCCGAGAGCACAGCCGCAGCAATGACAATCACGCTGGCGAAAACATAGGTTGCAGGCTCGACGACCAGGCGCACCCGCATCAGTTCCCCGGCCAAGTTCGTCTTCATGATCCAGGCAAGACCGTAACCGATAGCCCAGCCCGGCAGCTGCGCGACCAGGGTCAACAGCGCGAGTTCAAGCAGCAGCATGCGCAGCACCTCGCCGTCTGTGAAGCCCAGGACCCGCAGGCTCGCCAGCTCTCTGGCTCGCTCCGACAGGGATACACGAGCGTTGTTGTAAACCACGCCAAACGCGATGACGGCCGCGAGGCCCGTGTAGATGCTGGACATCGTCGTGACCAGAATTGCCACGGCATCGCGGAAAGTGGCGAGGGACGCCGTCTGCAGAGCCAGGCTGCTCACGACCGGCATGGCCTTGACCGCCGTGTAGAACTCATCCTGTCTGTTCTTGTCCAGGCTGACGCTGACGCCGTTCGCCATCGGCGCTTCGCGAAGCAACTTGGCGAGCGCTTCCTGATCCATCATGCCGCGCATGCCGAGATAGTCCTCGACCAGCGCCGCCACAGGAAGCGAGACCGTCCGGCGCTCACTGTCGAGCAGATCGACCTCGACGGTGTCGCCAACCCGCACCTTCAGAATGCTGGCAAGCATGTCCGAGATCGCGAAGCCCGATTCCGGCAGAACTACAGGCTTCAGGTCAGCATCGATGATGCGGTTGAGCTCCGCTCCGCGTGGCCTGGCGCGGATCATGACCCGGCGCTCGACATGGCCGTTGCGGACACGGACCTGGACTTCTCGATAAGGCTCCGCGTTCAGGACGCCGGGAAGTCTCACGATCTGGAAGGCCACTTCCTGAGGACGCTTCTCGATGAAGCTCACGGTCGCGTCCTGACGATCCGCAAGGAAGTACGTGACATCGATAAGCTGTTCCATCGTGCCTCCCGTGAAGAGCGACACGATCAGGATCGCCGTCGCCAGCGACATGCCGAGCGCGGTGAAAGAGGATCGAACTGGATGGCGCGCGATATTGCGCAGCATCATTCTCGTCGGCTGCGAGACAAGGCCTGCCAGACTGATGCTCAACGGCAGCGTTCGATGGAAAACCGGCGGAGCCGGCGGCTGCATGGCGACGGCAGGAGCCAGATTTACGACTTCGCGCAAGGCGCGCAGTGCGCCGATCGTCGCGGCAAAAAAACTCAAGCCAGCCGCTGCGACGTAGAGATCGAGGCTCTTGGTGAACAGAAGAAAAGGGAAGCGGAAAAAGTCTGCGAATATTCCGGTCACATAGCTGCCGAGCCACGTGCCGATCACGCTGCCGATGACGATGCCGACCACCGTGATGATGCCCACGAATTTCAGGTAGTGCAGGACGACGCTGGCGTTGCGGTAGCCGAGCGCCTTCAAGAGGCCGATCTGTTCGCGCTCGAGTGAAACAAGGCGGCTGAGCGTAAGGTTCACCAGGAACGCCGAGACCAGCAGGAAGATCGGCGGCAGCGTGCGGCTCATGTTGTTGAGCATGTCGAGCTCGTGATCGAGCCAGGCATGCGATGTCTGGTCCTTGCGTCCGTAGGCAGCGCGCCCGCCATAGCGGTCCAGCAGGTCGTCAAGACGCGTCGTCGCCTCCCGCTCCGACGTTCCCGGCAGCAGCTTCAGCGACACGGACGAAAAGGCGTCCTCCAGATCGTAGGCGCTGGCGAGGGTCCGTTCGGACATCCAGATGACACCGAAGCGGCGGCCGTCCGGCATGATGTCGCCAGGGCCGACCGCATAGACGTACTCGGGAGAAAGGGCGATGCCGACGATCCTCAGGTCGCGCTTGCGGCCGTTGAGGATTGCAGCGAAGCCTGAGCCCAGGGCGAACCGATGCGCTTCGGCGAAGTTTTCATTGACGACGACTTCGTCTTCCCGGCCGGGATCGGGAGTTCGGCCGGCACGCATATAGAGGCGATTGAGCTTCGGCTCGCCGACCTCGGGCAGCGAGACGACCACGCCGGTGGCCGGTGCGGTCTGGCCCGGTATGTCGAGGAGCGCGAATTGCGCGATCCGCGCATCGACGGCCGCGACGCCTGGAATTTCCGCGATCCGGCGGATGAGCGCTTTCGGTGCCCGCCGCGCCGTGGCGAAGACATCGGCGAAACCGTAGCGCTCGTAATAGGCAGCCCTCGTCTCGTCGAGAGAACGGTAGGAACCGACGGCGAGCAGAAGCGTCGCCACCCCGCCACCGACCACGAGCGCGATGGCGAGAGCCTGCGCCCAAAGGCGGACGAGGTCGCGGAAGAGCTTTCTGTCCAGGGCGCGCATGTCTTCACCACTGCAACTCGGCGACGGCGCGCCGGGCTTCGTTGGTGACGGCCTTCGATATCTGCCCGTCGCTGAAGAACAGGACCCGGTGCGCGACCTCCTGAATGACGGCGTTGTGGGTGATGATGACGGTGGTCGTGCCGAGTTCGGCATTGACCTTCATCAGCGCGTCGATCACCCGAACGCCCGTCCTGGAGTCGAGCGCGCCTGTCGGCTCGTCGCAGAGCAGCACCTCCGGACGCTTGGCGATCGCGCGGGCGATGGCGACGCGCTGCTGTTCGCCGCCCGACAGCTGCGCCGGAAAATGATGCATGCGCAGCTCCAGCCCGACGAGAGCGAGGGCGTCCTCGGGACGCATCGGATCGTCGGATATCTCTGTGACCAGCGCGACGTTCTCGTAGGCCGTCAGGCTGGGGATCAGATTGTAGAACTGGAACACGAAGCCGACGTGGCGGCGGCGATAGGATGTCAGTTCCCGGTCATCGAGGTCGGTCAGCCGCAGGTCCTTGAACGACAGCTCGCCGCTGGTCGCGTGATCGAGCCCGCCCATGATGTTGAGCAGTGTCGATTTCCCGCTGCCCGAGGGGCCGAGCAAGACGATCACTTCCCCTGCCGAAATCTGCAGGTTCACGCCGCGCAAGGCGTGCACTTGCGTCTCGCCCGACACATAGGTCTTGGCGAGATCCTTCGCGGTGAAGACAAGGTCGGACATGCGTCACTCCGCCCTGCTTGCCCGCATGGCGGCTTGCTTGAGCTCGACCAGAAACATGCCCACGCTCGCGGCCCATGGGATCGCGATAGCCAGCAAGGCCCACCGGAAATCGGATCCTATGACGAAGTTGACGACAACCATCCATCCGATTGAGGCGACGCCGGCGGCGAGCACGCCCGGAAGAGCCCACCGCTCGTGCCACCGGAACGACGTCGCGGCGATCGTGACGGTCAGAATGCCCGAGGCGATGGCATACCCGCCAAGCACCTGAAACACGCGCTCGACCCATGATGCCATGCGTGGCTGCTCGGCCTGAAGCTGTTCAAGGGACAGGCCGACGAAACGCGCGTCCTCCGGCAGGAGCGGCGGCCGAAGGAAGATGAAGAAGGCGCCAATGCAGATTAGCGCCGCACCGAAGACGGCGAGAAGGATTGCCGAGAACGGCCAGGATCGGCGGTGCTCAGCCATGGCGCTAGGTCTCATCCGGCTCAGCGGAGCCGCCGACCGAACCGCCAGACAGTCGGTCCCACCTCGGAATGAATGCCGGAACCTGTGCCATGTATTTGCGGTAGGCGTCGCCGAATTCGGCAATCGCTTCGCGCTCCTCGGCCCGCGCCAGCCTCACATACATAACGACCAGCACAGGGAACATCGCCAGCGTCAGCAGCGTCGGCCACTGAACGAGGAAGCCGAGCATCACAAGGATGAAGCCAACATATTGCGGGTGGCGGACGTAGCTGTACGGTCCGCTGGTCGCGAGCGAGCGGTGCTGCTGCGCGTCGTAGAGAACCCGCCATGCGACCGCGATCACCCAAAACCCGCCGCCGATCAGGATGAAGCTCAGCAGATGGAACGGCCCGAAATGCGGATTGACCCGCCAGCCGAACATCATTTCGAGCAGATGCCCGGCGTCGTGCGAGAACCAGTCGATCCCCGGATAGCGGGACTGCAGCCAGCCCGACAGCAAGTAGATGGTCAGCGGAAAGCCGTACATCTCCGCGAACAGCGCGACCAGGAATGCACTGAACGCGCCGAACGAGCGCCAGTCACGGGTCGTCGTCGGCTTGAAGAAGCTGTAGGCGAACAGAATGAAGACGGCGGAATTGACGATGACCAGGCTCCAAAGGCCGTAGGCTTGTGTTTCGGCGCTCATGGCAGATTCCTTTCGTCTGGCTGATTGCGGTGACCGCCGTGTCCGCCATGGCCATGTCCTCCATGCATGAAGAAGTGCATGAAGACGCAGCCGAACGGCAGCAGATAGAACAGCGCGCCAAGCACATGGGCGCGGTGCTCGGTGAAGAGCAGGAACGCGCCGATCGCGAGGAAGCCGAGCAGGACGAGCCCTGCTCGGGACGTCAGAAAAGAACCTTGCGGGTGTTCGTGGTCCGAATGGTCATGTGTCGACATTGCGGGTCTCCTATTCGACGACGAGGCGGCCGCGGAACATGAAGAGATCGGCGACACCATTCGCCGAAGTGGGCTGACTGCCGCAATCACGAATACCGGCCGCTATCGTGACCTGATCCGCTCGCGTAAGCGTGCGTCGCCATTCATGATGGCGACGCACAAACTTCGTTCACGCCGTCGCGACGGCGTATTTGATCGATTCCACCGAATGTTTGACGAAATCCTTGCCGATCTCGCCCACCAGCTTCGCATTCAACGACGGCTGGTAGTGTCTGCGCATTTCGCCAAGCGTACGCGGATCGGCGATCACCAGTATGTGCTCGTACGCTTCCTCGAGCGCCTGGTGGTTGAGATAGGCCGCAACCGACCCGGCAAAATCATCCTCACGCAGCCGGGAGTCGTCCGGGTTGGCGGTAGAGCTGCGGTGCCTGCCGCCGGATCCGGCGCGGGCTACTTCAAGGACGGGATCCTCGATCTCGATCAAATCGAGATGCGGCTCGTGGCCCTTGTTGTGGAACAGCCGCAACTTCTCGCCATCCGTAACCGCGACAAGGGTGTCATTATTCAGGATCATGTGTCTTCTCCACAATCGGATCGCGTGGGCGTTCGTCCGCCTGATGCATCAATGCGAAAAGGAGATTGCAGATCCGGTTGCGCTGCCTTGACGTGGATCAAGCGAAGAACGGGCGGTGAGCAAGAAGCTCTCCCCAGCCTCAAAGCTGCGGTCACCTACTTCGGGCAGAAAGCCGAATGCAGCGCTTCGATGACCGTCAGCACTTCCGGCCTGGTGATGCGGTAATAGACGGTGGTCCCGTCGCGGCGGGCCTCGACCAGCCCGTCGGCCCTCAGCCGCATAAGCTGTTGCGACATCGGCACCTGGTCGATGTCGAGCAGTTCGCGCAGCTCGGCCACCGAGCGCTCCTCGTCGCCGAGGGCGCACAGAACGAGCAAACGCTGTGGATGGGACAGGCTGCGGAGGAGTTCCGCCGCCTTGCCCGAGGCCGGGATCAATTCTCGTACATTCATTTTCTTGAATTTATAATCTTTGAATGTTACATGCAAGCTTGCCGTTCGGGCTCACCGACGCCGTCACCTTACAATCGTGCCGCCCCGTTTGGAAATTGAGCCCGATCAACGCAGAACGCTGCCTTCCCGCGCAGAATGCTGCGGAAGGTCGAACCAACGGGAGGATATCATGTCCCACATCGTCGTCCTCGGAGCAGGTCTCGGCGGCACGATCATGGCGTATGAAATGCGCGACAAGCTGCGCGGCGAGGATCGGCTGACCGTCGTCACCCTCGGCACGTCCTATTCCTTTGTGCCTTCCAATCCCTGGGTGGCCGTCGGCTGGCGGGAGCGCAAGGACGTCACCGTCGATCTGGCGGACACCTTCAAAAGGCGCGGCATCGCGCTACGTCCCGAGGGCGCGAAGAAGGTGCATGCGAAGGAAAACCGCGTCGAGCTCAACGACGGCTCCTTCGTCGATTACGACTATCTGATCATCGCGACCGGCCCGGATCTTGCCTTCGACGAGGTGCCAGGTCTCGGACCTGCCGGACACACCCAATCCATTTGCCAGATCGATCATGCCGTCGCCGCGCGGGCGAGGTTCGACGAATTGGTCCGCAAGCCAGGTCCTATAGTCGTGGGCGCGGTCCAGGGCGCATCCTGCTACGGCCCGGCCTATGAATTCGCCTTCATCCTGGACACCGCGCTGCGCAAGGCCAGGGTGCGCGACCGCGTGCCGATGACCTTCGTGACGCCGGAACCCTATATCGGCCATCTCGGCCTCGACGGAGTCGGCGACACCAAGGGCCTGCTCGAGAGCGCCATGCGCGATCGCCACATCAAGTGGGTCACCAACGCCAAGGTGGCTTCGGTCGACGCCGGCGTGATGCATGTCGAGGAAGTCAACGACGATGGGACGACCAAGGCCAAGCATGACCTTCCCTTCGCCTTCTCGATGATGCTGCCGGCTTTCCGCGGCGTGCCGGCGGTGATGGGTGTCGAGGGCATGGTCAATCCACGCGGCTTCGTCACCATCGACAAGCATCAGCGCAACCAGACCTATCCGAACGTCTTCGCCATCGGCGTCTGCGTCGCCATTCCGCCGGTCGGCAAGACACCGCTTCCCGTGGGCGTGCCGAAGACGGGTTTCATGATCGAATCCATGGTCACGGCCACCGCCGAGAACATCGGCGCGCTTCTGCGCGGCGAGGAGCCGAGGGCCGTCGCGACATGGAATGCGGTCTGCCTCGCCGATTTCGGCGATGAAGGCATAGCCTTCGTCGCGCAGCCGCAGATCCCTCCCCGCAACGTCAACTGGTCCTCGCAGGGCAAGTGGGTTCACGCGGCGAAGGTCGGGTTCGAGAAATACTTCCTCCACAAGGTGCGGCAGGGAAAGAGCGAGACCTTCTATGAGGGGCTGGCGCTCGACGTTCTCGGCATCAAGAAACTCAAGGCCATCCACATCGAGCCGGCCGAATAGGCACGGCGGTTTCCAGGAGAAAAAGGTCATGACGATAGACAGGGCAGTTCTCATGTTCGCGGGCTTCATGGTGCTGATATCGCTCGCGCTCGGCATCTACTATTCGCCCTACTGGTTCCTGCTGACCGCATTCGCCGGGCTCAACATGGTGCAGGCCTCGGTCACGGGCTTCTGCCCGGCGGCGATGGTCTTCAAGAAGCTCGGCTGCAAGCCGGGCGTGGCGTTCAAATAGCGGCACGTCATTGCGAGCAATTGGCCGCTGTCGGGAGGCGGCCCAGTCGCTCCCGACCCATTTCAATCGACGAGACAAGCATAATGACAACCATACGATCGGCCCTCGCGAGCATTGTTCTGATCGGCGCCGCCGGCCTTGTCGCGGTCGATGCACGCGCCGCCGATTTCACAGTCAAGGCCGCGGCCGTCACCGAGATGAAGGCTGTGTATGGACAGGTGGAGAGCCGCACCATCCTGCCGGCCAGGGCGAGGATTTCGGGAACCGTCGCGTCCGTCCGCGTCTCGGAGGGCGCTGAGGTAAGCAAGGGCGACGTGATTGCCACGGTCGTCGACGACAAGCTCGCACTGCAGCTCAGAGCCGCCGACGCCAAGATCGCGGCGCTGAATTCGCAACTCGACAGCGCCCGCACCGATCTGCAGCGCGCGCAGGACCTGCTCGCCAAGGGTGCCGCCGCTCAAAGCCGGGTCGACGCCGCCAAGACGCAGTTCGATGTCGTCACGAACCAGCTGGCGGCTGCGATTGCCGAGAAGGCGGTCATCGAGCAAAGCACCAGGGAAGGCGATGTCCTGGCTCCGGCCGACGGCCGGGTGCTGACGGTACCGGTGGCCGCCGGCTCGGTGGTCATGGCGGGCGAACCCGTCGCACGGGTGGCGTCGGGCCAATACTATCTGCGACTGTCCTTGCCGGAACGGCACGCCGTCGAAATAACGGAAGGCGCCCGCGTCGACATCGGCGAACGCGGCACGGGTACCAATGCCGGCTTCGTCAAGGCCAGCGAGGGACGGATCGCCAAGGTCTACCCCGAGATCGAGAATGGCCGCGTGATTGCCGACGTCGAAGTCGTCGATATCGGGACCTATTTCGTCAATGAGCGCACGCTCGTTTCCATACCGGTTGCCAAACGGACCATGCTGGGTGTCCCGCCGGAGGCACTCAGGACCATCCACGGCATAGACTACGTCACGGTCGAGACGGCGGACGGCCCGCTCGAGGTCGCGGTCGTGCTGGGCGGGGAATTCCAGGACGCCGGCCAGCCTCGCGTCGAGATCCTGAGTGGTCTTGCCGATGGCGACAAGGTCGTCCTGCCATGAAACTCGGCATCGCCGGCTGGCTTACCCGTTCCTTCATCGCATCGCCGCTGACGCCTCTGTTCCTGCTGGCCGCGCTGGCGCTCGGGCTTGTGGCCCTGGTCACTCTGCCGCGTGAGGAGGAACCGCAGATCTCCGTACCCATGGTCGACATCCACGTGTCCGCCAACGGCCTGAAGGCCGAGGATGCCGTCAAGCTCGTGACCGAGCCGCTGGAGACGATCATCAAGGGCATAGACGGCGTGGAGCACGTCTACTCGCAGACCACGGATGACGGCGCGCTGGTGACCGCGCGCTTCAAGGTCGGCACCAGCTCGGATGCCGCGATCCTGCGTGTCCACGACAAGGTCCGCGCCAACATGGATCGCATCCCCGTCGGGATCCCGGAGCCGCTGATCGTCGGGCGCGGCATTGATGACGTCGCCATCGTGGTGGTGACGCTGACGCCGGCGCGACAGGCAGCGACGCGCTACTCCTCTGCGGATCTGACGCGCCTTGCGCATGAACTGCAGGTCGAGGTCGCAAAGCTTCCCGATATCGGCCTCACCTACATAGTCGGGGAGCAGCCGGAAGAGATCCAGGTCGAACCGGATCCGGAAAAGCTCTCGCTCTACGGCATCACGCTGCAGCAGTTGACGGGCAAGATCGCGGGCGCCAACCGTTCCTTCCAGATCGGCACGGTGCGCGACCAGAGCAACCAGCGGGTGCTGGTGGCCGGCCAGACGCTGCAGGCTTTGTCCGATATCGGCAACCTTTTGCTGACCGCTCGCGACGGCCGGCCGGTCTATATCCGCGACGTCGCCAGCATCGTGCTCGCGACGTCGCCGGCGGAGAACCGCGTCACCGACATCGTCAAATCCGACAAAGGTCTCGAACGCACGCCGGCCGTGTCGGTGGCGATCGCGAAGCGACCGGGTACCAATGCGGTCGTCATCGCCAATACGATCGTCAAGCGCCTAGATCAGGTGCGCGGCCAGATTTTCCCCAAGGACGTCGAGATGGCCGTGACGCGCAACTATGGCGAAACGGCCAATGAGAAGGCCAACGAATTGCTCTTCCATCTCGGCTTGGCGACCGTCTCCATCGTTCTCCTGGTCGCCGTCGCAATCGGTTGGCGGGAAGCTCTGGTGGTGGCCGTGGTGATACCCACGACGATCCTGCTGACCATGTTCGCATCGCGCGTCATGGGCTACACGCTGAACCGCGTCAGCCTGTTCGCGCTGATCTTCTCCATCGGCATCCTCGTCGACGACGCGATCGTGATCATCGAGAACATCGCGCGCCACTGGGCGATGGACGATGGACGTTCGCGCACCCAGGCGGCGATCGACGCGGTCGCCGAGGTCGGCAATCCCACCATCGTGGCGACGCTGACCGTGGTGGCGGCGCTGCTTCCCATGCTGTTCGTTTCCGGCCTCATGGGTCCCTATATGAGCCCGATCCCGGCCAACGCCTCGGCCGCAATGCTGTTCTCCTTCTTCGTCGCGGTGATGCTGACGCCATGGCTGATGATGAAGCTCGGCGGCAAGGATCAGGCCGGCGCGCATGGCCGTGCCGGCAGCGCGCATGGCGGCGTGCTGGGGCGCATCTATGTCGCGGTGGCGCGGCCGATCTTGAAGTCGCGGTTCCGGGCGTGGGCCTTCCTTTTGCTCGTGGGCGTCGCCACGATCGGGTCCATGGCGCTGATCTACACCAAGCATGTGACGGTCAAGCTTCTGCCCTTCGACAACAAGACCGAGCTCCAGATCGTGGCGGACCTGCCCAAGGGCTCATCGGTCGAGGATACCGACCGGCTGCTGCAAGCCGCCGTGAACCGGCTGGCCTCGGTGCCGGAAGTGGTTTCGTTCCAGACCTACGCAGGCGCCGCCGCGCCTTTCAACTTCAACGGCCTGGTGCGCCACTACTACCTGCGATCGAGCCCTGAACAGGGCGACATTGCCGTCAACCTGCTTCCCAAGGGCGAGCGCAGCCGCGCCAGCCATGCCGTTGCGCTCGACTTGCGCGATCACTTGAAGGGAATGGTGATGCCGGCGGGCACGGTGCTGAAGGTGGTCGAGCCGCCGCCGGGGCCCCCGGTTCTCGGCACGCTGCTGGCCGAAATCTACGGCCCGGACGCCGAGACCCGCCGTGCGGTCGCGGCCAAGGTGCGCGAGACCTTCGCCAGCGTCCCGTTCATCGTCGACGTCGACGACAGCTTCCACAACCAGCCGGAACGGCTGCGGCTTTCGATCGACCAGGACAACCTGGAATACTACAAGGTCGAGCAAGCGGACGTGTACGACACGCTGAGCTATCTCTACGGCGGCACCACGGTCGGCTACTCGCACCGGGGCGGCGGACGCCTGCCGATCCCGATCCGCATGGCCTTGTCCAAGACAAACGGCGTGGCCGACCAGCGCGCCCTGGCAACGCCGGTGGCAGCAAACGCGCTGCCCGGCGCGCGCGACGTTGTCGAGCTTGGCGACGTCGTGCGGGTGAGCCGGGAGCCGGCCTCCTACCCGATCTTCCGCCACAACGGGCGCCCGGCCGAGATGGTGATGGGCGAACTGGCCGGCGCGTTCGAGGCGCCGGTCTATGGCATGCTCGCCGTGGATGACGCGATCGCCAAGGCGGACTGGGGCAACGTGCCCAAACCGGCGATCGCGCTGCACGGCCAGCCGGACGACGAATCCAAGCCCACTTTATTGTGGGACGGCGAGTGGGAGGTGACCTGGGTGACGTTCCGCGACATGGGTGCCGCCTTCATGGTGGCTATCCTCGGCATCTACATCCTGGTCGTCGCGCAGTTCGGATCGTTCAAGCTGCCGCTGGTCATCCTGACCCCGATCCCGCTGACGCTGATCGGCATCATGCTCGGCCACTGGGCCTTCGCCGCGCCCTTCACGGCAACCTCGATGATCGGGTTCATTGCGCTTGCCGGCATCATCGTGCGCAACTCGATCCTGCTGGTGGATTTCATCCGGCACGCCAGAGGGCCCGACGACCCGCTCGTCGGCGTGCTGCTCAAGGCCGGAGCGATCCGCTTCAAGCCGATCCTGCTCACCGCGCTCGCCGCGATGATCGGCGCCGCGGTGATCCTGACCGATCCGATCTTCCAGGGTCTCGCCATATCCCTGCTGTTCGGCCTCGCCTCCTCGACGCTGCTGACCGTGCTCGTCATCCCGGCGATCTACGTAGCGCTGCGCGGTGACCCGCCTGCCGGTGAAGCACCGCAGGCTGGGTAACCCCGAGCAAGCCAGTGAAGTGTTTAGCCCTGGCGGAAATCGCCGGAGACGCCGAACACTATCAGGATCGCGGCCAAAGAAATCAAAACCGACGGGCCGCCGGTCAAATTGACGACGGCCGCACAAGCGCCCGCAGCTCCGCCGGCAACGATGGAGCGCAGAATGATCTCAAGCCACCTCGGCACCGGCCATTCTCCCATCCTGGGATTGGTTGGGATCACGCATCGAGCTACCGCGGAGCAGACGCTCCACGGCCGCGAACCGATCGGACGAAAGATGAGACAGTTCGATTTCCCGGGCGAGGTCGGCTGCAAATTCGCGGAACGGCGCAAGATTGACGACAGGAACGCCGATCAGCACGGGTACGGAAAGCTCGAGCGCCTTGGCGATCAGAGCCCTGAAGCCACCCCCTTCGGCCTCGGTCTTTCCGAATTTGCAGAGAACCAGCAGATCGGTCTGACCGCACAATCCCGCTGCCGCGGCTTCACAAGCGCCGAGCAGCCGATCGATATTCAAAACACAGCCTCGGGCATGGGGACCTCGATCGTCGGATATGCCGTGGAGCTGGCCTGTCGCGAGATCCCGCAGATGCATGTCGCATTTCACGCGATCCGGTTTCGGTTCGCTTAGCTGGACAAGGCCAGCCAAGCGCATGCCCCGCTCGGCCATGATGGCAGTAACTTCCCGCAGGAATGCCTCGAACTCCGAACCGTTCGAATAGACGATCGCGGTGATGGGACAGTCGGGACGAATGCCCTGCATGGGGTTCTCCTTCAGTTTGAATTTGTCTGCCGTGCAGCAGACGACCGGATCGGTCTTATGCGCTGAGACCAGCGAGGCGGCGCCCAAGGCCACGCTTCGCGCCGTCTCGAAGGGCACCGCACCTGCGCTCGCGCAGAAGCAACTGTCGGGCAGTATTGCCGGCGCGGTCATGCCTCGGCGCCCGGCAGCGTCTTTTCGAGAATCGCGCGCATGGCCGCAAGACCCGGATCCTGCGCACGGTTCATGATCCCGATGAGTTGCGTCCAAAGATCGTCGGATGCGGTGTCCACGAAATTGCGAACGGCCGAGCCGACGATATCGGCCGGCGAACGACCGGACTGATCGGCAGCGGCGGTCAGCCGCGCGGCCAAGGCCGGCTCTTCGAAAGCGGCAACGATTGCCATGGCCGCTTTCGGGTCCTCCAGCGAGGCAATGACATCTCCGAGCATCGCATCCGCCTCACTGCACCAGCGGCGAGGAAGCGCCGTCTATGACAATGCCGCCGATGTCCGCCCGGCCGACAAGGAGGGAGACGTATTGCGCCGTCGCCTGCCTGCTGACGTGCTCGGCCAGGTAGGACGCGATGCGTTCCCGCACGGCCTCGAACGGAAGCTGGCGGCCATCGATGCGCCGCGTCAGGCGGATGAGGTGGACGCCGTAACGCGTTTCCACCGGCGAAGAAATCTCACCCGGTGCGAGATCGCCGAGAGCGGCCTCGAATTCCGGCGTCGTGTCGCCCGGCCCGATCTGGCCGAGGCTGCCGCCAAGGGCTCCCGACGGACAATCCGAACAGTCGCGCGCCAGCACCGCGAAACGCTCGGGCGCCGCCGCAAGGCTGGACCTGAGCGACAGCGCCTTTTCACGCGCGGCGGCAAAGGCCTCGCGATCATCGCGGCGGGCAGTTACGAGAATGTGGTCGGCCTCATAGAGCGGCGGCGTCACGAAGCGGCGAAGATTGTTCTCGTAGAAGCGCCGCAGCATCTCCTCGTCCGCCTCGGGAACGCGGACCTCGCGCTCGATCAGGCCGCGCACCAGCGCGTCTTCGATGGTCTCCCTGCGCCCATCCTGGTCGGTCCTCTGCTCGGCGGCGATACCGAGACGCCGCGCCTCCTGCAGGAGCAACTCGCGGATGACGAGCGCACGGGTCGCGGCACGCCAGCCCTCGCCGGGATTGCGGGCGGGAAAGTTCTGCACCTCGGCGGCGATCGCCTTGCGCGATATCGCCACTCCGTTGACGGTCACCAGCGGCATCGCCACGCGCTCGCGGGACGGCGCCGTGTCGGGAGCCGCAGGCCGGTGTTCGTGCGGATGTTCGGACGATTTGCGGCCGGCCGAGTGATCGATGACGAGCGCGGCCATGGTCTACTCCGCAGGCTGGTGGGAGGGAGCGGCAGCGGGCCGCCGCACCGGCGCGGACGACCGCACCGCAGGCGCCGGTGCGGGCTGCCGGCGGGTCGCGAAGCGTGTGCGCACGACCTGGTAACCTGGGCGGCCGAGATACCAGACCGGCGCGCTCCAGACATGAACCAGCCTGGTGAACGGGAAGACCAGGAAGATCGTCATGCCGAGCAGGAGATGCGCCTTGAAGATCGGGTTGACGTCGGCGACATAGGCCGCGGCCGCCGGCTGCAAGGTGAGAATGCCCTGCGCCCAGTTCATGAATTTCACCATCTCGTGGCCGTCCATGTGACCGAGCGAGACGAAGATGGTTGAAAGGCCAAGCGTGAGCTGCAGCCAGAGCAACAACAAAATCGCGATGTCGCCGGGCGCCGAGGTGTTGCGGATGCGCGGATCGAACAGCCGGCGATGGGCAAGAAGCGATATGCCGATGAAGCAGGCAACACCGGCGATTCCGCCGGCGGTGATGGCAAGACCCTGCTTGAAGCTGTGGGAAACGCCGAGCGCATCGAAGACCCAGATAGGCGTCAGCAGGCCGACGAAATGACCGCCGAAGATCACCAGTATACCCACATGGAAGAGATTGGAGCCCCAGCGGAGCTGGCGCCGCCGCAGCAGCTGGGAGGAGCCCGTCTTCCAGGTGTACTGCTCGCGATCGAAGCGGATCAGGCTGCCGAGCAGGAAGATCGTCAGGCAGAAATAGGGATACCAGCCAAAGAGCGCGTCGTTGATTGTGTCGGACATAGCTTCCCTCCGTCAGGCCGCATTGTTGCGCGCATCGCGATTGGCGGCGCGCATCTGGATTCTCAGCCGGTCGACGGAACAGCCGGCGGTCGCATTTCCGGGACCGAATGCCACGGCGGTCTCTTCCCAGGCGGCATCGATGGCCGCCAGGTCGTCGGGCTCGCCGATTTCGGCGGCGGCGGCGACCACGGCAGGCACGCTGGCAATCGAGCGTAGTGCCGTGAACACGGCGGCATAGCCTGCGTTGCGCTTAGCGAGCCGCTCTTCCAGCAGCGAGAAGATGTGGGCGGTTTCATCGAGCAGGCCGCGCGCCTCCTCAAAGGGACGGGCTGAGAGGAACTCGAGGAAAAGCGGGATGAAGTCGGGCAATTCGTTTGCCGCGACGAGAAGCCCGCCACGCCGGTAATGTTCGACCAGATCGACCATCGCCTGGCCGCGATCGCGGCTCTCGCCATGGATGTGCTCGAAGAGGTGCAGCGAGTGACGGCGCGTCTTGTCGAACAACTCGACGTAACGCTCCTGGAGATCGTAAAGGTCGAGCGTGGCCAGATCGGCAAGCAGGAGCTGCAGGTGCTTGCCTGCTTCGTCCGATACCAATCCCTCGGCCGCGATCGCCGCGGCGATTTCCGGGATCGCCGCGCAAAGCTCCTCGGTTGGATAGGAAAGGAGCGCCGAGAGCGCCTTGAAGGTCCTGTTCGAGAGCGGCGCCACCATCACGCGATCTCCATCGGGTTTGTCGGCCGCTTGGTCTGCCTAGTGCCGAAGAGGTTGGTCTCCGTGGAACCGCCCGAGCAGCCATTGCCGAAGGAGAAGCCGCAAGAGCCGCGCATGTCCTGGGCGTCCTCGCTCCATTCGCGGTGCGACGTCGGGATGACGAAACGATCCTCGTAATTGGCGATCGCCATCACCTTGTACATTTCGTCGATGGCCGAGCCGGTCAGGCCGACCCGCGCAGCGATCGACTCGTCGAGGCGGCCGTCGATCGTCTTTGCCCGCATATAGCTTCGCATCGCCAGCATGCGTTCGAGCGCAAGGGCAACGGGTTCCTCATTGCCCGCCGTCAGCAGATTGGCGAGATACTGGAGCGGGATGCGCAGGCTGCGCACGTCGGGCATGTCGCCGTCCAGCCCCATCTTGCCGGCCGCCGCGGCCGACTGGATGGGCGAGAGCGGCGGCACGTACCAGACCATCGGCAGGGTGCGGTACTCAGGGTGCAGCGGAAAGGCGATCTTCCACTCCATCGCCATCTTCCAGACCGGCGACAATTTGGCCGCCTCCAGCCAGTTGTCGGGAATCCCGTCGGCACGGGCCTGGGCGATGACGGCCGGATCGTTCGGATCGAGGAAAACGTCGAGCTGCGCCTGATAGAGGTCTTTCTCCCGCGGCGTGCTGGCGGCCGCCTCGATGCGGTCGGCGTCGTAGAGGATCACGCCGAGATAGCGGATGCGCCCGACGCAGGTCTCCGAACAAACGGTCGGCTGCCCCGCCTCGATGCGCGGGAAGCAGAAGATGCACTTCTCCGATTTGCCCGACGACCAGTTGTAGTAGATCTTCTTGTAGGGGCAGCCGGAGACACACATGCGCCAGCCGCGGCACTTGTCCTGATCGATCAGGACGATGCCGTCCTCCTCGCGTTTATAGATGGCTCCCGACGGGCACACCGCCGCGCAAGCCGGGTTGAGGCAGTGCTCGCAAAGCCTCGGCAGGTACATCATGAAGGTGTTTTCGAACTGGCCGTAGATGTCCTTCTGGACGCCCTCGAAGTTCACGTCCTTCGACCGCTTCTCGAACTCGCCGCCGAGGATCTCCTCCCAGTTCGGACCCCATTCGATCTTTTCCATGCGCTCGCCAGTGATGGCCGAGCGCGGGCGGGCCGTGGGGAAAGCCTTCGATTCCTTCGCCGTGTGCAGGTGTTCGTAGTCGAAAGTGAACGGCTCGTAATAGTCGTCGATCTCCGGCAAATCAGGGTTCGCGAAGATGTTGGCAAGGATGCGCCACTTGGCGCCCATCTTCGGCTCGATCCTGCCATTCTTCTTGCGGCGCCAGCCGCCGTTCCATTTCTGCTGGTTCTCCCACTCCCTGGGATAGCCGACGCCCGGCTTGGTCTCGACATTGTTGAACCATGCGTATTCGACGCCTTCCCGGTTGGTCCAGACGTTCTTGCAGGTAACCGAGCAGGTGTGACACCCGATGCATTTGTCGAGGTTCAGCACCATCGCGATCTGAGCGCGGATCTTCATTCTGCTGCCTCCCTGGGAGCATTGGCTTGCAAGGGTTCCTCGAGCCAGTCGACGGCCGCCATCTTGCGGACCACGATGAACTCGTCGCGGTTGGAGCCCACGGTTCCGTAGTAGTTGAAGCCGTAGGACTGGTGGACATAGCCGCCGATCATGTGCGTCGGCTTGAGCACCGTGCGCGTCACCGAATTGTGGATGCCGCCGCGGTTGCCGGTCAGTTCGGAGCCCGGCGTGTTCACGATCTTCTCCTGCGCGTGATACATCAGCATCATGCCCTGCTTGACGCGCTGGGAGACGACGGCGCGGGCCGTTAGCGCTCCGTTGGCGTTGAAGACCTCGACCCAGTCGTTGTCGACTATGTCCGCGGCCTTGGCGTCGGTCTCCGAAATCCACACGACCGGACCGCCGCGATTGAGCGTCAGCATCAGGAGATTGTCGCTGTAGGTGGAGTGGATGCCCCATTTCTGGTGGGGCGTGATGAAGTTGAGGACGATTTCCTTGTTGCCGTTGGGCCTCAGCCCCTTGACGGCGGGAATCGTCTTGAGGTCGACCGGCGGCTTCCAGGTGATTAAGCCTTCGCCGAAGGCCCGCATCCACAGATGATCCTGATAGAGCTGCTGGCGCCCGGTCAGGGTGCGCCACGGGATCAGTTCGTGGACGTTCGTATAGCCGGCATTGTAGCAGACCTTCTCGCTCTCGATGCCGGACCAGGTCGGCGAGGAGATGATCTTGCGCGGCTGGGCCTGAACGTCGCGGAAACGGATCTTCTCGTCTTCCTTCGGGATGGCGAGATGGGCGTGGTCGCGGCCGGTCGCCTTGGAGAGCGCCTCCCAGGCCTTGACCGCGACCTCGCCATTGGTTTCGGGCGCGAGCATCAGGATGACTTCGGTGGCGTCGATGTCCGTCTCGATCCTCGGCAGCCCCTTGGCGGAGCCGGCGGCCTGGACGCCGTTGAGCGCGCCGAGCGCCTCGACCTCATGCGCCGTGTCCCAGCCGATGCCCTTGCCGCCATTGCCGATCTCGGTCATCAGCGGGCCGAGCGCGGTAAAGCGGGCGTAGAGGTTCGGATAGTCGCGCGTGACGACGCTGACGGCCGGCATCGTCTTGCCGGGGAGCGGTTCGATCTCGCCGCGCTTCCAGTCGGCGACATCGAAGGGCTGGGCGATCTCGCCGGGTGTGTCGTGCTGGATGGGAGTGAGGACGACGTCCTTCTCCACGCCCAGCACCTCCGGCGCGACCTTGGAAAAGGCCCTGGCAAGGCCCTTGTAGATATCCCAGTCCGAGCGCGCTTCCCAGGCAGGGTCCACCGCCGCCGACAGCGGATGGATGAAGGGATGCATGTCGGAGGTGTTGAGATCGTTCTTCTCGTACCAGGTCGCGGTCGGCAGCACGATGTCGGAGTAGACGCAGGTCGTCGACATGCGGAAGTCGAGCGTGACCAGAAGATCGAGCTTTCCCTGCGGCGCCTCGTCGTGCCAGACGACCTCCTTGTTGCGCACCTTGCCTTCGGCGCCGAGATCCTTACCCATGACGCCGTGCCTGGTGCCGAGCAGGTGCTTCAGGAAGTATTCGTGGCCCTTGCCGGAGGAGCCGAGGATGTTGGAGCGCCACACGAACATGTTGCGTGGCCAATTGGCCGGATCGTCCGGGTCCTCGCAGGCGAGGTCGAGCTCGCCCGACTTCAGCGCTTTCGCCACATAGTCCTTGACCTCGAGGCCAGCCGCCGAGGCGCACTTGGCGATGTCGAGGGGATTCTGCTTCATCTGCGGCGCGGAAGGCAGCCAGCCCATGCGCTCAGCGCGAACATTGTAGTCGATGAAGCTCTGGTTCCAGTCCCCTTCGGGCGCTGTCGGCGACAGGATCTCCGCCGCCGTCAGGGTCTCGTATCGCCATTGGTCCGTGTGCGCGTAGAAGAAGGACGTCGAGTTCTGGTGGCGCGGGGGCCGCGCCCAGTCGAGCGCGAAGGCGAGCGGCGTCCAGCCGGTCTGCGGCCGCAGCTTTTCCTGGCCGACATAATGCGACCAGCCACCGCCGGATTGGCCGATGGCGCCGCAGAACACCAGGAGGTTGATGATCCCCCGGTAATTCATGTCCATGTGATACCAGTGGTTGAGGCCAGCACCCAGGATCACCATCGAGCGCCCGTTGGTCTTTTCGGCATTGGTGGCGAACTCGCGCGCCACGGTGACGATGGCGTCGCGCTTCACCCCGGTGATGCGCTCGGCCCAGGCGGGCGTGAACGGCACGTCGTCGTCATAGGAAGAGGCGACATTGGCGCCGCCGAAGCCGCGGTCGAGGCCGTAGTTGGCCATGAGCAGGTCGTAGACCGTCGCGACCTTCACCGGCCCGTCGATGGTCTTTACCGTGCGGACCGGGATGTTGCGGGTCAGGATCTCGCCGTGCTCGGTGGCCACGAAATGCTCGCTCGCGCGGCCGCCGAAATACGGAAAATCGACGGCCGCGATGTCGGCGCCGTCGCCGGCAAGGGTGAGCTTCAGCCGAACATCCCGCCCCTTGCCGTCCTTTTCCTCGAGATTCCACTTTCCGTGCTCGCCCCAGCGGTAGCCGGCCGATCCGAGAGGCGCCACCAACGCGTCCTTCGCCTCGTCGATGGCGACCGTCTTCCATTGCGGATTGTTCTTTTCGCCGAGGGCTCCCCTGATCTCGGAGGCGCGCAGCAGGCGCTCGGGGACGAACCTGCCGTCGCGCTCCGCAAGCCGCACCAGGAAGGGCATGTCGGTGTAGCGTCGGGCATAGTCGTCGAAATAGGCGACGCTGCGGTCGAGGTGGTATTCGCGCAGGATGACGTGGCCCATGGCGAGCGCCAGCGCGGCGTCGGTTCCCTGCTTCGGATTGAGCCAGATGTCGGCGAACTTCGTCGCCTCGGCATAATCCGGCGAGACGACGGCGCTCTTGGTGCCCTTGTAGCGCACCTCGGTATAGAAATGCGCGTCAGGCGTGCGCGTCTGCGGCACGTTGGATCCCCAGACGATGATGAAGCCGGCATTGTACCAGTCGGCGCTTTCAGGAACGTCGGTCTGCTCGCCCCAGGTCTGCGGGCTTGCCGGCGGCAGGTCGCAGTACCAGTCGTAGAACGACATGCACACGCCGCCGAGCAGCGACAGATAGCGCGAGCCGGCCGCATAGGACACCATCGACATGGCCGGGATCGGCGAGAAGCCGATAATGCGGTCCGGGCCGTGCTTGCGGGCGGTGTAGGCATTGGCGGCTGCAACGAGCTCGTTCACCTCGTCCCAGGTGGCGCGCACGAAGCCGCCATGGCCGCGGATCGAGATGTAGGATTGGCGCTTGTTCGCATCCTCCACGATCGAGGCCCAGGCCGCGACGGGCGTCATCTTGGCGCGGGCGGCCCGCCACAACTTCAACAGCCGGCCGCGGATCATCGGGTATTTCACCCGGGCGCCGGAATATAGATACCAGCTGTAGGAGGCGCCGCGCGCGCAGCCGCGAGGCTCGTGATTGGGCAGATCGGGCCGCGTGCGCGGATAGTCGGTCTGCTGCGTCTCCCAAGTGACGATGCCGCCCTTGACGTAGATCTTCCACGAGCAGGAGCCGGTGCAATTCACACCATGGGTGGAGCGCACGATCTTGTCGTGCTGCCAGCGCTTGCGGTAGCCGTCTTCCCAGGAGCGATCCTCATTGGTCACGATCCCGTGGCCGTCGGAGAAACTGTCGACGGTCTTGCGAAAGAAGGTTAGCCGGTCGAGAAAATGCGACATTGCTTTGTCCCTGGTTATTCGGCTGCGGCCGGATGGACGGGCGCGCCGCGCTTGGCGCGCTCGATGTCATGGAGAAGGCCGCCCTTGCGGGTATAGACAGCCCAGGTGATGGCCAGACAGCTCACGTAGAACAGAAGGAAGGCCCATAGCGCGGCGTTCGGCGAGCCCGTGAGCGCGATCGAGGTGCCGTAGCTCTTCGGGATGAAGAACGCGCCGAAGGCCGCGATCGCCGAGGTGAAGCCGGTAATGGCTGCGGACTCCTTCTCCGCCTGCTGGCGACGCACTTCGGCGTTGGCCTTGGGCAACAGGCGGCCCATCTCCTTGGCCATGATCACCGGGATCATCTGGAAGGTGGAGGCGTTGCCGACGCCGGTGGCGAAGAACAGGAGCAGGAAGGCCGCGAAGAAGCCGAAGAACGCGCCCGGCTGATCCTTGATGCCGATGAACCACAAGACTCCGGCGACGCCTGCGATCATCAGCACGAAGGCCGAGAAGGTGACGCGCGCGCCGCCGTATTTATCCGCAAGCCAGCCGGAACCTGAACGCGAGAGGGCGCCGACGAGCGGGCCGAGGAAGGCGAACTGGAGCGCGTTGACGTCCGGAAACAGCATCTTGGTGAGCAGCGGGAAGCCGGCCGAATACCCGATGAAGGATCCGAAGGTGCCCGTGTACAGCCAGCACATGATCCAGTTGTGACGGCGCTGGAAGATCACGGCCTGCTCGCTGAAGGATGCCTTGGCCGAAGCGATGTCGTTCATGCCGAACCAGCTCGCGAAGGCCGAGACTATGATGAACGGGACGAAGACGAAGCCGGCATTCTGCAGCCAGAGCGGCGCATCGCCGGTCGGCCCCTTGACCATGGCCGGATCGCCGCCGAGCCAGCCGAATATCCCGGTGGTGATCGCCAGCGGCACGACGAACTGGACGACGCTGACACCGAGATTGCCGAGGCCGGCGTTGAGCGCGAGAGCATTTCCCTTCTCCGTCTTCGGGAAGAAGAAGGAGATGTTGGCCATGGAGGAGGCGAAGTTGCCGCCGCCGAAGCCGCAGAGCAGCGCCAGGATCAACAGCACGACATAAGGCGTGTCGGGGTTCTGCACCGCATAGCCGATGCCGACAGCCGGTATGATGAGCGACCAGGTCGTCAGCGTCGTCCAGAGCCTGCCGCCGAAGATCGGCACCATGAAGGAATAGAAGATGCGCAGCGTCGCCCCGGAGATTCCGGGCAGAGCGGCGAGCCAGAAGAGCTGATCAGTGGTGAAGGTGAAACCGACGAGCGGAAGCTTGGCGACGACGACCGACCACACCTGCCAGATGGCGAAGGAAAGCAGCAGCGCCGGGATCGAAAGCCACAGGTTGCGCTTCGCGATGCGGCGGCCGGTTTCAGCCCAGAAGGTCTTATCCTCCGGACGCCAGTCGGTAAGGGCGCCCGTCCGGGTCTTTGCCACAGGCTCCGGCATTTGCTGCATTTCGGGGAAAGGCGGCAGCTTGGCGAGAGCCTCGCCGACAGTTCCGCGTTCCATCTGGCGGATGGCCATATGCATCCAGAGCAGCGCGCCGGAGACCAGCAGGAAGAGCGCCATGAAGCAGCTCGTCCAGAGGCCGGTCAGGTCGAGCAGCAAGCCGAACAGGATCGGCAGCACGAAGCCGCCCAGGCCGCCGATCATGCCGACAAGCCCGCCGACCGAACCGACATGGTCGGGATAGTAGACCGGGATGTGCTTGTAGACGGCGGCCTTGCCGAGCGCCATGAAGAAGCCGAGCACGAAGATCGTGACGATGAAGCCGAAAAGGCCCATCTCGATGTGGAAGGAGGTCGTCGTGCCGTTGACGCCGTGGACGATGTAGTCGGTCGGCGGATAGGACAGGACGAAGGTCGCCACGACCGAGACGAAGAAGGTCCAGTAGAGCACGCGGCGCGCGCCGAAGCTGTCCGAAAGGTGTCCGCCATAGGCGCGAAACAGGCTCGCCGGCACCGAGAAGAAGGCCGCGATCATGCCGGCCGTCTTGATGTCGAGGCCGTAGACATTGATGAGATATTGCGGCAGCCAGAGCGCGAGCGCGACAAAGGCGCCGAACACGAAGAAATAGTAGAGCGCGAAACGCCAGATCTGCACGTTCTTCAGAGGCTCGAGCTCGAGCCAGGCGCTTTTCGGCTTGATGCCTGAGCGCCGGCGTTCGACGATGACCGGATCATCGTCCGTCGTGAGCCAGAAGATGACGGCCATGACGACGAGGGCGGCTGCCCAGACCTGCGCCACGGCCTGCCATCCGAAGGCGACGAGCACGAAGGGGGCGAGAAATTTGGTGACCGCGGCACCGACATTGCCCGCGCCAAAGATGCCGAGCGCCGTACCTTGTCTTTGCGGCGGAAACCAGCGCGACACATAGGCGACACCGACCGAAAAGGAACCGCCGGCGATGCCGACGCCGAGGGCCGCGACCAGCATCTGCGGATAGGTGTGAGCATAGGACAGAAGGAAAGTCGCGACCGCGGCCGCCAGCATGTTCACCGTGAAGACGATCCGGCCGCCGTAGCGGTCGGTCCAGATGCCAAGCGCGACCCTGATCAAGGAGCCCGTCAGGATCGGCGTGCCGACGAGCAGGCCGAACTGCGTCTCGCTCAGGCCGAGTTCCTGGCGAATGCGAATGCCAATGATGGAGAAGATGGTCCAGACCGCGAAGCACACCGTAAATGCGGCCGTGCTCGCGCCCAGGATTTGACCGGACTTCTCATTCACGGTCGTTTTCATTGTCGGCAGCCCTTTTGCCATGTTGGCCTCAAGATCGGAGGCCAACATGGCTAAGCCGGCACCGCGCAGCATTGATCCAAATCAAGGCGCGGCGTGACATTTGTCACAGATGATGCGGGCGGTGATGGAAACGCCGCTAATCGGAGAAGAGTCCTTGTTGGATGAAATGACGCATGAGGGCGTGGCGCCGGAAGAACTGCCGCTGTTTCGGGGGCTGCCGGCATCCCGCCGGAGCGAACTGCTGCGGCATGTCATGGTGCACAGCGTTTCCCCAGGGACCGTCCTGTTCGAACAAGGCGACGTGCCGAACTTCCAACTGATCGTGCTGGCTGGATCCGCGCAATTGTTCGGACGATCGGCCGAGGGCCGTGAAGTCTTGATCGAGGCTGTCCGGGCCCAGGATCTCGTCATCCCCGCCGCCGTCCTCACCGGTGCGCCTTATCTCATGCAGGCCCGGGTGCCCGAACCTTCGCGATTTTTGTTGATTCACGCGGCAGCGTTTCGAGCGGCCGTCGACGAGGACCCTTTGCTGGCGCACGCCGTGATCGGAAGCCTCGCGCACCAATTTCGACGCATGGTCCGTCAGATCAAGAACCTCAAGTTGAGAACCGCGACCCAGCGTGTCGGATGCTATCTCCTGGCCCTGTCGAAGCGGCAAGGCACGCCGGACCGAGCCGTTCTGCCGTTCGAGAAGACGCTCATAGCCTCCGAGCTCGGCATCACGCGCGAGTCATTTTCCCGCGCATTGTCGAGCCTGGGAACGTCGGGCATCCGCGTCGACGGCCAGACGATCGAAATTCTCGATGCATCCCGCCTTGCCGCCGCATGCAGGCCCGACCCGCTCATTGACGGAGCGGACGCCGAGGACTTTCTGGTCTAGAGATCAGACGATTTCGGCCGCCTGCATCCGATCCAAATCATTGCCTTCCTTTCCTCGGTCACTGGTTTCGAGAATGCGACGCCCAGAAAACGTCGCGCTCTTTGCGCTGGCGCAAAGAGCCGATCGATCCGGCGAATAAGTAGACAAACAGGATCATGTTATCGATCTGTCGATCCGGAGCAGGTCGAGACCCGTTTTTCAATGCCAATCCGGAGATACCCTCTGAGGCACAGGTCCGTGCCATCGGCAGCAAGGAGGCCGGCATGTCACGTCAGTTGATTTTGTTCTCATCCGTCGTGGCCCTGCTGGCCGGCGCCTCGGGCGTTTGCGCGATGGAATATCCCATCGGCAAGCCTCAGCTCACGAACGGCATGGAAATCGGCGCCGTGTACCTGCAGCCGATCGAGATGGAGCCGGCCGACATGATGAAGCCGGCGGCCGATTCCGACATTCACCTCGAGGCCGATATCCACGCAGCGCACGGCAATGCCAACGGCTTCGCCGAGGGCGATTGGATCCCCAACCTCAAAATCGAATATGTGCTGACCAAGCTCGGTGACAATCGGCAAACCGGCGGCGTTTTGATGCCCATGGTCGCCAGCGACGGCCCCCACTATGGCGACAACGTGAAGCTGATGGGACCAGGCATATACAGCCTGAACTACACGATTTCCTTTGGCGCATCCGGCGGCCACGCGCAGTTCGGGAGGCATGTCGACAAGGAGACGGGCGTGGCGGCGTGGCCCGCGCCCTTCCGCGTCGAATATGAATTCACCTTTGCCGGCGTAGGCAAGAAAGGCGGCTACTAGAGCAATTCCAGGAAAAGTGCGCAGCGGTTTTCCGCCCGGAATTGCGTAAAAACAAAAAGTTAGAGCGGTTTGGCGATTCTATCAAACGCTGAACCGCTCTAGCGAGGCGGAACCCGCTTCACACAGATCCCTCGTCTCATGTCGGCCCGAAACGCGCAAAGGAAATTCGATGGATAGCGCTTCTACCGGTCTGGCGGCGATTGTTGTCGGAGCCTGCCTGCTGGCGACGGTCGCGATCGCCGACGAAAGCCCCACCTTCGTGGTCGACCTCAAGGACGGGGTAATCACGCCGCGGTCCCTCGAAGTGCCAGCCAACTCCCAGTTCAGATTGGAGCTTCGCAATAGCGGATCCAGCCCCGTGGAATTCGAAAGCATCGAGTTGCGCAAGGAGAAGGTGCTGGGGCCTGGGGCGGCTTCGTTCGTCGTGATCCGACGCCTCGATCCCGGCGAATATCGCTTCTTCGACGATTTTCATCCCGGCATGCCGGCTGCCACGCTTGTCGCCAGGGAACCGGCGGTTCAATGACTGCTCTGTTCGGACAGATCGCTTTCGTGGTCTGGCGGGAAAGCACCGAAGCAATCCTGGTTGTCGGTATCCTGCAAGGATGGCTGGCGCATCACGCGGGCGCCAAAGCCGCGACAGCGCGGTCTTTCCTGTGGACCGGCGTCGCCGCGGGACTGGGCGGAGCCCTTCTCCTGGCCGGGATCATCCTGTTCCTGGAGAGTCTGCTCGACGGAGAGCGGGCGGACTATTTTCAGATCGGCATGGCCGCGCTCGCCGCCTTGCTCATACTGCAGATGGTGGTCTGGATGCACCGGCAAGGCAGAGGGCTCAAACGAGATCTCGAGCACGGCGCCGAGCGGGCCCTGATAGCCGGCAATTGGGTGGGACTGTTCCTGTTGGCGGCGGTCGCGGTGATGCGAGAAGGAAGCGAAACCGTCATATTCCTCTACGGCCTCCTGGCATCCGCCAGGCAAACGACGCTTCCCGGAACGCTGGCCGCCGTCGCCGCCGGGTTTGCCTTCGCCGCTATATCCTACTGGCTGATCCACATTGCCGCCAAACGCTTTCCCTGGGCCGTTTTCTTCCGGGTGAGCGAATTTCTTCTGTTGTTCCTGGCGGGATCGCTTTTGATGACCGCGCTCGACCGCGCCATCGGGTTGGAACTGGTCCCGCCGCTGTCCAGGGCAGTTTGGGACACGTCCTGGCTGCTGGACGATACAGGCAGGCTGGGCGGCCTGGTTGCGAACATGACGGGCTATCGCGCCCGTCCCGAACTCGCAACCATTCTGGCCTATGCGATCTACTGGATAGCCGTGTTTGCGCTGCTGCGTTCACCGCGCCCGCATCGCACGCAACCATGTCCATGACGACAACGATCGTTCCGCGGCACGCCCCTTCCGTTCGACCCGATCAATCCGACGACGTCTGGCGGAAGGCCGGCGATTGGCTCCAACGCCATCAGGCAACGATCCGGATGGTGCAATGGACGATGGTGCTCGTGTACGCCGTTCTCCTGATCGTGCCTGTCTTCCTGCCGCTTCCGGACAACGCGGCCTATCTGTGGTCCAACTTCACGCGCTTCGCGCAATTCGTGTTCTGGGGCATCTGGTGGCCGCTCGTGCTCCTGGGCACCGCACTGGTCGGTCGGATATGGTGCGGCATCTTCTGCCCTGAAGGAGCGATAAGCGAATTTGCCAGCGGACACGGGCGCGGCAGGGCTATACCGCGCTGGATGACATGGCCCGGCTGGCCGACCGCCGCCTTCGCCTGCACGACGCTGTACGGCCAGATGACGAGCGTCTACCAGTACCCCGCTCCGACGCTCCTGATCCTCGGCGGCTCGACCCTGGCGGCCGCGCTGATCGGCTTTCTCTACGGGCGCAACAAGCGCGTGTGGTGCCGCTATCTCTGTCCGGTCAGCGGCGCCTTCGGCCTGCTGGCAAAGCTCGCCCCGCTGCATTTCCGTGTCGAGCCGCCGCTCTGGCAGCTTTCGCAGCTTTCGGGAACCAAGCCAAAGGCGATCAACTGCGCGCCGCTCGTGCCGATCCGGACCATGCGTGGCGCCAGCGACTGCCACATGTGCGGGCGCTGCAGCGGCTTTCGCGGGGCAATTCGTCTGGCTCGCCGCTCGCCAAATCGCGAAATCGTCCATGTTGCCGGTGCCGTCGCCAAGCCTTGGGAAACGATCCTGATCGCGGCGGGCCTGATGGGTCTCGCCGCCGGCGCGTTTCAATGGTCGGTCAGCCCGTGGTTCGTGCAGGCGAAGACATGGGCGGCTGAACGGCTGATCGAATATGGGGTGACGTGGCCGCTCGAAACCACGGCACCGTGGTGGATCCTGACGAATTACCCTGGCGACGTGATGACGCTTCTCGACGGAGCGTTGCTCGTCGCCTATGTGCTCGCGGCTGCCATCGCCAGCGGCGCGTCGACGGTTTCCTCGCTGGCTTTGGCCGCGCGCTGCCTTGGCCCCTGGCGAACGCAGAGGCTTCACCATCTTGCCCAGTCGCTCATTCCTTTGGCGGGCGCCGGAGTCTTGCTCGGCCTTTCCGGCCTCACCGTCAGCCAGTTGCGGTCGGATGGAATCGTGCTGCCGTTCGTCGATCCGCTGCGCGCTGCTGTCCTGACGATGGCGACCTTCTGGTCCGGGATTCTGTGCTGGCAGGTGACGGGAATCTACAGCCGGCAACCGGTCCGACGAATGCTCGCCCTATTCCTGGTCGGGCTGGCGATGATGCCAGCCGTGGCGGGGTGGGTCCTGCTTTTCTGGATCTGGTAGCCTATTTCACGCCAACTCCGAGCAAAGCCCCGCGATAGGCCGTCAGAAACAGGCCAAACGAGATGATCCATAAAGTTCCTGAAAAGCTTGCCAGCGGGCCGACATAGCCGGGCAGCACTTCGATCAGGAGGCGGGACAGGCAGCAGGCGGTCATCGCCGCGAGCGCCCCGGTCGCAGGAGCCGAGGGCACAAAGGCGAGACGGCTATGCTTGCGGATCATGCTCGCCATGATGGCCAGGATCATGGTCCCGATAGCGCCGATTGTCCATGCATGAACAGCGGTCGCCTGGCCCAGCATCGCTGGCGCAAAGATATGGATCGCCAGGAATGCAAAACCCGCAACGATCCATCCGTAGCCGATGTGAAGGCCAAGCACCGTCGGCGACGACAGGCTGCGCCAGCCTTGCCATTGGGCGGCCCGGATCGCTTGGCTAAAGGCGGCAAGAGCGCAGGCAAGGCCGGTGAGTTGCGCCTCCGGCGCAACGACCCAAGGACAAAGCGCGCACATCGTCAGCAGCGCTGCCGCGTGCTCGCTGGAAGCGGAGCGGCGCAGGACAATTCGGCCGCCGGCGCTCTCGATATAGGCCACGGTCAAGGCCGGTACGACACGCCCTCCGATGATGATGACGAGGCCGATGATCGAGGCGAGCGCCAGTCTCAATGCAAATTCGACCTCGCAGGATACCGCGACAAGTACATTGCTGCCGAAAAAGGCAGCCAGGAGAAGCAGTATCTTGAGATTGCGGCGATCCCTACCGGCGATCACCACTCTGGCCGCGATCAACAAAAGCGCGAGAATCCAGATCGCCGAACACGCAAGCCCGAAGGACGGTGGCAGCAACAGGAAGGCTAACCGGCCGCAGGCCCACCAGACAATGAGCAGGTATGTCGTGCGCGGCAGCACTGCCTGACGTCCAGTCCAGCGCGGCAGCGCGGTCAGCAGGAAGCCGGTCAGTACTGCCGGGACCATCCCGAACAGGAGCAAGTCGCGATGCCAATCGCCGGCAGAGATCGCGGTTGCGCCGAAGGCTTGTGTTCCCAGCGCCGACGGCAACCAGCCACCGGCGCCCAACATGGCGTCGACCGCGGCCGCGAGAAAAAACGGCCGAAACGGCAAATGCGCCGGCTTCGTTTTGAAGGCGTTGAAGTTGCCGTCGGCGCTCATGCGACCCGTCCTCCGGAATGGCGGTACATCTCCTGCGGCGTCGCCCGCCATTGGACGGACCGGCAAGAAGGACAAGTATGGCGCAATAGGTGCGAGGATCGGTTTGGTGTTTGCTCCAGCGCAAACATCCCTCAGAAGCATCGACTATCTTGAGGATTGTTCTTGAAGCAGCTCAGCGATCTGGTTCCCGGCATAGGACGGTCTCGTTCTTCTCGGCCAGGCTGCTCAGGGCGCAGGTCAACTGCACAGCGACTCCAGGCAGCCTGTCTGCGACGGGAGAAGAAGAAGATGAAGCACGGCCTTCCCGAAAACAGCGCCGCGGAAATGGCGATCACCGTTGCCCGGCTGGCAGGGCTGATCGACGAGGCGGGGTTGGATTGCCGGTGCCGCTCCAAGCTTGACGAGACGTTGTCCCGTTTCGCCCGTTTGGAGATAGGGCCGGCGGCCCGCGGGCATCTCACCAACGCGCGCCATCAACGCGCGCATATCGAGGCCATTCTATTGTTTTTGCAGGATCTCGACGAGATAGGAGAGGCCGAACGGGATAGCAGTGTCTACCACGACTTCGCCCTTCTCTTTGACGACATCGCGACGATCGCAAGGGATGGCGCGCTTTCGATGCGACAGCTTGGTCAATTTGCCGCTCTCACCGCAATTGTACGCTAGTTGAGACCTTGAGCCGGCCGGTCATTGAGCTGGTTTTCTTTTCCCGATTTCGATCAGCCATTCCGGTGGCCCAATCTCGAGACAAACCCAGACGAAGTCGCCGGCGAAGGACGACTCGAGCTGACGCTTCAATCGGCGGGGATCGAAGTCCAGGATCACCGAGAACGCCTGCCCCGGCTCGAGGCTGTCGAACATCGACATGACGGCCGACTGTTTCCTCACCGGATGAAGCCGCCTCACGTCAAATGGCTCGGCCTTCTGCTCCTGAACGTTCGTCCGGGCCTTTCCTCCCATTGAACGCTCCATCAGAATGATCGACGGGTTGCGGCGTTGTCTTCGCCCCATCTCGTCAACTTGTCGCCAGGGTCCACGCCCGCCCAGTTGACGAGTCGAGCGGCCATCTCGACGACCATCGCTTCGATCGAAGCCGGCTTGACATAGAATGGCGGCACCGGCGGCGCGATGATCGCTCCCATCCGCGTCAACCTCAGCATCGCATCGAGATGTCCTTCATGCAGAGGTGCTTCACGCGGCACAACCACCAGCCGGCGCCGTTCCTTCAGGACGACGTCGGCCGCCCGGGTAAGAAGATTGTCGCCCAGGCCATGAGCCATCGCCGCCAAGGTCCGCATCGAGCATGGCACGACGATCATGCCGTCCGTCCTGAAGGAGCCGCTGGCAATGGGCGCGGCCAAATCCTGGTGGGAGTGAGTATGGTTGGCGAGCGATGTAAGTTGAGACAGTCCGTCGGCGCCGATCTCGTAGGCAATGGTCATTCGCGCGCTCTTTGAGGTGACGAGATGGGTTTCCACCCCACCTCTGACCAGTTGGCGTATGGTCTCGAGGGCCAGCACGGAACCAGATGCGCCGGTAACCCCTACTACTATGCGTTTGGTCATTTCTGCGCCGAACCGGTTGGTTGCGGAAAAAGCTCGGCCCAACGCCCCGAAACTCTTTCGACGATCTGCGATGACATCTTCAACTCCTTCCCCCATTCGCGAGACGTCTCGGACCCGATCTTGCGCGTCGCGTCGAATCCGATTTTCCCTCCAAGCCCTTCCAAGGGCGACGCGAAGTCGAGGGAGTCGATAGGGGTCCGATCCAGCTTCATCAGATCGCGCGAGACATCCATGCGCGTGGCCACAGCCCACATCACGTCCGACCACGACCGGATGTCGATGTCTTCGTCCACCACGACGACCATCTTGGTCATCGAGAACTGCGGCAGCAGCGACCAGAATCCCATCATCACGCGCCGCGCCTGTCCGGCATATTTCTTGACGATCGATATGACCGCAATTCTGTAGGAGCAGGCTTCCGGCGGCAGCCAGACGTCGAGAATTTCCGGTATCTGCTGTCGCAGCAGCGGCTTGTAGACGTCGAGCAGCGCCTCGGCGAGGACGGACGGCTCGTCGGGCGCGCGCCCGGTGAACGTCGTGAGATAGTTCGCGCCGTCCTTCACGCGAATGCGCTTCAGCTTGAAGACGGGAAAATGCTCCACGCCGTTATAGTATCCGGTGTGGTCGCCGAAGGGACCTTCCTGCGCCGTTTCGTTGGGTGAAACGGTGCCCTCGAGCACGATCTCGGAACTGGCGGGAACATGGAGCTCTATGCTCTTGCATGGAGACAATCCGACCCGTCGATCGTTGATCATCCCAGACAGCGACAGTTCCGATACGCCCTCGGGCGCCGGCATCACCGCCGCTATCAAGGTCGCGGGGTCCGCGCCGATGACGACGGCGATGGGCATCTCGAGCCCCCTCGCCTGCCACATGCGATGGTGGGCCGCACCGCCTCGCATGGGCAGCCATCTTATGATCGCCCGGTCCCGGGCGATTACCTGCATCCGGTATATGCCCAGATTGTACTTGCCGGGATCGTCGTCGCCCGGCGGCCGGGTGACGACCACCGGCCATGTGATGAGAGGACCGGCGTCCTCCGGCCAGCAGGTCTGGACGGGAAGGATCGCGAAATCCGGCTCCGCATCCCTCCATATCCTTGACGACGAAACGATCTTCGGGCGTGCCGCCAACGCGCCGCGCGCAGCGGAGAACATGTGGCGGGCCTGACGCAAGTTCTGCGGAACTTGAGGGGACCTCATCCATGCCAGCAGGGCGCCGAGAGTCTCAAGTCCGCGAATGTCCGTGCCCAGCCCCCACGCGACGCGCTCCCGCGTCCCAAAGATGTTTGCCACGACCGGAAAGCGCGAACGGCCTCCCTGGTCATCCACCGGCATGGCCATGCGCAGCACCGGCCCCTGCGCTGCGATCACCCTCTTGTGTATCTCCGTCAATTCGAACCGGGTCGACACCGGGGCGCGGATTTCTCGCAGTTGGCCCCTCGCGTCCAGGTACGAAAGAAAGGAGCCGAGATCGGAGAATTGGGGCAGAAGACGATAATGCATGGCGAAATCCGGCACGACCGGTCCGTCGGCTGCGCCGTTCTCTCACGGCGGCCGCTCGAAAACATTGCGCTAGGTCAAAGAGCGGGCCGTTTGCACGCTGTACGTTAAAGCCAACGGTCCGCCCACCTGAGGGGCCGGCCGATATTGAAGCAGTGTCGGGGAGAAGTTCAGATGGCCAGCAACCTAATCAACGACACTTTTGAAGCATGCCGGTCCGCGATCGCCGTTTTCAAGGATCGTAGACGGAGCAAGGCCGCGAGAAGGGAGTTCTGGGCGCTTGGACCGGAGGAATGCAGGGGCATGCTGAACGACATCGGCATGTCGCCCAACGAATTCGATGACGCCATGCATCTGCCCTATGCAGCACAGGATTTCCTCACGTTGGCGATGCTTTCGGTCGGGATCGATCCCGACGACTTTCATACGCTGGAGTTCGCGCATGACCACGTCATGTCCCGGACCTGCATCACCTGTCCGCATCGCCACATATGTCACGATCATATGCAGGCCTTCGATTTCGAAAGCCACTATCGCGATTTCTGCCCCAACAGGGATAATTTTTCGAAGCTGCTCGGCAAGAGATGCGATGCCTAGCCGGCCGTAAAATCTTCATGATCGAACGCAGACCGGACAGCGCTTGAAAATGCGGCCTCAAAACGCCGAGCCAATGTTGCCAGGATTTGTTCGCCACCTGTTTCCGACGGTCGCAGGGCTGCCGGCCGGCCCGTTGCTGACATTGTCCTTGCGCTCGCTTGCCAGGCGGCGTCCCGGCCTTTTCGAGCGCCTGGGCGAATACCGGTCGGCCTGCTTCGGCATCGATCCCGTGGACCTCGCATTCGCATTTCGCGTGGTCCCGGACGGACTAAGATCGAGCGTCCGCGTCGTGAGCAAGGATGGGGCCGCCGGGTCGGACGTGCTGATCAGGGGACCGCTTTTGACCCTGTTGAGCCTGCTTGACGGCACGCTTGACGGCGATGCGATGTTCTTCACACGCATCATCTCGATAAGTGGGCGCACGGAAGCAGTGCTCGCCTTGAGGAATACGATAGAGGATGCCGAGCTTCGTCCGTCGGACCTGCTCGGACTGCACGGCATCCTGGCTCGTTGTGTCGATACGGGTGTCCTCGGCGCCCTGGGTGCCGCACGGCGATTGGCCGACAACAGCCCAAGCGAGGCGCGGAAAGCATGACGACGACACGCATCGAACTTGTCTGTCCGGCGGGAACTCCGGCGACGCTGAGGGCAGCCGTCCAGGCGGGAGCGGACGCGGTCTATTGCGGATTTCGCGATGAAACCAACGCCCGTAATTTCCCCGGGCTCAACTTCTCCCGGGACGAACTCGCCGAGGGCGTGCGCTTCGCCCACGACCACGGCAGCAAGGTTCTGGTCGCGATCAATACATTCGCACGCGTCGACGATGTCGATATCTGGAAAAAGGCAGCGGACATGGCGGCGGAAAGCGGCGCGGATGCCATCATAGCCGCGGACTTCGCCGTGCTCGACCATGTGGCAAGGAACCACAAGCAAATCCGCCTTCATCTGTCGGTGCAGGCCGCCGCGGCGACGCCGGAAGCGATCGGATTCTACGCGGCTTCCTTCGGCATCCGGCGCGTGGTGCTTCCAAGGGTTCTGTCGCTCCAGGAGATCGCCGCTCTGAACCGTGCGATCGACGTGGAAACCGAAGCCTTCGTTTTCGGCGGCCTTTGCGTGATGATCGAGGGACGCTGCTATCTCTCTTCATACGCGACGGGGAAATCGCCCAATCTCAACGGCGTCTGCTCGCCACCCGAAATGGTGAGCTACGACGAAGAGCCGAGCGGCACGGCGGCACGGCTGTCGGGCTTCACGATCGACCGGTATGGGCGCGGCCAGCCGGTGGGATATCCCACCCTGTGCAAGGGCAGATTCAAAGCCGGCGGCAAGACCTCTCACCTGTTTGAGGATCCCGTCAGCCTGAATGCCGGCGGGATGATTTCGGGCCTGAAGGCCGCCGGGGTGACTGCGTTGAAAATCGAGGGACGCCAGCGCGGCAAGGGCTATGTAAGCGAGGTCGTGCGCGCCTTCAGGAAAGCCGTCGACGCGGTCGAAAAGGGCGGCGAGGCCGTCGACATCGACCGGCTTCTCGCCGGCCAGTCGGAAGGGTCTCGGCAGACGTCCGGCGCTTACGAGAAGAAATGGAGATAGCCGGTGTCCGAAATCGCACTGACGCTTGGACCTGTCTTCTTCCACTGGTCTCCCGACCGCCTCCTCGATTTTTACCGCAGGATAGCGGACGACGCCCCGCTCGACCGGGTTCACGTCGGTGAAGTCGTCTGCGGAAAACGCATGCCGTTTTCGGACCCCGTCTGGCCAGCGGTCATCGAAAGGCTGGAACGCGGCGGCAAACAGGTGGTGCTGTCCACGCTGGCGGCGCCGGTGACCGTTCGGGAACGCAGAAGCGTCGGGGATCTTTGCGGGGACGAGAGGATGGTGGAGATCAACGATGTCTCCGGCTTGCCGTCACGTTCCGGCAAATCCTTCGTCACGGGTCCGTTTGTGAATGTTTACAACGAGGCTTCGGCAAAGTTCCTGATCCAACTCGGCGCGCAAACGATCTGCCCGCCCGTGGAATTGTCGTTTGCCGCGATCGGCGCCATGTCCGTGAAGTGTCCGGAGGCTGAGTTCGAGATTTTCGCTTTCGGCCGGCTGCCGCTCGCCCTCTCCGGACGGTGTTATCACGCGCGTATCCATGGCCTTCACAAGGATTCGTGCCAGTTCACATGCGAAAAGGATCCCGACGGTCTCTCGGTCGATACGCTCGACGACCAGCAGTTTCTTGCGGTCAACGGCGTGCAGACCCTTTCCAACCAGGTTCAGGCCTTCTGCCCCGCGCCTGACGCACTCGCCGCAAAGGGCGTCAGACGCCTCCGTTTGTCCCCCCAGACATGCGACATGGTCGAGGTGGCGAGGATCTACAGACGACTTGCCGACGGCAAAGAGGAACCCGAAGATGCCCGCTTCGCCCTTTCGTGCCTCGACCTGCCCGGCACGCTGGTCGACGGCTACGTCCACGCCAAGCCCGGATGGCAGGTAACCGCCCCGGTCTGACGGAAATGACCCAGATTGCAATCGTGACCATCTCCGATCGCGCGAGCCGCGGCGAGTACGAGGATCTTGGCGGACCTGCGATCGAGCGCTGGCTCGGTAGTGTCCTGGCGGAGCCGTGTGGTTTTGTCCGTCGCATCGTTCCCGACGGCCTGGAGAGCGTCCGTGACGTGCTAATCGAGCTTTGCGACCAGGCGGGCGCCGACCTGGTCCTTACGACGGGCGGAACCGGCCCCTCCCCGAGGGACCTCACTCCGGAAGCCATGCGGCAGGTCATCACCAAGGAGTTGCCCGGTTTCGGCGAACTCATGCGGCAAGCGAGCTTGCAGCAGGTGCGAACGGCCATCCTCTCCCGTCAGACTGCCGGAGTGCGCGGCCGATCGCTGATCATAAACCTGCCCGGAAAACCGTCTTCCATCGACGTGTGCCTCAGCGCTGTCTTCCCCGCCGTGCCTTACTGCCTCGAGCTCATCGGCGCGGGCTCGATCGTGGTCAATTCCTCTTAAAGCGCGTCGCGCTGAAACGGATTCAGGCGACGCGCTTTAAGCCTTGTTTGATGCATGTCGTTGTCCCAGAACCGCTGCACACTTCTGGGCGACATGCATGATCCGCCGAGCAAGCCGGCGCAGTCGCTTGCTTTCTCAGTCTATCGCCGCAAGGACGCGCTCGGGCGAAAGCGGCAGTTCCGTGAGCTCGGTGCCCAAAGCGCTGTTGACGGCGTTGACCACCGCCGCCGCCACCGGAATCGTCGCAATCTCCCCAACGGCCTTGGCGCCGAATGGGCCGGTGGGCTCACCCTCTTCGACGAGCAGCACGCGTATCGGCGGCATCTCGGGCGCATTGGCCAGCGTGTAGCGGCTGAAACTGTCGCCGCGCATCCGGCCCGTGGCGCGATCGATTGCGACGTCCTCATAGAGCGCGTAGCCGATGCCGATCTGGATCCCCCCGTGGATCTGGCCCTCCACCAGCATCGGGTTGATCGCCCGCCCGACGTCATGAACGGCGAGATAGTCGGTCACCTTCACGCGACCGGTGAGCCTGTCGACCTCGACCTCCGCGAAATGCGCCGCATACGAGCCTGGATTGGCCTGGGCGCGATAGGTTTCGGTCGCCGCCGGCAGTCCGATCCCGCGGCTGACCAAGCGGGCAGCGAGGTCCGCGAGCGCGATGCCGGCGTCATCCCGGCAAAGTACCGTGCAGGCTTCCAGGCGCAAATCATCGGCCGGCATGTTCAATTCCAAACCGGCGGCTGCGCGGATCGACTTTGCAAGGCCGACGCCGGCGCGACGGATGGCTTCCCCGCAGATATAGGTCATGCGGCTGGCCCGCGTGCCGAGGTCGTAGGGACAGGTGTCGGTGTCGGCGGGAACGATGACGATGTCGCGCGCCCTTAACCCCAGCGTCTCGGCCGCGATCTGCGCCAGCGTGGTGTCGGCCCCGCAACCGAGATCATGGAGCGCGCAGACGAGTTCGGCCCGCCCGTCCGGCAACAGCCTCAACGAGGCCGTGGTTTCTTCATGGAACCCGGGATAACAGCCATTGATGTGAGTAGCCGAGGCGACCCCGACTCCCCGGCGCCACCGCCCCCGCTCAACGCCCTTCTGGCGGCGCCCGGCCCAGCCGAACGCCTCGGCGCCACGCGCCAAACACTCTCTTGCGCGGGCGTTGCCAAGGTCGAGTCCCTGCCAAGGTTCAATCGCGCCCGGGCCGACGAGGTTTCTCTGGCGCAAGGCCACCGGATCCATTCCCATTCGGCGGGCTGCCATATCCAGCGAGATTTCCGCTATAGTGTGAATTTGCGGCGAGCCATAGCCGCGGAAGGCGCCTGCCGGCACGGTGTTGGTATAGACGGCGCGGCCGCTATAACGCTCCGCCGGAACGTCATAGAGCCGCACCAGCCGCTGAAGCATCGAACTGGGCAGATAGTTGCCGCCGGTGCAGTAGCCGCCGATGTCGACGAGCGTCTCGGTTTCGCGCGCCAGCATGCGGCCGTCGGACCTGAATGCGATCCGCATCCGCCCCGTGACGCTGGAACGCGTACGGGTTGCGGTGAATGTCTCATTCCGGTCGTAGCGAATGATGACCGGCCGGCCGAGCTTCAGGGCGAAGAAAGCGCACAGAGGGTCGAGGATCGGCTCCGCCTTTCCTCCGAACGAGCCGCCTATCGGGGTTTTTTGCACCCTTATCTTCTCGGAAGGCAGGCCGAGCGCCTGGCCGACGACCGCCTGAACGGCAAAGACGCTCTGGCACGGCGACAGGATCAGGATGCGACCGTCCGGCTCGGGCCTGGCGATACAGGCATGGGTCTCCACCGCACAATGATGACTGCGCGGGGTCGTGACGCGGGTTTCGACGATCAGATCCGCGGCGGCGAAGCCAGCCTCCGGATCGCCGTGCACGAAAGTCTCGCCGGCTACGGGATTCAAGAACGTCGGGGTATCGTCCTCGCGCAACGGCAGTCCGGCGTGACCGAGCGCGACTTCGGGATCGAAGATGGCAGGAAGGTCCACATAGTCGACCTCGATCAGCCGCGCGGCATGGCGCGCGGTTTCTTCCGTATCCGCAACGACCGCCGCCACTCGATCGCCCAAGTGGCGAACGATTTGCGGAAACATCTGCTCGTCCGCCAGCGCCTTCTGCCCGGAAAACCATATCGAGCTGTTATAGAAATGAGCCGGCGTGTTGCCATGCCAAAACACCTCATGCACCCCTTCGACCGCCAGCGCGGCCGTGGTGTCGACGCGAGAGACTCGAGCATGGGCACGCGTGCTCAGCACGAGCGCGCCGTGCAGCAGGTTTTCGATATCGAGGTCGGCGGTGAAGCGCAAAGCGCCCGTGACTTTCGCGACGCCGTCAACCAGCGGCACGCGGCGGGATAGCTGGTTCATTCGGCTGCGTCCTCGAAAAGCTGCCCGCGCGGGCTCAGCCCCAGCGCTTGCGCGACCAGGTCGAGCCCCAGCCCAGCGATCGCGCGACGCTTGTAGGCTTGCGAATTGCGACCCGGGATCGCCGCATCGACCTCGGCGGCCAAAGCCGAAAGAAACTCGCGCAGCGCGGCATGTTCCAGTTTGCTGCCGGCGAGTGCCGCTTCGGCGAGAGGCAGGCGCAGCGGTCGAGGACCCAGCGCTCCGGCGGCGATTCGCACATCGCCAAAACGACCATCCTGAAACTCGGCCAGCAGCGCGATGTTGAGACGCGAGATGCTCAAGGCCTGCCGGGGTCCGAGTTTGACAAAAGCACTGCATGGCAGGAGGCCGTCGCCCGGCAGTATCACTTCCGCGATCAGGTATCCGCGGTCAGGTGCATAGTCGCTAATTGCGAGCTCGCGCGACGCGCCATCACGGCCGATGCATCCCAGGCGGGCGTTTGCTGCGACCAGCACGGGCACAAGATCGGCGGCCGGGGCGGCATTTGCGATGTTGCCGCCGATGGTGGCCCGGTTGCGGATCTGAACGGACCCGCATTGCGCGGCGGCCTCGGCAAGGGCAGGCAGCCGCATTGCGAGCCCACGATGGGCGGCAATCGCGGCGACAGTCGTGGCGCCTCCGATGCGGATGCCGCCGTCATCGGCGGAGATGAAGGCCATGCCTGCCATGCGTGAGAGATCAATGAGCAGGCCGCCGGTTGGCATCGTACGGCCCGCGATCAACATGTCCGTCCCTCCGCCGATGAAATTTACCGGTCCCGCCGCCGCGGATAACAACGCCCGCAACTCCATCGTGTCGATCGGCGTGGCCACTGACAGCTCGCCCATCAACGAGCCACTTCACGAGCGGCAGCATGGGCGGCAACAGCTTGAACGATGGTCTCGAAGCCCGTGCAGCGGCAGACATTGCCCGCCAGCGCGTGGCGGATTTCGACTTCGAGCGGGTTGGGGCTGGCGCGCAAGAGACCCTCGGCAGCCATCAAGATCCCCGGCGTGCAATAACCGCATTGCACCGCACCCAATTGCAGAAACGCATCTTGCAGGCCGCTGCTTTCGCCTAGCCCCTCGACTGTGGTGACTTCGTGCCCCGCGGCCTGGAACGTCAGCATCAGGCAGGAATTGACCGGCTTCCCATCCAGCAGCACGGTGCAGGCTCCGCACTCCCCTTCGCAACAGCCTTCCTTGACACCTGTCAGGCCAAGGACATCGCGAAGAAACCGGCTCAGCCGCGAGACGGCCGAAACCTCTGCCTCGACCGCCTGACCGTTGACTTCCAAAGATATTATCATGGCGAGGAATGCTCTCGCATCCGATGTCTAGATGGCTTGCTCTAGAGCGGTTCATCGTTTCGAGGAAACGCTGAACTGCTCTAACTATTTGTTTTTACGCAATTCCGGACGGAAAACCGTTCACACTTTTCCTGGAATTACTCTAAGTGGCGGCTCATACCAGCAGGTCGTGCCGTCGAGCATTGAATCGATCATCAGCCGCCGCAGCAACAATCGCAGCCGGACTGCAATCTCTTGATCTCGACGCGCCAAATGTCCGGCCCTTGCTGCAGGTATTCCCAATCGAACAGGCCAGGATATCTGGCTTCCATCTGATAGCGTAAAGGTCGCGGATCGTGATCGTTCACAATGACGAAGGATTGGCCCTCGGCTAGTGCCTGGGCAATCCCGAAGATCCGAGGGTGGCGCTCCACAGGCGGGATGGCGCGCACGTCCAGTTGGGGCTGGGATACGACTTCGGTTTCAGACATGTTCAACAAATTCCCGACTGCTGCACAAAGTGACTCCGGGCCGGCGAGCCCGGCACAAAGATCTATCGCGGTCCGGGCCGGCTTATTTGTCGAAGCGCAAACAACTCGCGGAATGTGCGGCGACCGGCAGGGGTCGCCGCCACGATATCCGGCCGTGTGGGCAAGGACCGAAGCTTATGATTGCCGGCGCTGCAAACGAAGGCCAATCTCAACGAGACGATCGGCCACCCCTCTCCCTTGAAGCCTCCTTTGGGTAGATCGGAAAGCCTGCCGGACATCAGGCACTGCGGATGGCGATTGCCATGGTCAGCAGGATCAGGCTCAGCATCGCCAACACCGCGCGGAGAACATGCGAGAGTTCCCAGCGGTTACGAAGCGCCGTCCACTCTTCCGCTGACGGGAGCGGGGTTCCGTCATTGCCCTCGGTTGCGAAGAAGCGCTTAGCCGGAGAGCTCAATTCCACCTCTTGCAGCCAGTGTTTGTTGACCGGCTGGGTCATGACCCAGAAAACAAGCTGCATGATGAGGAGCGCAGCCAACGCGCCGGCGATCAGCCGGAAATGGACAGGGCCGCCCGAGGTCAGCATCAACGCAAACGTCGCAATGATCCCGCCGATTTCGGCGATGCCGCCTCCGACCGTAAAGCCCGGATAGTAGATGCGTTGGACGACAAAATACTCCTCTCTGCCAAGCCGCAATTTGCCCGGCAACTCCAGCGCATGGGCGAGCGCCATGGCCATCGCGCTTGCCACCAGGATGACGGTCAGGACTTCCAGGAAAACATACATCGGATGGGCCTCTCACTCGGCTGAGCGCTTCCGCGGAAGCAGCTTCGACGATTTCGAGCGACGCTCCAGATCGAACGCGGCCGACCTGACCGGGTTCCGTCGAGCAGGAAAGGCCTGCTAGCGAGCAATGGTGGAAGGGCCTTGCCACGGGTTTCCCGCATCGGTCACGCATGGCGCGCTGGATGCGTCGTGAGCTCGGCCAAACGCCCCGATCGTTGCGAGGCAAGACGCCGGGCTAAACCTTTTCCGCCGACAGACGTTGTTCGTTCGAGAGGACCGAGCGAACCGCCAGCGGAGAGGATCACCCGATGTATTTCATGGCATTGGCCACCGATTACGATGGCACGCTGGCGCATAACGGCCTGGTTGCCGCAAGCACGCTCTCGGCGCTGGAAAAGCTGAAGCGGTCCGGCCGCAAGCTCATCCTGGTCACCGGCCGCGAACTGTCCGATCTGAAGGAATCGTTTCGCGAGATCGGCCTGTTCGACAAGGTCGTCGCCGAAAACGGCGCGCTGATCTACACGCCGGCGAGCGAAGAAGAGCGCACCATTTCTCCCTCCCCTTCCACCGACCTGGTCAACAGGCTGAAGAAACGCGGCGTCAAGCCGCTCTCGGTCGGCCGCTCGATCGTCGCCACCTGGGAACCGCACCAGGCCACTGTGCTCGACGTCATCAAGAAGCTCGGACTGGAGCTGGAAATCATCTTCAACAAGGGCGCGGTGATGATCCTGCCCTCGGGCATCAACAAGGCGACCGGGCTCGCGGCGGCGCTAGCCGATCTCAGGCTGTCGCCGAACAATGTGGTGGCTGTCGGCGATGCCGAAAACGACCACGCCTTCCTCAGGGCGGCGGGCTTGAGCGTGGCAGTCGCCAATGCCTTGCCGTCGGTGAAGGAGACAGCCGACCTCGTCACGAAAGGCGCGCGCGGCAAGGGCGTCGAGGACCTGATCCGCAAGCTGATCAAGCTCGACCATCTGATCGTGCGCAAACGCTCGCGCGGCATCCTTTTGGGAACCGCCCACGGCAAGAAGGTTTATCTGTCGCCCGTCGCGACGGTTCTGATCGCCGGAAGCTCCGGCATCGGAAAATCCACATTGGCCACGGCGCTGACCGAGCGGCTTGTCGAAAAAGGTCTGCAATTCTGCATCTTCGATCCGGAAGGCGACTATGACGGACTGCAGGGCGCGGTGCCTCTCGGCGACGCTTCAAGCCCGCCGAGCAAGGACCAATTGCTGGAGCTGATCGACAAGCCGGGCACCAATATCGTGGTCAACGGGCTGGCGCTGCAGGTCGACGAGCGGCCCGATTTCTTTGCCGAATTGCTGCCCGGCCTCGGCAACGTCCGCTATCGCACGGCAAGGCCGAACTGGCTGATCATCGACGAGGCGCATCACCTCTTGCCCAAGAAGCGTGAGGATACGCGCGCAGTGCTTTCGCTGGAGCTGCCCGGCACGGTGCTGATCACCGTGCATCCGGAGGCGATCTCGACGGGTGTCCTGCGGCTGGTGACGGTAGTCATCGCGCTCGGTCCGAAGGCGAAGGGCGTCATCAAGACCTTCTGCAAGGAGGCCGGGCTGGAGGTGCCCAGGAGCATCCCCACGCCCAAGGGCGATCGGGTGCTGCTGTGGCGGCCGCGGGACGACAAGAAGCCTTTCACCGTCAAGCCGATCGAACCCGACCAATCGCTGAAGCGGCACAGCCGCAAATATGCCGAAGGCGAGCTCGACGAGGCGGGCAGCTTCTATTTCACCGGGCCGAAAAAGGCGATGAATCTCAGAGCCCACAATCTGATCATCTTCGCCCAAATGGCGGAAGGCATCGACGACGAGACCTGGGAATACCACCTGCGCGCCGGCGATTATTCCAAATGGTTCCGCCAACAAATCAGGGACAAGGACCTGGCGCGCGAGACGGCCGAGGCCGAGAAGGACAAGCGTCTGTCACCCGAGGAGAGCCGCAAGCTGGTGCTTGAGGCGGTGCGCCGTCGCTACACCGCGCCGGCGACCGCGCCGGAAAAGTAGTTTGGTCGATACGGGCGGCCAGCTGCCTCAGCTCGCCTCGCGCATCGCTTCGGCCGCCTGCAGGTCGACCGAAACCAGCTGGCTGACACCCTGCTCGGCCATGGTGACGCCGAACAGCCGGTCCATGCGCGCCATGGTGATCGGGTTGTGGGTGATGATGACGAAGCGCGTCTCGGTGGTCTTCGCCATCTCTTCCATCAGATTGCAGAAGCGCTCGACATTGTGGTCGTCGAGCGGCGCGTCGACCTCGTCGAGCACGCAGATCGGCGCAGGATTGGTGAGGAACACTGCAAAGATCAGCGACATCGCCGTCAGCGCCTGCTCGCCGCCGGAAAGCAGCGTCATGGTCTGCGGCTTCTTGCCGGGCGGGCGGGCGAGGATTTCGAGCCCCGCCTCCAGCGGATCTTCCGATTCGATCAGCTGCAGTTCGGCGGTGCCGCCGCCGAACAGATGCGAGAACAGCCGCTGGAAATGGCCGTTGACGACCTCGAAGGCCGAAAGCAGCCGCTCGCGGCCCTCGCGGTTGAGGTTCTGGATCGCCTGGCGCAGCTTGCGGATGGCCTCGATGATGTCCTCGCGCTCGGAAACGATGGTTTCCAGACGCTCGGACAGCTCCCTCTGCTCTTCCTCGGCGCGCAGATTGACGGCGCCGAGCCGCTCGCGCTCGATCTTCAGCCGGTCGAGCTGGCGCTCGACCTCGGCCATGTCGGGCATCGGATCGTCGGTCTCGAGCCCGGTATGCTTGATGACGAGATGCGGCGGCGTGTTCAGCGCTTCCTGGATGCGCGCCTCGACCTCGGCGCGCCGCTCGTCGGCCGCGGTCAGCCGCTCCTCGGCGCGGACGCGGGTCTCGCGCGCCTCGGCAAGCGGCTGGATGGCGGCGGTCGCCGCCTTGTCGAGCTCGGCCTGCTTGGTCTCCGCCTCCTGCAGGCGGTCGCCGGCCGCCTGGCGCAGCGCCTCGGCTTCGGAGAGCTGCGTCAAGAGCGCGCGGCGCTTGGCGTCGATCTCGTCCGGAGCGTCGGCCAGCCTCTCGCGCTCGGCCTCGGCTTCCGCCTTGCGCTCGCCGAGAGCGGCGATCTGCGTCGAGGCGTTTTCGGCCCGCTCCAGCCAGTTCTTGCGCTCGAGACCGATGGCGTCGAGCCGGCGCATGCGCGCTTCGGCCTCGCGCCGCAATCCTTCATGCACGGCGCGCGCGTCGGCGAGCGTGGCACGGTCGCGCGCGACATTGGCGGAAGCCTGTTCGAGCTGCAGCTGCAGGTTGCCGAGGTCGGGCGCGTCCTTCAGCATCTCCTCGGCTTCGAGGAAAGCGGCTTGCGTTTCCTCATGGCTGTCGACGATGCGCGCGCGCGCCTCGTCGAGTGCGGCGCGGCGGCTTGCCAGCTCGCCGCCGGCCTTCTCGGCTTCGGCCAGCGCGTTGCGGGCGGCATCCAATCCGTGCTGTGCGTCACGGCCGGCCTGGCGCGCGTTGCGCTCGGCCTCGCTTGTCTGGCGCATCGCCTGCTCGGCGCGCGCCAGCGCCTCTTCGGCCTCGCGCACGACGCGGGTCGCCTGCACTGCCTCGGCATCGAGCTCGGCCAGGCGGTTTTTCTGCGCCAGTCGCTGCGCGGCGGCGGTCGGGGCGTCGGCGCTGGCCGTCAATCCGTCCCAACGCCAGAGCGCGCCGTCACGGCTGACCAGCCGCTGGCCGGGCGCGAGCAGCGCCTGGAGACGGCGGCCGTCGGCGGCATCGACGATGCCGATCTGCGCCAGGCGGCGGGCAAGCTGCGCCGGCGCGCGCACCACACTCGCCAGGCTCTTCACGCCCTCCGGCAATGCCGCATCGGCGGGCTGGATCGCGCTCTCGCCCCAGTGCACCGGGGCGCTGCGGTCGAGCGGCACGTCGAGGTCCTCGCCGAGCGCGGCGCCCAATGCCGTCTCGTAGCCGCGCTCGACGCTGATCTGCTCCAGCACCGAAGGGAAAAGGTCGCCGCTCGCGGCGTTGAGGATCTTGGCCAGCGTGCGCGCTTCCGTCTCGATGCGCTGCAATTCCGCCTTGGCATCCTGCAACGGCGGCCGTGCGGCGCTTTCGGCGGCGCGGGCCTCGGCGACCGCCTGCTCGGCGCCGATGGCGCCTTGCTCGCTCTCTTCGAGACGGGCGAGCGCATCCTCGACCAGCAGCCGCTTCTCGGCCGGATCGGGCAGGCCGGAAATGCGCGCGACGATATCGGAAAGCTCGCGGTCGACCTCGGCAAGCTGGCGGGCGAAGCGGTCGCGGCGCTCGGCGGTCTCGCGCAGCGTGCGCTCGATCTGATGGCGCGAGGCGGCGGCCTCGGCGCGCTCGGCGGTCAGCGCGGCAAGTTTCGCTTCGCTTTGCGACAGCGTCGCGCCGGCCTGCTCGAAGACGGCGCGCGTCGTGGCCTCGCGCTCGGCGGCACCCGCATTTTCCGAATTGAGCTCGGCTTCCTCGGTGCGCAGACGCTCCAGGATGTCGGCGTTGTCGCGCACCATCCGCTCCTCGCGGGCGATGTCGGCGTCGAGCTGCTGCAGCCGGCGTTCGAGCTCCGCCTGGCGCGAGCGGATGCGGCCGGCTTCCTCCTCGATCTGCGTCTTGGCGATCGAGAGGCGCTGGAAGGCGGCCGCCGCGGCGGCTTCGGCGTCGCGCAGGTCGGGCAGCCGGTGTGCGGCGATGCCCTGCTCCCTGGCAGCCGCCATCTGGGCGGCGGCGCGATCGCCGACCAGCGTGGTGGCTACGGCAAGGGCCGAACGCGCCTCGCCTTCCTGGGTCTTGGCCAGCGTCCAGCGCAGATGCAAGAGCGTCGCCTCGGCCTTGCGGATATCGGCCGACAGGTTCTTGAAGCGGGAAGCCTGCCGCGCCTGGCGCTTCAGGCTTTCGATCTGGCTTTCCAGCTCGCCGACGACGTCGTCCAGCCGTTCGAGGTTCTGCTCGGCTGCCTTCAGCCTGAGCTCGGCCTCGTGCCGGCGCGTGTGCAGGCCGGAAATGCCGGCAGCCTCTTCGAGAAGGGCGCGGCGGGCCTGGGGCTTGGCCTGGATCAGCTCGCCGATGCGGCCCTGCCCGACCATGGAGGGCGAGCGCGCGCCGGTCGACTGGTCGGCGAAGAGCAGCTGCACATCCTTGGCGCGGGCTTCCTTGCCGTTGATGCGGTAGAGCGAGCCCGCCTCGCGCTCGATGCGGCGCGACACCTGCAGTTCGTCGGCATCGTTGAAGGCGGCGGGCGCGGTGCGGTCGCTGTTGTCGAGGAAAAGCGTGACTTCGGCGGTGTTGCGCGCCGGCCGTGCGCCGGAGCCGGAAAAGATCACGTCGTCCATGCCGGACGCGCGCATGTTCTTGTAGGAGCTTTCGCCCATCACCCAGCGCAGCGCCTCGACAAGGTTCGACTTGCCGCAGCCGTTCGGCCCGACGATGCCGGTCAGCCCGCGTTCGATGACGAACTCGCCAGGCTCGACGAAGGACTTGAAACCGAGGAGGCGAAGGCGCGAAAATTTCATTCGCGCCGCCCCGCAGAGCCTAGAACGCCGAGGTGCGATTGCTTCGGCGCGGCCTGGACGTCAGAGCAGAGGGTCGATGATGGCCGACATTTCCTCAATCGACATCGCCCCTTTGTAGGTCTTTCCGTTGATGAAGAAGGTCGGCGTCGAGTCGACCTTGAACTCGTCCGCTCCGCGTTTCTGGACAGCTCTCACATCGTCCAGAAGTTTCTGGTCCGTCAAGCAGGCCTCAAAGGACTCCTGTGTAAAACCGGCGAGCTTGGAGATCTGCAGCAGCGCTTCCTTGGTATTGCTGACGCCGACCCAGCTCGGCTGCTGCTTGAACAGCACGTCGACCATGGCGAAGTAGTTGTCCTTGGCGCAGCGCGCCAGCATGAAGCCGGCTTCGGCGCTCGGGTCGAAGGGGAATTCGCGCAGGATGTAGCGCACCTTGCCCGTGTCGATATATTTCGACTTCAACTGAGGGAAGGTGGCATCGTTGAAATGCGCGCAATGCGGGCAGGTCATCGACGCATATTCGACGATAGTGACCTTGGCGTCGTCCTTGCCGAGCTGCTTGTCCGGCAAAGCGCCGGGCTTGAGCAGTTCCGCCATGTCGACCATGCCCTGCGCTTCCGGCACCTGCGCGGCCGCCGGCGTTGCCGGCTTGGCAGGCGTCGACGGGTCGGCGGGTTTCACATTGGCCGCCTTCGCCTCCTCGCCCGAGTCGCTGCATGCGGCAAGCAGCGCCACAGCCGGAATGGCAGCCAGCGTGGTCAGAAGGTTCCTGCGGGACAAGCTTTTGCCAAAAGGGGCACGGTTCATGCGAATCACCTGATATCGGTTGGATTTTGCAATGCAAGGGCTAGAAAAGGCGAGAGTTGGCGCGAATTAAGGCATCGCCGTCCCCAATCCAATCGCCAATTTTTCGGGCGCGATCACGAATACGCGACATTGACGACAATTTTGCAGCACGCCGCATGTCTCTTCCCGAGACCGTTGCGCATGTTCGGGAGACATGCTCAAGGCCTTTTTTGTCCTATGATGGTTGCTCCAAGCCGCTCGAGCGAAGCGCGCAGGCCATTGTCCTCGATCTTGCCGACCGTGCGCGCCAGCTTCGATTTCTCGGCCTCGCTGAGCGGCCTCGGCGCCGGTTTCGGACGGGCTTTTGCCGAAAGGACCGGCTTCTGCAGGATCTTGATGCGGCCGATGGCGTTGAAGCCCAGAAAAGCGTTGACACGGTTGATGACCTCGCCGGCCTCATGCTGCAGATGCAGCGCCGCCATGCCTTCGCAGGCGACGATCAGCACCGCCGGCTCGAACGGATCGTCTTCGTGCAAGCGGCGCGGCCACTGGATTTTTTCCGGGCGCGAGTGGCTGGCCAGGCGCGGCCCGGCGATCTCCTCCCAGGATTGCACCAGTCCGATCGATATGCCGGCGCGCTTCCTCAGCACCGGATCGAGGATCTCGGTTGCGAGATCGCTCACCGGAACGGGATTGCCGAAGGGCTTTTTCCCTGCCATGTGCGTTCTCCGATCCCCAGCTCACCCGATCAATGGCACCGCAAGACCAGACCCGCAAGGCCGTGAAGGTCGCATCCGGAGATAGCAGCATCGCCGCCCGCCTGCTTGCCTGGTATGACGCGCATCACCGCGACCTGCCCTGGCGCGTGACGCCGGACGCGTTCGCGCGCGGGGCAAGGCCCGACCCGTATCGCATCTGGCTCTCCGAGGTCATGCTGCAGCAGACCACGGTCGAGGCGGTGAAGGCCTATTTCCGGACTTTCACGGAGAAATGGCCGACCGTCGAGGCGCTGGCCGCCGCGCCCGCCGAAGACGTCATGAAGGCCTGGGCCGGGCTCGGCTACTATTCCAGGGCGCGCAATCTCAAAGCCTGCGCCGATCTCGTGACGCGGCAGGGCGGCCGCTTTCCCGACACCGAGGCCGGCCTGAAGGCATTGCCGGGTATCGGCGCCTACACGGCGGCGGCCATCGCGGCTATCGCCTTCGACCGTCCGGCGGCCGTCGTCGACGGCAATGTCGAGCGCGTCATTTCGCGGCTCTATTCGATCGAGACGCCGCTCAGCGAGGCCAAGCCCGAGATCCGCACGCTGGTCGAGAAACTGGTGCCGCAGGCGAGGCCCGGCGACTTTGCGCAGGCCATGATGGACCTTGGCGCGACGATCTGCACGCCGCGGCGGCCGCGCTGCATGCTGTGCCCGGTACGCGAGGATTGCAGCGCCATTCTCGCGGGCGATCCTGAACGCTTCCCCGTCCGGCTGCCAAAGGACGACAAGCCGCTCCGGCGAGGCGCCGCCTTCGTCGCCGAGCGCGACGACGGCGCCATCCTGCTGCGCAAGCGGCCGGACAAGGGCCTGCTCGGCGGCATGACCGAGGTGCCGACGACGGCCTGGACGGCGCGGGTCGATGGGGCGACCACGGAAGATGCCGCACCTTTCCCGGCCGACTGGCGGCGCGCCGGGCGGATCGGCCATGTCTTCACGCATTTCGCGCTCGAACTCGAAGTCTTTCATGCCCACATCGAAGGTGACGCACCTAACGGGCATTTCTGGTCGCTGGCCCATGAAATTTCCGGGGAGGCGCTGCCAACCGTCATGAAAAAGGTAATCGAGGCGGCGATACCGGGCGCGACCAAAAAGCAACGCCCGCAGCGCCCGCATTGAAAGGACCGCAATGACCGAAATCCGCCACATCGTGTTCGACATCGGCAGAGTGCTGATCCACTACGATCCGAACCTTGCGTTCAGCCGCCTCATCCCCGATGCGGACGAACGGAAATGGTTCTTCGACCATGTCTGCACCAGCGAGTGGAACATCGAGCAGGACCGCGGGCGGACATGGGAAGAGGCCGAGGCGCTCTTGATGGCCGAGCATCCCGATCACGCCGAGAACATCCGCAATTTCCGCCGCCACTGGCACGACATGGTGCCGCATGCCTATGACGACAGTGTCGCCATCATGGTCGGCCTGATCGAAAGCGGCCGCGACGTGACGATGCTGACCAATTTCGCCGCCGACACTTTCACCGAAGCCCGCCAGCGTTTCGGTTTCCTCGACCGCCCGCGTGGCGTCACCGTCTCGGGCGAGATCGGCCTGATCAAGCCGGACCAGGCCATCTACGACCATCACGTCGCATCGTTTGGCCTGGAGCCGGCCGCCACGCTGTTCATCGACGACAGCCAGAAGAATGTCGACGGCGCCAAGGCCGCCGGCTGGCAGGCAGTGCTGTTCACCGACGCCAACGCGCTTAAAGCGGACCTCGAGCGGCTCGGGATTGCGGCTTGAACCGAATCGCTTGCGGCGGTCCGTTAAGGTTTCGATACAGGTAGATCAGCCCCCTGCCCGCTCCATGCCGAGGCGTGCGATGCGGCGCAGCTCATCGATCGGGGTGAGGCCGCCGCTGCGCTCATAGTGCCAGAAGGTCCAGCCGTTGCAGGCATCGAGCCCCTGCACCTCGGCGCCGATCTTGTGGATGGAGCCGGCGCTGTCGCCGATCGCCAGCGTGCCGTCGGCGCGCACCTTGGCAGCCCACCGCTTCTTGGCGTCGTAGAGCGTGGCGCCCGGCGCCACCAGGCCGGTGTCGAGCAGGCTGATGAAGGCGACGCGCGGCTCGGCGCGCTTGCCGGAAAGCACGGTGAGGTCGGCGCCATCCAGCGGGTTAACGGCCGCGATGCGCTCGTTGGCGGCGTCGATATAGGCCTGCTCGCGCTCGATGCCGACGAAGTGGCGGCCGAGGCGTTTGGCGACGGCGCCGGTGGTGCCCGAGCCGAAGAAGGGATCGAGCACGACGTCGCCCGGCTTGGTCGAGGCCATCATGATGCGGGCAAGCAGCGCTTCGGGCTTCTGCGTCGGATGCAATTTGTTGCCGTTGTCGTCCTTCAGGCGCTCGGCGCCGGTGCAGATCGGGAACAGCCAGTCGGAGCGCATCTGCAAATCGTCGTTCGAGGCCTTCAGCGCTTCGTAGTTGAAGGTGTAGCCCTTGGCCTTCTGGTCGCGCGAGGCCCAGATCATCGTCTCGTGCGCGTTCTGGAAGCGGCGGCCGCGGAAGTTCGGCATCGGGTTGGTCTTGCGCCAGACGACGTCGTTCAGGATCCAGAAACCGAGATCCTGCATGCGGGCGCCGACGCGGAAGATATTGTGGTAGGAGCCGATGACCCAGATGGTGCCGTTGGGCTTCAGCACCCGGCGCGCCGCCAGCAGCCAGGCGCGGGTGAAGGCGTCGTAGGCCTCAAAGCTCTCGAACTGGTCCCAGTCGTCGTCGACGGCGTCGACCTTGGACTGGTCGGGCCGGTGCAGGTCGCCGTCGAGCTGCAGATTGTAGGGCGGGTCGGCGAAGATGACGTCGATCGACTTTTCCGGCAGCCGGTCGAGGGCGGCGACGCAGTCGCCCTTCAGGATCGTGTCCAGCCATTCGGACTTAAGGGGAGTGTGGGAAAGCTCGTCGAGAAGACGCACGGCAGACATCAAAACACCCAAGGCACGCGTTACGGTTTACTGCCTGTTATGGTTACCGATCAGCGTAAACATTCGGTGAAGGCCGGGCGAGCCCGCCCCGGCGGTTTGCGAAGACCGGCCCATTGGTGTATGCCGCGCCGCCTGAGGCCAGCCAGGCCATTCCTTTCACGCTTCGGATTGCCATGCCACAGCCAGACCTTGTCATCTTCGATTGCGACGGCGTGCTCGTCGATTCCGAAATCGTCGCCGCGCGCGTCGAGGCCGAGCTTCTGACGTCGGCCGGGTTCGAGATCTCGGCGGAGGAGATTTTCGAGACCTATGCCGGGCTGACCTTCAAGGACATCATGCTGCGGCTCGAAGAGAAGTCCCACATCCCGTTCCAGGCCTCGCTGATCGACCGCGCCGAGGAGCTCGTCGACCGCAAGCTGCGCAGCGACGTGCGCGTCATCGACGGCGCCCGCGAGGCGGTGGCTGCCGTCACCGCGCCGCGCGCCGTCTGCTCCAATTCGCGCAAGGAACGGATCGAGTTCATGCTCGACAAGGTGCGCCTGCTGCCTTTCTTCGCCGGCCGCATCTTTTCGGGCCTCGACATCCCGAGCAAGAAGACCAAGCCGGCGCCGGACGTGTTCCTGTTCGCAGCCGAACAGCTCGGCGCGAACCCGAAGAACACCTTCGTCATCGAGGATTCCGTGCACGGCATCACCGGCGCCCGGGCGGCAGGCATGCGCGTCATCGGCTTTACCGGCGCCGGACACAGCTATCCCGGCCACGCCGACGCGCTGACCGAGGCCGGCGCCGAAACGGTCATCCGCCGCTTCGCGGAACTCGGCAGCACGATCGCGGCGCTGTCGGAGTGGTCGGAAGACGCCTAGGGTTCGCTGGAAACTCTAGCCAACACCCCTGGCTAGTTCGTCGCAGCCGCGGCGACGCGCTTCTTCCGCTTGCCTTTCGACTTGTCCGCCGCGGCAGGCGCGTTTTCGTCGTAGCCGGCATAGGCCTGATAGTCGGTCGCACTGGGCTCCGGCACCACGACATTGGCGTCGGTGAAGACGAACTGCGTGGCGGCCGAAGGATCGGTGACCTGCACCTGATACTGATGAAGCTGCGAATAGAGCACGTCTGGCCCGTGCTGGACCGCGACGCGGATCGGCATGGTGACGGTACCGGGCGCAAACAGCGGCCCCGGCACGACCTTGCCGGCGACGGCGATCTTCATCGTCAGCTGGCCGTTTTCGTGCGTGCAGTCGCGCGTCACGTCGGTGATCGAGGCCTGGTAGATGATCTTGGCGGGATCGCGATTGGGGTCGACCGGCTGACCGTCGGGGCCGGTCTGCGCCGCCGCGGCGGCCGCAGCCTCGGCATCGGCCGCGGCGTCAGCCTTCTTTTTCTTCGGCTTGGCGGCCGTACCCTTGGCGTAGGTGTTGAAGAAGGCGGTGCCGTCGCGCAGCGTCACCTTCGGGCAGTAGGCGCGCAGCTGGCTGGCAAGCACTTTCGGGTCCTGCGGCGGTGGCGGCGCCGTCGGGTCCTTCTTGCCGAGACCGAAGTTCAGAATGCCATTGTCGCTCGATTGGCAGCCTGCGGCGGCAAGCATAAAGCCGGTTAGCGCCAGACCCGCGACAAGACGACGGTTGACCGAATAAAACGCCATGAACTGCACTTCCCTCTCACAAAGCCGGTGACGTATATCAACGCCGCGGCGAAAATGCGACTGAGCCGGCTCGGAAAATTAACCAATTTGCCGTGGATGATGCGGCCGGCAACGATGGGCCTTTGACGATGCAATATGTGAGTACCCGCGGGGATGCGCCCGTGCTTGGATTTTCCGACGCGGTGCTGGCCGGGCTGGCACGCGACGGCGGGCTTTACGTACCGCGCGAATGGCCGCAGTTCTCGGCCGCCGACATCCGCGCCATGCGCGGTCTTGCCTATCCCGATCTTGCCATCCGCGTCTTGACGCCCTTCCTCGGCGGCGAGATCTCCGCGCCCGTCTTCGAGCGGCTGGTGCGCGAAGCCTATGCGACTTTCCGCCACGAGGCGGTCTGCCCGTTGGTGCAGACCGGCACCAACAGCTTCGTCCTCGAACTCTTCCACGGCCCGACGCTCGCCTTCAAGGACGTGGCGATGCAGCTGCTCGCGCGGCTGATGGACCATGTGCTTGCCGAGCGGGGCAAGCGCGCCACCATCGTCGGCGCGACCTCGGGCGATACCGGCGGGGCTGCGATAGACGCTTTTGCCGGCCGCGACCGCACCGACATCTTCGTCCTTTTCCCGCACGGCAAGGTCTCGCCGGTGCAGCAGCGGCAGATGACGACCTCCAGGGCCGCCAATGTCCATGCGCTGTCGATCGAAGGCAATTTCGACGATTGCCAGGGCCTGGTGAAGGACATGTTCAACGACCACGGCTTCCGCGACCGTGTGTCGCTGTCGGGCGTCAATTCGATCAACTGGGCCCGCATCATGGCCCAGATCGTCTATTATTTCTCGTCGGCGCTGTCGCTCGGCGCGCCCGACCGGCCGGTGTCCTTCACCGTGCCGACCGGCAATTTCGGCGATATTTTCGCTGGTTACGCCGCCAAGCGCATGGGGCTGCCGGTCGAACGGCTGATCATTGCCACCAACGACAACGACATTCTGGCGCGCACGCTTTCGAGCGGCGAATACCGCACCATGGGCGTGTTCGCCACCACTTCGCCGTCGATGGACATCCAGGTGTCGTCGAACTTCGAGCGCCTGCTGTTCGAGGCATCAGACCGCGATGCCGCGACGGTCAGGCGCTACATGAACGGGCTGAAGCAATCCGGCGCCTTCACCATCGAAGCGGACGAACTGGCGCGCATCCGCGCCGAATTCGACGCTGGCCGCGCCAGCGTCAAGGAGGTCGCCGCGACCATCCGCAAGACGCTTGAGCGGAGCAGCTATCTCATCGATCCGCACACGGCCGCCGCCGCGCATGTGGCGGCCGCCCACGCCTCGGGCGCAGTGCCGATGGTGGTGCTCGGCACCGCGCATCCGGCGAAGTTCCCGGCGGCGGTCCAGGCCGCCAGCGGCGTTACCCCGGCGCTCCCCTCGTGGCTGGGTGACTTGATGACAGCCGACGAAAAGTACACCATACTTCCATCCGAGCTGAAAATGGTGGAAGATTACGTGAGCCGCCACACGCGGGCGGCCCGTTAGGGAGTAGTTGCCATATGGGTGTTGAGGTAAGCCGTCTGTCGAACGGCCTGACGGTCGCCACCGAAACCCTTCCAAGCCTCGAATCCGTTGCCCTTGGCGCCTGGGTGAAGTCGGGCGCCCGCAATGAACGCGACGAAGAGCATGGCATGGCCCATCTGCTCGAGCACATGGCGTTCAAGGGAACCAAGCGGCGCAGCGCCTTCCAGATCGCCTCGGAAATCGAGAATGTCGGCGGCGAGATCAATGCCGCCACCAGCGTCGAGACGACGTCCTACTATGCCAGGGTGCTCTCCGACGACGTGCCGCTGGCGGTCGACATCCTGGCCGACATCCTGCAGGAGTCTGAATTCGACCCCGAGGAGCTGGAGCGCGAGCAGCATGTGATCCTGCAGGAGATCGGCGCCGCGCACGACACGCCCGACGACATCGTCTTCGACCGTTTCACCGAAACCGCCTTCCGCCACCAGACCATCGGCCGCTCGATCCTCGGCACGCCGGAGACGGTCAAATCCTTCACCTCCAGGCAGTTGCACGACTTCATCGAACGGCAGTATGGAGCCGAGCGCATGGTGATCGTGGCCGCCGGCGACATCAAGCACGACAATTTCGTGCGCGAGGTGGAAAAACAGCTCGGCGGCTTCCGCGCCAAGGCTACCAGCAACATCCCGCAATATGCGCAATATGTCGGCGGCGACTTCCGCGAGGACCGCGACCTGATGGACGCGCAGATCGTGCTCGGCTTCGAGGGCCGCGCCTACCACGTGCGCGACTTCTACGCCTCGCAGGTGCTGTCGATGATCCTGGGCGGCGGCATGTCGTCGAGGCTGTTCCAGGAAGTGCGCGAGAAGCGCGGCCTGTGCTATTCGGTCTATGCCTTCCATTGGGGCTTCTCAGACACCGGTATTTTCGGCGTGCATGCCGCGACCGGGCAGAGCGACATCGCCAAGCTGGTGCCGGTCATCATCGACGAGTTGCAGAAAGCCGGCGAGAGCATCCAGCAGGATGAGCTCGACCGCGCACGCGCGCAATATCGCGCCGGCCTCATCATGTCGGCGGAAAGCCCGGCAAGCCGCGCCTCGCAGATCGCCAGGCAGTTGCTTCTGTTCGGCCGGCCGATCGCCAAGGAGGAGCTGATGGAACGGCTGGCGGCGCTGACCGTCGAGCGGCTGACCGACCTCTCCTCGCGGCTGTTCTCGACCAAGCCGACGCTGACGGCGGTCGGCCCCGTGGGCACGCTGGCGCCCTACGAGGCGATCCTCGAATCGCTTGCTGGCCCGCAGACGACGGCCCGCAGGCTCGCCGTCTAACCCTAAGCAGGTTTCGCAAAAGTGTTCCACGGTTTTGCGCTCAAAACCTGCGAGAAACCAGGGAATCTAAGCAGATATTCGTGGGGCATCCCACGAATATCTGCTTAGTTCCAGAGCCGTGTTCGCGCTCCCTTTCTTTCGCCGCGACCTGCCGGCACTGAAGGGCGAAAAGGTCACGCTGCGCGTGCCGCTGACCAACGACTACCGCGAGTGGTCGGCGCTGCGCGGCGAAAGCCGCGCCTTCCTGGAGCCATGGGAGCCGCGCTGGCAGCCGGACGAGCTCGACCGCACCGCCTGGCGGATGCGCATCAGCCGCTACCGCGAGGACTATGCGCAAGGCACGGCCATCGCTTTCTTCATCTTCGAGAAGTCGAGCGGCAAGCTCGCCGGCGGCATCACGCTCGGCAATATCCGCCACGGCGTCGCCCAAAGCGGCCATATCGGCTACTGGATCGGCGAGCGCTTCGGCGGCCGTGGCCTGATGACCGACGCGGTCAAGCTGGTGTCGCGTTTTGCCTTCGATACGCTGAGGTTGCACCGGATCGAGGCTGCCTGTATTCCCGACAACGCCCGGTCGATCCGCGTGCTTGAAAAAGCCGGATTCCGGCGCGAAGGACTTCTGCGATCCTATCTCAGGATCAACGGCATCTGGCAGGACCACTACCTCTACGCCCGGATAGCGGACGATCCGCCGGGCGATGGAACGAAGGGCTGATATGTGACGAATTTTCCGCGAATCGCGTCGCTGTTCGCCCTCATCCTGGCGATCTTCGTCGCGCTCTCGGCAGCCGCGCCCGCGCTCGCCGTCGAGCCGATCAAGATTGCCCGCGACGACAAGGCGCTCGACCTTTCGGGCGCCGTCGAGATCTACCGGAACCAGGGCGAGAATTTCCAGGTCTCGACCGCGCCCGGCCCCGACGGCATCGTGCGGCGCATCGAGGTCGAGGCCAAGGACGCGCGCTCGACCGGCGACTGGGCGGTGTTCGCGCTCGCCAATACCACCGACCAGCAGCTCGACCGGCTGATCGTCGCGCCGCATTTCCGGCTGGTCAATTCCGGCATCTTCTGGCCGGACCTCGGCTCGACCCGCATCGCCGCGATCACGCCCAGCGAAGGCTTCGCGCTCGACCGCCAGACCAGCCCGGACGCAGACGTTTTCCGGGTGACGCTGAACCCCGGAACGGTGGTCACATTCGTGGCCGAGCTCGCCTCGCCGAAGCTGCCCCAGGTCTATTTGTGGGAACCTGAATCCTACAAGGACTCGGTCAATTCCTACACGCTGTTCCGCGGCATCGTCATCGGCATCGCCGGGCTTCTGGCGCTGTTCCTGACCATCCTGTTCGTGGTCAAGGGGACCTCAATGTTCCCGGCCACAGCCGCTCTCGCCTGGGCGGTGCTCGCCTATATCTGCGTCGATTTCGGCTTCCTCAACAAGGTCATCGAGATCTCGCCCGGCAACGAGCAGATGTGGCGGGCGGGCACGGAAGTGGCGCTGGCGGCGACCTTCGTGGTGTTCCTGTTCGCCTATCTCAACCTCAACCGATGGCACGGCCATTTCAGCTATGGCGCGCTGGTCTGGATCCTCGGGCTGCTCTTGATTGCCGGTGTAGCCATCGTCGATCCGGCGGTCGCCGCCGGCATTGCGCGCATCTCGTTCGCCGCCACCGCGCTCACCGGTCTCGGCCTCATTATCTTCCTCGGCATTCGTGGTTATGACCGCGCGATCATGCTTGTGCCGAGCTGGGTGATGGTGCTGTTGTGGCTATGCGGATCGTGGATGGCGATCACCGGCATGCTCGACAACGACATCGCCCAGCCGGCATTGGGCGGCGGCCTGATCCTGATCATCCTCCTGATCGGCTTCACCGTCATGCAGCACGCCTTTGCCGGCGGCGCGCTGCACCAGGGCCTGTTCTCCGACCTTGAGCGCCAGGCGCTTGCCGTCGCCGGATCGGGCGACATCGTGTGGGACTGGGACGTGCTGCGCGACCGTGTCGTGACCAAGCCCGACATCAGCATGCAGCTCGGCCTTGCTCCCAACAGCCTGTCGGGTGCCGCCCGCAACTGGCTGCCGGTGCTGCATGCCGACGACCGCGACACTTTTCGCACGACGCTCGACGTGGTGCTGGAGCACCGCCGCGGCCGGGTGGCGCAGAATTTCCGACTGCGCGGTGCCGACGGCCACTATCACTGGTTCTCGCTGCGCGCCCGTCCGGTGATCGGATCTGACGGCGAGGTGATCCGTTGCGTCGGCACCATGGTCGACGTGACCGAGCAGAAGAAGTCCGAGGAAAGGCTGCTGCACGACGCCGTGCACGACAACCTCACCGGCCTGCCCAACCGCGAGCTGTTCATGAACCGGCTGGAGGCGATCATCTCGATCGCCCGCACCGAGGACAAGGTGCGCCCGACCGTCTTCGTCATCGACATCGACCGCTTCAAGCAGGTCAATGACGGTCTCGGCATCTCGGCCGGCGACACCATCCTGCTGACCATCGCGCGCCGGCTGCACAGACTGCTGAAGCCAAAGGATTCGCTGTCGCGCTTTGCCGGCGACCAGTTCGCGCTGATGCTGCTCTCCGAGCAGGATCCAGCCCGCATCGCCGCCATGGCCGATGCCATCAAACACGCGATCAACAATCCGATCACCTTCGCCAAGCGCGAGATCGTGCTGACCGCCTCGATCGGCCTGATCACCTGGACGACGGCGCAGACCTCGTCCGAGGACATGGTCAAGGACGCCGAGCTTGCCATGCATCAGGCCAAGCGTTTCGGCGGCGACAGGATCGAGCCGTTCCGGCCGGCCTTCCGCACCGTCGGCACCGACCGGCTGCAGTTCGAGTCCGACCTCCGGAGGGCCATCGAGCGGCGCGAGTTCACGCTTGCCTACCAGCCGATCGTGCGGCTGGAGGACGGCAGCGTCGCCGGCTTCGAGGCGCTGCTGCGCTGGGACCATCCGCGGCGCGGCATGATCCCGCCAGGGGATTTCATCCCGGTGGCCGAGAATTGCGGGCTGATCGTTCAGCTCGGCCTGTTCGCCATGCAGCAGGCGGCCGAGGATCTGGCGACGTGGCAGAAGCAGATCGGCGACGCGCCGCTGTCGGTCTCGGTCAACCTATCGAGCCGCCAGCTCATCCGCCGCGATCTGGTCAGCGACGTCCGCTCCGTCATCGCTCGAGCCAACCTGAAGCCGCGCTGCTTCCGGCTGGAGCTCACCGAGTCGCTGGTGATGGACAATCCCGAGCAGACCGCGCATGTGCTGACCAAGCTGAAGCAGCTCGGCATCGGGCTGTCGCTCGACGATTTCGGCACCGGCTATTCCTCGCTCTCCTATCTGACGCGCTTCCCCTTCGACACGATCAAGATCGACAAGAGCTTCGTCGACGACGCCACGCCGAAGCGGGCGGTGCTGCTCAAATCCATGGTCAACATGGCGCATGAGCTCGGTCTGTCGGTCGTCGCCGAAGGCATCTCCGACGAAAGCGACGCGCTGGAATTGCGCCAGATGGGCTGCGAATATGTCCAGAGCTTCATGTTCGGCGCGCCGATGCCCGGCGACCAGGTGCTGAAGACGTTGAGGGAGCAGTATCCGCTAACGCAGGCTTAGTCAGGTACGCCTGATGCGGCCTGTTCCGGTGGAGTAGCGAGGCCCTCTGCGATTGGCCGTGACATCCATCGCATCGTCATCCTCGGGCTTGACCCGAGGATCCATTCCGTGACGTTAAGGCGTTGAAAGCGTTTCAGAATTCTGCACCGTTGCATTCCATGGTCGATGTAACGGCATGGATCCTAGGGTCTGCGCGCGTCGCTTCGCTCCTTGCTCCGCCCTAGGATGACGACAGCGCCTATGCATGCCCCGCGGCGGCGCTGAGATGGGCGAGATCGATGCCGATCGAGGCGAGGATGCGGTCGTATTTGCGCTCGATGTCGGCGTCGAACAACAGCTCGGTCGTCGCCGGGCAAGTCAGCCAGCCGTTCTCGGCGATCTCGCTTTCGAGCTGGCCGGCGCCCCAGCCGGAATAGCCGAGCGCCATCAACGCGTGACGCGGCCCCCGGCCCGTCGAGATGGCCCGCAGAATGTCGACCGTGGCGGTCAGGCAGATGTCGTCGGAGACGTTGAGCGAGGATTCCACGCGATAGTCGCCGGAATGCAGCACGAAGCCGCGGCTGCGATCGACCGGCCCGCCATTGCGCACGACGAAATCGCGGGCGTGCGCCGGCAGGCGGATCGCCTCCTGCTCGTTCATGATGCCAAGCTGCACCAGGAGATCCGGAAACAGCATCTGCTGTGTCTGGTTGATGATCAGGCCCATCGCGCCCTCGTCGCTGTGGGCGCAGATATAGATGACCGAGCGCGTGAAACGATCGTCCTTCATGCCCGGCATGGCAATCAGGAACTGATCATCGAGAAAGCCGCGCCCGGCGGCCTTCTTTTTGTAGCGCAACAAGTCCATGAGATTGAGCGTAACGCGTTTCCGCCGCGCCGAAAAGATGGTGAGGCTGCCGGATGTCACGCAAATATGATACCGGCGGGAACATGAAATCATTGCGCGGCCAAGAACGGGCGATCAAATCACCGCCATGCGATACCTGAACATTGTGGCGCTCGGCGCCGTCATCGGCCTTGGAGCAGGCCTGCCGGCCGAGGCTTCGTCCTCGGCCTGGTACAACAGCGAAGGCGGCAAGGTGCGGCTGGTGACCAGCGGCAAGCCAGACGAGGCCGGCAAAATCCATGGCGTGCTCGACATTGCGCTGAAGCCCGGCTGGAAAACCTACTGGCGCGACCCGGGCGATTCCGGTGTGCCGCCGCAACTCGACGTCTCGGCCAGCACCAACATCGCCAATGCGCGGCTGTCGTTTCCGCCGCCGCGGCGCCACGACGACGGCTACGGCAAATGGGCGGGCTATGACCGCCCGGTGTCGCTGCCGGTGACCTTCACGCTGTCGTCGCCCGACCAGCCGGCGACCATCGATGCCAACGTCTTCCTCGGCATCTGCGAGACGATCTGCATTCCGGTGCAGACGCGGCTCAGCGTCGATCCCGCCTCCGATCCGGACAACGCAGCGGACGCGGCCCTGGTCAAGACGGCGCTTGCAACACTCCCCTCACCAGCGCGGCCCGATTTCGGCGTCCACGTGCTGGCCGGCGACCACGAGACCCTCGTCGTCGAAGCGCGGTCGCCGGGCGATCGGGGTTCCGTCGATTTCTTCATCGCCGGCGATCGCGACTACATGTTCGGCGCACCGTTGCGCGGCGAGCGGAACGGCAAGCTGGTGTTCACGGTGCCGATCCTCGACCGACCGTCGGCGACGCCCACGGACGGTGGGCTTTACTATACGCTGACCGGCGCCGATGGTTCGGTCGACGGATTGTTGCCTTTCCCTTGATCCAGATTTGGTGGGCGGTTGCGGGAAGCCGCTCAGTCCGGTATCGCAGACGCCGATCCTTCCCAATCTCCCCAAAGCGAGGACCCCATGACCATTTCGGTTGGCGAAAAACTGCCCGAGGCGACCTTCAAGGTGATGACCGACGACGGCGCCAAGCCCATGACCGGCGCCGAGATCTTCGCCGACAAGAAGGTGGTGCTGTTCGGCGTTCCCGGCGCCTTCACGCCGACCTGCAGCAACAACCATCTGCCGGGCTATCTCGAGAACCATGACGCCATCCTGGCGCGCGGCGTCGACACCATCGCGGTGGTCTCGGTCAACGACGTCCATGTCATGGGCGCCTGGGCGCGCTTCACCGGCGGCGAAGGCAAGATCCTGTATCTGGCCGACGGCAGCGGCGACTTCGCCAAGTCGGTCGGACTCGACAACGATCTCTCCGCGAACGGCATGGGGCTGCGCTCGAAGCGCTTTTCGATGATCGTCGATGACGGCAAGGTCGTGGCGCTCAATATCGAAACCAAGCCGGGTGTCGACGAGAGCGGCGCGGCCAAGATCCTCGAGCAGCTCTGATGCTCGACATCGTCTGGCGCGCCGTTGCGATCGGCATCGGCGCCACGGTCTTCATGGATGTCTGGGCGATCGTGCTCAACAAGGCGTTCGGCCTGCCGCGGCCGAATTGGGGCCTGGTCGGCCGCTGGGTGCGGCACCTGCCCGAGAAGGTGTTCCACGACGACATCGGGAAAGCCATACCGTATGCGTATGAGAAGGCGCTGGGCTGGGCGTTCCACTATCTCGTCGGTATCCTTTACGGCATCATCCTGGTCGTGCTTGCGGGAGCGGGCTGGCTTGCCGCGCCGACCTTCCTGCCGGCCTTCATCCTCGGTATCGTGACCGTCGGCGCCGGCTGGTTCCTGCTGGCGCCCGGCATGGGTGCCGGCTGGGCGGCGTCCAAACTGCCCAACCCGATGCTGGTCCGCGCGCTCAACCTCGTGTCGCACACGGTGTTCGCTCTCGGCCTGTTCTCCACGGCACTGCTGATCCGCTGATTCAGCGGATAATTAGATGCCGTTGTGCGGTGCCATCCTGTCGATCGGCAGCCATCCGTGGATGACGCGTCGCGCAACCAAATCATAGGCGAAAAAATTGCCGCCGCCTGCCGGCTGATCCGCTTCGCGGCTGATCTCGCGTCCGCTGAGATGAAGCAGCAAGAGCGTTCCCACCCCTCCGTGGCCGACGAAAGCGATGTCATCGCCTCGGCTGGTTCCGAGCACGAGTTCGACTTCGCCCACGATACGACTTTGGGCATCGACAGCTCGCTCCCATCCGCGAACGCTGACGTGCGGATTGGCGAAGAACCGGTCCGCGACCGCTTCGAATTCGGGCGGCGGCAGGAAACCGGTTGCCGACCGGTCATTCTCATGCATGCGTTGCCTGACCTCGACCGCAAGACGGAGATGCTTTGCCAGGATTTCGGCTGTCTCGATCGCCTTGCGTTCACCCGACGACACGATGCGGCGGATCGACCCGACCCAGGGCTGATCGAGCATCGCAAAGGCTCTCGCTCTGCCGGTGTCGGAAAGCCCCCACTCCGGCACAGGAATGCTGGCGTCGATCTGAACCTGGGGATGCGCGATGTAGTAGGCGATCGGCACGACAAAGACTCCCCGTTCAGAGAGCTGCGGAGATCAATAGCTCTGGGTCGAGCGCCGCGCCTTTGCGACCGACGGCTGCTTTGCACGCGCAACCGGCTGCGAAGCAGCAACAGGCTTGACCGGCCCTTTCTTGAACGGCGCCATGCCTTGCCTCGCCAGCTCGTCGGCGCGCTCGTTCTCCGGGTGGCCGGCATGGCCCTTCACCCAATGCCAAGTGACCTTGTGACGCCTGTTGGCCTCATCGAGCGCCTGCCAGAGCTCACCGTTCTTGACGGGCTTCTTGTCGCCGGTCTTCCAGCCGTTCTTCTTCCAGCCATGGATCCATTTGGAAATGCCGTCCATGACGTATTTGCTGTCGGTGTAGAGGTCGACCGTGCAGGGTTCCTTCAGCGCATTGAGCGCGGTAATGGCGGCAAGCAGCTCCATGCGGTTGTTGGTGGTCTCGGCCTCGCCGCCCGACAGCTCCTTTGTCGCACCATTGTAGCGCAGCACGGCGCCCCAGCCGCCGGGCCCGGGATTGCCGGAGCAGGCGCCGTCGGTGAAGATCTCGACTTGCTTGCTCATATCAGTCCGTATTCTGAGGGGGATTTGATCGCTCGGTGGAAACGCATGCGGCGGATATATTCGGTCGGATCGCGCTTCATCACCAGCCCTCCGTCAGGAATGGTGAGCCAGTCATAGAGCCTGGTCAGCATGAAGCGCAGCGCCGAGCCGCGCGCCAGGATGGGCAGCGCCGCCTTCTCGTCTGCCTGCAGCGGCCGCACCGACTGGTAGCCGGCAAGCAGCGCTGCGCCCTTGGTGAGGTTGAAGGAAAAGTCCTTCTCGAAGCACCAGGCGTTGAGGCAGGTGGCGACATCATAGGCAAAGAGGTCGTCACAGGCGAAATAGAAGTCGATCAGGCCGGAGAGCTTCTCGCCGAGGAAGAAGACATTGTCCGGGAAGAGATCGGCATGGATGATGCCTTGCGGCAGGCCGGCAGGCCAGTTGCGCTCGAAGTCGAGGAAGTCTGCATCGACCTCGGCCGCCAGCCCCGGTTCGACCTCGTCGGCGCGGTCGCGCGAGGCGGCCCAGAGCTTGCGCCAGCCGTCTATGGCAAGCGCGTTCGGCCGCTTCATCGGAAAATCCTGGCCGGCGAGATGGAGCGCGGCCAGCGCCTTGCCGACCTCGCCGCAATGCGCGGCTGTCGGGCGCCTGAGCGACAGGCCCTCGAGGAAGGTGATGATGACGGCAGGGCGGCCGGCAAGCGTGCCGATGACTGTGCCGTCATGGGCGGTGACGGGAAGCGGGCAGGAAATGCCCTTTCGCGCCAGATGGCCCATCAGGCCGAGGAAAAAGGGCAGATCGGCCTTGTCGACGCGCTTCTCGTAGAGCGTCAGGATATAGGAACCCGTAGAAGCGTGGACCAGGAAGTTCGAGTTCTCGGTGCCCTCGGCGATGCCCTTGTAGGACAGAAGCTCGCCCACCGGATAGGCTTTCAGGAAGGTGGTGAGCTCGCCTTCGGTGACGTCGGTGTAGACGGCCATTCACGCGGCTCCGTTGACGAAGGCCATGTCGGCCGCCGTCAGTTCGACATCGCGCAACACCCGCATCACCGGAAAATCCTCCGTTTCCGTGGCCGTGATGGCCAGATCGATGGTGACGTCGAAGCGCTGCCGGAACGCGTCGATGATCTCGTCGACGATGATTTCCGGCGCCGAAGCGCCGGCCGACAGGCCTAGCGTCGAAATCTCGCCGATCTCATCCCACGGAATTTCGGCAGCCCGCTGTACGAGAAGTGACATCGCGGCACCCGCGCGTTCCGCAACTTCGACAAGGCGCCGCGAGTTGGACGAATTCGGCGCGCCGACGACGAGGAAGAGATCGGCGCCTGCCGCCGTTTCCTTCACCGCCTCCTGGCGATTGGTGGTGGCATAGCAGATCGATTCGGCAGCCGGCGCGTGAAGCTCGGGGAAGCGCTCCTGAAGCGCGCGGATGATGCCGGCGGTGTCCTCCACCGACAGCGTCGTCTGGGTGACGAAGCCAAGCGCTGCCGGATCGGCCGGCACGAAGCGCGCCGCATCTGCCTCGGTCTCGATCAGGGTCACGGCTCCCTCTGGCAGCTGGCCCATCGTGCCGATCACTTCCGGGTGGCCGGCATGACCGATCAAAAGCACGTGCCGACCGAGCCGCTGGTGGCGCATCGCCTGCTTGTGCACCTTGGACACCAGCGGACAGGTGGCGTCGAGATAGAAGAGATTGCGCGCCTCGGCGTCGGCCGGCACCGATTTCGGCACGCCATGCGCTGAAAAGACGACCGGCGACTTCCGATGCTCGGGCGGGATCTCGGAGAGCTCCTCGATGAACACCGCGCCCAGGCTCTGCAGCCCCTCGACGACATAACGGTTGTGCACGATCTCGTGGCGGACATAAACCGGCGCGCCATATTTCTTCAGCGCCAGCACGACGATCTGGATGGCACGGTCAACACCGGCGCAAAAGCCGCGCGGCTGGCAAAGCCTGATCGTCAGCGGTGGCTTTTTCTCAATCATCGAAACGGGCCGGTTCAGTCGGAAGCTTGGGGCGAAATGAAGCGTGCACAGTCGCCCTGTCAAGAGCAGCCGCGCTCACCCCTCCTTCGCCGGGCGGCGGAGCCTGAGGATCAGCACGGCGGCAAGGGCGGCCGCCAGGCCGTACCAGGTGACGGCATATTGCAGATGGTTGTTCGGCAGATCGATGATGGTGACGCCGCCGACCGGCAGGCCGCCGGGATTCGGCGTCTTGTCGGCATCGATGAAGAACGGCACCAGCACGGCGCCTGCCGGAACGCCGGCGGTCGAGGCCATGACATCGCGATCCCTCCAGTAGAAGATGTTCTTGGCGATATCGTTGTCGGGCAGCATCATCGAAGGCTTCCCCGGCAGCGGATTGCGGGCAAGCCCGGTCACCGTCACCTTGCCGGCGACCTCGCCCTGCTGGCGCCTGGCCGGGTCCTTGAGGTCGTAAGGCACGAAGCCGCGATTGACGAGCACGAAGCGGCCATCCTCGAGCCGCAGGGGCGTGTAGACGTTGAAGCCGGTATCGCCTTCCCAGGTGGAGAAGAAATGCCGCTCGCCGTGGTGCAGGAAGGTGCCGGTCACCGTCACTGGTGTGTAGTCGACATCATGAGAGGCGCTGAATTCCTTTTCGACGTCAGCCAGCGGCAGCGGCGCCGCATGGGTGCGCCTGTCGATGGTCTCGAGCAGTCCTTCCTTCCAGTGCAGGCGCTGGACCTGCCAGGTGCCGAGACCGAGGAGAACGGCGAACAGGACAAGGCCGAGCCCAAGCAGCAATGCGTTGCGCGGCCGCGAACGGCCGGCAGGCGAACCGGTCGCGTCGCTCATTGGCCGCTGTCCAGCCTGCCTTCCGCGGCCTTCTTCGAATATTGCAGGGTGATCAGGACACCCTTGATGAGGCGCAGCGCCGTCAGGCACAGCACCAGCGCCAGCGGTATCCACAATATGAAATGCAGCCAGAGCGGCGGGCTCAGCGTCACTTCCATCCACAGCGCCAAGCCGACGACGATGAAGCCGATGATCAGGATGACGAAGACAGCCGGCCCGTCGCCGGCATCGGCGAAGGAATAGTCGAGGCCGCAATTGTGGCAACGCTTGCCGACGGTGAGGAAGCTGGAGAACAGCTTGCCTTCGCCGCAGCGCGGGCACCGGCCGTGCATGCCTGCCGAAACCGGGTCGATGGGAGGCCAGATAGCCTTGTCTTCGCTCATGTCCGCACCCTAGACTCTTTCGCTCAAAAAGATAAGGCGGCCACGTCGCCGCAGCCGCCCTTTTGGTTTCCGAAAACCGTTGGTTTCAGTGGGGTTCGATCATCGCGCCGCTCGAGGCCCAGACATAGATGCAGCTGAACAGGAACAGCCACACCACGTCGACGAAGTGCCAGTACCAGGCGGCCGCCTCGAAGCCGAAATGCTGCTTCGGGGTGAAGTCGCCGCGTATCGCGCGCACCAGGCAGACGAGCAGGAAGATGGTGCCGATGATGACGTGGAAACCGTGGAAACCGGTCGCCATGAAGAAGGTGGCGCCGTAGATCGAATCCTTGAACGCGAAGGGCGCGTGCATGTACTCGTAAGCCTGCACCATCGTGAACAGCATGCCGAGGCCGACGGTCAGCACCAGGCCGTTGATCAGGCCCTTGCGGTCGCCATGCAGCAGCGCGTGGTGCGCCCAGGTCACGGTCGTGCCCGACGTGAGCAGGATGATGGTGTTGTAGAGCGGCAGGTGGAAGGGATCGAGAACCTCCAGGCCCTTCGGCGGCCATACGCCGCCAGTGAAGGTGGCGCGGGCATATTGCGCGGCCTCGCCCGGGAACAGGCTGGCGTCGAAGAAGGCCCAGAACCAGGCGACGAAGAACATCACCTCGGAGGCGATGAACATGATCATGCCATAGCGCAGGTGCAGCGACACGACGCGCGTGTGGTAGCCCTCATGCGCCTCCTTGATGGTGTCCGACCACCAGGCGAACATCGTGTAGAGCACGATGATGAGGCCGATGAAGAACAGCCATGGATTGGCGATGTTGTGGCCGAAGACCGGGAAGGTGTCGGCCCTGAGATACCGCATCAGGCAGACGCCGCCGACGGCGGTCACCAGCGCGCCGATAGAGCCCAGGAAAGGCCAGGGGCTCGGATTGACGAGATGGTAGTCGTGGTTCGGTTTTGCGTGCGCGTCTGCCATATCAACCCCCGAGGCTTGCTTCGGAATCTGGAACTTTGTTGCTGCTGCCAGCGGCCGGCGCGGACGACGCTACCGGCTGTTTCTTCTCGACCGGGAACATCGTGTAGGACAAGGTGATGGTCTTCAGGTCCTTCAGTTCCGGCACGTTGACGATGTCTGGATCGACATAGAACACGACCGGCATGTCCAGCGTCTCGCCGGGCTTCAGCGTCGTGTCGGTGAAGCAGAAGCACTCCACCTTGTTGAAATAGGCGCCGGCCATTTCCGGCTGCACGTTGAAGGAGGCGCGGCCGGTGATCGGGCGGTCGAATTTGTTGGTCGCGCTGTAATGCGCCTGCGTGGTCTCGCCGATCTTGATCGTCACCGAGCGGGCGACGGGCTCGAACTGCCACGGAATGCCGTTGGTGTTGGCATCGAAGCGGATGGTGATGTCGCGGTCGAGCACGCGACCGGCATACTGCTTCTCGGCGCGCTGCGTCGTGCCGCCATAGCCGGTGGCCTGGCAGAACATCTTGTAAAGCGGCACCGCCGCGTAAGCCATGCCGACCATGCCGGTGAAGAAGGCCAGGCAGACCGCCACGACGACGCGGTTGCTGTTCTTCCCGACGGGCCTGGTGGTGATCTCGCCGCTCATCGCCGCCTCACATCAAGTTCGTAGGCGTGAGGCCGGAAGCATTGTGGCCGAACTTCACGATGGTCGCGACGTAGAAGATGACGACGAGCGCGGCCAGCGCCACGCCGATGGCGATGGAGCGGTTGCGCCGCGCCTTCTGCTGGCGCTCTGTCAAAGTCACCAGTTCGAGGTTCTTGTCGGCCACGATCATGCTCCCCCCGTCATGAGCGCGCGCCCGACCACGCTGTCGACGAGATAGGCGGCGAAGACAGCGAAAAGATAGAGCAGCGAATAGCCGAACAGCGCCTTGGCCGGCTTCATCGCGCGGTCGGTGTCGCTCATGCCCAGCACCTTCCAGGCATACCAGACGAAGCCCGCGCCCAGCGCGGCAGAGACGGCGCCATAGGCAGCGGTGGTGTAGCCGAGGAACCAGGGCAGCACACCGACCGGCGCGAGGATCAGCGCATAGGCAAATATCTGGCGACGCGTGGACGCAGGTCCGGCCACGTTCGGCATCATCGGGATGCCGGCGCGGGCGTAATCATCGGACTTGAATAGCGCCAGCGCCCAGAAATGCGGCGGCGTCCACAGGAAGATGATGAGGAACAGGATCAGACTTTCGAGGCTGACCGACCCGGTGACGGCGGCCCAGCCGATCACCGGCGGGATGGCGCCGGCGGCGCCACCGATGACGATATTCTGCGGCGTCCAGCGCTTCAGCCACATCGTGTAGACGACGGCGTAGAAGAAGATGGTGAAGGCAAGAAGCGCCGCAGACAGCCAGTTGACCAGCACGCCAAGCGTCATCACCGACAGAACGGAGAGCACCAGGCCGAAGCTCAGCGCCTCGCCGGGCGTGACGCGGCCCGCCGGCACCGGGCGGCCGGCGGTCCTGGTCATCACCGCGTCGATGTCGGCGTCGTACCACATGTTGAGCGCGCCCGAGGCGCCGGCACCGATGGCGATTGCCAGGATGGCGATCACCGCCAGCAGCGGATTGACGGCCACCGGCGCCGCGACCATGCCGACAAAAGCCGTGAAGACGACCAGCGACATGACGCGCGGCTTCAGGAGGGCGAAGAAATCGCCCGCGGTTGCTTCCGACATGCGAAAGCCCGCTTCCTCCATCAATTTGTGGTCGGCAAGGGCCATGCGTACTTAAAGTCCATCATTCCGTTGGCCAAGACCGCCGGCTCACCGGCGGCCTCGTCTTTCGGGCAGTTGCTTACTTGATTTTCGGCAGCTGTTCCCACTGGTGGAACGGCGGCGGCGAAGGCAGCTGCCATTCGAGCGTGGTGGCACCCTCGCCCCACGGATTGGCGCCCGCGACGCGCTTCTTCTGGAAGGCCTCGAACACTCCGTAGAGGAAGATCGCAACACCGACGGCCGCGATGTAGGAGCCGTAGGACGAGACCATGTTCCAGCCGGCGAACGCATCCGGATAGTCGACGGTACGGCGCGGCATGCCGGCGAGGCCGAGGAAGTGCTGCGGGAAGAAGATCAGGTTGACGCCGACGAAGGTGACCCAGAAGTGGGTGTTGGCGATCACCGGCGAGTACATGTAGCCGGTCATCTTCGGGAACCAGTAGTACCAGCCTGCGAAGATGGCGAACACCGCGCCCAGAGACAGCACGTAATGGAAGTGGGCGATGACGAAATAGGTGTCGTGCAGCGAGCGGTCGAGGCCGGCATTGGCGAGCTGAACGCCGGTGACGCCACCGATCGTGAACAGGAAGATGAAGCCCAGCGCCCACAGCATCGGCGGCTTGAAGCTGATCGAGCCGCCCCACATCGTGGCGATCCAGGAGAAGATCTTAACGCCGGTCGGCACCGCGATGACCATGGTGGCGAACACGAAATAGCGCTGCGTGTCGAGCGACAGGCCGGTCGTGTACATGTGGTGCGCCCAGACGATGAAGCCGACGGCGCCGATCGCGACCATGGCGTAGGCCATGCCGAGATAGCCGAAGACGGGCTTCCTCGAGAAGGTCGAGACGATGTGGCTGATGATGCCGAAGCCCGGCAGGATCAGGATGTACACTTCGGGGTGGCCGAAGAACCAGAACAGGTGCTGGAAGAGCAGCGGATCACCGCCATTGTCCGGCACGAAGAAGGACGTGCCGAAGTTGCGGTCGGTGAGCAGCATGGTGATGCCGCCGGCCAGAACCGGCAGCGACAAGAGCAGCAGGAAGGCCGTGATCAGCACCGCCCACGCGAACAGCGGCATCTTGTGCATCGTCATGCCCGGCGCGCGCATGTTGAAGATGGTGGTGATGAAATTGATCGCGCCGAGGATCGACGAGGCGCCGGCGATGTGGAGCGCGAGAATCGCAAGGTCCATCGCAGGGCCCGGTGATCCGGCCGTCGAGAGCGGCGGATAGATCGTCCAGCCGCCGCCGGGGCCGAAGGCGCCGGGCGAGCTCGGCACGAACATCGAGCTGAGCAGCAGGATGAAGGCCGGCGGCAGCAGCCAGAAGGAGATGTTGTTCATGCGCGGGAAGGCCATATCGGGCGCGCCGATCATGATCGGCACCATCCAATTGGCGAAACCGCCGATCAGAGCCGGCATGACCATGAAGAAGATCATGATCAGGCCGTGCGCGGCGCCGAAGGCATTGTACATGCTCTTGCCGCCGTCGATGGCGGCATCGCCCTGCATGCCGTAGACCATCTGCGCCAGACCGCTGAAGATCTGGATGCCCGGCTCCTGCAGCTCCATGCGGATGGCGACCGAAAGCGCACCGCCGATAATGCCGGCGATGATCGCGAAGATCAGGTAGAGCGTGCCGATGTCCTTGTGGTTGGTCGAGTACACCCACCGGACCCAGCCATGCGGCCTGTGGTCGTGGTGGTCGTGAGCTGCAGCCTCTGCCATATTCCGCTCCGTTCCCTAAATCTTGCTAACCCGCGGCGTCAGTTGCCAGCGGCCGCTACCTTGTTGGTACCATCGATCTCGGCCATCAGCGCCTTGTTGGCGGCCGGCACGTCGGTCTTGGCCGTCTCCAGCCAGGTCTTGAACTGCGCGTCGGACACGACGCGAACCGCGATCGGCATGAAGGCGTGATCCTTGCCGCAAAGCTGCGAGCACTGACCGTAATAGAGGCCTTCCTTCTCCGCCTTGAACCAGGTCTCGTTGGTGCGGCCGGGCACGGCGTCCATCTTGATGCCGAAGGACGGCACGGCGAAGGAGTGGATGACGTCGGTGGCCGTGATCAGCACGCGGGTCATGGTGTTGACCGGCACCACCAGCTCGTTGTCGACGGCGAGCAGGCGCGGATAGAGACTGCGGTCTTCCTTGCCGGCCTTGGCGCGATCAGCATCCTGAAGCACAGCCGAGTTGAAGGAGAAACTCTTGTCGACCTGGTACTCGTAGTCCCAGTTCCACTGGTTGCCGGTCGCCTTGACGGTGAGCTTGGCCTCTTCCGGCGGCGTGTACTGCGCCGTGAGCAGTTGGAAGGAGGGAATTGCGATGAGCAGCAGCACGACGACCGGCCCGACCGTCCAGATCACCTCGATCAGCGTGTTGTGGCTGGTCCTCGATGGCACCGGGTTGGCGCTCGCGCGGAACCGCAGGATGCAGTAGGCGAGCAGGACCAGCACCAGAAGGGTGATCACCACGATGAAGGCGAAGGTATAGTTCCCGAACCATTCGATCTGCCGCATCATGTCGGTCGCGGGCGCCTGGAAACTGGTCTCCCATGGCTTGGGCTGATCCGCATAGGCGGATGCGCTGGAGAGGAGCGCGCCTGCGGCCGCAGCACCTGCCAGAAGTCTGGCGCTTGCCATGAATTTTCTCATCGCCCTCTCGTCTCCCACTTCCTGCGATCGGATCGCACCAATAACGAACGACGCCGGGATTGGGAATCCCGGTCTGTCCCTAAGGTGGTTCAAACCATACTCTATTTCCCTCCGCAAGGAAGGAGCGGACGAAACCGTGCGGCATTTTTGCGCGCAACCCAAAGGGCATCCCCGGCCATCGCCGCGCCGCACGCCGGACGGTCGCAATTCGGGCGAATTTGCTCTGGAAAAGCGCGTAATTGCCGGTATCCGGGCGGGCCGGCGACGGTCTCGTCCTTTACTTGGCCTTGGCGCAGCTTAAAGTGCCGTGATTCGCAATGGAGCCGTCATGACTTCCTGGCTTTCGAGACCCCTGGCGAAGGTCGTCTTCCTTGCCGTTCTGCTTGGCGCCAGCCTGACCAGCGCGGCGAGCGCGGCCCCACCTCAGACCGCCGCACCGCCCAGCGGCACGGTCAAGTCGACGCATGGCGCGTGGTCGATCATCTGCGACACGCCCGCCGGCGCGACCTCCGAGCAATGCGTGATGATGCAGAACGTCGTCGCCGAGGACCGCCCGGAGATGGGGCTTTCCGTCGTGGTGCTGCGCACCGCCGACAACAAGGCCGAAATCCTGCGGGTACTGGCGCCGCTCGGCGTGCTCTTACCCAACGGGCTTGGCCTCAACGTCGACGGCAAGGACATCGGCCGCGCCTATTTCGTGCGCTGCTTCCAGGACGGCTGCTATGCGGAAGTGATCCTCGAGAAGCCGCTGCTCGACACGCTGAAGAACGGCACCTCGGCCACCTTCATCGTCTTCCAGACGCCGGAGGAAGGCATCGGCATTCCCGTCGACCTCAAGGGATTCGCGGAAGGTTTCGCCGCGCTCCCCTGACCCGATGGGGCAGCAGGGCCGTCCTTTGTCCGCGGCGATGACAATCCCGTTTGAACGCCGCCGATTGTCTTGACCTGTCTTCGCCCCTACATCGGGGAAAGACAAAACCGCCAGCGGACGCCCTACCATGAACAGCCTGATCGGCCAATTCGACATTTCCGACGATCGTGTCAAAGAGATCGTCGCCGACACCATCAAGGGCGCCGACGACGGCGAGCTGTTCCTCGAATACAGCGAAAACGAAGCGCTGATGTTCGACAATGGCCGGCTGAAGACGGCCAATTTCAACACCGATCAGGGTTTCGGCCTGCGCGCCGTCGCCGGCGAGGCCAGCGGCTATGCGCATTCGAACGACCTTTCGGAAGCCTCGCTGCGGCGCGCCGCCGACGCCGTCTCGGCGGTCAAGGGCGGCTATTCGGGCCAGCTCGCCGCAGCGCCCGCCCGCACCAATCGTCACCTCTATGGCGACGAGAACCCGATCCCCTCGCCCAGCTTCGAGGCGAAGGCGAAGCTGTTGCAGGAGATCGACGCCTGGCTGCGCGCCGCCGACCCGCGCGTGCGCCAGGTGACGGCCTCGCTCGCCGCCTCCTGGCAGCATGTCGAGATCGTGCGCGCCGACGGCCAGGTGGTGCGCGACATCCGCCCACTGGTCAGGGTCAACATCTCCGTGGTGGTCGGCGATGGCGACCGTCAGGAGAGCGGCTCCTACGGCATGGGCGGCCGCAAGAGCTTTGGCGAATTCCTCACCGAGGAGAGCTGGAAGCATGCCGCGCGCGAGGCGCTGCGACAGGCGCTGGTCAATCTCGAGGCCGTCCCGGCGCCGGCGGGCACCTTCGACATCGTGCTGTCCAGCGGATGGCCGGGCGTGATGCTGCACGAAGCGGTCGGCCATGGCCTCGAAGGCGACTTCAACCGCAAGAAGACATCGGCTTTCGCCGGCCTGATGGGCCAGCAGGTTGCGGCAAAGGGCGTGACCGTGGTCGATGACGGCACGGTTGCCGAGCGACGCGGCTCACTCACCGTCGACGACGAAGGCACGCCTTCGGCGCGCAACGTCTTGATCGAGGACGGCAAGCTGGTCGGCTATATGCAGGACCGCCAGAATGCGCGTCTGATGGGGATGAAGGCGACCGGCAACGGCCGGCGCGAAGGCTACGCGCACCAACCGATGCCGCGCATGACCAACACCTACATGACCTCGGGCGACATGAGCCCGGAGGAGATCATCGCCTCGGTCAAGAAGGGCATCTATGCCGTCTCCTTCGGCGGCGGCCAGGTCGACATCACCTCGGGAAAATTCGTGTTCGGCTGCACCGAGGCCTACATGATCGAGGACGGCAAGGTGACGCAGCCGATCAAGGGCGCGATGCTGATCGGCAACGGGCCTGATGCCATGCACCGCGTGACCATGGTCGGCAACGACATGAAGCTCGACAACGGCATCGGCATGTGCGGCAAGGCCGGACAAGGCGTGCCCGTCGGCGTCGGCCAGCCGCATCTGAGGATGAACCAGATGACGGTCGGCGGCACCAGGGTCTGAGGCACCGGAACTTTCCGGTAATATCAAGTCCCAATGACCAGTTCTGAAAAAACTCACGACGACCGTCTCGAAAAAGGGACAGGTGAAAACGGCGGGACTGGGATGCCGGCACCCGCTTGCAGGTCGAAGATGTACCAGAAGGCGTCCTGCTGAAGCGGGTGCTGGCTTTTGCCCCGACGCAGCCGAAGGAGGTGTTTGGCATCCTGGCGCATAGCGGCATGCCAAGAACGCTGCAGGACATGGACGCCGGGGTCCTTGCCGAAGCGCAGCGCCGCCATGCTCGCGATTGATGCCAATCTGCAAGAAGCGTAGCGACCCCGCCGGACGCGAACACGATCGTGTTAGCAAATTATTAATTGTTCAATTGCCTTGGCCGGCGTTTCCGCATTAACTCGTCGCCAGTCTTCTCGTTGCGGTGGTGTCTGGCATTGTTGCGTTCCCCTGGCGTCCTGACCTCTTCGTTCCTCGTTGGCCTTGTTTCGTTGATCGGCGCGACATCGCTGTGCGTCGATACGGCGACGGCGCAGTCGACATTGTTCAAGCGGCCATCGACGCAACCTTCTGCCGATGTTTTACACTCCGCCTCGGTTGGAGGACGCACCAGCGTTCCCTACGGCTGGCTGGATTTCTGCCACCGCCGGCCGAAGGAGTGCAAAGTGCCTGCCCTGCCGGCCACGAACGTCAAGCTGACCACGCAGAACCTGCGCACCCTCAAGCGGATAAACCAGAAGGCGAACCGCGCCATCAAGCCCGTCAGCAACTACGATCACTGGGGCACGGTGATGGACCACTGGGACTATCCGGTGGACGGCAAGGGCGACTGCAAGATCTACGCGCTCTACAAGCGCAAGCTTCTCATGGAAGCGGGATTCCCCCGCCAGGCGCTGCTGATGACGGTGGTGCGCGACCTGAACAATGAAGGTCACACCATTCTGACCGTGAAGACCGACAAGGGCGATTTCGTCCTCGACAATCTGGTCGACGAAGTCCGGCCCTGGAACGCGACCGGCTATTATTTCCTGAAACGCCAGTCGCAGCAGAACCCGAATATCTGGGTGTCGATCAACCAGCGCGGCGGCACGCCGAGAACCTGACGAATGCCGCCGAACTGGTAGACTGAGCGGCCCGCATCGTCGGAGCGGACCAGCCTTTACGGGCCTGTGCATAGGTACCACCGCCTTGCAAGCTCACGGGCCGGAAAGTCCGGCCCATGAGTAGCTTTCGACCGCCTACTGCTGGCAAGCCGGTTCGCCCTCCTGTCCGCAAGACGGCCTCTTCTTGAACTGCTGCTGCGGCTGCTCCTGCGGGACACGCCGCTCTTGCATCTGTGGTCTCGGCTGCGCACGGAATTCCGGCTTCGGCTCCGATCTCTGCGGCCGGAGCACCTGCTCGGCCGGCCTTTCCTGCCTGAACTGGCGCTGCGCATTCTCGTTCGGCCTGTTGACCCTGAAATTGCGCTGAACGTCGACTTCCGGGCCGCCGGCCCCTTCCTCGTTCTGCAGCCTGCGGAACTTCCTGCCCCCGCCGCCGGCTGCGCCCTGAGTCTGATCGGAGAACACGGACGGATTGTTCCTCCTGAGCCGCTTCTGCATGCTCGGCTCGTTGTCGGTCGGCTCACCGTTGACGGTCGGCAGTCTGCGGAACTTCCTGCCCCTGTCGTTCCCGCTGGGCGCGCCCTGATTTTCGTCGGAGAACACGGACGGATTGTTCCTCAGCCGCTCCCGCACGCTCGGCCGATTTTCGGCCGGCGCACCGTTGACGGTCGGCAGCTTGCGGAACTTCCTGCCCTTCTCGTTTCCGCTGACCGGGCCCTGATTATCCGGTTCGACCACGGACTGGCCGGCGGACAAATCCCTGCGCCTCAGCTTTTTCGGTTTGCCGGTGCTTTGATCGGAGAAAGCGTTGGGATTGTTCTTCCTGAACCTCTCCTGAGCGCTCAGCTCGTTGTCGGCCGGCGCACCGTTGACGGTCGGCAGCTTGCGGAACTTCCTGCCCTTCCGCTGATCCGTGCCCTGCTCTCCGGTCACGGCGGCGCCGGCATTTCCCGTCGCTTCCTGGTTGCCGCCCGCGATGCCTTGCTTTCCGAGCTGCTTCCTGGACCTGTTGCCCGGCAAATTCTGTTCGTTGAGCGCCGGCTTGCCGTTGACGAGCGGCAGCTTTTTGCCGTCGGCTCCGGGCAAGGCGTGGTCGCGCGACAGCTTGCCGGTCGCGGACTGGGTCTCCGGCTGCGCGGTCGCGGCGCCTGGCTGCTGACCCTGGATAACACGCTGGCCGGGCTTCGGTGGCAAGCCCACCTGTTGCCTGGACTGGGCCTGACCGGATATGGCCGCCCGCTTCTTCAGCAGCGGCGGCAGCGCAACCTTGGCCGCCAGCGCATCCGCGCGGGCGCCAACGGCGCCTCCGACCGTCTTTTGGCTCGTGGTGACGCCACCCTGGGTATTGCCGCTCGGCTGCGCGGCCTGATTGATGGTCTCGTTTCTGATCGTCGTGTTGATGTTGTTGATGACGGTCGTGTTGTGGATGTTGTTGAAGATGATGTCGTTCGGCGGCGGCACGATGTGGCGCGGCGGGTTGACGAACACGGGTATCGGCACGAACACCGGCGTCGGCAGGATGTAGACGTCAACCGGCGGTGGCGGCGGCTCAAGCACGACGAAATCCGGCGGCGGCGGCGGCAGGAAGACCACCGTGATCGGCGGCGGCGGCTCGAAATCGAAATCGGGATCGTCGAAATAGAGCACCGGCCGGTCGATATAGATGATTTCCTCTTCCGGCGGCGGCGGCACGTCATAGACGATGACGGTGAAGCTCGCCGGCGGCTCCAGATCGGCATCGAAATGCTCCAGGCGGCGGCGCGCGTCCCAGGCATGCGGGCCGTGCGGATAGCGCTCCAGATAGGACCAGTAGGCTTCAGGCGTGTCTGTCATCCAGGTCTCACGCCAGGTGATCGCCTCGCGCCGGGCCGCGAGGATGGCGCGCACACGCTTGGCCATCGGATCGTGCGGATAGACGTCGAGGAAATCCTCGTAGCCGCGCATTGTGTCGCGCTCGAGGGCGGCAACATAGGCGTCATGCGCGCTGAAGTCGCGAATCGGCCTGGTGCGCATCGCGCGGGTCTCCGCGGCCGAAACTTTGGGCGGGGGAGCTTCCGCGCTGCGTTCGAAGAAAACGAAAGGCGCGGTTATCTTCGAAGCGCTCCATGGCAGTTCCCCGCCCTGCGTGACTTCGCTGACACGCAGCCGCGTGCGGTCGAACACGTCCTGCAGCGACAGGCCGCCTTCGCGCATCATCTCGGCCAGCGCCTGGGCGTAGGCTCCGTAGGCGCCTTTGCCCTCCGGCGCGACCGTTCCGGGAGCGGCGTTGAAGGCAATCAGCATGTTCGGATCGGGATCGACCAATGCAAGGCCACCGGCCAGCGGCTCTTTCGACTGCGGAAACGGATTTGGCCGCGCCGCGTCGAGCACAACGATATTGACCTTGGTCGGCAGCCCGGACAGCGACCTGGTGACGTCTGAGATCCGCATCGCCTGAAGCGGGACATCGGCCGGATTGGCGATCTGGGCATCGACCGGAAGGAAGTAGTTCTCGCCCTCGAACTGCACGCCATGCCCGGCGAGATAGATGAAAACGACGGCGTCAGGACCGGCGGCCGATACCTTGCCCATGAAATCGCGGAACGCGCCGCGCAGCGAGTCCTGGTCTACGTCGCGCGCGCCGACCACATCGAACCCGGCGGCCTGCAATGTCTGTGCGATCAGGCCGGCGTCATTGGCGGCCGTTGCGAGTTCGCCGGTCTTGTAGGAGCCATTGCCGATGACGAAGGCCAGACGCTTTTCGCCTTGCGCCAATGCCCCGGTTGCGGCGCTGACCGCGAAAAAGATGAGAATGACGACGAGGCCGAGGAATTTCTGAAGCGCCTGCATGGCAATCCGCTTTCCTTATCCGGCATCCCTCCGGAACATTAACGCCGGAGAGGCAGGAATGTTTCCCTAACAGCGCAAAATTAAGAGCCCGCATAAAGGCGGCTTTAGGGCGCAATTTCGTCGGAAGAACAGAGGCTTCACAAAATTTCTTGCGAACCAGCGGTTGCGGATTACCGCCGCCGCTTCGGCTTCTCCAGCAGCGCGACCGCCTCGACATGCGGCGACCACAGGAACTGGTCGATCGGCGTCACGCTGTTCAGCTGATAGCCGCCGTCGAGGAGGATGCGCAGGTCCCGTGCCAGCGTCACCGGATTGCAGGACACGGCCGCGACAAGCGGCACGTCCGAGCGGGCGATCTGCTTCGACTGGTCCTCGGCGCCGGCGCGCGGCGGATCGAAGACGAGGCCGTCAAAGCCGTTCAGTTCCTTAAAAGTCAGAGGCCGGCGGAAGAGGTCGCGACGCTCGCTTATCACCCGCTTCAGGCCGCCGGCGAAACGAAAGGCGCGGTCGAGCGCCGCAAGGGCCGGCGCATCTCCCTCGACGGCATGAACCTCCGACCTCGCCGCAAGCCTGAGCGCGAAGCTGCCGCAGCCTGCAAAAAGGTCGGCGACTTTCTTGGCGCGCGACAGATGCCGCCCGACGAGACCAGCCATCGTCTGCTCGGCGGCCTCCGTCGCCTGCAGGAAGGCACCGGGCGGCACTGCGACGGCGACCGACCCGAACTGCACCACCGGCTTTTTCGGCTCGACGATCACCTCGCCGTCGATGGAAAGCCTCGCCAGGCCCTCGGCCATCACGAAATTCGAGGCGATGCGGCGCTGGTTTTCGCCGAGCTTGCCCGCATCCTGGACGGCAACATCGAGGCCGGACGCCGTGACCGTGACCGTCATGTGGAAGGGTTTCGGCGTGGCGCAAACCAGATTGGCCAGCCTCCGCAAGCGGTCGAGCGACCCTACGATCGCCGGCAGCGAGATCGGGCATTCCTCGATCGGGATGATCTCGGAGGAGAGTGCGCGCACGAAGCCGAGCAGCATGCCGGGCTCGGTGCGCCTTGCGCTGAAGACGACGCGGCGGCGCGTCTGCGGCGCGCAAGGCACCAGCGCATCGATCTCGCCGGCGATGCCCTTGGCCTTCAGCGCCTGCACGACCCGCTCGCGCTTCCACTGTCGATAGGCCTCGGCCTCGAAATGCTGCAGCGCGCAGCCGCCGCATTCGGCGAAATGGCGGCAGGGCGGATCGACCCGGAGCGGCGAGGCTTGCAGCACCGACATCAGCGTCGCGCGGTCCTTATGGCGCGCGGCGGTGACCGTCTCGCCCGGCAGCGTGAACGGGATGAAAACCTCGCCGCCATCAGCGCTGGCGATGCCGTCGCCTTGTGAACCGAGCCTTGAGATGGTGAAGCGCGCGCTCATCGCGATGCACCGTCCTTGACGGCGGCGAGCAGGAACTCGCGATTGCCGTCGCCGCCTTCGATCGGCGACGGGTGCAGCCCAAGCACGCGCCAGCCCAGCATGGCGGCAAGCCAGTCGCGCAATTCTGTGGCGATGCGCTCGGCACCGCCCGGATCCTTGAGCAGTCCGCCCTTGCCGATCGCTTCGCGGCCGGCTTCGAATTGCGGCTTGACGAGAAGCAGCGCTCCGGCGCCCTCGCCGGCCAGCGCAAGCGCCGGCGGCAGCGCCATTTTCAGCGAAATGAAGCTGACGTCGCAAACGAGGAAATCCGGAACGCGGCCGCCGAGATCGGCGGCGGTCAGGTCTCGTGCATTGAGACCCTCGATTACCGTCACGCGCGGGTCGCCGGCAATATCCGCATGGATCTGGCCGTGGCCAACATCGATCGCCGTGACATGGGCGGCGCCACGTTCGAGCAGCACCTGGGTGAAACCGCCGGTCGAGGCGCCGATGTCGAGGGCCTCGCTTCGCGAAGGATCGAGGCCGAAATGATCAAGCCCAGCAATCAGCTTCAACGCCGCGCGTGACACATAGGCCTGCGCTGGATCGTCGACCGCCAAGACACAATCTGGTGCGACAGGCTGGCCGGGTTTGCGGGCAACGCTGCCCTCAACGGTCACCGTGCCGCGCTCGATCGCATCGCGAGCGCGCGAACGGCTGGCGAACAGGCCGCGCGCGACGAGCAAGTCGTCGAGCCTTGGGCGCGTTCTGGCTGGCACAGGAGAACTCATCGGCCTTCATTGGCGAAAGCCGAACGCGAAGGCAATGGCAGCGTGTTGAATATAACGTGGAGCGCGGCAGAATGCAGATACCGAAAGTTCGCTCACCCAGCCGAGGAGGAGGCCATGCTGAAGGGAACCTGCCATTGCGGCGCCGCCCACTGGACCCTGGAAGGCGATCCGGGATCGATCACGGCCTGCAACTGCACACTCTGCCGCCGCTACGGCACGCTCTGGGCCTACGACTATCTCGACGAGCGTATCCGCATCGCAGGACCAATGAGTTCATACACACGGGCCGAAGTGGCCGAGCCGGCGCTCGAGATCCTGTTCTGCCCGACATGCGCCTGCGTGCTCGCCTGGCGCGGTCTGCGTTCAAGCGGCCGCATTCGGATCGCCGTCAATGTCCGGCTGGCGCCGCCGGAGGCCGTCGCCGACCTGCCGATCGACCATTTCGACGGTCTCGACACATTCGACGACCTGCCGCGCGACGGCCGCTGCGTGCGCGATCTCTGGTTCTGATTTCTGTTTGATGCATGTCGTTGTCCCAAAACCGCGGGACGCTTTTGAGCGACATGCATCAGAAGACTGTTCGCGAAGCCGGGCGCTCGACGGCCGGCATCAGCCCGTCGTCGTTGGAAGCCTGGCTGCGCGGCTCAGCCGCAACCGGTTCGCCCCCCGGCAGCACCACCATTTGAGGAACCTGCTTATAGGAGAAGCCGCCGCGGATGTTGCCCATCTTGCTGGCGACGATGTCCATCACCGCCTTTTCGAGATTGCGGTCGTAACGCGTTTCGGCTGCCACCGGTGCGGCCATGGCCATCACAAGGGTCATGCCGCTCAGGAACGATTTCATTGTTCTTATCCCCTGCCTAGGACCAAGGTCTTAGCAGGGCGCCGTTGAAAATCGGCCAAAAGAGAAGGTAACCGAACCGCCAAACGAAAGCGTTAACAAATACTTACAGCCGGAAGCCGGCAAAGGGATTCAGCACGTTGAGATTTCGATTCAGGCGCGCTGCGCCTGCACGCCGTGGCCGAGCGCGGCAAAGACCGTGCGCACGATGCCAGCCGTATCGAGGCCCGCGTCGGCATACATCTTCTCGGGCTTGGCATGATCGATGAATTCGTCCGGCAGCACCAGCGGGCGCACCTTGAGTCCGTTTTCCAGCAGTCCTTCATGGGCGAGGAAATGCAACACCTGGCTGGCAAAACCGCCGACCGCGCCCTCTTCCACAGTCACCAGAACCTCATGCGAGCGGGCAAGGCGGCGGATGAGGTCCTCGTCCAGCGGCTTGGCGAAGCGGGCGTCGGCAACGGTGGTGGAAAGACCTGCCGCGCCAAGCTCCTCCGCGGCCAGCAGGCAATCCTGCAGCCGAGTGCCGAAGGACAGAAGCGCCACCTTGGTGCCTTCCTTCAGGATACGGCCCTTGCCGATCTCGAGCACCGAGCCGCGCTCCGGCATGTCGACGCCGACACCGTTGCCGCGCGGATAGCGGAAGGCGATCGGGCCGCCATCATAATCGGCCGCGGTGCGCACCATATGGCGAAGCTCCGCCTCGTCGGCTGCGGCCATCACGACGAAGCCGGGCAGCGTGGCCAGGAAGGTCGTGTCGAAGGCGCCGCAATGGGTGGCGCCGTCGGCACCGACGAAGCCGGCCCGGTCGATCGGGAAGCGCACCGGCAGCTTCTGGATCGCCACGTCATGCACGACCTGGTCGTAGGCGCGCTGCAGGAAGGTCGAATAGATGGCGGCGAACGGCTTGTAGCCTTCGGTGGCGAGGCCGGCAGCGAAGGTCACCGCGTGCTGCTCGGCAATGCCGACATCGAAGGTCCTGGTCGGGAACGCCTCGCCGAACAGGTCGAGGCCGGTGCCGCTCGGCATCGCGGCGGTGATCGCCACGATGCGGTCGTCCTCGCGCGCTTCCTGGATCAGGCTCTCGGCGAAGACCTTGGTGTAACTCGGCGCATTGGCCGGCGCCTTGGCCTGCGCGCCGGTGATGACGTCGAACTTGTTGACGCCGTGATATTTGTCGGCCGCCGCTTCCGCCGGCGCGTAGCCCTTGCCCTTCTGGGTCACGACATGGATCAGCACCGGGCCGTCGGCATTGTCGCGGACGTTCCTCAGCACCGGGATCAGGTGCTCGAGATTGTGTCCGTCGATCGGGCCGATGTGATAGAAGCCCATCTCCTCGAACAGCGTGCCGCCGGTGACGTAGCCTCGCGCATGCTCGACCGCGCGCGTGATGGCGCGGTCGGCGCGCTTGCCGAGATAGGACGACAGCTTCTTGCCGAAATCGCGCAAGCCCAGGTAGGCCTTGCCGGATGCGAGCCTGGCCAGATAGGCGCTCATGGCACCGGTCGGCGGGGCGATCGACATGTCGTTGTCGTTGAGGATGACGATCAGGCGGGCGTCGAGCGCGCCGGCATTGTTCATTGCCTCATAGGCCATGCCGGCGGACATGGCGCCGTCGCCGATGACAGCGATGACGTTGTTGCGACCGCCAGCGAGCTCGCGTCCCATGGCCATGCCGAGGCCGGCGGAAATCGAGGTCGAGGAGTGAGCTGCGCCGAATGGGTCGTATTCGCTCTCTGCCCGCCGGGTGAACCCGGAGAGACCACCCTCCTGGCGGAGCGTGCGGATGCGGTCGCGGCGGCCGGTCAGGATCTTGTGCGGATAGGCCTGGTGGCCGACATCCCAGATTAGCCGGTCTTCCGGCGTGTTGAAGACATAGTGCAGCGCAACCGTCAGCTCGACGACGCCGAGGCCCGCGCCGAGATGGCCGCCGGTGTGCGACACGGCATCGATCAGCTCAGCGCGCAGTTCCGTCGCCAGCTGCGGCAGCTCGCTTTCCTCAAGCGCCCGCAAATCCGCGGGGATGCGGACCTTGTCGAGGAGCGGCGTATCGGGCTTCGGGTTCACTCTGGTGCGGCCTGCTGAAATCTTAACGTTGCATCAGAGCGGTTAACCGTTTCACCGCACCGCTCTGTCTTTTCTGTTTCACGCAATTCCGGACGGAAAACCGCTTCACACTTTTCCCGGAATTGCTCCAATCTTCACAATATGCGCCTTGATCATGCGCGAAATATGCCGCCGGCGAGCGAATGTAAATGCGTGTCAGTGACGCGGTCGGCGCAGGATGTCCATCCTGCTCTAACCTTCCGGCAGCGGAATGAATTCTTCCTCATCACCAGGAACGATATCGAAGCGGCCTGTCTTCCATTCTTCCTTGGCCTGCTCGATGCGTTCCTTCGAGGACGAAACGAAGTTCCACCATATATAACGCTTGGAGCCCAGCGACGCTCCGCCGAACAGCATGAAATGCGCGCCGCGCTCCGACGTAACGACGATCTCCTCGCCCGGTTTGAACACCAGAAGCCGCTCGGCCGGGAAGCGGTCGCCGGCAATCGAAACCTCGCCCTCCAGCGTGTAGATGGCGCGCTCCTCGGCATCGGCCGGGATCTTCACGCTGGCGCCCGCCGCGAGCCGCAGATCGGCGTAGAGCGTTTCCGAGGCGGTCGTGACCGGCGAGCGCAGGCCGGAAAATTCACCGATGACGACGCGGCCGCTGACGCCCTCGGCGTCGATCTCGGGCAGGCGGATCACCGACGTGTTGGCGAACACCGGGGCGATTTCTTCCTGGTCGTCCGGCAGCGCAAGCCAGGTCTGCAGGCCGGAGATCGACATCGGCGCGCCGCGCAGCTCCTCCGGCGTGCGTTCCGAATGGACGATGCCGCGGCCGGCGGTCATCAGGTTCACGTCGCCTGGCGCGATCACCATCTCGGTGCCGAGCGAATCGCGATGCCTGATCTTGCCGTCGAACAGATAAGTGACGGTGGAGAGCCCGATATGCGGATGCGGACGCACGTCGATCGCGTGGCCGGCGCGCAGGATGGCCGGACCCATGCGGTCGAAGAAGATGAACGGACCGACCAGCCTGCGTTTCGCGGTCGGCAAGGCGCGGCGAACCTCGAAGCCGCCAATGTCCTTGGCGTTGGGGATGACCATCAATTCGATCTGGTCGCAGGAGAAGGCATCGCCGGCCTCAGGATCGTTACCCGGGAAGAAGCTCATGTCACGACCTCAGGCGAAGCGGAGCGCGGACCTGGCTTTCGCCTTGGCGGCCTCTTCCTCGCGATTGCGCGGATGCTGGGTGGTTTCGAGGCTGTCGAGCAGCTCGCGCGCGGCGGCCGCGATCGCCTCGACGGCGTGGTGGAAGGCATGCTCGTTGCGCTTGGACGGCTTGGTCGAGCCACTCAGCTTGCGCACGAACTGCAAGGCCGCGTCATGGACCTCGTCGTCGGTCGCCGGCGGATCGAAATTGAACAGGGTCTTGATGTTTCGGCACATGCTTGGACTCCTTGCCTGTTTCTCTCCCCCGCCGCTTCCGTTCTATTCGGCGTCGAGCGGCTCCGTTCCCACCGGCTTGCCGTCGCGCGACAGCCTGATCTTCTCGACCTTATCCTCGGCGGCCTTGAGCAGCCGGTCGCAGTGGGCCTTCAGCGCCTCGCCGCGTTCGTATATCCTGATCGACTGGTCGAGCGGGACATCGCCGCGCTCCAGATCATCGACGATCTTCTCCAGCGCGTCGAGCGCCTGTTCGAAGCTCATCGCCTTGACGTCTTCATTAGCTTCATCAGCCATAATTCATCCCTTCATCAGCCGCCCGACATGGGCGGCGACCGAAAATGCCAGTCCTTGCAGATCGTAGCCGCCCTCCAGCAGGCTGACGAGCCGGTTGCCGCTGTGGCGCCCGGCGCGATCCATCAGTTGGCCGGTTGCCCAGTCGAAATCATCCTCGGTCAGGTTGATCTCGGCCAGCGGATCGCGATGGTGCGCATCGAACCCGGCGGAAATGATGATCAGGTCCGGCTTGAACGCATCGATCGACGGCAGCACGCGCGACAGGAAGGCGTCGCGGAACGTGTCGCTGCCGGTGCTCGGCGCAAGCGGCGCGTTGACGATGTTGCCGGCGCCGGTTTCGCTTTTGGCACCGCTGCCAGGATAAAGCGGCATCTGGTGCGTCGAGCAATAGAGCACCGACGGATCGTCCCAGAAAATGTCCTGTGTGCCGTTGCCGTGATGGACGTCCCAATCGACGATGGCGACGCGCTCGGCCTGATGCTTCTTCTGCGCATGACGAGCGGCGATCGCCGCGGTGTTGAACAGGCAAAAACCCATCGCGGTGGTCTTTTCGGCGTGATGGCCGGGCGGGCGCGCGGCAACGAAGACATTGGCGGCGCGGCCCTCGAAGACATCGTCTATCGCCGCATTGGCGGCGCCGATCGCCGTCACCGCGGCCTGCCAGCTTTTCGGACTGGCGCTGGTGTCGGCGTCGATCGAGACGATACCGCTCGCAGGAATGGCCGCGCGGATGCGGGCAACAAAATCCTCCGGATGCGCGTAGAGGATCGTCGCCTCGTCGCCTTCCGGCGCCTTGACACGGTCGAGGGCCGAAAAAGCCTCGTCGTCCAGCACGCGTTCGATGGCGCGCAAACGGTCCGGCCGCTCGGGATGGCCGGGCGGCGTGAGGTGTTCCAGAAATACCGGATGGGTGTAGAGACGGGTAGCCATGGCCCCTAATCTAGGCACCTGTCGCCCGGATAGCTATGTTCCAGCACCGAATGATTGGGGAAAATCGCGCCGTGCCGTGTCGCTGGCGGCATTGGCGCGGCTTCCGCTTCACGATAAGGTCCCATCGCTGCCTGGTGCCCGCGGACGCGGGAGAATCGGGAACACGGTTGAATTCCGTGGCGTGCCCAACGCTGTGAGGGGGACCGCGCCGGCAAAAGCCACTGTCCTGGACGGGAAGGCGCCGGATGCGGGTCGATCCCGAGCCAGAAGACCGGCCCGGCAGACATGGTCGTCCGCATGGTCAGGCGGAAGACTGCTTTCGCAAGGGGACAAGCGATGCAGGCACGAACGGCCGCCACGAGCGGCGACGACTTTGACCAATTGGCGCGCGACGCCGTCTACCGGGCGATGTTCACAAGACGGGACGTGCGCAGCCATTTTGTTTCGGACGATCTCGACGATCGCGTGCTTGCGCGGCTGCTGACAGCCGCCCATCACGCGCCATCGGTCGGCTACATGCAGCCGTGGAACTTCATCGTCATCCGCGATGCGGCAAGGCGACGACAGGTGCGCGACCTGTTTCTGGCCGCGCGCGAGCAGGAACTGCCGGCGATCGAGGCGGAGCGGCAGGCGCTCTACCGCAAACTGAAGCTCGAGGGCATCTGCGAAAGCGCGCTAAACCTGTGCATCACCTGCGACCGACAGCGCTCGAAGAATTCGCCGCTCGGGCGCTGGCACAATCCGGAGATGGACCTCTACAGCACCGTCTGCGCGGTACAGAATTTCTGGCTGGCGGCGCGCGCCGAAGGCGTCGGCGTCGGTTGGGTGAGCATCATCGAAACCGAGGCGCTGAAGCGGCTCTTGTCGATCCCCGAGCATGTCACGCCGATCGCCTATCTCTGCGTCGGCCGCGTCTCGGCATTCGCGCCGAAGCCGGACCTCGAAGCGCATGGCTGGGGCAAGCGCCTGCCGCTGCCCGAGCTGGTGATGAGCGAAACCTTTTGCGGTGCCGGCGAGGCACAGCTCAAGTCGGCGATCGCCCGCCTTGGTTCGGGGGACGAGCGAAGCCGTGATCAGTCTGCCGTCGTGGAGGCTGCCATTCAAGCAGCCCGGGGCGAATCCCAGCGCGAGCCGCCGAAGGAGCCGAGCGCCTTGTCGCGAAGCTCCCTGAATTTCGACGAGGCCTCGGCCAGCCGCCCATCCCAGTCAGGATTCGGAACCTGGCCCTCGATGGTGTCGAAATAGACCTGCATCAGCGAAGCGATGGCGAAGGGTTCGATGAAGGCAGCCTTGAAAGCCCAGGCGAAGACGATGGCGAGCACGAAGGCCCAGCCGGCAAGCTGCCCCGGTATCACCCAGAGGATGGCGGCTGCCGGGGCCAGCATCAGCAGGAAGATGACGAAGGACACACCCCACATGATCACCGCCAGCCAGACGGCGTTCTTGACCATATGCTTGCCGTTCTGCGCGTAGAGCACGACGCCTTGCCTGGCGGTCTCGAACGGCGAGTTCGAATTGATGCGGATGTTATAGCCGAGGATGATCTCGTCGACATAGGTCAGCGACAGGCGGATGACCGTGTTGATGAAGCTGACGATGCCGCTCAAGCCGGGAATGGGCAGGAACGCCGCGATGCCGCCGATCAGGCCGGTGATGGCGCGGATGGCCCCCTTCACCAGCTGGTCGACGACGAAAAGAATGTTGGCCTCGGCGAAACGCTGGGTCACCACTTCCTTCGCATAGGCGATCTGGCCCTGGCCGTCGGGAACGTCGTGGCCATCGATCAGATGGACCATGACGGCGATGTGGCCGGCCTTGAGAACGTAGAGGATATATTCGCGGATCCAGTAGACGGCGATCGAGACGACGCCGAAGCCGACCACGCCGCCCCATAAGGCAAACGACATCGGTCCGTCCGGATCGGTGGAGATATGGCCTACGCCGTAGCCGACGCTGGCGCCGGTGCCGGTCGCCACGATGTAGGCCACCGTGATGCCGAAATAGACGATCATGCGAAAGACGATGAACGGCCATGTCCGCATCATGATGGACACCGACCGGCCGATGCTGAAGTCCCACATGGCCCCGACTCTCCCGCCCCGCGCATGACCCCGAAAATCGGAACCGATTTTCGGAAAGGATCATGCGCAAACATCAAAAGTGTTACAGCATCCTTTGCGCGTTCAAGGAACGCGCTGCGCTGTAAGAGAATGGCCGGAGAGGATGCGCTCAGGTCTGCGATTGTCAATTGCGGCGGCACCGTGACCGCCTCAAAACGGTGCACAACCCGGCGATATCGTTACCCGATCGTGCGGTCGGGGCTTTTTGCGCAAGCCTTCGAGCAGTTGCTTGAATGCCGCTATCGCCTTCTTCGACGTCGCTTCGGGGTCCCTGGAATTGGCGATGCGCTGCGAGGCCTGGCTGCTGGCGCCGTTGATCAGCCGCGCCGCGGTCTCGGGATCGAGATCGGGAAGACCGCCGGTCGTTCGTTTTCGCCAAAACCCATCGCCATCGCTCGAAACTAGCCGAAGCCTTTCAAACTTCGTCATTCCAGGGCGAAGCAGGAGCGAAGCTCCGTCGCGGAGACCCTGGAATCCATGCCGTTACCTTAGCCGTAGAGTGCAGCGAAGCAGAATTCTGCACCGTTGCAACGCGTCAAGGTCACGGAATGGATCCTCGGGTCTTCGCGCGTCGCTTTGCTCCTTGCTCCGCCCGTGGATGACGACGTCGCGGACGCTTCCGAACTTCCGGCGCATCCCTCGACAGCCTACAGAATCTCCGTCTTGGCGATATGGATGCCAAACCCTTCGAGGCCGACATAGTGGCGCTCGCGCGAGGCGATCAGGTTGATCGAGGAGATGCCGAGATCCCTGAGAATCTGGGCGCCAAGGCCGATCTCGCGCCACTCGCTCTCGCGCCGGCGCGCCTCCTCATGGTCCTCGCGCTCGCCGCTCATCGGGCGCCTGCGCTCCTGGTGGGCGACGCCGACCGAGCCTTCGCGCAGATAGACGATAACGCCGCGCTTGCGCTCGCCCATTGCCTTCATGATGTGATCCAGGCGGTGGCTGGTGCCGAAGACGTCGGTCACGACGTCCTCCGAATGCAGGCGCACCGGCACTTCCTCGCCGTCGCGGATGTCGCCGAAGACGACCGCGACGTGATGCATGGAATCCCAAGGCAGCGTGTAGGTGAAGACCTGCGCCTTGCCGCCGGGCGTGTCGATGTCGGAGCAGGCGACGCGCTCGACCAGCGTTTCCTTGCGCTGGCGGTAGGCGATGAGGTCGGCGACCGAAACCTGCTTAAGGCCATGCTGTTCCGCGAAAGCCTGAACCTCGGGGCCGCGCTTGACCGTGCCGTCGTCGTTGACCAGTTCGGAAATGACGCCGACCGGAGGCAGGCCAGCGAGCTTGCAGAGGTCGACCGCGGCCTCGGTATGGCCGGAACGCATCAGGACACCGCCTTCGCGCGCGATCAGCGGGAAGATGTGGCCGGGGCGTACGAAATCGGTCGGCCCGACATTGCCGTTGGCGAGGTTGCGAACAGTGAGCGTGCGGTCATCGGCGGAAATGCCGGTCGTGGTGCCGTGCTTGAAATCGACGCTGACGGTGAAAGCGGTGGTGTGGGCGGAATCGTTGTCGGCCACCATCGGCGCCAGGTTCAACCGCCGTGCCTCCTCGCGCGGCATCGGCGTGCAGACGATGCCGGACGTGTTGCGGACGATGAAGGCCATCTTTTCCGGCGTGCAGTGCACCGCGGCGACGATCAGGTCGCCCTCGTTCTCGCGCCCGTCATCGTCCATGACGACGACGATCTCGCCGCGCTCGAAGGCACGGATCGCTTCGACGATCTTCTTCTGGTCGTAAGGCATACGTGCTCGCTTCGCTCGCAGGGGAGTAGGGGAATAGGGCAGTAAGGGAGTAGGGAAAAGCAAAAAGTTTGACGTCAGGGCACGACGTAGCCTACGGCCCTACTGCCTTACTCGCCTACTGCCTTACTCCCCTACTCCCCTACTCCCTTCCCCGTCTGTCCTCTGTGCCGCAGATAATGATCCGCGATCGCGCAGGCAACCATGGCCTCGCCGATCGGAACGGCGCGGATGCCGACGCACGGATCGTGGCGGCCCTTGGTCATCACCTCGACGTCCTTGCCGTCCTTGTCGATGGACTTGCGCGGGGTCAGGATCGATGAGGTCGGCTTGACGGCGAAGCGGGCGACGATCGCCTGGCCGGTCGAGATGCCGCCAAGGATGCCGCCGGCATTGTTGGACAAAAACACCGGCTTGCCATCATTGCCGATGCGCATCTCGTCGGCGTTCTGCTCGCCGGTGATGCGGGCGGCCTCGAAGCCGTTGCCGATCTCGACGCCCTTGACCGCGTTGATCGACATCAGGCCCGATGCGATGTCCTGATCGAGCTTGGCGTAGATCGGCGCGCCGAGGCCCGCCGGCACGCCCTCGGCGACGATCTCGATCACCGCGCCGACCGAGGATCCCGCCTTGCGGATGCCGTCGAGATAGGCGGCAAAGATCGAGACCGAGGCCGGATCGGGGGTGAAGAACGGGTTCTCGGCATCACTGACGAAATTCCAGTTCCAGTTGGCGCGGTCGATCGACTTTTCGCCCATCGAGACCAGCGCGCCGCGCACCACCATGCCCGGCACAACCTTGCGCGCCAGCGCGCCGGCCGCCACCCGCGCCGCTGTCTCGCGCGCCGAGGAACGGCCGCCGCCGCGATGGTCGCGCAGGCCGTATTTGACCTCATAGGTGTAGTCGGCATGGCCCGGCCGATACTGGCGGGCGATCTCGCCATAATCCTTGGAGCGCTGGTCGACATTCTCGATCAGCATCGACACCGGCGTGCCGGTGGTGATCATGGTCTGGCCGTCCTCGTCGAGGATGAAGCCTGAGAGGATCTTCACCTCGTCCGGCTCGCGGCGCTGGGTGACGAAACGCGACTGGCCGGGGCGGCGACGGTCGAGCTCGGCCTGGATATCCTCGCGCTTGAAGCGGATGCCGGGCGGGCAGCCGTCCACAACGCAGCCGAGCGCGGCGCCATGGCTTTCACCCCAGGTGGTGACGCGGAACAGATGGCCGAATGTGTTGTGCGACATGGAAAACGCCCTGCCCGGCGGCGGAGCCCGGTTCGCCGGTTCAAGGCTGCCTTCTATTGGCGTTTTCCACAGCGGTCAAACGGTGATCGGATGCATCAATCTGTGATCTGGCCGATTTAGTTTTGACACATTCGGTTGGTTTCTGCTCTCTTCCATCCGCCGTTGAGGATCCGCCGTTGCTCATGCCGGCGCAATGACCAAAAGAGGACGACGATGCGTACCCTGATTGGCGCCGTTGGCACCATGCTCATGATTTCCACCGCCGCATTCGCCGGCCAGACCGAGGGCCTGATCAAGAAAGTCGACAAGGACACGCTGACCCTGACGCTCGACGACGGAAAGTCCTACAAGCTCAACGCCGAGACCGACCTCGACGCATTGAAGCCCGGCATGGACATCGTCATTGCCTACGACGTGACCAACGGCGAGAATGTCGTGACGGATATGCAGCTGCCTGACAGCGATCAGAATTAGCTTTCTGGAGCGTCCGTGTTTCGTCATTCTAGGGCGAAGCGAGGAGCGTAGCGACGCGCGCAGACCCTAGAATCCATGCCGTAACGTCTGAGCGCCGCTACGGTGTAGAACGACCTCAGTTCTGCACGGTTTTTAATGGTCGGCTAAGGTCACGGCATGGATCCTTGGGTCTTCGCTCCGCTTCGCGTCGCTACGCCCAAGGATGACGACTTCACGGGCTTCGTCCGCCCTCTTGCGGGCTTCGAGGCTGCCTCACAACCACTCCAGGCTCCGGCCCTGCAGCCGGAGCAGACGATCCTGCGGGATCTCCAGGCTGGCCGCTTCCTTCTTGGACATGCCTTCGACGAAGCGGAACAGGCAGCGCATCACCCCGCCATGGGTGACGCAGACAGTCCGCTGCTCAAGCGCGTCGAACCACGGCTTGACCCGTTCAAGCAGCATCTCATAGCTTTCCGCGCCTTGGCCCGGCGGCTGGTAATCCCATTTGGCGGCGCGGCGGCCTTGCGTCGATCCGGGATGCCGGGCCTCGAGCTCGGCGAAAGTAAAACCCTGCCAGTCGCCGAAACTCAATTCCACCAGACGCGGGTCCGTCCGGTAAGCGAGCGGGTCGAGCCCCATCGCCGCGCGCATCAGTTCCATCGTTTCGCATGTGCGCCGCAGCGGACTGGCGACAAAGTCGAAACCCTCACCCTTGCCGATCATCGCGGCCAGGCGCCGGCCGTTGCCAGTCGCCTGCTGGCGGCCAAGCTCATTGATGTCGGTGTCGGCCTGGCCCTGCAGGCGACGCTGGGTGTTCCACTCAGTCTGGCCATGGCGCGCGATGTAGACGAGCGGATACATCAGGTCTTCCGGAGGTCGGGGCAGGGCCTGGGCGGAGGGTATGCGAGAGGATTCAGTCCTTGACGGTCGAGATATCCGGCGCGTCGACCGCCTTCATGCCGACGACGTGGTAGCCCGAATCGACGTGATGGACCTCTCCGGTCACGCCGCGCGACAGGTCCGACAGGAAATAGACGCCGGAATCGCCGACCTCTTCCTGCGTCACCGTCTGCTTCAGCGGCGCATTGTACTCGTTCCACTTGAGAATGTAGCGGAAATCGCCGATGCCGGAGGCGGCGAGCGTCTTGATCGGGCCGGCCGAGATCGCGTTGACGCGGATCTTCTTGGCGCCGAGGTCGACGGCGAGATAGCGGACGCTTGCTTCGAGCGCCGCCTTGGCGACGCCCATGACGTTGTAATGCGGCATCACCTTCTCGGCGCCGTAATAGGTCAGGGTCAGCAGCGAGCCGCCTTCCGCCATCAGCGGCTCGGCGCGCTTGGCGATGGTGGTGAAGGAGAATACCGAAATGTCCATGGTGCGCAGGAAATTGTCGCGCGTCGTCTCGACATAGCGGCCGGTGAGCTCGTCCTTGTCCGAGAAGGCGATCGCATGGACGAGGAAGTCGAGCTTGCCCCAGTGCTTGGCGATGTCGGCAAAGACGGCATCGAGGCTTTCCGGGTCGGTCACGTCGCAATGACCGGCGACATGCGCGTTGAGTTCCGCCGCCAGCGGCTCGACGCGCTTCTTGAACGCCTCGCCCTGATAGGTCAGCGCGATCTCGGCACCGTGATCGACGCAAGCCTTGGCGATGCCGAAAGCGATCGACCGATTGTTCGCGACGCCGAGAATAAGGCCTCGCTTACCGGCCATCAGGCCCTGTCCACCCGCCATGTGCACGTTCTCCGCAAGAGATGTCAGCTTTTGTGGAGCCCTATCGCACAGGCACACAGCCCCTTCAAGCGCCGAAAACGGACTGGCTCGAGGAGAAAACCGCCTCGATCAGCCTTTTCGGTTGCGCATCAGGGCTTCGAGATCGGCATCTCCGCCCTCCGGCAGCATCAGCCGCACATGCGCATAAAGGTCGCCGTGGCCACCGGCTTTTTCCGGCAAACCCCTGCCCTTCAGGCGCAATACCTTGTCCGAGCTCGACCATGCCGGAACGTTGACCGCGAGTTTGCCGGTCGGCGTCTCGACCGCCACCTTGGCGCCGAGCACCGCGTCGGCCAGATCGACTGGCAGGTCGACATGCAGGTCGCGGCCCTCGATGCGATAGCGCGGATGGCGGCGGATGTGGATCTTGACCAGCGCGTCGCCCGGCTGCCCGGGCCCTTGCTCGCCCTGGCCTTTGAGGCGGATGGTCTGGCCTTCCTCGACGTAAGTCGGAAGCTTGACCGCCATCTTGCGCCCGTCGGGGAACATCGCCGTCACCTTCTCGGCGGTGGCGGCCTCCTCGACGGTGATGTCCAGCGTGACGTTCAGGTCAGCCGCCTGAACCGGCTGGCGACGGTCGCCACGGCCAGCACCGCGCGCGCCCGAAAAGGCATCGCCGAAGATCTGGCTGAAAATGTCGCTGTTGCCGTCGAACGGATCGCCGCCCGGACGGCCGGTGCGGAATTCGAAATGCGCGCCGCCGGGACCCTGCTGGCGACGGAACCCGGCGAACGGATCGCCACCGCCGGCCGCGCCCTCGAAGCCCTGGAACCTCGGCTTGCCGTCGGCGTCGATCTCACCGCGATCGTAAGCGGCGCGCGTCTTCTCGTCGCCGACGATCTCGTAGGCCTGGTTGGCGGCGGCAAAACGCTCCTTCGCCTTCGGATCATTCGGATTCTGGTCCGGATGATGCTGCTTGGCGAGCTTGCGGTACGCCGATTTTATTTCCTTGGCCGATGCGTTCCTGGCAACGCCCAGCACCTCATAGGGGTCGCGCATGCTTCCTGCCTGTAAGAGAAGATGAATCCACGGTGCCTCCTATATGCGCTCGGATAGGAAGAAATTCCAGTAGCGCAAGAGGGATCGGCTGGCGAAAATCAGAGCACCCCCAAACCGGATCAGAGCGCCTTGAACTCCTGCATGCGCCAGCCGCCGGCGCCGGCCATGCAGAGCTCGCCTTTGTACAGGGCGACGCCGTCGAAACTCTCCCGCGTGACGGTGAAGCGGCGGCAGTTGAGGCCGCCATCCTTGAGCTCCACCAGTTCGGTGATCGCGCCGCGCGAACCGGTGCCGGCATTGGCCCATGGCACGGCCTGGCCGCCGAGCTCCTGGATGTCGGCGGAGGAGACCGCATTGCCGATCGTGGTCTGGTCCGAATCATTGTCGCTGGTTGCCGGCTGGGCAGGCGCGGAAGGGGCGCTGGAGGTGATGATCGAGCGGTCGACCTCGGCCTTCTCGAGGCTGAAGCCGCCGGCGCCACAGGCCGTAAGTGGAAGCGCCAATATCAGCAGCGCAGCCTTGGCACTGGCCGAAGCAATAACGCTCCATTGCCCGCTGTCAAAAGCTTGCGCGATACGCGACAATCGGCGAACTCCTCCCGCAACGTTAAAAATTTGGAAAACTATGAACGAAACCGAGTTAACAAGCAGTGACTTCACCGATGCGGCGGAGCCGTTCCGGCTTTTTGCCACATGGCTGGAAGACGCCACCAAAAGCGAGATCAACGACCCCAACGGCGTTGCGCTGGCGACCGTCGATGCCAACGGCATGCCGGATGTGCGGATGGTGCTGCTCAAGGGGTTCGACGAAAAGGGATTTGTCTTCTACACGAATTTCGAGAGCGCCAAGGGCCGCGAGATTCTCGGCAACATGAAGGCGGCGATGTGCTTCCACTGGAAATCGCTGCGCCGTCAGGTGCGCGTGCGTGGGCCGGTGGAGATCGTCAGCGACGCCGAGGCCGACGCCTATTATGCGACGCGGCCGCGCGGCAGCCGCATCGGCGCCTGGGCCTCCAAGCAGTCGCGGCCGCTGGAAAGCCGATTCGCGCTGGAAAAGGCCGTGGCCGAATACACGGCGCGCTACGCGATCGGCGACATCCCCAGGCCGAAACACTGGTCCGGCTTCCGCATCCTGCCGCAGACGATCGAGTTCTGGCACGACCGTCCGTTCCGGCTGCATGACCGTGTCGTCTTTTCGCGCAATGCCCAGGGCGGCTGGGACAAGACCAGGCTTTATCCCTGAGGTTGTGAGGATGGCGCTCGCAGCTGCCTTGGCCGCAAAAAGGAGAGACGCATGAGCCTGTTCTTGGCCTTTCTCGGTGTCTCGTTCATCGTGCTTGCCACGCCTGGACCCGACACCGCCATCACCATTCGCAACACGCTGCTTGGCGGGCGCATGGCGGGCGTGTTCACCGCGCTCGGCATCTCCAGCGGCCAGACGATCTGGGCGTTGGCCACCAGCGCAGGCATCGTCGCGCTGCTCGTGGCATCGGAGCCGCTGTTTCTTGCCGTCAAATATGCGGGCGCCGCCTATCTCGTCTATCTCGGCTTCAAGGCGCTGCAGGAAGCGCTGCGGCCGTCCCATGGGCAGGGAATGGCGACCGTCGCCAGGCCGGCGCGGCGGCTGACGGCGGCAAGCGCCTATCGCCAGGGGCTGATCAGCGATCTCGGCAATCCGAAAATGGCGGTGTTCTTCGCGAGCCTGCTGCCGCAGTTCGTGCCGCCCGGCGGAGAAAGTTTTTCGGCGTTGCTCGGCCTCGGCACGGTCTTCGCCGTCATGACCTTCACCTGGCTCGCGCTCTACGCGACCGTGGTCGCCAAAGCAGGGGATTTCCTGCGCCGCCCGTCGATCCGCCGCGCCATCGAGGGCGTGACCGGGATGGTGCTGATTGGCCTCGGCATCCGTATCGCGACCGAACATCGGTAAGCAGATTTCTACCCTGCCGGCGTTCGACCCACCCGGCCCAGCGCGACCTATTTCTTGCGGGTCATGAAAGCCGTCAGCGCGGCGCGCGCCTCGTCCGACGTCAACCGCTCGCGGAAATGCTCGCTTTCGATCTCGATGCGGGCGACGAGTTCCTCGCGGGAGCCGCGCATCAGGTCGCGGGCGATCTTCAGCGCCTGCGGCGGCTTGGCGGCAATCTCGGCTGCCGCGGCCAGCACCGCGCCCTCGAGCGCGTCTTCCGCGACCACGTCGTAGATCAAGCCGGCGGCCTTGGCGCGCTCGGCCGAAAAGCCTTCGCCGAGACCGAGCAGCGCGAAGGCGCCCTGCCGGCCGAGGATCCGCGGCGCGAGCAGGCTGGAACCCGCCTCCGGCACCAGGCCGAGATCGACGAAGGGCGTGCGGAAGAGCGTGCGCGGCGTGGCGAAGGTCAGGTCGCAATGCAGGTTGAGCGTGGTGCCGATGCCTACGGCGATGCCGTCGACGCCCGACACCATCGGCTTCTCCGTCTTGGCCAGCGCCATCAGGAAATCCCATACCTCGTTGCCGCCCTCCCCGCCCGTGGCGATCACCAGGAAGTCGGCAAGATCGTTGCCGGAGGAAAAGGCGCCGGGCACGCCGAGGAAGACGTGCACGCGAACCGCCGGATCGGCGTCGCCCTCGAGCAGGGCAGCCGACATCTTCGCGTACATGGCGCGCGTCAGCGCGTTCTTCTTGTCCGGCCGGTTCATGCGGATGATCTGCACGGCGCCCCGGCGCTCGATGAGGATATGGTCGGTCACGGTCGGTCCTTTGAATGTCGGAATGCTCAAGCGGAGATCAGCGCCTGGGCGGCTGCAGCAAGGCTCTCGGCGCCGTCGACGACGCGCTCCTTCAGTGCGCGCGTTTCGCCGAGCAGGTTTTCGGCGAAGAAACGGCAGAGCGCGATGCGGCCGCGGTCGGCCAGCCCACCTTGTGCCAGATAGGCGCCGCCGGCGGCGAGCGAGATCAGCCGCAGATAGGGCGTGGCGCCGGCCATGGCGGCATCGGCCCTGCCGTCGTCCATCAGTTTTTGCAGAAAGCGCGTCGCCTCGTCGAGATCGGCAAGCGCGCGGTCGAGATTGTCTGCGGTGTGGCCGAAGCCCGCAATGTTGGACGTGCGCACGCCATCGGCCACCGCTTTCAACTCGCCGATGTAGCGATGCACATGCTCGCCACCGCCGAGCGGCAGTTTTCGCGAGACGAGGTCGATCGCCTGGATGCCGTTGGTGCCTTCGTAGATCGGCGCGATGCGGGCGTCGCGATAAAGCGCTGCCGCGCCGGTCTCCTCGATGAAGCCCATGCCGCCATGCACCTGCAGCCCAAGCGAAGCGACCTCGACGCCGACATCGGTCGAAAAGGCTTTGGCTAGCGGCGTCAAAAGGTTGGCGCGGTCGCGCCAATTGGCGGCGGCCTCGCCTTCGCTGACGCGCGCGCGGTCGATGGCGTGCGCGCAGGAATAGCTGATGGCGCGCGCGATCTGGGTCAGCGCCCGCATGGTCAAGAGATTGCGCTGCACGTCCGGGTGATGGACGATCGGGGCCATGCCGGATCCGGAATAGTCCGACGCCCTGCCCTGGCGGCGCTCATTGGCATAGGCGATTGCCTTCTGCGTCGCGGTCTCGGCAACGGCCACGCCCTGCATGCCGACGGCAAGGCGGGCATTGTTCATCATCGTGAACATGCAGGCGAGACCCTTGTTCTCCTCGCCGATCAGCCAGCCGATGGCGCCTGGCGTCGTGCCCTGAAAACCGTCGCCGTAAATCATGGTGCAGGTCGGCGAGGCATGGATGCCGAGCTTGTGCTCGAGGCCGGAACAGAAGACGTCGTTGCGGGCGCCGAGCGAGCCGTCGTCATCGACCAGGAATTTCGGCACCAGGAACAGAGAGATGCCGCGCGTGCCGGCGGGTGCGTCGGGCAGCCTGGCCAGCACCAGATGCACGATGTTGTCGGTGAAATCGTGCTCGCCATAGGTGATGAAAATCTTCTGGCCGAAGATGCGGTAGGTACCGTCGCCGGCGGGCTCGGCACGCGTGCGCAGCGCCGCGAGGTCGGAACCCGCCTGCGGCTCTGTCAGGTTCATCGTGCCCATCCACTCGCCGGAGACGAGCTTGGCAAGATATTTTGCCTTCAGCGTTTCGGATGCATGCTTGTCCAGCGCCTCGGCCGCGCCCATGGTGAGCGTCGGGCCGATGCCGAAGGCCATGGCGGCCGAATTCCACATTTCGAGCGCGGCTACGGCGAGCATGGTGGGCAGGCCCTGGCCGCCGAATTCCTCCGGCCCCGACAGCGCGTTCCAGCCGCCGTCGATCCAACGCCGGTAAAGCTCCTTCCAGCCGGGCGGCGTGGTGACCGCGGCGTCCTTGAGCACCGCGCCATGCTCGTCGCCGATCTTGTAGAGCGGCGCGACTTCCTCGCTGGCGAAACGGCCGGCCTCGGCCAGGATCGCGTCGACCAGGTCTTCGCCGAGATCGCCGAAGGTGCCGGCATCCAGCGCAGGCTTCAGCCCGGCCACATGCTTCAGCGTGAAGGCGATATCCTCGACCGGTGCGCGATACATGTCTGCTGCTCCTCCTCCATTCCGGCCGGTCGATCGTACGACTCCAGCCGCAGCTAAACCATCCGCCTTTGGGTTGGCAGCCCGTCTCCTTTTTACGTAAACGTCAAACTTTGTCACGCGGATTTTGCAAGCGTAGACTTCGTCATCCACGGGCGGAGCGGGAGCGCAGCGGACGCGTAGACCCGAGGATCCATTCCGTGACCTCGCGCGAGGGGCTCGGCGGAGCGGAATTCTGGACCATGGAAGCGCCTCAACATCACGGAATGGATTCTATGGTCTTCGCGCGTCGCTTCGCTCCTTGCTCCGCCATAGAATGACGAAATCGCGAAGGCCATGGCCAACTTTCTAGGCTGCAATACCGCTCAAAATTTCTACGACGAATTGCACTCGGCTGGTATGATCCGCCGATTGCAGACCAAAGCGAACCGGAACTCCATGCTTGCCAGACCTGACGCCTATCGCTGCACCGAATGCGGCCTCCCGTACCGGGCCACGGGCTTCTGGTATCATGAGGGCAAGATGGAGCATGGACCGGCCTACTGGACGGACCGCGGCGTATTGTGCTCGCCGCAATGCTCGCTGGCGCATCACAAGAAGCGCGCCGCCGAAGGCACGCTGCCGCGGGAGCCGGCGCCCGATCCGTTCGAGATCCAGTCGCTGTTCCGGCGCTGAGCGCCCCGTCGGCTTTGAAAGCACTTCCTTAACCATAGCGGTTCAGGATCATCCTCTGGTCAGTGGGGACACCCTGATTGAAAAAGCCGGCGCGCCCTCTTCGCCGCCTGGCGCTTCTCGCGGCTGCGATGGTGCTGGGCACGGCGGCAAAGGCCTCGGATTTCTCCGAGCCCTGGAAGAATGCCGACCGCGCGCTGGTCATCGACGCCTACGAATACAATTCCATCGACTGGGCCGAGCTTGCCACCGACAAGCGCATCGTCGGCTTCATCAACAAGGCCTCCGACGGGCTGCCGCCGCCCTATTTCTGCTTCGGCGGCGAGACCGACGTCAAACTCTGCAAGGCGTTGTGGAAGCGCTACGCCGTGACGCGCGAGCTCTTCCAGACGCGCAAGGTGGTGGCCAAGGCACTCGGCCTGAAATGGGGAGCCTATCATCTCGCCCGTCCCGGCAATCCGGTCGAGCAGGCCAACAATTTCGTCGATTTCGCCGAGCCGGCGCCGGACGACCTCATTGCCCTCGACATCGAAGGCATCGATCCGACGCAATGGATGTCGCTCGGGGACGCGGAAGAATTCGTGCGCCAGGTGCATCGCCGCCTCGGCCGCTTCCCGGTGCTCTACTCGAACGGCAGGACCGCCCAGTATATCGCCGACAACCGTTATACCTACCGGCTGCTGTCCAGGTTGCCGCTCTGGTACGCGCGCTACAAGCCGGACATCGACGTGCATTTCCCGATGGGCAACTGGCAAGGCTACGCGCTCTGGCAGTTCTCGGCGAAGGCCAATTGCGGCCGCTTCAGCTGCCCCTATCGCGTGCCGGGCACGCCCAACGACATCGATGTCAACGTCGCGCCGATGAAAGCCGATGAATTGCGCCAGCAGTGGGCCTTCGGCGGGCTGATCGACGTGCCGCCCGATTACCTTGCCTCGATCCCGGTGCCGATACCGCGCGAAGCGGGCCTCGCAGGCAAGGTTACCATCACCTACGCCGATGTGGCGACGCCGCCGAGCTTCGAGGAACTGGTGGCGGTGCTTGGCGCGCGCTGGGAGAAATTCCGCGGGTTCCGCATGCCGGTGGTGAAGACCGTGCCGCAGCGCCCGAGCTTCGGCATCGTCCAATATGTCGCCTGGATGCGGGCCGCTCGGCGCACGCCTGAACAGCTCGACGCCGCCTTCGCCGCAGCCGACCCGGTCAACACCGCATCGACGGCGCTCGACCACCGCAGGCAGTAGTCAGCGATGATTGCCCAGGCTGGCATACATGCCGGTGGTGCGGAACTGCGTCGGCGTGATGCCGTAGCAGCGGCGAAAGACTTTGGAGAAGTAATTCGCATCCTCGAAGCCGCACAGCACGGCGACCTCCTTGACCGGCAGGAAATCCGCTTTGGTCAGCAGTTTGGCGGCGCGCTGCAGCCTTTGCTGCAGGACGAATTCGGCGGGCGGCAATCCTTCGCTCTCGGCGAAGCAACGCGAGAAATGGGCGCGGCTGAGGCCGCTGATCCCGACCAGCTCCGCCACCGGCAGCGGCTTGTCGAGATTGGCGTTGATGTGATCGATCACCGGCTGCATCGCGCTCTGCTTCTCGGCGAAGGAGTGCGAGCCGAAGACATCGTCATAGAGCGCCATCGCCGCCTCATAGGCGATCGCCGACGCCGCGCCCGGCGAGGCGGCGCCCTTGATGAGGCGCAGGCTGCAATCGGCGAGGTGATCGACAGTCGCCGGCTGCAGCCGGAGGACGGGGCCTGAGACGCTGAGGATCGATTTGTGGATGCGCAGCGCCTCCTCGCCGTTCATCGAGATCCAGAAATATTCCCAGCGGTCGCCTCTGGCCAGCCAGTAGCGATGGTTGTGCGGCACCAGCACCAGCAGCGTGTCGTTCGCCTGCAGTCGGTAGTTGCGGCTCTCGTAGCGCAGCTGCCCGGTGCCGCTGATCGTATGCTGGAGCACCGTGAACGGGGTCTGGCCGCGCTTGCGCCCGTCCCAATCGTAGGTCTCGTCCTCGCGCACCTCGTAGCCGGTGCTGGTCGGCATGGCATGCAGGCGCTGGCGTCCGCGCGGCAGCGAGATCGTCCGCATCAACTTCCCATTCGCGATCAGGTCCTGCAGCACAAAATTACCCTCGAAAGCATAATCCTTCTCTGGCCGCGCCTTCGAATAAGCGCATAATCCGGCTCCTCAAGAACGGGAAAGACCCGCAGTCGAGGAGCGGGCGGGAGGAGAAAGAGCCGGATTTCCGGCTCGAAATGGCGAGCACGCATGCTGGCGTGCGGCCATGTCCTCCCTTGCTGCTCCTTGCCTAGCATTCGATTGGATCGAGGTGAAGGTGATGAGCTTCAAAATCGCTATTATCGGCGCCGGCAGCGTCGGATTCACCAAGAAGCTGTTCACCGACATTCTGTGCGTGCCCGAATTCAAGGACATCGAGTTCGCGCTGACCGACATCAGCGAGCATAATCTCGGGATGATCAAGGCGATCCTCGACCGGATCGTCGAGGCGAACAAACTGCCGACCAAGGTGACGGCGACGACCGACCGCCGCAAAGCGCTGGAGGGCGCGCGCTACGTCATCAGCTGCGTGCGCGTCGGCGGCCTCGAGGCCTATGCCGACGACATCCGCATTCCGCTGAAATATGGTATCGACCAATGCGTCGGCGACACGATCTGCGCCGGCGGCATCCTCTATGGCCAGCGCAACATCCCGGTGATCCTCGATTTCTGCAAGGACATCCGCGAGGTCGCCGACACCGGTGCCAAGTTCCTCAACTACGCCAATCCGATGGCGATGAACACCTGGGCCGCGATCGAATACGGCAAGGTCGACACGGTTGGTCTCTGCCATGGCGTGCAGCACGGCGCCGCGCAGATCGCCGAGGTCCTCGGCGCGAGATCGCCGGGGGAACTCGACTATGTCTGCTCCGGCATCAACCACCAGACCTGGTTCATCGAACTGCGGCTGAACGGCCGGCCGATCGGCAAGGACGAGCTGATCGCCGCCTTCGAGGCGCATCCGGTCTATTCGAAACAGGAAAAGCTGCGCATCGACGTGTTGAAGCGCTTCGGCGTTTATTCGACCGAAAGCAACGGCCATCTGTCGGAATATCTGCCCTGGTACCGCAAGCGCCCCGACGAGATCACGCGCTGGATCGACATGTCGGACTGGATCCACGGCGAGACCGGTGGCTACCTTCGCTACTCGACCGAGACCCGCAACTGGTTCGAGACGGAATATCCGCAGTTCCTCGAAGCGGCGTCGAAGCCGATAGACCCGGCCAAACGTTCCAACGAGCACGCCAGCCACATTCTGGAGGCGCTGGAGACCAACCGCGTCTATCGCGGCCACTTCAACGTCAAGAACAACGGCGTGATCGCCAACCTGCCGCAGGACGCCATCATCGAATCGCCCGGCTTCGTCGACCGCTTCGGCATCAACATGGCCGCCGGCATCACGCTGCCCGAAGCCTGCGCCGCCACCTGCATGGCTTCGATCAACGTCCAGCGCATGTCGGTGCATGCGGCGATCGCCGGCGACATCGACCTACTGAAGCTCGCGGTGCTGCACGACCCGCTGGTCGGCGCGGTGTCGACGCCGGAGGAGGTCTGGCAGATGGTCGACGAGATGGTCGTCGCCGAAGCCGCCTGGCTGCCGCAATACGCGCATGCCGTTCCGGCGGCGAAGGAGCGGCTTGCGAAATCGAAGGTCAAGACCCGCGAATGGGCGGGTGCGGCGCGGCGAAGCGTGCGCTCGATCGAGGAACTGCGCGCCGAAAAGGCGGCGCTGAAACAGGCCGGCTGAAACTCGGCGCGAGGCCGGACGCGCAGGAGGCACGTCCGACCGCTTCAGCCGTCCCGAAACAAGAGGCGGGCAGCAACAGACGTCCAAACAACTGGGAGGAGACAATGAGGACCTTACGCAGAATTGGCATTGCCGCCGGACTGACGCTCGGCGTTTCGGTTCCGGCGCTCAACGCGTTCGCATCCGAGCCGACGATCCCGCCGGAGCCGGCGACGTTCCCGGCCGAGGGCAAGATCCACTATGTGGCGCGCGACTCCATCCTGGAGTTCAAGGCGCTGCCCGAATATCACGAGCCCGACTGGGTGACGGAGAAATACGTCAAGACCGGCAAGCTGCCGCCGGTCAAGGACAGGCTGCCCAAGGAGCCGCTGGTGTTCAAGACCGCCAACATGCCGGACGGCATCGGCGTCTATGGCGACACGATGCGGCATGTCATCGGCGGCAGGCCGGAAGGCTGGAACTACGGCGCCGGCCAGACGCAAGGCTGGGGCGGCATCGACATCGGCCTCTCCGAATGCCTGACGCGCACGGCGCCGCTGTTCCAGGTCGAAGCGAAGGACACCGAGCCGCTGCCGAACCTCGCCAGGAGCTGGGAGTGGTCGAAGGACGGCCACAACCTCACCATGCATCTGATCGAGGGCGCCAAATGGTCGGACGGGGTGCCCTTCAACGCCGACGACGTCATGTTCTACTGGGACGACGAGGTCGTCGACCCGAACGTTTCGCCGTTGAACGGCGCGACGCCGGAAACCTTCGGCGTTGGCACGACGCTCAAGAAGATCGACGACTACACCGTCGAATGGACCTTCAAGGAAGCGTTCCCGAAGCAGTATCTCTATGCGATGGCCTACGGCACCTTCTGCCCAGGTCCCGCGCACATATTGAAGCCGCAGCACCCGAAATATTCGAAGAACACCTACGACCAGTTCAAGAACGCCTTCCCGCCGGAGTTCATGAACATGCCGGTGATGGGCGCCTGGGTGCCGGTCGAATACCGGCCGGACGACATCATCGTCATGCGGCGCAATCCCTACTATTGGAAAGTCGACGAGAAGGGCAACCAGCTGCCCTATCTCAACGAGCTGCAATACAAGCTCTCGACCTGGGCCGACCGTGACGTACAGGCGGTGGCAGGCTCCGGCGACTTCTCCAACCTCGAGCAGCCGGAAAACTTCGTCGCCTCGCTGAAGCGCGCCGCCGAGAAGAACGCGCCGGCGCGGCTCGCCTTCGGTCCGCGCCTCATCGGCTACAATCTGCGCTTCAACTTCTCCGCCAATGGCTGGGGCAATCCGGACGAGCGCGGCCAGGCGCTGCGCGAGCTCAACCGCAACGAGGATTTCCGCAAGGCCGTCACCATGGCGCTCAACCGCAAGGCGCTGGGCGACTCGCTGGTCAAGGGGCCGTTCACCGCCATCTATCCGGGCGGCTTCTCGTCCGGCACCAGCTTCTATGACCGCAAGTCGACCGTCTACTATCCGTTCGACCTCGAAGGCGCCAAGGCCGAGCTCGCCAAGGCCGGCCTGAAGGATACCGACGGCGACGGCTTCGTGAACTTCCCGGCCGGCACTGCCGGCGGCAAGAATGTCGAGATCGTGATGCTGGTCAACAACGACTACACCACCGACAAGAGCCTTGCCGAAGGCGTCGTCGCGCAGATGGAGAAGCTGGGCCTGAGGATCGTGCTCAACGGGGTCAACGGCACCCAGCGCGACGCCGCCGAATATTCCGGCCGCTTCGACTGGCTGATCCGGCGCAACGACACCGAGCTCACTTCCGTGGTGCAGAACACCGAGCAGCTCGCCCCTGTCGGTCCGAAGACCAGCTGGAACCACCGCGCGCCGGAAAGCGGCGAGGTCGACCTGATGCCCTTCGAGAAGGACCTTGTCGACATCGTCAACAAATTCGTCTCGACGCAGGACAACGACCAACGCGCCAGCCTGATGAAAGACTTCCAGAAGATCTCGACCGAGCATGTCTACAATGTCGGCCTGACCGAATATCCGGGCGCGTTGATCATCAACAAGCGCTTCTCGAACATTCCGCAGGGAACGCCGATCTTCATGTTCAACTGGGCCGAAGATTCGATCGTCCGCGAACGCGTCTTCGTCGCGGCCGACAAGCAGGCCAAGTATGAGCTCTTTCCCCAGGAACTTCCGGGCAAGCCTGGAGAGAAGGGACCGATGGATTAAGCTTTACCTCCCAGACGAAGACAGTCCGGCCGCGTTGCGGCGCGGCCGGACAAACGGAACCTCCGAACGCACCCCGAGGGAGCGACCGGCCCAGAAGAAGGAAGCGGACCGTCCATGCTGCGATTCCTGCTCATGCGCATAGCGTCGGCGATTCCTGTCCTCGCCATCTTGAGCCTCGTCACCTTCGCCATCATCCAGGCACCGCCCGGCGACTATGCCGACTACATCAAATCGCAGCTCATCAACCAGGGCGGGGCCTCCTACGCCGAGGCGGACGCGCAGGCCCAGGCCTACCGGAAAGAACACGGCCTCGATAAGCCGCTGCCCATCCAGTATCTCAACTGGATCGGCGGCATCGTCACCCGCGGCGATTTCGGCTACAGCCTCTATTACAACAAGCCGGTCGCCGATGTGGTGGGCGAGCGCCTGCCGCGCACGCTGCTCCTGGCGCTGGTCTGCCATCTGCTCGCGTCGGTGCTGGGCATCAGCTTCGGCATATGGGCGGCGACCCGGCAGTATTCCTGGATCGATTCGACACTCTCGGCCATCTCCTTCCTCGGCATGACGGTGCCGCGCTTCCTGATGGCGCTGATCATCGTCTATCTCTTGGTCTTCCAGTTCAACGTGTCGGAGATCGGCTCGTTCTTCTCGCCGCAATATGGCGGCGCACCATGGTCGTGGGCGAAGTTCGTCGACCTCGTCAAGCATGTCTGGCCGGTTGTGGCGATCGCTACCTTCGGCGGGCTCGCCTACAACATGCGCGTCATGCGCGGCAATCTGCTCGACACGCTCAACGCGCAATATGTCGAGACGGCGAAAGCCAAGGGATTGACCGGCGGCGCCGTCGTCATGCGCCACGCGGTGCCCAATGCGCTGCATCCCTTGGTCATGTATCAGGGGGTGGTGCTGCCCTACATGCTGACCGGAGAGATCGAGACGGCGATCATCTTCGCGCTGCCCACCGTCGGGCCGGCGATCGTCGGCTCTATGGCGGTGGGCGACGTCTATGTGACGGCGACCTTCATGATGGTGCTGTCGGCGACGCTGATCGTCGGCAACATCATCGCCGACATGCTGCTCGCGCTGCTCGACCCGCGAGTGCGCCAGTTCGGGGAGCACTGAGATGCTGGCGCGCGACCCTTCACCCCCGCCACCGCCGGCCGAAGGCGCCGTCAGCCAGCCCGCGCATGGCCCCGCGCGTGGCAATGAGAGCTACATCGCGCTGGTCTGGCGCCGGCTGAGGCGCTCCTGGACCGGCATGGCCGGACTTTGCCTGGTCGTGCTCCTGCTGCTGATGGCGGTCTTCGCCGAATTCCTGGCGCCTTTGGACCCGAAGGCCACCGATATCGCCTTCGCGCCGCCGCAGGTGGCTAGCTTCCACGACAAGGACGGCAATTTCGTCGCGCGGCCGAGAATCTATGCGCTGGCCGAGTCGGCCGATCTCGACCCCGTCACCTTCCAGCCGATCGTCGGGCCGGACTACGACCATCCGCGACTGCTCGGCTTCTTCGTCGAAGGCGCACCCTACAAGCTCCTCGGCCTGATCCCGGCGAACCGGCACTTCTTCGGCTCGATGGACGGCCAGCCGGTGCATTTCCTCGGCACCGACAAGTTCGGCCGCGATGTGCTGTCGCGCGCCATCCACGGTTCGCGCGTCTCGCTGATGATCGCGCTCACCGTCGTCTTCATCGTTACCGTGATCGGCACCACCGTCGGCATGGTCTCCGGCTATTTCGGCGGCAAGTTCGACGTCTGGATGCAGCGCTTCGTCGAACTGGTGCTCGCCTTTCCGCAGCTGCCGCTCTATCTCGCGCTGACCACGCTGATCCCGGTCACCGCGCCGACCAATGTCTTCCTCGCCTTCGTCATCGTCGTGATGTCGGCGCTGGGCTGGGCGCAGATGTCGCGCGAGGTGCGCGGCAAGACGCTGGCGCTGGCGCGCATCGACTATGTGCGCGCCGCCATGGCGGTCGGCGCCACCGACCGGCGCATCATCATGCAGCACATCTTTCCCAATGTGATGAGCCATGTGATCGTCGCCGTGACGCTGGCGATCCCGACGGTGGTGCTTCTGGAATCCTTCCTCGGCTTCCTCGGCTTCGCGGTGAAGCCGCCGCTGATCTCGTGGGGACTGATGCTGCAGGACACCGCGGCCTATTCGGTCATCGGCACCTACCCCTGGATCCTGTCGCCGGTCGGCTTCGTGCTGATCACCGTCTTTGCCTTCAACGCGCTGGGCGACGGCCTGCGCGATGCCGTCGATCCCTATTGAGGTGCAGAGATGACGACGATCGCGTTTGCCGAATCCTTCGCACCCGCCGTCCGGCTTGACCATGGTGGGCGCCATGACCAGCCCGTCATCGACGCCCGCAACATCGAGGTTGCCTTCAAGGTCGAACACGGCATCGTCGACGCGGTCAAGGACGTCTCGTTCCAGCTCTATCGCGGCGAGACGATCGCGATCGTCGGTGAATCCGGCTCCGGCAAGTCGGTGACGGCGCGCACCGTCATGGGCTTGCTGTCGCGGCGGGCGACTGTGTCATCGCGGTCGAGCATCGAATATCTCGGGCAAAACATCCTGAAATTCCCGGAGCGCGCCCGGCGCAAGCTGCGCGGCAACCGCATCTCGATGATCTTCCAGGAGCCTATGAGCTCGCTCAATCCGATCTATACGGTCGGCAGCCAGATCGTCGAAGCGATCAGGGTGCATCGCAAGGTGAACCGCAGGGAGGCCTGGGCGCGGGCGCTCGAGCTTCTCAAGCATGTGCAGATCCCCGAGCCCGAGGCGCGGCTCAAACAATATCCGCATCAGCTTTCCGGCGGCCAGCGGCAACGCGTGATGATCGCCATGGCTTTGGCCAACGATCCCGACGTGCTGATCGCCGACGAGCCTACCACCGCGCTCGATGTCACGGTGCAGGCGCAGATCCTGAACCTGATCCGCAACCTGCAGAAAGAGCTGCGGATGGCGGTGATCCTGATCACCCATGACCTCACCGTGGTGCGCAAGTTCTCCGACTACGTCTATGTCATGCAGCATGGCGAGATGCGCGAGCACAACGTCACCGAACGGCTTTTCGCCGACCCGCAGCATCCTTACACGAAGCGGCTGCTTGCCTCCGAGCCGCACGGACGGCCGAAGCCGCTGCCCGATAAATCCGGCACCATTCTCGACGCCGACGGCGTGCGCGTCTGCTTCACGCTGCGCCACGGCACGTTTCTCAAGCCCGACTGGCGCGAGCTGGTCGCGGTCGACGACCTCGGCCTCAAGCTCTGCCGCCATGAAACCCTTGGGCTGGTCGGCGAATCCGGATCCGGCAAGACCACTTTCGGCCAGGCGCTGCTTCGGCTGCTGGACGCCAAGCGCGGCGAGATTCGCTTCGACGGCCAGCCGATCCAGAACCTGTCGCGCGCCGAGATGCGGCCGCTGCGTTCGCGCATGCAGATCGTCTTCCAGGATCCGTTCTCCTCGCTCAATCCGCGCATGACGATCGGCCAGATCATCGAGGAAGGGCTGGTCGTCAACAGGATCGGTGGGACGCGGCGCGAGCGGGTCGAACGGGTGCGCGAGGCGCTGGTCAGCGCCGGCATGCCCGGCGATATCCTGTCGCGCTTTCCGCACGAATTCTCCGGCGGCCAGCGGCAGCGCATCGCCATCGCGCGCGCCATTGCGTTGGAGCCCGAATTCATCCTGCTCGACGAGCCGACATCGGCGCTCGACCTCTCGGTGCAAGCGCAGATCATCGACCTTTTGCGCAAGCTGCAGGACGAGCGCGGCCTGAGCTACCTCTTCATCTCGCACGACCTCAAGGTGGTGCGGGCGCTGTGCCATCGTGTCATCGTCATGCAGCACGGCAAGATCGTCGAACATGGGCCCATCGACGAGGTCCTCACCAATCCCAAGACCGCCTACACCGAACGGCTCGTCAGGGCCGCTTTCGACGTGGCGTGAGCATATGCCGGAGGTTCATAGTGGCTAGAAATCCCAAGATCACCTTCATCGGCGCCGGCTCGACGGTGTTCATGAAGAACATCGTCGGCGACGTACTGCAGCGGCCGGCGCTTTCGGGCGCGACGATCGCGCTGATGGACATCAATCCGCAGCGGCTGGAAGAAAGCGCCGTCGTCGTCAACAAGCTGATCGCGACGCTCGGCGTGAAGGCGAAGGCCGAAACCTATTCCGACCAACGCAAGGCGCTTGCCGGCGCCGACTTCGTCGTCGTCGCCTTCCAGATCGGCGGCTATGAGCCCTGCACAGTCACCGACTTCGAAGTGCCGAAGAAATACGGCCTGCGCCAGACGATCGCCGACACGCTAGGCGTCGGCGGCGTCATGCGCGGCTTGAGGACCGTGCCGCATCTGTGGAAGATCTGCGAGGACATGCTGGCGGTCTGCCCGGAGGCGATCATGCTGCAATATGTCAACCCGATGGCGATCAACACCTGGGCGATCGCGGAGAAGTACCCTCAGATCAAGCAGGTTGGGCTCTGCCATTCGGTGCAGGGCACGGCGATGGAACTCGCGCACGATCTCGACCTCCCCTACGAGGAGATCCGCTACCGCGCAGCCGGCATCAACCATATGGCCTTCTATCTCAAGTTCGAGCACCGCCAGCCGGACGGCTCCTATCGCGATCTCTATCCCGACCTGGTGCGGGCCTATCGCGAAGGCCGCGCGCCGAAGCCGGGTTGGAACCCGCGCTGCCCGAACAAGGTGCGCTACGAGATGCTGACCCGGCTCGGCTATTTCGTCACCGAAAGCTCGGAGCATTTCGCCGAGTACACGCCCTATTTCATCAAGGACGGCCGCCCCGACCTGATCGAGAAATACGGCATTCCGCTGGATGAATATCCCAAGCGCTGCATCGAGCAGATCGAGCGCTGGAAAGGCCAGGCGGAGGCCTACCGCTCAGCGGACCGGATCGAGGTCGAGCAATCGAAGGAATACGCCTCCTCGATCATGAACTCGGTCTGGACCGGCGAGCCATCGGTGATCTACGGCAATGTCCGCAACAATGGCTGCATCACCTCGCTGCCTTTCGACTGCGCTGCCGAGGTGCCGTGCCTTGTCGATGCTTCCGGCATCCAGCCGACCTATATCGGCGAGCTGCCGCCGCAGCTGACGGCGCTGATCCGCACCAACATCAATGTGCAGGAGCTGACCGTGCGGGCGCTGATGAGCGAGAACCGCGACCACATCTACCATGCAGCGATGATGGATCCGCACACCGCGGCCGAGCTCGACCTCGACCAGATCTGGTCACTGGTCGACGATCTGATCGCCGCCCACGGCAACTGGCTGCCGGCCTGGGCACGCAAGGGCGGCAGGAGCAAAGCTGCCTGATCACTTTTGTTTTGAGCAATTCCGGACGGAAAACGTTACGGAATTGCTCAGGCGCCAGCCTTCTCGCGTTCGACCGCGCGCCAGCCGATGTCGTGGCGGTAAAAGCCCTGCGGCCAGTCAATTTGGTCGATCGCCATGTAGGCCTTAGCCTGCGCTTCGCCGACGGTCTTGCCGAGCGCCGTGACGTTGAGCACGCGGCCGCCGTTGGCGACCAGCGCGCCGCCATTGATGGCGGTGCCGGCGTGGAAGATCTCGGCGCCGTCGCTCGCGGCCTCGTCGAGACCGCGGATGACCGAGCCCTTTTCCGGCGTGCCGGGATAGCCCCTCGCCGCCATCACCACGGTCAGCGCCGCCTCGTCGCTCCAGCGCGCCGACATATGCGCGAGCTGGCCGTCGACGGCGGCGTTGAGCAGGACGAGCAGGTCGTCCTTCAGGCGCATCATCAGCACCTGGCATTCGGGATCGCCGAAGCGGGTGTTGTATTCGATCAGCTTTGGCCCGCTGTCCGTGATCATCAGGCCGGCGAATAGGATGCCGGCGAAGGGCGAGCCGAGATTGGCCATGCCGCGCATGGTCGGCTCGATGATCTCGCGCGTGGTGCGCTCGGTCATTTCGGGCGTCATCACCGGGGCCGGCGAATAGGCGCCCATGCCGCCGGTGTTCGGGCCGGTATCGCCGTCGCCGACGCGCTTGTGGTCCTGCGCGGTGCCGAAGGGCAGCGCGGTGGCGCCGTCGCAGAGGCAGAAGAAGCTCGCTTCCTCGCCGGTCAGATATTCCTCGACGACGACCTCGGTACCTGCGGCGCCAAAAGCACCCTCGAAACAGGCCTCGAGCGCGGCCAAGGCCTCCTCCTGCGTCATGGCGATGGTGACGCCCTTGCCGGCGGCAAGCCCGTCGGCCTTGATGACGATCGGCGCGCCGGTCTTCTCGACATAGGCCTTGGCCGAGGCGAGGTCGCCGAAGCGGCCATAGGCTGCCGTCGGGATGTTGAACTTGGCGCAAAGATCCTTGGTGAAACCCTTCGAGCCTTCGAGCCGCGCCGCGGCCTTGGACGGACCGAAGACGCGGATGCCCCAGGCGCGCAGGTCGTCGGCGATGCCGGCGACCAGTGGCGCTTCCGGGCCGACCACGACGAGGTCGATCTTTTTCTCCTGGCAGAAGGCGGCGACCGCGGAATGGTCGGCGATGTCCAGCTTGACCAGGTCCGCAAGGCGGCCGATGCCGGGATTGCCGGGCGAGGCATAGAGCCTTGTGAGCAGCGGCGACGCGGCGATCTTCCAGGCAAGCGCGTGCTCGCGGCCGCCCGAACCGAGAAGAAGAACGTTCATGGCCACCTCTTGCTGCCGATCGTCTCTGCCCTGAACCCGCTATTGGTCCAAGGGCGACGGGTCAAGGCGTCTTGGCGTTTTGGCGGCAATTGCGCACGGGAACATGGCCCTCATCGAGACGTGACGAGGCCGGCCCGTGCCCGACAGCGATCCGGCCGATCAGCCCTTGGAGAACGACTCAGCTCTGGAAGATGATCGGGAACCAGTTCTCGCGCAATTTCTGGCCGGGCTTCATGTCGTGGCCCGGATAGGGCGGCGAAGTGCGGCCCGGCCGCTCGACATAGTGCGCATCGTCGCCGACCCAGCGCAACGACAGCGCCCTGCGTCGGGCCGAGGTCATGTTGCCGCGCGCGCCATGGGCGGTGCGGAAATCGAACAGGATGGCGTCGCCGGGCTCCATCTCCCATTCGAGCACCTTCATCGACGGGTCGTTGTCGGGATCGGGTACCGGCAGGTAATCGCCCTCGCCGGCATAGAAATTTGCGTCGTTCAGCCAGCGCACCGGCAGGACCATCTTTTCCCATTTGTGCGAGCCGGCGATCAGCCTGAGCGTCGCCTCCTTCACCGGATCGATCGGGATCCAGAAGCTCACCGTCTGGCTGCCGTCGACAAAATAGTAGGGAATGTCCTGGTGCCAGGGCGTCGGCTTCTGAGTGCCGGGCTCCTTGACCAGGACGTGATCGTGGAAGAACTGCGCGCTGCGTGACTGCATGACCGCCGCCGCAAGCTCTGCCGCCGGCGATTCGCGCACGATCCTGACGAATTCCGGGATGCGCTCCCAGTTGCAGTAATCGTCGAAGAAGCTGCCCTTGCCCCCGGCGATGTCGGACGCTGTAGCGCTGCGGTTTTGCATGTTGCGCTCGATGCCGTCGGCAATGACATCGACCCAATCCTTGAAGGCGCCGCGGATGCAGACCGCGCCATCGCGCTGATAGTCGGCAATCGTCGCGGCATCGATCTTTGCGGTGGCCATGGGCAATCTCCTTATCGGGCAGACCGACTATCGCAAGAGCGCCACATCGCGTAAAATAATAACTTGTCATCTCGCTTATAGTTTTTGTCTATGAAACCAACGCTTGTGCAATTGCGCTACGTCATTGCCGTGGCCCGCTATGGCAGCGTGACCGCCGCGGCCGCGGCGCTCAATGTTTCTCAGCCTTCGATTTCGGTCGCGATCGACAATGTCGAGGAAGCGCTCGGCCAAAAACTCTTCGTGCGTCAGCGCGGGAGCGGCGTGGCGCTAACCTCCTTTGGCCGCCAGGCCGTCGCCAAGGCAAGGCAGGTGCTGGCCGAGGCGGACGAGTTGGCCGCGCTCGGATCGCGCGAGGCCGATGTCGGCGGCGAGCTGGCGCTCGGCTGTTTCGAGGATCTGGCGCCCTATTTCGCGCCGGCGCTGATGCGCTCCTTTGCGGAGCGCTGCCCGGCAGTCACGGTCGTGATCCGCGACGAAACCTTCGAGACGCTGGGGCGGCGTCTGGCCGACAGCGCGATCGATCTCGGCCTGACCTACGATCTCGGCCTGCCGGCGCATTTCAAGCGCGTGCTTCTGCATGAGCTTCGGCCACACGCGCTGCTGCCGGCCGGCCATGTGCTGGCCGACAAGCGTGCCGTCAGCCTGGCGGAGTTGGCCGTGCATCCGCTGATCACCACCGAGCAGCCGCACAGCTGGCAGCACATGCTCGACCTCTTCCTCAGCCGCGGCCTGTCGCCCGCCGCCCAGTCGTCGACAAGCTCGTTCGAGCTGCAGCGCAGCATGGTGGCCAACGGCTTCGGCGTGGCGGTGAGCTACACCAGGCCGCGTGGCGACAGGAGCTATGACGGCCTGCCGCTGGTCTGCAAGCCGATTTCCGACCCGCTTCCCATGCAGCGCATCATCCTCGCCCACGACACGCGCCTGCGCCTACCGAAGGCGGCGCTCGCCTTCATCGAGACGGCGAAAGCGTGGTTCGCCGGTCACGATGTTTTCACCGGCTGAGCGACAACGCGGCCGCTTGACGGCGCCAGCCGCTGCTGCCACTCCAGCGCAATGGAAACCATTCAGTCGAAAGCCGCCCAGGGCCGCGTCGCGGACGCGCCGAGCGGCCATTGGGTGTACCGGGTGCTGCCGCGCTGGCTGTGGCCCTATGCGCAACTCGCGCGCTGGGACCGGCCGATCGGCTGGCAATTGCTGCTCTGGCCCTGCTGGTGGTCGGCGGCCCTTGCGGCCAGCGCCTATCCGCGCCCGACGGACCCGCTGCTGACGCTGTTGCCGGCGCCCTGGTACCTGTTGCTGTTCTTTGTCGGCGCCGTCGCCATGCGCGGCGCCGGCTGCACCTATAACGACATCGTCGACGAGGACATCGACAACCAGGTCGAGCGCACGCGCTCGCGGCCGCTGCCGGCCGGCAAGGTGACAAAGCGCCAGGCATGGGCGTTCCTGATCATCCAGGCACTGGTAGGGCTCGCGGTGCTGCTTCAATTCAACAGCTTCGCCATTCCGCTCGGCATCGCCTCGCTGGCCATCGTCGCCGTCTATCCGTTCATGAAGCGCATCACCAACTGGCCGCAATTCGTGCTGGGGCTGGCCTTCTCCTGGGGCGCCTTGATGGGGTGGGCGGTCGAATTCGGCGATCTCGATGGGCCGGCCATCATGCTCTATATCGGCTCGATCCTGTGGGTGATCGGCTACGACACGATCTACGCGCATCAGGACAAGGAAGACGACGCAATCGTCGGCGTGCGCTCGACGGCGCGGCTGTTCGGCGACAACACCAAGATGTGGCTGGTGGGGCTCTACGGCGGCACCCTCGTCTGCTTCGCCATCGCCTTTGCTTCGGCACAGGTGCCAATGCCGGCTCTGGCCGGGCTGATCGCGGCCGGCGCGCATATGGCGCGCCAGATCGTCCGGCTCGACATCAACGATCCGGACCAGTGCCTGAAGCTGTTCAAGTCGAACAACCAGGTCGGCTGGCTGATCTTCCTGGGGCTGATCGGCGGCGCGCTGTGGGTGGCGCTGAAGCCGCTGGTGTAGTCTTCCTTCTCCCCGTTCTACGGGGAGAAGGTGGCGGCAGCCGGATGAGGGGCAGCGCCAACCTTGAAGGTTAGATGAAATACGCAGCGGCGCTGTCGCGAGTGATCGGGTTTTTGAGGTAGCCAACACCCAGGTCTGCGCCGCCCCTCATCGCCCTGCCGGGCACTTCTCCCCGTATAGTGACGGGGAGAAGAAGGCTGTCGCCGGCGGTTTCGCCAATCGCCAGCGCGACAAGCGACCTACTCCCGCGCGATGATCTCCTCGCCGCCGATGACGAGCCTCAGCCCGAGATTGCCGGTCCTGCGGCGGGCGAGGAAGCGCGGACGGCGCATGTTGGATACGCGGCCCTTGCGGCGTTCCTGCGGCGGCAGCGCCTTGATGGCGGCGCCGAGCGATTCTTCCAGCGTGCGGGCGATGCCGTCGGCCTCGATCAGCAGCATCGGCAGGCGATAGGCATCGGCCCAGGCGCGCCAGTCGGCGGCGACGTCGTCGAGATCGTCGGCGACCAGAAGCGGCACCGACAGCATCGGATCATTGTGCAGAAGTTCCAGCGTCACGGTGACGTTGCCGTCCGGATCTTCCATGGCGCGGGCGGCGACGCCGCGGAACGCATTGGCTGGCAGCGCGATGATCGCCGGCAGGCCGCTCATCTCCAGCATGCGCCGGATGACGGCGCCACGCTGATCGATCGTGAAGGTAACATCGCCATAGTCGTCGCGCGTGGCATAGCTCACCATCTGCGGCAGGCGAAACGGGTCGAGACGCATGTTGCGCCCCGCCCAGACTGGCTTCAGTCCAGTGTTCATCGAGTGCCTTCCTGTTTCTCCTGAGGGCCGTTTTCCGGTTCTCTCCGGGCCGGTTGTTCCGGCCTCGTTATGGGAGAAACATTAGCGCTCGCTTCTTACCGCCTCGCTTAAGAAAGTCAGTTAAATTTTGCTGATCGGGGCCGATGGTTATCGGAATGCAACCAGCCACAAGATGTTGGAAGAATTAGATAACCTTACCGGGATTCATGATGCCGGCCGGATCGAAGGCGGCTTTCACCCGGCGCATCAGATCGATCGCCATCGGCGGCGCCGTGGCGGCCAGTTCGTCGCGCTTCAGCTGGCCGATGCCATGCTCGGCCGAGATGGAGCCGTGGAAGGAGCGGACGACGTCGTGCACGGCCTTGTTCATCGGGCGGTAGAGACCGAGGAACGCTTCGTCATCGCCGCCTTCGGGGCGGGAAATGTTATAGTGCAGATTGCCGTCGCCCATGTGACCGAAGCAGACGACGCGCGCGCCGGGGCTGACGGAGGCGACGGCGCCCGCGGCCGTCTCGATGAAGTCCGGGATCGAGGCGATCGGCACCGAGATGTCATGCTTGATCGAAGCGCCTTCCGGCTTCTGGCACTCTGGCAGCACCTCGCGGAAGTTCCAGAAGGCATCGCCCTGGGCCAGGCTGGCCGCGACCACCGCGTCGCCGACGATACCTTTCTCGAGGCCGGCCGCCAGCACTTCCTCTATCAGCGCTCTGCCATCCTCTTCCGAGCGCCCGGACGAAATCTGCATCAGCACATACCACGGCCAGTCGTCGGCCAGCGGCCGCGTCACGCCCTGCGCATGCAGAAGTGTAAAATCGTAAGGCCGTTTGCCGATCAGCTCGAAAGCGGTGAGCGACTGACCTGCCTGATCCATCGCCAGGGTGAACAGCGACAGCGCGTCTCTCGCCGAAGACAGGCCGACGAAGGCAACCTCCCTGCCCTTCGGCTTGGGAAACAGCTTGAGCACGGCGGCGGTGATGACGCCAAGCGTGCCCTCGGCGCCGACGAAAAGGTTCTTCAGATCGTAGCCGGTGTTGTCCTTCTTCAGCTTGCGCAGATCGTCGAACACTTCGCCGGTCGGCAGCACCACTTCGACGCCGAGGCAGAGTTCGCGCGCATTGCCATAGGCAAGCACGCCGGTGCCGCCGGCGTTCGAAGAAAGATTGCCGCCGATCTGGCAGGAGCCTTGGGCGGCGAGCGACAGCGGAAACAGCCGGTCGGCGGCGTCGGCAGCTTCCTGCAGCGTCTGCAGGATGACGCCAGCCTCGGCGGTGACCGTGTTCGACAATATGTCGATCTCGCGGATACGGTTCAGCCGCGACAGCGACAGCACGATGTCGCGGCCGGATTTGTCCGGCACCTGGGCGCCGACCAGGCCGGTGTTGCCGCTCTGCGGCACGACCGGCGTTCCGGTCTCGGTTGCCAGACGCATGATGCGGCTCACTTCCTCGACGCTGCCCGGCCTGAGCACCAGCGATGTTCGGCCATGCCACAGGCCGCGCCGCTCGGTGATGTAGGGGGCGATGTCGGCCTGGTCGCGCAGCGCATATTTGTCGCCGACGATGGCCGCGAAACGGTCGATGAGGGCGGGATCGAGGTCGAAGGGCTGATCGTCGGTCTGATCGTTCATGGAGCCCAAACTATGGCGCTCAGTCGATCTTGTCACGTGGGGCGGCGGCGCGCGCGAGCCGGTCGTTGATCGCCTCGCCCAAGCCGTCGAGCGGGATCGGCTCGACTGCGATGGTAGCGGCGCCGCTGCGGTCGAGCGCCTGCATATAGGCGAACAGATTGGCGGCCGCCTCGCGCAGATCTCCCGCCTCGGAAAGATTGCGCACTGCCACCGCGCCGCGCCAGCCCTCGGCACGATCGCGGCCGAAGGCCAGCAGCGCCTCGTCCCCGGCCACCCTATCGGCATTGAGACGCACCGAGGCGCCCGGAGCGTAATGCGAGGCGAGCATGCCGGGCGCCTGGATGCCGGCAGCGCCGCGGACAATCTTTGCGCCGGCAATGGCTTCGATCTCACGGGCGGCAATGCCGCCCGGCCTCAGCAGCCTCAGCTTGCCGTCCTCGATCTTGACGATGGTCGATTCCAGGCCGACGGGCGTCGCGCCGCCGTCGACCACCAGCTTGATCTTCCCGCCGAGATCGGCCTCCACAGCTTGCGCCGTCGTGGCGCTGATCTTGCCGGAGGAGTTGGCGCTGGGAGCGGCGAGCGGGCGGCCAAGCCGCGCGATCAATTCGCCGCCAAAACCCCTCGGCATGCGCAGCGCGATGGTGTCCAGCCCCGCGGTGACCAGCGGATGCATGTTGTTTTCCGCGCGTTGCGGCAGCACCAGCGTCAGCGGACCGGGCCAGAAGGCCCCGGCCAGTTTCGTCGACAGCGGATCGAATTCGGCGATGCGGTTTGCCATGGCCAGGTCGGCGACATGAGCAATCAGCGGATTGAAGCGCGGCCGGCCCTTGGCCTCGAAGATACGCGCCACGGCGACGCCATTGGTGGCGTCGCCGGCAAGCCCGTAAACGGTCTCGGTCGGGATTGCGACGACATCGCCTGCTTCGAGCAGCGCCAGCGCCCGCTCCATCGCCTCGCCGACGGCAAGTATCTCAGCCAAATTCATCACCGATCCTGAACACGCCGGTCCCGTAATACGGCCGGCAATACGGGGCAAGGCAGGCATTGGCGATTTATCAATCCCTAAAATGTTAAGTTTCCGCGCAAGCCGGCATCAATTCGCCGGCACTAGGGTGCTGGTTTCCGGTTGTTGGGCTCGGGGAGTTGTTGTGATGCGCATGCTTTGCTTTGGCGCAATTCCGGACCGAAGGCTACGGCGAAGTCGCCGAGCCCAACCGTTGAGCGCCTTTCCTGGAATTGTTCTGGGAGCGGTCTCAATCGGCCTTTCGGCAACGACCGGTCTGGCGCAGGCTTCGTCCATCGTCGTGCTCGGCGTTTCGACCTCGACGCCTTCGGTGATCAGGCTGGCCGCGATCGAACCAGGCAAGACCTCGACACCATCGATCGTGGCGCTCGGCGAACCGGTGCCAGCCGTCACCGGCGAAAAGGTGGCCGCGATCCCGGAGAAATCGGAGCAGAGGCACGCGCAGACGCCGACGATCATCCGCGGCGGCATCGTCGGCGGCGCCTTCGCGACACCCGCGGCGACCGCGGCTGCCAAATCCACGGAACCGGCAAACGGCACCGCGCCCGCCACGCCTGCCAATGGCGCCGCCGCGGCAGCTCCCGACGGCGACACCAAAGCCGCCGACAACAAGCCGGCCGCAAACGGATCGGGCGGCCAGGCGCAGCCGCAAGCGCAAACGCAAAACAGTTCGACATTGCGGCCGGTCGGCAAGGCCATGTAGGGCTACCCTCGCGGCCGCCGATCTCCAAGCTCAGCTGAAAAAGGGCGACGCTTGCAAGCGTCGCCCTTTGTTTTTCAAGCGACGAGAAACGGCTCAGGCCGCTTCTTCCTTGTCGTCATCTTCGGACTCGTCGTCGTCCTCGTCATCCTCGTCGTCCGAGGCCTTGGCGTCTTCGTCGGCGTCCTCATCTTCGTCGTCCGACTCTTCGTCGCTCGAAGCAGTGGCTTCCTCATCAGCGTCTTCGTCGTCCTCGTCCTCGCTGTCTTCGTCGTCGGCTTCTTCCTCGTCGCCTTCTTCTTCGTCGTCTTCAGACGGATCGGCGGCTTCGATGGCCGCGGCGGCGGCATGGTCGAGAAGGTTTTCAGAAGCGGGCTCGATACCCTCGGCGGCGGCCGGGGTTTCTTCGGTCAATTCGATATCCTGAACGGAATTCATGGCATGCCTCCGTGGTTTGAGAACGTCTTGAGGCGCGTCGCTCTGAAACGAATTCAGGCGACGCGCCTCAAGTCTTCGTTTGATGCATGTCGTTGTCCCAGAACCGCTGAACACCTCTGGGCGACATGCATTGGTTCTCCCATGCGGAGGTCATCGCCATATGACTGTAAGCCGGCTCCGGCGCATTAAATTTCGGGCTGTGAAATTGTCGAAGCGCACTGCGCCTTGTGGGGCGCAGGCAGCTTCGGATCGGCGATTTTTCAGGCCGTCAGCCGACGATTTTTGAAAAATCGGCGACCTGGTCGGTAGCGGCGCGGATGCGGGCAAGCAGCGCCAGGCGGTTGGCACGCACGGCCTGGTCCTCATCATTCACGAGAACGCCTTCAAAGAATGAATCAACCGGTTCACGCAAAACGCTAAGCGCCAGCATGGCGGCGGAAAAATCTTCGTTTTGAATCGCTTGGCCGGCTTCCTTCTCGGCCTGATTCACCGCGGCATAGAGCTTCTTTTCCGCGTCTTCGCGGAACAGAGCCGGCTCAAAGGTCTCGGCGATGAGCGTTTTCTTCTTCTCCTCGGCGGCCAGGATGTTGGCGGCGCGCTTGGTGCCGGCAAGCAGGTTCTTGCCGTCTTCGCTGTCGAGGAAGGAGCCCAGAGCGTCGACGCGGCGAACGATCTGCAGGAGGTCGTCGTTCGGCGATTGGCCGATCTCCCCCCTTGTGGGGGAGATGCCCGGCAGGGCAGAGGGGGGCGCGACAGAATGAGGGGCCGGCGGGACAGCGCCCCCCTCTGCCGGCTTCGCCGACATCTCCCCCACAAGGGGGGAGATTGGGCGCGAGCCCGCCGACAGCACCGCATCGATCAGGTCATACCGTGCGCCGCTTTCACGCAGATAGACCTTCAGGCGATCGTGGAAGAAGGCGAGGAGGTCCGACATCTGGCCGGCACCGCCCGTGAAGTTCGCAAAGGCCTTGGAGAAGATCGAAGTCAGCCCCATGCGAATGCGGTTCTCGATCAAAATCCTGACCACGCCAAGTGCCGCGCGCCGCAGCGCGAAGGGATCCTTGCTGCCGGTCGGCTTTTCATCGATCGCCCAGAAGCCGGTCAGCGTGTCGAGCTTGTCCGCAAGCGCGACAGCAACCGAGACCGGATCGGTCGGCACGCGGTCCGACGGACCTTGCGGCTTGTAGTGCTCCTCGGCGGCCGCTGCCACGGACGGATGCTCGCCCTGCAGCAGCGCGTATTTGCGGCCCATGGCGCCCTGCAGCTCCGGGAACTCGCCCACCACTTCGGTCTGCAGGTCGGCCTTGGCGAGCACCGCGGCGCGGGCGACGAGCGCGGTAATCTCCCCCCTCGAGGGGGCGCCGAAGGCGACAGAGGGGGTCGTCTCGCGTGAAGCGCCGACGCTGCCTCTCGCCACGAAGGGCGTCGGCGTCTCACGCTCAGCGACCCCCTCTGGCCTGCCGGCCATCTCCCCCTCAAGGGGGGAGATCGACTGCGCCACGACCGGCGCCAATTCTTTCGCCAACTTCCTAATCCGCTCAACCCGGGCACCCAGCGTGCCGAGCTTGGCATGGAACGTCACGTTGAGGTGGTCGAGCCTCGCCATGCGCTGGTCCAGCGGCTTCTTCAGGTCCAGGTCGAACTTTGCCGCGGACTCTCGCAGCTGGTCGAGGTCCGGCAGGTCGCCCTGATCGGTCTTCCAGAAATAGAGCGCGTCGGAGAGCCGCGCCCGCACCACCTTGCCGTTGCCGTAGGCGATCTCCTTGCCGCCATCGGTCGCCTCGATGTTTGCGACCAGGATGAAGCGGTTGGAGAGGTCCTCGGCGGCGCCGTGCGGCCGGATGACAAAGCATTTCTGGTTGGCGCGGATGGTGAGGCGGATGACCTCTGCCGGAATGGTGAGAAAATCCTGCTCGAATTCCCCCATCAGTACGACCGGCCATTCGACCAGGCCGGAGACTTCCTCCAGCAGGCCTTCGTCCTCAACGAGGTCGAGCCCGTTGGCGAAGGCGACGTTGCGGGCATCGGCGCGGATGATCTCCTTGCGCCGCTCGGCATCGAGAACGACCTTGGCCGCCTCGAGCTTGGCCGAATAATCGTCGAAGCGGCGAACGGTGATCTGGCCCGGCGCGTGGAAGCGGTGGCCATAGGTAATGTTGCCGGAACGGATGCCGTCGATCTCGAAATCGACCACCACCGGCTCTTCTGTCTCCGGCCCGAAGGTGCAGACGATCGACTGCAGCGGCCTCACCCAGCGCAGCGAACCTGGCCTGGCCGAGGCCGGCCCCCAGCGCATCGATTTCGGCCAGGGGAAATTTCTGATGATGCCCGGCACCAGCTCGGCGATGATTTCTTCGGCCGCCCGGCCCGGCTTCGAGATGTGGGCGACGTAAAAGTCGCCCTTCTTGGGATCCGAATGGACATGCGCCTCGGCGATCGAGGCGAGACCTGCCTTGCGCAGGAAACCCTGCACCGCCTGCTCGGGCGCCGTGGTCGACGGACCCTTGATCTCCTCGCGAATGTCCTTCGAGCGCGGCGTTAGCCCACGGATGTCGAGCGCCAGGCGCCGCGGCGTCCAGTATTCGCGTGCCGCCTCATAGGTCAAACCCGCCTCGACCAGACCGTCGGTCAGCATCTTGCGAAGATCGCCGGCAGCCTTGCGCTGCATGCGCGCGGGAATCTCTTCCGAGCGGAGTTCTAGGAGTAGGTCAGGCATAGTTAAGCTCCCACCCTCCCCTCGATGGGGAGGGTCGGCGCGTAGCGCCGGGGTGGGGTGGCGGCCTCTCAGCTGCCATTACCTTCGGCACCGTCGCGCAGATGCAGGTGTAATTTCCGTTCTTCCACCGCCGCATAGATTGTATCGAGGACGGAATCCAGTTCGTTTTTTATCTCGTGGTTCCAGAAACGGACAACGCGGTAGCCCTGGCTTTCAAACCACCGCGTCCGAACTTCATCATGGCGCTGCTGATCATCGGCACCATGGTGGAAGCCATCCACCTCAATAATCAGCTTCAGCCGATGTGAGATAAAGTCGGGATAGTAGCCACCAACCGATGCTTGCCGACGAAAGTGCGTGCCTTCGACTGGGATGCGCCAGAGGTGCTGCCACAACCTGCGTTCCTCGTCGGTCATCGCCGCGCGCAGCCTTCGCGCGGACTGCAACTTGAAGCGATCAAGTTTCGGCATAGGGAAGCGCCCGTCACCCCCACCCGCCGCTTCGCGGCGACCTCCCCCATCAAGGGGGAGGTAGAGGGCGCATAGCAACTCGCCTCGCCGCTGTCACCCTGCCTGCCGATCGCGAGATCGAGCTATTTCAGGAAATATTCAGGTCTTTGTCGGGACGAAGCGGACCCGCCCGTCCTTAGGACAGAAATCCCATGAACCAAACACGGCACTGAAGCGACCAACGCTCAGGCGGAGAACTATTGGCTGAAAGACGATGAAAACGGCATCGAGAACCCTGCAGATCCTGGCACTGAGCGCCTGCTTCGCCGCCCAGATGCATGGCACGTTCTCGATGCCTGGCGTGAGGCAAGCGCTGCGCACAATCGAAAGCGCAAGCAGCCAGAGCGCGTTGCCGCTGACCGCCGCTGAGATCGCGAAAGCTTTCTTGAGCTAAGCCGCCAGACCGCCCGCCCGCGTCTTCAGGAACGCCTCGCCGCAGGCCTTGGCCAGATTGCGCACGCGCAGGATATAGCTCTGCCGCTCGGTGACGGAGATCACGCCGCGCGCGTCGAGCAGGTTGAAGACATGGCTTGCCTTGATGCACTGGTCGTAGGCCGGGAAGACCATGCGGTGGAACCCCTCCCCCTTGAGGGTAGGGTGGCCCGAAGGGCCGGGAGGGGTCGCCTGCGACGCGCTCGACGCCTTATTGGCGGTGCCTCCTGCGAGGACCCCCTCTGTCGGCTTCGCCGACATCTCCCCCTCGAGGGGGGAGATCGGCGCGCCGGCGGCAAGCAGCGCCCTGCACTCGGCCTCGGCGTCCTCGAAATGCCGAAGCAGCATCGCGGTGTTGGCGAATTCGAAATTGTGGCGCGAATATTCCTGCTCGGCCTGCAGGAAGACCTCGCCATAGGTGACCTTCTCGGCGCCCTCGCGGCCGTTGAAGTTCAAGTCATAGACATTGTCGACGCCCTGCACATACATGGCGAGGCGCTCGAGCCCATAGGTGAGCTCGCCGGCCACCGGCGCGCATTCGATGCCGCAGACCTGCTGGAAATAGGTGAACTGCGACACTTCCATGCCGTCGCACCAGCACTCCCAGCCGAGGCCCCAGGCGCCCAGCGTCGGGCTTTCCCAATCGTCCTCGACGAAGCGGATGTCGTGCAGCAGCGGATCGACGCCGATAGCCTCGAGCGAACCGAGATAGAGTTCCTGCAGGTTGGGCGGGTTCGGCTTCAGGATCACCTGATACTGATAGTAATGCTGCAGCCGGTTCGGGTTCTCGCCGTAGCGGCCGTCCTTCGGGCGGCGCGACGGCTGCACGTAAGCCGCGTTCCAACGCAGCGGACCGAGCGCGCGCAAGGTGGTTGCCGGATGGAAGGTCCCGGCGCCGACTTCCATGTCATAGGGCTGCAGGATGACGCAGCCGTAAGCCGCCCAGTAATTGTGCAAGGTCAGGATCAGCCCCTGGAAAGAGCGGCTGGGATGCATGTGGGCAGGAATTTCGATGGTCACGGCAGCCTCGGAAAGCGCTGGGATTGAAGCATTCCCTAGTTGGCGGGCCGGCGAGCGTCAAGGCAGGGCGCCGCATCACGGAGAGGTTGAACGCTTTGCCAGCGGCTGGCCCATTGCTGGGCGTCGCAGTTGGCCGTTTGCTCTCGCCGCTTCAATCTGAGGGATATGTCATGCCAAGCCAATGGATCGTCCGCCCCGTCACTCGGCAGGATTACGAACAATGGCTGCCGCTCTGGGATGGCTACAACGCATTCTACGGCCGATCGGGCGAAACGGCGCTTGCCGGCGAGATCACCCAGATGACCTGGTCGCGCTTCTTCGATGCCTACGAGCCGATGCATGCGCTGGTGGCCGAGCGCGACGGCAAGCTTCTCGGCCTGGTCCACTATCTCTACCACCGCTCGACCACCGCGATCGCGCCGAACTGCTACCTGCAGGATCTCTTCACGTCGCAGGCATCGCGCGGCCAAGGCGTCGGCAGGGCGCTGATCGAGGGCGTTTACCAGCGCGCCGAAGCCGCTGGCTCGGGCCGCGTCTACTGGCTGACGCACGAGACCAACCACACCGCCATGCAGCTCTACGACAAGATCGGCGAGCGCTCGGGGTTCGTCGTTTACCGGAAAATGTTTTAGGTCCTCGACACAGGGATTTTTGAAAGTCGCCATTGTCGACGAGTAAGATTTTCGCCGGTCATTTCCGTGAAATCGGCACGAACGCTGAGATTGGCTGAAGCCGCCCGAATCTCGTCATTCCAGGGCGGAGCAGCCGCGAAGCGGCGTCGCGGAGACCCTGGAATCCATTCCGTGACCCTGATCAAAGAGTGCAGCGGAGCAGAATTCTGCGCCGCAGCAGCGCTCATGCGTTACGGAATGGATCCTCGGGTCTGCGCGCGTCGCTTCGCTCCTTGCTCCGCCCGTGGATGACGATCGCGATGGGCGTTTCGGCCAATCTCCAACGCATGCCGCCTGCCAACGCAAACAGCCTACAGGTCAAGATTTTCTCCGCCAGGGAACTGGCGTTTGCCGATATTCAGTGAGGCCGGCCCGGGCTCGGCAGACGCCGAGCCGAAACGAAAACGGGGCTAGATGAGCCCCGTCGTCTTGAACGTTGGCGGAAGGGTCACCCCTTCGGCGGGGGCGGCGTGACCGGCTTGACCTTGGGGGTTTCCTGCGCCGTGTTGGATTCGATCGGCGGCAGCCCCTTGAGCAGCTTCTGCTGCAGGGCGGCAAGCACATCCGGGTCCGGCTTAAGATCGCGTGCCTGTGTCCACTGGAACGTCGCTTCCAGCTTGCGGCCGACACGCCAATAGGCATCGCCCAGATGGTCGTTGAGGACCGGATCCTCCGGCTTCAGCGACACGGCGCGCTCCATTTCGCGGACGGCGTCATCGAAACGGCCGAGGCGGTAATAGGCCCATCCCAGCGAATCGACGATGTAGCCGTCGCTTGGCCTGAGATCCACGGCCTTCTGGATCATCGCCAGGCCTTCCTTGAGGTTGGTGTTCATATCGACCCAGGAATAGCCGAGATAGTTCAGAACCTGAGGCTGGTCGGGCTGCAACTCCAGCGCCTTGCGGAAATTGGGCTCTGCCTTCGGCCATTCCTTCAGCCGCTCATAGGCGATGCCGCGCTGGTAGAAGATGTTCCAGTTGGCGGCGGTCGGCGTCTTCAGCGCCTCGACCGCCTTGTCGTAGAGATTGGCGGCCGAGCGGTAGTCCTCCTTGGAGGAATAGACGCCGCCGAGCGCGAGATAGCCTCGCATGTCGGCCGGATGCGCATCGACATAACCCTTGAGGTGCGCAATCGCCTCGTCGTTGCGGTCGATGTCGGCGAGGTTCAGGCCAAGCTGCAGCTCCGAAAGCTCCTTCAGCGGCGAGGAGGCCGGAATGCGGCGGTAGAGCGCGATCGCACCCTCGCCGTCCTTCAGCTGCTCGGCGACGGCAGCGAGCTGAACGAGGGCGGCATCGCTGTCCGGCTTCAACGCCAGCGCGTATTGCAGATAGAGCCGCACGAAAGGCTCGCCGCCGCCGCGATTGAGCGCGGTGGCGAGGTCGAGCAGGATTTCGGAGGCGCCGTCGGCCGGGGTAGCGACCAAGGGCTCGATCTTGTCGCCCTTGTTGATCCTGTCGCGCAGCGTGGTGATTTCGAGCTTGCCCGGCGCGAAGGCCTCGGCCTGGTTGAGCACCGCAAGCGCCTTCGTCTTGTCGCCCTTGCGGGAGAGGAACGAGGCATAGGCCTGGGCGTTGCGCATCCACGTCTCGGGCGCGGAGCCACCAGCGGCGGTGTCGGCCAGGGTGGCGGCGTAGATTTCATCGGCCTTATCGGAAAGGCCGGCCGCGTCGGCGATCAGTGCGCGATGATAGGACTTGAACAGGCCGAACCAGTCCGGTCCCTTGAGCTTGTCGATGGATTCCATCGCTTCAGACGCACTGCCCGCGCCTTCCTTGGCCCAGCCGTCCATGACGCCGGAGAGCAGCCGGTCGAGATCGGATTCGAGCGACAGCTTCAGCCAGTACTGGGCCTTGGCGTAGTCCTTCTTGTGGAAGGAATCGACGGCAAGTGCCAGCCGCGAGAAGCGCTCGACATCGGGCACTTCCTTGAGCTTGTCGGCATAGACCAGCGATTCCTCGAAACGCCCTTGCGCGACCAGCGCCAGCATCAGGCTCTGCTGCAGCTCCGTGTCGTTGGGGGCAAAGGCCAGCGCCTGCTTGTAATAGGCGATGGCGTTGTTGAGATCGTTGTCGCTTTCGGCGATGTGGGCGGCAAGATAGGCGCCCGAGAAGGACGTGATCTGGATCGGTTGGGCGTTTTCCTTGGCATGGGCAGGCAGCACCGAAAGCGCCACACCCGTCAAAAATGCCAGCCTTGTCAGCCAGCGCGCACGTCTTTGCTGCATCTTATCCCTTTCAGCCAGACGGGTTCCCGCCCTTGGCGGACCGCCCACAGACTCGATCTTTTCCAGACAAAGCATGGCCTTTTTGGGGTCGGGCTTCAATCCGGCGCGAATCACAATGCGATCATCCAACTTAAAAAACGATGCCCGGCGACCGAAAAGTCCGGAGCGGGCGCCTGCAGCCCGGCGGTATCGGCCGTCTACAGGCGGGCATCGTGAAATCCGCCGGCGGCGACCGCACCGCAGAGGCCAGACCATTCGCAGCCGGAGCATGCCTGGCGCGTCTGGCCGGAGGAAAACGCCGTCCGCATCCGCGCCAGGCTGGCGGGGTCCAGAGCGAGCCGGTCGCCGGCCTGGACCGGCCGGCCGAGGAGAGCGCCGACATCGCGCGCGGCGAGCCCATCCCGTTCGGCGGCGCTTTCGCGCAGGCAGTGCGGCTCGGGCTCGTCCAGCATCGGGGCACAGATGTCGTCCGGCCCGGAGACGATCAAGACCGCCTCGCCCTCGCCCAGCCGCCCCACCACCTTGTCATAGTTGGCGGTGAAGGCGGGCGAATAACCCTTGCCGACATAGGTCAGCAGGCAGAGCAGATGATGGGCGCGCAGCCTGACGGTCATCGCGTCTTAGGCGCGCGGATCGCGCTGTTCGGCCCGATAGGTCGAGAAGAGCTTCAGCGTCGCGGCGCCCAGCGCCGACTTCAGCAGGCCGCCGACGATGAACGGCAGGAAGCCGAAGGTGATCGCCTTCTCGGCGCCGATCATGACAGCAAGCCAGGCCGTGCCGAGAACCAGACACAGAAGATTGCCGATGAGCATGGCGGCGAAGGCAAGCATCACCCGATTGCCGTTCCAGCCGCGCTCGGCCAGCCAGCCGACGACCGCGCCGACGATCGGGAACGAGAAGAGATAGCCGCCGGTCGGACCGACGAAATGCTGCACGCCGGCGGCGCCGCCCGCCAGAACCGGAAAGCCCGCGGCGCCCTCGACGAGCCACGCCGCGATGGTGAGCGCGCCGAACCGCCAGCCGTAGAGCGCGCCGACGAGCGTCACGGCGAAGGTCTGCATGGTGACCGGAACCGGCACCATCGGCACCTCGATATAGGACGACAGCGCCAGGAACAGCGAGCCGAGAACGACGGCGCCGGCCTTCCAGGCGACGGAGCGACTATCCAGTCTGAGCGGGCTGAAGGAGGGCTTGCGGGTCGAAACGGCGATGTTTGTCACGGTGATGTCCCTGAAATTATAGATAATTTATGCGTTCGATCTATTATCGAATCCATATTTTTGCAGAGATGGCAAGCGCTCCCTTTCGGAGACATAGATCGACGCGCGATGAGGCTGAGCCATTCAAGGGCCGTTAGGGTGCCCAAAACCGACATTTGGCTGCGATGGAGCGCAGAAGCGTAGCTGTGTCTGCGTCCCTAGCCGACTATGGCGAAGGCGTCGCGGGTCTTGCCGGAAGCGGTCTTGACCGGTTTCTGGCCAATCCATTGCACGTGCCGGCCAAGCGTGACGGCGGCCGATTCCGTGTTGCCCTGCCTAAGCGCGCTCAAAATCGCGCGATGATCCTGATCGGTGCGGGTCTCCCATTCGGAGCGCCAGGCGGCGAAAAGGAAGCGGGCGCTCGCGGCATGCAGGTCGTCTATGGTGGAAAGCAGCCGCGGCATGTTGCAGGGCGCCAGGATCAGCCGGTGGAAGGTGCGATTGGCCTCTTCCCAGGAGCGGACATCGCGGGATTTGTCGCCCGCCTTGGTCGCGTCCTCGGCCTGGTCGAGGATCGCCGGCGTCAGATGCGGCGCGGCGTGGCGCAGCGCCAGTACTTCCAGCGCCGCGCGCATCTCGGCCACTTCCCGGACCTCACCGAGGTCGAACGCGGCGACGCGCACGCCACGGCGCGGCTCGCTGATCGCCAGACCCTGCGCCTCCAGGCGGCGGAAGGCCTCGCGCACCGGCACGTGGCTGGTGCCGAATTCCTCGGCGACATGGTCCTGGCGCAGCCGCGATCCGGGCTCGATCGCGCCCGAAATGATGCGGTCCGCCAGTTCCTTGCTGATGCGGACGGCGATCGTGTCGTCAGTGCTGGCCATATTTTATAGATAATTTGCGCGACGGCCGTTTGTCGAGACGACCGGAGCGGGATTCACAGATCACCTCACCCGGCGGATGCCGGGCAAGCTCCGGGAAGACCGACGCTCTCAGTTGACGCGGCTGATGCAGAAATCGATGACGTCGATCAGCGCCGACTTCTGCGGCGTCGCTTCCAGCGGCGCCAGCGCGTCGCGGGCAATCTCGCCGAAGTGACGCGCGCGGCCGATCGTATCGGCGATGGCGCCGTGGCGGGTCATCAGGCCGATCGCCTTTTCGAGCCCAGCATCGTCGGTGACATTGTCCTCGATGGCACGCTTCCAGAAGGTGCGCTCGGCCTTGGTGCCGCGCCGATAGGCGAGGATCACCGGCAGCGTTACCTTGCCCTCGCGGAAATCGTCGCCGACATTCTTGCCGAGCTCCTTGCTGGAGCCGCCATAGTCCAGCGCGTCGTCTATGAGCTGGAAGGCAAGGCCGAGATTCATACCGTAGGAGCGCAGCGCGGCGCGGTCGTTGCGGGAGGCCTGGGCAATCACCGGACCGACTTCGGCGGCGGCCGAGAACAGGGCGGCGGTCTTGGCCTTGATGACGGCGAAATGCTCGTCCTCGGTGGTCTCCAGGTTCTTGGCGGCGGCAAGCTGCATTACCTCGCCCTCGGCGATGATGGAGGCGGCGCTCGACAGAATGTCGAGGGCTTCCAGCGAGCCGACCTCGACCATCATGCGAAAAGCCTGGCCGAGCAGGAAATCGCCGACCAGCACGCTTGCCTGATTGCCCCAGATCATGCGCGCGGTTTTCTTGCCGCGGCGAAGCGCACTCTCGTCGACCACGTCATCGTGGAGCAGCGTCGCGGTGTGCATGAATTCGACCGCGGTGGCGAGCTTGACGTGGCCTTCGCCCGCATAGCCGAACATCTGGGCGGCGGCGAGCGTCAGCATCGGCCTGAGCCGCTTGCCACCGGACGAGATCAGATGGTTGGCGATCTCCGGGATCATCTCGACGTCGGAGCCGGCCTTGGACAGGATCAGCTCGTTGACGCGTCCCATGTCGGCTGCCGTCAGATCGATGAGATCCTTGATGGAAGCGGGTTCCCGCTTGCCTTCGATATTCAGAACGACGCCCACCACGATCTCTCCCGTATATTGACGCGCACGACAACACCCTGGTCCCGGTGCGACTCTAGGTCGGTACAACCGGGCACGGCAAGAGGCGAATTGGCGCGGCCGGCCTGACGCGGGCCTGCCTGGACGTTTACATGAACGCCGCAACCTGCGATTTTCATTTCATGATAGAACTCGTCCGCACCAACGACGCCGTCGTCATCTCCTTCGTCGAATCGCTGATGCGCGACGCCGGCATCGCCTGCTTCGTCGCCGACCAGAACATGAGCGTGCTCGACGGATCGATCGGCATCCTGCCCAGGCGCGTCATGGTCGATGCCGACAAGGCCGATGCGGCGCGCCGCATCCTGAAGGACGCCGGCATCGAAAACGAGATCCGCCGGAAATAATGACAGCATCAACCGCCCTCAGCGCCGACACGCCGGCCCACACGGTCGACGCCTTCCATCGCGGGCGCTTCTGGCTGGTGCAGCCGAGACAAGGCCACCGCGCCGGCATGGACGCCATGATGCTGGCCGCTGCTGTTCCATCTGCCTTTTCCGGCGGGCTCGCCGATTTCGGCGCCGGCGCGGGTGCCGCCGCGCTGGCCGTGCTGTCGCGCTGTCCGCAATCGCGCGCGGTTCTGGTCGAGCGCTCCGCAGAGATGGCGGCGTTTGCCGCCGCCACGCTTGCGCATCCGGGCAATGCGCATCTCGTCGGCCGCGCCTCGGCGCTGACGGCCGACGTCACGCTTGCCGGCCGCGCTCGGGCCGAAGCCGGGCTTGCCGACAATTCCTTCGACTTCGTCATCATGAACCCGCCCTTCAACGCGGCGCAAGATCGCGCCACGCCGGATGCGCTGCGGAAGCAAGCGCATGTCACGGAGGACGGGCTGTTCGAGAGCTGGATCAGAAGCGCCGCCGCCGTCGTCAGGCCGCGCGGCGGGCTGGCGGTGATCGCCCGGCCGGAGCAGCTCGTCGCCATCCTCGATGCGATCGAAGGCCGCTTCGGCGACGCCGAGATGATTTGCGTCCACCCTCGCCCGGACGCGACGGCGATCCGCATCGTCGTCAGGGCGGCGCTCGGCGCGCGCGGCAAGCTGTCGATCCGGCCGCCCCTGATCTTGCACGGACCATCCGGCAGCGAGCCGACGGAGCGAACCGAGATGATCAACAATGGGCTGGCGTCGCTTTTCGGCGATTGATCCTTGAAGCGCGTTGCGTTGAAACGGATTCAGGCGACGCGCTTCAAGGATTTATTTTATGCATGTCTTTTTCGCAAAACCGCTGCACACTTTTGCTCGACATGCACTGGCCGGCAATGCGGCATTGCCGTTGGCCGGCGAATTCCTACATGCCGGGAGCAAGGATGAGGTCTCACCCCTGCTCTTGCACCTCTTCTGGAGACGAGCTTTCGTGAAACGCTTCTTCAACCGCCTGCTGCCGAAATCCTGGCGCTCGACAGTCGTCACCATCCCGGTCATCCGGCTGCACGGCACCATCCTGCCCGGCGGCGGCCAGTTCCGGCCGAGCCTGTCGCTCGCCTCGACGGCCGGCATGATCGAGAAGGCGTTCAGTTTCGACGCGCCGGCGATCGCGATCTCGATCAACTCGCCGGGCGGCTCGCCGGTGCAGTCGCGGCTGATCTTCAAGCGCATCCGCGACCTGGCAGCGGAAAAGAACAAGAAGGTGCTGGTCTTCGTCGAGGACGTGGCGGCTTCCGGCGGTTACATGATCGCGATCGCCGGCGACGAGATCTTCGCCGACCCCTCTTCGATCGTCGGTTCGATCGGCGTCGTTTCCGCCTCGTTCGGGTTCCCGGAACTGCTGAAGAAGATCGGCATCGAGCGGCGCGTCCACACCGCCGGCCAGAACAAGGCCGTGCTCGACCCGTTCAAGCCGGAGAAGAAGGAAGACGTCGAGCGGCTGAAGGCGCTGCAGCTCGAAGTGCACGAGACCTTCATCGATCTGGTCAAGGAGCGGCGCGGCACCAAGCTCAAGGACGATCCTGATCTGTTCACCGGCCTGTTCTGGACCGCCAAGAAGGGCCTCGAGCTCGGTCTGGTCGATGCGCTGGGCGACATGCGCAGCGTGCTCAAGACCCGTTTCGGCGAAAAGACGCAGCTCAAGCTGATCACCACGCCGCGCGGGTTTTTCGGCCGTTTCGGCCTGTTCGGCTCGCGTTTTTCGGCGCCGGATATCGCCGCGGCCGCCGCGAACGGTGTCATCGATGCGGCGGAAGAGCGCGCGCTGTGGGCGCGCTTCGGGCTTTGAAAAAGCCATGAAAGTGGCTAGCATGATCGCTTGACCGACCTGTACGGTCGGCCTTGCCGCGCGAACGCGGGAGGAGTTTTGAGATGCCGCAGATCATTTTCTTCGCTGTCGTCGGCGCCGCCGCCTATTTCGGCTATCGCGCTTTCGTGCGTGAGGCCGAGCGTGTGACGGCAAAAATCCGGCGCACCGAGAAACAGGCGGCCAACGGCACGATGGGCACGCTGGTCAAGGATCCGAAGACCGGCGAGTACCGTCTGGCCAAGGACTGAAGCCATCTCGCCAGCAGCCGACATTCTGGAGCCCGAGGCCAAGTCCCGGACATGGCTTGCGCCTGCCAAGATCAATCTGGCGCTGCATGTCATCGGACGGCGCGCCGATGGCTACCACCTGCTCGACAGTCTAGCCGTGTTCACCCGCTTCGGCGACCGGCTGCAGATCGAGCCGGCGGAGCATGACGCGTTCTCGGTATCCGGTCCCTTCGCCGCGGGCATGCCGCTCGGCGGCGACAATCTGGTCGTGCGAGCGCGCGAGGCCTTACGCCAAGAGGCCGGTCCGGAGCGGACGTCGCCCGTCGCCATCCGACTGGAAAAGAACCTGCCGATCGCCTCCGGCGTCGGCGGCGGCTCGAGCGACGCCGCGGCCGCGCTCAACGGTCTTGCGCGTCTCTGGAAGCTCGATATCGACGAAGCCGGACTGGCGCGGATCGGGCTGGCGCTCGGCGCCGATCTGCCGATGTGTCTCAAGGCGAAGCCGCTGATTGCGCGCGGCATCGGCGATGAATTGTGGCCGCTGGCGGAATTTCCGGCATTGGCGCTGGTCCTGGTCAATCCCGGCGCCGCCGTCTCGACGCCCGACGTGTTCAAAGCGCTTGCCAGGCGCGACAGCGAGGCGCTACCGCCCCTGCCGAGCCGTCTGGATTTCCACACCATACGCAACTGGCTCGAAACGACCCGCAACGATCTCGAACCCGCCGCCCAAACCATCCAGCCGGCCGTCGGCGAAGCGCTCAAGGCACTCAAAAAAGCAGGTGCCGCCTTCGCCCGTATGTCCGGCTCCGGCGCCACCTGCTTCGGCCTGTTCGAAACCGGCAATGTCGCCAAGCGCGCGGCGATCGACATCCGCGGCCGCCATCCCGGCTGGTTCGTCGCTGCGACGCGCAGCATGGAGGCCGATTAATGGCCAACGAAGCCCGTCCCTTCATTCCGGTGCGCATCGCGGTGCTGACCGTTTCCGACACGCGCAGCCTCGCCGACGACAAATCTGGCCAGACGCTTGCCGACCGGATCGCGGAGGCCGGCCATATCCTGGCCGCCCGCGACATCGTCACCGACGATCGCGAAAAGATCCGCGAGAAGGTGCTCGGCTGGTCGAGGGACGAAGCGGTGGATGTCGTCATCACCACGGGCGGCACCGGCTTCACCGGGCGCGACGTGACGCCGGAAGCGCTGGAGCCGATCTTCGAAAAACGCATGTACGGCTTTTCGGAAGTCTTCCACCGCATTTCCTACGACAAGATCGGCACCTCGACGATCCAGAGCCGGGCGACCGGCGGCGTCGTCAACGCCACCTTCGTCTTCGTCCTGCCGGGCTCGCCCGGCGCCTGCAAGGACGCCTGGGACGGCATCATCAAGGCACAGCTCGACTACCGGCACATGCCCTGCAACTTCGTCGAGATCATGCCGCGTCTCGACGAGCATCTCAGGCGGGGCGGCAAGCCCAGCTCGTAACCACAGGCAAAGCGCTCGATCGGCATCCGGTTTGCAGGCGGAATGGCGCTCTCGCCTTCGAGGCGCCATTCCGAACCCGATGCCGGCGAAGTACCTTGTGCGAGGAAACAAGGGACCGTGCCATGACCGTTCACAGCGGCGGATGTCATTGCGGCAACATCCGCCTGAGCTTCTCCAGCGCTCTCGATCCCGGCGGGATGGAAATCCGCGCCTGCCAGTGCTCGTTCTGCATCCGGCATGGATCGCGGGCGGCTGCCGATCCGAACGGAAAGCTGGTCGTCTCGGTCGAAGACAGCGCGCGGCTGCAGATCTATCGCTTCGGCCTGCGCACCGCCGACTATCTGCTGTGCCACGAATGCGGCGTCTATGTCGCGGCGATCGCCGGCGATGGCGCTGACGCCAGGGCCATCGTCATCATCAATGCGCTGGATGATCGAGAGCAGTTCTCCCGCGAGCCGATCCCGGTCCGCTACGACGCCGAAAGCCGCGAGCAGCGACTGGCCAGGCGTCGCACCGCCTGGATGCCGGTTGAAGTGCGTGGGATCTGACCCCGTTTGTTTTTACGTAAAAACAAAGAGTTAGAGCGGTTCGGCGTTTCCGTGAAACGGTGAACCGCTCTAGGCACTTTTCCTGGAATTGCTCAGCGAATTACCGGCTCGCCGTGGAAGCGGCGGCGCGAAGGCCGCGAGACGCCGAAGCCGATTTCCATCATCAGGCGCGGCGTGTTCGCCGGCACCGTGCCCATGTGGAAGCCGAACGGATCCTCGACGAAGCCGAGGCCCGCCTCGCCCGTCAGCGTGACCGGGCTTTGCAGGCCGTAGACATCCAGCACCTCTTCCGCCGGATGGCCGACCAGGAGCGTCAGTTGGTGCTTGAGCGCGCGGCGCTTATGGCTGCCGCGGACATAGACATGCGGCCCGGTACCGGCGTCGACCGGCGCCAGATAGAAGAAGAACTTCAGCATGCGCCAGTCGTCGAGGTCGAAATGGTATTTGCCGAGCGAGGCGAGGTTCTTGTCGGCGTCGGAAGCCTTGCCGGTCGGAAAGCTCCACCAGACGCGCGTGGTGATCAGTTTCGCCTGGCCGCCGAGATAATGCCGGGCAACGTCGAGCAGCAGCGGATCCCGTTGAATGGCAAGCGCGGCCGGGCAGTCGAGGATGCGCTCGAAAAAATGGCCGCTGAGCAGCGAGCGACCGAAACGCTTCTCGGCCTCGGCATGGTCGCCCGGCATGAATTCGAGACGGCGGTCGAAATTGCCGAAACAGGGCGTGCGTTGCGCGAAAGCGGCGATCTCCTCATGGATCGCCGGCGGCAGCATGAAGCCCGAAAACAGCCCATCGGAGCGCAGCGCCTCGACGACCGCGTCGCGTTCGATGCCGGTGAACATCGTTGCACCCGCATCGTCGAGCGGACGGGCCGCTCTGGCGCCAAGCCAATGCATGCGGCGCCCCGGCATGGTGCGCGCCAGCACGAACATCGGCAGCCAGGCCGGGTTTTCGCGAAGATCCTTCAAATAGGTCGGGATGCGCACGGCGATGCGCCTGAGCAGGCTGCCGTCGCGGGCGATGGCCTCCAGGCTGGCCGCACCGGAATTGTCTGGGGGAGCAAGATTCATCGGGGTCCTCATATGCATTGGCGTTCGACGAAGCGACGCCCGCCTATCACTTCGGCATTACCCAATCCCGATTGTCCCGCATGCCGGGATGCTAACCTCGCCCTTAGTTTTGTGCAATGCACAATAAAGCAATGACTGAAATTTGCTGCCCGACTTTCCTCGTGCGGGCGCCTACATCACTTCGGCGGCGCGACCCAGATTTCGGCGTTGAGCCTTCTGGTAGCCAGGCCACGCGCCAGGGCTTCGGCGCTGCGCGCGCTTTTCGCCAGAGCCGCGGCCTGGCGCTTGCTGATGACGAGACCTTCGGCCAGCGCACGACTGCCCGAAAACACACGAGCCAGGAACGGTGTGCGATTGCCGCGGGCGCGTGAGAAGCGCGCGGGCATGGTCTGCCTTGCCGTGTGGGCCGCGACCTCCTCGATCCAGCCTTCTGCCAGTCGCGCGCCGGGCTCGAGCAGCAGCAGCCAGTCTCCCTTGGCCTGGCCGATACCGGCGGCAATGCCGCCAGCCACATAATGGCAGCCGGCATGCTCCGCTACGCGATGCGTCTGGTCGGTCGAGCCGGTGTCGCAGACGACCACATCGCGCACGACACCCTCGACCGCGCCGCCGATCAGCGAGGCGAGCGTGCGGGCAAGACCCTCTTCGTCGTTCTTGGTCTCGATGAGAACGCTGAGCATTCTTAGCCGAATAGCCGAAAGCCGGGCGCTGCGCCAGTTGCGCGTCCCAGCGGAAAAAGTTCTTGCTTTGTTCTCATCGGCAAAATAGGAATAGTTTCATGAACAGAACGATTCGACATCCTGCCGACAGTCCTTGGGAGAGGGCGAAAATGGAACAGATCGTCCGCGCCGACATTGCCGCCTTCGGAGCAGGCAGGGCCGAGATGGCCAATGCCATGATCGAGCAGAGCGGCATGCGCATCCGCCCCGACCGCAACCGCGGGCGCTCCGCCGGCATCAATCCGTCCGGCCGGTTTGAGCCCGTCAGCCGGCATGTGTTCGACGACGGCTGGAACTCGCTGGAGGAGTTGCCGCCGTTCAAGACCGAGGTGCAGGTAGAAAAGCCGCGCACCATCATCACCCGCAACGAATCGCCGGATATTTCCTTCGACCGTTCGATCAATCCCTACCGCGGCTGCGAGCATGGCTGCGTCTACTGCTTCGCCAGGCCGACACATGCCTTCATGGGCCTGTCGCCGGGACTCGATTTCGAATCGAAGCTGTTCGCCAAACCGGATGCAGCACGCATGCTGGACAGGGAATTGTCGAAACCCGGCTACCAGCCGCGCACCATCGCCATCGGCACCAACACCGATCCCTACCAGCCGATCGAGAAGCAGTATCGCATCATGCGCGAGATCCTCGAAGTGCTGGAGGCGCGCGGCCATCCGGTCGGCATCGTCACCAAGTCGGCGCTGGTGACGCGCGACATCGATATCCTGTCGCGCATGGCCGAACGCAGCCTCGCCAAGGTGGCGCTGTCGGTGACGACGCTCGACCGCATGCTGGCGCGAACCATGGAGCCGCGCGCATCGACGCCGACGAAGCGGCTGGAGGCGATAAGGCAGCTTTCGGATGCCGGCGTCCCCGCCTCAGTGATGGTGGCGCCGATCATTCCAGGCCTCAACGATCCGGAACTGGAGCGCATCCTCGATTCGGCTCGCGCCGCCGGCGCCAGGGAAGCAGGCTATGTCGTGTTGCGGCTGCCGCTGGAAGTGGCGCCGATCTTCAAGGACTGGCTGCTGCGGCACTATCCCGACCGCTACCGGCACGTGATGTCGCTGATCCGTTCGATGCGCGACGGCAAGGACTACGATTCGGAATGGGGCAAGCGCATGAAGGGCGCCGGTCCCTATGCCTGGCAGATCGGCCGGCGCTTCGAGATCGCCGCCAAGCGGCTCGGTCTCAATGCCGAGCGGCGGCAGCTTCGGACCGATCAATTCGTCGCAGGCTCCGGCGCCGGCGAGCAGCTGATGCTGCTGTGATGACGGCGCCGGCCATGAAAGGCCTGCGATCCGCTAAGTATTTGTTTTTACGCAATTCCAGGATGAAGAACCACTGCGCACTTTCCCGGAATTGCTCAAGAATCCCGTCCGGCCCAGTCCCCCGGCCGTGAGACGGTGCCCTCCCGGTCCGAAGCCCCATCCGACCCGGAGGGACTTGCGGAGAATCGGAGCGGATGCGAACCTCGCCGCACCATGGCTCGCGCGCGTTCCGATTCTCCGCTTCTGTTTGAAATGGTCGAGAAGCCCGACTTCTCCATCGAGACGAAGGCGATGGCCGAGGGACTTTGGCCAGTCGCGGGCATGGACGAGGCCGGCCGCGGGCCACTAGCCGGTCCGGTTGTGGCAGCAGCCGTCGTGCTCGACCCCGCCAACATTCCCGAAGGCCTCGATGATTCCAAGCGCCTCACCCACCTGCAGCGCGAGGCGCTGTTCCTGAAAATCCTGGGCTCAGCGCTCAGCGTCTCGATGGCCTCGATCAGCGCCGAAGGCATCGACAACAGCAATATTTTGAAAGCCAGCCTGGAAGCGATGCGCCGTGCCGCCGCCGGCCTGTCGCTGCGGCCCAGGCTGGCTTTGGCCGACGGCCGCGACGTGCCGCCAGGACTCGCCTGCGAGGGCCGCGCTTTGATCAAGGGCGACCAGCGCTCACAATCGATCGCCGCCGCCTCGATCGTCGCCAAGGTGATGCGCGACCGCATGATGTGCGGCTGCGGCGGCCATCACGAGCATTACGGCTTCGAGGTGCATATGGGCTATGCGACGGTCCGGCATCGGACCGCGATCGAAGCGCATGGCCCGGTGGCAAGACTGCACCGCGCATCCTTCGCGCCGTTCCGGCTGGGTGGCGTCGAGGTGGTCGAAGAGGAAGAGAGCTTCGCCGGATTGGAGTGATAGCTATCTCCCCCAATGTAGTTACGGCATGCACACATCTTCAGTGACTGGCGTGACTGATCAAGCCAGGGCTTGATTGCCAGGTGGTTCCCCCAATCCGTCGCTGCTTCGCAGCGCCACCTTTCCCCCCTCCGGAGGGAAAGGAAGGGAGCGTCGCTGGACGAGCGTTGACGGCAAAAAGCCTGGCGCCTTTCCTCTACCCCGTCGATCGGGGGAGAGGTGGCTCGGCGAAGCCGAGACGGAGTGGGGGTCGACCAGCGCTACATTAGACAATGCATGCGCCAAGCTGCCATGCGCGTCGGCGCGGCGGACCAGAATGCAACGCCGGCGATCCTTCGCGCCCCCCCTCTGCCCTGCCGGGCATCTCCCCCACAATGGGGGAGATTGGCAGCTTCCGCGCCGCAACAAAAAAGCCGCCGGGTTGCCCAGCGGCTTTTTTGTTGGCGACGGTAGAGCCGCTCAGTTCAGCTTGGCCTTCACGTCCTGCAGCGCGGATTTGAACAGATCGGCGCCGGCCTTGGCGTCGACCTTGGCGGCAAGCAGCGCGCGGGCGGCTTCGACAGCGATGTCGACGGCGGTGGCGCGCACCTCGCCGATCGCTTCGCGCTCGGCCTGGCTGATCTTCTGCTCGGCAAGAGCCGTGCGGCGGGCGACATAGTCCTCGGTCTTCTTATGCGCCTCGGAGGCAAGGAGTTCGGCCTCGCGCTTGGCGGCGGCGACGATGTCGGCGGCCTCCTTCTCGGCTTCCTTGCGCTTCTGCTGATACTGGCCGAGCAGCTGCTGGGCCTCTTCGCGCAGCCGGCGAGCTTCCTCGAGCTCGCTGCTGATCTTGGCCGCGCGGGCGTCGAGCGACTTGGCGAGCATGCCCGGCACCTTCAGATAGATGACGGCGCCGAGGAAGATGATCAGGGCAATGGTTGCCCAGAGCGTCGCGAGTGATGTGGCGTCCATGATGCCCTCCTCACCGGCTCGCGGATTTGACCGCGGCCGAGATCTCGGCCTTGTCGGTCTTGCCGCCGACGAGCGCCTCGACGATGGCCGACGTGGTGTCCTCGGCGATCGTGCCGACTTCCTTCATCGCCTTGGCCTTGATCGAGGCGATGCTCGCCTCGGCCTCGCCGAGCTTCTTTTCGAGTTCCGCCTCGAGCTTCTTGCGCGTGCTTTCGGCTTCGCTCTTGGCGGCGTCGCTCGCCTGCTGGCCGATCGTGTTGGCGCGAGCCTTGGCTTCCGCCAGTTCCTGCTCGTAGGCCGCAACGGCAGCATCTGCCTCGCCCTTCAGCCTCGCGGCGTGGTCGAGATCCTGGGTGATGCGATCGTTGCGGACATCGATGATACCGCCGACGCGCGGCATCACAACCCGCTTCAGGAACAGATAGAAGAGCCCGAAGGTGATGACCAGCCACAGGATCTGCGACGGGAAGGTCTCGGCATTGAACGGCGGGAACGTGCCATGCTCCTCGGCAGGCACGGCAGTGCCCGCATGCGTGTCGCCTTCGGCCGCAGCCGGCGCGGACTCTTGCGCAAAGGCAGATGTCACGAACATCTCATTCCCCTGTCCATACGGCGGGGCCGCACCATGCGGCCCCTTTCGTCAGCGCGTGCTTCTTACTTGAAGACCAAGAGCAGCGCGATGAGGAGCGAGAAGATGCCCAGAGCTTCGGTCACGGCGAAGCCGAAGATCAGGCGGCCGAACTGGCCGTCAGCAGCCGACGGGTTGCGGAGCGCACCCGAGAGATAGCTGCCGAAGATGTTGCCGAGGCCGATGCCCGCGCCGCCCATGCCGATGCAGGCGATACCAGCGCCGATAGCAGCTGCTGCAGTTGCGTCCATTTCAAAACTCCTGTGGTTTTCGTAATCGTTGCAGTTGGTACGTTGGGTAAGCTGGCGCCGAAGCGCCGGAGAAAATCGATCAGTGGCTCGGGTGCAGAGCGTCGTTCAGATACATGCAGGTCAGCACCGCGAAGACGTAGGCCTGCAGGAAGGCGACCAGCAGTTCCAGCGCGGTCAGCGCGACCGCCATGGCGAGCGGCAGAACCGAGCCGGCGACGCCGACGGCGCCCAGCGCGCTGAGGCTGACGACGAAGCCCGAAAACACCTTCAGCGTGATGTGGCCGGCCAGCATGTTGGCGAAAAGACGAACCGAGAGGCTGACGGGACGCGAGACGAAGGAAATGATTTCAATCGCCACCACCAGCGGCAAAAGATAGCCGGGCACGCCATGCGGCACGAACAGCTTGAGGAAGCCCAGCCCATGCTTGGCGAAGCCGTAGACGATGACGGTGCCGATCACCAGCGCGGCCAGCGTGAAGGTGACGATAATGTGGCTGGTGACGGTGAAGAAATAGGGGAACAGGCCGATGAGGTTGGCGACCAGCACGAACATGAACAGCGAGAACACCAGCGGGAAGAACTGCATCCCCTGCTTGCCCGCGGCGTCGCGCAACATGTTGCCGACGAATTCGTAGGCCATTTCCGACACCGACTGCAGGCGGCCCGGGATGAGGGCGCGGCTGGCGGTGCTCATGTAGAGGAAGGCGGACGCGACGATGACCGTCACGACCATGAACAGAGCGGAATTGGTGAAGGAGACGTCGTAGCCGCCGATATGAATCGGAATGATCGGATGGATCTGGAACTGGTGGATCGGATCGACCTTGTCAGCAGCCACTTTTATCCCCGTCAAAGCCGCAACCGGCTTCTTGAGTTCGCTTTAGCGCCTTGCGGCGCCTCATTTCATTCCTTCGGCTCGCGCGGCTTGCCGCCCTGACCGAATTCCGACGCAAGCCCTGCCGAACGCAGGACATTGAGTATACCGGCGCCGAAGCCCAGCAACAGGCCGACGATCAGACCCCATGGCGCGATACCCGCCACGCGGTCGACAATCCAGCCCAAGCCGACACCAACCACCACCCCGGCGATGAACTCGCTGGACAGTTTCAATGCCTGACCGTAACCGGTCGCAGCCTTCGCTTCGTCTTTCCCCTCGAGCCGGTCCGTGCGTCTTGATGCAAGCGATGCTTCAAGCTCGCGCCGGCGGCGCTCAAGTTCGTCGTCGCGGATGGTGGCTTCTGGCTGCCTGCCGCGGCCGGTTTCTCCGGTTCCGTCTGGCCTGTTTTTGTCGGCCATCGCAACCCCCCTGCCCGGGCAGACTATCACCGTCCGTCCGCTTCTAAAGTCGCCGGCAACATAGTTAGAGGGTCCGCGCCCGTCAAGCCACGGGTCGAACTTCAAAGCGATGTATTTTCCTGTTTTAAATCAAGGGCTTATTCGGGTGCGACATCGTGCCCGTCACGCCCGCGCGGGGACTCGGCGCGAATCCGCGCGGCAAGCCGCACCGATCGGTGCGAGCGGCAGGCCCACGCAGAACGCTACCGGAGGCTCGCTCGAACGGCTCAGCTCCAGCCGCCGCCATAAGTGCGATAGAAGATGTGCAGGCCGATCCTGGTCATGCGATGCATGGCACGCGACCAGCCCGGATGGACATAGTTGGCGTAGTAATGCGTGGAGGAACCGACCTCGGGGATGAAGATCTTGCCTGCGGTCACCGCCATGGCGACATCCTGCGCGGTCTTGTAGGCGACCGGGTCGTTGATGCGCTTCTTCCTGCCGTCGCAGGCGAAGGAGAACTGACAGCGGTTGAACCAGTTGTCGTTCTGGTAGACGACGCCGCAGATCGTCTTCGGATAGGCCGGGTTGCGGACACGGTTGAGGATCACCTGCGCCACCGCGGCCTGGCCGCGCACCGGCTCGCTGCGCGCCTCGAAATAGATGCCCTTGGCGAGACATTCCTGTTCCGGCATGGAGAAGACGGCCGCCGGCAAAGGGTTCTGCATCCAGGCATGGTCGCCCTTGCCCATCGGCGGGATGAAGCGGCCGTCGTTCGGATCGTCCTGCAGCAGCGCTTCGAAGGGCGACGCCTTGGCGTAGTCCGGTGCCGACTGCGCATAGGCGGTGGCGAGGATATCCGGCTTGTCGTTGTTGACGAGAGCGACGAGAGCCGCCGGCAAATCCGGATCGGGCTTCTTGTCCTCGCGGATGTGGAAGGCCTGGGCGATCTGGACTTCCTTGCCCTTGATGCCGGGTTTGGCGAAGGTGAACTTCAGGTTGCTGTCCATGCTCGGACGGAGCAGCGAGGAGCTGCGCTCGAAGATCGAGCCGGCGCTGAAATTCTTCGGCGGCGCCACCGGTGACACCTGAACGAGGCGGCCCTTCTTGTCGGCGCGCACGACGCGATCCTCATCGGGGGTGGTGCCGGCGACATTGCCCTTGCCGCGGAACGCAACCGCGCCGACGCCCGGCAATGCCACGCCCGAACCGGAGATCGAGCCCGTGGCGGCCGAATCGACAAACGGCATCTCGGCGGCGTGCACCGAGCCGGCGACGGATTTCTCGACATAGGCGTTCCAGCGGGCGTGAGGCGACTCCAGCCCGGAGACGAGGCTCGCCATGTCCTGATAGGCGACGACCGATGGAAAGCCGACCCAGAAGCCGAGCCCCAGAACCAAAGGAGTAAGGAAGGAAGGTTTATTCGCAACGGCGGCGGCGACGAGCCGCATAAAAACGCGTCGATGCACGGAACTCTCCAGAAACGCTACTGACCCCGGAGAGCCAAAATGAAGCATTAACCTTGATGGGGGGTTAACGACATCGATCGTGTTTTTTTCATGTTGAAGGCAAGCCGGCTTCCCACTGCCGCGGAAAGCCGGCGAAAAATCAGGCTTGGTGAATCAGGCTGGGCGCAGGAAGATCGGCCACGCGATCGCCGCGCAGATCGCGGCCGCCAGCCAGACGCCCGGCCATGCGGAGAAAAGCAAGAGCCAGGGAATGGCGATCGGCACCAGGCAGAAGCCGACGAAGACAAGTGTGTTGGCGAGGCTGAGCGCGGTGCCGACATGACCGGGGCCGGCGAGTGTCGCAAGCTCGGTATAGGCAACGCCATGCCAGGCCGAGACGGAAATGCCGGCCACGACCACCATGACGGGCAGGAGCACCATCAGCGCGGGCTGCCCGGCCGCCGCGATCACCAGCAGCCAAAGAGCGAGGAAGGCCAGCGCGCTGAGCACGCTGCAGAACCTCAGGAACGGCCGGCGGTTGCCGTGGCGGTCAGTGAAGCGGCCGCTCCAGACGCGCATCACCATGGCGCCCGTCTGCACGGCGGCAAGACTGGCGCTGGTCACCCACGTGCCCATGCCGGCGAAGTCGTGTAGGAAGACGGAGGCGAAAGTAAGCACCGCCACCTGCGGGAAGCAGAGCAGGCCGATGGCCGTCGAGATACGCCAGACCTCGATGTTGCGCAGCGGCGCCGGACCGCTCGTCGCGGCGGCCGGGTGAGCGTCGCCTTGCGCCGGCGGCTCGTGCAGCCAGCGCCAGGCAAAGAAAGCCGAAAGGGCGGATAGGGCCGCAAGCAGGCCGAAGACCGCGGCATAGCCCAAGGTCACGGCAAGCGACGGCAGGACAAGCGCGCCGAGCCCGCCGCCGAGCGGCACCGCCGTCTGCCTGATGCTCATGGCAAAGCCACGCTCGCCTTGGCCGAACCAGCCCATGATGGCGCGGCCGCTGGAGCCGTTGACGCTGCCGCCGAGCAGGCCGGCAACGAGCAGGCTTGCCGAAAGCAGCGTGACGCCGGGAACGGCTGCTTTCGTCGGCACGACGAGCATGGCCATGATGAACAGCCATGCCGCCGTCGCGCCAAGCCCGGTCAGGAGCACGCGGCGGTCGCCCCAGCGGTCGGTGAGCACGCCCCAGGGCAACTCGCTGAGCGCCACGCCGAGGCCGAGCAGACCGAGCGCCAGGCCTAGCGAGGCATTGTCGAGATGGTAGCCCTGACGCATGACGACCGCGGTCGCTGGAACGCCGGAGAAAGTGGCGGAGAAGCCGGCATTGGCGGCGACTCCGATGCCCAGCACCTTCCAGCGATGGTTGGGTCCAAAGGCGCGGCCGGCGGCGGCTTTCGCAGGCGGCTGGCAATCGTTGCGGGTGACGATGGCTGACATGACTCACTTCCCGTGACGGCCGGGCGACCGACCTTGACGGGATGGATGTAGCGCCATAGTTTCGTTCATAAAATCAGGAAGTTTTTGATCTATAATCCTGAAAATGAGGACGATCTTATGCGACGCGTCACCTTCGACCTCGATGTGCTGCGGACCTTCGTCACCGGCATGGAACTGGGCAGCTTCGCCAAGGCGGCCGAACGGCTCGGCCGCTCAACTTCTGCCGTCAGCGCGCAACTGAAGAAGCTTGAGGAGCAGGCGGCGACGCCGATCTTCCGCAAGGCGGGCCGCGGCCTGGCGCTCACCGAAGCCGGCGAGACGATGCTCGGCTATGCGCGGCGCCTGATCGAGCTCAACGACGAGGCGGCCTCCGCCATCCGCGACGTCGAGTTGGAAGGCTGGGTGCGGCTTGGCCTGCAGGAGGATTTCGGCGAAGCCGTGCTGCCCGAAGTGCTAGGCCGCTTCGCCCGCGCCCATCCCAAAGTTCGGATCGAGGCGCGCATCGGACGCAGCCATGAGCTCGCCGAACGTGTCCTGTCCGGCAACCTCGACATCGCGCTCGCCTGGCACGACGGCACGACGCTGCCCTACAGCCGGCATGTCGCCGACGTGCAGGCGCGCTGGATCGGTCCGGCGAAACCGGTGGATGCAGGCTCCCGCGATGGCGAGGCGCTGCCGCTGGTGGTGTTCGAAGCGCCCTGCCTGCTGCGCACCGTGGCGACCGAGACGCTGGACCGTGCCGGCATTGCCTGGCGCATGGCCTTCTCCAGCCCTAGCCTCGGCGGCATCTGGGCGGCGGTCGCGGCCGGCCTTGGGCTGACGATCCGCACCGATATCGGCTTGCCCGTCAATGTCAGGGCGCTCGCGCCGGGAGTGCTTGGGCTGCCGCCGCTGCCGAAGATGGCGCTGCATATGCATCAGAAGGACGCCGAGCTCGATCCGGTCGCGGCACGGCTGGCGGACATTCTTTTGCAGTCGGCGATGGAGGCGTTGCCTGAAGGGGCAGAGACGAAGGAGAAGTTGCGAGAGGTCGCTTAAGCCCTACAGTTTCGTCATCCACGGGCGGAGCGACGCGAAGCGGAGCGTAGACCCGAGGATCCATTCCGTTACATCGAGCGAAGAGTGCAGCGGTGCGGAATTCTGGATCGTGGGCAACGCCTCGAGGTCACGGAATGGATCCTCGGGTCTGCGCGCGTCGCTTCGCTCCTTGCTTCGCCCGTGGATGACGAGGGATCACCGTTGGCGCTCGCCCCGTCCAGCCTCACCGCTTCTTCGCGCGACCTGCAAATGGATTGTCCGAGGTGCGCAGAGCCATGCGGATCGGCACGCCCGGCATGTCGAAGGCCTCACGCAGGCTGTTCGACAGATAACGCACATAGGACTGCGGCATCACGTCCGGCCGTGAGCAGGAGACGACGAAACCCGGCGGGCGGGTCTTGGCCTGGGTGACATATTTGATCTTCAGCCGGCGGCCGGCGACGGCGGGCGGCGGATGATGCGCGAGGATGCCTTCCAGCCAGCGGTTGAGCTTGCCGGTGGAGACGCGGCTGTTCCAGACCTTGTGCGTCTTGATGACGGCGTCCATCAGCCGGTCGAGGCCGCGCCCGGTCTCGGCCGAGACGGTGACCGCCTGGATGCCGCGCACCTGCGGCAGAAGCCGCTCGGTCTTCTCGCGCAGCTCGGCCAAAAGCTCCTGCGGATTGTCGATCAGGTCCCATTTGTTGAAGGCGATCACCGGCGCTCTGCCCTCGCGGATGATCAGGTCAGCGATCTGAAGGTCCTGCTTCTCGAAGGGGATGGTGGCGTCGAGCACGATGATGACGATCTCGGCGAAGCGGATGGCACGCAGCCCGTCCTGCACCGAAAGCTTCTCGAGCTTCTCCTGGACCTTCGACTTGCGCCGCATGCCGGCCGTGTCGAAGAGTTTTATCCGGCGGCCGCGCCAATCCCAGTCGACCGAGATGGAATCGCGGGTGATGCCGGCCTCGGGACCGGTCAAAAGCCGCTCCTCGCCAATCAGCGCGTTGATCAGCGTCGACTTGCCGGCATTGGGGCGGCCGACGACGGCAATGCGCAGCGGCTTGCTGTCGTCATAGGCGGGCTCCGCGTCGGGGTCGGCGATGTCCTCGCCGATCAGCACCTCGCTGACGGCGATCTCGTCGCCTGTCTCTTCATCATCCTCGCCGAAGGCGCGCTCCTCGCCGAGCGCCGCGATCACCGCGTCGCGCAGGTCGGGCATGCCCTGGCCGTGCTCGGCCGAGACAGGGATCGGCTCGCCGAGACCAAGTTCCCAGGCCTCCAGCATGCCGCCTTGCGCACCGCGCGCCTCGGCCTTGTTGGCGACCAGCACGACCGGCTTGCCGGATTTGCGTACCACGTCGGCGAAGGTCCGGTCGTCGGGCATCAGGCCGGACTTGGCGTCGACGGTGAAGAAGATCAGGTCGGCCTCACGGATCGCGATCTCGGTCTGCTGGCGCATGCGGCCGGGCAGCGTGGACGCCGCTGCATCCTCGAAGCCGGCGGTGTCGATGACGTCGAAGTGAAGATCGTAGAGCTTGGCGGCGTGGACGCGACGGTCGCGCGTCACGCCCGGTGTGTCGTCGACAAGCGCCAGCTTTCTTCCCACCAGCCGATTGAAAAGAGTCGATTTGCCGACGTTAGGCCGGCCGATGATGGCGACTTTGAAGCCCATCCGACTCTACCATTTGTTGCGCATGTCGTTGATCCCAAAACCGCTGCGCACTTTTGGGCGACATGCGCTACGACGCATTGCCTGACCCGCGGATCAGCTCGGACATCAGCTGCGCCCGCTGGCGCGAATTGCGCGGGGCGCCGTCATCCGAAGCGATCTGGTCGAACAGTTTCAGCGCGTCCGCCGACTTGCCTTCCTTCCAGGCGGCAAGGCCGAGCGCCTCGCGCGCGGCGTGGCGCAGCGGATTGGTGTCGGCGGTCAGCGCCTCGACCCGGCTGGAGACATCGGCGAAGGAGCCGTGATCGACGAGCAGCAGCGCCGCCCTCAGGCGGGCCATGTCGCGGATGCCGGCAGGAATGGCGCTGTCGGCGGCGACCGCGTCGAAATCCTTGACCGCTCCCTCGACATCGCCCTTGTCGGCCTTGACGGTCGCTCCCCGCATGCGTGCGAGCAGCGGGTAGGCGCCGTAGCCATCCTTTTCCAGCTGATCGAGAGCGGCGATCGCTTCGTCGTTCTTGCCGTCATTGGCAAGCTTGAGCGCAGCTGAAAAGGCATCGCCCGAGCGGTTGGCGCGGGTCTCGTCCCAATAGCGGTAGCCAACGACGGCGGCCGTCGCCACCACGATCAGGATCGCGACACCAAGCACGATCGGACCAAAACGATCCCACAGCGCCTGCGCCTGCTCGCGACGAATCTCTTCGTTGACTTCGCGGATAAAACTGTCGTCCGACATCAATCAAAAACCATTGCGGCCCCGGAACGGGGCGCTTCTTTGAGCCCCGCGTTTTAGCGAAATTTTGTCGGCATGGAAGGGGGAGCACCGGAAAATCGGCGGGACAAGCCAGAGCGGCTTCCGAGTGGGCTGCAACGCACCGATGCCACAATTGGGCAATAGCCGGCTGCCAACAGTCTGAAAGATCGCTGCCGAAGGTTGCCAGTGCCACATCCGTTCCGCGCCCTTGCGCTCAGTCTCGTCTCGCTTGCCACCTCTGCTGCCGCGGCTATCGCCGATCCGCCCGGATCGCGGGAGCCGATACCGGCGAAGCCAAAGCAGATCGTCCTCATCTCCTTCGACAGCGCGCGCGAAATCTCGCAGTGGCAACGCAGCCGCGCGCTGGCGGAACACACCGGAGCGCACTTCACCTATTTTGTGTCCTGCGTCTTCCTGCTGTCGCCGGAAACGCGCGTCGAATACGTCGCGCCCGGCAAGGGCGCCGGCAAATCGAATATCGGCTTTGCCGCCTCGAAGCAGGACGTCGCCGAGAGACTGGAACAAATTCGGCTCGCAGCCAGCGAAGGCCATGACATCGGCAGCCATGCCTGCGGCCATTTCGACGGCAAGGACTGGAGCAAGGCCGACTGGCTGGCGGAGTTTGGCGCCTTCAGGCGCATCCTCGAAAATGCCTATGCGATCAACGGCATTTCACCCGAGCCGCCCGGCTGGCACGACTTCGCCCGCCATGCGGTGATTGGTTTTCGCGCGCCGTATCTGTCGACCGACAAGGCGCTTTACGAAGCGCTGCCGGAAGCCGGCTTCCAGTATGACGCGAGCGGTGTCTCGAACGGCCCCGCCGTGCCGCCGACGAAGAGCGGCATCACGCGCTTCGCATTGCCGCTGATCCCGGAAGGGCCGAAGTCGAAGTCGGTTGTCGCCATGGACTACAATCTCTATGTCCGCCACTCGGGCGGCTTCGAGCAGCCGGCCAGGGCCGACGAGTTCGCCGACCGCGCCTATCACGCATTCCGCGCCGCCTTCGATGCGCAATACAACGGCGAGCGCGTCCCGCTGGAGCTCGGCTTCCATTTCACGCAGATGAACGGCGGCACCTACTGGAACGCGCTCGAGCGCTTCGCGGACGAGGTCTGCGTGAAGGCCGACGTCGAGTGCATCAGCTTCCGCGACTATGTGGCGCGCCAGCGCGCCGATCAAAAGCAGGCGACTGTGGGCGGCTGAGCCGCCAACAGTCCGATCCCGTGAAAACTCTTCCTGGATATGCTCTCGTTCAGGCCGGGTCTTTCACACCCTGCCGGGCAAGATAACGCTGGTCGAGGTCAGGCAGCGGCGCTCCTTCCAGCGTCGCCTCGAAGGCGCGCAGACGTTTGTGCACCGACTGCAGCTCGACGATGGTCGACCAGGAGTTCAACAGGAACTGCAGCGAGTTCGTCACCTTGCCGAACGCGTTCGATATCTGATTCAGAGCGCCGAATGTGATCTTGTGCGCCACGATCGACGGCCCGAGGATCAAGAATGAGAAGATGTTGTCCGCCTGCAGGTAGGTGTAGCGGACGACGTTGAAATAGATGTAGTGGAAATAGAGCCGGAAGTAGTTGTGGCGCACATTGGCGAACAGCTCGGCGGTCGTCGCCGGCTGGGCGCGGTCAGCATGATCCTCGCCGTAGACGAGTTCCTTGCGATAGGCGGCCTCCACGCGCTGATTGCGGAACTGCAGGCCCGGCAGCTTGAGGCCGGCGATCATGACCGAGGCCGTTCCGAACAGGCACCAGCCCAGCGCGGCGATCACCAGCGGCTGGGGAACAGCGCCGATGATCGGCAGCTCGGTGATATGGGCCTGCAGCTGAATCATCACCGGCAGGAACGCTATCAGCGTCATGATCGACTGGATGAAACTGGAGCCCAGATCCTCCATGATCTGCGAGAAGCGCATCGTGTCTTCCTGGATGCGCTGAGAGGCGCCCTCGATGTGGCGCAGCCTTGTCCAGTTCGACATGAAATAGTCGTTCATCGCCGTGCGCCAGCGGAATATCCAGTGACTGACAATGAAATTGTTGACCACCTGAACGTTCATGCCAACCAACGCCAACCAAGCGAACGTGGCCAGCTTGGTGTAGAATTCGGTGTCGGTGGACTCCATCGTGTTCGCCATCAGTCCCTGAATGTAGTCAAAGAATGGTCCATACCAGTCGTTGATGGCGACGCTGATCTGCACGTTGAAGTAGATCAGGAACAGGATGAAGGCCGCGACCAGAATGGACCAATTCTGCCAGGGGTGCGGCGAATACCATCTCCAGAACGCGTAGAAGACCAGCACGCAAAAAGCGAAGTAGATGTAGAACCACAGAAACGGCGTGGACCAGAGCACGGCGATGCCGACGACGGGCGGCGCGCCAGCCGCTGCCGGCGGCAAGCCGAAGAAGGCCCCCAGATGCTCGCCGCCGAAGAACCAGAACAGGATCGCGGCAAGGCTCCAGACGGCGGCCGAGGTGAAGAAGAGCTTCGGCTGCGGGAAGAAGGATACGAACACTGTGGCGGGTTTCCTCGGTCTGACCGCAAATCAGCGGCGTTGCTGTTCGGCGGGCATAAGGTCACACATTAGTGGGAAAGAAAATGCCCTGCCCGATGCCCAGCACCGAGCAAGACCACAAATCATGGCGATTTTGGTGCAGCCGACCAAGCAATGACGCCGGACACCAGCAGAGCGGCAGCCGCCATGACCGAGGCAAGCACATAATTGCCCGAGGCCTGCGCAAGCAGGCCGGCGGCGATCGGACCGATGATCTGGCCGAGGCCGAAGGCCGCGGTCATCACCGCGAAGATGCGGCGCGGCGCCTGCGGCGCAAGCTGCCTTGCGGTCTGCAAGCCGAGCGCGGTGATGGCGATGAAGGTGCCGCCGAGCAGCACGCCGGCGAGCAGCGGCCCAGTGAAACCCTTGACGACGACGCTGGCGGTGACGCCGATTACTTCGACCAGGCAGCTCACGGCATAAGCCGCATAGATCCCGGTCCTGGCGGCGAGCTTCTGCCAGAACCAGGTCGATGGGAAACCGGCAAGGCCGGCGACCATCCAGACGGTGGCCTCGAAGACGCGCCCGCCGCCGCCCTGGCGAACGATGGCGACCAGGAAAGTGGCCGTCACCACATAGCCGAAGCCGAATAGCCCGTAGGCAAGGATCATCTTCGTCAGAGACCTGTCCTTCGGCAACGCCGGTTCAGGCCCGTCGACGCCGTTGGCCGGCGTGGCGGAGCCCGCGAGCAGCGCGACGAGGAGCAAGCCGACAGCGGAAACCGCTCCCGACCATAGCCACCCGGCGGCCCAGCCGGCATGGGAAGCGACGAGAATGGCCAACAGCGCCGAGGACGCCGCGATACCCAATCCGACGCCGCCGAAATGCAGCGCCTGCAGGTCGCCACGGCCGGACGCGGCAAGGTGGCTGAAGACGATCGACGACATGAATACCATGACGAAGGCGCTGGCGAGCCCGGCAAGGAAGCGGATGACGATGAATGCCGCCATCGTCTCGTTCAGACCCATCAGAGCTGCAAGCATGGCGCTTGCGGCGAGGCTGACGAACATCAGCAGGCGCTCGCGACCGTGCGCCCAGCCGCCGGCGGCGGCAAGCGCGCCGATGAGATAGCCGAGATAGTTGGCGGACGCGATCCAGCCGGCATCGGCCGGCGTCAAATGCAGCTCCTCCATCATGCCCGGCAGGATCGGCGTGTAGACGAAGCGGCCGATGCCCATGGCGACGGCAAGCGCAACCATGCCGGCGACGGCAAGACGCAAAGGGGATGGCGATGCGACGTTCATTGCAGCGCAACATAGGTGTGTGCGCTGGCGAAACAACGCGCTTGTGTTGGGCCAGAACGGCGGCAAGGCGCCTTCCGCTCCGGTATGGCTCTTGGAGGCTGAAACCTCCGACGTCTGCGCCGCCCCTCATCGCCCTGCCGGGCACTTCTCCCCGTATAGTGACGGGGAGAAGGACGCTCTCATCGCTGGTTTCGCCAATCACCAAGGTTGCAAGAAGGCGCCGAGGCTGCGAGCATCCCCTTCTCCCCGTCACTATACGGGGAGAAGGTGCCGGCAGGCGGATGAGGGGCGGCGCCGACTTTGATGAAGTTTGGCGCCTTGTAGGAGCAGAGAGCAGTTATCGGTCCTGTCGGCGATTCAGCGGCAGCTCGCTCCAGCCGTCTCGTATGCCGTGCGACCGGCCGTCAGCCGGAACGGCATGTCGCCGAGCTCGCGCTCGGACATGGCGTCGAGCACCGGATGCGACAGCGGGTCGACGACCCAGTGCGCGATCTCGCCGTCATCATGCCGGCCCTTTGTCGACGCGGCATTGGAAAGACCCTTCAGCAAAGATAAAATCTTCATCGGATTGCCTCCAAGGTCAGGGCTGCATTGGGTAAAATCCGCCTTTCCCATCCAGGTTTCAATTGAGATTTCGCTCCTGCCGGTTTAGAAAAACTGAATGGCTATGCTGAACAGCGTCCATCTCAACGGCCTGCGCGCCGTCGAAACCGTAGCGCGGCTTGGCTCGCTCGCCGCCGCGGCCGCAGAGCTCAATGTCTCGGCCAGCGCCGTCAGCCAGCAGATCAAGCGCACGGAAAAACAGTTGGGGCAGGCGCTGTTCGAGCGAACGCCCGGCGGACTGGTGCCGACGGAATTCGGCACCGTCTTCACGGCGCGGCTGAGCGCCGGCTTCCGTGAGCTGGCGCAAGCGGTGGCGCTGGCCGGCGAAGCGACGGAATGCACGCTGGTGGTCTCGGTGGCGCCGGCCTTCGCCTCGAAATGGCTTCTGCCCAGGCTGTCGCGGCATTTCACCCGGCATCCGAACGTGCTCTTGCGCATCGACGCTTCCGCCCGCCTCGCCGATCTCGACCATTCCGACATCGACATCGCCATCCGGCTCGGCGACGGCAAGTGGCCTGGCGGCCGGGCGGAACTGCTGCTCGCGCAAGAGGTGTTTCCGGTCTGCGCGCCATCGATCGCGGCGAAGCTGAAGTCGATCGAGGACCTGGCGCAGACCTGCGCCATCACCGACGAGCGGGCGATGATCAGCTGGGACAGCTGGTTCGATGCGGCTGGCGTCGAGCCGGTCACCTTCCTCAAGGGCGCGCGGTTCACCGATCCTATGCTTTGCCTGGAATCTGCGATCGCCGGCCACGGCGTGATGCTCGCCTGGCAGTTGCTGACCGCCGATGCGCTGGCCGACGGCCGGCTGGTCGCGCCCTTCGGCGTGCGGGCCGAGAGCGGGCTCGGCTACTGGCTGGTGACGTCGCAGACGAAAAGCGAAAGCCGCAAGGTGCGGGACTTCAAGGCCTGGATCCGCGAGGAGATCGAGGCGACCATGGCGCAGTTCCGGGCGTTGGACAGCGCCGCCTAAATCAGGCCCAGTCGATCTCGGTGGAAAGGCCAGCCGCAGCGGTCTATGTAAGGACCAGACCCCAACATAATGGCAGGCAGGATCATGACCACACATTCGCGCGGCGTCTCGGCAACAATCGACCTCGTGAAGCTCGACAGGCTGGCCGAAGTGGCGGTCAAGGTCGGGCTGCAGCTGCAGCCGGGACAGGACCTCGTGCTGACCTCGTCGATCGCGGCGCTGCCGCTGACCCGGCGCATCGTCGAGCATGCCTACAAGGCCGGCGCCGGGCTGGTGACGCCGATCTTCAACGACGACGAGATCACGCTGGCGCGCTTCCGCTACGGCGCCGACGCCGGCTTCGACCGCGCCGCCGGCTGGCTGTACGAAGGCATGGCGAAGGCCTTTGCCAACAATGCGGCGCGGCTTGCGGTGCGCGGCGAGGACCCGTCGCTGCTTTCGGCGCAGGACCCGGCCAAGGTGGCGCGCGCCAACAAGGCGAACTCGATGGCCTACCAGCCTGCGCTGGAGAAGATCACCGGCTTCGACATCAACTGGAACATCGTCGCCTATCCGGATCTCGCCTGGGCAAAGCAGGTGTTCCCCGGCGAGCCCGACGACGTCGCGGTGGCTAAGTTGGCGGATGCCATATTCTCGGCCTCGCGCGTCGACGTCGAGGATCCGATCGGCAACTGGAAGGCGCACAACGCGGCCCTGGCCGAGCGCACGAAATGGCTGAACGAACATAATTTCCATTCCCTCCATTTCACCGGGCCGGGCACCGACCTGACGGTCGGACTGGCGGAGGGCCATGAATGGATGGGCGGCGCCTCGACCGCGAAGAACGGCATCACCTGCAACCCGAACATCCCGACCGAGGAAGTCTTCACCACGCCGCATGCCTGGCGCGTCGAAGGTCACGTCTCCTCGACCAAGCCGCTCTCCTACCAGGGCACGCTGATCGACGAGATCTCGGTGCGCTTCGAGGGCGGACGGATCGTCGAGGCCAAGGCCTCGAAGGGCGAGGACGTCTTGAAGAAGGTGCTCGACACCGACGAGGGCGCGCGCCGGCTCGGCGAAGTGGCGCTGGTGCCGCATTCCTCGCCGATCTCGAAGAGCGGCTTGTTGTTCTTCAACACCCTGTTCGACGAGAACGCCGCCTGCCACATCGCGCTCGGACAGTGCTATTCGAAGTGCTTCGTCAACGGCGCTTCGCTCAGCCAGGACGAGATTGCGCAACGCGGCGGCAACAAGAGCTTCATCCACATCGACTGGATGATCGGCTCGGACAAGATCGACATCGACGGTGTCGGCAAGGATGGCGGCCGCGTGCCGGTGATGCGCAAGGGCGAGTGGGCCTGACAGGACTCGTTGTTTCGCGCAATTCCGGACGGACGGCTACGGCGAGGTCGCCGAGCCCAACCGTTGCACACTTTTCCTGGAATTGCTTGGCAAAGGAGGCGTAATGGCCTTCGACATTGCGGTGAAGCGCGTCTACGAGACGCCCGAGAAGACCGACGGCCAGCGGGTGCTGGTCGATCGCATCTGGCCGCGCGGTGTCGCCAAGAAGGATGCCGCGCTGACCTTATGGCTCAAGGACATCGCGCCGAGCGACGAGCTGCGCAAATGGTTCGGGCACGAGCCCGGGCGCTGGGCGGAGTTCCAGAAGCGGTACCGGGCGGAGCTCGACCGCAACGAGGAGGCTGTGGCGCAGTTGCGCGACCTGCTTGGCAACGGCAAGGTGACGCTGCTCTACGGCGCGCATGACGAGGCGCACAACAATGCGGTGGCGCTGGCGGGGTATTTGCGAGGCGCGTGACCTCTCGTTCGTCATCCTCGGGCTTGACCCCATAGGCGCTAACTTAGCAATCGATGTGCGATGGCGCGTCGTCGTCGGGGTGGTTCGCGCAAGCGGTGGAGCAGCAGGTCGAGGGAGATCAACCTGGTAGGCCCCAGTAATACAGCCATCGAGATGTTGGAGATTGCCAAGGCCACGAGACGCCAGATCGGCAGGGCGGATCGGTTCAGGCGGCCAGGGGGAGAGAGTCCGGCGCCTCGGGATCGAGGGCCGGCAGGTCATCTTCGGCCAGCAGGGCGGCCAGCAGAGCGGTGTTGATCCACAGGCGAGCCAGGTCGGGATCCTTTGCGCGGAGATCTTCCAGACCCACCAGCGACTTCATGCGTTTGAACGCCAGCTCGATCTGCCATCGCAGACGATAGGTCGAGGCGAGCCGCTCAGGCGGCCAGTCATCCGGCGGCAGCGATGTCAACAGCACCAGATAGCCGGCCATCTCGATGCCGGCCTGGCTGGGTTTGTATCTCGCCTTGGCCGCCAAACGGCGCGCCGCTCGTCTGGCCTTCTCAGCCGCCTCGGGCGGCATGGGCAGGATCACCACCCGAGCGGGTATCGCGACCCTGGACTTGCCGTCCTGGACGCCCACCGAAAGATCGAGCACGCCCTTCTTGCTCGCTTCACGGCACAGCGCCAAGCGATCCAATAGCCGGCCTTGGCCATCCAGCAGGCGTGGATAGTTTGAAGGGGCACGAACCAGAAAATCAGCCCCTGCCTCGATTACCCGAGCCAGATCGTCGGCCTTGGCGTGGGCACGGTCGGCGATCCGAAGCTCTCCGGCCCTGGCGCCGCGCGACAGCCGCTCGGCTTCATGGCGATCCGTGACCTCCACCGAACAGAGCTTCAGCGTTGCAAGATCGAACACCGTGTGCACCATCCAATAGACCCGCTTGGGACCAGGCGGCGCAACTACCGTGGCGTCCACCGCCATCATCCGCAGGCCTCCGTACAAGCCGGCGAAGGCTTCGGGGCAGCGCTCGGCAAGCAATTCCGAAACCAGGCCGCCCACCCAATCAGCACTGGCCTTCAGACGCTTCAGCATCGCCACGTCCGACATCGACGCCACTCCCCGCTGCTCGGCCCAACCAGCCAGCATCCGAAGCGAGAAGCGACCCAGCACATAGGCAAAACACAGCCGCAGCAGGTCAGCAGCGCTAGCCACCTGCCGTTTGCGCAGCAGCGCCCCAGCCTCCCGCGCGCTGGTCTCCAACTCTTCCGCCGAGCCCAATCGTCCGACCAGCTCGTCCCAATCCAACGCTTGCAGCGAATCGCTCATAACCACGGTGAATCACTCACCACGATCACCGTCAAGCCTAAGTTAGCGCCTATGGGGCTTGACCCGAGGATCCATGCCGTGACCTCAGCCGAAGGATGCAGCGACAGCAGAACCTGCACCGTCGCAAGGCTCGAACGTCACGGCATGGATCCTATGGTCTTCGCCGCGTCGCTTCGCTCCTTGCTCCGCCATAGGATGACGACGGGATATGTGTCGTGCCTGCCGAACCTACCCCACCGCCTCCTCGTAAACCTCCGGCTTGAACCCAACCAGAATGCGCTCGCCGACCTCGAGCACCGGCCGCTTGATCATGGTCGGCTTGGCGAGCATCAGCTTCTTGGCCTTCTTCTCGTCGAGCGCTTCCTTGTCCTTCTCCGGCAACTCGCGAAAGGTCGTACTTCCCTTGTTGAGCAGCTTCTCCCAGCCGACCTTGCCGACCCAGCCATTCAGCGTCTGCGCCTCGATGCCTTCGGCCCGGTAGTCGTGAAAGCGATAAGGGACGTCATGGCTCTCCAGCCAGACGCGCGCCTTCTTGATCGTGTCGCAGGTGGTGATGCCGTACATGGTGATCGCCAAGACAGACCTCGGGCGGATGGATTGCGAATCTGGCCGAACCCTAGGCCAGCCCTGCCCGCTTTGCCAGCGCTTTGCCTCGACCGCCCGAAGGCAGAGGCACGCGTTACACCGCCACCGCCATCCACCGCGACGAGGCGACGCGCGACAACCATGAGAAGATGGGTTTCTTCGACGGCTGGGGCACGGTGGCCGACCAGCTTGCGGAGTATGCGAAGACGATTTGAGACACAGGCATAGCGGCCAGCGCATTGCCCAGCCGCCATGCCTGGTCTTTCAATTCAAGTCGCGAAAGCAGCGAGCCGGCTGAGGCCGATCGGTCTCAATAGTAAAAGCGCTCTTCGCTGATTTTGCCGTTCTTGACCGTATAGAGGCCAACCTCATCCATTTTGACGCGTTCGCCGGTGGATTTGGGCGTCACGTCAAAGCTGAAGCGCAAGGCGAACTGGTCGCCGTTGACATAAGGGCCTTCGACCGAGCCGCCATGGACCTCGTGGTTCGCTTCCCACCACTCGCCCTTCTGCTTGACGGCTTCCTTGCCGTTGCAAACGGCCATCGGGCCTTCCATCGCTTCGTAGCTGACGATGTCGTCGGCATTGTACCTCGCGGCAGCGGTGTGGCTGTCGCCCTTCTTGAGGAGTTCCGTAAAATCCTTGGCAATATCCGTGGTGGTCGCAGTGGTCATGACTTCCTCCCTGTTTGGACCAGACTTCAAATAGGGACCGGTTGTCCGTCTGCCACTGGGGCGTGGCTCCGCAGGTGACAATTCGTGTCAGGATGGCGATACCATCAAAGACCAACGATCCAGTTCCCGCCAGCGCCTTGCAGCCATCGGGCCATGGTGCTCGGTCGGCTGGCCGGCCACGTGGAAGCCCCAACAGAAGACCCTAGGTTCGAGATGCAGGCATGTTCGACCGACCAGTACAGGTCGGTTGGCCATTTGTTTCTGGATTGCGAGCGATCGCTAGGGCATCCTAGGGCATGTGCAACCTCTACAACATCACCACCACCCAAGACGCCATCCGCGAGTGGACCCGGGCCATGCGGGACGTCATAGGCAACCTGGAGCCTTCCCTGGATGTCTACCCCAACATGCCCGGCGCGGTGGTCCGCAACGCCCCCGATGGCCAGCGTGAGCTTGCCAAGCTGCTCTGGGGAATGCCTACGCCGGCCGAGCGGGTGAAGGGCAAGGTGGACTACGGCACCACCAACATCCGCAATCCGCAATATGGCCACTGGCAGCAATATGTTGGCGTGGAGAACCGTTGCGTGGTGTCCGTGACGAGCTTCGCCGAGCCGAGCCCCAAGCCGAACGACAAGGACCCGGAGACCGGCATTCAGCGGAACTACTGGTTTGCTCGAAGCGAGGACCGGCCGTTGTTCTTCTTCGCGGGCCTCTGGACGCGCTGGCAAGGTATCCGCAGGGTCAAGGACGGGCCGGGCGACTTCGAGCTTTACGGCTTCCTCACGACCAAGCCGAACGCGCTGATCGCGCCGATCCACGAGAAGGCTATGCCGGTGATCCTGACCACTCGGGAGGAGGTGGAGACCTGGCTCACGGCCCCGTGGTCCGAGGCGCGGCACATGCAGCGGACAGCGCCGGGCGATGCCTTGGTGGTTGTCGAGAAGCCGGCCACGCAGATCAAGTTTCCGCAGGGGCCAGCAAAAGGGAACGGCCAGCTTTCATTGCTATAGGTCGCACCTCGGGATTGGGCTACAGTACGGCGGCCTTAAGTGTTCTTCTCGGCTTTGATTTTTCGTGATCCGCACCGGGGATGTTCAATGAGTAGTAGCCGGCAGTCACCAAAGAGGGGCAGCCTGTTCGCAATACTGGGTTCTATGGCGGGCGCTGTTGCTGCACTGGCTTTATTCGTCACAAACGTAGGTACGCTGCGCGACGCGTGGTGCGGCAACGTAGGGACCTTCTGTGTAGAGCCCGTAGACTGGGTGCAGAGTGAGGAGGTTTACTTATATTCCGGTGAGGCCCCCAGTCACGTCAACAGTGACAAGTGTGGCACGCACACGGCGTTGGTTTGCGTCAGGCCCACAGCCTCTGACAGGAAACTTGTCGTGGAGACAGCCAAGTTCCAAACGAAGGAACGTTCCGCAGGAGTCTATTTGGACGGTAACAGTGGCAGCCCGCCTAACGCTGATCCCGTGAACACCAACAACATCGGCTGGTTTCTAGAGGCAACCAGACAATCGCCTGATGAGATTTGCGCTACGGTCTTTGCCAGAACGAGCGCATGCGAAACTAAGGTTGAAATTCGTGGACAGTTGATAGCTCGCCAGCAATAATAGGTGCTGGCTAAATCAAGTTTCATCGCTCCACATCACCCGCCGCACCGTGCGGACCCCCACAAGCCGCCTCACGCGTATCTTCACGCCCTGCACCGCGCTGGGCAGCAGAATGTCCACATCGAACTCCCGCCGCTTGCAGCGCTCGCACCGCATGTGCCGCTCTACATCCCAGAACGGAATGTCTCCTACGAGCTTGAGAAGATCACCCGGCAGATAGTGGCGCGTGATGTTGCAGTTGATGCAACGGACGCGGATTAGCTGCCCGATCTCATGGGCACGGCTTAGCGTCTGGACGACGCGTCGGGTTCGGCTGCTGGGCTCCGGCATGACTCATGAAATAGGAAAGTTTTCCTTTGCGGAGTCAACTCAGGCCAGGCCCTTTTGTTCTATTTTTGTTCATTGTGGCAATCAGAGCTATCGGAGTGAAGCGGCGGATTTTCAGGACCGGCGTTCCCCTAATAACACCCGCGCTCGATCGCCAGGCGACGCACCAGTGCCAGCACGCTGTCGATGGTCGGCGTCGGCCGAGAGGTCAGGCGGCCGAGTTCCTGCACGGCGCCCACCAAGGCATCGATCTCCATCGGACGGCCGCGTTCGAGATCCTGCAGCATCGAGGTCTTGTGCTCGCCGACGTCGCCGGCGCCCTTGATGCGACGGTCGACGGGGATGAGAAAGCGCACGCCGAGGCTCTCGCCGATCGCCTGCGCTTCCAGCATCATGGCGCGGGCAAGCGCGCGCGTGCCTTCGTCGGCGACGATTGTCGCGAGCGTGCTGCCGGTCAGCGCCGAGATCGGGTTGAAGGAAAGATTGCCCCAGAGCTTCACCCAGATCTCAGAGCGGATGTCCTCGCGGACCGGCGCCTGCAGTCCAGCCTTGACCATCTCGCGCGCCAGAGCAGTCACACGTTCGCTCTTCTCGCCCGAAGGCTCGCCGAGCGAAAAGCGCGTGCCCTCGACATGGCGGATCAGGCCCGGCGCATCGACCTCGACAGCCGGATAGACGACGGAGCCGATGACGCGCTCGGGCCCGATGCGTTGCCAGATCGCTCCGCCGGGATCGACCGCATGGAGCCGCGTGCCTTCGAGCGCGCCGCCGGCCTTGTAGAAATACCACCAGGGCACGCCGTTCTGCATGGTGACGACCGCGGTCCCATCGCCCAAGAGCGGCACGATCTCGTCCAGCGCCGGCGCCAGCGAATGCGCCTTCAGCGCCAGCACGACATAGTCCTGAACGCCGAGCTCCTCGGTTCGCGCAGCCGCCCTTATGCGCGTGACCGTTTCCTTGCCATCCTCGATCAGACGGAGGCCGCCGGCCTTGATCGCTTCGAGATGCGCGCCGCGCGCCACGATCGACAGATCGACCTGGCCAGCGATCGCCAGCTTGGCGGCGAGGTAGCCGCCGATCGCGCCGGCGCCGAAGACTGCAATGCGCATCAGCCGAGACCGAGTTTTGCCGCGAGACCGATGCGCTGCAACTTGCCGGTCGCGCCCTTTGGGATCTCGTTCAGGATCACCACCTTGCGCGGCACCTTGAAATCGGCAAGCCGCGTCGCCGCGAAGCCGCGGATGTCGGCCTCGCTAGCGCTCTGGCCTTCGCGCAGCACTATCGCCGCCGTGACCTCTTCGCCGAGCTTGTCATGCGGCATGGCGAAGGTGACGACCTGCGCCACCGCCGGATGGTCCATCAAAACGCCGTCGACCTCGAGCGGCGAGATTTTCTCGCCGCCGCGATTGATGATCTCCTTGAGCCGCCCGGTGACGCGCAGATAGTTGTCCTCGTCGAGCACGCCCTGGTCGCCGGTGTGGAACCAGCCATGGGCGAAGGCGGCGGCATTGGCGTCCGGATTCTTCTCGTAGCCGGCGGTGACGTTCGGACCGCGGATGACGATCTCGCCAATTTCGCCGGCCTGGAGCAGCCGCCCGTCCGGCGCCATGACGGCGACTTCCGGTCCCGCCGCAGCGCCCACACTGCCCGGCTTGCGCCGGCCGGGCGGCAGGCGGTTCGACGCCATCTGGTGCGCGGCCTCGGTCATGCCGTAGGACTCGATCACCGGGCAGCCGAAGGTCGCCTCGAGCTCGGCCATGACCTGCGCCGGCAGGGACGCCGATGAGGAGCGGATGAAGCGCAGCTTCGTTTCGGCCAGTTGCTCGGGATTGCGCGCGGCGCGTGGCAGGATCGCCTGATGCATGGTGGGCACCGCCGTGTACCAGCTCGGCTTCGCTTCGGAGAGCCATTGGAAAAAGCGCAGCGCGTTGAAGCCCGGCGTGCAGAAGACGCTGCCGCCGGCGGCGAGCGAGGACAGCACCGCCGCGATCAGCCCGTGGATGTGGAACAGCGGCATGATGTTGAGGCAGCGATCGGCCGCGGTGAGGCCGAGCGTGGCGCCGATATGTGCTGCCGAGGCGGCGAGGTTTGCATGGCTGAGTGGCACCAGTTTCGGCCGCGAGGTGGTGCCCGAGGTGTGCAGGAGAAGCGCGGTGTCGCCGTCCTCGGCCAGTCCGGACGCGACCGGTGGGCCGACCGGATCGCCCTCGGTCTTGAAAACGCCGGCCGGCGCGCCGTCCGGCACGACCAGGCGCAGCACGGGGATGCCGAGACGCTCGGCGACCTCGACAGAGGGACCAGCCTCGTCCTTGCCGACCAGGATCGCCTTTACGCCGATATCGCTCAGATAAAAATCGAGCTCGTCGGCCCGATAGGCCGGGTTGAGCGGCGCGGTGGAAGCAGCAGCTGCCACCGCGATGAAAGCGGTCGCCATCTCCGGGCCGTTGGGCAGCACGATGGCGACGCGATCGCCGCGGCCAATGCCGAGCGCATTGAGCCGCGACACCGTCTCGCCAATCAGCCGGCGCAGCTTGCCATGCGATAGTGCGGTCCGTTCCGGCGCCGCGATGGCCGGTGCGTCTTCGGCGCCGGGAGCGAGGCGATGGGCGAGATCGATGGAATTTGCGCTGTTTGTCATGGTTCCAGACTATGTTTCGAACGATCGGCCGATGTCCAGCAAAGGGCTGCTCAATATCCGAGCGCCAGCCCGTCCTTGCGCGGATCGGAGGCGCCGGTCAGCGTGCCTCTTTCCCAATCGATCAGCACAGCCTGACCGCCGCCAAGCGGATGATCCGGCTCGACAACGCGATGGCCCCGGCGACGCAAGCCCTCGATGGCATCGGCGCGCACGCTGCGCTCGGCCTCCACGACGTCGTGGTTGTAGAATACGCGCGGCGCATCCAGGGCCTGCTGCGGGTCCATGCCGAAATCGATCATGTTGGTCAAAAGATGCACGTGGCCGAAGGGCTGGTAGCCACCGCCCATGACGCCGAACGGCATCACCGCGCGGCCGTTCCTCGTCATCATGCCCGGCATGATCGTGTGCATCGGCCGCTTGCCTGGCGCGATCGCGTTCGGGTGCTTCGGATCGAGCCGGAAGCTGGTGCCGCGATTCTGCAGCACCACGCCGGTCTTCGGACCGACGACGCCGCTGCCGAAAGAATAGTAGGTCGAGTTGATGAAACTCACCGCATTCAAGTCGCTGTCGACGACGCTGATGTAGACCGTGTCGCTGCCCGGTAGATCGACGCGCGGCAAATGCGTCATGGCGCGCTCGCGGTCGATCTCGGCACGCAGCCTGTCGGCATAAGTGCCGGACAGAAGTTCGTTCACGGGAACGGCGACATGGTCCTGATCGGCGAGCAGGTTGTCGCGGTCGCGGTAAGCGAGCCGCCCGGCTTCGATCTCCAGATGCAGGCGCTCGGCGCCGTCCGGGTCGAGCGCGCCAAGATCGAAGCCGGAGAGCACGTTCAACATCAGCAGCGCGGTCAGGCCCTGGTTGTTGGGGGGCATCTGGTGGATATCGTAGCCGCGATAGGAGGTGCTGACCGGCGTCTTGTAGTCGCCCTTCGTCGCGGCGAAGTCGTCGAGCGTATGCAGGCCGCCCAGCGCGCGAAGCCGTCCGACGAGATCCGCCGCGACCTCGCCTTCATAGAAACCGGCGCGGCCCTTTTTGGCGATGGTGCGCAGCGTCTGCGCCAGTTCCGGCTGGCGGTGCACCTCACCTGCCGTTGGCGGCTTGCCGCCCGGCAGGAAGATGCGCGCCGCCGCCTCATCCGCCGATAGATCGGTTTCCGGATCAGCCCAGTCGAAGGCGACGCGGTCGTGCACGACATAGCCGTGTTCGGCGTGGCGGATGGCCGGCGCGAGGGCATCGGCTATCCCCTTGCGGCCGTGGTCCTCCAGCAGCCGGCACCAGGCGTCGACGGCGCCGGGAATCGTCACCGCGTGGGCGCCCTGCTTCGGCAGCTCGCTGAAGCCGTGCTCCAGATACCAGTCGACCGTCGCGGCCTGGGGCGCGCGGCCCGAGCCGTTGAAGGCGATCACCTTGCCGTCGCCCTTCGGGCAGTAGAGCACGAAGCAGTCGCCGCCGATGCCGGTCGATTGCGGCTCGACCACCGCCTGCACGGCAGCGGCGCAGACGGCGGCGTCCACGGCGTTGCCGCCGGAGCGCAGCATCTCCACAGCTGCGAGCGTCGACAGCGGGTGCGAGGTCGCGGCCATGGCCTCGGTGGCGCGGACCGGCGAGCGGCCTGGGAACTGGAAATCACGCATGCTGGTGTTGGTATCCCTAAACTTCAACGTCCGCGGCCGAAAAGCTGGGCGGCGGACAACAAGACGATCGATAGCACGATCAGGCAAGTCGAAATGGCGGCAATCGTCGGATCGATCTGGTCGCGCAGCGCATTGAACATGCGGCGCGTCAGCGTCGTGGTCTCGCCGCCCGAGATGAAAAGCGAGACCACCACCTCGTCGAAGGAGGTGATGAAGGCAAATAGTGCGCCCGAGACGATCGAGAAGCGCAGCTGCGGCATGGTCACCTGGAAGAAGGCGGCGAAGCGCCCTGCGCCGAGGCTGCGCGCCACCATCTCCTGGTTCATATCGTAGGAGCGCAGCCCCGACAGGACAGTGAGCACGACCAGCGGCAACGCTTGCACCGTGTGGGCGATGACGAGGCCGGTCAGCGTGTTGTTGAGGCCGATGCGGGCATAGAGGAAGAAGGTGCCGATACCGATCAGGATGACCGGAATGATCAGCGATGCCGTGAGCAGCGCGTTGATGGCGCCGGTCAGCCTGAGCGTGCCGGCATTGATGGCGTAGGCCGCGGCAGTGCCGAGCGGCGTCGCGACGATCGCCGTCATCACCGCAACCTTGACCGAGACGATGGTGGCGTCGCGCCATTCGACGGAACCGAAATAACTCTCATACCAGCGCAGCGACCATTGCTCGGGCGGGAACTGCAGCAGCGTCGAGCCGGAGAAGGACATGATGACGATGATCACCGACGGCGCGATCAGGAACAGCATGACGAGACCGGCCAGCAGATACAGCCACAGGCGTTGCCAATGCGAGATGGGCAGACCGTTTTCCGCGCTCATCGCCGGCTCCAGACTCCGGTGGCGCGCGCGCCAAGCAGCCACTGGAACAGGCCGAGCAGCGCCAGCGTGACGGCAAGCAGCACGACGCCGAGTGCCGCGCCCGCGCCCCAGTTGGAATAGAGGCTGGTGGCCTGCTCCATGCGCATCGCCCACATGACGACCTTGCCGCCGCCCATCAGCGCCGGCGTGACGAAGAAGCCGAGGCAAAGCACGAAGACGATGACCACGCCGGAGGCAAGGCCTGGCAGCGACAGCGGGAAGAAGATCTGCCGGAAGGTGGCGGCGGGGCTGGCGCCGAGATTCATGCCGGCGCGCAGGCAGTCGACGTCGATCGTCTTCATCGAGGCATAGAGCGGCAGCACCAGGAACGGCAGCATGATGTGGCTCATGCCGATGACGACACCGGCAAAATTGTTGGCGAGCGGCAATGGCTGGCCGATGACACCGAGGTCGATCAGCCAATTGTTGATCAGGCCCTTGCGCTGCAGGATGACCAGCCAGGCATAGGTGCGCACCAGCACCGAGGTCCAGAACGGCAAGATGACGAATATCAGGCAGACCGAGGCGGCGCGGCGCGGCAGCTGCGACAGCATGTATGCCAGCGGATAGCCGAACAGCACGCAGGCCCCGGTGACGACGAAGGCAACCTTGAAGGTGGTGGCGAAGGTCTTGATGTAGGACGCCTGCTCGAAGAAGCGTGCATAGTTGGCGAGGCTGAGCTCACCGGTCTCGTCGAAGAGCGAGAGCCAGAACAGCCAACCGATCGGCACGATGATGACGGCGAAGACCAGAAACAGCCCGGGCGACAGCAGCGCCAGAAGTCCCAATGCCTGGCGCCGGGCATCGGCGCGCAACGCATCGGCGTTCAGCACGCCGTCCGGCTTGTCCGCGTGGACGAGGCTGGCGGATCCGACGCTCATCGGTCCGTCACCAGCACGACATCCTGCGCATCGATGCCGAGCGTGATCGGCTCGCCGGGCGCCGGCAGCTTCGCCAGCACGTCGGAGCGGCAATAGTCGCGCAGCGTCACCTGGCGGCCGTCACGGAGCGTCGCGTAGCAGATGAAGCTGTCGCCCTGATAGATGACATCGCCGACTGTCGCCGGCAGCGCATTGATGCCTGCCTGATCCGCATCGGTGAGCAGCCGCAGCTTTTCCGGCCGCACCACCATCAGATGCCGACCGGCGGACGGCGCCGGATCGTTCATGCGCAGCTTTCTGTCCTCATACCAGACGCTGCCGTTGCGGCACTCGACCGGGATGAAGTTGGATTCGCCGATGAAGCCGGCGACGAACCTCGTCTTCGGCCGAGCATATAGCGCCTCGGGCTGGTCGATCTGCTCGATGCGCCCGGCATTCATGACCGCGATGCGGTCCGACATGGTGATCGCCTCGCGCTGGTCATGGGTGACATAGACCGTCGTCATGCCGAGCCGCCGATGCAGGTTGCGCAATTCGATCTGCATGTGCTCGCGCAGGCCTTTGTCGAGCGCCGACAGCGGCTCGTCCATCAAGACGATGCGCGGCTCGAAGACGATGGCGCGAGCCAGCGCCACGCGCTGGCGCTGGCCGCCGGAAAGCTGGTCGACGCGGCGCTCGCCCAGACCTTTCAACTGCACAAGATCGAGCGCCCTCTCCACACGCTCGGCCATTTCCGCCGCCGACACGCGTCGTTGCTTCAGCGGAAAGGCGATGTTGTGGAAGACATTCATGTGCGGGAACAGCGCATAGTTCTGGAACACCATGCCGATGTTGCGCTTGTGCGGCGGCATGGTGATGATCTCCTCGCCACCGACCTTGATTGAGCCGGCATTGGCGCGGACAAAGCCCGCCAGGATCATCAGCAGCGTCGTCTTTCCCGATCCCGAGGGACCGAGCAGCGTCAGGAACTCGCCCGCCGCGACATCGAGGCTGAGATCGCTGAGGATCGAGACAGCGCCGAAGCGCTTCTCGATGCCGTGAATGCCGATGGGCAGCGCGGACGGCGCAAGAGACAAGAGCATCTCCTTCAACTCCGGATCGTTGTCGGCGAAACGGGGTGGAGCGACGCTTCGGCGCGTCGCTCCAACACAGTCGCTATTGCTGGATCAGGTTGTTGAACTTCTCGGTCGCCTCGACGAGGTTGTCGCGCCAGAACTCGGGATCCTGAAGCACCTGCTTCTTGACGTTCTCGGGCGAGGAATTGATGTCCTTGATCCGTTCCTGCGGGATCTTGCCGGTCTCGAAGGCCTTCTCGTTGGCCGGGCCATTGTCGACATAGAGCGGCAAATTGGCCTGGAGCTCGGGGCTGACGAACTTGGCCAGCGCCTTCATGGCGAGGTCCTTGTTCTTCGATCCTTTCGGGATGACCAGGCAGTCGGCGGTGAGCACACCCTGGTCGAAGGAGAAGCTCACCGGCGCGCCTTCCTTCCGCAAGGTGCCCGCGCGGCCGTTCCAGATGCTCGCCATATCGACCTCGCCGTCCTTGACGAGCTGCATGGCCTGCGCGCCGGAAGTCCACCAGGCGTCGATGTGGCCCTTGACCTTGTCGACGGATTGCAGCGCGCCGTCGATGTCGACCGGATAGACCTTGTCTATCGGGGTGCCCTTGGCGAGCGCGGCGACGCTCAGTGTTTCGGTCGCCTGGCTGCCGGAGAGCGCGCGGCGGCCCGGGAATTTCTCGACGTCCCAGAAATCGGCCCAGGTCTTCGGCCCCTTGTCGCCGAAGACATCGGTCCGGTAGATCAGCACCACCGAGGTGTAGGAGACGCCGACCCAGTCGTCATGGACGAGTTTCGGGTTGATGCCGCTCTTGTCGATGAGGCTGTAGTCGAGCTTTTCGAACAGGCCTTCCTTGGAACCGCGCGCGCATTCGTCTGCGCCAAGCTCGGTGATGTCCCATTTGACGGCATTGCCGGTGACCTGCAGGCGCACGTCGTCGAGGCCGTTGGTGGTGTCCTGCTTGATGGTGATGCCGAGCTCCTTGGCCGTCGGATCGAAGAAGGCCTTGGTCTGTGCTTCCTGGTAGGTGCCGCCCCATGAGGCGACGGTAATGGTGTCGGCGGCCGATGCCGGAACGGCAACCGAGGCCAGCAGCCCGGCGATCGCCAGGCCGCGAATGCAAAGTCTCTTCGTCATTTTCGCTTCTCCAACCGGTGTTCCCGTTATCGTTGATTTGGTATGCGAATTTGTATACAATTTTGAGTGTAATTCGGTAGGAGCCGATGTCAACTCGGATGATCGCTTTTTTGGCTACGGGAGAAATGGAGCGCGTTTCGGGTGACTGCTTCTCGAAACGGTCCTGTTTCAAGCAGGCGCTAAAAGGCACTAGACTGCGAATCCATCACAGACCGTTGGAGCGGGAAGTTTGGGCAAGGAACGGAAAAACACGCTGCGCGACTCGGTGTTCGAGAAGCTGAAGGCGATGATCATCACCGGGCAGATCCCGCCGGGCGGCCGTGTGACGGAGGCCGACATGGCCGAACGCCTCAAGGTGAGCCGTACGCCGGTGCGCGAGGCCTTCAACCGGCTCGAGCGCGACGGGCTGGTGATCGGGCGTCCGCGCCAGGGCTATATCGTCGCCGAGTTCAACCTGACCATGTTCCGCGAGGCCTTCGACATCCGCGAACTGCTCGACGGGCGTGCGACCGAGCTGGCGGCGGCTAACGCCACCGCCGCCGACAAGGCGAGGCTGCGTGAGATGCTTGCCGAATGCGAGCGGCTGGCGGCGATCCCCGACCGCAGCACCCGGGAGAAATTCGAGGAATTGCAGGTCGGCATCGACCTGCATCGGGTGATCGCCGAAATCAGCGGCAACGAGATGCTCTGCGGCATGCTCTGCGGCATACTCGACAAGTGCCAGCAATATGTGTGGACGGAGCTTCTGTGGCTGGACGAATGGAAGCTCACCCGCGAGGAGCACACCGGCATCGTCGACGCGATCTGCGCCGGCGACGTCGCTTCAGCCGGCGAGCGCGCCCGCGCCCATGTGCGCGGCTCGCGCGAGAACATCCTTCGCCTGCTGCAGGCCAAGTCCGACTACCAGGGGTTTTTCGCCAAGGCGTCGTGAGCGAAGCTCTCTATCGCATCAGCTCGCAAGCATCGGGCAGTTGGCGCCGCGGCGCAGGCTGACATGCGCCACGTCGCCGATGCTGAATTGAAAACCGTCGGCACGGCGCGGAGCATCGATGACGATCGCAGTCCCCTGCTTCAGCTCGGCGTGCAGGCGCAGCGAGCGGCCGTGGAAGACGATGCCGCTGACCCTGGCCGGCGCAGTGCCTTCGGCGGCTTCGGCGGCCGCCAGCAGATCCTCCGGGCGAACGCCGATGGTGCGCGTATCGCCCGCGGCTGGCGTCTCGCCGGTTTCCGAGACCGCCTCCAGCGGCAGCTCGCCAGCGGCGAAGCGCAGGCGCTCGCCGTCGCGACCGACAAAGCGCGACTGAAGGAGATTCATCGTGCCGATGAAGGACGCGACGAACTTCGTCGCGGGCCGGTCGTAAAGCGTTGCGGGCGGCGCGATCTGCTCGATACGGCCCTTGTTCATGACGACGATGCGGTCGGAGATCGACAGCGCCTCGGTCTGGTCGTGAGTGACCATGACGAAGGTGGTGCCGAGCCTGGACTGCAGCCGCTTCAGCTCGACCTGCATCTGCTCGCGCAGATGCGCGTCGAGCGCCGACAGCGGCTCGTCGAGCAGGAGCACGCGCGGCTCGCAGACGATGGCGCGGGCGAGCGCGACCCGCTGGCGCTGACCGCCGGAGAGTTCGGAGATGCGGGCGCGCAGCTTGTCGGCGAGCCCGACCATGTCGAGCGCCTGACCGACACGCTTTGCCTGCTCGGTGCCGGACAGCTTGCGCAGCGATAGGCCGAAGCCGACATTGGCGGCGACGTCCATGTGCGGAAACAGCGCGTAGTCCTGGAAGACGGTGTTGACCGGGCGGTCGAAGGGTCTCAGGCCGGTGATGTCGCGGCCTTCGAGCAGGACGTTGCCGCTGGTCGGGTTCTCGAAGCCGGCGATGACGCGCAGGCTCGTCGTCTTGCCGCAACCGGAGGGGCCGAGCAGGGTCAGAAACTCGCCCGCCGCAATGTCGAGGTCGACGGCGTCGAGGCCCACGATACCGCCCGGAAAGACCTTCGAAACTTTCTGCAGTCGAACGAGCGCATCAGGCGCCATCGCGCACCTCGGAGGGCTTGGTGGTGTTGATCCACAGGATCTGGCAGCGCTCGGCGCCGGGATTGCGGAAGGCATGCAGCAGCGTGCTCTTGAAGGCAAAACTGTCACCGGCCTTGAGCAGGTAGGTCGTCGCGTCCACCACCAGCTCGACCTCGCCTGACAATACGAAACCGAATTCATGGCCGGCATGGGCGTAGGCTTCCGCCGTGCCGCCGCCGGCCTCGACCGTCACCAGCATGCCGGTGAGCGTCGCGGCGGGCGGCGACAGCAGCGCCTTGGCGATGCCTTCGGACTTCACCGGGATCGAGCGCCGCTTGTCGGCGCGCACGCAATAGAGATCGTTGACCGCTTCGTTACCGTCGGCGATCAGCGCCGAAGGCTCGATGTCGAGCGCTGCGGCGAGCGGCCAGATCACCTTGACGCGCAGCGAGGACATGCCGCGCTCGATTTGGCTGAGCGCGCCGATGGAGATGCCGGCCTTGGCCGCAAGCTCGGCCAGCGACAGCTTGCGCTCGAGCCTCAGCGCCCGCACGCGCCGGCCGACGCGGACGTCGGCATCGTCTTTCGGCCTTTCGGCGGCTTCGTCAAAAACATCCATGCAATGGTCCTCGTTGTCTTTCCTCGGCGCGGCGTAGCGCCGCCAGACTCCCCCTTCTCCCCTTGTGGGAGAAGGTGTCGCCGAAGGCGACGGATGAGGGGTGTTCCAGGGAATGCTAACGTCTCATTCCTTCCAACACCCCTCATCCGTCTCGGCGCTGCGCGCCGATCCACCTTCTCCCACAAGGGGAGAAGGGGAGGCCGCGCCGCTCAGCCGCCAGCCTTCACCTTCTCGAACATCTTCGCCACATCGTCATTCTGCTTCATCGGTCCGGTGAAGATAGTGCTCTTCAGCATCACGTCCGGATCCGCCGGCAGTTGCAGCTTGTCCAGCTCGTCCTTCGACACGCCGGCGAAAGCGGTCGAGAGCGAGCTGCCATAGCCATAGGACTGGATCAGATATTTGCCGGAGTCGGCGTCGAGCCGGCTGTTGATGAAGTCATAGGCGAGATCGACGTTCTTGGCGTCCTTCAGCATGACGAAGCCGCAGGCCCAGGTGAGCATGCCTTCCTTCGGCTTCATGAACTCGACCGGGACGCCCTGCTTCTTCAGTGAAGTCGCGGATGCGTTCCAGGTCATGGCAGCGACCAGCTGGCCGCTGGCCAGCGCCTGCTCGACCGAGGTCATGTCGGTGGTGTAGCTGGACAGCAGCGGCCGCTGCTCGCGCAGTTTTGCCGCAACCTTGTCCATCTGGTCCGGGGTCATGTCGAAAGGATTCACACCCGCCAGCAATGCGGCGACGATGGGCGTGTCGTGCACGGCGTCTATGGTCGCCATGCGGCCGGCATATTGCTTGTCCCACAGCAGGTTCCAGCTTGCCTCGGGGTTCTTCACCAGATCGGTGCGGTAGAGGATCGAGGTGTTGCCCCAGTCCCACGGCACCATCCAGACCTTGCCGTCGCCGGCCTGCAGGTCCGGCAGGTTCTTGAACACCGGGAAGACCGAATCCCAATTCTTGATGCGCTTGGTGTCGATCGGCTGCAGCAGGCCTTCCTTGTTCCAGCGCGCCACCTTGTCGTAACAGGGATGCGCGATATCGGGACGGAAGCCGGCCTTGACCTTGGTGAAGGCGTCGTCGTCGTCGCCGAAGATCGTCGCCTCGACGCCGTCCGGATGTGCGGCGAGGAAGCTCTTGTTGAAGTCGGGCAGCTCGTAGCCCGACCAGGTGAAATATTGCAGCTTGTCTGCGGCCAGAGCGACCGTCGACGACAAGACCAAGGCCAATGCGGCGAGGCCTGCCCGGGCCTTGTGTCCGGTGATCGATTTCAGCTGGACTGTCATTTTCGTTCTCCTCTTCATTGTTGTGGTTCAGGCTGCACTAGCTGCGCGGCGGGCCGTCCCAAGACCGCGATGGCGCAGGATTTCGGCGAGAGCGGCGATCATGAAGGACACGGCGAGGATCACGGTGCCGAGTGCCATCACGGTCGGCAGCGAGCGCGGGAAGCGCAGCTGGCTCCAGATGTAGAGCGGCAGCGTCGGCTCGGTGCCGGCGAGGAAGAAGACGACGATGAACTCGTCGAACGACGTCAGGAAGGCGAGCATGAAGGCCGACAGCACCGCCGGCGCACTCAGCGGCAGCATGACGCGCCGGAACGTCGTCCAGTCCGAGGCGCCAAGGTCGAGCGCCGCCTCGCGGATGGTCTTCGGGATGGCGGCGAAGCGGCTGCGCATCACCACCACCGTCGTCGGCAGTGCCACCAGGATATGGCCGAGCACGATGGCGACGCGCGACGGGCCGAGGCCGATGAGGTTGACCAGGATCAAGAGCGAAATGCCTATGATGACGCCGGGGATCAGGATCGGCAGCCGCGCGACGGCGCTGATCGTGGCCGCCAGTGGCGAACGGCCGTAGAGGTCCATGTAGGAAACGGTGATGCCGCAGAGCGTCGCGCCGGAGGCGGCGATGACGCCGATGACGAGGCTGTTGGCCAAAGCGCCGGAAAGCGCCGGATTGTCGTAGAGCGTCTCATACCAGCCGAATGTGAAACCCTGCAGCGGAAATGCCGCCTGGATGGAATCGTTGAAGGAAAACAGCGGGATCAAAAGGATCGGCAGGTAAAGGAAGACGAGATAGGCAAGCACATAGAGGCCGAGCCAGCGGCCGCCTGCATTTGCCTCTTTGCGCGGCGCGTTCATGTGCGGCTGCCAAATCTGCGGTCGGCGCCGCGCGCGAGAAGAACCACGCACAGGATGACCAGCATGACGCAGACCGAGAGCGCGGCGCCGAACGGCCAGTCATTGGCCTTGCCGAACTGCGACTGGATCAGCGAGCCGATCATGGTGCTGGCCGGACCGCCGACCATGGCCGGCGTGACATAGTCGCCGACGGTCGGCACGAAGACGACGAGCGCTGCAGCCAGCACGCCCGGCATCGAATTGGGCAGCACGACACGGCGGAACGACGTGAAGGGTCGCGCACCGAGATCGGAGGCTGCTTCGAGCAGCGACTTCGGGATTGTGTCCAGCGCCACATAGATCGGCAGGATGGCGAAAGGCGCGTAGGCGTGGGCGAGTGTGACGACCACCGCGGCCGGAGTGTTCAAGAAAGCGAGCGTCGGCTCCGACCAGAGGCCGCTTTCGATGAAAGCCGAATTCAACACGCCGTTATAGGCAAGCACGATCTTCCAGGCGAAAACGCGCAAGAGGTAGCTGGTCCAGAACGGCAACGTCACCAGGAAGAGCAGCAGGTTGCGCCGCCGCCCGGCATGGAAGGCGAGATAGTAGGCAACCGGATAGGCGGTGACGACGGTTGCCAGCGTCACCAGGCCGGCAATGACCAGCGAGCGCAGCGTCACCGTCCAGTAGAGCGGATCGGTGGCGACGGTAACGAAATTTTCTGCCGTCAGGCCGGCGCCGAGCAGCGAGCCGTCATTGCCCCTGAAGGCGAGGAAGAGCACCAGGCCGAGCGCGAACAGGATGAGGAAGAAGGTGACAAACCCGCCCGGCAGCAGCATGGCGAAGCGGAAGACCGGCGAGATGCGGGTTTCCGGCGATGACCGCGCTGCAACGATGGTGGACATCTGACTGCCTTATTGGGGCCTGCCCCATCGGATTTTTGAAATCGACCAATGGTTTTTCATATTCATGAAACTGTCAAGCGGAATCGCTTGTGCACTGCACGCGTTCAGCGTCAGCGCTCGAATGCATCGAGCATCCGGTACCAGGTGATAGTGGCGGCGACGCCGACCTGGCGGAAGGCGTGGAACGGGATCGGCCGGATCGGCGACAGCGGGAAAGGCAGTTGCCTGGCGTCGCCGCTCGCCAGATAACCCGCCATGCGTTTTCCCAGCGCGCTCATCAGGCCGACGCCCCTGCCCTGGCAGCCGACCACGGCGAGCAGGCCCTTTTCCGGTTCATGCAGATGCGGCAGGTGATCCGGCGTCATCGCCACGCGGCCGAACCAGCGTTTTTCGATCCTGATGCCGCCAAGCGCGGGATAGAGGCGAATGAGCGCGCGTTCGAGATGCACCCAGTCCGAGGCGCTGGAAGGCAGCGCCATGCGGCCGCGTCCGCCGAGCACCAGGCGGCCATCCGCGCTCTTGCGGTAATAGACGAGGATGCGGCGGGAATCGGAAACGGCTTGCCCGCCCTGCAGGACGCTAGCCGCAAGCTCGGGCGGCAGCGGCGCGGTGGCGATCTGGAAGGAATGCAGCGGCACGATCGTCCGGGCGAGGCCGGGCAGCAGGCCATCCGTATAGGCGTTGGTGGCAAGCACGACCGACTTGGCGCGCAGCTCGGCTCCGCCTTGCGCTGAAGCCCGCCATAGGCCGGCCTCTTTGCTGAGCTTCACCACTTTTTGCTGTTTAGCAATCTTCGCCCCGGCAGTCGCGGCAACGCGCGCCAGTTCCAGCGTGTAGGAAAGCGGATCGATGATGCCGGCGCGGCGGTCGAGCCAGCCGCCGAGATAGCCCTTGGCGCCGGTCATCGCCGCGATCTCCGCTTGGTCAAGCAGTTTCACGTCGGCGCCGCGCGCCCGCCATTGCCGGTCGCGGTTAGCGGCCGCCTTCAACGCGGTCTCGGTATGCGCGGCCTGGATCCAGCCATTGCGGGTGAACGGCACCGCGAGCTTCTCGTCGCGGATCAGATCGAACACGGCATCGGCCGTCGAGGCGGCGAAGTCGACCAGGGCCTCGCCGCGCTCCTTGCCGAAATGCTCGATCAGCCATTCGGGATCGTATTTGAGGCCGGGGATGACCTGGCCACCATTAAGGCCCGAAGCGCCCTCACCGATCGCGCCGGCTTCCAGCACCTGGACCGAGAGACCGGCGCGGGCCGCGTGGAAGGCGCTCGACAGGCCCATGATGCCGCCGCCGACGATGATCGCGTCGAGCGTGCCGCCGTCCGACAGCTCGGACTGAAATGCCGGGGCCGTTGTGGGCTTCTGCCAGATCGGATCGGAAAAGGCTGCGGGCACGTGGTTCACCTGAAGCGCTGAAGCGTCGTGAAAATCCTATTGCCGATTTCACAAACTTGAAAGACCGATCGATGGGCCAGTCCGGGCTTGGCTATGTGACAGCATGCCGATGGCCCATAAGCTGGCCATCGACGGGATAGACCTTTGCGTTAAATCCGGGGAAAGTGCCGCGCGCCAATCGAGAGGATAAAACCATGACCCACCCGACCCGCCTTCCCGCCGACGGCCTTTTCGTCGGCCGAGCCAGGACCAGCCAAGTCTCCCATCCGCTTGTGGTCACGGTCCGCGACGGCGAGGTCATCGACATCACCTCGAGCGCGGCGCCCACCGTGCGCGATCTGTGCGAATTGAAGGATCCCGCCGGCTACGTGCGCTCGGCCAAAGGCAAGGCGATCGGCGCGCTGGAAGACATTGCCGCAAACAGCTTCGAAGCCAAGCGCGATACGACGAAGCCGACCCTGCTTTCTCCTATCGACCTGCAGGCGGTGAAGGCCTCGGGTGTCACTTTCGTCGTCAGCCTGCTCGAGCGCGTTATCGAGGAGCAGGCGCGCGGCTCCGCGGAGAAGGCCGACGCCATCCGCGCCGACATCGCCGGGCTGATCGGCCATGATCTGTCGAAACTAAAGCCCGGCTCGCCGGAAGCGATGGAGATCAAGGCCAAGCTGATTTCGCGCGGCGCCTGGTCGCAATATCTGGAAGTGGGCATCGGCCCTGATGCAGAAATCTTCACCAAATGCCAGCCGATGGCCTCCGTCGGCTTCGGCGCCGATGTCGGGCTGCACCCCGTCTCGACCTGGAACAATCCGGAGCCGGAGATCGCCATGATCGCCGACAGTTCGGGCCGCATCGTCGGCGCCACGCTCGGCAACGACGTCAACCTGCGCGACGTCGAGGGCCGCTCGGCGCTGCTGCTCGGCAAGGCCAAGGACAACAACGCTTCCGCCTCGCTCGGACCCTTCATCCGGCTGTTCGACGAGACCTTCGCAATCGCCGACGTGAAGCGCGCCACGGTGCGTCTCAGCGTCGAGGGCGAGGACGGGTTCTCGCTGGAGGGCGCAAGCTCGATGGCGGAAATCAGCCGCTCGCCGGAAGAACTGGTCAAGGCCGCCATGGGCCCGCATCACCAGTATCCGGACGGGCTGGCGCTTTATCTCGGCACCATGTTCGTGCCGTCGAAGGATCGCGGCGAAAAGGGCAAGGGTTTTACGCACAAGATCGGCGACATCGTCACCATCTCGTCCGAAAAGCTCGGCGCGCTGGTCAACCGGGTGCGGCTGTCGCCCGATTGCCTGCACTGGACCTACGGCGCCAGCCATCTGATGCGCGATCTCGCCAAGGCCGACCTGATCTAGCGCCCGCGCCAAACGTGACATTGCCCAAAGCCCATCCGCGCAAGCCGATGGGCTGATGGCGTTGCTTACCGAAGAAAATCACCGCAACTGATGCAATCTGATGGGTTCGCTGATGGCGCGAGCGCCTGCCCCAACATCCATTGGCGATGGAGGCTTGTCAGCAGCCGAAAAAGGGAATGCTCTAGACGTTCCGGTCGGCGCGGGCAGGAGATGCGATCCTCGAAGATCGTATCGCGCCTGATGTGGAGGTGAATTTCAACATGGGAGGAAATCGAATGCTTTCGAGGCTGAGACTGCTCGTGCTTGGCTTGATCGCGGCAATCGCCATTCCGGCGATGGCCGAGGCCAAGACCTTCTACTGGATTTCGCATGGCGGTCCGGCCGATCCGGTCTGGACCTACTTCCTGGCCGGCGCCAAGCAATGGGCGACCGACACCGGCAACAAGGTGAACACCTCGTTCCACAATGGCGACGTCGCCTCGCAGCAGGAGGCTGTGCGCGCCGCCATCTCGGCCAAGGCCGACGGCATCGTCACCACCAGCCCCGATCCGGGCAGCCTCGTCGAGATCGTCAAGGAAGCGCGCGCGGCCAACATCCCGATCATCAACTTCAATACGCCCGATCCGAAGGCGAACTTCAACGCCTATGTCGGCGGCGACAACGTCACCTTCGGCAAGCATTGGGCGCAGTATCTGGTCGACAAGGGCTTGGTGAAGAAGGGCGATTTCGTGTGGATGCCCGTCGAGGTGCCCGGCGCCACCTATGGCGTGCAGGAAGAGGAAGGCATCAAGAGCGTGTTCGAACCGCTCGGCATCACCTATGAGGTGACCGAAGCGACGCTCGACCAGGCCGAAGTGATCAACCGCATGGTCGACTACCTCACCGCCCACAAAGGCAAGGTGAAGGCCATGATCGGCCTCGGCGACCTCGTCACCGGCTCGGTCAAACGCGTGTTCGACCAGGTCGGCGTCAAGCCGGGCGAGATCCCGGTCGTCGGCTGGGGCAACTCGCTCGACACCACGCAGGAAGTGCTGAACGGCTATGTCAACGCCGCGCAGTGGCAGGATCCGCAGGCGACCAGCTACATCGCGCTGTCGATGGCGGCGATGGCGTCTGCCGGCATTCCTCCGGGCTTCAACGTCATCACCGGCGCGCTCTATGAGAAGGACACCGCCGGCGTCTACGACAAGATCCTGTCCGGCAAATAATCCGCGACAATGGCCGTGGCCGCTCCTGTCGGCTACGGCCATTCCTTTCGCCGAGCCTGCCGCCGCGCGGGCTTCAGCCAAGTTCATTCACGTCGCGGGCGCAATGGAAAACCGTTCCTTCATCCAAAGTTTCATCGCGCGGCCGGAATTCGGTCCGCTGGTGCTGCTGATCGTCGAACTCGTCGCCTTCTGGGTCATCAACCCGGATTTCCTGTCGCCGCAGAACATCTCCAACATCCTCGCCTTCACCGTCGAGCTCGGCCTGATCGCGCTGGCGATGACGCTCTTGATGACATCGGGCGAGTTCGACCTCTCGGTCGGCTCGCTGTTCGGCTTCTCGCCGGTGCTGATGTGGACGCTTTTCAACGGCGGCGTCACCTCGCTGGAGATGGGTTTCGTCATCGCGCTGGCGGTCGCGGCCTTGATCGGGCTGGTCAATGGCTGGTTCGTCACCCAGCTCAAGATCCCGTCCTTCCTGGTCACGCTCGGCATGCTTCTGGTGGTGCGCGGCACCGCGCTCTTCGTCACCGACGGCTTTCCGCAGCGCACCTGGAGCGCCGAGGGCAGCTGGCTAGCGGACATCCTGGTCGGCGACTTCTACATCGGGCCGTTCCGCATCTATGCATCGCTGTTCTGGTTCATCGGCGCTGCGATCGTGCTGGGCTACGTATTGACGCAAAGCCGTACCGGCAACTGGATCCAGGCTGCGGGCGGCAATCCCAATGCTGCGCGGGCGCGCGGCGTCAACGTCAACCGCGTCAAGGTCGGCCTGTTCGTCCTGTCGGCGGTGATGGCTTCGCTCGCCGGCGTCATCTCCTCGCTGCGCACCTCGGCCGCCAACCCCAACAGCGGCACCGGCTACGAGCTCGAGGTCATCGCCATGGTGGTGATCGGCGGCACGGCGCTGACCGGCGGACGCGGCACCATAGTCGGCACGGTGCTGGGCATCCTGATCCTGCGGGTCATGCGCAACGGCATCGTGTTGATCGGCGTGCCGGGGCTCGCCTACAACATCTTCATCGGCGCGATCATCCTCGGCATGATGGCGCTGCATTCATGGCTCGAACGCCGGCACCAGGCAGGGACGTGAACCATGGCCGAACCGCTCATCCGCATGACAAACATCCGCAAGTCCTACGGGCGCGTACAGGCGCTGGTGGACGCCAACTTCCACGTCAACGAAAGGGAGATCGTCGGCCTGCTCGGCGACAACGGCGCCGGCAAGTCGACGCTGATCAAGGTGCTGTCGGGAGCGGTGCCGCTGACCAGCGGCGACATCTTCGTGCGCGGCAAGAAGGTGAATTTCCGCAGCACCAGCGATGCCATCGCCGAGGGCATCGAGACGATCTACCAGGACTCGGCACTCGTCACGCAGCTGTCGATCGCCCGCAACCTGTTCCTCGGCCGCGAGCCGATTAAGCCGCCGCGCTTTTTGAACCGCATGGACCAAGAAGCCATGAACACGGTGGCGCGCGACCTGCTGAAGCAGGTCGGCATCTCGAAGAACATCCCGCCGACGACGCCGATCGGCTCGCTCTCCGGCGGCGAGCGGCAGGCGGTGGCGATCGCGCGCGCCATGCATTTCGACAGCGACCTCATCATTCTCGACGAGCCGACCAACAATCTCGGTGTCGCCGAGACGCAAGGCGTCTTGAGCTTCGTGCGCAGCGCGCGCGATTCCGGTCACTCCTGCATCTTCATCGCCCACAACATCCATCACGTGTTCCAGGTGGTCGACCGCATCGTGGTGATGCGCCGCGGCAAGGTGGTGGCCGACGACATCGATCCGAAAAACACCACGGTGGCCGAGGTCGAACGGATCATCACCGGTATGTCCGACAAGGAGATCCGCGACGCGATTTCCGATGGCCCACGGCCGCATGGCTGAATTGCCCTGGCGTTGATTTGGCCTGACGTTGATCAGGTCTAACAGGGGGCTCGCATCCCATCCTATGACTGGACTCATGAAAGCCACCGTAGCCGACATCGCCAGGAGTTGCGGCCTGTCGACCGCAACGGTCGACAGGGTGCTCAACAACCGGCCGGGCGCAAGCGCCGCCAACCGCCAGCGTGTCATGGAGGCGGCAAAGCAGCTCGGCTATCTGCCGACGCTCGACCAAGTGGTGCTGCCGTCGAAGCCGGCGCATCTCGAATTCTTCCTGCCGATCGGCAGCAACGCCTTCATGGCCGATCTTGCCCATCACATCGAGGACTATGCCGCGCGGCTGCCGCTGGTCGCCTCCTGCCGCATCCACAACCTCGCCGGCATCTCGCCGGGCGCGCTGCAGGGCGCGGTCGAGAACCTCTCGCTCAAGGCCAATGGCGTCGGCGTCATTGCCGTCGACCATCCGCGCACGCGCAACATTTTGCGCGAGCTGGTCGAGGCCGGCATCCGGCTGGTGACGCTGGTCTCGGACGTGCCGGCAGCACCTCGCTCGGCCTATGTCGGCATCGACAACCGGGTCGCCGGGCGCACGGCGGCGCTGTTGATGGGCCGCTTCCTCGGCGGCAGGACCGGACATCTGGCGATGGTGGTCGGCTCGCGCTCCTATCGCGGCCATGAGGAGCGCGAGATGGGTTTCCGTTCGGTGCTCGCCGAAGAGTTTCCCGATCTTACCGTCTCCAGCGCCGTCGAGATCAACGACGAGCCGGACGCCAGCTACAGTGCGACCATGAAGGCGCTGCACAACGAACCGGAACTGCTCGGCATCTATTGCGTCGGCGCCGGACGCTCGGGTGTGGCAAAGGCCTTGCTCGACGCAAAACCGCGCAAGAAGCCGGTCTTCATCTGCCACGACCTGACGAAGGAAACGCGCCGCTATCTCGTCGACGACCTCGCCGACGTCGTCATCGACCAGAATGCAAGGCTGATCGCCGAGCAGTCGGTGATCCGGCTGCTCGGCTCGATCGCCTCATCGGCGCCTTACCTGACGAAGAAATTCATCGAGCCGCGGCTGATCTTCAAGGAAAACGTGCCAGTTCAATGAGTTAGCGCGCCGAAGCAAGCCGGCTTTTTCCCGATTTGTCAGAGGATTGGCGGGTGGTGCGGCAATTCTGCACACCAGCTATGCACGTTTTGCGGTTGCCGAATCGTTAGGCAACTTGTAATTAACAGCATGTCGGATGTCTTCCTCCTCCCAGACACCGACGATGAATGCGGTACACCTCCTCCCGTGCCGTATTCGAAATCGAAGCCCGCTGCCTCCTCCTCCCGGCAGCGGGCTTTTTCTTTGCCCGCATGAAGCAGGAACAGACGCGCTGTCTCTTCAGCGCGCCCTGAACGACGCGATCAGGCTCTCGGCCATACGCACGAACTGCGCGCTCGGACCTTCGGCGCCGACGCTCTGCATCGAGACGCGCGCGCCTTCGAGCAGCAGCGACAGCGTGTCGGCGAGCAGCTCGGACTGGCCGATGCCAGCATCCCGGCAGAGCGCCACGAGCTTTTCGCGCTGGGCTTCCTTCAGTTCCTTGATGACGCGCCTGGCCGGGTGATCGCTCTCGCTAAGCTCGACGGCGGCATTGGCCATGTCGCAGCCGCGGCTGTCGGCGCTGAGCAGTTCCGAAGCCCTGTGAACCCAGGCATGAAGCTGGGCGAGCTTGTCGCCAGGGTGCTCGGCCTCGAACTCGTCCCAGATCCTCGACGCCTTCGCCGCCGTCGCGCGCAGGCATTCGATGATCAGCTCGTCCTTGGATTCGAAGTGACGATAGAGCGTCATCTTGTTGGTGCCGGCAGCCTCGGTGATGGCGTCGACGCCAACACCCTTGATGCCGTGCTTGTGGAACATGTCCTGCGCCGTCTCCAGGATCCGATCCCGTGGGCGGGAGCGCTCCACGACGCCGTCTGTCATCATGCTCTCCTTTCGTTTCCAAAAAACCCCGGCACACCTCTTGACTAGGGTGTTACCGATCTGTAACTTCCAGATGTTACTTACTGGTAACACCTATATCGCTCCGCGTCAACGACAAGGGTTTCACCGATAGGCCCTGCCAGAGCGAGATGGGGACAGAACTCTGCCCGTCATGCGGCTTCGGCCGGTGAAATCGAGAAAACGGTTCGTGATCATGCGATGCGAGCCGCAAGCAAGGAGCTTCTCCTATGCAAAAGCATAAAGACCTGACGATCGACGAAGCCATCCGGGATCCGATGATCCGGCTGGTGATGAAGGCTGACGGGATCGATCCCAAAGCCTTCGAACGGATGCTGCGCTCGCGCGCGGCAGACCAGGCGCCGGACGGTGTGCTGCCGTCCTTCCTGCAAGACTCCGGCTCCGGCCGGTCCCGACGCCTGCGCCATTTTGCAAAACCATTCGGCGAGGCATCCGCGTCATGGTGAACTTCTTCATCCACCGCCCGATCTTTGCGTCGGCGATCGCCATCATCATGGTGCTCGCCGGCGCGATCGCGTATTTCCTGCTGCCCGTCTCGCAGTTCCCCGACATCACGCCCCCGCAAGTCGTGGTCAGCGCCCACTATCCCGGCGCCAGCGCGCAAGTCGTGGCCGATACGGTCACCACGCCGCTCGAGCAGCAGATCAACGGCGTGCAGGGCATGACCTACATGTCGTCGACGAGCTCGAATGACGGCTCCTCGACCATCACCATCACCTTCGATGTCGGCTACCCGCTGAGCACCGCGGCCGTCGACGTGCAGAACCGCGTCTCGCAGGCCGCATCCTCCCTGCCGGCCATCGTCAACCAGGGCGGCGTGACGATCAAAAAGCAGAACCCTAACTTCGTCCTCATCGTCGACCTCACCTCCCCGGACGGCTCTGTAGACCCGGTGGCGCTGAGCAATCTCGCCTATCTGCAGGTGGTCGACCCGCTGAAGCGGCTGCCCGGCGTCGGCGACGTGCAGATCTTCGGCGAGCGCCGCTATTCGATGCGCGTCTGGCTCGACCCGGACAAATTGGCCAATCTCGGCATCACCGCCGTCGACGTGCAGAACGCCATTTCGGAGCAGAACGTGCAGGTGGCGGCCGGCAAGATCGGCCAGTCGCCGGCGCCGGCCGGCACCGCCTTCGAAATGCAGGTCAACGCGGTCGGCCGTTTGAGCGATCCGAAGGAATTCGGCGACATCGTCGTGCGCGCCAATTCGCAGAACGGCTCGCTGGTGCGGCTGCGCGACGTCGCGCGCATCGAGCTCGGCGCGCTGCAATATTCCTCGTCCGCCTTCTTCGGCAAGGATCCGACGGTGGTGCTCGCCGTCTACCAGATGCCCGGCTCCAACGCGCTCGACCTGCAGCAGCGGGTCAAGGACAAGATGCAGGAGCTTTCGCAGCGCTTCCCGAAGGGCGTCAGCTACGCCATGCACTACGACACGACGCGCTTCGTCTCGGCCTCGATGCATGACGTGCTGATCACGCTCGGCGAGGCGCTGGTGCTGGTCGTGGCGGTGGTTTTCATCTTCCTGCAGAGCTGGCGCACCACCATCATCCCGACCATCGCCATCCCCGTGTCGCTGATAGCGACGCTGGCGGTGATGTACATGCTGGGCTTCTCGCTCAACATGCTGTCCCTGCTCGGTATGGTGCTGGCGATCGGCCTCGTCGTCGACGACGCCATCGTCGTGGTCGAGAACGTCGAGCGACAGCTCGAAGCCGGCCTCGCGCCGCTCGCCGCGACGCGCGCGGCCATGGCCGAGGTGACCGGGCCGATCATCGCCACTACCGCGGTGCTCGGGGCGGTGTTCATCCCAGTCGCCTTCATTCCCGGCGTTTCGGGGCGGCTCTACAACCAGTTCGCGCTCACCGTCGCGATCTCGGTCGGCATCTCTGCCTTCAATTCGCTGACGCTGAGCCCGGCGCTGAGCGCCGCGTTCCTGCGCCATCGCGGCGAGACGCAGTTCTTCCTGTTCCGCTGGTTCAATGCCGGCTTCGACTGGCTGTCGCATGCCTATGCCCATGGCGTGCGCATCCTGATCAAGCTGCGCTGGGCCATGCTCGGCCTGTTCGCGGCAGGCCTAGTCGCCACCTACTTCGTCTGGCAGAAGCTGCCCTCGACCTTCCTCCCCGTCGAGGACCAGGGCTATTTCTTCGTCGTCATCCAGCTGCCGGACGGCGCGTCGCTGGAGCGCACCGACGCGGTGGCGCAGAAGGCGCGCGACGTCCTGCAGAACACGCCCGGCGTCGACATCGTCGGCTCGATCAGCGGCCTGAACTTCCTGACCAGCGCCGCGCAGTCGAATTCGGCGGTGGAGTTCGCCATCCTGAAGCCGTGGGACGAACGCGGGCCAGACCAGAACGCCTCGAAGCTGGTCGCTGACGTGCGCAACAAGCTGCTGCAGATCCCGGAAGCCTTCGCACTGTCCTTCGATCCGCCCTCGATCCCGGGCCTCGGCACCACCGGCGGCTTCGAGTTCCAGGTGGAAGACCTCTCGGGCCGCGGCAGCGTGGCGCTGAACGAGGTCACACAGGCGCTGATCGCCGAGGCGCGCAAGCAGCCCGAGCTCAACCCGCAGCAGCTGTTCTCGTCCTTCTCGACCTCGACGCCACAGTTCAACTACGACCTCGACCGCAACAAGGCGAAGCTGCTCGGCCTCAACCTGCCCGACGTGTTCAACACGCTGCAGATCTATCTCGGCTCGCTCTACGTCAACGACTTCAACCTGTTCGGCCGCACCTTCCGTGTGACCATCCAGGCCGACAAGGACGCGCGCGGAAACGCGAACGACATCTCGCGGCTCTATGTGCGCAACGCGTCGGGCGGCATGGTGCCGCTGAGCACGCTGGGCAAGCTGATGCCGATCGTCGGTCCGGAGACCGTACCGCACTACAACAACAATGCCTCGGCTCTCATCAATGGCGGCGCCGCTCCGGGTTTCTCGTCCGGACAGGCGGTGGCGGCGATGGAGCGGGCGGCGGCAAACGTGCTGCCGAGGGACTTCGGCTATGAGTGGACCGGCATCACCTATCAGGAGCTCAAGGCCGGCTCGATCGCCTCGGTCGTGTTCGGGCTGGCGATCGTCTTCGTCTTCCTGATCCTGGCGGCGCAATATGAAAGCTTTGCCATGCCTTTCATGGTGCTGCTTGCCGTCCCGCTCGCTCTGTTCGGCGCCTTCGTCGTGCTCCTGCTGCGCGGCATGCAGATCGACGTCTACTCGCAGATCGGCTTCGTCATGCTGATCGGCCTGGCGGCGAAGAACGCGATCCTGATCGTCGAGTTCGCCAGGCGGCGGCGCGAGGAAGGCCTGACCATCGTCGAGGCAGCGATGGAGGCCGCTCGGCTGAGGCTGCGGCCGATCCTGATGACGGCCTTTGCCTTCATCCTCGGCGTGCTGCCGCTGATGTTCGCGACGGGCGCGGGTGCCGCCAGCCGGCAGTCGATCGGCACCACCGTCTTCGGCGGCATGGTGGCGGCAACCATCCTGTCGCTGGTCTTCGTGCCGGTCTTCTACGCGGTCATCGAGAAGCTGCGCGAGCGCGGCGGCGAGAACGAACCTGCCGCGGGGCATCAGTATGCCCCGCACCAACAAGAGATTGAACCGACCGCCGAGCCAGTGCGGCTCGCCGATGCGGCCGAATAGGATTGGAGACCAACATGCGTAAATGGAAAATCGCTTTAGGAACGGCCGTCGCGCTGGGCGCCATCTCGGTGGCAAGCGTCCACCTGCTCGACATGGGCAATCTCAGCCTCAACGCCAGCACGGCGGGTGCCGCACCCGCGCCCAAGGCCTTCGTCATGCCGGTGCCGGTGGTGAACGTCGTCAAGAAGACGCTGCCAATCTATCTCGACTACGCCGCACGCGTCGAGCCGATCCGCAGCATCACGCTGCAGGCGCGCGTGCCGGGCTATCTGCAGGAGCAGACCGCGGCGGACGGCAGCGACGTCAAGCAGGGCGACCTGCTCTACAAGATCGCACCCGAGGACTATCAGGCAGCGCTCGACCAGGCCAAGGCCCAGGTCGAGCGCGACACGGCGACGCTCGACTATGCGCGCTCCAACCTCGGCCGCGGCAGCGAGCTCGCCAAGAGCGGCTATCTCGCCAAGGACAGTTTCGACCAGCGCACCAGCACCTTGCGCGGAGCCGAAGCGGCGCTGCTGCTCGACAAGGCGGCGGTGCGAACGGCCGAGCTCAATCTCGGCTATGCCGAAATCAAGGCGCCGTTCCCGGGACGCATCGGCCGCAACCAGGCCTCGGTCGGCACGCTGGTCAGCGTCGCCGGCACGGTGCTCAACACGCTGGTGCAGCTCGACCCGATCTACGTCACCTTCAATCCAAGCGAGACCGACCTGGTCCAGATCGAGGAAGCGAAGGCGGCCGGCCCGATCGCGGTCGACGTGCTTCTGCCAGGCGAGACCGAGCCAAGCCAGAAGGGCCAGCTCACCTTCATCGACAACACGATCGACCATTCGACCGGCACGATCACCGCCCGCGCCACGATCGGCAACGCCAAGTTCAGGCTGCTGCCCGGCCAATATGTGCGCGTGCGGCTGCATGTGAAGGAGCAGCCCAACACGCTGATGGTGCCGCAGGTGGCGCTGGGCTCCAGCCAGCTCGGCAAATACCTCTACGTGCTCGGCAAGGGCAACACCGTGGACCAGAAGCTGGTCTCGCTCGGGCCGACCGACGGCGACCTGATCTCCGTCACCTCCGGCATCTCCGAGAGCGACCAGGTGATCACAGGCAATTTGCAGAAGATCGGACCCGGAATGCCGGTTTCTCCCTTGCCGCAACCGAAACCGGCCAGCTGATAACCCCCATCAGTCCCGGTCCGACGGCGCCCTCGGCTCCCACGCCGAGGGCGCCGTTTTTCTTTGCGCGCCGCAATCAGCAAAAAATCGATCGCCGCCCCTTGTCGGATTGTCGACAATCTGCTTGTCTTGCAGCCGGTCCATCCGGAGGGACACATGGCGAAGCTGGATTTCAGTCCGATCGCGGATACGACGCGCAGGGCGGAGATCGTCGCGCTGCTCAGGCGCGCCATCCTGACGGGCCAGCTGGAACCCGGGCAGAAGCTCAACGAGCTCAGGATTTCCGAACAGATGCGGGTGAGCCGCGCGCCGCTGCGCGAGGCCATGCGCGAGCTGGTGCAGGAAGGCATCCTGACCAGCATCCCCTATGCCGGGACCTTCGTGATCGACGTCACCGCCAAGGACATCATCGACGCCTATTCCCTCAACAAGGTGCTGGAAGAATTCGCCATCGAGCTCGCCTGGCCGCAGCGCGACCAGCGTTTCTTCGACGAGCTCGACCGTCGCCATGAAGCGGTCAAGCAGGCGACGCGGGCGCTCGACACCACGCGCCAGATCGAGACGGCGCTGCGGCTGCACGGGCTGATCTACGAGTGGGCCGACAATTCGGTGCTGCTGGAGACCTGGCAGCGGCTGACCAGCCGGCTGCAGATGTATTTCGCGCTGCATCAGCGCGCGCGCAACGAGCCAGTGCCGTCCGAGGACCTGCACGAAACCTATGTGGCGCTGCTCAAGGGCTCGGACATGCGCGCCGCCCAGCGGCATGCGCGCGAGCATATCGACGGCGATTTCGAAGAGCTTCTTGCCTATGCGCGCGGCCTCGAAAAGCGCGCCTCGAAGAACTGACCCACTCGCGGACAACGGACAGCAACGTGAAGATCAAGAGCATCAAGGCCTATCATGTCGTGCAGCCCTTCGTCGACGGGCCCTACCGCATGTCCAAGGGGCGGGTCGCCGACTGTTTCGACGCGGTGATCGTCGCCATCACCTCCGACAGCGGCGTGACCGGCTGGGGCGAGATGGCGCCGCTCGGCAATTTCTATTCGGCCGCGTTTCCGGCGGGAACGCGCGCGGGCGTGCCGGAGATCGCGCCGCATCTCATCGGCCACGATCCGCGCGGACTGGCCGGCATCGTCAGGCTGATGGACACGGTGTTCAAGGGCCATCCCTACGTGAAGGCCGCGCTCGACATGGCCTGCTGGGATCTGGCGGCACGCGCGGCCGACGTGCCGCTGGTGACGATGCTCGGCGGCCGCGAGAGCGAGACGGCGGAACTCTACCGGGTCGTCACGCACGGCACGGTCGATCAGATGGCGGCGCTTGCCAAACGCATCGTCGCGGAAGGCTACCACCGGCTGCAGGTCAAGGTCGGCGGCAATGTGCGTGACGACATCGAGCGGGTGACCGCGGTCGCCGCGGCCGTGCCGAAAGGCACCGTGATCTTCTGCGACGCCAATGCCGGCTGGACACCCTACCAGGCGCGCCAGTTCGCCGACGCCACGCGCGGCATCGACTACACGTTCGAGCAGCCCTGCACGACGATAGAGGAGAACATGTCGGTGCGCCGCATGCTCGACAAGCCGATGGTGCTCGACGAATCCGTCACCTCGCTGCAGGAGATGCTGGAGATCCATCGCCGCGGCGCGGCCGACGGGCTGACGCTGAAGATCTCGCGGCTGGGCGGCGTGACGCAGACCCGGTTGATCCGTGACGTTGCGGTCGATCTCGGTTTCATGATCACGGTCGAGGATACCGGCGGCGCCGAGATCGACACCGCCGCCATGGCGCATCTGTCGCTGTCGACGCCGGAGGAGCGCCGGCTGCACGCCATCGCCTTCCACGAATGGGTGACGGTGCGCACCGCTTCCAACAAGCCGCCGGTGACGGGCAGCCGCATGGGCATCCCCGATGGGCCCGGCCTCGGTATCGACGTCGACCCCGACCTGCTCGGCAAGCCCTTCTTCGAGGTCGGCTGAGATGAAGGCCGGCCGCATTGCACCGGGCGGACGTGAAGAAAGGAGGCGACAGACCGGGTAGATGAAGCGGCCCGATTTCGATTGGGCCGCAAGACCGAACAAGGCATGCATCAAGAAAATCTGACCTTCCCGGTTCAAGGAGCGGATGGACCAGACCAAACTGCATGCTAGAGTTCGACCAACTGAAATTGTTGACGACGGCCGGGACAGGAGAACTCCACGGAATTCGTCAACCGGAATGCACTCGCCAACCACAAAAACTGGGGAAGGGTTTAAACCCATGAGCAAGAACTATCGCATTCTCGATCTCATCAGGCGCAACCGCACGCCGCTCGAAAATCATCTCATCGACGGCCTGGTCGACGGCCGCGTCAGCCGCCGCGATTTCGTCCGCCACGGCAGCCTGCTCGGCCTGTCGCTGCCGCTTCTCCGCCGCATCGGCATGGCGGCGGGCTTCGGCGCCGCGCCCTCGCTTGCCCGCGCGCAAGGGGCGCCCGGCGCCACCATCCGCGTCGGCAGCAACGTGCCGTCCGCCGCGATCGATCCGGTCACCATCGCCGACGCCGGCGGTCTGCTGGTGCTGCAGCAGGTCGCTGAATTCCTCTGCATCGACGGTCCCGACCTGGTGCTGAAGCCGGCGCTGGCGGAAAGCTGGAAGCCGAACGCCGACGGCACGGTTTGGACCTTCAAGCTGCGCAAGGGCGTCAAGTTCCACAGCGGCGGCGAGATGAAGGCCGACGACGTGGTGGCCAGCATCGACCGTCTCGCCGACCCCGCCAACTCGTCCAACGCGCTGTCGGTGTTCAACGGCATCCTGAAGAAGGGCGCGACCAAGAAGGTCGACGATTATACGGTCGAGTTCCACCTCGACGCACCGAACGGCAACTTCCCCTACATGGTGTCGTCCGACAACTACAACGCCGTCATCATCCCGGCGAGCTACAAGGGCGGCTACGAGCAAAGCTTCGACGGCACGGGTCCGTTCAAGCTCGAAAAATACACGGCCAAGGTCGGCGCCTCTTTCGTGCGCAACGAGGATTACTGGGGCGAGAAGGCCTTGCCGGAACGCACCGAGTTCACCTTCTTTTCCGACATGCAGGCCCAGATCCTTGCCTTGCAGGGCGGCCAGATCGACATCATCAACCAGATGCCGGTGCTGGCCGGCGTCGGCCTGCTCAACGATCCGAACGTCTCCATCATCAGCCTGAAGTCGGTGGCGCACCAGCAGCTGCACATGCAGTGCGATTCCGATCCGTTCAAGGATCCGCGCGTGCGCCGGGCGATTGCGCTCAGCATCGACCGCAAGAAGCTCGTCGCCGGCCTGATGAAGGGCCGCGCCCAGGAAGGCAACGACAGCCCGTTCGCGGGCGTCTATCCGTCGACCGACGCCAGCGTGCCGCAGCGCGAGCAGGATATCGCGCAGGCCAAGCAGCTGATGGAAGCGGCGGGCGCCGGCAAGGGCTTCAAGGTGACGCTGACCACCGAGCGCTATCTCGAAATCCCGGAATACGCGCAGCTCGTCCAGAACTGGGTCAAGGAGATCGGCATCGAGCTCGAGCTCAACATCCTCGACCAGGGCGCCTATTACGGCGATGCCGTGTTCGGCAAGTCGAACTGGCTGGATTCGGTGATGGGCATCACCGACTACGGCCACCGCGGCGTGCCGAATGTCTATCTCGCAGCGCCGCTGAAGAGCGACGGCACCTGGAACGCGGCGCACTTCAAGAACAAGGACTATGACCAGCTGGCGACGAGCTATATCGCGGCCCTCGACCTCGAGGCGCAGAAAGCCACCGCCGGCAAGATCCAGAAGCTGCTGCTCGAGGAAACGCCGGTCATCTTCGGCTATTTCTACGACTACCTGACGGCGACGGCGAAAGGCGTGGCGGGCGTGCAGCCCACCGCCATGTCGCAGTTGTTCCTCGAAAAGGCTTCGAAAGCCTGACGAGAGCGAACAAGCTTATCCCTGACGGCCGGCTCTCCACGGAGAGCCGGCTCCAATAGGAGTATTCGCCATCCTCGCTTTCCTCGTCCGGCGCCTCGCCCTGTCGCTCATCACGCTGTTCCTGCTCAGCGTCATGGTGTTTCTCGGCGGCCAGGTGCTGCCCGGCAATGTCGGGCGCGCCATCCTTGGACCGTTCGCCGATCAGCGCGCCGTCGACGCGCTCAACCACTCGCTCGGCGTCGACCGGCCGCTGCTCGTCCAATACGGCAGCTGGATCTGGAATTTCCTGCATGGCGACATGGGCACGTCCTACATTTTCCGCGCGCCGGTGGCGCCCTTCGTCGTCGACGCGCTCGGCAATTCGATGAAGCTGGCGCTTGTCGCCTTCGTGCTGGTGGTGCCGATCGGCATCCTCGGCGGCGTCATCGCGGCGCTCAACCTCAACCGGCCGCTCGACCGCATCATCAGCCTCGGCGGCCTGTCGGTGACGGTGCTGCCCGAATTCGTCACCGGCATCATCCTGATCCTGATCTTCGGCGTCTGGCTGCGCTGGCTGCCGATCGCCGCGGCCTGGCCGAAAGGCGCCGGCTTCTTCACCCAGCTCTATTATCTCATCCTGCCGTCGCTGCCGCTGTTTCTGGTGCTGTTCGGCTATATCGCGCGCATGGCGCGGTCCGGCATGATCGAGGCGCTCGATTCCGACTACACGCGCACCGCCGTGCTCAAGGGCCTGCCGTGGCGCACGGTGATCTGGCGGCATGTGCTGCGCAATGCGCTGCTACCGACCATCACCGTCATCGCCACGCAGACCGGCTATCTGATCGGAGGGCTGGTCGTGATCGAGACGCTGTTCCGCTACCAGGGCATCGGCTCGCTGATCTTCACCGCCGCGCGCGGCAAGGATTTCCCGATGCTCGAGGCCGGCATCCTCACCATCGGCATCGTCTATGCGGTGGCTACTTTGGTCGCCGACTTCCTCTATTCCGTGCTCAATCCGCGCATCCGGCTGGGAGCAGAGCAATGAGCGCGACGGACACTCCCGCGAACGTTCCCGCACCCGACGCCGCTTCACGGCGAGGTCCATGGGGCGAGGTGCTGCACTCGCTGTTGCGGTCCGGCACCTTCCTGACCGGGCTCGGCATCGTCCTGTTCTGGATCGTCTGCGCGCTGTTCGGCGAGCATTTCGTGCCTTACGACCCGCTCGCCGACGACATCATCAACGCGCTGGCGCCGCCCTCGGCCGAGCACTGGTTCGGCACCGACCAGATCGGCCGCGACGTCTTCTCGCGCGTCATCGTCGGCTCACGCGACATCCTGACGGTGGCGCCTTTGGCCACCTTGCTCGCGACCGTCGCCGGCACCGCGCTCGGCCTGTTGATCGGCTATTTCCGCGGCATCGTCGACGACATCGTCAGCCGTGTCCTCGAAGCCTTCATGGCGATCCCGGTCGTGATCATCGCGCTGCTCGCCATCGTCGCGCTCGGCACCTCGAAGATCACCGTCATCGTCGTCATCGGCCTGAGCTTCGCGCCGATCATCGCCCGCACCGTGCGCTCGGCGGTGCTCGCCGAACGCGAGCTCGACTATGTCGCGGCGGCAAAGCTGCGCCACGAAGGCGCGCTGCATACCATGTTCGTCGAGATCCTGCCCAACGTCATCCCGCCGATCCTGGTCGAGACGACGGTGCGGCTCGGGTACGCCATCTTCGCCGTCGCCACGCTCTCCTTCATGGGCTTCGGCATCCAGCCGCCCTCGCCCGACTGGGGGCTCTCGATCTCCAGCAATTACGGCATGATCGGCGGCGGCTTCTGGTGGACGGTGCTGTTCGACGCGCTGGCGATCGCCTCGCTGGTGATCGGCGTCAACCTGGTGGCCGACGGCGTCCATGGAGCGTTCAATGACTGACACGAACGCGCTCGAGCTCAACGATCTCTCGGTCGCCTATCGCGTCGGCGGTCGCAACCGGGCGGTGCTGCGCAATGTCAGCTTCACCATCGGCCGCGGCGAAGCCTACGGACTGGTCGGCGAATCCGGCTGCGGCAAATCCACCGCGGCGCTGTCGGTGGTGCGCTACCTGCCGCGCAACGGCTCGATCACCGGCGGCTCGATCGCGCTCGACGGCAAGGATGTGATGAAGCTCGACGCCGAGGCGCTGCGGCGCGCCCGCGCGGAAAGCGTGTCGATGGTCTACCAGGATCCCGGCAAGGCGCTGAACCCGTCGCTGCGCATCGGACGGCAACTGACCGAGATTTTCGAGCTTGCCGGCATCTCGGGACAGGCGGCGGGCGACAAGGCGATCGCGATGCTGAACCTTGTGCGCATCTCCGATCCGGTGAGCGTCATGCAGCGCTATCCGCACCAGTTGTCCGGCGGCATGCAGCAGCGCGTGGCGATCGCCATGGCCTTGGCCAACGACCCATCGATGCTGATCCTCGACGAGCCGACGACCGGCCTCGACGCGACGGTCGAAGCCGAAGTGCTCGACCTGATCGCCCAACTGAGAAGGGAGCTGTCGGCATCGATCCTGTTCATCAGCCACAACCTCGCCGTCGTCTCCAACATGTGCGACCGGGTCGGCGTGCTCTATGCCGGCATGCTGGTCGAGGAAGGCTCGACCAAGGACGTGTTCAACGACCCGCGCCATCCCTACACGGTGGCGCTGCTGCGCTGCCTGCCGCGCGGAGGCCAGCGCAAGGACCAGGGCCGGCTCGACACCATCCCCGGCTTCCTGCCCGGCATCGGCGCCAATATCGTCGGCTGCGCCTTCGCCGACCGCTGCGCGCTGGCGACGGAGCGCTGCCGCAGCGAGCCGCCGCCGCTTTACGATCTGGGTGAAGGCCGGCTGTCGCGCTGCCACTATCACGACAAGGCGCAGTCGCTACCGCGCGCCACGCCCGCCGAGATTCCTGCCGTGGCGCCCAAGCAGGCGCCACCCGTGCTGCGGGTCGAGGGGCTGAACAAGACCTATGCCAGCCATGGCCGTCCGCTGCGGGCGGTGAAGGATGTCTCGGTCAGCCTGAGGCCCGGCGAGACGCTAGGGCTGGTCGGCGAATCCGGCAGCGGCAAGACCACCTTCGCCAGGCTCCTGCTCGGCCTCGTGCCGCCGGACGACGGCGGCAGCATCGAGCTCGAAGGCAGGGAATTGGCGCCGCGGCTTGCCAGCCGTTCGGAGGATCAGGTCAAGGCGGTGCAAATCGTCTTCCAGAACCCGGACTCGGCGCTCAACCGTTCGCATTCGATCCGGCACATCCTCAGCCGCGCCTTGAAGCGGCTTGGCGGGCTCACCGGCAAGACGCTGGACACCAGGCTCGAAGAGCTTGTCCGCTCGGTGCGCCTCACCGACCGCCATCTCGCGGTCAAGCCGCGGCAGCTTTCGGGCGGGCTGAAGCAGCGCGTGGCGATCGCGCGCGCCTTCGCCGGCGATCCGCGCATCGTGGTCTGCGACGAGCCGACCTCGGCACTCGACGTGTCGGTGCAGGCGGCGATCCTCAACCTGCTCGCCGACCTGCAATCGAAGCAGGATGTCAGCTACATCTTCATCTCGCACGACCTCGGCGTGGTGCGCTACCTGTCCGACAAGATCGCCGTGCTCTATCTCGGCCGCATCATGGAGTTCGGGCCCTCGGAAGCGGTCTTCTCCCGCCCGCACCATCCTTACACCGAGGCGCTGCTGTCGGCCGTGCCAAAACTCGACCGGACGGAGAGCTCGCGCATCCGCCTCGACGGCGAAATCCCGAGCGCGGCCAACCCGCCGACAGGCTGCGTCTTTCACACGCGCTGCCCGCGCAAGATCGGCGCGATCTGCGAGACGCAGGAGCCGGAGTTGACGGAGGCCGAACCGGGGCACACGATCCGCTGCCACATTCCTTTTGCGGAATTGGCACGGCTGCAGAAGCCGAAGCCGATCGCCCCCCAACCGGCGTGAGGAGCAATCGGCCAGGCTGCGGCGGGGCCTCGTGCGAGCACGATGCACTATACGGTCGGCACGGTGCCGCCATCGATGATGAATTCGGCGCCCGACACCGCTCCGGCACGCGGGGAAACCACGAAGGCAATCAAATTGGCGACCTCCGACGGTTTGGCCGGCCGGCCGAGCGGAATGCCACCCAGCGCATCCATGATGATCTGCTTGCCGCCCTCGTAATCGGTGCCTGCCTGCGTGGCCAGTCGGGTGGCCAGCGCAACCGAAGCCTCCGTCTCCACCCAACCGGGTGAAACCCGAAGCACTCGAACACCTTTCGGCGTGACCTCTTTCGACAAGCTCTTGCTGTAGGTCGAAAGAGCGGCTTTGACGGCCGCGTAGGCAGTCGTGGATTGCGGAAGCGGCAGGCGGCTTTGGATGGAGGTGACATGCACGACTACGCCGGCCCCTTGCGCCACCATGCCGGGCAGGAGCGCCCGGTCCACCCGGACGGCCGGCATCAAGTTGCGGTCCAGTTCCCTGAACCACTCCGCATCGTCCAAGACGGCAAAGCCGCCCGGCGGCGCGGATGAACCGCCCACCACATGGACGATGATGTCCACGCCGCCAAACAGATCGAGCACGCCTCCAACCACCTTGGCGCAGCCTTCGGCCGTCGTCATGTCGGCGGCGATATAGTTGACATTCCGGGACGAGATTGCCGGTGCGTTGCGCGCTGTCGTCACGACGCGCGCGCCCGCCTGGTGGAGCGCGTCGACAACGGCCGCCCCAATCTCCCTTGTCCCACCGGTCACCAGAGCGCGTGTTCCGCCGAGGCCAAGATCGAAGCTCACAGCGTGATCTCCAGCCGCGCGATCTGATCCTTCTCAAGGACGAATGCGTAACGCAGATCGACCGGACTACCGGGAAAGTTCCCGCTCAGTCGTGCCGTCACCATGGTCTGACCGTTCACATCACTTACCGCAAGCGGCTCCGCGACATAGCTGTATTTCCTCGAAGCTTCCGCGCGCCACCGGCGTATGGCTTCGCGGCCCAAGTGGATTTGCCGCTCGTCCACGACGACAGCGTTTTCGGTAAAGCAAAAGGCGACATCGACATCGTTCCGATCGGCAGCAAAATAGGCCCCGATCGGCCCAGGCAGGGCGACCGACATGGCAATTCCCCTGATCTTGTTGTGTCTCCATCTAGATCGCCCTATTCTGTCGAAATGACAAGAACCGACAGAAAAGTAAGGTACCCACCGGAAAGTAAGTCGCACGGCCATACCCGCGAAACGGCGGCGGAAGGCGTCGAGAAAGCCCTAAAGCTTCTCGAAGGCCGGTGGAAACTGACGATCCTGTTTCACCTGTTCGGAGGCCAGGTCCTGCGGTTTTCGGACCTTGAGCGCGCGATTCCCGCCGTGTCGCAGAAGATGCTGATCCAGCAGCTTCGGCAAATGGAAAGCGACGGCATCGTGCGCCGCATCGTCCACCATCAGGTGCCACCCAAAGTGGAGTATTGTCTTACGGAATGGGGGCAGGCGCTCTGCCCGGCGCTGGATGCGTTGTTGTCCTGGGCAGAGCAAACGCCCGGGCTTGCAGCAGCCAAGCCGGCGTGAGTAACAAAGATCAGGCTGACGCCCGATCCGCCATGCTGAAGGCGCGGTCGCCTTCGGCAAACCCCTGGCCCGTCGTCAGGTTCAGCGCCAGGCCTCGCAATCCTGCCAGCGCGACATTCAGCGTGTCTGACGAGGCCTGGTTCTCCGGGTATGCGAGGTAAATCGGGCGCTGGAACACCGGCGTGTCCTCGACGCGCCGCAACTCGCCGCGCTCGATGTGAGCGCTGACGGCGCTCAGCGGCAGATAGGCGGCCGCCCGTTGCGACAGCACATGCTGCAGGCCGATGAACACCAGCCCGGCCGAGATCGCCGGCTTCACCATGCCGGCGAAGGCGCGGTCGTGCTCGACGCGGAATTCCAGCCCCCAGTCCATCAGGATGTAATTCTGTGTCCACGGCCCGGCCTGCGCCGTATGCTGGACGAGCACCACCTGATCGACGGCCAATGTCTCATAAACGATGCCGGGATGGGGCTTGGGCAGATAGAGGATGCAGATGTCGAGCAGGCCTTCGGCCATCTGGTCGATTGCGAGATCCGGAAAGCTGCCTTCCAGCCTGAGCGCCACGTTCGGCCGCTTCGCCCGCATCCAGTCGATCCAGGGCGAGGTGATGCTGTCCCAGAGATAGGCGGGAGCGGTGAGCCTCAGCAGCGTATCGTAGCCATCGGGAACCGCGATGTCCTGGCGCGACTGCTCCCAGGTGCGGGTGATCGTGGAGGCATGCGGCAGGAACTGCCGGCCGGCCGGCGTCAGCGTGACGCCGTCGCTGTCGCGCACGAACAGCTTGCGCCCCAACTGCTCTTCCAGGCCGCGAATGCGCGCGCTGACGGTGGACTGGGCAAGGTTCAGCCGGTGGGCGGCGACGGTGAAACTGCCATGCTCCGCGACCTCCTGGAAACTGCGCAGATTCTCGGTATCCATGGCGTTCGCTTTCGGCTCGGCGGCAATCGAAGATTCCGATGGCCTTCATCAAAAAATATCGCTTTTCGGTCGCGGTCAACAATGAACTAGATGACAAAGCCCCACGCCAGCCAAGGAATGCAACCATGCCGAAGCATTTCAGGACGATCGACGCCGCTCGCAGACATCTCAGCGCAATCGAAAATTCCGCTATCGACGAATTGCTCGCCGGCAGGATCGGGCGGCGCGAATTTCTGCGCCATGGCAGCGTGCTCGGCCTGTCGCTGCCCTTCCTCGGCGGCATCGCCTCGGCGGTCGGACTTGGCGCCCCTGAAGCGCGCGCCGAGGGCAAGCCGGGCGGCACGGTGCGTGCAGGCGTCGCCGTGCCCGGCGGCGCCATCGACCCGGTGACTTTCTATGACAGCGGCAGCTACCAGCTCGTCTTCCAGACGGCCGAATTCCTGTGCGTGACGCAGCCGGACCTCACGCTGAAACCGGTGCTGGCGGAAGGCTGGTCGCCCAATGCCGACGGCAGCGTCTGGACCTTCAAGCTGCGCAAGGGCGTGAAATTCCACAATGGCGAGGACTTCAAGGCCGACGACGTCGTGGCGACCTTCGACCGGCTCGCCGATCCGAACGGCGCATCCAATGCGCTGTCGGTATTCAAGGGCCTGCTGTCGAAGGGCAGCACGCGCAAGGTCGACGACCACACCGTCGAGTTCCATCTCGATGCGCCGAACGGCAGCTTCCCCTATTCGGTGTCGATCGACAATTACAACGCCGTCATCCTGCCGGCGAGCTACAAGGGCGACTACGAGAGGACCTTTGAAGGCACCGGCCCGTTCCGGCTCGAAAGCTATACGCCGAAGGTCGGCGCGAGCTTCGTGCGCAACCCCGACTACTGGGGCGAGAAGGCGCTGCCCGACCGACTCGAGTTCAAGTTCTACGCCGACGTGCAGCCGCGCATCCTGGCGCTGCAAGCGGGCGAGGTCGACGTGCTCGACGCCATCCCGCTCGACGTCAGCCAGGTGGTGGTCGGCAATCCGGACATCACCGTGCTGCGCGTCGCCTCGACCGCGCATCGCCAGCTCCACATGCGCTGCGATATGGCCCCCTTCACCGACAAGCGGGTGCGTCAGGCGCTGGCCTTGTGCATCGACCGCTCCAAGCTGGTTGACGGGCTCTGCCGCGGCATGGCGGCGACCGGCAATGACAGCCCGTTCGCGCCGGCCTTCCCCGCTACCGACAAGTCGGTGGCGCAGCGCACGCAGGACATCGCCAAGGCCAAGCAGCTGATGGAAGCAGCAGGCCTCGCGAACGGCTTCGACATGACGCTGACGACGCTGCGCTATTCCGACATTCCGGGCTACGCGCAGCTCTTCCAGAACTTCGCCAAGGAGATCGGCGCGCGCATCTCGCTCAACATCGAGGACCAGGACAAATATTACGGCAAGGCGGTGTTCGGCCAGTCGGACTGGCTGGATAGCCCGCTCGGCATCACCGACTACGCGCATCGCAGCGTGCCGAATGTGTTCCTGAAAAGCCCGCTGGTCAGCGACGGCCCCTGGAACGCGGCGCATTTCAAGAACACCGCCTATGACGGGCTGGTCACCGGCTATCTCAAGGCGCTCGATCTCGATTCACAGCGCAAGGCCGCGTCCGATATCCAAAAGCTGCTGCTCGACGAGACGCCGGTGATCTTCAGCTATTTCCCGGACCTCTTGGTGCCGGTGCGCAAGAATGTCGGCGGCCTGCCGCCGATCGCCGCCGGCCTGCTGCTCGACCGGGTATCGATAGGCTGATCATGATCGCGCGCAAGAGCTTGGCCGCGAACGACGAGGAAAGGACGACGACCATTCGCAAGCCTCATTTGCGCGGCCGCGGGCCGCATTTCCCGCTGCTTGACAGTATCGTGCAATATGAGTTCGAACCGGGCTATGTCGCCTTCACCATGCCCTCGCCCAAGCGGCTGCGCGTGCAGGTTGGGCCGATGATCGTCGCCGACACCACCAAAGGGCTGGTGTTTTATGAGAGCGACCATCTGCCGGTCTACTACTTCCCGATGAGCGACGTGCGCGAGGAGTTTCTGCTGCCGAGCAGGACGACGACGGAGGACCCATTCAAAGGCACCGCGACGCATTATTCGCTGAACACCGGCATCACGCTGGTCGAGGATGGCGCCTGGCGTTATCTCGATCCGGTCAAGGGCTGCCCGCCGATTGCGGACTACATATCCTTCTACTGGCCGAAGATGACGCATTGGTGGGAGGAGGACGAAGAGATCTTCGTCCATGCCCGCGACCCGTTCCGGCGCGTCGACTGCCTGCCCTCCTCGCGGCGCGTGCAGGTGATCCTCGACGGCGAGCAGGTCGCCGACTCACGGCGCGGCGTGTTCCTGTTCGAGACCGGACACCCGGTGCGCCATTATCTGCCGATCTCGGATACAAGGCTCGATATGTTCACGCCCAGCCGCTACATCTCGCGCTGCCCCTACAAGGGCATCTCCAACTACTACCATGTGACGACGCCAAAGAAGCGGCACGAGAACCTCGTCTGGTATTATCCCGAGCCGGTGCACGAGGCCGAGCGCATCAAGGGGCTGGTGTGTTTTCATCACGAGCTGGTCGACAAGATTCTCGTCGACGGGGTGGAGATCCCGAAAGAGGCTACGGCCGCTTCGGATGGCTATTTTTGAGTCCTATTTAGCGTCCGCAGCATTCCTTCGCGCCCCCCTCTGTCCTGCCGGACATCTCCCCCACTTGGAGGTGAGATTGGCAGCTTGGGCGCTCCGCCCCTTCCTGCGCATCGAAAGGTAGCGAAAGCTGCCGCGACAGCCGATCTCCCCCTTGTGGGTCCTTGTGGGGGAGATGTCCGGCGGGACCGAGGGGGCGCTGTCCCCGCCGACATCGAAGTGATTTCCCCCGGGCAGGACTCAAATGGCGGGTTGAAATATTTTTCAAATAGAAATAGGAATGTTCAAACGATGATCGCGGCGCGGCGGCGCGCCAATGAGTGGAGGAAGCGACATGTCCCATCCGCAATTCGCAGCGGAACTCCTGCAGCGTGCTGAGAAACAAGGGCCGATCACGATCGGTCTCGCCGGCGCCGGGCAGATGGGAACGGACATCGTCGTTCAGGTAGCACTTATGCCCGGCATGCGCATCGGCGCCATTTCGGAAGTCCGGCCACAGGCGGCGATCGAAGCGGCACTTCTTGCCGGCCATGACCGCTCCGACATCGTGCAGGCAAGCAACGCGGCGGCCATCGACCGCGCCATCGAGGCCGGCAAGATCGCCGTCACCGAGGACCTGCATGCGCTCGCCGCCGCCGGCCGCATCGACGTCATCATCGACGCCACCGGCAATCCCAATATCGGCACGCTGTTCGCGCTCGAAGTGATGAAGAACGGCAAGCATATCGTCATGCTCAATGTCGAGGCCGACATCACTATAGGCCGCTTCCTGAAGGAAGAGGCGCGCAAGGCCGGCGTCGTCTACACCGGTGCTGCCGGCGACGAGCCGGCTTGCACGCTGGAGATCATCGGCTTTGCCAAGAGCCTCGGCTTCAATATCGTTGCCGCCGGCAAGGGCAAGAACAATCCGCTGAACATCGACGCGGTGCCGGCCGACTACGAGAAGGAAGCGGCCGAGCGCAACATGAATGCGCGCATGCTGGTCGAGTTCGTCGACGGCTCGAAGACGGCGATCGAGATGGTGGCCATCGCCAACGCCACCGGCCTGGTGCCCGACGTGCCGGGCATGCATGGCCCGACGGCGACGCTGGAGGAACTGGCCAGCGTGCTCTGCCCGCGCGAGGACGGCGGCGTGCTGCACCGCAAGGGCGTGGTCGACTATTCGATCGGCAAGGGTGTCGCGCCCGGCGTGTTCTGCATCATCGAAACCAAGCATCCGCGGGTCCTGGAGCGCATGATCGACCTCAAGGTCGGCAAGGGCCCCTATTTCACGATCTTCCGTCCCTATCATCTCACCAGCCTCGAGGTCCCGCTGTCGGCGGCGCGCGCCGTGGTCTACAAGCGCGCCGACATGGAGCCTCTCGACCATCCGGTGGCGGAGGCGGTGGCGGTCGCCAAGACCAATCTCGGCACCGGGCAGTCGCTCGGCATGATCGGCGAGAACGACTATCGCGGCTTCGCCATGACCTGGGAAGACGCGCGCGCCAAGGGCGTGTTGCCGATCGGGCTTGCAGAACGCGCCAAGGTGGTGAAGCCGATCAAAGCCGGCGACTTCCTGACCTATGAAAATTGTGTACCCGACGATTCGATGGTGATAACCCAGATCCGCCGTCGTCTCGACCAGTCGGACGGGCGGTTCGTAACCAACGCGGCCTAAACTGACCTTCCGGATCCCCGCTTGATGGACGATGTCGTAATCGGGATCGACGCCTCGACGACGGCCGTGAAGGCGATCGCTTTCGCGCGCGACGGCGCGGAATTCTTCCAGGCACGCGAGACCTACCCGCTGTCCAATCCGGCGCCCGGCCATTTCGAGCAGGACGCCGAGCATTGGTGGACAGCGCTGCTGTCGGCGCTGAAGCAGGTCGCCGCCAAGGTCGGCGCGGCGCGGGTCAAGGCGATCGCGATCGCTCACCAGCGCGAGACCTTCACGCTGATCGACAGCGCCGGCAAGCCGCTTATCCCCGCCATATTGTGGCTCGACGAACGCGCCCGCCGCCAGGTGGCGCGGCTTTCGGAGGAGCTCGGCCGCGAGGCGATCCGCGACTGGAGCGGCAAGCCGCCGGACCCGACGCCGGCGCTCTACGCCCTTGCCTGGCTGATGGAGCACAAGCCGCAGGCGCTCGCCAATGCGGCAGCGCTTGTCGACGTACACGCCTTCTTCGTCCATCGGCTGACCGGGCGCCTCGTCACCAGCACGGCAAGTGCCGATCCGCTCGGCCTGCTCGACATCGCGTACGGCGCCTGGCATCCGCGGCTGGTCGAAGCGGCAGGCCTGCGTGCGGAGCAATTGCCGGAACTGACAGCGCCAGGCGCGGTCTGCGGCACGCTTTCCGAAAGCATGGCATCGACGACCGGTCTGGAGGCCGGCACGCCGGTCGTGGCGGGTGCTGGCGACGGCCAGGCGATGGGCCTCGGCATGGGGGTTTACGGTCCCGGCAAAAGCTATCTCTCGCTCGGTTCCGGCGTCGTCAGCGGAAACTATTCCGGCACGGTGACGACATCGGACGCGTTCCGCACGCTGGTTTCGCCGACCGGCTCGGGCTTCATGCTGGAAACCGTGCTGCGCTCCGGCATGCAGTTGGTCGACTGGATCGTGCGCACCACCGGCGCGCCTTCGGCGGCCGTGCTCGAAAAGGCGGCGATGACCGTTGCCCCCGGCAGCGACGGCCTGCTCGTCATGCCCTATTGGGCCGGTGTCATGAGCCCCTATTGGGACGGTGCCGCGCGCGGCGCGATCGTCGGCCTGTCGCTCGACCACGAGCCGAAGCACCTCTTCCGCGCGGTGCTGGAAGGCATCGCGCTGGAACAGGCCATCGCCACCGACGCGATGGAAGAGCAGACCGGCAAGGCCGGCGCGATGGTCGCGGCAGGCGGCGGCACCAACTCCACGCTGCTGATGCAGATCATGGCGAGCGTGCTCGAGCGGCCGCTCTTCATCTCGCCGGTCAACGAGGCGGCGGCGCTGGGCGCCGCCATGCTGGCGGCCTCGGCGATCGGCTGGTTCGCCTCGCCGGAAGACGCGGCAAAGGCGATGGCGGCACAACCGGCAAGACAGGTCGATCCGGTCGAGGCGCTGGTGCCTGCCTACCGCGCGCGCAAGGCGATCTACCGCGACCTCTATCACGCGACGCGCGACATCCACGCTAGGCTCGGCGAGGTCGCGGAAGGCTAACGACTAAGCAGCCCCTTGGCCGCGTCCTCATCGGTGATCAGCACCGAGACCGCCGCATTGGCGAGCGCAGCGCGCATGACGGCGATCTTCTCCTGTCCGCCCGACACCAGGATGGTGGTCGGAATGTCGGAAAGGTCCTGCAGCGGATAGGCGCAGACGCGGCGATTGACCTCATGGTCGACGATGCGGCCCTCGGCGTCTATGAAGTGGCAGAGGATGTCGCCAACCGCGCCAGCCGCCTGCAATTCCTCGAGCTCGCTCGGCTTGATGAAGCCGTAATTGGCGATCGGGCTGTCGCTGGAGAAGGAACCGACGCTGAGCACGGCGATGTTGGCGCGCCGCGCCCGGAAGACGACGTCCTGGACGCTGCGCTGGCTCATGAAGGCATCGCGCTGCTCCGGCCTGTCGGCATAGACCGGCACCGGCAAAAGGTAGCATTCGGCGCCGATCTTTTCGGCGAATTCCCAGGCGCTCTCGGTCGGGTTGAGCGGCTGCGCGTGTGTGAGGCCGCCGAGCATCGAGACCACCGTGGTCCTGGCGATCGGTCGCCTGGGCAGTTCGTTGATGGCGAATTTCAGAGTGCGGCCCCAGCCCAGCGCAATGACGTCGCCGGGATTGACGTTGTCGGCCAGATAGGCGGCGGCGGCGTGGCCGATCATCAGTGGCGCATTGCTGCGATCGGCGGCCGACGGCACGACCACGGCCTGGCTGAGACCGAAGCGCTGCTTCAGGCTTTCCTCCAGTTGCACACATTCGACGACGCTGTCGCGGATGCGGAACTGGACCACGCCTTCCTCACGCGCGGCCGACAGGATGCGATGCACCTTGATGCGACCGATGCCGAGAATCTCCGAGATCCGCTCCTGCGTCAGGCCCTCGACATAATAATGCCAGGCGGCGCGGGCCTTGAGCTCGGCATCCGGAAAGCGCGAAGCCTTCTCGTTCTCGATCACCGCCATCCTTATGCCTCCCGGGTGCGCTCGACTTTCCCTATGACAAACCGTCGGTCCGCGCAAACCGCCGCCGAATGCGTCGCAGCACTTGACAATTTTCTGATGAACGTTTTAGCTGAACAAAATTGCATATCAAAGATAAATTGTTCACAAGGGAGGATGCCTGGTGAACAAGAGCGGACGGCGAGGCACGCCAGCCCGCTGACGGAGGAGACGAAGTGGCCGTGAGCAACGAGACGAGCGAGTTGAAGGCTGGCACCGGCGCCGCGCAGGCCGCTTCCGGTGCGAAGCTTTCGGCGCTGTTTGCCGGAACGATGGGACCGCTGATCGGGCTGGTGCTTTTGTGCCTGGCGCTGGCGCTGACCACCGACACCTTCCTCACCTTTCGCAACATCTTGAACGTGCTCGACCAGGTGACCGTGCTCGGCATCATGGCGATCGGCATGACGCTGGTGATCCTGATCGGCGGCATCGACCTTTCGGTCGGCTCGGTGCTGGCGCTGGCCTCCATGGTGATGGGCTACGTCGCCTACCCCGACTATCTCAATCTCGGCGTCCCGGCAGGCATCGCGGCCGCGCTCGTCGTCGCCGCCCTCTGCGGTCTCGTCTCGGGCCTGCTGGTGACGGTGACGAAACTGCCGCCCTTCATCGCGACGCTCGCCATGATGTCGGTGGCGCGCGGCCTTGCCAACATGATCACCGACGGTTCGCAGATCGTCGGCTTTCCCGACTGGTTCACCAACCTGTCGATCGTGCGCCATTTCGGTTTCCTGTCGGTCACCGTCGGGCTGATGATCGTGCAGGCGATCATCTTCGCCATCTTCCTCAACTATCGCGCCACCGGCCGCAACCTCTACGCCATCGGCGGCAGCGCCGAGGTCGCCCGCCTCTCCGGCATCCCGGTGAAGTCGCTGACCAACTGGGTCTATGCGATCTGCGGACTGCTGGCGGGGCTCGCCGGCATCGTGCTCGCGGCCAGGCTCGATTCGGTGCAGCCAAGCTCGGGCGTCGGCTACGAGCTCGACACGATCGCCGCGGTGGTGATCGGCGGCGCCAGCCTGTCGGGCGGCATCGGCTCGATCGGCGGCACGGCGATCGGCGTGCTGATCATCGGCGTGCTGCGCAACGGGCTCAACCTGCTCGGCGTCTCGCCCTTCATCCAGCAGGTGGTGATCGGCGTTGTGATCGCGCTGGCGGTCGCCACCGATACCTGGCGGCGCCGCACGCAATAGAGATTCGCCCGGATGTCCGGGCGAAACGGATCGGTCGATCCGAGACTGGGACTGTCCGGCCGGGGGCGCCGCGATGCGCAGGCGGACAGATTGAACACCAACGGAGGAAAAACATGCTGACCAAACGTTCACTGCTGCTTGCGGCCGCGGCCATCGTCCCGCTGCTCGGCCTGTCCGACGCCGCCTCGGCCAAGGACGCCAAGAAGCTCGGGCTGGCCGTCGCCAATCTGCAGGCGGACTTCTTCAACCAGATCAAGCAGTCGGTCGAAGCCTACGCCAAGGAGAAGGGCATCGAGGTCATCACCGTCGACGCCAAGGGCGACTCGGCAACGCAGGTCAGCCAGGTGCAGGACCTCGTCACGCAGAACATCGACGCGCTGATCTACATCCCGGCCGGCGCCACCGCAGCCACCGTGCCGACCAAGACCGCGAAGGCCGCCGGCATCCCGGTGGTCAATGTCGACCGCAACGCCGACGGCGCGCCCGGCGACACCTTCATCGCCACCGACAGCGTCAACTCCGCCAAGGGCGTGTGCGACTACATTGCCAAGCAGGCCGGCGGCAAGGGCGAGATGGTCATCATCCATGGCCAGAAGGGCACGACGCCGGAAGTCGACCGCTCCAAGGGCTGCGGCGAAGCGCTGAAGGCCTATCCGGACATCAAGGTGGTCGGCGAGCTCTGGAGCGACCAATGGCATCAGGACGAAGGTTTCAAGCTGGCGCAGGACCTGCTGCAGGCCCACCCGAACGTCTCGATCATCTTCGGCCAGGCCGATGCGTTGGCGTTGGGCGCCGCGCAGGCGGTCAAGGTCGCCAATCCAGACCACAAGGTCTGGATCGCCGGCTTCGACGGCGACGTGGCGGCATTGAAGGCGCTGAAGGATGGCGTGTTCGACGTAACCGCGACGCAGCAGACGCAGGGCATGGGCCGGCTCGCCGTCGATTCGGCGGTCAAGCTCGTGGCCGGCGACAAGCTGCCCGCCGACCAGCTGCAGGACGCGACGCTGACCACCAAGGACAATGTCGCACAGTTCATCGAGAAGCATCCCTGAGGGCTAGCTAGCCGAGACCTGAAGAGCGCCACGATGTCCCTTGATCCCCACAATGGCGGAAGCCCGCATAACGGGCTCTTCGTCAACGGACTCTGCAAAAGCTACGGACCGGTGCAGGTCCTGGCCGATGCGAGCTTCGAGGTGCGGCCGGGCGAAGTCGTGGCGCTGCTCGGCGAGAACGGCGCCGGCAAGTCGACGGTGTCCAACATCATCGCCGGCTCGACCAGGCCCGATGCCGGTACCATCATCTGGCGGGGGAAGCCCTATTCCCCCGCCAATCCCGCCGCTGCCATCGAGGCCGGGGTCGGCATGATCCATCAGGAACTGAAGCTGCTGCCGGACCTGTCGGTGGCGGAGAACGTCTATGTCGGGCGCCTGCCGATGCGCGGCGGCCGCATCGACCGCGCGACCATGAACGCCAAGGCCTCGACGCAGTTGAAGCGCCTCGGCCTCGACGTCTCGCCCGAGCGCAAGGTGCGCACGCTGCGCGTCGCCGCCCAACAGCAGGTCGAGATCGCCAAGGCGCTGACGCTGAACGCGGAGCTTTTGATCCTCGACGAGCCGACCGCGGCCCTCGGCGGCGAGGAGACGGAGCTGCTGTTCAAGCAGATCCGCAAGCTCAAGGCCGAAGGCATGTCCTTCATCTATATCAGCCACCGCCTCGACGAGATCGCGCAGATCGCCGACCGCGTGGTGGTGATGCGCGACGGCCGCATCGTCGCCCGGCACGAGCGCGCCGATATCCCGGTGCGCACCGTGGTGGAACAGATGGTCGGGCGCAGCGTCGAGCGCATGTTCCCGAAGCTCTCGCCACCCGGCGACAAGACATTGCTCGAGGTCGAGAACCTGTCGTCGCCGGAGCGCAGCTTCAACAACGTTTCCTTCGCGGTGAAATCAGGCGAGATTCTCGGCATTGCCGGGCTCATCGGCGCCGGCCGCACGGAGCTGGTGCGGGCGATCGCCGGCGCCGATCCGATCTCGTCCGGCTCGGTGCGCGTCGCCGGCCAGCCGATCCATCTCAGCGGCCCGGCGGCCGCGATCAAGGCCGGCGTCGTACTGGTGCCGGAGGACCGCAAGGCGCAAGGCGTCGTGCTGGAACAGACGATCGGCGAGAACCTCGCTATCGGCAATTTCGACCATGTCGCGCCGAAGGGCTGGGTGTTTCCGAAGGCGGTGCAGAGGTTCGCCGAGGCCGGTATCTCCAGGCTTGGCGTCAAGGGACGGCCGAACCAGGCAGTCGGCAAGCTTTCGGGTGGCAACCAGCAGAAGGTGATCATCGCCAAATGGGTGTCGCGGCCGCCCAAGGTGTTCATCCTCGACGAGCCGACGCGCGGCATCGACGTCGGCGCGCGCGCGGCGATCTACGACGTCATCGCCGACCTCGCCCGCTCGGGCATGGCGGTGGTGGTGGTGAGCTCGGACCTCGAGGAAGTGCTGGGACTCTCGCACCGCGTGCTTGTGCTGAGCCGCGGCCGCCAGCGCGGCATCCTCGATCGCGACGAAGCAAGCAATGTCGCCGTCATGGAGCTCGCCACGAGCTGAGGCACGAGAAAAAGCAGCCCGCGGAATCGGAACAAAGCGCATCAGGTGATACCCTCCCAAGCACCGGACCGCGCGGGGCGCCAACAAAGAGTTGGCGCCCTTTGTTCCGGGAGAGCAGGGAGGAGAGGAACCAATGACCAAACTTTTCGATCTTCATGGCGACGTGGCGCTGGTGACCGGCGCCGGCAGCGGCATCGGCCAGGCGATCGCCATCGGGCTCGCGGAAGCCGGCGCCGACGTCGCCTGTTTCGGCCATAGCTCGAAGGGCGGACTGGAAGAGACGGCCGCCAAAATCAGGGCGCTCGGCCGCAAGGCACTGGTGCTGACCGGCACGGTGACGTCCGAAAACGACCTGTCGGCCGCGATCGACCGCACGGAAAAGGAACTCGGCGCGCTGACGATCGCCGTCAACAATGCCGGCGTCGCGGGGGCCGACTCGGCCGAGACGCTGCCGATGGAAAAATGGCAGAAGATCTACGACGTCAATGTCAGCGGCGTCTTTCTCTCGTGCCAGGCCGAGGCGCGCGTCATGCTGCCGCGCCGCAAGGGCTCGATCATCAACATCGCCTCGATGTCCGGCTCGATCGTCAATCGCGGCCTGACGCAGGCGCACTACAATTCCTCCAAGGCGGCGGTGATCCACATGTCGAAGAGCCTCGCCATGGAGTGGGCCGATCGCGGTCTGCGCGTCAACGTGGTGAGTCCGGGCTACACGCTGACGCCGATGAACAAGCGGCCGGAGGTCGCCGAGCAGATCAAGATCTTCGAGCGCGACACGCCGATGGGCCGCATGGCGACGCCCGAGGAGATGATCGGACCGACGGTGTTCCTGGCGAGCCGCGCCGCAAGTTTCGTCACCGGCATCGACCTGATCGTCGATGGCGGCTTCGTCTGCTGGTAGGAGAGAAAATGCAGAAGCGTTTTGAAGGAAAGACGGCGGTCGTCACGGGGGCCAGCGGCGGCATCGGCGCGGCCATGGCGAGACGCTTCGCGGCGGAAGGCGCGGCGGTCGTGGTCAGCGCCATCGATGCGCGCGTCGACGAGGTCGCGGCGAGCCTGAAGACGTCGGGCGCCAAGGTCGCCTCGATGCGCATGGACGTGACCAAGAAGGACGAGGTGGCGGCACTCTACGATCTCGCCGAAAAGGAGTTCGGCCGCGTCGACATCTCGGTGCAGAACGCCGGCGTCATCACGATCGCGAAAATCGAGGCGATGACGGAGGCCGAGTGGGACAAGGTGATGGCGGTGAACACCAAAGGCGTGTTCCTGTGCTGCCAGGAAGCGATCGCGCGCATGCGCAAGCACGGCCAAGGCGGCCGGCTGGTCAACACGGCGTCCGGCCAGGCGCGGCAGGGTTTCATCTACACGCCGCATTACGCCGCCTCGAAGTTCGGCGTCGTCGGCATCACCCAGAGCCTCGCCAAGGAAGTGGCCAAGGAAAAGATCACCGTCAACGCCATCTGCCCCGGCATCATCGACACCGACATGTGGGCCTATAACGACACCGCCTGGGGCAAGCTGCTCGGCGACTACAAGCCGGGCGAGCTGATGGCGGAATGGGTGAAGAACATCCCGATGGGACGCGCCGGCAGCGGTGAGGACGTCTCGGGCCTGGTCAGCTTCCTCGCCAGCGACGACGCGGCCTATATCACCGGACAGACGATCAATGTCGACGGCGGCCTGATCATGTCGTGAGGGGCCACGGCCTATCTCGGTTGGCGGCAAACTCTTATGGGCGGCCGCCGACGGTGCCAATACGCTGCCTGACATTAATGGGCTTTGCATCGCATCGAATTCGCTGAAAGATAACCTCTCCATTCCCTTCGTCGCTCGCACATAAGTGTGCGGACTCCTCTTGCCGATCGCACATGCATGTGCGATCTTTGTCTTGGGGAAAAGGGGGGAGGAATGAAACGCGATGCCTTTATCCGTGAGCTTCGCGCCCTTGCCAAGCAACAGGGCAAAGCCTTTGAAGTTTTCACCAACAAGGGGAAGGGATCGCATTATCGCGTGAAGTTCGGGGACAAGATCACGACGATCCAATCCGGCGAACTGACAAATTTGAGAGTACGGACCATTCGGAAGCAGCTGGAGATCGACTGATCGCTTGACCTTTAGTGTCCCAAGAAAACAAGCAATAGCGATAAAAACACACAAGGAATTTGGAGAACTCTCGTGACCAAGACCTATCAGTATCAGGCGAGATTCGAGCCTGACCCCGAAGGCGGGTTTCTGGTTACCTTTCCAGATGTGCCCGAAGCAATTACCGGCGGCGCTGACGAAGCAGAGGCGCGCGCCAACGCGACCGAGGCGCTCGGCCTTGCGCTGCGCGGCATCCTGCAGCTCGGGCGGACGCTTCCTCAACCAGCTGCGAAAGGACGCGGCCTGGTGCCTGTCGCCATCGATCCCGAGACGGCCTTCAAGCTGGCGGTAGTAGAGGCCTTCGCCACTGCCGGCATTTCCAAGTCGGAACTCGCTCGGCGCCTCGGCAGGGGCGAGACGGAGGCGCGTCGTATCCTCGACCCGGACCACTCGACGGGCTTGCCGCTGATGAAAGCGGCGCTCGCCGTGCTCGGCAAGCAAGCTGTCGTGTCGATCATGGACGCGGCTTGACGTCCGCACAATGACCGCGCCGGCCGATTTTCGTTGCCGGACCCGTGACGTAAGAATGGCTTGCAGCCACGATTGCGCTCCTGTATCGCCAGCGAATATGTTCACCTAGAGTGAAATAAATCCGCATTTTTGGCTGGGGGGCGACATGGCGAAGAAGAATTCCAACACCAAGCCTGCCGGCCTGACTGGCAAAGGGAAGTCTCTTCCCAAAAACGTCTCGGCCGACGGGCGCACGGTCCGCGCGCAGCTCACGCAGAACCCGCATGCGATCCGCGACACGCGCGAGAAAGTGCTGGAGGTGGCGATCGGACATGAGGTGCGCGCCTTCCGCAAGAAGCTCGGCATCACGGTCGCCGATCTCGCCGCCGCTACCGACATCTCGCTCGGCATGCTGTCGAAGATCGAGAACGGCATCACCTCGCCATCGCTGACCACGCTGCAAGCGCTGTCGCGGGCGCTCGGCGTGCCGGTCACCGCCTTCTTCCGCCGCTTCGAGGAGGAACGCGCCGCCGTCTTCGTCAAGGCCGGCGAAGGTGTCGACGTCGAGCGCCGCGGCACGCGCGCCGGTCACCAGTACAATCTGCTCGGCCATATCGGCGCAAACACCAGCGGCGTCGTCGTCGAACCCTATCTGATCACGCTGACCGAGGATTCGGACGTGTTCCCGACCTTCCAGCATGCGGGCATGGAGTTCCTCTACATGCTCGAGGGCGAGGTCGTGTACCGGCATGGCAGCCACCTCTATCCGATGAAGCCGGGCGACAGCCTGTTCTTCGACGCCGACGCGCCGCATGGGCCGGAAGAACTGACACAGCTACCGATGCGCTATCTCTCGATCATCTGCTATCCGCAGAACAGCACGAGCTGACCTGCCGACAAGCCAGGCACAGGCTGCCACCGCTCGATCCGCATCTTGCCGCCCGCCATGGCGATGCATCTGCGTCGGCTTTTGCCGGCCGGTGCCAGCGCGCCGCCAGCTTGTGGTAATTTCCTGCAGGCAAACAGTTTTTATCCACAGGCAAAGCGGCGAACCGGCACCAAACGGTTCACCGAACGCAAAACCGGCTTGACAACGTCGCGGTTCGGGCGGAATTTATGAAAAAAATTTCACTCTGTTGAAAGAGTGGACACCCGGCCGCTTCGGGGCCGGGCGTCGAGAAAAGGGGAAAAACCGATGTCCGACCTGCAGCAGCGCATCGAAGCGCTGTACCGTTCCGACGTGCGCGGATCCGTGCTCCTGATCGTCTGCCTATGGGCGACGATCCTCTTCGTCCTCCTGATGACCTGGGCCTACATCCCAGACAGCGGGATCAAGCTCGTGGTGGTGATCGCGGCCGCCGCGGTGCTGATCTTCAACACCGCCGCCATCCTGGCGATGCTCAACCACTACAAGGAAGACAAGGATTTCATCTACGGCCTCGACATCAAGAACGCCGACGCGTTCCGCAACCGCCAGTCCTGAAGGGAGAAACCATGTCCCGCTATATCCCGCCGGAGCAGAACAAGGCCGGTCAGATCTTCGACATCGCCGTCGTCGTGGTCGCCATCTTCGTGGCGCTGTGGCTGCCGCTGAAACTCGGCCTCGCCGGCGCGGCCAAGTCGATCGATGCGCTCGACACCAAGACCTGGGACGCGCTCGGCCAGAACGCGACCATGGCCGCGGTCTGGGAAAAGCTCGGCTACACGCCGGAGACGGCGCATGACGTCATCCGCAACCATTTCCACTACATCATCGACTGGCCGACGCTGATCATCATGGCGATCGTGCTGATCGCCTATTTCGTCTTCCTGTTCCGCGCCTCCGATCGCGAATATCGCGAGGTGATCAACGAAAAATTCGACGACATGTAATTCGGGGACACGATCATGTGGATGACAGTCTCTTACGCATGCTGGGGCATCTCGATCCTGCTCGCGCTGTGGATGCTCTACGACTGGTTCAAGGTCGACACGACCTATTCCGAGGATGTGCTGACCTCCTCGCGCGAAGGCGAGCTTGAAGCCGTCTCCGAGAAGCACCGGATCTGAGTGGAGCCTCACCAATGACAGTCGCGGTTGAAACGAGAGAAACGGTAATCCACGGCGACCGGGTCTCGCTGCTTCGCGTGCTCGGCCCCGCCCATGTCTGGGCGCTCGGCGTCGGCATCGTGCTTGTCGGCGAGTTCACCGGCTGGAACTTCGCCGCCGACAAGGGCGGCGCGCTGGCCGCGCTGATCGTCTGCTGGATCGTCGGCCTGCTCTACACGTCGGTCGCCATGATAGACTCCGAGGTGACCTCCACCGTCGCCGCCGCCGGCGGCCAGTACGCGCAGGCCAAGCACATCGTCGGGCCGCTGATGGCCTTCAACGTCGCGCTGTTCCTGGTCTTCGCCTACACCATGCTCGAAGTGTCGGACGCCATCCTGCTCGGCGATACCATCGTCGCCAAGGCGGGCGTCGAGGGACTGACGCACAATTCCTTCATCGCCGCGACCATCGTGGTGTTGGCATGGCTCAACTATCGCGGCGTGCTGATGACGCTCAACGTCAACTTCATCATCACCGCGATCGCCTATATCTCGATCGTCGTCCTGTTTTTCTCGGTGAGCCCGTGGACGCAAGGTGCGGTGCTGAAGCTCAACGAGCTGGTCACGCCCGGCAACGCGCTGCCCTATGGCTGGATCGGCGTGATCGCCGCCTTCCAGTTCGGCATCTGGTATTATCTCGGCATCGAAGGCACCACGCAGGCGGCCGAGGAAGTGCGCTCGCCGGCGCGCTCCCTGCCCTACGGCACGATGGCCGGCATGATCACGCTTCTGATCGCCGCGGCCATGACCTGGTATGTCTGCGCCTCGCTGATGCCGTGGGAATATCTCGGCATCACCTACTATCCGCTGTGGGACGCCGGCAAGCTGACAGGCAGCCCACTGCTCGAGAACCTGCTGTTCATCGCGACGCTGCTTGCGGCACTTGCTTCCGCCAATGGCTGCATCAACGACGCGGCGCGCGCCTGGTTCTCGCTCGGCCGCGACCGCTATCTGCCGAGCTGGTTCTCGGCCGTGCATCCGAAATACCGCACGCCCTACCGCTCGATCCTGTTCCTGCTGCCGATCGCGCTGGCCTTCGCCTTCATCGCCGACCTCAACCAGGCGATCACCTTCTCGATCCTGTCGGGCGTGCTGCAGTACACCTTCATGAGCATCAACATCATGATGTTCCGCAAGAAGTGGCCGCTAGGCTCGATCCGCCGCGGCTACACGCATCCCTTCCATCCGCTGCCGGCGATCGTCTTGTTCTGCCTGTGCGTGGTGACCTTCTTCGCCATCTTCCTCGGCTTCGGCTCGCAGCTTATCGCGATGACCATCTTCTATTTCCTGATCTCGCTGTGGTTCCACTTCTACCGCTACAAGTTCGTGCGCCGCGGCGACCAGTTCACCATGCCGTGGCCGAGGCCGCAGGGCTATTGAACGGAAAAAACCCGCCGCCCCGGCGGCGGGTTTTTGGCGTGTCGAGATGTCCGAGTTGATGTCAGTCTTGCTTACCGGAGCGATCGCGCTTGCCGTCGTCCTCCACCTCGTCTGGCTTGCGCGCGCCAGCCGCAACAAGGCCTGGGCCGCGCTCGCCGCCGACGCGGCCGCCGTCCGCGCGGTCATCCCCGATGCCATCGACGTCTCCGACGGCACGGCCGGCGTCGCCACCTGGGCCGGTTCCTGGAACGGCGAACGCGCGCAGGTGCGCACCATCGTCGACACGCTCGCCGCCCGAAAGCTTCCGACGCGCTGGCTGAGCGTGACGATCACCGAACCGGTCGCGGTGCCGGGCGTTTTCGACATGATGATGCGGCCGGGATCGCCGACGACCTTCTCCAATTTCGATCATCTCGAGCACACGCTGCCGAAGGTAACAGCGTTCCCCGCCGAAGCAGTGCTCAGGACCGATCGCCGCGGCGTCGCTTTCCCGCAGGACTTGATCGCCGCGCATTCCGGGATCTTCGCCGAAAGCCGCGCCAAGGAACTGCTGATCACGCCGAAGGGCGTGCGCATCGTCTGGCTGCTGGCGCAGGCCGACCGGGCGCGTTACGGCGTGTTCCGCCAAGCCGCATTCGGCGACGCGAGGCTCGATCCGGCATTGCTCGAAGAACTGCTTGCGACCGCATCCTCGCTTCGCCATGCGATCAACAAGCGCGAAAGGCAGGCCGCATGACCGACGCCACCAATCCCGCCACCCGGCCTTCGAATCCCTATCTGGTGCTGGCCTCGGCGATCGTCCTGCCGGGTAGCGGGCATGTCATGCTCGGCTTGCCGGCGCGCGGCCTGCAGTTCCTGTTCTTCATGGTGATCCTCGGCTGGGTCACGACCAAGGTGGCGCCTGCCGACGCCAGCTTCATCGGCCGCCATGCCGGCGGCTTCCTCATCTATGCGCTGTCGATCCTCGATGCCTACAGGATTGCGCGCATCCGCCACGCGATATGGGCCCACAGGAGCAATCCGGACGGCAACGGCACCACAAGCGGCGCGAAAGCGGATATATAATCAGAGGAAAATTTCTTTCATACCATTGAATTCCCCCATATCATTCGGTACATCATCAGGGGAGCCATAAACGTCGGAGGCTGACATGTGCGGAATCGTCGGACTTTTCCTGAAGGACAAGACGCTGGAACCGAAGCTCGGCGCGATGCTGTCGGAGATGCTGATCTCGCTCAGCGACCGCGGTCCGGACAGCGCCGGCATCGCCATCTATGGCGCGGCAACCGGCAACGAGGCCAAGATCACCGTGCAGTCGCCGAAGGCCGATCGCGATTTCCGCGGTCTCGACGCCGAGCTCGCCAAGGCGATCGGCGCGCCGGTGAGCGTCGCGGTGAAGTCGACGCATGCGGTGATCAGGACCACGCCGGACAAGGTCGACGCGGCGCGCGAAGCGCTGCAGTCGCTTAGGCCAGACATCCGCATCATGGGTGCCGGCGAAGCGGTCGAGATCTACAAGGAAGTCGGCCTGCCGGAAGCCGTCGTCGATCGCTTCGACGTGCGCTCGATGACCGGCACGCACGGCATCGGCCATACCCGGATGGCGACGGAGTCGGCGGTCACGACGATGGGCGCGCATCCCTTCTCGACCGGCGCCGACCAGTGCCTGGTGCACAACGGCTCGCTGTCCAACCACAACAATGTCCGGCGCGAGCTGGTGCGCGAGGGCATGACGTTCGAGACCGAGAACGACACCGAGGTGGCGGCCGCCTATCTGTCCAACCGGATGGCGCATGGCAAGAATCTCGGCGAGGCGCTGGAGGGCACGCTTTTTGACCTCGATGGTTTCTTCACTTTCGTGGTCGGCACCAAGAACGGCTTCGGCGTGGTTCGCGATCCGATCGCCTGCAAGCCAGCCGTGATGGCCGAGACCGACCAGTATGTCGCCTTCGGCTCGGAATATCGCGCGCTCACCAAGCTGCCCGGCATAGACAATGCGAGGGTCTGGGAACCGGAGCCCGCAACCGTCTATTTCTGGGAGCATTGAGTTCATGCCTGCAACACCCATGCCGAAGGCGCAGCGCGAGCAAGGCCATGCGAGAGTCTTCGACCTCGGCCAACAGTCGTTGCGCGAGCTGAACCAGGCTCTTCACAATCTCGCCCCCGGCTCGAACGAGACCGCCTGGGAAGTGCTCAATCCAAAAGGCAGCCATTCCGTCGCCGTCGGGGTCGACCAGCCGGTCAGCATCGATGTGCGCGGCAGCGTCGGCTACTATTGCGCCGGCATGAATGATGGTGCCGCCATCACCGTGCATGGCTCGGCCGGACCAGGCGTCGGCGAGAACATGATGTCGGGCTCGATCGTGGTCAAAGGCGACGCCAGCCAATATGCCGGCGCCACCGGCCGCGGCGGGCTACTGGTCATCGAAGGTAATGCTTCGTCGCGTTGCGGCATCTCGATGAAGGGCATCGACATCGTCGTGCACGGCAATATCGGCCACATGTCGGCCTTCATGGCGCAGTCCGGCAATCTGGTGGTGCTGGGCGATGCCGGCGATGCCTTGGGCGACTCCATCTACGAGGCGCGGCTCTTCGTGCGCGGCAAGGTCGAGAGCCTTGGCGCCGACTGCATCGCCAAGGAGATGCGGCCCGAGCATATCGAACTCTTGCAGGGCCTGCTCGACCGCGCGGGCATCACCGGCGTGAAGCCATCGGAATTCAAGCGCTACGGCTCGGCGCGCAAGCTTTACAATTTCAACATCGACAACGCCGACGCGTATTGAGGACAGAAATGGCCTATCACAATCCTCCCACGACGCCGCGCAGATCCGCGACCTTCGACGACTACACGCTTTCCGAAATCCGCCGCGCGGCCGCCACCGGCATCTATGACATCCGCGGCGGCGGCGCCAAGCGCAAGGTTCCGCATTTCGACGACCTTCTGTTCCTCGGCGCTTCGATCTCGCGCTATCCGCTCGAAGGCTATCGCGAGCGTTGCGACACCAACGTGGTGCTCGGGTCGCGCCACGCCAAGAAGCCGATCGAGCTCAAGATTCCGATCACAATCGCCGGCATGAGTTTCGGCTCGCTCTCCGGTCCGGCCAAGGAAGCCTTAGGACGCGGTGCGACGCTTTCCGGCACCTCGACCACCACCGGCGACGGCGGCATGACCGAGGAAGAGCGCGGCCATTCGAAGACGCTGGTCTATCAGTACCTGCCGTCGCGCTACGGCATGAACCCGCGCGATCTGCGCCGCGCCGACGCGATCGAAGTCGTCGTCGGTCAAGGCGCCAAGCCAGGCGGCGGCGGCATGCTGCTCGGCCAGAAGATTTCCGATCGCGTCGCCGAGATGCGCACCCTGCCCAAAGGCATCGACCAGCGCTCGGCCTCGCGCCATCCCGACTGGACCGGGCCGGACGATCTCGAGATCAAGATCCTCGAGCTACGCGAGATCACCGACTGGGAAAAGCCGATCTACGTCAAGGTCGGCGGCGCCCGCCCCTATTACGACACAGCGCTTGCGGTGAAGGCCGGCGCCGACGTGGTGGTGGTCGACGGCATGCAGGGCGGCACAGCTGCAACCCAGGAAGTCTTCATCGAGAATGTCGGCCAGCCGACGCTCGCCTGCATCAGGCCAGCGGTGCAGGCGCTGCAGGACCTCGGCATGCACCGCAAAGTGCAGTTGATCGTCTCGGGCGGCATCCGCAACGGCGCCGATGTCGCCAAGGCGCTGGCGCTTGGCGTCGATGCCGTCTCCATCGGCACGGCGGCACTCGTCGCGCTCGGCGACAACGATCCGCGCTGGGAGGCGGATTACAACGCGCTCGGCACCACCGCCGGCGCCTATGACGACTGGCACGAAGGCAAGGACCCGGCGGGCATCACCACACAGGACCCCGAGCTGATGAAGCGGGTCGACCCGATCGCCGCGGGGCGTCGGCTCGCGAATTATTTGAAGGTCATGACACTCGAAGCGCAGACGATCGCGCGCGCGTGCGGCAAGAACAGCCTGCACAATCTCGAACCGGAGGACCTCGTCTCGCTCACCATCGAAGCGGCCGCCATGGCGGGCGTGCCGCTTGCCGGCACCAACTGGATACCAGGAAAGAACGGCTTCTGATCAATGAAGGGCCGAAACCCATATGCCGTGGGCCATGGCCGACAAAAATGGGGAACTGGTGTGACTAAAGATCTTGCAGAATTCGCGAGGGCGAAAAACGTCAAATATTTCATGATCTCCTACACCGACCTGTTCGGCGGGCAGCGTGCCAAGCTGGTGCCGGCACAGGCGATCGCCGACATGCAGAAGGACGGCGCGGGATTCGCCGGCTTCGCCACGTGGCTCGATCTCACGCCGGCGCATCCCGACATGCTGGCGGTGCCGGATCCGGATTCGGTCATCCAGTTGCCGTGGAAGCCCGACGTCGCCTGGGTGGCGGCCACCTGCGTGATGGACGACAAGCTTGTCGATCAAGCGCCGCGCAACACGCTGAAGCGGGTGATCGAAGAGGCCGCTCGCGACGGCATGCATGTCAAGACCGGCGTCGAGGCCGAGTTCTTCCTGATCTCGCCGGACGGCAGCGCCATTTCCGACCAGTACGACACGGCATCCAAGCCTTGCTACGACCAGCAGGCGGTGATGCGCCGCTACGATGTCATCGCCGAGATCTGCGACCATATGTTGGCGCTGGGCTGGGGCCCGTATCAGAACGACCATGAGGACGCCAACGGCCAGTTCGAGATGAACTGGAACTTCGACCATGCGCTGGCGACCGCCGACAAGCACTCCTTCTTCAAGTTCATGGTCAAGTCGATCGCCGAAAAGCACGGCCTGCGCGCGACCTTCATGCCAAAGCCTTTCCAGGGCCTGACCGGCAATGGCTGCCACGCCCATATCTCGGTATGGGACAAGGCCGGCACGACCAATGTCTTCGCCGATAATTCGGCGGAACTCGGCCTGTCCGCCAAAGGCAGGAACTTCCTCGGCGGCATCATGAAGCACGCCTCGGCGCTTGCCGCGATCACCAACCCGACGGTCAATTCCTACAAGCGCATCAACGCGCCGCGCACTATTTCGGGTGCGACCTGGGCGCCGAACACCGTGACCTGGACCGGCAACAACCGCACCCACATGGTGCGCGTGCCGGGACCGGGACGCTTCGAGCTGCGCCTGCCCGACGGCGCGGCCAACCCCTACCTGCTGCAGGCGGTGATCATCGCGGCCGGTCTCGACGGCATCCGTTCGAAAGCCGATCCCGGCGAGCGCTACGACATCGACATGTACCAGTTCGGCCATACCGTGAAGGGCGCGCCGAAACTGCCGCTCAACCTGCTCGACGCGCTGCGCGAGTTCGACAATGATGAATCGCTGAAGACGGCGCTGGGTGAGGAATTTTCGTCGGCATATCTAAAGCTGAAGCAGCAGGAATGGAATTCCTATGCTTCGCACTTCACGCAGTGGGAGCGCGACCACACGCTGGACATCTAGAGCATCGGACCCTGATGAATCCGACGCGTACGGCAGGTTCCGGCTTGGGGCGAGCGGCCTCGGAATGATTTTATGAAATACTCGATCTTCTCGCTCGCCCGCGCCGCTCTCTCCGGCCACAGGAACTGGAAGCCAACATGGCGGGACGCGCCGCCCAAGGATCGCTACGACGTGGTGATCATCGGCGGCGGCGGCCACGGGCTGGCGACGGCCTGGTTCCTCGCCAGCGAGTTCGGCATCCGCAATGTCGCAGTGCTGGAGAAGGGCTGGATCGGTTCCGGCAATGCCGGCCGCAACACCACCATCATCCGCTCCAATTACGGCCTGCCCGGCAACACCGGCTTCTACGAATTGTCGATGAAGCTGTGGGAGCGGATGGAGCAGGACCTGAACTACAACGCGATGGTCAGCCAGCGCGGGGTGATCAACCTCTATCATTCCGACGCGCAGCGCGATGCCTTCGCCCGGCGCGGCAACACCATGCGCATCAACGGCATCGACGCGGAACTGCTCGACCAGGCGGCGCTCAAGAAGATGATGCCGTTCCTCAACTTCGACAATGCGCGCTTCCCCGTTCAGGGCGGCCTGCTGCAGCGGCGCGGCGGCACGGCGCGGCATGACGCCGTGGTGTGGGGCTACGCGCATGCGGCTAGCGAGCTCGGCGTCGACATCATCCAGAACTGCGAGGTCACCGGCTTCGTGCGCGACGCCAGCGGCAAGGTGACCGGCGTCGAGACCTCGCGCGGCCGCATCGGCGCCGGCAAGGTCGGCATGGCAGTGGCCGGCTCCTCGTCGCGCATCGCGGCGATGGCGGGACTGCGGCTGCCGATCGAAAGCCATGTGCTGCAGGCCTTCGTCTCCGAAGCGATCAAGCCGCTCTTGCCCAACGTCATGACCTTCGGCGCCGGACATTTCTATGTCAGCCAGTCCGATAAGGGCGGGCTGGTCTTCGGCGGCGACATCGACGGCTACAATTCCTACGCCCAGCGCGGCAATCTGCCGGTCATGGAGGATGTCTGCGAAGGCGGCATGGCGCTGATCCCAATGATCGGCCGCGTGCGGCTGCTGCGCCAGTGGGGCGGCATCATGGACATGTCGATGGACGGCTCGCCGATCATCGACAAGAGCCCGGTCGACGGCCTCTACATCAATGCCGGCTGGTGCTATGGCGGCTTCAAGGCGACGCCGGGCTCAGGCCTCGTCTTTGCCCATCTGATCGCCCGCGATCAATCGCACAAGGAAGCGGCGCTGTTCCGCCTCGACCGCTTCCAGCGCGGCGCCATGATCGACGAGAAGGGCCAAGGCGCCCAACCGAACCTCCATTAGGGAGAGCATGATGTTATCCAAAAACCGCTTCACACTTTTTGGCATCATGCTCTGAAGACCCAGCCATGCGCATAGTCTGTCCCTTCTGCGGCGAACGCGAACTCGGCGAGTTCACCTATCTCGGCGACGCCAAGCCGCAACGTCCCTCCGCGGACGCCGGCGAGGACGCCGTCTACGACTACGTCTACCTGCGCGACAACATCGCCGGAGTGATGAGCGAGCACTGGTACCATGGCGGCGGCTGCCGGGCCTGGCTGAAGGTCACCCGCAACACGCTGACGCACGAGATTTCTTTGGTTGAGGCGGCCGCGGGTGCCGGGGCGAGGCAGGTTGCGAAATGAGTTTTCCTGTCGAAGTCAGCGCCGCCCCTCACCTGCCTGCCGGCATCCTCTCCCCGTACAGTGACGGGGAGAGGGGCGCTGTCACCGACGGTTTCGCCAATCACCGGCGTCGCAAGAAGAGAGCCGACTTCGCGGCCAGCCACCTTCTCCCCGTCTCTATACGGGGAGAAGGTGCCGGCAGGCGGATGAGGGGCAGCGCCGCCCTTCGCTATGAGATCGAATCGACGAGAGGCCGGCCGTCGTGACCTCTCAACCCAATCGCCTCTCGGCAGCCGGCCTCATCGACCGCTCGGACGAGCTCAGCTTCCGCTTCGACGGCAAGACTTTTTCGGGCTTCAGAGGCGACACGCTCGCCTCCGCGCTGGTCGCCAACGGCGTCAAGCTCGTCGGGCGCTCGTTCAAATACCACCGGCCGCGCGGCATCCTGACGGCGGGCTCGGAAGAACCGAACGCGCTGGTCGAATTGCGCAGCGGCGCCAGGCGCGAGCCGAACACCAAGGCGACGACCGCAGAGCTTTATGACGGCCTCGAAGCCGCCAGCCAGAACCGCTGGCCGTCGCTCAGCTTCGACATCATGTCGGTCAACCAGCTCTTCGCGCCGATCTTCGTCGCAGGCTTCTACTACAAGACCTTCATGTGGCCGGCGAAGTTCTGGGAAGCGATCTATGAGCCGGCGATCCGCCGTGCCGCCGGCCTCGGGCGCGCGGCGGGTGTCCCCGATCCCGATCACTATGACAAGGCCTGGGCGCATTGCGACGTGGTGATCGCCGGCTCCGGCCCGGCTGGGCTGGCTGCGGCTTTGGCTGCCGGCCGCAGTGGCGCGCGCGTCATCCTGTGCGAGGAGGATTTTGTCCTCGGCGGACGGCTGCTTGCCGATGGCGGCACGATCGACGGGCTGCCGGCAGCCGAATGGATCGCGCGCACGGTTGCCGAGCTCGCGGCCATGCCCGATGTGCGCGTCATGACGCGCACGACGCTGTTCGGCGTCTATGACGGCGGCACCTATGGCGCGATCGAACGCGTCAACGACCATCTTCCTGTACCGCCGGAGCATCAGGTGCGGCAGCGGCTGTGGCGGATCGTCGCCAAGCGCTGCGTCGTCGCGGCCGGCGCGCTCGAACGTCCCATCGTCTTTGCCGGCAACGACACGCCGGGCGTGATGATGGCGTCCGCCATGCGCAGCTACATCAACCGCTATGCCGCGAAACCGGCACGGCGTATCGCACTCTTCACCAACAATGAGGATGGCTGGCGCACGATCGAAACAGCGATCGCCGCCGGGCTGCAGGTCGCGGCAGTGATCGACGCGCGAGCCGAGGCTTCGCCTGTGCATCGCTCGCTCGCCTCCAAGGGCGGCTTCCCGGTTCTGAACGGCTCCGTCAGCGGCGTCGATGGCGGCAAGGACGGCGTGCGCAAGATTTCGGTTTCGCTTGCCGGTGGGACGCGCGCCGAGGTCGAAGCCGATGGGCTTGCGATCTCCGGCGGCTGGAACCCGGCGGTCGGCCTCACCTCCTTTCATCGCGGCCGGCCGAAATGGCGCGACGACATCGCCGCCTTCGTGCCGGATGGCGCCCCGCCCGGCATGGTGGCCGCAGGCGCCGCCAATGGAGCCTTCGGGCTTGGGGCATGTTTGCGCGAAGGGTTCGAGGCGGGTGCTGCCGCGGCGCGCGATACGGGGAACAGCGGAAATGTCGGCTCGATGCCGGCTGCCGACGACGAGGCCTTTTCGCTCACGCCGCTCTGGCATGTCGCCGGCAAAGGCAAGGCCTTTGTCGACCAGCAGCACGACGTCACCGCTTCCGACGTCGAGCTGGCGCAGCGCGAAGGTTTCGAGTCGGTCGAGCATCTGAAGCGCTACACCACGCTCGGCATGGCGACCGACCAGGGCAAGACCTCCAACGTCGCCGGCCTCGCCATCATGGCGGCGGTCACCGGCAAGTCCATCCCCGAGACGGGCACCACGATCTACCGGCCGCCCTACGTACCTGTCGCCATCGGCGCCTTCGCCGGCCATCACCGCGACGAGAATTTCCATGCGACGCGGCTGACGCCGTCGCACCATTGGGCGGCCGAACAGGGCGCCGTCTTCGTCGACACCGGCCTGTGGAAGCGCGCGCAATGGTACCCGCGCGCCGGCGAGAAGGACTGGCTGGAATCGGTGACCCGCGAGGTCAAGGCGGTGCGAAGCGGCGTCGGCTTCTGCGATGTCTCGACGCTCGGCAAGATCGACGTGCACGGCCCAGATGCCGGCGCCTTCCTCGACCGCGTCTACATCAACGCCTTCTCCAGCCTCGCCGTCGGCAAGGCGCGTTACGGGCTGATGCTGCGCGAGGACGGCATCGTCTATGACGACGGCACGACCTCGCGGCTGGCGGAGGACCATTATTTCCTCACTACCACGACGGCCAAGGCCGGGCCGGTGATGCAGCATCTTGAATTCTGCCGCCAGGTGCTGTTCCCCGAACTCGATGTGCAGCTGACCTCTGTCTCCGATCAGTGGGCGCAGTTCTCGATCGCCGGACCGAAGACACGGGACCTTTTGAGGGAAATCGTCGATCCGGCCGAGGACTTGTCGAACGAGGGTTTCCCGTTCATGGGCGCGCGCGAGGTCAAGCTGCGCGGAGGCATCAAGGCCAGGCTGTTCCGCATCTCCTTCTCCGGCGAGATGGCGTTCGAGATTTCGGTGCCGGCGCGCTACGGCGAAGCGCTGGCGCGCAACGTGATGATCGCCGGCAAGCCTTTCGGCGTGACGCCTTACGGCACGGAGGCGCTTGGCGTGATGCGCATCGAGAAAGGTCACGTCGCCGGGCCTGAGCTCAACGGCACGACCACCGCAGCCGATCTCGGCCTCGGCAAGATGATGTCGACCAAGAAGGATTTCGTCGGCCGCGTCATGGCCGGCCGCGAGGCGTTGGTTTCGCCGAACCGGCAGGTGGTCGTCGGCATCAAGCCGACCGACAAGGCGCGTCGCCTGCGCTCCGGCGCGCATATCATTCCGAAGGGCGAGACGCCCGGCCCCGACAACGACCAGGGCTATATCACCTCGGTCTGCTTCTCGCCGGTGCTCGACCAGTGGATCGGGCTGGGGTTGGTCGAGCGCGGCCGCGAGCGCATCGGCGAGATCGTGCGGGCGCATGATCCGCTGCGCGGCGAGGAGTACGATGTCGAGCTCTGCAATTCCGTCTTCTACGATCCGGATGGGGGGCGCCAGCGTGGCTGAGTTTTCCTGGGATGTCCGCAGCCCGCTGGACCGCGCGCTCGTCGTGGGGCCGTATGGCGCGCAGGGCGAAGCCGGCGTGTCGCTGACCGAAATCCGCAATTTCGGCCTGATCCAAGTGATGGCGCGGCGCGGCAAGGCGGCCGAGACGGGCAAGGCCGCAAAAGCCCGCTTCGGCGTCACCGCGCCGGAAACACCGAGTGCAGTCAGCACGGCCGACGCCACGCTGATCTGGTCGGGGCCGGACCAATTCCTCGTGCTGTCGAGAGACGGCAGTCACACGATGGAGAGGCTTGCTCCGGCGTTTGCCGGTTCGGCCTCGCTTTCGGACCAGTCGCATGCGCGGGCGCTGATCAGCGTTTCCGGCGCCGAGGCTCGCACGATGCTGGCCAAGCTGTCGTCGATCGACCTGCATCCCGATGTGTTTCCCATCGGCGCGGCTGCCGCGACCTCGATGGACCATACCAGCGTCACTCTGTGGCGCGGCAAGGATCGGGCTGACGGCCAGGCCGTGTTCGACCTGCTGGTGTTCGCGACTTTCGCCGAGAGCTTGTGGCACACCATGCTCGACGCGGCCGCCGAATACGGCGTGGCGATCGCGCATTCCGAAGACCTCGGCTGACAGCCGATCTCCTCGCTACCCCAAAAGCGCATCATCCGCCACCGGCTTTCGCCGATGGCGGATGATTTGAGGTTGCCACCTTCTTATTCCGCAGCCAAAGCCAGTTGCGGTCTTTCGATGCCTTCGATCTGTTCCGGCTCCGCCGCCGGCTCGTCGGTCTTGGCCTTCTTGGGTTCGCGGCCGAAGAACAGGGCATAGCCCGCCGGCAGCACCAGGATGGTGAGCACCGTGGCGACCAGGATGCCGCCCATCATCGCGTAGGCGAGCGGGCCCCAGAAGACGGCGCGCGAGATCGGGATCAGCGCCAGCACGGCAGTCAGCGCCGTCAGCATGATGGGCCGGAAGCGGCGCACGGCGGCGCCGACGATTGCTTCCGATCGCTCCATGCCCGCCGCGATATCCTGGTCGATCTGGTCGACGAGGATGATCGAGTTGCGCATGATGATGCCGAGCAGCGCGATGACGCCGAGGATGGCGACGAAGCCGAACGGCGCGCCGCTGATCAGAAGCGCCGCGGCGGCGCCGATGATGCCCAGCGGACCGGTGGCCAGCACCAGCATCGACTTGCCGAAATGCTGCAGCTGGACCATCAGCAATATGACGATGATGGCGAGCATGATCGGGGCCTTGGCCGCGATCGAGGCCTGGCTTTCGGCCGAGTCCTCGGCGCCGCCCTGGATCTCGATCTTGTAGCCGGGCGCAAGGCCGGCGCGCAGATCCTTCATGTCGTTGTACATCTTGGTGACGACGTCGTTCGACTGCACGCCGTCCGGCAGCGTGCCGCGCACGCTGATCGTCGGCAGACGGTCACGCCGCCACTCTACGCCTTGCTCCATGACGGGCACGACCTTGGCCACCTGCGACAGCGGCACCGAACCGCCGAAGTCGGTCGGGATGTAGACCGAGTCGACCGAGGAGAGCAGATGACGGCTCGCTTCCGGCTCGCGGGCGACGATCGAGACCGTCTCCTCGCCGTCGCGGAAATCGTCGAGCGGCGCGCCGGACATGGTGGCCTGCAGCATCTGGCGGATGCGCTGCGAGGTGACGCCGAGCGCGCGGGCGCGGTCCTGATCGATCACCAGCTTCATCGCCGGCACCGGCTCCAGCCAGTCGTCATGGACGGCGCCGAGCAGCGGGTTCGCCTGGAACCTCGCCTTCACTTCGTCGGCGATGCGGCGCACCTCCTTGCGGTCCGGACCCATGACGCGCATCTGCACCGGCCAGCCGGTCGGCGGACCGAGGAAGAGACGATCGACCTTGGCGCGGATCGAGGGGAAGTCCTTGGCGAGGATGCCGCGCAGCTTGACGATCAGCCGCTCGCGCGCCGGCTCGTCCTTGGCCATCACCAGGAGCTGGGCGAAGTTCGGATTCCTGAGCTGCTGGTCGAGCGGCAGGAAGAAGCGTGGCGCGCCCTCGCCGATGTAGGTGGCGATGAAGCGCTTGTCCTGATCGTCCATCATCCTTGATTCCAGCGCCTTGGCCTGGGTCTCGACCTCCTTGATCGAGGTGCCTTCCGGTAGCCAGAGATCGACCAGGATTTCCGGACGCGAAGACTGCGGGAAGAAGTTCTGCGGAATGAACTGGAAGGCCCACAGGCTGGTGCCGAAGGTGACCAGCGTCATCACCAGCACGATGATGCGATGACGCACGGCCCAGGTGACCGTCGCGCGCAGGCGCCGATAAAAGCGCGTGTCGAAGACGTCGTGATGGGTGCCGGCGTGCTTGCGCTGCTTCAGGATCATGTAACCCAGCCACGGCGTGAAATAGACCGCGACGAACCACGACACGACGAGCGCGATGCCGACCACGTAGAACAGCGTACGCACATATTCGCCGGCGGTGGAGGCCGCAAAGCCGACCGGGATGAAGCCGGCGGTGGTGATCAGCGTGCCGGTGAGCATCGGGAAGGCGGTCGAGGTGTAGGCGAAGCTTGCCGCCTCGATCTTGACCAACCCCTCCTCCAGCTTTCGCTCCATCATCTCGACGACGATCATGGCGTCGTCGACCAAAAGACCAAGCGCGATGATCAGCGCGCCGAGCGAGATGCGCTGCAGGTCGATGCCGATCTCGTACATGATGGCGAAGGTGGCGGCCAGAACCAGCGGAATGGCGATCGCTATCACCAGGCCGGAGCGCCAGCCGATCGACAGGAACGACACGACGAGCACGATGAGCAGCGCTTCACCGAGCGCTTCCATGAACTCGTTGACGGCATCCTTGACGACCTCGGGCTGGTCGGAAATCTGGTCGACCGCGACACCGTAAGGCAGGCCGTCCTCGAAGCGCTTGTAGGTCGCCTCGACATCCTTGCCGACGTCCCTGACGTTGAAGCCCTTGGCCATGACGACGCCGACCTGGACGCTCTCGTGGCCGTTGAAGCGGTATTTGCGCTGGTAGGGATCCTCGAGGCCCGAGGTGACGGTGGCGATGTCGCCGAGACGCGTCACCTGGTTGCCGGCGCGCAACCTCAGCTCACGGATGTCGGCCGCCCTGGTGACGTCGCCTTCGACCGAGATGCGGACCGAGCGCAGGCCGGTGTCGACCGAGCCTGCCGGATCGACCGCGTTCTGGCCCTTAACCGCGTTCTGCAGGTCGACGATGGTCAGGCCGCGCTCGGCGAGCGCCTTGGACGAGACGTCGATGTAGATCTTCTCGGGCTGGTCGCCGATGATGACGGCCTTCTCAACGCCCGGCGTCGTCAGCAGCATGTCGCGCGCCTGGATGGCGAATTTCTTCAGCTCCGGATAGGTGAAGCCGTCGCCGCTGATCGAATGCAGCGTGATGAAGGTATCGCCGAACTCGTCGTTGAAATAGGGGCCGAGCAGGCCTTGTGGCAGCTCATTGGCGATGTCGCCGACCTTCTTGCGCACCTGGTAGAAGGCGTCCTTGACCTGTTCAGGGTTGGTGTCGCCCTTGACCTGCAGGGTGATGATGGCGCTGCCGGCGCGCGTGTAGGAGCGGACGAAATCGAGATGCGGCGTTTCCTGCAGCTTGCGCTCGATCTTGTTGACGACCTGGTCCTCCATGTCCTGGATCGAGGCGCCCGGCCAGACCGCCTGCACCACCATGACGCGGAAGGTGAAATCCGGGTCTTCCTTCTGGCCCATGCGCATCAGCCCGAGCGCGCCGGCCAGGATAATCAAGCCGAACAGGAAGCGCGCGATGCTCGGATGTCCGATCGCCCAGCGCGAGAGGTTGAAAGGCCGCTTTTCGGTGCTGCTGTCGGTGGTCATGGCGCAAGTCCAGTCCAATTGGTCGGCAAAGCACGCTTGCCATCTATTCGTGAATTCTCGGTCGGGCTTCCGGGCGGCGAGCACCTCAAGCGGAGAGAGACTCGCAATCGCGCTGGACGCGGCCGCGGTGCGGGGGATACCAAAGGCCAGCGTCTCGTCGATCGGGCGCGTTCGCCGCCCGGAACCCATGCCCTCCCCGGCTCGCGGCTTCGCGCAGCGAGTGCGGGAAAGGCGTTCGTGTGCCTCGCCTTAGCGAAGACTGCTGGTAGCAGCGACGTCGTCCTCCGCCGAAGCGGATTGCTGGGCGATGTCGCCGGAAAGCTTGACCTTCAGGTTCTCGGTCATGAATTGCGTGCCGGCGGCTACCACCACGTCGCCCTGCTTCAGGCCATCGGCCACGGCGACACCGTCGGCGGTGAAATTGGCAATCTTGATCAGCCGCGGATGGACCGTGTCCGAGGTGCGGTCGACCGTCCAGACGATATGCTTGCCGTCCTTCTCAGCCATCGCGGTCAGCGGGATCGACACCAACTGCGCCTTGCTGCCGACGGTCGCCTCGACATTGGCGGTCATGCCGAGCAGCACGCGCGGATCGTTGGGCAGCGAAACCCGGACCGCGAAGGTACGCGACTGCGGATCGGCGCTTCCCGCCACCTCGCGGACCTTGCCATCGAGGGTCAGGCCCTCGTCCGACCAGAAGCTCGCCTTGACCTCCTTGCCCGGGCGGAAGCCGGCTATGTCCATTTCGGGCACGGCGATCAGCACTTCCTTCTCGCCATCGACGGCAACGGTCATCACCGGCGTGCCGGCGCCGACCACTTGGCCGATGTCGGCGGAGATGGCGGTGACGATGCCGTCCTCGCTTGCCTTGAGATCGGTGTAATGGACCTGGTTCTGCGCCTGAGCGAGAGTAGAACGGGCGGCATCGCGCGTCGCTACCGCCTGATCGTAGCTCAGCGTCGCCTGATCGAGCTGCGACTTCGGCGCGAAGTTCTTGGCGTAGAGCTGCTCGGCGCGCTTCCTGGCGAGATCGACCGTCTCGACCTGCCGCTCGGCGGCGTCGAGGCTTGCCTGGGCGCTCTTCACCGACAGCTCGTAGTCGGAGGGGTCGACGCGGGCGAGCACGTCGCCGCTGTTCACATGCTGGCCGATGTCGACGAGGCGCTCGGTCACCTTGCCGGCGATGCGGAAGCCGAGGTTCATCTCGGTGCGGGCGCGCACCGAACCGGAATAATCGAGCCGGCGGGTGGATTGCGCCTCGCCGATCTCGACCACCTTCACCGGACGAATGACCTCCTGGACGACCGCGGCCTTTTCCTGGCTGCAGCCGGCGAGGCCGAGCGCCGCGGCAACGAGAGCTGCGGCTGGCAGCCTGCGGAGGATGGAATTGGACAAAGACACCTTAGCACTCCCGAACTGGAAATGAATTGTCGAGACCGGCACCCGGTGGGCGGCGGCTATTTCAAGGCTCTGATAGCGTAGTCGATGAGATCGTCCGGCATCGCCCGGTTGGTCTTTGCCAGACACTGCGCAACCATCTGCGGATGGCAGAGGATGACGGTGGAGGCGCCGAAGCAACGCGAGGCGATGACCGGATCCTGCTTCCTGAACTCGCCGGCCTCGATGCCCTGGCGGATGACTTCGGCGAACAGGTCGTGGATACGGTCGACATGCTTGTCGATGACGCCCCAGTCGCGCTCGAGCGCGACGATGACCATCTCATGCACCTTCTGGTCGTCGAGCATGACTTCCAGCGTCATCTTGTACTGAGCGTGAACGTAGCGGCGCAGCCGCTCCTCCGCGCTGAGCGGCAGGCACGAAATCTCATAGGCCATCGCGTAGCTGGCGCCGAGCATGCGGCCGCAGACGGCCTGGTGGATTTCCACCTTCGAGGCGAAGAAGCGATAGATGTTGGCCGGCGACATGCCGAGCTCGCGGGCGATGTCGGCGACGTTGGTCTTGCCGTAGCCGTAGTGCCGGAACAGGCGCTCGGCGCAGTCGAGAATGCGCGTCACATTCTCCTGTCTGGCGGGGTCGGCCACGATGTTGGCGGCTTCTGACATGGTTCTTTCGTTCTGACGAGTGACGAATTTCAATTTTCATCACTCGTAAATCGAAAGAGACGGAGAGTCAACGCTGAATCAACGTACGCGTATAATTTGGTGACAGATGGTGACAGCGGGCATGGCCTTCAATCGGCGCCTGCGATTAGCAGGGCGCGCTGATGAGGTCGTCATCCTAGGGCGGAGCAAGGAGCGAAGCGACGCGGCGCAGACCCTAGGATCCATGCCGTTACGCCCGCCCAAGAATGCAACTGTATCAAGAAGTTACGCTGATAGGCGTCGCAAATCCGCTGACGGCTAATCTCAACCGCCGGAGTGCTGCCGCGAGGTAACGGCATGGATTCTAGGGTTTCCGCGACGTCGCTTCGCGACTGCTCCACCCTAGGATGACGAAGTCGCGGGCGCTGGCGCAAACTGTCGACTTCCCGGCATGCTGCTCGGAGGAGCGAACTACGCCCCCTTCGCCATTTCCCTCAGCCGAAACTTCTGGATCTTCCCCGTGGAAGTCTTCGGAATCTCGGCAAACACCACCGCCTTCGGCACCTTGAAGCGGGCGAGCAAGCCTCGGCAGTGTTCGATGATCTCCGCCTCGGTCGCACTCTTGCCGGGCTTCAGCTCGACATAGGCGACCGGCACCTCGCCCCATTTCTCGTCGGCGCGGGCGACGACGCCGCAGGAGGCGACGGACGGGTGCTTGTAGAGCGCATCCTCGACCTCGATGGACGAGATGTTCTCGCCACCCGAGATGATGATGTCCTTGGAGCGATCCTTGAGCTGGATGTAGCCGTCCGGGTGCATGACGCCGAGATCGCCGGAATGGAACCAGCCGCCGGCGAAAGCCTCGTCGGTCGCCTTGCGGTTCTTGAGGTACCCCTTCATGACGATGTTGCCGCGGAACATGACTTCGCCGATGGTCTCGCCGTCGGCCGGCGTCTCCGTCATCGTCTCGGGGTTCATCACCGTCAACCCCTCGAGCGCGGCATAGCGCACGCCCTGGCGCGCCTTCCTCGCCGTCCTCGGTCCTTTCTCCAACGCGTCCCACTCATTGTGCCATTCGTTGACGACGGCCGGGCCGTAGGTCTCAGTCAGCCCGTAGAGATGGGTGACGGCAAAGCCGGCGTCGGCCATGCCGGAGAGCACCGCCTCCGGCGGCGGCGCGGCCGCCGTGTTGAAGGTGACGGTCTGAGGGAACTGGCGCTTGTCCTCGTCCTTCGCGTTGATCAGCACCGACATGACGATCGGCGCGCCGCAGAGGTGGGTGACGCCGTGGTCGGCGATCGCGTCGTATATCGGCTTTGCCCGCACCCAACGCAGGCAGACATGAGTGCCGGCCTGCACAGCGAGCGTCCAGGGGAAGCACCAGCCGTTGCAATGGAACATCGGCAGGGTCCAGAGATAGACCGCGTGCTTGGCCATGCCGGCATGGATGGTGTTGGTGTAGGCCATCAGGGCGGCGCCGCGATGGTGGTAGACGACGCCCTTCGGATTGCCGGTGGTGCCGGAGGTGTAGTTGAGTGAGATGGCGTCCCACTCGTCATCGGGCATCGCCCAGGCGAAAGCCTCGTCGCCCGCGGCGACGAAGTCCTCGTAGTCGAGCACGCCGATCCGCCCGCCCTTCGGATAGGGCGCGTCGGCGGCATAGTCGGGGTCGTCGTAGTCGATGACCAATGGCTTGGCCTTGGCCAATGCCAGCGCTTCCTTGACCACGCCCGAGAATTCGCGGTCGACGATCAGCACCTTGGAGCCGGCATGGTCGAGCTGGAAGGCGATGACGGCGGCATCGAGGCGGGTGTTCAGCGAGTGCAGCACCGCCTTCACCATCGGCGCGCCGAAATGTGCCTCCAGCATCGGCGGCGTGTTCGACAGCATCACCGTCACCGTGTCGCCCTTGCCGATGCCGTGCTTCGACAGCGCCGAGGCGAGCTTCAGCGAGCGGCGCCAGAAATCGCGGTAGGAGATGCGCCGGCTGCCATGGATGATGGCGACATGGTCGGGATAGGTCTTGGCCGCCCGCTCCAGATAGGTGAGCGGCGTCAGCGGCTGGTGGTTGGCGGCGTTCCGGTCGAGATCCTGTTCGTAGGGATTGGCCATCCCATCCTCCCAAAAAAGTCTTTTCGAGCTTTCTAACCACTGGTCTGCGATCATGCCATCCCCCCGAACGATCGGGAAATGCTATGATATGAGCGCTCGGTAGAATGGCTGTCTCGATCCGGCCGCGCCGGTAGGCGATTGCACTCAACCACCCAGATTTGACTTTTGTCGAGAGCCGTGACTAATGTCAGCCGAGGAGGCGGCATGGCGATCCGACCGGCAGAACAACTCATCCATAAGGCCGCCTGGCTTTACTATGCGCATGGCCTTCGCCAGGACGAAGTGGCGAACCAGCTCAAGATCTCGCGTGCATCGGTGGCCATGTATCTGCGCAAGGCGCGCGAGACGGGCATCGTCAACATCTCGACCTCGACGCAGCTCTTCACCGACGACGTCATGGCACGCCGGCTGGAGGACGCCTTCAGGCTCGACGCCGTCTGGATCGCGCCGGAAAACGCCTATGTCGCCGATCCGTCGACCGACATCGCGGTGCTGGCGGCGAGCGTCTTCCTCGAATTGGTGAAGAAGGGCGACCGCATCGGCGTCGCCTGGGGCCGCACCGTCTACACCATTGCCGACATCATGTCCTACGCCGACCTGCAGGACGTCACCGTGGTGCAGCTCTGCGGCAATCTCGGCGCGCCCTATTCCTATCGTCCCGACCAATGCACGATGGAGATCGCGCGGCGGCTGAACGCCAAGGGGCTGAATTTCTACGCGCCTTTGGTATTGTCGACCGAGGAACTCGCTCGCGGCCTGCGCGCCGAGCCGGTAATCCGCGACCAGCTTGCCGGCATCAGCGACTGCAATCTGGCGCTCTATTCGGTCGGCGCGGTCGACGCCGACAGCCATCTGGTGAAATGCGGCGCGCTGACGCCGGCCGAAATGACGGCGCTACGCGAGCAAGGTGCAGCCGGCGTTATCGCCGGGCAAGTCATCGACGCCAAGGGCGAAGTGCTCGACTGCAGCTACAACCGGCGGGTCATTTCCGCCGAGCTCGCGTCGCTGCGCGCCATCGGGAAGCGACTGATGGTGGTGCAGGAAGACAGCAAGTTCGAGCCGCTGCTGGCCGCGATAGCCGGCGGGCTCTGCACGCACCTGGTGATCGGCGCACACATGGCCGGGCGTCTTCTGGACCACGCCGGGGCGGCAAGCAAAAAGCCCCTCTAGAAACGACCCTGCCGCGACTGTCATCAAAGCGTCGCGGCTTCCTGTTCATGAGCAAACAAAAAGACGGAATCGGACGGAACGACATGAAGAACCTTTGGAACGACGCCGACGCGGAAAAGATGGTTGCCGACTATGCCAAGAAAGGCGTCGGCGGCGACCTCGCGCTGCGCGTCTACACGACCCGCCTGCTCGGCGGCGAGCCGCGGCTTGTGCTGCATGGCGGCGGCAACACCTCCTGCAAGACCAAGGCGACCGATCTCGTCGGCGACGAATGGGACGTGCTCTGCGTCAAGGGCAGCGGCTGGGACATGGCGGTGATCGAGCCGCAAGGCTTGCCGGCGGTGAAGATGGGCGCGCTCATCAAAGCGCGCGCGCTTGCCGCGCTGTCCGATGAGGACATGGTGGCGCTGCAGCGCTCCAATCTCATCGATCCCGCCTCCCCCAACCCGTCGGTCGAAACACTTCTGCACGCCTTCCTGCCGCACAAATTCGTCGACCATACGCATTCGACCGCGATCCTCGCCATCGTCGACCAGGAAGACAGCAAGGCTCTGGTGGCAAAGGTATTCGGCAGCAAAATGGGTTACGTGCCTTACATCAAGCCGGGCTTCGACCTCGCCAAGGTGGCCGCGGAAGTTTTCGACGCCGACCCGAGCGTCGAAGGCCTGATCCTCGACAAGCACGGCATCTTCACCTTTGGCGACGACGCCCGGCAGGCCTATGACCGGATGATCCACTATGTGAACGTCGCCGAGGAGTATGTCGCCAAAAACGGCAGGCCGCAGGCGGCCAAGGCGGCGCTGCCGGCGAAGCTCGCCAGGCCAAGCGACATCGCGCCGATGCTGCGCGGCGCGGTGGCGGTGGCGCGCGGCGAAGGCCGCTTCGACCGCATGATCAGCGACTTCCGCACGTCGAACGCGATCGTCGATTTCATCAATTCGGCAAAGATCGCCGACTATGCCGGGCGCGGCGTGTCGACGCCCGATCTTTCGATCCGCATCAAGACCGGCCCGATGGCGGTGCCGGCGCCCGACGCCGACAAGCTCGACGACTACAAGGCCGCCATCCGCGACCATGTCGACGCCTTCGCCAAGGACTACCGTGCCTATTTCGAGACCAATGACGTGCTGGACGACGTCAAGCGCACCATGCTCGACCCGATGCCGCGGCTGACGCTGGTTCCCGGTCTCGGCATGTTCGGCCATGGCCGCACGCTGAAGGACGCCAAGATCGCCTCCGATGTCGGCGAGATGTGGATCGAGGCGGTGCGCGGCGCGGAAGCCATCGGCAAATTCCATCCGCTCTGCAAGGCCGACCTCTTCCCGCTCGAATACTGGTCGCTGGAGCAGGCGAAGCTCGCCTCGAACAAGCCGAAGCCGCTGACCGGCCAGGTGGCGCTGATCACCGGCGGCGCCGGCGCGATCGGCGCTGCGACGGCGAAGCTCTTCGCCGCCAATGGCGCGCATGCGGTCATCGTCGACCTCGATCCGGCCAAGGCCGCTGACGCGGCGGAAGCAGCCGGCAACAATTCGATCGGCGTCGGCGCCGACATCACCAACCCGGCCGAGATGCGTGCCGCCTTCGACAAGGCGGTCGCGGTCTATGGCGGCGTCGACATGCTGGTCTCCAACGCAGGCGCGGCCTGGGAAGGCCGGATCGGCGAGCTCGACGATGCGCTTCTGCGCAAGAGCTTCGAGCTCAACTTCTTCGCCCACCAGTCGGCGGCGCAGAACGCGGTCCGCATCATGCTGGAACAGGGCACCGGCGGCGTGCTCCTTTTCAACACCTCCAAGCAGGCGGTCAATCCCGGGCCGAAATTCGGCGCCTATGGCCTGCCCAAGGCGGCGACGCTGTTCCTGTCGCGGCAATACGCGCTGGACTATGGCGCCCATGGCATCCGCTCCAACGCGGTCAACGCCGACCGCATCCGCTCGGGGCTTCTGACCGACGCGATGATCGCCAGCCGTTCCGGCGCGCGCGGCGTCTCAGAGAAGGAATACATGTCCGGCAACCTGCTTGGCCAGGAAGTGACGGCCGACGACGTGGCGCAGGCCTTCCTGCACCAGGCGCTCGCCGAACGCACCACCGCCGACGTGACGACGGTGGACGGCGGCAACATCGCGGCGGCGCTGCGCTGAAGAAGTGAACGACATCCCCGGACTGGTTCGTCGTTTTACGAGAACGACGAACCACTCTCTCTTTGTCCTGACGCGGTTCTCGGACGGAAGCCCGTTTCGCACTTCTGCTGGAAAACTGCTCCAAGCGGTCAAAATCCGCTCAAATCCTTCGCTTATTGCTCGAACAGCTCTAAGGGGGTGCCTTGCGCCTCGTTTACGAGACACAAGAGCTGGAGCTCGTATGCAAGCCAGGGAAGTGCCTTATTTCAGCCAGTGGGAATCGCCCGGCATGACTTTGCCGCTTCTGGCGGAGGGGCCATCGGCGCTCCATCGCGATCCGCTATGGCGCAACTCCGGCGCGGAAACGGTTGAGGACTATGCGCGCTGGGCCGTCAATGTCTGCGGCATGGCCTGCCTTAAAATGATCCTTGCCGCACGCGGCGAAATTCATCCGACGCTCGAGCTCGCCCGCGCCTGCACGGCCTATGGCGGCTATGTCGTCAATGACGGGGGCGGGTCGATCAAAGGGCTGATTTATGAGCCCTTCGTCAGGTTCGTCCGCGAGCGATTCGACCTGCTTGCGGAAACGATGACGAATGTCGACATGGCCGCGGTGCCCGGACTGTTTTCACGGTGGCGCTACTTCATCGCCTCGGTGCACCTCGGCATCCGCTGGCCCGAACGCGAGCCGCCGTCCAAGGGCGGCCATCTGGTGTTGGTAACGGCGGCCTCGCCAGGCGAAATCCGCTTCCACAACCCATCCGGCCACGACCGGCAGAGCCAGGCGGATGTCACGCTGCCGCTCGCCAGCTTCGGCCGCTTTTTCGCCCGGCGCGGCATCGCCGTCGCGTTCTGATCCTGCAACTTGACCATTCCGGAGATATCAATGGCCGAGAAAAGACTGCGTATCGGTGTGCTCTTTGGCGGCCGCTCCGCCGAGCACGAGGTGTCGCTGCTTTCGGCGGCCAATGTCATGCACGCGCTGGATCCGGCGAAATACGATGCGGTTCCGATCTTCGTTACCCGCCAAGGGCAATGGCTGCTGAGCAGCCTCCGGGACGGTGCGCTGGCGACACCGTCAAGCGGGACCGAGATCTGCCTGGTGCCGGGCGGGCATGGACGGATGCTGGCCATTCCGGCCGGCGGGCCACCGCGTGAACTGCCCGCCATCGATGTCCTGTTCCCGGTCCTGCACGGTCTCCATGGCGAGGACGGCGCCACCCAGGGGCTGGCCGAAGTAGCGCAAGTGCCGCTTGCCGGCTGCGGCATCCTGGGTTCGGCCACGGCGCTTGACAAGGATATCGCCAAGCGGCTGCTGAAGGCGGCGGGAGTGCCTGTCGCGCGCTCGGTGACGATCGACAGGGGCACAGCACCTTCCCTCGCCGTGCTGGAAGATCAGCTTGGCCTGCCGCTGTTCATCAAGCCGGCGCGGCAAGGCTCGTCGGTCGGCGTCGCAAAGGTCAATGCCAGCCAGGAATTCGATCGGGCGATCGAGGAAGCCTTCCAGCACGATCGCAAGCTGCTGGCGGAGGAATTCGTTCGTGGCCGCGAGATCGAGTACAGCGTGCTGGAAGATCCCGAAGGCGAACTCTTCGTCTCACGACCGGGGGAGATCGTGCCCGCCGAAAGTCACGGCTTCTACAACTACAATGCCAAGTATATCGACGAAAACGGCGCGGCATTGATCGTGCCTGCGGAACTGCCGCCGGAGGTCGAGCAAGGCATGCGCGACATGGCCGCCAAGGCCTTCAGGGCCGTCGGTTGCGACGGTATGGCGCGTGTCGATTTTTTCCTGATGCCGGACATGACGTTCCTGGTCAATGAACTCAACACCATTCCCGGTTTCACCAACATCAGCATGTACGCCAAGGCGATGGCAGCAAGCGGCGTGAGCTACCCGGAGGTTATCGACCGACTTGTGGCGCATGGACTGGCGCGAGCCGCGCGCTCCATCTGAAACGCGCAAAAAAGAGCGGCCCGAGAGCCGCTCTCTTGTTCGTTTGCTCCAGCGCCTACTTGGCGTTCGGGTTCGGCATCCAGGCGGGCATCGCGACGTCGGCATGGGCGAACTGCGGCAGCTTGGCCGACAGGTCTTCCATGTTCTTGATGTCCTTGTCGACGAGCTCCTTCTGGGTGATCAGCGTCGGCGGCACGATGACGTTGTGGCCGGGATCCTCGCCGGCGAGCAGCTGCGCCAGCGCGCGCACCGAAACCTGGCCGACGACGGCCGGGTTGGTGGCGGCCGTCGCTGCCCAGGCGCTGTCCGGCTCGCGCATCGCGGCGATATCCGAGGTCGAGATGTCGGCCGAGTAGATCTTGATGCCCTTGTTCAGACCCGCCTCGTCGACGGCGATCTTCACGCCCTTGGCGAATTCGTCATACGGCGCGAACATCACCTTGATGTCGGGATGCGCCTGCAGCACCGAACGCGCCTGGTTGGCGACGGAGTTGGCGATCGGGTTGTCGAGCGTGCCGAACATGGCGACCTCGCTGATGCCCGAATATTTCTTCTTCACGTCGACCCAGGTTTCGTTGCGGCGGTCGAGCGGCGCAATGCCGGCGACATAGACATAGCCGGCCTTCCAGGCCTCGCCATTGTCCTTCACCGCCTGCTCGAGAGCGAGCTTTGCCAAGTCGCGGTCGGACTGCTCGATCTGCGGGATCTTCGGGTTCTCGACATTGACGTCGAAGGCGACGACCTTGATGCCGGCGTCGACCGCGCGCTGGGCGGCGTCCTTCATCGATTCCGTCAGTCCGTGCTGGATGATGATGCCCTGCACGCCGAGCGCGATGGCCTGGTCGACCATGTCGGCCTGGAGGGCGGCATCCTGGCGGCTGTCCAGCACGCGCAGGTCGACACCGAGCGCCTTGGCCTGCGCCTCGACGCCGGAGAGATAGGCCTGGAAGAAGTCACCGGTCGAGAGATAGCGCACCAGCGCGATCTTGACGCCGGGCTTGTCGAACGGCGCCGGGCGATCCGCCGCCAATGCCGTGCCCTGCATCAGCAGCGCCGCGCCCGCGAGGCCAAGTGCGGCCTTCCCCAGAAGTCTTCTTGTGATGCTCACGTCGTTTTCCTCCGTTGTTCTGTTCAATGCCCCGGTCGAAACTATCTCTTGCCCCTGCCGGAAAGGGCGAAGGTGAAGACAAGGGCGACGACGAGCACCGCGCCCTTGACGAAATCCTGCGTGTAGTAAGGGGCGTTCATCATCGTCAGGCCCTGCAGCAGGACACCGACGAATACTGCGCCGACGGCCGTGCCGAAGGCGTTGGGCTTGGCGGCGCCGAGCACCGCGTAGCCGATGAGCGCCGCCGCTACTGCGTCGAGCAGCAGATTATTACCCGAGGCGATGTCGCCGCGTCCAAGCCGGGCGGCGAGCAAAATCCCGCCGATCGAGGCAAAAACTCCCGAAATGACATAGGCCCAGATTTTGTATGCCTTGACAGGGGCGCCGGCGAGTTCGGCGGCGCGTTCGTTGCTGCCGACGGCGTACATCATGCGGCCGAAGCGGGTGTATTCGAGGAAGAACCAGATCAGCACCGCGAGCACGACGAGCACCACCACGGAAACCGGGATCAGGCTCGGGATGAAGAAGTCGATGCGGTGGCGGCCGAGCGCCAGGAAGGCTTCCGAGAACTTGCCGTTGGCGACCGAGCCGTCGGGCATCGTCATGCCGGTGGCGATCGAGCGGCCCTCGGTCGGGATGCGCTGCAGGCCGAGCAGCAGGAACATCATGCCGAGCGTCGCCAAGAGATCGGGCACGCGCATATAGACGATCAGCCAGCCATTGATAAGGCCGACGACCACGCCGATGACCAGGCAGGCGATGACGGCGACGATGGCATTCTGCTCCAGCACCACCATGGCGTAGGAGGCGGCCATCATGGCGCTGGTGGCGACCGATCCTATCGACAGGTCGAAGCCGCCGACGACGAGCGTCGCGGTGACACCGAGCGCCAACACGCCGGTGATCGCCACCGACTGGAAAATGAAGACGGCGCTCTGCGGCGAGACGAACCCGTCGGCGGCGATCGCGAAATAGGCGATCAACCCGACCAGAAGGACGATGAAACCATAGCGGATGGCATAGTCACGCAATGTCATCGAACGCTCCCGCGCTGTTGCCCTCTCCGCCAAACTGGAACTCATGCATGCACTCCAAGTATCGTCATCGGTCGACCTCACGCCGCGCTGTGCAGCGGCCCGCCGGCGACTTGCGCCAGCAGCCGGTCGAGATCGATGCCATCATTCCTGTGCTCGCCGACGATCGTCTGTTCCGACATCACCAGGATGCGGTCGGCGGTCTCCAGCGCCTCGTCGATCTCGGTGACGAAGAGGAGCGTCGCGCGGCCGTCGGCGCTCGCCCTCAGCTTGGCCGCGATGTCGCGCCGGGCCGAGATGTCGACGCCCTGGAACGGCTCGTCGAGGATGAACAGGCGCGAGGGCTGCGACATCCAGCGCGCCACCATCACCTTCTGCTGGTTGCCGCCGGACAGCGCCGAGAGCTCGTCCTTTTCCGAACGACAGACGATGCCGAGCTCGCGGATCTGGCGGCGGGCGGCGGCGCGCTCGGCGCGGCGCTTCACGACACTGAGGCCCGACATGCGCTTGAGGAACGGCAGGCTGATGTTGCGCTCGATGTTGAAGCCGCCGACGATGCCACTGTCGGCGCGGTCCTTGGCGACGAGGAAGACGCCGGCGGCGATCGCTTCGCGCGCCGAGTGTGGCGCGTAGGGCCTGCCGTCCATATGCATGGTGCCGGCCAGCGGCCTGCGCACGCCGAACAGCGTTTCGGCCAGCGCCGTCTTGCCGACGCCGACGAGACCGGTAATCGCCACCACCTCGCCAGCGCCGAGCGTCATCGAGATCGGCTTGGCGCCCTGCGCCAGCTGAAGTCCTTCGGCTGTGAAGACGGCGCGCGCCGAATTTCTGGCGACGACCTGGTCGAGGTGGATCTTGCGGCCGAGCATGGCATTGACGGCGCCCTCATAGTCGAGCGGCTTCCGGTCGAAGACGCCGGAGATGACGCCGTCGCGCATCGAGACGATGCGGTCGGCAAGGCGCCGGATGTCGGACATGCGGTGCGAGATGTAGAGGATCGCGACACCCTGCCCGCGCAACCGGTCGATCAGCGAAAACAGCCGGTCTGCTTCGGCGCTCGATAGCGAGGAGGTCGGCTCGTCGAGGATCAGCACCTTAGGCTGGTGCGCCATGGCGCGGGCAATGGCCACCATCTGCCGGTCGGCGAGCGATAGGTCGGCGACACGCGCCCTGAGGTCGATGGCGAGGCCCATGCGGTCGGCGACGGCCCTTGCCTCGGCGCGAACATTGGCAGGCTTGAACAGCAGCGATGCGCCCTTGCCGCTCAACCGGTCGAGCGTCAGGTTGGTGGCGACGTCGAGATCGGCCACCACGCCGTCGTTGATGTTCTGATGCACGGTGACGACGCCGGCGCGGATGGCTTCCGCCGGCGTGACGGGATCGAATGCCTGGCCGGCAAGCCGCATCGCGCCGCCGCCGCGCTCGTAGACGCCGCTGATGATCTTGACGAGCGTGGACTTGCCGGCGCCGTTGGCGCCCATCAGCACGGTAACCTCACCGGCATGCAATTCGACCGAGATGCCGCCAAGCACCTCGTTCTGGCCGAAGGATTTCCTCAGGCCCTCCACACGGAACACGGCATCTGCGCCCATTCGTTCCTCCCTGGCCATGACGCTATGGGCTCACTCGTCAATTGTCAACACGATTGACAATTGCCAGAGCGCTACCTTAGCTTGGCCCCGCCGCCGTGGCTCCGCTATCGTTGGCGACCCACGAGCAGGAGGGGAGAGGATGACCGAGAAGAAGCCTTTCGAAGCATTGTCGGTGGAGACGCTGCCGAAGCGCCTTGGCGGAAACGCGGCGCTGACCGAGCGCATCGGCAAGGACGCCGGCCGCTGGAAGGTACGCGAGGTCGGCGACGGCAATTTGAACCTCGTCTTCATCGTCGAGGGCGACAAGGGCGCGGCGGTGGTCAAGCAGGCGCTGCCCTATGTGCGGTTGGTCGGCGACAGCTGGCCGCTGCCCTTGAAGCGCTCCTTCTTCGAATATCATGCCCTGACCAGGCAAGAGCGCCGAGCGCCCGGCTCGGTGCCGGCGATCTACCATTTCGATGAGACGCAAGCGCTGATCGTGATGGAGTATCTGGCGCCGCCGCACGTCATTCTCAGGCGGGCGCTGATCGACGGACGCGAGCTGCCGAATATCGCGCGCGATATCGGCCTGTTCATGGCCCGCACGCTGTTTCGCGGCTCGGACCTGTCGATGGCGGCGCGCGAGCGCAAGGCCGATCTCGCTTTATTCGCCGACAATGTCGAGCTCTGCGACATCACCGAGAACCTGGTTTTCTCCGACCCCTATTTCGACGCCGAGATGAACCGACACACCAGCCCGCAGCTCGACGGCCTGGTGGCCGAGCTGCGCGCCGACCGCGACCTCAAGGTCGAAGCGCAGCGGCTGAAACATCTCTTCGCCGCCAATGCCGAGACGCTGCTGCATGGCGACCTGCATTCCGGCTCGATCATGGTCACCGACGCCGAGACCCGGATGATCGATCCGGAGTTCGCCTTCTACGGCCCGATCGCCTTCGACGTCGGCATGCTGCTCGCCAATTTCTGGATGGCCTACTTCTCGCAGCGCGGCCATGAGGAGAACGGCAGCCGGGATTCGATGCGCGCCTATCTGCTCAGGGTCACGGCCGAAACCTGGGCGGTATTCCGCGCCGAGTTCTCGCATCTGTGGCGAACCGAGCGCACCGGCATGCTCTACCAGAAGAGCCTGTTCGAGGATCAGGGCGACCGCCTGGGCGCCGAACAGGCGCTCGACCATATGCTTGGCGGCATCTGGACCGACCTGCTGGGCTTTGCCGGCATCGAGGTGCACAGGCGCATCCTCGGCCTCGCCCACAACGCCGATTTCGAGACCATTGCCGATCAAGACCTGCGCGCCACATGTGAGGCCAAGGCACTGCGCTTCGGCCGCCACATCGCCGTCAACCGGCATCGGATCCACAGCATCGACGAGGTCAACACCTTGGCCGCGCTGATCGAACAGGAGAGCAGAATTTGAACGTCGGCGAGCGCCACTACCGCACCATCTGGCTCAGCGACGACAAGCGTTCGGTCGAGATCATCGACCAGCGCTGGCTGCCGCATGAGTTCCGCATCGAGACGATCGGAACAGTTGCCGGCATCGCCACCGCGATCCGCGACATGTGGGTGCGCGGCGCGCCGCTGATCGGCGTCACCGCCGCCTATGGCGTCGCCATCCAGATGACGGACGATCCTTCAGACGAGGCGCTCGACGCGGCGTGGGAGACGCTGCACAAAACGCGGCCGACGGCGATCAACCTGCGCTGGGCGCTGGACGAGATGCGGCGGTTTCTCAGGCCGCTGGCGCCCGAACAGCGCGCCGAAGCCGCCTATCGGCGCGCCGCCGAGATTGCCGACGAGGATGTCGGGCTGAACCGCGCCATCGGCGAGAACGGGCTCGCCATCATCAAGGCGATCGCGGCGAAGAAGAAGCCGGGCGAGACTGTCAACATCCTCACCCATTGCAACGCCGGCTGGCTGGCGACGGTCGACTACGGCACCGCCACCGCGCCGATCTATCTCGCTGCGGAAGCCGGCATCCCGGTCCATGTCTATGTCGACGAGACCAGGCCGCGCAATCAAGGCGCCCAGCTGACCGCCTGGGAGATGGCCGGCCACGGCGTGCCGCATACGCTGATCGTCGACAATGCCGGCGGCCACCTGATGCAGCACGGCGACATAGACATGGTGATCGTCGGCACCGACCGCACCACCGCCAATGGCGACGTCTGCAACAAGATCGGCACCTATCTCAAGGCTTTGGCCGCCGCCGACAATGACGTGCCCTTCTATGTCGCGCTGCCCTCGCCCACCATCGACTGGACTGTGGCCGACGGGCTTGCGGAAATTCCGATCGAGGAGCGCTCCGGCGACGAAGTTTCGCTGGTCTGGGGCAAGACGGCCGACGGCAAGGTCGCGCAAGTGCGCGTCTCGCCGGATGCGACGCCGGCGGCCAATCCCGCCTTCGACGTGACGCCGGCAAGGCTGGTGACCGGGCTGATCACAGAGCGCGGCGTGGCGAAGGCTTCGCGCGAGGGGCTGAGGGCGATGTTTCCGGAGCGGGGATAATTTCCCCCCTCGAGGGGGAGATGTCGCCGAAGGCGACAGAGGGGTCGCTGCGCGTGGAGGGCCGACGCCCTTGCGGACGTGAAGAAGAAGTTGGCGCTCCACGCGCAGCGACCCCTTCTGGCCTGCCGGCCATCTCCCCCTCAAGGGGGGAGATCACAGCTCCAGCGACGGCGTCGATTGACATCAGTAATGCACTCTCCCATACACACCGGGTCAATGTTCTCAGGGCGGGGTGAAAGTCCCCACCGGCGGTAAGGGTCTCGACCCAAGCCCGCGAGCGCCTCCCGGCAACGGGAGGGTCAGCAGATTCGGTGTGATTCCGGAGCCGACGGTTACAGTCCGGATGGAAGAGAACGTACGCAAGGACGGCCCGCTCGCGCGGGCCGGTTTTTTTGCGTCGTGCGTCCTGATTCTGGTTCGAAACGGAAGGAAGGACCCATGAATCAGCATTTCCCCAAAGACCATGCATACCGTCGCGTCGCCGTCATCCGTGCGCGCTGGCACGCCGATATCGTCGACCAGTGCGCGACGGCTTTCGAGGCGGAGCTTGCCGCCCTCGGCGGCTTTGCCGTCGATGTCTTCGACGTGCCGGGCGCCTACGAGATCCCGTTGCACGCCAAGACGCTCGCCGAGACCGGCCGCTACGTCGCGATCCTCGGCACCGCCTTCGTCGTCAACGGCGGCATCTATCGGCACGATTTCGTCGCAAGCGCCGTCATCGACGGCATGATGAACGTGCAGCTCGCGACCGGCGTGCCGGTGCTGTCGGCCGTGCTGACGCCGCACAACTACCATGAGAGCGCCGAGCACCACCGTTTCTTCCACGAGCATTTTCGGGCGAAGGGCAAGGAAGCGGCGAAAGCCTGCGTCGAAATCCTTGCCGCGCGCGCACGCATCGCCGCCTGAGCAACCGGTGCACCAGAACTAAACCGATTTGGATTTCAGGGCCGCAACGAGAGTGGTTGCGGTGCGTCGGAAATCCGGCCAGAAGCAACGGGCCGTCCGCCTGGGCGGCCTTTCAAACACGGCTCGAACCAGATACGGGAGACTATTCGTTGGCTCGCATCACACTGAGACAATTGCTCGACCATGCCGCCGAACACGGCTATGGCGTGCCTGCCTTCAACATGAACAATATGGAACAGGGGCTTGCCATCATGGAGGCGGCCGAGGAGACCAAGTCGCCGGTCATCCTGCAGGCCAGCCGCGGCGCCCGCGCCTACGCCAATGACGTTGTGCTGGCCAAGCTGATCGAAGCGCTGGTCGAGATCCACCCCGACATCCCGGTCTGCATGCATCTCGACCACGGCAACAACGAAGCGACCTGCGTCACCGCGATCCAGTACGGCTTCACCTCGGTGATGATGGACGGCTCGCTGAAGGAGGACGGCAAGTCGCCTGCCGACTATGCCTATAATTCCGGCATCACCCGGCGCGTCGTCGACATGGCGCATTGGGGCGGCGTCTCGGTGGAAGGCGAGATCGGCGTGCTCGGCTCGCTGGAGAGCGGCGGCGGCGAGCAGGAAGACGGCCACGGCGTCGAAGGCGCGATCAGCCACGACCAACTGCTCACCGACCCTGTGCAGGCCGAGCAGTTCGTGCGCGACACCCACGTCGATGCGCTGGCGGTCGCCATGGGCACCAGCCACGGCGCCTACAAGTTCTCGCGCAAGCCGGACGGCGCGGTGCTGGCGATGAACGTGATCGAGGAAATCCATCGCCGCCTGCCCAACATGCATCTCGTCATGCACGGCTCGTCCTCGGTGCCAGAGGAGCTGCAGGAGATCATCAACAAATATGGCGGCCAGATGAAGCCGACCTGGGGCGTGCCGGTGGAAGAGATCCAGCGCGGCATCAAGCACGGCGTGCGCAAGATCAACATCGACACCGACAACCGCATGGCGCTGACCGGCGCGATCCGCAAGGTGCTGACCGAGAATCCGTCGGAATTCGATCCGCGCAAATATCTGACGCCGGCCATGGCGGCGATGAAGAAGCTCTGCAAGGAGCGTTTCGAGCAGTTCGGCACCGCCGGCAACGCACCGAAGATCAAGCCGATCCCGTTGTCGGACATGGCCAAGCGCTACAAGTCGGGCAGCCTCGACCCGAAGTTCGGCTGAGTTGGGGCGATCTCGCGATCCGGACGACACCGGGCAGGAGCCGACAAGGTTCCTGCCCGTTTTCGTCGTTCCGGCGCATGCTTACGCGCCGCGCAAAAACTCGATCACCATCGCCGCAGTCCAGGTGAAGCGGCCGCCGCCGAGCGGCGCGCCGCTCTTCGGGTCATAGTATTCGGCAAAGCCGCTTTCCGTGATCAAGTCGAGGCTGGAGCGGGTGATGCGGCGGGCGACCTCACCGTGGCCGGCAGCGAGAAGTCCGTCGGCGATCATGTAGTTGACCACCAGCCAGACCGGACCGCGCCAGTAGCGCCTGGCGTCGAAGCGCGGGTCGGCGGGATCGTGCGACGGCACGATAAAGCGCGCCGTGCCGGCCAGGCGCTCAACGGTTGCCGCAAGCGCGGCGGCGCGGGCCTCGGGGATGGCTGCGAAGGCCGGCAGGATGCCGCTGACGGAGGCGCTGTCGACGGGCTTTCCCGTGACGCGGTCGAGGCAGAGATACTGGCCATGCGCCTCGCTCCACAGCCGCTCGATCGCCGCAAGGCCTTTTTGGGCGCGGGCGCGATTGGCATCGGCGATCTCCATTTCGCCGAGCACCTCTGCGAGATCGGCGAGGTCAACGCAGGCGCGGATCAGGATGGCGTTGAAGCCGGGATCGACGATCTGGAACGGCGAGGCGTCGTGCAGCCGGGCATTGTCCCAGCCAAGCCCGCGAAAATGCTGCACCAGCCAGAGATAGCGATCGTACTGCGCCTTGGTCGGCCGATGCGCCGGATCGGCATGCAGGATGTCCCGGCGGGTGTAGGGTTCGATACCTTCGGTCGGCACGCGCTCGAAAGCGTCGTCCCAGTCGATCGAGTTGTCGCGGCCGGACTCCCAGGGGTGGATGATCGCAACCAGCCCTTCGCCCTTGGGATCCCGGTTCTCATAGAACCACCGGTGCCAGGCATCGATCTTGGGCAGCAGCCTGCGAGCCCGCTCCACGGCAAGCTTATTGTCGCGCGCCCGGTCGAACAGCCGGCGCACGGCAAAGCCGGCGACGGCCGGCTGGGTGATGCCGGAGGTGGCGGTCGGGCGACCGGTGCGCCAGACCTCGGGCCCGGGAAAGTAGCCATCGTTCCAGACATGGAAGACGATGTGGGGAACCATGCCGTCGGGCCATTGGTGTGCGAACAGCGTTTCGATCTCGGTCCAGGCACGCGCCTCGTCATAGTGGGCGAGGCCGAGCGCCGTGAGGCAGGAATCCCAGTTCCACTGGAACGGATAGAGCCCCTTCGTCGGGATGGTGTAGTCGCCGTGGTCGTTTTCCTTCAGCACCTCGACGGCGCGGGCGATGATGTCTTGGGCAGTGGAGGCTGTCATGGCAGATCGAGGTCTTTCAGAGGGCATTGGTGGTTTCAGGGTCGAACCAGCGGATGCGGTCAGGCTTGGGGGCGAGCCGCAGGCGGTCGCCAACGGCAACGGCGGCGTTGGAGTCGAGCACGGCGCGGAACAGGCCGCCTTCGACGTCGCAGGTGATCAGCGTGTGCGGGCCGAGGGGCTCGATGACGCGCACGGTGGCGTGCAGACCCGCCTCGCCGGCATCGACGTCCTCGGGGCGGATGGCGAATTCGATCTTCTGCCTGTCCGACTTCGGACCGGGCAGCGTCAGCCCGGCGACGCTCCAGCCGCCATTCGCGGCCTTGGTGGCGGGCAGGAAATTCATCGGCGGGTTGCCGATGAAGGAGCCGACGAAGCGAGCGGCCGGATTGCGATAGACTTCTACCGGCGAGGCGGCCTGGACGATCCGGCCCTGATGCATGACGGCGATGCGGTCGGCGAGGCTCATCGCTTCGACCTGATCGTGGGTGACGTAGATGGTCGTGGTTTTCGAGGCCGCCAGCACGCCTTTGAGCTCGGCGCGCATTTCCAGACGCAGCAGCGCATCGAGATTGGACAGCGGCTCGTCCATCAGAATGACGTCGGGCTCCATGGCGAGCGCGCGGGCAACCGCGACGCGCTGGCGCTGGCCGCCCGAAAGCTGACCCGAGTAGCGCTTCAAGAGCTGCTCGATATGCATCAACTCTGCGGTGCGGTTGACGCGGCGCTCGACGTCGCCCTGCGGCAGCTTCTTCATGCGCAGACCGAAGGCGATGTTCTCGAACACGGTCAGATGCGGAAAGACGGCATAGTTCTGGAACACCATGGCGATGCCGCGGTCGCGCGGCGGCAGATGATCGACGCGGCGGCCGCCGATCCAGACCTCGCCTTGGCTCGGCGTCTCCAGCCCGGCGACGATCCTCAGCAGCGTGGTCTTGCCGCAGCCGGAGGCGCCGAGCAACACCATGAATTCCTGGTCGGCGATGGCGAGGTCGACCTGATGCAGCGCGGTGAAGCCGCCGAAGCGCTTGGCGACTCCCTTTATGGCGATTTCAGCCATGGGTGTTCTCCCTGCCCTGTGTCATCGGTTGGCGATCCCCCACATGGCGAACAGATATTTCCGGACGGCGAAGATGAAGATCAGCGCCGGCACGACCAGCGCCGCGCCACCGGCGAATTTGAGATAGAGCGGCGACTCGCCGAGGCTCTGCAGCAGGAAGGCGGTCAGCGTGCGGTTCTCGATGGTGAGCACGGCGGCGGCGAAAACCTCGTTCCAGGAGATGGTGAAGGCGAACACGGCGGACGCGGCTATGCCTGGCAGCGCCAGTGGCAGGATCACCTTGCGAAAGGCCTGCCATCGCGTGCAGCCGAGTGTCCAGGCAGCCTCCTCCAGTTCGACCGGAATGCCGGAAAACAGCGAGAAGGTGATGAGCACCGCGAAAGGCAGCGCCAGCGTGGTGTGCACCAGCGCCAGTCCGATCGCGGTGTCGTCGAGCCCGGTGCGGATGAACATCACCGCCAGCGGCAGCGCGAGCAGCGGCAGCGGGAAGGCGCGGGTCATCAGCACCAGGAAGCGGAACGTGCCCTTGCCTGGGAAATCGAAGCGCGACAGCGCGTAACCCGCCGGCGCGCCGAAGCCGATAGACAGGATCATCGTCAGCGTGGCGACGAGAACCGAGTTCCACAGCGCCCTGGCGACGCCGGCGAAATTGATGAAGAAAGTGAGGCTGCCGAGATCGAAGGATGGAAAGAAGCGCTTGGGGAAAGCGGTCACCTCTTGCGGCGACGACAGTGCGTTGACGATCAACAGATAGATCGGCAGCAGCACCCAGACGCAAAGCAGGATGGCGGTGGCGAAGAGCAGCCAGCCGCCGGCCTTGCGCGCATCGGCGGTTGCAGCCGTGACAGGCGCTTCGGCTACGGCGCTCATATGCGCGCCTCCTTCATATCCGTGCCTCCTTGGGGACGCGCAGCACTCTCAGGAAGAACAGCGTGAAGCCGATCGAGATGGCGAGGATGAGCAGCGCCGAGGCGGCGGCGACGTTGCGGTCCTGCAGCGTGAATTGCCAGTTGTAGGTCTCGCCCATCAGCACCGGCAGATTGGTGCCGCCAAGTGCTGCAACGACGGCAAAGACCTCGAAGGCGAGGATGACGCGTAGGATGATCGCCGTCTGTAGGCTGGGGCGCAGCAGCGGAAGCGTGATGCGCACGAAGCGCTTCCATGGGCCGGCGCCGAAGACTTCCGCCGCCTCGTAATATTCCTTGGGGATCAGCCCCATGCCGGCGACGAGGATGACCATCATGATCGCGGTGGCGCGCCAGATCTCGGCCAGCGCCACGGCGATGAAGATGGTGAGCTTGCTCTGGTAGCCGAGGAACATGATCGGCCGGTCGACGATGCCGAGGCCGGAAAGCAGCGTGTTGAGGAAGCCGGACTGGTCGAAGATCGCAAGCCAGATCAGGCCGGCGGCAAGGTCGGAAATGCCGAGCGGTATGGCGAAGATGTAAAGCGCGGCGCTGCGCCCGGTCTCCAGCCGCGACACGATGCTCGCCATCAGCAGCGCCATGGCGAGCTGGATCGGCACGACGATTGCCGCAAGCAGCAGCGTGTTGCGGACGGTGGCCGGAAACTTCCAGCTGCCGGCCATGGTGCGAAAATTGTCGAACGTGAAGGCGCCGTCGCGGGTCACCGCCTCGAAGGCGACCAGCACGAAGGGGTAGAGGAAGAAGACGCACAGGAACAGCGTCGCCGGCATCAGCAGCAGATAGGGCAGAGCCTTGCCGTTCATGGTGTTTATCCTTTGCGCGCCGCAGTCGAGGGCCGCGGTCCGGGCGCCCGGAGCACAAGCTCCGGGCACCCCTTGGGAGGATTTCTGGTGAGGGCTAGTCGACCGGGCAAGCGCCCTCGGACGGTTTGTCCGGTGCCCAGCACGGCGCCTTGGCCTGGTCGATGATCGCCTTGAGCGCGGCCGCCTGCTCTTCGAGCACGCCATGCACGTCCTCGCCGCCGAGCACGATGCGCTCGAAGCTGTCGGTGTAGACCTGGTTGAACTTGCCGCCGAGATCGCCGAGACCCATCGGCAGCAGCGCCGGCAGCGCATCGGGGGCGCCGGTCATGGCGGCGATGGCCGGACCGAACGCCTTCACCGAGGCCGGCATGTCGTCAGGCAGCTTGACGTCGACGACAGGGAAGAAATTGGTCGCCTTCAGCGTCGCGATCTGCGTCTCCGGTTTCAGCATGTAGGCGACCAGCGCCTTGGCCTTGTCGATGTCCGGCGAGGTCTTCGGGATGGCGACGCCGGCCACCACCGGCATGAAGCCGCGGCCGGCGGGACCGGCCGGCGCCGGGAAGGCGACGAAGTCGCCGGGCTTCTGATTGAAGGCGTCGGCGAGGCGGGCGACGTGGTCGAACGCAATCCACACCTCGCCGCTCAGCAGCGGCTCCTGCATGAAGGCGTAGTTGGTCGAGTTCGGGTTGGTGTACTGCCACAGCTCCTTGAACTTGTTCCAGGCGGTTTCGGCTTCGGGCGAGCGGAACTTGGTCACCATCGAGCCGGTATAGGAGGGATAGAGAAAACCCTCGAAGAAGCGGTGCCTCAGCCCCTTGGGCCCGGCCGGAAAGCCGAATTTCGGCGAGCCGGTCTTTTCGGCGATGGTCTTCGACCATTCGATCAGCTGGTCGTAGGTGATGGTGTTGAGATCGACGCCCGGCGGCAGATATTGCAGCGCCTGCTTGTTCGCCGCCATCAGGTAGGCGGCCTGCATCCAGGGCATGTATTTCTGCTCGCCGGTGCCGAGCATGCCGAGCTTCTTGTAGGCCTCGTTGACCTTGACCCCTCCGACATCGACGGCGGACAGGTCGACCAGGTTGGCGCCGACGGTGGAGAAGTCGCCATGCAGGCCGCCGAGCAGGCCGATGGTGCCGGAGCCGGCCTGCAATTCGGCCTGCAGGCGGGTGAGCCAGGGGCCGTCCTCGGCAACCTGATAGTCGACCGGACCGTCGAAGCCTTTCAGCACCTCGTCACGCATCTTCTGCGTTTCCTCGACCGGGCGCGCCTGGGTCGACCAGAACAGCACCTGCTGCGCCTGGGCGCCGCCAACGGCAAAGGACAGTGCCAGCGCAGCACCCGCCAGTTTCCTCAACATGGTCTTCATGCTCTTCCTCCCTGGGTTGGCGCCGTCATGTCGGCGTCAGTTTCTTGTTCGCGGCGCGGGTCCATGGCTCGCCCTTGGCACCAAGGTCGGCCGTATCAGCCGCGTCAGCGGCTCGGCCGGCCTGTCGACAATGACGGTGAGCAGCATGTCGGCGATCTCGCGCGCACACTGGCGGATCGAAGCGTCGAACGTGGTCAGGCCGGGCGGCGCATAGGCCGAGGCAAGGACGTTATCGAAGCCGATGACGGAGAGGTCGCGCGGCACAGTGAGGCCGGCGCGCGCCGCCTCCTCCATGACCGTCAGCGCCAGCTCGTCGAACAGGGCGACGATCGCGGTCGGGCGGTCGGGACCCTGCAGCATGCGGTTGACGGCCTGGATGCGGGCGCCGCGATCGAAGCGCGGCGCGGTCGCCACGTCGAGCCGCACCGATGGATCGCCGCGACGGGCGATGGCGGCGGCGAGACCGTCCTGCCTGAGATGCCTGAAGGTCATCGGCTCGGAAATCGTCACCAGGCCGAAATGGCGGTGGCCGAGATCGTAGAGCATGTCGAAGGCTTCGCCGAAGGCATGGGCGCCATCGGTGTCGAGCCAATTGTAGGCAAAGTCGCTGTCGAGCAGCCGGCCATGGGCGACGAACGGAAAGCCGCGCTGGCGCAGATAGGCGAGCCGCTCGTCGATCTCGGCGATGCGGGTGACGACGACGCCGTCGGCGCGCCCGGATTCGACGACATGGCGCAGCACGGCAAGCTCGGCCTGATCCTGCGCTGCGGTGGCGAGAATGAGGTCGGCGCCATGCGCCACCAGCCCCTCGCCGAGTCCGGTGACGAACTCGCCGAGGAAGGAATCGACCAGGTTCGGACCGCGGATCGGCAGCACCAGACCGATGAAGCCGCTGCGGCCAGAAACCAGCGTGCGTGCCGCGGTGTTGGGGACATAGCCAGCCTGGCGCGCCGCCTGGGCAACGCGCTCGCGCGTCTTCAGGGCGATCTGCTGATGGCCCGCAAGCGCCCTCGATACCGTCGTGATCGACAAGCCGAGGCTGGCCGCAAGCTCCTTCAGCGTGGTGACACGGGCCGGCAATCGTTCCTCCCGAATGTAGTGTTGAAACGTTTGTAATCGGCTTTTATGGAATTGCAAACGTTTTAAATTTTGCAATCAGGCGTCGAGGATCAAGCCGCGCCCTTGTGGAATTGCTCTGGGCGCTGCAAGTCGGGGAGCCCCGACCCGAAGTTCGGCTAAACCACCATCTCCCGCGGGACCGGCTGAAATCCGTCGCGAGAGGCCATCCGCCACTCCGCCAGGACGAATTCGGCGGAACTTCACGCCGGCGAATCGGTTCCTGTGCTGACACCTTCCTCGCCCCATCCGCAGGCAAGGAGCAGATCATGAGCAAGGATCGCGACAAGGAAGGCCCGGTCTTTTCCGGGCAGGACGTGCGCCAAGGCGAAATCATCCTGCGCACACGCGCAAGGCGTATCATCTTCATCGCCGGGCTCGTTGGCGTCGTCGTGCTGGCACTGGTGCTGAGCATCGTCGTCCGATGAAGGACCGTTCGCGCTTACGGAATCGAGCTGCGCCGGCCACGGAACCATCGGCGGCCAAGCCCAGTTGAACATTCCAGACGCAACGGAGGGCGCCCTGGCTGCCCTGACGGACGATGTTCGAGCCGCTTTGCTGCGACATGCCGCTTCATCCGACCTGGCCGGATCTCGCCGCGCGGCTGCTGGCGACACTGGTCGCAGGTTTTCTCATCGGTTTGAACCGCGAAGCGCGCGGCCACTCCGCCGGGCTGCGCACGACCATACTGGTCGGCCTTGCGGCTTGCGTCGCCATGGTCCAGGCCAACATGCTGCTCGATGTGTCCGGCAAAGCGCCGGACTCCTTCGTGCGCATGGACGTGATGCGTTTTGCGCTCGGCGTGCTCACCGGCGTCGGCTTCATCGGCGGCGGCACCATCCTGAGGCGCGGCGATCTCGTCACCGGCGTCACCACCGCCGCCACCATGTGGATCGTGACGATGATCGGGCTGGCCTTCGGCGGCGGTCAGTTCGGCCTCGCCGCAATCGCGACCGTTCTAACGCTGGTGACCCTGCAGGCCCTGAAATGGGTCGATTTGAAGATTTCTCGCGACCACAAGGCGATCCTGTCGGTCTCATGGCCGAAGAGTTCGCCGCCCGACATTGGGGACATGGTGCGCCCGCTCGGCTACGACGCACGCTTCGTCGGCATGGAGCACGATACCGACCGCAACTGCTTCGTGTTTTCCTTCGACGTTCAATGGAAGCAGCCCGAAGCGGTCGAGCCTTCGACGGACGTGCTGGCGGTGATCGCCGAGCACTGCGCGGTCGAGCGCTTCGAGGTGATTGGCGAGAAGCCGTTTTGATCGTCGACCGGCAGGCTTACTCGGCGGCGTCTGGCGTCTCGGCGTCGGCGCGAATGAGCTTGATATCCGCTCCCGCCGCCCAGGCGCCAATGTCCTCTCGGCGCAGCGCCGCCGCCATCATGTCGGGGAAGTGATCGGGCGTGCAGGCAAAGACCGGGATACCCAGCGCGGCGACCGAACCGGCCATCGACGGATCGTAGCCGGGGCGGCCCTGATCGGTGAGGGCGAGCAGCACGATGACATTGACGCCGGACCGGACGAGCGCGGCCAGTCTTTGCAGAAGCTCCTGGCCGTTGCCGCCTTCGTAGAGATCGGTGATCAGCACGAAATGCGCCTTGGTCGGCCGTTCGATGCGCCCGGCGCAATAGGCGACCGCCTGGTTGATGTCGGTGCCGCCGCCGAGCTGGACGCCGAACAGCACTTCGACCGGATCGCTGAGCTCTTCCGTCAGGTCGACGATCGCGGTGTCGAAGCAGACGAGTTTTGTGCGCACGACCGGCAGCGAAGCCATGACGGCGGCGAAGATCGACGCATAAATCACCGAACTTGCCATTGAACCTGACTGGTCGACGCATAAAGTCACCTCGTCGAGGTCGACAAGCCGGCGCTGGCGACGCATGAAGCCGACCAGCTTTGCCGGCACCACGGTCTTGTGGTCCGGCTGATAGTGGCGAAGGTTGGCCGCGATGGTGCGCGGCCAGTCGATGTCGCGCTGCCGCGGCCGGTTGGTGCGCCGCGAGCGGTCGAGCGCGCCGCGGATCGCCTCGGCGGTCTTCTGCTCCAGGCGCTGCATCAGCTTGGCGACGATGTCGGAAATGATGGAGCGGGCGATGTCCTTGGTCTTCTCCGGCATAGCCGAGCGCAGCGAGACCAGGTCGGCGACGAGATTGACGTCGGCCTCGATCGCCTTGAGGAACTCCGGCTCCATCAGCATCTGCTTCAGGTTCAGCCGCTCGAAGGCGTCCTTCTGCACGACCTGGACGACCTGTTCGGGAAAGAACGAGCGGATATCGCCCATCCATTGCGCGACACGCGGCGCCGAGCGGCCGAGCCCGCCGCGCCGCTTGCGCGGATCGCCGGCCGCCTCGCCATCGCCATAGAGCGCGTCGAGCGCCGCCGACAGCCGGCGGTCCTCGGCCGAGAGCGCAGAGGAAGTTTCATCGTCGGCGCCGATCGCCAGGCGCCAGCGGCGCTCTCGTTTGTCTTGCGTCGAATTGAGGTCCGGGCCGACCGTTTCATCATCCATGGCCGGCCTCCCCCGCAAGCAGCTTGCCGATGATGCCGAGATGCCGGCGCCAGGCCTCGCCGCCGTCCGGCGCCGGCATCAGGCCGGCGGGGAGGCTCGCCCGGCGGCCAAGCACGGCCTCGATCAGGCGGCGGCGCTCCATGCTGTCGAGATTGGAAAAGACGCGGCGCAGCAAGGGCAGATGCGCCACGAACGCCTCTTCGTCGAGCGATGCCAGCCATGCATCGACGGCGCCGCGCAGGCCCCCGTCATAGATCAGCCTCTGGCCGGCGCCGCTGAAGAAGCCTTCGAAGAAAGCGGCGGCCTCGATGACCAGCGTTCCGGGCGACAGGCGCTTCGCCAGAAGGTCGGCGGTGGCTTCGGCCGAGAGCCGCCCGGCCTCGTAGAGCAGGTGCGCGGCACAGCCGGCGACGAGCGCCGTCGAGCGCGACGAATCGAGCACGGCCGTCAGGCCGTTCCGCCACGCCTCCAGGACATGTTCGTCCGGCTCCACCAGCCTGATTGCCTCGTCGGCCTTGCGCAGCGCGCCCATCAGCGCCGCGGCTGCCTGAGCGTCGAGGTCGCGCGCCGCGTAAGGCAGCGCGATCGAGCCTTCGATGATCAGCCGTTCCAAGAGGCCGGCAAGGCGCTCGGTCTCGGTCTTGCGCGCTTCGCCGTAGCGGATGATGTCGGCCAGCGGCGGCACCGAGGCCAGCAGCTCCAGGCATTCGCTGCTGTGCGCCGCCTTTTCCTCGAGCGCGGCGAGGCCGGCCGCGGACGCCTCGCTCAAGGCGGCCGTGATCGCGCTCTGGACCAGCGCAGCCAGAGCGTCGAGCGCTGTGGCCGCGCCGATCATCTGGACAAGGCGGCCGTTGGCGGCCTTCTCGATGGTCGGCCCGTAGATCAGGTTTTCGACCAGGCGCACGGCATATTCCGGCTGCCAGGCCAGCATCCAGCGCTCGCGGAACGTGCCGCGGCTGCGGCCGACATCCGTCAGCCTGCCCCAGTTCACGCCAAGCACGTTCAGACGGTGCAGCAGCGTCGAGCGGAAGAGTCCGCTGTCGCTGCGCAGGTCGATGGACAGTTCCCGCTCAAGCGCCTCTGGTTTCAGCCTGGCGGCTTTCTGGTTGCGCTGCAGGTCGTCGATCAGCGGCGCAAGCGGCGTGTCGGCCGGGATCTCGCCGACATCGGCGCCGAGCAGCAGTTCGGCCTCGACCATCTTCCACAGCAGGGCCTCGCCGTTGAAAAGGGCTGAAATCGAGGCATCGCGCAACTCCTCGAAGCCCGGCTTCGGCCGTTCGCGGATGGCGGCGAGCGCACGCGCCAGACGCTCCGCTTCGATCAGCGACGCCGTCGAGATCATGTGGCCCTTGGCGCGGAGTACCGCGGCGATCTGCGCGAGCCACAGAACCGAGGCGTCGTCCTGCCCCCGCGTCTGCCACAGATGCTTGCACCAGCCGGGCGCGACGACGCCGGCGCCGTAGCCATGGCCCAGCGCCAGGCGCGGTCCAGTCCACGGCGCATAAGTCATCGTGGTCTTGCGCCGGCCGATGCCCCTGAGCAGCGCCTGGTCGCTCTTTTGTGTGTGCGCGGCCCGCAAGGCCGGCACATGCCAGGCGCCACAGACGACGGCCAGCGGTCCGTCGAACTCCTTGCGCGCGGCCGCGATTTCCAGCCGCATATGCGCCTCGCGCATAGCCTCGAACTTGCCGATCGCGCCCTCGCCGTCGCGCAGCGTCGTCATCGCGTCGGCGATGGCCGCGAAGATCGGGCCAGGATCAGGGTTCTGCTCGATGATATCCGACCACCAGCTTTCGCCGTCCTCATAGCCGGCGGCGCGCGCCAAGGTGCCTATCGGATCCTGGATGCGCGTGGTCTCTTCGCTCTGCGCTTCCGTGACTTCGGCCTCGGCGGCATCGGCGTCGGTCGATCCTTCAGGCGCCTTCTCCGCAAGCCTCGCGGCCGACGGAAGATCGATGAAGCGCAGCGCCGCCTTGTTGGCGACGGCCCAGCATGCTGCCTGATATTCCGGCGAGAATTCGGCGAACGGCCAGAAGCTGGTCGCGGCTGGGTCGTCCTCCGGATAGCAGAGCAGAGCCACCGGCGGCCTCATCTCGGGGCTGGCAAGCAGCGGCAGCAGCGCCGACGCGTCCGCCGGCCCCTCGATCAGCACGGCGACCGGCTGAAATTCCTGCAACGCCTTGACCAGGCTCGCGGCAGAGCCCGGCCCGTGATGGCGTATGCCGAAATAGCTGATGCCGCGCTCAGTCATGGCTCAGATGGCCGCGTTCAACGCCGCGTAGTAGCCGGCATAGTCCGGCCGCTTCTTCAGCACCGTCTCAAGATATTCCTCGAGCACGACCTTGTCCTGGACCGGATCCTTGACGATCGCGCCGACAAGGCTCGGAGCCAGGCCTTCGGCATGGAGCTTGCCGCCGTCGAACCACGCCGCCTGGCTGAGGCCGCTGATCATCGTGGCGATCGCCTCGGCGGTGGACAGCGAGCCAGACGGCGTCTTCAGCGTCACCTTGCCGTCCGAGGTCGCGCCCGAACGCAGCTCGCGGAAGATGGTAAGCACGCGCGCGATCTCCTCGCCGACATTTTTCGGGACCGGCAAGTCCAGCCCGCCGGCCATCTCGCCGACGCGCCTGGAGACGATTGAGACCTCTTCCGCCATATCCTCCGGCAGAGGCAGCACCACGACGTTGAAGCGCCGCTTCAGAGCCGAGGAGAGTTCGTTGACGCCCTTGTCGCGGTTGTTGGCCGTCGCGATGATGTTGAAGCCGCGCTGCGCGTAAACCGAGGTGTTAAGTTCTGGCACCGGCATCATTTTTTCGGACAGCACGGTGATCAACGTGTCCTGCACGTCGGAACCCATGCGCGTCAGCTCTTCGAGGCGGCAGAGCTTGCCATCCTGCATGGCGCGGTAGAGCGGCGTCGGCACCAGCGCCTCCTGGCTCGGGCCTCTTGCCAGCAGCTGGGCGTAGTTCCAGCCATAACGGATCTGGTTCTCGTCGGTGCCGGCCGTGCATTGCACGATCAGCGTCGAGTTTCCCATGATGGCACCGGCGAGATGTTCCGAGACCCAGGACTTCGCCGTTCCCGGCACGCCGAGCAGAAGCAGCGCCCGGTCGGTCGCGAGCGTCGCGACCGCAGTTTCCATCAGTTGGCGGCGGCCGACATATTTCGGCGTGATGAGGATGCCGTCGCTCGCCTTGCCGCCCATCAGGTAAGTGAGGACGGCCTTTGGCGACAGGCTCCAGCCGGCAGGCTTTTGCCGATCATCGTCGCGCGCGAGCGCCTGCAGTTCGGCGGCGTAGACCTGCTCGGCCGGAAGGCGGATGGCTGCGTTCATGCGATCTTCTCCGGGTTGATCATCTGGTTGGGTTTCCGGCCAGCGCCGCGTTGAGGCGCAGCAGGCCGAGCGACGGGGAAGCCGGCGGCAGGCCGGCGGCGACGACCTCGCCGATCAATTTTTCCGCCGTAACTGGATTGGCAAGAAAGCCTAGGGTTTCGAGATGTTGCTCGGCGTTTCGTTTCGTGACGTCGTTGTCGCCCGAGACGGCGGAGCGCAGCGCCGAAAGCGCCTTGCCGTTTGCAAGGTCGCCCCATTCCAGCCAGCCTGCTTCCGCGCCTTCGACTAGGTTGAGCGCGGCCAGATTTTGCGCGTCATTCAGGATCTGCCTGATCAGGGCACGCTTCCTGCCGCCGTCCAAACGCGACATGAGCTGGAGGACGAGATGCGCCAGCTTGCCGCCAGCGGCGACAAGCAGATCCGCCAGAGAGGCCACCGCCGCGTCGCTGCCGGACAGCGAGACCATTCGAACCAGAAAGAGATCGGCGCCGTCATCGACGCCGAACTGCCATGCGCCGATGAAATCAGGCTCTGTCCTGCCGAAGCGGGCGACGAGATCGCCGAAGTAACAGGTGGCGAACAAGTCGGCGCGACGTGCTTGTTGCGCCTGTGACTTGGGTTTTATCGGCGCGTAGGTGGTGCGGCGGCGGATGAAGCCGGATTTGCCTTCCTCGATGAAAGCGGCGAGCTCGGCCGTCGGATCTTCCGACCCGCCATCCATTGGATTGCCATGTTCCCCCAACCTTGCCAGCAGCCGGCCGGCCATTTCGCGCACCTTGCCCGAGCGGTCGGCGGACAGGCCCTTCAGAAACGGAACGTCATCGGCACTCAGGCCGAAGCGCATGAGTTCAATGAGCGCCAGCCTGACCTCCGCCGGCTCGCTTGCTCCCTTGGTCTCGATAAGAGTGCGCGCCAAGGCAGGCATGGTGCGCCGTAAATCGACCAGCGCGCTACGGCGCGCGGCGGGATAGAAATCGTCCCAGGTTTCCGCCGTGAGATGCTCGCGTCGGGAGTGTTTTTCGCTGTCCGCGCCTGCCTGCCAATCGACCCAGGGGGCATAGACGTCCGGACTTTCCTGATATGACGCGGCGGGCATCCAACCCATCGGATGCAGCACGAAGCCGCGACTGGCGACGAGCGCGGCCACGCGGGTCTTGAGCCTCGCATCGGCCGCATATTTCAATGCGGCACGCAGCAACGGCCGCAGCCGTTCGGGAAGCATCGGCAAGGCAAGCACCGGCAGCGGCGGGCGCCGTTTCAAGGTTTTCGGCGCCGCCGGCCGAAGCGCGACATCCAGCGCCTGGGCGGCGATCGCCAACAGCCGCCGCTCCTGCTCGTCGGGGTTGGCGGCAGCGGCAAGCTCCTTCCACTCGGCCGGTGCAAGCTCGAAACCGGCGCCGCCCGAAATCCAGCCGTCGCGCAATCTTGCCAGCCCTGCCTGCTCCAGCTCGTTCATGACAGGTCGAGCCTCCCGATGCTGCTCTGCGATGCCAGGAGCTCGAGCCTGGCGCCGTTCCAGAGCGCTGCCGTCGCCGCGAGGTCGAAGCCGAGCAAAGTCTGGCTGACGGAACCCGCGACAGGCAGGGCGATGCCATGCGGATCGCTGGCCGGCTGCCACCAGACGCCGTCCTTCTCGTCCAGCGCGATCGCACCGGCCGGCAGGATGATGGGGCAATCCGAGAGCCAGGGCGCGCCATCCTGGAACGCGGCGTAAGCGGCCAGCGGATCGCCGGTAGCGTCTTCAGCGAAAGTTGGCCACGCGCCCGGCGCCGCATCGCCCAGCCGTTCCGCGATCAGCGCCCGCAGCGGATTGCGGGACGGATAGAACACCAGCCTCGCCTTGAAGCGATCCCCCGGCGCGAAGGCACCGGAGCGCCGCCCGGCCGACGCCGGAAAGAAGTCGAGCAGGACCGCAAACCGAGGCGTCGGGCTTTTCAGATCGAGCAGCCAGGTCGCGTGGCTGACCAGACCGTCGCGACGAGTCTCGATCTTCTCGCCGAGCACCTCCCAGTCGCTCTCGACCTGGACGGCGTTCGGATCGGCGAGGATCTGCTCGCGTGTCTCCGATGTCGAAACCAGACGCTTCAGCTCGGCGTCCTCGGGCGCGGCGCGCCAGGCCTTGGCGATGAGCACCAGCTTGCCGAGCTCGCGGATCGCAGCGTCCGGCCGCTCTTCGCTGCGCAGGGCCATCAGCCGCGCCGGCAGTTCGTCGACACGACCGGCCAAAGCAGTCGCCTTCAGGTCGACAAGCCTTGCCGCGATGCGGCGGCAGCGCTCGCTGCTGGCGTCGACAAATCCGGCAAGGCCAAGCCGCAGCTGGTCGGCAATCCACTGGTCGAGCTCATCGAGCGCCGCCGAAACCGCGGTTCGCGTGTCCTCAGCCCGCTTGCGCTGTGCCGCCTCACGGCGTTCGGCGGCCGCGGCGTCTTCGACCGGGGCGCTCTGCTCAGGCCGCGCGGCCTCGTCGATGCTCTTGCCTTCGGCGCGTGCTGGCGCCGTCGGCGGCTGGCCCGGCTTGCGGCGGCGGCCAAGCCAGTCGTTGACCCATTCCGGCGTCTGATCGACTCGGGCGAAACTGTCTGGCGCGGTGGCGCCGATCCACATCAGCGCCAGAATGTGCTTGCACGGAAACTTGCGCGACGGACAGGTGCATTTATAGCCGTGATCCGACGTATCGAATGCGACCCGGTAGGGATTCGAGCCGGAGCCCTGGCATTCGCCCCAGATCAGCGGCAGCTGTTCATGCGCTTCAAGCCGGGGCCAGTTCGACCGCTTGGTCAGCTTGGCGGCGGCGCCAAGCGAGGCCTGATCGGGGGCTAAAGCCTCGATTGTCTTCAAATCCAACTGCAAGCTGCTTCCCCATGACCCCGAAGCATGATGTCGCGACGATTGATAGCCGGTTGCGGCGCGCTGGTGTAGCTCCAGCCGCAGCAAAAATTCAGGCCTTATCTAATGTTGCGTTGCCCTGCTTCAGGCGGGCACGGCGGTATCGGCTCCGCCGAGATAGAGCCGGTGCAGTTCGTCCGGCGATTGGCGAAGATTGGCGCAGTCGCCGTCGTAGACGACGCGGCCGCGGCGCATGACATAGGCGCGGTTGCCGATCGACAACGCAAGTGCTGCGAACTGCTCGACGAGAAGCACCGCCAGGTCATCATCGGCGAGCTTGCGCACCGCCGTCATCAGCCGCGTGACGATGACCGGCGCCAGGCCGGCCGACATCTCGTCGATCAGCAGCACCTTCGGGCGGGTGAGAAGCGCCCGCGCTGACCGTCCATGTCGAACTGTCGGCCAAGGCCAACCGGGTCAATGTCGATGTCGGCCAGGTGCTGCCGCTGCACAGCACGGCGTCGGGCATCGCCTTCCTTGCCGCCTCGCGGCTGGAAGTGGTCAGCGCTTATCTCGAAAAGCCTTTGCAGGCCTTCACCGCGCATACGATGACAGGGCCGGAGACGCTGGCCAAAGCCATCGCGTTTGCAGCCGCAAGCGGCTATTCGCGCAGTTCGCAGAGCTATGAGGAAGGCGTGCACAGCATAGGCGCCGCGATCCTCGGCGCCGACGGCCAGCCGATCGGGACGCTGTCGATCGCCTCCCCAGTCTCGCGCGTCGACGACGCGGTCGCGGCCAGCCAGGGCGAGGCGGCGGTCAGGGCGGCGCGGCTGATCTCGGCACGGCTGACCGGCGAGGCATAAGTTCGTCTCCGCCGTTGCGGCAATGATGGTTAGGTGCTGCCGAAGCCAGACGTCGCCGTCAAACTACCTCCTGGTAAAATTCGATCGGGAGTCCATCGGGATCGGCGATGAAGGTAAACAACCGTCCCGTGTAGGGATCTGTTCGGATGGGTTCCACCTCAACGTCTTGCGAACGAAGCAGCTCGGCAGTTGCCTCGACCGAGGCGACCGCGAATGCAATATGTCTTAATCCACAGGCCTCGGGCCTGCTGGGCCGGCTTGGCGGATCTGGGAAACTGAACAACTCGATCTGGATGGCGCCATGACGCAAATCGCACTTCCAAGACTGCCTCTCGGGGCGCCAGTTTTCAGCGAGAACGACGAAGCCGAGCTTGTTCATGTAGAACAGCTTGGACCTTTCATAGTCACTGCAGATGATTGCGACATGATGGACAGCCAGGAGCATCAAATTGGCCTCGCGCAGGGTTCGTTAACGGCGACGCAGCAGAGTCGCATCGGGTATGCCTGTGGCGCAACTAGGTGCGGACACTTCATCGAGCGGCCGTAGAACGTACGGAGTCCCGGCCGCTTGCCAGGTCCTTGTCGCCCTGCCCTGAGCGCTTCCTTCGTCAACGAGCGTGAATGAATTTCTGCCGTTGCGACCCAGGCGAAGGTCAGGGCGCGGGATCGGTGAGGAAGGGCATGATGTCCACGCCGTCTCCTGGAAAGACGGAGAAATGCGGATGGTTCTCGAAGAGGCGGGCGGCGGCCTCGATGGTTTCGGCCTCAACGACGATGTAGCCGCAGAAGGGGTTCACGGCGCCGGCGATGCCGTCCTTGGTCACGCGCGTCGTCTTGCCGACCATGCCGCCACGATCGGGAAACGATGCGGCGTTCCTCTCCTCCCAATCCGCCCACCGCTTCAACCCGATGGCGTCGATCGCGTCCTGCTCGGGCTTGGGCAGGCTGCGAAAGCGGGCGAGGTCTTCGGGTTTCATGGTGTAGACGGCGAGAAAGCGGGGCATGCGGCGCGCTCTATATGATGACGGAAAGGCATTCGAGCTTAGAGCCGCTACCGGCCGAAGTCACTCCGATCAGGTGCCCGCCGCCTATCTGCATCAGATCGGGACATCCGCTTCCGGAGGACGGAGGGCCGGCGGAACAGCCGAGATCGGCGTATTGCCGACGCCGCCACCGCATCGAGATAGCAGCCTCATCGCCCACCCGACGCGGCCGTAGCAACCGCCAATTGCGCCTCGAACGCTCGCTTGAAGGCCGGCCTCGCTTCGCCGCGGGCGACATAGGCGGCGAGGTTCGGGAATTCGTCCAGCAGCCCCGACCTGTTCAATCTGCGCAGCACCCCGACCATGACCAGGTCGCCGGCGCTGAAGGCGCCGTTGAGCCAATCGGCATCGCCGAGGCAGCGGGAGAGTTCGGCCAGCCGCTTGCGTATGCGATCCTCGACGAGGGGCAGGCGCTCGGCGTGCCACGGCGCGTCGCGCTCGATGATCACGGCGGTTACGAGTTCCAGGATCGGCGGCTCCAGCGTGCTGAGCGCGGCGAACATCCAGGTGATGGCGCGCGCTCGGGCGTTCGCGTCCTCAGGCAGCAGGCCGGCATGGCGCTCCGCGATATGGAACACGATCGATCCAGACTCGAACAGGCAGAGATCGCCTTCCTCATAGGTCGGAATCTGGCCGAACGGATTGACCGCAAGATGCGCGGGTTGCTTCATGGCGCCGAACGAGAGGAGACGAACGTTATAAGGCTGGCCGACTTCCTCGAGCGCCCAGCGGACACGCATGTCGCGTGCCTGCCCCCTGCCGCCGTCGGGCGAGCGTTCAAAGGCGGTGATGATGGGGATCATTGGCGGGCTCCGGGTGCATGACTGGCGAGCGGGAATGATTGCGAGCACCCAAAGGACGAACGACCGCTGCTGCTCCCGACAACTTGCCTCGTTTTCTTTGTCATGGGACTTTCCCGTCCGAGCCTTTGGCGCGCGGGTGCCGTCGGCGACCCGAAACCTTTCGCACTCATGATCCGAGCTCAACCCGGAACAGCAGCGGGAACCATGGGCCGATGAGGCTATCGACGCCGGCTCCGGATCAAACGCCGGCAATCGCCAAGAGCCAGGCCAGGATGTCGAGCAACAGGAAGAACAGCGCTATCTGCAACGCCACCCGCAGCCGCTGGATGATACGCCAGTTGCTGGCCATGTCCGCCTTGATGCGCAAGGCAAGCGCGCGGCGCATGGCCGACATCGTTGCCGGCCTGTCGCCATCGACATATTGTTCGAGCAGCTCTTCCGGGTCGAAGCGGAACGCGTATTGGTGGTAGGGCCAAAGCATGAAGACGATCAGCCCGCCGATGCCGAACAGCAGGGCCACCGCGATCCAGTCCCAAAGCCCAAGCCCATTGGAGAGGGCCGCGCCGCCGAGCAGCGAGTTCGCGAATGCGGTGGCGAAGATAAGGCTGCCGGCGCGGGTATTCATGTTCTCCACGACGCTCTGCTGATGAGTGAGACCTCTCACCGCCTCCTCGTAGATGAATGCAAGACGAGGATCGTCGTCGGCAAGACCGTTTGCGACGGCTCCGTTGCTTTCTCCTCGACCCGGACGTTCGGCCATGAAAGGTGCCTCCAGCGCGGCGAAGCTTAGCTCAAATCTTTCGCAGGCTTCAAACGGTCACCACGATCTTGCCGAACTGCTCGCCGGATTCGAGGAAACGATGCGCCTCGACGATTTCGTCGAACGGGAAGGTCCTCGCGATGACCGGCTTCAGCGCGCCAGCCGCGAGGCCGTCGAGAATGAAGCGCTTGGCCGCCTCCAACCGGGCCGGATCGCCGGTGATTTCGTGCACCAAGTAGCCGCGCAGCGTCAGCGTCTTGGCCAGCACCTCGAACAGCGGGAACGGCGTTGGCTCCGGGCTCAAGCCGCCATATTCGATGAGCATGCCGCCGTGCGACATCGCCGCCGTCAGCGGCGTGAAGATCGGACCGCCGACCGCGTCGAGGACGACGCGCACGCCCTCGCGCGCGATCTCCTTCAAGCGCGCCTCCAGGTCCTCTTCCTGCAAGGCCACGGCGTGAGCGGCACCCGCATCGAGCAGAGCGCTCTTCTTGGCCGACGTCCGCGTCACGGCAATCGGCACGGCGCCGATCATTTTGGCGATCTGGATTGCAGCGAGCCCGACACTGCTCGATGCCGCGGTGATGACGACAGGCTCGCCACGACCGAGACGGCCGATATCGACCAGCGCGCCATAGGCGGTGAGATATTGCATCCATGTCGCGGCAGCGGCTTCGAAGCCGAGCGACGGCGGATGCTTGACGGTGAGATCCGCCGGAAAGGCGACGAGCTCGCCATAGGCCGGCCAGCGCGCCATCGAGCGCGGCGGGATGATGCTGACCGCGTCGCCCGGCGCAAGACCATCGACGCCGTCGCCGATCGCCTCGACGAGGCCGGCCGCTTCGAGGCCGAGGCCTGACGGCAGCGCCGGCGCCTCGATATAGGCACCCTTGCGCATCAGGGCCTCGGCACGGTTCAAGCCCAGCGCCTTGACGCGGATCCGCAGCTCACCCGGACCGGGCGGCGGCACCTCGACATCCTCGATGCGCAGCACGTCGGGGCCGCCGTGACGGTGAAAGCGAACAACCCTTGCCATCAGTGCACTCCAAATCCAATCGACGGAATGGACTATGCAGAGGCATCCGAAGCGGATAAATCGCGCGCTAAGCAGAACAGTCGAAACGATTGGTTTTGAATATGGATCGCCTCGAAAGCATGGAAGTGTTCGTCAAGGCGGTCGACCTCGGCTCGTTCGCGGCCGCCGCGGCGGCGCTCGACCTGTCGGGGCCGATGGTCGGCAAGCATGTCCGCTTGCTCGAGGAGCGCCTGGGCGTGCGCCTCATCAACCGTACGACGCGCCGGCAGAGCCTGACCGATTTCGGCCGCGCCTATTACGAGCGCTGCCGCATCGTGCTGGCTGAGGCGCAAGCCGCCGATGCTCTGGCGGCCGACCAGTTGTCGGAACCTCGCGGCAAACTGCGCGTGACGATGCCGGCGCATTTCGGCCGGCACTGCGTGACCCCGATCCTGCTCGAACTCGCGCAGCGCTATCCGACGCTGGAGCTCGACCTGTCGCTCAGCGACCGCTTCGCCGACCTCGTCGAGGACGGTTTCGATCTGGCGATCCGCACCGGAGCGCTGGACGACAGGGCCGGCATCATCGCGCGACGCGTCGCCCGCCAGCGCATGATCGTCTGCGCCTCGCCCACCCACATTGAGAGGTTCGGCCAGCCGCTTCGGCTCGAAGACATCGCCGGCCATCAGGCGCTCATCTATCGGCGGCTCGGCCATGTGCTGCAGCCCTGGCTGTTCCCGCGCGACGATGGCTCGGCCGCCGAGGTCGCCCCGGCCGGCCGGCTGCGGCTCGACGACCTCGACGCGATCGCCGACGCGGCGACCGAGGGCATGGGTCTCGCCTGGCTGCCCTACTGGCTGGTGCGTAAGCGCATCGAAGCCGGCGAGCTCGTCCGGCTGCTGCCGGACCAGGCGGACTATCTCTACGACTGCCACGCGCTCTGGCTGCAAACGCCGCATCTGCCGCTGAAAGTGCGGCTGGCCGTCGATGCGCTGGCGGCGGGTCTGCCGAGAATGATGAGCTAGTTTTACGCCGACTTTAGGCGTTGCATCGCACCAAGCCGCTGCGCCGATTTCATTGTGGGCAACCCCTGAATGGTTTCCGAGATTGATCCACGCCGTCTTCAGGTCCGTGTATTTGTCGATGGGGAGTTTTGGCGGGTGAGGAATGCGCCTTCCCTTCTCCCCCTGTAGGAGAAGGTGGATCGGCGCGCAGCGCCGAGACGGATGAGGGGTATTGGAAGGAATGAGGCGGCGACGATTTCGAACGTATCGCCAAGCTGGAGCACCCCTCATCCGACCGAGCTTCGCTCGGCCACCTTCTCCCACAAGGGGAGAAGGAAAAGCGCTCAGCTCTCCACCGTCTCCGACTGGATCAGGCTTTCCAGCATGTCGAGCAGGCGCTCGTGCTGCTCGGCGCCGTAGCGCCTTTCGATGGCGTCGTAGATGGCGACGCGCTCGGGCGCCAGCTCCTCGATCAGCGCCAGGCCGGCCGGACTGATCGCGAGCAGCGCACGGCGGCCGTCGTCCTTGACCTTGTTGCGGGTGATGAACTCGCGCTCCTCCATCGCCTTGATGATGCGGGTGAGGCTGGGCGGCAGGATCGAGGCGCGGTTGGCAAGCTCGGTTGCCTCCAGCGGACCGGTTTCGGCAAGCACACGCAACACGCGCCATTGCTGCTCGGTGATGTCGTGGCGGGCAAGCATCGGCCGGAAATGCGCCATGATGACTTCGCGAGCGCGAAGCAGAGCCATCGGCAGCGAACGGCGAGTGCTGGGCGGTAGCAAGGTCAGGTCTCCAATTCCAGGTTCCGCTCGCGACTCGAGACAAAACTCGACGCCTATCGAGTTATATCCGCGATTTTGCCGGGAGCGGCAATCCCACGCCCGGAAGCTGCATTGGCTTAGAGAACGACGCTTGACATTCGGCCGTCAAGATATAATTCACATGTTAACTACAAGAATCGGCCTGCCGGCGGAGGACCCCTTGCCCCATGGCGATCGAATATTCCGCAAACCTCGACTTGAAGGTCGACATGGGCGATCTCTGCGCGCTGGTATCGTGGATCATCCTCGAAACCGGCCTGTTCGAGCCGGGCGCGGTGCGCGTGCGCGCCTTCCGCGCCGAGGCCTACGCTATCGCCGACCGGCTGCCCGAGAACGGCTTCATCGATATGAACTTCCGCATCGGCAAGAGCCGCAGCGCCGAGGAGAAGAAACGCGCCGGCGAGGCGATCTTCGCGGCGGTTACGGACCATCTCGCATCGCTGTTCGCCACGCCGCATTTCGCGTTGTCGCTGGAGATCCGCGAGATCGACGCCGAGCTCAGCTGGAAGAAGAACGCTATCCATCCGGCCGCTTCATCCAGCCGCGCATCGAGGCCGAGATCGCCTTCGTCATGAAGGCGCCGCTCGCCGGTCCCGACATTTCGATCGACGATGTGCTCGACGCTACCAGTCACATCACCCCGGCACTGGAAATCCTCGACACCCGCATCGAGCGGATGAACAAGGAGACCGGCAAGATCAGAACCTTCTTCGACACGATCTCGGACAATGCCGCCAATGCCGGCATCGTCGTCGGCGGCCGCTCCGCCGGCCCGCGCGAGGCGGACCTGCGCTGGATAGGCGCCATCGTGTCGCGCAACGGCGAGGTCGAGGAGACCGGGCTCGGCGCCGGCGTGCTCGACCATCCCGCCAAAGGCATCGTATGGCTCGCCAACCGGCTTCACCGATACGGGATGCAGATCGAGGCCGGCCAGGTGGTGCTCTCGGGCTCCTTCATCCGGCCGGTCGAATGTCGGCATGGCGACCAGATCGTCTCGGATTTCGGACCCTTTGGCATAATCCGCATCGCCTTCGCCTGACCTCGCCAGTCTTCTGTCTTTTGCGCAATTGCGGGCGATGGCCGCAGTGCGATGGCTTGCGCCAAAGAAAAAGGCCGGGCGCGAAAGCGGCCCGGCCAAAAATGAAGGTCATAACCTTCAGAGGGGAACATCGCCCGGCGCAATGGGAGGAAAACACCGGACGACACCTGTTATCTGGGCTTTGGCCGGCCGGTTTGCGACGAACGAAATTCCAAAAAAAAGCCGAAACGCGAAAAAATATCGCTCGGGCGCAGGCAAAGCTCAGCCGGCGGCCGTGGCCTTTTCCAGCAGATCGGCATAGTGCCGCCGCGCCACGTCGGGATGCGACCTCAGCCGGCTCTTCAGCACATTAGTGCCGACGTTGCGGAACAGCGGATTGTCGGGATCGCTGGCCGGACCCCGCGCTTCGGCCGCCAGTTCCTCCGGCAGGTCGAGCAGCGGGATCGTCGCGTCGAGACGGGCGCTGAAGAAGAACGGCACCGATATCCGCTCGACGCCGGCCGGCGGCGTGACGACGCGGTGCACGGTTGCCCTCAGATAGCCGTTCGAGGCGAGCTCGAGCAGCTCGCCGATATTGACCACGAGCGTTCGCGGGATCGGGTCCACATTGACCCAGCTGCCGTCATACTCGACCTGAAGCCCCTTGTTCTCGTCCTGCAACAGAAGGGTGAGCAAGCCGCCGTCCTTATGCGCGCCGACGCCCTGGTCGTCGCCGGTGGCGTCGCGGCCGGGATAGCGAACGATCTTCATGCGGTGGTTGGGCTCGCCGCGATAGATCGGATCGAAAGCGTCTTCCGGCTGGTCGAGCGACAGCGCGAAGGCCTTGAGCAGGCGGATCGCAACCTCTGTCGCCTTGACCTGCCAGGCGAGCAGCGCCGGCTTCAGCTCGGGCAGCGCGGCAGGCCACTGGTTCGGACCTTGCAGGCGCGTCCAGGCCGGTACCCCCGGCCCTTGTGAAATGGTCGCGCGCTCGACGCCTATGTCTAGCTGCTCGCGCCAGTCGGCCTTGCCCTTGGTCAGTTCGCCGCCGGCGCGCGTATAGCCGCGGAACTGAGGCGACTTCACCATTTCGATCGCGAGCTTGTCGGCTTCAGGCAAGGCAAAGAAGTGGCGCGCGGCATTGAGCACCGCGTCGATATCGGACTGTGCTATGCCGTGGCCGCTGAGGTAGAAGAAGCCGACATCGCGGGCCGCCGTTCGCAGGTCAAACAAGAAAGTCCGCAGTTCCGACGCGCCCTGTTCAACGCGGTCGAGATCGAGCACCGGAATTATTCTGGCCATGGACAGGCTCCTCCTGCGGCAACTCTTTGTTTTTCGCAATCCGGACGGAAAAACCGCTGCACTTTCCTGGAATTGCTCTGGCGACCCCGCCGCACGATGACATGCGCGTCATTGGAGGTGAAGAAACGCGCCGACCAATCTCATTGCAAACGGAGCAAGCCGCCGCTCAAATCCGGGCTTTTGCGGCAAATTGCGTTCGATGCGACCGCCGCCGGCCCAAGCGCTCATGCGCGATGATCGAGCCGCGCCACCAGCCGGTCGCCGATCCACTGGATGCCGCAGACCAGCACGATCAGAACGACGACCACGGCGATCATGACGCTGGTCTCGAAACGCTGGTAGCCATAGCGGATGGCAAGGTCGCCGAGACCGCCGGCACCGATGGCGCCGGCCATGGCCGAGGCGCCGACAAGCGTCACCAGCGTCACCGTGAAGCCGGCGACGATGCCCGGCAGCGCCTCCGGCACCAGCACCTCGCGGATGATCGTCCAGCGATTGCCGCCCATGGCGCGCGCCGCCTCGATCAGGCCGTGGTCGACCTCGCGCAGCGACACTTCGGCGATGCGGGCATAGTAGGGCGTTGCGGCGATCGACAGCGGAACGATCGCCGCCCAGGTACCGATCGAGGTGCCGACGATCAGCCGCGTCACCGGGATCAGTGCCACCAGCAGGATGATGAAGGGCACGGAGCGGAAGCCGTTGATCAAAGCGCCGAGGACGCGGTTCACCCAGAGGTTTTCGGCGATGCCGCCGCGATCGGTGGCGACCAGCGCCAGCCCAAGCGGCAGGCCGAAGACGAGCGAGATGAGACCGGAAGCGCCGGTCATCAGCACGGTCTCCCAGATCGAGCGAAGCAGGAGTTCAAACAGGACTGGCGACATGGCCAAGCACCTCCACCCGCGCGCCGCGGTCTTTCAGGAATGCGATTGTCTGCGCGAGACCCCCGCTGTCGGGGACGGCGAGGAACAGCGTGCCGACTGGTTGCTGCTGGACATGGTCGATGCCGCCATGCACGAGACGGATCGAGCCGGGCACACTGGCGCTCAGATCGGACAGCAGCGGACCGCGCGCCGCATCGCCGGCCACATCGACCTTGAGGATCGTCTCCGCGCCCTCGCCCGCGGCCAGCCGGCCGGCGATCTCGGGCGGCAGTTGCGGCCGGATCGCGCCGAGCAGGCTGCGCGTGATCTCGGATTTCGGATCGGCGAAGACTTGCCAGACGGCGCCCTCCTCGACGATGCGGCCGGCGTCGATCACCGCCACGCGGTCGGCGATCGAACGGATCACCTCCATCTCATGGGTGATGAGCAAAATGGTGAGGCCGAGCCTGGAATTGATGTCCTTGAGCAGCGCCAGGATCGAGCGCGTCGTCTCCGGATCGAGCGCCGAGGTCGCTTCGTCGGATAAGAGCAGAGCCGGTCGCGCGGCGAGCGCCCTGGCGATGCCGACACGCTGCTTCTGTCCGCCCGAGAGCGAGGCCGGATAGGCTTTCGCCTTCTCCGACAGACCTACCAGTTGCAGCAATTCGGCGGCGCGTGCCATGCGCTCGGCACGCGGCCGCCCTTCGATCTTGAGCGGCAGCGCCACGTTTTCCTCGACGGTTTTCGCCGACAGAAGGTTGAAGTGCTGGAAGACCATGCCGATGCGGCGGCGCAGCGGCTGCAAGTCGCGTTCGTTCAGACGGCTGATCTCGCGGCCCTCGATGAAGACCTCGCCGGAATCCGGCCGCTCCAGGCCGTTGAGGCAGCGGATCAGCGTCGACTTGCCGGCGCCGCTGCGGCCGATGATGCCGAGGATCTCGCCCTTGCGAACCGTGAGCGAGACGCCGTCGAGCGCCGCCGTCGCGCCGAAGCTGCGCTTCAGGCCGACGAGACGGACGACATCTTCCGTCCCCGTGGGCCGGATGTGGACCGGTTCGGCTGTCTCGGCCTTGACATGCTGGTTCATTGCTATGTCCGTTTCAGCGCTGCGCAAACGCGACGGCGGCCCGCTCGCCGGCGAACCGCCCGTTCCTGCCAGCCAGGCCCCGATCAATAGGCGCTGATCCCGGTGCCCTTGTAGACCTTGTCGAACTCGGCCTTGACGGTTTCGTTCTGATAGGAAGCGACCAGCGTCTTAACCCAGGGTTCGTTCTCGCTGCCGGCCTTGACCGCGATGAAGTTGCGGTAGGGATTGTCCGCCACCGGCTCCTGCGCGATGCGTTGCGCCGGGCCAAGGCCGCTCTTCAGCGCCCAGTCGGTGTTGACCACGGCGGCGTCGAGATCGTCGACCGAGCGGCCGACGATGCCGGCGTCGAGCTCCTTGATCTCGAGCTTCTTCGGGTTCTCGGCAATGTCGGCGGTCGTGGCCAGGATGCCGGTGCCGTCCTTCAGCTTGATCAGTCCCTCATGCTCAAGGACATGCAGCGCGCGGCCTTCGTTGGAGGGATCGTTCGGCAGGCCGATGACGGCGCCTTCGGGCAGGTCGGCGACCTTGGCGTGCTTCTTCGAATAGAGGCCGATCGGCCAGACGCCGGTATAGCCGACCGGGACGATGTGATACCCTTGAGTCTTGATCTGGTTGTCGAGGTAAGGCTTGTGCTGGAAGGCGTTGGCGTCGATCTCGCCGCGCTCAAGCGCTTCGTTGGGCTGGGTGTAGTCGTTAAAGACGACGGTTTCGATCGTCAGTCCCTTCTTGGCCGCCTCGGCGGTGACGACGCGCCAGACATCCTCGTCCTCGCCGCTGATGATGCCGACCTTGATCGCCGGCTTGTCCTCGGCGAGGGACGGCGACGGCTGGACGAGGCCTATGACGGCAAATGTCGCGGCCAAAAGTGCGGCAAGTCCGGCGCGTCTGGTGATTGACTTAACGAGAGAATTTGAAGCGTTGCCGCGTTCGGACATGATGCGTTCCTTGCGATCCTGAAATCATTTCGGCCTGGCGGAATGCGAAGCCTCGATATCAGCATCACCAATGCTGCCCGGCTGGGCAAAGAAGCGCTTTTCCTATCAAACGGGAGGCGGAAAATATTCTCTCAAAGATTTTATGACTTGGAGAACGCTGGCCGCCGCCGGCAGATATTCGACGCGGCGCAAGATCGAAACGGCGGGCGTTTATGAAGCCCGCTGTGCGACGGGCCAGGGCAATCGGTCATGCCCCGGCAGCTGCGACACGGTCGGCAGGCCTCGCGCTTCCTGCGCGCCAAAGCCCAATCGTGTCAGGCAGGCTCGCGCCAAGGCCGCATTGCTGTCGATGACGATCAGACCATTCGTGTCGTTGAGGCTGGCGGCCACCACCGACAGTTCGGTGCAACCGAGCAGGGCGGCATCGGCGCCGGCCAATCGCGCGAGATGAAGCGCGCGCTCGGTCTCAATCGCCGCATCCACGATCGAGCCGGCCTTGACGAGGGCGATCGCGTTGTCGACGCGTTCCTGAAACTCCTTGCTCGCGGGAAGGCAGAGGTCGAACCCCGCCGCCGATATCCTGTTTTGGTAGAAGCCGGAGACGAGCGTGCCTCGGGTTGCGAGGTTTGCAACCCGTCCGTGGTCCAGGCTGCGACGGATCTCCGTCACCACGGCGTCGCCGATGTGGATGATCTCCGCGCGCGAGTTCGCCGCCAGTTGATCGTACCAATGATGGGCGGTGTTGCACGGCATCGCGATGCACGCGACGCCCAGCGCATTGAGCGTCGAGACCGCGGCTTGCAGCGGCGCCAGCGGCCCGTCATGGTTGCCGAGGATCGCTTCGGTCCTGTCGGGCAGTTGCGGCACGCTGAGGATGACGGCGGGCACATGCTCGTTGTCGCGGAGCGCCTCGGTCATCCGGGTCAGCTTGAAGTAGAAGTCGGCCGACGCAAGCGGCCCGAGACCGCCTATGATGCCGAGCTCAGGACGGATGCTGTCGTCGATCATCGGGCGGGCTCGGCTTCGGGCACTTCCTGGACGAGTTCGGCAGGCTGCGGCGCCTCCCTGTGACTGGGCGCGATCATGGCCGTGCTCGCCGCGACGGTGCTGACGCTGGACAGCGTCATGAACGTATCCACGGCAGCATCCACCGCGACGAACAGGGCGAAGGCCGCTTCGAAGGGAAGCTTCAGGTAGCCGCACACGATGGACATCTGCGACAGGATGAGCAGGCTGCCCATGCCGCCGGTCGTGAGCGCGAGAAGCGCCGAAACGATGCCGACGAGCAGGAGGTCGGGCACGCCAAGCGGATGGCCATAGAGCTGGGCGATGAACAAGGTGCCGGAGGTGTAGAGAAGCGCAGGGCCGGTCCGCAGCAAGGCCGCCTGCAGCGGCACGAGCAGCTCGACGACCACCAGGCTGAACCTCAGCCGCTCGCTCAACAGGTTGATGACCCACGGAAGCGAGGCGACCGTGGAGCGCGTGGTGATCGCCACCATGAGAAGGGGCTGAAGGGTCTTGATGGTCGTCCAGTAGCTGCGTCGCGATCGGATGGCGATGACTGCAAATGCAACGGCGAGAAATGTGAGGCAGGACAGGCCCATCACCAGCAGGTAGCCGCCCATCAGCGTGAGCGGCCTGGTTCCGGTCGAGGCGGTCTGGTCGGCGATCAGGATGAAGGTTGCGAAGGGCAGCCCCCAGACGAACCAGTTGGTCAGCACCGTGCAGGCCCGGTAGACCGCGTTGAGCGCCTGGGACAGGCTCATGGACGAGGGCTGAGGGATCTTGCCCATTGCGAGCCCGAAGAGCAGGCAGAACAGCAGGACCTGGATGGTCTGGCCCGAGGCCAGCGCGTTGAAGACGTTGTTGGGCACCAGGTCGAGCAGGATCGAATGCTCGCCGTTTGCGCCCGCATTGGATGGCGGCGGCTGGAACGGGAATTCGAGATCGGTGGATACGCTGCCCTGGGAATTGATGAACTCGCCGAGCTCGATGCGCGACTGCGGGTTCTCGATCTGGCCCGGCTGCAGGACCAGCGAATATGTGCCGCTGACCAGCACGGCCAGGAACGAGACGACCAGCACGGCCATGCCCACCTTGCCCAGGTAGCGGACCGATTTCGGATCCTGGACCATCGCCGTGATGGAGAAGATGACCGACGACACCAGGTAGGGCAGGACGACCATCTTGAGGAAATTCAGATAGACCTGCGCGACAGGGTTGATCGCGTGGGAGAACCCTGGATAGTAGAGACCGCACAGGATGCCCGCCGCGATCATCGCCAGCGTCGTCACAGGCGAGCGCAATATGCGCCTTGCCGCCAGGCGCCAATCGAAAGGCAAGGGTTCAGCTACGTCGGCGACGGTCATCGTCAGGCTTTGCTCCCCAAGCGATAGCGCGCGATGATCTCGTCGGTGTTGAGGACCTGCTGGCCCCGGGCGAGATCGAGATAAAGGTCGACGAAGGCCGCGAGATGCGGATTGTCCGGCCGGACGCCGACTGCAATGGTGTCGACCTTGTCCGTCAGCGTGATCGAACGCGCCACGACCGTCATCGACGGATCGTCGACCATCAGCTTCTTGATCTCGAAATCATCGCGATAGGCCATGTCGATCGTTCCGCTCCGGATCGCATCGACAACCGTATTCCAGCCGGCGAAGCGACGGATCTGCGCATGCGGGAAGGTCGTGGCCGCATAGGTGGCGAATGACGAACCCTCGATCACCCCGAGATCGCCGGAGAAATCGCGGATGATCTGTTCCGGCGGCTTGCCCTGCGTAATGCGCGCCAGGTTGAGGCGATTGGCGAGCAGCCCCTGATGCAGCATGGCATAGGGTCGCGAATAGAGGATCGAACGGCCGCGCTGAAGAGTGCGGCTAAGTTTGCCGACCGCTATGTCCGCCTGACCCGACATCAGCTGTTTCACCATGCCGTCGAACGTTACGGCGGATCGGTCGAACACCGGCTCGACGCCAAGCTCCGCGGCTATGCCGCGGGCCAGTTCCATGTCTATGCCCTTGTCTCCCGCCCCATCGGCCGGGAAGAACGGATCGGAAGCAAAGGCCGGCATGGCGATGCGCAGTTTATTGTCGCCCGTGATTGGCTGCGGGGCGCTCTCCGCCTGCTGCGCCGGGCTGTTTGGCGCCGCCCGCGCTCGCGCTATCAGCAAACCGCCGCCTCCGGCTGTAAGCAGCGTGCGACGTGTAAGCGACATGCGCATTTCTCTATTCGTTTAGGGATTCAAGTAACAAATCCGACCAACTCGCAGTATGCACGCCGAGGTTAAACAAAGGTATCTTTTAAAGCTTTAAATATTACTAGTGGCCAGAGCAACGAAACATGCACCACGGCTAATATGACATGGATACCGCAAGGGCCGTGTAACTGTCAGCAATCGGCGCGGATTGTCAGAACGTCTCAACCCATGGCCTGAGCTCGACCTCGAAGCTCCAGGCGCTTCGATGCTGGCGATGGACCGCGAGGTATGTCTCGGCGATCGCGTCGGGCGAGAGGCGACGATCAGGACGATCGGGCTCGGGCGCCTGTCCGGGCGGTTCGATCTGGCCGTCGATGATGAAATGCGCGACGTGGATGTTCTTCGGCCCGAGCTCACGCGCCATCGATTGCGCCAGCCCGCGCAGGCCGAATTTCGGCATGGCGAAACCGGCCGAGCCGGGGAAGCCCTTGAGGCTTGCCGTGGCGCCGGTGAACAGGATCGAGCCGGAGCCGCGTGCAAGAAGCCGGCGCGCCGCCTGCTGGCCGACCAGGAAGCCGCCATAGGCGCCGACAAGCAGGGCCTGCTTGACCGCCTCGGGATCGAGCTCGGCGATCGGGCCGCGCGTGCGGCCGCTGGCGTTGAAGACGGCAATTTCGAGCGGGCCGGCCTTGTCCGCGGCGTCGAACAGCCGCGCGACGGAGGTGGCATCCGACACATCCGTCTCCACCGCCTGTGCGCTGGTCTCCTCGACCAGTGCGGCCAGCTTGTCGACATTGCGGGCGGCGAGGATGACGCGGTAGCCTTCCTTGCCGAGGAGGCGCGCCAGGGAGGCGCTGAGGCCAGCTCCAGCGCCTGCGATCACTGCGACATTGGCTGCCATGTCGTTCCTCCTTGCGATGACGTTCGGCCGATACCGATGGTCGCACAGGCTCGCGCCTTCCGCGGCAAGTGGCAAGAACGGCGTTGCTCCATTTTCACCGTTCAGCGTAAAAAGCCGTGAAGGGATGCGAGGCTTCGCCGACCACGGCGAAGGACTTGCCTGCCGGACCGATCCGTCCGACACGTGGTTCAACGGCGATTCGAGGAGCGACCATGGAACCAATCTGGGCCGTCGGCCTGATGACCGGCACGGTGCTTGACGGCAACATCGACGTGGCGCTGATCAAGACCGATGGCGAGCGCATCGCCGACTTCGGCACCTATACGCTTGCGCCCTACCCGCAATCGATCCGCACGCTGCTGGAAGAGACGCTGCGCCAGGCGCGCGCCTGGAATTTCGAAGGACCGGAGCCGGCGATCTTCAGCGAGGCCGAGGAAGCGCTGACGCGTGCGCAGTCGGCCGCGGTCAGGGATCTCGTCGAAAGCCAAGGGATGATCATGGCCGACATCGGCGTCGTCGGCTTCCATGGCCAGACGGTGCTGCACCGCGCGCCGCAGCCGGGGCGGATCGGCAGGACCCGCCAGCTCGGCGACGGCGAATTGATGGCCTCACTTCTCGGCATCAAGGTCGCCTATGATTTCCGCTCGGCCGACGTAGCGGCAGGCGGGCAAGGCGCGCCTTTGGCCGCCGCCTACCATGCGGCGCTGCTCAAGGAGGCCGACGCCAGCGGCGACACCGCCGTGCTCAATCTCGGCGGCGTCGGCAACATCACCTGGTGGGACGGCAAGGACGCAATCGTCGCCTTCGACACCGGTCCGGCCAATGCGCCGGTCAACGATTTCATCAAGTCGAAAGGTCTCGGCGAGATGGACCGCGACGGCAGACTGGCGGCCGCAGGAACCGTCGACGAGGCAAGGCTCGAGCGGCTGCTTCGGCATCCCTATCTCACCAAGCCTTACCCGAAATCGCTCGACCGCTTCGACTTCACCGCGGCGATGGCCGACGGGCTTGGCGCGGAGGACGGCGCGGCGACGCTGACGGCTTTCACCGTCTCGGCGGTCGGCAAGGCGCTCGATCTCCTGCCGCGCCGGCCGAAGCGGCTCGCGGTCAGCGGCGGCGGCCGCCGCAACCCGACGATGATGGCGATGCTCGGCCGCCGCGCCGGCGTCGCAGTGGTGCAAGCCGAGGCGCTCGGCTGGAAGGGCGATGCGGTAGAGGCGGAATGCTTTGCCTTCCTTGCGGTGCGCGTGCTGCGCGGCCTGCCGATCAGCTTTCCGAGCACCACCGGGGTGCCGAAGCCGATGCGCGGCGGGCGGCTTGCGGGCTGATCAAGCGGAAATTTTCTTCTGCAGAAAGATGCGGCTGCGGCCAACCGGAAAATCAGGGATCGCGCCGAAGGGACGATAGCCTTGTCGCTCATAGACCTTGGCCGCGGTCGGATTGAAGGTGTCGATCCAGGCGCCGTGGCAGCCGCGTGCAACGGCTTCCCGTTCGGCGGCGTCCAGCATGCTGGCGGCGATGCGCCGGCCGCGCAGCTTTTCGTCGACCCAGAGCCATTGCACGTAGAGCCAACCCCAGGCGGTGTAGCCCGATATGCCGGCGACGACCGTGCCGGCATCGTCGCGAACGAAAACGGCAAGTGTCTTGCGGCCAGAGGCGCCAACATCGCTATCGTTGAAAGCGGTCAGGCTCTCGCCGACGAAGGCAAGGTCGCGCGGCGGGGGCTCGGCGGTGACTTCAAGGCTCGTCTTCATCGTAGCTCCGGTGCGGTGCGGAGCCAGCCTTAGCGAACGACCGAGCGGCGACGCAAGCCTATTGCGCGGCGCCAGCCGACCGCCATGCCGCGGCCGAAGCGGCGACCAACATCAGCAAGGCGGCGATCAACGCGCAATTGGCGAAGCCGAGGTCCGTGTAGAGCGGGCCGAAGCCGGCGGTGCCCACGGTGACGGCGAGATAGGTGACCGCGCTGTTCAAGCCCATGATGGTGCCGCGCCGCGCGGGGTCGAGCGCGGTCAGCCGCATCACCAGAACGTTCAGCCCGAAATGGTTGGCAAGCCCCCAGACGGCAATCGTCGCCATCAGAAGACCGAAGCCGCCGCTTGCCAAGGCCATCGCGACATAGACGGCGGCGACCAGCAGGTAGGCGAAGGGCATGACGCGGCGCGCGCCGAGGCGGTCGATGACGCCATCGAGCAATGCAGCCGCGCCGAAGCCGAGGCCGTAGGCGATTGCCGCGAGGCCGTTGGCGCTGACGGGTTCGCCGAGATCCCTGTGCAGATGATCGCCGAGATAGCCGTAGACGCCGTAGAAGGCGGTCATGAAGGCGCCGCAGGCGATCAGCAGCGGCAGGATGCCGAGCACGGCGAGCGCCCCCAGCGGCGACGGCGCCGGACCGGTTTTCCTGATGTCGCGCAGCGAGCTCATCGCCAGACCGGCGACGGCGGTTCCGGCAAGAAGCGCGACGGCGGCGAAGACAGCGCGCCAATGGATGAGATCGGCAAGCACGGCCGACAGCGACACGCCGGCGACCATGGACAGCGTCCAGCCGGTCAGCACGACGCCGATGGTGCCGCTCTCGCGGCCGGGCGGGGCGATCGCCGCGGAGCTGGCATAGATCGCCGGCATGGCGACACCGGCGGCGATGCCGGCGACAAGCTGGGCCGCGACCAGCGCCGTCACCGCCGGCGCCAGCGCGCTGGCCACCAGCGCCAACGCCAACAAAAGCAAGGCGCCCTGCAACATGCGGCGCGCGCCGATCCTGTCGATGTAGCGGGCGAGGAAGAGCGCGCTGGCCGAAGTGCCGAGGCCGAAGGCGGCAGCCGCCGTCATCACCGCCGGCACGGTGGCCCCGAACGATGCCGCGACAGCGGGCGCGATCGGTCCAAGCACCAACGAGTTGGAGCCGATGACGGCGATGCAGCCGGTGAGCAGATAAGCCGCTGCCGGGATCGGCGCGCGGGGCGCGGCGCTCAGAATTACTGATTGATCACTGTTCGACATATCTCCATAATGGCCGAATTCAATTCAGCATCAATGGAGAATTTCCATATGGACGCAGAAACAGATGACGTTCAGCGGAACAGGCAGTCTCCCCGCGAAGTCGACCCGATCGACCGAAAAATATTAGGCGTTCTCGTCGAGGACGCGACCATCAGTTATGCCGAGCTCGGCGATCGCGTCGGCCTGTCGCCGCCGGCCGCGCATGAGCGCGTAAAGCGGCTCAGGCGCAGCGGCGCGATCCGCGCCACCTCGGCGATCATCGATCCGAAGGCGGTGAAGAAGCCGTTGCTCGCCTTCGTGCATATCGACACCAGAGGCTGGGGCAAGACACCGGAGCTGATGGCGATTTCCGAGTGTCCGGAAGTGGAGGAGATCCATTCCGTCGCCGGCGACACCTGCATGCTTCTCAAGGTACGCACCGAGGACACGCGGGCGCTGGAAGGCCTGCTGTCGCGGATCTACGAGACGCCAGGCGTGGTCTCGACGCGCAGCTACGTGGTGCTGTCGACCTACCTCGAACGGCCGGTGCAGCCGGACATCACGGCCGAGTGGCCGACGCCCAGGCACATGGCGGCACCGGTGTACTAGGCTGCATCGAGACTATCGGCCGTCATTTCACCGCTCACCTGCTGAGACGAACAGGACAGGTTCAAACTTCCTTATTGTCGAAAAGGAACATTTGAACGCCCGAGTCGTCAGGCGCGTAAATTCGGCGATCCACGCCGGCAGCTTTGCCCTCCGGGCTTGCGAACGCCCTTTCGAGCGCTGCAAGATCGTCGAAATACAGCGTCCCGATCCGATGAATGCCAGAGGCTCCCACGGGCGTCACGACGGGGCCGTCGCTGACCTCGTATCTCCTGAGACCGGGAAGCTTTTTGGCGAGAGGCACGTGGATTTCGAAGTAGTGTCGATCAAACGCCTGAACGTCCTTCGGTGTTGGGTAGATAACGACCATAAGGGCCATTGCGGTGCTCCTTTGTTTCGGACACAGCAAGGACGACTCGAAGGGCGGAAACGGAACGCGCCACAGAGGATTTTTTGGAAGCCTGAAGTCGTGCGCTTTGCCGGGCGTCGCAACCACAGCCGGTCCAACCGCTCGGGCTTACGGACTCGTTGCGCTGCGGTAGAAGTCGAGGACGCGCGTGACGCTGCCGATCAGAAGCTCGTGCGCTGTCGGCTTGATCCGGCCCGCGCCGACCTCGGCATCGAGATGGGCGAGATACTGGCTGATCAGGGGGCGCGGGATCTCCCGGTCGCCAAGCGCGGTCAGCAGCGCTTCGGTCGCGCGTTGCGCATCGGGCGACGGCCAGTAGTAGCGGATGCGGTCGCTGAAGGAGAAATGCCGCTGCACGCGCTGCTCGTCGGGCGTGCCCGGATAGTATTTCCGCCAGTTGCCGGGCGAGGCCAGCATCACTCGCTCCATCGCGTCGGGCAGGCTGTCACGGGTTGGATCGGGCACTAACTGGCCGGCAATGTAGCTCAGTCCATAGAGCGCCTCGCGCAGCGCGAAGGTCAGCCAGGGGCCGACCTTGAGGATGGCGAAGCCGTCGCGCACGAGCGCGGCCAATGCTTCGGCCGGCTGATAGTCGGTCGAATGCGCCTCGAAGACGAATTGCGGCATGCTCTCCAGCGACGTCACCAGCTTCGTCGCCTTCCGGGGTTCGTAGGCGATGATGTCGGCGTTGCCGAATTCGACGCCGGGCTGGACGACGACGCCAACGGCGCGGGAAAAGGCGGCGTCGAGACCGAGGCGGGCGAAGGCCTGACGGTGGACTTCGACGGTGCGCAGCGCATCGGCCGGATCGGTCACATGCATATGGTCGAGCGCTTCCAGCGCACCGCCCGGAACCGGCACTTCGGTGCCGATGATGTAGACGGGTTTCTGGCCGCCCGTGCGCGCGACCGCCGCCTCGGCGGCCGCCGCAAGATCGGCCGCGCGCGCGGCGACCGTGTCGTCGGCGAGCGCCGCCGGATCGTCGGCGCACGTCATGCTGGCGTCGAGATGCAGCTTGGTGAAGCCGGCGGAGGCAAAGGCGTCGATCATCGCGACAGCCTTCCCCATCGCTTGCGCCGCGGGCAGGTGTTTCCATGGGTTGGGGCCGAGATGGTCGCCACCGAGGATCAGCCGGTCGAGCGGAAAGCCGGTGCTGGCGGCATGCGCCTCGACGAAAGCGCGAAAAGCAGCCGGCGTCATGCCGGTATAGCCGCCTTCATGGTTGACCTGATTGCAGGTCGCCTCGATCAGCACATCCGCGCCATGCTTCGCGCCGTGACGGAGCGTCGCTTCGATCACCAGCGGATGCGCCGAACAGATCGAGGCGATGCCGCCCTTCCCGCCAGCCGTGCGCCAAGCGGCGATGCCTGCAAATCTTGTCGTGGCGCCGGTCATGCGCGTGGTCCTGCCTTGGCGATGAAAGCCTCGACATCGGCAAGCCGATGAATGCCCTCCATCGGCCCCTTGCGGGTGACCGCGAGCGCGCCGCAGGCATTGGCGATGCGCAGCGCATCGGCGGGCGCGGCGCCGCGCAGCCAGAAGGAAACGAAGGCCGCGCCGAAGCAGTCGCCAGCGCCTGTCGGGTCGACTTCCTCGACGGCAAAGCCGGGCATGGCGACCATGCCATGCCTGTCGTGATAAGCGGCGCCGTCGGCGCCTTTCTTCAGCACGATGCAGGAGATGCCACGTCCCAGCAATTCGCCGACCGCACCCTGTTCGTCACCGGCTGACGAGAACAGGAACAGCTCGTTGCCGCTGGGCAGGAAGACATCGGTCTGCGCCAGCACTTGGTCGAGCGCCTGGCGCATCCCGGAAGCCTGCATGATCTCGCGGCGGATGTTGGGATCGAAGGACACGGTGCCGCCTCTGGCCTTCACGGCCGCGATCGCGCCAAGCGCGACTTCGGTGGCGCGGTCGGAAAACAGCGAGGAGCCCATGACATGGACGTGGTCGGCGCCGGAGAGCAGCCGCCTGGCCGCGTCGTCCATCTCCAGCAGGCCGGCGGCGCTGTTGCGGATATTGAAGACAAAATGCCTGGACGCGTCGGGCCGATAGGTGACGAAGGCGGTGCCGGTGGCATGGCCTTCATGGACTGCGATTGCCGAAACGTCGGCGCCGAGCGCGCGCAACCGGTCGATGTTCAGTTGGCCGAAATCATCCTCGCCGACGGCGCCGATGAGACCCGCGGGTTGGCCGAGCGCCGCCGCCTGGCCAATGAAGATCGCCGGGGCGCCGGACGGAAAAGGTCCGACCAGCGGACCGGATTCGAGAAAACTCTGGCCGATCCGCTCGGCCATGATCTCGACGAGGACCTCGCCGGCTGAGACTAGCTTCTTCATCACGTCCTCCCGGCATTCGCCGTGCACGGCGTAGTCCTTGAAAATTGAATACGGCCCGCGCTTTTTCACGTCAATTAATAAGTTTACGCATGGAATAATTTGGCTCGACGCGTTGAAACTTGTAGAGCTTCCTGTAAAGTTTCAACTTGCAGTCGCGCGCCGGCGAGCCGTATGTAGCGCGGGACGGTGCATGGGGAGCGAGGATTCCATGCCGCGAGGGTTTGGATGCCGATGACGCACAAGACGATGGAGGATTTCGCCCGTTCCTGCGGCGTCTCCCGACCGACGCTGTCGAAATTTTTCGACGATCCGACCAGCGTCAAGCCGGCGACGCGCAAGCGCATCGAAGACGCGCTGCGCTCCTCCGACTACCAGCCGAATCTCTTCGCCCGCAATCTCAACCGCAAGCGCACCCGCAGTATCGGCATCGTCGTGCCGACGGTGACCGACCCCTTCTATTCCGAGATGGTCAGCCGCATCGAGCTCAGGCTGCGCGACGAGGGCTACTGGCCAATCGTCATTTCCTCGCATGGATCGAGCGAGCTGGAAGCCGAGGCGACGCGGACCATACTGTCGCTGAAGGTCTCCGGCGCGCTGGTCGCCCCGCTTGGCCGGCGCTCGGACCCGAAGGCGATCGAGAAGCTGACGCAGACGATCCCGATCGTCTATTTCGACACCTATCTCGAAGGCGACACGCCCTTTGTCGGCAACAACAACGTGCAGAGCATGTCGACCATCGTCGACTATCTCTGCCGCTCGGGCGACGCTCCGGTCTATTTCGACATCCCCCATGTAAACCACAATTCGCGCGAGCGGGTGGAGAGCTATGTCGATGCGATGAAGCGGCTCGGACAGGAGCCGGTCGTGTTCGGCAACGTCGAAGACTACACGTGGGAGTTTGAGCGGATCGGCTACGAGCAGACGGAAAAGCTGCTCAACAATGGCGGCCTGCCGGGCAAGACCATCCTGTGCGCCAACGACCGCCTCGCCTTCGGCGTGATGGCGGCGGCCTATTCGAAAGGGCTGAAGGTGGGCCGCAAGGCGGATTGCGACCTGCGGGTCGCGGCGCATGACGACCATCCGCTCAGCCGTTACACCTGCCCGGCGCTCACCACCATGGCGCAGGATTTCGCGGCGATGGCCGGCCATAGCGTCGAGACGCTGCTTGCGCTCCTCGACGAGGACGGCACGGCCGTCGCACCGAAGGTCAAGCTCGATGCGACGCTGGTGATGCGCCAGTCGGCATAAGGCGGTTCCCGCCGCACCCGCGGATCGAGCTATGCTGTCATGATCTGATCGTCCTCATGCGAGCAGGCTCGCCGCCTCGTCCTCGCCGAGAAGCGGCGGCTGGTCAACCGAGCCGACCACCGCGACGGAGTTGCGGCCTTCGCCGGAGGCAAGGATCGCTTCCATGATCTCCAGCACATGCAGCGCAAGCTCGCCGGACGCGCGCGGTCTCCTCTCTTCCGACAGCGCCCGCGCCAGGTCGGCGACGCCGAGCATGCGGTAGTTGGCACGGTCCGGCGCGGCATAAGGCCAGTTGCGCGCGCCATAGAGCCCGCCTTCGCTTTCGAAATCCTTCCAGTCGTCGCCGCGCGCCGACAATGAGACGGTGCCGCCAAACGTGTCGGGGTCGGGCAGCCTGAGCGACCCTTCCGTGCCGTGCAACTCGATCGGGTGGTTGGAGTGCTTGAAGACATCCCAGGACGCGCCGAAGGTGACGGTGACGCCGGAGCGGAATTCGAGCAGCGACAGGATGTTGGTCGGCGTGCCGACCCTGAAGCTGGTGTTCTTGTAAGGGCCGTCAGCGGTGATCAGGCGCTCGTCCTGGCCGCGCGTCGCCATCGCCATCACGCGGGCGACCGGGCCGAGCAGGTTGACGAGCATCGTCAGATAATAAGGCCCCATGTCGAAGACCGGACCGCCGCCCGGCTGATAGTAGAATTGCGGATTGGGGTGCCAGTGCTCCATGCCGCGCCCCATCATGAAGGCGGTGCCGGTCACGGCGCGGCCGATCGCGCCCTCGTCCATCAGCCGGCGAGCCCGGCGTCCGGCGGCGCCAAGGAAGGTGTCGGGCGCCGAGCCCAGCAGCAGTCCACGCTTCGCCGCCTCGGCGACCAGCCGGCGGCCCTCGCTGGCGGAGGTCGCGAGAGGCTTTTCGGTGAAGACATGTTTTCCGGCCGACAGCGCCGAAAATGAGATGTCGAAATGCGCTGAGGGAACAGTGAGGTTGAGGACGAGATCGACCTCGGGATCGGCGAGCAGTGCATCGACGCCGAGGGCGCGCATGCCGTATTCCTTCGCCCGCAGCACCGCCATGTCGGTGGAAATATCGGCGCATGCGCGCAATTCCACACCGGCAAAAAGGGCCGCGTTGCGCAGATAAGTCATCGAGATGTTACCGCATCCGATAACGCCGATGCCGAGCTTAGCATCTGATTTCGCTTGCATTTTCCTTCCGACCTCCAATGCGGCAGCGTTTCCGACAGGCCGGCGAGCCGGCGTCGGACTATTTTCGGGATTCGCTATACAGCATTTTAAATATTGACGCGCGTAAAATTTTTATAGAGCATATGAAAATGCTGGCGCGATATCGGAGGCCGCCGGCTTGAGGATTTGGAAATCAAGAGATCGGGGAAATAATGAGCCTAGGAACCAAGGTGCGCCTTGCGCGCCTCTTCGCGCATCCATCGGGGAAGCTTTTTGGCGGCGCGGTCGACCATTTTGTCGGCTATGGCGACGTGCGCAAAGGAGGTCTTGCCGACCTGCCGGGCGCGCTCGCGCGCGTCATGGCGGGCAAACCCGACTACGTCAGCATCCAGCCAGGCACCGCGCGCCACCTGTGGCCGCAATATGCGGGCAAAGCTTCTCTGGTGATCCAGGCGGGCTGCTTCACCCCGGACGATCGCATCAGCGAGCTGATTGCAACGCCCGAGGATGCGGTGCGGGCTGGGGCCGATGCATTGGCCGTAGCCATTCCGGTGCGCGGCGCGACCGAGGGCAAGTACATACGCTGGCTGACCGATTCGGTGAATGCGGCGGCCCGATACGGCATGCCGGTGGTGGCCCACATCTATCCCCGCGATTTCACCGACGGTGCGAAAATCGTCTTCACCCCCGACGAGATCGCCTATGCGGCGCGCATCGGCTACGAGTCCGGCGTCGACGTGATCAAGATAGGCTACACGGGCGATTTCGAGTCGTTCCGAGAGACCGTTCGGACCTGCCCGGTGCCGGTTGTGATCGCGGGCGGTCCGAAGACCGATACGCTGCTAGGCGCGCTTCAGCAGACGGCGGACGCCATCCGTGCCGGCGCGCGCGGCGCCGTGGTGGGCCGCAACCTCTGGGGGCATGGCGATCCGCAGAAGGCAGCGCTCGCCTTTCGCGGCGTCATCCATGACGGGCTTTCGGCGCAAGAAGCGCTGGCGAAGGCGGGGGCCTGAACCATGCCCACCGTCCCTTCAATCCTCGGCTTCGGCGCTATTGCGATCGACGACATCGTCTACGTCGATCAGCCGTTGTCGGCGGGCAAGGGGAAGGTCCTGCAAAGTGTCCGAGCTTTCGGGGGAAATGTCGCGACAGCCCTTGCCGCCGTCGCTCGGCTCGGCGGAAGCGCCGGGTTCGTCGGATGGCTGGGCAGTGCCGCGGACGACGCCGTGCTGTGCGATCTCGTTGCCAACGGCGTCGAAACCGCATTCGCGCCGCGCCACCCCGACGCGCGCCCGGTGCGCTCGCGGATCACCGTCGGCTCGGATGGGGAGCGGTTCATCGCGTATGACGACGAAGCGATGCTGGGCACCGCGCCGGACTTTCCGGACGAGGTTCTCAGCCGCGCAACCGTGCTGATCGTCGATGGTTACGCGATCCGGTCGATGGATGTCGTGGCCCGAGCCCGCGATCTCGGCCTCGCGATCCTCGGCGATATCGAATGGAGCGCCGGCCCAGCCACCGAGAGGCTGATCGCGCTCTGCGACCATCTCATTCTTCCGCTCGGCTTTGCGCGCACTGCCACGGGCCGCCGATCGCCCGCCGAGATGCTCGATGCATTGTGGTCGCCTTCGCGGTCCGCCGTGGTTCTGACCGATGGCGGCAGGGGCGTCTATTATCGCGGACACGACGAGACAGGGCTCTGGCACCTGCCTTCGCACCGGGTCGCCGTCATCGACTCGACCGGTGCCGGCGACTGCTTTCATGGCGCCTATGCCCACGCATTGGCGCGCGGCGCCGACACCGCAGGCCGGGTCGCATTCGCGGCCGGGGCCGCGGCCCTGTCCATCACGGGGCGTGGCGGGCGCGAAGCGCTGCCGACCGCCGACGAGGTCACGAAACTCCTGTCATCGACGAACGCTCCGTCAGCGGTCGAACTGAAATATGCGCAGGGCGACACTGGAACATAGCTGAAACTGCGCAAGGAAATATTTCGCAGGCGAAAATAAGCCGGGTACAACCATAAAAATCAATGGCTTAGACTTTGAGGGAGGAAGATGGCAGAAGTCATTCTCGAGAATATCTGCAAGACCTATGGGAACAATTTTCACGCGATCGACCAACTGAACCTATCGGTCGAGGACGGTGAGTTCTTGATTCTCGTCGGGCCGTCCGGCTGCGGCAAATCCACGGCGTTGCGAATGATCGCCGGGTTGGAGGACGTCACAAGCGGCAGCCTTCGGATCGGCGGCGTAGACGTCGTCGACATGCCGCCCAAGGACCGCGACATCGCGATGGTCTTCCAGAGCTACGCGCTCTACCCGCATATGACGGTGTTCGAAAACATCGCCTTTTCGATGCGCCTGGCAGGCAAGCCGAAGGCCGAGCGCAAGAAGCGCGTGGACGAGATCGCCAAAACGCTTCAGCTGACGTCGCTGCTGGACAGCAAACCCGCGAACCTTTCGGGCGGACAGCGCCAACGGGTTGCCATGGGCCGCGCCATGGTGCGCGAGCCAGCCGCCTTTCTCATGGATGAACCGCTTTCCAATCTGGACGCGAAACTGCGCGTGCAGATGCGCGCCGAAATCACCAGCCTGCAAAAGCAGCTCGGCGTAACGACCATATACGTGACCCACGACCAGACCGAAGCGATGACGATGGGGGACCGGGTCGCGGTGCTGAAAGGCGGCGTGCTGCAGCAGGTCGACACACCCAAGAAGCTCTATGAATCGCCGGTGAACGCCTTCGTCGCCGGCTTCATCGGCTCCCCTTCGATGAACCTTTTCGAGGCGACCCTGACGGGCGACGAACTGAGGTCCGGCACCTTCGCCATCCGGCTGCAGGATGCAGCCTTCGCGCGCAGGCCAGGTTTGAGCTCGTATGCGGGGCGCAAGGTCGTGTTCGGGATCCGGCCGGAGGACCTCTATGACAGCAGCCTGGAATCGGGCCGCAAGTATCAGACGATACCGGCAAAGGTGACCTCGATCGAAGAACTCGGGTCCGAGCATATCGTCCATCTCAGCATCGACGCGGTGCGGGTGGACTCCGGTGACCCGGACGCGGTGCAGGATTTCGGCCTGACGTCGAACGCGGTGGCGAAATTCGAACCGGTCAGCGAGGTCCGCTCCGGCTCGGAAATCCGGTTGGCCCTGGACGATACCAAGCTGCATTTCTTCGATCCCGCGACGCATCTGGCGATCTGAAGATATGCGGCAAGGCCCGCAGGTGAGGGCGAGGCGCCTGCGAATGAAGACTTCTGAATAACCAGACGATCGCTCGCATTGTGCGGCCGATCTTGAAGAAGGAGGAGAAAATGACGTTTCGGATAAAACCCGCGATGCTGAAAATGGCAGCGGCCGCATGGTTGCTTGGCGCAACCGGCGCCATGGCGGACACGACGCTGGAATTCACCCAATGGTGGGAGCCTGAGCTGCCCGCAGGCTCCTTGCGGAAAATCATGGACGATTTCGAGGCCGCGAACCCTGGAATCAAGGTGACGCTGGTCAGCGGCCCCTATGCGACCACGCGAGACCAGATCTCGGTCGGTGCCGCAACCGGAACGCTCAGCGACGTCGTCGGCCTCGACGGCGCCTGGGTGAACAATCTGAATGCGCAGAACGCGCTGGCCGACATGAATCCGATGATGGATGCGAGCAAGTTCGACAAAGCCCAAGTCGCGGATATCATCAAGGTGGACGGCAAAGCGGTGATGTTTCCCGTGGCTTCGTTCGTCTATCCCGTCTTCGTGAATTTGGACCTCGCCGCCCAGGCGGGCGTCACCAAGCTGCCGTCGACCCGCGCCGAGTTTCTCGAAGCCGCCAAGAAGATGACCCATGCCGACAAGAACCAGTATGGCTGGGTGCTGCCGCTGTCGCTGCAAACGCCGTCCGGCGTCCAGAACGACATGATGTCGTGGGTCTGGGCATCGGGTCAATCGATGATGGCGGACGGCAAGCCCGCGCTCGAAGGCAAACCGGTGGTGGATATGCTGACCTTCGTCAAATCGCTCAATGACGCGGGCACCATCTCGCCCGGCATCGCCACCAAGACCGAGCAGGAAAAGGTCGAGGAATTCGTCAACGACCGGGTCGGGATGATGATCGACTCGCTCGCGCATGTGAACCTCATCCGCAAGCGCAATCCCAAGCTGAACTTCGACCTTATCCCGGTCCCGGTCGTGGAGAACTACAACGGCAAGCGCGGCCTTCCCTATGCCTCCTGGGGCATCGGCATCTCCGCGGGCTCGAAGCATCAGGAAGAGGCCTGGAAACTCGTCCAGTATCTGATGAGCGAAAAGGTGAACGCCAAGCTGGTGTCGCTTGCCAACGCCTTCCCGGGCAACGTCGATGCGAAGCCCGATTTCGTGACCTCCGACAAGGCTTTCGGCAAGGCTTTCGAAATCTTCAAGACCGGCTATCTCGCCAATGAGTTCACGGGGCTGCCGGTGGCGGAAGACCTGATGACCCAGTTCGACGTGGAAGCCCAGAAGATGCTCGCCGGCGAGCAGTCTCCGGAGCAGGCCGCGGCCAACGCGCAAAAGGGCTGGATAGCGAAATTCTGATCGGCTTGTTTTACGATCTTCGACCGGGAGGCCCGACTGCGGGCAGGCCTCCCGGCAAACAAGCACAGGCAATGCGAGACGGACCCGCTTCCGAAACTCGCCTTCTCTTGAAGGCGTATCCCAAGGTTGGCATATGACCCGGCAGAAGCGCCCCCGCCATAGACTGAAACGAGCGGTCGCACCCTATCTCTACCTGTCGCCTTCGCTCCTCATAATCGGCCTTCTGATGCTGCTGCCGATGGTGACGGTGATTGCGTATTCGTTCCAGAACAGCGCGGTGCTGCGTCGCGACCCGTCCTTTGCCGGACTGAAACACTACCAGGCGATCTTTGCCGATCCCGTGTTCTGGGAATCGCTTTGGCACACACTCTACTTCACCTGCATGAGTGTCGTCTTCCACATGACCATCGGCATGATCTTCGCGCTCATGCTGAACAGCGACCGCATCAATCCGACGCTGCGCAATGTCCTGCGCGTACTCTACATACTGCCCTGGCTGTTCACCGCGGTGATCATTGCGGTGATCTGGCGCCTCCTGCTCGAGCCGAACGGCGTCGTGAACAGCATCCTCATACAGATCGGCGTCATCGGTTCCAAGGTCGAGTGGTTTTCCTCGCCCGAGACCGCGCTGCACGCCGTCACTTTCGCCAATATCTGGGCCGGCTACCCGCTTTTCATGGTCAGCCTGCTCGCAGGCCTGCAGGGCATTCCCAAGGACTTCTACGAAGCCGCCGATATCGACGGCGCGAAGGCCTACCAGAAGCTGATCTTCATCACCATCCCGCAACTGATGCCGATCATCATCAGCATCTCGCTGCTCGATTTCATCTGGACCATGCAGGTCTTCCCGCTGATCTGGATAACGACGGGCGGCGGCCCGATCTACTCGACCGAGGTGCTGAGCACCTACACCTACAAGCTGGCGTTTTCGAGCTACAACCTGTCACAGGCGGCGGCAAGCGCCGTGATCATCCTGCTGATCTCTCTCGGCCTGACGCTGTTCTACATCCGTTATCAAAAGGCCCGGTAGTCACCATGAGGAAAAGACACACGCCGAAAGACAGGCTGATCACCGTCGCGCTGCATGTCGCGCTTGCCGCGGGGCTGTTTTTCGCGGCCTTCCCCATCTACTGGATGCTGAGCAGCTCGTTCAAATCGAATACCGAAATCTTTGCCCTGCCGCCAACCATCCTGCCGAAGGCCTTCACGCTGGAAGCGTATGCAGCCATCCTTGGCGATCCGGTAAAGCTGCGCTTCTTCTTCAATAGCTACTTCGTGGCCGGAGCGGTGACCGTGCTGACGGTGCTGATCGCCTTGCTGGCAGCCTATGGATTCAGCCGCTTCAACTTCCGCGGCAAGGGCAGCCTGAACACGCTCATCATCAGCACGCAGACGATCCCGCCGATCACGCTTCTGATCCCCTTCTTCGGGCTTGTTGTCTCATATGGCATCTTCGACACCTATGTCGCGCTGATCCTGACTTACCTGGTGTTCACGCTGCCCTACGCGATCCTGCTGATGACGGGATATCTGAACACCTTGCCCCGCGATCTCGACGAAGCGGTGGCCGTCGACGGCGGCACCAGTTGGACGGCTCTTTGGCGGGTGATTGTGCCGATCTCGCTGCCCGGCATCGTGGCGACGTCGGTCTATACCTTCCTGCTGTGCTGGAACGAATTTCTCTTTGCGCTGACACTGACGAAGTCGACGTCGATGCGCACCGTCCCGATCGGCATCCAGCTGCTGATGGGGCAGCACGCCTTCGAATGGAACCAGATGATGGCGATGAGCGTGCTCGGCTCGCTACCGCTCTTGCTTATCTACCTCATTGCCCAGAGGTTCTTCCTCGCCGGCATGACCGCGGGCTCGGTCAAGTAGATATCCATCCCATGGAGCGCAGAACGACATCAAGGAATGGGCGACATCAAGGAACGGGCGGTATCAAGGATTGAAAGGATGAACGTGAAAGACCTCAAAGTCGGCTGCCAGACCTTCACCTGGGAAATGCTCGGAGACCGCTTCAAAGGCGGTCCCGACGACCTGCTCAAGGCGATCGCCGACGGCGGCTATGCCGGCATCGAGATCACCGACACGATGATCGGCCACTATGCCGGCAAGCCGGCGGAGTTCGGCGCAGCGTTGAGATCGCTTGGCCTTATGCTCGTCTCCTTCGCCTTCGGCTCGAAGAGCGGCTTTACGCTGAAGGAGAAGATCGGCGCCGACCTCGATACCGCCAGGCGCTGGATCGACTTCGCCGCCGACCTCCCCGGCGCGCTGGTGTCAATGGGCTCGGCGACGGTCGTGTCCGATGGTCCGCGCGACGACAAATTCGCCATCGCCGCCGAAGTCTACAACAAGGCCGGCGAGATCGGCCGCAAGGCCGGCGTCCAGGTCGCGCTGCATCCAAGCTCGCACCACAACACGCTGCTCTTCGACCGCGCCGACTACGACCGCATCTTCTCCCTGATCGACGCCTCGCTGGTCGGCTGGGTGCCGGACACGGGTCACATACTGCGCGGCCATCAGGACATGGCCGACACGCTCACCACCTATCGCGACCGCATCCGCTACGTGCATTTGAAGGATGTCGACGCGAACGGCACCTGGGCGATGCTCGGCAAAGGCGTCTGCGACACGGCAAAGGTGATCGAGATCGCCGGCGCCGCGCCCAACTTCAACCGCTGGCTGGTGCTGGAGGAAGAATCCGAAGCAGCCGCCGCCGATCCGGCTGGCGCGGTCAAAACCAACCGGCAGACCATGCGCGGCTACGGGGCCTAAAGACGATGACCCGCAAACAAGACCGTCGCCTTCGTGTCGGAGTGCTCGGCTGCGGGCCGATCGCGCAGTTCGCGCATCTGGAGAGCTGCGTGAAGGCGAGCAATGCCGACCTCTACGCGATCTGCGACGCGGCGCCCGATCTCTTGGCTCGTATGGGCGCGACTTATGAACCCGAGAAAATGTACGGCGATTATGACGAGATGCTCGCCGACCCGGAACTGGAAGCGGTGATCGTCGCGACGTCCGACGCCTATCACGTGCCGATGTCGATCAAGGCGCTCGAAGCCGGCAAGCATGTGCTGTGCGAAAAGCCGATCGGGGTTTCCGTCGAAGAAGGCGAGAAGCTCGCCGAGGCAGTCAAGCGTTCCGGCAAGGTGCTGCAGGTCGGGCACATGAAACGCTTCGATCCGGCGCTGGAAGCGGCGCGCGATTTCGTGCGCGACGAGATGGGCGAGATCCTGGCGCTCAAGGCCTGGTACTGCGATTCCACCCATCGCTACACCAACACCGACGCCCTGCAGCCGCTGCCCATCACCAGCAAGCTTGCGAAGAAGCCGGGCGGCAATCCGAAGGCGGACCTCAGGCAATATTTCATGCTGGCGCATGGCTCGCATCTGGTCGACACGGCGCGCTTCCTCGCCGGCGAGATCACGGCCGTGCGGGCGCGCCTCAACGAGCGCTTCGGCGCCTGTTGCTGGTTCGTCGAGACCGAGTTCGCCAATGGCGCGCTCGGCCATCTCGATCTCACCGTCGCCGTGCGCATGGACTGGCACGAGGGCTTCCAGCTCTACGGCGAGAACGGCTCTGTGATCGCGAAGACCTTCAATCCCTGGTATTTCCGGGCGAGCGAGGTCGACATCTTTCACGAGAAGGATGCGACCTCGCGCAAGCCGCTCGGCGCCGACGGCCATTTCTTCCGCCGCCAGTTGGAAGGCCTCGCCGACACCGTGCTCGACGGGAAGCCACAGCGCGGCGCAACCGTCGAGGACGGGCTCGCCTCGATCCGCGCCATGGTGGCGATCGCCCGCTCGGTCGAAAGCGGCGAGCGCGTCGAGCTCGCCGGCGTCGCGGGAGCGGTCTGATGCAGGCTGGGGTGTTCGCCAAGACTTTTCCAGGCAGCGAACCGGCCGGCGTGCTTGGCGCCGTGCGCGACGCGGGTTTCGCGGTCACCCAATTCAATCTTGCCTGCGCCGGCCTGCCGTCGATGCCTGACGCGGTTTCCGACGCTGCGATCGACGCCATCGATGCCGCCGCCAAGGCTACCGGCATCGGCCTCGTCGCGCTGTCAGGCACCTACAACATGGCGCATCCGGACAGCCGCGTGCGCGGCGACGGGCTGAGGCGGCTGGCGGTTGTCATCGAGACTGCGGCCCGGCTGTCCGTCCCACTCGTCACGCTCTGCACCGGTACGCGCAACACCCAAGACCAGTGGGCTTACCACCCCGACAATGCGGATCCCTCGGCCTGGGCCGACATGGCGCGCGAGATGGCAAAGGCGCTTCAGCTTGCCGAGCGCTATGGCGTCGATCTCGGCATCGAGCCGGAGCAGGCCAACATCGTCACCTCGGCCGACGACGCTATGCGGCTGATCGCCGAGATGGACTCGAAGCGGCTGCGCATCGTGCTCGATCCCGCCAATCTGTTCGAACAGGCCAGCACCGACCAAGCACGCGCCATCGTCGCCGCAGCGGTCGAGCGCACAGCGGGTCATGTCTCCCTGGCGCACGCCAAGGATCGCTTCGCCGACGGGCGCTTCGCCACGGCCGGACAAGGCATTGTCGACTTCCCCGGCTTCATTGCTCGCCTGAAAGCCGCAGGCTTCGACGGGCCGCTGGTGACACACGGGCTCTCCGCCGAGGAAGCGCCAGGCGTTGCCCGTTTCCTCAAAGGACTGGTGTGATGGGCGCGCTGCTTCGCGACGGCGCCACGCTTCGCGTTACCGATACGGGCGAAGGCCTGGGGATCGTCTTCCAGCACGGGCTGGGCGGCGACGAGGCGCAGGTAGCCCAGACTTTTCCCGCCGGCTTCCGCCGCATCACGCTGGAATGCCGTGGCCATGGCGGCTCCGATCTCAGCAAGCGGCGGCCCCTCTCGTTCCAAATGTTCGCCGATGACGTTCTGGCCGCAGCCGACCAAGCCGGCCTGGACCGCTTCATTGCCGGCGGCGTCTCGATGGGCGCGGCGATCGCGCTGCGTCTGGCCTGCCGTCGTCCGCGGCGCGTCGCCGGCCTGATCCTGGTGCGGCCGGCCTGGACGTTTTCGCCGGCGCCGCAGAACATGCGGCCGATTGCCGAGGTCGCCGAGCTCATCCTCGCACACGGGGCCGACAAGGGGCGGACGATCTTCGCGCAGTCCGAGACCGCAGCGCGGCTCTATCGCGAGGCGCCCGACAATCTTTCCTCCCTGCTCGGCTATTTCGACCGGCCCGACGCCGGTGCATTCGCGCAAGTGCTGGCCAACATCGCCGCCGACGGGCCAGGAGTTTCCGAGCGCGACGCCGCAACGCTCGACATTCCGGTACTCGTCATCGGCAACGAAGTCGATGCCGTCCATCCGCTGTCGACGGCCCATGCACTGGCTGCGGCGATACCCAAGGCGATCTTCGCCGAGATCACGCCCAAGGCGCGCGACAGCGTGAAGCATTTCGCCGAGCTGCACGAGCAGATCAGTTCCTTCCTCCAGTCCCACTCGAATGTCCGGAGTCCCATTCCGTCATGACCGCCAAGCCCCTCTCCGGACCCGCGGCAATAGCCGCATTGCCGCGCAACCGGCTTATCGGCGAGTTTTCGCTGTGGTCGGCGGATCTCGCCAATATGGAGCGCGACCTTAAGCGCATCGAAGCCTATGCCGACCTGCACCACATCGACGTTGCGGACGCACGCTTCACCCCCGGCTTCCTGTTCTTTCCCGACCTGGTGGCGCGCATCGCCAGGCTGACGGCGAGGCCGATCCACGTGCATCTGATGGTCGAAGCCGAAATCGTCGAGGCGCAGACGCGCCAGTTCATCGGGGCCGGCGCCGACCTCGTCACCATCCATGCCGAGAACCGCGAGGCCGGCCTGCGCGCGGTAAAGCTGTCGCGTGAGCTCGGCGCCGCGGCCGGCGTGGTGCTGCGGCTCGAGACGCCGGTTTCCGCAATCGAGCCGTTCCTGCCGGACGTCGCTTTCGTCACGCTGCTCGGCACCTCGATCGGCGTCAAGGGGCAGAGCCTGTCCGAAAAAGCCTGCCCGCGCCTGATCGAGGCGCGCGCGCTGATAAGGAAAGCCGGCCGCGAGGCCGACATCCTGCTTGCCGCCGACGGCGGCATACGCCACGAGACGGTGCCGCTGCTGCGGGCCGCCGGCGCCGACACTGTGGTGCTCGGCTCGCTCGCCTTCGGCGATCCTGATCTTGCGCAGCGCATGGCCTGGCTGCACGGGCTGAAGGCCGCCGCCTGATGAGCACGCTCGCGCTTGCCTTCGATCTCGGCGGCACGGAACTGCGCGGCGCGCTGGTCGAGCGCAGCGGCGAGGTCGTCGCGCGCGTCTCGGAGCCAACATTGGCCGGCGCCGGATCGGAAGCGGTCATCGGCCAGATCATTGTGCTGGCGGGCAAACTGCTCGAGGAGCATCCGCAGGCAAGGGTCATCGGCATCGGCGCGTGCGCGCCCGGCCCGCTCGATCCCAAGGCAGGCATCGTCATCGGGCCGCCGACGCTCGCCGGCTGGCACAACGTGCCCATGATCGACATTCTGAGTCGCCAGTTCGGCTTGCCGGTGCGGCTGGAGAATGACGCCAACGCCGCCGCGTTGGGCGAATGGCGCTTCGGCGCCGGCCGCGGCGCCGCATCGATGGTCTTCGTCACGGTGTCGACCGGCATAGGCGGCGGCGTGATCGCCGACGGCCACATCTATCACGGCAGGCGCGGGCTCGCGGCCGAGATCGGCCACATGACGATCACCGGCGAAGGCGATCGCTGCTTCTGCGGCAATGTCGGCTGCTTCGAGGCCGTCGCTTCCGGCACCGCGCTCGGACGCCGGGCGACGCGGCTCACCGCGCCTGGCGACGGCTCGCTGCTGCGGCGGCTTTCCAGGGACGGCGACGTCTCCGCCCGCCATGTCGTCGAGGCCGCGCGGACGGGCGATGCGGCAGCATTCGGCCTGGTCGAGGCGGAAGCGAAATGGCTCGGCATCGGCTTCACCAACCTTTTGCATCTCTATTCGCCCGAGGTGATCGTCATGGGCGGAGGGCTCGCCAACGGCTTCGAGCTGCTGGCGCCAGGCATCAGGGCAACGATCGATGAGCGCGCCATGCAAGCCTATCGCGACGTACCGATCGTGCCGGCGGAGCTCGGCGACCGCGCCGGCCTTGTCGGCGCGGCAAGCCTGATCCTGTGGGAGGGCGAGCCGGGCACGGCGCTTTCGATGGTGCAGGACGACGAGATAAAGACCGGTGGACCGGCCGGCGCCAGAGAAGCAAACCATGGCTGAGCTCAAGGCGCGCGGCGACGAGCTCTTGCTGGGCATCGCGCCTATGGCCGAGATCATCGAGCGGATGAGGGAGAGCGGCGGGAACTGATGCCGCCTGCCTCCTTATCGCCGGCGCTGGGCGCGGCCTTGGGCTGAGGGCGCGCCAGCAGATAGAAGGCGGCGACATGCGTGATCATCAGCAGCGGCACATAGACGATCGGGATCACGTAGGTAGCGCCCAATTGTCCCGCCAGGTCCGGAAGGTCGAGCACTGTGCCGTGGTAGTAGTCGACGACAAGATCGACTGTCCCGACCACATTGAAAGCGACGACGAACGGCCAGAAGATCGAGGGTCGCCTCACGGCAAGCAGCGCCAGCATGGCAAGCAGTCCGGTCGCGAAATCGCCATAGGCGGCGAAAGCGGCAAAACCCGCGGGCAGGTTCGGACCGACCACGCCCGGAAGCAGGAAGACCAATCCGAAGAAGCGGAAGCTGTGCAGCGTGGCGATGGCGCGCTGTGCCTCGACGCTATCCATCGTCTTGAGCCTTGGCCAGACATAGGCGCCGAAGCAAAGCAGCCACGGCACGTAGCCCAGGACGAGATGGATGTTGAAGATCATCGCCGGCGACATTTCCACCTCCTCAGTTGCTTGCCGGAGATGCTTCGAACACCGCCGTCAGGATGCCGAGCCGGCCTTCCATGAGATTGCGTCCGAGATTGGCGGCAAAATCCGCGAAACCCGGACCCATGACGACGCCGAGGTTCAGCGAAGGCGGCGGCCCGGACGCCCGCAGCGCCGCGAACCAGGTCTTGGCATCCGCTGTATCGTCCTGCTGGACCAGCAGGCGGAACCCGGCGGCCTCGATCGCCTCGCAGGTAGCGGCGGCGGAGAGCAGAAAGCTTTCCGCGGGTGTCCTCGCCCAGGGCACCGGATAGTGCGGATCGCCGCCGTTCAGCACGACATCGAAGGTCGCGAATTTTCCGCCCGGCTTCAGCATGCGCCTGATCTCGCGGTAGAGAAGCGGCCGGTCGGCGATGTTCATCGCCACATGCTGCAGCAACACGACATCGAAACCGCCGTCATCGAGCGGAAGCGCCAGCGCGCTGCCGGCCTTGAACGACACTTGTCCGTCCTGCCCCGTGCGCGCGGTGAGATACTGCGCGGCTTCGACGAAGGGCTCGCTGAGATCGACGCCCGTGACGCTACAGCCATAGGTCGCGGCGAGAAAGCGGGCCGGTCCGCCCACCCCCGACCCGACATCGAGGACCGACATGCCGGCCGCAACGCCGGCCAATTTGGCAAGCTCCGCCGTCGCGGCGAGGCCGCGGGTGTGGAACTGGTCGAGGGTCGCCAGTTGCTCCGGCTTCAACCGCTGCTCGTTCGGCCCCAATACGGCCAGTGCCGTCTTCAGCCGCTCGGCCAGGCCGGTCGCGCGGTAGTGATCGCGCACTCGATCCAAATCGTCCGTCATTGCACTTTCCTTCAGGCTTCCAATCCACGACACAGATACGACCGCTTTGTGCCGGCGACTATCCGCGATAATGTCGACGGGTCATGAAGCAGAACTTCACAGTCCGGCATGGCGCGCTCGACGGCGTCGAGGCGTTCCTGAGCGTGGCCAGGCACCGCAACTTCCGTAAGGCGGCGGCGGAACTCGGCGTCACGCCGTCGGCGATCAGCCAGGCGGTGCGGACGCTCGAGGCGCGCATCGGCGCCGCGCTCTTCACACGCACGACACGCAGCGTCGGCCTGACCGAAGCCGGTGAGCGGTTTTTTTCGCGCGCACGGCCGGCTTTCGAGGAATTGATAGCCGCGAGCGAGGTCGCGCGCGGAATCGGCCAACGGCCGGCCGGGCTCTTGCGCCTGTCGGTGCCACCCGCGGTGGTGTCGACCCTGCTGGAGCCGATGATCGCGTCCTTCTGCCAGGCCTATCCCGAGATCGAGCTGGAGATCGTCGCAAGCGGCGAGCTGGCCGATCTCGCCGCCGAAGGATTCGATGCCGGCATCCGCATGGGCGACCTGATCGCGCCCGACATGGTCGCGGTGCGGCTGACGCCGTCCTTCCCGATGGTTGTCGTCGGCAGCCCCGACTATCTACGCCAACGAACAGCCCCGGAGCGCATCGAGGATCTGCGTCACCACGCCTGCCTTCGCCTGCGCCGATCGAATGGTTCGGTCGCGCCGTGGCGCTTCGCCAAGGGCAACAAGGCGATCGAGGCGATCGTCACCGGACCGCTCATTGCGCACGACTATCCTTCGCTGCTCGGCGCGGCGATCCAGGGCGTCGGGCTGGCGCAGGTGCCAGGCCCCATCGCCGACGCGCCGATCGCCGATGGACGTCTGCAGGCGCTGCTCGGCCGCTTCGCGGTGACCACGCCGGGCGTGTTCCTCTACTATCCGGAAAGGCACCAGGTGCTGCCTAAGCTGCGCGCCTTCATCGATCATATCCGCTCGCAAGGCGGCGCCGATGATTCCCGAAAACGATCTCGGGAACGGCAGGCTCGGGCCTGACGTATCACCGTCGGACCGACCGCGCGCGCCCTACTCCCTTGCGCGCCAGGCGAGGATCCTGTGGATCTCGTTCCGCTTGTCTTCCGCGAGACCCGAAAGCATCTCCTCGTCCAAATACCCTTCCTCGACGAGGGCGGCAAAGACGAAGATGAGCTGCGAGTAGCGATAGTCGAACATCTGCTCAAGGTTTCGCCGTTGCTGCCGCAGATAATCTTCGATCTCCCACATGTCGGAAAACGTCGCCGCCTCGCTGGCCTTCTTTTTGAATTCAGCCAGTGTCTTGCCGAGCGCCACCTCCAGCGCCTTATCGAAAGCGATACGGGCGACCTTCTTCTCGGATGCGGACCATTTTTGATCAAAGCTCATGCAATACCTCTGGTGGCCTCGCCTCAAATACTAAGCGGCGCTGCGAGACGAAACAATGCGCATGCCATCACCCGGAGCGAGATGCGATCAGCGATCGAATGCGCTCGGCGTCGGCGGGCGTCGCGGGATTGTAGACGATCATGCCGAGCTCGGGCCGGCCGTCGACGGCGAAGACCGAGAATTCCAGCTCGATCAGTCCGATCTCGGGATGCCGCAGGCGCTTCACGCCTTCGCCGTGCGCAGGCACGACGTCGTTGTCGCGCCAGAGCGCCGCGAATTCCGGACTGATCCGGCAAAGCTCCTCCACGAGCTGGGTGATTTCCGCGTCCGCGCCGGCCCTCGTGGCATCTGCCCTGAACGAGCCGACCACGAAACGCGCGACGCTCTGCCAATCGTCCTGCGCGTCGCGCACGCGCGGGTTGCCGAACATCAGACGCAGGATGTTGCGCTGCTCGCGCGGCAGCTTGGAATAGTCGGTCAGCATTGCCGCGGCGGCACGGTTCCAGGCCACCACATCCCATGTCGCGGTCTTTATGATTGCCGGGCTGGGGTCCAAGGCGTCGAGGACACGCTGCAGGCGCGGCGTCACACTGTCCACGCTTTTGTAGCGAACCTCCGGAGGCCGCCCGAGACCCAGCATGAACAGATGCTCGCGTTCGGGCTCGGTCAGCATCAACCCGGTCGCGATGCGGTTGAGCACGTCCGCGGACGGCGCGCCGCCCCGGCCCTGCTCCAGCCAGGTGTACCAGGTCGGGCTGATATTGGCGCGTTGCGCCACTTCCTCCCGGCGCAGCCCCTGTGTGCGCCGGCGTCCGGTGGCGAAGCCAAAGGCGACCGGGTCAAGGCGCATGCGGCGATCCCGCAAAAAGGTGCCCAGCTTGTTGGTCGTCTCTTTGTTGGCGGTCCCTTGGGGCATTGCCATCCTGTTGGCTATTATACCATGATAAAGTCACTACTTTAACAGAATGAGTTATAGCGCAAGAAGGGCCTTCGAACAACAAGCGGAGACCTATCATGCGTGTATTCCTTACCGGCGCGACCGGCTTCATCGGTTCCAGGATCGTGTCCGAACTTCTTGCCGCCGGCCATCAGGTGCTTGGCCTGACCCGTTCGGATGCCGGTGCGCGGTCGCTTCTCGCCGCCGGCGCCGAGCCGCATCGCGGCGACATCGAAGACCTCGACAGCCTGCGCGACGGCGCGGCGAAATCGGATGCGGTGATCCACACCGCCTTCGACCACAATTTCTCGAACTTCGTCGCGAACTGCGAGAAGGACAAGCGCGTCATCGAAGCGCTGGGCGGCGCGCTCGCCGGTTCGGACCGGCTGCTCATCATCACGTCGGGTGTCGGCATGGGCTCCGGCGAGCACGGACAGCCTGCGAGAGAAGACATCTTCAACACCGACCATCCCAATCCGCGCATCCTGTCCGAGCTCGCCGGCGCGGCTATGGCCGAGAAGGGCGTCAAGGTGTCGGTGGTGCGGCTGCCGCAGGTGCATGACACGGTGAAACAGGGCCTCATCACACCGCTGATCGCGCAGACGCGCGTCAAGGGCGTGTCGGCCTATCTTGGCGAAGGCCGCAACCGGTGGTCGGCGGCGCATGTGCTCGACGTCGCGAAGCTCTACCGCCTGGCGCTGGACAAGCAGGAAGCCGGCGTGCGCTACAACGCCGTCGCCGAGGAAGGCATTCCAGTCCGCGAGATCGCGGAGGTGATCGGCGCCGGCCTCAGAGTGCCGGTGGTCTCGCTGTCGCAGGAAGAAGCGGCCGACCATTTCGGGTGGCTTGCCATGTTCGCCGGCCTCGACATGCCTGCATCCAGCGAATGGACGCGTGCGCATCTCGGCTGGCAGCCGACCGGACCGGGCCTCATCGCCGACCTCGAGCGGATGGATTATTCGCAAGCCGCCGCAGCTTAGTCCCCGACGCTGGGATTTTGAAAGGTTGCGGTTCGTCTTCGTGCAAGGTTTTTCCGTTCATTTCGGTGGAATCCGCGCAGGCGCCGCAGATTTGGTTGAAGCCGCCCCAACCTCGTCATTCTATGGCGGAGCAAGGAGCGAAGCGACGCGGCGAAGACCATAGAATCCATTCCGTGACTTCGAAGCGCTGCCGCGGTGAAGAATTCTGCTCCGTTGCACGCCTTGGCGGAGGTAACGGCATGGATTCCAGGGTCTTCGCGACGGAGCTTCGCTCCTGCTTCGCCCTGGAATGACGATCGCGATGGGCGTTTCGGCCAATCTCCAGCGCATGCCATCTGCCAATGCAAACAGAGCCGACCGCTCAAAATTCCTCCGGCGGTTCAGCGGCCGGTTGGACCACCGCCTTTCCTAGGCGCGCAGCAGATCGGCCAGGCTGTCCGACTTCTCCACCTTGTCGGTGAGGTCGAGCCCGGACAGCAGATCGACCAGGTGGCTGTTCATCAGGGCCGCGGCGTCGGCGCTGTCGCCGGCCTCGATCGCATCGACCAGCGCATGATGGGCGTGCTTTTCGCAGGTCGCGTCGCGCCGCTTCCAATAGAGCGCGATGATCAGCGAGGAATGAGAGACGAGATCGCGCACGAAGTTGGTGAAGACGGAATGCGCGGCGATCTCGGCGATGCCGACATGGAAGCGCGCCGACAGCATGATGGCGTCGCTGTCGCGGCCGGCATGCAGCGCCTCGTGCTCCTTCTCCAGATGCGCCCGCAGTTGCGCGATGTCGGACGGCACAGCCGCCTTGGCGGCAAGTGCCGCCACCTTGGGCTCGATCAGGGCGCGGGCCTCGAAAACTTCGCGCGCCTCGATCTTCGACGGCTGCGCGACGAAGGCGCCGCGATTGGGCTCCAGCCGCGCCAGCCGGTCATGCGCGAGGGCCTGCAGGGCGGCACGGACGACGGTGCGGCTCACCGAATAGATCGAGGCCAGCTCGTCTTCCGGCAGCTTGGTGCCCGGCGCGAGGCGATGGCCGACGATGGCGTCCCTCAGCCCATAGTAGATCGGCGACCAGCGCGCTGCCGGCTTGTCGTCGCGATCGTCTTCCCTGAGTACCGTCAACATGCTTTCAATGCGCAGGCCCGATCCGGCCCGATCTGCCCCCAAATCGCCAGCAGCCAATCCAATCTAATGTCGCCCGCGCCCCGGTCAATCCCGCTGGGATCCGACGCCCTAGCCCGGCGAACCGGCTTCCATCGGCGAGGCCGAGGCAAATATGCCGGCGAAACGCTTGCCGCGCGGTGTCGCATAGCCGCCGACTTTCGATGTCTTCAAGCCCACCTTGAACAGGCTCTCGGCCAGCGTCACCGCGCAGACGACGCCGTCGAGCACCGGAACGCCGTGCTCTTCCGACAGGCTGTGCGCGAGGTCCGCCATGCCGGCGCAGCCAAGCACGATCGCCTCGGCGCGATCCTCGTTTATGGCGCGCGCGATCTCGTCCGAGATCTTGTGCCTCGCGTTCGAGCCGGGCCGTTCGAGGTCGAGCACGGCGACTTCGGACGAGCGCACCTTGGCACAGCGCGAGGCAAGACCGTATTTTGCCAGATTGTGCTCGATGGCGGGAACCGAGCGGGCAAGCGTGGTGACGACGCTGAACTTGCCGGCGACAAGGCTGGCGAGGTGGAAGGCCGCCTCGCCGATGCCGATGACCGGAGCCTCGGTAGCGCAACGCGCGGCATCCAATCCAGTATCGTCGAAGCAGGCGATCACATAGGCGTCCGCCGCCGGCGCCTTGCCCATCTCGGCGATGATGCCCGGAATGGCAAAAACCTCGTCGAAATAGCCCTCGATGCTCGGCGGACCGTCGGCCGGATTGACGGCGATGATTTCGGTGCTCGCCGCCGCGACGCTAGCCGCGGCCTGACCGATCTTGGCGGTCATCGATGCCGTCGTGTTGGGGTTGATGACGAGTATGCGCATTAAAATCAGCCTCAGATCTCGCCGCCGAGATAAAGACGCTTGACCCTGTCGTCGGTCAGCAATTCGGTGGAGTTGCCGCTCAGCGCGACGCTGCCGGTGGTCAGCGCATAGGCGCGCTGCGAGATGCGGAGCGCCATGCGGGAATTCTGCTCGACAAGAAGAACGCTGACCTTTTCGTCGCGGTTGATGGCGACGATCGAGTGGGCGATGTCCTGGACGAGCTTTGGCGCGACGCCGAGCGACGGCTCGTCGAGCAGCAGAAGCTTCGGCTTCGCCATCAGCGCGCGGCCGATGACCAGCATCTGCTGCTCGCCGCCGCTCATCGTGCCGGCGGCCTGCGAGAAGCGCTCCTTCAGCCGGGGAAAACGCCCCAGCACCATCTCCATCGTCGCGGCGATCTCGGATTTGCTTGAGCGGGTGAAGGCGCCCATCAGGAGGTTGTCCCTCACCGTCATGTAGGGGAAGACGCGCCGCCCTTCCGGCACCATGGCGATGCCCATCTTGACGATCTCGTCCGGCGCGGCGCCGTCGATGCGCTTGCCGTTGTAATGGATTTCGCCGGACCTGATCCTGTTCAGACCGGTGATGGCGCGAAGGATCGACGACTTGCCGGCGCCGTTGGCGCCGATCAGCGCGACGGTCTCGCCCTCGTTGACCTCGAGCGAGACGCCTTTCAGCGCATAGACGTGATCGTAATAAAGCTCGACACCGGCGAAATTCAGGATCTGGTTCATAGGCCGATCGCCTCGTCTTCGCTGCCGAGATAGGCTTCGATGACCTTCTCGTTGGCCTGGATCTCCGATGGCGTTCCCTCGGCGATCTTCTGCCCGAAATTGAGGACCACGATGCGGTCCGAGATCTTCATCACCGCCGGCATGTCGTGCTCGACGAGCAGGATGGTGAGGCCGAGATCGCGCAGGCGCCGCACCATCGCCACCATGCGCATGGTCTCCTCATGGTTCATGCCGGCGAAGGGCTCGTCGATCAGCAGGATGGAAGGGTTGGTCGCGAGGCCGATGGCGATGCCCAGCGCCCGCAAATGGCCGTGCGGCAGGTTGCGGGCGATCTCGTTGGCAAGCGGGGCCAGGCCGAGCAGCGTCAGGATCTCGTCGGCGGACTGACCGAAGGCCGCTTCGTCGGCCTTGGCCGTGCCGGTGCCGAAGAAGAAGCCGACGAGGCTCGCCTTCGAGCGCAGGTGGTGCGCGATGACGACGTTGTCGCGCACGCTCATGTTCTTGAAGATCGTCGTTTCCTGGAAGGTGCGCACGACGCCCTTGCGGGCGGCGATATGCGGCGCCATGCCGGAGATACGCTCGCCCTTCAGACGCACCTCACCTGCGGTCGGCCTGAGGAACGACGAGATCAGCTTGAACAGCGTCGACTTACCGGCGCCGTTCGGACCGATCACCGACAGGATCTCCTTTTCGCGCACCGAGAAGGAGACGTTATTGACCGCGACGAGACCGCCGAAGCGCTTGGTGATGCTGGAGACTTCGAGCATTTCTGCCATGGCTCAAGCCTTCTTCCGGGTCGAAGCCGTGAGGCTGAGCAGGCCGTTTGGCAGCACCAGCATCAGGACGATCATCAGGCCGGAATAGATGAGCAGTTGGAACTGGCCGGTCTGGAAGAGCAGGTCCCATCCGAAATAGAGCACCAGCGTGCCGAGCATCGGCCCGAACACATAACCGAGGCCGCCGAGGAAGCAGTTCAGCATGAAGTTGACGGAGTCTGTGACCGTGAAGCTCGACGGATAGATCGATTGCGAGATGGCGGCGAAGATCGCGCCGGCGACACCGCCGAAGAAAGACGACACCGCATAGGCGATGACGCGCAGATAGGCGATGTTGACGCCGATCGAGGAGGCAAGCTCTTCATTTTGCTGCAGCGACTGGCAGAGCTTGCCGATGCGCGAATGGACCAGCCGGTACATGATGCCGAAGCAGACCACCATCAGCGTGACCGCCAGCAGATAGAAGGCGAGCCGCGAGTTCTGCAGCGTGGCGAAATCCGGAATGATGGTCAGGCCGAAGACCGACAGCGCGCCTGGCAACGGGATGCTGACGATGCCCTTGGCGCCGTTGGTGACCGGCAGCGCCAGAGCCAACAGCCGCGCCACTTCGGTCAGCGTCAGCGTCACCATGGCGAAATAGACGCCCCGCAGCCGCAGGATCGGCAGGCCGATCAGCACGCTTGCCGCGGCGCAGAAGAGACCGGCCACGGGCAACGTCAACCAGAAGGACCAGCCATGGTTCATCACCAGTATGGCCGAGACGTAGCCGCCCATAAGCGCGTAGGCGCCCTGGCCGATATTGATGCGGCCGATGTAGAAGGTGAGCCACACGCCGGCGCTGGCGATGCTGAGCAGTGCCACCGAGGTCAGCGTGTAGTAGAGGTCGATGCGGCCGCTTGCCGAGATCGCGGCCGGCACGGCGACGAAGACGATCGCCAAAAAAGCCACGACCGAAGCGATTTTCATGTTGCGATTGCGGGTCATGGCGCTCTCAACCCCACGGCTTGCCCATCAGCCCGTTGGGGCGGATCGACAGGAACACCATCAGGGCGGCGAAGATGACGAGATAGGTGACGTCGCCATATTCACGCAGCACGGTCAGGCCGACCGACTCCATCATGCCGAGGATGAAGCCGCCGGCGATCGCGCCGCCAACCACGCCGGCGCCGCCGATCATCACCATCAGGAAAGCCTTGATCGAGATCGGGCCGCCGATGCCGGAATTGACGCCGGTGATCGTGACCAGCAGACCGCCGACGATACCCGCCAGCATGGCGCCCATGGCAAAGCCGATCATCGAATAGCGGTCGACCCGCACACCCATCAGCTGGGCCGCGACACGGTCCTGGGCGAGCGCCCGCATGGCGCGGCCGACCCGGCTGTATTGCATATAGAGGACGAAAGCGGCGATGAAGACGATGGCCAGGGCACCGACGGCCAGTCGGTCGTAGGGCATGATGATGCCGGCCTGGTTGAAGACGCCCTTGACGATCTTGGGCACGCCGCGCTGCTTCTCGCCGAACATGAGCAGGATGACGGCGTCGAAGAAGAAGGCCGTCGCGGCGGCGAGCAGCATGGTGCTCTCCTCGCGATGACTGCGCCTGATGACGGTGCGAAAGAGGAATTTCTCCATCAGCGCGCCGATCACCGCGAGCGTCACGCCGGAGGCCAAGAGCGCCACCACGAAAGGCAGGCCGAGCTGGCCGTAGACTGTGTAGGTGATGAACCCGCCCAGCACGTACATCTGCCCGTGGGCGAAGTTGAGCACGTTCATCAGTGCGAAGATCAGGGTGAGGCCCAGCGCGATCAGCGCATATTGGGCACCGAGATACAATCCGTTGGCGATGACCTGTTCCATGGAGACCTTCGATCTTCCGCGGGTCCGGACCATAGCCCGGACCCCGGCATGCGGGAGGAAGTAACCTTAGGAACCTGACGCTAAAGCTTGTGGCTTAGGTTTTTGATTTTACGCATGTCTTGGTCCCGAAAACCGGTTCCCACTTTCGGGAGACATGCGTTAGTCGACGGAGCCGACGAACAGGGTCTGGAAAGCGCCATCCTTATACTCGTTGACCACCATCGGCACGGAGAGCTGACGCTTCTGGCCGAAGGAGGTCGAGCCGACATAGCTCAGCTTGGCGTCGCCCTTCAGGAAGGGGTTGGGCGCCGAGAACGTGTCCATCGTCTTCTTGAATTCCGCGACGTCGTTGATGGCGGCGGGATTGGCCTTCAGCGTATCGAGAATGTATTCCAGCGCGTAGACCTTGGTGTTGGACTCGTCGTTGTACTCGCCGAACATCTTGGTGTAGCGGGTGACGAACTCCTTCATCTCGTCGGAGGCGATCTCCGGCGTGGAGGCGCCGCCGACGGAGATGAAACCGTTGGCATATTCGCCGGCCCCCTCCTCCAGCACCTTGGCGTCCTGCGCGGTCTCGGTCGAGATCAGGCCCTCATAGCCGAGCTCGCGGGCGGCGCGAATGAGCAGCGGCGCGTTGGCCGGCGCCACGCCGGACAGCACCAGCAGGTCGGGCTTCAGCGCGACGATCGGCGTCAACACCGGCGTGAAATCGCGGGTGTCGTTCTGGTAGGTGTCGTTCTGGGCGACGATATCGAGGCCGAGCGCCTTGGCCGCCTCGACGCCGCTGTCACGCTGGCTGAGCGGGTCGGATTCGTTCGCCGCAACGAAGGCGATCGTCTTCACGCCCTTGTTTTCCTTGAGATATTTGTAGATCGCCGGGCCTGACTGATAGTTGGCGATCATGCCCAGCACGGCATTCGAGGCCGGCTTTTGGTAGAGGGCTTTCGGGAAAGCGTAGGGGAAATAGATGATGCCGTTGGACTCTGCGACAGGGCGCACCGCGGCGGCACCGTCATCGACATTCGGCCCGACGACATAATGGATGCCTTCCTGCGCCATCTTCTCCATGCCGGCGATGGCGCGCTTGGGATCCTTCTGGTCGTCGAAGGTGACGATGTTGATGTTGTAGGTGTCGTCGCCGATCTTGACGCCGCCTTTTTCGTTGAGCCAGGCGGCGCGCGTCTGCATCGAGCGCACATTGGACGTGCCCCAGGCAGCGGCGGGGCCGCTGGTGACGCCAACGAAGCCTATCTTCAGCTCCTTGTTTCCAGCCTGCGCGGACGGGATGGCAAAAGCGGCAATGGCCAGGGTCGAGACGGCGCCAAGCACCATCGATTTCAGAGTCGAGCGTCGATTGATCATTTGCAGGTTCCCTTCTGGTTATCGCGCCTTGTGTTTTTCGTTGGATGGCGCGGATAGCCTAAGGGAAACCGGCCGCGATGGATTGTCAACATCTTTCTTAATTATTGTATACAATATTTGGAGCAGATGTGTGCGATGGTTCGAGCCACGCGCTGCGCAACCGCCGAAAACAGGCGGGCACGCCTCGGCCCACCCGATCAGCAGTTGATGGAGAGGGCAAAAGTGGGCGCGGCTCATCGAGGCCAAGCCGCGCGAGGAACAACCGCGAGAGCGGCTATTTTCCGCAATGATGGTCGTTGATCTTGTTCAGCGCGTTCGCGTCCGGTCCGGTCCGGTGATAGGAGCAGGCGCCCGCCGCCGAGGTGACCAGCATGGCGTCATAGTAGCGCGGACCACCGAACAGGATGTCGATGAGGTCGCCTTCGGCCGGAACGTAGCGTTCCTGCTCGACCAGCCGATGATGATGCCGGTCGCCGGCCAACGCCTGACCGGACACGCCAATTGCCGCGGCCAGAACGGCAGCGGAGATCGCACGGTTTTTCGTCGTCATCGTCAGCAACCCTTCTGGCATCCGGTGCCCAAATATATAGCCAAAATCGCCAGCCGAACAAAGGTTCCGTCGGCAGCTTGCAGAGTCTCTCGGCCAGTTGCGACTGCTAATGCAGATGCTTCAGCTTGTCGGGATTGCGCATCACATAGATCGCGGTGATCTTGCCGTCCTCGATGTCGAGCGCGGTGGTCTGCAACTCGCCGTCGGCTTCCAGCGTGATGAAACCCGGCAACCCGTTGATGAAGCCAAAACGGACGAGCTGCGAGCGATTGTCCCTAAGCCAGGCGACGACGGTCTCATATTGCTTGATGACCGCGTCGTAGCCGAAGACCGGCGCGATCGCCGCCGGGCGCTTGCCGCCACCGTCCGCATGAGCGCTGACATCGGCGCTGAGCATGGCGCCGAGCGCCTTCATGTCGCCGCTGCGCGAGGCATTGAAGAAGGCCTCGGCAAGCTCGAGGCCACGCTCTTTCTCGACCTTGAAACGCGGCCGCGCCTCGCGGACATGGCTGCGCGCGCGGGCGGCGAGCTGGCGACAGGCCGCCGGATCGCGGTCGATCTCGGTTGCCACTTCCTCGAATTGCAGCCCGAACACGTCGTGCAGCAGGAAGGCCGCCCGATCGAGCGGCGACAGGCGCTCCAGTGCCAGCATAAGCGGCAAGGTGACGTCGTCCGCCTCGTCGTCTTCGACGACGGGATCGGGAAGCCAGGAGCCGACATAGGTCTCGCGCTGATGGCGCGCGGACTTGAGCTGGTCGAGGCAGAGGCGCGTGACCGTGCGGCGCAGGAACGCCTCGGGCTCGCGCACCTCGGCACGGTCGGCCCTCATCCAGCGGATGAAGGCCTCCTGCACCATATCCTCGGCATCGGCTACCGAGCCCAGCATGCGGTAGGCGACCCGCATGAGCTTCGGGCGCAGCGGCTCGAATGCCGCCGCCGCACCCTCGGATGCCGGCTTCGCCATCAAGCAGCGGCCGCCTTGTTGGAAGCCTTGGCATTGGCCGCCTTCACCGCAGCCGGATCGACAAAGCCGCCGAAGCCGACCGCGATGCGGTTCCAGCCGTTGATGATGTTGATCATCAGGGTGAGCTTCACCCGTTCCTCCTCGGTGAAATGGTCCTTCAGCGCCTCATAGGCGGCCTCATGCGTATGGCCTTCTCTGATCCGCGTCAGCGCCTCGGTCCAGCCAAGCGCGGCGCGCTCGCGGTCGGTATAGCACGGCGCCTCACGCCAGGCCGCCAGCAGATAGACACGCTGTTCAGTCTCTCCGCGCTCGCGGGCATAGGTGGTATGCATGTTGATGCAGTTGGCGCAGCCGTTGATCTGGGAAGAGCGGATCTCGATGAGCTCGGCGAGAGCCGGATCGAGGCTGGCAGAAATCGCGAGCGAGGCGCGGTGCCACTCCTTCATCAGCGACGGGGCGGCGGCAAGGGGGTCAAGTCTGGCAGTCATGGTCGGTTCCTTTCGTTGGTTCCGACCTCAAGACGAGTGAGAACCCGCCCAACGTGACATGGCGCCGAATCTTTTGCGTCCCAAACCCCCTACTCGAACGAATACGTAAACCCTTCCGCCGAGGCCCCGACGGTGACCTTCGTTATCTTGGCGCCCTCGAGCGATCGGTTGAGCACGCCGCGGCTCAGCTCCGGCAGCAGCGTGTTGGTGAGGATCGCGTCGATCATGCGCCCGCCGGATTCGATCTCGGTGCAGCGCGCCTTGACCAGGTCCATGACACCGTCGCCGATGACCAGTTCGGCATCGTTGGTTGCCTTCAGCCGCCGCGCGATCTTGCCGAATTGATGGCGGGTGATCGCCTCGATCATCGCATCCGAGAGCGGATAGTAAGGTATGGTGACGACGCGGCCGAGGAAGGCGGCCGGGAACACCTTCAGCAGCGGCGCGCGCAAGGCAGTATCGAGGTCGTCGATCCCGGTCCGCACGGTGCCGTTCCTCGTGCGGTCCATGATGACGTCCGAGCCGACATTCGAAGTGAGCAGGATCAGCGTGTTCTTGAAATCGATGCGCCGGCCCTCGCTGTCGTCCATCATGCCCTTGTCGAAGACCTGGAAGAATATCTCGTGCACGTCCGGGTGCGCCTTCTCGACCTCGTCGAGCAGGATCACCGAATAGGGTTTGCGGCGCACCGCTTCGGTCAGGATGCCGCCTTTGCCGTAGCCGACATAGCCGGGCGGCGCGCCCTTCAGCGTCGAGACGGTATGCGCTTCCTGGAACTCGGACATGTTGATCGAGATCAGGTTCTGCTCGCCACCATAGAGCGTCTCGGCGAGCGCCAGCGCGGTCTCGGTCTTGCCGACGCCGGACGGACCGCAGAGCAGGAACACGCCGACCGGCTTTTCCGGGGCGCCGAGGCCGGCGCGGCTGGTCTGCACGCGCTTCGCGATCATTTCCATCGCATGGTCCTGGCCGACCACCCGCTCGGACAGGGTGGCGGCGAGCCTGAGCGCCTTTTCGGTCTGGCTGGACAGCATGCGTCCGGTCGGGATGCCGGTCCAGTCCTGCACCACGGCGGCAACCGCGTTGCGATCGACCGAGGGCAGGATGAGCGGTGTCTCGCCCTGCGCCGCGGCGAGTTCCGCCATCAATTCGCGCAGCCGCGCAAGGTCGGCGGTTGAACCCGCCGATCCCTCGGCGATCGTCTCCGCAGCGGCCGCCTCGGCTTTGGCCGCCTCGCCCTTGGTCGGCTTGGCTTTCGAACCCTTGGATTTCGCTGGCTTTGTTTCAGCCGCCTTGTTCTCAGGCGCCTTCGCCTTGGAAGCTCCGGATGCAGGCGGCTCAGCCCCTGCGGTTTCCTCGGCGCCCTCCTCGGCCGCAGCCGCATCGAGCGGCACGCCTTCGCCGCGCAATTTGGCGCGCAGGTCGAGAATCTCGGCCACCAGCGCCTTTTCCCGATCCCAGCGCGCCTGGGCGGCGGCCAAGGTCGTCTCGGTTTCCGCCAATCCGGCGTCGACGCGAGCCTGCCGGTCGGCAACGTCGATGCCGATCGCCGCTTCGCGGCCGATGATGCCGCTTTCGACCTCCAGCGCCTGGCGGCGGCGCAGAATGTCCTCGACCTCGGCGGGCGTGGCATGCTGCGAGACGGCGACGCGGGCGCAAGCGGTGTCGAGAAGGCTGACCGCCTTGTCCGGCAATTGCCGTGCCGGGATGTAGCGGTGCGAGAGAGAAACGGCCGCCTCGATTGCCTCATCCAGGATCTGCACCTTATGGTGCTGCTCCAGAACGCCGGCGACGCCGCGCAGCATCAGCACGGCCACGGCTTCCGACGGCTCGTCGATCTTGACCACCTGGAAGCGGCGAGTCAGCGCCGGGTCCTTCTCGATATGCTGCTTGTATTCGGCCCAGGTCGTGGCCGCGATCGTGCGCAGCTCGCCGCGCGCCAGCGCCGGCTTCAGAAGATTGGCCGCATCGCCGGTGCCCGCGGCACCGCCGGCGCCGATCAGGGTGTGCGCCTCGTCGATGAACAGGATGATCGGCGTCTCGGAGGCCTGCACCTCGTCGATCACCGCCTTCAGCCGCTTCTCGAACTCGCCCTTGACGCTGGCGCCCGCCTGCATCAGCCCGACATCGAGCATGCGCACGCTGACGTTCTGCAGCGTCGGCGGCACGTCGCCCTGGGCGATGCGGAGCGCGAAACCCTCGACCACCGCCGTCTTGCCGACGCCGGCCTCGCCGGTCAGGATCGGGTTGTTTTGCCGGCGTCGCATCAGGATGTCGACGATCTGCCGAATTTCCGGATCGCGGCCGACGACCGGATCGATCTTGCCGTCGCGGGCGCGCTGGGTGAGGTCGGTGGCGTATTTCGCCAGCGCCGAATCCCCGCCCGGGCCGCGCTTCACCGGTGTCTCGATGGCGGCTGCGGCGGAAGCTGAGCCGGCTTCGAGCGAGCCTTCGGTGACATCGGCGAAGCGGGAAACGACGCCGTCCGCATCGATCTTGTCGAACTCGGCGCTGATCTTGGAAACCAGGCCTTCCAGAACGGGCGTCCTCAGGCAGGCAAGCAGGATGTGGGCGCTGCGCACCTCTTCGACGCCGAACTCCAGCGTCGCCAGGTTCCAGCCTTCCTGGATGGCGTGGAAGATATGGTCGGAGAATTCCTCCACCGAGGTCGCGCCATAGGGCAGCTTGTCGATGGCGCGCGTCATATCCGCCGAAAGCCGGCTTGCGTCCACTCCGGCGTCGGCAAGGATCATCTGCACGTCCGAGCGCTCGGACAGCACCAGTTGCTGGATGAAATGGACGAGCTCGACATAGGGATTGCCGCGCAGCTTGGCCGTGTCGGCCGCGGCCTTGAAGGCACGCACCCCCGTGGCGTTGAGCTTTGCGACCAGTTCCTTACGCTTGAAGCTCTGCGATGACCGGCGCTGTTCCATCGAACCTGCTCCCGCAACCTGCCGACCGTACCCTGCCATATAAGCGGCGGCTTGACAAAGCCGTGTGACGGATAAGGCGTTTGGATTCATCCAGGCGGCACCGCCCGGTTACACAAGCCTTGCAAACTCACCCAACAAACACCGGATTACTGTCCGGGCTATGCGAGCCATTTCACATACCCGGTCCGACAATCGCGCAATGGGTTTCGCCGAAGAAAACGGTCGCGTTTAGCTTCCGTTAGTTTTTGAGCGAGTGCTCAATTGTGATAAAGTGAGGCCGTGTGATAACGTTGCGTCACATAGGGGTCTCAGGGCCGCTGGCTGGGGGTTAGTGTGATTGATCTCGCACTCTGGCTGAATCCTCTGAACGGTGAGAATCCGTCGGGAGAGGACTTGCGCAACGACCCGGCCTTTCATGAGCTGGAGCGTCTGACCGAACCGCAAGTCAAGGTTGTCCACGACGGCAACAGCAAGCCTGTCTCGCAATCCAGCCCGGTCGACTGGGCGGCCGTCCTCGAAAAGGCCGAAGAGCTTCGCCCCCGCGGCCGGGATCTGCGCCTGCTGGTCATCGTGGCGCGCGCTTTAGCCAACGAGGAAAGGCTGGCAGGCCTCGCGCAGGGCCTGACGCTGATCGCCAGGACCTTCGACCAGTACTGGGACACGATGCATCCGGCAATGCGGGCCAACGCGCCGCCGCGCGACGCCGCCTTGCGCCGCATCAATGCCCTGCTCGACCTCCAGAATGCCCAGGAAGGCCTGTTGGCGAACCTGCGCGAGATGATCTTCTTCTCGCCGCGCCAGGTCGGACCGATCAGCGGACGCGACCTGGAAAAGGGCGCGCTCGACGAGCGCGTCATGCTGCAGGAAGCGGCTTCCGGACTGGGCGCCTCCGAAAAAGCGGCGCTGGCGACCGCTCACAGCCAGCTCTTGAACCGGGTGCGCAGCGGCTGCGTGGCACACATCGACCAGGCCGGCGACGCGATGGCCGCGCTGCTCGCCGACGCCCGCGCGGCGATCGCCGCCCTCGACGAGGTCGACGCCGCTCTCAACAAGCGTATCGAAGGCAATGGCCCGACCGTCCCGGAATTGAAACGGTTCCTGCAGCGTTTGCTGACGACGCTGGAGCGGAATTCGTCCGCCGGCACTGCTGGAAACGGAGCCGCAAAGCCGGTCCCGCAGGAACCGGCAGCGCCTACCCGAAACGGTCATCGAGCGGAAGGGGCCGAAGCGATGGGGGCCGAAACGATGGCAAGTGTCGCAAGCCGTGCGGAACCAGGCGTCGGGCTGCCTGACCGGATCACCTCGCGCGACGACGTCGTCAAATGCCTCGATCTCGTCGTCGCTTTCTATGATCGCACCGAGCCTTCGAGCCCGATACCGCATCTCGCCCGCCGCGTGCGGCGCATGGTGCACATGGATTTCGTGGAACTGATGGAAGATCTCGCCCCGTCGGGGCTGAAGGAGTTCCGGCTGCTTGCCGGTGTCCCCGATCCCAAGAAGCCGGCCCAGAAGGATGAAAGGTAACAAGCATGCCAGCAGAGAGCAAAGCGAAGGTCATCGAAAGAAACCGCGCGCCGCGCGTGCAGATCGCCTACGACGTCGAGACCTACGGCAGCCCGACGACGATCGAACTGCCGTTCGTCATGGCCGTGATGGCCGATCTATCCGGCGCTTCACAGACCAAGGAAGCGGTGAAGTCGGTGCTCGACCGCAACTTCGTCGAAACCGACGCCAACCGCTTCCCGAAATTCATGGAGGCCATGGGGCCAAGGGTTAAGGCGCGGGTCAAGAACACGCTGCCGCAAGCCGAGGGCGCCGAGCGCGACGAGGAGCTCGCGGTCGATCTCACCTTCTCCAAGATGGGCGATTTCGCCCCGGACAAGATCGCCGAGCAGGTCCCGCAACTGGCGGAAATCCTGAAGATGCGCCGTCAGCTCGAGGAGCTGTTGGGCTTCATGGACGGCCGCGTCGACGCCGAAAAGCGCATCGCGCAGCTTCTCAACAACGAACCGCTGCTGAGCAAGATCGCCAGCCAGGCGATGGCTGACGGCAAGGGCGAGGAGTAAGTCATGGCTGAACAGCAAAAGACCGCAGCCGCCACCGCCGAGGCGGAAGCAATCGATCTCGGCGAATTCAGCGGACTCCTGGAGAAGGATTTCAAGGTCAAGAAGGACGACAGCGAGAAGCTGCAGCAGTTGGTGCGCAACCTGGCGCTGGCGGCGCAGTCGCGCTCCGAGACCACGACCATCTCGTCCAATGCGATCAAGTCGATCAAGTCGCTGATCGCCGGGATCGACAAGTTGCTGACGACGCAGGTCAACGAGATCCTGCACGCGCCAGAAGTGCGGGAGATGGAAGGCACCTGGCGCGGCCTCTGGTACCTCGTCAACAACACCGAGACGGATACCAAGCTCAAGATCCGGGTGATGAACATCTCCAAGGAGCAGCTGGCCGACACGCTCGAAGACTATGAAGGCCAGATGTGGGATCAGAGCCCGATCTTCAAGAAGGTCTACACGGACGAGTATTCGATGCTGGGCGGCGAGCCGATCGGCTGCATCATCGGCGCCTACGAATTCTCGAACCATCCGCGCGACGTCGGCCTGCTGCGCAACATATCCGGCGTCTGCGCCTCGGCGCATACGCCCTTCATCGCCGCCGCCTCGCCGCGCCTGTTCCGCATGGACAGCTGGCAGGAACTGCCCAATCCGCAGGACCTGGCGATGATCGTGAACAACCCGGCCTATGCCTCGTGGCAGTCGCTGCGCGAGAGCGAGGACGCCCGCTATATCGGCCTCACCATGCCGCGTGTGCTGGCGCGCCTGCCTTACGGCACTGAAACCGTTCCGGTGAAGGGATTCACCTTCGAGGAAGAGGTGGGGGGCGATCATAACAAATATGTCTGGATGAACGCCGCCTTCCCGATGGGGGTCAACATCAACCGCAGCCACAAGCTCTATGGCTGGGGCACGCAGATCCGCGGCGTCGAGAATGGCGGCACGGTGCTCAACCTGCCGGTGCACGCCTTCCCGACCGATGACGGGTCGATCGCGATGAAGTGCCCGACCGAGGTCGCCATCGACGACCGGCGCGAGGCGGAATTGGCCAAGCTCGGCCTGATGCCGATCCTGCACCGGAAGAACACCGACCTTGCGGCCTTCATCGGCGCGCATTCGCTGCAGGACGACGAGACCCGCGCCGGCCGTCTGGTCGATCCCGACGCGCAGTCGAACGAGCGGCTCAGCGCCAACCTGCCCTACCTTTTCCCCGTCTCGCGCTTCGCGCACTACCTGAAGGCGATTGCGCGCGACAAGATCGGCTCGTTCAAGGAACGCACCGACATGCAGATCTGGTTGACCGAATGGATCAACCGGTACGTGCTGGCCAACCCTGCCTTTGCCGACGACAAGGCGCGCGCCAAGCGCCCGCTCGCCGCGGCCGAAGTTCAGGTCGACAGCGTCGAAGGCCGGCCCGGTTACTACAATGCCCGTTTCTATCTGCGTCCGCACTACCAGCTGGAAGGCATCAATGCCTCGCTCCGGCTGGTGTCCGAACTGCCGTCAGTGAAGGGCTGAAATAGCAAGCATAATGATCTGTTTCGTTTGAAAGCGGTGGAGAAAGACAATGCCGACAACAGTGAGAACGGATGGGCCTACAATGAAGATCGATGGTTTTTTGAAAGTCCCGGACATCAAGGGCCCGAGCAAGCGCGACGGCCATGAAGACGAGATCGAGATCCATGGCGTCGACTACAAGATGATCGCGCCCTACGACCCCAACTCGCTGTCGCGGCGCGGTCGCGTGTCGATGGGGATGATCAAATTCACCAAGCACTACGACAAGTCGTCTCCCTACCTGAAGAAGGCGCTGTTCGAAAACAAGGCGCTCGACGAGGTGGTGTTTTCGGCGCGCCGCACCATCGACGGCGAGACCAGCGACTACCTGGTGGTGACGCTCACCGACGCCTCGATCATGGAATACGACATGCGGCAGGCCAACGACGAGGCCGACCTGATCGAGGAAGAAGTCAGCTTCGCCTACAAGAAGATCAAGTTCGTCTATGACAAGGACGACGAGATCGAAATGGATGTCTATGTCGGCAAGTGAGGCCAAACGGCCTGGTGCGAAAGCGCAGCTTGCCGGCAGTTCCCGGGCAAAGCGCGAGGCGGTCCAGCCCTCCCTCTGGGACCGCCTCATCAACGACTTGCCCGGGCTGACCTCGGAGATCGACGGGCTGCGCCGGCTGCTGGAAGAAGAACTCGGCGCCGAGCGCGTCGAGGCTCTTCTCGCCGGCAGCGCGCGCGCCATCGATGCCGATGCGGAATTGACGGCCGACCAGAAGCGGCGCCTGCACCGGCTTGTCTTCCAGACCGAGCATCGCGCCGAGATCGAAAGCCGCGGCGTGGTGGTGTCGGCGCGGGTGCTCAGGGAAGCCGTCCGGCGCGACATCGAAGCCCTGTTCAACACCGAGCGTTTTGAATCCGTTCCGATGCTCTCCGACGCCGAGCACGAGCAGCCACTGGACGAATTGCCGTCGCTCGCCGATTTCCCGGAAGTGCGGCGCAGCGTCGTCAATTATGGCGTGCCGTCCTTCTCCGGCCGCTCGTCGCGGGATTTCGACCGCGATACCTTGGCGCGCGAGATCCGCGCGGTGCTCGCAACTTTCGAGCCGCGTCTGAAGGAAAGCGCCACGACGGTCAATGTGACCCTCGGCGACAAGAGCGTCGGTCTGAAGATCGAGATCGATGCCGTGCTGATCATGACGCCGACGCCCGAACGCATGCGGCTGCGCACCACGATCAATCTCGACAACGGCCTGGCGCGAACCGAATTCCGGGAGACCTGAGATGGATCGGGTCTTCGTCGAATATTACGAAGAAGAACTGACCCATATCCGGGCGCTGGCCGCGGAATTCGCCGACATGCATCCGGCGGTCGCCCGCAATCTTTCCCTCGACACCGTCCCCTGCCCCGACCCCTATGTCGAACGGCTGCTCGACGGCGTGGCCTTCCTCGCCGCGCGCACGCGGCTGAAGGTGGACGCCGAGCGCTCGCGCTTCTCGCGCGCCGTGCTCGACGTGCTTTATCCGGACCTGGTGACGCCGGCGCCGGCAACAGCGATGGCCGTGCTGAAACCCGGCCAGCAGGTGCAGTCGATGATTGCCGGCCACGCCGTCGCGCGCGGCACGCGACTGGTTTCCGGGCTGCATCCGGGGCTTTCGACACGCTGCACCTTCACCACCGCGCAAGAGGTCACGCTGTGGCCGATCTCGATCACCTCTGTCAGCTATTTCCAGGACCGCAGCGCGTTGGCTGCCGCCGGCATCGCGCCGATCGGCGGCGTGCGCGGCGAAGCGGCGTTTCGCATCGCGCTCGCCCGAACCGGAAAGGGCAAGCTCAGCGAACTGTCGCTCGACCGTCTCGACCTCTATTTCGCCGGGCGCGCCAAGGCGCCGCTTCTGTTCGACGCGATCTTCGGCGCCTGCTCGGCAGTCGGCGCCCGAGCGGAGGGAAAGACCAACCCGCTCTCGGCCTTGCCGGAGCCCGAAATGGTCGGCATCCGCGACGATGAAGCCTTGATGCCGCGTACCCGTCCGACCTTCGAAGGCTACCGGCTGCTGCGCGAATATTTCATGATCCCGGAGCGCTTCCACTATGTGCGGGTCGCCGGACTGCAGCCGGTGGTGCGCAAATGCGAGGCGGGGATCGAGATCATCTTCCTGTTCCGCCGCCCGGTGCCCGAGCTCGCAGATGTGACGCCGGCCGATCTCGAGCTGTTCGCGACGCCGCTCATCAATCTCTTCGAGCGGGAATGCAACGTCATCGAGATCGATCCGCGCAGGACGCGGCAGGTGGTGCACGCCGACCGCACCCGGGCGCGGGATTTCGAGGTCTTTCGGATCACCCGGGTCGAGGACGCCGACGCGGAAGGCGGCGAGGCGCAAATTCCCGAGCTTTTCAGCCTGGGGCAGAATCGCGGCAGCGGCTGGGTCTATTCGACAGAGCGGCGCCCGCGCCGGGCGACGGAAGACGAGCGGCGCGAGGGCCTGACCCGCACGTCCTACACCGGCGACGACGTTTTCCTGGCGGTCTCGCGCCCGGCCGGCAGCCCGGCGAACCGGCCGCTCAAGCGCCTCGACGTGATGGCGCTCTGCACCAATCGCGACCTGCCGATCCTGGACGACACACCGACGCTGACGCTGGAGACGGCCGATCCGGTCGAGACGGTCAGGCTGCTCGGCGCACTGCGGCCGCCGCAGCCGGCGATCCCGGCCTCGCTGCCGGCGGGCGCCGAGGGCGAATCCCGCGCCGACAATCTCGCCTGGCGGCTGGTGGCGCAGCTCTCGCTTAATTTCCTGAGCCTCGCCAAGGAGGGGCGCGGTGTCGATCCGCTGCATGCGCTGCTCGATCTCTATGCCGATCGCGGCGATCCAAGCCTTGCCCGCAACGTGCATTCGATCACGCGCATCGACTCGCGCCCGGTCATCGAGCGGCTCAAGATCGACGGGCCGATGTGCTTCGGGCGGGGCACGGAAGTGACGCTGCATGTCGACCAGTCGGTGCTGGCGGGGCAAAGCACGCTGCTGCTTTCGGCCCTGCTTGCGCGGCTGTTTGCCCGCCATGCCGGAATAAACGGTTTCGTGCGGACGCGCACGCGGCTGCTGCAGAAGCAGGAGGATGTGCCATGGCCGATGACGCCCGGCAATCGCTACCTGATCTAGCGCGGCCCGCCCCGAGCGGGGCCGCGCCTGAGGGACTCGGCGCGCTGTCGGAAGGCTTCGACTTCTTCGAGCTGCTGCGCCGGCTGGAGCAGAGGGGCGGACTGTTCGGCTATTCCGGCCAGGCCAGTCGCGAGCCGGCACGGCTCGGCCAGCATGTGCGCTTGAGCTTTTCGGCCAGGGACGTGGTCAAATTCCAGGAGGCGGGCGAAAAGGCCCCGGCGCGGATAACCGTCGCCAATCTGGGACTCCTCGGACCTGAAGGACCGATGCCGCTCCATCTGACGCGCTGGGTGCTCGACCGGCTGTCGCAGCGCTGGTTCACCGGCGCCGACGCGGAGCAGACCAGCGACACGACCTTCGTCGACTTCGTCAACATCCTGCAGCATCGCATGATCGCGCTTTACTACCGGGCCTGGGCGGACGCGCATCCGGCGGTGCAGGTCGAGCGCTCGGTCGGCGGACGCATCCGCGCCATGCTGGAAGCGATGGCGGGGATCGGCCTTCCCGGCACCCAGGATCCCGAACTCGACACGGTGCGGCTGCGCCAGGCCGGGTCGCTCGCCAACCAGGTCGACGGCGCGGAGCGGCTGACGCTGTTTCTCGCTACGGCCTTCAAGGTGCCGGTTGAGATCAAGGAATTCGTCGCCGCCTGGATCACCATACCGGCGGCGCTGCAGAGCCGCGTCGGCAAGGCCTATGCGGCGCTCGGGCGTGGGGCGACGATCGGCCCGCGCGTCTTCAGCCGTCAGAGCCGGATCGAATTGCGCATAGGTCCGCTCAGCCTCGACGACTTCAAGTCCTTCCTGCCCGGCGAGCGGCGCCTCGCCATCTTCAAGAAAGCAGTTCGCGACATGATCGGCGAGGCGCTCGATGTCGATTTGCGCATCGTGCTTGCGCGCGACGCCGTGCCGCCGCCAAGGATCGGAACCGTCCGGCTTGGCCGGACCTCCTGGCTCGCGCGCCCCGCCGAAAAGGGAGACGCCGACGATCTCAGGCTGCGCACGATCGTCGGCTGGCGGCCGGAAATGGCGGAGGCGGCCGCATGAGCCTGCTGCTGACCCTGGAACAAGGCCCGCGCTCGCAAGTGGTCAGGCAGACCCGGCTGGACGAGGGCGAATTGGTGATCGGCCGCAGCGCCGACGCCGGCTGGCAGATCGACGATCCGGACATGTTCGTCTCGCGCGCGCATTGCAAGATCAGCGGCGGCCGCGACGGCTACTTCGTCACCGACACCTCGAGCAGCGGGCTTTTCATCGACGATTCGGACAGCCCCCTCGGCGCCGGCAGGTCGACGCGGCTGCAGAGCGGCATGCGATTGCGGTTGGGCGACTACGTGCTCTATGTCGAGGTCCAGCCGAACGCGAGCCAGACGTCGGTCGGCCAGGCCGCCAACCATTCGGCCCCCGCATGGTCGCCGCCGCCGCAGCCGCGATCTTCGCCCAGCATCGGCGGCGACGACTTCTTTTCGGCCAAGGTCGAGGAAGAACCGCGGCGGCCGCGTCCGGCCAATCTGCCGGACCCGTTCGAGCAGCCCGTGCCCGGCGCCTATGACCGCGCCTCGAGTCAGCGCAGCTCGCCCGCCTTCGACGATCCGTTCAGCCTCGACCCGGTGGCGACACCGGCCTCGACCGACGACGCGGCGGCGAGCCGGTCGGACCCGTTCGGCTTCGGCGACATGCCGCCGCCCAGCGATCCAGCGGAGCCCACACCGAAGGCGTCCAGCTTCGATGACGATTTCAGCTTCGGGCCGGCCGCGACGCCTGCTTCCACCAACGGCGCCGATCCGGCTAGCCGTGGCGAGCAGTTGGCCGACAAATCGCAGGCCGCCCATCCCTGGGATATGCCGGTGCGTGCTGCGGAGCCCGCTCCTCCGCCGCGCTCCGCTCCCGCGCCCAAGCCGTCCCGCCCGGAACACGCGGCCCCTGCCTCGGAGATGGCGCTTCGCGCCGCGTTCCTGCGCGGCATGGGTGTCGAGGAAGCCGATTTTCCCGGCCGCGATGCGGTCGCCGAAATGGAGAAGTTCGGGCGCGAATACCGGCTGATGCTGGATGGCTTGATGCAGCTTCTGCGCAAGCGCGCCGAGGAAAAGGGAAGCGCCCGCGTCGCCCAGACGATGGTCGGGGCCTCGGAAGTCAATCCGCTCAAGTTCCTGCCGACGGTCGAGGACGTCATCGTCACCATCATCTCGGAGCGCAGCCCCGGCTTCCTCTCCGGCGAAGCGGCGATCGCCGATGCGGTGCGCGACCTCGCGCAGCACCATGTGCGCGCCTGGCGCGGCGTGCAGGCAGCGCTTCGGCGCATGATCGACCGGTTCGATCCGGCCGCGATCGAGGAAGAGCTGAAATCCAATTCCGCGATCGGCAACCTGCTTTCGGGCGGGCGCAGCGCCAAACTGTGGGAGCTTTACCAGAAACGCCATCGCGACATCGCCCAAAGCGCGGAATCGAGCTTCCTGGGCGAGATCGGCGCGGACTTCAGGGATGCTTACGAAGAGGAGTAGGACATGATCGATCGACGCGAATTCATCGTTGCCCTCGGCGCGACGGGGCTGCTTGCGGCTTGCCAGAGCGGCCCGCCGAAACCATCGGTTATCTCGGTCAATGTGAGCGGTGGCGCAGGCATGAATCCGGGACCGGGCGGCGGCGATCGGCCGGTGACCGTGCTGGTGATGCGGCTTGCCAGCACCGGCAAGTTCAATTCGGCCGACTATTTCGCGCTGCAAGGCGATGCGGGCTCGGCGCTCGGCGCCGACCTCATCGGATCCGACACGATCTCCGTCGCGCCGGGCAAGACCGCCGCCAAGACCATCACGGTCGAGCCGAACGCGACGGCGCTCGGCTTCGTCGCGCTGATCCGCGAACCTGGCGGCAGGAACTGGCGCACGACCAAGTCGGTGTCGCCAGGGTCGAAATTCACCATCAACGTCAGCCTCGGCAAGGGCGGCATTTCCGCCTGACGGCGAGACAACAGGTAGCAGTGCAGAGAGCAGCAGCATGAACGACACAAACAGAGTGCTATGGTCCGAGGGGCTCTTCTTGAGGACCCAGCACTTCCAGCAGCAGGACCGGTTCTTCGAGGGGATGGTGCGCGGCGCCTTGCAGGCCGGCCAGCTCCATACGTTCGGCTTCCAGCAGCTGACGCTCGACCAGTCGCTGCTCGACGCCGGCCAGGTTTCGATCGTCTCGGCCAGGGGCATTTTTCCGGACGGCACGCCCTTCTCCATTCCGGAGCTGATGGACGCGCCCAAGCCATTGCCGGTCACGGCCGACACGGGTGCAGGCCCGGTGCTGATCGCGCTGCCGCTCGAACCGCCCGGCGGCGTCGGTTTCGATCCGGCGCACGCCGCGTCGACCGGCGCGCGCTATCACGGCAAGATCGTCTCGGTGCGCGATGCCGTGCAAGGCGGTGCGGACGCGGAAGAGATCGAGATCGCCCGGCCGCAGGCAGTGTTGCTTGCACCGGGCAAATCGGTCGGCGGCTACACCGCGCTGCCGGTCGCCGATATCAAGGGCGTTCGCGCCGACGGCGGCGTCTCGCTCGACGAGAGCTTCCTGCCGCCGACACTGATTACCGGCGCGGTCGCCTGGTACCGGCAATTGCTGCAGGAGGTGGTCACCGGCCTCGACCAGATCGCCGAGGCGCATGGCAAGATGGTGATGGGCGGGCCGGGTCGCAGCGTGGAGGACCTTTTGATGCTCCACCTTGCCAATGCCGCGCGGCCGCGGCTCGCGCACATGCTGGCGCAGGACGTCTTTCACCCGGCCGAGCTCTATCTCGAGCTTGCCGGTCTGGCCGGCGAGATGGCGACTTACGGCTCCAGCTCGCGAAGGCTTGGCGAGCTGCCGGCCTACGACCATATGGCGCCTGGACCGGCCTACATGGCGCTTGCCGACGCCTTGCGCTCGCTGATCCTCAGCCTGCGCTACATCGAGCCGAAATCGCGCGCGCTGCCGGTCATGCGGCATGCGACCAATGTGTGGAAGGTCCGCATCGACAATCCGAAGCTTCTGGTCGCCAGCCGCATCGTCATCCGGGTCGGCTCCGAACTGTCGGAAGACGCGCTGCGCAAGATCTTCGTCAACCAGGCGACCGTCGGGTCGGCCGACCAGTTCGAAGGCCTGTGGAAGTCGCGCCTGCCAGGCATTCCGCTGAAGCCGCTGCACTCGCAGCCGCGCGAGATCCCCTATGACGGCGACCGGCTGTGCCTGGAGCTGGACCAGAAGAGCGAGCATTGGGCCTCGCTGCTCGACGCTCCCGGTTTCGTCATCGGCGTTTCCGGTGTGCTGCCGAGCGAGCCGCAGGTCGACTGCTATTCGGTGAACAGGTGAGGCCATGAGCCGGGATGATCCCTTCGGACTGTCGGAGGATCGCGAACGCACGCGCATCCGGCTGACGGGGGCCGCGCCCCGGCCGATGGCGCCGCTGACGCCGGGCGCACCGGTAAAACGGGCGCGCGCCCATCCCAACGCGCTGATCAACACATTCGCACCGCTGCTCGAATTCGCGCCGGAGCTCGAAAGCGCGCTCGCGCCCGAGAATCCGGAAGTGATGCGCACGCGCCTGCTCGACGAGCTGGTCCGGGCGCGCGACACCGCGATGGCGGCTGGCTCTTCGCTCGAGCGGGCCGACCAGGCCGCCTGGGCGGTGGCGGCGCTGCTCGACGACCTCGCGCTCAACACGCCCTGGGGCGGCGCCAGCGCCTGGCCGCGCCAGCCGCTCGTGGTCATGCTGCGCGGCGACGTCGATGCCGGCACGCAGTTCTTCTCGCGTCTCGACGAGCTGGAGCGACACCCGAACCGCGACCGCGAAATGCTCGAGCTGCAATATTACTGCCTGGCGCTCGGCTTCCGCGGCAAGTATCGCGTGCCAGGCCGCGCCGGCGACCGCTCGCTCAACGCCGTTCGCGTGGCGGCGGCGCGCTTCCTGCGCAATGCCGACGCCGAAGACGCGCCGCTGTCGCCGAACTGGAAGGGCGTGACGGCGTCCGACGAGCCGCAGCGCTTCATCGTGCCGATCTGGGTGATGGCGCTTGCGGCCGTGGTCATCGCCGCCGCCGCCTATATCGGTCTGTCGATGGGGCTGAGCAGCCAGGCGGTCGAGCTCTCCGCACTGGTCCGCACGCTGCCGCCGCCCTCGCGTGGCGACGTTACCCGCGCCCCGCCCAAACCGGATGCTCCCGAACCGGAACCGCCGCAGCCGGTCGATTTCGCGCTGCTGCCGGAATTCAAGGCCGAGGCGCCGGATAGCCTCAAGGGGGCGCTGAGCGGCACCGAGAGCGTGTCGCTGGCCAAGCTGGTCATCCAGTCTTCCAACCCCGAGTTGTTCCAGTCGTCGCGGCCAACGCTCACAGAAGGCTACGAACCGCTCGTGGAGTCGATCGCCAAGGTGATCCTCGCCAACCAGGAGCTGATCGGGAACATCACCGTCGTCGGCCACACCGACAACGTGCGTCTGCAAAAATCCAATCCGCTTTCGTCCAACCAGCGGCTGTCGGAAGCGCGCGCCGAGACCATAACCAGCCTTCTGGTGCAGGCCGGCGTGCCGCAGGAGCGCATCCATTCCGAAGGCCGTGCCGATACCGATCCGGTGGCCGACAACGCCACGCGTGAGGGCCGCGCGCTCAACCGCCGTGTCGAGGTCCTGGTCGAGAAGAGGCTGTGATGTTCATCCTGCGCTTCCTCTGGGCCGTCCTGACCTCACGCTTCCTTTGGACGCTGATCGGCATAGCGCTGCTTTCGCTGCTGATCTGGGTGTTCGGCCCGATCGTCCAGGTCGGCCCTTACGCGCCGTTCGAATCCGACAATGTGCGCATCGCCATCATCGCCGGGCTGATCATCCTGTGGCTGATCTGGCTGATCATCGCCCAGCGGCGCGCGATCCGCGCCAACCGCATGTTCGTCGCCGAGATTGCGGCGCCGGTGCAGGAAAAGCAGCTTACGCCGGGCGAAGAGAGCGTTGCGGCGGTCGGCGCCAAGTTCGGCGAGGTGATGGCGGAGCTCAAGCGGCGCAAGCTCGGCGGCAGGAAATTCCTGCGCGAGATGCCGTGGTACGTGATCGTCGGACCGCCGGCCACCGGCAAGACGACGGCGCTGCGGCAGTCCGGCCTGAATTTCCCGATCGACCTCACCGATGACCTGCAGGGCGTCGGCGGCACGCGCAACTGCGACTGGTTCTTCTCGGAGAACGCGGTGCTGATCGACACCGCCGGCCGCTACGTCCAGCAGGAGAGCCAGCCGGATGTCGACGCGACGGAATGGCTGGGCTTCCTCGATCTTCTGAAGAAGCATCGGGGCCGCCGCGCGCTCAACGGCGTCATCGTCGCGCTGTCGATCGACGTGCTCTCGGAAGGCGACGAAGCCATCAAGGCGCATGGCCGCAAGATCCGCCGCCGGCTGGCTGAGCTGAACGACCGGCTCGAAATCCGCCTGCCGGTCTACCTGATGCTGACCAAGGCCGACCTGATCAAAGGGTTCGAAGCCTTCTTCGGCGGCTTGTCGACCGCCGCCCGCGAACAGGTGTGGGGAACGACCTTCCCGCTCGATGCGCGCATCGACGCCAAGACCATCGAAAAGGAAATCGCCACGCTTGCGGCTGAGCTCGAGCGGCGGCTGGTGCCGAAGCTCGAGGACGAGGACAAGCTTGGCGCGCGCGCCGAAATCTTCCGCTTCCCGGCCCAGCTCGCCAGCCTCTCCGAGCCGATCCAGGTGCTGATAGAAGCGATGTTCGGCGAAAGCCGCTACGAGGAAGCCGCCTGGCTGCGCGGCCTCTATCTGACGTCGGCGACGCAGGAAGGCGCGCCGATCGACCGGCTGACGGCGGCGCTGTCCTCCTCTTTCGGGTTGCCGCCGCGCCGCGCGATGCTGGCGCCGCGCGTCGAGAAGCGCAGCTTCTTCCTCAGGAATCTTCTGACCGAAGTCGTCTTCAAGGAAGCCGGCTTGGGTACGTTCGATCCCCTGGCGCAGCGCCGCCGCGCCTGGATCTGGCGCGGCGCGGCCACGGCCTGCGCGCTTGCCGCCCTGCTTGCCTGCGGACTGTTCACCTGGTCCTATCTCGACAACCGCAACGCCATCACCGAGCAGGCCGGCCAGTTCGAGGCGCTGCAGGCGCCGCTGACCGACGTTTCAGCCGCACCGGCATCGGTGGAGCAGCCGACGATGGATGGAGCGCTGGCCGCGATCGACGCGGTGGCGACGGCCCGCACCACGCCGCCGGACGCGGTTCACAATCTGCTCGGGCCTACCGCCTCGGCGGAGCTCGTGCGCGCGCAGACCGACACCTATGACCACGCGCTGCGCAACGTGCTCGAGCCGCACATGGTCGCCCTGCTCGAGGCGACGATGTGGCGGCAGATCCGCGATCCGGACTTCATGCTCGGCGCGCTGAAGACCTATCGCATGATGACGGGCCTGTCGCAGATGGACGCCGACTTCGCGCAGAACTGGTGGGTGAACAGCCTGCCGGAATTCGCGCCCGCTTCGCCCTTCCCCACCGCGGACGCCGAGGAACACCAGCTTGCCGCGATCCGCCGCATGGCGGTCGACGACAACTACATCGCCCCCGACAAAGAGCTGGTCGCAGAGGCGCTGAAGACGGTCTGCACGATCTCGCTGCCGGAGCGCGCCTACAAGCAGCTGCTCGCCGACCCGGAAGTGGCCGCCGTCAAGGAATGGCTGCCAGCCAATTTCGCCGGGCCTAACGGCGCGAAGGTGTTCGCGCGCCGCTCCGATAAAACGCTGCGCGTCGGCGTTCCCGGCGCCTATACCTATGCCGGTTTCCACGATGCGATCCTCGACCGGGTCGAGGATGTGGCGGCGCAGGCGGCGCTCGACCGGGCGGTGTTCGCCGGCGGTTGCTCGGAAAATTCCGAGACCTCGGTATCGGCGCTGTCCGAGGACATTCTGAAGCTCTATTACGACGACTACATCGCCCAGTGGGACAGTTTCCTGCGCGACATGCGGCTGGCGCCACTGACCGACCTCAATGTCGCCAGCGAAAACCTCAAGGATCTTTCGAGCGCCGATTCCGCGCTGAAGCGGCTGCTTACCGCGGTCGTGCAGGAAGTCGATCTCACCCGTTCCGACGACGCGCCGGCCGATGACAAGAGTGGCGGCGCCGCAAAGACCGGCTCGAAGCTGCTCAGCAAGCTCGGCAAATTGGGCAAGGTGGTGAAAACGGGAGCGAAATTGCTGCCCCGCGCGGGCTCGGCCGATCAGGTCGACATGACCGGCAGCCTGGTGGCCGCGCATTTCAAGCCGCTCAAGGGCACCATCGCCGAAGTCGACGGCCAGCCGCCGGCGCTCGATGCCGCGGTGGTGGCGCTGACGGCGCTTTCCAACGTGCTGCAGACGGTGACCGCCAACCCCAACCCGCAGGACGCCATCAAGAAGCAGGGCGGCCTCGCGGAACTGACGGGAGCTGTGGCCAGGCAGGCGCAGATCCTGCCCTCGCCGATCAACGATTGGCTGGGCGGAATTGCCGGCGACACCAGCGGGCTGTCGCAGAAGGCCGTCACCAACGAGCTCAACGCCATCTGGCGCGCCGACATCCTGCCCTTCTGCCAGGCGGCGCTCAACAACCGCTATCCCTTCAGCCCCGACAGCGCGGTGGACGTCAATGTGCGCGACTTCCAGCGTCTGTTCGGTCCCGCCGGGTTGATCGACGCCTTCATCAACGACCATCTGATCAACTATGTCGACACGGCCAGCGAGCCGTGGAAATGGCGCGCCGATTTCGGCCTCGATCCTACGGCGCTGCCGGCTTTCGAGCAGGCAAGGCACATCCGCGACGACCTTTTCCCGGGCGGCAGCGGCCCGGTGATGAACTTCACGCTGGAACCAAAGGACCTGTCGCCCAACGTGGCGCGGGTGACGCTCAACCTCGATGGCCAGAACCTCGTCTACTACAACAACGCGACGAGGCCGCAGCCGATGACATGGCCCGGCAAGGACGGAACCGGTGTGATCTCGCTCGCCTTCCAGCCGGTCGACGGCTCGCCCGAGGTGATGCTCAACGAAACCGGCAGCTGGGCATGGCTGAGGATGCTGCGCGGCGGCAAGTTCGCCGGCACCAAGCTCGCCGACGTCTACAGCCTGCGGCTGGGCACGAAAGGCATGTATGCCGATTTCGAGCTCAAGGCGGCCAGCGTCGAGAATCCCTACACGCTCGAGATGTTCAAGAAGTTCACATGTCCGCCGCAGATCTGAACATGCCCGGCTTCTACGGCAAGATGCCCGCCACCGGCGATTTCGTGACGCGGCGGCTGGCAGGCGATTTCGTGCGCGTCTGGGACCGCTGGCTGGCGCAGCACATCGTCCCGCTATATGGGCTTGAAAACTGGCCGGCGGACATCGCCTTGCGCTTCCTCAGCGGTCCTGCTTCCTTCGGCGCCGCCGCGGGTATCGTGCTGCAGAGCGCCGACAGGGTCGGCAGGCGGTTTCCGCTCAGCGTCGTCGCCCGGCTTGCCGAAGCGCCGCTGAAGCTTGCTCATGCCGATGTCTGGTTCGAAGGCATGGAGAAAGCCGCTTTCGCAGCGCAACGGGGCGAGTTGGCGCCCGACGAACTGGATGCCGCCCTGACAGCCCTGCCGGTTCCGCTTGCCGATGGCCAGGGCGATGTCATCGACGATCTCGTCATGTGGACCGCGCGCACGGATATCTTCGACGTCGATCCGCAGGCGCCGCAGCCGGCGCTGGAGCAGATCTTCGCGGCTAGTTGGGAGACCAACTGATGCAGATCTGGAACCAGATGGGCTATCCGCACCAGTTCACCATGGGCATGGACAAGGCCGGCCACGAGTGGCTCGTCGTGGTGGTGAAAGGCACTTTCGATTTCCCTACGAAGCCCGGCGGGCTGGTGCAGAAATCAGCCGAGCAGGTCCCGTTGGTCATGGCCGACACGCATACCGGAGTTCCTGGCTACTCGGCGACACTGTGGGAAACCGACTTCGCCTTCCGCAAGCCGCGCTGTGATGTGGTGGCTAATGGCTGCGCCTATGCGCCGGGAGGCCGACCGGCGGAGCGTGTGCCCGTCGGCATCAAGGTCGGCAACTGGTCGAAGCTGTTCGAGGTCGTCGGTCATCGCGAATGGCGCGCCATCGGGCCGGTGTTTACCGCGACCGCGCCGCAACCCTTCCTGAAACTGCCGATCTCATATGACGTCGCCTGGGGCGGCGTCGACCGTCTGGACCCCGAGGATCAGCTTCCCGCCAGCTACAAATTTAACCCGGTCGGCACTGGCTGGTCGCGAACGAAGAACCAGCGTCTCATTCCCGGCCTGCGGCTGCCGAACACGCAGGCGGTCGGCGAGGAAATCCGCTCGCCCTTCGGCGACTATAAGCCGATGAGCTTCGGACCGATGGGCCGCGGCTGGCCTGGTCGCATCGAATACGGCGGAACATATGACCAGAACTGGATCGACAATGTCTTCCCCTTCCTGCCTGAGGATTTCGACGAGCGCTATTTCCAGATGGCGCCTGAGGATCAGCAGATCGACCAGCCAAAAGGCGGCGAGGAGGTGGTGCTGGTGAATTTGACGCCGGAAGGGCGTGTGAGCTTCAGGCTGCCGTCGACGGCGCTGCCGGTGGCGTTGTTTAAGGGTGGCGAAAAAGTATTCGATGACAACGTTTACGCCGATACAATTCTCTTCGACACTGAAAGTCGCCGCTTTTCACTGGTCTGGCGGATATCGCGACGCATTCGCAAAACGATACTTGACTTCAACGAATGTTGGGTCGGTCCGCCAACTGCATCAATGCTGCGCGCACGGGCGACCGGAAGGGCATATGTCCGCGCCAATGGGACTGCGCCTGAGGAAGAGGCACAAGACGCATGAGCACGGCCATCGACATTGCCTCGATTGGGATGGTGACCGCCGTCGGTCTCGACGCTCCATCGGCCTGCGCCGCGATGCGCGCTCGACTGGACGGCTTCCAAGAAACCCGGTTCGTCGGATCGGGGGGAGGCTGGCTAGTCGGCGCTCCCGTCCCCCTTCCCCGCAATTGGATCGGCGAGAAAAGAATGGCCCATCTTGCCGCGGGCGCGATCTGCGAGGCTTTCGCGAGCGTCCCCCAAGCTCGAGGAAAGACCGCGTTGATCCTGTGCCTGGCCGAGCAGGATCGGCCGGGTCGGCCGGTGCAGGACAACTCAGTCTTGCTCCGCCTAATTGCGGAGATCGTCGAGGTGGAGCCCCACACAAGGTCTCGCATTGTCGCTCACGGTCGACCCTCGGCGCATGTAGCGCTCGAGTATGCCCGCAAACTTATCGGTGCCGGTGAAGTGCCTTATGTGATGATCGCCGGCGTCGACAGCTACCTGACGCTGCCCGCGATCGCGCATTATCTCAACCAACGCCGGCTGCTGACACCGGACAATCCCAACGGTTTTGTTCCTGGCGAGGCGGCCGCGGCCGTATTGTGCACTCAATCAAAGCGAGGCGGATTTCGGCTTTTCGGCCTTGGCCTGTCACGGGAAGCGGCGTCGATCTACAATGCCGAAGACTTGCCTCTTCGCGGTGATGGGATGACTGCCGCATATAGTGCGGCATTCGGCGAAACCGGCATTGAGATGAACAGGCTCGGTTATCGCATTGCGGACCTGATTGGCGAGCAGTACTGGTTCAAGCAAAGCGCGCTGGCCAGCTTGCGATTGTTGCGTGGCCGCCACGATTTTCAAGACATCTGGTCGCCCGGAGAATCTCTTGGCAACGTCGGCGCGGCAGTGGGCCCACTAATGATCGGGATGGCATGGACGGCTGCACAGAAGGGCTACGCCGCCGGAAACCCCGTGCTTGTCGAGGCTTCCAACGACGCCGGTGCCTGCGGCGCGGCCGTGCTTGCAGTGAGGGATGCCTGATGACCGTGTACGCCAACGGTCTAGAGATCGCCTGTAAAGCGCAGTCCAACAAGGTCATTGCCGCCTTCCCGGACGTCTGCTTCACGCCTCCAGAGAACCCAGCGACACCGCCGGGAGTACCTATACCTTATCCCTCCTTCGGTCTCGATTCCGACACCGACAACGGCACGGGAACTGTCAAGATCGGTGGTCAGACCGTCACCCAGAAGAACAAGTCCTACTACACCAAGACGAGTGGAACGGAAGCTGGATGTGCGGCCAAGAAAGGAGTGATCACTTCGGTCAATACAGGCAAAGAGTACGCGGTTGCATGGTCGAACGACGTGAAGGCGGATGGCGAACCGGTCAGCCGTATGACCGACGTCTCGACCAACAACCATGCTTCGCCGACCGGTAATGCTCCGCCATGGCCGAAAGTAGGGCAGTTGACGGTTGGAGGGGTGGATTGCGCTACCATCCTCGCAAACCTAGGCATGAAGGTTCATGCCTACAAACATGCAGACAAGGAGTGCAGCTCAACCCAGCAATCCGATCATATTCTGCAGAACGCGTGTTTCCAAAACTCGCGCGGCGGCCAGGCAATCAGCACGGTGTCGGACTACAAGATAGGTGATGCACCCTGTGTGTGTCTCGATGACAAGACCACCCGGGGTACCGAACATGGCGAGAAAACCGCAGCGCAGAACGAATGGTCGAGGAACCAGCGAGCGACGGGCAAGAACCCGACTTACAAGGAAGTTCGCGAGGGCAATTTGAACGCCATGAAGAAGGCCAAGGCGCCTCATATGAACGACGGGCCTGACGGCAAGGAACACCCAGCTGTGACTTGTTTGCGTATGATATGCGACGCCTTTTTCAAAGATATGATGGATGGCGACGACGCAGCCGCGAAGGACAGCACCCAGTGTCGGGCGCCGGCAACTGGTGCATTCAAGCAGCAGGCCACTGTAACTAGTGGTCCGGTTTGAGGAAGGACAGAATCCATGGGTGACTATTCGGTGAGCTGCGATGGTGTGGCGATCGACGACGACGGCGTGATGTACAGCATCGCTGTCTATAGCGACGGGGAAGGATTCAACTCGTATGTGTACAAGGCTTCCGACGTCGCCGATCGCCAGACTCCAAATGTCCAAACGGAGTTGCTCGACGTCCAGGTCTGGCTGACCTCGATTTGGCGTTCGCAAACCGGCTTGCTGTACGTCACTGACGCCGACGGCAGCGTACGGATATATGACGGCGTCGGTTGGACCCCGTCGCCAGCGTCCCCGCAGGCGCTGACATGTATCTGGGGCCTATCGGACAGCGACGTTTACGCCGCGGGCGATGAGGGCGTTGTCTACCGATGGAACGGTGCCGCATGGTCCAGTTTCAGCCCTCCATTGGGTGATGTGATTTTCTGTGTTCGTGGTGTGTCCTCGCGTAATCTCTACGCGTGTGGAGCGAATGGCTTGCTTTGGCACTTTGACGGTATCTGGACACAAATCCAATTGCCGACCAACCAGCGGCTGCTTGGGCTTCTGACTCTTGCCGCCAATGACGCTCTCGTCTGCGGAGCAGGAGGAGTGCTTTTCCGAGGAGCCGATGCCAATTGGAACGATGTGTCTCAACCGGGCCACGATTTCCACTCGCTGGCCGATTATCGGAGGGAAATATATTTGGCGGGAGGGGGCGAAGGAGTATTCCACTTCGATGGGGCCGCAGTTGCCAACATCAAGAGCACTATCACCTCCTACAGGCTGGTTTCCAATGCAAACTACCTAGCGAGCGCCGGGGACGTAATCGCGGCGCGCTTCGATGGTCAGGGATGGTTTGGAGCCCGCTACAGTTGAACAGCAGCGGATCGGCTCAATCGCGAGTCAAAATTCTGCGCCGGCACGCAAGTAGGCACGCACCCTTTCCAGGTCCAAGTCGGCTATCCTAGGCGGATCTTTCACCGACAGCATCCGGATTACGAAAAGTTCTCCGGCTTCAGGGAACTCTGCGTAGAGTTCTTCGGCAATCGCCCGTCCGGCGGCCCCCGCAATCTTCAGACCATCGAGATGGGCCTCCAGACGCTCCACAAGTCGCGCGAGGCGTTCCTCGTCCATGTCAGGATTCGCGCCTGGATTGAGCAAGTTGTAGTCATACACCGTCCAGAGAAACGCAGCCATTTCCGCGTGCTGGCGGACGATCTCACGGAGGATTGGCGCGGACATCAGTTTAGATTGACGGAGCCGCCGCGGATGCGATTGGCCGCACTTGCGTGGCTCGTCAAATATGTACCCCGGATCGTGATCCGTCCGTCTTTCTCCATGATAATTGTCGCCTTGCCGCAGCGAAGTTCGATCCGCTGCTCACCAACGATTCGCACCCGCTCTCCATCGCGAACGATCTGCGGCTGCGGAGTCCGTCGCGCTGGCTCGATGACGCGCCCGACGATTAGCGGTCGGCTTGGATCCCCGTCCTGAAAGAGCAAGGCCACTTCGGCACCGATCATGTCGGAAGCGAGGTCTGCAAGGCTGCGCGCTGGGGTCGCCGCGTCTCTAGGATTTCCCGGAAAGACAACAAGCGGGCCTTCCTCGCCGAAGCCCAGAAATATGCCGATCACCACCCCTTCGATCCGCTTCTTCGTAGTTGTCATCGCACATCCTCAGTTCTGCTTTATCTCCGAGCCTTTCATCGTGATGTCGCTGGAGGCCTTGACGTTGATCTTGCCCGAGCCCTTGACAGTGATGTCCTTGCCCTCAATCGAAATTGTGCCATCCTTTTTCATGGCGATCGCCGCCGAGCCGCATTTGATAACGATAGAGTCACCCGCTTCTATCATCAGATCCTTGCCGATCTTGATTGCGCCATCCTCCCCCACCTCGACAAGGCTCCCCTTGGCGACCTTGAGCGCGCGAGACCCGCCGACTTGTGTGACATCGTCGTCGGCTATCTTTGCACTACGTCCCTTTCCGATCTCCGAAGTGTGCCCGCCACCGATCTTGAAACTCTGATCGGCACCAGTCTGGACACTTTGGTTCGCCCCCACTGTCCAGTTGTCATCCGCCCCGATGCTGTGACTTTGCGCAGTTCCCACGGTCACCGACCGCGACGCGCCGATGGTATTCGTCTGCGAAGCGCCCACAGTCCTCGCTTCGGCCGCCCCGACCGTATCGACACGCGCAGCCCCCACCGTCACCGTCTGCACCAACCCCACCGTTTGCGAATGGTTGGCGTCGATGTTTTCCGTCGAGTTCGAGACGACGTGTATCGTCTCGTTCGCCATAACCGTCAGCGAGCGGTTCGCGCCCACCGTCTCGGTGTCGTTCGACCCGATGTTCGTCGTCTGGTCGACGCCGATCTTGACCGTCTTGTTGTTGCCGACGTCCTCGTCGAGGTTGTGGCCGACCGAATGCTTGGCGTCGTGGTCGATGCGGTCGGACTGGTCGTGCTGGACCGTCTTGTTGCGGTCGTGCTTGATCAGCAGGTGGTGGTCCTTCTGCGCCTGGAAGTTGACCAGCTCGGAGCCGGCCTTGTCCTCGAACATCAGCTCGTTGTAACCGCCGCCGCCCTTGGATGAGTTCGACTTCCAGCCCGACTGCGTCGCGTTACCCGGCAGCGCGTAAGGGGGCATCTCGGCGGCGTTGTAGACGCGGCCGGTGATGATCGGCAGGTCGGGGTCGCCCTCGATGAAATCGACGATCACCTCCTGGCCGATGCGCGGAATCTGGATGAAGCCCCAGCCGCTGCCGGCCCAGGTCTGCGACACGCGTACGAAGCAGGACGAGTTCTGATCCTTCTTGCCGAGACGATCCCAGTGGAACTGCACCTTCACGCGGGCATATTTGTCGGTGAAGATCTCCTCGCCGGAAGGGCCGACCACCGTCGCCGTCTGCGGGCCGCGCATGATCGGCCGCGGCGTGATGCGCGGCGGCCGATAGGGCAATTTGGTGGGTGCCACGCCCAGCACGACCCTGAAATTCTCGCTATGGGCCTCGTTCTGGGTCCGGTAGCCCGGGTCGAACAGCCGGTATTCGGCGCTGATCACCAGATAGTCCTGGTTCTGGTCGTCGCGCGGAAAACTCTCCAGCTTGAACTTGCAGCCGGAAAAGAGGCCGCGCACGGTGCCCACCGCCGTGCTGCGCTGGTGCACCGCCTGAAGTTCCTCGCGGCGAATCCCCGCAATCGTATCGCCGCGCCCGACATCGAGATGCGCTCCAGGCTGGCGGTAGTTTTCGCCTGCCGCCTCCTTATGGCTGAACGGCTGGGCGGACTTCGCCATCAAGTCCGCGCCGGGCTTCTCGAAATCGTAGTCGGTGTGGGCATAGGCGCCCGGCCGCACCGCGCTGCCGGGAATCCATTCGGTGATGTATTCGACGTCGCGCCGCGAGCCCTGCCCCTCGAAATTATAGAGCACCTTCTCGTAGCCAGGTGCTGCCTTCAGCTTGCTCATCGCATCGCAGAGCACCAGCGTATGCTTGCCCTCGTCATGCTCGAAGAAATAGAAGATGCCCTCGTGCTCCATCAGCCGCTGCACGAAATCCAGATCGCTCTCGTCATACTGCACGCAATATTCGCGCTGGGGGTAAGATCCCTGCAGCCGCTTCTCGAATTTCGCGATACCGTATTTCGTGAAGATTTTTTCGATGATCTCGACCGCGGTCATGTTCTGGAAGATGCGGCAATCGGTGGTGTTGCCGAGGAACCAGAGCCACGGCCTGACCACCGCCTCATAAAAGGCCAGCCGGTCCTCGATGCGGGTGAGCTTGAATTCCGACACCAGCCCGCTGAACCAGCGTTTCGGATCGGATTCGCCTTCGACCGAAACGACGCCGCCGAGCATCTTCAGCGGATCGACATCATGGCTCTTCGAGACGAAGCCGACGGTATAGGCGAAACAACGGCTGATCTCATCGCGGCCGATGAGATGGGTGAAGGTCAGGTCGGCGCCAACCGGCGTCTGCACAACGGTGGCACGTTCGTTCGGCATGGGTCGTGCCCCTCCTGGACGCGGCCGCCAGTGTGATGGTTCGAAGCCCCCGCTCTGTAAACTGCATCACGTTCGGGAAGTTTTCGCATTCACCGCACCGGACCGATCCAAACCTAGCACATGTTTGGTGCCGGCCAAACAACAGCGGTGCCTAAACGGCGGCGATGCGCCGATGTGAAACGCTCCTCTCCCGTCGTTCCCGCAAGCTGCTAGAATGCCGGAGCAATTCCGGGAAAAAGCACGTAGCGGTTCTCCGTCCGGAATTACGTGAAGCAAGTATTTATTTACCAAGTTCGGCGACGCTTCCGGATGTTCATCTCGCTCCAGATCAGCAATGTCGACAGGCTGCCTCCGGGCACGGCGGCAAGCTACGCCGTCCGCGACCGCAGCTTCGAGATCGGCCGCGAGAACTGCGACTGGACGCTCGCCGATCCGCACAAATTCATCTCGGGCCGGCATTGCGAGGTCCGCTACCAGGCGGGCGCCTTCTGGCTCTACGACATCTCGCGCAACGGCACCTTCATCAATGGCTCCAGCCAGCGCATGGCTGGGCCGCACCGGCTGGCCCACGGCGACCGGTTGCTGATCGGCCGCTATGTCATTTCGGTTTCGATCGACGAAGAGCGTATCGCCACCGGCCATCCGCAAAGCCGGAGCGGGTCGACGCAACGTGAGCTGCCGCCATCGACAGGCAGGCCGCTGGAATTGGGCAACGAGCCGTTCTTCAGTCCGAAGGAGCAGCGGCCCGGACAAGGATTGCCGGCATCGACGTCCTCGGCGCTGCAGCCGCCGCCGACCCCGGCGGCCCCGGCTGGCCGGCCCGCGGCAGCCGATGCGCTGTTGCGGGATATCGCGAAGGCGGCCGGCATTTCGCCTGATCTGCTTCAGTCGCGCGATCCGCATGAAGTGGCCGCCGAGATCGGCACCGTGCTCAGAACCACGGTCGAGCAATTGTCCCTGCTGCTCAAGGCGCGCGCGGCGGCCAAGGTGCTGGCCAAGAGCACGCATCGCACGATGATCGGCGCCGAGGACAACAACCCGCTGAAATTCGTTCCCGGCACGGACGACATACTGGAGATCATGTTCGCGAAACGCAGGGCCGGCTATCTGGACGCCGCGCACAGTGTCGAGGACGCCTTCCGGGACCTCAAAACGCACGAATTCGCCACCTATGCCGCCATGCAGTCCGCGCTTTCCAGGCTGCTCGACGACCTGTCGCCGGAGGCGATCGCCAGGAAACTGCCGCCGGCCTCCTTTTCATCCAAGAAGAGCCAGGCATGGGACGCCCTCGTCGCCACCTGGCGGACCATGGAGGAGAAGCATGAAAACGGCATGCTCGACGTCTTCCTCGCCTATTTCAGCGAAGCCTACGCCAAGGCTGGCAAGCAGAAGTAACGAACCCGGTGTTATGTGAGCGGTCTCACAGAAGAAACCGCTGCTTTGCGCATCCTGCTCTCCGATTTCAATCGGCCACCCGTGCGGCCAAAGCGCGTCGCGAACGTCCGGATTCGCTCCATGCGCTTTAGCTTTTGATTTTACGCATGTCTTTGTCCCGAAACCGGGTCCCACTTTCGGGAGACATGCTTTAGGATAAGCGCACGGAAGCTTGCCTGGCGGGCAAAGCGGCGTGGCTTGGGGCGTGTGCAGCAATGTCATGTTTCGGCGAGATGAGCCTTTCCATCCGGCCCGCCGCCAAACCTTGGCGCAAAAGGCGCGAGGCCGGCCTCATTTCCCGCCAGAGAAACGGTCGCCACACCTCGACGGTGGACCGCCGATGAGCTCGAACGACGATCCCTCCGTGCCGGCGGACAAGACCGTCATCCGCGCGCCACGGCCAAGACAACGCTCGCCCGCGGCTCCCGATCGAGCCGCTTCTGGTGGCGTCGCGCCAGCCGCCCGGGAATCTACTGTGTTCGATCCGGGCGTCCGGCAGATGCCGACCGGCTGGTCGTCCGGAACCGTGATCCACCAAGGTGCTTCCGATGCGGCGCCTGCTGCATCCGCGCCCGCGTTGCAGCAGGAAATCTTGCTTAATGCCACGGACGGCGTGAAATACGCCGCGGCAAATCCAATTCTCGCTGCAGCGGCCCCCTTGCTGATGCTGTTCGGCCGGTTGCGGCTGATGCCGGTCGAGAGGCAGGCAGCACCGCTCGCGGAGCATATCGCCGAAGCGATCGAAACATTCGACCGGGAGATGACGAAAGCCGGCATCGCCGAGGAGGACGGCAGAATCGCAAAATTCGCCCTTTGCGAGACGGCCGACGATCTCGTCGGCAACCTGCCCTGGCCGAAGGAGGACGGCTGGAGCGGGCACAGCCTTGTGGTGCGGTTCTTCCACACCAAGCCCACCGGCGCCGGTTTCTACGAGGCGCTGAACAATATCCTGGGCAGCCCGGATGGCCACCACGACCTGCTCGAACTGATGCATGCCTGCCTGTCGCTCGGGTTCGAGGGCCAGTATCGCGGGCGGGCCGGCGAGCGAGACACACTCGAACGTGTCCGGCGCGACGTCTACGACACGCTCCGCTATTTCAGGCCGCGCGCCGAAGACGACATCTCTCCCCATTGGCAAGGCATGGCGGCGAGGCTGTCAAAGCCCCGCGCGCGGCTGCCGCTGTGGGCGGTGGCGGCCGCCGCGGCGACGCTGGTGGCGGCGGCGTTCTTCGGGTTGCGGGCCCTGATCACCGACCAAGGCGACGTCACCGCCGGCGAATTGCTGGCGCTCAATCCTTCGACCCCGGTCACCATCGAGCGCGCCAGCGTTGCGCCGCTCGCCGAACCCGCGGAAGCCGCCCCGCCGCCGGTCGCTCCCACCTCTACCCAGTTCGACCGCATCCGCGCAGCCTTGGCCAAGGAGATCACCGGCGGCGGGCTGACGGTCGGCACCAAGGGCAACTTCATCGTCGTGGAGGTCAACAACCAGCTTTTGTTCGCGTCAGGCCAGGCGGAGCTGAAGGCAGAGTTCCAGCCCATCGCGGCCGACATCGCCTCGGCGCTCGACGGCGAGCCAGGGCCGATCCGGATCGTCGGCCATACCGACAATGTGAAGCCGAAGAAGTCGAGCACGTTCAAGTCCAATTTCGATCTCTCCGTCGCCCGCGCCAAAGCCGTCCAGGCAGTGATGGCCAAGCAATTGAAAGACCCGTCGCGGGTAACAGTCGACGGCAAGGGGGAGGATGAACCGATCGCCGACAATGCGACGGCGGACGGCCGCGCCAAGAACCGCCGCGTCGATGTGATGATCGCAAAGGAGGAGACGCTGTGAGCGGGCGCGGCAGGGGGCGGCGGCACTGATGCGCTGGGTGCTCAGGATATTCAGCCTGCTCGCGCTTGCCGGGTTCTCGGCGGCAGTCTGGTATGCCGGGCCGCTGATCCGCTTTGCCGACACCCGTCCGCTCGGATCGGCCTGGCTGCGAGCGACGATCATCGGCGCGACCGTCGCGCTGCTCGCGCTCTTCTACGGCATCCGCTTCCGGCAAGGACGCAAGGCTCAAAGGGCGCTCGAGAAAGCGGTCGTCGCCGGCGACGACCGCAACGACGATTCACGGCTGCTCGAGGCGCGCATGGGCGAGGCCATCGCGACGCTGAAGCGGTCGAGCGGCAGGCGCAATTTCCTCTACGAGATCCCCTGGTACATCATCATCGGCCCGCCGGGAGCCGGCAAGACGACGGCGCTGGTGAATTCCGGGCTGAAATTTCCGCTTGCGGGCTCGGGCAATGCCCAGCCGGTGGCCGGCGTCGGCGGCACACGGTCATGCGACTGGTGGTTCACCGACGATGCCGTGCTGATCGACACCGCAGGCCGGTATACGACGCAGGAGTCGGACCGCGAGCGCGACAAGGCTAGCTGGCTCGCCTTCCTGACGCTGCTGAAGAAGCACCGCACCAGACAGCCGATCAACGGCGTGATCCTCGCCGTCAGCCTTGCCGATCTCATCGGCTTCGACGACCAGCAGCTCGACGCGCATGTCACCGAAATAAGGAGCCGGCTGCGCGAACTGCACGAGACGCTGAAGATCCAGTTCCCGGTCTACCTGCTCTTCACCAAGGCCGACCTCGTCGCCGGCTTCATGGACTATTTCGGCGATTTCGACGAGGCGCGCCGACGCAAGGTGTGGGGCGCAACCTTCCAGACCACCGACCGCAACAGGAACATGGTCGGCGAGGCCCCGGCCGAGTTCGACGCGCTGGCCGGGCAACTGGCGGACGAGATCGCCGATCGCCTGCAGGACGAGGCCGACCCGGTGGCGCGCATCGCGATTTTCGGCTTTCCGGCGCAGTTCGGTGCGCTGCGGACCCGCGTCGTGCGTTTCGTCACCAGCCTGTTCGACGCCTCGCGGGCGCAAGTGAACGTCAGCCTGCGCGGGCTCTATTTCTCGTCGGGCACGCAGGAAGGAACGCCGATCGACCAGGTGCTGGGCGCGATCGGACGCAGTTTCGGCAGCGCGTCGCAGGCGCATCTTTCCGGCTCCGGCAAGAGCTTCTTCCTGCACGACCTTCTGGCGCAGGTGATCTTCCCGGAGGCAGGCTGGGTTTCCTTCGACAGGACCGCGGAGCGGCGCGCCAGGCTCGCCAGATTCGGCGGCCTTGCCGCGATAGGCTTGGCGGCCTTAGCGGCGCTCGGCGTCCTGGGCCTCAGCTTCTTCGCCAACAAGTCGCTGATCGCCTCCACGAGGCAGGCGATGGCGCAGTATCGCGACAGCGCGGATTCGCTGCTCAAGAGCGCGACGGTGACCGATGTCGATCTCGAGAACGTCATCGGTCCGCTCGACCAGCTGCGCAACCTGCCGGCGGGATATGAAACCGCCGGCCAATTTAAGCCGGTCGAGGAGAGTTTCGGGCTCAGCCAACGGGAGAGACTTCTGTCGGCGTCCAAGACTGCCTACCGGCAGGCGCTGGAGCGAAGCTTCCGCTCCCGGCTTCTGGTTCAGGCGGAGCGGACGATCCAGGCCAAGATGGCCGATCCGATCGCGCTCTACGAACCGCTGAAGATCTATCTGATGCTGGGCGGCAAGGCACCCAAGGTCGATGACGAGTTGATCGTGTCCTGGATGAGGCAGGACTGGGAGGAAAACCGCTACCCGGGCGAGAACAACCGCGAGGGCCGCGCGCAGCTCGAAAAACATCTGCGCGCGATGCTCACGCTCGACGACGCCTACGACCCGGTCTTCGAGCTCAACCAGCCGCTGGTCGAGGCGGCGCAACGCTCGCTCGGGCGCATGAGCCTTGCCGACCGCGCGTCGGCGCTGATCAGGTCGGCGGTCTACGCGGCACGGCTCCAGGACTTTTCCGTTTCCGCGAAGGCCGGTCCGGAAGCGCAGCTCCTGTTCGAGCGCATGGATGGCAGCGAGCTCTCCGACCTTAACGTTCCCGGCCTCTACACCAAGGCGGGTTTCAACGGCTTCTATCTGCCGCAGCTTTCCCGCATGGCGCAAATGCTGGTCGACGACCAATGGGTCCTCGGCGGCGGCGGCGAGCAAGGCAGCATCGACCAGGACCTGCCCCAGCTCGGCCCGGAGCTCATCGACCGCTACGGCAAGGAATTCGCTTCCGCCTGGACCGGCGCGCTCGACCAGCTGAAGTTGAAGGCGATGCTCAAGGACAAGCCGCAATATATCGCGCTGTCGGCCGCCGCGTCGCCGGGCTCGCCTCTCGACCGGCTGTTCACGGCGATCGCCGATGAAACCGCGTTGACGAAAGACAGCGCCGCCTCCGAAGGCGAGACCGGCGCGGCGCAGCAGGACCCGGCTGTTATGGCCAAGGGCCTGGCCCGCATCGGCCTGCAGATCGCCGGCGGCAAGTCGCAAAGCCGCGCCGGGACAAACTCGCCCGCCACACTGAACGCCGGCGCCACTGTGGAAGCGCAGTTCAGGCCGTTCCAGGCGCTGGTAAGCGGCTCCGGCGGGCGCCGCCCGCTCGATGCGCTGACGCAGAACTTCCACGACATCTACCAGAGCGTGAAGCTGGCGGCGGACGTCCCCGCGCAGACGGAACGCGTCAACGCCAATTTGAAGCTGCAGATCTCGACGATGCGCGCCAATGCCTCGCGCCTGCCCAAGCAGCTCGCGCGCATGGTCGACGCGGCGGCGGACGAGTTCGAGGGCAACGTGGCCGAGACCTCGGTCGCCAATCTCAACCAAACGCTCGACGAGACGGTCACTCGCCCCTGCGAGGAAGCCGTCAACGGTCACTATCCCTTCGCAAGCGACGGCACGGAGGACATCTCGATGGCGGATTTCGCCAAGCTGTTCGCTCCGGGTGGCGTGATGGACCGGTTCTTCGCGCAGAACCTGGCGCCGATGATCGACATGACGGGTCACGACTGGACCTGGAAGCAAGATGCGCGCGCCGGCCGCGAGCTCGCCAAGTCGACCTTGAAGGCGTTCCAGTCGGCGGCGGAAATCCGCAGCGCCTTCTTCCCGTCCGGCGGTTCGACGCCGCTCGTCTCGATCACTTTCACGCCCACCTCGCTGAACAGCGAGGCCGACGGCGCGGTGCTCGATGTCGACGGGCAGACCGTCCAGAGCGCGCAGGCCGGCAACGCGCCGAGCACGGTGACATGGCCGAGCGGCGCCGCTTCGGGCTCGGCGAGCCTAAGCCTAACGCCGGAAATGCCGGGCCGCGAATCCGTCCTCAAATTCGAAGGGCCATGGGCCCTGAAGCGCCTCATGGACAAGGCGAGCGTCACCAGCAATGGCGGCAATACCGAAGCGCGCTTCGTGATCGGCGGGCGCGACGTCGCCTACACGCTGCAGACCGGCTCGGCCGCCAATCCCCTCCTGTTGCCGGCGCTGTCCGGGTTCAGCTGTCCGAAGGCATTCTGACATGGCGGCGTTCCAGAGCAGCACCAGCCCCGGCCTTCATTTCGGTACTCTAATGGATGCGCTTGTGGCAGAGTGGACTGGGCACGCGGCCCAAGGTTCGTCACAGAGGACGCTCGCGAAGCGCTTGGTGGCAAATTGAGCACTGTCGCCCTTCCCATGGAAAGCTTCGCCGTCAGCCACAAGGGCTGCGTGCGCGACCACAACGAGGACAATTATCTCGTCGAGCCACGGACCGGCCTTTGGGTGGTGGCCGACGGGATGGGCGGACACGAGGCCGGCGAGGTCGCTTCGGCCAGCATCGTCGATCATCTCGCCACGATCGGCATCGCAAGTTCGGCACCGGACCTGCGCGCGCGCTTCGAGGATCGGCTGAGCCGCGCCAACACCGAGATCCGCAACATCTCGCGGTCGCGCGGCATCACCATCGGCTCCACATTCGCGGCGCTGCTCGCGATGGACGGGCGGTTCGCGGGCCTATGGGCCGGCGACAGCCGCATCTATCTGGTCCGCGGCGGTGCGATCTCGCAGATATCGAGGGATCATACCGAAGTGCAGGAGCTTCTCGATCGCGGCATGATCAGCGCGGAGGAAGCCCTCGCCTGGCCGCGCCGCAATGTGATCACGCATGCCGTCGGCGTCAGCGACGAGCTCGTGATCGATTTCCAGCAAGGCGAGCTGATGCCTGGCGACGTTTTCGTTCTGAACACCGATGGGTTGACCGCGCATGTCAACGACGCCGAGATCGAAGCGGCGGTCAACTCAGGGCCACCACAGGCGGCGTGCGAGAAGCTGCTGGAGATGGTGCTGGCGCGCGGCGGAACGGACAATGTCACCGTCGTGCTGGTGAGGGTCGGCGACGGGCGCGACGGACAGCCGCGCCATGCAGATCGGTCCAAGGCGGAAGGCTGAGGCAGATGAGCGACGACGACAAGACGCGGATTTCGCCGAACCTGGCCTTTACGGGCGTGGGCACGCAGCTCAGCGGCATCTACGAGCTCGACGAGAGGATAGCTTCCGGCGGCATGGGCGAGGTCTATCGCGGCCACAACATCCAGACCGGCGACCATGTCGCGATCAAGATCGTGCTGCCCGAATTCGCCCGCGACCAGACGATCCTGTCCCTGTTCCGCAAGGAAGCGTCGATCCTCAACCATCTGTCGCATGACGCGGTGGTGCGATACCACGTCTTCACCATCGATCCGGGGATCGGTCGTCCCTACCTTGCCATGGAGTTCGTGGACGGTCAGTCGCTGTTCGACGTCATGCGGCGCGGCCCGATGTCGCCGCCGGACGTGCGCAGGCTTTGCCATCGCCTCGCCTCCGGCCTGAGCGCCGTGCATCAGGCCGGCGCGGTCCATCGCGATCTCTCGCCCGACAACATCATCCTGCCGGGCGGCCGAGTCGATCGGGCGAAAATCATCGACTTCGGCATAGCGCGTTCGGCGACTGTCGGCGGCGAGACGCTGATCGGGGGAAAGTTTGCCGGCAAATACAACTACGTTTCGCCGGAACAGCTCGGCCTCTATGGCGGCGAGGTCAGCGAGCAGTCGGACATCTACAGCCTCGGGTTGGTTCTGGCCGCCGCGCTGCGCGGAAAGCCGCTCGACATGAGCGGCTCGCAGTTCGAGGTGGTCGAAAAGCGGCGGGCCGTGCCGGATTTGTCGGATATCGACCTCGATTTCCGCGCCCTCATCGAAGCGATGCTGCAGCCGGATCCTCGAGACCGGCCGGCGAGCATGGCCGAGATCGCCAGGGCGACGCGCGACGAAGATTTCGACGCGACCTTGCCGCCGCCCGCGTCTTTCGCCCCGCGCGAGCGCTCGGGCCTGCCGCGCGCCGGATGGACCGCGCTGCCGAACTCCGGCCCCCCGCCTTCGACCGTGCCCGGAGAACAACGCTTCGTCCCGCATGTGCGGCCGGCGCATCTGTCGGGGCCGCGGCCTTCGCCGCCGGCTGCACCGGCCAGCGCACCGACGCGACCCGCCGAGCGAAAGCCTTCGCGGATCCCGGCCATCGCGGGCGGCGTCGCGGTACTGGCCGTCCTGGCGGGGGCTGGCGTCTATTTCAGCGGCGCCTTGACGCCACCGGCCGCCGTGGAAAAGCCCGAGCCTCTTACGCCGAAGCCGGCGGCAAAACCCGCGGCGGAAGCGCCCCAGCCGGTAGCAGAGGCAAGCAAGCTTCAGCCGGAGACCCCGAAACCTCAGCCGCAAGCGCCGGCCGAGTCTCAGCCGAAAGCACCGAAGGCTGACAGTTCTGCCGCCGTTGAGCCGGCAAAGCCCGTCGCCCCGGCTCTGCCGCAACCGCAGGACAAGACCGTCCAGAAACAGACGCAAGCCGAGACAGAGCAGACACCGGAGCCAACGCAGCCTGCCGTTCCGGAGGGTCCCGCCAACAACAACCAGATGCAAGCCTCGCAGCCGGCAGAGGCCGAACCCACGCAGCCGCCAATAGGGAAATCACCGGCGCCTCCGCCGAAGGCCGCGGAAAACCAAAAACCGTCGCAACCAGCTGGCGAGGTGCCGGTGGTCAAGCCGAACCAGACAGCGGAAAACACTCCGGCGTCGGAAGCAAAACCGCCGGCGGCCAAGCCCAGCGCGTCGGACCTCGTCGACGCACTGTCCAAATTGTCGAAGTCGAAAACGCCGGCGCCTCAAGTCACGGAAAACCAAAACCAGGCACCGGCTTCGCCGCTGTCGACAGCGCCCGAACCAGCCAGCAAACCGGCAACGCCGAGCGCATCGACGCAACCGGCACCACTGCCGCAACCATCGGCTGCCAACAAGCAACCTCAGGATACGGACGTCGCCATAAACCTGCCCAAGCCGCAGGTTCCGCCGCCGGCAAACAAAAACGACGAGCTGGCTCAGCGAGCCTCCTGGGTGCGCGACTTCAGCGGCGGCGATTGCTTCTACGCGAGCCTGACATCGGCAACGGACAGCGCCGCCACGATCGAAGGCTTCGGAACCGCGGTGCAGCCCTTCGAGCAGATGCTCAACGATTTCCAGTCGCGGTTCCACCTCGAGCCGGACATCAGCGTGCGCCTCATCGACCAGCCGCAATGCGAGGTGACCAATTTCCTGCGCTTCCTCGACCGCAGCGGGACAGAGCGGCCGCAGCTCGTCCTCGACCGGACGTCCGTGCCGGACGGCTCGCCGATCAGCGGCACGCTGGTGACGCGCGGCGGGCTCGTCTCCAACGTGATGCTGATCGATCACAAGGGGATTGCCTTCAACCTCGACGACCGCATGGTGGCGCAACTCGACAAGGCGACTTTCAGCATTCCGATCGGTCTCAGCACCGCCGACAAGGCGGCCGGCAAGGCCTTGCCGCAGATCATGCTGGTAATCACCGGACCTCAGGATATCCAGGCCGCGATGTTCTCGCGGCCGACGCCGGCCTCGGAACTGCTGCCCAAGATCCTCGAGGAGATCGAGGCCGACGGTTCCCAATTCTCCGCCACCGCCAAGTATTTCCGGCTTGGCGGATAGACATGGACGCCGATGGAACTCCGCCGACCGCGTTCATTGTTCGAGCCATCACCACGCAGGACGCGTGGACGGCTCATTCCGCATGACCGCATGAGACTTGCAGCCCTTCTCGGCGCGGTACTGCTCTCGATCTTCCTGACCGGTAAGGCGCATGCCGAATTCACCGTCTGCAACCAGACGCTCGACGTCGTCAACCTCGCCGTCGGACAGAAAGTCGACGATGCCGACCAGACCGACGGCTGGTGGACCATCGGCGCCAACCAATGCGTCAACGTCATCCGGGAGGAGCTGACCAACCGCTACATCTACATCTACGCGACCGACGTCTTCGGTCACGCGATCCTCGCCGGATCGACCGAGATGTGCATCGATCGGCGCCGCTTCTCGATCCGCGGCATCGACGAGTGCTGGCAGCGCGGCCATATCGCGGCGCGCTTCGTCGAGGTCGATACGCAGGAGCAGGTGCGCTGGACCTATTTCCTGACCGGAACCAGCCCGTGACGCACAGCATCGACACGAGCTTCAAATTGAAGAAGCAGGCGCGCCTGGCCGAGCGCCGGCGCAAGCTCTGGCTCTGGGTCCTTTCGAGCCTGGCCGCGCTCGCCGTCGTTTCGATCGCGACGGGTTTCTACCTTACCAAGGACTATTGGTCGTTCGGCGACGAGGACGAGGAACTGCACCCGGTCGAGGGCATGGAAGACGTGCCGCCCGACGCGTCGGTCTATGTGCCGGCCATCATCGACCTCGCCGGAGACCCGATGTGGATCACGCTTGCGCCCGACGCCGACACCGCAACGAAGGGCCACACCGTCGCGCGTCCGGCCGAGCTCGACGGTTCCGGCGCCTCGCCGCAGATCGAAATCCTCTCCGACGTCATGTTGAGCGCCAGCGAAAAATTCATGACGACGATCCCATCGACGCAAGAGGATTTCGCCTTCTTCCAGGCGCAGCGGCAGATCGCGCCGAAAGCCTCAGCGGCAGCGCCTGACGATCAGCAGGCCACCCCGCTTGCTCCGGCCGCAACCGACGACCAGCAGGGCGATCTGGAAAACGATCTGCAGCCGGCGCCCGACGAGAGCGAAGCGCCTGCCGCCTCTGCGCCCAAGGCGGATGCCGGCGATCCGGAGGCCGGCTGGGGCGAAACTGTCGATCAGGGCGAAGCCGCCCTTCCCGCCTTCAAGAAGACCGAGATCGAGAACAACACGACCGTCGCCACCGTCACCAGCGAATACCAGCGCTTCGAGGCGACCGAGGATACGTTCGTAAAAATCCTCAACGACCGAAGCCTGGACAGCGTCGTCGCCGACGCGCACTTCTCCGCCGACGACGCCAAGCTCGCCGGCGAGGCGCTGAAGACGCTGTTCAACCGCGACGGCCTGGAGGCGGGCTATGTGGTGGCCATGCGCGGCTTCAGGCCGAGCCGCGAGACGACGGCCATGTCGCTGATGCAGGTCTCGATCTATGCCAGGAACGTCTATGTCGGAACGCTGACGCGAAACGCTGCAGGCGCCTTCGTGTCGGGCGTCGACCCGTGGGTGCGCGAGGACCTGTTCAACTATTCCGGCGCTTCCGACCAGGGCGGACCCAAGCGACAGTACCGCCTGCTCGACGCGATCTATTCGACGGCCGCGCGCAACAAGGTTCCGACCAGCGTGATCGGCGAGGCGATCATGTATCTGTCGCGGGGACAGGACCTCGACGCCTTCGCCAGCGAGGACCAGCGCCTGGTGCTGATCTATTCGCAGACGCCGCGCGGCCAAAGCGAGATCTCCGGACGGGTCCTCTATGTCGGCGTCCAGGGCACGGAGAAGACCCTCGACTGTTTCGTCTACCAGCAGAGCGACGGCCAGTTCGCATGCGTCACGGGCAATGACGAGGTTCGTTCGCTGACCGTGACCAACGGCATGGTCACACCGGTCGCCGGGGTGATGACGTCGACCTTCGGCCCGCGCAAGCATCCCATCCTGGGCACCGTTCGCATCCACAAGGGGGTCGACTGGGCCGCGCCGGTCGGCACGCCGATCATGGCGGCCTTCGACGGCGAAATCAGCTTCCAGGGCGATGGCGGCGGCTATGGCAATCTGGTCAAGATCGCGCATGCCAACGGCCGTGAGACGCGTTACGCGCATATGCAAAAATTCGCCATCGCAAGCGGCGTCGGCACCAAGGTCAAGGCCGGCGACGTCATCGGCTATATCGGCACCACAGGGCTCTCGACCGGCCCGCATCTGCATTTCGAACTCTACCAGAACGGCGAAGCGATCGATCCGCTGGGGACGGTCACCGCGGTTGCCACTTATGCCTCCGGCGGTTCCGGCGATTCCGCCGTCGAGACGTTGACCGAACGCATCGTCCATGTCGAAAGCGGCGGCAGCGCGCGGGCCAAGAACCCGCTGTCCTCGGCGACCGGCGCCGGCCAGTTCATCACCAAGACCTGGATCCGGATGATGAACACCTATCGGCCGGATCTTGCCCGCACGCTGTCGACGGCCGACCTGCTCGCGCTTCGCTACGACGCCACGCTTTCGCGCGAGATGGTGCGCAACCTGGCACGCGAGGGCGAAGCCTATCTTCGCGCGCGCGGCCACCAGATCACCGCCGGGCGGCTCTATCTCTGCCATTTCCTGGGCATGGAAGGCGCGGCCCAGGTTCTGGCGGCTCCGGGTTCGGCGCAACTGAACGCCGTGCTGGGATCGGCCGTCATCCAGGCCAATCCGTTCCTCACCGGCAAGACCACCGGCTATGTCATCGACTGGGCCGAGCGGAAGATGGGCCAAAAGGTGACCCGCCTCGCCTCCGAGCAAGGCCAGCAGACGACCACGACGCAAATCCGGCAGACCTCCCCGGAATTCGAGAAATACAAACAGGCCGTCACGGCCCTCATCGACTCGATCCAGGCCACGCTTTGAACGTGCCCGTCGCCGTGAGCTTGGCCGGCGCGCCGTTGGTGTCGGCTCGGCGCGCCAGATTCCATCATGGCGCGGTGGGCGGCGCGCTGGACAAGCCCTGAAAAAAGGGGAGCCCGGCTTAGTGAGACCGGGCTCCCGTCGATTGCTGCGTACCGATTGGCGCTTTGTGCCGGCGGCTTATTCCGTCCTGATCCGCATCTCGACCCGGCGGTTGACCGGATCATAGGGGTTGGCGACGCGCGGATGCGATTTGCCAAGGCCGATCGCCTCGAGCCGTGCGGCCTGAACGCCATTCGCCGTCAGGAAGGCGGCCACCGACTGCGCCCTTCTTTGCGACAGATCCTGATTGTAGCGGTCCGGGCCGGAAGCATCGGTATGGCCTTCGACGACGAAGCTGAACGTGCTCAGCCGGTTGTCCTTCAACGCTTTGGCGAACTCGTCGAGTTCCGCGCGCGCCGTCTGGTCGAGCTGGGCCGAATCCAGCCCGAAATTGATCATCATATCGAGCCCGGTCTTGTTGGGGGCCGCGTTCTTTTCGTTCTTGCTCTTGCACTCTTCCTCTGTGCCGACGCAAATCCCGCGCGATGCGCCGAGATTGCCCGCGCCGGTGAAGAATTTCACGATGTCTTCCGATTTCTGAAGCGGATCAGCGGAAACGTGCGTCGAAAAAAGCACGGCCGCCAATGCAAAGGCTGAGCAGGCCCACCGCATGACCGTTACTCCCTGTTTGAGCGGATCTCGTCAAAGCGTGTCGCGTCGAAACCTGTTCGGGCGCCGCGCTTCAAGCCCTCATTTCATGCCCATCGTTTCCCCGAAACCGCTGCACGGTTTTGGGCGACATGCACCAGCGTGGACAATATCAAATTTCGCGTCGATTGTCTGTGAACAAACACACGTTGAGAGCGCCCGCCGTTTGCTAAAGCTAAAGCTTGACCAACGCCTCCGCCGGGGCTTCAGTACCTTATTCCTAGTGAGGGCGTGGCAGCCATGGCGAGGGGGCTCCGGTTCAGGACGGCGCGGGATCTGTTCAGCGCTTGCCCTGCCGTCGCCCAGGACATGAAAGCGCCCCCAACCGATCAGCCTTCGATCGAGTTTTGCCGTACGCTGCTGGCCGGGCGCGTGCCGGAGGAGGCAATCACCTTCTGTGCCTATCTGTTGCCGGAGCGGGCCGCGGTCTGGTGGGCGCATGAGTGCCTGAGCAACCTTGCCGAACTCCTCGGCGACCGGGACCTCGAATTGCTGGCGGTCGTCCGCGACTGGGTCGGCGAACCCGGTAATCCCAACCATCGCACAGCGGTAGCCCAGGCCGTGGAAGTGCCGCCGGTGACGCCTGTTTCCTGGCTCGCTTTGGCGGCGGGTTGGCGCGACAGCGGCTCGGTCATCGATCAGGCCGCGGGCGGATTTCCGACCGCCCATGCCGTAAGCGCAGGGATTCTGGCAGGGCTTGCGCGGGTGTCGCTCGCGGACCGCCTCGCCGTCCTTTCGGCCTTCGTAGAGATGGGCATCCAGATGGCGGAGATGGAGGCGCAGCAGCAATCGGCCGACGTCTATTAAAGCGCGTCGCGATCTTTCAGATTCGCTCCATGCGCTTTAGGTTTTTGATTTTACGCATGTCTTTATCCCGAAACCGGTTCCCACTTTCGGGAGACATGCTTTAGCGGCTGCCGCGTATGGAAAATTCGAAGGGTTACGGGTGGAGGTGGCGCCGCTTACTTGCAGCCGCCTTGCGCCCACTTCGCCAGCGCCACCTTGAAGCGGGTTCCCAGCGGGTGCTGCAGGCGCAGCACCGAGACATCGTTGGCGGCGAAATTCTTCGCCTGCTCGCACAGCCGGGCCTCGTTCCATTGGTGGCAGCCGTCGCAGTGCTTGCCTTCCCAGACTGACTTGTCGAGGCCCTCCACCGGACTGAACAGCGGCTTGCCCTTGATCAGCTGGGCGATGCTCTTGCCGTCGATGACCGGGTCGCCGAACTCGATCGGATGATCGAAAAGGATCGGTTCGTCCGTCGCCAGTTTCGGGATCTTCTGGCGCAGGACGTTGAGAGCCAGTTGATCGTCGGTCTGGCCCGGCGCGGCTCCAGTGTTGCGCGTATCGGAACCGCCTTCGGCCTTCGGGGCGCTCGCTTCGCCAACGATCAGCGGCGCATTGAGATCGACCTTGTGCAGGACGACCTCGGTGGTCAGCGAGACGTTGAGCCAAGGGCGCTGCTTGCCGGCCGTCGCCTTGAAGACGTCGCTGGTCACCCTGTTCATCGCCTCGGTGATGGAGACGTTGGATTCGCCGATATGCTGGATCAGCGCCGCGGTGAAAGGCGAGTGCTCGCCCGATCCGTCAAAGGCAAGCTGGTTAGGGCTGGCGGCGAAGGCGACGAGCGTGCCGGCGCCGCCATTCTCGATCGGGATTTCGGCAAGGCCGCTGGCCGCGCCCTTGACGCCGGCGGTCTTGGCCAGCACTTCGGCCAGCGGGTTGTCGCGGCAGGCATCCAGGAACACCAGCCTGATGCTGGTCTCGCGCGACATCTGGCGCAGGACGAAATCGACGGACACGGCCTCGAAATCGAGCGAGGTTTCGTCCTCCAGCGCGGCATCGACGGGAAGCAGGTAGTTCTTACCCGCGACCTGCAGGCCATGGCCGGCATAGAAGAAGAGCGCGATGTCGGCGCCGCGCACCTGCTTGGCAAACTGAGCGACGGTGGTCTGCGTCTGCTGCTTGCTGAGGTCGTAGCCGGAAACCACCTCGAAGCCCAGGTCCTGCAGGCGCGCGGCCATGGCCTGGGCGTCGCGCACCGGGTTGGTGAGCGGCGCCGCGTGCTGATACTGCGAGTTGCCGAGCACCAGCGCGACGCGGCGTTCGGCGATGGCGGCGGTCAAAGTCAGGAACACGGCAAGCACAGCGATCCCGACGGCGCGAAACAGGCGGCCGCAGCGGGCGATCCGATCGGGGCTCACCCGCGACCTCAGTTCGCGAGCTTGGTGGCGGAGAACTCGATCCGCCGGTTGAGCGCCTTGTTCTTGGGCGTATCGTTGGCGGCGACAGGCCGTTCCTCGCCATAGCCGGCGGCGCTGATCTGGTTGCGCGGCACGCCGTCGGCGACCAGCGCGTCGGCGACCGCCTGCGCCCGCCGTTCGGAGAGCGCCTTGTTGGCCTCGGGCGATCCGTCGGAATCGGTGTAGCCCGAAACCTCGACCTTGAGGGCCGGGCATTTGCCGACGACGCCTTCGACCTCCGCCAGCAGCGGGCGGCTCTTGGCATCGAGCCTCGCGCTCGCCTGCCGGAAGTAGATGGCGCCGGTGCGCGAGAGCACGGCAAACCTGTTCAGGCACTCCTCGTCGCTGAAATTCGATTTGGCGGCATCGGTGGCGACCGGCCCGACGTCGGCGGCACTTGCCGCGACCGTCTGGACCGCGGCCGGCTTGCTGCCATCGGCGGTGAAGACGAAATCGAAGGAAACCGAGGCGGTCGGCACGATGTTGGTCACATTGGCCGCCTGCTGCAGCTTGTCGACGTTGGGAAGCAGGCCAAAATCCTCGACATGGACCGCGACGGGCGCTTCCGAGGCGACGGAGACCTGGGAGTCGCTGATCATGGTGACGACGATGCTGGCTTCGAGGTCCTTGTCGACACCATGGAGGCTGAGGCGAAAGGGCAAGGTCGCCTTGATCCTGCGTTTTGTAGGCAAGTCGGCGAATGCGGCAGGGTCCACCTTCGCTGTCAATTCGGCCGTCGGGTACTTGAAGGTCTCGAAGAACAGGAAGCGCATGCGGACGTTGCGAAGGTCGACGCCGGTATCGACCGAATTGAGGTCGAAGCTGATCTTGGCATCACCGGCCGAGCTCAGCGTGCCGGTGATGTTCCTGATCTTGTTGGTCTCGACGATCGTGTTCTTCTTGACCGACTGATAGGTGAGCACCGAAGCGGAGGGATCGAGCGTCCAGTTCGGCGCAGCGTTGGCGGCCGGCGGTTCGAACAGCAGCAAAGCGAACAGCGCGGCGACGATGAAACCCGCGACCTGCACGGCGGTTTGCAACCGCATAGTCCGCCAGAATGCGACGACTTCGACCATGGAACGCCCCCCAAGGACAACCCTATATCGATACCGGCACGTGGGAGTAGCATAGAGCACTTGCCCTTGCTTGGCGAGCGGTTCCAGTCAGCACCAAACGATGTGACCGCATCTGTCGTGCGCAAGCGGCATTCGCTGCAATAGAGCGCTTATCCCCAACCGCCTCCACCTCCGCCTCCACCTCCACCACTACCTCCGCCCAAGGGCGCAATGACGGGCGCGGTTGGATTCTGCGCAGGCTTGATCAGTTTCTTGGCTGTGACCTTCTTTTGCTTGACGACCTTTGGCGTCGTCGTCGTGCGAACGACTTTCGCCTGAGGTTTCGCTACCACCGGCGTCGGCTCCGGTTTGGGCGGCAACAAGGACGTACAGCCCATGAGCGCCGCCAAAACGATGGCGAGAGTTGTTCCGACGATCGCCTGTCTCAATGCCCTGCCCACCATTGCCTCCCTGTTGATCAGAACAAGTCCCGACGCGGATTGGCTTGTTCCCAGATTGCCCTGGCCATCTTGACCAGTTGGTCGTCCAACGAGCCTTCCGCCGGTATCTTCGACTTGAGTTCCCCACGCATCTGTTTCAGAGCCGCCGTCTTCGCCTTGGCTCCGAATTTCGTCAGCGTGTTTTTTGCATCCGGAATTTCGTTGCGAAGATCGAGCGCGGCCGCGAAAGCAAGGTAGCGGACGGCCACGGCCTGGTCCGCCTTGTCGCCTCTCTGCATCTCAAGCGCCGCGCGGTCATACGCGGCGGACTGATCGCCTCGATCGGTCGCCAGCTCGAACAGTCTTTGCGCTTCGGCAAGATCCTGCTGCACGCCGACGCCGTCCCTGTACATGCGCGCCAGGCTGCCGGGAGCGTAGGGCTGGCCGAGATCCATGGATTTCTGGAACAGTGCCTGCGCCTGCTTCGGGTCCTTCTCGACTCCGGTGCCCGCCAGATAATTTCGGCCAAGCAGGTTCATCGAATACATGTCCTGCCGCTCGACGCCAGCCTTAAGGAAGGCAACGGCACGGGCTGGATCGGCAGGCACGCCGTTGCGACCTTCCGTGAAGATCGCGGCAAGATCGTTCATGGCGTAGGTGTGGCCCATCGCCGCCGCCTTGAGCAGCAGGTCCAGCCCTTTGCCGGTGTCACGCTCGACGCCGTAGCCGTTGAACAAAGCGCGGCCCCATGACGTCATCCCGTAGGGATCGCCTTTGTCCGACGCTGCCGCGTAAAAGGTATTGGCCTGTTTGCGGTTGGCGGGCATTCCCGTTCCTGTCGCGTTGAGGTAGCCAAGCTCGAACACGGCGCGGACATGCCCCCTGTCGGCGGCCTCCTGGATCGCCTTCCTGGCCTCGTCGACCTTGCCGACCGAAAGCAGCGCCCGTCCGAGCTCATAGCGGAAGCGGGCGACGTCCGGATAGGCCTTCACGGCCGCCCGGCAGACGTCCACGGCGTTGCTGCTGATTTCGTTCGGCAGCAGGCCCGGAACGACGCCCTGCAGGTCGAGCGGCTCGCCGGCTTCCCTGTCACAGGGCTCGACGCTCGGCGACAACTTCATCGTCGCCGGCTTGGGCGACGCGTTGCCGGCCTTGATTTCGAGGCCGACTATCAATGGCTTGTCGGCGCCGATCTGCGGTTCGTAGCGCAAATGGTCGACTTCATCGGCCATCAGGCTGGAATCGGGCGACAGGGTCCGGTCCGGCAGCGACAGCGTTCCCGTTGCCGGATAGCTCGCGAGCTTCAGGCTGACGGCAGGGTCCTTGGTCGGGAAATCCAGCTTCAGCGGCACCGGGCCGACGCCAACCGGGACGCTGATGTCGCGCTTCTCGATGGCCTCGGCGGCGCCAGTGATGTGGATGCCGCGCTCCAGCACCTGTTGCTTCTGCTCGGCCTCGAGCGAGGCCACGAGCTGCTGGCCCGCGGCGCCCTCGCCGTTCTTGACCCGGAAGACCAATATGCCCTGGGATTTGCCGCCCCAATTGTCGCGCGTGGCATAGGCCAGCATGTCGACCTCTTCCTGCGCGCCCGTGCCCTTTGGCACGTCCATCGCAAGGCGCGGCAGGTCCTTGCCGGCGATCGGCTCGCCGGTGGCGACAGGCTTGCCGTCGAGCACCAGGCGTCCAAGCACCGGTGGCCTCTCGATGCTGATGGTGACGGTGCCGCCGTCGACATCGACCGGCTCCGGCAGGTCCAGCGCAACAGGGCCGACGCCCGACGGCACGACTTTTTCCAGCACCGGCGGCAATGCCGGGCGGCTGGCACGGCGCATCAGCACCACCTCGTCGATCAGCGAGGAATTCTCCCAGGGAACCTGCTTGCCCTTCGTTGCCTCGACCACGTCGCGGCGAACGGCGGCCATCACCGCGCGTATCTCCTGGTTCGGCGCCAGCGCGCGGCGGGAGAAGGCGGACGAGAAGGGACTGAGGTCGCCGGTGCCGTCAAAGGCAACCGCCCCCGGTTCGGTGGCGAAGGCAATCAGCGTGTTCAGAGAGCTCTTCACCTGGGCAAGGCCGGTGCCGCCCGCCGCGATCAGCTGGTCGCGCAGCCAATAGTCCTTGCGCGGAAACGGGTTGTTGCGGCAGGCATCGAGGATGATCACCTGGATCTTCGACTTCGAGCGCATCTGCTCCAGCACATCGTCGAGCTTGATGGCCTGGACCTCGATGTCGGCCGCGGCCTTCAACGAGGCGTCGACAGGAATCAGGAAATTCTCGCCGCCGATCTGAAAGCCGTGGCCGGAATAATAGACGACGGCGAGATCGGCGCCGTCCGCCGCGGCAAGATAGTTGCGGAACTGCTCCTCGAACTGAAGCTTGGTGAGATCCTTGGCGACGAACACGTCGAAGCCGGCAAGACGGAACGTGTTCGAGACGTCCTCGGCATCCTTGTCCGGGTTCTTGAGGGCCGGGATGTCGCGGTATTCGGAATTGCCGATCACAAAGGCAACCCTGCGATCGGCGTGAGCATCGAGCGTCGCGAAGCCCACGAGGATCAAGGCTGCAAGGAACGCGCAGCATCGCAGCATGGCAAATCCTTAACTGCTATGACCTGTCGGCCACAGCAATGCAGCTTGCGGCGTCGAGGTCTGTTAAAGAGTTCACAATCTGCCGGGACCGGAGCAGACCGCATGCATAACGACAGCAAGCATGCGTCTCATCCAACCAAGTTCTAAAATACTCCAGAGGCGTGGAGGCCGCAATGATCGGACGCGTTGGACTGCCGGATTGCGTCGCGGGCATCCGACCTCAGCTTAAGGGCTTCCCCGGGCGTTGGGTTGCCTATGCCAGCCGCGCTGCGTGCCACTTCAGGTGGTCGTCCATGAAGGTCGAGATGAAGTTGTAGGAATGGTCGTAGCCTTCCTGCATGCGCAGCGTCAGCGCGATGCCCGCCTTCCCGCAGGCGTCTTCGAGCAGCCACGGACGCAGGCCGTCCTGGAGGAAGCCGTCGGCGGTGCCCTGGTCGACCAGCAATTCGCCGTAACGATGGCCGTCCTCGATCAGCAGCGTGGCATCGTAGGCGCGCCAGCTCTTTTCGTCCGGCCCGAGATATTTTTCGAACGCCGGCCGCGACCAGCCCGCCGTCGTCGGCTGCACGATCGGCGCGAAGGCCGAGCAGCTCCGGAAGCGCCCGGGGTTCTTCAGCGCGATCGTCAGCGCGCCGTGGCCGCCCATCGAATGGCCGAAGATAGACTGGCGCGACATGTCGACGGGGAAATTGGCGGCGACGAGCGCCGGCAGTTCCTCGGTGACGTAGGAATGCATGCGGTAGTTTTTCGCATAAGGCGCCTGGGTGGCGTCGACGTAGAAGCCGGCGCCGCAGCCGAACTGCCAATTGTCCTTTTCGTCCGGAACATCGGGGCCGCGCGGGCTGGTATCGGGGCATATGATGACGAGGCCCAGCTCGGCCGCCAGACGCCGGTATTCGCCCTTGTCCATGACATTGGCATGGGTGCAGGTGAGGCCCGACAGATACCAGAGCACCGGCACATGACCCTTCGCGGCCTGGGGCGGCGCGAAGACGGCAAAGGTCATGTCGCAGGCGCAGGTCTCCGAGGCGTGCGAGTAGACGCCCTGGATGCCGCCATGCGATTTGGAGGTGGAAAGGACGTTCATCGGTTCTGCCTTTCTCGTCAGGGGATGTCGGGTCCGGCATAGCCGCCGAACCTCGCGCCCGCAACCTTGCGCCTCGCAAAACCGTGCCGGGTTGTTCGTCGAATGCTGCTATGACCGCGCTGTAGAAACCGACTGGAATGGATCATAACCCGATCGAGATGCGAAATGAGAGCTGATGCGCCGCGCGAAGTCGTAATTGCCGTGGCGCCGAATGGCGGCCGGCGCACGAAAGCCGATCATCCGGCAATACCGCTGACGGCGGCCGAACTTGCGCGTACGGCCGCCGAGTGCCTGGAGGCCGGCGCGGCCATGATCCATGTGCACATACGCCGGCCTGACGGGGCGCCACCTGCTCGACGCCGATGCCTACAGACAGGCCATCGCGGCGATCCGCGCGGAAGTCGGCGAGCGTCTGATAATCCAGATCACCACCGAGGCGCTTGGCATCTACGGCCCGGCGGAACAGGCGGCGGTCCTAAAAGCGGTGAGGCCCGAGGCAGCCTCACTGGCGCTTCGGGAATTTGCGCCTGATGCCGCCTCGGAGCCGGCCTTCGCCGATCTGCTGGACTGGATGAAGGAACACGGCGCGCTGCCGCAGATCATCCTCTACGATCCTTCAGAAGCCGTTCGCCTGGCCGGCATGATCAAGCGCGGCTCGGTGCCTTGGACCGACATCCCGGTCCTCCACGTGCTCGGACGCTACACCGTTTCGCAGACCTCGCGGCCTGCGGACCTGCTGCCTTTCCTCGTGCCCGGCGCGCCGCAATTCTCCAACTGGAGCGTGTGCGCATTCGGCAAGCTTGAAGCTGCCTGCGTCGTCGCGGCCGCATTGCTGGGCGGCCATGTGCGGGTCGGCTTCGAGAACAATTTTCATTTGCCCGACGGCCGGCTGGCAGGCGGCAACGCGGCTCTGGTCGAGACGGTCGCAAGCGCGGTCGAGCGGCTCGGATACGGCCTCGCCGACGCCGCTGCGGCCCGCAGGCTGTTTTGCGCGCGATGACGGCGTCGCGACAGTGCCGGCATCGTCAAGCGATAAGCTGCTCGATCCTGATCGGCAGATCGCGGATGCGCTTGCCCGTCGCATGGTAGACCGCGCTGGCGACGGCGGCGGCCGTGCCGACATTGCCCAGTTCGCCCAAGCCCTTGACACCGGCCGGATTGACGGCGTGGTCCACCTCCGGGACCAGGATCACCTGTAAATCCCTGATGTCGGCGTTGACCGGCACGAGGTAATCCTGCAGGTCGCGGTTGACGTAACGGGCATAGCGCCTGTCGACCTCGGTCGCCTCATGCAGCGCCTGGCCGATGCCCCAGATCATGCCGCCCATCAGCTGGCTGCGCGCGGTACGCGTGTTCATGATGCGGCCGGCCGCGAAGGCGCCGACGATGCGCGGCACGCGGATTTCCCTGGTGTAGCTGTTGATGCGGACTTCGACGAACTCCGCGCCGAAGGCGTATTTCACCGAATCCTCATCGTGCTCGCCGCCATGGAATTCCGGCAGGCCGGCATAGAGCTTCTTCAGCGCCCCCGGCGTCGCGCCCTTGGGCGCGAACTCGGCATATTCGTCGATCGCGCCGACCTGCATGATCTTGAAGACATCCTCGATCTTCGCCGAGGCGCCGCCCTTCGCAACGATCTTTCCAGCGGCGAAGTCCAGTTCCTCGTTGTGGGAACCGGCAAGCGGGGCGCCTTCGTCTGTCGCGGCCGCGGCAAGCTTCGTCCGGATCGCATCGCAGGCCTTGAGCACCGCCGAGCAAACGCTCGCGGTGGAAATCGAGCCGCCCGACACCGGGGCCGGAGGCAGGCTGCTGTCGCCCATTTCGACATTCACCTTGCCGATCGGGATGCCAAGACGTTCCGAAGCCATCTGGGCGGCCACGGTGCGGACGCCGGTGCCGATCTCGTGCGAGCCGCACTGCACCCTGACGTCGCCGTCGGACGTCAAGCGCACACGCGCGGCACATGGCGCCGCGGCGGTCGGATAGATGGCCGTGGCACAGCCCATGCCCACGAGCCAGTCTCCATCGCGCATCGCGCCGACCTTGGGATCCCGCTTCGCCCAGCCGAAGGCATCGGCCGCCTGTTCGTAGCACTGGATCAGCGAGCGGCTGGAGAAGGGCTTCCTCCCGATGGGTTCCGTCTTGGGCTCATTGATGCGGCGGAACTCGACCGGGTCCATGCCGAGCGCCACCGCCATCTCGTCCATCGCGTTTTCAAGCGCGTAGACGTAAGGCGTCTCCGGCGGCGAGCGCATATAACCCGGTGTGTTGCGGTCGGCCTCGACCAGCGAGACATGGGTCAGCACCGAGCCGTAATCGTACATGCGGCCGGTAGCCGAAGTGCCGGCGACGACGTAGGCATCCGGACGCGACGTCACCTCCCAGCCTTCATGCGCGAAGGCGGTGATGCGTCCGTCCTTGCCCGCTCCGATCCGGATGCGATGGCGGGTTTCGGCCCGATAAGTCTGGGTGCCGAAGGCCTGCATGCGGCTCGTAACGCAACGCACGGGCCGGCCGAGACGCTTGGCGGCAACGGCGACGATCGCGGTGCGTGACGTCATTGGCCCCTTCGAGCCGAACGCCCCGCCGATGAAGGGACTGAGGATGCGCACATTCGCAGGATCGATCTTCAGCTGCCGCGCAAGCTCGGACTTCCAGCCGGTGACGTTCTGCGACGGCTCATGGACGATGAGCTGATCGCCCTGCCAGAGCGCCGTTGTCGAGAACAGCTCGATCGGATTATGATGCTGGGTCGGCGTCGAATAGCGCGCGTCGATCTTGACCGGAGCCGCGGCATAGGCGGCGTCGAAATCGCCGGCCTTCACATCCTCCTTGTGCATGGGGTTCTTTCCGGCAGCATCAACAGTCTTCGTGCCCGGACTGTCGAAGCTCGCGGTCGGCTTTTCCTCCTCATACTCGGCGTGGATCAACTGCGCCGCCTCTTCCGCCGCCTCGAATGTCTCGGCAACGGCCAAGGCGATGATCTGCCCATCGTGGAAGATCGTGCGGTCATGCAGCGGTCCGATCGAGTTTGCACTGCCATTGCCGAACTTCGGCCTGTCGACCTTGTCCATGTCGCCGTATGTCACGATATCGAGCAGGCCCGGCACCGCACGAGCCTCATCGAGATGAAGCTTGGCCACCTTGCCCTTGGCGATGCTGCTCGTTGCAAGCGCGCCATAGGCGATGTTGGCCGCCGGCAAATCAGCCGGATAGCCGGCCTGCCCGGTGACTTTCAGCCGCGCATCGATGCGTGGCAGCGGTTCGCCCATGTTCTCCTTGGGCCTTGGAGCGGCTGCGTCCATGGTCACACCTTCATGTCTCGGGTTTCGAGCAGCGCGCGCACCAGCGTTCGTTTGCCGAGCTCGATCTTGAACGCGTTGTGCTGGCGCGGTTCGGCATCGGCAAAGGCGGCGTCCGCCGCAGCACCCGCCGATGTCTCGTCGAGCTTCTTGCCTTGCAAGGCCGCCTCGGCTGTCTTGGCGCGCCAGGGCACGGTCGCCACGCCGCCGAGCGCGATCCGCGCCTCGCGGACGCTGTCGCCGTCGAGATCGAGCGCAACGGCCGCCGAAGCCAGCGCAAAGGCGTAGGATTCGCGGTCGCGGATCTTCAGGTAACGCGAGCGCGTGGCCCAGGGGATGGCGGGCACCTCGATGGCGGTGATGATCTCGTCGGCCGCCAGATCGGTCTCGATATGCGGCGTGTCACCGGGCAGCCGATGCAGCCTGGCGAAGGGAATCTTCCGCGCTCCGCGCGAGCCCTCGGCACGAACGACGGCGTCGAGCGCGATCAAGGCCTGGGCAAAATCGCCGTGATAGGTGGCTATGCAGGCATCGCTGGCGCCCAGCACCGCGTGCTGACGGTTGAAGCCTTCCATCGCCGCGCAGCCCGAGCCCGGCATCCGCTTGTTGCAGGCCCAGGAGGTCTCGCGGAAATATTCGCAGCGCGTTCGCTGCAGCACGTTGCCGGCAAGGCTCGCCATGTTGCGAATCTGGCCGCTTGCCGCCAATCTCAGGCTGTCGGCAATGACGGGATAGCGGCGTTTGACTTCGCCATGGTCGGCAGCCTCTCCCATCCGCACCAGGGCGCCGAAGCGGACGCCGTTGTCGCTGACCCGGATCTGCCTGAGCGCCGGCTCCTCAAGCCGGTTGAGGTCCAGCAGCCGGCCGGGCGCGGCCACGCCAAGCTTCATGTAGTCGGCAAGATTGGTGCCGCCGGCGATGAATTGCGCGTTCGCCCGCGTCGGCTGGTCGTCGTCGGTCGTAAAGCGGGAGGCGATGGCGACCGCGGCGGAAATGTCCGCCGGCCGTTCATAGATGAAAGGGCGCATGGTCAGGCTCCCCTCGCCTGGTCACGCGCCTGGGCGATCGCCGCGACGATGTTCGGATAGGCCGCGCAGCGGCAGATGTTGCCGCTCATGAATTCGCGGATGTCGTCCTCGGAGTTCGCGTGACCTTCGTTGACGCAGCCGATGGCCGACATGATCTGACCCGGCGTGCAGTAGCCGCACTGGAAGGCGTCGTGGTCGATGAAGGCCTGCTGCATCGGATGCAGCCTGCCGTCGCTCGAGGCGAGCCCTTCCACCGTCATCACTTCCTTGCCCTGGTTCATCACGGCGAAGCTCAGACAAGAGAGCACGCGTTTTCCGTCGACGAGCACGGTGCAGGCGCCACACTGGCCGTGGTCGCAGCCCTTCTTCGTGCCGGTAAGGCCGGCATGATCGCGCAGCGCATCCAGCAGACTCGTCCTTGTGTCCAGCGAAAGCTCGTAAGGCTGCTTGTTGATGCGCAGCGATATGGCGACGGCTTCCCTGAGTTTGGCATGGGTCGCGGCCGGCACTTCCGCCTTTGCGGCGGAGGTCAGCAACGGCGCGGCAGCGGCGGCCGAAACAGTACCGGTCATGAAGCTTCGTCGGCTGAGACCAGTCGCGCTCGATACGGGATTTTGGGGCATGGCTCGCTCCCCTGGTTGGCTGGGTAGGCTGGCTGGGTATCAGCGCTAACCTCTCAGCCGCGGCATTGTTCCGGATTTGTCGGCTCAAAAACGGGTCACGAAAGAGTGACTCCCGGACGGCTTCCAAGGACCCGACGACGGGCCGTTGCATGGGGATTGGCGTCGGGCCGGTTGTCGCGGCAAAGGAACTTTTCCGAATGCGGAAGGTTGACCTCGGCTTGGGCTGGTGATGCGCGGCCGCCCCGCGCAAGTTCCCATGCGAGCAATTCCAGCAAGTGCGCAGCGGTTGACTGCCCGGAATTGCACAAGACAAAACACTTCGATCGAAAGGCATGCCGGTGGATACGAATTCTCCAGTTGCCGAACCCGTGGACGAGACGCGGCGGCCGACGCGTCGCGCCGAAAAACGAGACAAAAGCCCGCAGCGCGCCGATACGCGAAGAAGAGCAGCGCCCGATGCCTCGCCGGATAAGACCGATGCGTCCCCAGAAGATGGCGGCGCGCCGCAGGACAAGCGCAGCCTGTCCGGGTCCATCAGACGACATCCCTTCACCGCGGGCACCGTCCTGCTCGTCGTGCTGCTGGTTGCGGCAGGCGCGGTGGCCTGGTGGCTGAACGCGCGCAACTACGAATGGACGGACGATGCCTTCATCGATGCGCGCACGGTGACCGTCGGCGCCGAAATCGCCGGCCGCATCACGGAGGTGGCCGTCACCGACAATCAACCCGTCGAAGCGGGTGCGGTCCTGCTTCGCATCGACGACAGCGACTACCAGGCCTCGCTCAAGCAGGCTGAGGCCAGCGTGGCGGCGGCGCAGGCCGAGATCACCAATGTCGCGGCCCAGACCGAGGCGCAGAACGCCAAGATCGATGCCGCGCAAAAGCAGGTCGCCCAGGCGCAGGCAGCGCTGGAATTCGCCAAGTCGGAAGACCGGCGCGACCGCGAGCTGCTGGCCCGGGGCACCGCCACCGAGCAGCAGGCACAGCAGGCCGCGTCAACGCTCCGCCAGGACCAGGCGGCCCTCGACACGGCGACGGCGAATGCGGAGGCCGCGAAAAGCCAGCTCGCGGTGCTGCAGGCACAGGGCAAGAGCGCTGACGCCAAACTGCGGCAGGCAAGAGCGAGCGAAGACCAGGCCAGGACCACGCTCACACGCACCACCATCGTGGCCCCGGTCGCCGGCCGGGCAACCAACATCACCGTTGCGAAAGGCACCTATGCTCAGCCCGGGCAAGTGCTGATGATGTTCGTTCCGAAGGACGTCTGGGTGAAGGCGAATTTCAAGGAGACGCAGCTCGACCTGATGCGGCCGGGCCAGCCGGTCGACATTGCCATCGACGCCTATCCGGAAAAGACCTTCCACGGCCGTGTCGACAGTGTGCAGGCCGGCAGCGGCACTGCCTTCAGCCTTCTGCCCGCCGAGAACGCCACCGGCAATTTCGTCAAGGTCGTCCAGCGCGTGCCGGTGAAGATCGTCTTCGACCAGCCGCCGGACGTCTATCTCGGTCCGGGTATGTCGGTGGTGCCGACGGTCAAGGTACGATGACTGATGCGGCATTAGCCCATGGCGGCGAAAGCCGCTCCGCCGCCGGCGGGCGCAACCCCTGGCTTATCGCGATCGTCGTCTCCATCGCCACCTTCATGATGGTGCTCGACACCGCGATCGCCAATGTCGCGCTGCGCAACATTGCCGGCAGCCTGGCGGCCGGCCTGGACGAGAGCACCTGGGTCATCACCACCTATCTCGTCGCCAGTTCGGTCATCGTTCCAATCAGCGGCTGGCTCGCCGACGTCGTCGGCCGCAAGCGTTATTACATGCTCTGCGTCGCCACCTTCACCGGCGCGTCGTTGCTCTGCGGCCTGGCGCCCAATCTCGACATGCTGATCCTGTTCCGCATCCTCCAGGGTCTTGGCGGCGGCGGCATGGCGCCGAGCGAGCAATCGATCCTCGCCGATACTTTCCCGCCTGAAAAGCGCTCGCAGGCCTTCGCGCTCTACGGCATCGCGGTCATCGTGGCGCCGACGGTAGGCCCGACGATCGGAGGGTGGCTGACGGACCATTTCTCCTGGCATTGGATCTTCTTCATCAATGTGCCCTTCGGCATTCTTTCGCTGGCGCTCGTGCAATGGCTGGTGGTCGAGCCGGACGTGCTGAAACGCGAGCGCCGGGAGAGGCTGAAAGACGGTCTCAAGGTGGATTGGGTCGGCTTCATCCTGGTGACGCTGGCGCTCGGATGCCTGGAGGTGTTCCTCGACGAGGGCCAGCGCAACGATTGGTTTTCATCGAGTTTCATCACCACCTTCGCCGTGATCTCCGCCGTCTCGTTGCTCATCCTGATTCCGTGGGAGCTGGCACACCGCGATCCGATCGTCGACATGCGGCTGCTGTTCATGCGTCAGTTCGGCACGGCCTTCCTCGTCATGATGGCGGTAGGCGCGGCGCTGTACAGCACGACGCAGCTCCTGCCGCAGCTGCAGCAGACAGCGTTCGACTACACAGCGACGCTGTCGGGGCTTTCGATGATGCCGGGCGGCATCGCCATGCTGATGCTGATGCCGGTCTCGGGCTTCGCCTCCGGTTTCGTGCAGCCGAAATACCTGATCATGTTGGGCATGTCGGCGGTGGCCATAGCGCTCTGGCATCTGACCTCGCTGGCCCCGGATGCGACGTTCAGCTTCTTTGCCTTTGCCCGCGTCTTCCTGATGGTCGGCCTGCCCTTCCTGTTCATCCCGATCTCGACCGCGGCCTATCTCGGGCTGCCGCCGAGGAAGACCAACCAGGCTTCGGCGCTGATCAATGTTGCCCGCAACCTCGGCGGCAGCATCGGCGTCTCGCTGACCAACACCGTGATTGCGCAGCAAGCGCAGCTGCATCAATCGAATCTGACAGCTGACACCGTGCAATCATCGTCCACCTACCAGCAGACATTGCGGCAGATCAGCGAGTATTTCACCGCCCAAGGCTCCCCCGCCGTCGAGGCGAAGGCGCAGGCGGTCGGCTGGGTCGGCCAGCTCATCGGCCGCCAGGCGACGCTGCTCGCCTATGTCGACGTCTTCCGCTACTCAGCGATCGCCACCGCGTTGCTGGTGCCGCTGGCGCTTCTTTTGCGGTCGCCCAAGCCGTCCCGTCCGGGGAAATAGCACGCTTCCGACGGAACATGCGTTGCGGGTTGCGAGTTTGCACCCAAAGGCAATGGCCGTTGCGAAGCGATATGAAATCGAAGCTGATCGCAGAAACTTCCGGACAGAGAACCTTCGTGGTCGTGTTGGACCCGGGCGAGGAAGCGATCGCCGCGCTGACGACTTTTGCGGAGCAGAAAGGGATCACCGGTGCTTCGCTGACGGCGATCGGCGCGTTCGAGAAGGCGACGGTCGGCTGGTTCGACACCGGGTCGAAATCCTACCGCAAGATCCCTGTCGATGAGCAGTGCGAAGTGCTGAGCGCCATCGGCGACGTGGCCGTCGGCGACGATGGCAAGCAAAGCCTCCACATTCACGCGGTGCTTGGTCTGCGCGACGGAAGGACACGCGGCGGACATCTGCTGGAAGGCACTGTCCAGCCGACATTGGAAGTTACCGTGCTGGAGTCGCCTGCGCATCTGCGCCGCAGGAAGCGCAGCGATCTGGGGATCGCGTTGATCGACCTCGAGGCCTGACAGCAGACAAAACCGCTCACTTCCAGGCCGAAAGTGAAATCCGCAGCATTGGAGAAAGAGATGGACCCCCGTAACAAGCAGCGAAAACAGCAAGACGAGGCCGAGGCTTCGGCCATCGAGCAGCAGGACTGGGATTCCCTTGAGGGCGACAAGGTGCTTCCGGACAGCGTGGTCGTGGAAGAAGGCATTCCCGACGCCAGGGAGACAGAAGACACTCCCTCCGAGGAGGACGATGACAATCCCAGCCAGAACAGCGACGAGGCCTTGCCCGACGACGAGGAGGAAGAGGTTTTGTCGCGGGATCCCTCCAAGGAGGGAGGCCGGTTCGATGAGATCTAGGGATCACGCGCCTGCCTGGCCGATGAAGGTTGAAAAACATCCGACCGGCGCGGGTTGCGAAGGGCACCCGTCCCGCGGCCGCCCGTTCAATGCCTTGATCCGTGCTCCACCAGACGGAAGCTGTACCGGTCGCGTACGAATTCGTTGAAGAACCGCCCCTTGGAGCGAGCGGCCGTGAACGCGGCGTAGGTCTCAGGCTCGACTTCCTCATAGTCATAGCGGTCGCCGCTCGGCACGAACCATACCGAAAGGATCTTCGTTGCCGGATCGTAATGGGTGTTCCGGATGGCGGTGGAAGGCATGACGGACATCCTGTTTTGCCATGCGTAATTCCTTGGTTGCCATGAGGTTCCGCCGTATTGGGCGTCGGCGGCACAAAGCCTTGTGAGGGCGGCGGAATTGCCTATCTGAAGGCTATGCCATCAGCGAAATCGAGGACCGCGACTCAGCTCCGCCAGGGCGATCTTTTCGGCGCCCCAGACAGCTTGCCGGAGGGATTCCACTACCGACCGGAGCTGATCACGCGCGGCGAAGAAAGCGATCTGGTCCGCCATATCGGCTCCCTGGCCTTCAAGCCCTTCGACTTTCATGGCCATCTTGCCAACAGGCAGGTCGTCGGCTTCGGGCTGCGTTACGACTACGATCGCCGCGAAGTCGTGGAAGCACCGGCTATTCCAGATTTCCTGCTGCCGCTCCGCGACAGGGTCGCCGCTTTCGCTGGCCGACCCGCGTCCGAGTTCTCGCAGGTGCTGATCAACGAATACCGGCCCGGCGCTGGCATCGGCTGGCATCGCGACAAGCCACATTTCGAGCTCGTCGCCGGCGTCTCCCTGCTGGCGTCCTGCAGCTTCCGGCTACGCCGCAGGAACGGCGCGACTTGGGACCGGGAGACGATCGAGGTCGAGCCAAGATCCGTCTATCTCATGGCCGGTCCGGCGCGCAACGAATGGGAGCACAGTATTCCGCCGCTCGCCCAGCACCGCTACTCGGTCACATTTCGGACGTTGCGGCCCAAGCTTTGAGCGGGCGTCGGCTCACGCTCCCGGCGACGCCGACGTCACTCGCCACACCGTGTTGCCGACGTCGTCGGCTATGAGCAGCGCGCCAGATCTGTCGACGGCGACGCCGACCGGCCTGCCTCTCGCCTCGCCCCTGTCGTTGAGGAAGCCGGTCACCACGTCCTGCGCCATTCCGTTCGGGTGCCCGCCGCGGAACGGCACGAACACGACCTTGTAGCCGTTGAAGCGCTGGCGGTCCCAACTGCCATGTTCGCCGACGAAGGCGCCACCGCGATAGCTCTGCGGCAGGCTGTTGGCGGTGTAGAAGGCCAGCCCCAGCGGCGCGACATGCGAGCTCAGCGCATAGTCCGGCGGGATCGCCTTTGCCACCATGTCCGGGCGCTGCGGCATGACGCGCGGATCGACATGCTGGCCGTAGTAACTGTAGGGCCAGCCATAAAAGGCGCCGTCTTTCACCGACGTCATGTAGTCCGGCACGAGATTTGGTCCGAGCTCGTCGCGTTCGTTGACCACCGTCCAAAGGGCTTTGCTTTCCGGCTCGAACGTCAGGCCGTTCGGATTGCGCAGCCCGCTGGCGAAGATGCGCGAGCGTCCTGTTGCACGATCGACCTCCCAGATCGTCGCACGGTCCTTTTCGGCCTGGATGCCGTTTTCGGTGATGTTGCTGTTCGAGCCGACGCCGACATAAAGCAGGGATCCGTCCGGGCTCGCGACGAGGCTTTTCGTCCAGTGGTGATCGATCGGACCGCCCGGCAGGTCCGTGAGCACCTTGCCCGGCGCAGTGATCGTGGTGTCACCCGGCTGGTATGGATAGCGCATGATCGCATCCGTATTGGCAACGTAAAGGTCGTTGCCGACTAGCGCGACGCCGAAGGGCGAGTTGAGATGGTCGAGGAAGACGCCCTGATATTCCGGCTTGCCGTCGCCGTTGGTGTCGCGCAGCAGCGTAATGCGGTTGCTTGGCCCGGTGTCTCCGCCGGAGGTGACCCAGGACTCGACCCAGTCCATCACGATGTCCTTCGGCCGTTTGACCGATCCCTCGGTCGGCGCCGTGGACTCCACGACCAGAATATCGCCATTGGGCAGCACGTAGAGCGAGCGCGGATGCTGCAGGCCCTTCGCCAGCGCCTGGATCTGCAAGCCCTGCGCGACCGTCGGTTTCTCGTCGTTCTTCCAGCCGACCACCGAGGCCAGATGCATCGGCGGGAAGAAATACTGGTTTATTTCAGGGAGCCTCGGGTTCGCGCCGATCTGCTCGTTGGGATCGGTATTGTCATTGCTGCAGCCCGCAATAACCAAGGCGGATGCGCACGACAGAGCTGCCGTTGTCCGCGTGATGGATCCATCAAGTCGTCTCATCGGCTACTCCCACGTGATGGCGATAGACCAGCGCCCAGCCGAGCCAGCCGGTGAACAGCAGGATGATTACGACCAGCGCCGACAGGATCAGCCCCGTCGGCACAACGGACGTCCATGCATCGCGCGTATGGATGAGCATGTTGAAGAAGGCCAGGACGAGCGCCACGAAATTGCCGGCCATGTGCAGCCAAGCGGTCGGCTGTTCGCGTATCTGCCGTCCCCAAGTAAAGTCCACGAGCCCAACAACAGCTGCCAGAATCCCGACGATGACGCCGACCGTAACGAGCCAGGACGAGAAGTTGGCCCATGTCATTTCGGCGGTTCGCCAGTAGACTATGTCCGTCAGCAGAGTGCCGACAAAGCAGGCTATCGGGATCGTGACCAGCATGGGGTGGATAGGGTGGCCGGCTATGCTTGCCGTTGATCTCGGATTCTCCATGCGGAAGCTCCTTTCCGTAAACTCAACAAGGCAAACAGGCTAATGTTCCGCTAGGAATTGCCGCGGTCACCAGAAGGTGAACGAGTCCGCTTTCCATGTCGCTCGGCCAGGAGATCGGCCGCTACGCGCGGGCCGGTCACGATCCTGAAACCGGTCCCCGTACCATCCGATCGCGGTGCAGGTTGCCAACCGCATGCATGCCTGGAACCGTTTTCAGGATCGACGCTCGTAAGGCAGGCCGACAGGCTGCCTCAACGTGCTGCAACGGCATTTCGCCCGAGCTTCGCGCGGCACGGTTCAAATCGCTTGCGTAAGCAACCGATGCTGGGTTTGCCGCAATATCGTGACGGTGCGCCGCGCGCGGGCCTTCGTGGCGGAAACGGCGGCGAACGCTATGAAGAAGAGCATGCCCGGATCAGCGCTGCCGCCCGACACCGAGTTGGCAACGATGCTGGCGAGGGCAGCATTCCTGACGCTCAACACGACGGCGTCGGTTTCCGGGTCCAGGCGCTCCCGCGCCCGGCCAACCCCGCTGACAAGGACGGCGACCAGGATCGCCACCATCAGTGATCCGAACAAGCCAAGCTGGGACAGGACCGCGATCGGCCAGCTCGAAGCCCTCGAGCTGCCGAAACCGACCCCGAGACCGCTGGTGTCCAGAAAGGACTGCAGGCTCTTGACGTTCCAATAGGTGCGCTCCTCACCGGAGGAGGAATTGGCCTTGTTGATGATGGTCGAGTTGATCAGCCTGATGAAGGGATCCAAGGCGCCGGCGTCATAGAGACTGACGCCCAAGACGGTGACAACGCCGAAAGCCATGATGGCGAATATGAGGATCTCCTCGCGTTCGAAGCGGCCGCGCAGAACCGAGGCCGACATCGAGAAGGCTACGGGCACGCAGAGGATCGTCAGGCCGATATAGGCGGTCGACGACGTCGACAGGATAGTCAGAAATAGCAAGATGGCTGCCAGCCACTGGGCAAGACGCGATTTGGTTTTTCTCCAGTATGTGTAGCAGAACGCCAGACAGGCGAGGGAAGCGGCGGCGAAGGAAGAGGCCTCGGAGAACGCCCCCGCGATTCGCGAGAATCCTGCCTCGACCGCATCTGTCAGTAGAGCATAGCTCGCGGTCCTGATCGGAGCCAGCAGGTCACCTGCACCTGCGCATTTGCCGAAGAAATCGATCAGTCCCATGCCCGCATGGAGACCGCACCACAGGAAAAATCCACGGCGCAGCTGATCGATCCTGTCGGAGTGCAAAAACAGCATGCAAAGCGCAATGGCTGTGAGACCGCCAAGAATGAAATAGCCCGTCTGTGACGTATTCGCCGAGACCGGGGCCAGAGAGGCTTCGACGACCGCGCCGCGGGTTTTCGACTGCACGAAGACGACGGTCTGTCCAGCGAAGAGTCTTGGAAGCAGCCACGCCCCAATGATCGCGTAGGTCATGAGGCTCATGAGTATCCAGATCGAGCGGATGCTCCCGAACACACTTCCAAGCTCGAACCAGACATAACGCCTCGCAGTCACGGCTGTGACGAGCAGCGCCGCGAACAAGGTGTAGATGAGAGGCGTGGATCCGCCGAGCGAAGTGAGGGTCATGGCGGCCGTCGAGCCGAACGCCAGGGACGCCATCAGGCCGATAATCAACATGCCGCGGGAATAGTAGGCGACAATCAGGACAGCGGCGCACACTGCCAGTCCCGGAATCGAGAACTGCATCGTCGCACGGCCTTTCTCGTACAGGTCGCCCTCTGAATGCCCGTAAGCAGCCAGAGGCTGTGTCTCGCCCCACATACTTCGGCAGACGGGTGTCCCGGACAAGCGGGCCAAAGGACGTAGCCGAACATCCCACAGCGGTAGAGTGCCGGCAGATACGCCTTCCGAACGAACCGGTAGAGGGTCGGCCCCGGCGGTACGCATTAAAGCTTAAGCACGGCGGAGGTGCTGGAGACCCCGGCACGATGTAAGCTCGTTCCTGCTCGGATCGGACGTCTGGATACCAGTGCTGAATGTTGCTTGCCAAAAGCCGCGAGGAGCCGGCCAACGAAACCGAGCGCGTTGGTTTGCCCGTCATGACAGGCTGCCGCCCAAGGTGGCCGCTTCATCGCGTGCGCAGGCGCCGCGATGCCGATATAGATCGCCGCCTCCGGGTGGCTGGACTATTCGACGGCGGTCGCGATCGCGCATTCGTAATTCTGGCGCAGGCGGTGGATTGGTTGGCGTACCAGCGCGAGAAGGAGGAGCGGTATGACCAGGCGGATCAGGCGAGGGACGTTGGGAGCCAAAGAGGCCAAGCAGCTCAAGGAAGTTTACGACCGGGCCCGGGCCGTTCAAGCCAAATACGCGGAGTCCCACCTCGCGGGCCGGGCGGCAAAAACGCTGGTCGATGCGTTCGAAGCCGCGGGGCATCCCGAAGATACGGCTGTCGATCCGCAATGGCTGAGCAAGGCCGCCCCCAAGGGAAATGCGTGAAAACACCATGCAATCGAAAGCCGCGGCGGCGCCCTAAGCGCTTCGCGATCTTTCGGATTTCGCTCCATGCGCTTTAGGTTCTGATTTTACCATGTCCTTGTCGCGAAACCGATTCCCACTTTCGGGAGACATGCTCCAGGTCTCTCCTGCCAGCCTCGCATTCTCGGGCCTTGCCGGGCAAACCCAGTTGCAACCTTGGGCAACCGGCGGAAGGCATGCCCGCAAAATGCGGAAGCCAGGCAAATGCCGCCTCGCCTGACAGGGCCCGGCGCAGACATCGGTCTTCGATTTTTTCCCATCGCAGGAGCTCGATGCGGAACTTCGAAGTCGGTCGCAACGTTATTGGCGGTTGGAGAAGGGTTCCTTTCCATCGGGCATAGCAACTGAAGTCGGCTCACTGTGAAGCCGCTCACATCTGGCTTTCAAGAAGCAACTATTGTAGGTTGTGTTAAAGTTGGAGAAACTGGCGGGTCTCCATGCAGACACTGTCGCAGTTCATAGGACCACGTCCGCTTGGGGGGACGTGGTCGAAGGTCGAGTGGGGCAACAACGATTTTCTCGGTGTGGCCGCAAGAGCCTATAAACCCCATTCGATCGTGTGTCGCCAGGATGACGACGACGACACGATCTTCATCGTAAAGTCGGGCTGGACCCTGCTTTGCCGCGGACTGCCGGACGGAGAACGGCAGATCATCGACACTCCTCTTTGGGGAGACATAGTCGGCTTCCGTTCCGCGGACGGGCCTCGCTTCGCTTCGCTGGTCTCCATAACCGACGTCACCGTTTATCCAATACCAAGGAAAGCGCTGGTCGAGAGTATCTCGTCCGAGGGTAGCTTCGGTAGCAAGATTGCCCACTCGCTGGCGCGGATGAACGCCATCCTTGCCGAACATCTGGTGAATGTCGGGCGACGCAACGCAATGAGCCGGATCGCCCATTTCCTGCTCGAGTTGGAGGAACGGCTCTCCAAAGTCGGCCTGTCGGCTCACGGGAGATATGATTGTCCCCTCACTCAGAACGAGCTGGCGGACATCCTCGGAATGACCCCCGTTCACGTGAACCGGACACTGCGGGAGCTCCGCAGGGCCGATCTCGTCTCGTTCAAGACCGGCCGTGTCGAGATTCTCAACCGCAAGAACCTCGTCAAATTGGCCGGGTTCGAGAAAGAGTACCTCGGCTAGAGCATTTCACCGTTTCACGGAAACGGCGAACCGCTCTATCTCTTTGTTTTGGCGCAATTTCGGACGGAAGGCTACGGCGAGGTCGCCGAGCCCGACCGCCTCACACTTTTCCTGGTATTGCTCTAGATTTGCGGATCCAACCATGCTGGCGTGATGCCTCCCGCCTCCAGGCGGGCAGCATGGCTGCGTGCCTGCAACCAGCGGCGCAGCTTCCCTAAAATCGGAAATTTACGAAAAATTAACCTAGGTTAGCGACCCCTAATAATTCGGTCCTAGAGTAACGTTAGCCGTTCTTCGCTGGGGTAGGCGTGGAACTGCCATGTCAGAATGAAGCGATCCAGCTCAAAACAGGGCGGGCGGGGTCACTTTTCCACATTCTAGAACAAGGGGTAGTCGGCCGCCGGCGGCGGCTCGTGTGCAAAAAGGGTGGGTAGTATGAGTTCAACAGCAGGACTGGTTAATTACACCTCGATAAATCAGCCAAGAATTCCGATCAGCGGAATTGAAAGTGCTCCTCAAAAGGAATGCCTCCTCATACTGGATGGAAGGGCCTTGGACCGAGAATGTCTTGCATCGGCCCTCGTAGACCACGAACTCGGGATGGCGGTCGCGGCCATGGGTTCAATCGAAGAATGGCGCATGAAGAAGAGTTCGGTACCTCCCCTGGTCGCCATACTCTTCAACCTTGGCGGTCGGAAGATCACCGATCATGCCACGGCGGACGAGATCAGGCGGATATCGTCTGAGTTCAAATCGATCCCCGTGGTCGTCCTGGCCGACAATGAAGACCTCGCACAGATACTGGCAGCTCTCGAATGTGGCGCGCGAGGCTACATTCCGACCTCGGTCGGTATCGACGTGTGTGTCGAAGCGATCAACCTGGCGGCAGCCGGCGGCATCTTTGTCCCGGCAAGCAGCGTTCTTTCCATGCGTCATCTGATCGACTCCGACAGCCGCGACACGCAGCCTTTGTCGAGAATGTTCACGCAGAGGCAGACCGAGGTCGCCCAGGCACTCCGGCGCGGGAAGGCGAACAAGATCATCGCCTACGAACTGAACCTGCGCGAGAGCACAGTGAAGGTGCATATTCGAAATATCATGAAGAAACTGAAGGCGACCAACCGCACGGAAGTCGCCTACAAGGTCAACGATCTCTTCGCGGAAGGAGTTGCCGCGGAGCGACCTTAAACGCTAGAGCGGTTCACCGTTTCACGGAAACGGCGAACCGCTCTATCTTCTTGTTTTGACGCAATTCCGGACGGAAAACCGCTCACACTTTTCCTGGAATTGCTCTAGAACGGCCCGCCGTCGCGGGCCGTATCTATTGCTTCGACTGAAGTAAGCACCGGGGCCTCCGTTGCCTTTGCGGCAGCGGAGGCCCCCAGACAGACTGTCCGGCCTGGTCCGAGCTCCCGACAATTGGAGCCTCTGGTGGTGTCAAGTTGGAACAGCGCGCTAGAACGCTTCACCGTTTCACGGAAACGGCGAACCGCTCTATCTCTTTGTTTTGACGCAATTCCGGACAGAAAGCCGCTCACACCTTTCCTGGAATTGCTTTAGACGCTGCGTCCGCTCGGTGCGCCAAATGCTGCTCCGCCGCTTCCTGTCACCGATAGTACGAAGCTATCCGCCATAAGTGCTAACCGATGATCTTATGGAGAACGCGAAATCCCGGGCCGAACATGTAGATACTGTGTCGGAATGGAGTTTTCGCGCATGTCTGAGCAAGGTCTTCGTTTTCCAAGATCCGTCCACCTGCAGCAACGCGGCCGCCAACTGATCCCCGGCGGATGTCACACCTATGCAAAAGGGGAGGATCAATATCCTGTCCTCGCTCCGGGTTTCATCGAGCGCGGTCTGGGTTGCCGCGTCTGGGACGTCGACGGCCACGAATACATCGAATACGGCATGGGCAATCGCGCCGTCGGGCTTGGGCACGCTTACCCGAGCGTGCTGAGCGCCGTGGAAGCCGCTCTGGTCGGCGGCTGCAATTTCACGCGGCCCGCGAAGATCGAAGTCGACTGCGCCGAGACGTTCCTGGAGCTGATCGGTGCGCAGATGGTAAAATTCTGCAAGGATGGGTCGGATGCCACTTCGGGCGCCGTCCGCCTTGCCCGCGCCTACACGGGCCGCGATCTCGTTGCCTGCTGCGCCGACCACCCGTTCTTTTCGACGGACGATTGGTTCATTGGAACCACGCCGATGAATGCGGGAATTCCGGAGGCGGTCCAGAAGCTGACCGTCACCTTCCGCTACAACGATATCGCCAGCGTCAAAGATCTCTTTGAGAGATATCCGGGCAAGTTGGCAGCGTTGATCCTCGAACCGTCCCGCGGCGACGATCCTGCGAACGGGTTCTTGCACGAGGTGCAACGTCTCTGCAGGGAAAATGGCGCGCTGCTCATTCTCGACGAGATGATCACCGGCTTCAGGTGGCATGCGGCCGGGGCACAGAAACTGTACGGAATCGAGCCAGACCTGTCGACATTCGGCAAGGCACTCGGCAACGGGTTTTCCGTCTCCGCCCTGGCGGGGAAACGCGAATATATGCGTCTCGGCGGCCTGGAGCAAACGGACCGTCCAAGGGTGTTTCTGCTGTCGACCACGCATGGCGCGGAGACTCATGCGCTCGCGGCGGCGATCGCAACCATGCGGGTCTACCAGAACGAGCCCGTGATCGAGCACCTTTATGCCCAGGGAACAAAGCTGAGGGAAGGGATCGAACAGGCCGCCAGACAACATGGAGTGGATCAGCACTTCAAGGTCACCGGTCGTCCTTGCTGCCTGGCATTTGCCACACTCGATCTCGACGGCAAACCGTCGCAGACCTACCGCTCGCTGTTCCTGCAGGAGACGATCAGGCGTGGGGTGCTCATGCCGTCCCTGGTCGTCAGCTACACGCACGACGACGACGCCGTCATGAAGACTATCGAGGCTGTCGACGGAGCCTTGGCGGTCTATGCGCGGGCACTGGATTCGGGAGCGGACCATTTGTTGGTCGGGCGTCCCTCGCGGGTCGTGTTCCGCCGCTACAACAGCGGCGATGAGCGGGCCGAAGTGATCGCGGAGAGTTCCGAAATCGCGACGGGCGCGATCGAAAGGCAATCGGAAAGCCGGCTCGCAGCGACAGCTTGACTAGATCGGTTCATCGTTTCACGGAAACGCCGAACCGCTCTAACTCTTTGTTTTTACGCAATTCCGGGCGGAAAACCGCTCACACTTTTCCTGGAATTGCTCTAACTGAAAGCGCCTTCGGTCCCTTCGATCCGGGCACCAACAATCACCCGACCGCAGACGGCAAGCTTTCGTCAAGTGAGACGATGGAGAGGACCTTCCTGAACTCACGGTCCTGCAAGTACAGAATCCGCTGATTGATCTGCAGTGACCTCAGGTCCAGGGAAGGTGTATTTGCCCAGCCAGTTGACGGCTTCCTCGATCGTATCGAAATTCTTGTGTTGCCCCGTGAGCAACCCGAAACCTGTCTCAAGGAACCATTTGCCCTTGGTTGAATAGGTCTCCTCGTCGATCCGGGTAAGTATAGCGACCAGTTGGTCGAACTTCCATACTAGAATACCCGACTCTCCGCCCTCAACCGTTCCTATTCGGGCCTCGTTGAGCGAAAACCCCGGAGCAAGTCTGGCGTGGCCCACCTTGATTTTTCCCCTCGAACTCCACACGCACGACAAAAATGCCTAGCGTGGATCGCTTCTTCTGTGTTCGGTCTTTTTGTTGCGAACGTCGTCCTGCCGGACGACGGGTAAGTTTGTTAGCAGATCGTCAGATACGTTCAAAGGCCCTTTCGCTCGTCATCCACTGTTGGTTTTTTGGTGGCGTCCCACTAGAAAATATTGGCTTTTCGGAGCGTGAAAGCCTCGGCGAAATGCTCGGGCGCCCGGCACTCCATGCCGCGCAATCGGGCAAGTCCGACGAAGGTCTCGCGGTCGAACCAGTCCTTAGAGCGCTGCGTCCCGAAGTGCTCGTGGAGAAGCTCGATCTTGCGCTCGAGAACCTTGGCCGCAAGCGGCACATAGGCGTTGGGCTGGCCAAGGTCGCCGTCCCACTTCGGGATCTCGTATTCGAGCACCAGATGATCGCGGAAAACGTTCCAGGTCAATTGATTGACCTCTCGATGATCCTGATGGGCGTCGAACCTGGCGTGCGTAAACACCACGTCGGGGTTGATCCGTGACCGCATATCGATCAGCCAATGCTTTATCGATCGGCTATGGGCTGGAAAGTAGCTGTCTTCGAAATCGGCGACGTCGACCGTGGACGCGTTCGATCCTTCGAGGAAGGATTTCGCCGATGCCCTGGCCTCGGCCGATCGCTGCCCGCCGGCGCTCAACACGCACCAATGGACGTTCAGTTTGACCCCCGACGCGATCAGGCTGAGGATCGTGCCTCCCGCTCCGATCTCGATGTCGTCGGAATGGGCGCCGAGGCAGAGGATCGAGACTTCCTCCCCTCGACGCGCGAGGCCAAGCCCCTTCATGATGCAGCCATCACCATGCTGCGTCTGATCTTCTCGGCGGTGATCTTCCGGTTCCAGGGCATGTCGCCCTTCTCGACCATGTCTTCCAGCGACTGCCAATCGCGCAGTGTATCCATCGAGCGCCAGAAGCCTTCATGCTTGTATGCCATCAGCATGTTGTCGTCGATCAGCCGCCTGAAAGGTTCGATAACGAGCTCCTCGCCGTCTCGCATGTAGTCGAAGATTTCCGGCCGGAACACGAAGTACCCGCCGTTGATCCATATCTCCGAAGTCTCGGTCGTGCGGAACTCGCGCACCCGGCCGTCCTCGGCGATGTCGGCCAGATGATAAGTCAGCGGCGCCCGCACTGCGAGAAAGCAGCCGATCTTGCCGCTGGCCTCGAACTTCGCGATCATGTCGTCGAGGTCGACATTGGTCAGACCGTCGGAATAGTTGGCCAGGAACATCTTCTCGTTCTTGACGTGGTCCTGCGCCGCCCACAGGCGCTCCCCGATGTTGCGCCAGATGCCGGTGTCGAGCAGGGTGATGCTCCAGTCCTTGACCGCGTCGCCAAGCAGCTTCACGTCCTGGCCGCCATGCGTGACGATGCAATCGGAGAAGGTCTGTGGCCGGGTGTTCAGGAAGAAATCCTTGATGACGTTGGCCTTGTAGCCCAGGCATAAGACGAACTCGTCATGCCCGTAGTCGCTGTACCATTGCATGACGTGGCGCAGGATCGGCTGATGGCCGAGCGGTATCATCGGCTTCGGTATGCTGTCGGAATAGTCGCGGATCCGCGTGCCGCGGCCGCCACAGAAAAGGACGACTTTCATCTCGATAACTCCGATGGATCGATCACTGCCACGAAAGGAATCGGCACCACGAACTTCGCGCCCCAAGCGGCGACGTGGTGCATCTGCTTGATGATCTCGTCCTTCAAGTTCCACGGCAGGATCAGGATGTAGTCCGGCTTCGCATGGTCGACCGCCTCGATCGGCTTGATCGGGATGTGCATTCCCGGTGTGAAGCGGCCGTGCTTGTAGGGATTTCGGTCGACCGTGAAGTCGAGGAAGTCGGTGCCGATGGCGCAATAGTTGAGCAGCGTGTTGCCCTTGCCGGGCGCGCCATAGCCGCAAATCCTCTTGCCTTCGCTTTTGGCCGAGATCAGGAACGCCAGGAGATCGCGTTTCGCGCGCTGGGCCTTTTCACCGAAGGAGGCGTAGGTCGCCATTTCCGTGAGCCCGTGCCGCTTTTCGCGATCGAGAAGTTTGGCGACGCGGTCGTTGACACTCCAGCTGCTGTCCTCGTTGGCGAGATAGACACGCAGTGAGCCGCCATGCGTCGGCAGTTCCTCGACGTCGATCACGCGCAAGCCGTGACGGCTCGCCATCAACTCGATGGTCAGCAACGAGAAATATGAAAAATGCTCGTGGTAGATGGTGTCGAACTGATTTTCGGCCATCAGCCGTTCGATATGCGGGAATTCGAGGGTGACCACGCCTTCCGGCTTGAGCAGGATCTTCATCCCGGCGACGAAGTCGTTGAGGTCCGGCACCTGCGCCAGGACGTTGTTGCCGACGATGAGATCGGCGCGAAGTCCTTCGCTCACCATCTGAAGCGCCAGCCGCACTCCGAAGAAGTCGACGCGCGTGGGCACGCCCTTGTCGACCGCGGCCTGGGCGACGTTGGCCGCCGGCTCGACGCCAAGCACTGGAACACCGAGCGGCAAGAAGTGCTGCAGCAGGTAACCGTCGTTGCTCGCGAGTTCCACCACGAAGCTGTCGGCGCCAAGGCCAAGTCGCTTCGTGACAGACTCACAATAAGCTTTGGCGTGGGCTACCCAGCTCGTCGAGAAGGAGGAGAAGTAGGCGTATTCGCTGAAGATGGTCTCGGCGCTGATATACTCCTTGAGCTGCACCAAATAGCAGGTGTCGCAAACCAGGACGTTGAGCGGATAATAGAGTTCCATATGGTCGAGTTGGTCGGCCCGCAGGAAACTCTCGCAGGGCGGGGACATGCCAAGGTCCACCAGCGTGTGGCGCAGACGCGATCCGCAGAGCCGGCAGCCGACTGGCCGGCGCCCCATGTCGTGATCGCGGACGACTTCGATCGCCTGAATGTTCATTCCTGCTCCTGCCCGATTGAATTGAAGAAGGAAACGCGGTGGCCTGACGATGAACCTGTGCCTGCCGCGTCTCCCCAGGTGGATGAAAGCAACTTAGATTCGAGTGCCCGCGGGTTCGATTTGCCAATCCGTTGGGTGCCTTAAGCCTTATGGAGAAACCGCGGGGGGCATCACCCCGCCCAGCCCACCGAAGGGGTAGTGCGATCGGCCGGGCGTACCGCGATCGGAGGCTCCGATAAGGCTTTGGTAGCTCTTCCAGCCCAGGCATGCCCTATCGACAATCCGACCGGCTGTCTTGCCACCTCGAGGCCAAGGTCGACATGCGATTTACTGAGACGAAGCTGAGCGGTGTCTGGCTGATCGAGCCGACGCCCATAGTCGACGACCGCGGTTCCTTCACGCGCCTGTTCTGCGAAAAGGAGATGGCCGATTGCGGGCTGGCAACGCGCTTTGTCCAGCACAGCCGGTCGCATTCGGTCAAAAGAGGCACGCTGCGCGGCTTGCATTATCAGCAGGAGCCATATTCGGAAGTGAAGCTTGTCTCCTGCGTCCGCGGCGCGATCTTCGACGTCGTGGTGGACTTGCGCCTGAACTCGCCGACACGCCACAATTGGCTGGCCTTCGAGCTCACTCCCGAGAACATGAGGCAGGTCTACATCCCTGCCGGATTCGCCCATGGGCTCCAGACGCTCACGAACGATGCCGAGGTGTCCTATCTGATCTCGCAGTTCTACACGCCGCATGCATCGACGGGCCTGCGCTACAACGACCCTGCCTTCTCGATAAACTGGCCTTTGATGCCGACCGCCATGTCGGAAAGGGACCTGAACTGGCCGCTGCTGAAGAACCTGGTTTCCTAGAGCGGCTCACCATTTGCCCGCTTCGGCCAGGAGACCGTGATCCGAAAGCAATCTCGCTGCGGCAGCCAATTCCCTGAACGGCAGACCCGAGCGCTCCGCCATCGCGAGAAGCGAATGCTGCCCGTCGGCGAGATTGAGTACCCAAAGCAGGGCCATCGAGCTTATGCCGGATGACTTCTGCCCTCCCAGGGCGCTGTAGAGGCCGCGCCTGCCGAGTTGCGGCTCGCCCTTGGGGAAGAGGTTCAAGGGCGTCCAGTCCCCTTCGACGATGTCGATCACGTCCATGAGGATGCGGAAGGAATCCTCCAGATGCTGCGGCGCTATGAAGTCGAGATTGTCGGCCGAGGTGTGATATTCGGGGAAGGTGCCGTGGACGCTGCGCTGGAACATGCCGACGGGAAGATTGAAACCCGGCGAACAATACTGCCTCTCGTCATAGCCGTAAGGGGAAAAGTCGATCAGCTTCGCCCCGGCCCGAGCGCCAAGCACATGCGCCATCGCGCGGTCGATGAAGGCATCGCCGCGACGGCTGCGCTTGTAGGCCGGCGCCGCGGCGTCGCCCACGCAGGACATCACCAGGCCGTGGTCGATCAGGCCTACCCGCTCCTCGTTGCGGGACAGCCATGCGAGCGCGCCGATCGTGCCGGGAGCGAAGAGGAAGCGGTAGCTGTATCGTGTCTTTCTTGCCTTGAGGCTTCGCGCAAGGGTCGCCAGCAGGGCCAGGCCCGAGCAATTGTCGTTGGCCAGCGACGGATGGCATATGTGTGCCGACAGCAGGAATTCCCGCTCCGTCTCGCCGCGGTGCAGATATTCGCCGTAGGTGAGGCTGCCGTCCTTGAGCTCGGCATCGATCTCCACCCGATAGAGACCGTCGGGCATTTCGGCCAGACGATCATGGGCCATGCAGAACCCCCATGCCGGAGTGTAGTAGGCGGTGCGGTAGGGGATCAGTTGCGGCTGCTCAGGCAATGTGTGGATGTACGGTCTCAACTCGTCGAGCGTCAGGGTCCCCTTGAAGGGGATGGAGTAGCTGACGACGTGCAGGTTGGAGTCCGCAAAATCCACGACCTTTTGTCCGTCAGGGCCGATGACGCTTGCCGAGCGGATGTTCCATTCCCTCGGAACGGTCCAGTCGAACAGCTGGGTGCCGGTGGGCACCTCATGCCGTGCAAGGTCGACGTGCTCCGACAGGATATCCAGCGTCCGCCGCACGCCGTCGCCGGTGATGCTCCTGCAAATCGGAAAGAGACGTTCGGCCAGCGCATGGATTTGCTGGCCGAGGCCGGAAGACAGCAACGGGCCAAGTTCCTCGGGGTTTATGCGTTCCATTGCGGTCAGCCCGCCGCTGCCTCCAGCTTTCGCGAGGGTTCAGCCATCCGCATCCGCTCGTCCAAAAGTCCGTTGGCCCGAAGATACTTGATGTGGCCTATGCGCTGGAAGCGCGGCCCCTCGAATTCCTCGAGTGTGACGTTCGACTTGCGGTAGGCTTGGTACAACTGCTCGGCGCCCTTGCGCGCATCCCATTGCGGCCTGAAGGCAGGAAGCGTGCGCGCGATCTTGTCGAAGCTGACACGGTAGGACCGCTTGTCTGGGCCGGCATCGGATGCGAATTCGAGCCGGCATCCCGGCACCACGCCGGCGACGATCTCGGCGATGTCGCGGATCCTGTAGTTGTGCTCCGTGCGCCCCACGTTGAAGGCCTCGTTGTGGATGCTCTCGCGCGGGGCTTCCAGTCCTGCGATGAAGGCCCTCGAAATGTCCTCGATATGGACGATCGGCCGCCAGGGCGTTCCGTCGGACTTGAGCAGGATCACTCCTTTCGTGACGGACCAGGCGACGAGATTGTTCAGCACGATGTCAAAGCGCAGGCGCGGCGACAGGCCGTAAGCGGTGGCGGGCCGGAAGTAGATGGGAGAAAAGTTGCTGTCGGCCAGCTCCGAGATATCGCGCTCCGAAAGCACCTTGGACCAGCCATAGGCGGTAACCGGGTTCAGCTCCGCCGTCTCGTCGACGATCCCGTCGCCTGCCTGTCCGTAGTTGCTGCACGAAGAGGCGAGCAGGAAGCGCGACACGCCTGCCTGCTTTGCAGCCTTGGCAAAGCGGACCGTGCCTTTGTGGTTGATCTCGTAGGTGATATTCGGATCGAGATCGGACAGCGGGTCGTTGGAAAGAGCGGCCAGATGAATGACGGCATCGAACCCCTCGAGGTCGCGCGCATTCACGTCCCTGACGTCCTTCAGGATGGACGGAACGGCAACCTGCTCGCCTCCCGAGGCAAAGGTGCAGCGGCGGTAGAGGTCGCTGTCGTAGCCGCAGACCGAATGCCCTGCGCGCAGCAGCATCGGCACCATCACCGAGCCGATATAGCCTTGATGGCCGGTTACCATAACTTTCATCGCACACCTTTTCTCGAGCGCCCACAGTCGCGAAAAGGCTACTTGGGCGCGAAGAAGCGGGGGAGAACGCCAATGGGAGATCGGGATGCCCCGTTGGATGAAGCCTCGCCACCGGCTAGGTCTTTCGGGCGGCGCGCGCGTAAACCTTTAGGAGGATGCGTATCGGAGCAAGATTGAGGCGGTTTGGTTGCGCGCTTCTGCCCAGGTGGTTTGGGTCCGGTTCTCGGCAACGCTCCGGCTGCCACGTCCGTCATTGGCTTTGCGCGACAGGGGCGCTCGGCAAGAGTTCCAGAATCCAGTCCGGGTTTCCGTGGCTGTTAAGTCCGGGCGGATTGAAAACCGCTCGCTCCGCCTTGAACGGGGAACCTCGGACAGGCGACACTTTTCCATTTGTAGGATCGCGCCAACGGGCATCCACGGAAATCGCCGAAAATCGTGAAAGGTCCACGGCGAGCCCCTTATTGTCCGGCAAGTAGGCAACGGCGTAGGAACCGTCTTTGGCGGTCGCGGCCACCGCCCTGCTCATCCCTGCACCCATGCCGTCGACGAGCAGATTGTTCTTGCTGTCAGGCTCGAGCAGCCACCACTTAATCGAGGAGATGAAGCCGATAAGCTGCTCCATGCTTTTCGCGCCAGGGCTGTTCAGCGCCTCCTTCCAATCCATGGTCGGCTTTTCCAGACCGGGCCCTCTGAAGTGCCATATGGGGTTGTTGCCGTAGACATGGCCAAAGGCGCCGGACAGGATCGCCTGGTAGGCTTGTATGCGGACCCGGTATTCGGTGGCGCCATGTTCGAATTCGTATGCGCTCTCTATGAGGAAGAACGGCATGCCTCTGCCGATGTCGTACTCTCTGATCGCGGCCGTGTAGACGGGATCATAGGCAAAGACCGTGTTCAGCTTCAGCCAGGGCTCATGTCCCCAGATGTCGAGCGGCGCCGTATCGGAACCACCGTGAAGGGTGCTGAGCGCATCAGGATCCTCGGCCATGATACCGAGCGCGAGAGCCCGGACCAGTTCCTTGTCGGGCACATTCCAGTCACCGCCGCTAACCCAAACGATGTTGTCGAAATGTCGGTAGCGGCGTCCGACGAAATGACCGTAAGCGGCTAGCCGGTCTGGTCCTGCGGCCACCATTTCCTGGTACCAACCGTCTGGGCCTCCGCCATATCCGACATATGACGGCACCAGCAGGACCAGGAAGCCGAGATCGCAGGCCTTTTGCAGGATACGATCGGCATGAGCAAAATACGCCTCGTTTGGAACGCCGAACACATCATTGTCCGCAAACGGTCTCGCGCCATACGCATTGGCAGGCGGGTTTTGAGAAAACCGGTGCTCGAGAAGGTTCACCAGCAAGGTATTGAACCCGCGCGCCTTGCGGTCCTCGAGATAGAGAAAAGCTTCGTCATCCTCGAGGTCTGCGATGAGCGACCATGGCGAATCGCCCTGCATGAAGAAGGGTTGGCCTGCCTTGTCGACCGGGTAGTTCTTGCCGGGCTCGACATGCAGCGGAAACTGTGTGCCACCATTCCTCTCGCAGGCCGGGCTTCCCGTCCCCATAGCCAGCAGCAGGGCGCCGGCTAAAATAGATACGAAGCGCACTTGACTGATACTCTCTCTCCCAGCCCTTGTGATCAACCCGGAGTCGACACGGCAGGAGCGCCGCGGGTAACGACATGCCTTGAGTTGAACTCCGATGATTGGGCGATGCCGAAGACCAAGTCGTCGCGTGTCATGGTCCCCGCGCGCAACTGCCGGGTGTAGGTTTCCATGCCGTAGTCGTCGGCGGGACGGTTCAGAAGCAGCATGTAGACGAAGCCGACATAGGCGCGGTCCGTGAGACCTATTGTGGCATATTTGGTCTGAAACTCTTCCGAGCGCATCAGCTCCATGATCATTCCGGCGACCGTCCTGTCTCCGCTTTCAAGCGCTTGCGACCACTTTTCCGCGCCGTCGGCGGCGACCTCATGTCCCATCACCAGGCAGTACGCGAAGCTCGCCTGCCTGACATATGTGGATTTGTCCGCCGCAACGGTCTCGGGGTCGCATTCCCGAACCGCCTTCGGCGAAGGCTGAACCCCGCGCGTAATGTCGCGCACCGTCTTGTAAGCAGGCTTCGGCTCGCCGGTCTTCCATTTGCCCTCGGACGCCGGCGTAAGTCTGACCAATCCCATATTTGCTTCGAAGCTCGGCGCCCAGTAGGTCTCATCGAATAGTTCATAGATATGGGCGACTTCGACCTTGTACTTATCGCTAAGCTCGCCAAGCCTCGTCATCGTCTGCTTGATGCCGTCGGCCTGCTGCCTCTCGCCGCGCTGGCTTCCATAAGGATTGTTGAATTCGGTGACCCAGATGGGCTTGCCGTAGGCGGAGATCTCGCGAAAGGCCCACTCAGGATCCTCGCCATACATGTGCCAGACCGAGATGTCCCAGGCGATCCCGTCCTGCTTCATCCGCGCGAATGCCCCGGTGTGGCCCCATCCGGCTGTGCCGATCGCCTTTCTGATGCCGGGATCGACCTGGCTCATGCCTTCGGACAAACCTTTGAGGACAGCGCTTACCTTCACCCACCGCGGACCGTAGTAATCAAGCGCTCCGGTTCCCCCTCCGGGTCCCCATCCACAGGGATACTGGCTGCCGTCGTCCCGCTTCTCGCAGGCCTTGATGATGGCATAGTTCTCCATCTCGTTACCGAGTTCCCAAACGCGGATGTCGGCCTTGAACCTGGTTCCGAGAGCGACCGCCACGTTTCGGCTCTTTTCGTAGAGCTCTTGCGGAGTGTCCTTGTCCAGATCCATGCCACCGGGTGTCAGCACAGGCAGGATCTCGATCCCTTTCGCCTTTCCGACCGCGACTAGTTCCGCAAGCATGTCCTCGTTGTCTTCGCCGGTGACGTTGACCCTGTATGATTTCAGGCCGAGATCCTTGAGGAAGTCGAGCTGCCTCTCGATCGGAATGCCCGGATAGGCGGTTATCGGGTGGCCGTTGACGCCCCAAAGTACATCCGCCGAAGCAGGCATGGCGGTCGCCAACAGACAGGTTACGATGGCTGCAAGACGCAACGACATGACAAGAGCCTCCTGCCCGAATACAGATCCAGCCTCGATAGTTGGGACAGCAATGCTGGGAAGCAATTTGCCCATACGGGTGAACGCAACGCTTACGTACCCCTTTCGGAGGCTATCCAATCGGGGCTCGCGCCGTCTTGGCAACAGCCTGGCGAGCCGCCGACCTCTTCGGCAAGTATTGGCGCCGCCCGGCCGCCCGAGGCCTTCCGCCGCCACTGAAGCGGCGAGGAACCTCGGTTTCCACTACCCCTTTGGGCGAGTGCATTGCCTAACCCATTGGACGTCATGACCTTCCACCCGGTTTGGCTGACTATCCTTAGGAACGCAGGCGGTCGCCTTGGCCGGAAAGGACAGGAATGCTCTCGGTAAAGCGCGCACTCTTCATGAGCGTGGGTGAACGATACGTGCTGCTCGTGACGAATTTCGTCACCGCCGCCTTGATCTCCCGGATCTTGACGCCGAAGGAGATCGGTGTGTCGGTGATTGGCATGGCGATCCTGACGGTCGCCCTCTCGATACGCGAATTTTCCAGCGCGAGTTTCCTCATCCAGCACAGGGAACTTCACCGCGACGATGTCCGCAGCGCCTTCACGGTGACGTTCATCCTCACCGGAGTAACCGCCGCTGTCCTTCTTGTTGCCTCCCCCTTCCTGGCCCGGTTCTACAGCGAGCCCAACCTCGTTCCCTTCTTCAGGGTTATTGTTGCTTGCCTTTTCCTCGACGCCACTTCCAACCTCATCATCGCCCTCCTGCGGAGGGAGATGTCCTTCGGCAAGGTGGCGGCCATCGACATAGTCGCGGCGGTGGCAAATTCCGCGGCGACCATGGCGCTGGCATTGGCCGACTTCAGCTACATGAGCTTCGCCTGGGGCTACTTGATCGGCAGCGGGCTCGGCGCAGGGCTCGCCTTCGCCCTGTGTCCCCATGTCTGGATGTTCAAACCGTCGCTGACCAATTGGCGCGGGATGATCTCATTCGGCGGATACAATGGCGTCATAGCCATACTTTTCCGGATCTTCGATGCGCTGCCTCTGCTCATGCTTGGCCGCGTCGTGTCGCCGAATGCGGCAGGCCTGTTCAGCAGAACCCTCTGGATCGGCCAGATACCCGACAAGCTGGTCATCGGAGGCGCGATGGCGGTCGTACTACCCGCTTTCTCGGCCGAAGCCAGGCAAGGCAGGGATCTGAAACGCCCGTATCTCGCGGCGCTTTCCTTTGTCACAGCACTCCATTGGCCCGCGCTCCTGGTGCTGGCGGTACTGGCGCACCCGATTGTGAACATCGCGCTCGGCCACCAGTGGACCGAGGTGGCGCCACTCGTGCAGATCGTTGCGGTCGCCTTGCTTTTCTCCTTCAGCTTCGAGCTGAACTATCCGGTGATGGTTGCCGTCGGGGCAATCCGCGATCTGTTCATTCGAGCGCTGATCGTCTTCCCTATTTCCGGCATCCTCCTCTCCGTGGCCATTGTCGGCGGTGGGCTGCAGGCAGCCGCTTGGTGCATGCTGCTCACAGTTCCCTTTCAAGCCTACGTCGCCCTGAGTTTTGTCCAACGCAGGCTGGGCCTCAGATCGAGGGACATCGCCGCGGCGCTATGGAAAAGTGCTTTGGTTGCTTTTGCGAGCGCAGCACCGCCTCTCGCCGCCATCGGGATTTCCAGCTCCGGCTTCGACCTTTCCAACGCCGAAGCCGTCGCTGCGGGGCTAACGGCGTTCGGAGGATGGTCGGCCGGCCTGATCATCACCAGGCATCCTCTGCTCGACGAGGTCGTCAAGATTTTCCCGGCGCTCCGGCGGGCAAGGGCCTCGGCCGGCTGATCTGCGGATCCCGGAGGGTTCACCGTTTCACGGAAATGCAGAACCGCTCTATCCTTTTGTTTTGAAGCGATTTCCGGACGTGATTGAGGTTCTGCCGCAGGGCCTCAAACCTCGAGAACGCGGCCAATCATCTGCGAGATTCTCGCGCGGTAAGCTCTCCTGCGCAATCGGTTGGCCCAGTAGAACAGCAGCGCATATGCCGGAGGAATATCCAGACCGAGTTCCGCGCAGTTACGGGACACCCGGCCGAGTGCGGCTCGTTCCTTGCCGTCGATGCGATGCGCCCTCGCCGGCAGAAATTTCTCCGGCCCCGTATAGTGGCGGATCAATGCCCGATTCCAATAGCTTGTCTGGAACGCCGACTTCTGCACGTTGAACTCGACGGGAAGCGTCTCCCATCTTCCGCCGGCGGCGATGTTGAACGCGCATTGGTCGACGTGAGTGCACGAGCCGTCCCAGTAGGGGCAGAACTGCGCGTGCATTTCGGCGGCGGAGTAGAACCTTTCGGCAATGTCCGACCCGATCCAGCGGGGTACATTGATGGCCATGAAGCCGGAGTTGAAGTAACGCCGCTCGAGGCCATGTTTGTCGCAATTCCGGAAGAATGCGGGATTGTCGAGACCCGTGCATACGGAAAGATCCGGCACGGCTGCGACCGGTTCAGTCTTCGGCGCGGCATCTGCCAGGTCGAGAGGCCGCATGGCCAACGTGTCATTGTCGAGATAGCATACGATGTCGTGGTCGCCCGAAACGGCGGCAATCGCCGCAGCTTTCTCATAAGCGGTCGATGTTATGTGGCCATGTCCGGAGCGGGCCCGGTCGGACGGCGACAGGGCATGAGTTGCCAGCCGATGGCCCCTCGCCTGAAGGACCCTCAACGCCGCCGGCGGGGGCGTTGCGCTGAAGCCCGACTGGACGATGTGGATGTCTATTGCCCGCGCATGATTCAAGCCCAAGGCCACCGCGCTGGTATAAGTCAAGTCGTCACGCTTGCCGTCGGTCAGGTAAACGACACCGATGCGCTTTTCGGTCATGCGTTATCCTCTGTGTGGACGGCATCCGATCCGAAGCTAGGTCCTCCTGCCGGAGCCGGTCGCGTCGTCTGTCAATGCCGGCTCCAAGCCTCCGCCAGGCGCGTGCGAATATGGGTCAGGGGGTTGGGGAGATGAGCCAGGTAGTCAACCGGCGGGATATAGACAAGGCTGGGCGAAAGCTGAGCCGCAAATCTAAGCAGATCGAGGCCGGCCGCCCGTTCGCCGCGCGCTATGTGTGAAAGCCCAGCCCAATATGCCCGCTTTCCGAGGTTTCGGTACACGCCCTTGCGCAACCGTTCCACGCCGGGCACGAAGGCGGCTTCATGCGAGAAGAAACTATCGAAAGTGATTTTCTTCTCGATCATGTCGCGCTTGAAGTCCTGCCAGAATATGGCGGAGAGATTCGCGCCGTGCACCCGCCGTATGCCGTGGATCGCCGTCGTAAGCGCCGCCCTGCGGCCCAGCGACAGCCGCAGGAACATCTCCAGGTCCTCGCTGTACGAGATTTCCGACCTGAAATGCCCGACCCGTTTCAGATCGGAAGTCCTCATCACAGCTGCGCCGCCTCCGAACAGGACCTTGCTCGGCAGCGACCGCTCCAAGGCAAAAGCTTCCATCGACAGAAACCGCCAGTCGTGAACGCTCGAATTGTCCACGACGGGGAAGGGATTCTCCTCGTGCCAAACCAACTCGCCGCCGCAGGCAAACGAGACGTCCGGCTCCCGTTCAAGAACCGACAGGGCACGGTTGAAACAACCCTCGACAAGCAGATCGTCGGCGCAAAGTATTACAAAATACTTCGAGACGGCCCAATCCACGCCCTCGTTGCAGGATGCATGCAGGCCGAGATTCTTTTCGCGCGCGACAACAGTTATCCGTTTGTCCTGGCTGGCCAGTTCGTTGGCGACAGCGACACTGTTGTCGGTCGACGCGTTGTCGACGATCAGGATCCTGATGTCGTCCACCTGCTGCCGCACGATGCTCTGGACAGTCTCAGGCAGGTACCGGCCGTAGCAGTAGTTCGGGATCACAACGTCGATTAGGGGCATCGATCAACCTTCGCCAAAATCTCTGAGATAGCCGTTCATCCGTGCGCTCGGGACGGGAACCAATCTTTCTGTGTCACTTGCGCCGATCCTTGCATCGCCCATGCCATCCTGCTCCAATGCTACGTCGACAGCAGCGGACGAGACATCGCGCCGGCGAAGACATCGTTTCGCAGCGCAGCTTCCTGATCCATGAGCTCTTGCCGGTATCGCGAAACCGTATCGCGAACCTGCTTCGCCCTGACCTCTCGCTCTGCCAGCAGTGTCTCGAGCCGGTCCTCGAGCCATTCAACGCTGAAGCTTTCGACACTGGTGCAAAAGGCCGATAGGCCGGTGTCGGCGGCAAGCGCGTCGTGCTTTTCGAGATAACCGAGAGATATGACCGGAAGCCCCACCCTCAGCGAGCAAACGACGTTGTGGAACCTGGTGGCGACGACGACGTCCGTCGTCTTCATTTGCGCCATCACGTCGTGGAGCGATGCGGAGCGATCGTAAAAGACGCGCGCCAGGTCGACGCCTGAGAGCCGGCCGCGAAGGCGTTCGAGTACATCGATTACCGCAACCTCGTCATTGTCCTGGCCCAGGATAAGTCGAACGGCGAAGCCTTTCGTCACCGTGCGCGCGACAAACTCCGCGAGCTTGGAAATGTATGCGTCATAGATTGCGTTGTTTCCGCCTGCGGTGCGGCCGCGATAGTTCATCACGCCGACGCCAACGACGGTGGTTTCCGAGAACTTCCGTTGGACAGTTGGGGCCGGGAGGCCGAAGGCCAGATCGGGATAGACCCGGTCATTGACGACGTCGACCCCGAGGGTGCGGATGAAGTCGCGTGAAATCTCATCACGATAGGAACGGTATGAGGCGCAACGGGCAACCCAGGCGAAGAACAACCGGCTGAGGGGGTGGTAGGCAGGTCCGGCGCCGATGCTGGCGAATGCGACCGCACAGCCCCTCAGCCGCGCCATCAGAAACCATTTGAGGAAAACATAGGGCATTCCGAACGGAGTATCGCCAAAGTCGTCGAACGCACCGGTTCCTGGCAGCACGACGGCATCGAATCCGCGGAGCTTGAGAAAGGCCCGGACGGGTCCCGCGAGCTTGTAGGGCACGCGGCCGAACATGCGGTTCGCCAGGTCGAGCCAGCGCGACTTGATCGCCGGCCGGGTCAACCTGATGGTCTCCACGCCGAAGGCTTGCTCGACGGCTTCCGGCAGGGTGCAGATCACGACAAGTTCGGCGCCGGGACAGATCCGACGAAGCGTGTCGATCATGGCCTCGAGCGAGCCGTCATTGCCGAAGTTGCCGACACCAAACTGCCCCAGCAGACCGATCCGATGCCGCCTGGCGCCTCGCGTCGCATGCGTGTGGTCGTAGCCATTGACCCATCGATGCGGCTGGAGTTGGGGATCGAGCACGGTTTCACTTTGCGCGTTTTGGGACTGCATCAGGAAACCGTCGCTCTCGAATGAATGCCGATTGACTGCAGTATAGAGCCACCCGTCCGTTTCTTCGCTTCAACCTATGGGCTGACCGATACCCCTTTTTGGCTTACTCATGCTTTCAGGCGGGTTTGCCGTGCGGCGGCGAAGCCCGCATCGCGGCGGCCTGCGAGGCTGGCCCAACTAGACTGACCGCTGCGGATTTTGTGCTCCCAACACAGGTAAGGGATACGGCTACATCCAACTGCGATTTTTCAGCTGGACCCGGCTGCCTGCTCGGTCAGCAAATCCCTCCACTGCTGCAGGAACCGATCCTTCGTCGCGGCCGACGCCGTGTCGAGCAGCGAGCGGCTCGTTTGCGCTTTCTCCGCAGGGCTTCGCGAAAATGCCTTCCACATCGCGCCAGCGATCGCGGCGGGATCATCGGGCCGCACCTTCAGGCACTTGCCGCCCACAGCCTCGACGAGGGCGCTGTCGGCGGACACTATCGGCAACAGCCCCATATAGGCCGCCTCCAGCGCCGGCATGCCGAAACCTTCAAGCAGGCTCGGCAGCACGAATGCCTCCGCATTTGCGTAGAGCCACCGCAGCTGCGCGTCGGGCACGTAGCCCATGAGCTTCACCCCAGCTATGGTCTCCGCAAATTCCGAGATCTCAGCGTGACCATCGCCGCGCGATCCGCACAACACGTATCCGATACCCTGACGGTTGAATCCGCCGTCACGATACGCCCTCAGGGCGGAGATCTGGTTCTTGCGGGTTTCGAATGCGCCGACGGTGAGAAAATATCGACTGGTGATGCCGGGGACTGCTTCCGCCGGGCCGTCAAACAGTTCGGTGCGCAGATAGAGCGGGATTGTTTTCAGGAAGCGGAAATCGGATCCGAAGAGGGACTTGAATTGCTTCGCCGAGAAATTGCTGACGAAGACAACTCCCGGCTTGGCGCGCCGGATTTTCTCGTAGGCGAGCTCGTAGTTGGCGCTGGTCCGTTCGTCGTAGAGCTCGCCATGGGTCAGCGGACCGACATCGTGGCACAGGACGATATCGTCCTTCGTCAGGCGAGACCTGAGAACATAGAGCGGATCCAGGAACAGCCGGAAACCGCGCTTTTCGACCTCGTCACGGATCAGGAGATGCTCGCTATCCTGGAGCCAGTTGATTTCCAGCATCATCAGCCGGGCGATTATCTTGCGGACAAGGCCCTCGGGGGCGAAGGAACCCAGCCGCCAGTAGCGGACCCCGGCTTGGTTCGGGACAAATTCTCGGGTCAGGTCCTTGGCGATGTGGTAGGCGCCGGTCCTGTTCAGGATCGACAGCGAGTTGTCGAGAAGGACCGTGCCGGAGGACACCTGGCCGCTCGTAGCGTGCAGTCTTTCTGGGTCGGTCCACACATTCATCATGCGCTCCTGCGATTCAGCCCGGCCGTTCGCGCGGCTGGGAAAGTTTTCCCGCCGTAAGCTCACGTTCGGTCAACTGTAAACTCCCCGAAATCGGCATCGACCTGGACCATCAGTTCCAGATATTTCCACGCGATCCAGCGCCAGGAATAGCTGCTCGCCTTGGCGTTGCCCTTGGTCACCAGCCACTCGCGCAAGGTCGGAGTGAGCATGAGCAAGCGAACCTTCTCGGCCCAGGAATGGACGTCGTCGGGATCGGCGTAGAGGGCCGAATCCCCGCAGATTTCCGGGAGGCAGGGCGAGATCGATGCAATGACGGGACAGCCCGAGGCCATCGCTTCGACGGCGGGCAGCCCGAAACCCTCGATGCGTGACGGAAACAGGAAGCAGAGCGCGCCCTCGAGCGCCTTCTTGAAGTCGTCATCGCCTATGCGACCAAGGAAGACGATGTTGCCGGGCAAGTTCGGGACGTATCGCAAGAGCGTGGCTTCGTCGACATCGCCCGGCATCCACAGATCCAGACCCATCTCATCGAGGAGCGGGGCCAGCCGGGCGAGAAGTCCCATGTTCTTGTATTCCTGATCTCGTCTGCCAAGGCAGAGCACATAGGGTCTGCCACGGTCGACGGTCAGCGACGATCTCGCGGCATCCCATCTCCGGGCGTGATCGCTGCCGTTGTAGGTGATGACGATGTTTTCGTCCGAAGCGATGCCGAACCCCACCAGATGGCTGCGCGAGAGTTGCGAGACGGTGGTGATGCGGGCCGCCCGCCTGCCGAGCGCCGGCAGAATGAGGCGGTGCGCCCAGCGGAAGCCCCGTCCATAGCTCGACGGCATCAGCCTGGTGTGCATGTCGTGGATGCAGGCGATCTGGTGCTTCAGCACGACGGGGGCGAGATTGCAGAAGCTTAGCAACCCGCCTGGCACGTGCCAGGGCAACTGCGCCTGCACCCAGAACTGGGGAAGTCGCGGCCGGTTGAACTCGGGAACCACTCGGACGGCGATGGCGTCGAGATGGAGAGGTTCCGACAGCGGGCGCGGCACGACGAGATCGATATCCAGGTCGCGCCCTAGCGGATGCCGCTCCGAAATAAGGGCATCGAGCGCCATCGTGACCTCGCGGGCGTAGCGGGCCACGCCGTTCGGCCGAAGTGTCGTGAAGTCTCCGTTTATGGTCCAGCGCCGTCTCGGCGTTTCCGGTTTTTCCAAGGACCACGCGGAATGCCCGATCGAATTCTGTGCATTCTCGGCCAGCGATTTCACCAGCGGCGTGTCGGGGCGATGTCCATTGCGCTGTCGGGGTGGCGCGTCTGTCGTATCGAAATCGAGCTTGCCCATGCCCTTCCCCGGTCCTTTCGGAACTCATGGCCAGACTAGCATCCCCGGCGGCGCGGAGGTCCTCAGACGTTTGAGGTAGGAAGGCCGTCCGATCTCGCCCATCCGAATGATTGCCGGCGAACCGCATGACCCGATGGCCATGGTGACCCTGCGTCGCCGCCCGCCCACACTAAGGGTACAAAGAGGTTGCCATGACACGGCGCTGGACAATCAACGGGCGCTTCCTTTCCCAGCCGACAACCGGCGTCCAACGCTATGCGCGCGAGGTCGTCCGCTGGCTCGACGCGTTGATCGCGGAAAAGGTGCCTTTGGCCCGCGGGCTGGACGTTGCACTGCACTGCCCGTCCGGATCGGAGCAAATCCCCCTCGCTTTCATCGAACGCCGCGAGATCGGCAGCGGGCGCGGCCATGCCTGGGAGCAGACGCAGCTTCCCTCATCCCTCGGTGGCGGCGGACTGCTCAGCCTTTGCAACACGGGACCGCTCTTTTGCCGGAAGCAGATCGTCTGCATACATGACGCAAATGTCTGGAATGCTCCACAAAGCTACTCGCTTGCCTTCAGGAGCTTCTACAGGATGCTGCTGCCGTGTCTTGGCAGGACCGCATGGGGCATTTCGACCGTTTCCAACTACTCGCTGGGCGAGCTGGCCCGCCGCGGCGTCATCCCCGCGCGGCGAGCTTTCGTGGCGCCGAACGGCCATGAGCATGCCTTGCGGTGGACGCCTGAACACTCGCCGGCGACACGACGGGCGGCCTCGCCGGAAACCATCGTCCTGATCGGCAGCGCCGCACCGCACAAGAATGTGGAGCTCATCCTGAACATGGCCGGCCGCCTTGCCGAAAACGGGCTCAGGATCGCGATTGTCGGCATGTCGGATTCGCGCGTTTTTCGCTCGGAATCGACCAGGACCGAAGCGCAAAACGTTCATTGGCTCGGTCGCATCTCCGACAGCGAGCTGGTGGCGCTGCTCGAGGACTCGCTCTGCCTAGCCTTCCCTTCGCTCACGGAAGGTTTCGGCCTGCCTGCCCTCGAGGCGATGGCGATCGGCTGCCCGGTGGTTTCTTCCGACCGGGCCAGCCTGCCCGAAGTCTGCGGCGACGCGGCGCTGTTTGCGCCTCCCGACGACCCGGAGGCCTGGTTCGCGCATTTCATGCGGCTGCGCAGTTCCGAGGCGCTGCAGTTGCGGATGGTGGCGAGGGGAAAAGAAAGAGCCCTGGAGTACGGCTGGAGGGCGACCGCCCTGCGCTATCTCGAAGCGATGGCGGCCGCCGATGGCGTCGATACGGAAACGAGGATCGTCAGGGTTCGCGAGTTCACGTGATCTCGTGAAGCGCCTGTACGGCTCCCAGCGATTCCAGGATGGCGCGGTCGAAGTTCTCTTCGGAAAAGCGTCCCGCATTCCTGGAGCAGGTCCGGGGCGCGATCGCATGGCTGTTCTGCTCGAACCGTTCGACTGCTTCCTTGAGATGATCGACGGTCTGCGCCTTGAATAGCACTCCCGTCGGCTCGGGCGATGAACCAAGGCGCCGCACGATGTCGACCGCCCCGCCGCGGCCGAAGGCGATCAGCGGCGTCCCGCAGGCCTGCGCCTCGGCCAGCGCTATGCCAAAATCCTCGCAGCCGGCGAAGACCATGGCCTTCGCCCGCGCCACGGTGTCCACGTAGTCCTGCCGGGGCAGGTAACCCGAGAAGGTGATGTTGGGGCCGGCAAGTGCCCGCAGGCCGGCCGACTGCTGCCCCTCGCCGACGATGACCAGCCGCCGCGACGGCATCTCGTTGAAGGCGCGGATGACGAGGTCCGTGCGCTTGTACGGGGCGAGAAAGGATGCGGAGACGTAATAGTCGTCCTTGTCGTCCACGCATGGCAGTTCTCCGAGCGCAACGGGCGGGAAGACGACACGCGCGTCGCGGCCGTATATGTGCTGGATACGGGAGCGGACATAGTTCGAGTTCGCCAGCATCAGGTCGGGACCGTGCGCGGTCCTCGTGTCCCATGTCCTCAGACGATGAAGCATGTAGCGATAGAGAAACCCCTTCGGACCGAAGCCGAGCCGCCCTTGCTGGAGATAGGAAAACTGCTCGTCCCAGGCATAGCGGACGGGGCTGTGCACATAGCACAGATGCGGTTGGTCCGGCCTGGTGATCACGCCACGCGAGAATGCGGCCGAGGATGAGATCACCGCATCGTAGCCCGTCACGTCGAACTGCTCGATCAGGAAGGGGCAGAAGAAGAAAAGGGACCGATAGAATTTCTGCACCATCGGGATGCGGTTGGCCGCGGAGGTGTGGAATTCCACGTCGCGGAAATATTGCTCCTTAACCTCGGCCGGCAGAAAATCGAAAAGCGTGAAGACCTCCGCATTGGGAAACTGCTTGCAGATCTGCGCCAGGACCCGTTCGCCGCCGCGGAAATTCGGACACCAGTCGTGAACGACCGCTATCTTCGCGTATCTATCGACCTGAAGCTCCGGCGCGGCCGGCAGATCCTCGATGGGCATGTCGAGCCTGGCCGCGACCGCCAAATCGGAAGAGCGTTCATGGAGCATGGGTCCCCCTGGCACCAGTAGACCCGGCAATCTCGGTTCCACGTCACGCTCCCGGCAAGTTGTCCGATCGGGTACCGGCTGCTTCAGGCGCATGCGTGCCTAGTACTTACGGCTGTGGCTCCACGGCGGAAATACTCCGAAAGCCTGTGCCCAGGGGTAGGGCAAGTCCGGTCCGTCTCCTTTTATGCATGCTGTTTCGCTCCCCTGGCCGGTCTAGCTTCCTGGAAACCGACGTATGGATCGAGCATGAGACTGGCAGTGATCATCCCGACCCTCGGCCGCAAGGAACAGCTGGCGCGCCTGCTCGTCTATCTGGGCGGCCAGACGAGGCTTCCCGACGAGGTCATATTGTCGGCACCCGACTCTACCCATGTCGAGCTGCCGGCAAGCTATCCGTTCCCCGTGTCGCCCGTTTTCGGACCGAAGGGGCTGGCTGCCCAGCGCAACTCCGCCCTTGCCACGTCCTTGGCGCGCTTCGACGTCATCACCTTCTTCGACGACGATTTCGTTCCGTCGGCCAACTACCTGGAGCAGGTCGAGAAGGCCTTCGAAGAACATGACAACTGGGCGGTGGTGATGGGCAATGTCGTGCGGGACGGTGCCAGCAATGCGGGCCTCACCTGGCAAGATGCCGAAGCCGCCCTGCGAGAGGCCAACGGCGAAGGAGCCGATGAACCATCCGTCGTCGACCATGTCGGCGCATACGGCTGCAACATGTCCCTACGTTCCTCGCTTGTCGGCGACTTGCGCTTCGATGAGCGCCTCGTCCTCTACGGCTGGCAGGAAGACATCGACTTCACCAGTCAGATGAGATCCAGGGGCCGAGTGGTTTGCGTGACTTCGATCAAAGGCGTGCATCTCGGCATCAAGACAGGGAGGGTGAGCGGGGAACGGTTCGGCTACTCCCAGGTCGCCAATCCGATCTACCTGATCAGGAAGGGCTCAGTTCCCGCCTCGTTCGCGCTTCCCCTGATGTTCAGGAACATAGCGGCCAATCTCGCAAAGAGCCTGCGGCCCGAGCCCTATGTCGACCGCAGGGGCAGGCTGAGAGGCAACATGCTGGCTATCCTGCATGTCGCGATGGGGCGCATCGAACCCGAATACATCCTGAAGATCTGACGGTGGGCAAGACCATGCGCAAATGGGTGGTGACGGCAGCGGCTTCATTGGCGACAATGACCGCCTGGACCCTGCCGACGATGGCCGACGAGTATCTCCTCGGGCCGCAAGACAAAGTCAGGCTCAAGGTCTACGAATGGCGCGCATCGCGCGACGTGTTCTTCGAATGGACCGCGCTCAACGACGACTTTACCGTCGGCGCCGACGGCACGCTCTTTCTGCCGTTCGTCGGCCAGATACGCGCACAGGGAACAGCCCCTGGCGACCTTGCCCGCGCGATCGGCAGCCGTCTGACGCAGCAGATGGGCCTTGGCCGGCCGCCGGATGTCGCCGTCGAGATCGCTCAGTACAGGCCGTTCTACATCGTCGGCAACGTCGCGCAGCCCGGCGAGTTTCCCTACAGACCCGGCCTCACGGTATTGCAGGCGATGGGTATCGCCGGCGGCTTGCGGACACGCGACGAAGATCTCCCGAGGCTCGAGCGTGAAGTTATCACGGGCCAAGGCGACGTGGAATTGCTGGCGCAGTCCAGCGTAAGCCTGCTCGCACGCAAGGCACGGCTGGAGTCCGAACAGGCTGGCAGTGACGACATCTCTTTCCCGCCGGAGCTGAAAGTGAGGGCTTCGAACCCGACGGTCGCGATAGCGATGGAGCAGGAGCGCAAAATCTTCGCCGTCCGCAAAGATGCGATGACCACGCAACTCCGCTCGCTGAACGAACTGAAAGAATTTCTGGAAAAGGAACTGGATTCGCTCGGGCAGCAGATGACCTTCCGCGACAAGCAGATCGAACTCATCCAGAAGGAACTCGCCGGCGTCTCGACTCTGGTACAGAAAGGGCTGGCGGTTGCACCGCGCGAACTATCGCTGGAGGGTACGCTTGCCCAGATGCAGAGCGACAAACTGGTGGCCGAGACCTCGATCCTGCGGGTGCGCCAGGATATAAGCAAGACCGACATCGAGATCCTCAACCTCGGCAATCAAAACGCAAACGAGATCGCAGCGGCCCTGCGCGAGACGCAGCAGCAACTCAATGAAATTACCAGCAAAGCCGACACCGCGGTCCAGCTGCTGCACGAAACCGAGGTCACCGCGCCTGCTCTGCTCGCCCTGAGGGACCGCTCCGAAAAGACCAAGCCCATCTTCAAGATCGTCAGGACGACGGCCAGCGGGTCCGAAGAACGCTCGGCTGACGAAACGACGCTGGTCGAGCCCGGCGATACCGTCAAGATCGAAATTCCCCGACCGGAGTCGGGCGTGGCAGCCCTGCCCGCGGCAGCCGGTGGCATGCAGGCGGAGACGCTGCCGATACAAGGCACCAACTGACACCCAGGAAACGATGTCGGCGAGAACGGCAGGCCGCTGTCCCTTGGCCGCTTGATCGACCGTCCCTGAAGCGCGTCGCGCTGAAACGGATTCACGCGACGCGCTTTTGTATCAACGCATGTCGTTTTCCCAGAGCCGCTGCGCACCTTGAGCTCGCGGTCGTCTCCGTCGCAAAGCCAAGGGTGCCACAGCCTCGGAATGAGCCGCCTCAGCCCGACACCACCAAAAAAGGTGCAGACAAGTACCCGATGCCAGGGGATCATCCGGCCTCGGCGCTTGCCATGTATTTTTAGGCCGCATATCTGTGCTTCGATCGCTTCTGCACCAATTGCATGTTGATTCCTCCCAACTGCGGTCGATCGGTACCTGGGGGTACCACAATTGGAGACGTCGGTGCTGATGAGTGTAGTCGCCGTATTTGCGTCAGGCATTCTGATCGGACTGCGATTCAAGGCTCCTGCCTTGATCGCTGCGACCGCGCTTCTGATAATTGGGAGCTTTGCCTGGAATGGCCTTGGTTTGCCCGGCTATGTGACGGTTGCCAAATTCCTCATTCTGGCGTTCGCATTGGCCTGCGCCTACATCGTCGGGCTGTCTCTGTCCGTGCACTGGAAGCGGAACGAGGGCTGATTGCCCGGCGGCGGTTTCAGGACGCCCTGTCGAAACGCATCACCGCGAAAATGGTTCTGACCAATATCGCAAGATCGAGCCAGATCGACCAGTTCCGGACATACTGGCTGTCAAGCGCCACGCGGCTAGGGTAGTCCACGCTGCTTCTGCCGCTGACCTGCCAGAGGCCAGTAAGCCCGGGCCTGGTGCGAAGGTACTCCCCGACATGATCGCCGTAGCGCTTGAGTTCGTCGTTGACGATGGGCCTCGGACCCACGCAGCTCATATCGCCGCGGATGATGTTGAAGAGCTGGGGCAGTTCGTCGAGGCTCGATTTGCGGAGCATCCAGCCGAGCGGCGTCACGCGGGGATCGTCCCTGATCTTGTGCGTCTCCTCCCACTCGATGCCGGCATCGGGATTGGCTTCGAGATATGCCTTGAGCACTTCTTCCGAATTCGTGACCATCGAACGGAACTTGTAGCACTTGAACGGCTTCCCGCCGAAGCCCACGCGGCTGTGCGAGAACACCGCCGGACCTCCCGCGGTCACCTTTATCAGCAGGACGACGACGATCATCACGGGCGCGGCAACGATGAGTGCCGAGGTGGCTATGACCAGATCCATGATCCGCTTCAACAGACCTCCCAGGGGCGGGTTCGTCGTTCCAGCCCTGAGCGAAGGCGACAGGTCGGTCCAAACTGCCCCGGCATTGTTGGGATCGGGCGCGGAAACGACATGCACGACCGCCGGCCGGCTATCGGTCTCCACGGGAAGAAATGGCTCAACCCAGATCAGAGGTCTCTGGCGAGACTGCTTCTCGAAGGCGTTTGTTGTCATAGGGCGGTCGCCAGTTCGAACTTGCTCTCGTCACTCTTCCAAGACCAGTGCCGCCGAGCAAGGAAGGCAAAGGAGGTAGCGGGGTGCTCCGGGGCTATACCCTCTAATCCCAAGGAATGATCCCACTGCATGCTTTGCCGCCTCAACAGGAGGAAATATCGAGCGACCCGCTCTCATGCTTTGCGGTTCGCGGACGTCATCGCCCTGACTCTCGTCAGGAGCACGCCGAGGATGGGAGTCCGGCTTGTCTGCAGCGTTCTGGTGAGACCGCGCAGCGTTTCGAGGTGTGTCTTGCCCCACTCGGCGACCATGACGACACCGTCCAGGATCGACCCGACCTTCAGCATGTCAGGCCCCGAGGCAAGCGTCGGCAGGTCCAGGATCACGATATCGTAGGCGTAGGCCGCAAGGTCGCAGGCTGCCAGATCCGAGAGAAAGGCCTCCATGTTGTCCGGCACCAACAAGTTCTTGGTCTTGACCACCGAACTGGGGAGCAAATCGAACGGTCGCCCCGGAGTGCTTATGATGTTGAGCCGGACCAGATCATGGCACGGCCTGTCGAGCCCGCGCAACGGGCCGAGCAGCCGCATCGTCAAGGTCGGCTGCCGGACGTCGGCATCGATGACCAGCGTCTTCAGGCCGGACATCGAATAAAGCGTGGCAAGGTTGCTGATGACCGAACTCTTCGCGCTGTCGTCGGATGCAGCGGTCAATCCAAGGAATTTTATCGGATGATCGGTTTCCGAAAGGCTGATTTCGGTTCGCGCCTTCCGGAGGCTGTGGCTGTAGCGGGAGTGCGGACGTCTCAGCACTTCGTCGACGCGACCGGTCTCCCTTCCCTTGCCAATGTGCGGCAGCTCCCCGACGCATTCGATGCCCAGGTTGTCGCGAATAAGTCGCGGCGACTTTATGGTCCAGTCGAACGTATGCCGTACAAACGACAGGCCGATCCCGAGGATGAGCCCGGCAACAGCGGCGAAAGCCAGGATGAGCTTCGGCCGGGGAGCGCTGGGAGAGAGCGGCGCCGTGGCGACCGTGATCACCCTCGCATCGGCAACAGGATATGATTGCTGGCTCACCGAATTGGTGTAGGCCTGCAGAAAGCTCTCGTACATCTTCTGGTAGGTTTCGGCGGTCGTTTCGAGCTCTTCAAGCGTTGGCTCAGAATTCGTCCCGTCTCCCCCCTCGCCGCTGACGCTGTAGTCGTGCCGTGAACGGAACTCCTGCGCCTTCGCCATGGCCTTGTTCATCTGGGTGCGAAGCTGCTCAAGGCGTGTCTCCAGCCACGCGCCACCTTCTTTTGCAGCTTCCGCCTTGGTGTCGATCTGCTCCCGCACGAAGGCGTCGGCCGTCGCGTTGGCGATACTGGCCGCGGCCTCGGGATCAAGAGCGGTGAAGGATATGTCTATCGCATAGGAAACACCAACCCTGCGGACATCGAGGCCGTCGCGAAAGATCGACATCGCGCGCCGGCCCCGTTCATATTCGGAGAGCGTCGCAGGCGTTTCAGCAACGTCCAGCCCGACATGCTTGCGAACCTTGCTGAAGAGTGCGCTATCTTTCAGTCCGAAAGCTTGAATGACGATCGTTCCTATCTTTTTGAATCTGTCCCGCAGCGACGGTGCCTGTGGTTGGTTAAACTTGGGATCGTCGGCGAGTTTCAGCTGACCGAGAACCATTGCCGCGATCTTTTCCGACTGCATCACCGCGATCTGGCTTTCAATCTGGGCGGTGTCCAGGGACAGGGTTACTTCGCCGCCGTCCTGGAGATGCTGCGGCAGCCTTGGCTCGATCAGGATCTGTGTGCTGGCGGTGTAGACCGAGTCAGTGGTCGAATTGTAGAACGCGGCGACCAGGAATGCCGCGGCCAATGCCGCGATGATCGTTGCGATATAGCGCTTGAAAAATCCGGTTATGTCGGAAAGACCGATGAACTCCTGACCGCCGGATGCCAGCTGATCCGCTGCCGCCGGCCATCTATGGGGGAACACACGGTCCATTCAATCCCTCCTGCACGCGCATGCCGCAATTGCGCGCATGCGCGGTTCGGAAGCAGGCGATCCATGGTTTCCGACTGGTATTTTCATTGAAGGCTGAGGCCCCGAGATCCCAGACTGCCGCAAAAAGACTACCTCCAGCTTCCGGAAGGTAAACGCCGCCAATTGGCGTATGGGCTTACGCCCTATGGGAAGAGAGAAGGCGCGACAGCCCCGCTCTGGCGCTCTCCACAATTGAGACCTGATGTTCCAGCAGCACCTGTCGCCCACGATTTATCGCCAGATCCCTGGTCAGGGCATCGACCTTCGCGGACAGGCGTTTGGCGTCCTCGCCGTTCTCCATCGCCTCCAAGGAGAACGCGGCGCATTGCTCCATCCTGTCTCCGGACTGGCGGAGTTGCGCGGACTCGCACTCGATTTCCGCTCGAATCCCTTCGAGAAGGCGAGCCAGGCGCCCGAAACGCCTTTGGTCGATGGTCTCGTGCAACGCGATCAGCGGCATTTTGCAGGCCACTCTTCGTGAGATCCGCGACAGGACGCGCACCCGTCAGGATAGGAATCCCCGAGGGCTGGACGAGATATCCTTTCGGCCGTTGGCCGGCATGCTCCTAACGGATGAGGGGGTGCGGACCGGCGAGCGGAGCTATCCGAATTCATGAAGCGGCTCGCGCCCGACCGCGTGCTAGGACTGGCCCGCAAAATTGCGGAGCAGAAGCCGTGAGCCTGAACATTGTCGGCCAGGCCAGGCCGAACACATTCGCCTTCGAAACCAGTGCTCTCATCAAGGCCACTGGCTTTCGAGAATATGACGCGCGTTGGTGGTTCGGGCACCCAGGTTCCGACAAGGAGCCCGAACTCAACCTGCTGGGCGTGCAGGCGCTCGGCATGGGGCTCGGCACTTTGATACGCCGAATGGGCGTGCGCCCGGAGATCATCACCGGCCACGACTTCCGCAGCTATTCCACGGCCATCAAGATGGCGCTGGTCAGCGGCCTGATGGCGGCCGGCGCGCGCGTCAAGGACGTCGGCCTGGCGCTTTCTCCCATGGCCTACTTCGCCCAGTTCGCGCTCGACGCTCCGTCGGTGGCGATGGTGACGGCCTCGCACAACGAAAACGGCTGGACCGGCGTGAAGATGGGAGCGCAAAGGCCGCTGACTTTCGGCCCCGAGGAGATGTTGGCCTTGAAAGCGCTCGTGCTGGACGGCGACTTCGATCTCGTGGGCGGAGGAAGCTGCGAATTCGTCGCCGGATTTCGCGAGCGATACATCGAGGACCTGACCGCGGGAAAGACAATCGGCAGGAAGCTGAAGCTGGTGGCCGCCTGCGGCAATGGCACCGCCGGCGCTTTTGCGCCGCAGGCGCTGGAACGCATCGGCTGCGAGGTAATCCCGCTGGACATCGAGCTCGACCACACCTTTCCGCGCTACAACCCCAATCCCGAAGACATGAAGATGCTGCATGCGATCCGGGACAAGGTTCTGGAGACGGGCGCCGATGTCGGGCTCGGCTTCGATGGCGACGGGGATCGCTGCGGCGTGGTCGACAACGAGGGCCACGAGATTTTTGCCGACAAGGTCGGCGTCATGCTGGCGCGGGACATTTCCAGCCTGCACCCGAAGTCCGTATTCGTCGCGGACGTGAAGTCGACGGGGTTGTTCGCGACGGATCCCATCCTCGCCCAAAACGGGGCGACCACGGATTACTGGAAGACCGGGCATTCCTACATCAAGCGGCGCGTTGCCGAGCTCAACGCTATCGCCGGCTTCGAAAAGTCGGGGCATTTCTTCTTCAACCCGCCGATCGGGCGCGGCTACGACGACGGGCTCGTGACGGCAATCGCCGTCTGCGAGATGCTCGACCGCAGCCCGGCCAGGACATTGGCGGACCTCTATCGCGATCTGCCGCTGACCTTCGGCACCCCGACGATGTCGCCCCATTGCCCCGACGAGGAGAAATACGGCGTGGTCGAGAAGGTCGTGAAGGCATTCACGAAAATGAAGGGCGACGGGATCGAGTTCGCCGGCCAGCCGCTGGCCGATCTGGTCACCGTGAACGGAGTGCGTGTAGTCGCCCAGGACGGCACGTGGGGTCTGGTCAGGGCCTCATCGAACAAGCCGGAAATCGTCGTGGTGGTGGAAAGCCCCGTCTCGCCGGAGCGACGTCGCGAGATGTTCCAGGCTCTCGATGCGGTTCTGCGCCGCAATCCGGAAGTCGGAGCTTACAACCAGACGTTCTGAGAGGAATAGGCTGAGGGGAACTCAACATGCCGGACCGGATCGTAAGTTTCGTCATGAGCGGGGGCGTGGGCTCGCGGCTGTGGCCCCTCTCGCGCGAGGACAACCCCAAGCAGTTCCACGACCTTTCGGGCGACGGCTCGATGCTTGCCAAGACCGTACGGCGCCTGAAAGCGCGGCCGGACGGCGAGACCCCCATCTACCTGATAGCATCCGAACGGCATGCCGACCGTCTTGTTTCGGACATCTGCCCGCTCGGCCTGAATGGCGGCAGGCCGATTTTCGAGCCCGTCGGCCGCAATACCGCCGCCGCCGTCGCCGTGGCCACCCTGCAGACGATTTCCGAACATGGCGGCGACGCGCTCGTGCTCGTGGTCCCCTCCGACCATGAGATATCGACCGAGGCGCAATTCTGGCAAACCGTCGAGGCGGGCAGCGCCGCTGCCAGTTCAGGAAACATCGTCGTGTTCGGCATCAAGCCGACCCACCCCGAAACCGGATACGGCTACATCGAGGTCGCCACGGCAAAGGGCGACGCAGTTGCGGCAGTCTCGCGCTTTGTCGAAAAGCCGGATGCCGAGACAGCCCGCCAGTACGTCTCTTCGGGAAGATACTACTGGAATGCCGGCATCTTCCTGTTCCGCGCCGAGACGATGCGGCAGGCCTTCCTCGAATTCCAGCCGGACATCTGGGAAACCGTCGAGCGGGCCTATCGGGCCGCGCGGACCGACGTCGGCGGCATCTATCTGCCGCAAAGCTTCTACTCCGCCGTCCCCTCGATATCGATCGATTACGCGGTGATGGAACATGCGCGCGGCATCGCGATGGTCACGGCTTCCTTCCGCTGGAACGACCTTGGATCGTGGCAGTCGCTGCTCGAAGCGAGCCCGACCGACCCCAACGGCAACGTCGTGATGGGCGACGTCGTCGCCATGGATTGCGACGGCTCCTACCTTCGCAGCCAGGGCAGATTGCTGACCGTCATCGGGATGAAGGACGTGGCGGTGGTGGCAACGCCCGACGCCGTATTCGTCGCCCCGGTCAGCCATAGCCAGAACGTCAAAAAGGTCGTCGAACAGTTGGAGAAGGGCGGACGTCTCGAGACGAAGTTCACGGCGTCGGAAGACCGCGTCGTCCTCAGCGGATCGTGGCGCAAGCGGGTCGAGCACTGGCTCTTCGACGAGACCTTGCCGCTATGGTCCGCCTCGGGTGTCGACGATGTCCATGGCGGCTTCCATGAGGCCCTCGGCTTCGATGCAAGGCCGTTGGGCAAACCCAAGCGCATGCGAACGATGGCGCGCCAGATATACGCTTTCGCGGTCGCCAAGGAACGCGGCTGGACCGGACCGGCCGACAGGCTGATCGACCACGGCATCGACTTCATCGCCAGGAACGGTCGAACCGACCGCGGCGGATGGGTGCGGACCCTTCAACCCAACGGCAGCGTGGCCGACCCGGCGGAGGACGCCTACGACCATTCCTGCGTGCTGCTCGCGCTTGCCCATGCGCACCGGTGCGGCCATCGGGACGCCTTGCGGCTTGCCCAGGAAACGTTCCAATTCATCGACGCCTATCTCGAGGATCACAGCCTGAATGGTTTCCTCGAGAGCCCGGGTTGGAACGGGATGCGGTTCTCGAACCCGCACATGCACATGTTGGAATCCTTCCTTGCCTGGCATGACGTCACCGGCGACCGCGCATATCTGCGTCGGGCTGCGCGCGTCATCGATCTCTTCCGGTGCCATTTCTTCGACCAGGAGAGCTGGACGCTCGGGGAGCGTTTCGACGCCGATTGGTTGCCATCGCCAGGAACCGACGGACAATGGACCGAGCCGGGGCACCATTTCGAATGGGCTTCCCTCCTCGTCGACTTCTCTCGGGCAAGCGGGCAGAAGGATCTGGTGGCCTATGCGAGAAAACTCTATTCGTCGGCGGTCGCCAGCGGGTTGAACAGGGCGACGGGGCTGGCCTATGCGGCCGTGTCGCGGAACGGGATTCCCCTCGACCGCATCTCCCGAAGCTGGCCGCAATGCGAGGCGGTCAAGGCGGCGGCCGCCCTGGACGGCATTGGCGGGCCCGACCTGAAACCCGAGATCGAAGCCCGCGTCGCCCGCCTCTTCAGATGGCATATCGATCCGGCGCCGCTAGGCCTGTGGATCGACAGGATCGACGAGCGCGGGCGATCGGTGGCGACCGAAGTCCCTGCAAGCATCTTCTATCATCTGGTGACCGCGTTGATGCAGTATCTGGACAAGACCGGAGGACAGGTCGAGCCGTTCCGGCCGGCCGTTTCGGAAACGGGCAAGTCGACCGTCAGACGCGCTTACGCCTGAGCCGATCAGTCAGTCACAGTCGTGACGGCTATCGTCTCGCATTCGTCGCGAAACGGGTGCCGAGCGATGCCATCCGTCCGGGCGACCCGTTGCTCCAACGCCGCGACCATCGCCGCTGCTCAGCCGCTTCGAGACACCAACGAACCGCTCGTTGACACCCTTCCTCACAGCCGGGCCGGTTCAGCTTTCGACAGAGCGTCGACGCGCTCCAAGTATTTGTTTTTATGTAGATCTCAGCGGAAAGCTACTACGCACTTTCCAGAACTAACGCTTCCGGAGCATCCCCTTTTTGCTGAATTAGCAACTACAGGAAAATGACTAAGCTCCCCTCTCAGCCGGCGGGCCCGCCAAGACGCCGGTCAGGCCCAGCGGCCACTCCAAGTCATACCCGCGTCTGCTGGGCCGCCCGGCCAACAACCCCTTCACCTCGAGGGACGTCGGTCTGCCTGTCGAAGCGCGCCGGGCGACGCAATCCACGGCGAATAAGACTGAAACTCAGCTCACGCCGCCGGCTGGTCGAGGGTGACGCCGTATTTGGCGGTGATGGCCGCGAGCTTCGCCATGTCCGGCTTGCCGGAGACGGTCGCGGCCTCGAGTTCGGCAAACATCTGGTCCAGTCCACGGCTCGGCGTGCACAGAACCAGCAAGCGCGCCGGCTGGTCGCCGACATTGCGGTAGCCATGGCGCCTATGGCGCGCGCCGTAGAAGAAACCGCCCGGTCCAACGCGGCGCGGCGCGGGCTCGCCTTCGAATTCGATCTGAATTTCGCCGCTCAGGACGTAGAAGGCCTCATCCTCGCGCTCATGTGTATGGGGCGGCGCACCCGCACCCGGCGGAACCACGTCTTCCCAAAGCGAGAAGGAACCTGCGGTTTCGACGCCTGTGGCTTTGTAGATATGGGTGACGCCCAGCACGTTGAGCGTCGAACCGGCGGACGGCTGGCGAACGAACGGTTCGGCTGTTGCAGCTTTGGCATCCATCGTGGTCCCTTTCGCAGTTAAGGCAACTCGTCGACAGATAGGTCTTCTGCGACCTGCCGATTAGCCGGAATTATGTGGACACGCTTTCCTGAATTCAGGACAATCTGCCGATGGACCCGCTTGAAGGTATAGCCGCATTCACTCGCGTCGTGGACAGCGGCAGCTTCTCGGCGGCGGCGCGTCATCTCAAAATCTCCAAGTCCGCGGTGAGCGCCAACGTGCAGCGGCTCGAACAACGCCTGGGCATCCGCCTGCTCAACCGCACGACGCGCCGTCTCTCGATGACCGAAGCAGGCGCGGCCTACTATCGTCACTGCGCGCGGATTCTCGCCGAAGCCGAGGCCGCGGAGCAAGCGGCGACCGCGCTGCAACGCGAGCCGCGCGGCACGCTGCGCATCTCGGCGCCCGACAGCTTCGGCTGGATGCATGTGGCGCCAGCCGTCCCGGCGTTCCTCAAGCGCTATCCGGAACTTTCCGTCGATATCACCTTGAGCCCGGCCTATGTGAATCTCGTCGATGAGGGGCTCGATCTGGCTATCCGTATCGGCGTGCTGGAGGACTCGCCCCTTGTCGTGCGCAAGCTCGCGCCATCAAGGCTCGTCGCCTGCGCGGCACCCGACTATCTCGAGGAGCATGAAGCGCCGCGCGAGCCGAACGATCTTGCCAAGCACAACTGCCTCTGCACCGATCTTCTGTCCTGGGGTGACGAATGGCGCTTTGCCGGCAAACGCGGCGAGGTGCGGGTGGCTGTCAGCGGCAATCTCCGCAGCAACAGCGCCGAGACTCTGCGCGCGTCGGCGCTTCAAGGCATCGGCATTGCCGTGCTGCCGACCTGGGCGGCCGCCGAGGCATTGCGGGCCGGCGCGTTGCGGCGCGTGCTCGATGCCTGGAAACTGCCGGCAAGCACGATCTACGCCGTCTATCCCGGCAACAGGCTGATGTCGATGAAGGTGCGCGCCTTCGTCGATCACCTGGCGCGATGTTTTGGGCGCACGCCCTATTGGGACGACGGCCTTTGAGGGCGGCCGATCCGCAGACTTACAGGATCGTCTCCAGGTCGTCTGGCGGCGGTTTGTTCGTTTTCCCCTCGACCGTCGCAATGGGCGCGCTTACGTCGTCGCCGCAGCGATGCCGATCGTGTCGACCGTGCCGGCAACGACCAGGCCCAGCTCGTCGCCAAAGACCCACTCTCGAGTCCGTCAGGGTTTGGCCGGAAGCGAGTTGCGCTCCAAGCGTCCGCTCGAATGCGGTGCGTGAGAATTTGGTGCTCTCCTTGTCGTAGTTGTGGCCGAGCACACTGACGCGCGACGGCCATGTGAAAAGAATCGGCACGACCTTTGCCCGCGAGTCATGCACGAACTGCGCGAAGCGAAACACCGAATCCTCATACCGGTTGTTGAAGCCGTGCACGAAGACGAGAACCCGGCCGTTCGAATTATGAGCATGCAGGGTCCCTCGTGCGCCGATGCCGGCCGAACACAGACTCGCCCCCTCACAACGAACGCACGATGCAACGAAAGCCAAGGTGGCAGGTGGACGTATCCACGGGCTGAGCCATACGAGCAGCCGGGCGGTAACGCCGACAGTAGCTGGGAGCGCACAAGAAAGACCCGCCCTTGGTCACCTTGCGCGGAATCCTGATGTCGGGCGTCAGCGGGTCGTAGCTCGCCTCGCGCTCGCCGCCGCGCGGATTCTCCATCGTGCAACAGGGGCTCTCGATCAGGCGATGCTCCTGGTACCAGTCCGTGGTCCACTGCCAGACATTGCCGGCCATGTCGTAGAGGCCGTAGCCGTTCGCCGGAAATGAGCCGACCGGCGCGGTCCATTCGTAGCCGTCTTCGCAATCGTTGCGGAACGGGAACTCGCCTTGATAGGTGTTGGCCATATGCTGGCCGCCGGGGGTCAGTTCGTCGCCCCACACGAATTCGGCGCCGTCCAGCCCGCCGCGCGCGGCGAACTCCCACTCGGCCTCGGTCGGCAGCGACTTCCCTGCCCAACTGGCATAGGCTTCCGCATCCTCATAGGCGATATGCACCACAGGATGGCTTTCGAGCCCCTTCAAGCCGCTGGCGGGTCCGCGCGGATGGCGCCAGTTGGCGCCGCGCACATAAGCCCACCAGTTGTAGTGATTGTTGCGATCGATGCCGCGCGAGGGCCTGACGAACAAGGCTGAAGCCGGCGCCAACGATTCAGCGCTGGCTCCAGGGTAATCCGCGGCATTTGCCGGGCGCTCGGCCAGCGTGACGTAACCGCTGGCCTCGACGAAGCGCCTGAACTCGGCATTCGTGACCGTAGTGCGATCCATCCAGAAGCCGTCGACGACGACGCGGTGCGCCGGCGCCTCTTCCGGATAATGGCCGTTCGAGCCCATCAGGAACTCGCCGCCGGGGATCCAAATCATGTTGCCGTGCGACGAGACCGCCGGCTTTGCGGCAAATCCTGCCTCAGTCATCGGGTGGTCTCGTCTGAACGGCAGAGCGCATCCGCCTTTCAATCTCCAGCTGCGAACATATCTTCCGGGCTTGGTGTCACCAGCGGCGTGAAGTACGTCAGCCGCACGGCTTCCATCAGCAACAGCGGGGGTTTCATCTGGGTTGCGAGCTCGGTGATCCTTGTCTGCAACGCCTTGACTTTGTCAGGATACTTGTCGGCCAGATTGGTGGCTTCCGATTTGTCCTGCGCCAGATTGAACAGCTCTATCCTTTGCGGCAACGTTGCCGACCATAACAGTTTCCATTCGCCCTCGCGCACCGCGCCGGCCATCGGATCGACATTGTAGACGATCTCCGTGCGCGGCGAAGGTTTTCCCTCGCTGATGGCCGGCCACATATCCATGCCGTCCAGCGGTTTGTCCTTGCCAGGCTTGGCGCCGGCCAGCCCAGCCAGTGTCGGCAACATGTCGACGACGTGCATAAGGCCATTGAAGACGCCGGGCTTGATCTTGCCGGGCCAGTTCATGAAGGCAACCGAGCGGGTGCCGCCCTCATAGAGGGTGCCTTTGCCGTCGCGATAGGGGCCATTGTCTGCAGGCAGCTTGCCGCTGACCTTCGAGTCGCCCGTGAACATCGAGTTGACGACGCCACCATTGTCGCTCATGAAAACGATCAGGGTGTTGTCGCGTATCCCCTTCTTCTCGATGGCGGCCACGACATTCCCGATCTCGTCATCGATCACCGAGATCATTGCGGCATAGGTTCTGCGGTTCTCGTCGGCGATGTTCTTATACCGGTCGAGATATTCCTTCGGAGCCTGGAACGGCGTGTGGGGCGCGGTGAAGGCGAGGTAGAGGAAGAGCGGCTTCTTCTGATCGTGAGCGTTGATGACCCGGACAGCCTCCTGGCCGAACAGGGTGTTGTCGAAGCCCGGCTCCTTGATCGGCTTGTTGTTCCGGTACCAGTCCGCGATACCGTGCGAAGCATGTTTGAAATGGTCGATCTCGCCGACCGTCGCCCCGTAGAATGAATCGAACCCACGCTGTTTCGGCCAGTAATCCGTCTTGGCGTGGCCGAGATGCCATTTGCCGCTCATCGCGGTTTGATAACCCGCGTCTCTGAGGATTTGCGGAAGAAGCGTCTCGTCGAGCGGAAGCCCATAGGTCCCCGCGGCGGGGACGACGCCAACCTGCATGCCATAGCGTAGCGGATAGCGGCCGGTCATGAGGGCGCAGCGCGTTGGTGTGCACATCGGCTGCACGTAATATTCTTCGAGCTTCGCGCCCTCCGCCGCAAGCTTGTCGATGTTGGGCGTCTTGATGTCTGAACCGTGGTAGCCGATGTCTTTCCAACCCTGATCGTCCGCAACGATGAAGACGATGTTCGGCTGCGATGGCCCTGCCGCCGCCTGACCACCGGCGAGGCCAGCAAGCGCCGCGGACAGACCGATGGGCGCGGCAATCCGTGAAACGGCTGCCGCCGTCCCGGCCATCAATGCGTCCCGCCGCGTGATTTTGCTAGTTACGCCGGCTTCAGCCGGGAAGTCACGATCGTTGCTCATGTTACGCCCCTGCTCTGCTAATTCACGCCGTTCTACTCAAAACCATTTCGCGTCTGATCTTTTGGCGCCGATCATCTCTCCCGCCAGGCAGTCGCCGGCTCCACAACAGATGATTGCTTCAGGGGCACCCGATGCCCTCTGCGCACGTCTCTGAATTGGTCCGGCCTGCCCATAATCCCCACTCGCCGTTGGTCGGCGATATTCCTGCGCTGTTTTGATCTCGCGCTATTCGGGCTCCAGGTTATTCCTAGTACAACCGTGCCGCTATCCACTTTGCGCAAAGTTTTGGCAGCCTGACCGGCATCGCCGGCCATAGGAGAGCCGCCCAGGGGGGTGAGCCTGCCAGGCGGATTCAAGGTTCCGGGCGCGGCCGATGAAAAGGTATGCGACGGCTCAGATCCTCATTCCCAGCAGTCGCAAGCGCCGCCGAGAACCAACCACTTCATGTCAATCCGCTGTTATCCCGGGTGGGCTGGCGAGAATTGATAGGTGAACCCCAGCATTGGACCTTGCTGGGTGAGTTTGTTCACGAAGCCGTCGTGGCTGTAATTGTCGTGCACGGCCCGATAACCGACGAACATCGACATCTTGTCGTTGAACTGATAGCCGGCGCCGCCCATCACGTCCCACATCGATTTTGATCCGGTGCCGAAGCCACCGACGAGACCCCAGCCGGCCAGGTAGAATCCGTTACCAACGTCGGCCTTGAATTTGGCGCCGATCACCGGATCGACCCATGTGTCGCCGTCACTGGCCGAAGTACCGTCGAGCGCACCGCCGTGGAACTCGAAACGGTTGTTGGCCGACCACAGGCGCGCGCCGGCCACAACATCAAAATTCGTCCCGTCCTGATAATAGAGGCTGTAACCGCCGAGCGCGGTGCCCATGAAAGTGGTCACCGTCGCATCGATATTGGAAGCGAGGATTCCCCTGGGGGTGGCGACGTCGGCATTGAGCTTGGCGTACACAATGTCCGTGCTGATGGTGAAAGGCCCATTGCGAGCTTCCGTAAGCCCCATAAAGCCGAATCTGAGGTTGTTCAGCACGTCGCTGAAGCTCACATCGACGTCTTGAGGCGGGAATCCGAAGAGGCCGCTTTCGCCCTTGATACCCGACGCCCACAGATACGGGGCGATGGTAAAGGTCCAGCCTTCATCCAGTGGCTTGGTCATGTCTGCTGCAAAAGCATTGGCGGCACCAAACGCCAGTACTCCTGCCGTGGCCAAGGCGGCTAATTGACGTTTCTTCATCATTGTCCCCGTTTTTATTTGCCGCCCGACTACGCCCAGTCGAGACTTTGCTTCGTATTTGATGAACCCCTCATTGTGCTCTGTCAATTTGGGCGCACGCTCTATTCCCCGCCAAGCCACATTCCGGCGGTATCAAAACGCCGATTGATCTCGCGCAATTTGCGCTTAAGCTATATCTAATACAATCGTCCTGCTATCCACTTTGCGCAAAGGACGTGCCTTGACCGCCTGGCCATCATCGCCTTCGTACAGGGATGTGCAACTTGGCCCTGACGACCTCACCAGCGCCGCCTCTGGTCTGCCGGTGAAAATAGACAGGCTTTCGCCCGGCTACCTTCCCTCCCGCATTCGGCAAATCCAGTCCTCCGGCAAGTGGGCGCTCGACCTGCCAGAATTCAATTGCACCTTCCGCGCCAATGGCGGTTTCGATCCAGGCTCCGTGGCGCTGGTGGCTGTCGAGCGGGCCTGTGGGTCGACAATATGCGGCATCCCGCTCGAAGACGACTTGATCCTGGCAATTCCTGCCGGCACCAACGTGACGGCAACGGTCCGGCCAGGCCTCACTTACGCTGTCGCCATTGTTCCGACCGCGACCTGGATGGAAATCCAGTCGATTGCCGCGGGAACAGTCCTCGAACAGATCAGCGATCGCCCCTCGGCAGTACGGCTCGCCATCGACGAAGCGCAAAGAATCCGACGCCTGATAAAGTCGATGGCGGACCACCTCGGGGCAATTGCAAGTGCCTCCGTTCTGCCGGAGCAGCCTCCGGGTGCGTTCGTGGAATATCTAGGGGTGGTGGCTGACGCCTTCGCGGGCGCAGACAATCGTGAGACCGGGACAGCCGGCTCCACGAGTCGTCATTTGAGACAAGCATCGGCGGCCGAGGATTTCATTCGCACTCATATCCAGGAAGACATACCCATTGTTCGACTGTGCAAGGAAATCGGTGTAAGCCGTCGACAGCTGGAGTACGCCTTTCGCACTACGTTTGCTGTGACCCCGCTCGAATTCATCAGAGCACTCCGCCTCAACGAAGCCAGACGGCTCCTTACCACGGCACGTGCTGACGGCTTGAGCGTTACCGCGGTCGCTATGGATGTGGGGATCACCCATCTGGGTCGCTTCGCCGCGAACTATCGACTTTTCTTCGGTGAATCTCCCAAGGAAACTCTCCAGCGTGCCGGAAGATCGTGACCGGGGCGCAACCTGCGCCAAGAAATGCGCCGCGTCATCATTGCAAGCAGTTCGATGGAATTTGCGCAATCCGGATAGAAGCCGCGCTAGAGAATTAGTATATTCTAAAATGCCAACTACACGCCTCTGACCATTACGTCGGGGGCGGGTCTAGTTTGATTTCGGTTCGGCACAGGCTTGCGTCGGGCGCGTGGCTGCGTAGGCCGGAAAAATAAACGCACGGAGCGGTGAGCTATTGGGAGGATGCAATAATGACGAGACCTAGCTCTATATTGACCGGCGCTGCCGGAATAGTCGTCGCCTTGATGTTTGCGGGGCTGGTCGATACCCTCGCACCCTTCGCTCCTTTCGTCGGCGACGCGCAGGCGCGCGTTGGCAATCCGCTCTCACCAGGCAGTGTGGCGGGGGTTGCGAGGCGTACCACACGCCGAACGATCCGCCGTTCGACCATCTATGTGACCAGGCTCCCGGCGGCGTGCGTGAAGACCTCGATCAACGGCACCGTGCTTTGGCACTGCGGCAGCACGTATTATCAACCCTATGGCGGACGTTACGTCGTCGTCCACGTCCATTGAGTGGGAGTGGACCTCATCCCTTGATGAACTTTGTGGATCACATCCAATAGGGCGGAAACTTTGAGAGGCGCCTCGATCGGTCCACGGCACGGACGCTTGTTCTCGGCTGTGCCAAGAAGATGCCGCTGGTCATTGAGAACACCACGTCACTCGGCACCTCTGTAACCAAACTGACGAGTTGCGGAAAAGCGGTCGTACTGCATCGGCGATCATTTACAACGATGCGCTTCACACCATGCACCCTTGGCGGAACCGCGCGTGACGATGAAGATTCCTGTCGATGACAATGAAGTGGTTGTGCCGACCATACATGCCCGTAGTTAGTATCCCTCCGAACCGAACCGGCCGGTGCGTTGGGCGCTAAGTCCGTGTACCCTAATGCGATCTGTCGCGCGCTCCGCGACGGCGACGTCTTGCGCCACAACATCGGTTTCTTCAAGGTAGGAGCAGGGACGGGCATAGATGTCGTTGCTCGCCAATTCGACCAGAAGGTTGCAGCACGATGCCGCTCATGATTCGACGATTGGGAGCCAAGAATTCGGCGCGCCCGGCACGACGTCTCGGAGATCTGACTGCAATGTTTGTTCTGGTTGCGAGGCCGCTTGTCTTTGGGATCGCCCTCTTGTTGGCGGGTCCGGCACTGGCGCAGGCGCCGGCGGCCGTCCCGCCTGAAAAGGTCAACCAGCTGTTCGAGCTTCTCGACGATCCGTCGGTGAAGGCCTGGGTGGCCGAACAACGAAAGCAGGGCTCCGGGGCGACGGGAGCGCCTGTCGAGGCGGGAGCTTCGCCGGCCGGCGCATCGCCCGACACCGCGGCCGCACCAGGCCAGATGAATACGATGGCATCCTCGGCGCTCGATCGGATCAAGCATCACATCGAACGAATCGTACGGACTTTGCCCTTGCTGCCAGCTCAGTTCGCGCGCGTTCGCACAGAGACCATGGACGATATGTCCAGCAAGGGCTCGGCCGGCGTATTCATGCTGATTGCGATCTTCATCGCTGCCGGCGTGGCGCTCACCTGGGCAACGTACAGGCTCACCCGTCCGTTTCGTCTCTGGGTCATAGCGCAGCCGAAGGATACGCCCATCGGGCGGGCCAAGAAGATCGGCGGCCGCACGCTTTATTCCAGCCTGCTGATCGTCTCGTTCGCGCTGGGCAGCGCCGGCGCGTTCATGTTGTTCGACTGGCCAATGCTCATCCGCGAGATCGTGCTGACATTTCTGATGGCTGCAGTCGTCACAGCGGGTGTGCGCATGTACCTCGCAGCCATGCTCGTCCCTTCCTTCATGAAGGTCGAGAACGCCGTCGAGGTTCGGGCTTTGCCGATCACCAACGAAACGGCCGACCATTGGTTCTATTGGCTGCCGCGGATCGTCGGCGTCTTCGCCTTCTTCGCCGCCGCTTTCATCCTCTTGCCGGGTCTCGGCATCGATCGGGACGGAATGCTGGTCCTGTCAACGGGCGCCGATTTGGTACTGCTGTTGCTGTTGCTGCTTGCCGTTTGGCGCCGGCCAAGAATCGAGCAGGAGAGTGCGCACCACCGCGCGGAAGCGACATGGTTGTTGACATCCTATTTCGTCGCCCTGTTCCTGCTGCGCATCGCCGGCCTCACTATATTGTTCTGGTTTACCTTCGCCGCATTCTTCCTGCCTTTGGCAGTCGTGCTGACGCAGCGCGGGGTCAATTTCGTCCTGCGGCCGGGTTCGGAAGATGCCGGCCGGCCTACGATCCCGGCGGTGACGATCGCTGTCATCGATCGGGGAGTCCGGATGATCCTGATCCTGACGGCGGCTTATTTTCTCGCGCGTGTCTGGGGCCTGGACATGCAGTCGATGCGGGACAGCGATACGACGACGACGGTCGTATTGCGCGGCTTGATCAATGTCATGGTCATTGCGCTCGCAGCCGATTTCGGCTGGTCGATCATCAAAGCCTTGATCGAACGAAAGCTGGGCATCGAAACGCCGCACGCGGTAATCGACGACGAGGAGGTCCCGATCCTCGATCCGCAGCAGGCGCGGCTGCGCACGCTCTTGCCGATCATCCAGAACATTCTGCTGGCGGTAATCGTCGTGATGGCGGTGCTGATGATGCTCGCCTCAATGGGTATCGAGATCGGCCCGCTGATCGCCGGCGCCGGCGTTGTCGGCGTCGCTGTAGGATTTGGAGCTCAAACCATAGTCAAGGACGTGATTTCGGGCGTGTTTTTTCTGCTCGATGATGCGTTTCGTGTCGGCGAATACATTACATCCGGCCGTTATGTTGGAACGGTGGAGAGCTTCTCGCTGCGCTCGGTGAAGCTGCGCCACCATCGTGGCCCGCTGTTCACAATACCTTTCGGTGAACTCGGAGCAGTCCAGAACCAGAGCCGCGACTGGGTCACCGACAAGTTCAACATCACCGTCGGCTACGACACCGATATCGACTTCGCTCGCAGGCTGATCAAGCGGGTCGGCCTCGAACTGGCGGAAGATCCCGAATTCAAAAACTGGGTGATCTCACCGATCAAGATGCAGGGCGTGCAGGAATTCGGCGAATACGGCATCGTCTTGAGGGTCAAGGTCACAACCAGACCGGGAGGCGCCTTCAATATGAAACGAAAATTCTATGTACGCATTCGCCAAGTCTTCAAGGAGCAGGGCATCGAACTGCCATTCCCGACCGTCCACGTCGAGGGGCTACAGAACCCACGTGCAGCAGAAAACGCGCCGTTGCAGGTCACACCCGAGCTGAAACTGGCCGTCGCGCAGTCCCACACCAATCGGCGCAGGAAGAAAACCAACACAACGGAGTAGGAAGCTGTGACGGAGGTGATGTTGACCCCAAACTCCACGCGCCGATAGCTGCCGAACTTACAGCGACGGAGGTGCGGCATGGAGATGGCGTATCGAGAGCGGTGGCAGGCCGAGATTGCCGCACTGCAGAAGATCTTGTCCGAGTTTGACCTAAGAGAGGAATGCAAGTGGGGAAAGCCCTGCTACACGCTGGCTGGAAAAAATATCGTCATCATTCAGGGCTTCAAAGAATATTGCGCGCTGGGCTTCTTTCAGGGTGCGCTGCTGAAGGACCCCAAGAAACTGCTGGTGCAGCTCGGGCAGGTTCAGGCAGCGCGGGTGATGAAGTTCACCAGCGCCAAGGAGATTGCGACGAAAGCGAACACCATCAAGGCCTACGTGCACGAGGCCGTAGCGGCCGAGAAGGCCGGAATGAAGGTTGAGACGAAGCCCCAAGAGGTTCCCGTGCCTGAGGAGCTGAGGGAGAAGTTCCGCAACGATCCGCGGTTCAAGCGCGCGTTCGAGGCGCTGACTCCGGGTCGGCAAAGAGGATATCTGTTTCACTTCGCCAGCGCGAAGCAGTCTGGGACACGGATCGCGCGGATCGAGAAGGCGATGCCTGCGATTTTCGAAGGACGAGGGTTCCTGGAGCGGCGATAGAGAGCGGCGATAGATCGTGAAACTGTTGATGTGTACCGAGTGATAGTCTTCTTAACGGTATCCGACGCTGCGTGCCCTTACTCCCCAATCGATCGTTCTGAGTCATCGTAATGCGCTGATTTGGCACTGCAATTTATTTCTGCGTACAACGAAGAGCCGTCTCGCCGATCCGTCAGAAATTTGCGCTCCTGATTTCAAACACGAATTTCGACGATCCGCGATCTGCTCGGTTTCAAAGACTATCGGCGTCGATCGGTCGATTTTGGTCCACTGTCGCTCGTTGGACCATGCGCGGCATGAAAACCGGGCAGCTCCCTCAGCTGCATTCAGTCGGCTTTGCGAAATGCGTGAACATGGAGATCGTGTAGACGATCTGCGCGCCACTCATTTCTTCTTGAACTCAAACAGTTCGACCAGATTGCCCGACGGATCTTCCAGAAGTCTGGCGCGACCAGCTCCCGCCTCGCTGATTTCTCCTTTGAATTTGGCGCCAATATCGTTCAACCGACCGACGACGGCGTCTATGTCTTTCGTGACAATCATGAATCGGTTCCATCCGCCGGGCTCTGGTTTACCGCCAGCAGTTCCCCCACTGCCTGCCCCGGGAGCGCTAAGGTAAAGCGTGAGATCATCGCGAATGAGCGCTGCAAACTTGCCAGGGTTGTGCATGGCGACCTCGAACTCGAGTTTATCGCGATAAAACACGACCGAACTATCAACGTCCGTCACAATGTATCGAATGGATGCCATCGTCCGTTCTCCTTTCACCATAGAAGGGGAACGGACTCATGCGAATGCAGTTGCCTTGACATTGGCGATCACGGCCAACAGTCGGCCAGCCGGCTGATAAGAATAGCCTTCTAAGGCCTGCGAATCGCGTCGCTCGATTTCTTTCGCCCGCGCGATTGCGAGCGCGAGTCTCAGGCGCGAAAAAACTGCGGAAACCCTCGCTCAGATGAGGCGTTCATTCATTCATGACCCGACGCATGAATCAGGCGCATGAATTATGAGTGAGCGCGTAGCTATCGTAACTGGTGCAGGACGTGGCCTTGGGCGCGTCATGGCGACGGCTCTGCTGAACGCAGGCCATCGCGTATTTTTGACGTCGACAGATATTGAGTCGCTTGACGAGACACGGCGCGCCAGCGGAGCGGGCGAGCGCGCTGCCGTGAAGACTGCCGATCTCGGCAATGAACGAGAGCTGGCTGAGCTAGTCGATGCCGCCATGCACGCATTCGGACGCGTCGATATCCTAGTCAGCAATGCAGGCATTCCAAACCCAGCGGTACGACGACCGCTCGACGTCACACCGGATCAGTTGCGGCGGTTGTTCGAGATCAACACCCTTGCCTCGATCAATTTGATCCGACTGGTCGTCCCCGGCATGGTTGCGCGCAGATGGGGTCGTATCATCTTCATCTCCACCAGCCTCGATACCATGCTCGATCCGGGTCATGTCGCGTACGGAATGACCAAGGCGGCGGGAGAAGCCTTCATCGCTGCTCTCGCAACGTCCCTTCAGTCGACGGGGGTTACGGCCAACGTCCTCTTGCCCGGCGGCGCAGTTGCAACGAGGATGGCGGCAGGTGTTGCGGACCCAAAAGACCTGCTGCAGCCTGAAATCATGGCGGCGCCGATTGCATGGCTGGCGTCGGACGATTCGAACAATGTAACCGGCCGACGCTTCATCGCCGCGAAGTGGAATACTGCGCTCGATCCTGCCCAATCGGCGCAGGCCGCAAGCGCGCCGGCTGCATGGGGCGGTTATGGCGACAAAAGTATCAGACCGTGAAGAGAGCGTAGCGCTCAGATCGATCGACAATTGTCGACTACGTTCGCTCGGGTGCCCGCCTACGATATCCAGCACTATTCAAATTTACGCTGCAATACTCCCCGCTCATTCCCACTCGATTGTCCGGCGCCATAACAACCATCTGAATTCATTGCAGAAAATATTTTTCCATTCAAATACTACCGGCTCGGGACCCGTCAGGAATTTACAATCCTGATTTCGTTTAAGAATTTCCGCCCAGCGCCGCGGACCATCTATCGACTATTATCGGCTCTTGTGCGCCATTACAGGTCTGACGTCCAAACCCATGTCACACCCAAAAGTACCGTCAGCGTTGGCAGGATCGGAGACCTACGCGAATGGGCAAAGTCTGCATCAAAAATCCTCCAACCACTGGAGGATAGGCGTTTCACTTGACGCAGGCGCCCGCCCCCAACGAACATTGCGACGCCTGTGCCGAACGCCGCGCCGAGCGAAAATATCCCGAGCGCAATACCGCGCCGTCGGGAAGAAAAGCTGTCGAAAATCAGCGCCGAGGCTGCCGGGATCAGCGCCGCCTCGCCGAGGCCCACCGCGACCCTCGCGGCAAAAAAGCTCCGGAAGTCGCCAGCGACCCCACAGGCAATCGTCGCTACGGACCAGAGCGCAATGCCGGTCATGATTACATTGCGGCGGTTAGCCCAATCGGCGAGCCGGCCGCACGGTAAAGTTGCCAGGGCGAAGATCACGGCAAATCCGGCGCCTTGCAGCAGGCTCACCTCAAAGTCCGTCAAAATCAGATCTGCGCGAATGGGATCGACCACGAGATTGATGACGAGTCGGTCGGTGAAGGAAATCAGCAAGGCAAGGCACAGAACGATGACCGTGTACCAACTGGCAGCCGTAGAAACATTCTGTTCCGTGTTAGGCCTGTCATCGTCCAATAGAGTGTTCCCCTCGGCACCCTCGGCCATCCTTAAATCCTCGCGCAAAAAGCAACCGGTGGCAAATGGAGTGGCCAAGGAACACAATGAAGCGTCGAACGTGACGAACCTAGTCCTGCTTAGTATGGCAGCCCCGGCCACGCGTGAGCGTGTCGTGTTGCATGCGCTAGGGAAGCGGAGAGATTGGTGCATCGGTCGACAGGGTAGCATGGCGAGTTCCTCTCGTTGAAAGGAACTCGACGGTCGACGCCTCTAGTCGATGGGTTCTTGGGGTTCGTTTTGCCGTTACCAAGAGGTGGATTTGAACGCGCGGCCGCTTTCGGTTGCCTCTGCCCCCGGGCGGAACGACTGAGATTGGGCGCGAAACCGCCATTCCGCAGCAGAACTGCGGCCGGCGAGTGGCTGGCCGGGCTTCTTGAATCAACTTTGGCGAGCTGCTCTGTAGGCTATTAACACGACAGTTATGTTGGTCGCCGAGCATTTGTGGGCCGAGATGAAGTTCGATCGTTCGACCCGCCACCTCGCTAACAAGTACCTAAGCCGGGCTTGGCGGGAGCGTGAAGACTCCCACCAAGCCGGTTTTGTCAGTTCTTGCCGCAGGTGTCGGCCATGTCGGGCGTGCACTTGACGAAGCCGGTGTCGATATAGGGGGGCACCGTCTTGCCCTGCTTCAGGTCGTGCAGCGCCTCGATCGACTTGTAGCCCATATTGTATGGGCTCTGACCGACGAGGTAGTGGGCAAGCCCATCCTTGAGCAGCGGCAGCTGCGGCGCGAAGGCGTCGCCGAAGGAGATGACGAGGTCCTTGGAATCGACGCGGTCCTTCACGCGGCCGACCGCCTGGCGGTAGGCCGACGGCGCGTATTGCGCCCAGCCGCCGACGGCCACGAAGGCGTCGAGCTTGGGATTGGCGACCAGCACGTCGTTCATCTGCTGGGCGGCGAGGCTGATGTTGTCATTGTTGTAGATCGGGCAGCCGTCGACCTCGGTCCAGCCGTTCTCGCCGGCAAGACGCTTCACCGGCTTGTCCTTGGAGACATTGGCCAGCGTGTCGCGAATGCCCTGGACGCGCAGGTCGAGATTGAGCGAGCCGGCCGTGCCGGTCTGGATGCAGACCGTGCCGCCCTTCGGCTTGTATTCGACGACCTTCTTCGCGAGCTCCACGCCGAAATTGTGGTTGTCGGTGCCGATGAAGGTCGAGCGCAGGCCAGCGTCTTCCTGCAGCAGGTCGCCATCGAAGGTCACGATCGGGATGCCGGCGGCCTTGGCCTTTTCCAGCAGCCGGGCCACGGACTTCGGATTGGTCGCGGAGACCGCGATGCCGTCGACGCCCTTGGTCAGCACGTCGTTGATGACCTGGAGCTGCTGGGCCTCGTTCACCTCCGACGGGCCGATATAATAGCACTCGACGCCGAGGTCTTTGGCGGCCTTCTCGCAGCCCTCCTTGACCGGAGCGCTGAAGACGTCGTTCACCGTCTTGACGATCACCGCATAGGTCTCGGCCGAAGCCGGCGCTGCATTGATGCCAGCGGCGAACGCCGCGGCGAGCACGGTCGCGCCCATTCGGGCGGTCAGTCTGTTGATGCGTCTCATGGTTTTCTCCTCTCTGATGTTATGTGCACGAAAGTGCGCGAACCTGCCGGACAGGCCACCTGCCTGTCCGGACGGGTCCTAGGCGCGGGTGGAGCGGAACCGTTCAAGCAGTACCGCGAACAGGATGAAGAGGCCGACGAAGGTGCCCTGCCAGAAGGGGTTCACGCCGGCGAGCAGCAGGGCGTTGCGGATCACTTCGATCAGCACCGAGCCGATGACGGCGCCGAAGGACGTGCCGAAGCCGCCGAGCAGGTTGGCGCCGCCGATGACGGTCGCGGCGATGACCTGCAGCTCCTGGCCCTGGCCGAGCGCGTTGGTGGCGGCGCCCATCCAGCCGACGAGGAAGATGGCGGTCATGCCGGTCATGGCGCCGAGCAGCGCGTAGGTCGAAACCTTGACGCGGTCGACCGGTATGCCGGAAAGGCGCGCGGCGTTTTCATTGCCGCCGATGGCACGCACGTAGCGGCCCCATTTGGTCATCGACAGGAGCCACTGCATGGCGACGGCCGAGACGATCACCGCCCACAGCACATTCGGCACGCCGAGGAAGGAGCCGCTGCCGAGCGCCAGCAGCGTGTCGCCGGCCTTGCCGAAATCGTAGACGACCTGGTTGTTTGTGACGACCAAGGTTTGAGAGCGCACCAGGCTCATCATGCCGAGCGTGACGATGAAGGGCGGCAGCTTCAGGTATGAGACCAGCGCGCCGTTGACGATGCCGACGAACGCGCCGACGAGAAGCACGAACAAGACGACCACGGCAAAAGGATAGCCGCTGGCGCAGAACAAGCCGAGCAGCACGCCGGTCAGGCCGAGCGTGGAGCCGACGGAGATGTCGATGCCGCCGGTCATGATCACCGGCGTCATGCCGATCGCCATCAACGCCGTGAAGCAGAAATTCTGCAGGATGTTGGCCATGTTGGCGCCGGTGAGGAAGCGCGGCGCGATCATGCCGACCACGGCGCCGATGATCAGCACCGCGACGACGATCCAGAATTCCTGGCTGCGCAGCATCTCGCCGAGCTTGCTGCGTTCCGACAGGTTGAAGACCGAATCCAGGTTGCTTGCGTCCGGAGACTTGTTCATCTCATCCCTCCCCTGTTGCCTTAGGCCGCGGCCTTGGCGCCGACGATCAAGGCGGTGATTTCCTCGGGCGAGCTGGTCGAAGCGAGCTTGTTGGCGACCAGATGGCCGCGCCGCAGCACCATGATGCGCTCGCATACGCCGAACACGTCGGGCATGCGGTGCGAGATCAGGATGACGGCGACGCCGCGCTCCTTGAGGCGCTTGATCAGCGCCAGCACCTCGGCGACCTGGCGCACCGAGATCGCGGCGGTCGGCTCGTCCATCAACACCAGCTTGGCGTCGGCCAGGCGGGTGCGGGCGATGGCGACGGCCTGGCGCTGGCCGCCCGACATACGCTTGACCACATCGCGCGGCCGCGTCTCCGACTGCAGTTCGCGGAACAGCTCGGCGGCGCGCTCGCGCATCTTGCGGTGGTCGAGGAATTTGAACGGGCCGACCGAGCGCATGATCTCGCGGCCGAGGAAGACGTTGGCGGCGGCGCTCAGATTGTCGCAGAGCGCCAGGTCCTGGTAGACGATCTCGATGCCGGCGCGACGGGCGTCGGACGGCTGGCTGAACTGCACTTCCTTGCCGTCGAAGGTCATCTTGCCGGACGAGGCCGGGAAGTTGCCGGCGATCATCTTGACCAGCGTCGACTTGCCGGCGCCGTTGTCGCCCATCAGGCCGACGATCTCGCCGGGCTCGATCTTGAACGACACGTCCTCGACGGCGTGGATGGCGCCGAACTGGCGCGAGATGTTCTTCAGCTCCAACAGGCTCATGGCAGGGACTCCCGTTCTTGCTTCGCTTGCGATGCCGGCATGGATCGCGCCGCGGCATAGTCGTCGGCGGCCTTGAGGCCGCCATAGAGGACGGCGCGCCAGCCGAGCCCGGCCCAGCGCAGATCCATCGGGCGGCCCGTCTCGGCGAAGGGCGCGCGCAGCGCCACCAGTTCTTCCAGGTGCCGGCGCGGGAAGGCTTCGATCGCGCAGACCCCTCCCCCGAGCACGATCGTGGCCGGGGAAAACAGCGCCACCGCCGTGCCTATTGCGAGTGCCTGATCGCGCACGAAGCGGTCGATGTCGGCGCCAAGCCCCGGGATGCTCCGGGACTGGACAAAAACCTGGGTGACGGGAACGCCGTATCTCTCGGCAATCACTTCCAGTGCGCGGCCTGAAACGTAGGTTTCCAGGCAGTCGGTGCGCAGCCCCTCCAGCGTCCTGCCCTCATTGCCGAAAGGCATATGGCCGATTTCCAGCGCCCAGCCGCCGCCGCGAAACGCTTCGCCGCCCTGCAGGAAGGCGCCGCCGACGCCGGTGCCGAAGAACAGGCCGAGCACGCTGTCGGCGCCTTTCGCGGCGCCCGCGATCACCTCGCCGGCCAGCACCAGCACGGAGTCGCGTTCGATGATGACGGGTAAGCCGAGCACGTCGCCAAGCTCGCTCGCCAGATGATGGCCGTTGAGCTCGGGCACATTGCCGGCGAAGAGGACACGGTCGCCGTCGATGTCGATGAAGCCCGGAACGGTCGAGACCATCAGGTCGGGGGCGAGGCCGGCCTCGGCGCAGAACTCCCTGACGAGCCTGGCGAAGCTGCCGACCGGATTGGCGTTGCGCAGCAAGGCGGACGGGAAGAGCCGTTCGCCGGCCTGCGGAACACGGTCGACGACCATGCCGCATTTGACCGAGGTGCCGCCGACATCGACAACCAGGATCGAGCGGATCGAGGCTCGCGTCATCGGTCGCCTCCCCTGTCCGGAAGGAAGCCCGCCAACGCATCGCGGAACTCGGCGACGTAGGCCGCGCGGTCGATCGTCTTCGATGTGATCTCGGCCAGCCGGGCGCCCGGGATGAGGCCTGCCAGCTCGCGCGCGTAGGCGAGCGGGTGGACGTAGTCCTGGTCATTGCCGATGATCAGTGCCGGCTGCCGGATCGTCGCGATTTGGGCCCGGCTCACGCCCGGTGAGTCGAGCGGAATGCGCGACAGAAGCGCTATCGTGGTATCGGGCCGCGGGCGCTTGAAGAAACCGATGAGCGAAACAGCGTTGTCCGGCGAGGCCGCCATGACCTCGAGGAACTCCGGCGAGACGCGAAAACGCTCCGCGCCTTCCTCGGTGCCATATGTTTCGAGATATTGCGCCGCGACGTGATAGCCGTGCTGACGCTCGATGGAAGGTGTGTCCACCCAAGCCGGCCGCGCCAGCACCAGCTTTGCCACGCGCCGTGCATGAAAGCTTGCCACCCGCAGCGAAATTGCCGCGCCAAGCGAGATGCCGCCGACCGCCGCCTGCTCGATGCCGAGATGGTCGAGCAACGCCAGCGCATCGTCGGCGAATTGCGCGATCGAAAGGCGTGAGGGGTCGCCAAGCGAAGAGGCGCCATGGCCCCGGCACATCAGCGTGATGCGCTGCAGGCCGGTGTTTTCGGGGAACACCTCGACCGGCTGGTCGAGGGGCGCGCCGAGCCCATGCTGCCACAGCACCGGCTGTCCTTTACCCGCGACATCGAAGGTCAGCGCGCAATCGTCGGCGGTGGTGAAGGTACCGACGGTCATGACACGTCCTCAAGAAGCGCGCGCAGAGTTGCTCCCGACGCGGCTGCATCCTTGTGCTGGAAGCCATGCGCGACCACTGCCTGGCCGTAGCCGCAGGAGCGTAAGAGCCGCAGGAACCGGTGGATGTCGACGGCGCCGGCCCCGGTGGCGACCACCGCGCCGGCGCGTTCGACATCCTTGGCATGCGCCAGGATGATGTGCTCGCCGAGCAGGTCCACCGCCTCTTCCATGACGCGGGCCTGGTCGCTCAGCCTATCGCCGACGAGATTGGCGGCGTCGAGGATGATGCCGAGGCGCGGGTTCCCGACCTCGTCGAGGATCCGGCGCGCGAGAACGGCATCGGCGACGACATTGCCGGGCTCGGGCTCGATGCCGAGCCTGACGTCGTGCTTCGCGGCAAGCTCGAGCGCCGCATCGAGTTCGGCGCGCATGTCGGCCCAGGCGGACGGCGAGGCGTTGTCGGGGTGGGCTGCCCACATGTCGTCGGCGTTGCGCGAACCGGTGCACAGCGTCACGATCGGCGCGCCGAGCAGCGGCGCGGCGGCGACGACGTTGTCGAAGCGGGCACGGGCGGCACGGCGCACCGCCACGTCGGGATGAGCCATGTTGTAGGTGCCGGAGAGACCAGCGATCGCCAGGCCGTGCTTGCGGGCAGCCTCGTCAAACGCTTTCAACTCACCGGCAGGGACGGAGTCCGGAAGGCTGGCCAAACCCAGGCACGACAGGTTGAATTGCATGCCCTCATAGCCGTCCTGCCCAATTGCCGAGAGTAGCTCGTCGACGGTGCCGAGCGGATAGGTCCGGGCAAAGATCGCGGGATACATCAGACCGGCCCCGAGGCGTCCGCCAGATCGACGGGCTTGCCGCTGCGCACCGACTGGCCGATCGCCACCATGGCGCGGACGGAGGCGACGCCATCCTCGATCGAAGCGCCGTTCATCGGCGTGCCGTTCAGGACGACGTCGGCGAAGCCTTCGAGCTGGCGGCGGTAGAAATGGCCGTCGGCGCCAAGCACGCGCTCGGAGGAAGCGCTGCTTTCGCGAAAGATGTCGACCTCGCTCGACTTATAGTACCAGGGATTGAAGATCTTGCCGGTGGCGCTGCCGTTCTCGCCATAGAGTTGGAAGCCCTCGTGCCAATCCATCCGGACCGGCAGCGTCAGATCGAGATGGCCGAGCGCGCCGTTTTCGAATTCCGTGTCGACGAACCAGCAATGGGCGCCGAAGCGTTCGAGCAGACGCGCCTGGACCGACTTGATCGGCCCGGCCAGATAACGCGCGAGATCGACGAGATGGCTGCCATGCGCCAGCATGAAATAGCGCTGGCGGTCGGCTTTCTGGTCCCCGGCCGGCTTCAATGCCTTGGCGCCGGTCCTCGGCACCGGCTGCACGGCATCGGTCATGGTGTAGCGATGAGTGGAATCGCAGTACCAGGCCTTCAGCGCCAGCAGCGAGCCCATCTCGCTGGTGGCGAACTCGTGCGCCGCCTGGATACCGGGGTCGAAACGCAGCATATGGCCGATCTGCAGCACCAGGCCGGTGCGCTCGACATGGGCCTTCAGTTCCTCCGCCTCCTCGACCGACATGGCGATCGGCTTTTCGCAGAGAACGTGCTTGCCGGCCGAAAGAGCCTTGATTGCCGCCGGAACGTGGAAGGCATCGGAAATGCCGATGACGACCGCCTCGACTTTTGCGTCGGCAAGCATGCGGTCATAGTCGTTGTAGATGCTGATCGCGTCGTAGAAGGAGCCGAAACGCCGCGCCAGATCGACATCGGCGTCGCAGACGGCCTGCAAGACGACGTTCCTGCCCTTCTGCGCCGATTCCAGATGCGCGAACTGGGATATCGGTCCGCAACCGAGGATACCAATGCGCAGGCAACGGTCGTCTTTCTTGACGGGCACAGGCTATCTCCCTGATATTTGTTTTTGTCTTATACAAAAACAAATATCACAAACCGCGTCACGTCAAGGCGGTTGATCAGGATTTCTGCGATTGCTGTTTTGCGGGGCGCGTGGATGGCGCTGAGCTGCGCATCCTGTCCGTGCTACTTGCTTGAACCGGCGCCTAAAAACAGACGGCGGTGGCCGAATGCCACTCTGCGCGAAAAGTGACGGAAAACGCTGTGGACCGCGTTACAGCGTGCTGGCTTCGAGGTCCGGCAGGGCGAAAAGCGTGTCGCGGATGGTGGCCGCCGCGCCGATCGCCGCGCCGTCGGCGCCGAACTGCGCCACCCTGATCTCCGGCATCGCGAAGCCCGCCAGAAGCCGCCGCTTGATGTCGGCCTGGATGCGCCGGCTGAGTTTTGGGTAAAGGCCGGCCAGCGGGCCGCCGAGCACGACGCGCCCGGGATCGAGCAGATGGATGGCGTTGACAAGACCGGCGGAAAGGCCGCTGACCCAGGCGTCGAGCGCGGCATCCACCGCCTTGTCGCCGACATTGGCGAGCAGCATCTGGACCCCGTCGGCCACCGGCTGCCCCTCTTCGAACAGCCGCGTGAAAAGCTTGGCGCCGGCCAGCATCTCGAACGTGTCGACGCGTCCGCCGGCGGAAACGATGGTGTGGCCGATTTCGCCGGAATAGCCGTGCCCGCCCATCACGACACGGCCGTCATCGATGATGGCGCCGCCGATGCCCTCTGCCAGGAGAACGACCAGCATGCTACCGGCCTTGGCCGTGGCGGAGGCGGCGAGCTCGGCATTGGCGAAGGCGAAGGCGTCGTTGCAGACCAAGACCGACCAGTCGGCCGGCGCCTTCCGCGTCAGCTCCGCCTGAAGCGGATAGTTGCGCCATTCGAGGAATGGCGCATGCACCACGCTGCCGTCGCGGGCGACCAGGCCTGGCACTGAAATGCCGATGCCTTCGACCTTATCCTGCAGAGCGGGGTTTTCGCTGAGCAGCCTCTCGATCAGCGAGAGCAGCTTTGCCGATATATGCCCGGGGTCGCGGTAGCGCGGGCCGGTCGGCTCGACGATCCGGCTGGCGACATTCATCTGCAGGTCGAGCAGCACCCCGGTCAAGGAACGCGTGCCGACATCGACGCCGACAAAATAAGCGCCCGAAGGGTTGAGCGACACGCCCACGCCCGGGCGGCCCTTGCGTGATTCAGGCGACATTTCGGCACTCTCGACGACCAGGCCGGCATCGAGCAGGACGCGCATGGCGTTGCCGATCGTGGCCCTTGTCAGGCCGAGCTGCCGAGCCATGTCGGCGCGAGAAAGCTGCCGGCCGTTTTGCAGCAGTCTCAGACAACGCCTGGCGTTGATATGGCGCAGTAGGCTTGTCGTGCTCACGGCCGCATCTTTTGGTTACGTCCGCGCAAATACCATCGGAAGGGGCTATCCCAAAGCCGTTTTCTCACGGAAGCGTCCAAAGTCGGCACAGCCATCGTGTGGGCAAGGATATAATACTGAACCAGAGCCGCTATGGGGTTGACCGGGCTTGCGCGCCGACGCGGCCGCAGCGCTGCAACAAGTTCGTCCGCGCAGCCTAACGAGGCGAAACTGGAACCACCGTTTTCGACCGACTCGCTGTCTCTCGAAGATCGTCGCGAGCCGCATGGCAATGATCACAGAGGGAGTCCACTGATCTTATGCGATCGACCAGCCGCCATCGATCATGAGGTTGGCCCCGTTGACAAGAGCGCCCGCAGGTGAAGCCAGATACACCACCGCGCCGGTGACATCATGGGTCTCACCAATCCGGCCGAGCGGAATATGCGCGAGCGTCTGGCGATGCGCCTCGGGGTCACTCAGATAGGGACGCGTCGAGTCGGTCCAGATAAAGGTCGGCGAAATGCTGTTCACAGCAATTCCCAACGGACCCCACTCGGCAGCCAGGCACCTGGTGAGATGATTGATGGCAGCCTTCGACATGCAATAGATCGATTCCTCGCGCAGCGTGACGGTCCCGGCCTGGGAACTGATGTTGAGTATCCGGCCAGCACGACGCTCGATCATTGTCCTTGCCACAGCCTGCGTCAGGAAGAACGTGCCTTTAAGGTTCGTGCCTAGAACCAGATCGAAGTCCTCCTCGCTGACGGATTGCGCCAGGCTTCGCCGCGATATGCCGATATTGTTGACCAGGATGTCGATCTGGCCGAAATGAGCCACCGCATCGCGTACGGCGTCTTCAATTCGTCGGGTCTCGGATATGTCCAACGGGACAATCAATGCGCGGCGCCCCAGCGCTTCGATGGCCGAGGTCAAATCCTTGCCGGCATTGTCATCACGAACGATCGCAACGATGTCGGCTCCCGCCTCGGCGCACGCCAACGCACAGGCTCGGCCAATACCGCGTCCAGCGCCGCTCACCATCACCACTTTCCCGTGAAGGCCGAAGCTTGGCAAAGAACTCTTGGTCATCGTCAGTAGCTCCAATGTGCGCCGCTTCCCGGCTCCTGGTTGTCTGATGCTGCTTTGGTAAGGTGGCAAAACGCTACGAGTTGTGACGACTCTCCGCGATCGCCTCACAAGATCCGGCGTCGTGATTTCACGAAGGTGTCGAACGCGACCGCCAGAACGATGATCATCCCGATGATGATCTGCTGGACGTAAGCCGAGACATCCAGGAGAACGAGGCCGTTGAGCAGGACACCGATCAGAACGGTGCCGATGACCGTGCCGAATATTGTCCCGGTGCCCCCAAAGAGGCTGGTCCCACCGATCACAACCGAGGCAATGACAGTCAATTCAAAACCAGTACCGGCCACGGCCTCAGCCGAATTCAGTCTTGCCGCCAGGACGAAAGCACCGAGACCAGCGAAGAAGCCGGTGATGACATAGACACTGAGGATAATCTTCTGGACGTTGAGGCCGGCGAGGCGCGCAGCTTCGGGGTTTCCGCCGACTGCATAGATCTGCCGGCCGTAGCGCGTGTAGCTCAACGCTATGTGCGCGATGACCGAGAAAAGAACAAAGATCAGAACCGGAACCGGGACTGGCCCCAGCTTACCTTGGCCCCACCAGACAAATGCTTCGTCGAAGCCGCTGACCGGCCCGCCGCCGGAAAAGAGCAAGGCCGCACCGCGAAAGGCCGACATGCCGCCCAGCGTCACAACGAAAGGCGGCACCTTGAACCGGGTGATAGCCAGCCCCTGAACAAATCCTGCCGCGACGCCTACACTTATCGCTGCCAGCGCTGCGACCTCCCAACCGAAACCCATTGCGGCCGATCCATCGCCAACACTGAAACGGTTGTCGAGGCCGCCCTTAGCCACCACCGCCGCGACAAGCCCTGCCAAGGCTAGGATCGAGCCTATCGAAAGGTCTATTCCGGCCGTGAGGATGACGAAGGTCATTCCTATCGCCAGCAGTCCGTAGATCGAGACCTGGCGGAGCACGTTGAAAAGGTTCAGCGGCGTGAGAAAGCGCGGCTCAAGGATCGAGAAGCCGATCATGAGAACCACGAGGAACAGCACTGGCGCGAAGCGCGCCACCACATTAAACGGCCGAATTTGCTGCCGCTTCGCGACCGGTGCCTCCGCTGCCACTTGCGCCATATCGTTCTCCCCTGGTTGATCTCTCATGCCGCGACCGCATCCACGGTCATCAAGGCCATCAGCATTTCAGGATTGGCGGCATCCGCTTGCACCTCACCCGTGACGCGGCCCTCGCGCATGGTGATGATGCGGTCGCTTATGGCCAGCACCTCGGGCAGTTCCGAAGAGATCACGACGATGGCGATCCCGGTGCTTGCCATTTGAAACAGCAGATTGTGGACTTCAGCTTTGGCCCCGACATCGATCCCGCGGGTCGGCTCGTCGACGATGAGCACCTTGGGACCCAGAGCCAGCCAACGTGCCAGGACAATCTTCTGTTGGTTGCCACCCGAGAGGTCGGAGACGATCTGCTCCGGCCCCAGCATCCGGATGCGAAGCATTTTTCGGTATTCGGCGATCAGGGTGTCCTCGGCACTTGAATCGATGAAGACACCCAGCCGGGAAACCCGGTCCTGCGCGGTGACCGTCAGGTTCGCGCGGATCGACTGCGACAGGAACAGGGCTTGCTGCTTCCTATCTTCCGGCACCAGGCCGATGCCTTTTCGAATGGCGTCTTGCGGCGATGTCGGCCGCAACGACACGCCATCAACTAATATCTCCCCCGAATCGAACGGGTCGGCACCAAAGATCGCACGCGCTGTCTCCGTGCGGCCGGAGCCAACCAGCCCGGCAATGCCTAGGATTTCGCCGCGTCGAACCTCGAAACAGATGTCATGCAAGGCCATGGCGTTCAGCCCTTCGAGGCCCCTGCGCCGCGACAGATTCTCGACTCGAAGAACGACCGCCTCGGTCGCGGCCGGCGCCGGGCGCCGTTGCATCGCGGTGATTTCGCGGCCGACCATGTGACGGATGATGGCGTCGATGGAGGTATCGGCGACGTCTCCTTCGCAGACGAAGGCGCCATCGCGCAGGATGGTGAAGCGATCGCACACGCGCATGACCTCTTCCAGGCGGTGCGTGACGAAGATGACGCTGAGGCCCTCATCCCGAAACCCGCTGACAATTTCGAAGAGCCGGTTCACCTCAGCATGTGACAGCGCCGCTGTCGGCTCATCCATGATGATGAGTTTCGATTTCATCGACAGGGCGCGCGCGATCTCGACCAATTGCTGTTCGGCCACGGACAGATCGCGAGCCAGTATGCGTGGGTTCTTCTCGAGACCAACCTTCGACATCAGGCCTCGCGCCTCATTGACCAAGCGTCCCCAATCCACGAAGTTTGCCCGGCCAGGTTCACGGCCAAGGAAGATGTTCTCCGCAATCGACATTCCAGGAACGAGCGTCAGCTCCTGGTAGATTGTCGCTATGCCGCTGCGTTGCGCATCCTGGGGTGAGTTGAACGTTGCCTTCGCGCCCAGAAAATCTATCTCGCCGGCGTCCGGCGCCTGAGCACCCGACAGGATCTTCAGCAGGGTCGATTTGCCGGCACCATTTTCGCCCAGCAAGGCGTGAACCTCGCCTGCGCCGACGCGCAAATCCACCGCTCTCAGCGCGGAGATGCCGCCAAACGACTTGGTGATCCCATTCATCTGCAAAAGCGGCTGGCGCATTGTGAGATCCAAACGAATTCAGCAGTCGGGAAAGGCGCATTGCTTGCGCCAGCGAGGGTGAGGTCGAGCTTGGGCCTCATCCCCCGCAGGCGATCGCCTTGGGAGGCTAGTGGTCGCGCGCGACGGAGTGTTACTTCAGCTCTCCCAAGCGTTCGCCGGCGTTCAGGTTGTCCTGTGTGACCGCGATCGGTGTGAGCAGCGTGATCTTGTGTTCCGGCGCCTTGCCGTCGCGCACAAAGGCCACGAGAATATCGACAGCCTGCCTGCCTTGCTTTCCCGGCATTTGCTCGATGGTTCCGGTCATGCTGCCATCGCGTACCTTGCCGAGAGATTCCGGCAGGGCGTCGAAGCCGATCAATTTCACCTTGTCGGTCAGGTCGCGAGCCTTCAGCGCCTCAAGGGCTCCGAGCGCCATATCGTCGTTTGCCGCGGCGATGGCGTCGGGCGGTGTCGCCATGGATGCCAGCGCGGACTCGGTCATGGAAAGACCCTTGGCGCGGTCAAATCCAGCCGTGTCCTCGAACACGAACTTGTATTTGGCCGCGAGGGGATCGAGCGCGTTGTGCAGGCCCTTGTTGCGATCGATCGCGGCGCTGGTGCCAGGCTGCCCCTGCAGGTTCATCACCCTGGCGCCGTCGGGAAACAGTTTGATGACGAGTTGGCCCTGCACCTCACCACCCTTCACATTGTCGGCACCGACATGAGCCAGGATTCCTTTGACGCTGTCGATCGAGCGATCGACGGTGACGACCGGTATCTTGGCATCGATCGCCTCCTGGATTGCCGGCGCAAGCGCCGCGGAGTCGTTGGGGCTGATCACGATTCCGTCGACACCCTTGGCGATCGCCGCCTCGATATCAGCGCTCTGTTTGCTGGAATTGCGCTGACCATCGCTCACCACAACGTTGATATTGCCGAGCTTTGCTGCCTCGTCCTGCATCTCTTTCATGATGTGGACCGAAAATGGAAAGGCCAGATCAGGGCTGGAAAGCATGATCGTCAGGGGTTTGTCGCCGGCCCACGACAGAGCCGGCGTCAGCAGCATTCCAAGAACCGCCAGCGTTGTCGCGAAGGTGTTTGTGCGCATTTTCTCCTCCTTGGTTTGTGCACGGATCGCGGACAAATGCTCTCCTCCCACGACCTCCGGCAATTTGTTTATGTTCTATACATATTACGCAAAAAAAGAGAATGCAAGCCTCCCCTCCTGCATTAGTCAACCGGCGGTGCGACAACGCCCTTTTTCAGAAGGATGTTTCCGTAGAGCCGCCGATCGCCGCTGAGAATGATTGCGAAGCCGCTCTTGGCGCGCTGCTTGAATTCGTCGGGGGTAATCGGCGCCAGCGACAGCGGCCGGTCGGAATGCCTTGCGACAATATCCAGGAATTCGCCGAAAATGGGCAGCTCCGTTTCGGGGTTGCCCTCGACGATCATGCGGCAGGCTGCTTCGGAATCGCGGCTTTCGAGTGGCATTACCGAAAGCACCGCTTCGAGGATCCGGGTGCCCAGCACACCGTCGAGGCGGATGATATGGGCATCGTCATCGCACGGATAGTTGGCATCCACGATTGCGATCTCATGACCATGGCCCATGGACCGCAAAGCATGGAGAAGATCGGGCGACAGGATTGGATCGATACCTTTCAGCATGACAGGCGTCCTTTCAGATTTGCGTTTTTACTCAATGGGTGCGCGAGCGTTCCGACGCTCAGCGATTTGACAGGAGATGCAAAAAATATCCGAAGAACTCGGGCATCTTGTATTTGCATTGATCCTATACTAATTGGCTTTGGTGGCCGTCAATGGCAATTCCTGCGTTGCAAGCGCGATGCAGCCAGCGACGTCCAATCACTCTGGACGCACACGGCCGCGTGACGTTAACAGGGCAGACGCGCCACGATACGAAATGACGATCGAAACGGACGAGCAGGAAATTTGAAAACCACCAACCTCATCCGCCACGTCAATGAGACGCGGTGCCTGCGCCTGTTGCGAAGGGCCTCGCCGCTTTCGCGCGCCGACATTGCCCGCGAGCTTGGCCTGACCCGGGCGACTGCCGGGAACGTCATTGCCGTGCTGCTCGAGGCGGATCTGGCCATGGAACTGACCGAGCCTCAGGAGGCGGGCAAGGTCGGCAGGCCGGGAATACGCGTAGCGCTAAATCCCAAGGGAGCTTTCTTCGTGGGTATCGACGTATCAAGCACCTGGCTGGCCGGCGTGCTCGTCGACTTCACCGGGGCTGCGCTCAACAAGATCACCATTCCCAACAGCAAGAATTTCAGGGACCCGGAAACCGTTGCGCAGGCGATCGCCGATCTCGCGCGCCGCCTTGTTGTTGGTGCTGGTGTCGATACCAAGCGAGTTCGAGGCGTGGGCGTCTCCGTTCCCGGTATCGTGGGCCGAGACGGGGTCGTGGTTTCGGCGAGACTGCTGGAGTGGGAGGACGTCGATCTTGGACAATTGGTCGCCTCCTCACTTGGGGCACCATGGCCGATCCGGGTGTGCAACGACGCCGTCGCGCTTTCTGCAGCCATCGGCGCGCTAGACACCCACGAGCCGGAGGACATGCTCGTGGTGTTGCTCTCGGAGGGGATTGGCGCGGCGATCATCCGGAACGGTCGGGTTGCCGAGGGCGCCAGTGGTTTTGCCGGCGAAATCGGTCATATGGTTCTTTCCGTCAGACCAGAAGATGCCAAATCCCAAACCCTGGGACTGCTTGGAGGCTACGGCCCTTTCCTGCCGCTTCTTCCCGACGGCCAGTCGATCGCCGAGGGCCTGGCGGATTTGGCGGCTGTTCGGGATCACGGCAGCGTCCTGGAAACAAAACTCGATACATGGGCCGACGTGATTTCAATCGGACTGCTCAATCTCATCCACATTCTAAACCCGGCACGCATCGTCCTCGGCGGCCCATTGGCTGTGTTGTTCCCAAGGATCCAGAGGAGGGTCGATGCGATTCTGCGAGCCAATTTACTGCACGGCTTGGCGCTGCCCCCCATCGAGATCGCCGGCATCGAAGCTGACACCGTTGCAATCGGCGCCGCCGGCACGCTCAGAGACAGCATTTTCCTGCTTCCTGAACTGGATCAAATTGGAAATGGAGTGCCTGTCGGCCGATCGCCCCAATTTGCCGAAATCGCTAGCTCATACAGCGAACGCTAATTGCAGTCGGACACGCCTACGCGTATCGCCGCCTGTTCGACGGCGCTAGCGGTCGTGCAGTGATTGATGCATAGTGGCGAGCCTCGTTACCGCACTTCGATATGAAGTCACACAGGCCTCGGCTTTACTCGGATCGGCCAGCCTTGATTGCGAGCGACCGGTAACGGCCTGCAATAAAAACAAGCACTTACTCTTAAAGGCGGGCTAATTCACGCCTCTTACCCGCGCGGACGGAGGCGCAATTGGGGCCGCGGAGTCGTTCGGACCCAATGTCTGAAATGGAGCCGAGACCGGCCTGTCTGTTATTGGCATCTGATCGTAAGAAACTGCCGTTCTGCCAGACGATAAAGCGCTTTTGATTGGCATCTGTGACGCATTAGCACGCTCTCTAACGAAGTGACCCTTCCAACGAGTGCGCGTAGAGGCCAATCCGTCAGGAAGATACGGCAGGTGCAAGTGGCGCCAATATCCTCATTCTCGACGAGTCCTCACGGACCGACGCGAACGACGGTCTTCCCCGCCCGCCTCTCGGTCGAATTGAACGTGGCGATAGCATCATCCAGGCTCGAGACCTTGCCAATGTTCGTGCGCAGCCGCCCGTCCCGAACTCGCTGAATTATCTCGGATAATTGAGCGCGATCCGCCTCCACGACGAAGTCGATTGTCAAGCCGTCTGCTGGCCTAACTTGGGTAGGCCCGACGACGGTCACAAGCGTTCCTCCGGCCCGGATCAGCGCTGCGGACCGTATCTGAACATCGCCACCGATGACGTCGAACACCAGATCGACGCAGCGAACTGGATGTTGATTGCTGTCTAATGCGATGCTGTCAGCCGCCATGATGAGAGCAGCGTCCACGATATGGATATAGCGCCTCTCGTCAGCATCATGATGGGTAACCGAGAGGGTCTCCGGTAGATCCCTCAAACGTCGATAAGCCGAAGGAACACCGCGTTGGCTAGCCGATAACCTGCTAAAAAGGCTGGATTTATTGAAATCGCGCGAGCATATTATGGGTCGGGCGCGCAGTGATTGAAAATGTTTGCGCCGCGCTGTGTTATTTTGCATGCCGCGCCCTTTCTTTCTCTCTCGTTCGTGGCGCTGGTAATGCTCTGATCCTCAAAAGGGTTGTGTCATTGGTTTTAAGTCTTTGAGACCGGCGACGGGTCTATCGTTTGTCCGCTTGCCGAATAGGGAGGAAGACAATGGCCGAGGATGAACGTTCTCAATCAAGGCGAAGATTTCTGAAGACGAGTGGACTTGTTGCTGGCCTGACGGCGACGGCGGTTACGGCTCCCTGGGTTCGAAGAGCCGGAGCCGCTGACACAGTCACCTGGAAAATTCAAACCTCGTGGCCAGCGGGTGTAGGGCTTGAAACTTTCCAGAACTGGTGCGGGACCATCAAGGAAAAGACCGGAGGCCAACTGGAATTTCAGCCGTTCAAGGCAAAGGACATCGTTGGTGATTTCGAACTCCTTGACGGAGTGAAGAACGGTGTCCTGGAAGCGATGAACTCGTTTTCACTTTACTGGGCCGGCAAGCTTCCCGCTGCAGCGTTCCTGTCCTCGTACACGATGGGGCTACGCTATCCGCATGAATGGGACATCTTTTTCTATTCAAAAGGTGGTCTGCAGGCTGCGCGCGACCTCTATGCGAAACAAGGCCTTTACTACGTCAACCGCATCCACCATGGACCGAACATCATCCACTCCAAGACACCGATCCGCTCGATCGAAGATTTCAGGGACCTGAAACTGCGCGTACCGGGCGGCATGATCGCCGAGACATTCGCGAAAGCCGGCGCCAAGACGACGCTGTTGCCTGGCGGCGAAGTCTTCTCCGCGCTGGAGAAAGGCACGATCGATGCGGCCGACTACACAGGCCCGGCGGTAAACTGGGCGCTCGGCTTCCAGCAGGTGACCAAATACATTTCCATGGGGCCGCCTGGACTGATGTCGGTGTATCAGCCCGTCGACCTGATGGATTTCGCCGTCAACATGAATGTCTGGAACCAACTCCCAGACAATCTCAAGAAATTCGTAGAAGACGAGATCCAGGTCTATTCGAACATCCATTTCGGGGCCATCCAGAAGGCCGACATGGAGACCTGGCACAAATTCACCGACGCAGGCATCGAGATCAATCGGCTTGGTCCGGAGGACCTCCAGAAGTTCCAGGAAATCGCGGTGCCGATCTGGTTCGAGTGGGCCAACAAGGACAAGGACGCGGCGCGCATATTCAAGCTGCAGCTTGAGGTTATGGAGAATCCAACCGTCGGTTACGTAACGCCGGACATGTATCAAGGGTTGTCGATCAACCTCTGAGGCTCTCCGCGCCCGTCCCGGTCGGGCGGGCGCACTCTCCTTCAAGAGACGGTCGCCGATGCCCTCACTCACATTTGTGCTGCCGCACTGGCTCTACTGGTCGAGCCTCGTGCTTTTTCCACTTGCCGCGGTCTTCTTCGTGTTTCGCGAGCGGGCTCGACGCGATGCCGGCCGAGCCAACCTGTTCCTCGCCTATTTCTTCCTGGTCACTGCCGGTTTTCTCGGCATGCACCGTTTCTACCTGAAGAGCCGCTGGGGGTTCTTGTTCATCCCGTTCTTCGTCGCTGTTCTCTGGACCAGTGCCCAGGTGCGGGATGGCCGCGAAGCATTGTCTCTGGCTCGATCCCAAGCGGAGCATGCCGAGAGGGTCCTGACGCAAACCAGGGCCGATGTCACATCCGGAAAGAGCGGTGCCGCCGGTCGCCTTGCGAAGGCCGAGGCGGATGCGGTGACGGCTCACGGCAATGACGCTGCTGCCATTGCTGGACTCGCCCGCTCGAACGCCCTTGCCCGAATTGCCGGAACTCTCCTCGGCCTCGTTCTCGTGGGCGACATCTTTCTCATGCCGGGCTTGGTTCGCCGCGCCCGCGAACGTGAGTTTCAACCGGCCCCAACCGACACCCATCCGCTGGTGACCGATGTGCCTGCCACGCCGGTCAAAGCCCCGCTCCCGATTTTTAGGCCCGTCGACCGGCTGGTCAAGGTGACGGGTGAGTTGGTCGCCTACTGGTCGGTCCTCGCGGTCATCGCCTATTATTACGAGGTCGTGGCCCGTTACGTTTTCAATTCACCGACGAACTGGGTGCATGAGAGCATGTTTCTCATGTTTGGCATCCAGTACATGCTGGCAGGAGCCTATGCTTATCGCGACGAAACCCATGTTCGGGTAGACATCCTCTACAGCCACCTCTCCGAACGCGGTCGGGCTATCTGCGACATCATCACCTCGGCCTTCTTCTTCCTGTTCACGGGGACCATGCTCGTCACAGGTTGGCGTTTTGCCAGTGACGCAGTGGCGGTTGGCGAACGCTCGTTCACCGAATGGGGCATTCAATACTGGCCGGTAAAGCTCGCAATCCCTATTGGGGCGGCCCTCCTGTTGCTTCAGGGTCTGTCGCGGCTGATGCGAGATATCGCCACTGCATTCGGAAGGACCGGCTGAGCGATGGGTCTCGAGCTTCCGATCCTTTGGCTTAGCATATTGATGTTCGGTGGTCTGGGCGTGCTTTTGCTGCTCGGATTGCCGATGGCCTTTTGCACCGGCAGCCTTGCCGTGCTTTTCCTCTTTCTGTTCGGCAATTCGGCCATGCTGAACATGCTGCCGTCTCGAGTCTTCCCATTCATGACGGATTATCAGCTCTCGGCGGTACCGCTTTTCATCTTCATGGCCGCGATTCTCGAGAAGGCGGGCATCATCGAGGAATTGTTCGACGTCGTCTACAAATGGCTGGGCGGGCTGAAGGGGGGACTCGCCTCGGCCACGGTGGTCTCTTGCACGCTGCTGGCCGCCATGGTTGGCGTGGTCGGGGCGACCGAAGTGACGATGGGGATGATCGCGCTCCCCGCTATGCTGCGCCGCGACTACGACGCCAAGCTCGCCTGCGGCTCGCTTCTTGCAGGCGGGACACTCGGCATCCTCATACCCCCTTCCGTCATGGCGATCGTCTATGCCGTCGTCGCGCAGCAGTCGCTGGGCGAGCTTTTGATCGGGTCGGTGTTTCCCGGGCTACTGCTGTCCGGGATGTACGTCGCTTACGTGACGGCGCGCTGCTACATCAATCCCAAGCTCGGCCCAGCGTTGCCACCAAACGAACGCATCGCATTCGCCGCAAAACTCAAGCTTTTGCGCCGCACGTTCATGCCGATATTGCTGATCCTGCTTGTGCTCGGTGTCATTTTCATGGGCATTGCCACGCCGGTCGAAGCTGCAGGCATCGGCACGTTCGGTGCCTTCATCGTCTGTGCCGCGCATCGGCGCCTGACCTGGGACACGATCCGGCAAGCCGGCGTCGCGACGCTCAAGGCAACGGCGATGGTCATGTGGATATTCTTCGGCGCCACCATGTTCGTCGGCTTCTTCATCCTGAAGGGTGGGCAGAACTTCGTCGCCGAGTCCATACTCGGCACAGGCTTGGCGCCTTACGGCGTTCTTGTTCTGATGATGATCATCCTGTTCGTCCTCGGCATGTTTCTGGACTGGGTGGGCATCCTGCTTCTCACCGTACCGATATTTCTGCCTATCCTTAAGTCGCTCGAATTCGGCGGCACGTTCGGGTTAGCCGGCGTGGCTCCTGAAGATGTGCCGCTTTGGTATGGCGTCATTTTCATGGTCAACATGCAGATGGCGTTCCTGAGCCCGCCGTTCGGCTATTCGCTGTTTTACCTGAAGAGTGTTGCGCCACCGGAGATATCGATGGCGACTATCTTCCGATCCGCGGTCCCCTTCTTGTGCCTGCAGGCGATCGGAGTAGGATTGTGCATCGTGTTCCCCTCGATCGTCGTTTGGCTGCCGAAGGTCATGTACGGAGGCAACTGACCACATTGCGGTTTTCGTCATCCGACGCTGCGGATCAATCGAATTTGATAGCTTTTCGCTTAAACGGCGTGACTTTTTTGCCTTCCTTTGCGCGCTGTCATGAGATCGCTTCTTGAAACAATCCTGGCTGCAAATGGGGGTGTATTGTTCTTGACCACTCTACGCTATCTCGCCCACGCCGTCCCGGGCGACGCAGTGCCTTTCCTGGACTGGCTTACCAGTCCACTCCATTTCAGCACGTTTTTGTGGGTCGTTCTTGGGACTCTATTCGGGATCAGCGCCCTGCAATTCCGACGGGGACGCCTTGCCAGTCGCGACACCCTGAAAGGAACAAGTAAGACTGATGACGGCCAGAGGCTGATTGGCAACACCTCAGGGAGTGGCGACAGCCGGCAAGCCAGCCCCCTTTCGCCGCCTTTGCAGCCAGAAAACTAGGCCGAACAACAAAAGCGCCGGAAGCACAAACTGCGGTGACGACGTACGTTCGAAACGCCTGGGGAACAAGGCCGATCCGGTTGCGCTGGGCGACGTCAAGGCACTTCGCGATTCCATCGAGGCCAAGAGCAGCGCGTACTAAGTATTCTGCGACCGAGCGTCATATGGCATCCCCGCCGCTATATCGCAGCGTCGCTGGCATGCTTTCAATTGAGACAGGCCGAGCGTTGCACAATTAAGCGAACTCGCTAGCATCCTGGACGGGAGTGGCCTGAGCACGAAAGAGGGAGTTCCGTGGATCACGAGTCCATGCGGAGCTTGCGCCCCTTCAGCAGCCTGTGAGGAGATGGAGAGGCATCTCTATTGTTGCCTTTATCTGAGGCACGCTCATTTAGCCGGCGAGCGCTTACAGCGCGCCGACGACCTGGAGGCGCAATGGACGAGCTGTCTATCCCGACATTGGGAATGATCCTACTTACGGCTTCGCTGGTTGCCATGACCTGCAGGCGATTGCGGCTTCCCTACAGCGTGGGGCTGGTTGCTGCCGGTATCGCGCTCAGTTTTTTGCCTGGCGTAGCCAAACTGCCTCTCAGCCCGGACCTGGTTTTTACTGTGTTCCTGCCGCCGCTGATCTTTCAGGCTGCCCTCGAAATCGAGTGGCGTCACTTTAGAGTGAACCTGCCGGTGACGGTGCTGCTCGCCTTTCCCGGTGTCGTGATCGCTGCTGCAGCGGTAGCTGCTGGAATGCGTCTTCTACTCGACTGGAGCTGGATCGGAGCAGGCCTCTTCGGCGTGCTCATTGCCGCCACCGATCCGGTGTCGGTACTGGCTGCCTTCAGGGAAATACGGGTCCAACCCCGCCTCGGACTATTGGTCGAATCCGAAAGCCTGCTCAACGATGGCGCGGCAGCCGTCGGCTTCGCAATCATGTTGGTGGTCGCTTCCGGCGCCAGTGCTACGCCATTGGCGATAGCGTCGTCATTTGCATGGATGGTCGCAGGAGGCGTTGCCGTCGGTTCCACTGTGGCGGCCGTGCTTCTACTCGTTGCGGGGCGGACCGAGGATCACCTTGTCGAGATCACGCTTACGACGATTGCCGCATACGGGTCGTTTTTGATTGCGGAGAAGTTCGGCACGTCTGGCGTTCTCGCAACGCTCACCGCCGGTTTGATGGTCGGGAATGTGGGTTGGAAGGGCGCAATATCGGCCAATGCGCGCAGCCATGTGCTCGCTTTTTGGGAATATGCGGCCTTCCTTGCCAACTCGGTCGTGTTCATCCTGATCGGCGGCCATGAAGCGCACCAGCCGCTTGCATTTTTCGCGGCAAGTTCGGCGGTTGCCGTCGTGCTCGTGCTGCTCGGTCGCATGCTGGCCATCTATCCACTCTGTGCCCTGCTAAATGGGAGCCCACTGAAGGTTGATCTCAAACATCAGCACATTCTCGTCTGGGGAGGACTGCGGGGTTCACTCGCTCTTGGGCTGGCGCTTGCCCTTCCCGAGAATATAGCCGAGCGCAGCGCGATCATCGTGACGGCCTTTGCGGTCGTAGCGTTCTCAATTTTTGTCCAAGGACTGACTATGCCTTGGCTGATAGGGCGGATGAGACTTACCGGGGGTAAGCGCGACAGTGAGGCTTAAATCAGTCTGTTTTGCTTGCGAAAAGTGTGGCAGATGGGGCCACCATGTCCCTTGGAAGAAACGTATTCACACCGGCAGAATTGAATTAGCACTGCTCGCGACAGTTTTTAATCGAGGCTAATCTATCGCGAGACTCGGGAGAAGAGGGCCTCGCGGATAATCGCCTACTACCAGGCTGGAATCATCGGCGAGGCGAAACTGAGCGAGCTTTCGCGGAGGCCCCTCGGTCGCTAATTGTCAATTCCCGCGGCAGCGGTGCTGGTGACCATTGGCGTTTTGGTTTGGTTTCTGGACCCGCCCTGAGGCGGTCTCTGACAATTTCAGCACGTATACCTCCGAGGGATGCAGCGTGGGGCGGCGAACATCATCGCGCCACCATTGGTCTGCGATTGTGGTCTACTTAGCCGAAGCGTCGAAGCCCAGTCCTCCTGTTCATAAAGCGCGCTGAGGCGCTGAGGCCTGCAAGGTATGGATGCTCTTTGGAGCGAGCCGAGGACCTTTGACTTTTGTTGGATACACATCGGGCGCGATCGGCGCCGTCATGCTCGCCGGCGCAGTCTGGCGTTGGCGACGAGCAAGCTGAGCTCGGCGTCGGTCAAGCTGATCTGATAGCGTTGCGTGGAGTTCTTCGAGTAGATGTCATCTGCAATTATCGAGATGGTGATCTCACCATTCTCACCGGTCTGCAAATCATCAATCTGCAGTGGCTCTGAGTACAGGCACTTCGGTGACCCTGGCTTTCGCCCAGGCTGTACGATCAAACGCAAGTGTCCAATTCCGCTGTTTCCGGCAATTTGTTCTACGCAAGACGGGTGCCAAAGCTTCCGTCCCGAGATGAGACACTGGGATAGCGGTGCCTGTGATCTAGCACGGAAGCTGCGTTGGCCTACTTCCAGCCTCGTCCTTATGGATGCGTGCCGAGTATTTCGGCAGGGGCGTATATTTCCTCGTCAGCCGGCGCCCTGTTTCGCTTCCGAGCTCGCCGGTCAGGCCCGGCCCTGCCAAGCCTACCCCCGCCGGAGTGCCGGGCCGCCCGCTGCTCATCTATTCGTCGCGCCAGATGACCAGCTGCTTCAACGGATTTCCGTCAGCGACCCGGGATGGAACGATTGTTGCACGACCTCTCCCCATGGATCATCCTTGGCCTCTTCGCATGGCTGATTTGGGGAGTACGGGCCGCATGGAAGAAGGACCGGCAGCACAAGCGAGCGACCGCATATTATCGCAAGGTGTTGGAGTTCTACAAAACGGTCCACTGCACGGAAGACGAGAATGACAGTGCGAACACCCTGGAATGGAAGCGTGAGTATGCCAAGCTATTGAACTGGTACACCGCCCACGATCTCGAGCACGGCGTCAAGGAATACGGATCAATATGGCGGAAGATTACCGCGAAATTGGATGACGATCACGAGTAGCGGCCAAGTGCGATTTTCCGTTGCCATCAGGACGGATGTCAGGCTTGATGAAAATCTCAGCGGGTCGGCTCGTCCCCTAAACTCTAGCCACCTCTATGGCCCCTGCGAACTGAAGGCCGGTCGGCTCCCTAATCGGCCTTACCTTTTGGCCAAAGGCCGCACCGCAGCATCGATTCTGTTATCCAAGCGCCTGCTAATGTGATAGCGTGACTTTCAGGCTCGCGGCCGCCTGGTGTCTGTCCCCACACCCCGTCTCTGGGCGCTGCTGCGAGCGTCCTCGGCAAGAGGGCCGGTCGCTTCTTTGCCCTGGCGGTCGACCCTCTTCTCCTCGGCCGTGACGTTGCTATCCTAATTGTAGCTTCGCAGCTCGGTTGTCCCTCAAGAACCAATTTGTCCCAAGAGAAAAGCCCGTCGCGGCTAATGAGCGTTGGCGACGGGCTTCCTGCGATTAGATGCGGCTACACCCTAAGGGACTGACCGCTCACCGTAACTCATCAAGCTGTGCATTCGCTCCAAAATGGGACAATTTTCTTCGCGTCCGAACCCGTTTGAGATAGTCTACATAAGCCGCGCTGAGGGCGGCGGCCATGTCAGTGTCGCGTTGCAGTGGTGTCTACTGCCCTGCTGATTTGGATATGCTCCAGCGGGTGTTTGACCGCTTGTGCGATGAGCGTCGCCTAGCCAAGAAAGACCGGGAGCAGCGGGAATACCTGGCTAAGGAACTGTTCCAACTTTTCGATAACGGCACCACCGACGAAACTGCCCTACTGCGAGCGCTTTCGAAGCGCGGTAGGGCATAACCGTCTGGGTTGACCTCTTCCTTTTGCACACGATGCCGCTATCCTCTCCACCAGCCCGCCGCTAGGTGTCCCTAACTTCGCAAGCTCGCGCCCCACCCTGCGACGATGAATTTCACCCGACGCGATCTCGCTCGTGCGATACGTGCCGACGAATTGCCCGTCTTTGAGAATCGTCAACTCATCCCCTACGGCAAGCACCTCGTCGAGGTGATGAGAAACCTTGCAGGTTCGGCTGGCGGTGCAGGGGATGGATCGAGTCGTGCGTCTGGTGACGCGCAAGCCGATGCTTGGCGAACCTATTGGCGAACCTCGTGGCGAACCACCCTACCATTGATAAATAACGATAATGGTGGGCCCGGAGGGTGTGAGACTGCCAAAGAAAATCAATGGCTTACAGGATGGTTAGCCAACCCATATCCTTCGTATAGTCTCGTATGGTCGGCGAACCAAATGACCAATATGAAGAGTGACTTGAAGCTGTTCCATGCGCAATTCAACCCTGCGTTAAGACGATCCCTCTCCTCTTTGAACGCCCTCGACACTTCCTCAAGCGTTCCGCTGAACCAGCCGTTCTGAACCGAATCCGACTCAAGCATTCCATGGGGCAAACGGCGGCTCTGCGCCAAGAAGTGGGCTTAGCGATCGCGCAGGCCACCCAGCGAGTGGTCAGTGGTAGTAGATGCCGCCGTCGACGTTGAGCGCCTGGCCGGTGACGAAGGCCGAGAGATCCGAGGCGAAGAACAGCACCGGTCCGACGATGTCTTCTGGCGCGCCGAGGCGCTTCAGCGCCGCGACCTCCTCCCAATGGCGGATCGCCGCTTCGCTGCCTAGATTGTTCTTGCCCATCTCGGTCAGGATGATGCCGGGGCAGATGGCGTTGACGGTGACGCCGTCCATGCCGACCTCTTGCGCCAGCACGCGGGTCAGCGTGATCACCACCGCCTTGGTCGCGGCGTAGTGGCCCTGCGTCGGCACGCCCTGCCGGCCGGCGATCGAGGCGATGTTGATCACCCTGCCCGACTTCCTGGCGCGCATATGCGGCAGCACCGCCTGGCACATCATCAGCACGCCCTTGGCGTTGATGTCGAAATGCGCATCCCAATTGGCCTCGTCGAGATCCTGCAGCAGGCTGGGTTTCAGGATGCCCGCATTGTTGACCAGCACATCGATGCTGCCGGCAGCCTTGAGCAGCGCCAGCGCGGTCGCCTCGATGTCCTCCTTCTTGCTGACATCCATCGTATAGACATAGGCCTTGCGGCCAGCCGCCTCGATCTCGCCTTTGGACACGTCGAGCCCGGCCGCCTGCGAGGGCAGATCGGTGATGGCGACATCGAAGCCAGCTTCGGCGAGCCCTTTGGCGAGCGCCCTGCCGATGCCGCGGCTGGCGCCGGTGACGAGAGCCGTCTTGCCCTTGGCTTCGGGGAGAATGGTCATGCTGCTTCCACCTTTGATGTCTTGACCGGGAGCGAATTCATCGCCGCGACCGTGTCGTCGAACGAAACGAGTTTGCCGTCGGAGCCCAGCCCCATCGCCACCTTGGCGGCGACCGCGCTGGCAAAGCGCGCGGACTGTTTCAGGTCCCACCCACGGACGATGCCGACGATGATGCCTGCGGTGAAGGAATCGCCGCAACCCGTGGTGTCGAAGACCTCGACCTCGAAGGCCGGCAGATGGAAATCTTCGCCCTGTTCGGGGGAGATATAGACCCCGCCGGCGCCCAGCGTGATAATGCAGTTCTTCACGCCCTTCGCCTTGAAGAAAGCGGCGACGCGGGCCGGATCGCGGTCGTGCGCCATCTCGCCGGCTTCGTCGATGCTGGGCACGAAATAGTCGATGTAAGGAAGGCACGGCTCGACCAGTTTCCACGTCTCCGGCGTCGCCTGGATGAGATCGAAGGTGGTGACGCGTCCAAGCTCCTTGGCGCGTTTCAAGAGCCTGACGGTCGGCTCGCCGTCGAAGCGCTTCAACAGGCCGGTGCCGCCGACATGGACGACGGTCGCGTCGAGCGCAGCGTCCATGTCGGCATCGGCGACCTCGAACAAGGTTGCGGTGCCGGGCACATGCAGAGCCGGACGCTCGCCGTTCGGCCGCACCGGCAGGATGGTGGACGAGGTCTGGACGCTGCCGTCGCGGCGGACAAGGCTCGTCTCCAGGCCGTATTTCTTCAGCTTGGCGAGAAACCAGTCGCCCATATCGTCGGTGCCAAGCGTGGTGACGGCGCGCGTCTTCAGGCCGAGAATGGCGCAGTCCATGCCGGTTGCGCCGGCGGTGCCAGCGACGGTCATGCGGATCTCCTCGATATAGCCGGCGCGGCCGCCTTCGGGGATGCGCGAGACCGGCCGCCCCAGGATGTCGAGGACGTAGAAGCCGATCGAGCTGACGTCGAATTGTGGCATGGTTGACTTGACCTTTCGAACTCAATGGGCGGCGCGGCGCAGGCCGAAGCTTGCGGCCAGCACCAGGAAGACGAGCACGCCGATGCCGACCTGCTGCCAGTAGAAATTCCAGCCGACCAGCAACAGCCCGTTCTTGACGATGGCGAGCAGCAGCACGCCAAGCAGCGTGCCGATGACCGAGGGCTTGCGCTCGCGGCTCAGCGTCGTGCCGATGAAGGTGGCGCCGATCGCATCGAGCAGGAAGGCGTTGCCGGAGAGCGGCACGTAGGACTTCACGGTCGCCGAGAGCAGGATGCCGGTGACGCCGGCAAGCAGCGCGCACAAAACATGCACCGTCGACAATTCGCGCGGCACGCGGATGCCGGAATACCAGGCTACGCCCGGCTGCGCGCCCATCGCCTGCACGTAGCGGCCGAAGACCGAGCGATGCAGCAGGACATGAACCGCGACGACGAGGACGATCAGCACGATGACCGGCGTCGGTATCCCGAACAGAGCGGTGCGAGCGATGGCGTTGAACTGGTCTGCCGCATACCCGCTGGTGAGATAGATCGGCTGGCCGCCGCTGGTGGCGAGCTGCTGCGTGCTTTGGCCGATGAAGAGCACGCCGAGCGTCGCCAGGAACGGGCTGATGTTGAGCCTGGTGATCAGGATCGTGTTGAGGATGCCGACGATCAAAGCGGCGCCAAGTCCGCCGGCGACGCCGACCACGCCGCTGTAGCCGGCGGCCAGAAGCATGACGAAGATCATGCTTGCCATGTCGACCGAGACGCCGACCGAGAGATCGATGCCGCCGGACGAGATGACGATTGTGAGGCCGAGCGCCACGATCGCCAGCATGACGACGTTGTTGACCAGCACGTTGAAGAGGTTGGCCGGCGTCAGGAAGGTCGGGCTCGCCACCGAAAAGAAGACGACGATGGCCGCGAAGGCGATGAGCACGCTGTATTTGGCGAGGAAGCCGCGCAGGCTCACCTTAGCCGAGTTGTCGTTGGCCGAGACGTTCATCGCGAACCCTCCGAACCGCGGGCAAAGGATGTGATGGCCACCACCAGCAGGATCAGCGCGCCCTGCACGCCGTTGACCCAGTAGCTGGAGACGTTGAGCAGTTGGAAGCCGTTGGCCAGAAGGCCGATGAACAGCACGCTGAACAGCGTGCCGCCCATGGTCGGCACGAAGCGCCGGGAAAAGACGGTGCCGAGCAGCGCCGCGGCCAGCACCGACAGAAGCAGCTCGCCGGAGCCGGGCGTGCTGGCCGACAGGCGCGATACGGTGAGGATCGCCGCCACGGCCGCGCAGAAGCCGCTGAGAACATAGGTGAAGGAGACGTAGAACGGCACGCTGATGCCTGCCGCGCGCGCCGCCTCGGGATGGCCGCCAACCGCGTAGAGCCTGAGGCCGAACGATGTGCCGTGAACAACCACGATCATGATCGCGGAGAAGACGATCAGCGCCCAGGCAAGCGCCGAGATGCCGAGGAAGCTGCCCGACACCAGCACGCCGAGCAGCGGGGAGGATGCGCCGACGACCGTGTTCTGGGTGAGCGTGAGTTCCATGCCGGCCGCTACATTGAGCACGGCAAGCGTTGCGAGCAGCGGCAGGATGCCGAAGCCAACCACGGCGAGGGCGTTCAGCGCGCCGACCGCCATGCCGACGGCGATCGCCGCGAGCACCGAGAGGAAGTCGCCATAGCCCATCGACAGAAGCGTGGCGTAGACCGCCGCGCACAACCCCATATTGGCGGCGATCGAAAGGTCGATGCCGCCTTCGGTGACATCGGAGCCGCCGCCGATGATGACGGCCGTCATGCCATAGGCGAGCACGCCGAGGATCGCCGACTGCTCGACGACGTTGATCAGGTTGAAAGTCGAGGTGAAGCCCGGCGCGAAGATCACGAAATAGGCCATGATCGCGGCGAAGGCGGCGATCGCGCCAAGCCTCACGACCAAGGCGCCAAAGCGGCGGCCGGCGCTCTTGGCGGCTGCCTGCTTTTCGTCGGAAACGGCGACTTCGGCGTGGAGGACAGTCGCGCTCATGCGGCCACTCCATCGGTGTTCGAGCGGGCGCCGGACGAAGCGGCCAGCAGCGCGTCGCTGTTCATCGCAGGGCCGGAGAAACTGCCGGCAAGCCTGCCGCGATAGACGACCAGCACGCGGTCGCAAACGCCGACCAGTTCGAGCAGATCGGAGGACAGAAGCAGGATCGCCGCGCCTTCGCCCGCCAGGCGATTGAGGAGATTGTAGATCTCGACCTTGGCGCCGACATCGACGGCAACGGTCGGCTCGTCCAATACATAGACGCGCGACTGGCAGCTCAGCCATTTGGCGATCGCCACCTTCTGCTGGTTGCCGCCGGAGAGCTCGCGCACCAGCGCGTCGCGATGCGGCGTCTTGATCGACAGTTCCTTGATCAGGCCGTCCACCGCCTGGTTCTCAGCGCCACGACTGACCATGCCGCTTTGCGAATAGCGGCGCAGGCTGGCCAAGGAGATGTTCTCGCGCACGGAAAGGCCAAGCGCCACGCCATGGGCGCGGCGGTCTTCCGGCAGCATGGCGATGCCGTCGCGCACCGCCTTGACTGGCGTCGACAGCGACAGCTCCCTGCCCTCGACCTTGACCTGGCCGCCATCGGGAGTCTTGAGCCCGAACAGGCACTGGACGATTTCCTTGGCGCCGGAGCCGAGCAGGCCGGTCAGGCCGACGATCTCGCCGGCGCGGACGTTGAAGCCGACATTTTCGAAGCTGCCGCCGAGGCGCAGGTTGGAAACCTCCAGCACCGGCGCGCCGAGCGTGATCGAGCGCTTCGGAAACATCTCGCCGACATCACGGGCGATCATCATCGCGATGATCTCGTCGATCGGCGTCTGGCGCGGATCGACCGTGCCGACATCGGTGCCGTTGCGCATCACGGTGACGCGGTCGCAGAGCTTTTCGATCTCCTGCATGTAGTGGGAGATGAAGACCACGGCGATGCCGTCGTCGCGCAGCCGGCGCAACACGTCGAACAGGCTGTCGACCTCACGCTTGACCAGTGCCGCCGTCGGCTCGTCGAGCACCAGCACCGATGCCTTTTGCGCCAGCGCGCGGGTGATCTGGACGACCTTCTGCTGCGCCGTGGTCAGGTCTTTCACCAGCGTTCCAGCCGGCAAATCCATGCCGAAGAAGCGCTTCAGCAGGTCTGCGGCCCTGCGCTCCATGGCGCGGCGGCTGACGAACGGGCCGAGGCCGATCTCGTGGCCGAGGAAGACAGCCTCACCGACGGTCGCGGTCGGCACCAGCAGCCTATCCTGGTGGATGAAATGCACGCCGAGCTTTTCAACCGATGCCGGCGTCAACGCGCTGACGGTCTCGCCATTGATGACGATCGAGCCGCTGTCCGGCTTGATGATGCCGGCCAGCACCTTGATGATGGTCGACTTGCCAGCGCCGTTCTGGCCGACAAGGCCGAGGATCGAGCCCCGGGCGATCTCAAGGTTCGCGTTCTCCAAGGCGCGCACCGGACCGAACCGCTTCGATATGTCCGTCATCGATACAGCAATGTCACGCTTTGCTGTTTGCATGGCCGTCTATCCTGGTTGGGTGTGACGGGCAGCCAAATAGGCATGGCTGCCCGCCGTTTCGTTCCGTCCTATTTAACGCCGGCTTTTTCGGCGGCGTCGAGAAACGGCTTTCCTTTTTCGGCAGCGTTTTCCTTGTTGATCAGCACCGCCGGAACGAAGGTGAAGGGCGGCACTTTTTGGCCAGCCAGGTATTTGGCGACGTTGTCGACCGAAGTCTTGCCGATCTCGTAGGGCTGCTGCGCGGCAACGGCGCCGGCCGACGATTTCGGGTCCATCACCATCTTGACGACTTCCGGGCTGCCGTCGATGCCGTAGGTCTTGACCTCGTTGCGGCCCGCTGCCTCGACCGCCTGCGTGGCGCCGATCTGGGGCACGTCCCAGCAGGCCCATACCGCGCCGATAGAGCCCTTCTCAGGGGACTTGGTCAGCATGTCGGTGACGTTCGAATAGGCGCTCTGCACCGTGTTCGGGATGACGTCGCGCAGCTCGGGCTCGACGATCTTCACATCCGGGAACGAGGTCAGCACATATTTCAGCTGGTCGTAGCGGATCTTGCAGACCGGTACGCTGTAGAAGCCGTTGAAGACCAGCACATTGCCCTTGCCGCCCATGTCGGCGACCATCTGCAGGGCGATCTCGGCGCCGATATTGTAGTTGTTGGACGTGGTGTTGTTGATGGCGTGCGGCGTAGCCGTATCGACCGTGAACAACGGGATGCCGGCGTCGCGAATCTTCTGCAGCCACGGGTTCAGCACTTCGAGATTGCCGAGTTGCTCGATGATGGCGTCCGGCTTCTGCGCGATCAGCGTCTGCAGCTGCGCGATCTGCTGCTGGTCCTTGCGCCCGGCGTCGAGCGCGATGACTTCGCCGCCGAGCTCCTTAACGCGGTCCTGAATGCCGCGGAACGCCATCAGGTCCCAATAGTGATCCGTGCCAATCGCAGAGACGCCTACGCGCTTGCCCTTGAGCGACAGTTCCTCGGCCGTCGCGCCGGAGATCGCCGCCAAGCTGCAAGCCGCCGCTAACCCCAAAGCAAGCGCCTTGACGAGGCCTTTCATGGATCTGGTCATTTCGATTTCCTCCCTTGTTGATCGCTCCGGGCCGTCCCGGAGGATATGCGAAACAGCAGGTGGCTGCTCCTCAGGCAGCGGCGTCATTGTCACGCAGGCCGTAGCTGGCCATGCGCTTGATGACGTTTTCGATCTCCTCGTCGGACAGGATCGGCGGCTCGCCGATCTGCAGGGCGCCGTGATACTGGCGCGCCAGCGTCTCGACCTCGACGGCCAGCCACATCGCCTGGGCGAGGCTCGACCCGACGGCAATCATGCCGTGCTGGGCAAGCAGGCAGGCCTTGCGGCCGCGCAGCGCTTCCACCGCATGCGCCGAAAGCTCCGCCGTGCCGAAGGTGGCGTAGGGCGCGCAGCGTATGTCGCTGCCGCCGGCGACGGCGACCATGTAGTGGATCGCTGGTATCTTCCTGCCCATGATGGCGATCGTCGTGCAGTAGGTCGGATGCGCGTGAACGACCGCGTTGACCTCGGGCCGTGCCTTCATGATGTCGAGATGGAAGCGCCATTCGCTGGACGGCGGCAGGCGTCCGTCGACCTCGCCATCCCAACCCATGAAGACGATGTCTTCCGGCTGCAGCGTGTCATAGGGCGTGCTGGTCGGCGAGATCAGCATGCCCTCGCCATGGCGGCAGCTGATGTTGCCTGACGTGCCCTGGTTGATGCCGAGTGCGTTCATCTCGATACAGGCGTCGATGATGGCCTGGCGCACATCTCGCTCCGAAACGGTCATGCGATATTCCAATCCTTGCTCAGTCCGTCACCAGGCCGTGTAGCCGCCATCGATCGACAGGATCGCGCCAGTGACGTAGCTCGAGGCCGGCGACGCCAGGAACAGAATCGCCGAGGCGATCTCCTGCGGTGTGCCCAGCCGGCCCATCGGCGTCATGTCGATCCAGGTGTTGAAGAGTTCGGGACGCTCGCGCATCTTCAGCGTCATCTCGGTGCCGACATAGCCCGGCGCCAGCGCGTTGACGCGCACGCCCGATTTCGCCCATTCGACCGCGAGCGCCTTGGTCATCATGTGCACGGCGCCCTTGCTCACCATGTAGGACGGCGCCGTCTGCGGACGGTTGATGATCAGGCCCGACATGGAACCCAGATTGACGATTGAGCCCTTCTTGCAATCGACCATCGAACGGCCGAAGGCGCGCGAAGCCCAGTAGACGCCGTTGACGTTGACATCCATCACCAGGCGCCATTCTTCGTCCGGGGTGTCGAGCGCGGTGTTGAGGCGCGCGATGCCGGCGCTGTTGACCAGGATATCGACCTTGCCGAAATCACTGACGATCTGAGCGGCTATCGCCTCGACGGCTTGCGGATCGGTAACGTTCAACACGCGGCCATCGACGCTCGCGATGCCAGCGGCCGTGAGCGCTTCGGCAGCGGCATTCAGCCCGTCCGCATTCATGTCGATCAGGACGATTCTTGCGCCGCAAATCCCCAGCGCCTTGGCGGCCTCGAGGCCGATGCCGCTGGCGCCGCCGGTGACGACAGCAACCTCGCCTGTCAGGTCGAATTGCGACCGGTAATCCATGCACGTCCTCCATCAGGACAGGCTCAAGCACGGGCAAAACTTCGCCCTCGCCGCCGACGCAGCGCTGCAAGCCTATAGGTCCTGATAAATGCCTCTGGGTCAGGCTCCTCCCGACCCCATGACAGAGACGTTACAGAAGCTCCCCGCGCCCGTCAATCTGGTTATAACCAGAAAACAGAATCTTTTTTGAGTGAGCGTAACTCAGGTACGATCGACGCCGTTCACCGTGGCGGATGGCTGCTCGACCGCCATGTGGATGCGGGCGACGGAGGAGTTGTAGAAGGCCTCGTAATATTCGAGCGCCGCACCATCCGCGTCATAGGCGATCGACTCGATCTCGATCAGCGGTGTGTTGGCGGCGACGCCCATCTCATCGGCCTCTTCCTTGGTGGGCAATGCCGCGCGGAGCCAGCGGTCGGCGCGCTTCACGGTGAGGCCGAAGACGGCGCGGATGGTGCCGAAGATCGACTGGTTTTCCGACAGGATGTTCTCCAGGCCCGGCACCCGATGTCCCGGCAGGCTGATGCGCGTCATGGTGATCGGCGAGCCGTCGGTCATGTAGACGCGGCTGATGCGTACCACGCTGCCATTGGCGGGAATTCCGAAGACCTTCGACTCCTTCTCGCTCGGCGGACAGCGATAGATTTCCAGCGTGCGGGTCGAGACCTTGTGGCCCTTCGCGGTCAGGTCGTCGAAGACGCCGAGATTGGCGGTCATGAAGTCGACATGCTCGCGGGGAGCTGCGACGAACATGCCCTTGCGCGGCATCTTGATGATGCGGCCTTCGTTGGAAAGCGAGCCGATCGCGGCGCGCACCACGGGGCGCGACACGCCGAAGAAATCGCAAAGTGCCTGTTCGGAGGGAATGCGTGAATTGGCGGCCAGCAGGCCGGTGTTGATCGCTTCCTCGAACTGGTTGCGCAACTGCACCCAAAGCGGGGCGGCCTCGTCGCGATTGAGCTGAACCTTCGAGCCGATCGAGCGGAACGCCTCGGCCGCCTCGGCATCTTCCTGGTCGTAACGAGGACGCCCGCGCATTCTGGTTGCTTGTTCCATCATCGGTCTTCAGGCTGCGGGCATACCGCCCGGTAGAATGTTTGCCGCGATTCAAAGCGCAGCAGCGGCTCCTAACGGAGGCCGCCCCCCATTTTCTCGCTCTCCGGCAAGTTTCGCAACCACAGCATGGCAGCCGCCCCCAGAAGCGGTCCGGGGACCAACAGCAGGAAGGCCCAGCGCCAGCCGCCGATGAAATCAGCGAAGCGCGGCGTCAGCCAGATGGCAAGCACCGTCAGCGCGAAACCGGCGCCGAGCTGCACCGACAGAGCGGTGCCGACAAAGCGGCGGTCGGTAAGCTCGGTGACTGCGGCGGAGAACTGCGCCGAATCACCGATCACCGAAACGCCCCAGACGATGGCCACCAGCATGAACAGCCAGAGCGGGCCGGTGAAGAGAAAGCCCATCAGCAGGGCGCAGCTTCCCGAGACGAGCATCATGCCGGCGGTGGTGGCGGTGCGGCCGATGCGGTCCGACAGATAGCCGCCGAGCAGGCAACCAAGGATGCCGGAGGCGACGACAAGGAAAGTCGCGAGCGAGGCGGTGGCGGCGGTCCCGATCGCCTGCGCCTCGAAGGCCGCGCGGGTGTAAGCGAGCAGCCAGGCCCACATGGCGTAGAGCTCCCACATGTGGCCGAGATAGCCGAGATTGGCGAGGAGCAGCGGCTTTTCGCGAAACACCTGGCCGATCCGCGAGGGCTCGAACACCGCCTTGCCGAAGGGATAGGGCCCTTCCTTCGCGAACAGCAGGAAGAGCAACGCGCCGGCCGCGGTGGCCACGCTTGCCGCTGCGACCACCGGCCGCCAGTCGAGCGCGGTCGAGACGGCGCGGAAGAGATGCGGCAGCGCCGAACCGACTGTCAGCGCGCCGATGACCGCGCCGAGCGCCAGCCCCCTGTCGCGCGTGAACCAGGTGGCCACCAGCTTGAGCGCCGGCGGATAGACGCCGGCAAGCGCAGCGCCGGTGACGATGCGCGCGGCGATCACGCCACCCGGCCCGGGATGGAAGAGCAGCGTCGCGTTGGCTAAAGCGGCGACAAGAGCCGCCGCGGCCATCAGGCGGCTCAGCCGTACAAGGTCCGGCAAATTGACCAGGCTCGCCGCCAGCGCGCCGATGACGAAGCCGACCTGAACGCCATTGGTCAGCCACGCCTCGGCGCTCGCGCCCAGCGCCAGATCCTGTTTCAATTCGGGAAGGATTGCGGTCGCCGAGAACCAGGTGGTCAGCGACAGGACGACCGCCAGGCAAAGCAGCGACAGCACGCGCCAGCGCTCGCTGTCGGCCGCCATGCCAAGCCGGCCGCCGCCGACTGTGCTCATGCGCCTTGCAGCGGTACGGTGAAGACCGTGGCCGTGCCGGTGAGGCAAAGCTCGCCCTGGCCGTTGCGCACGCTGGTCTCGATCTTGCAGATCGGCTTGTCGGGGCGCACTTCCTTGACCTCGACGCGCCCGGTGATCTCCTCGTCAACGCCGACGGCCTTGACGAACTTCCAGGCCACTTCGAGGAACACGGTCCCGGGGCCGGGCAGATCTTCGGCGACCAACGCGTTGAGGATGCCGGAGGTCACGCCGCCCTGGACGATCAGCTTGCCGAACACCGACTTTTCGGCCAGAGCGCGGTCGTAATGTAGGGGATTGCGATCGCCGGTGATCTCGGTGAAGGCCTCGATGTCGCTCATCCTCGTGCGGCGCGTGCGCTCGGCAAAGGCGCCGACCTGCGGACGGCCTTTCACGACACCCACCCAACCGTCTTTCGTCTCGGTGCTCATCGCGGCTCCTCCTCTGTTGCGAGTTCGATTTGTCTGAAGGCCGGCAGGACACGGCCGCCGATGGCGGTCGGCGCAAGCCGCAACATGTCCCCGACCTGTAGCGGCCGTGTGCCGGCCAGGATGAAGCTCAGCATCGTCGGGCCTTCGGCCAATTCGACCAGGCCGACCACATAAGGTGCCGTCGGCAGCCAGCCGGGATGGCCGGGCTTGTGCACCTCCGAAAAGGATTTGAGCCGCCCCCTGCCCGATACGTCTTTCCAGACAAGACGCCTGCTCCAGCAATGCGGGCAGATCGGGCGCGGATAGAAGATGGCCTTGCCGCAATCCTCGCAGTGCTGGATTTTCAGCCGGCCCTCGGCGGCGGCATCCCAGAATGGCTTGGTCAGCGCGGTGATCGTCGGGCCAGGGGTTTTCAGCGTGTTGAGATCGACGGACATCAGGCGGCTCCCAGCACCAGCGCGGTCGCTTCGCTCATCGTCGCGCCATTGCCGGTGACCAGCGCGAGCCCGGCCTTGCCGATCTGGCGTTCGCCCGCCTCGCCGCGCAATTGGCGCACCGCCTCGACGACATGGGTCATGCCGCCGGCAAGGTCGGGCTGGCCGAAGCCGAGCTGGCCGCCATGTGTGTTGAGCGGCTTGTCACCCTTGTGGGAGAGGTCGTGGTCGTTGAGCCACGCGCCGAACTGGCCCGACGCGCAGAGGCCGGCATCCTCGATGGTGGTCGCGACCATGATCGTGTAGCAATCGTAGAGCGACAGAAGATGCATCTCGTCGGCCTGCATGCCGGACTGCGCGAAGGCCCGCGCCATGGCGCTCTTCAGCGGACCGGAGGTCAGGCTCGGTGCCTGGCTGACCGCGCGATGCGTGATCTTCTCGCCGGCGCCGAGTAGATGCACGGGCAGCTTGCGCAACGACCGCGCGCGTTTGGCCGACGTGACGACGACCGCTTCACCGCCGGCGACCGGCATGACGATTTCGAGGAGGTGCAGCGGCGAGGCGATCATCGGCGAGGCCAGCACCGCTTCCACATCGGCCGGCTTGCCGAAGAAGATCGCGTCGGGATTGAGCTGCGCATTGGCGCGCGCCGCCGCGGCGATCAGGGCGAAATCCCGCGCGGTCGAGCCGTATGCCGCCATATGCGCCTGCATCAGCAGCGCGTAGGAGATGTTGGCGCCGGAGGCGCCGAAGGGCACATCGAACTCGCGGATCGGATTGCGGTTGGGCGAGCGGGGTGCTGCCTCCTCTCGGTTGTTGGCGAGCACGCACAGCACCGTCTCGCACATGCCGGCCTCGATCGCGGCTGCCGCGCGCCAGACCATGCCGGCGCCGGACGCGCCGCCAAGATCGACGACATTGGCCATGGTCGGCGCGAGGCCCAGATATTCGGCGATCGTCGCCGGAACATGCTGCGGCGTCTCGCCGACCTGCGGCCCGACCAGCAGCCCGTCGATCGCAGCCGGCTCGAGCCCGGCGTCGAGCACCGCCAGGCGCGAGACCTCGGCGATCATCTCCAGCGTCGTCACGCCGCTGGTCAGGCGCTGCGGCTTCAACTCGCCGATGCCGACGATCGCTCCCTTTGCCCGGCTCATGCCGCCTTGCTCCGATCGAGCGCGCGGTATTCCTCGAGGCAGGCCGGATTGGCGAGCGAAGCCAAGTTCTTGACAGGCTTGCCTTCGAGCGTGGTGCGGGCGGCACCCTCGACGCGCTTGCCATTCAGCGTATAGGGCACGGCCTGGACGGCGTGAATGCGGTGCGGCACGTGGCGCGGCGAAGCGCCTTCGCGGATCGCTTTGCGAATTCGCGCGGCAAGCTCGGGGGTCAGCGCATAACCGTCATTGAGCTTGACGCAGAGCACGATCTCCTCGTCGCCTTCGATGGGCGCGCCAAAGACCAGGCAATCCTCGATCTCGGCAAAATTCTCGCAGGCGGCGTAGATCTCGGCGGTGCCGACGCGAACGCCGCCGGGCTTCAGCGTCGTATCGGAGCGGCCGTGGATGATGCCAGAGCCGTAAGCCGTCATCTCCGCGACATCGCCATGCGTCCAGATCTCGCGGCGTGCGGCAAAATAGGTGGCGTGATAGCGCGCGTCGCCATCCTTGCCCCAGAAGGTCAGCGGCATCGACGGGAACGGTTCGGTGCAGACTAGATTGCCTTGCCGGCCGATGACCGGCGCATTGCGCTCGTCCATGACGCCGACGGCGAGGCCGAGCCCTTTCACGGTCAGCTCGCCGCGCCGCACAGGATGGATCGGCGATCCCAGCAGGAAGCAGCCGATGATCTCGGTGCCGCCGGAGATCGAAGCGAAGATCATGTCGCGCTTCACATGATCGTAGACCCAGTCGAATTGCCCGGGAGAGACAGGCGCACCGGCCGACAGCAGCGAGCGCAGCGACGGGAGATCATGCAGGCGCCCCGGCGCGTAGCCTTCGGTCGCAAGTGTCGCCAGATATTTCGGGCTGGTGCCGAAATGCGTGACCCTGGCGCGCTCGGCGATTTTCCAAAGCGGGCTGGGGTCGAGGCCATCGGCCGATTTCAGGATCGGCGCGCCGTCATAGAGAACCACGGCAGCAGTGCAGGCGAGGCCGGAGATCAGCCAGTGATACATCATCCAGGCGGTGTTGGTGTACCAGCTCATCACGTCGCCCGGGCGGACGTCGCCATGCAGCAGGTGCTCCTTAAGATGCTGGAGCAATACACCGCCGGCGCGATGGACGATCGCTTTCGGCGCGCCCGTGGTACCTGAAGTGTAGAGAACATAGGCCGGATGGTCGAAGGGCACGCGCTCGAAGCTGAGCGGGCTGTCGCCGCCGAAATCGTCGAAGGAAATGCAATCCGCCGCACAGTCCGGCTTGAGACCCGTTCTGCCGGTCAGCACCAGCGTCGTCACTGTCGGCATCGCCGCGACGATCTCGGCCAGCCTGCCGGAGATGTCGTGCTCCTTGCCCGCATAGCGGTAACATGGCGCGGCGAACAGCACCTTGAGGCCGATCTGGCCGAGGCGGTCGGCGATCGCGGCGGCGCCGAAATCCGGCGAGCAGGATGACCAGACAGCGCCGATGGAGAGCGTCGCCAGCAGAGCGACGAGACCCTCGACGCGATTGGGCAGGATGCCGCCGACGCAATCGCCCTTGCCGATCCCGGCCGCGCGAAGGCCATGCGCCGTCCGGGCAACGAGCCGGCGCAACGCGCCGAGCGTGACGGTGCGGAAATGGCCGCTCTCGTCGCCCTCGATGAGAGCAACCCTGTCTTCGTCGCCGGCAGCAGGTTTTCCGCGAGATTGAGCGAGGCTTCCGGCAGGAAGCGACTCCCGGTCATGGGCGCATCGTCGTCGCGCAGGAAGGAGATCGCGCCAGGCTCACCGACGACCTCCGCGAAATCCCACACCGCCCGCCAGAAGGCGCCGGGGTCGCCGATCGACCAGCGATGCAGCGTTTCGTAGTCGCGCGGGTCGAAACCATTCGCGAGAGAGAAGCGCGCAAGGTTGGACGATCGGAACGCGGCCGGCGCCGGCGTCCAAAGCACGGATGACATGGATTTCCTCCCGCAACGCACTCCGGGCTCGATGCCGCGACCTTGCCTGCCGATGCATTTCATGATTATTGGTTATAACCAGAATGTCAAGCGGCGATCCCGCCTATGTGGATCGCGCGTGCGGAGGATCGGAAATGGATGCGATCTATATCGTTGCCGCCAAGCGCACGCCCATCGGCAAGCTGAACGGCGCGTTCGCCAGCCTGTCGGCGGCGGAGTTGGGCGCGCAGCTTATCCAGGCGATGCTGGCGGAAACCCAGCTCGCGCCCGACACTGTCGGCGAGGTGATCATGGGCCAAGTGCTGACCGGCGGCGCCGGGCAGAACCCGGCGCGGCAGGCCGCGCTCAAAGCCGGCCTGCCGGTAAGCGTGCCCGCCATGACCGTCAACAAAGTGTGCGGCGCCGGCCAGAAGTCGATCCATCTCGCCGCCCAGGCCATTCGCTGCGGCGACGCCGATTGCGTGATCGCCGGCGGACAGGACTCGATGACCTCGGCGCCGCATTTCATTTCCGGTATGCGCGGCGGCATCCGCATGGGCGACCACATGGTCAAGGATTCCATGATTACCGACGGGCTGTGGGATGCCTTCCATCAGGTACATATGGGCGTGACGGCCGAAGCGCTGGCGCAGCGCTACCAGATCACCCGCGAAGAACAGGACAGGTTCGCGCTGCGCTCACAGGAGAAGGCGGACGTCGCCATCCAGACTGGCCGGTTCGACGAAGAGATCGTCCCGATCTCGATAAGGACAAGGCAGGGCGATCTCGTCATCGACCGTGACGAACATCCCAATCCCTCCACCACCATGGAAGGCCTCGGCCGGCTGAGGCCGGTCTTCGATGCGGCTGGCACGATCACGGCCGGCAACTCATCCGGTCTCAATGACGGCGCAGCGGCGGTGCTGGTGATGTCGGAGGCGCGGGTAAAGGAACTCGGCCTGACGCCCCTCGCCCGCATCGCGTCCTACGCTTCCGCCGGCGTCGAGCCGATGGACATGGGCCTCGGACCGGTGGCAGCCTCGCGCCGCGCGCTCGACAAGGCCGGCTGGCGCTCGTCCGATCTCGACGTGATGGAGATCAACGAGGCTTTCGCCGCACAGGCTATCGCCGTCAATCGCGAGATGGGCTGGGACGAGGACATTATCAGCGTTCTCCGAACTCGCCGAAGCTCTTCGCTTCTTTCAGGCGCCGCTTATGTCGCTGCTTCTCCTGAGCAGGCGAGATTCCCTCACTCACCATGCGGCGCGCGTCGAGACACAGCTCCCTCGCACGGGCGAGTGTTATACCGTCCGGCCCATATTGTCCGAGCGTTACAGTTTCGCGCCGGCCGTTCATCCGGTAGTCGTATCGGAAGGTCAGCGCGCCCGAGCTTTTGACGAGGACGTACATACCGTCACGGTTCGTGACCTTGTAATCTTTTGCCTTAGATTTCAGATGCTTAAGCGCCGTGTCCGTCAGCAAGGCGACCTCCATTTCTGGCGGAAATCGACCGATTTGCGGCTAAAAGACCGTCAAGCAAAAATCGCGTTAGCTTCCGAAAAAAGACCGTCATCGGCTGAATTGGGCTGACGGTATTGCGATTTTGGCGCTCGGACAAGAAAATGCATACCGTCAAAAAGACCGTCGGAGCGGTCCTTTTGCACGCGATAGTCCGCGATAGATGATGAAGATTTCTGCTTTGAAAATCAGCTACTTAGAGTTGACTAGCGGTAGTTCGCGATAGGCCGCGAAGGACGCTAAATCATTCCCACTCGATCGTCCCAGGCGGCTTGGACGTCACGTCGTAGACGACGCGGTTGATGCCTTTCACCTCGTTGATGATACGGGTGGCGGCAGCGCCGAGGAAGTTCATGTCGTAGTGGTAGAAGTCGGCGGTCATGCCGTCGACGGACGTTACCGCGCGCAGCGCGCAGACGAACTCATAGGTGCGGCCGTCGCCCATGACGCCGACGGTCTGCACCGGAAGCAGCACGGCGAAGGCCTGCCAGATGGCGTCGTAGAGGCCGGCCTTGCGGATCTCGTCGAGATAGATGGCGTCGGCCTCGCGCAGGATCTCCAGCTTCTCACGCGTGATGCCGCCCGGGCAGCGTATGGCAAGGCCGGGGCCAGGGAACGGATGGCGGCCGATAAAGCTTTCCGGGAGGCCGAGTTCCTTGCCGAGCGCCCTCACCTCGTCCTTGAACAATTCACGCAGCGGCTCGACCAGCTTCATGTTCATGCGCTCGGGCAGGCCGCCGACATTGTGGTGCGACTTGATCGTCACCGACGGTCCGCCGGCGAACGAGACGCTTTCGATGACGTCCGGATAGAGCGTGCCCTGCGCCAGGAAGTCGGCGCCGCCGAGTTTCTTCGCCTCCTCCTCGAACACTTCGATGAACAGGCGGCCGATGGTCTTGCGCTTCTTCTCGGGATCGCTCTCGCCTTCCAGCGCCGTGATAAAGCGATCGGAGGCGTCGACCAGGATCAGCGGCAGGTTGTAGTGCTGGCGGAACATCTCCACGACACCCTTGGCCTCGTCCTTGCGCATCAGGCCGTGATCGACGAGGATGCAGGTCAACTGGTCGCCGACCGCTTCGTGGATGAGAAGCGCCGCGACGGAGGAGTCGACGCCGCCCGAGAGCGCGCAGATGACCTTGCCCTTGCCGACCTGCTTGCGGATCGTCTCCACCGCGTGCTCGCGGTAGGCGCGCATCGTCCAATCGCCCTCGATGCCGGCGATGTTGTGGACGAAGTTCCGGAGCAGCCTGGCGCCGTCCGGCGTGTGCACCACTTCCGGGTGGAACATGATGCCGTACATCTTGCGCTCGATATCGCCGAAGATGGCGAAGGGCGAGCTTTCCGATTTGCCGAGCACCTTGAAGCCCGGCGGCAATTCGATGACGCGGTCGCCATGGCTCATCCACACCTGGTGGCGCTGGCCGGGCGCCCACAGGCCCTCGAACAGCGGGCTCTCCTTCTCGATCTCGACGAAGGCGCGGCCGAACTCGCGATGGTTGGAACTTTCGGCGACGCCGCCCATCTGCACGCAGAGTGCCATCTGGCCGTAACAGATGCCGAGCACCGGCACGCCGGCGTCGAAGACGATCTGCGGCGCGCGCGGGCTGCCGATATCGGTGGTCGAGGCCGGGCCGCCCGACAGGATCACCGCTTTCGGGTTGATGCGCTTGAAGGCAGCTTCGGCCGATTGGAACGGCACGATCTCGGAAAAGACGCCGGCCTCGCGGATGCGGCGGGCAATGAGCTGCGTGAACTGGCTGCCGAAATCGACAATCAGGACGGTGTCGGGATGATTGGCTGTCGTCGTCATGGCGAGCCTTTAGAGAAAGAAACGAGTCGGCGCAATGGGTTGTGCGGTCGCACAGCCTACTCCGGTACCGATGCTTCTTCCGATGCGTCGGCCGGTCCGGCGTCGAGCGAGCGCAAGGCATCCATGAGCGCCGCGAAACGCTCTCGGCCGATGCGGTCTATGTAGTCCCGTTCGATCTCGAGCTTGATGCGGTCGCCGTCGCGCAAGGCATCCAAGCCCTTGCGCGTATAACGTACAAGCTTGCCGCGCCCATCCCGTGGGTCGGGAAACCGCTCCAGCACGCCTTCCGCCTCCAGCCCGTCGAGCAATTGCTGAACCGCCTGCTTGGAGGTGGCCGAGCGCTCGATCAATGCCGACTGGCGCGTGCCGTTGCGGGGGATATGGCCAAGCAGCCCGGCGCGCGCTTCGCTGAACCAGCTGTGTCCGGCTGCGCGCATGGCGGACGCGAATTCCGTCTGCCAAGCGCGACTCGCCTGCCATAGCCGCCAGCCGACATGATCGGGCAGTGTCCCGACTCTTTCGTCAAGCTCCTTGACCACTCGATCCAAACTCCATATAGTCAAGATACTTGACGATATTCCTGCCGTCGAGGCATTTCGAAACGCGAACCCATGGATAGGGACAATGACGATACTGAACAGGGACGCCCTGGCCATTATCATGGTCGGCACCACACATGTCATCGACATGGGCGGCAAGAACGCCTTCATCCACTACGAAACCGAGGATCGGGCGCATATGCTCTTGCCGGACGGCACACGCTTCCACGGACTTTGGACGCTGTTGGACGACGGCTACAGGGTCGAATGGAAAGACGGTCCCGCCGGCACGTGGAAGCTCGATCATACACCGGGAGCGATCGACTATATCGATGCGACCGGCGCCGCCCGTGGACGCATTGCACGCATCGATTTCGGCGATCCGCAGCGCCTGGCTGCTTGATCCCAATAGCTCTCAGCCATCCAGCAGACCACCGCCGATCGCCTGCTCGAGCAAACCTATTGCCGCGGCCAGCTTTTCGTCGATGACGTGCAGATACTCCGTCCAGTCGCCGACGTGCCTGAGATCGGCGGCGCCGTCGGAAATGCCGCGCAGGCCGATCAGCGGCACGCCGAACAGCTGGCAGGCGCGCAGGCAGGCGAAGGTCTCCATGTCGACCATGTCGGCGTCGATCGCGTCATAGGCGGCGCCGGTGACGATCGCACCACCGGTCGACAGCGTCGCGCTCCTGATGCCGGGGATGACAAAGGGCAGCGGCACCGTCACCGGCAGGTCGAGGAACGGCGTGGCGCCCTTCTCGAAGCCGAGCGGGGAGGCGTCGATGTCACGGTAGCTCACCGACACGGCCTGGTAGATTTCGGTCTGCTCCAGCGTCCGGCTTCCCGCGGAACCGAGCGAGACGACGAGATCCGGGAGCGCGTCCTGCGCCTTGAGCGCCGCAAGCTCCGCGCCCAGCCGCACCGCGGCCTCGACCGGACCGACGCCGGTCATCAGCGGCGTGAAAAGCCCCTTGAGATGCGGCCCGTATTCGGCCTCCGCGGCCATGACGAAGAGAACGGACTTGCCCGAAAGACGTGACGCTTTATCGGTCATGACGCTCTACCTCTTGTCTGTTGCCCGGCGAAGAGAAAGGGCAACGTGCCCTCGCCCAGCCCTTCGCTATGGCTCCGGGCGTTCGTCGCTCGAAAAGCCCATTTGGCGGCTTTTCGTCCGCTACGGGACCGCTCCTCACCCCTCAATACCGTCGCGGCCGACAACCGTCATCATCGTGCCGGTCATGGTGGCGATCAGCTTGGCCTCGCCGTCGGCCGCGAAGGCGTAGGCCTGGCCGTCGGCAACGATGATGGTGCGGCCGGGCTTTGTCACCGAGCCGCGGAACAGGAAGCGCTCGCCCCTGCCCGGCGCGAGCAGATTGACCTTGAATTCGATGGTCAGCACGCTGGAATTCTGCGGCATCAACGAGAACGCGGCATAGCCGCAGGCCGAGTCCAACGCGGTCGAGATGACGCCGGCGTGCAGGAAGCCGTGCTGCTGGGTGAGCGACGGCGCGTAAGGCATCTCGATCTCGATGATGCCGGGCGTGACCAGCGTCAGCTCCGCGCCAATGGTGGCCATCGCCTTTTGGCGGGCAAAGGAAGTCCTGACGCGATCCTCATAGTCGGGAGCGGGTACGATCTTGGCTGCCATGGCCCTTCGCCTTCACGTTTGCTGGCGAAGCTTATTGCAGAGGCAGCCAAGACAGGCAATCTCTTATGTTGCAGCGCAGCAAAACGCTGCCTGCCCTCAGGCTGCCCTGCGCAGGGCATGGAAATAGAAGCCGTCGGTGCCGCTGAGCGCCGGCGACAGCGAGATGCCGCCGGTGCCGGCGATGCGCGCAGCGTCTTCATGGCCGGGGAAACGGGCATCCCAAAGCTCTCGATGGTCGACCGGCGCAAAGTCGCCGTGGCGTTCGCGGAAGGCCGCGACCTGCTCGCCGTTTTCGGCATCGAACACCGAGCAGGTGATGTAGACGAGCAGTCCGCCGGGTTTCACAAAAGCCTGCGCCGTGTCGAGGATCGCCTGCTGCTCGCCTTTGCGGGCGTCGAGCTGCCTTTCGGTCAACCGCCACTTGGCGTCGGGCCGGCGGCGCCAGGTGCCGCTGCCGGTGCAGGGCGCGTCGATGAGCACGATGTCCATATGCGCGGTAAGCGGCGTGAGCTCGGCGGGCTTGCTGACGATCTGGATATTGCGGCTGTGCGCGCGACGGATGCGTTCGAAGATCGGCGCCAGCCGCACCTTCTCCGCGTCGTGGGCGAAAAGCTGGCCTGTATTGCCCATCTCGGCCGACAGCGCCAGCGTCTTGCCGCCGGCGCCTGCGCAATAGTCGAGCACCTGCATGCCGGGCGCGGCACCCGCAAGTGCGGCAGCAAGCTGCGAACCCTCGTCCTGCACTTCGAACCAGCCTTTCTGGAAGGCTGGCTCGGCCTGGACGTTCGGATGCCTGCCGTCGCCGTCGATCGGCGGGATGCGGATGCCGAGCGGCGCGATCGCTGCAGGTGCTGCACCCGTGCCCTTGAGTTCGGCCAGCACCTTGCCGCGGTCGGACAGCAAGGCATTGACCCTGAGATCCAGCGGCGGACGCGTCGCAAGAGCCGCCCCCTCCTCGACCCAATCTTCGCCATAGGCCTGCTCGAGCAGCGGCGCGCACCAGTCCGGAACATCGGCCCGCACGGCGTCGGGCGCGTCGGCGAGCCTGCGCTCGGCCGCGGCTTTCAGTTCGGCGGCGCTGAGCAGCGGCGGCGCGAACTTGTCGCCGTCGAGCGCCTCGTTCAGCGACCGCGCGGTCTGGCCCCATTCCAAGAGCAGCGCGCCGAAGCCGGTGGCGCGGGGCGTGTCCTCGCCGAAGAGCCAGCCGGCCGAGCGCCTGCGGCGCAGCGCGTCGTAGACGATGTTGCCGATCGCCGCCCGGTCGCCGCCGCCGGCAAAGCGATGCGACAGGCCCCAGTCGCGCAGAGCGTCGGCCACCGGCCGGTGGCGCCTGCCGATGTCTTCCAGCACTTCGATGGCCGCCGCCAGCCTTCCGCCCAGTCTCATTCCTGCTTCCGTCTACCGTTGCTTTCAGCCCTGCTCTTAGAGCCTTTCCTGCTCCGATTGAAACAGTTCTGTTGCGGCGAGGCCAAAACGACCTGTCCAACGCCATGCTGCCTGCAACAGACGGAATGCTTTTTCGCAGCAGTCGGCCGCCGACGGAAAACAAGAACAAATCGATGGGAACATGAAAGTTTTCTAATGTTTTGACTGGCGGATACAAGCAAGCCTGCTGGATTAACCACTCGGCTTTCCAAGTTTTGCCGGCAGGAATACTCTTTCGCCTGTGATTCGCGGCGCGGGAAACGCGCTTTGACGGATCCTCACGAGGAGAGGGCAATGAAGACTTATCTGGCAGAAGTTCTAGGCACGTTTTTGTTGGTGTTCATCGGTACGGCCTCCGTGGTCACGGGCGGTTTCGGCGGCGCGCTGCCGCTCGGCCAGGAAGGCATCGGCCTGGCGTTCGGCATCGGCCTGATCGCGGCGGCCTATGCGATCGGCCCGATCTCGGGCGCGCATCTCAATCCGGCGGTGACGCTCGGCGTGTTCCTCGCGGGACGGATGCCAGCCAAGGATGTCGTCCCTTACTGGATCGCGCAGGTCATCGGCGCCATCATCGCTTCGCTGGCGCTGTGGATCATCGTCACAGGCCAGGCGGGCGGCCACACCGGCGGTTTCGGCGCCAATGGCTGGGACGAGGCGAAATGGGGCATGAGCTCGGCCTTCCTGTGGGAGCTGATCGGCACCTTCACCTTCGTCACCGTGATCCTCGGCGTCACCAACGCCAAGCACACCACCGCCTTCGCCGGCCTGGTCATCGGCCTGACTCTGGCGGGGATTCACTTCGCCATGATCCCGGTGACGGGCACCTCGGTCAACCCGGCGCGCTCGATCGGCCCGGCGCTGTTCTCGGGCGGCGCGGCGCTCAGCCAGCTCTGGCTGTTCATCGTCGCACCGTTGATCGGCGGCGCCATTGCCGGCGTCGTCGCCAAGGCGGGAATCTTCGAAAAAGACTGATATCTCGGTTTCTTGAAGCAATTCCGGACGGAAACCGCCGTACACTTTTCTGGGAATTGCTTCGGCTCAATGCAAAAGGCGCAGGCCTGAACCCGCGCCTTTTTCTTTGGGAGGATGAGCCCTAAAGCGCATCGCGATCTTTCAGATTCGCTCTGTGCGCTTTAGGTTTTGGTTTTATGCATGTCTTTGTCCCGAAACCGGTTCCCACTTTCGGGAGACATGCTTTACTTCGCGGCGATCTCGAAACGGTCGAGGTTCATCACCTTCGTCCAGGCCTTGACGAAGTCCTTGACGAACTTCTGCTTGGCGTCGGCCGAGCCGTAGACCTCGGCCAGCGCACGCAATTGCGAGTGCGAGCCGAAGATCAGATCGGCGCGCGTGCCGGTCCATTTGACCTGCTTGGTCTTGCGGTCGCGCGCCTCATAGACCTCCTCCGCGCCGGGCTCGGTGCCCGCAGCCGGATCCCAGACCGTCGCCATCGAAAGCAGATTGACGAAGAAGTCGTTGGTCAGCGTCCCGGGCTTGTCGGTGAACACGCCATGCTTGGAGCCGCCGGCGTTGGCGCCGAGCACACGCAGGCCGCCGACCAGCACCGTCATTTCCGGCGCCGTCAGCGTCAGCAGCTGCGCGCGGTCGACCAGCATCGCCTCGACGGACATCGGCAGCTTGCCGCGGACGTAGCTGCGGAAGCCGTCGGCCCTCGGCTCGAGCGCCGCGAAGGACTCGACATCCGTCTGCTCCTGCGAGGCATCCATCCGGCCCGGCGTGAATGGCACCTTCACTTCATTGCCGCCATCCTTGGCGGCCTTCTCGACCGCGGCGACGCCGCCGAGCACGATGAGATCGGCAAGCGAGACCTTCTTGTCGCCCGTCTGCGCCGCGTTGAACTCCTCCTGGATGGCTTCGAGCTTCGCCAGCACCTTCGACAGTTGAGCCGGCTGATTGACGTCCCAGTCCTTCTGGGGCTCAAGGCGGATGCGGCCGCCATTGGCGCCGCCGCGCTTGTCCGAGCCGCGGAAGGTCGAGGCGGAAGCCCAGGCGGTCGAGACCAGCTCGGAGACCGAGAGGCCGGAGGCCAGGATCTTCGCCTTCAGCGCGGCGATGTCCGCTTCGCTCACCAGCTCGTGGTCGATCGCCGGGATCGGATCCTGCCAGATCAGCTCTTCCTTCGGCACGAGCGGGCCGAGATAGCGAACCACCGGCCCCATGTCGCGATGGGTGAGCTTGAACCAGGCGCGGGCGAAGGCGTCGGCAAACTGGTCGGGATGCTGGTGGAAGCGGCGCGCAATCTTCTCATAGGCTGGGTCGAAGCGCAGCGAGAGGTCGGTGGTGAGCATGGCCGGCGCATGATGCTTGGATGCATTGTGCGCGTCCGGCACCGTGCCGGCGCCGGCGCCGCCTTTCGGCGTCCACTGATTGGCGCCGGCCGGGCTCTTCGTCAGCTCCCATTCGTAGTTGAACAGGTTGTCGAAGAAATTGTTGCTCCATTTGGTCGGCGTCGTGGTCCAGGTGACCTCGAGGCCCGAAGTGATGGCGTCGCCGGCAATGCCGCTGGCATATTTGCTCGACCAGCCGAGGCCCTGCGCCTCGATGCCGGCGCCTTCCGGCTCCACGCCCACAAGTGCTGCATCACCAGCGCCGTGCGTCTTGCCGAACGTGTGGCCGCCGGCGATCAGCGCCACGGTCTCCTCGTCATTCATCGCCATGCGGCGGAAGGTCTCGCGAATGTCGCGCGCAGCCGCGAGCGGGTCCGGCTTGCCGTTCGGGCCTTCCGGGTTGACGTAAATCAGGCCCATCTGCACCGCGCCGAGATGGCCTTGCAGCTCGCGGTCGCCGGAATAGCGCTGGTCGTCCAGCCACTTGGTTTCGGAACCCCAGTCGACGTCCTGCTCCGGCTCCCAGACATCGGCGCGGCCGCCGGCGAAACCGAAGGTCTTGAAGCCCATCGATTCCAACGCGACGTTGCCGGCGAGGATCATCAGGTCGGCCCAGGAGATCTTGCGGCCGTATTTTTGCTTGACCGGCCAGAGCAGCCGGCGGGCCTTGTCGAGATTGGCATTGTCCGGCCAGCTGTTGAGCGGCGCGAACCGCTGCTGACCGGCGCCGGCGCCGCCGCGGCCGTCGCCGATGCGATAGGTGCCGGCGCTGTGCCAAGCCATGCGAATGAACAGCGGTCCGTAGTGACCGAAGTCGGCCGGCCACCAGTCCTGCGAATCGGTCATGACATGGGTGAGGTCCTTGATCACCGCGTCGAGATCGAGACTCGCAAATTCCTTGGCATAGTCGAAATCCTCGCCCATCGGGTCCGAGAGGTTCGACTGCTGATGAAGAACGGCAAGGTCGAGCTGGTTCGGCCACCAATCGCGATTGGTCCTGCCGGCGGATCCATGCGCCACAGGGCATTTGCCAGCGCTGTTGTCGTCGGTTTTCGCGTCCATCTTACTCTCCGAGGTTGAATTTTTGCCGAGATTGATACTGCGCGGATTTCTGGGCCAGCCAGCGGCCGCGCCAATCTGGAATGATTCCAGACTAGGTCGGCTTGGCGATAAAGACAAATTGCCTTTGCTATTTTTTCCGATAGGATTTTCTTATGATTGGTCTCACCGTCCGACAGATGCTCTATTTCGACGCGCTGGCGCAAACGCTGCATTTCGGCCACGCCGCGAAGCTCGCCGGCGTCAGCCAGCCGGCGCTCTCCGCCCAGATTTCGGAAATGGAGCAACGGCTGAACTGCCTCCTGTTCGAGCGCGGCGGCAGGACGGTGCGGATGACCGACGAAGCGATTGCCCTGCAGCCGCGCATCGAGCGCATACTCGCCGACATACGTGACGTCGAGACGACTGCCAGGCGTGGCCGTCCCGCCATGGAAGGCCGCTTCCGGCTGGGCATCATCCCGACGGTTGCGCCCTATCTCCTGCCGCGGGTGCTGCCGGAATTGAAGAGGCACTTCCCCGCCCTGCAGCTCGAGCTACGCGAGGCGGTGACCGCATCGCTGGTCGAGGACAACGTCTCGGGTCGGCTCGACGCGTTCATCGCCGCGCTGCCGCTCGACTATCCCGGGCTCGCCACCGAGGAGCTTTTCCCCGACCGCTTCTTCCTCGCCGTGCCGGCGGGCGACCCCGCCTTCGCCTCGCCGCCGGTGCCGCCGGAAAGCCCGGCGCTGGAGCGACTGATGCTCTTGGAAGAAGGCCACTGCCTGCGCGAGCAGGCTTTGGCCGTCTGCGGCAACGTGCGGCCGGTGGCGATGGCAAGCTATGGCGCCACCAGTCTCACTACACTCCTGCAGATGGTGGCGCACGGGCTGGGGGTGACGCTGGTGCCGGAAATGGCCGCAAGTGCCGCCGGCGTCATGCCGGACTTGAGGATCGTGCCGTTCCAGGAACCGATGCCGCAGCGCATGATCTGCCTCGCATGGCGGAAGAACAAGGTGCGCCAGGACGAATGCCTGGAGCTGGCGAAGATCATACGGGGCTTGGATGCAGCGGTGCTGGCGAGCTAACGCCGGCGTCGCCAGCTTGTCCTCATCCCGGATCCGATCGGCAAGCTTCACGGCACAAATATCAGAAACACGTAGGTAAAAAACACCACGATATGAACCATTCCCGTCAGGAACGTCGTTCTTTCGGTGCTGAAGCTTACGTTGCATATGAGGAGCGCCAAGACCAAAAGGACCGCGTCAGCCGACGGAAGCCCCAAGGTCAAGCCTCTGCCCGTCAGCAGGCTGGCGGCCGCGACCGCCGGTATCGTCAGACCGATCGTGGCGCAAGCCGAACCCATCGCGACGTTCAAGCCGCGCTGCAGCTCATTGTTGAGCGAGGCGCGAACCGCCGAAATGGCCTCCGGCATCAAAACCAGCCCCGCGATCAACGCTCCCACGATACTGTCGGCCTGGGTCACCTGGTAGGCAACGAGCGTGTCCTCGACACCCGCGGCGACCTGCTCGGCGAGCATGACGATTCCGACCAGCCCGCTCAACAGCAGCAGGAGGCCGACGGAAACGCTTTCGTGAGGGGCGGTTCGCGTCGAAACCTCGTGCGCCTGTTCCTGGACGAAGTCTTCCCGGTGCCGGACGGTCTGGGCGAACACGAAACTTGCATAGAGCAGCACCGAAAGGACGCTTACAAAACCAAGCTGAGCTGCCGAAAACGTGCCGGGATCCGTCGTTTGAGTGTAGGTCGGCAGCACAAGCGTCATGACGGTCAGGGCAACCAGAACCGCCAGATACGCGCTGGTCCCCTGGCGAACGATTGCCTGCTTGCGATGACGCCAGCCGCCAAGCGTGAGGCACGTGCCGACAACGCCGGTGGAGGCGATCATCACCGTCGAGAAAACGGACTCGCGTGCCAGTGTCGGGTTGTTCGCTCCATGCAGCATCATGGACACGATGATCGACACTTCGATCGCCGTCACGGCAAAGGTCAGCACCAATGTTCCGTACGGCTCCCCCACGCGCCGGGCCACTGCCTCGGCGTGGTCGAGCACCACGAAAATGGTGGTGAACATGATCGCGCTCGAAAGCGCCCCAACGAGAATCCTGACGCTCAGCGAACCTTCGTCCACCGAAAAACCGCTGGCTCTGACCGCGACAGCCATCACCAGGGCGATCAATGGCATCGCGTAGGAAGTCGCCGACCGTGCGGAACCAGTCATTCAAGCCCCCCAAACGCCGTGCGTTTCCGCGAACTTAGCGGAAAAGCACGTCGGGAGCACCTCTCACGGGCATCTTTGCCTGCCAAGCGCAGCATTCAAAACACGATCGAGGACTGGGCACCATTTTCGGCATCGAATGTCACAATGGCCGTGCGAACCGCCCCACAGAATCTTTCCAGAAGTTCCGGCTCGCTCCCCAGTCGACGGCGCAACGACAAGGGCACTTCCAGCTGTGCTCCTTTCCCCGTCAATCCTCGGTTGACGATGTTCGAATCCTGGATACCTGGAAAGGGATGGTTGTCCTTTTTCGTCTGGAAATCGGCCTCCTGTAGACGCCAGGCTATCACCGAAACCAACGCAGCGTCTTTGCCTCCCAAGTAGACTGTCGAGGGGTCGTCCCGATCCTGACGACCGTGGATAGCGACGACAGTGGACTTCGTCCGCAACAGTTCCAGCGCGGACTCCTCGTCAAAGTTCCTGGACGTTATGTGCAGCTCTCGGTTGCTCTCCGGCATGAGCCCTTCAAAGCAATACATATCGAGATCGCGCCCTGCTATCGCCTCGGTGATCAAGGAGGTGCGGGGCTCGATCTTGCCGCCATGCGGGGCCATGACGATCGCACTGCCGGTTCGGCCTCCGCGCCGGACGACTATGCGATAATCTATGTTTTCGATTTTGGCGGCTTTCAGCGCCGCGAAATTGGAAACTCGTTGTCCATAGATGCCGTTTCACGCCGTCTTCTGCGCCACCAACCCCAGTTCCTCGACCATCGCCTCGCGCATCAGGAATTTTTGCGGCTTGCCGGTCACCGTCATCGGCAGTTCGGTGCGGAAGCGGATGTAGCGCGGCACCTTGTAGTGCGCGATCTGGCCGGCGCAGAAGGCCTTGATTTCCTGCTCGGTAGCGATCTGACCGGGCTTCAGCACGATCCAGGCGCAGAGTTCCTCGCCATACTTGTCGTCGGGGATGCCGAAGACCTGCACTTCCTTGATCTTGGGATGGCGATAGAGGAACTCCTCGACCTCGCGCGGATAGACGTTCTCGCCGCCGCGGATGACCATGTCCTTCACCCGGCCGACGATGTTGCAATAGCCTTCCGCGTCTATTGTCGCGAGGTCGCCGGTGTGCATCCAGCCGTCGGCGTCGACCGCTTCGCGCGTCTTCTCGGCGTCGTCCCAATAGCCCTTCATCACAGAATAGCCGCGCGTGCAGAGCTCGCCAGGCGCGCCGGCCGCGACGGTCGCGCCGTCGGCGCCGACCGCCTTGACCTCGACATGCGGATGGATGCGGCCGACGGTGGAGACGCGCTTGTCCAACGGGTCGTCGACGCTGCTCTGGAAGGAGACCGGGCTGGTCTCGGTCATGCCATAGGCGATGGTCACTTGGCTCATATGCATCAGCGACACGACCTTCTTCATCACCTCGATCGGGCATGGCGAGCCGGCCATGATGCCGGTGCGCAGGCTGGAGAGGTCGAAGGTCGGGAAATCGGCGTGATCGAGCATGGCGACGAACATGGTCGGCACGCCATAGACGCCTGTGCAGCGCTCCTGCGCGATCGCCTTGAGCGTCGCGCCGGCGTCAAAACCTTCGCCTGGGAAGACCATGGTCGCGCCCTTGGTGACGCAGCCCATCGTGCCCATCGACATGCCGAAGCAATGATAGAGCGGCACCGGGATGCACAGCCGGTCGTCGACGGTGAGCCTGATGGCCGAAGTGACGAAATTGCCGTTGTTGACGATGTTCAAGTGGGTGAGCGTCGCGCCCTTCGGCGCGCCCGTCGTACCTGACGTGAACTGGATGTTGATGGCGTCGCCGGGCTTCAGGCTTTCGGAAATGCGATCGAGGCTGTCATGCTCGTCGCGGCCGGCCATGGCGAGCACATCGCCGAAATTGAACATGCCGGGCGAATTGTCGTCGCCCATGCGAATGACGATCTTCAGCGCCGGCAGCTTTCTTGCCTTGAGCTTGCCCGGCTCGGCAGTGGCGATCTCCGGCGCCAGCGTCTCGATCATGCCGAGATAGTCGGAGGTCTTGAAGCTGACGGCGGTGACCAGCGCCTTGCACGCGACCTTGTTGAGGGCATATTCCAGCTCGGTCAGCCGGTAGGCCGGATTGATATTGACCAGGATCAGGCCGATGCGCGCGGTGGCGAACTGCGTCACCAGCCATTCCCAGCGGTTGGGCGACCAGATGCCGACGCGATCGCCCTTCTCCAACCCGAGCGCCAGAAAGCCGGCGGCTAAAGCATCGACCGTGTCCGAAAGCTCGCTCCAGGTGAAGCGCTTGTCCTGGCCGACGAAGACGGCGGCGTCGAGAGTGGCGTATCTGCTCACCGTATCGGAAAACAGTTCCGGAATGGTCTTGTCGAGCAAGGGCACCGAGCGATCGCCCGAAACATGCGCCCTGCCGTCCACCGGAGCGATGAAGGTGCCTCCGCGCCCCCGCAGATTGCTGGCGCTCTTGAGCTCGTCGAGATTGATCGCCATCGCCGTCTCCTCCCGGGATGCGTGAGCCTATCAGCCGATGGCGGCGGTGGAAATCCGCCAAAGGTAGGCAGAGCAACCGCCTGCGGTTCCAATGCCCGCTTTGGCGATCTGCTTCGACACGTTTGGCGCTGCCCCTCATTGTCCTGCCGGACATTTCTCCCCTTATAGCTACGGGGAGAAAGGGCGCGTCACCGATGATTTCGCCAACTGTCGATGTTGCAGGAAGAATGCCGAGGCTGCGGCCAGCTTCTTTCTCCCGTTTACGAGGAGAAATGTCCGGTAGGACAATGAGGGGCGGCGCCGACCTCGGCTATTTATTTCTTCACTGACGCCATCTTCACCGCAATATCGCGCAAGACGGCTTCGTCTGCCACATCTCGTCTATTCCTGGATGCGACGAGACAGGCCTGCGAGTTCAGGATCACGCCATCGCCCAGCACCTTGAGGTGGTTGGCGCGCAAGGTCGAGCCGGTGGTGGTGATGTCGACGATGACATCGGCCAGACCCGCCGCCGGCGCGCCTTCGGTGGCGCCGAGGCTTTCGACGATGCGGTAGACCTGGATGCCGTGCTTGAGCGAAAAGAACTGCTGTGTCAGCCGCCAGTATTTGGTGGCAATCCTGAGGCGTCGGCCATGGCGCTGGCGGAAATCGGCGGCAACGTCGTCGAGGTCGGTCATGGTCTCGACATCGAGCCAGATGTCCGGCACCGCCACAACGACATCGGCATGGCCGAAGCCGAGGCGGGCGACGATCTCGGCGCGCGCTTCCCAATCGGCGAGGTTCTCGCGCAAAAGGTCCTCGCCGGTGATGCCGAGATCGACCGTGCCCTGACCGATCTCGCCGGCGATTTCGGACGCCGACAGGAAGGCCACCTCGACATTATCGAGGCCATCGATGCGGGCGCGGTATTTGCGATCGTCTTGCGGCAAGGTCACCGCCAGACCGGCCTTGGCCAGGACTTCCAGCGACTGTTCCTTGAGACGGCCTTTCGACGGGATCGCCAGCGTGATCATTTGGCGCTCTCCCGCAAGGCCTCGATGCGGTCGAGCCACACCGAGAAGCCGACGCCGGGGATCGGCTTCTTCGCGCCGAGCAGCGTCAGCAGCCTGTCGTAGCGGCCGCCGCCGACCAGCGGGCGATCGGCATCAGCTGCGGCGATCTCGAAAACGAGCCCGGTGTAGTAATCGAGCGGACGGCCGAAGGCGGCGTCGTAGCGGATTGCCGCCATCGGCAGGCCATGCGCCTCGATCGCCTCGGCGCGGGCGGCGAAATTCTCCAGCGCCGCGCCCAGCGACAGGCCGGCATCGGCGGCGAATTTTTCCAGCGCTTCCGTGGCGCCATCCAGCGCGACGTCGATCTCGAGAAAGCCCTTCAGCGCCGAGAAAGCCTCGTCGGACAGCCGCACGCTGCGCAGCTGCGCCTTCTCGATCAGCCGCCGCGCTATGTCGGCGGGCGCGCGGCCGGACGAAGCCGACAGGCCAGCCTCCTCCATGCCGGCGGCGATATGCGCGGCAAGCCCGTCCGCATCGCCGTCGAGCACCAGCAAGGCGACCGGGCCGGAGAGCTGGCTGTTGCGCGGCGGATTGGCGAGATCGGCGAGCGCCGCTTCCAGCATCGGCGCCGAGCCGAAGGCGCGCGCCAGCCGCATGCGCCAGCCGCGCGGCAGGCCGAGCGCTGCCAGCACGGCCTCGAAGATCGTCTGGTCGCCGAGAGTGATGGCGAGTTGCTGGCCGGGCAGCACCAGCGACAGCAGCGCATGCGCGTCGGCCAGCGAGCGGGCGTCGGCCGCGGCCGTGTCGCGGTCGCCGAGATCCTCGATGCCGGCCTGGAAGAACTCGTTGCCGCCCTCGCGGCGCTGGCGGAACACCTCGCCGAGATAGGAATAACGGCGCGGCGTGCCGGCCTGGCTGGCGATGTGGTCGAGGCAGACGGGGATGGTGAATTCTGGCCTGAGACAGAGCGTCTTGCCGGTCTCGCTCTCGGTGAGGAAGATGCGGCGGCGCAGGTCCTCCCCCGCCATGTCGAGGAACGGATCGGCCGGCTGCAGCACGGCGACTTCGACGGCGCGCGTGTCGCGCTCGGCGAAGAGTTTTGTGATGTCGGCGGCGATGGCGGGGCGGGAGGTCATAAAGCGCCATCTCCCCTTCTCCCCTTGTGGGAGAAGGTGGATCGGCGCGCAGCGCCGAGACGGATGAGGGGTGTTGGACGGAATGAGACGCCGGCGTTCCCTGGAACACCCCTCATCCGACCGAGCTTCGCTCGGCCACCTTCCCCCACAAGGGGGGAAGGGAAGGTCGGCGCCCTACTTCCCACGTGCCCGCTCCTCGGCCTGCGCCACCAGGATCTTCTTCACCTCGGCGACCAGCTCGCCCTCCGCCACAGTCACCTGGGCGGGCCGCGCCGCGCGCCATTCGGCGTTGTCGGTGATCTCGGCCGACAGGCGCGCGCCTTCGATGAGGTCCTTGATCTGCACCTCGCCCTTGGCGCGCTCGTCGCCGCCCTGGATGACGGCGATCGGGCTGCCGCGGCGGTCGGCATATTTCAACTGCGCCTTCATGCCGGCGCCGCCGAGATACATTTCGGAGCGGATACCGGCGGCGCGCAGGTCTGCGACCATCTTCTGGTAACGGCCGAGGCTTTCAACGTCCTTGTCCATGACCAGCACGACTACCGGGGCGACGACATCGGAGGTGTCGAGCTTGCCGAGGTTCTTCAGCGCCGTCATCAGCCGGGAGACGCCGATCGAGAAACCGGTCGCCGGCACCGGCTCGCCGCGGAAGCGCGAGACCAGCCCGTCATAGCGGCCGCCGCCGCCGACCGAGCCGAAGCGCACGATTTGGCCGTCCTCATTGGGGATCTCGGCCAGGAGCTCGGCCTCGAAGACGGGGCCGGTGTAGTATTCGAGACCGCGCACGACGGAGGGGTCGATGCGGATGCGATTGCTTCCGTATCCAGCAGCACGCACCATGTCATTGATTGCGGCGAGTTCGTTTATTCCATCCAGAGCCAGTGGCTCGTGGGAGAAGGCCAAGCGCAACTCGTCGATGGCAAACGCATTGCTCAGAATCGAAGTCTTTCCGTTTGTGTCGATCGTTCGCCTATCGTCGGCAATGACGCCTTCGGAACCCATATCGTAGTCCCAGAAACCGCCAGGACTTCCGAATACCTCTATCATCCGGCGGATCTGATGATCGGTTAGTCCTGCGCCCTTGGTAAAGTCGCCGCTCTCGTCCAATCGTCCTTTTCCAAGAAGAGCGCCAACACCGTCCGTCCCAACTTTGTCCAACTTGTCGATGGCGCGCAGCACCGTCAGCCGGCGACCCGCATTCTGGTCGCCGCCCAGGCCGATCGCCTCAAGCACACCATCTAGCACCTTGCGGTTGTTGACGCGGATGATGTAGTCGCCGCGCTTGATGCCCAATGCCTCCATGACGTCGGCCATCATCATCGCCATCTCGGCATCCGCCGCCACGCCCGGCGTGCCGATGGTGTCGGCGTCGAACTGCATGAATTGGCGGAAGCGGCCGGGACCGGGCTTTTCGTTGCGGAACACCCAGCCGGAGCGGTAGCTGCGATAGGGTTTCGGCAGGCGGTCGTAATTCTCGGCGACGAAGCGCGCCGTCGGCGCGGTGAGATCATAGCGCAGCGACAGCCACTGGTCGTCGTCGTCCTGGAAGGAGAAGACGCCTTCGTTTGGCCGGTCCTGGTCGGGCAGGAATTTGCCCAGCGCATCGGTGTATTCGATCATCGGCTGGTCGACCGGCTCGAAACCGTAAAGCTCATAGACCGAGCGGATGGTCGCCATCATCTTCTCGACGGCGCGGATGTCTTCGGCGCCGCGGTCGGCAAAACCGCGCGGCAGCCGCGCTTTCGTCTTTTCCGGTTTGTCGGCCATGGATGGGTCTTTTCGCTAAGTAAACGCTGACTTATCTGGAGCGGGCGTGTCCTAACCCATGCCAAGTGGTGCGGCAAGCGTTTGCAGACCCACTGGAATAGTTCGATAGTTTGCAGGCGCCGCGCCGCCCCTCATCCGCCTGCCGGCACCTTCTCCCCGTATAGTGACGGGGAGAAGGAGGAGCTTCGGCGCCGGCGCGACAGCTCCAGCGTTGGTGATTGGCGAAAACCGCGGCGGCAGCGTCCTTCTCCCCGTCACTATACGGGGAGAAGTGCCCGGCAGGGCGATGAGGGGCGGCGCCGACTAACAAAGAAATAAACTTCAATATCCCACCCTTACAGGGTTGAGGGCCTTTAAGAACTTCGAAACAATCAGCGCAAAAACGAAACAATTCCGCCATCGGCGCGGCATGCTGCCGACACAATCGAAGACGATAAAACGCGCCGAAACAAGGGGTTCGGGGCCATGACCACGGCTGAACACATCATCGCGGGCGACGCGCCCACCACCAGGCTGAGGCCGGCTGCAGGCACGCCCAAGCCGGCGCAGCAGCCGGCCGGGCCGTTCGAGGTCGCGGCGGAAGCGCAAAAGCCGACGGTGCGCGACGCGCTGGTGACCGGACTGCTGGTGATCTACCCAGCCTTCGCAGCGGTCGCGGCCATCATTGCCGGCCTGTTCTTGGCGGGCGCGAGCGGCGTTTGAGCTTTCCCCACCCTCCCCCTTGTGGGCAGGGCTATCGCATATGAGTGAAGAGGCGGAGGAGGTCTTGATCGGCCCATCGTGCCTTGAGTCGTTTGTGGCTGAGAGGAATGTTTTCGGGATCGGCTCTGAGAACATTGAGCGTGAGGCGGCGCAGTATGGCGTGGTTGGCGGCCGAGTTGTTCTTGCGACCCCTGAGTTGATCTTCGCCGAGCAGGACGTCGAGTTGCCAGTGCAGGTCATTCTCGATGCTCCAGTGGCGGCGTACTGTGGCGAGCAGTTCGCGTGCCGGCATTTTGCGCGACAGTGCATAGCAGCGGACCTTGTGTGTGGTCTTGCCCTTGACGGTGCGCCAGCTTTCGACACGGCCGATGGCGCAAAGGTCGACGAGGGCATTCTTGCCCGGCGTCTGTGCGAAGGGAATGACGAAAGCGCGCCGTACCTCGTGACGACCATGCGCCTCCTCTTCGGTCTGATGGAACTTGGTTGCTTTGCTGGCCGCCGCCTTGTCGAGTGCGGCGTTGGCTTCGGTGGCCAGTTTCGACTGGTTGCCCTTGATGGCGATGACGTAGTGGCCGCCGCCCTCGCGCACGGTCTTGGTCATGCGCCGATGGCAGTGCAAGGCATCGGCGGTGACGGTCAACCCCTTGAGCGACAACAGTTCGAGCGCCGCGATCGCGGCCTGCACCTCGCCGCCCTCCTGGGCCACGGTCTGGGCCAGGCTCATGAAGGTGTCGCAGCCAAAGGCGGTCACCACCAGCGGCGGCATATGCGAGCGACCCTTGGCGTAGGCGCGTCTGAGGCTCTTGCCGTCGATGGCGACCTGGCCTGTCGGCGCATCGATGCGCGCTTGCGCGCCGAACGCGGCCATGAAGCGCATGAAGGCCTCGTTGAGGGCGACAGGATCGAGAGCCGCCAGCACCCGGCTGAAGGTGTCGTGGCTGGGCGCGCCGCGTTCGAGCGGGATGAACTGCCGCAACAGATCGAGCCGGTTCTTGGCAAACAACTCCATTTCCGTGCAGTGCGTCGCCCCGCAAAGCACCGCTGCGAGCGCGACGAACAAAATCTCGGGCAACGGGTGCTGCGCGGTCAAGTCCCGCGGATCCGGGACCTCGCCGAATACATCCAGAAACACCATCGCGACCTCCGATCATCCAGAGGGCTCTCAGAATCGATTTCCACATACCGCACAAGAGTCCTTTTCTACTCATGTGCGATTCCCCTGCCCTTGTGGGGAGGGTCGACGCGCAGCGTTGGGGTGGGGTTCGCTAAGACGTCCTTTTACCCCCACCCGCGCCTTCGGCGCGACCTCCCCACAAGAGGGAGGTAGAGGTGACGCTACTTCGGCCTTTTAAACCGCTTCCTTTCCTTCTCCACCTCTGCCCGGCACACACAGCCTTCGAGATGGTCGTTGACCAGCCCCATCGCCTGCATGAAGGCGTAGACCGTGGTCGGGCCGACGAAGCTCCAGCCGCGCTTCTTCAACTCCTTCGAGATCCTGACCGAAACCGCCGTCGTCGGATTGGCGCGCAGATGCGCGAGGTCGATGACCGACGGCCGCTCGTCGGGGCCTGGCTCGAACTTCCAGAACCAGGCGGCCAGCGAGCCGGCCTCGTCGGCAAGCTCGCGGGCGCGCTTGGCGTTGTTGATGGTCGAGACGATCTTGCCGCGATGGCGGATGATGCCGGCATTGCCGAGCAGGCGTTCGACGTCCTGGTCGGTGAAGCGCGCCACCTTGTCGAAGTCGAAATTGGCGAAAGCCTCGCGGAAATTCTCGCGTTTGCGCAGGATGGTGAGCCATGACAGACCTGATTGGAAGCCTTCCAGGCAGATCTTCTCGAACAGGCGGCGATCGTCCGCCACCGGCCGGCCCCACTCATGATCGTGATAGTGCAGGTAATCCGGCAGATTGCCATGCCAGAAGCAGCGCGCGATACCGTCGGGGCCGTCGAGCAGGCCGGCATTTTCTTGTCCCATCGCCACAAATCCGTTCGTTAATGCGCACAAGCGCCCATTTTACCGTGGCTTTACCAGATTCCTGAACCGGCTGGTAACCACACCAAAAAGTTTACTGACAAGTCGGCATTTTACGCATTCCGATTCATGTTTTGCTTGCCGCTCCGCGCCAAGGATCGCCACGCCGAGGGCCTCCCCGCCTTCGGACGAGTTCGACGATCAAGGTGCGTTCCGATGAAGACAGCGTTCACTTTCGTGCTCGGCGCAGCCGCGGTGCTTGCCGCCGGCGCGACGACCTCTTTCGCCAATGACCGTTATGCCGACAGGCCTCCAGTGATGGTGAGCCCCGATCTTTCGGCACCCTGGGTGCTGCAGCTCGGCCATGCGCCGGGCATCGTGCGTCCGACCCGGCAGGCGACGCAACAGCCGCTGCGGCGGCTTTTCCAGGCGCAGCCCGACCGGCAGCGCACCGCGGCCGTGCAGCAGCCGGCCAAGCGCATGGTGATGCGGCCACAGATCAACCCGATCTACCTGCCGCAGGAAGTGGCCTATGACGGCCCGCAGAAACCCGGCACCATCGTCATCGATACCAAGCAGAACTTTCTCTTCCTGATCGAAAAGGACGGCAAGGCGCGGCGTTATGGCGTCGGCACCGGCAAGCCCGGTTTCGAATGGTCGGGCACGCACAAGATCACCGACAAGAGGGTGTGGCCGGACTGGCGCCCGCCGGCGGCGATGATCGCCCGCGAGGCGGCGAAGGGCCGCTACCTGCCGACCTATCTCGCGGGCGGCATCGAGAATCCGCTTGGCGCGCGTGCGCTCTATCTCGGCACCACGGAATACCGCATCCACGGCACCAACCAGCCCTGGACGATCGGCGGCGCGGTGTCGTCGGGCTGCATCCGCATGCGCAACGAGGACGTCGTCGACCTCTACGAGCGCGTGAATGTCGGGACGACCGTCGAGGTGATATAGTGACTGCGAATCAGCCGGTTAGCAGGGCCGTGTATTTTTGGCGGATGCTGTTGCCCTCAGGCCATAGCGCACTTTTGGGGAACGTGCTTAGACTGGCAGCGAGTTAACGGGGGACGGGCCGTGTGGGGATACGGCCAGTCACGAAAGGGCAGCACGGGAAACCGCGCTGCCCTTTTTGTTCCGCACCGGGTCGCCCCGGAAGCAGCACGTTTCGCTTTCGGGGCTGATTTCCCGGCGGTCCTCTGCTATTGCAGCGCACAAATCTTGGTTTCACGCAGTTCCGGACGGAAAACGGCCTTTCCTGGAATTGCTCCAGAGGGCAGAGGTGCCAGCCATGACCCGGTCCGACGACAGCCGCTATTTGAGAGGCGGTCCGGTCGCCCAGCGCATCATCGCTTCCGTGCGCGATGACGCGGCAATCGCCGCCGCGGAAGGTTTTCCGCCGAAGCTTGTCTCGATCACCGTCGGCGACATTGCCGCGGTCGATGTCTATGTGCGCAACCAGCGCGCCAAGGCCGAGCTTGCCGGCATCGGCTTCGAGGAAAGGCGTTTTGCCGCCGACACCACGGCGGGCGAGCTGGAAGCCGCCATCCACGGCCTCAACGCGGATCCGCGCGTCACCGGCATCATCATCCAGCGGCCCGTGCCCGCGCATATCCCGATCAAGACGCTGCAGGCGGCGGTGCATCCGCTGAAGGACGTCGAGGGCATGCATCCGGCCTCGATCGGCAACATCGTCTACAACCAGCTCGATCTGGCGCCCTGCACGGCGGCCGCCTCGGTCGAGCTGCTGAAGGAGACCGGCCTCGATCTCAAAGGCCTCGAGGTGGTCGTCGTCGGCCATTCCGAGATCGTCGGCAAGCCGATCGCCTTCCTTTTGATGAGCGAGGGCGCGACGGTGACGGTCTGCCATCACATGACGCGTTCGGTGGCGGCACATGCGCGGCGCGCGGACGCACTGTTCGTCGCCGTCGGCAGGCCGCGGCTGATCAAGGCCGAGATGGTGAAGCCAGGAGCCTGCGTCATCGACATCGGCATCAATTCGGAAATCGGCCCGGACGGCGAAAGCCGCATCGTCGGCGACGTCGACACGGAGAGCGTCAAGGAGGTCGCCTCCTGGATCACGCCGGTGCCGGGCGGCGTCGGCCCGCTCACGGTCGCGATCCTGCTGCGCAACACCATGGTGGCGCTCAACCGCCAGCGGGCGCTCTACCGCGCGACCTATGGCGTGGCGGACCAACTCGCGGCGGAGTAGGCGAGGTACGCCGAGGCCAATCGCTTCAGCTAAAGGCCGTTTCCAGCTTTTTTGCTGACGCCAATTGTCGAAGCTGGCGCCGCCCCTCATCGCCCTGCCGGGCACTTCTCCCCGTATAGTGACGGGGAGAAGGGGCTGGCCGCAACGGCAGCGACCCCCTTGCAACGCTGGTGATTGGCGAAATCGGCGATGACAGCGCCCCTCTCCCCGTCACTATATACGGGGAGAGGATGCCGGCAGGCAGGTGAGGGGCAGCGCCGGCAGTCCGAAGAATCATCTGGCCAAGTCGAATCCTCGAGGAACTGCATCACTCTGCCGCGACTAGCTTTCCCTCCGAAAGACCTTCAGGCTTCGGGCCGCCATAGGCCCAGTCGAGCAGTTTTATCGTATGCACCACGGGCAGCCTGGCCGCGGACGCGATCTGGGTGATGCAGCCGATGTTGCCGGTGGCGACAACTGAAGCGCCCGTCGCCTCGATATTCTGGACCTTGCGGTCGCGAAGCTTCGCCGAAATCTCGGACTGCAGGATGTTGTAGGTGCCGGCCGAGCCGCAGCAGAGATGCCCTTCGCGCGGCTCGCGCACGATAAAGCCCGCCTTGGCCAGCAGTTCCTTCGGCTGGCGGGTGATCTTCTGGCCATGCTGCATCGAGCAGGCCGAATGATAGGCGACGATCGTGCCCGGTTTGCGCACAGGTTCGGGCAGGTCGAGAGCGGCGAGATACTCGGTGATGTCCTTGGCGAGCGCCGAGACGCGCGCGGCCTTTTCCGCATAGGCCGGATCGAGGCGCAGCATGAAGCCGTAATCCTTGATCGTGATGCCGCAGCCGGACGCCGTGATGATGATGGCGTCGAGCCCGCCCTGCTCGACGGCGCGCGTCCAGACGTCGACGTTCTGCCTGGCCGAGGCAAGCGCCTGATCCTCGCGGCCCATGTGATGGACGAGCGCGCCGCAGCAGCCCTCGCTTTCCGGCACCACGACCTCGACGCCGAGCCTTGTCAGCAGCGAGATCGTCGCCTCGTTGATGGCAGGATCGAGCACCGACTGCGCGCAGCCGGTGAGGATGGCGACGCGGCCGCGCTTCGCACCTTGACGGGCATGCACGCCGGGCGAAGCCATCGGCGATGCCGGCGGGATAGACGACGGCGCGAGTTTCAGCATTGCCGCGACCGGCTTCAGTGCCGGCAGTGTTTCGAACAGGCCGATGAAAGGCCTGCCGAGCCCGGCCAGTCTCAGCGCGGCGCGGAAGCGGCCCGGATAAGGCAGCACGAAGGCCAACATGGCGCGCGTCAGCCGGTCGAGCAGCGGTCGCTTGTAGGTCTTGTGGATATGGCCTCGGGCGTGATCGACGAGATGCATGTAGTTGACGCCCGAGGGGCACGTCGTCATGCAGGCAAGGCAGGACAGGCAACGGTCGATATGGGTGACGATCTCCTTGTCCGCCGGCCGTCCGTTCTCCAGCATGTCCTTGATGAGATAAATGCGGCCGCGCGGCGAATCGAGCTCGTTGCCCAATGTCACATAGGTCGGACAGGTGGCGGTGCAGAAGCCGCAATGCACGCATTTGCGCAGGATCTTTTCCGATTCCGCGACATGCGGATCGGCAAGCTGTGCGGCTGAGAAATTGGTCTGCACACAAAAATCCTTACTGTCCGAGGAGCCAGCTTTGCGGGTTCCTGACCGGCTCGCCCCGCTGCAGCGCCTGCAGGCCGAGAATGCAGCGGACGATGAACCAGACGGCAACCGCAAACATCAGCAGGAAGCCGATCGCGAGCATCATCAGGACCACGGAGATCAACGCGTAGAGAAGGCCGATCCAGAAAGTCCTGATCAGGAATGTGTAGTGGCTTTCGACGAAGCCGCCCGCTTTGCCGCGGTTGATGTAGGCAAGCACGATGCCGACAATGCCGGTCACGCCGATGACGAGGCTGGCGAGGTAGAGAATGTAGATGACCAGCGCGTTGGTTTGGCCTGGCTCCAGCCAGCGGTCGGTCTGACGCGGGCCTGTGTCCGGGCCTGGATCGGTATTGCTCATGGTGCTGCTTCCTCCGTTGACCGAGGAAGAGTAGCAGAGCCGGCATCCGGCGCCATGCGGCCGGAGTTGAGAATATGCTTCGGATCGAACTCGGCCTTGAGCCTGGCCGACAGTGCCGCCAGATGCGGCGGCTGCGGCTCGAACACCGGCAAAGCGGCGCGATGCGAGGCCGCAGCGCGCACCAGCGTCGCGTGGCCGCCGCCATGTTTGCGGACAAGTCTGCGCAGCAGCTCGGCCTCCGGATCGTCCTCGCGCATCGAGAGCCACACCAGCCCGCCCTGCCAGTCATAGAAGGCATCGACGGCCGCATGCATGCGCAGCGCCATCACCATGTGATGCGCATGCGACGGTGCCATCGAGACGCGCCAGACCGGCCTCGCGCCGCCATCGGCGAAAGGCGCGCAATCGCGGATGTCGCGCCAGATGGTTTTCGAAGCCTCGCCGGCAATTTCCTGCAGCGGACCGGCCTTGCCGAGCAGCGTCCGCAAGGCCTCGGTGCGATAGACGACCGACGGGCCAAAGCCTTCGACGCGCAGCAGCGTCGCGGCATCGCTGCCGAGATGGCCGGCGGCGACGCGCGCCGCGATCCGCTCCGGCAGATGGGCCGCGCTCGAGACTTCGGCGCTGGAGCCCAGCGCCAGCGCCATGGCGGCGACTGCGGCATCGTCGAGCAAACCGCGGATTGCCAGGGTCACCTCGGTCTCGGCAGCAGGCAGGACCTTGAAGGTGACATCGGTCAGCACGGCGAGCGTGCCCCAGCTTCCCGCCATCAGCTTGGAAAGATCGTAGCCGGTGACATTCTTGACGACGCGGCCGCCCGACTTGAAGGCCTCGCCGCGGCCCGAAACCGCCGATATGCCGAGGATATGGTCGCGCGCCGCACCCGCCTTGAGACGCCGCGGGCCGGACAGGTTGGAAGCCAGCACGCCGCCGATGGTGCCGTTCTTGGCTCCTTGGCCCGGCTCGCCGCCGAGCAGCGGGCCGTAGTCCATCGGCTCGAAAGCGAATTGCTGGCCGTTTTCTGCGAGCAGCTTTTCGATTTCGGCGAGCGGCGTGCCGGCCTTGGCCGACAGCACCAGCTCGGCCGGTTCATAGAGGGTGACACCGGTGAGCTTCGACAGGTCGAGCGTGTGTTCGGTCTGCAGCGGACGGCCGATGCCGCGCTTGGAACCGTGGCCGAGGATTTCCAGCGGCGCTTCTTCGGCGGCCGCCCATTGGATGGTGGCGAGGACTTCGGCGGAAGTGGATGGGGCGAAGGTGGTCATGGCGACGTAGCCATCTCGAAAGTGGATACGTCGAGTTCCTTCGCGCCCCCCTCTGTCCTGCCGGACATCTCCCCCACTTGGGGGGAGATCGGCCGTCATCGCGGCTTTCGCCAATTGTCGACGTTGCAGGATTGAGCGGGGCGCCGGAGCCGCTAATCTCCCCCCAAGTGGGGGAGATGTCCGGCAGGACAGAGGGGGGCGCGAAGGAACGCCCATGTGCGAATTTGAGCCCTCATCAAAACCTCGGAATATCCGGGAACGCCACCTGGCCGCGGTGCACATGCATGCGGCCGAGCTCGGCGCAGCGGCGGAGCTGCGGGAAGACCTTGCCGGGGTTGAGCAGATGGTTGGGGTCGAAGGCGCATTTGACCCGCATCTGCTGGTCGAGGTCGATCTGGTTAAACATCTCCGGCATCAGGTCGCGCTTCTCGACGCCGACGCCATGCTCGCCGGTCAAGACGCCGCCGACCTCGACGCAGAGGCGCAGGATGTCGGCGCCGAAACTCTCGGCCTTGTCGAGTTCGCCCGGCACATTGGCGTCGTAGAGGATCAGCGGATGCAGATTGCCGTCGCCGGCGTGGAAGACATTGGCGACGCCGAGCCCGTATTTCTCGGAAAGGTCGCGCATGCCGGCGAGCACCCGCGGCAGTTCCTTGCGCGGGATGGTGCCGTCCATGCAGTAATAGTCGGGCGAGATGCGGCCGACCGCAGGGAAGGCCGCCTTGCGGCCGGCCCAAAAACTCAACCGCTCCTGCTCCGATTGCGAAATGCGGCAGATGGTCGAGCCGTTGCGGTAGGCGATCGCCTCGACGAGACCGATCAGATGATCGACCTCGACGCTCGGTCCGTCGAGCTCGACGATAAGCAGCGCCTCGACATCGAGCGGATAGCCGGCATGGACGAAATCTTCCGCCGCGTGGATCGCCGGCCGGTCCATCATCTCCATGCCGCCTGGGATGATGCCGGCGCCGATGATGTCGGCGACGCACTGGCCGCCCTCTTCGCTGGTCGGAAAGCCGATCAACAGCGCGCGCGCCGTCTCCGGCTTCTTCAGGATGCGCACGGTGACCTCGGTGACGACGCCGAGCAGGCCTTCCGAGCCGGTCATGACGCCGAGCAGGTCATAGCCTTCCTGGTCGAGATGGCTGCCGCCGAGCCGCACCACCTCGCCATTCATCAGCACCATCTCGATGCCCAGCACATTGTTGGCGGTGAGGCCGTATTTCAGGCAATGCACGCCGCCGGAATTCTCCGCGACGTTGCCGCCGATCGAGCAGGCAATCTGGGAGGATGGATCGGGGGCGTAATAAAAGCCCTCCTGCTCGACGGCGGTGGTGATGCCGAGATTGGTAACGCCCGGCTGGGCGACGACGACGCGGTTGGGGTAGTCGATCGCCAGGATGCGGTTGAAGCGACTCATCACGAGAAGCACTGCATCCTCGAGCGGCAGCGCACCGCCGGAGAGCGAGGTGCCGGAGCCGCGCGGCACGACGCGGATGTTACGCTCGTTGCAGTATTTCAGCACGCGCGACACCTGCGCCACCGTCTCCGGCAGCACCACCACCAGCGGCAATTGCCGGTAGGCAGTGAGGCCGTCGCTCTCGAAGGCGCGCATTTCGTTCGCCGTATCGACGACGCCCTCGCCCGGCACGATGATGCGCATGTCGGCGACGATCTCGGCGCGCCGGCGCATCGTCTCGGCATCTGGCTTGGGCATGGCAAGGCCGGACATGGGCAGCCTCATCTGGCTTGACTGGTCAAAATCTTTTACCAGTGAAGCGCGGTCGTTGCAAACCCTGCTTTGGTCGGGATCGGGCGTGGACCATAGGTACGCACTTCCGCAGCGGCAATCTGCCGCTGGCGTTCTCCCCCCTTGAGGGGGAGATGGCCGCGAAGCGGCCAGAGGGGGTCGTCTCACGGAAATCGCCGAGGCCTGTCGTCGAGGAAGGCGCTGGCGCTTCACGCGAGGCGACCCCCTCTGTCGCCTTCGGCGACATCTCCCCCGCAAGGGGGTGTATGGACTGGGGACATCGCGAACAGGTGTGCGAAGACATCGCGAACAGTTTCCCATGCTAGCGCTGGAACTGGTTGAGGTCGATGGTTTGGATCTTCTGGTGTCGGAAGAAGACATCGAAGACGCCGTCGATTTCGGTCGGCCTGAAGGCGACGACCTTGCCGGCGACGGCGTTGCAGATCTTGAAGGCACGCCCGAACAGCGAGGTCGCTCCCTTCTGCTGGATTTTGCGCAGGAGGTCGCCGGCGGCGTAGTCGAAGGGCGCCACGGTCTCGCAGAAGTCGCGGCCGGAGGGCCGGTAGCGGTCGAGCGGCACAGCGCCGGCAAGGCCGTCGTGCGGGCGCTTGGTGTTGTAGAGATGGCGCCAGCTGTCGAAGGCGCTCTGGGCGTGCTGGAGGCTCTCGAAGGGCGGCCCCTGCAGCGCCTCGGCCTTGAGGGAGCGGTGGAAGCGCTCGTCCTTGCCCAGCGTCTGGGGATGGTAGGGCCGGGAATGACTGATGGCCACGCCCACCTCGATCAGCCAGACGCCGAGCACGGTGAGGTTGTTGCGGCCGCCGTCGCCCCAGGGCGGGCCGTTGTCGATGGCGATGCGCCACGGCAGGCCATAGCGCCGGAACGCCGTGATCAGCCGCGCCTTGACGGTCTCGGTCGTCTCGTCGGAGCAGGCCTCCAGGGCCAGCGAGAAGCGCGAATGGTCGTCGAGCACGGTGAGCGGATGCAGCCGTCCCTGGCGCAGTGGCACATGGCCCTTGAAGTCCATCTGCCACAGATCGTTGGGGGCTTCGTGCTCGAAGCGGATGAAGGGCTGAGCGCCGCCGCCCAACGCACCCAGCTCGACGCCGTTGCGCCGCAAGATGCCGCTCACCGTCGAAGGAGCAATGGCGCCGATGCCGTCGCGCTCGAGCACGCCAGCGATCTTGCGCCCACCCCAGGCCGGGCATTCCTTCCGCAGCGACACAACCGCTGCTTCCAGCGACGGCGGGCTGCGCCGCGGGCTCGACTTTGGCCGCCGCGAACGCTCCGCCAGCCCGGCTACGCCTTCCGCACCAAACCGCGCGATCAATTTGTGCCCGCAGGTTCGTCCGATCCCGAAGCGACGGCACAGCGCGCTCACATTCGCCCCTGGCGCCAGCGCCAGTCTTACAAACTCTTCCTTCTGGCTCATCACGCTCCTGGCCTCGAATGGCACCACGAACCTCCCCGCGCAAAACGCACGAAACTGTTCGCGATGTCTTCGCACACCTGTTCGCGATGTCCCCAGTCCATACAGGGGGGAGAGGTTACTCGCCCGGATGCTTGGCCGGCTCGGAGTGCAGCCGCCGCACGCGGCGCACGCCCCACCAGACGAGCAGGATGGCGACCGGCACCGAAGCCGCGGTGACGACTTCCGGCGCGAAAGCGTGACCGAAGACCGACGCGCCCTTGGCGACATAGCCGATGAGGCCGACGACATAATAGGAGACGGCGGCGACCGACAGGCCTTCGACGGTCTGCTGCAGGCGCAGCTGCAGCCGGGCGCGGTTGTTCATCGAGGCCAGCAGGTCGCGGTTCTGCTTCTCGACCTCGACATCGACCCAGGTGCGCAGCAGCGTGGTGGTGCGGGTGAGTTTTCGCGAAAGATTGGCCTGGCGCTCCTCCACCGAGCGGCAGGTTCGCATGGCCGGCGCCATGCGCCGCTGCAGGAAGCCCGCCCAGGTGTCGTAGCCCTGCACCGGCTCCTCCTCCAGCGCCCCCAGCCTCTCGGTGACGATGCCGTCATAGGCGCGGCTGGCGCCGAAACGGTAGAGGCTGGAGGCGGCATCGGCCTCCAGTTCGGCGGCGAGTTCGGTGAGGTCGGCGAGCAGCGTCTGGCTGTCGCGGGTCTCGGCCGCCTTCATTTCCAGCGTCGTCTGCGCCAGCCGGTCCTCGATGCGGCGGGCGCGACCGGACAATGTCAGCGCCAGCGGCAGGCCAAGCATGGCAAGCGTCCGGTAGGTCTCGATGTCGATCAGCCGCTGCGACAGCGCGCCGGTGCTGGCAGGCGTCAGGCTGCGATCGAGCACCAGAATGCGGGTCAGCCCATCGCCATCCTGGCGGAAATCGGTGACGATGGCCGCGGCACCGCGCTCGACCAGCGAATAGCAAAGGCTGGTCGGGTCGAAATCGGCGATCAGCTTCTCGCTCGCCGGCGTCCATTTGCGGATCTCGAGCCGGATGCCGGAGATCACCGTTCCCGGCGGCGAGAAGCCGTTGCCGAAGGGCGAATCCTCCTGGCCCCGGCCGTTTTCGGCCAGCGGCCCCTCCCAAAGGTAAGTCGAAAATTCCGTATGCCGTTCCCAGCGCAGCGTGCCCTTGCCCCACTTCATGGCGTGATGGCGGGCGTAATGCTCGGGCGCGGCGATGCCGAGGCGCCGCGACAATTCGGACAGCACAGCATGATCGACGGCCGCGCCACCCTCGGTCATGAAGGAAAGCTGGACAAGCACGCGCGGCTTCTCGATCAGCGGATGCGGACGGGCATGGACCTCGCCCAGCGCGCCGGGGCGTCCCTCATACGCCGGAAAGCCCATGACGCTGCCCTGGGCGCGCGGCTGGAATTCGAGGTTGGACGTCTCGTCCGACACGGTTGGCCCCCTGGTTTCGACCCTTCGTGCAATCGGGTTTTCTTGCGGCAATCGGCAAGGCACGTAAACAGCAAATTTGAGCAGCCGTCGATGCGACGGCGCGGCGCCAGAACCGACCGGGTCCGGTGAATTGGATAAATAATTTGACCAGTTGGCGACAGAGGCTTTAGTCTGCGCGACATCCATCCCGTTCCCAGGCGCCCCTCCGTTGAGCGATATCTTCTCCAGGATCGAGCATTCGCGCACCGCCGACGAGGTGGTGCAGCAGATCGAGAGCCTGATCCTCGAAGGCGTGCTGCGCACCGGCGACCGGCTGCCGGGCGAGCGCGAGCTGGCGAGGCAGTTCGACGTGTCGCGGCCGATCCTGCGCGATGCGCTGAAGGCGCTGGAGGCGCGCGGGCTGCTGACCACCAGGCCGGGCGGCGGCACGCATGTCGCCGACGTCATCGGCCAGCTTTTCACCAAGCCGGTGACCGACCTGATTTCGATGCACCGCAAGGCGGTGACCGACTATCTGGAATACCGGCGCGAGATCGAGGCGATCGCGGCCGAATACGCGGCGCGGCGCGCGACGCCCGAGGACCTTGCCCTGCTCGACCGCATCATGGCGCGCATGGACGAGGCGCACCGGACCGGCGACTTCGACGACGAGGCGGAGATCGACGTCGAGTTCCATCACGCGGTCTGCGAATGCGCGCACAACATCATCCTCCTGCACACGTTGCGCTCCTGCTACCGGCTGCTGTCCGATGGCGTGTTCCAGAACCGGCTTCTGGTGTTCACCGTGCCCGGCGCGCGCGAGGCGCTGCTCGGGCAGCACCGGGCAATCCACGCCGCGATCAAGGCGGCGGACCCGATCGCGGCGCGCAAGGCGGCCATGGACCACATCACCTATGTCGAGCGCTCCATGGCGGAAGCCGAGCGCAGCGGCGACTGGCAGCGCGTCTCGCGGCTGAGGCTGAGACAACGCTCGGAAGCCGGCGACATCGAACCCACACGCAAACGCTCCTAAGCACTGATCAAGCGGGGACCACCATGAGCGACATCCTGACCATCGCCGACCTCAAGGACATGGCGCGCCGCAAGGTGCCGAAGATGTTCTTCGACTATGCCGATTCCGGCGCCTGGACCGAGAGCACCTACCGAGCCAACGAAGAGGATTTCCAAAAGATCAAGTTCCGCCAGCGCGTGCTGGTCGACATGAGCAACCGCTCGCTGGAATCGACCATGATCGGCCAGACGGTGGCGATGCCGGTGGCGCTGGCGCCGACCGGGCTGACCGGCATGCAGCATGCCGACGGCGAGATGCTGGCGGCGCAGGCGGCGGAAGAGTTCGGCGTGCCGTTCACGCTGTCGACCATGAGCATCTGCTCGATCGAGGATGTCGCCTCGGTGACCAAGAAGCCGTTCTGGTTCCAGCTTTACGTGCTGCGCGACAAGGATTTCGTGCTCAACCTGATCGATCGCGCCAAGGCGGCGAAATGCTCGGCGCTGGTGCTGACGCTCGACCTGCAGATCCTCGGCCAGCGCCACAAGGACATCCGCAACGGGCTTTCGGCGCCGCCGAAAATGACGCTCGCCAACATCATCGACCTGGCCATCAAGCCACGCTGGTGCCTGGGCATGGCCGGCACGCCGCGCCGAACCTTCCGCAACATCGTCGGCCACGCCAAGGGCGTCGGCGACGTCTCCTCGCTGTCGTCCTGGACGACGGAACAATTCGATCCGCAGCTGTCGTGGAAGGACGTCGCCTGGATCAAGGAGCGCTGGGGCGGCAAGCTGATCCTGAAAGGCATCCTCGACAAGGAGGACGCGCTGATGGCCGCCGAGACCGGAGCGGACGCGATCGTGGTCTCCAACCATGGCGGCCGGCAGCTCGACGGCGCCGCGTCGTCGATCTCGGTGCTTGAAGAAATCGCCGATGCCGTCGGCGACCGGATCGAGGTGCATATGGATGGCGGCATCCGCTCGGGCCAGGACGTGCTCAAGGCGCTCTGCCTCGGCGCCAAGGGCACCTATATCGGCCGGCCGTTCCTCTACGGGCTCGGCGCGATGGGCAAGGCGGGCGTCACCAAGGCGCTGGAGATCATCCGCAAGGAGATGGACATCACGCTGGCGCTGTGCGGTAAGCGTTTGGTAACCGACATGGGCAAGGACCAGCTGCGGCGCTAGGCCTTGTTCACCGATCCGCCCTAGTTTCCCGTGATGAACGACACGGGAAGACGTACGCATTGACTGAGACCGGCATTCATTTTCTCGACGCGCGCGGGCCGGACGGCATGCGGCTCTATGCCATCGGCGACGTGCATGGCCGCCACGACCTGCTCGCCGCCATGCACCACCGGATCGAGACCGAGCTGGAACACGCAGCGGCGTCCGATTGGCGCATCATCCATCTCGGCGATTATACGGACCGGGGCCCGGACTCCAAAAGCGTCATCGATTTCCTGATCGAGGCACGAGAACGCGATCCGCGCAACCTGATGCTCGCCGGCAATCACGACATCGGCTTCCTCGATTTTCTCGACCGCCCGGACCCGGACGGGCTGTTCATGCGCTATGGCGGCGTCCAGACCGCGGCGTCATACGGGGTCAAGCTCTCGACCGGCAGCGGCTGGTTCGGCAGGCCGGACGAGGCACTGGCGCACGGACACGCAGCCTTGGTCGAAGCGGTGCCGCAAGCCCATGTCGACTTCCTGCGCTCGCTGTCCTTTTCAGTGACCTTCGGCGACTTCTTCTTCTGCCACGCCGGCATCAGGCCCGGCATCCCGCTCGAAAGCCAGACTCCGCAGGACCTGATCTGGATCCGCGATGCCTTCCACGACCACCCCGGCCTCTATCCGAAGGTGATCGTGCACGGGCACACACCGGTCCCCGAGGCAGAGGTGATGGCCAACCGCGTCAATGTCGACACCCTCGCCTGGCAATCGGGAACGCTGAGCGCGTTCGCCGTCGACGGCGCCGAAAAGCGTGTCCTGGCGGTCAAGGGAAAGGCGCTCTGATCCCGACTGTGGGATCGGCTTTCCGCCTCTGGGGAAGGACCAGGCTTTAGCGAAGCGCGGCGGTGACGCCGTAGCCGTCGACGGCCTGATGATTGTTGGCCGCGTCGGCGGAATAAATGCCGAGGCCGCACACGACGATGGCAGACAGCATGACAAAGGACAAAAGCGCTGCTTTCACGGACGTTATCTCTGGTTAAGCTTTCTGCATCTGTGCACGAGGCGGTTACCAATGCGTTGAAACGATAAAATGCATCTCAATGTTTCGACGATTTCGCGCTTCTAGGCAGATTCTGTATCGCCGGTGTGTCGCATGGATCACACAGAAGGTTCATCGCGGTTGCACAGACGATACAGGGCGCGCGCCTTCTAGGATGGCGGGCGAGCACAAGCCAAGGACGAAGCAGGTTTTCCCCAGGCGGAACCGCCGTCGCGTGCCAATTATGTCACGCTTGGCGCGGCGGTCGGCGAGATGATCAGATCGTCGCCACCCAAGCGCGGGCAATGGCGAGCCCGGCGGCGTCGGCATCGGGCCCGTTGCGGGCCATCTCGTCATCGAGCTTGCCGGCCCAGTCGGGATGACGGTCGGCGATCAACGTCGCGAAGGAGGTGCTCCAGTCGCGCACCAGCGGGCGATCCGCCTCGAAATGGAACTGGAAGCCGTAGACGGCGCGGCCGATGCGAAAGGCCTGGTTCTGGGCGACATCGTTGCCGGCGAGCCGCACGGCCTCCTCAGGCAGGTCGAACGTGTCGTCGTGCCATTGGAAGATCGGGAATTTTTCCGGCAAGGCGCTAAGCACCGGATCGGCCTTGGCTGATGTCGTCAGCGACACGCCGCACCAGCCGAATTCGACTGCGCCGCCAATGTGGTTCTCAGCGCCAAAGGCGCGGGCGACGAGCTGGCTGCCAAGACAGATGCCGAGCACCGACCGGTCCTTGCCGGCGAAATCGCGCGTCAGTTCGAGCAGGGCCGGAAAATAGGGATAGTCATGATCGTCCAGCGCATTCTGCCCGCCGCCCAGCACCACCATGGCATCGTGACCGTTCGCGTCCTGCGGCAGCGGGTCGCCCTGGTAGGGGCGGCGCAGGTCGAGCTCGGCGCCGGCCTCCGCAAGCGCGGCGCCGACCTGGCCAAGGCCGGTATTGTCGTAGTTCTGGACCACCAGCACCCGCATCTAGAAACCCTGCTGACATGAAAATGCTGGGGCGAGCGATATCATGCCGACCGCATTTCAGCCAAGCTGCGTGCCGGAGAGAAAGCTATGCCACTGCAGAACCGGGTCGATCCGTTCGGCGCCATCCACGCCGTACCCCAGCGCGGGCTGTTCATGGGCAATCGCGGCATCATCCACGACCCCGAGACGAAGACGCTGCTGAAGAAGCGCTGGGCCTTGTCGGCCTGGATCATCTGCGTCTGCGAATTCCGCAACGTGCGGCGCGAGCCGATGGGCCGCAACAGGCCGGGCGGCAAGGCCGGCTGGACCGAACTGTTCTTCCTCGACGAGGTGACGGCTTTAGCCGCCGGCCACCGGCCCTGCTTCTTCTGCCGGCGCGAACGGGCGACCGATTTCGTCAGCCTTTTCGGCGAGGCCTTCGGCATTGCCGTGCCGCGCGCACCGATGGTCGACAAGCGACTGCACAAGGAGCGACTGGCTTCGGGTGGGCGGCCTCCGGCTGTCGCCGTCGAAGAGCTTGGCGCCTTTCCGAATGGGACGGTGGTGGCAGATGGCAGCACTGCTTATGCGCTCCGCGACGGCACGGCGCTAAGATGGTCGTTTACAGGCTACGATGATCCAATCGCATTCGACGGCCTTGTCGGGAAGCTGCTGCGGCTGATCACACCCGCCACGAGCGTTTCGGTCCTGAGACAGGGCTACGTGCCGGTCTGGCATCCCTCCGCCGATACTTGACGCCGCCCCGCGCCTCGCCCATTGCCAAGCAGATATTCGTGGGATGTCCCACGAATATCTGCTTAGATTCCCTTGTTTTTCGCAGGCTCTGATCGCAAAACCGCAGGACACTTTTGCGGAACCTGCTTGGGCCATGCGCGCCAACTACAAGATGCAGCGACTGTTCGTGCCGGACGATCTCGGACCGGGCGTCGAATTCGATGCCGGACAACAGCAAAGCCATTATCTCGCGCATGTGCTGCGGCTCGGCGAAGGCGCGGAGGTCCTGCTCTTCAACGGCCGCGACGGCGAGTGGTCGGCTTCGATCGCCGCCAAATCCAAGAAGGCGGTGCGGCTCAAGGTGCTTTCCCTGCAGCGGCCGCAACCGCCGCTGCCCGACCTCGTCTATTGCTTCGCCCCGCTGAAGCAAGGCCGGCTCGACTATCTGGTGCAGAAGGCGGTGGAGATGGGCGCCGGCATCCTGCAGCCTGTCATCACCCAGCATACGCAAGTGGCGAAGCCCGGCATCGATCGACTGCGCGCCAATGTCGTCGAGGCGGCCGAGCAATGCGGCATCCTGGCCGTGCCGGAAGTGCGCGAGGCGGAGAAGCTGGAGCGGCTGCTCGGCGGCTGGGACAAGGGTCGGCGGCTGATCTTCTGCGACGAGGATGCCTCGACCAACAATCCGCTGCCGGCCTTGCAGAAGGTGCAAGAGAAAAAACTTGCGCTGCTGGTCGGACCCGAGGGCGGATTTTCCGACGATGAGCGCAAGATGCTGAGGGCGCTGCCCTTCGTCACCGCCATCCCGCTTGGACCGCGCATCCTGCGCGCCGATACGGCGGCGGTGGCGGCGCTTGCCGTGATGCAGGCCGCGATCGGGGACTGGTGATCAAATCCAGTTGAGCCGTGGCTCAGGATTTTTCGCTTGATCGGCTACTGACATTTCGTCCATCTAGCGCCCGGCGGTCGACCGACCTACTACACCGCCGCGCGTCCTTTCGGACGCGCAAAGGAGGCTGTAGCACTTTGATTTGGCGCATGATCCTTTCCGAAAATCGAAGCCGATTTTCGGGGTCACGCGGCGGGAGGGCTTTCTAATGGCGCGCGACACAACCGATACCAGTCCCATCGAAGGCATCGACGAACTCGTCGGCTACCTGGCCGCGGGCAACAAGCCGCGCGACAAATGGCGGATCGGCACCGAGCACGAGAAATTCCCCTTCTATATCGACGGCAACGCGCCGGTGCCCTATGGCGGCGAGCGCGGCATCCGCGCCATACTCGAAGGCATGCAGGAAAAGCTCGGCTGGGATCCGATCATGGATGCCGGCCGCATCATCGGCCTGGTCGAGCCGACCGGCCAGGGCGCGATCTCGCTGGAGCCCGGCGGGCAGTTCGAGCTTTCCGGCGCGCCGCTGGAGTCGATCCACCAGACCTGCCGCGAGGGCAATGCGCATCTGGCGCAGGTGCGCGAGATCGCCGAGCCGCTCGGCATCCGCTTCCTCGGCCTCGGCGGCAGCCCGAAATGGTCGCTCGCCGAAACGCCGAAAATGCCGAAGTCGCGCTACGAGATCATGACCCGCTACATGCCGAAAGTCGGTTCCAAGGGCCTCGACATGATGTACCGCACCTGCACGATCCAGGTGAACCTCGACTTCGAGAGCGAAGTCGACATGCGCCGCAAGATGCAGGTGTCGCTGAAGCTGCAGCCGCTGTCGACGGCGCTGTTCGCCAATTCGCCCTTCACCGAGAGCCGGCCGAACGGGCTGCAGAGCTGGCGCGGCGACATCTGGCGCGACACCGACAACCAGCGTTCCGGCATGCTGGAATTCTGCTTCGCGCCCGACTTCGGCTTCGCCGATTATGTCGAATGGGCGCTCGACGTACCGATGTATTTCGTTATCCGCGACGGCCACTATCACGACATGACGCGCTACACGTTCCGCCAGTTCATGGCAGGGGCCGCGCGCGCGCAAGTGCCTGATGGGCTGCCGACAATGGGCGACTGGGCGAACCACTTGTCGACCCTCTTCCCCGATGTGCGGCTGAAGCGTTTCCTTGAAATGCGCGGCGCCGATGGCGGGCCGTGGCGGCGCATCTGCGCGCTGCCGGCCTTCTGGGTCGGACTGCTCTATGACGAGCAGGCGCTGGACGCCGCCGAGACGCTGACATCGAGCTGGACCTACGAGGAGGCGCTGGCGATGCGCAATGCGGTTCCGGAACACGGCATTTCGGCGCCGTTCCGCAACGCCACCTTGCGCGAGGTTGCCCGCGACGTGCTCGCCATCGCGCGCATGGGGTTGAAGAACCGCGGCAAGAAGAACCGCGACGGCTATGACGAGACGTCGTTCCTCAACACGCTCGACGAGGTCGTGGCGCGCGGCACCACCAGCGCCGAGGAGATGCTTTCGGCCTACCATACGCGCTGGGGCGGGTCGATCGAGCCGGTGTTCATGGAATATGCCTATTAACCGTCGGGCTTCCGTCTGACGGTGGCGCGGCAAAAGCTGCTTCAATCGGGGATGGAAACGAACTAGGCTCCTGCGCGAGGATATTGCGGAGGAGATCCCATGCCTTCCCTGTTCGATATGTTTTCGCAAGCCCAGAACGGCGCCGCCATGCAGGCGCTGGCCCAGCAGTTCGGTCTGTCGATGCAGCAGACCCAGGCCGCGGTGCAGGCGTTGCTGCCGGCCTTCTCGCAGGGACTGCAGCGCAACACGGCCGATCCCTACGGAATGGGCGCCTTCATGACGGCGATGGCGAGCGGCCAGCACGCCAAATATTTCGAGGACGCCAGCCGGGCCTTCACGCCGCAAGGCATAGACGAAGGCAACGGCATCCTCGGCCATTTGTTCGGCTCGAAGGATTTGTCGCGCGCCGTGGCCGCCCAGGCCGCGCAGGCGACCGGGCTCAGCCAGCAGGTGCTGCAGCAGATGCTGCCGGCGATGGCCTCGATGATGATGGGCGGGCTGTTCAAGCAGACCAACAATCAGCTGGCGGGGGGGCAGATGCAGGCCGCCGGCGGCTTTGGCGGCGGCAGCAATCCGCTCGGCGAAATCATCGAGGAGATGATGCGGCAGGCGGGCGGCGGCGCGCAGGCCCAGCAAACGCGCCAGGCGCCCAATCCATATGGCGACAACCCGCTCGGCAAGGTGTTGCAGGACATGTTCGGCGGCGGCGCGCAGCAACCGCAAAGCCAGCCGCAGCAGGCGCCCAATCCTTACGGCGACAATCCGCTCGGCAAGGTGCTGCAAAATATGTTCGGCGGCGGCGCGCAGCAGCCGCAGCAAACCCGATCGCCGCAAACGCAGAGCCCCTATGGCGATAGTCCGCTCGGCAAGATCTTCGAGGAGATGCTGCGCCAAGGCGGCGGCTTCGGCACGCCGGGCGGACAGCCGGCGCCACAGACGCCGCAACGCCAACCCCAACAGAGTCAGCCGCCGCAGCCGCAAACCAATCCGAGCGGCCGGCCTCGGAACCCGTTCGACGACATCTTCGGCAGGATGTTCGAGACCGGCGCGCAGCAGCGCGACGAGTATCAGAAGGGCATGGAGACGATTTTCGACCAGTTCAGGCGCGGCATGGACCGGCGGTGAGCCCGAATACCGCCGGAGCGACGTCCCGCTAGCAAGAGAGCCGAGCGCCGCAATCCTCGCCGCGACTGGTTGCCGGCTGGATCTTATCGATTACAACTTCACCATCGAGCATTGTGAATCATAAGGAAAAGCGGGATGCGCCCTTCGTCCTCTATGTTGCTACTGATGCTTGCCGCATCGTTGATGGGCTGCACAACAAGCCGCGGAAACGCTGGTCAAAGCTCGAAGAACGAGGCGCAATGCGTTGGCTTCGGCTTTGAAGAAGGTACGGATGCTTTCGCTAACTGCATGATGCAGCTTTCACTGCGGCAGGGGGGCCCGCAGCAGCCAGACCACGACACCCTTGTCAATCAATACAGAAGCCGCAGCAAGGCCCGACAGGGTGACGATCGTTATCCCGTATGCAGCGCCGCGAACATGGATGCTGAGTTGGATATTACGACGGGTAAGTGGGTCGGTCCCGATTGCCAGATGGCGCCAGATTAGAGCCCGCGTCCATAGACGGCTTTTACTGTTTTCATTGATTTGAATGCGGCTGGCGGCAACCAATTCTTCCGGTCACGAGTCGAAGCCTATAAAAAATGCCCGGTCCTGGAGGAGAACCGGGCAATCTGCAGGCAGGCCGGCGGGGAACCGGCTGGGAGTGTGGGAGCCTGCATGAAACTTGGTCGCGCTTAGCCTTCAAAAGGTTCAAGGCGATCGAAAAGCCTGAGGCCTAAACCTGTCAGGCAACCTTGCGGGCGAGATCCTCTATGGTGTCGGCGCGCTCTTCTGCGATCGCGCGCAGCTTCACCGTCGGATCGCGGCCGAAAGGCACGGCGACGGCGACATGGAGATCGGCGCGGGTCAGGCCGATATCGGCAAGCTCGGCATCCGACATCTCCCCGAGGCGATAGAAGGCGCGGCGGTTTTTCCAGGCGCGAAAGGCGTCGGCGACTGCATTGAGCACGCGCGTCGCAACGGCCGGACGCGTGGTGATGCGCGGGGTCTCGGAGGCGAATTCGATCGTGATCATGTCAGTCTCTCCTTCAGGAGTCGAGCGGACGAAACCGGCCAAACGGCGCCTGGGAGGAGCGCCGTTCCGGATTCCATTCACATGCTTTCATGTGGACGATGCCAATTTGCCATCACGTGATTGATTAATCCAACGAATGTTTTTAATCTGTAGCATCAACATCAATGATGGGTTTGACCGATGAAAGCGCCTCTCGATCTCGATCAGTTGCAGACCTTCATCTCGATCGCCGACACCGGAAGCTTCACGCGGGCAGCCGAAGAGGTGCATCGGACGCAGTCGGCGGTGTCGATGCAGATGCGCCGGCTGGAGGAACGGATCGGCAAGCCGCTGTTCGAAAAGGACGGCCGCACCAACAAGCTGACCGAGGAAGGCGACAGGCTGCTTTCCTATGCGAGGCGGCTGATCTACCTCAACCGCGAGACGCTCGCGGCCTTCGACGACCAGCGGCTCGAGGGCACCATCCGTATCGGCACGCCGGACGACTATGCCGACCGCTTCCTGCCCGAGATCATGGCGCGCTTCTCGCGCTCCAATCCGCGTGTGGAGCTCACAGTCATCTGCGAGCCGACGCCGGGGCTGGTCGAGCACATCAAGCGCGGCAATCTCGATCTCGCGCTGGTGACGCACAACGACACGCGCGGCCAGTCGGAAGTGGTGCGGCGCGAGCCGCTTTTGTGGGTCACCTCGGCCAACCACGCCACGCATGAGCAGGAAATCCTGCCGATGGCGTTCGGCCGGCCGAACTGCATCTGGCGGCGCGCGGCCGTCGACGTGCTCGACCGGCAGAATCGCGAATATCGCGTGCTGTTCTCCAGCTTCTCGGCCACCGTGATCACCGCCGCCGTGCTTTCAGGCCTCGCCATCTCGGTGCTGCCGGAATGCGCGCTCAGGCCAGGCATGCGCGTGCTTGGCGAAGCCGACGGGTTCGACACGTTGCCCGATTGCCGCATCGGCATCATGCGCGGCCAGACCTCGCAGCCCGAGATCGTCGATGCGCTAGCCAGGCACATCGCGGAAAGCCTCGACAACATTTCCGTGCCGGTCGGCGAAGAGACGGGAAGCTTCGACTTCGCCGCCCTCGCCTATGCCAAGATGAAGCGGACCAAGCCCAGCCAGATCCTGCCCGGCTGGTAGGGTCAAGCGCGAGCGGCGGCCGGCTCGACCTCGTCCGACGAAGCCAGACCGGAGAGGCCTAGCAGTTGCACCGGATCGAGCGGAGGCGACAGGAAATAGCCCTGCAGTTGCCGGCAACCCATGGCGACCAGCAGCATCTTCTGCGCCTCGGTCTCCACGCCCTCGGCGGTGACGTCGACCCCGAGCGCGACGGCGAGATCGATCAGCGCCTTGACGATCGCCGCCGAGTTGCCGTCGCCATCGAGAAGACGCACGAAGGAACGGTCTATCTTGAGCTTGTCGATGGCGTGGCGGCGCAGGTAGCTCAGCGACGAATAGCCGGTACCGAAATCGTCCAGAACGATGCCGACGCCCAACTGGCGCAAGCTGGCCAGAGCCGCCCTCGAAGCATCGCTGTTGTCCAGAAGCACGCTTTCGGTGATCTCGAACTGCAGGCGCTGCGGCGCCAGCCCGGTGTCGGCAAGGATCAAGGCGACTTGTTCGGGAAAGCCGGCGTCGCGCAACTGCAGCGGCGACACGTTGACGGCGAGCCACGGCAAGTCGGTCCGCACGGCGAAGCGGCAGGCCTCCTGCAGCACCCATGCGCCGAGTTGGCCGATCATGCCGCGCTCCTCGGCGATGGCGATGAACTGCGCAGCCGGCAATGCGCCATGCACGTCATGCCCCCAGCGGATCAGCGCCTCCGCGCCGAGGATCGTCTTGCCGTTCGCCGCGAAGACCGGCTGGTAGGCGAGCCTGATGCCGGTCCCGCCGTCGAGGGCCTTGCGAAGCTCGGTCTCGACCTTGCGCTTGCGCAAGAGCAAGTCGTCCATGTTGCCGGCGAAGATCTGATGCCGGCCTCGGCCATTCTTCTTGGCTTCGTAAAGCGCGATGTCGGCCTTGCGCAGCAGATCGTCGGCATCGGTTTCGCCGCCGGCCGATAGCGCGATGCCGATCGAGGCGCTGACGAAGACCTGATCCTCCACGAGCTTGAACGGCTCCTGCAACTTCTGCAACAGCCGCTCGGCGACATCCTCGGCGGCACGGACATCGCGGATATCGACGAGGATCAGCGCGAACTCGTCGCCGCCCAGCCGCGCCACGGTATCCACCTCGCGAACGGTGTGCTGTAGCCTGGCCGCCGTCTGACGCACCAGCTCATCCCCCGCAGGATGGCCGAGCGTGTCATTGATATGCTTAAAGCGGTCGAGATCGAGATAGAGCAGCGCCACCCTTCCCATGTCGTGAACCGTCATGTCCTGGCTGGCCCTGAGCAGAGCCCGCCGCAGGCGGTCCTCGAACAAAGCCCGGTTGGGCAGACCGGTGAGCGTGTCGTGGAAGGCGAGATATTGCGCTTCATCCTGGCTGGTCTGCAGCGCCGACGAGGCGCGGCGGAGCCTGCGCAGCAGGAAAGTCAGAACACCGGCCGCCACCAGCAGCGCCAAGCCCAGCGACGGCGCCATCTCGCGCACCAGGGTGAGGCCGGGCCGTTCCTGGCCCCAGCCGATATAGCCGAGAATGACGCCGCGGGAATCGACCAGCGGAACGGCGGCCGCGCCGACCGGTTGCGACAGCGGCATGAGGCGCGCGCCGTCGAGCAGGTATTTTTTGGCGATCTTGTTGATGACGGCGTCGTTGATGAACTCCACCGACACATGCAGATATTCGGTGCCGGGCGCCTGCGTGACCCGGTCCGTGCTCGGCACCAGCGGCATGACGCTCAGGATCGCCGGCTTGCCGGCAAACGACACTAGGTCCTCCGCGACCATGTTGGCCGTCTGACCGGACGCATCGGCCTTCGGCCGCTCAGCCAGCATGCGGCGCAGCTTCTCGATGGATGGCTGCAAGGCAGGCTCGTCATCTCCAAAGGCGGACGGATCGACCACCTTGCCTTCCTGCATGGCGTGGATGGGACGGTCAGCGGCATCGAGAATGTAGACGCGGTTGTGACCGTAATAGGTATACATCCAGACGCTGAGGTTCTCTTCAATCCAGCTCTGATTGCCGGCCCTGACATTGGTGACGGAATCGTCCCAGACGGTTACGCTTTCCTGCTCTCGCTCGACTGCCGCGATCTGATCCTTGAGGCCATCGGCGATGAACATCTTCTGATGTACGAGCGAGGCATTGTCGGCCTGAGAGGCGGCGTAAAAGCCGAAGCCGACGACCATGGCCAGCGCGAAAGCGGCAAGCGTCAGCACGGTCAGCGTGACTTGATGCGTCAACGGGCTGCTGTTGTTGCGTGCGCTCATGCGTCCCCGGCCGGCTCTCCTGCCGCCAGTCAAAGCAAATCGGGCTTAAGATCGCGTTATAATATTAGCGAGGATTGCTCCGCGCCTTGACGCAGGCCGATAAGCGTCCCCCAATCACGCGATGAGTGAAGCAGCAACCGAATCACGCAGCAACGCCACCGAATATACGGTGAGCGAGATTTCCGGCGCACTGAAGCGCACGGTCGAGGATGCTTTCGGCAATGTGCGGGTGCGTGGCGAGATTTCCGGCTATCGCGGTCCGCATTCCTCCGGCCACGCCTATTTCGCGCTGAAGGACGACCGCGCGCGGATCGACGCCGTGGTCTGGAAGACGACGATGGCACGGCTGAAGTTCCGGCCTGAGGAAGGCATGGAAGTGATCGCCAGCGGCAGGCTGACGACCTATCCCGGCAAATCCAACTACCAGATCGTCATCGACAATCTCGAGCCGGCGGGCGCCGGCGCGCTGATGGCGCTGCTGGAGGAGCGCAAGCGGCGGCTGCAGGCCGAAGGCCTGTTCGATGCCGGTCGCAAGCGGCGGCTGCCGTTCATGCCTCAAGTCATCGGCGTCGTCACCTCGCCCACGGGTTCAGTCATCCGCGACATCATCCACCGCATCAAGGACCGCTTTCCGCTCACCGTGCTGGTCTGGCCGGTGAGAGTGCAAGGCGATACGACCGCCAAGGAAGTCACCGCCGCCGTCAATGGCTTCAATGCACTCACCTGGGACGGCCCCATCCGCCAGCCCGACCTGCTGATCGTGGCGCGCGGCGGCGGCAGTCTCGAGGACCTTTGGGGCTTCAACGACGAAGGGCTGGCGCGCGCCGTCGCGGCCTCGCGCATTCCAATCGTCTCGGCCGTCGGGCACGAGACCGATTGGACGTTGATCGACTTCACCGCCGACATGCGCGCGCCGACGCCGACGGGCGCCGCAGAGATCGCCGTGCCCGTCAAGGCCGAGCTCGAAGCGACGCTGGCGAGCCTCGGAGCGCGGCACAATGCCTGCACCTCGCGGCACCTGGATCGCAAGCGCCAGGCGGTGCGCGCCGCGGCGCGGGCTCTGCCCTCGCCCGACCAGCTGCTGGCGCTGCCGCGCCGCCGCTTCGACGAGGCGACCAGCCGGCTCGGTCGTGGCCTGACAGTGAGCATCGAGCGCAAGCGCGCGAGGCTGGATCGGCAGCGGCTGACGCCTGCAACCTTGTCGCGCCGCCTCAACGAGACGCGCACGCTGACCGGCCGCGACATTGCGCGTGCTCGCGCCGCCTTCTTCGCCATCGTGCGCCAAGGCCGGGCGCGCTTCCAGCGCACATCGCTCAGACTATCGCCGGCGCCGATCGTCAGGCGGCAGAAGCTGCAGGCCGACACGCTGGCCGGGCTGACCCGCCGCCAGGAGCAGGCGATGGAGCGGCGGCTGGACCGTCTGCGCGCCGCCCTCACCCAGGCCGACCGGCTGCTCGCCACCCTCTCGCACAAGGCCGTGCTGGCGCGCGGCTTCGCGCTGGTCAAGGACGCCGACGGCGGCGTCATCAAGAGCGTCGCGGAGTTGGCGCCGGGCGCTGCGCTGCAGCTGGAATTCGCCGACGGCAAGGCCGAGGCCATCGCTACCAGCGGCGGGGCGCGGCCGAAGCTCGCCGCCAAGCCGTCCGGCAAGGGCAAGGAGCCCGGCAACCAGGGCTCATTGTTCTGAGGACAGGATGAGCACCGACGACCCGCATATTCGCACGCCATCGGGCAAGCCGCGCCTGCGCTCGTTCAACATCGCATTGGACGGCACGCCCGGCCGCTTCAACTCAATCACCGACGTGCCGGGCGTCACGGTCGGCTACACGACGCTGATTGCCGGCAACGGCCCGCTGCAAGTCGGGACAGGACCGGTGCGCACCGGCGTGACCGCTATCCTGCCAAGGCCGCGAGGCGAGCTTGGGACGCCGGTGTTTGCCGGCGTATTCAGCCAGAACGGCAATGGCGAGCTGACCGGCACGCACATCATCGAGGAGACCGGCGCCTTCAACCTGCCGATCACCATCACCAACACCCATTCCTGCGGCCTCACCCGCGACGGCACGCTGCGCTGGATGAGCCGGGTGCTGCCGGCGGCGCTCGACAGCGCCTGGGGCCTGCCGGTGGCGGCGGAAACCTATGATGGTTTCCTCAACGACATCAACGGCCATCATGTCAACTTCGAGCATGTCGCCTCGGCGCTCGACGGCGCAACGACCGGCGCCATCGAGGAAGGCAGCGTCGGCGGCGGCACCGGCATGATCAGCTTCGGCTTCAAGGCCGGATCCGGCACGGCCTCTCGCATCGTCGAATGGCAGGACAGAAGCTACACGCTCGGCGTTTTCGTGCAGGCCAATTTCGGCAGGCGGCATAATTTCACCATTCGCGGCCGGCGCGCCGGAGCGGAACTCACCGAGCCGGCGGTCCGCGAAGCCACGCCTCGCGCCGAAAAGGGCTCGATCATCGCCATCGTCGCCACCGACGCACCGTTCCTGCCGCATCAGATGAAGCGCCTCGCCCGGCGCGTGCCGCTCGGCATAGCTCTGACCGGCGGCTACGGCTACCACAGCTCGGGCGACATCTTTCTCGCCTTCTCGACCGCCAATCCCGAGGCCGCGCTGGCGGCTTCAGGCAGCATTGCCCATGCGGATTTCATCCCGGATGTCGATATCGACCCGTTCTTCGATGCCGTGGTGCGAGGGGTGGAGGAAGCAATCCTCAACGCGCTGGTCGCCAACGAGGACATGACGGGGCGCGACGGCAATTTCGTGCCGGCGCTGCCAAAGGAGTGGCTCAAGGACAATTTCGGCTAGAGCGTTTCACCGTTTCACGGAAACGGCGAGCCGCTCTATCTCTTTGTTTTGACGCAATTCCGCACGGAAAACCGTTACACACTTTTCCTGGAATTGCTCTAAGCCGGACGCCCGGCTGAGGTCATCGCAGAGGAATACCGGGCTCGCCGGTGTCTTACTCGGACGGCTTGTCCGACTTGGTTTCGTGCGCGTTCTCTTCGGCGACTTCCTCGAGCCGCGAGGCGATCAGTTCCTGGATGTCGCCGACTTCTTCCTGGATGTCTTCCAGCAGAATGCCTTCCTCGGCGGCCTTGGCGCAGCACTCCTTGGCGAGGGTTTCGGCCTGCTTCTCGATCCTGAGCGGCGAATGCTGGCACTGGACCTTCTCGCCAATCCACCCGCGCAAGAACTCGATGGCATGTTCACTCATACTGCTTCTTCCCTAACGGCAATGCCGGTTGGTAGTCATGAACGCCCACATCCCGCCAAGGGATACATACTGCATTCGAACCGAGTCGGCCTCGACCGGCAAGACGTCTTGCCCGAGGTTCACACAGCCGAAGGATTGGAAAGGTTCGAGGCGCACGTTCAGATCGTTGAGGATGATGATGCTTTGGCCAGGATCGTCAAAAATCCGCGCTATTGTTTCTGTTTGCTTTTTCCCGGTTTTTCGACCGATTTCCGTCACAACACGCACCGCATTCACGGTAATCTCGCAGGCGTAGCCAGAGGGCGAGAAACCGAAAGCCGCCGGTATATAGTGATATCCTCACACAATGTCGACTCCGCTCGCGGTCCTGCTTCTTTCCGTCGCGTCAGGTGGGCGGGCAACCATCGGGTCACACGCCCATGGCCGCGTTCGCCAGGCACAGATGGGACGCCGCCATTGGCCCTTGAACGGTCAAGTCGGGCACGCGTAACATCGCGCTGCTTCAACTGAGTCTGCTTCATTCGCCCGGGCTAATGTTCGGATTTGTTTGGGTATTTTCCTTTGCACACGGAAGCAAAAAACAGCGCGCCGGAGCGCGGCAGATCGTTTGCCCATGTGGCGGAAGCCTCCTGGGGAAAGGGTCTCAGCACCCTGCTGCGCATCATGCGGATGACGCTGCGCCATCCCTGGCAAGTTGCGATCACCATCGTTTCGACCTTCATTGCCGCGACGCTGCAGCTTCTCATTCCGCGCCTGCTGGGGCGCGCCATCGATCAGGCGCAAGGCGTGATGGCCGAAGGCGCCGGCACCGCCGCGCAGCACGCGCTTTGGAACACCGCCCTGACACTTTTGGTCGTCAGCGTCCTGCGCGGTCTGTTCACCATGGCGCAGAACTACTATGGCGAGGCCGTCGGCCATCAGACCGGCTATGAATTGCGCCTGGCCTTCTATGAAAAGATCCAGCGCCTGAGCTTTGCCTTCCACGACAGGGTCCATACCGGCGATCTGATCACGCTCGGCCTGCTCGATCTCGACGGCGTGCGCATGTTCTTTTCCACCGGCGTCTTGCGCGTGGTCCTGCTCGGCGTGCTGATCGGCGTCGGCGCCTATCTCCTGATCAGCACAGATCTCGTGCTCGGGCTGCTCAGCCTGAGCTTCGTGCCTTTCGTCGCCTGGCGATCATCCGTCACCCAACTCAGACTACGCAGCACCTGGCTGACGCTGCAGCAGCGCCTGTCGGTGCTGAGCCGGGTCATGGACGAGAACCTCGGCGGCATCCGTGTCGTGCGCGCTTTCGCGGCGCAACGGCACGAGCTGGAAAAATTCGACCGCGCCAAGCAGGATGCGCTCGATCTCGCCAACCAGCGCGTCGATATCCGCGTCAGCAACACCAGCGCCATGAACTTCTCGTTCCTGGCGGCCATGGGCCTCGTGCTCTGGTTCGGCGGCCAGAAGGTGATATCGGGCCAAATCAGCGTCGGCACGCTGGCACAGTTCCTCACCTTCATGACCATCCTGCAGATGCCGGTGCGCCAGCTCGGCCTGATGGTCAACTCGTTCGCCCGCGCCTCGACCTGCGGCACGCGGCTGTTCGAGTTGCTCGACACCGAGCTCGACATCCAGGACGCGCCCGGCGCCAGGGACCTCGTCGTCACCGAAGGCGTGCTGCGCTTCGACGATGTCAGCTTCCATTATCCGGGCTCGGGACGCCCGACATTGACCGGCATTTCCTTCGAGGCCAGGCCCGGCCAGACCATCGGCATCGTCGGCCCGCCCGGCAGCGGCAAGTCGACCATCGCGCATTTGATCCCGCGCTTCTACGATGTGAGCTCGGGCACCATCACCATCGATGGCCAGGACATCCGCAAGGTCACGCTGCAGTCGTTGCGCAAGGCGGTCGGCGTCGTGCAGCAGGACGCCTTCCTGTTCACGACCTCGATCGAGAATAACATCGCCTACGGCAATCCCTGGGCGCGCGAGACCCGCATCGAGAGAGCGGCCGAGTCCGCCCAGCTGCACAACTACATCATCGGACTTCCGGCCGGCTACACCACGGTCGTCGGCGAACGCGGCGCGTCGCTTTCGGGAGGCCAGCGGCAGCGCCTGACCATCGCCCGCAGCCTGATGCTCAGGCCTTCGGTGCTGGTCTTCGACGATTCCACCGCAGCCATCGATGCCGGCACCGAACAGCGGATCCGGGCGGCAATGAAGCGCTTCGCCAAGGACCGCGTGACGCTCATCATCTCGCACCGGCTGAGCTCGCTGATGCATGCCGACCAGATTCTATTCGTCGAGGGCGGCAGGATCGTCGAGCGCGGCACGCATGAGGAACTGCTGGCGCTCGGCGGGCGCTACCGTGCGCTCTACGACCTGCAGCTGCGGCCCGACGATACCGCACAAGGAGCCGCGTGATGTCGGACCCGCGCGACGACGAGAAGGAAGACACAAGCGGCCGGCCGGCAAAGGCAGTCGTCGGCTCGCACCGCGACGAGGAAGAGGTCTTCGGCAAGGCCTACGATCCGCGCGTCGTGCGGCGCATCTGGGACTTCGTCAGACCGTACCGGACCCGGATCTTCATCTCGGTCGCGGCGGTGCTGGTGTTCACGCTGACGCAACTGACGATCCCGCTGGTCATCCGCTACGCCATCGATCACGGCATGGCGGCGGGCAGGCTCGACAGGTCGGTGATGGCCTGGGCGACCGGCGCTTTCGCGGCGGTCATCCTTGTGAACTATGCAGCCAGCTATGTGCAGGAGAGCGTCGTCGGCAAGGTGGCCGAGAACGTGCTTTCCGACCTGCGCCGCGCCATGTTCGGCCATCTGCAGCGGGTCTCGCTGAGTTTCATGGACAAGACCGAGGTCGGAAGGCTGATGTCGCGCCTGCAGGGCGACATCAATTCGATGCAGGAGTTCCTCGAAACGTCGGTCATGTCGGTGGGCGACATCGTGCTTTTGTTCGGGATCGTCAGCGTCCTTTTGTGGCTGGATTTTCGGCTCGGCCTGCTGACGCTGTCGACCATGCCGATGCTGTTCATCGTTCGACTGTTCTGGCTGCCGCGCGCCAAGGTCGCCTTCATGGCCGCGCATGAGACCAACTCGATCGCCAACGGGGCGCTGGCCGAAGGCATTCACGGCGTGCGCACCGTGCAAAGCCTCAAGCGCCAGCACGTCAATTTCGACCTCTATGACGAGAAGGTTCTGGCCAATCTCAAGGCCCATCTGAGGTCGGCCAAATACGCGCAGGTGATGGTGCCGATCGTCGACACGCTTACCGGGATCGCCATGGCGACGGTCATCGTCGTCGGCGGCTCGATGGTGCTGTCGCACGGCCTCGACGTCGGCGTCATGGTGGCGTTCCTGTTCTACATCCAGCGCTTCTTCGACCCCATCCGCTCGCTCACCATGCAGTATAGCGTCATGCAACGCGCCATGGCCTCGGGCCAACGCATCTCCGAAGTGCTCGACGTGCCGGTGGACGTCAGCGACAGGCAAGGCGCGGTGGCGCTGTCGCGCGACATGGACGGCTCGGTCGAGTTCAAGAACGTCTCCTTCGGCTACCGGCGGAACCAGCCGGTGCTGAAGAATGTCAGCTTCCGCGTCAGTCCTGGCGAGACGGTCGCGCTGGTCGGTCCGACCGGATCGGGCAAGTCGAGCTCCATGGCGCTGGCGCACCGGTTCTACGACGTGTGGTCGGGCCAGGTTCTGGTCGGCGGACACGACGTGCGCGACCTGACGCAGGATTCGCTTGGCGAACAGATGGCAATGGTCCTGCAGGAGCCCTTCCTGTTTTCCGGAACGGTGCTGGAGAACATTCGCTATCACAAGACCGGTGCCTCCCGCGAGAACGTGGTTCGCGCGGCGAAAGCCGTTGGCGCGCACGATTTCATCGAGCACTTGCCCGACGGCTACGACACCGAGCTCGAGCAGCGCGGCGGCAATCTCTCGCTCGGCCAGCGCCAGCTGATCAGTTTCGCGCGGGCGCTGGTGGCCGACGCCAAGATCCTGGTGCTCGACGAGGCCACGGCCAGCATCGATTCCTACACCGAGATGCTGATCCAGAAGGCGCTGACAAAACTGCTGGAAGGGCGAACCGGGCTCGTCATCGCCCACCGGCTGGCCACCATCCGCGGCGCCGACCGCATCATCGTGCTGCAGAACGGCGAGATCGTCGAAAGCGGCAACCACGAGCAATTGATGGAACGAAAAGGCCTCTACGCCCGGCTCTACAACATGAACTACGCCTCGTTCGACGACATTTCCGAGGAAGAGATGGGCATGGACGCGGTGGTCGGCAAAGCGACGTGACCGACAGGAAATCGATGGTACCGTTGGCTGGGATCACCTCATCGCACAATTCAGTACGTCCTATGGTGCCTGGAAGGACGGGCTGGCCATCGCGTGCATCGGCTCGGAACGAGCGTAGCCGTCACGCCTGACGCCATGATCGATCAGGCGGGCGATCACGGCACGCCGCGCGTGATACGGCGTCAGCGTGTGGTCGGCATTCGGCAGCGAGACCCTGGTCACGCCACTAATGCTGTCGAGCCGCTCTTCCTCGGACCCGAAATGGCGGGCGATCTCCTTCAGGGCAAGGTCGCCTTCCGAGGTCACCATGAGAACCCGCACGCCCCGGCCGCAAAGGTCGCGCATCCAGCGTTCCACCCGGTGCTGTCCCAGCAGCGCGGCCGGATGCAGCATCGACAATGTCGACTTGATCGCCTCCAGCCCGCGCCGCACAATCAGCCGGGCGCGGCGAGAAGCGATCCCGCGCCATGTCGAGGCGTCCGGCTTGCCGCTCTCGCGCATGGCGGCGTTCTGCCCGCGCACGGCCTTGGACGTCTCGTAAGTCTTCCAGACCGCCATCTCCAGCGCGTAGGAACTGTTCCAGGCGAAGCAGAGCGGGTTGATCATGGTCAGCGTCCGCACCCGCCGATCGGCCCGTGCGGCGTGAAAAGCCTGGTATGCGCCCGCGCAGGTGCCGACCAAACCGACGGTGGGGTAGCCGGCTCGTTCCATCCAGTCGATCGCGCGGCTCACGTCATGGCGCGTACGCCCGTCATAGAGGAACAGGCGCCCTTCCTCGGTCTGATCGCTGAGGCCAAGTCCGGGCAGGTCGACGCGCAGCGAAGCGACGCCTTCCGCCGCCAGGTCTCGCGCCCATTCCACCGTGCCACGCGCCCAGCCGACATGCGGCACGCCGCCGGCATTGAGAAAGATCACCGGCTCGGCCCCAGTCTGGCGTCGGCGCGGCCGGCAAAGCACGCCGCAGATCATCGGCTCCGGTCCGATCAGGACCGGCTTTTCCGTGTAGTGCGGACCGTCCAGGGTCTCCGACGCAGCCCGCGGCGTGGCCTTTGCCGCGACCGCTTCGCCTGCATGGCCGGCCATCCAGGCTGCGCAGCGATCAAGAACGGCGGCCGGAATCCGGTTGGCGGTCGGGTCGCACATCAAGAGAGGATAGCCATCGAACTCGGCGGTGGTGATATCCGCAGGCCCCGCACCTCCCCCATGAATTTCGTCGGCGGCAAGCGGCTTGCCGTTTGTAAGCACCAGCATCGGCAGGGATTGAAGGCTTGCCGCAGCCTGCCGCCAGTCGAGCGCCGAAAGATCGCCTAGCGTCTCATGCGAAATCCGGAAGCCGGCGGCCTCGCGCCCCTCGGTGAAAACCCCTTCGCCCGCCGAACGGCTGGCCAGCGGCGCGTCGATCATGCGCGACATGGCCGTGATCTCGCGGACATAGGCCTTGCCGGAGGACGGCGGCGCGAGCAACACGAGACCGGCCACGTCGTCTCGTCCGGCCGCCGCCAGCGGCGCCAGCAGAGCGCCGAGCCGGAAGCCGACCAAAATGACGTCCGCCACGCCGCAATCCCGTTTCAGCCGATCGATCGCGGCCCCTATGCTCTCCGTCCACCGTTGCACCTGACCGGGCGTTGAATGATCCCCGGCGGCGTTGCCGCAGCCGGGATAGTCGAACTGCAGCGCCGGCAGATCGTTTTCGGCCGACTTGTCGGCCAGCAGCCTCAGGAAACGCCGGCTGCACAGGTCCTCGTGGCCAAGCGCCCCGGCGATGACGACACCCCGACCACGCCGTTCGCTGCCCTTGCCTTCATGAAGCCAGCCGATCGTGTCGGCGAAGACTATCCCCCTCATGCCATGCTCCCGGTGGGCTCCAGCGCCCGCGTGATCTCTGCCCCAATTTCTGAATTGTCGGCCGCTTGCGGCGCATCGTAGGCCACCTCGCGATCGCTATTCAGCGCCGTCACGATGCCGGCCGGCGTGGACGAGGCCGGCCCGTCAAGGCCAATTTCCTTCATCGCACCCGGCATCAGGTGGAAGCCGTTCTCGCGTGGGAGGAACAGCCCATCCCTGATGGCGATGTGATAGGCGGCCCGCCTGCAGGCGAGCCGCAGGCGCCAGCCGTCTTTCGCGCGCACCAACCGCGCCGACAGGCCGACATCGCGTCGCGCGATCATGGCACCGGGAAGCACATGAAAGGCTTCGGCCAGGATCTCGCCGTCACCGCCTTCAAGCCTTGCCACGGTTACCTCGTGGCCCGCCGGGCCGAAGCGATAGGCATAAGACAGATCGAAGAAGGCGCCGAGCAGAGAGAACGCCGACAGGGACCGCGCCCCGCGCGCCTGCAGGGTGACCGGCTGGCGCGCGCTCACCACAGGGGTGACGCCATCGCGCAGACAGGCAAGCGACAGCGTCGCCTCGACGGCCTTCGCCCCGTCATTGACGAGATGGACGCCCAGCCCGTTGACGCCCTCGTCGCTCAGCGTCAGCCTGAGCGGCGCGAAGGCGCGCCTCAGCGCATGCCAGACCGATTTCGGCCGACCGGTGGAATCGACGATGCCCCACCCTGCGCCCGGGCGCAGATCCTTCCAGAAGAACAGCAGCGCACCCGCCGTCGGCGAGGCTGGTCTGCGCCATTCATCGATCGTGCGCTCGACCAACTCGGCGGTGACGGCGCGCGAGACGTCGAGATAGCGCGCCGGATCCTCCATGCGCAGCCGGCGCGCATCGACGCCGAACAGCGCCTCCAGATAATGCTCGCGCACATCCTCGAAATCCCAGGACGCACCTGCGTCGCGCGGCACGCCGGCCTTCCAGCGCGGATCGTGGCTGGGCGGAACGGGCAGATGCTCATCCAGCGTCGCCTGTTCCGGCACGTTGGCGAAGGCGAGGCATTCGCTGGCGAAACGCACTTCCGCGCGGCGTGCGTCCTCCAGCGGCCGGCAATAGGCGCCGACGCCATAGTAATGCGTCGGGCCGCCATCCGCGGCAAAGGGCAAGCTGCCGCCGGAAGGCGACGAGGACACCAGCGTCAGATCGGGCAGGATCGCCTGCGCGACCGGACGCACGACATCGTCGAACCAGGGTGTCGGATCCATCGCCGCCGGCATGCCGAGCATCGCAGCCTGTTGCGCCACCTCGCTGCCGCCGCACAGCACCGCCAGCGACGGCGAATGCCGAAGCCGCTTCAACAGGTTGTCCACCTCGCGCGAGAGCGCCGCCCGCCAGGCCTCGCTTTTCGCCGGATAGTCGAAATTGGCGAGCATCAGGTCCTGCCAGACGAGAATGCCCATCTCGTCGCACAGCTCGTGGAAGGCATCGCCCTCGTAGGCGAAGGTGCCGCCGACCCGCAGCATGTTGACGCCGGCGCGGCGCGCGAGGTCGAGGTCGGGCTCAATTTCGGTCCGCCCGCATGGCAGCCGCACAGGATCGGACGGCGTCCAGACCGCGCCACGGCAGAACACCGGCGCGCCGTTGACGATCAGGCGGAAATCGCGCCCGTCGGCGCCGCGATCGATCTCGATGCGGCGGAACCCGACCCGGCCGAGCCGGCTGCGCACAGTACCGAGCGTCGCCATCACTTCGTGCAGCGCCGGCTCGCCATGACTGTTCGGCCACCATGGGGCGACATCGGCAATGGCCAATTCCGCCGTCAGCCGGGTGGGTGCCTCGACCTTGAGGCGCGCGCGCACTCCAGCGCAGCTGACATGCGCCGTTTGCGTATCGTCGAAGGGTTCAGCGAGAGTGATCGCAACGGCAAGATGCCCGGTCGTACCGTCGAGCCTGGCGCGCATGTCGGCATCGAGGATGCGCTGCCAGCCATTCTCGCGGATCAACCTGACGGGACGCCACGGCCCGACGACCTCGAAGTTCGGACACCAGCCCGGCATATGGCCGATCAGGGTCGTGCGCACCAACCGAAGCCGCTGATCGTCGATCATGCGGGGACGCCAGCGGGCGCGTGGACCGGTCGCCGTTTCCAGATGGCGGTCGAGGCTGCGTAAGGCGATGGCGAGACGCTCGCCGCCTGAAAGGACTACCGCTGCCTCATGGCGCTCGAACATCGAGGTCGAGGTGAGCAGCAGCCGGTCGTCAAGCCAGACCTCGGCCACAGTCGCCAGACCCTCGAATACAAGCCGCACCGGACCGGTCGCATCGAGCCTGCGGCTGTACCAGACATCGCGGTCGTGCAGCGGGGTCGGCTGCTTGCGGTCCCAGCGGCCATGTTTTTCCAGTGTGCCGGCAGCCGTGCCGGGACAGGCCGCGTCCAGCCATTCGGCGTTTGCGTCGATATCATGCGGCAACGCCCAGGCGCCGGCCGCCGAGATGGCCATCCGCCAATCCCGGTCCAGCAACTCGGCAGAGCCGGCGATCGACACCGTGGCGTCCATTCCCCCACCTATGCTCAAATGCGCCTCGGCCGGTCCGCTAGGCCGCCTTGGAGGCGACACCCGCCATGCGGGCGTCCAGCACGTCCATCACCGTGTCGTAGGCCTGTGCCATTGGCGCGATCGCCTCGGCCAACCCGTCGAAGCGCTGCCGCGCCATCGCGCGGGCGAGCTTGAACTGCATGACCTTGGCGCCATCGGCAATGTCGCCGGCGGCTTGCGCCGCCTCGGCGAGGCAGGTTTCGCCGTGCTGCCCCAGCCATTCGAGATGACTGCCGAGGAGTTCGAAATTCGCGCCGACCTGCCGCAGCGTGTTGAAGGCATAGGTGTGGAAATAGTCCGGCGAGCGCGTCACCAGCGTTTCAGCGTGGCGGCCGAACGCCGCCGCATAGGCGCCGAGCGGATTGCGCTTCGGCCGCCGCTTCAGGTGATGCGCAAGCAGCGCCGCCGCGGTCCCGAACGCATCACGGGCCGGGCGCGTGGCGTCGAGCTTCACGAATTCCGCGTAAGGAAACAGCGGCAGGCCGCCGGCCGACACACCGTCCCCCGACTTATCATCCCATTGGCCGAAGATGCCGTCATAGTCTTCGCCCTCGAGCGCGAAGTAGCCGTCATTGTGGAAGTAGCGCATCTGCCGCCCCTTGGGGTCGAGCGCATTGATGCCGACCGTGGTCTTGGAATGGCCGCTGCGATAGGTGATGCCCTTGGTGTCGGGCAGGTAGAAGGCGTCGACCTCGACCAGCGGCAGCCGGCCGAGTTCGACTTGCGCAAGCACATGCGTCTCCAGCCGGTCGAAGACCGCCAGTTCCTGGATGTCCAGCCCCGCCAGCCTCTGCAGGTCGGCGATCGGGAACTTGAAGAAGGTGAACTGATCGCCCTCGAAGTCCTGCGCCACGGTGAAGCCGAGCGCCGCGACCGGATCGTGGCCGGTCGCGTGCAGCACCTCGATCAGGAGATCGACATAGCAGTTCGTCTGCGGCCAACGCCTGTTCGGATCGTGCAGCCGGTGCGGCCGGTAGCTGGCCGGATCGAGGCCCGCGATAGCTCTCAGCATATCACACGCTCCACAGCACGTCGCGGACCGCCGCCGGCCAGGCGTCCGCGTCCGGCCCGTGATGGCGGAACAGCGCCAGCGCCACACGCTCCAGCCCGAAGCCGACGCAGGCCGAATGGCAGAACTCCCCGTCGGCGAACTTCAGGCCCCAGGTCCGGCCAAAATGGTCCTGGTGATAATTGAAGCTCAAACAGGCGGTCGGCTTCTCGATGCTGGTCACCGGGATCAGCAGCTCGAATTTCAGGCCCTGGTCGCGCTGGTTGTTGGCCATCATCTTGCCGCCGCGGCCGAAGAACGGGTCGTTGGCAAGATCGACCTCGCAGGGCAGGTCGAGCGACTCGATCATCGCCTTGCCGCGCTTCAGCCAGCTTTCGCGGAACGAGCGCACCTGCTCGGCCGTGCCGATCTTGACGAACTCGCGCATGCGGAAGAGCTGCATGCGCGCCGGGTCCTTCGACGGCTCGTGGCGGAAGCAATAGGACGAGAGCTCGAACAGCAGGCCCTGCGCCGGCACCGGGCCGCGCGCGGCGACGGTGGGATAGAGCGGGTAGCAGGCGGCCGGTGTCAGCGCGACGTCCGTCGCCTTCTGCAGCTCCGTCCAGTCCCCGCCATCGGCCATCATGCCGAGCAGTTGCGCATGCTCCCGCTCGCCTCCCATGAAGGAATGCACACAGCCGGCAAGCTGCGGGAAGCTCTTCATGTAGCCGCTCTTCTCCAGCGTCGCACGGCTCATGCCCGGCGGAAAATGGATGCGGGTGGCCTTGTCGGGCGCGCCGAGCCGGGTGACGAGACGCTCGAACCGCTCGATCACTTCCTCGAACGTGCCCGAACGGCCGTAGAGGCCGTCGATGCCGGATTCGAACAGGATGCCGTTCTCGAACAGGCTGTCGAGCAGCGACTTGGAGTCGAATGTCTTGGCGTCCATCTCAGCCCCCCAGGCCGGTGTCGAAGCGGCTCATCAGCATGAGCGTCGCGGTATTGGAAAGGATGCGGTCGTTGGAGATCATCACCGGCGCCGAGGTCACGTCGCGCAAATGCCGGCCGACGCTGAACGGAGTGCCGTTCTTGTAGCCAAGGATGCCGTTGACCAGCATGGCCAGACGCGCCACGGCGCCTGCCTTCTCGCTGGCCGCGACCTTCAGCGCGTTGATCTCGGCGGCGAAGCCGATCGAAGACAGTGCGTCGTCGTCGCCCTTGGCCGCCTCGAAACGATGGATGGCGGCCGTCAGGTGCCCTTTCATCTCCTGCAAGAGGGCTGCCGCCTCGGCCAGCCTCAGCGCGCCCGGCGGCATGGCGTCGGGCTGCTTGCGCGCCGCCGCCTTGACGAAGGCCTGCGCCCGATTGAAGGCGTCGGCGGCGATGCCGAACCAGGTCGCCGCCCAGAAGATGTGCGAGCTGGCCAGCATCGACTGCGCCGCGATCTCGGAAAACGGCTTCGGGAATATCTGGGTCGCCTCACCCGTGGCGACGAGATGAAAACCGTCGGAGCAGGTGCCGCGCATGCCGAGCGTATCCCACACCGACGTGCGTTCCAGCGTGCGGTTGCCATCGGCCGGGATCACCACCATCACCTGATCGGAGCTTGCCGCATCGGGGGCGCGACGCGCCGTGGCGAGGATGGCGTCGGCATAATTGCCGTAGGAGATGACGGTGGCTTCCTTGGTCAGCGCGAAGCGCCCGCCGACAACCTCGACCGCGCAGATCGAATTGCGCAAGTTGCCGCCGATGCCGGCCTCCGTCGTCGCGGAAGCCATCAGAAGCTGCTCGTCGGCGATGCGCCGCATATAGGCGCGGTGCCAGTCGCTGGCGCCGCCATGAGTGACGAAGCTCGACGTCTTGATCTGGTGCATGGCATAGATCATCGCGCTTGAGCCGCAGGCTTGGCCGAGCTGGACGATGAGATCGGCGATCTGCATCGTGCCGAGCCCCTCGCCGCCGAGCTCGACCGGGATCGCCACGCCGAGCAGCCGCTCGCGCTTCAGCGCCTCGATCGTCTCTACCGGGAAACGGCCTTCCTTATCCACGGGGTCGGCATGGCCGGCGGCGATCTCGGCGACGCGGCGCATGCGTCCGGTTGCGGCTTCCGGCGCCTGCGCGAGCGAAGCCGCCTCGATCTTTCTCAACACGTTCATGACTCTATGCCGCCTTGCGGGTCAATTGCGAAACGGCGTCCGCGATGCTCGCGAGCGAAGAGAAGGTGCGCCGCGTCAGCATCGTCTCGGGGAATTCGATGTCGAATTCCTCTTCGAGCGCCAGCATCATCTGCACCGAGGCGAAGGAGGTCAGCCCCGCGTCGTAGAGATTGGCGTCGTCGGCGAGCGCGCCGAAATTTAGCGGAATCATCGGATGCTGCTCGAGCAGCGAGCGAATCTGGTCGATCATGGAGGCCCCACCCTTGCGTTTGCATGTTTGTGCGGGCGGCAATATTGCAGAGGCAGCGCAACCGTGGCGTTAACGCCGCCGGTCAGTTTCAACCATGCCTAAGGATCGGTAACGGATCGCAGTACAATTTTAAAGCTTCGGACACGGCAGGAAAAAGAGAATGGAGCCGTCGACCACGACGATGCCGGCCGCGCCTTAAAGCGCGTCGCGACCTTTCAGATTCGCTCCGTACGCTTCAGCTTTTTTGATCTTGCGCATATCTTTGTCCCGAAACCGGTTCCCACTTTCGGGAGACATGCCTCAGGCAGGAGGCGGAGGAAGGCTCAGTCGAAGAAGCCCTTATCCTCTTCCTTGAGATACTTCCCGGCTGCTTCGGCGTCGATATCGAGTCCCAGCCCCGGCGCTTCCAGCAAATCCACCATGCTGTCCTTCACGATCTGCGCCGGCAGGCCGACCACCAGATCCTCCCACCACGGGTCGGAGGCGCTCGGGTACTCGAAGGCGATGTAGTTGGCCGGCAAGGTTGCGCAGACATTGATCAGCGCGCCGAGACCGAGCAGGCCGTTCGCGGTGCCGTGCGGCGCCATAAGGATCGAGTGCATGTAGGCGTGCTCGGCGACCCATTTGAGCTCGGCAATGCCGCCTATGTCGGCGGGATCGGGGCCGATGACGCGCACCGCCTGCGTCTCGATCAGTTCCTTGAAATTGTGGCGCAGATAGATCTGCTCGCCCGTGTGGATCGGCGTCGAGGTGGAGGTGGTCAGTTCCCGATAGGCCTGCGGATTGACCCACGGCACATAGTCGCCGGTCAGCATGTCTTCGAGCCACATCAGATTGTACTTCTCGACCGCGCGAGCGAACTTGATCGCATCGGGCAGCATCCAGCCCGGGCCGCAGTCGAGCGCCAGGCTGACCTTGTCGCCCAGCACTTCCTTCATCGCCGCCACGCAGTCGAGCATATGATTGAAACCGCGCTCGCTGATCACACCCTGATCCATGGCGCCGTGATAGCCCGCCTTCTTCTGCGTCACGCCGTAGTGGAAGCCTTCTATCGTGTCCTTCATGTTGGAGTGGAACGAGATCCCCTGCTTGATCATGAAGAAGTTCTGCGGCTGCTCCATCATCCATTTGACGTCGGCGGCGTAGTCCTCCGGCCGGTCGCCCGTGCGCTTGCGGCGGATCGAGCCGTTGTAGACGCGCACCTTGTCGCGCACCTTGCCGCCAAGCAGTTTGTAGACCGGCACGCCCGCGGCCTTGCCGGCAATGTCCCACAGCGCATGCTCGATGGCGCTCACCGCCGCGCCATAGGGCTTGAACGAACCGCGCTGGCGGATCTTCAGCATCACCCGCTCGACGTCGGTCGGGTCCTCGCCGATCAGCGCCTCGCGGAAATGCAGCACAAAGGGCTTGAGGTAGGTTTTGGTGAACTCGACTTCGCCCAGGCCATAGAGGCCCTCATCGGTGACGACGCGAACGATGGGGTGCTTGCCGATGACGGCGCAGCGGAGGTCGGTGATCTTCATGGCGCAGTCCTATCTCACAGACGAGAAAGCTGTCGGCGTGAGCAACTGGCTGCTGATATTGGCAATGATCTGCCCGTCGCGCTCAGACTCGTCCCGGGCCTTGTGCCATGCCGGATCGGTGACGAAAGCCGCCCATTTCGCCTCACGCTCGGCCAGCGATCCCCAGGCGAGAAAATAGGTGAGGCGATTGCTGTTTTCGCCGATCGCCGTGGTGAAAAACCCGGCTTGCCGGATGCCATGGCTCTCCCAGATGGCCAGCGTTTGGTCGGAAAAGCGCTTGAGCAAAGCCGGCAGCCTGCCCGGCAGGCAGTCATAGATACGCAGTTCGTAGATCATGGTTTCGTCCGTTTCTTTCTTCGCCTCTCCCTTGGGAGATGTCGACACGAATGGTCGGTCGTCGGCCCCTGTGAGCCTGTGGGGGGAATGAGGGCAGAGGGCCTGGGCTAACTCCAGGTCCGGTCCCAGCTATATTCATTGTCCCAATGCTCGGTCGATTGCCATATCCCCGTGACACCGGGCTGCAGATGCCGGCTGATCACCTCGTCGACCACATCGTCTATGCCCAACCCCGGCTTGTCCGGAACGGTTATGAAGCCATCCTTCACCAGCGGCTTGGGGAGACCTGTGACGATGTCGTCCCACCACTCGACATCGGCGGAGTGGTATTCGAGCGCCATGAAGTTCTCGGTCGCGGTCGCGACATGCGCCGCGGCCATCGCGGCGATCGGACTTTCGGCCATGTGGATGGCCATGGCGACGCCGTGATCCTGAGCCATGTCGCCGATCTTCTTGGTCTCGAGGATGCCGCCGCTGGTGAGCAGGTCCGGGTGGATGACGGAGAGGCCGCCGCTCTTCAGCAGCGGCTCGAAGGCCTCCTTGAGGTAGATGTCCTCACCGGTGCAGATCGGCACCGTGGTGGCTTCCTGCAACCGCCGGTACTGCTCGGTGTACTGCCAGGGAATCACGTCCTCTAGCCAGGCCGGCACGTATTTCTCGATACGGCGCGACAGGCGAATGCCGTCCTGCAGCGAGATGTGGCCAACATGGTCGATGGCTAAGGGAATCTCGTAGCCGATGACCTCACGGACCTCGTGGATATACTGCTCCAGCAGGTCGATCCCTTTTTCGGTGAAATGCAGCCCAGTGAACGGGTGCTGCACGTTCTGCGCATCGTAGGCGAGGTTGCGTGCCTTACGCTCCTCGAGCGCGCCACCGCGGCCGCGTGGATTGGCGTAAAACCCTTCGAGCGCGCCGGCGGGCGCGACCACGGCGCCCGGGATATGGGCGATCTGCATCAAGCCCAGGTCCATCTTGAGGAAGGTGAAGCCGCGCTCCATGCGCGCCTTGAGGCGCTTGCCGGTTTCGGTGCCGCTCGGCTTCTCCGCGTCGGTATCGCAGTAGACGCGCACGTGATCGCGAAACTTGCCGCCGAGCATCTGGTAGATGGGCACGCCATAGGCCTTGCCGGCGAGATCCCAGAGCGCGATCTCGACCGCCGAGACGCCGCCGCCTTGGCGGCCGTGCCCGCCGAACTGCTTGATACGGCGGAACAGGCGGTCGATGTCGCAAGGGTTCTCGCCAAGCAACCGGCTCTTCAGCATCAGCGCATAAGTGGCGCTGGCGCCGTCGCGCACCTCGCCAAGCCCGACGATGCCCTGGTTGGTGTAGATCTTGAGCAGCGCCGAGGTGAACGGCGCGCCGACGATCTCGGCCACCCGCATGTCGGTGATGCGAAGGTCGGAGGGCTTGGAATTCGTGTTGACCCGATTGAGGGCCTCGTCGGCTCCATCGGTTTTTGGCATGGCCTATCCTCGCTTTGTTTGGCGGGGCTTGTTGCCCCGCATGCTGGACATGGAGGGTTGCTAGGCCAGCTCGATCTCGTGGGCCTGCAGATAGTCGCGGTTCATCTCGACGCCGAGACCAGGCTTCGACGTCAGCTTGAGGCTGCCGTTCGAAACGTCGAGCGGTCTGTCGATGAGGTGATCGTATTTGGAGAGATCCCACTCCGACGTTTCGAGCTTGTAGAAGTTGGGAACCGTCATCATCACCTGCGCTCCCGCAACCACGTTGATCGGTCCCGCGGCGTCGTGCGGCGAGACGGGAACGTAGTAGGCTTCGCAGAGGGCGGAAATCTTCTTCAGCTCGGTAATCCCGCCGGTCCAGGTCACGTCGGGCATGATGTAGTCGGCGAGCTTGTTCTCGAGCACCGGCACGAAATCCCATTTCGTGTGGCCGCGCTCGCCCCACGAGATGGCGGCGCTGACCTTCTCACGCACCTGCTTGAGCGCGTTGAGGCTCTCGGGCGGGCAAGGCTCCTCGAACCAATCGATCTGGCCCGCTTCCTCGAGGCTCCGACAGAGGCGAATGGCGGTGGGAACATCGAAGCGGCCATGCGCATCGATGAGGATGTCCACATCGGGTCCGGCCGTTTCGCGGATCAGGGCCGTCAGCTCGGCCGCTTCGCGTTCGTCCTTGCGCGTCATGCCACCGTCGAGGTAGCCGTCCCGCCTTTCGCGGGCCACGCCATCGACGCTGGGGCCCTGGTGGGGAAAAGGATCGAACTTGAGCCCGGTGTGTCCGGACTCGACAATATCCCGAATCTCGCGGACCACCGCCTCCTTGCTGGTGAATTTGGCCTGGTTGGGATGGGTGTAGAGGGCGATCTCATCGCGCACCGGCCCGCCCAGCAGCTCGTAGATCGGCTTGCCGAGGACTTTGCCGCGGATGTCCCAGAGGGCTATGTCGATGGCGCTGACGCATTCGACGGCGGCGCCGCGACTGCCCATGTAGGTGAAACTGCGGAAAATCTTGTGCCAGAGATGCTCGATACGCGCCGGGTCCTCGCCTGTCATGGCGGTACCGATCTGCCGCAGGATGGTGCACAGCGCGCGGTTGGCGAGCTTTGTCGTGGTGGTGATCTCTCCCCAACCGCTCACTCCCTCGTCGGTCGTCACTTCGACGAACAGATACTCTCCCCAACAGGAAGCATCGGACTTGATCAGCCACGGCCGGATACTCGTGATCTTCATCTCAACTGCCTTTATCTGAAGTTTCCAGGGGTGCCGATGTTCTAAGATTGGGCGTTCTATCCGGCCCGCGCGGCGTTGCGGGCACGCATGTGTTCGAGGATGTGCCGTCCGGAGCCCTCGACATGGCGGGCGACGAGTTCGGCCGCCTTGTCGGCATCTCCCGCCTTTACGAGCGCGATGAGCTCGCGGTGCTCGCGAATGATCGCGGCACGGCGCGCGAGGGTGAAATCGAAACGCCGGCTCACGGCGCGCAGCACTTCGCGATGCTTCCACCAAAGCTCGGCGGCATGGCGGTTGTAGTGCCGCTGGTACATCACGGTATGGAAGGCGGTATCGAGTTCACTGTGCCGGAATGTGTTGGCGAAGTTGTTTTCCTCGATCAGGCCTTGGAGACGTTCGAGTTCCGCGATGTCCTCGCCAGTGGCCATGTTCACGAACCATCGCGTCAGGGCCGGCTCGATCAGAACGCCGATCTCGTAGATATCGCGCACGAAATCCTGATCTATGGGTCGCACGCGCGCTCCGCGGTTGGGGGCAAAGATGACGAAGCCCTCGCCGCGCAACAGCTGCAAGGCCTCGCGCACGGGATTGGTCGAGGTGCCGTGACGCCGGGCGAGATCGCTGACCACAAGCCGTTCGTTGGCGGCCAGCCGCCCCTCGATGATGTCTTCCCTGATCAGTTCATAAAGCGAGGCGCCCTCGCTGGAGGCCCCTATGGGATCAATCCCCGCAGGTGGCTTCGCTTTAAAGTCGCTTGTTTCGGCCAAAGCCCGCTCCCCTAGGCTAATACACATTCTATCCGATTATCACGCAAAGTTTCGATAAACAATGTACGATCCAGCTCGTTGACAGACAATTCACGATCTGAAAACGTACAAGACGGCCGATGGGGTACACAGAACAGTGTCCCGCGGCCGAACGAGGAAGGACCGCTTGCCTCGAAGCGAAGCGGCGTGGGAGAGAAACCTGGAGGATACCTATGACGAGGATTACACTCGGCGGTGCCGTCCTGCGCGGCACTGTCTCAACTGCTTTAATGGCATCGTTGATGTCGGCGCCGGCACTGGCTGCGCCGCCGGTGGACCTGAGCAAGTGGTCGCCGGAATATGTGCGCTCGATTGCCGGCACGCAGGATTTTGACACGGCGGCCGATTGCGCCAAGGTCACCCCGCTCGACTACAAGGGGCGACTGACTTTCTGGTATCAGGGCGTGTTCGAGGGTGACCCCGACCTTCTGCGCCAGTACTACAAGGATTTCTTCGCAAACTTCCGCAAGACCTATCCGAACATCCAGCTCGAGGAACAGGCCCTCACCTACAACGACCTTCTGGACAAGGTCCGCACGGCGCTGCTCGGCAATGCAGCGCCGATGGCGGTCCGCCTGCAGATCCTGGGCGGCACCGAATTCGCCTCGAAGGGCTATTTGCAGCCGCTCAAGCCTGAGGATGTGGGTTATTCGACCGAGGATTTCTGGCCCGGCGCCATGAAGGCGGTGACCTGGGACGGGGTGACCTACGGCATTCCAACCAACAACGAGACGATGGCGTTCATCTGGAACGCCGACATCTTCAAGCGCGCGGGTCTCGATCCTAACAAGCCCCCGGCAACCTGGGACGACGTCGTCAAGTATTCCAAGCAGATCCATGACAAGCTCGGCATTGCCGGTTATGGCCTCGTGGCCCGCAAGAATGCCGGCAATACGCCGTACCGCTTCATGCCGCAGCTATGGGCCTATGGCGGCGGCGTCTTCGACGAAGCAAAGGCGAACCCGACCTATAAGGACATCGAGCTTAACAGCCCGCAGAGCAAGGCGGCGCTGCAGGCCTCCTACGACATGTATGTTCGCGACAAGTCGGTTCCGGTTTCGGCACTGACCAACCAGCAGGCCGACAACCAGCCTCTGTTCCTGGCCGGCCAGCTCGGCATGATGATCTCGCACCCGTCCGACTACAACGTCATGCTCGACCTGCAGAAGAAGGCGACCGGCACCGACAAGGACAAGGCGCAGACCGTCATCGACAACATGCGCTACGGCCTCATTCCGACCGGCCCCGACGGCAAGCGCGCAGTCGTGTTCGGCGGCTCGAACATTCACATCCTGAAGCCCGAATATGTCGAAGGCGGCAAGGTGGACGAGCCGGCCGCAAAAGCGATCATCTGCATGTGGACCAGCCCCGAATGGTCGCTGAAGATGGCATACGCCGGCTCGAACCCGGGCAACCTCAACGGCTTCAAGACCAAATGGATGAAGGAGCGTCTGGACAGCATCAAGTTCCTCGATGTTACAACGTCGATGTTGCCATACGGCATCCCGTTCCCAGCCCTGCCGCAGTCTCCCGAGATCATGAACATCATCGTTCCGGACATGCTGCAGAATGCCCTGACCGGGGCGATGACCGTCGACCAAGCGGCGGACGACGCGGCCAAGAGGGTAAAAGACCTGATGGGCGGCGGACTCTAGTCCAAGCCTGACCTGCGATCCGACCGGCTGCGCCGAGCGTGCAGCCGGTTCGTCCCGAAGAACAAGGGCACGCCACAAGTGACGATCGTGAACAGCAGCACCGAGGCTCGCCGAAGATTGCTGCCCGGCCGGCCGGGCGCGTTGCGGAGGATTGGGGAGCATCGCGCTGACTACGCGTACGTGCTCCCTGCGATCGTCGTGATGATGATCGTCATCGCCTACCCGATCTACTACACGATCGAATTGTCGTTCTTCAATACGCCGCCTGGCCTGCAGCTTAGGGACAAGATCTTCGTCGGCTTCGACAACTACACGGCCATCCTGACAAGTGAGGTATTCTGGAGGGTCACCTGGAACACGCTCATCTGGACGCTGGCGTCCACCTTCTTCTCCTTTGTCCTGGGGTTTGGCGCCGCGCTGGCGCTCCACCGCGACTTCGTCGGCCGCGGCGTCCTGCGCGCTATCCTGATCATCCCCTGGGTCATCAGCGCGGTCGCCGCCTCCTATATCTGGAAGTGGATCTACCATTCGGACTTTGGGATAATCGGCGCGATCCTGGTCCGCCTCGGATTGGCTGACCGGCCGCCCAATTTCATCGATAGCGTCAGCACGGTGCTGCCCTCCCTGATCGTCGTCAATATCTGGCGCGAGTTTCCGTTTGCCATGATCATGATGATGGCCGGCCTGCAGACGGTCCCCGACCAGTTGCTGCGCGCCGCGAAAGTCGACGGGGCCAATGCATGGCAGCGCTTCTGGCATGTAACTTTCCCGCATTTGAGGAACGTCTCGACGGTGACGATCCTGCTGCTGGCCGTGGCCAACTTCAATTCCTTCATCATCCCGTGGATCATGACCGGCGGCGGGCCGTCGAACGCATCGCATATCTGGATCACCCACATTTACGAGCTCGCCTTCGGCCGCCAGCGCTGGGGGGTGGCGTCGGCCTATTCGGTGCTTCTGTTCCTCATCCTGATGACGCTCGGCTACTTCTACGTCCGTGCGCTGAGCGGCAACGAGCGGAAGGATCGCGGCGCATGAGCACGATTGCCGAGACAGCTCCTCGAGACCGGACCCGTCGTCGCATGCGCATCGACGGATGGCGGTGGGGCGGGCGCATCTTCCTGGTGTTCATGCTGCTCTACACCGCGTTGCCGATGATCTGGATGCTGCTCACCTCGATCAAGTCGGGCTTCGCGGCGATGCGATTCCCGCCGCAATGGTGGCCCGACCAGCCGACCCTCGCCAGTTACCAGAAGCTGCTCGATCCGCAGAACAGCGTCGGCCAGGACTTCCTCCGCTTCTTCTGGAACAGCCTTTTCGTCTCGACCGCCACGACGATCCTTTCGGTGATCGTGGCGGTTCCCGCGGCCTACGCGTTCTCGCGCTTCACCTTCCCGGGCCGGAACTTCCTGTTCTTCGCGGTATTGCTGCGCAACATGTTCCCGGCGGTGATCTTTCTCGTGCCGCTCTTCGTCCTGATGCGGGCGATCGGACTGGTGAACACGCATGGATCGCTCATTCTCACCTACCTCACCTTTGGACTGCCGCTGGCGATCTGGCTGCTCAAGGGCTTCTACGACAACATCCCGGTGCAGCTCGAGCAGGCGGCGCGCATTGATGGAGCGACGCGGTTCCAGGCCTTCCTCCTGATCGTGATGCCGCTCTCGGCGCCGGGGATCATCGCCACGGCGATCTACTCCTTCATCGGTGCGTGGAACGAATACATCTACGCCTACACCTTCCTCTCCAAGAACGAACAGCTGACGCTGCCGGTCGGCATCCAGCGCTTTTTCTCAGAAAATACGACGGACTTTCCGGGCCTGATGGCGGCCAGCTTCATGATGAGCGTACCCGTCGTGGTGCTGTTCCTCGTCCTGCAACGATACTTCGTGCGCGCCCTTACAGAAGGCGCGGTCAAGCACTAGGAGCTGCCGATGGCCCATGTGGTCCTCAAAGATCTCGTCAAGACCTATGGCGGCTTCAAAGCCGTCAACGAGGTTTCGCTGACGGTCAATGACGGCGAGTTCGTTGCGCTCGTCGGCCCTTCGGGCTGCGGCAAGACAACCACGCTCAATCTCGTCGCGGGCCTGACCCCGATCACATCGGGCGACATCTTCATCGGCGACCGGGTGGTCAACGACCTCGACCCCAAAGACCGGGACATCGCAATGGTGTTCCAGAACTACGCGCTCTATCCGCAAAAGTCGGTCTATATGAACCTCGCCTTCCCGCTGCAGATGCGCAAGCTGCCCAGGGACGAGATCGACAAGAAGGTCAGGGAAGCGGCGCGCGTTCTCGACATGACGCAGTTGCTCGAGCGCAAGCCGCGCGAACTTTCGGGCGGGCAGCAGCAGCGCGTGGCGCTCGGCCGCGCCCTTGTTCGGGATCCGGCGGTATTCCTGATGGACGAACCGCTCTCCAATCTCGACGCGAAGCTGCGCGTGCAGATGCGGTCCGAGATCAAACGGTTCCATCAGGACCTGAAGGCGACGATCATCTATGTGACGCACGACCAGCTCGAGGCCGTGACCATGGCGGACAGGATGGCCGTGATGAACGGCGGCTACCTGCAGCAATACGATTCGCCGGCGCAGGTCTTCGCCCATCCCGTCAACATGTTCGTCGCAAGCTTCGTGGGCAGCCCGGCAATGAGCCTTATTCCGCTGGAGGCATCCACGGCAAACGGCGATACCGCTCTGACGAGCGCCGAGGGCTGGAGCCTCGCGCTGTCGCAACCCAACGCGCGCAAGGTCCAGGCGGCGACCACCAGGAAGGTCGTGCTGGGTGCGCGCCATTCGACGATCAAGCTGCACAAGAGCGCGGTCCCCGGCGCCATTCCGGCCAAGGCCTATACGGTGGAACCAACTGGAGACCTAACCTTCGTGCAAGCGTTCCTCTCCGGCGCCATCGTCAATATCAGTGTGTCACCCAACATCACCGTCACACCTGACGAGCAGATCTGGCTCGAGTTCGATCAGGAGCGCATGCACCTTTTCGACGGCGAAACTCAAATGGCTCTCGGTGCCCACTGAGACGGGGCGAATGCGTGTGCGTGGATGACGACAAAGCTTAAGATCACCGCCATCAAGCCTTATCCGGTGTGGGTGGGAACTCGCAACCAGATGCTCGTCAAGGTCGAGACTGACCAAGGCATCTTCGGCTGGGGCGAGAGCGGCTTGAGCGGCCGCGAGAAGGCCGTGGCCGGCGCGATCGAGCACTATCGCGAGTTTCTCGTCGGCCGCGACCCGATGCAGATCGGCCGGATCTGGCAGGAGGTCTATCGCAGCCAGTATTTCGAAGGCGGGCGGGTCCTGCAGGCGGCGATTTCGGCCATCGACATCGCCCTGCACGACATCAAGGGCAAGGCGCTCGGGGTGCCGGTCTACGAGCTGCTCGGCGGCAAGCAGCGCGACCGCATCCCGACCTTCGCCTCGACCGGAGACGAGGCCGAGGGCGACGCAGCCATCGAACGGGCCCGCGAACTGCGCGAACAGGGGTGGCAGGCGATCCGCTTCTTCCCGGTCGGGCAAAGCAGCAGGGACATCTTCGAGCCGCGCGAGTCGATCGGCGCCACGGCGACCATGCTGAACAAGGCGCGCGAAGCGCTTGGCGACGACGCCGTCCTCGGCATCGACTATCATCATCGGCTGTCGGTGGCCGAGGCGGCGAGCTTCTGCAACAAACTCGGCCGCGGCGTGCTCGATTTCCTCGAGGAGCCGATACGCGACGAGACGCCGGAGGCCTACGAGGCTCTTCGTACGATGACCGACATCCCCTTTGCCATCGGCGAGGAATTCGCCAGCAAGTGGCAGTTCATGCCTTACATCGAGCGCGGCATCCATCAGCTCAACCGGCTCGATGTCTGCAATGTCGGCGGACTTACGGAGGCGATGAAGGTCGCGGGCTGGAGCGAGGCGCACTACGTGGACCTGATGCCGCACAATCCCCTTGGCCCAGTGTGCACGGCCGCGACAATGCATCTCGCCGCCGCCGTGCCGAACTTCGCGTGGCTGGAGACAAGGGCGCCGGAAAGAAAGCTGGGCTTCGACAATTCAGAGTTTTTCCCCGTGCAGCCCCGGCTCGACGGCACAGACTATCCGGTCGGCGATCTGCCGGGGCTGGGCGTCGAGATCAACGAAGCAGCGATCCAGGCGCAGAGTTTCCGCTTCTGGGAAGCGCCTCACCTCAAGCGCCGCGACGGTTCCGTCACCAACTGGTAATGCCATCTCATCCGGAGTCCGACAATGACGCACACCCCCGACATCACGCGGCCGCCTAAGGACCTGATCGACGCACTGAAGGAGATCGGCGCCGCGACGGTTGCCGGCACGCTTGGCCATATGGGCTTTCGCAATCCGCATATGGTCGGTCCGGTAGCGCAAAATCACGGCAAGTCGATCGTCGGCCCGGCGTTGACGCTGCAGTTCCTGCCGCAGCGGCCGGATCTGTTCAACGAGGGAGAATATGCGGATCCGGAAACGCAGCTGCACCGGCACGTGCTCTATCACGCGCAGGAGGGCGACGTCGTCGTGGTCGACGCGCGCGGCGACATGAGCTCCGGCGTCTTCGGCGATATGATGTCGACCTATTTCAAGGGCAGAGGCGGCGCGGGCATCGTCATCGACGGATGCATGCGCGACCGGCCCAATGTCGAAAAGCTCGATCTGCCCCTCTGGTTGCGCGGCTGGACGCCCAACTACCATGTGCAAACCAGCATCTATCCCAACGCCGTCAACGTTCCGATTGCCTGCGGCGGCGTCACGGTGATCCCCGGCGACATCATCGTCGCCGACGATGACGGGGTGGTGGTGGTTCCAGTCTCAATGGCCCCGCAAGTGATCGAGGACGCGAAGAAGCATCACGATTGGGAAGAGTTCTCGCGGGAGAAGCTGATGCAGGGCGCGCCGTTGCAACGCTATTATCCGCTGCATGACGATGCCCGCGGGGAGTACGAGGCGTGGCGCAAGACAAGGCGCTAGGAGAAGCCAAGGTAGCGCATGGATCACCTCGCGGCGGATAGCACGATCCAGGAAAATCAGCGCAAGAAGGCGGTGGTACCGTTGGCTGGGCTCGAACCAGCGACCCCCAGATCCACAATCTGGTGCTCTAACCAACTGAGCTACAACGGCACGTCCGCTTGAGCGCAATCGAGAAGAAATCATTCTCCGCGTCCGCTCTGTCGTCGGCGATGCGTCCCTTACGGGCTAACAGAGTCTAATTCAAGGCCTTTGATAAGGCAAAGATCGGTTCGGCGAACCGGCACCCGTTTTAGCCGGGCAAAAGAAAAGGCCGGCGGGAGGAGGTGCCGGCCTTTTCCTGTTACGAGCCAGCGGGAGGAGGAGCTGGCTGGTCACCCCGGAGAGCGAAGGGAGGAGATTTCACTCCCCGGGTATTCATCTGCTCAATCTATCGCACATCTATTTGTCTGACAAAATGCGACGTTTTGATGCAGTTCGCAGCGCGTATCAGGCCGCCTTGACGTCCTTGATCGCCTTCTCGAAAGCGGTCTTGACCGGCTTGGAGACATCCTCGACGGCCTTGGAGGCAACGGTCTGGAAGTCCTTGGCCTGCTCGATGGCCATCTCGACGCGCTTGCGCAGGAAGGAGGTCTGCAGCTCGACGACCTCGGAAAGCGTCTTGGCGCCGACCAGGGCTTCGAGATGCGAGAAGCTGGCCTCGGCGTTGGCGCGCAGGATGGCGATGGACTTGAGCGACAGGTCGCTGGAAACGGTCTTGGCGGTCTCGTAGGTCGACTCCAGAACCTTCTGTGTCTCCTCGGCGCCGTTCTTCAACTTGGCATAGGCCTCTTTCGACTGCTCGACGCCCTTCTCGGCGAAAGCGCGGATCTGGTCGGTGGCCTTGGAAGCGTCGAAGCTCGGGAATTCGACGTTTTCGATGGTCTCAGCGGTCTTGCCAGTCTTGGACATTTTCCAACCTTTCAGGGGTAGCGGCTTTGACAGAAAGCCGTCTCGTTCATGTATGATGGCAATATAAAGGCAACTTTTGTGCATTGCAATATCTTTGTTGCAGCGCACCATAAAAATCGCCATATCATTAACCACGCGCCCAGAGATTTCGGCCGATACACGGCATGGCTTGTGGACCTTCGCCCCGTACGCTTTTATTAACAAAGCGTTAACCGAAAATGCCCGCTCCGGGGTTCGCCAGCACATGCCGCCTGAAAACTACTCCTTTCTCGATGTTGCCGTGCTCGACACAGTGCGCCAGCGCTTCGCCGCCGGAGACGCGCTTGCCATATTGTCGGCCGACCTCGAGCAGGTGATCTGGGCCAATGGTCCCGGCGCCGCGGTGTTCGGCTATCCTGATATCGAAGCCATCATCGGCGCCTCGGCACGACTGCCGCTCATCACCAGGCGGCAGATCATGGCGACCAGCGGCTTTCCGGACATCGGCAGCGACCGCACCATCACCGTCAGGCTGGCGACCGGCATGGTGAGCCGCGCCATCGGCTTGCTCGCCAGCACGGTGACGATGCCGGACGGCGAAAAGGCGATCCTGCTGGCGATACCAGCGGCACAGACCGGTTCGCGCAGTACCGCTGAAATCGCCAGCCGCGCCATAGGCGGCTTCACCGAGGCCGGACATTTCATCGCCTTCGTCGACGCCCGCGGCCATGTCGAGGCGGCTTCGGAAGGCTTCGCGGCGCTTGGCATCAAGCCGGAAACCCTGGCTGCCCTTGTCGCGGACGTGGCAAGTGCCGGAGACCGCGTCGTCAAGCGCCTTGTTCCCGGCGCAAGCACCTCCTACCCGGCCGGCTTCGCGCGACTGACCGACCAGCGCCATCTCCTGGTGGTGATCGACGAGGACCAGCTCGACGGCCAGCAGGACGACCGGCCTGGCGGCGATCAGGCGGCGGCGCCGGAAGGCGCGTCCGCCGCCCCCGAAGACAAGGGCATCGCCACCGAAGCCGAGTCGGTCCGAGAGCACGATATCTCGCCCCCGGCTGCGACCGCGGGTGGAGAGGCGGTTGCAACCCTGGCGGGGCCCGCTGATCGCGCCCAACCAACGCAAGAGACCACGGCCGACGCGCCGGATGCCACCAAGGCAGGCAAACGGACTGTCGATGCCGGCCCCGCGCAGCACGACCACTGGTATTTCAACGCCGGCGGCGACGATGTGCCTGAGCAGGAAGCACCGGCGCGGGTCGAACCGACGGATACCGTCGCCGAAAGCCGCCGGGATGTCGCCGAAACCGCCGCTCAGGCAGGGCCGGCCGCGGCTCGCAACATCGACCGTTCGGTGTCGCCGCTGCGTTTCGTCTGGCGCACCGACGCCGAGGGCAAATTCAGCGCGCTGTCGCCGGAATTCGCCGACATCGTCGGCAAGCCGGCCGCGGATGTGATCGGCCGCCGCTTCAAGGATGTCGCCACGACTTTCGGGCTCGACGCATCGGGCGAGATCGCCACCCTGCTCGAGCGGCGCGATACCTGGTCGGGACGCTCGGTGCTTTGGCCGGTGGCGGGCACGGACCTGAAGATCCCCGTCGATCTTGCGGCGCTGCCCGTCTATGGCCGCAGCCGCGCCTTCGAGGGCTTCCGCGGCTTCGGCGTCGCGCGCAGCGCCGACGCCGTCGTCGATCCGGAAGCGCTGGGCATGGCACTTGTACCCAATGGCGCCGCGCCAGCCGAAGCCGAACCTGCCGCAGAGCAGCCGGCGGCGGAGCCGCCGAAGTCTGCCGACCCGTTCCGGGGCGAGGTGCCCGCGCTGGCCATCGTGCCGAAGCCAGAGCGGCGCTATGCCGACAAGGTGATCCGGCTGGCCGAGCACAGGCAGCCGGCCAACGACAAGCAGCCAGGACCTGACAAGCCAGGAAGCGATAAGCCGGGACATGAGAGGGGCCTGTCGATCCTGGAGCGCAGCGCCTTTCGCGAGATCGGCGAGCGATTGCGGAAGGACAGTGCCGGCCCGGCCGAGCCGCTGACGGCTGAAGTTGAAAAGCAGCCCGATGCAACCACCGCCGGCCCAGCGGCCGAACAACCGACGACCGGTGAGAGGAAGACCGGCGAATCCGATCTGGCAGCGCCTGTCGTGACCAGCCATGATGCCGATGAGACGGCCGAGGCACAGACCGAGGCGGAAGATCAAAAGGATCTGGCTCGGCTCGACGGCACCGACGATGCTTCCGAGGCAACCGGCGAGGAAGCCTCACCCGCGTCCGGTTCGCTGCTCGACTATGCCGGACGCGAGAAAGCCGCCGATGAAGCGCCGGATTCCGAAACCCGCCAGACCGCCGCGACGGAAAAGGCGGTTGAGCCAAGGGCTGAACGGCCAGCCGAGGCCTCTAACGCCGGCGCTGACGACGACAGCATGACGGCCGACGACTTTCGCGATGCGGAAGACAGCGAGGACTGGGCCGGACCCGACGGCACCCTGCCCGCAGTTGAACAGCCCGGCGAAGCGAAAGCGACGCCTCCGGAACGGCCGCGCCTCACGGTGCCGCCGCTCAAGCTCGAAGGCTTCGTGCCGTCGGCCTTCTCCACCGGAGAGGAAGCGAGGGCGCCGGACACGTCCATCGTCGCCAGGCTGCCGGTGCCGCTACTCATCCATTCCGGCGATGTGCTGCACTACGCCAATGACGCCTTCCTCGAGCTCACCGGCTATGACGCGCTTGAGGACCTTACCGATGCCGGCGGGCTTGGCGCGCTGTTCTCCGACCACTACGCCGACGACGGCGAGGCCGCCGAAAGCGACCGTTCGCTGAAGCTCACGACCCGCCAGGGCCAGGAATTCCCGATCGATGCGCTGCTGCGCTCCGTGCCGTGGCGCGACGGCAAGGCGCTGATGCTGGTGGTGCGCCGCTCCGGCGAGGACGAAGCGCCGGCGGCGCACTTCGGCGCGGCAAACGACGAGCCGAGCCAACAGCCGGACGTTTCCGAGCTCAAGTCGCGCATCGCCGAAATGCGCACCATCATCGACACCGCCACCGACGGCGTGGTGCTGATCGGCCGCGACGGCAATATCCGCTCGATCAGCCGTCCGGCCGAAGCCCTGTTCGGCTTCGACAGCGACGAGATCGCCGGCAAGCCCTTCGCTTCGCTGTTCGCCATCGAGAGCCAGCGCGCGGCGCGCGACTATCTCGCCGGCCTCTCCGAGCCGGGTGTGGCCAGTCTGCTCAACGACGGGCGCGAGGTCATCGGCCGCGAGGCGCAGGGGCGCTTCATCCCGCTGTTCATGACCATCGGCAGGCTGCCCAACGACAGCGGCTTCTGTGCCGTCGTGCGCGACATCACCCAGTGGAAGCGTGCCGAGGAGGACCTCACCCAGGCGCGCGCCGTGGCAGAGCGCGCTTCCTCGCAGAAGACGGATTTCCTCGCCCGCATCAGCCACGAGATCCGCACGCCGCTCAACGCCATCATCGGCTTTTCGGAACTGATGGTGGACGAGAAGTTCGGTCCGGTCGCCAACGACCGCTACCGCGACTATCTGCGCGACATCAACCGTTCGGGCAATCACGTGCTCGACCTCGTCAACGATCTCCTGGATATCTCCAAGATCGAGGCCGGCCAGCAGGAGATGGCGTACGAAGCGGTGTCGCTCAACGACACGCTGGCCGAAACGGTGGCGATGATGCAGCCGCAGGCCAACCGCGAGCGCGTCATCATCCGCTCCAGCTTCGCCTCACGGCTGCCGGAAGTGGTGGCGGACGTGAGAAGCGTGCGCCAGATCGCCCTCAATATCCTGTCCAACGCCATCCGCTACACGCAGGCCGGCGGACAAGTGATCGTCTCCACCGCCTACGAGGCCTCCGGCGACGTCGTCATGCGGGTGCGCGACACCGGCATCGGCATGACGCAGGCCGAAATCGAGCAGGCGCTGAAGCCATTCAAGCAGATCAACGCGCTGAAACGCGGCCGCGGCGACGGCACCGGCCTTGGACTGCCGCTGACCAAGGCGATGGTGGAGGCGAACCGCGCACGCTTCACCATCACCTCGACGCCCGGCGAAGGCACACTGGTCGAGATCGCCTTCCCTTCGACGCGCGTGCTGGCCGAATAATCGCGTTTTCGGCTCGCGATCCAGGAAAGAAAAAAGGCGTCCAATGGACGCCTTGAAATGGGATTGCTGTCACAACGGGGACTTGAGCGAATCTGATCCTCAGGGGACGAGGAACGGGATTTCTCCCTCAAGTTACGTGCGACTATCGGCGCCGTCCCTTAACAAGTCCTTACCGGGGGCCGAAAAAATTTACGAATGTGTACCACTCGTGAAATCTAGGTAAATTCGACCGCCACTTTTTGTTAACTATGCGGATGCCGTTCTACGACCTGACGTATCGCGGACCTTGGCGATTGGCCGAAGCCTTCGTGACGTCGTCATCCTTGGGCGAAGCAGGAGCGAAGCTCCGTCGCGGAGACCCAAGGATCCATGCCGTTACCTCAGCCGAAGAGTGCAGCGGGAGCAGAATTCTGTAAACGTTGCAACGCCTTAGCATCACGGAATGGATCCTAGGGTCTGCGCGCGTCGCTTCGCTCCTTGCTCCGCCCTAGGATGACGACCGCGAAGGCGTTTCGCTAATCTTGAACGTTGTGACGGGTCACTCCAACAAAGCAGGAAATCTCTGCCGGCAACAAGCCGCCTGGCTCTAGCTCTCGAGCTGCGGCAGGTTCCTGAACAGTTCCAGCGCCTCGGGGTTGGCGAGCGCCTCCTTGTTCTTGACGGCGCGGCCATGGACCACGTCGCGCACGGCGAGCTCGGTGATCTTGCCCGATTTGGTGCGCGGGATATCGGTGACGGCAACGATCTTGGCCGGCACGTGGCGGGGGCTGGCGCCTGTGCGGATCCTGGCGCGGATGCGCTTTTCCAGATCCTCGTCGAGGGCGACGCCGGCGGCCAGCCGCACGAACAGCACGACGCGCACGTCATTGTCGAAATCCTGGCCGATGCAGAGCGCCTCCAGGATCTCCGGCATCTGCTCGACCTGGTTGTAGATTTCGGCGGTGCCTATCCTCACTCCGCCCGGATTGAGCGTGGCGTCGGAGCGACCATGGATGATCATGCCGCCATGCGCCGTCCACTCGGCGAAGTCGCCATGGCACCAGATATTGTCGAAACGCTCGAAATAGGCGGCGCGATATTTCTTGCCTTCCGGGTCGTTCCAGAAGCCGATCGGCATCGACGGGAACGCCTTGGTGCAGACGAGCTCGCCCTTCTCCTGCCTGACCGGCTTGCCGTCGTCGTCCCAGACGTCGACCGCAAGGCCAAGGCCGGGACCCTGGATCTCGCCGGTCCAGACCGGCTCTGTCGGCACGCCGAGCACGAAGCAGGAGACGATGTCGGTGCCGCCGGAAATCGAGGCCAGGTGCACGTCCTTCTTGATACCATCATAGACGAAGCGGAAATCCTCCGGTGACAGTGGCGAGCCGGTGGAGGAGATGGTGCGCACGCTTTCGAGGTCGTGGCTCTTGATGGGCTTCAGCCCCGCCTTGCGCACGGAATCGATGAACTTCGCCGAGGTGCCGAAATAGGTCATCTTCTCGGCGTCGGCGAAATCGAACAGCGCATTGCCGTCGGGATAGAAGGGCGAGCCGTCGTAGAGCAGCAAGGTCGCGCCCGAGGCGAGGCCCGAGACCAGCCAGTTCCACATCATCCAGCCGCAGGTGGTGAAGTAGAAGAAAAGGTCGCCGTCGAGCAGGCCGGCGTGCAGGCGCTGTTCCTTGACGTGCTGGATCAGCGTGCCGCCGGCCGAATGCACGATGCATTTCGGAATGCCGGTCGTGCCGGAGGAGAAAAGGATGTAGAGCGGGTGCGAAAACGGCAGCCGCTCGAAGGCGAGCGGCTTGACCGCGTAGGGCGAGAGCGCTTCTTCAAGCGCCGCTGCCTCGTCGATGGTGGCGGCGACATCGGCGGAGGTTCCGAGATAGTCGACGATCAGCACCTTGCGCAGGGTTGTCAGCTTCGCTGCCACCGCCCGGACCTTGTCGGCGACCTCGATCGCCTTGCCGTTGTACCAATAGCCGTCGGGGGCGATGAAGACGACCGGCTCGATCTGGCCGAAACGGTCGAGCACGCCCTGTTCGCCGAAATCGGGCGAGCAGGAAGACCAGACCGCGCCGATCGAGCTTGCCGCCAGCATGGCGGCGACGGTCTCGGGCATATTGGGCATCATCGCGGCGATGCGATCGCCCTCTCTGACCCCGAGCGACACAAAGAGCTGCTGCAGGCGCGAGGTGAGCGCGTGAAGCTCGTTCCAGGACAGCCGGCGCTCGACCTTGTCCTCGCCGCGGAAGACGATGGCCAGACCGCCGCCGGTCTTCTTCAGGAGGTTTTCGGCGAAATTGAGCTTCGCATCGGGAAAGAAGGCCGCACCCGGCATCTTCTCGCCATCGACGAGGCCGCGCTCGCCCTTGTCGCCGACAAGCCCGCAGAAATCCCAGACCAGGCTCCAGAACGCCTCGCGATCTTCGATCGACCAGCGATGCAGCTCCGCATAGCTGGAGAAAGCCTCTCCCGACTTCGCTGCGGCCGCCTTCATGAAGGCGGTCATGGGCGCGGAGGCGATCCGGTCCTGCGTCGGCGTCCACAAAGGGGTGTCGGCGGCCATCATCGTTCCTCCCAAAGCGCGTCGCGATTGCGGCAGTTAAGCCTGATGTCGCCTGCGTCGTTGTCCCAAAACCGGCGTGGCGTTTGCGGGCCGGACGGGTTTATCGCTTATGCATACCGCAGCGCAGCAGAGCAAGATGTTGTTGGAATCGCCGATAAGGATAGGGCGCAAATGCCATCGCAGGGCCATAAAGACTTGAAAAGCGTCAGCTCTCGGTTACACCCGTCGGGCGATTTGTCGGCAATGGAAGCATAACGGGGCGCGATGCCATCATCTTTGATCCGGCGCGGAGTGTGGATGATCGGCGTTGCCGTGCTGGTCATCGCGCTCGCCCTCGCCGCCTTGCCGCTGATTGCCTCGACGCGCATCGTGCGCGACCGCATCGCCTGGGAATTGAGCGCCTGGAGCGGTTTTCGCGTCACCATAGACGGCTCGCCGCGCATCGAGGTATGGCCGAAATTCCGGGCAATCCTCAGCGACGTGACGCTGTCGCAATGGACCGAGACCGACGCGCCGCCGGTGGTCGAAGCCGAGCGTGTCGAGGTCGACCTCTCCGCCATGGCCGCCTTGCAGGGCGACGTCCAATTCTCGACGGCAAGGCTGGTGCGACCGACCATCAGGGTCGAGCGTACGGCGAGCGGCTTCTATCTGCCGCCGTTGCCGACCGGCGGCCGCATCACGCGTTCGATAGACACCGCGCGCGGCGTTGTCACCGCGAACCCGCAAAAGCCAGATCTCGGCAGACTGCCTTCCGATCCGTTCGGCACCGTCGAGTTTCGTGACGGCCGCATCGTGACCTCGGCCGGCGGCAAGGACACCGAGATCCTGAGCAGCCTCAGCGGCCAGGTGAACTGGGCAGCGATGAACAGCGAAGCCGCGCTCACGGCGACCGGTATATGGCGCGGCGAGAGCGTCCAGGTCGATTTTTCCTCGGCCAAACCGCTGGTGCTGTTTGCCGGAGGCGTCGCGCCCGTCACGTTCGCCTTCAAGGCGGCGCCCGCCACGCTCTCCTTCGACGGCGTCGCCTCGATGTCGGAGAACGCCTATCTGGACGGCCAGGCGAAATTCGCCGCCCCTTCGCTGAGACGCCTGCTCGAATGGTCGCAGGCCGGCATCGCGCCCGGCGCTGCGATCGGTTCCGTCTCGGTCACGAGCAAGGTGACGGCGTCGGCCGGACGGGCGAAATTCGAGAACACGACGGTAGCGCTGGACAACAATCCCGGCATGGGAGCGCTGGACTTTTCGTTCAGCGAGGCGCTGCCCGTCATTTCCGGAACGCTCGCCTTCGACACGCTCGATCTTCGGTCGTTCCTTTCAGCTTTCACGCCGATCGCTCCGGCCGGCCAAGCGGGTCCCGGCGAGATCGACACCAGCTTCGCCGACAAGATCAACCTCGATCTCAGGCTGTCGGCGGCGCACGCCACCGCCGGCCCGGTCCAGCTGGCCGACGTCGCCGCAACCGCGCAGGTCAAGAACGGACTTGCCGTCTTCGACATTTCCGACGCATCTGCCTTCAACGGCAACATCCAGAGCAGCCTGCGTTTCGACCGCAAGCCGGACGGCACTCAGGTCGAAATGCGACTCCTGGCGTCGGATGTCGATACCGGGGCCTTCGCCACCGCGGCGGGGATGACGCGACTGGTGCCGGCCGGCACCGGCACCGTCTCGGTCATCCTCAAGGGGCCGGGCAAGGCTTGGGATTCCATCTTCGAGAATGCCGACGGATCCTTTTCGGCAACGTTCGGACCAGGCTCGCTCAACGGGCTCAACCTGCCCGCCTTCCTCAAGCGCAACGAACAGGGCGGATTCTTCGCGCTCGACGACGTCGCCGACGGCTCGCTGCCGATAGAGGGCGCCGAGATCAAGGCGAGCATCTCGAAAGGCGTGGCGCGGCTGGACAAGGCGGAGGTCAATTCACAGAAGTACAAGATCTGGCTTTCGGGCATCGCCTCCTATAGCGGACGCGGGCTGGCGCTCTCCGGCGGCGTCATCCCGAACGGGCAGCCTGCGCAGCAACAGCCCGGACAGCAACAGCCGGCGCAGCAACCGGCCGCCGGCGGTCAGGCGGCCGTGCAGGCGCCGCCGCCACCAAAGCAGTCGCTGTTCTTCGTCGGCGGCAACTGGAGCACGCCGTTCATCTCGCCAATCAGCCGGGGCGTTTCAGGCCAGTAATTTCCGAACAGCGCGCAACCGACAGGAAGGCAAGTCGCAGGTCGCGCCCGTCCTTTTCCTCACCCACGCTGCGCCGCCTGCTCGTCGCGCTGGCGCTGGACCTCGCGGCGCTTGTTGGCGATCGAGGCGATGATGACGCCGACCGCGACCACGGCGATCAGGATGGTGCAGGCGGCGTTGATCTCCGGCGTCACGCCGAGACGCACCTGGCTGTAGATCTTCATCGGCAGCGTCGTGGCCCCCGGGCCAGAGGTGAAGCTGGCGATGACCAGGTCGTCGAGCGAAAGCGTGAAGGCCAGCATCCAGCCCGAGATGATCGCCGGCAGGATCACGGGCAAGGTGATCTGGAAGAAGGTCTTCACCGGCGGCGCGCCGAGGTCCATGGCCGCTTCCTCGAGCGAGCGGTCGAAGGAGACCAGGCGCGACTGCACGACGACGGCCACGAAGCACATGGTGAAGGTGATGTGGGCGAGCGTGACCGTGAAGAAGCCGCGATCGAGCCCAACGGCTACGAACAACAGCAGCAGCGACAGGCCGGTGATGACTTCCGGCATGACCAGCGGCGCAAAGACCATGCCGGAAAATAGCACCCGCCCCTTGAAGCGCGTGTAGCGCGTCAAGGTGATCGCGGCCAGCGTGCCGAGCACAGTCGCCACGGTGGCCGAGATGACGCCGACGCGCGCCGTCACCCAGGTGGCGTCCATCAGGCCCTGGTTGTGGAACAGCGACACATACCATTTGGTCGAGAAGCCGCCCCAGACGGTAACGAGCTTCGATTCGTTGAAGGAGAAGACGATGAGCAGCACGATCGGCAGATAGAGAAAGGCAAAGCCGAGCACGATCGAGGTGATGTTGAAGCGGCTCCAGGTGGCGTTCATTTGCCTTGCTCCTGTGCACGAGCCTGAGCCTGCTGGAAGAACATGATCGGGACGGTCAGCACCAACAGCAGGATGACCGCCACCGCCGACGAGACCGGCCAGTCGCGGTTGGCGAAGAACTCGTTCCACAGCGTCTTGCCGATCATCAGCGTCTGCGAACCGCCGAGAAGATCCGGGATGACGAACTCGCCGACGGCCGGGATGAACACCAGCAGGCAGCCGGCGATCACACCCGGCAGCGACAGAGGAAAGGTGATCTTCCAGAAGGCGCCGGTCGGCGGGCAGCCGAGATCCTGCGCCGCCTCGATCAGCGAATAGTCCATCTTCTCCAGCGACGAATAAAGCGGCAGCACCATGAAGGGCAGGTAGGAATAGACGATGCCGATGAAGATCGCGGCGTAGGTGTTGAGAATGACCAGCGGCTGGCTGATGAGATGCAGCGACAAAAGCACCTGGTTGAGCAGCCCCTCGGGCTTGAGGATGCCGATCCAGGCATAGACGCGGATCAGGAACGAGGTCCAGAACGGCAGGATCACCAGCATCAGAAGTGTCGGCCTGACCGTCGCCGGCGCGCGCGCCATGCCATAGGCGATCGGATAGCCGACGATCAGCGTCAGCACCGTCGAGATGGCCGCGATGATCAGGCTGGTCACATAAGCATTGAAGTAGAGCGCATCCTGGGTGAGCCAGGTGTAGTTGTCGAAGTTGAGCTCGCGGAATCCGGCGAAGAATCCGGACACGCCATCGCTGAAATCGAGCACGGGCGTGTAGGGCGGCATGGAGATCGCCGTCTGCGACAGCGAGATCTTGAAGACGATGATGAACGGAACGAGGAAGAAGAACAGCAGCCAGAGATAGGGGACGATGATGACGAGGCGGCTGACGAATCCCTTCGCCAGCCTGGTCGGCAACTGAGCGGCGGTCTCGGCCGATGAGGAGGCGGTGGCGGCGATTTGGGTCATGGCCCCGCTCCTACCTGGTCAGCACGACGCCGGCGTCGGGCCGGAAGGAAACCCAGGCGCGGTCGTTCCAGGTCAGCGGATCCTCGGTGACGCGGGAGGCATTCAACGCGCTCGCCCGCACGATCTGACCGTCATCGAGCTTGATGTGGTAGACGGTCATGTCGCCGAGATATGCGACGTCATAAACCTCGCCCTCGAGGGCGTTGACGGCATCCGCCGGCTTCTTCGACGAGACTTTGATCTTCTCCGGCCGGATCGCGAAGACGATGTCGGCGCCCTTGGCGGTATCGGCGGCATTCTCGACGACTATCTGCGCGCCGGTCGTGCCGGTGATGCGCGTCGTATTGGCCGCCCGCTCGGCGACCTTGCCCTCGAACATGTTCACGTTGCCGACGAAATGCGCCACGAAGCGCGAGGTCGGCGCCTCATAGATTTCCGCCGGTGTGGCGACCTGCATCACCTCGCCCTTGTCCATGATGGCGATGCGGTCGGCCATGGTCATCGCTTCCTCCTGGTCGTGGGTGACGACGACGAAGGTGAGGCCGAGTTCCTGCTGCAGGTCCATCAATTCGAATTGCGTCTCCTCGCGCAGCTTCTTGTCGAGCGCGCCGAGCGGCTCGTCCAGGAGAAGGACCTTCGGCCGCTTGGCGACCGAGCGGGCAAGCGCCACACGCTGGCGCTGGCCGCCGGAAAGCTGATGCGGCTTGCGCTTGGCGAACTGCTCGAGCTTGACCAGCCTCAGCATCTCGGCAACACGCTTTTCGATGTCGGCGGCGGGCATGCCTTCCTGCTTGAGGCCGAAGGCGATGTTCTTCTCCACCGTCATATGCGGAAACAGCGCATAGGACTGGAACATCATGTTCACCGGCCGCTTGTAGGGCGGGATACCGCGCAGGTCCTGGCCGTCGAGCAGGATGCGCCCCGCGGTCGGCTCCTCGAAGCCGGCGAGCATCCTCAGCAAGGTCGACTTGCCGCAGCCCGAGGCGCCAAGCAGGGCGAAGAACTCACGCTCGAAGATGGTCAGCGACAGATTGTTGACGGCGGTGAAGTCGCCGAACTTCTTGGTCACCTTGTCGAATTGGATATACGGCTTGGCGTTCGGATCATTCCATGGCGCGAAATCCCTGCGGATGCTGCCAAGCGATTTCATATCCCCACTCCGGTTCTGTTTCTTTCAGCTAGAACCGCTCATCGTTTCAAGGAAACGCAGAACCGCTTTAGCTTTTTGTTTTGACGCAATCCCAGACGGAAAACTGCCAAGCACTTTTCCCGGAATTGCTCTGTCTCTTTGTTTGACGCAATTCCGGACGGAAAACCGCTACGCACTTTTCCTGGAATTGCTCTGTCTCTTTGTTTTGACGCAATTCCGGAACGGAAAACCGCTACACACTTTTCCTGGAATTGCGCTAAGAAAGCGACCCCGGCAATTGGCTGCCGGGGTCGCTCCTCAGTGCCTATTGGCCGGTGACGATCTTGGTCCAGGTGCGCGTGATGACGCGCTGTGTCTTGGGATCGTATGGCTGCACGGTATAAAGCTTCTTGGTCGTCTCCTCGTCCGGGTAGACCGAGGTGTCTTCAAGCAGGGCCTTGTCGACGAACTGCTGCGAGGCCTTGTTGCCGTTGGCGTAGAGCACGTAGTTCGACGACTTGGCGATGACTTCCGGCGTCATCATGTAGTTGATGAACTCGAGCGCCTCGGCGACATGCGGCGCATCGGCCGGAATCGCCATCTGATCGAACCACATCTGGGCGCCTTCCTTCGGCACCGAATAGCCGATCTCGACGCCCTGCTTGGCTTCCTCGGCGCGGTTGCGCGCCTGGAACACGTCGCCCGACCAGCCGACCGCCAGGCAGATGTCGCCGTTGGCTAAAGCGTTGATGTATTCGGACGAATGGAACTTGCGGATATAGGGTCGAACCTTCAGCAGCGCTTCCTCGGCCTTGGCGATGTCGTCAGGCGAAGTGCTGTTCGGGTCGAGGCCGAGATATTTCAGCGCCGCCGGAATGATGTCGGCGGGCGAATCCAGCACATAGACGCCGCAGTCCTTCAGTTTGGCCAGGCTCTCCGGATTGAAGAACACGTCCCAACTGTCGACCTTGTCGGTGCCGAGCGCGGCCTGCACCTTCTTGACGTTGTAGCCGAGGCCGACCGTGCCCCACATGTAGTTGACCGAATACTCATTGCCCGGATCGTACTTGCCGGTGCGCTCGGTGATGACGTCCCACATGTTGGAGATGTTCGGCAGCTTCGACTTGTCGAGCTTCTGGAAGACGCCGGCCTGGATCTGACGCGCCAGGAAGTTGGCGCTGGGCACGACGACGTCGTAGCCGCTGCCGCCGGCGAGCAGTTTCGTCTCCAGGATCTCGTTGGAATCGAAGGTGTCGTAGACGACCTTGATGCCGGTTTTCTTGGTGAAGTCGTCGATGATCGAGCTGTCGATGTAGTCCGACCAGTTATAGACATTGACGACGCGATCGTCGGCATGGCCGCCTACGGTAAAGAGCGTCAGGAATGCCGAGGTCGCCGAAAGCAAAAGCGCTTTGCGGATCATGATGTTCTCCTTTGGTGAATGTTCCCCTGCCGGCTCGGCGCGATATGGGCGCGGGACGGCGTTTGGTTCGGATTGTTGAGCTTTCCGGAGGGCAATGAGCGCGACCTGCTGGAACCGCGCTGGATCGTTGAGTAGCGGTTCCGGCCCTTGCACCCCCTCCGGAAGGGTATCAGGGCGGCGTCAGCGGCGTTCGCCGCGGCGTAGTCAGAAATATGACGTTGCGGTCCGGCCCCGGTGAGGCCGGCAGAGACACTTGGCAAGATACGCCTGTCTTGTTGTTGCCGTAATCGCAGCCTGCCCGCCCGGCGACACGGTTGTCAATGGCAAACGCTTATGTAGCATCAATTAGGGGATGGCAGGCCTGTAATGCCCGGCCGCTCGGGCCGGGTCTGCCGCTTGAACTCGAATGCGATATGGACGAGCAGCGCCGTGATCACGACCGCGCCACCGATGATGGTGCGCACCGACGGCACCTCGGAATGGACGAGCCAGACCCAGATCGGGCCGAGGATCGGCTCGAAGGTGCCGAGCAGTGCCGCGATGGCCGCCGGCACCAGCCGCGCGCCCATGGCGAAAAAGGCAAGGCCGACGCCGAGATTGATCACGCCGAGGGCGAAGAGAAAGCCCATATCGCGCGCGGAGACGACGAATTCCGTGGCCTGCGAGGCGGCAAAGGCACCGGCCAGCAGCGCGCCGAGGCACGTGGCCGGAACCATGCGCACATGGGCGAAGCGCCGGGTGATCACGGTCGCGAACGAAAACATCACCGCGATCAGCAGCGCCAGCCCGTCGCCGATCGGCGAGACGGCGCCGCCCAAAGATTCCGAGACCATGATGGCGACGCCGGTGATGACGGCGGCAATTGCCGCCCAGGTCCCCGGGCTCACACGTTCGCGAAACAACGCCCAGGCGAGCAAGGCCGCCAGAAGCGGCACGCCTGCCTGCATCAACAGGATGTTCGCGACCGTCGTGTAGGCGAGCGCGACGATGAAGCTCGTCGAAGCGGTAGCGAAGCAGAAGGCGACGCCAAGCCCGGGCAGCCCCATGTCGCGGAACAGTTTCGAGGTGCCGCGCCAGCCGTCGCGCCAGACCATGAAGGCGACGAGGAAGGCCACCGCCCAGAGCGAGCGCCAGAACACCACTGTCCAGCTGTCGCCGACATGGATGAAGCGGGCGATGGTGCCGCCAAAACTCCACATCAGCGCCGACAGGAAGACCAGCAGCATGCCGATCCGCTCCTCGCGCGGCGAGACGGCAGGCAAGGCAATGCGGGGCGAAGCGGTATCGGACATGGGCACGACTGTCAGCGAGTTGCAGGCGGTACGATCCACCACGGACGACAACTCCATGTCCCAATCGCGTAGCGCAAAGGCGAAAGCCACGCGTGATCCAGCATCCACTGAAATATGGGACAAAGTCGCCTGTGCCTCGCAGGACCGCTGAGGCTCGGCGGCAAGCATCATCCCTGGAAATCGAAAGCGCTGAGGCCCGTCACCATCTCATCGAGGCCGAGCGGCCGCGTCACCGGCGGCTCGGCGCGCGCCAGGCAGCCGACGCGCTCGCAGAGCCTGCAGGCCGGACCGACCGGCGTGGCGAAGGCCGTGCCCTGCGCGGTCTTGCCGGCGGCCGGCCCTGGCAGCGCCGCGCTGTAGACGATCTCGTCGCGAAAGCCGATGTCGCAGCCGAGCAGAAGCGCCGTGCGCCGCGGCCGCTCGGAGAAGGCGCCTTGCGGCCCTTCGAGCGTGCGGGCGATGCAGAGGAACTCGGCGCCGTCGGGCATTTCCACCGCCTCGACCAGGATCCGGCCAGGCTGCGAAAAGGCCGCATGTACGGGAAGCTTCGGACAAGCGCCGCCGAAACGGCTTTGCGGATAGCCCTGGCTGCCGGCCTTGCGGAAGCGGTTGCCGGCATTGTCGACCTCCAGCATGAAGAACGGCACGCCCGCCGCGCCCGGCCGCTGCAGCATGGTCAGGCGGTTTGCCGCCTGTTCGAAGGACACGCCGAAACGCGAGCGCAGAACGTCGATATCGTAGCGGGCGCGGACGGCCGCCGCATGAAAGGCCTGATAGGGCATCATCAGGGCGTGCGCGGCATAGCGGCCGAGCTCGAAGCGGGCGAGCCGGCGCGCCTCGTCGGTCGCCAGCTTCAACGCCTGGATCTCAGCGGCCACGGCGACGGTCATGCGCATCAGGCTCGCTTCCATGGCGACCTCGCGCAACTGATCGAAGGGGGAGAGCCGCTCGGACAGGAACAGGCGTTGCGAATGGCGGTCATAACGCCTGCGCCAGTTCGGCATGGTGGCGACCGGCAGCACCTTGACCACGATGCCGTGCTCACGCCTCAGCCAAGCTTTCAGCGCCCCGAACAGGTCGTCTCCAGGATCGAGCAGCGAAATGAAGGCTTCCGCTTCCTCCTCCAGCGCGGCGAAATGGTTCGGCCGACGCTCGAAGGTCTCGTGCACTTCATCGACAGGCAGCCGCGTGCCGGACAATGCGGTCGCCCTGCCTTCGCGCGCCAGAAGCTCATTGAGATCCGATAGCCGCTCGGCCTGCTCGCGATAGGCGCGAAACAGCTTTACCATGGCCGTGGAGGCGTTCGGCGCGATTTCGGCGAGATCGATCAGTTCCTGGTCCCCCGGCAATTCGCCGGCCAACAGCGGATCGCCGAACACTTCCTTCAGCGCCGCGATCGACCCTTTGGTCTCGCCCTGCAGTTCGTGCGGGTCGATCTTGTAGACGGACGCCAGCTTGAGGATCAACTGAACCGTCAGCGGCCGCTGGTTGCGCTCGATGAGGTTGAGATAGGACGGCGAGATGGCCAGCCCTTCGGCCATCGCCGTCTGGGTCAGCCCCTTGGCGTTGCGAAGCCGGCGGATGCGCGACCCGGCAAAGATCTTCTGGTCGACCAATCATCTATCCTTGACAAGAATTTACACGGAAGCGCGTGGTCGCCGCCGCCTATCCCCCTTTTACAATCATGACAAATTTACAGCACCAACCTGTCAAACACAACACAGTTTTTCTCTTATTTTTGGCAGGAACCCTTGGTTTTTCTGGCCCTTTTTGCGTCGCAATGTAAATGATGTCACACACCAACGGCGCCGAAATGACTTCCGCGAAAGCGCCATCCGAAGAAGCAGAACCGATCTGGAGCAACCGATGACTGATTTTTACAACCTCGTCCCGTCCGCGCCGGAAGGCCGTTTCGACGGCATCGAACGGCCCTATTCACCCGAGGACGTGAAGCGGCTGCGCGGTTCGGTCCAGATTCGCCAAACGCTTGCCGAAATGGGTGCGAACCGGCTGTGGAAGCTCATCCACGAGGAAGACTTCGTCAACGCGCTCGGCGCCATGTCGGGCAACCAGGCCATGCAGCAGGTCAGGGCGGGCTTGAAGGCGATCTATCTGTCGGGCTGGCAGGTCGCGGCCGACGCCAATACAGCGTCCGCCATGTATCCGGACCAGTCGCTCTATCCGGCCAATGCAGCGCCGGAGCTGGTCAAGCGCATCAACCGCACGCTTCAGCGCGCCGACCAGATCGAAACGTCCGAGGGCAAGGGGCTGTCGGTCGACACCTGGTTCGCGCCGATCGTCGCCGATGCCGAGGCCGGCTTCGGCGGACCGCTCAACGCGTTCGAGATCATGAAGGCTTTCATCGAAGCCGGCGCCGCGGGCGTCCATTACGAGGACCAGCTGGCGTCGGAGAAGAAGTGCGGCCATCTCGGCGGCAAGGTTCTGATCCCGACCGCGGCGCATATCCGCAACCTCAACGCGGCGCGGCTTGCTGCCGACGTGATGGGCACGCCGACGCTGGTGGTGGCGCGGACCGACGCGGAGGCGGCCAAGCTGCTCACCTCCGACATCGACGAGCGCGACCGGCCCTTCGTCGACTACGATGCTGGCCGCACGGTCGAGGGCTTCTACCATGTGAGGAACGGCATCGAGCCCTGCATCGCGCGCGCCGTCGCTTACGCGCCGCATGCGGACCTGATCTGGTGCGAAACCTCCAAGCCAGATCTCGAGCAGGCGAGGAAGTTCGCCGAGGGCGTGCGCAAGCATCATCCGGGCAAGCTGCTGGCCTACAACTGCTCGCCGTCGTTCAACTGGAAGAAGAACCTGGACGACGCGACGATCGCGAAGTTCCAAAAGGAGCTCGGCGCCATGGGCTACAAGTTCCAGTTCATCACGCTTGCCGGCTTCCACCAGTTGAACTTCGGCATGTTCGAGTTGGCCCGCGGCTACAAGGACCGGCAGATGGCGGCCTATTCGGAACTGCAGGAAGCCGAATTCGCGGCGGAGACCCACGGCTACACCGCGACCAAGCATCAGCGGGAGGTCGGCACCGGCTATTTCGACGCCGTGTCGATTGCGATCACCGGCGGCCAGTCTTCGACCACCGCCATGCGTGAGTCGACCGAGCACGCCCAGTTCCGGCCGGCCGCCGAGTGACGACAACTTAAGAGGAAACGCCCAGAGGGGCACTTTACGTCGAGGAGAAGAGCAATGGCATCGATAAGCCGCGTCAAGGAACGGGCCGAGGAGCAATCGAGCGCGATGAGCGTCGATCAACAGGCGACGATCCGCATGCTTGCCAACGACCTGCACAGGCTGAACCAGTCGGTGATGAAGGCAGTCGAGGCGGGTGTGTCCGTGGAGCTGGTGCGTTCGGCCAGGCACCATGGCGGGGACGGCAACTGGGGTGATCTTTTGATCCCGGTGATCGTCACGCAGCAAAACCACAGTTGACGTTACGTCAACAGTCACTTGCGAGTGTCTCCCGCGCGCTATACGTTCGGGAGACTTTCGTTTTTTTCGAATTCCGCTTGCGACAGCAGGGAGAACTTGCGCCCAATTTTAGCAATTCTTTCTATATTCTCATTTTCCACTATTTCTCCTTGACACCGCTGGCGATCTCGCGCCAATTGCGCTCAGGTTTCAACCCTGCATTGAACCAGAGCGCCCGCCAGACATGTGTCCCACCAACCGTGACGACCCTCAAAAACCAGTGAAACCGACGGACCGCGGCGCGGCAGCCCGGATGCCGGCGGATTTCTCCAAGGTGCTTGTGGTCGGCAAATCGTCGATCAACCGGGTTGTCGTGTCGAAGATCGTGGAAAGATCCGGTCTGAAGCCGATTTCGGAGCCGCCCGAGACGGCCGAGAAGGCGCTGGCCAGCCAGATTCCTGGCGCGGTCATTCTCGACGGCGGCCCCGACGACAAGGATTGCGACAGGCTGCTGTCCGGCATCGACGCGCTGCGGCGCGCTTCCGGCAAGGCGCTGCCGTCCGTGATCCTGCTTTCAACCAGGAATGGCACTCCGGACAGCCTAGGCCTGTCGAGCGTGGTCGACGCTGTGGTTGCCAAGCCGATCACGCCTGAAAGGCTGCAACCAGTGATCGATCGCCTGGTCGGCCGCGGCTAGTGCGGTTCACCGTTTCACGGAAACGCCGAACCGCTCTATCTTTTTGTTTGCACGCGATTCCGGACGGAAGGCTACGGCGAAGTCGCCGAACCCGATCGTTTCACACTTCTCCTGGAATTGCTTTAGGCTGGAGCAGCGTTCAGCCAGCTTTTGCGATCGCCTCGACCAGCCCCGGCAACTCGCCGAGATTTGCGATCTCGCGAAAACGCGGCGCCGCAACGGGCGCCTCGGCATGTTCGACCGCCCAGGTCAATTCGTGCGGCACATGGATGCCCCAGCCGCCGGCCTCGATGGCGGGAACCACGTCGGACCTGAGAGAATTGCCAACCATCATGCTGTTCTGCGGACCGTCGCCATGGCGGCTGAAGATGCGGGCATAGGTGTCGGCGCTCTTGTCGCTGACGATCTCGACGGCATCGAAAAGATCGCCCATTCCCGACTGCGCAAGCTTACGCTCCTGGTCGAGAAGATCACCCTTGGTGATCAGCACCAGGCGATAGGCACCGGCGAGCCTTTCGACCGTCTCACGAGCATGCGGCAACGGCTCGATCGGGTGACTGAGCATGTCCCGGCCGGCGGCCAGTATTTCCGCAATTGTCGAGGCTGGAACTCGACCTTCGGTAACCTCGATCGCCGTTTCTATCATCGACAGCGTGAAACTCTTTATGCCGAAGCCATAGAGGCCGAGATTGCGCCTTGCGGCTTCAAGCAAGCTTGCCGAGACCTGGCCTGCCTCGCCGTGTTCGGCAAGCATGGCGACAAAGCGCTGCTCGGTCATACGGAAGAACTGCTCGTTCTGCCACAGCGTGTCGTCGGCATCGAAGCCGATCGTCGTCAAATGGGGGACGGACATAAGTGGACACCGTTCCTTGCAAACGGGTGGTGTAGACGTTGTTGCACCGCGCCGCCAGTCTGAAGATGGTTACCCGCCCGAGGCCACTTAGTGCACGTCGCCCAAAGGTGCGCAGCGGTTTTGGGAGAGCTTAACGCGCGTCGCTCGAATCCGTTTCGACGCGACGCGCCTTGGCGGCCTCCCCTTCCCTTCCCCCGTGACGCCCGGCTATACTTCGAAATCCGCAACACAATCTGGTGAATGATGCCGCCTGAAAAAAAGGAAGTCCGTCCGTCGAGCCGGGGGGGACGCGCCCGCACGCCTGCCTTCCTGAAAAACGAACGCGGTGTGAAGAATTGGAAGGAAGCCAGCGCCTGGCTGGAATGGCGCGGCATCGAGGACATCGAATGCATCACGCCGGACCAGGCCGGCGTCGCCCGCGGCAAGATGATGCCGTCGAAGAAATTCACCTCCAACACTTCGCTGGCGCTGCCTTCGGCGGTGTTCATGACGACGATTTCCGGCGGCTACCCGGAAGACGGCAACGGCTTCCACTATCCGGAGGATGACGGCGACCTGAAGCTGCTTCCCGATCTGTCGACGCTGACCGTGGTGCCTTGGGAAGAGGATCCGACCGCGGCCGTGATCTGCGACCTCGTCCACCAGGATGGGCGGTCCGTCGAGTTCACGCCGCGCAACGTGCTGAAGCGCGTGCTGGCCGCCTATGACGACCGTGGCCTGAGGCCGGTGGTGGCGCCCGAGATCGAGTTCTACCTGGTGCGCAAGAACCCCGACCCGGACTATCCGCTGACGCCGCCCGTCGGGCGCTCGGGGCGGCCGATCGGCGGCGGCGCCGGCTACTCGATCGCCGGCGTCAACGAGTTCGACGAGCTGATCGACGACATCTATCATTTCTCCGAGCGGCAGGGCCTGGAGATCGACACGCTGATCCACGAGGAAGGCGCCGGCCAGCTCGAGATCAACCTGCGCCACGGCAACCCGATCGAGCTCGCCGACCAGGTGTTCATGTTCAAGCGCACGATCCGCGAGGCGGCGCTGAAGCATGAGATCTACGCCACCTTCATGGCCAAGCCGATCCAGGGGCAGCCGGGCTCGGCCATGCACATCCACCAGTCGGTGGTCGACAAGAAGACCGGCAGGAATATCTTCTCGGCCGAGGACGGTTCCGAGACAGACGCATTCTTCCATTTCATCGGCGGCATGCAGAAGCATGTGCCGAACGCGCTGGTGATGTTCGCGCCTTACGTCAATTCCTACCGCCGGCTGACCCAGGCGGCCTCCGCGCCGGTCAACACCAAGTGGGGCTACGACAACCGCACGACGGCCTTCCGCGTGCCGCGATCCGACCCCGCGGCGCGGCGCGTCGAAAACCGCATCCCGTCGTCCGACGCCAACCCCTATCTGGCGCTCGCCGCCTCACTCGCCTGCGGGCTGATCGGCATGACGCACAAGGAAAAAGCTTCGGCGCCGGTGCTCACCACCGCCAACGAGGACGAGATCGACCTGCCGCGCAACCTTCTCGAGGCCGTTGACCTGTTCGAAAGCGACAAGGAACTCGGCGCCATCCTCGGAAAATCCTTCGCCGCAACTTACGCGGCGATCAAGCGGGCGGAATTCGAGACGTTCATGGAAGTGATCAGCCCGTGGGAGCGGGAGTATCTGCTGCTGAATGTTTAGGGGGAATAGGGGAATAGGGGAATAGGGGAGTAGGGGAACGAATGGTTGAGAAAACAGGCTCCTACCACGACCTGGTAGTCTGGCAGCAGGCCATGGATCTTGCCGTGGCAGTCTATGGCGCCACGAAGTCCTGGCCCAAGGAGGAACTCTATGGTTTGACCAGCCAGGTGCGGCGCTCTGCCAGTTCCATACCGGCGAACATAGCTGAGGGTTATGGCAGAGAGATTCGAGGCTCCTATCAGCAATTTCTCCGTATCGCTCAAGGGTCATTGAAGGAGCTGGAAACTCAAATTCTGATTGCCGAGCGTACCGGCATCGCGACGAAAGCGGCGGCGGTTTCATTGCTGGAGGGCACCGAAAGTGTGGGAAAGCTTCTTCGGCTCCTGATCCGCAAGCTCTCGACCGACTAGCCCTACTCCCCTACTCCCCTACTCCCCTACTCCCCTACTCCCCTACTCCCCATGGCCTACCAATCTCCCATTTCCCCCGGCCGCTCCTGGTATGAGGACACGGTCGGAACCCGCCCCGAATATCCTGCGCTCGACGGCGATCGCCAGTGCGACGTCGTCATCGTCGGCGGCGGCTTCACCGGTCTTTCGGCGGCGGCACATCTGGCCAAGGCCGGCACGAATGTCGCGCTGATCGATGCGTACCGTTTCGGCGACGGCGCGTCGGGGCGCAATGGCGGTCAGCTCGGCACCGGCCAGCGCGCTTGGGCGGAAGAGCTTGAAGCCGAATACGGCCTCTCGCGCGCCAAGGCGCTGTTCGATCTCGCGGAAGAAGCCAAGGCGCATCTGCTGGATTTCGCCGCCGCCAACGAAATCGAGACCGACTACATGCCGGGCCAATTGTCGGTTGCGCACAAGCGGCGTTATGTCGACGACTACAAGCGCCATGCCGAGATCATGGCGAGCCGCTTCGGCTATCCGCACATCGCCTTCATGGGCGCCGGCGAGACGGCGGAACGGCTGGGCTCGACGCGCTATTTCGGCGGCACCCGCGACACCGGCACCGGGCATATCCACCCGCTGAAGCTGGTGATCGGCACGGCAAGGGTGGCTGCCGCGGCCGGCGCGCACCTGTTCGAGCGGACGCCCTCGACCGGCATCGCCTGCAGCGGCGGCAAGGTGAAGGTGACGACGCCGAAGGGCACGATATCGGCCGAGAAATGCCTGATCGCGGTCAATGCCTATGGCGGCAATCTGGAGCCGGTGAGCGCGTCGCACATCATGCCGATCGGCTCCTTCATCGGCGCGACCGTACCGCTCGGAACACAATCCAAGGTGCTGCCGGGCGGCGAGTCGGTAGACGACTCCCGCTTCGTCGTGCGCTACTTCCGCAAGTCGAGGGACGGGCGGCTTTTGTTCGGCGGCCGCGAAGTCTATGCCGTCAACGATCCAAAGGACATCCATATCCACATCCGCCGGCAGATCGCCGAGCTCTACCCAGCGCTGAAGGACGTCGAGATCACGCATGGCTGGGGCGGCTATGTCGGCATCACCATGCCGAGGAAACCCTTCGTGCGCGAGGTGATGCCGAACGTGATCTCGATGGGCGGTTATTCCGGCCATGGCGTCATGCTGGCCAACTTCTTCGGCAAGCTCTATGCCGAGACGATCGCCGGCAATCGCGATCGGCTGAAGCTTATCGAGGATCTGAAGATTCCCGCCTTCCCGGGCGGTCGTCGTTTCCGCGCGCCGCTTCTGTTTCTGGCGCTCAACTGGTTCGCGCTGCGCGACAGGATCTGAAGCGGGACCCCCGCAGAAGCTGTTGATTCGACAAGTCCGCTTCCCTTGCGGCACGTTGCAGAATCCTTAACGAACGCGCAGAATTTCGCAAAAAGGCGCAGTGATGCCATAATCGGCGGTAAAGGATGCCGGTTCTGGGCGATAAAACGGGGATTTGCGCGGGCCTGCCCGCTGAAATTTCGGGACCGATGCCGTTCAGCCGCGAACTTCTTGCGGCAAGACCGAAAGAACGTCGGCCCGGTTGTTGGAGGTGGTCTAAGTGAACGTGCCCTTCAGTTTCGGTGCACCGGAACGACGGCGCTTTGCAGTGCAGTTCGGTTACGACATGCAGCCCTCGTTCTGGCAGGGTCTGCGGTCGAACGCGCATCTTGTGATAGCGGCTGTCGGTACCGCAGCGCTGCTCGGTGTGGCGGCGATAGCGCTTTGGCTGGCCCTGCCGGCCAACGAGCGGCAGGCGAGCGCGGAGCAAAGCGTGCCTGCAATCCCGGTCAAGACGACGAAAATCGCGCCAGCCGCCGCAAGCGCAGTCAGCGTCGCCGCCGCGCCGCAAGCCGCGCGCAAGGCGGACGCGGTTTCGCCGGTCACCGCCGCTCGCGAAGCGGCCATCCCGGCGCTGGCAGCCAACAGCCCGCGCTGGACCGGCGCGGGAGCCGAGCCAGCATCGGCCGGGGCCGCGCCTGCTTCACCCACTCCGGCTGCCAAGCCGCCGGCCGAGCAGAAGCCGACCGTTGCCGCCTTCGCCGATTCCGTTGCCGAGACCGATGCCTCAACGGCCCTGTCCAAAGTTGCGGCGGCTGAGCAATCGGTGGATGAAAAGAAGCCGGACGACAAGATGGATGGCGCCCAGACCGCGGCGATCCCCGACGCAAAGCCACAGGTTCCCGAGGCTCAGCCGGCCGGCGACGAAAATGACGCCGCGGCAAAGCCAAACGAGCAGAATGTCAGCGCTGCAGCCAATGGACGCATCCTCAAGGCAGTCACCATGCGCACCGGCCCGAAGAAAGGCGCCGCCGCAATCGTCACGGTGCCAGCAAAGACATCGGTGCAGGTGGTGAGTTGCAAGAAATGGTGCGAGATCGTCTATAACGGCAAGCGCGGCTGGATCTACAAGACCTACGTCAAGACCGGCGCGTGATCCGCCTTCAAAGCGTCTGTTTTTGGCGATCCCGGACGAGGGCCGTTGCGGGCTTTTCCTGGAATTGCTCCGGCTGAAGCCGGCCGGAACGCCAAAGCCCTGTCGCGCCGGGGCGGCTCAGATGCAGCGCCCACCATCGACTTCCAGCGCCACGCCGGTGATGAAGGCGGCTTCGTCCGAAGCAAGCCAGAGTGCCGCGTTGGCGATGTCGAGCGGCGTCGAGAGCCGGCCGAGCGGGATCGAGGCGCGGAATTTTTCGCGGATCTCCGGCGTATCGGCGCCCATGAACTTCTCCAGCATGCCGGTCTCGCCGGCGACCGGGCAGAGGCAATTGACGCGGATGTTCTTCGGGGCGAGCTCGACCGCCATCGACTTGGTGGCGGTGATCGCCCAGCCCTTGGAGGCATTGTACCAGGTGAGGCCCGGCCGCGGCCTGATGCCGGCCGTCGAGGCCGTGGTCAGAATGACGCCGCCGCCCTGCCGATCCATGATCGGCACGACGGCAAGGGCGGCATGGTAGATCGCCTTCATGTTGACGGCGGTGATCAGGTCGAAGGTTTCCTCGTCGACGCCGAGCATGTCGCCGTTGCGATGGGTGTAGCCGGCGTTGTTGACCATGATGTCGACGCGGCCGAAAGCGCTCTTGGCGGCATAGACCATCTCGTCGAATTCGGAGCGCAGCGAGACGTCGGTCTGGGTCCAGATCGCACTGTCGCCGATTTCTTCCGCGACGCGCTCGGCGCCCTTGGCGTTGAGATCGGCGACGACGACGCGCGCGCCCTCCTCGGCGAAGCGCTTCGCCATGCCCTTGCCGAAGCCCGACGCCGCGCCGGTGATGATGGCAACCTTGTTTTCCAGACGCATGGTTTTCCCCATCATTGCAGTCATCCCGTCTTGAGGGTGTCCGCCGCCATTCTCCCTTAGCTTTCGTCACATTCACGTTCTATGTTGCAGGCGCGAACGCTTCCGGAAAGCCATTGTGCCGACAAGCCTGCCGGTAGCGCCAGTGTCAAGGCAACATGTGGGCCCAATCAATGGCAAGCGATTGGTCCTAGATGTGACACCATGGCACTGGACGATTTAAATCGATTAGAATATATCAGCCCCGCTACCGGCGACCGGCATCAAATCGGACTGACCATGACCAGCCAGATCATCCCCGTCGACCCTTTCGACTTCATCATTTTCGGCGGCACCGGCGACCTGTCGGAACGCAAGCTTCTGCCTTCGCTCTACTATCGCCAGTGCGACCATCAGTTCTCCGAGCCGACGCGCATCATCGGCACGTCACGCGCGAAGATGACCGATGCCGAATTCCAGACCTTCGCCAAGCAGGCGATATCGCGGCATGTGAAGCCGGCCGATATCGACGCCAAGGAGCTGGATCGGTTTCTTGCTCGCCTTTCCTACGTTTCGGCCGATGCGACCAGCGGCGTCGGTTTCGACAAGCTCAAGAAGGCCGTCGGCGACAGCGACCGCATCCGCGCCTTTTACCTCGCGGTGGCGCCGGCGCTGTTCGGCGACATCTCGCACCAGCTCCAAGAGCATAAGCTGATCACGCCGAACTCGCGCATCGTGCTGGAGAAGCCGATCGGGCGGGACCTCATCTCGGCGCGGGCGCTCAACGACGCGGTGGGCGACGATTTCCACGAAAGCCAGATCTTCCGCATCGATCACTATCTCGGCAAGGAAACGGTGCAGAACCTGATGGCGCTGCGCTTTGCCAATGCGCTCTACGAGCCGTTGTGGAACTCCGCCCATATCGATCACGTGCAGATCACCGTGGCCGAGACGGTCGGGCTGGAGGACCGCGTCACCTACTACGACAAGGCAGGCGCGCTGCGCGACATGGTGCAGAACCACATCCTGCAGCTGCTTTGCCTGGTCGCCATGGAAACGCCGTCGTCGATGGACGCGGACGCCGTGCGCGACGAGAAGCTGAAGGTGCTGAGGGCATTGAAGCGCATCAACGGCAACGAGGCGCCGAAGCAAACCGTGCGCGGCCAGTATCGTGCCGGCGCCTCCGCCGGCGGGCCTGTCAAAGGCTATGTCGAGGAGCTCGGCAAGGACAGCAACACCGAGACCTTCGTTGCCGTGAAGGCCGAAATCGGCAACTGGCGCTGGGCCGGCGTTCCCTTCTATCTCAGGACCGGCAAGCGTCTGGCGACCCGCGTTTCGGAAATCGTCATCGAGTTCAAGCCGATCCCTTATTCCATCTTCGGCGACAGCGCCGGGCCGATCTTCCCCAACCAGCTGGTCATCCGCCTGCAGCCGGACGAAGGCGTCAAGCAGTATATCATGATCAAGGATCCGGGGCCTGGCGGCATGCGGCTGCGCCAGATATCGCTCGACATGAGTTTCGCACAGTCGTTCCAGGGCCGGGCGCCGGACGCCTATGAGCGGCTGATCATGGATGTGGTGCGCGGCAACCAGACGTTGTTCATGCGCCGCGACGAGGTCGAGGCGGCCTGGAAGTGGATCGACCCGATCCAGAACGCCTGGGAAAGCGCCCGGCAGGAAGCGCAGGGCTATACGGCCGGCACCTGGGGGCCATCGGCCTCCATCGCGCTGATCGAACGTGACGGACGGACATGGCACGAGAGCAACTGAGCCTGCCTGCCTATAACTGGGACGGCTTCGCCGACCGGCAGCAGCTGGCGGCCGCCCTCGCCGGCAACGTCGCCGCCCGGTTGACCAAAGCGATTGCCGAGCGCGGCACGGCGCTGCTCGCCGTGTCCGGCGGCACGACGCCGGCAAGGTTCCTCACCGCCCTCTCCTCGATCCCGATCGCCTGGGACAAGGTCACGGTGACGCTGGTCGACGAGCGTTTCGTGCCGCCCTCCTCGCCGCGCTCCAATGCCGGGCTGGTGGCTGCCAACCTGCTCCAGAACAACGCCGCGGCCGCGCATTTCGTGCCGCTCTACCATGAAGCGGCGAGCATCGAGGACGCAGCCGCCTCGGACAGCGAGGCCCTGCAATCATTGGCATGGCCGCTCGACGTCGTGGTGCTCGGCATGGGCGGCGACGGCCACACGGCCTCCTTCTTTCCCGATGCCGGCAATCTCGCTGAATTGCTCGACCCGTCGTCGCAGCGGATCGTGCTGCCGGTGAACGCACCGAGCGCAGGCGAGCCGCGGCTGACGCTTTCGATGGCGCGGATAGTTGCCGCCGGCTTCATCGCGCTCCACATCGAGGGAGTGGACAAGCGAACCGCCTTCGACGGCGCGATGGGAGTAGGCGTGAAAAAGCCTATCCGCAAAGTGATCGAGGCGGCGCCAATACCGGTAGAGGTGTTCTGGGCACCCTGATTTCACGAAGAAGCAGCCCCGGAGGCTGTGGGAGGACGTTTTCCGGGGCTCGAAAGGACCAGCCATGACAGCCAGACGCGATATCGAAGCCATCACGGAACGCATCCGCCAACGCTCGAAAGCCGGCCGCGAGGCCTATCTCGGCCGGATCGCGGAGGCATCCGGCCGCGCCGCCAACCGGGCGGTGCTGTCCTGCGGCAACCTTGCCCACGGCTTTGCCGTCTGCAGCCCGTCGGAGAAAGTCGCGCTCGGCGGCGACCGCGTGCCCAATCTCGGCATCATCACCTCCTACAACGACATGCTGTCGGCGCATCAGCCCTTTGAGACCTTTCCGGCGCTGATCAAGGAAGCGGCGCGCGAGGCCGGCGGCATCGCCCAGGTGGCGGGCGGCGTGCCGGCGATGTGCGACGGCGTCACGCAAGGCCAGCCGGGCATGGAACTGTCGCTGTTCTCGCGCGACGTGATCGCCATGGCGGCTGCGATCGGCCTCTCGCACAACATGTTCGATGCCGCCGTCTTCCTCGGCGTCTGCGACAAGATCGTGCCCGGGCTGGTGATCGCGGCGCTCACCTTCGGCCACCTGCCGGCCGTCTTCATCCCGGCCGGACCGATGACGTCGGGCCTGCCGAACGACGAGAAGGCCAAGGTCCGCCAGCTCTATGCAGAGGGCAAGGCAGGCCGCGCCGAACTGCTCGAGGCGGAGTCCAAATCCTATCACGGGCCGGGCACCTGCACCTTCTACGGCACCGCCAATTCCAACCAGATGCTGATGGAGATCATGGGCCTGCACATGCCCGGCGCCTCCTTCGTCAATCCGGGCACGCCGCTGCGGGACGCGTTGACCAAGGAGGCGGCGAAGCGCGCGCTGGCGATCACCGCGCTCGGCAATGCCTATACGCCGGTCGGTCGCATGATCGACGAGCGATCGATCGTCAACGGCGTGGTCGGCCTGCACGCGACCGGCGGCTCGACCAACCACACCATCCACCTTATCGCCATGTCCGCCGCTGCCGGCATCGCGCTGACCTGGCAGGACATTTCCGACCTGTCAGAGGCCGTGCCGCTGCTCGCACGCGTCTATCCGAACGGACTCGCCGACGTGAACCATTTCCACGCCGCGGGCGGGCTCGGCTTCCTGATCCGCGAGCTGCTCGATGAAGGCATCCTGCACGAGGACGTTCAGACGGTCTGGGGCGAAGGCTTGCGGCCCTATGCGGTCGAGGCGAAGCTCGGCGCCGATGGAAGCGTGCTGCGCGAGGCGGCGCCGCTCAAGAGCGGCGACGAGAAGGTGCTGGCGCCGTTCAAGAAGGCGTTCCAGCCGACCGGCGGACTGAAGGTGCTTGCCGGCAATCTCGGTCATGCCGTCATCAAGACCTCGGCCGTCAAGCCCGAGCGCCGCGTCATCGAGGCGCCGGCCAAGGTGTTCGACAGCCAGCAGGGGCTGAACGACGCCTTCAAGGCCGGCACGCTTACAGGCGATTTCATCGCCGTCATCCGCTTCCAGGGGCCGAAGGCCAACGGCATGCCGGAGCTGCACAAGCTGACCACCGTGCTCGGCGTCCTGCAGGACCGCGGCCAGCGCGTCGCGCTGGTGACGGACGGGCGCATGTCGGGCGCCTCCGGCAAGGTGCCGGCGGCGATCCATGTGACGCCGGAAGCGGTCGAGGACGGACCTATCGCCAGGATCCACGACGGCGACATCATCCGGCTCGACGCCGATGCCGGCACGCTGGAAGTGCTGGTGCCGGGGACGGAATTCGCGCTGCGCCGCACGGCGGACGCCGACCTCATCGGCAACGAATTCGGCTTCGGCCGCGAGCTGTTCGCCGGGTTCCGGCAGCTGGTCGGCCGCGCCGACCACGGCGCCGCCGCCTTCGCAAACGCCTGACGGCTTCCCCAATGTACTCCAAGAAAAAGGGCGGCTCCGGGCCGCCCTTTTTGTTTGTTCGCCGACAGCGATGCCTACTGCACCGTAACCTCGGACCGCTCGCCGGCCTTGATCGTCACCGGCACTTCCTTCTCCTGACCTTCAGCCGACATGTGCCGAACGACGACATAGTCGCCGGCAGGAACTGTCTGCTGCCAGCTGTCGCCATAGCTCAAGCCCAGCGACTTGCGCTTGCCCTCGATGTCCTTCTTCGACGAGAACACCTCGATCGAGTAGGCGCCGGGCGCCGACATCGCCAGCACGCCGGCGTCCAGCGTGACCTTGATGTCCTGGTTGTCGCCGGCCTTGATGCTGAAGGGCTGTTCGGAGACGGTAAGATCGAGCGTGGTGATGGCGACATAATCGTCCGGCGGCAACCAGAACTTGCTGTCGGAGCCATAAGAGTGCTCGACACTCTCGCGACTGCCGTCGATCTTCTTCTTCGCCTTGACGATCTCGAAGCCGATACCGGAATTGTCGGCCTTGTCGCCACCGGCGGTGTAGTAGGCGTTGAGCACGGCGTGGCCGACGCCGACGACGACGTCCTTCTCGACGGTCTGCCCGGCGGTAAGCTGGACGGTCTCGGTCGCGGTGCCGGCGCCGATCTGCACCGTCACCTTCTGCTCGCCGGCGGGGACGGTCGCCTTGGCGTCGCCATAGTGTGTGGTGCTGCCGCCCGGATAGTTGAAGTCGACACGCGCCTCGCCGCTGATCTCCGAGCCCTGGCTCGCATGCGGATGGATGACCAAGGTGCCGCCGTTCAGCGTGAACAGCGGCTTATAGACCTGACCGGCCTCTATTTTGATCTTCTGCTCGCTCCTTGCCTCGTCGTCGCGGCCGACGACGATGTAGTCGCCCGGCTCGAGGTTGGTCTTGAGCTCACCATACTCGGTCATGACCTGATCGCCGCGCGAGCCATCGGCCGCGGCTTTGTAAATCTCCCAGGCATTGCCATCGGTGATCGGATCGCCGCCCTCAGCCATGACCACGCTCGGCATGAAATTGAATTCAGGCTTGGCGGGTTCGGGCGCCGGCGCCGGTGCGGGAGCCGGGGTGGGCTCTGGCGCGGGAGCCGGCGTCGCGACGGTTTCGACGAGCGCCTGCTGCAGCGCCTTCTCGTCGGAAGCCTGGATGTATTTGCCGCCGGTATTTTCGGCGAGGCAGGCGATCTGCTTGCCCTCGTCGGCGGTCAGGCCGAAGCCGACCACGTCGGCGGTGAAGTCGACGCCGGTTTCCTTCAGCTCCTTGCCGAGCGCGCAAGGATCGCCGCCGCAGGTCTCCAGCCCATCGGTGATGAGGACGACGGTGGCCTTGTCCTCGGTGTATTTCAGTGCCTCGGCCGCCTGCTTGACGGCCGCCGTCAGCGGCGTCTTGCCGAGGAATTTCATGCTGTCGGCGGCAGCCGAAATCGCGCTCGCCGAACCAGCCTGCGGCGGCACGATCAGCTCGATATCCTCGCAGCTGCCCTTGGTGCGATGGCCGTAGGCCATGAAGCCGATCTCGTCATCGGCGGGTACCGACTGCAGCACCGTCCGCAGCGATTCGCGCGCGATCTCGAGCTTCGGCTTGCCGTCGATCTGGGCCCACATGGAGCCGGATGCGTCGAGAATGATGATGACCTTGTTGGCGGCAAAGCCAAACGTGGTCGTCGACAAAAGGAGGATCGCCGCAGCGACGCTCCGTGCCAGTCCCGCCATGAAAATCTCCTGAGTGAGCCCCCTGTCCGCGCCAGAAAAGCTATTTGAGGCGGGCGTTGGAGACAAGTCCAACGGCCGGCGAAGTCGCTCAGTAGGTGGTGCGGCGCTCTTCCGAGGGCGGACGGCCGAATTGCAGCCGGTAGCTCTGCGCGAAATAGGAATGCGAGGTAAAACCGGTGGCGATCGCCACGTCGAGGATCGGCATGTTGGTCTGGCGCAGCAATTCGCGCGCCCGCTCGAGCCTGAGCCGCATGTAATAGCGGCCCGGCGTGACATTGAGGTGGCGCAGGAACAGGCGCTCGACCTGGCGCACCGAAAGCCCGGCCGACTTGGCGAGTTGCACCGCCGACAGCGGCTCGTCGAGATGGTCGGCCATCAATTCGACGATGCGTCTCAGCTTTTCCGACTTGCCGGTGAGGTCGCGCTCGGGGCCGACACGCTGGCGATCGCCCGCCGAGCGGATTCGCTCGTGCTGGAACTGGTTGGCGACGCCATTGGCAAGATTGGAGCCGAAATCGCCGCGCACGATCTCCAGCATCAGGTCGATCGAGGTGGTGCCGCCGGCGCAAGTGTAGCGCTTGCGGTCGATCTCGAAGACGTTGCCGGTGCAGTTGATGTCCGGGAAGCGCTCCATGAAGCCGGCGCGGTTCTCCCAGTGGATGGTGCAGCGATAGCCGTCGAGCTGCCCGGCCTCGGCGAGCAGGTAGGAGCCGACCGACAGCGCGCCGAGCGCGTTGCCGCGCCGGCCCCAGCTGCGCAGCGCCGCCAGCACCTTGCTCTTGCCGGGAAATTCGGTGGTCAGCCCGACCGACACGAACAGGATGTCGACCGGCGGCATGTCGGCGACGGAATAGTCGATCTTCAGCGGCAGGCCGTTGGAGGCCATGACCGCGTCGCCATCCGCCGATATCGTCGTCCAACCGTAAAAATCGCGGCCGAGCAGGCGGTTAGCCGAGCGGAAACAGTCGATCGCCGCGGCCAGCGAGAACATCGAGAACTTGTCGACCAGCAGGAAGCCGAACTGCCGCCCCCCCTGAACGGGATCGTTCGTGACCGGCCGTTCCACAGGGGCGATTAAGTTCGGCAAGGATCAAGCTTTCCGATCAGAAGGACGGCCGCTTCAACCCAGCCGCGAGGTAGGCGGAAGCTACAGTGTTGGCCATCAGCATGGCAATGGTCATCGGTCCGACGCCGCCTGGGACGGGCGTGATGGCGCCGGCGACCTTGGCCGCATCGGCATAGGCGACATCGCCGACCAGCCGCGACTTGCCCTCACCCTTTTCCGGAGCGGGGACGCGGTTGATGCCGACATCGATGACCGTGGCGCCGGGCTTCACCCAATCGCCCTTGACCATTTCCGGACGGCCGACGGCGGCGACCAGGATGTCGGCGGTGCGGGCGAGTGCCGGCAGGTCCCTGGTGCGGCTATGGGCAATGGTGACGGTGCAGTTGGCGGCGAGCAGCAGATTGGCCATCGGCTTGCCGACGATGTTGGATCGGCCGACGACGACGGCGTTGAGGCCGGAAAGGTCCTTGCCGCGCACGCGCTCGATCAGCAGCATCGAGCCGGCCGGCGTGCAAGGCACGAAGGCGGTTTCCAGCTCGCCGGTGCCGAGCTTGCCGACATTGATGAAATGGAAGCCGTCGACATCCTTTTCCGGCGCGATCGTCTGGATGACCTTGCCGGCGTCGATGTGGCCAGGCAGCGGCAACTGCACGAGGATGCCGTGGATCGCCGGATCGGCGTTGAGGTCGCCGATGATCTTGAGCAGCTGGGCCTCGGTGGTCTCGGCCGGCAGCGTGTGCTGGAGCGAATGGAAGCCGCATTCCTTGGCCGTGCGCGATTTCGAGGCGACATAGACCTGGCTCGCCGGATCCTCGCCGACGATCACCACTGCCAGGCCGGGCCTGGTCGCGCCCTTGGCCGACAGCTCGACGGTCAGTGCCTTGACCTTCTGAACCACGTCTTCGGCGACACTCTTTCCGTCGATCACTTCGGCCATCTTCACCCTCAACACTGTTCCACGGACGCGCTCACGCGCAGCCCTGATCCTCAATCCGGCATCGTGACCCGCCAGGCGCCAGGCGCGAACGGTCGAAATGCAGCGCGGCATTTTCACGAAAATTCGACAGCGCAATCCCGTCAAAACGTCGTCGTATGCCGTAAACCCGAAACCGGCTGCTTTTATCGAAGCCAGCTTCTATCGAAGACCGGGCGTTTTAGAAATAGCGGCGGCGGGAGCGGCTTTCGGTCAGGTCGCGCACCGCCTCGCGGAACTCGCGCAGGCTGGCGCGGATCTCGTCGATCTGGCCCTGCTGATCGGCCGGCGACTGGTGCGCCTCGGCGACCGGCGGTTGCGAACGGGAAGACGCCACCGACGATGTGTACGCATCCTCGAATGGTCCCGCAGGCTGCGGATAGTCCGGCTGATGGGAATAGGCACGGATTTGCGCAGACGGCGCCTCGAAGCCGCGCTCCGATATCGGCGCGTTCCGGGCGTGCGCAGGTTGGTCCAAGCCGGCCTCGACCGGCTCTTCCGATCGGCGCAACATGAAATCGCGCAGCGACGAGGCCAGGGATCCCAAGAACCCCGGCCGGCCGGCATCGTTGGCGGGGACAGGCGATGGCGTGAACGGCGGGGGCGCCGGCGGAGGGCTCGGCGGCGCTGTGCGATACGCCCTGTCCTCGAAGGCCGGCCCACGCCCCTCGGGCCTGCGGCGCGAGCGGATGTCCGCCGTCTCGCGCAGGCTGGCATAGGCGCCGCGCAGTGCGCCGAGGCCGATGCCGGCGAAGAAACCGGCAAGCAGGCCGGCCAGCGCCTTGACGGCGCGCGACGGCCCCTTGGCTTCGAGCGGCGGATAGGCCTCCGAAATCAAGCTGATGTTGGCGGTGTTGATGTCCTTCTGCTCGCCGGTCTCCTTGGCGCGCAGCAGGAACTGCTCGTAGACCGAGCGCTTGGCGGCCGCCTCGCGCTCGAGCTCGCGCAGCGAAACCAGGTTGTTGTTGACGTCGCCGCTCTGCACCTTGGCCTGTGCCAGACGTGACGACAAGTCCTGCTCGAGCTGCACGGAACGCTTCAGATCGACCTGCAGCGAGGACGCTATGCGCTGCAATTCCGCAGCGATGCGTTCGCGCGCGCCGGCAAGCTGGGCGTTGAGCGCCTGAAGCTCCGGATGCCGCGGCCCGAACTTGATCGCGGCGCGGTCGGCTTCCTGTTTCAGCGCCGCATATTGCGAGCGCAGCTCGCCCATCGTGTTGGAGTTGATCTCTTCCGGCAAGGTGCCGTTGAGAACCGCGTTGACGTTCACGGCGCGGGCCGAGGCGGCGCGGGCGTTGAGCTCGAGCGTGCGGGCGCGGGCGACCGAGAGCTGCTCGTTGAGCTTCAGCATCTGATCGTCGCTGATCAGGTGACCCTGGGCGTCGACAAGATCATGCGTGGCCCTGAAGTCCTCGACCTTGCGCTCGGCCGTCTCGACGCCCTTGCGCAACTCGTCGAGCCTGGCCGTCAGTTCGTCATTGGCGCGGCCCGCCGTGTTGGACTGGAGTTCGCTGGAGATCTGCTGGAAAGCAGTCCTCATCGTATTGGCAATCAGGGCCGACTTGTCGGGGCTCTCTGTCGTCGCGGTGATCGAGACGACGAAGGTCTTGCCGCCGCGCTCGACGTCCAGGCTCTCCGCCAGATTGCCGACCGCCAGCGCACGCCGGCGCGCTTCGTCGGCAGGGCCTTGTGCATCCTGCCGCGACAAGACCGAGCGGAGCATCGACATCAGGCCGATGCCGCCCTTGCCCTGGCCGTTGAACTCGGGGTCGTTTGCGAGGTTGAGATCCGTGACGACCTTGTTGAGGACCGCGCCCGAGGTGAGGATGCGGGCCTGGTTCTCGACGATGGCGAGTGTAGCGTCCGAGGCGATCACGTTCTGCGTCAGGTCGCGATCGGTGAGCTTGAGGTCGCGCGGGTCGACGATGACCTCGGTGGTGGCCTCGTATTTCTTCGGCGTCGACAGTGCGATGGCGATGCCGAGCGCGGCGCCCAGGATCGTCGTCGAAAGAATCAGCGCCTTGGATCGGGTGATGCCGCGAACGACCTGCATCGGGTCGATCAGCGGTTTCCATTCCTGATCGTCGCCGGCCGGCGGCCGGCTTGCGCGGCGAGGTTCGACATAGCGCGTTTCGAAACCGGGCTGCGGAGAATGGTCCGGGGGAAGGTTCCCTTCACGCGGTCCGGCTTGCAAGCCCCGCGTGGCCGAAACGTCCTCGGCCCGGGTCGATTCGGGAAGCGGGTCGACCTGAGATTGACCGGGTTCGTCCGTGTTCGCGGACAATGGGTTCGATCGCCCTTCGCGCTCGAAGCGCGCGGCGCGGTGGCGCGCGGCGGCATCCTCGCGCCAAGACGGGTTGGCTCTGTCGCCGATGGAAACCAGCGAAGCGTCCGGGCTGTCCTCGCCACGCACGGCCTGGCCGAGCGCGAGCAAAGAGCGCTCGCGCCTCCAATCGTCACGGTTTTCCCTGTCGACCATGTCTAGAAACTTACTCTCTGGCGGCTTGGGAGAGGCGGTCGGCCAATCGTTAAGTCACGCTAAACAGGCATGGGAAATAAAAGGTTAATTTTGAACCCGGGAAAATACAGTTTCTCGCCTCGGTTGCAGCCCCGCTCAAGCCGCCGGACCGCCGCCAGAACGGCACGTTAAGCTTTCCATCCTAGGCTTTCGACAGAGACATGACCCAGGCCAGCGACATACCGCAAAGGCGGACGCTCGCGCGGATCGGCCGCTTTGTGGCCGCGCGCCGGAAGCTGGTCTTCGACTATTTTTCGGCGATCAGCGGCGCCGGCGGGCGGCTGGTGTTCTCGCTCGCCTATTTCGTGGCTCTCGCCAATACGCTGTCGATCGCCGAATTCGGCATGTTCGCCACTGCCTCGGCGGCGGGCGTGATGCTGTCGCGCCTGCTTGCCTTCGGCTTCATCTCGGCGCTCTACCGCACCGCCACGATCCGCCCGAACCTGATCGGCACCTTCACCGCCGGCTTCCTGTTCCTCGGCGTGATTTCGCTGCCGGTCCTCGCCGCCGCCTCCTACGGCGTCTACCTGATCTTCTTCGCCGGCACGGTGGCGCTGCCGGTCTTTGCCGCGGTCGTCTTCGCCGAAGCGCTCTTGTGGCGGCCGGTGGAGGTGGTGCTGATCGTCAACAACGGTCTCGGCAAGTTCGGCCGCGCCGCGGTGCTGGCGATCCTGGCGACGGCGCTCCGGTCAGCCGGCGCGGTTCTGTTCATGCTCGCCGCGCAGCGCACAATCGGCGTCTGGTCGTGGTTCTATATCGGCGCCAATGCCGTTTCGCTTTTCGTCGCCTTCGCCTTCTTCTACCCCCGCCAGCGACTGCGGCTGCGCACCGAGCTCTATTTCCGGCGGCTCGCCGATTCCATCTATGTGGCGGGGTCGGAGGTGCTGTTCTATCTGCAGATGGAGTTCGACAAGCTCCTGGTGCTGTCGATCGGCGGACCGCATCTTGCCGGCATCTACGCCATCATCATGCGGCTGGTCGACCTCACCGCGATCCCGATCCGCACCTTCTCGATGATGCTGGTGCAACGCATGATGCGCGCGCCCGAACTGCTTTCCCGGCTGGCGGTCAAGAGCGGCATCGAAGGCGGCGTGTTCCTGGTCTCGACGCTGGCGCTCTTGTCGCTCGGCATCGTGCTGCACTTCTTCCCCAACGCGTTGGGCAAGAATGTCGCCGAGGCAGCGCCTCTGGTGGCGCTCGCGGTCTGCGTGCCGGGCCTGCGCAATCTCGTCGAATACGAGGCCGAGCTTCTCTTCGCGCGCGGCCAGACCGCAGTGCGGGCGATCAATCTCGGGCTGCTCGCGGGTTTGAAGGCGATGCTGCTGACCTATGTGCTGACGACGATTGCCGACACGCCCAATCTGGTGCTGTCGCTCAACATTGTCTTCCTGCTGCTCTATCTCGCCTCGATGCTTTTGACCTATTCGGCGATGCGCAGGCCGGCCAAAGCGATCTGAACTCGAGCAGTTCATCGTTTCACGGAAACGCTGAACTGCTCTGACTATTTGTTTTTACGCAATTCCGGACGGAAAACCGCTACACACTTTTCCTGGAATTGCTCCAGCGATCGAGCCCCATCAAACGGCGGATGCGGCCGACATCGGTGCCTATGAAGGACTGCATGCCGATCGCCACCTGCTCGGGCGCCATGGCGTCGACGAAACGGCGGAACTCCTCGTCCGACAGCGCCTCGCCGTTCCAGTGGACGCGGCAGAATTCCACCGGATCATGGAAGTGGCCGGCGCCGTCGAGCACGTCGTCGACATAGCGGCCGTAGATCATGCATTCGGAGAATTTGCGCGCCGAGCCGACGACGCTGACCCAGTCGCGCCCGTGCGTCTTTTCGATCCGCTCGCACATCGCTTTGACGGTCTCGCGGCGCCAGGCGATCAGCGTCGAGATGTAATCATGCGTCGAAGCCTTAATCGGGTCGATGCCGAGCGCCGAGCCGGCATTGCGCGACCAGATGCGATGCTCGTCATGGCCGTCCTTGGCCAGCGCGCCATCGCGCCGGAACAGCCGTGTCTCGCCGTCGCGCCAGAAGACCCTCGCGTCGAAAGGCTTGAGGAAGGCGACGTCGGAATCGCAAAAGACGAGCACGTCCTCGCCGGTATGCGCGGCTATGGCGATGCGGCGCAGCTGCTGCACGTGCCAGCCGCGCAGCGGCTGGGTCCTAAGACTGACCCAGACGCGGCGGCGAAACAGACTGAGCGGATCGTCGAAAGCGCGCAGCCAGCGCGGCAGAAGATCCCGCTCGTCGACGATCGTGCGGCTGCTGCCCTCGAGCCGACGAAACAGTGCCACGTCACGGTGCTCGACGAGGATGTAGTGCCGGGCGATACCGGTGACATGGCGGTCCATGGTCTCGCACAGGAGCCGGCAGCGTTCGAAATCCGGCGCGTAGCTCGCCGTCACGATCGCGGCCGACGGCGCGCGCGGCAGCGGCTCGATCCTGGTGGCGACGTCCGGCACGAAACGGCTGTTCAACGGCGCGCCTCCGCTGGCCGCGACCCGTGCGACAATTTCTGCTTGAGGACGCGCCACAGGAAGAGCGGGTTGCCGACCACGTAGCGGCGCCACAAGCGGGCGGGTTCGATCCACAAGCGAAACAGCCATTCGAGCCTGAGACGGCGCATCCACAGCGGGGCGCGCGGCACGGTGCCGCTGAGGAAATCGAGCAGCGCGCCGACCGCGATCGGCAGTGTGCAGTGACGAGCATCGATATGGCGCGCGATCCACAGTTCCTGGCGCGGCACGCCCATGGCGACCAGCAGCACGTCCGGCTTCAGCCTGGCAATACGCTCGATAATTACGGGCTCCTCCGCGGGGGAGAAGTAGCCGTCATGGATGACGACGAATTTGTGCTGCACGGCGAGCGCCGAAAGCTTGAGGGACGCCGCCTCGGCATTGACCCGCGTCGCGCCAAGCAACGCCACGGTCAGCGGCAGGGTCGATGCCTGCAGGAAGGCCGGGATGAAATCGGTGCCGTTGAGATTGTCCGGGAAAGGCGAGCCGTAGAGCAGCTTCGCGGCAATGTCGACGCCGACGCCGTCCGGCAGCACGAGAAAATCGTCGAGCGCTTCGGCAAATACCCGATCGCTGTAGGCGAGATTGGCGTTGTGGGCGTTGAGGAAGCTCACCTTGGTGAAGCGCCGCTCGGCGATCAACCGCGAAAGCAGTGTGATGGCATCGTCCCAACGGACGGCAAGCACGGAGATACCGAGGATCCTCCTCAGCGTGTCGAAGCCGAAGGCGGCGCGCGCGGCATGCATATTCATGCCGCGACCTCCTGCCTGACGGCGCCGAGCCTCTCCAGCCCAAGCCGGATCGCGGCATCGAGCGCCCTCACCTGCTGGCGACGGAAGGCGCTGCCGTCTATGTCGCGAACATCGGCCGCCGCCGCTTCGAGCGCCGAGGCGAAGGCAATCGGATCGTCGGTCACGACACAGTTTTGCGGCCGATAGCCGATGCCGCGCAACGAGCGGCTGGTGGCAACGGAAGGCAGGCCGAGCTCGAAGGTCTCGATGGTCTTCAGCTGCACGCCGCTGCCGGCGGTGCTGATCAGCGGAATGACGGCGCCACCGCGAACGAAGGCCCGGGCGTCCGGAACCCTGCCGACGAACTGGACGCCGGGATGCGTCGACGTCACGCCCGACGGCATGTTGCCGGCGATGCTGATGCGGAAATCCGCCTTGAGATGCGGAACGACCTTGGTCAGGAACCAGTCGAGGCCGATGCGGTTGGGCTGCCAGGTCCAAGTGCCAATGAGCGCGGCGTCGCAATCGATGCGGCGCGGACCGTTCTTCGCCGGCGCCTCGGCGCGCGTCACCAGCGGCAGCACCGCCGAGCGGTCGTCGGAGGCGACGCCGAGTGCCGCGCGATCCTCTTCGGCCAGCGTGAAGACGAAGCGCGCGGCGCGACAGAGACGCTCTTCCATGACTGCGAGCAGCCTGGCCTCGCGGCGGAACAGCCAGCGTTGAAGGGCACTGCCGGCCGCGGCGGCGTTCTCCTCGGCCGAGCGATGCTCGACATTATGCGCGACGAAGATCGACGGCCGATCACCGAAGAGCCCTCCGAAGGCGCCGGCAAATTGCACGGAATTGAGCATGTAACCGTCGAACGGGCCGGCGCGCTCGATTGCCGCGAGCACATCCGCATCGGAAACGACGCGCAGCTTGACCGAAGCGAAGGTGAGACCGGTGAGCATCGCCTTGCTCGCCCAGGCCAGCTTCTGCCGCGGCGAAGCGCTTTCGGTGCGCACATCGATCGCGCCGAGGACAATGGTGTTTCCGGGATCGGCGGCAGGCTTTCCCGGCCAGCTGAAGCCGATCACCGTCACGCGCACGCCGGCACGCCGCAGCGCGTCGATGATCGCGGCGTTGGCGATCTCGTAACCCGAGGCGAGAACGCCGTCGGGCACGATCGATGTGGCGAACAGCAGATGCATCTCACCTATCCATTGGTGTAGCCGGTAGCAGAACGCGGTGAAGCCTTGATTAAATGGCACCCCCAAAGGCCGAACGCCCCGGCTTCGTGGGACCCGCCGCGAAAGGTGATTAACGAAACGTTATCATCGGGCTGCTATCGAGAGCCGAACCCACACGGCTGGAAACGGATGCACCCTTTGCCATCGGACGCTTTGGTATCGATCGCGGGGGTATCGATCGCGGGGCGGTCTCCGGGCCTCGCCGCCGAGACCGTCGAGGCGGTCGTCACGCTGCCGACCTTCAAGCGGCCTCAGCTGCTCCTGGAAACGCTGGCATCGCTCAAAGCCCAGAAAACCTCGCGCCGCTTCGCCGTCATCGTCATGGAAAACGAGGCCGACGCGCGTGAGGGCGCCAAGGCGGCACTGCCGCTGTTCGAGCACGGCGAGATGCCGGGCCTGGTGATCATCGCGCATGAGCGCGGCAATTGCAGCGCTTACAATGCCGGCTGGCAGACGGCGATGATGCAGTTCCCCAACTTCCGGCACCTTCTCGTCATCGACGACGACGAGGTCGCCGAGCCCGACTGGCTGGAGCGCATGTGCAGAGCCGCCGAGACGCTTCGAGCCGACATCGTCGGCGGGCCGCAAGTGCCGGTCTTCGCCGATCCCTCACATGCGGGATGGGCCGACCACCCGGTCTTTGCGCCGCCGTACCGCGAAACGGGCCGTGTGCCGGCACTCTACTCGTCCGGCAACCTGCTGGTCGGGCGCAACGTGCTGATGGCCATGGGACCGCCCTTCCTCGATCTCAGGTTCAACTTCATGGGCGGCGGCGATTCCGATTTCCTCAGCCGCGCGTCGCAGCAGGGTTTCGCGCTCGGCTGGTGCGCCGAGGCAAGGGTCAGGGAAGGGGTTCCAGCGCGTCGCGTGGAGGCCGACTGGATCCGCGCCCGAAGCCTGCGCAACGGCGTGATCTCGACCCTGGTGGAAAAGAAGAAGCGAGCGGGCACGCCGTTCGCCGGAACCAAGGTTCTGCTGAAGAGCCTGGCTCTGCTTGCCGCCTCGCCGCTGCGCGGCGCCGTAAGGCTGGCGCGCACGGGTTCGCTGGCGACAGGCCTCTACCCCGTCTATGTCGCGCTCGGTCGCGTGCTTGCCGAATTCGGATATGCCAATGAGCAATACCGGCAGCCTGAGAAGAACTGAGCGCGCGCCGCTCGGCGCCGCCTTCACGCGCGAGGGCCTTGCGACGGCAATCGCGGCGCTGCTTTTTGCCAGCATCATCGTGTCGTTCCGGCCCTTCCAGCCTGCCGGCGCCGAACTCACCGGCGATGGCGGCGATATCGTCAACCAGCTCGGCTTCGGCTCGCTCGGCGCCATCTCGATCTTCTCGCTGCTCGCCTTCGCCGATCCGCGCGTCGTGCGCTCGCTCATCAGCCCGTCCTGGGCGCTGATGCTGGGCTTCTTCTTCCTGTCGGTGATATTGGCGACCGACCCGCCGTCGGCGATGCGCGCTGCCTCCTTCACCATGATCGGCATCATCACCATGGCGACGATCCTGGTGCTGCCGCGCGATGCCGATTCCTTCGCCAGGGTCATCATCTTCACCGCCGTCGTGGTGATGGGGCTCTCCTATGTCGGCCTCTTCGCCTTTCCGCACGAGGCGCTGCATACCGCCGACTCGCAGGAGCCCGAGCATGCGGGCCTGTGGCGCGGCGTCTTCACCCACAAGAACATTGCGGGACCGGTGATGGCCTGCTTCAGCTTCGCCGGGCTCTATCTCTGGCGTCGCGGGCAGCGCTGGTGGGGCGTCGGCATCTTCTCAGCGGCCATGATCTTCATGCTGCACACCGGCTCGAAGACGACCGTCGGACTGGTGCCGTTCTCGATCCTGATCGTGGTGCTGCCCAGCCTCATCGGCATGCGGCTCGGCACGCCGATTCTGTTTCTGGCCGCGATCATCGCGACGGCGGTCGGCACGCTGGGCATCGTCTTCATCCCGCCTGTGAAGCATCTGGCCGCGGCCTATTTCCCGAACCTCACCTATACCGGCCGCACCACGCTGTGGGAGTTCGCCGGCGAGATGCTGGCGAAGAAGCCCTGGACGGGCTACGGCTACGAAAGCTTCTGGGGAACGCCGCTGCTGCTCAACCAGGGCCAACCCTTCGACCGCCCCTGGGACATCCGCACCATCGTGCACGGCCATGACGGCTATCTCGACATCGCCGTGCTGATGGGCATCCCCGCGCTCTGCGTCGCGGTGTATACGTTCCTTATCGCGCCCCTGCGCGACTACATGCGCATCCCGCCGCGCAAGGAGAACATCCTCCTCGGCGACTTCTTCATGATGGTGGTGCTGTTCGCGGCGCTGAACGGTTTCCTCGAAAGCTTCTTCTTCCGCCGCGCCGACCCCGTCTGGCTGTTCTTCGTGTTCAGCGTGCTTGGCCTGAGACAAATGTCGCTGCGGCCTCTTCCGACTCGCAGTCCCAACTGATCTGGCCGATCGATCTCCTTGAGACTGGACTTTTCCCTAACTGCGCAAGCGTTTAAGGAGAGCCGTCTTGCGGAGGTTCTCATGACGATCAGGCTCGTTCTCGCCGGTTGCGGCAATATGGGTTACGCCATGCTCTCGGGCTGGCTGAAGTCCGGCAAACTCGAGCCGTCGACGGTGTTCGTGGTCGAGCCCAATGCAGAATTGCGCAAGCGCGCCGAGGCACTGGGCTGCGGTGCCGCCGCCGACGCCTCAGCCATTCCGGCCGATGCCGTGCCCGACCTCGTCGTCATCGCCGTGAAGCCGCAGGTGATCCGCGACGTGACGGCGAGCTACAAGCGCTTCGGCGACGGCAGGACCACATTCGTCAGCATCGCCGCCGGCACGCCCGTCGCCACCTTCGAGGATATCCTCGGCGACCTCGCGCCGATTGTCCGCTGCATGCCCAATACCCCGGCGGCGATCGGCAAGGGTATGATGGTGGTGTTTTCCAACCCGCTGGTTTTGGACGACGTCCGGCGCTTCGTCGCCGAGCTGCTCTCGGCGAGCGGTGTCGTGACGACGATCGACGACGAGGGCCTCATGGACGCGGTGACCGCGGTCTCCGGTTCCGGCCCGGCCTATATCTTCCATTTCATCGAGGCGCTGACGGTTGCCGCCGAGAAGGCCGGCCTGCCGGCCGACACAGCCAAGCTGCTCGCCATGCAGACCGTCTATGGCGCCGCCTCGCTCGCCGCCGAAAGCGACGAAGAGCCGGGCGTCCTGCGCCAGCAGGTCACCAGCCCCAACGGCACGACCGCCGCAGCACTTGCCGTGCTGATGGGCGAAGACCGGCTGACGAGGCTTTTGACCGACGCGGTGGAAGCGGCGCGGCTCAGGTCGATAGAGCTGGGGAAATAAGAAGAAAAGGCTCGGCGAAAATCGAGACTGTCCCCAAATTTCGTCGATCTCGTCCTTGTCCATCCATCGACCTTGCATTCCTGCCTTGGCCCTCAAATCGTGGGCGATATCAGCGAGCCGCTCGGCGAGTGGCCGGCGGCTGATCTCACGTTGCAATTCGGATTCAACGCTTCAATGACCGCTTTTGTCATCGAAATCTTGCGCCTATCGGCAAGACGTTTTGCCAGTTCGCGGGCACATGGATTTTTGATGTGGAGAGCCATCCGGTTCCTCGGCGCTATGATTCTGACAGAATGGCAGCCTGAGCGGTACCCCTGAACGTCCTTATTCCAAAGTCTCCAAGACGGAGGTTCGCCCTGGGATGGCGAGCTGAAGAGCGTTCCGACCAAATCGTGCGCCGCTCTTGACGCCTTACCCAGAACGAAGCAAATCGCCTACTTTGGAGATTAGCCGAAGCGCCCGAACTTCGTCATCCACGGGCGGAGCGGGAGTGAAGCGGACCCGTAGACCCGAGGATCCATGCCATGACCTCGCGCGAAGGGTGCAGCGGAGCAGAATTCGGCACCGTTGCGGCTCCCGAGAGTCACGGCATGGATCCTATGGTCTGCGCCGCGTCGCTTCGCTCCTTGCTTCGCCATAGGATGACGAAGCGATCGGGTTGGGGCTTGCTAGATAGATAGGGCCTCAGCTCCCATACAGCATCTCGTCCTGCAGCTTGCGCAAGGCGTAAAGCCTGGTCGTCTTGTCGGGCACAGCGTTGTCGCTGGTCAGCAGCTCGCCCTTCCTGACAGGCTTCAGCACCTTGCCGCCTTCGAGCAGCCCGACGGGCATGGCGCGGCTGGCGCGCGCCTCGGCGGTGGTCATGGTCCAGGAGCGATAGCAGGTCTCGCCGATGGCATCGAAGGTCTCGCCTGCGGCGAGATCGCGCTTGGCGACCGCGCAGACCTCGGCCACCGGCCTCGGCAGCGGCACCATGTCGGGCTTGCCGTGGAGCATGATGCGGGCCGCGGTCAGCGGCACTTCCAGCGAGGTCAGGTGGTAGGGCCTGAAGAAGCTGTAGTAGGGGCCGTGGCCGACATGGAGATCGTCCATGCGCTCGACGACGCGCGGATGTGTGGCCTCGACGATGACGAAGACGCCTGGCGCCACGCCTTTGCCGATCGTGTAGTCGACGACGCCCTTCTTGGACAGGATGCCGCCGTCCTCGCGCGGGATGAGCACCTTGGCCAACTGGTCGCGGTCGGCCTTGGGGCCATGCATGCCCGGAACATCGGGCACCAGGCCGGTGGCGTTGGCGATGGCGCACATCTCGACCATGGTCTTCGAGCCATCGACGAACTCGACCAGCATGCGCGGGTTCATGTTCCGGCGCAGCGCCTCTTCCCGGTAGTCGTCGGGGACGGCGTCGTGGTCGAGCGGATTGTTCTTGCCCTTGCCGGCCGAGACGATGGTGTAGCCGAGCGCCGAGGCGAACTCGATCAGCTCCATGCAGCTCGACGGCTCGTCGCCGGCGCCGACCGAATAGACGACGCCCAGCCGGTCGGCCTGCTGCTTGAGGTAACAGCCGATGGTGACGTCGGCCTCGACATTCATCATCACCAGATGCTTGCCATGCTCCATGGCCATCAGGTCGAAATCGGCTGCGACGCCGGGTTTTCCCGTGGCATCGATGACGACGTCGATCAGCGGATTGGTGACCAGCATCTCGTTCGAGGTGATGGCGATTCTGCCGCTCGCGATCGCCCGGCTGACCTTGGAGGCGGTATCGGCTTCGGCGGCCATCGCATCGTCGCCATAGGCGATGCGAATCGCGTCGCGAGCCGTGTGCGGGCGGCGCGTGGAGATGGCCGCGACCGAAATGCCCGGCATCAGCATGCCCTGCGTCACCAGGTCGGTACCCATCTCTCCGGAACCGATGACGCCGATGCGCACGGGACGGCCCTCGGCGGCGCGCCGGGCGAGATCGCGGGCAAGCCCGGTCAGGGCGACATTTGTCATACAAGAACGTCCATGCTTTGCTTTCAGCCCGCAATACAGGGAACGATCCCCGTTTGCCAACAAAACCAGCCGGTCATGGCAATTTCCGGTGCACGCCCTGCAGAATCGGGGCAGATTTTTGGCAACGATCCGCAGCCTTCGCGGCGTTACGGACTCGGGCCTCGCAAAGCCGACTTTCCGAGGAAAAAAATGGCGAAGTCGACGCCAAGATCCAATTTTGCCGGCAAGGGGCGCCGGCTGCCGGGCGGCTTTCCCGCGAATCCCTTTGCAGACCCGCAAATGGTTAACAAAACTTATGATTGCAGTCGTTTTCGGCCGAATCGGAATCCAGGCGGGCACCGTTTCTGTGCTATTTTTGCTACAACCGATCGGACTAATGGCCGGAATCCCCGCTTTTAGAGGCGCCAAAATCAATAAGCGCTCACATCCCCGAAAAATCTGTTAGATACTGGCCGAAAGCTCCGGTGGCAGGCTTGGGCAAATAAGCGCCTAGAAAAACAACAAGGCGCGGGGATAGTCACGGGGTAGAAATGACCAGGACGGGTAAAGTTACCGTCGGCTGGCGCTTTGCGCTCGCCATGACGGCGTCTATGCTGGCTTGCGGAAGCGCCAGCGCACTCACACTCAAGGAAGCTGTAGCAGTCGCCGTCGAGTCCAATCCTGAGATTGGGCAGGCGATCGAAAACCGCGAAGCCATCGAATTCGAGCTGCGCCAGGCAAAAGGCCTCTATCTTCCCAGCGTCGATCTGGAAGCGTCGACCGGCGTTCGCCGCCTGGACAATTCTTCCCGGCGCGCGCTCGACGAACAGCACGACGCTCTCTACCCGAACGAGGCGGACCTCACCGTTTCGCAGACGCTTTATGACAGCGGGGCAAGGCGGGCCGAATTGAACCGGCAGGCCTCGCGCGTGGACGGGGCTTCCTTCAGGGTGCTGGAGCGGTCCGAATTCATCGGGCTCGCGGTCGTCCAGGACTATCTCGAATACATGCTGCAGGCGTCGATCGTCGCCGAAGCGAAGAAGAACCTCGCCTTCCATCAGTCCATACTCGGCGACATCAAGCAGGGCATCGCGGGCGGCGCGCTCAACGATGCAGACCGGCAGCAGGCCGAGGAGCGCCTTTATGCCGCCAAGGCGCGGATGCAGGAGGCAACGGAAGAACTGGAGGCGGCCAAGATCCGCTTCTTCAAGAATGTCGGCAAGCCGCTGACCAATCCGTCGCGGCCCGCCGATGTGGCCGGCGCGCTGCCGCGCTCGCTCGACGACGCGATCGGGCTCGCCCGGCAGAACAATCCACGCGTGCATATGGCCAACAGCGACATCGACGCCGCCGCATCGCTGGTCGACGCCGCGCGGGCCAAATACGGCCCCACGATTACCGCCGAGGGTATCGCCAGGGGCGGATATGACATCGACGGCGACGATGGCGACACCAGCGACCTGCAGGCGCGGGTCGTGCTGCGCTGGAACCTCTATCGCGGCGGCATCGACAAAGCCAACGAGCAGGAGCAGATCCGCCGCACCAGCGAGCAGCGTCTCGCGCTGCATCAGGTGCTGCGCGAGATCGAGGAAGCCGTCCGCACTTCGTGGGACCGCCGCTTCCGCCAGGCGGAGCTGGCGCAGACGCTGCGGCTGCAGGCAGCCACCAACGAGAAGCTGGTTGCTTCCTACCGCGAGCAGTTCAAGGTCGGACAGCGCTCGCTGCTCGACGTGCTCGACGCGCAGAACACCCGTTTCAACACCGCAACGCTGGCCGACACCTCGTCCTATGCGTCGCTGTTTGCCGAATACCGGCTGCTGGCCGCGACCGGGCAGTTGCTGAAGACGATGAACATCCAGCCGGCCAAGCAGGCCGCGGCCTACGCGCGGACGGAATTCGGCGTGCCGGAAACGGCCGATACCGAAACCTATGCGCGGACGCCGTCGGAGCAGAAGAACGACCTGCCATTCGACATCCTCGCGCCGGTCAGGAAGAAGCAGCCGATGTAACCATCGATCTCTGGTCCTTCGGGGCGGATCGTGAACCAGCAACCTAACATCGTCTCGCCCAAGGAGGCTTTCAAAGCCTGCTTCTCGGCGATTGCAGCCTATCTCGGCCGGCCGAGCGCGGAGACCGTGCTGTTTGCCGGGGTGCCGATCTCGGAGACGCGCATCGAGCCGGACGACATCAGGCACCTCGCCGAACGCATCGGCCTCGAGACGCAGGCTTTCGGCCATCGCGATTTCGTGCGTGGCCGCGTCGATCTTCCGGCCATCGTCTTCCGTGCCAACCAGTCGCCGGTTGCGCTGCTCGCCGAGACCGAGACCGGACAATATCTGACGGCGCCGCAGGAAAACGGCCGCACCACTATCAGCAAATCGGAACTCGCCGAGAGCTATATCAGCGGCGGCGCCTCCTTCTCGATCACCTATGCCAACACCGCCGAAGAGATGACGGTCGGCACGGCGCCGAGGATCGAAAGGCGCCATTGGCTGACCGGAACGATGGGCGCCTTCTGGCGCACCTATTCGAAGGTCGCGCTGTCGGCGATCTTCATCAACCTGTTGGCGATCGCCTCGCCGATCTTCACCATGAACGTCTACGACCGCATCCTGCCGAACAAGGCGATCTCGACGCTCTGGGTGCTGGCGCTCGGGATCGGCGCGGCCATCCTGTTCGATCTCCTGCTGAAGACGGCCCGCGCCTCGCTGATCGACTATGCCGGACGCAAGGCGGATCTCAGGATTTCCTATCTTCTGTTCGAGAAGGTGCTCAACTCGTCCCTGGCGGCGCGGCCTGGATCGACCGGCGAATACGCGAACCGGGTGACGCAATATGAATTCGTGCGCGAGTTCTTTACCTCGAACACCATCAGCGTGTTCATCGACACGGCTTTCGTCTTCGTCTTCCTGGCGGTCATCTACGCCATTGGCGGCTGGCTGGTGATCATCCCGGCCGTGGCCTTCGTTATCGCCGTCATTGTCGGACTTGTGACGCAGCGGCGCATCGGCAAGCGGGTCGCCGCTTCCATGAACGAAGCGTCGCAGCGCCAGGCGCTTCTGGTCGAATCGATCTCCACGCTGGAGACGATCAAGTCGCTGCGCGCCGAGGCCTATCTGCTGCGCAAATGGGGCGAGCATTCGAAGAACGCGGCCAATACGTCGGAAAAGATCAAGGAGCTTTCGGCCGCCGCCGGCAACATCACGGGCGCCATCCAGCAACTCGTGACCGTCGCCCTGGTGGTTGCCGGCGCCTACGCCTTCTCGGAAGGCCAGGTCTCGACGGGCGCGATCATCGGCACCGTCATGCTGGCGGGCCGGGCGGTCGCGCCGCTCGGCCAGATCGCCATCACGCTCTCCCGCTTCCGGCAGGCCATGCTGTCGCTGAGGATCGTCAACACGATCATGTCGCAGCCGGAGGACCGGCCCGACACGGTCGGCTTCGTCAACCGGCCGATCCGCAGCGGCGCGATGCTGTTCAAGAATGTCGGCTTCGCCTATCCGGGCACCGAAAACGAGGTGCTGAGCGGGCTCAACATTGCCGTCAGGCCGGGCGAGCGGATCGGCATCATCGGCCGCATCGGCTCCGGCAAGACGACGATGGGGCGACTGGTCGGCCGGCTCTTCCTGCCGACTTCCGGAGAGCTGCTCATCGACGGCATCGACATCCGCCAATACCACCCGTCGGAAGTCCGCGCCGCGGTCGGCATCGTGGCGCAGGCCGGCGACCTGTTTTCCGGCACCATCAAGGAAAATCTCCTGATGGCCGCTCCGGAAGCGACCGACGAGGAGATCATCGACGCCGCGAAAGCCGCTGGCGTCGACGACTTCGTCTCGCGGCATCCGCGCGGCTACGACATGAATGTCGGCGAGCGGGGCACCAATCTGTCGGGCGGCCAGAGGCAAGCGGTGGCGATCGCGCGACTGCTTCTGACCAAGCCGAAAATCGTCTTCCTGGACGAGCCATCTGGTTCGATGGACCTCGCCTCGGAACGGCAATTGATCAAACAGCTCAAGGTCGCGTTCGACCGCAACACGACGCTGATCGTGTCGACCCATCGCTACAGCATGCTGGAGCTGGTCGACCGCCTCATCGTCATCGAGCAGGGCCGCGTGGTCGCGGACGGAGCGAAGGAACAAGTCATCCAGGCATTGCAAAAGGCGAATGCCTGACTGGGGCGCGTTGGGGAATGTTTGCAAGGGAAGATCGGCCGCCGCTTTTCGCATCGGCGTCCGTCTACATCATAGGGGCACTGTTCGTGGCCTTCACCGCCTGGGCATCCTTTGCCGAGGTCGACGAGATCGCGCGCGGCGACGGCAAGGTCATTCCCGCCTCCAAGACGCAGATCATCCAGGCGACCGAGGCCGGCGTGGTCCAGGAGATCGCCGTCAAGATCGGCCAGACCGTCAAGAAGAACGACCTGATCATCCGGCTCGACAACTCCGGGAATACATCGAGCCTTGGCGAGGAGCAGGCCAAGGCGCGGGCGCTGCAGGCGCGCATCGCGCGGCTGAAGTATGAGCAGAGCGGCAATGTCGAGGGGTCGTTTCCCTGTCCGGCGGAGATCCAGAAGGTCGCGCCGGAAATCTGCGACAACGAGCAGAAGCTGCTGGTCGCGCGCCGCGAGAATTTCGAGGTGAAGCTGTCGGTGCTCAAGTCGCGTCTCGATCAGCGCGAGAAGGAGCTGGACGAAGCAACCGCCAATTCCGATCGCCTGTCCAAGAGCCTCGCCGTCAGCGATCAGGAAACGGCGCTGGTCGAATCGATGGTCAAGAAGGGGCTGATGGCCAAGACCGAGCAGATCCGCGTGGAGCGCGAGCAGGCCGACCTGCACGGACAGCTCAACCTTGCGGGCGAGACGATCAAGAAGACGCAGGCGGCGATCACCGAGGCGCAGCTTCAGGTCAACGAGCTCGGCCTGCAGCTGCAGCAGGAGGCGTTGAGCGACCTGACGCAGGCGCTGGCCGACCTGTCGGTGGTGGACGAAACCATCCGCGGCGCCACCGACAAAGTGGCGAGGACCGACATACGCTCGCCTGTCGACGGCATCGTCAACACGCTCGATGTCAACACGCTCGGCTCCTTCGTGCAGCCCGGCGCGGTGGTGGCCGGCATCGTGCCGACATCGGAGACCTTGCTTGTCGAGGCGCGGGTTTCGCCGCGCGACGTCGCCTTCATCCAGCCGGACCAGGACGCGCTGATCAAGGTCACGGCGTATGATTTTTCGATCTTCGGCGGTATCGAAGGCAAGGTTTCCAACATCACCGCCGACAGCCTGGTCGACCAGAAGACGGGCGAGCCCTACTACCAGGTGCGCGTCGCGACCGAGAAATCCACGCTGCAAAGGAACGGCAAGACCTACTCGATCATCCCCGGCATGATCTGCTCGGTCGACATCAAGACCGGCCGCAAGACGATCCTCAACTATCTTTTGAAGCCTATCAACAAGGCGCGTCAGGAGGCGATGAGTGAGCGATAGCGCCGCCCGCCCCGACGCCCCGCGCGAACGGCTGCTGCCGTCGCTCGCGGCCGAGGATTTCGGCCCGGAGTTCCGGGTCGTGGCGCGTGGCGGCGTGCGCCGCGGCATCCGGCTGGAGCGCGCCTTCTGGGTGTCGCTGAAGCAGATGGCCGAAAGCCGCAAATGCACGATCGGCATGCTGGTCGAAGAGATTGCCGAAAATCATCCCGACCAGGGCAACCTCACCTCGGCGATCCGGGTCGCGTGCATGAGGGGCCTCGCCGAGGAAAGCATGGAATTGCGCAAGCTCGCCTCGATCCGGACGATCAACGCGATCCTGGTCGCCTGCCCCTCGCCCGCCTTCGCGCTGTCGTCGTCGAAGAAGATCCTGACGTTCAACGCGCCGTTCCAGCAATTGGTCAGGCGGCAATTGCCGAACGCACCGGGCGACGACGGCAGGCAGGACCTCAAGCTGGCGCTTGACCTCAACGTCACCGACATCTTCGCCCGCCTCGATGCCAACAGCGAGACGCCCGTCACCACGGGCTTCGTCATCGGCGCCGGCGAGCGCCGCTACCGCGGCCAGCTCAGCGCCGTGCGCGCGCCGGTTGCCGAGCCGGAGCTTTTGATGGCGTTCGTCTTCAACGGGTAGGTCGCAAGCGCAGCATTTGACGACGCGGACGGTGTTGCGTTGGCAGATCGTATGCGCCGGAGATTAGCCGGGACGCCTGTCACTTCGTCATCCTCGGGCGGAGCGAGGAGCGAAGCGACGCGACGCAGACCCGAGGATCCATGCCGTTACATTAACGCTCTGCCAACGGTGCAGAATTCTGCTCCGTTGCACACTTCGGCGAATGTCACGGCATGGATCCTTGGGTCTTCGCTCCGCTTCGTATCGCTACGCCCGACGATGACGACGTTGGAAGGGCTTCGGCCAATCGCGAAGGTTCCAGGGTATTATCCTTGAATAGTTTAACCGACAAGCGACCTAATTCGCACCAGGACTGGAACTCGCTGGCGTCACCGCCACCTCAGGCGAAGCGCCCTCGCCCGGCGCGACCGTGTCGAAGCCGCCGGCGATATCGGCGATCTGCGCGCCCGACTTCGATCCGTGGATCCAGGCGCGATCGGTGCTGAAGGAGTAGAGCGGAACGTAGTCGGGCAGGTCGCTATCCATCGCCACGTTGTTGCTGAGGCTGTCCAGGATGAAGGTGCCGCTTCCCGTGCTCACCGACAGCACGGCATGAAAGAATTTCCGGCGGCGGTCCTGCAGCACGACGAGCGACATGCTCCGCGCCGGGATGCCGGCGCGGAGCAGCGCCGCCATCTTCAATATGGCGAAATCCTCGCAATCGCCGGCACGATGTTCGAGGATTTCCGACGGCTTCGCCCAGTAGTCGAGCTTGCCGTAGACGACGCTGTCCCTGCGATAGGCGATCAGCCGGTTGATGCTGCTGTTGACGAAGGCCAGCTTGTCGCGGAAGCCCTTGCTGCCGGCAATGTCGATGATCTCGCCAAACGCAGCGTTCTCACGATCGCAGAGACTTCCGGCCGTGCAGTCGACGATGGCCTTGTAGACAGGAGCCCAACGCGCGGCGACCGGGAAGTTGCGCATGGACAAGGCCACCGAGCCGAACACGCCGGGGATGATCGCCCCAGTCTGGATCGGGTCAACCTGGCTCGGGTCGATGCCACCGCCCGAAGAACCCGCCGCCGGGTAAGCGTCGAGGGGTCCGTAAGCGCCGACGACGCCGGTTATCCGGTAGGCGGCGGCCGGCTGCCAGGGCTGCGGCCTGCTCAGCGAAACGCCGCCGAGAAGGGCTGGCGCAAACACCGTCTGAGGGGTCGGATTTGCCAGGGAGATCGTGCTGGCGGATGACTGATTCGCCACCCCCGCGAAGCCAATGGCCAGCAGCAGAACCTTGATCCCCGACACCCCCGGGGCAGTCTTTTGTATTTTCATAACGCCCACCTTTGACTGTGGACGCTACCAATCTTGTCTCAAATTATCGGAAAGGAAGGTGGGAAAATTTCCGCGAATCAATCTATTCTGTTTTCTATCAAATTTTATTCAAATTTATACTTCTATTTACCAAACCTGATTCGCGCTCCGAAATTGATCCGGCGCGGTTTCGGAGAATACATAACTGCATATATCATGCGGATTTACCAAGTGTAAAAAATGCAAATCTCTACATATTCGAGTATATGAAATAAGTTGAAGCTCTGTTGCAAAGTTCGGGCCTCGCATGTCTCTTTCCGGGAAATGCCGAAGGGGGCTTGAGCTATGACGACCAGTATCGAATTCGACGCCGTTTCCAATTCCTGGGACGAGCACACGAGCGTTGGCGAACATCCGATCCCGGCGGGCGTGCAAGTCGCCCAGGCCGCCAGCGGCCAGGCCGCGGGCGAGCCGGTGCCGGTCGATGTCGGCAAAGGCGCGCCGGCACAGGGCGCCGACAATGCACAGGGTGCGAACAAGCCGGCGGCGGACGCCAATGCTCCTGCCGCAAACGCGCCGGCGGCGAATGCCGCGGCCTCGAACGTTCCGCATGAATATCATGCCGACGCCGGCAATGTCGTGAAGCTTCCGGCCAATACCTCGATCGACAACATCAAGGTCGAAGGGCACAACCTCGTGCTGCAGCAGCCCGACGGATCCGAGATCGTCATCAAGGACGGCGCGCTGAACGTGCCGACCTTCATCATCGGCGATGTCGAGGTGCCGCGCGTCGCCCTAATCGCCGCTCTTGAAGCGAGCCATGTCGATGTCGCCTTTGGCGCCGACGGCTCGATCTCGGCCGGCGGAAACGGCTCGCCGAGCAGCGCCGGCGGCAATTTCGAGCATCCCGCAGGCGGGATCGGCGACGGCTTCGGCCTGACCTCGCTGCTGCCGCCGACGGACCTGGCGTTCGGCCAGCCGGACCATCGCGAGCTGTTTCCGGGCCTTCTGCCCGACTCGACGCCGTCGATCATCGACCTGACGCCAGAGGCCGGCGGCGGCGACACCATCGTCAATGAAAAAGGCCTGCCGGAAGGCTCCGGCGAGGTGGCGGCGCCGGGCGTCGACGGCGACCCCTCAGAACACAACACGGGCACCTTCACCATCACCTCGCCCGACGGGGTCGGCTCGCTGACCATCGCCGGCCAGGTGATTTCGGGCGCCGCCCTTGCCAACAGCGCGTCGACGCCGATCGAAATCACCACGCCGCTCGGCAATACGCTGACCATCAACGGCTACGACGCCGCGACCGGCCAGGTGAGCTACAGCTACACGCTGGAGCATGGCGAGACCCACCCAGCAGGCAGCGATCCCATCTTCGACAACATGACGGTGACGGTCACCGACTCTGACGGCGACGTTTCTGCCCCTGGCACGCTGTCGGTGCAGATTGTCGACGACGTGCCGACGGCGCACAACGACAGCGCCACGCAGGCGAGCGAGAACGCAGCGGTGACGGTGGACGTGTTCGCCAACGACGTGCCCGGCGCGGACGGCGTCAACGTCACAGACCCGACGAAGGTGAGCCTGGTGGCGAACTCGCTGAGCGGCTCCGGAGCGGTGACCTACAACAATGACGGCACCTTCACCTACACGCCGGCTGCCGGCGAACAGGGCACGGTGACGTTCCAGTACCAGATCGTCGACGGCGACGGCGACCCGTCGGTGGCGGCGGTGACGATCAACCTGCTGAACGACTCGACGCCGACGATCGAGATCGGCGCGGGCTCCGACACCAGCGTCAACGAAGCCGGCCTTCCGGCGCGCGGCGGCGAGCCTGCTGGCTCAGGCGAGATCGCCGACAACAACGGCACCAACAACAGCGACCCGAGCGAGACCGCGACGGGCTCGCTCAACATCACCACGGGCGGCGACACGATCGGCCACCTCTATGTGACCGACAAGAACAACGTCCAGGTCGACGTGACCAACGCGGCCGGCGGCATCCTGGTGCACGGCCAGTATGGCGACCTGACCATCACCGGCACGCCGGCGACCGGCTACACCTACTCCTACACGCTGCTCGACAACACCACGGGCAACGGCACCCATGACGACTTCGCGGTGCAGGTGGTCGATTCCGACGGCGACCCGGCCTCCACCACGCTCACCATCGATATCGTCAACGACGTGCCGCATGCGGCGAACGACAGCGCCACGCAGGCGACCGAGAACGGCCCGGTGACGGTGAACGTGTTCGCCAACGACGTGCCCGGCGCGGACGGCGTCAACATCGCCGATGCGACCAAAGTGAGCCTGGTGGCGAACTCGCTGAGCGGCTCCGGAGCGGTGACCTACAACAATGACGGCACCTTCACCTACACGCCGGCTGCCGGCGAACAGGGCACGGTGACGTTCCAATACCAGATCGTCGACGGCGACGGCGACCCGTCGGTGGCGACGGTGACGATCAACCTGCTGAAAGACTCGACGCCCACCATCGATGTGACGCCCGACAATCCCGACGCGTCCGGCCACAGCGCGGCGAACGAAGCCGGCCTTCCGCCGCATGACGGCCTGCCGGCGGGCTCAGGCGAGATCGCCGACGGCGACGGCGCCAACAACAGCGACACCGGCGAGACGACGACGGGCGCGCTGACGATCACCACCGGCAGCGACACGATCAGCCACCTCTATCTGACCGACAAGGACAACAACCAGGTCGACGTGACCAATGGCGGCCTGGTGCACGGCCAGTACGGCGACCTGACCATCACCGGCACGCCGGCGACCGGCTACACCTATTCCTATACGCTGCTCGACAGCACCTCTGGTAACGGCACCCATGACGACTTCGCCGTCCAGGTCGTGGACTCCGACGGCGATCCCGCCTCCGCCACGCTCACCATCGACATCGTCAACGACGTGCCGACGGCGTATGCCGATAACGGCAACGTCACCGAAGGTGCTTTGCTCACAGTGACGGCGGCGGCCGGCGTGCTGTCGAACGACGTGGCCGGCGCCGACGGCTTTGCCATCGGCGGCGGCGTGGTCGGCGTGCGCCTGGCGAACGGCGACACCACGACCGCGGTCACCACCGGCGCCGGCACCGACATCGCCGGCCTGCACGGCACGCTGCACCTCAACGCCGACGGCTCCTACACCTACCAGTCGACGGCCAACGCCATCTCCTCGGCGACCACCGACGTGTTCGTCTACACCATCAAGGACGGCGACGGCGACCTGTCGACCACCACGCTGACCATCAACCTGGCGGATGCCGGGCTGGTCGCGCCGGCCGACAACGACGCCACCGTCAACGAGGCCGCGCTCGACACCACAACCACCGGCGCCGACCTGACGCACGGAACCGTGACCGGCTCGCTGCCGAACCTGGCGACCGAGACCGACGCGAGCAACCAGCTCAACGCCTCGGGCGGCGTCGGCGCGCTCACCTACACGGCGCAGACCATCGTCGGCACCTACGGCACCATCCAGATCAACGCCGACGGCAGCTACGTCTACACGCTGACCAGCAATCACCTCAACGCGCAGGCCAATGACGGCGTCCAGACCATCTCGGGCCTGGAGAACTTCACCTACACAGTCACCGACAGCGTCGGCAACACAACCACCGGCACCATCACCGTCAACATCGTCGACGACGTGCCGACGGCGTATGCCGACATCAACGCCGTCACGGAAGGTGCTTTGCTCACGGTGACGGCGGCGGCCGGCGTGCTGTCGAACGACGTGGCCGGCGCCGACGGCTTTGCCATCGGCGGCGGCGTGGTCGGCGTGCGCCTGGCGAACGGCGACACCACGACCGCGGTCACCACCGGCGCCGGCACCGACATCGCCGGCCTGCACGGCACGCTGCACCTCAACGCCGACGGCTCCTACACCTACCAGTCGACAGCCAACGCCATCTCCTCGGCGACCACCGACGTGTTCGTCTACACCATCAAGGACGGCGACGGCGACCTGTCGACCACCACGCTGACCATCAACCTGGCGGATGCCGGGCTGGTCGCGCCGGCCGACAACGACGCCACCGTCAACGAGGCCGCGCTCGACACCACAACCACCGGCGCCGACCTGACGCACGGAACCGTGACCGGCTCGCTGCCGAACCTGGCGACCGAGACCGATGCCTCAAACCAGCTCAACGCCTCGGGCGGCGTCGGCGCGCTCACCTACACGGCGCAGACCATCGTCGGCACCTACGGCACCATCCAGATCAACGCCGACGGCAGCTACGTCTACACGCTGACCAGCAATCACCTCAACGCGCAGGCCAATGACGGCGCCCAGACCATCTCGGGCCTGGAGAACTTCACCTATACGGTCACCGACAGCGTCGGCAACACAACCACCGGCACCATCACCGTCAACATCGTCGACGACGTGCCGACGGCGTATGCCGATACCGGCAACGTCAACGAAGGTGCGCTACTCACCGTGCTCGCGGCGGCCGGCGTTCTGGTCAATGATGTCCGCGGCGCGGACGGCGCCACCATCGACGGCGTGCGGGCCGCAGGAGGCGACACAACGACAGCGGTAAGCGGCGGCGTCAACACCGATATTATCGGTCTGCACGGCACGCTGCACCTCAACGCCGACGGCTCCTACACCTACCAGTCGACAGCCAACGCCATCTCCTCGGCGACCACCGACGTGTTCGTCTACACCATCAAGGACGGCGACGGCGACCTGTCGACCACCACGCTGACCATCAACCTGGCGGATGCCGGGCTGGTCGCGCCGGCCGACAACGACGCCACCGTCAACGAGGCCGCGCTCGACACCACAACCACCGGCGCCGACCTGACGCACGGAACCGTGACCGGCTCGCTGCCGAACCTGGCGACCGAGACCGATGCCTCAAACCAGCTCAACGCCTCGGGCGGCGTCGGCGCGCTCACCTACACGGCGCAGACCATCGTCGGCACCTACGGCACCATCCAGATCAACGCCGACGGCAGCTACGTCTACACGCTGACCAGCAATCACCTCAACGCGCAGGCCAATGACGGCGCCCAGACCATCTCGGGCCTGGAGAACTTCACCTATACGGTCACCGACAGCGTCGGCAACACAACCACCGGCACCATCACCGTCAACATCGTCGACGACGTGCCGACGGCGTATGCCGATACCGGCAACGTCAACGAAGGTGCGCTACTCACCGTGCTCGCGGCGGCCGGCGTTCTGGTCAATGATGTCCGCGGCGCGGACGGTGCCACCATCGACGGCGTGCGGGCCGCAGGAGGCGACACAACGACAGCGGTAAGCGGCGGCGTCAACACCGATATTATCGGTCTGCACGGCACGCTGCACCTCAACGCCGACGGCTCGTATACCTATCAATCGACGGCGCACAGCATCAACGCAAACACGACCGACGTCTTCGTCTACACGATCAAGGACGGTGACGGCGACCTGTCGACGACGACCCTGACCATCAACCTGACGGACGTCAACGATCCGCCGGTCGTCGCGAACACCGAGAACTGGATGTCGAGTGACCCGTCACAGCAGACGGGCACGCCCAGTTATCCTGACGGCTACCCGCTGCTGGTCAATGTCCCGACCGACGCCGATGGCGACAACCTCGTCGTCACCGCGACCGGCGCGATCCCTGCCGGCGTGTTCTACTTCAACGGCACGAGCTATGTCGCGCTGACCACCGGCACGGTGCTCTACGATCCGTCGAGTGGCATCAACCTGCTGGACGACCTAGTCTACCGGCCCACGGCGACGCAGAACGACACGGTCAATACCAATCTTTCGCTCGACGTCTATGACGGCACGGTCCATGTCAATCAGACGGTCGGTATCCATGAAGTACCGCCGACCAGCCTGCCCAGCGACACCTCGCAGATCGGCAATGGCAATAGCCCGCTGACCTCGGGCAACGATCAGGTTGCAACGCTCCACCTGTCGCAGGCGACTGTAAATGCGATCACGGCCGATCCGCACGGCTCGACCATTGTTGTCTATACTGATTTCCAGGAATCGCCGTTCAATACGCCAATTCCAGTGAGCGAGCGGAATCCGGGCGTTTATGGCGATAGCAGCGCAGGCTCGCACCGCGAACAGGAAGTGCAGGTAGAGGTGAGAATCGGCACGGACCGTTTTGCGATCGTCGAGGACGACACAAGTCCAGGCACGTTCGAGCAGAGCTGGTTCTACGATCCGACGACCGGTTTGATGAAGGCCACCGTCGACTACGACCACATCTACTTGCTCGACGCCAGCGGCAATGCGACGAGCACGACGCTTGCTGCCTACCTGATCACGCATCCGCCGTCGGTCAACGATACCTGGACGCTGTCCTATTTCGACAACAATGGCGGCAACTACCAGGCGCGTACCGTCAACTTCTCGTTCTTCTCGCATGATCCGGGCGATCCCGGCATCACGGTGAATGGCGGCGCTACGGCCGACCAGATCTACGGCACATCCGGCGTGGATCACCTCTATGGCAATGGCGGCAACGACGTCATCATCGGCCGAGGCGGCAACGACATCATCGACGGCGGAGCCGGCAACGACCTTCTCATCGGCGGCGCAGGGGCGGACACGCTCACCGGCGGCACCGGCGCCGACACGTTCAAGCTCGACCACCTCGAACTGAACATCAAGGATCTCATCACCGACTACCATAGTGGCGAAGGAGACAAGATCGACCTGACCGCGCTGTTCGAGACGGCGCCTGCCGGCAACATCAGCGACTACGTGCACTATACCAACGGCACTGTGAGCGTCGACGCCAACGGCACGACCGGCGGTGCCAATTTCGTGGACGTGGCGCAACTCACGAACCCGCCTGCCACCATCACGATACTTTACGATGACAGCACGCATACACAGCACACAACCACGATTTAATGCTTATACGCAGCCACACTCCCATGCTATGCATAAGCAACGCATGAATTCGCAATTCGAAGAGGGGCTTACATGAGACATTCCGCAAGACTTTTGGCATCAGTCACGGCGCTGCTTTTGGCCGGGTCGACGGGCTTTGCCGCCGACATCATCGGCGAGCCGGCGGTGAACTATTGCCGCACCGTCGGCACCTCCGACCTGGTGCTGACCGACAACATGGTCGAGCTCAAGGACAGGGTGGTGAAGCTGATGGACGACTCGATAGCCGTCGCCAACAGTCCGGAATGGATCAACTCGTCGCGTCCGGCCTTCGTCTGGGCGTCGGAAGCCAAGGTTGCCTGCGGCAAGGCCTACGGCTACCTCAAGACGAACTACAAGGACGAGGACTACCTCAACAAATGCGAGTGCTTCCACGACCGCATGGTCGAATACATGCACTGAGCTGACGGGCGCGCCGACCGGCTGCGATGATGGACATGGGAGCCTGGGCGGAGGCGAGTGTTTTCGCGCGCCCGGCGTTCGGCGTCGCGCATGCCGACGCGGCGCCGCAAACCGGTTTCCGTCGCCGGTGCCCGTGGGCGTTGGCGCTCGCCTTTGTCGTTGCCGCGGCCGGCTGCCAGTCGAAGAGCGGCGCGTCGGACGTGCTCGACCCTGCCGCGATCGCCGCGCCGGCAAGCCAGGCCGGCAGCATCACCACAACGGCCCCCGCGCAGCTGACCGCCAGTTCCGCCGCCGCGCCGAAGGGCAACCTGACGCTCGGCAGCGGCCCGACCAAAATCACCATGCTTCTGCCGCTGTCGGCCTCGGGAAGCGCCGGCGAGGACGGCCGGAAGATGTATGACGCCGCCAAGCTCGCGATGACCGATCTCGGCGACAAGCTTTTGACGCTGACGATCGAGGATACGCGCGGCGACAGCGGCTATGCCAAGGATCTGGCGGTGAAGGCGATCACCTCGGGCGGCGCGAAGGCCATCATCGGGCCGGACGAGCTCGCGGCGGCGCAGCACCTTGCCAAGCTCTCCGGCACGCAGCGGCCGCCGGTGCTGGCGCTGGCCGACAATTTCGCCGGCGGCCCCGGCGTCTATTCGGTGCGGCTGAGCGAGGCCGACAGCGCGGCCGCGGGCGCGGCAGCGGTGGCCGGCAAAGGCGCCAAGAAATTCGTGCTCCTGGTGCCGGCGGGTTCGAATGCCGGCGCGATCGAGGCCCGTGTCGGCAACGCGCTCAGCATCTATGGCGCGGCGCTTGCCGTCACGCTGCCCTATTCGGCGTCGGACGGCGCCAAGGTGGTGTCCGACATGGGCTCGCTGGTCGAGGCGCCCGACGCCGTGATCGTGGCCAGCGGCGACGGCAGCCCGATGCCCGTGCTTGCGGCGTTGAAGGCGAAAGGCATTCCCGGCAAGGCAGTGACGCTGATCGGCACCGACCGCTGGCTGGAGCGGCCGATCGATCCGCTCTACGAGGGCGCCTATATCGCGACGCTCGACCAGAGCGAGACCGGGCCGATCGCCGACCGCTTCAAGGCGACCTACAATTACCAGCCCGACGTCAACGTCGCCTACGCCTACGACATGGTGGCGCTGTCGGCCGGCATTGCGAGCTCGGCCGGCCCGAACGGTTTCTCCAAGCAGGTGTTGGAGAACGCGAGCGGCTTCCGCGGCTCGACCGGCCTGTTCCGCTTCCGCGCCGACGGCTCGAGCCAGAGATCGATGCCGTTCTTCAGGATCGAAAAGGGCAAGCTGAAGCTGGTGGAGAAGCAGACCTCGGGGTTTTGAATCTCATTGGGTGGGCGGGCCGTTGGATTTTCTTAAGAAGCTTCTCATTCTGGCCGTCGTCGGGGCGGTGGGAGCCGGTGCCGTCGCGCTCATCGAGCGGCTGATGTTCGAGGCACCAAGACCTGCCGTATCCGGCGAGCCGCCGCCCCTGCCCGTCATCAAGAAAAAGCCGGTGCGACAATGGAAATGGCGCCTGACATAGCCGCCAAACGAGCCCGGCTGCCAGCCTCCGCAAAGCTGGCAGTCTTTTGCCTGTGCTATGCCGGGCTTGCGGCTTATCTGTTCCCCGGCACCTATTTCGCCGCGCTTGGCACGTCCAGGCTGCTGCTGCTTTATCTCTTGCTGCCCTTCCTGATACTGATCGGACTGATCGTTGCAGCGATCATCAGCCGACCACAGGCCCCGGTCAGCTGGCTACGGCACAAACTCGTGTCGCGGGGCGCCGGAGCGACATCCACGCTCGGGATCTTCATACTCTGCCTGGCTGCGTTCACTGCGTACAAGCACGAATTCTCGCAGATGGTGCCGTTCTTTGCCGATCAATTTCTGGCGAGGATCGACGCCGATCTGCATTTTGGCGACCCTTGGAAATGGGCGCGTGCCGTGCCAATTCCGAGCGTTGCCGACCGGACGCTATACATACTTTACAGCCAGCTCTGGTTCGTCGTGCTTGCCACTGTCGTTGTCGTCGCGGCCTGGCTCGACGACACGTCAAAGCGGCTGCGCTATTTCCTGTCGCTTGTCAGTACCGCAGTCGTTCTCGGCGTGATCGTGAGGTTGGCCGCCTCGTCGGCAGGGCCGATCTTCTACGACCGCCTGTTCGATCCGGATATGTTCGAAGACCTTGTTCAATCGCTCAAAGCCAGCGATGCAGGACCAGACACACTTCTGATCACAGATTACCTTTATTCATCCTATACGGCCCACAAGGCCTCGATCGGAACGGGGATCTCGGCAATGCCGAGCTTTCACGTCGCTATTGTCGTGCTGAACGCACTTTTCCTTTCGAGCTTGAACCGATGGGTCGGCGCCGCAGCGTGGGTTTACGCGGGCGTGATCCTCTTCGGCTCGGTATATTTCGGCTGGCACTATGCGATTGATGGGTATTTCTCGATCATCGCGATCATGATCATATGGCGATGCTGTCGAGTATCGAATCCACGTTCGTCGTAGCCAACTTGCGCCGCTGATCCCAACAAGCGAAGACAGGAGCCTATGAGGCCCTAGCCTAGCTGTTGCAAGATTCCACTGCTGGTGGCCAGCATCACACCACCATAGATCTGGAACAGGATCGCGCAGATCGCGGCAGCCGAGATCGGCACGCCGAATGGCACGACACCCTTCCGGTCCATATGCTGAACGTAGAGACGGAACGCACCCGCCGGCAGGAGAAACGGGTTCTTGATCAATGCCGCGGTCGCCAGGGCGAAAGCCAGCAGGAAAATCGTGAAAACGACCAGGCCGTTTCCGCCGATCAAAAGCGGCATGGCCGCCATCAGCTTCACGTCGCCCGCACCGAGCTTCCGCAGGGCCCAAAATGGAAACAGCGCCACGAACAGCAGAACGCAGCCGATCGCGCTCAGACCCATATCCCACCATGATCCGGTCTGCACGGACACGAGCTGGAGCGAACCGAGGCCGAGGCATATCAGCAGCAGCACGTCACGGTTGGCAATCTTCTGCGTCGTGAAATCGGTCCAGGCAATCCTGCCGAGAAGCGGGATAGCCAACGCTCTGAGCAGCAGCGATGCGGCAAGCAGAAGGCTCATGACCGTTCTATGTTCCGCACGCTGGACGACAGCAGCTTCAGATTGTTGGCCACGGTCGGATCGTTGGGCGCGAGCTCGTAGGCCTTGAGGAAATTATCTCGCGCTTCCTGCAGCTTGCCGCGCAGCAGATAGGAGTAGCCGAGATTGTTGTAATATTCCGGCGTCGCGCCGAGCAGCTTGAAGGCTCGGCTATAGGCCATATCGGAAAGGTCGAAGCGCCGGATGCGGTCGCATGAGGCGGCAAGGCCCAGCCAGGCGACGCCGTCATTGGGCGCCAGCCGCGTCGCCTTGTAGAACAGGGCGCCGGCATTGCCGTAGTTCTCGGAACGGAACTGGGTCTTGGCCTCGGTGACCGCCTGGTCCGAAGCATAGTAGTCGACATTGCTGACCGTCTTCAGACCGTCGAAAGCATCGCCAAAAGCGGTGTAGTCGCCTTTGGCGGGTTCATTGGTGCGCACGACGCCAGTGGAGTCATTCGTCTGGCAGCCCGCCAGGAAGATCAGCAGCAGGCTGGCCGCGACTGCGAGGCGCTTTGGCCGTGTCATTTTGTGTCCCACGAAGTCCCTGACTCAATTTTAGAAGATAATCATACGACGACTTAGAAGAAAATGCCCTTCATGCGAATGACCACCGGCAGCATGATGACCATCAGCACAACCGGAAACACGCAAAGCCCCAACGGGATCATCATTTTGACCGGCAAGGCGTTGGCCTTTTCCTCGGCGCGAAGAATCCGCTGGCTTCGCATCTCATCGCTATAGACCCTCAATGCTTCGGTCAGGCTGGTGCCAAGTTCTTCCGACTGCCGGAACAGCACCGCCAAGGCCCGTGCCTCGTCCAGTCCCAAGCGGTCTGAAAGTTCACGCAGCGCCTCCCGCAGCGGCTTGCCGGCGCGCATCTGCAGAGTCATGATCGCAAGCTGAATGCCCAGCCATTTATGCGTTCCGGCCAGTTCGTTGCTGACCCGCTCGACCGCCGCTTCCAGGCTCATGCCGGCATCGGCGCAAGTGATCATCATATCCATGAAATCAGGAAAGCCGCGTCTATAAACCTGCTTTTGCGAATTCTCGAAGCGATCGAGCATGACGCTCGGAATCACAAGGCAGGCGAGACCGAAGAGAGCGGAAGCGGCGTAGGCAATGAAAGCCGGCCATTGCGGCGGCAATATCCACGACAAAATCGTGTAAGAGCCCAGGAACCCCATGCATACGACGCCTAGGCGACACAAGGTGTAGATTATCGGCGCGCTTGACTGGTAAAAGCCGGCTCGAAACAGCTTGGCTTCCAGCGCATTCGGTTCCCCACGCTCCTTCTCGACCGACCGGAAATAAGCATCGATGGGGCGTTGGGCAGCAATCTTGGCAAGTTTCTCCTGTCCCAGCAAAGACCGGCGGTCGGCAATTCCTTCGGCAATAAGGCTTTGCGTCACCAGTCTTCGTGTCTGCAATGCCGGCAGAATGATCAGCGCCCCGAAAAGGAAAAGGGCGACAGCGGCCACAAAGACCGCGACGGAAACCAACAAACCCAGATCCAGTCCACTCGCAAACAACTCTGCGCTCGCCTCTCTTAGATATCGAAGGTAACCATTCGATACATGATGTAGTCACCCAGCAGTGCCCAGGCGCCGAAAATCGTGAACGCTGGGAATATCAGCGGGTTGTTCCACACAGAGCCATAGTATCCGGGCGCTGTGATAAGAAGTAAGAGGAACATCACCACCGGAAACAACGATATGATCCAGGCCGATACTCGACCTTCAGCCGACAGCGCTCTAATCTTCATCTTCAGCTTTTGTCTTTCGCGCAGAACCCGCGACAGATTGGCCAGGATTTCGGTGAGATTGCCGCCGGTTTTCGATTGGATGGAAAGCGACACCGACAGCAAATGCAATCCCTCGAAGCCGACCCGTTCCGACAGCTTTCGCACCGCCTGCTCCAGGCTGAGGCCAAAAGTAATCTCGTCGGATACGATGCCGAATTCTGTTCCCAGAGGGTCGGGCATCTCACGGGCGACCAGGCCGATTGCCACCGATGCCGGGTGGCCAGCCCTGAGCGAACGCACGATCATGTCCAGGGCGTCGGGAAGCTGCTGGGCGAATTTGAGGATTCGTCTGCTGCGGGCTCGCCGCAGTACCAGCAGGGGCAACACGAAACCAATGACGAAAAAGGCCATGATCCCGAGAAACATCGGCAGGCTAAACAGCAGCGTCAAAAGAAGCCCTACAACCAATCCCGCGAGCAGAAAGATCGTTGCAAAGGCGATCGGGTTCCCGGTGGTGCCCGATTGGGTATAGAGCCTGTTCAGACCCACCGCACCGAAAAGGTAGTCGCCCGTGGTGGTCAGGCCTCGCTCGCGCAAAAGACCTTGCAGCGTCTGTTCCGCAGGCCCTTCTTCTCCGAGCCGCTTGAGCCGGCGATTGATGACGTTAAGTTTTACACGCCGCGCCGAATAAGAGACGTAGAACGACTCGACCGCAAGAATGACCGAGGCGCCTGCCAGCACGTAGATGAAATAGAGCAGAGTCTGTCCGGTCAGCATTACAGCGGAACCTGCGGATTGAAGGCATCCTTGGCAAAATGATGCCCTTGAGTGGCCGCCTCCTGCGCAAAGCGAGGACGGACCCCTGTGGCTCGGAACTCGCCAACTATGGTGCCGTCGGCGGCGACGTCGCGGCGAACGAAATGATAGATTTCCTGGAGCTGGACGACATTGCCTTCCATCCCGGTAATCTCCGAGATCGAGATGACACGCCGGCCGCCATCCGAAAGACGCTGCGTCTGCACGATGATGTCGAGGGCCGAGGCGATTTGGGCCCGGATGGACTCATGGGTCATCGGCATGCCTGCCATGCCGACCATCTGCTCCATACGCGATATGGCATCGCGCGGCGTGTTGGCATGGATGGTGGTCATCGAACCTTCGTGACCAGTGTTCATGGCCTGAAGCATGTCGAAGGCTTCCTCGCCGCGCACCTCGCCGACGATGATGCGGTCCGGCCGCATGCGCAGCGCGTTCTTGACCAATTCGCGCTGGCGAACCTCGCCCTTGCCCTCGACATTGGGGGGGCGCGTTTCCAGCCGACCGACATGCGGCTGCTGCAACTGCAGTTCCGCGGCGTCCTCGATGGTGATCAGGCGCTCGGCGGCCGGAATGTAGCTCGATAGCGCGTTGAGCAAAGTCGTCTTGCCGCTGCCGGTGCCGCCCGAAACCAGGATCGACTTGCGCGTCTGCACCGCGATCCGCAGCAGCTCGACCATCGGCGGGCGGATCGAGTTGAATGCGATCAGGCGCTCCAGCGAATAGGGATGCTTGGAGAATTTTCGGATCGATACCAGCGGACCATCGACCGAGATCGGCCGCACCGCGATGTTGACGCGCGAGCCGTCTTCGAGACGAGCATCCGCCATCGGCGAGGATTCATCGACACGCCGGCCTATGGCCGAGACGATCTTGTTGATGATGCGCAGCAGGTGCGCCTCGTCACGAAAACGGATCGCGGTTTCCTCGATGACGCCGCGCCGTTCGATGAATACGCGCTTGTGAGTGTTGATCAATATGTCGGCGATGGAGTCGTCCTTGAGCAGCGGCTCGATAGGGCCTAGCCCCAACATCTCGTCCGCCGTGTCGCTGGTCAGTTGATCGAGCTCGCGCGCATTCAGCGGCACATTTCTGACGCGCACGAATTCGCGCACGATCGGCCGGATCTCATTCAGTATTTCATCCTTCGACGCATTTTCAAGGGCGGTCAGATTGAACCTGTCTATGAGATGCCGATGCAGGTCGACCTTGAGCGACAGGAAATCTTCGGAGGCCGGCTCGGCCTGAACCGGCTGCACGACCGCTGCGCCATTGGCTGTAACGGCCGCTGGCACTGATTGCGGTGCGCGCTGCTCACCCGGCCCTTTGATGAAGCGACCCAACATGCCGCTGCCCCTTTTTGCGATTTCCCCGACGTCGAAACTAAGCGTTAACCACGAGGGGCACAAGCGGCGCGGAGGACACACTGGACTTATTACTTGAGACATAGTTAAGAAGTGCCGATCTGGGAAATCGTTTTATTTTGCTCCCACTACACACCGCAGACCAAAGTCCTAGGACCTTTGGCGGCGACTGACTCTGTTAACCCGCTAAGTCATTTAATATAAACGGATATGTCATACCCCTAATGTTGTAGCCTCCGGGGCACGGGCGTGGCCGAATTGTGAATGAATGGTTAAGATCACTTGAAAACCGAAGCGAATCAAGCTGTTGTCAAAAATGAAACAGCGCGAAATCGAGTATTGGAAGGTTAAGGGACTGTTAATCCGTTTGACTCGGCTTTTTTGCGGGACAAGGATTGAACGTGACGGGGGATGCTTGGGTATGGGGTTCATCCTTAGGCTCGTCTCGTCGGGTTCAAACCTCCAAAGGGAGAAATTGGCATGAAAAAGCTCATGACGATGGCCCGGCAGTTCCGCGACGATGAAAACGGCGCTGCTATGGTCGAATATTCTATTCTGATCGGCTTGATCGCCGTATCGGCGATTCTGTTCATCATCGGCATCGGCCTGTGGGTGACGGGTCGTTTCACCGGCCTTTGCACCGCCTTGAACAGCGCCAACGTTCCTGGCTCGTGCGGCTCCGGCACCGGCAGCTGATCGTTTGCATTCTTTCAGGCCCGGTCTTGGGGGCCGGGCCTGAAATCAGTTGTCGGGTGGATGGGCTGATCTGTAGGCCTTTTTGGGGTTGGGCTGATGCGCGCGAATACAGTCATAATGATCATTCTCGCCGGCGTGTTCGGAGTGCTTGCCGTCGTGCTCGCCAATATCTGGCTCGCCAATCAACGCAGCGCGATGGCCCAAGCAGGTGGTGCTGCTCGCGACACCATCGTGGTGGCCGCAGTGCCGCTGAAATTCGGCGACACTTTGAGTGAGGACAAGCTGCGCGAGATAGCGTGGCCGGCGGGTGCGGTTCCAGCCGGCGCGTTCAAGACGACAAAAGAGGCCTTGGCTGGCAATGGCACGAGGCAGGCATTGCAAGCGATCGGCGCCAACGAGCCGGTTCTGACAACCAAGATTACAGGCCCCGGACAGCGCGCCACGCTTTCCGCCGTGCTTGGTGAAGGCATGAAAGCTGTTTCCATCAGGGTCAATGACGTTCTGGGGGTTGCAGGCTTTGTGTTTCCAGGAGATCGGGTCGATATTCTCCTGACTCGCACTGCGCGCGGCGAGGGAGGCACAGACAGAAGTTTCGTCGACGTGCTCTTGCAGAGCGTCAAGGTGCTCGCGATCGACCAGGTTGCCGATGAAAGCAAGGACAATCCGCAAGTCGTGAAAGCGGTGACGGTCGAAGTCAGCACCAAGGACGCTCAGAAATTGACGCTTGCCGCCGGCGCGGGCCAGTTGTCGCTGGCGCTCCGCCAGGCCGCGGCCAACAAGGGCGAAGCCACGGAACGGGTTACGATTTCAGACCTGACCGGCGATACCCCTGAAGATGTCGCCAAGAGGCAGGCGGAACTCGACAGACAGAAAGCGGCCGACGCTGCGGCCGCCGAAGAACGCAAGCGCGCCAACGACAAGATAGACGGTTTGGCCCAAGCCGTGGAGCGGGTTGGAAGCCAGATCGACGAATTGAGCAAGGTGAAGCCGACGCCTACTGTGGCGCCCGCACCACAGGTGCAGGAAGTTGTCAAGGAGGTGGTCAAATATGTGGAACCAGAACCGCCCGCCCGCGCTACAATCGGTGTCTTCCGCGGCGTCAAGCTCGAAACCTATGACGTGCCGCGCCAACGCTAGAATGCCAGCCGGCAGAACGAGGGCTGCCAATCGGCGGCAGTGGGGAGACGGGGAATGCAAGCGTTTTGGGTTCGGATAGCGGCGGCCGCGCTGTCCTTGTTGAGCGTATCAGCGTTATCTGACCATTCGGCTTGGGCGGCCGACCGCTTCATCGACGTTTCGAGCCCGTCGCTGCACCGCGTGTTCGTGCCCGTTTCCCAATCCGCGACGATCACCGTCAACGCGACGCTGGGCGACATCGTCGTCGGCGACGAAAAGATCGCCGATGCCCAGCCGATGACCGACAAGACGCTCTACATCATCGGCAAGAGCGTCGGCACCACCACTGTCAACCTGTTTTCCGAGGACAAGCGCTCGCTGGGCGCCATCCAGATCGAGGTCGGCCAGGACGTCAGCGACATGGCGGCCGCGATCCGCCAGGTGGCGCCGAAGGCCCGCATCGAGATCGGCTCGATCAACGGCAAGGTCCGGCTGAGCGGCCACGTCAAGGACGCCGCGACGCTGGCATCTATTGTGGAGGTGACACAGCAATATGGCCCCGACGCCATCATCAACGCCGTCACGATCGACGACAGCGAGCAGGTCAATCTTTCGGTCCGCATCCTGGAGGCCAAGCGCAATGCCGGCCGCGATCTCGGCGTATCGTTCAAGAGCACGAATAGGGACGGCAGCACAAAAGTCGGAACTGGCATTGCCGCGGTGGATAAAGACGGTGTAGTGCTCGGATCAGGTACTTTGCTCAGTGGGCTCCTGTCCAATGCCAGTCCGTTCGGAGCACTGCTTACGCGCGTCATCGACAGCAACGTCAAAGTCGACATGTACATCGAGGCGCTCGAGTCGAAGGGCTTGGTGCGGCTCCTGGCCGAACCGAACCTCACCACGGTTTCCGGCGAGACGGCCAGCTTCAACGCCGGTGGCGAGGTGCCGATCCGCAGCGTCAACAGCCAGGGCGAAGTCGAAATTCAATTCAAGCAGTTCGGCGTCAACCTGAATTTCACGCCGGTGGTGCTCGACGACGGCAAGATCCATATGAAGCTGGCGCCGGAGGTCAGCGACCTGACCGGCTTCACGCCCGCCGGCGATCCGATCTTCACCAACCGCAAGCTGGCAACCGTGGTCGACCTGCGGGACGGCCAGAGCTTCGCGGTGGGCGGTCTGCTCTCCAGCAAGAACACCAGGCTGCAGGAGCAGGTGCCATGGCTCGGCCAGGTGCCGATCATCGGTGCGCTGTTCCACAATTCGAGCACGCAGAAGGAAGAAACTGAGCTGGTCGTCATCGTCACGCCGCATCTGGTGCGCCCGGTGAAGCCCGGCCAGCAACTGGCGACGCCTTTCGACAAGACGAGGCCCGCCAACGATCCGGAACTGTTCCTGCTCGGCCAGCTCGAAGTTAGCAAGGACATGATCCGGAAATATGAGCTGGGCGACGGCGTCACCGGCCCCTACGGCCACATGCTGGATGTCAAATCGAAGGACAAGCTGGTCTATGTCAAGAAATAAGCTCCTGCTCATCCTTCTCAGCTCCGGCCTGCTCGCGGGCTGCGCGGCGGACTATTTGAACAATTACGACACGATGACGTTGGCGTCGGGCGACTCGCAGAAAGCCAACGAGCTGCTGCAGACGGTCGACCCGTACAACCCGGCATCCAACAACACCAAGATCGAGGGCGACGGCGCTCGGTCCGTCGGCGTCGTACAGAAATACAAGATTCCGCCTTCGCCTACGTCGGCGCCGGCGACAAACATGACGGTCAATGTCGGCCCGACGGGTACGAGCGCGCAATGAACTGAACGAAAGGATACGGCTGTGTCGGGCATGCGAGGGGCCAGGCATCAAGGGTAGAGGGCAGGGCCATGTTGCGAGTTATTCGCGCGTTCTGGCACGATCAAAGGGGCATAGCGCTTATCCTCGTCAGCATCATGTTGCCGGCGATCATCGGTTTTTCCTTGCTGGCCATCGACGCGAGCCGAGTCAACAATCTCCATAACGATCTTCAGAAAGGCACCGACGCGCTGGCCTTGGCGGCCGCAGCCGAGCTGAACGGCAGGTCGGATGCGTGGACGCGAGCGGAGAACGCTCTGACGAATCTCGTTGCCAACGGCACGAGGTTCTCGGATGGCGGGACAGTATCGCTGACCACAGGAAACGGAAGCGTCACAGTGGACACCACGTATCCCGCTTGCCGATCGAAGGGGCCGATATCGTGGTGCTTCCTTGCAACTATCCCGGCCAACGACTCCAGTCCGATTACGTCGGCCAACTACGCTGCGTCGGCAGTCACAACACGCTTCATTCAGGTCAAAGCGCAACCCGAAAGCTTTACGGCGCTCTTCCCCGTGTCGTTCGTCTCGGGCGGCTCTAGTAGCAACAACAGGTTCACAATCGGCGGCGTATCTGTTGCCGGCTTCACGTCCGGTGTCTGCAACTACACGCCTGTCTTCATTTGCAACCCCTATGAAATGGTGAACGGCACCAATTCGGCGGGCGGCGCCACCCTTGAGCAGGCGGTTTCGGATCCGGCTGTCCATCGCCGGTTGATCGAGCTTCGTATGGTGGGAAACAACGCCGCCTATGGGCCAGGCAATTTCGGTTTCCTGGCGCCGCCGGATGACGTCGGCAACGGCGCTCAGGCACTGGCACAGACAATTGCCACATCAAGGCCTCTGGGCTGCTATTCGGCGCAGGGCGTGAGCACCAAGACCGGCCAGAATACCGGCCCGGTCCAGGACGCGTTCAACGTGCGTTTTGGCATCAATCCCAGCGGCAATGCGTTCAATACCGACGAATACGGCCCGGCCGCGAACGTTCGCAAGGGTGCGTCGACGAACGGCAACGGAAACCAGTGCCCGAACTACAATCAGATAACATTCAACGCGGCGGGTAATATGGGGCTGCCGAGAGATGCGACCACTCCCTATATGGGCGGGCGAATGGGCGATGGAAACTGGAACCTGTCCGGCTACTGGAGCACGAATTTCGGTTCCACGAGCTATCCATCGTCATGGGATACGACAAAGCCGACCCGCTATCAGGTCTATAAATACGAGAACGCCAACAATCTCATCAGCCACGCTTCGACGGGCGGAGAGGTTGGAACGCCGCCCAGCGCCTGCCTGCCGCCGGTCACTTCGGTCGACCGCAGGCTGCTCTATGGGGCCATTCTCGACTGCAATGCGCTGCAGGCCGCAGGCAACAACCTGAACGGCAACAGCACGAACCTCCCTGTTGAGGCGTTCGCCAGCTTCTTCCTGACCGAGCCTGTTCCGGGAGCCAATGCGGGCGGATCGGTCTTTGTCGAGCTCGTGGACATCACTGGGCGCGGCGGCGCCGGAACGCTCGACAATTTCCTGCGCGACGAACCGCAGCTCTATCGATGACGGCCATGAGAAATCCACTGTCACGCACCCTCAGTCATTTTCGCCGTGACGAGCGCGGAACCGTTCTGGTCGAGTTGGCGATTGTCGCTCCGCTGATGCTCCTGCTGTCAGCAGGCGTCTTCGAGTTCGGCAACCTCATCCATGACAAGCTTCTGATGGAAGCCGGCCTCGAGGACGGCGCGCGGTTCGCCGCACGTTGCAACAGCCAGATCTATACAGATGCCGGCCTCACGATCGACTGCGCCAATGTCGCCAGGAACATTACCATCTTCGGCAATGTGGCGGGAACCCCACCGGCACGTGTCCGCGATTGGCGGATATCGGATGTGACGATCAACATTGCCGACCCGGCCACTTGCAGAAACGCGATTGATCCTGGCACCGGCACGGTTCTCTACCTCTCGACGACATCCCAAGTCTGCATCGTAACGGCGTCTACCACTTATCCTTACAGCAGCCGCGACAGCGTTGGATTGCTGTCGCTGCTCAACATCACCAGCATGACGCTGTCTGCCAGCCATCAGGAGCGGTTGATCCGATTTTGATGATGCTGACACGGTTCATAAAGTCGGAAGACGGGACAACGATGGTCGAAATGGCCATCGCCATGTCGCTGCTGTTTATGCTCACTCTCGGCTTTGTCGATTTCGGCTATGCTTTCTTTCAGTGGAACGCCGCCACCAAGGCTGTGCAGGTTGGCGCCAGGCTCGCCTCCGTTTCTGATCCTGTCGCGACCGCGCTCACGAACGCGGCCCCAACCACGACCCCCGGGGCACCAGTAATCGCCGGCGCCTACGGCCCGTTTGCGTGCACCTACAGTGGCGGGACGGGCTCCTGCTCTAACAGCGGCAATTTCAATGCCACCGCTTTCAGCCGCATCTTCCGCGGCGATACGGCAAACACCGCCAATGACGCCTGCCCTGCGCTTACGGCCAACCAACGGCCCGGCATGTGCCACTTCTTCCCGGGATTAAAGCGCAACAACGTGGTCGTGACCTACGTAGCCACAGGCCTCGGCTACCAGACACGGCTGGGCGGCCCGGTCCCGACCATCACCGTCAGTCTGCAGAACATGACCTACCAGTTCTTCTTCCTGGGTGCATTCGGGTTCGGCAGTATGACCATGCCCTCCATGCTCAGTACAGTAACGGGTGAAGATTTAAAGAGTACATCACCATGAACGCCATCGACACCAGAGTCCTGCCCACGAAGCGAAAACAGGTCGCGCTGTTTTCGTCCGATCCGAACTTCAGGCACGACGTGACGACGCGGCTCGATGCCTTGGCGATCTACGACGTCAAGGTTTCGGAAGCGGTCGAATTCCTGAAAGGGCCGCCGGTCGATGCGCGGCCGGGCATCATCATCCTCGATCTCGGCAGCGGCGAGCTGCTCGGCGACAGCGCGATCGTCGAGGCGCGCTCCAAATGGGCTTCTGTGCCGCTGATCGCGGTCTCGGGCGAGCTTTCGTCCGAACAGACGCGGGTCTTGGTGCGCATGAACGCGTCGGACTGGCTGCACAAGCCGCTCGACCCCAAGGAGCTGCTCAACGCCGTCACCTTCCACGACACCGGCAGCCAGGGCACGAAGAGCCGCATCGTCACCTTCATCGCCGCCAGCGGCGGCGCCGGCGCCACCACGCTGGCGATTTCGGCGGCGGAGCATCTCGCCTCGAAGTCGGCCGAGCGGGCGGCCTCGACCTGCCTCGTCGACCTAGACTTCCAGAGCGCCAATTGCGGCGCCTATCTCAACCAGTTCAACCAGTTCGACCTTTCCGGCATCATCGGCCAGCCGGACCGGCTCGACGTCGAGCTGATGGACGTGATCAAGCTGTCGCGGCCCTCAGGCCTCACGCTCTATTCCTTCGAGCGGCCGCAGCTGCCGTTCGAGCCGCACGGCGCCGATTTCGTCTTCCGCCTGCTCGACCTCGTCGCCTACCGCTTCGACGACATCGTCATCGACCTGCCCAACATCGAGACGCCGTGGCACGAGTCGGTGCTTAGGACGAGCGACGAGATCTTCATCGTCTTCGAGCTCAACGTCGCCTCCCTCCGGCAGGGCAAGCGGCTCTACAAAAAGATCCGCGAATTGCGCGGCAATGGCGTCTCGATCACGCTGGTCGCCAACAAGCACAAGCGCAAATGGTTCGGCAACCACTTCTCGCGCAGCGAGCTGGAGAAGATCTTCAAGGCGCCGCACATCAAGTCGCTGGCGCTGGACAATGCGCTGCTCGCCGATGCGCTGAACCGCGCCATCCTGCCCTCCGAGGTGGATGGGCGGGCCCGCTTCAACAAGGACCTGAAGCGCATGTTCAAGGAGCGGCTGGACAATGCCCAGCAGCGCTAGCGCAATTCCAGGAAAGATACGCAGCGGTTTTGCGTCCGCAATCGCGGCAAAGCACATGCGGCGGATGGCGACACGCCTTGCGGGCGCCTGCCTGATCGGCATTGCGCTCGCATCGGCCTGCGATCCCGCCGCAGCCGGATCGGGGCTGCCGCCGCTTCCTGCGATGGGCCCCAGCCTGCGCAAGACGGTCGCCTTCCAGACCGGCGAACAACCCGGAACGATCATCATCCGCAAAAGCGAGAAGGCTCTTTATCTGGTGACGGGTCCAGGCCAGGCGCTGCGCTATCAGATCAGCGTCGGCCGCGACGGCTTCGGCTGGACCGGCACGGTCAAGATAGCGGCGAAGACCGAATGGCCGCAATGGCGCCCGCCCAAGGAGATGCGCGCGCGCCAGCCGGAACTGCCGGCGATGGTGCCTGCCGGCCCCTACAATCCGCTCGGCGCCAGGGCGCTGTATCTCGCGCGCGACGGCCGCGACACGCTCTATCGCATCCATGGCACGAACGATCCGAAGGGCGTCGGTTTCGACGGCACTTCCGGTTGCTTCCGGCTGACGAACACGGATGTGATCGATCTCTTCAAACGCGTCGCTGTGGGCGCAAAGGTGGTGGTTGAATGACGATGATCAGCGAACCGGAGATTCCGGCTATCGAACTCGGCGAACGGGAGAAAGCCCCGGGCAGGCCGAACCGGGCGGTGACCATCGGCGCCGTCATGGCAGGTGCGGCGCTCGTCACCTTCGTCAACGTGACGGCCGCCATCTATCTCTATCGCGGCGTCAACGACCTCAGGGCGATCGAGGCGCGGCTCGACCAGCTCGGCCAGTTCGAGCAGCGGATCGGCGCCCGCATCGATACGGTCAACAACGGCTTCCAGAGCCGGTTCGAGACGCTGGACCGGCAATTGCAGGCGAGCTTCGGCCGGATCAACGGCAATATCGCCCATCTGGAGCAGGGCCAGCCCGCCGCCACAGACGCCGAGATGCCACCGGCGGCGCCGGAACCCGCCTTCGCCGGCACGACGGTGGCCGACGCGTCAGCCGTCGAAAATCCCGCCGAGCCGGAGGCCGCGTACTCACCGATGTTCAAGCGCAAGGTGTCGCCGCCTGGACCCAATCCGTCCTACCAGCGCATCCAGCAGGCCGACGGCAAGGTCTACTACAAGAAGATCAACTGACCTCGCACCGGACGAATGGCGGAAGGAACGTCGATCAGTAAACCGACGGCTTAAAGATCGCGCTGCAGCGCCAGGATGCGGATCGCGCGGGCTTCCGCGCGCAGCCTCGCTTCGCGCAGGAAAGCGACATGGCAATAGGCGCAGGCCGCCAGCCCTAGGCACAGCACCAGGCAGTTCTTCAAGCTGAAGTCGAGCATCAGCGAAAATTGCAGGCCGCGCGGCGCGGTGAAGCTGGCAATCGTGCTCGCCGTTTCCGAGTGGCTGCCGGCCGCGATCATCAGCCCGGCGAACATCAGGGCGGCATGATTGGCGAGGAAGAAGCCGGCGGATCTTTTGGCCTGGCAGGCCATCCAGCACGCAGCCGAGGCGACGAAGATTATGGCGGCGTCGAGGGCCATCGAGCCGCCGAGATACAAGTCCACCTGCTGCCAGAACATCGTCGAGAAGGGGCGCAGCTCGAGCCAGACGCGCCACATGGCGGGGCTGGCCGAATAGGTTCCGAGAAGGAATGTCGCCGTTCGTTCCGCCGCCAGCAGGAAGAGCATGAGGGCCGGGAAGGCAAAGAGCAGTGTCGGCTTGCGCGTCATGTCATCCCCTCGACATCCGATGCTTGAATGTAGGTCGCATTGGTTGCGCGAGACTTAACGCAACGCCTTGCTTTTCAAGCAATGTCGCCGGCGGCTAATGTACAGTCGTATGACGCGGCGAAGGTGCGGTGCCGTTTGACAAGGCAGAGCGGATTGCGTTCGTGCAGCATCATCGACAGTTGGAACCGGTCCGCGAGGCGCGCTCGTGGGCGAGGTAAGATCGACCGGCCGGCTTGCCGCGACGCTGGGCAGCCTCGGGCTGGTCGCCGGCGCGCTGCTGATTGCCGGGTCCAGGCACTGGTTGCCGCCCGACCTCCCCTCGCCGCCGGCCCAGGATGCCGGCGAGGGCAGACCCGCTCTTCACACCCCCATTCACGACGCGCGGCCAGGCCAGCCGGCGCGAAGGATAGCCGAAAACCTGATCGCGCCGCCGCCGGTCGACGCGTCCGGCATCGAGCGCATCGAGCCGCGACCCCCGCTCGGCGAGCTCGGCCTCGCGTCGCCGCTGAAGACGCCGATGCCGCAGGACTGGCCTGGGACGCTGCTCTATCGTCCGGTCGCCAGCTCGTCGTCGATCTTCGAAGCCATGGGGCGCCGGGTCATGATCAGCGGAACCGTCGATATCGACCCCGACAGGACTTGCGCGTTCGGCGATGCCGTCTGGCCCTGCGGCCAGCGCGCACGCGCCGCTTTCAACGCCTGGATGCGCGGCCGGGCGCTGAAATGCCTGCTGCCGCCCGACGCCGACCGTTTCGCCATCGCCGCGCCTTGCATGCTCGGCAGACAGGATGTCGGCGCCTGGCTCGTTGCCAATGGCTGGGCCATGGCTTCGCCTTCGGGCATCTACGGCAAGGCCGAATCCGTGGCCCGGGGCGCCAAGATGGGCATCTTCGGCCCGCCGCAATGAAGCACTCGAGCTGCCCTCGGTTCGGAATTGCGTAAAAACGGAATGGTTAAATGAGTTCAGCGATCCTACCAAGCGCTGACCTGCTTCGGTGGCCGAATCGGATCATCAAGCGAGAACGGGTGCAACCGCCGGCGCATCAAGGGAGAAAGACTCTGATTTCCTTCAAATTGTAGGCCTTGCTGAAACGGAAATCGTAACACACGGCCTTTAAGCCAATGCGTCCAACGGGAGATTGGCCAGTGAGCATAGAAACACAGACCGCGCCGGCAAAAGCATGGAAGCATGTCGTTTGGCTATCCCTGCTGGGCACCGCCGGCAGCGTGGGCCTGTCGCTTGGCCTCAACTATCTGCTCCTGTTCATAGACGCGTTGACGCCATTCGGCCGCAGCGTCATCACCGCGACGCTGCTGCCCATCATGATCGGCCTGCCGCTATTTGCCTTGCTCGGCTGGAGAGAGATCGAGGTGCGCCGCTACCGGCAGGAACTGACGAGGTCCGGCACCTACGACCGACTGACCGGCTGCCTCAACGGGACGGTGTTCACGTCGATGGTCGACAGAAGGGCGGCGCGGCCGGCCGGCCCGCGCTCCGGCGCCTTCCTTGTCATCCACCCGGAACATCTTGCGTCGATCAACCTGCGCTTCGGCCTAGGATGGGGCGACGAAGCATTGCGTCTCATAGCCTCGGCTGTCCGATCCTCGGTGCGCAAGGACGACCTGATCGGCCGGCTCGGAAATTCGATGTTCGGGGTTTTCCTTCCCGGCGCGACGAAGCAGGACGCCAAGGAGGTCGGCGAACGCATTCGACAGGCGGTCGGCCAGATCTATTTTGCGCCGAAAGGCGACAAGGATGTGCTTACCATCCGTGCCGGCGGCGTTGTCTTCGAGCATGAACTGGCGTTCGAGGACATGTTCCGATCCGCGGAGGAACTTCTGTTGCAGGCTCAGGACGAGGCTGACCTGGCGTTGTCGCATGTCAGCAACTGACCTGCGAGCGGAGACCTGCCTGGGGCGATCATTCCGGGGCACATCGTTCTTCAAAGGCACCCCGGTCGTTTAAAGCGCATCGCGCTGAAGCGGGTTCAGGCGACGCGCTTTAAGTCTTTGTTTTTATGCATGTCCGTTTTCGCAAAACCGCTGCGCACTTTTGCGCGACATGCATTAAGCCTCAGATGCCGCCCATGCAGAGATATTTCATCTCGAGGTAATCCTCGAGGCCGTGGCGGGACCCTTCCCGCCCGATGCCGGACTGCTTCATGCCGCCGAAAGGCGCGGCCTCAGAGGACATACGTCCAGTGTTGATTCCCACCATGCCATATTCCAATGCCTCGGCCACGCGCCAGACGCGCTTCAGGTTGGAAGCATAAAAATAGGCGGCGAGGCCGTAGATCGTGTCGTTGGCCTCACGCACGACCTGATCCGCATCCTCGAAGCGGATGACCGGGGCCAACGGTCCAAAGGTCTCCTCTTGCGCCACCGTCATCGCGCTGGAGATATCGGTGAGGACCGTCGGCTGGAAAAATGTGCCGTCGCTGCCAATCCGGCCTCCGCCGCACCGGATCGCACCGCCTTTTGCCACGGCGTCGGCGATATGGGATTCGATCTTGGCCAAGGCACGCCTGTCGATCAGCGGGCCGATGGCGACACCGGGATCGAAACCGTCGCCAACGTGAAGCTGGCGAACCCGTTCCACGAATTTATCGACGAACTCGTCATGAACGCCCGACTGCACGTAAAGGCGGTTCGCCGAAACGCAAGTCTGACCGGCATTGCGGAACTTCGCCTGGATCGCGCCGTCCACGGCGGCATCGACGTCGGCGTCGTCGAAGACAATGAAAGGCGCATTGCCGCCCAGCTCGAGGCTGACCTTCTTGATCTGGTCCGCACACTGGCGCATCAGCAGCCGCCCGACCTCGGTCGATCCGGTGAAGCTGATCTTGCGCACTTTGGGATTGTGGCAGAGCTCACGCCCCACCGCAGCGCCCTCGGAGGCGTAGACAAGGTTCACGACACCGTCGGGAAAACCGGCCTCGGCGGCGAGCGCGAACATGGCGCCCGCGACCAGCGGTGTCTGTTCGGCAGGCTTCAGCACGATGGCGCAGCCCGCGGCCAGCGCCGGCGAGATCTTGCGCGCCACCATCGATGCTGGAAAGTTCCACGGCGTGATCGTGCCGACGACGCCGATCGGCTGCTTGATCACCAGCATGCGCCGGTCCGTCGACGGCGCCGAGATCGTCTCGCCATAGATACGATTGGCTTCCTCGGCATACCACTGCAGATACGCCGCCGCATGCGAGACTTCCGATCTGGCTTCGGCAAGCGGCTTGCCCATCTCCGCGGTGAGGATCGCGGCGAGATCGTCGGTGTGGTCGACGATCAGCTGATGCCATCGCCACAGCATTTCGCTGCGCTCGCGGGCGGTGAGCCCTGCCCACTCGGCCTGGGCGACATAGGCCCTGTCGATCGCCGCGCGCGTCTCCTCGACGCCCATGTCGGGAAGTTCCGCCAACACTTCGCCGGTCGAGGGATTGAGGACCTCGAACGTGCGCCCGCTCAGCGGCGCGCCAATTACCGGCACACGATCGATCGCGCCGAACAGATCGGGGGATTTCAGATGGCGGATGATCGGCGGGCACAGGGGCAATACCGGTTTCCTCCTCAAGCAAGTTGATGGGTATCAATCGCCAACCTGTATGCCGCACATCCGTGCCTCTCATAGGGCCTGGGAAAGGTGGCGGTAGACCCACCTGATCAAGCTGGCGGCCTTCGAAGCCATCGACGCGAATTCGCGGACCTCAAGCGGCTTGTAGCAGCCACTTGCTACCAGAACCGCTCGACGATTGTGCGCTTAGCCGACCAGATGAGCGGCGGCAACTATTCGGCGTCCAGGAACCGGGCCAGAAACCGGAAGCCGAAGTCCCGCATCGCGGTGCACCTACTACATCAGTCCATGCGCTATTTGTCGTGCCGCGGGCAGGCGCCGCAGCGCCAGCATGGCGACGACGCCAAGCAGCGGGCCGGGCGTCAGGATGAGGAAGCTCCAGCGCCAGCCGACCGTCTCCGCCACGAATGAGGTCAGATGGATGGAAACGAAGGTGAGAGCGATGCCGCTGCTCAACTGCAGGGAGAGCGCGGTGCCGACATAACGCGGATCGCTCAATTCGGTCGCCATCGCCGAAAATTGCGCGGAGTCGCCGATCACGGTTACTCCCCAGAGAACGGCGACAGCGACGAACAGCCAAGACGGACCGTCAAAGGCCAAGCCTATCGTCAGCGCGCAGAGACCGGAAACCGCCATCATCGCCGCCGCGGTCGCGGTTCGGCCGATACGATCCGCGGCTATCCCGCCTAGGATCGAGCCGATACCGCCCGACACGACCACGAAGAAGGCGAGCAGGGAGGCACCTCGAGAACTGCCGGCTACGATGTCGGGACTCCCTGCCCTGATGTAGGCCAGTATCCAGCCCCACATGGCGTAGAGCTCCCACATGTGACCGAGATAGCCAAGATTGGCGAGCATGAGAGCGCGGTTGCGCGCCAGCGTCTTGATGTGGCGAGGGTCGAATGCCGATCTCGCGAAAGGATAAGGCCCTTCCTCGCCGAGCCGGAGGATCAACAAAGCACCAGCCAGTGCCGCGAGGGAGGTCGCCACGATGACGTCTTGCCAAGCCAATTCGGCGGCTCCTGCTGATACTAGATGAGGAAAGGCAGAACCAAGCGTCAGCGCCGCGAGGAGGACGCCAAGCGCCGTTCCCCGACCACGACTGAACCAGGTCGACACCAGCTTCACCGCTGGTGGATACACGCCCGCCAGCGCCAAGCCGGTGACAAAACGGGCCACCAGCAGCAAGCTGACGGAGGGTGCGAACAATAGACCGAGGTTGGCCGCGGCCGCAGTCAAAGCACTGACGCCGATTAGCTTGCGAGGCGAAACCATATCCGAAAGGCCAATCATGCTGGAGCCCAACGCGCCGATGGCAAAGCCGATCTGCACTGCGCCGGTGACCCAGGCGCCCCCCGCCGGAGAGAGGCCCCACAGTTGCGTCAGTTGCGGCGCGATCGCCGTTGCAGAAAACCATGTGGTCATCGGCAGGAAGGCACCGATCGAGATCACGACCAGCATCGACCAGCGCCGGACGGCGCTGGCTGCGGTGACGTTGGCGACTGCCATGCGGTCCATACCCATCGGTTCAGGCCGCGATGGAGCCCTGCAGTTGCTCGAGCACCGGCAAAAGGTCGGGCGGGTCGGGTCTGCGTGTGTAGTCCGGACTGACTTCTGCGTAGGCGATGACGCCGTCCTGTCTGACCACGAAGCGAGCCGGCATCGGCAAGGTCCATGAGGAGTCCTCGTTGATCAGCGGCAGATCGACGCCGAAGCTGCGATACAGCTCGATCAAGTCATCCGGCAGGCGAAACCGCAGGCCGAAAGCATCGGAGACCTTGCCGTCGGGGTCGCTCAGCATCGGAAAATCTATCTTCTTGTCGCGCTTGGCCTTGCGGCCGTTCGCCAGCGACTGCGGCGAGACGGAAACCAGTTGGGCGCCTGTAGCCTGGATTGCGGGCCAAGCTTCCTGCAAGGCGCCAAGCTCGATGTTGCAATAGGGGCACCAGACGCCGCGATAGAAACTGAGCACCAACGGGCCGCGAGCAAGCAGATCTTCGGATGCGACAGACCCGCCGTCAGCCTCCGACAACGTGAACGCCGGGGCAACGGCGCCTGCCTTCAAGGCCTGGGCGGCCTGACCCGATGCTATGAGTTCGGCGGTCGCGCGGTGCATGATCTCGACCGCTTGCCTTGGGGCCTTGCCTTCAAAGTCGGCTTTGAAGGCGTCGAGCTTTTCCTGAAGAGACATGAGACAACACTCCAAATCTTGACCGCATTGTTTGCGGCGGAATGTCCTCGCCTATTTCCAAAAGGAGGGGTAGCTTGCCAGAGAGCATAGCAATCATCCGGAAAACGAATGGCCGACAGGCTTCAGGAACTTGAGGTTTTCGTGCGGGTGGCCGAGCGGGGAAACCTTTCCCAGGTCGCCCGCGAGATCGGTCTTTCGCAGCCGTCCGTGTCGCGGATATTGAACGATCTGGAGGCGCGCATCGGCGCCCGTCTTCTCATCCGCACCAGTCGCAAGGTCGGGCTGACTGAAGCGGGGCAAGTCTATCTCGACCAGATCCGACCGCTGCTGGCAGATCTCGGGGCGGCGGCCGACACCGCCGCAGGCAATGAGGAACTGCGCGGGGTTCTGCGCGTCGAGCTGTCGGTTACATTCGCAGTGCGCGCGCTCATTCCTCGTCTGCCCAGCCTTCTCGCCGAGCATCCCAATCTCTCTGTCGAGTTGATGATGGACGATCGCCGGCGCAACCTTGCCGAAGAGGGCGCCGATGTCGCGATCCGGCTTGGCCTGCTCGACAATTCCAGCATGTTGGCGCGCAAGGTCGGGCAGACGCCACGGCTGCTCGTTGCCGCGCCGGACTACATTGCTCGGCACGGCGAGCCCAGCAGCCCTGCCGATCTGGCGCAGCACCAGGTGATCTTCGGGCCTTCCGACAGTTCCGGTGCGACGTTTCAGGAACTGATCGACCCGCGGGTCAGCTTTGTCCTGCCCGAAAGCCCCCGTATCAGAGTCTCGAGTTCGGCCGGCGTCACGGCATGCGTTGTGGCAGGACTTGGGGTGGCATTCGGTTCGGGATGGATGTTCAACGCAGAACTGCAGGACGGCCGCCTGTGTCGCCTGCTGCCGGATTTTGCACTGCCGATCATACCCATCCACGCCCTTTTCCCAGCCGGGCGCCAGCCGAGCAAGCGGGCCAGAGGATTCGCCGATTGGTTGAGCAAGTCACTCGCTTCCTGACAATAAGTCGGTGATGCCGTTCGTCGGAATCCCATATCGCAAAAGAAGCACTTCGGCCGCAGCGCCGGCCGCTTTGCTCAATGAGATCAATTGGGTTAGTCTTCCAATATGCGCCATCGCTGATAGACCATTTCGCTGAGGGGGCGAAAGTTTCATGGAGATGCAGCAGGTCCGCTACTTTCTGGCCCTGTCCAGTACGTTGAACTTCACCAGAGCGGCCGAGGAGTGCAACGTCACCCAGCCCGCGCTGACGCGAGCCATCAAGACGCTCGAAGAGGAATTGGGCGGAGAACTGCTTCGGCGCGAGCGCCAACACTCGCACCTGACGGAACTCGGGCGGCGCATGCTGCCCCTTTTGCAGCAATGTTATGATGCGGCGACGTCCGCCAAATCGCTTGCCAAGGCAGTGCAAAGCAGCGATGTCGCGCCGCTCAACGTGACGATTTCCAACAGCATCAATATCGCCCTGCTGGTCTCGCCCTTCACCGAACTTTTCCGGGCTTATCCCGGCGTGCATCTCAAGATCCACCGCGGCTCGCCAGTTGCCGTCATAGAGGCGCTCAAGGGCGGCGAAGTGGAACTCGCCGTTGCCGGCCCCCTGGGTCAGGCTTGGGATCGCCTCGACGCATGGCCACTTTTCCAGGAAGGAATCGAACTCGCCGTGAATTCCGACCATCCGCTGGCCCGCCGCAACGAGGCCGACGTCGCGTTGGCTCAGCTTGCCGCGGAACCCGTGCTCAGCCGGATCGATTGGGAGACAAGCGAGGAATTGTCGCGCCGTCTCTCCGAGAAAGGCCTCACCCCTCGAACCGCGCACGAAGTCGAGACCGACCAGGACCTTCTCGCGCTGCTCGAGGCCAATGCCGGGGTTGGATTCGTCTCCCTGACCGCCCCTCGCTCGCCGAACACGCGCCGGCTAAAACTTCGCGATCTCGATGTTTCGCGGATCGTCTCCGTTTACGCGGTTGCCGGCAGGCATAGATCTGCGGTCGCTACGACCTTGCTCAACCTGCTGAGGTCGGCGGACTGGTCGCCCTTCGGGGTCAGCGAGCCCGCCTGAGCGCCGTGATCAGATCGTCAATGTCCATGCGTCGGCGGTAATCGGGATCGACAAAGCGATCCGTGATGACGCCGTTCGTCCCGACGATGAAGGTCGCAGGAATCGGCAGGAACCAGCTGGAGTTGCCCTGGTAGCTTGGGAGGTCGTAGGCAACGCCCATCAACCGCTCCATCTCGGCCCCGATCCAAATCGCCAGGTTGAGAGACAGAGCGTAGCCATTGTCCATATCGGTCAGGAAGGGGAAGCTTGCGCCAACCGCTGCCTTCATCGCCCTGGCGAATTTGCCTCGCTCGGGCATGATCGCCACGATTTGCCCGCCCAACGCCACGATCTCCTGCTGAACTTCGACGATGCCGATCGCGTTCAAACGGCAGTAAGGGCACCAATGCCCGCGCTGGAAGGTGACCACAGCGGGCCCTTGGAGCAGGATGTCGGCCAGCCCAACCAGCCTGCCCTCGTCATCCGGCAGAAGGAATGGCGGCATGACATCGCCGGGCTTTGGCGCCGCCGCTCCGGCACCCTGTTTCTCCAGGCGTTCCACCAGGCGGTCTACCGCATCGGCGAAATTCGCGTCGATCCGGCGGACCGCCGCGGCAATCACCGCCAGCCGCTCGTTGAGAGGCGCATCAAGTTCGACGGCTGCCTGGACGGCCTGTTCAAATGTCATGGGCTGGTCGTCGGCGGCCATTTCTGCGCTTTCATCGATCTGCCGCAGCCTATCATCGAAGCCCCCCGGCCACGGCCATGTTTTTCTTGCATGGTTTTGATGCCTTGCACGCATCAAAGCGGGCGAGGTTCGTATTCCGTTCGCCGCCAGACCTCAATTTGTTACAACATGTTCCTGATATCGGCTGAAAAAGTCGGAAAGCCGTAGACCATGTCGGCAAGCTGCGATGCCGTGATGGCATGTTTCATGGCAAGCGCGAAAATGTGGATCAGTTCCTCGCCGGCATGGCCTACCAGATGTGCCCCGACAATCCGATCTGTCGTCTCCTCGACGATGATCTTCGACCATGCAACCGCCTCCGCATAGGTCCTCGCGGAGAGCCATCCTTGCATGTCGTTCACATGGATCTTGACGTGAAGGCCCCGTTCCCTCGCCTTGGCCTCGGTCAGTCCAACGCCTGCCACAGCCGGAATGCTGTAAAGCGAGGCTGGGATATGGCTGTAGTCGGGTCGATGCTTCGGTCCGTCGACGATGTTGCGGCCGACGATCCCGCCTTCATAGGTCGCTATCGGCGAAAGCTGGGGGGAGTTCCATACCGCGTCGCCGCAGACGTAGACGTCGGGATTGGAGCGCGAGCGCAGGTGATCGTCGATTTCTATACGGCCTTCTCTGTGCACGACGACACCGGCGCCAAGATCTAGGCCCTCGACATCGGCCACCCGCCCTGCGCAGTTGACGACCCGATCCGCTTCCACCACCGATTCGACGCCGTCCTTCGCGAAGCTTACCCGCAGCCGTCCGCCGGCCTCTTCGACTTTCCTGACCCAAGCTTTGGTGTGGATGCCGATACCGAGCCGCTCGCTCTCGCCGCGGAGCTGGGCAACGGCATCAGCGTCGAAGCCCCCGAGAAGTTGCGGCAGGGCCTCGAGGATCGTCACGTCGACGCCGGCGCGCGCATAGACATGCCCCAGCTCGAAAGCGATGACGCCGCCGCCGATGAACACCACCGCGCGCGGCAGCACAGGATCGCTCAGCACATCGTCGGACGTCGTCAGATGCTCGGCGCCCGGGATCGGCAGCGGACGCGGCTTGGAGCCGGTGGCGATGACGATGTTCCTGGCCTCGAACTCACGGCCATCGACGCGGATCGCGTTGCTGCCGACGAATGCAGCCTCGCCGTAGATGACATCGACGCCTCGCTTGGCCATCAATCCGGACAGTCGGGATGGGATATCCCTGATGATCTCCTTTTCCCGTTCGATCAAGGCTCGCCAATCGAGCCGCGGCTTATCGGCCGTGATTTGCATGACTGCCGGCCCTGTCGATCTCGTCGAGCGCATGAGCCGCGGCGACCAGAACCTTTTTCGGCGTGCAGCCGCGATTGGGGCAGGTGCCGCCGAGGTCGCGCGCCTCGACCATAGCGACGGAAAGTCCGGCGGCGCGCGTCGCGACCGTGACGCCCATTCCGGCGTTGCCACCGCCCAGGATGACGACGTCATACTTTTCCATCGCACCGCCTCCGCGCCAAGCGCGTCCGGTCGAAACGGATTCGATCGACGCGCTTCAAGTCTTGGTTTTGATGCATGTCGTTCTCCCAAAAACCGCTTTGCACTTTTGGGCGACATGCGTTCTTTGGTTTGATGCATGTCGTTCTCCCAAAAACCGCTGCGCACTTTGGGCGACATGCGTTCCTTGTCTTGATGCATGTCGTTATCCCAAAACCGCTGTGCACTTTTGGGCGACATGCATCAGTGAAGCTTGATCCGCGGCCTGGCGCGCCTGACGATCATCTCGCCGATCGACGCCAGAGTTGTCTTCGCCAGGCCATGCACCGTCTTGAGATGCATCTTGTGCAGCGAGCGATAGGCAAGCCTCGCAACGAGACCTTCGATCTTCAGTCCTCCGATCAGGCTGCCGAACGCACCGTAGTCGGCGAGCGATACGAGGGAACCATAGTCGCGGTAGCGATACGCCGGCGCCGCCTGCCCCGCGAGACGTGCCGCAACCACCTTCGCCATGTGTTCTGCCTGCTGATGGGCTGTCTGGGCGCGCGGCGGCAAGGCGCTGTCTTCGCCCGGCAGGACGCAGTTCGCGCAGTCGCCAATCGCGAACACATTCTCGTCTCCGACGGCGCGCAAGGTTTCGTCCACGATCAGGCGGTTGATGCGATCTGTCTCGAGGCCATCGAGACCTTTGAGGAAATCCGGCGCCTTGATCCCGGCGGCCCAGACCACGAGTTCGGCCGGCAGGAACAGCTTTTCGCCAAGCCGGATGCCGTCTTCCGTGACTTCGGTGACCTTGATGCCGCACCGGATCTGCACACCCAGCTTGATGAGCAGGCGCGCCGAAGCGTGGGCCATGTGCTCCGGAAGGGCGGGCAGAATGCGCGGTCCGGCCTCGACGAGGGTGATGCGGATCAGCCTCTCGAAATCGATGTTGTCGAGATTGTGCGAGGCAATTTCGCGCATCGATCTATGCAATTCCGCGGCCAGCTCGACACCGGTGGCTCCCGCGCCGACGATGACGCAATGGAGCTGGCCAGGCGACAGCTGCTCATATTGCGCGTTGGCGCGCAGGCACGCGTCTATCATGCGCCTGTTGAAACGAGCGGCCTGCTCCGCCGTGTCGAGCGAGATGGCGTGACGAGCCGCACCTGGCGTGCCGAAATCGTTGCTGACGCTGCCGACGGCCATGACCAACGTGTCGTAGCCAAGAACGCGCGGCGGGATGACCTGCCTGCCGTCATCATCGAAGCTGGGCGCGACGAAGATCTGGCGCTTTGCACGGTCGACGCCGACGACCTCGCCGATACGGTATCGATAGTGGTTGCGACTGGCGTGAGCGATGTATTCGACGGCGTCATGCGACGTGCTCAAGGCGCCCGATGCCACCTCGTGCAGGAGCGGCTTCCAGATATGGGTGCGGCTGCGGTCGACCAGCGTGACCGAAAGCCGCCTTTGACCGAACTTGCGACCAAGGCGGGTCGCCAGTTCCAGCCCTCCGGCGCCGCCGCCGACGATGACCACGCGATGCAGCGATCTGTCCCGATGCGAGGGTGTCTCGGGGATCGTGCGGAAAAGCGCTGCGTCATTGGCAAGCACCGCTTCCGGAATTAGCCGCATGCCCGGAGTTATGATCTGCATCGGAATTCTCCGTTCCTTCTCGGGCAGTGTTCATTCTTGGGATTCGTGGATGACGATGCCTTGCAGCATGTCGACTTCGCATTCCCACGGCTTCTGCGAGAGGACGCGCTGCCCATGCTCGTATCCCGCCTGCCAACGGGTGCGGATCCCAGCGCGCGTGAAGTCGATGTCCTTGGTGTGATCCTCGCCGTCGAGGCGTGGGGATAGCAGCCGAACGAGGTGCATGACCGACGGGCAACCATAGGAGGCGAGTTCCTTGAACATCGGATCCTCGCGTCGCTCCTCCGGGACGAGTTTGCCCATTTCGCGCACGACGTGCCTGAGCCGATGCAGTTGCTCCTGGCGGGCGACGTGGCTTCTGCCACGGCTGGCGTATTGGAGATCTTTCTGCCGCCCCATGACTTGCCATATCGATTTTGGCTCGGAGCCCCGCGGCTGCCACATGTTGACCGCGAAGATCAGCGCATCGCGACGCGGTCGCGCGTCGAGCACGACCTCTATCGGGGTATTGGAATAGACCCCGCCGTCCCAATAGGGCTCGCCGTCGATGCAAACCGCCGGAAAGGCCGGCGGCAAGGCGCCCGATGCCATGATGTGGGCCGCCGACAGCGGCATCTGACTGCTGTCGAAGTATCTGAGTTCGCTGGTGTTGACGTTGACGGCGCCGACTGTCAATCGCGTATGGCGCCGGTTGAGATAGTCGAAGTCGACCAGGTCGCCGAGTGTCCTCTTCAGAGGATCCGTGGAGTAATAGGAGGCGTTCTCAACGCCCACTTCCCGGTTGATCCCGAACAGCGCGCTCGGGTTGGGTTCGAAGAAGCCCGGTATCCCTCGCATCAGCGTGGTCGTATTGGCGAAGATGTTGCTCGGGACCATCATCCGAAAGAACTCGTCGATTGGGCTGCTCCGGCTGACGCCTTCCCAGAATTCCCGCAGCCTGGGGAGTCGATCTTGCGGTTCGTTCCCGGCAATCAGCGCGGCATTGATGGCGCCGATCGACGTGCCGATGACCCAATCCGGTTCGATGCCGCCTTCGACGAGCGCCTGGTAGACGCCGGCCTGATAGGCACCAAGCGCACCGCCGCCTTGAAGGACAAGCACGGTCTGGCGTTTGGCCTCGCCTTGGCTTGTGACCTCGACTGCCGGCTCGGAAACGGGCTGGTTTCGCGTGAACTTGTTCATGGCTTTCGCTCCTCGTGCCGGTCTAATGAGCTGTCCAGCCGCCTTCGATCGGCATGATGGCGCCGGTGATCGAGGCCGCGTCGTCCGACGCCAGGAAAAGGCAGAGCGCTGCGACCTGCTCCACCGTCACGAACTGCTTGGTCGGCTGCGCAGCCAACAGAACATCCTTGATCACCTGCTCTTCGCTGATCCCGCGGGCCCTGGCCGTATCCGGGATCTGCTTTTCGACCAGCGGCGTGAGCACGTAGCCGGGACAGACGGCATTGACCGTTATGCCCTGTTCGGCAACCTCGAGCGCGACCGTCTTGGTCAGGCCGGCCATGCCGTGCTTGGCGGCGACATAGGCGGATTTGTATGGCGAGGCGACAAGGGCGTGGGCGGACGCGACATTGATGATGCGGCCCCATTTGCGCGCCTTCATCGCCTGCAGAGCACGGCGGATCGTGTAGAAGGACGAAATGAGGTCGATCGCCACGACCGCTTCCCACTTCTCGATCGGGAAATCATCGATCGGCGCCACGTGCTGAATGCCGGCGTTGTTGACCAGGATGTCGACCGCGCCGAATTCGGCGATGGCCTTGTCCATCATCGCGGTAATCGCCGCGCCTTTGCTCATGTCGGCATTGTCGTAGCGCACGGTCACCCCGTGGTCGGCGGCGAGCCTCGACCGAAGCAGCTCGATCTCGGCGGCATCGCCGAAACCGTTCAGAATGACGTTGCAGCCCTTGGCCGCGAAGGCCTCGGCGATGCCTTGCCCGATGCCGCTGGTCGAACCTGTGATGAGAGCCGTCTTTCCTGTGAGCATCATCGTTTCCTTCTGTCGAAGCCGTGGCCGCAGTGAGCTGCCACCGGTTGCGAACGACGGACGGCAAGCCCACCGTTCGTGGTTCTCGCGATCAGTATGGCGAGCCTCCCGAAGCTGCGGAAATGCCGTTGAGACATGGATTCGATAGCTGGCGGTGTGATCGGCGTGGCCACGAGGCAGCTCCGCAAGCTGGGTTGTTTGACCTTGGGGCAGCTAGTAAGATCGCCCGGCAACGCGGGCCGTGCGGCAAGCACGTTCCAGGGGAAGCGTGCAGTGGAAATCAGCCAGGTCAGATATTTCTTGGCCGTCGCCAAGGAGCTGAATTTCACCAGGGCGGCCGAGCAGTGCAACGTCACGCAGCCGGCGCTTTCGCGCGCCATCAAGCTGCTGGAGGATGAATTCGGCGGGGCGCTTTTCCACCGCGAGCGCCGCTTCACCCATCTCACCGAGCTCGGCCGCATGGTGGAGACGTATCTCGAGGGCGTGTTCGAGAACTCCCGCCAGGCAAAGCAGATTGCCGAGCAGTATGTGAACCTGAAAAGGATGCCGCTCAGGCTTGGCATCATGAGCACGATCGCTCCGGACGAAATCATCGAACTGATCGCGGCTGTTCGTGGCCATCACCCCGGCGTGGAACTCCACCTTTGCGATTCAGACGCCGCGAGCCTCCGGCGAAGGCTGCTCGAAGGCGATCTCGAGGCCGCCATCTACGCATTGCCTTCGGACGTTCCCGACGAGGAAGTGCACGCGCTGCCGCTGTTTCGCGAGCAGATGGTGATGGCGGTCCATCTGGCTCATCGTCTGGCCAATCAGCGGGTCGTGCGGGTGAAGGACATGAGCAATGAAAGCTACATTCACCGCAACAACTGCGAATTTGCCGGCTACGCTGATGCCATCCTTGCCCAGCAGGGCGTCACGGTCAGCCCCGTCTATTGGAGCGACCGCGACGACTGGACACTCGCCATGATCGCGGCCGGACTCGGTTTCGGGTTCATGCCCGAGCACACCGCCAAGCACCCGGGCGTAGCGGCATTGCCGATCACCGAGCCGGAATTCTGGCGCGACGTCAATCTCGTCACGGTGCGCGGCCGCAGGCATTCGCCGGCGGTCGGCGCGCTGGTCCGCGAAGCCACCCAGAAGAAATGGTTCGGCGAGCGGGCAAAGGCATTATCCGCCGCCGAGTGACTTCGCCGCGCGATACAGGCAGCCTCGCAGGGTTCGAAGGACTTCCAGCGCGTCGCGCCGATCAGTTTTTCCTGATCGACGAGGTCACGGACTGAATGACCTCGGTCGCCATTTTGAACTGCGCACTGCGGTCGGTGATGCCGTGCCGTTTAGCAATCCAATCGAAATCGCTGTAGGCGGCGTAAACCGCGCCGTTTCCGGTCTGGTAGACCAGCACGCGCACCGGCCAGTCCAGGCCGGCCTCGGGATTCGAGGTGATGAAAGTCGTGCCGAGCGCCGGATTGCCGAACATCACGAGCCGCGACGGCTTGACGTCGTTGCCGGCTTTGTTGCCGAGCTTTGCCTGGTCGATCACGCCGAAGAACATGAGGCCCTTCTTGAGGACGTCCTTCTTGATGCGGGCGACGGTCTCGGCGACGGAATAGTCGCTCTTCACCGTGACGACGCCGTCCGAGGCGGCCGCCGGGAGGACGACCGCCATCAGCATGGCGGCACCGGTGATCAGGGTTTTCAGGTAGGTAGTCATCTCAGTCTCCGTTGGGGTCAGTGGTTGGCTAGTTCATTGAGATTCTTTGCGCGATCTCGCCAGAGCGGATGGCCTCACGGCCGATCGCTTTCCGATCGTCATGTTGTTGGTGTCTTCAGTGCCCGCGCGACCGCAATCGCGGCCACAAGGACTGCCGCCAGCGCGGCCACGCAGGCCGTCCAGCCAATCCGGTCATAGATCTGTCCGATGACGAAGCTGCCGGCGAGCCCTCCCGCATAGTAGGACGCGAGATAGATCCCGCTTGCCGCGGCGCGGTCGCGCGATGCCGTTCGGCTGACATGTCCGGTGGCGATCGCCTGCGCCAGGAAGGTGCCGATGGCGACCAGCGCCATCCCGGCAAGGACAATGGGAAGTTTGGGTGTGAGCAGCAGAAGCAGGCCGGCAATCGCCAGCCCAAGCGTTGCGCCAACCCCTACCCTCGGACCGAGACCCGAGGCCACACGCCCGGCGAGCGGAGTGGTCAGCATCGACGGCAGGAAGACGAAATAGACCGCGCCCAGCGCCATCGGAGTCAGCGACAAAGGCGCCGCAACCAACTGGAAGTTCACATAGGTGAAAGTTCCGATGAAGACGAACAGAATGAGGAAACCGATACCGAAGCAGGCGCGCAGCTCGGCGTTTGCCAAAAGGCCTTTCCAGGCACTGCGTGAATGGCCGCCGTCGACGCTCGCGCGCATCATTCGGGAAGTCTTTTGCAGCGTCGCCCAAACAAGCGCCGCGCCGATCAGGTTGAGGGCGGCGAATGTGAGGAAATTCGTGGAGATGCCGAACGTGTCGGCGACAGCGGCGGACATAAGCCGCCCAAAGAAGTTGCTCGCGACATTGCCGGTCACATAGGCGGCGAGCGCGCCTGTTGCCTGCCGCGACGAGAAATGCTCGGCGAGATAGGCCATCGTCAGCGTGAAGGCGGTCGACATGCACAGGCCTTGCGCCACGCGCAGCAGGGCGAAGACGACGACGCTGTCGGTCTGCGACAACAGCGTCGTCGGGACAGCCAGTGCCACGAGGCTCATCCAGATGCCGTTGCGGCGATCGAGCCCTTGCCCGAAAAGCGCGACTGCGATGCCGGCGAGCGCCATGCCGAACGTGCTGGCGTTGACGGCAAATCCCATGGTGGCGCGGCTGACGCCGAACCTGACCACCAGCGAAGGCAGAATGGCCTGGGTGGCGAAGAGATCGACAAGCGTCAAAAATGCGATCATCGCAATGATGCCGAAACGCCAGCCGTCTGCGGCTGCCATGCGCAGCGCTGTCGGTTCGGTGTGTTCGGTTGTCGTCATGGCAGCACTCCGTTTCGCCACGTCCCCAGGCGATCGCCCGAGGACGCGCTTTCGATTGCGGTCGGGAAGAGTTCGCCCAAGGCGGGGATCACATCATGTGATCGTTGTGCATCGCAGGCGGCAGGATGTCGGCGGAATAGAGCACGGCCGGAACCTTGCCGTTGTTCTTCCACCAGTGGGCGAGCTGACCGAACTCGGCGGTCACGTCGCCGGCCGCATGCTCGATGCCGACCTTGCAGGTGCTGGCGTACTCAGTGATCGAGCCTTCGACGACGATGATGTTGGCGGGACGAACCGTGTGCTCATGCCACGGCACGACGCCGCCCGGCTGAACGACGAGCTTGCGCAGACGCAACATGTTGCCCTTCCAGGCTTCGCCGTTCGAGCTGAGATCGATTGCGGAAAGGACCGTATCGGTCACGCCGACCGGCTTGCTGGGATGGTCCTGGATGTCGGCCGTAGCGGCCTGACCGGCGGGGCAGTCGCCGGCGGAAGCCGGGGCTGCGGAAAACGCAGCGGTCGCGGTAAGAAGCCCGAGTGTCAGCGCCAGCTTCAGCGGCGCCTGCAATGCAATAGTCCTGGAAGCCATGTCTATTTCTCCTTTTTCGGTGCCCAATCGCGGGAGGCGGGGCATGGCAAGGAGAGTGACTGGAGCCTCGGAGAAAGAGAAATGCTGACTGGCTCTTAAATCGATACCTGAAAACTATAGCGGGTGACCGCACCAACGCGATCATCTCCGCAACGAAGTCAGTCGCGGATTTGGACTTTCACTTCGATCTGCTAAAGCGCGTCGCGATCCTTCGGATTCGCTCCCCGCTTTAGGCTTTTGATTTTGCGCATGCTTTGTCCCGAAACCGGTTCCCACTTTCGGGAGACATGCTTTACGCAGCGGTCTTCCTGACCGACAGGTCGATGCCGCTTTCCGGCCAGCTGTGCGCCTTGACGCTGTTCACGAAAGTCGACGTCGCCGGCGAGAACCGGCGCCCCGCCACGACGACCAGCGAGACCTCCCGCCAGACTTCAGGATCGATGACGGGCCTGATTTGCAGACCTGGGATAACGGCGCTGAACTCCGGGATGAAACAAATCCCGAGCCCGCCGGAAACCATGTTCTGGATCCAGTCCTCGCGTTCGCTGGCGTAGGAAATCCTGAGCTTCACGCCACGCTCATTGCAGAGGCCGGCAAGGTAGTCCCGATACTCGCAGTTCAGGCGTCTCAGATAGTTCTCGCCGTCGAGCTCGGAGATGGCGACATTGTCGTTGCGGGCCAGCCGATGGCCGTTGGGGAAGGCCAGAACGAACCGCTCCCGATAGAGCGGAGTGACGTCGAAGCGTTCCGGAAAACTGTTGCTGGACGCCATGATGGCAACATCGATTTCACCCGCTTCCAGCAATTGCGACAAAGAGGCTGGCACGCCTTCCACCAGTTGCAACTGAATGCCCTGCTGGCGCCTGTTGAAGTCCGCCAGCAGACCGGTGAACCGACGCGGGCCAATGGTGCACATGACCCCGACCTTCAGATTTGCGTTTTCCAGGCACAGGAACCTCGATGCCTCCTGCCGAACGCCGGTCACCTCGTCGAGTATCTGCTGAAACCGTGGCCGAAGAAGCGCACCCAGATCCGTCAGATGTGTCAAGTTTCTTTCGCGGCGAAACAGCAAGCCGCCGACTTCATCCTCCAGCTGTTGGATTGCGCGAGACAGCGCCGGCTGGGTGACGTTGCACTTCTCGCCGGCGCGCGTGAAGTTTCGTGTCTCGCACACGGCCAGGAAGTAGCGGATGTGATGAATGTCCATGCGGGTCGTCCCTCAACTGCATCGGTGCATCTGCTGGCTCGAACCCTGCCGCAATGCATTCCATCACGCCAATGCAGGGGGGCTATAAAGTCGATAGCGTTTCGTCATGACAGATGGCGGAACAAGAGACCCGCCATCGAAGCGTCCGATAATGGTCACCGTCCGGGAGTATCAGCTGTGGTGGCCGAGGGCGAAGAGCTGGGCGCAGAACTGGGCGTGCGGTTTGCTCATGGCGGCGTCGTTGCATTCCTTCATCATCGCGTCCTGGGTGGTCTTCGGCGTGGCTTTCCACGCGACCTCGAAATCGGCACTCGACTTCATCGTCTGCATGCCGGAATCGGTGAAGAAGGGCTGCATGTTGGACGGCTCGTCGAGCGCGCCGGCGAACGCGACGCCGCCGAGCATGGAAAGTGCAAATGCGCCGATGCAGATAGCTTTGATATTCATGGTTGGATCCTTCTTAGGAGTTGTGCAATCGCCCCTTTGACGACCGCGCTGATGACCGGCAGCATTTTTGAACTCTATTGTTCCCGCTTGCCGAGATGGACTTTGCTTGACCCGGCGCTCAACTCGCCAATGCCATCTGAGAATGGAGTTTATGCCGGGTCTGCATTCCGAGGGTGCTCGGCGAGCACCGCTAATTGGCTCCGCCCAAAGCAAGCACATTGGCGCAAAACCGGGCGTGGGGCTTGCTCATCGCCGGGTCGTTGCACGCCTTCGTCATCTTGACGCGGTCGTGCTTCGGCATGGCGAACCAGGCCTTCTTGAACCCAGTCATAGGTTTCATCGTCTTCATCGCGGCGTCCGTGTAGAACGTCGGCAATGCGGCAAGATCGCTGAAGGGGTCGGCGGACGCCGGATTTGCGCCAAGACTCATGGCAAGCGCCGCCATGCAGGTGAGTTTTGCTCTCATCATTTGTCCTCCGGTTCCAGGCCGCGGCTCCAGCAACGGCGCCAAAGCAACGTTCATCGTCTGGCCTGATCGGAGGAAGAGTGCGGCGCGCGAGGACCGGCAGCCAATGCAATCTGCCTATGGACTTCATGCCACCTTGGCATTTCGGCTGAACAAGAAGATGCGGCAGTCTCTCTCCAGTCGCCTTGTCGACGATCTTGGGATGGAGACCAAACGATGCTTACCCAGCCCGCAATGAGAACAGACCAGGCCATCGCGTCAGTCGCGGATCTTGGTGTGGAAAACCGGACGATCGACATCGTGCTGGCAAACGATGCACATGGCGCTTTCGTCTGGGGCGTGCTCGATCGCCTGCTGGACGAGCCGAGCTGCAGCGTCAGCGGCGTCACCGCGTCGGGCTTTGCAGCGATGGAGGCGGCGGTCTTTGCCTATGGCTTGAGCGTCGGCGGCAGGCGCGGCGCGCGGACGGCACTCGCCAATTTCTGGCGGCGCGTCAGCCACGCCTCGATTTTCGCCGACGGCAGAGCCAGCCTGCTTCGATCCGTCCTGGAACAGTCAATCGACCTCGAGCAAATCCGTGACGAAGACTGCCCGGTGAAACTTGGCGTCATGGTCGTCAACGCGCGCACGGATGCGATGAAGGTATTCACAAGCGACCAGTTGTCCATCGATGCGATCGTGGCGGCGGCTACGATCCCCTTCCTCTCGCTGCCTGTCGAGATCGACGGCGACATTTATTGGGGTGACGGCGACGTTTTGCAGTCGCCACCTGTCCTATCACCTGAAGCTCGCCATCGCCTGGTTGTCACCGGCAGACCGTCCGTGTTCACCACACCGTGTCCGGACCGCAGCCTCGCAGCCAGTCATTGCGTGACCAAATGTGCGCCGGTTCACACCATATTCGACAGTCGATACCGTGCCGGAGCTCCGCTGCTCCTGCGGCCGTGGATCGACTGGGGCGAACTGACCGACATGCGCGACAGGGGGCGGCAGCGTGCAGCAGACTGGCTTGCCGACGATCCCCTCCGCACCGATGCAACCTCGGCCGCAGGCTGCGAAAGACGATACGTCTAGGCGCCTCGCTCCCGCCTAGCCGCGCCTGCTTCGCATACTCCCGAATGCAGGCGCCAAGCCCTCCGGTGTCTCCCGCCGGAGGGCTTTTTCGCGTCGCCTCCCGGGACATAGTGACTGCGTATCAATTCCATGCCGAGACAGCATTTCAGCTCGGCATCGCGATCGGAGAGACTGATTTTGCAGACAGGCCCGAAGGCCGGTCTTTCCCTCGAAACGCCAACCAGGAGACAAGCCTGTGATCAACACCAAGACCCTCATCGGATCGGCCCTCGCGGCCGCCACTTCGCTTGCCGCGACGGCGGCCTATAGCGGCCCCGCCGCCAAGCCCAGCTTCGCCTTCGAGAAGTGCTACGGCGTCGTCAAGGCGGGCCAGAACGACTGCCAGACCGCGACGCATTCCTGCGCCGGCACCGCGACCGCCGACAACCAGCCGGATTCCTGGCTCTACGTGCCCGCCGGCAGCTGCGCCAAGATCGCGGGCGGCAGCGACAAACCGAAAGCCTGAACGATCCAGACTTCTTGCCAACCCTCCAGAATGGAGCAGACCGATGTCCCGTGCGTTTCAGCCCCTCGCGATCCCCGCATCGGCGGGCATCGGTCTTCGCTCCCCCCACATCAACGAAATGCTGACGCGGCGGCCCTCGGCCGGCTGGCTGGAGGTTCATGCCGAGAACTACATGGGGGACGGCGCGGGCGTCGAGGCGCTGGAGCGGCTGCGCCAGACCTATCCGCTCTCGGTGCATGGCGTCGGCCTGTCGCTGGGCAGCGCGCGAGGCTTGGACCGCGATCATCTGGAGCGACTGCGCAGGGTCTGTGAGCGCTTCCAGCCCGATCTCGTTTCCGAGCATCTGGCCTGGAGCGTCGCCGACGGCGCCTATCTCAACGATCTGCTGCCTCTGCGCTACGACGAAGAAGCGCTGGAGATCGTCGCGCGCAATGTCGATGCCGTCCAGGAAACGTTGAAGCGGCAGGTGCTGATCGAAAATCTGTCTGCCTATGTCGCGTTTGCGGACTCCTCGATGAACGAGGCCGAGTTCCTGGCCGAGCTCGTTGAGTGGACCGGCTGCGGCCTGCTGCTGGACGTCAACAACGTCCATGTTTCGGCGCACAACCTGCAGTATGACGCCAAGGCCTTCATCGACGCGCTGCCTGAGCAGGCTATCGGTGAAATCCATCTCGCCGGCCATGCGACCAACCGGGTCGGGGCCGACACGGTGCTCATCGACGACCATGGCTCTCGCGTTCCACCGGTCGTTTGGGCTCTCTATGAGCACGCCATAGATCGGCTCGGGCCGCGCCCGACGTTGATCGAGTGGGACACCGACGTTCCGGTTCTCGATGTGCTGCTTGGCGAAGCCATGTGGGCCGACATGCTGACCGCTTCGATCATGTTCAATCGCAGGCAGGCAGCAAGACAGGCCGCGGCAGCCACGCCCCGACCGGTGTCCCCCACTCCCTTTGAAAACGTGACGACCAGCATGCCTGTTCTCGCGGCATTCGCTGCCGCCAAGGCCGGACCTGCCATGTCGAACGCCTTAACGCCGATAGAGGGAAGATACGATGTTGCCGCTTGAATATCTGCAGACCACCATGGCGCGCTCGGTGCTTGCCACCGAACCGATAATTTTCGCGAAAATGCTGACTGCCGGCAAGGCCGATCCACTGGCGCGCCTGCGCATCTACCAGAACAACACGCGCAGCTCGCTCACCGCGGTGCTGATGGCGGTGTTTCCTGTCACCGTTCGCCTGGTGGACGAACGGTTCTTCCGCTATGCGGCGAGCGAGTTCATTCGACGCCATCCGCCGGTTGAATCGCGCCTTGCGCGCTATGGCGCCGGCTTCCCGCGCTTCCTCAAGACGATCGACACGCTGTCCGACATGCCGATCGTCGCCGAAACGGCAAGGCTCGAATGGGCCATCGCCGAGGCGCTCGATACGGCTTCGCTGCCGGCCCGCAGCCTCGCAGAATACGACAACACCGACCTCGGGCTCTCGCCGGATATCCTGCTCCAACCCTCGCTGCGCCTGATCGTCTCGCACCGGTCGATCCTGTCGGTATGGATGGCGCATCAACAGGAGACGGCGGTCGACGAAACCATCACCTGGGTAAGGCGCCCCGAACGCGTGGCGTTGTGGCGATCGGGAAACTACGTGCGGCTTTTTCTGCTCGACCGCGCGAGCTTCGCCTTCTGGCATTCGCTGAAGCACGGTTTGGGCCTCGAGCATGCCACTGGCCGCGCCTTGGCCCTCGACCCGGCCTTCGACCTGGTTTCGGCCCTTGTGCGTCTGTTCCGCGACAGGCTCGTCACCGACGTGCGGGTCGCCTCGAATTCCCCCTCAAACTGACGGAGACGGTCATGACCGCAATATCGGAGCAATCCTCGTCCAACCCAGCCGGCTTTGTCGGCCTCTACAGGCGTATCATCAAGCTGCCCGAACACATTCCGTTCTCATTGGTTCAGCTCGCCGCGCGCGTGGCGGTGGCCCATGTCTTCTGGCAATCGGCGCAGAGCAAGCTGGCATCCTGGCCGGTGACGCTGCAGCTGTTCGCCAACGAATACAATCTGCCATTCATCGATCCGTCGATCGCGGCGCCATTGGCGACCGCCGCCGAACTCACGGGCTTGGTTCTGGTCTTCTTTGGGGCCTTCTCGCGTCTCGGCGCGCTGATGCTGATCGGCGTGGTCTCCGTCATCCAGATCTTCGTCTATCCAGAGAACTGGGCGGAGCATCTGCTGTGGGCGTCGCTGCTGCTTCTGGTGCTGGCACGCGGCGCCGGTGTCTTCTCGCTCGACTATGTCGCCGAGCGAGCCCTTTCGGCATCCAGAAAATGAACATTCCGACCGGGTGGGAAAAGCACGGTGCGCATCTTCATCGTCCACGCCCACCCCGAGCCCGACAGCTTCAATGGCGCCCTGACCCGCGCCGCGCAGGAGGCGTTGTCCATGGCGGGACACGAGGTCGTCGTCTCCGATCTCTACGCCATGGGCTTCAATCTGGTATCGGACCGCCGCAACTTCACGACCGTGCGCGATGCGAACTACTACCGCCAGCAGGCCGAGGAGGCGAATGCGGCTGCCCACGACGGGTTCGCTCCAGACATCCAGGCGGAGATGGACAAGCTTTTCTGGTGCGATGCGTTGATCCTGCAGTTTCCGCTCTGGTGGTTCGGGGTGCCGGCGATCCTCAAGGGCTGGGTCGACCGGGTGTTCGCGTCAGGTGGCCGCATTTATGGCGGCGGCAAATGGTATGACCGCGGCGTCTTCGCAGGAAAGCGCGCCATGTGCTCCGTCACGATCGGCGGACCGCCGCCGATCTATTCCAGCCGCGGCCTGAACGGCCCAATCGCCGAGATCCTGTTCCCAATCAACCACGGCATGCTCTACTTTGTCGGCTTCACGGTGATCGAGCCGTTTCTGGTGCACGCACCAGCGCGCATCGGCGACGATGAGCGCCAGACGTGCCTCGATCGCTACCGTGAACGCGTCCTCAGCCTCGCTCATGCTCCGACCATCGCGTATCCGAAGCTTGCGGAGTTCGATGATATGCATGTTTTGAAGTCGACGTGAAAAGGCTCTGTCCGGTTCACCAAGCGGTGCGCCGCACGCCGGCCGTGGCCGCGATTTCAATGGGATAGGCTGGTGCTGCGAGAGAGGATTGAACTCTCGACCTCTCCCTTACCAAGGGAGTGCTCTACCACTGAGCTACCGCAGCCTGCGATGGCGGCGCTTCTGCCATAACGAACCGGCAAGCGCAAGGCCAAGAAAACCTTAAAAACGACGCATGTCGTTGTCGCAAAACCGCCGCGCGGTTTCGGGCGGCATGCATCGAACGCCACAGCTGTGGAGCCCGCTTCCAGGCAGTCTTCCATGACATGGCGGCGCCACAATGATAACTATGCCTGAACCAGAGCCGGCTATACGCCGGCGGGGACGGACGATGAACGACAAGGCAAATCCACCGAAAAAGGGCGGCGGCGAGCGCAAGGACCGCCTCGCCGAAGCGTTGCGCGCCAACCTGCAGAAACGTAAGGCGCAGGCGCGCTCCCGGCGCGCCGGGGAGGCTGACAAGCAGCGCGCCTGCGACACTGACAAGCAGCGCGCCTGCGATCCCGATCAGTGGCCGGAGGGCCTGCCGTCTGCAGGAAAAATGCAGAAAAAGTAACTCAAATCAGCCACACTGGCCGGCCACACTTGGTCCACAGATGGGGAAATCCTATTTCTTGAACCGCGCCGGCCAATAGTCTAGAGCCGGACATACTCAACCGATTGAAACCGGCCCGTCCGGGCCGAGGGGACGTTCTTTCATGGATCGCATCAGAATTGTCGGCGGCAATGAGCTTGCCGGAAGCATTCCGATCTCGGGCGCCAAAAACGCGGCGCTGCCACTGATGATCGCCTCGCTGCTCACCGACGATACGCTGACCTTGGAGAACGTGCCGCATCTGGCCGATGTCGAGCAACTGATCCGCATCCTCGGCAATCACGGCGTCGACTATTCCGTCAACGGCCGGCGCGAGAGCCAGCAGAAAGGCTATTCGCGCACCATCAATTTTTCCGCCCGCAACATCGTCGACACCACCGCGCCTTACGAGCTGGTGTCGAAGATGCGGGCTTCCTTCTGGGTCATCGGGCCGCTGCTTGCCCGCATGGGCGAGGCCAAGGTGTCGCTGCCCGGCGGCTGCGCCATCGGCACGCGCCCGGTCGACCTGTTCCTCGAGGGCCTGCAGGCACTGGACGCAGAGCTCGACGTCGACAACGGCTACGTCATCGCCAAGACGAAGAACGGCCGTCTCCACGGCAATCGCTACGTGTTCCCGAAAGTGTCGGTCGGCGCCACGCATGTGCTGATGATGGCGGCCTCGCTCGCCAAGGGCGAGACGGTGCTCGAAAACGCCGCGCGCGAGCCGGAGATCGTCAACCTCGCCGAATGCCTGATCGCCATGGGCGCCAAGATCCATGGCGCCGGCACCTCCACCATCACCATCCAGGGCGTCGAGGCGCTGTCCGGCGCCCGCGTGCGCGTCATCCCCGACCGCATCGAGACCGGCACCTATGCCATGGCGGTGGCGATGACCGGCGGCGACGTGATGCTCGACGGCGCGCGGCCCGACCTGCTGCAGAGCGCCCTCGACGTCATCGCCGAGACGGGTGCCGAGATCACGCCGACCAATGAGGGCATCCGCGTCAAGCGCAACGGCGCCGGCATTGCGCCGGTCGATGTGACCACCGCGCCTTTCCCGGCGTTCCCGACCGACTTGCAGGCGCAGTTCATGGGCCTGATGACAATGGCCAAGGGCAAGTCCCGCATCACCGAGACGATCTTCGAGAACCGCTTCATGCATGTGCAGGAGCTTGCCCGCCTCGGCGCCCACATCACGCTTTCCGGCCAGACGGCGATCGTCGACGGCGTCGCCAAGCTGAAAGGCGCGCCAGTCATGGCGACCGACCTGCGCGCCTCGGTATCGCTGGTGATTGCCGGCCTCGCCGCCGAAGGCGAGACCGTCGTCAACCGCGTCTACCACCTCGACCGCGGCTTCGAGCGGCTGGAGGAGAAGCTCTCCGGCTGCGGCGCGGTGATCGAGCGGATTTCGGGCTGACGCTTCGCCGCATCCGTTTCGGGCGAGTTGCACCGGCGGAAAAGACCCACTAGAGCGTGATTGATCTCGATTTTGTCGAGTTCGACACGCTCTAGAATTTTGTTTGAGCATGATCTTTGCCGAACCGCAGGTCCGCGAAAAGCAAAAACCGGTTTCCTCTTTTCGGGATCATGTTCTAACAGAAGCTTGAACCGTCAACCTTCAGGTGTGCATACCGCATGGCCGCTCTCAAGCTCATCGCGCTCGACGACCAGGACCTGAGCATCGTCTCGGCCCATGTTCAGGACGCCGTGATGAAGGTCTCCGACCTCGAATACCTGCCGGCGGCCAAACGCTTCGTGCTGAGCATGAACCGCTTCGTCTGGGAGGCGAAGTCCGGCTTGTTCCGCCAGCACAACGAGCGGCGCCAAAGTGTTTTGCATTTCGACCGGGTGCTCGGCGCCAAGACCAGCGGCATCGCCCGTGACAAGCCGGCCGAGGTGCTTTCGCTGCTGGCGATCAGCTTCGTTGCGATCAGCAAGCCGGCCGGCATCATCGAACTGGTGTTTTCCGGAGGCGGCACGATCATGCTCGACGTCGAGTGCATCGAGGCCCGGCTCGCCGACATCGGCGGTGCCTGGGAAGCCACCTCACGCCCTGTTCACAGGACCTGAGCGCAGACAATGGCCATCACGCTTAGCCAAACCGACGCCGATTTCGAGCAGCGCTTTTCGGCATTCCTCACCACCAAGCGAGAGGTGTCGGCCGATGTCGAGGCGGTGGTGCGCGACATCGTCGCGCGGGTGCGCGCCGAGGGCGACAAGACCCTCATCGACTACACGCTGAAATTCGACAAGGCCGATCTCGGCAAGCTCGGCATCGCCGTGTCCAGGGACGACATCGCCAAGGCCTATGCCGCGGCCGACCCCGCCACGGTCGAAGCGCTTGAATTCGCGCGCGACCGCATCCGCTCGCATCACGAGCGGCAGAAGCCGAAGGACGACCGCTATACGGACGCGGCCGGCGTCGAGCTCGGCTCGCGCTGGACGGCGATCGAGGCCGTCGGCCTCTATGTGCCGGGCGGCACGGCGAGCTATCCGAGCTCGGTGCTGATGAATGCCGTGCCTGCGAAAGTCGCGGGCGTCGAGCGCATCGTGATCGTGGTGCCAGCCTCCGGCGGGGTCATCAATCCGCTGGTCCTGGTCGCGGCCGACCTTGCCGGCGTTTCGGAGATCTACCGCATCGGCGGGGCGCAGGCGGTCGCCGCGCTCGCCTACGGCACCGAGACGATCAAGCCGGTCGCCAAGATCGTCGGACCGGGCAACGCCTATGTCGCGGCCGCCAAGCGCCAGGTGTTCGGCACCGTCGGCATCGACATGATCGCCGGGCCGTCGGAAGTGCTGGTCGTGGCCGACGCCGAAAACGATCCGGACTGGATCGCCGCCGATCTGCTGGCGCAGGCCGAGCATGACGCGTCGGCGCAGTCGATCCTGATCACCGACAGCCCGGAGTTCGGCAAGGCGGTCGAGCACGCGGTCGAGCGCCAGTTGAAGACCCTGCCACGCGCCGAGACGGCCGCGGCGAGCTGGCGCGATTTCGGCGCGGTGATCCTGGTGCCGGAGATCGAAGCCTCGCTGCCGCTGGTCGACCGCATCGCGGCCGAGCATGTCGAGCTCGCCTTCGACGCGGCCGAGGACTTCCTCGCCAAGATGCGCAATGCCGGGGCCGTCTTCCTCGGGCGCCACACGCCGGAAGTGATCGGCGACTATGTCGGCGGCTCCAACCACGTGCTGCCGACGGCGCGCTCGGCGCGTTTCTCCTCGGGCCTGTCCGTGCTCGATTTCGTCAAGCGGACGTCGATCCTGAAGCTCGGCCCGGAGCAGCTCAAGGCGCTGGCACCGGCGGCGATCGCGCTCGCCAAGGCGGAAGGGCTCGACGCACACGCACGCTCCGTGGCGATCAGGCTGAACATGTAGCGATGTCCGGCCGCCACCAAAACCGCGACAGGCTGATCGACGTCGAGCTCGACGAATCGATCGGACGTTCGACGCCCGATGTCGAGCATGAGCGGGCGGTGGCGATCTTCGACCTGATCGAGGAAAACAGCTTCCGGCCGGTCAATGACGACGGCGCCGGCCCATACAGGCTTAAGCTGTCGCTGGCCGAGCAGCGCCTGGTGTTCGCCGTCAGCCGCGAGGACGGCGCCGACGTGGTCACGCACATCCTGTCGCTGACGCCGCTGAGGCGCATCGTCAAGGATTACTACCTGATCTGCGAAAGCTACTACGAGGCCATCCGCTCCTCGACGCCCAGCCATATCGAGGCGATCGACATGGGGCGGCGCGGGTTGCACAATGAAGGCTCACAGACGCTGATGGACCGGCTGGCCGGCAAGATCGAGATCGACTTCGACACGGCGCGGCGACTGTTCACGCTGGTCTGCGTGCTGCACTGGCGGGGCTAGATCAGGATGACGTTTCGTTGAGTCGCCATCCTGATCTAATTCTTTGTTGGAGCATGGTCTTCTCCGAAAACCGGTTCCCACTTTTTGCGTTCGCTGACCTCCGGTTCGGGACCATGCTCTTTAGTCGGAGCACGGTCTTCTCCGAAAACCGGTTCCCACTTTTCGGGACCATGCTCTAGTGCCGGCCGCACTGCCGCATTCGATCCTGTTTTTGTGCGGCATGAACGCCGTTCGCTCGCCGATGGCGGAACAGCTGGCGCGACGGTTCCTGCCGGCCACCACCTTCGTCGCTTCGGCCGGGGTGCGCAGCGGCGAGCGCGATCCCTTCGTCGACGCCGTGCTTGCCGAGGAGGGTCTGACGCTCGGCGAGCGGCAGCCGAGAACGCTGGACGAGCTGGAGGACGACTATTTCGACCTGATCGTGACGCTGGCGCCGGAAGCGCACCACGCCGCGCTCGAGCTCACCCGCTCGCTCGCCGTCGAGGTCGAATACTGGCCGATGCCCGACCCGACCGACACCGGGGGCACGCGCGAGCACATCATGGCGGCCTATCGCGACGTGCGCGAACGGCTGAAAGCGCGCATTGCCAAGCGTTTCGCGCCGCCGGAGTGAAAAATGCGCTGCCGATTAAGCATGTTCACAAGCGGGCGATTATCATATAGGTTCCGCCGCAAATTCCGGCCGGAGCCGGATGATTTCCGGTTCGGCTGGAAATCATCCGACTCCGGATCAAAGAAGTAGAGCATGATGTCGCCCGAAAACCGCTTGACACTTTTCGGCATCATGCTCTAGGCGCCGGAACCGCCATCCAAGCAAAGGTATCGAATGCCGAAGGAAGAAGTCCTCGAGTTTCCGGGCGTGGTCACGGAACTGCTGCCCAATGCGATGTTCCGGGTGAAGCTCGAAAACGAGCACGAGATCATCGCCCACACGGCCGGCCGCATGCGCAAGAACCGCATCCGCGTGCTGACCGGCGACAAGGTCCTGGTCGAGATGACGCCTTACGACCTGACCAAGGGCCGCATCACCTACCGTTTCAAGTAACAGTTCGGCGCGAACCCAGAGCCCGATGATCTCAGGTCTGTTCGACCTGAAATCATCCGGCTCCAAACCAGGGAGTGGAGCATGATGTCGTCCGAAAACCGCTTCACACTTTTCGGCATCATACTCCCATGAGCATCCTGCAGAAGCTGGTGCTTGCCTCGGGTTCGCCGCGCCGCATCGAGCTGTTGCAACAGGCCGGCATCGAGCCGGACCGCATTTTACCGGCCGACGTCGACGAGACGCCGCTGCGCGCCGAGCATCCGCGCTCGCTGGCCAAGCGCCTGTCCAAGGAAAAAGCCGAGAAGGCGCTCGCCTCGCTGAAAAGCGAGGACGACCATGCGCCGGCCTTCGTCCTCGCCGCCGATACGGTGGTGGCCGTCGGGCGCCGCATCCTGCCCAAGGCCGAGACCATCGACGACGCCGTGAACTGCCTCGGCCTGCTTTCCGGCCGCTCGCACCGCGTCTATTCCGGCATCTGCCTGATCACCCCGGGCGGCAAGCTCAGGCAGCGGCTGGTGGAAACCAGGGTCCGCTTCAAGCGGCTGCCGCGCGAGGAGATCGACGCCTATGTCGCCTCGGGCGAATGGCGCGGCAAGGCCGGCGGCTATGCCGTGCAGGGGCTTGCCGGTTCCTTCGTCGTCAAGCTGGTCGGCTCCTACACCAATGTGGTCGGCCTGCCGCTTTATGAGAGTGTGGCGCTGCTTTCCGGCGAGGGCTTCAAGGCGCACAAGAACTGGCACGTCGCGCGGCCATGAGCCCGGACGACAAGGTCACGCCGCTCCGCCCGAAGCGACCCTGCCCCGAATGCGGCAAGCCTTCCGCGCGCGAGCACTATCCGTTCTGCTCGGCGCGCTGCAAGGATATCGACCTCAATCGCTGGCTGAAAGGCGCCTATGTCATCCCCGGCCGCGACGACGAGGAGGAAGAAGACGACGGCCCGAAGCAAGGCCCTTCGCCCAAAGACGAGGCGTGAATGCGCGTGGCAATCGGCCATTTCCCGCGATTTTTCTTTATCAACACCTAAGCGCTGGACAGGCGAAATTCCCATGCTATAACCCACGCGCTTTCCAGGGGCGCCGCCCGGCGCCCTGGTGAAACCCGGCGGGCGATCCCGTTAGCCGGCACAGGCCCAGATAGCTCAGTTGGTAGAGCAGCGGACTGAAAATCCGCGTGTCGGTGGTTCGAATCCGCCTCTGGGCACCAACGCCTCTTGTCCCGCCCCTCCCTTTCGCCGAAGCTTCTACGCTGCAGTTTCTGCAAAGCCCTCTGCCAAGCCAAGCTGTGAATATCCTGACGCAGCTCAAGGAAATGTCCGGCGTTGGAACGTTGCTCTTTCCAAGTGTGCTGTCACCCTCCCGTCCGATTTCCGACAACACATTGAACACCGCCTTACGTCGTATGGGCTACAGCAAGGACGAAGCGACGGCCACGGGTTTCGAGCAACCGCATCTACTCTGCTAAAAGAATGCGGCAAGTGGCATCCGGATGCCATAGAGCGGCAACTGGCCCACATCGAGGACAACGACGTTCGTCGCGCCTATGCGCGCGCAGAGCACTGGGAAGAGCGCGTCAAGATGATGCAATGGTGGGCCGACTATCTAGATGAACTCGAAGGCAAAAACCCGCAGCTGATCTCAAATCGGGGTACGCGGCAAGCCTGCTACCCACAAGCCATCACGACGGTCTACTTTGAACCCATCAACGACGGTTCACCACAGGCCGAGACGAACTTCCTCAGCGATTGAGCACGATGTAAATAGATAAATAGATAGATATATCAGCTTCATTGCCGAGGTTTTCTATGAGCGAGCAAAATCGATGTTCCTGGCGGGAGCGCATGACGATCCTCGGCGATATCGAGGTGGCGTCCTTTCTTCCGTGGATCGAGCGTCATGCCGCCAAGCTCGGGCTCACGCATGCAATATGCCTTGCCGGTCCCGACCGCATTGAACTCGACATTGCCGGTCCGGCCGAACTCATCGACATGATGGAGATGGGGTGCTCTCTTGGACCAATCGATGTCTGGGTCGAGACTATCCGCCGGGCGCCGGTCGAGAGCGAATCGGGCTAGGTTTCTGGGCCAGCGGCCCTCTGCCTGCCGAGGCGGCATGCACCTTTTTTAGGCATTGTTGCCAGTGAGGAAATGTTGTGCAAACGTAACCCGGCATATTGGCATATCCTTGACCGCGAAGCTCGCTCGGGAAGATGCTGGTGCCGTTTTGAAAGTTGATGCATGCCGCCTTATTCCACCGGCTCATGGATGCCTGTTGCCCTCTCCGCGGACTTGCCGGCGGGAACCGTAATGCCGGCGCAATCCCCGGCCGGACCGGTTGCCCTTTGGCGAACCCGCTCCGGCCGTGCGGCGGCCTTCGCCGACAGATGCCCCCATCGCGGCATGCGCCTTTCCCACGGCTTCGTACGCGGTGAGACCCTGGCCTGCATCTATCACGGCTGGAGCTACGCCAAGGCGGGAAACTGCCAGCGCATTCCGGCCCATCCGGCATTGACGCCGCCGGACACGATTCGTGTCGCGACGCAGCACGTCGAGGATGGCGGCGGCATCATATGGATTTCGGTTGGCGAACCCGCCGCCGGGCCGCCGCGGTTCGAGGGTCTTGCGCCGCTCCGCTCCATGGTGGTGGAAGCGGGCATCGTGGCGCTGGAGGCGGCCGCGGGCACGAAGGCCGCTGGAGGCCTGCTCGACTACACCCACGATGAACAGGCCGTCTGGCTGCTGCTTGCTCCCGATGGGCAGGCGCGCACACTGATGCATGTTTTGGTGGACGAGGACAGCAATCCGGACGAGCGTATCGCCGCGTCGAGGGCCGCCGAGGCGCTGCGGCGGGCGGCCGAGGATATTGCACGCGCCGGGATCGCCCGATGACCCGCAACACGATGATCGACGGATGGTACCCTGTCAGCCTTGCTAGCCAGCTCGATGCGCATGGGCGCAGGACGGCCCTGATGGGCGAGCCGATCATGGTGAGGCGCGGCGAAGACGGAAACGCGAAGGTCACGGGCGGTAACGGACGTGACCTGCCGGCCTGCATCCGCTACGGCCATGTCTGGTCATCGCTCGGTGATCCACAAAAGCCGCTGTTTGCGATCCCCGAGGCCGATCAGCCGGGCCGCCGGCTCGTCGATGTCGGGGTGGTGCGCGTGCGCTGCTCGCCATTGCGTGCGGTGGAGAACTTCCTGGACATCGCGCATTTTCCTTTCGTGCATACCGACATACTGGGGGCCGAGCCGCATACGGAGGTGCAGAACTACAAGGTCGAGATCCGAGAGGACGAAGACGAGGTTTGGGCCACTCAGGTGAAGTTCTACCAGCCGCAGGCCGCAAAGTCGGCGGAAGGTGGCATCACCACGGAATACATGTACCGCGTGCCCGCGCCGACCTGCTCGGTGCTCTACAAGACCTGCCCGCCTCGCCCAGCGGAATGGGACGTCATCACACTTTTCGTGCAACCACTTGCCGAAGACCTGTGCGACGTCTGGCCATGGATGGCGCTGTTCGATGACGAAACACCGATGACCGACCTGATCCATTTCCAGCAGACGATCTTCGTTCAGGACCGGTCGATCCTCGAAAACCAGATTCCGAGGCTGCTGCCGCTCGATCCCGGCATGGAGATTCCCACGCGCGCCGACCTTACCTCGGTTGCCTACCGGCGCTGGCTGAAACGCCACGGCTACACCTACGGCGCGCAACTGGTGGCGCAATGAAGCTCTACGACTACGTGCTGTCGCCGAGCTGCTACAAGGTGCGCCTCATGGCTGCGTTGATCGGGGTGACGCTCGACATCCGCCCTGTCGACTTCCATCCCGGTTGCGAGCATCGCGGTCCTGAGCTCATGGCGCTCAATCCGGCGGGGTCGATCCCGATCCTTAAGGATGGCGACCTCGTGCTGACCGAATCCTCGGCCATGCTGGTCTATGTAGCCGCGAAGGCGGCACCCCAATGGCTGGGCAATGATACGGCCGGGCAGGCGGCGCGCGTCCAGCAATGGCTGTCCTTCTCGCACCGGCTGACCTCGAGCCTTGGGGCGGCGCGCTTGCACGAGATGCTGCTGCGTCCGGGCAATATCGCCGCCCTTCAGGAGCAGGGAATAGCGGCCCTGCGGGAGCTGGAAGCCGGCCTCGTCGAACAGCATATCCGCAGCCAGCGCTTCCTCGCGTCGGATCGACCGACGATCGCCGACATTGCCTGCTTTCCCTATGTTGCGCTGGCGCCGGACGGCGGCGTTTCGCTCGACCCCTATCCCGCGATCCGGCTCTGGTTACGGGCGGTCCGCAGTCTCCATGGCTTCATCGAGATGCCGGGCATCCACCGGCTGCACGAACTGACACCCGCGCCGGTCCTCGAAGTCGGCGAGGCCTGACGTGGCGGGCTATTTGCTGAAGGGCTGCGCGGCGGTCATCGTGGACGAGGGCAACGGTCCGGACATCCGACGCAATGTCGATGTCTTGACCGACGGCCCGGCAATACGGGCCATCGGCGCGGGCCTCGACAAGGCAGAGCTGCCCGTTGGAACAGTCACGCAGGACGCCGCTGGCTGGTTCGTCTATCCCGGCCTCGTCAACACCCATCACCACTTCTTTCAATGCTTCGTGCGCAACCGCGCCGATCTGGACTGGACGAAGCTGTCGGTCATCGAATGGCTCGACCGCATCTATCCCATTTTCTCGCGGCTGACTGAGGAATGCTTCTACCACGCATCGGTCACGGCGATGGCCGAGCTGATAAAGCACGGCTGCACGACGGCATTCGACCATCAGTATTGCTTTCCGCGACAGGCGGGCAAGCGGCTGATCGACCGGCAGTTCCAAGCAGCCGAACTGCTCGGCATGCGCTTCCATGCCGGACGCGGCGGCAACACGCTGCCCAAATCGGAAGGCTCGACCATCCCCGACGCCATGCTGGAAACGACCGACGAATTCATCGCCGACTGCGCCCGGCTGATCGACGCCTACCATGATGCCGGTCCCTTCGGCATGCGGCAGGTCGTCGTCGCGCCTTGCCAGCCAGTCAACTGCTATCGCGACACCTTCGTGGAATCGGTGGCGCTGGCGCGCGACCGCGGGGTGCGCATGCATACGCATGTCGGCGAGGGCGAAAGCCCGGTAATCGAGGCCCTTCACGGCATGCGCACGGTGGACTATTGCGCGGACATCGGCTTCTGCGGGCCGGATACCTTCTATGCCCATTGCTGGGAACTGACTCACGACGAGCTGCGCAAGATGGCCGCGAGTGGCACCGGCGTCGCCCACTGCCCGGAACCGGTCTATCTCGTCGGCGCCGAAATCACCGATATTCCGGCGATGTCGGCCTTCGGACTCAGTGTGGGTCTGGGCTGCGACGGCGCCGCCTCAAACGACAATTCCAACCTGATGCACTGCATCCATTCCGCCTACATGCTGCAGTGCCTGTCGGCGTCGACGCGCGACCATCCGGTGCCGCCGCCGGCCGATTTTCTCGGCTATGCGACGACCGGAGGCGCGGCATTGCTCGGGCGCGGCGACATCGGCAGGCTGGCGCCCGGCATGGCCGCCGACCTTTTCGCCATCGACACGCGGCGCATGGACTATGTCGGCACGCGGCACGATCCGCTGAGCCTGCTGGCCAAGGTGGGCATAGGCGCGCCGACGGACATGACCATGATCAACGGCCGCATCGTCTGGGCCAAAGGCGAATTCCCGGGGCTCGACGAGGCCAGGCTGTTCGCGCAAGCCGAGGCGGCGCTTGCGACGGTGGAATTTTAGAAACCAAAACAAGGGGAACCGACATGCTGACAAATCTTACCCGCAGAACACTGATGAAAGGCGCGGCCGCCTCTGGGCTCGTCGCGGCGGTGGGCGGCCGCGCGCTTGCCGCCGACGAACCTCTGGGCATCGTGCTCGTGGTCCCGTCGCCGGTCGGCGATGTCGGCTGGGGCCGTGCGCTCGCCGACGGACTTGAGCCTGTGAAGGCTGCCTACGGCGACAAGGTGAAGGTAACCGTCATCGAGAACATACAGGAAGGACCCGATGCCGACCGGATCATGAACAAGGCGGTCGCCGACGGGAACAAGTTCCTGGTCGCCGGCTCCTTCGGCTATCAGAACGGCGCCCTGCAGATCGCGCGCCGCAATCCCGACGTAACCGTGCTGCACGCTTCCGGTTTCCAGGTGGCGCCGAACTTCTCGCCCTTCGCGGCTCAATATTCCCAGGGTACCTACCTTATGGGCATGGCGGCAGCCGCGCTTTCGAAGACTGGCAAGCTCGGCTCGGTCTCTGCCTTCGCCATTCCCGAGCTGATCACCTCCATCAACGCATTCACGCTGGGAGCGCAGGCGGTGAAGCCCGATGTCGAGGTTTCGGTCGTATGGGTGAACTCCTGGTTCGATCCGGCCAAGGAGCAGGAGGCCGCCAAGGCGCTGCTAGCGCAGAAATGCGACGTGATCTTCTCCAACGCGCAGGACACACCCTCCGTCGTCTCGGCGTGCGAAGAGGCCGGCGTCCCCGCCTTCAACCTCAACTCGTCGATGAAGAAATACGCGCCCAAAAACTACCTCGGCTGCGTGGCGACCGACTGGTCGCCCTTCTTCAAGGCCTCGGTCGACGCCCACATCGGCGGCACCTTCAAGGGCGCAAACGCTTTCCTGGGTGTCGGCGACAAGGTGGTCGAGGTCGTTGACTGGAACCCGGGAATCCCGGCCGACATGATGGCCAGGATCAAGGACGTTGAAGCCAAGATCGCCGACGGCAGCTTCTCGCCCTTTACCGGTCCGATCGTCAAGGCCGACGGCAGCGAGGGCGTGCCCGCCGGCAAGACGATGACCGGGGCCGAGATCGTTGCCATGGACTGGCACGTCAAGGGTGTCACCACGCCGCTGCCCAAGTGACCGTGACCGTCCCGCTCCTGTCGCTGCGCGGCATCTCGAAGAGCTACGGCCAGATCCATGCCAATCGAGACATCGATCTGGATGTGGCTCCACGCTCGATCCATGCGATCCTCGGGGAAAACGGAGCGGGCAAGTCGACGCTGATGAAGCTGATCTACGGCGTCGAGCAGCCGGACGCCGGAATGGCGACCTGGAAAGGAGACCCCCTGGCCCTCGCTTCCCCCGCGGATGCGAGGCGCAAGGGGATCGGCATGGTCTTCCAGCATTTCTCCTTGTTCGAAACACTGACGGTGGTGGAGAACATCCGCCTGGTCGTGCCCAAGGGCAAATCGGATCTCGCGGAATGCATCCGTGCGCTCGGCCGCGACTTCGGACTCGAGGTCGATCCGCTTGCCCATGTGCACGCGCTCTCGGTGGGAGAACGGCAACGGGTGGAGATCATTCGCTGCCTGATGACCGAACCCCAGCTCCTGATCCTCGACGAACCGACCTCCGTCCTGCCGCCGCAATCGGTGAACAAGCTATTCGAGACTTTGCGGCGGCTGCGCGACAGCGGCGTTTCGATCCTGTTCATCTCGCACAAGCTGGAGGAGATCCGGGCGGTTTGCGACCGAGCGACCATCCTGCGCGGCGGTCGCGTCACCGGCCATGTGGACCCGCGCGACCATGACGCGCACGACCTCGCCCGCATGATGATCGGCCGCGACATGCCGCAGCCCATGCCGGCCCTGGCGCATTCCGGCGGCGAAAAGCGCCTTGAAGTCGTGGGCCTGGACCACCAGCCTGACGATCCCTTCGCCGTGCCGCTTTGCGACGTCAACCTGACGGTGCGTGCCGGCGAGATCCTCGGCATAGCGGGCATATCCGGCAACGGGCAGAGCGAACTCGCGGCGCTGATCTCGGGCGAAACGGTGCTGCCGCGCGAAAAGTCCAATTGCATCTACATGATGGGAAAGGATGTCGGCGCGCTCGATACGGCCGCCCGCCGCCGGCTGGGCTTCGCTTTCGTTCCGGAGGAACGGCTCGGCCGCGGCGCGGTGCCGGAAATGTCGCTCGTCCTCAACAGCCTTCTGACCGCCCATCCGTTCGGCCTGGTGAAACGCGGCCTTGTCGACACAGCTCGGGCGAAGGCTTTCACCGAGACCTGCATCCGGCAATACGACGTGCGCACGCCCGGTTCCGAAGCGGAGGCCAACGCGCTTTCAGGGGGCAATCTGCAAAAGTTCATCGTCGGCCGCGAGATCATGCTGTCGCCGAAATTGCTGTTCGTGGCGCAACCCACCTGGGGCGTGGACATCGGCGCAGCCTCCGCCATCCGCCGGCGCCTTGTCGCCCTGCGCAACGAAGGCATGGGCATCCTCGTCATCTCGGAGGAGCTGGAGGAACTGTTCGAACTCTGCGATTCGATCCAGGTGATCCATCAGGGCTGGCTGAGCCCGCCGCTGGTGACGCGCGACACCAAACCCGAGGAGATTGGCCGCTACATGATCGGCGCGCATTCAACGGCCAGGAAGGTTCCGGCATGAGCGCTCTTTCCAGGCCGTTCCTTCCGGTTTTGGTTCGCCGGGAGCATGCCTCGCTTGCCGTGAAGCTGGTCGCCCCGCCCGTGGCGCTCGGCGTGGCGACACTCCTCAATCTCGGGCTCTACCTCCTGATGGGCCGCGATCCGGTCTCTATTTTCCACGCGATGCTTCTGGAGCCTTTCCTGTCCTGGGCCTCGTTCTCGGAAGTTCTGCTGAAGACGGGGCCGCTCCTGCTGATCGCGCAGGGGCTTGCTATCGGCTTTCGCGCAAAAGTCTTCAACATCGGCGCCGAGGGTCAGTTCATCCTCGGCGCGATCTTCGCATCCGCCATTCCCATCTGGTTCCCGCAGGCAACGGGTCAGTGGATCTGGCCATCCATGCTGGTCATCGGCGCGCTGGGCGGCGCGCTGTGGGCGTCGCTAACGGCCTTCTGGCGCGTGAAGCTCAACGCAAACGAGATTCTCGTGTCGCTCATGCTGGCGCTCGTTGCCGCGCAATTGCTCAACTATCTGCTTCTCGGCCCCTGGAAGGATCCGAATGGCTTCAACTTCCCGCAATCGGTGATGTTCCAGTTTGACGCGATGGTGCCGATCCTGATCCCCGGCACCCGCGTCAACGTCTCGCTGCTTGTCGCCTGCGCCTTCTCCCTCGCGGCCTGGGTGTTCATGCAGAGGAGTTTCGCGGGTTACAAGCTGCAGGTCGGCGGCCTCGCGCCGCGCGCCGCCGGATACGCTGGCTTCAACGAAGGTCGCGCGATCTGGCTTTCGCTCCTCGTCGGTGGCTTCGCGGCAGGCCTCGCCGGAGCGGCCGAGGTGGCCGGGCCGCTCGGACAGCTGCAGCGCTCCATCTCGACCGGCTACGGCTATGCCGCCATCATCGTCGCCTATCTCGGAGGCCTTCACCCGGTCGGCATCGTCTTTTCCGCGTTGCTCATGGCGGCCCTCTATATCGGTGGCGATAATGCCATGGTCTCGGCAAATCTGCCGGTCGCTGCGGTCAGGGTCTTCCAGGGCAGCCTGCTGCTTGCCTATCTTGTCGCCATCGCCTTCGTCCGCTATCGGCTCGAATGGCGCCATGCCGCCCACGGAAGCACGCCATGAACGCCGTGGAGTTCATCCTCGCCGGGATGTTGGCGGCGGCTACGCCGTTCCTTCTGGCGGCGCTCGGCGAACTGGTGGCCGAGCGCGCCGGGGTCCTCAATCTCGGTGTGGAGGGCCTGATGGCCCTCGGCGCAGTCATCGCCTTCATCATCGTCTATCAAGGCGGCGGGCATCTCCTGGGTTTCCTCGCCGCTGGTCTCGCCAGCGCCGCTCTTTCCCTTGTCTTTGCCGTCGCGGCGCTGGGATTCCGGGCGAACCAAGTTGCGACAGGCCTCGCCATAGGCATCCTCGGCCAGGGCCTGTCGGCGCTGTTCGGCAAGAGCTTTGAGAGCCTCACGGTCAAGGGGCTTCCGAAACTCTCATTGCCCTGGCTTTCAGATATCCCGGTCATCGGTGGCTTGTTCACCCAAGACATTGTCGTGTGGCTTTCGCTTGCTGCGACCGTCGCCATTTGGGCGATGTTCGCCTACACCAAGACCGGCCTCGTCATCCGCGCCGTCGGCGAGAATCCCAAGGCGGCCCGTGCGCTCGGCTATCCGGTAATCGCCGTGCGCTTCGCCGCGGTCGCTTTCGGCGGCGCGTTCGCGGGTTTCGCCGGTGCCTACGCGGCCGTGGTCTACACTCCGCTCTGGGCCGATGGCATGATCGCCGGGCGCGGCTGGATAGCGATCGCGCTCGTCGTCTTCGGCACTTGGCTTACCAGCCGTATCTTCCTTGGTGCTTGCCTCTTCGGCGCCGTGTCCCTCGCAAGCCTCGCGGCCCAGACAACTGGGCTCGACGTTTCCTCGCAACTTCTATCGAGCCTACCTTATCTCGTGACAATCGTCGTGCTGGGCATCATTTCTTCGAACCGGCGTCTGCTCAAGCTCAACGGCGTGGCTTCGCTGGGAGAGCCTTTCGAACAATAGTGTCGCTCGCCGCCCGGGCGCGAGCAAAGGCCAGCGGATTGACGCGATAGAGCGAATGGTCGTCGGCGCTCTTGATCAGCGTCTCGAATTTCGAGATGACGCGTGGGCTCCAGGCTCGCGCTTGCTCGACCTTGGTCATCTTGCTTTCGAGAAGGCGATCGTTGACTACCGTCACGCCGGTTCCTCAAACCTGCCTCGCGACAGGCTACTAAAAACCAGCGCGATGCGAATGGACTGACTTCCCATGTTGTACGACAGTCTTGACAGAGCAGTGCTGCCATCCGATGCCGTTATCCGTTTTCGAGGTTCCGAAGCTGGATGATCCAAGATTATGCTCCCATAAGCGTTGTGGTACCGATGGCCAATGCAAACCATCGGCGCAACGCTTGCCGGCATCCGCCGGCAGATCTACCTGGCACTGGATATAGTCGTAGTGGACGACGGGATCGAGGGACGGATCGGGTTCGACGGCCTATGCCAGGCGCAGGAGACTGTTTGAACGCAGCGTCCCTGAAAGCCGTTTCTTTGGCAGGAAATCGCCGGCTATGTTTCGGTACTCTTGTTCTACCTTCGAAGCAGGCGCGGGTAAGACGGCGTGGCGCATAGTCCCTTGGTTTCAATCGTGGTTCCTGCGCACAACGCCGAGGCAACGCTGGCGCGCGCACTCGATAGCCTGCTCGATCAGGAAATGGTGGATTGGGAGGCGATCATCATCGACGACGCCTCCACTGACCGCACGCCCGCGATCATCGCGGGTTATGTGGAGCACGATGCACGATTTCGGACATTGGGGTCTTGCGGGCATAGCGCCGCCGCCGGGCGCAATTGCGGGATTTCCACAGCGCGCGGTCGCTGGCTCATGTTTCTGGATGCGGACGATTGGGTGGATGCCAGCTTTCTTGCGAAAATGCTGGCTGCGCTGAAAACCGCTCCCGATGCAGTGGCCGCCTATTGCGGCTCTCGGCGCATGATGCCCGATGGCGAACTCACCCCGTCGAGCATCGCAACGGAAGTTGCGATCCAGCCCTTCGAAACATTCGCCCGCCGCTGTGCCGTCGGCACGCACGCGCTGCTGGTCGACCGGGAGACGATTGTCGAGTTGGGCGGTTTCGACGCGTCGCTGCGCACTTGCGAGGACTGGGACCTGTGGCAGCGCCTCGCGCGTCTCGGCAAACGTTGGCTGATGGTCGACGAGCCGCTCGCTTTCCATCGGACCGGCCCCAACTCACTCACCCGCAATTCCACGCAGATGCTGGTAGATGCGGAAATCGTGATCGCCCGCGGCTTTTCTCCTGATCCCAGGGTCAAGCACCCAGCATCGGCTCACGCCAATGGAGCGATCGAGGCGAACGGCACCGCTGCCGAAGCGCTCGCGTGGTTCGCGTTGTGGAACTCTGCGTCGGATTGTGGCCGCGGCTTGCGCTCGATCAACCCGCAGTTCCTGCGCGCGCTCCCGGCAGGACGTAAGTGGGCGCGTGAGATCGCCAGGGTGGTCTTCGATGGCCTTATGGTGGGAAGCCTGTCGGTGCCGACGCAACTGGCTGCCAGGTGGGACAGGTTCGCCGGCCCTCTCACCGAGTTGATTGCCGACCTCGGCAAGGTCTGGGACGATCCCGTAGCGTGCCGCCGCGTCCAGTATCACCTTGATCAAATGCTTCTCGACTGCGACGACCTTGCCGCGCCGCGCAGACTGGCGCGGATACTCGGAATTCGCGTCGACGCTCGAAATCCGACTCCGATCGAATTGCCAGAAGGAATCGATCAGATCTATGCCTATCTAACGATCGATGGCCGGATCGAGGCTCGCGTCCAGTTCGGCGCGCTCGGGAAGGTGACAAGGCGTCATTGGATCGAATTGATCCTGGATCTCGTGCCCCCTGAGCGGCTTGCAACGCAAGAGGGCGCCGCCTCGGAGATGTTTGCAGCCGAGGCATCGGCGTCCATGGCGGGACACCGGTCTGATCCGGACAGCCACTTCGGCGAGCTTGCGCGATTGGCAGCGGAAGCGCAGAGGCTTGTTCGCTCGAGCGCCGAACCGGCAGAGCCTCTTGCCGCGCCGCGCCGCAAACCGGCCGCTGACGACCGTGACGATGATCGCACGTCGTTTTGGGATCGCCATTTCGCGACCGAGGATCCATGGAAATACGGTTCGCCCTATGAGCAGGAAAAATATGAGCGCCAGCTCCAAATTCTGCCCGCCGGTCCCATCGGACGGGCGCTTGAGCTGGCCTGCGCGGAGGGCCACTTCACGCGGCAGCTGGCGCCGTGCGTCGGCCATTTGACCGCGACTGACATCTCCGCCGTCGCCATCGAGCGGGCGCGCGCGCGATGCAGCAATCTGCCGAATGTCGAGTTCGGCGTGCTGGATCTCGCTGCGGACACGCTGCCGGGTGAGATGAATCTGATCGTCTGTTCGGAAGTGCTCTACTACCTGGACGATCTCGCCGAGTTGCGGCGCGTCGCCAAGAAACTCGTTGAGGCGCTGGCGCCTGGCGGCAGTCTCATCAGCGCACACGCATTCGTGCTCCGAGACAATGTTGAAAGGACAGGCTTCGACTGGAACACATTCGGTGCACAGGCGATCTTAGAGACGTTGGCAGCGACCGAAGGCCTCGTCCTCGAGCAATCGATCCAGACCGAGCTCTATCGCATAGACCGCTTCCGGCGCCTGTCACCAGACGACGTTGCGACGGAACCGATGATTGATCATGTGCCAATCCGTGCGCCCATCGGTATTGGAGTCGCGCGAAATATCGTCTGGGGCGGAGCGCGGGCGTTGCGCCGCGACGTCGCACGTAGCGAGCGGCGGCAGCGTATCCCTGTCCTCATGTATCACGGCGTCTCCGAGGATGGTCCGGCCGCCCTCGCCCGTTTTCGGCTCACGCCCGCCGCGTTCGGCAGCCAGATGTCGTGGCTGCGCGCCAATGGCTTTCACGCGATTATGTCCGAGCAGCTGGAATCAGCCGTCGCCAATCGTCGCCCTTTCGTTGGCCGCCCAGTGCTCATCACATTCGATGACGGTTTCCAGAACTTTGCCGACCATGCCTGGCCGATCTTGCGCGCGAACGACCTGACCGCGGAGGTGTTCCTCGTGACGGACTTGGTGGGTGAAAGTGCACGGTGGGACGCCGACAGCGGTTCGCCGACGCCGCTTATGGACGCCGGGACGGTGCGACGCCTCGCCGGCGAAGGTGCGTTCTTCGGAAGCCATCTGGCGACGCATCGCGCGATCGATGGTCTATCGAGCTCTGACTTGGCCGCCGAGCTCCTGCGCTCTCGTATGTTCATCGAACGGTGGACCGGTCGACCAACCGCGGCCTTCGCTGCACCCTTCTCTGTCACCGACCGACGGCTTGGCCGACTGGCCAAGGAGTGCGGCTATCGGATCGGCTTCGGCGGCAGACATGGGCCGGCGGACCTCGATTGCGATCCCATCGACCTTCCGCGCATCGAGGTTCGCGGGGATCGCTCGCTCGATGACTTTGTTGCCCGTATCGAGGCCATGCTCGAAGAGCGGTAAATCTCTCAGCAGGGTGCGTGCTGCCACGAGCGTGCGGGCCTCGCCGAGGCCAATGTCTAGATTTGTGACAAATTGGTTCCGCTTTTCGTTCAGTGTCCCGCCCGTCACCTCGTCGCAGGTCTATGGCGCGACTTGCGACACCGCCGACATCAGCTCCTGTGCGCTAGGCGCCGCGAACATGTATCGCCCGCCCTCTGGAACCTCCGTGAAGCTCCAGCGGACGATGCCCTGCCGGTCTAGTAGGAACTGACCGATCAGTTGTCCGTGTCCCGTCGCCATCATCTGCTCGTCGGCTTCAGTCACCTCGTAATGGTCCCTCTTGTCGAGGAATTCGCTGGCCGCAAAAGGATCCATTGGACCGGGCAACTCGCCTGGTATGTCGACCCGCAAATCCTTTGCCGCTGCCATCGAAACCTTGTACGGCCAGTTCGTCTCGTTTTCGGTGAATTCGAGATTGGGCAGTCCAAAAGCGCGATGCGAAGCGCGTTCAGGGTCGGAGGCCGCAAGCAGATTGGGCATCGGATGGTAGCGGAAATAGAGACGCGCCCGCTCGATCGGCGTGTTGACCACCGTCAGGCTCCCCACGCCCTTTTCGCGCAGCTCCGGATCGAGCCGCGCCTGGGCGGCGATATGGCGCCGGCAAAACGCACAATGCAGACCTCGAAACAGGCCGACCAGCACGGGCTTTTGTCCGCGAAAGTCGTCAAGCGCGATCTTGCCTTCCTGGGTTATGGCGTCGAGTACCACGTTTGGCGCACGGTCGCCCGGTTGAAGCGGTACCAAGTCACTATGCGCGGACATTTCCAACCTCCCACCCGGTTAGTCGAGAAAAGGCAGCACCACAAGTCCTTCCGGGTCGAGCCCGTGCTGGGCGCATACACCCTGCGCCAAGGAAAAATAGCGCTCGGCCTCGGCCAGATTGTCGAGGTCGAGATTGAGCGTTGCGAGACCATCATAGCACGGAAACAGCAGTTGGGGTTCGCCCGTTTCGCGGGCTACGTCCAGTGCTTCGTGGAACAACCCAACCGCCAGTTCCGGACGGCCGTTGCACTGGTGGATCTGCCCAAGCACGATCAACGGCACCGGCAGATGCTCGCGCTGGTCGAGCGCGCGGTCGATCTCGATGGCCTTCTCGGCGGCAGGCACGCCCTCCGTCGGGCAGCGATCTGTGAACGTACAACAAGCGACCGCCAGATTGGCGAGGAGGCGCGCCTGGAACCCCAAATCACCAATACGGCGCGCCACTTCAAGACCGCGCCGACAGACCTCCATCGCCTTTGCCGGATCGATGGTCGTGTAAAGCACGCCGAGATTGGTGTAGCCGCGACAGGCCGTGCCCGGTAGGCCGGCGGCTTCGGCCAGTTCAATGCTACGTTCAATCTGACGCACGGCTTCCTGGCTTCGCCCAAGGCGAGCCAGCGCAACAGCCTTGGTATTGAGCGCCTCGGCGGTCACAAGGGTGGCATCACGCCCTACCTCGGAGGAATGCTCCGCTGTTAGAGAGCGTACGCAGTCCAGCGCCGCGTCTGCCCATTTTGCCGCGAGTGCGTGATCTCCGCCACGGAACGCCTGTCGGCCACGTTCTTGCCAGAGATGCGCTTGCTCGACCGGGGCATCCGCTCCGTCGAGAAGCGCTGCCGCTTCGGCGTAGCGCGATTCCGCGTTGTCCCGCTTGCCGACATCCCAGAACAGCCGACCGATCTTGCGCAAAACGCGCGCCGAAGCGACGCGATTGGCCGACTCGCGGTATGCATGCAACACCGTCTCGTAGTGCTGATGCGCGATCTCGCGGCGGCCTGCCGGGCCGCTCAAATCGGCAATGCGCTCCGCAATTGCCAGTTTGATCGGTGTTTGCCCGGTCGCGCCCAAAGCCGTCAGTGCTCGCTCGTAGAAACGAAGGGCGTCGTCGTTGGCATATATCATGCGAGCGCGATCGCCTGCCGCCTGCAGGTAATGCGCGCCCCTCTCCCGCTCGGCGCTTAGTGCGAAATGATGACCGAGCACGGTCAAATCCTCGAGCCGTTCGGGCTTGTCGCCGCACTGTTGCTCCAAGGCGGCACCGACGCGCCCATGGATGTCGGTCCTGCGTTGCAGAAGCAGATTCTGGTAGATCACGTCCTGCAGCAGCGTTTGCGTAAAGCGGTAGCTTTGCGACGAGACCGAGCCTGATCCGGCAACTTCCTCGATGATTTCCGCATCGCAAAGCAGTTCGCAGCCGGCTTCCAGGCGGCCGGGGTCGGTCGTCACGGCTTTCAGAAGTGTGGCATCGAAGCGCGGGCCGATTACCGCGGCTTCCTGGGCCAGCCGGCGCACCTCCTGGGGAAGCCGGTCGATGCGAGCAAGCAACATCGCCTGGATGGTGGCGGGAATGCCGGCTGCGACTTCGCCTGCCACCGTCCGCCATTGCTGGCCCTCGCGCATCAATACGCCGCGATCGATAAAGCCGCGAACGATCTCCTCTATGAAAAGCGGGTTGCCGCCCGCGCGCTCGAGGATCTGGTCGAGAAGCCCTCCTGCCGAGTTTACCCAGCTCTCGCCGAAAAGCGCCGCCAGCAGGCTGCGTCCGTCATCCCTGTTGAGCGGCGAAAGCCTGAGCGCTGTGTGACTGACACGGCTTGAATCGAGCTGGTCGTTGTGCGGCGCCGGACGATGCGTGACCAGCAACATCACCCGCGTGCGTTCCAGCCTGTCCATGACGAAACGAAGCGCCTCGAGCGACACGGCGTCGGCCCAGTGCAGATCTTCGACGACGATCAACAGCGGCGACAACGCAAGCCGCCGTTCGATGATCGTGCGGACTGCGTAGAGAATTTGCCGCCGCAACTGCTCGGGCTCGACATGCTGCAAGGTGGCGTCGGGGTCGCCAAGGCCCAGCACATGGTAGAGCAAAGGCATCAGCCGCTTCACCTCCTCGCCCTGCAGGCCGAGATCGGTAAGCAAGTCTGCGAGCTTGCTCCGCATTTCCTCCCCACTGTCGTTTTGCATCATCCCGGCAGCGCTGCGCACCACTGCACCCAAAGCGCCGAATGATTGTTCGCCAAGCGGCGAGCACGTGGCCTGTCGCACGGCGACGTTGCGAAAACGATCCTCGTCGCCGACGCGGGCGACGAACTCCTTCACCAGCCGCGATTTCCCGATACCGGCCTCTCCAACGAGGCGGACAAGTTGGGCCGAGCCGCCACACGCCTGATCAAGACTGGCCAGCATTCTGTCGAGCTCCGCACCGCGGCCTATCATCGGCGCGCTGAGGCCGAGCGCCTCGAGCCCACGCGCTGCACGCGGCGCCGCAAGCGGTCCATCCAGTCGGTGAACGAGCACGCTGCCAGCCTTGCCGCGAAGCACGACATCACCCAGCGACTCGTAAGCAAAGGCATGCCGGGTCAGCCTGTGAGTGAGCTCGCCAACCAGCACCTCACCCGGTGCGGCCAGCGATTGCAGGCGTTGCGCCGTATTCACCGTATCGCCGGTTACCGAATAGGATTTGGCGGTGCCGATGCCCAATCCCCCCGTGACGACCGGACCAGTGTTTATGCCGATGTGAAGCAACAGAGGCGAGCCGGAGTGGAAGGTGCCTTCGCCGAGCCGTGCCGTCCGGGCCATCATGTCGAGAGCGGCGCGAAGCGCACGTTCCGGATCGTCCTCATGCGCGACCGGCGCGCCGAACAAGGCAAGCAGTGCATCGCCGATGAACTTGTCGACGAAACCGCCAAAGTTTCGCACTGCCGCCGTCAATTCCTTGAACAGTTCGTTCTGCAGCGTTTGCATGACCTCGGGATCGAGCTGCTCGCTGAGTGTGGTGAAGCCGCAAAGGTCGGCGAATAGGACCGTCACCGTCCGGCGATCAGCGTCAGAGACGGGATGCCGCCCATCGCCTTCGATGTTCGGAAGCAGCGACGGAGTTCGAGAAGGCGACACAATGGTCCGGCTTGGTGTCGGAGCAGGCCGTTCGACGGCTTTTGCCGGCGCACCGACGCTGGCCCCACATTTCGGACAGAACTCGAAATCAGGTTGGCAGGGGTAGCCGCAATTGCCGCACGGCACGGGCTGGCGCTTGCCACACTTCGGACAGAAGGCGTAGCCGCTCTCAACCTGGAAACCGCAGCCCGAGCAGTCCATCGAACAAGACCTCACTTGCGGCCGTGACGGCGTGATGTCGCTACGCGCTTCACGGTCAGGATATTCCCAAGGATGAACCGATAGCCGTCGACCGGCAAGCGGCAGCACATATGGCATCGAACAATCGACGCGGGTCCGGTGGCAGAGCGCGCTCGATAGCCTGCTCGATCAGGAAATGGTGGATTGGGAGGCGTCGACGACGCCTCCACCGACCGCACGCCCGCGATCATCGCTGGTGTTCAGGTCGCCTTGATTCCTGCCTGGCCGATTTTGCGCCATCGGGCGTTTTCGCGAACCAGCTTCAGGTCGTCGGTCGTCTCGGCAAATGTCCGCAATCGGTATTGCCGAAGCAGGTGCGGGAAGAGCGCCCCTTCCGGCAGGCCGGCAAGCTGCTCGCGAACCGAGAGCTTTTCATCGATGACCCGCGTGCCCCAGGCATTTTCCCGAACTTGCAGTTCCGCGGCCAGATCGCGCTCTTCCGGCGCGTTTTCGTCCAGTACAGCCAGCAGGATCGAGTGGAAAAGCGCTACATAGCCAATCTGTCTCAGGCCGCCCACGACCCTTACCCGCGGCAAGATAGCGAGGACGAGGAACATCAGGAACAAGTTCGGCAGCAGCACGCCGCCGAGCAGCGCCTGCCTAAGATGCAGCCGCTCGAACGGGATGGAAAGACCATGCGGCCTGTCAGGCTCGATCAGGTGCCCGTTCTCGAGGACGAGCCTGCGCACGCGCTCCTCGCGGATGCCCCAGAAATAGTCCGTGGTATTGGGCAAGAATCTGCCGAATGGGCCCGATGCGGCCTCCTGCAAGGCTTGTTCGAGACGCTGCCGTCTTGCGGGTTGGATGAGAAGCCTGGAAAGAAGGCTGCCGTCATGTTCCAGATGCCGCGCCATGGCGGCGGCGGCGAGCCGATCATCGATGAAGACGGGAACGGTCATGCCGGAACGATCCCAATTGGCGACCAGAGCCTCGTTGAGGGCTGTCAGCCCGTCGGCGGCGGTTCCAAACACCTTGTCCTGACGGGCAAGCAGAGTGCCCAGCCAGCGGCTGGCGTCCGTTTCATCGCCCACCGCTTCGAGCGCGCGCTTGTTGAGGGAGACGGGACCGGCCACGCAGGCGCTTTTGCGGCACAGCTTGTGGCGCCCCATGCCAAAGAGGTTGACCTTATCGTCGCCGACATCGAGCCATCCCGGCCCCTCCCGGCCAACTGTTTCCATGGTCATCGTCGTTCCCATGAAATTGACGAAGGCCGACAGCCCGTTTTCGACCGCGCCGATCCAGGCAAGCAGGAGGGCATCGAAGGTGATCCGGTCCATCAGAAGCAGGCAGTGCAGGCCGGATTGAATCACCGGTCTGTGCTCGAACTCTTCGAGGGCCTTGCCGATCTCCTCGGGCTGCATAATCGCACCGAGGCGTTGACGCAGGACGTCGCGCAGGATCGAGCGGGCAGCGATTGCCGGGCCCGAGGCAGGCCTTGCCACCGGCCGCCACAGATGGCGGGCATAGTCGGAAACCGATGCATTCCAATTCTGCTCAATGTCGCGCACGACTTCCGGGCAGAGCAGCGACAGCACGGCCAGAATTTCCGTCGGAGGCGTAGGGGTTGGATCAGCGACGGCGGTCATTGGTCCCGTCTAGCCCCATGTGGTGCAAACGCCAAGGGAAACAGCGAATCTTAGAACCGCAGTCGTGCCATGCTCAGGAGGTCGTGGTACTGCCCGTCGGTAAAACCGGCCTTCACATGCCGACCTTCGATCTCGAAGCCGTGGCTTGTGTAAAGACGGATAGCCGGTTCGTTGTCGGCATAGACGGTCAATTCGACCCGCTTCAGGGCCCGCCAGTTGTCGGCCACGTCAAGCAGCGCGCCAAGTATGGCGGAGCCGATGCCCTTGCCGACAAAGGCATCGTCGACGCCGATATTGATCTCGCCGACATGCGAACGGCGCGGCGAGTCCTGTGCGACCAGGCTGCCATGGCCGACGACCCTGCCGTCCACCTCGGCAACGATCCAGGTGGTTTCCTGGCCGGACTTGGCGATGCGCCGCTCCACCTGCTCCACCCTTTCGAAGGGCATCCTGAACGTGCCCCAGCGGAAGCCCGGCATGTTGAAGATAGCGCAAAGCGCCTCCGCATCGCTTGACCGGACGGGTCGGAGCTGTGGCCGGATCTTCTCGGACGATGGCGAGGTCGTGCTGGTCATGGCGTTCCCGGCTAGAGCAATTCCAGGAAAAGTGTAAGCGGTTTTCCGCCCGGAATTGCGTCAGCACAAAGAGATAGAGCAGTTCGCCGTTTCCTTTGAAACGGTGAAATGCTCTAAGCAATCGGTCCGACACGATGCACCGGACCTCACCTGAAAATCCAGCCGTCTCTTTAACCTACGATGCCGGTTGCGAGCTGAAATATTGGGAGGCGGCGTAGAGCTTGAAGGCGCCGCTGATGCAGATCCAGCCGAAAAGGGCGAGCCAGCACAACGTCCCGGTCGCCGTCCAGTTGATCCGGTGCACCGCAGCGTCGGTGATGACGAGGCCAAGGATGGCAAGCAGGCCAACCAGAAACTGCGCCAGGCCCAGCACCAGCAGTTCCTCGCGCGGCGCGCTTCTCAAGACGAGATATATCCCGCCCGCACCGGCGAGGAAGATGGCGCTGTAGACCTGAGCGTGGAAGGCATCGACCGGCCATGGCCAGAAGCTGCTGAATGTCAGGGGAAACAGCAACAGGCCGATGCCATAGAATCCGAGGATCGCCAATTCCACCGGCATGTAGCTGCGCCATGCCGGGTTTAAGGTGACGCCCTTTGCAGAAGGACGGTCCCTGGCCCACCACAGGAACAGCCCGGACACCGCGACCGAGCCAAGATAGACCAAAAACCAGAGCCAGGGCGCTTTGCGCTCGAAGTTGAAATAACCGAGATTGATGAACGAAGCTGCCGACACGATGACGGTGAAGATGAAGGCCATGACGAGCACGAGCCTGCCGGGCGACCAGCGATTCCAGAACAGCAGCGCCGCCATCACGACCATTTCGGCGGTGTAGAAGCCGCCGAGGAAGCGGGCATTGAACGGGGTGACGGCCCAAGGCCAGCGCGGCTTGACCAGCATAGGCGCGAAAAACAGGCCCGCGCCCACGATCAGGACGATGATCACCACCACGGAGAAAAGGCGCAGAGTCGCGGGAAATGGCGGATTGTCGGATGTCGGCATGGGAGAAAGCCCCAAAGATGAACGCCCGTGGACCATCATAGTGCCGCTTGCGGCCGGTGAAAATCTGCCGGATGGAATTGAACTGTCACCAGGCTTGTCTATTCGAATGGCCGTACTGTCCGTTTCGAAGTAAAATGCAGCGGCCAGACCAAGGAGCGGTCCGGTCAACATGGCTTGGGCGCATTTTCGGAGCCTGCACGATGAACGAAGCTCAGGATCTGTTCTCGCTTCTGCGGCAATCACCAGATGTCGATCCACTGGCAATCGACGCGATCCAGCGAACCATCGCGGAAGGCGGGGACCGTGAGCTTTGCCGCATCAATGCGCTGGCCTTCGCCAGCAAGCATGGCCTTGATGAGGAGCGCGCCATAGGCGCCTTTCTCCATGCTGCGCGGGTTGGCATCTTCGACATTTCCTGGAATGTTCTGTGCCCCGGTTGTGGCGGCGTGCTCGACACCAACGCCACGCTGAAAACCCTGCAGAAGGACGAGTACACCTGCTCGCTGTGCGCCGAGGGCTATTCGCCGACCCTCGACGAGATGGTCGAGGTGACATTCACCGTCAGTCCTCGCGTGCGCAAGATTGCCGCCCACAATCCACACGAACTGCCGTTGGTGGAATATTTCCGCCAGATCTACTGGGCGTCCGGTGTCGATCTGCCGGAAGAGGATTTCGCCAAGACGATGGAAGCGTTCTCGCTGGAGGATATCGAGCTTGCGCCCGGCGAAAGGGCTGTTCTACCCGTGCAGCTTCCGTCCGAATTCATCATCGTCTTCGAGCCGGTCACCCATTCAGTGCAGTTCATCGACGTCAAGGGAGAACCGACAAGGGAGCGCCGAAGCCTCTCCTTGGTCTTCGACCGCGAGCATATCCAGAGCCAGACGCTGGAGATGCAGCCCGGCCCGTTGCGCATTTCGCTGGAAAACAGGACCGACACCCGCGTGCTGCCGACGGTCTTCATCGCCGGAAAGGAATTGCATGATCTCCTGGGAAAACGCCGGCCCTTCCTGACCGCCAAGCGCCTGCTCACCAACCAGACGTTTCGCGATCTCTATCGCACGGATACGCTCGACATCAACCAGCGCCTGAAGATCACCAGCCTGACCTTCCTGTTCACCGACCTGCGCGGATCGACCGAGCTTTATGAGCGGGTGGGCGACCTTTCAGCCTTCGATCTCGTGCGCGAGCATTTCCAGGTTCTGCACGAGATCGTCGCGGCGGAGGCAGGCGCGGTGGTGAAGACGATCGGTGATGCTGTGATGGCGACCTTCGCGACGCCTGATCGTGCGATTGCCGCGGCCCTCAGGATGCGCGATGCCATGCGTGCGCTCAATGAGAAGAGCGGGCGCGAGGACCTGTTGCTCAAGATCGGAGTCCATGCCGGCCCCTGCATCGCCGTTTCCATGAACGAGCGTCAGGACTATTTCGGCCAGACGGTCAACATCGCTTCGCGAGTCCAGAACCTTGCCAACGCACAGGCGATCTTCGCCACTCGTGCGGTGGTCGACGACAATCTCACCGCCGATCTGCTGCGCAGGAAAGCGCTGAAGCCGGAGCCCCACGAGGTTTCGCTGCGCGGCATCGAGCGAGAGATAGCGGTCTATACGATCCCCTGAAGACTTCTCGCCCCTCACACGCGCCTGCAGATAAAATAACGATCGGTGGGCACCGAGGGCGGCGGCGGGAGGCCTTGCAACTGCGGGTGATCGAGCGGCGTGCCGCTGACCGCGATGCCGCCGACGCGAAGCAGGCGCGCGGTCAGATCGGGAAGCCAGGTAGCGGTCACTGCATCGAGATCTTCATAGCCGGTGCCGATATCGGCGTGAACAAGAGCGGCGTCGATGCCAAAGAACCTGGTTGCCGTCTCGCGTATTTCGCCGAGCACGAGGTTTTCAGCTTCGGGAATTGAGCTGGCGTGTGCGGCAAGCGCGCGGTCGAACGCCACGATCCGGCGTCCGGGCAGGCGCTCGCGCAGATGATGAAACGTCCGGCCATTGCCGAGGCCGAGCTCGATGATGGGGCCCTCGATGTTCGCCACCTCCGCGCAGACTTGATCGAGAATGTCGCGCTGCGCGGTCAACCTGCGGATGAAACTCTCGAGGCGGCTCATATGCGTTTGTGTGTCCTGAACCAGCTCAAGAGATCGGCAATGCGCGGGACCAGGGTGAAACGCAACAGTGACGTGCTAGGCCCGATCCAGCCTCGCCGCATATAGAGGCGAACGGTGAACGCTGCAACAACCGAACAGGCCGCCGACAAGCCAGTTGGAGTCTGCGGCCCGGCATGCGGCGGAATGGAGATGTCACTTGTAGGGGTCCGCGGCATCCCGCAAGCCGTCGCCGAGGAAGTTGAACGCCAGGATGACGAGAATGACGGGGAGGATCGGCAAAAGCAGCCATGGATAGAACGCGATCACGCTGACGCTGCGCGCCTCGGTGAGCAGGATGCCCCAGCTGGTTATAGGCGCCCGCAGGCCGAGCCCCAGGAAGCTCAGCGCCGTCTCGCCCAGGATCATGCCGGGTATGGAGATCGTCGCCGTCGCGATCAGATGCGACATGAAGCCCGGAATGAGGTGCCGCCGGATAATGCGGCCGCTGCTGGCGCCCATCAATTGCGCGGCCAGAACGTAATCCTCCTCACGCAAGGCTAGAAGTTTTGAGCGCACGGCCCGCGCCAGTCCGGTCCAGTGGAGCAGCCCGAGGATGACGGTGATGCCGAAATAGATCAGGATCGGGCTCCAGGTTATCGGCATGATCGCCGCCAGAGCCAGCCATAGCGGGATGCTGGGAATCGATTGCAGAACCTCGATTATCCGTTGAACGATCAGGTCGAAGATACCGCCGTGATAGCCGGCCAGCCCCCCGATGACGATGCCGAGCAGGAAGCTGAAACCGATGCCGACAAGGCCGATTGTCAGTGAAATGCGTGCGCCATAGATGATGCGCGAGAGCACATCGCGTCCCAGCCTGTCGGTGCCGGCCAGAAAGAGCTGGCCGTTCTCGGCAGGGCAGACAAGATGCCTGTCGCCTTCGATCAGGCCCCAGAACCGGTAACTGTCGCCCTTGCAGAAGAAACGGATCCGCTGAACATCATCCTGTTTATCGGTGTAGTTTCGCTTGAGCGTGTCCATGTCCAGCGTCATCTGGCGGCCATAGACAAACGGCCCGACGAACTGGCCATTGTGGAACAGGTGCACCTGCTGCGGCGGCGAATAGATGTAGTCCATGTTGCGCGTGTGCAGATTGTAGGGCGCCAGGAACTCGCAGATCAGTATCCCGAGATAGAGCGCTACCAGGAATATGCCGGATATAAGGGCAAGCCGGTGCCGTCGGAATTTCCACCACATCAGCCGCAACTGCGACGCCTGAAAGACCTTCGACTGCTCCGCCGTCATCGCCTCGACCGACTGCAGGTCAAAGGGCGCGATGGATACGTAGTGTTGCAGCGGGGCACCCGGAGCGGGCAGCGGCGATTGCGTGTTCATTTGGTGCTGCCGCCCTGCAAGCGAATTCGCGGATCAAGCAGCGCCAGCGCCAGGTCGGAAATCAGGACTCCGATGACCGTCAGGAAGGCGAGGAACATAAGGAACGACCCTGCCAGATACATGTCCTGGCTCTGCAGCGCCCTGATCAGCATCGGCCCGGTCGTTTCCAAAGACAGCACGATCGCCGTGATTTCGGCGCCGGAGATGATGGCCGGCAGGATGGAGCCGACGTCTGAAATGAAGAAATTGAGTGCCATGCGCAGCGGATATTTGACCAGCGCCTTGAAGGGGTGAAGGCCTTTGGCGCGCGCGGTCACGACATATTGCTTGTGAAGCTCGTCGAGCAGATTGGCGCGCAGCCGCCGGATCATGCTTGCCGTGCCCCCGGTGCCGATGATCAAGACCGGGATCCAGAGATGGGCGAGGATAGACTTCGCCTTGGCCCAACTCATCGGTTCGCCGAGATATTGCTGGTCCATGAGATGGCCTATGGACGTGCCGAACCAGATGTTGGCGAAATACATCAGGATCAGCGCCAGCATGAAGTTCGGAATGGCAAGGCCTAGAAGGCCGAACAAGGTCAGGCCGTAGTCGCCCCAGCTGTATTGATGCGTGGCGGAGTACATGCCGATCGGAAAGGCGATGAGCCAGGTGAAGATGATCGTGACGAAGGAAACCAGCACGGTCAGCCACATTCGGTCACCGATGACATCGCGAACCGGCAGCTCATATTCGAAGGAATAGCCGAAATCGCCGTGTAGCATCCCGCCGACCCAGTAGAAGTAGCGAATGACCGGCGGCTTGTCGAAACCATACTCCTTGCGCATCATCTGGATGCGATCGGAATCCACCGCTTCGCCCTGAGCCCGAAGTTCGGAAACATAGCTGTCGAAATAGTCGCCTGGGGGAAGTTCGATGATCGTGAACACCAGCGCCGATATGACCAGCAGCGTTGGAACCATCACGGCGATGCGCCAGACAATATATCGAAGCACGCTCAGGACTCTCCAAGCCAGAATGTGTCCGGCATATAGACACCGAAATAGGCGGTCGGGTCGTAGCCGTAGAGCGCCTTGTCAGGCAGATTGCGCAGCCGCGAGGACGCCAGAATCGGCTGATGCGTTCCGTTCACCGTGCCGATCGAAAACACCTGGTCGGTGTAGATCGACAGCATTGAATTCCAGATTTCGGCGCGCTCCGTAGCCTTGGTCGATGCGTTCCAGCGCTTGAGCAAAGCCATCAGCTCGACCACAGGCGGAAGGTCGGGCGCCTCGCCGACCGTGCCGTGAGACAGGTAGTGAGCGCCCCAGAGCGGCCATTGCAGCTGGTCGTCGATGGTGGGGGCCAACTGGTACGGGTTCATGTCGGCGGTCGGTACGCCATTGTCGATGCCCGACCAAATCGACATCATGATCTCGCCACCAAGCGCGCGGCTGCGGAAGATGTCTCGCTGCGAAGTCCGGACGAACAGGGCGATGCCGACCTGCCGCCAGTGATCGGTGATGAGTTCGAGCGCATCGGTTTCCAGCGTGCTTTCGCCGGCCGTTTCCACGATGACCTGCGCCGGGCGTCCATCGGGCAGTATGCGCAGGCCGTCATCGTCACGCGTCTGAAGCCCGACCTCGTCGAGCAGGGCATTGGCCTGGTCGGGATCATGGGCGACCCAGGCTTTCGCGAATTCCGGCCGGTAGAGTGGGCTCTCCGGCAGGACGGTATCGGCACTCTCCTGCGCCAATCCGTAGAACACGGCCAAATTGATTTCGCGCCTGTCGACAGCAAGCGAAAGTGCGCGGCGCACGCGCACGTCGCGAAGCAGGCCACGCCACACCTTGTCGGCACAATTCAGATTGGGCAGCAGCGCCAGCCGCGAACCCTGTGTGCGTTTCCAAAGATGCATCTTCACCGGGTAGCGCTTCTCCGCGTCCTTCAGGAAGGAGTAGTCGGCAAAGTCGATTCCCATGCATTGCAGGTCGCTCTCGCCCGCACCGGTCTTGGCGGAAATGATCGCCGACGAGCTGACATTCATGACGATCCGGTCGACATAAGGCAGTTGCCGACCGTTCTCGTCTACTCGATGAAAGAACGGGTTGCGCTCGAAGATGAACTGCTCAGCCGGCGGCTTGGTCCGGTTATGCCAAGGATCGAGAGTCGGCAGTTCCGGGTTCTCCGGGCGATACTGACGCGACATGCGGATATGCAGGAGCGTCCATTTCTTGGCCCTGTTCTCCTCCATCAGGCCGGCGAGCCGGAATGGATCCTGGTATTTCTTGTGGAACTGCTTGAGATAGGCGGCCGGCAGGACAAGCGATAGCGGCGAAGCAGCAGCGAGCTTGGGCAGGAAATCGGGATTGGGCGCATCCCAGCTGTAGCGGACCGTCAAAGGATCGACGATCTCGAAGCGTGGCGGCTTGCCGTCCGCCAGCAAGGCCGGGGCGAGCCCGCCTTGCGAAAGCTCATCGTTGAGCCAGACATCTTCCCAGCAATAGCGAAAATCCTCCGGCGTCAGCAGGCTGCCGTCGGACCACTTATGTCCTTCCCGTATCTTGAAAGTGAAGACGCGGTCATCCGCTACGTCGAAACTTTCGAGAATGTCGGGTTGCAGGTTGAGCTTTTCGTCATAGCCGACCAGGCGAGCATACCCATAGATCGTCATCAGCCGGATATCTTTCTGGCTGCCGATGATCGTGCGCAGCGTGCCGCCGTACTGGCCTGGCTGTCGGCCCATCGCAGCGAGATTCAACACGCGCGGGTTCTTGGGCAAGCGTTCGGCGAGCGCCGGTACCGCCAGGGCCTTCAGCAGCGGCTGAAGAAATTCCGGCTCCAGATCGCCGGCACGCAACGTGCCCGGCACAAATGCCGAAGCCATAAGTCCAAGGACGGTGCGCCGGCTGATCAATGGCGCAACTCGCTGACATTGGCCGAACGTCGGGCCAGCACGAGATGGCCGCCGCCAAGATCGAGCGGCGACAGCATATCCTCGCCGCCCTCGTCGCGGAATTGCGGTCCCCAAGCGCTCGTGTCGGAAGCGCCGCTGAGCTTCAGCGTCTTGAAATCCATCGGCCTGTCGAGATCGGGGAAAGGCACTGCGGCGACCAGTGAGCGCGTGTAGGGGTGGATCGGTTTCCTAAGCAGAATCTCGCGTGGCGCAAGCTCGACGATGCGCCCGCCGCACATCACCGCGATGCGGTCTGCCATGTAGTCCACCACCGCCAGGTTGTGGGATATGAACAGGTAGGTCAGGCCCAGTTCCTTCTGCAGGTCCTTCAGAAGGTTCAGGATCTGCGCCTGGACGGAGACATCGAGCGCCGAAACCGGTTCGTCGCAGATCAGAAGTTCAGGCCCCAGCGCCAACGCGCGCGCGATGCCGATACGCTGACGCTGCCCGCCGGAGAAACTGTGCGGATAACGCTTGATGAAGCGCGGATCGAGCCCGATTGCCTGCATCAGGCTCTTGACCATGGCGAGTCGGGACGCGGCATTGCCACGTTGATGGATTTCCAGCGGCTCGCTCAAGATGTTCTCCACCGTCATGCGAGGTGAAAGCGATGAAACCGGATCCTGGAAGACCATCTGGATTTTCGCGCGCAGCGTGCGCAAGGCCTCGCCCTCGCCTGCCAGGACGTCGATCGGTCCATCGCGGCCGTTGAAGATCACAGAGCCGCCGCTAGGGGTTACGGCCCGCATGAGAATTTTGCTGACGGTGGTTTTGCCGGAACCGCTTTCGCCGACCAGACCCAGGCACTCACCCCGCCTGATATCGAAGCTCACGCCGTCCACGGCGCGAACAGAGGTTTGATGATCCCCGCCGAACCATCCGGACTTGCGGATGGTGAAGGTCTTCTTCAGATCCCTGACCGACAGCAGGATGTCGTCCGGCCCCTTCGATGACGGCGCCGTCTGCTTGCCGAGCAGGTTGCCGACATTTACCGGCACCTCGCGCAGCGCCTTTAGCCTTTCGCCTGGCTTCAGTTCGAAATGCGGAACGGCTGCCATCAGCCCCTTCAGGTAAGGGTGGCCTGGCCGGCGGAATATCGCTTCGACAGGTCCCGCTTCCATGATCTCGCCATGATACATGACCACCACCTCGTCGGCGACATTGGCAACCACGCCGAGGTCGTGCGTGATCAGCAGCATCGCCATGTTCAGCTTGGTCTGAAGCCCGCGCAGCAATTGCAGGATCTGCGCCTGGATGGTGACGTCCAACGCCGTCGTCGGCTCATCGGCGATCAACAGGGCGGGCCGGCAGATAAGCGCCATGGCGATCATGGCGCGCTGGCGCAATCCTCCCGAAAGTTCAAAGGGGTACATGTCATAGGCGCGCTTGGGGTTGGGAAAGCCGACAAGGCTGAGCATTTCCTCGGTCCGCGCCTTGCGCTCCGCCCGAGTCATCGGCGTATGAATCCGCAGGGATTCGCTGACCTGGTTGCCGATCGTGTGCAGCGGCGACAGCGATGTCATCGGCTCCTGGAAGATCTCGCCGATGCGGCTGCCCCTCAACGCCCGGATTTCGGGTCCATCACGCGGCATCTTGAGGATATCCTGCGTCTTGCCGGGCTTTTCAGGATCGGAAAACAGGATGCGGCCGCGAACATGGGCCGAGTTCGGCAAAATGCCCATCACTGCCTGGCTGAGAACCGATTTTCCGGAACCTGACTCGCCCACGAGCGCGGTGACCTTGCCCGGCAGCACGCGAAGATTTGCGCGCCTGACGGCATGCAACGGCCCCCCGACAATGGCAAAAGAGATGCCTACGTCCTCGATCCGCAGCAGATCGACACCAGAATTCATTCTCGCACCAGCCCCACTCTGGCAAGTCCAGAAAGCGAGACTAGCGCATTGCCAGCCCAGAGCAACTTGGATTTCGAAACGGTCGCCAGTGGCGGAGCCGGCGACCGCACTGTTTGCCAAAAGCGTGGGGATCAGATCGTGGCAGCTATTGGATCTTGCTTGGGTCGCCCGCCGCCATGCGCGCGGCATCGCGATGAAGCAGCATGACCTGCTCGGCGTCCGATCTTCGGTCGTAAATCGGCTCCAGCGCACCGTCTTCATCGAGTGCGAGAGCGCCCGACAGATCGGGTGAAAGCACCGTCAGCTTCTGCTTGATGCCAGCCAGCTCCTCATTGCCGAGCGTCAGCCAGCTGTTGGCGCCGCAATAGCCGGCGAAGTCTTTGCTGGCGAGAACGCTGTGCGGATATTTCTTGGTCAGGGTCTGGAGGCGCTGGACCTCGTTTACAGCCGAACCGAAGACAGAGAATGTAAGCCGGTCGGTAAGCCCGACATTGCCGAACATCACGTTGCCGACATGCAGGCCGATGCCAAATTTTATGTCGGACAACCCCTGTTCCTTTCTGCGCAGATTGAGATCCATCATACGCGCGCTGGCCTTGTGGGCGGCCGCAAGAGCAGCCTGGCAGGCGGTCTCGGACTGCGAACGGTGCCTTTCGCAAGGGTAGATGGCAATGAAGCCATCACCTATGAAGCTCATGATCTGCCCACCGTTGCGATTGAACGGTGCAGCAACGGCGTCGAAAAACTGGTTCAGCGTATCGATATAGATTTCGCGACCGGAGGTTTCGGCAAGCCTTGACGACCCGCGCATATCCCCCATGACCAGTGCGGCCCGGATAGTATCTCCCTCGCCGCGCTTGATCTGGCCGTCAAGTACGCGCCTGCCGGCGTCGCCGCCGAGATAGGTGGTCATCATGTTGTCGGCGAGCTTGGTGAGCACCGCCATCTTGGTGGCGATAGCGAGATGGCTCTGGATGCGCAGCAGCGCCGAAATCATACTTTCGCTGAAGCCTGCGGCGCTGTCGGTGGACCACGACCCCATCATGCCCTGACTGGTGTTGCCGCTGAAGGGATGGACGAAAGCCATGTAATCGGTGACGCCCATAAGCCGCAGGTCATCGAAAACAGGAAACTCCGACAGCACCGAGGGGTCGAGCCGGCGTCGCAGATGGTCGAGCTTATTGCTGAGCAGATGGTAGTATGGGCTGGTCAGGAATCTTTCGGACGGCACGCCGGCCTGCTTGCGGAAGCCTTCCACTTCCATGCCCTGGCCGCGAACCCAGGTGAAGCCGAGCGCATCATAAAGCGGATGAAGCATCGAGAAGCTCAAATGCACCCGCTTCAGCGGCAGGCCGGCAGCAGCCAGCCGTTCGCAAAAGCCATTTACCAATGTTTCCAGGTCGTTGCCCGCCAGTGCCGAGTGGGTCAGCCAATCGGCAACCTTATCCATGAGAATGGCGGAAATTTCTGCTTGCGATGTGCTCATGCTATCTCGAAACCCGTCGAAGACGGAGCCATTACCCTCTGTTCTGCCATAACACAGTCCGCCAACGACGCCACGATAAGATACCCGAAGTCAACGAGGCCGGCCTCGGCGGCAAAAGCGGCGAAGCATTTCCCGGATCACTATCGTTGCAGCCAAGAAGAAGGCGTAAATGCATCTGTGTTCTGCTTGCGTTATGTGGCGAGGCAGCCGGCAGAGTGCAACCACGATCCTGACACTGGCAAAAATTCGCCGGCTCAGACGCCGTCAAGCCTTCACCACCGTCTCTCGGACCAGCCCGAGACGGCCAAAAACATTGCGTGTGTCGACGATCAGAAGGGCGTGATCAGCGATCGTCTGATAGTCGATCGCGTCGTGGTCGGTTGCAACGACGACAGCATCGAAATCCTTCAAGGCTGCCTTGGTCAATTCGACCGAGCGGCGCCCTTTGATCGCCATATGCTCCCGGGTGGTCGGGATCTCGGTAACATGCGGGTCATGGAATTCCGCCTTGCCGCCCCATTCCTCGATGAGTTCAATGAGCCGCAATGAGGGGCTTTCGCGGATGTCGGGCACATTCTTCTTATAGGCGAGCCCGATGATGAGAATGCGCGAGCGGCTGAGCGCCTTGCCGCAGCGCCGGTCCAGCGCCTTCGCGAGTTCATCGACGACATGACGCGGCATGGCCGTGTTGATCTCTGCCGCCAGCTCGATGAAGCGGGTCGGCAGTTCGTATTCGCGCGCCTTCCACGTCAGGTAGAAGGGATCGATCGGAACGCAGTGCCCGCCAAGTCCGGGGCCAGGATAGAAAGGCATGTAGCCGAAGGGCTTGCTCTTTGCCGCCTCGATCACCTCCCAGATGTCGATGCCCATCGCGCCGAGAACGACCTTCAGCTCGTTGACGAGGGCGATGTTGACCGAGCGGAAGATGTTTTCCGTCAGCTTGACCGCCTCCGCTGTCGCCGTCGAGGAAACCGGAACGACGGTCTTGACCACGCCCTGATAGAAAGCCTGCACGAGCGTCGCCGCTTCAATGCCGTCGCCTGCCACGACCTTGGGGATCGTCGCGACCTCAAAGCTGCGGTTGCCGGGATCCTCGCGTTCGGGCGAGAAGCCGAGGAAGAAGTCTATCTTCGACTGCAGGCCGGTTTCTTCCAGTATGGGCTTGATCACGTCGTCGGTGGTGCCGGGATAGGTAGTCGATTCCAGCACGACGAGCTGGCCGGGACGCAGATGTTTCGCAATGGTGCCTGCCGTGTTCCTGACAAAGGAGAGATCCGGCTCACGGTTTTTCGTCAGCGGCGTCGGAACGCAGATGATGATGACCTCGCAGACGGCCAGTTCGGCAAAATCCGCAGTGGCACGGAATCGTCCGCTCGCCACCTGGCCGGCAAGGGCTGTCGACGTCACCGCCTCGATGTAGGATTGGCCGTTATTCAGGCTCTCGACCTTCTGGGCTTCGATGTCGAAGCCGGAAACCGGAAAGCCGGCTCGCGCGATCGCAACCGCCAGCGGCAACCCGACATAACCCAGTCCGATCACGCCGACCTGCGCGGCGCGCGTCGAAATCCGGTTCAGAAGACGGTCATATATCGATCCTGAGGCGTCCAAAAATCTGCTTCCCGTCAATTCGGACAGGCTGTCCGCTCGCATGCCGAAGCTCACTTGGTCCCAAGACCATGGCCGAGGCATATTGCGGAAGATCGGTTTCCGCAAGCCGTCATCAAGCCGGCACCTTCGCCTTCAGGCTTGCGGCAGCCATCGCATAGCCGCCGGCCGCGCCATCGATGAAATGAAGGTGATCGCGCTGCAGCGGCGAAGCGACCAGGCATGTCATCAAGGCCGATTTCTGGCGGTGCAGGCCATAGTTGCAGATGCCCGCCTCTTCCGCCTGCTTCAGCCGGTTCTCGATCCGTTGCAACACATCCGCGTCAACGTCGATGGTCATCTTCAAGCCGTCGTCGAACTTCCGGAAATCCGAATTGCTGGCCACGTCGCGTTTGTAGACCTTCGGATCGAAACCGCCGATCGTCCAGCCAAATCGATCGGTGACAGCCGTAAGCGTCATCAGGAACATCACCCACAGCTTCGCCAGCCACCGCCGTCCTGCCGACGCCGTGGCCCGCGCCTCGATATCAAGACCGGCGGGTATCAAACTGTAGTCCGGCCCGTTCACCGGCACCGGGTGGCCATCGCGCTCCTGCCTGCCGGCTAGTGCGATGATGTCGGAAACCAGAAACTGAAAACCGCGCAAGTCGCGCGACGCCCCCGGGATTGCTATGATCGAGACGATTTCCCCGTGCCGGGCTTCGATCGGGTTCCATCGGCAGGAGAGGCCGGTCAGATCCGGCCGCGCGCCGGCGGGCGCAGGATCGATCCGGTAGCGCCCCGCTTTCATCTCGGCTTCCGCCCAACTGCTGCCGCCGCCGCCGAACATGGCATAGAGGACCGCTTCGGACGCCTGGAACCTCGCCACGCGAACGTCGAGGCCTTGCGCTCTTATGTCCTTTATCGGCACGATTGCGGCACGCAAGGTTAGGTCCAGTTCGTCCGCCACCCATCTCTGGACGGCCGCCAGCGCGTTGCGGGTGATCTCCAGCGCCGAGCCGGGAACCGCCACGAGCGCACCGTCGCCGCCGAAGACAAACGGAAGATCTTGCCGGTCCAGCGCATTGAGCAGCGCCGAAATGACGCTGGCACCGGCCATATTGACGGTTTTATAGCGCCCGGCCTTGATCGCCTTGGTCGAGCCGACGATGTCGGCGGTGGCCAGCGCCCAGCCATCGGGGAGAGGTCGGTAGTTGTCGATATCGGCGACGCTTTCGAACTTTGCGAAGACCGGCAGGGAAGCGACAAACGGATCGGACGCGGCAGCTGTTTCCATGAGCATCAGATAGCACATTCCCCTGCTTGAAGAGTGAAGTCGATCATGCTTCGAAATTGACTAGCGCCGGCTTTCCGATGATAGGGTCCGGCGATGCGAATTGCCTTCTATGCGCCGCTGAAGTCACCCAATCATTCCGTTGCCTCCGGCGACCGCCAGATGGCAAGGACGCTGATCAAGGCGCTGGAGCATGGAGGGCATAGCGTCGAACTAGCATCCGAACTACGCTTCTATCTACGCGAACCGGAGCCAAAAAGTTTCGATGCGCTTAAGATCGAAGCCAAAGAGGAAGCCGCGCGACTGACAAAGCTTTGGGATCGTGAGGGCAAGCCCGATCTCTGGTTTACCTACCATCCCTACTACAAGGCGCCCGACCTGATCGGGCCCGGGCTGGCGTCGGCCTTTGCTGTCCCCTATGTGACAGCGGAAGCTTCCTATTCGAGGCGACGCAACGCCGGTTTGTGGGCCGACACGCAAGCGTTGGTGGCACGGGCCGTCGAACAAGCGGCGCTGAACATCTGCTTCACGCAAAGGGATCGTCAGGGACTGGCAGATGCGATACCCGGCGCCGCTCTCGGCATGCTGCCGCCCTTCATCGACACGTCGTTATTCAGGGAAACACCGGCACGGGGTTGTCCGACGCGCCTCGTTACCGTCGCCATGATGCGCCCGGGCGACAAAGTCGCCAGCTACCGCATGCTGGCGCAAGCGCTCGGTTCGATCGGCCATCTCACCTGGACCATGTCGGTTGTCGGGGACGGGCCCGCTCGTGAAGAGGTCAAAGCGCAATTCGCCGGCTTGCCCGCCGACCGTATCGAATGGCTCGGTGCGATCGAGCCAGCCGCCGTGCCGGATGTCCTCTACAGTGGGGGAATTTACGTCTGGCCGGGTTATGGCGAGGCCTATGGAGTTGCCTATCTTGAAGCGCAGGCCGCCGGCCTTCCGGTGGTGGCTCAGGACATCGCCGGCGTGCCAGAGGTCGTGCGGGATGGCCAGGCCGGGTTTCTTACCCCGCCCGGCGATGTGGCGGCGTTCGCGTCTGCCATTGAAAGGCTTCTGGTGCGTAACGACGAAAGAACCATCATGGCCGCGGAAGCCAGACGTCTCATCCTCGAAGAACGTTCCCTCAATGCTGCAGCGGTGCGTCTGGCCGAACTTCTTGCGAAGATCCCAGTTTCATGACGTCCGATCAGATCTGGCAACTCTTGGTGGAAGAACTGGCGTGCTGGCAACGGGCGGACCGCAAGGCTGAGTTCTGGCTACGTGACGATGACGCCGTGGATCCGACGCCTGCGCTTGATCGACTGCTCGCCCTCACCTGTGAATCCGCGGTTCCGGTCACTCTGGCCGTCATTCCGGCCCTGACTGATGAGAAGCTTGTCGTTCGGCTTGACGAGGCGCCGCATGCCACGGTCGCCATCCATGGCTGGGCTCACCGAAATCATGCGCCGAAGGGCCAGAAAAAGCAGGAGCTCGGCGCGCATCGGCCACGCGAGGCGGTGCTCGATGATCTGGCTCGCGGGCTGTCGCACGTAACCGGCCTTCACGGCGCACGTGCCGTTCCGATGCTGGTGCCACCCTGGAACAGGATCGACGCCGGCTTGGTTTCCGACCTTGAATCGATAGGATTTGCGGCATTGTCGGTCTTTGGGCCGCCGAGGCCGGCTTCGCTGACGGTCGTCAACACCAATGTCGACATCATGGATTGGCATGGCACGCGCGGCTGCCGCGATCACGGCATATTGGTTCAGACCATCATCGCGCAATTGCGGAACGCATTCGACGGCGGCGAACCAGTCGGCCTGCTCACCCACCATCTCGTACATGATGAATCGGCCTGGCTTTTCCTCGAACGGCTGTTCACAGTCACCGCACAGACTGAAGCCTGCGCATGGCTTCCGATCAGGACATTGATCGGGCGTAGCGCTGCCAGAGGAAAATAGCTCAGCGCTTTTTGTGCAATGAGACTGGAAATTTGAGAGTCTGGCCATCCCGCGCGGCAAAAGCTCCGGCAAATCTCTCCTTGGCCAGTTTCTCGATCTCGTCCAGTTCCTTGTCGGTGCGTGCCGGATCGTGGTGAAACAGCGCAAGCCCCCGCGCACCGGCTGCCTCGCAGAGCTTGACGCCCTGTTGCCATGTCGAGTGCCCGTTACCGTGGCGGCGTTCCATTTCCTCCTCGGTGTACGCACAATCGTAGATGACGAGGTCGGCATCTACGATCAGGCCGAGCACCGCCTGATCGAGTTTGCCCGGCTCGTGCTCGGTGTCGGTGATCACCGCCACGACGCGGCCGCCCCATTCGACCCGGTAGCCTATGCAGCCGCCCGGATGGTTAAGACTGCCGGTTCGAACCACCACCCCTTCCCGCGGCCGAAGCACGTCTCCGGATATGAAATCCCGGCAGTCGATGCTTGCCTTGCAGATATCGAGCGTCACCGGGAACCACGGCGGCCGCATGAACTCATCGACCATCTGCCGGGTCGTCATGCGCCCTGCAAGATGGCCGGACCAGAGCCTGACTTTGACGCTCCGGTCGTAGATCGGCTTGAAGGCCGGCAGCCCGATGATGTGATCGTAATGGCAATGGGTGAAAAACAGGTCGAAATCGGTCACGCCCGACGCCCGAAGCGCCCCGCCGGCAGGTCGCAGGCCGGAGCCCGCGTCGAACAGAAGCGTGTGCTCGCCGCATCGCATCTCAATGCAGATCGTGTTGCCGCCATAGCGGGAGAATTCTGGCCCCGATACCGAAATGCTGCCGCGCACCCCCCAAAACCTGACCAGGAAAACGTCGTCCTCCATGCTGCTCCTTCGCGGTCCAGTCACCCATGCTAGCCGGCGTCGTCACGACGGCGAGGATTAGGCGCGCGGCGCTGGTTACTTGGCGCTCCGTGCGTCGATCAGATCTGCGGTAGTATGGCTCAGGCGATCGGCGAGGACCCGCACCATCTCGATGGTCATGTCCGGGAACTCCCTCATAAGCCTTAGGAAATGATCTTTTCGGATTCTCAAGGCTTCCAGCGGACTCGCGGCTCTGACGGTGGCGGTGCGACTGCTGTTGCACAATATGGCGATCTCGCCAACGATCGAATTTGGCACCAGTTCGGCAACTTTTATCGGTCCGCTGTCGGAATCGACCAAAATATCCGCCTTGCCTGAAAGGATGACATAGGCGGCATCTCCCTCGTCGCCCTGCCGGAAAAGGATCTGGCCGGCACTGTAGCTTACGCGATCGGATGTGAACGCAAGCAGCTTGAGTTTTGCCAGCTCTATGCCGGAGAACAAGGGAACGCGTTGCAGCATTCCAACCTCATCCTTGAGCAGCATTGTCGCAACCTTCCCAACATTTACGTCCGCGAGACTAGAACAACCGACGCCCAGATGGAATCAATTCTGCTTGCGGATAGCGGGACGAACCACGCGAAACGTGGCGAGCCCGATCCGTTGGAAACCTTAATCCCTTGACCTCGCGGCAAGTTCCCACCGGCAGAATGATCCCATCTGAGTGTCCAATGCTCTATGACAGCAGTTCCTTGAAAATACCGTCCCCTGTCAAAAGTCCCTCGTGTGTTCCGTCTTCCACCAAACGACCCGAGTCGAAGACGACAACGCGATCGAACATCATCGCCATTGCCGGATTCGTCACGACCCACACAATTGCCGGCGAACGGCCGTCGCGTCTTGCTTCCTCGAGCACGTTTTGCAGCACCTTGTCCTGTACGCGCTGGTCGAGCGCCGACAGCGGCCGGTTGAGAATGAGAAAATCGGGACGCTTGAGCAAGGCCCGGGCAACATCGAGCTTCTGTCGCTGTCCACCGGTCAACCGCCTGCCGCCTGCGCCGACGTTGAAGTCCAAACCGACATCCAGCAGTTCGGCGTAAAGCCCCAGTTCATCAAGAATGTCATAGACGATCGAGCGTATGCGGTCCGGCGCGTCGGGATGATTGCTGCCCAGACGCCCGAACAGGACATTGTCCATGACGGTAGCCGCGGCAATGTATTTGGCAGGATCGTACCGTTCGACCGCGTTTTGCAGCTCGGGCGGCAGGTCTTCATAGAACTGGTTGCGCGCGGCGACGATTTTGTTCATCAGCTCGTCGCTCAGCAGGCCGAAGCGGTGCCGGGGTTCGATATAGGCGAAGCTCAGCGTGACGATCATGGCGCGGTCGTTTTCCGGAACCGCCTCGTAGGGGCGGTTCTTGAGCCTTTGCAGCAAGGTCTCGTAGGCGGGTATCTCTTCGGCGCTCATGAAGGTGAGTTGCTGGAAGAACTGGTGGTCGGGCGGCAGGTCGGCAAACAGCTCGATCGCCTGTTCGGCGATCTCCATGCCCATTTCGTAGAGCGTGCGATCGAGGCCGGATTGCCTCAGCACGGAAGCAAAATAGGGATTTGCCGCCAGCCCCCTGTCGGCCAGCTCCGGGCCGGCGGCCGCGCCGAAGAGCAGGTTCTGGCCGATCGTTGCTTCCTTGTTGTAGGCGCCTGGTTCGAAAGGAACCACCAGCCCGCTCAGCCCTTCGTGTTCCAGCCGGGCTCGCAGCGCCGCGCGCAGTTCGACGATACGCCTGGCAAGCTCCGTGTGACGCTTGAGGTCGGCCGTGGAGCGCAAGCCAAGATCCAGAATGTCGCGCGACAGAACAACCGCGTCGAGCACGCGGCGTACAGCTTCAAAGAGGTCGTGCGGACCGGTGGCGCCTGCGGAAGCATAGTTGATCCAGTCGCTGTTGATATCGATATCCGAATTGCCCGACCGGCGCGCCTCGTTGATGTTCCAGCGGTGCTGGTCTGCCGCGGCACCGTCATAAGTCACCGATGTCAGCGGCGCATGCTTCAACCCGTAGAGCAGATTGTCGCGGAGGCTTGCCTGGAACAGGAAAACATCCGACGACGCATAGGACATGCGCCGTCCAGTCACTGCCTCGGGGAGTTCAAGCAGGTCGTCGGCGCCCGAAGCGACCCTTCCGCTTTCCGGCCAGTTCAGCCGCGCGAAAGCCTCCGCAAGCGCCTCCGCCCCACCTGTTGCGGTACTGACCAGCGCCACCGTCTCGCCCGGCTTGACCTGGAGGGAGATACGGTCGAGGAGCATTGCACCGCCATCGTCTGCCATGGACAGGCTGATCGCCGACAGCGGGTCGGTCATCGGACCAGGATCGTCGATCGTCAATGCCCCGATTCTCGGCGCAATGAGACCCTCGACGGTGAACTGTTCGACGACCTGCTGATATTTGACCTGGACATCCTGCCGATCCTGATCCCAGTCGATCAGTTCCTTCATCGGGCCGGGCAGATCCTTGTAGGCGCCGATCACGGCCACGAGCTGGCCGACGTCCAGCCGCCCCTGGATAACCAGATACCCGCCGACCATGTAGAACAGAAAGGGCGTGACCTGCGCGAGAAAATTGTTGAGGAACTTCACCATGAATTTCCATTGGTAAAGGTCGAAGCGTATCTTGAAGATGAGCCCGAGCCGGGCAGCAATGTCGGCGCGCTCGTAGTTTGATGTATCGTGGACGTGGACCGCGCCGATGCCGTCGACGATTTCGCCGACCCGGCCCGAAAGCGCGCGCGCCGTCAGCTGCCGTTTGCGCCCGAGTACGATCAGCCGGCGCCGCATTCGCGGGATGAGCACGATCTGGATCGCCACGATCACGGCCGCTATCATTCCGAGCCAGAAGTTCTGGACCAGGATGAACAGCATGGCCGTCAGCGCCTGGCCGCCGAGCAGTACCGGCTGCAGGAAGGCATCGCCGATGAAGCCGCCCAGCGGTTCGACCTCGTCCTTGACCATGGTCGCCACTTCGGCGGATTTCACGCGCTTGAAGTAACGGGGCGGGAACCGCAGCACACGATCGACCAGATCGAAGCGGATACGCCGCAGCATGCGTTCGCCGAGCCGGCCCTTGTAGGTGTTGATGTAGAGTTTGAACAGGCCGTTGATGATGACGAGCAGGAGGAACACGAGGCTCAGGGCGAACAGCGTCGCCGTCCGGTCGAGCTGAAAACCGGGGAAGAACTGGACCTCTCCGATGAACGGCAGGTTATAGTGCAGCTTCATGAAGGGCTGGGTCGCGCCCGGTTGTTCGAAGCCCCGGCCTTGGATCGGGCCGTTGACGATCAGCTTCGGCAGGTCGAAGGACATGAAATACGGGATCATCGAAAGCAAGACGATAATCAGTATCCAGAGCTGCTGCTTCTTGGTGTGCGTCCAGATATAGCGGGCTAGGCTGGGTTCCATATGCGACTGTGGACCTTCAGTTTAAGGAACAAAGTAAAAGCATCAGCTGGTGAGCGGCGCATCGGCTATCATCGCCGGCGATACCTTCGAAGCCTGCGAGGCGGCTTGGCGGGGCAAGATTGCGTTGTGTCGCCCGAAATCCCGAAATACAAGACGAATATGATGGATGTCACGCAACCACGCAATGCCGGCATGGACGGGCACGAGCAAGCCTTGGATCTCACGCGGGGAATTGCCGCCTATGTCAACCACCCTCTCGTGGCAGGGCTGGCGCGCGTTATCGCCAAGCATCCGACGGCCGACATCGCCAACGCCTTCAATCACAAGCAGGTCGCCTGCAAGATGTGGGCGCTCGACAGGCTGTTCGAAAGCTGTGGCGGCCGGTTCGGGCGCATATGGGTTTTGGGTGGATGGTACGGCGTATTGCCGGCGATGCTTTTCAACGATGCCCGCTTCGACATCGCGGCTGTCGATAGCATTGATATCGACCCCGAAGTCGCGCCGGTCGCCCGGACCCTCAATCGGGAAGCCGGCGACCGGTTCCGGGCGCTGACGGCAGATATGTACGCACTCGACTATGCAGCCGGGCGGTCCGACCTGATCGTCAATACGAGCTGCGAACACATAGCCGACCTGCGCGCCTGGCTTGCTCTCATTCCTCGGGGCACGAACGTATTGCTGCAATCCAACGATTATTTCAGCGAGCCGACGCACATCAACTGCGTTGCTTCACTTTCTGCCTTCGAAGCAATGGCGGCGCTACGGGAGGTGCGGTTCTCCGGCGAACTGCCGACAAAAAATTACACGCGCTTCATGCTGATTGGAACTGTTTGATGCATTTCGCCCAAAAACGCGCGGCGGTCTTGGGATAACGACATGCATAAAACAAGAACCTGAAGCGCTTCGCTCTAGGAACAATCGACAATCTGATCATGAACCTTACCGAAACCGGATCCCATTTTCAGGGACCATGTTCGGTGCCGCTCGCGCAGGATTTGCGCCGAATGATGCGCGCCTTCCAGATCGAGACGATGCGCGGATGGCCTCGGACCCACAAGCGCCTGCTCGATCGCTTGCGCCAAACCTTCAGGCGTTAGGTCCTTTTCCATCAGCACCGTTGCAAGACCGAGTTCCTCGAGCATCAGGGCGCGAACCGTTTGTTCGGTTTCCCCGCCGGCTGCAAATGGAACGAGCAGGGAGCGGCAACCCGCGCGCAGGACATCGCAGACCGTGTTGTAACCCGCTTGCGAGACTGACAGGCGGGCGGCGGTCAGCAGGCTGGCGAAATCCTCGCGGAACCGGAAGACGGACAGACCCGGGGTGGCATCGCGCGCGATCGCGTCAAACTCGTCTTTCGGCAGGTTCGGACCGGTGATCAAGCACCATTTCCAACCGTTGTTGGCATTCCGCGCCGCTGCGATGGTGGAGTTGACGAGACTCCGTCCGGCAGCCCCGCCACCGACCGACACCAGAACGTCGAAGCGCTCGGTGGTCGCGGGCGGTGGAGGCGCAGCAACGAGCCCAGTGTAGGTGACCTCGGCCCTGATCGCTCCGGCCAGTGGAAATGTCTTGTCGATGGTAGCGAAAGTCGGATCGCCGTGGACCATGACAAGGTCGAAATGCCTGTTGACGAGATCGACCGTTTCCTCGTTTCGGCCCGGTTTGACGCGCTCCTGAAGGATATCACGAACGGACGTCGCCAGCAGCGGCCTGGGCGACGTCGCGTCGATGGCATCGATCAGCGGCAAGAGTTCGAAGCGCATCTGCCGGCGTCCAAATGGAAACGCCTCGACAATGACGATATCAGGCCTGCAGTCCCGGAATGCCCGCAGCAGCATCTCGGAACGCTGTTTCTTGAAATCATCGTCGATGGGTTTGCCTTGCAGGTCGACAAGTCCGGAAAATCCTTCATCACCAGAGGTGACGGGTGGCAGGGTTACACATTTTACCCCCGGTCCCGGAAACCCGGCGATCGGCGCTCCGCCGGTCACGACGGTTACTTCGAAGCCGTCATCGACCAAGGCCGCCGCAATACGGCTGGAGCGCGCGAGATGGCCGATACCGAGCAGGTGTTGGACATAGAGGAAGGCGCGCAGCCGCTTCAACCGGCGGCCCCCCACTCGCGCTCGAACAGTTCCTTGAGCTGTCCAATGCTTGCCGTATGATCGAAATTGCCGCGCACGCGCTGCTCCGCGGCGTCGCCGAGGCGGGCGCGCAGCACGGGATCACGGATCAGGCGCTCCAGCGCCCGTGCCAGGGCCACCGGGTCTTCCGTCGGAACCAGCAGCCCGGTTTCATCCGCCAATAAAAGCTCCGGCACGCCGGAAACATCGGTCGACACGCAGGCAAGCCGCTGGCTAGCCGCCTCCACCAGAACATTCGGCAGGCCGTCCCGGTCGCCATTTGCGGTGATCCTGCAGGCCAGGGCGAAGATGTCGGCGCAGCGGTAGTGCTCAAGCACCTCCTTCTGCCCCAGCGCGCCTTTCCAAGTGACACGACCATCCAATCCGAGCTTTTGCGCCAGTGCCTTCAGCTTTTCCAGTTCCTCGCCGACGCCGATATGCTCGAAACGCCACGCCAAATCGCCCGGCAAGAGGGCAAGGGCCTTCAGCAAGATGTCGTAACCTTTCTTTTCGACGGCACGTCCGACACTTAGAATGATAACCGGTTGATCCGGCGCCGAGCCGTCGTGCTGCATTCGCGCCCCGCCGAAACTGCCGAAGCGATCAAGATCGAGCCCGTGATAGCTCAGATGCACGGACGAGTTGCCGTTGGCGAGTTCTTTCAGACGGTCGAAGCCTGTTTTCGTGCAAGTGACCGTCCAGCGCGCCGAGGAAAGCTTGCCCGCCAGATCCCAGTCCGCCGAAGTCCAGATGTCCTTGGCATGGGCCGAGCAACTCCAGGGCAGGCTACGAAGCTGGCTGGCATAGCGTGTCACCGATGCCGGCGTGTGCGCGAAATGCGCATGCAGCCATCCCGCGTCTTGCGGCCATTCGGCAGCCAGCACGAGCGCTTGCCCGAAGCGGCGCAAGCGATTGCGCGTAAAGTCGCGGGGGATATCGGCAGCCAGCGATCCGAGCGCCCGCCAGAAGCCCGGCCGCAGCAGATGAACAAACAGCGAGCGAACCACGCGCAGCGGCTCGTGATGCAGATATTCCGGCAGATAATGGACGGGCGCCTTGATCTCGTCATGCACGGGGTGGCGTTTTGCGTCGGTCGGCCGCCTGAGCGCGACGAGTACCAGGTCGAACCCGGCGCGCTCCAGACCGAGCAGTTCCTGCGCGATGAAGGTTTCCGACAGCCGCGGATAGCCCTTCAGAACCACGACGATCTTGCGACGCTGCAATTCAGTTCATTCCCTCGATGACCGAAAGGTGATGGCCGGCCCGCCGGTCGAGCAGTTCCGCGACGATTTCTGAAATATGAGGCAGCCCTTCCAGCGTCAGATGCGGATTGCTCTGTGATGGGCGGGGTCGCTCCGGCAGCGCCACCAGCGCATCGGCAAACCGCTGGGAATCCTTGGCTTCATCCGGCAACAGCATCTCGATGAGGCCGAGTTCGGCGGCGCGCCGAGCGCGGATCAGTTGTTCCTCGCGGGGCTCGACGCGCGGCACGATCAGCGCTGGTTTGTCGAAAGACAGTATCTCGCAATAGGTGTTGTAACCGCCCATCGCCACCACCGCCTTGGCGCCGGCAATCAGGTCTTCCATGCGATTGTCGAACTCGATGATCTTGATGTAGGGGATTTTGGCCCCCTTCCTGAGCAGCTTGTTGCGTTTGCGCGCCGGCATGTAAGGCCCAAGCACGATCAGCGCCCTGTGCTGCAATCGCGGATCCTGCTGATAGGCGTCGATGACGTCGTGGATCAGTTCGGCGCCGTCACCGCCGCCACCGGTGGTGACGAGGATGTACTCGCCCTCGGGGCGGTGGCCGGGCAACTCGTTCCGCGGCAGGCTCCGTTGCAGGAAACCGACGAACCTCATCTTTGCCCTGACAGCCGGCGGCACGTCCAGACCGGTCAACGGATCGTAGAAATCCGGCGGGCCATAGGCCCAGACCCTGTCATAGAACAGGCCTATCTTGCGCATCACATCCCTGCGTGCCCACTCTGCTTCGAGCAGATGCGGCGCATCCATCACCTCACGCAGGCCAAGCACGAGCGTGGTGCCCCGTGTCTTGAGATAGGACAGCGTGTCCTCGATCTCACCGCGCAGGCCAAGCGGTTCCTTGTCGACGATGAAAATATCCGGCCGGAAGGTCTCGGCTGTGTGGCGGATGATCGACTGGCGCATCCTTAGCGTCTCGTCCAGATCGATATCCTTTTCCAGCGAGTTGTATTCGCCGTTGCGCAACTTGATGACGCTGGGAATCTTCACGAAGTCGACGCGGGCGCGGTAGTCGAAGGCGCCGGCGATGGTCGCGCCTGAAATGATCAGCACCTGAAGTCCGCGGAAATCCTCGACCAGCGAATGCGCGATCGTCCGGCAGCGCTGCAAGTGGCCGAGCCCGAACGTGTCGTGGCTGTACATGAGAATTCGAGCGTCTGGTACGTGCTGGGTCATTTTTGAACGTCTTCTAGAATTCTCGTGTTGAGCACAGTGGGCGATCCCGCAGGCTTCGAAACCATCCCGGGTCTACCGGCCTGTCCGACTTGCTACAGGGGGTGTGGAGTCCCTCAGCCCTTTTATCGTCCCCTATAGAGCATCCAGAGCGGCATTGTTACGATAGCGAATACAATTAGAGCCAATTCGGCCCAACCAGGTCTATGGGTCATGGACCCGGTCTACGATGCGATTCGTAAAATTAATCCCGCCTGTCCAGCGGGAATTGGCAACGAGAACGATGCTGGCAAGCTCAAGCGCGATCAGAGCGCCCTTCATCGTTGGTCGGTCGGGTTTTCTCATCCGTCTTTCATATCAGCCCACCGAATTTCGGCAACGGTGTCGCCTCTATCGCATTTAACGATTCGAAATTTCAAACTGATGCAGCGGCCGCTCCGGTGCGCTACGCGCCGAGACTCTCGTACGCCAAAGGATTCAATCCATTCGCATCGTGCTGGTTTTTTAGTAGGCTGTCACGAGGCAAGGTTGAGGATCCGGCGTGACGGTAGTCGACGATCGCCTTCTCGAAAGCAAGATGACCAAGGTGGAGCAAGCGCGAGCCTGGAGCCCACGCGTCATCTCGAAATTCGAGACGCTGATCAGGAGCGCCGACGACCACTCGCTCTATCGCGTCAATCCGCTGGCCTTTGCTCGCGACCGCGCAATCGCCGAGCCTGAAGCAATCGACCTCTTCCTACATGCCGCTCGCTGCGGCTTGTTCGACATGAGCTGGGACGTGCTCTGTCCGCAGTCCGGGATGGTGCTCGACAGCTTCGGCGCCCTGCGCACGCTGAAGACCCACTACGTCTGTGGCCTGTGCGACGTATCCGGCGACACCGACCTCGACGATTTCATCGAGGTCACCTTCTCGGTATCGCCGAAGTTACGGCGCCTGCCGCACCATGATCCCGAAAACCTCTCTGTCGAGGACTTTCACTGGAAACTCCACTTCGGACCTGATGGGCGGCTACCGGGGCGAGACGTTCGCTTTCTTGACGTTCTGCGCGGCTTCGTTCGGGGCATGACGTTCCTGCCGCCCGGCACCACTACAGTGCTCCGCGCCGACCTCGGGCCGGGCGCCCTTTCGGGCGTCAACGTGCAGACACAGGCCGCATTCGCTCTCCCAATATCAGGTGATCCGGTGTTGGCGCCGACATTTCTGAAGATCGATTATGACGGCAAACGCTTCTTGCCGGCGTTGCCCGCTGTGCCGCCTGGTCCGGTTGTCGTCGAGGTGACGAATAGGGGGCCGGTGCGAGGTTCGTTGCTTGTCATCAACTGGCCGCCGGAACTTGTCGCGCTGACGACCAAGCCGGCGCTCGATTTCGACCCTTATGTTTCCGGTGGAGCGCTGCTTGCGCGGCAGACCTTCCGCCAGCTCTTCCGGTCCGAACGTGTCGACGAGAAGGAGGGGCTCGGCATCCGGCAGATCACCTTCCTGTTCACCGACCTCAAGGGTTCGACCGCCATGTATGAGCGCCTGGGTGACCTCAACGCCTATGCTTTGGTCCGCGAGCATTTCGCCCTGGTCAACGCGGCGGTTCGGCAACATTCCGGGGCGGTCGTCAAGACGATTGGGGATGCGGTGATGGCTGTATTCTCGCAGCCGTCGAATGCGATTTCGGCTGCACTCCACATTTTTGAAGAAATCGATCGCTTCAACGGCGATCATGACGGACCAGGGATCATCCTCAAGATCGGTGCACATTGTGGACCGTCGATCGCCGTGACGCTCAACGACAACCTCGACTATTTCGGCCAGACCGTGAATGTCGCCGCGCGCGTGCAGTCCTTGGCGGAAGCCGGACAGATCTGCATTTCCGAGGCACTCTATTCCGCGCCCGGGGTCAGCGACATGCTCGCCGGCCATCATGTCGTGGCCTTTGACGCGCCTCTTCGAGGCGTGGAGGGTGATGCAACCGTTTATCGCATTATGCGGGGATAGCCGCGATTGCGTGCCAACTCCCTTTCGCACGCCGCAATGCATGTCGCGCAAAAATGTGCAGCGGTTTTGCGAAAACGACACGCATAAGACAAATAATTAGGACAGGAGCTTGTGGCATCCGTCTGGTAAGCGCAGGTGGTTTGGGTTCCGCCCGCGAAGCACGGCAAATCAGCCGCGGAGCCGCCACATTCGCACACGACCTGTGCCACGCAATTCCGTTTCCCCGAGCGGGTCGCAAGCAAAATCCGGTCCGAGCAATTGGTAGGTTGCATCCGAAATACGGATTTCATCGGGCTCCGCGGCCTTTTGAATGCGCGCGGCGAGATTGACGGTGTCGCCCCACAGGTCATAGACAAACCGCCTTTTGCCTATGACGCCCGCCACGATCGGTCCAGAGTGAATTCCAATTCTCAGTCCTAGCGGTTCGCCCGCAAAGCGCTCGCGCCTGGCCGCCTCCCGCAGCTCGAGCGCATAGTTCGCAAGGGCCTGCGCATGATCGGATCGCGCGGTGGGCAGGCCAGCGACCGCCATGACGCAATCGCCGATGGTCTTGATCTTTTCGCAGCCATGTTGTTCCGAGAGCAGATCCGCCGCCTTGAAGAAGTAATTTAGAATAGCGAGCGTCGTCGTGGCTCCGACGCTTCGCGCTCTTTCGGTAAAGCCGACGATGTCGGCAAAAAGCACACTCACCTCCGCGTGGTTGTCTGCAATTTGCTCGTCCGCTTTCAACCGCTCCGCGATCGAGGCCGGAAGAATGTTGAGGAGCAGGGATTCGGCGCGCCGGTATTCGCGCGACAAGCCCTCCTGGCTCTCCCTCAGCGCCTCGTTCGTCGATTGCAGCTTCGCATTGAGTTGACGTTCCCTCTCCTGCAGGAGCGTCATTTCATAAGCCTTCTGTTGAAGCCGCTGCCGGTTGTCGCGTTCCGGAGTGGCATCGAGAAAGAGCAGCCACGTCGTGCCGCCGTCGCCAAAAAGATGAAGGTCCGCGACACGCCCACCGGGCAGTTCCATCATGGGCATATGATATGGAAGCTCCGGGCAAGGCAGCAACCCTTCCATGAATTCAAGCTGATCGGCGACGGGCTTGCCAACGCGAAGCGACGAGAGTCCGTAATGTTCAATGTTGCCGCCCATCGCGGCTATGCATTGCCGGGCGTCAATTTTCAGATATGCGGCAGAGCGCTCATTATAGAAGAAATCGTATATCCAGCTTCTGACTTCTTTCGGCACTTTGGGCATGGTCTATTTGGCGACCATCGAAGCAAGCTGACGAAACGCATCGTCAACGTGTTCGCCCGAAAGCGCGCTTGTCAGATAGATTTGCCATCCACGTTGCCTCAGCTCGTCAATCTCACCATCCGGTATTGCCCACTGATCGGCCAGATCGGATTTGTTGAACAGCAATACGAACGGCATGGCGCCGAATTCGGCCTCGGCCCGCTCGCGCAGCGTGAGCGCCACGGCAAGAGTGGCGGGCCGGGTTCCATCGACGACAAGCACGAGCCCGGTCGCACCTCGCACATAGCTGACGCGGAATGAACCGATATCGTCTTCGCCAGCCAAATCCCACAAAATCAGATCCACGGTTTTGTCCGGGAACGCGACACTCTTCTTGTCGATTTTCACGCCAACCGTGGTCAGGTAGGTTTCTGAAAAGATGCTTTGCACGAACCTGCGAACCAGACTCGTCTTCCCGACACCGAACCCGCCCAACATGCAGATCTTTTTTTGCAGCATTCTGGGCTCCCCGCTATTCCAGGTTCACCGTAATCGAAACCCGGCGATTGGTGGAGCTCCCGGTTTGACTATCAGGCACCACCGGCTCAAAGGTGCCCGCGCCCCGAACCAGCAGCAGCTCCGGAGCGACGCCGCGCTTGTTGAGAAGCGCACGAACTGTCTCGGCGCGGGCGGCGCTGATCGAAGCGTTGGCCGTCTCACGGCCCGTGGCGTCCGAATGTCCAGTCAACATGAACCTCGCTGTTACGCCTGACTTGCGGGCACTTTGGGCGAATTCCTTCAACTGATCCGCCAGTCTGTCTAGAACCGGCGTCTGCTCTGGTCCCGGGACAACTCTGCCGGAATAGAAGAAAATATCGGTCGCCTGGATGGCCTCTCGCAGACGACTAAGTTCTGGAAGGTTCAGCTCACGCAACTGTGAGACATCCATCACCACTCCGTCCGTGGAAAGTTGCTGCGCGGCGGCCCGCGCCCGGTTGATCCACGTGACGGTAGCCTCACCCGCGGCAACGATCCGGTCATCGATGATCGTAAGCTGTACCGTATCCGGCGGAGCCAGCGATGCCGTCAGCCGCTTCAACACGAACTCCGGCTCGAGGCTCTGATAGAATTGCCACTGTGAATGCACGCGAGCGGGATCGACCTCCGTTCCCGACAACAGCGACTGCGGGTCGGCGGCGAGCGGGTCTCTCAGACCAGAAATGTAGAAATGTCCGCCCCTCGCCGTTTGTTGGGCGACGATGATTCCCGGTTGGGCCTCAAGTCGCGACACATAATACTGCCAATGCTCCGCCGCGCGTGCATCGGGGCTCACATCACGAACCTTGGAGATGTCGAACTCCGGTCCTCCTACTGAGAGCTGTCTTGCCGCTGCGCGCGCCCGATCTATCCAGGTGTCGGGAGCCTCGCCCTCGGCAACGATGCGGCCATTGACGATCGAAAGGCGCACTGTATCCATCGGATACAGCGACGCCGTCAGCCGCTTCAGCACGAACTGCGGCTCAAGGCTCTGGTAGAATTGCCAGCTTGCATGAACGCGAGCGGGATCGACCTCCGTCCCGGACAGAAGCGACTGCGGGTCGACGGCAAGCGGGTCTCTCAGGCCGGTAATATAGAATTGGCCATCGCGCACATTCTGTTGGGCGACGATGATGCCGGGCTGCGTCTCCAGTCGCGACACATAGGCCTGCCAATGCTCCTCGGGGCTCGCATCACGGACCCCGGCGATGTCGAAGACCGGTCCGCCTGCTGAAAGCTGCTGGGCGGCCGCCCGCGCCCGGTTGATCCAAGCGGTGGTGGCCTCACCCTCGGCAACGATGCGATCATTGACCACCGAAAGCCGCACCGAACCCGGCGGCGCCAGCGACGCCGTCAACCGCTTCAGCACGAACTGTGGCTCAAGGCTCTGGTAGAATTGCCAACTTGCATGAACACGCGCGGGATCGACCTGCGTTCCGGCCAACAGCGACTGCGGATCGGCGGCAAGCGGGTCTCTCAGACCGGTAATATAGAATTGGCCGTCGCGTACATTCTGATCGGCGACGATGATGCCAGGCTGGGTTTCCAGTTGCGACACATAGGTCTGCCAGCGCTCCTCGGCGCTCACATCGCGGACCCCTGAGATGTCGAAGACCGGCCCGCCTGCCGAAAGCTGCTGGGCGGCGGCCCGCGCCCGGTTGATCCACGTGGTGGTCGCCTCACCCTCGGCGACGATGCGACCATCGACGACCGAGAGTCGTACCGAATCCGGCGGCGCCAGCGACGCCGTCAGCCGCTTCAGCACGAATTCCGGCTCGAGGCTTTGGTAGAACTGCCAGTTTGAATGAACGCGGGCGGGATCGACCTCCGTTCCCGACAACAGCGACTGCGGGTCGGCGGCGAGCGGGTCTCTCAGGCCGGCAATGTAGAACTGGCCGCCGCGAATTTTTTGTTCGGCAACAACGATCCCCGGCTGGGTCGCCAGCCGCGACAGATAGGTCTGCCAGCGCTGCCCGGCTTGCCAGGAAAGAAAGAACCAGGCGCCTGCCGCAGCCAGAATCAGCAGGGCTGCCGTCACCACCAGCCACGGGAATCCCTCTTTTGAATCCGTATGCTGCAGCTCGACGCAGGTTTGCAACTGGGTCTCTACGCCGGGCAACTGCGAGGTGTCCCCGTCGAAGCGCTCCAAAGCCTGCGAGGACTGATCATGGATGCGAAGCAATACGTCGCGGATTATTTCGTGCAGCTCCTCCGGCGGATTTCCCCTGATCACCGCAACCAACGTCGCAAACGGTCCGACTTCCGACCAGAGGCGAAGCTCTCCGAACCGGATGGTGTCCAGGCCGCTGTTTTCTTTCTCGTTGAACGAGTCCTTCACAAAATCCTGGATTGCGCTGAGCATCGAGGAAATCAGTTGTGGGTCTTCGCTGGTCGCGTTTTCGGCTGTTACATGCGCGATCAAAAGCCCGGAACTGCGGCTGATGAGAAAGACATGCTCCACGCGATAGACGAGAGAATGCTTGAGAACGACTTCGGAGAAGCTTGTTCCCGTCCTCCAGGCCTCAAATCTCCACTTGAGACCATGCCAGGTAAATATATGCCTTAAAGATTCATTCAGCGACTGGAAGGTCTGGTCAATCTTTTCGCCGATCGACTTGCGAATGGCCGGCAGAAACACCGGATACAATATATCGGTCAGCGCGCTGGGGTTCTTCTGGATGGACCTTTGCGCAGCCCTCTCGACAGCTGGCGCAAGGGCCTCGCCGAGCTGCACAAGAGACGCCCCTGCGGCTGCGGTAGGGAGAACGCTCCCCACCGCAGCCGCAAGCTGCTCAGGTTCGTCGAGCAGGTGCGTAACGCGTGAAAGCTCCGAGATTTCGTGGCCGACGAGCAGTTGGCGAAGCCTTTCCAGCCGATGATCGGCGGCTGGAACGCCTTCGTAAAGCGCATGGTTGTCCGGATCGACGTTTTTGGCAATTTCCACCAAAAGGCGGGCCAAAGCCTCGCGATCAATCCCGGTATCGTTCGAAGCTACTTTTTTAGGAAGGCTGATTGGTTCGACGCTCGACGTCAACTTCCGATCAACTCACTTTCCAACCACGCTCCGAATTGCCCTTGCTGCCGACGGGATCCTGATTGAGACATTTCGCGACCTCGACAAACAGGCCGGCCAAAAGATTTCGGTCGGTCTTGACGTTGCTGAGGTCGGAAAAGATCTTCTCCATCAGCATTTGAGCGCTTTCATTCTTTTGCTTGATTTCCTCGCGCAGCAAATGGTCGCTTCTGTTCATGCGATCCGCTATTTCGCGCTCGAGCTCGCTCAATTGATCAGACAAAGCGCGCACCTGCTTTTCAAGCGCCTGATTTTGATCGCGAAGATTGCGGTCGATCTCCTTGTCGGCCTCGGCTCGCGCATCTTTTTCGTTCCGCAACTGCGTCGCCAGCGAGTCAACCTGCTTCTTGGCATTCGACTCGTAGGTCTCAAGATTGCGCTTGGCCTCGGATTCGACATCCTTGAACCGCTGCAGGAACCGTTCCTCAAGTTTGGAGAAGCGGCGATCATAGTCCTGCATCTGATTGCCGAACAGCAGATCGCGTATCTTGTCGACACCTGGAGCGTCACCGCCGGGCCCGCCCTCGCGCGCTTGGGGGGCCATAAAGTTCAGCCCGTTTCCCTCTGCATTACCGATCAAATTTGCGTCCGCTTTATTTGCCGCAGAAGCGGCACTCGAAGATTCCTTCGCCATCACCGTGCCCCAATTACCCACTGCAACATTAGGAGACTGTAAATTATGTCAGACAAATACCAGGCCCGCAAGGCGAAATCCTCTTGGCTTGAAGCCGATTCGTCCGTCGCTTGTTCGTCTCTTGGACCAGCGACAAATGCACAAGTTCCGATTGGCGTCGCTCTGGTGCCGCTTGTGATGGCGGCGATAGCCGGCCGATCCATTTGATCATTCGCCAAGCCACGCATCACGAAGCGAAATTCGACCGCTCACCTTGCACCCTGCTATCAGTTCCACACGGTCGACAGTCGACCCCGCCCGTCAGTCGGCGCATAGCCCGATTGCAAGCCTCAATCACCACCCCAAAAAGCAAGCCGGGCTTACCTGTTCCCACCGTGGCGCAACAGTAGTGGCCTCACGAGGGGAACGAGCCTTATCTCGCGGTAACTGAACCTCCGAGAAATCCAGCTTCGAATTCGGCCCGCAGCTCATCTTCGCGTCCGAGATACCGAGGCGAAAGGTGTATCTGGTGGGCGGAGATCGCGCCGGCTTGCCTGGCGATCGCACCTGCCTGCGCGGCGGTCAGATGCTTCTTCGACGCCGCGAGATCTCGGTCTGCCTCCAGGAATCCGCCTTCGATGAAAAGCTCATCGGCGCCGCGCACCAAGTTGGATAGACGTGTGACATTGTCCGAGCAGAACGCCAAATCAGTCGCATAGGCGATGCGTTGACCCGGCGCACAGACCAGTGCCTTAGCCCGCAGCAGTTCCCCAAGCGTTACCTTCCTGCCAACATCCGGCGTGAACTCGGTAGCCGCGTCGGCGCCGCGTCGCGCCGCCCGCTTGGCGTTTGTGAGCCAAGGTCCGACGGTAAGATCGAGTTCATCCAGGCGCGACCTGTGCACGTCGACCCGTAGCTTTTCCTGGAAGGCGAAGGCTAAGCAAGGAATCCCGTGATCGAGCGTGACGGCTTCGATCGTGAACTCCGGATCGTCCAAAGGGAACTGAGTGTCTGCGTTCTGCCAATTCTCCCGCACGAAAGCCCTGCGCGCCCGGAAGACGGCTGCAGTGGCAAAGCCTTCTTCCGTCCAATCAGAGGCGAAGATCGTAAAGTCCTGCGACCGTTCGTTGAGGAGATTCCAAGTGTAGGCCCTCAGCTTCGCCTGGACGGCATCCGCCAGTCCGGGCGGGCCGATGATATGGACCTGCTTTTCACGATAGAGCGACACCCCGAGCAGACGATCGAACCCGCTGAAGTGGTCCATGTGCATGTGCGACACGAATATGTGCGAAACGCGCAGGATCTCACGCGGCGAAAGCGCCGACAGATCGCCAAGGTCAAAAAGGACTGCCTTACCGCCGAAGCGGAAATCGAGAAGCAGTACCGGGTCGGAAAACGGCTCATTTACCAAGCGCGGCTGGACGAGAAGCGTCATGATGGGGGAGGCAAGAGTTGCATCCTCCAAAACACGGGACGCGTGCCGTTCGTTCCGCCGGTCGGTCCGGATAGGCTACGGACACGGGCATTGCGTCCACGCGGTCGAACGTGTCGCCGGGACCTCGGCGCCAATGCAGGGATCGACCAAACGGTCCACGGCCTTCAAGGCGATCGGCGAGATTGGCGCGGCGTCTCTGCGGCTGGGCCCCACATGCCATTCTTCAAAAGTCGACGACGGCCGTGTCCGGCATCTGCTGCTCGAACAGGGTCCAAAAACCGGAGCCCCGGGCTTCGGAGTACCAGTGTTCGAAATCCGCGAGCGCGGCACGGATATTGGCGGATTGGTTCCCGTTCATGTCCCGGAACATGGCCAGCGCAACCGGCGCAAAATGCGAGATCACCTCCGAGCGCGCCTCACTGTCTGCATCCCAGCCGAGGCGCGTGCGCAAGGCGGCGAAGGCGTTCGCAACGGCGAAATCTTCACTTTCTGCCGCGGCCATCGCATCGGCGATCATCTGCATGAAATTGAGCCGCCGGAAAGCAAATGCGCGGTCCTGCTCCAGAACTGCGATCTGCCTTGCTGCCTCCTGCCGGAAGCTCGTCTCCACAGCTTTGGCGGATTCGGCGGCGGTCCTCAGTTCAAGCAGAAAAGGTGTTGGCATCGCGTCGTCTCCTCGAAAGATCCGCACATTTCCGGGGCCAACTCTAAGAGGATGGCGGAAGAGAGTGGGAGTCGAACCCACCAAGGACCGGCTCGCGGCCCCTCCCGGATTTGAAGTCCGGACGCCCCACCGGGGACGATGCTCCTCCAGAAGCTTTCGTGATTGGCGGCCCACTGTCGTCCTGACGGCGAAACAGGTCCAGGCGATGCTTGTTGGCACGCCGCAAATCACCGCGCCGCAAGGTGACGCCGTGCCGGTCGAGGAATTCGAGGATGTGGACGGCAATCTTGCGCCCGCTGCCCGCACTGTCGCGAAACTGTGCGACGCTGAACCGTCCGTCATGGTCGGCCGCCAGATCGCAGACGATCTCGACGATCTCACCCAGCACCGAATGAAGGAAGAAGTGATCGTGCGCAACCTCATGCACCATGCCGATGCGTCCGGCGAGCTTCAGGACCTTGCGAATTTCCGCTTCCGGCCGGGCAAGCTCGCTTGCGATATCGCGCACTCTTGGGGGATGGAATTTCACCCGGCCGGCTAATCGTGGCTCGATCTCGCGCCAGAGGGCCTCTTCCCTGGCCGCGAGACGGACCTGATGTCCCGGAAGCCGTATCCAGGCGCCGTCAAGCTCGATCTGACCGGCGCGGACCAGGCTTCGCGCCGCAGCAGCGAAGGCCGGCGCGGGAAGACAGGGATCGAGCTGAAGGCGCAGCTTTTCCATTCCGATGCCCGGCAAATCCGGGTTGCCGGCATGAAAGGCCTCCAGGATTGAGCCCAAGTCGTGCCTGAACCGAGCCCAACGCACCGACGAAACCACGAACTGCTTCTCCCCGACGGGAATCGTGACAAGGCCAAGACGATCGATCAGGCTTGTAATCTCGCCGGCGCCGAGCGCCCGATCACGTGCGAAGGCCGCGAGCTCCAGATAGTGGGGCGGCGTGTCGAGCAGGGCAGCGACGGCCTTTTCCGGAGCCGCGATGGCGAATGCTTCGAGCATGGCCAGCCGATCCGGTGAGCGGCGTTTCCGGCTTGGGCCCCTGAGGTCGATGAAGCGCCCGCCGCCTATGGTTCGCTGGGCGGAGGTGTCGCGCATCACATAGGCGTCGCCGGCGGCAGCGGCGATCGGACTCTCCAAAACGATCTGGACCTTGGCCGTGCCGCCCGGCGCTATAGGCTCGTCGCCGAGGAGCACAATCCTCGCCCCGACCTCGGCCGCGGCGTGATGGAGCCGCACCGGGAACCACTGCCCGATCGGCCTTGGCTCGCGTGGCAGCACGCGCAACTCCGCGTCGATCCTGTCCGCCGGCGCGTGAAGCGCGGGATCAAGGATCACGTCTCCCCGGCGGATCGCCTCCTTGCTGACGCCGTCGCCGGTCAGACAGAGCGCGCAGCGGTCTCCGGCTCGGCCGCGCTCTGCCATGCGGTTCTGAGCGTGGATCGAGCGAACGCGCGCAGCAAGCCCTGGCGGGCTTACCACCACGCTGTCGCCGACTCCGACGGAGCCTGAAAGGACGGTGCCGGTAACGACGGTGCCGATGCCGTGCAGGGTAAAGCAGCGGTCGACCGCCAGTCGAAAGCGGTCCGAGGCTGAGCGCCTGGCGAAGCGCGATGCCTCTTCGGAAAGCAGGCGTCGAAGGTCATTGATGCCTTCGCCGGTAACGATAGAGGCCGGGATGACCTCAGCCTCTTCCAAGCCGGTGCCGGCGAGGGCGGCGCTGACGTCCGCGCTGACGGCTGCGCGTCGTGCCGGGTCGGCCAGATCACACTTCGAGAGCACGACCAGCCCGCGCCTGACGCCAAGGAGATCGACGATCGCCAAGTGTTCACGCGTCTGCGGCATGACGCCGTCGTCGGCCGCCACGACCAACAGCACGAAATCGATGCCGCTGGCGCCGGCGACCATTGTGTGGACGAAGCGCTCGTGGCCGGGAACGTCTATGAACCCGACGACGTCCCCGCTCGGCGTCGGAAGATAGGCGAAGCCGAGATCGATCGTCATGCCGCGCGCCTTCTCTTCCTGGAGCCGGTCCGTGTCGACGCCGGTCAGTGCTTGCACCAGCGCCGTCTTGCCGTGATCGACATGCCCCGCAGTGCCGACGATCATGGCGCGAGCTCCTCGAACGGCAGCGCGGCGCGGCGCTCGGCCTCGGCGATATCGTCCGCGGTCAGCGCGGTGCGCGCCGCGTCCAGGTACCGGCCTGCCAGAGCACTCCCGCCTGCCCGTGCACGCAGCAGCCAGGCATAGGCTTCGACGGCGTCGGCGGGAACGCCGGCCCCGAGATGGCAAGCGGCGCCGAGCATGGCCTGACCATCCGCGTCGCCGCGCAATGCCGCCTTGCGCCACCAGCGGACCGCTTCCGCGGGATCGCGCGACACGCCGAGCGCATCGTGATAGAGCATGCCTACACGAGTCATTGCCGATGCGATCCCTCGCCCGGCGGCGGCCAGCGCCCAGCGCCGCGCCTCGGCAATGTCGGGCTCGATCACCTGACCCTCGAGCAGCATCCAGCTCAGCATGTCCTGTGCCGGTCCGTCGCCCTGCTCGGCCGCCGCCCGATAGAGCTGGGCCGCGCGGCGGTAGTTCTGTTCGACGCCTTCGCCACGGAAACAGAGCGAGGCGAGGTTCCGCTGCCCGACCGGATCGCCGGCTTCGGCGGCGAGCGCCAGCCAGCGGACGGCGAGACTGCGGTCACGCTCGACGCCGAGCCCCTCGGCGAAGCAGGCGCCGATATTGTTTTGGGCGCGAGCCGATCCGGACCGCGCCAGCGGCTCCCAAATCCCGAGAGCTGTGGCATAGTCGCCACGTTTGGCGGCGTCGAGGGCGGCCGCCAACTGGTCGGCCACAGGTGTCCGAGCGGGCTTGCGCGCGAGATGATCAAGCCACCGCATCACCATCTCCTTCCAGAACGAAGTTTGCGAGATTGGCTACAAAGCCGGCTTCGTCTTCAAGGCAACGCAGATCAAGCACGAGCGCCCGTTTTTCCACCCGACCGATCACCGGAACAGGCAGCGCCCGCAACGCGGCTGCAAGCGCTTCGAGGGCCTGACCGCTTCCTGAATGGGGGCTGAGGGCAAGCCCGGCGCTGGGCAAGGTATCGAGCGGCATTGCACCCGATCCGACCTGGCTGCGGCACTCCATCACTTGCACCGCAAATTGATCGCCCAGAGCGTTTGAAAGCACGGGAGCCAGGCGCTGGGCCTGGGCGGCAATATCGATGGCGAGGCGTGCGAGCAGCCTCAGAGTCGGCAAACGCTCGGCCAGGCGATCCGGGTTGCGATAGAGCTTCAGCGTCGCCTCCAGCGCGGCCAGCCGGAGCTTGTCGACGCGAAGCGCCCTCTTCATCGGATTTCGGTTGACCTCGGCAACAAGATCCTTCCTGCCGACGATGAAACCAGCCTGCGGCCCTCCGAGCAGCTTGTCGCCCGAGAATGTGACGAGATCGGCGCCGTCCGCGATCGCTTCGCCCACGGTCGGCTCGTGCCTGAGGCCATATTGGGTAAGATCGATGAGCGTGCCAGAGCCGAGGTCGTGGACGAGAGGCACGCCGCGCTCCCTGGCGATTGCCGAAAGCTCACGCGCCGAAACCTGCGCCGTGAACCCCTCGATCCGATAGTTGGACGTATGCACTTTGAACACCAGCCCAGTCGCCGGACTGATAGCCGACAGATAGTCCCGGGGATGCGTGCGGTTGGTGGTCCCGACCTCAACGAGCTTCGCGCCCGCACGAACCATGATGTCCGGCATGCGGAACGCGCCGCCTATCTCGATCAGCTCACCACGCGACACGATGGCTTCACGGCCGAGCGAGAGCGTGTTGAGGACGAGCAGGACCGCGGCCGCGTTGTTGTTGACGATTGTCGCATCCTCGGCCCCGGTGAGTTCGCATATGAGCATGCGCAGATGATCGTCACGTTCGCCGCGTCTGCCCGTCCCGATATCGAACTCGAGCGCCACTGGCTCGCGCATGGCGACGCGCATCGCCTCGGCGGCTTCGTCCGCGATCAACGCGCGGCCGAGATTGGTGTGCAGCACAGTGCCGGTGAGGTTGAAAACTGGACGCAACGATGGGTGCGAGGCGGTCTTGAGCCGGACAAGCGCGTCGACAGCGAGGTCGCACGGATCGGGCACTGCGGCCCCGGTGCGGCACGCCGCCCGCGCTTCTTCGAGCGCATCGCGGATGGCGCGCGTCGTGGACTGCTGCCCGAAGCGCTCGACCGCCGCAGCCGCGAGCGGCGTCTTCAGCACTCGATCGACCGAGGGAAGATCGCGCAGGCGAGTTGCGGGCAAACCGGACATCACACCCTCAATAGCCGATCAGGAACGGATTGAACGATCCGCGACGATAGCCGGCTTCACGCATGAGCATGTCGAGGCCAAGCGTCGCCACGTCGTCGGCGATTGGGTCGAGATGGGGGTCCTTGTGCTGATGCAGGATCTTCACATAGCAGCCGCAGGAATCGCAGGTTTCGGCCTTCACCGTGCCCGGCCCGCCCTCGACCTCCTGGTAGCCGATGCCCTTGGTCGAGCCGCACAACGTGCATTTGATGCGCACGTGGTTCCACAGCGTGCCGCATAGCGAGCATGCGCAGAAGCGCGACCCATGGGCCCCTTGCCAGCCGACAATGATCGAGGATGCCGGCGGGCCACCGCAGGCGGGGCATGCGCCTTCGCCTACCGGCACCAATGCAGGGGCGTCCAGTCGGGCGGCGAGACGGGCGAAGTGGACCTGCAGCGCGGCCGCGGCATAGACGTGCTCGGCGAGCGCCTCCATTGGAATCGCACCGGCGAGCACATTGCGCACCATGCCGAAGCGCTTCGCCGGAGTGGCCTGCCTCAAACGGTCCAGCGCATCGGCCGCGGCTCCTGGCTTCTCGATCTCCGATGCCGCGGCGACCAGGCGGTCGAGCGTCTCTGCGGCCATGTCGAGCGCGAGGCTGTTGCGGTCGAGCGGCGGCATTCCAAAACTGCGCGCGCGCTCGCGCGCTGCGCCATCAGGCATCTCCGGTTCCGCCAGGCCCTCCTGAATGCGGTGCTGCACATCGGCGAGAGCGGCAAGAAAGCGAAGATAGGGACGCAGCCCATGGCCTGCAGCCAGCGCGTTCCACCGCTGCGCGCGACGAGAAAACAGACTTGCGGGCTCTGGAAGGCGGGCAAAGGGAGGGGCGGAGACCTCGCCTATGGCGGTGGGGTCGGAACCGGCCGGAATGATCTGTCTTGGCATTCGAGCCTCACGAACCGCACGGGTCACGTGGTTGCCTGACCGGCACAAAAATCATGTGCAAACACAAAACTAGGGCGGAAAAGTCGTCCGACCAGCGCCCGCTCTATTCGGCGGGCTTCGATCCCGATGATCCTGTTTCCTTGCTCGATTTGGTGACGAGCTCCCGCAGCCATTTGCGGTGATGCCGCCAAGCCCAACCGCCGGTCACCCGCCCGCGCGTCATGGCCGGAATGGTACCGCGCACCCAGATGGCCGAGTAGAAATGGACGATCCAGACGCCGATGATCGCGACGGCCGCGATGGAGTGGACTAGTATGGCCAGCCGCTTCTGGTCGATTGTCGTATACTGGGAGAAATACTGATCCCATGCCACCAGTCCACTGGAGATGAGGATCACAATCAGCACCGACATCGACCAGAAGACGAGTTTTTGGCCGGCATTGTATTTGCCGACCTCGGGAACATTGTCCTCTTGATTGGCCAGCACGTCGCGGAAACGGCCGAGCCACGTCCCGTCCTCGCGTCTCCACAGATTGGCTTTCCAGAACCGAAGGAAAAGCCCAAGGAAGCTGAAGAAGAGCACGACGCCGATCCAAGGATGGATGAAGCGTGTGAACTGACCTCCGCCGAAAAGGCCGGACAGGAAGAACAGGCTCGGGTGGAACATCGCAAGGCCGGACAGAGCGAGCAGGACCAGGCTCGCCGCGGTGATCCAGTGGTTGATCCGCGCCCCTACCGTGTAGCGGTCCACGATCACCGGCTTGCCGGGATGGACCTGTTCGTTCGGCTTGAGGTCATCGGCGGCCATGGCTGTCGCCTCCCGTCAGCTCTTCGGCGTGCTCCTCATCCGCCTCGGTTACCCTGTTCGGTCCCATGATCAAATGGTGGAGCAAGCCGACGCCGGCCGCCACGCCCAACACCGTGAGGCCTGCATATTTGGTTACACCTTTCCACGCCTCGACCAACGGACTGATCTTCGGGTCCTTGGGCAGGCCGCCGTAGATCTCCGGCTTGTCGGCATGATGCAGCACATACATTACATGTGTGCCGCCAACGCCCGGTGGATCATAGAGGCCGGCATTGACGAAGCCGCGCGACTTCAAGTCCTCGACACGCTTGGCGGCCCAACCCGTCATCTCATCCTTGGTGCCGAAGACGATCGCCTGCGTTGGGCAAGCCTTGGCGCAGGCAGGGCCTTGGCCGACCGCGACGCGGTCTGAGCAGAGCGTGCATTTATAGGCCGTGTGGTCGACCTTGGAGATGCGCGGGATGTTGAACGGGCAGCCCTTGATACAATAGCCGCAGCCGATGCAGTTCTCGTGGACGAAATCGACGATGCCGTTCGAATATTGCACGATCGCGCCCGGCGCCGGACAGGCCTTGAGGCAGCCCGGATCGGCGCAGTGCATGCAGCCGTCCTTGCGGATCAGCCATTCGAGCTCATTGGTCTCGGGGTTGTCCCATTCGCTGTAGCGCATCAGCGTGAACATGTCCGGCGTCAGGTCGGGCGGATTCTCGAAGGCGCCGGCGAAGACACCGACTTCCGGATGCGTGTCGTTCCACTCGATGCAGGCCGTTTGGCAGGCCTTGCAGCCGATGCATTTCGAGACATCGATGAGCTTGGCGACTTCCGTCAGCTGCTTCTCAGGAGCAGGAACGGTCGACGCCGAGCGGCGGATGAGGTCCTTCTCGGAGAGACGCGGGGTCGTCTGCGTCGTCGATGGATTGGGAAGGGGAGGAAACATCGCTTGCCCCTCCTATGCCGCCGGGCCCGGTGCGGGCTCGATGTTGACCAGGAACGCCTTGTACTCCGGCGTCTCGATATTGGCGTCGCCGACAAAGGGCGTGAGCATATTCGGGCCGAAGCCTTTCTTTGCCGCTCCGGTGAAGCCCCAGTGCAGCGGAATGCCGACGATATGAATGGTCTTGCCGTCGCAGGTGAGCGGCCTGATCCGTTTGGTCACCATGGCTTTCGCCACCACCGAGCCGCGCTTCGACCAGACACGCACCCAGCCGCCCTTGGCGATGCCCTTCTCGGCCGCAAGCTGTTCGGAAATCTCCACGAAGAATTCCGGCTGGATCACCGCATTGACGATGACGTGCTTGGTCCAGAAGTGGAAATGCTCGGTCAGCCGGTAGGAGGTCGCCGCGTAGGGGAACTCCGGCGAGGCCGCTTCGGCGAACTGGGCCATGTCGCCTTGGAATACCCGCGCCGCGGGATTGCCGCGGACTTTGGGCGCCACCGGATTGACGATCGGCGACTCGAACGGCTCGTAGTGCGCCGGGAACGGTCCGTCGCGCATCATGGTTCGGGTAAAGAGACGCGAGACGCCTTCCGGGTTCATGATGAACGGGCCGACCTGATCAGGCTTCGCGGTCGGCGCGATATCAGGTACGTCGTAACCCGACCACTTCTGGCCGTCCCATGCGATCACTTTGCGGCTCGGATCCCAGGGCTTTCCGGTGAGATCAGCGGAGGCCCTGTTATAGAGAATGCGGCGGTTGGCGGGCCATGAGAACGCCCATTTCGAATAGAAGCCGGCATCGTCCGGATCGCTCGTATCCCGCCGGGCCATGTTGTTGCCGTTCTGGTTGAAGCAGCCGGAATAGATCCAGCAGCCGCAGGCGGTCGAGCCGTCGTCACGCAATGCGGCAAAGGCCGGCAGCAGCTTGCCGGCCTCGGCCAGCACCTTCGTCGGATCGGTCGTGTCGGTCACCTTGGCGAGCGCCCTGCCGTTGATCTCCTGCGCAAGTTCTTCGGCCTTCGGGTCGCCGGGATCGGCGTAAGGCCAGTTGAGCTTGACGATCGGATCGGGGAAGGCACCGCCTTCCTTGGTGTAGAGATCCTTCAGGCGCAGGTAGAGTTGCGCCATGATCCAGGTATCGCGCTTGGCCTCCCCGGGGGGCGTGCCGCCGGCCCAATGCCATTGCAGCCAGCGTCCCGAATTAACTAGAGAGCCATCATCCTCCGCGAAGCAGGTCGAGGGCAGCTGGTAGACTTCCGTCTGAATCTTCGACGGATCGACATCGTTGTACGGCCCGTGGTTCTCCCAAAACCGGCCCGTTTCCGTATCCAGCGGATCCATGATGACCAGGAATTTGAGCTTGGAGAGGGACTCGATCACCTTCTTCTTGTTCGGAGCCGCCTGCAGCGGGTTGAAGCCCTGGCAGAAATAGCCGTTCATCTTGCCCTGGTGCATCAGCTCGAAAGTTCGCAGCATGTCGTAGCCCGGCACGTCGAGCTTCGGCAGATAGTCATAGGCGAAGTCGTTCTGCGGCGTTGCCGCATCACCCCACATCGACTTCTGGAAGCTGACGAAGAACTTCTTGTAGTTCTGCCAATAGCTCATCTGGTTCGGCCGCAGCGGCTTGAAGCCGCGCGTCGACATGTAGGTCGCGAGGTCCGGCTCCTTCTGCGTCGGCACCGTGAGATAACCCGGAAGCAGGTTCGACATCAGCCCCAGGTCGGTCAGCCCCTGGATGTTCGAATGGCCGCGCAATGCATTCATGCCGCCGCCCCGAATGCCGATATTGCCGAGAACGAGCTGCAGCATGGCCATGGCGCGAATGTTTTGCGAGCCCTTAGAGTGCTGCGTCCAGCCGAGCGCATACATCGACGTCATTGCCTTGTTCGGCGCGGACGTTTCGGCAACCATCTTGGCTACCTGAAGGAATTTCTCCTTCGGCGTGCCGCAGATGCGTTCGACCATTTCCGGCGTATAGATCGCGACGTGGTTCTTGAGCAGGTTCCAGACGCAACGGGGATTGGCCAGGGTTTCGTCGACGACGGCGAAGCCATCGGGTCCGATATCGTAATCCCAACTGGACTTGTCATAGTCCCGCTTTGCCTCGTCATAGCCGGAGAACAAGCCGTCCTTGTAAGTGAAGCCCTGCTTGACGACATAGGGCGCGTTGGTGAACGCCTTCACATAGTCCCATTGCACCTTGTCATTCTGGATACAGTAGTTGATGAGGCCGAGCAGGAAGGCGATGTCGGTCCCCTGGCGGATCGGCGCATAGACGTCTGACACCGAGGCCGAGCGCGTGAAGCGCGGATCGATGACGATGAGCTTGGCGCCGCGGTTGGCCTTGGCTTCCGTAACCCATTTGAAGCCGCACGGATGGGCTTCGGCGGCATTGCCGCCCATGATCACAACAAGATCCGTGTTCCTGATGTCGGTCCAGGAATTGGTCATTGCGCCGCGGCCGAATGTTGGGGCGAGACTCGCCACCGTCGGGCCGTGTCAGACACGCGCCTGGTTGTCGAACGCCAGTATCCCTGTGCTGCGGACTACCTTGTAGGTCGCGAACGCGGTTTCATTGGTCGAAGCCGAGGCGGCGAGGAAGCCTGTGGTGAGCCACCGGTTGACCGTCACGCCGTCATTGTTCTTCGCGACGAAATTCTTGTCGCGATCGTCCTTCATCAGGCGCGCGATGCGATCCAGCGCGTCCTCCCAGCCTATCGGCTCGAACTTGTCGGACCCGGGCTTGCGGATCAATGGATGCTGCAGCCGGGTCGGAGATTTTACGAAGCCGAGCAGGGCCGATCCCTTGGGGCACAACGTGCCGCGATTGGTCGGATGGTCGGTATCGCCCTCGATATGGGTGATCTCGGCCTTTTCGCCCTTCCTGAGGTCGCCTTTCGAATACAGGATGATGCCACAGGCCACCGAGCAGTAGGGGCAGGTGTTGCGCGTCTCGACCGTGGTGGCGAGCTTGAAGGGCCGTATCGCCGCCGCATGCGCGGCCTCGATGTCGGCGAAGCCGAAAGCTCCCAACGTCGTGCCGGCGAGACCCGCGCCTGCGGTAAGCAGGAACGCGCGCCGTGAGAGTTCAACGTTCATCTGGATTTCCTCCCGAATTCCACGCCCATCGGGGCATCTAGAACCAAGGGATACGCACGCCATTTTGAGCCGAATTGGCGTAATGTCAAAAACTTAGAGCGCAAATCAGCGCCGGCAAATGTTTCACGCAGGAAAATGGAATTGACGCTCTTCGGAACGTGATCCTACAGTAGGGCGTGGTGTTGGAAACGGCTCCCGCGTTGCGGGGCGATATCACCGAAGCACATCCGCGCCTGACCAGCCTTGCCCATGGCGGCGGCTGCGGCTGCAAGCTGGCGCCCTCCGTCCTTCAGCAGCTTCTTGCCGAGCAGGCGGAACCGAGCCCCTTCAGGCAGCTCCTCGTCGGCACCGAAACCGGAGACGATGCTGCCGTCTGGCAGATCGACGACGCGACCTGCGTGATTACAACCACCGATTTTTTCATGCCGATGGTGGATGGTCCTTACGATTTCGGCCGGATCGCCGCGGCCAACGCACTCTCCGACGTCTACGCAATGGGCGGCCGCCCGATCATGGCCTTGGCCATCGTCGGAATGCCGATCGAGAAATTGCCGACGCATACGGTGCAGGAAATCCTCAAAGGCGGCTGCGACATCTGCGCCACAGCCGGGATACCTATCGCGGGCGGCCATTCGATCGACTCACCGGAGCCGATCTACGGGCTTGCCGTGACCGGCATCTGCCGACCGGAGGCAATCCGGCGCAATTCGGGAGCTAGGCCGGGAGATGCTCTGATCCTGACCAAGGGGCTCGGCGTCGGGATCTATTCAGCTGCCATCAAAAAGCAGGCGTTGTCGCCCAGCGGCTATAAAGAGATGATTGCTTCGACGACTCTTCTCAACCGGATCGGAGCGGAACTCGCCGAGGACGCAAGCGTGCATGCGATCACCGATGTGACCGGCTTTGGCCTGCTCGGACACGCCCTTGAGATGGCGCGAGGCTCAGCCTGTGAGCTCGTGATCCACAATCGCGAGCTTCCGGTCTTTGCGCAGGCCTCATCACTTGCACAACAAGGCTTCGTCACCGGCGCGTCACGGCGCAATTGGGCGAGTTACGGCGATGCGGTGCGACTGCCTAAGGGCATGCCGGAGTGGCGGCGCGATCTGCTTGCCGACCCGCAGACATCAGGTGGGCTGCTGATTGCCTGCGATCCCGGCAGGGCCACCGCCCTGGTCGAGAGAGTCGTCGCAAGCGGCTATCCGTCGACTAGAATGATCGGGTGTGTAAAAGCCGGCCGACCCGTAATTGCGATCAAGGACTGACCAGATTCTCACGTTTCCCAAGCACGCATTCTTGAAGGTCCTCCGTTGCCGGAACCATCGGGGGAGACGCGCGCGTTGCACAGTCCGATTATCTGAACGCCCTTTTAGCTTTCCTTGTTTGAGGTCGCCCGTACCGGGAGTAATAGTCGGCGCGAAGTTGCCAGGAGGAGACGATGACGCTGAACTTCGACCCGAGGGCGAAGGCCACGACGCTTTATCATGGCGAGTTCCGGCCGATGTTCATCGGCGGCAAGTGGGTCGCGGCGCAGTCCGGCCAGGAGATGCAGGCGTTGAACCCGGCGACGGGCGAAGTGCTGGCCACGGTGCCGCGCGGTTCGGCCGCCGATATCGACGCGGCGGTGGCTGCCGCGCGGGCGGCCTTCGAAGGCCCCTGGTCCAAATTCTCCCCTTATGAGCGTCAATGCGTGCTTCTGCGGATCGCGGACCTGTTCGAGAAGCATTGGGAGGAGCTCAGCGTCTCCGACACGCTCGACATGGGGCTGCCGATCACGCGCACGCTGGCCAACCGGCGCCGGGTCATCGGCATGCTGCGCTTCTACGGCGGCATGGCGACCGCGCTGCATGGCGAGGCGATCGACAATTCCATTCCGGGCGAGATCGTCACCTTCACCCGGCGCGAGCCCGTCGGCGTGGTCGGCGCGATCATTCCCTGGAACGCGCCGACCGCCGCTTCGATCTGGAAGATCGCGCCGGCTTTGGCCACCGGCTGCACCGTCGTCCTGAAGCCCTCGGAGGATGCGTCGCTGACGCCGCTATTGATCGCGCGGCTGATGCAGGAAGCGGGCGTGCCCGACGGTGTGGTCAACGTGGTCACCGGAACGGGCGCGGAGGCGGGTGCCCGACTGGCGGAGCATCCCGACGTCAACAAGATCGTTTTTACCGGCTCGACGCTGACCGGGCAGGCCATCGCGCGGGCGGGTGTCACCAACCTCAAGCGCGTCTCGCTCGAGCTCGGCGGCAAGTCGCCGATCATCGTCTGCCGCGACGCCGATATCGACAAGGCTGTTCCGGTCGCGGCGATGGCGGTGTTCGTGCATTCGGGCCAAATCTGCATCGCCGGTTCGCGGCTGTTCGTGGCGCGCGAGATCCACGACGAGTTCGTCCGCCGGATCGCCGAGTTTGCCGGCAAGCTGCGCATCGGCCACGGCATCGAGGCGGAAACCGAAATCGGCCCGCTCATCAATGCAAGGCAGGCGGGCAAGGTGGAGGGTTACATCAGGGCCGGCAGCGACGAGGGTGCTGAACTGGTCGCCGGTGGCTCACGGCTGACGGGCGCGCTCTATGATGGCGGCAACTTCATCGCGCCGACGGTCTTCGGCGCGGTGTCGGACGGGATGACAATCGCGCGGGAAGAAATCTTCGGACCGGTCATTTCGGCGATGCCTTTCGACACGCTAGATGAAGTCGTCGCGCGGGCCAACGCAACGCCTTACGGCCTCGCGGCCGGCATCTTCACCACCAATCTCGGCACCGCGCACAAGCTTGCCCGCCGCGTCAAGGCCGGTTCGGTCTGGGTCAACATGTACCACGCCATCGACCCGGCCGTGCCTTTCGGCGGCATGAAGACGTCCGGCTACGGTCGCGAAGGCGGCATCGAGCATCTGCACGAATATCTGGAGACAAAGGCGGTCTGGATCCAGACCGATTGATATTCAGGCGAGGCCGGCCTGACCTGGATCTCGACACGGCATGGCGCGTTCGGAAGGATTTGGGTGAGCGCTACCTGCGACGAGGTCTCGATGACCTCGACGATCGAGCGGATGGCGCAGCTTGAACGTCGCCAGTATGTCACCCCGCAGACCAGATTGAGGAGGCAGACATCCTCTAGACTGGCCAGCACGCCACCGTCAGCCCGATGATCGCCCCAATTGCGAGGTTCTTGATCACAAAGAGCAACCTGGACCTGATCGACATGGATGATCCGCAGCTGCAAGGCGGAGCGTCAACCGCACTACTTCTTAGCCGAGGGCGGCCAAGCCTATCATCGCTTGGCCGAGCGCCAGCCCCCCGTCATTGCCCGGGACATTCTTATGGGCAAGCACCTCGAACCCAGCGGCGGAGAGTTCCGAGGACACGCCCTCAAGCATGATCCGGTTCTGGAAGACGCCACCGGAAAGCGCGATCGTGTCGACCTCGTTCTCGCGGGCCAATCGGCGCGCGGTCCTGGACACGACCGCGATCAAGGTCCGATGAAAACGCGCGGCGATCAGGCCGGTCTCGACCGCCGCGGCCATGTCGCGCAGCAACGCCTCCCAGAGACTTCGCCAGCGAATGATCGATCCATTGTCGGAAGGCAGCGCCCAAGCCTCGGCCGCCTCGATAAACGGGTTTGCCAGCGCCTCCAACTCCATGCCTGCTTGCCCTTCATAGGACTGCAGCTCGAAACAGGTTCCCAGGATCGCCGCACAGGCGTCGAACAGCCGTCCCGCGGAGGACGCGAGCGGGGTGTTCACTCCCCGTTCAATCATTTTCGCGACAACATTCGGCTGCCTTTCGGCGAGCGCCCGCGCAAACGGCAAGCCACCCGCCGGACCGGCAAGAAAATCAGGGCCGAAGGCGGCGCGAAGATGCGCGTAGGCGTTGCGCCAGGGCTCCCGGCTCGCCCGGTCGCCGCCGGGCATCGCGACCGCGTCGAAATGGGCGAGGCGCTCGTAACGGCGGTAGTCTCCCAGCAGGAACTCGCCGCCCCAGATCGTATCGTCTTCACCGAAACCCGTACCGTCGAGGATCACGCCCAGAACCGAAGGCGCGTCGAGCGCGCGGCCGTGCTGAGCGATGCAAGAGGCGAGATGAGCGTGATGGTGCTGGATCTGGACCAGCCTCGCGCCGGTCTCGCGCGCGAATTCGAGGCCGATGCGCGTCGAGCGATAGCCCGGATGCAAGTCGGTAACGACGATGTCCGGCCTCGCGTCGAAGATACTCCGGTAGATGGCAGCGGCGTCTCGCCAGGCCTGCTCGCTCTTCCGTTCCTCGAGGTCGCCGAGATGCTGGGAAAGCAGCGCCTTGCCATTGCCGGCCAGGCAGAAGGCAGCCTTGAGATCGCCCCCGGCGGCAAACACCCGGCGCGAACCGTCGAAGCCGTCCGGCACGGCAACTTCCTCCGGCGCCAGCCCGCGGGCACGCCGCAGCACCGAAACGCCATGCCTGTCGCACCGCACGACGCTGTCATCCAGTCGGTTGACGATCGCGCGGTCGTGCATCAGCCAATGATCGGCAATGCCGCCGAGTTCGTTTTTCGCCTCGTCGTTGTCCGTGCATTGCGGCTCGCCCGAACGATTGGCCGAGGTCAGGACGATCGGCCTGTCGAACGCCCGCATCAGCAGGTGGTGGAGCGGGGTATAGGGCAGCATGAAGCCAAGCCGGTCATTACCGAGGGCAACCCCTGCCGCTACGCCGCGGTCCCCGCGGCTGCGCAGCAGCACGATCGGCGCGGCGCGCGAGGCGAGCGCTTCGCGCTCCGCGGCGGAAATGCCGGCGAATTCCCCGATCTGCCGCAGGTCGCGTGCCATCAACGCTAAAGGCTTCGCCTCGCGCCGCTTGCGGCCGCGCAGCCGTGCAACGGCATCGTCATCGGTGGCGTCACAGGCGAGGTGGAAGCCGCCGACACCTTTGACGGCCACGATGCGCCCCGACGCGATCAAGGCGGCCGCCCTCCGGATAACGGCCTGCGATGCTCCTTCGGCCGCAACGCCGGTCTGGTCTTCAAGCCATATGCGCGGGCCGCAGGCGGGGCAGGCGATCGGCTGGGCATGGAAGCGCCGATCCGCCGGGTTCTCGTACTCGGCCCGGCATTCCTCGCACATGATGAAGCTTTTCATCGAGGTCGAGGCGCGATCGTATGGAATCGCCTCGATGATCGAGAGACGCGGACCGCAATGCGTGCAGTTGGCGAACGGATAGAAGTAGCGGCGGTCGCCTGGATCGAGGATCTCGGCAAGGCATTGCGGACAGCATGCGGCATCCGGGACGGCGCTTGTCCTCACCTGCCCGCCCGCGCTCGCGGCGATGGCAAAGCCGTCTGCCGGAGGCACGCCTTCGAGATCGACTGCCTGGATCGCGTCGATGCGCGCCAATGGCGGGCATTCGGCGGTCAGCCTTTGCCTGAAGGCGGCCAGTTCCGCGTCGCTGCACCACAACGCAATCTCGACACCCGCCGCATCGTTGCGCACGTGACCGGTGAGTCCGAGGGCGGTGGCTATGCGCCAGACCGTCGGCCGGAAGCCGACCCCCTGCACGGCGCCGTTGACCCGGATCAGGCGACCCCGGACGGCTGGCGAAGCAGCGAGCGGCGTGCTCATCGCCCGACCTCAATGCACCGTGCAGACCATGCACGGATCGAACGAGCGCACGATGTGCTGGACTGCGACCGGTTCGGTCTCGCCTTGACGCACGGGCGCGCCTTCGAGCGCGAGCTCCAGCGGACCCGGCTTGCCGTCACGGTCGCGCGGCGAAAAATTCCAGGTCGTCGGAGCAATGATCTGGTAGTTGGCGATCCGGCCATTGCGCACCGCAAGCCAATGGCCGAGCGAGCCGCGAGCGGCCTCCGTCAGGCCCGTGCCCTGGCTGTCGGCCGCGGTGGCGCCGTGATCGCAAAAGCTTTCGCCGGGTCTGAGATCGTGTATCCAGCGCTCCATCGCGATCACCACGAGCGCGATCTCCAGCACGCGGGCGACGACGCGGGCATGCACATTGCCGCCGCCCGATCCGACCAGGTCGCTGATCAGCGGATGGCCGTTCACAAGCTGACGGGCGATTGCCCCCACTTCGACAGCCTCGCCGGCAAGGCGCGGCGCCTTGCACCAGCTATAGCCCTTGCCCGTGCCGTCGCCCGGCACGGTCTCTCCCAAGGCCGGCGGCAGCGGGCGCTCAGCCGGCGCGTACCAGGCATTCTCGGTATCCTCGGCAATGAGCGAGAGGTCGAGCGGCACCTGGCGGCCTGCCCTCCAGAGGCCGCGGCGAAACAAATGCCCGCCTGCGGCATGATAGGCGCCGTAGCTCATGAACAGGCTGCCGGCACGGCCGAGCCTGCCCAGGCCGAGAGCCTCCGAAATGGCCAGGAAATGGCGGAAGTCGCCGGTGGTCGCGGGTTTTTCCTCGCGCCAGGCCGCGAGCTCGTCGATGGTGGCCAGCGCCGCCACCCGCTCCAGCGCGTCGGAAAAAAGCGTCCGTTCGAGGAACCGGCGGAAGGCGCCGACGATGCCGGCCAGGCGCGCCTGTTCGTTGGCGGTGACGGCGCGGGTGGAGCCGCCGGGCCGAATGCCGAGCGTATGCGGCCAATGGCCGGCCAACAGGCCCATCACGTGCATCCACTGCGCGCGCGCCGGCAGGACCTCCTCGGCCGCGGTTCCCGAGAGCGCGCGGAAGCGCGTGGCGGCAGCCTGGTGCCATGGCTCGCCCGCATAGCTCTCGCGGGCGAAATCCGGCATGAAAAACAGATAGAAATGCGTCAGGTGATCGGCGACATTCTCGGCCGCGTGGATAAGATCGATGGCGATCCTCCCGTTCTCCGCGACGCTCAGGCCCTGCACTTCGGCGAGCGCGCGTGCGGCGGCGATGGACTGCGAGACCGAACAGATGCCGCAGATGCGTGGCGCATAGACGAGCGCGTCTTCGGGCGGCTTGCCGCGCAGGATCTGCTCGAAGCCGCGATAGAGCGGTGAAACAACCTCGGCCGAGCGGACGGCTCCGCCGCTCAGGTCGAGCTTGACCTCGAGATCGCCCTCGACGCGATTGAACGGTCCGACGACGAGCCGGCTCATGGTCGCCTCTTCTGCTTGTCGTGCGGCGGCACGGCGACGTGGTCGGCGGTGGCATTGGTTTTGAGACGGACGGGGGTCGCCGCCTTGGACAGCGCCGCCAGCGCGACGAACCATGCCTTGGGCATATCCGTCGGAAGCCCGACCGGGATGCCGGAAACCTTCGGCGTCGCGGTGAAGGAATGGCCGGGCTCCTCGAAGCCGGGCGAGGTGCAGTTGATGCAGGGATAGCCGCCGTCGATGCACGAGCCGGAGCCGTTCCACGGCCGTATGTTGCAATCGGCGCGCGCCTGCGTGCCCTTGCAGCCGAGATTCTCCATCATACAGCCAAGATCGCACAGGCGCTCGGCGCTCGCCTTGAACTCGTAGAATTCGTTGCGGGAGCAGCCGTGATGAACGAGATGGTTGGTGTAGCTGACAGGGCGCTCCCATTCGTCGACCTGGCCGCGATCGAACCGGCCCGCGGCGATCTGATGGAGCGTTTCCGTCAGCCAGTCGGGATGAATGGGACAGCCCGCGACATTGATGACCGGCAGGCCGGATTTCGACAGGAAACCGTGGCCGAGCAGCCCGCCGGGTTCCGTGCCCTCATAGGCGAGGCCGCAGGCATCGACGTGGTTGGCGCCGGCGGCCGTGATGCCGCCGAAGGCCGCGCACGAACCGACCGCGACCACGTGGCCGGCGACCGCCGCGAGCTCGCCGATCCAGTCCATCACCGGCCGGCCGGTCCCCGCCATCATGTGGAAGCGGCCGGTGCCGTTAGGCCCGCGCATGACGGCGCCTTCGAGGCAGAGGATGTCCAGTGGAACCTCGCCCGATGTCACGCGCTCCATGATCGCGATGACGCTGCGCCCGGTTTCGGCACTGAGCGAGGGATGCCACAGCACTTCGATGCCGGCCGTGGCGAGGCTCGTGATCAGGTCCGGCCCTTCCGCGCCGATCAAAGACAGCGTGCAGCCGCCGCAGCCGCCGGACTGCAGCCAGAGAAGATTGAGCGGCCGCGTCGTCATCGTTCCCTCAGCCCGGATTCGCCGGAAGGCGGACGGTGAACACGGCGCCGCCTTCGGGATGATTTGCCGCTGTCAGATCTCCGCCCTGCTCCTTCATGAGGCCGTAGCTCACATAGAGCCCCAGCCCCGTTCCCTGCCCGATCGGCTTGGTGGTGAAGAACGGTTCGAATATCTGGTCCATATGCGTTTGCGGAATGCCGGTCCCGTTGTCGCGAACCTTGATGACGACATCCTCCCCTTCCCGGCGGCAGGAGATTTCGATCCGGGGGTCCGGGCGGTTCTGAAGGACGTCCGCGGCGTTGTGGACGAGATTGACGATGACCTGATGCAGATGCCCCTTGCGCGCGCAGGCATCGAGCTCACCCGGCATGTCGAAGACGACGGCGGGTTTTACGCGCTCTGCCCTGACGACCCAGTCGACGGCAGTGCGGATGGTGCGGGTGACATCGAAGACCTCCAGCCCCTCGCGCTGGCTGCTGGAAAAGCGACGCAAATCCTGAACGATCGCGCGCACACGCTCCGCGCCTTCGAGCGTGCCGTCGATCAGCGGCTTCATGTCGGCTGCGATCGAATCGATCTTCAGCTTTCGGCGCAGCTCCTCGAGCGCCTGCGGGTCGGCGCGGCCATGCGCAGCATCGAGATAGGCGGAGATCGCCGCCCCGTAGCGCTTCAGGGCGTGCATGTTCCCGAAGACGAAGCTGATCGGGTTGTTGAGCTCATGGGCGACCCCGGCAACGACGCGGCCGAGCGCCGCCATCTTCTCGGAGACGACGAGCTGCTGCTGCGTCCTGGTCAGTCTCTGGTGCGCAAGATCGAGCTGGTGGTAAGCGCGACGAAGTTCACCGATCGGCCTTCCGACGATGACGATGCCGACGAGCCTGCCCCGATGGTCGAGCCGCGGCGAGCAGTTCAGCGCCAGCGGCGTCGCACCGCCGCCCTGCTGGCGCATGTGCACTTCGAGGTCAGAGATTGGGCGCGCCTGACGGAAACAACCGGCGAACCGGGCGGCAACCGCACCATCCTCATCCTCGAACAGATCGAGGATCGCCGATCCCATCAGGCTCTTCTCGGCGACACCCGACAACTGGACCATCGCCGGGTTGACCTGCTGGATGCGCCCCCTCGCATCGCAGGCCACAAGCACGTCGGTCATCGAGCCCAGTACCGAATCGATGAATTGCTGCGCTTCCTCGAGGGCGGCGTGCTGACGCTCCAGCAATGTCTGCGATTCGACCAGATCCTTGTAGACCGCGTCCATCTTGCGGATGACCTCGATCCAGGCTTCTTCGCCGGCCGGCGCCAGGCCAAGCGTGGGCACTTCTGCCTGCATCGGCAAGGACTCGTGGAATTTCCCTGACGCGGGCTTTGCCATCTGCGGTTTCGGTACCCTTATGAGCTCCATGGGCGCGCCTCACCGGACGGAGCCGGCCGCGCGCCGTGCCGGCAAGGGCTTCACATTCTCCAGCCCCAGTCGCTCGAGCTTGCCGCGCAATCCGACCCGAGACAATCCCAGCTCCTCCGCTGCCTTCGACTTGTTCCAGCGATGGCGGATGAGTGTCTCGCGGATGATGCGCAGCTCCATCTCGTTGATGCGGTCGCGCAACGTTCCGGTGAGCCCCGCAATGTCGTCTCTGTCTGCGTCCTCGACTTGCGGGACGGCCGTCAGGATGTGACGGGACACGAGTTCGGCGCCAAGCTCCTGGCCTTCCCGACCCATGACCAGCATGTGCTGGATCTCGTTCTGCAGCTCGCGCACGTTTCCAGGCCAGGAGTAATTCTCGAAACAGGCGATGGCTTCGGCCGAGATGCCCGGCACGTTCTTGCCGAGCTTGCGTCGCGCGCCCTCCAGGATCGCCGCCGACAGGATTTCGATATCCATCGGCCGATCGCGCAGGGCCGGCAACCTGATGACCGTGCCTGCCAGCCTGTAGAACAAGTCGGCACGGAAACGTCCGTGGCGCACCTCGTCCTCGAGGTCGCGGTTGGTCGCCGCCACGACCCGAACATCCACTTTGCGCGTCTTGCCGCTGCCGACCGGGCGGATTTCGCCTTCCTGCAGGACACGCAGCAATTTGACCTGAAAGGCCGGTGAAACCTCGCCGATCTCATCGAGAAAGACGGTGCCGCCGCTAGCGCGCTCGAACAGGCCGATATGGTCCTCGACAGCACCGGTGAAGGCACCGCGCTTGTGGCCGAAAAGCTCGCTTTCCAGGAGCTGGTCGGGCAGAGCGCCGCAGTTTTCGACGACGAAGGGCTTGTTCCAACGCAGCGAGCCATAGTGCAGCGCGCGGGCGGCGAGTTCCTTTCCGGTGCCGGAAGCGCCTATCAGAACGACCGGAATATCGAAGGGCGCGACCTGTTTCAGCGCGTCGCAGATCGTGTTTAGAGGGCTCGACGGGGAGCGGATGATGCCGTCGTCGAAATTGTAGTCCCGCCGGAGCACGCTGCGGCGGTCCGAAACGACCTTGGAGGCGGTTGACGGCGCCATTCGCATCTCGACGGCCAGAAGCTCGTTCTCGCGCTGCAGGACATAGAGTTTGACCGCGTTCTTCAGCGTCAGGACCAGGTTTTCAGGATGCCAGGGCTTGGTGATGTACTGATAGATGCCGGCCTCGTTGATGCCGTCGATGATGTCATGAGCGTCGGTATAGCCGGAGATGATCATACGCACCACGTCGGGCCAGCGGGTGCGCACCTGCTTGAGGAATTCGATGCCGGATGTGCCGGGCATGCGCTGATCACAAAGGATCAACTGGATCCACTCGCTCTCCAGGATCGACGTCGCCGTCTTGATGTCGCTTGCGATATGGACATCGAAATCCTCGCCCAGAATGCGGCGCAGCGACTCCAGCGAACGCACCTCGTCGTCGACGATCAGAATGGGGGGAAGCTCGGTCACGACGCCCTCCTCCTGCCCGGCGCGCTGGAAGCCCAGGCGAGGTCGCGGTGGCGGGCGATGGTGACCGGCGTGCGGGATTTCGGCACCTTGTGCACGAAATTGTGCCGGGCAACGTGATAGCTCGGATCGAACCCGTAGAAGTTTCGGCGCATCCTGGCCAATTCCTCCTCACGATATGCCGAGAGCGGCTTTGCCGCCTCGTCGGCGGCCCGGCGTGCCTGCTTTTCGGCAAGCAACCGCGGGAAGTCGGGCCTGTCCGCCAGCCCGGCGGCGAGTGCCTTGACCTCGGCCGTGAACCTGTCGCGCGAGCCGGGCAGAATGCGGTCGGCGAGCCCGAGACTCAGCGCTTCGCGCGCGCCCATTGGCAAGCGGGCAGCGGCGATCCTGCGGGCATTGTCGGCACCGCAATGGCGCGGCAGGAGATAGGTCCAGAATTCCGAGCCGTAGAGATTGCCCATGTCCTTGTAGTGCGGGTTGAGGATCACGCCCGAGCGCAACCAGACATGATCCGCGCCGCGTGCCAGGAAGACGCCCCCGGCACCGGCATTGCCGCCGAGCGCCGAAACGGTCAGGTGGCTCGTCGTCCTGATGATCGCCTCGGACAGGTCGTCGATGGCGCAGATGTTGGCGTAGGACTCGTCCGCCGGGCTCGCCGCCGCCTCGATGCGGTTGAGATCGAGACCGTTCGACCAGAACTCGGGCCCGCCGCAGAGCACGATCACCTTCGTCGGCCGTTCGGCCGCCTTGCGGTAGGCATCGAGCAGCCGCTCGCAAGCATCGGTGCCCATCGCGCCGTTGTGGAAGGGGAAATGCAGGAATCCGATCGCACCCTGCTCCTCATAGGCGATGTCCTGATAGCCGCCGCCGGAATTCAGGGGCCGTTCCGGCAATTGCGCGGCCTCGGGGGCGAACGCCAGGGTCGCTGGCAGCTTGAACGGATTGGCGGAACCTGGACGGCGCACATGGCCGATCCATACCGCGCCGTCCGTCGTGGCGCGGGCGATCGCGGGACCGCTTCTGGCGATCACGGCACCCGGTGCCGCGACAGGCAGCCCGAACGCCTGTCTGGCGTCGAAAAGGAAAGCCGGCTCCCCGAAGAGCTCGTCCCGGACGCCCGGTATCCCGTCGGCCGCCGCGATCTTGCCGATGACGGTTGCCGTCGTGTCGCGCATCCAGTCGATCTGCCGGTCAGCCTGCCTGATCGCGTCCTGCCAGCGCCCGCGATGCGGGACGCCAAGCTCCTCCGCAGGCACGGGCTTTCCACCCGTCCGTAAACGCTCCACGGCTTCCAGCACCGCCGTGACCGCCGCTTCCGTCGCCTCGTTGCGGTAAAGGCTCGATTTCGTTGCCCGTCGCATCGGAAAGGCCGCGCTCGCCCAGACCGGCCCGGCATCCATCTCCCGCACCGCCTCGAGAACCGTCACGCCCCATTCCGTCTCGCCATTCGTCATTGCCCAGTCGAGCGCCGACGGCCCACGGTCGCCGACGATACCGGGGTGCACGATCATGCAGGTGCGGTTCTCGTGGACCCGAGCGGGGATCGCACGCTTCAGGTAGGGCGCAACGACGAGGTCGGGTTCGAAAAGCGCGACCGCCTCGATCGTGCGAGCATCGTTGACGTCGATCTCGATCGACACCTCGTGGCCTTGCTCGCCAAGTTCGACGAAGAGCCTCTGGCTCAGCGCATTGAAGGCGGTGACGAGGAGCAAGATTCGCATCTCAGCATATCCTGGGAAGCTGTTCGCCGGCTATCCAATCGACGACGCGCATGCCGCCGAGCCGGGTGCGCATGGTGACCAGCGCGTGCTCGTCCGCGACGACCTCGCCAATGATCGCCGCGTCGAGCCCTTTCGGATGGCTGCGCATGGCGGCAAGCAGGGTTGCGGCGTCGTCCGACCCGCAAATCGCAATCAGCTTGCCTTCGTTGGCGACGTTGAGCGGATCGAGGCCTAGCAGTTCGCAGGCCGCCGCGACTTCCGGCTTCACCGGCACGGCCGTTTCCCCGATCACCATGCCGACCTTCGACTGATGCGCGATCTCGTTGAGCGTGGCCGACAGCCCGCCCCGGGTCGGATCGCGCAGCACGCGGATGCCGGGCACGGCCGCAAGCATCGCGGCAACCAGATCGTTGAGCGGCTGCGTGTCGGACAGAATCTCGGTCTCGAAATCGAGATGCTCGCGTTTGGAAAGTATCGCGATGCCGTGATCGCCCATCGTGCCCGAGACAATGATCGCGTCGCCCGGCCGCGCGTTGCTTCCACTGATATCGGTGGCTTCGGAAAGAACACCGACACCGGTCGTCGAGATGAACACGCCGTCGCCCTTGCCCTTTTCCACGACCTTGGTGTCGCCGGTGACCACCGGCACGCCCGCCTGGCGCGCGGCAAGCGCCATGGAGACGACGATCTTCTCCAGTTCCGCGAGGGGAAACCCTTCCTCCATGATGAAGGAAGCGGAGAGCCAGAGCGGCCTGGCGCCCATCATGGCGACATCGTTGACGGTACCATGCACGGAAAGCGCGCCGATGTCGCCGCCCGGGAAGAACAGCGGCGAAATGACATGGCTGTCGGCCGCCATCACCAGCCGGCCGGAGACGCTGCCCAGAAGCGCGCCGTCATTGCCTTGCGCCAGATAGTCGTTGGCGAGATGCTTGTGGAAGACGTCGCGGATGAGCTCGGCCATGGCGCGCCCGCCTGCGCCGTGAGTCATGTCGACCGAACCGCGGACGCGCGATAGGTCTGCGGCGAGCTTGGCATCGGCAGCAGTCATTCGGCTGCCTCCAGCTTGGCGGGCTGCTGGTCGCGGAAACGGCCGTAAGTCCAGTAAGCCGCGCAGGCGCCTTCCGATGAGACCATGCAGGAGCCGATCGGGCTCTGCGGCGTGCAGGTCGTGCCGAACAGCTTGCAGTCGGTCGGTTTCTTGACGCCGCGCAGGATCGACGGGCATTCGCAGGACTTCGCCTCGCGCGAAGCCTTGACCGACAGCTCGAACCGCTTCTCGGCGTCGAAATCGGCATAGGCGTCGCGGATGCGGAGCGCGCTGTATGGCACCGTGCCCAGTCCGCGCCAGGCGAAGCTCTTGCGCAGCTCGAAGACCTCGCTCACCAGCGCCTGCGCCTTGACGTTGCCTTCTTCGGTCACGACGCGGGTGTATTCGTTCTCGACCTCGTGCCGACCGTCGTTGACCTGGCGGATCAGCATCAGCACCGACTGCATCACGTCGAGCGGTTCGAAGCCGGCGATGACGACCGGCTTCTGGAACTCTTCCGCGAAGAATTGGTAGGGCTGCGAACCGATCACGGAAGAGACGTGCGAGGGTCCGAGAAAGCCGTCGATCTTGACGATGCCGAGGTCGCGCACCTCGGGCGATTCCAGGATGTGGCTGATCGCCGACGGGGTCAGCACATGGTTGCAGAAGACGCTGAAATTCCTGAGCCCTTCGGCCTCGGCCGCCTTGAGCGCGACCGCGGTCGGCGGCGTGGTGGTCTCGAAGCCGATGGCGAAGAAGACGACCTGCCGGCCCGGATTCTCGCGTGCGATCTTGAGCGCGTCGAGGGTCGAATAGACCATGCGCACGTCGGCCCCGTCGGCCTTCGCCCGGATAAGGCTCCGCTGCTTGGTGCCCGGCACGCGCATCATGTCGCCATAGGTGCAGAGGATCACGCCGTGCCGTTCGGCAAGCTCGACCGCATCATCGAGCCGGGAGACCGGCAGCACGCACACCGGACAGCCGGGGCCGTGCACGAAATGCACGTTTTCGGGCATCAGGTCCTGCACGCCGTAGCGGAAGATCGCGTGCGTGTGGCCGCCGCAGAACTCCATGAAATGATAGTTCCTATCCGGGTCGGCCTCGGCCGCGATCGCGGCCGCAACGGTGCGTGCGAGTTCCTGGTCGCGATATTCGTCGACAAATTTCATGCCGAAATCTCCTCCAGTTCCTCCTCCAGCACACCGGCTTCGGCCATCATCCTCAGCGTGCGCTCCGCCTCCTCGACGCTCACCTTGTGCAGCGCGTAGCCGACATGGACGAGCACGAAATCGCCGATCGCCACATCCTCGACAAGCGCGAGCGAGATGCGCTTCCTCACCGTGTCGAAGGCGACGACCGCCATGTCGTTGTCCAGGAGTTCCACCACGCGGGCGGGCATGGCGAGGCACATCAGGCAGCTCCCTTTAGTTCGGTCCGAAGTTCGCCAGCGAGCGGATGGCCGGCGAGCGCCATCGCGCGGGCGGCGACGATCCATGCCGTCCAGTCGGCCATTCCTTCACCGGTCCGCGCCGAAAGCTGCAAGACCTTGATCCTCGGATTGACCTTGCGCGCATTGGCGATGCAGGCTTCGAGATCGAAGTCGAGATGCGGCAGAAGATCCGTCTTGTTGAGAATCATCAGATCTGCCGCGTGGAACATGTCGGGATATTTGAGCGGCTTGTCCTCGCCTTCGGTGACCGAGAGGATCACCACCTTATGCGCCTCGCCGAGATCGAAGCCGGCCGGGCAGACGAGGTTGCCGACATTCTCGATGAAGAGCAGCGAGCCTTCGGCAAGATCGAGATGCTCGACGGCATGGCCGACCATGTGCGCGTCGAGATGGCAGCCCTTGCCGGTGTTGATCTGGATCGCCGGAGCGCCCGAGGCGCGGATGCGCTCGGCATCGTTCGAGGTCTGCTGATCGCCCTCGATGACGGCGGCCGGAAGCTTGCCCTTCAGCGCTTCGATGGTGCGGCACAGCAGCGTCGTCTTGCCCGAGCCGGGGCTCGACACGAGGTTGAGCGCGAGCACGCCGCGCGCAGCGAAAAGCTTGCGGTTCTCGGCGGCATATTGGCTGTTCTTGGACAGAATGTCCTTTTCGAGCCGGACCAGCCGCGCCTGGCTCATGCCGGGCGCATGGGCGCCGGCGGAGCCAGAACCATAATCGTGCAAATGATCGTCGTGATGATGACCGTGATCATGACCGGCATGATCGTGGTCATGCCCGTGGCCGTGACGGCCGCCTTCGTGGTGATGATGATGGCCGGCCTTGCCTTCGACCCGCACCTCGCCTTCGCCGCATCCGCATACGCTGCACATCAGCTCACCTCCAATTCCTTGATCCTCATCTCCTCACCCCCGGTCACCTGCAACTGATGGCTGCCGCAAACCGGGCACGGGTCGTAGCGCTGGGCGATTGCGACGCTGCGGCCGCAGGGCATGCACCATGCGCGCGCCTCCGTCTCCAGGATGTCGAGCCTCGCGCCCTCGGCAAGCGACCCGCGCATGACCACGTCGAAGCCGAATTTCAACGCCTCGACCTCGACGCCGGCGAGCCGTCCGATCTCCAGGCAGACGCGATCGACCCTGGCGAAGCTCTGCTTTGCGGCCTCTTCCTCGAGGATGCCGCGGATGCTTTCGCAGATCGCCATCTCGTGCATCAGTGGAACCTCACCTGATAGCCGACGCAGGGGTCGATGGCGCGCACGAGAAGGTCGGCCTGCAGCGCGAGTTCCGCGCGGCTCGGCGCAGCGAGCGCCGCGAGCGAGCGTTCCGCGATGCCGTTTTCGCCGAAATGGCTGCTTGTCGGAGCATCGATCGCGTAGCCGATCACACGTCCCTCGCTAAGCACGACACGGTGCTCGAGCCTGCCCCGCGCGGCCTCGGCATAGCCGATGCCGGAGAAAGCGTTCGGCTCACCGTGTGCAGGGAGGAGATGTCGGCGGGCGGGCGAGGAACTGTGCCAGGCTTCCGTATTTTCGCTCCCGCCCATCCGGTCCTTCGGGGCACCTTCTCTTCGCAAACCACGGGAATGGGTTCCGCTCCCCCGCAGCACCGCAAGGCCGGCGGAAATCTCGCCGGGAAGCTTTGCCACCTCGACGAACCGCGCCACCAGGCGCGCACCAAGTCCGCCCTCGCCCTCCACCGAGAGGAAGGCTCTCACTAGCGGCTCGCCAGCCTGCCGGGCGAGGCAAGTCGTGTCCGCGAGCGCCTGCAATTTTTCGCCTCCCCCTTTTGCTTTCGGGCAGCCTATCATGGCCCAGCCCCTTGCCAAGATCGGGTAGGCAAGCCGCGCGGCGGCGGTATCCCCTTCCAAGGCCCAGGCGGCGAAAGCGGCCGCGTTCATCTCGCAAAGGCGCCCCGCTTCCACATGGACCATGGCGCACGTCAATTCGGCGGCCTCCGCAGCGATGCGGTCGGCGTCGGAACCCGGCACTCCGGCCCGCGCACCGGGAGTGAAGGGGTCGCCATCAGGAAACAGTGCTTTTCTCAGCCGCACAGGCAACATCATGGCGCGGCGCAGAAGCGCAGCCTCCGGCACGGCATCCGCGAGGCGCTGAACGTCGAGGCCGATCCTGACCAGATGCTCGCGCAGCGTTTCGGCAAGCACGAGCAGCCGTCGCGCCGTTTCCGTCGGCGGATCCGTCTCGATGCCCAGCGCCGCTTCGACGGCTTCCACGCCGGCCGCCGCTTGCGCCATGCCGCAGACGCTGAACAGCGATGCGACCGCCGCGATGGCCTCTGCGGCTGATCTGTCCGTTACGAGCGGGCCGAGAGCGACGGCGCGCGCCGGCTGGACGCGCGCCAGAAAAACCGCGCCGCCGTCGCAAAAAGGTCGATCACGACCCGCCCGTCGAGGCTCATTGCCGTGCCTCCTCGTCCTGAAGTCCGAACAAGGCGCGGCGGGTCAGCGGCGGAGGCCTTGCCGCAGCCGGGGCGGCGCCCTCATCCGGCGTGGCATCGGGGTCCGGCAAGCGGCCCTCCCAGAGGCGGACCATGTCGCCGTCTTCATCGCCGTCCGTTTCGCCCTTGAAAAGCTCTGCGAGCACCTGCCGGGCCGTCTCTTCCGCACTCTCCTGATCGGCGAATTCGAGGACCGGCGAGAAGAGCGAGCACGTGAGGTAGGCACCAAGCTCTTCCTCATAGGCATGAATGAATTCGAACCTGCCTGCCGGAAATGCGACCTGCTCCTTCGTGCCTGGCCGCAGGCTGCAACGCGCCTCGACACCCGCGGCAGGCAACAGAACGAGATTCATGAACCAGGGCGTGATCAGGACCGCAAGCCACTCGCCCTGCCACATCCGCACGCCCAGCGCCCGGACGGACAGCGTGGGATTGAGGATCGGGATGCCCTCCATGGATGTCCGCTCTATCCTTTGAAAGACGGACTCTAGGCAGCGGGCGACGGCAAGCGATTGATCCACGTCAATCGTCCTTTATCACCATGAAATCTTTCCTGGAGCCGTCGCAATTGGGGCAGCTCCAATGTGGAGGCAATTCGGCGAAGGAGGTTCCGGGCGGTATCTGCCAGTAGTCGTCGCCCTCCGCCGGGTCGTAGACATGCCAACAGATCTTGCATTCGAGCCGCGTCGCCGAACCGATCTTGGCGTTGTCCCCGCCATAGGAGCCATCGAAGAAGGACGCCGTCATCGATAGACCTCCAGGATCTCGAGCAGCCGGCCATGGCTGTCGGCAATGTCTTCCGGCGCGGCGCTGACAACCTCCGGCAGGGCCGTCACTTCGATCGTGTTGAGGATCAGCGCTTCGGTGGAATTGTAAAAACGCACCCACCACACATCCCGCGTCGCGGTCGTCGTAACGCGGCAGTTGCCGTAGCCGCGCGAGAGGACCACGACGGGCCCCTGGCCAAGCAAGCTATCGAGGAGGGCAAAGTCCTCTTCCGTGTGCGGCAGGAGCGACAGGTTGATCACATGCGGTTCGACGCCCGGCGCCGTGCGGCGGATATGCTCGTTGATCTCGGCGATGAGCGGCGGCGCGTTGAAGATCCCCGCAGGGTAGGCCGCGGGGGCGGCGAGCACGTCACGGCTTTCGGCGAAGGCCCGTGCCATCACGGCGGACGGGAAAGTTCCTACCTCGATCGTATCGCTCGCGAGTTGGCCGTTGGCACCTGTGCGGCGCACGCGCCAGACGCCGGCAAGCACCGATTCCTGCGCCTGGACGTCGCCGCCGCAGATGACCGACACCTCGCCTTCGCCGAGCGCTTGGTCGATCAGCGCGAGGTTGGCGTGGTCGAGGCCGGCGAGATCATGGACCGCATTCGGGCGCCCCGGCGAGAAGGCGGCGAGGCTGTCGGCCACCGCCGAGAGGACGGCGAGTGCCGCTCGCAGCCCGGCGACGTTTTCCTTTTCCGGCAGGATCGGCCGGGCGAAGGTGAGCATGCCCTTCGGCATCTCCATATACTGCAACTCGCCGCCGTCCTCCTCGAGAGGCTGCGAGCCCGGCCCCAGGCCGCCAAAAGACGTGATCGCCATGTTCTAGCCCTCCCCGGCTCGGCTCAGTGGAAGTGGTCGTGATCGTGATGATTGCCGGTTGCGCAGCCCTCCGGCAGTTCGAAGGGCGGCGGCGCGGAAGGCTCGCGCGCCAGGATGGAGGAAATCTCGCCGAGATAGTCCTCCCAGTCGAGCACACGCTTGATGACGCCGAGATATTCGCCGTTTCTCAGGAAAACGAGCGCGGGAAACGCGTTGAACCGATAGCGGCTCTGCAGCTTGCGCTCGCTCTCCTTGGCGACGACCGCCGCCTTGAACACGCCCTGGAAGGCTGCGACCAGCTCCGGCAGGATCACCGCCACATCGTTGCTCTCGACGAGCCGCTGCCAGTCGCCGGGGAAGAAAAGCACCGTGAAATCGTGGTTTTCGGCGAACCCGTCCACCGTCATGTCGTCGACGACGGCCATGCCATGGCGTTCGATCATTGTGCTGAGAAGCGGCGAAAACATAGGCTCAGGCGTCCTTCGTGCTTTGTGTTGGAAGGGCCGCGCGCAGGTGCTCCGGCAATTGCGGTTCGCGGCCGGCGAGGTCGGCAAAGAGATGGTCGAGATCGGTCTCGCCGGCGAGCGCCCGCTCGGCGGCCTCGAGTGCGTCGGCGATCCGGCGCGCGGCCTCGGGCGCGATCACCTCGCGTGCCGCGTCGAGGAAGGTGATGATCCACGTGCCGGCCGGCTGGTCGCCGGTAAGCGTCATGTCGATCCGGCGCAGTCCGGACCGCCCCCGGCAGAGCGCAGAACCGTCACGCGATTCGAGCACTTCGAGGGGAACGCCGACGCACATCAGCCCTGTCCTCCCCGCGAATGGAGAAGCCGGTCGATCTCGCTCTCGTAATTCTCCGGCGCGCAAAAACCGCCGCCTTGCAGGATGCGCGCATCGCCGATGCGGCAGGCGTCCTCCGGCCGCGGCCTTCCGCTCTCGTAGAGGCCGATCCGCATCTCGCGCGACGCCAGCGTCTCGTCTTCCGCAAGCGGCTCGGCGCGCCGCTTCACCGCCACCCCCTGGCGGGCAAGCCAGTCGACGGCGATGCCGATTGCCGGAACGATGCGGTCCCTGACGGTGGGGCGCAGACTGCCGCCATAATCCTCCAACTCCTCGGGCTGCACGCCAATCAGGAGCAGACGCCGAGGGTAGTCGCCCATCATCGCCGCCATCGCCAGCACCTCCTGGAAGCCGGTCTGGTGCAGCGAAACCTTCTTCACGCCGAGGAAGGCTGGAACCTCGTCGCCCTCGACGACCTTGATGGTGGCGGCGGGCAGGCCGTAGTCGACCGCGTCGAAGACGACCAGAATGTCGGTCTCGCGGATGTGCTGGACGAGATAGATGCCCTGCGTGCCGCCGTCCATCACGCGCATGTTTTCGGGCGTCTCGTAGAGACGGTCGAATTCCTCCACGGCGCGGACACCGAAGCCCTCGTCGGCCCACAACAGATTGCCGATGCCGAGCACCAGCACCGAGGGTGCATCCTCCACAAGCGTTTCCTCCCGCCTCCTGTTTTCCTTCAGATCGCAGCAAGAAGCGGGCCAAGTTCACGGGTCACGGCCAACCCAGCAAAAACAAGGATCTGACGGCCGGCGGCGGGGTGAAGCTGAAAGGTCTTCAGCCGGTTCTGCGGCCAAAGTGGAAAGAAGCCTTCCACTGGACCGACAAGCCCGATGCCGCGGAAAGCAGACATTTCACGCCACTGGAAAGCCGCCTTTCAGCCAGCAGAAAAAAGCCGGCGCGGCTGCAGCCGCACCGGCCCAAATGCTCGCGGTCACGAGCGTCAGTGGGAGTCAGTCTTTGGGCACTCCATTGCCTCGGAAGGTCCGCCAGCCCGAGAACATGGAGGAGATGATCGACTGCCTCGACATGATGTCCTCACGCACCGCGGCGTAGATATGGACGATGATGAAGCAGATGATCACCCACATGCCGAGATGATGCCAGGTGTGGACGTCCTGGCTCTGGCCAAAGAACGGGATGACCCAGCTCGTGAACAGGCCGTATTGCCAGGAGCCCATACCCTCGCCTTCACCATAGAGTGCCAACCCGGTCACGATCATGAAGATCGTGAACCAGACGAACAGAATGTGCATGGCGAGCGTGGCGAGCGGATTATGCCCGGAATATTTCATCGGCTCCTTGACGAGCATCGCGTACCAGAGCACCTCGTGCCAGAGTTCGCGCCAGAACCGGCCGCTCAGGACCGGCGGCAGGAAGATCTGGCGGGCATGCTCGCTGCCGACGAACGCCCAGTAAACGCGGAAGGCGAAGCCGGCCACCAGGATGTATCCGGCGGAGAAGTGCAGATAGCGGATCCAGCCGAACAGGAAGCTGGCGCTCGCCTCTCCGCCGACCGCAGGCGGCGGCGACCCGATCAGATAGCCGGTTCCGGCCAGGGTGAAGATCGCGAAGGCGTTGACCCAGTGCCAGAGGCGCAGCGGCGCCTCATAGACATAGACGGCCTCCTCGCTGCGCGGTGTGTGGCTGACGCTCATGGCCGCCTCCTTAGCCGCCGAAGACCAGCGCCGCGCCGGAGCCGGCGACGAGGATGCCGAGCCCTGCACGCGCCAGGGGCGACCGGGCAAGCTTCAGTCCTATGCCGACGCCGAGCCCGTGCAGCGCCGCGGTCGAAAGCGTGAAGCCCGCAACATAGGCCAGAGCTGCACCGCTCGCTTCGCTCGCATGGGCGTGACCGTGGAAAACGGCGAAGATGCCGGCAAGGCCGACGCCGGCGACGGCGGGCAATCCTGCGCCGGCCACGATCATCAGTCCAACCGCGAGCACCGAGAGCGCGACCATGCCTTCCACCGCCGGCAGCCCTATGCCGGCGAAGGAGAGTGCCGCGCCGGCGATCATCATGCCGACGAAAGCCGCCGGCGCCGCCCATGGCCGGCACGGCGCGGCTGTCGCCGACCAGACGCCGACCGCGGCCATGGCGATCGGGTGGTCGAGCCCCAGAAAAGGATGCGCCAAGCCGGCGGCGAAGCCGTCGGCATGGCCGGCGCCGACATGGGCGAACGCCGGGCCGGCGAGAACCGCGAGCGAACTGGCGGCGGAAGCAAGTGTCAGAACCGTGCGTCTCATCTCAATTCCTCCCTAGCGCACCTTGACGTTGGCCAATTCCTGGCCGTGCGGACCCATGACATGGGTCGAGCAGGCCAGGCAGGGGTCGAAGCTGTGGATCGTTCTGAGGATCTCGACCGGCTCCTCCGGCCGCTCCACCTTCGTATCCATGAGCGAGGCCTCGAACGCGCCTATGTTGCCTTGATGATCGCGCGGCGAGCCGTTCCAGGTGGTCGGCACGACGCACTGGTAGTTCTCGATGCGGCCGTCCTTGATGCGCACCCAATGGCCGAGCGCCCCGCGGGGGGCCTCGGTGAAGCCGACACCCTTGACCTCGGAGGGCCAGGTCTTCGGATCCCATTTGTCGGTGCTCGCCGTCGCGCTGTCGCCCGCCTTGATGTTGGCGACCAGCTTGTCGAGGAAATAGGCCTGCTTGCGCGCGGCCCATTGCGCTTCGAGCGCGCGCGCCGCGGTGCGGCCGAGCGTCGAGAACAGCGCCTCGAGGGGGACGTTGAGCGCCCGCAGCGTCGAATCGACCTGCTCCTTGATGTCCTCGCGGCCCTGCGCATAGCCGACGACGTAGCGGGCGAGCGGCCCGACCTCCATGGCATTGCCTCGCCAGCGCGGCGCCTTGATCCAGGAATATTTCGCGCTCTCGTCGATCTCGACGATGTTGGTGCGCGTGCCCTTGGCGTTCGGCCCGAGTTCGTAATGCGCTTCGGTGACCCCGTCCCAGGGGTGAAGGCCCTTGGCCTCGTCCGGATATTTGTACCAGGAATGCGGCACGAATTCCTGGACCTGCTCGGGATCGCGCACGTCGACCGGCAGCACCTCCTTGAGATTGCCGTTGATGATCGCGCCCTGCGGCATCAGGAGATTGGCGGCCGAATAGTCGTTCGCCTTTTCGGGGATGTCGCCATAGGCAAGCACGCTCTTGCCCGACAGCCCTCCGCCGTAGAGCCAGCCCTTGTAGAAGCCGCCGATGGCGATGATGTCGGGGATGTAGACATTTTCGACGAACTCGATCGAGCGGTCGATGACGCTGCGAACATAGTTCAGCCGCTCCATGTTGATCGGCGCGCCGGCGGCGAGTTCCCCGTCGATGTTGATCGCGCATGGCACGCCGCCGACCAGCCAGTTCGGATGGATGTCCTTGCCGCCGAAGATCGTCCGCGTCGTCATGATCTCCTTCTGAAAGTCGAGCGCTTCGAGATAGTGCGTGACCGCCATCAGGTCGGCCTCGGGTGGCAGCAGGTAGGCGGGGTTGGTCCAGTAGCCGTTCTTGAACGGGCCGAGCTGGCCGCTTTCGACGAATTTCTTCAGCCGGTTCTGGACGTCGCGGAAATAGCCGGGCGACGACATCGGATGGCTCGGCGAAACCGTCTGCTGCAGCTCCGACGTCGCCTTGGGATCGGCCTTGAGCGCGTTGACGGGGTTCACCCAGTCGAGCGCGTGCAGGTGATAGAAATGCACGAGGTGATCATGCACCTGCAGCGAAAGCTGCATGATGTTGCGGATCGAGTTGGCGTTTTCGGGGATCGTGATGCCGAGCGCATCCTCGACCGCGCGCACCGAGGTGAGCGCATGCGTTCCGGTACATACGCCGCAGATGCGCTGGGTAAAGGCCCAGGCATCGCGCGGGTCCCGCCCCTTGAGGATGACTTCGAGCCCGCGCCACATGGTTCCGGTCGAAACCGCGTTGCGGATGACGTTGTTCTGGTCGACGTTGACCTCGCAGCGCATGTGGCCTTCGATGCGGGTCACCGGATCGACGACGACGCGCTGCCCCGAGGTGTCGAGATTGAACCCGTTCGGTGTCTGGATGCCCATCAGCTTTGTCCTCCCTTTTCGCGCATCCGCTTGACGACGCTCGCCGCCGCATGCGCGGCCGCCGCGGCGCCGACCACCGTCGCGGCAGTCGCCCCGATCCTGTCGGCGTTGGCCTCGACGCCGAAGCCGTTGATGTTGGTGAGGCGACTGTAGAAATCGCCCTTGTCCCAGAAGCCGTCTTCCGAGCAGCCGATGCAGGGGTGGCCGGCCTGGATCGGGAAGGAGAGGCCGCCGTTCCAGCGCACGGTGGAGCAGGCATTGTAGGTGGTCGGGCCCTTGCAGCCCATCTTGTAGAGGCAGTAGCCCTTGCGCGCGCCCTCGTCGTCGAAGGCCTCGACGAACTGGCCGGCGTCGAAATGCGGCCGCCGGTAGCATTTGTCGTGGATGCGCTGGCTGTAGAACATTTTCGGCCGGCCCTGCCGGTCGAGTTCGGGGAAGCGCTCGAAGGTGAGGATGTAGGTGATGACCGCGGTCATCACCTCGGCGATGGGCGGGCAGCCGGGCACCTTAATGATCGGTTTGTCGGGAAGGCCGGGAACCTTGTGGACGGGCGTCGCGCGCGTCGGGTTCGGCCGCGCGGCCTGCACGCAGCCCCATGACGCGCAGGACCCCCAGGATATGATGGCCTTGGCGTTCTGGGCGGCATATTTGAGCTGATCGACGAAGGGCTTGCCGCCGATGATGCAGAACATGCCGTCCTCGTTGAGGGGCGGATTGCCTTCGACGGCGAGAATATAGTTGCCCTTGTACTGTTCGACCGTCTCGGTGACGATCGCCTCGGCCTGGTGGCCGGCCGCCGCCATGATCGTATCGTCGTAGTCGAGCGACAGCATCGAGAGCACGACGTCCTTGGCGAGCGGATGAGCCGAGCGGATGAAGCTTTCCGAGCAGCAGGTGCATTCGAGCCCGTGCAGCCAGAGCACCGGAATGCGCGGCTTCGATTCCATCGCATAGGCGATCTTCGGCGCGAAGGCCGGGCCAAGGCCAAGCGACGCCGCCGTCAGGCTGCAGAATTTCAGGAAGCTTCGGCGGGTAATCCCCTGCCGCCGCATGACTTCATAGAAGGTCTCTTGCATCGGTGCTCCTCCACGGGCAGCGGCATTCTCCGGCGCCGCCGCCATGAAAGGAACGAAGCAAGTCCGATGCCAAAGCAGAAAAATTTAATGAATACAACTGTATGTGGCTGCACGACCGAATGTCATCGGCATGGGCCGCCACATGCCGCTGGCAGGCCGGCTTACAAATTGCAAGGAAAGCTGTCAGTGCCGGTCTTCTCGGCTGGTGATCATGATCCGCACTACGCGCGTATGCAGGACGATTGAACCACCCCGGGCGCTCCGCAACGTTTGCGATCTCGAACCTGGGCTGGCAGGGCCAACCCGCCTTTTGGTCGCTGCGGATGCTCAGAGAGGGTCAAGGCGCAGTTTGTTGCGGGCGATCCTCCAGGCGGATTCGACATGCCGGCGCGCCGCTGCCTCCGCTTCCTCCGGCTTGCGCGCCCTGATCGCATTCATGATCGCGTTCATTTCGGCGATCAGGAGCGGACGCATCGCGCAGATCGGCACCGGCGAGGACCTCTATCTGAGGCCCGCGAACGAGTTCGTCGCCGGCTTCATCGGCAACTCCAATTTCTTGGCCGTCGAGCATCTGGAAACCGAAAACGGCGCAGCCGTGGTGCGGCTCGCCGACGGCTCGATCGTCAAGGGCGTTAAGGCAACCCATAAGCTCGACCACGGCCAGAAGGCCAGGCTGATGGTGCGGCCGGAAGCCTTCCGCCTGACGCCTGTACCGGGAAACGCGTCACTCGCGGTGGAGATCGTGGACGCGGCCTTCTTTGGCGACCGCCAGCGCGTCGTGGCGCGCACGGCATCCGGCCAAGAGCTTGACGTGAGACCTGATGCGGTGGAGTCGCCTAGCGCCCTGTCGAGCACTCGGATTTCCTTCGATCCTGCGGCTGCTTTCCTGTTTCCGGACTAGAGCGGTTCACCGTTTCACGGAAACGCCGAACCGCTCTAACTCTTCGTTTTTACGCAATTCCGGGCGGAAAACCGCTCACACTTTTCCTGGAATTGCTCAAACGGCCGTCGCTTGCACCAGCAAGCTCCTGCGGCGGCGAGCAATGCCGAGCGCGGTCAGCGGAACATCGAACCACCGTCGGCATCGAGCGCCGATCCATAGACGAAGCTGGCCGCGTCGGAGCAGAGGAACAGGATTGCGGCCGCCATGTCTTGCGGACGGCCCATGCGGCGCAGCGGCAGGTTGGCGGCGATGCGGTCCTTGAGACCCTGGTCTATATGCGCATGCATGGGCGAATCGGTCGGTCCCGGATTGAGCGCATTGATCCGGACCCCCTTGCCCGCCAGCTCACGCGCGACCGATTTGACCAGCGAGAGCGTGCCGGCCTTCGAGGCAGCGTAAGCCGTATCGGCGATCAGGCCACCGCCGCCGTGAACGCCGGCATCCGAGGCGACGCAGACGATGTTTCCGCCGGACGGATTGCCGATCATGCGTTCCGCCGCGGCCTGTACGGTGAAGAAAGTGCCGAGCAAATTGACCGACAGGACCCGCTGCCAATGCGCCCAGTCCTGATCGAAGATGCGCTTGGCCGTGATGATGGCGGCACAGGTGACCACGTTGTCCAGGCGCGCAAGATTGCTGTCGCAATAATCGAACGCACGCCTGATGCTGCCGTGATCGCTGACGTCGACGGCGACCGTATGCACCTTCCCGCCGGCAGCCTTCAAGCCGGCGCTGTGGCGCGCAAGGCCCTGCTCGTCACGGTCGCACATGACGACCTCGGCGCCTTTGGACAGAAAGGCGCGTGCCGTTTCGAGGCCCATGCCGCTGGCCGCGCCGGTGACCAGAACCGTCCTGCCATCAAAGCTGTCGTTGGCGAATGCCGAATAGGGGTCGGTCATTGGGGGCTCCCGGATAATGAAAGAGGTGAGCGAAGTGGCCGGACGAGCGAGGGTGTGGGCAATCGGCTCAGGCCTTCAGGTGAAGAGTGACCAGGACGGTCGATTCGGCCCCATCCTCGAAGTGGGCCGCGAGGCGAAGCCAGTTGCCGAACATGGTGACTCGCGCCACGGCGATGCCGTCGGTTTCGGAGGGCATCGTGAATTCGGTTCCCTCACGCACCCAGCGCATACCGTCGGGCGAGATCTCCACCCGTGCCGTTGGCGACGGGCCGACCGGAGGCTTCAATGCGCGCACGAAGAACACGGCCTCACGCGCCCAGCCGGCCTCATAGGGCTCGCTGGCGGCATCGTCGCTCCAGCGCTCGTTGCGAGCGATCACCGCTGTCGTGTTCTCCGGCAGCATCAGAATTCCCCCGAAATGCAGACGGAATCGACGTAGAGAAAGGCGCGCTTGGCGACATCCGTCTCGGCGAAGAGGCCGAAATTCAGCATGCACCAAAGGTTCTTCATCGCCGGGATGCGGATCGAATCGAAACCCGACAGGTCGAAGGTTCGGTCGTTGCAGCGCAGCGCCAGCGCTTTCATCGAGGCGAGGTCGAAATCGAAACAGAGATAGGTCCAGTTCACCTTGGTCGGGATCTCGTTGTAGCAGAGGCGCTGCTCTCCATCCGGCAGGTCGAGCCAGCCTTCGGGCGCAAGGTGATCGTGGCTGACCGTCTTGTTGTCGGCGCCGATCGGCCTGAACCCGGTGGTCTCGCGCTTGTACTGCCATTTCTGCACATGCTTGCCGTCGAGCGCATTGAGGAAGCGCAGATGCGGCATGACCCGATCGTCGTCGGCATCGTGGTCGCCGCCCTGCAGGTCGAACAGGAAGCCGATCGAGCGCACGTCGGTTTCCGACAATTTCAGATCCGTCGCTTCCGGTTTGAAGGTGAAATAGAGCTCGAAGCGGATTGGCCCGCGATGACGGAAGGTATGGCGCTTGATGGCAACGTTGCGCGCCCCTGGCCTGGGGCGCGTGGCGATCTTCAGGGCGTAGGAGGAAGACATGCCGCCGTGCGAGCCCGCGTCCCAGTGCGCGAGCGTGGAGAGCATGGCGCTGGAATGCTGCGCATAGCCGGGCAGCATCGTGTCGAGATCGCCCTCGTAATTGCCCACCAGTTGCGACCAGCCGCAATGGCCGCGCGAAAAATCGTCGAAGGAAAGGATACGCGGCAGCGGATCGAAGCGGCTGAGCGCCGGGTCCGCGCGCAACAGGGCAAGACGCATGGCTTCGGTGGTCTCGGCGGACGGAAACGGGTTCGATGTCGTCATGTCTTTGGCGGACCTCATGCGGCGCGGAGCATCTCGACGGCATCCCAGTCGATCTCGATGCCGAGGCCGGGTCTGGTCGGAACGTCGAGTGTGCCGTTCTTCTGGCGGAGGCAGCCGGGCTCAATGTCCGCCAGGATCGTCTTGAACGGGCTTCGATCGCACTCGCATTCCATGACGCCGAAATTCGGCATGGCCGCCGCCAGATGAACGCTGGCGGTCTCGCAGACAATGCCGGACATGCCGATATGCGGCGCGTAGCGAATGTCATGCGCCGCCGCATAGTCGGCCATCCGCCGCGTCTCGGTTATGCCGCCGGCGCGCGCCACATCGGGCTGGAGCACGGAAAGCGTGCGGCCGGCGATCAGCCGCTGCGCCTGATCGAGCGTGAAGTTGCTTTCGCCGGCCGCGAGCGGGACATCGCAGCGCTTGCGCAGCTCCTCATAGCCTTGCTCGTTCTCCGGCGCGAGCGGCTCCTCGAACCAGAAATAGCCGTTGGCCGAGAGCGCGCGGCCGACCTCGACCGCCTCATCGAGATTGTAGGCCCAGTTGGCGTCGACGCAGAGCTCGACCCGGTCGCCCGCGCGCTTGCGCAGTTGCTCGATACGCCGGCAGGCATCGCGCACAGGCCGGGCGATCTTGACCTTGATGCGCGGAAATCCCTCGCCGACATAGCGCTCGAGCTCGGCATCCGCCTGCTCGTCGTCGACCCAATTCACCGCGGCCGCGTAAACATCGATCCTGTCGCGGCCGGCACCGCCGAGCAGTTTCGCCACGGGCTGGCCCGCGATCTTTCCCAGGATGTCCCAGAGCGCGATATCGACCCCTGAAATAGCTTCGATGAGCATGCCACCGGCGCGGCCCGACAGGGCGCGGCGCATGGACTGCCACAGGGCGCCGATGTCGCGCGCATCCCGGCCGATCAGGCGGGGCTTGAGAGACGTCTCGATCAGTTCGGCATAGGCCTTGGGCGAGAAGCGCGCCAGCGTTTCGCCGACGCCTGTGATGCCGGCATCGGTACGCACCTCGACGAGCACGATCGAGACCTCCTTGTAGGCGCCCCACGAGGTAACCGTCGGCTTCGGCAATGTCTGGCTAAGCGGATGGGCGATGACACCCGTTATGCGCACCACGGCACCGTGTTCCAATCCGTCGGCCATCTGTTCGTCTCTGCTCGCGTCCGGGCTCGATTGCCGAGCCGACGCTCTTGTACCGGTCACCTAAAAACTTAGCAACCCAAAAACTTAGTTGCTATGTTTGCGGAGGATATGCTAGTTGCGCCGAAAGGATCCGACATGAGCCCAGAACCCGATCGAAAGCCCTTCTTCGCCGGAAAGCGCCTCAGCCCGTCACGACTGGCCGACGGCGTCTCCGATGCCATCGCCGCTGCCCTGTTCGACGGGCGCATCGCGCCGGGGGAGCCGCTGCCAGCAGAAGGCGAGATCGCGCGGGAGTTCGGGGTGTCCAAGCCGATCGCGCGCGAAGCCCTGCGCCAGCTCACGGCGGCTGGACTGGTCTTCACGCAGCAGGGCAAGGTCGCGCGGGCAAAGGCCCTCAACGGCGAGCCGATGGACCGGATCTACGCCTATGCGGTCCGCTCCAGCCTCAAACGGCTCCGGGAAGCCAACGAGATGCGGCGGGTGATCGAGACCGGCATCGCCAGGCTGGCCGCGGAGCGCCGGGCGCCAGCCGGGCTGGAGGCCATGCGGCAGGCGCTTGCCGACATGCGGACTTCGTTGCGCGAGCCGGAAGGATTTACCGAGGCCGACATCCTCTTCCATCTCGGCATGGCAATGGCCACGGACAACTCCATGATCCGCATCCAGATGGAAGGATTGCGCTCGGTGCAGCGCGGGGTCTCGGAACTGTTTTCGCGCCGCGCCAACCGCACCGACGACGACTGGCGGGCAACCATCGCCCGGCACGAGGCGATCTACGAAGCGATAAAGGTCGGCGACGCGGCGCTGGCCGAGCGCTGCATGCTGGCCCATTTCGACGCCGCCGACATCGCCTCGCTCGAAGTCGCAGACAGGCTGGAGGAGCGGGAGCAGTGACCAGCGACCTGCTCTCGCTTCAAGGCAGACGCGCGCTGGTGACCGGCGCCAGTTCGGGTATAGGCCGTGCGGTGGCGCTCGCCCTGGCGCGCCATGGCGCAGGTGTCATCGTGCATCATTGCGGCGAGGCCGCGAGAGCTCGGGCGGTGGCGGAGGAAATCGGCGGCGCGATCTCGGTGATGGAAGCCGATTTCACCGACACGCGCGCCACATCGGCGTTTGCCGACGAGGTTGTTGCGCGCCATGGCCCCATCGACATCCTGATCTCGAACGCGGCAATCGAACGGCGCCTCGGCTGGGAAGACATAACGCCGGCGCATGTCGAAGCCCACGCGGCCGCGAACTTCACCGCCCTGCTGACGCTCGCCGGCAGGTTGGTGCCCTTGATGAGCGGACGCGGCTGGGGCCGTGTCGTGGCCACCGGCAGCGTCATGGCCTGCCGGCCACGGGCGGAGACAGCCGTATACGCCTCGCTCAAGGCGGCCCAGCTGACGGCCGTGCGCGCGATCGCGCGCGATGTCGCCCGCCACGGCGTGACGATGAACGTGGTGTCGCCGGGAGCGATCGAAACCGAAGCGACCGCGCAGCGATATAGCGACGCCGGCTTCCGGAAGGCTGTGGCGGCGAAGATTCCCGCCGGCCGGCACGGCCTGCCCGACGACCTGGTCGGTGCCTTCGTTTTCCTTTGCAGCGATGCCGCGGGCTACATCACCGGCGCCGACATTCCGGTCGACGGCGGCTGGACCATCGGCGATGCGCCGGGCGCCTTGCCGGAGGCATCGGCATGACCTTGGGCCGCGCTTTCCGTTTGATCGCGAATGCGTCTCCCGGCGGGCGCAACAGCTCTTAGGTTCGAACGCTGAATCACGGGAGGAAACAATGAGACTTTCAATCCAAATCGCGGCGTCGGCCTTCGCCCTGTGGGCAATGTCCGCACCGGCCCTCGCGCAGGAACTCCGCGTCACCGTCTGGACGGGAAACGCGGCGCAACTGAAGATGCTCGACGGTATCGCCGACGGCTTCAAGGCCAAGCATCCCGGCGTCAGCGTCAAGTTCGAGACCGTGCCCGTCGCCGACTACACGCAAAAACTGACGTTCCAGGTCGCCGGCGGCAACGCGCCCGACGTCGCCTGGATGATGGAGGATGCGGCCCCGGCCTTCGAGAGCGCCGGCCTGCTCATGGATATCGGACCGACGCTCAAGGCGACCGAAGGCTATGATTTCGGCGACTTCTCGCAGCCGGCAATGGCGCTTTGGCAAAAGGACGAGACCGTCTACGGCGTCCCCTTCTCGACGTCGCCATTCATGATCTATTTCAACAAGGACATGTTCGACAAAGCGGGTATCGAAGACCCGCTGCAGCTTGCCGCCAAAGGCGAATGGAACATGCAGAGATTCCAGGAAATCGCCAAGAAGCTGGCTGAAGCCAATCCGGGCAAGTGGGGCTTCGAGTTCAAGGACGGCGAAGGCTACGCTTCGCGCATGACGCATGCCCTGCTTCCGTCGATCCGCGCCTATGGCGGCGAATTCTGGAGCGACGGACAATGCGGCTTCGACAAGCCCAAGGCGGTCGCCGCGGTGCAGCAGTTGCACGACATGGTCTTCAAGGACAAGTCCATCGTCCCGCCCGGCGAGCAGGGCGACTACTTCTCCGGCAATTCGGCGATGACGGTGAACCAGATCTCGCGCGCATCGAAGATGCCGGAGGCGGGCTTCAAATGGGGGATCGCCCCGTTGCCGTCGGGTCCGGCCGGCGAGGCCCCGGTTATCGGCCAGGCGGCGCTCGTGGTGTTCGATGCCGGAAAGAACAAGGATCTGTCGGCGCAGCTCGTTGCCTATATGACCAGCAAGGAGAATGTCGCGACGATGGCGCAGTTCTTCCCGCCGGCGCGCAAAAGCGTGTTGGACAGCGACGCGTTCGTCAACTCCAACAAGCTCATTCCGGCCGAGCAGATGAAGAATGTCGCCGCCGCGATCCAGCATGGGCGCGTCCATCCCGCGCATGAGAAGATGCCGCAGATCCAGGCGGCGATGGCACCGCGCGTCGATGCGCTGTGGAAAGCCGATGCCGATGTCGGACAGGCGCTGAAAGGCGTTTGCGCCGCCATCCAGCCGTTCCTGTGACGGAGAACGCGGGTGGCTGGCATCGAATGGCGAACAGCCGCGCCGCACGCCCGGCGCGCGCCGTGGCTGACGCTGAAATACCGGGAGATGATGGAGGGCTGGCTGTTCGTCAGCCCGACCCTGATCGGCTTCCTGGTGTTCTTCCTGGGGCCGTTGCTCGCGGTGGTCTACTATTCGATGACCGAATGGAACCTGCTCACCCAGCAGGCGACGTACGTCGGACTGCGCAACTTCGAAAACGCGCTGCTGGAAAATCCCGATTTCTGGCTGGTGGTCCGCAATTCGGTGATTTTCGCCATCGGCCTGGTGCCTCTGAACATGGCCCTGGCGTTGCTGCTCGCGCTCGCCCTTTCCAGGCCGTTCCTTGGCGTCGTCTTCTTCCGCACGATCTTCTTCGCGCCAGTCGTCACGTCCGCGATCGCCTGGGCGATCGTGTGGAAATTCATGCTTCAGGGCGAAGGCGGAGCCGTCAACCAGATGCTCTCCTGGATCGGCATCGACGGTCCCAACTGGCTTCGGCAGCCCAGCTGGGCGATGGCCGCCGTGATCGTGACGCGCGTCATCAAGATGGTCGGGCTGAACATGATCATCTACATCGCCGCGCTGCAATCCATTCCCCGCGACTACGAGGAGGCGGCACTCCTGGAGGGCGCGTCGCGCTGGCAGATCTTTCGCATGATCACCTGGCCGATGCTGGCGCCGACGACCCTGATCATCATGGTGCTGACGACGATCGGGTCATTCAAGGTGTTCGACCACATCTACCAGATGACCGGCGGCGGTCCCGAGAACGGAACGCTCGTGCTCGCCTTCTACATCTACCAGCAGGCTTTCAAGTTCTTCAATGTCGGCTATGCGTCGGCACTGGCGCTGATCATGTTCGTCATCGTCATGATCCTCACCCTCGTGCAGGTCATGATTCGCCAGAGGGGAGCGGAATGAGCCGGCGGCAGATCCAGATCACCTACCGCCTCTGCTGGACGCTGGCGTTGCTGATCCTTGCCGTCCCCTTCGTCTTCCCGTTCCTGTGGATGATCTCGGGCGGGTTCAAGAGCACGACCGAAATCTTCGGTTCTCCGACGCTCATTCCGCGCGTGTGGCGCTTCGAGAATTTTGCGGAGGTCTTCACCTACCAGCCGTTCGCGAGGCAGTATTTCAACTCGCTCTACATCGCCGGCGCGGTCACGGTCCTGACCCTCTTCATCGCATCGCTCGCCGGATACGCCCTGGCGCGCATTCGTTTCGCCGGCGCCGGCCTGCTGATGCTGCTGCTCGTCACGGCGCTCATGGTGCCGGAGGAAGTCACGATCATCCCCAACTTCTTCATGGTCCGCTGGGCGGGACTGGTGGACACCCACTGGCCGCTGATCCTGCTTCCGACCTTCGGGCCTCAGGGCGTCATGGCGACCTTCCTGATGCGCCAGTTCTTCCTGACGCTGCCGAAGGAACTCGAGGATGCCGGCAAGATGGACGGCCTGTCGCGCTTCGGCGTTTGGTGGAAGATCGCCATCCCGATGTCGCGCCCCGCCTTGGCCGCGGTCGCCATCATCACGTTCCTCCACTCGTGGAACCTGTTCCTCGAGCCGCTGATCTTCCTCAGCTCGCTGGAGAAATTCACCCTGCCGCTGGCGCTGACCAACTTCAACGACAGCTACGGCCTGCCGCTCTGGAACCTGCAGCTTGCGGCGACGAGCCTTGCCGTCGTGCCCATTCTGGTCATCTACCTCATCGCACAGCGCCAGATCATGGAGAGTTTCGCGCTCTCGGGCGTCAAGGGATAGAAAGCAGCGCCATGACGAAGCTCCGGCTCAAAAACATCAAAAAGCGCTTCGGCGGCACGGAAGTGATCCGCGGCGTCGACCTCGAAGTCGACGACGGAGAATTCGTCGTCTTCGTCGGTCCGTCCGGGTGCGGAAAATCCACCCTGCTGCGCCTTATCTCCGGCCTGGAGCACATCAGCGACGGCGAGCTCCATATCGGTGACCGCCAGATGAACGAAGTGCAGGCCTCTCAGCGAGGCGTGGCAATGGTGTTCCAGTCCTACGCGCTCTATCCGCATCTCACTGTCCGCGAGAACATGGGCTTCGGGCTGAAGGTGCGAAAAGTGCCGGCGCCGGAGCGCCGCCGCCGCGTCGAGGAAGCGGCAGCCACGCTGAAGCTGGAAGCCTTGCTCGAGCGTTATCCACGCGAGCTTTCGGGCGGCCAGCGCCAGCGCGTGGCGATCGGCCGCGCGATCGTCGGCAACCCCGACGTCTTTCTTTTCGACGAACCGCTGTCCAACCTCGATGCCGAACTCCGCGTCCATATGCGATCCGAGATCGCGGCCCTGCACAACCGCCTGTCGACGACGATGATCTACGTCACCCACGACCAGGTCGAGGCGATGACGCTTGCCGACAAGATTGTCGTGCTGCGCGACGGGCTGATCGAGCAGGTCGGGTCGCCGCGCGCGCTTTACGACAGACCGGACAACATGTTCGTGGCCCAGTTCATCGGCAGCCCGAAGATGAACATCCTGCCGGTCGAAAACGTCCGCCGGCTATCGCGAACGGCAAAAGTTCCCGAGTCGGCCGAAAGCATCGGCATCCGTCCGGAACATCTCGATCTGGCGCCCCCGTCGGAGGGCGCGCTGAACGGCAAGGTGAGGCTGGCGGAATATACCGGCGCGGTGACCTTGCTTCATATCGAGTTGCCGGACGGGCAGACCTGTCTCGTCGTTCACGACGGGCGAAATGGGCCGGAAATCGGCACCGACGTCGGACTTCGGACCGGGACGGAGAGCCTTCACTTCTTCGATCGAAATGGTCGCGCCATCCGGGAGAAGGTTCATATGGCGCCGGCATGAACCTGGCCCGCGCTCACGAGGCGCATCGCACCGCCGATCAGTCGCCCTTGCTCAGTTGCGGCTTCGCGCCAACATCTTTTCGGCGAAGGCCTCCACCTCTCCCTCGCGGGGTTCCTTGCCGGTGTGCGTGAGCAGGTAGGCCGGTGTCAGGAAGAGACGGTTGCTAACCGGTTCGACGATCTCGAGCGAGTAATAGCCGATCTGCGTGAAGTAGAGCACGCGGGCCCGCACGAAGGCTTCCGTGTCCGCGTAGCCGTGCCGCGAAAACATCGCCCGGATGGCGTCGACGCGAGCATCGTCCTCCTCGGTCACGATCCGATGCACTTCGGCGGACTGGCGCGACCAGGCGCGCACGGCGAAATCCAACCGCGGATTGAACAGCGTTTCATCCAGCCAGCACTCGAAGACGTTGAGCACGGCCTGCGTTATCGACGCGGCGGGCCGGCCGGCCTGCTGGACGATGAAGCGGGTGTTGTTGTTGCGCCAATGGTCGAGAAGCTGATCCAGCAGATCCTGGCGGCTCTTGAAATACCAGTAGAAGCTGGAGCGGGAGACATTCAGCTTCTGGCCGAGCGCCAGCACGCGCACCGCCTCGACGCCTTCCGAGATCAGCGTCTCCAGCGCGAGTTTCATCCAGTCCTCGCGCGTCACCTTGGTGTTGCCGGTCAGACCGGATCGCCGCGCCACGTCTTCAGCACTGGAATCGGAGAGCATCGCGGCCCGACCAAAATTTAACCGCCGGCTAGAGCGTTTCACCGTTTCACGGAAACGGCGAACCGTTCTATCTCTTTGTTTTTACGCAATTCCGAACGGAAAGCCGCTTACACCTTTCCTGGAATTGCTTTAGATAGACCTGAAACCGCAGCCCTACAATCCTGATGATTGTTCGAGCCATTCCCACAGGTAAGGCGCGAAGCCGCGATCGACGTGGAGCCGGGCCCGGTCAGCGTGGCCGAACCGGTAGAACAAGACATTGACGCCGGCAAAAAGCACCGAAGCCGAACGGCTCGCCTGCTGCGGATCGAGTGTCGTGGCCCTGGCGACCAGACCAGCCAGACCCGGTCCCTCGACCTCAAGCACATGCAGTCCGGCCTCCATGATCGAAACCGCGAAACCGCCCTCGTGCCAGCCGGCCGCAATGGGCAATGGCTGTTCGCCGACGGCGAGAATGCGATCGCGCGCGATCCGCACCATGTACTTGCCGCCGCCGGCAACCGCGCCGGCTCCGACGCCCTCACCCGCGAGGCCCGAAGCCTTCGACCAGGCCGAAAGGTTGCCGCTGACCAAGAGTTGGGTCAGCCCGTTGAGCGTTCTCACGCCGAGGCCGTCCTTGTTCAGCACCGCGGTGACCCAGTCGGGCGCTGCCGGCCATTTTTCGGCGAGGTTACGCATGAAGCCGCCTCCCTTCCGGATCGAAGGCGCAGGGCGCGACAATGGTTGCCTGCCGCACGACGCCAAGATGTTGAACGTCGATCGTTTCGCCATGCCGCGCGGCACCGCGTTCGATGAGCGCCAGGGCGACCGGCCGCCCCAGGGTCGGACTTTGATAGCTGGAGGTGACGAAGCCTATGCTTCTCAAGCGGCCCCCGCTTTTCTCGACGCCATGCGCGCCGGTCGCCAGCGGCGCCTCGCCGTCGCGAACCGCGAGACCGACGAGCTGGTTGCGATCGGAGCGGTTCGCCGCTTCGGTGAAAAGCGAGCGCCGGCCGACGAATTCACCCGTACGTTTGGCGCGCGGCGCGGCCACACCCAGATCGTGCGGCATGATGTTGCCGTCGGTGTCCTTGCCAATGACGATATACCCCTTCTCGGCGCGCAGGATCATCAGGGATTCGAGCCCGAGCAGAACGGCCTCGAACGCGCGTCCCTCCTGACGCATGCGCTCCCACAGCGCCTCGGCCCGATCGGCGCGGATGGAGATTTCGTAGCTTCGGTCGCCGGTGAAGGAGACCCGGGTTATACGCACCTCGTCGCCGGCAAAACGGCCGACGGCGACTGCCATGTGCGGCAGGCTGGCATCGTCCAGCGCCGCACCCAGATCGAGCGCTTCCACCAACCCGCGCGCGTTCGGACCCGAAACGGTCAAGGTGGCGTATTGAGCGGTGGCGTTGTGGATATAGACAGCATCGCGGCCGAAACGATCCTGCCGCCACTCTTCCAGCCGGGCATGGACGGCGGCGACATGCGACGACGAGCAGGAGACGATGAAGCGGTGCTCGTCGAGACGAACAAGCACGCCGTCGTCGAAGACGACGCCGTTTTCCGACAGCATGAAACCATAGCGGCAATGGCCAGGCTTCAGGGTCGACATGGTGTTGTAATAGATGAAGTCGACGAATTCCGCCGCGCGCGGGCCGATGACTTCGATCTTGCCGAGCGTCGAGCCGTCAAAGAGTGCTGCGGATTGCCGGGCGCGGCGCGCTTCCTCCTGGATTGCGGCCCTGGCTTCGCCGCTTCCGTAATAGGCAGGCCTTAGCCAGCCGCCATATTCCTGGAAGACTCCGCCCGCGGCGCGATGGTTCGTCTCCAGCGGCAGGCGGCGGATTGGGGCATGCATGCTGCCCCGGCGCGCTCCCGCCAGGCTGGCAAACGGCACAGGCGTGAATGGCGGCCGGTAGGTCGTGGTGCCGACTTCCGGGATCGCGCGGCCGGTAACCTCGGCCAGCAGCGCCAGGCCGTTCAGGTTCGACGTCTTGCCCTGGTCGGTCGCCATGCCGAGCGTCGTGTAGCGCTTCAGATGCTCGACGGAGACGAAGTTCTCCCGCGCCGCGAGCTCGACATCCTTGGCGGTGACGTCGCTCTGATAGTCGATCCAGACGCGGCCCTTGGCCTTGGGTTTCGGCCACATGCTGACAACGCCCAGCGTTGCTTCCGCTCCCGTGCTGCGGGGCGCCGGCGACGATGCGCCGTACCCTTCGAGAGCCGCCACGCCGCTTGCCAGGGTTTCGGAAAGCGAGATCGTGCCGGCCACGGCCCCGGCCACGCCGATTCCGTCGACGGCCTCTCCGGGGACGAAAGCCGCGAGGTCGTCGCTCCAGGCGAGCTTGCCCTTTGCCTGCGAGAACAGGTGCACGGTGGGCGTCCAGCCGCCGGAGACGAGCACGCAGTCGGCAGCAAGCGTCGTGCCGTCGTCGAGCAGGACATCCTGGACAGCACCGCGCCCGCGCGCCGCCGCGATCGTACGCCCCGCCAGGATGCGAATCCCCGTCTTCGCCTGCACGCCGCCGTCGCGCCGGCAATCGACCACCGTCACCGAGGCGCCGGCCGCGGCAAACGCCGAGGCCGGCTCGTAGACGCTGTCGTTGTTGGTCGCGACGACGATTTGCCGACCCACAAGCACGCCATGCCGGCGCAGATAGGCAAGCGCGGCATCGGCGGAGAGTATGCCCGGAAGGTCATTGTTGGCGAACGGAACCGGCCGTTCGATCGCGCCCGTCGCCAGCACGATGCGGCGCGGCCGCACGCGCCACAGCGTGTCCGGCCGGCTGTCGCGGTGCCGCTGGTTGAGCGCGACCAGATTGTGATCGTAGAGGCCGAAGGCGGTCGTTTCCATGAGCACGATCTGACCGTCGCTCTTCAGCCTGGCCACCGTTGCCTCGGCCCACGCCGTCCCCTCGACGCCATCGACCTCGCCGGCGCGATGGCGCAGCGATCCACCGGGATGCGTCCTGTCGTCGACCAGGACGACCGAGTGCCCGGCCGCCGCCGCGCCGGCTGCCGCGGCGAGGCCGGCTGGTCCGGCGCCGACCACCAGAACGTCGCAATGATGGTTGATCTGGTCCGAGGCCTGACGCGGCTTCCAGTCGCGATCGACGACACCAAGTCCGGCCATGGCGCGGATGCGCGGCTCGAACAGGTGCCAGTCCGGCCAGATGAAGGTCTTGTAGTAGAAGGCTGCGGGCAGGAAACGGGCAAAGCGGTCCAGCACCGCGTTACGGTCGGCCAGGGCTGTCGGCGACGCGTTGACGCTCCTGACGACGATGCCGTCCGTCGCCGGCACGGTCGTCGCCCGCGCATTCGGCACGTGGCCGTAGGCGCTCTCCAAATCGACCAGTGCGTTGGGCTCCTCCACGCCGGAGCCCCAGATGCCGCGCGGCCGGTGATATTTGAAGCTGCGGCCGACAACAGCCTGGCCGCTGGCGAGCAAGGCAGAGGCGATGGTATCGCCGGCGAAGCCCTCCACGCGCCTGCCGTCGAAGGTGAAGGACAGCGGGCGGGTGCGATCGATGTCGCTGCCGCCCTTGGCGAGACGCGAAGCGCTCATGCACCGTGCTCCGTTTCGCCGAGCACGGAGGAACCCGACACCTTGTGATTGACGCTGTCACGGGTCATCGCGAAGAACTCGCCGCAGGTCAGGTGCATCCAGATCTCGCGGGTCGGTCCCTTCGGGTTGTCGCGCATATGGAGATAGCCGGCCCAGCGCTCGGCCGTCACGTCGCCGCCGTCGGGCCTGAGATTGCCGGCCTCGCCGCCATAGTGAAATTCGCTTTCTTCGCGCGGCCCGCAGAACGGGCAGGGAAAGAGCTGCATCTTTTCTACACCTTCAATGGGCAATGCCGGAGCCGGCGGCCTCGTCGATCAGTCGGCCGCGGGCGAAGCGGTCGAGATCGAAAGGCCGGCTGATGTCGTGATGCGTGCCGGTGGCAAGCAGATGGGCAAGCAGCGTGCCGCCGGCCGGGATCGCCTTGAAGCCGCCGGTGCCCCAGCCGCAATTGAGGAACAGGCCGGGCAACGGCGATTCACCGATGATGGGCGAGGAATCCGGGACCACGTCGACGATGCCTGCCCATTGCCGCATCATCTTCAGCTGGCCGAAGATCGGGAACATGTCGAGCATGCCGGCGATTACGCCCTCCAGCACCGGCAGGTTGCCGCGCTGACCATAGGACGGGATGCGGTCGAGCGCGCCGCCGATCACCAGTTCGCCCTTGTCGGACTGGCTGACATAGACGCCTGTGTCCGGCGAGATCACCACCGTGTCGAGGATCGGCTTCACCGGCTCGGACACGCAGGCCTGCAATGCGTAGGAGTTGACCGGCAGGCGAAACCCCGCCTTCGCCGCCAGCACCGACGAATGACCGGCCACCGCCATCCCCGTACGCTCGGCCCGGATCGCACCGCGCGACGTGACGACGCCGCGGCAACGCCCGTTCTCGATGATGAAGTCGGTGATCTCGCAGTTCTGGATGATGTCGACGCCGAGACGGCTTGCCGCACGCGCATAGCCCCAGGCGACGGCATCGTGGCGGGCAGTGCCGCCGCTCGGCTGCCAGGTGCCGCCATAGACCGGGTAGCGGGCATCCGGGCTGAAATTGTAGATCGGCACGACGCGCCGCACGTCGTCGAGCGAGAACAATTCGCAGTCGATGCCGTTGACCTGGATGGCGTTGACGGTGCGTGCAGCGGTTTCCATCCCCGCTTCGCTGTGCGCCAGCGTGAGGATGCCGCGCGCGGAAAACATCACATTATAGTTCAGATCCTTGGAGAGCGTCTTGTAGAGGCTGTGCGCCAGCCCATAGATCGCCGCGCTTTCGGGATAGAAATAGTTGGAGCGCACCACGGTGGTGTTGCGGCCGGTGTTGCCGCCGCCGATCCAGCCCTTCTCGAGCAGCGCCACGTTCGTGACGCCGTGGTTCTTTGCCAGATAGTACGCCGTGGCGAGGCCATGGCCGCCACCGCCGATGATGATGGCGTCATAGCGCGCTTTGGGCTCAGGCGAGCGCCAGGCCTTTTCCCAGCCGGTCTGGCCGGCGACGCCTTCCTTGAAGAGTGAAAGCGCTGAATAGTGTCTTGTCATGCACTCAAGCCCGCATCATCACGCGACTGGCATCGCATCGGCGCGAAGGGGTATCGAGCCGCCGCGTCGGTCGTGCAATGCCAAACCGGTGCAATCACCTCACCCCGCCCTCGAAGGTCCATGATCCATTCCGTCCCGCTCGGATCGACGAGGACCGTCGCCTTCGCGGGCGGGAACTTAGCTTGAATGTACACCTGTGTCCATTCGGTGATGCGAAATGCGTTTGCGCGTATCGGGCCGATGGCGGATTTCATTTGCTTGGTGATCCCCTATCGATAGGGCAAACTGCCTCCCGGGCTTTCAGGAGGAGAAATGAGAGCACGCGCAGCGACGGTCGGAGACCTCGAGGATGTTTTCCGCGACCTCTCCAAACGGATGTCGGACGAGTACCTGGCCGCCGGCAAGGACAGCAAGGCCGCCTACGACAATCTGATGATGAACCTGAAAGAGGGCCGGGCGCATGCGCTGGTCGAAGGCGACAAGGCCGTCGCCATCATCGCCTGGCACGAGCACGGCGACGCGGCCGACACGCTGTTTGCCGCACAGGAGGACTTCTTCAGAGCCGCAACCGTTCGCTTCTGCAAGCGTCACATCCGCCATATCCAGGCTCTTGCCGGCAACCTTCCCGTACACTCGCGCAGTTGGCTGCATGAGCCGGATGTCGCAAGATGGTTCCGGGTCATCGGCTATGTCGAGCAAGGACGGGAGAACGGCGCCACCCTGTTCGAGCTGCCACCCTCTCCTAACGGCTGAGACGTTCCGGCTATCTCCTGCAGCCGCAGCCGCTTGCACCGCGCACCAATTGGCGAGATGGTATGGAAGGCAGCCGGGGGCGCTGGCACGCCGGAAATGCATGGCTGCTGGAAATCGAGATGTTGCGCGCTTGCCTGGCCTTTGTCGCCCTTGTTGCCCTGGTGAGGCCGACGGACGCAGGCGGGCGACTGGCTCATCTCATCGACAACACCGGCCTGACGTCCGCCTATTTGGCCGAGTCCGACCTTGTGACTGCCTATGCGACGGGAATGGCCCGCTACCGTCTTCAGCTCATGGCGCGTACCGGCACGGCCAACCTCGCCACCCCTCTCGAACCATTGGCCTTGCGGCCGGAATTCCGCCAGCGGACGTGGCGCTCGGCCGACGGCAGCCTTCTGCAAGGCTTCGCCGGCAAGGGCGGTTTCCGGCTGACCTTGGGCAACTGCCTCGCGCGCATGTGCGCCGCAAGCGAATGCAGCGAGGCCGGCTGGCCGGTCTATGCATGCAGCGACGGGCGCAAGCGCAAGATGTCGGTCAGGAGCTTCGTGACGGCAACCTTCGACGGCATCCCTTACCGGCGATTGAGCGCACCGCCGGAACCATGACCCTTGCAACGCGCCGGCCGCCCCTGCCCGCTTCGACTTCACCGAAATGCCGCATGCATGGCGCGCACCTCCGCCGGCGAGAACGATCAGCGACGGCGCAACAGCCACATCAGCACCGGACCGCCGATGAGCGTGGCGACGAGGCCGGCCGGGATCTGGCGCGGGAAGATCGAGGTGCGGCCGATCCAATCGGCTGAGACCATGATCAGCGCCCCGGCAAACACGGCGCCGGCAGCCTGCGGCACGGCGCGGGCAAGCCCAAGACGCCGGGCCAGATGCGGCGCCATCAGGCCGATGAATGTCAGCGGGCCCACGATCAGGGTGGAGGTGGCGGTCAGCACGGCGACCATCAGCAACACCAGAAGCCGGGTGCTTGCCACATCGACGCCGAGCGAGCGCAGTGCCGCCGCGCCCAGCGGCAGCATGTCGAGCCAGCGGGCGAACAGCGGCGCCGTCAGCAACAGGCAAAGCGCGATCGACGCCGTCAGAACCGCGGAGTCTTGATCGACACCATAGGTCGAGCCGGTCAGCCAGTTGATGAGAAGCATGGCGCGCGGATCGCCGGTGGCGGTGAGCACCAGGATCAGCGCGTCGAAAAGGGCCGTCAGCGCAGCACCGGCAAGCAGCAGCCGCTCCGGCGCGTAGGCGGCGCGGCGGCCGATGGCAAGCACGGCGAGCAAAGTTGCGAAGGCGCCGATGGCGGCGGCCGCGGTCTGCAAAGGACGGCCCGGAACGGAGACGGAAAACATCGCCACCATCATGCCGAGCGCGGCACCGGCGCTGATGCCCAGCACTTCCGGGCTCGCCATCGGATTGCCGGTCAGCCGCTGCATCATCAGCCCGGCAAGCGCGAGCATGGCGCCGGCGGAAAGGGCGGCAAGCACGCGCGGCCAGCGCCAGGACAACAGAGGCTGCAGTTGATCCCCCGAGGCGAAGCTCCAGCCGTCCGGCCCGGGTCCGAAGAACAGCGCGAGACCCACAAGCACGAGCAAGGCCAGGCCGATCACCGCCAGAACGATGCCGGGGCGTCGTATTCTGGGCAGGCGCTCCGCGGCGAGCACCGGAAGTTCGGCGCCGAGGCTGAGGCGCGGCAGCAGCCAAAGCAGCAGCGGCGCGCCGAGCAGCGCTGTGACGGCGCCGGTCGGCAGCAGGTCGCCCTGCGGTCCGGTCGCCAGCTGCACCGCCTGGTCGGCGGCCCATAGCAACGCGGCGCCCAGCAGCGGCGCCATGACCAGCCGCTGGCCGAACCGGCGCGCTCCGCCGATACGGGCGAGTGCGGCGGCCGCGAGGCCGACGAAACCGATGACGCCGACGGCCGCGACGACGAAGGCAATGAGCATAACGGCGGCGGCCAGTCCCGCAAAACGATAGATACCAAGCGGCACGCCGAGGTTGCGGGCGCCTTCGCCGTCGAGGCCGAACAAAGTCAGCGGCCGCGTCATCAGGCCGATCGCCAGCGCGGCGGCGCCGAGACGCGGCAGCAGCCAGAGCGTCGTCACCCAATCCTGCTGGCCGAGCGAGCCGGCGCCCCAGATGAACAGGCCGGCCAGCCATTCGCGGTTGAGCACGACAAGTGCTGCGCCGATCGCGCCGGCATAAAGGCTGACGACGAGGCCGGCGAGCACGACGGAAAGCGGCGACAGGCCCTTGTGCCAGGAGAGCGCAAGCACGGCGGCCATGGCGGCGAAGGCGCCGGCAAGCGCCACCCATTCGCGCCCGAGGGCGAGCAGCGCGGGCGCGAAGAGCGTAGCCAGAATAAGCGCCAGATAGGCGCCGGCCGAAACGCCGACCGTTTCGGGGGAAGCCAGCGGATTGCGCAGCACCTGCTGCAGCACCGTGCCGGCCAAGCCAAGTGCCGCGCCGCAGAGCAGGCTGACGGCAAGCCTGGGCAGGAAGGCATAGTGGACCAGCACCTGCCGCATGTCGTCGATGTCGGGCGTGAACGCCGCGTCGAACCAGAGTGGCGATGGCAGTTGGACGGCCAGATTGAGAAGCGTTGCCACCACGGCCAGGGCAGCAAGCGTGACGCCCAGTAGCACGGCGACAAGCGGCCAACCGCTTGCGTTCGAGAGGGCCTTGCGGCCCCGCGCCACGCTGCCGAAGCCCTCAGCCATGGGCGGTCATCGCTTCGGCAAGCACGCGCGCGAAGCGGGAGGCGGCGGGAAGCGCGCCGAACATCAGCACGGGAGGCAGGCGCATGATCGAGCGATCGCGCACGAAGGGCATCGCGTTCCAGATCGGACTTTCGGTCAGCGTGCCGCCGGCGCCGGCCGGCAAGGGTTCGAGATAGGCGAGACGCGCGTCATCCGCCATCGCCAGGCCGTCGATGCCGACAGTCGAAAAGCCCCAATAGTTGGTCTCGGCTGTCCAGGCGTTGCGGATGCCGATGCGGTCGAGCACATCCTGGAACAGGCTCGCCCTGCCATAGACGCGCACATTGCGCTGATCCATGAAGGAGACGATATAGAGCGGCCTGGCGGCAAACGGCGCCAGCTTCTCTCTGACCTTCGCGAAGCTTGCTTCGGTCGCTTCGATCAACGCCTCGCCTTCGGCCTGCCTGCCGACCAGGCGAGCGAGCTTCCGCGTGGCTTCGACGGCGTTGCGATAGGGTTGGCCGTTCTCGACGTAGATGCCAATCGTCGTCACCGGCGCGACGCGCTGGAGCAGAGGCTTGATGCCGTCCAGATAGGGGGTGGCGAGGATGAGATCCGGCTCGAGCTGCTGAAGGAACTCGAGATTGGGCTCGAGCAGCGTGCCGATATCGGCGACCTGTGGCGGCAGCACTGGCTCGACCACCCACTCCTCCCAGACCTTGCGGTCGGCGATGGCGACCGGCCTGACGCCCAACGTCAGCAAGGTCTCGGCTAGGCCGTCATCGAGGCAGACGATCCCCGGCGGCCTCTTCATTGCAGCAGCCGGCTGAATGCCCGCGAAGGGCAGCGCGAAAAGTCCAAGCGCGGCGCGCCGGGTGATGAGAGAAGGCTGATGCCGAGGCACGCCCGTTCTTGTCCCCTGTGTTAACGGAAGGTCTGCCACAGCGCCGGCGAGCCATGACTGTCCGCCAGGTCTCCGCTCCTTCTCCCACATGCCGATCTTCCGGATTTCAGCTCCACGGCCGCTGATTATAAAACATGATTTCTATAGTCAACATTTAACCTGTCAGGTTGCGCGCGCATCGCGCTGCGTGGCATCTGTCGGCCGATGACACGCAAGCCAGCACGACAGCTTCCCGACCTCCCGCGACAACCGATCGCCGGCAAAGTCAGCCTCAACCGCGCGCTGTCGAAGCTCGGGTTCTGCTCGCGCAAGCAGGCCGAGCTGATGATCGCCGAGGGGCGCGTGCGCGTTGCCGGCAAGGTGGCGCGCGACCCGTCGCTGCGCGTCGATCCGGAGCATGACCGCATCACCGTCGACGGCACGCAGATCGCCGCGGAGCGAAAAGTCTATCTGATGCTCAACAAGCCACGCGGGCTGGTCACCACGCGCGACGATCCCGAAGGCCGCGGCACCGTCTATGACTGCCTTGCCGATCTCGACCTGCCCTTCGTGTCGCCGGTCGGTCGTCTCGACAAGGCAAGCGAAGGTCTGCTTTTGATGACCAACGACACGCGCTGGGCGAACGCACTGCTCGACCCGGCGTCGCATGTCGCCAAGACCTATCACGTGCAGATCGCTTCCGCCCCTGACGAGACGATGCTCGAGCGGTTCCGCCAAGGCGCTGTCGTCGATGGCGAGTTGCTGACGGCAAGCTCGATCGGGCTCTTGCGCAGCGGCGGGCGCACGGCTTGGCTGGAAATCGTGCTCGACGAAGGCCGCAACCGCCAGATCCGCCGCCTGCTCGGCGCCTTCGACATCGAGGTGCTCAGGCTGGTCAGGGTGGCGATCGGGCGACTGCAGCTCGGCGATCTCGCGAAAGGCAAGGCGCGGCATTTGACGGCCGAAGAGCTGGTGATGGTCAGAGTCTAGCCGAAACGTCTCAGCTTCGTCATCCACGGGCGGAGCGGGAGCGAAGCGGACGCGCAGACCCGAGAATCCATTCCGTAACCTCGCGCAAGGGGTAAGGACGGTGCAAGACAGGGGTCGTCCTGCATCGCTGCAACGCTCATAGGCAACGGAATGGATCCTCGGGTCTGCGCCGCGTCGCTTCGCTCCTTGCCCCGCCCGTGGATGACGAAAAGCGTTTCGGCCAACCGCCAACAAGGTCGATCTGCTACAAAGCCCGGACTATCTCTGGTTCCACCGCCGGATCACCGGCTCGGTCAGATCGTGCTCGTAGCCGAGAATGCTGAGGCTTGCGGTGTCGAGCACGAAATGGGCGCCGCCCTGAGGCAGCAGGCCGATCCAGCGCGCCGCAAGCACGCGCAGGAAATGCGAGCTCGAGAAGATGAGCACATTGCCGGCAACGGTGCGAGCCTCGGCGATGATCGCATCGGCCCTGGCGCCGACATCGGCGGCGGTCTCGCCGCCTGGGCAGCCGTCGCGAAACAGCTGCCAGCCGGAGCGTCCGGCAAGGATCTCCTTGGTCGTCACGCCTTCATAGGCGCCGTAGTCCCATTCCTGCAGGTCGGCCTTCTTCTCGGCACGCTCGCCGAAGCCGGCGAGCCGGCAGGTGTCGAGGGCGCGTTGCGACGGGCTCGACCAGACCACCGGGAAGGTCTGGTCCTTGAGACGATGGGCGACACCGCGTGCGGCCTCTTCGCCCTTCGCGGTCAGCGGAATGTCGGTGCGGCCGGTGTGCCTGCCAGACGCGCTCCATTCCGTCTCGCCATGGCGGATAAGGTAGATCTCGGGAAACGCGCTGCTCATCCGCCGCCCTCGCGGTTCAATCTCGTGCCGGCGGCACCGGCCCGCGCCACCCTATGCGGCACGCGGCAAAAAGAACAGGCCGCGGCGGAAGCCGCGGCCTGTTCTTGCGCAGGGAGGATGCCTCTTTGTTTGCGCAATTCCGGACGGAAAACCGTTGGACACTTTTCCTGGGATTGCTCCGGTTGGATCAGGCTGGCTGGAGACCGCCTGAGAGCGCAAGGTCTGCTTCTTCGGGCAGCTGGCCGGCCATGGCGGCAGCGAACTGCTTCTGGTCGAGCTCGCCTTCCCAGCGCGCCACGACGATGGTCGCAACCGCGTTGCCGACGAAGTTGGTCAGCGCGCGGCACTCCGACATGAAGCGGTCGACGCCGAGGATCAGCGCCATGCCGGCGACCGGCACCGAAGGCACGACCGACAGCGTGGCGGCCAAGGTGATGAAGCCGGCGCCGGTGATGCCGGCGGCGCCCTTGGAGCTCAGCATGGCGACCAGCAGCAGCAGGATCTGATCGCCGAAGGTGAGCGGCGTGTCGGTCGCCTGGGCGATGAAGAGCGCGGCCAGCGTCATGTAGATGTTGGTGCCGTCGAGGTTGAAGGAATAGCCGGTCGGGATGACAAGACCGACCACCGGGCGATTGCAGCCGGCCCGCTCCATCTTGGCCATCAGGCCGGGAAGCGCCGCCTCGGAAGACGAGGTGCCGAGCACCAGGAGAAGCTCTTCCTTGATGTAGCGGATCAGCGCCAGGATCGAGAAGCCGTTCCACCATGCGACGGCGCCGAGAACGACGAGCACGAAGAGCAGCGACGTCAGGTAGAAGGTGCCGATCAGGAAAGCGAGGTTGGCGATCGTGCCGATGCCGTATTTGCCGACGGTGAAGGCCATGGCGCCGAAGGCGCCGATGGGCGCGGCCTTCATCAGGATGGCGACGAGGCGGAAGATCGGCGCGGTGAGCGCCTGCAGGAAGTCGACGACCGGGCGGCCGCGCTCGCCGACGAGGGCCAGCGCCACGCCGAACAGCACCGAGAAGAACAGCACCTGCAGGATATCGCCCTGCGCGAAGGCGCCGGTGATGGTGTCGGGGATGATGTTCATCAGGAAGCCGACGATGGTGGTGTCATGCGCCTTCTCGGTGAAGGTCGCCACCTTCGAGGGGTCGAGCGTCGCCGGATTGATATGCATGCCGGCGCCGGGCTGGATGACGTTGGAGACGACCAGGCCGACGATGAGCGCCAGCGTCGAGAAGACGAGGAAATAGATCATCGCCTTGCCGGCGACGCGACCGACCTTGTGCAAGTCGGAGACGCCGGCGATGCCGGTCGCGACCGTGAGGAAGATCACCGGCGCGATCACCATCTTGACCAGCTTGATGAAGGCGTCGCCGAGCGGCTTCAGCGAGGCGCCGATGTCGGGATAGAAATGGCCGAGCAGGATGCCGGCGGCGATCGCCGCCAGGACCTGCACATAGAGATGCCGGTAAAAGGGAACCTTGCCGCGCGGCTCGGCGGCAGCGATAGCTGTCTGCATCGTATCCTCCGTTCAGCCCCGATCGAAACGCTCGACCTCCCTGGGGCAGTTGACCTCCACAGCCTCACGGCTGCTGCGGATGCAGCTGCAACAGGCGTGCCAAATTCCGTTTCGACGCGCCCGACATTGATTTTGTTCACCTTTTTCGACCGAACGACCCTCAATTCCGAGAGCCTGGTGCGACTATCCGCATAGGTTGAATTGTGCTTTGTGCGAAATCATGCACAAATGCGGCATGCTGCAACGCCCCGCCGCTGCCGTCGCCTCGACGCCCGAACTGCTCGCAAGGCGGGCGCGGCGCGCCTGGCTGCTGTTTGCAGCGGTGGCGCTTCTCATCGTGCTGGCGGCGCTCTACGGCGCCGGCCTCTACGGACGCTCGACCGAGATCGAGGCGCTGTCCACGCAAGGGCGTACCGACGCCAATCTCAAGGTCGCGCTGCTGCGCGCGGTCCTGGAAAATCCGCGCGCGCTGCCGCTGCTTTTGTCCGAAGACCAGCAGGTGCATGACGCGCTCACCGAGCGCAGCCCGGCCTCGATCGATGTGCTCAACCGCAAACTCGAAGGGCTGGTGTCCGGCACCAAGGCCTCGGTGCTCTATGTCACCGGCACGGACGGGCTGGCGATCGCCTCCAGCAACTGGCGCGAGCCGGTGAGCTTCGTCGGCAACGACTACGGTTTTCGTGCTTATTTCTCTGGTGCGATGCAATCCGGAACCGCCGAATATTTCGCGCTAGGCAATACCAGCAAGCGCCCGGGCCTCTATATTTCGCGCCGGGTCGGAAGCGCCGCCGCGCCGCTCGGCGTCGTCGTGGTCAAGATGGAGTTCGGCCAGCTCGAGGCCGACTGGCACGAGGCAAGCCGCCCCGCCTATGTCAGCGACGAGCACGGCGTGGTGCTGATCACCAGCGTGCCCTCCTGGCGCTTCATGACGACGGCGCCGCTCGGCCAGCCGGCGCTGGCCGATATCCGCGCCAGCCAGCAGTTCGGCGAGGCGCCGCTGGTGCCCTTGCCTATCACGAGGCCGCAACCGCTCAGCGCCGATGTCGCGCTGGTCCACGCCATCACGCCTGGCGGCAGCGACGCGGAGTATCTGCGGCTGTCCACGGCCGTGCCCTCGACGCCGTGGCGGCTCGACTATCTCGTTCCGGCGGAGGCGCCCGTCGCCTCGGCCCAGCGCGAAATGCGCTTGCTTGCGCTCGGCGTCCTCGTCCCGCTCCTCGCCTTGGGCGCCTATCTGCTGTGGCGCCGGCAATCCGCCCAGATGCGAATCGCCGCGGAACAGGCGGCACGCGCCGAGCTCGAGCGCCGCGTCGTCGAGCGCACGCAGGACCTCAGCCTTGCGCGCGACCGGCTGCAGGCCGAGATCGCCGATCATCGCAGCACCGAAGCCAAGCTGCAGGTGATGCAGCAGGAGCTGGTGCAGGCCAACCGGCTTGCGACCCTTGGCCAGGTTGCCGCGGGCGTCGCGCATGAGATCAACCAGCCGGTGGCGACGATCCGCGCCTATGCCGACAATGCGCGTGTCTTCCTGGAGCGCAGGCAGACGGCGCCGGCGGAAGAGAATCTCGGCGCCATCGCCGCGCTGACCGAGCGCATCGGAACCATCACCGAGGAGCTGAAAGCCTTCGCCCGCAAGGGCCGCACGGCGCCCGAGCCGGTCGAACTGCGCAGTGTCATCGAAGGCGCGGTCGTGCTGCTCAGGAGCCGTTTTGCCGGGCGGCTGGACGCGCTGGCGATCACGCTGCCGCCGCGGACGCTGAAAGTGATGGGCAATCGGCTGCGGCTGGAGCAAGTGTTGATCAACCTGTTCCAGAACGCTCTGGAAGCGCTCGAAGGCCGCGACGACGCGCGGGTTGAAGTGTCCGCTTCAGAAGCGTCCGGCGAGGTGGCGCTGGTGGTGTCGGACAACGGGCCGGGCATCCCGACGGCGATCCTGAAGTCGCTGTTCACGCCCTTCAACACCTCGAAGGAAAAGGGGATTGGCCTCGGCCTCGTCATCTCCAAGGATATCGTCGCCGACTATGGCGGACGCATCGAGGTGGCGAGCAGCGGCATCGGCACCCGCTTCACTATCCATCTCTCGAAGGCTGGCCCGACATGACAGACGGCAATCCGGTCATCCTGATCGATGACGACGGCGATCTCCTGAAGGCGACGAAGCAGACGCTGGAACTCGCCGGTTTTGCCGTCTCGGCCTTCTCCTCGGCAAGCGAGGCACTTGCCGGCCTCGATACCGGCTTTGCCGGCGTCGTGGTGTCAGATATCCGCATGCCCGAAATGGATGGCCTGCAGCTCTTCGACCGTGTGGTCGACCTCGATCCGGATATTCCCGTCATCCTCGTCACCGGCCATGGCGACATCGCCATGGCGGTCAAGGCGATCAAGGATGGCGCCTATGATTTCATCACCAAGCCCTTCGCCGCCGACCGGCTGGCGCAAAGTGTATGGCGCGCGGCGGAGAAGCGCCGCCTGGTGATGGAAAACCGCGCCTTGCGCGAGGCGGCCGAGCAGGCGCAGGAGGGATTGCCGCTGATCGGCCAGACGCCGGCGATGGAGCGGCTGCGCCGCACTCTGAGGCAGATCGCCGACACCGATGTCGACGTGCTGGTGACCGGCGAGACCGGCTCCGGCAAGGAGGTGGTGGCGAACCTGCTGCACCGCTGGAGCCGCCGCGCCAAAGGCAATTTCGTCGCGCTCAATTGCGGCACGCTGCCGGAGACCGTGATCGAAAGCGAATTGTTCGGCCACGAGGCGGGCGCCTTTACCGGCGCCCAGAAGAAGCGCGTCGGCCGCATCGAGCATTCGAGCGGCGGCACGCTGTTTCTCGACGAGATCGAGAGCATGCCGCCTTCGACGCAGGTGCAGATGCTGCGCGTGCTGGAAATGCGCGAGGTGACGCCGCTCGGCACCAACGAGGTCCGGCCGGTCGACCTGCGCGTCGTTGCCGCGGCCAAGGTCGATCTCGGCGATCCAGGCCAGCGCGGCGCCTTCCGCGAGGACCTCTACTATCGGCTCAATGTCGTGACGCTCTCGATCCCGCCACTGCGCGAGCGCCGGGACGACGTGCCGCTTCTGTTCGGCTATTTCGCGGAGCGCGCCGCGGCCCGCTTTCACCGCCCGGTGCCCGCGGCGCCGGCTGCCGTCCAGCATCATCTTAAGGAACATGATTGGCCGGGCAATGTCCGCGAGCTCGCCCATTTCGCCGAGCGCTTCGTGCTCGGATTGGAGGAGATCGACGGCAGCCCTTCCCCTCAGCCAAGCGATTCGGACGCCGCCATGCCCTTGCCGGAACGGCTCGAACGCTACGAGGCCGAGATCATCCGCGAGACACTTGGTCGCAACGACGGCGACGTCCGGCGCACGATCGAGGCGCTCGGCATCCCGCGCAAGACCTTCTACGACAAGCTGCAGCGGCACGGCATCGTGCGCAGCGATTTTTCCAGATAGATCAAGCTTGTGGAACCCGATCGAACCCCAGACCGTTGAGCCTGTCCAGGAAACCGTGGCACGTTGGCACCAGCCGTACGGCGAACGCATGACCGCGATGGCGTTGCCGGTTGCCATTGGCAAGCGTTGATGGTTTGTTGCCGCTCAGCGGAGAACGAATGATGCGCGAATCCCTCGGTCAAGACGAATACGGCTCGGCCAGCCCCTTCGATCCGGACGATCTGCCGAATCTCAACGCCATGGGGCCGGCGATGGGCAGCGGCAACGATTTCGAGAAATACGCCGTTGCCGTCATCATCGTGTTCGGCGCGCTGATCATCGGCGGGCTGATGGCCGCCTCCATGACCTTCGGCCACCGCAACGGCTTCCTGTTCGCGCTCGGCGGCGCCACTTCGGCCTGGATTTCGGGCAATGCGCTGCTGCTCGACCGGCCGCGCATCTATGCGCTGTTCGTCGGCATCGCCGCCGTGCTGCTGATCGCCTCGACCATCACGCTCGTGGCTTAAGACATCAGCCTAGAGCGGTTCAGCGTTCGATAGAATCGCCAAACCGCTCTAACTCTTTGTTTTTACGGAAAACCGCTGCGCACTTTTCCTGGAATTGCTCTAATAGCCCAGCGCCTCGCCGGAAGCGGCGCGGCTGTCGATGGCGCCGTTGTAGCGGGCGCCGCCGCCCTTCTCGATTTCGCCCAAGCTCTTGCCGCCAACCAATATGCCGGCCGCCTGCCCCCATGTCTGGTCGCTGAGATCGAGATGGTAACCCATGCCGGCAAGCAGCCTTTCGGTGTCGGGCGAAAGCCCGAAAGGCTCGACATAGACGGTGTCGGGCAGCCATTGATGGTGGATGCGCGGCGCGTCGATCGCCTCCTGGATGTTCATGCCGTGATCGATGACGTTGACGATCGCCTCCAGCGTGATGGTGATGATGCGCGAGCCGCCCGGGCTGCCGATGACCATGAACGGCTTGCCGTCCTTGGTCACGATCGTCGGGCTCATCGAGGATAAAGGCGTCTTCTTCGGCTGGATGGCGTTGGCCTCGCCCTGGACCAGGCCGTAGAGGTTGGGTACGCCGGGCTTCTGGGTGAAATCGTCCATCTCGTTGTTGAGCAGGATGCCGGTGCCGTCGGCGACGACGCCGGCGCCGAAGGAGCCGTTGAGCGTATAGGTGACCGCGACCGCGTTGCCGTCCTTGTCGATGATCGAATAATGCGTCGTTTCCTTGCTCTCGCCGAATCCCTTCGGCATCAGGTCCTTCGACACGCCGGCGCGGAAGGGATCGATCTTGCCGCGGATCTCCTTGGCGTAGCCCTTGTCGAGCAGCTTCGAGACCGGATTGTCGACGAAATCCGGATCGCCCAGCGCCGAGTTGCGGTCGACATAGGCATGGCGCATGGCCTCCACCATGACATGGACGGTCTCGGCCGACCCTGCCCCAAGATAGGAGAGCGGGTAACCTTCCAGGATGTTGAGTATCTCGCAGATGATGAGACCGCCGGAGCTCGGCGGCGGCGAGGAAATGATCTCGTAGCCGCGGTAGGAACAGGTCACGGGTTTCAGCTCGCGCACCGCATATTGCTCGAAATCGCCCTTGGCGAGGACGCCGCCCTTGGCGCCGCTCGCCTTGACGATCGCGTCGGCAATGGCGCCCTTGTAGAAGGCGTCTGGCCCTTTTTCCGAGATCGCCGAAAGCGAGGCGGCGAGGTCCGGCTGGGTGAGCCGCTCGCCGATCCCGTAGGGCTTGCCGTCGGGCTTGAGGAAGATTGCGGCCGCCGCCGGATCCTTGGCCAGCCGGGCGGCGCTGCCGGCGAAGGAAGCCGCGTCGCCCTGGTCGAGGACGAAGCCGTCCTTGGCGTAGGCAATCGCCGGCGCCATCAGATCCTGCCTGGGCAAGGTTCCGTATTTCCCGCGCGCCATCTCGAAGCCGGCGACCGAGCCCGGCACGCCGACAGCCAGATAGCCGTCGAGGCTGGCGCCTTTTATCGGCTTGCCGTCCTTGTCGAGATACATGGTCCTGGTTGCGGCAAGCGGGGCGCGCTCGCGGAAGTCGATGAAGGTCGAGCGGCCGTCCTTCAACCGGATGGTCATGAAACCGCCGCCGCCGATATTGCCGGCGCTGGGATAGACGACGGCCAAAGCATAGCCGACCGCGACAGCGGCATCGACGGCGTTGCCGCCCTTCTTCAGCACCTCGACACCGACTTCGGTGGCGAGGTGCTGGGCGGTCACCACCATGCCGTGCTCGCCCTTGGCCGGGGCGGGCGAGGCAGGGAAGAGGGTCGTTGTCGCGGTTAAGGTGAGAGTGAACGAGAGGCTGACGGCGATCAGCGTCCGGCGGGTGAGATGCATGGCGGGGCTCCGGAGGCGTGGGGACGTCTAGGAAAGACTTTCGGAGCGCGTTAGTCCAATAACAATTGAAGTAGTCTGAGAGGGACCCTCATTCGGCCCCTGCTTCGGTCGCTGTCCGAAGGATCGGAAAGTATCCGAGGTCGGCGCCGCCCCTCATCGCCCTGCCGGGCACTTCTCCCCGTATAGTGACGGGGAGAAGGGGCGCTCTCATCGGTGATTTCGCTAATCGTCGGCGCAGCAGAACAGGCGCCGAGGTCGCGGGCAGCCCCCTTCTCCCCGTGCACGGGGAGAAGGTGCCGGCAGGCGGATGAGGGGCAGCGCCGACGCCGACAGTTATCGAGGTCTAGTGAAGCGATCCTCGATTCGGTTTCACACAATCCCGCCGCCACCACTGGCAACCGCCGGTCGCTCCGCCGCCACCTTGGCCCGGTAGCCGGCCTCGCGATAGGCCGCGACCGGATCGACGGCGCCGCCGGTTCTGAGCCGCGCCATGGCAAGGATCGGCTCGACATCGGTGCGGTAGGCGGCTTTCAGAGTCTGTGTCGCCATCAGCGCGTCGTTCGCCTCCTGGAAGCCTTCGAGCGCGTTGCGGTCGACCAGCAGCGCCTGCGCATAGGCACGCTGCACCTCGACCGCAGACAGCATCAGGCTTTCGATCGGGTCGGTGACGTTGTGGCTCTGGTCGAGCATATGCGCGGGGTTGAACCCTTTGGCGCCGGACAGCTCGGCATCGACCAGCTCGTTGAAGACCAGGAACAGCCGGTAGGGATCGATCGAGCCGGCATCGAGATCGTCATCGCCATATTTGGAATCGTTGAAGTGGAAGCCGCCGAGCTTGCCGAACTGGATCAGCCGCGACACGATCATCTCGATGTTGACGTTGGGCGCGTGGTGGCCGAGGTCGACCAGGCAGAAGGCCTTTTCGCCGAGCTCCTTGGCGATGATGTAGTTGGTGCCCCAGTCCTGCACGACCGTCGAATAGAAGGCCGGCTCGTACATCTTGTGCTCGGTGAACAGCCGCCAGTCGTCAGGCAGACCGGCATAGATCTCGCGCATGGCGTCGAGATAGCGCTCGAAGGCTTTCGCGAAATTGACCTGGCCGGGGAAGTTCGAGCCGTCGCCGATCCACACCGTCAGCGCCTTCGAGCCAAGCGTCCTGCCGATCTCGATGCATTCAAGATTGTGCTCTACCGCCTGGCGGCGGGTGCCGGCATCGGCATGGGAGAGCGAGCCGAACTTGTAGGAGAGCTTCTGGTCCTTGGCATCGGAGAAGGTGTTGGAGTTCATGGCGTCGAAGCCGAGGCCGAAGCGGGAGGCGGCCTGCTTCAGCCGGTTCGGATCGGCCTTGTCCCACGGAATGTGCAGCGAGACCGTCGGCGTCGCCTGAGTAAGCTGGCGGATGACGGCGCAGTCCTCGATCTTGTCGAATATGTCGCGCGGCTCGCCGGCGCCGGGAAAGCGGGCAAAGCGCGTGCCGCCGGTGCCGACGCCCCAGGACGGGATCGCAACGCCGAATTTCTCGACCTTGTCGCGGATGGCGTCGATGGCGATGCCGTGCCGGTCGAGGCGCTCGCCGAGCGAGGCGTAGTCGCGCTCGAGGTCGGATTTGCGGGCGGCGTTGTGCTTGGCGACAAGGTCGGCGGAAATGATCTGTTCGGGCATTTTATCCTCCCCAATATTCGTCGGCGCCGCCCCTCATCCGCCTGCCGGCACCTTCTCCCCGTATAGTGACGGGGAGAAGGGACGCGCTCCAACGCCGGCGCCCCCTCTCCCCGTCCTTACGGGGAGAGGGTAAGGGTGAGGGGCGGCGCCAGCTTTGACAAGTTAGCGCGTAAAGCTCTGCGCGTTGCCGGCGTCGACATTGATGATGTTGCCGGTCGATTTGGCCGACATGTCGGAGGCGAAGAAATAGATCGCTTCGGCAATGTCTTCCGGGAACACCGAGCGCTTCAGCATCGAGCGCGAGCGGTAATGCTCCTCGAGGTCGTCGGTCGACATCTTGTAGGCGGCGGCGCGCTGCTCCTTCCACTCGCCGCTCCAGATCTTGGAGCCGCGCAGCACGGCGTCCGGATTGACGACGTTGACCCTGATCTGCGCTTCCGCCCCTTCCAGCGCCAGGCAGCGCGCGAGATGAATCTCGGCCGCCTTGGCGGTGCAATAAGCGGCGGCGTTGGGCGACGCGGCCAAGCCGTTCTTGGATGCGACGAAGACGACATTGCCGCCGATCTTCTGGGCGCGGAACAGTCGGAAAGCCTCGCGCGAGACGAGGAAATAGCCGGTCGACAGGATGTCCATATTCCTGTTCCACAGCGCCAGCGTCGTCCCCTCGATCGGCGCCGAGGAGGCGAGGCCGGCATTGGAGACCAGGATGTCGACGCCGCCGAATTCGACCGCGGTCTCGGCGAAGCCGGATGCAACCTGTTCCTCGGAGGTCACGTCGATCCGCACCGGACGGACGAAGTCTTTTCCGTAGGCCTTCGACAGCTCTTCGTTGGCACCGGCGAGCGCCGCTTCGTCGATATCGGCCAGCACTACGCAGGCGCCCTCGCGCAGCAGCCGGTTGGCGGTGGCGCGGCCGATGCCGCCGGCGCCGCCGGTGACCAGCGCGATCTGTCCCACCAGCGCCTTCGGCTTCGGCAGGCGCTGCAGCTTGGCTTCCTCCAGCTGCCAGTATTCGATGTCGAAGGCTTCCTGCGCCGGCAGGCCGACATAGGAGGAGACGGTCGAAGCGCCGCGCATGACGTTGATGGCGTTGACGTAGAACTCGCCCGAGATGCGGGCGGTCGCCTTGTCGCCAGCGAAGGTGAACATGCCGACGCCGGGCATCAGATAGACGACGGCATTGGGATCGCGAATGGCGGGCGAGTCTGCATGCTTGCAGGCGTCGTAGTAAGCCTGGTAGCCGATGCGATATTCGGCAATGTCGTCGGCGAGGCGCGCTATGACGGCATCGACATCCGGCTTTGCCGGATCGAACTCGATCACCAGCGGGCGGATCTTGGTGCGCAGGAAATGGTCCGGGCAGGAGGTGCCGAGGGCCGCCAGCGGCCGCAGGTCCTTGGAATTGACGAATTCGAGCACCGCCGGCTGATCGTCGAAATGGCCGAGCTTGTGGCTCTTTTCCGAGATCAGGCCGCGGATCCGCGGCATCAGCTTCGCGGCGATGGCCCGGCGCGCCGGTGCGTCGAGCGACTTCACCGCCTCGCCGCCGAAGACGGCCACCCCTTCCGACCGACGCTCGAACCACTCGATCGCCTGGTTGATCACCGAGATCGTCGTCTCGTAGCACTCCTTCGGCGTGTCACCCCAGGTGAACAGTCCGTGGCTTTCCAGAACCACGCCTTTGGCATCCGGGTTTTCAAGGCAAAATTTCTCCAGCCAGAGGCCGAGCTCGAAGCCCGGCCGCTTCCACGGCAGCCAGCCGATGACATCGCCGAAGATTTCTTGCGTGATCGCCTTGGAATCCTTCGCCGCGGCAATGGCGATGATGGCGTCGGGATGCATGTGGTCGACATGAGGCTTTGGCACGAAGGCGTGCAGCGGCGTGTCGATCGAGGCCGCGCGCGGATTGAGGTTGAAGGTGCAGTGGGGCAGATAGCCCACCATCTTGTCCTCGTGCTCGACGCCGCGGTAGAGCCCCTTAATGGCGCGCAGCTTGTCCATGTAGAGGGTGGCGAAGCCGTCGAGCTTGATCGAGGCGCTGTCGCCGCCCGAGCCCTTGACCCACAGAACCTCGACGTCCTCGCCGGTGAGCGGATCCTTCTGCCAGACCTTGGACGAGGTGTTGCCGCCGCCGTAATTGGTGACGCGCTTGTCTGAGCCCAGCGTGTTCGAGCGATAGACCAGAAGCTCGGGACCGCTCATCCCTTCGGCCGTTGCATCGTCCCACAGATTGGCGAGGCGCGAGCCGGAGCGCTTGTCGAGCATAGGTAACCTCCCTTTGGAGCACGAACGGCGCGCTCCTCTTTTCGTCGGGAATGTCTACGCAAGCGGGCTGCTTGTCAATCACAAACGATCAAGTTCGATCATATTGCACTGCACAATGAAAATATATGATCGGAAATGATTGACACTGCGCGTTTTGAGTGCCTAGATGCACATGCAGGGAGGAACCATGCACGAAAAAGAACGCCACAGGATCATTCTGTCCGCCGTCCAGGAAAAGCCCGTGGTGACGGTGCAGGAAATGGTCGAGCTGACGGACTCCTCCGAGGCGACGATCCGCCGCGACATCGCGGCCCTGCATGTGCAAAAGCGGCTGCGCCGGGTGCGCGGCGGCGCCGAGGCGATCTCGCCGCCGCAGTTCATCGGCCTGGCCGGCCGACCCTTCTCGGTCAACGAGACGCTGAACGCCGCGCAGAAGCGGGCGATCGCGCGGGAAGCGGTGAACCTGTGCAAGGACGGCGAGCCGATCATCATCAATGGCGGCACCACCACCTTCCAGATGGTGCATTTCCTGACCGGGCGCCGCATGCCGATCTTCACCAACTCCTTCCCGATCGCCGAGCACCTGCTTAAGCACTCGAAGAACACGGTGATGCTGTCGGGCGGTACGATCTACCGCGAGCAGAACATCATCCTGTCGCCCTTCGACAACGACGTGACGCGCAATTTCTACGCGCGCCGCATGTTCATGGGCGCTCAAGGCTTAGGACCGCTCGGGCTGATGGAAGGCGACCCGCTGCTGATCCAAGCCGAGCAGAAGCTGATAGACCAGGCCGACGAGCTGGTGGTGCTGGTCGACTCCTCGAAGTTCCGCAAGCGCTCCAGCCTGATCCTGTGCGGGCTGTCGCGCATCGCGACCGTAATCACCGACGACGGCATCGAAGACCGAGAAGCCAAGATGCTGGAGACAGCAGGCGTGGCGCTGATCGTCGCCAGCAAACAGTCAAGCGACAAGGAAGAATCTTCACTGCAGGCCTGAGGGAAACTTGCGCCCGCAGCGGCGATGGAATGCAACGCTCAAGGGAGGATATTCGATGAGCTTTTTGAAGAAACTGCTGGTAACGGCGGCCTTTTCCGCCGCCATGTTCGTGAATGCCGCCTATGCCGAGAACGTCAAGATCGCGCTGGTGGTGAAGTCGCTCGGCAACGGCTTTTTCGACGCCGCCAACAAGGGCGCCGAGGAAGCGGCCAAGGAACTGGGCGATGTTACCGTCATCTACACCGGCCCGACCAAGGCGACGGCGGAAGCGCAGATCGAGGTGATCAACTCGCTGATCGCGCAGAAGGTCAACGCGATCGCGGTTTCGGCCAATGACGCCGACGCGCTGGTGCCGGTGCTGAAGAAGGCGATGGATCGCGGCATCACCGTGATCTCGTGGGATTCGGGCGTCGCCAAGGAAGGCCGCCAGCTCCACCTCAACCCGTCCGACACCAACCTGATCGGCGAGACGATCATCAAGCTCGCCGCCGACTATCTGCCGGAAGGCGGCGATGTCGCCATCCTGTCGGCCTCCTCGACTGCTACCAACCAGAACTCCTGGATCGAGGCGGCCAAGAAGGTGCTGCCGGAGAAGTTCCCGAAGATCAAGCTGGTCGCCACCGTCTACGGCGATGACGACTCGGCCAAGAGCACCGACGAAGCCAAGGGACTGCTGAAGTCCTATCCGAACCTCAAGGCGATCATCGCGCCGACCACGGTGGGTGTCGTTGCGGCTGCGCAGGTGGTGACCGACGAAGGCCTGATCGGCAAGATCAACGTCACCGGTCTCGCCCTGCCGTCGGAGTTCAAGAAGTTCATCGACAACGGCGCATCCCAAGCGGTGGCGCTGTGGAACCCGATCGATCTCGGCTACTCGGCGATCTATCTCGCGCATGACCTGGCGGTGAAGAAGGAAGAGGCCAAGCCCGGCGCCACGCTGTCGATCGGCCGCGTCGGCAAGGTGACGCTCGACGACACCAACTCGGCTGCGATGGCTCCGCCCTTCCAGTTCGACAAGACCAACATCGAGAAGTTCTCCAAGATCTATTGATCTCGGACTGACGGCGCTGCCCCCTCATCCGGCCGCTTCGCGGCCACCTTCTCCCCGGTGGGGAGAAGAGCCTGGAGCCAAGCTCGCAAACCTCCTCTCCCCTCGGGGAGAGGTCGACCGAGCGAAGCGGAGGTCGGATGAGGGGGAGTCGATACGGAACATAGACGGGCTTGATACGACTATGGATACGACGGCCCATCACGGCACGATAAAGGAGCGCCCCCCGGCCGCCTCTCCCCGCCTGACGCTCTCCGGCATCTCAAAGAGCTTCCCGGGCGTGCGCGCGCTACACAATGTCAGCCTGTCGCTCTATCCGGGCCAGGTGACGGCGCTGATCGGCGAGAACGGCGCCGGCAAGTCGACGCTGGTCAAGATCATGACCGGCATCTACCAGCCCGATTCAGGCGAAATCAGCATAGACGGCCAAGCCACGACGCTGCCCAGCGCGCATGCCGCCTTCGGCCATGGCATCACCGCCATCCATCAGGAGACGGTGCTGTTCGACGACCTGTCGGTCGCCGAGAATATCTTCCTCGGTCACGCGCCGCGCACCCGCTTCGGCACCATCGACTGGCGCACCATGCGCAAAGATGCCCGCGAGGTGCTGGAGACAATGCGCGCCGGCCATATCGACGCCGACGTGCGCCTGAAGGACCTCGGCATCGCCAACAAGCACCTCGTAGCCGTTGCTCGCGCGATGTCGATCGACGCGCGCATCGTCATCATGGACGAGCCGACCGCGGCGCTCTCGATGAAGGAGATCGAGGAGCTTTTTCTCTTGATCGAATTCCTGAAGAGCGAAGGCAAGGCCGTGCTCTTCATCAGCCACAAGTTCGACGAGATCTACCGCATCGCCGACCGCTACACCGTCTTCCGCGACGGCGAGATGGTCGGCGAAGGCCTGCTCAAGGACACCGGCCAGAACGAGATCGTGCGCATGATGGTCGGACGCAACGTCGACCATATTTTCCCGCAGCGCGAACCGAAGATCGGCGCGCCGGTGCTTGCCGTCTCCGGTCTGTCGCACCCGACCGAGTTCGACGACATCGGCTTCGAATTGCGCAAGGGCGAGATCCTCGGCTTCTACGGCCTGGTCGGCGCCGGACGCAGCGAGGTGATGCAGGCGATTGCCGGTATTACCCGCACTAGCAAAGGCACTATTTCGCTGGACGGCCAGTCGATCGCGCCTAAATCGGCGGCGGATTCGATCGAGGCCGGCATCGTCTATGTGCCCGAAGAGCGCGGCAAGCAGGGCGTGGTGATCGGCCTGCCGATCTTCCAGAACGTTTCGCTGCCTTCGCTTGCGCGTACCTCCAAATCCGGCGTGCTCAGGCTCGCGGAAGAGTTCTCGCTCGCCCGCTCCTACACCGAGCGGCTCGACCTTCGCGCCTCCTCGCTCAGCCAGGATGTCGGCACGCTTTCCGGCGGCAACCAGCAAAAAGTCGTCATCGCCAAATGGCTGGCGACGACGCCGAAGGTGATCATCCTCGACGAGCCGACCAAAGGCATCGACATCGGCTCGAAGGCCGCCGTGCACGGCTTCATGGCCGAGCTCGTCGCGCAGGGGCTATCGGTGATCATGGTGTCGTCCGAACTGCCGGAAATTCTCGGCATGTCGGACCGGGTGGTGGTGATGCGCGAGGGCCGCATCGCGGCGACCTACGACAACAAGGGGCTCGACGCCGAAACGCTGGTTCGGACGGCGGCGGGGATCGCGGCATGAAGAATTTCCTCAAATATCGCGAGATCTGGCTGCTCGCCGGCATCGTCCTGCTGATCGGCCTGATTTCCGCGCGCTTCCCCGGCTTTGCCGATCCGGCCAATCTGCGCCAGGTGTTCAACGACACCTCGATCCTGATGATCCTGGCGCTCGGCCAGATGGTGGTGATCCTGACGCGCTCGATCGATCTGTCGATGGCATCCAACCTCTGCTTCACCGGCATGGTGGTGGCGATGCTGAACGCCGCGCATCCGGCGATCCCGATCCCGGCACTGATCGTCATTGCACTTCTGGTCGGGCTGGTGCTCGGCGCCATCAACGGCTTCCTGGTGTGGCGGCTGAACATCCCGTCAATCGTGGTGACGCTCGGCACGCTCACCATCTATCGGGGTGCCACCTTCGTCGTTTCCGGCGGCGCCTGGGTCAATGCGGACCAGATGAGCCCCGACTTCATCAATTTCCAGCGCGCCGCCTTCCTCGGCCTGCCGGTGCTGTCCTGGATCGCGCTTCTGGTCATCGCGCTGTTCTTCCTGGTGATGACGCGTACCGCGCTCGGCCGCTCGATCCACGCCATCGGCGTCAATCCGACCGCGTCGGTCTATGCCGGCATCGATGTCGGCCGCACCAAGTTCATCGTCTTCTGCATCTCCGGCATGATCGGCGGGCTGGCCGGCTATCTATGGATCTCGCGCTATGTGATCGCCTCGGTCGAGGTCGCCAACGGCTACGAGCTCAACATCATCGCCGCCTGCGTCATCGGCGGCATCTCTATCGCCGGCGGCATCGGCTCGGTCGGCGGCGCCGTGCTCGGCGCGCTGTTCCTCGGCATCATCTCCAACGCGCTGCCGGTCATCAACATCTCGCCCTTCTGGCAGATGGCGATCTCGGGCAGCGCCATCATCCTGGCCGTGGTGCTCAACGCGCGCGGCGAGCGCCGGCAGGGCCGCATAATCCTCAGAAAGGCGGAAGCGGCATGACCGACACCCCTGCCCCGCGCCATATTCCCGACCGGCTCGACAAGCCGCTCTCTTCCGCGATCTTTTCCTGGGAGGCGCTGCTTGTCGTCATCGCGGTTCTCATCTTCGCGGTGAACAGCTTTGCCTCGCCCTATTTCCTCGATCCGTGGTCGCTGTCGGACCTCACCTTCAACTTCACCGAAAAGGGCCTGATCGCGCTCGCCATGGCGCCGCTGATCATCTCGGGCGAGATCGACCTGTCGGTCGCGGCGATCGTGGCGCTCGCCTCGACGATGATGGGCATGGCCGTGCAGGCCGGCGCCGGCACGCCTATGCTGGTCGCGATCGGCATCGCGGTCGGGCTCGGCTGCGGCGCCTTCAACGGGCTGCTCGTCACCCGGCTCGGCCTGCCCTCGATCGTCGTCACCATCGGCACGATGAGCCTGTTTCGCGGCATCGCCTTCATCATCCTCGGCGACCAGGCCTACAAGGGCTATCCTGCAAGCTTCGCCTTCTTCGGCCAGGGCTATGTCTGGTGGGTCTTCTCGTTCGAGCTGGCGCTGTTCCTCTTGGCGGCGCTGATCTATTGGTTCGTGCTGCATCGCACGAGTTTTGGGCGGAAGGTCTTCGCCGTCGGCAACAATCCGGTCGCCTGCCAGTTCTCAGGCGTGCGCGTCGGCCGCATCAAGTTCATCCTGTTCTGCTTGACCGGGCTGATGTCGGGCATCGCCGCGGTGCTGATCACCTCGCGGCTGGGCTCGACGCGGCCGTCGATCGCGCAGGGCTATGAGCTGGAAGCGATCACCATGGTGGTGCTGGGCGGCGTGTCGATCCTCGGCGGCGCCGGCAGCATCCTCGGCGTCGTGCTCGCCGCCTTCATCATGGGGCTGGTGACCTTCGGCCTCGGCCTGCTCAACGTGCCTGGCATCGTCATGTCGATCTTCATCGGCCTGCTGCTGATTATCGTCATCGCGCTGCCGATCGTCTGGCGCCGGCTGCGCGAAGGACGCTTCGCCTGATGGAAAAATATGCCTTCAAGATGAAGCTCAATCCCGGCATGAAGGCAGAGTACAAGCGCCGCCATGACGAGATCTGGCCGTCGCTGGTGGCGCTGCTGAAAGACGCCGGCATTTCCGACTATTCGATCCATCTCGACGAGGAGACCAACATCCTGTTCGGAGTGCTGTGGCGGCGGGATGACCACGGCATGGCCGAGCTGCCCAAGCATCCGGCGATGCAGCGCTGGTGGGAGCATATGGCCGACGTCATGGAGACAAAGGCCGACAACGAGCCGGTGGCGGTGCCGCTGGAAACGTTGTTCCATATGGCATGAGCGCGCCTCGTACCATTGCCGTCATCGATATCGGCAAGACCAACGCCAAGGTGGCGCTGGTCGACCTTGAAAGCATGACCGAGACGGCGCTGCGCCGCACGGCCAATGCCGTCATCGCGGACGGCCTATACCCGCATTACGACGTCGAGCGCCTCTGGACTTTCATCCTGGACAGCCTGGCGGACATCAGCCGCGAGCAGCGCATCGATGCCGTCTCGATCACCACCCATGGCGCGACGGCGGTGCTGGTCGATGCCGAAGGCGGGCTTGCGCTGCCGGTGATCGACTATGAATTTGCCGACATCGACGAACTGGCGCAGGACTATGACGCGATCCGCCCGCTCTTCGCCGAGACGGGTACGCCGCGCCTGCCGGCCGGACTGAACATCGGCGCCCAGCTATTCTTTCAGCAGAAGCGCTTTCCGGCCGAATTCGCCAAGGTGACCGCTATCCTGATGTACCCGCAATATTGGGCGCTGCGACTGACCGGCGTCTCGGCCAATGAAGTGACCTCGCTCGGCTGCCATACCGACCTGTGGAACCCGTGGCGGGCCGACTACTCGTCGATGGTCGACAGAATGGACTGGCGCCGGCTGATGGCGCCGGTGCGGCCGGCGAAGGATCGATTGGGACCGATCCTGCCGCTGATCGCGCAACGGGCCGGGCTCGACCCGCAAACGCCGGTGTTCTGCGGCGTGCATGATTCCAACGCATCGCTGCTGCCGCATCTGTTATCCGATCGGCCACCCTTCTCCGTCGTCTCGACCGGGACCTGGGTGGTGTCGATGGCGGTCAGCGGCCGCAAGGTCGAGCTCGACCCGGTGCGCGACACGCTGGTCAACGTCAACGCGCTCGGCGACCCCGTGCCGTCGGCGCGCTTCATGGGCGGGCGCGAATTCTCGCTGCTCACCGATGGCCAGCCGGTCGACTGGACAGAGGACGACGTCGGCGCCGTGCTGACGCGACAGGTCTTGCTGCTGCCTTCCACCCAGCAGGGTTCCGGACCGTTCCCGCATCGGATCGCGCAGTGGCGCAATGGAGAGAATTCGAGCTCCGGCCAGCGCTTCGCCGCCATCTCGTTCTATCTGGCGCTGATGACCGCGACCTGCCTCGAGCTGATCGGCGGCGACGGGCCGACGACGGTCGAGGGACCGTTCGCGCAGAACCGGCTTTTCATCCGCATGCTGGCGGCGGCGACAGGCAGGCCGGTCACTGCGTCGGAAACATCGACCGGGACCAGCATCGGCGCGGCGCTGCTGGCGTCGAGCGGCGCTACCGTGGCGAGCAAGGGCGAGCGGACCGACCCGCCGGCCGAAGGCGCCTGGGGCGACTACGCGCGGACGTGGCGGCAGGCCATCGGGACTTGATAGGAGCCGTGATGCTCGCGACTGCCTGAGAGGGCGGCGCTGCCCCTCACCTGCCTGCCGGCATCCTCTCCCCGTAGAACGAGGAGAGGGACGCTGTCGCCGTCGATTTCGACAATCGCCGGCGTTGCAAGAAATGCGCCGAGGGTTGCGGTCAGCCACCTTCTCCCCGTTCTACGGGGAGAAGGTGCCGGCAGGCGGATGAGGGGCAGCGCCGGCATAAGCGACTAGACGCATTTCAGCCCGCCGTCCCGTAAAGCAGTCCGCTCGGGTCGATCTCCGGCTTGCGGCCGGCGACAAGGTCGGACAGGAATTTTCCCGAGCCGCAGGCCATGGTCCACCCGAGATGGCCGTGGCCGGTATCCAGATAGAGGTTGCGGTATTTCGCCTGGCCGAAGATAGGAACCGAATTCGGCATCATCGGCCTTAAGCCGGCCCACAACAAAGCCTTCTTCTCGTCGAAGGCGCCCGGGAACAGGTCCTTGCCGGTGTCCAGGATGGTTTTGAAATCGCGCGGCTTGAACGAACGGTCGAAGCCGGTGAATTCCGCCGTCGAGGACATCCGCAAGCGATTGCCCAGCCTCGAATAGCCGATCAGCCGGTCCTCGTCCGCGCCGCCCATGGTCGGCCCTTTGCTCTCATCGTCCAGCGGAATGGTCGCGGTATAGCCTTTCACCGGATAGACCGGCAGGTCGATACCGTAGCGGCGGCCGATGAGGCCGCTTTCCGGCCCCATGCAGATGACTATGGCGTCGCCCGTGACCGGACCGGCGGAGGTCATGACAGCGCGCACCCGGTCGCCCTCGATATCGAGACCTTCGACCGTCGTGCCGAACATGAATTTGACGCCGAGTTTCTCGGCCGCATAGGCGGAGAGCTTGTCGACGAACTGCTTGGAATCGCCGGTCTGGTCGATCGGGGAATAGACCCCGCCGGCGATCTTGTCCTTCACGCCGGCGAGGCCAGGCTCCAGCTCGACCAGCCGGTCGCGGCCGACAATCTCGATCGGCAGGCCATGCTCGCCGAGGTACCGGTAGTTGTCGGTGCCGGTGTCCAGGCTTTTCTGCGAACGAAAGAAGTAGAGGATGCCTTTCTTGCGCTCGTCGTAACGGATGCCGGTCGCGTCCGAGAGGGCATTGATGCACTGGCGCGAATAGAGCGCGAGCCGGAGCTTGACGTTGGTATTGGCGCGCAGCCGCGCAACCGTGCATTCGCGCAGGAAGCGCAGGCTCCAGGCATAGAAATAAGGATCAAGGCGCAGCCTGACCTTGATGCCGAGATCATGGTTCCAGAGCCCGCGCAGGAAGGTCTTCAGCGCCGCCGGCGAGGCCCAGGCGGTGGCATCGCCAGGCGAGACAAGGCCGGCATTGGACTGACTGGTGCCGCGCGCCGCCGCCTCATGGCGCTCGATCACCGTCACCTCGTGACCGTCTTCAGCCAGATAGTAGGCAGCCGCCGTGCCCACGACGCCGGCTCCGAGCACCAGGACCTTCATACCGCCCCTCGAGGATCATGCCAGCGGTGCATATCGGCGCACCGCCCTGAACGAGCCTCAATACCGCGTATGAAGGCGCTCTGCGAGCCCTTGGCCCAACAGCTTGCCGTGGCTAGAGCATTTCACCGTTTCACGGAAACGGCGAACCGCTCTATCTCTTTGTTTTGACGCAATTCCGGACGGAAAACCGCTACGCATTTTTCCTGGAATTGCTCTAGCTCCGCGCCGAGTTCTTGCCGGTCAAAATACGCTCCCAGGCCAGCGCATCCCTGACGATCTGGTCGAGATCGTCGCGCTGCGGCGTCCAGCCGAATTCCTTGCGGGCAAGGTCGGAATTGGCGACCACCGCGGCGGCGTCACCCGGGCGTCGATCACCCATGCGGACATCGAAATCATGGCCGAAGGCGCGGCGCACGCTGTCGATCACCTCCAGCACCGAATAGCCATGGCTGTAGCCGCAATTGGCGACGAGGCTCTCTCCGCCTTCGCGCAGCCGCTGCAGCGCCAGCCGGTGCGCCGCCGCCAGATCGCTGACATGGATGTAGTCGCGGATGCAGGTGCCGTCCGGCGTCGGGTAGTCCTTGCCGAAGACCTGCATGAAGGGCCGCTTGCCGAGCGCGGTTTCGCAGGCGACCTTGATCAGATGCGTGGCGCCGGGCGTCGACTGTCCAGTGCGGCCCTTGGGATCGGCGCCGGCGACGTTGAAATAGCGCAGCGCCGTGTAGCGGATGTCATGCGCGAGCCCCGCGTCGCGCAGCATCCATTCGCTCATCAGCTTGGAGAGACCGTAGGGCGATTCCGGCGCCAGACGCGCATCCTCGCGCACCGGCTCCAGCCCGGCGCCGCCATAGACGGCGGCGGTGGAGGAAAAGATGAAATGCGGCACGCCCTCATGCACTGCGGTTTCGATCAGAGTGCGGGTCTTGCAGGTGTTGTTCTCGTAATAGCCGAGCGGATCGGCGACCGATTCCGGCACCACGATCGAGCCGGCGAAGTGGATGATGGCGTCGACCTTGTTTTCGCGGATGATCTGCCCGACCAGTTCGCGATCGGCGACGTCGCCGACGACGAGCTTCGCCTCGGGCGCCACCGCCCATTCGAAGCCGGTGGAAAGCCGGTCGAGCACGACGACGCTTTCGCCGGCGTCGAGAAGCTCCCAGACCATGTGGCTGCCGATATAGCCGGCACCGCCCGTCACCAAAACCGTCATCTTATACCTCGCTGATCAAGATTTATCGGAAACTGTCTCAACAGCCACCGTGCTGGAAACCCCGCCGCAAGCCCATTAAAGCGCGTCGAAATGGATACAGTCGACGCGCTTTACGTTTTGTTTCGATGCATGTCGTTCCCCAAAGCCGCTGTGCACTTTTGGGCGATATGCATTAGCCTCCCTGAATGTTAAGTCCGTAACAGTTCCTCCCGTCCGAGGCATCGTACTGAAACAAAACTGCATCAGACAGTCGGGAATAGGCCACGATCCGACATCGTTAGGAACAGGCCTTGGGCGTGGCATTTTGACCGGTTGGGTCCGGTGGACGCGGCATGGGGCAGTGACTATGATCCGCCGCAAAATTGGGAAGCCGACATGAATTACCAGCGGTTCTTCGAAGATGCGATCGAGCAGCTCCATGCGGAGCGGCGCTACCGCGTCTTCGCCGACCTCGAGCGCATGGTGGGCAAGTTTCCGCGCGCCATCTGGCGTTGCAACGGCCGCGCCCAGGAAATCACCGTCTGGTGCTCCAACGACTATCTCGGCATGGGCCAGAACCCGGATGTGATCGCCGCCTTCCAGATCGCGGCGGGCAAGATGGGCTCGGGCGCCGGCGGCACCCGCAACATTTCCGGCACCTCCAACCCGCTGGTCGAGCTCGAGCATGAGCTGGCCGACCTGCACGACAAGGAGGCGGCGCTGGTCTTCACCTCCGGCTTCGTCTCCAACGAGGCCTCGATCTCGACCATTGCCAGGCTCTTGCCCAACTGCCTGATCTTCTCCGACGAATTGAACCACGCCTCGATGATCGAGGGCGTGCGCCGCTCCGGCGCCGAAAAGAAGATCTTTCGCCACAACGACGTCGCGCATCTGGAAAGCCTGCTGCAGGCGGCAGGGCGCGAGCGCGCCAAGCTGATCGTGTTCGAAAGCGTCTATTCGATGGACGGCGACATCGCTCCGATCCGGCAGATCGTCGAGCTCGCCGAGCGCTACAACGCCATGACCTATATCGACGAGGTGCATGCGGTGGGCATGTACGGGCCGCGCGGCGGCGGCATCACCGAGCGCGAGGGGCTTGCCGACCGCATCGACATCATCGAGGGCACCTTGGCCAAGGCCTTCGGCACGCTCGGCGGCTACATCACCGGCGCGAGCGCGGTGATCGACGCGGTGCGCTCCTATGCGCCGGGCTTCATCTTCACCACCGCGCTGCCGCCGGCGATCGCGGCGGCGGCCACCACCTCGATCAGGCATCTGAAGCGCTCGCAGGCCGAGCGCGACGCGCAGCAGCGCCAGGCGGCCAGAACCAAGCAGGTGCTTGCCGCGGCCGGGCTGCCGGTGATGGAATCGGCCACCCACATCGTGCCGGTGCTGGTCGGCGATCCCGAGCTGTGCAAGATGGCCAGCGACCGGCTGCTCGGCGTCCATGGCATCTACATCCAGCCGATCAACTACCCGACGGTGCCGCGCGGCACCGAGCGGCTGCGCATCACGCCCACACCCTTCCATTCGGACGCGCTGATCGCCGAATTGCAGGACGCGCTGGTCGAGACCTGGGACGCGCTCGGCATCCCCTACGGCGCCGCCGGCCGCCCCGCCGTCGCCGAGAGCGACCGCATCATTCCGCTCCTGGTGCCGAAGTCAGGCGGCTGACTTGCAACTGTCGGGGCGCTGGCCGCGCTCCGCTTGTCGCTGTTCCTCGTTCTCCAACGTTGCGACGCTGCTAAGTCACGGCATGGATCCTAGGGTCTCCGCGACGTCGCTTCGCGACTGCTTCGCCCTAGCATGACGACGTCCATTTCGTCAGCCGATAATCGCAAACGTTGGAGATTGTCCGAGGCCGTCCTTCGGTCGTCATTCTAGGGCGTAGCAAGGAGCGAAGCGACGCGCGCAGACCCTAGAATCCATGCCGTTACGTCTGCCTAGGAACGAAGCGGTGCAGAAAACGGGTCCGCAAACAAACACTTCCCGCCCGATTGCGACCTCACACCGTCTTCATCCACTTCGCCAGGCGATGCGCCGCTTCCTCGAGCTGATCGAGGCGGCGGTGGAAGCATAGCCTGAGGAAGGCCTCGCCGCCCGGGCCGAAGGCAGTTCCGGGCGCCAGACCGACATTGGCGTTGTCGACGATGTCGAAGGCGGCGGCGCGGGAATCGGTAATGCCATCGACCCTGAAGAACAGATAGAACGCACCTTCCGGCACGGTGAAGCGCGCCTTGCCGGTGGCACCCAATATATCGCAGACGAGGTCGCGGGCGGCGCGTGCACGCTCGACCTGCTCGACGATAAATGCGTCGCCCTCGTCGAGGGCCGCCACCGCGCCGCGTTGCATGAACTGCGCGACGCCCGAGGTCGAATACTGGATCAGGTTCTCGAACACCTGTTGCAGCGCCGGATGGGTCTTGATCCAGCCGACGCGCCAGCCGGTCATCGCCCAGTTCTTGGAGAAGCTGTTGACGAACAGGATACGGTCTTCGCTCGTGGCGACGTCGAGGAAGGACGGCGCGCGGCCGTGCCCATAGTGAAACAGCGAATAGATCTCGTCGGCGATGATCCAAAGGCCCTTTTGACGGGCGAGATCGAGGATCGCCTTCAGCGTTTCCTTGTCTGCGGTCCAGCCGGTCGGGTTCGATGGCGTGTTGATGAACAGAGCCTTCGTCCGCGGCGTGACGGCGGACGCGATCCGGTCGACGTCGCAGGACCAGCCATTGCCGGACTGGTCGAGCGTGACCGCAACCGGGACGGCGCCGGCAACGCCGGCGGCGGCGGCGAAATTCGGCCAAGCCGGCGACAGATAGACGACCTCGTCGCCGCTGCCCGCAATCGCGTCGATGGCGAGTTGAATGGCATGCATGCCGGAAGCGGTGACAATGAACTCTTCCTCGGCGAAGCGCTTGCCGAAATGCCTGGCGTAATAGCGGGCGAGCGCCTGCCTGAGCTCGGGAATGCCCTTCTGCCAGGTGTAGAAGGTCTCGCCATTGGCCAGCCCGCGGGCGGCGGCATCGCTGATGAAGGAAGGCGTCGGCAGGTCGCCCTCGCCGGCCCACAGCGGGATCAGGCCTTCACGCAAACGGCCGTGGTTGACGACGGCGACAATGCCGCTTTCGGGCGCGGCGCGGGCCTCGGTGCGCAAGGTCTGGATCAGGGTCATGGAGGAATCCGTCCGGTTTTCCACGACTGCTAACGTCTTTTACGACAGCCGCAAACAGAAAACCCCGGCCGCGAGCGGCCGGGGTTTTGGTCCAGAGTGTTCTGTCTTGAGATTACTTCCTAGCGAGCAGGTCGCGGATTTCGGTCAGAAGCTGGACATCCGCCGGCGGGGCTGCGGCAGCGGCCGGTTTTTGGCCTTCAAGGCGCTTGCGCAGGTTGTTCACCATCTTGACCATCAGGAAGATGATGAAGGCAAGGATCAGGAAGTTCAGCACCACTGTGATGAAGCTGCCATAGGCGAAAACGGCGCCCTCTTTCTTGGCATCGGCCAGCGTGGCCGAGTGGACGTTCGAGGACAGTCCAAAGAAATAGTTGTTGAAGTCCAGCCCGCCGAAGATCGCGCCGACGATCGGCATGATGATGTCGTTGACCAGCGAATCGACGATCTTGGAGAAGGCCGCGCCGATGATGACGCCGACGGCCAGGTCCATCACATTTCCCCTGGAAATGAATTCCTGGAATTCCTTCAGCATTCGACCCTCCTTGCCATGACCGGTCGTGCTGCCGCCCCGGCTCTCCGGCGCCGACCCAAATCACAATAACAAAAACTCCCAGTTGCAAAACCGGAAAAAGGGCGAAGCCACCGGTTTGTATTTATCCGGTTCGTATTTCTGCAGGCGTCACCAACCACATATGCGTCGAAAGCCGCGATGGACTTGGGCTCCAAGCTGTGGTTGCGTCTAAAGTGGGCGAGGAGCCCGTCAGGGAGGAAGTTCGAACCATGCAAGGCTGGTTCGTCGTCATCATCGCTATCGCCTATGTGACGCTGCTCTTTGCGATCGCCAGCGTCGGCGACAGGCGCTCGGTGGCAGCCGGGCTCGGCCGTGCGCGACCCTTCATCTATGCGCTCAGCCTCGCCATCTACTGCACCTCCTGGACTTTCTTCGGCTCGGTCGGCCTCTCCTCCGAGCGCGGCCTCGAATTCCTCGGCATCTATACCGGCCCGGTGCTGGTCTTCGTATTCGGCTTCCCGCTGCTGAACCGCATCGTCCGGCTGGCGAAAAGCGAGAAGATCACCTCGATCGCCGACTTCCTCGGCGCCCGCTACGGCAAGAGTTTTGCCGTAGCGGCGATCGCGACGCTGATCGCCACGATCGGAGCGGTGCCCTATATCGCGCTGCAGCTGAAGGCGATCTCGGGCTCGGTCAGCCTGATGATCGAGCACTATACGGGATCGCCGCCTTCCTTCGATCCATTCGTCAGCGACATCTCGCTGGTGGTCGCGATGCTGCTCGCGCTGTTTGCGGTGCTGTTCGGCACGCGCCACGCCGATGCCACCGAGCACCAGGACGGGCTGGTGCTGGCGGTGGCGGTCGAAACCGTGGTCAAGCTCGCCGCTTTCCTCGCCATCGGCCTGATGGTGACTTTCCTGATCTTCGGCGGCCCCGGCGACATGCTGGCGACGCTCGCCACGAATGCCGCGGTGCGCCAGGCCATGGGCTACAATACCTCCCTGGCCACCTGGCTGGTGCTGACGACCTTGAGCGGCTTCGCCATCCTGATGCTGCCGCGCCAGTTCTACGTCACCATCGTCGAGAACCGCAGCGAGGCCGAGCTGCGCACCGCGACCTGGGTGTTCCCGCTCTATCTCGTGGCGATCAACTTGTTCGTGCTGCCGATCGCCTTTGCCGGCCTGTCGCTGGTCGGCACCAGGACCAGCAGCGACCTCTATGTGCTGTCATTGCCGCTGTTCAGCGGCCATGACGTGCTCGCCATGGCCGCCTTCATCGGCGGGTTGTCGGCGGCGACCGCCATGGTCATCGTCGAGAGCGTGGCGCTGTCGATCATGATCTCCAACGACCTGGTCATCCCGCTGTTCGTGCGCCGGCTGCTCAAAACCACGTCCTCGCAGAACGAGGACTGGTCGACACTGATCCTGAACGTCAGGCGGGCGTCGATCTTCATCATGCTGTTCATCGCCTTCCTCTACTACCGCGAGAGCACCAACAGCGCGCGGCTGTCTTCGATCGGGCTGATGTCGTTTGCCGCGATCGCCCAATTCGCGCCGGCGCTGATCGGCGGGCTGATCTGGCGCCGCGCCAACGGCCGGGGCGCCGCGCTCGGCATGGTCGCCGGCATTCTGGCGTGGAGCTACACGCTGCTGCTCCCTTCGCTCGTCGGTCCCGGCTCCGAGATCGTCGTCCATGGTCTGTTCGGCTTCGAGGCGCTGAGGCCCCAGGCGCTGTTCGGCACCGTTGGCGAGCCGCTGAACCACGGCGTTCTGTGGAGCCTGTCGATCAACACGCTGTTCTTCGTGCTCGGATCGCTATCTCGAGCATCCGTGCCGCTGGAGCGCATCCAGGCGGCGATCTTCGTGCCGCGCGAGGCGGGCCCGATGCCAAGCCTGCGCCGCTTCCGCACCGCCGTCACCGTCAACGACCTCAAAGACACGATTTCCCGCTATCTCGGCGTCGAGCGCACCGAGCGTTCCTTCCAGTCCTTCGAGAAGAACGCCAACGTCTCCCTGCACGGCAAGGAACAGGCCAGCATGGATGTCATCCGCTTCTCGGAGCAATTGCTGGCGAGCGCGGTCGGTTCGTCCTCGGCGCGGCTGATCCTGTCGCTGCTCTTTCGCCGCAACGACCGCGATTCCAAGGATGCCTTCCGGCTGCTCGACGACGCCACCGAGGCGCTGCAGCACAATCGCGACCTGCTGCAGATCGCGCTCGACCAGATGGAGCAAGGCATCACCGTCTTCGACCGCGATTTCCGGCTAATCTGCTGGAACCGGCAATACCGGGCGTTGTTCGACCTGCCGGACGAGATGGGCCAGGTCGGCGTGTCGCTCGACCAGATCCTGCGCCACCTCGCCGAGCGCGGCGACATCCCCGCCGACCTGCGGGTGACGATGCTCAACCGGCTGACCAGCTTCGTCAGCCCCTGGCAGATGGAGCTCAGGACCAGCGGCCGTATCCTGGAGCTGCGCTCCAACCCGATGCCGGACGGCGGCATCGTCGCCACCTATGCCGACATTTCCGGCCGCGTCGAACAGGACCTGGCGCTGAAGCGGGCAAACGAGTCGCTCGAGCAGCGGGTCCGGAGCCGCACCGCCGAGCTCACCCGCGTCAACGAGGAGCTGGCGCAGGCGCAGATGCTGGCCGAGGAAGCCAACCTCAGCAAGACGCGCTTCCTCGCCGCCGCCGGCCACGACATCCTGCAGCCGCTCAACGCCGCCAGGCTCTATTGCTCTTCACTGATCGAGAAGGCCGGCAAGGGTCCGGCCGGCAAGGCCGCCATCAACATCGAATCCTCGCTGGAGTCGGTCGAGACCATTCTCGGCGCGGTGCTCGACATCTCGCGGCTCGATGCGGGGGCCTTGAAGCCCGAAGACACTGCCTTCAGCCTCGGCGGGCTGCTTGGCCAGATCGGCAATGATTTTCGCCCGCTCGCCGCCGAAAAGAAGCTCGGCCTGAAAATCATGCCGTCTTCCCTCGGTGTCATGACCGACCGCAACCTGCTTCGCCGGCTGATCCAGAACCTGGTCTCCAACGCCATCAAATACACGCGAGACGGCCGCATCCTCGTCGGTGTCAGACGGCGTGGGGAACTGGCCGAGATCCAAGTGATCGACACCGGCATCGGCATCGCCGGCGACAAGCTCAACACCGTCTTCCACGAATTCACCCGGCTGGACGAAGGCGCGCGCGAGGCCGAAGGCCTCGGCCTCGGCCTTTCCATCGTCGACCGCATCGCCAGGGTGCTGAGGCTCGAAATCCGTATCTTCTCCAATCCGGGCAAGGGCACGCGCTTCTCCGTCATCCTGCCGGTGGCAGCGGTCGTGACGCCGCCGCGCGAGATATCCAAGACGCCCGCGCGCGCGGCATCCTCGCTTGCCGGGCTCAACGTGCTGTGCATCGACAATGACGCGCGCATCCTCGATGGCATGCGGCTGCTGCTCGAAGGCTGGGGCTGCAGCGTCGATACGGCTTCGGGATCGGGAGACCTCGTACGGCCGGGCGCGCGAAGGCCCGATATCGTGCTTGCCGACTACCATCTCGACGGCAGCACCGGACTCGACGCCATCCACAGGCTGCGCGCCGCTTACGGCCAGGACCTGCCTTGCGTATTGGTCACCGCCGACCGTTCCAGCGAGGTGCGCACCGCCGCAGGCAAGCTCGACATTGCCGTGGTCAACAAGCCGCTGAAGCCGGCCGTGCTGCGCTCGATGATGGCGCGTGTCAGGGCGCTGGCGCCAGCGGCGGAGTGACGTCGCTGGTGGGACTTATCTCAGTCTTGATGTCCGAGGCTTTTGAGATAGGCGCAGAACATGTCGGCGAGTGCGTCCGAATACGCTTCGATCTCAGCTGACGTTCGCCGGCTTGCCGAGAAATCCGGTCCTACTGCCGCCAGTGTCGTGATGATGAGCTCGCCAGCCCTGGTGCGAACAGCGTCCGAGGCGGCGGGCAATGCCGCGCGCATGAAGTCCTCGACCGTGCGATCCGCCGAAGCTTTTGCCTCCTGCACTTCCGGCGCGTCCCGATAGAGCGGCGCGGCGTCGTTCAGCGCCACGCGCAGCGGAGCCTCCTCGCATTCCGAGCGGATGAAGGCGTGCACCAGAACGCGTATCCGTTCGAGCGGCGGCTTTTCGACATCCTCGAGAATGCCGCACAGAAGGTCGGTCGTCTGCCGCCATTCGTCGCTCTGCAGGCGGAACAGCAGCGCGGCCTTGTTGGGGAAGTACTGGTAGAGCGAGCCGACGCTGACGCCGGCTTTCTCGGCGACGCGCGTGGTGGTGAAACGCTGCGCGCCCTCGCTCGCCAAAACCTGAGCGGCTGCCTGCAAAATCGCCGCGACGAGCTCCGTCGCCCGGGCCTGTTTGGGCTGTTTTCGAGTGGAAATTGAAGGATTTGGGCGTTGGACCACGGCAGCGCTCGGGAATGCGAATTGGAAACCTGAAGGATTATTCGTATTTTCCAGGCAACACAAGAACGCATTCGACTGGAGCCCGACCATGACCACCCTGACCGCAACCCCGCTCGCGCCGTTGCTCGCCCGCCTGTTCAAGGAAGCCGCCTCGGCGACCAGCCCCGCCATGGCCCGGTACTCGCAGGAGGAACGGGCGCGCCTGCTCGGCAGCAAGACCGAATATCTCGATTTCTACGGCAGCCTGAAGGACCTTTGGCTCGCGGTTTCGCCGGAGACCGGCACGCTGCTCTACATGCTGGCGCGCAGCACCGGCGCGCGCATCATCGTCGAGTTCGGCACCTCGTTCGGCATCTCGACGCTCTACCTTGCCGCGGCGCTGCGCGACAATGGCGGCGGCCGCCTGATCACGACGGAGTTCGAGCCGTCCAAGGTGACGCGCGCCAAGGCCAATCTGGCGGAAGGCGGCCTTCTCGACCTGGTCGAGATCCGCGAAGGCGACGCGCTGGAGACGCTGAGCAGGGACTTGCCGGACCGAATAGACCTTCTGCTGCTCGACGGCGCCAAGGCGCTCTATCCGGAGATCCTCAGCCTTGTCGAGAGCCGGCTCAGGCCCGGCGCGCTGGTCATCGCCGACAATGCCGACTTCTTGCCCGAATATCTGCAGCGGGTGCGCTCGCCGGCAGGCGGGTACATGTCGACCCCGTTCGGTGACGACGTCGAACTGTCGATGCGGCTCGGCTGAACCAGCTCCGCCACAAGCAGACCAACCAACTCACGCTGCTCGTTGAGTGGCCGTAGGCGTTCACGTCAGCCAACGCGCCATCCCGGCCTTCGGGCCCCGTGCCCCGGGTCCTTGACGCATAGGTGACATCATGACCACATTTTCGTCCTCCTGGCGCGGGCTGCCGCGCCCGGCGCTGCTCGGCTTGTTCCTGTTCTTCTGCGCCGGCTTCGCCGACGGCGCGCTGGTGCCCTTCTTTCCGCTTTGGGCCAGCAGCGAAGCTGACATCCCTCTCGGCGCGATCGGCCTGCTGTTCGGCTGCTATGCCGGCGGAGAGCTCATCGCAGCGCCGCTGATTGGTGGCGTTGCCGATCGGATTGGCCGGCGGCCGGTTCTGATCCTCTCGTCGTTCGGCGTGGGGTGCGGCTTCGTCGCCCTGTTCCTCGTCCACGGCGCTGCGGCCACCGCGGTCGTGCTCATTTTGACCGGCATGTGCGAGTCGGTGCTGCATCCGACCATCCTCGCCGCGATCGCCGATGTCACCGAGCCGTCGGCGCATCCGCGCTGGTTCGGCATGGCGCGTGTCAGCTCGAGCGCAGGGCAGATCCTCGGACCGGCCTGCGGCGCCCTGCTGGCGCTCATGTCGCTCAGCACCGTGTTCCTCGCGGCCGGCGGCATGCTCGTTCTGGGCGGGGTCGTGATGCTGGCGGCGCTTGGCGAGACGGTCGGCAGCGGATCTTGCACAGCCGGCGATCAGGACGACGAAGAGGAAGGCCTGTCGGCGCTGCTGCCGGCCTTCCGCGACGGCCGCCTGGCAAAGCTGCTCCTCTGGGTCGTGCTGTTCGAGATCTCCGGCAACTGGATCGAGGCCGTCATCCCACTCTATGCGCAGGACGCCGGCACGCTTTCCCCATCCGGCGTCGGTGCGCTGTTTGCCTATGCGGCCGCGCTGACGGTCGGCTTGCAGATGCTGGTGAGCCGCTTTGCCGAGGCGCGATCCGCGCTCTGGCTGACCATCGGCGCGGGGCTCTCGACGATCGCCGCCTTTATCCTGCTCATTGCCTCGCCGGCGATGCTCTCGCTGCTTGCCGCGGTGAGCCTCTGCTCGGTGGCGCAGATGCTGGTCGGGCCGCTCGTCCCGACTGCAGTCAACGCGCTTGCACCGGCGTCAAGGCGAGCCTCCTATATGGCGGCATCGTCTGTGGCGGTCGACCTCAAGGACTCGCTCGGGCCCTCGATCGGCACCGCGCTCTATGCACTCGCGCCACGCCTGCCATGGGCAACCGGCATTCCGTTGGTGGCGATTGCGTCGCTCGGCCTCGGCGTGGCGATCGGACGGGCGCGGCATGTCCGTGGCGGGGCGACGTCGGGGGCAGGTTTCGACGCAGAGACCGCCAGGCCGGAGAATGGCGCGGCCTGGTCAACAGACCCGGCGATGGAGGAATATACTTGAAGCAAGAGGGGAGGCTTTAGCCCACCGGCTGCAGCGGGTCGCCGCCGATCTTGGAAAGCTGGATGACCGCCTGGGTGCGGCTGTCGACGCCGAGCTTTTGCAATATGGCGGAGACATGCGCCTTGATGGTGGCTTCGGAGACGCCGAGCTCATAGGCGATCTGCTTGTTCAGCAAGCCTTCCGCCAGCATGCCGAGCACGCGCGTCTGCTGCGGCGTCAGCGCCTGCAGGCGCTTGATCAGATCGGAGATCTCGGGATCGCGCTCGATGCCGAGCTCGACGCCGGCGGGCGCGGCGATGTCGCCGGCAAGCACGGCCTGCACGGCGGCGCGGATTTCCTCCATGCTCGCCGACTTGGAGATGAAGCCGGATGCGCCGAGATCGAGCGCGCGGCGGATGGTGACGGGATCGTCATGGGCCGACACCACCACCAGCGGCACCGAGGAATGGATGCCGCGCAACGAGATGAGGCCGGACAGGCCGCTGGCGCCAGGCATCGAAAGGTCGAGCAGCACCATGTCGATGTCTTCATTGGCAAGGACCAGCGCCTTGGCGCTTTCGAAATCGCCGGCCTCGTGGATGGCGGCGACATCGCCGACGCCGGAAAGCGCCTCCTTCAGCGCACCGCGAAACAACGGATGGTCGTCGGCAATGACGAAGGTGTGGCCCGGCGGCAAATATTCCTCCCCGGATCCCATCGTTGGTTATGTGCTTCTTGCGGGATCGCAATAATTATGCGGCGGCGCGGCGCGTTTTCAAGCAGCAAAGGCCGCGCGCAGGCTTTTCCCCAGCCAGATCAGGTCTTTTGCGGAGCCGGCTTCGCGCCACCGTCGCCGTTTTCCTTGTCCATGTCCTTGACGATGTCCATGAAGCTGCGGAAGAAGCGCTCCATGTAGCTCATCGTCTTGTTGAAGTCCTCTTCGCTGGGCAGGTTGGATTCGAGCCGGGCGGAGGGCGTATTCTCGAGCTTGGCGACGCGCTCGTCCAGCGCCTTGACCGAACTCTGCAGCCGGTCGATCTCCTCCTGGAAGGCGGCGCGCTCGTCGGCCGCCATCTTGCAGACGAGCTGGCCGGAGCGCTCCTCGCAGATCGACATCGCGCCGGTCTGGGTGTCCATGCGGACATAGCCGTTGGCCGACTTTTCGAGCCGATAGCGGTCGGTCTCCTCGGAATAGGCCGACGCGGCAACCAGCGAGCAAAGCGCCGCCGGGATCAGGATGTGCTGCAGACGCATGTTGTTCGTCCTCCATGAGCCGTTGAGCAAAGAATATCACAGGTTTGCGCCTGAAATGGGGAAGAGTGCGCAAGTACCCTTTCCCCCATGGTTGGTTCGGACTATAGCGCGACAATGTCTCAGATTATCTACAAGATCGCGCCCGAGGCGCTATGGCGCGAAGCGGAGCGCAACGGACGCTTTGCCGGAGCGCCGATCGATATCGCCGACGGCTTCATCCACTTCTCGACGGCGGCGCAGGTCAGCGAGACGGCAGCCAAGCATTTCGCCGGCCAGACGGACCTGCTTCTGATCGCAGTCGACGGTGCGCGGCTGGGCGAGGCGCTGAAATACGAAGTCTCGCGCGGCGGCGCCTTGTTCCCGCATCTCTACGCTCCACTCGACCTCGACGCCGTTCTTTGGGTCAAGCCGCTGCCGCTCGGCGCGGACGGCTCGCATCGGTTTCCGACGCTGGAGGACGAATGAGCGTGCTCGACCGGATCGGCCAAAGACTGCTTTTCTCTTTCGATCCGGAAACCGCGCACGGCATGTCGATCGCGGCGCTGAGATGCGGCCTGCCGGTTGCCTCGCCTCCCAGCCAAGACGCACGACTCAAGGCCAGGCTTTGCGGGCTCGATTTCCCGAACCCGCTCGGCATGGCGGCCGGCTATGACAAGAATGCCGAGGTGCCGGACGCGCTGCTCAAGCTCGGCTTCGGCTTCGCCGAGGTCGGCACGATCACGCCGCTGCCGCAGCCGGGAAACCCGAAGCCGCGCATCTTCCGGCTGACGGCCGACGAGGCGGTGATCAACCGGCTGGGCTTCAACAATGAGGGCCAGGCTGTCGCCGAAAAGCGGCTCGCGGCGCGCAAGGGCCGCGGCGGCATCGTCGGCGTCAACATCGGCGCCAACAAGGACAGCGCCGACCGCATCGGCGACTATGAGCGCGGCGTGACCCGCTTCGCGCCCTACGCCTCCTATCTCACCGTCAACATCTCCTCGCCCAACACGCCCGGCCTGCGCAACATGCAGGCGCGCGAGCAGCTCGGCGAGCTGCTGTCGCGCGTGACTGCGGCGCGCGCGACAGCGTCGGCGCAGCCGCCGATCTTCCTCAAGATCGCGCCGGACCTCGTCGAAGCGGAATTGGAAGACATCGCCGCCGAGGTCGTCGAGAAAACTATCGACGGGGTCATCGTTTCCAATACGACGCTCTCGCGGACGGGGTTGCGGAGCGCAAGCCTCGCGAGCGAAGCCGGCGGGCTGTCGGGCAAGCCGCTTTTCGAGCGCTCGACCGCGGTGCTCGCCCGGATGCGCGAGCTGCTCGGTCCGCAGATGGCCATCATCGGCGTCGGCGGCGTCGACTCGGCGGAAACCGCGCTTGAGAAGATCCGCGCCGGCGCCGACCTGGTCCAACTCTACACCGGCATGATCTATGCCGGCCCGGCGCTGCCAGGCCGCATCGTCGCCGGCATGGCGCGCTTCGCGGATCGCGAGCGGCTCAAATCGATCCGAGAGCTGCGCGATACAGGCTGCGCAAACTGGTCCAGACGACTCTGACGAATTCCCACGAACCAGGAGACAGGTGATGGCCGAGGTTCTGAACTCCGTCGTAGACTCGATCGGTCGAACCCCATTGGTCCGGCTCGACAGGCTGACGGCGCAGGCGGGCGTCAAGGGCGGAATCCTCGCCAAGCTGGAATACCTCAACCCGGGCTTTTCAAAAAAGGATCGCGCGGCGCTTGGAATAATCGAGGAAGCCGAAAGATCCGGTGCCATCAAACCGGGACAAACGGTGGTCGAGCTGACCTCCGGAAACATGGGCACTGGCCTCGCGATCATCTGTGCGGTCAGGGGCTACCCTTTCGTCGCAGTGATGTCGAAGGGCAACTCCGAAGAGCGCGCGCGGATGATGACGGCGCTTGGCGCGGAAGTGATTCTGGTGGACCAACTGCCAGGGTCGATGCCGGGGCAGGTATCAGGTGGCGATCTGGCGCTTGTCGAGCAGACCGCCAGGGCGGTGACGGCTGAACGGGGCGCGTATCGCGCCGATCAGTTCCATCGCGACGGGAACTGGCTTGCGCACTATCACGGGACCGGGCCGGAAATCTGGGACGCCAGTGATGGCGCCGTCGATGCATTCGTCGACTTCGTCGGCTCGGGCGGAACATATGCGGGGGTAGCGAGGGCGCTCAAGGAACGCAATCCCCTGATCAAGTGCTTCATCGTCGAGCCTGAGGGCGCCGCAGCCGCCGCGGGAGAGACGGTCACCCGCCCCGAACACCCCATTCAAGGCGGCGGCTATGCCATGCCGGATCTGGCGTTCCTGAACAACGCGCCGATCGACGGCTATCTTCAGGTTTCCGGTGACGAGGCACGTCAGGCCACGCGCTTGCTCGCGCGCAGCGAAGGCATCTTCGGCGGTTTCTCTTCCGGAGCGAATGTGGCCGCTGCGCTGCGTCTTCTAAACGGCGATCAATCAGGCAAGACGATAGCCATCGTCGTTTGCGACTCCGGGCTGAAATACCTATCGACCGACCTCTGGAGCTAAAAAGCAACACTGCCCCCCGCTGCCCTCGGCGACATAGGCGATGCCAAGACATGGCCGACGCTAAAATGCCGTGCATACCCTGAGCCGCAGCACCGCCAGCAGGCTCAATCCGCGCACCAAAAGGAAGACGTGAAGTGCTGCCCACAGGCCGCTGTTGCCGAAGGCCGGCGCCAGCGTGATGAGGGCGGCGCTGAAGGTGAGGAACGACAGCAGCATCATGTTGCGCATGTCGCGCGACCAGGTGGCGCCAATGAAGACGCCATCCATCTGGAAGGCCAGCACGCCGCTCAGCGCGGTGAAGGCGGCCCAGGGCAGATAGGCGTCGGCCGCAGCGCGCACATCCGCCGAGGTCGTCACCAGCGCCACCAGATTGGCGCCGGCCGTCAGCAGAACAAGACTGGCGACGGCCGCCAGGCCAAAACCCCAGATCAGTGTCAGCCGCACGGCCTGCCGGAAAGGGGTGGCCGCCTGCGCGCCGATGGCGCGGCCGGCCAACTGCTCCGCGGCGGTGGCAAAACCGTCGAGGAAATAGCCAGCGACGAGGAAGAAGTTCATCAGCACGGCGTTGGCGGCGAGCGTCACCGTGCCGAACTGCGCGCCCTGCCTGGTGAACAGCGCGAAGGCGGCGAGCAGCGAGAAGGAGCGGATCATGATGTCGCGGTTGAGCGACAGCATGCGCCTGTAGGCCGGCAGGTCGAGGATGCGCCGGCGCGACGGCCGCTCCAGCCTGCGGAAGCGGCTGAGCACGATGGCTAGGCCAAGCAGCATCGCCAGGAACTCGCCGGTGACCGTCGCCCAGGCAACGCCGGCAACGCCCCAGCCGAGCTCGAGGCCGAGCAGGAAACAGAGCAGGATGTTGATGCCGTTGAGCACGGCCTGCAGCATAAGGCCAAGCCCACCCTCGCCGCGCCCCAGCACGTAGCCCAATATGGCGTAGTTGACGAGCGAGAAGGGAGCGGCGAGCAGCCTGATGCGGATATAGACTGACATCGCCGCGCTGACGCGCGGCTCGGCGCCCATGAACCACTGTCCGGCCACCGCAAAGAGCGGCGCAAGGGCGGCAAGCACGACGCCGGCGACGACCGCAATCAGCACGGCGCGCCAGAGAACGGCCTGTTCCTCCAATTGATCGCCGCGCCCGAACGCCTGTGCGACGAGGCCGGTGGTGCCGGAGCGCAGGAAGTTGAATGTGGTGAAGACGACGTCGAACACCAGCGCGCCCGCGGCCAGGCCGCCGAGCAGGGCGGCGTCGCCGAACTGGCCGATCACCGCGGTATCGACGATGCCGAGCAGCGGCGTCGTCAGATAGGCAAGCGTCATCGGCACCGCAATCGCCAGCACCGAGCGATTGGTGACGTTGAAGGATCCGGCGTTGATCTCGGTCGCACCCTTGTCCAAGGACTGCTGCCTTAATTGTTGCGGCTTGATCGAAGAGCCGATGTGCCCCAGTTTGCCGCTGCCGCGCAATCGCTAACCGGTGACGGCCAACCGAATTCCAGCTCTGGCGCAGGCTGCCCATCATGGCTTTGCAGATCGTCCACCACCCCGACTACGACGCCGGCTTTGCCGTCAACCATCGCTTTCCGATGAGCAAGTATCCGTTGCTGATGGCGGCCTTGCGCGCCCGCGGCCTGGCCGTTCCGGAAGCGCTTTCGATGCCGGAACCGGCGCCGGCGGCGTGGCTGAAGCTCGCGCATGCGGGCGACTATGTCGACCAGGTGCTGGCCTGCGAGGTGCCGGCGAGGATCGAGCGCGAGATCGGCTTTCCGGTCGGCCAGCGCGTATCGCTCAGGGCTCAACTTGCCACCGCCGGCACGGTGTTGGCGGCGCGGCTGGCGCTGAAACACGGCATTGCCTGCAACGCCGCCGGCGGCAGCCATCATGCCAGGCGCGCGCAAGGCGCGGGCTTCTGCACCTTCAACGACGTGGCCGTCGCATCGCTGGCACTGCTTGCGGAGCACGCAGTCGGAAACATCCTGATCGTCGATCTCGACGTGCATCAGGGCGACGGCACGGCGGACATCCTGAAGGATGAACCCCGCGCCTTCACCTTCTCCATGCATGGCGAACGCAATTATCCGGCGCGCAAGATCGCCTCCGATCTCGATGTCGCCTTGCCCGACGGCACCGGCGATGCCGCCTATCTCGACCGGCTCGGCGCCATCCTGCCGGAACTATCGGCAAGCAGGCGATGGGATATCGCCTTCTACAATGCCGGCGTCGATGTCCATGCCGAGGACCGGCTTGGCCGGCTGTCGTTGACGGATAACGGCCTACGCGCCCGCGATAAGGCGGTGATCGGCCATTTCCGCGCTCGCGGCATCCCGCTGTGCGGCGTCATCGGCGGCGGCTATTCGACGGACGTGCCGGCGCTTGCCCAGCGCCATGCCATCCTGTTCGAGGTCGCGGCCGGCTTCGCCTAGGTCACTTCCTGTAGCTGGCGAGCCTGAGCAGGATGAAGGCCGGCACGACGATCGCGGCGCCGAACAGGATATAGCCCAGGAAGCGGTCGATGGCGTGGAAGCCGACATTCCACAAATCGACGAAGAACTGGCGGATGCCATAGAACACATCCATCGGGCTCCAGCCGAAGGCGTGCATGACGAGGCCGACGAGGAAGGAAACCACCAGCAGCTTCACGAGCACCCTGAGTGGCGTATCGCCGAGGAAGCGTGTCAGTGCGGACAAGGCCGTTCTCCGGTTCGAGCTGCTCCGATTCGGAAGCGCGACTTCAGAAATACGCACTTGGTTGTCCGGCATCAAGCAGGGCCGCGCCATTGTCGGCCCGCGTATGACCCTGACGGGCGTCGAAACATATCCGAGGTCTCGCGACGAGAGCCGATTGCTTGAGGCCCCGCCATCATGGTAACGAGGCTGCTGCGCGGGTATGATGTAATGGTAGCCTGTCAGCTTCCCAAGCTGAACGCGCGGGTTCGATTCCCGCTACCCGCTCCACCTTGCAGCGCAAGGGTTTGAGCCAGACTCCACGAGCGGCCAAATTGCGCAGTTTTACGCCGGTTTTTACACGACCGAATCCCCGGGGCTGCAGAGACCGCGGCGCGGAATTGCATTGGATCGACCTCAGACCGACCAGCATGCGCAAGCGTGGAGTCGGCGGCGGTCTGCAAGCGAGCCATTGGACCTTGCACACACCGGCGCAAGACCCAGTCAGCAATTCACCCGGCAGGCGCAGGGGTACGCGGTTGCTGTTGCCTCAGAGGTAGAAGCCGATCCAGACGCGGCGGCGCCAGCAGCGGACGTGACGCCGGCCATAGCGCCAGTAGCGGCGGCAGACCCGTCTCCAAACGCGCCGCCGGCGGCGGCGATAGTATCGATCGCGGTAATATCGACGGCGGTAGTAATACTGAGCCGGCTGCAGCAGATCGGTCTGGTCATCCTCCTCGTAGATGGCCGGATCCGGCTTGTCCAATTCATCGAGAATTCCGTTGCCCTTGGGGATGCCCGCAACCGCCTTGGCTGGTCCGGCCAGGCTTGCAAGCGCTGCCGCCCCCGCAACGCCAAGCATTCCAGTCAGAAACAACCGACGTTCCATCGAAACCTCCCGAGCTGTTGAGCATCGGCGGCTCGTCCCTCACCGCATCAAGCTCCAGCGAGCCGCCGATCGGTTTGAACGTGCAAGTAGCATTCTCGTTCCATTACCCCACTTCACGCAAAATGAAGTCGTGCAGCATCTTGGCGGCGGGCGAGAGCACGCGGTTCTTGACCGTGATCAGGCTGTAGGGCCTGACCTCGATGTCGAATTCGGTCTGCACGACGTCGATCGCCCCCGACAGCCCGTCGGCGCTCTGGATGAACTTGGCCACCTGGACCGAAACGGGGGCGATAGCGTCGGATTGCGCCACCATCACCAGCGTCAAGAGCAGCGAAGAGGTGTTGAGGATGCGGTCGGGAAGCGGGATGTTGCGATTCAGGAAATTGCTTTCCATCGCCTGGCGCAGCGGCGACCCGCCGGACTGGAAGACCCAGTCATAGGCGGCCGTCTCCTCCAGACCGACCATCTTGCCGCTGGCGAGCGGATGGCCGCGGCGCACGATCAGGCAAGCCTTCTCGATGCCGATGACGCGCGATTCGAACAGCCGCGGGTTGAGGTCGTCAGGAATGCGGGCGATGATGAAATCGTGGCGCGATGCGATCAGTTCGCGGGCGAGCACGTTCGAGGTCTCGACCTGCATGGTGATCTCGATGCGCGGGTAGATGCGGCGGATCTCGCGAATCGCCGGCACGGCCAATTCGATCGCCGGCGCGGTCACGGCACCGAGGAACACCAAGCCACCCTTGCCGGCCTTGAGCTCCGAAATCTCGCGGTCGGCCTCGCGCATCTCGAGCAGAATCGAGCGGGCGCGCCTGGCGAGCGCCTGGCCGTAAGGGGTCAGCGTCACGCCGCGCGGCAGGCGCTCGCACAACTTAACGTCGAGCACCGCCTCCATCTCGGCGATCATGCGCGAGGCGGCCGGCTGGGAGATGTTCATGACCTGGGCGGCGGCGCTCACCCGTCCGTGATCGTCGAGCGCGGCGATCATGCGCATATGGCGCAGGCTCAAGCCGCTGCGCAGAAGCGTCTCCCCGTCTCCCGGGAGCTTCTCGTAACTTACTGAAATCGCATCGGGATCGCGCAGCGCCGCCATGATTTACCAGCCTCTCCGCCAGTTCTTACCGCATGCTAAATCATACCAGTTTCGGTATAGCAACCACCAAAGATCGCATTTGACAGTTATGTCAAAGGAACCCACCCTTCGCGCGTTCCGAGGCGCAACGATCGGCAACGAGCAAAATCGTATCGATTGAAACTGCGCCGCGGGGCCGATTGGGAGGATACCGGAGATCGATAAAGCCGACAGTGGCGCGCCAGCGCTCCTGTTCGACTGCGCGGCCCGCGAAGCCCCGAGGTGTCGCGTCCATCAACCAGGGAGAGTAATGTGAAGATCATCAAGACGCTGGCCGCCATCGCGGCCCTTGGCATTGCCGCCACGACCTATTCGGCGCATGCAGCCGACAAGGGTCTTGTCGGCGTGCTGATGCCGACCAAGACCTCGCAGCGCTGGATCAACGACGGCGACGCCGTCAAGTCCCAGCTCGAAGCGCTCGGCTACACGGTCGACCTGCAGTATGCGCAGGACGATATCCCGAACCAGCTCAGCCAGCTGGAAAACGAAATCACCAAGGGTCCGAAGGCGCTGATCATCGCTTCGATCGACGGCACCACGATGGCCGATGCGCTGCAGAAGGCCAACGACGCCGGCGTGGTCACCATCGCCTATGACCGCCTGATCAAGAAGACCCCGAATGTCGACTACTACACCACCTTCGACAATTTCGGCGTCGGCGTCATCCAGGCGAATTCCCTGGTCAAGGGCCTCAAGGAGCGCTTCCCGAACACCAAGCCGTGGAACGTCGAGCTGTTCGGCGGCTCGCCCGACGACAACAACGCCTTCTTCTTCTACAACGGCGCGATGTCGGTCCTGCAGCCGCTGATCGACGACGGCTCGATCAAGATCAAATCCGGCCAGATGGGCATGGACAAGGTCGGTACGCTGCGCTGGCTCGCCGCCACCGCGCAGGCTCGCATGGACAACCTGCTCTCGGCCAACTACTCGGACGGCAGCCGCGTCGATGGCGTTCTGTCGCCCTATGACGGCCTGTCGCGCGGCATCACCGCCTCGCTGCGCGCCGTCGGTTACGGCACCGACGCGCAGCCCTGGCCGATCGTGACCGGCCAGGATGCCGAGACCGCCTCGGTCAAGCTGATCATCTCGGGCGAGCAGTATTCGACGGTGTTCAAGGACACCCGCGAGCTGGCCAAGTCGACCGTGGAGCTGGTCGACAAGGTGCTGTCGGGCGGCAAGCCTGAGGGCCTCGACACCAAGACTTACAACAACGATGTCAAGGTCGTTCCCTCGATCCTCCTGACGCCGGTTGAGGTCGACAAGTCGAACTACGAGAAGCTGGTCGTCGACTCCGGCTACATCAAGGCCGAAGAGCTGAAGTAATCCGGCTTGAAAACGAGGGGTCCTGCGCGACGCAGGGCCCCTTTTCGTTCAACGGCGAGCCCGGTATTGTTTTTGCCGGCTCTGCAGCGCCATGCGCCGTCGCGGCGCGGACCAGACTGCAGTATGTTGATTTCGCGCATGACCCATTCCGGAAACGGAAAGCATGCGCCAGGGAGTGGAATTCCTGATGACCTCGACGATTTTGGAGATGCGCGACATCACCAAGACGTTCCCCGGCGTCAAGGCGCTGTCGAACGTCAACCTCAGCGTCGAGGAAGGAGAAATCCATGCCATCGTCGGCGAGAACGGCGCCGGCAAGTCGACGCTGATGAAGGTGCTTTCGGGCGTCTATCCGTCCGGCACCTATGAAGGCGAGATCGTCTTCCGCGGCCAGGAGTGCCACTTCAAGGGCATCCACGACAGCGAGCATATCGGCATCGTCATCATCCACCAGGAGCTTGCCCTGGTGCCGATGCTGTCGATCGCGGAAAACATCTTCCTCGGCAACGAGCACGCCACCTACGGCGTCATCGACTGGAACGCCAACGAGAAGCGCACCGGCGCGCTGCTCAAAAAGGTCGGCCTCAAGGAAGATCCCAAGACGCTGATCACCAATATCGGCGTCGGCAAGCAGCAGTTGGTCGAGATCGCCAAGGCGCTGAGCAAGGAAGTGAAGCTCCTGATCCTCGACGAGCCGACCGCTTCGCTCAGCGAGAAGGACAGCCAGGCGCTGCTCGATCTGCTGCTCGAGTTCAAGCGCCAGGGCATGACGTCGATCCTGATCTCGCACAAGCTCAACGAGGTGAACCGCGTCGCCGACAAGGTGACGGTGATCCGCGACGGACGCACGATCGAAACCCTGCCCAGGAAGGAGATCAGCGAGGACCGCATCATCACCTCGATGGTCGGCCGTTCGCTCGACGACCGCTATCCGCCACGCGAGCCGCAGATCGGCGACGTCATTTTCGAAGTGAAGAACTGGTCGGTCTACCATCCGATCCACGCCGAACGGCAGGTCATCAAGAACATCAACCTCAATGTGCGCAAGGGCGAGGTGGTCGGCATCGCCGGGCTGATGGGCGCCGGCCGCACCGAATTCGCGATGAGCCTGTTCGGCCGCTCTTACGGCCGGCACATCACCGGGGAGGTGTCGCTCCACGGCAAGCCGATCGACCTCTCGTCGGTGAGCAAGGCGGTGGAGAACCGCATCGCCTATGTCACCGAGGACCGCAAGACCTACGGCCTCAACCTCATCGACCACATCAAGCACAATGTGACTTTGGCCAACCTGGGCGGCGTCTCCAGCCGCGGCGTCATCGACGACATGCGCGAGATGAGCGTCGCCAACGACTACCGCAAGAAGACCAACATCCGCGCCTCCAGCGTCTATCAGCTGACCGGCAACCTTTCGGGCGGCAACCAGCAGAAGGTGGTGCTGTCGAAATGGCTGTTCGCCGACCCGGAAGTGCTGATCCTCGACGAACCGACGCGCGGCATCGACGTCGGCGCCAAGTACGAAATCTATACGATCATCGCCCGCCTCGCCGCCGAGGGTAAGGCAATCATCGTCATCTCGTCGGAAATGCCGGAGCTGCTCGGCATCAGCGACCGTATCTATGTCATGAACGAAGGGCGTATCGTCGGCGAAATGGCGGCAAGCGACGCCAGCCAGGAAAAAATCATGCGCGCCATCGTTCGCGGAGAAGGAAAAGCATCATGAGCACAGACAGCGCTCCCGCGCCGCAGAGCGGCGTCGCCGAGGACGTCAAGCAGGGTCCGCGCATCGCCGTCTCGGCGCTGACGACGAATTTGCGCGAATACGGCCTGATCATCGCGCTGATCGTCATCATGCTGTTCTTCCAGTACACGACGTCGGGAACGCTGTTCAAACCGGTCAACCTCAGCAACCTGGTGCAGCAGAACTCGTTCATCATCGTGATGGCGCTCGGCATGCTGCTGGTGATCGTCGCCGGCTATATCGATCTCAGCGTCGGCTCCGTCGCCGGCTTCATCGGCGCGCTCGCGGCGATGATGATGGTCATCTGGCCGCTCGGCATATTCAGCAATCCGCTGGTGGTCTCGATCGTCTGCCTGATCGTCGGCGCGCTTATCGGCGCGGCGCAAGGCTATTGGATCGCCTATCACAGGATACCGAGCTTCATCGTGACGCTGGCGGGCATGCTGATCTTCCGCGGCATCTGCCAGGCGCTGCTCGGCGGCGGCTCCTCCGTCGGCCCGCTCCCCGACAGCTTCAAGGCGCTGAGCTCCGGCTTCATCCCGGACGTCATCGGCCCGCTGACGCTGATCCCACCGACGGTGAATGCTGCCGGCAAGACCATCGTCGGCAGCGGCCTTACGCTGCATATGACGACGGTTGTGCTGGGCGTGGTCGCGGTGCTCGCCTATGCCTATTTCGGGCTGAGGGCCCGCCGCAAGCGCGAGCGCCACGGCTACGAGGCCGAGCCCTTCCCGCTGTTTGTCATCAAGACGCTGGTGGGCAGCGCGCTGGCGCTCTTCCTGGTCTTCCAGTTCGCGAGCTACAAAGGCCTGCCGGTCGTGCTTATGGTGATGGGCGTGCTGATCTCGCTGTTCGTCTTCGTCACCAAGCGCATGACCATCGGCCGCCGCATCTATGCCATGGGCGGCAACGCCAAGGCGGCGCAGCTGTCGGGCATCAACACCGAAAGGCTGACGCTGCTCGTCTTCATCAACATGGGCGTGCTGTCGGCGCTCGGCGGCCTGATCATCGCGGCGCGCCTCGGCCAGGCCGTGCCGGCCGCGGGTCTCGGCAGCGAGCTCGACGTGATCGCGGCCGTCTTCATCGGGGGCGCCTCGGCGATGGGCGGCGTCGGACAGGTCATCGGCGCCGTGGTCGGCGGCTTCATCATGGGCGTGATGAACAACGGCATGTCGATCATGGGCGTCAATGTCGACTGGCAGCAGGTGGTCAAGGGCCTAGTGCTGCTCGGCGCCGTCATCTTCGACGTCTACAACAAGAACAAGGCCTGACAGGGCGAGGGCAATTCCGGAAAGTGCATGGCGGTTTTCCATCCGGAATTGCGCAAAAACAAATATTTGGAGCGGGCCAGCTACTAGGCTGAACCGCTCCGGCGAGGAAGCAGGAGGCATACGGGTCCAGATCGCGGAGCTGCCGGCAACCCGTCGGCGCCAAGAAGTCCCCTGAAGGACCGGGCTCGCGAGCGCAATCCGGACGAAGAGTTTCAACCGTGGCACGGATCGGTTCCGGGCCGCGCTGGTCAGGGCTTTGCTGTCGGCAGCCCGGCCAAGGCAAAAGAGAGAGGGTTCACCATGCTGATTTCCCAGATCCTCGACGACGCCGAGACGATCCGCGTCGTTGCCCGCAGCGGCGGCAAGACCCGGATCATCAACGGCGCGCGCAGCGTCTATTCGCTGGCGATGGAGGCGGCGCGCACCGGCACCGGTCTCGAAGCGCTGATCGAGCGCAAGGGCTATGGCGAGACGGTCGACCTCGACGCCGCCTACAAGAAGGGGCGGCTGGTATCGCCGATCAACCATCCGGACCCCGCGCATCTGCACCTCACCGGTACCGGACTGACGCATCTCGGCTCCGCCGCGACGCGCGATTCCATGCACAAGAAGCTCAGCGACGGCGAAGAGCAGCTCACCGATTCCATGAAGATGTTCCGCATGGGGCTGGAAGGCGGCAAGCCGGCCAAGGGCCAGATCGGCGTTCAGCCGGAGTGGTTCTACAAGGGCAACGGCACCATGGCGGTGGCACCGGGCGCGGCGCTGATGTCGCCGGCCTTCGCGCAGGACGCCGGCGAGGAGCCGGAGATCGCCGGCATCTATGTCATCGGCGATGACGGCGCGCCGTTCCGGGTCGGCTTCACGCTGTCGAACGAATTCTCCGACCATGTGACCGAGCGGGTGAACTACCTTTTCCTCGCCCATTCCAAGCTGCGCAACGCCTCGTTCGGACCGGAAATCCTGATCGGCGACCTGCCCGCCGACATCAGAGGCTCATCGCGCATCTGGCGCGACGGCAAGGTGCTTTGGGAAAAGCCGTTCCTGTCGGGCGAAGCGAACATGTCGCACACCATCGCCAATCTCGAGCATCATCACTTCAAATATTCAGCCTTCCGCCAGCCAGGCGACGTGCATGTGCACATGTTCGGCACCGCGACGCTCTCCTTCGCCGACGGCGTCAGGACCGAGGCCGGCGACGTGTTCGAGATCGAGGCCAAGGATTTCGGCCTGCCGCTGCGCAACCCGCTGGAGATCGAAAAGCCGGTGAAGGTGGCGGTGAAGGCGCTTTGATCTCGCGAACAACTTGGAACCGGGTCAATGGGCCATATTCCGCCAAGCGCCAGAAATCTGGGCATCGCTCTGTTGATCGCTTGCTGGTCATCCGCGGCCTATGGCGCCGCACAATGCAGCAAGACCTCCTATGGCGAGGCGCGCGCCCTGATGACCAACCGACTGCTGGGCACCGGATATTCACGAAATCAAACCAGCTTCCTGATGCGAAATGCCGATCTACGGATTTCAAAACTTCGTGGCGCCACATTGAACGACAGAGCCAAGCCTTGCCGCATTGACTCCGCTCGTGCCTATGTTCTTGGGTGCGTGAACGATCAGCTATTCCCGTTGAAGGGATCAAAGGCATCGCTTGATGCCACGCGACAGGCTTCATTCTGGGGTAAAACGCATCTAGCTGGACGCGAGCTGCTTTTTATCGGCAGCTTCAACGCGTGCCTCGGCGCCGCGAAACAGGCGCTGTTTCGCGGCTGACCGAAGGCAGCTCCGGCTTCAATAGATGTCGAAGTCGAAATATTTCGCCTGGATCTTCTTGTAGGTGCCGTCGGCGACGATGGCGTCAATGGCGGCGTTCAGCCTGTCGCGTAGCGCGGTGTCCTCCAGGCGCACGGCGATGCCGGCCTCGGTCTCGGTGCCCTTGACGTCGCCGACCAGCTTGCAGCAGCCGTCGCTCGCCTTCTTCATCCAGTCGACCAGCACGAACTTGTCCGAGATGACGGCGTCGAGGCGGCCGTTGAGGAGATCGGTGACCGCCTCTTCCTGGGTCGGGTAGAGCTTCGCCTCGGCCCCGGCCTTGCCGTAGACGTCCTGGGCATAGTTGGCCTGGGTGGTCGAGGCCTGGGCGCCGACCGTCTTGCCGGCGAGAGCGGCAGGCTCGGTCGAGGCGATGTCGCTATCTTTCAAGGCGACCAGCGAAAGCGGCGTGGTGTAGTATTTGTGGGTGAAGGCGACCTGCTTCTTGCGTTCCTCTGTGATGCTCATCGAGGCGATGATGGCGTCGAATTTCTTGGCCTGCAGCGCCGGAATGATGCCGTCCCAGTCCTGGGTGACGATCTCGCATTCGACCTTCATCTGCGCGCAGAGCGCATTGGCGATGTCGATGTCGAAGCCCTCGACCTTGCCGTCCGGCGTGATGGTGTTGAAGGGCGGATAGGCGCCCTCGGTGCCGATCTTGATCTTTTCCGCTGCGCCTGCCGAACCGGCGCCGAGCACCAGCATGGCTGCGGCCGCTGCCGATATGATCCATCTGGATATCCGCATTTTCGTCTCCCTCGATCAGGTTCAATGCCAGTTACGCGCAGCCAAGCATGGTGCGGTTGGCCAGGCAAGCACAGTCTGGCCGCCGCGTAGCTCAGCGCGCGGCGCGGAAATGCTTGGAGAGCTTGAGCCCCTGCGCCTGATAGTTGGAGCCGAGATCGGTGCCGTAAAGCGCCCGTGGGCGCTTGAGCATATGCTCGTAGACCAGGCGGCCGACGATCTGGCCGTGGTCGAGGATGAACGGCACCTCGTGGCTGCGCACTTCGAGCACGGCGCGGCTGCCGCTGCCGCCGGCGGCGGAATGGCCGAAGCCCGGGTCGAAGAAGCCGGCATAGTGGACGCGAAACTCGCCGACTAGCGGATCGAAGGGCGTCATCTCGGCGGCATAGAGCGGCGGCACGTGCACGGCTTCGCGAGAGACCAGGATGTAGAACTCGTCCGGGTCGAGGACCAGCTCGCCGGCGCCGCTCTTGTAGAGCGGCTCCCAGAAGTCGACGACGTCCTGCGCGGCGCGCTTGTCGACGTCGACGAGGCCGGTGTGGTGCTTGCCGCGATAGCCGACAAGGCCGTCCTTGTCGCCGTCGAGATCGATGGAGAGCGCGATGCCGCCGCCGGAGATGTTGGGCGGCTCGGTGGCGACCAGCATCTCGGCGCGGTGGAGGTCGCGCAGTTCGCTCTCCGAGAGCACCGCGTTGCCGACACGGAAGCGTATCTGCGATAGCCGCGAGCCGGCACGCACGACGATCGGGAAGGTGCGCGGGCTGACCTCGAGGTAGAGCGGGCCACGGTAGCCGGCGGCGATCTTGTCGAACTCGTGGCCGCGGTCGGTCATGACACGCGTGAAGATGTCCAGCCGCCCGGTCGAGCTCTTCGGGTTGGCGGAAGCCGACACTTCCGCCGGCAGCGCCAGGCTCTCGAGCAACGGCACGATGTAGACGCAGCCCGTCTCCAGCACCGCACCTTCGGCAAGGCTGATCTCGTGCAGCTTCAGCCGGTCGAGCTTGTCGGCCACCAGATGATCGGGACCGGGCAGGAAGGAGGCGCGCACGCGAAAGGCCGTGTCGCCGAGCCTGAGATCGAGGCTGGCCGGCTGGATCTGGTCGCTGTCGAGCGCGCGCGGCGACGTCAGCGCATTCGCCGCAAACAGCGCCGCGATGTCCTGATCCGGAAGAATGCCTGTCTGCCGCAAGGTCTGGCTCCGATCGAAGGCCGGGCAAGCGCGTGGTTCTTTTGCAGGCGCCTGCCGAAAAACCGTAGACGGCTTGCGCTAGCTGCCTGGTACAAACCTCTTAATCAAGCCGGCAATTGACGCAAGCGCGGCGCGGGTCTAAAGGGTCGTTATCCCGTGGTGATTTGGCCGGTCGGCTTGCAGCCACGTTAAACAAGTCGCTAAAGGACCGCTGGCCGCAAGGCCATATGGACCGGTTGCGACATCGCGGCCGGTTTTTTTGTGTTTGGACTGTTCTTTGCGAGTGGAAGTAGGGCGATGACCAAGACGCGCAACTGGAAGCCTCAGACGGCACTCGTGCATGGCGGCACGCTGCGTTCCGGCTTCGGCGAGACCGCCGAGGCGATGTACCTCACCCAGGGCTATGTCTACGAAACGGCGCAAGCTGCGGAAGCCCGCTTCAAAGGCGAGGAGCCGGGCTTCATCTATTCGCGCTACGCCAACCCGACCGTCGACATGTTCGAGAAGCGCATGTGCGCGCTGGAAGGCGCGGAAGACGCCCGCGCCACTGCTTCCGGCATGGCAGCCGTGTCCGCCGCCCTGCTCTGCAGCGTGAAGGCGGGCGACCACATCGTTGCGGCGCGGGCGCTGTTCGGCTCCTGCCGCTGGGTGGTCGAGACGCTGGCGCCGCGCTACGGCATCGAGGCGACGCTGGTCGACGGCACCGACATCGCCAACTGGGAAAAAGCGGTCAGGCCGAACACCAAGCTGTTCTTCCTGGAAAGCCCGACCAACCCGACGCTGGAAGTGGTCGACATCGCCGCCGTCGCCGCTTTAGCCAATTCGATCGGCGCGAGGCTGATTGTCGACAACGTATTCGCCACGCCGCTGCAGCAGAAGCCGTTGCAGCTCGGCGCCCATGTCGTGGTCTATTCGGCGACCAAGCATATCGACGGACAGGGCCGCTGCCTCGGCGGCGTCATCCTGTCGGACAAGAAATGGATCGACGAGAACCTGCACGACTATTTCCGGCACACCGGCCCGAGCCTGTCGCCCTTCAACGCCTGGACGTTGCTGAAAGGCCTGGAGACTCTGCCGCTGCGCGTGCGCCAGCAGACGGAAAGCGCCGGCAGGATCGCGGACTTCCTGGCCGGCCGGCCGGAGATCGCCCGCGTCATCTATCCGGGGCGGGCCGACCATCCGCAGGCGGACGTCGTCAGGAAGCAGATGTCTGGCGGCTCGACGCTGATCTGTATCGACGTCAAGGGCGGCAAGCAGGCGGCCTTCGCCCTCCAGAACGCGCTCGACATCGTGCTGATCTCCAACAATCTCGGTGACGCCAAGAGCCTGATCACCCATCCGGCCACGACGACGCACAAGAACCTGAGCGACGAGGCGCGCGCCGAACTCGGCATCGGGCCCGGCACGCTCAGGCTCTCCGTCGGTCTGGAGGATACAGACGATCTGCTCAACGACGTCGAACAGGCGCTGAGGGCAGCGCGGTAACGGTGGCCGCAAAGAGATTGCTTGAGCCGCAGCCGGCTCAGGCAATCTCTTCGAGTTCGGTCATCTCCCCGGTGCGGATCGTCATGGCGTTGCCGCGCCATTCGACGACGCCGCCCAGCCAGCCGCGCGACCAGACGATGGGAAGCATGGCGTCGCGCACGATCATCGCGGTGACGCTGCGCGGCGACAGGTACCAGCCCTTGGACCATGCAAGCAGGCACTCCGGCACATAGGCGACCGCCAGCACGCAAAGCGCCGTGGTGGGGAGGCTGACGCCGGCGCTTGCCGCCGCAATCAGCGCGAAAATCAGCGGCACAACCACGCCGGTCAGGATCTCGGGCGCGAAGAACTGCGGGAAGGTGACGCGGCGCAGCCGCGCCCAGCGCGCCTGGCGCGACCAGACTTCGACGAGCGTGCGCTGGCCGAGCGGCTGTTCGAAGGGCGAGGCCACGAGATTGACCCGGAGGCCCAGGCTGTTGACCAGTTTGGTGGCTGCGGCATCCTCGGCGGGCTCGGCGGCCAGCGCCTGGATGCCGCCGTTTGCGTCGAGCATCGACTTGTTCCACAACATGCTCTTGCCCTGAGCGAAGCCAAGGCCGACCGCCTCGCCGGCATATTGCCAGCGCGCCTGCAGCGTGTTGAGGAAGGCGCATTCGACCTCGGCCCAGAAGCCGTCCGGCCGCGAGCCGACCGGCGTCGAGCAGACGAGGCCGGTATCCCTTCGCCAGGCCGCCATCAGATGCTGGACATAGTCCTTGGGCATCAGCACGTTGGAATCGGCGAGAATCACCCAGTCGTGCCGGGCCGCTTGCCAGCCCTTGACGCAGTTGTTGAGCTTGGGATTGGCGCTGATCCTGTCCTCGCCGATCAAGAGCCGCGCCGGCACGTTCGGGAAGCGCACGATCGCGGCATTGATCAACTTGACCACCGGGTCCTCCGGTTGGGTGACGCAGAAGATCAGCTCATAACGCGGCCAGTCGAGCGAGAAGGCGCGCTTGAGCGTCTCCTCGGCGAATGGCTCGACGCCGCGCGACGGCACGATGATGGAGACCGGCGGCTGCTTGCCGGCGAACGGGGGAATGAGGCGCCTGGGCTTCAATCGCGACGAGGCGAGCAGGATGCTGGCAAAATTGGAAAGAAGAAGGGCTGACGAAGCAAAGGCGGCTGCAAAGGTCAGTTCCATCGAGTTCTGGTCACTCCGGAAGGGCCGCCCGCGGCCGTTTCATCAGTCGACAGAGCGCCCGAGTCGCCCGCATAGTTTCTGCACACCAACATTGTCATGTGTCACTTAAATGACATTGTTTTTAGGCAACTGCGCTAGAATCTGGCAGGATGGACGGCGCTTCGTGTAACAACCGCGGAGCGCGGTAAATGTTCCCTAGCCGGCAAACCGGAGTGGCCCATGTATCGCGCCGTGACGCGCAACATCGAAGTGCAGGTCAGGCCGTTCTATCTGGAGGATCGTTCCGATCCGTCGGAGGACCGCTATGTGTGGGGCTATCAGGTGACGATCGACAACCGGTCGGACGAGTTCGTGCAGCTTCTGTCGCGCTATTGGCACATCACCGACGGACGCGGCCGCGTCGAGGAGGTGCGTGGCGCCGGCGTCGTCGGCGACCAGCCGGAACTCAACCCGGGCGACAGCTACCAGTACACGTCGGGGTGCCCACTCTCGACGCCGTCCGGCATCATGGTCGGCCACTACACGATGCGCAACGGACGCGGCGAGACGTTCGATGTCGCCATCCCGGCCTTCTCCCTCGATATGCCGGGGACGAGGCGCACGGTGAATTAGCGAGTTTGGCGGTTGGCGAAAATGCCCGCGACAGCCTCTCTCCCCGTTTTACGCTACGCTATGCACACATCTTCTGTGATTGGCGTGACTGATGAGGCCGAGGCTTGATTGCCACGTGGTTCCCCCAATCCGTCGCTGCTTCGCAGCGCCACCTTTCCCCCTCCGGAGGGAAAGGAAGGGAGCCTTGCTGGACGAGCGTTGACGGCAAAAGGCTTGGCGCCTTTCCTCTACCCCGTCGATCGGGGGAGAGGTGGCTCGGCGAAGCCGAGACGGAGTGGGGGTCGACCAGCGCTACATAAGACAATGCATGCGCCAAGCTGCCATGCACGCTATCGCCAAAGACCAGCGCTTGGAAATGTGTGCACGCCGTAGCCGTTTTACGGGGAGAAATGCCCGGCAGTGCAATGTGGGGCGGCGCCAAGGTTTCGATTTCTTTCGGACGGAGCGAGGGGTTCCGACATCGCCGACGTTGGCACTGCCCCTCATCCGCCCTTCGGGCACCTTCTCCCCGTGGAACGGGGAGAAGGAAAGAATTTCACTCGCCCGCGAATTCCGCCGGATCGAAGTCGTATTGCGTCGAGCAGAACTCGCAAGCGACATGGATGCCGCCGTCCTCGGTGCTGTCCTCGATCTCCTCGGCCGAAAAGCCTTCGAGGATGCCGCGAATCTTCTCGCGCGAGCAGGAGCACTGGTCGGCGACGGGAACGCTGCGGAAGACGCGCACGCCGTGCTCGTGGAACAGCCGGTAGAGCAGCCGCTCGGCGCCCACCGTGGGGTCGATCAGCTCCGTCGGCTCGATGGTGCCGAGCAGCGCCAGCAATTCCCGCCATGAATTGTCGGCCGGTTCGTGCGCCACGTCTCGCGGATCGCCGTCGCCACCCGAAATATCGGGCACGCGCATGCGCTCCGGCGCCTGCGGCAGGAACTGCGCCAGGATGCCGCCCGCGCGCCATTGCTCGCGGGCGCCGCCCGGACCCGGCGTCACCAGCTTGGCAACCGACATCCTCAGATCGGTCGGGATCTGCTCGGACTGGCGGAAGTAGGTGCGCGCGGCGTCCTCCAGCGACGTGCCGTCGAGTTGGACGATGCCCTGATAACGCTGCGTGTGGGCGCCCTGGTCGATGGTCAGCGCCAGAACGCCGGTGCCGAGCAGCTTCTCCTGCGAAGTCTCGCCCGAGGCCACCAGCGCCTGCAGCCGGTCGGCGTCGAAGCGCGCATAGGCGCGCAGCGCATGCGGTGTGGTGAAATCGGCCACCAGCATGTCGACCGGCCCGTCGGTGCGGGTCTGCAGGATGAACTTGCCCTCGAACTTCAGCGACGTGCCGAGCAGCACGGTGAGCACGCAGGCTTCCGCCAGCAGCCGCGCGACCGGTTCGGGATAGTCGTGACGGCTGAGAATGGCGTCGAGCATCGGCCCGAGCTGCACGGTGCGACCGCGCACGTCGAGGGGCGCCACTTCGTAAGGCACGACATGGTCGTCGCCGGCGAAGCCGAATTCACCGAGTTTGAGTTGATGATCAGCCAATGGACGGGTTTCCAACATGACAAAGCTCCGGGGCGCGTCCATCCCGCTTTGCAGGCGGCATGGGTCGAAGCGCGTTCGATTTGCGTGATGGCCCGCAAATAGGCATCACACATCGCCAGATCAAGTTGGTCCGGATCAAGACAACCCGGTTCAAGTCGGGCCTTCTCAAGCGCCCAGGCACCAGGCCAGCACCGCTTTCTGGGCGTGCAGCCGGTTTTCGGCCTCGTCGAACACCACCGAATGCGGCCCGTCGATCACCTCGTCGGTGACCTCCTCGCCGCGGTGCGCCGGCAGGCAGTGCATGAAGAGCGCGTCGGACTTCGCCTTGGCCATCAGCGCGGCGTTGACCTGGTAAGGCAGGAAGACGTTGTGGCCGCGGGCGCGATGCTCCTGGCCCATCGACACCCAGCTGTCGGTGACGACGCAATCCGCCTGGTCGACTGCCTCCTCGGCCGAGTGGGCAAACCTGACCTTGCCGCCATTGGCCTTCGCCCAGTCGACGTATTTCTCGAACGGCTCGCTGCCTTCCGGCACCGCGACGTTAAGGTTGAAGCGGAACCGCGCCGAGGCTTCGAGCAGCGAGTGCAGCACATTGTTGCCGTCGCCGGTCCAGGCGAAGGTCCTGCCGGCGACCGGACCGCGATGCTCCTCGTAGGTCATGATGTCGGCCATCAGCTGGCACGGGTGGGTGTCGTCGGTGAGCCCGTTGATGACCGGAACGGTGGCGTTTTCGGTGAGCTCCAGCAGCCGTTCATGCGAGGTGGTGCGGATCATGATGGCGTCGACGTAGCGCGACAGCACCTTGGCGGTGTCGGCGATGGTTTCGGAACGGCCGAGCTGCATTTCGGTGCCGGTCAGCATGATCGTCTCGCCGCCAAGCTGGCGCATGCCGACATCAAAGGAAACGCGCGTGCGCGTCGACGGCTTGTCGAAGATCATGGCCAACACCTTACCTTCGAGCGGCTTCGAACGCTCGCCGGCCTTGAGCCTGGTCTTTCGCGCCACCGCATCGTCCAGCATCGAGCGCAGGTCGCCGGCGGAAACGGCTGACAGGTCGGTGAAGTGGCGAACACTCATCGGCAAATTCCAGAATTACTTCGCGGCTTCGGCCGCAATGGCGTCGGTCAAGCCCTTGGCGCCGGCGCGGATGCGCTTCAGCGCCTCGCCGATCTCTTCGTCGGTGACGGTGAGCGGCGGCAAGAGACGAATGACGTTGTCGCCGGCCGGCACGGCGAGCAAGTGCTGGTCGCGCAGCGCCATGTTCACCTTGGTGTTGGGCATGGCGCATTTCAGCCCAAGCATCAGGCCGGTTCCCCTGATGCCTTCGATGACGTCGGGATATTCGTCGACGACCGCGGCAAGGCCCTGCTTGAGCAGCAGCGCCTTGCGCTGGACATCCTCGAGGAAGCCGTCGGCCAGCACGACGTCGAGCACGGCATTGCCCACCGCCATCGCCAGCGGATTGCCGCCGAAGGTGGTGCCGTGCACACCGGCCGTCATGCCGGCCGCGGCCTCGTCGGTGGCGAGGCAGGCCCCCATCGGGAAGCCGCCGCCGATACCCTTGGCAATCGCCATCAAGTCGGGGGTCACGCCGCTCCATTCATGTGCGAACAGCTTGCCGGTGCGGCCGATGCCGCACTGGACCTCGTCGAAAATCAGAAGCAGGCCGTGCTGGTCGCAGAGCTGGCGCAGGCGCTTCAGCGACTGCGTCGGCACCGGGCGGATGCCGCCCTCGCCCTGCACCGGCTCGATCAGGATCGCCGCGGTCTCCGGCGTGATCGCCTTTTCGGCGGCGTCGATGTCATCGAACGCTACCTGGTCGAAACCCTCGACCTTCGGTCCGAAGCCTTCGAGATATTTGTACTGGCCGCCGGCGGCGATGGTCGCCAGGGTGCGGCCATGGAAGGCGCCCTCGAAGGTGATAATGCGGAAACGCTCCGGATGGCCCTTGACGAAATGGTAACGCCGCGCCGTCTTGATGGCGCATTCCAGCGCCTCGGCGCCGGAATTGGTGAAGAACACCTTGTCGGCAAAGGTCGCCTCGACCAGCCGTTCGCCCAGCCGGCGCTGCTCCGGTATCTCGTAAAGGTTCGAGACGTGCCACAGCTTGGCGGCCTGCTCGGTGAGCGCCGCGACCAGGTGCGGATGGCTGTGGCCCAGCGAGTTCACGGCGATGCCGCCGGCGAAATCGAGATATCGCTCGCCCTTGTCGGTGACCAGCCAGGTCCCCTCCCCGCGGTCGAAAGCCAGGGGTGCGCGAGCAAAAGTCTCGTAAAGCGCCGAACCGCTCATTATATGCGTCTCCGGAACCGGAAATCAAAAAAGCCGCCAATGCGGCGGCCTTTGCGGCTTATCATGTTTTTCGGCCATGAAGTCAACGAAAACGTCGCGCAGAAGCGCGCGGCAAGTCCCCGACGGCACGCCGGCTCATCAGCGGTCAGGCAAGTTGGGGAAAACCGAAAAAACCGAATCGTGTTGCCCTGGGGACTCTTGTCACCGAGTCAGCGCATAAGGTAATTGTAGTTGAGAAATAGCTAGATTTCGTGCGGCGGATCTAATCACCCGGTATATGTGGTGTTGTTTGCCCGGCGGGAGCCGGGGCGGGAAGGGATTCTGACTGCCGTACGCCTCAGCAGGAGCGCGGTCTCATGAACTGGACTGACGAGCGGGTCGAACTTCTCAGGAAATTGTGGTCGGAGGGTCTGAGCGCCAGCCAGATCGCCGCACAGCTCGGCGGCGTGAGCCGCAACGCCGTCATCGGCAAGGTGCATCGCCTGAAACTGTCGGGCCGCGGCCGCGCGACCGCCGCGCCGGCGCGCCAGAAGAAGGCGACGCAAGGGGCCTCGATGCAGAAATCGGTGGCTCGAGCCGCAAGTGCTGCACGTCACGTGACGGCCTCCATCGGCGCGACCGCGCTGCAGGTGCAGTTCGACGCGGAGCCGGTGGCGCGCCACTACATCCGCCCGGTCGAAAACGTCGTGGTGCCGATCTCGCGCAACCTGCAGCTCGTCGAGCTGACCGAGCGCACCTGCAAGTGGCCGAACGGCGATCCGCTGTCGGAAGACTTCAGCTTCTGCGGCAACGACGCCGCAGAAACCGGCCCGTACTGCAAATATCACGCCCGGGTCGCCTTCCAGCCGGCGGCGGAGCGGCGCAGAAGCCGCTGAGCGAATAGCGAATAGCGAATAGCGAATAGCGAATAGCGAATAGCGAATAGCGAATAAAACGGCTTAGCTTCTGACAGGGAGCAAGCCGTTTTTTGCGTTGTTCCCTATTCGCTATTCGCTATTCGCTCTCTCTCACAGCCATCCATTCTTCCTGAACCGCCAGTACAGAAACGCGCAGATCAGCGCGATCGCCACCAGCACGCTCGGGTAGCCATATTCCATCTTGAGTTCCGGCATGTCCGTAAAGTTCATGCCGTAGATGCCGGCGAAGGCCGTCGGCACTGCCAGGATGGCTGCCCATGAGGCAAGCTTCTTGGAGATCGCCGTTTCCTGGCTCTGTCCGACCAGAAGGCTGGCTTCGAAGGCGAAGGCCAGAACCTCTCGCAGGCTGTCTACCTTCTCCTGCACGGTACGGATGTGGTCGGTCACGTCGCGGAACAGCGGATGCATGGCGGCGTGGATCTGCGGCAGCTCGGCGCTGGTGAGCCGCCGGCAGACCTCGACCAGCGGCAGCGCCGCGTTGCGCAGCCTGAGCAGGTCGCGGCGCAACATGTAGAGCCGTTCGATATCAGTGCCGCTCATCGGCTTCAGCAGCACCTTGTCCTCGATCGCCTCGACCTCGTCCTCGATCTGCTCGAGCACCGGCATGTAGTTGTCGACGATGAAATCGAGGATGGCATAGAGGACGAAATCCTCGCCCTTGGCCAACGAGGATGGGCAGCTTTCCCAGTGCTGGCGCACCGGGGCGTAGGAGGTCGACGGACCGTGCCTGACGCTGACGATATAGCCGGTGCCGACGAAGAGATGGGTCTCGCCGAAGGTGACGCGGCCTTCGATCAGCTGGGCGGTGCGGGCAACGATGAACAAGGCGTCGCCATATTGCTCGAGCTTCGGCCGCTGATGCGGGTGCTCGGCGTCCTCGATCGCCAGATCGTGCAGATGGAACTGCGCCTGCACCCTGAGCAACAGGTTGCGGTCCGGCTCGAGCAGGCCGATCCAGACGACATGGCCGGGCCTTGCCGCCCATACACCAGCCTCTTCGATCGGAATGTCGGCGATGCGCTTGCCGGCGGAATACACGCTGGACGCAATGATGCCGGATGGCGGCTGGCGGGCCGGGGTCAGGTTTCGAACTTGTTCCATCGCAACCTCCCGAGACAGCGACTGACAAAATCGCTGTACCTGGAGGAGCTTAGCCTAAATTAGAAAGCCGTTCGAGAGGCCGCCTGTTCACTTAGCCGATACCGTCCCCGGGGACACCACCTGGTCGGTCTTGTCGCCCTTCGGTCGATCGGCCGGCATCTGGTCGCCGGTGACGATGTAGTAGATGGTTTCGGCGATGTTGGTGGCGTGATCGCCGATGCGCTCGATGTTCTTGGCGCAGAAGAGCAGATGCGTGCAGGGCGTGATATTGCGCGGATCCTCCATCATGTAGGTCAGGAGCTCGCGAAACAACGAGGTGTACATGGCGTCGATCTGGTCGTCGCGGTCGCGCACGAAGCCGATCTTGTCGACCGAGCGCGACGCATAGACGTCGAGCACTTCCTTGAGCTGCGTCAGGGCGAGGTCGGCCAGCGCTTCGAGGCCGCGGAACAGGCTGTTCGGCTGGCGGCCGTCGATGACGGCCGCGACGCGCTTGGCGACGTTCTTGCCCAGATCGCCGACGCGCTCGATGTCGGCCGAGATGCGGATGGCGCCGACGATCTCGCGCAGATCGGTCGCCATCGGCTGGCGCTTGGCGATGATGATGATCGCCTTGTCGTCGATCTCGCGCTGGCCCTCGTCGAGGACGAGATCGTCCTGAATGACCTTCTGGGCAAGGCCCGGATCGGCGTTGACCAGGGCCGCGATCGCCTGCTCGACCATGCGCTCGGCATGCCCGCCCATGGCGGCGATGCGCTTCGACAGGAATTTCAGCTCTTCGTCATAGGCACTGACAATGTGAACGGATTGCATGGATATGCCTTCCCGGTGTCTGCCGGCTGCGTTCCCTCAATCTGTCGCTGATACGCGAACCGGATGACAGAAAGACGAAATTGCCGGTTAGCAACCAATACACAATCAGCGAGCCGGCAAATGAACAGTGAACGCCGCGCCCTTGCCGACTTCCGACTTGATCGACAGTCTAGCATTATGACGTGTCAATATATGCTTGACGATGGAAAGGCCAAGGCCGGTGCCTTTCTGGGTCCGGCTGTTTTCGACATCGACGCGGTAGAAGCGCTCCGTGATGCGGGGAATATGTTCCTCGGCAATGCCGGGACCGTAGTCTCTTATGGTGACGTCGATGCCGGCATCCGGGCCATCCTCGCTGGCGGCGATGGATACGGTAACGCGCCCGCCCGACTGGCCGTATTTACAGGCATTTTCCAGGAGGTTCTCGAAAACCTGGAAGAGCTCGTCGCGGTCGCCGGGCACGGAAATCGGGCCAGCGATGAAATCCCGTTCGATGACGAGACCGTTCTCGCTGGCCAGCGGACCGAGAGAATCGATGACGCTGTCGATGGTCTGGCGGAGATCGACCTCCGTTCCCGGCCTCAGATAGGGTTTCATCTCCAGCCGCGATAGCGACAACAGGTCGTCGATCAGGCGCGCCATGCGGCCCGTCTGGTTCTGCATGATCTGCAGGAACTGGTCGCGCGCCGCCGGATCGCTGCGCGCCGGGCCGCGCAAGGTCTCGATGAAGCCGGCGATCGAAGCGAGCGGAGTGCGTAGCTCATGGCTGGCATTGGCGATGAAGTCGGCGCGCATCCGATCGATGCGGCGCGTCTCGCTCTGGTCCTTGAACACCAGCACGTAGAGATCGGTGGCATGGCCGACCGAGGACGCGCTCACCCGATATGTCCGCTCGACCGGCAGCTTTTCAGTGTAGTCGACGACATCGGACGCCACGGCTCCCGAGACGATACCGTCCAGCAAGGCCTGCATTTCCGGCGCACGGAATTTGAGCGACAGCGACATGCCGGGCGCCAGTCCGCCGAAGGCGGCGAAGGCGGCCGCGTTGGCGTGGACGATGGTGGCGGCATGGTCGAAGATGATCAGCGGATCGGCGACGGCCGCCGCAAGATATTCGCCGGAGAGCCGCTGCAGGCCGCCGGCCTCGATCGCCGCCGCGTCGTCTGCGGCTTGCCGCTCCACGTGGGCGGGCAGCACCGCGGCTGCGACCAGCAGCGCCATGGCCAGCAGCGGCACATAGATCGAAACGCCGCCGAAGCCGTAGACCATGAGAACAGCGACGACGGCCGCGGCCAGCAACCAGCGGCTGCGCCGCAGCCGGGCGACGATGGCTTGCGTCGCGCCTTTCCGCTCTGCGCCTGTATCGACCATGCGCTGCCCCGTATCCCTCCGCCGGTGAGACCTCACCGGACCGGCGCATGACCCCGGAAAAATCGGAATCGATTTTCTGGAATGTTCATGCGCAAAATCAAAGTGCTACGAGGCGCTGCGCCCGGACGGACGCAACGCCGTGGAGGCTCCCATAGCATGAGTCCGCAAGCTGGAAAGGTTCGTCTCGATGAAAAAAGCCAAGGAAGAAACCGAAGCGGCGCCTGCCACGGGGCCGATCAAGATCAAGATCGGCGGCAAGGAACGCGAGTTCGACATCGACAATCCCGTGCTTCCGGACTGGATCGAGGACAACAAGCTCACCGCCGGCGGCTATCCTTACGACAAGAAGATGAACAGCGAGGACTACGAGAAGGAGCTCGAGCGCCTGCAGATCGAGCTGGTCAAGGCGCAGGCCTGGCTGCAGGCGACCGGCAAGCGGGTGATGGCACTGTTCGAGGGACGCGACGCGGCCGGCAAGGGCGGCACGATCTTCGTGCTGCGGCAGTACATGAACCCGCGCACGGCGCGCAACGTGGCGCTGACCAAGCCAACGTCGCCGGAGCTTGGGCAATGGTATTATCAGCGCTATGTCGACCATTTCCCGACCTCGGGCGAGTTCGTCACCTTCGACCGCTCCTGGTACAACCGCGCCGGCGTCGAGCCGGTCATGGGATTCTGCACACCGGAACAGCACGAGAAATTCCTCGACGAGACGCCGCATTTCGAGCGCATGATCTCAAACGAGGGCATCCACTTCTTCAAATTCTGGCTGAATATCGGCCGGGAAACGCAGCTCGAACGGTTCCACGACCGGCGTTGGTCGCCGCTGAAGAACTGGAAGTTCTCGCCCATCGACATCGCCGGCATCAACAAATGGGACGACTACACCAAGGCGCGCGATCTCATGGTCGAGCGCACCCACAAGGAGTTCGCGCCGTGGATCATCGTGCGCGCCAACGACAAGCGCCGCGCACGGCTCGCCGTCATCCAGCGGATCCTGTTGTCGCTGCCTTATGCTGGGCGCGATCTCGACGTCATCTGGAAGGAAGACAAGAAAATCGTCGGCGAAGGGCCGTCGTTCCTGGATAAATAGCTTTCCGAGACGTGACATTCGGGGGCGCCCGCCGACTTTCGTCCGACTTACAGCGCCGCGCATCTTTCGGATGCGCGGCGCTGAGGTTTTACGAGAGTGCTCAGGCGGCCAGGCGGGCGATCCGCTGCAGCCGCTTCAGCGTGGCGTCGTCCTGGAGCGCCTGCTGGAACAGCGATATCTCATGATCGATGCGGTCGCACAGAACGTCCGTATCGCCCTTGAGCAGACCGCGTGTCTGCAACAGCGCGGCAACCGGCTTCTTGGCGAGCTGCCTTGCCCGCGCCAAGGCCGTCTCCTCGGCGCTGCCTTCAACGACCTCCCCGACCAGGCCGAGCGCCTTGGCGTCGTCGACGCCCAGCGTGTCGCCGAGGCAGAAGAAGCGGAAGGCGCCGGCATAGCCGAGCTTCTGGGGCGCCAGGATGCTGGTCGCTGCGTCCGGCACGAGGCCGAAATCGACGAACGGCACCCTGAAAGTGCTCCCCTTGGAAGCAATGACCATGTCGCAGTGGAACAGGATGGTGCAGCCGACACCGACGGCATCCCCGTCCACGCAGGCAAGGACCGGCTTGGGGAAGGTCGCAAGCATGCGGAACATGTCGGTGACGGCGGCGATCAACTGCTGGTGCTTGGTGGCGTCGAGGAACTCCGAGAAGTCGCCGCCGAGGCAGAAGCAGCCGGCAAGGCCGCGCAGCACGACCACGCGAACGTCGTCATTGACGGCGGCTTCGTGGAAAGTCCTGGCGAGGCTCGCATAAGCGTGCCGGTCCAGCACCGGCCGACCGTCATGCGAGGAGACCGTGACGACCAGCGTGTGGCCGCGCAGTTCAGGTTCGGGATGGAAGCTCATGACCGCCTCCATCACGAAGCCTGCCTCAGGCCGAGCTGGCCGGGATAGCCCCTGGTCAGCACCGGCAGGAAGTGGTTGCGGCGAGCACGGACCACCTCCAGCGTATGGTCAGTAAAGGTGAGCAGCGTCGCCACGACCTGCTGGTTGCCGTAAGTGCGCTGGTAGCCAAGCGGCGTCGCCAGGAAGTGCAGCTGCAGCGCCCGCAGCACCCACATCGGTTCGAACTCGATGATGACCTGGTTGACGTTGCGCTTGAGGCCCCATTCGACGAAGCCGGCGATCAATTCGGTGCCGACCGTCGAGACGCCGCGCTTGCCGTCACGAAAGCCCGGCGCCACCGCGTAGCGGGTGAGCTCCCAGACATTCGGCCCCGAGGGGGACGTCCCCTCGCAGAGGTCCGACAGCACGTCCGTCAGGAGATGCGGCCGGGTCGTCGGCAGCATGCGCTGGTAGCCGGCGAGCTCGCCGTTGCGGATGACGAGGTGGTGTTCGGCCTCGTCATGGTCGAACTGATCGATCTCGAGCTGGTCCGGACGATCGAGATCGGTCCATCCCATCTCCTCGACGAAGATCCTGTAGCGCAGACGATGGACCGCTTCCCAAAGGTCGGGGCGTTCCATCAATTCCTGGGTGGTGAGGGAAAAAAGCATTAGCCGTCTCCTAGGCTTAAGAGGAAGATACGGCCGGGCTTTCCCGAAAATATTACGCGATCGCGTAGGCAAGAATTTCTAGGTCGGCACCGACCGACTTCGCTAATATAGCCGTGCCTAATCGCGTCCGCGACTGGCTGCGCGCGGTTGGCGGCACCGAGTTTGCTTTGGCGTTAAGAAAGTATTAGCCGTCTCTTAAGAGGAAGACACGACCAGCTTTTCGCGAAAATATTACGCGAATGCGTAGGCGACAATTTCCAGGCCGGCACCGGCCGACCTAGCTAATATAGCCGCGCCTAATCGCTTCGGCGACTGCCTGGACACGGTTGGCGGCGCCCAGTTTGCTCTTGGCGTTGAGAAGGTGTTTCTCGGAGGTGTGCTCCGAGATGCCGAGAATCTGCGAAATCTCCCACTCGGACTTGCCGACGGCCGCCCATTGCAGGCATTCGCGCTCACGCGGCGTCAACTCAATGTGATCGATGACCTTGCCGGCCATCGTGTGAAGCTGCATGGCGCGGCCGATGGCGTAGGTGGATACCAGCGAGACCATTCCGAATTCGACGTCCGACAGTTCGACGGACTCGCCGCCCAGCGAAACCATGACGATCTGGCCGTCGAGCGTGACCAGCGGGAAGGCGAGGCCGTCGCGCAGCTTGAACTCACGGGCGTCGCCCATGACCTCGTCGCTGCTCTTGTCGATGACGATGGCCCGCGAGGCCTCCCGCCACTGGAACGGGGCCTGCAATTGCTTCATGTGGGTGACGACCGGATCGTGGTCGACATAGTTGCGCGCCACATAGCGCTCCAGCCACTCGCCCGGCCAGTCGCAGAGCAGCACATGGTCCTTCTGCTGGCCGCGCGGCGTGCCGGGCTGCGGCACGGTTCCGGCCATCAGCGCCGTCAGCCCGAAATTCGAGGTGACGCCGAGCAAGCGCTCGCACACCGCCGCGACCGTGTTGGCATGCTGCAGCTGATCTATGTATTCCAGAGTTCTATCGAATAGACCCATCGCAACATCTACCCCATGTTGCTTCTGTTTTCGTTTACCCACGGTAGATGCCCGAACTGCCCTTTTCCATCAACCCCGGGGCCGCAAGCTTCTTCGCGTCGCCGGTCATCTCCCCCAAGCTCGGCGTGCGGCCACTTGCAACAATGCTAAACCATACGCCTAATTTGAACGGTTGAAATCAAAAACAATTGTGCCTGCGTCATTTTCGTACGAAAAGCCAAGGAAACATGACCGGGCGGAGCCTCATCGTGACATTCCGGTGGATATTTCTGGCCCTGACGGCGGCACTGACCGGGGCGCCGGCGCTCGCCGGCACGACTCAGGCTGCGGAGCCGCAGGTCCCGGTGCTATGGGACGCCAAGGAGCGGCTGCCCAAGCCCGATCTTTCCGCGGTGCCGCGGTTGAGGTTCCTCACCACCACCGATTTTCCGCCCTTCAATTTCCTCGACGGCTCAGGCCGGCTGTCGGGTTTCCATATCGACCTAGCGCGGGCGATATGCGCGGAACTCGGCATCGTCGAGAAGTGCCAAATCCAGGCGCTGCCCTGGAACGAGCTCGACGGCGCGTTGCAGAAAGGCGAAGGCGAGGCGATCATCGCCGGCATCGCTGCGACGCCGGAAACCCGCGAGAAATACGCCTTCTCGCGTTCCTACCTGCAGTTCCCGGCGCGCTTCATCATGCCGAAGACCAAGGCTTTCATCGAACCGATCCTCGACAAGCTGCGCAGCAAGCGGGTGGGCGTCATCGCCGGCTCGGCGCATGAGAAAATGCTGCGCGACTATTTCAGCACCGTGCAGGTCGTGCCTTTCGGCAAGCCCGAAGACCTCTACGCCGATCTCAAGGCCGGGAAGATCGACGCCGCTTTCGGCGACGGCATGCGCTTTGCCTTCTGGCTCGGCGGCTCGGACGCCGCCGGCTGCTGCCGCTTCGCCGGCGGCCCGTATCTGGCGCCCGAATATCTGGGTTCGGGCATGGCGATCGCCACCAGGGCGGGCGATCCGGCGCTGGCCGCCGCCTTCGACTATGCGCTGCAGGAAATTTCGATCAAGGGAACCTTCGCCGAGTTCTACCTGCGCTATTTCCCGGTGAGTTTTTTCTGAGGGCCGCTGAGATTCACGTCAGCGTGCGCAGGCGGGCCTTGGCCGCGCGGGCGATCGCGGCGACGGTCAGCGTGTCAAGGTCGAGCTTGAGGCGGATGAGTTGCAGGACCCGCACCTCCTCCATGCGCATTTCGAGGTCGACGGCCGCGACCTCGAAAGCAGCCGCGTAAGCCGTGTCGCGCAATCGCTCCGGCAACGCACCAGCGACGCGAGTGAGCACGCCCTCCAGCCCGTCCTTGCCGTGCAGCGCCTTCTGGCACTCCTGAGCGACCGCAACCAGCCTGTCCTGGTTGAAATCGACGAACACCGGCCATGAGCGGACGACGTCGCCGATCCGCGCCAACTCGACATCGGTCATGTTGCGGTCGGAAGCCGAAGTGATGACCATCAGGTAGATCAAGGCTTCGTGCGGCGTCAGTGAAGGCATTCAAAAACTCCTTAAAGAGCGGGCAGGTCGTCGTGCCAAAACCGCGGCATACTTTGGGCTAGTGCAGCGGAAATGGCGCTCCAACGTAGGAACACCTTTGCGGCACCGCAAGGAAAACCGCCGCAAATCGTTGACGCTCCGGCCAGTCGCGCCTAGAGACCGATTGAAAAATCTTACCCTACCGCCAAGCCGGCACATGAGTTGGCCGGCACATGACCTGGAAAGTGACATGACGGGATCAAACATCATCGATCTCAATCCCGAGGTGCTTGCGGCCGCCGCCGAAAGCAAGGCATGGCCGTTCGAGGAAGCCAAGAAGATCATCGCCCGCTACAAGAACAAGGATTTTCCCGAGACCGTCCTGTTCGAGACCGGTTATGGCCCGTCCGGCCTGCCGCATATCGGCACCTTCGGCGAGGTGGCGCGCACCACGATGGTGCGGCACGCTTTCCGGGTGCTGACCGGAGACAAGGTCAAGACCAAGCTCTTATGCTTCTCCGACGACATGGACGGCATGCGCAAGATCCCGGACAACGTGCCGGATCGCGCGGCGCTCGAGCCCTATCTGCACAAGCCGCTGACGGCCGTGCCCAATCCGTTCGGCGGCGACTATGCGAGCTTCGCCGACCACAACAACGCGATGCTCTGCCGCTTCCTCGACACGTTCGGCTTCGACTATGAGTTCGCCAGCGCGACACAGTACTACAAGTCCGGCCGCTTCGACGAGGTGCTGCTGCGCGCGGCCGAGCGCTACGACGAGATCATGGCGGTGATGCTGCCGACACTCGGCGAGGAGCGCCAGGCGACCTACAGCCCGTTTCTGCCGATCTCGCCGAAGAGCGGCCGCGTGCTCTACGTGCCGATGAAGCATGTCGACGCCAAGGCCGGCACCATCACCTTCGACGACGAAGGCACCGAGACCACGCTGCCGGTCACCGGCGGCAAGGTGAAGCTGCAGTGGAAGCCGGATTTCGGCATGCGCTGGGCAGCGCTCGGCGTCGATTTCGAGATGTTCGGCAAGGACCACCAGACCAACGCGGCAATCTACGACCGCATCTGCAACATTCTCGGCGGCCGCGCGCCGGAGCATTTCGTCTACGAATTGTTCCTCGACGAGAACGGCCAGAAGATCTCCAAGTCCAAGGGCAACGGCCTCACCATCGACGAGTGGCTGACCTATGCGCCGACCGAGAGCCTCGGCCTCTATATGTACCAGCGGCCGCGGCAGGCCAAGAAGCTCTATTTCGACGTCATCCCGAAGGCGGTCGACGAATATTATGCTTTCCTCTCCGCCTATCCCCGGCAGGACTGGAAGGAGCGGCTCGGCAACCCCGTCTGGCACATGCATGACGGCAATCCGCCGGCGATCGACCTGCCGGTGCCGTTCGCGCTGCTGCTCAATCTGGTCAGCGCCTCCAACGCGCATGACAAGGCGGTGCTGTGGGGCTTCATCTCGCGGCACGCGCCGGGCGTGACACCGAAGACGCATCCCGAGCTCGACCGGCTGACCGGCTATGCCATCCGCTATTTCGACGACTTCGTGAAGCCGACCAAGGTTTACCGCGCCGCCGACGACGTGGAGCGCGAGGCGCTGGCGAAGCTTTCGGAAGCGCTCGGCGCCTTGCCGCAAGGCGCGGACGGGGAAGCGATCCAGAACGCCGCGCTCAACGTGGCGCGGCGGATCGAGCGCTATCAGGACCATTCCAAGCAGAGCCCCGAAGGCGGGCCTGGCGTGTCGGTCGCCTTCTTCCAGATGATCTACCAGGTGCTGATCGGGCAGGAACGCGGGCCGCGCTTCGGCTCCTTCGCGGCGCTCTACGGCGTCACGGAAACGCGCACGCTCATTGAGCGGGCGCTGGCTGGTCAGTTGGCGGCGTAACGGCGCTGTCTTCCGCCGGCAGGATCGAAGCCGGCGCGGCAGGCGCGGGCGCACTGGCGGCTGGCAATGTCGGCAAGCCGCCAAGGTTCGGCGCCGCGCCGAAGATGCCTTTCTTCGCCGCGCGCGCTTTGTTGCCCGCCTCGACATAGGGGCCGCCTTGCGCGGCGCGCGCCCAGCCATTTTCGACCAGCCACTCGCCGACATCCTTGTTGCCGACCCAGCATTCGGTGGAATTGGTGGCCCGCCCACTTTGCGGGGGCACCGCGCAGACAGCCGTCCGGCCGCGCAGGAAGGCACGAAACGCGGTCCGGGCCCGCGCCCCGCAGGCCCAGGACTTCCCCTCGTCGCTACAGGTTTCATCGGCTCTCACTATGTCGATGCCCGAGATGGTGACAGAATAGTCCTTAGCCTGGATAACACCTGCGGCGGGCGCGACAGCCTGGAACAGTTTGGTGCCGTCGCGGCCATCCGGCATCTTCGATTTTGGGGGCTTGGGCGGACCTGCAAGCGCCAGATCGCTCAGCGGCGCACGCGGCTCGACCCGTTCCAGTTCCCCGGTGGGCAGCTCAGGCAGCGCCACGATATCTGGATCTATTGCCCTTGAGTGCACAACCGGTTTGGGCGGCGGCGGCGCGGCCGGCGCCATAATGGCGGAGGTTGCGGGCTCCTGCGGCGCCGGGCCGGTGTCTTGGCCCGGAATCATGTCGGCGGCCGGATCGATCTGGTCGACCGTGAGGGTGCTTTCGCTGCCTTTCAGCGAGCGGCCTCCGGCAACGACTAGCGCCGCCATTGCCGGAACCGCCGCGAGCGCGAGCGCCATATGGAGGATCCGCACCAGCCCGGACCTATTGGCTGGCCCACACGATCCGCGCCACCCATTCGACATCGCGCATCGGAATGTCGCGGTCCGGGTGAGCGGGATTGAGCGAGACCAGCACGATCGACGCCGCGGTCTGCCGGTCGAGCACCTTGGCCATGACCTCGCCGGCAGTGGTCTTGACGACGACGCGGTCGCCCTTGCGCGTCGGCGCGCCCGGCTCGACGATCAGCACGTCGCCGTTGCGGTAGAGCGGCAGCATGGAATCGCCCTGGACCTTGAGCGCGTAGGAGCTTTCCGCCGCGCGCGTCGGAAGCTCCACCAGGTCCCAGCCCTGCCCCGACGGATAGCCGGCGTCGTCGAAGAAGCCGCCGGCGCCGGCCTGGGCAAAGCCGAGCAGCGGCACGGCCGTGCGCTGCGGCTCGACGGGGCCGCTGCGACCCTCGACCAGCACGGTGAATTCTTCGAGCGAAGCGCCGGTGGCCTCGATGATCTTGGCCAGGGATTCGGTCGAGGGCCAGCGCGGGCGGCCGTCGGAAGAGAGACGTTTCGATTTATTGAAAGCGGTCGAATCGAGGCCAGCGCGCCTGGCGAGGCCGGAGGCCGAGAGCGAATAGCGCTCGGCAAGAGCATCGATTGCGGCCCAGACGCGATCGTGTGAGAGCAAGTCCGCTCTCCTTCGAAAACAGGAAAAAATGCCTCAGAATTGTCTAGCGCGCGACCATCCGATTGTCCACTGGCGAAGCGTCGGATCGGCGACAATCAGACCTGCTTGGCCTGCTCGCGCAGGTTCTTGTGCGAAATCATGAACGCCCGTTCGGTTTCGGTCAGCGGGCGCGGCCGGGTGGAATGGCCGAGCGCCGCGACGACCTCGTCGATCTCGAGAAAACGGCGGCCGCGACGGTCATAGACGCCGCCGGTGGTCAGGATCAGTGCGGCCGTCTCGCCATTGTCGAGGACGAAGCGGTGCTTGCCGACGACCGAGGTGCCTTCCCAGGTCTCGATCGACGACACTACCTCGAAGCGCCGCCACAGCCTGATCTCGCGCACATAGGCCGACTGCAGCCCGCCGATCATCGGCGCCCAGCCGTTGCGGCGGGCCAGCGCGACGAGACCGACGCGAAGAAAAAGATCGATGCGGCCGAGGTCGGCCAGCATCATGTAGCGCGCATTGTTGAGATGGCTGTTGAAATCGATGTCGGTCGGCAGGCAGCGGAAGGTCAGCCGACTCTGATCGCCGACCATGTAAGGGCCACGGCTTCCCGCCGTGGCCATCATGCGCGCGAGGCGCCCCCAGACATACATGATCGGGCGTCAGGCGGCCTTCCTGACTTCGCCCTTCTGGTAGGGGTCGAAGCGCTGGTAGAAGGTCTCGCCCTTTTCGGCCATGTCGAGCAAAAGCTTCGGCGCCTTGAATTCGGCCCCGTATTTCTTCTGCAGGCCCTTGGCGATCTTGACGAAACGCTTGGCGCCGATACCGTCGATGTAGGAGAGCGCGCCGCCGGTGAAGGGGGCGAAGCCGAAGGCCAGGATCGAGCCGACATCCGCCTCGCGCGGGTCGGTGACGATGCCCTCCTCCATCACGCGCACGGCTTCGAGCGCGATGGTGACCAGCAGGCGCTCTTTCAGCTCCTCATAGTCGACCTTCTCCGGCTTCAGTTGCGGATAGAGATCCTTGAGGCCCGGCCACAGCTTCTTCTTCGCGGGCTTCGCCGGATAGTCGTAAAAACCCTTGCCGTTCTTGCGACCGAAGCGGCCGTGCATGTCGACCATGGTGTTGATCAGCGCCATCTGCTTCGGATCGACGGCCTTCTCGCCGAGATCCTTGATGGTCTGCTTCATGATCTTCTGGGCAAGGTCGATCGCCGTCTCATCGGTGAGTGCCAGCGGGCCAACGGGCATTCCAGCGGCCTTGGCGGCGTTCTCGATCATCGCGGCCGGCACGCCTTCGATCAGCATCTTGTAGGCTTCCGACATGTAACGGAGAACGCAGCGGTTGACGTAGAAGCCGCGCGTATCGTTGACGACGATCGGCGTCTTCTTGATGGCGCGCACGAAATCGATGGCGACGGCGAGCGCCTTGTCGCCGGTCTTCTTGCCGAGGATGATCTCGACCAGCATCATCTTGTCGACCGGCGAGAAGAAGTGGATGCCGACAAAATTCTTCGGCCGCGCCGAATTCTTCGCCAGCGAGGTGATCGGGATGGTCGAGGTGTTGGAGGCGAAGATCGCAGAGGACTTCAGCACCGCTTCCGCCTTCTCGGTGGCCAGCTTCTTGACGGCCGAATCCTCGAAGACGGCCTCGACGACGAGGTCGCAGCCGGCAAGATCGGCGTAGTCGGCCGTCGGCGTGATCAGCGAGAGCAGCTTGTCCTTCTCCTCGGGCTTGGCGCGGCCCTTCTTCACCTGATCGGCCATCAGGCTGTCGGAATGCGCCTTGCCCTTCTCGGCCGACTCCATGTCGCGGTCGAGGAGCACGACCGGAATGCCGGCCTTGGCGGTGACATAGGCGATGCCCGCGCCCATGAAGCCGGCGCCAAGGATGCCGATCTTCTTGAACTTGGTGTCCGGCACTCCGGCGGGGCGGCGGGCGCCCTTGTTCAATTCCTGCAGCGACACGAACAGCGATCGGATCATCGCCGCCGCTTCCTTGGTCCGCATGATCTCGGTGAAATAGCGCTGCTCGATCCTGAGCGCCGTGTCGAAGGGAACGAGCAGGCCTTCGTAGACGCATTTCAGGATCGCGGCCGCGGCCGGATAGTTGCCGTAGGTTTCGCGGCGCAGGATGGCGATGGCCGGCGGCCAGAGATTGGCGCCGGCCGCCGAATAGATCGGGCCGCCGGGCAGCTTGAAGCCCTTCTCGTCCCAGGGCGCGACCGGCTTCAGGCCGTTTTTGATCATCGCCTTGGCGGTCTCGACGAGCTTCTGGGGCGGGGCGATCTCGTGGATCAGACCCATCGACTTCGCCTTTTGCGGGGTGAGAGTCTGGCCGGTGGTCAGCATCTGCAGCGCCTGCTGCTGGTCGGTCAGCCGCGGCACGCGCTGGGTGCCGCCGGCGCCGGGGAAGATACCGATCTTCACCTCGGGAAGCGCCATCTTCACCTTATCGGAATCGGCGGCGACGCGGCCGTGGCAGGCGAGCGACATCTCGAAGGCGCCGCCCATGCAGGTGCCGTTGATGGCGGAAACCCACGGCTTGCCGCAGGTCTCGATCTTGCGGAACAGGCCGGTCATGTAGCCGGCATTGTCGAACAGCGCCTTGGTCGCCTTTTCGAGATCCTTCTCCTTTTCCACGGCGAAGGTGGCGAGCATCCTCTGCAGCATGGTGATGTCGGCGCCGCCGGAGAAGCTGTCCTTGCCGGAGGTGATGACCACGCCTTTGATGGCCGCATCGCTGGCCACGTGATCGACGATGGAATTGAGCTCGCGCATCGCCTCTTCGGTAAAGACGTTCATCGAGCGTCCGGGCATGTCCCAGGTGACCAGCGCGATGCCGTCGGCGTCGATGTCGAGGGTGAAATTGGTGTAGCTCATCTCTTCTCTCCCCGTCAGACGCGTTCGATGATGGTGGCGGTGCCCATGCCGGCGCCGATGCAGAGCGTGACCAGCGCGGTGTTCAAGTCGCGGCGCTCCAGCTCATCCAGCACCGTACCCAGGATCATCGCGCCGGTGGCGCCGAGCGGATGGCCCATGGCGATCGCGCCGCCGTTGACGTTGATCTGGTCGTGCGGGATGTCGAAGGCCTGCATGTAGCGCAGCACAACGGAGGCGAAGGCCTCGTTGAGCTCGAACAGGTCGATGTCCGACAGTTTCATTTTGGCGCGCTTCAAGAGCTTCTCGGTGACGTCGACCGGGCCGGTCAGCATCAGCACCGGCTCCGAGCCGATATTGGCGAAAGCGCGGATGCGCGCGCGGGGTTTGATGCCCATGGTTTTCCCGGCCTTCTTCGAGCCGAGCAGCACGGCGGCCGCGCCATCGACGATGCCGGACGAATTGCCGGCGTGATGGACGTGGCTCACTTCCTCGACTTCCGGATGCTTCTGCACGGCGACCGCATCGAAGCCGCCCATCTCGCCCGGCATGACGAAGGACGGATTGAGCGAGGCGAGCGACTGCATGTCGGTCGACGGCCGCATGTGCTCGTCACGGTCGAGGATGGTGAGGCCGTTCTGGTCCTTGATCGGGATCACCGAGTTCTTGAAGCGGCCCTCTTCCCAGGCCTTGGCGGCGCGCTTTTGGCTCTCGACCGCATAGGCGTCGACGTCGTCGCGGCTGAAGCCGTATTTGGTGGCGATCAGGTCGGCCGAAATGCCCTGCGGCACGAACCAGCCAGGAAGGCCGACGGACGGATCCATGAACCAGGAACCGCCAGACATCCCCATCCCGACGCGCGACATGGATTCGACGCCGCCGGCAATGACGATCTCGTCCGCGCCTTGCGCGATCTTGGCGGCGCCGAAATTGATGGCGTCGAGGCCCGAGGCGCAAAAGCGCGAGATCTGCATGCCCGGCGCCTTGGTGTCGTAGCCGGCCTCGAAGGCGGCCGCACGCGGAATGACCGAGCCCGCCTCGCCGACAGGATCGACGCAGCCGAAGATGATGTCGTCGACATTGCCGGTGTCGAGCTCGTTGCGGTCGCGCAACGCTTCAAGCGTCTTTGCCGCCAGCCGCACCGCCGGCACCTCGTGCAGCGAGCCATCCTTCTTGCCCCTGCCGCGCGGCGTGCGCACGGCGTCATAGACGTAAGCTTCGGCCATTTTCATGCTCCTTGGATTTGCCGGCCGCCGCGCTCAGAGAGAGCGCCCGATCAGCAATTTCATGATCTCGTTGGTGCCGCCGTAGATGCGCTGGACGCGGGCGTCGCGGTACATGCGGGCGATCGGATATTCGTTCATGTAGCCATAGCCCCCATGCAGTTGAAGGCATTCGTCGACGACTTTGCCCTGCAGGTCGGACAGCCAGTATTTGGCCATCGAGGCGGTGACCGGGTCGAGGCCGCCGTCGATGTGGCGGGCGACGCAATCATTGTAGAAGACGCGGCCGATGGTCGCCTCGGTCTTGAGCTCGGCCAGCTTGAACTGGGTGTTCTGGAAATCGATGATCGCCTTGCCGAAGGCCTTGCGCTCCTTGACATAGTCGATGGTGATCGCCAGCGCCCGCTCGACCATGGCGATCGCGCCGGTGCCGATCTGCAGCCGCTCCTGCGGCAATTGCTCCATGAGATGGACGAAGCCCTTGCCCTCCTCGTGGCCGAGCAGATTGGAGGTCGGCACGCGCACGTCGTTGAAGAACAGCTCGGATGTGTCGTTGGCCTTCAGCCCGATCTTGTCGAGGTTGCGGCCGCGCTCAAAACCTTCGACCTCGTCGGTCTCCACGACGATCAGCGAGGTGCCCTTGGCGCCCTTGTCCGGATCGGTCTTGGTGACGACGATGATCAGGTTGGCGAGCTGGCCATTGGTGATGAAGGTCTTGGAACCGTTAATCTTGTAGTGGTTGCCGTCCTTCTCGGCGCGGGTCTTGACGCCCTGCAGGTCCGAACCCGCGCCCGGCTCGGTCATGGCGATGGCGCCGATCAGCTCGCCGGTCGCCAGTTTCGGCAGCCATTTCTCTTTCTGCTCCTCGGAGCCGTAATGCAGGATGTATGGCGCGACGATCGAATTGTGCAGGCCGATGCCGAAGCCGTCGACGCCGACATGGCCGATCGCCTCGATGATGGCGCTCTCATGCGCGAAGGTGCCGCCGGAGCCGCCGTATTTCTCCGGCATCGAAGCGCAAAGCAGGCCGGCGGCGCCCGCCTTCAGCCAACTCTCGCGGTCGACCATCTCGTTCTTCTCGAACTCGTCGTAGCGCGGCGCGATCTCTTCCGCCATGAAGCGGGTCGCCATGTCGTAGAGCATGCCGACCTCGTCCGCCGCCCAGGCGGGCTTCGGCAGGCCAAGAACTTCGGCTGGGTTTGTCGCCACGATTTCCTCCGCGTTCCGACAATTGTGGGCCGGCTCTGCCGGCCCGCCAAACCTAGAACGCTTCCACCGGCAGCGCCATTAGCGTATCCGCGCCACTGGAAATGCGCGCGAGACGCGTCGCGGTCTCCGGCATGATCCGCTCCATGAAGAAGCGCGCCGTCACCAGCTTGCTGTCGTAGAAGGACGTAGCGCCGTTGGCGCCTTCCGCCAGCTTGGCCTGAGCGGACTTGGCCATCTGCCCCCACATGTAGCCCAGCGCGACCAGGCCGAAGAGATGCATGTAGTCGGTCGAGGCCGCACCCGCATTGTCGGGCTTGGCTATGGCGTTCTGCACCAGCCACATGGTCGCCGCCTGCAGGTCGTTCAGGCCTTTCTTCAGCGCCTTGGTGAAGGGCGCCATCTTCTCGTCGGCGCGGTTTTCCTCGCAGAACTCGCCGACTTCCTTGAAGAAGGCCTGCACGGCGCGGCCGCCATTCTGCGCCAGCTTGCGACCGACGAGGTCGAGCGCCTGGATGCCGTTGGCGCCCTCGTAGATCATGGCGATGCGGGCATCGCGCACGAACTGGCTCATGCCATGCTCCTCGATATAGCCATGACCGCCGAAGACCTGCTGCGCCATCACGGCGTGGTCGAAGCCCTTGTCGGTCAGCACGCCCTTGACCACCGGCGTCATCAGGCCGGTGTAGTCATCGGCCGCCTGGCGGTCCTTGTCGTCGCCGGAGCGGTGCGCGACGTCCGACTTGATCGCCGTCCACAGCGCCAGCGCGCGGCCGCCCTCGTTGAACGCCTTCATGGTCATCAGCGAGCGGCGGATGTCGGGATGGACGATGATCGGATCGGCCTTCTTGTCCGGCGCCTTGACGCCGGAGAGCGACCGGCCCTGGAGGCGATCCTTGGCGTAGGCGGCGGCGTTCTGATAGGCGATCTCGGAGACCGAAAGCCCTTGCAGGCCGACGCCCAAGCGGGCCTCGTTCATCATCGTGAACATGGCCTTCAGGCCGCCGTTCAGCTCGCCGAGCAGAGTGCCCTCCGCCTCGTCATAGTTCATGACGCAGGTCGAATTGCCGTGGATGCCCATCTTCTCCTCGATCGAGCCGCAGGAGAGCGCATTGCGCTCGCCGACATTGCCGGAACCATCGAGCTTGAACTTCGGCACGATGAACAACGAGATGCCTTTGACCCCTTCCGGCGCGCCCTCGACGCGGGCCAGCACCAGATGCACGATGTTGTCCGCCATGTCGTGCTCGCCGGCGGAGATGAAGATCTTCTGGCCGGAAATCCTGTAGCTGCCGTCGCCGTTGGGCACCGCCTTGGTGCGCAGCAGGCCAAGGTCGGTGCCGCAATGCGGCTCGGTAAGGTTCATGGTGCCGGTCCAGGCGCCTTCGATCAACCTGGGCAGCCAGGTGGCCTTCTGCTCGTCCGTGCCATGGGTGACGATGGCCGCGATCGCGCCCTGCGTCAGGCCGGGATACATCATCAGCGCCATATTGGCCGAGACCATGTATTCGGAGACCGCGGTGTGGACGGTGTAAGGCAGACCTTGGCCGCCGAACTCGGCGGGAGCCGCGAGCCCCATCCAGCCGCCCTCGCGATACTGGTCGAAGGCCTCCTTGAAGCCCTTGGGCGTGGTCACCGAGCCGTCGTCACGGCGCTCGCAGCCTTCCATGTCGCCGACCCGGTTCAGCGGATGCATGACGTTTTCGGCAAGCTTCGCGCCTTCGGCGAGGATCGCCTCGACGACGTCGGGCGTGGCGTCCGAAAAGCCCGGAAGATTGGAATAGCGCTGATAGCCGAGCACGTCGTTGAGCACGAACAGCGTGTCCTGGACGGGCGCCCTGTAGATCGTCATGCCTTCCTCCACCTTGCGGTCCTGGCCAGCCAGCAAGCTCCCGATCCAGCTCCGGATGGGAGGCCGAGCCAATGTCGCGGTCCCGATACCAAATATTGACGTTTGCGTAAACGTCAACTTCGTCGCAGCCGAAAAATTTTTGGTGAACGCAGGACCGAAGACAGCAAAAAAGCCGCGCAGCCAGAGGCCACGCGGCTTTTCTATCTTGGACTTGCCGTTGAGCGCGAGGGCGATCAGCCGGCGACGCTTGCCTGCGGCGCGGCGCGCTCGGTCAGCATCTGGCGAACGATCGCCATCGAATTGCTGAGCTCGCCGATGGCGTCCTCGATCAGCGTCCGCTGCTTCTGCAGGCGGGCAAGCTGCTTCTCCGACTTGTCGAGCGCCAGCCGCAACTGCTTGGTGTTGGAGCCGGTCGGATCGTAGAGATCCATCATCTGCTTGACGTCGCGCAGCGAGAACCCGACCTTGCGGCCGAGCAGGATAAGCTTCAGCCGGGCCTTGTCGCGGCGCGTGTAGAGACGGGTCGAGCCGTCGCGCTTCGGATTGAGGAGACCCTTGTCCTCATAGAAACGCAGCGTGCGCAAGGTCACGCCGTATTTCTTGGCCATCTCGCCGATGCGGACGAATTCCTCACCGGCCTCGGCCGGAATGTCATTGCTATTGGCCGCGGCTTCGCCGGGCGAAACAAGTTTCATGGTCACTGGCTTTCCCCTGATGGCGTCGCGGTCGCGGACCGAGCGTCGCCTGAGTGGAAGCGGGGGCGTGCTTCCAATCGTGGTTTCGACAAATCAATCGCAAGAGGCACGGCTTCGCACCTTTTACGTTTACGTCAATTCTATACCGACAGCCGGCAGGTGACGCAAGGGCGTTGTCGGTACGGAACTTTATGCCGCACCCGGAGGCCGATTGAGCAGGGCGGCTCAGGATTTATGCGCAACTTCTTAAGCTTGGTTAACGCCTTGTTTACCACGTTGGGCGAAATGTGCGCATGTCGGTCACCCGTGTTTATCCTGTAGCGAATTTTTCACGGTCTTCGAAGCGTGGGTGAAAACCCGGGAAGCCCGTCTTCCTCCGCGGCAGAACCGCGCGGCCACCTTCGTTCCCGGCAGGACTTTAGGAAACCGGCCATGGCCGGTCATTCTGAACACGGGCGCATCGATGAACAGCAAGCGGTCCTATCTCGATACACTCAATGCCGGCAGGCAACGCCGGCCGCACACCTCGCTGGAGGAGCTGAACCGCTCGCTCGAAACGCTGGAACAGCGGCTGGAGCGGACCCGCACCGACATGCCCGAGCGCCCCGATCCGCGTCGGCCGGCCGCCGAGCCGCGCTATGCCGCCGCGCAACCTTATGACCAGCCGCGCTGGTACGAGGACCCCTACTCGTCGCAAAGATCGCAAAGCCAAGGATCGCAGGGTTTGGCATCGCAAAATCGGGGACCGCAAAATCCGACGCCCGCCGCCTCTGGCTTCGGCCCCAACTATCAGGCCATCGCCCGCGACATCGACCGGGTACGCGGCCAGGAGGACAGTGTCGCGATGGTCGGCAAGATCGCGGTCGAATTGCGCGGCCTGCGCGAGGAACTGCGCCACCAGATGACCGCAGGCTTGCAGCGCGAATTCGATGCGCTGCGCCAGGACATCGATCGCGCCTTGCAGGCGGCGAGCCAGCATGGCGCCCCCGCGGACAAGAGCAGCGCCGAACTCGGCCTCGAGTTCGAACGGCTTTCCGGCGCCATCCACACGCTTGCCGAAAAGAGCGACGACCGCAGCGTCAACCTGCTGCGGCTGGAGTTGGAGCAGGTCAAGGCGGCGCTCGACACGCTGGCGCGCGAGGAAAGCGTGCGGGCCGTCGATCGCCGCTGGGACGATTTCGACCGCCGCTGGAGTGCCTTCGAGGATCGCGTCGACGCCGACCAGCGCCAGCGCGCCGAAGGTCCCAATCTTTCGAGCCTCACCGACCGGCTCGAACAGATCAGCAGCGCCGTCAACAACCTGCCGCAGTCGCTGTCGCTCGCCTCGCTGGAGGAAAAGGTCCGCATTCTTGCCGGCGCGGTCGACCGTTTCGCCAGCCAGCAGACGATGCGCGGCGGCGAAACGCTTGCGATGATCGACGAGCGGTTGGACGAGATCTCCCGCGCCATCGTCGCCTCGACAGTGGCGGCGCAGGCCAATGCCTTCGATCCGGAAACCTTTGGCCGCATCGAGAAGCGGATCGCCTCGCTGGCGCAGCAGATCGAGGAAGTCGCGCAGTCGCGCCCAGGCGCCGAGGTCATCGACCGCCTCAATTTTCTGTCCAGCCGGGTGGACGAGATCGCCGGACGCGCCAACCTGCCGGAGCAGGCGATGGAACGTCTGGGCAAGCAGATCGCGCTCATTACCGACAAGATCGACCGCGCGCCGGCAATGCCCGACGCCGACCATATCTTCCGGGGCCTGGAGCAGCGCTTCGACGCGCTGTCCTCGCTGCTCGAGCGCCGCCAGGGCGACGCGATCGAGCAGGGCAACATGCTGTTCCGCGACCTCGAGCGGCGGCTGGACGAAGTCGCCGACAGGCTCGACCAGCGCATGCAGCAGGACGACAGCGCCGGTATCATGGAGGCGATCGACGCCCGCTTCACCGCGCTTGCCAAGCGTATAGAGACGCGCACGCCAGATCCCGCCAACGACTTGGCGATCCGCGGCCTGGAAAGCCGGCTCGAGGACATTTCCAGCCGGCTGGAATCGTCCGCCGCGCAGGTCGCCGGCATCGATCCGGCACTGATCCGCAGCCTGGAGTCGCAGGTGACCGCCCTTTCGGCGCATCTTTCGAAGCCGAGCATGCCGCTGCCCGATTTCGAGGACATCAGCCCGCGCCTCAACGAGATCGAGAAGTCGCTGGCCGGCACCCGCGATTCCATCCTCAGCGTCGCGCGCGAAGCGGCGGAGAACGCCGTCCGCTCGCTGGCCGAATCGGGCTCCAGCAGCGCTGCTGCCAACGCGGTCGCCGTGGGCGGGCTCGCGCAGGACCTGAAGACGCTGGAAGCGCTCACCCGCCGTTCCGACGAGCGCAATTCACGGACTTTCGAGGCAATCCACGACACGCTGCTCAAGATCGTCGACCGGCTGGGCTCCCTGGAGGCCGGAGAGCCAAGCGAAGCGGTCAGCGAACTCGTCGACCCGCAGCCCGGCGCCAAGCGGACCGCTCGCGCCGGCAAGATCGCCGTCCAGGACGCGCCGTCGATGGATATCGACCAGCCGCTGCCGCTGGCCGGAGACATTGACGATCTCGACACGCACGCCGCCTCGATCCTGCGCAACGAGCCGGTTATGCGAAGCGAAACTGTTGCACGCGGCGAACCTGGCCCGCGCACGCCCGCCGAGGCTGCGGCGGCGGCCGCCATGGCCGCGCTCGGATCGGACGCGATTGGCGAGAAGGCCGAGAAGACCGGCCGCAAGAAGTCGATGTTCAGCGGGCTGGCGCGTGCCTTCAGGGGCAAGAAGGACGAGGGCGCGCCACCGCTTGCCGGCTCGGCGTCGGCTGGCGACGTTCCGACCGTCGACATCGACGAACCGCTCGATCCCAAAGCGGCTAACCGGCCGCTGGAGCCGGGCTCCGGCGCGCCGGACCTCAACGCCATCATGAAGCGTGTGCGCGACGAGCGCGGCGGCCAGCCGGCCAAGCGCAGCGAAACCGACGCCGCCAAATCCGATTTCATCGCCGCCGCCCGCCGCGCGGCGCAGGCCGCCGCCGCGGAGGCCGACGCGCTGAAGCGACAGTCGACGATGACCGGTCCGGTGAAGGCGCTCAGAATCGGCGACCTGCTCAAGGCGCGGCGCAAGCCGATCCTGATGGCGGCCGCCGCGATCATGATGGCACTGGCCGGACTGCAGCTCGGCAAGGCCTTCTTCGCCGATCCGGCGCCTGTCGCCAGCAACAACGCCGCGCCGACCGTCTCCACACAGACGGTCGATACCGCGTCGCTCAATACCGCAAGCGCGCCGAAGGCCGACGCGGACGCCGCAAAGCCTCAGAGCGCACCGGAGCGTGTCGTCAGGCAGGCCGAGCCGTCGAAGGACGATCCAACGCCACAGGCCGCCGCTCAGCCATCCGGACCCGAGATGCCCGCGGCCGCGGCGCCAGTCGAACCGGCTCCTGGCCCGGCGGCGCTCTCTGCGCCGATACCGTCGGCGTCCGCGACGCCGCCCGAGCCGGTTGTCCCGGCCATGAACACACCGGCCATGGACACGGACGCGGATGCACAGCCGATGACCAGCGCGCCAACGACCGGTATCCCGGCGGCCGGCGCGCCGGCGGCAAGCACGTCAGTGCCCGGTGCTCCGGCAGCCGGCGCTTCTTCGGCCAGCGCGCCGGCTGGCACGGCCGCGGAGACGACGGGCACGGTCCCGCCGGCCGACAGCCAGACGGCAATTTCGGCCGCCAAGATCGACATCCCGACCGAGATCGGCCCGGCGGCGCTGCGCGACGCGGCCGCAGGCGGCGACGCCAAGGCGCTGTTCGAGATCGGCTCGCGCTACGCGGAATCGCGCGGCGTGAAGGAAGACATGGCGGCGGCCGCCAAATGGTACGAGAAAGCCGCCGAACTGGGCTTCGCGCCGGCCGAATACCGCATCGGCAATTTCTACGAGAAGGGCATCGGCGTCGCACGCGACATCAAGAAGGCCAAGACCTACTACCAGCTCGCGGCGGAACAGGGCAACGCCAGCGCCATGCACAATCTGGCGGTGCTGTTCGCCATGGCGGCGGACGGTGTGACCGACAATGAATCGGCGGCGCACTGGTTCCAGGAGGCGGCCGACCTCGGCGTCAAGGACAGCCAGTTCAACCTCGGCATCCTTTCGGCCAAGGGCGTCGGCATGAAGCAGAACCTGGAGGAATCCTACAAATGGTTCGCCCTCGTCGCCAAGACCGGCGACAAGGACGCCGCGTCCAAGCGCGACGAGATCGCCAATGCGTTGAGACCCGAGCAGCTCGAACGGGCCCGCGCCGCGACGGAACTGTGGAAGGCAAAGCCGCTCAACGCGGCCACCAACTCGGCCGACATTCCGGAATCCTGGCAGGACAGCACGCCGCAGACCACCGCCGGCATCGACATGAAGAAGGCGGTGAAGAACATCCAGCTTATCCTCAACAAGAACGGCTATGATGCCGGCGGCGCCGACGGCGTGATGGGCGGCAAGACCAAGAACGCCATCATGGCCTTCCAGACCGACAACAAGATGAAACCGACCGGTGAGATCGACGCGCCGCTCGTCAAGGCACTGCTGGCGCGCAAATAGCGGCAGGCGCGTCGCTTCCGCGACGGCTTGCCACAGATTTGCCTGTTAACTGATTGAGATGGTTTTTGTTTCGACGCGATGGCGGGGTCAACCCCCGCCATCGCGTCGGCGCAAGAAAAAATTGGCTTTTCGGTGCGAAACTGCTGGGGACGGCGGCATGCGCCGATTGGCAAACTGATCGAGACAGACGGGTGGGCATCTATCTCCCGATCGCGGAAATTTCCGTCAACGTCTTCGTGCTGCTGGCGATGGGCGCGGCGGTGGGTTTCCTGTCGGGCATGTTCGGGGTGGGCGGTGGCTTCCTCATCACGCCGCTGTTGATCTTCTACAACATCCCGCCGGCGATCGCGGTCGCCACCGGCGCCAACCAGGTCATCGCCTCCTCCTTCTCCGGCGCGCTTTCGCACATGAAGCGCGGCACGCTCGACTTCAAGCTCGGCGGCGTGCTGCTTGCCGGCGGCATCGTCGGCTCGACCGCCGGCATCTATGTCTTCGCGCTGCTGCGCCGGCTCGGCCAGTTGGACCTGTTCATCTCGTTGCTCTATGTCGCGCTGCTCGGCACCGTCGGCGGACTGATGCTGGTCGAGAGCGTCAACGCGCTGCGCGCCACCCGCAGCGGCGCGGCACCGGTGCTGAAGAAATCAGGCCAGCACAATTGGATCCACCGGCTGCCGTTCAAGATGCGCTTCCGCGCCTCGAAGCTGTTCGTCAGCGTCATCCCGGTGCTTGGGCTCGGCGCGGCGATCGGCTTCCTGTCCTCGATCATGGGCGTCGGCGGCGGCTTCATCATGGTGCCGGCGCTGATCTACCTGCTCAAGGTGCCTACCAACGTCGTCATCGGCACCTCGCTGTTCCAGATCATCTTCACCTCGGCCTATACCACGCTGGTGCATTCCACCACCAACCAGACAGTCGACGTGATCCTCGCCTTCCTCTTGATGGCCGGCGGCGTCGCCGGCGCCCAATATGGCGCCAAGGCGGGCCAGAGGCTGCGCGGCGAGCAGCTGCGGGCCCTGCTTGCGCTGCTGGTGCTGGCGGTTGCCATCCGCCTGGCCATCGACCTCTTCGCGACGCCGCCCAATCCCTACTCGCTCTCCGCCGCAGGCCTGAGCTGATGGCGGGATCGAGAGCGTTCGCAGCAACCGTTTCGCTTCTGCTGTTCCTCGCCCTGTCGCCGGCGACGGCGCAAACGCCGCCGCCCGCCGAGGGCATCCAGATCGGCCTGTCGACCGACGCGATCTCCATCACCGCCGGCTTCTCGGGCGCCGATCTCACCATCTTCGGGTCGCTGGAAAATCCCGACCCGCTGGTGTCGCGGCAGGGGCGCTACGATGTCATCGTCGTGCTCGAAGGGCCGCCACGGCCGGTGGTCGTGCGCCGCAAGGACAGGGTGCTCGGCGTCTGGATCAACCTGGAATCGGAAACGTTCGAGAACGTGCCGGTGTCCTATTCGGTCGCCACGACGCGACCCTTGCAGGACATCGCCGACCCGACCAAGTACAGGCAGCTCTCGCTGGGCTCCCAGAACCTCTATATGAAGCCCGCCGACGAGACCGAGAGCCCGGCGACGATCGAGGAATTCACCGCAGCGTTGCGCGAGCGCAAGACTGCGACCGGCCTCTACAGCGAGAATGTCGGCGGCGTGCAGTTCTTGTCGCAAAGCCTGTTCCGCGCCACGGTGCGTCTGGCGCCCAACATTCCGGTCGGCACGCACAAGGCGCGCGCCTTCCTGTTCAAGAGCGGCATGTTCGTGAAGGAAAGCTCCGCCCAACTCGAAATCCGCAAATCCGGTTTCGAACAGTCGGTCTTCCGCGTCGCGCATGACTATTCCTTCCTCTATGGCGTCTTCGCCGTGTCGCTCGCCATGCTCACCGGCTGGCTCGGACGCATCGTCTTCCGCAAAGATTGACATCACGGGAAATGGGAAGACCCATTTTCCCGTGAAAAGAGGGGTTCCCCTTTTCCTTGTCATGCGATAAACCGCCGCCTCCCAGCCCAGGGGGTAACCACACAATTCGGCAGAGCGGTCCGGCCATCCGGATGACGGCGCGTCTTTTGACGCCGGCAATGCGCTGCGATGAACCAATGACAGGAGGCTGCGATGCAATCAGCATTCGGCGGCATCGATTTCGGCACGTCCAATTCCACGGTGGGCGTGATCCGAAACGGCCGGGCACGACTGGTGGCGCTCGAGGGCGAACAGCCCACCCTGCCGAGCGCCGTCTTCTTCAACTTCGAGGACGGCCATACCTATTTCGGCCGCCGCGCGATCGCCGACTACACCGACAGTGTCGAGGGCCGGCTGATGCGCTCGCTGAAAAGCGTTCTCGGCAGCTCGCTCGCCAACGAGAAGACGCGCATCAAGGCGCGGCTGATCGGCTTCACCGACATCATCGGCTTCTTCATCAGCCATTTGAAAAAGCGCCTGGAAGAAGATGCCGGCGGCCCGGTCGAACGCGTCGTGCTCGGCCGCCCCGTGCAATTCGTCGACGACGATGCCGAGGCCGATGCGAAGGCGCAAAGCGAGCTCGAGAAGGCGGCGCGCGCGCAAGGCTTCAAGCACATAGCCTTCCAGTTCGAGCCGATCGCGGCGGCGCTGGACTACGAGCAGAACGTCGCCCGCGAAGAGCTGGCGCTGATCGTCGACATGGGCGGCGGCACCTCCGACTTCTCGGTCGTGCGCGTCTCGCCGGAGCGCGCCCGCTCGGACGACCGCAAGGGCGACATCCTCGCCAATCGCGGCATCCATATCGGCGGCACGGATTTCGACCGGCTGCTCAGCATCGCCCATGTCATGCCCGAGCTCGGCTATCTGACGCCGACCAAGGACGGCAAGCGCAATCTGCCGGCGAGCTATTTCATCGACCTCGCGACCTGGCAGCGCATCAACCTGGTGTATACCGCCAAGGCCATGTCCGACCTGAAGCAGATTCGCTTCGAGGCGGAGCGCGCCGACCTCGTCGGCCGCTTCATCCACATCGTCGAGCATCGTTACGGGCATGCGATGGCCGGGCTGGTCGAACGGGCCAAGATCGCGCTGACCGACCAGCCCTCGGCGGAGGTGAAGGTGTCTCTGCCCGGCGCGCGCTTCGCGGCCGAGATCACGCGTATCGGTCTGGAGGAGACGATCGGCGGCGACATCGATCGGGTGACCGCGACGGTCAGGCAGACAATCGCCGACGCCGGCGTTCCCGCTTCCGCCATCACCGCCGTGTTCCTCACCGGCGGCTCGACCGCAATCCCGCTGGCAAAACGGCGGATCCTTTCGCTGGTGCCGCAGGCCTCCGTCATCGAAGGCGACATGTTCGGCTCGGTCGGGCTCGGCCTGGCGCTGGATGCGCGGCGGAAGTTTGCCTGAGCGGCAGTATTGCCGCAAGTTAGCTGGGTGCATCCGGTAGCGGCGGCATACCCAGGAGATTGGCCAAAACGCCCGTCTCTTCGTCATCCACGGGCGGAGCAAGGAGCGAAGCGACGCGGCGCAGACCCGAGGATCCATGCCGTGACTTCAGAGCGCTGCCACGGTGCAGAATTCTGCTCCGCCGCGCCCCTCGCCCGGGGTAACGGCATGGATCCTCGGGTCTGCGCTCCGCTTCGCGTCGCTCCGCCCGTGGAAGACGACGTTCGGAGGCTTCAGCCAATCTCGAACGTTTGTGATGAGCATCCCAACAATGCAGCCCTGATGCTGCCCGGGCTCAGCCAACCTTCCCGCCCAAATGCGCCTTCAGCGCCATCTGGGCGAGGCTCGCCTGCCGGTCGCGGTGGGTGATCATGGCGAAGTCGCGCTTCGGCAATTCTACCGGCACAGACCTCAGGCTGCCCTCCGTCAGGGAGCGTGCGACGACGAGCTCCGAGATGATAGTGGCGCCGGCGCCGGCCTCCACGGCCTGACGCACCGCCTCGTTGCTGGGTAGGACGAGGAATATCTGCAGCTCCGCCGGCGAAACGCCTTCGCCGCGCGCGAAATCCTCCAGCGCCTCGCGCGTGCCCGACCCGCCTTCTCTGATGATCCAGCGCAATGCCCTGATGTCGAGGTTTCCCGCCGGGGTCGTCGGAATTTCGGGGTGCGAGCGCGCCACGACCAGCATCATGCGGTCCTCGTCGACCGTGGCGCGCCGCAGGATGTCGGATTCGGTGCGGCCTTCGACCAGGCCGAAATCGGCCCTGCCGTCCAGCACATTGGCCTCCACCTGCCTCGTGTTGCCGATGGTGACGCTGAGGCGCACCGCCGGATAGGCTTCGTGGAACGCGGCCAGGCGCCTCGGCAGCCAATAGCTGGCGATGGTCTGGCTGGCCGATATCGACAGGCTGCCGGTGATGGTTTGCGAGACGTGTTCCAGCACATTGTGGGCGGCGGCCGCGCGCTCAAGGACGGCCTTGGCCTCGGGCAGAAAGCGGTGGCCGGTCTGCGCAAGCTCGATGTTGCGCCCAACCCGGTTGAACAGGCGCACGCCATGCTGGCTTTCGAGCGCGCGGATGGCGGCAGAGGCGGCGGACTGCGAGATGCCGAGCAACTCGGCCGCCTTGGTCATGTGGCCATGCTCGGCGACGGCGACGAATATGCGCAGCTGATCGAGTGTCATGGGCCAACTAAGAAGCAAAATCGATCGGAATTACAAGAGCTGCTTGTTAGACAGATCAATTGCTTTGTTCTAACTTTTCGCCCAGGCTTGGAAAAAATTGGCCGTTCTGACGCCAAGGTTGGAAATGATCGGGCGCTTCAAATCCCTTTTCGCGCATTGGAGCCGTCGGCTGAGGCGGCAGTTGGCCGGCGAGCGCTATCATCCCGAGCTGCACTATATGCGCGGACCGGGGCCAAAGACGAAGGCCAAGTTGGCGAGTAACGAGAGCATCCGCGGATCATGAGCAGCGGTGCGCCACGCGGCGCCAACTCCGCACCCTCCCAGCAGCCGCTGTCCGACACGCGCGCACCGAAGGAGGGCGACGGCGTCGACACCTCGCCGAACGTCTCCGACCGCATCGCCAAGACCACCTGCTACATGTGCGCCTGCCGCTGCGGCATCGACGTCCACATCAAGGACGGCAAGGTGCGCTACATCAACGGCAACAAGGACCACCCGGTGAACCGCGGCGTGATCTGCGGCAAGGGCAGCGCCGGCATCATGCAGCATTACAGCCCGGCGCGGCTGAGGAAGCCCTTGCTGCGCGCCGGCCCGCGCGGCTACGGTGAGTTCCGCGAGATCGAGTGGGAGGAGGCGCTCACCATAGCCTCCGAGCGGCTGTCGGCGATCCGCCGCGCCGATCCGAAAAAGCTCGCCTTCTTCACCGGGCGCGACCAGTCGCAATCGCTGACGGGCTGGTGGGCGAGCCAATTCGGCACGCCGAATTTCGCCGCCCATGGCGGCTTCTGCTCGGTCAATATGGCGGCCGGCGGCCTCTACACAATCGGCGGCTCGTTCTGGGAGTTCGGCGAGCCCGACTGGGACAATACGAAATACTTCATGCTGTTCGGCGTCGCCGAGGACCATGATTCCAACCCGATCAAGATCGGCCTCGGCAAGCTCAAGGCTCGCGGCGCCAAGGTCGTCTCGATCAATCCGTGCCGCACTGGCTACAACGCCATCGCCGACGATTGGATCGGCATCAGGCCGGGCACGGACGGCTTATTCGTGCTCGCCCTCGTCCACGAACTGCTCAAGGCCGGCCGCATCGATCTCGACTATCTGCTGCGCTACACCAACGCTGCCGTACTCGTGATCCAGGATCCAGGTGCAGCAGATGACGGCTTGTTCGTTCGCGACGACGCCGGCGATCTACTCGCCCTGGACAGGGTGACCAAGCAACCGGTCAAGGCTACCGACCCCGAAACAAAACCGGCGTTGACTGGAGACTATACGGTCAACGGACGCCGCTGCACGCCGGTGTTCCAGCTCATCGCCGACCGCTACCTGCACGAAAACTATTCGCCGGATGTCGTTGCGGGGCGCTGCGGGGTCGGCGCCGATACGATCCGCCGGATCGCGGCGGAACTGGCGCATGTCGCCTTCGAGCAAACGATCGAGCTGCCGGTCGCCTGGACCGACTGGGCGGGCCGGCGCCACGAGACGATCAAGGGACGGCCTGTATCGATGCATGCCATGCGCGGCATCTCGGCCCATTCCAACGGTTTTCATAGCTGCCGCGCCATCCACCTGCTGCAGGTTCTGCTCGGCACCGTGGATGTGCCCGGCGGCTTCCGCTTCAAGCCGCCCTATCCCCGTTGCGCGCCTCCGGGGCCCAAGCCCGCCGGCAAAAACGTCCGACCGATGACGCCGCTCGAGGGCATGCCGCTCGGCTTCGTTTGCGGCCCCGACGATCTGCTCGTCGATGGGGCCGGCCGGCCTACCCGCATCGACAAGGCCTATTCCTGGGAGGCGCCTTTGGCGGCGCACGGCCTGATGCATAGCGTCATCCGCAACGCCTGGGCCGGCGATCCCTATCCGATCGACACTCTGATGATGTACATGTCGAACATGGCGTGGAACTCCTCGATGAACACCGTCGAGACGATTCGTATGCTGACCGACAGGGACGAGGACGGCGCCTACAAAATCCCCTTCATCATCTATTCCGACGCCTATTACTCCGAGACCGTGCCGTTCGCCGATCTGGTTCTGCCCGACACCACCTATCTCGAGCGGCATGACTGCATCAGCCTGCTCGATCGGCCGATCAGCCATGCCGACGGGCCGGGCGACGCCATCCGCCATCCGGTGGTGCAGCCGGACCGCGACGTGCGGCCGTTCCAGTCGGTGCTGATCGAGCTCGGCGCGCGGCTCGGACTGCCCGGCTTCGTCACCGACGACGGCTCGGCGAGATACCGCGACTATGCCGATTACATCGTCAACCACGAGCGCGCGCCCGGCATCGGCCCGCTCGCCGGGTGGCGCGGCAAAAACGGCGGCGCGATCGGCAAGGGCGAGGTCAATCCGGACCAGTTGCAGCGCTACATCGACAATGGCGGCTTCTGGCACCACGATTTTTCCAACGACCAGCGCTACTACAAGATGGGCAATCGCGCCTATCTCGACTTCGCGGTGCAGATGGGATTCATCCCTAAGGCCGAACGAACCGTCTTCCAGCTTTACTCCGAGCCGATGCAGCGCTTTCGCCTCGCCGCACGCGGCCATGGACAGCTGCAGCCGCCGGAGGCCGAGCGCGGCCGCATCGAAGCCTACATGGATCCGCTGCCCTTCTGGTACGCGCCCTTCGAGGACGAGGCCGTCGATCTGCAAAGATATCCATTGCATGCACTGACGCAGCGGCCGATGCACATGTACCATTCCTGGGGTTCGCAGAATGCGTGGCTGCGGCAGATCACCAGCCAGAACCGGCTGTTCGTGCATCGGGAAACGGCCGGCAGACTTGGCCTTGCCGACGACGACTGGGTGTGGATCGAGAGCATCAACGGCCGGGTGAAAGGCCAGATCAAGCTCATCGACGGCGTGAACCCGGACACGGTTTGGACCTGGAACGCGATCGGCAAGCGGCGCGGCAGCTGGGGCCTGCAGGACGATGCCGCCGAGAGCAATCGCGGCTTCCTGCTCAACCACATCATCGGCGACCAGACCGCGGCCGACGCCAACGGCAAGCGCTACTCGAACTCCGATCCCGTCACCGGACAGGCGGCATGGTTCGACGTGCGTGTGCGCCTCGTCAAATGCATGCCCGAGGAAGCCGGCTTCACCGAGCCGCAGTTCGAGCGTTTTGCCCAACTGCCAAACGTCGAGCCGTCACCGGATGTGCTTCGCTACGGCGCCGCATTCCGCATGAAAAGGGAGGCCGCCGAATGACCTGCCTACCCGCCCGGACCGACAAAAAGCTTGGCCTGGTCATCGACCTCGACACCTGCGTCGGCTGCCAGGCCTGCGTCACCGCCTGCAAGGAATGGAACACTGGCGGCCACATGGCGCCGCTGACCGACACCGATCCTTATGGCGGGCATGCCGACGGCGTATGGTTCAATCGCGTTCACGCCTACGAGCACACGACCGAGACGGGCGGCCGCACGGTGAATTTTCCGCGCTCTTGTCTCCACTGCGAGCAGCCGGCCTGCGTCACCGTCTGCCCGACGGGCGCCTCCTACAAGCGCACCTCGGACGGCATCGTGCTGGTCGACGAGGACAAATGCATCGGCTGCAAGCTGTGCAGTTGGGCCTGCCCTTATGGCGCGCGCGAGTTCGATACGGATGTCGGCGTGATGAAGAAATGCACGCTCTGCGTCGACCGCATCTACAACGACAATCTGGCGACCGAAGATCGCGTGCCGGCATGTGTCGCCGCCTGCCCGACCAGCGCCCGGCATTTCGGCGATCTCGGCGATCCGGCCTCGGCGATCTCGCGGCTTGTGGAGGAGCGGGGCGGCGTCGACCTGATGCCGGAACTTGGCTACAAGCCGACCAACAAATATCTGCCGCCGCGCGCCCTCAGCGAACACGCGGCGAAGGTCGATGCGCCGGCGCTGGAGCCGATCCGGGCGGAGGGCGGCTTCCTCGGCTGGATCGACCGCATGCTTTCGAATTAGCTTCGCCCCATCATGCATCCCGCTTTCTCGGTCGTCTTCTTCACCACCGCTACCGGGGCCGGCTACGGCCTGCTGGCGCTGCTCGGCGGGCTCGGCGGGCTGGGTTTCATCCAGCCCGAGTTGTGGCTTGGCTTTGTCGGCATGGCGCTTGCGCTTGGCCTGATCATAGCCGGCCTGCTCTCCTCCACCGGACATCTCGGCCGGCCCGAACGCGCCTGGCGCGCCTTCTCGCAATGGCGCAGCTCCTGGCTGTCGCGCGAAGGCGTGGCGTCGGTCGCGACCTTCATCCCTGCCGGGTTGTTCGGCATCGGCTGGGTGTTCTTCGGCCGAAGCGGCGGCTGGGTTGCGGTTGCTGGCCTGCTGACTTCAGCCGGCGCGATCACCACGGTCGGTACGACGGGCATGATCTACGCCTCGCTGAAGCCGGTCGCGCAGTGGCACGGTCCCTTTACGCTGCCGGCCTATTTCATCTTCGCGGGCATGACAGGCGGCGTGCTGCTCAACGCCCTTCTCCAGGGTTTCGCCATGGATTCGACGGCGGTGCTGACCGGCGCGCTGCTTGCCTCGCTTGCCGGCTGGGCCTGGAAGCTCGCGACCTGGCGGCATAACGACCGGCTGGAAATCCCGACCACCGCCAACACGGCGACGGGGCTGGCGGGCGGCACGGTGCGGTCGATCGAATGGCCGCACACCGAAGAAAACTACTTGCTCAAGGAGATGGGTTTCCGCATCGCGCGCAAGCACAGCGCCAAGCTGAGGCGGATCACGCAGGCGCTGGCCTTCGCGGTGCCGGCCATCTTGCTCGTTATCGCCCTTGTGTCTCCGCGGCCAGTCGCGGCCATAGCGTCGGTCCTCGCCGCCATTTGCCAACTCGCCGGTATGCTGGTCGAGCGCTGGCTGTTCTTCGCCGAGGCGAAGCACACGGTCACGCTTTACTATGGCAGATAGAGGCGGCTTTCAGCCGGGCCGCAGCATAGAGCCGGAGATCGCAAAGATGCGCTCGGTGCCGAGCATATAGGCAACAAGCGTTTCCAGGCGGAACAGGCCGGCATAGGCGCGGTCGAGCACGTTGAGCGAGCCGGTGTAGGCGCCGAAGGCCGGCATGATCATACGGCCGCCGTCGCCGGCAAAGCAGCGCCGCCTGACCGAGCGGCCGCGCTGTACGATGCGGGCGCAAGGATGAAGATGGCCGGCGATCTCGCCTTCCACCCGCAGCTTCGAGGGCTCGTGGCGGAAGAGCAGCGAGCCGATGGCGAGTTCCCTCACCGTTTCGCCCGGCAGGTCGGCGGGCGCCTCGGGATCGTGGTTGCCGGCAACCCAGAACCAGTCGCGGCCGGCCATCATTGCCTCCAGCCGCTCACGGAAGCTCAGATGCATGCGCTCAGCGCCGCCGCCGTCGTGGAAGGAGTCGCCAAGGCTGACGACGATCCGCGGCTGATAGTCGGCGATCACCGCCTGCAGCTTGAGCAAGGTGGCGCCGGTGTCGTAGGGCGGGATGAGCGCGCCGCGCCTGGCGAAGGATGAGCCCTTTTCGAGATGCAGGTCGGAGACCGCGAGCAGCCGCAGATCGGGGAAATAGAGCACGCCGCGCCGGTCGCAGACCGCGCGCTCGCCGGCGATGCCGACAAGGTCGGCCTCGGCGATCAGCGTTGCGCGCGACAGCGAAAAATTCATCCCCTCTTGGCCCTCTCTCAGCCCGTCACGCTCGGCCGCCCATGGCTTCCTCGACCAGATCGGCGGCTTCCATCAACAGCGTGTCGTTGGCGCCGCCATTAACCGATTCCTTGCCGATCTCCAGCATCACCGGCACCGCCAGCGGCGAGATCTGATCGAGATGCTTATGCATGATTCGACCGCGCACGCGCGAGAGCATCTCCCCAAGTCTGCTGACATCGAGCAATCCGGCCGAAGCGTCGGTGCGCGTCGCCTGCAGCAAGATATGGTCCGGCTCGTGGCTGCGCAGCACGTCGTAGATGAGGTCCGCCGAGACCGTCACCTGGCGCCCGCTCTTTTCCTGGCCGGGATAACGCTTCTCGATCAAGCCAGCGATGACCGCGCAGGTGCGGAAAGTGCGCTTCAGCATCCAGCTGTCGTTCAGCCAGGCCTCCAGATCGTCGCCCAGCATGTCCTCGTCGAAAAGCGCGGCCAGCGACGGCTTCTTCGCCTTGAACAACGCCGCCATGTCGTCCAGCGCCCAGACGGCCAGTGAATAATCGGTGGCGACGAAGCCGAGCGGCCTGGCATGCGCGCGCTCCAGCCGGCGCGTCAAAAGCATGCCGAGCGTCTGGTGCGCCAGCCGGCCCTCGAAAGGATAGGCGACCATGTAGTGTCGGTTGCCGCGCGGAAAGGTCTCGACCAGAAGGTCGCCGCGCTTCGGCAGCACGGACTTTTCCTTCTGCAGCCGCAGCCAGTCCGCGACCTGCTCCGGCAAAGCCCGCCAGCGGTCGCTGTTCGCCAGCATGCCGCGCACCTGCTCGGCGAGATAGGTCGACAGCGGGAATTTGCCGCCGGCGTAGGACGGCACGATGATGTTGGCGCCGGCGCCATTGGAGACGACGCATTCGTTTTCGCGGATGCCCTCGAAGCGCAGCACCTTGCCTGCGAACAGGAAATTGTCGCCGGGCCGCAGCGTCTCGGCGAAATATTCCTCGATCTTGCCGAGCACCGGCCCGCCGCGACCGGCCATGCCGCGGCCCTGCCGGACATAGCGGATATTGAGCTCCGGCATCTCGACGATGGTGCCGACGTTCAGCCGGTATTGCTGGGCGACGCTCGGGTGCGAGATGCGCCAGAGCCCGTCCTTGTTCCGGCGGATGCGGGCGTAGCGCTCATAGTTCTTCAGCGCGTAGCCGCCGGTGGCGACGAAGTCGACGACGCGGTCGAAGGTCTCGCGCTCAAGCGCTGCGTAAGGCGCGGCGCCGCGCACTTCCTCGAACAGAAGATCGGCATCGAACGGCCCGCCACAGGCGACGCCCAACACATGCTGAGACAGCACGTCGAGCGCGCCCTTGACCAGCGGCGGCGTGTCCTGCGCGCCGAGATAATTGGCGTCGAGCGCGGCGCGGCATTCCAGCACCTCGAAGCGATTGGCCGGGATCAGGATCGCCTTCGACGGCTCGTCCATGCGGTGGTTGGCGCGGCCGATGCGCTGCGCCAGCCGGCTGGCGCCTTTCGGCGCGCCGACATGCACGACCAGATCGACATCGCCCCAGTCGATGCCGAGGTCGAGCGTCGAGGTGGCGACGATGGCGCGCAGCGCATTGTCGGCCATCGCCTTCTCGACGCGGCGGCGCTGGCCGACATCGAGCGAACCGTGATGCAACGCTATCGGAAGAGAATCCTCGTTCGCCCGCCAAAGCTCCTGGAACAAAAGCTCAGCCTGGCTGCGCGTGTTGACGAAGAGCAGCGTCGTGCGATGCTCTTTGATCGCCTCGTAGATTTCGGGGATGGCATAGCGGGCCGAGTGCCCCGACCACGGCACGCGCTCGCGCGAGTCGAGGATGGAGATGTCGGGCTTGGCGCCGCCAGCGACAGTGATCAGCCCGGCCATGTCGCCTGCAGGATTTTGGCCAACCAGCCAGCGCCGCAATTCGTCCGGCTCGGCGACCGTCGCCGACAGGCCGATGGTCTGCAGCTTGGGAACGAAGCTGCGCAATCGGGCCAGGCCCAGCGCCAAAAGGTGCCCGCGCTTCGAGGTGACGAGCGAATGCAGCTCGTCGAGAACGACATAGCGCAAGTCTTCGAAGAAGCGCTTGGCGTCGTTCGAGGCGATCAGCAAGGCGAGCTGCTCGGGCGTGGTGAGCAGGATGTCGGGCGGTACGAGCTTCTGCCGCTGGCGCTTGTGCGAGGGCGTGTCGCCGGTGCGCGTCTCGATGGTGACGGGCAGCCCGATCTCCTCCACCGGCTTGCCGAGATTGCGCTCGATGTCGACCGCCAGCGCCTTGAGCGGCGAGATGTAGAGCGTGTGGATGCCGCGATGCGCTTCGCCGGGCTTGCGGCGCGGACGCTTCGCGAGTTCGGTGAGCGAAGGCAGGAAGCCGGCCAGCGTCTTGCCGGCGCCGGTCGGCGCGATCAGCAGCACCGATTGCCCGCTTTCGGCCTTGGCCAGCAGCTCGAGCTGATGGACGCGCGGCGACCAGCCCTTTGCGGCGAACCATCTGACGAATGGCTCGGGCAGCAGGACGGCGGCATTCTGTTCGGCGAGGCGCGGCTGCTCTGTCACGTGCCAGAGGTAGCGCGACGCAGCGCGCTCGCCAAGAAAAATCGGAACAAAAGGGGATCGCTCTTCCTTCTCCCCTTGTGGGAGAAGGTGGATCGGCGCGCAGCGCCGAGACGGTTGAGGGGTGTTCCAGCGAAGTGAGACGCTGGCTTTCCCTGGAGCACCCCTCATCCGACCTCGCTTCGCGAGGCCACCTTCTCCCACAAGGGGAGAAGGAGAAGCTGGCGCTACGGCCTCCTGAACCCCGTGGGGCCGCCATAAAGATAGCCGATGCGCTCGACCGCTTCCTTCAGCCCCTCGCGCGAGACCAGCATGGTGTGGCCGTTGGCGTGGATCATGTCCTTCGCGTCCGTCATGATCGCGACGTGACCTTTCCAGAAGACGAGGTCGCCGCGCTGGAGCCCGGAGAAGTCGACGCCCGGTTCGAGCGGCGTGCCGATCGATACCGCCTGCATGTCGGAATCGCGCAGCACATCCTTGCCGGTCATGCGCATCGCCAGTTGCACGAGGCCGGAACAGTCGATGCCGAAGCCGGAAACACCGCCCCAGAGATAGGGCGTGCCGATGAAGCTTTCCGCCACCGTGACATAGTCGTCTGCCAGCTCCGCGATCGGTCTTAGATGGCGAGCGATGATCGCTTGGCCGGAAGGCAGCAGCGCGTAGTGCGTGCCGCGCGTTTCGGCCGAGCCTGCCACCGTCACCGTAGAGCCCATCGACAGTTGCCCGCCGATCGGAAAGCGCAGGTCGGGGCCTGGATAGAGAAAGGTGCGGGGTACGCAGACGATATGGGTCGGGGTTTGCTCACGCGTACCGACCACGTTGTCGGCGACATAGCCGACATAGCCGTCACGCTCGGCCTGCACCCAGGCCCAGCCTTCCGCGTCCTCGAAGACAAGCACATCGTCACCGAACAGCGCCTGCGTGTTGACGCCGGCATCGGGGCGCGGCGCCTTGCGCAGGTCGGCGACGGAAGCCGTGATCCGCGCCGGGCGGCCGGCGACGAAGCGGTCGGCGGCGATCTCGCCTTTCAGCCTGGCATCGGCAAGGTCGGAACGGAAAGCGTGAAGGCGGGCATCCCTGGCAGTCAAATCGGCAATCCAGTCAACTTTGGTGATCGGTCAGATCGGCAGTTCTTGCGCTTTGGCGACGATACCATCGCCGAAGCGCTCGACAAAGAGCGCGCCTTCGACCGTGCGCCGGATCAGCACGTTGCGCTTGTCGGCCTCGTCGCGGTGGCGCGAGACCAGCTTCAGCGCGCCCATCGTGTCGAGCGCCCTGGTGATGACCGGCTTGGTGACGTTGAGCCTGGCGGCCAGGCCGCGCACCGTGTGCGGCGGTGGATCGAGGTAGATGGTGAGCAGGATCGCCGTCTGCCGCATGGTGAGATCGGGCGCGCCGTCGCGCACCTGCGACAGCAAAACCTGCTGCCACAGTCGCAAGGCCTGGCTCGGGCGCATCGAGATCGACATCCGCCCAGCATGACGGCAAATTGTTTCGCGTCCGTTTCAGTCCAGGCGTTTTGCCGGCTTTTTTGCCAGGCGCTCATCCGAACCGTGTCGCGATGATGCGCTCCAGCGCGCGAATACCTTGCGCTTCGCCGCCCGTCAGTCCGTGCGGACGATCGGCGGGGTTCCAGGCAAAAATGTCGAAATGCGCCCAGACGGGCGTTTTTTCCACGAAGCGCTTGAGGAAGAGAGCCGCGGTGATCGATCCGGCAAAGCCGTCCGTGGTGACGTTGTTGATGTCGGCGACCTTCGAGGAAAGCTTCGCGTCGTAGGGACGCCACAGGGGCATGCGCCACAGCGGATCCTCGGCTGCAAGCGAAGCCGCCGCCAGATCGGACGCCAGCGCCTCGTCGCCGGTGTAGAAGGGCGGCAGGTCAGGGCCAAGCGCGACGCGCGCCGCTCCGGTCAGCGTCGCCATGTCGATCAGCAGGGACGGCTTCTCCTCGTCGGCGAGCGCCAGCGCGTCGGCCAGGACCAGCCGGCCTTCCGCATCGGTGTTGCCGATCTCGACCGTGATGCCCTTGCGGCTCCTCAGAACGTCGCCCGGCCGGAAGGCGTTGCCGGCGATCGAATTCTCGACCGCGGGGATCAGCACGCGCAGCCGGACATTCACTTTCGCCGCCATGACCATGGAAGCGAGACCCAGCACGTTTGCGGCACCGCCCATATCCTTCTTCATCAACAGCATGCCCGACGACGGCTTGATGTCGAGGCCACCGGTATCGAAGCAGACACCCTTGCCGACCAGTGTCACCTTGGGCGCATCGCCCGGTCCCCAGCTCATGTCGATCAGCCGCGGCGCGCCGGCCGAGGCGCGGCCGACGGCATGGATCATCGGGAAATTCCGCGCCAGGAGATCGTCGCCCTTGACGACGGAGACGTCGGCGCCATGCGCGGCGGCCAAGGTCTGGACGGCCTCCTCCAGCTCACCCGGTCCCATGTCGCTGGTCGGCGTGTTGACGAGGTCGCGCGTCAGGAACACGCCGTCGGCGATGCGGGGGACAAGCGCGGCGTCGGCGCCCGGCGGCAGCGCGAAGCGCAATGCCTTGCCGGGCTTCTTGCCGTAACGGGTGAAGACGTAGCCGCCGAGGACGAGCGCAAGCGCCGCAAGATCGGGCGCAGGCAGGTCCTGGGCAAAATACCATTCGCCCTCGGGCAGCGACCGCGCCAAGGCGCCGACGGCAAGCTGGCTCTCGCCGTCGCCGGTGCCGAACAGCGCACCGGCGAGAGCGCCACCCTCACCGGGCAGGATCAGCGTCCGGCCCGCCTCGCCGGAAAAGCCATTGGCTCGCGCCCAAGCGATGACGGACGGCGGAAGGCCCGCGCCGTCGAGACCGTCCTTTCCCAGCAGATAGACTGGCAGGGCGGCTTCCGGCTTCTGGTCAACGAGTTCGACAGGCATTCGATGGTCTCCGAATAGGTAAAGCGCGTCGCGCAGAAACGGATTTCAGGCGACGCGCTTTAAGTTTTTGTTTTGATGCATGTCGTTGTCCCAGAACCGCTGCACACTTGTGGGCGACATGCAATGGCGAGTCAGCTTCTTAACGGTCCGTTAGGGTTAACAGAATATTTCTGCGGGAGGGAAGACCGGCCAGCCAACGGCCGCACAGGATGGAGACCAGGTGCAAATGCCGATCAATGCGCCGAACGTGAAAGACAAGCGTCTGGTGACCACGGCATTGGTGGTGGCGCTGGCGGCCGGCATCGCGGGCTGCAGCAGCACCAGCAAGTTCACCACCGGCTCCATTTCCCGCTCCGACGGCAGGCCGCTGGAAACGATGTCGGCCGGCGAATTGCACAGTGCCACGACCAGGCTTGGCGAATCCTACGCCAGGAACCCGAACGACAAACGCATCGCCACGAATTACGCGGCGGCGCTGCAGATGGATGGCGACGCCGACCAGTCGCTGGCGGTGATGCGCAAGCTCGCAATCGCCTATCCCAAGGACCGGGACGTGCTCGCCGCCTACGGCAAGGCGCTTGCCGCCAACGGGCAGTTCGAGCCGGCGCTCGATGCTGTACGCCGCGCGCAGACGCCGGAATATCCGGACTGGCGCCTGGTGTCGGCGGAAGCCGCCATCCTCGACCAGATGGGACAGCGGGACGAGGCGCGTCAGGACTACCGAAAGGCGCTCGACCTCAAGCCGAACGAACCTTCCATCCTCTCCAATCTCGGCATGTCCTACGTGCTCGAGGGCGATCTGCGCACAGCCGAAACCTATATGCGCTCGGCAGCGCAGCAGCCGAACGCCGACAGCCGCGTGCGGCAGAACCTGGCGCTGGTCGTCGGCCTGCAAGGCCGCTTCGACGAAGCCGAGAAGATTGCCTCGCAGGAGCTTTCGCCGGAACAGGCGCAGGCCAATATTGCTTATCTGCGCCAGATGCTCGCCCAGCAGAATGCCTGGAGCCAGCTCAAGGATCAGGACAAGGACAAGGCGAAGGTCGCGACCAACTGACCGCGGCTGCGCCGCGTCAAGCGCCGCGCCAGACAAGGGAAAAGCCGCGCGGCGCCGGCCACGCGGCTTTTGTCATGACCTAAAGCGCGTCGCGATCTTTCAGATTCGCTCCATGCACTTTAGGTTTTTGATTTTACGCATGTCTGGGTCCCGAAACCGGTTCCCACTTTCGGGGAGACATGCTTTAGACAGCTTCGCCTATTGACTGCTGGAGCTGTGCTGGTCGCCGAAGATGCCGCGCTGGCTGACCTGGATGCCGGCCGGACCCAGGATGATGGCGAACAGAACCGGCAGGAAGAACAGGATCATCGGCACGGTGAGCTTCGGCGGCAGCGCGGCGGCCTTCTTCTCTGCCGCGTTCATGCGCATGTCGCGGCTTTCCGAGGCCAGCACGCGCAGCGCATGCGCCACGGGCGTGCCGTAGCGTTCCGCTTGAACCAGGGCCTGGGACACCGACTTCACCGATTCCAGGCCGGTGCGGCTCGCCAGGTTCTCGTAGGCTACCTTGCGGTCCTGCAGATAGGAGAGTTCGGCATTGGTAAGCACGAACTCCTCCGCGAGCGCCACGGACTGGGCGCCGATCTCGTCGGCGACCTTGCGAAGCGCCGCCTCCACCGACATGCCGGACTCCACGCAGATCAGCAACAGGTCGAGCGCGTCCGGCCATGCCAGCTGGATCGACTGCTTGCGCTTGGTCGCGCGGTTGTTGACGTAGAGGATCGGCGCATAGAAGCCGCCATAGGCGACAAGAACGCAGACGAACAGCTTGATGAAAGCCGGCTGCTGCGCCAGACCGCCGAGCAGGAACAGGTAGATCGCCGCGAGCGCAAATCCGATGAACGGCAGGATCAGGCGGAAGAACAGGAAGCGCGTCAGCGGATTCTGGCCGCGGAAGCCCGCCACCTTGAGCTTCTGCAGCGTGCCTTCGTCGGCAAGCGCGCGCTTGAGATCCAGCCGCTCGACGATGTTGCGCATGCCGATCGACTGCTCCTCGCGCAACCCCTTGCGGCGGCGGTCGGCCTCGTTGGCAAGGCGCGCACGCTGCTTCGAGCGCAGCTCGTCGCGTTCGAGCGCCACGGTTTTCATGCGCGCCTTGAGCTGATCGCCGCCGAGCGCGGGCATGAGCGTGAAGACGGTCGCAAAAACCGCGATGCCGACCAGGAGCGCGATAAGGAAGGAAGGATCGGTTAGCGTCTTGACGACCTGGTCTGTCATTGGATCCGCGTCCCTATACTTCGAAATTCATCATCTTGCGCATCACCACGATGCCGATCGACATCCAGACGCCGGAACAGCCGAGGATCAGATTGCCGACACTGGTCGTGAACAGCGGCATGATGTAGTTCGGGCTCGAAAGATAGACGAGAAAGGCGACGACGAAGGGCAAGGCGCCGATGATGACGGCGGACGCTTTCGCTTCCATCGACAGCGCCTGCACCTTGGCCTTCATCTTCTTGCGGTCGCGCAGCACGCGCGAAAGGTTGCCAAGCGCCTCGGAGAGATTGCCGCCGGCCTGAGACTGGATCTGGATGACGATGCCGAAGAAGCCGGCCTCGGTGCATGGCATGGTCTCGGACATGCGCAGCGTGGCATCCGGGATCGACAGACCCATCTGTTGGGAATCGACGATGCGGCGGAACTCGGAGCGGACCGGCTCCGGAGATTCGTTGGCGATCAGGCGGATCGCATCGTTCAGCGGCAGACCGGATTTCACCGCGCGCACGATGATGTCGAGTGCGTTCGGGAACTCCTCCAGGAAAGCCTTCACCCGGCGCGTGCGGCGAAACGAGACGAACCAGCGCGGCAGGCCGAGGGCCCCGGCCAAGAGCGCGCCGGGCAGGACCAGCAACGGCGCTCCGGCGAGATAGGCAAGGAAGGTCAGCGCGATGCCGCAGATCACCGAGTACATGTAGAAGCGCTCGATGGGAACCGTCATGCCGGCCTGGCGGATCTGGGCCTTCAGCGGCGGCTTCTTGATGTTGCGGTCGCTGGTTTTCTGCTTCTCGTCGAGCTGCTTGAGCGAATCCTGAAGGGTCTTGCGCCGCCTGACCGCTTCCGCGGCCCGGTCGCGCGTAGCCTTTACCACCGACCGGTCGGTCTCTGCCGTCTTGATTGCTTCAAGCCGCTTGCCGGCCTGCTTTTCGTTGTCGATGCGCGTGAACAGGAAAGCATAGGCCATCGCGCCGGCGCTGAGGCCGGCTAGCACGACGAAAGCCAGAACCGTGGTGTCAATCCCGAACATCGACCTGGGCCCCTACGCCTCCAGATGCACTAGAGCGGTTCAGCAGTCGCTGACCCGCTCTAAATATTTGTTTTTACGCAATTCCGGACGGAAAACCGCTATGCACTTTTCCTGGAATTGCTCTAGTCAGCACGTTTCTCCATGGCCTCGAGCGCATTGGCGAGACGCTGCTCCTCGCCGTAGTAGCGGGCACGATCCCAGAAATGCGGCCGGCCGATGCCGGTGGAGACATGTTCGCCGATCAGGCGGCCGTTCGAGTCTTCGCCCTTGATGTTGTAGAGGACGAGATCCTGGGTGATGATGACGTCGCCTTCCATGCCGATCACCTCTGTGATGTGGGTGATGCGGCGCGAGCCATCGCGCAGGCGAGCCGCCTGGATGATGACGTCGACCGAGCCGACGACGATCTCGCGAACCGTTCTCTGCGGCAGCGAATAGCCGCCCATGGCGATCATCGATTCAATACGGTTCAAGCATTCGCGCGGACTGTTGGAGTGGATGGTTCCCATCGAACCGTCATGGCCGGTGTTCATCGCCTGCAGCAGGTCGAACACTTCCGGCCCGCGCACCTCGCCGACGATGATCCGTTCGGGCCGCATGCGCAGGCAGTTCTTGACGAGGTCGCGCATGGTCACCTCGCCCTCGCCTTCGAGATTGGGCGGCCTGGTTTCGAGACGAACCACGTGCGGCTGCTGCAGCTGCAGCTCGGCCGAGTCCTCGCAGGTGATGACCCGCTCCTCGCGATCGATGTAGTTGGTCAGGCAGTTGAGCAGCGTCGTCTTGCCCGAGCCGGTGCCGCCCGAGATGACGACATTGCAACGGACGCGGCCGATGATCTTGAGGATCTCGGCGCCTTGCGGCGAGATGGCGCCGAACTTGACCAACTGGTCGAGCGTCAGCTTGTCCTTCTTGAACTTGCGGATGGTGAGCGCGGTGCCGTCGAGGGAGAGCGGCGGCGCGATCACGTTGACGCGCGAGCCGTCGGGAAGGCGCGCGTCGCAGATCGGGCTCGATTCGTCGACGCGGCGGCCGACCTGACTGACGATGCGCTGGCAGATGTTGAGCAGCTGCTGGTTGTCGCGGAAGCGGATGCTGGTCGGCTCGACCTTGCCGTTGACCTCGATGTAGACGTTCTTGGAGCCGTTGACCATGATGTCGGCGATGTCGTCGCGGGCGAGCAGCGGCTCCAGCGGTCCATAGCCGAGCACGTCGTTGCAGATGTCCTCGAGCAGCTCTTCCTGCTCGGAGATCGACATCACGAAATTCTTGATCGCGATGATGTCGTTGACGATGTCGCGGATTTCCTCGCGCGCGCTTTCCGGATCGAGCTTGGCGAGCTGCGACAGGTCGATCGTGTCGATGAGCGCGGAAAACACCTGGCTCTTGGTGTCGTAGTAGGTTTCGCTGCGCTCGCGCTGGACCCTTCTCGGCGGCTCTGGCGCCATCGGCGGCGCCTCCACCGGACGGCGGGCGGGCGCCGGGGCAGGCATGCCGGGCACCGACGCGGGCGACCGATCGAGAGCCATCGTCCCGGTCGGACCGGGAGCGGCGGGAGGAGGTGCTGGCGGACGGAATTCGGGAGCTGCCCGGCTGCCGTCGTCTGTGCCTCGTTTACCAAACATGATCGACTACCCGATGCCGCTCTGCGAGCGTCACTTCTTGTTGCGCGAGAGCTTGCCGAGGATGGAGCCCAGGCCTGCCCTCTTCTTCGCCTTGATCTCGCTGCGCCCGGTCAGCACATGCGCGATTTCATTGATCGTGCCCACGACCGGACTCTTGGCGTCCATCTCGCCAAGCATGCGGCCGTTGTTGGCCGCGTTGCCGAACAGCAGCGGCTCGAAATTGATCACCGCCATCGGCGTGATGCCGAGCGGTTCGGAAAAATCCGATGCGGCGATCTCCGGCCGTTTCGGAACGCCTGCCTGGTTGATGATCAGCTTCGGCGGCGGGTCGTTCGGACGCAGCCGCTTCAGCATGTCCACCATATTCTTGGTGTTGCGAAGATTTGCCAGCTCGGGTGTGGCCGTGATGACGATCTCGTCGGCCTTGATCAGCGTGCTCTTCGTCCAACCGCTCCAGATATGAGGAACGTCGAGCACGAGCAAAGGTGCGCTGCGCTGCGCCGTTTCGATGACCTGGGAGAAGGCGTCCGGATCGAAATCGTAGACGCGCTCGAGCGTGGAGGGTGCCGCCAGCAGCGACAAATGCTCGGCGCACTGCGCGAGCAGGCGGTCGAGATAGACTTCGTCGACGCGCTCGGGCGAAAACACTGCCTCGGCGATACCCTGCGCGGGGTCCTGGTCGAAATTGATGTTGGCGGTGCCGAAGGCGAGGTCGAGATCGGCGACCACGACCTCCGATTTGAACAATGACGATATCGCCCAGGCGACATTGTGGGCGATCGTCGAGGAGCCGACGCCGCCCTTGGCGCCGATGAAGGCGATGGAGCGGCCGATCGGATCGGACTCGGGATCGACGAAGATCGACGACACGACGCTGACGATGTCGGTCATCGATACAGGCGCGATGACATATTCGGAAATGCCGGAGCGGATAAGCTCACGGTAGAGGCCGACATCGTTGTAATGGCCGATGACCACGACCTTCGAGGACGGATCGCAATACTCCGCGAGCTGAGTGAGCTGCTCGAGCAGCTGTTTCGGCTCGCTGCGCGATTCCAGCATGATCAGGTTGGGTGTCGGCGCCGACTGGTAGAATTCGATCGCGGTGGCGATGCCGCCCATGTGGACCTTGAGATGGGCCTTGGCCATGCGGCGATCCTCGCCGGCGCGCTCGATGGGATTGGCGACACCGTCGGTCTCGCAGAAGGCCTGGATCGAAATGCGCGGCACCGGGCGCAGCGCCTGCATGGCGGCGATGTCCTGTTGCGAGAGATCGCCGGTATCCGAGGGCGTGTCGTAGGCAAGATTGCTCATCGTCATGCTCTTTCCGCCATCCGGCGCGGCTCAGTACGTCACTTCCGAATTGCCGAGGAACTCGTCCGAAATGCCTCTGGCGCGATAGACATCGATCACATTGCTGCGATTTTCGGCGTCGATGTCGGACTGCTTGCGCGGCCCCAGCAGATCGTTGGGATTGGCCATCTGGGCGGCAAGGTTGTTCTGATAGGAGCAGCCGAAATCGGCGTAATGCTTGTTCTCCGACGTTTCCGTAAGGTCGTTCGGCCAACGCCCGCATTTGTCGGTCTGAGCTTGCACGGCGACGAAGGCGACGCGGACAGGCGCCGAGGCTTCAGGCACGGCGGACTGGTAAGACGTCATGACGATCCGGTTACGCTTCACACCGGCAGCCATGGCAAGCCGGGCAAAGTCGCGGCTGGCCGCCTGGGCGGCAAGCTGGTTGGCAGATCCGACCGGAACCGCAATCGTCAGTGCCGGGGCGGCGCTCCTGTCGTAACCGTCGAGGAAGCCGAGCAGCGCGTCGCGTTGCGAACCGGTCATGCCGCGATCGCCGGCGCCGACCGGAAGGTCGATCTTCTGGTTCTTCTCGGCGATGACGATCGGATGATTGGTGCGGTAGTCGTCGGGAATGGAGCCCACCGTAATGCTGTCGCGATGGAAGTTGGCGCATCCGGCGAGCGATGCCGCAAGGGCGATCGCCAGGACAGGAGCCGCCCGACGGAAACGTCCGCGGCCGGATGTTGCCGCCGCGATCGTCATGGCCTTCGATGCTGACTGAGACATGTCCGCTTTCCCGCTCATTTGTAGATGAAACCGACGACGCCGTGGTAACGGCCGGCCGGCCTGTCGGTCTGCATGGTGCCGTAGACGCGATTGACGCGGCCGAGGAACATGCCGGCGCCGTCGCTCGGCGGGTTGAAATTGTCATCGGGCTTGGCCAATTCATTGCGTGCCACCGGCCGCGCCAGATAGGGCGTGATGATGATGACGAGCTCGCTCTCGTTGCGCACGAAGTCGCGGCTGCGGAACAGCGCGCCGAGCACGGGAATCTTGGTGAGCCCAGGCAGTCCGTTGACGGCCTGCCTGACGTCGTCGCGCACGAGACCTGCGATCATCATCGAACCGCCGGAAGGCAATTCCACCGTCGTGTCGGCCAGACGCTTGCGCAGCGACAAGGCGTTCATGCCGATACTTCTATTGTCCGTGGATGCCGACACGGAACCCTCGGTTGTCGGTTCGGAAACCGACGTCCTCACCTTCAGACTGATACGGCCGGGTGACAATACCACCGGCTGGAACTCCAATCCGATGCCGTATTCAATCTTCTCGACACTATACGTCTTCAGACCTGTCTGGTTGTCGTTGGAGACGTTGGCGGAAACGTTGGTCACCATGTTGTATTCGCCGCCGACCTTGAAGGTCGCTTTCTCCCCAGACACGGCGGTCAAGGTAGGCTCGGCCAAGGTCTTCATGACGCCCGACTGCTCCATTGCGTTGATATAGGACTGCAGCCCGGACGCACTGATATTGAGGCCCGCGTTCGACAGCGGCTTGCCGAGACCAGTGAAAGGGTCGCTGAGCGCGCCCCAGGAAATGCCGTTGCTGCCGCCGGTGGCCATCATGTTGACGCCAAGCTGCTTCATCACCGAGCGACTTACTTCGGCCACCGTCACCTTCAGCGTGACCTGATCGTCGCCGATGATCTGCAGCAGATTGACGATCTTGGAGACGCGACGTTCGGCGTCGGGATTGTTGATATCGACGCCGCCATTGGCCGATCCGCCGGCGGCCGTCTGCGAATATTGGCCGGTCGTGGCTTCACCGCCCGAGACGAAGATGGTCGCCAGGTCGACGGCGCGCTTGGCATCGAGCGGCGTGTCCACCGTACCGGTGAGGATCACGTTGTCGTTCAGCAGCTCAACCTTGATCTCCGATGTCGGCAGGAAGCGCTTGAGATAGTCTTCCAGTCCGGCGACGTCGCGCTCGACCGCCAGGTCGAGGCTGGCGATTTGCTCGCCATTGGGGCCGAAGACGAAGATGTTGGTCTCGCCGACCGCCTTGCCGAACAGATATATGCGGCGCGCCGTGCGCGTCACCGCGTCGGCGACCGCCGGATTGGCGACGAGGATGTCGTAGGCGTCGTTCGGCAGATCGATGACCACCGACTTGTTGAGACCGAGCTTGACGCGCTGCGTGGCGACGGAGGCCGTCACGCCCGCCGACCTGTTCGCGGCCTTGGCCTCGTCGAGGCCTGGCGCATTGGTGCCGAGCAGGAACAGGCCGATTGCCGCTGCTGCCATGACGGGCAGTTTGCCGTTTAGCCTCATTTCCTTGCTCCCACTTCGGAAACTTCGCCCGACTTGATCAGCCGTACCGTGCCGCGCCGGCCGTTGCCGTTCACCAGATAGTCGGACTCGCCCAGGTTCTTCTCATTCGTGTCCACGATCGGACGCAGCGCCAATGTCAGGCGGTCCGCCATCTGCTGCGCCACCGTGATGATCTCCGCCTGCTGCGGCGTCAGTTCCAGCGTCGCGGTCTGGCCGACCCTGGTCTTCTTGCCTTCTTCGTCTTCCTGGATGGTCTGGTCGATGGCCAGGACGCGGATGTTCTTGAGGATGGTCTCGGTGTTGAAGCCGCTGCCGCCGTTACCGGTGTCGGCGCGCCGGGTCATGATGACGTCGACGAAATCATTGGGCAGGATGAAGCCGCCCGCCGACGTGTCGGCCGATATGGCGGTCGCGACGGCGCGCATGCCGGACGGCAGGATCGACGACATGAAGCTCTGCCCTTCGCCGACCAGCTTGGAGCGCCGCAACGGCTCGCCGGTATACATGGCCACGCGCGCCACCGAGCCCTTGAGCTTTTCGGCCGCGTCAGGTTCGGCGGCACGGGTGATGAAATTGGCGTTGACGCCGCTGGCCGGCCACTGCTCCCAGTTGATGTTGTCGCCGAGCTGGCTGCCCATCGCGACATCGCCGGAAAGCACCAAGACATCCTGCAACGCGATCGCCGGTTGCTTGGGAGCGTCGACAACGACCCGAGGCGGCGGCGCCACCACCATGTTCTTTGCGACATAACCCGCGCCGCCCGCCGCGGCCACTGCCACGCCCAGAATAATCAGTCGGGATGCTGGCATTCGTCCGAACCCTTCGCCTCAAGGCAAACCACCTAGCCAGGCCGGACTTTGCAGCCGCAATCGTCAAAACAAGGTTAATGCAATGCTTACGATCGTGATTAATTTAAGGTTTACTCAAATTAGACGGAACCGCTTGCCGTTAACGAAAAAAGGCGGCCAAGCCGCCCCGAGAAGCCTGCTGCGAACCAGTTAGGCGGTGAGCCTATCCAGCGCCCAGACCATCAGCGGAGAATCCGGGAAGGTGAGAAGCCCGCCGAGACCAAGTGCCACGCCATAGGGAATGCCTGCGCGCTCGTCTGCGAAATGGCGCAGGAAACGGTTATGGCCGGTGTAGGCCGCGAGCGGCGATTTCCGGTAAGCCAGAATGGCAATCGTCAGCAGGCCGCCGATCAACGTCGAGGTTACCAGATAGCCGATGAGATTGATGTTGAGCCCCATCCATACCGCGGTCGCCGCCAGCAGCTTGGCGTCGCCGCCGCCCATGCCGCCGAGCGCGAACAGGCCGAAAGTCACCGCCAGCACCAGGGCACCGGCCGCGAAATGCCCGCCATAGGTTGCCCAGTCCATCCCGGTCAACGGAGCCACCAGAGCGAATGTCGCCAGAAGCAGCACAGGCACGCGGTTGGCGATCGTCATGGACAGCGTGTCTGAGATCGCCGCAAACAGCATGCAGAAAGGAAAGACGACGAAGATCGCGGCTTCAAGCATGATAGTGCCTGTGCGTGCGGTTTACCAGCTGCAACTTAGGTATTCTGGATTAACGATTGATGATATGGATATTCGAAATCGCCTACCAAATGATAGAAGGGCCGCGAGCGGCCCTTCTATACGAAAAGCAACTGATTCCGCAGCTTATCACGGAGCTTTGCCAGTCGAGACCGCGTTGGCAATCGCAACAAACTTGGCATTCAGTGCGGTGCCGAGCTGGCCGGCGCCGACCATGATGGCGAGCGCGATGAGAGCGGCGATCAGACCGTATTCGATGGCGGTCGCGCCGGATTCGTCTTTCACGAAACGTGCGATGAGGTTAGACATTCGAGAGCTCCTACTCCACGTGTTACAGCACTTCCGTCAACTTCTCTTGCCGGTTGATCGGATGTTGCGAATTTAGGGAGAAGCCCTTTCAATCGGCTTAATAAATACCCTTACCGATTCCTTTCCGGGGGCGAACCCGTTGCTTGGTTAACCGTGACCTAAGCGTCGAAAGGCGGACCGACGGGAAGGAAAAGCGCGGAGATCCAGCCACGCGCTGCTTTGCTAAAACAGCATATGCTGCTGGCTCATGGCTCTCGAGTCGACCAATCCTTATCGCAGCCATGCAGCGTTTAACCGTCGGTTCACCAATTTCGTTCATGTTCCGTTGAACAGTCTGCCGCTCCGGAGCGCCTCAATGACCTTGTCGAGATCGCCATTTCCAGTCGTCGCGCTGCTGGCAGTTGCCGCTTTCGTCGTGCCGGCCAGGGCCGGCGCCGGCATCGAGGTCACCATGAATCAGGCAAAGATCGTCAAGTTGTCGCGTGCCGCCGACACGATCGTCATAGGCAATCCGGCAATCGCCGACGCCGCCGTGCAAGACGCCTCGACGGTCGTCCTCACCGGCAAGGGTTTCGGCGTCACCAATCTGGTCGTGCTCGACTCCGATGGCAGCCCGATCATCGACGAGCAGGTGACGGTCGTGCGGCAAGCCGCGTCATCGGTGCGCATCTACAGGCGTGCCGAAGTCCAGACAATGTCCTGCACTCCCTATTGCGAAAGCTCGTACAAGAGCGAAGCTGAGAAAACGTCCGAGACCGAAATGAACGCCGGCCATTGAAGGCCGACGCCGGCAAGCGCCGCGACGTTAATGGCGGGTTAAAGGTCGTCCGTCGAATTTAACGCTCATCCAAACCGGGCCTCAATGGGTTTTTCGCTATGTTGCCGCCGGCATTGCAAGGGATCGGCAGGAACGGGACATGAGCAAGGATCCGACACCCGAGGGCGGCATGGACGGCAAGGCAAGGGCAAAGTCTCGCCATGGCTTCTTCAGCGACAGGCGCGGCAGCACAGTCATAGAGTTCGCGCTGCTTGCCATGCCCTTCGCCCTATTAGTCTTCGCCATCCTCGAAAGCTGCATCTCGTTCGCCGGCCAGGAGGTGATGGCCAACATCACCGATGACGTCGCGCGCCAGCTCAGGACCGGGCAGCTCAAGAAGGCGAATGTGACCGAAGCCTCGATCAAGCAGCAGATCTGCGACGGGATGGCCATCATCGTCACCGGCAACTGTCTTGAACGCCTGCAGGTGGACCTGCGCGAATATCCGACCTTTGCCGACGCCGCCACGGCGAGCTTCAAGATCGTGGACGGCCAGATCGTGCTGACGCAAGGCACGAACTCAATGCCTTTCGGGGTATCACCCGGGCTGGCGGAAACGAAGAACATGCTGCGTGTCTTCTACAAATGGCCGGTCATGACCGATTTTCTGGCCAAGCAGATGGCCAATATAGACGGCGACACGCTGCATTTCGCGTCCGTGACCTGGCAGAACGAACCATTCGACAATTGAGACTGCTCGGCGGCTGAGACTGCGGCGGGTGGAGGTAAAATGTACCGTGCGGGGGCACACAGGGGAATTTCGGCCATTGCGGCGCGGCTTTTCCGCGATCGCCGCGGCGTCGCGGCAATCGAGTTCGCATTCATCGCGCCGGTGCTGCTCATCATGTATTTCATCACGATGGAAGCCTCGCAGGCGATCGAGACCAGCAAGAAGGTCAGCCGCATCGGCAGCATGGTGGCGGACCTCGTCACGCAGCAGACAACGGTCACGAAAGCGGATCTCGATGCGATCATGAAGATCGGCACCTCGACGCTGCAGCCCTACAACCGCTCCACGCCGACGATCATCATCACCGGCATCCAGATCAGCGACCAGGCGTCGCCCCAGGCAAAGGTGGCCTGGTCGCGCAAGCTCGCAGGCACCACCTATAGCGCCGACGCAAAGAAGGACGATCCCACCCCCGTTCCGTCGACGCTGAATATCCGCAACACCTTCCTCGTGCGGGTGGAAAGCGACCTCGGCTACGAGGCGATGATCACCTGGTCGGCCGACGAATCGAAGGCGCTTGGATTGACCTCGGTCTTCAACAACATACCGATGGGCGAGACATACTATCTGCGACCGCGCCGCGGCCCCACTGTCCCCTGCACCGACTGCTGAGGGATTATTCCCGACCGCCCGCTTCCCGTCGCACGATGGCCAGCGCCGTTGCATAGTCCTTCGACACGGCCAGCTCGAATCCGCCGGAATGCGTCGATTCCAAAAGATCGTAGACGTCCGGCGTCAGCGACTTGAGATTGGTCAGAAACACGGCGAGCCGGCGCTTGGCTTCGGCATCGAGATCGCTGCGCACGGCGTGAGGTCCGTATCGCAGCGGAGCCGAGGTCCATAGCAACCGAAGCGATGTCTTCGGGACGCCGGCGGCCTCGAGCCGTACGATCGTGCCGCCCGTGTTGGTAGGCTGGCCGTCGGCACTGACAGGCTCCCAGCCGAACAGGCCGTCGGCTTCACCGTCGCCGAGCATCGCCTCGGCCGCGGTTGCCGAAGGAGCGCGCGCCAGGAAGGGTGAGTCCTCCGCAATCTTCGCACCTTCGCCTGAGAGCCCGGTCAGCGGCAGCAGGGAACCGCCGACATTGTCGGCGGGCGCGATCGCGATCCGGTGCGAGGCCATCGCCGCGAGGTCCGGCACTTTGCCGTCGCGCGTCAGCAGCACGGAACGAATGCCGACGGCACCATCGGTGTCGACCGGCGCCACCAGCGGCTCGACACAACCGCAGCGCTCCGAGGCCGCGGCATAGGCAAGCGCCGAATAGACCGCATATTGCACGCGGCCACTCGCCTGCGCCTGGATCAGCGCCGCATAGTCGCGGGCAACCACGAACTCCACCTTCATGCCGAGAGCGTTCGTATAGGCATCCGTCAAGCGCGCCAGACCGGGAACTGTGTTGCCGCCTCCGGGCTCGGCGACGATGCCGATGCGGAACGTGCCGATGTCGTCGCGCCAGTCGGCGCGCGCCGGCAAGGTCCCCGAGAGCACCGCGAGAGCCGCCGCGCACGTCCTCAACGCCCGGCTTGCCGCGGATTTTCCAGCCTTGCCCATGCTTGCCGCTCTCCCGCCGGCGTTTTCGCCCGATTTGCACGACTATGGCGCCAAGCCGTTGCGGTTTGGTTTCCGATTTGCCAACGCCGCCGCGGAAGCTTATGTCTGGCTGCCCGGAGCATGATCCCGAAAAGTTGCAGACTTTTCGGAGACGATCATGCTTCAAAAGCAAAATCCTAGGGCGAGATGGCACTTCATGGCGCGGGCTTTCCTGTTCGTTCTCGATTCCTTCGGCATCGGCGGAGCGGCCGATGCCGAGCGCTATGGCGATGCCGGCGCCGACACGTTCGGGCATATCGCGCAGGCCTGCGCCGACGGCCGCGCGGATCGTGAAGGCTTGCGCAGCGGGCCGCTCGCGGTGCCCAACATGGCCTCGCTTGGGCTTGCCCGCGCGGCGCATACAGCAACCGGACTGAGGCTCGACGCCGACACGCCGCTGCTGGCCTCGTCCTTCCACGGCGCTGCCCAGGAGGTCTCGAGCGGCAAGGACACGCCGTCGGGCCACTGGGAGATTGCCGGCCTGCCCGTGCGTTTCGACTGGGGCTATTTTCCCGACACCGTGCCGGCCTTCCCTGCCGGGCTGACCGACGCGATCATCCGCGAAGGCAAGGTGCCGGGCATCCTCGGCAACTGTCACGCGCCCGGAACCGAGATCATCGAGCGCTTCGGCGAGGAGCATATCCGCACCGGCAAGCCGATCTGCTACACCTCGGTGGATTCCGTGTTGCAGATCGCTGCGCACGAGACGCATTTCGGCCTGGAGCGGCTCTACGAGCTTTGCCTGACGGTGCGCCGGCTGGTCGATCCGCTCAAGATCGGGCGGGTGATCGCGCGGCCCTTCGTCGGCGAGACGAGAGCCACCTTCCAGCGTACCCACAACCGCCGCGACTATGCCGTGCCGCCGCCGGAGCCGACCTTGCTCGACCGGCTGACGGAGTGCGGCAGCAAGATCATCGCCGTCGGCAAGATCGGCGACATCTTCGCCCATCGCGGCATCTCGGAGGTCCGCAAGGCTGGTGGCAACATGGCGATGTTCGACCAGGCGCTGGGTGCCATGGACGACGCCGGCGAAGGCGACCTGGTGTTTGCCAATTTCGTCGATTTCGACACCGAGTTCGGCCACCGACGCGATGTCGCCGGCTATGCCTGGGCGCTCGAGGCCTTCGACCGCCGGCTGCCGGAAGCGCTGTCCCGCATCAAGCCGGGCGACCTGCTCATCCTCACCGCCGACCACGGCAATGATCCGACCTGGCGCGGCACCGATCACACGCGCGAACGCGTTCCGGTGATCGGCATCGGGCCCGGGCTGAAGGGTGGCGACATCGGGCTCAGGCCGACCTTCGCCGATATAGGCGAAACCGTCGCGGATCACCTCGGCCTTGCGCCCGGCCGCCACGGCACCTCTTTCCTTGCAACGATAGGCGGCCATGCCAGAACTGCCTGAAGTCGAGACGGTCCGGCGCGGCCTGCAACCGGTTCTGGAAGGGGCGCGGCTCGTCAACGTCGAGGCGCGACGGCCCGACCTTCGCTTTCCTTTTCCAGAGCGGTTTTCGGAGAGGCTTGCCGGCAAGACCGTGACGGCGCTTGGCAGGCGCGCCAAATATCTGACGATGCATATCGAGGACGGACCGGTCCTGATCTGCCATCTCGGCATGTCGGGATCGTTCCGCGTCGAAACCGCCGAGGGCAGCGGCACCCCCGGCACCTTCCATCACGAGCGCTCGAAGAACGGCGCGCACGACCATGTCGTGTTCGATGTCCAGTCGCCGAAGGGCGAGCGGTCGCGCATCATCTTCAACGACCCGCGCCGTTTCGGCTTCATGCTGTTTGCCGAAGGGGCGCCGGACACGCATCCGATGCTGGCGGGGCTGGGCATCGAGCCGACCGGCAATGCGCTCGACGGCCCGCTGCTCGCCTCGCTGCTCAAGGGCCGCAGGTCGCCGCTCAAGGCGGCACTGCTCGACCAGCGGCTGATCGCCGGGCTCGGCAACATATATGTGTCGGAGGCGCTGTGGCGCGCCGGCCTGTCGCCGTTGCGCGAAGCCGGTACCATCGCCGGCTCTGGCAAGAAAGCGAAAGAGCAATGCGGACGCCTGGCCGAGGCGATCCGCTCAGTCATCGCCGACGCGATCGCCGCCGGCGGATCCTCGCTGCGCGACTATGTCCAGACAGACGGGTCGCTTGGCTATTTCCAGCATTCCTTCGCCGTCTATGACCGAGAAGGCGAGCCATGTCCGAAACCACGCTGCAGCGGCCATATCGAGCGCATCGTGCAAAGCGGCCGCTCGACCTTCTATTGCCGGACCTGTCAGCGGTGAGCTAGACCGGTCTCCGCAACCGAAGCGAGGAGACGATGCCATGGCCTACGAAACCATTCTCGTGGAAACACGCGGCAAGGTCGGGCTGATCACGCTGAACCGGCCGAAGGCGCTCAACGCGCTGAATTCGCAGGTGCTGGCGGAGATCGTGGCCGCGGTGAACGCGTTCGGCGCCGATGCCGGCATCGGCGCGATGGTCCTTACGGGTTCGGAGAAGGCCTTCGCGGCCGGTGCCGACATCAAGGAAATGCAGGCGATCTCCTTCGTCGACGCTTATACGCAGGATTTCTTCGTCGGCTGGGAGGAACTCACGCGTGCGCGCAAGCCGATCATCGCGGCGGTGGCCGGCTATGCGCTTGGCGGCGGCTGCGAGCTGGCGATGATGTGCGACTTCATCATCGCCGCCGACAATGCAAAGTTCGGCCAGCCCGAAATTACGCTCGGCGTCATGCCGGGCATGGGCGGATCGCAGCGGCTGACCCGCTTCGTCGGCAAGTCGAAGGCGATGGACATGTGCCTGACCGGGCGCATGATGGACGCCGCCGAAGCCGAGCGCTGCGGACTGGTTTCACGGGTGGTGCCGGCCGCCGAGCTCGTCGAGGAAGCGCTAAAGGCGGCGGCGAAGATCGCCGAGTTTTCACTGCCATCCGTGATGATGACAAAGGAAGCCGTCAATCGGGCCTATGAAACGACGCTCGCCGAAGGACTGCGCTTCGAACGCCGACTGTTCCATTCGCTGTTTGCGCTCGACGACCAGAAGGAAGGCATGGCCGCCTTCGTCGAGAAGCGGAAGCCGAATTTCACCAACCGCTGATGCGTGTCTCCCCAAGATGCACGGCGGTTGGGAAACGACATGTATAAGACAAGGCCCCGGAGAGCGTCGTGCGTTTCGACGCGACGCGCTCCAGGCTGCCAAAAAGACCGCCAAGCAGCGTTGACGCGCCGGAAAAGCTGAACTATAAGCCGCATCAACCGAGGCGGCCTGTGGCTGCCCGTTTGTTTTTTGCGCCCTGCGGCACCCCGCTGGCGCCCACCAGATCAGAAGAGAGGCATCATGGCCAATACGTCTTCGGCCAAAAAGGCAACGCGCAAGATCGCCCGCCGCGCGGCGATCAACAAGAACCGCCGGTCGCGCGTCCGCACCTATGTCCGCCAGGTCGAAGAGGCGCTTGCCGCCGGCGACAAGGCCGCGGCGCTGGAGGCCTTCAAGGCCGCGGAGCCGGAATTGATGCGCGCCGCAACCAAGGGCGTCATCCATAAGAACACGGCTTCCCGCAAGGTTTCGCGGCTGGCCCAGCGGGTCAAGGTGCTGTCGGCCTGACCGACTTCCATTTAGAACCGTTATCCTTGAACCCGGCCGCACAGGCCGGGTTTTTTCGTTTGCCGGCAAGTACTTAAAAAGAACGCGTGCATAACGACGCTCAGGCCGAATTTCGAAGTTGCGAATGTTTTGCCGGCATATACATAATCGCAGATATCGACGCCCGCTGAATGCGGCTATGGCCGTAAGTTAGCCTGTCACAAATTCCAGATATTTTTCAATAAGTTACAGACGGTCGTCCACAGCTTGTTCAACCTGCGGAGGGGCGGCGGGGGACAAGTAGCTGTCAAGAGAATTATTTCAGAAAATTTCCGAAGGTGTGGCCTTTTTCACATTCGCCGGAAAAGGGTTTGAATCACAATGGCTTTATCAAAATGTGCCGCGACGGCACCTGCTTCGAACACGTCTCCGGTAACCAGATTCGTTAAAAATCAGTTAGACGTGGCCTTGCCCTATCCACAGCGATTTCGGTAATGTCCATTCATCGAAGGGACGGGCACTTGCCCTTGACCCAGCCTGAATCGGCCAGCAAAAAATGGCGGAATTCATGACGCGGAGCAATTCCGCGTGCGGCTTGGTTTGTCTCTTCGATGGGTAGGGGACTGGCGTAATTGTACATGGCAGTCGACGTTGGGCCGGCGTATTCGCCGGACGGTGTCGTATTGTCTTGGCATGATCAGCCGGCTTGCAAGAGCCGGCACAGGTCCCTTGCGCAACGTTGCGACTATATCGCCGGCGGCGGCGATGAAGACGCTGCGGAAAACGTCGCCGGACCCAGGGTGCAGGAGGCGCACTCCCGGCGGAAAAGGGTACGAGAAGACAAGGAACTTGATCATGCAGAGCGGCATCGAAAGGGAGATAGCGGGCGAACTCCCATTCCCAGCAACTATCGTCGGAGGGGACGGC